>CAWDTY010000001.1:0-179161 GCA_963805365.1 uncultured Chitinophagaceae bacterium
AGGAATAAAAAAATCTCCCCAAAACTGAAACCCGCTTATTTATTCAAAGGAGTTTTAACCGGGGAGATTTTACTATACAACTAAGCACCAGCGTTGTTACATTTTTTATTTACGCGCTTAACGGGATGCAATTCTTTTAGCTTCGTCAAATACACTTACAAACAATTTTTCTATAAAGGCCGCGGTATCTTTCACATTGAAATCGATTGTTGTATGATAGGCTTTGCCAAACACTAAGCCGTCAAAAGTGGATATAAAGAATTGCCCTCTTTCAATACCTTTCAGGCTGGCGGAAAGGGTTACTCTGTTTACTTCCAATAAGGCACCGATATTCGACGCCATATAAGCGCTTAAGCCCAATATGCCATCCACACCGGATTTGGCTCCCTCAAGTACCGCTTTTGCGCTTTCAAAAGCTACCGCCGCAGTACCTTGCTTTACTGCTTCGAGCCCATTCTGTGCTGCCTTTAGCGTAATATAAGTTGCGGAAGTTCCAATATTATTTAGTGTGAATTCTGCTGCGGTTAGAGCTGCCCGGCCGGTTGTCTGTACAGTATTCAGGCCAGTAATTGCCGCTTGCCAAACAGTATATTGCCCTCCATATTTCAATCCCTCCAGCGCACTTTGAGCACCTTGAAAGGCAACCCATCCAGCGCCATACCGCAGCGTATTCAAGGCTTGCTTTGCGCCCTCTAATGCGACAGCATTACCTCCTATTTGTGCAGCATTTAATGCAGCTCTTGCAGTCTTAAGTGCAATTGCGGTAGAAGATTTCTGGAAGCCATTGACAATTGCCCTGCAGGCAGACAAAGTTAAATTGGCAGTACCCTTGGCCGTTTCAAAAGGCCTAAAAAGGATTGCTCCAACTCGAATGTGACGCCATTGTTAGAAATATCCGCATAAATGCTTTCGCCTGTACCAAGGAAATCAAATCCTCCATCAATAAAAATCGATTGCTTCTCCTGTGTTAACTCCAGGTCAAGTTTTGGATTTCCGCCATGTGCTCCTTTAATCATCAGCGGGCCTATTTCAAGCTGATCCATCTCACCTTTTACTATGATACCACTTTCATTTAATAATGCATACACGTTGATACGTTTATTAAACAAAATAAGATCAGCAGCAAAACTAAAGCCCTGTTCGAAAGTAATCGTTCCAATAGTACCGCCGGTTGGGGCACAGTAAAGTTTCAATTCTTCCAGGTCAAAAAAGTTGGGTATGTCGGCATCATTAATTGATATTCCGGTAACTGAGCTAACAAAACTCACCAGGTTTTTTGGACTAAGCTTGGTAACCTCTCCCATCAATATTTCATGGGTAGGGTCTTCACTAATGCTTACAGCCATCTCTCCGGTAATATCTCCAAGTTGTAACCCACCGGCAAAGCCGAATTCACTTGGTAGTCCTGTTGAAACGAATTGCGCGTAGACAATCCCGACTTGTAATGCCAGTTCCGGCCCAATCTGTAAACCATTTACGCCAAAAGGATTTACCCAATACCCTTTCATAGTTGCCGGAGCCACGTGCCGCTGCAATACCAACTTCAAGCAGCAAATCAAAATGCAACGGATCAACTTGTTTTGGAACAGTGACAGCCATACCAAAAAGAAGGTTCATCGCGGGCTTTGGCAGTATATCAAGACCGATACGTAATTCATCGCAAACCACAGAAGAGCCAAGATTCATTCTGACGTTCGGCATTTCAATGCTGATATCTGTGGTTGTGCCATAGTGTGCTGAAAGTACCAGTCCAGATTTTTTGGAATGAGTAAGAGTCGTCAGCGCAGAAATTTCTTCGAGCACGCCAAGCAGTTGTAGTCCCTTTCTTACATTGAAGTCAAAATCGGGATCATTGCTTTTTCCATCTTCGGAAGAATAAATAAAGGCAACTTTTGAAAATCGAAAGGTATCAATAAAAGACGCCTTTGCTTTTGGAAATATAGTTGACATGCCGAAGTTTTCGGCAGCAACGGATGCATATACAAGTGTATTAATTTTGGAAGCCGCACTCTTTTCATACGCCACCTTGCAGTCAACCGTTAGCCCTTCTATAACTGCTTCACCCAATATTGCAAACCCATTTGCCTTTCCCGTGGAAGCAGCGTTAAGGCTAATCATCATTTGTGCTTTCTTAATATTTACAGGCCCCACACTAATGTTTCCCAGTTCACCTGTAAATGAAATTCCGGAAGTACTGAATACCGCAGATGTCTTGCAAGTGTGCTCGTAAACTTTTGCCGAACATGCAATGGAAAATCCTTTCAGGAGATGAATGGAACCAATACTGCAGTCTTCTGTAGCCAGCCCGATGGAGACATCACTGAACTCAAGGGGAACATCAGAAATAGCGAGCGTGTCTCCGATCACTGCCTTATACAAGTTGTTGAGATCATTAAAATTAAATTGATCAATATGCGCACTCATTCCAACTGAATCAGAAGAAATTTTTCCAGCCAAATGAAAATTTATTTGTCCAAGCCTTAGGTCGGCAATCAAGGCAATGTCGTTTTCTTCTCCAATATTAAAGTCAACTGAAACATTCTCCAGCGTTAGATTTTGAAGAGTAAACAGCCCAGCGGCGGAAGTCGGCTTCAGCAATTACATGTAATGTTCCGTCTGTATAAGAAACAGTAGCATCCAATTGCAAAGGCGTATTGTCAAACCTGCTTATTTGCAATTTTCCCGATATACTTCCTTCCAAAGTCCATTTCCTCTCTTTGGTGTTGTCCTTTATCAATTGTATAGTAAGAACCGCAGATTCAAGCAAAATGTCATCCGTCACTTTTATCATGAAAGTACCGGCACTGGTAAGTGTGAAAGAGGTTGGACTTATCTTATCGGCAAGGTCCTGGCCCGAAGTTTCAATTTCACCGGAAACCATTATACTTTGCCCGGCTTTAAGAAAATTTCCAAGAGCAGATAGTGGTGGCCGATCCATTCTCAAATTGCCATTGAAGCTGGTAATATTTTTTGTAGCGCTGCCAGCTTTCTTTTCTTCTAAATGAATATTTACATCATCAAAAACAAAAAGGTCAAGATTCTCACAATTGAAATCGTTGAATAATTGGTCAAACGTAAAGTTTTCTTTAGCAAGATCGAAGCTAACAAGGCTTCCATCTGACTCTTCAATACCTTCTGCCGGAACGGCTTCAGTGCCAAATATATTTGCGGATGCTCTAAAGACATCTACGTGTTTGCTGGTGGGTGAGGTACGGGTTCTTTGTGGTAACGTTGCTGCAACACGTGGTACTGCCGACCTGGTTGGTTTTCTTATGCTTCTTGTAACCGGTGCTATTTTAAAATTGCTTTGCTTTATTCGCTCCTTTGCCTTGTTTAGTGGCTGCTGTATCGCTTTGTATTGCTGAGCATCGGCTAATTTTTTTTGCTTTTTCCGGACGTTGTCAATTTTGGTTAACAGAAACTTTTCCTTTTGATGAGGTTCTATTTCACTGAAATTATTCAGTCTGATGCCCTGGATGGAACGCGTTTTCTTTTTAATAGTGTTTTGTGCGGGGGTTTCTTTTTCTTTTTTCATTTATATGAATGTTTAGTTGATTACGTACTTACCATTCATTTTTCAAAAGATCAGCAATCGGCCGTGAGAAGGCCGTTCATCATTTTTCTACGGGCATTAAAAGGATAATCTTAAAAAGCAAAAGAGAAGCTTTCTGATCCGTGGCAGTGCCAGCAGTTGAAGTTTGATAAAGATAGCTATTCAATTTTTAATGCTTCCTGAGACCCGAAAGTATATATTTGTTACGATTTGTATTACCCATCTTTAATTAAGTTTATCGCCTATCATTTTACCGTTTAAGAATTTCCCTCGTTATGAAAAACATTTGGTTGTTACTTCTTCTATTTGCTATAAAAGTTGATGCGCAACAAGTACATATTATTGATAGCGCCACCAATACCTCACTTCGCGGATTAAGTGTTGTGAATGACAAAATAATCTGGGCAAGTGGAAGTAACGGTATGGTGGGCAAATCTCTTGACAGCGGCAATACCTGGAAATGGATACAGGTAAAAGGATTTGAAAAAACGGACTTCAGGGATATTGAGGCCTTTGATGAAACGCAGGCGGTTATTATGGGTATAGGCGAACCGGCACATATTTTAAGAACTATTGATGGTGGCGAAAACTGGAAAGTCGTTTATGAAAACAAAACGAAAGGAATGTTTCTTGATGCCATGGAATTCTGGAATATACAGAGCGGTATTGTGATTGGTGACCCGATAGATGGAAAATTTTTTATAGCCCGAACCTTTGATGGCGGTGATACCTGGCGCACCATTCCTGAAAAAAATTATCCTGTTGCAGATAGTGGCGAAGCATGCTTTGCGGCAAGTGGAACGAACATTAGAAAATTTGGAAATGACGCGGCTTGTTTTATAACAGGCGGACTTCGCTCAAGATTATTTCTAAAAGATAAAAAAATTGACCTTCCAATTTTGCAGGGCAAAGAAACGACCGGCGCCAATTCAATTGCAATAAAAAATAAAAAAATATTTGTAGTTGTTGGAGGCGATTTTAATACGCCGGATTCAAGTTATAAAAATTGCGTGATAACAAAAGATGGCGGTAAAACATGGAACTATCCTTCTACTCCGCCGCATGGTTATAGAAGTTGCGTCGAATATCTTGAAAAAAATAAATGGATTACCTGTGGGCTAAATGGCGTTGATATTTCTAATGATGATGGAGAAACCTGGACATCAATTTCAAAAGAAAGTTTTCATGTATGCAGGAAAGCGAAAGATGGAAAGAGCGTTTTTTTAACGGGTGGGAAAGGGTGGATTGGGAAATTAGTTGAATTCTGATTATGCAAAATATCAGACTATTAAATCTATTCGTAACCATAGGACGGTTTATAGATTATTCTTTACTTTATGTCTATCTAATATTCTTTTCAATTCAGCGATTTCCTCTTCTGAAATATTTCTTCTGGGGATTGGATTGGCAATTTGTTTACTTTGCCAAATTAAGATCCAATTTTTTGATTTAGTAACCTTATGAATTGAATTCCATTTTTGTCGCGAATTAAAAGATTCTCCTTTGGTTGTTAATAAATCGTTCTCGAACTTGTATTCTATTTCTTCTGTAATTTTTTTATTTCCGCTATAATTTCTTTTTTGCTCCTAAATAAGTTACCGCGGGTATAAAAATTAGCATAAACAGGGGACCAATTAAATCTGATACCGAGAATTTTGACAAGAAAATATCCAGCAAGGATTAGGATTAATAAAGAAAATAGAACAAAAGCAGTGATCAATTTTACATAAAATCTACTGTACATCAAAGCAAAATTTGCTTTAATAAAATCACGTTCAGATAGCTTAGATTGAATTACCATTCTGGATTTGAAAATTAATTCACCAACTCATGCTCCAATCCCCTGAAATCCACAGGCACTAATTTACTTACCCCCGCTTCCTGCATGGTTACTCCATAGATTACATCTACCGAAGCCATGGTCATCTTATTGTGTGTAACGATTATGAATTGAGAATCTTTACTGAACTTGCGAATCATCTGTGTGAACTTACCTACGTTGGCATCGTCAAGCGGCGCATCTACTTCATCAAGGATACAAAATGGAGCAGGCTTTATAAGATAGATTGCAAATAACAAAGCGGTAGCAGTTAGCGTCTTCTCTCCACCACTCAATTGCGTAATACTTGTTGGTCTTTTACCCTTTGGCTTTGCAATAATATCAATCCCTGTTTCAGCAAGGTTTTCAGGATTATCAAGTACCATATCGGCGGTATCATCTTCTGTAAATAATGCCTGGAAGACGTTTTGAAAATTATCTCTCACTTTGTTGAAGGTCTCGAGAAATTTCTGGTTGGCTGTGGCTTCTACTTCCTGTATCGTTTGCATCAGGGAATCTTTCGCACCTACTAGATCATTTTTTTGTTCGATTATAAAATCATACCGCTTCTTCATTTCAGTGTAAGCCTCGATTGCAGTAGGATTTATTTCTCCAATGTTTTCCAATCTCTTTTTTAGACGATCACTTTTTTCCTGAAGATCCTCAAGCGGTGTTTCGGTTTTCCTTTCTTCTTCAAGAATTGCATCCAGATCAATTTTAAATTCAACATGCAATCTTTCTTTCATGCCCGCGAGCTGTAACTTTAATTCATTGAGCTTATCTTTTATTTCATTGAGCAAATGATCGGTAAGCTCTTTGGATTTTTGCTTTTGGCGTAATGCGCTTTCTTTTTCAGCCAATGCATTTCGCAAATTGTAATATGCCTGGTCTGCCTCGTTAAGGCTTTTCTCTTCCGCCTCTTTATTCTTCATTAAAGAAAGCAATATTTCATCTACAGATTTTAATTCTTCTGTGGTTGCGGCAATATTTTGCGAAGCTTCTTTAATCTGCAAGTCGCTGGTTTCTCTTTGCGCACTAAGATCATTGAATTGGTTGCTCTTAAATTCAAGTTCCTGCTTTAAAGAATTAACCTTGCTTTGCTGTCTTGTGAGTTGGAGGTTATTTTCATTATAAAGTCCATTCGCCTGGTTGAATTCGTTCTCTGCATTCGAAAATTCATCAGTCGCAATCTTCATTTTATTATCGAGTTGCTCTACCTCCTGGGCAAGTGATTCAAGTAAGGTTCTTGTTTCTTTTATAGATCCATGATTCTGCTCAAGCTGATCATTCAACTCTCTTAGCCTCGCAACAGAAGACTGCTGCTGCTGGAGAATATTCTCGATCTTATTTTGAAGAGAATAAGAATTATTTATTAATTCATTTATAACCTGCTGCGTTTGCTGTATCGTGTTTTCTTTCAACTGTTCGTTAAACGCAATTACTTCATTGGACCTTCTTGTGATTACCGATTTTAACTCATTGACTTTTGCCTGTTGTACCTCAATTATTTCAGTTAGCTTTTCCAGGTTCTTCGCCCGCCCTATTTTCTTCCCTTCGAACAATCCAACGCTTCCACCGGAGAGCGCATATTTGCCTTTTACATATTTTCCGTGCTTTTCCAGCACAACATGGCCGTTACTATTCTGCAACGCTTCTTCATTTTCGGCGATTAATACATTACCAAGTAAGTAACTGGCAAGGCTTTTATATTTCTCATCTATTTCCACCACATTTAATGCAGGTATTGTATCGGGCAAATTATCAACCGTAACCGCGGATTCGAATGCATTCAATTTATCGAGCAAAAAGAAATTAGCTTTTCCCTTTTTGTTCTCATCGAGTAAATGAATTGCTTTAAGCCCTTCCTGCAGTCCGTCCACCACATAATAATTAAGGTAAGGTTCCAGCACATTTTCAACAGCAGTGCGGTATTCTTCCTTTACATAAATAATATCCGAAAGAATAGGTGCGGTATAATCCCATGCGTCGTTATTATGGAGAAACTTCACACTTTCCGGGTAGCCTTCCATTGAATCAATAAGGCTCTTTAAAAGATCGTATTCATTTTGACGGGCATCAAGCGTACGGTTTTCTACTGCCAGTTCGCTGCGCAATTTCTCAAGTTCAGCCTGCGTTTCCAGTATTTGCTCCTTCGTGAAAGCATTGTGTTCCTTCAGTTGCTCGAGTGTTGTCTTCTTTTCTTCAAGTTCCTGCTCCTTTTGCTTTTTCTCTACTTCAAATCTTTCCAGCGCTTCGGCCCGCTGCTTCTGTTCTTCTTCTATCTGTGTGATGGTGCGCTGCAGGTTATGGATATTTGTATCGGCAACTGCTACTTTTTTTTCTGCATCAAAATGATCTCTTTGAAGTGTTATTTGCGATTGGCGCAATACGTCCGTCGCTGATCTTTTTTCGTCAAAAATTTTTCTTTTGTCCTCTGCATTTTGTTTCAGCAATTCAAGTTGTTGCTTCAATTCTTCAAACTTCTTGTCTTCATCCGTAATTTGAAGTTTGGTAAATTCTATACTTTCACTAATACCTTTTAACTGCCCCTCTGCTTTCTGCAAAAATTCTTTTAAATTATTTTCTCTCTCACTTAAGTATTGCAGCCGCTGCGAGCTCAGGTTCTTTTCATTTTCTTTTTCACGTACAGTATTATTAAGTTCGTTAAATGTATGTTGCTGTTGCTGAAGCGCTTTCTCTTTTTCTATAAATCCTGCTTTTTCTTTTTCAAGTGCAGCTTCATCAGTTGCGACACCGGCTTCGAGCATCGTTCTCTTATCCGTTTCCGTTTTTTGCTGCTCATTCAAGTCGCGGTAGGTGATATTAAATCCTTCAAGCGCAGCCTTTGCAAGTTCAATGGATATTTCGCGGTAATCCTTTTTTATTTCTAAATACTTCTCCGCTTTTTTAGCCTGGCTTTCCAGTGTCTTCAACTGGTTGTTAATTTCAAAAAGCAAATCTTCGATGCGTGCTATATCCTGCTCTGTAGCATCGAGTTTAAGTTTCGCTTCTCTTTTACGGGTTTTATAAATTGAAATACCTGCGGCCTGTTCAAGCATTCTGCGGCGGCTATAGTCTTTATCTTTAATAATGTCATCAACCATTCCCAGTTCAATGATTGCATAGCTGTCGGTACTTACACCTGTATCCATAAAGAGGTTATGAATATCCTTCAGGCGGCAAGTCACATCGTTGAGGCGATATTCACTTTCTCCATTCTTGTAATACTTACGGGTAACGGTAACTGTATTGAATTCTGTTGGCAGTAAATTTCTTGTATTGTCAAAAGTCAGGCTCACTTCTGCAAGGCCGCTTGCACTGCGTGTTTTGGAGCCATTAAATACAAGGCTTTCGAGGTTTTCACTCCGAAGCTGGCTTATTTTCTGCTCGCCTATCACCCAACGAATACTATCAACAATATTACTTTTGCCGCAACCGTTAGGCCCGATAACCCCGGTAATTCCTTCATCAAAATTGAGGGTAGTTTTATCGGCAAAACTTTTAAATCCTTTTATTTCCAGGCTTTTTAATCTCACTTTTCTTATGTTTTTTTAAGGCTGCCAAGGCTGTTCCCGGCATGCAGGCAAATATATGAGTTCTCTGATAAAGAAATATTGGTAACCGTGAATGAAACCCCCTACTTATACACAGGTTTATCACACCAATATTTTGTAACGAGAAAGCTCTTGTTTAGCTGGTAATTTTTTCATAGTTGTTTTCTTTATTTTTGCAACAAAAAATTATGAAGTCATTTCTTGTTCCGGTAGATTTTTCTGATACTTCAATAAACGCGGCCGAGTATGCCGTTGCGCTGACCAAGGATATGCCCGGCGCACATATCACACTTTACAATGTGTACAGCAGGATAAGTTTTGCAAATATCACTGAAGGTGAAGAATCCCGTAAAACAATCACAGACCTGGCGTTGAATGATCTGAGGACAGGCCTTTTGGAGAAAGGCAACGTAGAAATAACTTTTGAGTCAGAAGAAGGTTCATTTATAGAAACTATTCAGAGGTATGTGTTGGGAAATCATGTGGATATGGTAATTATGGGTATTACAGGAAGTTCCCGTATTAAGCAGGTTTTCATGGGAACTAATACTCTAAATGTAATAAGGCATATAAATACACCAGTAATGATCATTCCGCCAGAGGCAGAGTATACCGGATTGAACAAAGTGCTCTTTACATCTGACTTCAAGGATGTTGCACGTACTACACCGTTTCAAAACCTTAAAGCTATACTGGACACTTTTAAGCCAAAACTCGAAATTCTTAATGTAGACAGCGAGCACTACATAGAGCTGACTGATGAATTTAAAATCGAAAGAGAATCGATGGAGGACAAATTAGGATCGTATAATCCTGAATTTTCTTTCTTACGTGCTTATGATTTTCTTGAAGGTATCAACCGGTTTGTGGATACAAAAAATATTGATGCAATAATTACGGTTCCGCGTAAGCATGGCTATTTAAGCCAGCTTTTTAAAACAAGCCACACAAAAAAACTGGCCTACCATAGTCACGTTCCTATAATTGCGATACATTAATTTATTATTGACACATCCAGGATTTTAATATTTTCTATTCCTTGTGATAGAGAAGCCATTCTAATTTATCGTTACGTTATTAATGCCCGTAAATTTGCCTGCACTACAGGGATAATTTATCTTGCCAAAAATAATTCCTGGTCTATTATGAAATAATCCGGGTAAAAAGATTTTATGAAAAATATTAAATTGATTGAAGTTCCCAGTGAAATAGGCGCCGGTACGCGGGGCGCAAGCCTTGGAATAGAAGCGATCAAAATTGCTGCACTTGATTTTATGAGCAGTTTCTTTATTCATTTCCCGTCAGAGAAAATTGAGGCAGAAAATCAACTACTTTTTGAACCTATTCAATCACCTTATGCCAAAAGGATCAACGGAGTTTTAGTAATGTATGAAAGAGTTTCAAAAGCAGTAAAGGAAACGATACAAGGAAATTTTTTCCCCGTCGTGTTAAGTGGAGATCATAGTATTGCGGGAGGCACCATTGCAGGCATAAAAGCGGCCAAACCCAAGAGCAGACTTGGGGTGATTTGGATTGATGCACATGCCGATCTTCACACACCTTATACTACTCCTTCTGGTAATATGCACGGCATGCCGCTTACCGCATCCATCGCTGAGGATAATGAAGAAAGCAAAGTGCACGAGCCTGACGAAAAAACAAAAAAACAATGGGAGCAACTGAAACAATTTGGAAAAATTTCGCCCAAAATTTTACCGGAGGATATTGTCTTTATTTCGTTAAGGGATTATGAAAAAGAAGAAAAACACCTCATTGATAAATACGGGATGAAGGTAATAACTACTGCAGAGCTTAGAAGAAAAGGCCCCGAAAATGTAGTACGGGCTGCACTTCGCTACCTCAATGAATGTACTGACATCTATGTAAGCTTTGATGTCGACTGCCTGGATTCTTCAATCACAAAAGGCACGGGAACGCCGGTTACTAATGGCTTAAGGGAGAGAGAGGCGGAGGACCTGGTAAGTAAGTTTATGCAAAACAGGAAGATCTGTTGTTTCGAAATTACTGAAGTAAATCCTACACTGGATAGGGAAAACCTGATGGCGGAAATCGCATTCAATATTTTGCAGCGTAGCGTGAACGTACTGATGATGAATTAGATCTTATATTTATTTCATAAATTCTGTTTTCAGATTCCTAAACAAATATGGTTGCTAACTTTTAAGTAATATTTTAATAATTAAAAACCTGACATAACCGGCTTTTATGAAGAAGACTTTCACGATAATTTTAACAATTGCCTTTTCAGTAACACTATCGGCACAATCTTTACAACGCCCGAGGTTAGTGGTGGGAATTGTAATAGACCAAATGAGATGGGACTATCTATATCGATACTATGACCGGTATGCTGATAATGGCGGCTTTAAAAGACTGATCAACCAGGGATTTAGTTGTGATAATACTTTTATTCCTTACGCACCTACCGTTACGGCATGCGGGCATGCGAGCATTTATACCGGCTCGGTTCCGTCGATAAATGGAATTACAGGAAACTTTTGGTGGGATTATGATCTCAACAAAAGTATTTACTGCACAGAAGACAGCTCAGTAAAAACAGTTGGCAGCAGTACAAAAGCCGGAATGGAAAGTCCAAAAAATTTACTCACTACCACCATCGGCGATGAGTTGCGGTTAGCTACGAATTTCCAGGGTAAAGTAGTTGGTGTAGCACTAAAAGACCGCGCCAGCATACTACCTGCGGGGCATAGCGCTAACGGTGCTTTTTGGTTCGACAGCAATTCTGGTGTTTGGATCACTTCCGATTATTATACAAAGAGTTTGCCTGCATGGGTAAAAGGATTCAATTCAAAACAAATGATTGATTCATTTTATAATGCAGGCTGGAATACATTGTATCCTTTGAACACCTATACTCAAAGTACCGCAGATGTAAATGATTACGAAGGCAAGCCATTTGGCGCTGCATCAAAAGGGTTTCCTTATAACCTGAAAAGTTTTGCCGGGAATAATTACGGTGCGGTGTTAGCCACTCCTTTCGGGAATACGCTTACTGCGGAATTCGCAAAACAGGCAATTGTAAATGAGCAATTAGGTGCAGATGCGATTACAGATTTACTTGCAGTGAGTTTCTCATCGCCCGATTATGTCGGGCATGCATTTGGCCCAAATTCCGTTGAAGAGGAAGATAACTATTTAAGGCTCGACAAAGAATTGGGTGATCTTCTGAATTTCCTGGACGCCAGGATTGGCAAGGACCAATATACGGTCTTTCTATCCGCTGATCACGGTGTAGCGCATATTCCTGCTTTTGCAAAAGACCATAATATACCCGCTGGTGGAATTAATTTTTCGGCGCTCCTTGATAAAATGGAAGCGGGTCTAAAGGAAAAGTTTGGCCAGGATAATCTTATAATGGATATAGCTAACTACCAGGTTTCATTGAATACGACACTTATTAATTCTTCTCAATTAAAAATTACGGATGTAAAAGCCTGGATCATAAACTACCTCTCGAAACAACCCGGAATCGATAGGATAATTGATATGGAGGATTTTGATAAAGTAGCCCTAAATTCCAAAGTGAAAGAGATGTTTGCCAATGGCTACAACCCTTCAAGAAGCGGGCAATTACAGGTGATTTTACAGCCCCAATGGATTGAAGGTTTTGCAAGTGGCGGAACAACCCATGGAGTATGGAACCCTTATGATTCTCACATTCCACTGCTCTGGTACGGATGGGGAATAAAGGCGGGCAAAACTAACAAGGAGACGTACATGACGGATATTGCACCAACCCTTGCTGCTCTTTTGCATATTCAAATGCCTAGCGGCACAGTTGGTAAAGTAATACCGGAAATTTTCAAATAGCATTTACAATCTGCAAGCTTCTCCACAAAAGTTCATTTAATTTTCTATATTGCTTATGGTTATTTATCAAAACTATTGAACATGCGAAAAGTTTGTTGCGTTATTGTTTTATTGATCTTTCAACATTGTTCCAGTTTTGGCCAGACTTCTCCTATAAACAGGCAGTCATTTTTTCTCGACGATAATGTTATTGATGTTAATTTTTCTACTGATATTAAGAAGCTGAGAAACGATAAAAAAACTCCCACTTATCAGCCTGCGACTATTTCGATGAAGTTTTCTGACACGTTCACCATCACAGAAGAAATACGGGTTGAGCCCCGCGGTGAATACAGAAAGAGAAATTGCGATATGGCATCCCTCATGCTGGATTTTAAAAATGCATCCTCACCAAAACTTTCTCCTTTGAAAAAGCTGAAGTTTGTTGGCGGATGTAAAACCGGCTCCGCCTATGAAGAATTATTGCTCAAAGAATTTTTAGTTTATAAGATTCAGAACATCCTTTCGCCTATGAGTTTTCGCGTAAGGCTTATGCATGTAACCTATAACGATAGCAGGGGAAAAGTAAAATCATCCACGCAATATGCTTTTCTTCTTGAGGATATGAAGGATCTTGCGGATAGGAATAATTGCGTTGAAATTAAATCTACAAATTTCTTTACAGAAAATACAAACAGGGAACAAATGACATTTGTAAATTTGTTTCAATATATGGTAGGGAACACTGATTGGTCGATACCCAATCTTCACAATATGAAATTGATGGTTCCAAAAAATGATACCCTTGCCAAACCTTTTGCAATACCATACGACTATGATTATTGCGGCCTCGTAAATGCTGGCTATGCCGTACCCGCAGAAGGATTAGGTATAGAATCGGTGTCACAAAGATTATATCGGGGCTTTCCGCGTGGTTACGATGAATTAATGAAGAGCATAGAAGTCTTCAAAGAAAAGAAAGAAAGCATCATGTATTATATCGATCATTTTGAACTGTGCAGTAATAAATGCAGAAAAATAATGACCGCTTACCTAGAAGATTTCTACGAAACACTGGATAATAGAAGAAAAATAGAATCCATCTTTATTATGAATGCACGCAAAGAATGATCTACGTCCCTTTGGGCTTTTACATTACCTGCAACCTGCTTGTTTCTTCAATGCTCGTACGCAGATCCTTCACTTTTAGATAATAAATCCCAGGCATAGGCTTCTGTGGCCACTCTACCTTGATGGAGTTATTTTTATTCAATACATATTTTTGCGCAAATACCTTATGGCCATTACTGTTTACGAGTTGCACTTCATAATCACCACTGGTATAAGTTGCAAATTGTATATTAACCCCTTTTACTGAAGGATTAGGATACGGAGTATATTTTGTAGTTGCGCTATAGTTTACCTCAGTGCTTCTTGCATTATTATATGCAGACTTCCCGGAATAAGCATATTGGTAAGAATCTTGTGCATTGGTGCTTTGAAAAAAAATAAGAGTTGATAAAACTGCCGAAGTAATTAAGTAAAATTTTTTCATACAACAGGTTTAATTTGTAATTTTTTACAAACACCAAAATACTTCATGTCGAGTCTCCGGTCAAGAGGTAAAGAACTTAATTAAAATTGCAGTAATTTCTACATCAGGATGTATGTTCTATCAGGTAAAATTGCTTGTTTATTGAACCGGGGAACTTTTAGATTCGCGGAGAAATACTATTGGGAAAAGCCACACATTACACGCTGCAACTGGAGAAGTTATCACAATCCCATAGGAATGTCTTTCTTCTGGCGGTTTCTTGCAAGAGAGGGATCCATTTCAATTGCCTTGTCACATATTTTTTGGCCTTTTTCTTTTTCACCTTTTTTCTGAAAAACCATACCCGCCATAAACAGAGAGGAAGCGTCCTTAGGATTTAACTCAAGCAACTTTGAAAAATAAGACAGAGCTTCATCATAGCGCTTTGTCTCGTACATCGCATTCGCGATATTATTGAGAAGCTCTTTATTATTAGGTTTTTTGTTCAATACTTCGGCGAGTGTTTTTGCGCCATTCTCGCTGTCACCTGAATAGATTTGAGCAAAACCGTAATTCTCATTAAAATCATTTGATTTATTATACCCGGCATCCGCAGCCATATTGAAATATTTGAGTGCATTTTTGTAGTCTCCCTGGCTATAAAGAATAAGCCCTAGTTCATACATCCATGCATTTCTTGATGGATCTATAGCTATTGCTTTTTGGTAGTTGGGAATCGCGGCTCTTTCATTTTCAAGTTCGAGGAAAGTTCGTCCCAATGTATAGGCGGATTCTGCATCTTTATCATTTTTTGCCACCGCTTTTTGCAGGTATATTTGGGCATTACCGTAGTCTTCTGTTTGATAATAACCCATTCCGATAATGCGATCAGCATCAGGGCAAGTACTGCATTTCCGGGCAAATTCCATCGCTTTTTGAAATTGGCGGTTATTGAAATACAATTCAGCCATCTGTTTTATTACTTCAGGATTGTCGGGCTGAAGCTCATACGCTTTTGTAAAATTCTTCTGGGCGTCATATATTTTACGCATCTCAAGGTTTACCTTACCGTTTTCAATATATGCCTCCACGTAATCCTGTCGGAATTCAATTGACTTGCTGAAGTTCTTTTCTGCAACAGCAAAGCGGCGTGCGTCTCTCTCTTCTATACCTTTCGTGAAATAATAAGATGCGCTGTCAGCATTTTGTGAAAAAACAGCAAATGAAATAAAATACAAGCCCGAGGTGAGAAGGAGGTTTTTCATATTAGGGATTATTTTGCTAAACGGTAGCAGAAAGTTCAAATAATGTACCAAAACTACTTTAGTACTATAGCTCCTAACGAAGGCAGGTAAAGGTTTATTTCGTATGACTTACTTTTTTTATCCACGAGTTTTGTTTCGATGGAATGATGCTCACTTTGACCGCTGCCCCAAAAGCGGCTATCGTCGCTGCAGAAAATAATATCCCACTTAGCTTTTCCGTGTACTGATATTTTCCAGTTTTCCCTTGCTACCGGCGTCATATTAAATACTACTAAGACATTATCTTCACTCCTGTTGCCCTTTCTCATATAAACGATCACGGATTCATTTCTTTTATCAAGATCGATCCATTCGAAACCCTTTTCATCAAATTGCAACTCATATAAAGCAGGTTCTTTTCTGTATAGTTGATTCAAGGCACTTACACAATCCTGCATTTTTTGATGAGACTCATGTTGCAAAAGGTACCAGTCGAGCTCAGTGTGGTGATTCCATTCAGTTGTTTGCGCAAATTCATTTCCCATAAAAAGCAGCTTGCCCCCGGGATGCGTGTACATATAAGTATACAGCAATCGAAGGTTGGCGAATTTAGCCCATGTATCGCCGGGCATTTTATATATCATAGGCGACTTGCCATGCACTACCTCATCGTGACTCAACGGAAGCATGAAGTTTTCATCATAAAAATACACCATGCTAAAACTGAACTTATTTTGATGATCCTTTCTAAACAATGGATCGATTTTGAAGTAATCAAGCGTGTCATGCATCCATCCCATCATCCATTTCATGCCAAACCCGAGGCCACCGTGTACCGTGAGATCAGTGGTCTGCGGCCAATCGGTAGACTCTTCGGCAATCATTTGTACATCAGGAAAATCGCGGTATACCATTTCGTTCAGGCTCTTGATAAACGCAATGGCTTCAAGATTTCCATTGCCACCAAATTCATTTGGCTCCCACTCTCCTTCTTCCCTTGAATAATCAAGTCGCAGCATGGAACTTACAGCATCAACCCTTATACCATCAATGTGAAATTTATCAAACCAAAACCTGGCACTGCTGATAAGAAAGGATCGTACCTCGCCCCGCTTATAATTAAAAATATAAGAATTCCAATCAGGATGAAAGCCTTTTCGCATGTCGGCATATTCATAGGTATGTGTGCCGTCAAACATATACAGCCCATGTGAATCATAAGGAAAATGTGAGGGAACCCAATCGAGTATTACACCGATGCCTTCGTTGTGAAACGCGTCCACCATTTCCATAAAATCCTGTGGTATGCCGAACCGTGAGGTTGGAGCAAAGTAACCCGCTCCCTGGTAACCCCAGCTCCCATCATAAGGAAATTCCATTACAGGCATGAACTCCACATGTGTAAAGCCCATTTTCTTTACATAAGGCACAAGGCGTTTTGTAGTTTCCGCGTATGAATTCAAAGACTCTTCGGTATAAGGATAAGGCCGCATCCAGCTCCCGAGATGCACTTCATATACACTCCATGGAGCATCGAGCGAATTTTTCCTACTGCGGTTTTTCATCCATTCATCATCATGCCATTCGTAGTCGAGCTCAATTGTTTTTGACGCAGTGCCTGGCCGCAGTTCCCAATGGTTTGCATAAGGATCACCTTTAAATAATTTTGCACCCTGGTATCCTTCAATATAATATTTGTAACTGGTGTACTCATTTATATCAGGAATAAATCCTTCCCAAATACCGGATTGTTCAAGCCGCACGAATAAGGGATGTGCATTGGTATCCCAATTATTAAAATCTCCAACTACACTCACTTTAGTGGCGTTAGGAGCCCATACCGAAAAATAATATCCGTCCCTTTCCAACACATTCATTGGATGGGAGCCAAATTTTTTATACAGGCTATAATGGGTCCCGTTCCAAAAATTTTCAAGGTCCTCACCCGTAAACAATGAGTAGTTCCAAACCGACTTCGTACTATCCACAAAATTTACCTCTTCATATTTTGGAGACATGTCATTTCCATTTTCATCTCCCCTGTCTTTTTCCGGTTGTGTTTTTTTTATTGCCATTTATGGAATTTAATGCATTAAGTATCTTATTGCTTATCACATTTGCTTTAACGTAAATTTAAGATTAGTACTTAAGGTAAACTAAATATTTTAAGCACTTTTGAATCTTATTTCCTGCCTGCCCCAAAAACTAAACCTGATTTATGAAAAATATTTTTGCCCTTTTCATACCTGTTATTTTATTTTCTTTCTCCGCACACGCACAAGTTGCAAAAATTACCGGCTCAGTAAATGATGACAATGAAAAAAAACCTGTAAAAAATGCAGTGATAGCCTTATTGACACCGGTAGATTCCTTTCTTTATAAATTTACAAGAACAGATGCTGAGGGGAAATTTATTTTAAAAGATATTCATCCCGGTAAATATATCTTGATGACCACGCATCCCTACTTTGCCGATTTGTTAGATAATGTTGAGGTAGAAGGTGACAAAGACCTGGCGCAAATACATCTTATTTCAAAAAGCAAATTATTGCAGGAAGTCATTATAAAATCAGGCTCAGGATTTCGTATTAAGGGCGACACTACTATCTATACGGCTGACAGTTTTCAGGTAAGCGCTAACGCTAATGTTGGTGAATTATTAAAAAAATTGCCCGGCATACAGGTAGACAAGGACGGTAAAATAACTGCAATGGGAGAAACGGTGCAAAAAGTTTTGGTAGATGGCGAGGAATTTTTTGGCGATGACCCCGGTATGGCCGTAAAAAACTTAAGGGCGGATGCTGTAAAAGAAGTGCAGGTTTTCGATAAAAAAAGTGAACAATCAGAATTTACGGGAATTGATGACGGTAAAACACAAAAGACGATAAATCTTAAGCTAAAGGAGAATAGTAAACATGGCTATTTTGGAAAAGCCGATATAGCAGGTGGAACACAACAAAACAAAGAAAACCGGTTCAACGAGAACTTACTGTTCAGTTCTTTTAAAGGCAAACGAAAGCTTTCAGCGTTTATATTAAGCGGCAATACTGGTCAGAATGGGCTTAGCTGGCAGGATGAACAAAAGTATGGAGGTGGCGACGATAACTTCAATTTAAACCTGGATGATGATGGCAATATTAATTTTCAATGGACGGGGAATAATGATGATGAAGCTTACGTTGATCCACAAAATGGTTTTATCACCAATGTAAATGCAGGGGCCCAATACAGCAATAAATGGAATGATAACTACAACCTGAACCTTTCTCCTAAATACAACAGCCAGCAATACACGAATAACCGTCAAACACTCATGCAGGCCCAGGTAGGAGATTCTGTTCTAAATACGAACTCTAATGAAGTAAATGATGTGAACAGGCATAATTTTAAGATAAGGGGCATATTGGATATGAAATTCGATTCTGTAAATTCACTAAAAATAACGGCTAACACCAATTTCTATCATACGGAAAGCAGTAGTCTTTTAAACTCTGTAAGCACGGGTAATACAGGAACTTTAAAAAATACAAGTTTACGTGATCTGCAAACCAAAAACGACAAAAACGCTGTATCAGGAGATCTTATTTTCCGGCATAAATTTCAGAAAAGCAGGAGAACACTGTCTTTCTCAGGGAACTGGAATGTATTGAATGACGAAGGCAATAATTTTTTGAAGTCGTCTAACCAGGCTTATCTTGACGGCAATCCTGCAAGCAGCCAGGAACTGGACCAAATGAAAGATTACAATACAACAACTTCAAATATTTCAGGAAAGGTAATTTACACCGAACCATTGGCTAAGGAGTATTCATTAGAATTAGCTTATCAGCTCGCTTATAATTATGGCACCAACAACCAGCTTACTTATAATTATACCCCGGGTTCGGGTAAGTATGAAACTGTTGTTGATTCTTTATCTAATCAATTCAAGCAAAACATACTTCAGAATATCCCATCGACCAGGTTGAATTTTGCCAATAAAAAATGGAAGATAAATATCGGATCAGGCTTTGGCTTTACCAATTTCAATTTAAAAGATCTCACTTTTGATAAAGACTATACGCGTAATTATGTGAACTTTTACCCTTCAGCAAATCTTAATTATACTTACAAACCGAATCACAATATCAGGCTTAATTACAACGGCAACACGTCTCAGCCATCCATTAATCAATTGCAGCCGCTAAGAAACAACAATGATTATTTTAATCAATACATAGGCAATCCTGATTTAAAGCCATCTTTTACCAATTCATTTAGCGCATCGCATAGCAGTTATAATTTCTTAAAAGATTTTCAGATGTGGCAATCAGTGTATGTGAGATCAACGAGCAATGCAATAACGAATAACCGGGTCATAAATGTTGATTCCGGTAAAACTATTACGCAACCTATCAATACCAATGGGAACATATCTTTAAACTTCAATGGCGGCGTTGGTTTCAAGCTGAAAAAAATTGATTTGCGGGTTTATATTGGCCCACGTGTGAGTTACAATAAATATGCTGATATCATAAACAATCAGAAAAGTTTTTCAAAAACAGTTACTCCCGGAGCTTATTTTTCCTTATATAAATCCAAAGAGAAGAAATATGATTTTTCTGTCAGCGATGAGTTTAGTTATAATTCGAATACTACTTCACAAAACGATACAAAAATTCATTATAACACGAATACGCTTTCCGCAAATGCTACGGTATATTACAAAAAAGTTTGGTCAATTATTACTGATCTTGACTGGAGTACACGACAAAAAACGTTGCAGTTTAATAGTAACCTGAATTCGACCCAATGGGGCGCCAGGCTGCAACGTACCTTTCATAGCAATGAGTTTACAGCATATATTTCCGTTCATGATATTTTGAATCAAAACATAGGTATCGATAGAAACTTCTACAGCAATACCTACACGGAAACAATTAACAACCGGCTTAAAAGATATTTCTTAATTGGTTTTGAATGGGACTTCAAAAACAAAGCATCAAAGGCAAAGTAGAATTTTAAAAAAAATATTATGAAAATCAAGGCATGTATTTTATTAACAATTGTTTGCTCGCAGCTACATGTAAATGCGCAGCAGTTTATTACCAAAGCAGTAATTGAATATGAAGTAACGGCCAATATAAAAAAGACAATGGGTAACGGTACGTTTGAAGATATGCTGAGAGACCAGATGCCGCAATTTAAGATAGGCTACTACGATTTTACATTTGCAAACAACAAGAGCATTTACAAATTTGACCATTGGGCTGAAGAATCAAAAAAAGTTCCACAATGGTTTCGAAAAAGTGATGAAGAAAATGTGTGGTATTGCGACTATAACACCGGCAAATTGAACATGCAAAAAAATGTATATGGCAGTGATATTAATGTAGAAGATTCAATCCGGAAGCTGGAGTGGAAAATTACCAATGATACGCGGGTTATAGCGGGATTCAATTGCCGGAAAGCAGTTGCCATAATGTTTGACAGTGTATATGTATTTGCATTCTACACTGATGAAATTATAATCTCGGGCGGCCCATGTTCTATAAACGGATTACCCGGAATGATACTGGGAGTAACTATACCAAGATTATATACATCATGGATTGCTACAAAAGTTATGCTAACGGGTGTGGACGAAAAAATCATAAAGCCCATTGAAGCCAGGAAGTACTATGATTTGAATGTCTTGAAAACTACAATAATTGACCGCACCAAAGACTGGTACAGCGATGACGCCGATGAAAAGAAAGATATAGAACAACAAAAAGCAAGGACTATTTGGGGAACGTTGTTGTAGATTAATGAAGGCTTCCGATCATTTATTTATTTTTGCGCCTCTTCTTTTGACCATGATCTATTTTGTCCATAGCTTCTCTTGTGATAGTTGTAAGTTCGTCCTTCTCACAGTTCTAGATTGAAAAGTAATTTTGAGAAATAATATTATACTGTTTCCACTTTGTAAACTTTTCATATAGCATCAGCGTGCAAATATCGGTTGCTGTGATAAAATCGCTTGTCTCTCCCAAATGAGTATGCATAGCACCGGTAATCTCATTGCCGTCTTCAGTTTTTTGCCCATAGTTCATAATTATGATATTTCTATGCAGTTGCCTGATGTCTGTGATATTGCTTTCGTCATCAAAATTTATTAAGTAATCGTTCCCAAAAATTACAACCCCGTTATCTTTTGGCGCCGTCAGCACATACACTTTTTTTTCTCCGTTTGATATTATTGGTATCAAATTCAAATTTGTGTTTTTATATGTTTTAAAAAGCGTGTCGGAATTTATTGCTTTCAATGCGAGAGTGCGGATCGCATGCAAAGCACGCTCCTCCTTTGTAAATTCTCTTTCGTTAAGATCCACCGCAGCATTTCTAACGTCGTAGGTACTATCAAATGAAATGGTTCCTATTACTTTAGCAGTGTCGCCTTTCAAGAAGAAAAGGCATTTGGTGATGTCATTCTCCGCGTATGAAAAATAGCCGCCGATTTTATCCCTTTTTGTAAACTTTTCAAGAAAAATATCGGTACCATACCACGACGCCATTTCAGACATGTAAAGCCTTTTACCTTCATCTACAATTGGCTTCGTTTGCGCAGCAATATCATCCTGTCCAAAGGAATTAATAGTTGTCGCTGAAAATAACAGTATTGAAAATAGTAGCTTCATTTCTTTGGAATAATTGATCTTGAAACTTATCGCTGTCGAACAAATTATTAGTCTATGCTCATTCTATTAAAAATGGATAGTGTAATCAAATTGCCGGTCCAATATACCACTGCGAGCATCGTTCCTATCAAAACCTCAATGGACAAATCCGGCGTTCCGGATCTGCTGTGCCACACGATAAATCCAAATGAAAGGCCAAACAACACGCAGCAAAGTGTTACCAACTGCCAAACTTTAAGATTAAATATTTTTTGTCCTTGCTTGTAAATCTTCCACACGCGAAGGGTCAAAAAAAATTGGAAACCTAATGCAACAAGAAATGTAATAACGTAAATTGGAAACAATACACGTATATCGAACAGCGGTTGAAATAGGTATGCTCCATCTTCAAGTGAGTCAACATGCCGAATATATTCCATCAAGCTTTCCACAACTTGCAAAAATAGGATTGAGAGGAGGATTCCCGCCATTGTTGGAAATATTATGATCTTAGCTTTATGAGTCATGAATTTCTCTTAGGAGCGCCATCAAAAAATAACTACCAAATCAAGATCCGGTTATTTAATTCAAGATTTGATTTTATCGTGATGATAAACTCTCATTTATTTTTTCTTTTTTGCATTGGCTTTTTCCATACTTTCTTTCACCCTGTATTTTACAATCTTAGTTATTAATGCCAATGGCATTGGTTTATCTATCGGGAATTGAACAGAACCCTTAGCGCCCTTGTATATAGATAATTCTTTCTTAAATGCTTCAATCGCTGAAGGGGTTGGATAAAATCCTATGTGATTTTCATAACCCGCAAAGTGAACCAAATTTCCATTAAGGGTAAAAGTTGGAATACCATAGTTAATAGTTTCCTCCGCCGCAGGCGCAGCTTTTCTGATCGCCGATCTTACCTGTTGTAAAATTTTCTGGGTTTCTTTTGGGAAAGCTGAAATGTAATTTTCGATTGCGTCACTTTTATTTGTAATCATAAAAAAATGTTTTAAGTTTTTCCAATATCCAAATTCAGGGTTTGTAAAGAAAGATAATTGTAATCAAGGAAAGATATTACCGCTGACGGCTTGCACGTCGGCAGCGGAGCTCAGACCGACTCTATAATATCTCCTTCCAAAGCTAAACTCTCCGACCGTCCGACCTGTGGTGCTGGCGACTACTCTACTTTCTTCAACCCTAACACCTCTTCCATAAATTTCTCAATCTCATTTTGCACACCCATTGCATCGTGTGATTTAAAAGGTGATCCTATTACGTGATCACCTGTGTTTGGCATGGCAACTTCACGTTTTAGATTAGCCGCTGTACCGAGTTCATCAAACATCTCTTTCATTGCAGATACCTTCACCACAGGATCCTGGTGGTTTTCATCCTTATAATAATATAACAACAATACGGGCTGCTTTACTTTTTGAAAGGTCTCTTTAGTCATCGTGGTCTCCAGGTACTCTTCCAGCGCAACAGCGGCTTCAAGCCTGTATTGATAGTTCCAGTATTGTTTATAAACGGGCCTGGTATCTTGTGCCGTATTGTAAGGAGAGCCCTTTACCATGTGCGCAATTTCTATTCCCCAATGATTATTTAATATCCATGCATTGGGATCGTTAATGGCAATATTTGGGGATAATAAAATAAGACCAGCAATGTCGGCAGGAAAGGCGGCAGCCAGTTGCAAAGCATTACTGCCACCGGTAGATGTGGCCATTAAGATTACCTTTTTACCAAGCTGCTTTCCAATTGCCAATGCCTGTTTTGCACCCGCCCAATATTTATCCGCGGTGAGGTTAACCAGCGCTTCAACTGTATCGATGCCGTGCTCTGCCAGCCTTGACAAATATAAATTGCAGCCAAACATTTTTGCAATGTTCTCATGTGTCGGCGCACCTTCGAATTGCGATGCAGAAAATCCATGGAGGTACACGATTGCATAATCTGTTTTGTTTTTCAGGCTATCGTTGTACCATATAATTCTTGCTTCGTTGTCCGGCTTTAAATGATGTTGGTGTTCGTTTTTTGAAATATAATTTTCAAGCGCAGAAGAAGTGGAAGGCACTTCGGGCATCGCGGCAGAGTAAGAAGGTGTAGATGGTGCAGGCCCCGCAAAGTAAACAAGTACTAATAAAACCGGTATTGCTATCAGCCATTTTTTTGCAGACATGCATTAATTTTTATTAAAGATATATCGCTAACTTTTTACCTGCAAACTGATTCATATTTGAAGATGAGATTGAAAAACTAAAAAAGAAATAGATCGAATCGGTTCTTTCGAATTTTATTTTATCAACACCCATGCACCTGCGCTGTTTGCGTTAATTGAGAATTCTTTGAGATCAGCTACTTCACCCGTTACTGCATTTCTCATTTTAGAAAAACCATTTGTTCTTTCAATGTAATTGGCAGGCAAGATTGTCTTTTGATCTTTTGAAGTATTTATGACCACCATCACCGTTTGCTTATCATCATAGCGAAAGTAAACATATACGCCATCCCGCGGCACATACTGCATTAATCTGCCTGTTTTAATTGCAGATGAATTCATCCTGAAATGAGCCAAAGATTTTACATAATTATAAGCTTCGTTTTCCTGTTCACTTCTGCCCGATGCTGAAAATTTATTCTCTGCATCACCAGGCCATCCCCCCGGAAAATCTTTTCTAACTTCTGCATCGGTTGGGTCTTTGAAATTCTTCATTAATATTTCAGTGCCATAGTATAGCTGCGGAATACCGCGCTGGGTAAGCAGCAGCATGATGCCTTGCTTATACTTATTGAAATTCTCACCAACCACAGAATAGAAACGATCCTGGTCGTGATTATCTAATAATATCTGGTTGCGCATCGGATCTTTGTATAAAATATCCTGCACCAAAACGTTGTATAAACGCATAACTCCATTTGACCAGCCAAAGTCTTCATTCAACGCTGCATGCATGCCTCCTTCCAATTGAAAATCTATCACTCCCTGCAAATTACTTTTCCAGATTCCGGTAATATTGTTCTGCGCATAATAAGCCTGCTCTGTTACCGATTGCATTGTGTTCTCTCCAAAGATTGTTATACGCGGAAACTCCTTGTACAAAGCTGTATTTACATTGTTGAGAAAATCGCGATCGCTATAGAAGTAGGTGTCCACGCGCCATCCGTCGATTCCAAATTCTTCAACCGCCCACAATGCATATTGAATAAGATAATTGGCAACGTATGGATTTTGCTGGTTAAGATCAGGCATAAACGTGGTAAACCATCCCTTTTCGGAAATATTATAATCGCTCTTCGATGCATATTTATCAACCATTGGCTGGTCTCTGTAAGTGGTGTTTGTGAAGCTTGGCCATTGATTGAAAAAATCCTTGGCAGGCATATCAGTAAACAAAAAATGTTTATCGCCTATATGATTGTAAACTGCATCCTGCATGATTTTTAGATGATGTGAATGAGCTGCATCAATCATTTGTTTATAACCATAATTGCCACCAAAGCGCTTGTCAATTTTGTATTGATCAGTAAATGCATAGCCATGATAGGTGCTTCGCATTGTTCCACCTTCATCCGTTAAGCCCATATTGTTTTCAACCACTGGCGTAAGCCATAAAGCTGTTACACCAAGGTCATTAAAATAATCAAGATGGTTGGTGATACCCTGCAAGTCGCCGCCATGACGAAGGAATGGATTATTCCTGTCGGAAGAAGTATCATTCATATCACTAAACTTATCATTGGAAGGATCGCCATTGCTAAATCTGTCGGGCATTATTAGATAAATAAAATCTTTTGCTGTAACACCTTGTGCATAGGCCGTTCCGTTGCCCGGTCTGCGCTGCTTTAATTCATACTCCAGTTTTATGTCTCTTAAAAAAGGAAAAGAAAATTTGCCTGGTTTTGCTGAAGCATCAATTATCAAATCAAGAAAAATATAATTCGGATTTTCGACGCGGTTTATTTTAACAAGATGAATACCAGTTGCAAGTTTTACACCACCAGGCCCCATTTTTATCATGGGAAATTTATCAGCCACCCGATCGCCATGAACCATTATTTGCAATTTATTCCATTTCATATTTACCCACCAGTTTTTGGGATAGCATTTTATACTCCCTGGTTGAGAAAATAGAACAATTGAAAATGAAAGATTCAAGATTAAAAGAAAGGCAAATTTTTTCATTTATTATTTTTTAGTTGGAAAATGTATGCGTCAATCCGAACTCACTGCATATCCTTTTTCTAATAGCTCTAGAAATTCTACAAAATCTCATAAGAATTATTTTGATATTATTATTAGCAGGCTGCGGTATTCTTCCCGCATTTCGCTTTGAAATAGGATTCAGTTATTTCACCCTGATTCTAAAGGTTAAAACAGCAGCCACAATCATAAAGCAGCCTCCTAATACAATTGTGTAGATAGCGTTTCCATGAAATAAGTGCTTTGTAAAAAAACCCAATAAGGTTGCTGCCAGGATTTGCGGGATTACAATAAAAAAATTAAAGATGCCCATGTACACTCCCATCTTTTTAGAAGGCAAAGCGGCAGTCAACATTGAGTAAGGCATAGATAAAATACTTGACCATGCCAGGCCAACGCCAGCCATACTGATAATTAACAGGTATTTGTCTGTAAACAGAAAAAAAGATATCAAACTTAACCCACCCGCCATGAGGCAAATCAAGTGGGTTGCCGGCCGGCTGGTTTTCTTTGCTAATACTGGTAGTAAAAATGCAAATAGAGCGGAGAAGCCATTGTAGAATCCAAAGAGAACCCCTACCCAATTTCCTATTTCATTATATTCTTTTGACGAAGTATCTGTAGTATTGGCAATATTTTGTGCCAGGCCCGGAGTTGCATAAATCCACATAGCAAATAAAGCGAACCATGTAAAAAACTGCACTACTGCTAATTGCTTCATGGTATCGGGCATCTTGTATAAATCATTTACTACCTCTACTAACCCGTTTTTCTTTTTGGCTGCCCAAAATGATCCGGCAAGTAACTGTATCAAACCAAAACTTGCCACCCCAAGGGTCAATACATACAATTCTTTTTCAAGGGGCATTTCTGTATGACGAGTATTGTAGTAATAAAGAAAAATACTTAAAACAGAACCAATAATCAACCATATTAAACCTTTACTATAAAAAGATTTTACAGGTGTTGTAATAATGGAATGGTCTATCTGTTGCTGTTCGATGGATTCAAAACTTTTCAGCTCTTCCGGGGAATATTCTTTTGTAGTAAATACGGTATAAGCAACTGTGAAGAAGAATACAAGGGCGCCGATGTAGAACGAATACTTTACAGAGTCAGGTATCACGCCGATTGGCGCTTCATTCGCGACACCCAACTTTGTTAACAAAAAAGGTAAGATTGAAGATACCACCGCGCCGATGCCAATAAAAAAACTTTGCATAGCAAACCCCGCCGTCCTTTGATGGTCAGGCAACATGTCTCCAACAAAAGCTCTGAACGGTTCCATTGAAATATTGATGGATGCATCAAGCAACCAAAGCATAATGGCCGCCATCCATAAAGCCCACACGTTTGGAAAAAAAATCAAAGCCATCGAAGCCAATAATGCTCCAATTAAAAAAAATGGTCGTCTCCTACCCCATTTTGGGTGCCAGGTTCTATCGCTTAAATGACCAATAACTGGTTGCATTATCAACCCGGTGAGAGGGGCGGCTATCCATAAAATAGGGATATCATCAATTTTAGCTCCTAACGATTGAAATATCCTGCTGACGTTTGCATTTTGCAATCCGAAGCCAAATTGAATGCCCAAAAAACCGACACTCATATTAATGATCTGGGTAAAACTTAGTATTGGTTTTTTAGCAGAGATAAAGGATGACATAGCAATCGTTTAATAAATATTTTGTGTAAAAATTACACTATCATAAAATTACAATAAAATACATCCCAGTAACTATCGCAATTAAACTAAACTGTAAATCCATCCGGAACTACCGCTCCTTTTTTCACCACAACGATTCCATCTTTTACGGTGTACAATGCATGATCACCATTGGGTAAGTGGCTGCCACCTTCTATTCTAACGTTGTTGCCTATGCGGCAGTTTTTATCTATGATGGCATTCGTGATATAACAATTATCGCCGATGCCCATTTTTGGCAGGCCCCGCTCTGCTGCGTAGTTCATTTCTTCCAACGTTTCATAAAAATCACTACCCATTATGTAGCAATGTGAGATATGAGATCCGTGGCCTATACGTGTTCTTATGCCTATTACGCAAGTATCAATATGTTCGGCAAGAATAATACAACCATCTGCAGCCAATGTACTTTCCATCTTTGTTCCGCCAATTTTAGCCGGCGGCAACATCCTGGCACGGCTATACACTCTTTTTGAATTATCGAAAAAATTAAAATCGGGAACATCTTTCGTTAAAGCAAGGTTAGCTTCAAAGAAGGACCCGATATTTCCTATGTCTGTCCAATATCCGTCGTACTGGTAACTAAATACTTTATGATCTTCAATGGAGGAAGGAATAATTTCTTTACCGAAATCAGTCGCGTCTTTATTTCTTGCCCGCAACATGTCAAAAAGAACTTCTCTTTTGAAAAGATAAATGCCCATAGAAGCAAGGTAATTTCTACCAAGGCCCTTCATTGTTGAACCGGTGTCGCTGAGCCAATCCGGAAGTTTATCATAACCGGGTTTTTCAATAAATGATGTTATTTTTTGCTCTTCATCTGATTTTAAGATTCCAAATTCCGTGGCTTCCTTTTCCGTAACCGGAATGGTCGCAATGGTAATATCAGCACCATTCTTCTCGTGTGTACGAAACATAGTTCCAAAATCCATTTGATACAATTGATCACCGGAAAGAATAAGCACATGATCAAAATCATTGTTTTCCAAATGCCTGAGACACTGCCGCACCGCGTCTGCAGTTCCCTGGAACCATTGAGGATTATCAGGCGTTTGTTCCGCTGCCATTATATCAACAAAGCCGCTGCTAAATGCGCTGAATTGGTAGGTATTTTTAATGTGCTTGTTTAATGAAGCAGAATTGTATTGCGTGAGCACATATATCCTGTTGATATTAGAATTGATACAATTTGATATCGGAATATCCACCAGCCGGTATTTACCGGCAATAGGCACTGCAGGCTTACTCCTGTTGGCTGTAAGAGGATATAGGCGTGTGCCTGCGCCACCTCCAAGTACTACTGCTATTAATGATTTGCTTATCCACATATATTAAGATTTAAAAGGTTTAAAAATTTGATACTTGATCTTGATACTTGGTTCTTGGTTCTTGATTCTTGACACCTACATATTATACAACTCAATATACCTTTCTGCACTTTTCTCCCAGCTATTATTTATCTGCATGATCTGTTTTCTTATTTCGTTAAATCTCTCCTGCTGCTCGTACAGTTGCAACGACCGGTGAATTGCGTTAGTTATCTCACCTACCGAAGCTACATCGAAACAAATACCGAAGCCACCTTCACCGCCATAATCTTTTACAGTGTCTTTTAAGCCACCGGTATTTCTTACAATAGGAATGGTCCCATATCGTAAGGCATACATTTGATTAAGGCCGCATGGCTCTACCCTGCTTGGCATCAAAAGATAATCTGCGCCGGCATACATCTGGTGGCTCAATTTTTCATTATAACCTATTTGAGAATTATAATAACCAAACAGCATTCCTTTTAAATTTTCCAGCTCCCATTCTACATGTGGGTCGCCGCTTCCCAGTATTAAAAAATTCATTTTGCCTTCCATATAGAAAATAGAATCTCCTATCGCTGCCGGCAAAAGATCCGCAGCTTTTTCGCCTACGAGCCTTCCTATAAATACGATCAGTGGTTTCGTCTCATCCAGGTTGAACCGGTCGCATAAAACTTTTTTATTCGCTGCTTTTTTAACTTTAAAATTTTCTTCATTGAAATTTTCTTCGATGTAGGTATCCGTTTCCGGGTTCCATACATCAGCATCTATCCCATTCAAAATACCGAAACACTTCCCTCTTTCGTATTCAAATAACATTTCCAATCCATTGGCCTCATAACGCAACTCTTCAAGATAGCCAGGACTAACGGTGTTAACTTTGTGGGCACATTTTATCGCAGACGCAAGTGGGTTAATTGTTTTTTCCCACTCAAGCAAACCCCATTTGAATGGATCCCATTCCGGCAGATAAGAAGATTTCCACCAATCCATCCAGCCCTGGTATTGTGCATTGTGAATGGTGAGGATCGTTTTAATATACGACAAATGCCGGTAAGCAAAACAATGCTGCATCATAAACGGAATAAGCCCCGCGTGGTAGTCGTGTACATGCACTACATCAGGATGATGCTTCCATTTACTTATCCAGTCAACTACTGCAGTCTGGAAAGCCGTGAACCTCACATCATCATCATCGTAACCATAAATTTTTTCACGGTCGAGTATTCCAAAAATATCCACAAGGTATAAATCGAATCCAAGTTTATTGTTTGATTCTTTAATGATGGTATACTCAAAATAATAATGAGCGAGGCCAAAAGCACCCTTGTGTACTACGTCAAAACTATTTTCATATAAAAATTTTGTGCGGTACATAGGCATCACGACTTTTGCAAGATGCCCCAGCTTGTTTTGGTATTTTGGCAAAGCTCCCACGACGTCGCCAAGGCCGCCGGCTTTAGCAACTGGATAGCATTCTGCGCTTACGTGAATTATTTCCATATACAAATAAAAGATGTTTCAAATTAAGCATCATTTTCCTATTAAAAAATTATTAATGAAAATTGATACCTTGAAAAATTTCATCTACTTTCAAGCTTAAAAAAATTACGATGGCTACTCCAACAATGAATGTTCCTATCCCGAAAGTTACGGGTGGCAAATTTGTCCCTACCAATTATGGTGCATTGAGCACTTTGATCGTAGTGTTTTTTTTCTGGGGCTTTATTGCAGCAGGTAATAGTGTATTTATTCCTTTTTGCAAACACTATTTTAGCCTGGATCAATTTCAGAGCCAGCTCATCGATTTTGCATTTTACCTTGCTTATTACCTGGGGGCGTTAGCACTATTTGCATATGGAGCTTTTGGAGGAAAAGATCTCGTGGCAAAATGGGGTTACAAGAGAAGTATTGTGTATGGCTTACTGTTCTCTGCCCTGGGCGCTGTTGCAATGATCATTGCAGTTAATGCCAATACTTTTACAGGAATGCTCGTTGGCCTTTTTATCGTTGCTTTAGGTTTTTCGCTTCAACAAACGGCTGCGCAACCATTCGCTATCATGTTAGGTGATCCATCAACAGGCACAGGCCGTGTGAATCTTGGCGGTGGCGTTAACTCTTTCGGAACAATGATAGGCCCCCTTGTTGTAGCGTTTGCATTATTCGGAACTACAGCTACCATTACTGATGACCAGATTGCAGGCCTGGGGCTGAGCAAAGTAATCGTTCTGTACACGTGCGTGGGAATTCTCTTTGTGGGGGCGGCGGCTTTGTTTTATTTCTCCAAAAAAGTCCCTGCGGGAATATCAACTGAGAAAACAGAGAAGGCCAACAAAGCACTTTATTCATTATTGATAATGACGGGCCTTTTAATAATTATGTTTGTTCCCGTATTTGACAGCTATAAAACAGACATAACTACATTATCCGCAGCCGATCAGCACGACCTGGAGACATATCGTATGAAATGGCTCTTTGGAGCGCTAATAGTTGTTGTACTCAGTTTGCTTATTTCAAATATAAGTGCCAGGAAAAACCCTGATGGCTGGGGCGCTATGAAATATCCTCAACTGGTGCTGGGCATGTTGGCGCTTTTTGTTTACGTAGGAGCTGAAGTTACTATTGTGAGCAACCTCAGTGAATTATTGAAACAACCTGATTTTGGCGGTTTTCAATCATCGCAGGCTGCTGTATTTGTCTCGATGTATTGGGGCAGTTTAATGATAGGCCGTTGGGTTGGTTCAATTACTGCTTTTGATTTGAAGCCCGCTACAAAACAACTCCTTACATTTATTGTTCCTTTAGTGGCCTTTGTAATTGTGTTGGCTGTTAATGCCATCTCCAAGCATGATGTAAAAATACTCTACTACTATATTATATGTGTACTCATTCAAATAGGCGCATTTTATGTAAGTAAAGAAAAACCAGCAAGGACACTTTTGATATTTGGAATGTTAGGTATGACTGGAATGCTTATAGGTTTGTTCAGTACAGGGACTCTGGCGATATACGCGTTCTTAAGCGGTGGCTTATTTTGTTCTATCATGTGGCCTGCTATCTTTACATTATCAGTAGCGGGGCTTGGAAAATACACTACACAGGGGTCGGCATTTTTAATTATGATGATATTAGGAGGAGGTGTTATACCTCCTATACAAGGTAAACTTGCAGATTTTCTTCAATCCAAAAGCGATATTGTGGGATATGGTATTCATCAGTCATATTGGGTTGCTGTCGCCTGTTTTGCTTACATTACTTTTTTTGCTTTTATAGTTAAAGGAATTTTAAAAAGACAGGGAATAGATTACGAAACTCCGGTAGAAGATGTGGCTGAAATCAGCTCGCCTGAAGGAGCCTTTGAAAACCAGCCAACCTAAAGTAAAATAATAAAATTTTATTAATGAGTATGAGCGTAAAAAAAATTATTCCAGAGCCACCATTGGAATATGCCCTTGGAATAGATATTGGAGGAACATCCGCAAAATTTGGTATTGTTAATCACCGCGGCATAATTACAAATCGCGGAGACATCCCAACGAATAAACATACAGACGTAGAAATATTTATTGACGAATTGTATGAGGAAATAAAACCTGCAATTAAAGAAGTAGGAGGAGAAAGTATGATCAGGGGAATAGGGGTAGGTGCACCTAATGGGAATTATTACAGCGGCACCATCGAATATGCGCCAAACCTGCTTTGGAAGGGAATTATTCCACTTGCAAAGCTTATTACTAAAAAGTTTAAGAAGCCCTGCTCGCTTACCAATGATGCAAACGCAGCAGCAGTGGGCGAAATGATGTACGGCGCCGCAAGAGGGATGAAAGACTTCATCATGATTACATTAGGTACCGGCGTAGGAAGTGGCATCGTAGCAAATGGTCATTTAATTTTAGGGCACGACGGTTTTGCTGGTGAGCTAGGCCACACTATTATACGCCCCGGCGGCCGCCTTCACAAGGGAACCGGCATGAGGGGAAGCCTTGAAACATATGCATCGGCGACTGGAATTTCGTTTACTGCTAAAGAAATGCTTAACGAAAGACTGAATGAAGAAAGCCTTCTCAGGAAACTCGTACATAAAGATATTACCGCAAAACAGATTTATGACGCGGCGCTAAAAGGAGACAATATTGCCAAGGAAGTTTTTAAATATACCGGGGAGATATTAGGTGAAGCCCTTGCAAATTTTGTAATGTTCTCTTCCCCCGAGGCAATCATATTATTTGGTGGTGTAATAAAAGCAGGCAAGTTCCTGATGGACCCCGCCAGGGAAAGCATGGAAAAGAACCTGCTTCCTATATTTCAGAATAAAGTAAAATTATTATTCAGTGAATTAAAAGAATCGGACGCTGCCATACTTGGGGCGAGTGCTTTGGTATGGGAGATTAAACAAGAACAACCATAATATTTTGAAGCCTGAAGCCCGATTGCGAATATTATTCTTTCAAAATAATATAATTTCGCCTACCAAACTCTTCTCTTGAAAAAGACTACTGCGATATTTTTATTTTTGATTATGATCCTTTGCAGCAGCGGTTTATATATCTCATACCGTTTAAGCCTGTTTAGCATTCGCCAACATCAGAAAGAAGTTATCCTGCATTCAGAAATTTTCAAAGGCAGGGTTTTTGAATTTTCATTTTCAAGTAATTACATCCATGATAAAAATATTGATCTTGTATTTGTTGAAGATGATGAAATCATGTTCAATGGTAAAATGTATGATATAATTAGTAAAGATAAATCTGCCGACAGTATTTTTATTAAATGCATAGCTGATAAGATTGAAGATGAAATAAGAGAGGAAGCAAACAATCAAATAAATAACACTGAAGGAACTACAACGCAAAAAAATTTTTCTGCATTCAAATTTAATCCCGGCCCCTTTACCATTCAATTAGAAACAATGAATCCGCTTCTTGTTTCAAAAAATAAATCCGCATCCTTTTTATTTTCAAAAAATGATAAACCTGTTGCGCAATATCTAAATGTTGCATCTCCCCCACCGTGGAAGAAAGTATAAGCTCACGTGAATTTGATATTTCTTTTTACCGGTTCATTCCGGTGAACTCACTGTTGAGCGCATTCGAAATTTCTCTACTACACTTAATTGAGCAAATCTCATAAACGCACAAAGAGCAATCTTTTTTAGTATTCTTTGCGCTTTCGTGGGAATAAAAATTTAAAACAGGAAGAATGAAAACTATTTTTTTTCTTGCTTCGATGGTACTTTCTATGCCGTTGTTTTCTCAAACAATAAAAGGAAAAATCATCGATCAGCAAACTAACGAACCGATTTTTGGAGCAACTGTTAAATTCGCCGGCCAGGGCGGAACCACTTCTGACAAAGATGGATTCTTTTATATTAACTGTTCCGAAAACCGCGAGATCACGGTGTCTTACGTAGGATATGCAACAGTAAAGCAATCCATAAAAAATTGCAATGACGATATAAATATTGCGTTGTTACAAACAACCAACAACTTAAATGAAGTGGAAATTACAGCCACTTCAAATGAAAATAAATCTATTTTATACCAGCCAACTTCCATCACCAAACTTGGTGAAACAGAAATAAAAAGAGGGATAGGCTTATATCTCGATGAGGCGATAAATGGAAATGTTCCGGGCGTTACTTTTCAAAGAAGAGCTGTTTCTTCAGGGCAGCAATTTAATATAAGAGGTTACGGTAATGGAGTAAGGGGAACCAATGGATTGAACAGTAATTTTGATGGACAAGGTTACAAAGTCTATCTTAATAATATTCCCATTACTGATGCAGAAGGCATCACGCAGCTCGACGATATTGATTTTGGCTCAGTAGGTAATGTTGAAGTGGCCAAAGGACCTTCGGGAACTCTATACGGTTTGGCTATATCAGGCGTTGTAAACCTCAAAACAATACAACCGGAAAAAGGTAAAACTTCTATTGGCCAGGATGTATTGATCGGAAGTTATGGATTGCAGCGGTACACCACTCACTTTCAAATGGGTGGAGAACGTTCATCAATCCTGGTTAATTATGGGCGACAAACTTCGGATGGCTACTTGCTCCACAATTCATCTCACAAAGACTTTGTAAACTTCTTTGGTGAATTCAATCCCAACGATAAACAAACAATAAGTACATATTTCGGGTATAGCAACAGCTATGATGAGAGAGCGGGAGAGCTAACCATTGATCAGTATGAGACAAAAGATTATTCCGGAAATCCCTTCTACATAAAAAACAATGCACACTCCGAAGTTATAAGTTTTCGTGCGGGACTAAGCCACACTTATAGATTTTCTGAAAATGTTTCCAACACCACAACAATCTTCGGAACGGGTGCCAATACAAATTCGAGTTCCGCCGGCGGCTGGACTGACAAAGATCCTTTGAATTATGGGCTTCGCTCTACATTAGACACTAAATTTTCTTTGGCAGAAAGCGTGACCTTAAGCGGAATTACCGGCGTTGAAAGCCAGCAGCAAAGGGCTCAAACAATAAGTTACGCCATGGTTGCTGATAGCACCAATCTTGCAGGATATAATAGAATTGGAGCTGTCAGAAGCAACCAATTTACAATCTCTTCTACTACTTCTGTATTTACGGAATGGTCCCTTTCCCTGCCGCACGATGTATCAATTACTGCAGGTATTGGAATGAGCACTATGAAAATAGAATTAAACGACAGGTTGTTCGTGGCCGGTAGTACAAAGCCTGCTAAATTTTCTAAATCCTATGATGGAATGTTCTCTCCTCATTTTGCAATTAATAAAGTTTTCTCAAAACAGTTTTCTCTATATGCCTCTTATAGCAAAGCATACAAAGCGCCGGTGAGTTCATACTTCTTTATACCAACCACAGGAGCATTAAATACCGGCCTGGAAGCAGAGATTGGAAACCAATACGAAATAGGTTCCAAAGGTGCGCTTCTTAACAATAAGCTTACCTACCAGGTTGCCATATTTGACGCAATATTTTCAAACAAAATGTATGCGGTTGCTGTGCCATTAAACTCAACAACTACGGCCTACACATACATAGCAAATGGGGGTAAACAGGATGACAAGGGTGTGGAGGTTTTGGTGAAATTTTCAGCCTACGAATCAAACACCGCCTTTTTCTCATCGATCCGGCCGTTTGTAAATTTTACCTATAGCGATTTCAAATACAAAGATTACCAGTTCCAAAAATTAAACAACCCGGCTTCCACCATATCGGTTACCGATTACAGTGGTAAAGCAGTAGCAGGTGTGTCACCTGTTACTGCTAATGCCGGCATAGACTTTTATACAAAATGCGGATTGTATGCCAATGTGATCTACATGTACAAAGACGGATTTCCCTTCACCTCGGACGGTGAAAATAAAACCAAAAAATATAGTTTACTAAATTCTAAAATTGGCTACCAGCACAGTTTGTCAGCACATTTTGACCTCGACGCATTCTTTGGTGTCAATAACATCACTGGCATCCAATACCCAATAATAGTTTTTGTAAACCAGTTGCCTGATGCGTACATTCCGGCTCCTTACAAGGCAAATTATTTTGGAGGAATAAATTTGAAATATAATTTTTAATTAATGCCACGAAAGCATGAATGTTCATGACTCTTTTTGTGTTACTTTCTCTCTTCGTGCCTTCGTGGCTAATAAAAAAATGATGAAAAAAATAGTATTGATCTTACCAATTGCAATCATCCTTTTCTCATGTGGAAGATTTGGTAATAAAGAAAATGATTCTAAAAAAGACATGAGAATCGTTTGCGTTTCCAAGCAATTGAATGAAATGATTTTCGCCTTAGGAAAAGGGCATGATATAGTAGCGGTAGATCTGTCGAGTACTTTTCCGGATAGTGCTAAACTGTTACCTACAGTAGGTTATCATCGCATGCTAAGCGCGGAAGGAATCATATCAGTGAAGCCCGATCTTGTTTTGCATGACTATAACATCGGGCCCGATAACGTATTGCCGCAATTAGAAAAAGCCGGTCTAAATATAAAAGGATATCGTGGTGACAATTCCATTGATAGTGCAAAATTATTGATGAAACAATTGGGTGATTTTTTTAACGTGCCTGGTAAAGCAGATTCACTTAATGACAAATTAGATGCTGATTTAAAAAGAGCAAACAACGAACTGGCTGCAATACACGTAAAAGATACTCCGACTGTAATGATCATTCAATTTGGGCGTGCAAGCAATTCCTTTTTTGTTATGAGCGGACGGGGCGGCGCACCCGACAAAATGATTGAACTGGCAGGAGGCAAACCGGCACACTACGACGCTAAAGGTGCCAGGCAAATAAGCGCTGAGGCAATGGCAACTGCTAACCCCGATATTATCATTGCTACAGATTATGGATTTGATAAAATGGGTGGCGCAGAAAATTTCAAGACAGTACCGGGAGTTGCCTTAACCAAGGCAGCAAAGAATGATCGTATTTATCGTTTTGAAGAGCATGACATTGTTTATGTTGGTCCACGCACCGGAGCAAACATTATTAAACTCATGAAGCTCTTTTATCCTTCTGCCGATGTTCAAACAAAGTAAATTCTTCTTTCCGGTCACAATCATTTTACTTGTAATTATACTTTTATGCGCTGCCGCATTTGGAGCAGTTTCCATAACTGCCGATGATATGTCTTCGGCAATACTGCATGCATTTCAAAATAAAAAGCCGGCAAATATTTATGAAGGTGTTTTTTTACAAATAAGATTACCTCGTGTTTTATTGTGCGCAATTACCGGGGCTATATTATCAGTATCAGGCGTGTTGTTACAAGGTTTATTCAGAAATCCAATTGTAGAGCCCGGACTTATAGGTACCAGTGCAGGAGCGGCTTTTGGGGCATCGATCGTTTTTGTACTCGCCATTCAAATGAGTGAAGAAATCCGGAGTCTTGCGGGACCGTTCCTTGTGCCGCTGTTCGCATTTGCAGGCGGCCTTACCGCCACTTTCCTGGTGTATTCAATTTCAAGATCACAGAAAAAAATATCAGTTACTTCTCTCCTGCTCGTTGGTATTGCAATTAACGCGATTGGCCTGAGCGGCACCGGCTTCATGAGTTACATAGCCAGGGATCCGCAGGCCAGGAGCATTACATTCTGGAACCTTGGAACTTTTTCAGGAGCCACATGGGAGCAGGTAGGTATTACATGTGCTGTCGCAACAATTGTTTTCATAGTTTCTCTCAGGTATTCAAAACAGTTAAATGCATTGATTCTTGGTGAAGAAGAAGCTTCTCACATTGGTATCGAGCCTGAGAAATTAAAAAAAAGAATTCTGATACTTACTACGGCAATGGTCTCGGTCGCTACCGCATTTGTCGGCGTTATTAGCTTCGTTGGTTTGATAGTGCCACACATTCTGAGGCTTTTAATTGGAAGTGATAATAAAAAATTAATCCCTGCATCCATGATAGTAGGTGCCATTTTATTGTTGCTCGCAGATATGGGTGCAAGGTTATTCCTGGCTCCGGCAGAAGTTCCTATTGGCATCATTACTTCGATAACTGGTGCGCCGGTTTTTATTTTTCTTCTTAAAAAATTTAATGTTCTCCAGGAAAAAGGAGGTTCTTATGGTTGAGATAAAAAATGCCGGGTATACTGTTGGAAACAAATGGCTGCTTGAGAATATCAGCTACCAGTTTGAGCCCGGTAAATGCTATATGGTTTGCGGGCCTAATGGTGCGGGAAAGTCAACACTAATGAAGCTTTTGAGCCTGCTTGAAGTTCCGGATACAGGTGAGATCTCTTACAATAATTCTGCAATTGATTATTCAAAAAAAGAAAAGTATGCAAAATATCGAGCGGTATTATCACAGCAGGTTGATATAAGTTTTCCACTCGAAGTTGAAGAGGTTATTATGATGGGACGTTATCCTCATTTCAAAATAAATCCTGCAAAAGAAGATTACCAGATATGCGACGAAGTGATAGCGCTTCAAAATTTACAATCTTTCAGGGAAAGAAATTTTTTGACATTATCTGGTGGCGAAAAACAAAGAGTCCAATTTGCAAGAGTTCTGGCGCAGATTTGGAGAATGCCGGAAGATGGCTCCAGGATTTTGTTATTAGATGAACCCATCTCTTCCCTGGACATAAAATATCAATTCGAATTTCTGCAACACATAAAACAATTTTCAAACGAAAGAACTATTATAATCGCGGTATTACACGATCTTAATCTTGCCCTGAATTATGCAGATGAAGTGCTTCTTTTGAGTGAAGGAAAACTTTTTGCAAGTGGTGAACCATCACTGGTATTGTCACCCGAAAACATTAGCAGGGTATTCAACGTAAAAATGAAATTACATGAATTTGAAAATGGAAAATTGTTATGGATATTGAAAAATTAGAAAATCCGCCCCTAGTATAAAAGTTTTAAACTATGCACATCAACGACACAAGGTTAAAACTTAGTCAAATATATTACTCAGATCAGCGGCGATAGTACAAGTATCATTCAAATAAAAGCTAAAGGAATTATTTATTTCTTGTAAGAAATATTTTTTATTTTCAAGAAGGTACACCTCGATCTCTTTCTTATCAGTATCAACAATAAGATAATATTTTACACCTTGTTGGCGGTAATATTGATATTTAGTATTCCGGTCTCTTAATACGGTTGAAGGAGATAAAATTTCGACAACGAGCGAAGGCGGAAAATCCAAATACTTTTTCTTTACCTCTCTGCAAATAATTAATATATCAGGAACTAATATGGTATCCTCTGCAATCTTATAGTCAAGCGGATCATACACACGACATTTTTTACAATTCGCTCTACGCAAGGCTAATAATAGTTCTGTCCTTAATTCCGCAGCAACTCTTTGATGTAGAGGTGCAGGAGTAGGACTCATAGCAATCGGATGACCTTCCATTAATTCCCACTTACCTTCCCAATGTACCCAGTCATCGTAAGTATAACGCGGAATAATTATTTCTGAAATTGCCATAAAGTAAAATTAAAAATCACCTATGCTTCACCCCATTGTTTTTTCTTTCATCCACTTATTTCTGCCGTATCCCTGTATTACGTGTTTATCTGAATGGTAAGACGATCGAACCAACGGGCCACTTTCTACATAGTCAAAACCAAGCTCGTAACCAATTTCACGAAACTCAGCAAATTCATCGGGATGCACAAACCTCACAACAGGCAGATGTTTTTTTGTTGGCTGAAGATATTGGCCTATTGTTATTACATCTACGTCGCTTTCTCTCAAGTCGTTCATTGTTTGAATTACCTCTTCTTTTGCTTCGCCGAGACCAAGCATGATGCCGCTTTTCGTGCGCATTCCTCCCTGCTTTAAAATACGGAGCGTTTCCATGCTTCGCCAGTACTTTGCCTGGATTCTAACGGTTCGGGTGAGCCGCTCTACGGTTTCTATATTATGGCTTACAACATCAGGTGCTGCTTCGATGATGCGCTGTATATTTTCCCTCTCTGCTTTAAAATCCGGAATAAGGGTTTCCATTGTTGTACCTGGATTCAATGCCTGAACAGCTTTAATGGTATTGTACCAAATGATTGAGCCACCATCCTTTATTTCATCGCGATCAACCGAAGTAATAACGGCGTGCTTAACTTTCATAAGATGAATGGCTTCAGCAACTCTCTGCGGCTCGTCCCAATCAACAGCGAGGGGCCTGCCGGTTGCAACCGCACAAAACCCACAACTCCTGGTACAGATATTACCTAGTATCATAAATGTTGCAGTGCCTTCACCCCAGCATTCACCCATGTTAGGACAATTGCCGCTCTCACAAATGGTATGTAACTTATGTGTATCAACGAGACTTCTTACATGTTTGTACTCGTCGCCAATCGGAAGCCTTACTCTAAGCCAATCCGGTTTCTTAGCTCTTGGGATTTCCGGTGCTATTATTTCATCACTCATCAAAAAATATTGACTTTAAAATTTAAAAACGCTTTAAACAAAATCTACTTTCTCTTGCCAAAAAGTACTGAAAAATAGGCGCTGAAAAAGAACTTACGCTGCGGATTTTGTAAAAGAATGGGAATTTCTTTAGTGTAGTACTCCCCCGTAATACCTACCTCTATTGCGGAAACAATTTCGTTATAAGCACCATAGTCGAATCTCAATGCAGTCTTAGCATATAGCCCGGGCGTTACGGTAAGATCGCTCCATCCTTTACCAAATGTTGGCCCGCCATAAATAGGGCCATTTAAGAAAAGTGAACTGTCAGGGGAGTTGTATTTTACATAGATAAGATCATTGCCTTTTTGCACCTGCAGGTAATATGGCCGCAGCAGCGCCATCGATATACCACCTCCATAATTCGCCGTTACACTCACGCCATTTTTATTCGATTTATTTCCCAGAAGGATTTGTTGTTGAACGCCAAGTTTTGCCGGGTAAAAAAAGTTTTCCTTTCCGTAGATGAATGGAATAGAGTTGATGTAAGGATTGCTTTGCTTGTCTTCTTTTATGTGTTTTCGTTCGCTTATTTCAAGTTGATATAATAACGATTTCTTAACAGAACTTGCACGCCCAAGTTCGAAAAAAACGCCGTATCCATCGTTGATTAGTTTGGCTCCAAATACAAAACTCTTTCGATAGCTGATAACGCCTTCTTCTTCCTGTTTTATAAGATTATTAATGTGGGCCCGCTTCTCAGCCTGTCGCTGCTTCTTTTGCTTCTGGGCGGACGCTGCTAATGTTATAGGGACTATTAATATCAGTAATAATATTCTTCGCATTTTGGCTTTTTTTACTCGTGTAAATTTATACAAAAAAACCTAATGAAGGTTTCCATTGTACATACGGGAAATTTTGCCTGACAGCTTAACCGAATGTATGAATGCTGAAAATTATGCGCTGAATTATTGAATAAAAAGCAGGAGTCGAAATTATTATGCCTTATTCTTTTTTGGCGTAGTAGTTAAAGAAGCAAATAAAGTCGCAACAATCACTCCTATGACCAGTTGATTTAGTATTATTTCCTGGTTCAATTTATCGTTAACAAAAAATGAAAGCGGCAACGAAATAAGTAACCAAAAAATAAAGTTGACCAGGAAATTTTTGAACCACCAGCGATTTAATTTCTTAAAATTCATAAACCAAAATATTTTTCCCAAAAGTATTAAGTATTAATTGAATATTAATTAAGAAACTTCTTTTCAACAAAGAATTTCCGATAGCACAATGAAGGCAAAGTTTTCTATTGCAATATTCGTTTTTAAGCTGAATAAGTGCCTGGGAATCGAAAGCATTTTTATTGGTGAAATTCAGGCGTTCAAATCCTTTTGTGATTGCATTAGTCTCAGCGGAAATATCTTCAAGCCATTTTACAGCCTTTTCTTTGTAAACCTTTTCACTGTGGTGAATGCCGTATGCAAATAAAACAGGAGCAACTGTATTTATGATTATGTTATTGATCATCTGTGCACCCAAAGTCTTCTTTTTAAATCCCGTTTCTTCATCGAATAGATAGTGATAATTCCAATAATCATTGGCAGTTACATCCAGCATCTGTTTCACTTCGTTAGCTTCGTTACTTTCTTTTACTTTTGAAAATAAATGCTCACTATTATGGATAAGTACGGCAAGTTGCGCCAGGCGTATCGTGGGAAAGTTCGCCGGCCGCATCCTTAGAAAAAAAAGTTCTCCATCGATAGCATTCAGCTTATATTTTTGTTTATAGAATTTGAATTCCTTTTGAAGCATCACAGGATACTTCTCATCAAAATTTTTATTTAGCAAACCAGCCTGGCCAAAGAGCAAAGCTTCTAAATGATGAATGCTGTTCTTATGCTTCGCCAGTATTGCAACCGGTAATGATTCTGCAATTTTTTGAAAGAAACTACTGTTTACTTTAAGGCCAAAATTATTTGCAATTAGCCTCCAGAAAGTTTCTTCCCAATGAAAATTTGTTTGCTTTAAAATGGTAAGAACTTTTTCTGACTTGAAAGCCAGCCTTTCAGCCATTAGCCTCTGCTTCCAATTGGTAAGCGTCAGTTCGTTTACCTTGTGCGCCTGGTTTTCACAGGGAATAAACCGTGCAGATGCCATCAGTTCCCGGTACTTGTCGAGCAACAGATTAGATACCCTATCCTGCAATTGCAGGGTGGGAAGTGCATGATTATCCGGGCCACTTATTTCAACATCGTGATTCCATACTACATGAAGAATTATATTTTTGAAATGATCGTCAGAAGAATGACGGTGCAGGTTCCAGTCACTTGAATTAATATGCAGTTCCACGTTCCCCGCCCACAAGGTTTCTCCAATTTTAATTTTTGCTTCCTTAAAGTCCGGTCCCTGGTTGGAATTGTGCGCTCCCTGGAATTGAATTTGAATTTTCTCTCCTGAGGTAGTCTGCAATTCTTTATTATTGAAATATTGAAATTGCCAAATGTATTGCAGAAGATCTTCTTTCATAAACAAAAGTTCTGCGGGAAAATTAGGATGAAAAATCTATTTCAGCAACCTGGCTTTTATCAGCTCCTTAACGTGTAAGTTTTTCAACTCTGCGACTACCCTGCTAACAGGCAATCCCATTACATTATAAAAGTCACCATTAATTGATTTTATTCCTGTGACTCCTATCCATTCCTGGATGGCGTATGCTCCTGCTTTGTCGTAGGGTTTATAATGGTCAATATAATATTCCACCTGGCTTTGCAGAAGTTCAAAAAATTCAACTTCTGTTTCTTCGGCAAAAACAATTTTCTTTTCTTTAGACAATATACATACGCCGGTTATTACTCTATGTTTCCTGCCCGATAACATAGAAAGCGTATTGATGGCATCCTGCCGACCTGAAGGCTTTCCGATAATTTTATTATCCAATACAACGATGGTATCTGCAGCAAGTATAGTGCGATCTGTTCCATTAGTGCCGGCTGATTGCAAATTGCCTTTTACCGTGTTGGCTTTATTGCGGGCAATATAAATAGCGACATCCACGGGCAATAATTCTGTGGGATAGCTTTCATCGGTATCTGCTGCGACCACTTCAAATTTAATCTCCGCCCATTGAAGGAGTTGACTGCGACGCGGAGATTTCGATGCTAAAATTATCTTTTCTTGTGTCATAGAATAAAATAATCAAAAGAAAATCATAGAAACAATTCCTGTAAGCATTATTAATTTCACCGCGGTACTTAGCTGGTGAAATTCATCCTGAGTTTTCCCATGGTACAATTTTCGCAATACCCACAATAAAGGAATGAAAATAGCTACCAGGGAATACGCCGCAGAAAACCACCATCCCAATTGCAGTACGTAAAATTGAATAATGGCCACGGCTCCGGCGAGCACTACAATCCAAACACCCGCAAATACTTTCGAAACCTGCATGCCCCATGCAATAGGCATAGTGCGACATCCATATTTCGAATCGCCTGGTAAATCTTCCATGTCTTTTATTACTTCCCGCACCAGAGAAATAACAAAGGCAAAACCTGCGTAAATAAAGGAAACTTTAAGTAATCTTCGCCAGTGTGCACCCGGTGGGCTCAGGTGGAATCGGTACTCAGCAAGCGTGATTACCAAAATGACCCATGCACTCAATAAAGAGATTAATATATTTCCGATTAATAATTTTTTCTTGAAAGTAGTTGAGTACAACCACAATGAAAGTATGGCAATAAGGTTAAAAAACGGGATGTAAAAATTCCACAGTTTGTAACCAACGTAAAGGCTTAGAATAAAGCCAATAAAGGATAATACAACATGCAATACAATAGCCCATCGCCTTTTGATGTACCTGCCAATTATTAGTTTTGATGGTTTGTTTACAAGATCGATATTAAGATCAAAATAGTCATTGATAATATATCCGGCGGCAGCAATGCATACAGAAGCGGCCAGCAGGAGAAAAAACAATGGTAGTGTCAATTTTATATTCCAGTTTCCGGGTATAGTATCGAAGTAAGCGAAGCGTAACACAAAGAATCTGAAGAACACTTGTGTAAGCGCGATAAATAAGAGATTAGGCCATCTTACCAGTTTAAAAAAAGCGGTGAGAATATTCATGGGAATCTTAATGATCAATCAGGTTATATATTCAGGCAGAAGGAACAAAAGTCTGCAAAGGCCATTTATCGCTCAGTTTCATTACTTTTTCAATCACATCTCTTACACAGCCATAGCCTCCCTGCATTGGTGAAATATAAGAAGATATATTTTTAATTTCAACTACCGCGTCTGCAGGGCAACAGGCAAGGCCCGCAATCCTCATACATTGGTAATCCGGGATGTCATCTCCCATAAACAGCGTTTCATTTGTACTTAACCCGTTTTCATGCAAATAACTTTTAAGAAGCGTCTCTTTATCAATTACATTCATAAAAACATCGGTTATACCAAGTTTAAAAAGCCGTTCAGAAACCGGGGAAGCATCGCTGCCGGAAATGACCGCAATTTTATAGCCGCTTTTGACCGCTAATTGCAGAGCATATCCATCTTTAATATCCATTCTCCGAAGCCATTTGTTATCATGGTCAATAACCAGGCCGCCATCTGTAAGCACACCATCCATATCAAAAACAAAAGTTTTTATAACACTAAAACGGGCAAGAACATTCATTGTATGGAGAAAATTTCGATAGGGAAATATTTTGCAAAAGGCTTTTATTTTTGATTGTCTCTCCATTCATATACCCAACTGCTCTGGATCATCTCAAGATGCCCTTCGTTGCTATCTTCCGGCTTGCCGGAAAAATTAGGAATTTCTAGTACCCACTTTCTGAGATCAGTAAAGCGTATCCTGTAAATTTTACCTTCATTGAATTCATCACCAAATTTTTCATATAGTTTCATGGCTATATCTTCATAGTCGTTCCAGTGAATTGGGGGTTCAAAAGTCATTGTGCTTAATATTAAAAAAAATGGAAATTTATTATTCTCCGAGGAATTGGGTTTGATCAGGTAATGTTACAACAATATCCCCATCTCCTTCTTCCAAAATACATTGGCAACCCAATCTCGATATCAATTTCGGGTTTATCGCCCTGTCAATAAAATCTTCTTCGCGGTCAGTAAGTTCGGGCAGATAATCCTCACCCTTTTCAACATAAAGGTGACAGGTACTGCAAGCACATACACCACCGCAGTTGTGATGGAGGTCGATATCATTCTTCAAAGCAATTTCTAAAATGGATTGATCGGGCTCTACATTCTCAATAGTGACTGGCACCAGCCCTTTCTGCTCAAACTTATAAGTTACATTATACATCATCTTCTCTTTTCGGCTGCAAAACTACGTCATAGCAAAAGAAAAGCTTTACGAATTTCGTAATCAATATAATCCACTTACAGTTTACACAAATTTTACAGATCTATATTTTTACAGAATCAATATCTCGTGGTCACTTGCTTTTTTGATAAAGCTTTAAAATGCTTTCAGAAAGCTTGAGATAGATATATTTAAGATCGGTATGGTGAGTAAGCGCTTGTAAGTGACGGTTCAGGGTGACTATATCTTCTCTTATTGCCGGGCCGGTTTGCACTTCGCGAGGCGAAAAATGATTTGCCTGGTTCGCAACTTCATTCATCAGAGGTAATAGCACTTTAAAATCAATTTTTACTTTTTCACAATAAGACTCAGCCAGGGCCATAAGATGATTGGTAAAATTCCCAATAAATACCGCAGCAACGTGATAATGTAATCTTTCGCTATCATTTGCCGGAATTACCCTTTCGGAAAGAGACCTGGCAAATTCAGTTATCTTTTGCAATGTCTCTTTATTATTGCCGTCCACTAAAAATGGAATTTCCGGCAAATGGCCGGTTTCCTTGGAAAGAGTCTGTAAAGGATACAACACCCCATAGGTAGAAGAACAGTTTTTAAGGACGTCTATAGGAGCAGAACCTGCGGTATGAACAACAAATTTGCCTTTCAAGCCGGCAATTTTATCAATAGAATCAAGTGCGGCATCTGTGAGCGCTATAATGTACAGGTCAGCGGTCGCGAATTCTTTGTCCAATAAAGTGCCATGCCGTGCGTTATATTTCGACGCAAGGTTTTTGGTATTGTCGATATTTCGGCTTATTACCTGTACAATTTCATGGCCGGCTCTTTGAATCATTACACCTAACACTGATGCTACATTTCCAGTACCTGCAATTACAACCTTCATGTTTATATTGTTTTTACTTACAAGGTAAAATCTTACGGCATAATACTCAAATACAATTACATAAGATCCGATAAGTTAATTAAAATACACTATTTGGATTATAGGATATATTGATTTGAAATTAAGCACTGGATGATAAATCATCGTTTAAACTGGGAGGTGATTGCGAAGATAACGAGCTAAAAGTAAAGTACCAATTTAGCAATAAAAATTCGATTTTTAATTTTTACGCTAATATTGCAGCAAACGGAATTAGTTTATTTTTTTCTGGATTTCGCATTTAAATGCAGATAAAAAATAATAAAAAAAACAGTTATGGCTAAAAATTTATTGATAGTTGAGTCACCGGCAAAGGCGAAAACAATTGAAAAGATCCTGGGGAGCGATTTCGAAGTAAAAAGCTGCTATGGCCACATACGTGACCTGGAAAAAGACGATATGGGCATTGATGTAAATAATCATTTTGCGCCCCGCTATAAAGTACCCGATGATAAAGCAAAAGTTGTTAAAGAATTAAAACAATTTGCAAAAAAAGCAGATGAAGTTTGGCTTGCATCGGATGAGGATCGTGAGGGAGAGAGCATAAGCTGGCACCTGGCTGAAGTATTGGGCCTGGATATTAAGACCACAAAACGTATCGTTTTCCACGAAATTACAAAGCCGGCAATTCAAAATGCCGTTGACAATCCAAGGTTGATTAATATGGATCTTGTGAATTCGCAGCAGGCGCGCAGAGTTCTCGACAGGCTGGTAGGGTTCGAATTATCGCCTGTTCTTTGGCGGAAAATAGGAATGCAAGGTGGCTTGAGCGCAGGAAGAGTACAAAGTGTCGCCGTAAAATTAATCGCGGAAAAGGAAAGGGAGATTAACCAATTTATATCAACAAGCAGTTTTAAAATCGAGGCTTTCTTCGCAGCGGATGATACACAGGGGCGATCAATTTCATTTAAAGCAGAAGATGGAAGGCAAAGAACAGTTGAGGATGCCGAAGGTTTTTTGGAAAAGTGCAAAGGCGCAAATTATTCTGTAAGAGATATTATTGTAAAGCCAGGAAAACGCACACCGGCAGCACCATTTACCACATCTACGCTACAGCAGGAAGCGAGCCGCAAGCTTGGCTATGGTGTGAGCAAAACAATGCTTCTTGCCCAAAAGCTATATGAAAGTGGTAAGATCACTTATATGCGTACTGACAGTTTAAACTTGAGTGATACGGCAAAAGAGCAAATACAAAACGAGATCACAAAAAATTACGGTGCTAATTATCTTCAGTTACGCCAGTATAAAAATAAAAATGAAAGTGCACAGGAAGCACATGAGGCCATAAGACCCACAGAAATGTCGGTAAGTTCAGCGGACGATCCTGAAACTGGCAGGCTGTATGATCTTATATGGAAACGAACCATTGCCAGTCAGATGAGCGATGCAATTCTTGAAAAAACAACAGCCAAAATAAAAATAAGCACTGTTGAAGATGAATTAACGGCAACCGGCGAGGTTTTAAAATTTGATGGATTTTTAAAAGTTTATTTTGAATCAAATGATGATGAGGAAACAGAAGCTCAACCAATGGGAAGCGAGAGCAGGCTTCCTCCTCTAACCGTGGGGCAGCGACTCGTTTTTGAAAAGATGACAGCGACCGAAAGATTTACACGCCCATCTGCAAGATATACAGAAGCTTCTCTCGTAAAAAAACTGGAAGAATTAGGAATAGGAAGACCAAGTACCTATGCACCTACGATTAGCACGATTGTAAAAAGAAATTATGTAGAGAAAAGAGATAAAGAAGGGGTTAAGAGAGAAGTGAGGATATTAAGACTCCAGCATGATAAGGTTGAAAAAACTACCATCCACGAAAATACCGGAGCAGAAAAATCAAAATTGTTCCCTACTGATCTTGGCCTTGTAGTTACTGATTTCTTAAACCTGCACTTTGTTACCGTAATGGATTATTCATTTACCGCTAATATTGAAGAAGAGTTTGATAAAATCGCGGAAGGCAAAGAACTATGGAGTACAATGGTTGGAAAGTTTTACAAACCATTTCACGAAAATGTAGAACATACGCTGGAAAATGCAGACCGTGCCAAAGGCGAGCGGGAGTTAGGTGTTGACCCGGTAAGCGGCAAACCGGTATTTGCAAGAATGGGAAGGTATGGTCCCATGGTACAGATAGGCGCACAAGACGATGAAGAGAAACCAAAATTTGCCAAATTAAAAGCTACGCAAAGTATTGAAACCATCTCATTGGATGAAGCGCTCGAGTTGTTCAAGCTTCCACTGCTCCTGGGCGAGCATAACAACCTTGAAGTCTCCGTAAACATTGGGCGGTTTGGGCCTTACGTAAAATTTGGCGAACAGTTTATTTCCATTCCAAAAGGCGAAGATCTGCTTGAAATAGATTTAGCAAGAGCCATTGAAATCATAAATGCAAAACAGATAGAAGACGCTCCCATTGGGTATTTCGATGAAAAGCCAATTACCAAAGGGAAAGGCCGCTTTGGGCCGTTTATCAAATGGAATGATCTTTTTATTAACGTTCCGAGGGCATATAATTTCGACACCCTTACGCAAAAGGATTGCAATGAATTAATTGAGAAAAAGATCGTTAAAGAAGCTAACCGATATATCAAACAATGGCCTGAAGAAAAAATTGCTATCGAGAATGGGCGCTGGGGGCCTTTCATCCGCTTTGGCAAGAAAATGTTGAAGCTGCCGGGGGGCAAAGCAAAGCATACACCTGAAGAATTGGCTTCAATGGAATTGGAGGAAGTAAAGAAATTGATCGTTGCGCAAGATCCAAAAGCTTTTGACAAAAAAACAAAAACTAAAAAAGCAACGTCAAAAAGAGCTGCGAAAAAGAAACCAGCTAAAGAAAAAAGTAAATAGCAGTGGCAAACATCGCAACTTAATTTTAGCGAATTAAGCAGATACGCACTATGCTAACTTTTTTATCTTTGCAAATATTGATTTATAACTATTAGTATCCGTAGTGAATGCAGGAAAATAATGAAATATCCGCCCTGTTCCATCTTATAGATGACCCCGATGAAGAAGTTTTTACTTCAGTAAGTGAACGCATCGTTTCCATGGGAAGAGCCATCATTCCTAACCTGGAACATTTATGGGAGAATACTCCGGATGAAGGTGTACAGGAGAGAATAGAAATGCTCATTCATAAGCTGCACTTTCGTGATCTTGTAAATGATTTTACTAACTGGAAAAATGGATCATGTGACTTGCTTGAAGGTGCACTTCTCGTCTCCAGGTACCAATTTCCCGAATTGCTTGCAACAGTGCCTTTGCAGGAAATAGAAAAAATAAGAAGAAATATTTGGCTTGAACTCAATAGTTATCTCACACCACTCGAGCAGGTGAATGTAATAACGGGCATATTATATAGCTATTACAAATTAAAGGGAAACGAAGTTGCTTACGACATTGCGGAAGATTTTCTTCTGAACAAAGTGATAGAAAACAAGAAAGGCAATGCTATTACAAACGGGATACTTTATTTGATAATTTGTGAGCTTCTTGATATTCCTGTAAGAGCAATCAATATTCCAAGGCAGTTCATACTGGGTTATTTTGATATAGATTATAACTTCCCTAATCCAACCCGCCAAAAAAGTGAGAAAATAAATTTTTATGTTGATCCGCTTAACGGGCAAATCTATTCTCATAAGGATGTAGAGAACTATTTCAAGAGAATTTCTGTTCCGCCCACCCCCTCATACTTCAAACAGCTAAGTAATAAAAGAATCATTCAGCACCTTCTGGAAGAATTTAGTAAATGCTTTACCAATGATGCCAATCAATATAAAAAAAATGATTTAATTCTTCTAGCTAAATTATTGGATGATTGAGATGGATAATTTTACTAAACTTCAGCGCTGCAGCATGGTTAAATTATTGGGGAAGAATTTGTTCCAATTATCTTGAAGCTGTTTTTTAAAATTTCCCAGATTCATTATTTGTTCGGGCATACCAAGACTAACCCAACATTCCCTATAAAAGCTGGCATATTATTAATTGGCCTCATAAATATCGTAATTTTCAGCCCACTTCAAAAATCAAAAAATGTTATCCATCATGAAAATATCTTTGTCTGAAAAAACGGCTTTTTTTAAAGTGTTGCTTCCCTTACTATTTTCTTTGACCGTTTACAGTTGTGATAATGGTGAAAGTGCAACGACGAGTGCCGCAAAAGATTCAACCGTTCAGAATAAAAATGATGATCTGTTTAAAAAATACCATCTCGACAAAATAATATTACCGGCAGGTTTTTCAATAGATGTTTATGCCAAAGCAGAAGGAGCAAGAAGCCTGTGCCTTTCCCCACGCGGAACTTTATTTGTGGGGACCCAGGGTACCGGAAAAGTATATGCCATACGAGATGAAAATAATGATGGTAAAGCTGACAAAGTCTACACCGTAGCAAAGGGCTTAAATACGCCTAATGGTGTAGCTTTTAAAGATGGCAGTCTTTACATTGCTACCATTTCAACTATTTACAGACTTGATAATATTGAATCGAAATTGGACAATCCTCCAGCCCCGGTAGTGGTATATGATAAGTACCCTACAGATACCCATCATGGTTGGAAATTTATTGCATTCGGTCCCGATGGAAAACTATATGTTCCGGTTGGCGCTCCCTGCAATATTTGCGAGCCGGATAAACCCATCTATGCTTCAATTACCAGGATGAATGCAGATGGCTCGGACATGGAAATTTTTGCGAAAGGTATAAGAAACAGCGTAGGTTTTGCGTGGCATCCCGTTACAAAGGAACTATGGTTTACCGATAACGGAAGAGACGAACTGGGTGATGATATTCCCAATGATGAATTAAATAAAGCCCCCAAGGCAGGAATGAATTTCGGATATCCTTATTGCCACCAGGGTAATATTCCCGATCCCAAATTTGGAAAAGGAAAGAACTGCATTGATTACACCCCTCCTGTAAAATTAATGGGGCCACATGTAGCAGCACTCGGTCTCAGATTTTACACCGGCAACATGTTTCCTCAGGAGTATAAGAATGCGATTTTTGTGACCCGGCATGGTAGCTGGAACAGAAGTATCCCAATTGGATATAACGTAGCAGTTCTAAAGATGGATGCCAGCGGAAATCCTTCTAATCCCATTCCTTTTGCACAGGGCTGGTTACAAAATGAAAAAACGGTAAATGGCCGGCCGGTAGATGTTTCTTTTATGCAAGATGGCTCAATGCTGGTAAGTGATGATTATAATGGAGCAATATACAGGATAGCCTATAAGACGCCAGCCCCTGGCTCCTAAAGGGAAGGGAGGGTCAAAACATAATTTTAAGCAAACGATTAAATTGATATCATAAACTTTTTCAATACCTGGTACACGGGTTTTAAATAAATTAATCTATTAACTAGTCAACCAATGCACGACCATCACCATCACCACGCAGAGGAGCATTTGCAAAGTTCTGATTTACTTAGAGATGTCGTCATAGGCATGAGTGACGGCCTTACCGTACCCTTCGCCCTGGCTGCCGGTTTAAGTGGTGCCGTTGCCACGAGCAGTATTGTTATAATAGCCGGAATAGCTGAAATAGCGGCGGGAAGTATTGCGATGGGCCTGGGTGGATATTTAGCCGGTAAAACAGAACAGGATCATTACAATAGTGAATTAAAAAGAGAATATGCGGAAGTAGAACGAATTCCCGAAATGGAAAAAAAGGAAGTGCAGGACTTTTTTGAAAGTATAGGTCTTAGTGAAGATTTGCAGAGAAAAGCAACCGAAGAAATTGCAACCGATAAGAAACAATGGGTTGATTTCATGATGAAATTTGAATTAGGGCTTGAGAAGCCAGACCCAAGACGAGCTCGCCGAAGCGCTCTGAATATTGGCGTATCCTATATAGTGGGAGGCATTATTCCGCTTAGTCCCTATTTCTTTATTTCTGATTCAAAAGAAGCTTTAAAACTTTCAGTTGTTGCCACTTTAATCTGTCTTTTTGTTTTTGGTTATTTTAAAAGCAAAGTTACCGGTGTTCCGGTTATTTCAGGCGCACTAAAAGTGATGCTAATTGGAGCGCTGGCAGCAGGCGCTGCATATTCTATAGCTATGCTAATAAAATAAATGTATCTATGATCTAAGTAGAAATTCCGGTAGACTATTAATTGCCTTAGAATTTACAGAATTATCCCTCTCCTACCTCAATTTCAAGGTAAATCTCTCTTGTTTTATCGCTCAACAGTGCGTTTTTAACTATTGTCTTGTAGAGTAATTACTTCGTAAAAATCGCTGCGGGTTTTGCTATTCCAAAGTAACACCACTCAATTATTGTGTCGCAGGAAATAATTTTTTCTGATATGCGTTACATGATAGAAGGAGCAGAATATTGTGGCCCTAACCATCAATATGTTTTTATTAAAGGCTGATAGCAAAAAATGCCTTTTAATAAATCCAGAGGCGCAAAGTGAGGAAAGTCACTTTCAGGCATTGAATCATCCAAATAACAACCAAATATCCATTCTATGAAACAACCCAACCTCATCGGTAGGCTTATGCTTACTTTTATGCTCTTTTTAGCAGCTAGTCTCGCAACAAACAAATTGTCCGCTCAACAGTCTCTCATTAACGTAGGTGGCTGGAATGCTTACGTACACTTACCGTGGGACTATGATGCTAATCCCACAACCGAATACCCAACAATTATATTCTTTCCAGGCTTAGGAGAAGTAGGCACTACGGCTTCAAAGGTAATTTTGAACGGGCCTGGCGCTTATCTTGCGCAAGGCTGGGACGGAAATGTTAAGATCGGTACTGACAGTGTGAAATTTATTATCATAAGCCTGCAACCCCCGTCTGCCTGGCCATGGGAAGTAAATGTGAATCCAAAAATTCAACTGCTAAAATCCCTGTATAGAATTGATCCAAAAAAAATGCACCTAACCGGTTTATCAATGGGCGGCTGGGTTAGTACCACATTTGTTACGGGCGATCCGCTTGGTGGCCCCTACACATATGCGAGCCAGGTAGCAACAGTTGTGGAAGTTGAAGGTGTAAAACCCGACGATAACCAGCCATACCCTCAATTGTTCAACAACTTCGCGACAACGGGGGGAAGATTATTGGGCTTTGAGCAGGTAAATGATGGAAGAGATATTCTTACACGCACTAGCCAGATGAGTTATACTACACCTGCGTCCGGGATTTTTGTTTCCACTAATTACAGTGGCGGAGGTCATTGCTGTTGGGAACAATTTTATGGTGGTAAAGGCCACGTGCCGAATCTTTTTATACTTGATGGTATTAAGCAAAACATTTACGAGTGGATGGCAAGAAATCCATTGATCACAGCGGGTGCCCTGCCAGTGACACTTACAGATTTTTCAGCAAAAAATGATAAAGAAGAGATTGCTCTTTTCTGGAAAACTTCTTCTGAAGTAAATAGCAACTACTATGAAATTCAGAGAGGCAAGGACGGGCAGAATTTTTCTAAAATTGGAAATGTATACGCCGCAGGAACTTCTTCCGTAGAAAACATGTACACGTTTAAAGATATAGCACCATTAAAAGGCACTAACTACTACAGGCTGTCAATGGTGGACCTTGATGGAAAAATGAGTTATAGTAAAACAGTTTCAGTTAGCGTGAAAGTTGCGCACAGCTTCACTACCGATTATGTTAAGTTATCATCTCAAACAAAAAAATTAAGCTTTTCATTGAGCAGCGAACGGGCTCAAAATGTAAGAGCGGCAGTTACTGATGTAATGGGCCGGGTATATTTCACGGAATCTCTTCAGTTGCAGGCGGGGGCTAATTCTTTTGATAAAACAATCCCAGGTTTAGGCAAAGGAATTTACTATTTGAAGTTGTCTGCTGATGATGAACTAATAACAAAGCCACTATTAACAGAATAAAATATTAATACAGAAGTCGAAGATCGTAATGGATAATCAGTTTTGAATTTTGGAATGTCCCCTCAACCATGAGGGGATTTTTTTTTGAAACAAAATATCAAAACTAATACAAATGCCAGCTCCTGTCGTGAATTTTAGATATTCCAAATGCTTACAAAAAACCGGTAAGTAACTATGTGAAGACTTTATGCCGGCTGTCTGTTGAGATATTTTCAATCGTCCATTCTATACGCTTTTCAAAATCATGTTGGCGTACCATACAATTTTGTTTTGAACAAATACGACACGAAAATTCTTTGCAACCATCAGAATGAACAAAGAGCTCAACGGCTTCGCCAAACTCATTTCTTATAAGTTTACCGAGAGCCTCAACTTCGGCGTGGGCTTCATTTACATTCAAATACCATGGCACTGTTAGATGACAGTCGCAATGTAAAGTGCTTCCATATTTAATGATTCGCAGGTTATGTATATCGATCCAGTTTTCTTTTCGGCTGTTGTTAAGTAACGTTACCAGGCTATCCAGCAATTTTTTATCAGCCTCATCCATTATACCAGCAATGGATGTACGCACAATTTTGTAGCCTGTATAAATAATAATTGACGCAAAAAGGCAAGCAACAGCACTATCAATCCACAACCAATTTGTAAAATAAAGAAGCAGCAAGCCCATGAAAATTCCGAGGGTGGTATAAGTATCACTTTTCAAATGTTTGCCACCGGCAATTAGTTGCAACGAATTATTTTTTTTTCCGGTAGCGACACAAATTACACCGGTAACATAATTTACTATGGCAGTTGCACCGAGCAATATAATGCCGAAATCAAGCTTAGAAACCTGCTGAGGGTGTGTAAAATGTTTTACGGCTTCATAAATAATAAAGAAGCCAGCAACGGTAATAAGAGTACCCTCGATAGCCGCAGAAATGAATTCAACCTTCCCATGACCATACGGATGCTCTTCGTCTCTCGGCTTCGATGAAAGATACAGGCTATAGATGCCAATAAGCCCGGCTACAATATTTACAATGCTTTCAAGTGCATCAGTAAGTATAGCGAGTGAACGTGTGACATACCATGCCACAACTTTAATGATAAATAATGCGATCGCAACAACGGTAATTATTTTTTGAAGCTTAAGATTTTCTTTTGAAGCAATCAAATTCTGTTATTTTCTTATGGAGGTGCAAAGTACAATATTGCCGTTTATCAATAACCTCTTATTTATTATCGAATATTGCGGTAGCTTAATCCAATTGTTTGGATAAATCCCGTTGACAGAATTTATCCAAAATATAATCATTGCCAATAGTAAACATTAATTTTGCCAAATGCGCAAGACCTTAAATATCCTGGCAAGCTCTTTTCGGCTGACGATACAAGAGCTAATGGTAAACAAGCTGCGGACCGCACTTTCGCTCATAGGAATCTCATTCGGCATATTCTGTATAATAGGTGTACTGGCGACTGTGAACAGCCTTGAGATGAATATTCAAAACCAAATCAAAAGCCTTGGCTCTAATACTATTTACATTGATAAATGGAATTATAGCGGCGGCCCCGATTATCCCTGGTGGAAATATGTGAACCGCCCGGTCCCAAAGTTTAATGAGGTAGAATTTATAAAACAGAGAAGCCAGCTATCGACAAATGTTGCCTATTTTATAAGGACACAGGGCACCATTCAATACGAAAATTATGCCCTGCAGGGAGTAGATCTTTACGGGGTGAGCGAAGAAGAAAACGACATTCAACCGGTAGTTATGGAATTTGGACGATATATGTCTGCGACAGAATTCGCGGCTGGTAGTCCTGTGGTAATTATCGGCAATCAGAATGCACTGGATTTATTTGGAAGCCCGGCACAGGCTATTGGAAAACAAATTAAGATAAAGGACAAATCAGCTACTGTCATTGGAGTTATTAAGAAAATGGGGCAAAGTATGATAGGTTGGAATTATGATCAATGTGTTATGTTATCATACCGATTCGCCAGGCAGTTGTTTAATGAAGACAACAGTAACCCGGCAATCATGGTAAAAGGGAAAGAGAATATAAGTTCGGTAGCCCTTGCCGACGAGTTGGAAGGCGTGATGCGGTCAATAAGAAAGCTTGGGCCCAAGACAGGAAGACAATTTTTCTTTGAATCAAATCAGCAGCTTCAGCGACAGGGTAAGTTCTTTATTTTCAAGTATCAACCTGGGTGGATGGGCAATTGGAATTTTGAGCCTTGTGGTAGGCGCATTCGGCATTGCAAATATTATGTTTGTAACCGTAAAAGAAAGAACGGCAATGATAGGCTTGAAGAAGGCTATTGGCGCAAAAAAGAGAAGTATCCTTTCTGAATTTTTGCTTGAAGCTGCGATCATTTGCATATTGGGCGGGCTAATGGGCTTGCTGCTAGTTTATATACTGACAATCGTTCTTACAAATGTTTTTGATTTTCCTGTTTATATTTCCGCCAGCATACTCACCCTTGCTATTTCCATATGTATCGCAATCGGAATATTGGCAGGAATTATTCCTGCTTACACAGCATCAAGGCTCGACCCCGTGGTCGCAATACGGTCAAAGTAGTAGTTAATATTCCAGAATTTACTTTGACAACATTCACCAGATAATTTTTTGAGGAAATCAAAAAAATAATCTAACAAAAAAATTGATCACAGAAACCTGCAGGATATTTTTACAAACCAATTTTTAGATTTTACTTTCCAAAATAAAGATGCCTAACATTCTTGCGATAGAATCTTCATGCGACGAAACGGCGGCTTCTGTTTGCGTCGATGGAGTTATATTGAGTAACATTATTTTCAGTCAAAAAATCCATGAGCAATACGGTGGCGTTGTGCCCGAACTTGCTTCCAGGGCACATTTACAGGCAATTGTGCCGGTAGTAGATGAAGCTTTAAAGCACTCAGGAATTACCATTGAAGAAATAGATGCATTTGCATTTACTCAATCGCCCGGTCTGTTGGGAGCATTATTAGTCGGCGCCGGTTTTGCAAAATCCCTTGCGCTGTCATTTAATAAACCCTTGATAGGAGTTGATCATATGCAAGCGCATGTATTGGCCAATCTTATCCATTCTCCTTCGTCACAAAAAGCAAGACCCACATTCCCATTTCTGTGTCTTACGGTAAGTGGTGGCCATACTCAGATAATATTATGCACCGATTATTTAAAGCTAAAAGTATTAGGCCAAACGCGTGACGATGCAGCAGGCGAAGCGTTTGATAAGTCAGCAAAAATTATAGGACTGCCCTACCCGGGAGGCCCACTGATCGATAAATATGCCAAAGGTGGCAATCCCAACAGATATAACTTCCCAGAACCGAAAATTGAAGGCCTGGACTTTAGTTTCAGTGGCTTGAAAACGGCAATTCTTTATTTTATAAGAGATGAAAAACTGAAGAATGAAAAGTTTGTGGAAGAAAACCTTGCAGATATTTGCGCTTCCATTCAATCACGCATCGTTTCAATTTTATTGAATAAGTTGAAGAAGGCGTCCCGGGAATATGGTATAAAAGAAATATGCATAGCCGGTGGTGTAAGTGCAAACAGTGCACTACGAAATGCTTTTGAAAAAATGGGAAAAGAGGAAGGCTGGAACACATTCATTCCTGCCTTTGAATATTGCACGGACAATGCCGCTATGATCGCAATAACCGCATATTATAAATTTTTAGCCGGATCATTTGATGACTACTCCGTCGTTCCGTCTGCAAGAACTAATACTGAATCATGGGCCAAATAAAAACGCCTATAATATCAAGGACGAAATCTGTTACTCCTTTCCGGATGGTAAAAATTATTTACACCTTTACCGCTGCTTTAGATACCTCGTTGTTAACTGTTCTCCATATATCCAGCGGATTAGCGTTTTTTAATTCGTCGGGTAATAATGTATCAGCCCAATTTTGAAATGAAATGGGTCTTGCAAAACGCTTGATGCCATCTGCACCTACCGCCGTAAATCTCGAATCCGTTGTCGCGGGATACGGGCCTCCATGCTGCATGCTAAGGCAAACTTCCACCCCTGTTGGAACTCCATTTAAGATAAATCTGCCACAAATATTTTTTACACTTTCAACCAATTCACCGTTGTTTAGAATATCAGCTTCCGTTGCCATGAATGTTGCGGTCAATTGGCCTTCGCAATGCTTTGCCACTTCTATCATTTCTGCCATGTCTTTACAGCGAATAATAATTGAGTAAGGCCCGAATACCTCTTTATGAAGCACAGGATTATTCAAAAAAGCCTGGCCACTCGCGGATGCAATCGTAGGTGCTCCCTGGTTCTCAACTGCGTCAATCGTGGATACCGAAATGGTTTCCACTTCTTTCTGCGATAATGCATTCGCCCTTTTCTCCACATAACTTTTATAGATACCCGGGTGCAGCATCGTTGCAGGTGCTAACTGTTTTATTTCTCTTCCAAGAGCGCCAATAAATTCATTTAAAATATCGCCATCGAGGCCAATAATTAAACCGGGATTGGTACAAAACTGCCCAACACTTAATGTAATAGAGCCGGCATATATTTTGGCAATCTCTGCCACTGACTGATTTAACTTGTCAGGCAATAAAAAAACAGGATTTATGCTGCCCATTTCTGCAAATACAGGAATGGGTTCTTCTCTTTTATTTGCAAGATCGAAGAGGGCTTTTCCTCCCGCCGTTGAGCCTGTAAAGCCAACAGCTTTTGTATACTTATGCATTACAAGCGCCTGTCCTGTTTCAAAAGAATTACCATGAACGTGTGTGAAAATGCCGTCGGGTAAGTTATTATTTGCCGCCGCTTTTAATATTGCACCCGCAACAATTTCACTGGTCTGTGCATGAGCAGGATGCGCTTTTACAATCACAGGACAACCTGCAGCAAATGCACACGCAGTATCACCGCCGGCGGTAGAATAGGCAAAAGGAAAATTACTTGCACCAAAAACAACAACAGGCCCAAGTGGTACCAACATTTTTCGTATGTCCGGCCTCGGTGGAGTTCGTTCTGGTAAAGCGGTATCAATTCTTGCTTCCAGCCACTCCCCTTTTTCACATGCATCCGCATAACTGTTCAACTGAAAAATGGTTCTTGCACGTTCGTTTCTCAAGCGTGGCTCAGGGAGGTTTGTTTCCTGCATCGCGATATGAATAAGTTCATCACCACACGCGTCCAGTTCAACAGCTATTGCTTTCATGAAACCAGAACGTTGTTTCAAACTTAGTTTTCGATATATATGAAAAGCATCCCATGCTTTTTGCATCATACCCTCGATTTCTTCTTTGGTTGCGTCATTAAATTTCATAGATAATTTATTTTTTTTGATGTGCTTTGGGAATTAATGTTACTGCGCATGCATTGCATTTAGTCAATATAATTAAAAAGGATGAATTGATAACCCGGTAAAAATATTCAAATTTTTATTATGGATAACAAAGCATTGTAATGCTTATGTTCATACAGTTTATTCATTATAGAAAATAAAATCTATTCCCTTCGTCGTCTCAACACCGGTGCAATAAATTATCCAATAAAATTTTTATTTTTTATACCGGCATAAAATGGCTATATTCTGGCTGCCAGGAGCAAGAGTTTTATTAGTCATCCAAACCAGGAGCCCCCAAGCTTCATTAAAATGCTCCTTCTTTATTTATGAATTCTCACACTAATACTTTAGAAAAAAAAGACCTGGACTTTCAGAAAACAAATTCATTATTAAATCGCAGAAAAGCAATAGTAGCCAATGGTGTCGGTATATTTTGCCCGACAACTATTGTACATGCTGACAATGGCATCATCACCGATGCAGACGGAAATCAATTGATTGATTTTGCAGGTGGCATCGGCGTTGTGAACGCAGGTCATTGTCCCGAGCCTGTGGTGAAAGCGATTCAGGAACAGGCAGAGAAATTTCTACATTCATGCTTTCATGTTTCCACCTACGAAGTATATGTGGAGCTGTGTGAAAAGCTTGCAAACATTTTTCCGCATGGCGATTCGATACATGGCGATGCCACCAAAGTAATGCTTACCAATACAGGCGCGGAAGCTGTTGAGAATGCGATTAAAATTGCACGGCAGGCAACTAAAGGTTCTGCGGTAATTTGTTTTACAGAAGCCTTTCACGGGCGAAGCATGATGGCAATGACGCTTACTTCAAAGATCAATTACAAAACAAATTGTGGCCCCTTTGCGCCTGAAGTGTATCGCTTACCATTTCCTGATTATTATCATTATGGCAACGGATTAACTAAGGATGAATTCATTGACCAGGAATTGGAACGTTTGGAAAATGCAACTCATTCAATGGTAGCTCCGGATAATATTGCTGCAATCATTATAGAATTAGTGCAGGGGGAAGGAGGCTTTAATGTTGCACCAAAAAGATATGTGGAAGGCCTGCGAAAATTCTGCGATAAGTATGGTATCGTATTAATCTTTGATGAAGTGCAAAGCGGTTTTTGCCGCACAGGCAAATGGGCCGCCTACCAACATTATGATGTAATCCCAGACATTTCCACCTGGGCAAAATCTATGGGCTCAGGAATGCCCATTGGAGCAGTGATCGGCAAACAAAAAATTATGGATGCTGCATTAGCCGGCACTATAGGCGGCACTTACTTAGGCAATCCTGTATGTTGCGCTGCATCACTTGCAACCATTGATTTTATGGAAAAAGAAAACCTGAATGAAAAGGCAATGGAGATAAGCGCGATCGTAAAAGACAGGTTTTTGCAAATGAAAGAAAAATTTTCCTGCATTGGAGATGTACGGGGCTTAGGCGCCATGCAGGCTATAGAGTTTGTAAAAAATAATGATCCATCTCAACCTGACGGAGAATTAGTAACAGCACTTATCCATGCCTGTTTGCAAAGAGGGCTTTTACTTATAAATGCAGGCACATATAAGAATGTCATAAGAATACTAAGTCCGCTCGTGATATCGCATGAAACTTTAAATGAAGGCCTCGATATTATTGAAGAAGAACTACAAAAAATTTATAAATAAGTTTTTGACTTATTATAAGAATAATGTTTAAATAATAATTTTTTAATAAATAAAATTTTTGCCTCGTAAGTCCAGTTCCCTCTCCTTCGGAGAGGGGTTGGGGTGAGGCTCCCATTATGATACCATTTTCAATAGCAGGAATTCAAATGCACGTTTCGGCGGGCCACAGTAACGTCCCAATGATGAAGCATAAAATTGAAGTATTGACTTCAGTTTATCCGTGGGTGCAAATGATTATGTTCAGTGAATTATGTGCCTACGGGCCGCTGACGACACACGCACAACCTTTTCCCAACCAGGTGGAAAACGAATTTTGTGAAATAGCCTATAAGCATGGTATTTGGCTGATACCCGGAACAATGTTCCAGAGAAAAGAAGATAAAATTTTAAATACAGCAACAGTAATTAATCCACAAGGCGAGGTTGTTGGCAGGTATAATAAACTGTTTCCATTTTATCCTTATGAAGCAGGCGTAACTGGTGGTAATGAGTTTTTAATTTTTGATGTACCGGATATCGGTCGTTTCGGAATCACCATTTGCTACGATATGTGGTTTCCTGAAACATCGCGTACACTGGCTGTGCAGGGCGTTGATGTAATTCTTCATCCTACATTAACCGGCACGATTGATCGTGATATTGAGTTATCAATTGTACAGGCAACTGCGGCTACGAATCAGTGTTATGTATTCGATATAAATGGACTTAGCGATGGTGGCACGGGACGTTCCATTGTATGCGGTCCTGATGGCCGTGTATTATACCAGGCCAGTACGGGCGAAGAAATGATACCTATCGAGATTGATATTGAAAGGGTGGACAGAAGTCGTGAAAACGGAATTCTTCGATTAGGCCAGCCGCTCAAAAGTTTCCGGGATAGGAATGTAGATTTTGATGTGTATGAAAAAAATAAAAAACTTCCATACCTCGATGAGCTTGGCCCTTTGATAAAGCCAACCCGCATGAATATGGACCAGATTACAGAGGTGCTTCAAACTTCTATACCGGCAGCAGGTAACACGAATGGATTACAAGGAAAATAAAAAAAGAATTCACTATGGCACAAAGAAGTAAAACAGAACATGCGAGCAATAAACATTATAACGTCAACCAGTTTAGAATGAAGCTCTGGTCTGATCTGAAGAAGCAGACTTTTGACGTAATGCAGCATCATACAGATCACCAGGAAAAAAAATCTTTAATAGATAAGAATCTTAAGAGCCTTAAATCTATCGAACCATATTGGGCTTTCCCCGGCATTGATACGGTGAATGAATTAAACAGCCTTGCGAAAACAGAGGAGTATGTTCTTCTGTCGAAAGCTATCGCTGATATTACCAGGTTAATGGTAAGCGAAGACTACAGGCATAATACCGGTGTACTGGATCATATCGGATCAATCCATCAGCAAAAAAAAGACCTGTCATCAGGGAAGCAAAACAAGAAAAAATATTTTGAAGTATTGATTACCGATAAGCTCACCTACAAAGAGGAGCAGGACATAAAAGAAAAGCTGATCAACATCCAGGATGAAAAAGATCTTTTTGTTTACAAGCCGGTTTTTGCAAAATCGTTCCAGGATAGCCTGATAGCGCTCATCTTTAATTCTAACATCCAGGCTTGTGTGATCAGGTATGGAGTAAAGTACAAATCAAAAAATATCAATGATACGCTTAAGCCTTTTATCTCGCAGGTACTGAGTTTGAATTATGAAAACAACAGCGAAGAGAATCTCGGCGTTTTGCTGGGAGAAGCAGTAAGAAAAATAAGGCCTGAATTGGATACTTATTATGTTACCGATACGCCGGTGAGTGGTTTGTCTGATAAAGTGCTGCAAAATTTCAACCGTATTTTTTACCGTAAAGAAGATTTACAGGAACTCCATTTAAGTATTTTGCGTGGAATAAAAGACAGGTATGAAACGCCGTTTTATACAGCGCTTAAGGAATACAGCAAAAGGCCAACAGGCGTGTTCCATGCAATGCCGGTGTCGCGGGGAAACTCTGTTTTTAAATCCAACTGGATTGATGATTTCGGGGAGTTTTATGGAAGAAATTTATTTCTTGCAGAGACATCGTCAACAACAGGGGGACTTGACTCCTTACTGCAACCGACAGGCCCTTTAAAGAAAGCGCAGGAACTGGCAGCGAAAGCTTTTGGATCGAAGCATACATTTTTTTCCACCAACGGAACATCTACATCAAACAAAATAGTATTGCAGGCATTAGTGGAACCTGACGACCTTGTGCTGATTGACAGGGATTGCCATAAGTCACATCATTACGCCATGGTTTTGGCGGGCGCCAATGTTGTTTATCTTGATTCTTATCCGCTGGAAAAATATTCCATGTATGGTGCAGTTCCTTTAAACAGTATAAAAAATAAGTTACTGCAATTGAAAGATTTGGGAAGGCTCGATAAAGTAAAAATGCTGATCCTTACCAACTGTACTTTCGATGGCCTTGTGTACAATGTTGAAAAGGTGATGGAAGAAATTCTTGCCATCAAACCAGATATGATCTTTTTATGGGATGAGGCCTGGTTTGCTTTTGCAGCGTTTACACCTACCTATAAGCAACGTACCGCCATGTTTGTTGCTGATAAATTATGCGAGAAATATAGCAGTGACGCCTATAAAGATTTATATAAAAAGCAGCATGCTGCTCTTGCAAAAAAACAAAGTGGTGAAATCATTATTCCGGGAATGCCTGACCCGGAAAAAGTAAAGATGCGGGTGTATTCTACTCAATCAACGCATAAAACACTTTCTTCTTTCAGGCAGGGCTCGATGATACACGTATATGATGAGGAGTTTGAAAGAAAAGCGGAAGGTAGTTTTCATGAAGCATACATGACGCATACTTCCACTTCGGCAAATTACCAGATACTCGCTTCATTGGATGTTGGCCGCAGGCAGGTAGTATTTGAAGGTTTTGAGTTGGTTGAAAAAAGTATTGAAATGGCCATGCTGTTAAGAGCGAAGATTAATGATCATCCCAAGCTGCGGAAATATTTTGACGTGCTTACGATTAAAGATCTTATACCCGATGAATACAGGACATCAGGGCAACAGGAATATTATAGTCCTGATACCGGATGGAAGCGGCTGGAGAATGCATGGGAACAAGATGAGTTTGTACTTGACCCTACCAAGATCAATTTATACATCGGTAAAACAGGCGTTGATGGAGACACGTTTAAGAATAAATTCCTGATGGATCAATTCAGTATCCAGGTAAATAAGACCTCACGAAATACGGTTTTGTTAATGACTAACATTGGGACTACACGAAGTTCAGTCAGTTATTTAATCAGCAGCCTGCTGAACATCGCCGACCAGCTCGATAGTCATGCACACTCTTTAAATAATGAGGAAGTTAAAATATTGGAAGAGCAAATTCATTCATTGACGCACGATACGCCGCCATTACCTGACTTCAGTTATTATCACGATTTTTTCAGGCCTGTTTCGGGCATACCCGGAGGCAATATCCGCAAAGCATATTTTCTTGCATACAAAGAAAATACCTGCGAGTATATTAAGCTGCAGGATTGCGATGCAACGATGAAAAAGGGAAGAAAAATTATATCGGCTTCATTCGTTATTCCCTATCCACCGGGATTCCCCGTGCTGGTACCTGGCCAGGTAATGACAAGTGAAATACTTAATTTTTTATTAGCACTTGATGTAAAAGAAATACATGGATACCGCCCGGAACTTGGATTACGCGTGTTCAAAGAAGAAGCATTAAAGGATGAAACAAATGAAAAAATTGAAAGTAGGAGCACATTGATAAAAGCTCCTGAAAATAACGGCAATGGAAAGAGCAATGGAAAAAAAGAAGCTCAGCCGCACGCAAAGAAAAAAGAAATTGTAAATGCATAAGATATTTTAATTGCCACGACCTTAAGGTCGTGGAATAAAATAAAAACACAAACCGGCTTTAGCCAAAAAATTGAGTGACCGTTTAATAAAGTAATTGTGTATGTCATAAAAGATCTATCCCGTTCGGTATTTGGAATTCATTTTGGCTAAAGCCGGCACCTCAATCTTTATAACCATCCACGACCTTAAGGTCGTGGCAATTGAGAAAAATAAAAAAGAAATTGTAAACGCTTAAAAAAATAATTATGGATACAGATACTAATACAGAAACAAAACAAAAGCTATCAGCCACTGTTGTTTCCCCCGGAAAAGAAATGGTATTATCGAAAACAAAAAAACTCAAGGGCATCTCTGATATACGCCGGTTTTTTTATACTAATGATACTCCGGTATATTTTATAAGCGCCACTAATTTTAATTTACTCGGCGCTGACGAATGGGTAAAAGGATTTAAGTTCATCACCTATATCAATTGCTTCAATCATATGCATCCCAATGTATTTACGCCACGGGAAGAAGTGCCACATGAAGAATTTCAAAGTATAGAAGACATCAATAATTATCTGCTGGAGCATAAGGAAGTGGTTGATTATATCCGCAGCCGGGGAAATCATGGTAAGGCTATGTTCCTCATGTTTGATGCAAAAACGGAAGACCTTGCAAAATCGCTCGGACTGGAAGTATGTTTCCCTTCAGCAGAAATGAGAAACTTTATGGATAATAAAGTGAACACAAACAGGATTGCTGAAAAGGCAGGCGTACCCTGTGTTCCAAACGTTTTATCAAAAGTTGAAAATTATAATCAATTAAGAAACATAAGCCAACATTTGGGTAATGACCTGGTGATCCAGACCCCATTCGGTGACTCCGGGCATACAACATTTTTTATTTCGAATGAAGAAGAATGGAATAAGTACGCTGAAGAAATTGTGAAGGAGAAAGAAGTAAAAATTATGAAGCGGATTAACTGCAAAGGTTCAGCCATTGAAGCATGTGTTACAAGGCACGGTACTATCGTAGCTCCGTTGATGACAGAGTTAGTCGGCTTTAAAGAACTCACACCTTACAAAGGCGGATGGTGCGGCAACGAAATTTATCCCGGTGCATTTACATCATCTATAAGGAGGCAGGCAAGAGAATACACAGAGATGTTTGGCGAGCAATTAAAAAAGGAAGGTTACAAAGGATACTTCGAACTTGATTTTTTGATTGACCAGGATACCAAGGACATATATCTTGGCGAATTGAACCCGAGAATAACAGGCGCAAGTTCTATCACCAACCACGCGGTATTTGCGTTGAGCGATATGCCATTATTTCTTTTCCATTTGTTAGAGTGGATGGATCAACCTTATGAACTAAACGTAAAAAGCCTGAATGCAAGATGGGCAAAAAAAGAAAACGTTGACTCATGGTGTCAACTTGTGATCAAGCATACTGATAAAACCGTAGATAAGATTACGGAAGCCCCGCAAAGCGGCATCTATAAAATGAATGAAGATGGTACAGTTGAATTCTCAAGATTGGATACCCACCGCAGGGCAATTGAATTAAAGAACGAAGCATTCTTTCTGCGCATTAGCGATAAAGACAACTATCGCTATGAAGGAGCAGACCTCGGCATTCTTGTTTTACGCGGCCGCCTGATGACAGACGATTTTAAATTAAAAAAGCGAGCTGAAAAATGGATTACTGCTATGCGCAGCAAATTTCACGGCGCTCCTTTGGAAGCAACTGCTCCTGAAAAAAATCAACCTGCAGAAATTGGCGGTTTCAAAATGTTGTAAGTTTGGTTTATGATTTTATCGCTTAACTGTGTGAAAGAAGAAGCTCCCGGTGAAAAATGGCAGGCCTTGTTTCACAAGTCATGGCCTTCGTACCGGCAATGGTTTTTATCCGAAGGCTTGATGGCCAGGAAAGGCTATCTCACTTCTTCGGGCATGCTGAACCGTTACATGCCGGAACTTTTACCCGTATATGAAAGGCTAATTGAATTGGCAGGGGGTGGCGATCTTGAAGCACGCTTTCTTACATTATATTGTCCTCCGCCTTACATGTCCGGGTGTTCGCAAATGGCCTGGAACCGCGAATCAACATTCCTCATTCGCAACTATGACTATAGCCCAGCCTTGTTTGAAGGCACTATGCTTTATACAAAATGGCTGAAGCCTGTTATTGGTATAAGTGATTGTTGCTGGGGACTGCTCGATGGCATAAACGCCGATGGGTTAGCAGCATCTCTTGCATTTGGCGGAAGAAATACTGTTGGTGATGGCTTTGGTATTCCCTTGGTAATCCGTTATCTTTTGGAAACCTGTGTTACCACTGCGGAGGCCGTAAAAAAGTTAGAACAGATACCAATCCATATGTCATATAATGTTACCCTGATCGATGCCAATGGAGAGTATGCAACTTTATACCTTGCGCCAGATAAGCCACCGGCGATATTGCATTCGCCAATTGCAACCAATCAGCAGGAAATAATTGACTGGTCATACTATGCTACCATCACAGCGACGCAGGAAAGAAAAGACCTTCTTGAGAATTTATATGAAACGCCAAATGAAAATGAAGAATCGCTGACAAAAAAATTTCTTCAACCGCCTCTCTACAATTACAACTATCAAAAAAACTTTGGAACATTATACACCGCGAAGTATGATGTCACTGAAAAAACAGCCACCATATATTGGCCGGAGGATAAAAGAATTACGCAGACATTCGACAATTATCTTGAAGAGAATGTGCTGATACATTTGCTTACCGGGAAGATTAAAAAGAATATCTTTAAATAATTGAATAACCTGCTATGATTCACGAGACATTTAAGAATCAATATTCTGATTTGTGAAACAACCCGGTGCATTTTCGCAATACTAAAAAATGAAAAAATGAAAAATTTTATTTGCATTTTACTTCTTGCAGCAGCATTCCCTGTAAATGGCCAAACTCATAGACTTGAAAAAATCTGGGAAACCGATACCATAGTGGCCGTCCCTGAATCCGTGTTGCCGTATATGAAAAGTAATACACTTTATATTTCATTGATCAATGGTGGCGGGTGGGATGACGATAATAAAGGGGGCGTAGGCAAACTAAGCATGGATGGAAAAGATTATGATTCTGCATGGATCACAGGTTTAAGTGCGCCGAAAGGAATGGGCATCTACGGCAACAAATTGTATGTTGCGAATATTTCAGAAGTCGTTGTTATTGACATTGATAAAGGCAAAATCGAAAAGAAAATTCCCGTACCGGCGGCAGAAGGATTGAATGATATAACTATTGACAAAAAGGGAATTGTTTATATATCCGATTCACGAAAGGGACAAATATGGAGAATGGAAAATGGTGTGCCTGCCATGTATCTTGACAGAGTAAGCGGTGTGAATGGGTTAAAGGCTGTTGGAAATGATTTATTCATAGGAGGCGGAAAAAATTTTATGAAAGCAAGTAGGAATAAGAAAATTACAAAGATTGCAGATCTTCCTGAAAGTATCGATGGCATTGAACCGGTTGGTAACGGTGATTTTATACTTACTTCCTGGGTTGGCTATATTTATTATGTTACTGCAGGCGGTCATGTCGAAACCATGCTGGATTCCCACGATGTTGCAATGAATACGGCGGATATCGGCTATGATGCGGCGAAAAGAATTGTATATGTCCCTACATTCAATGCAAAAAAAGTTATCGCATATAGTTTGAAATAAAAAATCATCTTCGACATTGCTGCGGTATCTTGGGTACAATTGTTGTTACATTTTTAAAATAGAAATCAAGAGCTTATGTTCTATAAGCAGAACATCGTGGGAGGTTTAAAAATTTTTAATAAAAAACAAAATTCAAATGGATACTTTACAAAATGAAAATCTCACAGGTATTAACCGTGAAGGAGCACACCCAAATGTGCCGTTAAAATTCTTAACAGCTACTTCTGTAATTGGCGATAAAGTTCACAATGCAGCGGGCGAGCATATTGGTAAAATAGAAGATATAATGATAGATATCACCAACGGTAAAATTGAATATGTAGTGATAGCGTTCGGTGGTTTTCTTACTATCGGCGAAAAATATTTTGCGATACCTTTTCGCCTGCTGCAGGTAGATACCGAAAACAAAGCCTTCATATTTAACCAACCAAAAGAAATACTTGAAAAAGCTCCGGGCTTTGACATGAATCATTGGCCGGAAACTAATTTACATGGCGAAGCAACTTATTGGGATTTTGTTTAAGTGACCTTTTACCATTGTTTGAAAAGGGTTCGTACGTCACGAACCCTTTATATTACACAAAAAATTACCAGCAATATCTTATTTACCTTTTGCTTCGGCCTTAAGCTCCTCAAGTCGTTTCTTTTTTGTTTCAGGAAGCTTTGCACTGTTCATTCTATACAGCCATTGTTTTCTCCTGAATTTAGAAAGCCCGTCAAAATATTTCAAGACCGTTTTATTTCTCGCAAAAAACTTTTCTAACTCAGGAGGTATCACGAAATCTTCTACATGATCAAGCTCCGTCCACGATCCATTCTTCTTGCATGTCTCAATAATTTCCAAGCCGGCCCCGGTCATTAAATTTTGTTGAATAAGTAACTCAACTTTCTTTTTATTTATGGCGCTCCAAACACTTTTGGCTTTTCGCGGCGTAAATTTTTGCTTGTACTTTTCTTCATCAATAGGCTTTGAAATGCTGTCTATCCAGCCAAAGCACAAAGCTTCTTCAACCGCATCCCCCCAGGAAAGACGGGTTTTACCACTACCCTTTTTATAATAAATAAGCCATACGCCTGTTTCCTTTAAATGATTTTTCTGAAGCCAGTTGCGCCAGGCTTTCCTGTCTTTTGCGTAGTAAGATTTTATATTAGTTACGGGCATTGGATAAAATTAAGAAGAGATTCATTGTTAACCGCTAAATTTATCGATCGACTTTATTTATTATTTTTAAGAACCAGCCGAGGAGATGGGTATGAATGGCGGAATGGATAGGCCTAATAGCAATACAAAATGTATAATGAAAAAGTAGTAATTCTCAATAATACATTTTTAGAAAATCGAAGCTTAACAAAATTACCTGAATTATTATTTTAATCGTTACCCCTTATAAACTTTATAACCTATTTAATGAATAAATCACATTCCCTCGCCTACTTTTTTTTACTATCGGTTTTGCTGAGTTGTAACAATAATAAAAGTAACAACGCCCCGGCGAAAGAAAATACAACTGATACAAGCGCCGCACCTGATTCTTCAGCGAAGGTGAAAACCATTATCTTTTTTGGCAATAGCCTCACGGCAGGCTATGGTGTAGATCCTACCGAAGCATATCCTGCATTGATACAAAATACCATCGACTCGCTACAGTTGAATTACAAAGTAATAAATGCAGGTGTGAGCGGAGAGACATCTGCAGGCGGCAATGGACGTATTGACTGGATCTTGCGGCAACCAGTTGATGTGTTTGTACTCGAGTTGGGAGGCAATGATGGATTGCGTGGAATTCCTTTAACAGAAACGAAGAAAAACCTGCAGGAAATTATTGACAAAGTAAAATTGAAATATCCTTCGGCAAAGATTATGCTGGAAGGCATGCAGATTCCGCCCAACATGGGACAGCAATACGCAACGGAATTTAAAAATATCTACCCTGAACTTGCAGAAAAAAACAATATCGCATTACTTCCATTTCTATTAAAAAATGTGGGCGGCGATCCGAAACTTAATCAACAGGACGGCATTCACCCAACTGCTGAAGGGCATAAAATAGTTGCGCAAAATGTGTGGGATGTTTTGAAAGGCCTTTTATAAATAATATGCCGCTCTCATAATTTATATTCAAGCAAAGCCACTTCCAAATTCCTGTTTTGTATTGGAAGGTCGGGCGTATCAGAAGTTTTAAAGTTGCCCAAAAATTCAAAGCCATAACTTTTATAGTAATCGATAATATTAGAATTATGTGCCCAGGTGTCCATACGAATCAGCTTCCTGTTGAGATGCGTTACATAGTTAATGGCCCATCTTAATATCTTATCAAATTGCCTGACGCCCTTGTGTTTCGGATTCACAACAATGCGATGAAGATAGATAGCATCGCCTTTTTCTCTTTCTCCCCAAATCAACGGATCGGCTTTAAGCACACTGAAAACACAGGTAATTTCCTGATCAATGATAATTTTGTAATGCTGCTTTTGCTCAACGTCTTTAACTAACACATCCTTATCAAATCCATTCCAGGCGGGATAATTTTTTCTCTTTTGATAAGCGATAGCCTCTTCGAATAATGAATAGATAAATTCCAGGTCCTCATTCGTGGTGTTAATAATTTGATACGATTCCATTCAGTCAAAATTAATTTCAAATTTTGATTGGCTAAATAAATTGTGTTGATGGCGAAAAATTTAAAAACTATCCTTTAAACCTTCGGGTAAAATCAAAATAACTCAGGGAAAAAATTGCAGAAAAGAATAGAAGACTGTTAACCTGGAAATCAGAAAGAAAATGACGAGCATCAGGAATGAAATTGCACATTAACACAGGAAAGGCGTACGGCAGATAAATGATGCTGGGCCAATGCGGGATATACATACTTACTGCAATCACCACTCCTGCCAGACCAATTCCAATATTTACAAATAAATTCTTTAGGCGAAAGCTTAGCCAAAAATGAATGGCTACTACTGCTAAAGTTGAAATGAAAGATTTAACAACGAAACCAGCAATACCGGATTGCACGGACGCGTAGAAATAAGAAGGTCGGTATTTAAAAAAATTAAATTGATTTTTCCACAGGTTTAACACCAAAGCACCCGAAAAGAAAAAGATCAGAAGCAAAAAATAAAATAAAATAATAAGACTCAACAGCAGCAGGTATTTACTTAGAAAAATTTTCGTTTTTGAAACAGGCAAGACAAAAATATGTTTCCATGTATTTGATTTGTGTTCAATGTTCAATAGTAACCCAACCAACAATACAATTAATAAAGGAAGGAATGTAAAATGAGTGCCATTAAACCCTTTTCGGAAGTAGTCATTCCATGGGTTTTCTCCGGGCTTTGGTATATAATCATCCCAGTCATACACATGATTTAAGAAAAAGAAAAAGGGAATAAAAGCTGCACCGAGAATTACGAGCCATAGTGCAAATGAGTTTTTAGTTTTAATAAGTTCAGTACGATATACAGCTATAAATGATTTCATTTTTTGAATATTAATTGCGCTAAAATTTATTTTTAAATTTCAGATCAGCGTACTGTGTAATCTTCTGTCATTTGCAAAAACAGTTCCTCTAAATCTTTGTTTTCAATTGCCACTTCATAGATGTCAATATTGCTTCCGGTTAATTCCCGTACAATTTGAGCAACTTGCTCTTTTGATTGATAGGTAATTTTTAATTCCTCCCCTGTTTTGTAAATATTGTACTTATCCCGAAGCAATTCAAAAGCGGCGATATCATTGGCTGTTTCCAGGTGCAATACCGATTGGTTATTTTGAAGATTATGAAGTTCTTGCATGGTTCCCTGGAATAAGAGTTCACCCATATTTATTATGCCAATATGAGTAACTACTTTTTCAATTTCTGATAAAAGATGGCTTGATAGAAAAACGGTTGTGCCAAAATCTTTATTTATATTTTTTAATAGCTCTCGTATCTCCACCATCCCATTCGGGTCTAAGCCATTTACAGGTTCATCCAATATCAGTAACTCAGGTTCTGATAGCAGTGCAATGGCAAGTCCCAGTCGCTGTTTCATGCCCAGGGAATACGCTTTCACCTTTTTGTGTGAGGCATCCGTTAACCGCACCAGTTGTAAAACTTCTGCAGTTCTTTCTTTCCTGATATTTCTGATTCGTCGGGTTATTTCCAAATTATCATAACCTGAGATGTGTTCGTAAAGAGATGGCTGCTCAATTAAAGAACCAATTTTCGAAAAAATTTCAATCCGGTCCTTTGACAGCTCTTTGCCAAAAAGACGAATCGAGTTTTTAGGATAATCCAACAATCCCAAAAGCAACCGAATGGTCGTAGTCTTGCCTGCACCGTTAGGTCCTAAAAAGCCATAGATAGAACCTCTTTCAATCTTTAAGTTTAGATTTTTAAGTACGGCTTGTTTAGCATTGAAGCTAAAATTTAGGTTTTTCGTTTCGATAAGAAATTCACCAGGGTAATACGACTTGGGAGTAGAATTCATCTGATTAGACAATTAAAAATTTGTACAAAGCCTTCCACACTGAAATTCGATCATAGCTTTTAAAGGATCAATGCCAACAGACTTATATCTTATTGGTTTGCCATTTTAAAATGGTACATGTCATTCTTCTTTAACGTTCCGCCAGAAAGAATAATGGCGGAGCTATCTTCAATAGCAAGTCTCAATGAATCGACCTGTGCGTGCCCCACATCTAAAATTGAATAGCCCTGCAGATTTGCTGATAAATCATTTATATGAAATGATTCAGTGGTCTTGTAATCGGGTGACATTTCAATTTGCATGGAAGAAGAATCTCTCGCGGAAATGTGTATGAGAATCAAATGACGTGATCATACTTTCAATTTCAAATGAGGACTTGCCCGACATATCAACTGAAATGCTTTTTTGCTTTAGCTTGAACATTTCAAGCTTGGTATCAACACCTTTTACAGAAAGTAATTCGGGAGAAAAAATGCGAAGTGCAGTATTCCATCTTAGAAATTGTTTTTCATACTGATCTTTATTGTTATTTGAAAATTTTATAAACAAGGTATCATTCTTCACTTCAGCTTTTACCCTGCCGGTCTTAAAACCGTCCCAGTCTTTATAAATGCGTACCGATGCTGTTTTACTTTGCTCATACGCGATGGTCGATACGTTGCCACCTTCAACGTCAAGGTATTTAAAAGGCTTGTTTAGTATTACATCATAAGTCCAGTAAATATCATTTTTATCTTTTTTATCGTATTCTTTTTTCAGTATACTATTAGAAGCGAATAATCCTATCGTAAACAGCAGCAGTAATGCTAACAGGATTTTTGACGTTAGTTTCATATTTTTTTATTTTGAAAAATTATCTTTTACGAATTGGTCGTATTGGGCTCTTATATCTTTTATATCGATCTTCAGCAAGTACATATTTCTTAAAAAAACCGGCAATTCATTTTCCATAAATTGCTCTTTCCTGAAAGACAGAATATTTTCCATTGCTTCTGCTTCTGTGAAGTATCCCACACCACGCTTGTTCGTGATAATATTATTTTGTTGTAAAAGATCATAAGCCCGCTGTACCGTATTTGGATTTACTTCTATGGCAATTGCGAGTTCCCTTATACTGATGATCCTATCACCCAGCTTCCATTTTTTTAAAAGGATCTGTTCGCACACATATTCTGCTATCTGTATATAAATTGCAGGGTGATCTCTAAACTCCATTCATATAAATTTTTAAAATTCTTTTTCACGAAGCCGGAGGAAAGAAAGTCCCCATAAAATCGCCGGCAGTACATATACAAATACAATATTAACCGTTGACAGAATGTTGGCAGGAAGTTCCAGGCGACCACGCTCTTTTCCCACAATTATCCATACCAGATAGTAGGGAAAAGCGTTCTCCACATTTTTTAAAAACAGGTTTGCGATGAAAAGATTAATCATGAAAGCACCAAAACAAAAACAAACTGCAATCAGCGCAACTTTAATAAACGCCGCTTTATTGAAATAAAGACAGCCGACCAACATGCCTCCTGCAAAATTGAAAAACATCAGAAAGCCGCGGCTGGCAACAAAACCATCGAAGGGATACAACTGAACGGCATCATACATTTCTTTATAATACGGCCCGTTTTTATCGAGGCTATTGTGATAGCCTGATATAAAAATTGAATCCATTGCACGAAAAAATAAAAGAAATATGGCAAGGTATAATACCCCTGTGATCAGAACTCCACAAAGCCATTTTTCAAATTGAGAGGCTGGCAAAGTGAGAAACGATGAACCGCTTGCATTAGAGGAAAAATGACCAAAAACAAAAGACGCTAACAGGCAACCACCGCCGATGAGGCCGACCAGGAACGATGAGTTTTGAGCTACTTCAAAGCCGCCGGTAAATTTAGCAAAGGCATATACCAGCAAATCCACAGCGAGGGTCAGGAGTACAAAACCCGCAAGCTGCACCGGCCTTTCCATAATTGTTTTTTTAAAAAACCAGGCAAATCTTTTTAGGCTAAATACATTATTCATGCGGAATGTTTTAATTATTAAATATTTCTTTTGCGATCGACGGATTTTCTGACACCGCGTTAAACAGGTGCTCGAGATTTACCTTTGTGTTTTCACGTCCTGTATTTTTCGTTACGATGGATTTTCCCTTCAATGAATCTTCTTCATAAAGTACTATTGTGTCTTCGGGCAATATGTCAACATTCCTGAAAGACATTTTCTCTCCTATATCCTCCAGCGATGCGTTCACGAGCAATTCACCATTTTCCACTATGATGACCCGGTCTATCATATTGTCAAGATCTCTTATCTGGTGTGTTGAAATAAATATCATTCGATCCTCATTCATTACAGAGGCAATTAATTTTCGAAACCGCTTTTTAGACGGAATATCCAACCCGTTTGTTGGTTCATCAAGCAACAGTACCCTGGTGTTACATGCAAGTGCAAACGCAATTATGAATTTCTTTTGCTGACCAAACGAAAGCGTGTTTAGTTTTTTATCAGTCACTACTTCCAGCATTTCGAGATAAGAAAATAATGCCTCCTTGTTGAACAAAGGGTAAAATGGTGAGAACAGATTGACATATTTTTCAACTGTTAATGCCGGAACATAAACCTCTTCAGGAATAAAATATATGGTTTCGAGAAACGAAGGCAATCTTTTTTTCGGCACAAATCCATTCACAGATATATGACCAGTAGTTGGGAAGAGCAACCCTATTATATTTTTTAGCAAGGTCGATTTACCGGCGCCGTTTCTTCCCAACAAGCCGTAAATGCTGCCGGCATTAAGTTTCAGATTAAGATTTTTATATAAAAGTTTTTTCCTGCTATAGCCAAAAGATAAATTTTCTATATCAATCATAGTGTATTAGTTAAGTAGTACACTTCAAAAGTAGACTAAATTTATTATCAACCAAATATTATTTTTCATATGGCTGAAAGTTCATCGAGCACACTTATTTGATTACTCAAATCTTTATATTAATCATCGGATTCGTAACTTTAAACAATGAAAAGATCAGGTTCTGCAGACCTTCCCCTTCACTATGGCTACGTACCTAAATGGCTGGCAGAACGCATGGCTAAACTTGGCCTTGCCATTACTGAAGCGATAATTATAGAGTATAGTAAAACGGAATTTTTAAGAAAGCTCAGCGATCCGTTTTGGTTTCAAAGTCTTGGTGCCGTCATGGGTATGGACTGGCATTCATCCGGCATTACCACCTCGGTAATGGGTGCGTTGAAAAGAGCGGTTAATCCACATTCTAAAGAATTAGGTATCTATATCTGCGGTGGCAAAGGCAGGTTCTCAAAAGAAACCCCTGCTGAATTATTAAAGATCGCTGACGCAACAGGGCTCGATGGAAATAGTCTTGTTCACTCAAGTAAGTTAAGCGCCAAGGTGGACAATACCGCGATCCAGGATGGGTTCCAATTGTACACGCATAATTTTATTTTAAGCAATACCGGTGAATGGACAGTTGTGCAACAAGGGATGCATACTGGTGACAAAACCGCACGTCGTTATCACTGGCATTCGGATAGTTTCACATCTTTCGTGGAAGAGCCACATACTGCAATTTGCGGAGCAAACCAGGGCGAGATATTAAACCTTACATCCTTGCAGGCAGGTTCCTCACGTCATGGTATACTTGATATTATTCATGAACAGCCAGAGTATATGATTAAGCAAGTTCAGGAACTTGTAATGCCCTCGCATCATTACGTGACACTGAAGGATGTAGATATAAAAAGGCTTGGCGCTATGCTGTGGGTCGCGCATGAAACACAACCAAAAGACTTTGAAGAGTTACTACTCCTGAAAGGGATGGGGCCCCGAACCGTTCAATCGCTCGCATTAGTAAGTGAAGTGATACATGGCACACCGTCCCGTTTTAAAGATCCCGCGAGGTTTTCATTTGCCCATGGCGGAAAAGATGGACATCCTTTTCCTGTGCCTACTAAAGTGTACGACGAAACAATAAGTCAATTGCAACAGGCGGTGCATAAATCCAAAATGGGTAATTCGGAAAAAACAGAAGCGATCAAGAAGCTTCATGAAATTTCAGTGCGGGCGGAAAAGGATTTCATAGCCGACAACAGCGAAGAAAATTTCGAAGCACTAATAAAAAAAGAGCGGGATGAATCGTGGAAGTATGGAGGCAAAACTGTTTTTGGCGATGCAAAGCTTCCACTATCCAAGAATAAGAATAAACAACTGCGATTATTCTAAAAAAAACTAAAGCTATCTATTTACTACTATTTCATAGTTGTATAGCGGTTCATTTTCTGTGGACGTATTGGAAGCGATTAATGCGCCTTCCTGTACCATCCGTTGCCGCATGGAAGGCGTTAGTCTTTTGTCGTCATCAAATAATAATTCTGTTATAAGTAATGCCCTGCCATCGTTTGAAAAAACTTCAAAGTGTATATGTTGCGGAAGGTCACTACGTGGGTAACCTTGCGGATGAATGGTATTAAATTCAAAACTACCGTCATCCATCGTCCGGAAATAGCCAAATAATCTTGCATGCATTCTATCGCCCTGGTTTCCTGAAACATGACCTGCGGTATCGGAATACCAGCCCTTATTATCGGTATGATAGACATAAACAAGAGCATTGCTAATTGCCTTGCGACTTTTATCAGTGATTTTTCCTTTTACTTTTATTCGTGTTCCCGGTTCTTTCGCAGTAACAAGCAGAATCGCTTCCTGTCTTGCATTTTTCTTTATCAATTGCCTGAAGGATTCCTGCGAGTGAAGCGAGGTGTATAAAGGATTCGCGAGTATATCGCCCACGTGCAATTTGCCGCTGGAAATATCTTTTTCCAGTTGTTCTGTTGGTGACTGACCTTGTGCACATGACATCAATGCGAGTAATACAAATAATATTGATGATAGATTTTTCATTTTATTTCTTTTTTTAGCCTACATAAAACACGAGAGGTTATTTATTATCCAACTTCTCCAGCAACTTCTTAAATCGTTCATCAGACCTGATGGAATCAAAATCCGTGTCATTATCAATTTGACTTTTTGAAGTATTTCCTATCGAAATGCTTTTCGCAAGTGCATTTAACGCTTTTTCTTTCTCATTGCTTTTTGCATAAGCGCATGCAAGGTTATAATAATCGTGCCCATTGGGCTGCAAAGCGATTGCTTTTTCATAATACTTTGCGGCCAGTTCATTCCTGTTTTGCACTAAAAAATTATAACCGATGCCGCCATAATTACCAGCCTTCATCAAACCGGTCTTTTCAGCAGCCATAATGTATGCTTTACCTTCTTCATCTTTATTTTCCCCGTATGCAATATTTGCCATGCTTAATAAAGCAACGAGGTTGTTGGGTTCTAACGCAAGGAGTTTTTTATATACAGCTTTTGGCCTCCTCCGTATGTTTTGCCTCAGCTAATGTAGCCGCATAAAAAGAAAGCGTAACAGCGTCTTTAGGATTCTCTTCTGCGAGGGATTTTAATATAACTAAAGCCTTCTCATTGTCCATTCTTAAAAGCCCTAATGCATCTCTTGCTTTAGAATGTTTCCAGGAAGGCGCGGGTACAGGATCAAGATAATTTTTCCAGAATGAAATGGTTTCTTTTACAATTCTTCTCGCGTCGTCATTATCGGCATAGGCATCAAAAGCATGGGGCATGCCTGTTCCCATTTTTATAGTCCAGGGCGCATTATTCTTTAATACCTCGTTCCATAACGATGTATAACCATTCCGTTGAACATCGCCTTCAGAAACTACAAAAAATACCGGCAGGTCCTTGCGGTAAGGTCCTTCCGGCACCCCGCCATAATATAACACTGCAGCTTTGATACCCGGATACGCTTGCTGGCTCAATACATAAGCAGCAGATTGATTGACGTTAGCGGATGCTGCATATACACCCAACTTATCTTTATCAATATTATACTGAATACCATTATTGTTGATGAAATCAAATACAGCCTGGATTGACTCGCGAATGCGGCCCGCATCCGCTTCCATAGATATCCCAATGTAACCCTGCGCAGCCATTAACTTAGGCCAACTGGTGTATATTCCCCAGCTCTTCACTTTTCGTTGCCCGGCATTTTCACCTATTGCATTTAGAAAAATAATGGCAGGTCTTTTTTCATTTGCCCCGAGATGTGGCGGCTGATAAATATCAAGATTTAAAGTTCCTTTTGCATCCTCAAGAAATGTTATGTCGGGTTTTACAATTACATTTTTTGTAGCAGGATCGTCCAGTACGACACCAAAACTTAAAGGATCTATTACAGGCGTTGCATTATTATTTTGTGCAAGAATATGAATGCTGCAAAAAATAAAAACAGTTAAAAATTTTGTTTTCATAATTTAATTTTTTTTAAAATCTCCATGTTCTGTTGGCCTTTATGTGATAAGCCTGAAACCTCTTATTTTAATTTCAACAGGTATATTTCAAAATTGCCGTCTCTCATCGAAGCGAAGGTTATTGCTGAGCCGTCAGGTGACCACGTTGGGTTCGCATCCTGGTATTTATTGTTCGTAATTCGCCGGAGACTGGTGGTCTTTATCTCAAGGATGTAAATTTCGGAGTCGTCGTCCTGTCCTGAAATGAACATGAGAAATTTTCCATCAGGCGACCAATTAATATCATATTCAGGTAGCGCAGTGTTTGTCAATCTTTCTACGCCTGTTCCGTCGGCATTCATTTTATAGATCTCCGCATTGCCATCCCGGGTTGAAGTGAAAGCTATTTGTCTTCCGTCTGGAGACCATTGCGGTTCTTCGTCGTCGGCTGAGCTACTGGTTAGCGCTTTGAGGCCAGCACCATCGCTGTTGATTACATAGATATCCCAATTTCCCAGCGTCTTTCCCATGAAGGCAATCCTGCTCCCATCCGGAGACCAGGCATGAGCTACATCATCAGTTTCATTTTTAGTTAACTGTCTTTCATTGGTTCCGTCGCTATTTATAGAATACAGATCAAAATTGCCATTATGATTAGACACGTAAATAATACTTTTCCCGTCTGGTGACACATAGCCGGCACCGTTCATACCCTTAGGGTAAGTATTGGTAAGTTTTGTTTGATTATCTCCATTTATATCCATGGAATAAAGATCTTCCCTGCCTGTGTTGCGATCCGATTCAAACAGGATATGCTTACTATCAGGAAACCATCTCGGGTGATCATTCGTACCAACATTTTTTGTAAGCCGCTTCTCATGAGTGCCATCAGGCCTGATGATGTATATGTCACGAATGTCATTTTCGTTCCTGTCGAAAACGATCGATTTACCATCGGGCGACCATGAAGCGTGAAAATCCTCTCCCGGAAAATTGGTGAGCCGCAAAGGCATTTCCGTTTGAGCTTTGCACTGAAACAGGAAAAGAAATACCGGAACAATAAGACAAGTTCTGTAAATACAGGTTTTACTTAATTGCAATCGAAAACTATTTGATACAAAATTTACGCGAATAATTGCATTTTCCTACCGAACCGATAAGTCCGGAATTATATCCGCTTTTTTAAGGATTCTTTTACAGTCATTTTGCGGTAATGCGAAGGAGTGAATCCGGTCATTTTCTTAAATACGTCGTTAAAAGTAGAAAGAGAATTGAAGCCGGCATCATAAGCAATAGAAGCGATAGTAAATGGATTTTTTGCCTGGTTTGAAAGCATCTCTTTAGAAACTTCTACCCTCTTCGTATTTATGTATTCATTAAAAGACATGCCTAAGTTATCATTTAAAACCTGGGATAAGTGGTGCTTGTGACAGCCTAAAATTTCAGAAAGCTTATCAATCGTTAACTCTGAATCGAGAAATAGCTGTTGCGTTTGCATTGCCAGGTTCAGTAAATTTATAATTTTATTAGCATGCTCCTCCTTCAACCCTGAGTTCACATATTTACTTTCCTGGTGAAGAACGGTCAGCTTCGACCTGGATAGTCCGTCCAAATCTTTTACGCCATGATTAACGAATACCACTTCAAAAGAATTTGGTTTTTGAAATGCTGTAAGACTTATCCAATAAATAAATAGAGTGACCAAAGCAAAAGACCATTTTAGAAATTGGTAATTTGGAAAAGCGAGGTACATAAAGCAAATGGTAGATGCCATAAGAGTAGTTATCCCCAATGATATACCCGCAAACTTTTTTACAAAGCTTATGTGTGCAGGGATAAATGAATTTTGCTGGTTTTTAAATTTCCCTGAAATATTTATTGCTGCTAAATGATAAGCGACCAGGCTTATAATCTGAAAGATTAATCTTATCATCGGGGAAAATAAATAAGATATAAATCCAGGCAATTGCCGATTGGGGACATTTAAAGAAAATAGCAAAAGAAAAAATGCAAAGGGTAAAAAATGCAGCAAATGTTTTGGCCTGAACTTATAATCTCCCGAGGATGAACGGGCGATAAAATAAACAAGCGGGCCATACAAAAACGGAAAGTAATAAGATAGTGAGTAGCCGGTACTCCACAATTCCATTACCCATATTTTACTTACCGATTTCAGGGCAATCTGAAAAAGTAATACAACGACATACGAGCTAAGAAAAACGTGAAAGGCATTAATGTTTTTTCTTCGTAAAAGAATAAAAAATATTAATAAGCCCTGTAGCAATCCAAAGAGTAAAATAAAAATCAGTACCTGCAAAGGCATAAAATATATTTTACTCTTTGAAATTCGTAAAAATTAAAAACGTATTATCATGAAATGTGATAGATGGCAATTATTAATTTCGAACAATTAACCATGATAATTTGTAAGAAATATTCTTATTGTCTTTTGCAAAAAGAAGTTGATTGAACTGAAATGAAAGTAATACGGCAATACCTGTTACTTAAAATAAATTAACTTAGGGAAATATGGAAAAGACATTTACACTTAAAACATATTAAAGGCGATTTTTTCGGAGGCCTCACGGCCGGGTATAGTTGCATTGCCTCTGGCGCTTGCCTTCGGCGTTAGTTCGGGCCTTGGCCCAGGTGCAGGATTATACGGCGCTATTTTCATTTGCTTTTTCGCTGCACTTTTTGGTGGAACGAACACACAAATATCCGGGCCTACCGCACCTATGACGGCCATAAGCCTGGTAATCATTACAGGTATTGTAGCTTCACACGACGGAAATGTTGGCAAAGCACTGCCCGTTATTTTAAGCGTGTTTTTAATGGTAGGCATCTTCCAGGTTATCCTTGGCGTGATTGGGCTGGGGAAATACATCAAATATATCCCCTACCCCGTTGTGTCCGGATTTATGACGGCCATCGGCGTTATTATAATCATTACGCAAATAATTCCATCTCTTGGCTATTATCCAAAAGAAGATACTGCTTATGTAAATAAATTTAAACCACTCGCCCAGGAGGCTATTGTGCAGAATATTTTAAAAGAGGAAGCAGGAGAAGATATACTTGTAATAGATGACTATAAAGAAACCGTAAAACGGGCGGAGAAAGTGACTGAGGACGAAATACTCACCGAGGCAAAGTCACTGGCATCAGATCATTCATCTGGCGTGGTGGGTGCGTTGAGAATTTTACCAAGGGCTGTTAAAAATATTAAATGGCTGGAAATACTACTTGCATGCGGAACGATTGTAATTATTTACGGCTTTAAAAAGATAACTACCAAAGTTCCCAGCACCCTGGTAGCATTAATAGTCATGTCGTGCATCGCCTTCTTTTTTCGACTTGATTATATCCCCATCGAGGAAATACCATTGGGATTGCCCATGCCTCATGCAGAGATATTTACCGGGTTCAGTCTTAGCGAAATTGTTCCTTTTATTTTTAGCGCATTATCACTCGCAATTTTGGGCTGTATTGATTCTCTGCTCACATCTGTTGTAGCAGATAATATGACAAAGACAAGACACAATCCTAATAAGGAACTTGTAGGGCAGGGAATTGGAAATAGTGTAGCCGCAATTTTTGGCGGTCTCCCCGGTGCCGGCGCAACTATACGAACCGTTGTAAATATTAATTCGGGAGGCAAAACCCGGCTCTCGGGAATGCTGGCTGCGATAGTTGTGTTATTGGTGGTGTTAGCTCTTGGCCCTTTGGCATCAAAAATTCCGGCAGCGGTTTTATCAGGTATACTAATAACAGTAGGCATTGGCGTTATGGATTACAAAGGGCTTAAAGCTATACCCTTTATGCCGCGCTCCGAAGTGGTCATTATGTTGCTGGTTCTTGTGCTATCGTCGCTATGGAATCTTGTGTATGCAGTGGGCATTGGCCTGGTTATCGCATCTATGATGTTTATGAAAAAGATTGGTGATCTCACTGCAAGAGATTCAATGGTAAAACCTTTAGGCGAAGAGCAGGCATGGATCGATGAATTTGATTTCCCCGAAAATTTAAAACAGGAGGTATTTATAAAACATATCAACGGGCCTTTGTTTTTCGGGTCTACAAGCGACTTTCATAATCTCATCAAGCAGATCCCGGCATCGGCATCCGTAATCATAATACGAATGGACAAGATGCCGTATATCGATCAATCCGGTTTATATGCGATAGAGGATGTGTTATCCGATCTTGTAAAGAATGGCAAAACCGTTTTGCTGGTGAGCATACCGGATCAACCTGTTTATATGCTTAGGAAAATCAACATAATACCCGCGTTGGTTGCCAAAGAACACATTTTCAAAAGCTATAGGGATTGCCTGGCTTGGGTAAATGAAAATGTTGAGGACAAAATATAGAAACGATCCCTATCCTAGTATCAAAGGGTTGAAAATTGTTGCCGGTGATAGGTAATGAAATGTCTCGATACCGTGATAAACAGGTATAAATTTTCAATCAAAATCCTTCTATAAAAGATGGAACCTGGATTAAAAAACCAGGCAAATTTAAAAAAATCACTCTTGCTTCTTTATAACTATGGCGGTGACACTCATAGCCGCTCCAAAAAAAGCCAGTATCACAAAAGAGATTTTTAGGCTGGTAAGTCCGGCGACGAAACCAATAAACGGCGGCCCAATTAAAAGGCCTATCATTAATATGGAAGACACCGCTGCTATAGCTACCGGGGGCGGTAAAATTTTAAACTTTCCTGCAGCGCTAAAAACCAACGGTATGGCTGGCGACACACCCACGCCTACGAGAAACATCCCAATAGTCGCTGGTAATACAAAAGGAAATAAAACTGTTATCAACAAACCGGCAGCCGTTGACATTCCGCAAAGGAGTATAACTTTTTTAAATCCGATATGATGTGTTACCCAATCAGTGATGAACCGGATAAAAGTCATAGAGATCATAAATGCGGTGTACCCAAAACCAATGAAAGCTTTTGGAGCTTCGATTACTTTCTTGAAATAAACACCGCTCCAGTCAAACATCGCTCCCTGGCATATCATAGCGCAGAACCCGATGATGCCAAGGCCTATTAATGCTTTGTCGGGCCTTGTAAAAAAAGGGCGTTTAGTATATGCTTCCATATTTTCGTAAATAAGATAAGGAGAACACAACAGGAAAGATGCAAGCGAGACTATTGCAATCAGCAAAAAGTGATAAGGAACGGGGAAAGACCGGGCGATGAAATAGGTGCCTAAGGATGCAGCGACAAGTCCCGCCACACCCCACATGCCATGGAACGACGAGATAATCGTTCTCTTATATAATTTTTCCAAAGCAAGTGCCTGTGTGTTAATTGCGATGTTCACAATGTTTCCTGCGGCACCAAACAGAAAAAGACAAACCGTTAGCTGGAAAGTGTTTTTCGAAAACCCAATCACAATCAGCAGGCATGCATAGATAAAACTGGAAACAATGGCGACAATCCGGCTGCCAAATTTCGAACTTAGATACCCGGAAAATGGCAATGCAATAAATGAACCCACGGGCATTGAAAGAAGAACAGCTCCGAGACCGGCTTCTGAAAGCTGAAGCTGCTGTTGAATAGCAGGGATACGGGAAGCCCACGATGCAAAAATAAATCCGAAGAAAAAGAAAAGTGAACTTATGCTGATTCTTGAAGATCTGAGAGACGCTTGCCTTTTTTCCATTGGGTGCAAATATCATATTATATTTGATAGATAGTAATTGCTAAAAATCTAAACGTCACCGCAATTCCCGCACCTATATATTAAATTATACCTTTAGCTTCGCAACTTATTTATAGAGAATATTCCGGTAACTCCGGCGATTTTCTAAAAATATCCAAAGCTTACTTATTGCTCCATGACAGACCTGATAAACTCCGGATTTGAACTATTTGGTTTTTTTGAAAGAACACCAGACCTGGTGTGTATTGCCGGTAAAGACGGCTTTTTCAAAAGGGTAAATCCTACTGTAATCGAAAAGTTAGGTTACACAGAAGAAGAATTGTTTTCCAAACCTATTGCTTCATTTGTATATCACGACGACCAAGATATCACACACAACAGGAGAACAAAACTGCTAAGTGGAGAAGTATTGCAGAATTTTATAAATCGCTACATTAAAAAGGATGGTGAACTTATATGGCTCGAGTGGACCTCCATTTATTTCTCAGAAAAAGAAATAGTATTTGCCATTGCAAAAGACATCACCGAACGAAAAAAAATTGAAGCTGAGATTGAAGAAAAATATAAAACATTTAAAAATTTAGCTTCTCATTTTAAAAGTGATATTGAAAAAGACCGGAAGTATTTTGCCTACGAATTGCATGAAGAGATCGCACAGTTAGCAGCCGCTGTAAAGCTTGATGTAAGCTGGATATCTTCTAATACACCCGGCTTATCGGCCTCTTCGCAGAGCAGACTTGATAATGCAGAATTACTTTCGGAATTGTTGATGAAAAAAATTCAAAGGATAGCATTCTCGATAAGCCCGAATATGCTCGACCATTTTGGGCTAAACGATACGCTGGAATGGCTCAGGAACGAGTTCACACTTTTAAATGGTATCCCCTGCAACTTTGAAAGTCTGTACGAAGAAGAATGTCTTACTAAAGAAATGAAAATCGATTTCTTTAGGATATGCCAGGAGGCGCTTTTAAATATTGTAGATCACGCCAAGGCAAATAATGTAAATATTACAATTGAAGACACAGGTAAAAAGATTGAGCTTACCATTGCTGATGACGGTGAGGGCTTTGACGTTACCGGAGTAAAACAGCCCTCAGGCCTGGCTAATATGCAAAACCGCGCATCATCTATCAGCGGGCATCTGAATATTATGAGCACTCCCGGCAATGGGACGACGATAATTTTGTCGATAGAAAAACCTCATGCTTGTGCTGAAAGTAATAATTTTTGAAGCCGCCTATATCGAAATTTATTTCCTGCCTGTAGCGGCCCAAAATATACCTGAGTACAAATGATTCAAAAATGCCGGGTCGCTAAAGTCGGTAGGCATGTGGCCCAGTGCTGTGTAAAAAGCACGACCGCCATCATAATTATGATACCAGGCAATTGGATGTAACTTCCCCATGCCCTCTCCTTTCTTTTCGCCCCATTGCACTTTTGGATTGTATGAGCTCTCGTCTATCGAAAGAATGTAATTAAGCCCTTGTATCTTTTCTGGTCCAAATTCATACCATTCGTCAGTCCACAACCTGTTACCCATAAAACCCTGCATGCCCGGGAAAGTAGCATCGAGCACATTGAGTCTTGCCGTTTGAATAGTTGGATGAATATGAAACATTCTTCCAACAAGCTTCGTGTACCAATCCCAGTCATACTCAGTATCGGAAGCGCTGTGAATACCTACATATCCCTTGCCTGACTCGATAAAGCGTTCCATAACTTTTTGCTGCGCAGAATCAAAAATATCGCCTGTTGTATTTAAGAAAATAATCACCTGGAATTGTTCGAGATTTTTATCCGTAATACTATTGGGATCCTGCATTAGTACCAAATCAAAAGAATTTTTTGTTGCAAGTTCCTCAAGGGCTACAACACCGTAATGAAGTGATTCATGGTGCCATCCCCGGGTGGTGGTAACCAGTAAAGCTTTGAATTGTTTTTGTGCAACGGCAGTTAAGCAAATCGATACTTGAAAAAGAAGAATGATAAAAAACTTTTTGAGTTTCATGATTTTATTTTTTATTGGTGAGATGAAGGTAATAAATATCATGAATGATCATTTTGTTTTAATGAATGAGCTACCCGGAGACTTGGCAAAAAAAAGACCGCAAATCGCGGCCTCTTTTTTACCATTTTTAGAATAATTAATATCCTTCGTTTTGCGTAAGATTAGCATTCACAATTATTTCCCTTTTTGGAATAGGATAAATCAGTTTGGGAGAATTCCAGGGTAAAATTCCTATAGGCATTTGAAGGCGTTTCGCATCATGCAATGTAAATCCTTCGAAGGCAAGCTCAAGTTTACGTTCATGCAATATTTTTGCAAGAGTCAATTGGCCTGCAGTAAGATCAGGCAGTAAAACCCTTTCCCGAATTGTATTTATATCTTCAAGGGGTGTGGCGCCGGTCGCAGTTCCTAATCTGAAATTACATTCGGCCCTTATTAGGTACATTTCAGCCAGGCGAATGATGTGCACGTTTCCATATAAATTATCAAACTTACCAGTAAAATCTGATCCTCCTGATGAATAAAAAAGATTCAACCGGTCGTCCTCCGGTTCATATAAATCAAAATGTTCCTGGTTAATGGTAATATCTCCGCGGCCATTTGCAGAATAAAATTCCTGGAAGCCGGCGTACCCTGCGCTTGTAGTTACCTGCATTGCAAATATATCTTCATCCGTATTTGGAATTGGCGCAGGAGGATCTGCATTAGGAAATTCTTTAGCATAAGTATCCGTCAGCGAATAATCGCCTGAGCTGATTACCTTATCAGCTTCCATTAACGCATTTGCATAGTCAAGCTTTTGCAGGTAGACTCTCGCCAGCATCGCCGATGCAGTATTATTAGTTGCATAAAATCCATTAGTTTCCGGCAGCTTTGACTCAGCGCCAGTTAAATCGGCAATTACTCTTGAATACACCTCAGCAACCGTATTTCTGCCTACTTTATTTGAGTCTGAAATGAGCTTGGTAGGAGTAAGTACGATTGGTACTCCCGGATTGGAGGCAGGGTCGCCATCATTATATGCTTTTGCAAATAATCTTACCAGGTCAAAATAGGCAGAGCCTCTTATAAATTCAGCTTCCGCCTGCACACGGTCTTTGGCAGTTGGATCCACCACTCCAAGCGCTGCAAGAACATTATTTACGTTATTAATTGTTTCATAGCCGCTAAGCCATGTGTCGGTCACAAAGCCATTGTCAACCGGTATAGATTTATTATAAATTTGTGTGAAGCCCTGGTAAGTGCCCGACCAATCTATCTCATCGTTGTTGCCTAATAAATCTGGCCCAAGAAAGGCTCTGCCTCCATAAAAGTCTGCCCCACCCAAAACAGCATAAGAGCCTTTTAACGCAGCCAGTACATCATCACTGGTGGTTAATGCTTCTGAGGAATAAACAGATCCGGTTGGTATAGTATCTAATTTTTTATTGCAGGAGGAAATAAGTAGAATGCCAAAAAACAAAATATTAATAAGTTTATATTTCATAACGATTATTTTAGGTGATAATTAAAGGCCGATATTAACGCCAAATACAATGGTTCTTACCTGGGGTGCGGAGTAAAAATCTACACCCTGGTTAATGTTAGAAGCCTGGTAATCTGAATTTACCTCAGGGTCCCAACCTTTATAGTTGGTAATTGTAAAAAGATTTTGTCCGCGAACATATACCCTTACTCTATCGATCTTTAGCCTCGAAGTGATTGTCTTAGGCAAATTAAAACCGATAGTAACTTCTTTCATTCTCAAATAAGAACCGTCAGAGATATACCTGCTTGAAGGATCTGTTCCGTTTGGATAGAATAACCTTGCTTCGGGAACGTTTGTAATATCTCCCGGTTTTTTCCATGCAACAAGCTGGTCGATCGTTTGATTATCAAAACCATTTGTTCCGCTCGAGCTCATGTATTGACCGCCACCATTATAAATATCATTACCATATACACCCTGCATCAACACATCAAGATCAATGAATTTATAGGTGAATGTATTACCAAAGCCGTAGATAAATTTTGGATTAGGGTTTCCAATCCTCACGTCTTCTGCCTGGTTGTAATCATTGGTTGTAGCGCGGTCACGTGAGCCATCGCTCTTCAAAGTATTTTTATAATAAAGAGCGTCACCATTTTCCGGGTCAGCCCCTGCGAATTCCCTTGCATAAAACACACCTAATGGCTCGCCTTCTTTTGCTTTGTTTTGATCTCCGCCTATCAATTGCCCGGCGAGATAAGTAATGCGATTTTTATTTGCTCCAAAATTTATGGAAGTTGTCCAGCGGAAATCTTTTATTTGAATGTTGGTTGAATTGATGCTGAATTCAATTCCCTTATTATTTAGTTTGCCTAAATTTTGTAATTGAGTAGCGAAACCTGAGGTTCCTGGAACTTGTACATTAAGTAGCAAGTCAACCGTATTTCTTTCGTAATAATCCACTTCAAAAGAAACTCTGTTGTTTAATATGCTTGCTTCAATACCAAAGTCGGAGCCACGGGTAGTTTCCCATTTTAAATTAGGATTAGGTAATTGGGCAGGCCGCTGGCCGGCTTGTCCTCCATATGCAATTGCTGCATATAAACCTCTTGATCCGAAATCAGCAATGTTTTCATTTCCTGTAACACCGTAGCTTGCTTTAAATTTCAGGAAGTTTATTAGTTTATTATTCTTAAGAAATTTTTCTTCACTAATTATCCAGCCGATAGAACCAGCAGGGAAAAAACCATATTTATTATTTGTGCCAAATCTCGATGACCCGTCAACTCTACCGCTTAAAGCCAGGAGATACTTATCTTTCAACTTATAATTAAGCCTTCCAAAGTAAGATAATAAGGTGCTGTTAGTTGAGGATGAATTTGCATCAGTTTTGGAGGCTGCACTGGTGAGTTTTTTATAGGCATCACTCGGAAATTCTTCACCCGTGGCAGTACTATATTCATATTGGCGATCCTGGTAACTCATGCCCAAAACCCCTTCGAAATCATGAATATCATTAAAAGTTTGCTTGTAGTTAAAATAGTTATTGGTATTTAGATCTAAAACAGCAGTAGTAAGATATGATCCCGAACCATCAGGCACACCAGTGTTACGGGCAGTTATTCTGCCATAATAGTTTTCTTCAAACTGGTTCAATTGATCCACTCCAAATTCTGAACGAAAGGATAAATGCCTTGTAAGAGAAGCATTGGCATATACATTTCCAAGATTGCGGTTTACGGTTGTATGATAAAACTGCCCTTCTTTACTCAACAGGGGATTGTAATAGAGAGGAAAATTAGTATTAGGTTTTCCTTTTGCAGGATCTAAGGCGCCACTTAGGAGTCCTGTTCTTGGATCAATCTCGGGAGTTATTGGCTGCAATGCAACAATTTGAATTGGGGTCGAAAAAGCATCATCATTTGAAATACGATTATTGCGTGATCTTGAGAAGTTCATATTCATTCCAATACCTAACCAATCTTTCACCTGGTGATCAAGATTAATTCTTCCGGAATATCTTTTATAACTATTGCTGATGATGATTCCTGTTTGATCGAGATATTGTCCTGATATAAAAAATTTTGTCTTTTCATTTCCTCCCGACACGTTCAAATCATATTGGCTTATTGGCGCATCCTGGAAAGCAAGGTCCTGCCAGTTGGTATTTACCCTGGCAGTTTTCCAATCATCTGTTCCTGCTGAGTATCTTGTAAACCGGCTGTTCACGTAATCAAGCTCGTCAACCAGTGCATCAGCAACATTATCGTAATAACCATAAATTGAATCCTGCGTTGCGGCGCCCACTGCAGCCTGTGTAAAGAAATCAACATATTGCTTTGCATCTAAAAATTTCCTTTTGCCAGTCGGTTTCTGTTTACCCGTAAAATAACCAAACTCAATTTTGGACTGTCCGGCCTTACCTTTTTTCGTGGTTATTAGCACAACACCGTTAGAAGCTCTTGATCCATATATAGCAGCCGCGGAAGCGTCTTTTAAAATTTCCACAGATTGAATGTCATTCATATTAATATCGGCCAAAGCATTAGTAGCAGCAATAGTACTCGACAGATCATCTGTTGTAAGCGGTATCCCATCAATAACGTATAATGGCTCATTGCCTGCGCTCACCGAAGATGAGCCCCGGATGCGTATGTTGATTCCCTGGCCCAACTTTCCATTTTGCTGGCTCACTAATACACCTGCAGCTCTTCCCTGCAAAGCAGTTTCAAAACTTGTAGCCGGAGTATTATTAATTTCTTTTGCACTTATGGTGGATACAGAACCGGTGATGTCTTTCTTTATTTTAGTACCGAAACCTACCACTATCACCTCAGTCAGGCTTTGATCTTTCTGTTCAAGATTGACTGCCATCATTTCACTGGAAATCGGTACTTCTGTAGTATTAAATCCTACTGATGAAATTGTGAGGGCCTTTGCCTTTGCATTAACGTTTAATTTGAAATAACCATCCGGATCGGTTATGGTAGACAGTGAATAGCCTTTAGCCTGTACCGTAGCACCCACTACTGGTCGGTCGTTTTTGTCGGTTACCCTGCCGGTAACTTCTTTAGATTGCGAAAAGGCTTGAATGAAACAAATAAATAGAAATGCAAACAGGAGTGCAGTTTTTCTCATGTGGTTGGTTTTAGTTTTAAAATGAATATTTATAAAAAGATTACTGATCAAAAAATTGAAAAAATCCGATCTGATATATCAAGCAAATATTCAAAGCCTTTCGCCACCTCTCACGCTCTCTTAAAAACTCTTTAAAATTAACACTTTATTAATATGAAAAGTTCAGGCATGCAAAAAAAATTAATAGGCACGAATTGCTATGGAGAGGAAAACACAAGGCGGTAAAAAAATAGTGGAAAGCAGGAAGGAAATTTTTTTGCATTGCGGGATTAATGGTATTGGCAATTTCTGCCGGTTAATTATCGGTAATTTCATCCATAACACAGCAAGTTGCTTACTTTTAACCGATAAAACATATTGAATGAAAAATCTAACAACATGAAAAATCTTTTTTTTACCGTTCTGTTATTTGCCTTCACTACCGTTGCCGGACAGGCGCAAACCACTAGCGAACTCATCAAAAAAAATAAAAACTTCAAAGGAGCAGTTAGCTCGAAAAAGTCTTACAAAGCCATTTTCCAACTTGATACCAACGATCCTAAAATCATAACTAAAACAATAAGGAATATAAATAATGCGCTGAACGATACAAGGTTTTCAGGCAAACTGACTATCGAACTAATTGCCTTTAGCGGCGGCACAGACGCCTACCTGAAAGAAAGTGCATTCGAAAACGAATTGAAAGCCCTCGTAGAAAAAGGAGTGATCGTAGCGCAATGCAATAACACATTAAAAGAGCGAAAAATTGATTCCTCAGCCATCTACGATTTTATTGGCATTGTGCCAAGCGGAGTCGGCGAAATTATCCTCCGCGAGGGTGAAGGATGGGCAGTAGTTAAACCATAAAACTAAAATTACATGAAGAAAATAATCGCAGTAATTATTTTGTTTATGAGTTTTTTTACAAGACCATGTGCAGGGCAAAATGACAATCATAAATTCGATCCTCCATGGAATACACCCCCGCAAAGCGAAGTGATGTTCACGGTTCCGGGAGTGGATAACGTACCTGATCTTTTTGGTGAAATAAATGATCCGCAGCTCGTTATATTTTTTGCCGGCAACCAATTTATGGTAATTGATGAATTGATAAATGCCTTTAAGAAAAAGTATCCTGTATATAAAAGAATATTCGCTGAAACATTACCTCCCGGCATCTTGGCAAAGCAGATTACGGGCGGTTCTATTACTATTGGCAATCTTAAAATAGACCTGTTACCGGATATTTATACTGCAGGCAAAAACAAGATTGAAATGACCCCGGAATGGTTTTCCAAAACCGAGGTATACGCTAAAAATAATTTAGCCATAATGGTAAAAAAAGGAAATCCAAAAAAGATAAAAGGCCTGTCTGACCTGGCTGGAAAGGATATACGGGTGAGTATGCCAAATCCTTCGTGGGAAGGAATTGCCAGGCAAATAGAGGAGGCTTATATTAAGGCAGGAGGAGAAGATTTGAAAACAGCTATTATGCAAACTAAGGTAAAAGACCGCACTACTTTTTTAACGCAGATACATCACCGCCAGACTCCCATGCGTATTTTGTATGATCAATCGGATGCCGGACCCGTGTGGTTCTCCGAAGCCTGGTATCAGCAAATGATAGGAAACCCTATAGAGATGGTTGAAATTCCAGAGAAGGAAAATATACAGGCCATTTATGTAGCAGGATTATTAAAGGCCGCGCCGCATAAAGAAGCTGCCAAAGATTTCATGGACTTCCTGGTAAGTGATACGGCGAAAAATATTTATAAAAAATTTGGGTTTAAAACAGATTTATAAACCTTGAGATAAAAAAGCATTGAAGCGAAAAAGGGAGTTACCGCGTATCACCTTCATCCTTCGTGCTGATCTTCCCTTTCAACAGCTATTGTGCATTCCCCAACCAAAGCTGCCAGGGCACCAATTGCAGCAAGCACCGGTGCGAATACTGCGCCCACCACGCCGATGGTTAATGGAAAACTCATAAATTCCTTACCTGATTTATCGGTTATGGTTATTCTTCGCACATTGCCCTCCTCGATAAGCTCTTTTATTTTTTGAAGGAGGTTTTCGCCGGTAGTTGTAAAAAATTCTTTTGCGCGCATGGTATTATTTTTTATGAAATTACTTCAAGAAAGGTGAATTTTTATTGAGTTAGGTGATATAGCCTCTATTTACTTATTAAAGCTTTTTCGATCAATATTCTTTAGGCAGGAGTAAGTATTGATTAATAATAATTTGCGGACGACTATTTTTTCTTTTATGACGCCTTGATTTCAGGAAACCCACAACGGTTTATCATTTCGCAATAATAATTATGCGCCCAAAAGGTCGTCTTCGGTGTTAATTTTAGATGCCAGTTCCTGCACTAATTCTGAAAATTCTTTTGCACCATATTTTTTGCCCCAATCAATTGAAGAATCGTTGTCAAACTTTTTGATTGGTGCAATGATATCATTTTCACCGTTATCGTAGTGAAGCCAGAATGCTTCAAGATTAAGAGCGGGCATTTTTATTAAACGCAACTCCCCAAGGTCTTTATTTTGTTCCGAATATCTTTTTAATCTTGCCAGACCATCATCTAATTGTTTGAAATACTTTTCGCTGACATTCATTTGTATTACATGTGGATTTGTTTCATTCAAACCCAGCTCATACAATGCAACGGGCGCTTCATTTTTCATCTCAATCAATCTTAATGTACTTGGCCTTGAAGGCAGAGCAAACTCACGATGGATTTCATTAAGGCCTACGATATACGCATAATGAGGTATGCTGTATTTGCCCGGAGTATTTTCCTCAATGCTTTTATTATACACATTTATCAATGGCCTTATCTCAGGGATGGGCTTTAGTAATTCCTGTTTGAATAACAAATCCTTAAACCACATAAAGTAGAAATATTTTTTGGTGAAATAGGTATGGGTCCATGATCCACTTCCCTGGTAATTGGTTGCAAACTGGTCATAGGTCAAAACACTCTTACCATAGATAGGATCATCAATATGCAAATATTCAGTAAACAGTACTTTGGATACTCCGTGGATAGTCATAAAATGCCCGCCCCCGCCGTTCCAGCCAATTCTTGCGCAAACAACAAGGCCAGCCGTCCAGTTGCTGCTTCACGTCACTCCATGGTATCGTTCCACTTTGGTAGCTTACAAAATTATTGGTTCTCGTTAGCGCACTGTTAAGATACCATGAAACATTGCATGCGCCGGGAACTGGGGAATTACAACAAGTATTTCCCAGTTCATCGCTCGCAACCTTACACTGCGTCCACGGGCTAAAGATCGAGTAAAAATGAGATACACTTTTGGATGTGGCCGCCCAGCACCAATTTGACTGGGTCTGGAGTTCCATATTAAACGGGAGCACGAGATAGGTGTACAGCCAGTTATAAAATGAAAAATTGGCTTCAAACACCAGGGGGCTTGTTTCAGATTTTAAATTGTGAAAATCCATAGCACTTCATTTTTTTGATGAACATTGATGGTGTGCTTTTCGGAGAAAATAAAGACTATTATCTTTTAAGGCAGCAATAAAAATCCTGTATTCAGGGGTAACAAATGTTTTATAAAAAAACAGAACAACGACTATTCATTTGCCGGACTATAAAATTAATAATCATTTTCATATTGTGCAATGCCTGCCGGATTTCGGAATTAATGAAAGTGAACGAACCCACAAAAATCAAAACCAATTTACCAGAAAAATACTTTTATGTTGCTGAGGTAATTACCCATTCAAAAGCACCTGCCAAGATCAAAAACATGATGAAAAAAGATATAAACAGGCTCAGGGCTATTCTCAAAATTCGCTGGATTATATTGAATCTGTTAAACAATTCAAATAAGCTCCAGAATATGAGCCCATAGGAAATCAAATCTGTAATACGGGCAATGGTACGTAATTGTGGCGTTTCATTAAATACATAAAATAATGGAAAGGCTAATATATGGACTATAAGCCTTTGTGAAGTTAAAAAGGCGTTTATTACGAGGTGTTCTATAAAATTATACCTCACCTTTCTGAAGGCAAAATAGGTACCAATTGAAAAAATCGGAATTTGAATTAATGCAAAGACTGCATAATGCTGTGAGAGCCATTCACTCATTTGCGCAACAGCTTCTTGTACCTGGTTAAATTTCTCACCGGAACCTGTCAGCCGGATATTATTTGAAAGCATATTTATATGAAAAAAATGGGATAAAAAGCCATAAATCCCGGCTAGCACGAGTACCAGGGAAATCGGTTTAAAATGCCTGACCCGCTTGCCATTAAGAAATTCTCTTACTGTGTGCCCGGGTCTCGTAAATAACTCCTTTGTGGTGAATAATATTCCTTTGTCAAGATGGAGAAGACCGTGCTGGATATCATGCCACAGGAAATGACTATTTATCCTGTGAGTGCCCGCACTTTGGCCGCAATTGGTACAGTAATTTCCCGATAATGGTGTGTTGCAATTTTGGCAATTTGATGTCATAAGCAATGATCAGTTTTGAAGTTTGGGACGTCACAGAAAGTTTCCAATTTCTGCCAGGCGCAGCTACCAGGTAGAATTGATTTGTGCAGGCAGAGACTATAGGCTTTTAATAGAAATCGCAAATGGGAAGATATGAACAAAAGCTAAATTAATGCTGCTAAGCTTCACACGTTACTGCCAGTCAATTGTTGCCGTTTATAACATAGCTTCAAAGGAAAGAATATCGTCACTCCTGCTATTTCAATGAATTTATTAAGAGCGATAAAAATTATATAAATTTTTTACTTTAAAAACATTTCTCACATCATCAAGTGGCACTTTGTTCTGCTGTGTTTGCGTAGCACATTGAGAAGAAACCACAGGCGTGTCGAAATTTCTTTTAATACTTTTCTATACTAAACCACTGCCTTCTTCGTTAATGAAGGTAACCCACTGCGTTACAAGTGCGTTACTTAACGCAGTAATAACGCAGTGGGTACGGTTGATCTAAAAAGCAGTCAGCTTGCAGTTATCAATAAATTCATAATCCTAAGTAATTAAAACAAATGGCAAGAATAACAGATGTATTTGTAAGCGGCACAATGGGCAATGTAGTGCTTTACAGAAGAATGGACACTAATTGCGCCCGCATTAAGAGAGAGGGCATAAAACAGACAGCAGCAACCAAAACCAGGAGTCTGAATTTCGGAATCGCATCACGGGCGGCTAAGCCGTTGCGTGATGGCTTGCAATCGGTTCTCCCCTTTCCTACAGACAGGAGCATGCAAAGCAGGTTTTCGGGATCGATTGCCAAATGGCTCGGGCTATCGGATGTGAGTGATCTTAACACCCGGTGATGCGGCGCCATACATCAGCGGATTTCAATTTACCAACGGAGATAGTTTCGCTAACCGTTTTAGGGTACCCGTTACAGTCAATCGACTCAAAGATGATCTTATAACGGTAAATGTTGACGCATTTGTTCCCGCATTGAATGTAGCCGCGCCAGCGGGTACTGTGCTTATAGAACTGGTAATTTCTGTCGCTGGCTGTACACTCGCAAGTGGTATGCCTACAGGGAGCAAAACCCAGCGGATACAGGTCCCCTATAATCAAAATGAAATTGCTGCTCAAACGTTACAATTCGATGTTCCAACCGGCGAGGGAAGCCTTACAATTACTGCCGCCTGGCTTCAGTATTATGTATTGAAGAATAACAGAATCTCCCGTACAGAAAATCCTGATTTCATACCGGCAGGTGTTATTAATGCACGCTATTGCTAAAAAGGCCCATTTTATGAGAAGGAAGGGTGAACTTCTGCTGATTGCTTTTAATTCATCAGTTTCACGGTTTATCTAAACCCGCTTCTAAAACGAAGGCTTGCCTAAAATTCGTAATTGATTACAAAACTACTATTGAGCATATAATGCTTTCATAAATTCAACTAATTTTTCTTTGAAATGTGGTCCATGCGCCTCCGTTGTAAGCTTCAATATTTGCTCTTTTTAAAATACCCACAGCCATGCTGCTCCTGCTTCCACTGCGGCAAACGGCAATAACGGGTTTATTTTTTTTCTTTATTTTACTCAGTTGATTATTGATGGTATTCAAAGGCACATTTACAGCGCCGTTTACATGGCCTGATTCAAATTCTGCACGTGTCCTTACATCAATTACTATTGCTCCTTGTTCTTTGAGCTCTTTAAAATTTACAGCAGGCTTTATGCCAAACAGTCTTTTTAGAATGTTCATGATTCATATTTAGGTTAATAAAAGTTTTCAATGATTAAGCCAAGAGCTTATGATCGTTGTAAAAATGCAATTCATTTAATTTCCGTACAGTAACTTTTGTTACACAAGCATCTTTCAGCAAGTTTTTTAACGGAAAAAATATTAAAAGAGGGAGACGTATGTTTTATGCCGTGGGCTAAAACTATCCCGCCTGGGAGAGAGTATATCATTTTATGCTGATCTCATTTTCACAAGCTTTGTTATTTTCAAAGCAATCGAGATTATAAATAGTTGTCTCGGCAATATTTTTTAAAGCTGTATCAGTAAGAAATCCCTGGTGGCTTGTAATCAGCACATTTTGAAATGTCATAAGCCGCGCAATCGTATCATCCTGCAGAATGTCTTCTGAATGATCTTCAAAGAAAAGCCCCTCTTCCTCTTCATATACATCCATGCCGAAGTAGCCGATCTGCCCGGTTTTTAAAGCATTCACCACATCGTTAGTATTGACCAGCCCTCCCCGGCTCGTGTTGATCAGCATTACTCCTCGTTTCATTTCATCAATAGAGGATTTATTAATAATATATTTTGTTTCTTCAATAAGCGGTACGTGAAGTGTAATGATATCTGATTGCCTGCACAGTGATATATGATCTGTATATTCAACCTGGTATTTTTGTTTTATTTCTTCGTTTTCATATTTATCGTAAGCAAGCAATTTGCATCCAAAGCCATGAAGGATGCGAGCTACAATCGCGCCTATTTTACCAGTTCCAATAATACCTGCAGTTTTGCCGTTCATGTCAAAACCGGTGAGTCCATCCAGGGAAAAATTCATATCCATCACGCGGAAATGGGAACGTATTAGTCGCCGGTTTAATGCCAGCATCAAAGCCACCGCATGCTCGGCCACTGCAAAAGGAGAATAGGCAGGAACCCTTGCTATGCGCATGCCGAGCCGGTGTGCTTCTTCAAGGTCAACATTATTAAACCCTGCTGAACGCAGCACTATAAAGCGAATTCCCTGTTCTCTTAGAATTTCAAGCACAGGCGCAGAAGCATCATCGCTTACAAAGAGACTGACAGCGCCATATCCTTTGGTAAAAAGCGCAGTTTGTCCTGTAAGGCGTGTGTCCATGTACGTAAGCTTATGGGTTCCATTGTTTGCCCGTTCTAAAAATGGCTTTTCAAATTTATGCGAACTAAATACTGCTGTTTTCATTACTATTAATTTTTACTATTGTGTTAATTGTAGTGTTGTATTACATTTTCATTCCACCCATAGCATTAGCGCCATTCTTAAAAATATATTCACTGTTTAATAAATAAGCGCCACTTGTTACTACCACATCGCCTTCCTGCAAACCTGATTTTATTTCAATACGCCCACCACTTTCCAGCCCGGTATCCACCATCTTCATTTTAAACATATTTTCTCCTGTTTGCAGCCACACTGTATTCATAGTACCATTGCGGATGACTGCATCTAATGGCAATGTTAATGCATCAATACTTTTATTTTTCAAAATCACATATGCAGGCATACCGGGTTTTAGTTTTCCCGAATTGTTTGGTACGGTTACCCGAATAAGATTTACTCTCGAGTCGGTAGCAATCTCAGGATTTTCAAATTCAATTTTTCCATTCAATGTCGTTCCGGGCAAATCGGGGAACTCCACGACAGCATTGGAATTGTTATCAATTTTTGAAAGTTCTGATGCATATACCTGCGCCTCTGCCCACAGTGTGGAAAGATTTGCAAGCTTTACGATCGTACCGCCTTCCATTACATACTGGCCTTCCATCACAGGCAGTTCCGTAATGTAACCGGAAGCATCACTATAAAATGCGGTAAGCGGCGATGATTTTTTTGTTCGTCCTAATTCACTAACCTGTGTTTCGCTCATGCCCCAAAGTAATAGTTTTGCTTTGGCACTTTGTATAAGACGATTGAAGTCTATGATTGAATTGCCGAGCGTTTCTTTTCTCTCTACCGCGGCAATATATTCCTGTTTGGCGTTATTCAATTCTTCACTATAGAGATCATATAAATGCGCACCCAGTGAAATGTAATCCCCCGGGGTTTTAAAATACAGGCGGTCTACTCGTCCAGCTACTCGTGCGTTCACGCTATTGGTTTTTGACTCATCTGCATTTAACGTAGCCGTCAATATCAATTTATCACCGATGCTGCCGTTGCGGATGGTATCAGCATGAATATTTCCCAACCGTATTTGTTCATCGTTCAATGCAATTTCATCAGCAGATGTATTTGTTTTTTTTGCAACAATAAGTTCCATGTGGCAAATGGGGCAGTTGCCGGGTTTATCCTGCATTACCTGCGGATGCATACTGCATGTATAATATTCATCCTTGTTAACAGTCGTTTGCTTTTTGTTTTTGCATGAGGCAAACAGCATTAAGGCCAACATTAGTATTACGGAATAGTTTTTCATAATTATTGATTTGTTTTTATGAAGCTTTCACTGTCCACGAAGTATTGAGCATTGGCGGCAACCGCTTCGCTTTTATCCAGCCCATTCAATACCTGTATCAAATGTTTATTCACAATACCCGTTTCAATTTTTCTTGCTTTGAATGATTCACCGGTTCTTACGAATACTACTTTATCCATACCCAGGGAAAGCACAGCTTCTTCAGGTAGCCAGTTGGCAGATCTGTTTCCTGCAAATACCGTTGCCTTTACCTGGCTGCCAATAGGGATGTCCATGGTTGAATTATCAAAATACACCCTTGCTGTAAGCGTTTTACTTCCTTCCCTGTAAAAGGGTTCGATATAACTGATGCTTGCCTTGAAGTCTTTTTCTGAATTTGTTTCCGGAGTAATGCGCACTTTGTCTCCCACTTTTACGGAGCCAGCCTGGCCCGCAAAAATGTTCAATACAGCCCATGCCTTGTTTGGATTAAATACAGAAAAAACATTTTGCCCTCGTTGCAAATACATCCCTTCTTTGATGGTTAACTCCGGGGTCGTAAGCGCAAAATCCTGCATGCCTGCCTGTTGGTTTTTTGCCATTTCACCACCCTTCCCAGCCTCATGAATGTGACCGGTGTAATTGCTGAAAACGGAGACTTTGTAGGATACTTTACCGGATTGGATTACTCTATTTATCTCCTGGTTGCTCATACCAAGCAACAGCAGTTTTTGCCGGGAAGCATTTATTAAAATTTTATTCTCCAGATCGTTTTTCATAAGGAATAACAGGTTTTCCTGTGCAGTCATTAATTCGGGACTGTATATATCCATTATCTTTTGCCCTTTGTTTATTTTTTGAAAACGATATTTTACGTAAAGTTTTTCAATGCGGCCCGCAACGTAAGAAGATATAACGCCCACCTGCCTTGTATCATAAGTTACAAATCCATAGGCTTCCATTTCAATATTTTCTTCCCGATCCATTATGTGTACCATTGGTACCGAAGCAACCACTTGCTGGTTTTGCGGTTTTAAAAGAACATCGAGGGAAACGGTTCGGGCATCTGCTTGGGGCTTCACTTTCTCCAACTGCATTCCGCAAATAGGGCAGCTGCCGGCAGTATCGCTGTGTACCGTTGGATGCATCGGACACGTGTAGCCGCTTTCATACACCATGCCGTCTTTCTTTATTGCATGATCAGCGTGCGCATTATGGTCTTCTACTTTTACCAGCGTCATTCCACATTTAGGGCACTTACCTGGTTTATCGCTAAAGAAAGAATCGGCAGACATAGGGCATGTATAAAGCACTTCGTGTTTATTAGTTTTGTTATTGGTTTTGTTGCTGCATGAAAAAAGAAACCATGCGATACAGAAAGCCAACAGCCATTTTGCCCCACCGAAACCCCTCTTCCGGGGGAGAGGGACTGTAACCGTTTTAGACAAAGTGTTTAAGTAAATTCGAATATTTTTACCAGGACAATAATGATTTTTTAATTTTTTCATTGAATAATAATTTTATTTTATCTCCAGGATTTTCATCAACTCCGCCTGCATCTCCAATGCTTTCATCAACTGGTCTAAATAATCCATCTGTGTCATATTCCATGATTGCCACGCATCAAAAAGTTCAAATAGTTCTTCGGTGTTTTGCTCATAGGCAAGTTGTGTAGTTTGAAAATTTCTTCTCAATGCAGGAAGAATCTGCTCTTCATATAACTTCATTTGCTTCTTTTTCAATTCCAGTTCAGTGTAGCTGTTGTTGGCCATACCCGTTGCTTCATTTATGATCATCTGTTGCTGGTTTTTGAGCGCTTCGTTCTGCCACACCAGGCTTTCAGCTTTTGCTTTATTCATTTTTGATGACCATTTTGCCAATGGCAATTTTACCATTCCCATTACCGAAAACATTAACGGTTGTTTCGCCCATCCCGTCATGTGATTATATTGAATGCCAAATTCAGGTTTCAGGTTTGCCAATTCCGCATTGCGTTCCAGGTTGTTCACTTCGATACTTCTGTCAATTACTTTAATGTCGCTGCGTTGCTGCATCAGAGCTGCGGAGTCAAACATATTTTTATTAAAATCAAACCACACATAATTGGTATCAATTTGAAAATCTTCTTCTGTACTCCGGTACATGACCGTATTGATGGCAATTCTTTTCTGAACGATTTGATTTCTTAACATTAACTGTATATTCTCCACATTTGACAATGCAGCTTTTGCTTTGTAATAAGCGCTGATCTTTCCCAAACCATTCTTGTACCGTATTTCCGCACTCTGCATCATAAACCGAAGCAGCTTATCATTTTCTTCCAGCACTTTTAATTTCTTTTCCAGTACGATCCAGTCATAATAATTTTTTCTTGCTGTGTAAAGCAATTCATTGATCACTACATCCTTCTTTTGTTTTTCAATGGAAGACTGTGCATTCATAAAAGCAAATTCAGCATCCTGCCGTTTTTTGTTGGGGAACATTTGCTGCGCAGAAATCATGAACGCACCCATACCGGGCCGCCCATTCACAGACTTCCAGTTTTTAGGGTTGTACGGCGTCTGGTAAAAGCCTGCGCCTAATTCAGGCGGCATCCAGCTATAAGCACCTTTTGCAGCTTCGTCCATTGAGCGGGCCTCTGCATCAAGCATCTTTAATGTGGGGTGATCTTTTTCGATAGCTGATTGAATTTCATTTATTGTGAGCACCTGCTGCGCCTGGCCAAAATGAATATTTACGACCAGTGAAAAAAAGAATAACAAACGTTTCATAATATTTTTTTATAAAATAAATTTTGATTTCCCAACCAGGAAGGTTTTTTCAGAGTCACTTTAAACTAAAAACTCTCAAAGGAAACCTTCCTGGTTTTCTAAGGATTTGATGTTTTGTTTCCAGCACTTCAATTTTTCCATGCTTTTTTAATTCATATTCTTTTGCCATTAAAAAAATAAGTGGGGTCACTAACAGTTTGATCCCCAAACCAAGAAGGTTTTTTCAGAGACACTCTAAACCAAAAGCTCTCAAAGGAAACCTTCTTGGTTTTTTTCAGGACTTAATGTTTTGTTTTTGCCTAAAAGCCTCACCCCAACCCCTCTCCAAGGAGAGGGAGCAGAGAGGGGATTGCAAATCCGACTCTCCAACGCCAGTGATTCTAATGTTTTGTTTCCAGCACTTCAATTTTGCCATGCTTTTTTAATTCATATTCTTTTGCCATTAAAAAAATAAGTGGGGTCACTAACAGTATATGTGTAGCCGAAGTAAGCACGCCACCTACCATTGGGAGTACGATAGGTTTCATCACATCGCTTCCTACCCCATGACTCCACAGGATAGGTATTAGTGCAAAGAGTGAAACACTCACTGTCATTAGTTTGGGCCTTAATCGTTTTGCCGCACCAGCGATTACATATTCACGCAGGTCCTCGCGGCTAATCGTCTCTTTTGAATTGCCTTTTTTCTCCACAAGCTGTTGCATCGCATCATTCAAATAAATAACCATAACAATCCCCGTTTCCACGGCAAGGCCAAACAAAGCAATGAAGCCAACGGCAACTGCCACAGATAAATTCACGCCCCAGAAATAGATCATGAAAGCGCCGCCAATAAGTGCAAAAGGAATAGATATAAGACTGAGAAATGCTTCCCTTGCCGAATGGAAAGCAAAATACATGCATACAAATATGACTAATAGTACAACGGGTAAAATAATCATGAGCGTTTTTTCACTTCTTATAAGACTTTCATATTGTCCGCTCCATTCCATAAAATATCCTTTGGGCAATTTGGTGATCATGTTGTCCAACTTTTCTCTTGCTTCATTTACTGTACTTCCTAAATCCCTTTCTCTTACATTGAATAAAACGGTTCCCCTGAGCATGGCATTTTCTGAATTAATCATTGGCGGCCCTTCGGATATTTTAACATCGGCCACTGCTTCTAAAGGAATGGGGCCATACTTCATAGTTTGTACCTGCAGCCTTTTTAACGCACCAATATTGTTTCTGAAATCCTGTCCAAATCTTGCATTTACAGAAAACCTTTGCCTGCCTTCAATTGTAGTCGTGAGCCTCATACCACCCAATGCAATTTCTACTACGCTGTTTACATCATCCACACTCAGGCCGTAACGACTTATTTCATCTCTTTTCACAATAATATCAATGTATTTACCACCGGTGATCGGTTCTACATACAGATCTTTTACACCATCAATACCTTCCAGTTGTTGTTTTATTTTTTCAGCAAAAGAATAGATCGTATCAAGGTTTTGTCCATACACCTTTACCCCAACATCAGTACGGATGCCGGTTGACAGCATATTGATGCGATTGATAATCGGTTGGGTCCATCCATTTGTTACGCCGGGTATCTGCAGCTTTGCATTCAGTTCGTTTATGATATCATTTTTTTTGATGCCTTGTCTCCATTCACTTAGAGGCTTCAATAAAATAATGGTTTCGATCATGCTAATGGGCGAGTTATCAGTCGCCGTGTTTGCCCTTCCTGCTTTGCCCAATACATTTTTTACTTCAGGTATTGATTTAATAATTTTATCCTGCACCTGTAAAATTCTCTTTACTTCACTGTTGGAAACATCAGGCAGCGTAACAGGCATAAATAATATTGATCCTTCATCTAATGGCGGCATAAACTCACGGCCAAGGCTAAGTACTAATGGAATGCTTACAGCAAGAGCTATTATGTTTACTGCTATCGTTGTTTTTCTCCATTTGATGCAGGCTCTTATAACAGGTTCGTAAATTCTTTCCAACACACGATTGACGGGATTTTTCGTTTCAGGCCTGAACCTTCCTTTCATAAAAAAGGATATTAATACCGGGGCAACGGTGATAACCAATATAGCATCCACTACCATAATAAATGATTTGGTGAATGCCAGGGGATGAAAAAGTTTTCCCTCCTGCCCGGTTAATAAAAACACCGGTAAAAAAGAAGTGATGATGATAACGGTAGAAAAGAAAACTCCTCTTGATACCTGGATGCAGGCTTTTTCAATTAGCCTCATCCGCTCCAATTCGGGAATGCGATAGTAACTTTCTCTGCCTGTTATTTTATTGAATAATTTTTTCATTACCTAAGTTTTAGGAGGATGGCTATTTTGAAAATCAGATAAATGGCGGTAAGCATTCTCACTCATGATGATGCCGTTATCTACGATAACACCTATTGCCAATGCAATTCCTGTAAGTGACATAATATTGGAAGAAATATTCAACAGATTCAGCAGGATAAAACTTACCGCAATAGTTATAGGTATCTGGATGATAATGCTAAGGGCGCTTCGCCAATGGAATAAAAAGATGATTACGATAAGGGCTACAATGCTCATTTCCTCAATCAACTTTGTTTTTATATTTCCAATAGCTGCTTCAATTAATTCGCTTCTGTCATAAGCTGTTTTAAAGGTTACACCTTCCGGCAGACCTGCCTGTACCACTTTCATTTTTTCTTTCAGGGCCTTGATGACCTTGTCCGCGTTCTCTCCGTAGCGCATTACAACTATGCCACCCACCACTTCTCCCTCGCCGTTTTCGTCGAAAATTCCAAGCCTCAGGTCTCCGCCCATTTGCACAGTTCCGATATCTTTTACTCTTACCGGAATACCATTAAAATTGCCTACAGCTATGCTTTCCAGGTCTTCCTTATTTTTAATGTATCCCAATCCGCGGATGATGTACGCCATATCACTCATCTCGAATTTTCTTCCACCAACGTCATTGTTATTTGCCTTCACTTTATTCATAACATCCATCAGTGAGACATTGTAAAACTGCAGTTTGACGGGATCAATTATCAATTGATATTGTTTTTCAAATCCACCAAAAGAAGCCACTTCGGCCACACCCGGTACCGTTTGCAACGCAAGTTTTATATACCAATCCTGCAGAGCCCGTTGCTCACCCAGGTCGAGATTTTTTGTATCTAATGTGTACCAGAACACATGGCCCACACCGGTTCCATCAGGCCCCAATGTGGGGGTAACACCAGTTGGTAATAGTCTTTGAGCATAATTCAATCTTTCGAGCACCCTTGTGCGGGCCCAATAAACATCAGCATCATCTTCAAAAATGACATACACAAAACTCATCCCGAACATGGAAGTGCCACGGATGTTTTTTACTTTGGGAATGCCCTGCAGATTACTCACCAGTGGATAGGTAACCTGGTCTTCTATGATCTGGGGGCCACGTCCCATCCATTCTGTAAAGACGATCACCTGGTTTTCGCTAAGGTCAGGAATGGCATCGATAGGATTTTTTTGAATATTCAAAATTCCCCACACAAACAAAGCCGCAGCCAGTAGCAACACGATGTACCGGTTTTTTAATGACCAGGAAATTATTTTTGGAATCATATTTTTTAGTTATCAAGTATCAGCTATCAAGTATCTATCTATTGAACTACCTCCACTATGCTACCACATGTCATCATTGCGCTACCGTAATATGGATTGCGGATTTCCTTTGTTTCACTAAGCCACATGGAGCCGTTGTTGTACATAGGGCAATGATCATGGTATAATGTTGTACTGCTACCGAAAGCCTTCGCAAGTTCATACACATCTTTACTCATCGCTGAAAAATGCTCCCTCTGCTGGTCAATTTTATTTTTTGAAATTTGCCTTGCCTGTTCTTTCAAATCATCCTCAATACTATCATACACTTTCTTCTGATCGGAAGTAAGAAGGGATTTGTCAAAATTTTTAACGAGTTCGGATATCCTGGCTGAAGCCTTGGCTGCTTTGGACTCCTCATTATTTACCAAAGCATTTTTTACAGCGAGATAATTTTGAACTAATGATTTCATAAAGGCTGCGACACCCGGATCAACATTAGTAAAGCTTACGGCCACTACATTTACTTCTTTATCTGATTTACCGGAACCTGCATTAACATCCATAGACATTTCGCTGCCAGGCTTTATCATTTTACTTTCTTCGGTGGATGGGTAAGCATTGCTGTTATGGCAGGCAAAAATTATAGCACCTGCGGAAACCAAAACGAAAATTGATTTTTTCATTTCTTTATTTTTTTAAGAGGGTGAATTATTACAGGTTATTATGAATAAATTTTTGTTCATTTTCATTCCACAAATGCATTACCTGCGATGGATATGAACGGATATTTCTAACATTTTCAAGAGAAAATATTGATATATAGAAATGCCGATAGCCAGACAGTGATACAGTCCAGCTTAAGAAAGGGAAAGAATATTATATGCGAAAAACGCAGTTGCGCTTGTAAATAGCGATGCCGTTCGTTCGTGGCGGTGCATTGCTTGTAGGGTATTCTTCGGTAAGGGAAGAAACCGGAATTGAGGAAAATTCAAACGTAGAAAAAAGAAGCGCTTCGGGTGTGAATTTAGGAAACTCAAATGAAGCATCAGCTATCTTCTGATCTTTATCAAACTTATAAAACTTATGTTCGTCTTTGCAACAGCCTGTTTTTACGCCGTTATCTTTTTTCATACCGCATTTGCTGCAATTCTTTTTGTCATAGTTCGAAAGATCTTTGCCAATAAGCTTACCCATGCAATAATGCATTTGAATGGTGGCGCCTGTTGTAACAGCTAAGTATAAAACGGCTAATATGGCTGCGAGAAACTTTTTCATTTACTATTAATACAAAAGTATAGTTATTTCATTCAACGATTTTATTATATTCTCACAAATTCATACATCATTTACTAAACAGCGAAAGAGAGAAATTATTGCTGCCTAATTTTTTCTGCTTTATAGCCTCGTCCTTTCAACAAGGGCTTTTATTGCACCTTCATTTAAATTCTGGCAAAGTTATTACTCTATACATCCAAACTCTTATACAACTATGGAAATATGTTATAAGATTTTGAGATCGCTATAATATAACAACAGCCGAATGAATTTTGTTTTCATTCTCCCAGACACAAATTACCTTTTCGTCGTTAAGCGCTTTTAATAATGGCAAGCTTCCCTCGCCCAGGTTTATTTTTATCCGACGGGGTTTCATTACAATCACCTTTCCTTTTTCCGTCCAGGCATATATGTTCTTATTATTTATGGTTTCGATGGAACAGCTTCGGCCTTCGCCAACTTCTATTTCAGGTGAGCCGGGACTAGCGGCGAAAATTTTTCCTTCTCTCCGCCAAACAGTTTCAGGTGTCCCGCTGCTATTAATAGCCAGGCCTCCGCCATCCATAGGGCACCCGTTCAATTTCCAACTTCCATTCCCTAACTTTTGCGCCTTTGCAAAAGAGTTCCCACCATCAGAAGATTTAATTAAATACAGGTCCCTGTTTCCATTGAGCCAGTTACGAAACATTACATATACGTTATTGCCTTTTACAGACACAGAGGGCTTGCAACATTCGCAAACTGATCCATCCGGTGAAGCATACACGAGAATATTTTTACTCCATGTGGTGCCACCATCTGTTGATTTTGCTCCATACACTTTTTGGCCTTTAGGGTTATTGACTCCAAGCCATATTGCATAGGTATTTAAGCCATCGGCGCTTAGGTCAATTAAACCCTCTTTTGCATTCTCATCAACATCATTTACTTTTTTAGCCTTCGTCCATTTTCCTGATCGATCTTTTGTAAAAGAAAAAATATTCCCGTTTTTATTGCATGCTGTTACGACCAGCCCGTTAGAGGTAGCAGCTACCTGTGGGCCTCGTGTGGCTGAAGCAAACAGGCCAGGCAAAACCGCGACCAATGCTGGTGATGAATAAGACATGCCATCACTGGAAGACATATACATTATACTGTCCCCGGTTCCATAAACTATACTAATGATATTCTTTTTGTCTTTTGCAATAGCCGGCATATTCCCTTTGGCAATAGTAATGTCGTTGTTATCTTTTTGCTGTGTACAAGCAATAAGGAAAATGAACAGAGAAACAAAAGATAAAATAATTTTTTTCATGCTTCGATTCTAATATGGTGGCGGTAAAATATTGAGGATGATGTGTTGTGATACTGAGAGTATTTTAAACTTCAAATATTTTAAAGTGATGAAGTATTAGCTTTTGTTTAGTTCATAACTCCCTAAAAGTTGTTGGTGATTGCTAAGGCTACAAGAGCCATCTGCACGAACACCGAACAACTGCGATGGGTGGGGTTAGGCGGACGGGAGGCTTTTTAGGAACACCGGCAAGGGTAGAGTTAATTCTAACTGAAAATTACGGGAGGGCTTTCCATAACAACAAAGGGTTGATGAAAGAATTACCTGAATACTCTGGTGAATATATTACTCTTTGGTATGAATAGCAATAAAGAAGTCCGAACCCATATTCGTAGTTCTTTTAACTGCGGAATGAGCCGCCAGCATAGAAGTCACCATTGTAGGTAACAAAACAACTTACATAACCGCTTGTGTCAGTTGCAACTGTTTGCCAGTTTTCTCCGTTCCATTTTATAATATTATTTGCTTTTTATCCGCTTGGGAAGTCAAATTTCCGCCAACAAATAATTCAGATGTTATAAACTTCACATTGAAGCAATTGAAGCTTCAACATTATCTACCCCTACAAAAGACAGAGTAAGATGGCCCATTATATTTAGCAAGATGATTGAATGGATTAAAACCTGTTAGTCCTCCGGATATTAGAGAAGATCTTCCAAACGTATCCGCAATTAATAAGTCGTTTTTGGAAAAGGTAGAGGATTGAACTTCTGTAAAATCTAAAAAGTGTATTTATAAGGTAGTTCAATGAGAACAATTCCATTGTACTGAATAATCCGTCTTCCTTTTATCAAAGACTTCCAGGAAAAATTCATATTTGAAATTGCAATGGATAGGAGTATAATTAACACTAATTGATAATTCCCCAATTATTCCGTTATTTTGAATGATTCTTTGTCAGAATTCCAAACTGTCGAACACACTTGACATTAGCGTAAAGTATCGTGTTATAAACACATAAGGTATTTATTAAAAAGTGATAGACATCTGCTTTTCCGTTTCAACAGGGAGCCAATTTTAATAGAATTCGATTGCAATATGCTCACCTCGGTAATATCGTTTATTAATTAAAAATCTCCAGAAGCATATAGTTATCCTTTTAGACGACTAATGCCTAAACGCCTCATAGCCCTGATTAAGTCCTTTACCAACTGAAGCCCATTTTTTGCCGTTCCATATTGCAATGTATTTAGATTTCATGTTCCAAATGAATCAAAGCAACCGCAAACGTATAATTCGTTATTATAAATGCCATTGCAAAAACTGAACTGTCTGGAGCATTGTAAACGGGCGATAAAGTTATGTCCGTCCGATTGCATTGAGAACAAAGCAAAAGAACAAATGATAAGAAGGTCAGTCCGGTAATTTTCTTCATTGTATGTGTCGTCCTAATAATATCGCCAACTCTTAAATCTACGCACTAAAATAATACGACCCCATTAAAACAGAACCAAGCAAATTTTTGCCATTATGTGTATTATGTTTTTACCTCTTTAGATCTCAAAACTGGAACGCCCCCGGGTCTCACGATTGGATGGTGTGGGCTTGCGAAAGAGGGCAGCACCTACGCTGGCTGGAGTTTTGTTAGTCAAGCTAAACATAATTGAAATTAATAGTGGCTCATGTGATTTGTGAAATGTGTTCAAATGGAAAGCTTTTAAAAGTTATTTTGATAATATCAGTTTGTTCCATTTTTATTAAACAGGGCATACCAATTAAATGAGTTAGCTGTGGAAGCAAGCCGAATAAAAACTGTGCATCTTCTTTATAATGTTCACGAATTTTATTCTTTAATACTTGATTTATTTCTTTCAAAAGGTCGTACATTTTGTCAACTAAAGGAAGAACATTAAAGTTTTCAGACATAGCAAGTAAATCTGTCTCAACCAATTTAGTCCATCCGTCATATTGGCTAATAAGTTTGTCTCTGGTAAAGAAGACATTCATTTTGTCACGCCATATTAAATTCTCATCTTGAAATGATGTTATTTCAGCAGAGCCGGCTGGCAGTCCGCAATGTTGAGAGTAGTTTCTGAGCTTATAAAGTCGATATTCAAAGTGGTTTTCATAGGCGTGACTTGTTTTTTGTTTGAAAAGCAACCACTCTTCTGATGCGTCTCCATATTCTCTTTTGAGTCGTGTTTCAGTATGGTCAAGATATGTCCTTATTGAAGAAAGTAAGTTTAAGATTAGCCTATTAAGGTCAACAAATGAATAGTCGAATTCATAAAAATTAGTTGGTGATTTCAGTTAGATAACTATTCGTTTTCCCTCTAAATCTCCATAATTGAGTTCGACAACTCGAAAAAGATTCTTTCGAAAGATAATTTCTGGAAACTTTCTAAAATATTTGAAAAATATGAATAGTCAGTCTCGCTGATTTCAATTTATCGTTAATTGTCGGAGGGTTATATATTCCTAAGCAGTATATGAATTACGGAGTCATTGTAAAATTGCAGGCAACTCTAAATACGCTAAAATGGTTCAGTATGCAGATTGTATCAAAATAAAAAAGGCTTCAAAGATTAAATACCTGAAACCCTCACTGATATTGTGACCGCGTTAGGATTCAAACCTAAAACCTTCTGATCCGTAGTCAGATGCTCTATTCAATTGAGCTACGCAGCCAATGGGCGGCAAAAATAATAAATAATTTATTTAAGACAATTGTTTTAGCATATTGCATAACAATTTAATTTATGAAAATCTTCTTTTGGGCTATTGGCAAAGCGCATGAATCTTTCGTAAAGGAAGGGGTTGAAATCTTTACAAATAGAATTTCTCACTACTACCCTGTTGAGTGGAAAATATTTCCTGCTGCAAAAAATGCTGCTTCATTGACAGAGGAGGAAATGAAAAAGGCTGAATCAACGCCCATTCTAAACGCGATAAAAAAAGATGATGTTCTTATCGCTTTGGAAGAAACAGGAAAGCAATGGAACTCTTTGGAACTGGCTTCTTTTATGCAACAAAAGGCAAATGACAGTACTAAAAATTTAATATTCCTTATAGGCGGCGCTTATGGGCTGCACGAAAATATTTTAAGCAAATGTTCCTACCGCTGGAGTTTATCAAAACTGGTTTTCCCACACCAGCTTGTTCGCCTTATACTGGCAGAGCAGGTATACCGCGCCTGTACCATTATAAGAAATGAAAAATACCACCATTCTTAGTTTTATCAGTATGTTTGATGCCAATTAATTTTTAAAGATGCAATCTGAAATCACTATAACAATTATAATCATCATAATCACGGTCGCTGTTTCAATACTTGCTTTTCGAAGTGAGAAGCTAATGAATGCCCTTATTTTTTTTCCACCGGCTGTGAGTGAAAAAAAGCAATATTACCGGTTTATAACATGCGGGTTCATTCATGCGGATATTGGCCATTTGTTTTTTAACATGTATGCTTTTTTTCTGTTTGGAAATATTACTGAAGAAATATTCGCAGCGATTTTTGGGAACTACGGAAGCCTGCTTTATATTTTAATGTATCTCCTTGCACTGGTGGCCTGTCTCATACCAAGCTACCTGAAAAATAAGGACAATCCGCACTACATGAGCTTAGGTGCATCCGGGGCCATATCGGCTGTAGTGTTTGCTTACATTATGTTCAATCCTTTGCAGGGCATCGGTTTAATATTTATTCCTATATATATACCCGGCTTTTTATTCGGAATTATTTACCTGGTTGTATCGTATTTGCTGGGTAAAAAAGGTGGTGGCAGGGTTAACCATTCAGCACATATATGGGGAGCGCTTTTTGGGATCATCTTTATTATAGTAGCGAGCGAGCTATTTTCAGGATACCCGCTGCTGCAGCGCTTTATCGATGCCGTAAAAAACATGGATCCTGGTAAAATTTTTACAACCCGCTAAATTGTATTCTGAGCAAGTTGACCGTACGATCAGTAACTTTAAAACGGTCGTCGATTCTGTTATTTAGAATCCATACAATTTTTTTATTGCTTTCCAATACCCATATTTTTTCTTTCTCCTGAATTGGTATCTTCTGATCAATAAAGAATTTACTCAATTTCTTTTTTGCCAATGCGCCGGATTTCTTCTTCATGCCTAATGGATAAAAATAGTCGCCCTGCTTCCATTTTCTTAATAGCAACGGAAACGTAATCGAATCCGCATCTGTCAATGCAATGTTTTTATCGGCTGTAATTTTATGATTCGCTCTTTGTACTGTCTCGATTTTTAATATTCCCTCTTCGAATTCAATTTCCTTGTCATCTTTATTAATTAAAATATTGGATGCCTTTAATGTATTGTGGGGTGCTATGATAATCCAGCTCCTGTTTTTGATTATTTTATGCGTCGCTGATGAGATATACTTACCGCTATCGCTGTTAAGAATTTTTATTGCCTCTCCTGTTTGGTGGGAAGTGAAACCATATTCTTTTATTATTTCATATACAATTGCAGACAATGGTTTTGACTTCAATAGTTTCAAAACAGGTATGTGAATTTCATTGCCTTTTTCTTCTATCAACTTTTTTTTATGCTGACTTATGGCCTGGTAGTACAGCGTTTCAATATCCTTAAACCTGGTAATATTGCTTATTAAATTTTCTTCCACTTCCGGAAAAACCTTTTGCAAAGAAGGAATTAATTGGTGTCTGAAATAATTCCGTGTGTATTTGTCCGATGAATTAGAAGAGTCTTCCACATATTGCAAATTATTTGCCCGGGCATATTCCTGCAATTCTTCTTTTTTGGCAAATAATAAGGGCCGTATGACTTCCCCTTTTTTTGGCTCAATCCCTTTCAAACCGGTAATACCTGTGCCTTTAAAAAAATTCATTAACAGGGTTTCAATGTTGTCGTTGGCGTGGTGAGCTGTTAAAAGAAAGGTTCCATGTGAGACGTTCGATATGCGATGTAATTTTGACGTTTCGGCTTCATTTGAACTGGTTGCCTTTAATTGGTCGTCATTTTCTGTTATCAACTCCTTAAACCAGGAATATCTCAATTCCCTTGCCGCAACCTGTATTGAAACTTTATTTTCTTCAGCATATTTGTCGGTTTCAAATTTTTTTACAAAAACTTTTACATTGTATTTTTCTCCGAGTGACTTTACAAATATTTCATCACGCTCACTTTCCTCGCCTCTTAGTTGAAAATTGCAGTGCGCTATTATAAAATTAAAGCCTGCCTGGTTGCATAAATCACAAAGCACCACTGAATCGATGCCTCCACTTACAGCGACAATTAAATTATCGCCGGGCAGTAAAGAGATGTTGCTGTTGAATGTAAGCTTTAAATTTATCGGGAAGAATCATGCAATTGGCTTGAAAAATTTACTCTGGTTCAATGTCTTCAAACGCAGCCTGCAATTCATTATAAGCGTGTTGGTCACCGGCCTTTTTGGCTTCTTCCATTCCTCTTTCATAAACCCTGAGTGCCTTGGGAATGTCTCCAAGCCTTTCGTGCGTTTTACCTAAATGGTAATAAGATCCTATGTAGGTAGGTTCTCGTTTTAATATTTCATTAAACAAATTTTTTGCATCAAGATCATTTCCCACTTTTATATATTCAAGTGCAAGGGCATGCTGCAAAAAACTATCCTTCTGAGCGGTCTTCATATACTCCTTTAGCTTCTGTATTCTGTCCATCAAATAATTTTTTACTTTTTTTTTACTTAGTATCTTCGCCGCTCGTTAAAAAAAGATACATGAAGATACTTGTTTGTATAAGCAAAACGCCTGACACGACCGCAAAAATAGCCTTCACAGATAACAATACGAAATTTGCAGAAGCTGGTGTACAGTTCATTTTAAACCCTTACGATGAATGGTATGCACTCGTGAGAGCGATTGAATTAAAAGAAGCGGATGCATCGACAGTTATTCATTTAATAAATGTTGGAACCGCTGATGCTGATCCTATCATAAGAAAGGCATTGGCTCTTGGCGGAGATGAAGCCTTTAGGGTTAATAGTGATAGCCGCGATAGTTTTTATATAGCATCGCAAATTGCAGAAATCGCCAGGCAAAATAATTATGATCTTATTTTCACCGGGAAAGAAACTATAGATTACAATGGTTCGTCAATTGGTGGTATGGTTGCGGAGTTATTAAGCATGCCATACATTTCCCTGGCTACTAAATTTAGTCTTAGCGGAACTTCGGCTACAGTCATCCGTGAGATTGAAGGCGGTGAAGAAACCGATCAGGTAACATTGCCTGCAGTAGTTAGCTGTCAGAAAGGAATGGCCGAGCAAAGAATTCCAAACATGCGTGGGATAATGGGTGCGAGAACAAAGCCATTAAAGGTATCAGAACCGGTGCCCGTGGACGAATTAACCTCAGTAGAGTCGTTTGAATTACCACCTGCAAAAAAAGGTGTAAAACTAATTCCGGCAGATCAACCGGAAGAACTTGTAAGATTGCTGCACGAAGAAGCTAAGGTTTTTTAAAAACACCCCTAACCCCTAAAGGGGAATGCGAGGTGGATTTTTTGATCTTGGTACTTGACACTTGATATTTGATACTTGATATTTGATTTTTGATTTTTAATTTTTAATTCTTAATTAATAAAATGAGCGTATTAATATTTTTAGACCAGGCCGACGGGCATATAAAGAAAAATTCTTTTGAAGCAGCTTGCTATGGCGCAAAGATTGCAGAAATGCTGGGGACTACGGCAGAAGGAATTGTGTTGGGAAATGTAAAAGATGACCTTACAGAATTAGGAAAATATGGTTTAAAAAAAATCCTTTGCTGTAAAAAATGCAACGTTGGAAAATTTCGATGACGAGGTTTTTACACACGTGATAGCAGAAGCTGCGAAGTCAACAGGAGCAAGAGTTATTGTTTTTTCTAATAATTTTAATGGAAAGGCAATAGCCCCACGTTTATCTGTAAAATTAAAAGCGGGTTTGGTCTCAGGGGCTGTGGCGTTGCCGGAAGTAACCAATGGCTTTGTTGTTAAGAAAAATGTTTTTAGCGGAAAAGCTTTTGCAAATGTTTCCATTAAGACTGAGGTAAAAATAATTTCATTAAATCCCAACGCCTATAAAACAATTGAAGTTGAGGGCAAGGCTGAAGTAGAAGATTTAAATATTGAAATTCCCGCAGGCTCGTGTAAAAGTACTGTCAGTTGATAAAGTTGAGGGAGAAGTTCCCTTATCGGAAGCTGAAATTGTAGTGAGTGGAGGACGCGGCCTTAAGGGACCGGAAAACTGGGCCATAGTAACCGACCTTGCCAAAGCGCTTGGCGCTGCAACAGCCTGCAGTCGCCCTGTGAGTGACAGCGACTGGAGGCCGCATCATGAGCATGTAGGGCAAACAGGGCTTGCTATAGCACCAAATTTATATATTGCGATTGGTATTTCAGGAGCCATTCAACATCTTGCGGGAGTGAATCGCAGTAAGACAATTGTTGTGATCAATAAAGATCCCGAAGCACCATTTTTTAAAGCAGCAGATTATGGAATCGTTGGAGATGCATTTGAAGTGGTGCCTAAAATTACAGAGGCCGTAAAAAAATTAAAAGAGTAGTAGAATTTTGGTTTTGTGCAGTATAGATACGTAAATAACCTGACATATATGGATTTTTAAGAAGCTTTTCATAGATTGAAAGGCTTTAATTTTTATATATTTGCCGATATCAAAAAATCACACAAAAGAGAGATTGGTATGAAGAAAATAGAATTGGAAATTGTAGCCCTATCGCATAGTATCACGCAAACACACTCCTATGCTGTGGTGCTTGGTGAGGTGAATGGTTTAAGACGGCTTCCTATAGTGATTGGCGGATTCGAAGCGCAGGCGATTGCCGTGGCCCTTGAGAGAATGCAGCCCAGCCGTCCCCTTACACATGACCTGATGAAAAATTTTATGCTTGCCTTTAATATTGAGCTTCATGAAATAATTATTAACGATTTACAGGAAGGGATTTTCTATTCCAAGCTCGTATGTTCAACAGAACATGATACGGTAGAAATTGATTCCCGCACATCAGACGCTGTTGCGCTGGCGGTAAGGTTTGGTTGCCCTATATATACCTATGATAATATACTTGACAGCGCCGGTATATTAATGGAAGAGGATGATAAGAAGAAAAAAGTAGTCGTATCCCACAATGACGCCGCAAGTGATGATCTTAAAAAGTTGTCTATATCAGAACTGGAAAATTTATTAAGCGAAGTGCTCGAACAGGAAGATTACATAAAGGCCGCTTCCATAAGGGACGAAATCAAGGGCCGAAAAAAAAACTGATTCCTCAATTCCTATAACTGACCTGATATTCTAATATTCATTCCGAATTTTTTACGTTCTTTTCCCCAGGATTATGATAGCTTTTCCGAATTGTAAAATAAACCTGGGGTTAAATATCCTTGCAAAAAAAGAAGACGGATTTCATGATCTTGAAACATTTTTTTTCCCTATCAATATCCGCGACGCCCTGGAACTGCTTCCTTCCGGTGAAAAAAAAGTGCAATTCGATAGCTCAGGAATTCCAACCGGGGCACCGGAAAATAATATTTGCCTTAAAGCTTATCACCTGCTAAAAAAAGATTATCCCGATTTGCCGGTCGTAAAGATACACCTGCATAAAGCGATACCAATAGGCGCAGGCCTCGGCGGCGGATCCGCAGACGGCGTAGCAACTTTGCAGCTTCTCAATAAAAAATTTAGCTTACATCTTACAGAGGAACAGCTTTCCAACTATGCCTTGCAGTTAGGTAGCGACTGTCCCTTCTTTCTCATAAATAAACCGTGCCTTGCTTCAGGCCGTGGCGAGACTTTAGAGCCTTTACAATTTTCACTTTCTGGATATAAAATTGTGATTGTAAACCCCGGAATACATATAAATACCGGTGAGGCTTTTAAAAAAATCACACCCCTTATACCTAAAAAAAGAATTAGGGAAGTCATCACACAACCCATCGACACCTGGAAAAATGAATTAATAAACGATTTTGAGAAATCGGTTTTTGAGAAATTTCCACAAGTGCACCAGGTTAAAAAAGAGCTTTATGAAATGGGAGCAATTTATGCGGCGATGAGTGGAAGCGGAAGCAGTGTCTATGGAATTTTCAAAGAAGATTCTGCAATAAATTATACTGCGCATGCCGGTTACTTTTATAAAATAATTGAAGCGGCCTGACTTTCTTTACGGAAAATATACAAGTAAAATTGTCCAGATATTTCCTTATACTTTTTTATTGTTTTTTACCGCTTTTGCTGCCGGCCCAAAATGACAGTAGCTCATTTTCTCCGTCGAAAGAGAATTTGGATTCCCTTGAAATTATTTACGGGAGGCATAAGCATTTTCTCAAGGAGTTTGAAATGCAATCACTGATAGCCCTCTCCTATTACCCGGAACTATGGGACGAAAATATCGCCTTCAGGTATAAGGGATTTAATAGTTGTGCTCAAACAACAATGACCTTAGGATCAATTTTTAAGAGAATAGATAAGCAGTACATTATTTATATAAACGATGACAGAACAAAGACAGGAATGCTTTTACAGGATGCACCATACAATGCACAAGTTGCAGTCATCGGGCATGAACTGGCTCATATAGTTGACTTCAGAGGTCGTGGCCTTTTTGATTTGGCCTTATGGGGTTTGAAATATCTTTTTGTAAAAACAAGTACTAAAATTGAAAGAAAAACTGATAGAATTACTATACAACATGGTTTGGGATGGCCTCTCTATTATTGGGCAGATTATGTCTTAAACGAGTCGAAAGCAAATAAGCACTACAAAAAAATTAAAGAGAAGAAATATATGCAGCCCGATGAAATTCTCCGGTACATGGTATCAAATAATTTATTAGAATAATTTTTCCCTGCAAGTTCGCAAATTTAATATTTGAGTAAAACTTTAAAAGAGTATATCTTTGATCTATTGAAAAATAGAATTTACATACTACACTTCCTTCTTTTGAACCTTGATTTCTTAGATCACAGGCAATAACCATATCGCACCCTGGTTATTATTTCAATTTTTCATCCATTTTTATTTCTAATTTTTTATGTCAACTCAATTACTTAGTTCGCAAACAAGTTATTTCACAGATCTCGAGAATGAATTCGGAGCCCATAATTACCATCCCCTGCCTGTGGTACTTCAAAAAGGAAAAAGTGTTTTTGTGTGGGATGTTGAAGGCAAAAAATATTATGACTTTTTAAGCGCCTACTCAGCAGTAAACCAGGGGCATTGTCATCCTAAAATTATAAACACATTAATTGAGCAGGCCCAAGTGCTAACACTTACCAGCAGGGCGTTTTATAGTGAGGCTCTTGCACTCTTTACTCAATACATAACCCAATATTTTGGTTACGAAAAAGTATTGCCGATGAATACCGGGGCCGAGGCGGTAGAAACAGCTTTGAAACTTTGCCGGCATTGGGGATATGCCGTAAAAAAAATTCCGGAGGGCAAAGCTAAAATCATTGTATGCAGCGGCAATTTTCACGGGCGCACATTGGGGATCATTTCCTTTAGTACCGACAGCGCAGCTAGAAAAGATTTTGGACCTTTTCTGCCAGGGTTTGAGGTAATTCCATACAACGACCTACCTGCTTTAGCCGAAGCTCTAGCTGATAAAAATGTGGCGGGCTTTATGGTTGAACCTATCCAGGGCGAAGCAGGAGTGATCGTTCCCAATGAAAATTTTCTTACAAAAGCCAAACAGTATTGCAAGGACGCAAATGTTCTATTCATAGCCGACGAAATTCAAACCGGACTTTGCCGGACCGGGAAAATGTTGTGCTGCGATCATGAAGGTGTTCGCCCGGATATTCTTATTCTTGGCAAAGCGCTCAGTGGTGGCGCATTGCCGGTGAGTGTCGTACTGGCTGATAACGAAATCATGCTTACGATCAGACCCGGCGAGCATGGAAGTACTTATGGGGGAAATCCACTGGCATGTAAAGTTGCTACCGCATCGCTGGAGGTATTGAAGGATGAAAAAATGGCTGAGAACGCGGAAATTATGGGTCGGCTTTTAAGAGAAGAGTTAATAAAATTAGATTCAGAATATATAATGGATGTGCGCGGAAAGGGATTATTAAATGCTATAACCATCAAGCATGCAGATGACGATGCCGCATGGAAATTATGCACTGAGTTAATGAAAAATGGGTTACTCGCGAAACCGACGCATGGAGATAAAATACGCTTCTCTCCTCCGCTTGTTATTAGCAAAGAAGAAATACTTGACTGTGTGCAAATAATTAAAAACAGTTTACTCGTATTGGATTGAGTTTATTTCAAATCATCAGCACTAAAAACCAGTGGAAGCAGGTCTGCAGCATTTTCAATTACCTGCACTTTGCCTTCCATTCCACTAAGGATTACTCTGATAAGGGTTTTGGTCCTGCGTTGAAATTCCGCAAAGGACTGGCGGCAAATTCCACAGGGACTTACAGGCCTGTCGCTTTTGCCTTTCAAATTATTATAAGCAATGGCGACAGTTTCTATAGCGACACCCGGGAATTGAGAAGATGCTGAGGAAAGTAAAACTCTTTCAGCACAGATTCCTGCGGGATAGGAAGCGTTCTCCTGGTTAGTGCCCGTAACTGTTTCCCCATTTTTTAATTTACCAACAGCGCCCACCTGGAAATTGGAATAAGGCGCATACGCAAATTGCGTTACGGAACGTGCTTCACTCAGTAAAAAAGAATCTGCCTGGTTTAGCTCTTCAATAGAATCATATACTGTAATAATAAACTTGTGTTCCTCTTGCTGCATGATAGATTTTTTGTTCACAAACTTAAGCTCTTAAGGATTAAGTATAAGCGTTTTGGAATTTTCGGATTAGGGAGATTACCTCATTGCCACCAAATTACCGTTAAAAATTTTATCTGACTTTTTATCAAAAATTTTATTTTACGTTACGAACAAAATCGTATATTGCCTACGAATAAAGTCGTAACAATGAAATTAAGTAAAAACAGCAAGCCTACTGAAAGTGAACTGGAGATCCTGCAAATATTGTGGCAGCGTGAGTTTTCAACCGTTCGCGATGTTCATGAAGAGCTTTCAAAAACAAAAGTCTCCGGGTACACCACTACTTTAAAACTGATGCAGATAATGTTTGAGAAAAAGCTGGTGACCAGGGACGATAGCGCAAAAACTCACGTTTACCAGGCTGCAATAAGCCGCCAGAAAACTCAAAAGCAATTTCTTGATAAAATGATAGATGGATTATTTTCCGGATCATCTACTCAACTCGTATTGCAGGCCCTGGGCAATCAAAAAGCATCGAAAGATGAACTGGATGAAATTCAAAAATATCTAGACGACCTAAAAAACAGGTAACGATGAATTTTGCAACTTTACAACATTCCGTGTTTTTGCAAGCATTAGGTAATGCCATATTAAATAGTCTTTGGCAGGCATTTATTATCTGGATCATTTATGAAACAATAAATATCTCTTATAAAAATGCTTCCTCCATATTCAAAAACAGGGTAAGCACATTTCTAATTTTCATCGCATTTGGCTGGTTTCTTTTAAGCCTTGTTATCGGCTTTGATTATGATGAAAATTTATCGCCGATAGTCGTTAATCCAGCTTCGATTGCTGCCGCCGAAACATCTAAAGCCGCGGCAATTAACATACAGGCTATTCTTTCCTATATAACCGGTTCGCTCCCCTATCTTTCCATTTCCTATATTTTGTTACTGGCTTTTTTGATGTTTAAACTTTTTTCATCGTATCGATATGTCTATTTCATAGCAAACAAAAGACTTCAATCGCCGCCTTTTGAGCTGCAGGACTTCACCTCAAAAGTGGCAAGCCAATTAAATATTTCCAAAAAAATATCCGTGTGGATTTCCCATCATGTTGATGTGCCTGCCACAATTGGATTTTTAAAACCTGTGATTCTTATACCTTTTGCGTCCATAAATAATTTATCTTCTCATCAACTGGAAGCCATCATTCTTCATGAACTATCACACATAAAAAGGAACGATTATGTGGTAAATCTTTTTATTTCTGTAATTGAAACCATACTCTTTTTTAACCCATTTATTTTATTACTTGCAAAAGTGATTAAGCGGGAGAGAGAAAATTGCTGTGATGATTTTGTAATTCAATACCGCTATGACCCGCACTCTTATGCATCTGCCTTGCTACGGCTTGAGCAATCACGGAGAAGCAATCTGCAATTAGCCATGGGCGCCGTTTCCGGCAAGAAGCAGCTTTTAACAAGAATAAAAAGAATTACAAATAACCAAATAGCATCCAGGCAATTCAACTATGGGCAGAAGTTGCTTGCGTTACTTTTGGTGACTTTTATTGTTTGTTCTGTTGCATGGCTTTCCCCGCAGGATAAAAAACAAAATACAAGCAAGCCGTCGTCAGAGAATTTAAAAGTTCTGGCAACACCAACTCTTCCCCTTCCGGCACCACGGATTGAAGAAAAGGATATTGAAACGAGCCGGGTTAAAATAAAAATTCCAAAAGAAAATTCAGCCCCTAATAAGAGGCCATCTATTTCTAAATTAAGTTCACCAGGCGACAATTCCACCGCAGAATTCGACCTGGTTAAAGACATACCTGATTTCGGAAAAGAGAAGGCAGACAAACAGGATAAGGAATTTTATTTTTTTGGTGAAGACTCTAAAGATCCAAAGGTATTTTTCGATCAAAACGTTTTGAAATATGTGCCCTTAAAATTGCTCGAAGATTTTTCACTGCAAAAAATGAATATACATATCGATGTTGATGAACTTAATAAGAATTTAGAAGAGGCTTACAAAGGAATAAACGCGATGGATTGGCAAAAAATTCAAAATGACATAAACGCATCCCTTTCAAGGTTAAAGGGAGATAAGACATCCCGGAAGGAAATGTCAGAACTGTACCAGGAAAGTTTGAAACAGCTTCTTGATGCAAAAATTGAAAAAAAAGCAAAATCTGACCCGAAAGCTATTTCCATAGAACTGAGGAAAAAAATGATTACAATTGATTCCCTCAGAAATTATAAAACGGCCGCCGCACCCAGGCATCTTCGCACAAATGAAGTATGGGAACAAGTACGACAACCACACAGCTATCAAGTTAACAGCGACGATTTTTATAAATATGAACCCGCACCTTTAAGCTGGCGAAATAACGACTTACCAAAAAATAATTTCTCCTCGGGCATTTCCATAAAAGGCGTGAAAGGTAAAAATGCGAAAATTATCATAGATAATTTATCCCACGCTGATAATAAATCAAAAAGCTCTTTTCATTACTTCATTACTGATAGAAGCAGCAATGAAAAACGAAAAGTTATTACCATAGAGGTAAACAATATTCCGTAATAATAATTCTTCTCTTTAAAATTTTACCTGGCAACTGATTTCTAAGGGGCCTACGCCCACCAGATCTGCTATTATTTCTATACATAATATTGAAGCTTAAGAGAATTCCATATAATTCAGGACTCTTCGTTCCTATAGGGAAGTAATAGAAAAGATCGTACAATAAAAAAGCCGCATAGAAATGCGGCTATTGTTAAGAACCAGTGAGGTTCTGTAACCCCCAAAGAAAACGAGTTGAATTAATTTGTAATTGCCTTAGACCTATTGACGGGGATTCGACTCAATCTCTATCAGCAATTACGTGCTGAGTATTTTTAGTTTTTGTAAATAATGATCAAATTTGGTATTTAATTTAGAAGATTAAAAAATGAAATTCTACTTAGTAGCTTTTAATTGAAGTGAGCTATATAAGTGCCATTATTGAATACTGTAAATAATAATAAAATAGTTAGAAATGTTGCGATAATTGCAGCGGTTCCAACGGTGTCGATAATATTTGTTTTCATTTTTTCTTGTTTTTTGTGGTTATAATTGGGTGAATAAAAATTTAATAGAAATGAGCCACGTAGTTACCATTGTTGAACACAGTGAACAGTAATAAAATAGTTATGAATGTAGCTACTATTGCAGTAGTTCCGATGGTATTGATAATGTTTATTTTCATGAGAGTCGTTTTTAAGTGTTTAAAAATCCAGTTTGCTTTTATTAATAAAAGTGAGCTACGTAATTACCGTTATTAAATACGGTGAATAATAATAGTATACTTAGGAATGTGGCTATAATCGCAGCAGTTCCAATGGTGTTGATAATGTTTGTTTTCATGAGAGTCGTTTTTAAGTGTTTGAAAATTATTTAATTAATTTTTGAGTCGAATACAGACTCCCGTTAAGAATCACTTCAACTATATATAAACCTTTTGATTGTGAAGAAAGATCAGTCAATTGTAAATTGTTGTATCCCTTTGATACTATTCCTTTTTTAGAAGCAACAAGCTGGCCTTTCGCATTGATCATTCTTAACTCAGCGTTGCCGGTTGCGGTACTATTGAAGTTTACATTTATCTTATCTACGTAAGGATTAGGATAAACTTGCACAAAAGTTTTATTTGTTGAACTAAAGCGCACCATTTTTACCACGCTATAAGTCGTTTGCCCGTCTATATCGATCTGCTTCAGGCGATAATAAACAATGCTATGAGCGCTTAGATCCTTTGCATCGTCAATGAAAGAATATTTATTTGAGCTATTTGTGTTGCTTTCCGGACCAAAAACCAGGGCGATCGTACTGAACGTCTTTTGATCGAAACTTCTCTCTATTTCAAAATGATCATTATTTGTTTCGTTTTCGGTAATCCAGGAAATATTTGCAGAAGTACTATTTACCACGTATGCGTCAAACGAGCGATACTTTACACCCAGTGTGTGTACATTATTACTTATACTCTTAAAATACAAGCTACTATACCTGTCAGTAGCGATACCACCGTGTGTACCGTTATTGTCAATTTGAGAACCAAGAGAAAGTTTAAGTGTCGACACATTGAGAAAGTGAAAATTTACCCGCACATCGAGAGATACGGTGTCTATTCCCGTTCTGTTCAACACGGGCCCCAAAACGTGCAGGTTAAGCAACTCGCTATCTTCGTCATGAGCACTGGCAACATTTAATAAAGAGGGCACCATGGTTGGCAAATCATAACTTGATGTCTTATCCATGTCAATAAATTCCCTTACTCTTACATTATCGCCATCAATATCTATTGCAGAAAGATCTAATAGCGGAAAAGAATAGCTAAGGCCTGTAGAAGTTTTAAAGGAGATCTCCCATTTAATATATGAAGTTCCGTAAGTAGAAGGACCGCCAACAATAGGTTGCCATGCGTCATAATATCCTAATGTTGAATCGTCAATATTGACAAGCCTGGCACCATTCTTCAAATCGGAAATTTCTACAAATGCATCAACACCCTCAATAACGTTTGAAAATTTATAAGTTGCGTGTTTTTGGCCAGCTATACCCGATACTAATTTAGGTTGAACAAATCTCAATTTGGGAGAAATATTTTGACCCTTGCCTTGAAGCGTTGTGAAGAATGTCAAAGTTATAAGCACAATTATGTACTTACCTACCCGTGTAGATTTCGAATTCATTTTCTTGTGGTTTTGGTTTCTTTAAAATTTGTCAAATTAGTTTTTTGCAGAACTAACTTGAAAGCAGTTATTTCAAGGAGGGATCATTTTGAATCGGGGATGTCCGAGGTAAGACGGTACATCAACGATTCGAGGACAAACATAGAGTACATATTCGAATAATGCAAGACCGTAAAATTACGGCATTTGTCAATTTTGATAATTTCCAACACTTTCGGAAGTTTATTAGATGATTTAGTACATCTTGCGCTTATAATGCTAAATACAATCAATGATACGGCGGTATAAAATACTAAAATTTAAATTCAGGGCAATTTTAATACGTTTTTCACTCCTTCGCTAAGTTAAATATGTATGGTTACCAAGTTCACAAAAAAAGCTGCAATACCGGTATCAATATAATGTCCATGTAGTTCATTTTCAAATTGAATTGGTGAAAAATTTTAATACAAAATGTATATAAAGTGAAATAAAAGAAATATTATGTAAAAATGTATTAATCAATAATATATGATATTAAACTGTCAATTTACCTTAAATTCTCGTTTTTGATAATTTCACAGAATAAAAGGAAATACTATTGCACATTTATCTACGTTATAATTTTATATATATCTTTTAAAGATGTGATTATGATTAACTAATATTAAAATAATTTTACCAAAATAATTAGTCAGCAATATTTATTGTACAAAAGATAAAAACTAATATCATTAGTAGTAAAAAAACCCATTTTTTAGGAGGTTACAGAAAACTTACCGCAAAAGGTGTTGAAACAATTTTGCCATAACTCCCCCATTTTGCCTGGAATGTGCTTTTGTGTCAGAAACAGTAAAATCACGGTAAATCTTATTAACGACAAGACCTGTTTGGGGTTTAAGTTGCTAAATGGGCTGAATGGGACTTGCTCATTTAAAATCGATTTATGCGGCATTAATACTCGTATAAATCAAAAACGATCGCCTTACAGGAGGGCAGGTGATTTTAATTTGGAAATTAAATTTGGAGTTTGCAAGGCATTTTTTTAGAGATATACCCGGATTTTCGGAATGTTGCACAAAGACCGAAGCCGAATTTTTAGCGAAGCTGCATTTTTTGGTCAGCAAGTTTAATTTCCCGGCATTCTGAAATTTCTGCTTCTGACCCTTTTGAATACTATATATATGTAATTAGGCGGGGCAATGGAAATGCGTGATGGAGTAATTAGTTATTCATGAGGGCTGCGACGAATTTTGTAAATCCTGGCTCTCAAGCCTGTTAGCTAAAGATTTTGTAGGCTAATCGCAGTAGTTTTTTAATATTCGCTGTAAGTGCCATTGACTTATACTCGACGATGACTTTTTGATTGATACGTGAAGCCACCGGATAGGGATAAATTTTATTAAAAAGGGCATTAATTGAAATCCTGTTCGTATTGGCTAAAATCAATTCCTGGATTAACTCCCCTGCCCCCGGAGCCAGCATTGTGCCACCCAATACCCTCTGCTTCCTGAAAATTCCTTTTCTGTTAATAAATAATAACATTCTTCCGTATTGAAAATTATCAACCACGGCCCGGTCGTCCTCTTCGAAACTTTGTTCCAATTTCTCGTAAAATATTCCCTTTTCTTTCAATTGTTTTTCACTTAGGCCAAAAGTCGCCAGCTCCGGATCGGTGAACGTGACCCAGGATATGTGATCATTATTCAATTTTTTACGCAACGGAGAAAAAAGGTTATTGAGAAGGATACGTGCGTGAAATTCTGCAGCATGGGAGAATAGCAGGTCTCCCGCAACATCGCCGCAAACCAAAACATCCTTGTTGGTTGTCCTTAAATAGTTGTCGACAACTATTTTTTTATCATTCATTTTTATGCCAGCATTGTTTAACTGTAAAGACTCTATATTCAATTCTCTCCCAATGGCAACAAAAACGGCATCAAAATTTATCGTGATATTTTCCCCGCCACTTACCCGCGCCGTAGCTTCATTTGCGGATGGAAAATCCTTTATTTCTGCCCTGAAGAGGAATTCAATCCTTTCCTTTCTCAACTGTTCATATAAAATAGTTGTAACGGCCTTATCATCATGCTCCAAAATCATATCACCCTTATGCACTATGATAACCTTACTGCCCAGCCTGCTCATAGTTTGAGCCATCTCGATACCAATAGGCCCCCCACCTATTACCAATAGCTTTTCCGGCAATTCATCTATGTGAAAAATACTTTCGTTGTCATAGTACGTTACCTGTTCAATGCCAGGCAAGTTTAATTTCTTTGGTTTTGAACCAGTGGCGATTACTATTTTTTTTCCGCGATACTTTTTTCCGTCAACTTCAATTTCATCCTTACCGGTAAAATAAGCTTCTCCCAAAGTTACTTCAACCCCTTGCTCACGCAGCCAAGAAGCATTTTCATGTGCTCTTATATTTTCCTGCCTGTCGTAAACATATTTTATCACTTTTTTTATATCAACATCACCATTCACATTCAAGCCAAAACTTTGAGATTCTCTTGCATTGTGAATAATCTTCGCCACGTGAATAATCGCTTTACTCGGTACGCAGCCATCATTAAGGCAATCGCCGCCAATATCATTATCACTTAGTGACACCATCAAAACTTTGAAGCCGGCTTTAGCCATAAAAAGCCCAACGCTTAATCCACCGGAGCCGGATCCTATTACTATAATATCGTAGAGATTTTTATTCATTACACTAAAGTCGGTAAATTTCAATTTAATTCGATCTTGCATGTCAGGCATTTATTTTTGTTCTTTGACAGATCGCCCGTTACATTTACACATCTAATATTTTTCATTATGCATATTTTTATTAAGAAATCATTTGTTTTCCTTCTCAGCATTTGCCTTCTAAACTCAGCATGGGCACAGAATGCCGGGAAGGTTATTGAGCAACTCAATATCAAAAGCAACATCCTGAATAAAAATGTAGCCTATACAATTTACCTCCCTTCTGATTATAGTTCTTCAGAAAGAAGCTACCCCGTTGTTTACCTGCTTCACGGCTATACTGATGATAACACCGGCTGGTTACAATTCGGAGAAATAAATCGTTATGCTGATAAGGCCATTGCCGATGGCACTATACCTCCTATGATAATTGTGATGCCAAACGGCGACTCAAGCTGGTATATTAATTCTTATGATGGTAAAGAAAAGTACGAGGATTTCTTTATTAAAGAATTTATGCCCGTTGTTGAAAAAAATTACAGAATTAAAAATCAAAAAAGATACAGGGGCATCGCAGGGCTTTCCATGGGCGGATATGGAACTTTATTCTATGCGCTAAAATATCCCGACCTCTTTGCAGCGGCAGCTCCATTGAGCGCTGCAGTATTTGACGATGATGCAATGACAGGTTTCCCCGATCAAACTTATGAACGCACCTTCGCTCAATTATTTGGCCGCGGACTAAAAGGCAAAGACCGGCTTAGCAAGGCATGGTACGATAATTCTATTTTAAAAATGGTGGATACAAAATCTGCGGAAGATTTAAGTAAGGTTCGTTACTGGATAGATTGCGGCGATGATGATTTTCTTACAAAAGGAAATTGCCTGCTCCACATAGCACTCAGCGAGAAAAAAGTTCCGCATGAATACAGGGTCCGTGACGGTGCACATACCTGGAAGTATTGGCGGTCAGGGATTACAGATGCCTTGCAATTTATAGGGCAAAGTTTCAGTCAGTAACTCTTTCGTGAATCGAATATCCTTTCTTTAATTCAATTTGCAATAACAACCTTAGTTTGCTTTGTATAGGCGCTGAAATATCCTAAAGCGCCGCCTTCAATATTGGTTACGGGATTTCCGGGAGACACATTATCACTGCTGCCGGTGCTGCTTTGGCTAAGGCTGGAAAAGAATTTATACACTGCAGGATCTACACATTGCATTTCTACTTTTACGGTATCGCCGGTTTCAAGGCGCTCATCATTCGTTCTGTCGAAAAATGTGAGAAGCGTATTGTTCACCCTTCCATCGGTGAAATCATCATTCAACACAAAAATATTTTTATTAAGAATTTCATTTTTATATTGAAGAAAACGGTAAGCATTTCCTTTACCGGGAGGATCATAAAAAGTTACATTAGAAAATTTCCTGTTGCCATCAAACGACCTGAAATCTACTACACTTAAACTATCAAAATTTACCTGGCCGGGCATTTGGCTTACGGCGGTAAATACCTGCCCATTTATTTTTATTGAGAGAGAATAGGTATGACCTTCCATTCCATCGAGGCCTGCAGATTCATACATTCCATCGCCCGTTTCCAAAAGGTCAACCGGGGGATCGTTATTATCCTGCATAGAAACAATTGCGCCTGTTACACCGGGAAATACCGCGGGCTCGCTAAAGTTTACCGTTTGGGTAATATGCACTTTGCAATCACCCGGCTGATTGCTTATATAAGCTTCGATCACATATATTGACTCCGCTTTTTTGATATCAATATCTATTACTTTCTCACAGGAAGAAAATAGTATTAATAAAACAACAATTTTAATTTTTAAAGTCTTTAAAATGGGAAGCATGAAAACTAAAATTTAAAGTTGTATGAGATGGAAGGTACAAACCGGAATAAAATTGTTTTAACGGCCTCGGTTTTTAACGGCTCGCTCTTGTTATCCCGAAAAGTAATGGCATAGGCGTTCTCACGGCCATAGGCATTGTATAGACTAAAAGACAATTCAGATGAGAATCTCTTTTTCTCTTTCAACACTTTTGTAGCGGCTATATCAAGCCGGTGATAAGTCGGCATACGATAGCCATTTCTTTTTGTGTAATAAAAAAAAGTTTCGGTGCCGATGTTGTACTTCCCTTCGGGAAAGGAAACAGCATCACCCGTGTACAAAACCCAATTAGCCGAGAGCGTCCATTTCTTTTTAAGTTTGTATGCGCCCACTATTGCAATCTCATGCGTTCTGTCCTGGCGGGCATTGTACCATTCATCATCGTTGATACCATTTATTTTCTTTTCAGATTTTGATAAGGTATAACTCACCCATCCGGTAAATCTTCCTGTTTTTTTCCGAAACAAAATTTCTAATCCGTATGCTCTTCCCTTGCCATATAATAATTGTGTTTCTAATGCATTTGCATCCGTAATATCCGAACCGTCCCGGTAATCAATCTGGTTTTGCATGTCTTTAAAATAAGTTTCAACTGTGAGCTCATATTTATTTCCAGGCAAGTTTTTGTAGTATCCTAATGATACCTGGTCGCTTGTTTCAGGCTTTATGTTATTGGTGCTCGCTACCCACCTGTCGGTTGGCCTTGCAGAAGTCGAGTTAGAGATCAGGTGAAGGTTTTGTGAATTCCTGACATAAGAAGCTTTTAAAGAAGAAGAATTTGTAAGCAGCAAACTCAATGCTACCCGTGGTTCTATATTGAAATAAGTTTTTAATATTTTGCCTTCGGCAATGCGAATGGTGTCTATTATTTTTCCTTTATCATCAATGTTGTAAAAATCACCTTTGCCCAATATGCTAAACCCCGAGACCCGCGTTCCATAAGTAAGATTCCATTTATCATTTAGCTTCCATGCATCCGAAAAATAAAATGCGTTTTCCAAGGAATATCTTTTTTGAAACACAACATCGTTAAAGCTTGAAGTACTTGAAGAAGTTACGTTTCCCGGCTGTATCGTGTGATAAATAGAATTGATGCCAATACGGAATTTATGCCGGCTACCAACGCTCCACTGCAGATCTTCCTTTAAATTCCAATCGCGTATTTGAGAAAAAATATTTACGTCATTGGCACCAAGTTTTAAATCAATACCATAATTAAAGTTGCTGAAAATAAGAGAAGTGTTTGCAAAAATCCTGTTGCTATAAACATGGTTCCAGCGAAGCGTGCCGGTGGTGTTTCCCCAATGCAAGCCAAAGTTATCTCCGGCGTTCAAGTGATCATTACCGAAATAACCAGATAGAAATAGTTGGTCCTTTTTCCCAAGGGTAAAATTCATCTTGGTATTCAAATCGTAAAAACCAATTCTGTTTCTGCTGATAATTGAATCATTAGATAATTTTAAAAATAAATCTACATAGGTACTTCGTCCGGATACAAGAAAGGAAGAATTGTTTTTTTGGATCGGCCCTTCGATGTTTAATTTGGAAGAGATCAGGCCAACGCCTCCGCTGACAGCGAAATCCTGGTTGTTACCATCGTTCATGCGAATGTCAACTACGGAAGATAGCCTGCCTCCGTATTGGGCAGGCATACCGGTTTTATAAACGGTAATATCTTTTATCGCATCCGGATTAAAGGTTGAAAAAAATCCCAACAAATGAGATGCATTATACACAGGCGCTTCATCAAGCAATATCAGGTTTTGATCGGCCGCTCCTCCCCTTACAAAAATACCGCTGTTACCTTCACTGACAGCTTTTATTCCCGGCAACAATTGAATGGCTTTCATGGGATCATTCTCTCCAAAAATTCTTGGAATGTATTTCATTTCCTGTATGGAGAGCCGCTCCACGCCCATCTGTGTACCTGTAACACTCCTGCCGGGAGTAGAATTATTTATCACAACTTCATCAAGTGTTTTTGAATATTCATCGAGATAAAAATCAGTAGTAAGGTTGCTGAAAAGATGAATGTTTTGTTTCAATGTTTGCAACCCGACAGAACTGATCTCCAAAACATAATCGCCACCGGGAAGCGTGAGAGAAAAAAATCCATATTCGTTGCTGGTAATAGCTTCGGGTTTATCGACAACTTTAACCGTCGCACCGATAACACTTTCACCCGTTAGCTTATTCCTGATGGTACCGCTGATCGTGTGTTTCGTTGCGTCTCCCGGTTTTTCTTTTACCATCTCCTGCTGCTGACTAAAGCATAGCAGGCTTATAAAAGCCAGCACAACAGAAAGGATCATTTGTTTCATTCGGGTTTTGCTTTTACATCTTCAATATAAATCATGCAGGTGATAAAATTGAAAAAGATTTTGGTTGCGGGCTTCTTTAAAAGGGGGACCGTTTCAGTAAAAACACTTTATGTCATACCAAAACCAATGAAGCATTTTTTTTATCGTAAGTTATATTGACAAATCTCTATAAAAAAAACGAATGGGAAAGAATTGAGAATCGATGGCGGCAGCCCTGCGGCAAGCCTCGAACGTACGAAACCAAAAATCAGCACAATAGAACCATTGTTGAAGGCTTCCCCGATTTGTAAGGCTTCAAAATCGGGGAAGCCTTCTGGAAACCCTGCTAAGGTTGTAATTGAAAATCAATATTGATAAACCGGGTACTATCAAGTTCAGGTTCGTATATTACATTTGCTGGCTGCTATATTGAATTTCCCGAATAATTCTGAACAATAAAAAGTTACGTGATATGATATTAAACAAAAAAATTTTGGTGATAATTCTGGCAATTATTTTTGAAATCACGATAAAAACATCCGCACAATCATTACCCGATTCAACAATAAAGAAAATTGACAGCCTGTTCGTGAAATGGAATACAGCAAATAGTCCCCGGTTGCACAGTGGGTATCGTAAGAAATGATTCGCTTATTTTCTCCAAAGGTTATGGAATGGCCAATCTTGAATATGGTATCCCAAATGAACCGAAGACGCTGTATCACATGGCTTCGGTTTCCAAACAATTTACGGCCTACTCTATTGTTTTACTGGCGAGGCAAGGTAAACTAAAGCTCGACGATGATATCCATAAATGGCTTCCATGGTTTCCTGACCTGAAAGAAAAGATAACGATCCGTAATCTGTTGAATCATACAAGTGGTATAAGAGACCAGTGGCAATTGCTCGCTATTTCAGGCACAAGACTGGATGATGTGATAACACAGGATCAGATCATAAAAATTTTAAGCAAACAACAGGCACTAAATTTTAAGCCCGGCGATAAATACAGCTATTCAAATAGTGGCTTTACTATGCTTGCAGAAATAGTAAAAGTAGTGAGTGGTCAAACATTGCGGCAATTTACAGACTCAGCGATATTCAAACCATTGGGCATGGCCAGTACACATTTTCATGATGATTATACAGAGATTGAAAAGAATCGTTCTTATAGTTACGACCGTAAGGATAGCAATCATTTTACGAATGCTGTTTTAAGCTATTCCGTTGCCGGAGCTACAAGCCTCTTTACAAATATTAATGATATGAGTAAATGGGTGACGAATTTTTATGACCAAAAAGTGGGCGACCAAAAGGATATTGAGATGTTGACACAAAAAGGCAAATTGAATAGCGGCAAAGAATTGTCTTACGCTTTAGGCATTGTAAATGATACCTGGAAAGGCTGGCGGCAATATTCACACGGTGGTAGTGATGCCGGTTACAGAACCTATGTTGCTGTTTTTCCCGATCTTAAAATGGGGTTTATTGTCTTTAGTAATCTTGGCGATTTTAATCCCGGTGCGAAAGTTTATGAAATGGCTGATCTTTTTATAAAAGACACATCAGCCAAAAAAGAAGCGGTAAAGAAAGAGCAGAGAGATAGTACTGCCGCTGTTTTAAAGGATACTTTATCTGTAAAGAAATTCACAGGCGATTATATAGGTGAAGATGGTTTGCCATTCAGTTTTGATATCAGGAACCGACAACTGCATTACCATATCTACGATGAAAACAATTTTTTAATAAAGGATTCAAAAGACACATTTTCCATTCCCCAGGCGCCGGAAATAAAATTCGTTTTTGGTATAAAAGGAAAGGATACAATAGTTGTTTTAATTACACCAGATCAATTGTACCATCTTAAAAAATACATAAAGGACACTTCACAATCGGATGAAGTTTTGAAAAAATATACGGGTGTGTATTCTTGCCCGGAACTGGATTGCCGATATGGTATTGTTTTGAAAGATCATCATTTAGTATTGACTAATTCTAAGTACAACGATGCAAAACTGACCTTAATTGACAAGGACCATTTAACGAATGATAACTGGTGGATCAATCATCTGATGATGCTACGTGACAGTAAAAACAATATTATCGGCTTTGAAGTAAACTCAGGCAGGATAATGCATTTGAGATTTAATAAAATTGAATAAATAGAAAACAAAGAGAACACCGCAGTCAACAAAAATATTCTATGTACCTAAAGTCTCTTTGAGAAAGTTAATATGACAGGCCCTCGCGTTACCTCGTATTGACACAGAAGGTTTTTGCGGTTGATTCAAGCAGTGTTCGGGTAAAAGATAGAAATGGAAGAAGCATTACTTTAAGACTAATTACTCTTGGTTTAAGACTGGCAAAACAGGCAACCGAACACTTATGAAAGCCAATGCAACCGAAAGGATCATTTGTTTCATTTGGGAGTTTGCTTTGACATTTTCAAAATAAATCATGCAGGGGATTCTACGGAAAAAATTGAAGAATTTCTCCTTCCGTCGGGATGATGTATTTAATTTGCGAATTACAGAACTTAGCAACAAATAAATATGTCTGCATCAGAAGCAAAAAAATTTGGTAGAGTAAAAGCCCTCAAGGCTACCGCTATTTTAGTTGCCATTCTTCTATTAATCTTGTTTATAATGGAGACAAGAGGTGATTTTGCAAATGGTATTTTATTCTTCCTCCAGGCGATGTCTAACATCCATTTAATTGCTATTTTAATAATTCTCTTTGGACTCACCTATCTTTTTGGAGGATTGGCAGCAAACGAGATAATACTTAATAAAAAAAAGAACATACTGCTTATATCAATTAAATACGCCAGTCTTATTATTTTGGCGATAATTGCCTATGCAGCAGCGATTGGTTATTACAAACACTATAATTTTTATGTCGATAATTTCCAGAGATTGAGAGCCTATTTTATCGTTCCGCTAATTAAGCCGGGATCTGTTATGTTTATTATTATTTTTCCGGTTTGGCTTTGGTCGACATATCAAATGAAAACAGTTCGTGACATTAAGATTGAATAGCTATCGTTAACGCGAAGCATATTGCACATCAGGCAAGGACTGCCTTCGAGGGCAGGGCCAACCTACCATTTGCCGCATTTTGATTTATCCAATCCTTTGGAAAATCAATCTCATCTATTCTGCCTGTATAATTTTGATTTCATATTTCCCCGCCCCGGCGGGGCTAGCTGTTTGTGGTTGTAATTGCATTCTAAAATCGTAGGGCATGCCGTACCACAAGCAAAAACAATCCTCCTGAAAACCGGATTGAATTTGATTTTCTTATCTTTCGGTTATATACATTTTATATGGCTGTTATCATTGACTATGAAGATAAATACATAAGCGACTTTCAGCGGTTAAACCTTGAATGGCTGGAGAAGTTTAACCTGGTAGAATCGCATGATCTTGAGATCCTTCACTATCCGCGGGAGAATGTAATTGACCGCGGAGGTTTCTTATTCATGCTTGTGGAAGACGATGCTGCTATTGGCAGTGCAGGCATTTTTAAAATGAACGACGGGGAATATGAACTTATTAAAATGGCCGTAGCTCCGGAGCATCGCGGCAAAAAATATGGGGATATGCTATTAGAAAAATGTATTGCTAAAGCCAGGGAGGTAAGGGCTTCGAAACTAATTTTGTTTTCCAACAGCAACTTAAAAACAGCAATACGCCTTTATGAAAAATTTGGTTTTAAACATGTGGAAGTAATCGATGCACCTTTCGAAACAGCCGATATAAAAATGGAGTTGTATTTATAAAATTATTGCCGGCATATACAATTCGAATTTGATAAATTTTAAGCAACCTTGTCCATCTTAAAATCGAAGAAAATGTGGGTGCCGTTTTTGATTTCTTCTTTCATGGAACCGCTCAACTGCTGAGTGAGCAACGATACCAGTTGACCGCCAAAGCCGGTTCCTTTTGTAACCCCTGATTTACCTACGCCATTGTCAGATACTTCAAGATGAAGGACATTGTCTTTTCTTTTTTCAAGCTTTATAAATACTTTGCCATTGCTGCCATCGGGAAAAGCATATTTCAATGTATTGGTGAGCAACTCATTTACAATAAGCCCAAGGGGCACAGCAGTATCAATATCTACGTCCAGCTTTTCCATTGCACATTCAATAGTTACTCTTTTATCGGCGCCAAATGAATCCAATATGCTCTCACTAAGATTCAAAAAATAATCTTTCATTTCCACCGAGCCGGGCGTTGCTCCCTGGTAAAGTTTCTGGTGCACAATTCCGATAGATTGCACCCGGTTCTGGCTTTCCTGCATCGCATCTTTGGTATTGGGATCATCAATTTGCGCAGACTGTAATGCGAGCAGGCCGCTTACCACTTCCAGGTTATTTTTTACACGATGATGGATTTCTTTCAGCAATAGTTCATTCTCCGCGTTCTTTGCAGCAAGCAGCCTGTTGCTTTTAGTTCTGTTGCGATAGCTTATAAAACCGAAAGCTAAAAGTCCGGCTAACAAAAGAACAACACCGGCGCCAAGCCACTGCATCTTCTTCTGTTGAGAGATTTCCTTTTGCTGTGATGCGATGGTAGCTTCTTTCTTTTTCGTTTCATATTGAGTAAGCATCTTCGACATAGCTGCATCGCTTTCTACAGATGAAATACTGTCTCTTATGATCAACGCTTTTTTATGGTAAGCCAACGAAGATTTATAGTCGCCAAGGTTTTCATAAATCGTGCTTACATGAAGGTAGTTTTCTGTGATATTAGAAAGGTCTTTATTTTCTTCCTGCAGGCGCACTGTTTCCAATTGATATCCTAATGCCTCTTTATAATTTCCCATCAGTAGATTCACTTCACCAAGGTTAGCTATGCTGGCAGCTATCGCGTTCGGGTAATTCGTTTTCCTTGCGGTTGCCAGACAAGTTTCATAATCCTTAAGCGCTTCGGGGTAACGGCCTAAACGTTTTAACGCATTGCCTCTGTTATTGAGAAAATCTGCTATGGATATTTCTGAAAATTTTTGCGCACGGGCAAGTTCCAAAGCACGGCTGAAGTAATCGAGCGCCTGCTTATTATTTTGTCCTGCAATCTCCACGTCACCCCCGGTGGTTAAAGCATATACCAGTTCATCCTCTAAATTATTTTCCTCACAAATAGCAATGGCTTTTTTTGCATAATCCATGGCTTCCGTAAGCCTCCCCTGCCGGTTAAGATCATCGGAGACTCTTTCATAAGCGCCGGCCATCCCCTGCTTATCGTCCAAAGCTTCCATTAAGCGGGATGCGCTCAAATCAGTCGCCATGGCCTTGTCAATAGCACCTTGTTTTTTGTAGACCCAACCTAACTTAAAATAAGTTGTAGCCTGGCCCCTTTTATTACCAACAGCTTTATATCCTGCCATGGCTTTATTAAAAAAGAGCGTTGCCGAATCTAATTGTAACAGGTTGGCATGCATTCTTCCCTCCATTTCATAAAATCGAGGTTGCCAGTTTTTAGCGTTAACCTTATCAGAGAGTTGCACACCTTGTTTTGCATATACCAAAGCTCTTTCCATGTCCGACCCGAAGGCAGCGTCTGTCAATTGTTTTAGTAGGGTGAGTTTATTGGTATCAATTTTTTCTGATGCGAGTTGGCGTTCCAGGCTGTCGTAAGGATTATCCTGGCCGTGACCTGGTTGCATAATAAGTAGCACAAAAAGTATCAAAAAACATTTTCTCATGGCCTGCAGCATTAGCATGTAAACCTGGACGCTGTTTGTATTTCCGTTCAGGATTTTATTAAAAAATCAGTTAGTTATACTAAGGTGTCGCAACATTTTCTACAAGACGGAGGTCTCCCCTCTGCGCATGTTTTTACACTATCCATTTTTTCGGCGCAGGTGTTTCTGTGCCAAATGTAGTGTATTTTGATACCGGGAAAGTGCGTATATGATTTCTCTTCAATCATTCTTCCCTTTATAGCCGCTGCCTGGCAGAATCCACTCTGTGCTAAAAGTTCCTGCAGCTACATAGAGCCACCCTTTGATACTTTCTTTGCTTAATTTAGTTATTATATTTCTTTTGTATCGAACGGCTTCTCGCACATATCAGCACATATCATCACCTTCAGCCAGACGCAAAGGAGGCATTGGCGAATTCCTTTCAACAGCAGGTTTTTGCAAAACATGATATGCTCGTAACGCAAGGGCAAATATGTCGCCGGTTGTACTTTGTAGAGCACGGAGCGTTGCGTGGTTTCTACTATCTTGAAGAAAGGGAGGTAACTCATTGGTTTGCTTTTGAAAATGATTTTGTCACGTCTTTTCACAGTTTTATTACGGGGAACCCTACTGTGGAAAATATTCAATTGCTTGAAGGAAGTGTGTTGTGGTCTATTGCGAGAGAAGAACTTGACAAACTACTCAATGCATTTCCCGATGTAGAACGGCTGTTGAGAATTGCCTATGAAAAATATTATCTGCGCCTCGAAGAGCGTTACGTGAATTCACAATTTACATCCGCGAAAGAACGATATATCAGCCTTCTGCGGCAAGCACCGCATATTATTGAGCGTGTAGCGCTTGGCCAAATCGCTTCTTACCTTGGCATCAGCCAGGAAACGCTGAGCCGCATCCGCAAAAGCCTTTAACAATTGCAACGATCGTTTTTGACTTAGATCAAAAAAATCGTGAAAGCAACCGGATATTTTTGGTTCATAAAAAATTATCATGGAAACAAAAATTTCACAGCAGCCTTCAGCGGCATTTATCGGTGCCTCTTGGACTGCTTTAATTATTGGTATCACAGCATTCATTACGGGTTTGTGGAACGCCGCTATGGCCATAAATGAAAAAGGTTATTACTTCACCGTTCTCATGTTCGGACTATTTGCTGCTATCTCTGTGCAGAAAGCCGTGCGTGATCAGTTGGAAAATATTCCAGTCACCAACCTCTATTATGGCATCGCCTGGTTTGCCACCATTCTTTCTATCATCCTGCTAACTGTAGGTCTCTGGAACGCTGATCTTGAAAAAAGCGAGAAAGGTTTTTATGCAATGTCATTTGTATTAAGCATGTTCAGCGCTATTGCTGTGCAGAAAAATACACGGGATATGCGGTTATCTAAAACAAGCTTTGGCGAAAAACAAGAATGTCAAGGGGGAGAACGGAAAGGCGGCATATAATCACAACAGCCGACACAAAAATGTAAAGTGGATAGTGGCATAAAAGGATCATTTCTTGCAAGCGGTAAAAACAGGCTGCAAATAATTCAAACGAATGATTACAAGATTTAATAATGTCAATTCTTTGAGATAAAATATTCTATGCTTTTTGCTATTGATTTTTTCTCACCATTTTCATCAATGTAGTCAAACGTTACCGGAACATAATGTCTTCCTGGCTTTTCAGAAGCCTTGAATTGATATTCCGCAACGCCGTTTGAATTAACAGAAACTTCTATTCCGTTAATCTTAACGACAGGCTGGCATCTGACCGAAAATGAACCGACGCCACCAGATATTTTGACGATTTCGCCGGGCATTGGATGTGTTGTGCTCTGTCCTATAATTACAGAAAATGTAGTATATGGTTCGCGTATATAATCGGCTTTAAGATTGCAAAAGGTTACTGTTTTGTTTTCAACAATATCGATGTCATTTTCAAAACTATTCAAAATACCGATCGCCATTTCTTTTGATGCACCTTGAAAAAAAGTTTTTACAAAATTTTCCTGGGACGATTTTAAAGAATCGAATGGCCGTGTTATAGTAATAATTTTATCTTTAAATATAATCCTTATCTCGGGGTCAATATTTAGAATCGAATTTTGATAGGCAATTAGATTATGATATAATTCATTGCCTTTATGGTTTGTTTCAACAAGAGAATGAACTACATTTTCTGCGTTTTTTTCGTCCGCCAAATTTATTTTTAAACGGGTTAAAAAGTTTCTAATACTATCTGTGTACATCTTAATTACCATAGCTCTCGGATACCAAATAATTGCACGTTCTCTTGTTTCAGAAGGTGTCAATTTTTCCTCTAACGATTTATATTCAAAATTTGTTTGTTGGCGGATTGCTTCGTTAGAAGCGACCAATGCTTCATTTAACGCTTTTATCTTCACCAGGTCATTTTGTGAATTATTTGAACATGCAGAAGTTAAGCTCAAAATAAATGGAATCAATCGTGATAATCCTTTATAAGAAATATTCATCACCAATCCCTCATTTAATTTGTTCAAAAATATAAACACCCTTTTTATTGCTCACGACAATATCAGGCAGATTATCCTTATTCATATCCTGCGTCACCACCTGCAGGCCTACGCCGGATTTATCGTCAATTTGATGTGGGATCCATACAGGTACTTTGCCCGGCTTGTATTCAAACCAATATAAAACCGCAGGCTCTTCAGCTCCGGGATCATGGCCGTTATGCGCATAATATCTTTTGCCGGTTACAACGTCAGGGTAGCCGTCGCCGTTTATATCAGCGAGTGCCACCCCATGTGTTTGTGAGAACTTGTTATAAATTTCATGCTGTACCCATTTTATTGAATCTCCGGCCTTTACCTGTTCGTGCCACCATATTCCATACCGGTGTGCCGATGCACTGATAACATCCATATCACCATCTCCATCCAAATCCATTACATACATCTGAGAACAGTCCTCACTAATATTTGTGGGATGAAAAGTCCAGTCTTCCTGTTTACGGTTTACCGGCGCTTCCCACCAGCCTTCGCGCATTACAACATCTGTTCTGCCGTCGTTATTCATATCACCGAAGCCCAGGCCATGGGTATACATATGTGTACCACGAAGAGAATCATTGCTGACAATATGCTCAACCCATGACGTATCTTCCTTAGAAGTTGGAGGGCTTACCCATACCATCTTTTTGTTTTTCGAATCGGCGCAAACGAGATCCTGCATGCCGTCACCATCAATGTCGTAAAATGCAGGCGATTCATTTCCAACGGCATGAAAAACCGCATGTTCTTTCCAATAACCCGGCGAATTCTTGGGATTCTCATACCACGTAGCAGCCTGCCCTGGCGTGGGAATTCGAATGAGATCCATCCACCCATCCTGGTTTACATCCATAGTGAAATCAAGAAAGGTATTACTGTATTCTATTGTTTTATAAATTTTACCCGGGTCTATTTCGTGCCGTTTCCAGTTTGGCGCTTCAAACCAAAAGGTACCTGCGAGTACATCCATCTGTCCGTCTTTATTTATATCGGCGACTGCTACCCCTTCGGATAAAAAATCTGTGGTGAGGATTATCTTTTTAAATCTTACATCTGCCGTTGCCATTTTAGCAGCAGATGATGTGTGGTATCCATACAGTACCATTATAATTGGTGAAGCCAGTAGTAATATAAAAATGGCACCAAGCCCCTTCCCGGTATGTTTGTTATGTTTTCTCATGCAAGAAAATTTTGTGAATATTTGAAAATATTTTCAGTAATCGTATTCATGCGCACATCGGCACCAAAGTAAATGTCCCAGTTCAATTACCGGAACATGCAATAAGGAAGGATAAATGTAAGAAGGAAAACTCAGGTGATTTAAAGTTTACATAAAAAGGCCGGCTCACTTATTGAACCGGCCTGCCGTTTGTATTTTCTAAAAGAATTAATTACTTCTGAATAGTTTCTACTTCTTCTATTTGTCCGCCTTCAACTCTGAATCTTACGTCATCGTATTGGCCGGCACTTGTGATTACCCAAATCTGGCGATTCTTCCTGGTCACTTTTGCGACATTAGTTATTATATGTTCCGGGTAAGTGGCATATACTAATGTTTGTACGTTTTTAGGCAGGTCTTTTTCTACACCATAAGCGATAGAATATAAAATTTTACCATGCTTGTTTAACAATGTTTCCATTGCGATGTTACCATTGCTAAATTTCGCAAGATAATTGTTGTTCACCTGCGACCAGGTGACTTTCTGAGCATCCTGGTATTCGGTCTTGAAGCTCTTTAAAACTTCATCGCTTACTTTCTCATTTTCTGCGGGCAGGTCAGCGCCTGCAGGAGAAAAAAGTTCATTCATGATTTTGTTAGAAGGGAATTTGAAAGCAGATTCATTCGAAAAATCAGTTCTCTGCGCAAGGGCGCCTGATACTGTAAATGCAGAAAATAGGATTAGCGCAAAACGGTTCATTGATGTTTTTTTCATAATTGGTTTTAAATGTTTTAAAAAATTCCCGCTTATAACGCGTTGTTATTAAGATTATTACAAGTTTTTAAAATAAAAGAAATACCGTTTTTTGCTTGCAAATGTCAAACTAATTACAAGTTAGCTAACCTGATGGGAGATCGCTCATCAACAACCAAATCCGGTTCTGAATCTTCGCTGGAAAAATAATTTTAGTGATGACAGACGCAACGCTTGTTAAATTTATTTTTAGCGGAAATTGAATTTATCCTGTAACCTAATATATTTGAATCATCACTTTTATTCAATGATCGCAATATGTTCAACTATTCGCTAAAAAATATATTACTTGCCGCCGCATTATCGTTACCCTTCTTATCCATAAACGCCCAAAAAGTAAAGGAGCCCAGAACTACTGCAGAATGGGAAGCAAAGTATCAGCCATTCCGCATTGCGGGCAGCCTTTATTATGTGGGCACTTACGATCTTGCCTGCTACCTTATTACCACCTCACAGGGAAATATTCTTATTAATACAGGGCTTGCAGCTTCTGCATCACAAATAAAAAATAATATTGAAACCTTAGGCTTTCGATTTGCCGATACCAAAATACTTTTAACCACACAGGCGCACTACGATCACATGGGCGCTATGGCTGCCATTAAAAAAATCACGGGTGCACGACTAATGGTTGATGAAAAAGAAGCGGATGTATTAGCAACAGGCGGCAGTTCCGATTATGAATTGGGAAAGTATGGAATCTCCTTCCAACCGGTAAAACCTGATCGTCTATTGCACGATGGCGATACCATTCAACTAGGCGATATGAAACTGGTTATGCTGCATCATCCCGGCCACACCAAAGGATCGTGCAGTTACTTATTTACGGTAAGAGATACGCAGCGGTCGTACAAAGTGCTTATTGCAAATTTACCCTCAATCATTACTGACAAACCCTTTGGAACTATAACCAATTATCCCGAAATTGCCAGTGACTACGCTTACACGTTAAAGGAAATGAAGAATATCTCTTTTGATATATGGCTTGCATCACATGCCAGCCAATTCAACTTGCACACTAAGCACAAGCCTGGGGATGCATACAATCCTACTGCTTTTATTGACCAACAGGGTTATGACCAGGCAATAAGTGATTTGCAAAAACAATTTGATGAGAAAATGAAGAAAGACGAAGGGAATTAAGTTAGACTCATTATGAAACATTTGCCCACATCCTTTTGTAGGATGGCCTTGAAAAAAGATTTTAACTGTGCCAGCGGATAATTTACATTCGGTTCTACAGTATTTAGCTACCATATCCGGAGGTACACCAATTAAAATATGCTCTTCTATATTTAACTAACTAAATCTGCGATGAAATTCCTGCCTATCTTATTATTTTTTAATTTATCTCTCAAAGCGCAGACACATATTTCTCAACAAAAACTATATTACTTTATTTCAAAGGATAGTTTATTAGGAGTTAAAAACGGTGTTGGTAAAATAATTATTCCGGCCGTGCATCAAAATTTCGGCGATTATAAGAACCATGAGTTGGTCCCTGCGGGATTAATATACCTTACGCCCGAAAAAGATACCCGCCATGAACCCCATTCCATGGGATATGCTTACAACAGAAACGGCAGATTTTTATTTGCTCCATATATTTTTGACAATGGCCCTGATTGTATATGCGAAGGATTGATGCGGTTTGTGAAAAATAAAAAAATGGGATTTGCTGACCGAAGCGGTAAAATAATTATCCAGGCAAAATTTGATTACGTAAGCGAATTTGATTATGGAATTGCCCCCTTTTGCAACGGTTGTGAATTTATACTTAAGGACGAGCACCTCCATATCCAGGGAGGCGATTGGGGGTATATCAATAAAAAAGGAGAGGAATTAAAAGTGACTGCACGAGCAATAACTATAAAAGATCAACTGGTGGATTCGATACATTATTTACCTTACCAGTTTTCCTACAATGAATTTGAGAAAAAAATCATTGATTCATTTAATAAGCTTACTATCATAAGCAAAATTCATTTCGTAAACTACTACAGCCCTCTTGATAGTAACGAAATGAAACTGCATTATGAAATTGTTGAAAAGCCCTCCCCTGCCTTTCCATACTACCATGTGAAAGCTTTTGAATATTCTAAAACGCATGGATATTACGGTGATAACTTTCCCGACACGAACTTCTTTGTCACGAAAGACGGCAGATACTTTGCAGAAGGTTACGACGAAAAAATTCCATTAGACAAATGGATAAATAAAAATGTTATCGAAGCTAAACAATATAAAAAAGATCATCCGGATAGCCCTCAAAAATTTTAATAGATGAGTCTTTCTCAGTTTACTACATCTTCATCTGTAAGCTTCCAGTTATTATCAAAATAGCCCGCCATTTTAATTTCGGTACCTCCATATTTCAACATGCCCAATTTGAAAATCATAAAATCAGGAAAGCCGCTTGCGCCGGCAAAATATTGATTTGCATTGGCAGCTTTCATTCCGTTGATGCCCGTACCAGCTATTACGCCGACTGAATTAAGTGGGGAATTTTTCATTGGCCATACAAAATATGCTGCGAGATCATCGCCGTCAAAACGGTTATGGCCTGCACTGATCGTGTTTCTCTTTACCTGTATCGGGCAATCGGCTAATAAAATATTCCAGGCTGTATTGGTATTGGCATTTCCATAAATAATTACATTTCTCCCGGAATAATTTGCTATCAGTATATTCTTTATCAGCAATAATATCTACCGCACCATTGCCCCGGTAATACCATGTTTCCGCATCATATTTTGCTTTGTTGAAATTAAATTCATTTTCTTCTTTACTACCTGCAGTACCATACACAAAAACCATCTTATGATTAAAGGCTTCTTTAAAAGTGCCATAACGTAGCGGGTTCTTTTCATCTGTGCCCGGTTGAGAGGAGATGGCCCACTTATTATTTTCTTTTAAAAGAAAAACACTATCCCTGGTACTTTTGGTCATATAAGCAACTGCGTTTCCATCAAGATTAATTTTTATCTCGGCACCGGCGTCAAATTCACTTAACGCCAATTTGAGCAGGCGAATATTTTCTGTAGTTCCGGTAATACTTTTCTTTGCATTATCCCTTGCCAATTGAATACGGCTGTATTCCAAAGGATGGATTTGTTGCTGAATAGAAACCCAATGAAAATCTGAAGAGATACCCGGGCTTGCTGTTGAAAAATCAACGTTATGTACCATACTGTCTTCCGGCAACCGGTGCCATTTAAAGAAGTCAAAAAGAGGCTTCCAATCCACGCTCTGGTCGCCAAACCAATGCTCTCCCCCGGGATATTCATAATAACTGAAATCGGGATGAAAATCAGCAAGCACTTTTCTCATTTGCCGTGCATAATTTACCGATACCACTTTGTCAGAATCGCCATGCAAAATGTAAACACCGAAAGCTTTATAATTCTGCGCCAGTTGAATGACATCGCTTTGATTACTTGCTCTTAATAGTATTTGTTCCCTGGCAGATCTGCTGCTATCGGGAATGGCGCCATCTGCGGAACCATAACCTTTCAAAGTCGGATAGCCGGAGCATGCACCAATCGCAGCCCATTTACCAGGATATGTTGCGCCCAGGAACCAGGTGCCATGCCCACCCATCGAGTGGCCGGTGAGGTAGATATGTTGCGGATCGGGTTTAAATTCTTTTGTTGCAATATTCAAAACTTCCAGTGCATCGAGCCTTCCCCAGTCTTCCCAGTTAAAACCACGGGGACGCCTGTTCGTAGCTGCAACCAGTGTTCCCCAGTCTTTTGATTTGTACGCCCTTGCCTGGCCAATCGCTTCTACACCCGCACCATGAACAGATAAAAATAATGCCTGTCCTGGCTGTGGCGATGGCGACTGCGGTGTTACCGCATAATATTGTAAACTGCCATCTATATCGCTTGTAAAAGTTTCACTATAATGATCTGAAGGATCAACTGCGTCAATGCTAATTTTTTTTTCATCTAATGTTTTTGCTTTCTGAAGAAGCGATAGTTTGCAGTTGTACCGGTCTTTCTTAGAAACATTTTCTGCATTAAAACTAAAGCTCACTTTCCTGGAAGACATTGCCGGTATAGAGGGAACGGTCGTAAGCATTTCCCGTCCTTCAATGGAACTTTTAATCTGCAGTCCTTTCAACTCTTTGGTGGAAGTATTTAGAATTACAACAGCGCCGTGCAGATCATTATGCTTTCTTGTAAGAACTATGCTGGGGAGTGTGGGATCTTCTCTATTAATAATAGCGGGCTTATCCGGAAAGATAAGACTTGCTATAGTTTGAAAGCCTCCGCGAACATATAATTCATTGAGGCCTTTTCTTAATTGTACAGGAATATACAACCAGCCCGCACCGTAAGGGTCTCCTGTATGAAGTTGCCCGTTTAAAAATAAAAAGCTGTTGCCCTTAATATTCAATAAGGCACTTCGGGCTTTATCAGCATTGTAAGTTAGGTAAGTATAATTTCCGCGGAACCTGCGGCGATCGCCCCTTTGCGGCCTAACTGCCGGCCTTAGCCGGTGGAGACTGTCCGCGATTACCGATTGCCAGGTAAGTGCTTCACCATCTTCATCTACACCAAAAGATTCACCTTCCACGGGCTTTTGTAGTGCATTAGTATATAATTTGTAGGCCAGCATATCGGTGGTGATTGCTTCGCGGCCGTAGCTTGCGGGTGCGTTTACCATAAGGCCTTTTGTAAAATATACAGTGTCCTGTGAAAAAGAATTCAGTATTATTAAAAAAAGAATGGCCAATGTAGAAGATAATTTTTTCATAGTAGTAAGGTTTTATGCTAATCAATATAATTTTTAAAAATATTCAAACTATGTAAGAAAATTATTATTTAATTTTTTCTAAAGTTTATAGATTAGTACTATTTCGAAATCATTTTACCAACCACGCACGAATATTGAGTTTCAGGCAGGGAACACCATCGACATTAGCCATCCAAAGAATTTCTATTTCAAAAACTCGGCAAACAAGATCCCTATATAAGTTCCGATAGCCGCGCCTAATGAACCAACCAATATTCCCGGCACTCTGATCATCTATAATGTAACAGATACGAATTGTCACTGCCGTATTTCAAATACCAGCAATTCAACCATTAACCAAAGCATCACCCGGAACATCACGTGCACGGATAATTAGATTACCAGAAAGAAAGAGAGCATACCATCCTTCTTTCTTTCTTAATTTAGCACCCATGTGGACATGCCCTCAATGCAAGCAACAATTTAAAAATACCAACCAGGTACATTCCTGTAATGATAAAACGCTGGCAGATTTTCTTAAAGGCAAATCGGCTGTAACCATAGAACTGTTCTGGCACTTTGCCGAAAGCTTTCAACAATTTGGTTTAGTTACACTGCACCCGACAAAAACCATGATTGGTTTTGCGGCTAATAAACGGATGGTTTATGTGACAAGGCTGGGTAAGAATTTTGTGGACATCACTTTTCCTTTTACCGAACCCTATAACGATAACCTTTGTTTTCATAAAATAGCGCAGGTACCCGGGCAACAGCAATTCAACCATCATTTTCGCATGTATAGTAAAGATGATTTAAATGATGAGGTGTTGCGTTTTATGAAACTTGCTTACGAAAATGCGTTGTAGCTTTTTGTGTCCTCCACAGTTTGCTGCAACCAGTGGAAAATTGTTTAGGGGTTGTTTTATTTTAACCCGGCATCCCATTTCCTTCGGGTAATAATTTGAACAGACTTCCTTGTATATACCGGTTCGACAATCCCTTACAACCGTCGTATCTAAGCTCAATATTTTAGTTCAAAATTTCAACTTCTTCGGGAACTATGAATAACATAACACATCCTGTTTTGGTAGTAACTGAATGCTTAAACCCCGGTGGCGTGTACAAATAATCGCCTTCGGATAGAGTTACATTTTCAAAAACGGCTGTTCCACTTAATACATAAACTTCCTCTCCTGCCGGATGGTTATGGTACGGATAAGTTGCGCCGGCATCGAATTTTAAAAGTATGGTTGTTGACCGTTGCCTGGCTTCATCGTAATGAAGTGATATCACCGATATGCCGTTGTAACTCACTCCTTTTTCCACCAAGGGTTGCCATTCTTTTTGATTGCTTCGTACGATATAATCGTTGATGTTTTTATTCATGTGCTTTGATTTTATTTTATGATTTGTTTACTAATAGCTCATCGACACTCCATCTAAATCGCGGTAACGTTGCCAGCATAAACGAACCTGCACTAAAGGCAAGTACTGAATAATCCAGCGGTTCCTTTATGCCAAAAGAATACGCCATTGCCAAGGTGAAAAATAAAGTGAGGATCGCAGCGCCGTAAGCAGCATATCTTGTTTTGAAACCGACAAGTAGCATAACTCCAAAACAAGTTTCTAAAATGGTGCTGGTAAATGCTTTTGGCGCAATCAAACTTTTTGGCGTAAATGAGTTGACCTGTCCAGTGTAATCTAAAAAGGCTTGCCAGCCTGATGATCGATTGCCCCATAAACTTAACCGGCTTGCCACCGCCGATAAGAATCCTGCAGATAACACTATACGTAAAAGGAAAGATGCAATATCAAATTTTTTCATGTGCTGGTTTTTATTCTCGATAATTACCAGGCACAAAGGTGAATAATACAGGAGCCTTAAAGAATAGAGAATCCGGAGAAAAGCATGTAATATTTACAAGGCGAATTGTTCCTTGTATGACTTAGGTGAAAGCTTTGTTTGCTTCTTAAAAAAATTAGAGAAATAGAACGGGTCGTTAAATCCCAGTTTATAAGCCACTTCTTTTACGGAGAGATCTCTATAATAAGTAAGCATCCGTTTAGCCTCCGATGCTATAAGGCCATAGATAACATTCTGTGCTGTTTTACCCGCATGTAGCTTTGCCAATTCGTTGAGTTTTATTTCTGTAGTGCCAAGCATTTTTGCAAATTGGCTAAGGGGATAGTTATGCTCAAAATTATGCCTGACTGCTTCGAGAAATTTCAGGAACAAAGCATCAGGTTTCCATATTTCATCTCCCCTATTCACTTTAGCCCTGTTAATTGCCACCAATATCAATTCTAAACGGCTGTGGACAGAAATAAGATATTGGTATGGCTTTTCAAAGAGTTCGTGCTGTATAGATTTCAGTTGTGTTTCGAGCAGATCTTTGTCAACCGGTATTACCTCATTCATTGCAAAATGACAAAACAATCCATTGTGGAAAATCAATTCGATATCCTTGTCATCCTTACAAAAAAAGTCCAGTGTAAATTCAAGTATGAAACCCCTTGCACCCGTGGCATTTCTAAAACTATGAACCTGGCCGGACGTTATAGTCATCACTTCACCACCAGTCAAATTAAATTCTTTTTCATCAACCGTCATGCAAACACTGCCGGCAGAACAATAGACAAGAACGTATCTCATCACACGCCTTAACCTGTCAAAGTCAGTAATATTGTCGAATGTTTTTATCTCTACTGTACACATTATAGAAGATGAAATTAAAGAAAATTACTCTCTTTGAATTGACGTGCTGCATCAACTTCTTTACTACTTTCAATGCTTTTCCCTGTCCAGCACTTCTGTAGTTTTATTAAACAATTCGATAGTGATTTCCGGCGTAGCACCAATGCATAAAATACCCAGCTTTCCATATTGCGATAAGGCGCCTATCATGTGAAACATTACCCCTTGCTGTGTACTGCCATTGTATAAAAGATCGTTTGCGGTAGCAATTTCAATAAGGTCATGAGGGGTGAGCCCTTTATAATATTCTCTTTGCAGATTATCGGAAAAAAAATAGTATCGCCGCTGCCCTGATGCGGTAAGGTAGATACCTTTTGAAGCGTCATAATTGCCATCAGTTAAATATTGTAACATAAGGTAAGGATGCGTAGTGCCGCCTTTCCTTAAATTTATTTCTATTGCGTAATGTTTCCATTCATTATCCTCCTTTACTGAAATAAAGTCAATCGAAAATCTCCCAAGCACTCCATAGCTTCGCAATTTTTCGGCGATCCGCTTTCCAATATCACCGACGGTGGCTGCATATTCTTCACTTGCCGGAAAATGAGCTCCAAGAAATACATGCCCGATTTCACCGCCTATAACCTGGTCGTGGGTGGAGATCACCTCCGCTTCTCCTAACGGAGTAATCCGGCACTGAACAGAAGGAAAAGCCTTCTGTTCCCCATCAATAAACGCTTCCACAATTCCACCCATCTGGCAGAATTTTCCCATAAAGCCTTCATATTTCAAATCACGGGCAATGATTTGTAACCGATCTGGAAGTGCTTCTTTTATCGACGATTGCAAACTGTCATTAGCCGGTGCTGCTTCAAAAGGAAAAACCGCATTACCCTCGCCTGAGAACCCATCATTAAGTTTCACCACGGCTTTGGTGAGTCCAGGAAAAATAGTTTTCAATTTGTATAAAGAATGAATAACATCTTCTTCCGTGAGGCAATCTTCAAAGCCCGACGGAGTATTGATATCGCAATCTTTAAATATTTTCCGGCTGAAATTTTTCGTGCCTAGATAGAGTAAGTCGGGGTCGCAGCCATATACAGGCATGTTGAGTTTTACCGCAAGCGATCGCTCAGCTTCGGTTACATTAAAACAGGCAAGATGCGATACGTGTCCCTGCGGAATACTTTTACGGATGCGCTCAATTAGCCTGGGCCGTTCAAGAATTTTGTGCGTTAGTGATTTTGAAGATGTGTCAAAACAGGCAAGCGTTTTTAATCGCTGCCGTGCATGATAATTTGTTATGCCCGGCAACAGGTGTAAATAATAATCCATAATAATATTGTGAACGGGCGTGCTGGTAACATATATTACATGGGTGTTCGGCATTCGCAAAAGCATCAGCAGGCAAAGCATTCTCTCTTCGTAATGATTAACACCATCAATCTTTGCCAGTATCTCCTGGTCAAGTGTAAGGCTTGGTACAATTACCACCGTTTTTGCCGCCAGCCTATCAGGAAAGGAGGCTTCAAATTGAGCGGCAAAATTTCTCTGTAGTTGCTTGAACTCAAGTATCTCTTTTGAAACGTCCTGCATATTTATTGCCGGTTTTTATGATTTACATTAAATAATAGAAAGATTTTATTATTAAGCTATCGGAGGCAGATCAGTAGGTGAGTGCTATGCAGATTCAGGTAATAAATCAATCTTGCAACTACCGACACGAATAAAACTTTGGATTTTATTTTTCATTATACCAGTATATCCACGCATCGGTTATTTCGCCATCATCTTTATGCACACTGCATAACTCACGCCGGTATACCGGTATCTCTCCCTCTCCAACATCGAGGCCTTCATAGTCGTCAAGTTGCCCGAATACAAATGAAAAATCGTGTTCATTATTCAGCTCATACAACTCTCCATCAATATAAGAGTCGCTCCCGACGGGCATTCCGCGCAGCTCTCCATCTGCATCCTCTATAGCGCCTTTTACTTTTGCCTTAGCAACAAAGGTGAAGTATTGTGTAATGTAGTTATAAGAGTTTTTGTGGAAACCCTTACGAAGTGAGCTGTATGTAAATAAATATTTTGAAGATGCTTTTACCATAATATATTGCGATGATTGTTTCTTTATAAATACAACACGCTACGAACTGGTCAATTATTATGCTTTAAAATTTTCATCAGGTGTCATAACTATCTATCAGTTCTTTTTGATTTTCATTTAATAAAAAATTGCCGCATACAACTAACAAAGTTCCGATAACCAGGCAGATTGTATGAAGTAAGTTAAACTTCCAGATTAATATAACCTGTATTATTATCCAACAGATTAATATACCTCCCTGTATTATTATAAAAAAAGGAAAATTCTTAGTTCTTTTTATAACCATAATTGCAATCGCGATACTTGAAATACCATTCACCACAAACAAGACAATACCCGGAATGAGATAATTTTTAAAGGGCGAATACTGTAACATACGCACGTCCCATCCCAGCGCTCTTCCGCTTGGATCGTGTATCAGTTCCCAACCTCCCGCCATTGCCGAAATACCTAAAAGAAATAACAGTATTAAGGAAAATATACGAATAAGTTTATTGGTGGCTGCAGACATGGTTATATGATACAAAAATCATATAACAACACCAAAATTCAAATGATCCTTAAATCCAGTTCACATGATTATGGTCAGTCGTTTGGATGCTGTCTATTTTCTTATTGCTTTCATACCGAAGAAGTGTCGTACGCTCCACCCCCCGATTGGTGTCCCACGAATCGTAATAATGTTGGTTCGCGGGACACGATTACGGCTTATAAAATACAAGGTTTAAATCATAGAGGTTATCATCTTTACCCGCTAATTACTAGCCAACATTTCTTACTTTGCGGTATAACTAATTGCTCCTACGCTTTTAAGCTGGAATGAGATAAAATCACAGGCGATTGCCTTTACCAAAGAATAGAAAGACGAAGTAAGTGAAGATGCCGAAGCCAAAAGCTTTTTGGATGAATACAGGTCGCAAGCTTTTATAAATGAAACAAAGAGGATAGAGTCGTATGATAGGTTGGTGAGTGGGATGTTTAGTGGGAAGGTGAAGAACGTCTGAACCACTGATTGAGGGGATTACCTGATGATCCTGACTTACTTTCAAATCAGGATCATCAGTAAATCAGTTTAATCTGAGGCGCTGAAAATTTCATCAGTTAATCTGAGGTGCTGACAATTAAACAAATTATGGAATACAAATATTCAGATACGACACAAAGCATTATTGCCGCAGCATTAGAGGTGCATAAAATATTAGGGAATGGATTCCAGGAAGTAATTTATCAAAGAGCATTGGATATTGAGCTGACTAATTATAAACTGTTAGCGGCACGCGAAATTGAAATGGCAGTTTTATATAAAGGCTCGGCTATCGGGAGTCGCAGAGTAGATTTTTTGATTAATAATATTATTTGCGTTGAGATTAAAGCACTGATAAAATTTGAAGATGTTCACCTTGCACAAGGATTGAATTATCTTGAAGCCTTTAATTTAGAGGTAGGCTTATTAATAAATTTTGGCGCGAAATCTTTGGAAGTAAAAAGGCTTTATAATAAAAAGTATAAAGAACAAAACCAGGATAATCAGTAAATCAGTTTAATCTGAGGCGCTGACTTACACAAGCTTTTATAAATGAAACAAAAAGGATAGAGTTGTATGATAGGTTGGTGAGTGGGATGTTTGGTGGGAAGGTGAAGAACGTCTGAACCACTGATTGAGGGGATTACCTGATTATCCTGACTTACTTTCAAATCAGGATCATCAGTAAATCAGTTAAACTGAGGTTCTGACTTCCGCCAGCGTGTTACTTGCCTATAAAATAATTCAGCACGATGGATTTAAGAAGTTTATGAATAAATAAAATATGATCAATCACCCCGGATCATGTCTCACGAATCGGAATAATATCGATCAGTGAGACACGAACCACGGCTGAACCGCTGAGCCCCCTGCAAGAGATTCAGCTACAACATAGACTTCAAACAACTTTCGGCGTATACCAAATCAAATAATTTTTGAGATCACGAACTTTTATACGTTTCCCTCACCGGGCTGAAAGTATCTATGACAACGCAATCGGTAATTGCAACAGCACTGTGACGTACGTTAGCATAAATAACATGATACATACCCTCGGTTAACGAATATTGCCCGCCATCGATGATCATATCGAGCTGCCCTTTCAGAATATAAGTTATTTGCTCATGCATGTGATGATGCTCCGGAACAATACTGCCTTTTTTAATTTCCAGGCGCCCCAGCGTGTGTTTATCCCCATGAATATAATACCCGGTTATGCCCGGCGCAATTTCTTTTGGTGTTACATCCTTAAGATATGTCATCGTGTAAGTTTTAGGACTTTTGTAATGTTTTATTAGGTTGTAAATTAATTCAAACAACCGGGTTCGCTGTGCTTTTACTTTTTTTGACTGCAGGCAATTGAAATTGATTTTTAAAAAATATATTTGAAATGTTTTAAAAGCTGTGGATGACTTCGATAACACACTTTTAAAAACAATTAAGAAGCCTGCAGGGATGCTCAATATTATTACCATGAAAACAACATATAAAATATTGCCACTCGTATTTCTATTGCTGTGTTCAGTTGGCGCACATACACAGTCAATCGATTCTATTCAGCAAAAAGTGATGGAATCCTTAAAAAGTGAATTGGGTAAAAAAGGTATTACCGGCACTTTTTTGGATTCCGCAATTATAAACTTTACCCAGACACAGCTTAATGAAACATTTGAAAGCCTTAATAAGGCATTACAAATTGCGAAACAAGCAGGCAATATGAAAGAACTACTGGGCGGCTACTACAACCTCACAAAACTTGACAGCGCACAGGGCGACTATAAGAATGCATACGAACACTATAAATTATATACGTTATATCGCGACAGTCTTATTAAGCAGGAAACAGAAAAAAAGGCTTTGCAGGCTAAAATGCAATATGAGTTTGACAAAAAACAAGCTGTTGCCAAAGCGGAGCAGGATAAGAAAGATGCAGAACAAAAGAGAATAAAAAATATACAATACTTTACCATTGGTGCACTCATTGTGCTTGTACTGGTTATTTTATTAATCGCATATATACAATGGAGAAATAATAACCAGAAGAAGAAAGCCAACATCTTATTGCAACAACAAAAAGAAAAGGCGGAAGAAACGCTGGTAGAACTGAAGGCTACCCAATCGCAACTCATCTATTCAGAAAAGATGGCGTCTCTTGGCGAGCTTACTGCAGGCATTGCACATGAAATTCAAAACCCTTTGAACTTTGTAAATAATTTCTCGGAGGTAAATAAAGAATTGATTGCAGAGATGAGAGAAGAAATTGCAAACGGGAACTATGGCGGCGTAAGTGTTTTAGCGAGAGACGTGGAAGAAAATGAAGAAAAAATTAATCATCATGGCAAGCGTGCAGATTCAATAGTAAAAGGCATGTTGCAGCATTCAAGAGCAGGCATCGGACAAAAGGAACCAATTGATTTTAATGCACTGGCAGACGAATATTTAAGGCTCAGCTATCATGGCCTGAGAGCAAAAGATAAAAGCTTCCAGGCAGAAATTAAGACAGATTTTGATGATATCATTGGTAAGATAAATATTGTACCCCAGGATATTGGAAGGATGCTGCTTAACCTTTATAATAATGCATTTTATGCAGTAAATGATGCTTTGGCAAACGCCCTTCCGGGGTATAACCCAACAGTTACTGTAAGTACAAAAAAATTGCGTACCGGCATTGAACTCACGGTAAAGGACAATGGCAAAGGCATTCCACAAAAAGCAGTCGATAAAATATTTCAACCATTCTTTACAACAAAACCAGCAGGCCAGGGCACTGGTTTAGGCTTAAGTGTAAGCTATGATATTGTAAAAGCACACAGTGGCGAAATAAAAGTAGAGACAAAGGAAGGTGAAGGGAGTAAGTTCATAATAACACTGCCACGATAAATTTATCTATTTGCTATTCAAATTAAAAAAGGTAATTGCATATTTCTTACGCTTGTTCATGAATAAAAAAGTCTTTTGCTTCTTATCTGCGATGATAATCTGCTTTCATCTTTCAGCGCAAAACAATGAAGGCATTTTGTGGTATAATCAACCTGCTGTAAATTTTAATGAAGCATTACCTGTTGGCAATGGAAGAATGGGCGCAATGATTTATGGCCGGGTACAAGAGGAATATATTTCACTTAACGAAAATACTTTATGGAGTGGTGGGCCGAATATTAAATGGAATAATCCCGGGGCAAAAAAATATCTACCGTTGGTAAGAGAAGCGGCGTTAAAAGGTGAATATAAAAAGGCAGATAGCTTGTGTAAGTTTATGCAAGGGCCTTACACTGAGTCGTACATGCCAATGGCTGATTTAAAAATTATTTACCATAACATAAAAGATTCTTCGCATTATAAAAGGCAATTAAATATTGATAGCGCCATAGCAACAACATCGTTTGAAAGTAATGGCGTCCACTACAAGCGAACTGTGTTTGCAACTTTTCCGGATAGTGTTATTGTTATAAGAAATGAAGCAGATAAAAAGGCTTCCATTTCTTTTGATATTTTGCTTAAAAGCAAGCTTCATTATTCAATTCAAAATATTAATAACAATGAAATTATTTTAAGCGGAAAATGCCCGAAGCATGTTGAGCCTGTCTATTTATGGAAGATAAAAGACAGCGCTGCAGTTCAATATGGAGATGAGGGAATGACTTTCACAGCCAGGTTAAAAATTATCAATTCTGGTGGAAAGTTATTTGCCGATGATAAAGGCTTGCATGTTTCAAGTGCAGATGCAGTTACTATTTTAATAACAGCGGTCACAAGCTTTAATGGTTTTGATAAATCGCCATCCAGGCAGGGGAAGAACGATGCTTTAATAGCGCAACATGCGATGCAGAATGCATCAGCAAAATCTTATGCAACATTACTATCAGATCACATCAATGATTATAAACCAATCTACAAACGGGTTGTGTATAACCTTGGTAAAAGCAAAAATGAAAACCTGCCAACGGATGAAAGATTGAAAAAGATGCCGTATGAATTCGATGCAGCATTGCTTGCAACAATTGTTCAGTATGGAAGATATATTTTGATTGCCAGTTCAAGGCCTGGTGGACAACCATCAAACTTAAAAGGATTATGGAATGAGAAACTTCGCCCTGAATATAGCAGCAACTGGTGTATTGATCATGATGCGCAAATGTTTTATTATGCTGTTGAAACAAATAATCTTTCTGAAATGCATCAGCCGTTTTTGCAATTGATAAAGGAGCTTTCGGAAAATGGTTATAAAACGGCGGCAATAAATTATGGTATGAAGGGATGGTGTGCACATCATAATACAGACATATGGCGCAAGTCTTCACCGGTAGGCAATTGGGGCGAGGGAAATCCACATTGGGCAAACTGGAACCTAAGCAACGCATGGCTAAGCGAACATTATTTTGAGCATTATCAATTCACACTTGATACGAATTTTTTAAGAGACGAAGCATTCCCAATCATGCAGGGGGCAGGGCAATTTATTTTGGATTGGCTGATAGAAGACAGTACCGGAAAATATCTTATCAGCGTGCCATCTTTCTCACCGGAAAATACTTTCATCACAGAAAATGGTGACACAGCGCAAACCAGTATAAGCACAACAAGCGATATTGAATTAATGAAAGATCTTTTCTCAAACCTAATCAAAGCTGCTACTATTTTACATATAAGAAACTCTTTTATTGATAGCGTTACGAATGCTTACAATAAGCTGATGCCTTACCCCGTTGGAAAGAATGGGAACCTGTTAGAGTGGCAACATGATTGGCGTTCAACGGATCCTGCACATCGTCATTTGTCGCACATATACGCAGTATTTCCCGGCTCAGAAATTTCTCCTTTAACGAAACCTCAATTGGCTGAAGCAGCAAAGAAAGCATTAACGCTACGGGCTAAAACCAACGGCAGTTGGGGTTTTGCGTGGAAAGCAGCCTGTTGGGCGAGATTATATGAAGCAGACAGTGCCATGCAAACATTGCAATACCAGTTAGGTTATGTTGATGCGCAAAGCAAATCGCCGGTTAATAATTTAGGTTTATATCCAAATTTATTTAATAGTGAAGTACCCGGTGTTATCTTAAATGGAAATACTTGTGTAACTGCAGCGGTTACAGAAATGTTGTTGCAATCGCACACAGGCATTATTGATCTGTTGCCTGCATTGCCCACTGCTATGCATCAGGGTTCGGTAAAAGGTTTGTGTGCACGTGGTGGTTTTAGTATTGATCTCGATTGGAAGAATAATGAATTAACATCAGCAACGATTTATTCAAAATTTGATAACACTTGCAGAATCAGGCTTAATAAAAATTATAAACTTTATGCCGGCGACAAACCTGTGATTTTGAAAAATGAAGGTGATTCAATCTATTCTTTTCAAACAGAAAAAAATAAAGCTTATACTATAAAAAAATAAGTATAAACTTTTATTCCAGCCAGCGTAGGAAAAACATTTGTCCTAATTTCAACCGATAGTGAATTTTATAAATACCTTAAATCGATGGATTAGGTCTTGCTAACGCAAGCGGCTATGCTACAAGCATGCGCCAATGGAATGCTTCATATTCTAAAAGAAATATAAAGCGATATTTGCCAAAGTTCTGGGATCAATTACTTCATTGAATGCAAACCGAAAGCATCGCCCCTTTACCTGTGCAAATGGAAATAAAACCTCCCCTAACAATATGCATAAGTAATGGTGGGGAAAGCATTAACTATTATGACGAAGAAACAAACAAAACAGCCTGCCCCGCCCTTGCGGGGAACACTCAGAATAGTATTTATTATTGCAAGCATAGCCTCTTTGTATTTTGTACCATGGGTTTTGGTAAGGGCGTGGATAGCGCCCCTGCCTGGTACCGTTCAGGAACAGGTAAATGATGCCATCGGGTATGGATTGGACGGTATGATTGTGTATGTTGACGAGGCTGGCAAGCCACCTGCATTTTATACAGCCGGCTGGAAAAATAGAGAAACCAAGGTTCCGGCAGACCCGCAATCATTATTCAAAATTGGCAGTATCAGCAAGCTATATGTTGCTGTTGCTGTCGCTAAATTGGTAAATGACAAACAGTTGTTTTTGGATAAAACCCTTGCTGATTACCTGCCGGACCTTGCGGGAAGAATTGAAAATGCTGATAGAATAACCTTGAGAATGATGGTGCAACATAGAAGCGGCATTCCCAATTTTACCGACACCCCTGGCTATTGGGAACACCCACCCAAAGGCAATAGAGAAAATCTTGAGTTGGTGCTGGATAAGCCCGCAGACTTTGAACCTGGTAAAAAATATAGTTATTCAAATACGAATTATTTATTAATAGGCGAAATCCTTGATAAAACCCTGGGGTATAGCCATCACCAATATATCAGGCAAGAAATTTTGAAACCGCTCCATCTGAACCATACTTACAGTTTGCTTAGTGAAGTAAATGTGGACGATGTTATGAGTGGGTATTCCGTAGGTTATGATGGCGATTTAAAGAATAATGATTTTATAAACCCTGCCGGCTCAATGGTTGCTACAGCAAAGGATGTGGGCATGTTCCTGCGGGCTCTGAATGATGGCTCCCTGCTGAATGATAAAGAACAAGCTATTTATTCCTCCATTTATGTATTTGAACATACAGGATTATTGCCGGGATATTCCAGTATCGCAAAATATTTCAAAGACATTGATACGGTTGTTATCCAGTTTGTAAATACAAGTGGTGGATACACCTGGAATGTATCGGAGATCGTATACAATCGTATTGTCAAAATTCTGAGAAGAAAAAAAAACCAATAACATGCTGTCATATTTTATTAAAGTCTGTCACTAATTAAATAAAGACAATAAATAAACAATCATTTAAATTTTAAGAAAATGGAAAACAAAACCAAAAAAGTAAATCAAATTCTTGCAAGAAATCAAATCATTAGCAGCGTAGTATGGGCTATTGTTATACTTGCATGCTCTTATAGTTTGGAACGCTCAAATAAGGAAATAAGTTATATTCTTTTAGCAGGATTTTTTATTGAATTCCTCCGGATAACTTCATCAAACAAGGCATTAAAAAAGGTTAACAAACAAGCCGAAATTTAGAGGAATGAATTCGCGTAGGATCTATAATAATTACCAGGTTGACAAAAAATATGGAGATAAACTTTGAACAGGTACTTGAGAAAAATAAGAATAAAATATTCAGGATTTGCAGAATATACGCTGTGCTTCCTTTAGAGCCTCAAGACCTTTTCCAGGAAGTCATTTTTCAAATTTGGAAATCTCTTGATAGCTTCAAAGGCCAATCATCTATCGATACATGGGTGTATAAAATTACGATTAACGTTTGTTTACGTTCTAAAATGAAATTGGACAAGAGCAATGATAAAATCAGTCAGGTTTGACTCTATTCATTTTACACCAGTAGAAAAAGAAATTGATGTCGCTGAACAGGAAAAATTCAATTATTTAAAAGAATGTATTGCTACTTTAAATGAAACAGACACTTCAATTGTAGTCCTTTATTTAGATGATTTATCCTATAAAGAAATTGCCTTAATAACCGGGTTATCAGAAAATCATATCGCAGTAAAAATGAAAAGAATCAGAAAAAAGTTATTTGAATGTATAACTCTAAAAATCCACTAAAATGTTAGAGCAGGATTTAAAAGATATCTGGAATAATTCGTCTCAAACAGCGCATATTTCTATCGAGACGTCTCAGTTAATAAAGGAGTTGAATGCTAAGGTGAGTAGCATTCAAAAAGCAGTTAGAATCAGGGATATAAGAGAGATCGTTGCTTCAATGCTTGGCATGTTGATTTTTATATACTTATTGTATGAAATTCCTTTTCCTATTACAAGGATAGCGTGCGCTTTATCTATCGTTTGGTTTGCCTATGTTATTTTCAAATTAAGAAAATATAAATCACGCCATGTTATAACCCATTTGGATTTATCAGTGAAGGATCAACTTGCGGACCATCAAATTGCTATGCAACACCAGGCAGACTTATTAGATGCTGTCGCTTATTGGTATGCGATACCTCCGTTTCTCATTAATGGTGTATTCCTGTTAGGCTTAGGAAATCCCGCAGATTACAATTGGACCAATGGCCTGGCAGAAAGTATCTTACCGCTAACGGTCAATTTAAAAATAGTAACAATAACAGGATTGGCTTTCTTTTATGCTTTTATTATTTGGATTAATAAAAGAGCCGCCACTAAAGATGTGAAACCAATTTTGGAAAAAATTAAAATTATTCAAACCGAATTGGAAGCTGATAAAAGAAACATTGGTTAAAAACTAATGCCAATAGATAGTATGCTGAGCCGCCGAAAGTAAGCTCAATAAAATATAAAAATATAAAGTTTCATCAGCAATATTCGCTTTGTGGAACAAGCCATCTCGCCATTGGCACTGAATAAAATTTCTAATTGCATTTTGAAACAATTCGGGTAAAGACTAATCTAAAAACAAAATGTCAAAAGCCACATCGGAAATTAAAGAAACGTGGAAAACAATCATGCTGTTTTTAATGCTGCTAACGGCATTTAGTTCCATCGCATATTATGCCATTTTAAAATTAAACCCAACCAGTATTTACGTGGGCGCCTTGATGTTATCGCCGGCACTGGCATCAATCATTACATTGAAAATAAGGAAGAGACCTGTTTCACATTTGCCATGGAGTTTAAAAGAATTCAAATACTTAAGACCCGCCTATATCACACCCATCTTGTATGTTTCAATTGCTTATGTCTTCATTTGGCTATTTGGTTTTGGAAATGTTATCAATACTGAAACAATCTTACAATGGAGTAATGAATTGGGTATTGAAAGTGCACATCGAACACTTGTGGTAGCAGTAATGATCTTTCTGTTATTGACAGTTGGGGTAATAAAAAATTTAGGTTCTGTTATGGGAGAAGAAATTGGATGGCGTGGCTTTTTAATCTTCGAATTGAGAAAGGTAATGTCTTTTAAAGCACTTGCAATTGTAAGTGGAATTATCTGGGCAACCTGGCATTTCCCTTTGCTTAATTTAATATATGGAAGTAGTGAAAACCTTTTACTGCATATGAGCGCTTTCACGATTATGATCATTGGAATTTCTGTAATCCTGGCTTATTACACTTTTAAATCGAACAGTATATGGCCGGCAGTTATATTTCATTCTATTCACAATATTTACATTCAAAAAATATGTACACCTCTCACAGTTTCTAATGACAAGACAGAATTTTGGATTGATGAATATGGGATTATGTTGCCTGTTATAACGACTATTTTTGCTATTTACTTTTGGAAAAAAGCTGAAAAAGAAAATTTATAAAATAAAATTATTGCCAGCATATAGTGTAAAAAAAATACCTTCCCCCAGCTACCCTGAGCAACTTAAAAATACAGAAGTCACAGATTTCTGCTCGTAGGAACCTTCAATAATAAAAAAGCTGCTGTCCTGGGGCACTTTTTAATTGTTGATGGTAATATGGATAGCAGGGTATTATAGCCAGCGTAGGTTTTTCCAACACACATAAAGGATAAAATTATCGTATGCTCTCTATATTTCCAATTGCGAGGCGGCGCCAGGCGATGATCGTTTATGAATTTTTCAATCTTGCTTAGAGCCACCTTTTATTTGCTTCATTACAGTTCATTCATGGGCTGGTAATTTACCCCGGTGTTTTGCCCAACCTTCCCGGGTATTGTGACTCAATATAAAAAACAATCCCAGTGGAACCCGTAACTAACTGCACATTGCAAATTATTAAAACATTCTTCCTTCCGTTTTTGATTATCCTCAGCACATACTGCAGCGGCCAATCGCATTCCTACACAAACACCGTAAGAGGATCTGTGATCGATGCAGACTCAAGACAACCCATGACCGGCGTAACGGTTAGTATTGCCGGTAGTAATACCAGTACGACCAGTGATTCATTGGGCATTTTTAAATTTATAAACGTACCAATAGGAACACAAAACCTGGCATTTTCAGCCACCGGCTACGAGACAAAAAATTACCCTGGTATAGAGGTGAGCAGTGGCAAAGAAGTTTTTTTAGAGGCAACGCTAACGGAGAAAATCACCACGCTCGACGAGGTGATGGTAACGGGTGGAAGAAAGCCGGATAATGCATTAAACGAATTTGCTTCGGCAAGCGTACGCTCCTTTTCTTTGGATGACGCGAAAAAATACCCGGTAACAGGTTTCGATCCGGGAAGAATTGCGCAAAATTTTGCAGGTGTAACGTTCACGGAAGATAATAGCAATGCGATTATAATACGCGGCAATTCACCAAGGGGAATATTGTGGAAACTGGACGGAATTGAGATTCCCAATCCAAATCATTTTGGAAATACCGGCAGCGGTGGTGGCAACATAAGCATGCTTAGCAGCAGCACGCTTGATAAGTCTGATTTTTATACCGGCGCCTTTCCGGCGGAATTTGGTGATGCATTGTCGGGTGTTTTCGATCTCAGGTTGAGAAAAGGAAATAAGGATAAACACGAATATTCATTAATGCTCGGTGCATTGGGTGTAGAGGCAGCTATCGCCGGGCCTTTTAATAAAAGGTCTTCCTCCTCTTATATCGTTAATTATCGCTATTCCACTTTTGCCCTACTAAAGGGTATAGCCGAAATAGAGGGAGTTACCCCTGACTACCAGGATCTTTCTTTCAAAATTTCATTACCCACAAAAAAAGCGGGCAGTTTTTCTGTATTTGGGCTTGGCGGCATTAACAAATCCTTCCGTGATCCGCAACAAATTGATTTTGCGTTTGGTGATGCCTTCGGACCCTTATTTTCTATCCATGAAAAAGGAAAAATGGGTGTGTTCGGCGTGTCGCACCAAATCTTTCTTTCGCCCAAAGCTTACCTGCATACGACATTGGCAATAACGGCCGACAACTACATTAATAAAAGTGACAGCATAGATGTGCATAACAACTATGCACGAGGGGAAACAGGCAGAACAGATTTTTTAAACATGGCTTATAAATCATCATGTATCTATAATAATAAGATCAATAGCCGTAATACTATGCAGGCTGGCGTAACCATTAGCCTCCTGGCGTACAACTTTACTGATCGCCGATACAATCCCGGCACAAGAGTTTATGACCAGATTTTCGACAGCCGTGGCAATTCAATTTTGTATGAAAGTTTTCTGCAATGGAAATGGAAATCACAAAGCGGTATTGAGGTGATTCCCGGCGTGCATTTTACAAGTTTGTCTCTCACCCGTGAACAAAGTGTTGAGCCACGATTTTCTATAAGTTACAGTATGCCAAACAATCAAAAATTTCTTGTGGCCGCCGGTTTGCATAGCCGCCCTGAACATTTATCCACTTATTTTTTCCGAAACTTAAAAGACAATACGACGGAAGCTTCACAAAATCTCAAATTTCCAAAAGCGATACACCTTGTACTGGGATACCAAAAGAAGTTTCATAGTGTTTTATTTAAAGTGGAAGCATATTATCAATATCTATACCAGGTAGCTGTGGAAAAAAAGGATCCTGGTTTTTTCTCCATGTCAAATGCATTGAGCGTTTATGATTTGTATGATCTTGATTCAACCCTGGTAAGTACAGGCAGCGGTAGAAATTACGGGTTGGATATTACGGTGGAAAAACCTCTTGTAAAGAACTGGCACTTTCTATTAACAGCTTCATTATCCAGGTCCTTTTTTACCACCTATAATGGAAAAGAATTTCCGACCCGTTTTGACAGGATTTATCATTTGACTGCCATCGCCGGAAAAGAATGGAGCATAGATAAAAATGAAAAAAGAAAATTTGCCATTAATGGGAAATTGTTAACAGCGGGTGGTTTACGGGAATCCCCGGTGGACCAGGTGCAGTCAGGAATGCAAAACAAGATTGTGTATGTAAAGGATAAATATTATTCCACACAAACATCACCCTATTTTCGTGCAGACGTCGGAGTTAGTTATAAAATAAATTTTCGTAAATCAACCCATACTCTTATGCTGGATATTCAGAATGTTTTTAATCAAAAAAATATTTACAGTACGACCTACCACATACAAACCAACCAATTCGAGAATGAGTATGGGTTGGGATTATTCCCACTTATAAACTATCGCGTCGAATTTTGACTCAGCCTTCGTGGGTGTTCCACTTTTTCGCAAGCCCACACCAGCCACTCGTGAAAGCCGCTGCCTGGTCTCATGACCAGCAGGTAACCGTCCTAATATCTCCATTGAATGCTTAAACTGTTCTGCTCTAATGCCTGCTCCGTCCCAACACATTACCTCCTTCGCCCATGAAAGCATTCCACTGCGTTACGAGTGCGTTAATTAACGCAGTGGTAACGCCATGGCTACGGCTATGGCAGGTAGCAGGTAAGAGGAGGATATAAAGAGAACTGAAGGCTTCTATTTTCCAGCGCCGTGGGTGTAGCCTTTCTTTTCTTGCAGGCGTTGGTCTTCCTAAAACAAACACGCATACCGGCGCCGGTATGTGGCCTAACATGGGAAGGGAGATATATAGACAGATTGGATTGCACTAACGATAATACGAATGTATAATGTGGGTTTATTGATTATCTCCAGGCAAAAAATTAGATTTTATAAAATGATCTTGTTTAATAATATAAATTAGCGTGTTGGCTGCTACTTTAAAAAAACCTCACAATGAAACAAACATTATTTTTTTTGACAATTATAATCACGACAACTTTTAGTTCGTATTCCCAATCAGAAACCAAAGCAACTATTGTATTTGACGGTCTGTACGTAGCTAAAACTGGCGGTGTTCCCGCCGCAAATATTGAAATATTTACATACCTGCGATTTTATGATGATGGCAGTGTATATCTTCAATCGGTTTCATCAAACGATCCTGAATCCGTATCTAAGTGGTTCGGTCGCGACAAGAAATTTTCTCAAAAAGGAACATATAGAATTGGCGGATCGAATATTACTATTGATCTCAACAATAAAGATTCTGAAGACTCAAAGTTGGAAGGGTTTGTAAAAACAAACTATAAGGGAGCAATCAAACAAAATAATCAAATATGTCTCATCCGGGACAAAGAACCAGAAGAAAGGTGTTTTGTTTTTTCAAAGACTCCGTAGGATCAATTCTCAGCTCTATACTGATGGTGGTGATTCCATGGCTACTAAACCATCCGCTCGAACCCGCACCGGCGATCTCTTTTACTCTTGGGTAAATGCTTTAATTTTTGAAGAAGAAAGACCAGCACAGCCACAAATTACTTCTTCAGATTATATTTATTCAACAACTTTTTTACGATCAGAACTGCCCAAAGAAATTTTGTTTTAAGAAGGTTCATCTTTGTTAGGTGTCATTCTATATTTTAACGTCCCGGCGGGGTTTTCATAGCAAAGCAAAGCGGAAGGCATGAAACCCCGACGAAGAATAATCCTTCAACCTAATAAAGCCACTCTTTTGAATTGGAATGCTTACAAAGCCATTCAGCTTAGAGCAAGATAATTGATAACTTGTTCATTTGTCGGGGTTTCACGATAGTTCTTTTATGATTTATAGTTCATGCTGTGAAAACCCCTCCTCGACGCAATCGTTAAAGACTTTTGTTATTCTAATGAAATATTTTCCTTCAATGAACAGGAAATATTTTTTGCATTCTGTTTCTCAACATCAGGGTGATGTCATTTTATTAATAAGGAATCAATTTCTTCACTTTATTTTAAAAGAAAACCAAAGCGAAAACCAGCGGTAAATGCGAAGTTGACAGAAGGATTATCCTTTGCTACAGCCAGGACAAACGGATGCCCATATAAATCATCTTCGTCCTTCACATTGTCAATTTCTGCCCCTCCACCAAAATATAATTCAAAAACTATGTTATTGTCAAATGCCCATTGATGTCCCAAATTCAGCATCAAGGCACCAAAGCGGTGATGTTTTCCAATTGTAGCTTGCGTGGAATCATCACGGAATTGGTTGAAGCTGTAAGCTCCGACTAAAAAAGAAGGCTTTATATATGACCCTTCGAAGGTATTAGGTGGCTTGTAATTGTTTGGCGATATTTCATTAGAATGGATCGACTTTATAAATTTAAACCCAAACTCAAAAAAGCCACCGAATTGATTTTTATGGCCTGCCCGGTATTTGTAAGGACCAAAACGATCAAGGCTCAAACCTAAAGAACGTGGTTGGATGTTTAAATTCTTGCCCGCCCCTATAATACCAAGGCCAAATTCAATGTTTCTCAGGTGGCGGATAGATTTTTCCAAAGAAAATTGCGAGTAGCCAAGTAAAGGGGCAAAAATATTCACCTTTAATACACTCGCTGACTTGAAGGATGCATTTGAAGATTCATTATCCGGAACTGTGGCTATTCTTTCTTTAGCAGATATGTTTTGAGCAACAACCTGGCAGTAGAAAAAGAGTAATAAAGTTGCAAATAGTATTTTTCTCATATAGCAGTTTACAGATATGACCCCTTGTAAGGGGAAACGCTGCTTCATCAAATTGATATTTATGCGGCTTTGGCGTTCTTAAAAAATATTCACCCCGTTACAGCCACACGCTGCAGTTGCGTGTTCGTTTGTAGGGTTTTGCAGCCTGACAATCACCAACAACTCTTAGGGAGGCATGAACTAAACAGCAATTAAACTTCCATCACCTTAAATATTTCCGCCGGTTTAAATTTTTTTTTAATAGCCGGTAGTCATCGAGAAAAGGTATAAATTTAGCCATGGGAAAGCACACAAAATTATATAGTGACTTTAAATCAATGATAGAGGCATCTGATATAATGGATGAGTTTCAGCTTCTGCATAACATATTGAGAAACGACTATATCAAATTATTAAATATCACAGAACAATTTAAAGATTCCAAAATTGAATTTGAAACATTGGGTAGGTCATGTCTTATCCAACTGTTTACATTGATTGAAGCTGATATATTTGGTTTGGGAAGACTTGATCCATACCCCATGACCAAACCAAAAGAAAATTTCTTTGAAAAGTTCACAAACACCTTTAATCAGATAGCAACAACATGGGATAAAATTGAAATAAAAGAAGACTACTTTACCAATTATCTTTCTGAACTCATGGCAATTAAATCAATAAGGAATAAATTAATTCACCCTTCAAAAGTAATGGATGTATATCTTCCCACTTTTCCTGATTTTGTGCGACTAAGAACTGCGTTTGATCATTATAATGAGTTCATGATGAAAGTTATGAATGACTTCTTTATAGGAATTGATAAGTTTAAAATAACTGATGTTCAGGTACAAGAAATGATTGATCGAAAAGCAAAGAGAGGCATTGAATTGGCAAACTTTCAGTTTCGAGCCAAATTTAATTAGTTGGAAAGTTCAGCTATCAATAATTTGGTTAAATTATAAAAGTGCTGCTCAGCCTTTGCTGATCCCCGTAACATGAGTTAATCCGCAACTGTTTTGCTCCATATCAACACATTACCTCCTTCGCCCATGAAAGCATTCCACTGCTTTACGAGTGCGTTAATTAACGCAGTGGTAACGCCATGGGTACGGCTATGGCAGGTAGCAGGTACGAGGAGGATATAAAGAGAACTCAAGGCTTCTATTTTCCAGCGCCGTGGGTGTAGCCTTTCTTTTCTTGCAGGCGTTGGTGTTTTGTTTTTTTTCAAAGACTCCGTAGGATCAATTCTTGGCTCTATACTGATGTTGGTGATTGCTGAGCTACTAAACCATCCGCACAGCCCGTCCCCGCTCGTTCGCGGGAAACACGCAACCTCGGCGGTGTCTTTTTACTCTTTGTAAATGCTTTAATTTCAGAAGAAGAAACACCAACACCGGTATAAAAAACCTACGAGTATAGACGCCGGTGTGAAGTCAATTTAATCTAAACATTTTTTGAAAAAATCAACTGCCAGGTCTTCAACTTTTTTGTGCACCGCATGCCTGTCAACACCGGGATCATCCGTAAAATAGATTGGGCCTGATTTCTTAAGTTCGTCATCGGCTTCACCAAGCATTACATAGTGGCCTGTATTGCCTGGAAACTGAAAATACTGCGAGTTCTTTATCAGTTTGTGATAATGCAAAGCGTTTTGTTTTGCCGGGGCCATACTATCACTTTGGGCGCCAATAATGAAAACCTGCCCGGTAATACTTTTGAACTGGCTACTGCTTTTAAACGCAGGGCCTGTGCCGGGGCATATGGAAAAAAATGCTTTAATCCGTTTATCCTTTAAGTTGGGAACATGTTTGCTATCTGCAATGAGTGTACTATCATACAACATCTTGCCAAGGCCCGGGTATTCAGGAAAATTAACTTCTTTCTGACCTACGGTCCTGTAATAATCAAGCGCCACCTGGAAATCAGCAACGGCTCCCGCCAATGCAAGCACGGTATAACCTCCGACTGAAAATCCGGCGGCGCCTATCCTGTTATTATTAATGATTGATTTAAGTTCCGGCTTATTTAATAATGCGGTTAATACAAAACTTATATCAAGAGGACGCTGCCATATCTCAAAAAAGTTGAGCGGAATTTTATTATCGTATGTATTTCCCCAATGATCAACGGCGGCAACAACAAAGCCATTTTGCACAAGGTTTTGCGCAAGCCATTCGAGTGAAAACCTGTTTCCTCCCGTGCCGTGGGAAAGCATAATGAGTGGAAATTTTGCTGAAGGAAGCTTGCCATCTCGTACCGTGTATTGTCTTTTGAAAGGTGAAAAATGCCGGTCACTGTCTTTTACGGTATCGCTTGTCGGATACCAGATTTCAGTAGTAAGTGGCCGGCTTCTCGACGAATCAATAAAACGAAACGTCCTTTCGCCAATAAAATGAAAATCCTTCAACTGAGCATGGCCGGCCAGGTAGAAATGAAAAGAAAAAATAATCAGGAATGCAGTTTTCATCAACAAATTTATTTAAGCAATAAAGAATATAATTATTTCAAAATTACGCAAGCGGCTGCAATATCCGGATCAGTACCGGTACCCCGGCTCTCCTAAGTAATTTCACCAAAGTTGGTACGTATAGTATCATGGTGGTTTTCTCTCAAAGTAACATAGTTAAATGGTCAATTAGACCTGCAGATTTCCCTAAGTTAGTTAGTAGGTTTAAAATTGGTAGTGTTTTCCACCTACTTCAGTGGCTGGTGAATCTTTTTAAAGGTTGATGCCCAATATACTGAAGTGGAGCAGGTTGATGTAGAGGACTGGTTTGTATACAAGGATTGGGAGCCATTAAGGCATCTTTATCAGCAATGTTTCTATTCCGGGGGCAACTCCAACCGGTTGGGTAATGGCAACTTTTCCTTCGAGCCGTGTCTGGTATTGATCCTGTTTCAGGAAAAGTAAATAGCGATAATTTTGAAGATCAGGCAAGAGAATCTTTTCTAAATATCAGAATATGATTATAAAAAGTGTTCCCTACAAATCGGGAAATGGCTACAAATTTCAGGATCAAAAACGAAAAAAGAAAAGTTCAGGATATAAAAAAACTAATTCATAAATTTGATATAAGTCTAATGTATTAACCCGTGCGACTCACGGAAGATTAAAGCGCCAGCTAACATGTAGAACCCCTAAAATAAGTAATACATTAATGAATTAAAACAAGCTAAGCGGGATGTACAATTTGCATTCTCAAATAGTAAGTAACCCGGAATATTTCAAGCAACTTACCATTGGCGATTCGCTGATCACTCTCTACGATTGTCCACTAAAAAATAAATTCGAAGACGTATGGAGCGAACAAAGTTACATTGCCTACGTAGTCGAAGGAAGAAAAATCTGGCACACCTCGCAAGGTTCATTTGAATTACAAAAGGGAAGCTGTGTGCTGATTAGAAAAGGAGCTTGCATAGTGGAGCAATTTTTTGATACAAAATTTTGCCTCATCTTCTTTTTTATTCCTGATAAATTTATTTGTGATGTATTAAAGAGCAAATCCAAACCATTGTACAATTTCAATAAAATGTATCGGACAGTTATTTCTATTGATACCAATGATGCGGTGCATAATTTTTTTAGTTCAATGATCACTTATTTTAATACAAAGCAACAACCTGACAACGCCATATTGGATTTAAAATTCAGAGAACTAATACTGACCATTGCCGATAACCCCGTGAACGCAGAACTGTTATCATACTTCTGCGATTTGGTTAAAGAACCAAATAGTATTTCATTGCAAAGAATAATGGAAGAAAATTTTTGCTTTAATTTAAAACTGGAAGGGTTTGCCGCTTTATGTGCGAGAAGTTTATCCTCTTTTAAAAGAGATTTTCAAAGTGTTTACCATACTTCGCCGGCAAAATGGTTGCTGGAAAAAAGGCTTGCTCATGCACATAACCTGATTGTGAATGCAGGCAAGACAGTTGCTGAAGCTTCTTTTGAAAGCGGGTTTGAGAATATTTCCCACTTCAGCAGCGCTTTCAGGAAGCGCTTTGGTGTAGCCGCTGCATCGCTAAAGCAGCAACCGGCAATTTGAGCCGGCCAACAAAATCATTGAACTGTTAAGCAAAAATGTTCCTGTTTTGGCAATCTATTTTTGTGTCTTAAAAAAATTAAACACAAAATTATGAACACGAAAAGCATGCAATCCAGGAGAAATTTTCTTGGAAAGCTCGCAGCAGTCAGTGCTGCTACTACCGGCATAGCATTAATGCCGAATCCATTAAAGGCTGCAGATAAAATCATGTACAAGGCTGCCGGATGGGATTCTCCTGCAGATGGAGAGGAAAGATGGCTCAATACCCTGGAAGGGAAAAAATTTCCTGTGTTATATGACATGCATGAACACAAGGATTTCTGGGCAGGCGTTTGGGCCAATATTTACCTGGCGACAAATCAGACTGTAAAAAATGTAGGAGTTGCTATTGTTATGAGGCATGGAGGATTTCCCTTTGCCCTGAATGATGCAATGATTTCAAAGTATAAGTTAGGCGAGCTTTTTAAATTCATTGACAAAAATACCGGTGCTCCATCAGTCCGCAACATGTATTGGGAACCTACCGGCAAAGACTACCCGCTACCGGGCCTTGATGGCATAAAGGCACTACAGCAAAAAGGTGTTGCGTTTTGTGTATGCAATATGGCATTAAAAGTTTTCAGCGGTGTTGTCGCCAAGGCACAGGGGCTCTCTGGTGAAGAAGTCTATAATGACTTTGTAAAAAATATACTGCCGGGCATTCAGCTTGTTCCATCCGGGGTATGGGCACTTGGCCGGTTGCAACAAGCGCCGCTAAGTTATGGTTACATAAACGCAGGATGATATTGAAGCAGGTGCCAAAACAAATGGAAGCTTCGCAATGATGGCTCATGTAAGAAATACATTCAGGCAGGAGCAGTTACTATTAAATTAAAGTAGATATGAAATCAAATAAAAGTTCAATTAGTGATTTAGGCATTCTTGGATTAAGAATACAGGGGTGGACCTGTGCAGTGCCGCAATTAGCGGAGTACCAGTTGGGCATAAGGTTCGCTTATGGAACCTGTGCTGTTATTGTATTACTGGGGCTCGTCTTTCAAAACGTATATTTTTATTACATCGCTTTTGCAATCACTATAGGGGGAATGATACCTCCCAGGCATCCTGTCGATTATATCTACAATGGAATCATCAGGCACCTTTTTAAAAAACCAGCCATTCCCAAGCGTCCGCCCCAGAGCCGGTTTGCGTGTAGCCTTGCCTTTGTATGGATGGCGCTGGCTTTATTATGCTGGCATAACGGTTCCCACTGGATAGCCAATGCATTGGCAAGTGCATTGGTTATGCAGGCGGGCATTGTCACCTTCACTGATATTTGCTTTCCATCCATGATCTATAATTTCTTTTTTAAAAAACAAAAAGCAACGCCGGTAGGTTTGGTAGTGAAACAATAACACAACATACATAACGAATTATGACAAACGATTATTTAGACAGCGTAAGAAAACAATTTGAATATTACAAAATGCTTGGAGACAAAACGTTTTCGCAAGTGCAGGACGACAAATTGTTTTGGCAATACAATGAAGACAGCAACAGCATTGCGACAATCGTAAAACATCTTTGGGGAAATATGCTTTCACGTTGGACAGACTTTCTGACCTCGGACGGAGAAAAAGAATTTCGTGACAGAGACGCTGAATTTGAAAACGATATAAAAAGCAGGGAAGAACTTTTAGAAAAGTGGAATGAAGGCTGGGCTTGTCTTTTCAATGCAATCAACACATTGACGACTCACGACCTTGACAAAATTATATACATACGAAACCAGGGACACACCGTGACTGAAGCCATTAACAGGCAACTTGCACATTATTCATATCACATCGGGCAAATTGTATTCTTAGGAAAAATGCTTGCAGAAAACGGCTGGACTTCATTGTCGATTCCAAAAGGAAATTCGCAGGCATTCAACAAAGACAAATTTTCCAAACCAAAACAAAGAGGACATTTTACAGATGAACTTTTAAAAGACAAAAAATGAAAACCCGAAGCGCTAACAGCACAAGAAATAATTTATAGGCTAAGCCTTGGGTTTAAGAATATCGCTTAAAAAAAACAGTATGAACAATAAAAACATTCTTATTTCAGGAGCCGGCATTGCAGGTACTACACTTGCATTTTGGCTGAAGAAGTTTGGTTTCAATCCAACTATAATTGAGGTTTCACCCAAATTGAGAGAAGGTGGTTATGCCATCGATTTTATGGGAGCGGGATTTGATGTTGCTGAAAAAATGGGAATTATACCCGCCCTGGAAAAAGCAGACATTGATATTTCAAAAGTTGCCTTTGTTGATAAAAACGACAAAGAGAAAGGCAGCATGAATTATCGGAAAATTAAAGAACTAATGAACAACCGGGCGTTTACATTTCTTAGAAGTGACCTGGCGAAGGTGATTTATGAAAGCTTAGATAATGACGTTGAAATTATTTTTGGTGACTCAATTGAAAAAGTTGAGCAAGATCAAGACAATGTAATCGTAACATTTCGAAGTGGTAAAAATCGTTCTTTTGATTTACTTGTTGGAGCAGATGGCCTGCATTCAAATGTTCGCAATTTGATCTTTGGAAGCGAAGCGCAATTTGAAAGATACTACGGATACTATACTTCATCTTTTACATTGGAAAATTATCCGGCCAAAGGCAGGGCATTTTCTATGTTCAATGTGCCGGGTAAACAAGCTGCTGTTTATTCATACAGTGCTAACAGCACGGCAGCATTTTTTGTTTTTACTTCACCGGAAAAACTAAAGTATAATCACCATGACATTGAAAAACAAAAACAAATTTTGAAGGATGAATTTATGGGTATTGGCTGGAGATGCCCGGAGATTCTCGCAAAAATCGACTCCTCATCAGACTTCTATTTTGATACAATCAGCCAGGTAAAAATGGACAATTGGTCCAGGGGTAGAACAACTTTAGTTGGCGATGCTTGTGATTGTCCATCATTATTATCAGGAAAAGGATCAACGCTGGCAATGGTTGGCGCATATATTCTTGCAGGAGAATTAAAACTGGCAAATGGCAATTACGAAACCGGCTTTAAAAACTATGAAGACATCTTCAAACCATTTATAAGTAAAAAACAAAAATCAGCACAAGGCTTTGCAAAATCATTTATTCCTAAAAGTAATTTTGGAATTTGGGTGAGAAACCAGGCGCTTAAAATAATGTCATTACCCTTCGTTTCGAAGTTATATTTGAATCAGTTTAATGATAGAGAACTAAAACTAAAAGAATATAGATAGTTGGTGGCAATTCTCAGAGTTAAACAATAAAAAGTATACTGTAACAAGTGCTGTATCGGCTCATTTTTTATATTTGTTGAAACCACTCCAATGCACGGTTCTGTTTTAAAGATTGCACTATACTGTTGTATCACTTGCCTTCTCCACCAAACCGCAGCCTCGCAGGTTGCATTTCCTTTGAAGATCAGCGACGACAGCCGTTACCTCGCAGACCAGGATAATGTGCCTTTCCCTATACTTGGCCGCACGGCCTGGTTTATTGTTTCGCAAACGAAGGCGAATTATAAACTTTTTATAGAAAACACTTTGGCCAAAGGTTATAACGCTATAGAGTTAAGCGTGATCACTCACTGGGCCATGGGCAATCATGCGCCGTATAACGCAGCGGGTGAAACGCCTTTCCTGAAAAGACTCAATGGCAACAATTGGGATGGCAAGCTTACTTATGCCGATTTCCGCACAGAAAGCCCTGACCTCACTACGCCAAATGAAAAATACTGGAGCTTTGTAGATACCTTCCTAAACTACTGCCAGCAAAAGAATATTTTGGTTTTAATGTTTCCCGGGTATGTGGGCTATTCCAGTGAAAAGGAGGAACAGGGATGGATGAAAGAGCTGATAGCAAACGGCGACAGAACAGAACAATACGGAGCATGGTTTGCGAACCGGTATAAGAATCAGAAAAATATTGTTTGGATGCTGCTGGGTGATAAAGGACATTATACGCCTAAAGAAGCCAAAGCGGAAGCAGCACTTATCAAAGGATTAAAGAGCGTGCCGGGCCAGCAATCTGTATTGTACACCGCCGAATCCGGCAGTGGAGAAAATGCAGCCGACAATGCAACTTTTGGCCACGAGATGAATATCAACGGATGTTACACATGGGAATTAAAAATACCTGTTCCATACCTTGCCCGTAAAGGCTATGCGCATGAGCCCGTAATGCCTGCATTCCTGCTTGAAGAACCTTACGACGAAGAAGGCCCTGACGGCAATAACTACAATCCCAATGCAACGCAGCCGGTACGCCGCTTCCAATGGTGGGGATGGCTGGGCACGATCGGCGGCTATGTGGCAGGCAATGGTTACATATGGCAGTTTGAAGATCCCATATGGCAACAACACCTGGATACCAAAGGCGCCATAGACATGCACCAGCTGAACGATTTTATCAAACAAAGAAAATGGTGGGAGCTTGTACCGTCTGGATTGAACAATATGCCGGCTCTTATCGCAGGCAGCGACAACGTGGACACATCCGCAGCATATGTGAGCGCCGCAGCAACCAAAGACGGGAAGCTTTTAATTGCTTATATACCTCCGGCTCACAGCGACTCTGTTCAGGTAAACATGTCCGTTATGAAAGGATCGGTAAAGGCAGAATGGTTTGACCCAACTAATGGAAAATATATTAAAGCCACTGGTAAATCTGTTGGCTCCAAAACTTTCAAATCATTTACAACTCCCGGGAAGAATAGTAATGGGGATAACGATTGGGTGCTTGTGCTTACTGCGGAATAATGGATTGGTTTATATTTCGTACCCCTGCATTAACCACTGGCAAAAGTCGGCGGTGAGGCTGATAGTATTTTAGAATTAAAACCGGAAGACCTGCGAGGGTGCATTCCAAATTTTCGCATTTATGTGCGTAGGCACTACCTGTTTGTAGAATAAATGTTTTTCGCGTTCGTATTTTGCCACGTAGTGGCTACCTATTCGTTGCGTACCTACAGCACGCCTGACGATTTTTAGATTGCGATTGCTACAAACAGGTAGCCCCGATGGGGCAAAAAATTGCCGCGACAATTTGGAATGCACTCACCTGCAATGGTTGCAACATTTTTTATTGGGCCCGAATACTTTTGTGGCAGGAAGCTGTATATATTTAGAAGTTCGCGGCTATTTTATTTCACAATCTTCATTTTTTTATCATGGACTATTTAAACAAAATTATTGGTGAGATTGAAACACATTCGGTTGAGGGTATAAAAGAATGCTTTGCTAATGGGCTTGATCCAAATGTGTACTTCAATAATGAACCACTCATTTACGAATTGACAAGCGAATATTTAAGAAGTTCAAGATTCAAGGATTGCGTAAAAACATTTATGAATTATGGTTTGGTGTTCGACGACGAATTATTATTATCCGTGTTATCAGACGATGCTCAATCACTGGAAAATAAATTGAGAGATAAACCCGAAATAGTTGACAAAAGGTATTCACTTCGTTGCGCTTTCACGCCGTTGCATGAAGTTACCTTATTACACATTTGTGCCGAATTTAATCACGTTTCCTGCGCCGAGGTTCTTGTAAAACATGGAGCAGACATTAATGCCAAAGCTGGATTTGATACAAATGGTTTTGGAGGACAGACACCAATTTTTCATACAGTAAATCAAATCTTAAATCATTCGATTGAGATGCTCCATTTTCTTTTATCAAATTCTGCAGATTTAAAAATTACGGTTAACGGGCTTATTTGGGGAAAAGGTTACGAATGGGAAACGTTAATTCCTTCTGTGAACCCGATTAGTTATGCAATGATGGGGCTGCTTCCGCAAATGCATAGAAATGAAATTGAAATCTCTAAAAATGTATCCCAACTTCTTAAAGCGGCCTGTGGAATTGACTACAAACCATCAAATGTTCCTAATAAATATTTGAAAGGCTAATAATATGAAAGTTTTAATTTTTGGACTGGCTTGAACAAGAG
>CAWDTY010000002.1:0-10000 GCA_963805365.1 uncultured Chitinophagaceae bacterium
ACCCTTTAATTCTTGGTTTTATTGCCCTCTGAAAGTCAGGAAAACATGAAAGCCTGACCTTAACTTTTTAATTAAACTCATCAATAAAAATTTCAATGGCTACAAAACAAATCTTAATCGTTCCAGGTGATGGAATCGGACAGGAAGTAACCGCAGTAGGAAAAAAAGTATTAGACAAAATAGCTGAAAAATTCGGGCACACGTTTACGTATGACGAAGCTTTAATTGGGCATGTAGCGATCGAAGCAACAGGTAATCCTTTGCCTGATGAATCATTGGAGAAAATGCGTAAGTCAGACGCTGTCTTGTTTGGCGCAGTAGGCCACCCGAAATATGACAATGATCCTTCTGCCAAAGTAAGGCCGGAACAAGGTTTATGAAGATGAGAAAAGAGCTCGGCCTTTACGCAAATATTCGCCCTATTAAATTATTTGATGAACTGCTGGGAGCTCCAGCATAAAACCGGAGATATTAAAAGGCGCTGACATCTTATTCTTCCGTGAATTAACAGGTGATATTTATTTTGGAGAGAAAGGAAGAAAGAATAATGGCGATACAGCCTTTGATGTTGCAGAATACAGCCGCTATGAGGTGGAGCGTATTGCCCGCAAAGCATTTGACGCCGCACGTACAAGAAAGAAGAAAGTATGTTCCGTTGATAAGGCCAACGTACTCGAAACGTCGAGGCTTTGGCGAGAAGTGGTACAAAAAGTTGCACTGGAATATCCTGATGTGGAAGTGGAACACCAGTTTGTTGATTCCACTGCCATGTTGCTGATTAAAGATCCCCGAAGATTTGATGTAGTGGTAACAGCAAATCTCTTTGGTGATATTCTTACCGATGAAGCCTCACAGATTGCCGGTTCTATGGGCATGCTGGCCAGTGCATCAATTGGCGATGGCACGGGTGTATATGAACCCATTCATGGCTCGGCACATGATATTACAGGGAAAGGACTTGCCAATCCTTTGGCGTCTATTTTATCCGCAGCATTATTGCTGGATATTTCGTTTGGAATGAAAGCAGAATCAGAGGCTGTAATTGCTGCCGTGGACGGGGTGTTAAAAGCCGGTTTCCGCACCAGGGACATTGCAGATGTTCAAACTGCTGCTGATAAAATACTGGGAACAGAGGCAATGGGTGAAGAGGTTTTGAAAAGGTTCTGATTTATTGATTGGAAAAAGGTGAATATTGTGAATTATGAAGCGATCTCATTTCTAATAACTAAATTCAAACCATGAAACTCAAACAACTTATACTGCTATTGTTGCTGTTGCCTTACATGGCAGGGATTGCACAACAAAAAAGAAAATGGAAACAACTTTTCAACGGTAAAAACCTTGATGGATGGGTCGTAAAAATCAAGGGTCACGAGCTGAATGATAATTTCGGAAATACCTTTCGTGTGGTGGATGGAAAAATGGTGGTCTCTTACGATCAATATGATTCGTTTCGTGAGCAATATGGCCACATCTTTTATAATAAACCTTACTCTTATTATTTACTTGCCGTGGAATATCGCTTTGTAGGGACACAGGTAAAGGGAGGCCAGGGATGGGCTTATAAAAACAGCGGCATCATGCTGCATTGTCAACCGCCTGCTACCATGCTGAAAGATCAGGATTTCCCGATCTCCATAGAAGATCAATTGCTGGGTGGCGACTCTACCGGTGAGAGACCTAACTGTAACGTATGCACGCCAGGTACCAATATAGAAATGGGTGACACCCTGGTTACGGCTCACTGTATTAATTCTACCTCAAGAACCTTTCGCAATGAAGAATGGGTGAGAGCAGAAGTGCTGGTACTGGGCGATTCCGTTATTAAGCAAATTGTAGATGGCGACACGGTAATGGTATATGAAAAACCTCAAATGGGCGGCGGCGTAGTTAGTAACTATGATCCCAAAGTAAAGAAAGACGGTATGCTGCTAAGCAGTGGCTATATTTCCCTGCAAAGCGAAAGTCATCCGATTGAATTCAGGAAAGTGGAGATAATAGACCTTGAGAAAAAGTATAAGAAAAAAAGAAGCTAATCCTCTATTTTAAGCTTTGCTGTAAATGATATTCGACTAATCCATCAATAGGCGCCTTAATGATTTTTCCGGGCGACATATCGTACTCCCGGACTACTTCCAATAAAATATCTTTAAAAACATTGGCTATTGTACCAACACAGTTAAATGTATAACTCTTGTAGTTAGGATAATGCATCACAAGATTTTCAAAAAGATCTTTAAATGAATTTTTTACCAATTCATAAAAATATATATGGCTAATATTATCAGCTACAAACTTGCTAAAGTCTGCGCAAAAAATATTGCCGAATGGTTGCCCGTACATACGCTCAAAAATGGCTTCTTTGTCTAAATGAAACGTTTCGTAAATTAATTCTGTTATTTCGCCGGGCATGTATCCCCGTATGTAATCGCCCAATAGTCTTTTACCTATAGCAGTTCCACTCCCTTCATCACCAAGTATGTATCCAAGAGAGTCAATATTTTGAGTTATTTTTTCCCCATCATAAATACAGGTATTCGTGCCCGTTCCTAATATAGCTGCAAACCCCGGAGAGCTTCCAAGCAACGCTCTTGCAGCAGCGAGAAGATCCAATTCAATAAAAATTTTTGCATGATTGAAAACAGCCTTTATCGAATCAGATAAAACAAAATCTTTCCCCGGAAAACAACCTGCTCCATAATAATATACTTCTTTAATCTCATCGCATAATATTCCGTCCGGCAAATTTTGTTTAAGAGAACTTACAATGTAATTGCTGTCGACAAAATACGGGTTATAGCCCTCCGTATTAAAATACTGCTTTGACTCATCATTTTTTATTAAACACCAGTTTGTTTTAGAAGTGCCGCTATCTGCTATTAATATCATGAATAATTTCTAAAAGTTAGTCAATCAGTTTTCTTCCGATTTTATGGCCGGCTACGGCAAAGTATCCTATCGTGAGATAACATGGAATTACAATCCAATAAGCCTGCTGTGGATTGGCATGATCAGCCAGCCAGCCGTACAACAATGGTAGTAAAGCACCTCCGGATATTGCCATTACCAGAAAAGAGGAACCAATCTTGGTAAATTTTCCCAATCCCCCAATCGCTAACGGCCAGATGGATGGATACATAAGAGAATTGGCTAGCCCCAGCAACGCTACAAACATGACAGATATGTAACCGTTTGTAAACAATGCCATCAAAGCAAAAAAAATTCCGAAAGCTGCCGAATATTTGAGCGCTATTTTTTGGCTGAAATATTTTGGAATGCAAATGATACCAACCAAATAGCCAATCAGCATTCCTATTAATGTAAATGAAGTAAAAAACTTTGCGGTAGAGAGTGATATACCCTGGTATGTACCATAAGTAATAATAGTACTGCCGGCAATAACTTCAACTCCTACATACAGGAACAAAGTAAGGGTGCCGATCAACAAATGGGGAAAATAAAAAATACTTTTTTTAGAAGAAGGAATTGGCTTTCCCGGCGTATTTTCTTCCATCTGATCCTCGTGTATTTCAGGAAGATTGGAACGATAAATTAAGAATGCCAAACCAATCAATAAAAGAGTAATGATAGTGTAAGGAAAAATAACTTTTTGCGCCAGTGCATCCAAAGCAAGATCTTTATCAAAGGCTGTCATATCTCTTAATTGTTCCGTGATTGTGTCGGCATTATTTAAAATAATAGCGCCAAGAATAGCCGGTGCTATTATCCCTGCTATGCCATTACAGATTCCCATAATGCTCATGCGTTTCGCAGCACTTTCTTCAGGACCGAGAATTGTGACATAAGGATTGGCCGCTGTTTGTAACACAGCAAGACCCGCACCCTGCACGAACAAGCCAAGTAAAAATATACTGTAGGTGCGATACATAGCGGCTGGAATAAAAATAAGAGAGCCCGTAGCTACCAATAGCAATCCAAGTGACATCCCGTTTTTAAACCCAGTAATCTTTAAAAGGGCTGCCGAAGGAACAGCCATAACAAAATAGGAAATATAAAATGCAAAAGCCACGAGGTACGCCTGAAAATTATTTAACTCACAGGCGATTTGAAGATAGGGAATCAACACAGAACTCACCCAGGTTACAAATCCAAATATAAAAAACAAAGCCCCGATTATTACCAGTGGATTCAACCCTCTTTTATTCTTCATATTTATTTTTACTAAAACATTTACCGGTAACCGTCAATGCGAAATATGACATCAGCTTACTTCATTTTTTCGAAAATGATCAAGTGCGTGTTTAACACTTCCATATTTTAATAGTATTTTCTTTGCGCTTTCATATTCATTTAATGGCGCTTTTTCCATTAGCATCTTCACGCTTCGATCAATCATTTTTTCGTTCTCTAGTTTCACGTATATCATACGATTGTCTTCAACCCTTCCTAATTGAATCATCACGGTTGTACTGATCATGTCAAGGATCATTTTCTGCGCAGTACCACATTTCATGCGGGTGCTTCCCGCTAAAATCTCGGGACCAGTTATCACTTCTACACGAAAATCTGCCTGTGCAGCAATGGGTGAATCGGAGTTACTCACAATACATGCCGTAGTGATATTCCTTTTGTGGCATTCTGTTAATGCCGCCAATACAAAGGGTGTCGTGCCGCTGGCCGCGATACCCACTGCAATATCTTTCCCTGATACATTTTCATGTTGAAGCATGTTCCAACCTTCTGTCGTATCGTCTTCCATTTCTTCCCGCGCTTCCACCAACCGATCAACACCGCCAGCTAAAATCACATTGAAAACACCTTTCTCTATTCCAAAGGTGGTTGGCAGTTCGATTACATCAAGAACTGACAACCTTCCACCACTACCTGTGGCCACATAAAATACGCGGCCGCCCACACGCAATTTTGATACAATAGCATGGATCAACTGATTGATTTCGGGCAATGCCTTTTTTATAGCTGATGCAACTACCTCATCTTCCCGGTTGATAATATCCGTGATTTCTTCAACCGTCATCGTTTCAAGGTTTCGGTACTTCGACGGTTGTTCCGTTATTTTTATCACCTCAATATTTATTAGATTATGAAAATTCAAGTCTGTTAAATAATAATTCTTTAAGAGCTTTTTTTAATTGCTTTCATTATAAAAATAAAACAGTCTATAGTTAGATGCGTACAATAGCTTGGATAGAAAAAATAAGACGATAAACTTTGGGTACAATTTAGTCTTCTAATCCTTAGTCTGCGAGTTCTATCCACACCGGTGCATGATCACTTGTTTTTTCCCATCCGCGAACGTTACGGTCAACGCCGGCAGCAGTAAGACGTTTATCCAGATGCGGGCTTAAAAGAAAATGATCAATACGTAACCCCGCGTTACGCCCATAGGCATTTCGAAAATAATCCCAAAAAGTATAGATGATCTCGTCGGGATATAATTTTCTTAGTGCGTCTGTCCATCCCTGTGATACTAATGTTTTAAAGGCCAGGCGAACCTCGGGACGAAACAGCGCATCGTCCCCCCAACGTTCCGGTTTGTAAACGTCAAGTTCCGTTGGCATTACATTGTAGTCGCCTGTTAATACAACCGGAGCATCCGACGAAAGGAGCGAAGCAGCATGAGCCGTTAGTCTTTCAAACCATTGCATCTTATAATCCAATTTCGGGCCGGGAGCAGGGTTTCCATTTGGAAGATAGAGACAACCGACAATTATGCCGTTTATCTTACCTTCAATATAACGACTGTGGCTATCTTCAGGATCACCAGGAAGAACCCGTCGTCTCTCCTCTGGCTTTCCGCTACGGGCAAGTATAGCTACACCATTCCAGCTTTTTTGACCATGCCAGATGGCATAATACCCCGCTTCTCGTATAGCTTGCTCCGGAAATTTTTCCTGCGGCGCCTTTAACTCCTGCAGGCAAACAACATCCGGCGATGTTTCACCAAGCCAGCGGAGTAACACCGGCAGGTGGCCATTAACACCATTTACATTATAAGTGGCTATTCTCATAACAAAATTGATATGCTTATTTACATGACGAAAAATAAAAAACTGAATTAAAGATAACATCAAATTTTATAATTAAATTTTGTTCAGGATTTCTATAACTTCAAATTTCCATTACCTAAATTTTTATGAATTGATTAGAATTGCGCCTGATAAATGGAAACATTTTTTTGTAGGAATAGGCATGGGTGCAATTTTACAAATCCTTGCCTGGTATATAATGCCGCAGCATTTTATTGCGGGCATTGCGATAGCTTTCATTTTCGTAATTCTGATTAGCTATGGGTTTGAACTGTTTTCGTTAATTACGAAACGGGGGCACTATGAACTTTTAGATGCTGTTGCCGGAGTAATAGGAGGAATCATAGGAATAGCAGCCATTTTATTATTTCTATCTTTTAACTAAAGCATTTTACTTATGACAAAGATTAGAAATGCCATCGAACAAATCGTTACCTGTAAAACATTAAATATAAATGGCCTGCCAAAGGTTTTTTGATAATAATTTTTACAAGTAAGCGTTCTTATTCCAACTACCCATTATTTTTTTAAAAAAAGATCCACCTATTAAAACAGGTGGTTTTTTTTGTCGTAAAATGTAGAAGGTGATATTATTGAATGTGACGTAACAAAAACAAGACATCCTGCACACGCTTAGACAATTCATAAAAGTTCAGGTAGAATTGGAGTAAACTTTTATTGAAAGAAAGATAATTTTTGCCAAGGTTATTGAACTTCAAAATCATCTTTTTAATACTAAAAACCAAAAAGCCCTCCGATATAATCGAAGAGCTTTTAATAAGTATCGTTGTAAAATCCGTTAAGCAATAATAGGATTGCGATAATGAAACGGGTTCATTAATTGGCAAGACCCAAAGTCGCCTTTACCTGGTTGTAATCATTCCAATCTGTATGCGCCGCTACGCCACCTACACCTCCCGGGATTAAGACATACCGATACTGCAGGTACGTGACGTTATTTTGCGTGACCGTACTGGCATCTGCATTAGAATAAAGGAATATATTTTGTACCGAGAATGTCGGTGACAAACTTATGCCTGAATAGATATCAAGGTATGGCAGTGGGGCAACAAAAGGATTAGCAAGACTTCCTAAATTAATATAGACTTTCATTTCACCTTTAGAAATCATTAAACTGTCAAGTTTTGGTGCCGCCACATTAGCGTAAAATCCAATGGTGTCAATGACACTTCCATTATGTAAAGTGTCTGGAAGAAAGGAGACATTAAGCCATTGGGAGTAAATGACATTAGCGGTTCCGGTATCACCTTTAGGACCTTGTGAACCCGTAGCACCATTGGCACCAGTTGCTCCTGTGGCGCCTGCCGGTCCGGTATCACCTTTTTTACAATTGGCAAATACGATAGCTACTAAAAACAATAATGGGAAAATTCTAAAGAAGTTGCGTTTCATAATATTTAGTTTTGATAAAAAAAAGTTTTAATAAAAAGTGCTCAAATAAATCCATTTAAAAAAGCTCCTTAAAAAAATGATGAATTTACAATGAAATCTGCATTATTTGTATAAGTGGGAAAAGAAACTATAAATAAAAAAAACTCATTACATTTTAGTTTTAATATAGAACACAAAAAAGCCCTTCGATTATCTCGAAAGGCTTAAAATAAATATGGCAGCTACCTACTCTCCCACATTGTTGTGTAGTACCATCGGCCATGAGGGGCTTAACTTCTCTGTTCGGTATGGGAAGAGGTGAACACCCTCGGCAAAACCACCATAAAAAGGTCATGTTGAATTAAAAATGCTAAACGTTCAAGGAATTTCCTGGCAACTTGCATTTAAAAACAACAAATGATTTTGTTGAGAATGAATGTTGAAACAAATTTCAACATTCAATAATAAATTAACATAAAGGGAAAGTTGTAATAGAAGCAATAAAATAAAAAAATAAAGCTTACGGGCAATTAGTACTACTCGGCTTTGATGTTACCACCTTTATACCTGTAGCCTATCAACGTCATAGTCTTTGACGACCCTTAAAAGAAAACTCATCTTGAGGTTGGTTTCACGCTTAGATGCTTTCAGCGTTTATCCTATCCGTACATAGCTACTCTGCATTGCACCTGGCGGCACAACAGATACACCAGCGGTACGTACGACCCGGTCCTCTCGTACTAAGGTCATGTCCTCTCAATTTTCTTACGCCCATCACAGATAGGGACCGAACTGTCTTGCGACGTTCTGAACCCAGTTCACGTGCCACTTTAATCGGCGAACAGCCGAACCCTTGGGACCTTCTCCAGCCCCAGGATGTGACGAACCGACATCGAGGTGCCAAACCTCACCGTCGATATGAGCTCTTGGGTGAGATCAGCCTGTTATCCCCAGAGTACCTTTTATCCTTTGAGCGATGGCCCTTCCATACAGAACCACCGGATCACTTTAGCCGACTTTCGTCCCTGCTCGACTTGTAAGTCTCACAGTCAAGCTCCCTTATACTAATACGCTCTATGTACGATTACCAACCGTACTGAGGGAACCTTTGCAAGCCTCCGTTACTTTTTAGGAGGCGACCACCCCAGTCAAACTACCCACCATGCACTGTTTCCCGTTAGGGATTAGATTCTAAATGTTTAAAGGTTGGTATTTCAACGATGACTCCACCATGCCTGGCGACACAGCTTCAAAGTCTCCCAACTATCCTACACATCAAAAATTCAAAATCAATGCAAAGTTGTAGTGAAGGTTCATGGGGTCTTTCCGTCCCGTGACGGGTAACCGGCATCTTCACCGATACTACAATTTCACCGGGCTCTTGGAGGAGACAGTGTTCAACTCATTAGACCATTCGTGCAGGTCGGAACTTACCCGACAAGGAATTTCGCTACCTTAGGACCGTTATAGTTACGGCCGCCGTTTACTGGGGCTTCAGTCAGAAGCTTTGGCTTGCGCCGAACATCCTTCCTTAACCTTCCAGCACCGGGCAGGTATCAGGCTCTATACGTCATCTTACGATTTTGCAGGGCCCTGTGTTTTTGCTAAACAGTTGGTTGAACCATTTTACTGAGACCGTCCGAAGACGGTACGCTTTATCCCGAAGTTACAGCGTCAATTTGCCTAGTTCCTTCTCCAAGGCTCACCCGAGCGCCTTAGAATACTCATCCCGTCCACCTGTGTCGGATTACGGTACGGGCCGCTTTAACCTAGCCTTAGAGGTTTTTCTTGGAGGTATGATTAGAGACACTATCAGCGCTGCCGAAGCTTTGCTGTACTATCAGGTTCGCCATCTCAAGCGGATTTACCAACTCGAAATATAACTACACCCTTTAAGGTACTATTCCGTCAGTACCCGGTCTTTTCACTACCCCGTCACCCCATCGAAATTAAAGCAGGTGTTGGAATATTAACCAACTTGCCATCAGCTACCCCTTTCGGGTTCGCCTAAGGACCCGACTAACCCTGATCTGATTAACATTGATCAGGAAACCTTGGACTTACGGCGATAATGTTTTTCACATTATTTATCGTTACTTATGCCTACATTTTCTTTTCTAACCGCTCCAGCATGCATCGCCACACACCTTCAACGCTGGTTAGAATGCTCCCCTACCGATGTACCAATTTAATGGCAATCTTACAGCTTCGGTTCATAGTTTGATGCCCGATTATTTTCCGCGCGGAGTCTCTCGACCAGTGAGCTGTTACGCACTCTTTAAATGAATGGCTGCTTCCAAGCCAACATCCTGGCTGTTATAGAAACTCCACCTCGTTTGATCAACTTAACTATGTATTAGGGACCTTAGCTGGTAATCTGGGTTATTTCCCTCTCGGCCATGGACCTTAGCGCCCACAGCCTCACTGCCGCAGATATATCATAGCATTCGGAGTTTGTCAGGGTTTGGTAGGCGGTGAAGCCCCCTAGCCCAATCAGTAGCTCTACCTCTATGATACTTCTTAAATGCGACGCTGTTCCTAAAAACATTTCGGGGAGAACGAGCTATCTCTCAGTTTGATTGGCCTTTCACCCCTATCCA
>CAWDTY010000002.1:15000-285620 GCA_963805365.1 uncultured Chitinophagaceae bacterium
ATCTAAGCTTTTTATTTCGGTTTCATTATTTAGTGCCGATGTATCCGCGGCTTTTATTTCTGATGTTTTTATCGACACGGTATCCCTGTTAGTTGCGGCCATATTCGCGGCAGGCTGGTGATCAGTTGTGGCTACATCCACTACCACGTTTTTCTCAAGTATTGATGAATCTTTTACGACTTTGGCAAGCATTTTTGAAAATGGATCATCCTGTAATTTGCGCACAGTTGCAGGAGCGTCATTTGGATTATTGCCCATAACTAACGCGAACGATTGCAGGTTAAAAAGCCCCCAACCTTTCTCCCCAAAATTCTTTAACAAAAATCCTTTATTGTCTTTATCAACTGAAATTTCAAAACTTTCTTCCGGGAATTCTTTTTTAGGAAAACCTATAGAAATTTTATACGCCCCATCGGCTAATTTTGGCAATATTAAATAACCTGCGGAGGATGAACTTGTAACTTTATTATCCAATTTTACATAAAATGGCTGGGCGTTTTCTGTTTGCAGATAGACAAAATGTACTTGTTGTGCTTCTGCGAAAAACGATACAGAAAGCAAAAAAATCAAAGTGAAAAAGCGCTTTAATGTCATATCCGGCAAATCTATTTAATATAATAATCAATTCTACCTCCCATCCAAAATATGATTTCATTTTGATTTAACCCTTTACTTTTGCCAACATTTAAAAATAATTTATGAAGAAATCAGTATTAGCTTTTGTTTTGATCAATTTGTTTCTATTCGGTAATGCTCAGGATGATGACCAGGCCCGTGACACAACATGGGAAAATATTTATCGTGCTTCCGCTACGAAGATTAATGATCTTGTGCATACAAAACTTGAGGTAAGTTTTGACTATGATAAATCATGGATGTATGGCAAAGAATGGGTGACATTGCATCCACATTTTTACCCAACCGATTCGTTAACCCTTGATGCAAAGGGAATGGAGATAAAAGAAATTTCTTTAATAAAAGGCACTGCGAAAACACCATTGAAATATGACTACGATGGCATGCAACTGAAAATTACTCTTAATAAAACTTATAAGGCAGGCGAAAATTATACCTTATATATAAACTATATTTCCAAGCCTGACGAGCTACATGCAGAAGGCAGCGAAGCAATTACTGATGCCAAGGGATTGTATTTTATCAATCCAAAAGGAGAAGATAAAGATAAGCCGACTCAAATATGGACACAGGGTGAAACAGAAGCTAACAGTGCGTGGTTTCCTACAATAGATAAACCTAACCAGAAAACAACAGACGAAATATATATGACCGTGCCTGCAAAATATGTAACGCTGAGCAATGGCCGCCTCGTAAGTCAAAAGAAGAATACGGATGGCACAAGAACCGATTATTGGAAAATGGACCTTCCACATTCGCCCTACCTCTTTTTTATGGGCGTGGGTGATTATGCTATCATAAAAGATAAGTACAAGAATATTCCCGTTGATTATTATGTTGAAAAAGAATATGCTTCTGTTGCAAAAAAAATATTTGGTGAAACGCCTGCTATGATTGGCCTTTACGAAAGATTAACAGGGGTGCCTTTTGCTTGGAATAAATACGACCAGATAGTAGGAAGAGACTATGTAAGCGGCGCGATGGAAAACACAACTGCCACTCTTCACCAGGAAAGCGCTTACCAAAATGCACGGCAACTTGTCGATGGAAATAGCTGGGAAGAGGTGATAGCGCATGAACTTTTTCACCAGTGGTTTGGCGATCTTGTAACTACCGAAAGTTGGAGCAATATTACTTTGAATGAATCTTTTGCCGACTACAGCGAAACACTTTGGGATGAATATCGCCATGGCAAAGATGCGGGCGATGAACATATAGAAGAAAACAGGCGGACTTATTTGTCGAACCCTGCAAATGAAACTAAAGATCTGGTAAGATTTTATTACAGCAATAAGGAAGATGTTTTCGACCAGATCTCATACCCCAAGGGTGGCGCCATTTTACACATGCTCAGGAACTATGTGGGAGACAGCGCATTTTTTAAAGCACTGAATCTTTACCTCAACACTTATAAATTTAAAAATGCGGAGGCTCACCAGCTTCGTCTCGCATTTGAAGAAGTGACCGGACAGGATCTTAACTGGTTTTGGAATCAATGGTATTTTGGAGATGGCCAGCCTGACATTACTATCAATTATGATTATAGCGATGGTAAAGCACGCGTGGTTATTCAACAAACACAGTCCGGCCAACTTTTTAAGCTGCCAATCGCTATAGATGTTTACAGCGAAGGCGCCAATAAAACAAGATATCACGAGTGGGCAGAAAACAGATCGGATACCTTTTATTTTCCCAGCGCAAAAAAACCATCTTTGATAAATGTTGATGCTGATAAGGTTTTACTTTCCCGGAAAGTTGATAATAAATCCGCAGAAGATTTTCAGCAACAATTTAAATATGCCGGGAATTATCTCGACCGTAAAGAAGCACTCGCTTATTTTGCAAAAAACAACATGAGTGATCTTGCTAACGGCTTAAGCGATAAATATTATGGGTTAAGATTGTTTACTCTTGAAGCAATGGACAAAAATAAAAGTTACACCGTTCCAACAGTTCTGGGTGTAATTGAGCAAATAGCAGATAAGGATCCAAACAAAAAAGTACAGGCGAAGGCTCTTGAAATATTAGTTAAGACAAATGACAAAAAATACCAGCCTTTATTTTCAAAATATGTAAATGATTCTTCTTACTCGGTTTCCGGTGCTGCTTTGGATGGGCTTACCAAACTTGAACCTTCGGAAGCATACAACCTTGCCAGGAAATACAGCAATGATGCGAAAGGAAAACTTGGTGATGTGGTTACAAAAATAATAATGGACAATGCCAGTGAAGATGATTTTAATTTTATTCTTGATAATTTTAAAAATGGCCCTTTAACACAGACTAAAGTTCAGGAAACAATGACTTTTGCGAGCTACCTGGCAAAAGTGAAAAATGCAGATAATGTAAAAAAGGGCGTTGATGCAATAATGGATTTTCGAAACAAAATACCGGAGCAATACAGGAAATACGTTGACCCAGCATTTAAACAGGCTTTCAGCAGAATCAGTAATGCAAAGAAGGCAGAAGGTAATACTGAAGTGGCTAATTATATTGATGGGCTTTTAAAATAGCTTAGAAAGATTACTAAGATTTATAGAACTCAAGTTAAAACGAGTTTAATAAAAAAATCCTGGTTCGAGACGAACCAGGATTTTTTTTATCAGATAGATTAATATACAAATCTATTATGGCATTACCATCCGCCACTGGCGCCGCCGCCGCCACCGCCGCCGCCGCCGAAGCCTCCAAAGCCACCTCCCCCACCGCCAAAACCGCCTCCTCCAAAACCGCCACCGCCACCACGGCCAGAGCCACCGCCTAATGCTGAACCAATTAAAAACCATGGGAGCGCTCCTCCAAAACCACGCGAGCCTCTTCTGCTCATATAATTACCGCCACCACCCCCACCACCTTTAAAAACTGATATTATGATAACGAACAAAACAATTAAAATGATAATAGTCGGAATCCCGGCCTTGCCGCTGTTTTGTGATTTAGGATCGGCTTTATATTCACCGGCTGCCGCCTGTATGATAGCATCCACCGCATTATCAAAGCCCCGGTAGTAATCGTTTTCTTTAAAGTAGGGGATCATCCTGTCATCAATGATCTGCTTTGCAAGAATATCCGGAAGTACACCTTCCATACCATAACCGGTTTCAATACGGGCTTTTCTTTCTTCTTTGGATACAAGAATTAAAACACCATTGTTTTTTTCCTTTGTTCCAATTCCCCAATCCCTCAGATATTTTAGTGCAACTTCTGCGATATCATATCCATCCAAAGAAGGGACGGTTACAATTACAATTGCTGATGAAGTACTGTCGTTATAATCTCGGATCTTTTGTTCTAATGCATCCCTTTGGAAAGGCTCGAGGAAATTTCCAAAATCGTTTACCGCTTTAGGTGGCTGCGGCTTGCTCTCGATTTTTTGAGAAAAAACCGGCACACACAAAACCAGTAAAAGCAGTAAGAGAAAATTTTTCATCAGGGAAATAGCTTATATCATTTATTTGCCAAAAATAATTTCATCGGGAAGTTCATTTTTATCAGTTGCGGCATCGTAGGGGAAATGAGTCTTCAAAGCATCCCCTACTTTTAAGATACATTCTTTAATACCAATCGCATAGCTCTCTTTGTTAAACACCGATAGTATTTGCTGAACAACATCTTTCCAATATTGTGGGCCGGTTGCCGTGTGGATTCCGCTGTCTGCAAAAATTGCCAATTGCCTGTCTTTAACAGCAACATATAAAAGGGTTCCATTCCTGAGTTTGGTTTCATCCATTTCCAGTTTCATAAAAACCTCCTTGGCCCGGTCGAGCGGATCAACAAACCTGCAATGGCTTTCCACGAACACACGCACTTCACCGCTTGTCTGCTTTTCAGCATCACGTATCGCCTGCACGATCATTTCATTTTCTTCTTTCGAAAAAAAATCTTTCTTTTTAGAAAATGGCCACATAGTTCCGGTGGTTTATTTTATGTTGAACTCAACGTTAGGCGCGTTTTCACTGCCGGGAGCTGATTGAAAATAAGGCTTTTCATGGTAGCCGAATATTCCTGCAAAAATATTATTTGGGAATGTTTTTACTTTAAGGTTGTAAGCCTGTACCGCCCTGTTAAAGTCCTGGCGTGCGACATTTATCCTATTTTCCGTGCCCTCAATTTGAGTTTGAAATCCCTGGAAAGCGGCCGTAGTTTTTAAATCAGGATAGGCTTCTGCAACGGCGAGCAATTTACCAAAGGAACTTTGAAGACCTGCCTGGGCTTCCTGGTATTTTTGCAGGCTAGCCGGATCGTTGATGTCCACGTTGATAGAAGTGGCCTTCGATCTCGCTTCTATAACCTCTTTTAATGTACTCTTTTCAAAATTTGCAGAACCTTCAATGGTTTTAATTACAGTATTATATAAATCTGTCCTTCTCTGGTAATTTGTTTCTACATTACCCAGTTTGGTTTTCACTTCCTGGTCAACGCCTATTAAATTATTATAAGCGCCGCATCCCCAAAAGAAAAGCAGTACTACAATCCCAAGAATAACAAATAGACCTGTTCTTGATTTCATGTTTGATGTTTTATGGTAAAAAATTAAAGATAAATGATTTGAAAAATATGGTATCTGAATTACTATTTGAACATGTAACGTTCTTACAGTGCCTGAGCCAGTTTTACCAGATTCAGTTTTCTTCTATAGCTCTTATTCCAGGCAAAGTTTTCCCTTCAAAATATTCAAGCAATGCGCCACCACCGGTTGAAACAAAACTCACATCATCTGCAAGACTAAATTTATTGATAGCTGCTACACTATCACCACCACCTATTAAGGAGAAGGCTCCGTTCTTTGTTGCTTCGGCTATCGCCAGGGCAACTTCTTTGGTTCCCCGTTGAAATTTGTCCATTTCAAAAACGCCCATCGGGCCATTCCACAGAATTGTTTTCGAATTTTTAATCACTTTCGTAAAAGATTCGCAAGCCATCTGCCCGATATCCAGCCCCATCCATCCATCTGGAATATTATTGCTTAAGGCCCCTGACACATCAGCATCATTAGCAAACTTGTCGGCTATGATAGAATCTGCCGGCAGATGCAGGCAAACATTTTTTTCCTCGGCCTTTTTCATAAGCTCTTTCGCAGTATCAACTCTGTCATCTTCACAAATTGAACTACCAATTCTGCCTCCTTCAGCTTTCATAAAAGTGTAGGCCATTCCTCCGCCAATAATTATATCTGTAGCTTTTTCTAAAAGATTTTCGATGATCAGAATCTTGTCAGAAACCTTGGCACCGCCAATGATTGCAAGAAATGGCTTTTCGGCATTATGCAAAATCTTTTCAGCATTAGCCACTTCACGCTCCATAAGTAAGCCAAACATTTTTTTATCTCCAGGAAAAAATTTAGCAATAACAGCGGTTGAAGCATGCGCCCTGTGAGCCGTTCCGAATGCATCGTTCACATACACATCTCCAAGCTTGCTTAACTTCTCAGCAAATGCCTCATCTCCTTTTTCTTCTTCTTTATAAAACCGGAGATTCTCAAGCAAAAGAACTTCACCGGGTTTCAGATCTTTTGCTTTTTGCTGCGCATCACTTCCTATGCAATCATCAGTAAATAAAATTTTTGTATCTCCCAGCAATTCCTGTAAGTGACTCACAAGATGTTTTAATGAATATTTTTCTGAAGGGCCACCTTTTGGGCGCCCGAAATGCGACATCAGAATAGCGCTTCCTCCATCATCTAAAATTTTTTTTATAGAAGGTATGGAAGCCTGCATGCGTGTATCATCCGTAATATGGAATTGATCATCGAGAGGCACATTAAAGTCAACTCTTATTAATGCTTTTTCGTTTTTGAAATTGTGATTAGAAAATTTAGACATACTGTTTTTTATTTTTTATCAATTTTATCGACTATCAAAAAAATGATAAATTAATGTGATGGGAATGAATTATTGGCCTCAAATGTAGATAAAAACAACGAGGATGTCTCCGATAGAAATGCTGTAAATCATTAGCGGGTGCTAATAAAATCCAACGGCCCGGATACCGGATGATTGGCAGTAAAATTAAAACCAAGAAGTAAAGAAATCGTTGAGGCAATCTGTCTTTGATATACTTGTTGAGGCAATTGCATTTCACCTTTGGGGCTGGTGTCGGGTCCCATGATTGCGATCCAGGTGTCGCCGGAGCCCTTCACTAAAACATCGTGATCGGTCCATTTATTTTTTTTCTTTCCCCGTCCATGATCTGTAGTTATTATGAGCGTGGATTTATTTTTATATTCCGGCGTGGACTGGATATAATACCATAACTGCTGAATCATTTTATCAGCTTCATTGAGATGTTGCAGGTAATTATCGTATTCTCCATTGTGTGCATCTTCATCACATTCCCCAAGCCCAATGTAAACAACCTTTGGCTTATTAGCCTTTATATACTCTGATGCGGCAATGAATGTAAGAATGTCCTTTCGGGTGCTGCTTTTTTCCGGGATGAGATTTTCCTGGGCCCTATTGAAAATATGCAAATCAAAATCATCATTTTCTGCAACGGAGTCGTAACCGCTATATATAGGTAGGTCGTTCCGCTTTTTATTAAGAATATAAGGAAAAATATCCCACGATGTAAAAGCTGCTATTTTATTATTGAATTCTTCTAATGAGTTTAAAAATTCCAGCACATTAATATTGAGATTATTTTCAGGCTCATTAGAGCTTATCCGGATATCAGCATAACCAGAAAGGATTTCGTTGTAACCGGGATACGAGAATTTATAGCCGTTAAAAACGTTCACTCTATTTTTATACTGCCTGTTTCCGTAAAGCCGACCTTGCTGCTCAATTACGTTCCAGAAAAATGGCAGCAACTTTCTCCTGTTTAGTTCCACGGAAGAATCCAGGTACATCATTTTCGCAAGGCCGACCTCGGAAGTATAGCGGGGGTTATTAATGATCTCCCGATCGGCGCCTTTGAAAATTTCCTGCCACCGGATGCCGTCAATGGTTACAATAAAAACATTTTTCGTTTTTGTAGCTTGCTGCGCAGAAGCGATATAAAAACAAAACGTTAAAACTAATAATAAGTAGTGTTTCATGATTTACGAGGTTATGCAAAGGAACTATTACTGTATAACCTTAGAGAAACCAAATCATTAAGTAATTGTAAATCATATTAACTTATTGTAAATCACTTCATACTTTTACAAGAAAATAATCTTTAATTTTACGTCCCTTTTTAAAAGGCTAAATAATCTTGTAAAGGAGTTACTTAAAAAACAAATGATATTATAAATGAAAGCCTACTATATTTGTGGGGTAATTTAATGAAAGTTTCAGCCACCATATTTCTTCAATCTATTGGACGCACTTCCATGATTATGTGTGGATGTTGTATGCCGTGAGGCATTGTACATTTTATATTATCCCCTCTTAAGGCTTTGCCTCTTATTCCCAGGAATAGCATTTTTTATTTGTCATCTTTAAAGAAAAAATTATGAGCACTCAACATTTTGAAACATTACAACTTCACGCTGGTCAGCAAATTGACCCCACTACTAATTCAAGAGCGGTACCTATTTATCAAACAACTTCCTACGGGTTTAAAAATTCTGAGCATGCGGCTAATTTATTTGGCTTAAAAGAGTTTGGAAATATCTACACAAGAATAATGAACCCTACTACCGATGTTTTTGAGCAGCGCATGGCAGCCCTTGAAGGCGGTGTTGCAGCTCTGGCAACGGCTTCCGGCCAGGCAGCGCAGTTTCTGGCGCTCAATAATATTATGCAATCCGGCGATAATTTTGTAACGACCACCTACCTGTATGGGGGAACTCATAACCAATTTAAAGTTGCTTTTAAACGCCTCGGCATTGAAGCACGATTCGCAGATGGTGATGATGTTGAAAGTTTTGTAAAACATATTGATAAAAATACCAAAGCCATTTACCTGGAAACTATAGGAAACCCGCGGTTAAATATTCCGGATTTTAAAAAGTTTGCAGATCTCGCAAAGGAGTATGATTTGCCGTTAATTGTTGATAATACTTTCGGCGCTGCTGGATATTTATTTCGCCCACTTGAGCATGGGGCAAATGTGGTGGTGGAATCTGCTACTAAATGGATTGGCGGCCATGGCACCACGATAGGAGGTGTTATAGTTGATGGAGGAAATTATAACTGGGCCAATGGCAAGTTTCCACAATTCACTGAGCCATCTGAAGGCTATCATGGATTAAAATTCTGGGATATTTTTGGAGAAGGAAATCCACTTGGCTTGCCTAACATAGCTTTTGCGATTCGTGCAAGAGTAGAAGGCCTTAGAGACTTTGGCCCATCGCAAAGCCCATTCAACGCCTTTTTATTATTGCAAGGGTTAGAAACTTTGTCGCTTCGTGTACAACGTCATGTTGATAATGCGTTGGATCTTGCACAATGGCTGGAGAAACATGACCTTGTTGAATTTGTAGAATACCCCGGTTTAAAAAGCAGCCCATACAATACGTTGGCAAAGGAATATCTTCCAAAAGGATTTGGAGGTATTTTAAATTTCGGCGTGAAAGGTGGGAAAGAAAATGCGAGTAAATTTATTGATTCATTGAAACTGGTAAGTCACCTTGCAAACGTAGGTGATGCAAAAACTTTGGCTATTCATCCGGCTTCAACTACACATGAACAACTGGGAGAAGAAGAGCAAAAGGCTGCGGGAGTAGCTCCCAACCAGGTTCGCATAAGTGTGGGGATTGAACATATTGATGACATCAAAGCGGATCTTGAACAAGCGTTTAATAAAGTTTTTTCTAAAGAACTTGCCGGATAAACTTCACCCTCCCAATCCTTCGGCAGGCTCAGGAAAAGAGGGAGCAGAGACATTGAACATAAAGTTTTCAATAGAATAACAGAATTTTGATCTGACAATACTAAAAATGAATGATGGCGGAGGGCTTAAAGATTTTCAAACATAACAACACATTTGAATTAGAGTCGGGAACGAAAATTCCCGGCTTTCACCTTGGCTATACAACTTATGGAAATCTAAATGCTGCCAAAGATAATGTTGTGTGGATTTTTCATGCGCTTACTGCAAACAGCAAAGCGGAAGAATGGTGGCCTGGATTGGTAGGTGGAGGGAAATTATTTGATCCGAAAGATTATTTTATCATTTGTGTAAATATGCCTGGCAGTTGTTATGGAAGCCTCGGGCCACTCGATAATGATCCCGGGACGGGAAATCCTTATTACCATGACTTCCCATTTTTTACTCCAAGGGATATGATTCGCTCTTATCAATTTTTAAAAGATGATCTTGGAATAAAAAAAATTAAAATCGGGATCGGAGGATCAATGGGTGGCCAGCAGTGTCTAGAGTGGGCGATTGAAGAACCGGAACTGTTTGAATATATTTTTCCTCTTGCTACAAATGCATTTCATTCCGCGTGGGGTATTGCCTTTAATGCTTCCCAAAGAATGAGCATTGAAGCAACGGAATCGTGGAGGGAAAAACAACCCAGATGCCGGGATTGAAGGAATGAAGGTTGCCAGGAGCATCGCGCTTATTTCTTACAGGCATTACGAAACATATCATGCAAGCCAGTCAGAAGATACAAATGGGCATCTCGAGAATTTCAAGCCTGAATCTTATCAACGATACCAGGGAGAGAAATTAGCGAAGAGATTTAATGCATTCAGCTATTATTTTTTAAGCAAAGGAATGGATGCCCATAACGTAGGTCGTGGAAGAGGCAAACGCAGAGAAAGCATTATCCTTAATAAAAGCGAAAACTTTAGTAATAGGTATTACAACAGATATTCTTTTTCCTTTGAATGAACAAAAATTTATTGCAGAAAATATTCCGAACGCTGAATTTAAAGCCATTGATTCACTTTATGGACATGATGGTTTTCTATTGGAGTTCGAACAGATCCAAAAACTTATAAGCAATTTTATAATCGATCAAGCGATCTCAACTTCGGCATTACAAATTAAATAACAATGACAACACATAAACAGTTAACAATAGGCTTATTTGGTTTTGGAGTAGTTGGCGAAGGGCTTTATAAGGTTTTAAAGCAAACGCCTTCACTAAACGCAACGATAAAAAAAGTTTGCATAAAAGATCCTTCTAAAAAAAGAAATGCTCCTGCTGAATTATTTACAACCGACAAAGACGAATTGCTAAATGATGAAAGTATTAATGTAATTGTAGAAGTTATCAATGAGTCTGATGCAGCATTTGAAATAATATCCCGTGCGCTAAAAAGTGATAAAGCAGTAGTAAGCGCCAGTAAGAAAATGATTGCGGAACACCTTTCTGAAATTTTGCAAATGCAAAAAGAAACCGGCTTTCCTTTTCTATGCGAACCATCTGCTTGTGCATCAATACCTGTAATTCGTAACCTGGAAGAGTATTATGACAATGACCTGCTTCACTCCCTTCGGGCGATTGTAAACGGCTCCACGAATTATATTCTTACAAAAATGTTTGAGGACAAACTTGATTTTAAGAGTGCATTGATGCAGGCGCAACAATTAGGTTTCGCAGAAATTGATCCTACGCTAGATGTAGATGGTTGGGATGCCGTTCATAAATGGGTCATTTTACTTTGTCATGCTTATGGAATTGTATCGCCTATAAAAGACGTTTTATTTACCGGCATTCAAAATATTAACGCAGGTGATGCAAATTTTGGAAGAGAAAAAAGTTATGAAATAAGGTTGGTAGCGCAGGCAAAAAAATTATTGAATGGAAAGGTTGCGGCATTTGTTCTACCGCAATTCGTAAAACAGGATGATCATTTATCATTTGTAAAAAATGAATATAACGGCGTTGTTATTGAAAGCTCTTTTGCAGACAAGCAATTTTTTTATGGGAAAGGAGCGGGAAGTTTCCCGACCGCTTCGGCGGTGTTGAGTGATATATCCGCGCTTACATACGATTATAAATACGAGTACAAAAAATTATACTATCATAAACCGAATCAACTTACCAATGATTTTTATGTACGCTTTTACATAAGTTTTGATGATTGGCAATTTATTCCCCGCGAAAAATTTGAATGGATAGAGGAATGGCATGCCGAAGAAGGAAGAAAGTATTTGATTGCCGTCATACATTTTGATCATCTAGCGAAAGATGACTGGTGGAAAAAAAATAATACATCCATAATTCTCACGCCTGATCCCATCATTGAAGATATGGAACTCCGTAAAGTAAAAAAGAGAAGCCTGGAGCTTGCAGGTATTGTTTAATTTGCAATTCGTTTTTACAATGATTATTGTTAAATTTAGTGTCTGCTAAATAAGCATCAGAAAAGACTACTATTCTATATAAAGCTGGCCTTCTAAAAGAAGACTTTAAATTCTTTTGAATTTAATATTTATACGTGTTAGATAAATATTTAAAAATTTCATAGATGAAAAACAAAGCCTTGCTTAAAATTTTATTCCTTTTTGCGATAGTACTCTACCCATCTTCAATTCTCTTTTCTCAAACGATATCCGTTAATGTCTCAAATGTTATACGAACCATCCCATCTAACGCCGTTGGAATCAATATGAATTATGTTATGGATGGTACTTACATCAATGGTAACACGCAATCGGCAACTGCAAATACACTCCGGAATATGGGTATGAAATTTCTCCGGTACCCAGGCGGAGAAAAATCCGATAATTACTTGTGGGCAAAATCACCCTATACACACTCGGCACCCACGATGGCTCTTACAGGCAGTTGCCAATGGCCTTCGGGCGATAGCCGGTTTGTAAATTCTGACTATACTACCGCAAAATCCGTGGTATTGGATTTTGACGAGTTTGTGACAACATACAAACAAGTGGGAGCAGAACCAATGATTGTTTGTGCTTATGATGCAGCTTATTACGGAAAGTCAGTAGGCAATCCTTCTGCTAATCCATGTGGCACGAAGCCTACCCTGTCGAGCCTTGTTACGAATGCAAAAGAATGGGTGAAGTATGCAAACATAACCAAGGGGTACAATATAAAATACTGGTGTATTGGAAATGAAAGCTGGAATCTTTGTGACTATAATGGTTGCGTTTCTGCCAGCCAGTATGCAACGGATATTGTCACTTTCGCTTCAGCAATGAAAGCTGTTGATCCCAGCATTAAGATTATCGCGAATGGAAGAGGTACCAGTTGGTGGGAGACTTTACTTGAGAGTAACGCTGCTAGTTATATTGACTACTTAGGTGTGAGTTGTTATCCTATTTATAATTATTCCGGTGGCTATGAAACCTATAGGACTACAAGCCCTAATTTATTGAATGAAGCACAAACAGCGGTAAACGCAATTAATACCTATGCTTCGGCAGCGGACAAAATGCGGATTAAAGTGATTACGACCGAATATAATGCGATAGATTTTGGCAACGGCTGGAGCAATGTAAATGATGTTGGACATTCATTGGTTGCCTTTGATATAATGGGCCAGCATTTAGAAAATCCCCAGGTGGACGCTGCGCTTTTTTGGAACACAAGATGGATTACAAATACCACCTCTCCACAAAATGTAGACGATGCCCTTGACGAAAATAGTAATATGAATGGCAACGGGCTTGCCTTATCAATATGGGGGAATAATTTATTGCCCAAGTTGGTTGATGCAATAAGTACCGGAACTGGTAATAATTTTGTTAAAGCATTTTCAGTCTATGATGACATAACGGGTAAACTAAATATCTTTTTAATTAACAAAGACAACTCGAGCCATGCAATAAATCTCAATATTTCAAATTATTTTTCAAGCCCCTTTTATCAAAGGTATCAGTATAGTGGCGCAAATACTTCAGATAAGTTTCCAACCTACTCATTGCTGAATATCGCACCTTTGCAGATCACAGGTTATCCCGCTTCTTTTATCTTACCAAAAAATTCTATTACGTTATTTAAATTTGGAACATTGGGTACATTGGCCTCAAAATATATTTCGTTACATGGAGATTTGAATGAGGATATTGTAAACTTGTCCTGGATAACAGACGCGGACAACTGCGGAAGCAATTATTATGTACAGAGCAGTAAAGATGGGGTAAAATGGGAAAACATAGGAATAGTAAATGCCAGTTGCGGTGCTAATGACAATAAGTATTCTTTTGACGATACTATCGAAAATACGTTAGCGACGGATATTTATTACCGGGTAGAAGAAGTTGACAAAGAAGGATTTTCATTGTATAGTGAAGTGAAGGTTATAAGGAAGGCTGACAGGAAAGACAACTTCTTTGTTAAGCTATATTCAAATCCTGTAAATAACTGGATAAAGCTTGATATAACAAATGCTGCTGAAAAAAAAGGCAGTATAATTATTCGGAATTCTTATGGTGTAACTGTAAAAACAATTCCTTCAGTTCAGATGGATAGTCCTGTAAAATTCGGGGTAAGGAATTTAGCCAAAGGTTTATATTTTATGGAAGTTATCTGCGGATCCGCAAGTTGTAACCTAAAATTTATCAAATTATGATTTGAAAAGCTTTACGACGTTATCTGTATCCCATCGCCTGCAGTTGAAATAGTTCAGAATATTGTCCACCTTTCTCCAACAACTCTTCATGGCTTCCAATCTCAAGTATTTCACCCTTATCTAGTACTAATATGCGATCGGCCATACGCACGGTAGAAAATCTATGCGAAATTAATAAGGCTGATTTATTCTTTGTCAATTCCGAAAAACGCTGGAATACTTCATACTCTGACCTCGCATCCAAAGCGGCTGTTGGTTCGTCTAAAATCATTAATTGCGCATCCCGCATATACGCTCTTGCAAGTGCAACTTTTTGCCATTCTCCCCCCGATAATTCGACGCCTTGTGCAAAATGGCGCCCAAGCATTTGCTCATACTTATTTGGCAATCTTTCAATAATTGGACTGGCAAGACTTTGTTTTGCAGATTTAATAATGAGATCCTGGTTATTCAACTCCTTGATATTTCCAATAGCAATATTCTCATTAGTGGTCATTTGATATCTCAGAAAATCCTGGAAAATAATTCCTATTTCCATCCTTAATTCTGTTACATCATATTCGCGTAGATCATAGCCATCTAATAAAATGCGGCCTTCGGTGGGATCGTATAAGCGGGCTAATAATTTAACCAGGGTTGTCTTCCCCGCGCCATTTTCACCGACGAGCGCAAGCTTTTCTCCTGCGTGAAGCGTAAAATTCAGGTTACGATTTGCCCAACGTGTTGTGTTAATATACTTGAACCCCACATTTTCAAAAGTAAAGCCATGCTGTATTGGTTTTGGGAAAGGCCGCGGATTTGCAGGCATCTGCATCTTGGATTTTAAAGTAAAGAAGTCAAAGAAATCGGTAAGATAAAGTGCTCCTTGTGATACCGTGCTAAAGCGCTTGATAACACTTTGTAAGCTGCTTCCAAGTTGACGGATAGAACCCAACAGAAAAGTTAAACTTCCTATAGTCAGGAGTCCGGCAATGACCTGTCTAATGATAAATATGAAAGCAAGATAATAACCCATAGTACCCAGCATGGTAAGGCCAACGCCCCATAAGGTGCGTCGTTTGGCCAAACTACTTGTATCCTTATATAATTTTAAAAAAATGGAACGATACCTGTTCATGAAAAATCCTGAAAGGTCAAACACCCGCACTTCTTTGGCCGTCTGATCACTTGCTCCCACGTAACTTATATATTCCAGTTCTCTTCTTCTTGCCATTTGGCTACGTGCCAGGGAATATGTTTTCGCATTAAAGTAATATTCACCTATAAAGGAAGGAATTGTGGAGAAAAGCAAAATAAAAGTGAACCAGGGATTAAAAACAATTAAACCGCCTGCAAGGAAGCTCATGGTAATCACATCTTGCATTTGAGTTAAGACCTGTGTTAAAAGCATTGCGCGCCCTGTGGACTGTAATCTTGCTCTTTCAAGTTTATCATAAAACACCGAGTCTTCAAACTGGTCAAGATCTAGCGTAGCCGCATGCGACATGATCTTTAAAGAGGTATGGTTTGCAAAAAGATCACCTAATAAAGTGTCAAAAAGGTTAACAATCTTGTTGAGGGCATTCATTGTAACTACCATCGCAAATTCAATTATTACCAATTTCCATAGATGTGCGTGAGAGCCCTGCCCATTATTGTGTCTCACAAGATTTACGATATCATCAATTATTAACTTACCAATGTACAACATAATCAATGGCAGTACGGCAAGGCATAGCCGAATAATTGAATTCGCAATAGTGATTGACGGACTTGTTTGGTATACTAATCTCAAAAATCTTGGGAGATTAGTCAAAGCACCCAAACGTTGCCTGAGGGTCAGACGCTCTATGCCATTCTTAGGGTCCCGTTTAGATCCCGCTGTGCTTTGTCTCCAAAAATTCATTATCATGTTTAGTAAGTAATCTTTTTAATAATTAACGGTTTAAGATGCTGGATCTTATGCGCATCTAATATTCCGGAATCGACATTAAGAATTTATCATGAGGTTCGTAGGTTGGCAAAAAATCAACTGCCAGTTAAGCCCAAAGCTAATCACCGATTGGATTTAAATATCCCTGCAATAAATTGGCAAACTCATGAGCACATTCAGTCTCAAACATTGTTGAATGTTCTCCTTCAATCTCGTGAATTGTTATGTCTTTCGCATACTTACTCCACATATTTTTTGTTTCATCATTTAAATAAAGTCTTTTAAACGTCACCTTCTTATTAACATCCATAAAGTAATAACGCTCTTTTGCATAAAACAATACAATTTCACCGTCATACGGGCTTAGCTTATAATTTTTAGAGGCATCGGAATAAGCAAATTGCTTTTTAAATGCGTCAAGGCCTATATATTCCAGGTCGCCGCTTTTTAACTTCTTTCTATTTTTTATTCTGTAAACCAAAAATTTTAATGAATTGAGTTTATATCCTATTGCGTGCTTTGTGTGCTTCCTGAATAAAAAAGATTCAAAATTTATTTTAAATAAAATCTTTAAAGTTGCCATCTTAATTTTTAAAGGAATAAGATATAAATTTTTCCATGAAGGAGCTTTTCTCTTCGCAGATTTACGAATTACCGTATCAAACATGCTGAGTAGTTGTACATTTTTACCGCCCTTTCTCAGTTGCCTGGCGATTTCAAAAGCAATAAATCCGCCAAGACAATGACCGGCCAAAGCATAAGGACCTTCGGGATTATTTATTATAATTTCGTCGATGAATAATTTTGCAATTTCTTCAATATTATCAGGAATGTTTTTTAGATCCCGGGCATCGACCGGTAATTGCAATGCATATACCGGCTGGTCAGGGGCAAGCAATTCAGCAAAATTTTTAAAACGAAGCGCTGTTCCGCCCTCTCCGCAAACAATATAGAGAGGCACCTTATTTCCTCCCGTTTTTAATGGAACCAGGTATTTAATATTTAAAGCCTGCAACGACGGGTTTTTTATTTTTTCAATAAAATTATCTGCGAAGTCCGCAATTGTAGGATTAATGAAAATCTCGTTAATTGTTAGCTCTATTTTTAATCTCTTCCTGATTGCAGAGACTAATATTATCACTAGTAACGAGTGCCCTCCCAGTTCAAAAAAGTTGTCGTGAATTCCAACGCGATCCACCTGAAGTAATTCTTTCCAGATATCTGCGAGACCGGATTCCAGTTCGTTTCGGGGAGCAACATATTCATTAGTTGCAAATTCGGTTAGCCCAGGGTCTGGCAAAGCCTTTTTATCAATTTTTCCATTGGAGGTTAGTGGTAAATAATCCAGTTGCACCCATACTTGAGGAACCATATAATCAGGCAATTTAGTATGGAGGTAGGATGTAAGTAATGGTTTATCCAACTTTCCATCGGCGACTGTATAGCCCACCAGCCGTTTTCCTTCGCCACTATTGGAACGTGCAAGAACAACCGCTTGCTTAATAAGGCCGCTCTGTAAAGCGACTGTTTCTATTTCGCCCAATTCAATGCGATAACCTCTTATTTTTACCTGGTCATCCAATCTCCCTAAATATTCGATTGTGCCATCAGGCATCCATCGGCCAAGATCTCCTGACTTATAGATTCTGGCTTCAGGATCATTTATGAATGGGTTTTTGATAAACTTTTGTGCAGTTAAATCCTCGCGGTTTAAGTACCCGCGGGCGAGACCCTCTCCGCCAATACATAATTCACCTGCCACGCCAATAGGCAGCAGATTTTGATTGCTATCTAAAATATAAGCGTATAATGTCGGTATAGTTTTGCCAATAATACTATTGCCATTTTCTATCTGTTGCCAACCTATTTCCTGGTAGGTTACGTGAACTGTGGTTTCCGTAATGCCGTACATGTTAATTATCCGGCAATTTTTATACAATTGTTTCCATGGCTTCAACTTCGCGGGACTCAAAGCTTCACCTCCAAAAATTACATACCTGATATCTATATGATTAGTTCTTGTAACAAGAATATCCTGTAAAACATAAAATGAAGAAGGCGTTTGATTGAGGATGGTCACCCTTTCTTTTAACAGCAAATCAGCAAAAAGAACCGTGTCTTTCGTTGCTGTGGGAGGGACAATTACAACGCGGCCGCCATAAAATAACGCACCATACATTTCCCAAACTGAAAAGTCAAAACAAAAAGAATGGAACATTGTCCAAACATCGCTTTCATTAAAATCATAAAGTGGCTTATCTGTTTCAAATAACCTCACGACATTCCTGTGTTCTATCATCACTCCTTTTGGCTTGCCGGTAGATCCTGAAGTGTGGATCACGTATGCAATACTTGAGGGCTTAATCTTTATTTTCAGCGCCTCTTCACTTTCTGCGCGAATGGCTGACAAATCTTTACCGTTCATTTCTATCATCCCGAAATCATCGGTAAGATGTAGTTTTGTTTTGCCCAACAAGCTGGTCACAACCAATCGAGATCCCGCATTCTCAAGCATATAATTAATACGGTCTTCAGGATATTCCGGATCAATAGGAACATAAGCGCCTCCTGCCTTCAATATTGCCAACAACCCGATAATCATATCAATGCTTCGCTCAATGCAAATTGGAACGAGTGCATCTTCCTTTACACCTTTAGCCCCCAGGAGATGGGCAAGTTGATTTGATCGCTTATTTAATTCAGCGTAGGTGATACTACTTTCCTCAAATACCACGGCAATATTATCCGGCGTCTTTTGCACCTGAGCCTCAAAAAGGCCTACTATATTTTTATCGTGAGGATATCCAACCGCAGAATCATTGAATTCGAAAAGTAATTGTCTTTCTTCCAAAGAAGTTAGCATCCTCAATTTTGATATCTTTTCTTCAGGATTTTTTATTATTGAGCCAAGTAATTCTTTGTAATGGCTCATCATTCGATCTATCGTTTCCTCTTTATACAAATTTGTGTTGTACTCTATTGAAACCTGAAGACCATTTTCATTTTCACTGATAGAAAATGTAATTTCAAATTTGGAGGTATTTGATAGCGAGACCTCTCTGGATAATTTTAAATTGCCTAATCTAACATCTGTATTCTCTGCGGTGGTTTGTAGCACAAACATTACCTGGAATAATGGCGTTCTGCTTAAATCTCTTTCTTTAACTACAACTTCAACAATTTTTTCAAATGGGATATCCTGGTGTTCGTAACCTTCAAGCGTAGTCGCTTTTATCTGTTGTAAAAAATCCTTGAAAGATAGAGTTCCATTTACTTCGCTTCGCAGGGAAAGTGTATTCACAAAAAATCCTATTAGGCCTTCAACCTCCTGTTGCGTCCGATTGGCAATTGGGCTGCCTACGCAAATATCTTCCTGTCCACTGTACCTATGAAGCAATACTTTGAAACCGGCCAGCAGTGTCATAAATAGAGTGGCTCCCTGATCCTGCGATAATGAATATAGTCCCTCACTGAAAGTTTTGTCAAGGGTGAATTTTTTTACGGCGCCCTTTGTATTTAGTACCGAAGGTCTTTGGTAATCCGTAGGGAGTTCTAAATTTGCTATGCCTTTAAGCTTATTTTTCCAATAGCTTAATTTGTTTTCGAGTAAGTCTCCTTGCAAATAATTTCGCTGCCAAATTGAATAATCGGCGTATTGAATTTTAAGGGGAGATAGCTCAATAGACCTTCCGCCAGAAATACTATTGTAAGCCGATGCCACTTCTTTTACCATTATTCCCATTGACCATCCATCGGAGGCAATATGATGCATTGTTACTACAAGCAAATGTTCATCCTCCGAAACAGGTAGCAATGTGGCCCGAAGCATGAAATCTTTAGATAAGTTAAATGGTTTCTTAACCAGTTGTTGTGTGTATTGCTGTAGCGCTGCATTGCTTTCTTTGTATTTAGCACCATCTACAATATCTAATTGCCATAAATCTTTTTCTTTGATCTGTTGGTAGGCATGACCATCTTCCTCCAAAAAAACGGTTCGAAGAACTTCATGCCTGTTTACAATATATTGTAAAGATTTCTCCAATGCATCTTGATTCAATGTTCCATTCAACCTTAAAACGGCGTTTATGTGATACTGAACGCTTCCTTCCATTTGATCTATAAACCATAATCTCTCCTGGCTGAAGGACAGGGGAATTTTTCCCTGTCTTGGCTGTCTTTCTATCTGCTGAACTATATGACCTCCTATCCTACTTTCTAAGTATGTTGACAAGGAAGCTATCGTTGGATGAATGAAAATTTCTTTAACGGCGACTTCCTCAGAAAGTTCTTTTCGAATTCCCCATATCAAACGCATTACCAGCAGGGAATGCCCACCCAGCTCAAAGAAGTTATCGTGTATGCCTACACGCTCTACACCCAGCAACTGTTGCCAGATTTTTGTTAGTCGCTCTTCTGTTTCGTTGCGTGGTGCTACGTATTCGTTGCTGATTAACTCTGACGGGTCTGCTTCAGGTAAGGCTCTCCTGTCTATCTTTCCATTGCTGGTCAGTGGCATCTCTGCTACTTCTATCCACAGCGTAGGTACCATATATTCCGGTAACTTGCTGCCCAGCCATCCTGTTATTGCTTCTTTGTCAAATTTCTCTTCCGGGGTTACGTAGCCTGCCAGGTATTTGTTGCCTGCCTTATTAGTCTTTGCCAGCACTACTGCCTGCCGGATCTTTTCGTTCTGAAGCAATACGTTTTCTATTTCTCCCAACTCGATCCTATACCCTCTTATCTTTACTTGGTCGTCTTTCCTGCCCCGGTATTCTATCGTCCCGTCTGCCTGCCACCTGCCTATGTCGCCTGTCTTATACAGCTTTTGATTCCCTTCTTTTGTAAATGGATCTTGTATAAATTTCTCATGCGTTAGTTCTTCACGGTTCAAATAGCCTCTTGCTACGCCTTCTCCTCCTATCCATATCTCTCCCCATACGCCTGCTGGTAATAACTCCCCGCCTGGTGACGTGATGTACATTTTTGTGTTGTCCATGGGCTTGCCGATGGATATGCTTCCTGTTTCCTGGTTATCAAACGTACTGAACTGATAGGTACTGCAGCCTACGGTTGTTTCTGTAGGCCCGTATTCGTTTATGATCTCTGCTTCTATGCCTTTTTCTTTAAAATAATTAAAGTGGCTTGCATGCAGGGCTTCTCCGCCTATTACCAGTTTCTTAGTAAACCATGCTTTGTCTTTTGTTTCTATCTCTGTTATCAGCTCCAGGTGCGACGGCGTCAGCTTTATAAAATCAAACGGCGCATATTTCTGAAGGTTTTCGTCTTCAAATACATTCATCGTTTTGGTGGAGGCTATCACCACCGGCTTGCCTGCTATCAAGGGCATGAACATCCCGGTTACTGATGCATCGAAGGTGTACGACAGATGAATATAGCTCCCCGTGCTGTCTTCGTCTTCGGTGATATAATGTGCCTGGCTGTTTAATATATAATTCAGTAATGACCCATGTTCTATCATTACTCCCTTGGGCTTACCTGTCGAGCCTGATGTATAGATGATGTAGGCAAGGCTTGCCAGGGCTATCTCTATCTCAAGGTTCTCTTTGCTTTCTTTGTTTATCTCTTCCCAATCTGTATCTATGGATATGATCTCTGCTCCTTCCTGCTTTGGCAGTTTCTCTTTGCTGGCTTTACTGCTCACTATGATCCTGGCTCCTGTGTCTTCCAGCATATAGCCGATACGGTCTGCCGGGTACTCCGGGTCTATGGGTACATACGCTCCTCCTGATTTTAAGATACCCAGTATCGCCGTCAGCATCTCTATGCTTCGCTCTACGCACACTGGTACCAGTGTCTCTGCGCCTACTCCTTTCTTCCTTAAATATCTCGCCAGTTGATTGCTTCTTTCATTGAGCTCCTGGTAAGTGAGCCCTTTGTCTTCGTACACCACAGCTGTTTTACCAGGTGTCTTTTTTGCCTGCTCTTCTATCAGCTGCGTTACGGTCTTGTCTTTCCTGTATGCTGCTTTGGTATCATTGAACTCTTTTGTCAGTTGCTCTTCTTCTTTGCTTGTCAGCATCTTTAACTTCGATACTTTTTCTGCCGGGTTGCTTACGATCGAGTGTAACAGCTCCTGGTAATGGCCCACCATACGCTCTATCGTTCCCTGATTGTATAGGTCCGTGCTGTAGGTTAGCGATCCGCTTATGCCATTGGCCGTTTCGTTTAAGGTAATGTTCAGGTCAAACTTGGCCGTGGCATGTTCTGAGCTTTGTCTTATCAAAGTAAGCTCGCCTACCTGGAGCTTCGGTACTTCGGGCGTATTCTGCAGTACCAGCATTACCTGGAACAGGGGTGTCCTGCTCAGGTCTCTTTCTTTTACTACTGCTTCTACTACTTTCTCAAATGGCAAATCCTGGTGGTCGTAGGCGTCCATTGTGGTTGCCTTTACCTGTTGCAGCAGTTCCTGGAAGCTTTGGTCTCCTTTTACTTCACTGCGTAAGGCTAAGGTGTTGATGAAAAAACCGATCAGGTTCTCTACTTCCGGCTGCTGTCTCCCCGCCACCGGTGTCCCCACACATATGTCTTCCTGGCCACTATACCTGCTAAGCAATACTTTTAATGCTGAAAGCATTGTCATGAATAACGTTGCCCCGGATTGCTTCGTTAGTTTGTTTAATTCTTCTGATAATTTCTTTTCTATCCTGATCGGATACGTGGCTCCTTTCGAACTTTGTACTACCGGCCTCGCATAGTCGGTCGGTAACTGTAGCGTTGATACATTCCCTAACTTCTCTCTCCAATATCCTATCTTCTTCTCTAACATCTCTCCTTGCAAATACGAGCGCTGCCAAAGAGAAAAATCTGAATATTGAATATCAATTTTTGATAATTGAGCAGGTTTACCCGAAACATATGATCTGTACAATTCTGCTACTTCCTTTACTAAAATAGATTTTGACCAGCCATCTGAAGCAATATGATGTAGCGTTACAAGAAGTATGTGTTCTTCTTCATCAAGATTTATTAAATGTCCTCTTATCAAATCATCCTGTGACAAATCAAAAGGCTGATTTATCAATTTCCTTATGTATTTCTGAAGTCCTTCCGGATCTTTCAAGTATTGCTGCCCTCCAATTATTTCCAAATGCCAGTTACTCTCTGGTTTTATGAACTGATAACCTTCGCCATCTAAATCGCGAATTACCGTGCGGAGGACTTCATGGCGATTCACAATAGTTTGTAACGCAAATTCTAAAGCATCCTGGTTTAATTTCCCTTTTAGCCTTATGATATCTGGAATATGATATTGAACACTTCCCTCCATCTGGTCAATAAACCATAACCGCTCCTGGCTAAAGGAAAGGGGAATGTTCTTAATTTTATTTCTGTCGAAAGGCCTGATCTTATTATAACTATTGTCAATTTTTTCAGATTTCAGGTTTTTCCTGCTTAAAAATTCAATAATCAGTTGCTTATGATTTCTTATTTCCAGTAGCAATTTTTCATCAAAAGTCTTGTCCTCGTGAAGCTTTAGCTGCAATTGATCTTTGTTCAATATAATATCTACACCGCTCTGCTTTGCTGAATAAAGCAGATCAATGACTTTGCTGTATTTATTCCCCTTACTTATAATAATATCATTATTATTTTTCACTTATAATCTATTTAAATATCCATCATTTTATATGATGCTTCATCATTGTTTGCGGGTTCTGTTTCCAATTGTAAATCTAAGTATTTACTTAGCGTATTAATAGTGGTAAACTCAAATATAATGTTGATCGGAACTGATATCGACAGGTTTCTTTCGATGTAATAAATCATTCTGACTGCCAGCAATGAGTGTCCCCCGAGTTCGAAGAAGTCATCATGGATGCTTACCTGGTCGACTTCCAATATCTCCTGCCATATCTCCGCCAGCTTTTCTTCTGTTTCGTTTCGCGGCGCTTCGTAAATGCCTTTCTGCGATTGGGCTTCCGGCTCCGGCAGGGCCTTGCGGTCTATCTTACCATTGGCGGTTAAGGGTAAGCTTTCCAGGGATACCCACGTCTGCGGTATCATATACTCCGGCAGTTTCTCTGCCAGGTAGCTTTCTGTTTCTTCTTTGTCAAATTCGTCTTCAGCGACTATATAACCCACTAATCGCTTGTTGCCCTGGCTGTCTTCTTTTGCCAACACTACTGCCTGCCTGATTTCACGGCTTTGCTGTAGCAGGCTTTCTATTTCTCCCAATTCCACACGGTACCCCCTGATCTTTACCTGGTCATCTGCACGACCGATAAATTCTATGCTGCCATCTTCCAGGTATTTTACCAAATCACCTGTTACATACATTTTTTTATTTCCTTCTTCGCTGAACAGGTCTTTTACGAACTTTTGCTCCGTTAAGGCTTCGTTGTTCAGGTAGCCTCTTGCTACGCCATCTCCGGCTATGTACAACTGGCCTGCTACCCCTGTGGGGCATATTTCCATTTCCTTGCTTAGCACATACACTCTTGTATTGGAAAAGGGTTTACCGATCGGAATGGTGTTTCCGTACTTTCTTCCTGCTTCTGTTACATGAAGCAGCTTGCCTATCGTGGTCTCTGTTGGCCCGTAGTGGTTTACTACTTTACAACTCGTGCCTGTGTTTTCTATTTGTTCCAGTACTTCTTTGTGCAATGCCTCGCCGCCAAATACTAATAGTTTCTTTGGTAATAAAAGCTCTTCTTCTTTGCTTAAGGCTTTCCAATGCGAGGGCACAATCTTTAAACAGTCTATCTGATGCTCGTTAAAATATTTATGCAACCCATAGATATCGCTCACGGCTTCTTTGGTAAATACATGTAAAGCGCCGCCTGTTAATAATGAACTGTACAATACGGTATTGCCAAGGTCTGTTGCGATAGTGCTTACTAAGGCAAAGCTTTTGCATTCTTCTATCTGCGTAGCTTCTTTTAAACCATATACATAATCTACCAGGTTCTGGTGGGTGATCATTGCTCCTTTAGGCTGGCCCGTGGAGCCTGAAGTATAGATTACATACGCCAGTTGGTTAGCTGTTACTTTTGTATTGAGGTTCTCTTTTTTGTCCTCCTCTTCTTCTGTACTTTGTTCATCTATGGCGAGTATTTTTATTCCTCCTATATTTTCTATTTCTTCGAGCGTTCTCCTGCCGGCTTTGCTGCTCACTATTATTTTTGCCTGTGTATCTCCCAGCATGTAGCTGATCCGGCTGGCAGGGAACTCTGTATCTATGGGAACATAGGCTCCGCCTGCTTTCATAATACCCAGCATGCCGGTGATCATTTGCCCTGAACGTTCTATAAATAATGGCACAAGCGTTTCTTCTGTTACGCCTTTGCTTCTTAAGTGGTGGGCCAACTGGTTGGCTCTTTCGTTTAGTTCTTTATACGTTAGCTCCTCGTCTTCAAACACTACGGCTACTGCTTCAGGTGTTTTGGCTGCCTGTTCTTCAAACAGCGTCACTACACTTTTTTCTTTCGGGTAGCTGACTGTTTTGTTATTGTATGTTTTGGCAAGTGTTTGCTTTTCTTCTTCTCCCAGCATTTTCAGCTTCCCTATCTTTTGTTCCGGGTCTTTTACCGCGGAGCGGGCAAGCTCCCTAAAGTGCGCCATCATACGTGCTACCGTTTCTGCACTGTACAGATCCCGGCAATATTGCACTGAGCAGTTAAGCCCGTTGCTGGTTTCATTGATGAAGAACGTCAGCTCAAATTTTACTGTCGTATGCTCGTGTGCTTCCCCGGACAGGGTTATTTCTCCCAGCTTGAGCTGCGGCACATCCGGCGTGTTCTTCAATACCAGCATCGCCTGGAACAGCGGGCTGCGGCTCTTGTCACGCTCCTTGATCACTGTTTCTACTACTTTCTCAAACGGCACTTCCTGGTGCTCGTAGGCTTCCATCGTGGTCTTCCTGACTTGTTGCAGCAGTTCTTTAAAGCTTTGCTCTCCTTTTACTTCGTCTCTTAAGGCAAGCGTGTTTACAAAGAACCCGATCAACCCTTCCAGCTGATGTTGCTCTCTCCTGGCTATGGAGGTACCTATACTTATATCGCTTTGGCCGCTATAGCGGTAGAGCATCGCTTTGTACACCGCCTGCATAGTGATGAACAGTGTTGTCCCTTCTTTTTTACTTAGGTCATATAGCTGATCTGAAAGAGCCTTGTCTATTTTGAAACTGGCATAAGAACCTCGCGTGCTCTGCACTGCCGGGCGCTTATAGTCTGTGGGCATTTGCAGGGCGCTTACTCCGTCCAGCTTTTCTCTCCAGTAGCTTATCTTCTTTTCTAACAGCTCGCCTTTTAAATAGTTTCTTTGCCAGATGGAATAGTCTGCATACTGCAATGGCAACTCCGGCAGGTTTGCTTCTCTTTGTTCTGTATAGGAACTGTACAGCTCTGCTACTTCTTTTACCAATATAGCCGTTGACCAGGCATCCGAGGCTATGTGGTGCATCGTGGCTACCATTACATGCTCTTCTGCTCCAAGCTCTATCAGTGTTACCCGCAGCATATTGTCACGGCTCAGGTCAAATGGCGCTTTGGTGAGTTTTTGTATGTACTCCCCAAGCCCCTTTTTATCCTCGTTGTAACGGCTGCCTTCTATTATCTCCAGCTTATTGCTGTCTTTTTCTTTTATATATTGCCATGACTGCCCTTCCTGCTCACGGTAAACTGTCCTGAGTACTTCGTGGCGGTTTACAATCTGCTGTAAGGAATGGCTTAAGGCTTCAACGTTTAATTTTCCTTTTAATCGCAACACTACCGGTAAATGGTATTGTACACTCCCCTCCAACTGGTCGATAAACCATAATCGCTCCTGGCTAAATGATAAGGGGATGTGGGATGGACGAGGACTCACTTCTATCGTGGGAAGTAAAACCTGTGGCTCTTCGTTTGTTGCTATTCTTCCTGATAATAAGGCAATAGTGGGATAATCAAATACGTCTCCTATCTTCACTTCTAAGCCGATCTCTTTCCTGATCATTGATATTAGCCGTATAGCCAACAATGAGTGTCCCCCGAGTTCGAAGAAGTCATCATGGATGCTTACCTGGTCGACTTCCAATATCTCCTGCCATATCTCCGCCAGCTTTTCTTCTGTTTCGTTTCGCGGCGCTTCGTAAATGCCTTTCTGCGATTGGGCTTCCGGCTCCGGCAGGGCCTTGCGGTCTATCTTACCATTGGCGGTTAAGGGTAAGCTTTCCAGGGATACCCACGTCTGCGGTATCATATACTCCGGCAGTTTCTCTGCCAGGTAGCTTTCTGTTTCTTCTTTGTCAAATTCGTCTTCGGCGACTATATAACCCACTAATCGCTTGTTGCCCTGGCTGTCTTCTTTTGCCAACACTACTGCCTGCCTGATTTCACGGCTTTGCTGTAGCAGGCTTTCTATTTCTCCCAATTCCACACGGTACCCCCTGATCTTTACCTGGTCATCTGCACGACCGATAAATTCTATGCTGCCATCTTCCAGGTATTTTACCAAATCACCTGTTACATACATTTTTTTATTTCCTTCTTCGCTGAACAGGTCTTTTACGAACTTTTGCTCCGTTAAGGCTTCGTTGTTCAGGTAGCCTCTTGCTACGCCATCTCCGGCTATGTACAACTGGCCTGCTACCCCTGTGGGGCATATTTCCATTTCCTTGCTTAGCACATATACTCTTGTATTGGAAAAGGGTTTACCGATCGGGATGGTGTTTCCGTACTTTCTTCCTGCTTCTGTTACATGAAGCAGCTTGCCTATCGTGGTCTCTGTTGGCCCGTAGTGGTTTACTACTTTACAACTCGTGCCTGTGTTTTCTATTTGTTCCAGTACTTCTTTGTGTAATGCCTCGCCGCCAAATACTAATAGTTTCTTTGGTAATAAAAGCTCTTCTTCTTTGCTTAAGGCTTTCCAATGCGAGGGCACAATCTTTAAACAGTCTATTTGATGCTCTGTTAAAATATTTATGCAACCCATAGATATCACTCACGGCTTCTTTGGTAAATACATGTAAAGCGCCGCCTGTTAATAATGAACTGTACAATACGGTATTGCCAAGGTCTGTTGCGATAGTGCTTACTAAGGCAAAGCTTTTGCATTCTTCTATCTGCGTAGCTTCTTTTAACCCATATACATAATCTACCAGGTTCTGGTGCGTGATCATCGCTCCTTTAGGCTGGCCCGTGGAGCCTGAAGTATAGATTACATACGCCAGTTGGTTAGCTGTTACTTTTGTATTGAGGTTCTCTTTTTTGTCCTCCTCTTCTTCTGTACTTTGTTCATCTATGGCGAGTATTTTTATTCCTCCTATATTTTCTATTTCTTCGAGCGTTCTCCTGCCGGCTTTGCTGCTCACTATTATTTTTGCCTGTGTATCTCCCAGCATGTAGCTGATCCGGCTGGCAGGGAACTCTGTATCTATGGGAACATAGGCTCCGCCTGCTTTCATAATACCCAGCATGCCGGTGATCATTTGCCCTGAACGTTCTATAAATAATGGCACAAGCGTTTCTTCTGTTACGCCTTTGCTTCTTAAGTGGTGGGCCAACTGGTTGGCTCTTTCGTTTAGTTCTTTATACGTTAGCTCCTCGTCTTCAAACACTACGGCTACTGCTTCAGGTGTTTTGGCTGCCTGTTCTTCAAACAGCGTCACTACACTTTTTTCTTTCGGGTAGCTGACTGTTTTGTTATTGTATGTTTTGGCAAGTGTTTGCTTTTCTTCTTCTCCCAGCATTTTCAGCTTCCCTATCTTTTGTTCCGGGTCTTTTACCGCGGAGCGGGCAAGCTCCCTAAAGTGCGCCATCATACGTGCTACCGTTTCTGCACTGTACAGATCCCGGCAATATTGCACTGAGCAGTTAAGCCCGTTGCTGGTTTCATTGATGAAGAACGTCAGCTCAAATTTTACTGTCGTATGCTCGTGTGCTTCCCCGGACAGGGTTATTTCTCCCAGCTTGAGCTGCGGCACATCCGGCGTGTTCTTCAATACCAGCATCGCCTGGAACAGCGGGCTGCGGCTCTTGTCACGCTCCTTGATCACTGTTTCTACTACTTTCTCAAACGGCACTTCCTGGTGCTCGTAGGCTTCCATCGTGGTCTTCCTGACTTGTTGCAGCAGTTCTTTAAAGCTTTGCTCTCCTTTTACTTCGTCTCTTAAGGCAAGCGTGTTTACAAAGAACCCGATCAACCCTTCCAGCTGATGTTGCTCTCTCCTGGCTATGGAGGTACCTATACTTATATCGCTTTGGCCGCTATAGCGGTAGAGCATCGCTTTGTACACCGCCTGCATAGTGATGAACAGTGTTGTCCCTTCTTTTTTACTTAGGTCATATAGCTGATCTGAAAGAGCCTTGTCTATTTTGAAACTGGCATAAGAACCTCGCGTGCTCTGCACTGCCGGGCGCTTATAGTCTGTGGGCATTTGCAGGGCGCTTACTCCGTCCAGCTTTTCTCTCCAGTAGCTTATCTTCTTTTCTAACAGCTCGCCTTTTAAATAGTTTCTTTGCCAGATGGAATAGTCTGCATACTGCAATGGCAACTCCGGCAGGTTTGCTTCTCTTTGTTCTGTATAGGAACTGTACAGCTCTGCTACTTCTTTTACCAATATAGCCGTTGACCATGCATCCGAGGCTATGTGGTGCATCGTGGCTACCATTACATGCTCTTCTGACCCAAGCTCTATCAGTGTTACCCGCAGCATATTGTCACGGCTCAGGTCAAATGGCGCTTTGGTGAGTTTTTGTATGTACTCCCCAAGCCCCTTTTTATCCTCGTTGTAACGGCTGCCTTCTATTATCTCCAGCTTATTGCTGTCTTTTTCTTTTATATATTGCCATGACTGCCCTTCCTGCTCACGGTAAACTGTCCTGAGTACTTCGTGGCGGTTTACAATTTGCTGTAAGGAATGGCTTAAGGCTTCAACGTTTAATTTTCCTTTTAATCGCAACACTACCGGTAAATGGTATTGTACACTCCCCTCCAACTGGTCGATAAACCATAATCGCTCCTGGCTAAATGATAAGGGGATGTGGGTGGGGCGTGGAGTTACTACTTCTATCTCCGGCAATAATGTCTCTTCTTCCAATCCTAATTGCGTTGATAATAAGGATATCGTTGGGTAGAGAAATAAGTTTTTTACGGTTACTTCTAATTTCATCTGGCGCCTGATGGCTGATATCAATCGCATGGCCAGTAGTGAATGTCCACCCAGCTCAAAAAAATTATCATGAATACCGATTTTATCTATACCCAGCAACTCCTGCCAGATTTCTGTAAGCTTGCTTTCGGTTTCATTTGTTGGTGCGGTGTATTCGTTGCTACCAAGGCCTGTTGTATCCGGCTTTGGCAGGGCTTTCTTGTTTACCTTGCCATTGCTGGTCAGCGGCATGGCTTCCAGTTCTGTCCACACCTGCGGTATCATATACTCCGGCAGCTTGCCTCGTAGCTGTTGCATGATTGTGTCTTTGTCTACACTGCCGCCTGATACTACGTAACCTGCCAGTTGCTTGTTGCCCTGGCTGTCTTCTATTACTGTTACCGCTCCTGCTTTTACACCGGCTACCTGTACCAGTACATTTTCTATTTCCCCAAGCTCTATCCTATGGCCTCGTATCTTCACCTGCTCGTCTATTCTTCCTAAATATTCTATTTCTCCTTCTGCATTCCACCTCGCTTTGTCGCCGGTTTTATAGGCTTTATTAGCTCCTGTCGTTTCTCCTGTGTTAAAGGTATCTACAACAAACTTTTCTTTTGTAAGCTCCGGCTGATTTAAATAACCTCTTGCCAATCCTTCGCCGGCTATGTACAGCTCGCCTGCTGCACCTGCGGGTACCAGCTCGTTATTCCCATCTACTATGTACAGTCTTGTATTGGAGAATGGCTTGCCGATCGGCACACCGCCTGTATAGTTTTTTTGCAGGTCTACTTCGTGGATCGTCTTACCAATCGTGGCTTCTGTCGGGCCATAGTGATTGTAGACTTTTCCCTGGTAGTTTGATTTTTTAAGATAGCCGGGTATTTTTAAATTAAAGCCTTCGCCGCCAAAGATCATTACTTTTTCTGCCAGCACACGGTTGTCCTCGCCTGCATATGACAGCCATACGGAAGGCACGATCTTGATGCAGTCCACCGGGTGCGTTTGTAAATATTTTGCCAGCTTTTCGCCGTCGGTTATTTGTTCTCTTGAAAGTACGTTTAGCGAAGCGCCCTGTAGTAAGGAAGAAAATATAATGGCATGCCCTGCATCAAACACCAATGGTGCAAATAAGGCAAAGCTTTTACATTCCTGTAATCCTGCCGCTTTTATCAAGCCATAGCAATGATCCAGCACTGCCTGGTGTTCTATCATTACGCCTTTGGGCTTGCCTGTAGAGCCTGAGGTATAGATTACATAGGCCAGGTTGTGGGGCTCTATTGTCTTTTTTAAGTTTTCTTTTGGCTGCTTGCTTATGGCTTCTGCGTCTGCTTCTATAATTTCTATGCCTGTTTTGGCTATGGTTTCTTTATCGGTCTCTTTACTGCTGATGATTAGTTTTGCTGCTGTGTCTTCCAGCATATAGCTGATCCTCTCTGCAGGGTATTCAGGGTCTATGGGTACATAGGCTCCACCGGCTTTTAATATACCTAATACTGCCACGATCATCTCTGTGCTCCTATCCATGCATACGGGTACAAGCGTTTCTTCTGTTACGCCTTTGCTTACCAGGTAATGCGCCAGTTGGTTGGCTCTTTCATTGAGCTCTTTATAACTTAGCTTTTCTTCTTTATGCCCGATGGCTGTAGCATCGGGTGTTTTGATTGCCTGTGCTTCAAACAGCTCGGTTATGCTCTTGTCCCGCGGGTAATCTACTGATGTATTGTTTAAGTCGGTTAGTAAATGCTGCTCTTCTGCTGTGCTCAGCATTTTTAATTTACCAACCTCTTTGGTGGGTTCTTTTATAATGGATTCCAGCAGGGTGGCAAAATGGCTTCCCATCTGCTCTATGGTCTCTGCTTTATACAAGCTTGTATTGTATTGAACGGAGCCCTGTAGCCCTGATGGTGTTTCTGTAAGGGTAAAGGTGATTTCAAACTTTGATGCATTGGAAGGTGATGGCTCTCCTGACAACTGCAATTCTCCCAAAGCTACCTTCGTACTTTCTGCTGCCATGTTCTGCAGTACCAGCATTACCTGGAACAGCGGTGTGCGGCTCAGGTCTCTTACTTTTACTACAGCGTCTACAACTTTTTCAAAGGGCACTTCCTGGTGTTCATAGGCTTCCAGCATGCTGCCTCTTACCTGGTGCAGCAGTTCTTTAAAGCTTTTGCTGCCGCTTACTTCGTTTCTTAAGGCAAGGGTATTTACAAAAAAGCCTACCAATCCTTCTACCTCCTGCTGGCCACGGTTGGCTACCGGTGTGCCTACGCTTATGTCTTCCTGCCCGCTATAGCGGTACAGCAATACGTTCAATGCTGCAAGCATGGTCATGAACAGTGTTGTTCCTTCACGGCGGCTGAGCTCCTGCAATTGGGTAGCTTGTTCCTGCGGGATACTAAACTTTATATTGGCGCCTTCCATACCCTGCACCAATGGTCGTGGATAGTCTAACGGAAGTTCCAACGGGCTTACGCCTGCAAGCTTTTGCTTCCAGTAGCTTAATTTATTTTCCAGTACTTCGCCCTGCAAATAGTTTCTTTGCCAGATGGCATAGTCTGCATATTGCAGCGCCAGTGGCGCCAATTGTACAGGCTTGTTTTCTGCATAGCTTTTATATAACGATGCCACTTCTTTTACAATCACCGGCATGCTCCACCCATCCGATGCTATATGATGCATTACCACTACCAGCACATGATCTTCCACTCCTTCTTCTATTAAGGTCGCACGCAGCATGTAATCTGCGCTTAAGATCAAAGGGACGGCGGAGGAAGGTCGTGATGAAAGAAGGAATTTGTTCTTTTTCAACTACTGTTTCTTCTAAATCCCAACCATCTGCGTCCTTAATAACCTGAAACGGCACGCCTTCTTCATCTTTATAAACTGTTCTTAATATTTCATGCCTGTTTACAATTTCTTTTAGAGCTTTTCGCATTGCTCTTTTATCCAAATTGCCTTTTAACTTCAGCACCGACGGGATATGATAACCCACACTTCCTTCCAACTGGTCAACAAACCACAACCGCTCCTGGCTAAAGGATAATGGAAGATTGTGAATAGCCACTTCTATCACTTTTGGTAATCTTATTATATTTCCTACTGACTGAATTATTTTCATTTAAAAAATCAATAATCAGTTCCTTATTTTCCTTAATCTTATCAAGCAAATGCTTATCGGCATTCTTTGGCGCCTTTAGTTGCAGGCGACCTTCCTCTAATCGAACATCAATCCGGTTCTGTTTCGCCAAATACAATAAATCAATTACACTATTACCCATGTTGCTTTTTATTAAATAATATTCCTATCAATTTTATAAGTCGATTAATTCATATTCTTCCTGATCCAGTTCCTGGGGATCTCTATCAAATTTTACCTCCAAATATTTCCCTAATTCGTCAATAGTTGAAAATTGAAAAAGATCTTTAATTACAAGTACTTCCACCCCTAACTCTTTATGAATGGCAGTCAGCAATCTCATAGCTAAAAGTGAGTGGCCTCCGAGTTCAAAGAAATTGTCATAGACTCCAATCTTTTTCACGTTTAATAATTGCTGCCAGATCTTTACCAGCTGTTCTTCTAACTTATTACGGGGCGCTACATATTCATTGCTTATCAACTCGTTTACAAAAGGATTAGGTAAAGATTTCCTATCTATTTTACCACTCGGCGTTACCGGAAATGTTTCAAGCTTCAACCATAAAGAAGGAACCATATACTCAGGTAGTTTGGCCTTCAGCCAGGAAGTAATTTTTTCATGGCTGAATTCTTTATTATCAGATGTAACATATCCAACAAGGCGTTTATTTCCTTTTTCATATTCCCTGGCAAGTACCACCGCCTGATTTACCAGCTCACTTTGCAGCAACACACTTTCAATCTCGCCCAGTTCTATACGATAGCCTCTTATTTTTACCTGGTCATCCAGCCGGCCAAGGTATTCTATGTTACCACCCGGCAGCCACCTGGCCAAATCCCCGCTCCGGTACATACTTGCATTTTGCTGCTCGCTAAAATGATTTGCAATGAACTTCTGCGCAGTTAACTCAGGTAAATTCACATAACCACGCGATACCTGCATACCGGCGAGGCACATTTCGCCAGGCACACCAACAGGTTGTAACGCACCTGCTTTGTTTAAAATATATACCTGGGTATTTGAAATAGGTGTTCCAATAACGACCCTGTGGTTGTCTTTTATAGGATCATCCGTCAAACTTGTGCATACTGTATTTTCTGTAGGGCCGTAAGCATTAATCACTCTTACACCTTTTGATTGAAAGTGTTTAGCAACTTCTTCATTCAATGGTTCGCCGGCAGAAACTATTGTGCTGATAGTCCCAAATGAATCTTTGATCGCATGCTGAAAAGAAGAAGGAAGTACTGCCAATTCAACATTGTGTTTGGTCACGATTTTTTCAAAGCCAGACGCAGATAAAAGATCTTCCTTTTGGGGGAGTGCCAGCGTTCCGCCACTCAATAGAGTATTAAATATTTCGTAGCAAGATGCATCGAAGCCAAATGAAGCAAATTGTAATGTTGCCATCTTTGGCTTCAGCCTAAGTGCAATTCCCTGGCTTAAGGTTAAATTAACCACGCTGCCATGTTCGATCATTACTCCCTTAGGCTTGCCGGTTGAACCGGATGTGTATATGACATATGCAAGATCCCCCGACGAAATGTTCGCATCTACATTTACTGCAGGACACGCCAATATTTCGCCGGCATTCTCGTCTAAATCAATAATACCAACATCGCTAAATTGAGCCAGCCTGGCGCGGGTCGTGCCGTTTGTAACCATAATCCTTGCTCCAATATCCTTCAAAATATAATCAATCCGTTCGCCAGGATATTCCGGATCAATAGGCACATAAGCAGCGCCCGCCTTTAATACTCCCAATATGCCGGTAAGCATTTCAAAACTCCGATCAATGCAAATTGGAATAAGTTCTTCTTTCTTTACACCGTTTGCCCGCAAATAGGCTGCAACCTGATTGGAGCGTTCGTTAAGCTCAAAGTATGTCAGTTGCTGATCTTTAAATTTCACAGCGATATTTCCCGAGGCTTCACTTACCTGTTGCTCAAATAAATCGATTATTGTTTTATTTTTCGGGAAATCTACCTCTGTATCATTATAGTCAAATAGTATCTCGTTTTCTTCTGACTCTGTCAGCAATTTAATATCGCTTATTTTATCTAAGCCCTTTGATATTATTTGGCTCAATACATTCTCAAAATGGCCTCTTATTTTCTGGACATATTCTTCCTGCAACAAGGCGGTGTTATAACTGAACCTAATATTCACCTGATCGGCACTACTAATTATTATGTTCAGGGGATAATTTGTTTGTTCATTTACTGAAACACCTTCCACTTTTAAGCTCCATTCTTTTTCACCCAAAACTTTATTTACGGGATAATTTTCGAATATTAATATGTTATCAAAGATATCCCCGGGAATGCCCGCCCACGCTTTAATAGAAGCAAGTGATGAATATTGATATTGCCGGGATGAAACCTGTTCATTTTGCAAATTCAACAACCAGTCCTGAATTATAGAATGCTCACTAACGGTGGCGCGTAAGGGAAGCGTGTTTATATACATTCCCACACGGCGCTCCACGTTCGGCAAATCATCCGGGCGGCCTGATACGATCACTCCATACACGACGTCATCATTACCAGTATACGCATGCAACATGTAAGCCCACACTCCCTGCATCAGTGTGTTGATGGTAAGGTGATTGCTTTGTACGAAATTTTTTATTTCCTGTGCCTTTTCGCCCTTGATATTTAGAAAAACTGAATCATAATTGCCTACGCCTTTTGTAAGTGCAGAGGTTTTATCAATGAATGGAAGTAGTATTCCCGTCTCAATATTTTTAAGATAATCTTTCCAGTATTTTTGTTCCTGGTTTTTATCAAGCCGTTCAATATACCGGATGTAATCTTCGTAGGAATCAACTTCTGCTATCTCCATTTTCTCTCCATCAGAAAAAGATTCATAAACATTCAGAAATTCTTCCATTAATATGGCCATTGACCATCCATCTGAAATAATATGATGATAGGTCCATATCATTTTATAACGATCGCTATTCAACCTGATCATTGCAAGGCGCATTAAAGGAGCTGAGTTAAAATCAAGCCCGCGTTCGCGTTCTGCTTCTTTATAAGTCAACAATGCCTCATTCTGAGCTTGGCTATCCAGACCACTATAATCCAATATTTCTATTGGGAGGCTCACTTTTTTGTAAGCACATTGCACAGGCATATTGAACCGATCGTAATAAAAAGCAGTTCTGAGGATCGAATGTTTTTGTATTATATACTCCCAGCTTTTTCTAAATATATCAAGATCTACTCCAGTCAAAATACACTCAAACTGCTCTTTATAGGCGCTTACTTTTCCATCGTAAAGACTATGAAATAACATTCCCTGCTGCAAACCACTTAAAGAATATATACTTTCGATCACGTCCCGCCTTCTTTTCCCACCATTCACTTTTTCATCTAAAAATTCATCAAGATCTTCATAGCTTATTTCGCCACCCAAGCCATAATCCGAAGGAGTGGATGCTGCGCCTTTTTTACTTGCTTCCGTGCAATGCGCAATCAACAACTGGAGATTCGAGATATAATTCTCCAGCATTTTCTTAATTGTATCTTCTTCAAAATGCTTGGTGCTGTATGTCCAGTTAATAATCAATTCGCCACCGCGAATAATACAATTGATCGCCATTTTTTCATGCAATACGAATTCTCCACTTCTTGCGGAGCCCGCAGATTCTCCTGCACCTGCAAACCATTTGCTTTCCCGAACTACATTGTCAACCTGTCCCAGGTAATTAAACTGAACATCCCATGGATCTTTGCCCTGTAGCGATTCTTCTTTATTTATGTATTTTAAAACACCATATCCTATTCCCTTGCCTGGTAACTGCCGCAGTTGTTCTTTTACCGATTTAATAACGTTACCAAAATCTTTCTTAGCCGGATTTAGCTGTATCAATACCGGGTACAGACTTGTAAACCATCCGACCGTGCGGCTAATGTCTATATCATTACCGATTTCTTCGCGGCCATGTCCTTCTAATCCAATTATTATTTTATCCGTTTTATCCTGGTTGCAGAAAGTCAGGCTGAGTGCACTGAGCAATATATCATTGATCTCGGTGTTATATGCGCCAGATACTTCATAGAGCAGCTTCTGTGTTTCATCTGCCCCAAGATGTTGACTATAATTATCTGTGTCTTTTACTTTCACAACGCCTTCGTAATCTTTGTCAGTTAACAGGGGCTGGGTATTTGCAACGATATTTTGCCAATAACTTAATTGTGATAATATCTTTTCACTTTGCCCGTATTGCTCAAGAGTGTTGAACCATTGACGATATGAACTGCTCTTATAGCCAAGACTTTTTTCTTTGCCGGCGACGATGTCATTTAGTAGTTGTTCCAGATCTTCCAATAATATTCTCCAGGATATACCATCGACTACCAAATGATGCGCTACGATTAATAAGCGATTTTGCTTATCAGATTCTGGTATTTTCATCAACACTATACGGATTACATCACCTTTTTCTATATCCAGGCTTTGCTGATATTTATTGGCTATATCCGTTACCCATGAATCATCCTGGTTAAAAGTTTCCTTATCCCTCGTTTCGATTATAACCTGGGGCGTTGAATCATTGTATTCCTGGTGCCATTTTTCTTCTTTATGAAAATATTTAAATCGCAAGGCATCATGTTGATTGATTAGTGTATCAAATGCCTGTTGCAATATTTCAGCAGTTGCTGCCTTCTCTATTTTAAGTAAAACAGTTTGGTTAAAATATGAAATGTCTGAATGCTCACCTTGCAGGTATCTTAATTGTATTGGTAATAAACCGGACGGACCGTGCAGTTTTTCCTGTTCACCCGAAACAATAGCTGCAGATCTTTCTTTAATTACAACAGCTAATTTTTCAATTTCCTGGTGTAAGAATATATCCTTAGGATGCAGCTCATAACCCAAACGCCGTGCACGGCTGACCACCTGTATGGTTAAGATAGAATCACCGCCCAGCTCAAAAAAGTTATCGTGGATACCGATTCTTTGTATACCCAGCAACTCCTGCCAGATTCCGGCAAGCTTTGCTTCTGTTTCATTGGTAGGTGCGGTGTATTCGTTGCTGCCAAGGCCTGTTGTATCCGGCTTTGGCAGGGCTTTCTTGTTTACCTTGCCATTGCTGGTCAGCGGCATGGCTTCCAGTTCTGTCCACACCTGCGGTATCATATACTCCGGCAACTTGCCTCTTAGCTGTTGCACGATTGTGTCTTTGTCTACACTGCCGCCTGATACTACATAGCCTGCCAGTTGCCTGTTGCCCTGGCTGTCTTCGATTACTGTTACTGCTCCTGCTTTTACACCGGCTACCTGCACCAGTACATTTTCTATTTCCCCAAGCTCTATCCTATGGCCTCGTATCTTCACCTGCTCGTCTATTCTTCCTAAATATTCTATTTCTCCTTCTGCATTCCACCTCGCTTTGTCGCCGGTCTTATAGGCTTTTGCGGCCTCCCTGCCCTCCTCCAAAGGAGTCCATTCGGACAGGGGAGGGTTCAAAGACAAATCTCCCGCTGTAGTCTCCACGGATTTGTCAATCCAAAAAGGGTCTACGATAAATTTTTCTTTTGTTAGCTCCGGCTGGTTTAAATAACCTCTTGCCAATCCTTCTCCGGCTATGTACAGCTCGCCTGCTGCACCTGCGGGTACCAGTTGGTCGTTGCCATCTACTATGTACAGTCTTGTATTGGAGAATGGTTTGCCGATTGGCACACCGCCTGTATAGTTTTTTTGCAGGTCTACTTCGTGGATCGTCTTGCCTATCGTGGCTTCTGTAGGGCCATAGTGATTGTAGACTTTTCCCTGGTAGTTTGCTTTTTTAAGATAGCCGGGTATTTTTAAATTAAAGCCTTCGCCGCCAAAGATCATTACTTTTTCTGCCAGCACACGGTTGTCTTCGCCTGCATATGACAGCCATACTGATGGCACTATCTTGATGCAATCTACCGGGTGCGCTTGTAAATATTTTGCCAGCTTTTCTCCGTCGGTTATTTGTTCTTTTGAAAGTACGTTTAGCGAAGCTCCCTGTAGTAAGGAAGAGAATATAATGGCATGCCCTGCATCAAACACTAAGGGTGCAAATAAGGCAAAGCTTTTACATTCCTGTAATCCTGCCGCTTTTATCAATCCATAGCAATGATCCAGCACTGCCTGGTGTTCTATCATCACGCCTTTGGGCTTGCCTGTAGAGCCTGAGGTATAGATTACATAGGCCAGGTTGTGGGGCTCTATTGTCTTTTTTAAGTTTTCTTTTGGCTGCTTGCTTATGGCTTCTGCGTCTGCTTCTATAATTTCTATGCCTGTTTTGGCTATGGTTTCTTTATTGGTCTCTTTACTGCTGATGATTAGTTTTGCTGCTGTGTCTTCCAGCATATAGCTGATCCTCTCTGCAGGGTATTCAGGGTCTATGGGTACATAGGCTCCACCTGCTTTTAATATACCTAATACGGCCACGATCATCTCTGTGCTCCTATCCATGCATACGGGTACGAGTGTTTCTTCTGTCACGCCTTTGCTTACCAGGTAATGCGCCAGTTGGTTGGCTCTTTCATTGAGCTCTTTATAACTTAGCTTTTCTTCTTCATGCTCTATGGCTGTAGCATCGGGTGTTTTGATTGCCTGTGCTTCAAACAGCTCGGTTATGCTCTTGTCCCGCGGGTAATCTACTGATGTATTGTTTAAGTCGGTTAGTAAATGCTGCTCTTCTGCTGTGCTCAGCATTTTTAATTTACCAACCTCTTTGGTGGGTTCTTTTATAATGGACTCCAGCAGGGTGGCAAAATGGCTTCCCATCTGCTCTATGGTCTCTGCTTTATACAAGCTTGTATTGTATTGAACGGAGCCCTGTAGCCCTGATGGTGTTTCTGTAAGGGTAAAGGTGATTTCAAACTTTGATGCATTGGAAGGTGATGGCTCTCCTGACAACTGCAATTCTCCCAAAGCTACCTTCGTACTTTCTGCTGCCATGTTCTGCAGTACCAGCATTACCTGGAACAGCGGTGTGCGGCTCAGGTCTCTTTCTTTTACTACGGCGTCTACTACTTTTTCAAAGGGCACTTCCTGGTGCTCGTAGGCTTCCAGCATGCTGCCTCTTACCTGGTGCAGCAGTTCTTTAAAGCTTTTGCTGCCGCTTACTTCGTTTCTTAAGGCAAGTGTATTTACAAAAAAGCCTACCAATCCTTCTATCTCCTGCTGGCCCCGGTTGGCTACGGGTGTGCCGATGCTTATGTCTTCCTGCCCGCTATAGCGGTACAGCAATACGTTCAACGCTGCAAGCATAGTCATGAACAGCGTTGTTCCTTCACGGCGGCTGAGCTCCTGCAATTGGGTAGCTTGTTCCTGCGGGATACTAAACTTTATATTGGCGCCTTCCATACCCTGCACCAATGGTCGTGGATAGTCTAACGGAAGTTCCAACGGGCTTACGCCTGCAAGCTTTTGCTTCCAGTAGCTTAATTTATTTTCCAGTACTTCGCCCTGCAAATAGTTTCTTTGCCAGATGGCATAGTCTGCATATTGCAGCGCCAGTGGCGCCAATTGTACAGGCTTGTTTTCTGCATAGCTTTTATACAACGATGCCACTTCCTTTACAATCACCGGCATGCTCCACCCATCAGACGCTATATGGTGCATTACTACTACCAGCACATGATCTTCCGCGCCTTCTTCGATTAAGGCCGCACGCAGCATGTAATCTGCGCTAAGGTCGAAGGGACGGCGAATGAGGGTGGATAAATTTGCTTTATTGGCGAGAGCTTTTGCTTGCTCAAGCTGCCACTGATCTATCGGCTGTACCTGCTGACGGGCTACACCGTTCTCTTCAACAAATATTGTTCTTAATACCTCGTGCCTGTTTATTATCTCTCTCAGTGATTGTTCTAAAGCAGCTTTGTTCAACTTGCCAGTAAGCCTAAGCACTACGGGAATATGATACGGCAGAGTTCCCTCGAGCTGATCAATGAACCACAACCTTTCCTGGCTAAAGGACAAAGGAATTTTATCCGGCCGCTCACTTGATTTTATTGCCGGCAGCGTACTTTGTTTTCCATTGCCCTGCAAATGCAATGCAAGGCCACTTATCGTAGGATTTACAAATAATTCTTTAATCGCCATCTCAGTGCCGAGTTGCCGGCGAACTGCAGATACTAAGCGCATAGCCAGCAGAGAATGGCCTCCCAGCTCAAAGAAATTATCATAAATACCCACCTGTTCCAATCGAAACAGTTCCTTCCATATTTCTGCTAATTGCTCTTCCAGTTTGTAGCGAGGTGGTACATATTCTTTGGACAACATCTCAGTTCCCGGCTCCGGTAAAGCTTTCTTATTTATTTTGCCATTTGAAGTCAGCAAAAACTGCTCAACCTTTATCCAAATAGCCGGCACCATGTATTCGGGTAATCGTTTTTGGAGGTAATTTATTATTGCCTCTTTATTCCAGTTATCATCAGCTACCACATAGGCTGCTAAATATTTGCTTCCTTCAGAATTCGTACGTGCAAGCACCACTGCTTCATTTATAAGATCGCTTTGAAGTATTACACTTTCTATCTCGCCAAGTTCTATACGATATCCGCGAATTTTTACCTGGTCATCTATACGTCCAAGATATTCAAGGTTGCCGTCAGGTAATAATCTTGCCAAATCACCGCTCCGGTATAATCTTTCACCTGCGTTTTTGCTAAATGGATGTGTGATAAACTTCTCCTCGGTTAATGCAGGAAGGTTTAAATAACCCCGTGCCACACCCGATCCACCAATGTATAATTCCCCGGGAACGCCTATTGGTTGGATATCTTTTTCTTCATCCAATATATACATCTGCACATTATCCATAGGTGTCCCTATAGGAATATCTTCTTTTAAATCATCATTATCTTCAGCTGTATTAAACACATAAGTACTGCAACCCACCGTGGATTCCGTGGGGCCGTATTCGTTTATGATTTCTACTGATAAACCTCTTGCTGCATAGTTCTTAAAATGGCTAAGGTGTAAAGCTTCTCCGCCAAGTACCAACTTAGCGGTGAGCCAATTTTCTTTATTACCTTTTTCTTCCAAAAGCCCAAGGTGCGAAGGGGTTATTTTTATAAAATCATAGGGAGCATATTTTTCAAGATTAGTATCATCAAAAGGATTCGGAGATTGCCTTGAAGCAATCACCATTGATTTCCCTTTTATCAACGGCATAAATAAGCCGGTCAATGATCCATCAAACGTAAACGATAGATGAACAAAACTGCCAGCGCCGGCAGTGGCTTCATTTATATAATTTGCCTTATCATTTAACAAATAATGCAGAAAAGATCTATGCTCAATCATTACCCCTTTCGGCTTGCCGGTGGAGCCTGATGTGTAAATAACATACGCCAGGCTTTCAGGCCTGATGTCAATATTCAAATCATCTTTTGACTGCGATGAAACAGTATCCAGGTTTATTTCTATTATTTCAGCATTTGTTTCTCCAAAAAGTTTTTCACGGCTTTCTTGACTGCATAACACAGCTTTTGCCTGCGTATCTTCTATAATATATTTTATCCTTTCTGTTGGATATTCCGGGTCTACAGGAACATAGGCGGCACCTGTTTTCAATATTCCAAGAATACCAATCAACATCTCCGGACTGCGTTCGATACAAATAGGAACAAGCGTTTCTGCTTTCACTCCTTTTGATAATAAATAATTTGCAAACTGATTGCTGCGCTCATTTAATTCGTTATAACTAATCTCTTGTTCCTCATAAACTATAGCCAGATTACCGGGAGCTTTTTTTACCTGTTCTTCAAAAAGGCTTATTATATTTTTATCGAGCGGATATTCTATCGTTGTATCATTAAACTTTTCTATAAAAATCTTTTCTTCAACAGAAAGAATTTTTATATCAGCCAAATGGGTAGCGACATTCTCCGTTATCTGATATAAAACACTTTCAAAATGATGGCGGATGTTTTCTACAAAAGCTGTTTCCAGTAAATCTTCATTGTAGTTGAAATTGATATTTATCTGGGTGTTGTTGCCGATTGTAATAGTCAGGGGATAATTGGTTTGCTCACGGGTGGCAACATTTTCCACTTTTAAACTCCATTCTTTTGCGGCCATCACTTTGCTCACCGGGTAATTTTCAAACACCAATATATTATCAAACAGATCACCTTTTATTTTGGCCAACTCCATAATTCTAAACAGCGGCGTATGCTGGTGCTGGCGCATCATCACCTGCTCTTCCTGTAAGCCTGTTAGCCATTCATCTACACGGTCGCTTTTATTGATATGCGTGTACAACGGCAATGTATTAATATACATTCCTACTCTTTGTTCTACCCCCGGTAAATCTTCCGGCCGGCCTGAAACAATAATACCAAATACAACATCATCTTTCCCTGAATACTTTTGCAATAACAAGGACCATATGCCCTGCATTAAAGTGTTTACGGTGATGCGATTTTTTTGCGCATAATTTCTTACCTGGGCTGATTTTTCTTCTGTAATGCCTAATGTAAGAGAAGCATATTTTCCCAATCCTTTTGTGCGCTCTGCAGTTTTTTTGATAAAAGGAAGTAATGTTCCGGATTCTAATGTTTGCAGGTAATTCACCCAGTAAGAGGCCTCCTGGTTTTTATCGCGACGCTCAACGTAGCGTATATAGTCTTCGTAATTATCGGTTTCTCTTAACTCTATCTTTTTACCCGCGAGCAGCCGTTCGTATGTATTCAAAAATTCTTCTAACAATATTGGCATGGACCATCCATCTAAAATAATATGATGGTAAGTCCAATGCATATGATAACGGTGATCGCTGAGGCGAATCAAGGCCAGGCGCATTAGTGGAGCTGATTCAAAATCGAAGCCCTTTTCCATTTCCTTTTTCCCAAACAGCGCTATTGCTTCAGCCTGTTCATCTTCAGACTTTGAACTATAATCCAAAATTTCTACCGGCAACTTCACATCTTTGAACACACATTGCACCGGCACTTTAAATTTATCGTAATAGAAAGCGCTGCGCAAAATGCTATGCGATTTCATTATGTATTCCCAACTTTTTGTAAATACTTCTGCATTCGCATCAATGAGATCGCAGCTAAATTGCTCAATATAAGCGGCAGATTTATCATCATACAGGCCATGAAACAACATACCCAATTGCAGGCCGCTTAAAGGATACAATCCTTCAATCTGATCTTTTCGCATACTTCCTGAAACCGGTTCTGTCTGTATTTTATTCATCAAAAAATTCTATTTAAGAACGTTCATTTAAAAACTGGTCAAGCTCTTCAAAGCTGATTTCCTCGCCAAGCCCATAATCTGAAGGCGTATATGTTTCACCCGCCTTTTGCTGTTGCAGGCAATGATCAATCAAAGACTCCAGGTTAGTAATAAAAGTTGTGGCAATATTTTGTATTGTGTCTTCCTTAAAATGTTTTGTGCTGTAAAACCAGGTCAACCCAAGTTCCCCGCCCCTAATTATACTGTTTATTGATAATTTCTCAGTTACGACCATTTTAGGGCTTCGGCTTTCTCCCGCTGATTCTTCTGCACCACTGAACCATTTGCTCTCTCTTGCTACATTATCTACCTGCCCGAGGTAATTAAATATGATTTCAAAAGGTGCGGCGGCCTTCAAAACTTCTTCCTTATTTATATATTTCAGCACACCATACCCCAAGCCTTTATCCGGTACCAGTCGCATTTGTTCCTTCACTGATTTGATCAAATTATCCAGCCCTGCGTCTGATGTGTTTAAGTCTAACAGCACCGGGTACATGCTGGTGAACCAGCCCACTGTTTTGCTGATATCCACATTATCATTAATTTCTTCGCGGCCATGACCTTCCATGCCGATGATTATTTTAGAGTCTTCATTCCAATCGCAAAGCGTTTTTGCCAGAGCACATAACAAGATGTCGTTAATTTCGGTATGGTAGGCACGCGGTACTTCCTGTAACAGTGCCCGGGTTTGTTCTGAATCCAGTGTAACTTGTACGCTGGCTATATCTTTTAATTTTACCACCCCGGAATAATCTTTATCCAGATTGAGAAGCGTATCACCTGTTGCTGTTTTTTGCCAATACTTTTCCTGGGATAATAATCTTTCACTACGGCTGTAGTTCTCTAATGCTTCATACCATTGGCGATAAGAACTCGTTTTATATCCAGGATCAACCTTTTTTCCTTCAATTAAACCGCTAAGCAATTCCTCCATATCTTCTACCAACACCCGCCATGAGACACCATCTATCGCAAGGTGATGTATTACAATCAGGATGCGGTTATGGGTTTCTGACTCCGGGGTTTGTATCAACACTACACGAACCAAATCGCCTTCTTCTATATCGAGGCTTTGCTGATATTTATTTGAAAGTTCTGTAATGCTACGGGAAATATTCGCAGCAGAACTCTCATCAATATTTTCAACAATAACTTTAGGAAGTGCCGTTCCATATTCCTGGTTCCAACAGTTTTCCTTTCGTGAATATTTAAATCTTAATGCATCATGCTGTATGCTTAATTGTTCAATTACTTCACCAAGCAAAGCTCCCGTTATGCTCTTATCTATTTTTAATAATAGTTTTTGATTGAAGTGAGAAAAATTGGATTGTTCTATGTCAAAATACCACTGCTGAATCGGTAGCAGTTTTGCCGCACCCGTCAGAAGGCCCTGTTCTCCCGAAACTGCTGCTGCCGACTTTTGCGCTATTGCTTGTGATAGTTTCTTTATGGTCTGGTGTACGAATATATCTTTTGGCTGCAGATTATATCCAAAGCGTTTTGCCCTGCTAACTACTTGTATGGTTAAGATAGAATCTCCTCCCAATTCAAAGAAATTATCATTGATACCAACCTGCTCTACTCCAAGTAAGGCCTTCCATATCTCAGATAACTTTTCCTCCATTTCATTTCCCGGTGCTATAAATTCATTGCCCGTTAAGTCGTGGGCTTCCGGATCAGGCAAAGCTTTCTTATCTATTTTACCATTTGCAGTGAGTGGCATTTCAGCTAACTCTACCCAGGTGAATGGTATCATATATTCAGGGAGACTTTTTCTTAGCTGAGACATCAACACTTCTCGATCTACAAGGCCCTCAGTCACTATATAGCCTACCAATCGCTTACTACCATTCTTATCTTCTTTTACCGAAACGACGGCTTGCTTCACTAAACCAGTTTGAAATATGGTAGTTTCTATTTCACCTAATTCTACCCTATACCCGCGTATCTTAACCTGGCTGTCCATTCTTCCAATATATTCAATCGATCCGTCGGGTAGCCAGCATCCAATGTCTCCTGTCTTGTACAACCTGATTTTTTGCTGATCTTGCTTGACATAGTAGATGAAGCGTTCGTCAGTAAGGTCGTCCCGATTCAGGTATCCCCGAGCCAGCCCATCACCAGCGAGGCATATTTCTCCCGGGATACCTACAGGCAATAAGCTTTCATCTTTAGATAAAATAAGAACGGACGTATTTGCAATTGGTCTTCCGATGGTAACCTTTTTATCTTTTTGAAGTTTGAAAACAGTGCTATAGGTGGTATCTTCAGTAGGGCCATATAAATTACGAACCACTATTTTTTCTACATCAAGATTTTTCTGAACATAGGCAGAGATTGGCTCTCCTGCCATATTAATGATTGAAACATTTTTGAAATCTACTTCTTCCTTCAGTAGATTTTCTATTACCACGGGCACACTGTTGATAAGAACCGCATTATCTTTTGCCAGGTAATCGCCTATCTCAAGTCCATTTTGTAATAACCTTATTTTTTTTCCTACCGTTAATGGGTAGAAAAACTCAAAAACGGAAAGGTCAAAGCACATGGAGGTAGAAGCGTACACAATTTCAAATTTATCTTCTGCAAATTCGTGTTGGCACCATTTTATAAACGAATACAAATTCCGGTGTTCGATCATTACACCCTTAGGCCTGCCTGTAGAACCGGAGGTATAGATAACATAGGCAAGGCTATGTTGATCTATCTTTATTTTGAGGCCATCATTCGTTTCTTTGCTGATTTGTTCCCAATCTGTATCTATCGCTATAACCTCTGCTGCCTGCTCTTGTAGCTTATCTTTACTTGCCTCACTGCTCAATATTATCCTTGCGGCTGTATTTTCCTGCATATAATTTATACGCTCTGCCGGGTAAGCCGGATCGATAGGGACATATGCGCCACCTGCTTTTAATATCCCTAATATACCCGTCATCATACCTATACCTCTTTCAATACATATAGGTACCAGTGTCTCCTGCTTTACCCCTTTCCGCTGTAAGTAATGCGCCAACTGATTAGATTGCTGGTCCAGGGCTAAATAGGTAATTTCTTCTTGTTCAAAAACTACTGCTACGCGATCAGGCGTCTTTATTGCCTGTTCTGTAAATAAGTCCAGTATGGTTTTTTCAGCAGGATAGCTTATCGCTGTATCATTGAAATCTATTAGAAGCTGATTCTCTTCTTGGGAAGTCAGCATTTGTAATCCGGATATTTTTTGCTGAGGATCCTGCACTACTGATCTTAAAATTTCCTCAAAATGTATGATGATCTGATCTATAGTCTCCGGCTTATATAAATCACGATTATATTCCAGTGAGCCGAGTAATCCGTCTTCATTTTCTGTCATCGAAAAAGCAAGATCGAATTTGGCCGTATTAGATGGCATTACTTCTCTTACTATTTGCAATTCTCCCAATCCAATCTCTGATGACTGCGGAGTATTCTGCAATACCAGCATGACCTGGAATAGAGGACTGCGGCCTAAATCTCTTTCCTTTACTACTGCCTCCACCACTTTCTCAAACGGAACTTCCTGGTGGCTGTAAGCTTCAAGGGTAGTCACTTTTACTTGCTTAAGCAATTCACTGAAGCTTTTTTCTGCGCTTACCCCGGTTCTTAGCGCCAGCGTATTTATGAAAAATCCTATTAATGACTCTGTTTCCTGGCGTGTGCGGTTGGCTATCGGCGTTCCCACACATACATCTTCCTGCCCACTGTAGCGATACAATAGTACATTCAATGCTGATAATAAGGTCATGAACAGCGTAGCTTCTTCCTGCCGGCTCAGCTCTTGTAATTGCTCACTTAATCTTTTTTCGATAATGAACCTGGTGGAGGCTCCTTTTGAAGTCTGGGTTACCGGACGCGGAAAATCAGTTGGCATTTCCAGCGACGCTACACCTGATAATTTCTCCTTCCAATAACCTAATTTCTCTTGCAATACCTCACCTTTCAAATAATCCCTTTGCCAGATGGAATAATCTGCATATTGGATTTCCAATGGCGGCAACTCAACAGGCTTGTTCTCTGAATAGCTCTGGTACAATGACACTACTTCTTTTATGATTATTCCCATAGACCATCCATCCGATGCTATATGGTGCATTGTTGTTACCAATATATGCTCTTGCTCACCCCGGTATACAAGAGTAGCACGAAGCATATCATCCTTCGACAGATCAAAGGGCTCGAGTATTAGGGATTGTATATATTTCTGTAAGGATGCTTCGTCTTCTTTATAAATACTTCCATCTTCTTGTTTCAACTCCCATAATCCTGTTTCTTTTACCTGCTGATAAGGCTTTCCGTCTTCTGATTCCACAAACACTGTCCGCAGCACTTCATGACGGTTAACTATTTCTTGTAAAGAATTTGATAAAGCTTCCTTATCTAATTCTCCCTTTAACCGCAATATCGTCGGTACATGATACTGCAGGCTACCTTCCAACTGGTCAATGAACCAAAGCCTCTCCTGGCTGAATGATAAGGGGATATGCTCAGGCCTCTGTATTATTTTTATTGGAGATAATAATATTTCCTTGCCTTGTTGCGGAAGGTTGCCTGCCAATTGCCTTATCGTAGGATACATGAATATATCCTTAACAGGCATTTCAATATTTAGCTGCCTCCGCATTGCTGATACCATACGCATGGCCAGTAAAGAGTGGCCTCCTAATTCAAAGAAATTATCGTTTATGCCTATTTGTTGTATGCCCAATAGCTGCTGCCAGATGCCTGTTAATTGCTCTTCGAGTTCGGTAGATGGCGCCTCATATTCATTGCTTGCCATTAATAGTGCATCGGGTTCCGGCAAAGATTGCTTATCTATTTTACCATTACTTGTTAGCGGCATTTGCTCAAGGGCCACCCAGGCCTGTGGCACCATATAGTCAGGTAATTTCTTTTGTAAATAAACTACAAGAGCTTCCTTGTCGAAATTTCCTTCTGATACGATATAGCCAACCAGGCGCTTGTTGCCATGGCTATCTTCTTTTGCCAGCACTACTGCCTGCTTTACTTTGTCGTTTTGTTGTATTACACTTTCTATTTCGCCTAATTCTATTCTGTAACCTCTTATTTTTACCTGGTCGTCTTTTCTTCCAAGGTATTCTATCGTACCGTTAGAAAGCCACCTGCCCAGGTCGCCTGTTTTATATAATCTTGATTCTTCTTTACCAAAAGGATTTACGATAAACTTCTCTGCAGTTAACGCCGGTTGATTTAAATAGCCACGGGAAAGGCCGGCACCGCCTAACAATATTTCCCCAGGAACGCCAATTGGAGCCAATTGCCCGTAGTCGTTCAATATATAAGCATTCCTATTGTTTAAGGGGCGGCCTATTGGAATAGTGCTGGTGATATTTGTTTCAGTAATCTTATGGGTTAATGAGAATGTGGTATTTTCTGTTGGGCCGTAGCCATTTATTATTTCAATATCAGGATAAGTCTGCCGGATTTTTTGAATATGTTGTTCTGATAATTTCTCTCCACCTGCCAGAATTGTTTTGAGGCTCTTGAAAATGGTTATATCGTTTTCTACGAGTTGATTAAGCCAACTTGAAGTAAACCACATTTTAGTTATTTCTCTACTTATTATCTCTTCTTTCAACAGGTCGCTATTAAGCAACTTTTCTTCTTCGCATAGTACCAATTGCCCTCCATTAAGCAGCATGCCCCAATATTCCAATGTGGTTGCATCAAAAGATGATGAGCCGGTGGATAGTAACCTATCTTCCTCAGTCAGTGATACGTAGTCAACTCCTTTTACTAGACTCACTACATTTCCCTGTTCGACCAATACTCCTTTGGGCTTGCCGGTAGAGCCGGATGTGTAGATGACATATGCCAGGCTATCGGGGGCAATTTTTTTATTTAAGTTTGATGTTGATTCGCTGTTTATTTCATCCCAGGCTTTGTCTAATATTATTGTTTCGCCATGGTCTCTTTCCGGTAAGTTGCCAATAGTGGCCGTGCTCGCAAGTACTATAGAGGCTGAAGTGTCTTCAAGCATATAATTAATACGCTCCTTCGGATACCCCGGATCTAAAGGCACATAGGCTCCACCTGCTTTTAATATGCCGAGTATTGCCGTCATCATTCCTATTCCTCTCTCTATGCATACCGGTACTAATGTCTCTTCTCTTACCCCATTCTTTCTTAAAAAATGAGCAAGCTGATTGGACTTTTCGTTTAACTCTTTATAAGTGACCTGCTCTTCCTCGAACAATACCGCTATATCACCTGGAGTAATTGTGGCCAGCTCTTCAAACAGATCTATAATGCTTTTATCTTTCGGATATTCAGTAGCATTATCATTAAACTCAATCAATAACTGCTGTTCTTCTTCGCCAGTTAACATCTTTAATTTGCCTACTTTTTCTTCCGGTGTTTTGACAACTGATTTTAATAACTCCCGGTAATGGCTCACCATCCGCTGTATAGTCTCGTCTTTATACAAGCCTGTATTATATTCCACTGAGCACTGTAATCCATCTTCAGTTTCATTTACTGAAAATGTTAATTCAAACTTAGCAGTATGAGATGATGATCCTTCTGCTGAAAGGTTGATGTCGCCTAACTTAAGTTCCTCGATTTCGGGAGTGTTTCTCAATACAAACATCACCTGGAAAAGCGGGCTCCGGCTAATGTCTCTTTGCAGCAAAACCGCTTCTACCACTTTTTCAAAAGGAACTTCCTGGTGGTCGTATGCTGCCAAGGTGGTAGATTTTACCTGGCTTAGTAATTCAGTAAATGTATTGTTGCCAACTACGTCGCTGCGTAAAGCAAGTGTATTGATGAAAAAGCCAATTAGATTTTCAATCTCGGCTTGCTGCCTTCCGGCAATTGGAGTTCCAACACAAATATCATTTTGGCCGCTGTACCGATGCAATAATACTTTGAAAGCAGCAAGCAAAGTCATGAATAAAGTAGCACCGTGTTTCTGGCTTAAACTTGTAAGCTGTTGGGATAATTCTTTTTCAATTGTAAACTCCTGTGATGCTCCGTTATCACTCCAAACAGCTGGCCTTTTATAATCAGTTGGTAACTGGAGAGTTTTTACATTATCAAGTTTATTTTTCCAGTATGCTAATTTCTTATCAAATATTTCGCCTGTAAGATTAGTTCTCTGCCAGATTGCATAATCGGCATATTGTACTGCAAGCGGTTTCAAGTTTGCGCTTCTTCCTTCCTCAAATGAATTATATAATTCAGCTACTTCCTTTACAAGAATAGATTTCGACCACGCATCGGAAGCGATATGGTGCAGCGTTGTTACTAATATATGTTCATCGGGCTGAAGCGTTATCAGCGATGCCCGAAGCATATAATCATTCGACAAATCAAAGGGTTCGCTTATTGATTGTTGAATATATTTTTGTAATGACGGGCTATCGAATGAGGAGCCGTCAACAATAGACAGTTCCCATTTATCCGAATCTTTCACCTTTTGATAAGCCTGGTCTTCTTCTTCAAAAATCACAGAACGAAGTACTTCGTGACGGTTAATTATATTTTGCAGAGCAAAGGTGAGCGCATCTATGTTCAATGTTCCTTTCAACCGCAAAACTGTCGGCACGTGATACCTTACACTTCCTTCAAACCTATCGATGAACCACAATCTTTCCTGGCTAAAAGATAAAGGAATGAGTAAAGGCTTAGGTATGATTGCTTCTATCGGCTTGTTTACCGCATTACCAGTGTTTTTCAATAACTGCCCGGCCAGTTCTTCAACGGTTGGATAGTCAAACACATTACCGATCGGCATTTCAACAGAAAAAGTTTTTCTTATTGCTGATACCAAACGTACGGCTAAAAGAGAATGTCCGCCCAATTCAAAAAAGTCATTCGTTACACCGACCTGGTCAAGTTCCAGCACATCCTGCCAAATCTCCGCAAGCTTAGCTTCTGTTTCATTTCGTGGGGCAACGTATTGATCTTTTACCACCTCATTTACATCAGGATCAGGTAAAGCATTTCTATCAATCTTACCATTTGGCGTTAATGGAAAACTTTCCATCTCCATGATAAAAGCGGGCATCATATATTCCGGCAGCTTTTCCTCCAGGTATTCTATAATGCCGTCCCTGTCAAATGAATTATTTGGAATGATGTAGGCGATCAGACTTTTATTTTCCTGCTTATCTTCTTTTGCTAAAACAGCGGCCTGGCTTACCAAAGGGCATTGTACAAGCACACTTTCTATTTCTCCCAGTTCAATTCTATAACCCCTTATTTTCACCTGGTTATCTACTCGTCCTATAAAAGAAACATTTCCGTCAGGAAGGTATTTTACCAAATCTCCCGTGCTATACATAATTGAATGACTTTCTTTGGAGAATGGATTTTGAATAAATTTTTCTTTGGTTAATTCTTCATTATTTAAATAACCTCTCGCTATGCCATCCCCTGTTATGTACAATTGTCCGGCCACACCTTTAGGGCACAGCTTTAAATTATTATTAAGGATAAGCACTTTTGTATTGGAAAATGGTTTTCCAATAGGCACGTTATATTCATATTTTGCGCCCGGTTCTACGACATGAAGCAGCTTGCCAATTGTTGTTTCCGTGGGGCCATAGTGGTTTACAACGCGGCATTGCGACCCGGAGGCCTGGATTTCTTTAATAACTTTTTCCTGTAAAGCTTCACCACCAAATACCAGTAACTTTTCAGGCAGCAAAAGCTGATCATCCATGTTAAGCACTTTCCAATGGGAAGGCACTATTTTGAGACAATCAATTTTATTTGCACCAAAATAAGCATGGAGATATTCAATATTACTTACTGATTCCTTGGTGAATACATGTAGTACTCCGCCCGTAGCGAGTGCGCCATAAATAACAGTATTGCCAAGATCGGTTGCGATGGTAGATACTAATGCAAAAGAAGCACAGTCATTTATCTGTATTTTTTCGATTAATCCTTCTGTGTAATCAACGAGGCTTCTGTGCTCTATCATTACTCCTTTCGGCATGCCGGTGGAGCCAGAGGTATAAATGACGTAAGCCAATTGATTGCCTCCGATTTTTATTGAAGACATATCCTTTACAGCTGGTATTGCATCAATGTCTACTATTTCAATATGTGCATCTGCAGGGAGCTTTGATGAGGCCTGGTGGCTGCTTATTACCAAAGCAGCTTTTGTATCTTTTAAAATAAAGCTTATTCTGTCTACAGGAAATTCAGTATCTATAGGAACATAAGCGCCGCCGGCTTTCATAATGCCGATCATAGCCACAATCATCTGCAGGCTTCTTTCAATAAATAACGGAACAAGTGAATCTTCTTTTACGCCTTTACTGCGCAGGTAAGAAGCAAGCTTTGCAGCCTGTTCATCCAACTCATGATAAGTTAGCCGCTTGTTTTCAAAAACAACGGCTACGTTACCGGGCGTTTTTGATACCTGCTGCTCAAATAAATCTATAAAACTTTTATGCATTACTATCTGTTTCCATTAGTTGAATTCCATCAATAACTGTTGCTCTTCTTCTTCGGTTAACATCTGTAACAAATCAATCTTTTGGTTCGGATCATTGATCACTGATTTAAGCAATTCATTAAAATGCGCAATCATCCTTTTTATTGTTTCTTCTTTATATAAATCTGTGTAATACTGAACGGTTCCTTCAAAACCATTTTCAGTTTCCCTAATGAAAAAGGTGATTTCAAATTTTACGGTAGTTTGTTCGTGAGCTTCTGCCGTTAGTTCAATGTCACCGAGGCGCAATTCACTAACCTCTGGCGTATTTATTAATACCAACATCATCTGGAATAACGGGCTGCGGCTTTTATCTCTCTCTTTCAATGTAACCTCCACCACCTTTTCAAAAGGCACTTCTTGGTGTTCGTAAGCTTCCATGGTCGTGGCTTTTACCTGCTGCAACAATTCCATGAATGTACTTTCGCCATTTACTTCATCACGCAGGGCGAGTGTATTTACAAAGAAGCCAATCAGGCTTTCAAGCTGGTGTTGCTCCCGCCGGGCTATGGATGTGCCCACGCTTATATCCTGCTGGCCGCTATACCTGTATAGCATTGCTTTGTACACCGCCTGTAAAACAATAAATAAAGTGGTGCCTTCTTTTTGGCTGAGTTTTTTTACCTGGTCACTTATTTCTTTATCAACACTGAAATTTACAAACGCTCCTTTAGTACTCATTACAGATGGACGCATGTTGTCGGTTGGCATTTCTAAAACTGCGACTCCTTTCATCTTTTCTTTCCAATAAGAAATTTTCTTTTCAAATATATCGCCCTTCAAACTGTTACGCTGCCAGATGGAATAATCTCCATATTGCAAATCCATAACAGGTAATTGCGGAGGACGATTTTCTATAAATGAATTATACAACTCTGCCACTTCCTTTACCATGATTGATGTAGACCACGCATCGGAAGCTATATGATGCATAACGGCTACCAATACATGATCTTCTGTCGAAAGTTCTATAAGATACACTTTCAGCATATTGTCTTTTGACAGATCAAAAGGTGTTTTTACAAGTTGCTTTATCAGATTGTATATTTGCTCATCGTTTTCTTTAAAATGATTGCCCTTTATTTCCTGCAATGTATTGTTATCACCTTCTTTTACGTGCTGATAAGGTATCCCGTTTTCTTCCTTAAACACAGTGCGAAGTACTTCGTGGCGGTTTACGATTAGCTGAAGGGAATAATTCAGTGCTTCTACATTTAATTTCCCTTTGAGCCGAAGAATAGTTGGCAAATGATATTGTGTACTTCCATCGAGCTGATCTATAAACCATAAACGTTCCTGACTGAACGATAGCGGAATCCTGGCCGGCCTTTCTTTTACTTCAATAGCTGGAAGCAATGCCCGGTTATCCTGTCCTGTTATTCTTTTTGATAATAACGCTATAGTTGGATAATCAAACACATCACCGATTTTTACTTCAAGTCCAAGCTCTTTACGGATCATAGAGATCAGGCGGATGGCTAATAATGAATGTCCCCCTAATTCAAAGAAATCATCATGAATACCAACAGGCTCTACTTCCAATATTTCCTGCCATATCTCTACAAGCTTCTCTTCAACATCATTGCTTGCTGCAGTATAAACGCCGGTTTGTACATCCCCGGATTCCGGATCAGGCAAGGCTTTGCGGTCGATTTTTCCATTGGCTGTTAATGGCAATTCTGCTATTTCCATCATTACAGCAGGCAGCATATAATCAGGTAGCTTTTCTTTTAAATAATCATAAATGCCATCCCTGTCAAATACATTCTGCGGCACTATGTAGGCCAACAATCTTTTATTGTTTTGTTTATCTTCTTTTGCAAGAACCACGGCCTGTTTTACCAGGGCACATTGTTGCAACACATTTTCTATTTCTCCCAACTCTATCCTATAGCCTCTTATTTTTACCTGGTTATCCACCCGTCCGATAAATTCTATATTTCCACCTGGTAAATATTTTACAAGATCACCTGTGGAGTACATGAGAGAGCCATTCTCAAAAGGATCCCGGATAAATTTGTTTGCTGTTAATGCTTCATTATTCAGGTAACCTCTTGCCACACCATCTCCTCCAATGTACAATTGTCCGGGAACTCCCACTGCACACAGCTCCATATCTTTACTCAGCACATAAACTTTTGTATTTGAAAAAGGCTTGCCTATAGGAACGGTCTTACCATAAGACATTCCTTTTTGTACAACGTGTAGCAGTTTTCCGATCGTGGTTTCTGTAGGGCCGTAGTGATTGACTACCTGGCAACCGGGATTTGCCTCAGCTATTTGAGCCACTATTTCACTATGCAATGCTTCGCCACCAAACACCAAAAGCTTTGTTGGCAACAATAATTCTTCGTCTTTGCTTAACGCCTTCCAATGTGATGGCACTATTTTAATACACTCAATAGCATGCTCTTCAAAATATTCATTAAGGCCGTAAATATTGGTAGTCGCTTCTTTGGTAAACACATGCAATGCACCGCCGAAGAGCAATGAACTATACAGTACGGTATTACCAAGGTCTGTGGCAATGGTACTAACAAGGGCAAATGATTTGCATTGATCTATACCCGTTGCATCTTTTAATCCATAAACATAATCTACAAGGTTGCCGTGCTCTACCATTACTCCTTTCGGATTTCCTGTAGACCCTGATGTATAAATCAGGTAAGCCAACTGCTTTGGCTCAATCGCTATTTCAGGATTCATTTTAGGCTGGCCTTTTACCGGGCTAAACATTTCGTCTATGGCTACAATTTCTATATCATCTAATTCTCCAAGTTTGTCTGCACTGTCCTCGCTGCTCACTACAATTTTTGCATTCGTATCTTCCAACATGAAGCTAATACGCTCGGCAGGAAACTCTGTGTCTATCGGCACATAAGCGGCACCGGCTTTTAGAATTCCCATCATTCCTACAAGCATATAGGCTGAACGCTCTATAAACAACGGCACCAAAGTTTCTGCCTCTACACCTTTGCTTTTTAAATAATGCGCTAACTGGTTGCTCTTTTCATTTAACTCACGGAAAGTATGTTTTTCATCTTCAAAAACAACGGCGATTGCATTCGGCGTTTTTTCTACCTGCGCTTCAAATAAGGAAACTACGCTGCTGTCTTCCGGGTAAAATACTTCTTTATGGCTATGTGAGATTATTTCAGTCTGTTCGGCTGGTGTTGTCAGTTTTATATCCTTCAACTTTCCATTTGCATTATCAATAAACTGCAGTAGTACATTTTTGAAATGGCCGATTATCATATCCATGTACTCCTTGGCTAACAAAGTCTGGTTATAGCTAAACCTTACATGCAGTGTTTCTGTAAGGCCTACCAATATGGTAAGAGGATAATTATTCTTATCATAGGTTTGAACATCTTCTATTTGCAAACCCCAATCGTTGGATGCAATTAATTTATTGAAGGGATAATTTTCAAAAGTTAATAAACAATCAAACAAATCTCCCTCGAGGTCACTCCACTCCTGTACTTTGCTCAGCGGTGTGTTTTGAAACTGGCGTGATGATACTTGTTCTTTCTGTATAGTTTGTAACCAATCATTTATTGTTTGATCCTTTGCAATTTTCGCGTGCAATGGCAAAGGGTTAATGTATAAACCAACCCCATGCTCTACTCCGGGTAAATCATCCGGGCGGCCTGATACCGTTACACCAAATACCACATCACTGGCACCTGTATACGAATGCAGGAGATAAGACCAAACGCCCTGCACTAAAGTGTTCACTGTGATATGATGGCTTTGCGCATAGTCTTTTATAAGATCAGTTGTGGCCGCTTCTATTTCCAGGTACGCCGATTTGTATTCGCCAGCACCACGATTTCTATCTACCGAACTTTCGATAAATGGCAATAAAGTTGGCGCTTCTACCTCTTTAAGATAATTTTTCCAATAGGCCTTTTGATCTGCTTCATCTTTACGTTCTATATACCGGATATAATCTTCGAAACGATCTAACGGGCATAGCTCCAAATTTTGTCCGAGTACCAACAATTTGTAAGTGCTTAAAAATTCTTCCATCAATATTGGCAATGACCATCCATCTAAAATGATGTGATGATATGTCCATAGCATCCAATATCGGTCTTCGCCGAGACGAATCAACGCAATACGCATCAAAGGCGCCTCTTTAAAATCAAATCCTTTTTCACGCTCCGATTCTTCATAAGCTTTCATAGCCACTGATTGTTCATGTGCATTCATGTGGCGATAATCTAATTGCCCAAAAGGTAATGTCACCTCTTTATAGACGCATTGAACAGGAACATTAAACTTATCGTAGTAAAATGCAGTGCGAAGAATCGTATGGTTTTTTAATACTGCCTTCCAGCTTTGCAATAAAAATTCTACATTAAGATTGCTAAAAACGCAGGAAAGCTGAATAGTATATGCCGCAGATTCACCATCATAAAGATTATGAAACAGCATGCCTTGTTGTAAGCCGCTCAATGGATACAGGCCATCTATTTCTTCTCTACGCGTTTTGCCTGAGGAAATTTTTTCATCTAAAAAGTTATCTAACTCTTTGTAATCAATTACTGTTGATAATCCATAATCTGAGGGCGTATAAATCTCTCCCTTTGCCTGCTGTGTAAGGCATTGGGCAATTATCAACTCAAGATTTGAAATATAATTTGCTGCGAGTTTTTGTATTGTTTCTTCTGTAAAATGCCTGGTACTGTAGGTCCAGTTTACCAACAACTCACCGTTAGTAATGATGCTATTGATAGATAATTTTTCTCCAACTTCTATTTCAGAACTTAGGCTGTCGCCGGTTGACTCCGCAGCAATACCGAACCATTTACTATCCCTCACTACATTATCTACCTGGCCCAAATAGTTGAATACAATTTCCCACGGCTGATTTCCCTGCAGGCTTTCTTCTTTATTAATATATTTCAGCACACCATATCCAACTCCTTTAGCCGGAACCTGGCGCAATTGTTCTTTTACGGTTTTGATCAGATCGTCAATGTTTTTGCTCACTGATTCATTGATCTCTAACTGTAACGGGTACAAGCTCGTAAACCATCCCACAGTGCGGGTAGCATCTGTGTAGTTTGAAATGTCTTCCCTGCCATGGCCTTCAAGGCCGATTAATATTTTTTGTATTCCATTCCAATCAAAAATAGTTTTAGCCAATGTGGCTAATAGCAGGTCGTTTATCTCCGTATGATAAACACGCGATACATCTTTAATTAAGTTGCCTGTTTTATCATTAGTCAACTTTTGATGTACCTGTGCTGTATCGCTTATTTTAATTACGCCCTTATACTGATGATCTGTAATTAAAGCAGACGGCCCCGTTACTGTCTTTTGCCAATATTTTTTTTGCGATACCAGCACCTGGCTCTCACTATATTTTTCAAGGGCATTATACCACTGGCGATAAGAACTGGTTTTGTGCCCGAGATTAAGTTTTTCGCCAGAAGTGATGTTGTTCAATAAAAGCTCTAAATCCTCAATCAATACTCTCCACGAGACGCCATCTATTGCAAGGTGATGGACTACAATAAACAGGCGATTTTGATTTTCTGTACCTGCAGTTTCTATCAACACAACCTGTATTACAGGGCCCTTTTCTATATCGAAGCTTCGTTGGTATTTGTTACAAATTTCAGTGATCAGGAAAGACTGCTGCCCGTTACTTTTTGAATCTGTGGTTTCAACGATAGCTGCCGGAACTGCTTCACTATATTCTTGCTGCCATTTGCTTTCTACGTTTGAATATTGAAAACGCAACGCATCGTGGTGGCGGCTTAAATGTTCAATTGCCTCGCTTACTATTTCCCCTGTGATAGATTTATCTATTTTGAGTAAAACGCTTTGATTGTAATGAGATATACCATTGGATTGGCTCTGCAGAAACCATTGTTGTATGGGTAATAAACCTGACTGTCCGGTCAAAAGACCTTGCTCACCTGTTGAAGTAACTACCGAACGCTCAGCAATTACTGATGAAAGCCTTGCTATAGTCTGGTTTATAAATAAATCTTTAGGCTGTAATTCGTATCCGGCTTTCCTTAGCCGGCTCACCACTTGTATCGTTAAAATAGAATCGCCGCCGAGTTCGAAGAAATTATCATGAATGCCAACTTTTTCTATCCCCAAAAGATCCTGCCATGTCATTGCTAATTGCTCTTCTATTGCGTTGCGTGGAGCAACGTATTCATCTTTTATAAGTTCGTTTAGATCCGGATTGGGCAATGCTTTTTTATCAATTTTTCCGTTGGATGTTAATGGAATAATTTCCAGTTCTATCCAAATCGCCGGCACCATATACTCAGGTAACTTACTATGCAAGTAGGCAGTAAGCGCTTCTTTATCAAACTTATCGTTTGATACAATGTATGCTACCAGGTGTTTGCTTCCCTCTTTGTTTTGCCTGGCCAGCACTACCGATTGTTTCACCTGCCCGCCCTGTTGTATTACGCTTTCTATTTCCCCTAATTCTATACGATATCCCCTGATCTTTACCTGGTCGTCTATTCTTCCCAAATATTCAATTGTGCCATCTGCCTGCCAACGGCCAAGGTCTCCGCTTTTATATAATTTTGATCCGTCTTGTGCAAAGGGATTTCCGATGAACTTCTCTGCCGTTAAAGCTTCGCGGTTTAGATAACCTCTCGCAACGCCTGCACCACCTATACATAGTTCGCCCGCTATGCCTATTGGTAAAAGATTTTGTTCTTTATCAAGAATATAAACGCTGAGGGTTGGTATTGGTTTTCCTATTACGCTATTGCCTTTTTCAATTTGCTGCCAGCCTATTTCCTGGTAAGTTACATGCACCGTTGTTTCTGTAATACCGTACATATTGATCAACCGGCTATTGCTGTATTTACCTTTCCATGGCCTCAGTTTGGATGGGTCCAAAGCTTCTCCCCCGAATATCACATACCGTATATCTACTTTTTCTGTCTTGTTCGTTAGCATCTCCTGCAGCACATAAAATGCTGAGGGGGTTTGGTTGAGGATGGTTACTTTTTCTTTCAGCAATAATTCTGAAAAGAGAGCAGTGTCTTTAGCAATATTTGAAGGTACCATTACCAGGCGGCCGCCATACAATAATGCTCCATACATTTCCCATACGGAGAAGTCGAAACAAAACGAATGGAACATTGTCCAAACATCTTTTTCATTAAAATCGTATAAAGGACTGTCAGTCTCAAAGAGCCTTACTAGATTTTTATGTTCGATCATCACTCCCTTGGGCTTGCCTGTTGAGCCTGATGTGTAAATAATGTAAGCGAGATCACCCGGAGCAATTGTTATGTCCAGGTTAGCAGTTGATCCATTGTTTATTTCAGTGCTATCTCCATCTATTTCCAGGATTTCTACATGGTCTCCCACGGACAGTTTATTTCTTGATGCTGCGCTGCTTATGACTAATGCTGTACCGGTATCTTCTAACATATAGCTGATGCGGTCTTCAGGATATTCAGGGTCTATGGGTACGTAGGCCCCGCCGGCCTTTAATATTCCCAATAAGCCGGTTATCATATCTATATTTCTCTCTACACATATTGGTACAAGTGTATCTGCTTTTACTCCTTTGCTTCTTAAATAATGACCAAGCTGGTTAGCCCTTTCATTTAATTCTTTGTAACTAACTTCTTTCTCTTCGTAAACCAGCGCTACATTGTTTGGCGTTTTTGCTACCTGGGCTTCAAATAAATCTATGATGCTTTTATCTTTTGGATAAGAGACGCCTGTGCTATTGAATTCTTCCAGGAGCAGGCTTTTCTCTTCAGCGGGCAGCATCTCTATCTTTGATATCTTTTCTGCCGAAGAGATCACGATTGATTGCAGCAATTTTATATAATGGCTGATCATCCTCGTCATCGTATCTTCTTTGTATAAGTCTGTGTTATAATCTACTACGCATTCAAGGCCACTTTTATTTTCTGTAAGGGTGAAGGTCAGTTCAAATTTGGACGTATTGACCGGCAATGGCTCTTCGGCCAGGTGTAAGCCGCCCATTTCGAGTTCAGGAAGATCCGGTGTGTTCTGTAACACCAGCAAGGCCTGGAACAGCGGACTGCGGCTCAGGTCTCTTTCTTTGACTACCGCTTCCACTACTTTTTCAAAGGGTATATCCTGGTGACCATAGGCTTCCAGCGTGGTAGCTTTTACTTCCTGTAATAAGTCTTTAAATGTTGATGATCCCTGTACCTGGCTGCGCAAGGCAAGGGTATTTACAAAAAATCCAATCAACTCCTCTGTCTCCTGCTGGCCGCGGTTGGCTACCGGTGTTCCAACACATATATCTTCCTGGCCGCTATACCTGTGTAATAATATTTTAAAGCCTGCTAACAAAACCATAAACAAAGTCGCTCCTTCCTGCCGCGAAAGCTGGTTCAGCCTGCCGGTAAGTTCTTTATCGATACTAAAAACTTTGGAGGCTCCCCGCGTACTTTGTACCAATGGCCGCGGATAATCTGTCGGAAGTTGTAAAGCAGCTACATTGTCCAGCTTAATTTTCCAGTACGCTATTTTCTCTGACAGCTTCTCTCCCTGCAAATATTTCCGCTGCCACATTGCATAGTCTGCATATTGGATCTCCAGCGGCTTTAAGCCTACTGGCTTATTTTCTGCAAAACTCCTGTACAGCGAGAGTACTTCTTTTATTATGATTCCCATTGACCAACCATCTGAGGCTATATGGTGCATCACCACTACCAGCAAATGCTCTTCCGGTGACAGGCTGATCAAGGTCGCCCGTAGCATGTGATCAGCACTTAAATCAAATGGAGCTTCTATTAATGAGAGGATGCAATCTTGTAAACCGGTAATATCTTTCTTATAAGAAGCACCATCTTTAACATCGAGATTCCAAAGATTATTATCCAGTATCTTTTGAAACTTCTCACCATTCTCTTCCCGCAGGACGGTCCGAATCACTTCGTGTCGGTTTACTATTTCACGAAATGAATTAGTAAGCGCTTCTTTATTTAATTTCCCTTTTAAGCGCAGTGCAACCGGGATATGGTATTGCAAGCTTCCTTCCATCTGGTCTATAAACCATAGCCTTTCCTGGCTGAATGATAAAGGAATGTATTCAGGCCTTTGTTGCGGCTTTATTGCCGGTAATAAAGCCTTACCGTACTTCTGAAGATGTTTAGTTAATAAATCTATTGTTGGATATATAAACAGATCTTTAATTGGTATTTCTACGTCCAGTTCTTTGCGTACAAAAGAAGTTAATTGCATTGCCAACAGGGAGTGGCCTCCCAACTCAAAAAAGTTATCATGTACACTTACGCGTTCTACTCCTAATAATTTCTGCCAGATTGCTGCAAGTTTTTCCTCAGCTTCATTTTGAGGGGCTACATATCCCTTGCCTGACAATTCTGTTACTTCCGGTTCCGGTAATGCCTTCTTATCTATCTTTCCATTAGGCGTTAACGGAAGGGCTTCCATTTCTACCCACAGAGATGGAACCATATACTCAGGTAGCTTCTTCCGCAATTGAGACATCAAATCTTCTTTATCTAAATTGCCCTCTGAAACTAAATAGCCTACAAGCCTTTTCACTCCTTCCTTACTCTCCCTGGCAAGTACTACGGCTTGTTTTACTAATCCGCCTTGCAGCAACACTGTTTCTATCTCTCCCAGCTCTATCCTGAAGCCTCTTATCTTTACCTGGTTATCTATTCTCCCCAAATATTCTATGTTACCATCCGAAAGCCATCTTCCCAAGTCTCCTGTTTTATACATCCTTGAGTGTGCTTCTTTACTGAATGGATTTTTTATAAACTTCTCTGCTGTTAACTCCTCCCGGTTTAAATAGCCTCTTGATAATCCTTCACCTGAAAGGCATATCTCTCCTGCAACGCCTAATGGAACTAGTTCACCGTCGTTACTTAATATCAGCACCGAGGTATTGGAAATAGGCTTTCCTATTAATGCTTCTTTGCCATTTTCCAGCCTGTATACTGTACTATATGTGGTATCTTCTGTTGGGCCATACAAATTTCGAATGGCTATTTTTTCAGCATCAAGCTCTCTTTGCACAAACGATGAAATGGGCTCTCCGGCCATATTCATTACTGTTATATTACTTAGATCAGCACCTTCTCTTAAAAGGCTTTCTACTACTACCGGAACACTATTAATCATAACTTCCTTGTCTTGGGAAAGATATTTCCCTATCTCCAGGCCATTCTCCAATATCCTTATTGGTTTTCCAATGCTTAAAGGGTAGAAAAATTCAAACACTGACAGATCAAAGCACATCGAGGTGGACGCATAGGCTATCTCAAATCTTTCTGAAGAAAATTCTTGCTGACACCAGCTTATAAAGGAATAAATATTTTTATGTTCTATCATTACCCCTTTTGGCTTGCCTGTTGAGCCGGAAGTATAAATTATATATGCAAGATTAAATGGATGGTGCCTGATACCCAAATCTTCCGTTTCCTCCCGGGCTATCTCTTTCCACATGATATCTATCTCTATTATTTCCGCTTCTGATACCGGTAACTTTTTTTTGCTCAATGCGCTGCTTACTATCACCGATGCTCCTATATCTCCCAGCATAAACTTAATTCTCTCTTCCGGATATTCCGGGTCTATGGGAACATAGGCTCCTCCTGACTTTAATATCCCCAGTATCCCTATTATCATTTCAACACTCCGTTCTATGCAGATCGGTACCAGCGTTTCTTCTTTTACTCCCCTGCCTCTTAAATAACGACCCAGTTGATTGGCTCTTTTATTTAACTCTTCATAAGTAAGTCCTTTCCCCTCAAATACTACTGCCACATTCCTTGGGGTCATTAATACCTGCTTTTCAAATAGATCTACTATGCTTTTATCCCGGGGATAGTTTACCGATGTATCATTAAATTCTTTGAGTATCTGCTCTTCCTCTGATAAGGACAGCATTCTTAATTTCGATACCTGGTCTGCAGGGCTTTTTACTATTGCTTTCAGCAACTGTATAAAATGAGCCTGTATCCTTCCTATTGTCTCTTGCTTAAACAGGTCTGTATTATATTCTATAATTCCTTTAAGCCCATCAATTGTCTCTGTAAAATCAAACGTCAGTTCAAATTTTGACGTGTTCACCGGCAATGGCTCTTCGGCTAGGTGTAAACCGCCCAGCTCAAGCTCCGGCATATCGGGTGTGTTCTGTAACACTAGCATTACCTGGAACAACGGGCTGCGGCTCAGGTTTCTTTCTTTTACTACGGCTTCTACTACTTTTTCAAAGGGTACATCCTGGTGCCCGTAAGCTTCCAGCGTTATTGCTTTTACTTCCTGCAATAACTCTTTAAAACTGAAAGATCCCTGTACATGGCTGCGCAATGCAAGGGTATTGACAAAAAATCCTACCAACTCTTCTGTCTCCTGTTGGGTGCGGTTGGCTACCGGCGTCCCAACGCATATGTCTTCCTGCCCGCTGTACTTATGTAATAATATTTTAAAGCCGGCTAATAATACCATGAATAATGTCGCCCCTTCCTGTTGGGAAAGCTGGTTCAGTCTGCCGGTAAGTTCTTTGCTGATGCTAAAGGATTGGGAGGCTCCCCTCGTACTTTGCACGGATGGCCGAGGATAGTCCGTCGGAAGCTGCAAAGTGGCTACACCTTCCAGCTTGTTTTTCCAATAGTTTATTTTTTCTGAAAGTATTTCTCCCTGCAAATAGCCTCGCTGCCAGATCGCATAGTCCGTATACTGGATATCCAATGGCTTTAAGGCTATCGGCTCGTTTTCTGCAAAGCTCCTGTACAGTAACGGCACTTCTTTTATGATGATCCCCATCGACCAGCCGTCTGAGGCTATATGATGCATCACTACTACCAGCAAGTGCTCCTCGGGTGACAGAGTGATCAATGTCGCATGCAACATGTGATCCCTGCTTAAATCAAACGGCGATTCGATTAACTGGTGGATGTATGAATGTAAACCCCGGCTGTCGAATTGATATTTATCTGCTTCTTCCAACTTCCATTGCCCTTCGGGATTGACATGCTGAAATGAATTTCCGTTTTCATTTAAAAAAACTGTACGCAGTACTTCATGGCGATTTACGATAGCCTGGATTGCTTTTTCCAAAGCATTCTTATCCAGCTTACCAGTTATTCTTATCGTTGTTGGAATATGGTAATGAACGCTTCCTTCCATCTGATCTATAAACCATAGCCGCTCCTGGCTATACGATAAGGGAAGGGGGAAGGGGCGGGAGCTAACTTTGATTGAAGGGAGAGTTGTTTTTCGTTCACTATTAAGAATAAAAGCAACCAGCTCAGAGATCGTTGGATTCAAAAAAACATCAATCAATTGAATGGCAACCGAGAATTGAGTTGAAATCCGCGAAACAAGCTGAACAGCTTTTAGGCTATTGCCTCCAACCTGGAAAAAATCATCATTCTCATTAAATTTTGAATGACCCAGAAGCTCGCTCCAGGTTGTAAATAAAAATCTATTTTCCTCCGAATAGGAAACTAAGTCTGCATCTGAAAATGAGGGTCCTTTTGAATTAATCAGACTAAGAATACCCTTTCCAGTTTTAGCAATAACTGTTTTATTGAATTGATTGCTCTTCATTTTACAACTTCAAAATATAATCAGAATTTTACGGTTTACACAAACAAAAAGGACTTCATAAACCCCTTTAGGTATTAAATAATCTTTATTAAATAACAATTAATGAAATGAACAACAATCGCAGGCATTTATTTAAAAATAAAAAGCAGTCAAAGGGAATATTTGTGAATTTGGAAAAAAATAATGTCTCCTCACTCTTTAAATAAATTTCTTGCAATTTCAATATAAGTTCGATTTCAATTATTATTTGGGCCGGTAAATTAAAGTTGTCAAATTATTTGTTTATCAATTTTAAGAACCATGAACCGAAAACGTAAAATAGAATCAAAACAATATAACAACTCTTAGTTTTTCATATTTCTTCACTCAGAAATGTCTCTTAAAACTTTTTATGGATAATGGAATTGATTTTTACTTACTGATTCATAAGCAAATTGGATGGCATCTAATATATATTGGAAAGAAATTTTTTGTTCGTCTTTATCGAACAAAATGAGCCCAATGTTATTGGCCTTTATCAGACACGACCCTTGAAGCCCTTAAAAGCTTTTTGGTCAATGTGAAGTTTTGATATTTCGAACGCAGACAGGATCCTCAAGCCAGAAATACACATAATCTTTATTAATAATCTGCCAGTAAACAAATATATATAATTCATCTAAAAAACTATAATTATTGCCCGATTAATTATCCTATTGCCCGATTAATTATCCAACGCCAAATTACTTCCTGCAAGAAATTAATACCAATTTGAAATGGGAAATCAAAATATAGTTTCCCCGTGTCATATCCTAATTGAAAATCACCCAATTATCAAAACACGTTAATTTATCAAAGCTATCCTGCACCAATCTGGTCAGAGATATTTACAATTTGATAGTAATCTTTCGTGGTCTCGTCCTTAAACCATTCTGTTCCAGATAAAAATTCCTGGAAAGGCTTATTTTTTAAAGTAGCTTTAAAAACAAGCCTTATAGAATTTAAGCCATGTAAAGCACAATAATTCTGCATCTCAGATAGAATAACATCTTCAACATTTCTACCCAATATTCTGCAGCTTAAAAGAAAGGTTTCAACCACAAGCTCATTTTGAATTTCACTAGCAAAAATCAACCCTACAATTCCGTAATCGCCGAAACGATCACTGACTTCTATAATCCTGTTAAAAGAACCCTGCTTTGCAAGTAATTCTAAAATCTCCTGTGGTGTTTTTCTAATTCCATTTAGATTAAATTGATTCGTCCGCATTGTAAGTTGAACAGCCCGTTCAAGATCACTCTCCTCTACCTCGCGAACTTTGACATTTATATCTAAAGATGCGAGGAAATCTGAAAGTGAATTGTGTTTAAGTTGTTCAGTATTTCTTTCTTTTTCAATCTGATACATTTTATTCCGTTTCATGTCTTCTTCTGTAACACGAAATGTATCAAAAGCCCAAATATGATCAAGGAATTCCGAAAAAGTTTCGGCTTCATTCGGCAAACAAATTGAAAGAATGTCGGGACACCGGGCGGTCATTTGCTCTACTTCGAATTCATTGTCATCAATAAAAATAAAGCTATCAATTCCGAGGCTTAATTCTTTGGAAATGGATAATAAATTACTTGATTTAAGATCCCAATTAATTCGATAAGCAATAATATGCTCCCGCCTAAGTTTCATTTTAGGATGGTTTTCAAAAACCTCCCACACATCCTCTTCATTATTTTTACTGGATAATACCAGCAAGAATCCCTCCTGGTATTTTTCCAAAAGAAATTCCTGCAATTTTGTGAAATTCTCATCTATGATAACATTCAAAGCCCCTACTTCTCCACACACCCCTTTCCAAAGAGTATTGTCGCAATCGACCGCGATTACCTTATAACTATGCCCTTTAAAAGCACTGATCTTGCGTGATAAATATGTGCCGATGGCCGCATAATATTCTTGTGTAAAGGGCATGTGCCCGATTTCGTCAGACCTGGAATCATATAATTCAGTAACACTATATAGTTCTGCTATCTTCTCCGGATCAATTAAATTCATCCTGGAAAAGTTACCAATCAGCGCTTCTAAATGCTTATTTAATTCTTTAATGTGATTACTTACCTCACCGGAATAAAAATTAGTTGAGTAAACGGGGACCACCCCGATTAAAAAAGGTGCGAATGTATTTTGATTGGCATTTTCTAGTGCTTCCTTTAATTCAAAATAAGTTGTATCTAAAAAGTCAATCTGCTCTTTTGGAGAGATTTTCTGCTTGTCTCTTAACCAATCTTCAATTCGTATAAAAAGAACATTTAAACCCTTATTAGAATTCAACAGACTTAGCGGATTTAATAGCTGTTGGAATAACTGGTTGTAGGGCGCAAATGATACGCTGATATTCAACTCAAGTTCTTTGTTCCAATATTCCAAAAACTCCAATAGCGGCTCTGCAACAAATGAAGCACAAATATGAACCGGCATTACAGAATTTCCCGCAGAAGTATTATGATGATCTTTTCTCAAACCTTCTTTTTCCTTAATTAATTTATCATAAGATCTTAGCTGCTTGTTAGATTCCTGGGTTACTGCCGTAAGCAGGTCGACGAAATTTTGAAGGAATTTTTCCATTCGTTCCTTGGTGTACAATTTCGAATTATAGCTTAAGTAAAGATTTAATAATTCACCTGATGGTTCAATATCAAGTTTAAAATCAAGTACCGACTGATATAAATCTTCTTCACCCGATTGATAGGGCTTTATGACTATTCCAGCATCTGAAATTTCATTATTCGTCGAATTGCCTTTTATTTTCATTCCATTTTCCGAATGAAAATTGACCATCGTATCAAAAAATGGATTGCGCGAAAAATCACGCTGGTGAATCAATTCGTTAACCATCATATCAAATGGATAATCCTGGTGATTGTACGCATTAATCAAGGCACCGTTGCACTCTTCAAGATATTCAGGCAACTGTAAATCTGCAACCGGCGAAAGCCTGACAGGAAGGAAATTGATAAACGCCCCTATTAAATTCTCCAGTTGGATATGGCTTCTCCCTGAGCTGAGTGATCCAATTACTACATCTTCCTGTTCGCTATATTGACTAACCAAAAGTCCATATAAGGAAAACAGTAAATTGTTCAAAGACATATTATGCCTTGTGGCCATTCTTTGTAAATCCTGCGTTAAAGAGTCAGGCACAGAAACATGTAACATTGCCCCTAAAAAGGATAGCGCTTTTGGTCGCTCAAAGTCACCGGGAAAATCTAAAACGGGAATTGAGTTAGCAAAAAGATCGTTCCAATATTTTTGGTGCTCTTTAATTTGAGAAGTGTGCCATGCTGCATAATCCTTATACTGAATTGGTAACTCCTCTAAATTATTTTCTGATTCTGAAAGGCTACTTTTATACGAATTCAAAATCTCTCGTATTAAAATTTCTTTGGACCAGCCGTCACTGATTATATGATGAATGCTAAACAGCAGGATATTTTCTTCGGCCGATTTTTGAAAAAGCGTGATTCTAAAAAGCGGACCTTTTGTTAAATCGTACGAGTGAGCTAATTCATTTTCTTTGGCTTCGCTTATTATTTTTTCTATGTTATTTTGATTTTCCAGGTCAACCTCTTTTATTTGAAACTCCAGTTCTTCGGCCGTAAGAATTTTTTGCCTTGGCTCACCGTCTATTTCAACAAAAATGGTTCTTAGGTTTTCATGTCTCTCAATAACATTTTGTACAGCTTTTCTAAAAGCCGGCTTATGCAAACGGCCTTCTATCACGAAAGCTGCGGAAAAATTGTAAGCCTTTGATCCGTCTTTATAATGACTCAATATCCAAAATCTCTTTTGAGCATGCGACAAATCGTAATATTCCTGTTGAGGTAATCTTTCAATTTCAACATAGGAATTATAGCCCTTCAGATGATAAACAGATGACAATTCTTTTATCGTGGAATTAGCAAATATTTTTCCTATATCAATTTTAATGTTCAGCGATTTATGCAACCTTGAAGTAAGCTGCATGGCGTTCAGGCTATGTCCGCCTAATTCAAAAAAATTATCATTAATCCCTATTTTTTCAATCCCTAATATTTCCTGCCAAATTTTTACAAGTTCTATTTCTATAGGCGTTGCCGGCTCTTCGTACTCGTTAGTCACTATATCATTGCCTTCAGGTATGGGTAATGCTTTTTTATCAACTTTACCATTAGGAGTTAGCGGCAATTCTTTTAACTCCATCAATAAAGCTGGGACCATATAATCTGGCAGTTTGCTTTTTAGATACATAGTGATGGCCTGCTTATCAAAATCACCTTGGGGTACAATGTAACCAACTATTTGTTTATTGCCGTCAACATTATCTCTCGTTATTACAACTACCTGTTGTACTAATTCGCATTGTTGCAAAGCAGTTTCGATCTCCCCTAATTCGATGCGAAATCCTCTTATTTTCACCTGGTCGTCGATTCTCGCCAGGTACTCTATATTTCCATCAGGGAGCCACCTTCCGAGATCACCGGTCTTATATAATCTTGAATCACCTTCTTTATCAAAAGGATTTTTTATAAACTTTTCTGCAGTTAATTCAGGTTTGTTAAGATATCCTCTTGCAACTTGTACGCCTCCTATATGAATTTCTCCCGGAACACCTAAAGGAGATAATTTGTATTCGTTGTCTAAAATATATATTTGGGTATTAGCGACCGGTTTACCGATTGGAACAACTTTAATATTTTTTTCGGTCGAATTATCAAGACTCCAGTAAGTAACATCGATCGCAGCCTCGGTGGGTCCGTATAGATTATGCAATTCAGTTTCAGGAAGCTTTTGTTTAAAAATATTTACATGGGAAGGATTTAACGCTTCGCCACTGCATAAAACTTTCTTTAAGCTTTTACACTCTCCTGGTTTCAAATCTGGTAAAAACACACCAAGCATTGATGGAACAAAATGAAGCATAGTTATTTCATGCTGATCAATTACAAACTTTAAGTAGTCATTGTCTTTGTGCCCGCCCGATTTTGCGAATACCAGTTTTGCTCCGGTCAATAACGGCCAGATTAATTCCCATACAGAAACATCAAAACTGAAGCTTGTTTTTTGGAGAACCGCATCGGCAGGAGATAATTGGAAATAATCCTGCGCCCAGTTTAGCCGATTGGCAATTCCATCATGTTGATTCATTACACCCTTTGGCTTTCCGGTAGAACCGGAAGTATAAATTACATAAGCAACGTTACTAGGACTCAAGGCATTTTCTACTTTGCCCGCCGGTTGTCTATTTATTTCCTTCCATTCGCCATCAAGACTTATTTTTTGATAGCTGTCATCGACACTCAGTGTTGCTTTGCTTTTATTATTACAAAGAATAATTGAAGCAGCGGTATCTTCTAACATGTATTGAATTCTATCTGCGGGATAATCCGGATCGACCGGAACGTAGGCTGCACCTGCTTTTAAAATGCCAAGAATGCCGATACTCATTTCTAATGACCGTTCAAGGCAGATAGGGACAAGTGTTTCTTCTTTTACTCCTTTAATTCTCAAAAAATGCGCAAGTTGATTTGAGCGTTCATTTAGTTCCTGGTAGGTCAATACTTCATCTTCAAAAGCTATTGCAATTGTATTTGGCGTACGCAAAACCTGTTGTTCAAATAACTCAACAATATTTTTTTCTGAAAATTGCTTTTTTTCTCCGCTGGTATATTTCGATATTAATTCTTTTTCTACAGAAGGCACTACATCTATATTCCCTATCTCTTTATTAACCGCATAGGGAAATTGTTCAAGAATAAAAATAAAACGCTGTGCTAAGAGTTCAATTTCCTGCCGCGTAAAGTACTCAGTGCTGTAATCAAGCTGAAGTTGCAGAGGTTGCTGTTTTCCAAAATCCTGCCAACACAATTGTAAAGGGTATTTCAAAAATTCATTTGATAACTCACATATTGTTGCCTGCAGTTGCTCGCCAAAGGATATTCCGAAATTTAGAAGTTTATAATTAATTACCACTTCAAATAAATAACCTTCATGGGGTTTTACTTTCAAGGACCTGGCCAAATCCCCGACAAGATAATGCTGATGTTTATAGTCTTCCTTCTGTTGTTCTAAAATCTCTTTTAAAAGCTCAAGCAATGTGATATCCTTTCTGAAAGAATTTTTATAGGGAATAATTCCGGAAAACATTCCAACGATATTCCTTGCCTCTTTCGAACTTCTCTTATGAACAGGGATTCCAAAGTAAACTTCCGACTCACCGGACGTCTTCCCATAATAAATTGAAAGGGCAGCAATTGTCAAATGATGCAACCTGATTTTAGTTGCCTGTTCAATATTATCAAGAAGTTCCCTTTGTTTTTCTGTCAGGGTAAGAAAATATGTTTCACTTTTTTTCTCTGAAGCACTGAAATTTTTCTTTTGCAGAATTTTTTTTGGCTTGGCGTCAATTTTATTCTTCCAATAACTTCCGTCTCCATCATAAGCAGATGAATTTTTATACTCAGATGCTTTGGCCGCTTCTTCAAGGTAGGCTTTGAACAAAAAGGGACTACTTTCGCCCGCAACTAACGATTTATATTTTTGAGCAAGATATTGTACCCATACAACAAAACCATAGCCATCCGTTATCAGGTGATGGTATTTGCCAAAAAACCAATATTCTTCATTTGAGATTTTAATAAGGTACTGCTCATAAAGCAAGGCATTCTTCTCAAACAAAAACGGGGTATTGAACCTTCGTTGCATCCATTCTACTGCTGCAACTTCCACATCTTCCCTGTCACTAAAATCTAAGTCAGACATTTCGAGCTTATCGCAATTCTCGTCCATGAAAATCACCGGCTCGGACAGGCTTAAATCAAACCTCATTCTAAATGCGTCAAACACTTCTGCACCGGAACTTACGGTCTCATAGAATAATTCTTTGTTTAAACGCCCCTTTAATTTTATATACCCACCAATATTGTAATGCGGGCTTTTAGTATCTAAAAGCTGATCGGCATAAACGTCTAATTGAGCAGGGTGTAGAGGAAAAATTAAATCTTCTTGCATAGTAGTTTCAGAAAAATGCTTGGGTCAATACTTTAAAATTGTGCACAGGCAAAAAATTCCAGCCCCTCCACATCGTATAAATTTATAGAATAGAGGGGCTGATGTTTAGATATTCTTCTGATCGAAAAATATCAGTTATTATCTTATTAGAATAAGTTTCAAAATTAAGATTCGACTAATTCTTCCACATTTTCAACCTCCTTAGCTTGCTTTTCGTATAGCAATTCTTTTTCACCGTAAAGTCTTTCAGCAACAATACCTCTCTCACGGCAAAGTTTCACGAGCTTATTAGATTGCACAATAGGATTGGAATCATCCGTATACTTAATGCTACTGATGAATTCGCACCATGGTTCCTGGCCCATAGCGTAGACATAAATTTCTTTTGGATTGTAAATATCCACGAGGTGCATGCCCTTTTTGCAATCTGAGCCTGCAAGTCTTCTGCTGCCGTCCATATCTCTTGCAAGCTTTTTTGTAAGGAGCGGGCCATATAACCATGTAAGAGGAGCGCCATCGCATTCCATGCCAATAAACATCACATCAACATCTCCAATTTGATTATGAATATGTTTATAAAGGGCAGGTTCTACTATTCTCGAATCCGCAAGAAACAGTAGTTTGAATTGACCGATCTTAACCAGGTAACAAGATTTTGTAAGAATATTTAAATCAGAATGTTCACCGATAAATGGAAGCCCTGTTATTATTGCATCTTCGAAATGAATGGTTTCCATTTCATCAACTGCAAAAACATTTTTAAATCCAACTGCCTCAAACATTAATTTCAGATCAGGATCTTCCAGGCGGCCGCTATTAGTACGAGGCACGATGAGATTCTTAATCTTATGTCTTAATGGCAAAAGGGTTTCAAAGAGAATATGATCCTGGTGGTTGTGAGTTATCAGTACATAATCTATCACATCTGGCAAGTGAGAATCTGAAAAGTGATTTACCTCACATTCATACCCATAATAACTTATTAACGGATCGACCAGTATGCTTATATCCTTTGTTTCAACCAAAATACACGCATGTCCAAAATACCGCATCCTGATTTTATCACCCGTGTATTTTTCATAAACCGGTGCAGGGTTTTCGTCGAAGAAAGTTTCAAAGAGAGCCTCGTCTGCTTCGGAAATTCCTAAAATTGATTTAATGTAGCTAAGTGGTTGAGGTTCCCTCTTCATTTTTGCCAAAGCATCAATTCCCGGGTGCTTGAAGGGGATGTCAAGATGTAATACATTAGGATCATTTTCCAGCCGCGGAGTACTTAACACAAAAGGACGCTCATCATTTTCCGTAATCCAAAAAGCCATACTTTGAGATCCTTCGTTATAAAAATCGCTTTTGTACAACAAGGATTCAAAAAATCTAAAGCCCGGAGTATTGTGACGATCATAAAATAATTCTACATACCCCTTTAATATTTCAGGAACTTTATCATACAAATCCTCCATGCCGTAGCCCTTTGCTTCTGTGGCCAGCATTTTATCCAACTCCTTTATAGCTTTTGCAAACAGGATTTGCTTCTCATGCTTTTTTAATGACTTCGCCTGCAAGGCTTCAACTTCATCAATGCGCCCGCCACCAAGGTCCATAAAAGGACCACCTTTCATTTTGGGATTTGCACATGCTTCTGCATGAATGGAAGGTGCCATTAAATAAGACTCGATAATTGTCAAATGCCTACCTGTGATATTCATAGCTGCAGTTGCAGGAGAAACCAAATGGCTCCACGCATACCAATTATCTACCAATGGTTCCATAACAACGTTTGGTTTCAGATACATTTTTTTTTCGCTCATACTTGATAAACTTTTGTAGTTATTGATAATTTATTTGTTATTATTTGTACAATTTCCCTCGCGTGATTGTAAATAAAAAAATGACCGCCGGGGAAACTTTTAAAATGAACAATTTGTTTCGTCTCTTTCTGCCATAATTTAATATCTTCTTCCTCCATATCTTCTTCGCTTCCGGTGATAACGGTAATCGGTATGTCAAAAGGCTCACAGCTCTTGTAGATATAATTTTCACTAGCTTTAAAATCGGACCGAAGTATAGGTTCATAGTATTCTAACAATTCATCGTTATTGAGAATTTCATCAGGCATGCCTTGTAAATCTTTTAGCTCCTGGATAAATTCTTGCTTTGGGAGCAGATGTCTTTTTTTTTCGGTACGGGAAGTAGACGAAGGCCCTGTAGTGCCTGTTACAAAAAGATGAACAGGAGGCCTGTGGCCATTCTCAACCAACTTCCTGCTTAGTAAATAAGATATTAATCCACCAAGACTGTGTCCATAAATTGCATACTGATCTTTATCAACTAATTCCGCTATACTTCTATAAAGATCTTCTACTAAGGCAGACGTGTCTGATATTAACGGCTCTCTAATTCTTGCTCCCCTTCCAGGATATTCGAGACTTATAAAATTTATTGAAGAAGGAGATTTTTCCTTGTAATCACGATAGGAGTATTTATTCCCTCCGGCAAATGGCAAGCAAAAAATATTTAGTCCTGTATTCATTATAGTTCCTTGTAGTAAGTAATTCTAAAAATCATTAATTAATATTATCATCTTTTCTTTGACAGAATCTCTGATAATAATTCCTGCTAATTCATATATAAATTGGATGTCTTCGACGTAGAAATGAAGATCTAATATCTCTTCAAATTACCGGGAAGCAATTGAGTGGATACCGGAAATTGCTGGCTTTTAACATAAATATAGACAGAGTAAGTAATTGAAGGACTTTAAAAGCTTTTGAAATGTTCTATTAAATATCCATTACTATTGAAAACTCTGCACAAAATCGAGAAACAAATATATAAATTAAGGCTAAGAAATTCTAACATTTGATCGTAAAATTGTTATCGTTAATTCCTCCGTTTAAAATTCCGCTACAATTATTTACCTCGTTTTAATATAAATATTGGGTAAAAAATGCATATTTAGAGACTAATTTCTTCAATAACTAATTTAGGCTCATGAAAATTTGTGCATACGTGAGATACGTATTTGTTGCCGAAAAATATTTCGCTCAGAAACCAATCCTGGTTATTCCACTTTATTGTTTTGTCTTCGATCCCAATTCTATTTAATTGAACATAGAGCCCGGTTCCTATGGCCTTTAAGAAAGCTTCCTTTTGCGTCCAAAGTGTGTAAAAGGCCTTCAACCTATTTTCAGCATTCATAATGCCTTTCATTTCATACTCAGAGAACTGATTTTCAAAGTCGCTCAATGGTATCTCTTTTATTTCTTCTATATCAATCCCTAATTTATGATCTACAGATATCCCGCAAATGATAAATTCGCCTGAATGTGAAATATTGAAATCGATATTGCCATTAAAATACGGCCTCTTATATTCGGTACGCCTTATTTGATCAAGTGAATAAGCACCAAGACCCATTATATTTAAGCCCTTGACCAAAAGCAATTTTGAAAAAAGGCTTCTTTGCCTGTCATCCCAGTTCTTTAATCGCAAAATCTCGGATTGGAAATTTGCAGGAACCTTTTTCAAGTAAAAATTGAAAGATTCTTTATCCAGCTGATTAATAGAAGTGCAATAAAATATGTAAATCATCTGGCGACAGAGGACAGTACTGGCTGCGGAACTTTAGATACTAATAGCCCTTTGTTGCTTCTAAGGCTGTTTGCAAAAGCCGATAGAATTTTGTGAATACAAAGATTTTTCTCTGCATAACACCTTGCATTATTCTCTATTTCCTTGTGGTCATTAGATATCGCATATTTAATAGCGGAATTTAATGCTTCCTGGCATTCTGGTTCAATTATAAGACCTGCATTGTTCGAGTCAATTACATTAAATAAACTAGACCCAGGTCTCGCTGTAACAATTGATACACCTCCAACAGATAAAATCGTACTTAGCTTGGAAGGCATTACCAAATCGCTTGCTCCATCCTTTTGAAGAACCAAATGTACATTGGCGAGATTCAAAAGGGCATTAAGTTTTTCAAACGGCTGTAGTGGAAGAAAAATCACATTCTGCAAATTCATTTTCCTTTTCAATTGCAAAAGATTCTCTTTATAAGGCCCGGATCCGCAAACCACAAATTTCAGATCAGGAATGTATTCCAAATGCTTTGCCGAATCGAGAATTGCTTCGAGGCCTTGTTTTTCTCCAATAGCGCCGGAGTATAAAACAATTTTATCGTCGGGGCTGAAATTAAAATCTTCTCTAAGTTTTTGCTTATTGGCTATAGGGTGAAATTTTTTAATATCAACCCAGTTTGGAAGAAACAGAATGTCCTTTTTGGCTTTATTCCTCACCTTCTTTATCATTCCTTCAGATATAGTGCTTATGAAATCGGCTTTACTAAGAATAAATCTCTCGATTGCGAATAAGGTGCGGAAGAGAAATTTTGACTTGACGATCTCAAGATTTTGCGCCGCTTCGATCTGAAGATCTTGTATGTGATATAGAAATTTTGCTCCTTTAAGGTTTTTATAAAGTACACCAAGTAGCCCGAGAGAAAAAGGCGGAGCAACCGTAAAAACAAAATCATTTTTTTTCTTTAAAAGCATTCCAATTATTACAAATGAAGATGTGAGAAAAAATGAAAAATCCGAAATCATTCGGCTTAAACCACCGGGCTTTTTAGGAACATAATGAGGGCATCTGATCACCGTGAAGCCTTTTGAATTGTTATTCTTTGCAGGAATGTTTTCTCTTTTGTACCAAAATGAACTTTTATTGTAAGGTGCTTGTACTTTCCATTGTGGATAATAAGGATAAGTCGTTACCACAGTGCACTCAAATCCTTCCTGTGATAGCCATTCAACCATTTCTCCACTGTATTTTCCAATACCAGTTTGTTCAGGTGAAAAATTGCCCCCAATAAACAGAATTCTTTTGCTCATACTATACTATCAATTACAGTTACTTAATTATGGTAGTAGTGGACTTATTTATGCTTTCTATAGGAAAAAAGAAAGATTGAAGTCTATACAGGTAGACCATACAATCGTAAAACGGTGTTTACTCAGATTAAAGAAGGCTCAGCAGGTAATATTATTATGGAGTCTTTAATATATATTGGAAGAAATTGCAAGGAATATTAAATCTAATTTGCAAACAAATCCGAGGGATAAATTTGAATTAAATAATCTAAACACTAGCACAAAATAGCAAATATAAATTTAAGATCAATGTAATTTGAGTATCTTTTTTGTCATTATATTTTCCCCAATAATTACTGTATAAAAATAATTACCCGGGGCAATGTCTTTGGCATTCCATTTTACCTGGTAGATACCCGGTTCCTTTACCTCGTCGAGTAGTACAGCTATCCTTATTCCAATCGCGGTATATACGACAATTTTTACGGGACCTTTCTCTGCAATTTCAAATTTAATAGTTGTAAAATTTGAGAATGGGTTAGGGAAATTTTGATAAATTAAATTTTTATCAGGCTTAACTTCGATACTGATTATGTCAGAATAAACAAATTTTCCATCTATGTCTACTATTTTCAGCCGATAGTAGTTTATTGCTTTTTGCGGGAAACTATCTGTAAACGCATAATGATTACTGAGTGCATTAACCGAACTGGAGGCAACGAATCCAATTTTATTCCATGTAGCACCAGTTATTCTTTCAATTTCGAACCCTAAAACATTCTTTTCATTGGTAGTTTCCCATTGCAAATTAATCTTGTCGTTTTGGAGTGCTCCGCTAAATGACAACAGCTTTAACGGCAATGAAGCTGGAACCACGGTAACCTTCATTGTGTCTTTGCCGACCGCGCCTCTATCATCAGTCACCATAAGTTCAAACAAATAAATTCCCTGCACGAGTGTTGCAATTGAAGTAGCCGGATAATTTGCGCTGGCAATAACGCCCGTGGAAGGCCCTGAAATCTCTGCCCACAAATAGCTCACTATTGATCCGTCCGGATCCATTCCATTTCCAATTAATTGTAAAGAGTTCTTAGGCAGCGAGATCGTCTGGTCCTTGCCCGCGTTTGCGGATGGAGGAATATTAGCAGGTGCAGCTACTGATATCATTATGGTATCTGTTCCAATCGCTCCATTATTATCTGTAACCTTTAATTCAAACATGTAAGTTCCCATTACCAGTCCAGTAATGTTTGTTGCGGGAAGCGAGGCAGTTGAAATATTATACGATGAAGGACCTGAGACTTTTGCCCATAAATAATTAACAATACTTCCATCAGAATCAGTTCCTGATCCTTTCAATGAAACTGTACTGGCAGGTGTGATAATTGTAATATCCTGGCCAGCATCTGCAATGGGAGCCACGTTCAAGGCAGTGTTTACTGTTACCTGAATTGTATCGCTGGCCGTCGCACCATTGTTGTCAGCTACCTGGAGTTTAAAATTGTAAACGCCAGCTACTAAGCCTGAAATGTCTGTAACAGGAGAGGAAGAATTTACTATATTAAAAGATGACGGGCCTGAGATTTTTGTCCATAAATAACTTACGATACTTCCATCGGCATCGCCGCCACTACCTGCAAGTGAAACAATATTTACAGGTAAAGTTATTTTTTGATCCGGACCTGCATTAGCTACCGGGGGTAAATTAGCAGGAGGGTTTACGATTATTTGTACCGTATCTAAATCGAATGCGCCCATGTTGTCCGTAACCTTCAATTCAAATTTGTATGTGCCCTGGCTTAATGATGTAACCGGAGTTGCTGCACTATTTGCATTTGTAATAGCGCCTGATGAAGGCCCGGAGATTTTTGACCATGAATAATTTGTAATATTTCCGTCCGAATCAGTTCCCTTTCCGTTAAGTTTTGCTGTATTTACGGGCAGAACAATTGCCGTATCCACTCCTGCATCTGCAAGCGGTGGTAAATTAGTCGAAGGATTTACAATTATTTGGACGGTATCTAAATCAAATGCACCCATGTTGTCCGTAACTTTCAATTCAAAGTTGTATGTGCCCTGGCTTAATGATGTAACCGGAGTTACTGCACTATTTACATTTGTAATAGCGCCTGATGAAGGCCCGGAGATTTTTGACCATGAATAATTTGTAATATTTCCGTCCGAATCAGTTCCCTTTCCGTTAAGTTTTGCACTGTTTGCAGGTAGGACAATCGCCGTATCCAATCCTGCATCAGCAATCGGCGGAATGTTTGTCGAAACAACATAGTCTTTGTAAAATTTCATGTCCATGAACCCGATATTTTTCCCATAGCTTGGAAACCCACTAACGAAATATGCTCTTAGCGTTTGAGGAGATTTCCAATTTGCAGCAGGATCAAATACGGTTGTGGAAACAGGACTGTAATTAGCATACGCGATGGTAACCTTACCATTACTCACATTTACCTCAAAAGGCTGCATGCTCAATAAAGTGCTACCAAGATTAACATTTGATTGAACAATTACTTTATCATTCCCAAAAACGGTAGTTACTCCGCTTACATTCGTATAATAAAATCTTGAAAGTATTTTTCCTGCTGCATCTAGTACATCTATGTACGCAACTGTTTGACTACCTGCATTTACGTCACTGCCTTCAAAAGTTATTTCGCCGGAAATCTTCCACGAAGCACTTACGTTATTTGTTCCCAAGTCCCTTTGAACGATTGCCGAGCCTGAGCTTTGATTGAATGTAGAAAATACATCAGGAGAACCGTCATCAACATATTTTTTCTGACTTGTATTTGACGCCACGGTTCCTGACTTGCTCCACCCTGCGGAGTTCGGTAACGGAGAGTCAAAAGGAAGACCAGCGTGTAAATCAAGATAACCTACCGCAATGCGATTATAATTAGAAGGAAAAGGAACGCTAACGTATTGTTCTTTTATTGAGTTTAGGTTGGAAATTTTCCAACGATGCATACCAGCGTGAATTGATTCATCGCCGTGATATAAATACAGGTTGCCGGTTGCTACATCTTTGACAACTATTGGCCCAAGGGCATTACCCGCAACGCCATATCCTGCTATGGAAGAACTCGTATAACGGTCATACCCAAATTGACCTATCGCCAGCCCGTCTTCATAATAATGATTGTAATAATTGGTTTGAGAATTTTTCCAAAATTCTCCATGATAACCCGTAAAAATATTGTTATCAACTACATTCAGATGACTGCCAGCAAAATTATTAACACCATTGCCCATCTCAAAATAGTCGGCTTCAGGAAATGAGCCTGCATAATTTATATGATTAGCCTTTTGCGTTTCCCATGTCCAGCTATTTGCGCCTGCTTTTAAAGCCCCTAAATGATACCCCACCCAAGGAACTGAGGTGTTTCCGACAGAATATACACTGGGATTATAAAAAATAACTTTGCCAGACTTCGTTACATAATTATATTCTGCAATTGGGGTTACTGCACCCGGATTTACATTTGGATCATTTATAGTATTAGCAGGAGTAGTTGCTATGACCATGCCTGCACCCCAAATGGGATTACCTGAACCGTCAAAACCTGTGAGGGGGCATTTTGTGTAGGTTATATGGCTTCCCATATTCGGAGATCCGGTAATTTTAAGCATCGACCCGTCTGAATTTACGGGACCCGCATAAGCGACTCCTGTTGGACGTAACCCGGTTGGGGTTAACTCTGAGTAACCTTGTCCTGGCGTAAAGCTTCTGCCATAAGTTCTGCCATTACTTAAAGTAACCACATTAAGTAATTTCCAATTTTGCGTATTGCTGCTGCTGCCAAATCCCCAATTTCTTACTAAAGTCCATCCAGTACTCCCAGAGAGAGATTTCGTATAATCAACATTAAATTCAAGATAATTGGCAAAGACTCTGTTAATATTATTGGGGTCTGCAGAAACGGTATATACGGAACCCATTGACATTATATATTCGATATACGTTTTTGAAGCACTGAAATGAAGTTCCCTTGAATTGCCGGGATCTCCTAACCAAAAACTGCCATCTGGCGCAAATGCTAAAAACGAAAAAGTATTTCCCCGATAGTCATCAAACATGAATTTGGTATTTGTCACATCAGGAGAATTCGCGTATCCGCCGTTTGATCCCAGTTGTGTTCCTTCCACTCCTGTTGAAGCGCTAAAAAATCTCACGACCTGGTTATCCTGATCTATAATAGCGACAGTTCCATTACCATTTGATTGAACTGCCCCAGGCGTAGTTATTCCTGACAGTGTAAGTGTGGCGGAAGATAAAGTGCCGTTAGAATTTACAGTATATCTGCCGATTGTGTTTGTACCTGTCACCATCCATAAATTACTTCCATCTGTTGAAATATAACGTGGGCTTGCATAGGATAAATTCTGAACTAATGCGCCGGTAGATTTGTCAATAACGTGTAACTCATTTAAACCACTATGGGCAACGAATAAATATTTTCCTGTTTGCTGAACGGCAAGGCCCGATGGCTTTGAACCGCCAGTATTTAATTTATCTATTACACTTGTGTAAGTTTTGGGTGAACCTATTTGCTGCATCGTGTATGATGAACCGTTAGTCCCAAAGCTGACCTGAGCATCATTACTTACTGCTGTTGCATGTACAAAGCTATTTGCTGACTTATAAGCATCATACCCGGCCCAATAAACATTAATCCCATCTGTTGCAACAAAGTCCGCATTCATGGTAGAAACCTGGCCCGCAAAAATATTAAGCCTTATCTGCGGATTATTAATATCAAACTTAGCTTCGCTTGAATAAGCCTCGGAATATCCCTGGCAGAAATAAGCTGTCGTTCCTGTTATTGCCATCCCTGTCATTGAAGTATAGTAACCTCTGTGAACGCCGGAGCCTGTTTGCGAAGCAGAAGTGTTTCCAATTATACCATCCCAGGTATAGGACACATTATTACTAAGAATCTTAATTACATAATTGGGGTCAGGGGAGTTAATGGTAGCTCCGTAATCATCCTTGCCATCCCAGTATTCTGTGTAGGTGCCGGCCGCATAATTTTTATCCGCCCAGAGAGTTCGCACTAATGTACTGTCTGTTTTATATACACCTGCACTTGTTCGGGCATTTGCAGATAAGGTAAAAGTAAATGAGCCCGAGTTATTTGTTTGCGCAAAGGCGGATTTGGAAAATGTCACACATAGAATTACAAGCAGTAATACTGTTGATTTGGTGGTAAGCATAGGATAAGCGGATTGATCTCATCCCTAACAACGCTCGAAAATATCTTCTTAGTATGTTTGTATAGATAAACAATCTAATCGTACAGTGATAATGATTCCAGGAAAGATAATCAAGGTTAATTCTGGATTTAGATATTGGTTAATTAATTGGTTTTTCTTATTTGGGTAATTATTTTAATCTCCCCGATAAACCAAAATTGATGCCAATTAACATCGTCCTTCTATTAAATACCTCGTTTGCAAAATAAAATTATTAACATTAATTATGCCATCAAATAAGGCAAATACTTGCTACTAAACTTGATGCAAAAATATTCAACCTGCTCCTTTTTATTGACAAACAAATAATAACGTCAAGTTTACTAACTGCTCCGCATGTACGAATAAAACAGTTCAAAGCAAAAAATATTGACAAAATTGCGTCTTATAACAAGTGAGGAAAAATTATTTCAATCTGTATGCTTAAGAAATGATGGAAAATTCATATGGTTAAATAATTTGAATAGGGAATAACCTACAATTGTCCCCATCGAATTTAAAATTACATCATCAATATCTGCAAGACCAATTTGAAATGCATATTGCATAAATTCTATAAATACACTCAGAAGGATACCTATAAGAATGACATACTTTAACTTCTCCACCTTAAAAACTGTAATAAGGATAAACGATAGCGGAATGAATAATAAAACATTACCAAAGAGGTTTATGTAGAAATTATAAATCTCATATTTATCGTTAGGCAATGTAAGATATGTATTGATGGTATTTTTTAAGGGAAAAAAGTAAATTTCATAATTGTAATGGATAAGTCTCCTGCGAGGCGCGAAGAAAACTATATAGCTAAGAATTGAAAAATAACTTGATGAATATATGAATTTGAAAAATTTCATTTGAATGAAAAAATGTGAAAATTAAAATTGGCATAAAAATAAATATGAAATTGAAATTCCGACTCGGCTCTTGTTTTTTCTAACATTTTATTATCAATGCTTTCTGAGCTTCTTTATGAAAGATTTTTTTTCATTTTATTTTTTATTTCTCTCATTTTTATCTGGATTAAAAATTCATAATAAGCCATATTTATACAATAGATAAACCCCGGCCTTCCTTCCAAAAACCCAAAATTGATAAAATATGCATGAAGAAATCTTAAAAATGGCCAACCAGGTATCTTGCTTAGCAGGGACTTTAAGGCAGGATTTCGAATGCTCCCATGCTTTGAAAATATATTTTTAAAAGCCGGGCGGTTATTTAAGCGCACAATAGCTTCGCTATCTGAATAACGATTGTGGCGGCTTATCCACTGGGCCCACCCTTTTGAAAAACCATAATGCAAGTAAGGCTCCTTTATATATTCTATTCTCCCCTCGACCAAATCCTCTTTTTGGCCGTGGCCAAAATCGGTAAATCTAGCCTTGCTTTTTTGCATCAATCTAAATTGCCACTTGGGGAAATTATCTGAAAATCTAAGCCACTTGCCCTCTAATATCATTTTCCAGCAACAATAAAAACCCGCCACATCTTCATCTGATTTATCTATAGCCGAAAAGATAGCCTCACGGAATTTTTCAGTCACAACTTCATCTGCATCTAAAAAAAGTATCCATTCGTTTTTTAAGGCAAGGTGGTCAAGCGCAAAATTTCTTTGCTTTCCAAAACTTAAAAAATCATTAAGCAAAATATGTGCACCGGCCTTCCTCGCAATTTCAACAGTTCTGTCAGTACTGCCAGAATCCAACACGTGAACATCATCGCACCAGTCAACTGATTGTAGACAGGCAGGAAGATCCTTTTCTTCATTTTTAGTAAGAATAACTACCGAGATCAATTAATAATTTTTAAGATAGTTGAAAAAATAAATATCAATTTCAATCAAACCTGTCGTAGTTAATTTTTTTTGAGTCATTTCGGGTACAGTTCATAGTTATATCAACTCCAAATCCATGATTTACTATATTATCTGAAAGCATCTCAATTAGTCGCGAACAATAATATGCATTCACAAATGATCGATATCGCGAGACAATTAACGTGTCTCGGGCTGCTGAAAAAAAGGAAGTAATTAGAAAAGCTATTTCCTAATTATTCCTTCGATATTCCTTTCCTTTATTGGCTTACACGGATGCCCCGCACAAATCATCCAGGCCGGCATATCTTTATTTACAACAGACCTTGCACCAATTACAGACCCGGTGCCAATTGTAACCCCCGGATGAATAAAAACTTCGGCTGCTATCCATACGTGTTCTCCAATATTTATAGGCGCGGTTACAAGGGGAAATCCTGGCCGGGTATGATCATGTGTACCAGCGCAGAGATGTGCGCCCTGGGAAATTACCGATCTCATTCCAATCTCTATTTTATCTTGTGAATAAAGAATGGCACTATTAGCGATTCCACATTCATTGCCTAAAACCAGATTCCATGGAGCCCAAATTTTAACGCCTGGGTAAACGTGTACACCGGCTCCAACTTTGGCACCGAAACATTTAAGAAGAAAGGCTCTCCATCGATGTAAAGGATTTGGGGAAAAGCGAAAGAATACAGTATAAGTTATACCCCATAAGACGCGTCCAATCCTATTTCGCAATGAAAATGAAGGTCCCGTAAATGTATCCTGATTATGCATTCGTAATATAGTCTTTTAATAGATATCTATTCAGTGATCGCCCGATACAATTCCGAAGCAGCTGCCGCTGAAGTATAGCTTTTTTCAATTAAGCTTTTTGCGTTAAGTTGCATTGAGGTTTTTTCTGTCGCAGGCATTTGCTGCCACGCTTCAAAAAGTCCGGTAACACCTTCAAGCGAATTAGTCTTTACAATACCCGCTCCGGCGTCCTCAATTTCCTGCCAAATATTTACTTTATCAGATATTAATACTGGCCTCGAACATGCAAGAGCCTCTGCGACTGCGATACCGAAATTTTCCTGATGGCTGGGAAGTATAAAGGCTTCACATCCATAAAAGGCGCCCCATTTCGCATCTCCCAAAAGCAAACCGGTGAAGATCACATTTTCCTTTAGTGCAGAGTCATTATTGACGATCTCCCGCATTTTTAAACCATAAGGGGAATCTATGCCTGGCCCGGCAATTATAAGCTTAGAAAGACGGCCGGTACTATTCTGCCTTTTATTTAGCTGTGTTGAAAATGCCTTAAGCAATAAGTCCACCCCTTTTTTTTCGTGGATGCGGCTAAGGAATAATATGTATGAATCTTCATTCAGAGTTGGACATAATTTTAAAAAAGCGGCTTTCATTTTGGAATTATAAGCAGGGGGATTTTTTATACCGTACCCCACATTAATCTCTTTTTTAGGATTATAAGGTCGGAACGGTTTTCGGGCAAGTATTAATTCTGCCTCGCATGTAAAAAGTAATCCATCTGCATTATTTACCACCTTATTCTCAATAACTTTCCAGTAACACCAATTCCTTATTGCTTTTAATCGACGACCGGAATCTTCCTGGAAATATGGATCAAGCATTCCATGAGGCATTATAAATACTTTAGGTATGTGAAAAACCGGCTTCCCTTTAAGCATAGGCTTATTTTTCAAAAGTTTTATAGTCTTGGTTAAGGCATAACTTGGATATAGCCAAAGTCCGTGAACAATTATAATGTCGAAGCGCTGAATGTTTTGCAACAACCAGGGCATTAATCTTGAACTATAACACCAAGGCCCTTTTCCAGGGCCCAAGGCGTGAATTGTAAATTTATCTTCCTTTAAATAAACTGCTGTAGGGTCATCCAAACATACTACTTCGTTGTGAGCACCCAATTTTTTTAATTCCGGTATCGAATTACGAATTCCCTGGCATGGGCCCCCAGATGCCGGATTCATACTAGCGATAATACGCAGTATATTCAAGAGGTAGCAGAATTAAAGATGGACGACATTTTACTGTAAGCTGAAATTTTATAATTGTTTAGTATTTGGGATTTAGATTGAAAGATTTAGCAATCCTTTATTTATAATCAGTGATTTTGAGAACTCAGTAAATGTATTCATGCCGTAATTTCGATGCAATCTCGCCGGCCAAGTTCATGCCTCTTTCGCAATAAAATTTTTGATTTAATAATTACCTTTTGTAATACAGGCATATCGATTAAAAATGTGCTACGAAAAGGCAGGGTCAGGAACTGCACTATCCGCTGCTTCTTTCTTTTTTATTTCAGGCGCATTACTGGCAGGGCCATTCTTAAGAGATGCAAGCCATAACCCGCAAATCAAAGAACAAAACCCTAACGATGTTGGCTGATTCCATGTTCCTTGAACGAGGAATACAAGAGCTACACTCATGATTAGCCATGGAACCATTATGTCCCTTTTCAATTTACTGTAGCTGGCCAAAGCTATTTTTACACCAAGGCCTACCCTGATAGCAATTAGAAATAGTCCCAAAATCCCGATTTCACCTATGATCCTGATCCATTCAAAATCTGCCATCAAAACAACTTTATAATAATTAAGTATTGAGGCTCCGACGGCCGAGCCACTGCCAACCCCATAACCAAAAACAGAGTCTGTGGAGGTCGTTATTCCCCTAAATAAAGCTCCAAGAAAACGATTACCTATTACACCTTTCACCAGGCCTCCTTCCGTTCTGTTAGCATCGTCAAAGCGACTGGTAAATGCTTCCGTCGCGGTACTAAAAAAATTAATATTGCTGAATACAACGAAACTTATTAATACTAATATTATCGCGATAAATACCTTCCCGGAATATTTTGGTTTTCGGGAAATTGCAATCAATAAAAAAATAACAGTCACGGCAACCTGGAAAAACAAACCGCGGCTTATTGATATCGGAATGGCAATTAATAAAGCTGCGCTTGCAGCTATAAGAATATTTCGATTTATTTTTTTGGGATTCAACCAAAAATATATTAAAAATGGAGTAACCGAACTATAAAAGCATGTAGCGCCATTGATAAAGGAAAAGGTGCCAGGCGGCCTAAAATAACCCAGAGCGCCCCCAAAACCAGCGCCTGTCTCATCTCCTCCTACCCCCCTGTTTACCCACGCGGTTTGTGGGCTGTAGAACTGGAGAACTAAAAGAATTGTCATAGGGATAGAAATATATAAAATAGCTTTACCCATATTAATTACATCATCGCGATTAAAAACTTTTCCCGTAATAAATATCATAGGGAAATAAAGCAGCATAGGCCTGACTCCATAAAGTGCTACCGGAAGACTTCCATGCCCTAAAAAAACAGCGGTAATGATGCTAACGAAGCCAATGATTAACATTCCTGAATAATAAATATTAGCATTAAGCAGCCGGCGCTTTGAAGCTAAAATTATTAACCACACTACTATCGGGTCTCTTACTAATAACAGTGGTGTCGATAAGGGCGGAATGATCCATTTACGGAGAGCTCCCTCGAAAATCCAAAGAAAAAAATATATCCAAATGAGCAGTTTTAATTTGTCGTTAGGATCGTTATGTAGCGAAGAATTTGTTTTCCAGAACGACCGTTGTTTTATAGTTTGATCAATTTTCATTGAGGTTCTTATTCGTAGATTTCATTTCGGTTCAAAGAATATTTATATAATAAAATATCCTTTCGGCCGGTAAATTAGATATAAATTCATTCACCGATAAAAAGATTAATAGTTAAACTTTACGGCTTCAGAAAGTTCATGTCGAAAGATATTCCATGGGCGCAGGCGTGCCGTTTGAATTGCTTCTATTCCTGCTTTAGCAATAGCACCAGGGTTTTCAATAAGGTATTCAATGGCGCTACAAAGTGAAGAATTATCACCTGCTTCAACAAGCCAACCGTTTCTACCATGCTCAATGATATCAGGACCTCCGGAATTATAAGTAGCTATTACAGGTGTACCTTGCGACATAGCTTCCGTCATTACCAGGCCAAAGCCGTCAAACAGTGTTGGGAACACCAGAACATCGTGCTCCCTCATTATCTCCAAAATTTTATGGTGTGGCAAACTTGGGATCCACTTATGTTTAGCCAACTCTGCATTTAGGGCAACACAGTCATAATTAGGCTTGCGACCCACCAAGGTTAAACTTAGCTTATTACCAAACACATCCATAACTTTAAACAGGTCTGCTATACCCTTCTGCTGGGAAAGGCTTCCTACGAAAAGTAACTTAATAGGAAGCTTGCCTGAATTTAAAGAACGTTCAGACGGAACGATTGTATTTGGGAAACCATAAGGAATTACCTGGATCGGTGGAAGCTTTCCGGGAAAGTCTTTCAAAGTGGATGCTGTGAAACTGCTGGCGACAAATATACGATCAGCCAATTTTATTTCCTCGTCTTTACGGCTTAGTTTCTCTTTTGAATCCGTTAATCCGGGGATGGTATTTTGCCATTCCGGTAGCCGCCGTTTTTCTTCTGCCAGAATTCTAAGTTTGGCTCTCCAATAACCAGTGGGTAAGTCGTAAAAGCAGTAGAGACCAAGCCGCTTTGCTTCCCGAAATGAAAATTCAGCGCAATCTTCATAGGCATATACTGCGTTAATCCCTTCTTGTTGCATTGCATTTTTTAAGCCTCGCGCCACTTTTTTATCAAGGACTTTTGCTATAGCTTCCACTGAGAATATTCCCGACTCCTGCTTTATAAAATTTCGGAAACCAGCCTTAATCGAAATTAACCTGGCCAATTCTTTGGCTGGGGTTGTGTGCGTGAATTTTTTTAATGATGAATCAAACCTACGGCGACGGATTTCTGAGAGAGCTCCGATGCCTCCGATAGAATCGAGAAGTGAACCCTGGAAGCAAGCGATGGACGTATGAAATTCCTGTAATATGTTTGCCTCTACAAATCCAATTGCCGTGGCTCTGACATTCGCGTTTCCCTGTGGGTGAGATAAAACTATTTTCATTGGCTTTTAAGTGTGTTACCTACTATCCGATTAACCATGCCCTGTTGGCAGCCAGGAACTCACAAGGATTATAATTTAGTTCAAAGGATCTTTTACTGTTGACAACTTTTGCCGGATTCCCAACAACAACTGTTCCGGCCTCGACGGATTTACTCACCACCGCTCTTGCTCCAACAACGGCACCACGACCAATCTTAACTCCCGGTAGAATCATTGCCCCAGTACCTATCCAGGCATAATCCTCGATTATAACACCCGACTTTATTTCTTTCCAATATGGATCGGACACATCGTGAGATGCTGTCAAAATTTCAACACCATCATTTATGCATACCCTTTTTCCAATTTTTAAATGATCATGTATGCTTATTGTCACCCGTCCTAAAAACGTCTCCTCTCCAATTGACAAAAATTCAAATCCACCGGTGATATTTACTTCGCCTATCTCCGCGGTTTCATGGACTGTAGCGCCCTTTTTTACCAATTTATTTCTTCGGCCGTTTCTATGTAAGAGCTCCGGAAAAGAAAAAAGACGCTTTGCCCAAGCACGAAAGAACTTATTTGACCCAGTTGAAAACCTGGCCCGGTTACTCCATAAATAATTTACGCTTGCCATGCTAATCACATAATGAAAGATTACTTACGAATTGGTTGGTAATATCAGTAATATTATTATAACTAAAGGATTTAAAATTGTATTTAATAAATTTTTCAATCTGTCCCTGCTCGTACTGCATTACTCCATTGGGGAGCCTAATACCCTTTGCATTTCTTGGAGTCCAGGTGCATGAAACGCATAATATATTTAATCCATGTTCCCGCATTGCAGCAACAGCACCACTTTTTTCAATCAGAGAGGCAGGTGTCGTGGAAATACCGAAACATGAATTGCTTAACACTTCGGAAATCGTTGCAGGAGATTGTTCACCCAATACTTTTATTGGCAGATCAGCACGATCGCATTCCTTTTCCCATATAAATTGTTCTTTTCCGCAGCGACCTATCGTTATGATTTCAATTCCAATTCCGTTTGAAACACTGTACAGTTTTAGTTCGTTAATCAACTCCTTTACCGGAGCTTCCGGATGAATTCCTCCGAAAAGAACGAATGAAATATTTTTGCTTTCATTGTCAATTTTTTTGGGCGCTACCGGACGCATGGGTATATTACCAAACAACGGAAGTAACGTAGCTCTTAATCCAATTTTTTGAATCTCTTTTTCGTAAAGAATACTTTGTGTATGAATTAGACTAGGTTTTAGGGTTTTAAACAAATTCCTTATTAATCTTTTTTGCAACGAGCCCCAAAGAACAAATTTTAGCGAAGCTTCCTCATTCATGCCAACCCATAATTCGTGAACCATAATGTGCCAACGCCTGCCATGCCCAATTTTTGCCAGCGATTTACCCAAGCCGAAGGAAAGCCCCTTAGAATGAAAAGCAAAAGGAACGAACTGGATACTTATCCATTCGGGATTGATTTCGTCAACCCATAAACCCGCACGATGCCATCGCTTTTTTGATGGCCATATTGAGGGCAGGCGTATTATCCTAATGTTTAAATCGCCAGATTGAGGTATGCCTTCAAAAACTTCTGTGATATATTGATCGTTTAAGGCGATAATTCCAACGTTGTGCCCTTTACTTATTAGGGCTTCAGCTAGCTTTCGTGTATAATCTCCAACTCCGTCCCGTCCAGCTTCGAAAGACCCACAAATAAAGACAATATTCATTTTATGCCCAGCCGGGCTTGTCTATAAATTAACCTGGCGAATAAATTCAAAGATTAAGTTTAAGTAGTAAGATATATCACGTCTCATTTCTTTGCCCTAACCATTTGCAGTATGTTAAACACCATAAGCATCGATATCTCTATGGACGTAACTATAATATTTAGCTTGATAATATTTTGCAGGCTTGAAGTATCCATTAATACTACGGCACCTATGGTAGTAGTGATACTTACACTTATGAAAACGACAGGGTTAATTACCCATGATCTGTAAGTTCCGAGAAGGAAAGCCGCACCGTACAATAAATTCAGGCAACTACTCACTGCCATCAATACTAGTTCTTTATTCAATCCAAAATAATGACTTCCCAAGACCCATAGTATTTGCGATGAAAAGAGCCAAACTACAAAAACAATAAATGCACATAGAATTAAAAGTATAACCTGAATTTGAAGGTATCGTTTAAGAAGTATTTTTCTTTTATTAGGTAATCTTGCAAAACGTGGGGCAATAAGATTTGCGAATAAAATACTGAAAAACCCTAAGACTATGCTTAAGCGGCTCAAGGCCCCGACCTGTGCGACTGAATCTGTTGAGCCAAAAACAGAAATTAACCAAATAGCAATTTGACCAGAAAGGCAATAATAGATGGCTTCAGGAAGGAGCCTCCAGACCATTCTAAGAATATTCTTTTGTACTACAGGGTCAATATCCTGCTTGAGATCGGCGTAATTTGAAGAGATTTTTTTTGTACGGTAATTTGCCCAAATTTGTGGCAAACTTGCTGCGAGAAGTGCTGTCACAGCAAATGGATATACAAATATCGTGAGTCCAAGAATCGCAAGTCTTCCAAAATTTGAAACTACTTTAATTTTTTGCAGTTGAAGTACATCCTGTCTCAGCTTGGGCGAGATCTCGAGGATACCCGCATTCAACATCATGAAAAAGGTAGGGATTATCGATATTATTATCAGGAAACAAAGAACCCAGCTAGCCCCGTGAAGGCGGAGTAAGTAAACCAATACACCAATAGAAACAGGCAAGCTTATCACAGCGAAAATCTTGCGTAATCTAAGACCTGTTACGATTACTGCACCAAGCTTTTCATTCTCTGTCCACACCTTTCCGCCTTGCGACATCACTGCTGTTGCTATACCTCCATCAGCAAGTACAATCATGGTTCCCAGCATCGTATTTGCAAGTGTGTAAAGGGCATACTCGTGCGGGTGCAAAAGGCGAATGACCATTATACCGGAAACCAAACCGATTAGCTGTATAACCACTTGGGTAAGACCAGTTGCGCTTATCAGTTTACTCCACTCGATTATTTTGGGGTAATCGATGTTTTCAATCCGTTTACTTAGAACTTTCATTTAACAGAATGGACGAGAGGCATCAAAGTGAATTTATTATTTTTTTAGTGTATAACAGTTAAGCAGGAACTTCTGTTTGCTTTTTATTCTTTTTGGTTTTCTCGTAGCCATAATGTCTACCGTAGGTATTTCCGTAGCCATAGTAACCTACCTTGCCTCCGCGTTTCACATCATTAAAAATGAATCCAAGATTAGAAAGCTTTTTAGATCTTACCAATTCACTTACAAACTCAAGTTGCTTCTTTAGCGTATTTCGTTGGCGAATTACAAAAAGTACAGTATCAGAATGTTCTCCAAGCACTAGGGCATCACTCACTAAACCGATGGGAGCGGAGTCTATAATAATATAGTCGTACTCTGCCTTCAGGGCTGCGAATAGCTGTGGTATTTTTTCGCTCAAAAATAAATCCGCAGGGTATTTCGGCGTAGATCCTGCAGGATAAATATGCAAACTTGGAATATCTTTATAGACCTGATAAATGTCCGAAATCTTTGTTACCTCTCCTTTGAAATATTCATTCAAGCCAGTTTGCTGATCAATTCCAAGATTATCTGCAATGGTGGGCTTACGCATATCAAATTCCAGCAAGGCTACCTTCTTTCCGGGAATTGCAAGTACTCCCGCAAGATTCAGGCTTATAAAAGATTTACCCTCCCCCCCTATACTTGAAGTAACTAAAATGACTTGTTTTTCTTTTTTCTGTTTTAGGAAATAAAGATTTGTTCTGATTATCCTGAATTCTTCTCCAACAAGATCACGCTGCATTATCGAAATTCCTTTTACTTGTTTTTTAGACATGTGGCTAACTTCCCCCACTATCGGAATATCTATTTTATTTGTAATGTCTTTTCTCGACATTATTTTATCATTCAGTAGATCACGAAGAAATATAATTCCGAAAGGCAGTACAAGCCCGAGTAACGCACTATAAATTTTTATATTAGTCCCATTAGGCGATACCGGGCCAAATCCCTTTGCCGGATCTATCTGCTTATAATTTGGCACATTAGAAGAGGTACTGGAAACGGCCGCTTCTTCTCTTCTTTGCAATAAATAAAGATACAAGCCTTCAGTAATGCTTTGTTTCCGTTTTATTTCCTGCATTGTTCTTTCGTTAGTAGGCAATGCAGAGAGAAACTGGCGGTATTGGCCATTTTGCTGCTGCAGGCTATTTTCTTTTTGCTTCAGGTTGCTGTTTATATTTTGAAGCGCTTCTAAAATACTTCCTTTTGTAATATTAAGCTGGTTGTTGAGGTCCTTCATAATAATGCCTCCTTCCGCTAATGAAGGCGCTTCCTTTTGCTTCTTCATTTGCAACTCATTATAATTACCTATTAATGCTGCCAGAGTAGGATCGTCAAGCCCTAAAGTAGAAGGTACCAACTTATCGTCCGAGTTTGGATTATTGAAATAATTCATTATGCTTTTGGCGACCGCTTGCTTTATATTGTTATCGGCAATTTCTTTCGACAAGTTATTTGAATTTTCAAAGGATTGACTCGACTGAATATTCACATCGATTAATCCTTTGCTGCCCTGGTAGTTTTCTAGTTTACCTTCTACTCCACTTAACTCAGAGGAAACAATTGTCAGTCTGTCATCAATAAACCGTATGGTATTTTGCGAAACAACATTTCTATCTTCAATATCACTTAAAGTATATTCAGCGGAGAGAGCGTTTAAAATATCCATGCCCCGCTTTTTGTTCTCAATTAATATTGCAAGCAGAATAATGCTGGTTTTTTTATCCAATGTGCCTATGGCCAATTGATTTGATATTTCCGCTGCTGCTTGTGGTACCGATTTCCAGGTCGTGATATATTTATCTTTACTGTTTTTTATTTCGCCGTGTTTTACGAGCGAAAAAGTATTTTCTCCAATAGTAAAAGGTGTATTCCACTTAAATGTCGATTTTGGCACTTTATCATTTAAAGTGTTTTGTATGATTCCTCCGTCGTTGTTCAATGAAGAAAGAGTAAGATTGACATAGGTATTACTGTCTTTTATTCCCTGGGGAATTAACCTGAAAGGAGCATCCAAATATATGTCAGTATTTCGAATGTCCCCTTTATAGAAATAAGAAATATTAAACCCGTTTTTATTTACAACCCGCTCCATAAGGCTCTGCGAACTCATAAGTTGAACCTCATTGTCGAGATTGGACTTCATCGGATCACCTGTAATGGCAGTCTTAATTAAATCAGTGGATGAATTGCCTGTCTTATCACTCTTAACAAATACCAATACTGTCGCTTTATACATTGGCACGGCGTATCTTAAATAGACAATCGCCACGCTTATACACACGATTACCGATATTATGAAAAGGGGATAGAAAGCAAGATATTTTGATACCTGCTCCTTTAATGTAAGCCCGCTGCTGCTTTCGCTAAATAAATCTTTTTCTTCTTCCATATTATTTTACCCTTATATACAAATTAAGTAATGAGATGGCGACTGAAAGCGCGGTTCCAATTGTGCGGAACGTGGTTCCAGGATTGGGTCCTTTTACTAATGCATGAAGTTTTTTCTCGTTGGCTCCTACATACACAATGTCGTATGGCTGCAATTGATAGGCTGGAGATTGAAACAGAGATCCGCTCGTCATATCGACATTTATATAAAGCTTTTTACCGTTGTCGTCTCTTATAACCGTTATATCTCTTCTTTTACCCTCATCTGTAAGATCTCCCGCTGCGCTTATGGCATCAATGATTGTCACGCGGTCAATAGGAAAATTCTTTATACCTGGAGACCGCACCTCCCCTAAAACATTCACCGTGAATTGTAAATACCTTATGGAAACAGATGGTTCCTTAATGTACTGAGAAAGCAGTTCCACTAAAATTTTTTGTAATTGATTCTTCGTTAAACCCTCCGCTTTTATACTGCCTATTAATGGAAGTTCAATATTTCCATCTATTCCAACCAAATACCCATTATTATTTACTCCTGCCGAAGTAGCAGTGTTGTCTCCAATACCTCCGGACGAAGGCTGATTAAAAAGCGCCGCCTCCTGCTGGTTTAAAGTTTTACTTATAACCTGAATGGTTAATAGATCATTTACCTGGATTACCCGCTCCTTTATTTCAGCAGTCCCAATGTTATCCCTTTCGGTTTGGAAATAGAGGTGATCTTTGTCTAACTTTTTGGAAGGGTGGCAAGAACCCAGAATCAATACGCCAACACACATTGAAAAAAATAAGACAAAAAAATTCTTCTGTCGCATCATAATATTTGTATTAATTATTTAAACCTGAATCTAATTTTGATTTTTAAGAATATGGAGACGTACCTGCAAATATCTTGGAAGATATCCCAATTTGCAACTCTGATTGTCAATTATTTTACTCACAGTTTGCATTAAGCTTTTTTCTCATCGGCGCGGTAGTTTCAACAAACACATTGTCTTACGGCAACTATTTCTAATCTTATTCCGGCGTAAAACGTGCTTTAAATAAATTCTGACTTATGTTTTTCCCGGATAGTTTCTTGATAACTTAACGAAAGGATAAGGCTTCGCCGACCCTCAGTTACAGTAAATTCTGAAGCTATAAATAATTTCATTTTGCTATAGATGCTTTATAACGATAATATTAGCTATCTATTTTCTCGCTGAAAATAAATAGCCGCTTACTTATTTTGATCAACGTATCTAACTAAAGCTTGCGTTGATAAATGAATAACTTCTAGGAAAATGGGAACTTTTTACTAAGGATAGCTGGTAAGCTTTAGCTGGCTTCTAAATTTTTTAAGCCAGTCGTTGAGCGGCAAAACTAATATTTAAAAAACATAGATGCAACTAATGGCATATTAATTTATAATGATAAAAAAAAAATTACCTATACATGATACTGCCTCACAATTGGGTTATGGTTTATTTTTTCAAAAAAAGTCATTTTTCAAACCCAGAAAAATCAAATTCAAGCGCCTCGCGGTTCCAATTTCCCACTTTGGCCGCCGCCTCGTAAGTTGATTGGAGAAATTGCAATAAAGTATTTGAAGGGTCAGACGACTTTCTTACCACCTCGTACTTTAGCATAAATTCTCCCATTTCGTTACTATAAAAAGCTTCTTTTGGTTCTACGGTTTGCTGGCCAAAATCTGCAGGAGTTGGATAACAATAGGAATAAAAAACAGGATGTGGAAATTGCTCGCCTCCGCCCCAAAAACCGCAGCTACTCACTTCGTGGGAATAAGATTCCTGCATTACTCCAAGGGGTATGTTAGGTGCGCCACCAGGATGTTTGGGCGCGGGCCTTCCTGAAAATCTTGTGACCGCGAGATCAAATGCTCCCCAAAACAAGTGCACAGGGCTGCATTTTCCAATAAATTTTGCCCTGAATTTTGTAAAAACATTATTGATCATTATAAGTGCCTGCCAAAATAAATGAATTTGATAATGATCATAAGACTTATGGGTTTCATCAGTCGCAAATGGTATCGCAGGCTCCACCTCATTAGGAGACGCATATATATGTGCATCAATGTCGAGCGCTTTCAGTTTCTCAAATAATTCTTTATAAAAGCTTGCTACGGTTCTTGGATATAATTTTATTTGATCCGTATCTCCTGAACTTGTGGTAATTAGTAAAAGATCATTTATGAAATCAAACTCAATTTGAAAAATGCCATATTCATAAGGAATACTTTCTGTAGACAGTCCGCAAGAAGAAACCTTAAGCGTCACATGCCATGAATGATTTGTCCATGGCGTTTTTTTAAGCCGGATCTTACCAACAATTTGAGACCATAAATGAACCGTTGCTAAGGTTTCTTTCATATCATCAAAAATCAATTCCGGCCATATTTGTTCTTTTTGAATACTCATATTAATTCGTATTAATATTTTTAAAATTGCCTTCATTAATTCAAAACGCCTTCTTTTTTACCTTCCGGTACTGCAAATACAGATCTACTTTCACACATTATTCTTAATGAAGCTAAACGGCATAGATACACCCAGCATTGTCAGAATAGTACTAAAAAGGTAATTCCTCTGGTACATATACCGATAATATTCACCATCAGCAGTTTGCAAAAAGTAACCCCAGTGCCCGTTTAAATATTAAATGGACTAAAAAAAGTATTTCATTTTTATCAAAATCATTTTTTGATCCCACCCCTACGATTACCGACCAAAATCATCCTGCACCCTTACAATGTCATCTTCACTACTGGGATTTTCAATATCAGTGTGCTGCCATATTTCGGCAATAATTCCCCAGTTGTTCAAGCCAATAAGCCGATGGCGTTCTCCCTGTTTCAGCCTAATAATGTCGCCATTTTTCAGCAAATGTTTTTCAGTTTGTTCGTCAGTATCACTTGTAGCAACCTCAACCGGACCTTCAACGCATTTCCATATTTCCGCACGACGATGGTGATACTGCCAGCTAAGTCTCGTGTTGGGTGCTACCAATAAAATCTTCGGGCTTATTTTTTCTGTTATTTTTATTTCATCCATATTCTCATCGGGGAAATATTGCAGCACAAACTTCGAAGCATTGGACTCGTTGATCACATAAAAACCTCCCCATGGCCGTGAGTCGTCTTTATTTACAATACTAAAGCCCTGTTGATGTAACATTTCAGCAACCTTTTGAAAATTGGAATTTTTATCCGTCATAAATTATGAATTTAAAATAATTAGTTATTAAAAGCCATTAATTGAAAAACATGTTCAGTAAATAATGGGATATCTCTGCACAATTTCATTGATAAATGGTACGCTCAAAATTCAAACTACTAATTTCTTCAATTTTTTCCCAAGTTTAAGCCTTATTATTTTTAGCGTTCATAAGCACGCTTTCAATATTGCAGTTAATTTTTGGGCTTGAAAGACAGTTCCAATTTGTCAAAGCGGCCTATTGCATTTTAATGTCTCTAAAAAAAACCTTACAATTTTTTTAATGAATTACCAGGTAATCTTCAAAGGTTAGCCATAATAGATTGGGTGCTATCTAATCTATATAGTTCGTCATTTTATCGGTGTTTTCAAACGTTAATTTCATAGTAATCGCGTAAGAAATTACTATAGAGAAAAATTTGTTGATCATCGGCGTTGTTTTGGCAAATGAAATTAAAGATTCATATAGCTTATTTCAAAAATAGTCGCCAGGTATTTTTTACAGAATATATCAAAATAATTTAAACCATATTGCATAATCAGAAAATATGAAATAGACATAAAAAATATTGTACTTATTAGCAAATATTTACCTAATTTGTTCACGACTAAGCTGCAGATTTGTCTACTACCGCTGTGCAGCGTTTTTCATAATGGCGCCCAAGGAAAATTGTTTCCGCCACTATTTGTGTCAGTGCACGTTTATACGACAACCGCAATATTCCTCGTAGTGGAGGATATTATAGGGAACGTAAAGTTTTTTGTCATGCCCATGACACATCAACATTCGTTATTTGTTGATAGCTAAATAAGGCTTTAATGTAAGATTGAGATAAAGTGTATTGCCATGCTATGAAGAGTGAAAACGATTCATCAAGTCATAGATGCATTATCGAATTTGGTGTTATGATTGCGCGATGAATATCGCTAATCAGAATGCTTCTTACAAATTAGGAAACCAGTAAAATCTATCATGATTGAACCAACGGAAATTTTCTTTGAAGAGACTAACTTATCGGCAAAACGACTGACAAGGTTAGCAAATTATTTTTCTTGGTTTTACGGGAAAGAAGAAAGCTTAGTCTTTATAAGCATTAAAGAACGAACATACGCATTGGGTGGAACCTATCAAATAAACGTTGAAGGCAGTGCAGACCCAGAAATAAGAATAACCATTCCTTTATCATAAAAACATTTGAATGCTAAGAATTTTAATTGCAGATGACCATGCCATCATAAGAAAAGGCTTAAAACAGATTCTCGTCGAAGAATATCCCACAGCGTTTATAGACGAAGTAGGTGATGCCGAGGCCGTTCTAAAGAAAGCCCTCAAAAGTGAGTGGGATATTATTATCAGTGATCTTTCTATGCCCGGAAGAAGCGGGCTTGATGTGGTTCGTGACATCAAACAGAACTTCCCAAAAATACCGGTTCTTATTCTCTCTATTCATCCTGAAGAACAATATGGTGTAAGGGTATTGAAGGCGGGTGCAGCCGGCTATTTAAGTAAAGAAGCGGCGGCTGATGAATTAATAAATGCGGTAAAAAGAGTACTGTTAGGAAGGAAATATATATCCCCGTCAATTGCGGAAAAAATGGCTGAAGAATTAGACAGGGATTCTGATAAACCTCCACATGAATTACTGTCTGACAGGGAGTTTCATGTATTTAAATTATTGGCAGAAGGAAAAGGAATTTCTGAGATAGCCGAGTCCTTGTCTTTAGGGATAACAACTGTAAGCACATACCGGGGCCGCATTATCTCAAAGATGAAATTAAAAACAAACGCAGACCTTACGAGATATGCTTTGGAAAACCATTTGATATAAAAAAGGACAGACCTCCCAATCCTAATCCCGCAATACCGTACAAAAACATTCCATTAATTGGCATGGCGTAATTTATTCAATTGCTACAGATAGATTGTAAAAACACAATAAAAATAACCGCGCATATTAAAGTATGCCGCCACATTCGCCAGATTGTTTTTCACTATTCCGCATACACTTCTTCAAGTTGCCGAGTTAGATATTTGAAAGCCAATGGTATTTCTATTTCCGGCTTATCGGTATATCCCTCAATAAAAATATGGCCTGTGTAATTTGCTTTTCGCAATGCCCGCAGATATGGCTTAAAGTCATCTCCCTGAACACCCGGCAGCGAGCGTTTTTGCTTTTCGGCGATTTCACAATATGCGAGTATATCGGCGGCATCAAGAATGCTTTGTGGCGATTCGCCTTCCCTCATCATGTGAAAAATATCAGCATTCAATTTAAAATTAGGATGATCCACTTCCCTTACAATTTCCGCAGCAGAGTTTAAGGTTATCAAAAAATTTGTTTCTTTGGCTTCGAGGCTTTCTATAGCAATCATAACTCCATACTTACCGGCAATCGTCGCCAACTTATGACATAAAACTGCGAAGTCCGCCTTTGCTTTTTCTACATTATAACCTTGCGGTATTCTGCGGGCGCCGCCACTGCCTAAAACGATAAATGGTATACCAGCCATTTTTGCTCTTGAGAAAACAGTATCTGCATAACCTAATACCTGTTTCTCATCCACATCAGGCCCGGCAATTTTTATACTTCCGGGAAAAAATATATTGCACATAAAAACTTTGCATCGGGCTTTTTTTATTCTTACGACATTGAGTTGAAATTGCTCTTCTGTAAGAGAGGGGGAAAGCATTCTGCCAACTGACTCTCCTATCATTCGAAAACCTGCGGAATAGACGAGGCTATCCTGTTCTAAAGGAGCCACCATGCCCAATTCAGGAATAGGTTGTTTCATTTGGGCGAAGCCTGAAATAATGATTAGGCATATCGCATGAATTATGTGAGTGATTTTAAATTTCATTTATTATTATTCTCAAGAACCCAACTTTAACAAGACCACCTGAAATGTACGTCAATTCATTTTTAAAGAAAAAAAAATAAGACCGGTAATTGAAGGTATTCACGAGTTTATATGTACCATAAATATGGATAGCTAAATTAACCTCGTTTAAAACATACATTATTGAAATAGTCTTTCCGATCAAAGTCGATTAACTCATTAAAAAAGCCACAAATCGTTGTGGCTTTTTTAGTCGGGGCGGCAAGATTCGAACTTGCGACCTCCACATCCCAAATGTGGCGCGATAACCGGGCTACGCTACGCCCCGAATAATTACCTTAAGAATAAGATGGTTTGCGGAGAGGGTGGGATTCGAACCCACGGTACAGTTTAACCCGTACGACGATTTAGCAAACCGTTCCTTTCGGCCACTCAGGCACCTCTCCTACTCAAAGTAATTAAGGGTTGCAAAAGTAACATTTGCATTTCAAAGTTTAAAATAAATAATTAAAGGTATAGGGGAATTTTGATAACAGAAATTACATGGCAGCTAACTGTACTTTTTGCTGAAGCTCTATTACGCTTTCTTTAAACAAAGTATCGGTGTCCATAAGATCTTTCACTGTTTGACAACTATGAATAACTGTAGTGTGATCGCGGCCTCCAAAGTGCTCACCAATTGTTTTTAATGAATTTTTTGTAAACGCCTTTGCAAGAAACATAGTGATCTGCCGCGCCTGTACAATCTCACGTTTGCGTGTTTTTTGAAGCAGCTTTTCATAAGGCACGTCAAAGTAATCACATACCATTTTCTGGATAGTATCGATAGTGATTTCTTTCGACGAAGATTTTATAAAATTTCTCAACACTTTTTTAGCTAATTCTAGATCAATTTCACGCTTATTAAGCGAAGATTGTGCCAAGAGAGAAATTAAAGCGCCCTCGAGCTCCCGTATGTTGTTTTGAATATTATAAGCAATATATTTTACCACTTCTTTCGGCATCTCAAGCCCATCATTTTTCATCTTCTTTTCCAGGATTTCTATTTTGGTATCATAATCCGGAATTTGCAGATCTGCGCTAAGGCCCCATCTAAAACGACTAAGTAATCTTTCCTGAACCCCTTCCAGATCTTTCGGAGGCTTATCTGATGTAAGAATTAATTGTTTGCCACTTTGGTGCAGGTGATTAAATATCGCAAATAACGCATCCTGAGATTTTTCTGCCCTTATAAAAAATTGAACATCGTCAATTATCAGGATATCTATTAACTGGTAAAAATGAATAAAATCATTTATCGCATTATTGCGGCTGTGGTCAACAAACTGATTGATAAATTTCTCTGAGCTCACATATAATACTACCTTATTATTATGAAGCCGTTTTACCTCATTACCTATTGCCTGGGCAAGATGTGTTTTACCTAATCCAACTCCTCCATAAATTACAAGCGGATTGAATGAAGTGGAGCCAGGTTTTTCTGCAACGGTTTTTCCGGCACGTCTTGCTACCCGGTTACAATCTCCTTCTATATATGTATCAAATACATAAACAGGATTCAACTGCGGATCTATTTGCATTTTTTTAAGCCCCGGAATTACAAAGGGATTCTTAACAGGGTTATTTATTACCAGGGGAAAATCCATTTCATTGTTTGAATATGATTTATATCCATGACCTGGAATATCCATCATAAGTGGCTTGTTATTATTGTTACCGCTATCGACCATGATGCGATACTCCAGCCTTGCATCTTTTCCTAATTCTCTTTTTAAAGTCTTTGCAAGGAGGTTTACATAATGCTCTTCAATATACTCATAAAAAAACTGACTTGGTACCTGGATGGTTAATATTCCATCTTTTAATAAAACAGGAGTGATCGGCTCGAACCAGGTTTTGTAATGTTGCCACTCAACTATATCTTTTATAATATTGAGACAATTCTGCCAAACTGTTTCGCAAGCCTTATTCATTTTTTTTCGTAAGCTTATTTAGTAGATTTTTAAATATCTTTTTGAGGGGCATTACTTAAAAAAATATGAACAATCGATTTGTTGAAATTTTTTCAGTAAGACAGCGAATATCAAAATAATTTGTTGAAAAAAAAATTTTTTATTCTTTGTTTTTTTCAGTCATTATACAGTATCGGGTTTCGCAAAAAAGACACAATTTCATTTTAAAGCCTTGAGTAATTTTTAAGAGTTGTGCCCACGTTGATTTCCAGAAAAGCCTTCCTCTTTTCAAACTTCATTTGCAAAAAAAATGGAAGGAATTATTAAAGCTAAAATCATAAAAAATTAATTTTAAAAATGTGAATAAATTTTTTCCCCGTATTTATTAAAACAAGTTTTATTAATCCAAATGAATTTACCTTTAAAACAAAAATATAAAATATGAGCTACGAATTGACAGGAAAACTTTTGGAAAAATTTGACACGCAACAGAGAACAGAAACATTTAAAGTTCGCGAGTTCGTAGTTGAAAAATCGGAAGACATTAATGGTAAATTAATCACCAACTTCATAAAATTTCAATGCGTGCAGGATCGCATAAATATTGTTGATCGCATAAATGTTGGTGACGAGATAAAAGTTTATTTTAACATTAGGGGAACCAAGTGGGAAAAGGAAGGTCGCACTTCTTATTTCAGCAACCTTGATGCATGGCGCATAGAACAAATTTTACAAGCCGGCAAAGGAGCCGCATCTGATGATGATCACCTTGAGCCTTTGGATACCTTTACTTCTTCCTCACAGGATGCAATTGATGATCTTCCTTTTTAAAAACCCAAAGCCCAGTCTGGAAAGGAGTTTGGTTCGATTGCTGTCAATACAGTTAATGGTTTCGTGCTCTACGTTTCTATTAATGCGATAAAGTAAAAAGTTTCCGGGATAAAAACCCGGCACTGATATGCAAAAAAAAATTTCATTAAAAATTAGCTTACAAGAATCAGCAAGCTACGATTCAATAAAAAATTCAATAGCAAAAGACACGGGCCTAATGGCCAGCGAAATTACTGGCTATCATATTCTCAAAAAATCACTTGATGCACGAGGTAAATCTATCTGGATTCATCTTACAGTTGTAGCTTTTATTAATGAACCTTTCCAGCAAAAGGAGTTACTTCAATTTGCTTTGCAGGATGTATCAAATTCTCAAAAAAAGGTAGTGATAGTTGGCGCGGGACCGGCAGGTTTATTTGCTGCTATTCAACTCATTGAATATGGAATCAAGCCGATAATACTTGAGCGTGGAAAAGATGTAAGAGAGAGAAGAAGAGATCTTGCTTTGTTGAATAAAAAAGGTATTATCAATCCTGAAAGTAATTATTGTTTTGGAGAAGGCGGTGCAGGAACTTATAGCGATGGGAAATTATATACGCGTAGTTCCAAGCGCGGAAATATTGAGAGAGTATTAAACCTCTTTGTCCATTTTGGCGCCGATGAAAATATTCTATATGAAGCGCATCCGCATATTGGAACTAACAAGCTTCCGCATATTATAACTGAAATGCGTAAACGCATAATTGAAAGTGGCGGAGAATTTTATTTTAATAAAAAGGTTACAGATTTAGTTCTGGAAAACGACATCCTTAAAGCCGTTAAAACTTCTGACGGCGATTTATTTTCTGCAGATTCTTTTATTCTTGCAACCGGTCATTCAGCGCGGGATATTTACTTCCTGCTTCATAAAAAAATGCTTTCAATTAGTGCCAAGCCCTTCGCACTAGGTGTAAGGATCGAGCATCCCCAGCATATCATAAATGATATACAATATTCTAAAGATAGCATGAACTCAAACGCCTTACGTGCGGGCCTGTTGCCTCCCGCTTCTTACAGCCTTGTTGAGCAGGTGGACGGACGCGGTGTATTTTCCTTTTGCATGTGCCCCGGTGGTATTATCGCTCCGGCAGCTACTAGCGCAGGTGAAGTTGTAACAAACGGGTGGAGCCCTTCTAAAAGAAACAACCCCTATGCTAACAGCGGGCTTGTAGTGCAGGTGGAAACTGAAGATGCCTGGAACTATATGAAGGCTTTAAATAAAGAAAAAGAGTTTAAAGGATCAAATTCGCCATTGCTGATGATGCATTTTCAAAAGATAGTTGAAGAATCCGCATTCAATGTCGGCGGCGGGAATTTTGTAGCGCCCGCCCAGCGCATGATCGATTTTACTGAAGATACACTCTCGGCTACATTACCCAAGTGTTCTTACATTCCCGGGCTTCAGTCTTCACCTCTTAAAAATGTATTACCTCCGTTTATTACACAAAGTTTGCAAAAAGCTATTAAGGCGTTTGCAAAAAAAATGCCTGCTCGTTATGGAAATAATGGTTACTATACAAATGAAGCCGTGCTCGTTGCAACCGAAAGCCGAACTTCTTCCCCGGTAAGAATACCACGGGATGAAAAATTTCTTAACCATCCGCAGGTGAAGAATTTATATCCCTGTGGAGAAGGAGCAGGTTATGCGGGCGGTATCGTAAGTGCTGCCATGGACGGAGAACGAATTGCTAAAGCGATTGCTCTCCAATAGCATTTACTTGTTTCGAAAATTCATAATCGCTACCACCTATGAAAATTTTTTGCTCCTTAACAGGAAACATGTATTATGTTCTTTATAGATCAAAAACCGCAACTTAATTGCCATTCATAAAATTTATGTCAATTAAAAGAAGCTTCTTTTTACATTTACCACTCTGCTATACCTTCGATGCCGTTATCTGATGGTCACGACTGTAAATATTAAAACTAAAAGACTCTCATGAATATTTTAGAACTACACAATCTTAAAAAGTATTATGCTACGCAAAAGGCAGTTGATGATATAAGTTTTGTAATACCGGAGAAAACTATTTTTGGATTGCTGGGGCCAAACGGGGCAGGGAAAACAACTTTACTGCGCATGATAACCGGAATATTTTATCCCGATAGTGGCAGCATTATTTTTGAGGGTAAAAAGTTTGACCCTCAAAGGGATATTTCTAAGATCGGCTATATGCCGGAAGAAAGGGGATTGTATAAAAAAATGAAAATTGGGGAACAAGCTTTGTACCTCGCTATGCTTAAAGGGCTAAGCAAGCAGGATGCGATGACAAAAATTAAAGAATGGTTTGTAAAATTTGAAATGGAAAGCTGGTGGAACAAAAAAGTAGATGACCTTAGTAAGGGCATGAGCCAAAAACTCCAGTTTGTTACAACTGTGCTGCATGAACCTCGTCTTCTTATACTTGACGAACCTTTCAGTGGTCTCGATCCGGTAAACAGCAATCTCATAAAAGATGAGATTTATAAGCTTGCACAAAAAGGAACAACCATTATTTTCAGCACACACAGAATGGAGCAGGTAGAGGAAATATGCGACGAAATTATACTTGTAAATAAAGGCACAAAAATCCTCGAGGGAAGTGTAAAACAGGTAAAGCAGGATTGTAAGGAAAATATTTTTAAGGTAGGCTTTGAACAGTTGCCGGAACCTTTTGAAAACACCTCATTCCAAATTGTAAATACAAAAGATAATTTTCTAACCGTAAAGATTAATGAAGGTTATAATCCTGCCGCAGTGCTCAAAGAATTTTTGGATCATCGTGCAAGTATCATTTCATTTAATGAAATATTGCCAAGCCTAAATGACATTTTCATTAAGAAAGTGGAAGACACCAAATTAGCAAGGCAGTTTGAAAAAGTTTGATCGAAAAAATTTTCCGCAGATAAATAAAGTCAAAAGAATATTTACACTAATCAATAGAGAAAATGAATAAAATCTGGCTGGTCATTAAAAGAGAATATCTCACGAGAGTAAGAAATAAAACATTTATCCTCTCAACCATTTTACTTCCTTTATTTTTTATAGGTTTCATTTTTGCCTCTGCTTATTTTTCCATTAAGAGTGTGGAAAAGCAAAAGATCGCAGTGACAGATGAAAACGGAATTTTCAAGAATAGTTTTCAAAGCGATAAAGTTATTACCTATGAGTTTCCGGCGGATGTGAACACTAATAATTTTAAAGAAAAAGGTTATACTGCCTATTTGAATATTCCGAAAGATTTTGAATCCAAGCGTGATTCTATTTCCCTTGTTTCTGAAAAACAATTGGGAATTGATGCGGAGGGAAAAGTCAAAGATCAACTCAACAATGCGATTCGCAATAAAGCATTTCTTCAAAATAATATTGACAGAAAAGTACTGGACTCAATAAATGATATTGATGAAGAAAGTATGTACAAATTCAGTCCGGTAATAAAACAGGGCAATAAAACGGCCCAATCAAACTCGGGGCTTTCCTATGGCATCGGTTATGGAAGCGGTATATTAATTTATTTAACGCTCTTCATTTATGGAGCGGCCGTAATGCGCGGTGTTATGGAAGAAAAGATGAACAGAATTGCAGAAGTTATCATTAGTTCTGTAAAGCCGTTTCAATTGATGATGGGCAAAATATTAGGCATCGCCGCAGTTGGCCTTACACAATTACTTATCTGGATCGTTCTTATTATAGCGTTGTCTACCATATCTACTTCTTTTATATCTTCTGAAACTTTGCACCAGGCACAAGCTGTGAATTCATCAGTGGGTGCAGCGGCAAACAACTCGGCAGCAATAGGTTTTATTAATGCAAAAAATACCGTGCTTAGTGCAAACTGGTCGTTAATAATTCCTTGCTTTCTATTTTACTTTTTAGGAGGTTATCTTTTTTATGCTTCTTTATTTGCCGCGGTAGGAAGTGTGGTTAACGAAGATCCCCAGGAGGCTCAGTCTTTAATGTTACCTATAACAATGCCAATTATTTTATCTTTCATTATTATGTCAACAGCAGTTGGAAAACCTGATGCGCCTATATCGGTTTGGGGAAGCATGATACCGTTTTCTTCGCCCATAGTAATGATGGCAAGGATTCCCTCCGGAAGTGTTCCTGCGTGGCAAATAGCGGTTTCAATGCTGTCTCTGATCGCAGGCTTTATACTTACGACGATGCTTGCGGCGAAAATATACAGGACCGGTATTTTGCTTTATGGCAAAAAAGTAACCTTTAGAGAAATGGGAAGATGGTTGTTTAGAAAATCATAAGGCCGACGCAGTTCTGGAAGGGTTCTTAGCATTGGCATGGCCGAAAAGTGATTTATTAATTTCCGCTTTGATGTATTTAAAAATGAGGCCCAACACCAACAACCCGCTTATGAAAATAGCTCCGCCGATAAAGCCGATCACTCCATAAAGAACTGCAGATTTATTTTTTACATCATAAGGAGGTTCCGGCTTATCAAGGACTTTTATAAGAGGCGTTGCTTTTTGTAATTTATACGCAGCATTTTGTTGGTTAGCCACCGCTTGTGCGTATTGCTGCCGGATCATTTGCTTATCGGCAATCAAATTTTCAGTGGGCACTCTATATTCAAGTTTATTAGTATTGGTGAATAAAGTTCTTTTGTCCATTGCGATAAGACTTTGATCCTTTGCATTCATTATTGACCGTAGAGAGTCTACCTTGCTTGTTGCAAATTGAAAATCGCGATCGGCTTTTTCCTTCTTAAGATCAATGTAAAAAAGTGATATCTTATCTATGAATCCGTAGCTTATTATTTTTACAAGTTTGGGGCTACGGCCGGTGTAAGTAAGAACAAGGGTATTATTTTTATTGATAGTCGCACTCAACCCGTCTCTTAATATATCTCCCGCCCATGTTATAAGCGCACCGGTATCCACCGGCTTTACTAATTTTTCTTCGAGCCAGCTTCTATGATCATTTATATCGTCTATAAGTAATTCGGCAATGGTTTTGTTTCCGTTCGCAGAATCACGAATGGCAGCTACTTCTTCTCGCGTGGTGCGGCTTTGTGCCAGTTCAATAATGTTTACGGATGCATCATCGCTAAAGCTTTTTGTCCCGTCTGTGCCCAATAAAGCACTAAGCGTGGAGGAGGAGGTACTATTATCATTAGAACTTGAAAGTGGAAACACAGAAGATTTAGAAGTGTAGGTTACGGGCGTTTTTAATGCATTTACAATAAGAGCAGATGAAGCAGCAATAGCAGCAATTAATATTATGATTCTGAATTTTCTTAATCTCTCAAATATAGCGGTGGTTAGTTCCTGTGTACTCATAATTAGTGTTATAATCGTGTAAGTAAAAAGGCTATTGCTATAGGAACGGATGAGACGAACAACTGACCAACAAAACTACCCAAATTTTTGCCTGCCGGCTTTGAAGGTACCACGACCACACTACCTCTTTTTACCTTTGGATAAAAATGGAAGAAACCAAAATTGTGTGTACGTGCACTTCTGCCGTTTGCATAGGTAACATATATTCTTTTGCGCCAGGGCCTTTCGCCAAATCCTCCTGCTTTATCTACATAATAATTTAGACGAGTATGTTCTTCATCAAAGAATATTTTTAATAATGGAGTTTGCACGTCCCCTTTTACTGTAACAACAGGATTTATTGCAGGAACGTAAATAAGGTCTCCTTCCTGGAGCACCATATCATATTTGGAACTCTTATTTTTCAAAGCTTTTGCAAGATCGATACTAATGGGCTCTGAAGGATCAAACAGAACACTATCAATTATTTTACCATCAGCATCCTTTAAATATTTTGTACGATTTATTTTCAAGACAGGATTTTCCCTTGTAAGAGTATCGCGTACCCTGTACAGCACGGCACCTGACGGGTCGGAATTTTCAGTAATACCTCCGGCTCTTTCGATAAATGAAGACAAGCGTTCATCTTTTTTTATCCTGGAATAAGTTCCCTGGTAAACCACCTCACCTTCAATCTGTATGTTTTGCTGTAAATTAAACGTGGGATTTTTTCTCACGAAAACCTGGTCGTATGGCCTTAGCCTGATATTTTCTGTGATGGAATCCAGTTCCAGGTTTGGCTTGATCGAATAGGTATTTATTACCGTTTTAGTAGGTTTTAGACCTTTTTGGGCTGAATCGACATCCACGATGCTGGACACTTCTATTCTTCCAAATTCTGCCGAAGGCTTGATTCCATTTGCGAAATAGATAAGATCTTTCAGCGTCATTCCACCAAATTTTTGAATTTTTCCGGGCTTCCTAACTTCTCCTTCTATAGATACAAATTGCCTGTCGCTAAACTGGTTCCTGTTAAAGACTTCAATAACGTCGTTCGGCTCAATGGGAATATTATAAGAACTATTCACATTTTTATTTAAATCTTCAAGGCTTACATCTATTTTATCTGATTTTAAATTGGTAGAATCACCGGCTCCCTTATAAACATAAGCCCGCTCCAGGTATGAATTTGGAGTGATTCCGCCGGCCCTGTTTATTACATCAAATAAACGGTCGCCTTTGCGTATCTCATATACATTAGGATAAGACACTTCACCCTTCACTATTACTTTATTATCCAGGCCTGCATTTATGGGGTTTACAACTACAACATCGCCGTCGTACAAAGGCTCATCGGTTATAATGCCACTCGCCTTTAAACCAATCGCTTTAAAATTTACGTTCTTTATGGTTTGCTTTTCATTTACATTTCTTACAATCACTCCCCCGGAGGCATAAGCATCCGCTGTAAAGCCACCCGTGAATTTTAAAAGGTCAATCATGCCTTCGCTCTTTTTCAACTGGTAATACATAGGCCTTCTAAACTGGCCAGAAGCCAAAACTTTCTTATCCAGGAATGGCACAATAACAAAATCATTATTCTCCAGGTAAAGATGCTTACCAAAATCTCCCGTAGTCAGGTATTTATAAACGTCGATTGAATCGATGATGCGGCCATTGCGGGAAATAAGAATGTTACGCAGGTTGCCAAAGTCGGTTACTCCTCCGGCCAAAGCCACAACATTTAAAGCATTCGTAAACGCAGAAACTACCAGCGGCCCAGGTTCAGAGACTTCTCCCGAAGCCTGCACTACGATTGTTCTTGGCTGTCCCAGCGTGACCGAAACACTTGTTGAGGGAGGGATCACTTTTCCAAAACGGGCATTAATAATTGCCCTTGCGTTTTGAAACGTTAAGCCCTGCACCGTTATCTTCCCGAGGCCCGATGGAAAAATCGTCCCGTCCCGGGCTACTACATAGCTCTGTTCAAAATCAGCACCGCCCCAAAGAGAAACTACAATTACATCACCCACTCCGATTGGATAATCTAGCGGCGGCGTGGAAAGTTCCGAAAGCTCCAATATTTGCTTTTGCTGAAAAAGGTCACTGCCATACACCGCTTCCGGAGAAGAAAATCTTCTCTTAAAGTCGTCCTTTTGGGTACTGTCTTTTACAATTACATTCTTGTTTTTCAGGTCTTCAAGGCTCTTATGAATATCCTCACCTGCTTTTTTTTCCTGGCTGTTATTGTCTCTTAGAAAATTTTGGAGATCAGATGGCGAGGCATTTTTTAGCGAATTAGGGTCGATAGGTAAATCTTCGACAGGTACCTGCGCGAAAGCGCCTGAAGCACAAAAAAGGGTTGAAAAAAATAAAAGTAAAAAGATCGTTTTTAGGGTAATCTTTTCCTGGGGAAAACACATTATGTAAGGGGTTGTTGTAAGATATTGTGTATTAACGCGCAAATATAGGATTTTATTTTACGGGCATGTTCAGTGCCTCATTGAATTGCAGCCAAATCTCCTGCACGATTTCCGCGGCGGGTTTTATTTCATTTATTAATGCACTCGCCTGTCCTATTTCAAGTTCGCCTTCGCCGATATTCCCTTCGAACATTCCTTTTTTCGCCCGGCCTTTTCCAAGCAATTCTTCCAACTCAGTTTTCGAGGCATTACGCTCGTACGATGATTTTATTTGCGCATAAAAATTATTTTTAAGCATCCTCACAGGCGTGAGTTCCTTTAAAGTAAGAACAGTATCTCCTTCAGTTGCCTTTAGCACTTCCTGTTTAAAATTTTCATGCGAAGAAGCTTCTTCGCGAGGCAACGAAGCGGCTTCCTAACTGTACGCCTTCCGCGCCTAAAACCATTGCTGCAAGCATTTGGCGTCCCGTCGCAATTCCACCTGCTGCAATAACCGGTATGGTTACGGCATCTGTAACCATGGGTACTAATATCATAGTGGTAGTTTCCTCTCTTCCGTTATGGCCGCCTGCTTCAAAACCCTCTGCTATTACGGCGTCGCAACCCGCTATCTCTGCTTTTTTTGCAAAGCGGCTGCTGCTAACTACGTGCATAACAGTAGTTCCATGATCCTTAAGAAGTGCGGTAAACTTCGATGGATTTCCCGCCGAGGTAATTACAACGGGCACCTTGTGTTTGATAATTATATCGATGTGCTTGTCTATTTCCGGGTAGAGAAGCGGGAGATTTACTCCAAAAGGTTTATTCGTGGCAGCCTTGCATTTAAGTATATGCTCGTTAAGTATTTCAGGATACATACTGCCTGCTCCAATGACGCCAAAGGCACCGGCATTACTCACTGCACTGGCCAAACGCCAGCCACTCGCCCACACCATTCCTGCCTGGATAATTGGAAAATCGATATGTAAGAGTGAGGTTATTCGGTTGGAAAACATCATGACTGATTTGATGATTGGGCAATCGGCCTAATCAATATCCAAGGTCTATTTCGGTGTTGTCTCCTATGTTAAGGGAGCGGGTTTCCCCTCTTATTTCAGTATCGCTTCCTATAAGCGAATCATCAAGCACTACATCGTACAATTTAGAAAAAGACCCAATGATGGAAGCTTTTACAATAGAATAATTTACAATGGTATTTTCTCCCATGGCAACATGCGGCCCTATAATAGAGTTTCTTATATCGCAGCCTTCCGCTATACTTACAGGAGGAATAAAAATGGTATTCTCAAATTTGTTTGACTCTGCAATGATCCCACCAAACTTTTGCAGAAGGATCGCATTTGATTGCAATAAGGTTTCCTTTTTCCCGCAATCAAACCAATTCTCAACTTTAAATGTTTCAAATTTTTCACCACCCTCTATCATGCATTCAAGTGCATCGGTAAGATTAAATTCATTATGTGTTTGAATATTATTGGTAATAATTTTATCTAAACATTTAAAAAGAATTGCAGAATCTTTTATTTTATATAATCCCACAAGAGCCATATTTGACCTGGGAATTGCAGGCTTTTCCACTACCCTGGTGATAAATCCTTTCTCGTCAATTTCTGCTACTCCAAAATTACGAGGGTCATCCACTTTTTTTACCCCAAGCATGGAATTGGGAGATGCAAGTACTGCATCTATATCATATTCGCAAATAGTATCTCCCAATGCAATAAACACTTCATCATCTCCTACCATTTGCTTTGCGAGATCAATCGCGTGCCCTGTTCCCTTTCTCTCATTCTGGTAAATGAAATGGCAGTTTAGTTTCGGGTATTTCGATTTCATATAATCCTGGATCTTCTCACCCAGGTAGCCTACTATAAAGATGAAATCATTTATGCCTGCATCGTGGAGCTGATCGACATTGATACTTAAAATCGTTTTACCTGCAAGTGGGATAAGTGCCTTAGGTTGTGTATATGTATGTGGCCGGAGCTTTGTGCCTGCACCTGCAACCGGTATTATAGCCTTCATGTATTCATTGTTTAAAAGTCACCTGGCTCTAAGCGAAAGTGAATATAGGCAAAAATATGTTCGATACTTTAATTATATGCGATGTACAATATCCAAGGTGCGATGTAATCGGCCACTTGTTGATTTTATATGGGTATTTCAAGTTCATGCATAATACATCATACTTCGCATGTCGCGCATCTTACATAGTATTATCTTTGCGGCAAAAAAATATTTCATGCAAACGGATACACAGGTTTTTGATATTATCAGTAAGGAATTAAACAGGCAAAGGCAGGGTATTGAATTGATCGCTTCGGAAAATTTTACATCCTCTCAGGTTATAAAAGCCATGGGGACCGTACTTACCAACAAATACGCGGAAGGATACCCGGGCAAAAGATATTATGGCGGTTGTGAGTTCGTTGATGAGACCGAGCAGCTCGCAATTGACAGGGTGAAGAAAATATTTGACTGTGAATATGCCAATGTGCAACCTCATAGCGGCGCCCAGGCAAACGCGGCTCTTATGCTTGCCATTCTCAAGCCCGGTGATAAAATTTTGGGACTCGATCTTAGTATGGGTGGCCATCTCACGCATGGCTCACCGGTAAATTTTTCCGGAAAATTATACGAAGCACATTTCTATGGTGTAAAAAAAGAAACCGGGCTTGTAGATTATGAAATGCTGGAGCAAAAAGCAAGGAGGGAAAAACCCAGGCTTATAATTGTTGGCGCATCTGCATACAGCCGCGATTGGGATTATGAACGCATAAGAAAAGTTGCGGATGAAGTGGGCGCATTTGTTTATTGTGATATGGCACATCCTGCCGGGCTTATTGCAAAAGGGCTATTGAAATCTCCTTTTGATCATTGCCACTTTGTGACTTCTACCACACACAAAACATTACGAGGCCCGCGTGGCGGAATCATTTTGATGAAAACAGATTTCGAAAATCCTTTTGGAGTAAAAGACAATAAAGGAAACCTGAGAATGATGAGCCATCTTCTTGATATGGGTGTGTTTCCTGGTACGCAAGGCGGTCCGCTGGAACATGTAATCGCGGCAAAGGCGGTGGCATTTGGCGAAATATTAACCGATGAATTTACAGAGTACGCCAAACAAATACAGGTAAATGCACAGGCTATGGCGAAAGCTTTTAATGCAAGAGGTTACGATCTCATAAGCAATGGAACAGATAATCACCTGATGCTTATCGACCTTCGGAATAAAAATATCACTGGCAAAAAAGCGCAGGAAACACTGGATAAGGCGGGAATAACTTTAAATAAAAACTCAGTTCCTTTTGATGATAAAAGCCCGTTCGTCACATCAGGAATGCGGGTGGGCGTGCCGGCAATCACCACCAGGGGAATGAAAGAAAATGATATGGAAGATGTGGTGGCTCTCGTTGATAAAATCCTGATGAACATCGACGATGAAAAAATAATTTCTTCCGTAAAAAATGAAGTGATTGCATTAATGGAAAAATTTCCTTTGTATCCTGAACTATAAATTTCAAATGTTTAAAAATTAGAGACGACTTAAAAACTCACCGGTTGAAACGGCATTATATCGGCAAGTTTAGATTCACTAAATTCATATAATAAAAACATTTTCCATGATACAGCGTGTACAAACTATATGGATGACATTTGCTGCACTAGCAACTTTTCTTACCCTAAAATTTTCATTTTATAGCGGTACTCTTACCATAGATAACACCTACCACGCGGTAATGGCAACAGATAACTTTCTTATACTGATCCTTACAAGTGCCTTGGGTACAGGAATCATTATTAATATCTTTTTATTTAAGCATCGAAGTGTTCAATTCCGCATTATTCTTTTTGCGCTCCTAGCGGAGTGCATCCTCATATTTCTCTATGTAAGGCAGACTAATAAATTCACAACAGGAAACTTCAGCCTGTGGTCGGCTCTTCACTTGCTTATAATCGTATTTCTCATTTTAGCGGCGAGAGGAATTTATAAAGATTCTAAACTTATTAAAGAGAGTAACAGGTTGAGATAGGCTATAAATATTTCCCCGTATAACTTTCCTTCACATTTTTAAGCCCGGATGGAACGCCTGCATATACAAGATTGCCGCCACCATCGCCCGCTTCAGGGCCAAGGTCAATCACCCAGTCTGCCGATTTTATAACATCGGTGTTGTGCTCAATGACTATTATTGAATGGCCTTGCTCAATAAGCGCATTAAATGAGGCGAGCAATTTTTTTATATCATGAAAATGAAGTCCTGTAGTGGGCTCATCAAAAATAAATAACAAATGCCCCTGCCCGTTTCCTTTGCCAAGGAAAGATGCAAGCTTCACACGTTGCGCTTCGCCGCCGCTGAGCGTATCGGATGATTGGCCAAGCTTAATATATCCTAAGCCGACATCACTTAGTGGTTGAATTTTTTTAGCAACATCAGCACCTTCTGATTCACTTTTTTTGCCGGCAGGTTTCCCGTTTCCAAAAAAATCAATTGCTTCGTCCACACTCATTTCAAGTACATCGTAAATATTTTTTTCTTTATAAGTTACTTCCAGCACTTCCTGTTTAAATCTTTTACCACCACATACATCACATGTTAAATGAACATCGGCAAGAAACTGCATCTCCACTACCTGCTCGCCTTCGCCTTTGCATGCGTCGCACCTGCCGCCATCCACGTTAAAGGAAAAATGCTTGGGTTGGTAGCCACGCATTTTACTTAATGGTTGTTTGCTGAAAAGGTCTCTTATTTCATCATAAGCTTTAATGTATGTGACAGGGTTGCTTCGCGAAGATTTCCCTATGGGATTCTGGTCAATCATTTCAACCTGCGCTATATAATCTATGTCGCCGGCAAGGCCTTTACTCAAACCAACTTTCTCTGCAAATTCGCCTTTAATTTTTTTTAATGCTGGCGATAAGATTTGCTTAACCAATGTTGTTTTACCGCTGCCGCTCACTCCGCTTACCACACACAGCACATTCAGCGGAAATACGATATCTATATTTCGTAAATTATTCTGGCGGGCACCCTGCACTGTTATAGAACGATTCCATTTACGGATGTGTTTAGGCGGCTCAATCGAAAGTTCTCCTTTCAGATATCTCCCCGTAAGGCTTTCCGGGTTACTTATCAATTCATCGTAATCACCTTCAGCTACCACTTCACCGCCTAAATGACTTGCAAGGGGACCCATATCAATTATATGATCCGCATGACGCATCATGCTTTCATCATGCTCCACTACTACTACGGTATTCCCCATATCACGCAGGTTTTTTAGAACAACAATAAGCCGTTCTGTATCTCTTGCATGCAGGCCAATAGAAGGTTCATCTAAAATGTATAGTGAATTTGTAAGATTGCTTCCGAGGCTACGTGTAAGCTGTATGCGTTGGCTCTCACCACCGCTTAAAGAATTAGCGAGCCTGTTTAAGGTGAGGTAGCCAAGGCCAACATCAAGAAGCGTACCCAGGCGATTATTTATTTCTATTAAAATACGTTTCGCTACTGTAAAGTCGTAGTCTGAAAGTTGAATGTCTTCAAACCATTTCTTAAGATCTTTGACAGGCATCTCGCAAAGTTCGCCGATGTTGCTATGGTTAACTTTTACATACAAAGCTTCTTTTCGAAGCCGGTAGCCTTTACACTCGGGGCAAAGAGTGCGGCCCCTGTAGCGGCTTAATAAAACGCGGTATTGTACTTTATATAAATTCTGTTCTACTTCTTTAAAAAATTCATCAAGACCTGCAAAATATTCATTGCCGGTCCAAAGTAAGTTGTATTGCGCTGCTGTAAGATCTATAATTGGCTTGTGCACCGGGAAATCAAACCGACTGGCAACGCGAATAAGATTTTCTTTCCACAAACCCAATTTTTCTCCCCGCCATGGCGCGATTCCATTTTCGTAAACGCTCAGTCTTTTGTCGGGCATTACAAGATCGGGATCAATACCCAGCACGAGTGAAAAGCCCCCGCAAACCGGGCATGCGCCATAAGGATTATTGAAAGAAAATAAATTGGGAACAGGCTCTTCAAATTTTATTCCGTCAAGCTCAAATTTGTTGGAGAAATGTAAAGTATCGGATCCATTTATTTCCAATATTACTTCACCTTCACCTTCGTAGAAAGCAGTGGTAACAGAGTCTGAAATACGGTGATCATCGTCTTCATCAAAGTGTTTTACCAGCAAACGGTCAACAAGTACGTAAGGAGTTTTATGAGTGAACAAAGAAGAGAGATTTTTTTTCTCCTGGATATCTTCAATCCTTATTATTTCTCCATCCATATAAATCCTGGAAAAACCTTTTTGCATAAGGATATTTAATTCCTCCTTTACATTCCTGCTATGGTGTTGCTTAAAAATAACAAGCAACAAAACCTTATCACCTAGTTTACAATCTTTAATTGCCTTCACCACATCCTGTACATCATCTTTCTTTACCTCCCTCCCGGAAACAGGTGAAATTGTTTTGCCGACCCTCGCAAATAACAAACGCAGGTAATCATAAATTTCAGTCATGCTTCCCACCGTAGATCGTGGCGTACGTGATATCACTTTCTGTTCAATGGCTATAGCCGGGCAAAGCCCTTTAATGTAATCTACATCAGGCTTATTCATGCGCGCCATGAATTGCCTGGCATAAGCACTCAGGCTTTCAGCGTACCGGCGTTGCCCTTCTGCAAATAATGTATCTATGGTTAATGAAGATTTTCCGGAGCCTGAAACGCCTGTAACAACAATAAATTTGTTACGTGGTATTTCTACTGTTACATTTTTGAGATTGTGGACTCTTGCTCCTTTAATAAGAATATTATTGTTCTTATCGGCTATATTTTTTTTTGAAGAAGTGCGCGGAATACGTTTCGTAGTTTTCATTTGTGGAGTGCAAAAATAACGATTCGTAGTTTTACTAATAAAAATCGAGTGATAACACTCGATTTTTCGCTTTTACGAAAAAATTTTATGAAAACATTTGGAACTTCTTTTGAATGTTTTATTTTCGGTATTCCAATTGTCCTGAAGCATGAAGAACCTTAATTGCGTTCCGCAAAAAAGTTTCCCCTCTTATTTCTCTTCAATTGGAATGACTTGCACAATATCCTAAACCAAAATCAAAACAGTTTATGAAAACTTTGAACACTCTATCTGACCAGAAATTAATCCACCTTTACCTAGATGGAGATTCTGATGCCCTCTCAATTCTTGTAAGCCGTTACAAGGATAAAATTTACACATCGATTTACTTATTAGTTAAAGACAAATATCTTGCCGAAGATATTTTTCAGGACACTTTTATTAAAGTAATTGATACAATTAAGGGAGGACGCTATACAGATGAGGGAAAATTTTTACCATGGGTTATGAGAATCGCACACAATTTATGTGTGGATCATTTTAGAAAAATCAAACGCAGCCCTGCAATCAAAACAAGCGATGATCGCGACATTTTTGAAGTGATTAATTTCGCTGAAGCAGGCGCGGAAGAAAAAATGATTCAATCTCAAAGCCACGACAGGGTAAGAAAATTACTTGATCTACTTCCGGAAGATCAAAGAGAAGTAATTGTAATGCGGCATTATGCAGATCTTAGTTTTAAAGAAATCGCAAAACTTACGGATTGCAGCATCAACACTGCACTCGGTCGTATGCGGTATGGTCTTATAAACTTAAGAAAGATGGTTACAGAAAGGCAAATCGCTTTATAGTACTATTTACACTATGCCGGCAATCCTCTTCAAAAGATTTTTGAAGAGGATTTTTTTATGAGAAGCCCGCGTCGTAAAAATTTATTTTGCTCTTAGCTTATTTGTAATGAGGGTTACTAAGTTACCAAGAGAATGCACCCGGTTAATTTCAATGGCGCTTACAAGTAAATCAATATGGCTGCCATTGCTTAATAAAATAGCCGGCAAAGGAAAATCAGCGGGCTGGTATTTTTTTCTTACCTCGTCTTTATGAAGATAAATTTTCTGGTAAGGCAGAGAATCCAGGAAATACTTCCATTCTTTTTTCATTATGAAAGTTCCATACGTTAAGTAGCATAAATTACACGGGTACGAAGAGGGAATAAAAATTTTATGTAAGAAGTCTACTGAGCCGGGAACGATTCCTCCCCATGCATTGTATGCTAATATTATTTTTTTGGCAGAGGTAGCTGTAACAACATTTTTTCCAACTTCAATTTTCTCTTTTTTACCGTCCGGCCTCAGATATCGAATGCCATCAGAAATGGCAATAATTAGTATCAGCCCAAATAGAACCCATCGAAAAATTCTTTTTCTTTTGGTCATTAAAACATGTTTCTTATAAAAATAAACAATACATGAATTAGTTACCTTTTGGAAGGTGGTGAGTAATGTGTAAAGTCAAATTATATTACTTGTTCAATAGCCAATTGCTGATTACTTATCCTGATTTTTCCACATCATGTTCAAAATATACTTGTCAATATTACTATTCACTCTACATTTGCTGGTATTTTACTGTGCCTGTAAAATCCATAATAGCAAATGCATTGTAAATACCTTTAAATTTTTGGCGTGAGAAAAAATCTCAATTCTGTAACACCAGCGGGTTTACTTATAGCTTTAGGAATTATTTATGGAGACATCGGAACATCGCCCCTGTACGTTTTCAATGCTATTATTTACGATAAACTTATATCGGATTCTCTGATTATAGGAAGTCTTTCCTGCATCATCTGGACTATTACCATGCAAACCACACTTAAGTACGTGATAATGATATTGCGTGCAGATAACAGGGGTGAGGGAGGTACCTTTGCGTTATATGCACTAGTGAGGCGTAGATCCAAATGGCTCGTTTACCCGGCCATGATAGGTGGCGCAGCCCTTCTTGCGGATGGTATTATTACGCCACCAATATCCATTACATCTGCTATTGAAGGCTTACGGAAACTACCTGTACTACATTCGATTTCTTCTAGCAGCATCATGGCGATAGTACTCATCATTATCGTATTATTTTTCTTCATGCAACAATTTGGCACCGCCTCTATTGGCAAAATGTTCGGGCCAATAATGTTCGTCTGGTTTTCCATGCTTGCCGTACTAGGCGCCGCTCATATTATGGATGATGTTACTGTGTTTAAAGCATTTAATCCATATTACGCCGTCCATTTTTTATCAGAATACCCCGCAGGCTTCTGGCTGCTCGGCGCTGTGTTTTTGTGTACTACCGGGGCCGAGGCTTTATACAGCGACCTGGGGCACTGCGGCCGCGGCAACATACGTATTTCATGGATATTTGTAAAGACCTGCCTTCTGCTAAATTATATAGGCCAGGGGGCTTATTTACTTGCCAATCGTAGTGGCTTAACTATAACCGATGCCGTAAAATCGCAACTTCACATCAATGCCTTTTATGACCTTATGCCGCAGTGGTTTGTTCTTGTCGGCGTGGCAATTGCAACTATCGCCGCCATCATTGCAAGCCAGGCAATGGTCTCCGGATCTTTTACACTTATAAGCGAGGCAATGCGACTGAATTTATGGCCGAAGCTTAAGATAAAATATCCATCGGAAGAACGAGGCCAATTATTTATACCTGCCATAAATACGATGATATTTTGTGGTTGTGTGGGAGTGGTTCTATATTTTCAAACTTCCTCACGCATGGAGGCAGCTTATGGACTGGCCATCATAATAACCATGCTGGCCACCACGGTGCTATACGCGAATTATATGGTTATTCATCGGGTAAAAGCAATCTGGATATATGTTTTTCTAATTGTGTATGGCATTATTGAAATCACGTTCCTCATTGCACTGTTATTAAAGTTCAAACATGGAGGTTACTTTACAACCTTGATAGCACTGTTTATGTTTTCCATTATGTATTTATGGTACAGGGCGCGAAAGATTAAAAACAGGTACGTGGAATTTGTGCGGCTGGAAAAATATCTTCCCATGCTTCAGGAATTAAGTAACGATTCTACCATTCCCAAATATGCTACGCACCTTGTATATTTAACCAGCGCCAACAACCCCAAAGAAATAGAGCATAAAATAATTTATTCCATATTAAACAGGAAACCCAAACGTGCAGATATTTACTGGTTCGTGCATGTGGATACATTGGATGACCCCTTCACTTCAGAATACACGGTAGATGTAATTATTCCCAATGAAGTTATACGTATCGAGTTCCGTTTGGGTTTTAGAATGGAGCCACACATCAATCTTATGTTCAGGCATGTGGTGGAGGAGATGGTTGCTAACAGGGAAGTAAATATTACGAGCCGCTACGAAAGCCTGCAACGTAATAATGTAGTAGGCGATTTCCAGTTTATAGTAATGGAAAAGTTTTTATCGCGTGATAATGAATTACCCTTCTTTGAAAAGCTTATAATGAAAATGCACTTCTGGGTGAAAGAAGTGAGCTTAAGCGAAGAAAGAGGTTTCGGCCTGGAGCAAAGCAATGTAACTGTTGAAAAGTTCCCACTAATAGTAGCTCCGGTAAGCCAGTTGAAATTAACCCGTATTTTCCCTGATGAAGAATGATCTCATTCTTTTAGTCACTGGGTTTCTATGAAGATTGGTACCTTTTGCAAGTCTTATTGATTTCTTCAAAAACCAAATGTGTCTCCCACGATTATTTATATTATTGCCGGTTATGCTATCGTAACCATTATTATTTATTTAATACAGGAGAAATTAATTTTCAAGCCGGAGAAACTTAAGCAGGATTTCCTCTATAAATATGATGTTCCTTTTAAAGAATTATTTTTTGATGTAGAACCCGGGGTGCGAATAAATGGCCTGCATTTTTTTGTAGAAAATCCAAACGGCCTGATCTTATACTTTCATGGAAATACCCGTAGCATTAAAGGATGGGCCAGGTATGCAAAAGATTTTTACCGTTATGGGTATGATGTTGTGTTAGTTGATCTACGGGGCTTTGGAAAAAGCACAGGTACCCGCGGAGAGCAGGTGATGTATGATGATATGCAATTTGTATATGACGAGTTAAAAGCACGCTACAAGGAAAATCATATTATAGTCTATGGGAGGAGCCTTGGAAGCGGTTTTGCAGCGAAACTGGCCAGTGAAAATTCTACCACGGTATTTGATACTGGATGCGCCCTATTACAGTTTTAGAAAAGCAGTGCAACGGTTTATTCCTATTTTACCCATGAAGTATGTATTGCGATACCACATTACCACGCATAAATGGATCAGGAAAGTAAATTGCCATACTTATATTCTGCATGGAACCAAAGACTGGCTAATTCCCATAAAACAAAGCGAGCAATTGCAACAATTAAATCCACATAAAATAACGCTTATGCGTATTCATGGAGGAGGCCACAACAACCTTCCCACTTTCCCTGAATACCATAATTTCATAAGGGATATTTTAAAAAATTAAATAAGTTTTTGAATGGCTGAAAATGAAAATGACATTATCCGTAAGAAAAAAATAAGAAAAAAAATTATTGGCTGGAGTAAAGCAGTGATCATAATTTATTGCTCTATTGGTATCGCGTTGTATTACCTGCAGGAAAAATTTATGTTTCATCCTGAACCTTTACCGCGTGATTACGTATTTAATTTCCAGACTGCCTTTTAACGAAATAAATATCCCTATGAATTCCAGGGATACACTCAACCTGGTTCAATTTTTTCCAAAGGAAGGAATGAGCAAAGGCGTAGTGTTATATTTTCATGGTAACCGGGGCAACATCAACAGTTATGCGAAATATGCAGCAAATTTTACCAGGAATGGTTACCAGGTATTTATGGCTGATTATCCCGGCTATGGCAAAACAACCGGTAAGCTTTCGGAAGAAAATTTATACAAGCAAGCAATGGAAGTGTATAAACTTGCCCACTCAAAATTTAATGACGATAGTATTATCATCTATGGGAAATCATTGGGCTCGGGTGTAGCCGCATGGCTTGCATCGAAAGAAAGTTGCAAAAGGCTGATCCTTGAAACTCCCTATTATAGCATGCCCGATTTGTTCAGTCATTATGCTCCTATCTACCCTACATCGGCAATGGCGCATTTTAAATTGCCAACCTTTAAGTATTTACAGGAAGTAAAAGCCCCGGTTACGATCTTTCATGGAAACGAGGATGGAGTTATCCCTTATGATAACAGTCATCGGCTTATAAAAAAATTTAAGCAGGGAGATGAATTTATTACGATTGACAAAGGAGGGCATAATAATCTAAATGACTTTTCGTTGTTTCATCAAAAGCTGGATTCGCTGTTGGAATTTTAAATTTTTACCTATTAAGTGATATTCGTACTAATTCAAGCATTACATAAAATCAGTGATATTTATATTCTCTCAAGGAGTTTTATTTGTCGGTTGAAAAATTTGACCATTATTAACTGCTATTTTATCACTTCAAAAGAAATTAAATAAAAACCCGTATTACATTACCCATATCTTTTACATATTGTGCAGTACACTCAACACTAACTTTTAATATGAATACTTTGCCGCAGAACAGCCGTTCTGGTAATATCTGCGCATTATATTCCATTTTTATTGAGTTGTAAAAACCCATGTGAAATGATCCTTTGAAATAACAAAGTTGCTTGGTAACATTGCGTCTATGAAATACCATTGACAGGATTGGATCGGCAACAATAAAAGTCCCGACTGATTCAGTTACATTAACTGGTATAGGCTAGAAGCGGACGGCCAAGTAGTCTCCTATTTGTGGAGTCAGCCGTTCTGTCCAGGCCCCTACCAATATAGTACCCTGGTTCTCCGTCAAACATGAAATAATAAAAAATTCGTGGCTGGCACCTACGTATTTCAGTTAATGGTTACTGATAATAAGGGAGCAACTGGTACTGATACCAAACATTCTGTAAAACAGAACATTGTCAATCCAGCAGATAATATTACCAGTGATCCTGTCGCAAACGCAGCTCCGAACGTTCTTATGCAACAGATACCAACGCATATACCAACAAAACACCACGGTATACCTTAATAGGTATACTCCTGCGTAGCAGTATTATAAACTAATAATAGTGGTACAGATGACGGACGGGCAAGTTGTTTCTTACTTATGGAGCCGAGGTAAAAATCTTTATCTGGATCGACATCATCGAAAGCGGCGGAACAATTGGAGTTACTGTTCCAATTGCTTCTGATTGCGTAAAAGCTGATATGCTAAGCAAGCAAATGAAAAAATGATAAAGATTAATCGTTTCATGTTGTTTCATATAAGTATCGCAAATTCCGTAATAAATAATTTCACGCAATGGAACTTATGTCAAGAATTTCCAGGCTAATCGGTTACAGATAACAACTAAGGAGCAACAGGCACTGATACTGCCACTGTAACAGTTAATCCGTCTGTTCAACAAACGCTTACTTTGCAGCCAAATAACAATCCAACCGAATACCAGGTTGAAAACTTAAATGGCCAAAATTCAACTCACACCGGAGTTCCGGTAAAATTTCCATCGACACCTGGACCACGTCGGGTCAGCCTTGGACACTTAGGAATATATTTAAATTCGATTTAAGCGCAATCCCGTCTAGCGCAACAATAATAAGTGCTAATCTCTATTTATATTCAAATCCGCAGCCTTCTACCGGAAATTTGGTGGATGCCAATGCGGGGCCAAACAATTCCCTGTATTTACAACAAGTGACCTCCAACTGGTCTCCTTCCACGCTCGGATGGTTTAATCAACCTTCAATTTCTTCGGCAAATCAAATAAGCATCCCTACTACAAACCAATCCACGCTTGATCTGAACTTAGATGTAACTGATATGATTGCCTCTATGGTAAATAATAGTGCGAACTATGGATTTTTGCTAAAACTTCAAAATGAAGTAGCCTATAACAGTCGCATTTTTGTTTCGAGCTATAATACTGGCTATCCACAAAAACACCCAAAGCTTGTTATCGTCTACAAATAATGGCTGATAAAATATTTGTTCCAATGATATCCCCTGTGGTCGTTTCCCAGGGGATATTTTCTTAAAAAAAATTCGATCAAAATTCCTCTAACTGTACAGAGGTAGCCGAAACAGTTAATTCATATTTCATCCCCGTTTTAAGTGCATAGTTTTCTTTATCGTGACTTACGGGAAAGCCGAAGCAGACGGGATAATTAAAATCTTTTACGATGTTGCAGATCACTTCTTCGGTGGATTGGCCAAATGGAATGGTTGTGTCTTTCATGTCACTAAACTTACCAACAATAAGGCCGGCAAGATCATCCAGCTTCCCGCTGCGTTTCAACTGGTAAAGCATTCGGTCAACATTATAAATATACTCACCCACGTCTTCTATAAATAATATTTTCTTCTCAGTATTTATGTCAGACGAGGAGCCGCAAATATGGGCTAACAAAGAAAGGTTGCCCCCAACTAAAATACCAATAGCTTTCCCTTTTTGATTGTACTCGTGGCCGATGGCACTATAGGTTGCTTTTCTTCCAATAAGTGCGTCGTACAGGCTTAGTATGTATGGATTTTTATTTTCGCCGTCGTTAAAAGCAGCAGCCATTGGTGCATGAAGTGACGCGATTTTAAAATTGGAATAAAGGTGGTTGTGAAGAACAGTAATATCGCTAAACCCAATAATCCATTTAGGATTCTTTTTAAATTTTTTAAAATTCAGGGCATCGATTATCCTTCCCATTCCATATCCACCCCTTGCACACAAAATTGCATTAATGTGATCATCATCGAGCATATGCTGCAAGTCGGCAAGCCGCTCTTCATCGGTTCCGGAAAAATAATTGTATTGATTGCCCAATGTCTTGCCTGCAACAACTTTGAAGCCCCATTCTTTTAAAGTTTCAATTGCTGTGGAAGCTTTTTCATAAGGCATATAACCGGCCGGGCAAAGAATTCCAATGGTATCGCCGGGTTTTAAATATGGGGGTATTGTAGTCATATGGTTACGTTATTATACTACTATTTATATTTTAATGAACACTTTCTTCAATCAGTTTTTCAATCCATCTTATTACCCCTTTAGGGGATAGGGGTCTTAATAAACCATTAAACTTCTTCGAGAAGAGCAAAGTCTTTTGAGACCGTTAATTTATGCTTAACTCCACATTTTAATGCGTAGTTTTCTTTCTGATGCCCGACAGGAAAATCAAAGCATACCGGGAAATTGTATTCCTTCACTTTTTCCAAAACCATCTCGCAGGTGTTTTCTCCAAATTCTTCTCCGGGGTCATCCGGTTTATTTTTGAAACCACCTATTATCAATCCGTTCAACTTATCGAATTTCCCTGTGCGTTTCAAATTCCAAAGCATACGATCGATATTGTAAGGGTACTCACCCACTTCTTCAAGAAATAAAATTTTATTATCAGTATTTATATCCGATTTCGTTCCTGCAAGATTTTCTAAAATAGAAAGATTACCCCCCACCAGTGCTCCTTCGCCCGAGCCCTGCCTGTTGTTGACATTTACTGTTACAGGATAATTTACTTTTTCTCCTGCCAGGCATTTCCTTATAGATTCGATAGAATCAATTTGTGTTTGTTCAGCCAGTTGCCAGTCGGCAGGAAAGCTGTTGCACATTTTAGAATGAATGGAAGCGATGCCAAAATTTTTATTAAGATGAGAATGAATAACAGTTGCGTCACTAAACCCTATGATCCATTTTGGCTTTGAAGAGAATTTTTTAAAATTAATATCATCAATTATTCTTACAGCACCATAACCACCACGGCCCAGCATAATCGCTTTTATGGATGGATCATCCAGCATACTTTGAAAATCTTTTGCCCGTTCCTGGTCGCTGCCGGCAAAGGTGAAATCCCGTGCGCCAACCGTATTTCCAATTCGTATTTCAAAACCCCATTCCTCCATTTTCTTAACTGCAGGCTGAATATCTTCCATTGTTATAAAGCCGGATGGGCAGGTAATGCCAATAACATCCCCCTTGCGCAAATATTTTGGAATCTTACGGCCTGAATCAAAATCAGCAATGGAAACATTTGTCTTTAAAGATGAAGCCGATAACAAAGGAACTACTGCAGAAAGAAAATTTTTACGATTCATATATTCAGTTCTAAAAACAAACAACTAAAAACCCATTCCCGCCTTTAAAGCTTTTTGATATTTACGAAGATCAAATTTATAATAATAAGGAGCCTTATGAGCAACACCTTTTTTTGTTTCATTTAATTTTTTAAGTATCCCGGTCGATATTATTTTACGCTGAAAATTTCTACGATCAAGCGTTCTTCCTAAAATGGTTTCATAGAGTTTTTGCAACTCCGGCATGGTAAATTTTTCAGGCAGAAGATTATATCCTACCGGCTGGTAGTTTAACTGAAGCTGCAAACTATTTAGTGCGGTATCTAAAATCAGGTTATGATCCAAAATCATCTCCGGCACTTTATGAATATCAAACCATTCACATGCGTCCGAAAATATATCTGCTACCGGCTGGGCTTTTGTAAAATCTACCAAAGCAGAATATCCAACGGTAATAAACCTGTCAAACATCCAGCTTTCCTCGCCTTCAATTCCCGCATTTTTTAAAAACTGTTTGTTGACTCTTTTTGTGGACCTGCCTGGCTCACTAAATACATGAAACTGTTGAAGGTAAATTTCCATTAAGCCTGTTCGTTGTTCCAGGATCCTTTTAGCAGCTTCATCCATGTGCTCGTCCTTCAGAATAAATCCTCCCGGCAATGCCCACTTGCCGGCATATTTTGCCTTGAGTAACAAAACTTTCAATTCATTTGTATGAAAACCAAATATGACACAATCGACAGAAATATGACGCAGGTACTTTTTGTGCCCGCTAATAAAATGGTCTTTTATTTCTTCCTTGTAATCCATCACAACGTTTTTAAAATCACTCAATAAAAAATTAAATGTACGTCGAATAAAAATTAAATATTACATTGTGTCAACATAACGCAATGAATCAATAAAATTTATTTATCAATGAAAAAAATTATTACGTATTTGCTTGTGATGTTGATTGCTTTTAAACTTCCGGCGCAAAATACTATTTCGCCGAAGGCAAGAGACATTGTCAGCAAAATGACACTCGAAGAAAAAGCGAAGCTTGTAGTGGGCAATGGGTTTCAAGCTACCTGGAGCTTCCCCACAGGGACCCACAATCGGCCAAACACAGGATAAAGTACCCGGGGCTGCGGGTACAACATTTGCCATTCCAAAACTTGGCGTTCCTTCTATTGTTGTTTCAGACGGACCGGCAGGAGTGAGAATCGATTCTGTTCGAAAAGGTGACAATTCCAAAACTTATTATGCAACAGCGTGGCCTGTCGCCACCTTACTGGCTTCAACATGGGATACTGCTTTGGTAAAAAAGGTGGGAGTTGCTTTTGGGAGTGAGGTGCACGATTATGGTATTGATGTATTGCTGGCACCTGCATTAAACATTCACCGCAATCCATTAGGAGGAAGAAATTTTGAATATTATTCTGAAGATCCTTTGCTGACTGGTAATATAACCGCTGCGATGGTTAACGGGATTCAATCAAATGGAGTGGGCACTTCTATAAAACATTTTGCGGCAAATAATGAGGAAACAAACCGAAATACCATTAATACCATTGTGAGTGAAAGAGCCTTGCGAGAAATTTATTTAAGAGGATTTGAGATTGCTATAAAAAAATCTCATCCGTGGACTGTCATGAGTTCTTATAATAAAATTAATGGAACATATACTTCAGAAGATTATGATTTGCTTACAGGTATCCTGAGAAAAGAGTGGGGTTTCAAAGGGCTGGTAATGACCGATTGGTTTGGTGGTAAAGATCCTGTAGCGCAAATGAAAGCAGGGAATGATCTTTTGATGCCGGGTACGGCGCAGCAAACAAAAGCAATAATTGATGCAGTAAAAGACGGGTCGCTCAAGGAAAGCATACTGGACCAAAATGCCGGAAGGGTTCTTGACCTGGTTTTTAAATCGCCTGCATTTAAAAATTATAAATATTCTGACAGACCGGATCTTAAAGGTGACGCCAAAATTTCCAGAACCGCCGCAGAAGAGGGAATGGTTCTTTTAAAAAATGAAACCAATGCCTTACCACTTGGGGAAAATATACACAGCGTGGCTTTATTCGGCAACAATGGTTACGAACTTATTGCCGGTGGCACGGGCAGCGGAGACGTAAATAAAGCTTATACCGTATCCCTTGAGCAAGGATTATCAAATGCCGGCTATGCTGTTGATAAAAGTTTAACCACTACCTATACATCCTACCTTGCCGAAGAAAAAATCAAGCATCCTAAAAAAGGATTTTTCCAGGAGTTTATGAATCCCACGCCGCCGCCTGCAGAATATGAAGCCGGCAGTGACCTTATTAATACTTCTGCATCTTCTGATGATGTGGCAATAATTGCCATTGGCAGGAATGCAGGTGAAGGAAGAGACCGGAAATTGGAAAATGATTTTGATTTATCTGAAACAGAAAAAATGCTCATTAAAAATGTAGCAACTGCTTTTCATGCACAAAATAAAAAAGTGATTGTTGTATTAAACATCGGCGGAGTAATAGAAGTTGCAAGTTGGAGAGATGATGCAGATGCTATCTTACTTGCATGGCAACCGGGGATGGAAGGCGGCAATGCCATCACGGCTCTTTTAAACGGTACGGTAAATCCGTCAGGGAAATTGGCGACTACTTTCCCGGTTAAATACGATGATGTTCCTTCTGCAAAAAATTTCCCGGGTAAAGAATTTCCTGACCAGGCAACAACCGGTATGATGGGCATGAAAGCTATCCCTGCCGAGGTTGTTTATGAAGAAGGGATATATATTGGCTACCGGTATTACAATACATTTCAATGTAAAGCCGGCTTATGAATTTGGCTATGGGCTTAGCTATACAACTTTTTCTTTAACTAATTTAAAATTGAGCTCTGCCAATTTCAAAAATGAAATAACAGCTACGATAGATGTTACTAATACAGGTAAAGTGCCTGGTAAAGAAGTTGTTCAATTGTATGTTAGTGCTCCCGCAAAAAAAATGGATAAGCCTTCAGAAGAATTAAAGGCCTTTGCTAAAACAGGATTGCTTCAGCCCGGCAAAACGCAAAAAATTTCGTTTAAAATAAAGGCCGGAGACCTTGCATCTTTCGAGACAAATATTGCTTCATGGGTCGCTGAAGCCGGAACTTACACGATTAAGGCCGGAACTTCTTCAATGGATATTAAGCAAAAAGCTGATTTCACATTAAGCAATGATATTATTGTTGAAAAAGACAGTAACCTTCTATCTCCAAAAATCCAGATAGATGAAATGAAAAAATAAGGCACAATCTGCTTTCAACAAAACTCCCCGGCATAAAACGGGGAGTTTTGTTGTTTGGGCATTGAATGCGATTGCGGTATTTTTGCAGCCCTAAAGGAGAAAACAGCCTTTCAGGAATTCATTAAAACAATAGAAAGCCCTTTATGGGCCTGGGATTATGAAAGATTTTAAAAGATATTTATTAACTGCTGCATTGCCTTATGCAAACGGCCCGGTGCATATCGGGCACCTTGCAGGCTGCTATTTACCGGCAGATATTTATGCACGTTATCTGCGCCTGCAGGGCAAAGATGTAAAGTTTGTAGGTGGAAGTGATGAGCATGGTGTACCTATCACAATAAGGGCGATGAAAGAAGGGATCACTCCCCAGCAGGTAGTAGATAAATATCATGAGATCATTAAAAAGAGCTTTGAGGAAATGGCCATCTCTTTTGACATTTATTCACGCACCTCTAACCCGGTTCATCATAAAACAGCATCGGATTTTTTTGTAAATCTTTACGAAAAAGGCTTGTTTGAAGAGAGGGAAACCGAACAATATTACGATGAAGAGAGAAAAACTTTTTTAGCTGACAGGTACATCACTGGTACATGTCCTGTATGCGGATATCCCCATGCGTATGGCGACCAATGTGAAAATTGTGGCTCTTCTCTTAGCCCGGAAATGTTGATAAACCCCAAAAGCACTTTAAGCGACGCAGTGCCTGTAAAAAAGAAAACAACACATTGGTATTTTCCTTTACAGAATTACGAGGAGTTCTTACGCCAATATATTCTGGAAGATCACAAAGAGTGGAAGAATAATGTGTATGGCCAATGTAAAAGTTGGCTGGATAAAGGCTTGCAGCCGCGGGCTATGACACGTGATAGCAACTGGGGTATCAAAGTTCCGAGCCCCCCGGCTCCCGAAGGTGGAGGAGGGAAAGTCCTTTACGTTTGGTTTGATGCGCCGATTGGTTACATCTCTGCAACAAAAGAATTATTGAAAAATTGGGAAGATTACTGGCAGAAGGATGACACACGACTTATACATTTTATTGGTAAAGACAATATCGTTTTTCACTGCATCATTTTCCCTGCAATGCTAAAGGCGCATGGTGATTTTATTTTACCGGACAATGTTCCTGCAAATGAGTTCCTGAATATTGAAGGGCAAAAAGTTTCCACGAGCCGTAACTGGGCAGTGTGGGTTGATGAATATGTAAAAGATTTCCCGGATCAGCAGGATGTATTGAGGTATGTACTTTGTGCAAATGCTCCTGAAACAAAAGACAATGATTTTACATGGAAAGATTTCCAGGACAGGAATAATAGCGAGCTGGTGGCCATCTTTGGAAATTTTGTGAACCGCACTTTTGTATTAATGCATAAGCTTTGCAAAGGCAAGGTTCCTCCATTGCACAACGATGAAGTAGATGATGCAGATAAACAATTGGTACAGGAAATTTCAAATACAAAACTGAAGATTGAAAACCTGCTTGATCAGTTTAAATTCAGGGATGCGTTGTTTGAAGTAATTGACCTTGCACGTAAAGGAAATAAATACATGCAGGATAAACAACCATGGATACTTGCGAAGCAGACAACAGGCGATGGGCAACCAACAACAGATGCTCAAAATAAAATTGATAATTGCCTTCACATTTGTTTACAGCTTTGCGCAAACCTTACGGTTTTCATAAATCCGTTTCTGCCTTTTACTGCAAAGAAGATGATTTATATGATGAAGGTGGTTGATAAAATGCTTGAATGGAAAAATGGAGGAAGTATGAAATTACTCAGCGTGGGATACAGCCTGAGAGCGCCTGAATTACTTTTCCGGAAAATTGAAGATGCCGAGATCGCTGCGCAAATAGAAAAATTACATAACAGCAGCGTACAAAATACAAAGGCGAATGAAGAAGCCGTTGTTGCTAAAAAAGAGAATAAAAATTCATCAAAGAAAAATATGGATGTAAAAGAACCAATGGATCAGAAGACTGATGCCGGCAATGATGATAAGCAACCTTTAAAACCTCAAATAGTATTTGACGATTTTGCAAAAATTGATCTCAAAGTCGGGACTATTATTTCTGCTGAAAAAGTTGAAAAAGCCGATAAGCTTTTAAAGCTTCAAATAGATATGGGTTTCGAAACACGAACTATTCTTTCCGGTATTGCCGAACATTTTTCACCGGAAGAAATTATACAAAAACAAGTGGTGGTGGTTGCTAATCTTGCCCCGCGAAAAATGCGTGGCATTGAAAGCAATGGCATGATCTTAATGGCAGAAGATCAAGAAGGCAAGTTGCATTTTGTAAAACCCGACACAATGATTGATAACGGAAGCGCCGTTAGCTAATAAATCTCATCTCAAAAATTTATGGCACAAATACTTTGCCCACTCAGGAAGCCAACTATATGGTATTTAACAGCGAGGCCATTTTAAATGCTAATGTAAACCCGGTAAGTATGCTGGCTTAAAATTACAGCAGCTTAAAGCCTGATAAAGTATAGATGCAGTATAAATACATGTAAAAAATAAAGGAAAACTACCTGACCCCTGATGCATTAATTAATATATCTTGCTAAATAATGTATCTCTCAGATATTTTTAATCTTCACAACTAACCAACATGAAATCTCCGATAACACATTCCAAAAGATATACTGCCCTTCTTATTACCAGCCAGCTTTTTTTATTCATTTATTATTGAATCTCTAAATTTATTACCATGAAATATATAATAATGGCAGGTTGCTTTACAATTCTTATAGCAGCAAGTTGCAAAAAAAATAAACCGCCAAAAACAGAATTAGAAAAACTGCCGCCAGCTACCCAAACCGGAGCAAATACTTTCGGGTGTTTGCTTAATGGAGTGGCTTTTACCCCGGCGGGAGGAATATTAGACAATGTTTTATCAGTGCAGTATGACCCTGCTTATGGTATGGGTTCTTTAAGAATAAAAGCTGAAAGAATTATTGATGCTTCAAATTATATCAGAATATCGATTCATGGGGATACAATAAATACAGTTGGGCAATACCAATTATTCTTTCAAAGTAAATACTCTGTGTTTTACTCAGCCACATCTACCTCATGCTCATTTAATACTTATGACCCCCCCCTCCTACAATTATTTCCGGGGTATTAGCTGTTTCAAGGTTTGACACCAATAATAGAATTATTTCAGGCACTTTTTCATTTAAAATTATCACTCCACCCTGCGGTACAGTTGAGGCTACCCAAGGGAGATTCGATTTAAAATATTAATTCCTTAAAACTTATTAAAATGAAACGACAATTTTATAAAACATTATTCGCTTGCACAATCTTTTTGGGCGGCATCATTGCTGATACACAAGCTCAGGTGGATTCTCTGAGATTAACTTTAGACAATATTTTTCAATATGTAGATAAAAGCCAGGTTCCTACCGGCTTTTTAGATGAATATGGCGCACAGTTCGCCAACCTAAAAGCGTATAATGGAATTCCAAGAGAAGCGGGGTGAGTTAATAAGCCTTTTTGTTCTCATACTGTATGTAGCCGGTATGTAAAAACGCTTTCATCTTTTGCACCAGCCTTTGTACATTTTCATTACCACTTGAATCAATCAAGTTATTTTTCCTCGCCGTGTCTTTAATATAATTGTAGCAAAACTCAGGCTTGCCCTGAATTACATTGAAGCCAAGAACATAGCTGCTGTCAAATGCCTGGTAAAGAATATCATTAGCTTTCGCAAAAACTATCCTATTTGAATCTGCTGGCATTTGCAAAAGATCTTCTCCGTAGCTTATAAATTGCTTTTGATAATTGCTGATGTGCAAAACGGTGTTCATTATATCAAGCTGGCTCACGGGCGTATTGATAATTTTTTGTTCATCTTTTTGGGGATCGAAAATGAATGTAGCGATGCGAAAATTCTTTTCAACATCATTTTTCAGATCATTAAAATCCGGATACATCCAATGGTCTGAGCAAAAAATAAAGACCGTTTTTTTATACCACGGTTGCTTCTCAGCTTTCTTAAAAAATTCTGATAAACACTCGCTATAATAACTCATAGTGTTCATACGCGCTGTCGTATTGATCGTTGGATATTTCTCTTTAAAAGTTGAAGGAACGTTACCTGGGAAGTGAGTGGAAATATTAAAATCAGTTGCGAAAAAAGGCTGGGGCAATTCATCAATTTTACTACTCATAAAATGTAAAACAAATTCATCGTGTAAGCCCATGGTATGTTTCTCCATATGCTGGTAACCAGGAACATCTTCCATGCTGTAGTACCGCTGTATTCCCAGCCAGTTTACACATTTGGCAAACCCAAAGTCATCGTAATTATCGCCGATAAAGAACGCGGATTTATATCCTTCACTTTGTAAAACAGAACCAACATGCGTCATTGGAATAGAAGTATAGGCCGAATGATATAAAGGTATCTCGGTAAGGGTGGGTGTGCCGGCAAGGATCGCCGTAATCCCTTTATTTGAATTATAAGAATAACTAAAGCTGTGCGTAAAAAAAGTGCTTTTCGTAACCAGGCTGTCAAGAAAAGGCATCTTCACTTTGTACTTAGAGCTGCTGTCAAAAAAATCATACGGAACACTTTCCATTATGAAGAGTACGATATTTCTTTTAGGGGAATCAGTGGAACTTATTATATCTGTCCCATTCTTTTTTAGAATATTTAATCGTGTTGCCTCCGGGAGGTTACGGATATAATCTTCACTAAAAATCAAAGACTCATTTTTCCTGAAAAGTGAATAAACAAACTGGTGAAAAGAGTTTTGAACCAAAGGAAGCTGGTTGTAGCTTAAGTTCACTAAGGGGTAGGTTGGCACAAGTTTCTTTGGCCCACTGATAAAAAATACAAAGCAAATAATCACAAAAAATAACATTGATGTCACTTCTGAATGCCTGAACCTGTTTGATTTATTAAAGAGCGAAATCCATGAATAGAACAATAATCCAAGGAGAATAAATGTTATAACTATTAATGCTGCAGTCAAAAAATAAGTGAAGTTCACTTCATTAAAAGGATTGCGAAGTACATAGAGTAATTCTGCATCTGCACGTTGTAATTTGAATGGAAAATAAAAAATATCAATGATGTTTAACAATACCATAAAAGAAAACAAAGCACTAAAAATGATGCCTGCAATTTTAAGAATCGATCGTTTTATTTTTGAACAAAAAAAACAAAATCGTGAGGGGAACGGCAAGTATCGAAATAATAAAAATGTCATAGAAAACAGACCAGCATAAGAGCATTATTACATTTGAAAAACCGGTTACCTGCCAGCCTTGCCCTGAATGCAGGTTGTAAAAAAAGAAGATACATTTTAGCAGGCTGAGTAAAATAAGTAGTTTTAATAAAAATGTAAATGCAGGTTTAAATCTTAAAAAATTAAAATGCATTCGTGGTTTAACAGGATTCAATACTCAAGTTTTTAATTAAAGGAACCTCTTGAAAAGTAAGCATTATTATAAAAATAAATTCTTTTTAGTAGCGCTTGTTATTATTCTTATTCTTGGCACCGATATTTTGTTACACAAAGGAATGGTGCGTATACTAATTCCGGATTCATTTATTAAAAATCGTGCTGCCGCAGATTTCCCGCATTGCGACCAACAACTGGTTAATAAATCTAAAATCTGGCGAAAGGCTATCGATTCGGCAGATGCGATGAACAAATTACCTGCAGGTATTGCCGGCTTTGAGGTAGATGTCTATTTCGACAGCTCCATTAATTCCTTTTATGTATACCACGATTCTTCGGAAATATCAACCATAAGAATTGAAGAGCTTCTGGATATTTATAAGAACAGAAATCTATCGGCATCAATCTGGTTTGATTTTAAAAACCTCAACAGCGCCAATCATGAAAAAGCGTTGAATGCTTGTGTTACAATTCGGAAAAAATATAACCTGCAGAATAAGATGCTGATTGAATCAACCAACATTCAATACCTGCCTGCTTTTTGTGATAAGGGATTTTACACGAGCTACTATACACCTTTCTTTAATCCTTATTTATTAAAAGAAGATGAACTCAATCGAATAGCAGATAGTATTTCCAACAACCTGAACCGCTATCCTGTGAGCGCCTTATCGGGATATTATTTTCAATACCCTTTTCTTAAAAAATATTTTCCAAACTATCCCATTCTTACATGGGCTGACAAAAGCAGTCTCAGCTTAGTTTCATTTATCTTTAATCGTTCTTTACAAAAAGATGAACATTTGAAAATTATACTTTACAACGAAAAGTAAATCAGGCGAATATTTATTTTCATTTTCTTAATCTGTAAAAATGTAATTTCGATTTTAATAAATAGTTGTTTAACTAACTAATACGATATGCAAAAAAGAAATATTAATAAAGTAGCGGTTTTGGGAAGCGGTGTGATGGGAAGCCGAATAGCTTGTCACTTCGCAGGTATTGGCGTACAGGTTTTATTGCTCGATATTCCGCCAAAAGAACTAACAGAAGGAGAAGCTAAAAAAGGATTGTCCCTTGACAAGCCCGTTGTAAAAAACCGGATTGTAAATGAGGCTTTGGCCGCAGCCGTTAAATCAAATCCCTCTCCTCTTTTTACAAAGGACGTCGTTAAAAATATTACCACCGGTAATTTCGAAGATAATATGAAAGATATTGCCGGATGCGACTGGACGATTGAAGTAGTTGTAGAAAGGCTTGATATTAAAAAACTGATTTTTGATGAAGTAGAAAAATACCGCAAGCCGGGAACCTTGATTACATCCAACACTTCGGGAATTCCCATTCACATGATGGCCGAAGGAAGGACCGACGATTTTAAAAAACATTTTTGTGGCACACACTTTTTTAATCCTCCGAGATACCTGCGGCTGTTGGAAATTATTCCCACATCATTCACCGACGAAAGCGTGGTTGATTTCTTAATGCACTATGGTGACTTATACCTTGGTAAAACAACCGTGCTTTGTAAGGATACTCCGGCATTCATCGCAAATCGCGTAGGCGTATTTAGTATTATGTCCATCTTTCACATTATGGATAAGTTGGGCTTGGGCGTTGATGAAGTTGAAGCTCTTACTGGACCGATAATTGGCCGGCCCAAATCTGCAACATTCCGTACGGCGGATGTGGTAGGTATTGATACCCTGGTAAAAGTGGCAGCAGGCGTAAAAGATAATTGTCCGCAAGACGAAGCGAAAGAAACTTTTATAATTCCTGAATGGCTTCAAAAAATAGTTGATAATAAATGGCTCGGCGATAAGACCGGCCAGGGCTTTTTTAAGAAGATGCCGCCGGGGCCAAAGGGAGAAAAAGAAATAAGAACACTCAACCTTTCAACATTTGAATACGAAGCAAGGCAAAGGCCAAAATTTGCTACTCTCGAAGCGGCAAAACCCATTGATGATTTAAAGCAGAGATTAAAAGTCCTGGTTGCCGGAAAAGATAAAGCAGGAGAGTTTTACCGCGAGTTTCATTACAGCCTCTTCTCTTATATCTCACATCGAATCCCTGAGATAAGCGATGAAATTTATCGAATTGATGATGCCATGAAGGCCGGCTTTGGCTGGGAGATTGGCGCTTTTGAAACCTGGGATGTTTTGGGTGTAAAAGAAACGACAGAGGCAATGAAAGCAGCAGGATACAACGTTGCTTCATGGGTTACTGATTTTATTGCCGCGGGCAATACCAGCTTTTACAAAGTACAAAATGGCAAACGGCTATACTACGACGTTAGCTCCGGCTCTTATAAGGAAATGCCCGGCGGTGAATCATTTATTATTCTCAGTGATCTCAAAGAAAAAACAGTCTGGAACAATGCAGCATGCAATTTATATGATCTTGGCGACGACGTGGTAGGGTTACAATGGAATACTAAAATGGGCACCATCGGGAGTGAGGTTCTTGAGGCTGTAAATAAATCGATTTCCATTGCCGAAGAAAAATACAAAGGCCTGGTGATTGCCAATGAAGGCGCACAGTTTAGCGCAGGCGCAAATGTGGGCATGATATTTATGTATGCCGCGGAGCAGGAATATGATGAACTTGATATGGCCATCCGTATGTTTCAAAATACAATGATGAGAGTGAGGTATTCATCTATTCCTGTGGTGGTTGCACCGCATGGCCTGGCCCTTGGTGGTGCTTGTGAAATGTCGCTTCACAGTGATAAAGTGCAGGCTGCTGCAGAAACTTACATCGGGCTTGTGGAACTGGGTGTTGGGCTTATTCCCGGAGGTGGTGGAACAAAAGAATTTACTTTGAGAGCCGCTGATGACATGCATGTAAACGAACCAGAGACCATAACGCTGCAAAGCCGTTTTCTTACCATAGGAACTGCAAAGGTTTCCACGTCGGCTTTTGAAGCGTACGAGCTGGGAATCTTGCGCAAAGGTATAGATGCAATAAGCATGAATCAATCCAGGAGAATTGCTGATGCGAAGCAAAGCGTGGTTGAAATCTATGATGAAGGTTATACAAAACCGGTTCAAAGAACTGATATTAAAGTATTGGGGCAATCCGGGCTCGGCATGTTGTATGCAGGAATAAATGGTATGTATCGTGGGAACTACATTACCGACCATGATGTGAAAGTTGCAAAGAAACTGGCGTATGTAATGTGTGGCGGTGATTTAAGCGAGCCAACATTAGTAAGCGAACAATATTTGCTCAACCTGGAAAGAGAAGCTTTTTTAAGCCTTTGCGGAGAAAAGAAAACGTTGGAAAGAATACAGAGTGTTTTGAAGACAGGCAAGCCTGTAAGGAATTAATTAACTGATAAATCCGTCAGACGGAGACCGTCAAACGTGATTATCCAATCTGACGGTCCCCGTCTGATTGGTATAGTTGAATATAAAACTCAAATTTTATTTATGAACTTCCTGCCCGACAACCTCTATCATATTTACAACCAGGGCAACAATCAGCAAAAAGTATTTTCATGTGATGAAGAATATAAAATATTCCTGACTTTAATAAAAGAAAACATTTTCAGCAATGCTGAAATTATATGTTGGTGTCTCATGCCAAATCATTTTCATTTCATGATTTATACTGATGAGAGGGTACTGAATCTAAAAAAACAAGGAGGGCTGCAAATTGACACATTAACCAATGGAATCAGAAAATTATTAAGTGGCTATGCAAGAATTTACAATTCGAGGCATCAGCAATCCGGTTCTTTATTTCGACAAAAGACAAAATCTAAATGTTTGTCGGATATCAATATTGGATCCGATATAAGTAAAAAAGCAGATTATTATTTTAATTGCTTTCACTATATTCATCAAAACCCATTGGTAGCAGCCCTTGTTAAAAAAATGGAAGATTGGGACTATTCTTCTTTCAAGGATTATTCAGGCCTTAGGAATGGAAAACTTTGTAATCAATTTTTGGCGGCTAAATTTTGTTCGTACGATCCTGAAACATTCATAAATACATCTTATCAAATAATTGAAGGAAATGATTTTGAACTGTAAGGGGCCCTTCAGCTTTAATCCGTCAGACGGAGACCGTCAGACGGGTGTTTCCAATCTGAGACGGTCCCCCTCTTATTGGAAACATCTAATATGATTATTTTATTTTTTCCCTATAACTATTTTTTGCACCTCGTCTATCGATCCTGATTTCACTTTTAAAATATAGGTGGATGCAGGAAGCCTCTCAACTCCATCAATCGACAAATAATTTTGTCCGGGACTAAGTTTGAAAGATTTAATAATCATTGCCCTTCCTGAATTATCAATTATTTCTACTATTACTTTTTCAAAACGGACCATATTTACCTGCACCGTCAGATCATGATAGGCAGGATTTGGATAAACCGAAATCACTTTATTGTTCGATCCATTTTTCTGAACGCTGAGTATTTTACTGTAGAAATATTTTCCGTCTGCATCGACCATTTTAAGCCGGTAAAAGTTTTTTACCAATGGCGAAAGGTGGGTAAACGAGTAATCAGTAATCCCCGCATTGTAGGCCACAGAAGCGAGTCTGGAAAAATCAATTCCGTTATTACTGTATTCTAATTCAAAGGAACTTAAATTGATTTCATTGGTGATTTTCCAAGCAAGATCGACTGCTGTATTGTTCCACCTGGCCGTAAAATTTGTTAAGTTTACCGGCAATACACCGCATGGCGAAGCAAGGTTATTTAAATTCTTCAATTGAGGTGCTCCGGGTAATGTAATTAAAACACCTGGATTGCCTGGCGTAGCTCCGTAGTCGTTATCAATAGGTCCCGCCGGGCTACCGGATGCTGTTTGCCCATTAGCCCCTGCTGCCACATCAGCCAGGAGAAAGGTACCGTTTGAAATAATAACTCCGCCGCCGCCGCCACCACCGGGACCATGATCATAGTAGTTCGTCATGTCACCGCCAGCACCACCCTTGGCAGAAGCAATTATTGAAGTTAATCCTGTAGCTCCCGTTTGAGATGTGACCATCACAATAGTTCCGCCTGCACCACCACCGCCCGCTGCATCAGTTTGTGCAGGCGTATAGGTAGCGGTTACTCCGGGTGCATTTGATCCATCCGCATCTGCCCTCCCCGAGCCGGCATAACTTTTTGCCCTGGTAAGAATAATTCCTCCGCCTATGCCACCGCTGCAGCTATATTCATTAGAAGGAAGCGAATTATTGCCTGAGCCTGCACCGCCACCGCCGCCAAAAACAAATTGTTGTATGGACCGCTGGGTAAAGCTTTTTCCACCATAGCCGCCAGTTGGATAAGTATTTGCATCTCCAGAACCACCATGCCATCCACTACCGCCCATGCCACCGGTACCACCATTACCTCCACCTCCACCTCCCGAATTATATTGGTTTTCCGTGTTTGCGCCAACGGGTGATCCATCCGTACTTCCTCCCCCTGCATTGCCTGGCGCCCCACGGCCCATACTGCCGTTAACATAGCCTTCAACCGTTCCGGTTGCGGTAACCGCAGTCCCTGAAACAAAATAATAAGCCGGGGTTCCCGCAATACCCTCACCTTTTGCGCCACCAGTTAGGTTCGCGGCATTCGTTATCGGGGATTCCCAGCGATAATCAGTGTTAGTAAGTGTTCCGCTTCCATTGCTGTTTCCTGCGGTGGCGCCAGTCAGGTTTTTTCCTCCACCGCCCCTAAAACCTTTATAGTTGACATCAATTGCGCCGTTAAGTGTAAACAAATTCGCAGCCTCTATTACAACAATTCCACCGGTAGAACCATTCCATTGCGGAGTAGTGACTGATGCCCCTGATTTTATTGTAAAATTATAGTAACGGGGAACCCTTATAACCTGGTAGCGTTGAATAGAATTTCCGACGGAAAAATCACGATCATAATAGCTATTGGCAAGAGTATAGCTGAGAGTTACCGTGGATCCGGCGACACTTGCAACTGTGTTGTACTCATAATTGCCTGCATACAGGTTAGCGCTTAAATAGCCGCTTGCCGGGGCGCCGGCCGCATTGTCTCCATAAGCATCAGTATTTGATGCATCGATATCGGCGCCTTGTATCTGGATAATTAAAATAAGATCACCCGTGGCAAGTGGTGTTGCATTACCCCTGCCATCCCTGGAACCAACGATCAAAGAATTTGCACCAGCCAACACATTTCCGGTGCCCGGGTAGTACGTATTTATTACATTGTTGGCAACCGCAATAGTTACGGAGCCGCTTGCGGGTGGAACGCCGCATTGTGCGGAAAGTTTGTCAGGCCTGGTAAATGCGATAAGGAAAATAGCTATAGCAATAAGCTTTGTGTAAGTCTTTGGAGTCATGAATAGATTTTTGTATAGGTATATAAAAAAAGGGTATGCTAAAATAGTTGTTTTTCAATTAAAAGCAGCTACTTTGAAAAAAATGCGTCTATGCCGGCTGTGTAGTCTTGTATTACTTATCCGTAAATTCATTAAAGCTGTTTTCGAAGTTGCAAAATTATATTCCCGTTTTGTAGCTTGCATTTGTATCTTTAAAATTCTTCTGTCAACTTTAATTCCTTATGGCAATTCTTTCAATTGATCATTTATCAAAATCTTACGGGCGAATACAAGCACTAAAAGATGTAAGTTTCACAGTACCTGAAGGCTCCGTGTTTGGTATACTGGGGCCAAATGGCAGCGGCAAAACCACGCTGCTGGGAACCATTATGGACATCCTAAAACCAACCACCGGCACTTATCGGCTCTTTGACGAAGTGGCAACCGAAAAGCATAGAAAAAAAATCGGTACTCTTTTAGAAACACCCAATTTTTATCATTATTTATCCGGCGAAAAAAATTTGGAAATCGCATCAGAAATCAAGGAACGAGGTAAAGAAGATATACCACAGGTGCTCGAGACCGTTGACCTTACTAAGAGAAAGGATTCAAAATTCAGCACCTATTCATTGGGGATGAAACAGCGACTTGCTATTGCGTCTTGCCTGCTTGGCAATCCGGGGGTGCTTGTATTTGACGAGCCCACTAACGGTCTCGACCCGGTGGGAATAGCCGAGATCCGCGACCTCATGAAAAATCTTCATAGCCAGGGTAAAACGATTATCATGGCGAGCCACTTATTGGATGAAGTGGAAAAAGTATGTACCCATGTAGCTATATTAAAAAAAGGAGAACTCGTAACTACAGGAAATGTAAACGAAATATTATCCAATGAAGATATGGTTGAAGTAAGTTCAGGTGACAATGAGAAGTTGCTGCTTGCCTTGCAACAAATGGGCCAGCAGATAAGAGTGACGAAAGAAACCGGTGTTATAAAAGTATTTTTCCCCGTTAATACTGCAGACCTTGCGGAAATAAATAGTTATTGCTTTAACAACGGAATTATTCTTAACCATCTTCTTCTTAAAAAGAAAAGCCTGGAGGCGAGGTTTTTTGAACTTACAAATAACTAATAAGGGCATGCTACATTTATTAAAAATCGAATGGCTCAAGGTAAAAAGCTATAAAGCTTTCTGGATATTTTCTATACTGTATTCATTTGCGATCCTGGGCATTAATTACACGGGTTATTATGTAAATGAACTTACCGTACAGTCGTTGCCGCAGAGCCAGGTTCTCTTTGGAAGCCCCTATTCATTTCCAAAAGTATGGCAAACGGTAGGCTGGATGAGTAGCTGGCTGCTTTATTTTCCAGGAATACTTTTTATAATGCTTTTGACTAACGAATTTAATTTTAAAACCCATCGTCAAAACATAATTGATGGCTGGACCCGCGGCCAGTTTGTATCAGTAAAATTCGTATTTGCGATCATCTTTTCTGTGATAGCAACATTTTTTAATTTCCTGGTGGCACTGTTATTTGGAGCCAGTAACAACGGGATCGCATTTTTCTTTTTCGGGAATTGAAAATGTTGGATATATTTTTATTCAGACGGTTGCATACATAACTTTTGCTATGTTTCTTGCTGTTCTTTTCAGAAGAAGCGGGGCGGCAATCGCCGTATTTTTTTTATTTGGATTAATATTCGAATGGCTGATTACGGCCCTTGTAAATTTTAAAATGGACCTGAGTCCATTGGGATATTTTTTACCATTACAGGTAACTGATGTTATGCTTCCGATTCCGTTTGGTAATACCGTCATTTACAAAGGTGCTCCGGATGAATATATACTGGTGATAGCCAGCCTGGCTTATATAGCGGGCTATTATTTTTTCGCCATGAAAAAATTCAAGACGGATGATTTATAGGGAAGGCACTGAAACTATTCGTATTTTTTATTTTACGATTTCAATAAAAAGACAAAATGCATTCTAATTTTTTTGCGAAGCCAATTCTTCTATTGCAGATTCAATTGATGGATATAAAAACGTAAACCCAGCATCTCTTATCTTACTGCTACTGACAGTTGCGCTCTTCAATATTTCAATACTCCTGCGTCCCATTATTATTTTTAGTACAAATTCAGGAACATGTATTGGTATAAAAAATTTCTTTTTAATAGTTTCAGCTATATGCAGTATTAGTTTCTTATTTGTAACCGGCATGGGCGCAACTGCATTGTAACTGCCATTTAGTTCCTTATCTTCCATAGCGCTTATATACATGCGGCAAAGATCATCTATGTGGATCCAGCTTACCACTTGTTTGCCATTGCCCAATATGCCTGCTATTCCAAACTTTAAGGGAAATTTGAATTCTTTGTAAGCGCCGCCATCATTACTTAACGTAATGCCTGTACGCAGTTTAACTAAACGCACCCCCATCTCCTCAACAGGAGCTACGCTTGCCTCCCAAAGATCGCAGGTTTCTCCAAGGAAAGAATTGTCTGCAGGATCTGTTTCAATAAAGCCTTCCTTTCTTTTTAGTGGTTTTGCATCGGCTCCATACCACCCGATTGCAGAAGCGGAAACAAACGATTTTACATGATGAGGACTTTGCTGCATAGCGGTTATAAGAAGTGAACTGCTTTCGGTGCGACTTTCCACAATTTGTTTCTTATACTTTTTTGTCCATTTTTTATCCATTACACCTGCACCCGCCAGGTGAATAATATGATCCGCTTTTTCCACTGCTGCATTATCAATTTCCCTTTTATTTATATCCCAATATGCATAAGAAATCTTTGGATTTTCTGAAGATTTATTTTTATCCCTGGTGAGAATAATTACGTTGTAATTTTTTTCAATTAAATGACGTGTTAAATTTGTTCCAATAAGGCCGGTACCTCCTGATATTAAAACAGTGGGCATAATTTTTATCGTAAATTAGTAATATATCGGGATTAAATGATTGATCTTAGTGTATGATTGAAACTCTTCTCAAAAAATTTATTTTAACAACATGTTATATGAAGAATATTGTTTTGTTTTTTGTATTATTTTTTTCTGCGAACGTGGTTGTCTCGCAGCAAATAACTTATTCACAACCCGAGTCCGAAGATGTGCGCTCGCTGGACTTTGAAATACTTGGCAAGGTCAGTAATAATTTTCTCGTCTATAAAAATATCAGGAATAGATACGCTCTTAGCGTGTACGATAATAGCATGAGACTAAAACAAAGGGTTGACCTTGATTTTATGCCGGACAAAACTTTGAATGTTGACTTCGTGGCTTACCAGGACTTTGCTTATCTCGTGTACCAGTATCAGAAAAGAAATATTCTTTACTGTATGGCCGCTCAAATTGATGGCGAAGGAAACCTAATAAAGAAACCTTTTGAACTTGATACTACCTATATCAGTTTCTTTGCCGACAACAAAATTTATAGCACCATAAATAGTGAAGACAAGTCAAAGATCATGATCTATAAGATCCAGAAAAAGAATGATAAATTCAATTTTACGACGTCGCTTTTTACTGACAGCCTCCAGCTTTTACACAAAACCCGGATTGAGACTTCATTTGAAGACCGCAAAGATGTCTTTAGTGATTTTTTCGTGGATAATGATGGGAACTTTGTTTTTACCAAATCAACCCGGTCTAATTCTAAAGATTACCTGGAGTCAGTCTCACTGATCACAAAGTCACCGACCTCCGATTCGTTCACTTCGCAAGAGCTGAACCTTAATGATCGTTATCTTGACGAAATAAAACTAAAGGTGGATAATGTAAATGACCACTATCTTATAAACTCGTTGTACTATGCGAGAAAAAGAGGAAACGTTGAAGGGCTTTATACTGTTGTTTGGGACAAACGGACCAATTCATTTATTGGACAAAACTTTGCAGAATTAGGTGACACCGTGAGATCGATGGCAAAAACGGATGGCGGCCTAAAGTATGCCCTGAATAATTTTTTTATAAGGGATGTGATATTAAAAAAAGACGGCGGTTTTATTTTGGCCGCTGAAGATCATTCTACTCAGTCCAGAGGAAATCCTTGGAACCGGTACGATTATCTTTATGGTAACCCTTATTCGTTTAATAATTATTACCTGTATTCTCCATCATATTATTGGTATTCCGGAAGGCCGCGCAATTACTTTGGCAGCTCGCAGGTAAGATATTATTATGATAATATAGTTATTCTTAATATGGATAATACCGGGCGACTAATATGGAGCAATGTGGTTCACAAATCGCAATTTGATGACGACACTGATAATTATCTTTCTTACAATACCATGCTTACCGGGGGGCAACTACATTTTCTTTTTAATGAACTTGAAAGGCGAACCCAACTTATCAACGATCAAAGTATTTCCGGGGACGGAAAACTTACAAGGTATCCACCATTAAGAAGTCTCGACCGGGGATACGAGTTCATGCCACGGTATGCCAAGCAGGTGAGTTCCACGCAAATTATAGTGCCGTGTACATATAGAAATTATATTTGCTTCGCAAAAATTGAATTTTAGAAATCAACGAACATTTGGCAAAATAATGAACGGCCAGATTTAGTTCTATACTCCCCGGAAAGGTGCCGGCTGATAGCTCGCCGCTTTTCGGTTTTAATTTTTTATTTTTGAATTTTCAATTCAACTCTCATTTGTGACAGGCATTTTTCGGGCCAATAATCCTTTCAATACTTTCATGCTTTTTGTATATGGCCTGCTTTTAAAGCTTGGATGGTTCATATCACCGCAAATTCCGGTAATTCAAAAATCTGATGGTTTTCTCTACAACGAGATTATGGCATTCATCAAGCCCAAATTTGATTCTTTCCCTTTGATATACTCTCTCATAATGTATCTCTTGCTATATACTCAAGCCATAAGTTTTAACCGGTTGCTGAATAATCGCAGGCTGATGCAAAAGCCAAATTACCTGCCGGGAATGAGCTATTTGCTTATTACTTCATTTTTTATTGAATGGAATGTTTTAAGCGCTCCCATGCTTATTAATACTTTGCTTATATGGGTCTGGGCCAAAATGAGCACAGTTTATAATAACCAGCATGTAAAATCGACTTTGTTCAATATGGGCATCACAATAGGCGTGAGTACTTTTTTTTATTTCCCGTCTTTAGCTTTTGCCATACTCATTGTTGGGGGGCTTTTACTCACGCGGCCTCCAAGGGTTGCCGAATGGCTGATACCCCTTCTCGGTATTCTTATTCCCTGGTATTTTTTATTTGCCTGGCTTTTTCTCACAGATAAATTGTACAGCTTCCAGGTGCCCGGCATCGCAATCGACTACCCATTATTTACCAAAAATAATATGGAGTACACAGCGATTGGCATAATAGGAGTTATGGCAATTATCGGGGCTTTTTTTGTACAATTAAATTTAAGAAGACAGGTAGTGCAGGTACGTAAAAGTTGGGGGCTCATTATACTTTATCTTATTGTTGCATTATTCGTCCCATTTATAAACAGCACATATAATTTTAAATACTGGTTCCTTGCAACAGTGCCTTTATCCGCACTTATTGCTTGTGCTTTTTTTTACAGCGGAAAAAAATGGATTGCCGCTGTTATGCACTGGATAATGGTAGCATTTGTAATTTATGTTACTTATATAAAAAAATAAAGTGCATCTAAATTATCTTTACAAAAAATAAATACTGAATATGAAATTTGGTGTAGTTGTTTTTCCAGGATCTAATTGCGACAGAGATATCATAAATGCGCTGGAGAAAGATTTGAATGTTGAAGTAATTCCACTATGGCACAAAGACAAAGATTTGTCGATGTTCAGTACAGATGATTGTATTGTACTACCCGGAGGCTTCAGTTATGGGGATTACCTCAGGTGCGGAGCCATTGCCAGGTTCAGCCCTATGATGCAAAGCGTAATAGAGTTTGCTAATGCAGGGGGTAAAGTATTGGGTATATGCAATGGTTTCCAGATACTTTGCGAAAGCGGCTTGTTGCCCGGTGTGCTTTTGAGAAATGCCAATATGCAATTCGTTTGCAAAAACATACACATTACCGGAAATGCTTCCAATAGTTTAAACCAGGTTTACAAAATACCGGTAGCGCATGGCGAAGGAAGGTATTTTGCCAAAGCTGATATCCTGGATGAGATGGATGCTAATAACCAGGTCTTGTTCAGGTATTGTAATGAAAAAGGTACCATTCATTCCGATCATTCGCCGAATGGCTCCACAAATAATATAGCCGGCATTTGCAATAAAAATCGAAATGTTATTGGCATGATGCCCCATCCCGAAAGAGCCTGCAGTGCCGCACTTGGTAATACCGATGGAAGAAAAATCTTCTCTGCCTTGTTTTCTATAAACTAAAGTTAAATCAGCGACACGGCAACTTTCCCGCGATCTTTGCGGCAAGATAGTTTCGTAAATTTGTGAGGAAAAAATTTATGAAAAAGATACTTTTTACTTTATTATCCGCTGTTATAATTCAATATTCTTTCGGACAGATTCTTAATCCTGTGAGCTTTAGTTATAAAACCATTAAAAAGGGCAACAATCAATTTGAAGTTCACATTCTAACTTCTGTGGATCCTAAGTGGCATATATATTCAGTAAGCAATCCTGACGGTGGGGCGTTACCCACTTCTGTGTCTTTTACGAACGCTACTAAAATCGGATCGTATAAAGAAATAGGAAAAATGAAAACGATTTTTGAAAAAGAATTCAATGTGAATCAAAAATTTTACGAAGGTAAAGTTGAATTTGTGCAGTTGGTAAAATTGCTTCCAGGCAATAAAAAAATCATTGGAAATATTGAATATATGGCATGCAATGATCGTCAATGCCTGCCCCCTAAGAAGGCCTCCTTTGAAATACCATTTTAAAAATTAAAATTGATACACTAATTTTAGTAGGATGACAGTTTGTTATCCTACTTTTTTTGTGCATATGCACCGGTAAATGTTGCCTGTATATTTGAAGAGAATCCAAATCAAAAACCAGTGGTAAACCCTTATAAAAACTAAAACCATTACTATAATATGTTAAGTCGTGTTGCAGACACCATTTATTGGCTGGGCAGGTACATGGAGAGAACCAACGGGATGCTCCAGGCCATTTTAACCCAATACATTTCTTCGCAGGACCAGGCCGAAAATTTCCTGTGGGGGCCGCTTCTTGAAATTTATGGGGAGCTTTCTGAAGATGAAATTAAATCAATCGAAACCAGTTCTCCTAAGGCTCTTGAGCACATGATCTTCAGCCAGGGTAACAGCGCTTCAGCCTATAATAATGTGATGTTTTCCCGGGAAAATGCAAGAGGTATCCAGGACCATATTTCAAAAGAAGTATGGCAATGCCTTAATGACTACTATCATTTTATAAGAAATGACGACCTGAGAAAACAAGTTATCACTGCCGATCCTATTTCAACCATCGATGTACTCATAAAAAACGGGTTATTATTTACCGGAACTGTGGATAACACAATGACAAGGGGAGAAGGTTTTACATATATCAACATAGGTAAATTCCTGGAAAGGGCTATTCATTCTTCAGATATCACAAGAATTCAGATGAATAGTGACCATAGTAACCAGACCGATAATCACGAGTCAATCACGTTGCGATATTTGTTATACTCTCTTTTTGGCTTTGAAATTTATCTTAAAACATATAAAGGAAATTTTACTAAAAAAAATGTATTAGATCTTATACTTTATAATGCTGAATTCCCTCATTCGATTTTATACAGTTTGGAAAGGCTCTACAAATATTTCGGCAGGCTAAGTGCAGAAAGCCTCCCTGAAAATTATGAGCGTATGGAATTCCTGATTGGAAAAACGATGAACAATATTAAATACAGCAACATTGATGAAAATGATATTTTATCATTAGATGCATTTCTTTTTCAAACAAGGCAGGATCTTTTTGAAATTTCTGCCGCCTTCAGCACACATTATTTTGGTAACACTTAAATTAATAAAATGCCGCATTATAACATAAAACATGTTACTCGCTACACCTATTCTTATCCCGTTATTGATTGCACCAACCAGATCATGCTTTATCCCATTATTGACGGGTTATTAGAAGTGAGAAATCATGAAATCAACATTTCAACCGACCCGGTTATAGAAACATTTGTCGATTATTTTGGAAATCACGTAGGCGTGTTTTCAATTATACAACCACATACCAGCCTCTTGATCGAATCTATTGCCGATGTCATCACCAAGCCCATTATTTTTCCAATAGACGACGTGAATGCAGCCGAGCAATGGAGCATTTTAAGAAGCCTTAAATCTCATACTGCTTATATTGATTTTCTGAAACCTGAAATCTTTGCATCCTTTGGCGAGGTTAAAAGTATTCTAAGTGGCATAGTTAATGAAGACATTACTCCTTTAAAAAATGTCACCCTTCTTTCTGAATATGTTTATAATAATTTCAGTTACCAGCCGGGAATTACCAACGTGGAGACTAAACTGGAAGATGTGTGGAAAATGAAAGCGGGAGTTTGCCAGGACTTTGCTCATATGCTGCTCATATTTTTACGGATGTTCGACATGCCCTCAAGGTATGTGAGTGGATACGTTTGTCCTAAAGATAAAGAGATGCGTGGTGAGGGTGCGACCCACGCATGGGTTGAGACTTTTATTCCTAATTATGGATGGCTTGGCATCGACCCCACTAATAATTGCATTGTAGATGATCAACATATAAGACTGGCAACCGGTAGAAATTTTGCTGATTGTACTCCCGTAAAAGGCACGTACAAAGGGCCCGGTGAGCACAGCCTGGAAGTTTCTGTAAAAGTACAGAATGGCAGCGCCAAAAAAACATCGGAAAAACAAGGCCTCCCTAAATTTGGCTTCCAGGTAAAAAGCCCCGGGGAACCCATTAATTCTTTTCGCTATTACCAGGAAGCACAGCAAAAACAACAACAGCAACAGCAGCAATAAGTAGCGCGATCATAAATTCATTGTTATTAGGGTACGCTTTTACGTTATTAGGGTTTATTCAAAAAGGCCTTCTCAAATCTGCCTATACTTTTACGGGACTTATTGAATTATAGTTACATCGAATGTTGATGATCCTATGGCTCTGGAAGTGCCATCCGTGTTTGTAAATGCGATTGTTACAGTATTTGAAGCACTTACACGTGCCCATCCTATAGAAATTCCTGTGGGCAAGGCGCTTCGCGGATTTACAATCACCGCACCATTAACCGTCGCACCTGTTACCGTGGCAGTATATGTTTTCGTTTGTGTATAATTAAATGTGGTTGCGTCACCAACGGTCACGTTAGTCTTTATGATGTTATTAAGTACTGTGCCGGCACTTCCCAATTTGAATGTTCCGTTTGCATCAAGTCTTGCAGAAGGAGCGGAAGTACCTGCTCCCAAATTGCCATCTTTATCAACGGCACTCAATACAGTGCCTGAAGAATTTCTCCATTCAGTGAGGTTGGCAGTTTGCGACCCGGAATTGGCTTGTATTCCCAGGGGAACACTCGCATCTCTTTGGCCTGCCACAAGTACGCCTGTACCATTGGGTGAGTTTATAAATGAAGGGTACGCACTGGTTTGCCTGTCACCGGTTAATATAGTTGTCCAATAAGATCCCATTTGAAGGCCGCGGCCTCCGCCGCCCTGCCAGAAAAGGTCACCCCCATCTCCTCCTATACGAAAATCTCCGGTACCTGCTGTGTTGGTAAATAATAATTGTGACAAAGAACCCACCCGGCGAACTTCCATAGTATCTTTAACAACAAACGGAGCAGTTGGATCCTGTACTCCCATGCCTACTCTCCCGTTAGCAAGTATTCGCATTCTTTCATTAGCTACTCCTGTTCCGCCAGTAAGAAAAAGCATATTTCTGTTTGTTGCACTGTTAACCAGGTAAAAATCCTTGGCAGCAGAAATGAGATACCCATCGTTGGCTACACCTGTTTCAATAGCGCCTCCTGTATAGTTTGATCCATTTATTCCAAGGTCGACATAATTCGTTGTTTCAGTACCGTTGTCCGCAGTAGCAACGATATCGGTAGTTGCATCTGTACCGGTCGACTGATTTTTAATATTGAATTGTAAATAGCTGTCGATGCTGCCTTTTACAACCATCGCATTCACTGAACTTGTAGTTCCCGCATTCACCACAAATTTCTCAGGATTTGTAACATCGAAGACATCCTGCCCTATAGCCACCCTGCCTGTGCTGTCTATTTTCATGCGCTGCGTATTGTTAGTCCGGAACCTTAAACTTGTATTATCGGTTGTGCCTAAAAAATTTGTAGCAGAATTGATCCCACTATTACCCGTTAAACTCCACTGGTTAGCAGTAGAAGGGGTCGCCCAGGTACCATCTGCTCTTAAGAAATTCGTAGAACCTCCTCCGCTCAGCGGTACCATGCCTTTTAATGTGGACGTAAAATTATTTAGCATTGCTGTTACCTGGGTAGCAGTGAGGTCGTTTGCAGCTCCCGCACTGGCAAGATTATTTCCCTTGATAGTTGACGCAGGCATCTGTGCTAACTTGGCATTTATCACTTTATTGGTTCCAATAGCCGTTACAAAACTACCGGTACCCGTTCCGGTTACATCGCCCGTAAGTGTAATTGTTTGATCTCCTGTATTTGTACCCGATATGTTAGAACCGGTTACGGTACCGGAAGCTGCTACGGATGCGGGTGTAATAGCTCCCAATGTAAATGTAATTGCTGGTGCTGTGGTGGCGTTAGCTATAGAAGCGCTCACTCCATTGGCATTAACTACTGACACCGATGTCACCGAGCCATTGCCCTTTGAATTAAATATATTCCAGTCTGTACTGCTTAAATATCCATTAGTGGAAGTTGTTGCCTGTGTAATTCCGATCAACCCATTACTGTATGTTATGGGCGCCGATTCGCTGATAAGGCTCCTCACCTTTGTTGAAAAATTAGCTATGCTCGAAGTGTCAATTGATCCTGAATTTACTGAAGTCCAAACGGGGCTCAATGAAGTACCCGTATTTATAGTAATTGCATTGAGGGTAGTATTAAATATGGACAACCCTTTTGCCGGCAATATTATAGCATTTTGCTGCGTAGTCGTCATGCGTGGCATTAAGAAGCCAGTTGTTGTGCTGCTTACATCAAGCATGGCGCTCGTGTCGGGCATGTTCCCGGTTGCGTTTATCGCTACATTCTGAGAATAGATTTTTGTCGCAAATGAGAGGTGGCAAATCAACATCATCGCCATTAAATACTTTTTCATATTAGGGATATGATTTTTGGGTTATTGGATTTCGTTATTATAAAAATGCATTCCGCATTTAATATACATGGAAGCAAATGAGTGTTCCTTCAACAGAAAGCGGTAGCCTATCCGTTACATACGATGCCAATTATACACGCCGTAAAATTTATAAGAATGATAGCGATTTCAAACTAATAAAATATTCGGGAACTATCTTTAAACACTGTAGCAACCATACTAACATATTATAGTTTTTTATCTACAACGAACTGGCTATAATTCTAAAACGACGCTGATTCTTAAAAATTGCCCGACGAAGAAGAAAATCCTTTTAGGAATAAAATAATAATTATCTAAAAGTTGAGTAGGAAATAATAAAAGGAAATAATAAATAAAAGTTTTGCCGCGTGTCGGCGACAAGCAGGTAACGTATCAGGTTATGGGATTGGAAGTATCATCTGCCGTCAAATTTATCGCTGACAGAAAAAGATATCATATACAAAAGCAGGTGCATTTATATCAATATTATCCCGCATGGAATGTATCTATCCACAGAACATGCACCAATGTGGGGTTTTCTATGTTTGGAAGAGCAGCTAATTCATACCTATAGGATTAGGCATTTGATTTCTGCCATTGGCTTTCGTTGGTAACTTTGCCTGGCAAGTCCTTAAAGCAAAATTTGTTGTCCGCGTTTTTGAAAATAACGCGAACAACAAAAGATGCATTAATAATTATATAAGCAGATGTGTTTAATTAAGCACACTAAGGTTTACTCTACTACCATCAGGTTTTGTTATCTCAAGTTTGTAAATGCCATGGGCTGCCTGCCTGCTGATTTGTATCGTTTCTGTGGTGCTGCCTTCTGCATGAACTACTTGCTTTGTGATGATCACCTGCCCTATTTGATCAAGCAGTCTTATTCCATAAGTGCCTTTCGGCTGGTTGGTTAAATACAGGTTGATCACACCGTCTTTAATCGGGTTAGGATATATCGCTATGGATTGCTTCGCCGGTGCAATAAACACTTTCACTACTTTGCTGTATTCAATCTTTCCATTTACGTCTACACTTTTTATACGATAGTAATTAAACCCGGTTTTAGCATCTGCATCAACCCATGAATATAAACTTACAGGAATATTTTTTGCGGCCGTAGTATTCACTTTTGAATAACTATTTCCATTCGCAGATTTTTCAACTTCATATTGCTTCACGTTGCTTTCATTTTCTACATTCCATTCTACATTGATGCCGGTATTTTGCTGGTAGGCTTTTACGTTGGTAAAGGTTACCGATAAAACTTTGGCTGCTGAAAATACGATCATGAAACGGTTTGATGCGTAGGATCCTGCTGCATTGTTTACCGTGAAGTCTATCGTGTTGCTCCCGTTTAGATTGAGCGCTGTACTGGTATTCACATAATTATCTTTCAGAAAACCGCTCAGGCCCGGCTGATCCAGGTTTTGCATGTTCAACTGCCACTGGTAATTCTGTGCCTTCATGTTGGCTATGTTCAGGAAAAATGTATCGCTCGCATTTATGATATTGTGCCGCTCTACGGATAACAATTTCCCGTTTCTCTTTATGCTTACATTTTCTGAACTGTTGGATATTTTATAAGCGTCATTGTCATCAAGCACATTTAAAAACTGATCGCTGATATCGGCCCTGATACCATCCATTAAAGAGGTCACTCCATTTGCATTGATAAATAAATTTGCCTGCAGGTATTCTTTCTTTCTTATGGGAGATGATATTATAAAATTCCCTGAAGGCTTTATGTCTTCATGGAATGTGATATTATAAGGACTTGCGTTTCCGCCTACAAAAAATGCGGAGCCGCTTTCTATCCTATTTGGATCCTGGTTGTATGGTGCACCATAACTGCCGCCACCGGGGGTAACGGTAAAATCACTCCCGTCAAAGGTAAGCGTCTGGTATGCCCCAAGTCCGTAAGCGCTGCCTGTGGTAGCAAGCGGATCCCACACATAGATTTTTGTCCCAAATGTAGGTGCTGGTGATAGTCTGCGCAGGTCAATATATGAAGGATAAGGGTTACCTACGACTGTCATTGCTGTGGCTGGTGCTGCTATCGTAACGGGCGCCTGGTCTCCCTGCTTGATTACTCCTTTGGTACGCAAAGTAGTTGACGTTACCGGACTTGCAAGGGCGGTCGCAGTGCGGTCGCCTCTTACAAATACATAGTAAGCTACTGTATTGTTGACGGGTGTATTTATTAATGCTGTATTAGTATTGGGAACGCTTACAAAGTTATTAGTGGCCGCATTGTAAGTCTTCATAGAGGGTGAAGCTGTGTAGGCATCGAAGCCTGCAGCCGTGCCGCCGGGACCCGTTATTTGAGTACCATATCCTCCCACCAGGTTATCATTGGGAGCAACTGACCCTTCCTGCCATGCCTGTTTTATCGTTTCAGTAGTACTGGTGGGTACGGTAAGTAATCTCCATTTTTTTACCGCAGAAAGATATCGCTCGGCTGTTACATCTCCTAATACCTGGTTGCCGCTGTTTACATCATTGTTACTGAGGTCGGCCACTATTGCGGTACCTGCCGCTGTTGACCTAAGGGTTAAATAACCGCCTGTTGAAAATGTTTTGGAATTTACTGCTCCGAATGATAGTACACTGGTGATACTATCTTGCCCTGCAAGGCTAACATCGTTGCTGATGATTAAGTTTTTTATTTTATTGCCGGTAAAGCTCGCGGCAGGTATCGTCTGCGCTGATGTTCCATTCATCTCAATGGTGCCGGATTGGACATCAATATTATTATTGCTGCTGATGGTGCCCGCTACTCTTAATGTTGAGTTGTCTGCAATCAGTGTTGACGGATTGGTTAATGATACATCTTTGGTTACCACATACACCGAATTTTTCATCGTCAGCTTCCCTCCATTCATAACTATTTTTCCTTGCGAATAAGAGAAGACTTGATAGAAATTAAAACCAATCAAAAACAATATTTTTTTTCAGAGCTTAACATAGAACGATGGATTTAAATTGGACATAAAATTTATTTAGGCAGAACTATCCAGTTAGCTCTTCCAGAACTTATTTTTTATTTTTCAACAACTCTATGTCTTTTTTCAACTCATCAATTTGTTGTTGCTGTTCTTTAATCGCGTTGATAAGAACAGGTATAGATCGGCATAGTTCATTCCTAAAGTTTCCTTTGCTTCGTCACCTATTACAATTTCAGGAATCAATCTTTCTAACATCCTGTGCTATTAGCCATTTTATTATCTGAGTTTGGATTCGTTTTCCAGTTATAACTAACAGGATTGTATAAGCCAGTACTTCTTTCAAACCGTAATTTAATTACTCGATGTTAGTTTTAAGCGTCTATCTGATGTAGTATCATGCCATTTGTTGCATATACTGCTGTCCATTTTCGAGTGACGTTCCTAATGCATACGTATTATTTGACCCGGCTGTCAGCCGAACTGGTTATGCGAACTCTTTCGGTACCATTCGTACCGGTCGTGCCACTGCTATTTGTAAAAAATATTAAATCCTTATTGTTAGCTCCATTACCAATGTAAAGTCGCTTCCTGTAGCATATAAATACGCGGTATTTGGACCGTTCAAAATATTAGAACCTGAATTACTATAACCCTGGCTAGTTTATTCCCATATCAATATATACGGTACTAAGTGATCCGTTATTTGCAGTTGCTACTACATCACTACTTGCCTTATTGCCGTTACCTGGTATTTTGCACATTTGTTGTAAGTAGTCGTTAATAGTACCTGTGCATTAATAAGCGTGTTTCGAAATGGTGGTACCGGCATCTACTAACAATTTTTCATTGTCAGTACCACCGATAAACGTTGGAGAAGCACCTATGCCTACATTTCCATCAACATCTATCATCATCGCCTGCGTATTACTTGTTCGGAAGTATAAGCTCTTTACTATCCGTAGTGCCTAAAAAATTAGATGCAGTAGTAGAAGCGTTACCGGTCAGGCTCCAGGCGCTTGAACTTGGTGTAGCCCACGTACCATCGCCTCTCCAGAAAGTTGATGAAGATGCTGACGTTCCACTATTAAGGTTTGTTACCGGAAGATTACCTGTAACACCATTCGCTAAATTGATTTGAGCCCAGGTAGGGGTACTACCGTTGGCATTAGATAAGTATCTCGTTGGAGTTGCTACAAATGTCAACCGTGAAAGGTTATTGGCTGAGTTGGCATAAAGAATATCCCCTTGCGATGTAGCATTTAACCCGGTTCCGCCATTGGTAACTGCGATTGAAGTGGCCCATGTAGGAGCCGTGCCTGCACCCGCAGATGTAAGTATATTACCAGAGCTTCCTGCAGAGTTATTAGGCATTAATGCGCCGCTAAACCGTACATTGCCGGTGACATCCAACTTTTGCGATGGCGATGAATTACCTATTCCAAAATTGCCGCTCTTATCTACTACACTCAATGAAGTGCCCGATGAATTTCTCCATTGGGTAAGATCTGCAGTTTGTGAACCTGAATTGGCTTGTATTCCTAAAGGCACACTTGCATCCCGGGAACCCAGTACCAGCACCCCCGTTCCCGAAGGTGTATTTACAAATGCAGGGAAACCATTTACCTGCCTGTCGCCGGTTAAAATCGTTGACCACCATGAACCCATCTGAAGGCCGCGGCCGCCACCGCCCTGCCAAAAAATATCACTGCCATCTCCGCCAATTCTGAAATCTCCTGATCCTGCTGTATTGGTAAACAATAATTGTGATAAAGGTCCTACGCGGCGAACTTCCATAGTATCTTTTACCACAAAGGGGGCGGTAGGATCCTGTACTCCCATACCTACTCTTCCGTTGGCTAATATTCTCATCCTTTCGTTAGTTACTCCGGTTCCGCCGGTAAGAAAAAGGATGTTTCTATTTGTTGCACTATTCACCAGGTAAAAATCTTTTGCTGCAGAAATAAGATAGGCATCATTGGCCACACCCGTTTCAATTGCGCCGCCCGTATAGTTTGATCCATTTATCCCAAGATTAACATAGTTAGTTGTTTCAGTACCGTTGTCTGCTGTGGCAACGATATCCGTAGTCGCATCTGCACCTGTTGACTGATTTTTAATATTGAATTGCAAATAGTCGTCGATGCTGCCTTTCACAACCAAAGCATTCACCGAAGTAGTAACACCAGCATTAATCACCAGCTTTTCAGGATTCGTCGCATCAAAAACATCCTGGCCAATGGCTACATTTCCAAGGCTATCAATCTTCATTCGCTGGGTATTATTGGTACGAAATCTTACACTCTTATTATCCGTCGTTCCTAAAAAATTAGTAACCGGGCTAATTCCCGAATTACCTGTGATTGACCAAACATTTGCAGCGCTGGCTTTATTATTGAATGTATTCCAGTCTGCAGAACTCAATGCCCCTGGCGTAGAAGTGCTCGCAAGGCCAAGTGATAAAGCTTGTCCTGCAAGGGACAGACCATTTGCTGTTCCTATAGTAACGTTCCCGGTATTTGTGCCGCTAAGATTTGAACCTGTAACCGCTCCTGATGCTGCTACGGATGTTGGTGTAATAGCTCCCAGCGTAAATGTAATGGCTGGTGTTGTCGTCGCGTTTGCTATGGATGCGCTTACTCCATTGGCAGTAACCACTGACACCGATGTTACCGAGCCATTGCCCTTTGAATTAAATGTATTCCAGTCTGTACTGCTTAAATATCCATTAGTGGAAGTTGTTGCCTGTGTAATTCCGATCAACCCATTGCTATATGTAATGGGCGCCGATCCGGCAGATAAGGCTCCTCACCTTTGTTGAAAAATTAGCTATGCTTGAAGTGTCAATTGATCCTGAATTTACTGAAGTCCAAACGGGGCTCAATGAAGTACCCGTATTTATAGTAATTGCATTGAGGGTAGTATTAAATATGGACAACCCTTTTGCCGGCAATATTATAGCATTTTGCTGCGTAGTCGTCATGCGTGGCATTAAGAAGCCGGTGGTTGTGCTGCTTACATCAAGCATGGCGCTTGTGTCGGGATTGCTGCCGTCTGCATTTACTGCGACGTTTTGAGCGAATGATTTTGATGAAATGGCAAAAGCCAGGAACACGGCTAGTGTAATTAGGATGTTTTTCATGTGTAAGATTGATTGGATAAATTTTAAAAAAGCGATACTTCAGGATATCACTGCCACTATAGTAGTGACGATAGTAATAACGAAGAACAATCCACTTATTGTATAAATCCACAAACATTTTGTTTCCTAATTGTCCGGGTATTATATCAGGAAAGATTTTTTTCCCTTATAGAATGCTGCTTTTTTTCTTTTATTAGCAGAGCCCACTTCTCGAGCATATTAAGCAGCACATTTAATTCCACCGGTTTACTTATATAGTCATTCATTCCGCTTTGTATGCAAATATCGCGGTCGCCCTGCATCGCATTCGCGGTCATGGCAATTATAACCGGCTGGATTTCGAGACAAAGCCGTATCATTCTTGTGGCCTCCAGTCCGTCCATTTCGGGCATCTGCACGTCCATAAGAATAAGATCAAAATTTTCCAAACTCACTTTCTCCATTACAGTATTACCATTATCCGCCATCTCACATTGATACCCGATCTTGGAAAGAATTTTTTTGATCCATTTTTGGTTTACCGGGTTGTCTTCTGCTACCAGGATGCGTAAAGGATATTTCTGAGAAAAGTCATCGGGAATAAGATGAGATGCCCCGTTGGCTAAAGAATTATCCTGGTACCTTATGCCGGTAAGAATGCTATCAAAAAGAGCATGCTGGGTTACCGGCTTACTTATTACAGAACTAAAAATATCAGCATCCTGTTTATAACGTTCATCATTTACCGTATTCATCAGGATGATTGGTATTTTGGGATAGGTCGTTCTTATAGTCTTTGAGAGCTCTATACCATTCATATCAGCCATATTCAAATCAGTAATTACAAGATCCACTGAAATTTGAGATAAAATTTCCAGGGCATGCTTAGCTGAACCTGCAAGGACTGGCAGCATCTTCCATTGCTCGAGTTGTTTGTTGAGAATTGCCACGCTTGTTGCGTTATCATCAACAATAAGTATTTGCTTTCCTACAAATCCTATTATCCTGCTGTTAGCATAGTCAGGTGCAGATACTTCCGAAGAACTTGTATGAATGCTGAATTTAAAGCTGCAGCCCTGCACCGGCAGGTTTTCCATAGTAATCTGGCCGCCCATTTGCTCAACAAGCCTTTTACAAATAACCAACCCAAAGCCTTTGGTAACCTGCTTGTTCTTAGTAGAATAATCGTCGGGCAATGCGCCTTTAAAGAGCTGGCCTATTTTATCCTGTTTCACGCCCCTGCCTGTGTCTGTGACAGTAAACCCAATCTGTATATCATCAGGGGAGACGTTAGAAATAAGATGCACACTTAGAAATACCTCACCTTTTTTTGTGGCATTAATAGAGTTTTCCAGCAGGTTTATTAAAACCTGTTGAAGACGTTTGTAATCGCCCGTTATTTGCAGAGGAACATCAGTATCGATTTGGTAAAGCAGTTCCAGTCCTGCTTCGGCTGCTTTGCCGGCAAAAATGCCCATCACTTCTTCAATGCAGTTTCTTAAGTCAAAATTTTTATTACCAAGTTCAACACTTTCTGTATCCACTTTGGAATAATCCAACATATCATTGATCAGGATTTCATCCACATTGGTCAATAAATTGGTGCTGCAATCAAGCACTGTAGTGGCATATTCCCTCTGTTCGCTATTAAGATCGGTTCCTGCCAATAGTGTCGCCATACCTATAACACCATTCATAGGTGTTCTTATTTCGTGGCTTAGCAAAGAGAGCAATTTACTTTTTGCGTTGTACGCAATTTCCGCTTCACGTTTCGCTTTTGCTTCTTTTTCGGCGAGCAGATCCATTTGCTCATTTAGATCAGCCACTTGCTTTACCAACTCCTGGTTTCGCTGGCGCACGCCTTTTACACCAGCGTAGAAATACCCGAAGGCAATAAAAACCATAACAATTAAAATGACCTCGAAGAACAGCATAAATTAAAAATTGAATGGGTAATAAATTAAGTATCGTTTTTAGTGAATTGTAAGGAGGTTATAGTTTGTTGTTTTAGGGCTTTTATAATTCCATTCCCAGTTTACACCGAGAACGTAATTTCTATTGTTGTTTGCCGGACTGAACGCGTAAAACGGAAAAGTCCAGCTTTTATAAGTAACGCCTACCATTAAACCCGGCTCCCAATTATTCTTTATTTCAAAAGGGTGGGTCAATTGCAAAGCCACACCTGAATACACAAGGTCATGTAAATTGGTAGCCCATCTCAGACCAATTGAAAAAGAAATTCTCTGCCCTCTCATTTACTGAAAAAGTATATTGTGATTCTGATGAAAAGAACAAATTTTTATAGTCAAGGCTTACATTTGAACCAAGCGTGCCGCCAGTCATTCTTCCTATTACCACTCCGGCGTAAGGGGTGACTGTATACGACAAAGAATTATTCATTCGAAAACATTTTTCCTGCATTAAATGATGCCGTTTGCTAATTCTTCGTAGTTATAACGTACCTCTCCAAACCAGTTGCGACGGTTTTGATAATACAGTTTGGGAACAATGACAGAAGTGCCTGCTCCTGTATAATAATATTGCTCAAAGCCGGCATGCTGCTGGCATTTACCCACAAGAGGCATTATCATTGCCGATATGATCCATATACTTCTATTCATTTTCTGAGACTGTAATTTCGGCGTTAACCAATCTGTCCATTAATGAGATGTCTTTAAGATGCGGGTTCCATTGAAAGACAAGTTTGTCAATTGGCTGCCATAGAATAACCCAGCTAAAAATATCGAGTCCATTATGAAGGGCTGATGTAAAGCCCTCGTCACTTGATAAAATCATCGGTACCAGTCCATGACATATCATCATTACTAAGAGACTTAAAATAAGTAAGAGATAAGTACGTCTCTTAAACTTTTCAAACCTTTCAATTTCATTTATTTTTTTAGCCGAAAAATGGCGCCTTATTGCATAAATAAATGGCTCAGTATATTGCTTATCACTTTTGTTTTTGCAAGTAATTCTATAATGAAAAACAGAATGCCTTTTAGCAGCTTCGATCGATGTCATTATATATTGTTGAAACTCGTGGCTAAGCTGTCTTTTATAAATGGGCGCCGGATCATTCGGGTTAAAATAATCTGCAATGGAGGACTGATCGAGGGTAAGAAAAATAGGTATTTTATCTATTACGGAGGTAGTTACCGAAGTTGTTTTTTTGAAAGAAAAAATTTTTACCAACCACGACATTACGTTTCCCGGCTGTTTAATGGCTAAGGACATAATGGATTTTAATAAAATATTTTTTTGTTAGCGAAATTAGAATGCTGCAAAAATGAAATCTAAAAGTGATCAATGTTAATCAATACCTAAGAAAACAGTTAGCAATATAAGTAAGAGATTAACGGTGGTTGCCGGGAATTATTATTATATCATAGCAAATACCCTAACGACTACTTGTAAAATTTCTTTGGCGGAATAATAATTTGATACGTTTAAGCAGCCTGCGCAATTACTAAGTTGAGTATCGGTTTTTTATACAGTATACGAATGCAATTATTTTTTTATTGCGGCGTTACATCATGAAAAATATCCTGTACCAGATGATAACCCCCTCAAAATCCAGTGCGGTTGCTTAATCTATAAGAATGAAAAACTTCAGTTATTTATTTCTTGCATTTTTCTTTATTCCGGTTTTTCTGTCGGCGCAGGGCAAACAACTAAAGTTTGAACACCTGCAAACAGATGCAGGGCTTTCACAAAGTAATGTTTTATGCATTTTACAGGATAGCCGTGGTTTTATGTGGTTTGGAACCAGGGACGGCTTAAATAAATATGATGGCTACCGGTTTACAATCTATAGAAATAATCCAAAAAATAAACTTAGCATAAGCAACGATTATGTGCCTGCTATTATCGAAACTTCGAATGGAGATTTGTGGATCGCGACCTGGGGAGGTGGTGTAAATCGTTTCGACCGTGAAGATGGATCGTTTACAGCTTATAAGCATGACTCAAAAGACTCAAAAAGTATTGCCGGAAATTTTATCACCTCACTTGAGGAGGATAAAGATGGAAATATATGGGTCGGCACAGAAGCGGCCGGGCTTGATATGTATAATAAGAAAACAGGAGCGTTCGTTCACTACCGGTTCAATCGAAATAATAGCACATCTATAAGTGACGATTTTATTAAAACGATCTACCGGGATAAAGAAAAAAATTTATGGGTGGGGACTGAACATGGAGGCCTCAATCTCTTTAATGCAGATAATAAAACATTTACCTGTTTTCAACACAATGACAGTATAGCCACTTCCCTTTCTTACAATAATGTTTATTCAATTTTCGAAGATAGCAGGCATCAGCTTTGGGTTGGCACTAATGGTGGTGGCCTGGAATTATTTGATGTAAGAGCCAATGTATTCAAGCATAATAAAAATGATCCCCGCAACCCAAATAGTTTATTGAGAAACGAAGTGATTGCTATAAATGAAGATGAAGACAAAAATATATGGATAGGAACTGAGAATGGAGGCCTGTCGATATTAAACCCCCTAACAGGCATATATACTACTTACGTTTATGATGAAGTTGACAACACCAGCCTTAGCAACAATTCTATTTATTCGATTTGTAAAGACAATAAGGGCAACATGTGGGTGGGCACTTTTTCCGGGGGAATCAGTTTTGTAAACGAGGATAAACAGTTTGCTCATTTTAAGCATACCTCTTTAAACAACAGCCTAAGTGATAATAAAGTCCTGTGCATTTATGAGGACTCGCGAAATAATATATGGATAGGAACAGATGGTGGAGGCGTGAATTTATTTAATCCGGTAACGGGAAATTTTACTCACTATAAACATGACCCGTCTAATCCTAATTCTATCTGTGGAGATTATGTTTTAAACATTTGCGAAGACAGCAAGCATAATTTATGGATAGGCACCTGGGGAGATGGAGTCACAGTATTTAATAAAGAAAAAAACAGCTACCGTCATTTCAAGAATGATCCGCGCAATCCCAAAAGCTTAGGCGCCAATAATGCCTGGACGATTTACGAAGATTATGATCAAAATATCTGGATAGGTACTTATGGCGGTGGACTAAACAGGTACAACCCGGATGACGATTCTTTTACAAGATTTAACTATGACCAGCACACAAATAATGGAATCAATAGTAACAACATCTATTCAATATACGATGATCGCCAGGGCCATTTATACATTGGAACGGATCGTGGTGGTTTGAATGTTTTCGATAAAAAAACTTCAACTTTCAAATACTATCTGCACGACGACAACAACAAAAACAGCATCGCCAGCAACACAGTAGGCCACATTTACGAAGACGACTATGGCATCTTGTGGATTGCTACAGCATCGGGGCTTTCTTCTCTGAATCGTCATACAAATCACATAAAAAACTACACGATTGAAGACGGACTGCCGGGTAACAACATCTTTGGAATATTAGGTGATGGCACTGATAATATATGGATAAGCACCAATAAAGGGATATCAAAGTTTAACTGGAAAAACCGAACCTTTAAGAATTACCTGGAGGTTGATGGGTTACAAGGAAACGAATTTAAAGAACAGGCCTTCTGTAAAACCAAGTCAGGAATATTTTATTTCGGCGGGAATAATGGTTTTAACATGTTCTATCCCCGCGAAATAAAAATCGCAGCGTTTGATCCGCCACTTGTGCTCACCGATTTCCGCATTTCCAATAAAGAAGTTCCGGTCACTACAGACTCGGTTTCGTCTCCATTAAAAAAAGTAATTACAGAAACAAAATCAATTAAACTGCCTTATAATACTTCTGGAATTGAATTTGAATTTGCGTCTTTAAACTATACGGATAACCTTAAAAAAAAGTACTCATATATGCTTGAGGGCTTTGATAAGGATTGGAACGAATCGAGTGATAAGCGATCTGCAAGCTATACAAATCTTGATCCGGGAACTTATACTTTTAGAGTGAGGGGGTTGAATAATGAGGGCAATTGGTCGTCAAAGATTTTAAGTATGGAGCTAATAATCACTCCTCCATTCTGGCTAACATGGTGGTTTAAATTGCTGCTTCTTATGTCTATAGCAGGCATATATATTGGGTTTTATCAAATAAGGATGCGGACTATTAAGGCCCAGAAAAGGGCGTTGGAAAAAAAGGTGGAGGAGCGCACAAATCAATTAGCCTATTCAACAAAAGAGGAACAAAGCGCAAGAATAGAAGCCGAGAAAGCACGCCAGGAAGCCGAGTCTGCTAACCAGGCAAAAAGTATTTTCCTCGCAACAATGAGTCATGAAATAAGAACGCCGATGAATGGAGTAATTGGCATGTCATCTCTTTTGGCGGAGACTACACTTACTGACCAACAACGTGAATACGCAAATACAATTACCACCTGTGGCGAAAGCCTGCTGAATGTTATTAATGACATTTTGGATTTTTCCAAGATTGAGTCTGGCAATATGGAACTGGAAAATGAGGATTTTAATTTACGGGCGTGCATTGAAGATGTACTCGACATTTTCGGACAAAAAGCATCGGCCTCTGGAATCGATCTTATATACAAGATTGACGAAAATGTTCCTTTACAGATTGTGGGAGATGATTTACGATTACGACAGATCCTTACCAACCTTGTAAGCAACGCAATGAAATTTACACAAAAGGGAGAAGTTTTTATTGGGGTACACTTGATACAATCAGACGGTGGGGAGAATGTGACTTTACATTTTGAAGTACGCGACACGGGCATTGGAATTCCGAAGGAAAAGCTAGATCGTTTATTCAAGGCATTTTCCCAGGTAGATTCATCCACTACCAGAAAATACGGAGGCACCGGCCTTGGACTTGCCATTTCTGATAAACTGGTAAGTCTTATGAATGGAGACTTTCACGTGGATAGTGAAGAAGGAAAAGGCTCTGTATTTTCCTTCAATATAAAAACTGCCGTAGGTAAAAAGTCTTTAAAAGAGTATACTCAATATAATATGGCAGATCTTAAGAACAAGAGAATATTGGTAGTAGATGATAATATCACCAATCTTGCCATATTAAAAAGCCAGCTCGAACTTTGGGAACTTATTCCTATACTTTCCGAATCAGGTGAAAAAGCATTGGAGATATTGTCAAAGGATAATAAAATTGACCTTGTATTAACCGATATGCAGATGCCAGCTATGGACGGAATACAACTTGCAAAAACTGTGAAAAAATTAAATCCTTCACTACCGGTTATTTTATTGAGCTCCGTTGGCGAAGACTATAATCAACAAAATGCCAACCTTTTTATTTCTATATTAAACAAACCGGTGCGACAGCATATATTGTGTAAAAATATATTGCTGGCGCTTGGACCACAAAACGCCCCTATGTCATCAGAAAAAAATATCCAGGAAAAGCTGCCCGCAAATTTTTCAGAAAAATATCCGCTGGAAATTTTAGTTGCGGAAGATAATCCCGTAAATCAAAAAGTGATACTGTATATCCTTAATAAACTTGGGTATAAACCAGCCATGGCTGAAAATGGCGCAATTGCTGTCGAAAAAATAAGAGAACATCCATTTGACATTATTTTAATGGATATGCAAATGCCTGAAATGGATGGTATACAAGCCACACAATTCATAAGAAAAAACATATACAAGCAACCCATAATAATTGCACTAACGGCGAATACGATGGAAGGTGACCAGGAGACCTGTTTAAACGCGGGCATGAATGATTATATATCGAAACCGGTAAGGCTCGAGGAATTAACCAGGAAACTTGAGAAATGGGCGACAGAGGGTGTAAAAAGTACGAATACAATCCATGTTTAAATATTGGTACAATTATGCCAGGATTTTTCTAAAAATCCATTAAAACATGCGCTGATTATTTTCCCAGCCATCCAATAATTTACCTGATTAATAGTTATATATAAGTGGCGGCGACTGAATTAAAAGGCCCACGTGAACTCTATGAAATATAATGTCAACCACATGAAAAATGTAAAGACCATCCTCTTGCAAAGCATGCAATTTTCAACAGATGCTATTTATTAAAATACCCGTAGATGCCGAAAAATAATTTTATTAATGTTTACCGGTTTTCGTCGCTGTTAATAAAAGCCGTCATTGCAATTCCGTGTATTGTATTGATGGGATGGCAATTTAATTTGCCCTTTTTCAAAAGTGTTTCAGAGCGGCTTGCGGTTATGAATCCTACTACCGCAGTCTTATTTATACTGGGCGCCATCTCTTTATCTCTTATAAAAGAAGACAACAATCCTAAAACAATCGGACTCGGTAAGTATTTGGGATTATTTATGACACTTATCGCAACCGTTAGACTATATGGTTTTATCCAGGGATGGAATATCGGAATTGACCAAATTATTTACCATAATAAATTAGTTGGGAATGAAATGGCACTGAATACCGTAGTCAGTTTCATATTAATTGGCGCGGCCCTGTTTTTAACAGATGACAGAAAAAATGGAAGCTTAGTCCCTACTCAATTATTTGCTTCAATAGTCTTCATTATCAGTTTACTCACCATCATTGGGTATCTGTATGCTAAAGGTTCTGGTTACAAGGATTCCGTGCTTATGCCAATGGCTATTCATACGGCTGTTAGCTTTATTTTATTGTCGCTTGGAGTATTACTCTGCCGTCATCGCCAGGGCTTTGTAGGTTTTATCATGCAAAAAAATTCAGGCGGTGATTTAGTAAGAAAGTTCCTCCCGTTTGGAATAGGCCTTCCAATAATAATCGGATTGCTGAGACTGGAGGGCCAAAGACTGCAACTGTATGACCACGAGTTTGGAACGGCATTAGGCATCATCCTTATTGTTACCATTTATGTAATTCTAATGCTTCGGCTTGCGAAATCTTTAAATACAAAAGATCAGAAAAAGAAGGAAGCAGAATTAAGCTTGTTATCAGTCAAAGATGAACTTTCTACGAACGAAATGAAATACCGGAACCTCATTGAGAATTCCGGGGTGGTTATGTACACAACTTCCATTAATGGTTGTATTACATTTTCAAGCAGCAAGGCCTTCCTGCTTACAGGATATTCCACCGACGAATTAACCGGAATGCATTTTACCAAATTGATCGATGTTGAATGGTTGGAAGAAGTAAAAACAAAATACTGGCGCCAGGCAGAAAATAGAATAGAGGAGACATTCGTTGAATTTTGCATCCGCACCAAGCAAGGAGAAAAGAAATGGGTAGAACAGTCTGCCATTTTAATATCAGAAGATAATATTCCTGTGGGATTTCAATGTATCGTAAAAGATATTTCGGAAAAAAAGAAGATGGAAGAAGTACTGCGGAAATACGAGATGGAATTGGTTCAAAATCAAAAGCGCTTGCAATCAGTTCTCGATAATGCCACTTCATTTATTTACATAAAAGATCTCGACGGAAAATATCTTGTTACCAATCAGCAGTTCAAACAAATATTCAATGTAAACGACGAAAAAGTTTTAAGCAAAACTGCTTTTGACTTTGCCAATGCGGAACAAGCAAAGCGTTTTACAGATTATGATAAGGAAGTTATAAGAACCGGTAAACACCTGGAGTTTGAAGAAATTATTGAAATGGCTGATGGGAAGCATCACTTTCTTATCACAAAATTTCCACTACTGGATTCGCAAAATAATATTTATGGACTAAGCGGAATTGGTACTGATATTACAGAGAGAGTTCGATATGAAGAGCAATTAATCCAGGCTAAAAGAATAGCCGAAGATGCCAAAAAATTACAGGAACAATTTCTGGCTAATATGAGCCACGAGATAAGGACTCCGATGAATGGTATCCAGGGAATGACTGACTTGCTCCTGGAAACAAAACTGAATGAAGAGCAAATTGATTTTACAAAAACCATTAAACGTTCTTCTGATAATTTACTCGTAATTATTAATGATATTCTTGATTTTTCTAAAATACAGGCTGGCAAGCTAACTATTGAAAAAATTGATTTTAAACTTAGTGAGGTTGTAGAAAATATCAATGCAATTTTCAAGCACCGCTTACAGGAAAAGAAGTTGCATTTCACGTTTTGATATTGACAACAGTGTGCCGAAGATGTTGAATGGTGATCCCTACAGGCTCAACCAGATTCTTGTTAATCTCCTGGGAAATGCGATAAAATTTACCCACGAGGGAGGAGTTACGATAAAAGTTTCTGCTCAAAAGCAAACTGCTGAAAAAGCAATTTTTAATTTCACAATGACAGATACCGGTATCGGAATACCGGGAGATAAGATTAATGAAATATTCGAAAGCTTCACGCAGGCAAGTATAGAAACTTCCCGTAAATATGGAGGTACAGGCCTTGGGCTTGCGATCACCAAACAGTTATTAGAACTGCAGGGAGGTTCCATATCGGTTGAAAGTAAAATCAATATCGGCACCACTTTTACATTTTCAATTCCATACAATTACAGCAATACAAATAATCCTGAAGTCTTTGCAAGCAATGAATTGAAAAATTACAGTTCACTTTTAAAAGGCAAGAAATTTCTTATTGCTGAAGACAACGAAGTAAATCAAAAAGTGATACGGCACGTATTGCACAAAGCCGGCGGAGTGCTGGAAATGGCAAACAACGGAGCCGAGGCCGTAGCATTTCTTCAAAAAAGCACGGCTTATGATCTCATTATAATGGATCTCCAAATGCCTGAAATGGATGGATATGAAGCAACAAAATATATACGAAATGAAATGAAGCTTTCGATTCCTATTATCGCAATGACAGCATCGGCGTTGAAAGGTGAAAAAGATAAGTGCCTGGAGATAGGCATGAATGATTATATGTCTAAACCATTCGATGTTTCTTTCTTATATAAACGCATAAGCCAATTATTAAATGAAGGCCCCACCAAACCACTAATTATGGAAACTAAAACTACTACTGCTGAAAATTTATTCGACCTGAGCCTGCTACAGGAAATGGACGACAATGGATACATAGCTGAGATACTGACTACTTATCTCGATAACACCCCTCGCGAATTAAAGGAGCTACAAAAACTTTGCTCCGAGCTTCAATTTGATGCTATATATAAAATGGCACACAAGTTAAAAGGCAGCGCAGGGCTTCTTTACGCGCATGGGATTTTAAGAATTCTATCGAAAATAGAGGAATTCGCTAAAGCCGAAATAAAGGAGGGGCTTCATGTACTGGCCCAACAAGCCGTTGATGAATTTGCAAAAATTGAAGCGCCCTTAAAAGAAATTCTAAAAAATATTAATAAAGAGCTACAAGCAGCTTGATAAAGTCAAAACTTTCACGACTTCGTTTTAAAATAAAAAAAGTCTTCTAAAGGGCTTTTTTATTTTAAAGGCCTTGGGTTATCAAATTGTTTTGGTTTAAATGCCGCATTAATTTTTATCCTTTGTCATTTAAAAGACAAAGGCGCCCTATCGTTCCACACAAGCCTGCCTTGCCGCAAGCAACTATTTCTTCCTTCCCTGATATCTCACCACCTGAAATAAAAATTTAAAAAGCAAACCGTAATAATAATTACCTTCAACGGCTTTTTTAATTTGTATTCAATCTTTTATAAATCAAAATAATTATGACTTATAAATCTAACCCGGCGAGGTATGATAATATGGAATACCGCAGATGCGGTTATAGTGGATTGAAATTGCCGGCAATATCATTGGGACTGTGGCACAATTTCGGCGAAATAGATGATTACGAAAATTGCAGAAAAATTTTACATACTGCTTTTGATAGTGGCATTACGCATTTCGATCTTGCTAATAATTATGGCCCGCCTCCCGGTGCAGCAGAGTCGAATTTTGGTAAAATGTTTAAGCAGGATTTCCAGGCCCATCGTGACGAATTAATTATTTCTTCAAAGGCGGGATGGAAAATGTGGGAAGGCCCTTATGGAGACTGGGGTTCAAAAAAATATTTAGTCTCCAGCCTTGATCAAAGTTTAAAAAGAATGGGCTTGGAATATGTTGATATATTCTATCACCATCGCCCCGATCCTGAAACTCCACTGGAAGAAACTATGGGAGCGTTGGATCTTATTGTAAGGCAGGGTAAGGCTTTGTACGTGGGCATATCAAGTTATCATCCAAAAGAGGCAAAAAAAGCCATTGGAATTTTAAACCAGCTTGGAACGCCTTGTCTTATTCATCAGCCGCGATATTCGATGCTTGACCGCTGGGTAGAAGATGGACTGTTAGATCTTTTGGAAAAAGAACAGGTAGGGTGTATAACGTTCTCTTCCCTGGCGCAGGGCATTCTTACAAACAAGTATTTGCATGGAATTCCAAATGATTCGAGAGCGGGCAGGCACCTTGAGAATGGTGCTATCACAGAATCACAGTTAAATGAAAAGGTAATTGATAAGGCAAAAAAACTAAATGAAATAGCTGAGGGCAGAAATCAAACACTGGCGCAAATGGCAATTGCGTGGGTCTTAAAAGACCCACGCATTACTTCGGTAATTTTGGGCGCAAGCAAACCTCAACAGGTTACCGATGCAATTGAAGCAACAAAAAACTACATTTTTTCAAATAGGGAACTTAAGAAAATTGATAAAATACTCAAGTGATTGCCGATCTTGCAGGTGGCTTGTTATAATTTCAATTATGCATCCCTGCTATAGCCACATGGCTTCCTGAAATGCGCAAACATTCCGTGTAAAAAATCATAGTGATCAACTAACCCTCTTTATTTAATTTAAAAATTCCTCCTAAAAAGTAGACACGACTTTAAAGGTCAGAATAGTCTGTATCATGCATTAATATGCTATCAATATGAGATACAGACACTTTATTTTCATTTTCAGGACGATTGGAAATATCTTTCCAAACAGGGTCTTCGCCAAATTTTTTCCATTGAGCATTCCTTTGATCTACGCTTTCAAAAATAGGCATGTACATAAAGTTTGGCATGTGGCTCCCGGAAATCACCTTGCCGTAGAAAACAGGGTTAAAGCCCAGGCGGTTGAACAATGGTATCTCCCCACCGGTGTTGAACATTGCCATTTTCTTTTTATGCAAATTTTCGGTTGGGCTTTCATAACTTCTCAATTCAAATACCCGTTCTGCATTCTTTGCAGGAGGAGCTACGAGGTGAGGCTGGCCGGGAAAAGCTTCCATCAAAATAGATTCCATTCTATTATAAGGAGCTTTGTCCGAAGGCGCTTCCATAAAGGGCTTTGCGGCAGTCATATAAGCGTTGTCCTTTTCTATCTTCTCTGAAATATTTACCCACGCATCTTCAGACGAAAATGGAATGAAAACATAAATTAATTTATCGGATGCGGTATCATTCGCAATGGGTTTAAACACCCCAATATTTTTTATGCCCGCCCGGTGCAGTGCAGGCAGGTAAGCGTTTTTTAAGTAATCATCTACCATCGAAACCTGGTCATTGCTCTTTACATGATAAATCTTTACCTGGTAAAAATCTTTTTTCGGCGGAGCGGCATTTGCAAACATGGTAATAATAATCAATGCGGTGAGTAATGAAATTTTTTGTAGCATAGCTTTTTATTTATCTTCTTTTTAAAATAGGTGATTGGCAATTTGGTTAGCCAGGATTAATTAAACAAGATTCTTTTTTATATAATTGTAACTTTTAGTAATACTGTCAAATGGTGACCCGGGAGTTTGATCCTGCTCTACAAAGAAATATTTAAGCCCGGCCTTATTTCTTTCCGCAAAAACTTTTTTGAAATCTATGATACCATTCCCTACTTCAGTAAAATCTTTTTTATCGGTATTATCCATATCCTTCACGTGCCAAAGTGGAAACCTTCCCGGATGCTGATTAAATAAAGCAATAGGATCCTGGCCGGCTTTTGTAATCCAGTAGATATCCATTTCCATTTTTACAAGGTCCTTATCAGTTGATAATAAAATGTCGTAAGGATACTGGTCGTTTTGCTTTATAAATTCAAAATCGTGGTTGTGGTAACAGAGTTGTATACCCGCTTTTTTGCATCGCTCACCGGCGGTATTTAATTCATCAGCTACTTTTTTATAATGGTCAAGATCACCACGTTCATCGTTTGATAAATAAGCACATACCATATATTTTATTCCTGCGGCGGCGGCATCATCCACTGCTCTATCCCAGTCATGAAGCATGGTTCCCATTTGCACCTCTCCGTTCGGCTGCTCTTCTCCAAGGCGGTAATGCCCGCTAATGGCAACAAGCCCGTTCTTCTTTAACTCGGTGGCAAATTCCCCCGGCGACATCCCATAAAATTTTTCTGAACCAGTATAAGTAGCTGTTTCTACAGAGTTGTAACCAATCTGGGCCACTTTGGCCAAAGTTCCCTGCGGATCCTTACCCATAGCGTCTCTTACAGTATATAATTGCAATCCTATTAAAGAATCTTTTGAATTACAGCCAGATGATCCTGTAATCATAAGACCAGCGGAAAGTACGGTGGTTGTTTTGAGAAAATCTCTTCTTGTAGTCATATAAAAGCATTTAATTATTTCAAAAATAAATCAGGTTCAATTTACACTTTTTAATATGGCAATGACAGAATTAATTTTTTTTAAACATAACAAACTGCATGCAGGATAGTTTAAAATAATCTTCATTCACTGCTTGTAAATCACAAGATAAATTGATCATAAAGCTACTTCTCCAATTGCCCGTTTAATGCGCAACATTTAAATTCAAGGCCAATATTTTATCAATTCTTTTTATCAATTCTATGCAGGCCCTTGTGTTATGATACGGACATTTCCAAATGCCCACCTTATCTTTATTCATTATTTCGTACCCCTCCTTTACTCCCCAAAACCATTCCTTGTTAGTACTGTCGATAATATGGTCTTTTACAAAGTTCCAGGCTGCCACAGATTTCTTCAGGTAACTTTCGTCACCTGTGATTTTCCATGCATTGAAAAACCCAATCATAGCCTCAGCCTGTGGCCACCAATGTTTTTCCTTTATAATAAGATTGCTGACTGGTTCATATTCATACCATAACCCTCCGTCTTTATCCAGCCCCTCAGCGGCACCGTTTGCAAGCTTCACAGATACTTCCTTTACTTTATTAATTAGCACAGGATCATCAATTATTTCCGCAGCTTCCTGTATCAGCCAGGATGCTTCGATGTCGTGCCCGTAAGAAATTATATCCGAACGCCCATTCCATTGATCATCAAAAAATAATATTAAATGACAATTTTTACCACTAATGACATAACTGAGAAATATTTGAATCAAGTCCTGAATCCGCTGTTTTAGATTTTCATCTGGCCATATTGAATATAAATTAGCAAAGCCCTCAAGAATATGCAAATGCGTATTCATTGATTTTTTTTCATTTGCATCTTTCTTGCTCAACCGTAAATCCTGCACCTCTTTCCAGTCACGTGACAACGCTTCTATGTAACCACCATTGTAACTATCGTAACTATAATCAATAATTGCATTGCATAGCTTTATTGCAGTTTCTTTTGCTTCATTGTTGCCGGTGCATTTATGAAATTCGCTCAAACCATAAATTGCAAATGAAAGCGCATAAAATTGCTTTTTAGGGTCAAGCTGGTTTCCCTTAAAATCAACACTCCAGTAGATCCCTCCAAATTCCTTGTCCAAAAAATGATCACGAATATACACGAAACATCTTTCGGCAATTGTGAGATAAGCTGCAGCGTTAGTAAGTTGATATGCAGCTGAAAAAGCCCATAGTATTCTGCTGTTTAAAACAGATCCTTTGGGCGATTCAATATGCACTTTGCCGGAATTATCAATTTTTCCATAAAAGCCGCCATGACTATAATCAACTGTATTTTTGATCCAATAAGAAAGAATGCTTTCTAATTCATTCTGCATTTCAGCTTTGTACCTGGCAAGTAACTCTGTCATGACTTAATGAAATATTATTTCTGCTTTTATTGCTTGTAAAATTTTTGCGTTGCAAAAGCAGGTTCTTTTTGTCTTGCTATATAATCATCATTTGCATTTATGATTTTAATAACGGTTTTTACTGATGCCTCAGAAGTAAAACTGTCTTCAGGTGTGTTAATAACATGGTCCAATAATTTTTCAATAGTAGAAGTAGCAACATGCATTCTCGAATCGGAAGATGCATAATATATATATACAGAGCCATCCTCGTTAGCAATCCATCCGTTAGAAAACAGAACGTTGGAGACATCGCCGGTTCTTTCTTCGCCCTCTGGTGCCATAAAGTAGCCACCAGGTTTATGAATCACTTTCGTGACATCGTTAAGATCGGTTAGAAAAATATATAATACATATCTTAAACCCGCAGCGGTATTTCGTACACCATGTGCAAGATGTAGCCATCCTTTGCGTGTTTTAATAGGGGCTGGTCCTAAACCATTCTTCGATTCATAAACGGTGTGGTAAACCCTTTTATCAATTACCATTTCTTTTTCAATTACAGCATTTTCAATATTGTCGCAAAGCCCAAAGCCAATGCCACCACCGGATCCCGCCTCAATGAAACTATCCTGCGGCCTTGTATAAAATCCGTATTTCTCGCCCACAAATTCAGGATGTAATACTACATTCCGCTGTTGCGGCGAAGGTGTTTTAAGATCTGGTAAACGATCCCATGCTAATAGATCCTTTGTTCTCGCGATGCCACATTGAGCAATTGCGGATGACAGATCACCTGGAGGCGCGCCGTGGTCTTTACGCTCGGTACAAAATAGTCCATATATCCAGCCGTCTTCGTGCTGCACGAGCCGCATGTCGTATATATTATCATCGGGTACACTTGTCTGTGGCAATACGACCGGCCTATCCCAAAATCTGAAATTATCAATACCATTATCACTTTCTGCAATCGCAAAAAATGATTTTCTGTCATTACCCTCTACCCTTGCGACCAGTAAATATTTGTTTTTAAACTTAATAGCCCCGGCATTGAAAGCAGCATTAATTCCAAACCTTTCCATCAAGTGCGGGTTTGTATCAGGATTGAGATCGAAACGCCATTCCAAAGGCACATGAGCCGCTGTAAGAACGGGGTTTTTATACCGGCTGAAAATTCCATTCATCGATTCAAGTTCTATATTCTTTTGTTGCAGCAGGTTTTTATGAGTATCTCTCAGAAAACGCAATCTTTCATTATAATTTAAATTCATAGATATATATTATTGCCGCCAGGACAGTTTTAATTTAGACCGTTTTAATTTTCTAACTTGTTCCACCAGGTTTTTTTGAGGATGAAAGCAATTACTGCGAGTATCACAATCGTTATGAGTAAAGGCAATTTCATCCATAACACAAAGTACATGGGCAAAATAGTGAGGCACGATTGCCCTATGATTCCCAGTACCACATTAAACATATCCAGCTTGAATCTTTTGTTTGGTACAAACGCCGGATCTTCTGCTGATTACCAAATCATTTACAGGTTTCCAGAACCCCCACGGCCTTACCTGTCTATAGAAATTTTTCAATACATTAATATCGGTGGGAGGTGCGGTATATGTCCCTGCAATGCAACCAATAACAGAAATCAAAAACAATAACGGCCAGTTGTACAATGGGAGACCGGTAAATATAAAGGGAAACACGAGAGCAGCGACTATACCAGCCATCATGCCCCAGAAAAATCCATTAGCATTAAAGCGCCACCAATACCATTTCAACATATTTGAAGCGATATATCCACCATATAAGGCGCCCACAATCCATTGCAAAATTGAGTTAACATCTTTGGCATAGAATCCCAGGATGATTCCCACGGCGGCGACCACGATGCCCACGATATAATTAAGAGCAATAATTCGCCTGGTAGGCGCTGAAGGGTTAACATACTTAAGATAAATATCGTTCACAATATAAGCCTGCGCTGCATTCAGGGTTCCCGAAAAGGTGCCCATAAAGGCGCCCAGTAAACCCGTGAGTACAATACCAAGAACCCCAACTGGTAGAAAATTATTAACTGCCCCTGGTAATATTCTCTCAAAGTCGGTTCCTCCGCCCGGCGCGGAAAGATCAAGTTGGTTGTAATAAAGCACTGCAAGCACCGTAAGCCCGATCACCATTGTGTAGCGAATGGGTAATAATATAATGGAAACAAAACCCGTCATTTTTGATGCTTCTTTCGGAGATCGCGTTGACAAAACTTTTTGCATATCATAATTAGGCGCGGGGCCTGCAAGGCTGGCGAACACACCCTTAAAAAGCATCATCATAAAAAATATTCCAAAGAGCCCAAAGTTATCATCGGAGATTTTTTGCACTGCAGCCGGTAATATATGGCTCCAGTCGAGATTAAGGTCGAGGCCAAAGAAAGGATGGCTCCAACCGTTGGGCACATTCAGCGTTTGCCCATGTAAGTGAGTCATTGCAATATATCCTATTGCAATACAACCAATAGTCATTATTGAATACTTGATTAAATCGCCAACTACTATACTGTGCATGCCACCCAGGATAGAATAAAACATGGCAAATAAAGTAAAAACAATGCCGTAGAAATGGGCAACATATTCAGGAGCTATATGAAATGGAATATAGGGCTGAACAATATTCAATGGAACAAATATTTCAATAAATTTTCCCAGGCCCACGAAGCCATAGGCGAGAAAGCCAAGGCAACCAATAAGTGCAAAAACAACTACAATATTGTGCGACGCTTTTACTCCTTTTCCTGACAGGCCAAATCTTGTGGCGAGCCACTCTGCGCCTGTATCAGCATTGGAACGGCGGAGCCATTTTGCCAGGAACATCATATTGAAAACCTGGTTAAAAACCGGCCACAACCATGGTATCCAAATGCTTTTAAATCCATATACGTAGCAAAGCGAAACCATCCACATAGTTCCGCTGATGTCGAACATGTCTGATGCGTCGCTGAGGCCGAGTAAATACCAGGGAAGTTTTTTTCCACCTAATAAATAGCTCTCTTTATTCAACCTTGCTTTCTTTCTATAATACCAGCCAATCATCAGCATTGATACCAGGTAAGAAACAACTATTGCAATATCTAAAAGTTGGAGTTTCATTTATATAGCTGCTCTTTCGTTATATCGTTTTGAAATAAAATATTCGGTTCATCATAAAATTTAATAAAATCCTCCTCCGACGCCTGCCCTTTATAAGGCAAATAGTATTCTGTTTCACCCGAAGCTTTGGTGCCGGCGTTTCTCCATGTTAAAGCATACGAAATCTTATGATAGCCCATTGCCTTGTACAAAACTTTTGTCCACCACGTGCTATCCGGAACCCTGCCGTAGCCAAATTCAGTAAGGGCAGGAATTTTATTTTTGTCAAAAGCAATTTCCTCAAGCATCGAAAACATTTTGCCCGCGTCTTTTATGAACGTGGCATTTCCGTCGTCTCCGCCTTTTCTTTGGTAAATATCAAAACCGGTAACATCAGTCCAATCATCACCTGGATATTTTAAAAGATATTCTTCTTTAGAAGAAAAACGATCGGTATTATATGCATATAAAAGCTGGTGAATATTTTTAGTATCTCTCAGGTAAGAGATTGTAAAATGCCAAAGGTCTTTCAATTGTTCAGGAGTGCAATGATCTTTTCCCCACCAAAACCAATTACCATTCAACTCGTGAAATGGCCGGAAAATAATGGGAATATATTCGCCGTTTTCGCCTTTTAAGCTTACAATAAAATTGGCAACTTTATCAAGCCAGCTCTTGTATAATTCGCTTTTTGCGCCTCCCGGCAAAATAGACGCAACCGTTCCCGGCGCAGGATCCCATGCAGTTTTACCCGTTAAGGGATTATTAAGATGCCAGCTCAATGTAACCACCCCGCCACGATCATAAATGTCACGTATATACGATTTCATCTGATCAAACGGCACACTGTCAATATTTACAGGTTGATCGATCTCGAGACGCCCTAACTCGAAACCATATAGCGCAGGGTAATCACCAGTGACTTCCTTTACATCGCTTTTCCCGGGAACATATTTCCAACCTACTCCATAAGCCAGGTCGTCCTGGTGGCCAAACATGGTTCCTTTAAGCTGAAGCGTTTTTAAGTTGTGGTAAAGATTAATTGTTTCTGCAGTGGCATTTTTATCAACGGGCAAATCGTCTGCGTAATTATTTCCATTCAATTTATTCTTTGCAGCGTCAACAACAGACCACGTGCTTTTATCACTATTAAATACGGAATTTAAACCTTGCTCTTCCATAGGCGGATCACCCATATATTGATCGCCGGCTTTCCAAAACGTTTGACCTTTTACAGGTTTGGCCAGGCCGCCATAAGCCCAAAAATTTACGCCACCCAAAACACCGTCGCCATATTTATTTTTTACCAATTCAGTAAATATCCTATTATAGAAACTATCCCTCAGTGAAGTCGATTCATCAATATCAAAAGAATTAGCATTTCTTGGCAAACCAAATTCTTCAATTACTATGGGCTTATTAAGTTTCCTTGCTACATTCTCGTGAGCATAAATGTATTGGAGTGATTTAGAAAAAACAGCATCGATTCCACCGGCAACATCATTTCCTTTAAACCAGCTCCAGTTTTTAGGCCACACGTGAATGGTGAGATAATCTACATTTTTATCGTCGTGAATTTTTTCAAATACGTCGAGGTTTTCTGTTCCCATATACCCCTCAACGCCTAGCGTTACGAGATGATTTGAATCCTTCGATTTTATAAAAGAGGCTGCTTTGTTTATGAAATTCTCATAAGAGTTTATTGAAGATACTCTCATTGGCCGCGGTTCATTGGCCAGTTCCCAGGCCATTATTGCAGGATCATCTTTGTATTTCTTTTTAGAGACAGAATTGGTGCGATTAATAATATAATCAGCTTGTTTGAAATAATCGTTCATACATTTTTCACAATTGTAAAATTTGCTGATTAAGTTCCCAAGCTCAATCCAGTTAAATTTTTTCCTGAATATTGAATCCTCAACCAGGCCATTCCATTTTAAGTATTGCAGAAAACCACCGCTCCATTCCCAGTTATTGCTCAGGTAAATAACTGCTTTCATATTTCGCTTACTCATTTCATCGAGTAACACATCAAGGCCTGTTAAAATTTTGGGGTCGAATATACCTTCATCAGTCTGCAAAGGAGGCCCTATTCTTTCAACGCCGTTCACCAGGCCTTTTCCTTCGGCGCCTGCGACAAGCCGAATATTTGTAATTCCATGCTGTTGCAGAAAATCGAGTTCTTTTCTTAGTCTTCCAATTCCTCTTTTTTTATCTTTCTCAAGAGCAAGCAATTCTCCATACCAATAGTTAGTTCCAATATAATAATTGGGATTATCGTTTAAAAAAAATTGGTGGTCTTTAACGGAGACAAAAGAGGATTGCGCATTTGATGCCTTGAAGGCTATCAATAGGAATAATATCAAAAAAATATTTTTCTTCATATTGTCATTACTGATGCTCCTGTAAATAATCGTCGATAGGCACAGTGCACATTTATCTTTTGATATTTTTCTTCAAGCGTTTCGAAATTATTGATAGCTTAAAAAACCGGAAGCGGAAATTCCATAAATTGAATATCTATAATGTTATTTCCATTGGGAATGCGTACATTAGTTTTTATAAAAGTGCCGGAATTAATTTTGATGGATAGTAGATTTTGTCAACTATATAAGGAGATCAAAGCCTTCAATATGTTGAAGCATGGATATCCTCTCATAATTTCAATCGTTTCGGCGTCAAATCTATCTAAAATTATTACGCAATAGCGGTACTTTTTTATCTAATGGTTATATTTAATTAGTTTTAATTAAATTTAGATTATTTGAAATTCCATGTTTAAAGCTGTTTCATGTTAAGCTCGGTTGTTTGCGGTAGCTAATACTTTATTGATATTACTATAGCATTATTTAGCCAAAATTTAAAAAAATGACGACCAAAATTTTAAGAGAAATAACTCCACTCACTCAGAGCGATTGCTTCTCACTGTTTTCCCGTAGCAAACGAGACTTTGATTTTCCTTTACATTTTCACGAGGAGTTTGAGCTAAATTTTATTAGAAATGCCGGAGGTGCAAAAAGAATAATTGGTGATCATGTGGAGGAAATAGGCGATACTGAATTGGTACTTGTGGGACCGAATTTACAGCACGGCTGGTTTACACATAAATGCAATGGGAAACTTATTAAAGAAATAACCATACAATTTCATCGTGACTTATTTGATGAGAAGTTTTTGAAAAGGAATCAAATGAGTTTTATCAGAACGCTGTTGCAGCGTTCGGCAAGAGGCGTTTTATTCACGAATGCAACGGCCTTATCCATAATGCCCCGCTTAAAGCAATTGCCGCAGAAGCATGGATTTGACTCCGTCCTCGAACTCATGTCCATTCTTCATGATCTCTCAACGTCCAGAAATATAAGAACCCTTTCTGATACTTCATTTAATAAAGAAACAGCGTCATATAATAGTCGGAGAATAGAAAAGATAATGGCTTATGTAAATGCCAACTTTAATCAAAATATTACCCTGAACGACGCTGCAAAAATCGCCGGAATGACCGAAGTCTCCTTAAGCCGATTTTTTAAATTAAGAACAGGAAAAACATTTGTCGATACTTTAAATGAAGTGCGGCTAGGTCACGCCTCTCGTATGCTTATAGATACAACCGATAGCATCAACGAAGTGGCCTATAAGTGCGGTTTTAATAACATGTCAAATTTCAACAGGATTTTCAAAAAGAAAAAAGACAGCACGCCAAAAGAATTCCGGTATTCCTATACTTCCACCGGTGTACGAACATTTGTTTGAGTTTGAGAAGAAGAATTTACGCTATAAAGTATTTACTCGCTGTTTGACCCAGATCATATCTATCATTTTGCTATATAGGTTTTCGAAAACTCTCTTTTTTTTTAAAAAAAAGAAGAGATGCTTTAGCAAAAAAGAATCTGCTAACTGGGAGAAACAGTTTTAATTACACTTTTAGCAGATGCATAACATAGATGTACAAAAAGCCATCAGCCCATCACAAGTCGTTAGTTTTTAAGCATATAAAAATATGTTAACACAGGGCAATTTATCACTTTACAGTGCGTTTATAATATTGTTCCTTGAGATTCAAATTTATCCTGAAACATATTCTGTTCTTTTGATAATCCCAAGTTAATCATAATCCAATATAGCTAACTTAACCTTAGCCATCTATGAAACAAAAAAAAGTAAAAACCACTGTATTATTTGTAAGCCATAATGCAAAGGCGCCAAAACCGGTGCAGATTTCAAGCAAACTGATCTTAAACTGGAAAAAATATGTGGCAGCATTGTGCCTGATATTTCTTTCGTTAATAGGCACTATCGTCTATTTATCATCAAGCAATATTCAGCAACTTAAACTGAAAGCAGTACTTTCCAAAAAAATTCAGTCAATGCATGCTTTGTTTGCACAGGTTGACACAAGTGCAATAAAGGAAAAATTCACGAAAATTGACAAAGACCTTTCGACTATAAATGGTTACCTAAAAGCCAGGGGAATACAACCTGTATTTAAGGGGCCGCAGGGTGGCGAGACCGACAACGACATTCTATCCACCGACGAAATCAGTGATTTTTATGACACTTATCTAAACCGCGTAATGTACAACATTTCATACACGCCGTTAGGTGCACCTTATCCCGGCGCTATCACTTCCACTTTTGGGCACCGTGAAAACCCATTTGGGGGATCAAATGTTGAAACGCATAAGGGCCTCGATATTAAAGGTCCAATGGGAGCACCCGTGAAAGCAATGGCAAAAGGTGAGGTAGCATTTGCTGGCCAGAAGGGTGGGTTTGGTAACTGTATTATTTTAAAGCACGGTAATGGTTTCGAAACTCTTTATGGGCATTTATCAAAAATTTTAGTAAGTTCGGGGCAGAAAATAGAAATTGGGCAACAGATTGGCAAAATCGGTTCCACCGGGAGGTCGACCGGCCCGCATTTACATTACGAGGTGCATAAAAATGGACAAAAAATAAATCCTGAATCTTTTTTAACTCTTAATTGATATGTTCAAAAAAACCAACAAACAGCCGCTAGAAATTAATCAACAGGAAATCTCGACCATAATAGGTGATGGATACACCTTTACCGGTGAGATACAGGGCTCAACTGTTATAAGAATCGAAGGAAAAGTAATCGGGAATGTAAATGTTACCGGTGGTGTAATCTTAGGCGAGAGCGGTGATATCGAAGGTGATATCACTACAGAGTCAGCCATTATTTATGGGACCGTGACTGGTAATATTCAATCGGGCCAGCTTGAAATAAAAAAGACAGGCGAGGTAAATGGAGATATTACAACCGATACGTTGGAAATCGAATTGGGTGCACAATACAACGGAAAACTTAATATGCACAAGCCAAAACAGCAAGCAGTACTAATGGAGGCTTCATAGTTTTTTCGCCATCGCACAAAAATCGCCTTTTATTAATTATGCTCTTACCGATTGCACGATATCAATTGCCTGCTTTGTAAGAGCTTCAATTTTTGCGTAGTCTTTTTGTTCGAGCAATTGCTTGCTCACTAACTTGCTTCCCATACCAACCGCGCAAACTCCGGCCTTGAACCAGCTTGCAATATTGTCTTTATCGAGATCGACACCGCCGGTAGGCATAAATAATAAATCCGGAAACAATTCTTTTATCGAGCTCATAAAAACAGGCCCAAGGATATTCCCGGGAAAAAGTTTAACCATTTTTGCACCCAAATTTTCTGCCCGGATAATTTCGGAAGGTGTCATACAGCCAGGCACCCAGAGCATATTTTTTTTATCAGCAACTTCGGCAACCTCCTCAATAAGTCCCGGACAAATTATATAGTCAGTACCTGCATCAATAAATGTTTGTGCCATACTGCCATTCTTAATGGTTCCCACACCCAGGTACATTCCTTTTAATTCGTTGTCGCACACTTTACGCATTTCCTTGAAATTATGTAAGGCTGCTTCACCACGATTAGTATATTCCACTGCTCTTATACCAGCTTTGTACAAGGCTCTTAAGACTTCGAGACTTACTTCAGTGTCCTTATAAAAATAAAGGGGCAATATACCTTGCAAGGGAATTAGCTCTAATAAATCTTTTTTCATGTCCATAAAATATGTTTACAAATGAGCAATGTTATCGGAATTATGGCAACATGCCATATTTTTTTATGCAATCGTTTCCGCATATTTTCCACTAATTATTTATATAAATCTTGTTCCTTCGCGAAATATAAAAGAAATTCGGCTAAATTGTTTTGAACTATAAAATCTCTTCAAATTAAAAGATTAAATCATCATGGCAAAAAAAGTTGTAACACTGGGAGAAATAATGCTTCGCTTATCTACGCCGGATTTTAAAAGATTTGTGCAGGCGGATAGTTTTGATGTCACTTACGGTGGCGGGGAAGCGAATGTCGCTGCAGCCCTTTGTAATTATGGCCTACAGGGCACTTTTGTTTCCAAAGTACCTGATAACCCGGTCGGGCAATCGGCGATTAATCATTTAAGACGTTACGGTGTGGATACACAATTTGTCGCACGTGGCGGAGAAAGACTCGGCATTTATTTTTTAGAAACAGGCGCCTCTATGAGAGCGTCGCAGGTAATTTATGATCGTGCTCACGCCGCTATTTCTGAAGCAGACATTTCTGATTTTGATTTTGATAAAATATTTGACGGAGCAGACTGGTTTCATACAACCGGAATTACCCCTGCGTTAAGTGACAAGGCTGCGGCACTCACAGAAACAGCGTTAAAAATTGCAAAAGAAAAAGGTATCACCACGAGCATTGATCTCAACTATAGAAAAAAACTATGGAGTAAAGAGAAGGCAAAAGAAGTGATGACTGAACTGTGCAAATCCGTTGATGTATGTATAGGAAATGAAGAAGATGCAGAAACGACCTTAGGATTTAAAAGTAAAGGCTCCGATGTTACAAAAGGAGAATTAAATCTTGACGGCTACAAAGACGTGTTTCAGCAAATGAAAGAAAAATTTGGTTTTAAATACATTGCATCTACATTGAGAGAAAGCCACAGTGCATCAGATAACGGCTGGAGTGCTTTAGTATATGACGGAAACGATTTTTATCATTCAAAGCAGTACGAAGTGCGAATAATAGACCGCGTAGGAAGCGGCGATTCTTTCGCAAGTGGTTTTATTTATGGTTTGGTTACCGGTATGGAAATGAAAGATGCTGCCGAATTCGGTGTTGCAGCTTCTGCTATGAAACATACGATCCCTGGCGATTTAAATCATGCTACACTCGGCGATGTGAAAGGATTAATGAAGGGTGATGCAAGTGGAAGGGTGCAACGATAATTAGTCTATTAAGCAATACTTGATTTCATAAATTGAAGTGACCATCATTCGGCAATAAATTAACTATGGAAGTTCCGACGAACGCAGTCGGGGATTCACTCCCGAAAAGCAACCTGGCTCCTGCTTTGCAGGCAAGACAACTTCCACAACGCCTGGTATCAATAGATGTCTTTAGGGCTGTTACTATGTTTTTTATGATTTTCGTGAATGACGTGAGCAGCGTAAAAAATATTCCTGAGTGGATAGAGCACGTGAGTGCAAATGCCGATGGTCTTGGCTTTGCCGACACCATTTTCCCGATTTTTCTTTTTATAGTAGGCTTGTCCCTTCCTTTTGCATTGATGAAAAGACTAAAAAGACAAGATTCATTTTACAACATTGCGATTTATATTTTTACCCGTTCATTTGCACTGTTAGTGATGGGCTTTTTTCACGTGAATATGGAAAGTTATAATAGTGCAGCAATTTTGCCAGAAGCAGTATGGGAAATATGCATAACCATTTCTTTTTTTCTGATCTGGATAGATTACCCGGATACAATTAAGAAGCCACTGAAGTATTTGCTGCAAGGGGCTGGCATATTGATTTTATTATTGATGGCGTACTTGTATAAGGGAGGCGAGCCCTCCGCACCCGTCGGTCTCAAGCCCTATTGGTGGGGCATTTTAGGTATCATTGGATGGTCTTACCTTGTTTGCGCTTTAATCTACCTGTTATCGAAAGGAAATTTTTGGGTGCAGCTATTCGCATTTGTTTTATTCATGGGTATCAATATCGCCTTTCATACAGGCGTTCTAAAATTCTCAATATTTGTTATTGGCAATGCTGCGTCTGTCTCGTTAACAATGGCAGGTGTAGTAGTTTCTCTTTTGTATAGAGAATTAGCGGGCAAAGGCAGAGACAAGTTGTTATGGATTTCGTTTGCAATAACGGGAATTGCCATGATATTATTCGGATTATTCATAAGACCCTATGCAGCCGGCATTTCCAAAATACGTGCGACTCCGGCATGGGTAGCCATCTGCATTGGTATTGGCATATTGGTTTTTGAATTGCTCATTTACTTTGTTGATATGAAAGGCATGAGTAACTTGTTTAAGGGTATCCGTCCCGCCGGCACTAGTACGCTCACCACTTACTTAATTCCTTATCTTCTATATTCTGTTTATTCTTTGATTGGGTTTCGCTACCCGCTGTTTTTTAGCGAGGGCATTGGCGGGATTATCCGTTCATTCATTTTAGCCTTCTTTGTAATATGGATCGCCGGTTTATTAGAGAAAAGAAAGATCAGGCTCCAGATTTAAGGGCTAATTTAGCCTCTCAGTTTCTGCTCAAAAATTATCAACTTATTTTTTAATAACTCCAGTAAGAACATTTATCAAATATTATCAATGTAATATGAACTATACTTTTTTACCATAAAAAATTTATGGATTATTCCTCATAAAATATGGAAGCATTGTTTCGATGTTGTAACTTTTTTTTAAAAAAAATATTTACATTTGGTTAACTCACACCAATCAATGACACCAACCGAACCCAAATTAACTGATGATAATTTATTGCTGGAGCAAGTAAGTTGCGGCAATAAAAAGTCGTTTGATATTTTGTTCGACAGGTATTGGGAAAGTTCACTGGACAGTGCTTACAAAAGAACAAAAGACCTCGATGCAGCAAAGGACATAGTCCAGGAAATTTTTACGCAGATCTGGATAAACCGCGAAACACAAATAGATAATTTACCTGCCTATTTAAATGTATCCATTCGTAACAGGGTAATTAAATTCTTTGCAAAGCAAAAACCGATTCATCCATTCTTTGATGCTCTCGATAATATTTCAGAAAGATCTTCACAGGCAGACACTCAACTATTATGGAAAGAATTTTTACGATCTTATGAACACCTTCTTGACTCTTTACCTCCAAAAAGAAGAGATATTTTTCGACTACGCATGCAGGATGGGCTTTCTACTAAAGTTATAGCTATCACAATTAGGCATAGCGAGGAAGACCGTACAAAACCAATTGGGCAAAGCAATCGAAACTCTAAAGGTTTCACTAATACGCCTTTTTACAATTGGGATACTGCTCGGGATTTTAGCCTCTTAATTATTTTTCTAAAAAACTTTTCTTCCGCATGGGACTTTTTTGCTTTTTCGGGTCATGTGTATAAGCTAATAGCTTTAAGTACATAAATGGACAAAAATTATTTTATCAAACTGCTGCAGAAGTACCGTAATGGCAACGCTACTGAAGAGGAGAGAATATTCGTTGAAAAGTATTACAACCTCTTTCAAAACGACCCTGGTGTGCTGGATGCATTTGATCGTGATGAAAAAAAAGCATTCAAAAATAATTTACGGGATGAGGTATGGCGCAACATTTCTAAACTCGCTCCTCAAGCCGAAAAAGCAAGTGTAATAAACTTCAGGTATGTAAGGTTTGCGGCCGCAGCGGTTCTTGCAATAGCACTTATCTCAAGCTTATATTTTCTTCAAAAAGATCCTTCTGATAGCGCATCAGCCAATACGATCGCGAAGAATACCAACGTAGAACCGAAAAAAAATCGGGTTATTTTACTTCCGGATGGAAGCACCGTTATCCTCAGCCAGGGAAGCAAGTTGAATTATCCGTCTACTTTCGACGGTATGGCTACACGTGAGGTATATCTTGAGGGCCAGGCATTTTTTGATATCAGGCACAATAAGCAAAGGCCTTTTATTGTACACACCGGCAACTTGCAGACTAAAGTATTGGGAACTGCTTTCAACATCAAAGCCTTTCCTGGTGAAGATGATATTGTTGTAACGGTAAAGCGGGGAAGGGTAAGCGTTAACGACGAAAATAAATTGCTTGGAATTATTACTCCCAATCAACAAATTACTTATGCCAAATCCAAAGTAAAGTCTTTAGTGCAAACCGTTAAGAATGAAAGCTATTTAACCTGGAAAAAAGAAGATTTACTTATTGATAACCTTACCATCTCTGAGGCTGCAAAGCTTATGGAAGACCGGTATAATGTGAAAATAATAATTGATAATCCCGAGGTTGAATCATTACGGTTCACCACCACTTTTTCTAAAAATGCAACGCTGGAAGAAACATTGAACAGCATTTGTCTCTTCAATGGATTAGTTTATGACTACGATAAGAAAAAGTCAATTGTAAATATTACACCTTAAATAATAAATTAATAAACCAAAAAAAAATCTGATTATGACAAAGCGACGCTCCCTTAAAAAAGATGATCCCGGGCCGGTAAGACTGGAATAACAAAAAACCTCTGAAAATTAATTCAGAGGTTACAATCTTGCAAGCGCCGACTGCAATCGGCCCTGTGCGATGTTTTAAATACACTCGTAAACGAGTTCCTTATTAACTTAAAACTTCTCAAATTTATGAATCTTCCATCATTAACCGGGGAATTCCATAATTTTTTCAAATCAACTGTTAAGAAGAAATTTCCCTTTGAAAAATCAATCATAAACTACATTATGAGAATTGGAATAGTAACTGCTACAATATTAATTACTACATCAGTCCAATTGCTTTTTGCAACCCCACTAAAGAGCCAGCCAATTAATGAAGTTAAAATAACGCTGGGGCTAAATAATGAAACCCTTATACAGGCATTTCAAAAAGTTGAAGCCAGCACGGGGTATCATTTTATGTATCGAAAAGATGAGGTTAAAAACATTCGCAATTTGAATCTGCCCATTAGCAAAATAAGTGTTGAAGACTTTTTAAAAATTGCATTGGCGAAAACCTCGTTAACCTATAAGCAGGTGCGGGATCAGATTTTGATAATGCAGTCAAAAAAATTAGTCTCTTATTCTGAGTTGGATGATTATGAGATCCCCTATTCCATCAATGCAAATATTGTAAGCGGTAAGGTGACCGATGCCAGGGGCAATCCTTTATCAGGAGTAAGCATTACTGTTAAAGGCTCCTCCGTTGGAACGTCTACGTGATATCTCAGGAAATTATTCCATTAACGTTCCCGAAAATGGAACACTTATATTTTCTTTCATTGGATTTATAACCCGCGAGGTTGCCGTAAATAATCAAACGCTCCTGAATGTAAGTCTACAGGAAGAAACTAAAGAACTGAATGAAGTTGTAGTCACCGCGTTAGGAATTAAGAAAAGTAAACGAGGGTTGGTATATTCGACTGCCGAGGTAAAAGGTTCCGAGTTTACAGAAGCCCGCGAGAATAATGTTGCAAGTGCCCTTACCGGGAAAATAGCAGGCGTTGATGCCACCCAAATTGCATCCGGCCCGGGTGGTTCAAGCAGGATCGTTATTCGTGGAGTTGGTGCCATTAATGGCTCAGCCAATAACCAGCCGTTATATGTTGTAAACGGATCTCCTATTTATAATGGAAATGGCGGCGCATCGGCAAGCAGCACCGGATTTAATTACGATACAGGAGATGGAATATCAAGTATAAACCCCGATGACATCGAATCAATTACTGTCTTAAAAAGTGGTGCTGCGGCTGCATTATACGGAAGCCAGGCAGCTAACGGCGTAATCCTGATCACTACCAAATCAGGAAGAGCGCAAAAGGGAATTGGTGTTGACGTTAATTCAAATATTGTATATGGAACTCCTTCTTCATTTCCAAATTATCAATATGAATATGGATCCGGTAATGATGGAGTAAAACCAGCTACACAGGCTGCGGCTCTTAGTGCAGGCAGGTTATCTTACGGCGCAAAAGTGGATGGCTCAATGGTAGTTCAATTTGATGGAGTTGAGCGTCCTTATTCACCGGTTAAAGTAAAAGACAATGTCAATAATTTTTATCGCCCCAGCAGGAACTTTACTAATACTGTAGCTTTTTACGGCGGCAGCAACGGCCTTAATTTCAGGCTCTCCATTTCAGATTTAGACGCCCAGGCGCAAACACCAAATTCAACGTTTGACAGGAAGACTACTAACTTAAGCGTTACATCTCACCTTGGGAAAAATGATTTCATTACTATCGAAGGAAATGCTCAGTATAATTATGAAAAGGGACATAACAGGCCAAATGTTGGTTATGCTGAATTGAATCCGAGCTGGGCCACCTACCTTCTTGGAAATACAGTGGATATAAGATCCCTGGCACCCGGGTATAATGATAATGGCGACGAAATACAGTGGAACCCGGTACCGGCGGCGCCCAATCCGTGGTTTGTGGTAAACAAGACTGGGAATGATGATACAAGAAACCGGTTTATAGGCTCGGGAAGCGTGCAGATAAATTTTTTACCCAACTTGTTCGTTAAAGGAATTATTTCAAAAGATTTTCTTTTTTCCGAGAGATCCAATTATGTACCTATCGGAACTGCCTTTACACCAAAAGGTTATTATAACTCTTATGAAGATCAAAATGACATAGGCAACGCCCGGGCTACTATCAATTACAATGCAAAATTTTTAAAAGATTTTAGCATCAGTGCCTTTGCCGGCGTAAACCGTGAAAGGCGCAATGCCCTTCTGAGCAGTATCACAGGCAGGGACTTTATTATTCCGAACTTCATCAGCTACACAAACCTGAACACACTTAATGTTCCAAATAAAAGTGAAAGTCATTCTGGAACCAATTCATTATTTGGTTCCGTAGACCTGGATTTTAAGCGTATTTTCTATCTTTCATTTACCGGTAGAAAAGATTGGTTTTCGACATTAAACGTGGGCAATAACGCTATCTTCTATCCGTCAATAGGTGGAAGTATTATTTTGTCTGATGCTTTAAAACTGCCTGATGTTATAAGCTTTCTTAAACTCAGAGGCTCGTGGGCACAAGTAGGTAATGCAACAGTAGATCCTTACGCTATCAACCAAACGTACAACCTTACTCCCGGCGGATTTAATGGATTACCGGTTCTCAACGCGTCTAACAGGTTACCTAACCCCGGCCTCAGGCCATTAACAGTAACAACATCCGAAGGTGGTTTTGAAATACAATTCTTCAAAAGCCGCCTGGGTATAGATGCTACTTATTATGACCGGATGACTACAAATAATATCCTTCAACCCGATATTTCTAACACCACAGGATACTTAGCTGGAAATCAAAATGTAGGAACGCTTAGAAACCGTGGCATCGAACTATTACTTACAGGAACCCCTGCAATAACACGAAATTTCCGCTGGAGCGTAAGCTATAATATGGCATGGAATAAGAACGAGATTTTGAGTCTTGCGCCCGGTTTGACAACACTTACAATTGGCTCGGGCATTTCCGGCGGAGTAAATGTTATCTCCCAGGTAGGATTGCCTTATGCAACCATCCAGGCACCCGTATTTTTAAAAGACGCAAAAGGGATCCAGGTTTATAACAGCGTAAGCGGTTATGAACAAAGCGTAAGGGAGAATTTGGGAGTTGCTAATCCGCCGTACATAATGGGGCTTACCAACGATTTCAGGTATAAGAGATTTTCTCTGAGTATATTACTTGACGCGAAATTTGGATCAATTGGATACAGCAATCTATGGCAATATGCTTCAAGATTTGGACTTACGAAGGAAACATTACCCGGAAGGGAAAATGGTTTGGAATTATCTGGTGTTGATCAAACCGGTGCACCTTTTAGTAAGACATGGGCTGTCGATCTCCTGGACACTTACTACAATAACCGGGGTAATAATTATGCCGGAAGCGTGAATGTATTTAAAACAGATTTTGTAAAACTTCGCAGCGTTATTTTGAGTTATAATCTGCCTGTTGATAAATTGAAACTTATCAAAATACAATCGGCATCCCTATCAATTGTATCCCGCAATCTTGCCATTTTATACAGGGACAAAAGAGTTAAAGAAGCAGGTTTAGATCCTGAGTTCGGGCAAACGGTAAGTAACACAACCGGCACTTCCGGGACCGGCGAACCAAGAACCCGTGATATCGGATTAAACCTGAATATTAAATTTTAATTTTTCAACTCATGAATAAAGAAATTATGAAAATTCAATTTTCAAAAACTATATGTTTACTATTGGTCGCTGCTTTTTCAATGTTATCATCCTGTAACAAAAAAAGCCTCACCGACCTAAATATTGATCCAAACACTACACAAACCGCAGTGCCGGAATATCTCTTTACAGGGGCAATAACGGCAATGCAAGCTTCCAATTATTCGGTAATCGCAGAAGGAATGCAATATTTTTCAACGTATAAGGAAGTTCCGGCAATAGGTGACAAGTTTTATAGTTTCAACGGAACCGTCGCGGATTTTACGGGATATTATACCGATAAGCTTAACAGGCTCCTTCAATTGGAAGCAGCAGTGCAAGATCCAAACGATGTAAATAAAAAATCGCTGGTTCGTATTCTCAAAGTGTATGAATTTGATCAGCTAACAGATGTTGCAGGAGATATTCCTTATTCAGATGCACTCGCAGGGCAAGGGAATCTCACGCCACAATATGATACACAGAAGGATATTTATCTCGACATGTTTAAGGAACTTGATGAATCAGCGGCAGCGCTGGATCCATCCAAACCAACTTTTGGAAACGCGGATTTGTTATACAAAGGTGACGTAACAAAATGGAAAAAGTTTGCTTATACATTAATGCTGCGCTTAGGGATGCGCTTAACAAATGTGGATGCAGCATTGGCTCAGACATGGGTACAAAAAGCAATAGCCGGCGGCGTTATGACTTCAGATGCCGATATCGCAAAAATATCTTACGCTGATGTGCCGGGAGGAATGAATCCACAGACGCTTGCCATGCGCAATGGTAACTATATAAGTCCGGGTGGTGATAACGTGGAAGGCGGCAAATATGCAGCAACTTTCATAGACTATCTCAAAAGCACTAAAGACCCACGCCTGCCGGTGATCTCTGTAGTTTGGGTTCCCACTTCTCCAGGTGCAACAACCTATACAGCGGATACATCTTTTGCATTACAAAAAGGAATGGTAAGTGCCAGCCTGAATACCAAACCAACCGATTTCGACACCTATTCAGAGCCTTCATTACTTGTATTAAATGTTGCGGCACCCATCATAATTTTAGGGCCATCAGAATCTTACCTGCTTTTAGCAGAAGCCGCATTGAGAGGCTGGTACAATGGATCCACCGCAGAAGAAGCATATAATAGTGGTGTAAATTTTGGTATGACGCAATGGTCTTTTTATCCGGCAGTAGCGCCAAGTCCAAACATAATTAGCCCTGCCAAAATAGATGCCTATTTGCAAATGAACCCGTATCCCGCAGGCGGAACTTTTGATCAGCAATTAGAAGCCATATCTGTTCAAAAATGGATAACTTTATTCGGTAACGATTATGAAATTTATGCAAACTGGAGAAGGACGGGTTATCCCATACTAACACCGGTTAATTATCCTGGTAATGTAACAGGTGGTAAAATGTTCAGGCGTTTTTCATTGCCTAATTCTGAGAATCTAACTAATCAGGCTAACTATCTTGATGCTTTGCAAAGGCAAGGATTTGCAGAATTAAACCAGGACAATTTGTTGACTAAAGTTTGGTGGGATAAATAAACAGGAAGAGGCAGCAAGTAAATGATCTCAAAATTTATCAATAAAAAAATATACAATGAAGCGCAGAGAAATTATTAAGGGCCTCGGCCTGCTTCCATTAGGCGGCACTCTTTTCGGAAGTTTTCTTCCTAATGAATCATTACTTGCTGCCCCATCCAAAAAAGTAGCGAAAAGAAACATTGTAAAAGAACTCGGCATCCGCACCTTCATCAATGCTGCAGGCACTTATACCACTATGAGTGCCTCCCTCATGCATGACGATGTAATGGAAGCTATTGACCAAAGCGCAAAGGAGTTTTGCATGCTCAATGAAGTGCAGGATAAGGTGGGAGAAAAGATTGCACAAATGACCCATGCAGAAGCGGCAATGGTGACCGCTGGCGCTTTCTCGGCGTTAACGCTCGGCATGGCGGGCATACTAACGGGAACGGACCAACAGAAAGTAAAACAACTTCCTCACAACCTTAAAGAATCAGGAATAAAGTCTGAAGTGCTTCTGCAAAAGGGACACTACGACGGCTACGAACAAGCACTTTATAATACGGGTGTAACTATAATTCCTGTTGAAACAGCGGAGGATGTGAACAGGGCGGTAAATGAGAATACAGCATCCATGCACTTTTTAAATTGCAATGCATTAGAAGGAAAAATAATGCATGAAGAATGGCTTCAGTTGGCAAAAAAACACAACCTGCCCGCAACAATCGATATAGCCGCTGACGTACCTCCGGTAAATAATCTTTGGAAATTTAACGATATGGGTTTTAGCTGGGTGGCTTTGTCTGGCGGTAAAGCGATTCGTGGGCCGCAAAGCGCCGGCGTTCTTATGGGAAAAGCTGATATCATTGCAGGTGCAAGACTTAATGACTCACCGAATGGTGTAACAATTGGGCGGGGAATGAAGGTGAATAAAGAAGAAATGCTTGGTATGTATGCTGCATTGGACAGTTATGTAAACCAGGACCATGATAAGGAGTGGAAAATGTGGGAAGACCGGGTTGCAGTCATTGAAAATGCTGTCAAAAAGATTAGTGGCGTTACAGTTTCAGTAACCGTTCCTCCAATTGCAAACCATAGCCCTAAGGTAAATATAGCCTGGGATAAGAGTAAAATAAACATGACGCGTAAAGACCTGGGGGATAGGCTTCGGAACGGCGATCCGTCTATTGAAGTAATATCGTGGGGCGATGAAGATAACAGTGTCGATCTTACCGTTTTTATGTTGAAGCCCGGCCAGGAGAAGATTGTTGCAAACAGAATAAAAGAGGAACTCTCGAAGGCAGTGGCGTAATGTAAAAGTCAATTTTTTAAATCAGATTTTTTACCAATAATAAATTTAATTTTTATTGCGAATGAAATTCGTAACAGGTGCTTCTCAAAAAATATCTTCATGGAATTCAAACTATATCTTAATTATTCTTTCTGTAATTGTTAGCATAAGTTTCAATAGATGTAACGAAGCACACACGTTGCCACCAGGCGACCCTGATAATGGCGGACTTTTTTTACCGGGCGGTTTCGAGGCGGTGGTGGTGGTAGATAGTTTAAAAGGTGCAGCCCGGCACCTTGATGTAAATTCAAATGGCGACATATATGTAAAGCTTCGCTTTCCTGATTCGCTTGGCGGAAATGCTGCATTACGAGATAATGATAATGATGGTAAAGCTGATATCATTAAAGATTTCGACGATTACCTGGATAGGGGCAGCTATGGAACAGAAATGAGAATTCATAATGGTTATTTATATTTCAGTTCTGTAACGAGAGTTTTTCGTCAAAAGCTCACCGATGAGCTTGTTCCCGATAGTAAGATAGAATTGCTTCTAACAGATACACAGCCACCACGTCAACACGATACGAAGCCACTGGCTTTCGATGATAAAGGAAATATGTACGTTCCTTTCGGCGCTCCTTCTGATTGTTGCCAGATACAAGACAGGGCTCCATTTTCACCCGGCATGGATTCGTGCCCGCTTCTGGAAACCCGGGGAGGCATCTGGCGTTTTGATTCGGATAAACAAAATCAATTCCAAAAAGACGGGCATAAATTTTCAACAGGTCTAAGGAGCATTGTAGCTTTAGCCTGGAACCACCAGGACAATAACCTATTTACGGTTGCGCATGGACGTGATTACCTGCATTCTACCTGGTCTGATCGCTATACAACCTGGCAAGGCGCCGTACTTCCTTCGGAAGAATTTTTGAAATTAACCCACGGCTCAAATGTTGGTTGGCCTTATTATTATTATGATCAATTGCAAGGAAAAAAAGTGCTCAATCCTGAATATGGCGGCGATGGAAAAAAGGAAGGAAAAGGAAATGAATACTTGCAACCGCTCATTGGCTTCCAGGGGCATTTTGCTCCAAATGATTTATTGTTTTATACAGGTACCCAATTTCCTGATCACTATAAAGATGGCGCCTTCATCGCGTTTCATGGTTCCACAAGCAGTTCTCCGTATCCTCAATCCGGATATTTTATAGCATTCGTACCATTCAAAAATGGAACCCCTTCAGGGCCATGGGAAGTATTTGCGGATGGCTTTGCCGGAGTCGATACAGTATTAAATACAAGCGATGCTAAGTATAGGCCAATGGGCCTTGCAGTAGGGCCCGAGGGATCTCTGTATATTTCTGATTCAGAAAAGGGGAAGATATGGCGGGTGATGTACAAAGGGGATAAGAGCAAGTTTGGCAAAGAACAATTAGCTGCTATGGAGAAACGAAAGAGCACAGCACCAAACATTAAAATTCCTGATGAAGTGAAGGATAATCTTGAGAAAGAAATCACGGCCCGAAGTGCGCAACTCTATAACACCTATTGTGGCGCTTGTCATCAAACTAATGGATTAGGTAACGACCGCTTCCCGCCATTAAGTGGATCAGAATGGGTAACTGGTGACAAAAGAAAATTAGTGAGTATTATTCTAAATGGAATACAGGGGCCGCTTATAGTTAAGGGCAAATCTTATAACAACGTGATGCCTCCTATGAGCATGTTAAAACCCAAAGAAATCGCAGATATAGGGACTTACATAAGACAAAGTTTTAATAATAACGCAAGCCCTGTTACGCCTGAGGATATTTGGAAAACGAGGGAAGCAGAAAGAGACAGCACAAGGAAATTAAATCAAAAGGCAAATTGATAACCGCTGTTACTGTGATGATTTTTTAGATGAATAAAAAACACCGGCAAGGATTTTCATTTGCCCAAACCGTTGAGTTGGGCTGGAAACTTCAATAGATCAATAAAATGAAAAGAAGAGACTTAATAAAAGATCTGGCAATGATCCCACTCGCGGGTGGATTAATTGGTAGTGGCTTTCCTCTTCAATCATTTGCCGGTGCAGAAGATCCTGGGGAGATTAATGAACTCAAAGAAAAAGCGAGTAAGCTACCTGGTAAGTCATCAGAAAATATTTACAATTCACTTGGTGTTCGAACTGTAATAAATGGCCGGGGCACTGTCACCATAATTGGAGCATGCCGTATGTTACCTGAAGTTGAAAAAGCTATGAAAGCGGCCACACGTCATTATGTTCAGTTGGATGAATTAATGGAAGGTGCAGCTCAAAAACTTGCCGAGCTCACCGGTGCAGAATGGGGAATCGTTACAACAGGTGCTACCGGTGCATTAATTGTCGGGTGTGCGGGCATTGTCACGGGAGGGAACCCCGATAATCTTTGGAAACTTCCCAACCTCGCAGGAATGAAAAGCGAAGTGATCATTCCCTCGTATTCGTGGACAGCTTATGAATCAGCGGTTCGTGGAGTCGGCGTAAAAATAATTGAGGTGGCAACTCCCGGAGAATTGAAGGAAGCGATAAATGATAACACCGCAATGATTCTTGTCTTAGCCGGAGAACAATCTGAAAATGGCCCGCTTTCAACCAAAATAATATCCTTAATTGTAAAACCCCTTGGCATTCCCATACTTGTTGATGCGGCGGCTGAAGGGCTATCGCTGCCGAATCCTCATCTTTCACAGGGTGCGGATTTGGTAGCTTATAGCGGCGGAAAATACCTAAATGGCCCGCAATGTTCGGGCTTGCTTATCGGTAGGAAGGATTTAGTAAAAGCCGCATGGGTCACAAGTGCCCCTCATCACGGTTATGGCCGGGGTTATAAGGTAGGCCGCGAAGAAATCATGGGGATGCTTACGGCTGTTGAAATGTGGATGAAGCGTGATCATGGTGCAGAAATGAAGAAATGGACTTCATGGTTAAATACGATTGACTCCCGCATTAAAAAAATACCGGGTGTCAAAACAGAAATACAACAGCCACGTGGGCGTTCAAATCCTTCGCCTGATTTAAAAGTTCAATGGGACACTGCAATAATCCCACTTACAGGCTATGATGTTGAAAACCTTCTTTGGGAAAAGACGCCCCGGATAGCAGTGAGTGGTGCGGGAAGTTTTCTTCCTTTTCCACCTAACATGCAACCAAACATACTTATTAACTCCTCTCAACTGGAAGCAGGTGAAGAAAAAATAATTGCTGACAGTGTATACCAGGTATTATCGCATCCACCCAAAATAAACAGGAATAATGCGCCGCCGGCTATTGATATAAGCGGAGACTGGAATGTTGAAATTCAATTTGCCGCAGGCGCGGAAAAGCAGAAAATCTCCTTAATACAAAATGGAAGGGAGATAAATGGGATACATTATGGAAGCTATGATTCACGCAACATCGCTGGTTCTCTTAATGGATCTGAATTATTATTACGAAGTGCTTATAAACAGAAAGGCGTTCGCATAAGTTTTGAATTCGCAGGTATTGCAAGCGATACTAAAATGGAAGGAAATTTACTGATGGGAGAATATGGATTGGCAAAATGGAAAGCAACACGATCAACATAAACTATAATTTTATTTTACTATTAAAAATTTATCACCTTAAAAATTAAAAATATGCAAACGGTAAGAAGATCCGCAATTAAGAAACTATTGGCTTCAGTAACAGCAGTAGCTGGCCTCAGCTTCGCTGCAAAGGCAAAAAGTATTGTCGGAGAAAAAAAACAAGTTAATAATGTAACAGATTTCCAGGATGTGCCTTTATTTTCCGGGTCAACGAGACATGGCGACATCGTATACATCGCCGGGAAAGGAGCGCACGTAGAGCCTTTTGAAATCAAAGCTCACACAGAAATCGTTTTACAGGAATTAGAAAAAGAACTGGTAAAAGCAGGTTCTTCTATGGAAAAAGTGTTGAAGGTTACTGTATTTCTCAATGACATTGCAGATTATAAAGGGATGAATGAAGTATATAAAGGTCGCTTCGGAAAAAATCCTCCCGTTCGCACGACAGTGGCGGTTGCAAAAGGTGGCGTTCCCGGTGATTCACTCGTAGAGATGGATGCTATCGCTTACGTATAAGCGCAGAAATAAGTATTAGACAATTATTAAAAGACAACTATGAAAAGAAGAGATATTCTCAAAGGAATAACGTTACTGCCACTCACAGGAGTTGCAGGAGCCTTAGTTCCATCAAGCTCAGTTTTTGCAAGTTCCCGTTCAAAAAAACGCGACCTGTTTAACGAACTTGGAGTTACACCAGTAATTAATGCAGGAGTTACCATGACTTTTTTATCCGGTTCACTTATGATGCCTGAGGTACTTGATGCAATAAATTCTACCGCTCACGATTTTGCCAATATGTATGACTTACAGGACAAGGTAGGTGCAAAGATTGCAGAGATGTTGCAATGTGAAGGAGCTATGGTAACATCTGGTGCTGCCTGTGCCTTATTGCTGGGAACAGCCGCATGTATTACCGGAACAGACCAGGCGAAGATTAAAATAATTCCAAATCTTCCAGAGCCCCGCCCTGAAGTAATTATGCAAAAAGGCCATCGGTATTTATTTGACCAGGCTATAACAACAACCGGAGCAAAGATCATAGAAGTTGAAACCCCGGAGGAAATGGAAGCAGCATTTAATCCAAATACAGTAATGGCTCTCTTTTTTAATGCAGCGGATAAAACGACCATCCCGCATGAAGATTTTGTGACCATTTGTAAAAAACATCAAATACCCAGTTTCATAGATGCGGCCGCAGACGTACCACCGGTAGAAAATCTTTTCAAATTTCAGAAGATGGGGTTTGACCTCGTTACTTTTTCAGGGGGCAAAATGATACGCGGGCCGCAAAGTGCCGGGTTATTGTTTGGAAGAAAGGATCTTATAGAAGCAGCTAAATTAAATCACAGTCCGTATGAAGCTCCTATTGGCAGGCCAATGAAAGTCAATAAGGAAGAAATATTTGGCATGTACGCCGCTCTAAAATCTTACCTGGAGCGTGATCATCAAAAAGAATGGAATGATTGGCTGGATCGTATCAACAAGATTAAGGCAATGGTTGAAAAGGTACCGGGTGTTACTGGCGAAACTTATGTCAGCCCTGGCCCTGCAAATGCATTTCCAAGTCTGCACCTAAGCTGGGATGAACAGAAAGTAAAAATTGCTCCTAAAGATGTACAGGAAGCTTTAAAGAATGGATCGCCGAGTATTGTAACAAACCTTGCAGGCCCTCGGGATAAAAGAATGTTGAGTGTGGGAGTAGTGCTCCTAAAACCTGAACAGGTAAAAATTGTTGGTCGTCGTGTTGAAGAAATTTTGAAGAAGGCTGTTTAATTCTTTGCATGGAAAACAATCGCATTGAATTTATATGCCAGTCTAACAAAAGAAATTCATAAATTTTAAAAAAATTCATAAATGAAAAAACCATTTATAATCCTTTTATCCTTGCTCTCTGTTATCACGCTAAACAGCTCATTCGCAAACTTATGATATCGTAATAAAGGATGGTCATGTAATGGATGCCAAAAATAATATTGACCAGGTAATGGATATCGCGATTGATGACGGAAAGATTGCAATGGTTGCAAAAAATATCGATAGCAAAAATGCAACACAGGTTGTAAATGCGGAAGGGATGTATGTTATGCCTGGCTTGATAGATATACATACTCATGATTTCTGGGGTACTGAACCTGATCATCAATATGAAAATGGAAATCTTGCTATACAGCCAGATGGGTTTACATTCCGAAATGGAGTTACTACAATCGTAGATGCGGGAAGTTCAGGTTGGCGCACATTTCCGGCTTTCAAAGCGCAAACTATTGACGAAGCTAAAACAAGAGTGCTTGCATTTTTAAATATCGTTGGTGAGGGTATGCGTGGTGGTTACGAACAGAATGCGAATGACATGGACCCAAAAATGTCTGCGCTCATCGCCAGGAAATATCGTAAAGACATTGTAGGTTTTAAACTTGCCCATTATGAAGGGCACGACTGGGGTCCAGCTGATAAAGCTGTAGAAGCGGGCAAGCTTGCTGGCGACATACCGGTAATGGTTGATTTTGGTGGCGCAAATCCTCCACTTTCTATTGAAGAATTATTTATGAAACGCCTTCGTCCGGGCGATATTTTTACTCACTGTTTTGGTCAACTTGCTACCAGGGAATTTATCGTGGATACCGTAACAAAAAAGGTAAAGCCATTTGTATATGAAGCACAAAAAAGAGGAATTATTTTCGACGTAGGCTACGGGGGAATCAGCTTTGCTTATTCACAGGCAATTCCTGCAATAAAGGAAGGTTTTTATCCTAACTCTATCAGCACGGATTTACATGTGGGAAGCATGAATGCCGCCATGAAAGATATGCTTACCACCATGTCAAAATTTATGGCAATGGGTATGGACTTAAAAAGTGTGATTACTGCAAGCACATGGAACCCGGCTAAAGAAATTCATCGGGAAGAATTAGGAAACCTTTCTGTGGGCTCAGGTGCTGATGTTGCAATATTGAGTATCAGGAAGGGAAAATTTGGTTTATTCGATTATACAGGATACAAACTTGAAACTGATAAAAAGTTGGAATGCGAACTCACGATAAGAGATGGCAGAATTGTTTACGATCTTAATGGAATTGCTAATCCCATTGTAGTTTCTCAATCATCTCGGAATCGTAATCAACTTAAAAAGTAAATTTTGCAGATGATATAGAATAAAGTGATAAATTAGCTTAATCTAAGGTTTCGAAGGATTTATGATATAATAACCATTACCCGTACACGTAATAAATTCTCTTACTGCAATAATTAAGTTACTCTTTGAAAAACTAACGATTGTTTCTGATTGCAAAATATATGAATGAGATTAATAGCCCCTTATTGTAAATGCAATAACCTTTATTCCCGGCAACAAGCAAAGGCCGATGAGAATCGTTCTGATGCATCGGTGAATCCTCTTCTCTCATATAACTCTATTCGGACAATCCAAACAAAATTTCTATTCTGAGAATAATATCACCGGTCTGGAAGATAATTTGAAATCGGCAATTGAGATATTAAACGGTAGCTAAATAATAAATTCATATAAAACAATCATTCAATGAAAAGTATTTTAAAACAGTTAGTAGAAAGTAACAAAGAACTGGAAAAAGCAGAGGCTGCCAGGACACAATGCGAACTTGACAACCCTGAAACAAAAAAAGACCGCCGCGACTTCTTAAAGAAAACCGCTTTAGGAGGTATCACATTAGCAGGCATGATGAGCTTATCTATCGGAGATACAATCGCCCAAACTACTTCCAAGGTCAAACGTGATTCTAGTCCTTCCGACCTAAAAATTACCGACATGAGGTATGCCTTAACGGGGGCTATGGGAGGGACAGCTATTATACGTATCGACACCAACCAGGGAGTTTATGGATTGGGTGAAGTGAGGGATGCCGCTGACCCGCGTTATGCACTTGTGCTAAAAGCTCATATTCTCGGATTAAATCCATGCAATGTGGAAATGATCTTCAAGATCATAAAGCAATTTGGAGGCCCCAGCCGACAGGCAGGTGGCGTATGTGCAGTCGAGATGGCTCTCTGGGACATATGCGGAAAAGTCTGGAATGTTCCTGCATGGCAATTATTAGGAGGAAGATATCGCGATAAAATAAGACTGTATGCCGACACACCCGAAGCGGAATCTCCCGAGGAACAACTAAAATTAATTAAATACCGCACGGAAGATCAGGGTTATACCTGGCTTAAAATGGATCTTTCAATAGGTGAACTCACAAAAATACCCGGCACGCTTGTAAATCAGAAATACTGGGAAAGCCAGGGCGATCTCAGGCAATGGCAAGGCGGTTATATGTCATATGCAAATACCCTTCATCCATTTACACAGATACAAATAACAGATAAAGGTCTCGATGAATTGGGGAAAATTGTAGACAGAGTTCGTGGTATGGTAGGTTATGAAATTCCGCTTTCGACAGATCATTACGGCCACTTCGATTTAAATAATGGAATACGCTTAGGTCGAGCTTTAGAAAAATACAGGCTTGCGTGGATGGAAGATATTGTTTCATGGGAATTAACCGATCAATGGAAAACAATGTCTGATGCTTTAGAAACTCCGTTGCTTACGGGTGAAGATATTTACCTGCTGAAAAACTTTAAGCCATTAATCGACATTCACGCGGTGGATATCATTCACCCGGACCTTGCAACTTCCGGCGGCCTTTTGGAGACCAAAAGGATTGGAGACTATGCCGAAGAACATGGTATCGCAATGGCGCTTCACCAGGCCGGTACTCCTATTTCTTTTATGTCTGATGTCCATTGCGCAGCCGCAACACAAAACTTTCTTGCCTGTGAGCATCACAACATCGATGTGCCATGGTGGGAAGGTCTCGTGAAGACAACCGATGGGCAACCGATGATTACAAAGGGATTCGCTAATGTGCCACTAACTTCTCCCGGTCTGGGTGTTGTATTAAATGAAGATGAAGTGAAAAAACATTTGCATGGAAAGGATAAAAGTTTTTTTGCGCCAACTCCCGAATGGAACGAAAAACGTTCCCACGACAGGATATTCAGTTAAAGAACCAGTGGATTGATTTGAAAATTCATCGATTATGAAAGATAACCGCAGAGACTTCATAAAAAAAAGCACTTCACTTGCTGCAGTTATTTCCGCAGGTGGCTTTAGCGCATATTCTGAAGTGCTAAAAAACATGAGCACTACCGGTAATCCATACCCGGGCAGAGAAGTAGAATGGCCTATTCCTGAAAGGCCCGACACTCCAAAATTGTGCATTGGTGTTTCCCGCGACGCTGATGTAAATGAAATGCGGCAAACAAAGCAGATGGGTGCTGATTATGTGTTGATGGGTGGCCCCGAAATTCCATGGACAGTTGATGCGCTAAGAACAATCATGGATAGATTTAAGGCTGAAGGACTCATGGTCATCAACATGATGATAGGAGGGCATCCGAATACTATTTATGGACGGGAGGGGCGCGATGAAGAAATAAAAAAAATACAAGATTCACTGAAGGCTGCAGGAGAAGTGGGCCTTCCTGTGGTTGAATACAATTTTTATGCGCATCGCCTTATGGAAGGCTACTATGAGGTAAAAGCGAGAGGCGGCGCTGGCAATACAGGCTTCGATTATGAACGTGGGAAAAATCTTCCCAATGATCCCAAGCCTGGGAAAACCTCAAACCGCTGAAATGCTTTGGGACAGCCTGACTTACTTTCTAAAAGCCGTAATTCCTGTTGCAGAAAAGGCTGGCGTAAGAATGGCACTACATCCAAATGATCCTCCCATTCCCGTTTCGCATGGCCAGGCTCAAATTATGGCGACTTTTAAAGATTGGAAACGGATGCTCAGCATCGTTGAAAGTCCTTCCAATGGGATGACTTTCGACTGCGGTGTATCCAGGGAACTAGGTGAAGATCCATTAGAAGTATTGCACTATTTAGGGTCACGGGACCGGATCAATCATATTCATTACCGAAATGTGATTGTCGAAAAGCCCTATGTGAAATACCAGGAAGTATTTCCTGATGAAGGACAGGTAAATCTTTTTGCAGTAATGCGTGAACTTATTAAAATAAAGTACAACCACGGCCTTTATCCCGAGCATCCAAGAGCAATGGATTATGATAAAGAACATCCCGGGGGAATCAAAAATCAATATCCGGGTGGTGGTGGCTATGCGGCACAGGCTTACAATTTTGCTTTTGCCAGCGCAATGAAGCTGGCGGTATTGTCAATGTGATGTTCGTATTAAAAAAAGAAATAAAAATTATAACAAGTATGTGCTTTTGGCAACCCGCAGGCTTTATTAATATGATAGGATAATACGTCAAAATGATATAATAATACTGGAAAATTGAAGGCAAAAAAATTGATTTTATCGTACTTTCCCAATTGCTAAGTCAAAATTTTTTTACCCCTTTCTTCAAGCTCAACATCAAATCATTATGAAAGACAATCGCAGAGATTTCATTAAAAAAAGTGCTTCGGTGGCGGCGTCTTTATCACTAGGCACAATGGGCGCAGCGGCAGCAACAGGGTCAAATATACTCAACTCCAAAAAAGTTATTTCTTCCGAAGATCCATCGAAGATCGATTATATAAAAGATGCAGGAATGAAAATGTGCCTTGCCTATTTTGCAGGAAAAGAACCACGAAAAATTGAGCTTGCAAAACAAATGGGGGTGTTAGGAGCTGTCGGTGGAATTAGTCCAAAAATGGTGGGAATGGATAATGCAAACAATTGGGAGTTTGATGTAATAAAAGCCGTAAAAGAATCCTGGGATAAAGAAGGATTGAAACTAACGGTAGTTGAAGGCCCGCCGTCCCTTAATACAAAAACTAAACTTGGGCTTGCAGGGCGCGATGAAGAGATCGCCAATTTTATCACCCTCATGAAAAATCTTTCAAGAGTCGGCATAGATACTATCTGTTATAACTGGATGCCCTTGATAAGCTGGGCCCGCAGCGATAAAGCCATGCCCGACCGTGGTGGTGCATTGGTAATGGGTTTCGATGTAAATAAAATAGAAGGTGAAACGATAACAGAATATGGAACATTAACGCATGATTTAATGTGGAAGAACCTGGAGTATTTCCTTAAAGCTGTTGTTCCCGAAGCTGAAAAATATGGCATCAAATTATCAATGCATCCTGACGACCCACCAGTTGATGCTATCAGGGGAGTTCCACGCATCATGACATCGGTAGCGGCTTTCAAGAGATTGGTAGATATTTATCCAAGTCCGAATAACGGCATTACCTGGGATGGAACTTTTGGGGAAATGGGCGCAAAAGGACAACAGGAAGATTTGCCTGCCGCCATTGAATATTTCGGCAAAAAAAATCTAATCACTTTTGTCCATTTCAGAAATGTACGCGGATACAAAGAACACTTTAATGAAACATTTATTGATGACGGGCAAATGGATATGGCCAAACTAATGCAAATATTATATGACACAGGTTACAAAGGACCCATTCGCCCGGATCATGTGCCAACAATGGCGGGAGACAGCAACAATTTCCCCGGTTACAGCACGATAGGAACTTTATTTGCGATCGGTTATATAAGAGGATTGATTGATGCGGCGAGAGGAACAACTTTAACAGCAAAGGCTTGATAACTGATTTAAACTTTTATAAACCAGCGATTGAATTTATTCGTAGGGCCACAGAATTATTAAGGTGCACAAATTGAAACGTTCAAATAGAATAAAAAAATAAAATCATAAATAAACACACATACAATCATGAATAAAAAATTAGTATTACTTGCGGCATTCACTTTTGCGATAGGCTTCACGCAAGCTCAACGTGTTGGATCTTCACCGGAATATATTAAGGCGCTCACGGCGGATTGGAAAGGAGAGCGCTTTGCTGACGGCCGGCCAAAAGTATCGGATGCAATTCTGAAAAGACTAAAACATGTGGCAATGGAAGAAGCGTGGGGTTACCTCCGTAGTAAAGGTTTTAACAACCAATATGAAGGCAACTGGCAAATTATTAACCCAGACAGTGCAATGACCGGTCGTGTGGTAACTGCCCAGTACATGCCCTCAAGACCAGACCTGGTAAAGCTTATAAAACAAACCGGAGTGAGTGAAGGACGCGATTCGTCAGGCGGAACAAATTCCTGGCCGATCAACGTATTGCAGCCCGGTGATGTGTACGTGGCCGACGGCTACGAAAGAATCATAGATGGAACACTTATCGGGTCTAATCTCGGCAATGCGATTTATGCCAATTCTCAAAACGGCGTTATTTTCAATGCCTCTGTAAGAGACATGGCAGGATTGAAAGAAATTAAAGGATTTAATGGTTGGGTGAAAGGAGTTGATCCTTCTTACCTGCATGAAGAGATGCTTACTTCTATTAACACGCCCATACGCGTTGGTCGTGCCATTGTATTGCCCGGCGATGTAGTGTTGGCCAATCAATATGGTACCATTTTTATTCCTGCAAATTTTATTGATGAATTGGTAATCTCCTCTGAAGTCACGGCATTGCGTGACCAGTTTGGGTTCCAGCGTTTAAAAGAAAAGAAATATTTAGCGGGTCAAATTGATAGCCGTTGGTCAGATGAAATAAGAAAGGATTTTCTAAACTGGCTGAAAAATTATCCTGATAAAGAATTGCCAATGACCCGGAAAGAATTGAATGATTTTCTGGATTCACATAAGTACAATGATTGATGATTGATTTTGCATTAGACTATAATAGAAAAAGAAAAGCCTTGAAGAGATTGCCAAATAACCCTGGCCAAAAATAGATTTAAACCTTAGTAGAAAACAGACCATTAGTTAACAAACCTTATTACCTCCTATGTTTGAGGTAATAACAAAGCAGGAGATAAAAAGGTGAAGTATACAAGTGAATATCTTTCTACAGGTTAAAGAACCGCAGTATTCTCATATTGATAAAGAAATAAAATTCACTTCTGATAAAACAACATTGAAATAATGTTTCAAAATATGTCTTTAAAAAGATTCGGTATCCCATTATTACTGCTGTCGTTCCTGGCAATCGGTGCAACAACTTTTGTAAATCCTCCACAGGCAGAAATTACAAATGGATTGATAAATGCCCGCCTCTACCTGGCCGATCCGGACAATGGTTATTATAGAGGATCGAGGTTCGATTGGTCGGGTGTAATTCCTGATCTTGAATATGGTGGCCACACTTATTATGGCCAGTGGTTTCCAAAATATGATCCAAGACTGCATGACGCGATCATGGGGCCGGTTGAAGATTTTTTACCTATCGGATACGACGAGGCTAAGCCCGGAGAAAGCTTTTTAAAAATAGGAATTGGAATATTGGCGAGGCTTGATACATCGCGCTATTCAATTGTTCCTCCGTATGAAATCCTAAATGCCGGTACGTGGAAAGTAAAGACGAAGAAAAGTAAAGTAGAATTTGAGCAAATTCTTAATGATAAAGATTATTCTTATCAATATAAAAAATCTGTAGAGTTGGTTAAAGGAAAAGCGGGAATGACTATATCACACACTTTAAAAAATACCGGCGTTAAAACAATTGAGACCGATGTATACGATCACAATTTTTTTATGCTCGACAATCAAACAACAGGTCCAGGGTTTACCATTACCTTTCCTTTCAATCTTTCCGGAGAAGGAGGTACTCCTGAACTCGCCGAAATCAGGGGCAATCAAATTGTATTTACAAAAGAATTGGCAAGAAACGAACATGTATATTATGGAGCATTGAAGGGCTACGCCAATGATGCAAAAGATTATGACATAAAAGTAGAGAATGCGAATACCGGCGCAGGAGCAAGAATTACTTGTGACCGGCCATTATCAAAAATGGCGTTTTGGTGTGCATCTACAACGGTTTGTCCTGAACCCTTTATCCACATTAAAGTAAATCCCGGTGAAACTTTTAACTGGAAAATTTCATACGAATATTATTCGCTTAAACCAACAGTAAAATAAATAGTAAGTGAAGAGGACCGTAATACTTTACATGGCTGGATTTTTATTTGTGGCGGGTTGCCGTAATTCTGAAACCTCTATGGAGACCGGTAAAGATTACCCGGTTTACGGTGGAAATAAAGAAGGAAACCGGTATTCTCCATTAGATCAAATCAATTTGAATAATGTCCAAGACTTGCAGGTTGCATGGATGTACAACGCCGCAGAAGCACAGGATACCGGCAGCTCAATGCCAAAGTATCCAAGGGCCATTCAATGCCAGCCAATAGTTGTGGATGGTGTATTGTATGGAACCACCCCTGAACTTAAATTATTTGCACTTGACGCCGGCACCGGCAAACAGTTGTGGAAATTTGAACCTTCAAAAGATGGTAAGAGTTATAAGATGATAAATGTAAACAGGGGCGTCGCGTATTGGCAATCCGGCAACGACAAGCGCATACTTTACAGTGGCGGCTCAACTTTATTTTGTGTTAACGCCGACAATGGAAAACTCGTTTCTTCCTTTGGAGAAAATGGAACTATTGATCTTCATGAAGGACTCGCGCCGGATTCAGATCATGATGTAAGTAAACTCTCTGTTTCCGCAAATACTCCCGGCATCGTTTATAAAAATCTTTTGATCATTGGCTCTGCTGTATCAGAATCAGGGGATGCAGCTCCCGGCAGTGTGAGAGCTTTCGATATTAAAACGGGCAAGCTGCAATGGATCTTTCATACAGTACCTCACCCGGGAGAAGTAGGTTATGATACCTGGCCAAAAGATGCCTGGAAAAATATTGGTGCGGCTAACAATTGGAGCGGTATGAGCCTTGATGAAAAAAGAGGTGTCGTGTATTTCGGGACTGGTTCGCCTGCGTCCGATTTTTATGGCGGCAATCGCGAAGGAATGAACTTATTTTCTGACTGTGTGATAGCGCTCGATGCAGCCTCGGGTAAACTGAAATGGTACTTTCAAACCACACATCATGATCTTTGGGATCGTGATCTCCCCTCCCCTCCTAACCTTACCACGGTGAAGCATAACGGTAAAATGACAGACGTGGTAGTTCAATCCACAAAAGATGGACTGGTGTACGTACTTGACCGCGATATTGGCACCTCAATTTTTCCCATAGAAGAAAAGCCGGTGCCAACAAATGGGCTTCCGGGCGAACACCCATGGCCTACACAAAGATTCCCTGTCAAGCCCCTGCCCCTTTCTCACCAGGTTTTTACAGAAGCGGACATTACGGATATTTCACCGGAATCGCATGCTTATGTGTTGGAACAATATATGAAGTATCGGACTGATAATAAATTTACACCGCCGGATACAACCGGCACTATACTTTTCGGGTTTAGCGGAGGTGCTGAATGGGGGGGTAATGCAACAAGCCCCGATGGAATTTTTTATCAAAACGCAAATGACGACCCGTGGATAACTATACTAATAGATACGGCAACAAGAAATAAAGAATTTACTTCTCTTTCTACAGGCAATGTTCTTTACCTTACAAACTGTGCGGCATGCCACGGCCAGGATAGAAAAGGAAGTGGTACAAATTTTCCGAATCTCGTTAACATCGGTAAAAAGCGAACTGCAAACCAGTTACAGGCAATACTAAAAACAGGAAGCGGAAGAATGCCTTCGTTTCAACGTCTTTCTGAGGACGATCGAAACTCCATTGTAAATTATTTATTAAACATGCCGCCCGCGGCAAGGGCACAGGCATTCAGTGAGCATAGCACCACTGCCGCAAATGAAGAACCTAAAAAACAGTTTGGATTTAAGCAGGCATATGTAAATAAGGTTTGGAAAAAATTAACTGACCAGGACGGCTACCCGGGAATAAAACCACCATGGGGAACGCTAAATGCAATTGACCTGAACACGGGTGATTATTTATGGCGCGTCCCATTGGGGGAATATCCGGAGTTGGCAAAGAAAGGAATTCCTATTACCGGAACTGAAAGTTATGGCGGACCTTTGGTGACAGCCGGAGGCCTCTTATTCATAGCAGGCACACGAGATGAAAAGATAAGGGCTTTTGATAGAAAAACAGGGAAGGTGGTTTGGGAATATCAACTGCCTGCCGGCGGTTTCGCTACCCCAATAACTTATGAGGTTGACGGAACACAATATGTTGTAATTGCAGCTGGCGGAGCAAGGGGATTAAAGGCTGGCGGAAACTACGTTGCTTTTGCATTGAAAGAAAAAAAATAGCAGATCAAGCTACAAATTATTCTCTCTAAATGCATAAGTTGATCTTGCAATTTAATTGCCACGATCTTTAGATCGTGGAAGAGAAATAAAATATGTAAAGGCTTTAGCCAAACGATTTGAATTGCCCGATCACAAAACATCCATTAGTGTAAAAAAATAATAACTATGTTATTTTGGCTGAAGCCCATAAACTTGCTTATTAATCCACGACTTAAAAGTCGTGGCAACTAAAACCGAAAAATAATTTTGAATTCAAATAATTTACCAATGAAAAAAATAACAGGATTTAGATTTTTATTGATAGCAGTTGCATTGCTATCAGCGCCGGTTTTAATCATGAATTGCAACTCATCAAAATCTGCAAAAAGTTCTATGACTAATACAGAGTCGAAATGGTATGATGGTAAGGAATGGCTGAATGGATTACAACTTACGCCGCATGAGAGTGTTAATCAACAGGAATTTTCCAGGCAGTATCATATGAATAATAAGTATTGGGATGAGGCCTTTAATTTTTTAAAGACGCATAACCCGGCGGAAATGGCGCCAGGTACTTACATCATTGACTCAAACAATGTGTATGCTATTATCGCCGATTTGGATGCGCCTGATAAAGACCAGGTAAAATGGGAAGCGCACAGAAATTTTAATGACCTGCAAATGATTCTGCAGGGAAAGGCCGGCATGGGAGTTGCAAAAGTCGCCTCTCCAAATGCAGTGGTGACAATACCTTATGATGCTACAAAAGACAACGAAAATTTTACCGTGAGCGGCGAAAGTTATTATGATGCAGCCCCGGGAACTTTTTTTATTTTTTCCCCGAATGAAATGCACCGTCCTGCCTTTAAGATAGACGGTTATAATCACATCAAGAAAATGGTAATCAAAGTAAGAGTTCCAAAATAACGACGCACAGGATAGCAACATTTTTATTTAAATCCAAAAAAGACTCCATTCATGACCGAAACGATTGCAAAAAAACGCTGGTACCGCCTCATTCCAATTGCTTTTATTACCTATAGCCTCGCATACCTCGACCGCGCTAATTTTGGTTTTGCTGCTGCCGGTGGAATGGCGAAAGACCTCAATATTACCGCAGCCACATCATCACTTTTGGGCTCGCTTTTTTTCCTTGGATATTTTTTCTTCCAGATTCCCGGAGCGCTGTACGCCGCAAATAAAAGTGCCAAAAAACTGATCTTCTGGTCATTGATATTATGGGGCGGGCTTGCCATGGCAACAGGCATGATAAATAACATAAATGCATTAATCGTCATACGCTTCATGCTCGGTGTAGTCGAGAGTGCCGTTATGCCCGCAATGCTTATATTGTTGAGCAGGTGGTTTACAAAGTCTGAACGTTCCAGGGCAAACACTTTTCTTATTCTCGGCAACCCGGTAACCATCTTGTGGATGTCAATTTTATCGGGATACTTAGTACAGTCTTTAGGCTGGCGTTGGATGTTTATACTGGAAGGCCTGCCCGCAATTGCATGGGCTTTTTTCTGGTGGTTCCTCGTAGATGATAAACCGAAAAATGCAAAATGGCTGGCAGACGATCAAAAACTAAAGCTTGAACAAAAACTTCTTGAGGAACAGCAGGTGATTAAACCGGTAAAAAATTATGCAGTCGCTTTTAAGTCACGTGTAGTTATTCTGCTATGCCTTCAATACGCCTTTTGGAGTATTGGGGTATACGGCTTCGTTATATGGTTACCGGACATCATAAAAAAGGCAGGAAATTTAAGTATGGTAAACACCGGCTGGCTTTCATCGCTTCCCTATTTACTTGCGATCATCACCATGCTTACCGCTTCCTGGCTTTCTGATAAAACATTAAACAGGAAAATATATGTATGGCCATTCTTATTGATCGGGGCCATTGCCTTTTATGGTTCCTATTTAGCAGGCACCACAAATTTTTGGTTGTCATTTATATTGCTCGTGATTGCAGGAGGTGCTATGTATGCACCATACGGGCCGTTCTTTGCAATTATTACAGAAGTATTACCCAGCAATGTTGCAGGAGGGGCAATTGCTTTGATAAATAGTTTTGGAGCTTTGGGCTCTTTCCTCGGAGCATATTTTGTTGGTTACTTAAATGGCGCAACTGGTGGATTTGATGCTTCCTATATTTTTATGTCTGCATCGCTTTTACTTTCAGCGATTATAACAATGATTGCCGTAAAGGGCTCCGGCAATGTTGCTGTAGAAAGCCCGATGGCAGGCGTAGCCGATAAAAATATTGCCTCGAATATCGCACCGGTATAAATCATTTTTTGATAACCAAAATCACTATTTATGATCATAGATAATTTATCAAACGCTGAAAAATATTTTTGCATTCATCCAATATTTGCAAAAGCATTTGAATACATCCGTTCACAAAATTTAGAAACTATTGAAGTAGGTAAATATGAAATCGATGGAGATGAATTAAGGGCTATCGTTTCCAATAAACAAGGAATGACCGCATCAGAGTCTGCAGCTAAATTTGAATGCCATGATAAACACATTGACATACAGCTTTGCATAAATGGAAAGGAACAATTAGGCTGGAAGCCACGTGATACCTGCACGCAACAGAAAGGAGAATACAATCCGGAGAAAGATGTTGTGTTCTATAACGATGCACCGGATATGCATTTCCAATTAATCAATGGCCAGTTCGCCATTTTCTTTCCTGAAGATGTGCATGCACCAATGATCGGTGAGGGGGAGATTAAAAAGATGGTTGTAAAGGTGAAGATGTAATAGACCAATATTATTTTTTTCGGCAATTAATTTTCAAAAATCTTTCTCTTCCTGTTTACAACTTTCGGGTTCACAGCAAATCTTTCGGAGTTTGCAGAATTTTTAAAAATGTGCTTTTCTCTTTAGATTAGCATTGTGCTGTCAAGAAGAAATGGTCTTCGATAAAGCGTATTATCACCGTAAAATATTCAGGCTATGAAAAAATTAAAATGCTCGATGTTCCGGCTGATTACAAATGTTTTCCTGGTAATATTAATTTTTTTAGCGACATCTTGTAATGCACAACCTACCCCAAAGCGATCATTGCTTGCACTTTCAAAAGCCAATCATACATTGTCGATTGTAGATCCAACTACCTTAAAGATTATTGCCCGCATTCCCGTTGGTGAAGATCCGCACGAGTTGATTGCCTCTACAGACGGAAAGAATGCTTACGTCTGTATTTATGGAGGCGGCAGTTTGCATGAAATAAATGTAATTGATCTTGTTGCGCAAAAGCCTCTCACCAATATTGATACTAGGCCACTCTTTGGCCCGCACGACATCACCTTTGTAGATGGTAAAGCATGGTTTACCGCAGAAGGTTCCAAAGCCGTGGGTCGTTACGATCCTGCAACCGGCAAACTTGACTGGAGCATGGGCACGGGCCAGGACAGGACACACATGATCTACGTAAGTGCCGATGCAAAAAAAATCTACACAACCAATGTTTCTTCCGGTACAGTGAGCATACTTATTAATACGCTGATCCAGCCCGGACAATTTGCGCCTCCTAATGCCAGGCCGCGTGAAGAGTGGATGCAAACTGTTGTTCCTACGGCGCGAGGTTCTGAAGGGTTTGATGTATCGTCCGATGGCAAAAAGTTGTGGACTGCGTCGAGTGAAGAAGGAACTATTACCATCATTGACCTTGCAGCAAAAAAACAGGAAGCGAAAATTGATGCAAAGGTTAATGGCGCTAACCGGGTAAAATTTACGCCGGATGGTAAAGAAGTATTTATTTCTAGTCTTCAGTCCGGTGAGCTTACTATTTATGATGCAACAACGCGTAAGGAAATAAAGCGCTTGAAATTGGGTAAAGGCGCTGCAGGCATTTTGATGGACCCTGTAGGCGGACGTGCATTCGTTGCCTGCTCGGCGGATAATTATATCGCTATTATAGATCTCAAAACGTTGGAAGTTACCAGCCACCTTGATGTGGGTGGAGTGCCTGATGGCCTGGCCTGGGCGGTGCGGGAATAGCTCACACTATGCAATACTTCTCATTATTACTGATGCTGAAAGAATGATACGTGATATTGGCACACTAGGATGCCTGCTTTTAATACTTAAGTTTTTACTTCACATTTATTTACTTTATCAAATACATGATAAAGATGCTGATTGGGTATTGTTATCGCCTAATAGTTTGGGAAGACTTAGAGCACTTTTGCCTTTTTACAAAAATGTACCTGAAAATCTTAAAGGACTAAAAAATTTTGTGAACCTTCTTTATGCTGTTTCAATTGTATTAATAATAATTTTTTTGGTTGGGGTAAATATTCAATAATTCAAATTTCATTTCATACGTTTTAGTCATTTATCTTTCTTTTCAAAAATTAATATACCTGCACCGGGGAAATCCAGTTTCATTCATTGCTCTTCATTGATTAATGATTTCTAGAAAATGTAAGCAATGATGATCCAAACTCAATTAACGTGAGCTCAGGATAAGAATGAATAATACAAAGGATGAAAGGATGAAATTAAAATACAGTAACTGAATTCCGCCTGGTTAGAAAATTATAAAAAACCTTAGTTGAAAATATAGTCTATTCGACACAAACTTTAGCTTTCTACTAAGGTTAAAAGAAATGCTTATCCCAAAGTAACGTTAATAAAAAAATTTCTACGGAATTTCACAGTCTTCAGAAAGGCGTTTTATTTTGTTTGTATGAGCTTGTATCTAATTTGCCCCTGGGGTTAATTTTATTGACAATAATTTTCATAGATTGATTTAGAGCTACCCACTACGATGAATGATATCCTATCCCAACCGTGGCTAACGTTTCAATATTTTCCATAGATACAGCCAGTCGCTTTACTAATTCTCTTCTTTGAAATAAATTGAAATAAACCAGCGACACAGGATCCTTTTTGCGATAGTAATCAATAACCAGGAGCGTCTTACTCTCAGCTAACTTTTTTAATGCAAAAAATATCGAAATGGTTTTCTTTTCGTCGGTCTCACTGTAGCTAAATGTATCGTTAGTTTGGGTGAATGAACTCGAATAAAAAATTATTGCTTTATTGCCTTGAAACGACCGGTGCTTTACTCCTACATGATTAATGGGATGGCTAACCTGGTCAACAGATTTTACGCCTTCCATCCATTTCGACCGCAGCGAAAAGTTTCCTACGATGCTTAGGACCGTTAGCATAGGTGCATCAATAATTTTACTGTGGCTTATCACTTTAATTCCTTTGTCTCCCAAACTCAATTCTGATACAGGATCAGGTGTCACATTTTCTTTTAATTGTGACAGCATTGAATAATGAAAACTCATTTCACTTTCGCCGGTTTGCTTACTCCCCTGCTGCCAATTTATCCACGTGGGTAAACTTCTGCTAATTTCATTCTCATTGAATAAATTATTTGTAACAAGCCAGTATTCATGAAGATCGATATCATTCTTTAAGAGCTGGTGTGCAATGATGACATCTTTACCTATAAGCTTACTGTATTCCTTTACATTGTAATTGGAAAATTCGCCATAATGGCAAATAACTTTAAGGCTTAGATTTATAGCCGCAGTACAAGCGTTGCATTGACAGGCACGCCGGGTTTCATAATTCTTTAATTGCCTTTGAAAATTACAAAACATACTTTCTACCTGGCTGTAAATTTCTTCAAGTGAGGGAATTTTGCCATAGCGGTAAAACAGTACTGCATCACCTTCAATCTCCGAAATTATTAATCCCATTTTATTGGAATTAATAATACTCTCTAGTAATTCACCAATGATATAGCGGCTGTGTTCAATTTCTGTTTCATTCACAAATTTGGTGAAGCCGCTGATGTCGGGAATAAAAAGCAAGCCACTATTATTCATTGGCTACATTTTTGCAAAGTTACAATACGGGTTATTATATGCTGAGACAGGCTATGCAGGACTTTACACATTCTACGAATAGCTGGGAGATTTTCTCTATTACTTCGCCACAGGCTTCATGGAAACAATCTTATCAACGATAAATTCGCTATATCCTCTCCAGGGAATGGCACCCTTATACTCTTTGTAGTGCAGGTCGAAATAATCGCCGCTGTTATTCATCAGTATGTTGGCAATGCTGTCATTCACCACCGAAAATTCAAATTCATAAGATTGAATGCTGCCGGGTGTTTTGGAACGAAATCCAGATTGTATAAGCTTGCCTTCATAGGTTTTAAAAAGATTGCCTTTTTTCACCAGGTAATTCAGCTCTCCCGACTTTACTCCTTCACCAAATACAAAAAAATATTTCCACCAAAAGATTATAGCCAACGCGGCAATGCCGATGACCAGAATCCATCCCAGGAATTTTTTAACCCCGCTTGTTCTTTTTTTTGGTTGCGGTTCGTTCATATTTTACTTTAAAAATAAGTAGAGGTCAAAAATAGGATTTCTTTGTGATCATTTTGTTGACCGTTTATTGCTTAAAAGGTGTTCGTCTTTTGTATACCAGAAATTCCTCGATCTATTGCTCCATAAAAAAGAAAAAAAATAAACGTCAAAAGATACAATAGCAAACCCGTTGATTTTGCTAACTTATTCCTTATTGACTAATCAGTAACTGGCTACCTTCTCCACTGCTTCTCCTTCTTTCACAATCATCGTAAATGTCTGTTTTTTTCCATTTAATTCTTTAAAGGCAGTTACAGTTACTTCATAAGGGCCGGGAGTTAAAATAAATTTTTTAGGGTTGCTGGTGGCAGTCGTATAAGTTCTCCCGGTAGCCAAGCTTTTTTTTGTAGTAGCATCCTTTATATCAACTAATGCGTCTATAAGTCCTTTCGCATTTGTAGCGCCTATCATTGCAATCCCGCTCTTAAAATTATGTTCAAGTGATTTTGTTTCACCTGCTTTGATAGTTATATTTTCCATACGATGCTTTATTTCCATTCCTTCTATTACCATGGCGGTTATTTCCACGTCATAAACGCCCGGATTTACTTCGTAAACTTTAGGTCTGCCATAAGTGCGACCGCTGGAAACAGTTTTCCCATCCTTTGACAAAACCTTTACAACTGCATCCCATCCTTCACCATTATTTAAAGTGGATACTTGTACCTTAGCTGCATCAAAACTTACCGTCTGGTGGGCAATCTTTTCATCAAAACTTTTTACGCCAGCAACAACAACAGCATTCACATCACTATTTTCAAGAGGTTTTACTTCCAGATCATAATTGCCTGCCGGAAGATATAAAAAACCTGTATCAGCATAAGTGCGTACGGAATTAATAGCTGTTTTTGATCCTGCTTTATATGCCTTCACTATCGCATCGATGGGCTTTCCATTTTTGATTGCATAAACTGAAAAGTTTTTTGAAAGCTTATCTACATCGGCCGCAGTTGCTTCATTAATTACATCGCCTAATCCACCTGCATTTGCAGCATCATAATATTGGCCGTCCCCCGCCTGTGCAGCGCACTTTAATTGTTCTGTTTCGCCGGCCTTTAATCCAAATCCTATTATATGTAGCCTGAAATCAATACCTTCTTTCCTTGCGGCACTTATTACATCGCAAATATTTCCATCGCAGGATTCAATACCATCGGTAACCAAAATTATGGTTGCTTTCATTTTTGTATTTCGCAACTTATCAATGACCTGAGTGGCAGACAAAGCCAACGGTGTTCTTCCCAAAGCCTTTATATTTTTTAAAGATCGATTCACCTGTGTTTTTGTACCACTTTCCACGTCTACTAAAAATTCCACATCCTTACAATCATCTTTTTTACGATGTCCATACGCCACAAGCCCAACCTTTTGATTTTCGGGAAGATTATTTACAGAAGCAGAAAGCACGCTTGTCGCAATTTCCATTTTGGTTTTTCCCTGGATTTGTCCCATCATAGATCCACTTGCATCGCAAATAAATATTATGGGAGAAGGAGTTTTATTATCCTGTGCATTAAGATGGAGTACAAAACTAAAAGCACAAAGCAGAATGATTATTTTTCTCATAATGATAGTTTTTGGTTTGAAAGTGGCACTGCTCGTTATAAATATACTATTTACCTGGCTCAAATGCAGCGTTTATCATGATTTTACTTCAGGTCTTCCTTCAAATTAATATGAATGCGAAACGCAGTGCTGGCAGGTAAGTTCTGCTGCCGGCGGCGTTTGTGCTTCACAACTTTGGGGGTCGTTTTACAACAGTCTAGTCCGTAACTTTTCTGCCTTTTGGATCCGCGGCTGCATGAAGAACGGTGCTCACACCCGGTACATATTTCCACCATGCCATGAAAGTAGATTTAAGGTGAAGAATTTTATTGATTTCGTTGACAATAAAAATTTAACAAAAAAACCGGCACCTCCAATAATGACTCATGGAATTTGTTTTTCCGTGAATCTTCTTAATGCGATATCAATTGTACTAATAGTGATATTTTTAATTGGGGAAATATTTAATGATGCAAATTTTCCTTCGTTTTATTAATTGGAAATCTTTCCATCCCAATAACCGCTGGAAATTTTGCAAATCCATGCAATACAGCTTTTGAAATATATTACTATGCGAAGCTTATTTTTTTGGCATTTTTCTGCGCTTTCAATGCCAGCTCAGTTGCGAGGAAACAGTGTTGCTGGGCCATGGCTGTTTCGGTGCGGTTAATAACATCGTTTACGAATAGCTCCCCGAAAGGAAGCGGCACGTCTTTACAATCGATGAATTGTGTTTTTTTATTATCTACCAGGTACAAATGACTGCCTCCTTCAGGCCCGGCAATATCAATATTCTTGCGCACTTCTATATAACCATCGGTTCCCAGGATGGTAAGACGCCCATCGCCCCACGAACCCAGTCCGTCCGGTGTAAACCAATCCAGGCGTATATAACCTGCGCCGCGGTCTCCCTTCATCATTACGTCACCAAAATCCTCGAATTCGGGATATTGGGAATGGTTAACATTGGCAACTTGTGATGCCACAATATCAGCGCTTGTTGAGCCGGTAAAAAAAAGGAACTGGTCGAACTGATGTGAGCCAATGTCAGTGATGATACCGCCAAAATATTTGCGGTCGAAAAACCAGGAAGGCCGTGTCGTCAGCGAAATGCGATGCGGGCCGAGGCCGATAGTCTGGACCACTTTACCGATAGCGCCAGCCTTTACGAGATCACCAGCCTTTACAGTTGCACGGTTCTCAAGACGCTCGCTGAACATGATGGAATAGATCTTCTTAGTTTCCTTTTGTACCCTTCTCACCTCCGCCAATTGTTCCAAAGTGGTAATGCCGGGTTTGTCAACCAAATAATCTTTGCCATGTTTCATCACTTCTATTCCCAGGGGTGCACGCTCTACCGGTATGGCTGAGCTGAGAATAAGCTGGATGGAATTATCTTCCAGGATTTCTTTTTTATTAGCAGCCAGTTTTGCTTGCGGATATTTTTTAGAGAAAGCGGCTGCAAGATCAGGTTCTTTAGCATAAAAAGAAACAAGCTGTCCGCCTCCCCTTGTTACCGCATCCGTCATTCCATAAATATGGCCATGATTTATGTTGATCACCGAAAACCTGATTCGCGGTTGATCCCGAAATCGGGCTAAGGTTTTCTTTGGAAGTGCAGATAATATTGCCATGCCTGTTGCGGCGGTAGCTGTGTCTTTAATGAATTTGCGTCTGTCAAATGGATTTTTCAATGTGTATCTTATTAAATGAATGAAGCGTGAGCGTTTACTATATGCTTATGTTGATCGAATCGTACCTTAAAAGTAAAAAAATGTTTTTGTAAAAACTTTACGATCTGTCCGGGGGTATATTCATGATGTCTAACAACCTGCCAGGAATGCAGTATTGTGCAGGTAGCATTGTTTAGGTTCACGGCACATGAATTTAAAAGACACTTAAAGAAAAAGATTCTGTGAATTTGCAGACATTCTTTGTAAATACCTCAGACCGAAGTTATGAGTTTTGGGAAAGAGAACCGATGGTGAAAGAATGCCGGGCAAAAAGTTATGCTTACCGCGTTAGCTTTTCAGAGTAATCCGGTTGATAATATCTTCCCATTCCCCTTGTCACCTATGTAAAAGCCGCGTCATACGGGGCAAACATCTTTGGGCTCCGAAATGTATCAATCAGTATTTGTTTTTTTTAATAATTCGAATCCTTTACCGGTACGACAATTAGTGACACTCGTATTTTTGCCATTGCTTAATTGAACAGCGCTGAAATTTTTGAATGCGGGCATCGCAATAGTGTGCTCGATTGATATATCATCATATTGATCTACCAAGATTCCATTGGTAAAAAATGGCGGAAGGTTCGTTCCCCAGTTGATACGAGTATTTGCGATATCAAGATGTTGTACGTATTGCGCATAAATACCAGGAATATCATGCTTAAAAATAGCTGAGTCTACAGGGAAGGCAGGACGAAGGTCAAAATTACCACCATAGTCTTTACTATATTTTCCATTATTAATCCTTAAGTACAAATCATTGAATGAAATATTTTCAATGATACTTGTTTTACTTCCCTGTATAATAATGCCGGTTTCTGCAACAGCACTAACATTTGAAAAATGAATATTTTTTACCGTTCCTGATTTGCCGTCAGGTTTATCCCGCAGTGCAGAAATATGCACAGGCTCGCCCTTGCCCCACCAATGTCCTGAAAAAATTTGTGTATTAATGATTATGTTGTTGAATGATACATTATCAATGCTGCTGTTGTTTCTTGCAAAAATCCCAATACCCCTGTTAGAGGTTGTCATAATCAAATTACTGAAGACAAGATTGCGGATGGGATTTTCTCCGTAACCGATTCTTATACACGAAGAACGTGAAGAAAGCACACAATTTGTGACCGTAACATTTTCCGAAATCTTCGTTTTATTACCAAACCGTTTGCTGGTCGCATTTATTCCGGGAGATTCTTCTTCAGCAAACCCGGTAACAATAATTGCATCATCGCCGGTAAAAATCTTGCAATCCGTTATTGTAACATTTTTTGAACTGGTACAATGAATACCATCGTTATTAGGAATAACAGGATTGTTTTGTATGGTAATGCCACTTACATCCACCATATCGCAATCACCAAGCCGGACGGTCCATTCAGGAGCATCTTTTAATGTAACATCTTTCAGATGTATATTTTCGCAGTTCAAAATTGTTATGAGTAGTCCCGGGCGAAATGAATATGATACCGGGCCGTGTTCGAATACAGTTCCCAGCTTCATAAAGTTTTCTCCCTGTCGGGTGAATTTTCTGTCGAAGTCATGCCCCAGATGTGGCTTGTCCAGTCCGTTCATAAAATAGGTGCCGTTGCCATTGATCTCTCCAAACCCTGTGATAGCAATATTTTCTGCATTATTTGCATAGATAAGACCATAGTGACTATAGCCTTCATTAAATAATGCAGTGGGTTGCGCCAGGTAATCTGAGGTATCTTTACTGCCGGTAAGTACCGCGCCAAAATCAAGATGGAGCTCTACGTTAGAAAGCAACACTATAGTGCCTGTTATAAAATTGCCCGCAGGTATTTCTACTATGCCTCCACCGTTTGCATTGCACGTTCTAATTGCCTTGTTAATAGCAAGAGTATTAATCGTTTTTCCATCCGGCTTTGCACCATAATCAAGAATATTGTAGCCATTGTTGTAGATAGAAGAAAAGGAAAACAATATGAGCATGCAGAAGAAGAAAGACAATTTTTTGAGAGACATATACAAGTTTTTAATTGAGCTAATTTATAGGATTAAACTGTATACGCATACTGGCGTGTATGGCCTTCACTAGTGAATGGCTTGAGTTTACGAAAGAAGGCAGCAACTACGGAGCCCTAAGTTTGTAATAAAACGGCGATTGAAAAATTATACCTGGTCAGATCCTCTGATCAATAATATCTGCAAACTTTTTTAAATCCTGGGGCTCGTATTTATTCGCGATCGTATGCAAATCACCAAGATACTTCATGCCCAAATAATTTGCTGTTGCTTTAAATGGCAACCAGAAATCTTCGCCTAAATGATCACCGAGTGATGAGGTGAGCACCGCCATGTTTTTAGTTCTTAGCTTTCGGCCGAGGTCTTTTTCATTATCAAGCAAGTCAGTAATCCTGTCGAAAAATACTTTCATAATGCCACTCATTGAATACCAATAAACAGGTGTTGCAAAAATTAAAGTATCATAGCCATCTATAATTCTACGCATAAGTGGGATAAAGTCATCATCAGCCCTTGTATGCAGGTAGTCGTAATAACCTATGTTGAAATCATTCAAGTCAATAAGTTCGAATGCGGTTAACGACCGCAACATGTCAACCGCTTTGCGGGTTTGTCCATCGTGCGCCGAACTGCCAATGATAACTACTTTTTTCATCTTAAAATTTTTGCAATGAATTTACTAACCCGGTTCTCTGCCGCAGAAATGCCTGGTACTGAAATTACTGACTATTTATCCATTGGAATTCTTTCCCGTCCAAAATTAAATATGCCTGCCTCATTCGAAGTCACCTACAAAATAACCGACATAGATTTTGCAATCTGGCAAACAATCGGATACGGCTAATGTATATTTTTTTCTATGTGTTTTTCTTCCATATGAAAATTCTTTTTCGCCTAATGGAGTTCCTCCCAGCTTTAACTGTTTTAATTCTTTTAAATCACAAAATCCACTACCTAAAAAATTTATTTTTGAATCTTCAAGATCAAGTTGAGTAAGAGCCAAACGGAAAAAAGTGCGGGGAAGTTTAAGCTCTTCGAGTCCATGTAAGGCAACGATACGAAGGCTTGAAAGCTCATTAATGTTTGTAGGTAGAAATACTTTATTAGAATTCAGTACTAAGACATATAATGCTTGTAATTGCCTGATTGATGTATCAAAAGATATGGCAGTTTCCGAGACAACTTTAAGTTCTCTTAGTTTAGAGGATGGAATATCTTTAATAGATACAATTCCAGAATCAAAATTAATTGTCAATTTTTCTATGTTTAATTTGCCTGTGGCTTCAACAAGTATTTTTATAATTTTCTCGCTGTTCCCTTTGTAAAAGATTTCATCTAATCTTGAAAATTTGGACAAAGAGCACCTAAAATTTTCAAATTGATTTGAATCTGAATCATTAATTTCAAGAAAGGCCACATTGAGAGGACTTTTTAAAGCTTCGGACAAACTGTAAAAAATAGAATCTTCTTGTACAACCGGTAAAAATTCCTTCTGCGATGATGGTCCTGTTTGTTCGCTGCATTGTACCAGTGCAAAACAGAGTAGTTGGAGTGCCATCATTAGTTTGATTTTCATAGCAAACGATTAACATGAGTTTCAGTCACCCGCCGGAAGCGAAGCTGGATATTTTTTATAGTTAAAGTTTTCATTTACCGGCTTAACAAAGGGAATAACACTTGCCCGAATAGGTCGTGCATTATGATAAAATTTGGCGGTAGCCGTAAAATAATTTGCTGGATAGCGTAAATATTCATTCCTTCATTTTTACTAATCTATGAAATTAAGCTTGAGATGTCTTGCCAAGGGTAAAAAAAAGCAACACACGTTGCGATTGTTTCGCCGGTTGGTCTTGAGAACGGGCGATAGCCTTCACAAGTTGATGGTTTGGGACTTGCGAATTAAAAATTAACCTGTTCCTTTGCCCCATGAACGACCTGCTTCAGAACCCTGTATTTAATGCGCTCAACACCGGTGATGCTGCGCTTGGTTATGGAACCGGCGATGTCAAATATTTCGATACTACCGTTTCTCCTTTCATTGGAATCAGGAGTGGTTACGAAAGCGGCTTTGACGAATTGCATGTATTATTGCCCGAAGAAAGGTGCATTTTACACGCGACACCTGCGCACATCCCGATACCGGAGCAATGGCTGTTAATAGAAAAAGTAGAAGGCATACAAATGGTGTTTAGCGGCAACAGTTGCGAATTATCCGTAGGTATGCAGCCGACTCCACTTACCGGGAAGGATGTTGATGCGATGGTCGGCCTGGCCCGCCTTACGAAGCCCGGGCCTTTTGACAAAGGGACAATCTCTTTCGGTAACTATCACGGCTTCTTTCATGGCGATCAATTGATTGCAATGACCGGCCAACGTTTGCATCCTTATCCTTATAGCGAAGTAAGTGCTGTATGTACACATCCCGATCATTTGGGAAAAGGTTATGCAGAGGCCCTTGTACGTCATCAAACGAGGTTCATATTGACGCATGAGCAAATCCCATTCTTACATGTTCGTGGCGATAACCTAAGGGCCATTAAACTCTACGAACGCATTGGGTATACATTCCAGCAACCGATGAATTTTTATTTTTTGAAGAGGAACAATTAGTTCTTTATTAAAATATGCTCCTTACCAATTTTTGATAATTTTTAGCCATTGCAGATATTTACCTTCCAAAATTAAATATGTCTGAAACCAGGAAACAAACGCCCTGCCTGGTCTCCCGGGCATCGGAGTTTAAGGTCAAATTAACTACCTACTAATGTTGGCATCCCCGCCAACATATTCCTTTTATTATAGAAAGATGATTTTTTACATTTATTGATGATTCAAACTTATCATTCTGAATTCTTAACCGAACTATTTTTAGTTGGAAGCACCTGTTACCAATGCAATGATGTAAACATTTTTTGTAAGCTTTGGAGATTCCAGAAATCAACAGCATTCTGATCCAGGTAAGTTTTTAGCCCCGGCTTTTTTAAGGAAAACAATCTCAATGCATTCTTTTTGGAGGCAGGTAAAAAATAATTGTATGTATCACCAATAAAATAAAAGCTGGTCAGGACCAAAGTAATATCTTCCCTGACTTTAAGATTAGAAGTAATAACCCCATTATCGTCGGTAAAGCTTGCATAAGAATCTATAGCAGTAGTTGAGGTGGGCTGATTATAGCCACCAATCTTTTCTCGTTTTTTCACAGTTAATACCTGTTTTTTTAATAGTTTCCCGAAAGGGGCTTCATCTATCAACTCCAGGTATCCATGATCATAATAGAAAAAAGTTTTACTGCCCATCTGGATCTTACTGATATTTAGCATTTGGTTTTTCGCAATTGCAAGGGTGTCGTTATCCGGGCTTATAAACATAACTTCTCCCATCAGGTAATTATAGTTAAGCTTGTTCCGGGCGGAAGTGCCGTCTTTAAACATGATTACACCATCTGCAAAATTGGGAAATTCATAAATTTTTTCAGGCGTTAAAACTTCCGAAACATCCCTGCCTGCTTCTATAAAAATTGCAGTGCTATCCTGGGCATGAAGAATGCCAGGCAGTATTATTATACTTAACGATATTAAAAATTTTTTCACCACATTGAATATAGATATAAAATTTTTAAAAAGTAAGCGGTATTCTTCGGGAACATTGACCAGGCTCCGGTGTTATGTTCAGCCGCCGTGATCTGAGATTGCCCTGCTGATGTTGGCGGGGACGGCAACATTAGCAGGGTTTAAACCTGGCACGCTCCGGACTCTTGGGAAATACAGAAATTTTTCCTTGTTACCTATTAATAACGTTACATTCGTATTGAAGGAAATTATTCATCATTTTATGAAACAAATTCCATTACTCCTTTCATTTTTTATCAGTCTTACTATCCAGGCTCAAAACGGAAAGTTATCTCCTTCTTTTATTGAAAATTTCAACGATTCCGTTTTAGAAAATTTCAGGTATGGCTCTACCGGAAATAAAGCTGCTTTTAAATGGCAATCTGGTGTTACTTCCAAAACAGAACCTGGCTCTAAAGTGCTGTTGTTTAAAATAGATCCCATGGATAGTGCGGGTGCAGGTCGTGGCCCGGAAATTATATCTAATCACTTTACTTATTTTGGTAGATACTCTGCCCGGTTGAAAGTTCCTGCTGTAAAAGATGTTCAACCAAATGCAGGCGCAGTCGTCGGTTATTTTACTTACTTTATGGATAGCGTGTATGGACTCAGTGAGATAGACTTTGAATGGCTGGTTGCTGATCCTTCCATTATTTACATAGGCACCTGGACCGGTAACAGGGGCGAACTTAAAAGAATCGGGCGAACCATAAATTTGGCTAAGGGAATTATTTACAATACGATTTATAAGGAAGGGTATAAAGGAGAACCGACTCCTCTAACCGGTGCTCAAAACCAGCCAGAAACCATTGAGGCTATCGATAATTATGATGCTTCATCCGGGTTTTATACTTACGGGTTTGACTGGTATCCTGATCGTCTTACATGGTGGATGATTCACCCGGTAACAGGTAAGAAAATCATTTTGTGGGATTACCAGGGATCTCAAAGAGGTATACCTCAGCATCAAACTTATTATAGGATGAACTTTTGGCATACCAACGAATGGGGAGTTGAAACTAATCTTAACGCAATTGAGAAACCATTGCACCCCTATGAACTGGAAGTTGATTGGATGTCGTATGATCCGTTCAATAAGTAATTGACTTTTTATCTTTCCCGATGTTGTTCTTCCCCTTCCTCCAAATTTATAGCATTGCGCCACGGAATAATAATCTTAGCTCAATAAAACCAATCTTTTCGATATGGCGAAAGAAGGCAGCACCTGCGAAGGTTAAAATTTCAAATCGCGTTTGTCACGAATTCCAGCGTTTTCGGCCAAAATGATTTTTGACTACAACGGATTACCTTAGCTCTACTTTCAGAAGAAGCCTTTTCTTTCGATTGGTACTAAAAAGTCCTTCACGAATTCTGGCTGGAATGTATGGGTGCTTTGTTTGTTCAGGGCATTTTGTTGATTTGATTGGTGATCCTGCCCCGGCAAGGAATCCCGTACAGAATAATATTCAATATTTAAATGCATTCCCTGAGAGTTTTTTATAACAATTAAAATGTATTGTAATGAAGAAACTTTCAATGGAAATCGTCAATCCGAATGCTGCCGGGATTGATATTGGTTCGCGATTTCACATGGTAGCAGTTAATCAAAATGTTGATGATGTAAAAGAATTCGGAGTGTACACAGAAGATCATAAGGCAATAGTCACTTGGTTAAAGGAGAATTCAATAACCACGATAGCTATGGAAAGTACAGGTAGCTATTGGCAGACATTGTTCAGTGCTTTGCAGAGTGCCGGGTTTGAGGTGATTCTGGTCAATGGACAGCATACTAAAAATCTTAAAGGAAAGAAAACCGATGTTCAGGATTGTATGTGGATTCAGAAGTTGCATAGCCTTGGATTATTAAACGGCAGTTTTTTACCAGGGAAATATGTGGAGCAGTTGAGAACTTATTATAATCATCGTCAGCATCTCATTGAGCATTGTTCCAAGTATATCAATAAAATGCAAAAATCACTTAGGTTAATGAATATTCGATTAGATGTAGTGATTAACGATATCACTGGAAAATCAGGCAGAGCTATTCTTAACGCCATCTTATCCGGAGAACGCGAGCCAACGGTGTTGGCATCCTTTGCGAATGTTTGGGTAAAAAAATCAAAGGAAGAAATAGCGAAATCATTACATGGAAACTGGCGTGAAGATTTATTGTTTGAATTACAGGAGTGTTTATCGTTGTATGATATTTACTGCGGAAAATTAGCTTTCTGCGATGAAGAGTTTGATAAGATATTGCAATCCGCAAAGTCTATAGATATGCGATTGCCGATAGCAATTCCTTCGGGTAGAGTTGTTCGAGACAGGAGTAAGCATGCGCCTGATTTTAATGTAAGAAAACTGGCTTACATGCATTTGGGTGTTGATTTGTTTGATATAAAAGGAGTAAGTCATAATACCGTATTATGTATCATGTCGAATATGAGCAGAGAAGAGATGAAAAAATTTCCAACGGTTAAAAATTTTACAAGCTGGTTACGGTTGGCACCCAATAATAAAAAGACCGGCGGAAAAATCATAAGTAGCCGCACACCCAAAGGGAAAAATCAAATTGCCTTAGCTCTCCGGCAAGCATCGAATAGTATAGGCAATCAAAAAGATCATCCCCTCACTCATTTTTTTAAACGGGTAGCTTATAAGAAAGGAAGAGTAGCAGCTATAACAGCTACAGCGAGAAAACTTGCAGTGATTATTTATCACATGATAACTAAGCAGCAAGCTTACGAACCTATAAATTCTGAACAAATAATAGCGAGAATAAAAAAATATCAAATCAACAATATTAAGCAGCGATTAAATAGACTCAATTTAATGCCTGATGAATTTAATGACATAGTTAAAAGCATATCACTGTCAGCGAATTAACTATGGGTTGTACAGAATTAAGGAAATATCTTTTTTTTGAAAAGCATTATTCAGGTCGTTAACTATATTCTCGCTTTCACCCCCCATGCATAAGAAAGGAAGATTTCAGGTTGGGGCATTCAGTGAATTTTTAGAATGGTAAATGTGGGTTTTGTAACTACTTTCTAAATATACTAAATATCAAACAGATTTTTTTCCTGGCTAAGGCATTTCAATGATTATTGAAATATATGTTGGGGGGGATAGCAATATCAGCAGGGGGTTCTCACGAGTGGATGTCTTTGGCTTGCGAAAGAAGACAGCACCTACAAGAGCTTAAAGAACTAACGATAGTATGAATTTGTTCCAGGTGGAAGGAAGAAAAGTTATTTTTTTGGAAATATCTTTGTTATCAATCTAAAAGCGATTACTTTTAAAATATAATAGCTTAAACCATCCTTCATAGTACATACTCCAAATGTCTAAAATAATTGTACCACCAGCGGTAGTTGAAGGTTTTGTGGAGATTGGTTCTCTGGATGAAAGTCAAATGGACAAGCTTTCCCAGTTCATTAAGTCTTTTCCGGTAGGTGGAAAATTTGATGAAATTGAAAAATTTATTATTGGTGAATTGAAGATTCCAAATGCCAACAAAATAGTTCAAACAATTGTTAGTTTTGGAGAATTATTGGACGATGAAGTAAATCATGCTGACCTTGCTCAAAATTTAATCGACTCAATATCCGTAAATTATCCTGATAAAATTAATGGGGTAGATTTACACGTGCTTGGATCCAATCTTCTTAGCATTTTCGAAAATTCAAAAAATCTAAAGCTTACCTTAAAGGGCCAGACTTTATTGCTTGATAACGAAAATATATATTTGAAAGGATTAATCGTTTCTGATATACGATTAATATTTGACAAAAACATTACAGATTCTAACCGTAATGCTGTGATTGTTCACAAGCTTCATATTTCTGTTCGGTCAAACAATAAAACGAAAAACATCTTCATTGCGTTGGATAGTTCGGACTTAAAGCAACTTAAGGAGATTGTTGAAAGAGCAATGTTAAAAGAAGATTTAATAAAAGAAGACTACGAAAATATTAATTTCATAATTAATTGAACATGGTAAGAGAAAGAAAAAGTAATTTGTCTTTTGTCACGCCGCCTTACACTTATGCTCACAAACCAGTTGTGTATTATGGTGGGAAAAATTCCATTCATTTGGCGGAAGAACATTGTCAGGACAAGATCGATATCACCAAAATAAATAAAAATAAGTATTTCCTTTACTATAGAACCTTACCGCCATTTATCTCGGAGCCCTTGACGTTGGAGATAAAAATAAAGGATCAAACATTCCATTTAGATCATCGATTAAAAGACATAGCAGATTCAATTCATGATGCTGCACAGATTTTAGATTTCAATGAAGATTGGGATGATAATGGGGCAAATTCTACGAATTTCCAAACGTTTCTGAAAGCGACAAATTTTCTAATTTCATACAGTACAGAACTTTTAAGATTTGGAGTAATCGAGACCCCGTTTATTGATTTAATGAGAGACGGGTCAATTAGTATTCTTTGGGATACGCCAAAGGCAAGTCTTCTTGTTATTTTTCAAAAGAATGATAGTGAATTATCGCATTTTTATGGAGAAGAAAAAAAAGAGAAACGACCTTTCAAGTATGCATTGAAAGGTGACGAAATTGATGAAATCGTAACAATATGGATGAGCAAGTACCTGCTATAGCACCAAATGAAAGCCTACCAGATGATACCCGCGTGTACAGGCACGTAGTGCAAACTAACCGAAAGAATGGCGAAAAATTTTCTCCGTCTACCTCGTCATTTTCGTTGAGCGAAGCTGATAAAACAGACGGATATGGACTATCCACTGATTGGGAACCCAAAACAAGCCCCGAGGATTCAATAATAAGAATTGGTTGTTCATACAAAGGAAATTCCACGGAATTCAAAAATTATAAGAACCGTGAATTATATGCACTCGAGTTGTCATTTCTCAAAAGTTTTTCTGAAATATTAGATGCGATATTTTCTCCTATAGATATAAATCCCCCTCAATTTGGAAAGCCGAGCAATCCGGCACATGCACTGGTGAGTTTTCGCAAGGAATCCTATGATGAATATGCCCCCTTACTTTTTACGAAATTACGAGACCACGCAAAGCAGAGACGAATTGAATTCGATATGCAAGCAGTAGAAAACTCGGTAGAGTTATACCGAAAATCAAATCAATAGAAGTAAAGACTCTTGTCAGATTTAAAACAACTAAAATAGGGAGACGTAAAAACACTGAAGATGATATTTCTAACGAAATATTTAAAACTTTAAGTTTAATTATTAAATTTTTGAATTTCCTTCCGGCTCACTTCGGATATGCTGATTCTTACCAATTCCCCACACCAGATACGTCGCGTTTGAAATGACGCAACTTCATATTTTTACAAATACCGGTTCACCAAGCCTTCCGATTTCTTCCCTCAACTTCCCCCGTTCACCGCAAACTTTTCCCGGTTCACATCATTTAAAAAATTTGCCTTTCTCTATAAAATAAGTTTGTGCCATCAAACAAAAAAATATGAAAAAGGTATTTACAATTTTATTGATACAAAGCATCTTCCTGGTTCATGGCTTTGCACAAACACCACAAATTTCGGTTTCCGGGAGTGTTGTTGATGATAAAAATAAACCCGTTGAGGCTGCCACCATTTCTTTAATGAAGGCGACAAAAAGAATACAGGTAAATTAAAGTGCAGAGGCAGGTAGACAGAAAGAATTGATTACTTGTACAATGAAGGCGCGGGGTAAAAAGAGTTGTATTAGGAGATTGCCGCGAAAACATACTTAGTTCTTTTAATTTATAATTCTTTTGAAGGTTACGTATGTTTTCTCGCAAAGACGTCTCACGAATGCGAACGTCTTTGCGGCCAAAGGACTCTCATGGAGAAGAGCCGAATAAATTTTATTTATAAATAAATCTTGTGGCGACAGCCCGTCCCGGATTCACTTCGGGAAAGCAATCTCCTTGAGCTTTTGTCCTTACTTTACTAACCTATAACATTTTTAAGTTTATCAAAAAATAATTTCAAAAAAAACAAAGTATGAATACGATTACAAAAAAGTCAACAAAGAATTTCCGCTGGTACATGCGTTTTCTTCACAACAAGATTGGGTTTTTCATTACAGGTTTGGTAATTATATACAGCCTTACCGGGCTGGTACAAACCTACAGGGATACGAATTTATTAAAGCATGATGTAGTGAACGAGAAGCAATTAGCACCCGGCCTGAACGAAGCGCAGCTTGGCCCGCAATTAAGATTGAGAGATTTTAAAGTCACCAAAACCGATGGCGACTTACTTTATTTTAAGGATGGAACTTATAACAGCGCAACAGGTAAAGCAACCTACGTTACCAAAGAATGGTATGCGTGGATTAATGCTCTTACGGAATTGCATAAAAGCCCGAGTTCAAATGTTGCACATTACTTCACAACCATCTTTGGCATCTGCCTTTTCTTTATGTCTATTTCCGCATTCTGGATGTTTAAGCCGGGAACCAAACTTTTCAGTAGTGGCGTATATCTCTCCATCGGCGGCATCATTGCTGCCGTTCTTTTACTGCTGCTGCATTAAAACCATTTAACTTGAACCCGATATTCATGGGCTCTTTAGATATAAAAAAAACAGTATCAGGCAACAATTGCTACATGTGCTGACATGGCTGGTCTTTTTAATCCCTTACATTTTTTTAGCGCTGATGTGGAAAGGGTTCCGGCGCCATGGCTAATGATCCGCAAACGATAAAAGCAATAATAATATCTAAAAAAAGTTTATCTATCTTAACACAAATTTTTATATGAAACTTTTGCTCACCGTTTTCCTCTCCATTTTCGCCATAATTTGTTCAGCTCAAAAAACAACGATTTACTATGATAATAACTGGGCGATAACAACCAGCGAAAAAGCAACTTACTATGCGGACTTCGAAAAATCAGGAAATACATACCAATGCAATTCATACTGGGTTGCCGGCAATAAGCTCCGCGGCAAATCCACTTACCCGGATACTGTAATGCTGCACCCTGTGGGATCGCAGGTGCTTTATTCTCAAAATGGACATACAGAGGATTCCATTTTCTATGCCGGAGATAAGACATTATATGCTTATCACTACTATCCAAATGGCCAGCTTGGCAGCGCATTATTACATTCCGGATGGTAAAGATGAAGGCGTGGCTGAAGGATTTGATGAAGATGGTAAAAAAATTAAAAATTATGTTTACGAGCAGGAAGCAGAATTCAAGGGAGGCCAGAAAGCATGGCAACAATATATTTTAAAGAGTGTTTCAAAAGACTTGAAGATAAAAGGTGAAGGCGATATTACCGCGAATGTCCAGGTTCAGTTTATCGTTAATAAAGATGGGGAGGTGAGTGTTGCAAAAATATTAAAATCCTCCGGTTATGCCCAGGTAGACAAAGATGCCCTACGCGTTATAAAAGAAAGCCCCTCATGGAATGCCGCTATACAATTCAACAGGCCTGTAAATGCTTACCGGGTTCAGCCATTCGTTTATAAACTTGAAGCGGAGAAAAAGAAGGATGGAAGTAAGTAATGTAGCACATTGGATAAACAATCCACTTAAAAACATAATAATTCGCGATTCAAATCACTTTTTATTATGCATTTTAGAGATTACAATCACTTTTTATTATGTAATTTAGAGATTCGAATTATTTAATTATGATACAACGGGCTATTGTAGAAGATATAAAAAAAAGATTATTTAAAGGTAAAGCTATACTAATTTTTGGCCCCCGTCAATCAGGAAAATCAACCCTGGTTGAAAATCTACTCCAGGAAACCGGGGAAAGTTTTCTCTATATGAACGGGGATGAGGCCGATGTAAGAGAGACACTTACGAATACAACCTCTGCAAAATTAAAAGTACTGGCTGGTGCAAATAAAATTGTTTTTATTGATGAGGCTCAGCGTATTTCCAACATCGGGCTTACGCTAAAATTATTTACTGATCAATTAAAAAATATCCAGGTAATAGCTTCCGGCTCCTCCACCTTTGAACTGGCCAGCCAGGTAAATGAACCGCTTACGGGTCGCAAATATGAGTTTATGCTCTACCCTTTAAGCTTTGGCGAAATGGTGAAGCAAAATGGATTGCTTGAAGAAAAACGATTGTTAGAACACCGACTGGTTTTCGGCTATTATCCTGAAATCGTCACTCATGGAGCCGAAGAAAAAGAGCTATTAAAATTATTAACCAATAGTTATTTGTACAAAGATCTGCTGTTACTTGATCAAATAAAGAAACCGATTCTACTGGAAAAATTGTTGAAAGCCTTAGCCTTGCAACTCGGCCATGAAGTTAATTATAGTGAACTGGCGCAAATGATTGAGGCAGATAAAGGAACAGTTGAAAAGTATATTGATCTGCTGGAAAAAGCTTTTGTATTATTTCGTCTGCCAGCACTGAATCGCAATGTGAGGAATGAAATTAAGAAAGGGAAAAAAATATATTTTTATGATTGTGGCATCAGGAATGCGATCATCAACAATTTTCACCCGGTAAAGAACAGGACAGATACCGGCGCCTTGTGGGAAAATTTTTTTATTTCTGAAAGAGTAAAATATCTGCGATATAAGAATATCGATGCTACCCATTTTTTTTGGCGAACTACACAACAGCAGGAGATTGATTTGATAGAAGAAACAAATGAAAAGATGCTGGCATTCGAGTGCAAATGGAATCCAAAAGCAAGAGTGAGGTTTCCTCAAACCTTTACAGACAACTACCCGGGCTCAGTAAGCCATGTTATCACGCCTCAAAATTTTGAAGATTTCTTAATGTAACGACTTAATAAAAGCCTGGGTCCTTACATCACCATCCAAAATATTCCTTCGCATTATGATAACAAATGTCCTGGACAATTTTTCCGGTCCATTTTATATCGTTTGGTAATTCTCCTTTTTTAATTTCATCGCCAAATAAATTGCAAACAATTCTTCGAAAATATTCATGACGTGGAAATGAAAGAAAGCTCCTGGAATCCGTAATCATCCCAACAAGTTTGCTGAGCAATCCCATATTTGACAGTGCATTCATCTGCTTCGTCATGCCGTCTTTTTGGTCAAGGAACCACCATGCCGAGCCAAATTGAACTTTACCTGCAACGCTTCCATCATTATAATTTCCGGCCATCGTTGCGATCAATTCATTGTCGGAAGGATTTAAATTATATAAGATCGTTTTTGTCAACTGGTTGGTGGAATCAAGCCTGTTTAAAAATTTTGACAGTGCTCTGCCATGTTGAAAATCACCTATCGAATCCCATCCTGAATCGGGGCCGGATAATGCAAGCATCCGCTGGTTATTATTTCGCAAAGCACCTATGTGATATTGTTGCACCCATCCTTTTTCATGATCCCAGATGGCAAGAACATAAAGCATTGCAGATTTAAACTTCAGCCGTTCCTTACCGGAAAGCTCTGTGCCTGATTGAATTTTTTCAAAAATTAAATTCATCTCTTCATCGGTGTAATGCTCGGCATACACATATTCCAAACCATGATCAGAAACAGAACAACCCATTGATGCAAAAAAATCATGACGCTGCTTCAATGCATCCAGGAAAGACTGGAACGAATGGATATTGACATTGCTTGCCGATTCCAGCTTTTTCAGGTAAAAATTAAATTCACTTACGTCATCTACCTTCATCGCATTATCTGGCCGGAATGCAGGAAAAACTTTTATGTCAAATCCATCTTCTCTTATTTTTTTATGATGCTCCAGCGAATCAATGGGATCATCGGTAGTACACACCACTTCAACATTCATTTTTTGAAGCAGGTGCCTTACGGAATATTTTTTCTTTTGCAGTTTTTTGGTACATGTTTTATAGATCTCTTTTGCAGTTGCGGGGCTCAAATTTTTATCGATCTTAAAATACCTTTGCAATTCAAGATGTGTCCAGTGATATAGCGGGTTTCGCAAAGTGTAAGGAACCGTCTCAGCCCATTTTTTAAACTTTTCGTAATCAGTTTTGTAACCGGTACAGTAGCTTTCATCTACACCGTTGGTCCGCATGGCACGCCACTTATAATGATCACCATACAACCATATTTGTGTAAGGTTTTCGAAATTTATATCATCTGCAATTTGCTGAACCGGGAGATGGCAATGGTAATCGATGATAGGTAATTCTGCCGCAAAATCATGATAAAGCCTTTCTGCCGTTTTGCTCTCCAATAAAAAATTTTCATCCAAAAATTTCTTCATAACAATCTGTTTATTTCGCCCAAAGGCACGAACAATTAAAGAAACGCTTAGGGTTTCTTCTTATTACATCGTCAAGTCTTTGGGGGGCTTTGGGGCAATGGCTTCAATAGCAAATTCTCAAAGACTAACTCCTCTCTTCCATGGAATAAAATCATTTTGCAAATGCCTCACTGCACTTACTTCAATTTCGCCACTGGCAACTTTTATTACATAATCCAGGATGCGTTCGCCTGCCTGCTCAATGGTTTCCTCGCCTTCTATAATTGTACCGGTATTAATATCTATAATATCGTTCATCTTGTTATATAAAATTGTGTTGCTTGAAATCTTTACCACAGGCGTAACGGGATTACCGGTAGGTGTACCAAGGCCGGTAGTAAACAAAACAACGTTAGCACCTGAGGCGACTTCAGCGGTTGTACTTTCTACATCGTTACCGGGAGTGCATAGTAAATTCAACCCGGGCTTTGTAACCATTTCAGGATAATCCAGTACATCTGTAACCGGGGAAGTACCTCCTTTTTTAGCCGCCCCAGCCGATTTGATGGCATCGGTAATTAAACCGTCTTTTATGTTACCCGGCGACGGGTTCATATCAAAACCCGAACCGGTAGCTTTCGCACGGTCATTGTACGTTCTCATAAGATCACCAAAGCGTTTAGCCGTATCAGTGGTGATACAGCGGTCACTTAAGTTTTGTTCTACGCCGCACAGTTCTGGAAACTCTGAAAGTATGACAGAACCTCCCAGGGCCACCAACAAATCCGAGGTATAGCCGATAGCAGGATTTGCGGAGATTCCACTAAACCCATCAGAGCCCCCACATTCGAGCCCGATAGAAATTTTATTCAGTGGTGCGGGTTCTCTTTCAATTGAATTCGCATAGACCAACCCCGCAAAAGTTTGCTTTATTGCCTGCGAAATCAAATCAGTTTCCTTGCCGATTTTTTGTTGCTCCAAAATGTATAGTGGCTTTGAAAAATGAGGATCCCTTTTCTTTATTTCCTCCTGCAGGTATTCAGCCTGTGCGTTTTGGCAGCCAAGGCTTAGTACGGTTGCACCCGCAACATTGGCGTGTGTAATGTACCCTGCAAGCAAGCCACATAAGGCTTGGGAGTCCTGTCTTGTACCGCCGCATCCGCCTTCGTGAGAAAGAAATTTTATTCCATCCACATTTGGAAAAAGCCTTTGCTTCTTTATCTCTTCTTCCCGGACACTTATATCCGCATTCAATATCTCATCAATATTTTTACCGCTTTTATAAATATCAATCAGCCTTGATACTTCTGCCTTTTTATTTTGGTTTCTGCCATAGCCCAATTCATTTACCAGCGCTTCTCTCAGTACTTCAAGATTGCGATTTTCACAAAACACCAGAGGAATTACCAGCCAGTAATTGGCAGTACCCACTTTACCATCGGGGCGGTGGAAACCCATAAACTTTTTGTCTATAAATTTGGAAACATCGGGCTTGTGCCAATCCAGTTTTCTTTCCCCCACTTCAAAGCTATTCGCCGCATGCTTCACGTTAGTAGTAGTGATCATGGAACCTCGTGGAATAAAACTCTGCGCCTTACCTACCAGTACTCCATACATAATTAATTCATCTCCCGGCTGCATGTCATCCGTGACAAATTTATGTTTAGCCGGCACGTTTCCAATAATCGAATAAGCCGTCCCATTGTACTCTACCTCCTCTCCTTCTTTTAGATTGGTTAAGGCCACAATTACGTTATCAGCAGGATGAACTTTTGTTACTTTATGATTCATTAAGCAATATTTTCTTTTTTAGTACCTTTTCCAGGGTTGGTTTCATTCCATCCGCAATGATACTATTCAACTTTTCAATAACCGATTGCTGAAACCCGGGAAGCGCACTTAAATCTTTACCCCACAAAGATGCATTCTTTAAAACTTCTTTTGCAACATTTTCCGCATCTGAATTTTGCCACCATTTGTAAAATTTATCGGCTACTTCATCCTGTATCAGGTATTGCTCCCCTGCATATTCGCCAAAAAATTCTTTTGAATTTTGCTTTATGCTCTTCATAAAATAAATATATGCCGCAAATCCAAGGGCAAATAATTCAGGCACCGTGTTATTTTTTTTATAGTGATTTATCAAAACAGGAATACACCTCAATTTTATTTTACTACTGTAGTTAAGGGTAATATTCTTCCAATAATGATCAATATGCGGGTTGCGAAAACGGTCAAGTACATTTTCAGCATAAACGCGGATGGTGTCACCGGGTATATCAAAGGGGATTGACGGGCCTATTTCCTGCTGCATCAGATCCGCAATAAATCCTCCCATCGCTTCATCGTCCATGGCATTTTTTACGGTGTCGATCCCCGAGAGAAACGCAACGCCGCAACTAAGGGTATGCGTTCCATTTAGGAGGCGTAATTTTAACTCCCGGTATAAATTGATATCCGGCTCAATAACCATTCCTTCATCGGCCCCTGCAAAAGATAATATTTTTTTAATGTGATCATCCCCTTCAATAGCCCACAACCTGTACACCTCGCAAACAGTCAGGAGGTCATCTTTGTATCCTAATTCATTTTCTATTTCCGCTTTCATTTCCTCTCCCGGCGTGCCTGTGACAATTCTATCTACCAAAGAATTGCAGAAGTAATTGCATGCGCTCCACCCACTCGATAAAGTCATCTTCCAGGCCATTCAAATGGGCGAGCTCAAGCACAATAGATTCTAATTTTTTCCCATTATCAGGAATCAATTCCGTCGGCACAATAACAAATCCGCTTTTTTCGCTTCCATTAAATGCAGTGAATCTTTCATACAAAAATGCAAGTAACTTTCCGGGGTAAGACACAGGAGGGTGGCGGCGGATGTCATCGTTTACCAGTTTTATCCCGACTTCAGTTGTATTGGAAATTATTACCTGCAGGCTTTGATTGTGTGCGCACTCTAAAATTTGCTCCCACTCATTTGCAGCATTTAATACACGGCTGATAGAAGAGTTGATAATATTCTCTTCGATTTTTTTCCCGTCCTGTAAACCACGCACGCATACCGTATATAGTCCATCCTGTTTATCAAAAGCACCGGCATCTCCCCGTGATGTAGTCTTCACAATTACAATTCTGCCATTGAATATTTCCATACGATTAGCCTTATCAATAAAATAATCCGGCAGCCCGCGCAGTAACATCCCGGTGCCAAACTGCAAAACCTTTTCAGGTAATTCCAGCAACGATTCATCAGGAACAGTAATATTGGCAGAAGAAATATTCTTTAATGTGTAGGCTGACAATTTCATAATGCTAAAAATTTATTCAGGTTGATTAGATCATTGATTCTTTGTTTTAATCTAAAGGATTCCATCTCTTGCGAAATACCCACGAAGGATTAATTTCCTTTGCATCGGGCGGTCCTTTTGCGGAACTTAAATTGTTTTTAAACCATGCCATCGATGGTACAATTTTTAAAATTAAACATATCATTATCCACCTTATTCTGTTTGCTGAATAGCCCATTTTACAAGGTTCTCAGCAGCTTTGTAATTTTCAAGATCCTTCGGAATTTTTCTTCCGTCAACGTATTCATTATAAAACCAGGGATCTCCAACAGCAAAAACGGTCCCTTTGCCAATCTTAGCCACAGCGGCCACAACTGTATTTTTATCAACAAGTACGGGCATAGCAGGTGCGCTCAAGGAAAGCGATGAATATTCTTTGATGTAAACTTTTGAAGGAGATTTAAAAATCAAATTGCCGAGAGCAATCGGAATGGTGCCCATTTCAAACTGATTTCCTGTCACTTTATTTTTACTATCGTAATTAAATTGAATACCAAACTTTGCAGCAAGGTGGTTGAAATGCGTAAACTCAACATTACCTGAATCGTTGCTAAATAATAAAAGCACGCCACCATTATTTACCCAATTATAAATTGTATTCACATCATTGTCTTCGATATAATTTGGATGCTCAGTTTCCTTTTCTGTATCAGGATCAACAATTATATATATGCCGGTATTTTTCAGATCGGCTTCTGAAGGAGCAGTATGTAATTCTTTTGTTTGCACACCATATTTATGAAATATATTTCCAAACATGGAATACCCGCCATTGTCCTTTTCATCCCACACATAATGCCAGGCAATCGTTTTACCGGTTACATCTTGTTTTGTTTCATGATTAAAATAATTATCTAACAAAGCTGTTTTCCCCGCACCGATGGAAAGTGTTGGTAACATTTCCATTTCATTTGCTGCGAGTAAAAAAGCACCTACACCTTTTGGGTCATTTACAACCACTTTTTCACTGGTGTAATAGTTGTAACTCCCATCACGATAGGGCTTGCCTCCCAGGCCAGATACACTTACAGTTCCGTACAAATTCACCTGGCCGTTTGCATCTGTTTTAATGAAGTTTTTTATAATTCCATCATAACCTTTTTTTGCAGCAGGAAGAAATGATTTATCTAAAAAGCCAAGCCGTACTCCTTTTGCCAGCGTATAAACGAACATGCAGGAAGCGGAGGCTTCTTTATAATTTTTTTTCCTTTCCCGGCATATTTAATATATCCCACCATAAGCCAGATTTATCATCCTGTACTTTGATAATGGCGTTGGCAAAGCGATTAAGAATATTGACCAGGTCTTTTCTTGGCAGGATGCCCGGCTGGAAAATTTTCAAGCACGTCAACTAATCCCATTCCATACCAACCCATGGCGCGGGCCCAAAAATTAGGTGAAAGGCCCGTTTGTTTATTTGCCCATTTTTCTTTTTTTGATTCATCATACCCATGGTATAACAAACCGGTGTTTGGCATCGCGGGCTTTTTTTTCCATGAGAATAAATTGATGGGCTATATCGTCGTAATCACTGAATCTTCATGAAAAGTATTAGCGTATTCAGTATAGAATGGCTCAGCCATATACAAGCCATCAAGCCACATTTGATAGGGATAAATTTTCTTGTGCCAGAAACCACCTTCGTTTGTGCGAGGTTGTGATTTCAATTGTTTCCATAAAATATCCAAAGCATCAAGAGTACTTTTTTTTACCAGTTACATTATATAAAAGCAATAATTCTCTTCCGGGTGCTAATATTATCAAGGGTGAGGTTATCAAATTTATATGTACGAATATCACCGTCTTCATTCACAAAAAAGTCCATACTCTTTTGTATATAATTAAAATATTTTCCATCGCCTGTCGCATTCCATAAGCCCTGAATGCCCTGCAAAATACACATCCTGGTCGTATGTCCATTTTGCGGGTTTCCATCATTAAATGACAACGAATCTTTCCAGATGGTCATAATGGTATTTCCCATTGCCTTTGCATACGACTTACCTGGTTGAGCCAGGGCCCAACCAGGATAAATCAATACAAGAAAAAGTAGCACTGTTAATCTCATTCGTTTACAATTTAGATGTTTGAATTTCTAAATTCATTGGATTTTAGAGCGGTGGTTTTATTTAAAGAGTAATGTGCTTTCTTTAGCGCCAAATTCAAACGTTGCTTTATGTTTTGCCGATCCGGTATCTGAATTTGCAATGCTTATATTCTCAGTTCTGTCTCCACCAATCCTGAATAATAATTCAGAGGCTGGGGGAAACATAAATTTATCAAAAGAGATATTGCTACTGTTAGTAATCTCCGCGACAGGATTTGTATTGGGTGTAATTACTTGTACATCTTTAAAGCTTACATCAGAAGCCTCGCTTAAATCAATTCCTTTATTTGCCTGTATTACCATATTTTTCAATTGAATATTCCTGATATGCATTTCCGGCAATCCTCTTATAAAAATGGCGGTGGCCGCGCCATTGCAAACAATATTTTTTACATAGAAATTTTTGAACTGTGGTGTTTCTTCTGTAACCGGCAATATTTCCACTTTAGGTACTTCTCTCTGTTCACCTGCCAATGGAACAGGATCCTGTGCAGCATAATACATATCAAATAGAATAGCCTCGCCGGCAATATCCTTCATCGCGATATTTTTAATAAAAATATTCTCAACAATTCCTCCCCTGCCCCTTGTTGTTTTAAACCGTAAGCCTATATCGGTGCCAATAAAAGTGCAATCCTCTACGTACAAATTTTTAGCACCTCCACTCATCTCACTGCCAATAACAAATCCCCCATGTGCATGGTACACCGTGCAGTTTTTGACCAGTAGATTTTCAGTTGGCATTGCTCTCTTTCTGCCAGCTTCATCGCGCCCCGACTTAATACAAATGCCATCATCGCCCACATCGAATGTGCTGTTTTCGATTAAAATATTTTTACAACTTTCCACATCAATGCCATCGCCGTTCTGTGCATACCAGGGATTTTTCGCGTAGACGTTTCTCACAGTAAGATCTTCGCACATCAGCGGATGCAGATTCCATGCGGGTGAGTTTTGAAATGTTACGCCTTCCAATAAAATTCTTTTGCAACGCGTGAGCAAGATCATATTTGGCCTCAAAAAATCCTTTATATTATTGTAGTAAGCCAAATCTTTTTCGGGAGCTATAACGCCGGGATTCTTAAGTTGTGATCCCCTGAACGATTTCTCTGAAGGGTACCATGTCTTTTTATCATCGCTAAGCATACCTCCTGAGGCAACGAGATTTTTCCATTCTGTCTCATTAAGCTTTCCCTTTTTTACCATACGCCATGCGTCACCGTTACCATCAATAATTCCACTGCCCGTTATAGCTATGTTGGTAGCGTCGGTAGCACTTACCGGCGATTGGTTGCGCATTTGAGGCAGCCCTTCCCAATTTCCTTCAACTAATTTATACTCATTTAAATCCTTTGTGAATTGGAGCAATGCATTTTTTGCAAGATGGAGATTTACATTGCTTTTCAAAACCAGGGGCCCTGTTAACCAAATGCCTCCGGGAATAAGAACAACACCACCGCCCTTTCGGTTACAATCGATAATCGCAGCATTGATACTTTTTGTATTTAAGGTAATTCCATCTGCCTTTGCGCCGTATTTTTCAATGCTGAAAATATTCGTTTTAAAAACCGGAATTTTTACAACAGGTAACCTGGTATTTTGCGCTTCAACTCCATGTTGAATGGCCATGTACAAGCAAAAGAAAAGGATAATTTTTCGAAGATCGATCATGTTATTTTCCAATTCAACAAGTGTAACCCCATTCTGCGTAACTGCAAACTCAATTGCACTATTTATTTACGCAAACGTTACCGAAAACGATGCCGGAAGAGGCACCAGGTTTGGGCACCTAAATTTTCAAAATATCTCCACTAAATCCGCAGCCAAACTCACAAAAAATGACGAAGGACTTAAAATAATTTAGAGAGGTTTACATGTATCAAGGACAAAAAACTACACAACCCGATTATGATTTTTAAAACTAAAAATTAAAAACACATTCTGTCCTGTTACTTTCATATGCGGCCTCTATTATCTTAATAACATTGAGTGCTTCTTCGGCTGTGACAGGCAAAGGCGCATTATTTCGAATGGCATCATAAATACCATCATAATATTCATTGTAATTTCCACGCTCAGATGGCACATATTCTTTTATCACCTCACCATCCTTTTCTGTATGTAACAAACCCTTTTGTGCATCAGGCTCCATTCCCCAATCTTCGCTTCCGGGAATATTTCCCGCCTGCAACTCCTCCTCCTGTACATCCGTTTTTGGCTTAATGAATGAGCCTTTTAATCCATGAAAAATATAGCCCGGCAATGCTTCTCTCACCGCGTAGCTCGATCTTAAATGCACCCTGAAAGTATTATAGTAAAGCAGAATATTGAAATAATCATCCACCTGAGAAATGGGGCGCATTGCCTGCACATCCGCAAAGAGCTTTTGAGGCATGCCAAACAATTGCAGGGCCTGGTCAATTAAATGTGACCCGAGATCATACAACGAACCGGTACCGGCACCCGGAACCTCTTTATGCACCTTTGGGCTTAACTCTTCTTTGTACCTGTCGAAATGCATTTCCACATCTATAATATCTCCCAGTAACTTCTGCTCAACCACTTTCTTTATTGTTTTATAATCGCTGTCGTAGCGGCGATTTTGATAAACAGAAATTTTTCTGTTTTGTCTTTTTGCAATTTCAATTAATTCCTTTCCTTCATCAGCCGTAACAGAAAAAGGTTTTTCTATTATCACATGCTTGCCGGCTTCAAGGGCTTTTTTTGCATAATCAAAATGAGTGTAGTTTGGTGTGTTGACAACCACCAGTTCTACCGCATCATCTGCAAGCATTTCCTCTAATTTTCTGTATGTTTTTACTCCCGGATATTTTTCTTCTGCAAGGTTTTTAGATCGCTCCCAAACCGCATACAGATTGAATCCGGGGTTTACTTTTATGAATGGCGCATGAAACACCCACCCACTCATTCCGAATGAACATAAGGCTGTATTTATTGGTTTCATTTTGTTGAAATTTTAAGTAACAATAACGTTAAGTTATTATTTTATTTTTTTATTGAACAGGCTCTTCTCTAAACCAGTCAAAACGTTGCGTGTAGATTCTTACTCATTTATTTCCTGAAAATCTTTTTCAAAAAACTATCGATAAAATTTATCGTGGGCTGAAACCATGGCTCGAACAGGCAAAATGAATGTGGCGCATCTTTAAATGCCTGTACTTCTGAATAAATATTATACTGGTCAAGTATCTTAATAAAATCTTCCCTTCCGGCATGCATTCGCTCCACACCGCTGTTAATAAATAAAAAGGGAGCTGTATTTTTCCCGGCATGTGTAAGAGCCGAAGCCTCGTTCCATATTTCCGGGTTTTGTTCTTTCGTGTAACCAAACCAGTAAGTTGCCGCTGATGTCCGCTTGCTATCGTCGCCTTCCCCTGACTCCGGGTGAATGAAGGCAAGTATACCATCTATATCAATAACTGCATGTACAAAGTCAGAAAATGCGGGATCGCAATTGTCTTTTGCATTAAATTTTGAGTATCCATTAGTGGTACCCATTAAGGCGGCAAGCTGCCCTCCTGCAGAAAAGCCCAGCACCGCAATTTTTGCCGTATCAATGTTATATTTTATGGCATTGGCATGAACCCATCTTGTGCAAGATTTAATATCATTAACCGCCGCAGGATAAAGGGCCTCTGTGGACAGCCTGTATTCAGGAGTAAAACAAACATAGCCCATGCTTGCGAGCCTTTCTGCCAATGGATAATGCTGGGTTCTGTTACCCGTCCGCCAGCCTCCTCCATGTATAATGATTATTGCAGGTTTAGCTAATTTATTTTTCGTTGCCGGAACAAATGCATCTAGCTTCAATTTCCGGTTATTTATAACGCAATAAATAATATCTCTTCTTTCCTTTACTGATGAAGAATGAAATTCTTTCACTAGCTTAATATCCGGAAAGTCTTTTTGAGTAGAAACGTACGCGCTGTAATTTGTGTAAGATGTGTCTGGAGTGCCAGTGATGCCCGAAGTTGAAGGCGAAGAAATTTTTACTATGCCATTGTTTATAATTCTATCCGCCAACTCAAGATTTAATTCCTTTATGCCAGACAAAACAAGTTCTGCAATTCTTCTTGCGCCATACGAATTGAAGTGCGTATTGTCTTTTATTCCATTGGGATAATTCGGATTTTCCGCAGAATCCAGTTGCATAAATAAAAGCTTTGCATTGGATGGCCCAAATTGTTGAAGTAGTTCGCGACTCTTTTTATCGAGATCAATTAAAGCAACATCATATTCTTTCGCTATTTCATAACACGCGTGAGTATATTCCGCGTGAGCCTCCATAATATTACCTTCTTTGTCAAATTGTAGTCTCGCAACAGGTGTTATCAAAACCGGTGTTGCTTTCTTACTTCTTGTTTCCTTAATAAATTTTATGAGATTGGTTTTATAATCAGGTACAGGTGTGTAGCGATCTTTATACTTTTCGCCCTTAGCTTCATCATTGTGCCCAAACTGCATGAGCACATAATCACCTTCCATCAAGCTATCGGCTATTGGCTGCCATCGATTTTCAGACAAAAAAGTCCTGGTACTTCTTCCCCCTTTTGCCCTATTATCAATCGCCACACTACTATCAAAAAAATTCGCGAAAGGCATACCCCAGCCTGTGAGCGGTGCTCTTGATGAATCATAAAGGCACATGGTAGAGTCACCTATGAGATATACTTTAATGTGCTTTTTTTCAAGAGGAATCATAAAAGAAAGCAACAAAAAAGAAAGTAATACGGATATTCTTTTTGCAATTACTGTCATCGAATAGAATTTAAGTGTCCTATTTTTTTGCAGGCAGCGGTTGCCTTATATGTTCTGCAAGGTCGGGAAGTATTTGTTGAATTTCATTTAAAACAATCTCTGCCATTTTTCTCGCCCCCAATTCATCGAAATGCGTGTCATCCTTATGGCCATTCGGGTAATTAGGATGTTCGCCGGGATTCGTATAATTATACAGTAATTTTGAATTTTCCGGGCCAAATTCTTCCAGCAGTTGCTTGCTTTTTTCATCAAGGTCAATTAAAGGCACATTCATTTGCTTTGCCACTTCTCTTACTCCATCAGCATATATCGGATGCGATTCCTTTACATGGCCGGTAGAATCAAATTGTCTTCTTGCAACTGGTGTAATTAAAACAGGAACCGCTTTTTTTTCACGGGTGTCATTTATATATTTTGCAAGATTTGTTTTGAATTCTTCAGGGGTTGTATAACTGCCGACTTTTTGTTTCCCTTCATCATTATGGCCAAATTGTATAAATACATAATCACCCTTTTTCATTTCCTTCAATGCACTTTCCCAAAGGCCCTCGGCCATAAATGATTTTGTACTCCTTCCGTTTTTTGCACGGTTATCAACGGTAATTGTTGTGTCAAAAAAATATGAGAAAGGCATGCCCCAGCCTGTTTCCGGGTAAGCTTTCACTTCTTTATTTGCCATAGTGGAATCGCCGATTAGCCATATAGTTGTCCTCTTTTGCGGGAGAGTGAAAGAGAAAAGCGTAAAAAAAAGAAGTCTGACCCCAATCCCGTTTAGATTAAGAGAAGTGAGGATTGATCCGGATTTTTCTTTGTATTTGATCAAATTATTTATTTTAAACTATAATAATTTTAGTGTCATCTTGGATCGCCGGCTGTGCGGACGCTCGTTTATCAAATGAATTATTACAAAATCTTCCAATTGATGTAGACTCTTTTTATTCCACTGCTGCGTCCGATATCCTAACCTTTTTTTTTGTAAGATCAAGGTAGCGGGATCAGATCATTTATTAAGCAATCAATTAAAAATCGTAATCATTATAGCCAGGTTATAATAGCAAGTGTACTGATTAAATGTTGATTATTTTTGATAGAGAGAAAGTATTTTTGTGCAAACGTTCCCGATAACGTTTGCAATTTTTTGAGATATACGGCTGATGAAAAAAGATTACATTTATGTGTAATTATTCCCAGGAAAATGCCTGCAAAATTTTTCCCCGATAAGGTAAATTGCTCCTATGAGATTTGATACCGTTACCATAAAAGATATCGCAAAGGCTTTAAATTTTTCTACATCAACCGTGTCAAGAGCATTAAGGGGAAGCCACGAAATAAGTGCCGAGACAAAGAAGCTCGTGCTGGAGTATGCGGAAAAAATTAACTACCGCCCTAACCCGGTTGCATTAAGCCTCAAAGAAAGAAGAAGCCGGGCTATTGGTGTTGTAGTCAGCGAGATTGCGAACAATTTTTTTTCGCAGGCGATTGACGGAATTGAATCCATTGCGTACAACCGGGGGTATCATGTTATCATCACTCAAAGCCACGAATCAGAGGAAAGAGAAAAAGTAAATGTGATGCATCACACTTCAAGATCCGTAGATGGTTTGCTGATTTCTCTTTCGAGTGAAATAGTTGATCTTACTTATTTAAAAGAACTCAATGAGAAAGGAATGCCCATCGTTTTTTTTGACAGGATTACTGATGAAATAGAAACACACAAAGTAACCGCCAACAATTACCTGGGAGCAATGCACGCTACGGAGCATTTAATTTATCAAGGCTTTAAGAACATTGCGCACATTACAAATTCTACTTCACTATCTATTACTGCCGAGAGGCTAAACGGATATACGGATGCGCTTGCAAAACACAATATTCCGTTTAATGAATCTCTTATAAAATATTGCGATCATGGCGGAATGATTGTTGAAGAAATAGAAATCGTGCTTAAAGAATTGTTCCAGGAAAACATAAAGCCCGACGCGATATTTACTGCCAGCGATAGAATCACAACACTTTGTTTTGGATTATTGAAAGAGATGAATTTGAATAAAGATTTAGGATTTACAGGATTTACTAATACCAGGGTTGGCGCTTTGTTCGACCCACCACTTACGGTTATAAAACAACCGGCATTTGAAATCGGGCAGACAGCAACAGAACTATTAATCCAAGTGATAGAAAGTAAAAGACCCGTAGTAGATTTTCAAACAAAAATTTTAGACACTGAGCTTATTATACGGGAGTCGTCATTGAAAAGAGTTGTGAGTGATGATGTTTAAGTTTGGGTCAGCAAAATTGGATTTGTCCTACATCACATCCCACCTAATATTACCCGCATTTTTATTGTTGTGAAGATCGGTGGTGAAAATATTGACATCCGTTGTGAAGCATTGGAAAAAACGGGAACAGCTATTTCCGGCATTTTTAAACGGTGCGCTTTTCAAATACCACGCTGCATCTTTTCCTGGCCATGGATGCCGCCTGTAATTAGCAATGCAAAAAAAGAAAAACTAAAGAGCGTTTTGGCTAAGAAATTTTTCTAAAAAAAGTTACATGCATTCGTTTCAAATTAGTATTGCTTTTGAAAAGCAAAATTTGGCCTAACGCTCTGTTGAAGATGGAAATAGTTACGGAATCGTTCCTGAAAGAAAAGCGGAGGACAATTAAATTAAAAAGATAAACTTCTTTTGAATGTCGCGGTCAATTTTTGAATTACTATGATCCACCTCTTCAATTTTTGCCTGATTCTCTTTTAAAGATGGCACCATCTTAGATACCTGAGGGTTGTAACAAAAAATATTTTCAACGATGAGATTAATATCTATTCTTTTCTTGTTCATTACTATTTCAGCTCTTTCGCACGCCCAGGTAACCTATCCCTACCCGGTTCACTTCATCAACCTCCACGTCGAAAAGCAAGATATAAAAATGGCTTATATGGATGTTGCATCTGCAGATAAGAATGGCAAGACAGTAATACTTTTTCACGGCAAAAATTTCAATGGTTATTATTGGAAAGATGTTATTAAAGTGCTTGCCGAAAAAGGATACCGGGTAATAGTTCCTGACCAGGTGGGTTGGGGCCGATCCGATAAACCAAACATCCATTACAGCTTTCATATGCTCGCCGATAACAGCAGGAAATTACTTGACTCCTTAAACATAAAATCAGTAATTGTAATTGGTCATTCGATGGGTGGTATGCTGGCAACAAGATTCACATTAATGTATCCGGATATGGTTGAAAAGCTGGTGCTCGAGGACCCCATAGGATTGGAAGATTATAAAACTTTTGTTCCTTACAGATCTATAGATTCATTATTTGCAAATGAGATGAGAGCTACCTATGAATCTTATAAAAAATACCAACAAAGCTACTATCCCGAATGGCAGCCGGAATATGAGCAATATGTAAAAGCACAGGCTGCACCTTTGTACAAACCCAATTTTGATAAAACAGCATGGGCTAATGCATTGACTTATGAAATGATTTACGAGCAACCTGTAGTTTATGAGTTCAAAAATATTCGTGTTCCCACACTGCTAATAATTGGGCAGTCAGACAGAACCGTGGTGGGCAAAAATTTGCTCAGCGATGAACAAAAAAAAGTGCACGGGCGATATCCGGATCTTGGCAAAAAAACAAAAAGTGAAATACCCAATTCGAAATTGATAGAACTGGAAGGTGTGGGACACATACCACATATCCAAAAATTTGAAGAGTTCAAAAAAGCGTTGTTTGATTTTTTATAGAAAGCCGGATCAATCTTCTACATCGACTATTTCCCGAATATATTTCTAAATCATCTATGTGGAATAGTGCGTGGAATAGGTGCACGATCTTACCCTCCCAAAATATTAAATGAAAAGTACTTGCAACAACAACTGACACGTATTTAACGTAGAAAGCAACAAGCTTATCAACAACAACTTTCTTTAAAAATAAATTTTCCAAACAAATAAATATCTAACTTGCGGCCCGAATGATCGTTCAATCGGAAATAGCGGACAAGAAAAAAGCAATTTTAAAAAGCACCCTCAGGTTAATAAAGGATAATGGTTTGCATGGAACTACCGTAAGCCTCATCTCAAAAAATGCAGGAGTAGCCTCGGGAACTATTTACCACTATTTCCCAAGCAAGGACGACATAATTATGGAGCTTAATTGCCAGATCAAAAATGAAATGGTGGCAGCAATGTTCAACAATGTTGGCGATAAAGATTACCGGGAAAAGTTTTTCAAAGGATGGATCAATCTTTGTAAATATTTCATTGAAAATCCCAGTTCACTAATATTCATAGAGCAATTCAATAGCTCCCCCTACTCTAAAACCAGCTCGGCAAAAAAGTTACAAAACTCGGTAAACCGGTTTCACGAATTTTTCCAGGAAGGAATGGACCAGGGCTATCTGAAAAAAATGGAATACAAGTTGATAGCTTCAGCAGTATTTGGATGTATTACCGCGACGGCAAAATATCATATAACGGGGCGTTTTGGTTTCGCAGATTCCGATCTCTGTAAAGTGGCTAATATTTTGTGGGATGGAATTAAAATTCAAAAGAATTAACCATTACTAAATTTTGATTGTAATACATATTCCGAAGAGATTGCCTGTAAATGATTTAAAGCATTTTAAAAAAGAAATATGCACAATTGGAACTTAAAAATGAATCTCAGGCATCGTAATATCTTCAAGACAATCTTCATTTTTTGGATTTTATTTTACCCCTCCTTGCTCTGTGCTCAGCAATACAAAGAGGATTCATCGTTGCAAAGCGCCACCCTTGAAAACTGCATTGCATACGCAATCGCACACAATCCTGATTTGCAAAATGCAAAATTGAATGAAGAGGTAACAGAGACAATCATAAAAAGCAAGCTCGCCGATTGGTACCCGCAATTAAATTTGAACTACAACCTCCAACATAATTTTCAATTGCCCACACTGAACTTTAATGGTACGTTGGTTCATACCGGAACCGTAAACACTTCCGGAATGCAATTGGGAGCAACACAAAATATCTTTAACAGGGATGTGTTGCTGGCAACACGTACTTCTAAAGATGTACGCCTGCAGGCGCAACAAAACACCAAAGAGCAAAACATCATTATTGCTGCTATGGTAAGCAAGGCATTCTACAATGTTATATTAACAACGCAGCAAATAAGGGTAACAGAACAGGATATAGAAAGAATAAACGTAAGCCTTAAAGATGCCTACTATCAATACCAAAGCGGTATTACTGATAAGACTGATTATAAGAGAGCAAGGATTTCATTAAATAATGCCAAAGCTCAAAAAAATACCGGTGATGAAACATTAAAAGCCTCTATTACTTATTTAAAAGAACTGATGGGTTACCCCGCGGCCAAAGATCTTGACCTTGTTTATGACACAGCTCAAATGGCCAATGAAATTTACCTGGATACTCTGCAAAATGTAAATTATTCTAACAGGATAGAAGTTCAATTGCTCGAAACACAAAAGAAGCTGCAACAGTACAATCTTCAATATTATAAATGGAGTTTCCTTCCGGAAGTTTCTGCATTTGGAAATTACAACCTCAATTTTCTGAACAACAAATTCTCAAAACTTTACAGCCAGAGTTATCCAAATTCTTATGCCGGGATTTTATTGTCGTTTCCTATTTTCCAGGGAGGCAAAAGATTACAACAAATAAAACAGGCTCAACTGGAAATAAGGCAGGTTGATAATTCTATCAAAAGCCTTCAGAACAATATTAATACTCAGTATGTACAGGCGCTTTCTTCTTACAAAAGCAACCTGTATAATTTTTCCAGCATTAAAGAAAACCTGGAGCTGGCAAGTGAAGTTTATGAAATAATCCGGCTGCAATACAGGTCGGGTATCAAAACCTACCTGGAAGTGATCAATGCGGAAACAGACTTGAGAACGGCCCAAATAAATTATTACAACGCCTTATATCAAGTACTTTCAAGTAAAGTGGATGTAGCACAATCACTGGGGAACATTAACTACTAAAACAAAGAACATGATTTATAAACAGCATTATTTATTTCCCTTTATTGCCACCATGGTATTATTGACGTCGTGTGGAAGTAAAAAAGATGCGCAGCAACAGGAAGGCCCACCACCTGCTACGCCGGTAACTGTGGCAGAAGTTAAGACGACAACGGCTTCCTATAATGATGAATATCCCGGGAAGATCACTGCCCTTAACGAAGTAATTATTACTTCGCAGGTAAGCGGCTACGTTACTGGTATATTTTTCCAGGATGGGCAGAAGGTAAAAAAAGGACAAAGACTCTATGCGATAGATGCAGAAGTGTACAGGGCAAATTACCAGCAGGCCGCAGCTAACCTTCAACTGCAGGAAGCTAATTTGCTAAAGGCACAAAAGGATGCAGAACGTTATCATGAACTGGACAAGCACGATGCCATAGCAAAGCAACAAGTTGATTACGCCGATGCAGCATTAGAGGTGGCTCAAAAACAAGTAGCCGCGGCAAAAGCGAATGCGGCGGGTGTAAGGTCCAATGTAAATTTCGCAAGTATTGAAGCACCGCTAACCGGTACCATTGGAATATCACAGGTGAAGAAAGGCACCGCTGTGGTCGCTGGTCAAACAGTGCTAAACACAGTTTCCACTGATAATCCCATGGCTGTTGACTTTACTGTAGATCAAAAAGAAATCTACAGGTTTGCGCAAATGGACCAGGAAAAAAAGAAATCTGCCGATTCCATATTTACTATTGTGTTCGGGGATGATGTATATCCCTATCCTGGTAAAATAAGCCTTATTGATCGTGCCGTAGACCCGCAAACAGGAACCATTAAAGTGCGTCTCGTTTTTCCGAACGATAAGGCTATGCTTAAACCAGGAATGAATACAACCGTAAGAGTTAAAAATAATGCGTCAGAACAGGCCACCATAATTCCGTACAAAGCAGTAACGGAACAGTTGGGAGAATTCTTCGTTTACGTGGTGACTGACAGTTCTAAGGTTACACAGCAAAAAGTAGAATTGGGTAAACAGATAGGTGAAAACATTATCATCAGGGAGGGGCTGAAGGACGGGCAAAAAATTGCGGTGGAAGGCGTGCAGAATCTGCATGAGGGATCGGTAATAACTACTGAAATTCCCGGCGGTAGTCACTAACCAGGTAGACGGTATGTATTATAATTTTCAATTTTCAATCAACCAAATGATCGCTGAAACTTTTATAAGACGTCCTGTTACGGCAATAGTTATTTCAATTGTGATAGTATTGGTAGGTATTATTTCATTAAACGATTTGCCCGTTGCCCAGTACCCTGATATTTCACCTCCTACCGTTGCGGTTAATGCGAATTTTACCGGCGCCGATGCGCAAACGGTGGAACAAACTACCACCACCCCGATAGAAACCCAGATTAACGGATCGCCGGGGATGACTTATATTACCGGTAACAGTTCTTCAAGCGGGCAAAGCTCTATAAGCGTAACTTTTGACGTAGGTACCGACATTGACATTGCTGCGCTGGATGTACAGAACAGGGTAAGTGTTGCCGAACCTACATTACCGGACATTGCAAAACGTTTAGGAGTTACAGTTAGAAAGCGCAATCCCAGTATTATGGTAGCGCTTGCATTTTATTCTCCAAACGGAACACACGATACAAAATTTATAGGTAATTATGTAAACATCTACGTACAGGATGCACTTAAGCGGGTAAAAGGTGTAGGTGACATTACTGCTCTTGGGAATGATTTTGGAATGCGTGTGTGGCTGGATCCCGAAAAACTTGCTGCATTAAACATTGCTCCATCCGATGTGTCAGCGGCCATTAATGAGCAAAACCTGCAGATAGCGGCAGGCACGATTGGCGGTAATCCCCAGCCTAATGTGCAGGCTTTTGAATACAGCGTGCTTACAAACAGCCGAATCAGTACAGTTGATCAATTTAAAAATATTATTGTTAGATCGAATCCTGCAACAGGAAATATTGTCTACCTGAGAGATATTGCAAGGGTGGAATTAGGGCAGTTTAGTTATTCGTTTAACGCTTTTGTAAATGGCCAGCCTGCAACATTTTTGCTGATATACCAGGCACCCGACGCCAATGCGTTGGAAACCTATTCAGGAATTACAAAAGCACTCACAGATCTTAAAAAAACTTTCCCAAACGACTTCGATTACCTTATTCCGCTTGAAACAGTTTCGGTTGTGAAAACATCAATGAGGGAAGTAATATTTACGCTCCTTGAAGCATTGGGACTCGTAATATTAGTGGTGTTTTTATTTCTTCAAAACTGGCGTGCTACATTAATTCCTGTTCTTGCAATTCCTGTTTCACTTATCGGCACTTTCATATTTTTTATACCCTTTGGGTTTACTATTAACACGCTTACGTTATTTGCATTTGTACTGGCAATTGGTATTGTTGTGGATGATGCCATTATTGTGGTGGAAGCCGTTCAGCATAATATAGATCACTATAATTTATCGCCCAAAGATGCAACCCGTAAAGCAATGAACGATATCTCCGGTCCGGTAATTGCCATTGCTTTAATATTAGCAGCGGTATTTGTTCCCGTTGGTTTTATACCTGGTATTGTTGGAAGATTATACCAGCAATTCGCAATTACTATTGCAGTATCCGTAATCATATCGGCGTTTGTTGCTTTGTCGCTTACTCCTGCGCTTTGTTTGCTATTGCTGAAACATTCCAAAGGCGAAAACGAGAAAAAGGATTTGTTAGAAAAATTCTTTGCCTCTTTTAACAACGGGTTAAGAAAATTAACTGCTTCGTATACACGTGGCGTCGCATTATGGATAAGGAAAACGCCCTATGTACTGATAATGCTTATCGTTTTGTTTGTTGGATTATTTTTTCTTTTCAAGGCTAAGCCAACCGGATTTATTCCTCCTGAAGATGAAGGCCGGCTGTATGTTACCTACGAAATGCCCGAAGCTACTTCCACCACCAAAAGTATTGAGATGCTGAAGCTGTTAATGGCGCGGGTAAGGTCAATCCCCGAAGTAGAAGGCGTTGGTGGCCTCGCAGGATTGAATATTATCAGCTTTTCAAATAAATCGAATGTAGGAACCATGTTTGTTCATTTAAAACCCTGGGATGAACGCAAGGGCGATGAACATAATGCCCTAAGTGTAATTACTGCTATAGCAAAGAAAACCGCTGATATAAAAGAAGCACGGGTTTTAACAATCTCACCTCCGGCCGTGCCAGGTCTCGGACGCACGGCCGGTTTTACTTTTGAACTTCAGCAAACAACCAGTACGGACGATATCAATCAATTTGCGCAAGTAGCAAGAAATTTTTTAGCAGAGGTAAATAAGCGCCCTGAGATTGGATCAGCATATACTTTTTTTACTGCCAACACGCCCAGTTACCAGGTAGATGTCGACCGCAATAAAGCGAAACAATTAGGTGTATCTGTTGCAGAAGTATATCAAACTTTGTCAACCTATTTGGGAAGTGGCTATGTAAATGATTTTAATTTATATGGTAGAAATTTCAGGGTGGTTACACAAGCTGATAGCTCATATCGCTCATCGCTGGATGAGCTTAAAAAATATTACGTGCGAAATAGTTTGGGAAACATGATTCCGTTAGGTTCGCTAATTAGCACCAAATTGATAGAAAGCCCTACGCTTATATCGCATTATAATATTTACCGTTCCATTGAAATAAATGGTACTGCAAAACAAGGGCTACAGCAGCGGCGAAGCGATTAAAGCCCTGCAGGAAACCGCTGCTAAGTATTTGCCCGTGGGTTACGGCTACGAGTTTTCCGGAATGAGCGTTGAAGAAATAAAAGCAGGGAATAAAACAACAGTCATTTTTGCCATATCTCTTGTGTTTGTTTTTCTCTTCCTCGCTGCTTTGTACGAAAGCTGGTCGGTACCATTCTCTGTTTTGTTTGCTGTGCCTATCGGCGCATTGGGCTCCATCATTGCGCTTACCCTCTTACCCAGCCTCACAGATAATATTTATGCTCAAATAGGATTGATAACTTTAATAGGCCTTTCGGCAAAAAATGCAATATTGATTGTAGAATTTGCAAAGGAAAGAGTTGATAGCGGTATGGAATTATTAAAAGCAACCCTTGCTGCAGTAAAGTTACGTTTACGCCCTATACTAATGACATCGCTTGCATTTATTTTTGGCGTGCTGCCATTGGCATTTGCCACAGGTGCCGCAGCAGAATCCCGCAAAACTATTGGCTGGACGGTTTTCGGCGGTATGCTCGCTGCAACATCTCTTGCAATTTTCATAGTCCCTGTATTATTTGTGCTAATAACAAGGCTATCTTATGGCAAGAAAAAATTAGCAGAATTACAGGCGACTTATAAGCCCGAAGAACATCAGGAATTTGAAGAAGATGAATAAATAATTGAATAAATATTCACATCAATAGGATGCTTAACCAGCAGGGTTAAGAATGTCCAGGACATTCTTAAAAATTCAAACTAAGTATGGCAATTATAATTGAAAAGTCCACTTTAAATTTTTTGAACAGGCTTTCTAAAAATAATAACAGGGAATGGTTTAATAAGAACAAAGATCAATATCAAGCAGCACATGAAAACGTAATTGCCTTTGCTGATGCATTGCTAATGGAGATGCGAAAACACGATAACATTGAAACATCTTCCGGCAAGGATTCTTTAATGCGAATTTACCGGGATACACGTTTCTCAAAAGATAAAACCCCCTACAAAACATATTTCGGCGGCGGTTTTAAAAGAGCGACAAAAAAATTAAGAGGCGGATATTACTTTCAGATTGGGCCGGGCAAGTCGCTTGCGGCTGGAGGGTTTTTCTCTCCTAACCCCGGCGATTTATTAAGAATCAGGAAAGACATTGATTTGAATTTCAAAGATTGGAAAAAAATGCTGGCTCATAAATCGATAGCGAAAACATTTAAGGAGATGGAAGGTGAAAAAATTGCCACCGCCCCAAAAGGATTTTCTAAAAGCAATCCCGCAATTGAATTATTAAATCACAAACAATTTTATTTAGAAAAAAAGTTTACCGACCAGGAAGTGTTGGATAGTAATTTCCTAAAAGAGTTAAATCAAACATTTAGAAACTTAAGGGCCTTTTTTGATTACATGAGTGATGTGCTCACTACAGATTTGAATGGAGTGAGTATTGTTTAAAAAAGTCTATCACGCCGATAAATATTTCTTTCAATTTTCGCTCTCTTATTTTAAGCTCGAATAAACAATTGATTCAAATTTTCTCTCAACGTCCCCGTGGCTATTCGGAGTTTGTTGAGTCATAAAAAGGCAAACAAGATGTGCTTTTGGATCAGCCCAGTAGGTGGTTCCATAATAGCCGCCCCAAGCGAAAGAGCCTGCATATCTTGGTCCCCTGGCCGCAGATTTCTCCGAAGTAATTTCAAAGCCCAATCCAAAGTTATCGTCACCAAACATTCCATCTTTAAGCTGGCCACTTGTCATCATCTCGACAGTTCTTTTTGATAAAATTTGGTGACCTTTATATTTTCCTCCATTGAGCATCATTTGCATAAAAATTGCATAATCAAACGCCGTAGAAGAAAGACCGGCGCCGCCTGAGAAATAATGCTTATTCATAGCGGGATAGTCCGGATCGATATGCCGGAAAGTGTGGCTCCATTTAATAATGTGGTGCAGTGAGTCTTCCGTATACACCGTTGCAAGCCTGTTCGCCTTTGATGCGGGAACATTGAAATAAGTATCATTCATTCCAAGCGGCTGAAAAATATTTTTAGACAAAAAATCTTCGAGATTGTCTCCGCTTATTATTTCTATTAAAGCTCCTAGCAGGTCGCTGTTTAACCCATATTGCCATTTTTCACCGGGTTGAAAACTCAACGGCAATTTACCAAGTGCTTTCATTCTTTCTACAAGGTTTTCTTTAAAGTAACCAAGCCCTGATGGTATATTATTTTTTGTATAGATAGCCTGCACCTTGGAACTGCCTATATCGGTGTAATCAAGCCCCGAAGTATGTGTAAGCAGATCCCTGAAAGTGATTTCCCTTTTAGCTGGAACGGTTGTGTACGTAGTATCTGCATCGTTGAATTTGTCCAGCACAACAGGGGTTTTAAACTCAGGAATAAAGTCTGAAATGGGTTCATCCAATAAAAATTTCCCCTGCTCGTACAATATCATTGCGCCAACACTTGTAATTGCTTTTGTCTGCGACATGATCCGGAAGATGGCATCGTTCTTCATTGGCCTTTTAGAAGCAACATCGGCAAGGCCATAACCTTTGTATTGAATAAGCTGATTGTCCTTGATTACAATTGTTACCGCGCCCGTCAGCCAGTTCTTTGCAATGTAGTCATTCACAATGCCATCAATCTTTGCCAATTTTTGATAATCTACAGAATTGTTTTTTGTATTGGTTTGAATTACCTGGGCGTATACAAATATTGGTGTAAAAAATAAAATGAAGGAAACAAAAATGTTCCTGGTGACAGCAATCTTTATCATTAAATTTTATTTTATATAATTGGAGAACTACTGGTAGTTACCGGCTATTGAACTCTACGCAGCATTTACGTCTAATGCTTTTATTGAATTTAAAAGAGAACTTTTGGCCAACGTTTCTTCTTCAATATCAAAATCATCCTGCAGCCCTAACCAAAATTTTGCGGAGTTGCCAAAATATTTACTTAGCCTTAACGCTGTATCTGCCGTTATTCTTCTATTACCTTTAATAATTTCTGAGATCCGTGTTTGGGGAATCTCGATATCTTTTGATAATTTATAAGCAGTTATGTTGAACGGAATGAGAAATTCTTCTAACAAAACTTCTCCGGGATGAATATTTTTTAACTTTGCCATTTTTATAAAATTTAATGATAATCCATTATTACTACATCGGATGCATTTCCTGAATTCCATTTAAAAACAATCCGCCATTGGTCATTTATTCTTATGCTATAAAAGTTTTTAAATGTCCCAGATAACTTTTCAAGCCTGTTAGACGGAGGCACTCTTAAATCAACAATGTTAACCGAGTTATTTATCATTCTAAGTTTTCTCCTGCCAATTGTCTGAATTTCATTCGGAAGCTTTTTAACCCGGTAGCCATTCCAAATTTTTTCGGTTTCAGAATTGCCGAAAGAAATGATCATAATAAGTTAAATAGATTACTAACGTTAAAAGTAAGTATATTAAAAATATACCCCAAATTACTGACTCTAAAAATTCTTGTGCTATTTATTTATCTGAAATAGCTGGCGTTTTTACTATCGTCGTATCGGTTGCAAACAAAGGCACAAAGTATCCACCCGTATCCAACAACGTTTTAGGAAATTCTTTTTTCAATAGCACCCAATCCTTTCCTTCAACTTTCGTTTGATATAAATATAAAGATTGTAATTTCTTTAATCCTTTTAGCGCAACAATTCCCTGCGCTGTCACTTTAGTACCAACAAGATTCAAAGATTGTAATTGGCTAAGGTTTTTTAATTGGTGCAAACCGGCATCGGTAATATTTGTATTATCTAATTGAAGCAATGTAAGATTGGTGCATTGTCCGATATAAGTTAATGCACTATCAGAAATTTTTGTATCACCAATTTTCAACCACACCAATTGTTTTTTTATGGGCAACAACAAACCAAGATCATTGTTGCTAATGCCTTTTGCAGTAACAAAATTTGCCATTATATAATTACTATTTTGTGCGACGGGCATAACGATTATACCTTTCTCCCGGAATTGCTCGATGGCCCTTTCGTCTGCTTTTTCTACCAGCCCCTTCGGAATATTTTCCGGCGCTTTTATTTCTATATGATCTCTTTGTAAAGCAAGCAAGACAGGTTTTAATTTTTCCGGTTGTTGCAGATCTTTTACATACTTAGCAGTATCGGCACCTTGTTGTATCCACCAATGAAGCAACGCAATTTGCTTTTCATTAGGCTGCGTCTTTTGCCTGGGTGGCATGTGATCGTCATCTTCTTTTGGCAACACTAGTCGTTTCATTATTTCGCTTGAGTCCGCATCATCCCGACTTATTATTTTGCCATCCTTTCCACCTTTCATTATTAAAGCAAAATTATCGAGACGCAATCCGCCTTTTTGTTTGTAAGGGCCATGGCAACTATAGCAATTGTTGTAAAGAATAGGCTGAACGATATCCCGGTAAACCTTTGCCTGCTGCACATCGGTTATGGGTCTTGCATCGATCGGAATTGAATCTTTATTTCCAATTAAGCTAAAGGATAAAAAATTAGTTCCATGGGTGATCTGTCCCCCCAAATGGCCTGTAATAAAAATCAATACCAACACAGCAACAAAAAGAATTTTATAGGTTAGATCCATTCGCATATTTACCACTTTTATGTACAATAAAAATGAAGCGAACGCCACTGCTATTCCCATCCACATATGCCAGCTTACGAGGCTCTCATCATAATCGCCGCTCAATGATAAAATATATCCTGTGATGCATGTAATCACGGCTGATATAGCGCCTATCAGCAGGACAAGGTTTATTACAGCGGGTGAAATATTGTATTGCCTTTTACCGGATAACCATATCAGCAATAAAGCAATCAATAAAATTCCAATAGGCAAATGAACAAGAGCAGGATGCAGGTGACCTATAAATTCCGTAATGGTTAAAAGCACAAGGAAAATTTGTTTAAGATTGATAACGCTTACGCAGCAATTGCATTATGTACACATTTATCTCCCATTGATCTGACAATGGCTTGCGGGTATAAGGCACGGTGGGCATGTAATCAGCAGGACCAAATTCAGTTAATATGGTAAGCCTTTCTCCATTTTGTTTTTTGCGCTCAGCAACTTTATCCCACCAGGCTACGTGTGCTTTAACGGCGTCATCCCATTCTGGCGCACGGGGATCGTTTACCTGTGGCCCCTCAGGATGGCCGATCCTCGCATGAATATGATCTGTTCTATCTAAAGTAAGGTTTACAGTTTCCTGCTGGTCGTGCAGCAACGTTTCACTTACATTGCACCAGTGTGACACATCGAAAGTTATGCGCAGTTCAGGATTTTTTTCAATGTATTGCCTTGCTACCGGCGCAGCAAATAACATTCTTGACCGATGTGTCTCATGACAAATAATGATACCGGTACTTTTGGCTAACGGTGTTGTATGGTCAATAAAAGATTTATTTTCTTCATAACTAAAATAATCTCTTCCTGAATGACAATTGATGTATAAAGGTTTCTGAAAAGTATTGGATGCGGCGGCGTTAATCATCTTTGTAAAAAAATCAAAATGCTCTTTATAATTACTTTGCTGAGCACCACACAAAAAACCTACTTCAAGGCCATACTTCTTCAGTGTTGCAAATAATTCATCCTGTTCTTTCTTTTCCATGGGCCACCATATTTCAACACCATCATAACCTTCCTTTTTCACTTTGGCCATGTATTCATCCAATGTTCCCGGGAAACCCCAGTTAGTTGCAAGGATTTTTAATTCAAAATTTTTGCTCACGTTAGTTGTGGTTTTTGAAGTTTCTGCAAAAGTATCCAATGATGAAAACAGTAAAGTAGTTGCTGCCGATGCTGAAAGTCCTAAAAAATTTCTACGATCAAATTTCATTAATTATTTTTTCTCAAATTATGCAATTTCATGCCCATTTCGGTTACATAATTAGCCCTGTTTTCACCAATATTTTTTAGCCTCTTTGTTCTGAAATATTGATCCATCTTTTTTACATCAAGATTTATTTGCTCAATCTCAAATTCTTTCGACAAACTTGCCTTAGTTCTAAGATATTGAAATACCCAGTCTTCCCATTTATCGTCGAGTTCTTTACGATCGTCTGCAAGCTTCAATAAATTTTCATATTCTGCAGGTGAATAATATGCTAAAAATATATTCATCATAAAACTTCATTCTATGACTTCAAATCGATTGTATTAAATACTAAGCAATAATATCCTGTATCACTTCACCACTTACATCCGTCAACCTATATGGCCTTCCCTGGAATTCATAAGTAAATTTTTCATGGTTAAAACCTAATTGATTTAATATTGTTGCTTGTACATCAAAAGGAGTAACTTTTCCACTTATTGGATAGTAACCAATCTCATCAGTTTCACCATAGCTGTATCCTTTTTTAATTCCACCTCCTGCCATCCAGATTGTAAAGGCATCTACATGATGATCTCTTCCTTTGAATGGATTGGGTTTGCCTTCGCGGTTTTCCATCATCGGTGTTCTACCAAACTCGCCGCCCCAGATAACAAGCGTTTCTTCCAGCAAACCCCGTTGTTTTAAATCTAATATAAGAGCTGTTATTGATTTATCAACCTGCCTGCATTTATTAATAAAACCAACATCAATTGCAAGGCTTGCATCGGTGCCATGACTATCCCAACCCCAATCAAATAATTGTACAAAGCGTACACCCTTCTCAACAAGTTTTCTTGCGAGCAATACATTATTGGCAAAGCAAGCTTCACCGGGTTTGGTGCCGTACATATCGTGAATATATTGAGGCTCATCATTTATATTCATTACTTCCGGTGCTGCGATCTGCATGCGATAAGCCATCTCATATTGGGAAATTCTTGACAGTATTTCAGGATCTTTAAACTCTGCATATTCCTGTTGGTTTACTTCGTTAATGGCATCAATGGAAGCTTTGCGTAAATCACGGTCCATACCCTTGGGATCTTTTATAAATAGCACAGGGTCGCCTTCCGTTCTGCATTGCACACCCTGGTAAACACTTGGCAGAAACCCGCTCCCCCACACGCTCTTGCCGGCGTCAGGAAATTTACCGCCGGACGTTAGCACAACGAAGCCGGGCAGGTTTTGATTCTCTGTACCAAGTCCGTAAGTCGCCCAGGCGCCCATACTTGGCCTGTCCTAATCTTGCGCTGCCGGTATGAACCAATAATTGCGCCGGGCCATGATTAAACTGGTCAGTTGTACAGCCTTTTAAAAAAGTAATTTCATCAACTATCGACGCAAGATGCGGCATATTTTCACTTACCCATGCACCGCTGTTTCCATGTTGCTTAAATGCTGCCTGCGGGCCCAGCATTTTAGGAACGCCACGAATAAAGGCAAATCTTTTTCCTTCCAGTAATGACTGAGGGCATAATTGCCCGTCAAGTTTCATTAAGTCAGGCTTATAATCAAAGAGCTCTAATTGTGAGGGAGCGCCCGCCATGTGCAGGTAAATTACATTCTTTGCTTTCGCAGCAAACATGGGCATTTTTGGAGCCAAAGGATGTGCGGGATCAAATGTAATTGCGTTATTGCTTTGGGTTGTTCCTGCTCCGCAACCATGTAACAAAGAGCCCAAAGCCAATGCGCCAAAACCCATGGCAGTTTCCTTTATAAAATGCCGGCGGGTGAAAAAGTGTAATGCTTTTTCGTTGGCCTCTTCTACAAGACGTTGGTTATGTAATTCTTTTTGTGTCATCTTTTTTTGGATCCCACAAAGCCACAAAATCCACCAAGGGATTTTTCTTTGTGTTTCTATAACTTTAGTTAAAAAAAATCATTTAAATTATTTGTTGTCTTTTTGTGTTCCCCAAATCCAAAAAATTCATCAAGGTTTTTCTTTGTGTTCCTTGTGCCTCTGTGGGAATTCTTTAAATCAATTTTTCGTTATCAACTCATCTAAATTCAAGATAGCACTCGCAACTACAACTAATGCCGCTGTTTCCGGATTGTTGTGCTCACCATTCCTTTCTCCAATTATATCATCGGTTTTCTTCTTGTCATTTTTAAATTGCAGGTATGCTTTGTTATAAAGATTTTCTAAAGCATTTAACTTGCCTTTTGATATAGGTTTCATCATCGCAATTTCATATCCTTTACTTATCCATTCACTCGCATTTTTACTTTTCGATTCCTGCTGCATGCGGTAAGCAAAGTGCCGGGATGCATCCAAATAAACGGAATCATTTAAAGTTACCAAAGCCTGCAAAGGTGTATTAGTTCTTATTCTTCGTACGGTACATACTTCACGGGATGCAGCATCAAAGGTCATCATGGAAGGATAAGGCGCCGAGCGCTTCCAATAAGTATAAATGGAGAGCCTGTGTTGATCTTCTCCTTGACTCGTATTCCACGTTTGTCCATTCCATGGAGACTTCCACATGCCTGCAGGTTGCCATGGCATTACACTTGGGCCATACATCTTTTCACTTAATATTCCGCTTATAGCAAGCGCCTGGTCTCTTACCTGCTCTGCAGATAGCCGTACCCGTGGCGCTCTTGAATACCATTTATTGTTTGGATCTTTTTCCAGGTTCTCCTTTGAAACTTTTGCATCCTGCCTGTAGGTTGCGCTCATCACAATTTCCTTTAATAATTTTTTAGTGCTCCAGTTATAGGTGTTCATATAATTCCACGCAAGATAATCGAGCAGTTCCCTGTGCGTAGGCAAGGCACCCTGGGTGCCCATGTCCTCCAAAGTTTCCACGATACCAACACCGAATAATTGTTCCCACAAGCGATTCACCATCGTTCTTGCAGTAAGCGGATTTTGTTTACTTGTTAACCATTTGGCTAAGCCCAGCCTGTTGCGTGGTGCATCTTTTGGAAATGGGTTTAATGACCGAGGAACATCAGGCTGAACTTTTTCACCCTTTACCAACCAGTTGCCTTTTTCAAATACATAGGAGGCACGATGCATGTCTTTTGGATTATCCATCATTACCGGAGTGGTGGTGACAGGAGCATTTAGCAGCTCCCAAAATGTTTTATTTATTTCAGCATATCCTTCCTTGTCTTTGCCTTCAAGCGGATTTGAAAAATAAAACCAATCGAACAACATTCCATTATCATTTGGCTTTTTTAAATTAGGATTGCTATACGTGAAATAAAGATCATGCACACCATTTACAACAGGAAAATCAACGCTGGTAATTTTCCATCCCTTTGTTTTAGCAACTTGTATTGTTTTTAAAATCTGCCCATCCGGCTTATCTAAATGAATGGTCCATACGCCACCTTCCAAATAACCATTATAGCGAAAGATCAATTCACTCCGGTTTTCTAGATCGACATGCTTTAAACGGGCTACCGCATGATTACGAAATACAAGCCATTTGGTGTCATTCAATTCACTGTTTACAAATTCATCTGACTGGATTGAATTGATAGAGGGTTGCCATGTTTTTAAAAATATATATACTCGTTTTGCCTCTTGATCCGATGTGTTCTTCTTTAGCCAGTTTATTACATTGTAAAGCTTTACACTGTCTTCTGATTTGTATTTGCGCAGCAGCGGATAATCGTCATAGGTATCTTCATCGCGGGTATCATTGAAGAACGCCATGAACTTATAATAATCTTCATGCCGGAAAGGATCGTAAGGATGACTGTGGCACTGTACGCAACCGAATGTGGTTCCCATCAATGCCTGCCATGTTGTATTTACCCTGTCTAAAACAGCAGAGGTACGGAACTCTTCATTGTCAGTTCCGCCTTCATCATTGGTTAGTGTATTTCGGTTAAAGGCTGTAGCGATAAATTCATCGTCTGTGGCATTGGGCAAAAGATCACCTGCCAACTGGTCCATTAAGAATTCGTCGTAAGGCTGATCTTTATTAAATGATTTTATAAGCCAATCACGGTATTTCCATATCTGGCGGCTGTCATCGCGTTCATAACCTTTCGTATCTGCATAACGGGCAAGGTCAAGCCACATAGCAGTGAGGTGCTCACCATAATGCGGAGATGCCAATAAAGAATCTACAAGCGTTTCATAGGCGTTGCTATTTTTATTTTGTAAAAATTGTTGTGCCAATTTTTCCGACGGTGGAAGACCTGTCAAATCCAAACTTACTCTGCGCAATAATGTTGCCTCATCAGCTTCCGGCGAAGGCTGAAGATTTTCCTTTTGCAGTTTATCATAAATGAAATAATCAATATCATTTTTAGCCCAATCAATTTTCTTCGCAGGTACCAGGCCAAAAAATGATGCTTCGGGTTTTGGTACTTTTTCCTGCTTTACAGGAATATAAGCCCAATGATCTCCCCACTGTGCACCCTGCCTGATCCATTTGCGTAAAATACTTATTTGATCTTCAGAAAGGGGCGCATGCTTATAGGGCATTCGCTCCTCAGGATCTTTTAGTGTAAGGCGCCTGATCATTTCGCTGTGATCCGGATCGCCGGGAATAATTGGGTATTTGCCGGATTTTGCTTTTGCCAAAGCATCCGATCTGAACAGCAAACTAAAATCCGCCTGCCTTCTTACCCCGCCATGACAGGTAATGCAATTTTTATTAATGATGGGTTTTACTTCTGTACTAAAATCGACAATTTGCCTGCTAGTGCTAAATGTAAATGCAAGAATGGCGACGATAAGAATCGTTACGATTACAAAAAGTTTCTTATATTTTTTAAGCTCCATATACAATTTTCACCCCCGGTAAAGTTAGGAATTATTTTTTGCCGCTTTTGCGGTAAGCACTTATTTAAAGTCCCCGTACGTTATCCTCAGAATAATACTAATTGTGGAATATTGGGCGCAGATATCCGCCAGGAACAGCGGAAAATTTTTCAAAAATCTAATTTTTCGTTATCACCTCGTCGAGATTTAATATAGCACTTGCTACCACTACCAGCGCGGCTGTCCCGGGATTATTATGTCCTCCTTTTTCTCCAATAATATCGCTGGTCTTATTTTTATCATTTGCAAATTGCCCGTAAGCTTGGCTATATAGCGTTTCTAATGCTTTTAATTTTTCTTCCGAAACAGGTTTCAACATTGCAATCTCATATCCTTTACTTATACAATCTTTTGCAGTGTTACTTTTTGATTCTTCACTCATGCGATATGCAAAATGTCGTGACGCATCCAAATAAACCGAGTCATTAAGTGTAACCAACGCCTGCAAAGGTGTATTGGTTCTTATCCGTTGTGATGTGCAGACTTCCCGTGAAGCAGCATCGAAGGTCATCATGGAAGGATAGGGAGCTGTTCTTTTCCAATACGTATAAATTGAGCGCCTGTATTGGTCTTCGCCTTCGCTTTTAGTCCAGCTTTCTCCGCTCCAGGGTGATTTCCAGATGCCTGAAGGCTGCCATGGCATTACACTCGGGCCATACATCTTTTCACTTAGCAATCCACTGAAAGCAAGCGCCTGGTCTCGTACCTGTTCGGCTGACAAGCGTACTCTTGTTCCTCTTGCATACCATTTATTGGAGGGATCTTTTTGCAAATTCTCTTTAGAAATTTTAGAATCCTGCCTGTAGGTGGCGCTCATCACTATTTCTTTTAATAATTTTTTAGTGCTCCAGTTATAGGTGTTCATATAGTTCCAGGCAAGATAATCGAGCAGTTCCCGATGCGTGGGCGAGGCACCTTGTGTTCCCATGTCTTCAAGGGTTTCCACGATGCCAACACCGAATAATTGTTCCCACAAGCGATTCACCATCGTTCTTGCAGTAAGTGGATTTTGTTTGCTTGTTAACCATTTGGCTAAGCCCAACCTGTTACGTGGTGCATCTTTTGGAAATGGGTTTAAAGAACGAGGAACGTCAGGCTGAACTCTTTCACCCTTTACCAACCAGTTGCCTTTTTCAAATACATAAGAGGCACGATGCATCCCAGCAGGATTATCCATCATTACAGGAGTTGTGGTAACAGGCACGTATAGCAATTCCCAAAATAATTTATTTATTTCAGCATATCCCTTTTTGTCTTTCCCTTCCATTGGGTTTGAAAAGTAAAACCAATCGAACAGCATTCCATTTTCATTTGGCTTTTTTAAATTTGGATTGCTGTATGTGAAATAAAGATCATGAACCCCGCTGGCAACCGGGAAATCGACACTTGCAATCTTCCAGCCATTTGTTTTTGCAACGGAAATTTTCTTGAGAACTGGCCCATCGGGTTTGTCTAAATGAATAGTCCACGTTCCACCCTCCACATAACCGTTATAACGAAAGAGCAATTCGCTCTTTTTCTCAAGGCTTACAGACTTTAGACGAGCCAATGCATGGTTGCGCAATACCAGCCACCAACTACTGGTTATTTCACTGTTTACAAACTCATCTGCCAATAAAGAGTTGATAGCAGGCTGCCATGTTTTCAAAAAAATATAAACTCTCCTTGCTTCTTCCTGCGTAGTATTTTGCTTTAACCAGTTAACCACCTGGGATAATTTCAGGCTATCTTCCGCTTTAAATTTGCGCAGCAATGGGTAATCCTCATTAGTATCCTCGTCCCTTGTATCATTAAAAAAAGCCATAAACTTATAATAATCTTCATGCCTGAATGGGTCGTAAGGATGGCTGTGGCATTGCACGCAACCAAACGTGGTTCCCATTAATGCCTGCCAGGTGGTATTTACCCGATCTAAAACGGCCGCTGTACGGAACTCTTCATTATCGGTTCCGCCTTCA
>CAWDTY010000003.1:0-380000 GCA_963805365.1 uncultured Chitinophagaceae bacterium
GGTCGAGTAGACCAAAGCATTTCAGCTTCAGCCGCTCACAGATCCGTGCGTGAAAGTCTCCCTTCACACGGCTCTTGTTATTCAGTCAATACTTAATTCCTTTCTGCCAGTGAATAAATAAACCACTATTCGATTGCACAATGGCTTGATATTTTACCAGTACTGCTTTCTTGCTTCTTAACCGGAACTTTTCTTCTACCCATCTTCTTATCAGCACATTCAAATATAAGAATACATTGGCAGCTATCCGTTTGCCAAACCTGCTGTAGTAATTTAACCATCCCCGTATCTTAGGGTTTAGCTTTGCGGCTACCCGTTCCAGTGATACCTGTGTATTTCGTGGATCGAATACACCTCTTATCTTCTCCCTGATAAAGGCTTTGGCTTTACAGCAAATAGCTGCATTAAATACAGTAAACTTATCATGCCTGCCGAAGGTATTAGGCTTACTGCGAGGTTGAAAACTATAGCTTAAGAACGTAAAGCTGTTATGCTCGTGTTGTTCCTTGCGCTTCCAGCTTTTACAATACACCAGCTTTGTTTTCTCCGGATGCAATTCGAGCCCAAAGCCCGCTAATCTTTCCCGGATAGATACTAACAGGTGTTCTGCTTCAGCCTTACTGTTGCAATGCACAATGATGTCGTCTGCATAACGCTCAAATGGATTAGAAGCAAAGTGCCTGCCTATCCACATATCAAAGGCATGGTGAAGGTAGAGGTTGGCAAGCAATGGACTGATAACACCTCCTTGCGGTGTGCCTTTCGTTCTTGCTGCAATGCTGCTATCTGCCTGTTCTACTCCTGCTTTCAGCCAGCGTTCTATGTACAGCAATACCCACTTTTCCTGTGTGTGATGCTGCACCATCTTCATCATCCATTCATGGCTGATATTATCAAAGAACCCTTTGATGTCTAAATCAACCACCCACGCCTGCTGTATGCAGTTGCCATTACATTGTGCCAGCGCATCATGTGCGCTTCTGCCCGGACGATAACCAAATGAACCCGCATGAAATAATGGTTCTAAGATCGGCTCCAGGTAATCTTTTACCACACCTTGTGCAATACGGTCGCCTACCGTAGGAATACCTAATGGTCTTGTTCCTCCCTGCTTCTTTGGAATTAATACAGTGCGTACAGCCGGTGGAAAATAACTGCCCGATGCCATGCGGTTCCAAACTTTGTACAGGTTGCTGCTAAGGTTTTCATTGAACTTATCAATCGTTTCCTTATCAATGCCTGCTCCGCCGTTTTTATCGCATACTTTCTGGTAGCTGTCGTATACCATTTGTTTGCTTACTGCAAATGACTTTGTCTTTTCTTCGTTCATCATTCCACTTTTAGTGGTTGTTTACAAATACTCATACCTGAATAACTGTATCCCTTCGCTCCATCTCCATTACAGAAACTTCCTCGCTACTATGGATACATCCGACGCTTCTTATTACATTCCTCCGCCTTATGGCAGGGTTAGGCAACAATGATAACCTTGGCTTTTTCGTATAGACGTGGTAGTTACATCTATGTAACTTCTTGTTGCAGCACTTTAGCACATTAATAAGTAAGCCTCTCACGTTTCGTATAAACGCCTGTGTAATGTTCTTGCCACCTCAATGCCGGAGAACCTGTAACCAGTAAACAGCCATCCGTTACAGCTTTATCCTGCCAACGCTAGAAAATCAGCAGTTTGGTTCTCGACTTAGTCCGGTTTCGACACGTCGTCAGTGGTTCATTTGCATTCAACTCCATTACACTTACCTGATGCCTTACGACACCTTTTAACCCCAACGCTCAATACCTTATCTTTTGAACAAAGCACCTTGAGGCGGTTTGTACACTCCTGCTGTAAGGCGTGTACGGCAGGCCAACTGCCATCATTTATACAATTATGAAACAAAATTTTAATATCCTGTTTCTCGTGACACACTCCAGCCCGAACCACAGCTTGGATTTGCAATTAGCTGATGTTTACATGGTCAAGCCCAACTTGCATAAAACCCAATGTTAAGGCAGCCTTTCTGTCGTCAGATTGCTAACAAATATTTAATTTCATCGAAGTTTTCACCTTTAAAGTCAGGCCCAAAGACGGATAATATCTGCAAAATTTCCTATACTGTCAAAGCCGATGTATGTTGCATAACACCGTCACCATTAGCTTGCATGAAAATTTGCAAGATCTGTGTCCGTCAAAATCATGAATGTATCCTTTGTAACCATTCTTCGTCAGCTTTTACTGATAAAAACGTTAAGACCAATATCTGAGTGTTCCTTTGCATTGAAATTTTGTTACGATTTGAATCTAGTAAAAATTGCAGATGTTGTCGTCAACGCCTAACTATAATGTCTGTGTCCTTTAATGGAATGTGGCTTTTGTCCCTTTTGCAAAGCGAACTTCTCCATTTAGTAATTGTCTTGTCCGAAAATATAATTCTACGAATGCAATTCGTTGTCTGTCAGTTATGAAGTTTTTGCTATTGCAAGTGCAGAAAAATCGTCAATTGGAAATTTATGAGTAAATGACAACGTCGCTGCATTAGAATTGGCGTCGCAAGCAAATTATAGTTTTTCCGTAGCTTTCAATTTTTATCTTTTGCCAATGTCAAGCCTGTGAAAATTATAGTTAATGTTGCCTTCAGTAACTTTTGTGTTGCTTCCAAGCAGCTTCAAAAGTTTAGGATATGCCGTTGATTTAGTATGAAGTAACTAATAATCGGTTTGACAGTGTCGTGTTGACTGTTGTCTGTCGTTATGCTATGTTGCTTGGTTGCTTTGTAGTCATTACAAGAAAACATTACAAGAAATTGTCAATGCTGATAAGAGTGCGATCGTTGAGGTCATAAGGTTGCCTATAACGTTTGTATTTCCGAAAGTACGAACATCCGGTAATATGTTTTTTCAAATATTTTTTTTCTCAATATCAACGGGTTAGCCCATTTTTGCGAAGAACATATATTAACTTATTGTGTTTCGTAAATACACCGTATTTATTCAGCCTGTGTAGGTGTTCAATCTTTTGAAAAAGTCCAACCCTTCCACTCGTGAGAGCCACCGTGTGGTCTGTGACCAACGGCGAAACCATTACATTGTCTACCTTATTATTCGTCAGCAAGATTTCATCGTAGTGGCAAAACTGGTTTTGAAATACTGAAACATTTTTCGGGATAGTAAGGCAGGATGTATAAATTTCCGGCGGTTGTTCCTGACAACAAGGTGCAAATAACGTTTGTTGTATATAGAAATGAAACTTTCCGGCCAAAGATATTCCACATTTCTACTGGTATAATTGCTGCTTATGCTCGCTGAAAAATATTTTACGCTTAGACTTCGGTAATATTCGCATTGTTACCTCGCTGCCGTCGGCTGCATATTCCTGCTGGTAAACGGCAAAGCTGGTATTCTTACCTTTTGTTTCGAGCTCGTCGTAAAACAGGCGGGCATATTTCACCACTTCATTTATCAGCTTCGTAATTTTTGCTGCCGGTATTTTCCCGGTAATACTTTCCGGGTGTATGCCTGCCCGGTAGAGCGCTTCATTCCTTATCTTGTTACCCACGCCGGAGAATATTTCCTGATCCATCAGTAAGTCATCAATCGTTTTATCTGCCTTTGCTTTTAATAATTGCTTTACATAGGCGGGGTCAAAATCATCACTTAAAACATCAACCCTCCAGTCGTATATTTCTTTTAAAGGCTTTACAAGCTTAGCTGCTTTTACTACATAACCATTAATTTCTCCTTTTGCAAATTCAAGAAAGAACGACCGGTTTACTTTTTTACGTTCGTTCACCAGCACCTCACCAAACAGGCCCAGGTGAACCTTTACAACTCCGTTTGAAAATATGAAGAGTAAATGCTTTCCCCATGTTTGTATATCAGCCAATTTTTTGCCATTGATCCATTTGGTTTCCATGGGTCCATATCCGCCGGCTTGTTTAACGGTTTTGCCAATGAAAGGTTTCAATTGATTTTTTAAATGAAGTATGGAGGGGCCTTCCGGCATGGGGTGGAATTTATAAGATTAGCAATAAGATTTTAAAGGTGTCATCCTATCGATTCCGGTGGTCATATTATTGCGGTAAGTTTATGTAAGATAAGGAAGAATCCGGCAGGCTATAAATATCATGGTTTATGGAAAATCGTTTTTCGCCGGTAGCTCTTTTACGAAATCATTTCCATACACTCCTCATACACTATCCATACACTATCTATACTTATCTATACTTTATCTATACACCATCTATACACTACCTATATGCTGAATCACACTTGTCTTATACTGAAAAAACTTTACACCTTTAGGGAAGACAGCGGCAGCCATATTTTATAATTCATAAAAGGGTAAATAGTTCTCTTTTCTTATTAAATCCAAGCTATCTCCTCCGTGTTTGCCATGGGAATTCCCATGGCAAAGCCGGAGCAATCAATACCCAAACAATAGAAAGGCATTAAAAAGGTTATTACCACATACTGCCCGGGGGTTCAATTGCGTTACCCTGTAAAAGGGTACTTCTAAAATGGCATTTTATGGGTAAGCAAAAAGGACTATACGTGCATGGCAAGCAGGGCAATGTATTATATTATAGCTGGAAAGAAATCCCCTGCATGCGGATCATCCCTGCAAATGTGTACCAGTCGCCGGTGGTGGTTGCGCATAAAAATGCCAATGGTTTATCCACCACCATGGGTGCATCGTTCAGGAAATTACTGGCCGATGTAATACCCTATCCAAAAAGTATGCAGATGCAAACCGCTGTAAGGCTTGCCCTGCTGAAATGGCTGAAGGCAGGTCCTGCAACCTCGCAGCCACCTGCAGCTATACCATTCATAAGCGGGCTGAGTTTTAATGAAGCTTCACTCTTAAGACACTGCCTGCGTGTGCCGCTCACCATTAGCGCTGCTGTGCCAAATGAAATTACGGTTCTTATTCCTCAAATGATACCGGTAACAGCCTTCAATGCTCCGCCACAGACGGTGCAGATTCAATTGAAGCTGGCAGCAGCCTGTTGTAATATAAAAACCGGCAAAGCGCTGGGAAGCTCTACCCACGGGATTGCTATTCCTTATGATGCTACGGGCATTCCGGCACAAATGATATCACTGCCTTTGGAAATGCCTGGTGATAGTCTTACGATGGTGGCTGCAGCATTGGAATATTATACCGGCAAAAACGGGAATGTGTCGTTGTGTTTAGATAAACGTTTCAGGGCGGCGGAGGTGTTGGGTGGGGTGGTGAATATGATGTAATACATGTCGATAGAGTATATAAAAGCAACCATCATGGAGTTTGCCTAATATTCTTTCTTTCAAAATAAAGACGGCAGTGTCATGGCCTGTCACCTTTAAAGCCTGGTAAATTCTGAATTACTTCAAAAAGTTTTACAAAATCATCATTTTACTTTAGGCAAAAAGAATAAATTTTGAGCGGTTGGTAAGCAAATAACATTTCTTATTTTGTGATATAACTAATTGCGGATATGCCTTTAAGCTGGAATGAAATAAAATCACGAACGATTGCCTTTTGATGCAAGCTTAGCAGATTTATATGACCCTAACACCATGCCTCCGGAATTGGTAAAAGCTCACCAGGCACTTGATAAAGCTGTTGATCTTTGCTATCGCCCGCAAGCTTTTATAAATGAAACAAAGAGGATTGAGTTTTTATTTGAGTTGTATGATAGGTTGGTAAGTGGGATGTTTGGGGGGCAGAAAAAAGTCTGAACCACAGATTAAAGGGATTACCTGATTACCCTGACTTACTTTCAAATCAGTATCAGAGCAACATTTTTAAGACAATGTGGTTGGGGGCATTTCATGCAAAGCATTTGAAGTATTTACAGATTGGCTTTGCAAAAGGTCAATGTGTAAGCACGCACCGGGTTTTACAGAGAAAATATATGGTGCTCTTTATCGTTTATTAAACAATTATATTTGACTTTCAAACTAAACTGTTGCTTATGAGTAAAGCAGTGCTTACGCTATCCCTCCTCTTTTTTTTCATGATACAGGCTACAGCACAATTAGGTGTAATGAAGCTTGTGGGTAACGATACCAAAAATTATAAATTAGGTTTTGGAGCATTCATTAAAACGGGTGTTCCTGTTTCAGATGGCAGCGATGTTACGCTTGAAATTGGTATTAATTATTTTCCTTCGAAAGACGAAGGTGAAGGAACAGGTATGTGCCCGTTAAAAGCGGGATACCGGTACACATTGAATGGAACAGGTGAAGGGTTTTATGTAGAGCCACAAGTTGGCTATAACATTTATGGCGTCACCTCGTTGCTGGACGAGAATGGCTATAATGTAGATTTAAAATATCACGGCGTAGTATTGGCGGCGGGCGCCGGCTACCTGTTTTCCATCGGCAACGTTCCGTTTGATATAAACCTTCGTTATGAAACAGTGATTGCCCATGGTGGTTCTAATAACCTGGTGAGCCTGGGAATAACAAAATCCTTTAGTTTCGGAAGAAGAGACAGAGAGGACTAAATAAATACTTAACAATTATTGATTATGAAATTTTATATATCAGCTTTATTAATGATAGTCTTTTTATCGTCCTGTTTGAAGCAATCGATACCGGATGCTATACTTGGTAGAAAAAATTCGGACAAGATAACAGCAACTTTCAGCTATAAACATAATGGAAATGAGGTGAAGCTATCAGTTGCTGATGCTGACAATCAAAGCACTTATCCTTACTACACATTAGGCTGCAGCAAAGCCCCGGGCTATTATAATCTCAGCGCAATAAGTGATGCAGGAGAAACCACTTTTTCTTTTTATACAGATAGTTTAGCGGTAGGAAATTATAAGTATTCAGGTACCTATGGCGATATGTTTTTTATAGACTATTACAACACGCCTGAATATGTACATGCTGCCTCTGATAGCATGAGCTTTAATATCACATCCTATAATAATGGACATATAAGCGGAAATTTTTCAGGGTTGCTTACACCACTTTTGGATGCTAACAATAATACTTATGGCACCCCCGGTTCAGTACTAATTACAAATGGTTCTTTTGAAAACGTTCCGGTATTTTATTGATTTTGCCAGCTGCATATATTTGGAGCAAGTCCTTTCACACGTACAAACATTTAGATACCCGGCACATTTTGAGTAAAGCGTCGCCCCTGGAAATAACCGCTGTTGCCATCCTTATCTTTATTGTCAGTAACTACGCGGTAAATGCCGCTCACATTATTATGAAACCGGTCGTAGCTCACTCAAACCTGCCAGCCGGCAGGATCTTCACCTATTATTATTTATTCAGTGCGTAATGATTTTACAGGATTTACAATTGCCGCTTTTATTGCCTCGTAAGCAATCGTACAACCCGCTATAGCAAATGATGAAAGAATAGCGATTATGAAAATGCCCGCTCCTATATTTATCTGGTAAGCAAAACTTTCCAGCCAGTTGTGCATTATAAAATAGGCAACAGGAGCGGCTATTACAAAAGCAACAGCAATCAATATCACAAATTCTTTGGAGAAAAGAAATACTATATCAGTAAGGGAAGCGCCCAATACTTTTCTTATGCTCACTTCTTTGGTACGCTGTGCCGCCGCGAAAGCAACAAGGCCATATAAGCCAAGGCAACCAATAAGAATCGCAATAAAAGAAAAGAGCTTAAAGGCGGTATATTCCTTTTGCTCCTGGCTGTACCATGCAGCTATATGATCATCTAAAAATTCATAGTTAAATATACTTTCGGGGAAAAGAGAAGACCAGGTTTTGTCAATTGAAGCAAGCGTTTTATTTATGCCGGCTGGCTGCAGTTTTACGCTTGCCATAAAAAAAACATCTTTCCTATAAAGTAATACGCAAGGCCGTATTTTTTTGTGTTTCGATTCGCTTTGAAAATCCTGTACAATTCCGGTAATCGTTGCATGCCAGTTGCCATTTAAAATGATATGCTTGCCTATTGCCTTCCCCGGATCCTGGATTCCGAGTTTATGAATCATGGCTTCATTTACTACCACATCGTACACAGTATCCTCCCTTGAAGCATTCGTCTGCCGCACACTTTGGCCCGCAAGCATCTTCAATGCAAACATATTTGTATATCCATCATCAATAAATTTTAATTCTGTTACATCATCTTTTATAATGCCTGCCTCGGGCGAAGTAAAACCGGTAAAATTATTACTGATCACCGGTGCACCTGATGAAAAGCTAACTTGTTTCACGCCCGGGTTACTTTGCAATTGCTGTCTCAATGCTTCGGACTTATCCTGATCAGGAATGGGAAAGGAAACAACGGCCTCTTTATTAAATCCAAGATCCTGGTTTTGAAAAAAGTCCATTTGGTAAGCTACTACAAGCGTTCCGACGATCATAACCTGGCAGATGGCAAACTGCACCACGACAAGGCTCTTTCGCAAGGATAAGCCATGAAAGGAAAATACCTTATTTGTTTTTAAAGATTCTATGGGCCTGAAGGAAGATTGCACAAACGCCGGATACACGCCGGCAAGCAATATAACTGCCACAGCTACCAGCACCACAACACCTGCTACAGACGGCTGCAGTAATTGACCTATACCTATTTTTATGGTAAGGCGATTAGCCAGTTCAGGTAAAAAAATGGCCGTAACTACCAATGCCAGGATCAATGCTATTACAACCATCAAAGTAGTTTCACCAAGAAATTGCCTGATCAATTGAGAGCGTGTTGACCCTAAAACTTTTCTTACGCCCACTTCTTTCGCCCGTCGCATTGCCTGGGCAGTAGCAAGGTTTACAAAATTGATGCAGGCTATAATAATGATCAAAATTGCCACCGCTGCCAATGCATAATACGTTTCTCTTGATGTGGTATAACTAATTGTGTTGTTCAAATAGCGTTGATCGAAATGTATGTCAGTCAGTGGTTGCAATGGAAGCCTTGCATCTTTGGCTATATCTTTTCCCCAGTTTTTTTCTATAAAGCCATGCATCCTGCTTTGCATTTGGGAAATAGAATAATTTTTTGGCGTAACAATGTACACGAAGCTTCCATCGGCAATCCAATAAAAAGCGGAGAGCGCTCCCATGTCCTGCCGCTCTTTTCTCACCGTTTCAAACGATACGATAAAATTGAAAGGCAGATGCGTATTACCAGGAACGTCTTTTATTACGCCGGTAACCTTCAGGCTGTACTTATTCTCAAGTTTTATTAGCCGGCCCATTGCCTGTTTATTTCCAAAATATTTATGCGCAATGGTCTCCGTGAGAACGATTGTATTTGGCTCGGCCAGGGCAGTTGCAGGATCACCCTCCAGCCAATGCTGATTAAATACAGCCGGAAAATATTGATCTGCAAAGATTAACCCTTTCTCCTGGAACTTTTCGTTATCAATATCTATCAGCGCCGATTTACGGTACCATACTTGCGAAACTTCTTCCAGCTCAGGAAAGTCGTTGCGAAGAGCGGGCGTTAAAGCCATGGAAACACTGGGATTAAAATCAATTGCATTTAGGGTTACCCGGTAGGTACGATCCGATTTTTTATAAAATGTGTCATAGCCGAGCTCATATTTCACCACTAAAAAAATAACCAGGCAGGAGGCAATCCCTAAGGTTAAACCCAGGATATTAATAAGGCTGTAAGCCTTGTGCTTGCTCAGTGAACGCCAGGCGATTTTGAAATAATTTTTTATCATACTTATATTTTTATTCCGTTCTCAAACTTTTCACAGGATTTGCAATCGCTGCTTTTATTGCCTGGAAGCTTACCGTTAGAAATGTTATCACGAGAGTACCCACGCCTGCCACCACAAAAATCCACCAGGAGATGTCAGTTCTGTACTCGTAGTTTAACAGCCATTTATTCATGAAATAATAAGACACGGGAATTGCAATCAAAAGAGATATAAGAACAAGCAGCACAAATTCCGTCGACAGCAACCGCCATACATTTAGCACCGTAGCACCCAACACCTTTCTTACGCCAATTTCCTTTTTTCGTTGCTCTGCCACAAACGAGGTAAGACCTAATAAACCGAGGCAGCTTATGAATATGGCGAGTGCTGCAAAGAAAGTTGCGAGCTGACCAATCCGCTCTTCTGCTGCGAATTTTGCAGCAAACTCATTGTCTACAAATTTGTAATCGAAAGGTGCGGCCGGTATATACTTCTTAAATGCTGCTTCAATTTTAGATACTGAGGCACTGGCGCTTTTTTTTGGATCAAGCTTAAACACCATGAAGTTGACGTTATTATAATCAAGCAGGAAAATGGCCTGCTTCACCGGCGCATAGGGTGACCCCATAAGCATATCGTTAATGACGCCAATAACATGATAGTCTCTATTATTCCAGTGAACCGTTTTGCCAACAGGATCTTTAAGGTTCATAAACTTTACAGCTTTTTCATTTAGCACAAGGCCGAAAGAATCTGTCGGGAATTGAGGGGAAAAATCACGGCCGGCGACGAATTGCCAGCCAACGGCTTTGCCAAAGTCATGTGTCACCCACGTGGTGGCGAAGTCGGCATCGAGTGAGGGATCTTTATCCGGCCAGGTAAAGCCATCATTATTTGACCAAACATCAGTGACAGGAGCGGATGACTCAGCCATCACTTTCACCGCACCGTTTTCTACTAACTCGTGATGGAGTACATCGAATTTGCCATAAAAGTCGGGCGTCTTCATATTTACAATCAGCAGGCCCGAGCGATCGTAACCAATAGGACGATGCCTGGCATATTGAATCTGAGTATAAACAATGATGGTGCCTATGATAAGCGCCAGTGAAATGGTGAACTGGAGTACCACGAGAATTTTTCTTGGCAGGGATTCATAACGGCCAGCCCTAAATGTTCCTTTTAATACTTTTACAGGATTGAAAGAAGAAAGATATAGCGCAGGATAACTACCGGCGATTACAGCAGTGATGATAGTGAAGCCAATGCCGGCAATCCAAAACCATGGCTCACCAAACGGCATATGCATTTGCTTACTCGCCAACTGATTGAACCAGGGAAGGAAGAGCAAGGCTAATAGAATAGAGATGAGGAAAGCCAGGAAAACAACTACTAACGATTCACTATAAAACTGTCCAATCAATTGTATTCGCAAAGAGCCAATAGATTTGCGAATGCCTACTTCTTTTGCCCGTTTTTCAGACCGTGCAGTGCTCAGGTTCATGAAATTGATACAGGCCAGCAATAAAACAAAAATGCCTACGATGCCGAATAGCCAAACATATTCGATAGCGCCACCCGTTTGATGGCCTGTGTTGTCCCAATGAGACCGCAAATGCCAGTCACGCATAGGATGAAGAAAAATCTTGGATTGGTACTTTTTGTCATCTTCGTCTACGTGTAATTGTTTGGATTCAATGATATTTTTGTTGATCGCTTCAAAAGTGGCATTATCCGCAATCTCCACGAACATTTGGAAAGAGTTATTATCCCAGTATTGATTGTTGCGTGCATTTTGCACCCATTGTTCAATCGACACATACAGATCCCATGGTGCCAGGAAAGAAAGATTCTGCAGCGTTACATTCGCCGGCGGGCTCTCGTAGACACCTGTCACTTTCACGTCCTGGCTGTTATCGAGTTTTATCACCTTGTTAATGGGGTCCTGGTCGGCAAAAAGTGCTTTAGAGACAGAAGCAGATAATAAGATGGAATGCATGTCCTTCAATCCTTCGCTTGACCCCGCAATCATCTTCAAGCCCAGGATCTTCGGTCCGTCCTTATCGATATACATCCCCGATTGCAATAAATGTTTATCGCCAACCGATAATATATGATCATCCTTCCAGGAAGCCATTGCCAGGTATTTAAAATTGCTTCCATAAGTTGTTGCCAGTTCGTTGCCCAAAGGGAATGGTAAAGCATCAAAGACATCTACTACTCCATTAGTTGTCTGCTTTTGCATGACTCTTGCCACCCGGGCGTGGTTTTTACTATAAGTATCGTAATGCAATTCGTCGTACACCCACAATCCTATGAGTATGGCTACAGTCATCCCGGCAGCAAGGCCTCCCACATTGATAAGTGTATAGCCCTTACTTCTCAATAAGTTTCTCCAGGCAATTTTGAAATAATTTTTAAGCATGGTTGGAAGTTTTAATTATATGTTTTTAACCACGAATGATTATTCTCCATTCACGTTTCTCATTCTGTTCTCAAACTTTTCACAGGGTTCGCAATCGCCGCTTTTATCGCCTGGTAACTTACCGTACCAATGGCTATTACTATACACAATAAACCCGTGCCTGCAAATACCCACCATTCTATATTTATCCGGTAACTATATGTTTGCAGCCACTCGCTCATAGCCCACCATGCTACAGGTGATGCAATGATGAATGAGATGATGACGAGCTTAAGAAAATCTTTAGATAATAGCGCTGTGATATTTGCGACTGATGCTCCCAGTACTTTGCGTACGCCAATTTCCTTTATACGATTTTCGGCCATGTAAGTTGCGAGGCCGAATAAACCGAGACAGGATATAAAAATAGTAAGCGCTGCAAACAAGGCGGATAGTTTGCCCGTGCGCTGTTCATCGTTAAATTTTTGGGCATACGATTCATCCGCAAAAAAATATTCAAACGGGTATTGCGGGTTATATTTTTTAAATATTTTTTCCGCCTTGTCAAGATTTGCCGCTGTGGAATGCGCCGGATTGAGCTTAAAATGAATTACCTGTAACCATCTCAAAGGTCCCTGGACCATCATTGGATTAATCTTTTCATAGGGCGATTCTAAAATAAGATCTTTTACTACACCTACTACATGCCATTCAAATATGCCATCATCATCTTTTATAATTTGACCAACAGGCTGTTTCAAATGCATCGCTTTTACAGCTGTTTCGTTAAGCAGTACGGCGGTTGTATCTGTCGGATAATTATTGATATCTATATCACGTCCTTCTATCAGCTTAGCTCCCATTGTTTTTATAAAATCAGCATCTGAAGCAAGCGTTACAAAATTCATTTTCTTATCAGCTTCTGTACTGCCCTGCCATGAATAACCCCATCCCTGGCTCCACTGCTGCGTTATAGGATTGCCTGATTTAGTAACGGCGATCACTGCACCACTATGCAACAAATCTTGTTTGATAAGATCATAATGTTTATTTACGTCTCCCTGGTTAAAAGTATATACAAGATTATTTTTATCATACCCTGAATTCCTTTCCTGTGCATATTGTACCTGGCGCTTAACAATAACAGTACATATAATAAGTATAATAGCAAAGCTGAACTGCAATACCACTAATACTTTGCGTGGTGTTACCAAAGCATGTGCTGCTTTGAATGTGCCCTTTAATGTTTTAACCGGTTTGAATGAAGAGAGATAAAACGCAGGATAGCTACCTGCTATAATGCCCGTGAACACAATAAATATTGTCATAAAAAGCCAATAAAATGGATTGCTGAAATCAATGGACAGTTCATTGCCAATTAATTGATTGAAGCCCGGGAGGCTAAACTGTACAATGATAACAGCCAATATTCCTGCTATCAAAGAGAGCATAATACTTTCACCAATAAACTGCGCAACCAGTAAACCTTTCCGGGAACCGACCACTTTTCGTATGCCTACTTCTTTGGCCCGCTTCTCACTGCGGGCCGTGCTCAAATTCATAAAATTGATGCAGGCTATGAGTAAAATAAAAATAGCGATGATGGTAAATAACCTCACAATTTGTATGCGGCCATCCACCAGCTTTCCATTTTCTGATTTCGAATACAAATACAATCTGCTTAGCGGTTGAGTAAATACTTCTGTTGTAGATTTTTGACCCTCGGTTATATGACTGATGGTTATGTTTTTTACTTTAGTATCAAAAGCCGCCTGCGATGTGCCAGGTTTTAGTAATACGTAAGTACTTACGGAATTGCGACCCCACATCTCCTGATCCCATCCTAATTTGGTGATAAAAGCCCAGGGTAAAAGATATTCGAAATTAAATTGAGTATTGCCCGGCAAATCTTTTAGCACTCCTGATACTGTAAAATTTTCAGTAGTATCTATACGCACCGTTTTGCCCATTGCATCTGTATTGCCAAAGAGCTTTTTAGCAAGTTTTTCAGTAAGTATAATATTATAATTGTTGTTCAGGCACCTGTTTGGATCGCCCTTCAATAATGGAAAGCTAAACACAGAAAGAAAACCACTATCTGCAAAAGCGCCCCGAACATTCAAATGCTTATCGCCAACGCTGGTTAAAAAAGTAACGTTTCTAAACCTCACGGCATCTTCCACTTCCGGGTAATCCTTTTTAAGTGCTGCTGCCATGGGGGTCGGTGTACTGTTCCATGTCTGCAATCCGCCATCAAATTTATCGCGGTTATACATCATGTAAATCCTGTCTGTGTTTTTGAAAAACCGATCGTAGCTAATTTCATTTTGTATCCATAACAAAATTAGTATGGCACTCGCCATACCTACGGCGAGCCCCGATATATTAATAACAGAGAAACCTTTATTGCGATAAAGATTTCGAAAAGCGACTTTTAAATAATTTCTGAACATTATCTGAACCGGGATTTATATTATTAAATGATTTTCACGAATACTTTTCTGAATCATGGTAATCTGTAAATCAGATTAATTATGGTTCAGATGTTCCTATTCCGTTCTCAAACTTTTCACCGGGTTTGCCACAGCCGCTTTTATCGCCTGGAAGCTTATCGTCAATATGGTTATCACAGCAGCTCCGGCGCAGGCAATTACAAAAACCCACCAGGATATTTCTGTACGGTATTGATATTTCTCCAACCAGTGATATAGATAATACCATGCGATGGGAACGGCTATAAAACAGGAAATGATAACTAATAGCAAAAAATCTTTTGACAATAATCTCCAAACAGTAAATACCGAAGCGCCAAGTACTTTTCTTATTCCAATTTCCTTCGTGCGCTGCTCAGCGACAAAAGAGGCCAGGCCAAATAAGCCAAGGCAGGAAATGAAAATAGCCAGTACAGCAAAGAAGGTTGAAAGGTTTCCTATGCGTTCTTCATCGGAAAACTTTTTGGCATATTCCTCATCAGTGAATTTATAATCGAACGGAGCACCGGGATTAAATTTTTTGAAAACAGTTTCAATTTTAGCCAGCGCTTCATGTACACCTACCGAAGGCTTTATGCGAATAACAATTAGCCCTACCCAATCCGGGTTCATTAAAAAAACAGTGGGTTGCACAGGCTCATACGGCGAATTCATTACCATATCCTTTATTACACCCACCACAGAATATTGCTTGTCATTAAACTTAATATTTTTACCAACGATATTTTTAAGGCCGGTAAGTTTCACTGCTGATTCATTTAAAATCATAGAAGTGCTGTCAGCAAAGTTTTTTGAGAAATCACGTCCATCTTTTATTTGCCAGCCAATGGTTCTGCCGAAATCCTGCGTGGTGCCAATCGTGCCGAAGAGTGGTAATGTATTTGGATCTTTTCCTTCCCAGTCAAAACCAATCTGATTTGAATGCACCCCGGTTGGAGGACTGGATGATTCAGCCATGTTTTCAACCACGCCGGTTGCGAGTAAATCACTTCTGATCGCATCGTAATGTCCATACAGATCAGGCGTATTCATATCAACAGTAATAAGCCCGTCGCGTGAATATCCCACCGGTCGGTTTTTAGCAAATTGTATTTGCCTGAATACGATGATAGTTCCAATAATAAGTGCGATAGAAACTGTGAACTGCACCACCACAAGTACTTTGCGTGGCAATGAAGAAAAACGCCCGGCACGAAAAGTTCCCTTCAAAACTTTTATGGGTTGAAAACCGGACAAATAAAATGCGGGATAGCTTCCGGAAACGATGCCGGTAAAAATTGTAAAGGCCAATGTAATGATCCAGAAATAAATATTACTCCAGGGCATGGACATTTGTTTATCTGCAAGTCCATTAAAAAACGGGAGCAATATTTGAACAAAGCAAATGGCAAAAAGAAAAGCAATAAAAGAAACCAATATTGACTCTGAAAGAAATTGGCCAATCAATTGATATCTCAGTGATCCAACCGTTTTTCTAATGCCCACTTCTCTCGCTCTTTTTTCACTTCTTGCTGTACTCAGGTTCATAAAATTGATACAGGCAAGCAACAAAACAAATGCGCCGATTATACTAAACAGCCAAACAAATTGTATGCGGCCTCCAACTACTTTGCCATTTTTGAATTCACCGTAAAGCCTCCATTTATCCATTGGCTGCAGGGATATCGATTCTTTACCATCCTGTGCTTCTTTCAAATGCGCCATAGAAGCATTTTTAATTTTGTCAGTGGTAGCGGCAAAATCAACGTTAGGATTTAATTGTACAAATGCCTGGAACGAATGATTGCCCCAGTTATTCATCGCATTCTTAAGCCAGGGTTCTGTTGTAATATATTTGTCCCACGGCAACAAAATTTTCATTTCGTTTAGGGTGGTGTTATGCGGAAGGTCCTCGTAAACGCCGGTTACCTTTAAGCTTTCTTTATTATTTAGTTTGACCGTTTTATTCATCGGATCCTGGTTGCCAAATAAAGCTTTTGCAACTGAAGCGCTTAATAAAATCGAAGAAGGATCTTTAAGGCCATCAATGTTTCCGCTCACCATATTTAATCCCAACATTTTTGGAAAGATGGGTTCAGCCCACATGCCTTCCGCCGTGATTTTTGTATCACCGACGGAGAGTATATGACCGAAGTTCCAGGAGGCCATAGAAACATACTTGAAATCGCTTCCGTATTTTGTGCGTAATTCATTTCCCAGGGCCATCGCAACGGCCTGGTGGGTATCAGTTTCTCCATTAAAAGTTTGCGTGGTCATGATCTGAGCAAGCCGTTCGTGATTTTTATGGTAGTGATCAAAAGTCAGTTCGTCCCATATCCACAAAGCAATCAACAAGGCTACAGCCATACCTATCGACAGTCCTAAAATATTGATCGCAGAATAAGCTTTACTCTTTATCAAATTGCGCCAGGCAATTTTGAAATAATTTTTGAACATAGTCTGAACTTTTATTTTTCTAAAATGACTTTTATGAATTTTCCTCAACTTCTTATTTATTAAAAGATCCGAAACCTTCCGAAAATTTGAGAGGTTAAGGAGTTTATTCCGTTCTCAAACTTTTTACAGGGTTAGCAACCGCCGCTCTAATTGCCTGGAAGCTCACCGTGATCAAGGCAATTCCAATCGCCCCAATTCCTGCTACTGCAACAATCCACCAGCTTACGGTAACACGATAAGCAAAATCTTCCAGCCACTTCGTCATCATCCACCAGGCAACAGGTGTAGCTATTACCAGGGAAAGCAAAACAAGCTTTACAAAGTCTTTGGACAACATGGTTGTTATCCCCGCAACACTTGCACCCAATACTTTCCTGATGCCAATCTCTTTGTTGCGCTGCTCCGCCATATAAGCTGATAAAGCAAACAAACCGAGACAAGCAATAATGATTGCAAGAATAGCAAAGGCGGTGAAAATGTTTCCGGAACGCTGCACGTCGTCATACATCCTGGCAAAACTTTCATCTAAGAAGGTATAACGGAAAGGCTGATCAGGTGAATAGTTTTTCCATAACGAAGACACATATCCCAAAACTTTCTTCATATCGCTACCATTAACTTTGACTGCAATCATGGATGAATTGTATCTTCCGAGCACGAGGCAAAGTGGTTGCACGTTTTGCCGCATCGATTCAAAATTGAAATCTTGCATCACGCCGATAACGGTAAACTTCTGCCAGCCATTCTCAATTTTTTTACCAATTGGATTTTTGAGCCCAAGCTTATCCTGCATGGATTTGTTAATGATTGTAGCCTCCGAATCCGAAGCCATATCTTTAGAAAAACCGCGCCCTTCCACCAAATGCATACCCATGGTCTTCATGTAATCGGCATCTACCTGCCATTTTTGCCCCGGTACTGTACCACCTTCTTTACCTGTACTTTCATTATAAAAAGTATTACCATCGCGTTTTGTATTGGCGATAGGGTAGTAATCGCTGATAGTAACATTCTTGATTTGTGATGATTGTAGCAGATCATTTTTAAAAGACGGGAGTTTTTCCCCGAGCGTATTGGTACCTTGCAACAGTAACACCTGGTCTTTATCAAAACCCACTTTTCGATTCAGGATCAAATGCGTTTGATTATAAATGACGATCGTGCCGATAATGAGAATTATAGAAGTTGCAAATTGAAATACTACAAGTCCATTTCGTAGAAAGGAATTTTTACTACCTCGACTTATCTGTCCCTTCAGTACTTCAATAGGTCGAAAAGAAGATAAATAGAAAGCAGGGTACAATCCGGCTAAGGCACCAACAACTACGGCAGCGCCAATAATAGCGGGGAAAAGCCACCATTCCTGCCAGGGAATTGAGATCGTCTTCGCAGACACAGATTCAAATGCCGGGAGAAAAAGCAAAGCCAGGAAAAATCCGAGAAGGAAAGAGATGCAACTATACAGAAGCGACTCAGTGAGGAACTGGCTGACAAGGCTGCTACGAAGCGAGCCCACCACTTTACGAAGGCCCACTTCCTTTGCACGGTTTGCTGACTTTGCGGTTGCCAGGTTGATAAAGTTGATGGAAGCTATCAACAGTATGAAAATGGCGATAGCGCCGAACAGCCATACGTACCGGATATCTCCTTTTTGAATACGATCATTGACATCTGTAGAATGCAGGTACACGTCACCAATAGGTTGAGCAAAAAGTTGGGCCTTGCTAACCATCTCTTCAAGATCTTTCAAGCCCGCCTTGCGAATGACAGGCAGATAATATTTGTTTATGATCAATTTAAGCTTGTCATCAAACTTTTTAACATCAGCGCCTTTTTTCAGCAATACATATGTCGCATAGTTACTTGCTTCCCAGGTTGTCTGTTCATCGCCCCATAATTGATGCCCGGTCATCGTCAGTAAAAAATCATATTTGAGATATGATGTTGGAGGAAAGTCTTCCATGACGCCTCCAATCTTATAAGGATTTTTTGAGTCATTGTTAAAGATCAGCGTCTTGCCAACAGGGTTCTGTCCCGGAAAATATTTTTCAGCCTTACTTTTTGAAATCACTATTGTATTTGGCTCACTCAGCGCCTGCTCCCTTTTTCCATAAACCATGGGAACCTTTAAAATATCCAGCATAGATTGGTCTGCAAATGCAAATCCCTGTTCGTAAGTATTTTGTTGCACATCAGCACGTCGCACCTGGTTACTTCCGGCCAGGTCAAACAAAGGTGAATCCATCAACCTGCCTGACTTTTCCACTTCGGGAAAATCATTCGCAAGTGCTGTCGCCATAGGTGCCGGCCAGCTATCATCTGTTTCTTCTTTCCCGTCCTGGTTAAACTTTACTAAAATGCGGTAAACGCGATCTCCATTGTCCCAATGTTTGTCATAACTGAGCTCGTGCCGGATATACAAACCGATGAGCATACAAGCAGCAATGCTCAGGGCAAAGCCGCCAATTTTGATTGCTGAATAGAGTTTATCTTTTTTAAGATTTCTCCAGGCTATTTTGAAATAATTTTTAAACATAGACTATGATTTTAAAGATTAAATGATTTCTATGATTGTTTTTCTGTTCAAAGGACTCCTTTGGAGAATCATGATAATGTTATAAATCAGGTTAATCATAGTTCAGACATTTTCTCATTCCGTTCTCAAACTCTTCACCGGATTCGCAACTGCCGCTTTTATTGCCTGGAAGCTTACAGTAACCAAGGCAACAATCAATGCAAGAACCGCAGCCAAAACAAAAACCCACCAGTGAATACTTATTCTGTAAGCAAAGTCCCGAAGCCAATGAGTCATCGCATACCAGGCAACAGGAAACGCAATTATGGCGGCGACTAAAACAAGCTTTAAAAAATCTTTTGATAATAATGTTACGATGCTGCTTACGTTTGCCCCCAACACCTTTCTTACTCCTATTTCTTTTACTCTTTGCGTAATGGAGAAAGCAGATAAACCGAATAACCCAAGGCACGCAATGAAAATTGCTATGCATGCAAAAACAGTAAATATGGTGCCTTGCCGCTGTTCAGCCTGGTATAGCTGTTCAAATCGGTCATCGAGAAAAGTATATTCGTAAGGCATTTCAGGGAGATATTTCTTCCATATTTTTTCTACAGCCGCCAGTGCGCCGGGAATATTATTACCGGCAACTTTTATGGAAAGACTGTTAAACCTGGAATCGGAAGCCGATGTAGGTGCATTCTCCAATACGATCGGAACAATTTTCTGACGCAGGGATTCGAAGTGAAAATCGCCGATAACACCGATTATATGGCCTTTTGTATCACCATATTTAAAGTCTTTGCCAATTGCATCCTGTGGCGACTTCCAGCCTATCGCTTTTACAGATGCCTCGTTTAAAATAAAATTCGTGGTGTCCATGCTGTAAGCCCGTCGAAAAATTTCTTCCGGCAACAATATGCACGCCATAGGTCGGTATAAAATCATAATCGGCAGCCAGGTATTTTATATCTGTGGTTACCGGGCGTAACGAATCGCCCACCATAGTGGAAGCGCCGTTGGCATCTAACAATCTTCCTGTAGGAATACGCGAGGAGCGTGCCACATCCTTAATGCCTGCGTTTTGCAGTAACTCATTTCTGAAAGTCTCATACTGCTGTGTTTATGGAATTATTATATGGCAGCGTAATGAGATGTTCTTTATCATACCCTAAAGATGTTTCCTGCATGTATCGCAATTGCTGAAACACGATGATGGTGGTAATAATTAAAACAATGGAGATCGCAAACTGGGCAACCACCAAAACTTTTCTAAAAGAAATACTGCTTCCGCGAACTTTAAATAATCCCTTTAAAGTTTGTACAGGTTGAAAAGATGACATGAATAAAGCAGGATATATTCCCGATAGAATCCCTACAAAAAAAGGCGCTAAAAAAACCGGTAACAATACCTGCCATTTCATTAAAATACTAAGTGATAGTTCCTGCCCGGAAATATTATTAAGCCACGGTAAAGTCAAATACAAACAAATAAATGCAATTAAAATAGCGGCCCACGTTATTAGTACCGACTCGCTCAGGAATTGAAATATCAATTCCTTTTTACGGGCGCCGATTACTTTTCTTATTCCTATTTCTTTTGCCCGCAATGCAGAGCGGGCAGTGGAAAGATTCATGTAGTTTATACAAGCGATCAGTAGAATAAATAAGGCAATGGCGGAAAAAATATATACCCTGCTGATATCTCCATTTGGCTCTGCTTCATAGTCGGTATGTGAATAAAGATGAATATCAGTAAGCTTTTGCAACCCCAGCGATGTAAATTTTGAAGCCTGCATGCCACCATATTCTGTCTTGCTCATGTGCTTATCAAGGAACGCCGGAAACCTTGCTATCATTTTTTTAGGATCATAATGATCAGGAAGCTCAAGAAAAGTAAAGAAAGAATTATTACCCCAGTTTGTACGAAGGTTTTTCTCACCATATACAGCGGAATCTCTTAAAGTATTAAATGAAACCAGCATGCCAGGGTGCACAAAAGAATTAGCAGGAAAAGCTTTATATATCCCTGATACTTTTACATCAAATTGATTGTTTGCTCTTATTACTTTGTTAATCGGGTCTTCGTTGCCAAAATATTTTTTAGCAACTTCTTCGGTCATCATTACTGAAAAAGGTTCCTGCAAAGCAGTCTTAGGATTTCCTTTTATCACATCCAATGTGAATACATCAAACAGGTTTTCATCAGCAAAATATACATTCGGCTCACTTATAAGTTTCTCCTTGTACTTAAACGGCGTTGTCCCGCTGTTTAAAAGTCGGGTCATTTTTTTAATTTCAGGAAAATCAGTCGGGAAGTAATATCCAAACGGAGGCGATACCGTACTTAAGTTGAGAGAAACTACGCCGTCCTGGTTATTAAAGCTGCGGGTGACGCGATATATATTTTCTGCATTCTTATTATATCGGTCATAACTCAATTCATTAAGAATATAAGTAGTTATGAGCAGGCAACAGGTAAGCCCGATCGTAAGCCCAAATAAATTAATGAACGAGATGAATTTATATTTCGCCAGGTTGCGAAAGGCTATTTTGAAATAATTTTTTATCATGGTTATATATTTTTATTCTGTTCTTAAACTTTTAATCGGGTTTGCAATGGCCGCTTTTATTGCCTGGAAGCTTACTGTTATCAAGGCTATCAATACGGCAACAAAACCGGCAATTAAAAATATCCACCAACTTATATGAATTCTGTACGCAAAACTTTGAAGCCATTTATTCATTGTCCAAAACGATAATGGAAATGCAATAAGGCATGCGATGCTTACCAGCTTTATAAAATCCTTTGACAACATACCCGTGACTTGCGTTACACTGGCGCCAAGTACTTTGCGAATACCGATTTCTTTAGTGCGCTGTTCTGCTGTATACGTTGCCAGGCCAAATAATCCAAGGCAGGCAACCAATATCGTGAGTATCGAAAAGATGTTGAGGATGGTTCCTGTCTTTTGCTCCGCTGAATAGGTTTTATTATACAGGTCATCCATGAAATTATAGGTGAAAGACTCATCGGTATTAAACTTATTCCATTGCTGTTTCATTGAAGACAACAGGCCCTGAATGTCGGCTGTTTTTACCTTGAATATCAAACCCCACTCCGGCTGCAGTGTCATAAGCAAAGGTGTTATAGGCTCATGCAACGATTTAAAATTAAAATCTTTCACTACACCGATTACGTGATAAGGCACGTTCGTTCCCCGGTCACTGTTTTCTCTTATAATGGTTTTTCCCACTGCATTCAAAGTTCCCCAGCCAAATGCTTTGGCGGCTGCTTCATTGATGATCATGCCTGTAGAATCCGTTGCAAAATCTTTTGAGAAATTTCTACCTGTCGCCATGCTCATGCCGAGTGTTGGAATATATTGTTCATCCACGTGATATTCTACAGTTCGCATAATTTGATTGTCATGGCCTTCAGGATACGCCAGCGCATTATTACCATTACTTGGCCCGGCGGGCTTATAAGAGGATATAGTTGCATTCACCACACGGGGATCTCTTAGCAGTTCTTCTTTATATACTTGTTCATTTTTTCCTAATGCATAAGAGTTGGGAATGGTAAGCAATTGCTCTTTGTCGTAACCTAATTTTTTGTTCTGTATATATTTCATTTGCTGCCATACTACAATGGTGCTTACTATTAAACCCACAGAAATAAAAAATTGAAAAACAACGAGGCTGCTTCGCAAACCAAAACTTTTATTGTTGCTGCTGAGTTTTCCTTTTAATACAGCAATTGGTTTAAATGAAGAAAGAAAGAAGGCAGGGTATATTCCGGCGATAATACTTACTAACAGGCCCAGGGCGATAAAAGCGCCGATTATTTTTATATCAAATCCAAAGCTCAAATTTTTTCCGGATATGTCATTGAATATGGGTAAACCCAATTGTACCAGCGCCAGCGCAATAAGCATCGCGATAGAAACGAGCAATGCGGATTCGATTAAAAATTGTTTTACGAGTTGAAATTTTCCCGAGCCGATTACTTTGCGAACACCTACTTCTTTGGCCCGATTGGATGCACTTGCCGTTGAAAGATTAATAAAATTAATACAGGCAATCAGCAACATAAAAATGGCAATAGCGCCGAAGATGTAAACATATAATGCATTGCCGCCGGGTTCAATTTCACCTGTTGAATCTGAATGCAGGTGAATAGATGTTAATGGTTGCAATGCAAAGCCCAAGGCATTACCTTTTGTACGAAATTGCGATAAACTGATGCCCATTTCCTTTTGTATCTGCGGGCCCATATATTTTTCAACCATTCCAGGAAGTTTTGCTTCTAACTTTTTATAATTGTAACCCGGTTTTAATAATACATAAGTAAAGAAATTAGACCCCATCCACGAATCGGATTTAGCTTCATCCAGTCCGGTCATCGATCCAAACAAATCAAAATGAAAATGAGAATTATCAGGCACTTTGTCAATCATGCCGGTCACTTTAAATGCAGCATTTTTGTTATCAGGAAAAACCAATGTCTTACCAATGGGATCTTCATTACCAAAATATTTTTTTGCAAATGCCTTTGAAATCACAAGTGTATTCGGTTCTTTCAAAGCTGTTTCTGCATCACCCTCAATAAGCGGAAGCGTGAAGATGTTGAAGAAGTTGGGATCAACAAACACCATTTCATCATCTTTAAAAGTCTTATCCTTATAAACAATTTTTGGAGCACCGCCCCGCCGAAGCCTTGTAGCATCTTCTACTTCAGGATAATCATTTTTCATTGCTGAAGCCACCTGTGGCATTACATTGGCTTCAAAAATTTTTCCGCCGTTGATATTTGCTTTAAAAACTACCCGAACAATCCGGTCAGCTTTTTCATTAAAACGGTCAAAACTTAATTCATCCTGTACAAATAACATGATGATAAAGCATACGGAAATTCCGATTGAAAGCCCGGCAATATTTATGAATGCAAAAGATTTGTGCTTTATCAAATTTCGCCACGCGGTTTTAAAATAATTTTTTATCATAATTAAAGTTTTATTCAGTACGTAAAGATTTTACAGGATTTTCTATCGCAGCCTTTATAGCCTGGAAGCCGATCGTAAGCAAAGTGATCAATAATGCGAATGCCCCGGCCGAAAGAAAATACCACCATTTTATTGACACGCGGTATGCAAAATTTTCAAGCCAGCTATGCATCAGGAACCACGCAAAGGGTGATGCTAAAAGAAGAGCAATTACTATAATAATTGCAAATTCTTTCACCAACATCATTACAATATTTGCGAACCCTGCTCCGAGAATTTTTCGAATGCTAATTTCCTTCGCCCTCTTCTTCGAGGTGAATAACATCAGGCCAAACAAGCCGATACAAGAAATGAAAATTGTAATAGCCATTGCTGTATTCATCAACGTTGCCGCACGCTCATCTTTCTCGTAAAGCAATGCTAATGATTCATCAAAAAATTCAAATTTGAATGTTCCGGCAGGGTATATTCTTTTCCAAATACGTTCTACTTCTTGCAGGCTCTTTTTTATTGCTGGTGAATGTTCGTTAGCTGTGGCAAGCCGAATGGCCAGCGAATGCTGCCTGTCCGGCCGGTTGATAATACACAAGGGCGTGATCGGATCGTGAAAGGAGGCTGTATGAAAATCTGCCACTACTCCAACAATTGGATGAGGATTGCCATTCCAATACAACATTTTCCCTATTGCTTCATGCGGATCTTTAAAGCCCAAATATTTTTGGAAACTCTCGTTTATAACATATTCCTTCACACTGTCCGCAGCAACCAGGTTTTTTCCGGCCAGCAATTTGATTTGATACAAGGGAATGAAATTTTCATCGCCCGCTACCTGCCCCACTTCTATTTCTCTGCTATCATTGCCGGCAAGCCGCAACTGCATCACGCGACCATTATCCGTCATTGGTGGCAACCACTGTGTAGCAGCATTCTTTACAGATGATAGCGATCGTACCTGGTTAGCAAATAGTGAGAGCCTGGAAAGACTATCGCCCCAGGGAGTGGGAACGATTACAATCGCATCAGAAGAAAAACCAGGATCTTTTTTACGGGTAAATTTCAGTTGCTCCGAGATCACTAAACTAACTAAGATAAATATCAATGATACTGAAAACTGGAAAACGATTAGTCCTTTTCGCAACCACCATTTATCGGCGGTAGTATTAGCTGCATTTCCTTTCAGATTTAATGCAGGCAGATGTGATGATAACACCTTAGCAGGATACCATCCTGCCAGCAGCGTAGTGATCAGCGTAACTGCAATGAGAAAGCCAAGTGTATAAATGTTTGTAACCTGAAACTTAATACCATTCGGAATAAAGGATTGAAAAGTGCTTAACACGGGCTGCACAAGCAATACAGCAATTGAGACTGCTAAAAGTGCAAGGATAAAAGTTTCGACAAAAAATTGAAACATTAAACCGGAACGGGCGCTTCCAAGCACCTTACGCACACCAACTTCTTTTGCACGATAAAGCGATTGCGCCGTTGAAAGGTTGATAAAATTTATGATAGCAAGTATCAAAATAAATACAGCGATTGCCACTAAAGTATAAAGCGTTGGCCGGTCTGCAGTCCTGATGGAGTTTTCGATAACGTCAGCATTAAAATGAAGCTCAGACAATGGCTCTAACCATAAGGCGAGCTTATCTGTTGGTGCCGCATTTCGTGTTACGAGTGCATTCATCTGTGCCTCCACAGCTTTGCCATTCGCACCTTCTGCTAACTTTACAAATGTCCACGTATTCATAAACCTTTCCGACCACGAATCCGTGTTAATGCGGCTTCCTAAATAATTACCGCGAAGTGTAGCCGCAGAAATAAAATCCCGGAAGGCCAGGTCAGAATTTTTATCCCAATCCTGTATTATACCTGAAACGGTTACACGAAGTGAATCATCGTAGACAATTTCCCTGCCCAGGAATTGATTTGGAGCCTGGCGGCCAAAATATTGCTGTGCCCTGCTTTCCGTCAGTACTACTTTGAGTGGCTGGAAAAACGAAGCAGGGTTCCCAGCCAGCCATTTGTATTTAAATATATCAAAGTATTCGGGTTGCGCAATTACTGTTGTTGTAAAATGTGTTTCTCCCGTATTGCTTTCAAAGGTAGTTGCCGGCTGATTGGTTATTGGGACAGCTATTTTTGCATTGAATGGGATCACTCCTGCAATGTTTTCTACCCCGGTCACTTCAGCTTTGCCTTTCTCAGCCACCCCTAAAGGCAATCGCCCAAAATGCAATCTAATTCCTGTCTTTTCTGTAACATCTCCCATCACACGGTAAATACGTTCCTGATCTTCGTGAAATCTATCGTAGCTGAATTCGTGGCTTGTGATTACATAAATACTGAGGCAGGCACACAATCCAATGGCAAGTCCGGCCACATTTATAAGTGTGAAAACTTTGTGGCGACGAATTTGGCGCCGCGCGATTTTGAAATAATTTTTTATCATACTGACTTTTTTATTCAGTTCTTAAACCTGCCGGCAGGCAGGCTCTTCACCTATTATTATTTATTCAGTGCGTAATGATTTCACGGGGTTGGCAACCGCTGCTTTTATAGCCTGGAAACTAACAGTCAATAAAGTAATTATCAGTGCTCCTAACCCGGCTATCACAAAAATCCACCACGATATCATTGTACGATATTCATATTGCTGAAGCCATTCATGCAAAAAATACCATGCTAGCGGAATGGCGATGAAACATGAAATAATTACGAGTATTGCAAATTCTTTCGACAACAAATGCCAGAGATTAAATACAGAGGCGCCCATTACTTTGCGAATGCCGATTTCTTTCGTGCGTTGTTCGGCAACAAACGATGCCAGGCCAAATAACCCAAGACAGGAAATAAAAATGGCCAGTATGGCGAATACAGTCGCAAGGTTGCCGATGCGTTCTTCATCAGAAAATTTTTGAGCATATTCGTCATCTATAAATTTATATTCGAAGGGACTGCCGGGATTATACTTTTTAAATACAGTTTCTATTTTAGCCAGGGCATCTCTTAACGGGACGCCCGCTTTCATTTTTATCGTGATAAGGTTTACCCAATCGGGGCTCATGTGAAAAATAGTGGGAACGGTAGGTTCGTAAGGGGATTCCATTACCATATCTTTTATTACACCAGTAACAATATGATCATTATTGGCCCATTTCATTTTTTTACCAACAGGATTTTTAAGGCCCATAATTTTTACCGCAGATTCATTTAGAATGAAAGCGCTGGTATCATTGAAATCCCTTGAAAAATCACGACCGGCTGTAATTTTCCAACCAACTGTTTTTCCAAAGTCTTGTGTAACGGCTATGGTTCCAAAAAGGGGGTCGCTATTAGGATCTTTGCCCTCCCATTCCACGCCACTATTATTGGACCATATTTGCGTAACTGTGCTGTTTGACTCAGCCATATTATCTACTGCCCCTGTTTGAATAAGATCGCTTCTTAATGCATCGTAATGACCAAATAGTTCAGGGGTATTCATCACTATTGAAATAAGCCCCTCCCTTGAGTAACCAACCGGCCGGTTTTTAGCAAACTGCACCTGCCGGTAAACAATGATAGTTCCGATGATAAGTGTGATGGATACGGTAAACTGAACCACCACCAGCACTTTACGGGGAACAGAAGCAAAGCGCCCAACACGGAAAGTTCCCTTTAACACTTTCACCGGTTGAAAGCCTGATAAATAGAATGCCGGATAACTGCCGCTAATGATCCCTGTTATACATGTAAATCCTATTGTTATTAACCAGAACAACGGAGTCGTCCAGGGAATGGACATATTCTTATCTGATATACTATTAAAAAATGAAATGGATAACTGAACCAGGGATATGGCAAATAATAAGGCAAGAAATGAAATCAGCAATGATTCGCTGAGAAATTGCCCGATAAGCTGTGCACGCATGGAACCAATCGCTTTCCGGATCCCCACTTCTTTGGCACGTTTCTCACTTCTTGCAGTACTCAGGTTCATAAAATTGATACAGGCGAGTAAGAGAACAAATACTCCAATGATACCAAATAACCACACAAATTGTATTCTTCCTCCGACCTGCTTTCCATTTTTAAATTCGCTATATAAATGCCAGTTGTCCATTGGATGTAATGACATTAATTCGTTGCTGGCTGTATAGCCATGTTCCTGCGTTACTTTCTTAATTTTTTCACCAGCCTTATCGAAATCAATTCCGTCATTTACCTCAACAATCAATTCGCAACCGTGATTGCTCCAGGCATCTGTTTGCGTAGTCCAACGGTTGGCTTTGTTATACCAGGGCAACAGAAATTTTGTTCCGTAGAGCGTAGTGTTTTTCGGCAAATCTTCATACACACCAGCCACTTTCATGTCGGTTTTGTTATCTACACGTATCGTTTTGTTAACCGGGTCCTCGTCTCCGAAAAGTGCGGTGGCAACAGATTGTGAAAGTAAAACCGATGAAGGATCGCTGAATGCAGCACGGCTTCCCTTATTCATTTTCAGGGTAAGCATTTCCGGTAGATCAGGTTGTGCCCAAATGCCAGGCTGAGATATTTTTTTATCACCAACCGCCAGGATGTTTGTACTGTTCCAGGTAAGTGACAATCGTTTATAGTCGCTTGCATATTTGGTACGAAGCTCTTTTTCCAGTGGTACACAAATATTAGGGTCGGTACTCGTTTCGCCGTCAAAGGTTTGAGTGGTCATCACGTGGGCCAGCCTGGAGTGATTGCTATGATAATGGTCGAATGAAAGTTCATCCGATATCCATAAGCCGATCAGTATAGCTACTGCCATGCCCACCGCAAGGCCTCCAATATTAATAGCGCCATAGCCTTTGCTTTTAATGAGATTTCGCCAGCCGATTTTGAAATAATTTTTTAGCATAGAAGAAGGGTTATGTTTTAAATAAAGGCATTAGTATTTCATCATTCATTATGTCATTTACTCCGCTCTCAAACTTTTCACCGGATTTGCTATTGCTGCTTTTATTGACTGAAAGCTTACTGTTAAAAGTGTAATTGTTAGAGCGCCACATCCGGCCGCAATAAATATCCACCATGAAATATCCGTGTGATAGGTATATTGCCGGACCCAATTATTCATAAAGTAATAAGCAACTGGTGATGCAATAAGCAACGAGATAATGACTAATCCTATAAATTCTTTTGACAACAAATTCCAGATATTAAATATGGAAGCTCCAATCACTTTGCGAATACCAATTTCTTTGGTTCGTTGCTCGGCAACGAAACTGGCTAAACCAAAAAGACCGAGGCATGAAATAAATATGGCGAGAATGGCAAAGAAGGTAGAGAGTTTGCCGATTCGCTGTTCCTGGCTAAATTTTTTTGAGTACTCTTCATCAACAAATTTATAATCGAATCCCGCCGAAGGAACGATGCTTTTAAATACCGCTTCTATTTTTGGCAGGGCGGCATTGGCACTTACCGTTGGTTTTATTTTTATATCTATCTGGCTCGCCGCTTCGTGTTTTGGGTCCAAAAAGAAAATCGCCCGCTTCTCCGGCTCATAGGGTGAACCCATAATCATGTCTTTGATGACGCCAACAATTTGCCGTGACTGTGTGCCGCCGCCGAATTTTATAGTTTGACCGATAGGGTCTTTAAAACCCATGTCCTTTGCCGCCGTCTCGTTGATGATAGCTTTAGTCGTGTCTGAACCAAAGTCGGTAGAAAAATCACGGCCATCAATAAATTGCCATCCCACCATTTTACCAAAGCCATAGGACACATTGCTTACAGCAAAAGAATATTCTCTTGGTTGCTTGCCAATCCAATCAAAGTCGCTTGAGTTGTTCCATATCTCCGTGAGCGGACTTGAAGAAAGTTCCATACCTGATACCACACCAGTATTCAGCAGTTCGGTTCGCAATACATTTAATTTGCCTTCATAGTTAGGGTCGTTTTTAGGAATGGTGATCAGTCCTTCCCGGTTGTAACCAACAGGGCGGTCTTGAGCAAACTGAATTTGCTTATAAACCACGATTGTTCCAATGATTAAAATAACGGATACGGTGAATTGAAGAACTACTAACACCTTTCGAGGCAATGATGCAAAACGCCCGAAGCGAATAGTTCCCTTTAAAACTTTCACCGGTTGAAAGGCAGATAAATAAAAAGCAGGATAAGCGCCAGCCAATAAAGACGTAATAATGATGAATGCAAAACTGAGCAACCAGAAAACAGGATTTGAAAAAGGCAATGATATTTTTTTATCGGCCAATTCATTAAACCATGATAATGACAATAAGACGAGCAGTAATGAAATGATAAAGGCCAGGAACACTACCAAAAATGATTCGCTCAAAAATTGTTGTACTAATTGTCCTTTTAATGAACCTATAGACTTACGAATACCTACTTCTTTAGCCCGCTTTTCTGACCGGGCTGTACTTAAATTCATGAAGTTGATACACGCCAGTAGCAACACAAAAATTCCCACAATCCCGAAAAGCCAAACAAACGTGATGCGGCCTCCATCCGGCAATCCATTTTTAAAATCAGAATATAAATGCCAGTCTTTCATAGGATATAAAAACGCTTTCATTTTGTATTCTTTCATGCCTGTTGCTACTTCGGTCGGAACACTATTATAAAAAAAGTCTTTGATTGCGTCGTTGGCAGCCTGCATTGACACGTTGGGCTGTAACTGTACAAAAATGGGGAATGAACTATTACCCCAATTATTCCCAGCGTCTCTTATCCAATCGTTGGAGGCAACCCACAGGTCCCACGGAGCAATAAAGCTTACATCCGCATAACGGCTGTTATCAGGAATATCTTCGTATATGCCGGTCACCGTTACATCAATGCGGTTATCTATTTTAAGTGTTTTATTGATGGGGTCTTCTTTACCGAAAAATGCTTCAGCCGCTGATCTTGCCAATACAACGGAATGAAGATCATCAAGGGAATGGTAACTTCCCTTCAGCATTTTTAGTGAAAGCATGTCTAACCCGCCCGGGTCCATAAATTCTCCTTTTCGGGATATTTTTTTATCGGCGGTTGATACCGAATAGTTACCAAGCCACCATGCCGTTACAACATGCTTGAAATATTGCTTGTAATTACTTCTGAGGAGGGCAACCATGGGCAGGTGCATATTTTCAACACCTATTGTTTCATGAGTATTAGGGTCTGTAAAATACCTTCGCACCTGGGCGACACTTCCGTAATTTTTATTGGACGTGTCAAAGGTGACTTCATCATACACCCACAAACCAATTAATATAGCTACCGCCATGCCCACGGCAAGTCCTCCAATATTAATAGCGCCATAGCCTTTGCTTTTAATGAGATTTCGCCAGGCGATTTTGAAATAATTTTTTAGCATAGAAGAAGGGTTTTTATCTTAAATAAAGGCATTAGTATTTCATCATTCATTATGTCATTTACTCTGTCCTCAAACTCTTCACAGGATTTGCAATGGCAGCTTTTATTGATTGAAAGCTCACAGTTACCAGAGCAATGATCATGGCTGAAATGCCCGCGGCAATAAATATCCACCAGCTTATTTGTACGCGGTATTGATAGCTCTGCAGCCAGTTATCCATTGCCAGCCATCCCAGCGGAAAAGCAATAAGGCAGGAAATACCCACGAGCTGTAAAAAATCCTTTGACAATAAGGCTGTAATGCCTGGTACACTCGCTCCCAACACCTTCCTGATGCCTATTTCCTTTACCCGGTTTTCTGCCATGTAGGCGGCAAGGCCAAATAAGCCCAGGCAAGAAATGAAGATGGTAAGAGATGCAAACAGGGTTGCTAAGGTTTGGGTAGTTTGCTCACTTTTAAATTTTGCGGCGTACGCATCATCCACAAACTGGTATTCAAACGGGTAATCCGCATTGTATTTTTTAAACACGCCTTCAATCTTTGCAAGGCTTTCTTTTACCGGCTGTGTGCTGCTCAATCTATAATGTACTGCCCTGAACCATCCGTACTTTGGCCCCATTACCACCATGGGTTGAATGTTATTGTAAGGCGAACCAATAATAAAATTCTTTACAATACCCACCACGTGATACACCTCGTCGTCGCCCCTTTTAACCGTCGCACCGAGTGGATTTTGCAGGTGCATAGTTTCCACCGCTTTTTCATTTAATAAAATAGCAGCGCTGTCAGTGGGATAAGTATAAATATCGATATCCCGGCCGGCAACAATTTTGGTGCCCAGTGTTTTTGAAAAATCAGCATCACTGCTGTATGCATCGAAGCTTAATTTGCTTTCGCCTTTTGTACTTCCGGGCCATTCATATCCCCACATATTACTCGTCCATGCAGCGCTTATGGGCACTAATGACCGTGTGACGGAAACTACAGCGCCACTGTTTAACAGATCCCGTTTAATTGATGCATAACTGTTTTTATTGCTTTCATTGAGGGGCGAAAACACCAGTTGGTTTTTATCGAAACCGGTGTCCCTGGATTCAGCATATTGTATCTGTTGTGCAATGATGATAGTGGAGATAATGAGGGTAACAGCAAATACAAATTGCACTACTACCATTACTTTTCTTGGCGTAACCAATTTGCCGGGAGATTTAAAGGAACCTTTCAACACTTTTGCCGCATTGAACGAGGAAAGAAAAAACGCAGGATAACAACCTGACACAAACCCGGTAAGAAATACGAAGCCTAATCCATACAACCAAAAAGAGATGTTGCCCACCGGCAGGTGAAAGTTTGTTTGTAATATATTGTTGTAAGCAGGTAAACTTAGCTGTACCAATACGATCGCTATAATTCCTGCTAAAAAAGCCAGCAACATGCTCTCTGCTATAAATTGGACAATAAGCGATTGCCGCCTTGCGCCGGCAACTTTGCGTATACCTACTTCTTTTGCCCGTTTTTCACTTCTTGCCGTACTTAAGTTCATGAAGTTAATGCAGGCAATTAACAGGATTAAGCCTGCTATCAGGCCGAACAGTTTTACTCTTTCTATGGCTCCGCCAACCATTTGCCCGTTTTCAGATTTATCGTAGAGATGCCATCTTTTTGCCGGGTATAAAAACTGCGTTAGCTGGGCGTTTTTATCTTCAGGATCGGAATGTTTAAATGCAACGGATTTTATTTTTTCATTCACCCTGCTTTCTTCTGCGCCTGGTTTCAGCAATACAAAGGTTCTGTCGTTATAAGCAGTCCAGCTTTCAATTGCGCCATAGGTCTTTTGTTCAAATGACCAGGGCAACACATATTCGAAGTTAAAGCGTGTGTTGCCGGGCAAGTCTTTTAATACGGCAGTAACTATAAAATTTTGGGTTGAATCAACACGTAAAAATTTGCCGGTGGCAGCAGTAGTGCCAAATAATTTATTCGCTAAACGCTCTGTAATTACAATGTTGTTTACCTGGCTCAACGCCCCTTTGGAATCGCCATGTATAGTCGCAAAATCAAACATAGAAAGGAAGCCGGCGTCGGCAAACACGCCCTGTGAGCTGATGTGTTTATCCTGAACGGAAAGCAGCGCTTCTCCTTCATTCACCCGCACCGCATCTTCAATGTCAGGGTAATCTGCTTTAAGAATGGGTGCCAGCGGGTCGGGTGTGCTGCCCCAGGCTGACGCTTTTCCGTTAGTCGTTTCGCGGTTAAAAACCTGGTAAATGCGGCCGGCCTTTTTATACCAGCGATCGTAGCTCATTTCATTTTGAATCCAAAGAAATATCAATATGGCCGCCGCCATGCCAATGGCCAACCCACTCAGGTTAATAAGGGAAAAACTTTTGTTTCTCCATAAGTTTCGCCAGGCAGTTTTGAAATAATTTTTAAACATTAGCTTTTGCTTTTATTCGCTTCTCACATTTTTGTCCCGAAGGAAGACCTGGATTTCGTTTTGTTCACTCTGTTCTCAAACTCTTCACCGGATTTGCAATAGCAGCTTTTATTGATTGAAAGCTCACGGTAATCAGTGCAATGGCGACCATGAAAATGAAAGGAATTAAAAAGTAAAGCCAATGCATATCGATACGGAAAGCATAACCCTGCAGCCAGTTTGACGTGGTAAGCCACGCGATAGGAGTTGCTATTACAAACGCTATTAACAGCAATATTGCAAACTCGCGGAAAAGAAGTTTCAGGATGTTGGCAACAGAAGCGCCCAATACTTTGCGTATGCCGATTTCTTTCGTACGCTGCAATGTGGTAAATGAGGCGAGGCCAAATAAACCCATGCAGGCAACCAAAATAGCAAGGCTCGTAAATAATCCGAATACCTGCCCGAAACGCTGATCAGCCTTGTATTGGTCATTGAAATGATCATCGAGAAAGAAATAGTCAAAAGTATTTCCGGGAAAAAATTTGCTCCACTTCGCTTTTACTACAGCAATTGTTTTACCTGCATCTGCACCTGAAGTTTTTACCGAAAGGTATCCGTTCACATCCGGTATAAGGCGAAGAATTAATGGCTCGTAAGACTCATGCAAAGACTGTTGGTGAAAATTTTCCGCCACACCAACAATCGTATAACGCCGTCCCCAGAAATCGATTCTTTTATTCAATGCCTCATCGGGCGTATTAAATCCCAATTGCTCGACAGCCTTCCTGTTAAATATTACTGCGCTGTCATCCGTACCAAACCCTTTCGAGAACGCACGGCCTGCTACCAGTTTCAAGCCATATGCTTTTATATAATCGTAGTCCACGCCTATTACGCGGTATTGTTTTTGTTTTGACTCATCCTGGCCTACGAGCTTTATACCGCCGGCATTCCAGCCAACTGCCTCTCCGGGGATAGCCGTAGAAACAGTAACATTTTTTACAGAAGTATTTTGAGATAATTCATCTTTAAAAGCATTCATCTTTTGCAGGTAGGTGGAATCAATCCCTACAATGGGTGCATTCACCACCAATGTTTGATCTATATTTATTCCAAGGGATTGTTCGCGCATGAATTGCATCTGGCGATAAACAGTGACCGTACCGACCAGTAAAAAAAGAGAGGCAGCAAACTGGAACACAACTAAAGATTTTCTTAGAACATTACTTTGCTTTGTACTGCCCATATTACCCTTTAGCACCTCGATCGGGCGAAAGCCTGATAGTACAAAAGCCGGGTACAGCCCCGAAAGAAAAACGCCTGTTACAAATAACGCTGCGAGTGATAGCCAAAACTGGCTTTTGCCAAATAAAGAAAAAGAAATTTGTTGTCCTGACAATGCATTAAAACCCGGTATGGCGGCAATAACAATAATGATCGCAAGGACCAATGCAATACCATTTAGTAAAGCCGATTCAGAAAGAAATTGCATAACGAGTTGCCTGCGCAATGAACCAATTGCCTTTCGCACACCTACCTCACGCGCCCTTGTGATTGCACGGGCAGTGGCAAGATTGATATAATTAACCCATGCAATGATCACTATAAAAAATGCAATGCCTAATAAAAGATAAACCGTTTTTCCATCGCTCGTTTCGCCCGGCTCCATCATGTAATGTGAATACAGGTGAATATCATTTAACGGCTGCATTTTGTAGACTACCGCTGCATTATATTTTTTCATATCAGCGCCAACAAACTTTTCGGCAATGGGAATAAATTTCTTTTCAACTGCCTTTGGATCCGCATCTTTTCGCAGAAGCAGGTATGTAAGACATCCATCCCATTCCCAGGCCGTTTCAGGCCCATTGCCTGAAGAGTCTGTCGTCCTATTCACAAAAGTTGCATAAGAAAGAAGGAGGTCAGGTTTCAATTGTGTATTAACCGGTGCATCTTTATAGACAGCGGTTATGGCGTAATTACTATTCCTGTTTAGCTCGAGTCTTTTACCAATGATATCTGTCGTTCCAAAAATTCTTCGTGCAGTTGTTTCGGAAAGTGCGGCTGTATTTGGTTCCTGCAGAGCGGTGTTTTTGTCACCTGCAATCAACGGATAAGTGAATATGTTGAAAAAGGATTTGCTGGCAAAAAATACCTTTTCAATTTTTAAGGGTTGATTTTTTACTTCCGTAGTAACCTGTACTATTACCGACAACCTTCACATAGTCTTCAATTTCAGGTATGGCATCTTTGAAAGCATTTCCCACTCCATAAGCTCCTGCAGCCCACTGGGTACTTAGTTTTCCATTGTCGTAGCGGTCCTGCTGCACACGATAAATCCGATCTTTATTTACCTGGAAATTCTCGTAACTCAGTTGAAACGCTACATATTGTAAAATAAGGAGGCAGGCTGCTATACCAATAGCAAGCCCGAAAATATTAATGCCTGAATACGCCTTGTGACGCATCATGTTGCGCCAGGCAATTTTGAAATAACTTTTAATCATTAACTTATTTTTTCGGTATTCAAAATTTCGGGAGCACACGTATCCCCAAATATTTTTCAACCATCATACCAATGATATAGATCATTGATATATAACAAGTAAGGCGTTGGAGGAAATTTAGAACTGTTCGTAAACGAACACTTGTATTTATAAAGCGGACAATTTCTATTTGACGGAATATCCGATTGGATTCCTATCATTTATTTTTGAGCTGAGTTAATGTTTACTACGCCTTTGTTTTGCAAAAAAGAATATTTACTTAAAACAGGGAACGACCAAGAGAAGTTTAATTTTTTACCCTTGTTGGTCTTGCGCTTTCAACAAAAATATGTACAAATAAATAAAGCAAGCCGCCGATGCCTGGTGTTCGTGCCCGGCCTTACGCATGGCATCACCAACATCAGCTTAGCGCCATAGGTTATTAAAAATAACGAGAGTTTTGCATATTGTTATTTCATGTCTCTTTTATGTGTTGTTGGTGATTGCTTTGCTGCAAAGCCGGCCGCCCGAACACCAGACCGGCAGTGAATGGCTTTAGGAGAAAAGGAAGTTTACTTTAGTAACACCGGCATCTGCATAAGATACTCCAACGCCACATTAACTTTGCCGCATATCTGTGCCAGTAAGGAGCTGTACTTAGGTATTATATTAAATCTATAACAAAATTTCAATGTTAGTATGTCAATTAAAAATAAATATCCGTAGTTGCAAACTCGGATAGCAGTACTTTTATATTTTGAAGTTTTCTAAGGAAATCAAGAGGCGTTCGTTCTTCAACTTTTATCATTGTCGTGATGCCTGTAATTTCTCGGTCAATATTGTCAATAAGTTGTCAAAGGAAATTTTAAGTCCATTTGCTGTTATACTTAAAGGAGTTCCATATATTTTGTTGTTAAGCTTCATGCCTTTGCGTTTAAATAAACTTGTCTGTCTTTCAATATAATGTTGGGGATTTTTAACTTGAAGCATTATGAGTTTTTGTCTATGAATTTCAATTACTGAAATATTTTCAATGTCAGCCCATAAAATGTGTCCTCCGGATAATCCACTTGAATTGTCAACCAAACCTAGGTCGTCAATTATTAAACCTGGCTTGTTGTCTGGCAATTTGCGAATGAAAAAGATAGTACAAAGTCCAAAGAATATTATTGAAGCATAACCTGCAATTGCAATTTTTGTCGGGTTACCCCAATATGAATTTTCAATTGTAGGAGGAGCAATAACAAACCACAGTCCGATAGCAACAAATGTCAATGCACCTAAAAGCATTAAAACAATCTTTAATTTGCTAAGTGCTACTTCTATTCGTTGTCCTGATACAGTCATTGTAAATTGTCAGAGTGAAAAGTTGTTTGAATTAGTTTGCTGTGTCCCCTGCTATCCTTAGTCTGCGCCCATCAAAAGGTGGCGCTGTCCCTACGGATAGCAGTAATTTTATAATTTGAATATACTAAGGATAGCGGGGGCGGCAGGCTGAATGAGTAGACGATTTATTTTTGGGTCATTTGAAATGCTGTACTTTGCCACAAAATTCTGTCTTCTTTTATTTCAAAACTGTCTGTGGCAAATGAAACATTAACTACAGGGCTGTCAGCTGTCCAAACAACATATACTTTATTGTCTTTAACAATCATCTTTTTTATTTCCAATTCTGTTTTACCTTTTGGAAAAAGCGTAAAAGCATATGAGTAAAAAGATGAAATGGCTTCTAACCCTACAATGGCACCATCTGGTGTCCAAAGTTCAGATTGTTCTGCATAATCTTTCATAAGTTCGTCCATGTCATTTTTCCCTAAGGCTTCTAAATGATGTTGGAAAACTTTTTCTGGATTGGTTTGTGTTGTTTGCATAAAAATGGTTTTTAAATGTTATAATTTAGGTCTGCATACTTGAAAGTTTGCCGCCAACGTTTGTATTTCTGAATAACCCGCGTCCTTCAATTTTTGCAACGAACTGACCTTCATCGCCTCGCTACTTCGTTTTTTGTATTGTTCAGGTGCGTCAATGCAATTATCAATCTAATGTATAAGTTTTAATTAAATAATCCAATATGGCAGGGTTGCACGACAAGCCCGAACAAAAAAAAAAGACCACTCACCAGGTGGCCTTTCATGTAATAATGGATTTAACTAACTAAGCCGGCTATGCGACTGGTAACCCCGCATCTTAACTCCAATCAAATATTACCTCGCGGCCATTCAGTTTCCATCGCTTTGGTTGTATGTTCGTCATCCAGTCAAGGGGCTCTGCCAGTGGTTGTGGCCGGGCTGCTTTGGCAAAGGCTTCTTTTACTGCAGCTTTCTGCACAGTACCCATGGCTGCAGGCTCCGCAGAAATAAACAGGGCGCCGCTGCTTTCTGAACTTAACTGCAGCCATTGCTTATTGCGTTGCCAGGGTATAATGGTGGTAATGCCTACGCAATCACCATCCACACAATACAATTTGTTGTGCTGCGGCATACGGAAGGCCAGCGTGTTTACGCCCATCTTTACGGTGCGTTCCCATTCACGGCCACTGGTATCATCGCCGCTTCGGTACACTTCAAACAAACCGGCAGTAAGGTGGCTTACCGTGTTGCAACCAATGATGGCAATTGTATCACCGGCACTCTGCCGTATGGCGCGGTACAATTGTAAAATAATTTCTGCATTGGTTTTTGTGGTATCATTAAAATACCAGCCGGGTGTGGTAAAGCCATCTGTCATCCGGAAGCCCCAGCGGCCGGTAATATCATAGGTCGTATAATCATGCTTTACTATTTCGAAGCCCCACTGGTTGTACACATCAAAACAGTGTTGTATACGGGCGAGGTTTTCAGGTATGGTGGGGTCAAGCGTAGGATTTTTCGGGTTGTTCCTGCCAGGTATATCGGGCGAGAGTAAACTTTGTTTTTCATCGTGCCGGCCACATAGCGGACGCATCCACAAACCAGGGCGCATGCCCAGTTCTTTTATGGTGTCTGCCATTTTATGCATGTCTTTAAACTTATCGTTTGGCTTGGAGAAATCTTCATTCCACCCGCCATCGCCGGGCAACAGGGGCGAGTATTGTGCCCAGCCCGCATCAATAACAGAATAGGGTTTATTATTCGTGTCGCTTACAAGTTGTGCCATCGCAGCCGTCGTTGTTTTGATGAGTTCAAAGCTGTTTTTGCCATAAGCAAAGTTCCAATCGTTTAATCCATACACGGGTTGTTTGGGCAGGCGTGGGTTGGGGCACATCATACCACAAAAGCGGTGATCTGTATAAAAAGCATTTTCACCATCCCTGCTTTGCATGGTAACGATATTGGCTGCATGTAGGTTGCGGCTGCCTAATTGTACACCGTTGCCACCGCTGCGTGTATTCAATGTTAGTTGTAGCATATTCTTACCAAGCTTCCAACTGCAAAGACTGTTGGCACCAGTCTGCACTCCAAAGCAGGCAGTTTGTGTACCATCATGTACCAGCATATACCAGGGGCATTCCACATCGGCGGGGTAGTGTCGCCATTGCAAGTCGCCATAAGAACGTTCCCAATGATCGCCCAGGAACATTGATTCTGCAGCCACTTCATGCTGCCATTGTACCCGTATGGCCTGTAAAGGTTTGCCGGGGCAGGTAACAGCTATGGTTTGCACATCGTTGGCGGTTTGAATAGTAACGGTACAATCCTCGTAGGTATAACCGCCATCACCGGCAGCCTGCATCTGGAACCATACATCACCAGTTTGCATAAATACTTTGTCCGGTGCATTCAGCGCCAACCTGCCGTTGGTTTGTGCATGGCTGATGCGGCTGAGCAAGATGCCAACAGAGAAGGCAGAAGTAACTTTTAGAAATTGTCGTCTTTGCATAGTGGATAGAATAAAAGATGCAGTCACAATATTATGATAACTCTCACGTATTTTATGCAAAAAATCAACAGAGCTAATGGACCTGCAGAGGGGTGCATTTCAAATTCATCCTACTTAGAGGAAGCAACAAAGCAGTATACACCCGACTAAATATAAGGATAAAACCAAGAAGGTTTTTTTCAGAGATAGTTTAAATCAAAAGCACTCAAAAAAACCTTCTTGGTTTGTGCGCTTAAATGGGTGTGAAATGCACCCCTGGAGGAAAGAAATAGCCCCGGTTATTATTTGGCTCCTGGTCCAAATTGCTTGTCTGCGAAGTCAAGATATTGTTGCCAGTCATACAAAGTAAAATCATGTTTACCTGTACGTATATGATATCGTATCGTTTCACCAACCGGGTTATTAACCGGGGGCATGTCAATTACGCCAAGGCCTTTTTTACCAAATAACGCATAAACGGGTTCCGCATTTTTTGCGCTCAAAAATTCACCTTTGGGATCTGCCCACGGGTCATCTTCAGCACTCGCCACATACAAAGGTCTCGGCGCCATCAAAGCCAGCAATATATGCTGATCTACGGGTAACAATTCAGGATGTTTATTGTATTGTTTATAAGCAGGTGCAAACCAATGCGGGAATGAAGTGTTTATCCTTTCTATTGTTTCCCCGAACCAGCGTTTTGATAAAGCGGCCCCGCCTTCGCCGGAACAATTGGAAACAACAATGGCAAAACGTTCATCATTTGCCGCTGCCCATAAACATGCTTTACCCAGGCGCGAATGCCCTGTTATCACAACTTTCCTGGCATCAACGGCTGCATCTGTTTCCAGGTAATCCATCATGCGGCTTAAGCCCCATGCCCATGCACCAATAGCTCCCCATTCATTTTCATTAATTGATAATGCTGTTTTCATGGTTGTTCTTATACCTGTTTTCCAACCATCGGGATTATCAGGCTCCAGGTCGCCATAATAAGCAGTGGCTAATCCATATCCCCGGTTAATGATCTCTTCAACGGCCCACTTGCCCGCATCTTTTCCTCTGGAGGCTTCTGTTGCCCGGCGTGTTGACAAGATTATGCCGGTATCTGCATTGACAGTTTGATTGCCAGAAAAATTTAAACCAATGAAAACAGGAACTGGTGTTTTTGCAAACTTTGGTAAGTAGATCAACACATCCATTGAAGGCGCTGATGCAGCATTGCTAAACAAAATTGTAACCTGCTTGCATATTGCCTTACCTCCTAATGCAGATGAGTCAACAGCATTCACTTTAAAGTGCATATTCTCCGGTTTGCCCGGCATTCTGCCATACACATTATCTGCAAATAATGTAAGCATTGCTGCCCGTTGATGTTGAAGCCATTGCTGCGAAGTGGTAATAAGTTTGCCATCCGTCAATTGTAAAGGATCGGGTAATGTATAGGGCGGTATCCTTGCCTCATCATAATTTATTAAAGAATCCTGCGCATCTGCAGCAAACGTTGAAAAACTTATCAGTGCAATAAAAAAAAGTGATTTGTACAGGGAAAATGTGTTAGAATATCTCATGTCTATTTGTTTACAAATTAATGCGAACCCAATACTTACTTTGACTACATCATTGGTGAAAATAAAGATTCTTCTTTAATGGCTATTTTTCACTAAAGAAAATAAACCTCTTCGCGAGTCGTCTCTCAACTGCAGGCTATAGCAGGGCAGGACACGGTTACATTAAGTAACAAGACTTTGGCTTTTCATATATTTTGCCACGCGGCTTAGAATAATTTTTTAGTATAAATTTTAAATCACCATCGTTATTCCATTCTCAACCTCTTTACCGGATTTGCAATCGCAGCTTTTATTGCCTGGTAGCAATTCTTAAAATATTTATTAAAAGAGAGTTCATTATATATCCATAAACCAATCAATATTGCGACAGCCATACCAATGGATAAGCCGAAAATATTAATGAATGAATGCATCTTGTTTTTTACAAGATTCCGCAATGCGGTTTTGAAATAATTTTTAAACATAATGACATATTTTATTCAGTTCTCAAACTCTTCACCGGGTTTGCTACCGCTGCTTTTATTGCCTGGACGCTTACGGTTAGCAGCGCAATAAGGATGGCGATAGTGCCAGCAAGTGCAAATAGCCACCAACTGATATTGATACGATAAACATAATCCTGCAACCATTGGTGCATGAAATACCATGCAACGGGTGTAGCAATCACAAAGGCAATTGCAATGAGTACGATAAATTCTTTTGAAAACAAATAAACGATATTGCCTGCAGTAGCACCAAGTACTTTACGAATACCAACTTCTTTTATTCGCTGTACCGCCATGAATGAGGCTAAACCGTACAACCCCAGGCAACTAAGGAATATGGCGATGGCTGCAAAAATTTTATATAACTGCGATAACTGGTTTTCCTGTTTGTAAAAACTATTGATTTTATCATCCAAAAATCTGTATTCATAAACCTGGTTTGGAAATGTTTTCTCCCATATTGTTTTGATGGATTGCATGGAAGAAGGAATGTTTGTCGTTGAAAGTTTTATTGAAGCCTGCCGGTACATTGTGGAATTAGTGGCAATAAGCAATGGCGCCAAATTCTGGCGCAAAGACCTGTCATTAAAATCTTTCACTACGCCAACGACCGGACATTTTATTAAACCACTCAGCATGCTTATTTCTTTACCAATGATGTCTTCCGGTTTTTTTAGTCCTAAGCTTTTCACGAATGATTCATTCACTAAAAATTCCTGTGTATAACCAGAGGGTTTCAAATTTCTGCCGGCTACCAATTGTAGTTTATAAGTCGGCACATAATCATCGTCTACGAATTTGCTGATAGCCTGGAAATCTGCATCCTTTATTGCATGGTCGAATTTGAACGTAGTAAACATATTATTATCATCTTCTATCGGGGAGTTGGAATTGAAGCTTACTGCCTGTGCCCCGTGTGATAATAACTGCTGTTTCAAATAATCTGTTTGCTTGTCGCCGGTTCTGTCAGGGCGGTAAGGAACATTTACGATTGCATCTTTATCAAAGCCCAGCGGTTGATTCGTAAAATAATTCATTTGCTGTACAATGATGAGTGTTCCGATGATCAGCGCCTGTGCAATGATAAATTGAAACACTACCAATCCTCTTCTTAATGAAATTCCCTTTGTAGTATTTACGGTGAGTTTACTCTTTAAAGCATTCACAGGATTGAAACGTGATAAAACAATAGAAGGATAAAAACCGGCAAGTGCGGTTACGACAATAGTTACAGCCAAAAGAAATAAAATAACTGCAGGGTCTGTTAGTATGTTGAATGCAAGCGAAAGTTCTAACAATTGATTTACATAAGGCAATGCCAGCAGTGTAATAACTACTGCAAGTATTACAGCAATGGTAACAATCAAAAATGTTTCAATGATGAACTGGGTTCGCAATTGAGATTTATTACTGCCCAAAACTTTTCTTACGCCAACTTCCTTTGCACGGTTAACAGCTTGCGCTGTGGATAGGTTGATAAAATTTGTGCAGGCAATTAAAAGTATGAATGCTGCAATCAGCCATAATACATTGATCAGTTCGTGACTGATTGTTTTGTTGCTGTAATTTCCTGCGGCTGCATCATAATGCACAGCACTTATTGGTTGTAGAATATAGTTATCCTTATTGCCGGCAGGTTGAACTTTTCGTGCGTATGCACTTAATTGTTGGTTAAAATTGTTTGCAGAAGTATTTGGCGGCAACATAACATAGCAACCAAAATCAGGGGCTGATTGATTCCACTGTGGTTGTGCAAATCCATATGTTGCATCTCCTGTAAAATCTGTTCCCCAGGCAACTACCAATTTTAGCTGGAAGTCTGTATTTGCCGGTATTGTTGCAAGAATGCCTGAAACTTTTAGCGCTGTTGCCGGGAACTGAAACAATCCGGCCCCCATGCTGTAATATCCTGTTATTTTAATGGTTTTACCCATTGCTGTTTTCCAGTTGCCGAAATAAGTTTCTGCTGTCTCTTTTGTTAGTAATACATTGTTCGGATCTTTTAATGATTCATATGAACCAGAGAGCAGCGGAAAATTAAACATGTTAAAGAATGAAGGCGATGTATAAAATACACCCTTCTGCTCTTTAAAATTTTTTACAGTTGTTCCGTTATCATCAGTTACCTGCAACTCATCATTGTGGCTTGCATAAACAGGAGCTACTTGTTCAAGTTGAGGAAAAGCTGTTTTCAATCCTGTGGGCATTGGAAAAGGAACGCTTTTTCCATAAGTAATAGCTCCGGCGTCTGCATGATGAAATTCTGTTAACACACGATAGACCTGATCTTTCTTTTCATGAAATTCATCGAAGCTTGTTTGAAATTGTATAATGATAAAGATCATCATACAAACCGCAATACCAACAGCCAATCCGGCGATATTTATAATAGTGTAATTCCTGTTGCGGGTCAAACTTCTAAATGCGGTTTTAAAATAATTTTTAAACATAAAAGTTGATTTGTGATGTATGATGTGCTGATCTCTGATTTATCATTTTCAAATATTCAAATTGCCATATTATTAAATCACTCCGTCCTCAAACTCTTAACCGGGTTTGCTATGGCTGCTTTTATCGCCTGGAGGCTCACAACAATTATGGTTATGATTAGTGCACCCAAACCTGCCGCTGCAAAAATCCACCAGTGTAGCCCTGTGCGATAGCTGTAATTCCGGAGCCAGTTGTACATGAAATAATAAGCAACAGGCACCGCAATAAGAAAGGAGATAATTACCAGCATTACAAAATCCTTTGACAACAAATTCCAAACATTGAAGATAGATGCGCCGAGGACTTTTCGTACGCTTATTTCTTTGGTGCGCTGTTCAGCAACAAAGGATGCCAGCCCGAATAAACCCAGGCAGGAAATAGCAATAGCAAGAATAGCAAATACACCTGCAAGCTTTCCAATCCTTTCTTCATCAACAAATTTTTTCGCATAGTCTTCATCCACAAATTTGAATTCAAAAGGTTGCTCAGGGTTGAATTTTTTAAACACCGGTTCTATTTTAGCAATGGCATCTCTGGCACTTACAGAGGGATTTAGTTTAATGATGGCAACGTTTCCGGAATAATCCAGTAAACCATAAATAACCGGCTGCGCCTCTTCGTAGGGAGATTCCATCACCATATCATTAATCACCCCGACTATATTATATTTTCTGTCCCACCATGTAACCTGCTCTCCAACCGGCTTTTTTAACCCCATAAAATGCACGGCAGCTTCATTTAAGATCAGAGCAGAGGAGTCTGTCGCAAAATCCTTTGAAAAACCACGGCCTTCTTTTATTTTCCATCCAATGGTTTTACCATAATCATAAGAAGCATTTACGACTTTAAAGTCGATGGACAAATTTGGATCTTTTTCCTTCCAGCTAAAGCCACTTGTACTATTATAAATCGCCGTAGTAGGGCTTTCTGATTCTGCTACAGATGCTACAGCCCCGGTCTTTAGTAATTCATTTTTTACGGCATCAAAGTGATCGTGAATGGCCGAGTTCATCGTTGGCAAGGTGATAAGATTATCGCGTGAATAACCAACAGGGCGATTTTTCGCAAACTGAATTTGCTGGTAAACGATGATGGTGCCAATAATAAGTGTAACGGAAACAGTAAACTGCAATACCACGAGTACCTTTCGCGGAATAGCCGCGTAACGACCCGCTTTGAATGTTCCTTTTAAAACTTTTATTGCCTTAAACGACGACAAATAAAATGCGGGATAACTGCCTGCAATTAATGCCGTAAATAAAATGAAAGCCATGTTTACCATCCAGAAATATGGATTGCCCCACAAGATGGACATTTGTTTATCCGCCACTTCATTGAAAAAGGGAAGCGAGAGTTGAACGAACAGTAACGCCAATGCAAAGGCGAAGAAAACAGTAAGTAATGACTCACTGAAAAACTGGAGAACCAATTGACTTCTTAAAGAGCCAACTGTTTTGCGAATACCTACTTCTTTAGCACGCCTTTCGCTTCGTGCTGTACTCAGGTTCATAAAATTGATACAGGCGAGCAACAATACAAATAGCCCGATAATACCAAACATCCAAAGGTATTGTATAGCACCGCCAACGTTTACTCCGTTCTTAAATTCAGAATAGAGATGCCAGTTACTCATAGGCTGTAAGAAAAGAGTTGGTTTCTTTTTGGCAAGCTGCGCATTTATCTTTTTTAATTTGGCATCCTTAATCTTTGCAGAAACAGTATTGATATCAGCATTGTCATTTAGCTGAACAAAGAGTGAGGTAAAATTAGGCCTCCAGGGATCTTCGCTTGTTTTCATCCAGTCGCTGTTGGCGTAAAGAAGATCCCATGTTGCAACAAAATTCAAATTTGCAAACCTGGAATTACGCGGAAAATCCTTATAGATGCCGGCCACTTTTACGACCGGCATTTTATCAATGGTCATCAATTTATTTAACGGATCTTCATCTCCAAAGTAAGCTTTGGCGGCAGATGCTGACATTAAAATTGAAGCCGGATCATCGAGGCGGGCCGAGCCTTTCAACATTTTGAAGCTGAACATTTCCGGTGCTTCCTTTTCAAAATAAGCACCCGTCTGTTTTAATCTTTTGTCTTTAAAAGTTAACAAGTGGCCTCCCCAATCTACAGCCATAGCAATATGCTTAAAATCGCTGCCATAATTTTTTCGCAGTTCCTCAGCTAAGGGGAAAGGAACATCTTTCCATGTTTGCACTTCGCCGTTGTTGGTTACATTTTGAATAACCTGTGCAATGCGATCGTAGTTCCTGAAATTTTTATTAAATGATACTTCATCATACATCCATAAACCAATTAAAATAGCTACGGCCATACCAATTGATAAGCCTGCAATGTTTATGAATGAATGCATCTTGCTTTTCCCAAGATTGCGCCACGCGGTTTTGAAATAATTTTTAAACATAGATTTTATTTTATTCGGTTCTTAAGCTCTTTACAGGATTTGCGATTGCTGCTTTAATAGCCTGGAAGCTTATTGTAATTATGGTAATAAGAATTGCAAGCAAAGCGGACAATACAAAAACACCGGCGCCAATATTGATACGGTAATCATAATTCATCAGCCAGCCGTGTAAAAAATAATATGCAACAGGCGATGCAATAACACAACTCAGAAAAACCAATACAATAAAATCTTTTGACAATAACATCCAAACCTGTGAAACAGATGCGCCCAGTACTTTGCGTATGCCTATTTCTTTTGTCCGTTGCTCTGCTACATAAGCGGCTAATCCAAAAAGGCCGAGGCAGGAAATAAAAATCGCAAGGCCGGCAAACAAACCGGCTAATTTTCCAATCAGCATTTCGAGTTTAAATTTTGAAGCATAATCTGTATCGGTAAACGAATAATTATAAGGATAGGCAGGTTCATATTTATTAAAAATGGCAGTGAGTTGCGTAATAGCATCCTGTGTTTTTATATTCGGGCGACAGCTTATACAACATAACATTTTGTGTTCCCGGGTAACAGTAAAACATTGTGGGATCAGCGGCGCTAAAAGGAGAGATCATCAGCGCATCTTTCACGACGCCGGCAATGGTGTACTTGTTATCATGAAAGGTGATTGTTTGCCCAACGGGATTTTTAATACGGAGCCGCTTAATAGCAGTTTCATTAAATATTACACTTGTAGAATCATACACTCCGGAAAAATTTCTTCCTTCTTTAATATCCATGCCAACCGTTTTAAAATAATCATCAGATACATATATGCTTCCCATCTCTACTGTTTCACCCGCATTCTTTCCGGGCCAGTAGTCAATATCCGTATGCCACCAAACATTGGTTGCAGGGCTTGAGGCAGTAGTAACAGATGAAACAATTCGTTTTTGTATCAATTCATTTTTGAGTGCCGTATAATTTTTATCGAGGTCATCATTCATGTTGGTTGATATAAGCCTGTTAAGATTATAACCCGTAGGCCTGTCTTTGGCATAGTTTACCTGTTGATAAATAATGACTGTACTTATTATTAAAGCAATAGAACAACTGAATTGTATTACTACTAATATTTTTCTTGAAAGGGAAGATGATTTTCCTCTTTGCAAAGTTCCCTTTAAGACTTTTACGGATTAAATGAAGAAAGATAAAAAGCGGGCCTGCTTCCTGCAAGTAAAGCGGTAAAGGAAATGCAGCCGATCATCAATAGCCAAAAATATGCGTTTAAATAAGGTATGCTGATACGTGTTTCTGTAAGCGTATTAAAGGCAGGTAATGCCAATTGCACGAACAACAATGAAAAACCAAATGCAAGTATCGTAAGTAAAAATGCTTCTGAAAGAAATTGAATAATAATATCTTTTCTTTCTGAACCGATTGCTTTTCTAACGCCAACTTCTTTCGCTCTTTTTTCTGACCGTGCGGTTGTAAGATTAATGAAATTGATGCAGGCAATAATCAATACAAGCAAACCAATTATAGAGAACATATTTACGTAGGTCAAAAATCCTGCAGTGTCTTTTCCGTTTACATAATTGGAATATAAATGCCAGCGTTCCATCGGCTGAAGCGTGACGTAAGAATTCATTGCATTTATGTTTCCCTTCTCCGTATGTTCAATGTTCCTGATCTTTGGGCCAACCTGTGCATAGGATATTCCGGGCTTTAACTTCACAAATATTTGAAGATTATTATTGCCAAAGCTGCTCTCGCCATCTGACTTTATTGACGGATTTTTTTGGTAGGTATAAGTGGTTGGTACTATGAAATTAAAATTAACCGTGGCGTTATTCGGAATGTCTTTCAATATACCCGTCACCTTAAGATTATCCGCATTATCAAAGCGAACAGTTTTATTCATCGGATCCTCATTGCCAAACAAAGCTTTCGCCATCGTTTGCGTGAGCACAATGGAATAAGCATCTTTAAATGCGGTATTGACATTGCCTTTTATAAAAGGATATTGAAGTATCTTCAAAAAATCGGTACCGGCAATTGCACCTTTTTGATATAATTTTTTATCACCCACCATTAATCCATGCTCTCCTATCCAGTCGCTTTCGGTAACATATTCTATTTCGGGAATTTGATTGCGTAACGCTTCTGCTAATTTTAGTGATGTAGTTTGAAACGTAAGCGTATCGCCATTACTGTCATAGTTCCGTTGTACACGATATACCGATTGATATCCGGGAAGAAATTTATCATAAGAATATTGATTATATACCCAAAGCCCTATCAAGAGTGCAACAGCCATTCCAGTTGCAAGGCCTAAAATATTGAGTGTGCTGTACCCGATTGTTCTTACAAGATTGCGCCATGCGGTTTTGAAATAATTTTTAAACATTAAGTATGTTTTAATGATTTGCGATTAACTAAATACTATTCACTTCTTAAACTCTTAACCGGATTTATCATCGACGCTTTAATTGCCTGGAAGCTTACAGTTACCAATGCTATAACTATAGCGAGTAATCCTGCAATCACAAACATCCACCATGAGATGGTAACCTGGTATGCATAATCCTGAAGCCATTTATTCATGGCAATCCATGCAATGGGCGTGGCAATCAACATGGCAATTAGCACAAGTATTAAAAATTCCCTGGAAAGTAAATTGAATAATGAAACCGGGCTTGCACCCAATACTTTTCTTATTCCAAATTCTTTTGTTCTTTGCTCGGAAGTAAATAACACGAGGCCCAATAACCCAAGACATGAAATAAATATGGCAAGAAATGCAAAGTAGTTAGCCAGCTGACCTACCACCTGTTCACTCTTGTAAAGCTTAGCATATTCTTCGTCAGAAAATTTATAGGTGAAAGGAAATTTTGGATTAAGCTGTTTACAGATTTTTTCAAGATTCGCCAATGCTTCTTTTGTTTTACCGGGAGTTGTTCTCACAAGGACATCGCCATAATCAGGGTTTTCCCAAAATGTAAGAATCAATGGATTGATTGCTTCATGCATGGAATTAATATGAAAATCTTTCAGTACTCCAACAATAGTTCCCTTCTTACCCCAGAAAGTAAGTGGTTTGCCAACGGGATCTTTATATCCAATCATTTTTAGGGCTGATTCATTGATCAGGTAACCAACTGAATCGGTTGGAAAATCCTTCGAAAAATCGCGCCCTTCTTTTAGCTGTAAATGCATCGTTTTTATAAAATCATATCCAACGGAACCATATGAAAACGATACATCTGAATTCGGATCTTTTCCTTCCCAGTTAACACCGCCGGTACCATTTTCAATTTGCGTGGGCGCTTGTGTAATGCAGCTAATACCCTTTACCGCCGGTATTTGCAGTGACTGATTTTTAAATAAGTTATACCTCGCGGCAAGATCTCCTTCTATTGGAATGTAAAGGAGATTCTCCCTGTCGTAGCCAAGATTAGCGGTTTGAATATAATTCACCTGCTTTCTCACAACAATCGTCCCGATAATTAATATGATAGAAAGCATGAACTGAAATACAACAAGCCCTTTGCGAAACCATAAAGCACTGCTTGAAAATTTTAATGAACCTTTTAAAACGCGGACCGGCTTAAAGGATGACAAATACAATGCGGGATAGCTTGCCGAGATAAAGCCTGTCACTAATAATAATCCGGCAATGCTTAGCCAAAATGTTACATCCGCAAAAGGAATATTAATTTGCTTTCCTGTAAGCTGGTTAAATGAAGGCAGCACAAGCAACACAATTGCAAGTGAAATGACAACTGCTATTGACACTACGAATAATGCTTCACCAATGAACTGTTTTATCAAAGCAAAGCGAACTGCTCCCACCACTTTTCGTACGCCAATTTCTTTCGCCCGTTTTAATGATCTTGCTGTTGTAAGATTCATGAAGTTGATACAAGCAATCAATAAAATAAAAATGGCAACGATGCTGAAAAGGGTTACATATTGAATTCTCCCACCTGACAGTTCCCCGTTTTTATCAAAATTTGAATGCAGGTAAATATCGCCATAGCGCTGCATTCCCAGGCGTATATAAGAATGTGCGGTTTGCTCCTTGTTGTACTTATCCAAAAATCTTGCAATCTTTTTTTCGAAAGCTTTTGCATTGGCACCTTCACGAAGCATGACGAATGTTTGAGGGCCGTTATTCGTCCACTCTTTTGCCCAACCGTTGCCTTCCAGGAAGGACTCCCAGTTAAGAACATAATCAAATTGCGCAGTACTGCTTTTAGGAACGTTATCAAATACAGCGGTTACTTTTAGATCCTTGTTATTTTGAAAGCGTATTGTCTTCCCGATTGCCTCCGCGGGGGAACCAAAAAAATCTTCAGCCATCTTTTTTGAAATAGCAATATCCAAAGGTGATAGCAAAGCTGTCTCCGCACTGCCTTCTAATAACGGGTAGGTAAACATTTTAAAAAAATCCTGTCCCGCATGATTTCCATCCTCTTTAATTATTTTATTATTTGCTTCAAATGTGCTCAATTCATTCCATGCATAATTAGTGGCGTATTGCACTTCAGGCAATACTCTTTTCATTTCATCAGCCAGCACACCCGGGCCGCCAAAAAAAGCATCTACCTGCCCATCACGATACTGCCTTTCTATGATACTATATAATTGCTTTCCATTTTTATGAAAGGCGTTTACTTTATATTCATCAATAACCCATAACATTATGAGCAGGCTGCAGGCAAGTCCCAGTGCAAGTCCCATGATATTGATAAACGAGAAAGCTTTGCTTTTCCAAAGATTTCTGAATGCGATTTTGAAATAATTTTTTAGCATAACTATATTTTATTCTGTTCTTAAACTCTTCACAGGATTTTCAATGGCAGCCTTTATGGTTCGAACACTCAACGTTATAAGCGCCATTAATAACATACCAAGTCCGCTTAATAAAAATATCCAGGGGCTCAAGGTAGTTCTATAGGCAAAATCCTGCAACCATTCGTAGCTTGCCCACCAGGCAATTGGCGCCGCAATAATAAAAGCAATAATTACCAGGCGCACAAAATCTATTGATAAAATAGAAACGATGTTGGCAACCGACGCGCCTAATATTTTCCTGATACCAATTTCTTTTGTTCGTGTATTCGTGGTGTATATTACAAGCCCGAGCAACCCCAGGCAACTAATCAAAACGGATAAACCAGTCGCCCAGTTGAGAAGGCTTGCTGTATGTCGTTCCGTTTCATAAAACGACGCTACGGTATCATCAACAAATTTGTAATCAAAATCTTCCTCCGGATAAATTTGTTTGAAGGCTTTTTGTATTTTACTGATGGCATCTGCCCAATTGCCATTTCCCGCTACATCCGGTTTCAATCTTACATGAAAAAAACCGCCATTGTTTCCGCCCAGCACCAGCGCGGTTATCGGCGCATGCATGGACTGCTCATGAAAATCCTGCATTACACCAACAACCGGTAGTTGCTTATTATTAAAACTTAGCATTTTGCCGATGGCATCTTCGGGCTTCTTAAAACCAAGTAATTTTGCATAGGTGTTGTTTATAAGAAATTCTTTAATGCTGTCACTCGCCATTACATTTCTGCCCGCCAGTAATTTTATTTTATACACATGTATATAATCAGGATCGCCCCATCGTATTTGCACCGGGTCTTTTACTTCCGGCTTTGGTGTATAAGATATATTGGTAAACGCAGCTCCTTCAGTGGCCGGCGCAAGGAATCCCGTGCTGGCCAATTCAACTCCCGGAATGGCATTTATTTCATTTAATAATTGTTGCCTATGGGTACTGTTGCCACCTTTACTTCCTTTATCACGTGGAATTGAAAAGGTTATAATCCCATCGGTATTAAAGCCCAGGTCCGAGTGCAAAGAAAAATTGATTTGCCTGGTCACCATTAATGTACCAATCACAAAAAACTGGGCTATTACAAATTGTGAAACAGTTAATGTTTTCCTGATCCACGCATGTCTTGTTTCATTACTTCCCGTAAAAGATTGTGCTTTCAATACATGAGCCGGTTTATATCCTGATAACACAATTGCAGGATACATACCGGATAAAAAACTAACTATAATTACGAGTAACAATAAAAATAAAAAGATGTAGGGCTGTTGCAATGGGGCAAATTTCAAACCGGGTGGAATGAAATCAGCAAATAATTTTAATAAAAAAGGCGCCAGGCAAAATGAAATAATCCCGGCGACACCCGATAAAAAAAATGTTTCTCCTAAAAACTGGAATACCAGTTGCTTTCGTGAGCTGCCCATCGTTTTACGGATACCAATTTCTTTTGCTCTTTGCGATGCATTAGCCGTAGTGAGATTGATAAAGTTGATGCAGGCAAGCAATAATAAAAATGCTGCTACTCCAAAAAGGCTGTACAGTGTTGGCTTATGCGCCAGCCTCTGACCAACCCCCGCATATAAGCTATTAAAATGTACATCATTTAAGGGTTGTAAATGAAAAGCCACGGTATTTGCTGTGTCTTTATTTGCATCTTTGTTATATTTATTTAAAAGAGATTTTAATTGCGTTTCTGTGTTGGCGACATCAGAACCTTTTGAAAGCTTTACATACAACTGCGAATAGGCCATCCAATCATTCCAGACGTTCATCATAAAATTATCCTGCAAATGTGTTTTCGCGATAGTTGCAAATGAAATAAACTCGACAGTCTTAAAAGAGGAAGTTGTTACATTTAAATCCTTTACAACTCCTGAAACAATAGCGGTTAGATCGTCATTATAAGTGATCTGCTTACCAATAATTTCATTGACAGGCAATGAGGAAAAATATTGTTTTGCGCGGCTTTCCGTTAACACTACAGTAAACGGATTGCCAAGCGACTTTCCAGGGTTACCCGCGATCCATTGATAGGGCAATAAGGAAAAATATTGCGGGTTGGTAAATAGAATGTCCGGCTGATTCTTAAACACAACGGGTTCCGATCCTGGTTCCCTTACTATACTCACTTTTGCTGTCGCATCGCCCTGGAACTGCATCATGGGAACAGCAGCCTCTACGCCGGTTACTTCATGTTGTATGGCCTGGCCTAAAGGCGCGGGTACAGCGGCACTGTGACCTTCCACGCCATTGAATTTCAAATCCATTGTTACGCGGTAAATACGATCGCCATCTGTTTCAAACTTATCATAGCTGAATTCATAATGGACAATTAAAAAGATTACTAATGCAGCGCAGATCCCGATAGATAAGCCGAATACATTTATAATCGAAAAAATTTTATTACGCCAGAAATTTCTGAAAGCAATGGTGAAATAATTTTTGAACATGTGTTATAGTTGTAAGTGGAAAGGTTTCAAGTAATAATTTCTGTATTGATTACTCTTCATTTTAATTGGACTTGTAGTTCAAAAATTTTATTCGGCTCTCAAGCTCTTTACAGGATTGGCAACTGCTGCTTTCAGTGAACGGTAGCCAACTGTTATCAACGCGATGATAAACGTAATAAAAATGGCCAGCAGAAAAACATTCGCTCCTATCGGTACCCTGTATTTAAAATCCTGTAAATATTTATTCATTAGCCACCAGCCTATCGGCGCCGCCACTGCAAATGCAATCAAGAGTAAACGGGTAAACTCTTTTCCAAATAACCAAAGAATGCTTTGAACACCCGCTCCTAAAACTTTTCGAACGCCTATTTCTTTTGTTTTTTGTACCGCCATAAATGAAACCAATCCATAAAGGCCAAGGCAACCTATAAGAATCGCAATGCCTGAAAAAAATTCGATTAGTTTCAGCATGATATCGTCAAGCTCATAAAACTTAGCAAGCCTGTCATCCAGGAATTCTTTATTAAACACGTACTCGGGATAAATACTGTTCCATTTTTTTTCGATGGCGGCTAAGGTTGGCTGTATGTTGGCCGTGTTTATTTTGACCGCATAATTCTCGTTATAAAAATAAGCCGGGAATAAAACAACGGGTTCAATATCCGTGCGGAAAGACTTATCATAAAAGTCTTTGATTACCCCGACCACCGGCGCGGGTGCACCATCCACGGTAATAATTTTATTTATGATGTCCTGTGGCGACGCAAGGCCAAGTTTTTTAACAAAGGACTCGTTTACTATATATTGATTGATTGTATCGGAAGGATAAATATTTCTTCCTGCAATCAATTGCAGGTTGAAGGTTGCCAGGTAATTTTCGTCAATACCCTTTCCATTTACCGACCAGGGTTCATCCTTTGACCTGGCAGCATACCGAATACCTTTTGCGTAGCTATGCGATGAAGCCGGCGCTTCTGTACATAAAGAAACACTTTTCACATTTGCCATTTCACTCAACTCGTTTCTTAACAAATGCATCTTCAAATTTCCAATGCTATCAGAAACCGGTATAGGAAGCATCACGATATTATCTTTTTCAAATCCTAAATCAGAATTCTTCGAAAAGCTCATTTGTCCCGCTATAATAATAGCACCAATGATTAATAACTGGGAGATGGCAAACTGCGCAATAACCAATACACGTCTCAATGAAAAACCGCCGACATTTTTTTGCGACAACTTTCCTTTCAATGCAATTATTGGTTTAAAGCCTGAGATCACTAACGCCGGGTAAGACCCTGAAAGAAGAACGACAGTGCATAGTATTATAAAAATGAAAATCAACAGGGCCGGATTTGTAAATGGGTTAATGCTGAGTTGTGTCTTAAACAAACTATTCAAAAAGGGAATTCCCAATTGTGCAAGCCCGAAACCGACCACAACAGCGAGCAAGGTAATCACCGACGTTTCTGCGATAAATTGCCAAAACAATTGCTTGCGCATACTGCCCAGCACTTTCCTTATACCAACTTCTTTACTCCTGTTTAGTGCCTGTGCAGTCGCAAGGTTTACAAAGTTTACGCAAGCCGTTATTATAAGAAACAATCCAATAAAGGCTGCTGCCCACAAATATTTTTTATCCGCATAACCGTAATAATCCGCATTAAAATGAATATCATTTAATGGCTGGAGCTTAAATCTAAACACATCCTGGTTGGGATTATTCGCGTAATACTTCTTCATGATCTGCGGAAATATTTTTTGTACTGAAGCAGCAGAAACACCAGGCTTTAATAAAAGAAAAGTATTGGTTTCACTACTGAAGCCTCCCCAACTGTCGTCACTAGCCTGGAAGTCACTAAAGTTCTTCAGATTTTTATCGGAAACATAAATTTCCTGTGTCCTGTCCGTGTTTAACGGCAAGTCTTGCAGGATGCCGGTAATTTTGAAATTTGAATTATTGTTTATGCGAATAATTTTTCCAATAGCCTGTTCGTTGCCAAAATACTTCTTCGCCAATTTTTCCGTGATGATGGCTGAATTTGGTTCAGCAAGCGCACTGTTGATATTGCCCTCTGCAAGCGGAAAATTGAAGATGTCAAAAAAATCGGACGTAGTAATTGCAAAGCCATTGTCTTCGCTAAATTTTTTATTATCGTTTTGATTAGAAGATGGAATACTGACGGCTGCTTTCCAGAATACAGCAACCCTCACTGCTTTTTCGGCAAAAGTATAATCATTCCTGATTGCTTTTGCCAATGGCGCCGGCGTGCCTTGCGAGTAAAATGTATTGTCACTGTGCACTTCCGTGACTACGCGATAGATGCGGTCTCTATTTTTATTGAATTTCTCAAAGCTTAGGTGATAGGCAACTATGGTAAAAATAAGTATGCTGCAGGCAATGCCTAATGATAAACCGGCAACATTAAGTCCTGAATAAGTTTTATGGCGAACAATATTGCGCCAGGCGATTTTGAAATAATTTTTTATCATAAATATTCAGCAGAAGGTTTGAAAAAAGAAAAGTGCACAGTACGCCCCAATAAATTTTCAACCATTATACCAATACGCTAAAGCATTGGGAAATAATCGATAAGAAGAAATAGCGGAAGCTATTACTGTTCGAATACGAACAGTTTCTTTAAAAAAGCGGACAGTCGGAAGCTTTGCGCTCTAAAATTGAGAGGGAATAATTTCGAGGCTGATATTTGTTGGCGTAGTCTGTTAGTCTGTACGCAAGCGCTTCAATAAAGTATCGAACCGCACCCAATAGAAATTGCAATCCGCTTCGCCGGTGCCTTTTGTGTAAAATAAATATTTGCCATCCGGCGAAACATATTGTCCAAACCGGTGCGCCAATCCTTTATTGATAAGCGGCCCTAAACTTTTTGGGTCCGACCAGGTATTATTTTTCTTTTTGAAACTGATCCACAACTCGCATTCATAGGTTTTGGTTTCTTTGGCACTGATAATTATATAACTTTCATCTGGCGCGATATAAAAATCACCGTCGAAAGCGGGGGTATTCAAGGAACTTCCCAAACTTTTTATAACGGTATCGCTTACCCGAAATGTTCAGTGTGCAAAAATCATAGGTACTGTAATCCCGCTTACTGCCCTGGTTTGCATTGCTGCCCACATAATAAATTCCGCTTGCTGTTGGCATAAAATTGTACAGACCATACCCTTCATCAAGGAAAAGTTTTGGAGCGCTCCACGCATTCTTTATCTTTTCTGACACCCATACATCGCTGTTCATTCCCCCAAAAAATAGTTTGCTTTCATCAATCGAAAGGGTTGGCGTACCGAGATTCCCTACTATAACTTTTGGCCGGCCCCATTTCATTCCATCAAAAGTTATTTGCTTTACACCAGTTCCCTGGAAATCGAACCAATGCCTCGCGAAACCATAATAAAATTCTTTACCATCTTTTGAAAAGGCGACCCTCCCTAAAACAATCCCTGAATCTGCCAGTAGTCCCGGTGCAAACATTTTCGGTGTATCGCCTGGCGGTAATTGCCCGAGGTACGCATCTTTGCTCTCAAAAAAATTGTTTTGAGCGCCGGCATTTGTAAAAAAGCCAACTCCAAAAAAAGCCAGTAACACACATAGTTTATTCATAAAATAAAATTGATGTCATTAAGCACTTCATTCCTTTTACTCCTTTTTCCTTTCGACTAACTTGCCATATTTTTTTTCGAAATTTTCTTTTTGTGTTTTATCCTTCAGATTGTATTTTTCCTTTTGGCCATTTTTACGTGTAATCCAGATATATTCATCGTTCATGGTAAATTCAGCGACGTCTTTCGGTATTCCATTTTCCAGTTTATAATGGGACGGAACTGGCTCTGATGAAGGTTCATGTTTCGACAATACATTAGAATATTTCTGTTGAAACCTGAGGTTATCGTCTTTGGTTTTTAGGAATCTTTTTTCAATCGTACCATTTTTCAAATAGATATATGCAGTATCTCCTTTTCCGGTTTCCCCGTAAACCTCAATATGGTCAATTTTCTCTATACTCAAATCGACATTCCCGTTAGCATGTGACAGGTTCAATTCACTGTCTGTTTGAGCTCTAATATTTATCGAAAGTGCGATGGAGAGTATCAACATTGCGCCTCTTATATAAATACTTTGGGCTTTTTCGTTTATATCCAACATGATCGATGTTTTTTGTTAGTTAAAAAATAAATTTAAAGGACAGTTATATTAAATTATTTTCTTACAAAATGTTCATAATAATCCCCTCTTCCCTTGGCAACGATTTCAGTGATTTTTCCTGATCCATCCTTTAGTATTGTATATTCAAAAGGGTATTGCTCTTCTACATAAAAAGTGTTTGGGCTGGTAAATCGCATAGGCCATGAACTCGTATTGTATCTTCCATATCCAAGTATTTTACTCTCCGCACAAATTCGCCGCATATTTATTATCACCTATTCCGTTCTCAAACTCTTCACCGGGTTTGCCACCGCAGCTTTTATTGCCTGGAAACTAATTGTTGCCATCGCGATTATTAAAGCCGTTAACCCTGCTATTAAGAAAACTAAAACACTAATATGAATTCTATATGCAAAGTCTTTCAACCAATTGTTCATCACGAGCCATCCTAAAGGCCAGGCAACAAGGTTGGCAATCAATATCAGCCTAACAAAATCTTTCGTAAGGAGAAACGCAACATCCTTTACACTTGCGCCTAAAATTTTTCTAACACCTATTTCTTTGGTGCGTTGCCGGGTCATGAAAGCAACCAACGCAAACAAACCGGTGCAGGCTATGGCGATGGCTATAATTGAAAATGCTCCGAATAAAAGCCCGAACTGAATTTGATCTTTGTATTGCCTGTCAAAAAATTCATCTAAAAAAGAGAAGGTAAAAGGGTTGTCTTTGAAGCTATCATCCCACGCCAGTTGAATGTTTGCAAGAGCATGTTGTACATTGCCTGTTTTAACCTTAATAAGATAATATTCAAACTCCCTTGCATCATTGTTATTAAACTGAAAAGCTAATGGCTCCAGTTTCTTTTCCAGTGACATCTGGTGAAAATCGTTAACAACGCCGAGAATAGTGTAGTGTTCATTGTCATTTAAAACATCAGCTCCGATAGCATCCTGCGCTTGTTTAAATCCTAATGTTTTTATTGCAGATTGCGTAAGCACTAATCCATTTGCATCAGTTTTGTATTCCAGCGAAAAATTTCGACCTGCCAAGAAATTCATTCCCAGCGCATGAAAATAATTGGCATCAATTGAAACGGTGTTGATGGCAACAGGGTTCAAAGCCTGGCTATTTACTGTATACTCTGAAGGATATCGTATCTCCTTTCCAGGTAATTCATCAGACATTCCTACTGCTTCGATCTCGCGATTTTTAGAAAGTATTGTTTTAAATCTTTCCACGTAAGAATCATGCATGCTACGAGCAGTATCCCAATGACCGGGCCTGTCCAGAACCAACACCTGTGCGGGTTTAATACCCAGATCCTGGTTGAGCATGTAATGTACCTGCTGATATACTACTAATGTTCCGATGATAAGTAATATGGAAAGAGAAAATTGGAATATAACCAGGGATTTTCGTAGTGCCAACCCATTTTTAGAAGCTTTTATTTTTCCTTTTAATATAGAAACCGGTTTGAAAGAAGATAAAACAAATGCAGGATACAATCCTGAAAATAAAGTACCCAGCAACATAAAGCCAATAAACAGCAGACCATATGCATTTGTAAAAAGATCTGAGAGAGAAAAATCAACGTGCATTACGTGATTAAGCGTCGGTTGCAGTATTTGAACAAGAGTTATTGCAACAACAAAACTTACTACATTAACGCTAAACGATTCAGTTAAAAATTGTTTTATTAATTGCCGGCGTTTTGATCCCAGTACTTTTCTTATGCCTATTTCTTTTGCCCGGTTAGCCGAAGCAGCGGTTGATAAATTTATATAATTCACCCAGGCAATTGTGATGATAAAAATTGCCACAACAATTAATAAGGAAACAGCTTTTTTATTCCCGGTGTTTTCAGGTTCATCAATAAGACCGGAAGTAAGATGAATCCTTTCAAGTGGCTGCAAAGTCAATTTGCTTTCTGCGAACGATGACTTTTCAGCAGGAATATGTTTACTGATAAAAGCAGGCAAATTTTCTTCCAACAATTTTGGATTAGTACCCGGCCGAAGTTGTACATAAGTATAAAAATCTTTGTAATCCCAGGCATTCTCATATCTTGACATTCCGTTTCTGCGCTGATCTAGCGTTGAATAAGAAATAAGAATATTAAACCTGATGTGAGAATTTTCCGGCACATCTTTGAACACGCCCGTTATCTTGCAGAGTTCAGAATTGCGGTCATCGTCATTCATTTGAATGAATTTCCCAATTGGGTTGTCATCTCCAAAAAACTTCTTTGCTTCGGAAGATGAAATTACTGCGCTAAATGGTTCAGAAAGTGCTGATGCAGGATCGCCCGTTACAAAAGGATAAGAAAACATCGTAAGAAAAGAAGGATCGGCATATAGAAATTTTGTTTCCCTGAAATAATGGTCGTTAGTGGTAAATACACAATTATTTTTGTAGCCCATATTATAAAGCCTTGCCTGGGCAGCTATCTGCGGAAATTCATGTTGCAATGCCGGACCAAGCCCTGAATAATTCTCCGCACTCTTAAAAAGAAGTTTATTATTTTGATATAAATCTAAATTTACGCGGTAGATATTTTTTTCATTTTTATTAAAGCCATCATAGCTAAATTGAAACGAAACATAGCTGAGCAATAATAAAGAGCTCGCTATGCCAATCGTAAGTCCGCCGATATTAATTGCAGAAAACATTTTATGTTTCCATAAGTTCCGCCAGGCGGTTTTAAAATAATTTTTAAACATCGTTTGCAGTTTAGAATTTTGAATTAATAATTATGAACTATTTCTTCAACATTTAAAATTTGCTTATTCCGTTCTCAAACTCTTCACGGGATTTGCCAACGCAGCTTTTATCGCCTGGAAACTAATCGTAACGACAGACAGAATAATTGCCAGCAATGCAGCCAATAAAAATATCCACCAACTAATATGGATGCGATATTCAAAATCCAATAACCAATTGTTCATAGCATACCATGCAATCGGCGAAGCAATAATGGCTGCTATTAAAACAAGCCATAAAAAATCCTTGCACAATAACTGTACGATGCTGCTAACAGGAGCGCCAAGTATCTTTCTTATACCAATTTCTTTTTTGCGCTGCGTCACGGTAAGCGTGGCCAAACCAAACAATCCCATGCAGGCGATAAAAACAGATAAGCCTGCCGAGATTTTTATGATGGTACTGGTTCGTTGCTCCGCGGCGTATTGCGAGGCGATGGCTTCATCTAAAAATTTGTAATCGAAGTCTGTATTAGGGGCTACTTTTTTCCATGTATACCTCAGCAATTCCAGGTTGGCGGAAATATTACCGGCTTTCATGCGGGCAGAAAGGCGCGGCTGGGGAGGATAAGCAAACGAAACGTCTTCGGCTCTTCTAAATACTGAATCAGGCGAGAGTGTCATCAAAAGAGCTGATACCCGTGTATGCAGCGATTGAAAATTGAAATCTTTTACTACGCCTATAATGTGTTGTTCAAAATTTCCGGGTAATTTTTTCCCGACAGGATCCTTCAGCCCAAACTCTTTTACGAAAGCTTCATTAACGACAGCCGCATTCGTATAATCTGCTGTATTCGTTTTATCGAAATCTCTTCCCTCTGCCAACTTTACATTCATTGTCTTAATGAAATCTGGATCTACTGCGTTGTATTGAAAAGACTGGTACTCCTTTTTTTCATTAGTAAAACCAAGTGTAACCCATGGTGATTCTTCAAGGCTAAATAACGAGACGCTTGCATCAATAACCTGTGGATGTTTTAATAATTCTTCGCGATACAATTTCGCCACCTGCTCACCTTCTTTGCGCTGCAGGTTGGTTTGCACCACCACCACGTGATCTTTATTATATCCAAGATCCTTGTTCGCAAAATAATTCATTTGCCTGCCAATAATGATCGTGCAAATAATCATGGCAATGGAAGCCGTAAACTGGCCTATTACCAGGCTTTGTCTCAGCCAGCCTGCATTACCTTTCAAAGTTAGTTTTCCTTTTAGGACCGAAACAGGTTTATATCCAGACAAAATGATAGCCGGGTATATTCCTGCAATCATTGCAATGGCGACCACCATTGAAATACAGAACAGGATAAATACCGGATCGAACTGTATCGATAATTCGCGGGAAGAAATTTGATTAAAAGGGCCAATCAGGAAAAACGAAAGAATAAGACCAACGACTATCGCCACCACAGTAACAATAAATGCCTCACCCCAAAACTGGCGAACGAGTTGCTGCCTGCTAGCACCCAGCACTTTTCTCACACCCACTTCCATGGCCCTGGTAGACGACCTGCCTATGGAAAGTGTAATAAAATTTATACAGGCAACCAGCAATATCAGCAAACCAATCGTTGCCAATATGTAAGAATATTTTGGATTACTGATGGGTTGAATACCTGCAGGTAGTTTATTGTTCAGATGAATATCAGTGATCCGCTGTAAGTATAATTGGAACCCTCCCGGTGTGTAGTCTTCTCCTAATACCTGTTTCATCATTGCTGGAAATTTGGCGGCCAGTTGCTCAGGCTTCGCGTCCTTACGGAGAAGTATATACGTTTCGCCAAACACATTAAACCAGCTTTGCTGCGCCCTTGGGCTGAAAAGCTTACCCGCGTTACTATAACTTATCAGCATGTGAAACTTAATACTGCTTGCTTCCGGCGCATCCTCCGCAATTCCGCCAACGGTAAAAGGCACCGTCTCGTCGCCCAATTTTATTTGCAATGTTTTACCTACTGCCTGATCGTTACCAAAATATTTCTTAGCAGTTGATTTAGTAAGTATGATTGTATTGGCTGTAGCAAATGGTTTGTTTTGGCTGCCCTCAGATAGTCTGAAATCAAATATTTTAAAGAAAGTTGAATCAACCATCAGCGCATTTTCCGTAAACTTATTTTGATCAAGGGTTACAATGGGGTTCAGGTTGACCAACCTGCAGGTGCTTTCAATTTCAGCAAAGCTATGCTGAAGCGTAGGCCCCATCACGATGGGCGTAACCGTATTTAAAAATTCATGATCCTCATATTTCTCATCCTGGTACATTCGATAAATACGATCTGCTTTGCTATGAAATTTATCATAACTCCATTCACTTCTTACAAACACCATAATCAGAATGCAACAGGTAATACCTACTGCCAGGCCAAGGATATTTATGGCGGTATATCCTTTATTGTGCTGCAAATTTCTCAGACCTGTTTTGAAGTAATTTTTTAGCATGATATCTATTTTTTTATCGCAAAAAACGTAGAGTGAACTGCAGAGGCCCGGACTTATGTAACATTCTCTGCTCTTGTTCGCTCCATTTGCGAGACTTGTAATTTATTCAGTCCTCAAACTCTTCACAGGATTCGCAACCGCCGCCCTTATTGCCTGAAAACTGATCGTGAGCAGCGTAATAAACAATGCTCCCGCACCCGCAACTCCGAATACCCACCAGGTAATGTTAGTACGATATTCATACTTCTGCAGCCATTGATCCATGAAATAGTAGGCTATTGGTACCGCGATAATAAATGCAAGCATAACGAGCCCGATGAATTCCTTTGAAAGTAAACTCCACAAGTTAATTACCGAAGCTCCCAATATTTTTCTCACTCCAATTTCTTTGATGCGTTGTGCTGCCACAAATGACGCCAAACCGAAAATACCGAGGCAAGAAATGAAAATGGCAAGTATCGCAAATACAGTTGACAAAGTGCCGATGCGCTGTTCCGCAGCGAACTTGCTTCCGTACTCTTCATCCACAAATTTGTAATCAAACAGGCCGTCAGGATTAAGTCTTTTAAAAACAGGGTAAATAAGGCTGATTGCTTTTGCAGGACTTAATAGCGGATTGAGCCTCATGGTAATAACCGGCCCTACCTGTGGAACCATAAAATATATACTTTGCTGAGCAGGCTTGAAAGGGGAATCGGTAACCATGTTTTTAATTACACCGACTACGGTAAACTTGTTGTTGTTAAATGTTATTGTTTTATCAACAGGGTCGGTTAAACGCATATATTTTACTGCTGCTTCATTTAAAATCACTGCAGTATTGTCGGTTTGAAAACTCCTGGAGAAGTCACGGCCGGCTACAAACTGCCAACCAACTGTTTTTCCAAAATCATAGCTTACAGCCGAAAGCACAAAAGCCATTTTGGGCGATTTAGGGTCTTTACCATCCCATTCGATTCTGTCATCAAAATAATTATTCTCTGTAGTGGCGCTCGAAGACTCTGCAATTTCAATTGCACCACCGGACGCAAGCACTTCCCTGCGAAGAATATCATTTTTACCATTCAAATCTGTTGTATTCATATTGAAACGGATCAACCCATTTCTATCGTAACCAATCGGCCGGTCTTGTGCATACTGAATCTGGCGATATACAACAATGGTCCCAATGATCAGGATAATTGAAACAGTAAACTGAATTGCCACCATTACCCGGCGGGGTATAGCCGCTGATTTGCCTGCACGAAATGTTCCTTTCAATACTTTAACCGGGCGGAATGCAGAGAGATACAATGCCGGATAACTCCCTGAAACAAGGGCTGTGATTATGATAAACAGGAAGGCTATCGTCCAGAATACGGGATTTTCAAAAGGGAACCCGATATTTTTCTGCGCTATTTCATTGAACCAATTAAGGCTCAGGAAAACGATCACTGCTGCTATCACAAAAGAAATGATTACGATAAGAAAAGACTCACTGAGAAATTGCTTTACCAACTGGCTTCGCAACGAACCAATAGTTTTACGAATGCCGACTTCCTTTGCCCTTTTCTCAGACCGGGCTGTACTTAGATTCATAAAATTTATACAGGCCAGTAACAACACAAATATGCCAATCATACCAAACAACCACACCTGCTGAATTTGTCCCCCTGCTTGCACACCGTTTTTCCATTCGGACCTCAGGTGCCAATCCTTCATGGGATGTAAGAACAGAGCCACATTATCGCCCGCTGTTTTTGGGCGGCCGCTTTTTACCCGGTCCCAATAAACTTCTTTGATAGCGCCGGATATTTTTTCCATTGGAATACCGCTATTGACCTGTGCAAAAACGAGGAAGGAACTATTGTCCCAGTTATCGATAGTTTTTTTCACGTTGTCATTTATATTTACCAGCAAACTAAACGGGCAGAAAAAACTTACGCTTTGAAATCTTGAGTTAGACGTAAAATCTTCAAATACACCGGCAACTTTTACAGGTATCGTGTTGCCCAGTTTTAAAACTTTTCCCGTCGGATCAGAGTTGCCAAAAAGAGCGGCTGCAAGAGACCTATTTAAGAGAATGGTATTAGGATCATTAAAACCGGATACTGATCCTTTGAGCATTTTAAATGTAAAGATTTTGAGAAAACCCGGTTCAACATACATACCCGGCCGTGAGAATTGTTTGTCATCAAGACCAACCATTTGTTCATTGCTTTCCGAAGCGAGGGCTACCTGTTTGAAATAATTATTATAACTCGTTCTTAATTCTGCCGCCAGCGGGATCGGAAAATGGTTGCTGTTATCAGCAACAAAAGATTCTCCATTCACCGTTTCTTTTCGTGCGATCTGCGCAATGCTATCATAGTTAACATTGGAACGGTCGAAAGACAACTCATCCCATACCCATAATCCTATGAGCATGGCTACGGCCATCCCAACTGCCAGACCTCCTATGTTGATAAATGAAGAAATTTTATTCCGAGATAAATTTCGCCACGCGGTTTTGAAATAATTTTTTATCATAAAAGAAGTTTTAATTTGTATGCATTACGTTATAAGTTCTACTGGTGATTGGCTATTCACGATTATCATTCCGTTCTCAAACTCTTTACAGGATTTGCAACTGCAGCCTGCACACATTTAAAGCCAATAGTAAGCATGGCGATAAGCACGGTTATAACACCTGCCTGCGCAAACACCCACCAACTGATGTTTATCCTGTATGCAAAATTCTGTAACCATTTGTTTGCCGCCCACCATGCTAATGGTGATGCAATCAAAATGGCTATTGCAACAAGAGCAATAAAATCTTTTGAAAGTAAAATTGTAACCTGTGAGACAGATGCACCTAAAACTTTTCTTATCCCAATTTCTTTTATTCTTCTTTCAGCGGCAAACACAGACAGGCCAAATAATCCAATACAAGCTATACCGAGAGCTATGCCGGTAAACAACTCAAGAATAACTGCAAGCTTTTGATCGGACGACCACAGCTTTGAAAAATTCTGGTCTTCGAAATAATATTCAAAAGGGTATCCAGGTTGATATGATTTCCATTGTTGCTTTAAATAGGCTAATGTCGGGGAAATATTATCGGGATTCACCCGAACAGCAACATTCCACCAATAGTGAGGATTTGCACCTATTAGTAATGGTTTGATGGTATTTGAAAAATTTTCAAAATGAAAATCTTTTACCACTCCAATCACACGTCCTTTTATAATATCATCCGGGCCATCTCCAAAAGTTGAAAGCGTTTTACCGACCGCGTTATTAGTGTTCCAACCTAATTGCTTAACTGCCGTTTCATTTAAAATATAGCCGAAAGAATCTGTAGCCATTTGCGGATTAAAATCTCTCCCGGTTAAAAGCCGGAAGCCCATTGTTTTTGTTATATCCCAGTCACCGCGTATATACCATAAAGGAACAAATTGATCTTTTGTTTTTCCTTCGGGAATAAATACATCCTGGTTTTCGTATGCTTCTTTTCCGGGTAAATAATTGAGCATGGTTACAGCTTGCACAGACTTATATTTTAATATGTCTGTTTTTAAAGCTTCCTTTTTATCAGTTGAAAGATCTCCATGAAAAGGGAATACAATTAATTGATCCTTTTGAAAACCTAAATCCGAATTATTCATGAAATAAATCTGCCTGCCAACTATTATAACACCAATAATCAAAGTGAGTGAAATGGTAAACTGACCGACAATTAACAGTCGACGTAAAGAGACTCCGTCGCGATTAGAATTGAATGAGCTTTTAAAAAGCTTTACCGGAGCTAATCCTGATAAATAAAATGCCGGATACCCACCCGAAAACAATATTACCAATATCAAAGTGACTGAAAGAATTGAAAGCAACACAGGATGAAATATTTGCAACAGGTTCATCTCTTTTCCGGTCAACTGATTTACAAAAGGCAAAGAGAAAAAAACGATTACTAATGATACACTAACTGCAATAAGGCACTGCACAACGGATTCAAATAAAAATTGCCGGACAAGATTTTTTCGTAGTGCACCAACAACTTTTCTCACTACAATTTCCTTACTTCTTATTGAAGCCGACGCCGTAGAAAGGTTTATAAAGTTTACACAACAAAGAAGTAAGATTAATATCGCTATTACGCCAAATAGTAAAACGTAGTTATAATTGCCATTCGGCTCAAGTTCCACACGCAGGTTTGAATGCAGGTGAATACTGCGTAACGGTTGCAGATAAACATTTATTCCATGTCCATTTTTCTTTTGAAAATCAGACCAGCTCACACCGCTCTTTTCTGTTATTTGCGCGGCAAAGTTTTTTACAACAATATCTCCGATTTTCTTCGCTAATCCATTTACGGAAACATTCGGCCTGGTAACGATATAAGTAAACATGTAAGGTATCAGCCAATTATCCTTATGTCTCTGATTAAGCGAAGAAAAAGAGAGTAGGAAATTAAAATGAAAATGCGATTGCGCCGGAAGATCATTTATAATTCCGGTAATTTTATATCCTTTATGCTCGCCTTCTATTCTAATAATTTTATTCAGCGCATTTGCTGTACCGAAATATTTTAGCGCTGTTGATTTATCTATTATTAAAGTGTTTGGTTCCGTAAGCGCTTTCTGAGGATCACCGGAAATAAAATTAAATGTAAATACATTAAAGACGCTTGAGTCCGCATACATAAAATCGGTTTCATAAAAGCGCTTATCATCATATACAAAAAGCGCCTTTGCATCGCGGTTTTTTACAATGCGTACTACATTATTAATTTCAGGCAATGCTGATTTAAGTACCGGCGCAAGCGGCATCGGGGTCAATGGGTTATTAAAATCAGGCCCCATATCCATTGCAATGCGATACGTATGATCTTTGTTTTTATTAAACGTATCATAGCTTAATTCATCGTTTATGAAAAGAGCTATAATTATGAACGCAGTTAACCCGATAGATAAGCCGCCAACGCTGATCCATGTATTCAGCCTGTTTTTGGAAAAACTTCTCAGAGCCGTTTTCCAATAATTTCTAAACATTACATAATTTTTAAAAGTTAATAATCGTTTCCGAAAATTTTCTCATGTAATACTTTTTGAAATAGAATCCCGAAATAATTTCTATCCCTTGTTCTGTTCTCAAACTCTTCACAGGATTTGCAACTGCTGCCCTTATTGCCTGGAAGCTGTTTATGCATATTGCAATAATTATTTCAATCAACGCCGCAACTAAAAATAGCCACCAATAGTATTTATCCTGTAGGCGAAATCTATTCCTTCTTGTTTTCGATTTTAAGATTGGCGAAGCTTCCTCCCGAGTTGTTTCCCACCCAAAGTGCAATGCCGCCATTGCTACTGGAATTTAATCTTTCAACTTGCAATGATGGCTGCTTTTCGTCGTTCACAAAAACGGATATTGTTTTACCCTCAACAATTATTTTCGCATGAAACCAATCGTCTGCCCCCGGAGGCGTCGCTATCTTATTTTCATATTTGCCTGGGAATTCGTTTCGCAATTTTTCCCATCCGTAATCAGGACTACTGATATATTGCACGGCATGTGAGCGCCGCGTTGCATCATCACTATTAAAATTAAAAGGCCTGAAATAAATCGCTTCGTAATGCGTAAGGTCCTGTCCATGAAAAGCAATGCCTACAAAACTTTGTTGCATTTTACTGCTCCCTTTTATATCGCATTCAATAGTACCATTGGAAAAATCTGCATCCTTTAATATCATTAACCCAACGTCTGGAACTTCATTGAACATTATTCCCTTCTTACCATCTTCATCAATAGAATGAACAGTTCTGTTTACAACTTTCCATTGGGTTGTATCCTGCAGATCGGGTTGAATTACCTGGCTAAATAACGCCTGCTGAAAAAAAATCAACATTGTCGCAAATAGATAATTTCTGATCATTCCCTGTTATTTTTCAATGTTAAAAAAAAAGGTATCGTTAGGCTTCGCTCCAAATACAATGGACTCAAAAATCTCTATTAGCATAAACTATGATTTTGCCTGATCCGTTGATCACCTTAAGTTTCTCTTGACAAATAATCAAGGCAACATCATTTTACTTTACATTTAATCATGACAATCACTTAATCATATTAATCATAGTTAAGACTACCATTACTCAGTCCTTAAACTTTTAACCGGGTTCCTCATGGCGGCACCCATAGTATTGGCACTCACCACAATCAATGTAAGCAGCAATATAACCAGGCCGACTACCCCAAACATCCACATACTTATATCTACACGGTAATCATATCTTTGCAACCAGTCGTGCATGAACCACCATGTAAGAGGAACTGCAATTACAAATGCTATTAAAACAAGTTTTAAAAACTCTGTGGAGATAAGTAATAGTAATTGTTGCACAGAAGCGCCTAAGACTTTTCTTATCCCGATTTCACGGATTCTTTTTTCGATAGTAAATGACGCAAGGCCCGCTAGGCCCAGGCAGCAGAGGAAAATAGCGAGGCCTGCAAAAATATTTGTAAGCTTGCTGATAAGTTCTTCATTCGCAAATTTCTTTTCGAATTCCTTGTCAACAAACTTGTATTCAAACGGAACGGCCGGGTTGTATTTCTTAAAAATAGTCCCTATCGAAGCGAGCGCCTTTTGTGGTGTCACCGTTGGCTTAAGCCTTATGTTGATCCAATTGGAATTCTGTGGCTCAAAATAAATCATCATGGGATCCACCGGTGAAAAAGGAGACCCCATCACTACATTATCGATAACACCTACTACCGTGAAGTCTCCGCCAAATTTCAGTTGCATCCCAACGATATTTTTAGCACCGATAACATCGGCGGCAGCTTTATTTAAAATTACAGACGATGAGTCCGAAGGCAAACCTGAAAAATCTTTGCCCTGCAGCACTTTTACACCCATCGTTTTTGTAAAATCAACATCAGTAGTTAACCCTGAAAAAATAATATCGGCATCTGCCGGCTTCCCCGGCCAGCCAGGCGCAGGGGCCCTCCACCATATATCCGTAATGGGCGACAGGGTTCTTGTAACAGCGCCGATCATCCCGGTTTGCAATAATTCCTGCTTTATTACACTAAAATTTTTTTGCGTATCCGGCGATGTGGATATCATAACCAGGTTATTAGGATCATAACCAATGTCTCGGTTTTTTATATGTTGTATTTGCTGGTAAACTATAATGGTTGCGGATATTAACAGGATGGATATTACAAACTGGGCAACTACAAGTATGCGTCGCGGAACTATCGCTCTTCTTCCCGAAATAAAAGTTCCTTTCAATACTTTTATCGGGTTAAATGAAGACAAGTATAAGGCCGGATAGCTGCCGGCTATAATTCCCGTAAATAAAACGATGGCTATTCCGTTGAGCCAAAAGGCTGGCTGGCTAACGTCCAGGTATAGGTTCTTATCTACCAGTTCGTTGAAAGAAGGCATTAATAAAAAAACAGCAATAACGGAAAAGACGAAAGCCATAGAAGCAAGTATCATAGATTCGCAAAAGAACTGCATCACCAGTTGTCCCCTGCCTGAGCCAAGTGTCTTTCTCACGCCTACTTCTTTCGCTCTTTTTTCGGAACGGGCTGTTGAGAGATTCATAAAATTTACACAGGCGATGAGCAATATTATTATGGCAATGATGGTAAAGAGTCTTACATATCCTATCATGCCGCCTATATTTTTCCCATCCTTGAAGTCGCTGTATAGTCTCCATTTACTCATAGGGAAGGCGAAGTAGGCACTGATCTTTTTATCAGAAGGATCATGCTGTTGCTTGATCTCATTTATTTTTTTCTGAACCATTTGAAGATTAGCGCCGGGAACCGTTTGCACATACACATGCCATGATGAATTTTTCCAGTTAGTAAAATTTCTTTTCAGGTAGTCATTTAAAAAATTAAACTTGTTGATAAAATCAAACTGGAAAGTAGAATTGCCGGGAACGTCCTCAACAATGGCGGTAACTTTTGCATCATAATCATCATCTACTCTTATTACTTTATTTATAGGATCTTCTTTGCCGAATAAAGTACGTGCAGCGGATTCGGTCAGAACGATAGAATAAGCGTCGGGTAAAGCCGTGGCGGCGTTTCCCTGTACAAATTTCCAGGAAAACATATCGAAGAAATGATCGCCAACTGTATAGCCTTCCTTCTTCAATTTATTATCTCCATAAGTAAGAATATGTGATTGCCTGCCTGTTGTAACCACGGCTTGCTTCACCTGTGGTATGTCGCTACCGATAGATGATGCAAGCGGCAATACCATATTTTCATCCGTAAAGGTTTGGTTGTTGAAAGTACGGTGCGCCATCACCTGGTATATATTGCCGTAGTTTTTTTGAAACTTGTTATAGCCCAGTTCATCTTTAACCCAAAGGAGGATCAATATGGCGCAGGTCATACCGATGGTGAGGCCAAGAAGGTTGGTTATGGAGAAGCCCTTATTTCTTGATAAATTTCTCCAGGCGATTTTGAAATAGTTCTTCAGCATAAATTAATTATTGAGAAATGTAACACCCGGAAATAGTTTTCAACCAGTGTACCAATGATACACTGCATTGAAACAGAACATGTTGTTTTATATGCTGATATAGGAAAGTGTTCGTAATCGGACACTGTTCGGGAGAAAGCGGACAGTTAGGCCACTCACGTCTTTGCGAAAAGTTTTCCTTTTAGGAGAAATGAATTGAAAAACTTTTACGGAAAACTTTGTGGCAATCTCAGGGTAATGCTACACCAAGGAGATTGCGTCGGAGCCACAGAATGTATTTAATACAAAACGGAATTAGGCTCCCCGCAAAGACGGGGGAACAGTGGGCTTGCGGATCGAATAGCGGGCTCAAATGAAGAGCATGAAACATGAAAAACATTGCAACGCAACGAGCTGCAACATACGAAACATTGCACCGCAGCAAATCCACCACTCTCGTCTTTGCGAAAAGTTTTCCTGTGGGGAAACTTGAATTGAAAAGTTTTTACGGAAAACTTTGTGGCAATCTCATGGTAATGCTTGACCAGGGAGATTGCGTCGGAGCCGGAAGGTGTATTTAAATCAAAGCCTTGTAAGGCTCCTCGCAAAGACGGGAGCGAACCACTCAAGTCCTTGCGAAAAGTTTTCCTGTTGGGAGAAATGATTTGAAAAACTGTTACGGAAAACTTTGTGGCAAACTTATGGTGATGCTGAACCAAGGAGATTGCGTCGGAGCCGGAAGATGTATTCAATTCAGTCACCCCATTAGGCTCCTCGCAAAGACGGGAGCAGTGGGCTTACGAGTATAATAGTCAGTTCAAATGAGGGGCACGAAAACATGAAAAAAATTGCAATACGAAGAACTGCCAGGTACGAAATATTGCAACGCAGCAAACTCACCAATCTCGTCTTTGCGAAAAGTTTTCCTGTTGGGAGAAATAATTTAAAATTCTGTTCCGGAAAACTTTGTGGCAATCTCATGGTAATGCTTGACCAGGGAGATTGCGTCGGAGCCGGAAGGTGTATTTAACTCAAAGCCTTGTAAGGCTCCTCGCAAGGACGGAAGAGGTGGACTCGCGGGTAGAATAGCGACCTCAATTACAAATCCTGTATCTCTTCCCACAAGTCTTTCCAGGTTGGATTGAAAGCATTTATTAGTTTTTCTTTTGCTTTCCTGTTTCCTGCTTTAATTTGTTTCTCTCTTTCAATGGCCAATTCTACTCTTGGCAAAAATTCGTACCAAACAATTTTGTTACAATTGTACTTTGCCGTAAAACTTGTAGGATAAAATTTTGTTCGATGCTCAAAAATTCTTGCACGTAATGCAGATGTTACGCCCGTGTATAAAACGTTGTTGTATTGATTGGTGATTAAATAAACGAAGCCTCCGTATTTCATGCAAGAATGAAAATAATTATTACTGCTGAGATCAGGAGTTGTTTGGGGAAAAAACTTTGTGGCAATCTTATAGTAATGCTAAACCAAGGAGATTGCGTCGGAGCCGGAAACTATTTCTAACCCGGAGCCTTTTGCTGGCTCCTCGCAAAGACGTGAACGAACCACTAACGTCCTTGCGAAAAGTTTTCCTGTGGGGAGAAATGATTTGAAAAACTTTTACGGAAAGCTTTGTGGCAATCTCATGGTAACTGTGAACCAAGGAGATTGCGTCGGAGCCGCAAGGTGTATTTAACTCAAAGCCTTGTAAGGCTCCTCGCAAAGACGGGAGCAGTGGGCTTACAAGTATAATAGCGGGCTCAAATGAAAAGCATGAAACATAAAAACATTGCAAAGCAAAAAGCTGTGACACTCTAAACATTGTAACGAAAGAAACTTACCAATCTCTTCTGGCAAAGGACTGCGACATTCTGAACATTGCAACGCAGCAAACCCACCACTCTCGTCCTTGCGAAAAGTTTTCCCGTGGGGGAACTTGAATTGAAAAGCTTTTACGGAAAACTTTGTGGCAATCTCATGGTAATGCTTGACCAGGGAGATTGCGTCGGAGCCGGAAGGTGTATTTAACTCAAAGCCTTGTAAGGCTCCTCGCAAAGACGGGAATGGTTGGCACACTGGTGCAATGATTAGATCAATCGTGAGCACGGGTGTGAGTAGCCATTTGCAAATCACTCCATCCTCAAACTCTTAATCGGGTTGGCAACGGCCGCTTTTATAGCTTTAAAACTTATCGTGATTAATGCAATAACCAATGCAGCCAAACCTGCCGCAGCAAAAATCCACCAATCAATATTCACACGGTAGACGAAGTCCTGTAGCCACTTGTCCATGGCGAACCAGGCAATAGGAACCGCAATGATTGAAGCAATCAACACAAGTTTTAAAAAATCTGCAGAAAGCATTTGAACAATGTCTGCAACGTTTGCACCCAATACTTTTCTTACACCAATTTCTTTACGGCGCTGCTCTGCCGTAAACGTAGCAAGGCCAAGCAATCCAAGACATGCAATCATTATCGCAAGTACGGAGAACACAAGCGCTATTTCGCCCTGCTTTTTTTCTGCTCCGTATTGCTTTGCAAAATTTTCGTCAAGAAAATGAAATTCTACAGGATTCGCTTTATCAAACTGGCGATAAACATTATTGAGGTAGGCAAGCCCTTCCGGTATTTTACCTTTCGTAAGTTTTACATACAGGTTATCCTGCTGGTCAGTGTTTGGCGGCATCACTAATACAAGCGGCTCTACTTTATGCTGCAAGGAATACGTATGAAAATCTTTTATTACCCCAATCACTTTTGAAGACACCCTCTTTTCATAACTGGACGACTTAACCATTTCCTTACCTATAGGATTTGTCCAGCCCATTTCTTTTACCAGCGTTTCGTTTACGATAACAGAACCGGTTTGATCAGAGGGAATTTCATCAGAAAAATTTCTGCCATTTAATAATTTTATTTCCATTGTTTTAATATAATCGGCATCCACCATTAACTCCTCTATCATCTTTGTATTATCCGAGAGTGTACCATCATTTTTTTGATAATCGTAGCCATGGGTACCAAGGTCATTATTACCGATAGGATTACCCGCGGCAGCAACATCTTGTATAAAAGGGCTTTGCAATAATTGCGTTTTCAACGCCGGTATTTGTGCACGCACTTTTTTATTATCTATGTGAAAAGTAAGTACCTGGTCTTTATTAAATCCAAGATCGGTGTGCAGGGCAAATTGTAATTGTTTGTAAATAATAACAGCGCCGGTAATCATTACTATGGTAATTACAAACTGGAAAACTACGAGTGATTTACGGAACAAAATGTTGTTATCCATTTTTCCCATCTGGCCCTTAAGTGCAGGTATTGTTTTAAAACCAGAAAGAAAAAGTGATGGGTAAATACCGCTTGCAATACCGGTTAGCAAAGAAAAGCCGCCTAATAAAAGCAGCGTGTTCATTACACCAAACCGCCAGATGGTTAATTCCTTTCCACTAAGCTCATTGAAAAAAGCAAGTGAAAACTGTACAACGAATACAGATATCACGGCTGCAATAAGCGTGATCAAAACAGATTCTGTAATAAACATCCTTGCAAGGTGCCACCTCCCCGATCCTATCACTTTGCGGATACCCACTTCACGTACTCTTGAAGATGATCTCGCAGTGGAAAGGTTCATGTAATTAATTACCGCGATGAGCAGAACCAAAAATGCAATAGCAATAAAAATATACACACGACTGATAGTACCGTTAGCGCCTATCTCATAGCCAAGGTTGGAATGCAGGTGAATAGAAGTGAGGGGCTGCAACTCAAGCTGGTAATCTTTTACGCCCATTTCTTTTTGGATAGTTTTTGCTGTGAACGCCGGCAATTTCTTTTCAAGGCTTTTAAGGTCAGTATTTTTCTTTAGCAACAGATAAGTATATACATGAAAATTCTGCCAGCCTTCTGTATAATCCGCAGGAAAGAAACGCACACCGCTGAAACGCAAATGTGAATTGCCCGGAATATCTTTTATCACACCGGTGACCTTGCTGCCATCGCTGTTATCAAAATAAATAGTTTGGCCAAATGCGCTTTCTGCAGAGCCAAATATTTTATCGGCAAGACTTTCACTGATTACAATGGAATTCGGTTCCGTTGAAGCTGTCTCCGGGTCGCCATATAAAAACTGGTAAGAGAATATGTTGAAAATACTCTTATCAGCAAAGATGATATCGCCGGCATTTATTTTTTTATCCTGGTAAGTGATGATGCCACCGCCTTCCGCATCTATGCGAACCGCATCTTCAATTTCAGGATAATCTGTCTTTAGCGCAGGCGCAAAAGGCGGGGAAGTAAGAGCGACATTCATATTTCCGCCATCCCACGATGCATGCTGGGCAAGCCTTACAATGCGGCCGGCATTTTTATTATAGCGATCGTAGCTAAGTTCATCCGCTACATACAAAGCAATCATCCAGAAAGCGGCCAGCCCTAAAACGAGTCCGAAAATATTGATGGCCGCGTAACCTTTATGGCGGCTTAAATTTCTAAATGCGATTTTAAAATAATTTTTAAACATTGTCTGAACTATGATTTATTTGTGATTATTATTTTTGTCTGAATTATGATTTTGTCTGAACTATGATTTTTTTGATTAAATGATTTCTATGATTATCTCAATATCCGAATCATGGTTAATCTTATCAATCTCCAGAAGTTCCCGGACAGATTTATTAACAACGGTATGGCATTCCCCTTTAGGGGTTAGGGGTTCATTCCGTTCTTAAACTCTTCACCGGGTTGCTCAATGCCGCCTTAATACTTTGATAACTCACCGTGAGCAATGCAATAAAAACAGTCACTACTCCTGCCACTGCAAATATCCACCACTCAATATCTATTTTGTAGGCAAAGTTTTGCAGCCAGTTGTTCATGGCCCACCATGCAACAGGGAAGGCAACCAGTATGGCTATCCCAACAAGCTTTAAAAAATTACCTGAGAACATCGTAACGATATCTCCAACAGATGCACCCAACACTTTACGCACACCAATTTCCTTAACCCGCTGCGCCGCTACAAATGTTGCCAGGCCAAATAAACCAAGACATGAAATCAAAATAGCGAGCAACGCAAAGTAATCCGAAAGCTTGCTTACTACCTGCTCGCTTTGGTAAAGATTTGCATAAGCCAGATCTGAAAACTGGTAAGTAAAAGGAAACTTAGGGTTTAATGTTTTGCAAATGCTTTGCAGCCCCGCAATCGCATCTTTCGTTTTTCCGGCACGGGTACGCACCAGTATGGTTCCCCAGGGCCAGTTTTCATCAAGCCGTATAATGAGCGGCTCAATAGGAGCATGCATGGAACTGAAATGAAAATCTTTAATAACACCTATGATCGTGCCGCGATGGCTTCCCCATATTACCGGCATGCCAATGGGATCTTTATACCCTATCCTGTTTACAGCAGTTTCATTTAAAATATAGCTTGCCGAATCAGCATAATCTTTGGAGAAATCACGGCCCTCTTTTAATTGCAGCTTCATGGTCTTTACAAAATCATAACCCACTACCCCATCAGCAAAAGAAACATTGTTATTCAGGATCTTTTTTCGGCCAGCTTATACTGTTAGTATGGTGCTCAATTATGGTCGGTGAATTTCGCATCTTGGAGACATCCACGATAGAAGGCAGTTTGCTTACTTCATCTTTAAACACTTCGTATTTATTTATCAACTCGCCTTCAATAGGAACATAAATAAGATTCTCCCTGTCGTAGCCAAGGTTTTTAGTTTGAATAAAATCCATTTGCCGGTAGATCACGATCATGCCTACAATAAGAATGATGGAAAGTGCAAACTGGAAAACCACCAGCCCCTGCCTGAAGAAAGTAGCGGCGTGGCTAAACTTAAGGGTGCCTTTTAAAACCTTTACCGGTTTTAATGAAGAAAGGAAAAATGCCGGATAGCTGCCTGCAACGAGACCGGTGACAACAAGTAAACCCGCCAAAGCCATCCAGAAAACAGGCTGACTAACCGGAAGGTGTAGCTCTTTACCTGTAAGGCCATTGAACGCCGGTAGTAATAATGCGGTAGTAATAACTGCAATGATCACGGATAATAATGTAAGCAACATCGCCTCCCCAATAAACTGCCCGATCAATGAAGAACGCCTCGCTCCTATCACTTTGCGCAGCCCCACTTCTTTTGCACGCTTTGATGCCCGTGCCGTAGCAAGGTTCATGAAGTTGATACAGGCGATAAGCATGATGAAAATAGCCACCAGCGTAAAGAGATTTACATATTCAATACGGCCGCCATCCACCTTGCCATTGGTGAAATTGGAATGCAGGTATTTCTCCGGGAATGGCTGCAACGCCAACTCGATTGAAACGCCGGGATCTTTTTGCGAATAGCGATAAATAAAATCTTTAATCTTTGCCTGCACTGCCGCAGGGTTTGCATCTGCACGCAGCATTACAAAAGTCTCCGGGCTGGTATTGCCCCAGTTGTGCACCCAGTCATTTTGCTTTACATAATCTATCCAGCTTCTTATAAAATCAAATTGCTGTGAAGAGTTAGCAGGAATATTTTCAAACACACCCGTTATCTTAAGATCTTCTTTATTTTCAAAACGTATCGTTTTACCAATGGCCTTAGCAGGACTGCCGAAAAAATTATCCGCCATGTTGCGGGAGATCGCGATGCTGTTTGGTTCATTTAAAACCGTTGCTGCATTGCCCTGCAACAGCGGGTAGCTGAACATGCGAAAGAAATCGAGGCCGGCAAACCTGCCATTGTTTTTATTTACTTTATTGTTTGCCTCAAACGTGCTTTGCGAGCCTGGCGCTGCTGCATAGTCTGTAGCGGCCGTATATTCTATCTCCGGAATTACTTTTTTCAATTCATCTGCCAGCAGCCCTTGTGTGGGATAGCTTGCATCAGTTTTTACCATTAGCGATCCAGCGCTCGTACACCTGGTATAGTTGCTTACCATTTTTATGAAAAGCATCCACGCTGCGCTCGTCCTGTATCCACAGCATAATGAGCATACTGCACGTAAGCCCCAGCGAAAGGCCGAGTATATTGATGGCGGAAAATGCTTTGTTGCGAACGAGATTGCGCCAGGCGACTTTGAGGTAATTTTTAATCACGGCGTGTTATTTTAAAAAATTCAATGAAGAAAAGCTTTGCATGTTTCATTTATAATCTAAAACCTTGCCGGGGATTTATGTTTTTGGGAATGAGTGATTTATGAGTTGATGATGGTGGTGAGGTGTTCGGTTTTGATACGGTTGTGTGCGGTGGTGGGGAAAGGGTGAGGCTTTATATCGCCCTACATAATGTAATAATATTCATACAATAATCTTCGCTGAATACCTGTATAATACGTTCACTCTTATGAATGCTAAAAAAGAACGAAGTAAACCAGAAAACAGCCAGGATAAATCGCAGAAGCCCGGGTAAAAAGCCCGTTGGGGTCGGTAATTATCCGAAAGAGGTCGAAGCAAAATCGAAAAAGGTCGACTAGCAAGATCGTGCGGTAGACTTACATACGAAAGATCGGCTTACATGCTCGGGAGGTCGACTTACATACGAAAAAGGTCGACTTACATACGAAAAAGGTCGGCTTACATGGTCGTGCGGTCGACTTACATGCGAAAGAGGTCGGCTTACATGCTCGTGCGGTCGACTTACATGCGAAAGAGGTCGGCTTACATGCTCGTGCGGTCGACTTACATACGAAAGAGGTCGGCTTACATGCTCGTGCGGTCGACTTACATACGAAAGAGGTCGGCTTACATGCTCGTGCGGTCGGCTTACATACGAAAGAGGTCGACTTACATTGAACCTTCCGAAAAAAACCTGACAGTTTTTGGGGTTAATTTTAACCTTCCCAGTGGGGTTTTCACAGTATAATCTCCCGGTTATAATATCTTTTCCGTGAAACCCCGATGCCTGATTAAACATTGAATTATTACAAAGCCAATCTATAAATCTTTATGATGCATGATTAATGTGCAGAAATACGAGGCGTAAACATCAGAGTGCTTATTAAGGCCAGCGTACCAAGATGAAGAAGACGGCCTCTTTTTAGTTTGAAGAACCTTCAGGCATCGGGGTTTCATTTCCCGGGTTCCTGTTTATTGTTAGCTTATGTAAGAAAGGAAATGAAAACCCCGCTGAGAAAGAAAGTGCTTTGCTGTTAATTTTTACAGACTATGGAAGCGGGTTTCTACCGGCACAAGGCGTGCCAATGCACAAGAGCCTCCCGACACCCTTGCGCCAGGCTGTTGTTCTATATGCTGGGACTAAAATGGGGAGGTAATATCTCGTTTATAATAAATCCGTCCAAAGAAATACTGAAGATGATTTACAGAAGTAAAGTCTAATTCCTGGATTGAATCAATTATTTGTAGGGATGTAAACGCGTAATTAAAAAGCTGTTTATAATATCTCGAGTTAGTGTAAATTGAGAGCATAATTATAATAACATGTCGGAATTAGATAAGATAAAAATTACTCTTAATGGAGTAGGCATTTTTTAAATATCAATAAACTTCAAGTGCCAAAGTATCAAAGAAATTATGCTTGGGAAGAAAGACATGTGACAGACTTATTCCAAGACATTTCTAATTCCATTTATAATGATGAAAAGGAATATTTTATAGGTTCAATTGTCGTAAAGTCCAATATTGATGATCGAGAAGAAGTAGTTGACGGGCAACAGCGTCTGGTTACAATAACCATTTTATTAGCCGCCATAAGAAATTATTTTTATCTCTATTGATGATAAAAAACGTGCATGGAAAATTGCTAACGATTATTTGATTTCACAAGATTTAAGAACAGAAGATGAATTTCCTCACTTAATATTAAATGAAAATGATCATGAATTCTACTTCGAATATATTCTAAAGGAAAATGCTAAGGAGCCTGAAACCTTGAAAAGCTTAAAGCTAAGTCATAAAAGACTATACGAAGCTTTTCAACTTGCTCAAAAAAAAGTTAATGAGATTCTTGGAGGTGATGGTGATGTGAAAAAACTAGTTGATTGGGTAGAATTTATAAAGAAAGATGTTAGGGTTATCTTCGTTGAAGTACCAGATTACTCAAATGCATTTACAATTTTTGAAACATTAAATGATAGAGGTTTAGATTTAGCCATTTCATATCTATTAAAGAATTTTATTTTTCACAAATCCGGAAATCTTATCAGCAAGGCACAAATAAACTGGATATCAATGACGAGTGTGCTGGAATCAGCAGTGGATGAGTCAATTGTTGTTCCCTATATAAGATATTTGTGGTCTTCAATGAATGGAAATGTAAGAGAGAAAGAGTTATACGAAAAGATCAAATTAAATATAAAAAGTAAAAATGCCGCAATAGAACTATCTAACCAACTTTCTCTAAACTCTTCTCTGTATTTAGCCATTATACATTCCGATCATGCTTTTTGGGCGGACTATGGCACTAATACAAGAAATAATATTAGGACCATAAATCTTTTAGGAATGGTGCAAGTTAGACCCATGCTGCTTTCGCTACTAGTAAAATTTAATATTAAAGAAGCAAATAAATCTATAGAAACAATAGTATCAATAATTGTTAGGTTACTTGTCTCTGGTACTTTAAGTAGTGGAATATTTGAAACAAATTTTTCAAACGCTGCAATGAAAATCAGAAATGGTGATATAAAAAATACTGGAGAGTTAATAGTTTATTTACGGCACATAATTCCAGATGATATTAGATTCAAAGAAGAGTTTTCAAAAGCTAATGTTTCTAAAAGTACGTTATCAAAAATATTTTCTTTCAACGATAGAAAGTTTCCGAAGAAATCGATCAAAATATACTGAATTGATACCCAATAATGATGAAGCAGCAGTAAACATAGAGCATATCTTACCAAAAAATATTTTCGATGGTTGGAACGAATTCAGTGAAGAAGAACATAAATTTTACACCAACCGCTTGGGAAATCAAACCTTACTTTCATCAACTATCAATTCCAAGATTGGTAACCAAGATTTTGATTTCAAAAAGGATGTCTTTAAATCATCGGATTTTTTAATTACCAAGGATTTAGCAAACATATCAACCTGGACAATTGCAGAAATAAATAAAAGGCAGAAAGGTTTTGCGGAATTAGCAATTAAATGTTGGAAGATTTAATTTATTTGTTGTCAGTAGCATCATTCCTTCCCATCGGGATTTTCACAGCGTAATTTCCCGGCTATAATATTCTTTCCGTGAAACCCCGATGTGCGCTTAAACCATGATTCATATTAAGCCAATCTATAAATCTTTATGATGCATGAGTAAATCTGCAGAAAACAGAGGAGCGTTTAATATTTCACGGACATCCTGCTAGATAAAGAAGTTGACTTGTTTAAGTTTGAAGAGCATTTAGGCATTGGGGGTTCATTTCTCGGCTCATGTTTATTGTTTGCTTATGTAAGAATGGAAATAAAAACCCCGCTGAGAAAGTACGTGGTTGGCACACCTAATCAGGGTCTACAAACCTGCTCCAATGGTTTAACCACAAGCCTTTGTTAGTATTAGTGAGAATGGATTATATTTATTAGGATTATTCTTAATTATCTCACCTTAACTGACTGTTCTGTTATGAAGGTTATAAAACATAAGTTCAAGAACATTGGCATTACAAATCTACAATGATGATGTGTTAGATAAACTAATTGATCTTCAAGAAAGCGAATGCAGAATTTATATTCAGCCCTGTAATGCAACAAATTTCTGGCGTTTGGGAATAAGACTGGGAACAACTTTTAATATCGATTTTTTTCATCCTTCAGCAAGGTATGAAAAAAAGCCTGAGCATGATAAGTATATAGATATAAATATTGGTGTCGGAGAATGGGATGGCTCAGAATGGTCTCTTCCGCATAGAATTCATCTTGCACAGTATAATTTAATTGTAGACCCCGCTAAGCACATCCTCCACCGTTCGGATGAATACGTTAGTGCTGAAGAAATAGAGTGGGACCTTAGCTATGCCATTAGATTTAAAAGGCTCGGTCTCACCTATTACTTTGGAAATCAAAAGTTTAGTAACAGTTATACGATAGACGAAAGCTATCGATATTTTAAGATTTTTGCGTGGTCTGACTCAAAATACCTTCAACATAAATACCCAAATTGAAATTAGAGATAAATATACATCTCAAATCAAGCCGTTTGAAAAAGATGGGCCTAAGCTGAAAGTTGCGGCAAATTCCTTTTTTATTACGGATAATTTTAACCCCGTAATTGGGGTTAAAGAAATTGCCATAGAAGTTGGAGAACTCCTGAAAAAATTACTGGATCAAAAAGGAAATATGTTTGGAATTTTCGGACAATGGGGCAGAGGTAAGACTTTCCTTTGGCAAGAAATAACTAAATATTTAAGTGCAAATGAAAAAAATAGTGTACAATTTTTAAAAGTTGAATTTCATGCATGGAAATATCAGGATACACCTGCATCATGGGCATATCTTTATGAAATATTTGCTGATAAATATTTTGAAACTGATTATTATCGATCATACAAGTTCAACCGAACAAAAGATAAAGCAAACAATGCTCAGAATTTTGGGTCAAAGTATTTCAGTTGGTTGAACGCTTTTACAGCTATTTGTAAGGATAGAATAAATGCGACCAAAAGAAAATCAGGTTGAATGCTGTAAGATTTGGTGTGAAGCCCGTAATTTATTTCGTTTTTGGTTTCTTTCTTTTTGCAATATGGTTATTCATCCCGCTTCAAAAAAAATTGGAGTGGGGTAAATATTTCATTACCAGTTTCGGGCTTATTGTAATTCTTAAAGTCTTGTACTTATATTTTCGCAGACAAGCCGAAAGGCGAAAAATGTCCTTAGTATGTATTCAAACAAAATGTCTTTTCAAAAGTATCTGGGACTACAGGCAGAAATACAAAAAGAAATTGTCTTTTTGTTTAAAACATGGATACCACCGAATAAAATCTTCGATACAAAAATCTTGTTATTTGTGGATGATATTGACAGATGCGATGAAAATAGAGTAATTCAGGTAGTTGATTCATTAAAAGTAATGTTAGAGGATTTGGAGATTTCTAAACGATTAATTATCCTGGAGCTTCTTGGAGTGACACGTTTTAAAAATGGCAATAAATGAAAAGTATCGAAGAATGGATTTTGAGAATATTAACAACGATAAAGACGGAAAATATAATGCACTTCTTAAACTGACAAAGGAATACATGGATAAAATATTTTTGTCAGGTATAAAATTGGGGCATTTATCCAAGATTGAAATCGGTGAGGTGTTTGACGCTGAACAGAAGGAAGAATTGGATCAAAAACTTTTGAAAATGAAGATGTTATTGAGGTGGAAGAAACAGAAAGTTTTAAAGAGCAAGAAATTCAAACTTTGCAAGACGATAACGTAACAAAAAATGCTGTACTGCAAGAATATATTATGATTGAGGATGATCAATTTGATATCGGACAAACTGAGTATAAGTTTTTAAACGAAGTGGTTGAATATTTTAATGATTCCAGCTCAAGAATTATCAGAATTTATTATTAGCGATACATGTTAGCAAAAAATATACTAAAACATAGGCTTGGAGAGATTTCACCATTATACGATATGTGGCTTATGAATGATAAAAAGATTTTGGCGTATTTAATCGTATATTATTTTTATTAGAATTGAATTATATGAATCTAAAAGCGCATTATCTTGAAAACATGTGATGTCGTTGATAAAAATTTTGAACATTTATTCTTTAATAAAACGTTTCTTTTTGACAGGTATTGTAAATAGAACTTTTAAAAACTATTGAAATGGTATCCCTTATTGATTTGTAAGTGGCTGCAATTTTAAACAGTTTGTGAATCTACGTTTCTCCGCCATCCTTAGTCTGCTATAACTTAAAATCTGCACTGTCCTGATTTTGCAACTCGGGACAAAAACACTGAACATCTTTTTAACTGCTAATCGTTTAGCTATAAAGTTTGCAGGCATTTAAAAACGATGCTGTAAAACTCAGGATGCGATTGCAATGTTTTGCCGGTAATAATTTTATCATCCATTACGGCTTCATCCGTGTGATATAAATTCGCCGCATGGTTCTACAATGAAAATGTTAGTAATCCTTTTGCATTTCACTTCCCAGCGGGGTTTTCACAGCATAATCTCCTAACTCTGGGAACACTTCCGTGAAACCCCGATGTACGTTTAAACCTTGATTTATTATAAAGCCAATCTATAATTCGTTATACTGCAAAATCAACGTACAGAAACAGAAGGGTAAAATTGGAGTCTTTACATTTACGAAATCAGACAAAAATAAAAATAGGGGGTTTTAATTTATAACTTTTCCATAAATGTAATTCAATTGTGCATGCCAATCATTTCCTTTCCATCGGGGTTTTCACAGTATAATCTCCCAACTATAATATTCTTTCCGTGAAACCCCGATGTGCGCTTAAACCTTGATTTATTATAAAGCCAATCTATAATTCGTTATGCTGCAAAATCAACGTACAGAAATAGATGGGCAACATTGAAGTCTTTACATTTACCGAAATCCGACTAAGATAAAGATACGGGGGTATTAAGTTTAAAGAGCATCCAGGCATCGGGGTTTTATTTCCCGTCTTTAAATTTTGTTAGCCTATGTAAGAAGGGAAATAAAAACCCCGCTGAGAAAGTAATAACTCAGTTTCCTTTATTCCTCAGGTAATGCGCTGCCTGTCTGTTGATTTTACCCAAAATAATTCTTTACAATTAGGGCAAACAGGCTTTGCTGTAGGCTGCTGAAATGTTTGCGTATAGCCGCAGTTTTTACAGCTATGGTCTCCTGCCACATCAATATGGGCAGTAGCTTTCTCCAATTCTTCGGGATAGATCGGCAGGCCGGTTTTTATGTCATTCTCTTTACGAAAAAAAATACTGAACTCACCTGAAATTTCTATGTAGATGCGTTCAACCTGGCCTAACTGGGAAATCTTTTGAAGGCGCAGGTTCGTGAACAGGTCATTGATGTCAAGTTTTTCTTTTTTTAAAGCATCAAGGTTTACAACATTTTCATGATCCATTATACAGCGCACTTTTCCCTCCAGCCATTTATTCATTGTTCTATTTTTGCCGGACAAATAAGTCATTAACCTGTAAAGCCCCAGCACAGTGATGAAAACGGCTGCTCCATTCAATAAGGGAACATCATCGTACAACATAGGATCGCCGGCTGCAGAGCCCAATCCTACAATAATAATTACATCATAAATATTGAGCTGCTTTATCTCTGTTTTGCCACTGAGCCTAAAAAATAGCATCATAAGCAAAAACATAACCGTCGTGCGAAATACTACTTCAAAAAGAAAAAACCATGTGTATTGATCGCCTTTAAACATTCTGCTCCATTCAAGTGCTTCTACCATAGTGTTGATTTTTAAAATAATATTTTATGAATCAAAAATAATGAAAGCCGGACTGTTTTGTGTGCATGCCGGCCTTGAACGGTAAAAGTAATTTTTAAAAAGTTATGGCTCCTGATACCCACTCTGGCGCAGGTCTCCCGACCTGTGCCTGACCGTTACTATAACTACCAACCTTTAGCAGTTCCAAAACTTCTTCAATCAATTCTTATTAAATCTAATAATCCCTTTCTATTAGTATAACAATCAATTGCACTGCTGTACAACCAGTCTTGCGGTTGCATTTTTATGAACGTACCCGGGTACAATATTCATGCTGGTATATTTAAGGTGAATATTGTAGTTAAGAGAATATCGTTAAGTTTTTTTTGTTAAATATATTTGTTGATGCAATCAAAACGAACATTTTTCTGATGCCAAAAGACAAATACCTCCTGGGATTTAAATGGCTATCTGTTTATCAAATTACAGGAGGTATAATAGGAATAGCATTTTCCGTTCCGTTATTTTTCAGCGGTGACCTTTATAATATATCAACATTAATAATTTTTGCAGGATTTCTTTTGCATTCCTTTTCGGTGTATTGCGGGGTTATGTTATTCCGGTTGCAGCAGCATTCGGTAATAATGTCTCTCGTATGCCAGTGCTTGCAGGCAGTGAGTATTTATGGCTTTGGGATCTTTTTTCAATTTGTTTCAGGGTTTTCTTTTTCATTATACCTCGAGTCTCTTTCCGGAAGTTTCCATATACAGTTTGGTTCGTCTCTCTCCAGTTATTCTCTTCAAATAGGCGATAATCTTGCTGACCGGGTAATCGGGTTTAATTTTGTGGCTCTCGGTATAATATTCGTTTTATACTATGAGCTTAAAGCCATCGCCCGTGAGAAAAAAAGTGATTTGATAAACTCGATAGGAAGTTGATAAGCCCCCGCTATCCTTAGTCTGCCCATAACTTAAAATCTTCGCTGTCCTGTCGTTTGCAGGTAAAACAGGATAAATATTCCCGCCTTTTAAAGCTTGCGCTGAAAAAGCAAGTGCAGCTTACAGCTTGCCCACTTGTTCATTATAATATTTTACTTCCTGTAGCACTGACGGCAGATTGCCTGGCTGATCCGTTGCATCGCGTTCTATGTAAATATGGCCTTTGAAACCTTGCTTTTTTAATTCCTTAAAAATTGCCGGAAAATCTACTATGCCTGTTCCAACGGGCACATCAACCAGCTTCGGATCATTATAAGCAGCAATATCTTTTAAATGTATGGCAATAATATGCCCGCTCAGTTTCTTTATGGCATCAAGGGGATTGATACCGCTCTTTGGCCAATGGCCAAGATCGGCGCAGACACCAAAATTAGGGTGGCCTTTTAAAGCCATCAATGTGGTGTCCGGATTCCAGTAATGGCTCATACCTTGCCAATGCTCGTGTATGGCCACTTTTATTCCATACACACCGGCGAGGCTATCTATACTGTCCCACATGTTCAATGGTGGTTCGGTTGTTATAAATTGCACCCCAAATTGCTTTGCCATCTCAAACTGCTTCTTCCACGATGCAATATCATTACCACCTGCAACATATACTGATTCGCATTTCAATCCTCTTTGCTCTATCAGCGCTTTTAACTTTTGAATGCCTGCCGGCGAGAGTTGCATAAGAGATGAATCTTTCAACTCAGGAAGTGTTTTGGTGAAATTATTTGGTTCAATATATTTCAACCCTGCACTGTCAACCTTGTCTAGCGCCTGGGCAAAACTTACAGTATGAAAAGTCCAAAGCGCAACTCCGAACTTCCAGTCTTTAGCAGGTTGTACAGATTGAGCGGAAGCAGTAAAAAATAGGGCAATACAAGCAAGTGTAGTGATATATTTTTTCATTGATTTATTTTACGGTTTGCAATATCGTGAATTCTTATCTGTGACACGGTAAGAAATTATTATTTAAAAAAGTCAACGCCGCATATATTTTTGAATTACTTTGGGAAACCGGTCACCAGCTATGCTTAGCCTGCTTATAACTTAAAATCTACGCTGTCCTGATATTTGCGACTCAGGATAAAAATACCAAACTATAAAGAAAATTAATATCAATTAAGCCGCATTATTTATCTACCTCTGATCGGAATTTTCACAACATAATCTCCATGTTATAATATTCATTCCGTGAAACCCCGATGCGTGACTAAACATTGAATTATTAAAAAGTGAATCTATAAATATATATGAAGGATGGGCATGTGCAAAATAGAAATAGTAAACTTAGTAGTGCTTAAATTTCACAGATATAATGCTGAGATGGAAAGATGATTTCCGGTGGTTCCTTTGATTGTTACCAAATGGAAAAGAACATGAAAACTCCGCTGAGAAAGTAAGAGAGCAGGTAACTCATTCACAGCTACCGGACCAGGGAAGTTTGGTCTGGCATGATTTTCTAATATAAAATTTTGCGGTTGTTTTCATTTGATTCGGATAATTACCGTAGCCGGATCCGTGTTCATCCGCAGCAATTTATTTCATTTAAACCTTTAATACATTAACCTATGGCAAATTTACATGTGCAACCAAAAAGAAAAAGCTTTGCGTGGTTGTGGATAATAATTCTCATTTTAATAATTGGAGGCGCTATTTATTATTTCGCAGTTTACAAGCAACAAGAACATGCAACCACGACTACGTTACGTGCGCCTTCCTCACTACAGTTGCAAATTGCGAAGGTGCAGTCTCAGAAGCATAGCGATGTCACCACAGTTTGTACAGATATTTTTTAACCTTTAAAACATCATAATTATGTCCAGAGAAACAGTTGTAGTAAACGAACCATTGAAGGAGCTTGGCTCCAGCGGGTATGAAATGGTAAAAGATGAACCCGATATAAGGGGATGGAAAATAGTAAATGCTGCTAATCAGGAAATAGGAAAAGTAAAGGAACTTTTGTTTGACGTGAATGCCCAAAAGGTAAGATACCTGGTAGTAAATCTTGATGGTAAGCCGCTCAATCTTTTGTCACGCAATATAATTATACCGGTAGGACTTGCCGAACTCGATCCAAAAGAAAATGTTGTATTTCTTCATGACATTACTGTTGGACATCTTGCCACTTTGCCTGAGTACAAAAAAGGAGAGGTTACTTATGAAACCGAAAGAGCCATTCGTGATGTATTTATTCCCCAAAGCTCAACAGCTGCAGAAAAGCTTGCCGATTTTGAGTCAAAGGAAAATCCTGAACGGGAAGCTTTTTATAACACCAGTTATTTCGATGACAACCGTCTCTTCAAAAGAAGAAATCGTGATTACCAACCGGGTGAGAGCATCATAAAAAATGAAGCCCGTGAAGCCGGGCGAGAGAGATACGTGGCACAAGAAAGAGCAAAAGATATTACAACCAGCAATGCGGTTAAAGAAGATGTGGTGTACCTGCCTGACGAGAACGACCCGAATGTACTAAGAAAGGCAAAAATCGTAAGGGAAACCGGGGACGATAACAGTTAGTGCCTGGCGATTATTTATAATTTGGCATCGGGTTTTATTCCCGAATATCCATCCGGATTTGCAAAGCATAATTTTCCGGTTTGATATTCTTTCCGTGAAACCCCGATGCTCATTAAATTTGAATTATTGCAAGGTCAATCTATGCATCTTTATAATGCTTTGGTATGAAATGCCTGTAAACGTTGGGAAATATATAGAACAGACTTATAAGGGCTTCATTATAAAGTTTGCAGGCATTTAAAAACAATCCTGTAAAACTCAGGATGCGATTGCCATGTTTTGCCGGTAATAATTTTACCATCCATTACAGCTTCATCAGGGGTTATATAAATTCCGCCGCACGATTCTACTTCAAATTTTACATGCTCGTAACAGGCAATCTTTTTCCCGTTCACCAGCCCGGCAGTAAGCAATATCTGTACACCGTGACAAATAGCGAAAATGTATTTATTGCTTTCAAAAAAATCCTTTACTATTTTAATTACTGTTTTATCGTTCCTTAAATACTCCGGTGCCCGGCCCCCGGGTATTAACAATGCTTCATAATCCTGCGTGTTCACATTGGCAAATGAAATTTGCGATTCAACCAGGTAGCCCTTTCGTTCAACATAGGTATCCCACCCCGGCTCAAAGTCGTGAATTACCAGGTTTAATCTCCTTACAGCAGGCGCTGCTATTACCGGGATGTATCCTTCTTCTCTTAAACGGTGTGCGGCAAAAAGAATTTCAAAACTTTCGCCGGCGTCACCTGTGAGTATCAGTATTTTTTTTGATGTAGACATTTTAAGATTATTTCTTTTTTTTAAAGATGCGAAATATAATCAATAATTGATATTACCACAGCTATTCTTCGCCGTCCATTACTTAAAGCTGCGTTGTCATGGCGTTTGCAGCCCAGGATAAAACACTAAACTATAAAAGAAATTCAACTTAAAGCCAATCTATAAAATCTTTATGATATATAAGGTATGAACGGAAATAGAGGAGTAAATATATTCGAGGATATTATTAGAAGAAAGTTGCTGCCTAAAGATTCTTATGCATCTACTTTATTAAAATTTTCATGTACAAGATATTGCTGCCGGTGCTTGAGGTAGTAACTGTTGCAGTTGCGGCTATTACATGGCCCTCTTCATTATACACGAGAGATACTCCTCCCCCTTCATAAATATATCCACGATCATTATAACCCGCCCGGATAGCGGAATAACCAGAACCAATACTTACTACTTCGTTGTTTATCACTTGTACCCGAAGTTTATATGTATTAGGAAAGGCATAAGTAGCATCACTCGTGATGGTAACTGAAGCGTCATACATGCCATCTTTTATTTGATGTTTGGCATTCAGTTGTATTGTATCGTTCGTCGTATCTAAATTTTTCGCGCTTACAGGTTGTAAAAAAAGGCTTGTAAACAGCCCTATAATAAAAATTGATTTTTTCATCTGTATGCGTTTTAATAGTCGAGTTGAGAATATTTAAACTGTTTGTAATTTACCCCAATCGTAGTATTCATAGACTGCTTTTTCGAAATTTTCGCATAATAATAATTTTGATCAGGCCCCAGGTATAAAGGTCTATTTCTCCTAGCTGTACTTATTTTGCCCGTAAGCTAAAAGCTCCTTACAAAATAAGAATGATTCAAACAGATACATCCATCGGGTAGCCAAATAGAAATAACACTGAATAAGTTTCCTGTGCGCCCAGGAGAACATTTTCCACGTCTTCCCATTTATACAGGGTATGCTTAAAAAAAACGGATGCGATGGATCCCTTCATTATCAAATTTAATGACCGGCGCTTTGAAGAATGTAATAAACACCATCCACACGGCTGTAAATAGCAAAAAGGTCGCCGTCGTCGGTTCTTTATCTTTCAACATATAGCTGCCGTCGATAATCAGGGGGTGGTTTCGGTTTGAGTATCTCCCGGCTTCTTTTTAAAAATGGCTTTTAGTTGTTTCCAGCAATATAAAACAGCCATCCAGAGGGCCATCCAGAGGGATTTAAAAAAATATTGGCTAAAGGAACGGTGCGGATCATTTACGACTTGATCGATGAGAACGAAGGACAAAAACCAAAAAATTAAGTTGCAAAGGAGTGTAAACACTATTTGTTTAGGAGGAGACAACTTCCTGTACCAAATAATAAATTTTCCGGGCATGAGTTATAGGATTCGACGTTAGTTTAAAAAAGTTTCATTTAGTCACTTATAGCCAGGCAAGGGGCAACCAGATTCGATTTCAAAGTTACTTGAAAAAAGATACCTTGATTCAAATATCCTCCTCGCTTCCGGGTAGGTTAAATTACGTTGAAATAAAAATGATTGAATTTTCCTGCCGTTTAGGGCGACCTCATCTATCCTTAGTCAGCTATAACTTAAATCTGCGCTGTCCTGACGTTTGCAACCTAAGACAAGAACACTAAACTATAAAAGAAAATCAATTCAAAGCCAATTTATAAATCTTTTTGATGTATGAGTAATGAGCAGAAATAGAAGAAGTAAATATGGGAGCTTTATATCACGGACATTATGCCTGCGATAAAGAAGCGAACTTGCTGTTAATAAAAAAGCCCGCATCGCTGCAGGCTTTAATAATTTTTTAATTTCAGGGTTGGTATTTACACCAGGATGATTGGATGGTTTCTTTGGATTTGGTCGGTTATTCGGTGGTATTGGATAAAGAAAAAATAGAAGTTGACTGATATCGGATTGGTAACTTTTCTATTGGATAATTGGATATAGGGCTCTTTTCAATGGATTTGGATATTTCGATTAATGTTTGTTGAACATCAATCAACTTCTGGAACAAAGATACACGTGTCCCATCCCCTGCACAAGAGCAGCACTACCCTATTATGTATGTACTAAATTTACTGCCGTAATACGTAGAATTACTATAGGACCCGGCGAAGTATACGCATTATCTCGCTTTCAACAGGAGGTTTTTACACCATAATTTCCCGGGGTTATAATATCTTTTTCGTGTGCTTTTAACCACCAATTTTTTTAATTAAAGACGGGGATGCAGGGTCGCCAATATCATACAGGATAATACCATCATACACGGCTGATATAAGTATGCCGTTATAGGGGATAACATCTATAAAATTACCATCGGTTTTAGTGGAGAGTAGTGAAGGCAGATAAGGGTTTTTTATGTTGAACACTTTAAGGCCGGCATTACCACAGCATACATATAATATGCTATCCTGTATTCCAAGCCCTGCAGGATCAGGTAATGGTACCGTATTTTTTAGAGTAGGCTGGGTGATGTCTTTTATATCATGTATATACAGCCCGGCTACTGCCGGCCCGCAACCGCTTGCGCTTTTGAGCGTAACGAAAGCAACAGAATCATTTACCACCACGGGATCGCAACTACGGGCATGCTTTGCTTCTCCTATAAGCCGTGGTGAAGAGGCGGTGTCAATGGAATAAACATATAAGCCGGTTTTTGTGCCCAGGAACAGGTATTTGTTATACGGGTAAATGGTTTCTATATCATAGTCTAACGGGGAAGTATACACCAGGTTCGGTTTAGCCGGGTCACCCAAACTATACGCATAAAGGAAATGATTGCTGACAGCATACAGGTAACCTTGTGCAATAGTGAATCTTGTGATGGAGCCGCCTTTGCCGGTTGATGCGGCCGCATTTACACTTTCCTTGCTGCAGGAACTCAATAAGGCGAGAGATGAAACGAAAAGGATAGTCGCAAAAGCAGTTAATTTTATTTTCAGGCGTGGCATTGTAAATAGGTTGTTTAATTTTTAAAACAATTCATGTAAACAGAATCTTTTACCCAGCCAACCACTACACTGTCGTAACGCGGGCATTCATAGTAGCCGCTTTCTTCCGGCTGTGCGAGGGGATAGCTGTATTGAAACTCCGGGAAGGCATTTGCTACCCTGTTTACTTCGTGCACCTGGAGCGGATTAGAAATATCAAGGGTAACCAGGTCTGCGTAACTGTTCGTGTATAGATAAGCGCCCTGTATAGAAATTTGTTCGCAGCCTTTTACTGTTATGAATCCAATCCGGTCTGCAGCAGCGGGAGTTGTATTGTCAATAACATGAATGCCACGGCCCACGTCCACCTGGAAAATATATTTTCCAAAGGCATAAATATTACCCGCCTGCAATAGTGGATTTTTATGAGGATCATACAGAATCTGTTTTGCTTCGTTTGTGGCAGCATATACAGGCTTGCTTCCCCACACTTTCTTTTGTGGCTCGTTAGTATAAGTTCCGCCGTAGGGTTTCCAGCAGGAAATTAAAAGAAGCGTTACAAGCGGCAACATCAAATATTTCATACAAGCATACATTTTTTAGTAATAAAATTCAGGCAGTTTGAGCATCAATCAATAAAGCCAGCTAAAGCAAATGTCTGCGCTCCACATCGCCTGTTACAAAGAGTTCACATGTTATACTGGCTTTCACTTGAAATAACTTTTATTCGTGAAAGCAAGGGCGGCTAATTCCTGGAACAATAAATAGGGAACTCCTGATCCTTTACCTAACAGGACACCTAAAATTTTTATAATGTTGCATTGATGTGATTTAAGTTTCCAGGTAACGAATATCAGCGACGGTCACATAGCATATCCCCGGTAAACGTCGACTTTTAGTGGATTCGAGAGGACACGAACCCGGGCAATGTCAAGATTAAGTTGGGATAAAGCCTGGTAACCTCTTTCTGGCTCATATGTGGCTTGTGCCATTGAATACTATTTATTACTTAATAGAACCAACTATTTTCATCCGCAGAATATTCGTCCATTAATGCAATTTCAGCACCGGTAAATTTTAGCAGCCCTCCACAAAATTTCCCGGCAGCCTTGCCACCACTTTACCAATTCCTTAATAAATGATCGTCTAATATTGTTTCATCATTCACTCCTAAAAATGATTTTATGATGAGACATTTACTTAGTGCATTATCCATTTTATTTTTCAGCTCAGGGTGCTTTCAGAAAGTGCAATACATCGGGCGCAATTACCCGGCCACGGGCAATGTGGAAATGTTCTTCTCCCCTGTTGATGTGGATAAGGATTATTTTATAATTGGCAAAGTCGTAGGGCAAACTGCAAACCTAAAGCAGGCTCAAAAGAAACTTATTTCTGTAGCCAAAGAAAATGGCGCCGATGCCATCATTATTCATGTTCCGGGTACCGAATCGACTGAGGCATTACGGAACCATGTAATCACCTCTACCCTTGTTCCGGCAACCGGCACAACACAACCTGCCACAAATACGGTTACCACCATTTCAGACGGCAACGCAGGTACGGTATATGGAGATTTAATTAAGTATAAGTAGAGTCGTGGAATCCTTATTACGGTAATACTTCCCGCTAGAAGCCCGCGGTGTTTTCCATTCTCGCAAATAAATAATAATTGGGAAACCAATTTAACGCGGCGTGACATCAATATAGGAAAGTAAAATCATTGCTCCTCTCAGAACTGTATCCCAATAATCTTCGCTATGGAGACAGGCTGTAAATCTCCCGATTTATACGATTCTTCAGGATGTATTGGCAATTGGTAAGCTGAAAAAACACTCCCCATGGCAAACCGGCAAGGCTGCATTTTTTGCAAATTAAAATATAATCCAACAATCCTTTTGCATTGATTATATTCATCTAATGAAAATGTATTTTACTGCTTTTCTTTTTCTTCTAATTAATATTAGCTTTGGACAAGTAACAAATGTAAAATCAGGTGCATGGAGTGACCAGACGGTTTGGAACAACAATATTATTCCAACCGATACAACGCGTATTATTTTAAACTACGATATTGATGTAGACATCACTGCTAACTGCAAATCATTAAATACAAACGGTCATAACGTTACCGTAGATTTAGGGATTACTCTAAATATTTCGGGAGTCACAGCCCCCGTTGCTGGCTTTACCTACACCGGGCCGTTTGTAGTGCCGGCAACGATTACATTCACGAATACATCCACCTATGCAACAAGTTATTTATGGGATTTTGGAGATACTGCAAGCGGGGTTAATAATACTTCGACTGCTATAAACCCAACACATCTCTATCAAACACTTGCTCCTTACTTAACAAATACTATTGTAAAGCTGACAGCCACGGGGCCTGGCGGAACAAGCCTGGATTCCCAATATATTGGTTTGTCTTGCGTACCGCAAATTGTAGAGGTAGGTGCTGCCATTAATACACCTACAACATGGGATCAATGTCATATTTATCACTGCAGCAGTTATGTTTTGGTAAATGCCCCGCTTACCATTGAGGGTGCAACCGTAACTTTTGATTTACAAAAGGGGATGATTGTTCAGGGCAGTGGAAAACTCATTTCCAGGAATGCCGTATTTACCTCTTCTGCCAGTTCAAAGAAATATGGTGATTGGGCCAACATCTCTTTTGGCTCTACATCAGGCAATAGTATCACGGGCGGCGCCATACAGTATGCCGGCTATGCATCGCTTAATCTTGAGCGGGCATTAAATATGGGTACGGGCGTAAATAACACGGTCACAAAAGTAATTTTTGAATATAATGCAGGTACATTAAACCAGACCACTGCAACACTGGATATGTCCAGGTCACCTCAGAGTTGTGTTGCAACTGGTAACCTGTTTTTTTCCAATCACGGCCATCCCGTTATTATCGGGATAGCCTCTGATTTTGATAACAGCAATCAATTTAGTTTCAATCAATCCAATGCTATCTATGTGGATTGTGCGGATATTACCCAGGCGCAAACTATAACCTGGAGCAACAAACAGGCTCCCTATGTATTGGGCGGCTGGCACAGTAACTCCTGGACATTCGGTACCGGGAAAGTTTTGGTTCTGGGTGATAGCGTTGTACTGAAGTTTGCCCGCTATACTAACCCCGGGTTTACGCTTTACATACCGTCGGGCGCCTATCAACTTCAAAACTCCAACGGACCAGGCGTCGTGTTTACTTCTTACGAGGATGACAGTTATTTAGGAGACTCCAATGGAGATGGTCCTCCAACAGGAATACCAGCGTTATGGGAAGGAATTGAAACGGCAGGGCCAGTCTGGTATAACTGGCCAAACATTTTCTTTTCAGTACATTGAGAATTTTTTTTGGTCACTAAAATTCCATACCCTTCGGAGTTTTTAAAGTCTAATCTCTCCACATAATATCTTTTTGAGACCTTTGCATAATTATAATTTTTAACCACGCGATTCCAATTGCTTTATAATTATTTCATCTTTAATCTTATCATCTTCTGCAAGCAATAGCGCTTTGCTTATAATGATTGACAGAAGAGCGCCTTCTTCAAATGGGAGAAATATTTTTGGTGAATCGTTCTTTACTTTTCGTTCTGGTACAATGCATAATCCTTCCGTAGGTATAGCAATCAATCTCTATACGGCATAACCAATTATAGAGTCTCTTACAAATTCGGCTCTCAGCGGATTCAACAACCAGCCAATTCCTTACACCACTCTTGCCATTACCGGATCGGTAATGCTTACTTTACCAGTCTCAACCCTGCCGGCATATCTTTTTTCAAAATTGTCTTGCCCATTTACTTTTACACTAAGATCGTACCAGCCGGAGCTTTTAGATGAGTCAACTATTATACTTGCCTGTGCGCCTGCATTCAGCGTTTTCGTTTGTACGTTACCTTTATAGGCATTGTCTGTTACTTCAACTGTTAACTTTTGCCTGCCAGAGTTCTTAATCTTTATTTCGATATTTCCTGTAAGATTTTTTTTGCTGATTGAGGTACGCTGGTATTCGCAGGTAATATCCAATGGAGGATTATTAGTGTTACCCAAAAATTCACGGAAGAATCCATTGGGCCCGTAAACCCGGAAGTGATAATTTTCATTATCAGCCAAAGTCCATGAATCAATAAGCTGATCGCCTGCCTGTACTGCATAATTGCGTGGCGCAACATCGTTCGCGGGAGTGTAAACCATAAATGGCGCGCCTCCAGATGCGGCGCCAAAGACTTCATTGCCTGCACCGAATTTTATTTTAAATGCGTGCTTGTCTTCGCTAAGCCTTCCATCGGCATACAACTGGTATGGCAGTGCACTGGCGGGCCTTGTGCCTTTTTCCTGTTGAGGCATCCATGGGGAGGAAGCAGGATCGGAATTAACCTGGCTTATTTCAACAGGGCTGAGTTTTTTAAAGCCGGACGGCAACTCTTTGAACTGCGCATTATAGATGCCTTCCATAAACGGTAGTTTTTCTACCGGTTTTGGCAAGGGTATATCTTCGCCATTATAAGGCCTGAATATGGAAGTAAGATTCCCGGAAATGGTACGGCGCCATTGGGTAAGATTATCGTTCTCTATTTTTTTACCTGTTTTTTTCATTAAAAAATGTTCGAGAAACTGTATGGGAGAAGTGTGGTCAAATACTTCAGAATTTACAAATCCACCGCGGCTCCAGGGTGAAGCCACTACCATGGGCACACGAAACCCGAGGCCAATCGGGCCTTCGCGGTCACCATCATCCGGCTCCTTATCTTTCATCCATTGCTGGATGCGGTGCAGGTATTCTGTTTTAGTATTTATTCCCCGTGATACCAAACCGCTGTTTTCTTTATAGGGATTGGGTGGCACAAAGGGAGGCACATGATCAAAGTATCCATCGTTCTCATCGTAGTTGAGTATAAAAATAGTTTTCCTCCATACCTCAGGATCTTTAGTAAGAATATCCATTACCTCGCTTAGGTACCATGCTCCATACCAGGGAGAACCCGGATGGTCGGAAAAACGGCAAGGCGCCACTATCCACGATACTGTTGGCAATGTTCCATTCTCCACATCGCTTCTAAACTGGTGCAGCACATCGCCTTTGGGTATTTGCATGGTGCGCTCCGTACCGTCTTCCGTATAAGTATAATCCGTAAGATGGCGATAACCGGGATCATTCCTGTTGTCAGTAAAAGCTTTCTCGTGCAGGTTTTTTTGCAGCGGTGATAACTTGCTATATTCTTCGGGGGTATATTTCTCCGCCTCATTTATTGCACGAGCCAACAATGCTTTTTTTGCGTCCAGGTCTTTTAAAAGGTCCGGGAGTTCATCGCTGGTTTCTTGCAGCGCTGATATTTTTTCTTCCTGTTCTTTTATCATGGCGGGTAATACCTCTCTCACTCTTTCCATGTACTTCATGTGCATGGGTGAAAACCGTACATTATATTGTGAAAACCATTCGATGGGATTATCCGTAAAATTAGCAAGCCAGTCTTCTTCCTCTCCTTCAAAACCTGTTTCCACACTTATCTCATTCTGGTATATTCTCCAGGGTATATTATTTTCTTCCAGGTATTCCGGGAATGTTTTCCAGGATGCTTCCCTGCCGTAGTCAACATTTGAGTTGTAAACATTGGCCTGGACATTTTCATTGTGGCTTTCACGAATGGTGCCTGTCCAGAAATACAGCCTGTTAGGTGTTGTGCCCGTTAATGAACCGCAAAAATGCTGATCGCAAATGGTAAAGGCGTCCGCGAGTGCATAATAAAATGGTATGTCCTGGCGGTTAAAATGCCCCATGGTTAAAGGCATATCCTTAACTTCTTCATTTCCCGATTTTTTTGAATCCAGCCATTTATCATGCTTTCCATCATTCCTTGCATCTGTCATGTCGCTAAACCCATGCGGCAATGACCCCAGCCATGTGATCTTACTTTCTTTCAAATCCAGGCGAAAGGGTGTGTATGTTTCGCCGGCGGCATTTGATTGCAGCCATACTTTATTATTGTTTGGTAAGTGAATAGCCCGGGGATCATTAAATCCGCGAACACCCTGTAATGTTCCAAAACAATGATCGAAAGAACGGTTCTCCTGCATCAGGAAAACAACATGCTCCGCGTCAAGATAAGTAGAACCTGCTTCGGGGTTAATAGTGAAGGCCTTTTGAATAGCAGGTGGCAAGCGGCTTAATAAGCCTGCGCCGCCTGATAATAATGTTGCTTTTTTGATAAAGTCTCTTCTATTATCCATAAATAGTTCGTAAGAGGTTTTTTGAGATTGAGGGATAAATATATGAAATTGGATGTTGACAGATAAGAAGCACCGGGCTTTGTTCTCCAGATTTCTATCCTTAGACGGCTTAAACTTAAAAGCTTCGCTGTCCTGACGTTTGCAACTCAAGGCAAAAGCACTAAACTATAAAAGAAGATGAAATTTCAATCAGGCAGCGCGTATCAACTAGAGGAAAAAGATGTCACTCCCTGTGACATTGCCATGAAGCAAAAAGCATCTGCCTTATTATTTATGAAGAAAATACCCAATCAATTGATAATAGCTTCGGGTAACCGCGCCATCACTTTCATTGTGTATTGCTATTTTGGCTCTTGGTTTGAATAAAATTCCTGTATTGCTTTGAAACCATTCTTTATTCTTGAGGGTGATGACGGGTACCGTGTTCTCCAAAACAGAGCTTTTGGCAAAAAAGGCGTCCAAATAAAAATCTGTAATAATTAAAACGCTATCCCTGGGAACTACATATATCACTCCGTTACCCGAGGCGGGTATATCAACGATTCCATTCAAATGAAAAAATTGTTTAGTCTTTAAGGGAGTTTGGCTATACGTGGTTGAGAAGAAAAGAACAAGAACTGATATCGCCAGGTATTTTTTCATTACAAATTAATTTTGAAACGTTTACGCTATTTAAGTTGAATGTATTAATGATTGTTTAAGATGTAGCCTGGTATTCTTACTGGTATGTTGAAGATGGTTTCGGCTACAAATCTGACCTTTAATAACAGAATTAGTTAACGATTATTGTTGTTGGCATCTTTCACAGGTGAGAATGGGCAGAGGGGTTGGGCTTCGGAAAATGCAGGAGCGGAACAATGCGAGTGATTATCCCTGCCAGCGAATATTGCCAAGATGTAATTACGAACCGCTCCTGGTATTAACGATATACCCGCAGAGAAACGAAACTATAGCAATTCAGTAAATCAGCTTCCGCTATTTACCCATAACGCCGATAACACTCCGGCAAGAGAAACTACGAGGCTTATAAGTAAATACTTTAAGGTGCTGTGCTTATCAAATAAATTCATAGATTAAAAGATATTCTGTTGTTGTCTTTGATAACGAAAATGATGCCATTTTTATTATTTGAAAAAAAATCTAAAAAGCATCATAATGGAGCTCGTTAAAGGAAGTTGTGTCGGAGCGTGCAAATTCTGTTAACCGAAAAGTATATTGTGGCTCCTTGCAAAGTCGTGAGCAGACTGTCAACTTCTTAGGAAAAGTTTTAATGATATAGGGTAAAAAACTGCAAATCCTCAACACATCAATCGATTTTTTGAAGCAATGGATTAAATGCTTTTGAGGCTACCATCACTTTATCTCCAATACGCATTGAATGTATCTCGCTTTCCACCGCCACCACTTTTACGATATTTGTTCCTATCAAAATCGTAACAATATAGACGACGTCTTCTTTGTCGATAGAAAGTATTTCTCCCGAGAACTGAAATTTTCCGCTCAGCTTTTTATTACTGAATATTTCGATTGGCTTTCCCTGCCTGGTTATTTTTCCTTCATCAATAATCAGTATTTTGTCTGACATTTTTATGACCTCCCCTATATCGTGGCTTACAAGAATAGTGGTAAGATTGTATTCTTTATGCACCTTCAAAATATAATCCTGCAACAGGCTTCGCATCTTTATATCCAATGCAGAGAGCGGTTCATCAAGCATCAGGATACCAGGTTTTCGAACGAGGGCTCTCGCCAGTGCAACTCGTTGCTTCTGGCCACCGGAAAGTTCTTCTGGCTTACGGTTCTTCAAGTCCTCCAATTCGATAATACTTATCAGCTCGCTTACAATTTCTTTATTTTGGCCTTTCTCCAATGCATACATAAGATTCTCTTTCACTGTCATGTTGGGGAACAAAGCATAATCCTGGAATACAAATCCTGTTTTTCTCTGCTGTGGTTTAAGTGAGATTCCCTTGTCAGTATCAAGCCAGCATTTCTTATCAACGATGATTGATCCTTTATCGGGCTGCATTAACCCGGCAATCATTCTGAGTATAGATGTTTTCCCCGCGCCGGAATTTCCATAAAGTGTGACCAAAGTCCCCTGTTCGATTTCAATATCAACATCCAGTTGCATGTCTCCATTTGCTGCCAGTAATTTTTTTTGCAAAGAGATTTGTATCATTTCCAAAATCTTTTTAGGTAACCTCCGTTGATCAAATAAACAAACAGGAGGATGATAAAAGTGATGGCAAATAAAATGAGTGAATACCAATTTGCATTGCTGTAGTTAAGCGATTCAACTTCATCATAAATAGCTATGGAAGCCACTTTTGTTTTGCCCGGAATATTTCCGCCAATCATCAGCACTACGCCAAACTCACCAATGGTATGGGCAAAGGCAAGCACAATACCTGTAAGCAACGAAGGTTTTATATTGGGAAGAAGTACTTTAAAAAGTGTGGTTGTTCGTGACTTTCCTAACACATAAGAGGCTTCGGTAATTGCGGGATTGAGGTTTGAAAACCCTGACTGTATAGGATGAACCATAAAAGGCAAACTATAAATAACCGATGCTAAAACAAGACCGCCAAAAGAAAAGATTAATTTAATACCTAACGAATCAGCAAGGAAACTCCCGAAACTATTTGCCGGGCTGAAGGCAATTAAAAGATAGAATCCTAAAACAGTAGGCGGCAAAACGAGAGGCATGCTCACCAGCGTCTCCACAATTGTCTTGACACGAAACTTCGAATAAGCCAGCCAGTAGGCCAGCGGGATGGAGATAATCAAAAGAACACAAGTTGTTATCAGCGCCAGCTTAAATGTCAATATTAAAGGTTGCCAATCCATTATTGAGATATCATTATTTCATTTGTTTTGATCATAGCGGTAACTGTTTCACCTGGCCGTAAGTTAAGTAGCATAACTGCATCCAAAGAAATTATGGCGACGATATTTCCAGCAGCTGTATCGACCGTTATTTTGCTCATCAATTCTCCTTTTTGTATTTCAATAATTTTCCCCGGCACTTTATTTTGCAAACTCACCAGGTGTTCCAATCCTTTCCCTATAATCACTTCCGTTTCCTTAAAGATCACATTAATTTTATTATCCACTTTCAGCCATGCGGCAGTATCGGGAGTTTCAATCACCATTGTTTTGAAAGAAATATTGTTAGCAGTTATCGTCACCAAAGATATATTGCCACTTACTTTTATAGATGTAATTGCCCCGTTGACGGTATTCATATGCGAATGTTATTTTACAGAATACCCAAAGTCTTGGAGGATGTCTTTAGCCTTCTGAGAGAATAAAAAATTGTAAAACTTTTGAACGCCTTGTTGCTTAGAGCCGTTGCGCTTAAGCACTACAACTCCCTGCGCTATGGGAGAATAATCCTCGGCATCAATATCTGCCCAGTTGCCTTTGCCTTTCATCCCAGGGGATAAAACTACCGATTTGGCCGTAAAACCAATTTCTGCGGATTTCGAAATAATAAACTGGTTTGTTTGGGAAATACTTTCTCCGTACACCAATTTGTCTTTCAAATCTTCGTAAACATGGTGATGCTTCAGCACTTCAATAGCCGCTGTGCCGTAAGGCGCCGTTTTTGGATTGGCAATCGCGATGTGTTTAATCTTCGAATTTTTAAGTATGTCAATAGATGGCTTGATGCTATCAATCATTGACCACATAACTAATTTACCAAAGGCATATATCTGCTGGCTTACTAGTTGCATAACCTGTAGTAAATAATTCATCGGGATATTTCATATCAGCAGAGACAAAAATATCATAGGGAGCGCCAGATTTAATCTGTGCCGTAAGCTGCCCGGAAGAACTTACAATCAAATCACATGTAATGCCTGTCTCATCGGTAAAAGATTTAGATAACTCTTTCATGGCAAATTGCATATTTGCGGCGACAGCTATTTTCAAATGATCATTTTGGGTTTCATGGCAAGCCGTTAATGCCACGAAACAAAAAAATAACAGGAAGACAATTCTGCCCATTTTATGATTGCTTTTTGTGCTTAGTCAGATCAAGATTTTGTCTTATTATCAGCCAGAGCACATCCGCATGGCTATAGCTATTGGGAGCATTAAGGGCTGCAAACTGGCTGTTATAAGTTACACCGATTGATAAGTTTTTTGAAAAAGAAATGGAAGGGCCCACCAGGAACCTGTTTTGATCAAGTACATTGTAAACCACCTTTTTTCCTGCATTAATAAATATTTCATCTCCGAGGTTTATAAAAAGCGCTTTGTCAGGATTTGCCGATGATAATTTCAGCATTTTAAAATTCAACATACATTGATAGCGAAAGCGAAAATTAAAAGTATGGCCGGGTTGTATATCTCCATCTAAAACATTTTTAAAATACCGCTCTTCAATTCTGAGCCTGTAGAGTATGCCAAGGTTCTTATATTTATTTGTAATTGCAAACTCCTGGTAAGGGCGATATTCAATTTTACTTAATTTTTCGGAAGTATAAAAACCAAGGTGAGCAAAGCCGGCCGAGACCTTCATGCTACTGTTGAGTTGGTAGCCGAAACCGGTCCTTACTATGTATTGTGAACGATTACTAAAAAAAGTATTCCAACGATAACCCCCATCGGTTGACCATGTCCATTTATTTCCAATTTTTGACTGATTATAATATTGTATCCATTGCTGGCTGCTTTTTTTTACGTTCCTGCTCTGTGCCAATGCAATTGTTGATACCCCAAAAAGGAAAATTAAAATGATGGCCTTCAGGTTTGTCATAAATAGATTTTCCTCCTTAAAAAGAATGTAGTTTGATTTTCTTCACAATTATATCGAATAAATCAGTTCTTAAATAGAAAGGTTTCAAATATCATAAGACACTTTACACTCATCTTTAGTTGTCGCTTGGATTTTAAGTTATTGAAAGTGGTGTGCAAAGCAGTAACCTGGCTTTCTCTTTCTCAGAATAAAAGAGCAGCTTATTAATAAAAAATAAAATACAAAATTGAACTATATAGCTACGTTATCAATCGTGGGTTATAGGTTGATGAGCGAACAAAGGCAGATTATTGAATTGCTGCTTAAAGCTATTTTTAGATTTCAAAAACGTACGAAACATCCCTAAACTATCATACAACTGATGCATGTAGTCTATATGGCGGTATTTATTAATTCCAAAATAATATCCTTTGAAAAAAAGATAGGTATTCATAAGAAATATATTTTTAATGCATCGCAAGCAAATGTACCTGTAATCATTTTTGATGTTATTGATATTGTTTTTGTTTACCCTGTAAACATGCATCACCGCATACGATATTCCAAAATTTAGAAATAATTTCTTATAATATTTTATAGTCGTTCTGTTTGACGGGATAAAATGTTTAAATCTTAATTCATCAGAATAAAAAATTCTATATCCTATTTTTGCCATTGCCATACACAGTTCATAATCTCCGCTGCTGCTAAGTGAGTTACCTACCCTATCGGGTAATTGAAATTGAAAATCAAACTCCTGCTCCAAAATATCAAACGCTTTTTTATTGACAAACATCGCAGCCCCATATACAACCGGTTTTATGGTATCTGTAATATCACCTTCCTTCTCACTTTGCCGACCTACGGCTAACGCGTGATATTGGTTAGCCCAAAAGTAGGGAGGTTCTTTATCTTCAAATACCGGCAACCCGGTGCCTCCCAACACCCCAATCTTAGAAGATGTCTCGAGGATTTTCAATGCGGTCGAAAGGTAATTTTCATCCAGCCAGTTATCATCATCACAAAACAAAACATAATCGAATCGTGCCTCATGTATTCCCTTTTTCCTGGCAAAGGACAATCCTTGAGTCATTTCCTTGACTACTTTGAAATCGGGCTTATCGCCAACATGAGCATTCCATGTTTCGAGACTAAATTCCGCAGTACTGTCAGTAGAGGCATTATCTACAATTATTACTTCCCAGTGTGATAATGGAATATTTTTTTGATTAGCCAAATGCGCCAGTGTCGGAGCGAGGCGGGCTCTGCTGTTAAAACAAGGTACAATAACCGATATTCCTGGTCTCATATTCTTTATAAGATTTGGTATAAATCATCTGAATGTTTGTCCTTGGGTTTTCGAAATTAACGAAAAAAATTTCCACAGGTGAGAATGCCTGCCAACAACTTTAAAGGATGAGACTGCTTCGAAAAACAAAAGTGATTTTTACTTCACAATCTTTTCAAGCAATCCGGAATGGAAAGACATTAATAAAAAAGCCCCGCCTGTAACAGCAGGGCTCAATTGGTCTGATTCCCTTTATTTCACTATAGGACAGTTTACCAGGGCTGCATTAGGATTTAATATGTTTGCCTGTAAAGCGGTTTCTAAATTTTTGACTTTATCAAAATCGGCATTGTCAACCACATGAACCTGCCATAGTGGTGAATAGTCTGCATCTCCCGGGTATGAATCGATCACATTATGTGTTTGAGTGGTTCCGGGTTCTGTTTTAAAACCTGACGATGGGCCTGTACTATTATCATTAAATTGTACATAAATATCTGCTATCGGCACCTTACCGTCTGCAGTAGCGGTAAGTGGCGCTTCACCAAAATTGAAATACGCTGCGGCGCTATCCTTGTACCAGCAAACAACAGGTTCATTGGAGCCGCCTCCAAATTTCATAGAAGCTTTGGATCCAAATGGTATCACCGGGCAGTTCACAATTATGTTTGTTTTTTCAATAGGAAAACCAGACGCAAAAATCTCTTCTTCACTCGTTAAAGTATTGGGTACATAATTATCCGGAACAATCACTTTATTCACCACCCAGAAATCATTATAGTCATCTGCACCGGGAAGAGATGGAATTACATGATGCTGCTCCGTTACCTCAACATTCGGGCTGCTTTTTCTAAAGAAAACATATATATCATCCGGATCGGCAGGCTGTACATCAAAATTATAATAAGTAGTAAGGGCGCCGCTTGCAGTGAATCCATGTGTTATAAAAGGGCCTTCGTCAAAGTTGACCGGTGCATTGGGAAGTGGCAAATTATTATCCTCAGCACGAACAAACAATGTGCCTGATGAACTATTAAACCTGTCCACCGAAACATGCGGGGCTTTGGTAATATCTTTACCGGAATGTGGTTCATGACCTTTTTTGCATGCCGCAAAAGTGACTGCAATTGCTAATAAAGAAAGTAACTTTTTCATTGATTTTACAATTTTTAAGTGTTAAAAAGCCGGTGTTAATGTCCTTGGCTATAGCTGGAATTTTTATACAGGTTTCCTTGTCCGGAAATTATATCCGGATGAAACCGCGGGATACTGGATAGAAGCTTATGCTCCTGTCATTGTAAAGGCTTTTTGCAAAAAACGCTAGGTAAAACAAGCGGGCCTGCTTATTTATTAGAACATACGTATACAAGCGAAGGAGGTTGCAAGTGGCTAATATTTATTTTATAAAATTTGGAGTGCTGATTTAAATAATCATAAAGATGTGTGGTGAAGGAGAGTCTTAAAGTTGTAACGATTAGGTGAACTATCAAGTTCAAACCAAGCCTCTACTGATGAGATGATGCATGGCATACGGCGGGCAAAAAATCCGTATCAAAATTTATCGTGCAAAAGGGTGGAGTTAAATATATTTTTTCAAGGCAAACTAAAGGCTTGCCCGATAATAAAATCCTGAAAAGTTTTACCGTCCCAATTGCACCGCTTTCTGCATAGCCTGGTATCTCTTATCCCAAAGTGCCATATCCTGGTTAAGGCCATCATCAATGTGTACAGTATCTCTTACCTGGAAAGTTCCGCCCCAGCGCAGATCATGGTCATCTATAATGAATTTAATGAAGCGCTTTACCGGTTCTGCTACCGACGGGTATTTCGCCAGTTCCTTTGAGTTGGCAGACTTCGTCCTGTTGCTATAGACCACGTTCATATCAATCGCATGGCCGGCCATGTGGTTGGACCGGGTGGCGGGCTTCACAATAGCACCACCTACATTTGACGATGTTCGGAAAGAACTGGTGACATGAACAAACACATCCGCTTGCTCTGCATAAGCATTGATCTTTTTGAGCATAGGCAAAAACTGTACATCTGCACGGCATGGCTGTCCCTGGAACCGCGAACCCTCGAATAGCACCAAAGGTGATTCGTCGTTCGGTAAATTTTTCACAGCGAGGTCGCTCCAGTTCTTCCCATAGAATGCATTAATGTCTTTGATCATGAGATCGATCAGGGGCCGGGTTAATAAATCTCCGTCGGAATCGATGCTGTTATCCTTAGCATAGGCAATAACTGCATTCCTCGTGCTTTGGCCATACTTACCATCAGCTCCATATTTTGGAAAATTCAACTGTTGGCCATATCCCCTTTCATTAAGCAAAGTTTGCACCGCAGTAACGCTCATACGTGTGCCCTTTGAAATATATTTTTTTGTTCTAAGATCAGAAGTGTTGATAGACCACAAGACATACATTGCCGGAAGAAAATCATGACGCTGCAGGATCAATTTGGATAGTGCATTAGACACTGAAGTACCGTCACTCTTGTTGTTGTTTTTTATTGCAAAAGCCGACACAGCGTTTACGGTTGCGGCGCCATAATCTCCATCGGCCTGGTAATTATCAAATTGCAATTCATTCTTAAAGCCAAGCTCAAACAGTATCCGTTGCAATTCGGTTACCAGGTCTTTGTTTGTGGATCCCTGGAATAATGATTTGCTTACATCGCCCTGGCTGAGGGCTGCTTCTAAAAGGTTTGATTCCATAATTATGATTTAATTGAACTTAATAATCTTCCGGGTAAATATGCCTGTTAGTAAGGTTAACCTACAGTTGATTCGCAAAAAGTGTAATACTTATTATTTACAACTTAAGCACTAAACAAACAATCGCAAAAAACTCAGAAATCGCGTACGGCACGAACATAAAAATCATTATTCTTATTATAATTATAGCTCGTGCTGCCATTCGAAAATTTAATTAAGTAAGCAAAGTTATTGCCTGCCTCGCTGGAACTCCAATAGAGCCCCCCGGTATTTAATCCGCCAACTTTATCTTTGATGTTATAAATCATTTTTAACTCCTCTTTGGTTGGTAAACGCCAATTATCAAAACTATCCGCTACCATCGTCTCACAGATTTTTCGTGCAGTATTCCAGTCCGTTTTTGAACCGTCATTTTGGTCGCTTTCTGCAACAACCAAACCGTGTTCCTTTGAATCATTCAAGCTAACGACAATGCCTCCGTTGCTATGGCTGCCAACGGCGAGCAAAGTTTTTTGTATCACTTTCAGCTTTTCCTTTCCTGTCTGTGTTAAATTGGCTTCTATTATTTTCTTAATCGAATCAGATGTCTTGAATTTTTGAACTGAACTTGAAAGTTCAGCATTTAAACCCCGTTCTCTTTCCAACAGCTTTTCCGTTTCAGCCTTTTGACTAGTGATCATTGCATTTTGCCTAAAAAATGTGAAAGTAGCCAGCCCTGCTCCAATTACAAATATCAGCAACACGACTAAGCCTATCGTCAACCGGCGTTGCTTTTGTTTTCCCGCTTTTTCTTTCTGTTGTCTTTCTTCTTCCTGGCGGTCTCTTTCTTCCTCCTGTTTTTGCAAAGCGATAGCCTCTTTTTCGCTATCCATTAAATATTCAATCGTCTCCTCGAAACCCGCCTTATACCTGTTGCCCCATGCCGCTACGGGTTTGAATTTATTATACCATGCAAGGGCGATCTGCAATTCGCTACCGGTTAAAAAATCTTTTTTCTTTTGTTTATAAAGTTTTGCTGATTCAGATAACTGTAAATAGTTTGATGCGGATACGCCTTCTTCATCCACCCACTGGCTGCAGGTATTCCATTGGCGTATTAAACTTTCATGGGAAATGTCTATTATTTTGTCAGCCGTGTCGCCAGCCTTGTTAACGATAAGAAAAGACCGCCTGTCTTTAATAAAAAGATCAATGATTTCGAGAAGCTTTTTTTCTGATGCACCGGTTAGCTCTTTTAATTGGCTAAGTAAAACGGGCCGTCTTATTTTTCTGCCATTTTCGTCGATTGCTGTAAGAGCCTGGAACATTTTTTTTGTGATGCCTAAATCCTCATCACTCATTCCTTGCAGCGCTTCATCCGCATGGTTAGAAAGTGCTTTTTCAATACCCCCGATGTTTTCGTAATCCTGTAAATCGAGCTCGCCGCTTTTATCCACATTCATTTCGCGGTCCCATATACGCATTAAGGCATGTTGCAGCAATGGCAGTTCGTCTCTTATTTTACCGGACTCATTCAACAGGCGTGAGGTGAGTGATGGATCAAGTTTACCTCCGTATAATTTCGCGGGGCCTTCTATAACCGTTTTCAGTTGTATGCGGTTGAGACGTGGTACCAGGTACTGGCTTTTATTCATAGCTTCCGGTAATCCATAAAACTGATCGCAGTCACCGATAAAATCGGAACGCATGGTAAGCACTACATAAAATGGAATGTCTTTTTGCTGTGAGAGATCGAGCACAATGTTTACAAAATCAATAGCCTCATCTTTCCTGGCAATATTTTTTTGGCCCATTGCAAAACGAAACAATTCTTCAAACTGATCCACCAGCAAAAAGAAGTTCACATTCTTTTGTTTTGTAAGCGGGGTGAGAATATCCGTTATCGCACCGGTACCTTCTTCACTTATTTTCTGCGCCAGCGATGAAATGTCCGTTTCATTTATCTCCGGATTAACCTGCTGAAGTATGGCTTCAGCCAGGTTATACAAAGGGCTTTGGCCTGGTTTCATTATGGCAACAAACCAATGATCGCTATCACCAACAAGATACCCGGCTTTTAACGCCGGTATAAGTCCTGCTCTTAATAAAGATGATTTACCACAGCCGGAACTGCCTACCACAGCAACAAAATGATGCTGCCGCAGGTGTTGAAGTAATTCAAGTGTCTGCTCATTCCTGCCGAAGAATAAAATGCTTTCGTCAAACTTATACGGTCGAAGCCCAACGTATGGGTTGGCATTGTCTGCTCTCATACGGCCTCTGTTTTTAAGTCAATTAAAAACTTTTCAAGTGTTGACTTGTCGATTACCCCGTTTTTGCTGCTATTGATCACGTTAATTTTCAGGAACCGTTGATTGAGTGAAATATCACCAGATTCTTTATGAGGAGGAGCCATGTAAATAAAAAAATCATCTATGGGATAATTGTTTGTAATGATGAGTTGCAAGGCTGCGCTCATTCGCTCCAGCACCCATTCTTTGGATACACTTCCATATAAAAAAATCAATTTATTTACCTGCCTTAGTCTCTCGCCCATCAGGTTTATGTTCTTTCGGGGGTCGTCTTCCTGCGGGTTAATAAAGGGCTGGATATGGTTTTCCAATAACGTCTTGCTAAGATCGAGCGCATATAACTGGTCACTAAAATGTGTGTCTAACAATACCGATACTTTTTCCTTTTCTTTTGCTGTCTTCCTTTGCAGTTGCTGAACCTTTACCTGCTCCGCAAAATCAATAATCTCCATTGCTAAGGTACTTTTGGAACCCCGTACAAATTCATAACTTTTTGAAGCCCTCTCCCCTGTCTCAAGCTCCCGCAAAAAAAGTTTATATTTTTCGTCTTCTATGCTTGAAAAATCTGTTTCGGCGGGTACCCATATCATCTGGGCTTTACCGGAATTCAGCGCCAGTTCCACTTGTTTCTCCGGGTACCAATTACTGGTGTCGCCTGTAATTTCGCGCCCCGGAAATTCATCCAACAGGTGAATGGAAAGGTTGGCATTTTGCAATGCGTCATTTGTTGCTTGTTCATGTTCTGCCGCTTCGTGAGGAGGAGGAATACCGCTAACTACTTTAAATCCTTTTTTCTCTAATTCTGTAATGGTACGTTTTCGGGCTGTGCGAAGTGTGTCAGCTACTTCACCTATATAAATAGTAAAACTATCCTTATCTTCTTCAGGATTTATTTGCTGTTGTCCTGTTTGCTCTTTTTGAAAATCATTTAATAAATTCCAGACTGCATCTCTCACGCTCTGCATCTGGGTGCGAAATTCGGCGGAAAGAGTATCAATCGTATCACCAAAATCACCCGTCTCTTTTGCATCATGAAAAGGGAAGCCACTGGTGCCGCTAAGTTCTGCCGGCCATTCATTAAAAGGGATATTATTAAGCAATACATTAATGATACGGGAACGGTCCATAACCTTTAACCCGGTTTTTTCAGCCTGTGCTTTTTTGTAAAATGTATCCAGTTCCTGTTTGCAATAATTTGACGCAAGATAGCCGGGAGAATTAAGGCATATCATAATGGCCGATTTCTTAATGCCTTCTTCAATAGACTGATCAAACAAAACGCTACCGTCTAATTTCTTATGATCCCACCAGAATTTAACCATATCGAGTCGGCCAAAACGTTTGGCGAGCATGAGATTGAGGTTTTTGTAAAACTGCTCTATCCAGCCATCAGCCTGCCCTGGAAAAGCAGCATTATCAACGTGGGCATAACTTATAAAAATATCGTATTCGTATCCGGGGATTATTGCCATTAATATTGGTTCGTTTTGGAAAATGCAAGCGTAATAGTTAGTAAGTTAAGAAATTCTTGCTTATGAACTTTTTTGGCCTTAGTTGCCAGGAAGGAGAATTGACACAGAATGAAGCCGGGTATGAGTTTTTTATTGCAGAATCTTTGCACGATGCTTACATATATCTCTTCTGTTGACGGCTGTCTCTAAAGGATGGATCCTATAAAAATGCATTTAGCATTCCCTGAATGGAATCCACTCAGAAAATTCTTTGTACAGGACTACAAGACAGAAATGAAAATTAGATGACAAAAAAATATTAAAGATTTCTTTTACCTGACCATAAAGAATATTAAATTAGTGACCCGTTAATGTAGATCGTTTAAGGCGTTTACTTCTCAAACCTCAGAATTTTTTTTCCGATACCTTCTTTTAATATCGTCGCGGTTATTCGATTGTTCTTTCTTACATCATGGGCAGAAAAAATTCCTATTGTTTTTATGAACAAGGCAATCATGGGCATTCTTTTCATATATGAGAAATTAAAAGATTCTCGTTGCAAAATATTTCATTGCCGTAACGAACCTCCCCTTGTAATTGCTCATATTTAATTGCAGGGAATATTTCCAACTTATTATTCAAAAATCAAATAATCATTTTTATGAAATCGAAAATTATATTCCGATTATGGTTACTTATTTTCGCCACTATCTTTTTTACATCGTGCAAAAAAGAACACAGGCATTTTTGCGATGGCGATGATACTATTACAACAACAACCAAGGTTTTTGCCACGGGTTTCAATGATCCGAGAGGCCTCAAGTTTGGCCCCGACGGATATTTATATGTTGCCGAAGGAGGAATAGGCGGTAAGAATTCTTCTACCGGGTGCGACCAGGTAATTCCACCTGTAGGCCCTTATACGGGAGATGTAACGGGCAGCCGTATTTCCAGGGTAGACCACGCAGGCAACCGCTCAACATGGGTAGACAATCTGCCTTCGACCGTAAATGCAATGGGAGACATAAGTGGAGTTGGTGATGTGGCATTCATTGGCAATACAATGTATGCCGTAATAACCGGTGCAGGTTGTTCACATGGTGTACCTACCATTCCAAACAGCGTGATTAAAATAAACCCTAACAGAAGCTGGACTCCCGTAGCAAACCTGAGCGAATACCTGAGGAACCATCCCGTAGCCAATCCTGAAGAAGATGATTTTGAGCCGGACGGAGACTGGTACAGTATGACAAGTTGGGGTAATAATCTCTATGCTGTTGAAGCCAATCATGGTGAACTGGTGAAAATTTCTACTAATGGAACGATTACCCGGATTGTAGATGTTTCTGCAACTTACGGGCATATAGTGCCTACCGTGCACGCATTTTACGGGGGCAATTTTTATGTAGGAAATTTAGATACATTTCCGGCGCCGCATGGAGGATCCAGTGTTTATAAAGTTACTCCGGGAGGGCAGATAAGCTCTTACGCGGCCGGATTTAATATGATACTTGGAATTGCATTTGACAAAGTGGGCGGATTATATGTACTTGAAATGACTACTAATAATCCTTTCCCAACCCCGGGAACAGGAGACATTGTGAGAATAGATCCCTCAGGTGCAAGGCAGGTGATTACAACAGGACTGACTTTCCCTACAGGTATGACACTTGGTTCCGATGGAAAAATATATGTTTCTACCAATGGATTTGGTTTTCCTGCAGGGGCGGGACAAGTATTGCAAATTAGTTTCACATGCGATGAGATGTCCAACGATATAAAGAACTAAGCCTGATAGAATTGTACGGGTCAAATGTCTTTGTACAGGGATACTGAAAGTATTTAGAGCAAGGCACCGTGTGAACGGTGCTTTGCTTTGAAGAAGAAATCCGGAGTCCGATCAATCAACTTTTATTTCTTTCATGACAGACTTCACTTCCTTCAAAAGCAAAGGAAATGCAGGCTCGGGCATGCCACCATGATCAAAGCCTTCCAGTTCGTATAGCCTTGTGTGCTTGTGTCCTGCAAGTTTCATCATTCTTGTTAGGTATGCATTTTCTTCGTAACGGCCATATAATTCCAATTCACGATCGCCGGTGATAAGAAGCATCGGCGGCGCATCTGCCCTTACAAAATAAAGCGGCGCATATTTATCAATTACCGGCTGCGTCTCTTTTATTCCTCTTTCTTTACGCACCGTAAAATGTGTGATCGCCTGCCCGCTAAACGGAATTAATGCGGCGATGCGATTGGCATCGATATCGTATTTCGCCAAATAACTTTTATCTAAAGTGATCATCATTCCTAAATAACCTCCTGCAGAATGACCCGAAACAAAAATGAGTTTATCGCTTCCTCCGTAACCGCCGATATGATTAAAAACCCAGGCTACAGAAGCAGCCGCATCTTCAATGTATGCCGGCGCAGATACCTTAGGTGACAGCCGGTATTGTACGCCAACTATTGCATAACCTTTGTTCATTAAGGCAGCAGGTAGTTCCTTATCGCCGGCGGTAATGCCACCTCCATGAAACCACACTATCGTCGCAAAGTTCTTTGCGCCTTTGGGATAATAAATATCCAGCAAACATTGCGATGCTATATAGGGATCTTTCTTATTAACAGCATCTGCATAATAAGGTATATTTTTTTCTACTACGTATTGCTGCTGTGCATATGAAGATAAAGTGCAGGCAAAGAAGTAAAAGACAATCCATTTTTTCATATAATAAATTTATGGGATTATGTTTTGATCCGAACTATAATTCCCTGATCATTATGTTCCGGAAATAAATTGGGGCTCCTGCATGTTTCCCCTGGAAACCGATATAGCCTTTGAGGGGAAGCGTAGCTAATGGATTACTAAGCCATGAAGGGACATCGCTGCCATCGGGATTTTTTGTTGCGGATGTATAACGGCTCATGTCAAATCTATTTACCAATTCACCGTTAAGCACTATCCATATCATTTTTCCCTTGCAGGTAATGGTATAATGATTCCATTCACCCGCTTTCTTTACGGTTCTTTTAGTGGCAGCCTTGTGGCCAAACACAGCAGCGCACTGCCACGTAGGATCCACCCCGCTCCATTTTGTTGAGTAATCATCTGCAATTTGTATTTCCACTGAGTGTGGTATCCAGTTTTTAATATCACTTGCATGCACTATTACTCCACTGTTTGTGCTGTCAGCATTTTTAAACTCGAGGTCGAGAGAAAAATCATTGTAGGTTTTATCGCTCCACAATGATTCATCTTTTGAGGCAGTAATTACTCCATCTTCTACAGTCCACACGCCGGGTTCTGCCATTGAATTAGAGAGATCGCTTTTAAACAAGGGCTTCCAGCCTTTTAAAGATGTATTTGGATGGGCAGTAAAATCTGTTTGGGCAAAAGTATTTTTTGCGGCAATGGTAACTAATAGAACCATTACCGGGATTATCTTTTTCATAAAAATGATTTACGCACTTAAAGATAAGATGATAAATAAGATTACCGTAAAGCATTAAACATTAATAGCGGGAGCTTAGCCTTTTTGATGGTATAATAATTGGTGTAGTTTAGGTAAACTTTTTTATGAAAAATATTTTAATTTTTGCTACGATTGCAAGTATCGCAATAGTTGTTGCCTTCTACCTGATAATTGAAGATAAAGGCGAATCCTTTGATGTGCCTGCATTAAATGCTGACGAAACTCTTTGAAGCGATTCCGGAATCGTACAATGGCTATTGTCCAACAAAAACTCTCAAACGAATTGCCGCTTTATGCTATGCTAAAAAATCCAGGCTTTAAGATAAAACGGGACTATAAAGTTTTTCTGATTATTTTAATTCCCTCATTTATTTTACTTGCATTATTTCCCAACATCTATTTGTTCTATGAAATTAATTACTCAAATTTTTTTTCTAGTGAGTATGGATGGTATACCTATATAAGGGGTGAGACGAGCACTGTTAACCATATATTTGGTTTATTTTATAGCTTATTACTCTCAATACTATTTAGCTTTATTGCCACGCTTATTGTCAGAAAAAAAATTACAGATGGAAGCAAATTAAAGATTCTGATGTGTTCCCTGTACCTGGCAATTCTTTTAGGCCTTGTATATTTAATATATTTCCTTCTCAATGTGTCCGGATCTAATAGCTATGGATTTATGTATGCGTTGGAAGCGGTTCGCTCCCAGGTTCTCTTACTTATTACGCTTTACTTTCTTATAGCTTTCCCCAGCGTGATTCTTATCGTCAAAAAGCGAACTAAGCTAATCATTGAATGAGCATTACATTTTCTTCCCGTCCTGCCAAACCATTTTTTATTAAGTAATTATAGCTGTCGCTGATAGCGTCAAATACATCAGTTGCCGTCTTATCCATTTCCACGATCATCCACTTTGTATTTCCGTTGGCTGCTTTTACAATGGCAGGAAAGTTTTGCGCACCCTGGCCAACGGCCACCATCGGATCCGGATTGTCTTCCGGCAAAGAATCGTTCCATTTCGCAGGACCGTCTTTTATGTGTAAGAATGGTGCACGGGCGGCGTACTGCGCTACAATCTTTGCAGGATCGTGCCCGGCAACCTTGATCCAATAAGTATCCAATTCAAAAAAGATATCAGGCTCTACAGATTCAAGAAGCACCTCGTAAACAAAGCGCCCGTCGACCTTATTTCTAAATTCCCACCAGTGATTGTGGAGGCCAAACTGCAACCCGTTTGATTTTGCAAAATGATTTGCTTCATTGTAAATATCAATCAACTCTTTTGTACCATCAAGACTGCTATAGCGTTTATCTTCAGGCCATCCGTGCCAGATCATTTTTTTGCAATCAAATGCTTCTGCAGTTTCCAGCATCGCATTTTTTTTATCACCGATTGGTAATTCAACGTGCGAAGAACAGACAGATAATCCCGCATCTTTCAAATATTTTGCAGCCTGCTTTACCGAAATATTATCCGGCCAAAATGCAGTCTCCACTGCTTCAAATCCTACCCCGGCTATTTTATGCAAAGTATCAGCGATATCATTTTTTATCTGTTCACGAACGGTATATAATTGCAAGCCAATTTTAGCAGGAGCCACTGCATATTTCGTTGTAGCAAGCGTTTCCCATGGCAACACGGCTGAGCCTATAACCGCTAAACCGCCTGCTGTTAAGAATTTCCGCCGGGAAAGATTAGATTTTTCGCTTTCTACATACATAGTTTAAGATCGATTTGTGCAGGTAAAGTTATTCAATCAGGAACGAGAATTGTGAAGTATGTATTGAAAATATTTTTTTAGTAAAGCCATTTGCATAAGCTTTGCAATTAAACATCAGGCACAGACTATGCAGACGCAAAAGATTGACTCGACAAATAATAAAATTATAATTGATAATCTGACAGATTTGTTGGAGAAGGGAAATGCCCATGCCTCTCTCGATGAAGCATTAAAGGACATGCCCTTTTCATTATCGGGTGAGAGGCCAAATAATTTACCCTACAGTATATGGCAGCTTGCTGAGCATATACGTATCGCTCAGTGGGATATTCTTGAGTTTTCAAAAAACCCAAAGCATGTGTCACCGAAATGGCCTGATGGATATTGGCCCGAAGAAACAAAGCCGGTATCGGAGGCCGCCTGGGAAAAATGTGTGGAGGCCATTAAAGCGGGCAGGAAAGAATTTATTTTTCTTATTGAAAATGCGGGAGATGATTTATATAAACCATTTAAGCATGGAGATGGCCAAAGCCTCCTCAAAGAGGCCCTGGTGCTCGCAGACCATAACAGTTATCACACCGGGGAAATAATTGTTATAAGAAGATTGTTGCATGCATGGAAGTAATGATATCCCGGGATCATTTTTTATCCAGGCGATGATAGTCTCTTAAAGATTTTAGCACTGCGATTTTATTACATTTCGATTCTTTCTTTCCGTTGTGAGTGATTTATAACCCCTGCTAAAAGTTACTTTGGGAATTCTCCAGGATTTTGCATCGATTTTCCAAAATTCGTTTTCAAAAAAATTTACTTAAAAAGTACAACATCCAATTTTTGAATTTGTAAATTTGAATAAACCCTGCAGGAAAATTTCACCGCTACTTAGAGATTTTATACCAGCTTTTAGATTACAGGTATTTTTCATCCCGGCTTATGGATTAACACTGCTTATTTTATGTTCAGCTTATAAAAAGAATGATTATGAAATCAGTTTATAAAATAGCTAGCGGTTTTGTATTATTGTTATTATTAGGAACTTCATCCATAGCTCAAATAAAGGATGATGTAAATCGCAGCAATTCGAAGCCTAAAGATACTTCCGCACCTAAGCGGCCCGATTATGTAAAGGTCGATACGACAAGACCTGTACCTGTTGAAACAAAGACCCTGGTAAGGTCGGTGCTAAAGCTCAAAAATATCCTGGTGAGCGAAGATGCATTAGCGATTTGCCGGATTCTGAATCCGGATATTTATCAACACGATAGTACATTGAGCGATCATACCATCATTTTGCCAAACCTTCCAGATCCTCCCTCAGAAATTCGCCGGGCAGTAAAAGATGATTTCAAAAAAGAATTAAAACCAGACGCGGAGGTAAACAGGCAATATAGCTTCTCCGCACTAAAATTTGATACACTTGCAAATGTTTTTACCGCTACAGAATTTACTATACCAGGGGCTGATACCGGCAACCTGTATACCAGGATAAAAAAGTTTTTGCCGGGGTTGGCAAATCTTACAAAACAGGCTGCGGAGAAAACAAAGAGAACCAGCCAACAAACTGTTGCCACACTTACAAAGGAAGTAGATGCTCTTAATCAAATTTTGCAGGAAACTACGGAAACAAATCATTTAGCAGATGACGATATTCCCAGGATATATTCGCTAATGACCGACATTAATATCCTTGTCTATATGATCAACGATAAAAAATTAGATATTGACCCAAGCCTTGGAAAGAGCCTAAACCCGGTCGAAAACATTTACCTCGCGGCATCTTATTCAATACCTGCAGAAGAATATGCCACTACCTCCGGGGATGATGACCCGCGAAAATTCAACATCTATGTTTTTAGAAAAAGCATATTGGAAACTACCGGCGACAGGAACCCGGAGATGGACATGTACACCATTTCGTACGTAATACCTGCCTTTGCAAACGATTCCGCCCAATGGTGGACTATTCCAAAGATGGCTTCAACCACGAGTAAGAGTTTCCCGCCTGCGAGGTTTAAATTTTCTATTAAGGACAACCGCACAGGTACAACTTACGAGGCTATTACCGATCTCTTTAACGCAGCCAAAGATCCGGATGACAAATGGACATTGATGGATCTTTTCGATCCTCATCCCGTTTACCGGTTAATGTTTTTGATACCATAATTTAAATGATGCATACATTGTATTTATGGCAACAAATATTTTTATTAGCTACAGAAAAGATGACAGCAAATGGAATACACAAATTCTATATGACCGGCTTGCACAATTTTTTCCTTCTAAATTTCTCTTCAAGGATTTCAACACTATCAAAGCGGGCGAGAATTACCGTGACTCCATTAATAAGGCATTGAACAATTGTAATGTGCTTCTTGTGGTGATAGGGAAAAGCTGGCTGAACATAACGGATACAGATGGCCGAAGAAGGCTCGAAGATCCTGAAGACCTTGTAAGAATTGAAATAGCCACTGCTTTAAAAAGAAACATCCGCGTAATTCCTGTTTTGTTTGATAACGTGTCCGTGCCTGCACAATCGGAACTTCCGGATGACCTTCGCCCATTAAACCTTCGCCAATGCATTTCTGTTTCCGAAACAAATTTTGAATATGACATCCGGCACCTGGCGGAGGCAATAAAAAATAAAGAAATAGAAAATAGAAAAAAATCTTCCGTCTCTTCCCTGCTCCGTTACAGGATCGTTGTTCCATCTATTGGTTTTGTGATAATTGGATGGCTGGTAAATAAATTTACAGGTGCAAGATCGTTCCAGCTAGAGTATTTTTTTCTGTTACTCCTCACTCCTTTGATCATCTCATTGATTGTTTCCACATTTTTGAAAAACAGGCTTAGCAGTGCACAACGTTTAAAATTTCAGCGTATAGCGATCATATCAATTGTATGCTTTTTTATAAGTATAGCGATATATATTTATTATTACCAAAATCATACTTATGTGTATAAAGGTTTTGGCGATAAAGACATTACTTATGTGAAAGGAAGCGAATATACTCCATTGGGTGATTCTTTAAGGCTCGCACACTCTCCTATGAAGGATGCAGATATACTTAAAAAATTCCTTGGAGGCCCAGGGGAAAGTGCGAGTTTGTGGACAGAATCGTCAATCACATCCGCCAGGTTTTCCCTTCTGCTATTGTTTGGCCTTGTTGTAATTTTTGCTTCGGTCGGAGTTGCAATACTATTGGATCTTTTGTACCTTAAAACCGCCCAAAATCTGTAACGTCAGGCCCCATCAGCCCGATCATCACTATTTAAGTGCCAAATGGCAACGTCCGTTAACAACTGCAGGAATTATGGCATTTTATTTCAAAAAAAAAAATGAAAAGTGTGACATTTTTAAACCCTATGCGAATAATATATAAACGCACATCAAAAAAAGAACGGTTTGGAAGAATCAAAATCACAGGAGGAGAACTTTATTGAATATCTTGAAAGTTATAAAAAGCTAATTTTCAAAGTGGCCCGAATCTATTGCAAAGATCCGGAAGAGAGAAAGGATTTGACCCAGGATATTATTCTTCAATTGTGGAGATCTTATCCAAAGTATAACAAAGCCTGTGCGGTCTCAACATGGACATATCGGATTGCACTAAATGTTTCAATCTCCTTTTTAAGAAAGAATAAAACAAGGCATAATAAGCTAATGAATTACCGGCGGCAATTTGATGTGTTTCAAATTGATGACGACGACACTAACGAAAACCTGGAACAACTGTATAAATTTATAGAGATGCTAAAACCGATTGATAAAGCCATCATGATCCTCTACCTGGAAGGATGTAAAAACAAAGAAATTTCTTCAGTTATGGGAATGACAGATACCAATGTATCCACAAGAAAAGAACGAATAACACTGAAGTTGAAAAAATATTTTGAGCCTTATAAAAAGCAATACAATGAAATTTGAAGAATTATCTGCGATATGGAACAGCACCGATATAGCGCTGGACAAGAGCATACAGATTAATAAAGATCTGGTGAAGAAAATAGGAATTTCTAAAGTAAAATCGCGCCTGGTGGAAATAGAATTTACGGCCATATTTGAATTGGTTGTTAATATCTTTTTTACCATCTTCCTGGCGAAATTTATTTTCCAAAACCTGGTGGATTTTAAGTTTTTTTTCCCTGCTTCTATTTTATTACTAATAGCATTGTTTAGCCTGATCATAGAAGTTTATAAACTGGTGTTAGTCGATTCTCTTGATTCGAAATCATCGGTAACCGAAGCACGAAAAAAATTGATGCGGATAAAAAAACTGGAGGTCATAGACATTTACAGTTTATATATTATCATCCCCTTATTTTCAGCTCCGTTCGCAATTGTGATCTCAAAAGCATTTTTGCATTTAAACTTATATGCGTTTAATCTTAGCTGGCTTATTTATTTTTCAGCAGGGAGTATTGTAGTGGCTATAATCCTTATCTTTTTTTTAAGGAAATATCCGGGTAAAAATTTAGCTGCCTCCATTGCTTTTTTGAACGAGTTAAAAGAAGAAGGCGAAGTTTTATAAAACAGTGTTTGGGGTTTTATTTTTATAGCCGGATCACGATTCTTTTATTTAATAAATAACATTCATGATTAATTCTGTCCTTGAATTATAACCATCTTATAAATCAGATAAATCATTTTTAGACAATTTCTACTCTGTTCTTAAACTCTTCACCGGGTTTGCCATCGCTGCCTTTATCGTTTTAAAACCCAACGTGATTAATGCGATAATTATCATGATTGAGATTCCGAGCATAAAAATCCACCAACTTATTTCTGTACGATAAGCAAAATTCTCCAACCACTTATTCATTCCGAACCAGGCGAGAGGAGCCGCAATTACAAAGGCAATTAAAATGAGCAACAAAAATTCTTTTGAGATAATTTGTACAATTTGCGTGACTGATGCGCCCAACACCTTTCTCACACCTATTTCTTTTGTGCGACGATTGGTAGTATAAATTACCAATCCAAGCAAACCGAGACAACTGATGAAAACTGCCAGTCCCGTTGCCCACATCAACAGGCTTGAAATATGTTTTTCCTGGTCGTAATATTTAGCAATGTCCTCATCAAAAAATTTATAGTCGAAATCATCTTCAGGAAATATTTGTTTCCAGGCTTTTTCAATCGAAGCAATTGAGGACTTCCATAAAGTACCGTCCGCATTCTGAGGCTGCAAAGCAATATTGATAGTTCGCGACCTGTTGTTTCCATTAGCTATTGCAAGAGGCTTTACCGGTTCATGTAATGATCTCTGGTTAAAATCTGCAACTACTCCTACTATAGGTATGGGTGTATCATTATCCCAATACAGATATTTACCTACGGCTTGCTGAGGTTTTTGAAAGCCAAGAACATGAGCATATTTTTCATTAATGAGAACTTCGTTACTTGTATCACTTTGACTAATATTGTTACCTGCAAGCAATTTGATGCCGTACAGTTTTATATAATTAGTATCACCAATTTTCTGTTGCACGTCTGTTTCAATTTCCTTCTTTCCATCTTTATATTTAATCGTATTACTCCATGTGTTATTGGAAGATGGAGGATTGTTACTTAAGCTGATAATAGCAATGCCAGGAATGGATCTCAGCTTATCCATAAAAAGGTATTTATGGCTTTTTACAGTATCGTAATAATTAGTGTTAAGGAAAACTATGGCATCTTTTTTAAATCCCATATCCTTGTTTAATGAATAAGTGATTTGCTTGCTCACGAGAATGGTTGCCATTATAAAAACCTGGGCAATTACAAATTGTGAAATGGTTAAGGATTTTCGCAGCCATGCATTGCGTGTCCTTCCCGTGTTGGCAAATGCCTGGTTCTTTAAAACCAATACGGGTTTATAGCCTGAAAGTATCATTGCGGGATAAAAACCAGATAACACAGTAACGATAATGGCAAGCGCTATCAAAAAAGCGATTACACCAGTTTGTTGGATTATGTTGAAATGTAAACCTTCGGGAATAAAACCGGAAAATGCTTTTAAAATTAACGGCGTCAAAAAAACGGAAAGTATCGTTGCAATAAATGTGAGCAAAAAAGTCTCACTTAGAAACTGAATGATTAATTGTTTTTTAGAGCTACCCAAAGTTTTACGAATGCCTATCTCCTTTGCTCTTTGCGAAGCGTGCGCCGTTGTGAGATTAATAAAATTTATGCAACCGAGCAAAAGCAGGAAAGCCGCAACTGCAAGCAGCCCGTAAAGCGTAGGCCTGTTAGCTAACGGCAAACCATAGCCTCCATAGTTCGGATTAAAATGAATATCATTTAATGGCTGAAGCGCAAATGATGACTTGCTGTTATCACCCGGCTCAGGGGTATGGTATTTTTTATATAATCCATACATCGCTTTTTCAACCTGTGCAGGTTTTGTATCGGGTGAAAGCTTGACTAAAAGTTGGGAAGCTGAATTGGTATTATCCCACTGTGTCCAATCTTCAGGCTTGAGGCTTGTATTTTCTAATGTGGCTCTTGATATAAAAGTCGTAAATGCAAAATCGGTATTTTCCGTAATGTTCTTTACTATGCCGGTGACAGTAGTATGCACCGAATCATTAAAGTAAACCTGTTTGCCTATGATTTCACCAGCAGGCAATTTTGGAAAATACAAATCCGCAGTTTTTTTAGACAGTACCGTTTGGTAGGGCTCTTTTACAGAAGTTTTCGCGGAACCCGCTATCCATTCGTAACCGATAAGATTAAAATAATCTTCATTTACGAAAACAACATTTTTCTCATGCTTAAAGATCGCAGGCTCTTTTCCGGGTATTGGGATACTCACTTTTAATTCATCAGAAGTCCGAAAAGGTACCACCGCATCAAGCCCGGTTAATTCTTTTTTTACAGCAGGCCCTAAGGGCGAGGTAACGCCGGAGTTGCGATATACTTCCCCCGAGAAAGAAAAATTGGAAACAACACGATAAATACGATCCCCATCTTTTTCAAATTTATCAAAGGTGAAATGATAATTTACAAGCAGGTAAATTACAAAGGAGGCACTGATACCGATCGATAACCCAAGTACATTTATAAGCGAAAAAATTTTGTTGTGCCAGAAATTCCTGAGGGCAGTTTTGAAGTAATTTTTAAACATGGTTGTTATATTTTAATAACTTTCACTGGATAAAATCTATTCAGCAACAGTATAGCTCTAAAGGTTTACAAATTCCCCTTAGGGGTTAGGGGTTACGATTTCATTCACTCCTTAAACTCTTTACAGGATTGCTCATCGCCGCCTTGTATGTTTGTGATATAATGGTAAAAAGGCCAATGCTCAATAAAAAGAAAAAACATAGTAACACGCTCCCTAGCCCGAAATGTATCCGGTAAGCAAAATTCTGCAGGAATAAAAAGGCCCCAACGAATCCGAGCGGCATGGCAATTAAACCCGCAATAATAATAAGTTTTACAAACCGCTGAGATAACATTTTTACAAGTTGTTTTTCCGTGGCGCCTATAATTTTTCTTATGCTTATTTCCTTTCGCTTTACTTCTATCGTATAAATAACAAGGCCCAGTAAACCTAGTGATGCAATTGCCATAGCGATAAATGCCAGGTAGCCTAATAACGATATCGTAGCCTTCTGCGAATTGCCTTCGTCTATAACATCACTAAGCCATGAAAAACTATACGGTTGCGAAGCGGAAAGTGTACTCCATGCCTGCTCAACACGGCCTTCCAGTTGTTTTTTATCAGCACTTCCGGCCACAACATAAAGGTAACTATATGCATTTTTTTTATTTCTGAAAGCCAAAGGGTTAATGGGTCTTCCGGCTCCTTCATAAGTAAAATCTTTAAGCACGCCTGTTACTTCCAGCCTCGTCGAATCATCGATCCATAGCTTCTTTCCAACAGCATTTTCAGCTTTATTAATGCCCAACGCATGCACTGCCTTCTCATTTAGTATTATATAATTTTCTTTATCGCCTGCGTTTGAAGCAGGGAAATTTTTACCAGCCACAAAAGCTATTTTCATAGCAGGAATGAATGAGACATCTGCATAATAATAGTTGAGCGGCAATGCCTCTTTTTTGTCACTTATCCAAACAGGAGCGTTCATTCCCTGGAACCGCTTACCAAGATCAGACGACATAGCCGCAACGGATGTAACTCCACTTACATTAGCAATTTTCTGTGAGGCAATGCTGGCATCAAAACCATGTAAGGGCAGCACCATCACGTTATCTTTTTTGAACCCGGGATCTCTTTGAGCCATAAATGCAAACTGCCTGTAGAAGGCAAAAAGAAAAATAATAATCGTTAATGACAAACTATATTGAAATACAATAAATACTTTTTGAAGGCTTACCTTACCAAGGATTCTGGCGGTTGATAAATTCTTCAAAACCCGTAAAGGTTTAAAAGATGAAAGTATCCACGCGGGTGCTGTACCTGCAAGTATGCCTGTAAATACCGCAAAACCAACTGACCAGCAAACAAGCGGAATATTATATCTGAAGGAAGAAGGTATAAACTCATAATCATCATTAAAGGGTGCATAGCGAATAACGAATGATAATATTAACCAGGCAAAACTCAACGATAACAATGCCAGCAATACTGATTCTATCACATATTGTGTAAACACCTGGAATCGTTTTGCACCAACAATTTTACGAATGCCTACTTCCTTTGCCCTTGTCAGTGCTCTCGCTATTGTGAGATTCGTATAATTAAAACAGGCAGCCAGTAAAATGAGCAAGGACATTCCTATTTCAAAATATATTTTACCCCACGAAGTGCCCCTTCCGATATCATTCGCCAGGTAATCGCTTCCCGGTGTTATTTTATCAATTCGCTGCAAATTGAATCCTGCAGTTCCCTCTTTATTATTTTTATTCAAATCATTAGCGATAAAATTTATTTGTTTCTTTAATGTGGATGCGGGAACATTTTGTTTCAAAACCACATAGGTATATGCTGCGTTGAAAGCGTACCAATCAGCAGATTTATCCGGTAGCAATTTATCTTTTTCCAGTTGTGCCACACTACTGTAAGACGCATAGGCATCATAGTTGATATGAGATTTCCCCGGGACTTCGTTCATCACACCTTTTATAATATATTCTCCCCCGTTTTCCATGCTGATCACCTTACCTATCGGGCTTTCATTGCCAAAGAATTTCACCGCGGTTGATTTGCTGATCACCATTGAATTTGGCAGTTGCAAAGCTGTTTTGGGATCACCCTCAGCTAATGAAAAGCCGAGAACCTTAAAAAAAGACGGTTCGGTAAAAGCCCCGTTCAGGTAAATTTCTTTACCTGCAACCTGCGCCTTTCCATTCAGCACAGGATAAATATTCGCGCAACTTTCTACATACGATGTTTCTTTTGCAACTGCCTCTTTTATTGGCAAAGGAGTGCTCGCCATTTTCCATTGTTCACCATTCTTTTTGGCAAATTCGCTGGTAATGCGATAGGTTCGTTCCGGATGAGGGTGAAAATTATCATAGCTAAACTGATCCTGCATTCTTATCATTATCATCATGCCAACGGACATGCTTAGCCCAAGGCCAAATATGTTTATAAATGAAACGAGCCTATTTTTCGTAAATGTTCTGATGGCAATTTTGATATAACTTTTTATCATCGTCCTGTCTATTTTTTAGAATCAATTTTTTTCAGATTTTTTCCGGCAACTTTACTCTGTCCTCAAACTCTTCACAGGGTTAGCTATTGCAGCTTTCACAGCCTGGAAGCTTATTGTAATTAACGCAATTAACACCGATACCAAACCTGCAATTACGAAAATACTCCATGAAATATTTATACGAAAGGCGAAATCCTGCAGCCAGGTATTCATCGCCCACCATGAAACGGGGAAAGCAATAACTGCTGCAATCAAAACAAGTTTTACAAAATCCTTGGAAAGCATTCCCACAATGCCGGTAACTGATGCACCTAACACCTTTCGGATACCAATTTCTTTTGTCCGTTGCTTTGCTGTATAAATACTCAGGCCAAATAAACCAATGCATGCAATAAAGATTGCCAGAACAGCAAAAATGTTCAGCACATGCAATAGCTTTACATCCGACTCGTAGAAATGATTTAATTGTTCATCCAAAAAGAAATAATCAAAAGGATGGTCAGTTGAAAATTGCTTCCAGGTTTTTTGCATATATGCAAGTGAAGAAGGGAAAGTACCGGCCTTTAATTTTACAGAAACATACAATGGATTATCAGTAAGCACAACAGCCAGCGGCTCCACCTTCTTTCTTAAGGAAGCAAAATTGAAATCTTTCATAACACCGATCACCTTCCCTTTTCTTAAGTGGTACAATTCGAACTGTTTGCCAACCGCATTTTTCCAACCAAGCATATTTGCCATTGCCTCATTTATAACAATGGACTCCGTCGTGTCTGTCGGCATGACTGGTGAAAAATACCTCCCCTGCGTCAACTGAATATTATAGGTGGATGCAAAATTGGCATCTGTTTCAAATTCGCTTGCGAGCATATGTTCCTCAGCATTGTGACCTTCAGGGATAATTCCATAAGCGTTGAAGCCCTGCCCCGGCACCCGGTTACTTGCAGAAACCGATACGATATTGGGATTCTGTTTTAAAGTAGTGATAAATTCTTTGGATTTATTTTCGAGACCTGTATTGGCAAGTTGCAAAACGGCAACCTGGTCTTTATTAAAGCCAAGATCTTTTGTCCCGAGGTAATGCATCTGTTTGTTTACAACAATCGTTGCAATGATCAGGAGAATGGAAAAAGCAAATTGAGTGGTCACTAATGTTTTTCTGAGCCAGCTATCTTTACCTGCTTTAATTACATTCCTGAAAACATCTGTTGATTTAAATCTTGCTAAAAATATTGCAGGATATAAACCTGCAATCACACTCAGCAAAAACAACAAACTCAACAGGGCAATTATAATTCTTATTTGAAACAAAATATTAAGCGTGAGATGTGCACTTGCCAGTTCATTGAACAGCGGAAGTATAACGCTCACCATCACCAGCGCCATGAATAAAGAAATGGTGCATAATAAAAGTGACTCACTGAAAAACTTTCGGACCAATTGGGATTGCGTTGCTCCTAAAACTTTTTGCACACCGGTTTCTTTGGCCCTGCCCAAAGCACCGGAGGTTGTAAGGTTGATAAAATTGAAACATGCGATAATTAATATCAATCCTGCGATGATCAGCAATGTATAAATAATACTGCTGCTATTTGTGCGGATTGATTCAGTATATAAAATATCTTTTGAGCCGAGGTGTATATCATCGAGTGACTGCAGGTAGGTTCTATATTGAAATTCCTTCTCGGGGAAATTTGCGTGAAGTAAAGTAGAAATTTTATCACTTGCTTTAGAAGCGTCAGCATGCTGCTTTAACTTGACGAAAGTATAATCTACATTGGTGGTCCATGAATTCATCCAGCTAAAATTATCTTTATTGGCAGGCGCTTCCAGCGTTGCCATCGAGATAAGCATATTGAATTGTATGGAAGAATTTTGCGGAACGTCTTTTGCAACGCCATTAATTTTCACGGGCATATCGTTCAGAGTAACTAATGTTTTACCCATCGGATCTGCATTACCAAAATATTTTTTAGCAGTAGTTTCTGTTATAACGGCTGTAAATGGTTCAGCCAACGCACTTCTCCTGTTTCCCTGAATTAAGGGAAAATTAAACATCGCTAATATTGAATTGTCTGCATATACTACATCGTCAAGGTTAAGCTTTACGGTATCATAACTTACGAGCATTTCAGTAAACCATGGCCTTAGGCGGCATGCAGCTTCTACTTCAGGAATTTCTTTTGTTAACCGCGTAGCCAGCGGTCCGGGAGTAATTCCATCTTGTTGTGGTTGCTTTCCCTTCTCATTAGTGACTTTGTTTACCCGGTATATGCTGCTATGATTTTGATGGAATTGGTCAAATGTTAATTCAGTATAAGCATACAAGCCGATAATGATACAGCTCGCTAAACCAATCGTGAGGCCAAGGATATTTATGAAAGAAAATGTTTTATGGCGCCATATATTTCGTAGTGCCAACTTGATGTTATGATTCCACATGATGTTTGTCTTTTAAGTTTAAGAATTTCATAAAGGGCCGTTATCTCCCGGCCTATTCTCATGACTTATAAAATTTCATTACACCCTTAGTCTTCATATAATAAACCAATCGGATTATTCAGTTCGTAGTAAATTAATACTGATTGTTTACCAAAGTCTGCAAAGAAGGTGCAATGCAAATACCGTTATTCTATCAGGTTGATTATCAATAGATAAAGGCCCATTACAAATTCGTTACTGTTCGGTTTTGATACAATTCATGTACGTTTTTTTCAAACCTATATTCACTAAAATAATGGAAACAGCTTGTTGTTGTCGCGGAAATATGAAATATAAAAATAGCCAACAATTGACTAATCGTGAAAACTCACGATATCTTCAACGGGTAATCTAAACGAATAAGGAACCTGTATTTTTTCCCGCTCATAATGCCCGGCAAGAATAAGCATGATCGGTACTTCATTTTCATTAATGCCAGTTACTTTATATATCTCCCGATCCAGCTTAGGCGAGCGGATGTACATCTTGCAGCAGGACGCAATTCTTTGAGCATGTAAGCCCATAACAAATTGCATGCAAAAAAGCCCTCCTTCTATATAAGGTTGGTTGCGCTCATACGTTCCTCCAAAATAATTAAGATCTGTAGTTACTACAAATAACTTATTGGCATTTGTCACCCAACCCTGGTCGCCAAGCTGGGCATTTATTATAGGGGCAAAAGAATTTTTGGAAAATGCATGCACCCGAGCCGTTTGCCGGTTGCATACCGACGGAGATGTTTGAGCAAATTTAACTGCCTTCAGTATTTCCTTCTGGGTAACTTCTTCAGAGGAGAAATTTCTTACACTATGGCGGGTTGAAGCAAAATTGTACAAGAGATTATACGAAAGATCTTGAGGGATAACTTCCCGGCTTAAAGGTTTGGTACCACCAATAAGTGATTGCGAGCAAAGGTTGTATTTTTTTAAAAGAATTTGAAACTGGTCATTTAAATAACCATCCTTATAAGAGCGCGGATGTTGAATATAGCGGTATAACACGCCCATTGCGGCCAGTGCCAGCAAATCAACACCGTTACATTTTAGATGATCACTAGTTTGCTCAAATAAATTTTTCACCTTTTCTTTCGCAAAATCCTGTTTTATCTCTTTGAAAGAAAATGCCTTCTCTAAAGCATGCAGGTTCATTAATAAGATCGCCTTTCGCTTACCCGGAACACTCTCTGGACTGATAGATAACGAATGCCTGAACCACCTAAAATAATCTTTTAAAAATGCATTTCCTGCCTCCGGCATTTTCTTCATGTTCAGAAAATTACGACCGGCATTCTTTATACTCTTAATAAGCGAATTTTTTTTGACCTCACTTACAGAAGTTTGAACTCGCATATCTTGCCTGGTTCTAAGCGAGACTTCATTTTTTTGAGGAATAATCCTGCGAAAAGGTTTTCGCAGATTGACTACATTTTTAACAGGAGATCTTTCGAGGCTCATTAGATTATTGAATTTTCAATAAATTGATAAAGAAAAGGGGGGAGAAAAATCGCGCCCTTTAATCCATCACACTAATTTTTCTCAACATTTTTCCCTATTTACAAGGCAATTTTCGCGCCATAAAAATTATTATTATGCTTATATAAAATTACCTCCGTTTTGTAGCTTTATTTCCATAAAGTGTAAGACCATTTGTAGGAACTTTTCTATTAAATTGATGGAAATTATGTTTGGTACATGGCGTGCAGGGGGATCATAATTAAATGTCCTGAATTTAAACCGGACCTTACTTCAAGTTCTCCACTTTGCATCGCTATCCAAGCTTTCCTTTACCCGAAACTTAGTAATCTTCGCAATGAGCGAAACCGGCAAGGGTTTGTCCAGTGGAAACTGAGCCGAGCCTGCTGCGGTTTTATATTTCGAAAGTTCTTTTTCAAAAGCTTTGATTGCAGACGGTGTTGGATAGAACCCGATATGATTTTTATGTGCTGCAAAAGTCACCAGTATCCTATCATAAGAAAAAGATGGCATTCCCCATTTCAAACCTTCTTTAGCACCAGGTGCCGCAGCACGAATTGAAGCAAGCATCTGGTTTAATTTTTCCCGGGCTTCCGGCGGTGCCGCTGTAATGTATCCAGAAATGTTTTCCGGTTTTACCTTTTGCAAAGCCATACATTTACTTTTAGAATTTTGTAAAACCTTATCTCCTTAAAATTAAGAGAGAATCACTTATTCAATTTATTAATTGCTGAGAGAACTGAACCAACCTGTCCGTAATGATAATAATCATGTTCAACGATCCCGTTGATAAGAAACATAAATGAATAATTTCTTCCCGGAACTTTAGTACCTAATTTTTCTACCGGAAAGTTGCTGATTGCATTTATAATATTTTGATGGCATACAGCGAATTTCTCTCGGGTTAAATCCCAGTCTACCGGCTCTGGCCAGTCTGCAGAATCGACTTCAATGTCATACCCATCGTTTCCCGTAAGTTTTTGCACCACGAAATTTCTCCAGGCAGTTATATGCCCTACCAGCTCGGCAATTGAATGACTATGGCCTTCAACTTTTTTCATTGCTATTGCCGACGTGAGTGAAAATATTTTTTTCTCTAAGTTATCTGCAACCCAGTTTTGGCCGTTATAAAAATCGCCTAACTGTTTTATGATTCTTTCCTTTAAAGCATTTAATTCTCCGTCATTTCGCATCATCTAATTTTTTAAAGCCAATAAATTAATTTCAGGTCATTCGTAAAATATTCGCATCCAACACCTACTCAGCCGCAGACAGGGCCGCAAAATGTTCCGGGAATATTACTTTGTGCCCTTTGAGCTTTGTGGGATACCATCTTCATAATATCTCAATTTACAAATCCCACTTTTAAATTTAATCCAATTCGCATACCAAAGTAGTGGCAAATTTTACAGAAAGAACTTAATGACTGCTGATTAAATTTTATTAATAAAAAATATCATAAGAATAAAACCGGGCGATCATAAATGTCGTAAACTATAAAGCTACCCCTCAGCCACCACTTTTTTTTGGAAACCATTTTTAAAAAAACGTTAAGGCTTATGAAAAAATATCTATTATCATCAATCTTACTAAGTATTGGGTTCGCTTCTTACTGTCAAAAAATTCCCCAGAACAATAATTATCGCGAGTCTCTGCCCAACATAAAAATAAAAGATGCTCCCCGTTTTTACCTGAGTTTTCACGGAGGTTATGCGTTTTCACTGGGGAGCACTTTCAAATTTTATCCGGATAACATTTCTTCCGTTACCGTGAAGCAGCTTGACAATACCCCCGAAGTAAAACAAGTTGATTACAGGGAAGATACCAAAGGCCTTGGGGATGGCTTCAGGGCGGGCGTTGGTCTTTCTTACGTCATTAATGATTTCTTAAACATAGGCGTCGATATAGATTATTTTAAAAGCAGCATCAGCAAGACAAGAGATTCCTCTTATTATAGCGCCCAAACCATGAATGGTGGAATAGACGAAGTTAATTATAATGAACAATACAAAATTTCGTACACAACATCTTTGCTATCCTTTTCTCCAAACATTGCCTTCAAGGCGATAGCCAGGCCTAAATTTTTTATTTATAACAAACTAGGAGCAATTGTTATTTTCCGACCATCGAGCATACAGCGCGAAAGTGTAGACGGAAATTATAAACTGGGATGGCAGGGATTTTACCGGGACTCTTCTTCAACTTCGAATAAAGTATATGACTGGGGAATAAGAAATCCTGCCTTTGGTTTTGTGGGCGGCATAGGAGGCCAGGTAAAAGTTACAGAAATGATAAGAGTTTACACAGAGATACAATTCACTCACGTAATATTCAAAGTGAGAAACAGGCTGCTCACTGAGTATACCCTGGATGGAAAGGAAATGCTAAACACTTTATCTCAAAGCGAAAAGGAAATCGTGTTTGAAAAAAGTTTTACCAGCGATGTAAACAACAATCCAAATACGCCCACAATTTCTACCTATCAAAAATTTCCAATTACATACGCGGGCTTACAACTTGGATTGATATATAGGTTTTAGATCCGGTAACAACGACAAGGAAAATAAAAATTTCGGACGATCAATTTTTTAAATCATGAGATTAGAACACAGGGAATTCCAGGAAGAGAAAAAGAAGTTAAAAGCGAGATTTGCAGTTTTATATGCCGGCTCAATCGCAATGCTATTGCTTGCCTTTGCGGCATACTGGTATTTTTTTTCTCCTTCGGGCGAACCTGTTTATACAGAAATGCTCTCTGAACAAGCTGAAAATAGTGCGTTGCTAAATGAAGACCGGCTGCTTCATGAAAGCTTAATAAAACTGGATAACCTTGATGTAAGTTATTCAAAAATGCTGGTGCAATCTGCAGATACGGTGACGCTGGATAGTGTAAGTAGTGTGATAAATGTTGCAGAAAAAGATTTTAGCAATTTAATCGAAAGAACTTACAAGCAAAGAAGCTCATTTAAAAATCCCGCAAATGTTGCGAAGTCCGATAGTATTATCCATGCATTTATTTCAGCGCTTGATTATCGCAAGTCAAACAATTCTTTGAGAATGGCATTTGCAGGAAATGGAAATCTTTTTGAAGGCGATACGCTTGCTATGCACCAGTTACAAATGGAAGTGAAAAGTAAAAGAGATACGATAAAAAATCTCCAGGAGCAGGTAAAGTACCAGAACCAGTTTTACACAAATTCCTTCCCCGTTCAAAAGCAGTCTCGATCAAATACGGAAATTGAATCACTGCAAGAAAATATAAAAACGCAAGCGGACAGCATCGAAAATTTATTAGAGCTTTATAGTTCAGTTGCCAAAGCCAACCGCAATCTTACAAGCCAATTGAATAAACTACAAAGTCAGCCTCAACAAAACACAACAAATAGCGTTGAGGCGAGGTTTGTGCCGGACAAAATAAATACACTTAATGCGAGGATAGATGATCTCAATGCAGAACTTGCATTGGCGCAAATCGATTGCAATCTTACGCGGGCAAATGGCAAGGATATAATTTATAACTCGAGACAACGCAAAGACCTGTTGCAGGAATCTCTCAGGTCACTAAAGAATCTGTCTGGTTCTACGAATCCTATCATTCAAAGAAAAGTAAAAGATAAGATGGAACTGCTGCAAACCATTGCAACTACTGTAAGGGACTAGTTTTTTTCCGGAAAACTCTCTTTTATCTTGACATCGGTGTGTGATAGCCTTTTTGTTAAGCGATATGATAAGTTTTCAGTTATGAACTTTTGCATAAACTGAAAAAAAATTATCTCATAAGAACCACTTCCGCCGGTTGCCTGTCCATAGAGGGAACCGCATTTGCACTTTTCAAGTGCCTTCTCCGAAGAAAACGAACATGCAGAAATCCTATAAGTAATGCAACAATTCCCTGGGCTAATACGGTATTTTTTACGCCAATATGTTCGGAGGTAAACCCTATAAGCAAACCACCGAGCGGCTGCATTCCGAAAAAAGCCATTGCATAAAAACTGATGACTCTTCCCCGCATGGCAGGATCAACAGTGGTTTGTATGATCGTGTTGGTTAATGTGATTTGCGACATCATGCCAAAAGCCCCGATAACGACAAACAACAAAGCCAGCGGGTATAAAGTAGTATGCGAAAACAATACAAGCCCCGCACCAAAAACAAAAGTATTAATCGCGAGTATTTTTCTAAGATCCATGCCTGGTTTTAGTGATGCTAAAAATATGGCTCCTGTGAATGCTCCTAAACCAATAAAACTATCAATAACTCCAAATGTAGAGGCAGTACCATGAAAAATGTCTTTGGCATACACCGGTATCAATGTGCTGAATGGTAAAACAAATAAACTGATGAGGCCCAGCATAAGTAATACAAATGAAATCGAGGGTGTATTTTTTATGTATGTGAAGCCTTCACGTAATTGGCCCGCAATATTTGTTGTTCTTGGTTTGGAAATATACTTAGGCAGCCTCATCATCAGCAATGAAATAATAACGGCAAGAAAGCTCAATGCATTTAAACCAAAACATATGTCGTTGCCGAAGGCTTCTATCACAATACCCGCAATGCCGGGCCCAATCAATCTTGACAAATTAACCATGGATGAATTTAACGCGAGTGCATTGGGCAAATCTTTTTTATCTTTTACCATGTCAATTACCAAAGACTGCCGTGCAGGAACATCAAATGCATTTACAATCCCCAGCACAACGCTCAATGCGATAATCTCCCAAACGTTATAGTGTTTAAAAAAGATCAAAACAGTAAGTGCTATTGCCTGGATCATCGATATAATTTGCGTAAGCAAAAGCACCTTGTACCGGTTATACCTGTCCGCAACAACACCACCAATAAATGAAAATACAAACGACGGAAACATGGTGGCAAACAAAGTAACACCCAACATGAACTTGGAATGAGTGAGTGAATAAACTACCCAGCTCACGGCTGTTTTCTGCATCCACGTTCCTATTAGTGACACAGATTGTCCAACAAAGTAAAGCCGGTAGTTGCGGTTTTTAAAAGCGTTGAAAGTGGTTATCTTCATTTTGGGTTTTCCTTTTTAGTTTATCATGTACGGTCTTATGTATCATTCGTAATCCACCAGTTTTCTTAATGGTTCTATGGCATTCCGAAGCATGCTCTTTTCCTTTTCGGTACAAATTTCATCAAGCGCTTTGTTCAACCATTCTTCACGCTCGTTTCTCACTTTATACAAAGTGTTTTCGCCGGCCTTAGTTAATGAAATGATGGATTTTCTTTTATCATCCGCAGAAATTTTTCTCGTAATGTAGCCGGCCTCCATTAATTTATTAAGTATCTGCGACATAGACTGAGTAGTAATTTTCTCCATAGAGGCAAGCTCACTTGGTAATAATTGTTTATGCTGATCGAGCAATGCAAGTGTGGAACGTTCCGTAAGAGACAGCATCGCGCCTGTCTCGGACTTAATGCGTAATTTTTTTATCAGCCTTGTAATTACAAGCCTCAGGTCTGAAGCCAGTTGATGAGTAGTTGGATCGTTTGCCATATCATAAAGTTAAACTTGTAAGTTTACCTTACAAATTTACAAATAAACAGGATCACAAACTAAAATAAAATCTATGTTAACAATTCATTGATACTGGTCGTGGAATTTCCCGGCTACATGTGAGCTATATCATGGCGTTTGTTGAAGAGACATTTTAAGTGTTATTAAAAAGAATCATTCTGTTCTTAAACTCTTAATGGGATTTGCAACAGCAGCCTTTATAGCCTGGAAACTTACCGTGATCAATGCAATAAGCATTGCCGCTAATCCTGCAATAACAAAAACCCACCAACTGATATCAATGCGATACGCATAATCCTGCAGCCAATTATTAAGAGTAAGCCACGCGATCGGCCAGGCTATGAGATTTGATATTAATACAAGTTTTATAAAGTGCTTTGAAAGCAGTGAAACAATATTCTGCACAGATGCACCCATAACTTTACGAATGCCAACTTCCTTAATCCGTTTTTCCGCTGAATATGAAGCGAGGCCAAACAAACCGAGACATGAAATAATAATTGCCAGGCCTGCAAGCACACCGACTATGCTGCTAACCTGCGCATCTGCCCGATACACGTCCGCAAAATGGTCGTCAAGAAATTCATACTCGAAGGGATGATCCGGAAATACATTTTTCCAGGTTGATTGAATGAAGGCCATTGCTTTACGGGTATCCCTGCCGTTTATCTTTACTGACATTTGACTAAAGCTCCATTCTTTTTGATTGAACATGAACATTGTTTCAATCTTATAATGCAGCGAATTAAAATTGAAATCCTTTGCAATACCCACGATTGTGCCGAGAGAATCAAACCCAAATTGTCTTCCCAGCAATGATTCAACTTTCGCTTTCGGATTGTCTTTCAATAACTCCCTGGCCAAAGCCTGGTTGATAATATATTCTTTTCCATTTGCAGATGGCTCAGTTGAAAAATCCCGCCCCGCTATCACAGGAATTTTATAGAGTCGCAAATAATCGCGATCAACAATAAGCCTTGTGGATGTCAACCTGCGTATACCGCTATCGCCTCTAAACTCAATACCGGATTGATCCAGGTGGCTGCCCAGTACATCCTGGGCCCCCGTTACGCCGGCGATCATAGTGTTACCCGACAACTCTTCTTTTAATAGGTCAAACTTCCGGGAAGTAACTCCATCCAGTGGTATATTCAATACCTGGTCTTTTGCAAAACCGGGATTCTGTGATTGCATATAATTCAATTGCCTCACCACGAAAATTGTTGCGATCATTAGAAATATCGCACTGGTAAACTGTCCTACCACGAGTACGTTTCTGAGCAGGCCTTTGTTCTTACCCGTTTGTATAGAGCCTTTCAATACTTTTACAGGTTGGAAAGAAGAAAGATATGCAGCGGGATAGAGGCCTGAAATAATTCCAACAAGGATAGTCCCGCCCAACAAAGACATAAGAACTTCCGGGCTGGTAAACAATGGCAGGCTCAAATGGCGCTGGCTTAAATTATTTACATAAGGCAACGATAATTCCACCAATAAAACAGCCAGTATCACTGCGATCAATGATAGTAATATTGTTTCGCCAAGAAACTGGAAGGATAACTGAAATCGTTGTGCGCCTATCGATTTTCTTATGCCTACTTCCTTTGCCCTTTCCGCCGAGCGTGCTGTTGAAAGGTTCATAAAATTTATGCAGGCAATTATAAGAACGATCAAAGCAATTAATGAAAAGATGTTAGTGTATCTCCTGTCAAACTTCTGGCTGTTGATATAATCCAGCCCAATATCAGAAGCCCCCGAGTGAACCTGTTTCAGTGGCAAAAGAAATAATTCATAATTTTTCCAACCGTCATTTTCTGCCATGTGTCTTTTAAGGTACTCAGGAAATTTCTTCTCAAGTGCCGCAACATTTGTATTCGGCTGCAGTTCAAAATAAGTGTTCAACCAGTTGCCTCGCCAGTTATTCATCCAGTCGGGCTGATAAATTGTGTTGAACGAAAACAATCCATCAAATTGAAGTTGTGAATTCGACGGCACATTTTCCATAACTCCGGTGACCAGGAATTGGGTTGTGTCATCGCCATAATGGGTTATCCTTTTTCCGATAGGATCTTCTTTGCCAAATAATTTTTCAGCTCCTTCCTTTGTTAATACTGCACTGTTGGGTTTCTGTAAAGCCGTTTGCCTGTCCCCTCTTATTAATTTAAAATCAAAAATTCCGAGAAAAGTCGAATCAACGAAATAAGACTGTGAAAAGAAAATTCTTTTCTCTGCATAGGTCATTTGATATTTGTCCGTCCAGCGTATCCGCGTAAAATTCTTTATTTCAGGAAACTCGCTTTTTAAAGTTGGCCCCATCGGGAACATAGATAGCGCTACTTTCTGTGCGGCAACCATGCCTTCAAATTTCTGCACCTCGTTCAGGCGGTAAATATTTTTAGAATGAAAATTGTCGAAACTCTTTTCGTAATAAACAAAAAGCATTATGACAATGCAGGCAGCCATGCCGATCGCAAGTCCAATAATATTTATGGCAGAAAAAGCTTTGTTCTTCCAAAGGTTACGCCAGGCGGTTTTTAAATAATTTTTAAACACGTTTATTGTTTTATTTTGCCAGAAAGACTCCAGAAATCAATATGCCGAACGAGACAATCACGATTCAACACACATAACATTCAGCGTTTAATTATTCAGTTCTTAAACTTTTTGCCGGATTAGCGACCGCAGCTCGTATTGCCTGGAAACTTATTGTTGCAATTGCAATAAATAAACTTATTCCCAGTGCCAATAAAAATATCCACCAGCTCAGATCAACGCGATAGGCAAAATCCTGCAACCATTTGTGCATAAAGAACCAGGCAAGCGGCCCGGAAATAACAAATGCAATACCAACAAGTTTTATGAAATCTTTTGAAAGCATTTGCACAATTCCCGGCACGCTGGCTCCAAGCACTTTTCTTATGCCGATTTCTTTTGTGCGCTGCTCTGCTATAAATGTGGCTAACCCAAATAATCCGAGGCATGCAATAAGGATTGCCAGCACGGAAAAGATTAAGGCAATTTGCCCGACTCTTGTTTCTGCACGGTACATATCGTTAAATGAGTCATCAAGGAAACGATAACTGAAAGGCATGCCCGGCGCCATTTTTTTCCATTGACTTTCGGCGGACTTTATAGCGTTTGTTACATTAGCCGCCGTAACTTTAAATGATGCCATGCCGGTGCTGGGTTGCAAAAAGAAAGAAACCGGGCCAATGTTTTTCCGCAGCGATTCAAAGTGAAAATTTTTGACCACTCCAATAACAGTGTAAGTAACAGAAGGGCCGAAGGCTCCGCCGATGGAATAAATCTTTTTACCTAACGGATTTGGATAGCCCATATTTTTAGCCGCTGTTTCGTTTATAATAACCGCGGTAGAATCAGTACCGTAATCGCGCGAAAAATTTCTTCCCGCTATTAATTGCATACCGAGTGTTTTAAAATAATCATAATCAACCAACCATGTCTGCATATTAAAACTATTACTTGCGTTCATCGCAGCATCCTTGGAAAAGGTCTGGTCGGAACGGGAAGAATTAGATACCGGAAGATAACTGCTAAGGGTACCGCTTGCAACGCCCGGTAGTTCCAGCATGGCATTTTTAAAAGCGTTGGTATTTTTTTGCAGCTCGAAGGCATTGTTAATAATCAATACCTGGTCTTTGTTGAATCCAAGATTTTTGGTTTGTATATAATTAAGTTGTTTATAAATAACGATGGTGCCGATAATCAGTAATATGGAGATCGCAAACTGGAATACCACCAGGAAACTCCGGATCCCGGCTTTTGATTTACCTGCATTGAGTTTTCCTTTCAACACCTCAATAGGTTTGAAACCTGACAGAAAGAAAGCAGGGTAGCTGCCTGCAAGCAAGCCTACTACAAATGGAAGCGCCAAAAGACAAATAATAAAAACGGGTGAAAATAAGCTACCGAGCAACATTGATTTTCCTGCGATATTATTAAAAACAGGAAGCACCAGGTACACAATACCAATAGCCAGCAACAATGAAAAAGTGACCAGCAATGTTGATTCAAAAAGGAATTGAGTGACAAGGTTCTTCCGCTCTGTTCCAAGTACCTTACGTATGCCCACTTCACGTGCACGGTTGGTTGATTTTGCAGTGGTGAGATTCATAAAATTGATACAGGCGATAAGCAAAATGAATAATGCAACCGCGGCAAAAATATAGACATACTCAATATTGCCCGGAGGTGTTATTTCAAAATTGTAATCGGAGTACAAGTGAATTTTAGTCAACGGAATCATGGAGAAAAAAAGCTTGTTGCCTGCTTTCTCAAAGTCCTCCATACTGCTGATATTCATAAACTGTTTTGCCTGCGGAATTATATAACGATCGATGTATTGGGGAAAGTTTTTTTCAAAAGCTTTATAATCCGTGCCGGGCCGAAGCAATAAATAGGTGTTGAAATTAAAGCTCAGGTGTTGACCGAAAGGATAGTCCACATTCTTCATGGAGAACAGGAAATCAAAGTTCATGTGCGAGTTGTGCGGAATATCTTTTATAACCGCGGTTACTTTATATAAAGGATTCTTACTATCATTCGTCTCGATAGTTTTTCCCACGGCATCGGTAGTGCCAAAGTATTTTTTTGCCATCGTTTCTGTGATCACTACTGTATTAGGCGCATCAAGAGCAGTTCTTGTATCACCTCCGATAGCGGGCAATTGAAATACAGAAAAAAAAGTGGAGTCTGCATTGGCAACATGTGGTTCCTCTATAAATGTGTTGCCTTTCTTTATCAGCTTACTTCCACTATTTGTGTACACCCTTGTATATTGAAGTACCTGCGGATAATCTTTCTTTAAAGTTTCCCCGAGCATGTCGGATGTTTGTGTAATATGCAGTTCTGCACCGCCGAACAATACATCGGAGTTGACCCTGTAAATATTTTTTGCATTCGGGAAAAAGCGATCGTAGCTAAGTTCATCCGATACATACAATGCAATTAATAAAAAGCAGGAGAGGCCGATGGCTAAACCTGTAATGTTGATAATGGAAAAGGCTTTATTCCTGGTCAAATTTCTCCAGGCTACTTTGAAATAATTCTTAAGCATGTTGCGAATTTTATTTTTAAATTAAATATAGTTGAGTCTTCAGTCCAATTCTTATACATTTCTGCATGTACTTATTTTATCCGAGTGCATATATATATCCATCAGAACTTCCAAAATATAAAATCCCATCCTCAATCCACGGTGTTGAAAAAATGGACCCCAGCTTTAAGAATTCATGATAAAGAGGTGTTGGATCGTCTTTATATTTTTCAATTAAATCCGCCCGTATTTTCCCTGAAGCGTCAAAAATATTCGCATAGTTCTTCTTGCTCACCTCATTTTGAAAAATCATTTCGATATCGCCTGTTACTATATTCATTTTATGAATTGTCCCATCTATGCAGGAGATGTATGCAAGGCTGTCATTAAGTGTTGCGGAACTAAAGACATTTAAGGCCATCGGCTTTTCGTAAAGTTTTACTCCATAAGATTTACCAAAACAAAGTATCTTATGTGCGTCCGACATGGTAACTATTAACCGCTTCCCGGAAAGGCTCGGAACACTCGTCCAGCTCCCAGGTTCGTGATACACCCAATGGCCGGTACCGGTTCGTATTTTTAAAGCATATACATTGTAATCTCTTGAGCAGAAAAAAACGGTGCTATCCATAACAGCCGCATGATATTGCACTTCCCCCAAAGGAAAGTAATGTTCGCCGATCGTGTCAAATTTCCAACGAAGTGTTCCGTCTAAATTGAGACAATAAAAAAATCCATCGAAGCTGCCAATCAGTAAAGAATTTTCTGCAATAGTTGGAGAAGCATGAACGATGCCGCCGGTTTGGAATTTCCATTCCTGTTTGCCCGTGGCTTCATCAAGCGCATAGATAAATCCATCGCCGCAACCGAAATAAACTTTACCATTAAATACACATGGCGATGATTGGTAATAATCCCATTCATCATAAATTTTTTCACCGTTTGTTTTAAAGGTCCATTTTAATTTTCCTGTTGCAACTTCAAGTGCATAAAATATGCCGTCGCTGCTGATAAAAAAAACAGCATTGTTATCAACGGCAACAGATGACTTTACGGGCCCGCCTGTTTGAAATTTCCATAATTGCTTTCCATTATTTTTATCAACCGCATAAAGATTATTATCCAATGACCCCACTATAATCATATTGCCGGAAAGAACTGGCGACGAAACCACGTGCCCTCCTGTCAGAAAGCGCCATTTAATTTTTGGATTAACAGATAAGTCTTTGGTAGAAGTAAAATTTTGCCTGTCGGCAGTCCGACAAAATTGTTGACCGTACATATTCTGAAACGGCAATGATGCAACAAACAAAAAGATGAAATATGTGTTTTTGATTCGCTTCACGGTCTAATTATTCTTTGTTTAATTGTTTCACTCAGTTCTCAAACTCTTCACAGGATTTGCGATCGCTGCTCTTATTGCCTGGAAGCTTATTGTTGCAATGGCGATAAACAATGCGACGAAAGTTGTGATGGCAAAAACGACCCAACTGATATCGATACGGTAAGCAAAATCCTGCAGCCATTTATTCATTACGAACCATGCAACAGGCGATGCGATGACTATTGATATCGCAACCAATTTCAGAAAGTCTTTTGATAACAGCGTGACAATATTTGTAACACTTGCACCAAGTACTTTTCTTACACCGATTTCTTTTATGCGTTGCTCCGCACTAAAAGTTGCAAGGCCAAATAATCCAAGACACGAAATAAGAATCGCAATGATGGTAAAATAATTTACAATAGAAGCGAGACGAATTTCTGATTCATAATTTTTTTGAAAATCCTGGTCGAGGAAGCTGTATTCAAATGGCTCATTCGGATTGAATTTCTTCCACCTGTCGCCTATAGCTTTTAATAGGTTGCCAATATTTCCAGGCGCTGCATGCACAAGCATGTAGTTATATTGATCATTATCATTTCTCAGGAAGCCAAATGGAGTAATAGGCAAATGCAGGTCTTCGAAATGAAAATCATTTACCACGCCTATTACTTCCCGGTCGTTGGTTTCGCCATTGTATGTTGAATATACTTTTTTACCTATTGCATCCTGCGCATTTTTAAATCCCATTTCTTTAATGGCAGTTTCATTTAAAATAATTCGGCCACCAGCAGTATCCGACGGATAAGCCTCAGAATACAAACGGCCGGCAACCACATGAAGATTTAATGTCTGCAAATAATTTTCATCCACAACATTTAACCTTGTGCGTTTTCCATCCTGCATTGTTTGACCTTCTTTGTAAAAAGAATTATCGCTCGGGTTGAATCGCCCGGGATTATAAAATGATTCACCAACATCTTTTATTCCGGAAAGTTTTTTCAGGTCGGCTTTTAAGGCCGGTCCTATTTTCTTCGCAACCTGGCTGCGAAGCGGAATGATTACCTGCCTGTCTTTATCAAACCCAAGATCGGCGGAGCGCAAATATTGCATCTGGTTTGCGATAACAACAGCAGCGATAATGAGCACGACTGAAATAATAAATTGAAAAACCACGAGGCCCTTGCGAAGAGAAATGGCTGCCAGTGAATTTGAAAACTTTCCCTTTAAAACTTTTACCGGCTTAAAAGAAGAAAGATAGAAAGCAGGATAACTCCCCGCCAGTAGACCTGCCAATACTGACATTAATAAAAATGCCCCAAACAACCACCCGTTTTTTTCGATACTTATTGAAATGTTCTTCCCCGAAATCGCGTTAAATGCAGGTAACAATGTTATGGTAATCACGATCGCCAATAAAAAAGCGAGGAAACTCATGAAGATGGATTCTCCGAGAAATTGACGCACCAAAGAGCTTTTCTCAGCCCCCAGCACTTTTCTTATCCCAACTTCTGCGGAGCGCTTTGATGAGCGTGCTGTGGAGAGGTTCATGAAATTGATACATGCAATCAGCAATGTGAACAATGCAATAGACCCGAGAATATATAAATAAGTAAGGCTGCCCGAAGGTGTAACGTCGCTATCAACTCCTGATTCCAAATGGATCTTCGTTAGCGGAAGCAAAAATTGCTTCTTCTTAAAATCCAGCGAAGCAAGTTCCTTGCCTGCATACTTATCAATGAAAGCAGGAAACTGCGCTTCAAGTTTTTTTGGATCAGCGCCTTTCCTGAGTTTTATGTAAGTAAAAAACATGTTGTTGGTAGCAAAGCTGGCACCGTTGCGCTTAATATAGTCTTCTATATTTCCACCATTCATAGAAAGAAAGAAGCTGCCATCAATATGTGAGGGCTGATCATTCGGCCTGAATACGCCTGTAACGAGATAATCATTGTCTCCGTTCGTACTGCTGCTTATATGAACCAGCTTATTTAATGCCGGCTCATTTCCGAATATTTTTTTTGCGATCTCTTCAGAGAGAACAATTGTCCGCGGTTCATTTAATGCATTTTCACCATCGCCTTCAATAAAATTATAGGTGAACATCCTGAAAAAAGTAGAGTCGGTAAGAAAGCCTTTTGTTTCATAAAAACTTTTAGTTTGTCCATTCTTTTCATGGTATTGCATCAGCGTTTTATCTTCTGCAAAAAGGCCCATCAGCCTTACACTTTGCTGTACTTCCGGGAAATCCTGTTGCAGAGCAGCACCGACGGGGGCAGGTGTATTGGGCGTTCTATGATCTTCGCCGTTATTTACAAAGATGGTTCCTACCTGGTAGATGCTCTCTGCATTTTTTTGATATTTATCATAGCTTGTTTCATGCAAAATGTAAATGCTTATCATCATGCAGCAAACAAGCCCTGCACACAACCCAAAAATATTGATGAAAGAAAAAATTTTATTCTTCATCAAATTTCTCCACGCGATTCTGAAATAATTTTGTAGCATAACGTAAAAATTTTACGGGCAATAAGATGACCGTCATTATAAATCTGCCTGTTAAGCTGCAATGCCAATACCGTTATTTTATACACATGATTATCAATAGAAAAGAGTCCTTTTTACCGGGAGCAACTGTTCGCTTTTGATACAGTTGATGTTCGGTTTGCCATGAGTGGTTTATGAAAAAAAACAAATTAAATTTATCCCGGTAGCAATCTCCTCATCCATTTATCAACCTTAATTTTGAAAACATGAATCTAACGGAGCAAATAGCAATGCATTTCAGGCAAATGTATTTTGGAGGAAACTGGACTTCGGTAAATATTAAGCAGACTCTTTCCGATGTGGATTGGCAACAAGCCAACAGGAAAATTCACGGGCTTAACTCCATTGCCACTCTTGTTTACCATACAAACTATTATGTGAGAGAAGTGTTGAAAGTCTTACAAGGTGAACCACTCAATGCGCATGATAAACTTAGTTTTGACCAGCCGCCAATTGAATCTGCCGAAGACTGGGATGAACTATTAAATAAAAGCTGGGCTGATGCGGAGAACTTTGCAATCCATCTTGAACAATTACCGGAAAGTAAACTTTGGGAAATTTTCGCTGATAAAAAATACGGTAACTATTACAGAAACATGCACGGCATAATTGAACACACACATTATCATTTAGGCCAGATAGTTTTACTTAAGAAATTGATAGCACAGATTGGCGCAGGAAATGAGATCAAATAAAATATCCAATATCAACACAACTCAATATTTTTTATCAATTTCGTTTTATATCATACATAACATGCAAATAATAAGAATCAACAAAACACAAGGCGAATTAGTTTTTGAATTATTCGACAAATACAGGGTCTTTTACAAACAGACTTCTGATGCTGCACTGGCAAAAAAATTTATTTCACAAAGATTAGACAATAATGAATCTGTGATTTTCGTGGCGCTAGCCAACGATGCAGGCAAGCAAAGGCCCGTTGGCTTTACCCAACTTTACCCAAATTATTCTTCTGTTCGTGCCGTAAAAAACTGGACGCTTAACGACCTGTATGTTGAGGCTGAATTTCGCAAACAAGGAACAGGTGAAAAACTTATAAAAAGCGCAATGGAATTTGCAAAAAAAGACTGTGCAAAGTTTTTAGAACTCTCAACCGCCACCGACAATTACACGGCACAAAGCCTTTATGAACAAATCGGTTTCGTTAAACAACAACCCGATGCTAATTTTTATACATACAGATTGAACCTCGAATAAAAGTTTACCAACTCTCCGACATCGTTAGCTACTACCGGATTTTTTATAAACTATTTTTAGGCTTAAGGGTAGAAGTCAGCACCTCGTGGCTGACTGCATCTTCTTGCTCCTGAACCAAATGCTTAGCCGCGATTATTTGAAATCGGTTTTTGTACCTATCTTTCCGAAACGATTGCAAATGGCATATTCCTAATTTAATTAAACGGTTGCCCGGGAGTGCCAATAAGAATAAGCTGCCTTATATAATAACAACCTGACGATGGCGGGTATGTGCCATAAGTATTTACTTCAAAAAATTACAATATAGCAATGACAAAAAATTATCCCGGTGAACAATGGAAGACTGTCAAGTTCGATTTTGAATTTACCAATGATTTTCGCCTCGAAGTTTCCAATTTCGGGCGATTGAGAACATTCAACATTGTTTCCGATGGCAATATTATCAATGGCTCTATGATCAATGGATACAGGATCGTACGCCTAAAACTTTACACTCCAAGGGATGAGAAAATACAAAACCGTTTCAACTATTTACAAAAGCAAAGCTTAAAATTATCCCGGAAATTAAAATCATTAAAAGAAAATAAAGAGAGCAAAAAGACAATAGAAGAAACCGCCAGTTTGCTGGACAGCTTTAAGAAAAACCTGAGCAAGAAATTCCAGGATGATTTAAGAGAACGAACTGTCAACTATCATTCACTTATTCACCGGCTTGTTGCGAAATATTTTCTTAAAAAGCCAACCGCCAAACAAACCATAGTTGCACACCTCGACCATAACAAACTAAATAACAGGGCAAACAATCTAAAGTGGATGACACCGGAAGAAAACTATGAGCACCAAAAAAGCAGCCCTTATGTGATAAAAGAAAAACAGGAACGGCGAACAAGGCGAAACACAAATTCCGGTGTGACTAAGCTAACGGTAACGAAGGTGATGCTGCTTAAAAAAATGCTTAAGCAGGGTAAGCCTATGAAACAACTTGTGAAACAGTTTAAAGTAACAGACACCCAAATTTATCGGATAAAGCGTGGGGAAAACTGGGCCGACATTGAAGCGGCAAAATAAATAAGCGCTCACGACTATCAACATTGAAAAGAGCCCGTATTTGCAGGAAAGACGCCCATTCAAATTATGGTTGATAAATCATAATAGAAAAATCCCGGGCATAGGAAGTGTTTGAACGAATGAGCACAACCCGTATGTTCCCTCCACTAAAAAATCCATGGTTTTGTACGGTTCCCTGTCCGTCATTGGTGATAGTCAGGAAGAATACGGTATTGGACTGCAACAGGGTCCTTCCGGAAACACTAATATCATAAACACTTCCGGGAGTTACTACACTCACTGCAACATTGCCGGTACCACTGAGTAAGGAACCGCCGGAGCTTACGTTGGCATAAGCCACAGGTAGCATATCTGCACCCCCGGTCGCAGGCCTCTGAACTGCGCCACTATTATCTACCGTGAGCAGGGTATTTCGTGTGCTGTTGGTGTTATACGTGGCAAACTCAATGGCTTTACCGGATAGATTGGGAATGCCAAATGTAAGCCTGCTGGGTTCCATAAACAATCCCCACCGGCCAATACCGTTCTTTGCACCACTCGTAAACGGATCGAATGAACGGCTGATAAAAGGATTGTCCGACGCATCGAGTATAATGCCTTTAAGCGAATTATTCAGAATGATATTACCGCTTTCTATATCCAGCATCTCGGTAGGAGAAGTGGTGCCGATGCCTACCATTTTATTTGCGGCAATAGTAACAGCCGGAGAAGCTTGTATCGTCAAATGAAGTTTGCCTAATGTATTACTGCCGCCGGTTCCAAAGTCTACATCCTCCGGATTGCCGGCGTAACTTCCCCAATAACCTCTGTAAGTTCCACTTTCGTAAAAAGACATATACATGGGCAGAAGAACCATCTACTTTTAACGCATTGCCTGGAACTGCCCAACAATATGAAGGGGCGATGTCGGGCTGGTTGTACCAATGCCTACATTCTGGGCGTAGATGGAAGATGTAATTGCGCCAAAAAAAAATAATGTAAATAGAATTTTCATACAAGATCAATTTAGAGAGTTAAGAAAATAGCGGGGATTAGCTTATAAACAAGTTACAAAAAAGTGCTTATACCTTTTTTGATCAAATGGGGATTTTGTGTAATCGTTTCGACAGCATTTTTTTATTATGGTTAGTCAATAATCCTAAAAATATTCCATTAATAACACAAGTGAGTTTTATTACATAACAGCTCAATCGTCAACAGGAACCTGGACCAACAGTAATTTAAGGATCAACCGTATCCAAATCAATTACACTTTGAACACCCCATATTGATCTTTATAACGCAGTGCCGCAAAGATTTTCAATCACTCTCTTAATCCTAAATCGGTAGGCAAGCCATCAAGGCTTCTTAAATTTTTCTCCAACACGTATTCGCGAAGTCCTTCGGCTCCCTTTGTCGCAGCCCATTCAAAATGAATGTCGCGTTCGCCTGCATAATTGTAGAGTGGAACACCAAAGCCACAGGATGTTTGAACCAGGTCAATGTTGGCTACAATGATCTGCCGGGTACTTGGATATAATTTAAAATGTGGCGCATATACTTGCCAGTCTTCAGTACCCGGAAGCACAGCAAACCCTTTTCCATACAGGCGAAGAATATTTGGTGAATCTTCAAAGGAACAGAACATAAAAGTGATGCGGCCGTTTTCCAAAGTATGTGCAGAAGTTTCATTCCCACTGCTGATGAGATCCATGTAAGCCACTTTGTTTTCTGATAAAACTTTAAAACAATCCAGACCTTTTGGTGAAAGATTAATTCTTCCGTTTGCGCTTAAAGGAGCGGTCGCTACAAAAAAGATATGCTGCTTTTTTATGAATTCGGAGTGTGCAGGTTTTATGCTGTCATTGAATTTACCCATTGATTAATTTCTTTAAATGATAAAGTTAAGAGGGAATTTTGGACCAGTGTCGCCATTCATTTTGGCAAAAATTTCTCTCTGAGTTTTGCAGGTGCCGTCCTGCAATACGCCATGGTAAGCGCATCTTTAAACATGGCCTTTCTCACTTTCTTAAGATTGACATAAGTATATCCCATCCTGCCCCATCCACCGGCAACCGGATGAATGACAGCACTATCAAAAGAACAAAACACCGATTGATCCTCCAGTGAAAGTTTCAGGTTTACCGAATTATCTTTCTCGGAGAGTGTGGCGAAAATTTTCTTTTTTACCCTGAATGCCGTACGATCAAAATGGGGATGCTCATCTGTTTCAGGAAATGATAAGGCCATTTGCTTTACTGTTTCGATGCTGACCATAGAAAAATAGTTATCTGCAAATGTAAGCGCCCGCTTTTTATTTTCTATAGTTGTCACCCGGCCTGACTTACGGCACCAACCTGGACAAGGCGTCAGTACTGAAGGTCGGACGGCGGCAATGTCTTACCTTTAAAACTTACGATAACCAAAATAAAACTTGTCAATATGAGAAAGCGGTTCCTTCCTTTTTTTATAGCAATTATTTTCATGTCTCTTACCACATTTTCCCAAACCGGAAAAGTAATGGACAACTTATCCATGACCAGTAAAATCCTGAAAATGGAACGCAAGTATGCCGTGTACCTGCCACCGGATTATGAAAGCTCCGATCGCAGCTACCCTGTATTATACCTGTTGCATGGCGGCGGAGATGACCAGACAGGCTGGGTACAGTTTGGAGAAGTATTGCATATTACAGACCAGGCAATCAATGAAGGAAAGGCAACACCGATGATTATAATAATGCCCGATGCCAATACAGGTACACGGGGCTATTCCAACAACGCCACCGGCACATGGCGCTACGAAGATTTCTTCTTTGAAGAGTTGATGCCATTTGTAGAAAAAAAATACCGTATCAAAGCTGAAAAAAAATACCGCGCCATCTCCGGGTTGTCTATGGGAGGTGACGGCACATTTACGTATGCGCTCCATCACCCCGAATTATTTTCTGCAGCCTGCCCGTTGAGCGCCGGCACGGGACCGCTTACGCTGGAAGACGCTACAACCCGGTTGAAAAGAAGCGATCCCAACATCGCAGATTCATTGATACAAAAATTTTATGACCGGCAGAGCGTGCTTGCATTGGTAAACGCTGTGCCGGACAGTTTAAAGAAAACGGTTCGCTGGTATATTGATTGCGGCGATGATGATTTTTTGTATGAAGGAAATTCACTTGTGCATATTGCCATGCGCAAAAGAGAGATACCACATGAATTTCGCACCCGCGACGGCGCACACAACTGGACCTACTGGCGTGCTGCATTACCGGAAGTGCTGGATTTTATTTCGAAGGGGTTTCACCAATTTTGAGGAGTTGAATAAGGCTGACATGTCATTCAGTTTGCCTTTTTCTAATTATTACATAACCGAAAGAATTTGTAAAAGCGAAATAGTATTTGTTTTTTGTTTTTTCATATGATGTTCTACAACTTAATTAGAGCACATACATTATTCCTATAATTTAAAATTCTTATTTTAATCTTCCATCCTTATTCTATGCCATATTTGAAATACTCACAACTAAATTTATTTCACCCACAAAACAACTATCCATCCCACAAGCGCAAAAACGATAACTTTATTTTTAAAAGGAGCATTTGAAGCGACTATTCCCATTTGTAGTTTGGTTTAGCATACTGGTGCTGATAATGCTTACGGGCGTAATTGGTTTTATGTCAATAGAGCACTACACCTTTATTGATGCACTTTATATGACGGTGATCACTATCGGCACAATAGGCTACCATGAAGTAAACCCCCTATCTGAAGCAGGAAAAATCTTCAATATCATTTTTATCATTTCCTCGTTTGCCGTTTTTACCTATGCACTTAGCAGGCTCACAAAATATCTTGTAAGCGGGGAAATGGCATCATACATTAAAAACCGTAAGCTTATGAATGCAATAGAAAAGTTTTCTGCGCATGTAATTATTTGTGGATTTGGCCGCCACGGGCAACAGGCTGCGAAAATCTTAACGGCGAATAACATAGATTTTGTTGTAATCGACACGGTGGAAATAAATATAAAAAACTGGCTAAATGAAAATAAATCGCTGGTTTATATTCATGGTGACGCCACCGACGATGATATACTTTTGAAAGCGGGTATTAAAAAGGCAAAGGCATTAATACTTACATTACCTACTGATGCCGACAATGTATTTATCGTGCTATCGGCAAGATCAATAAGGCCGGATTTAATAATCATAAGCCGGGCACAGCTCAAGAGTACAGCCGTCTAAATTAAAAACTGCAGGCGCAGATCACATTATTTTGCCGGAAATGATTGGTGGTTCACACATGGCAACATTAATATCAAAGCCGGATGTAATTGAATTTATCAATAACCTGTGGGGCGATGAAGCGGAATCAATTAACATAGAGTCTTTGGCCTATGAAGAATTACCTGAGGGTTTGAAGAACAAATCCATCGACGATATCATTGACTGGCATGGAACGGGCGTAAATTGTTTAGGTATAAAAAACGCAGAGGGGAAATTTATTATTAACCCACCACGCAAAACGATTATTACTGAGAAAATGAAAATCATGTTGTTTGGCACCATGAACCAAATAGCAGAGATTAAAGATCATTTTAAAAAAGGAATCTGATAGGATAGTCACGAGCTGCACGTTGGGTATCATAATCCGGGTCCTAAAAATATGTTGTAGGAGTGAATATTTTTAAACAATTTCAAGTATAAAAATGTCAACCATTTTCAGGTGAGCTTCACATGACACAACCGACTATACGAAAGTATTTTACATGTTTTAATCCTGATAGCATTTTCTGAATTCAGGGTGCAGTGAAAGTGCTGTGCCATCTACAGTACCTAAAAACGATACGTCGGAAATTTATAGACTATTTAGATTTAAAAAAGATTTTTTGAGTCGAAATATGCCCTAGATGTTATTGGAAGAACTCACAAAGAGAGAAATATTTATGGCGATACTATCCTCTTTGTAATTTGAGAGTCATTTTGATTTCGGACACTAACCTAACAAGTATAAATGGCTTTAACTTTAAATTCTTAACCAAAGGCAGATTTGTGAAATGGCTTCATTTTAGTTATAATGACAGCCTAGAGTTTCCCGAATTTTTTTCATATCAATAATTTCAAAAAAATTGACTGCGCATAATGAAATATCACTTCAAGTAACTTGTGTAATACCCTTGTATGACAAATACGGAAAATTGAATATTCAACAACGATTATCCACAACTAATAAATGTATTTTATATGGAATGATGTGTGGAGGAGGCAATATGGTGTGATTGCGTACAAAGAATGAGAAAGCAAAAGAATCAAAGTAAAGAAGGAAGCTGGTCTTGTACTGAAATTACATTGTCAGCCTCCCATATTCCGGTACCCCAACACGATTAATATTAACTTCAAAATCTGAATCCATCGATATTTGTATGAAACCTAAACTTTTTGCACTGCAGAAAGTTTGCTGGCTAAAATCATGCTGCGAACTGATCAATATCATTAAAACTTGAGTTAACGGTATTTAATTTCACACTCTCACAGATTGTATGAAAAACTACCAATGTATTATCCCCTAAAGTCAGTATTATTTTAAAGCCAGGCCAGGGGACGGCCGTGATACCATAATTCCATATATCAAAAAGCCAAATCACAGGGTTTATTTTTTGTTAATCAAAATAGCGAATATGACAACACATGAAATCTTTCTTAAAAATCTACAATGCGGGGATTGTATGACCGCTGTTACATCCAACCTGCTAAACACAAAAGGTGTAACAGCAGTGGATGTTGTTGAAGAGGAAAATAAAATATGCGTAACCAGCATAGCAGCGGATAAGAAAGAAATAATTAAGAGGCTATCTTCTTTAGGCTATTCCGAAAAAGAAAGTACCGGGATATTTAGTAAGAAGAACACCTTTGATCATTGGTATTGCTATTCTTGTTCTGGTTGTGACAGCTAAATATCCGCCAGGGATAAGGACAGAAAAAGCTCTGTGGGAGGTATCGATGATTTTGGGCTTCCGAAGCACATTGAGTAAACGATGTGATCAAGGAAAAGTAGGTTAATCGTTGCGCCGGATTCGTGAGGACATACACAGTAGCAGGTTTTCCCGCGCTGCATTAAAACATGTAATGTGATCCGGGTAATTTGAAACACATATTCTAATTGAATCTCTCACTCCATTCCATACTCCGCTACCCTCACGACTGAACTCACGTCATCAACAAAATCGGGATCCATCCACAACTGTATAAATCCGGAACTTTTTGCGCTGTTGAATTTTTTTACATACGCGGCGACCATTCCATTTTCATCTTTGCCCAATACAATGTCAACCTGCTTTGGGTCAAGCGGCAGGAAAGAGGTGAATGATTTTCGCAACCCCCACTTCTCCCCTTCACTTGTAGGGAATGCGGGCTGTATACCACTGATCGAGCGAAGATCATTGTGCCCGTATTTAATATTGAGCACACTATCGGCCATTAAAAAATTGAAACCAATTACATGGCCTTCATTATCTAATTTGTACGTTAACGGATTGTTTCCTACCACAACAATTCTTCCCCCATTGTCAAGGTATTTACGCAGTAAAGATTTATTGTAGCCTTCATAAATTTCTTTGGGGAAATAATTGGAAGCGAAAACAATTACGGAATGGTCTGCCGAATCGGTAATATTTAAAACGCTGTCCAGCTTTTTTGCATCAAGAGTTTTATACCTGTTTTGATTCAGGTAAATTTTTAATTTCACATCGTTACCATAACTAAACCATTTATCCGCATCCTTCTCCCAAAAAACAAATTTCTTTATACCCTTAACTGCCGGGTAAGTAAATTTTGCAGGTTCCAATGCATACAAACTGCCGCCATCAGTTCCGAAAAAAAGTAAGGCATCGCTGATAACAGGCGAGCTGAAAATCTTCCCGTCTGCCTGGAAGCTGTTGATCTTTTTTCCGGTTAAAAGATCAAGACAATACAGTACGCCTTCCTGGCTGCCCACATAAACCACATTGTTATAAATTACAGGTGAAGGCCACACAGTGGACAGCGTGTAAAATTTCCAAATTTCTTTACCCGTATTAATATTCACTGCCTGTACAAATTGCCCGGCAGATGTACCGGTAACAACTATGGAATCCTCTACAGCAACAGAAGAGATAACCCACGACACATCATGATCTACGTGCCACAGTTCCTTTCCGCTTGTTTTATCAACGGCGTAAAAAAATCCATCCCGGCAGCCGAAAATAACTTTCCCCGCAACAACGACAGGTGAAGAAATAATGGCTCTCCTGTCAAAGCCGAAATCTTCGTTCCTTAAACCATTACCAATTGTTTTGAAGTTCCATATCTCCTTTCCATTTGTTACATCAACCGCGTAGAGTATACCGTTAGTATCGCCAAAGAAAACCGAATTGCCAGCCACAGCAGGCGTACTCCTTACGATACCACTGGTTTTAAATTTCCAGTTTATCTTTCCATTATCAGCATTGATATTATATACAAAACCATCTTTGATACCAATGAATAATCTATTACCCACAATCGTTGGAGAAGAATAATAATAATCAAAAGCCCAATCGTAAGGAAGGCTTTTTCCAAAATCTATTTTCCAGTTTTGTTTGCCGGTTACCGCATTTAATGAATAAAGTGTTTGTTTATTATCACTAAAGAAAACAGCATTGTTGTATAATGCAGGAGAAGATTCAATCGCATAGCCTGAATTAAATTTCCATTTAATTTCCCCGGAACTTTTATCGAGCGCATAAAACAAATTATTACTGCTTCCGAAGTAAACGGTATTCTTATCGCATACTGCTGTTGAGCGAATAGGTGCATTAGCATTGAATTTCCAGGCTTGTTCGCCAAAAACAATATTTGAATTCACTCCATAGGAATTCAGATGATCGGCAGTTCCTTTAAACATGTTTGGTTGCGCAAACACATTCATCATACTCAAGGTAGAGATGATGAAAACCGCGAAAAATAACGAGATGGGAAAGTAATTTTTTTTAGAATAAGCCATAATAAAACTTTTAAAAAATAAATGATTGAAACCTTTTTTCGTGAAAGCGTTCTCATGTATTTATAGTTTTATTATGTTCATATACACCCTGCATCAAACAGGCTGTTCCCGGTTTACTCTGTTCGCAAACTATTAACCGGGTTTGCAACTGCCGCTCTTATTGTATGAAAGATCACCGTGAGTAACGTGACAACTAATACGACAAGTGCCGACAATAAAAAAGGAGTGATCGCAAGGCCCGTATTGTAAGGAAATATCTTTAGCCATTTATCCATAAACAAATAAGCGACCGGGAAAGCAACAAGGCATGAAAGCCCGACAAGCCACACAAAATTCCTTGTAATAAGTGGCACAATTTGCCCAATGCCTGCACCCATTATTTTACGAATACTTATTTCCTTTTGTCTTTGTTGGGTGGTGAATGCTATAAGGCCCAATAAGCCAAGGCAGGTAATCAATATCGTCAAAATAGAAAACGCGGTAAATATTTTGCCCCGCTGTTGATCGGCGGCGTATTGTGAATCAAAATCCTGGTCGAGGAATGTGTAATTAAAAGGAAGATCGGGGAAATTGCTTTTCCATGTTTTTTCGATCGTCGCAATGGTAGAAGGAATATTTTTTGAATCAAGCTTCAACTGGATGCTACTACTGTTTGGCCTGTAAAACAATAATAACGGTGCAATTGGATTGTAGAGTGATTTTTGATTGAAGTCATTTACAACCCCTACCACTTCAAAGTAAAACCCTGTAGTATCGCCGGGAAGTTTTACTTTCTTACCTATAGGATTATCCCATCCAAAATATTTCACCATATTTTCATTTACAATAATACTTTTCAGGGTATCAGGAAGCCCCGAAAAATTGCGGCCTTTTTTTATTTTCATACCCAACGTTTTGAAATAATTTTCATCAACACCATAGCAATCCACTCCCTGGTCGGTGAAGCCATTTTTTGATTCTACTGAAAAAAGATTGAAGTTTATATTTCCACCCGGCGTGGATTGTGAACTGCTCGCCGAAAGCACGTTAGGATTTTGTTGAACTTCATTTTTAAAAGCAAGGATTTTACTGCGTATGTCGCTGTTTGCATTGGCAGTTATCTCAAGCACATGGTCTTTATTAAAACCAAGATCTTTATTGCGCAAATAACTTAATTGCCCGTACACCACCCACGTACAGATAAGCATGATCATTGAAATGGAAAACTGAACCACAACCAATGCACGACGAAGAGTCACATTGCTCGACCCTTTGGAAAGGCTTCCTTTCAACACATGCACGGGATTAAATTTAGAAAGATAAAAGGCAGGGTAGCTGCCACCCATAAAACCAACAAACAAAACTATTGCAAGCAGGATAAGAATTGTTGAGGGTTCAAATAATGATCCAAATGAAATAAACTTGCCGGAAAGCGAATTAAAAGTTGGAAGAAACAATGCGATAAACCCGATGCTGAGTACTAACGCAAACAAAGCAGTTAATATTGATTCTACCAAAAATTGCGCAACCAGTTGAGATTTGGACGAGCCGGTTACTTTCCTTATTCCAATTTCTTTTGCCCTTCGTGCAGACCGTGCGGTGGTAAGATTCATGTAATTGATACAGGCGATAATTAACATGAATAAGGCCACTGCTGCAAAAATATAAATGTAGGACATGCTGCCGAGATCTTCCGGTTCATTTACCATTTTAGAATGTAAATGTATATCCGTTACCTTTTGAACCCCAAGGCGGATTTTAATATTGTATTGTGCAAAAATGGGCGCCATGTATTTATCGTACATGGGCAACAATTTTTTTTCAAATGCGGCGGCATTAGTATGAGGCTTTAATAACACATAACTGTAGAAGCCAAAGCTACCCCAGTTATTAGCAAAATCTTTTGGTAAGGTGCTAATTGATACCAGGCCGTTGAAAATGAGATGAGAATTTTTAGGAACGTCCTTTATTACTGCTGTAATTTTATAAACCTCGCCTTTGTCATTTTGCAAAGATTTGCCGACAAAGCTTTTTCCTTTTCCAAAATATTTTTCCGCAATGCTTTGTGTCAACACCAACGAATTGGGCTCTACAAGTGCCGATTGGGGACTGCCTTCAATAAAGTTAAAAGTGAATATTTTGAATACATTACTGTCAGCAAAAAAAGTCTTGTCTTCATAAAATCGGAGTTCACCATTTTTGAACATGGTTTTTCCATTGGGTACAAATCTTACGGCTTCTTCTACTTCAGGATAATCTTTTTTAATAGTGGGGCCAAGAGGAAATGGTGTGACGGCCCAATTCATCACCTCCTTTTCTGGCTCTTTTATGTAAGAACCTATGCGATAAATTCTATCCGCTTTTTTATTGTGCTTATCATAGCTCAGTTCATCTTTAATATAAAAAATTAAAAAGAGACTGAATGTAATACCAATAGTAAGCCCAAGAATATTGAGCAGGCTGTACCACTTATCTCTTTTAAAATTGCGAAGAGCAACAAGGAGAAGATTTTTTAACACGAGCAGTATTTTAAACGTTGAATTTTAATTCTAAAATGATTACCTGTCTCACTCATTGAAGGTGGATAATTTTTTAGCGAATTCAAAACCGCTCATCACTTATAATGTGAAACCGGGGAAACAGGTCATTCTGTTCTTAAACTCTTCACAGGATTCGCTACAGCCGCTTTTATAGATTCATAGCTCACTGTTGCCAGGGCAATAAATAAAGCAACAAGGCATGCAACCAAAAAAATAATCCAGTTGATATCGATCCGGTAGGCAAATCCTTTTAACCAGTTATTAATTGCCCACCATGAAACCGGTACGGCAATGATTATAGCAATCCCAATTAACCGGGTAAACTTCCCGGATAGTAAATAAACAATATTGAAAACGGATGCTCCCAATACTTTGCGAACTCCTATTTCCTTAGTTCGTTGCTCAGCCATAAATGCAGATAAACCATAAAGGCCAAGACAGGAAATGAAGATAGCAAGGATGGCAAAGAAGTTAAAAATACTTCCCATCTGGTGCTCGCCTTTATATAAATTATCGAGGTCTTTATCGAGAAAATTATATGAGAATGGATACGCAGGATTAAGGTCACGGCTTATTTTTCCTAAAGCATTTATAGAAGCTTCAGTGGCTCCGGGCTTCGTGCGCAACATTACAATGCCGCCATATTTATTAAGGCGCATTACTAATGGATCAATTGCGTACTGCAGTGTCTTGAAATTAAAATCTTTCACAACACCAATTATGTTGCCTTTCGTATCACTAAAAGAAATGCTTTTACCAACCGCGTTTTTTTCATTCATACCCATAAGCTTCATGGCAGTTTCGTTAATAATATAATTAGAACTGTCATTTTTGAAAGAAGTAGAAAAACTTCGGCCCGTCAGCATTTTAACCCGGAATACTTTTGTGAAGTTCTCATCAACATCCATAGAAGGAATAACCACCTGCGATTTTGGATCTTTTCCTTCCCATTGTACGTCAATCGTTCCCGTTATAAGATTTGTGGGAAGATCTGAAATGATAGAATAATCACTTGTGTAAGAATTCTCTTGCAAGGCATTTTTTAAAGCCTGCTGTTTGCCCCACATGTCGCCAGTCATCGGCATGTACAACAGGTTTGATTTATCAAACCCAAGATTTTTATTCTTAATAAAATTCAACTGTTTGTAAACAACTGCTGTCCCGACAAGAAGAATTATAGAAACGATAAACTGCGTTACTACCAAACTATTTCTGAACACAAGATTGCCGCCTCCTATTTTCAATTTCCCTTTTAAAACAGATATTGGTTTAAAGCCGGAAAGAAATAATGCAGGATAACTACCTGAAAAAAGTCCTGTTATCAAAGCGATTCCAATAAGACTTATTAATAATTTCCCACTCAATAAATTAAATGAAAGTTCTTTTTCAGCAAGATGATTAAATACAGGCAGCAACGAGTACACAAGACCAATAGCAAGGAGTAATGAGACAAATGATATCATTAAAGATTCACCTAAAAACTGCATAATAAGCTGTCCCCGCCCCGCTCCAACTACCTTTCTTAACCCTACTTCTTTCGCACGACGTGCAGAGCGGGCCGTGGATAAATTCATAAAATTGATGCAAGCGACAGCCAGGATAAAGAGTGCAACTATAAAAAAAATATTTACATACTGAATGTTTCCCTTGCCCGGTAAATCTATCTGCAAATCGGAATGCAAATGAATGTCGGTCAAAGGCTGCAACTGGAAATCAACCTTAAGGTCAGTGCTATGTTTCTTATAAATTTCTTTGATATGATCCTGGAGTTTTGCTAAATGAGCAGGAGACTGGGCCGTACTCTTATTTAATTGTATGTATGTATAATAATTAAAATTGCCCCACACCTTATTTTTCAAATCGTTGTCTGTCGATACAATAGATGAAATGGGCAAAATGATATCAAATTGCAGGTGAGAATTTGAAGGAACATTAGCAAGGATTCCTGTAACAATCAAATTGGTACTATTGTCTTTCTTAACCACCTTACCAATGGCTTCATCTGTTCCGAAGTATTTCTTAGCCATGCTTTCAGTAAGTAAAATCGCATCAGGATTTTGAAGAGCTGTTGCAGGATTTCCCTCTTTTAATTTAAAAGAAAACACTTGCAGAAAATTTGAATCGGCGTAAAAAACATTCTTCTCCTCGAATTTTCTTGTGCCAGTTTCGAAAAGATTTGTAGAAGGTTTGCTCAACCTTACTACTGATTTAATTTCAGGCATTTCACTTTGCAAACCAGCTCCCATACCTGCAGGAGTTACTGCAGCTTTGAAATCACCGGCATTACAGGTAAGCCTGTAAAGATTTTCCGCATTCGCGTGAAACCTGTCGTAGCTTAATTCATTTTGTACCCATAATAAAATGAGTATGCTGCAAGCCATGCCAATAGCGAGGCCTGAAATATTAAGCAGCGAGTAAGCTTTATGTCGCTGTAAATTTCGGAAAGCAATTTTTAAATAATTTTTAAGCATGGCCTGAACTATGATTTTTTTGATTAAATGATGACTATGATTCTTCCTACCCTTTGAATCATGCTAATCTTATAAATCAGATTAGTCATGGTTCGCTCGATTGTCTACTCAGTCCTTAAACTCTTCACAGGATTTGCAATAGCTGCTTTTATTGCCTGGAAGCTTATGGTACCGAAGGCGATAATTACGGCAGCAATACCCGCAATTACAAACATCCACCAGCTTAGGTCTGTACGGTAAGCGAAATCACCGAGCCATTTATGCATAAATAACCAGGCAACTGGTGAGGCAATTACAAACGACAACAATACCAATTTTAAAAAATCTATCGAAAGCAAGTTGACTATATTGGAAACCGTAGCGCCCAAAACTTTACGTACTCCAATTTCTTTGGTACGCTGTATGGTGCTATAAGAAGCAAGGCCGAGTAAGCCAAGGCATGAAATAAAAATAGCGAGAATGGCAAAGTTGAAGAAAAGATTTCCGAACCTATCTTCACCGCGATACTGTTTATCAAAGCTTTCATCCAGGAAAGTATAATCAAAAGGGCGGTTGGGTATAATTTGGTTCCACTTCGATTGAATAGATTTAATAGTGGCAGGTAAATTATTAGTGGCAACTTTTATAGATAACACCTGGTAACCATCCGGCTCGATGCGCATGGAGAGGGGCTTAATAGGCGACTGCAATGCCACATAATGAAAGTCTTTTACCACCCCAATAATTTTGCCTTTTCTACCCCACTGATCAAACTTTTTACCTATTGCCTGGTCGGGCGAACTATATCCTAACAATTTTACCGCACTTTCATTTATTACCATTGCCTGCGTGGTGTCTGTACCAAAATCTTTAGAAAATGCGCGGCCGGCGATTACTTTTATTTTGTATTGATTTATATAATCAAAGTCCACAAAATAAATATCAAGACTAGTCGTCTGCATATCTCCGGCTTTGTTTTCAACTTTTGAATAAGCAGTATTAACGCCACCACCGGGCACAGTTGATGAAAAAGAAGTTGCTAATACACCCGGCACAGATGCAAGAGATTCTTTAAAAGCATCTTTATTTTTGTCACCGTTAGCATCTATAACTATGGTTTGGTCTTTACTAAATCCAAGATCCTGGCTTCGCATATAATGAAGTTGCGTATAGACAATCACCGTTCCTATAATTAAAATAATAGAGATCGTAAATTGAAATACTACTAATCCCTTTCTTAATATAATACCTTTTGTACCCGTTGCAAAGCGGCCTTTAAGGACGGCAACCGGTTGAAACGAAGACAATACAAGCGCAGGATAAATTCCTGCAATAATTCCAATGCCGGCAGCAATAAAAAATAAGCTTATTATATAAGAAGGATGATAAAAGAAAGGTGAACTCACCTGCTTTCCCGCAAGCTGATTAAACAATGGCAGAAGTAGCGAACTTAATAAAACTGCAATAATAAAAGCTATAAAACTTATCACCAGGCTTTCACCAATAAATTGTTTAGCCAGCTGAAACCTGCCCGCACCCGACACTTTACGGATGCCAACTTCTTTGGCACGTTCCGCGCTTCGGGCCGTGGTGAGATTAATAAAGTTGATGCAGGCAATAAGTAAAATGAAGATGGCAATAATTGAAAAGATGTACACATTGTTTATGTTTCCGGTTTTGCTACCATCTCTCGTGGAGTATAAATAGATGCGTCTTAATGGTTCCAGCGAAAATTTCAAACTCATTTGGGCATCCTTTAATCGCTTGCCCACATGTAGGTCTACAAACGCCGGAAATTTTGCCGTGAGTGCTTTTACATTGGTGTTTGGCTTTAGCAATAAATAGGAAACTAATCCGAAACTTGTCCATTGACTGTCTAAAGAATTGTCGTTATAAATCTGCTTTCGTGACGACATCGATACAATCATATCTGCCTTTATCTGCGAGTTCTCCGGTATATCTTTCATCACGCCTGTGATAGTTGCGTTGTATGCATCACCGGTCAATAACACCTGCTGGCCAACAGGATTAGTATTTCCAAAATATTTTTTTGCTGCGGTTTGCGAAAGCACAATACTCATGGGTTCCCGCAAGGCTGTCTTTTTATCACCGTATATAAGGGGGAAATCAAATATCTCTAACAGGCTGGAATCGGCCATAACCGAGTTTTTCTCCTGGAATTTATCATTGCCTTTTTTTACCAGGAAACTTTCTCCACTTATGCGAACAGCTGATTCTACTTCAGGAAAATCTCTTTGCATATTAACAGCAATGGGACCAGAAGTGGAACTCCATAAAAGAATATCGGATGGAGTTTTTATATCTGAGATGACCCTGTAAATCCGATCTGCTTTTTTATTGAATGCATCATAATTAGTTTCAAAATGAACGTACAAATAAATGAGAAAACATCCCGTCATTCCTACGGCAAGCCCCATAATATTTATGAAGGAAAAAACCTTATGTTTCCACAGTTTACGCAACGCGATTTTGAAATAATTTTTTATCATTATTGAAAAGTTTTAAAAGAAGAATGATACAGAAAAGTGTTATTCAATATTCATAACCCCGTTCTTTATTTAACCTTATTCAGTCCTTAAACTCTTCACAGGATTTGCAATAGCTGCCCTTATTGCCTGGAAGCTTACCGTCAGCAATGCGATTAATAACGCCAACAACCCGGCAACAAGAAAAACAGTCCAGTTGATTTTGATTCTATAGGTGTAAGTGCCCAACCAGCTATGCATCATCCACCATGCGATCGGAAATGCGATTAAACAGGAGATAGCAACAAGCTGCAGGAAATCTTTTGAGAGTAAGGCAGCAAGGCCTTGCGTACTTGCTCCCAACACTTTTCTTATTCCAATTTCCTTTGTCCGTCTTTCGGCAGTGTAGGCAGCTAAGCCAAACAATCCAAGGCAGGAAATTAATATAGCCAGTATGGAAAACACACCCGCCAATGTTCCTATCAGCGTTTCCGTTTTAAATAATTGATTAAACTGGTCATCAACGAAACTAAATTCAACAGGATAGCCGGGGTTGTCAGCCTTAACAACACCTTCAATTTTGGAAAGTGTTGTCTTTATATTGTTTCCTGGTTTAACGTGAATAGTCAAAACATTTACATTGGAAGTATCCGCATATAAAATGAGGGGCGATGCAGGAGCATACATCGAATTATACACAAAGTCATTTATAACCCCAACGACGGTATGTTTTTCGGTTCCTCCCGGGCGGGATATTATGCTGCCGACGACATCTTTTTTTCCGATTAATTTTGCCAGCGCTTCATTAATAATAATACTGCTGCTATCCGTTTTGATATTATCGTAAAAGTCTCTTCCACTTTTTAGATGCATTCCCATTGTGGAAATATACTCCGGGCTTACTCCTTCCATAGTTATCAATACCTGCTTGGATGGATCCTTTCCTTCCCATTCAAAATTACCCGAATTACTGCCGAGCTGAAGTACCTGGCTATTGCTAATGCTGGCATTTTGCACCAGCCCGGTTTTGAGAAGATCATTTTTTATTACCCCAAAATTAGTTTTCATTTTCCCGCTCAGGGAAGTATAAATAAGGCCGTCTTTTTTATAACCAAGGTCACGGTCTTTTACGTGTTGTATTTGCTGGTAAATAATGACAGTGCTGATGATGAGTATTACCGAAATGGAAAATTGAATAATCACCAATCCTTTTCGTATAAGCCCGGCGCTGTTCCCTGATTTGATCTTTAACCCTTTCAACACCATTACCGGGTTAAAAGATGAAAGGTAAAATGCGGGATAACTTCCTGCGAGTAATCCGCAGATAAGCGCTATCGCAAGCAAACCTGTAATGTGCAAAGGATCCAAAATATTCAAAGACAATTGCTTTTCCACAAGAGTATTGAATGCAGGCAATGAAAGATAAATTATAAGAACTGCCAGTACCGTTGACAGCAGAGAAAGAAATAACGCTTCACCTATAAACTGGCCGATCAATTTATTTTTACCGGCACCCAATACTTTTCTTACACCTACTTCTCTTGCACGCTGCTCCGAACGTGCAGTGGCAAGGTTCATAAAATTGATGCATGCAATAATTAAAATGATCCACGCGATCAGGCTGAAGAGGTTAACATATTTCAACTGGCCTTCTTTTTCTTTTCCGTTGGTATCGAAACTATTGTAAAGCCTCCACCTGTTCATTGGGTAAATTGACATTCGTGCATTCCCATCCGGCTCTTTTGTTTGTATAAAGCCGTAGAGCTTCTTATTGATAGCGCTGATGTTTGCATTGGGCACGGTTTCCACATAAGTTATCACACCGTTATTCCCCCATTCGCGTAACCATGTATTTTCATCTTCAAAAATTTTGAAAGGCGCCAGCCAGTTAAACCTGAAAGAAACACTTTTAGGAAGATCTTTAATAACGCCGGTAATGAGGTAGTCCTGGTCATTATTTACTTTAAGTGTTTTTCCTATAACATCAGTTGATTCGAAAAATTTCTTAGCCATTGTTTCAGTGATCACCAGTGAATGTAATTGGCTAAACGCATTCGTGGCACTGCCTTTAATAAACTCCAATTGAAACATGGATAAGAAACCAGAGTCAACATAATTGCCCTGGTCATAAAGACTTTTATCGCCTAAAGAAAAAAGTAACTGGTTGCCCCAGGTGCAGCGGGCAGTATTTTTTATTCCGGGAATTTCTGCCTTAATGGATTGTGCCAGCAGCCCGGGTGTAGCATCAAAAGTAAAAGTAGTTCCGTCGTAAGTTTGCTGATCTTTTACTATATACAAATTATCGCTGTTGCTGAAATAATGATTCCAGGTTAATTCATTTTCCACCCAAAGAAAAATTAGCCCGGCACACGCGATACCAATTGCAAGGCCTCCAATATTTAAGAAACTATAACCTTTATTTTTCCAAAGATTTCTGAAAGTTGTCTTTAAATAATTCTTAAACACTTTGTATTATTTTAACTTTTGAATTTTTATTTAGATTTCGCCTTATTCAGTTCTGATGGACTTGACAGGGTTTGCAACAGCCGCCTTTATTGCCTGGAAGATGATGGTGAGTAATGCAATCAATAAAGCTGAAATGCCGGCAATGAGAAATACCCACCATGAAATGTTTACTTTATAAGCAAATCCCTCCAGCCATTTGTTCATCGCCCACCATGCGATGGGGGATGCGATGAGAATAGCTATTGCAACAAGCTTTACAAAATCTTTACTTATCAATTTCACGATGCCGGTTACGCTTGCTCCTAATACTTTCCTGATGCCTATTTCTTTTGTTTTTACCTGCGCAGTGTAAGTTGATAATCCAAATAAGCCAAGGCAGGAAATTAGAATAGCAATGCCGGCAAACACATTAAACAGCGTTCCTGAACGCTGATCTGACTTGTACTGTGCTTCGAAAGTTTTATCGAGAAAATTATATTTAAATGGTACAGCTCCGGCATATTTTTTATACTGCTTCTCAACTGAAGCTATGGCCTGTTGCGCATGTTGGCCGTTGGTGCGTACATACAATATATTTCGGTTGTTCCAGAAAGTAAAGAAAATTAGAGGAGCGATTTTTTGTTTCAGCGATTGAAAATTAAAGTCCTGAACAATACCTAATATAGTTCCTTGTTCGCCGTGCAGGGAAATCTGTTGCCCTGTGTACGGAGCTTTTAAGCCCATCTGTCTCACCGCAGTTTCATTTAAAATATAATAAGCGCTGTCAGCAGGAGTTCCTGTAAAATTTCTTCCTTCAATCAATTTCATTTTCATGGTGGCAATGAAATCTTTATCAGATGAAACCTGGGTAATGAGCATGTTGCTGTTGGCAGGCTTTGCAGCCCAGTCTAAGTCTCCCGTCTGGGTGTTTAAATCAGAAAGATTATAAGCATCCGTTGCGGATACATTTAATATGCCGGTTTGTTTTTTTAATTCGGTTTTTACCGCGTCTAAATGATTCACGACTTCCTGTGGCAACGGCACAGAAAATACATAACTTTTATCATAGCCAAGATCTTTATTCTTAATAAATCTCATCTGGTTACTCATAATAATTGTGCATACAAGCAGTATCACAGAAATAGAAAATTGAAAAACTACGAGTGCTTTTCTAAAAGCTACGATGCCTACCCCTGACGTAAACTTTCCTTTCAAGGCCTCAATTGGTTTGAAGGATGATAGCAGCAATGCGGGATAAATACTTGATGCGATCAAAGTGCCCAGCACGGCGAGACTCACCGTTTTCCAAACGGTACTATCAGACAAGCTGAATGATAATGTTTCGCCGGAAATATCATTATAGAGCGGCATCAATACAAATATTAATGTAATCGCCAATACAGTTGCAAAGAAGAAAAGTAAAATAGTTTCAACAGTGAATTGAAAAAAGAGTTGCTGCTTTTTTGCACCGATAATTTTACGAACACTTACTTCTTTTGCCCGAATTAAAGATCGGGCAGTTGAAAGGTTTACGTAATTAATACTTGCAATTACCAGTAACAATACCACCACCAGCATAAAAATCTGAACCATCCGCAGTGATGAATTATTTCCCTCAGCAGTTACGAGATGAATGTCCGCAAGATTTTGTAATTGAAACGAGGCGTCGCTATGGCCATCACGCGCATCCTTATATGCGGCTGAAAATTTTTTACCCGTTTTTATGGGATCCGTTCCCGTTTGCAATTTTACAAAAGTGTTAAACGAAAAATCCCCCACATCCGTATCAATTGTTTTCCAGTCACCATTCCCGCCACCTTCAGTAAATTGCCGTGCATAAAATCCCATTGGAAAAATGGCATCGTATCGAAGAGAAGAATTTTTTGGAAAATCTGCAAGTACCCCAGTCACCGTAAAGTAATTGTGAAAATATCCAACTGTTTTACCCATTGGATCTTCATCACCGAATAATTTTTGTGCAGTAGTTTGAGTGAGAACTACAGAATTATCATTTGGAAACGCAGCTTCTTTATTTCCTTTAATAAAATGGAAATCAAACATATTAAAGAATCCACTGTCAACACTTGCAACCACATTGCCGTCAAATATTTTCGTCTTTTCTTTATCGGACAGAACCTGGTCAAATTCACTGGCAGTTCTTACAAAATTTTGAACTTCCGGAATCGATTTTGCCATCACGGCCAATGGACCCGGCACGCCTGTCCATACTCGTTCTTCACCACTCGATTTAAAGTGTGTGCTAAATTGGTATATGTTCCTGTAATCTTTATTGAATTTATCGTAGCTCAATTCATTCTGAACCCACATCAATAGCATTATACCGGTTGCCAATCCCACAGCCAGGCCGCTAATATTAATAATTGTATAGAATTTATTTTTCCATAAACTGCGCCATGCGGTTTTAAAATAATTCTTAAACACTGTGTACTGTTTTAAATTTTAAATGCTGAATTTTAAGTGGAAATAGCTTCCGCTTATCGTTCAACATTTATCTTGAAAAATTCAAATCTACTTTATAGCTATACCAAAATATTCTCAGTCACTGTTTGTCCATCGAGCATACGAATAATTCTGTGGCTGTAGCGTGCATCATGCTCGGAGTGAGTAACCATGATGATGGTAGTCCCCTGCTCATTGAGATCGGTAAGCAATTGCATTACTTCATTACCGTTAGATGAATCGAGGTTTCCTGTGGGCTCATCCGCAAGAATCAATTTTGGATTGTTTACTACCGCCCTGGCTACGGCTACACGTTGCTGTTGCCCACCGCTTAATTGCTGCGGATAGTGATTGCGGCGATGCATGATCTGCATTTTATCAAGCACATCTTCCACTCTCTTTTTTCTTTCGTCGCCTTTTACACCAAGATAAATAAGCGGAAGCTCCACGTTTTCAAAAACGGTAAGCTCATCAATCAAGTTAAAACTCTGGAACACAAAACCAATATTGCGCTTGCGCAGATCGGCTCTCTTGCGTTCATTAAAATCTGCAACTTCAATGCCGTTGAATAGAAAACTACCGTCATCAGGATCATCAAGCAATCCAACAATGTTGAGCAACGTAGACTTGCCACAGCCCGATGGGCCCATTACCGCTACAAATTCTCCCGATTTCACTTCAAAGGAAAGCTTGTTTAGCGCCACAGTTTCTACTTCTTCGGTGCGGTAGATTTTTTCGAGTTCAGAAATTTTGATCATTTTTTTGTTTTTTAGATTTGATCTTTTATTATTAAATTTTTATGAAAAAACTTTCAAAGGGATAGGCAGGAACAGATTGCTGCTCACCAATGATTGGCGATTGTAACATTTGGTTATCGGTTTTAATAGAGCTGCATTTCATATCACAAGTCGCAGTCTCACTTTTAATAGCAAGTGAAACAAGGCAAAAGAAGATAATTGAAACCAGGCGAAATAAAAAAGATTTATTCATAACAGTGTGTTTAATGGCTTTGGCTTTTTAGAAGCTTCAACCTTGGTGAATGGCTTTTTGATATTTTGTTTGGTTTTTCAATCTTTGATATTTGAACCCTAAAAAAATAACTATGTCAACTAAATTTTATTATCACTTCTGCAGCACCAGTTCCTGCATGTCTCCATAATTTTCATAGCTGGAGGTAACAACTTTATCACCCGGCTTTAATCCCTGCAACACTTCGTAATAATCAGGGTTTTGATTTCCTAATTGTATATCTACCTTATATGCTTTACTGCCGTTATCACTTAATTTAAATATCCAGTTACCACCTGTTTGCTGATAAAAACCTCCCTTTGGCAAAAGAATCGCAGTTCTTGCATCACTAAGTGCTAACACTATCTGCAGGGTTTGCCCACGCCTTATTCCTTGCGGCACCTTTTTTGTAAATTCCATATCTACCTGGAAACGACCGTTGGTTACCTGCGTGTATACTTTTTTAATTTCAAGTGTATACGTTGTATCGTTAAAAGTGAAGGTCCCTCTCAAGCCTGTAAACACCCGGGATAAATAATGTTCATCAACATCTACCCTCACTTTAAAACCGCTCAACACATCAACCTGGCCGAGCCGCTCTCCCTTATTTTTCGACTGACCAATCTCAGCATCCAAAGAAGTTAACTGGCCGTCAACGGGTGCACGCACAATAAGATCACCTACTTTTTGCTTCATTACATTCAATGCATTCTGTGATCCCTCAAACGACTGCCGCGCCTGCTTTAACTGCTGCTCTGTTGAGGCGGAATCCTGTTGAAGAATTGTTTGTGTAAGTTTTTCTTTTTGCTTGTAGTAGTTATAATCATTTAATGCTTTTTCATATTCCTGCGAGCCAATTGCTTTTTGCTCATACAAATGCTTGTCTAATTTATATACACGCTCTGCTTCTTTCAATTGGCTCTCTACATCCGTCATTTGATTGAGCTTGCTCACGGTGTTTTGCTGAGCCGCATTTTTCGAAATCTGCATTTGTGTAAGCAGGTTATACACGTTGGTTTCCTGGGTAACCAATCCCAATTGCAGGTCGGTATTAGACAATCTTAAAATGGGTTGATCCTTTTTCATCATAGCGCCATCATCTACATACTTTTCCTCAACACGGCCACCTTCCACAGCATCAAGATATATGGTACGAAGTGGCAACACTGTTCCGTTCACAGGAATATTTTCCTGGAATGAGCCTTTCGTTATTTCACTTATGGTTATTCGTTCTGTATCTACATTTAAACGGCTCTTGCCCGATGTGAAATAATAACTGGCCCCAATCAATGCTACCACTCCTACGATTCCTGCTATGGTGAGAATTCTTTTTCGAGACCAATATTTCTTTGCAATTACTCTGTCCACAATTTATATTTTTAGTTTTTTAAAAAAAGGTCCCCGGTTTGAGCCGGGAGCCTTTACGCTATGAGAAAAATGCTAACGCTCTACGTGCAATATACCATTAACACGATGCCATGTTTTAACGTTCATGATTGTCAATAAGTTACAGGCGAGGCGATCTACGAAGATGTTCCTTAGTGATACAATTAGTGTTCGGTTTTGATACAGATGCAGCGGCAAAGTGTCGTGAGTTGTAGAATGGTGCAGAAAAAGAAAAGTTAAGGTGTAGGCTATTTAATTGCTTTAAATAATTCTTCATACGTCCAGGTATTCCCTTTTACAAAAAAATCATAAGTCTTATCCCAGCTATCTCCTTTTCCCCAGCCTATCATTGATGAAATGAGTTTCGTTTTACTACCTCCCATATCTACAAATTGAATTAGTTCCTGCAGGTTGCCATCTTCGCTTTGCACCCCTGGCGCAAAATTGTCATTAAGCTTTACCTTTAAAGTAAGCAATTCTCCATCTAAATAATTAATAATGGTGAGTCTTATGGAAGAACTATCGCTGAGTGACTTATTGATATCATAATTGGTTAAAATAAATCCACCTGTTTTTAATTCAATGTGAGCCAAAGGAGCGATCCATTTTTGTAAGAGCTCATCTTTTGTGAAATAATTCCATGCGATCTTTTTATCAACTGGTACAATCATTTCAAGCCTCAAAACCTTTTCCCCGGATGGCGTTGTGTATGAAGTATTTGTCACTTCTTGAGCTTTTGTAAAAAATACAAAGATTACCAAACAGGTGGAAGCAGTCACTTTTGGAAAAATCATGCTAATAAAATTTAAAGATAAATATAAGAGTAAAAAAAATTTATCAATACAGGATTATATGGGCGGCGGCTGGGAAGAATATAATTGCCTAACCAATATTTCCCTATTATATAAAAAATCACAACCATACAGCAACTGTACGTTTTTGATACAGATTTTTTCAAGGCTTTATTACGTAAAAAATTAATTGCCATGCTTTTGTATTTGTGGTATAATTGCAGCTATCTTGTTCAGGTGAACCGGGTATTGATGAAATTAACAGTGATTTGATGGGGCATACATAATTTTTTAAATAAATTATTCAACCATACATTTATATTTAATCGTTCAGTAAAATTTCAAAATAACCGATATTGAAAAAATAAATACTTTATAGAATATGTTGCTTAAGAATGCCTGTATATTAATTATAGATGACGATACTGATGTGCTGACTGCTGTAAGGCTGCTATTAAAAACAGAAGTAAAAGAAGTTGTCACCGAAAAAAATCCTGAAAATTTACGCTGGCTTTTATCAAAACAATCATTTGATCTCATACTTCTTGATATGAATTTTACAAGTTCTATCAACACAGGAAATGAAGGGATATTTTGGTTGAACAAAATAAAAGAGTTCGGTTCGGAGGCCTCCGTAATTATGATCACCGCTTATGGCGACATAGACCTCGCTGTAAGATCGTTAAAGGAGGGAGCCTCGGACTTTGTAATAAAACCATGGCATAATGAAAGGCTGATTGAAACCATCAAAGAAACTTTGAAGAAAAAGGGAAAACCTGCCGGCCCGGCAGTTCCTTCGGGCGATTCTGTAATAGGCAAAGAATTACTTGGCCACTCTGAAGTAATGAATGATATTTTTTTAAAAATAGAAAAGATAGCACCTACTGATGCGAACATTCTTATACTTGGAGAAAACGGAACGGGCAAAGAACTTATCGCAAAGGCCATCCATCAGCAATCACTTCGTGCAGAGAAACCTTTCGTAAAAGTAGACGTGGGCGCATTAACGGAAACACTTTTTGAGAGCGAGTTATTTGGCCATAAAAAGGGATCTTTCACCGGTGCAAACGAAGACAGGGCAGGAAGATTTGAGGCGGCGGCGGGAGGCACCTTATTTCTTGACGAGATTGGAAATATCTCTTTACAGCAGCAGGCAAAGCTATTAAGTGTTTTACAGAACAGGCAGGTAACGCGGCTCGGAAGCAACCAGGCGATAGACATCAACATACGGTTAATATGCGCTACCAACCTGCATATTGGTGAACTTGCCAATGAAAACCGTTTTAGAAAAGATCTTATTTACAGGATAAATACTGTTGAGATAGTGGTGCCTCCATTAAGGAAAAGAGAAGAAGACATCGTTATGCTCGCAAAACATTTTGCAAAAATGTATGCGGGAAAATATCTAAAGCCGGAGCCCGTATTTGATTCGAAGGCCCTTGATAAACTGAAACAATATCTTTTCCCTGGCAACGTTCGGGAACTTCAATACACCATGGAGCGGGCCGTGATCATGTCGGATGGGGAGGAACTAACGGCATCCGACCTTATTTTTTCACCCATTGAATCTAAAGTACTGCAGGAAGCCGAACCCGCGGACCTGAATTTAAACACAGTAGAAAAAAATACCATTTTACGAGTGATCGAAAAACACAATGGAAATATAAGCAGGGCTGCAAAAGAGTTAGGGCTTACCAGGACTGCATTGTACCGGAGATTAAGTAAATACGATATATGAGCCCCGTTCCCTGCTGGGTGATAAATCGATTGCGGTATTACTTAATTCGATAAATTGATGATTATCTTATTTATTTTTTAGTTAACGTATCAATGCAGAAATTATATTTTAAAACAATTGTCGATTCACCTTTAGGAAACAGGAGTTATTTGCTATGATAAAACGATTAGAATTAAGGATCACTGTGAGAGTGCTGTTTCTATTTGCCACTCTTTTTGCTTTTGCATTTATTTTACTGCAGGGATGGCATACTTATCTTATTTTGATTGCGCCGGTTATTGCTTACCAGCTTATAGAATTATACCGGTTTCAGCACAAGTCGCAGGATGAGATTAAACAATTTGTGGAATCAATTCACTACCGCGATTTCTCGAGGTATTTTGATGTAAAACATGCGCCTTCTGAGTTACAGCCAATGCGTGAGGGGTTCAACCAGATCAATAGTGCTTTTAAAGTAATAAGCAAAGAAAAAGAGACCCAGTATCAATACCTGCAAAAAATTCTTGAACTGGTGGAGACAGGAATTCTTTCCTATGAAAATGAATCTGGTGAGGTGATGTGGATGAATGAATCGTTAAAACAAATGCTCCAACTGCCCTATCTAAAAACCATTCACTCGCTTGCAAAGCGCGACAACGACTTATACAATGATATTATCGCACTGAAACCCGGCGACGGGAAAGTTACAAAAGCACACCTCGAAAAGGGTTCGTTCAAAGTATTGTTATCCGCTACTGCTTTTGCAACGGAAGGGAAAAAATTTAAACTTATTGCATTTCAAAATATCAGCGAAGCACTGGATGAAAGCGAGTCGCAGGCCTGGCAAAGATTGCTGGGTGTAATGACTCATGAAATAATGAATTCCGTTGCTCCTATTTCATCACTTGCCGATACTTTAAAAAACAGGCTGGAGAAATCGGTGATGCACATGCCCAATAAATCTGCAGCGATTCACGATCTCGAGTTAGGAATAGACACCATTAAAAGAAGGAGTGAAGGACTGCTAAAATTTGCGGAGACATATCGCAACCTTAATAAGATCACGACACTTAATCTAAAACAAGTTTATGTAAGAGATCTTTTTGAAAGCTTGTATCAATTGATGCAGCCAACACTTGAGCAGAAAAATATAGAAATGGATATCGTATTAAAGGATACTGACCTTGTATTATATGCTGATACCAACCTGATAGAACAGGTATTGATAAACCTGGTTGTGAATGCAATGGAAGTGGTGAAAGATCGCCCGGAACCAACCATTGTTCTTTCTGCAACCTCTCTAAATAATAAAAAAGTTATTTTAAAAGTTTCTGATAATGGCTTGGGTATGTCGGAAGAAGTGATGGATAAAATATTCATCCCGTTTTTTAGTACCAAGAAAAATGGAAGTGGCATTGGCCTGAGCCTCTGTAAGCAAATAATGATGCTTCACAAGGGAAATATTCATGTGCAGTCTATAGAGGGAGAAGGCACGGCGTTTACTTTGCAATTTTAATTATTGCTCAAAGCTTCTAAGATGTCACTGCGATACAATTTCCCAATCGGTATTTCAGTTTTATTTATTTCCACCACTTCATGAGTGTATGATTTTATTTTTGACACAGAAGCAATATAGGAGCGATGTGTACGGAGAAATTCCTTTTCCGGTAACATTGACTGAACTGAATTCAAAGATAGTTTTGTGATTATAGTCTCATGGGCTGTGAAAATTTTTACATAATCTTTCATGCTCTCTATATATAAAATATCCTGCAGCATTACTTTTACCATCTTCCTGTCGCACCTCACATACACAAAGCGTCTCTGGCGGCGGCGCATCTGCTACAGGTTTAGCCTCGTTTACATTATGGCCTTTCAGTACAAATGCTTTATTCACTGCTTTTACGAAACGATCGAACTTGATAGGCTTCAACAAATAATCAACTACGTCAAGTTCATATCCTTCAATCGCATAATCTATATGTGCGGTTGTAAAAATAACCGGTGGCGGATTTTTTATTGTTTTCAGAAATTCATTGCCATTCATTTGCGGCATTTTAATATCAAGAAAAATCAGGTCAATATCATTGTTTTGCAAAAATGAAATTGATTGCAAAGCGTTACCACATTCGCCTCCAAATTCAAGCACGGGCATATCGTCAATATAACTATGAATGATTTCTCTTGCTGGTGGTTCATCATCAATTACCAGGCATTTGAGACTTTGAAAATTATTCATAAGCCATCATTTTATCATGAACGGTATTGTTATTTTTTATCGCATTAATTAGTTGCAGCTTCAGTTTTAGATTAACAATAAACACTTCTTCTTCATTGTAAGTGCTAAAGGAATGTTTTCCGGGATATAACAATGCAAGTCTTTGTCTTACATTATTTAAACCGATACCTTCAGGCCTGCTTTTTTTCTCTGCAACATTTACTTTACCATTGAGAAGTTTCATAGTCATTTGTTCCCCTTCAATGGTAATTTGTAAACTGACCCACGGTTGCTCAAGCATATTACTGGCCCCGTGTTTAAAACAATTTTCTATTAACGGCAGGAGGAGCAATGGAGCTATGAAAAGGTTATCTGGTTGTTTTGGCAGATCTAAGTGTATGTCAGGTTTATTGTCATAACGTATTTGCTCCAGTTCAATATAATCCTGCATCATTTTAAGTTCCTTAGATAGTGGAACTATCGGCTTGCTTCCCTCATACAAGATAAATCTGAGCATATCCGATAAACCTGTCACCAACCTGGAAGCAACAGGCGAAGTATGTTGTGTGTAAGAATAAATATTGTTGAGCGTGTTAAATAAAAAATGCGGGTGCACCTGCGCCTTCAGCAATTGTAATTGCGATTCCACATTTTCCTTTTGCAATTGCAAATTGCGCTGTTCTTTCACATACCAATATTTCATCAGCTTAATAGCGGCTGCTATTCCACCTATGGTGATAGCGCCGCGAAGACCCGCCAATAGCGACAAAAATACGTAGCTGCTATTGCGCCTGAACATATCAACAAACAGTCCCCCGAACATAAATTTCCTGAGGGGATCAATAATAAATGCTCCCAGCATTACAGATAAAGTAGCGGTAAGCAGGAACATTACTGCTGTCCATAGTGCTGTTTGCCAGTAACGTTGTTTCAATACAAAGCGTGGTATCACAAAATACATTAAGGAGTACGCCAGGAAAATATGCATAGTCATGAATATCAAAGATTCAACCATCGACATTGTCAGTCTTTTCCAGTATAAGGAGAGATTATAGGTCGTACTGAATGAATATAAAACACCCTGGAATACCCACCAGAATATCCAGAAGCAAAGGTGTCGCCTCACGCGATATTTTTTTTCATTTGAAAATATGAAAGGATAAGAATTCATTACTAAAAGTTAATCCTATTAATTGGCCGTTTCAAACAAGCATTGACGAAATATTTGTATGGTAATTGCATCAGACGAATGGTGATTATTCATGATCAAAATCGCTTTTCGGCTTCCAGGTTTTATCTCCTCTTATCAATCGTTTCCTATGTTCAAAATTGCTTTGACCAGAGAACCATCTTCTTTTGCCTGCTCTATTTGGTTCCATGTAAGCAATGAATTGTCGAGTAAATTTTTTAATTTTCTTAATGTCACCTTATTTTTAATATTTATTTTTTTACCCTCAATTTTTTCCGTGTAGATTAATGAATCATTATCATTATAGAAATAAAAAATATTGAATTTAGGTGTGTGGGTGTTACTTTCTATTACCCAATATCCGTTATTGGGAACCCAGTCCTTTGAAGACGCATGACCGGTTTTTTGGGCTACTGCAGCAACGGATGAACAAAGCATTAATGCGCCTGCAGCGATTGTTAATTTAAGCCGTTTCATAAAATTGTTTTAGTGGTTTAATAAAACAAAATTACCCGGCACTAAAAGTCAAAAAATTAAAAGTAGCTGTACGAGGTGTGAATGTAGATATACGAACGAAAAACGGAGACTAAAGTGATTTACTTTTTTACGAAATAATTATTCAATGACCCATTCCTAATTTTCAACTAATTGTATTCCTGTTTTGGTAAAGAGTAACAGTTGTTGCTTATACAAATTTCCGGTTGTCATTTTAAATGTCTTTTTACTCATTCCAAAGAATGAATAAATCTCTTCGGGCGAAGATTTATCATGGTAGGGAAGGTAGCCATCATTTTCTTTTAGCAATCGTAACACTTTTCCAGCTTCATCTTCTACCCTCTGATAGCCCGGCTTTCCGGCCGCAACATCTATTTTATTTTCCGGTAAAATATTTTTTATAAATCCGTTAAACCGGTCTCCAATCTGAATATTCCGATATACTTCATTGAAATGCAAAATGCCTTTGTGTATGTTGTTGATAATTACTTCATAGCCAATATCTGTCATGCGGTACACAATCAATTCCACTTCATCTTTTACTTTTACGGTAAGGTTTTCATTCGATAAAAAAGGCTCTATTTTTTCGGTTGCGGCCAAACGTCCTGTTTGCTCATCCATTACAATCTTTACAAGATATTCGCCATTTATACGCATGAAAGTTAGCATCTTTGATTTTGGGATAAAGAGGTCTTTCATCAATCCCCAATCCAAAAACGCCCCCTGGTGAGTCACATTCACCGCTTTCAATCTTACAATATCACCTAACACACCATAAGGTTTTTGAGTTGTCGCAATCGGTCTATCTTCTCCATCATGATACAGAAATACTTTTATGTCATCACCAATCTTAATGCCCGGCGGCACAAATCGTTTGGGTAACAAGATGCCAATATCCCCGTCGTCAAGAAAAACCCCCATTGACTTTTCCTTACTAACCTTTAAAACATTGTACTCTCCCATTTTTATCATAACTGCCTTTTTGAAAATATAGCAAAGTTAGCCGAAGAAATTGTTTGCACCCGCAATCATATTTTACCGGTTGTTCGATGAATTGAGGAGATGTTGTTGAATAATCAAAGACAATAATCCCTCTTGATTAAGAAAGGATGACCCGGATTTATGAAGCAGAAACTCCCATTACCTAATGGACCTTTCTTACAGGAATACGAAAAGTAATAGTAGATCCAACGGCCAATTCGCTTTCAGCCCATATTTCACCTCCATGTGCTATAATAATTTCTGAGCAAATGAATAAGCCGATTCCGGAACCTGAATAAGTGGAAGGTATGCCCTGTACGCGATAGAAACGCTCAAATATTTTTTCCAAATCTTTCTTTGGAATTCCGATACCATTGTCTGCTATACTTAGCTGCAGATGTTTATTTTTTATTGAGGGCTTCACAACAATTTCTTTTGAATCCGGCGAATACTTTATTGCGTTTAACAATAAATTATTTATTACATGTTCGATCCGCTCCTTATCTGCGTGGATTATCAATGGTTTTGTCGTTCTCTCTACGCGGATCTTATAAGTAGGATTTGATGAATGAATATTCCTGAAAATTTCCTTCAATAATATTTTCAGATCAAAGCTTTCATAATTTAGCTTGAGGATGCCTGCCTGAATTTTAGAAACATCGAGAAGATGAGAGATAAGATCCGTTAATTTATTTACCTGCCTGGTCGAGTTGTATATAAAACCAACATTCTCATTACCCTGCATTATTTCTTCTAATATCTGGAGATTTACTTTTATTACTGTTAATGGAGTATTTAATTCATGGCTTGCCATAGCGATAAAATCGTCCCTGTATCTATTAAGTTCCTCGAGCTTTTCAGTATATAGTTGATGCTGTTCTTCAATTTCTTTTCTTTTACTTATGTCTTTAGCTATTATCGAAGCACCGGTAATTTTTTCTGATTGGTTATAGATAGGAGAAACCGTTAATGAAACATTCACTTCTCCTCCATCCTTTCTGAGCCTGATCGTTTCGAATGGATCTACCCGCTTACCGCTTTTTATTTTATTCCGTATGGATATCTCTTCTTTAATTCTCGAATGGGGTACAATAATATTAATATGTTTACCTATTACTGCTTCCTTTTTGTAACCAAACATTTTTTCGGCGCCGAAATTCCAGCTTGTAATAATGCCATCAAGCGTCTTACTGCATATCGCATCATCTGAAGCGTTGACGATCGCGGCATAAAGCGCTTTTTGATCAGAAATGTCACTAATTATTTTTGATGTTCCAATTACTTTTTTATTAGCATCTTTAACCGGGGCAATTATATGAGAAGTGAAAATCCTGCTTCCATCTTTCTTCTTTCGGATAGCTTCATACTTTTTCATCCCACCGTTGTTTTTTATTTTTTTTACGATACGTTCTTCTTCAGCTATGAATTCTTCGGGTATTATTATAGAAATATGTTTGCCATTTGCTTCCTTCGCAGTATAACCAAATATTTTTTCAGCAGATGAATTCCAACTGGTAATGGTACCGTTTAAGTCCCTGCTTATAATGGCATCTTCGGAGGATTGCACAATCGCGGATAGCCTGTCAGAATCTTTAAAGCCTGGCTTTTGCATACATTAAAAATAATTTAAATATGCTTTAAAAGCAAGTAATATAAATAATTGATAATCATTTCGCTAAAATAAAAAATATTAAACAAAAAAACCTATCTAATGGCTGTTTAACTATTTAAATAGAATATTAAAACAAAGAGTTTTAAATAGCCATTCCCAAACGTGAAGCTCACATTGATTGGACGAATAGAGGCCTATGTCTCACTCCATGCGTGTCTCAAAAATCTTAACCAGTTCCCATGCATTATATTTTCAACATCTTCTCTTTTATATCCACGCTTATAAAATAAAGAAGGAAGGTTTTGCAGGTCGGATATTTTTTCAAGATCGTAAGGGCATTGCTCCCGTCCGTAACCGCCATCGAGATCGGTACCTATCCCTATGTGTAAAGCGTTGCCTGCTATTTGGCATATATGATCAAAATGGTCAATGATCTTTTCAAGATTGCAATTCATTTGCAATGGTATAGATTTTCCCCTTATCCAATTTGGAACCATCATCCACGCATCTAAAGCGCCGCCAATAACAGCACCTCTTTCAATCAATACCTTTATTTGTTCATCACTAAACTGGCGGTTATGATTTACTAAAGAGCGTGCATTATTATGACTGGCCCACACGTGTCCATTGAAATTATCAAGTGCCTGCCAGAAAGCATCATCACATAAATGAGTAGCGTCAAGAATAATATTAAGGCGTTCCATTTCTTTTAATAATGCAATGCCATTTATACCCATCTCGCCGGTAGCATCTGTCCCATTTGCGTATCGGCCCGGCCCGTAATGGGCTGGCCCAAGAGCTCTCAATCCATATTGATACGCACTTTCAAGATGTTTTATGGTTATCAAAGAATCTGCACCTTCAAGGCTTAAAATATATCCTATTGGCTTTTGCTGATTATTATTTTCATCGCTCCATAAAGTAAGATGGCTTTCCAAAGAATGTAAATCGCTTACCTGGACCATACCACCCGCTTCTTCCATTGCATTATACCAGGCAAGCTGTGCCTGTGTTTGCGCCCAGGCTTGTTCGGGAGAATGCCATCCCGGTAAAGTATTATCCGGTGCTACATAGCGGGCTATCTGTGTAGCAACTACCAAACCTATGTTACCTTTTCTCAGTTCAGGCAATGAAACAGTTGCGTTGCCCCTGTCCGGCTTGTCATGTAAATCTCTTTCTCTTTTATTAATTTCATCGACAGGCTGCGTGAGATCGCGATTCCATTCCATCGCATTCATTGCAAGATCAAGATGGGCATCAATTATAAACATGGTTTGAAATATTTTTAAATACTTATTTTTCTATCCCGTGCAATTGTTTTCCATTCACCTGTTGCTTCATTATTTTCTATGAGCAATGCACGTTCGTATAAAGCAACCGTAGGACAAATATGAAAAGGTAATCCATAAAAAACATCGCCCAAATTATAAGAATGATCTTCGGTTGTTTCAACTACCAAATGCTCTTCACTCTGGCTTATAAATTTTAAACCGGGCGCATTCAAAAAATAAACCCGTTTATCAAGACTATTTTCAGCAGCAATAGACTTGTGCCCAAGATCAAGGCATAATTTTCTTTTCCCGGGAAAAGAAATTACACGTGTAATAACTAAAGCCGCGGTAAGAAATGGTTGCTCCGCGAATGAAAGCTGGTATCCCCGATCCCAATAAATAAAAGTGCCCGGGCTGCATTCCCTGTCTTTCTTTTTTGCATGAACAGGAAATGTGGGTGAGCCACCCGCGATAATAATTGGTTCAGGAAAACCATCCTGTAGTAATTCGCTTTGCATACCAAGCACTGGCTCAAAAGCCTTGTCACACTCAATTGTACGTTGGCCAATATCAGTTGAGCGGATATGGCCATCATAAGCATGAAGCCCTACCGGCAGTAATCCTTTTAAGGTTTTACATGATTTATACAATTCAATGGCGACATCCCCGGGAGTAATTCCCGTTCTGTTCATTCCCACATTCAAATCAATGTATACGGGTATTTGCAAGTCACTATCAACAGCATTATCGCTTATATACTGCGCAGCCTGAAAATTGTCAACGAGGCATGAGAACTTTGTAGCGGGATATTTCTTAATTAAACTTACGAGCCGTTTTACCTTTGGGCCCAAAGGTTGATAGGCCAACAATACATCCAACGCACCGGCCATTCCAAGCATCTCTGCCTCGGCTATGGTCGCACATTTAAATTTATTAATTCCTGCGGCCATTTGCAATTCGGCAACTTCTTTTGTCTTGTGCGTTTTTATATGAGGACGTAATCTCGTTACGTCGCCTGTCATGGAAATGGCTGTTTGTATGTTTTCGGCTACCCGTTCCGGGTAAACAACCAACGCAGGAGAATCTATTATGTCAACATTTTTGATGTGGTACCATTCCATCTGTTACAATCGTTTAATACAATTCAAACAAAGCTTCAATTTCCACGGGTATGTTATCCGGTAAAGAACCCATGCCTACAGCACTTCTTACCCCAACTCCATTTTCTTCGCCCCACACTTTCTTAAACAATTCGCTGCAACCATTAATAATGTATGGATGCTTTTTAAAATCTGCTGTGCAGTTCACCATACCTAAAACTTTGATTACACGTTTTACTTTATCGAGGCTGCCAATACCATTTACTATTGTCGATAAAATAGAAAGCCCCACTTGCTGCGCCGCGAGCTTGCCTTCTTCCATATCCATATCCAAACCAATTTGCCCGATGATCAAAGTTGCATCAGCCTTAAACGGTCCGTGCCCGGATACGTAAAGGTGATTTCCATCTATTAGGTAGGGCTTATAAACTCCCAGGGGCTTTGGAGAGGGAGGAAGTATGAGCCCGGTTTGTTCAAAATTATTTGAAGCGTTATTATTTTCCACAAACTAAATTTTAATGATTAAACAAAGAGATTCAAAATTAATACACCGGCAAGCCCTACAACAGAAATGATAGATTCCATTAAAGTCCATGTACGGATAGTGTCTTTTATACTGAGGTTAAAATATTCTTTGAACAGCCAAAATCCCGAATCGTTCACGTGAGAACAGGCAAGACTCCCTGCGCCGATAGAAAGTACCATTAAACTTGGATTCACATGGCTCTGCATAATTACAGGAGCAAGTATGCCTGCTGTCGTAAGGCCTGCGACCGTGGCCGAGCCGATACATATACGTATGATAGCGGCAATGATCCACGCCAGCACCAGCGGTGGAATACTTACTCCATTTAACTGTGCTGCTATTTGCTCGCTTACTCCGCTATCGGTAAGCACCTGCTTTAATGCTCCGGCGCTTCCAATAATCAGCAGGATCATTGCTATATCTTTTACAGCTTCCGTAAAAATGGACATGATTTCTTTTATACTAAAACCCTGTTTTAATCCAATACTATATGTTGCAACAGCCAAAGCGATAAGCATTACCACGGCAGGTTCTCCCAAAAAAGTCACTATTTGATTGAGTAGCGTTCCGGGTGCAATAAAGTAAATCAGCAAAGTAGTTGCCATAAGAAGTACCACCGGCAAAAGCGCAGAGAAAAAGCTACTCACGCCGGAGGGCAACCGATCTTCAGGGAGCGTTTTACCATGAAAAGTTTCCAGTGGTTCCGAGTGAATATTTTTTAAAGTCTTTGCAAATAATGGTCCCGCAATCACAATTGCCGGCACCGAAATAATAAGCCCATACATTAATGTGATGCCGAGATTTGCATTGAATTGTACTGCCAAAGCTGTCGGTGCAGGATGTGGCGGTAGAAAACCAAATGTAACAGATAATGCGGCAAGCATCGGCAACCCGATATAGACGGCAGGCAATTTATATTGATATACTACTGAGAAAATAAGTGGAACCAATAGCACAAATCCAACCCCGTAAAACAGCGGTATCCCAACTATAAACCCGGTCGCAACAAGTGCCCACTGAATATATTTTTCGCCAAAGGCATTCATCATTACAGACGCAATCTTTTGTGCAGCGCCGCTGTCAGCCACCAGTTTCCCCAGCATGGCGCCCAATGCAATTATGATCACCAGCGATCCAAGTGTATCCCCGATCCCTTTCTGAACGGAGCCTACAATCTTGTTAAAAGGAATTCCAAGTAATAAGCCGGTAACAATCGAAATAAGTAAGAACGCAAGAAAGGGATTGACTTTCCCCCAGGTTACCAGGAGGACAAGGCCTGCGATACACAGAAAAATAATCAGGAATTCCATCAGTAATTTTAGATAAATATATTTATTAACGCCGGGAAATGCGTTGCTAAATATACTGACAACTTTTTTTAATTAGAGGCGCCTGGTTAAGTCCCGTGAAAAATTATACAGTAATCTTTTGAGTGCGCTTTCTCATAAGCTCTATAGCCTCTTCTTCACTGGCAAACATTCCATTAATATTTACCAGGTTTGCTGCTAACTTATCATAACGGTCCGTAAGCAGGTATATAAAAATGTGGAGATAATTAAGGCTGTCGAAAACGATTGCCTTGTTTTCAGCAAAGGCATCTTTTCGCTTTAGAAATTCAAGTGGCATTTCAGTGTAATGCATACCGGGACGAAGATGATGTATCACATGGTATCCATCGTTCCAGCACATTTGATTATAAGAAGTATTGATACAGTTCAAAGAATTTTTATATGAATTCGAAGGATCATCAGCGTCCACAAATGCATGCTGTGTCCAGTTGCCCAACATGCTTACGAGCCGGCAAAAAAATAACGGAATTAGACATACAATCAAAGCGGCCTTCAGGTTTACAAAGCACATCCCGATACAAAATAAAAAATAGAAAATTTCCCCGGCTGTGAATCTTTCGTACAGTTTTTTTCTTTTGCGCCGGTACAGGTAGAAAAAAAGATCTTTTGTTCCTAATGATATAAATCTAAAAAAATAGGCCAGGAAACTTTTTAAACTATCTCTCTGGTATCCCATCGTACTGCTTTTATCGTCGGGCATATTGTTCTCTATATGGTGCATACCCAGGTGATGGCTAAAATAACCTTCGGGGCTATGGCCGAAAAAAGGACAAACAATCCAGGTAATGTAAGTATGAAGCCATTGATATTTTTTCTTAAAAAGCTTTCGATGGCAAATACAATGAAACATTAAACCAAACCTGCCCTTATAATAAAATTGAGAAATGTAGAAATAAGGAATCGCAACCACCCACCAAATCCAACCAATGAGTAAAGGAGTAAAAAGCAGAATGCCTGTCGCGATCACTATCACGTGTATCTTTGTAAGCAAATAAATAAAAGGAAGATCTCTTTTATCATTAATTATTTTCAACCAGAATTTATCGTATCGGTTAAATTTTTCTTTCTCTATATAAAGAGGATCGGTAAGAATAGTTAAACATTTCATGAATTCAGATATTGGATGAGTTCTCAGTATCTATGTTCAAGATATGTTTTTTTATTTACCGAATCATATTTTAATTAGATGCATAAATAATATTATTTCTTTCAATATTTTTTATAGATATAAATGTTTAAAAGTGATTTGCCCGTAAAGAATATAAGGAGCATGGCAGAAAAACCGAACTGATACTTAAACAAAAAGAGAGCGGAAGACGGGACTCGAACCCGCTACCTACAGCTTGGGAAGCTGTCGCTCTACCAGGTGAGCTACTTCCGCTTTTATTATTCTAATTTACGAAACAGCTTAGAAAATAAAAAAATATTTGAAACAGTATAAGATTATTTTGTCCTAACATCTTTTATCACGTGCCCGCCAACTTCTAATCCTTTTCTCGCGACGCCTGCAAGCCATTTCGCATGCTCACCCGGGTTGTCTTTAATACTCCTAATAACTTTGCCGGCAAAGATTTGTGATTCCTTTCCTTTCTTCATCCAATGCGCCGGGCCTTGAAGAATTCCACTTGCTGTATTTAGGCCGAAATGCATACCGCCTTGCAAAAAAGATTTCAAAATAAATGTGGGATTGAGCGCCTTGTATGAGGGAAGACTGCCATCAAAAATTCCACCGATTATCGCCGCGTATTCTTTGTCATCTTTTGCTCTTTCAAAAACTATTTTCAATATCTCAATCCAAAAAGGAGTGAAGGTTCTGTTGCGGGTAACTTGTATTAAGAGATTGGATAAAGCCATGTCGTATGCCATTTCTTTATCCAATTTTATTTTATAAGCTTTTAATGCGTTTAAGGAAAAATCATTTTTTGCAAAGCATTCAACCAAACATTCTGAAGCCCATCGTCCACTTAATAATGCATATTGAATACCATCACCACTTAAAGGATTTATTAATCCTGCGGCATCGCCAACAAGCAATACACGGTCATCAAGTATTTTACTTTTTGGATCCTGGAACGTCAACGGCCATCCATGTATTTTTCCTTTGATCTTTCCATTGCCGATTCTCTCAGCAAAGGCTTTATTATTTTTTATTTGATTGTTTAATAAAGTTTTTACGTGGGTCTGGTTTGCCGGAAGCGTGCTTGCGATCATGGCACTTCCAATGTTTGCGGTATTCGGTCCGGTCGGGAACAACCAAAATAATCCCGGAAAATTATCTCCCGGTAAAAAAAATATCACAGCGATCTGAAGGACCGTTTACACCTTCGTAATACGTTCGTAATCCTAATAATTGATAAGCTTCTGAAGGCTTGTTGCCATTTAGTTTACGTGCAACTGTTGAATTACTTCCATCTGCACCAACTAATTATTTTTGCTTTAAGCGTTGTTGTTTTTGATCCTTGCTTTACTTCAGCGATGACATAATTCTCACTAACCGTATAATTAGAAAATCGCGTATTCTCATAGTATATCGCGCCAGCTTTCTTTGCAGCTTCATACACCCAATTGTCTAATTGCAGCCTTGGAATAACCCGTCCCTGGAAAGGCAATTCTTCTGATCTAACTAAATCGACTGTTATCTTTTCCTGCTCAATAAACAGTGCTACATCATTTATTTGATTTGCTTTTGAAAACTCCTCAAGGTTGGTAATTCCAATTTTGTGCAATTCAGCCAATGCAACGGCACTTACGGCGTCTCCGCATATTTTATCGCGTGGAAATTTTTGCGCCTCTATAACGATTACTTTAATATGTTGCCTTGAAAGGTAATAAGCCAAAGCGCTGCCTGAAGGGCCACCGCCTACGATGAGAACATCGCAATCATATTTGTGTATTGGTTGAATTCTTATCATGGAAAGTTTGACGCCGGATGTTATCTTTTATCTTAATGCAAAAAGAATCGAAACGTCATATTTTAATTTTATCTTTTTAAAATCAATAGCGGCATCCTCGTTACTGCTGCTTCTATCAGTCATCTTGTTCTGATTCAAAGTGACGTTAGATGTTTTGTTTAGTGTATAATAGTACACGCTGTTCTCATTTGGTTCGTTGATAGTAATTGCTTCACCAAGTTTTTCTCCAATTGCTTCCGTCAAATAAATTCCTTTTTGTTTTGCCTGTTTAACCGCCTCTATTTTTAGTTGTTTTCTAAATTCCTGTATTTTACTGTGGGACGTTTTCACAATCTGAAAATTAGCAGTTGCTTCATCATCGAGTTTTCCTGCCAACTGGTCCATTTTATCAGAGTCTTTAAATTTTATTTGATAAGAAATGCTTCCATATAGATCAGGATTCTTTCTGCGCCTCCAGTTCCAATTATTATAGTTACTTCCTTCATAAGATGCAATGCTAATCATGGAGTCAGCGATTCCGATTGATTTGCAGATGTCCAAAAAATTGGTTTTTATTATTTCCATTTCAACTTTATCTCCACCTTTCTTTTTATATTCTCTCAAATCAACCTGGACATAAATTTCATCCGGAACAATTTCCATTTCCGCACTGCCCGTTACATTTATGGTTTTAGGATATGGATTAGAGATAAGCTGGCTCTGTGCATTTACTAAAATACCAATCGCCAATAAAACATTTAGTAATACTATTTTTTTCATGTTATAAATTTTATACAAGATGATTATTATAGCTTACAATATTTAAAATAAATGCTTTTTAAATTGTTAATTTAACCTCACCCCAACCCCTCTCCGAAGGAGAGGGACATGGATTGTTTGAACATCTATAAAATGTAAGTGATCCATCCATTTTTAAATCCTTGTCATATTATACTCGGCACATCTTAAATTCTTTCCAATAATTTTTCATCGTTCACCGTATTTAATTTACTCCCTTTCCAAAAGGTCACTATGAAAATTTGGATACCGATGATAATCAACAGAAACCAAAACTGTTTTATTGCACCACGAGATTTTGTTCTTTGATTCTGTCTGATCACGTCAAGTCTCAATTTGGCAGCTGTCTTTAAGCTATCTATATTTTCAAAGCGGTCAATATCGAACTTTTGATAATTGATTAATGCGTCATTCTTTGTCGCTGCAAAATCAATTTGAGAAACGCTTTCAACTACAAGCCATGTAAGAAGTCCGAAGGAAATAAGGATAAAGATTTTTCGCATTTATCAAGATTAAAAATTCTATCTAAAAACGTCGTACATCACACATCGTAAATCGTACATACTCTCAGTAATCTCTGTTGATCATATAAATGATCAGGTCTTCAATGAACTTTTTATCTTTTGATGCAGGTAGCTTTGAAAATACGGTATAAAATTCTTTTAAAGCCGCTCCTGCCATATATTTGGCCGTACTTCTTGAATGTTCAATACTCTTGTATTTTTTCATGAGGTTCAATATCCATGATGCTTCATTTGTGTTAGCTTCATTATGGGTGTCGGCGAGGAATGATTGTATTCTTGCACGCTCTTTTAATGTACAATTTTTGAGCAGGTGGATGAGCATCAACGTTCTTTTCCCTTCTACAATATCACCGGCAATTTCTTTCCCATATTTTTTTTCGTCTGCAATTAAATTAAGTATATCATCCTGTATTTGGAAAGCTGTTCCCATAAAATATCCGAAACGATTGAATTGTTCTACATCAACTTTTCCATTACTCCCAATCATTGCGCCGATTCTTATGGGATGAATACAGGTGTACCAGCAAGTTTTCTTTAAGATCATTCGCAAATAATCCGCATCTTCCAAATCGCAATTATTATCTTTTCTCCAACCCAGTTCTATTGCCTGGCCTTCCACGGTTTCTGTGACCATATGTTGTATTTCACGAAAGATCTTTAACGTCATCGATGGCCCCAATACTTTCCGGTTCGTCATCAAAGGTTCAAGGCTCAATACATTCATAGCATCACCAACATTCACGGCAATAGCAAGGTTATTATATTGATGCATAGTAGGCTTATTACGCCGCGAATAACTATCATCTTCTATATCATCGTGGACTAAAAATGCATTGTGAAAAAGCTCCAGTGATATCGCTGAATTCATTGCCTGGTCAAGTCTGCCACCATATGCCCTGCAGGCCGCAATACACAGGCCGGGCCTGAATCCCTTGCCTCCGCGATTTGGATAATCTGAGATCAGATCGTATAAATATTTTTTGGGTTCTTTATCGGGAATGAAATGTTTTATGCCCTGCAACGTATATGCAGAATATTCCGAGAGCATTGATTTCATGATGGAATCTTCCATTACATTTTATTATTCAACATCGATGGTTACAACTGTGCGAAGGTTTAGATTTTTATTATCCTGGAATAAACCAGAGTAGGTTCCCGCACCGCACGATTTAGGAATTTTAATTTTAATGGCAACTTCTTTTTGCCCGGATGGTTCCAATATTACCATGCGCGGTACGAGATTAATATTTCTTGCAAGAATCTTATTTCCTCCCGGCCCTGTTAAGTCTGTTTTATTAAGTTCAAACGTCATTTGCTCATCTTTGCTATCGTTAGTAAGCAACATCGGGAATCTCAATATTGTCTCCCGCTTTTGCAACACCTTCATTTTTTACAACCGGAATTTGATCGGTTGCTTTCGTCGTTGATCCATTTGATTTTGTCTTTAAAACAGAATCAGAAAGATTGGTAAACTGGTTTACAATTACTGTTACTGCATCAAGAATTATATCAATGGCATCATGGGTATCCCGGCGAATGCGGCTCATCAATTCTTCCGGATTTTCGCTCCGCACTTCGTCTACATTGATCACCTTTTTCTCCAGGTTTTTCGCGGCAAGAATACCGGCAGCGATTTCCTCCTCGAGCACATCCACAGCGGATTTCAGCATGCGTTGCGCATCGCCTGCAACTTTACCCGGATTCATAAATTGTAAAAAGTCCCTGGAAGTTTTTTTCATTTACTTTTTCTTTTTTCGTGTTTTAGAAGATGTATCCGGTTTCGCAGATTTTACTTTCGTTTCACGAAAAGGAGTAACATTTATAAAAAGAGAAAAGTAAGTATGTTCAAAGCCATCGACTTGTATATTGCTCAGGTAAGTTCCTTCTTTAGTATCAGCAGGTATTGCAACGGTAATCTCAACTTTTTGCGGCTCGCCAACATTCAATTGAAATGTTTGTGGTGAAAAATTTGTCTCAAAAGAAACCGTAATAGCAGGATCATCCTGGGACGTGTAGGCAGTCTGTTTAAGATTGCATTGTACGGGTTCGCTTTTATTACTGTCCAGTAAAAATTGTGTTCTTGCAGTAGTGCCGGCCGACGCTGAAACATTTAGTATAAAGGCTGGTTTTGCTTCGAGCATCATCTTCATCGGACGTATCAGTATCGCTGGTTTGAGGATTCAATTTTTTTGTAATAGCAACACCAAGATCCAGGAGATTGGAAGTATGCTGAATATTAAGCTTCACAAAAAGATTAAGCGCATCTTTAAAAAGTTTTGTTTGATTAGTGAAAATATCTTCTCCTTTAATATTTGATGAGCTTATATTTTTAATGAACTTTGTGCTCTCTGAAAAAAATATTTTATTGGCCTCCGTTGTTTTTTTAAAAAGAGATTCCAGGTCCTGTGTAATGGAAGTTTGTTCGTTCATGTAAATTAGTGAAGGGTTAAAAAATTAGAAAGCCTGCATTTCTCCTTGCTATCCTGCAGGCTGAACATTATCAACGCCACCAGCGATACGGGTCGCTTTCTTAGGCTCGCAGTAAAAATGGCTTTTCCAGCTTTGCCAATGCATTAAATATTTTTTCTCATCCAAAGGTTCCGCTACCGGAATATTTTTGTGGCCATCTACAATTAATTTGAAACAAATATTTTGATTGATATCTTTTTCACGAATTACGATTTCTGCGGTGTAGGTATTTCCGTTAGTAAATTGATTGAGATCAATTCCCAATAACACAAGTTCGCTGCCGCCAGGATCAAGCGTTACCTGTTTCTTATTTAGTTCTGGTTGCGCAGGTGCTATTGTACCATCGATATTTTTTAAATCTCTCACGCCAACCTTGTAAGTTTTTGCAGTGTTGCAATGATTTTTTACCATGAACGGAACGATGATTCTTTCGCCTGCATAAGCCTGCTTTGTAATTTGTAAAATACAATGAGGCGGGCAATCTTCTTCAGGTGCACAACAGTCGTGCTTACTTTTTTTACCTATCGGTAATGTAAATGTACCAAGGCCCATATCCGACATCACTTTACTCAGTTGGCCTGTGACGCCGGTAATATTCTCAATGGAGGATTTTATAGTTGACACAGATAAATCGGCTATCATTTGCATACTATCTGTAATAGTATTTTTTACGTCTATGTTGCTATTGCTGGTATTAGCCATAATTTTTTTATTTGCAGATGAGGGATGTTATTGAGATTTAATATTGTAATTAAGCATCTTATTCCATATACGCACGCTTCCAAAATAATCTTTTCCCGGGTCAACATTTTCCGGCAGAGTTAATTTAAGATGTAGTTGTATTGTTTCTCCCGGCTGCACGACCCGTCCGCTTTCCTCGAGATTTACCATGGCCCAACCGGCCATTTCCTTATGTACATTTTTTGTGAGCTGATCCATAGTAGCGATATAACCTTCGCCACCTTTTTCTCTTATCGCAAGGGAAGTAGCCCGGCACAAATAATCTTCATCAAATGCATTTACGTGTTTTGTGTCAGGAATTTTAAATGGAATATTTCCGGTGTTGGAAAAAGTGATTTGTGTGTCATAAGATTTTCCCGGTGCTACGCCATCAAAATGAAATGTAAGCGGGTACATGTCAATTTCAATATTTGATTGCACAATCATCTTTAATCTTTTCTCCTCACCGCCAACCTGTATGGTGCTTTCATAAATACCCGGGGGAGTGGAAGGAGAAAGCGAATGGCTTACTCTATGCATTTTTTCTTCTCCACCTTTTAGAGAAGTGAGCAATTTAAAAGTTTGCTGAGCCATTTGCATGCCTTCGGTTTTTCCCGGCTGGCTTAATGGTAAATCTCTTATAAAGAGTGTGTCTTCATCTTTGTTACTGATAAAAATATTACCAGTCAGAAATGCAGGAGGTCCATTGAGTATGATCTCATCGCCCTGAATTTGCAATTTATCGTGGAAAGAATTTGCTGTTACCGTTATCATATCTTTAAGATTTTAGGTGAGATTCACGGGTAGCAATAAAAAAATTATTCCTTAGCCGTTGGCGCCGGGAACCCGTGTGTCTTCGGGAAAGGGCCGTGTATCCGGCTCACAGCATTCCACTTCGCAGCGCTCCATAGCATTGGGCACATAAGGTTCGGTGATTACCTGGCCTTCACCATTCATGCAAATACTAAATATTTCCTGCCCGAGAAGTTTAAAACACACTTGTGTATAATTGGGAATGCGTACCCTTACTTTCATCATATCTTTTATATCCTGCAATGTGAACCGCGGGAGATTGAGAATCTCAATTTTTGAGTCTGTAGCAATTGGCTTTGCGGGATCGCCAATTAATAAAGTAGCTATCGGCTCATTCGGATCACCAGTCAATTTAGCGGTTGTAGTTGTACTAATGGCCCCATCTATATGTGTATTGAGATCACCATTTAAGTGTGTATCTAAACCTAATGAACCGCTCATTTGTGGATAAAGATGATAAGTAGTTGGTATTGATGGAGAGCCCATAGCTGAAAATTTTAGGGGTTATTTTCTAAAGATAAAAAAATAGTTCGATTAAAAATCCCAATGTGGAAATTTAAAATTTATACCATCAGCGCAGTTAGCCAATCGGTTCTTTTTGCCCGGAAGAAATACTTTTATAAACGGCTTCTATAACTTTCATATCCTTTATTCCCTCTTCTCCCGAAACACGCGAAGGCTTATTTTCTAAAATACATTTTGCAAAATCATCCATTTGTAAAGCTTGCTGGTTTACATTGGGATCAAATTTCATCGGGCCGTCAACAGTTGCGCCCTTCATGTCTTTATAGCGATACGCACTCGTAAGTTCGAACCGGCCGTTTTGTGCTTTCACTTTTAAAAAATTCAAATCTTTATTATAACTCGATACACAATTTGCGATTGCTCCGCCAGGAAATTCTAATTTGAAATATACCGTTTCATCTACCTCTTGAAATAATTCAGGGCGTGTCTTCTCTTCATGCGCCGTTACAAATATTGGCTCTTCGCCTGTAACATATCGTGCAGCCTGGATGGTATAAATGCCCATATCCATCAAGCTTCCGCCGCCTGCTTTTTCCTTATCCAATCTCCATGAATCGGCATCGTCTTTGTAAACAAATCCATTCTGCGCATCAATAGATAATACCTCTCCATATATTTTTTGCTGGCCTAATCGCATCATCTCTAAATTGTACGGCTCAAATTGCAAGTGATATCCTATTGACAACATCACGCTTGCTTTATTGCACGCGTCAATCATTTCCTGGCATTCTTCAACATCCATTGCCATGGGCTTTTCGCAAATAACATGCTTACCTGCTTTTGCGGCACGTACCGTAAATTCTTTATGCATGGAAACGGGCAGCACGATATAAACAATATCAATATCATCATTGTCCATTATGTCATCAAAATTTTCGTAATCGTAAATATTATTTTGAGGAATGTTATATTTTTCCTGCCATTCCTGTGCTTTAGGTGACTCATCAGTTATGATACCGGCGAGATAGCAACTTTTGGTTTCTTGTAAGGCGGGTCCAAGCTCATCGCAACTATAGGTTCCCAGGCCGCATAAAGCTATGCCCAATTTTTTTTTATCGGAATTTTTCATTGAATAAAATTTTAAAATGATTACACGTGCAAGTGTGTCTAAAAAAGCATGCCACACCACGTGAAGAGGCGGAATTAGAAAGGCAGGAATTTTCTAGAAGATGTATCCGGGGTTTGAAGTTAATGGTAAAGTAAGAATCATTTTTATTTGGATTCCCTCTTTGTTCGCCGGTAAACGTAGTAAGCGACGGGTCAATTTCATGCTTCCGGTCATTCAGTTTTACTACATCGGTAAGCTTCGATCCCGTAAAATATTTTGCAAATAGTTCCTTGTCGATATAATTGGTACTTACATCGTCGAGATAATCCGTATTTAAAATTCGGGAAACACATTCTACACTCAATTTGATATCCGGGGAAAGTTTGTATTTCAGTCCCACACCAATCGGAAAATTTATTTGCTTCAGTTTATAAGGTTTCCGGTCGGGATACCCTGAAAATCCTTCGCCTTCGGTACTTAATGGTTTAATCTCTGCAAATCGCGCATTACGTAAATTAAGATCCCTGGCAAAGCCTTTACCACGGCCCTTCTTTCCACCGGGATCAGTAAAACGATTCATCATCCAATGGAGGCATCGAGCTCGAAAGTATAATCAGTGGTAAAATAGGTATCAACATCATAGGTGTACTGCCTGAATGATTGAGGGTAAGATGACCGGGCCGAAAATATCACTAGTGTCATAAGAAAAAAAATATACCGTTGTTTTCATGAAGCCATGATCCTTTTGAGCTTAAACTGGGGAAAAGTTTGTTTAGATGCAAGGGATATATGATGCACACAAAAATCAAAATTAATTTTCAATTAGTAATTATTTCTTTTACACGACTCATAAATAAAAGCTTATGAAAATGGTTTTAGTATTTTAGCACCAATCTCAAAAAAAAATTATGGCACAGTTTATTAAAGTAACACAAAAGGATAATATCAAGTTATTGATCAATACGAATATTATTGAAACCGTATTTCCGGATGCAACAATCGCAAATTGTAAGTCAATATTAAACTTTAGCAGGCCGGCTGCTAAAAAAAGTTTTAATGTACAAGAGTCCATTGAGGAAATATGGAAGATGATTTTGGAATAAAAGATTTTTTATTTTTCCCACTGGTTTATTATCACTTTGTCGGGCACACCTATTTAAAAATTTCTGCATCTCTATAGTAAGTAGAGACTTGTTTTGGTATTATGATTGTAGTGTCTTTTTAAAAAGATATACAATGCCAACAAAAACATCTAAGCCGGCAAAGCCTGTGGCCAAAAATTCATCATCAAAAAAATCGACACGGGAAAAATGGTCTCAATCCGTAACAGAGCATAGCGATGCCATGGATCTTGAAAAAAATGTGTTCACTTTAAAGGATCCAAAAAAAATCGCAGCATCGATTAAAAAATCTGCAGAAAAAAGTAACCGGCGAAAAGCCGGCCCATTTCAATCAGCTATGTCGATGATAAACTTTTACGAGAACCGCGGAGGCAAAAATATTTCTGCTGCGCAAAAGAAAATCCTTGATCAATCAAAAGACGAATTGAGAAAATTGTTTGGAAGAGACAGTGCATGAAAAGTAGCAGGAAGTGGTTCTTTATGACATTACATCTTATTTAATTTTTGCAGCCTGTGTTATAAATTAATAACTTTATCAGATCAGTATAAGGAATGGAATACTTGATAGTTCTCATGATTGCATACGTATAATAAATCTACCAATACACCGAATGACTAAATATCTCCTTTCCCTCGTCATCATTTTCCATTTGTCTCCTGTACATACACATGCGCAGAAAACAAAAAAACCGATGAACATTATTTTTATTTTATCGGATGATCACCGGTATGATTTTATGGGTTTTATGAATACGGTTCCCGGTCTTGAAACTCCCGGCATGGATCGAATGGCAAAAGAAGGCGCACATTTAAAAAATGCTTTTGTTACCACATCTCTTTGTTCGCCCAGCCGTGCTTCGATACTCACGGGGCAATACGCACATACTCATACAGTGGTTGACAATTCTGCCCCGCTTCCGGATAACCTTACTTTCTTTCCACAATATTTACAAAAGAACGGATACAAAACTGCATTCATGGGCAAATGGCACATGGGCAATACGGGCGATAACCCACAACCTGGCTTTGATGAATGGGTGAGCTTTGAAGGGCAGGGACAGTATTATGGAAACACTTTAAATGTGAACGGTAAAAGAGAAAAGCTTCCTGCCGATAATTACATTACTGATGAATTAACCAAAAGATCTATCGAATGGATGAACAGCGTTAAAGACAAGCCTTTCTGCATGTATCTTTCCCATAAAGGAGTTCACGCTGAGTTTATGCCGGCAAAAAGACATGAAGGGAAATATGAAGATTTACAGATCATTGACCCGCCGTCTATGTATCTAACTGCTACGGACAGCAGTAAACAGTTTGGTATAATGACAACGCCGAAAACGCCGGTAAACTATAAAGACATTCCCCGCTGGGTGCGTGAGCAAAGATATAGCTGGCATGGCGTGGATTATATGTATCACGGGCAAATTCCTTTTGACAAGTTCTATCACCTTTATCTCGAAACACTCCAATCTGTTGACGAAAGTATCGAACAGGTAATGGATTGGGTTGAGAAGAGCGGATTGAAAGAAAACACGATGATCGTTTATATGGGCGACAATGGATTTCAATTTGGCGAACATGGATTGATAGATAAAAGAAATGCTTACGAAGCAAGCATGCGTGTGCCTTTGCTTGTATGGGCACCAGGAATGGTGAAAGCGGGATCTGTTATTCCACAAATGATTTTGAACATCGACCTTGCTCCTACCTTCCTTGATGTAGCAGGTATACCAAAACCCGCGCAAATGCAGGGTGAGTCTTTTTTACCCTTGTTGAAAGGGCAAAACATTGCATGGCGCGATAAAGTGTTTTATGAATATTACTGGGAGCAGGCTTTCCCTCAAACACCTACGACATTTGCGGTACGCACTGATAAATACAAATACATTTCATATAACGGTATTTGGGATATTAACGAACTATACGAGCTCGAAAATGATCCTTATGAAATGAACAATCTCATCAGGAATAAGGATTTCGATAAAACAGGAATGGCGCTGAGGGACGATCTGAACAACTGGCTTGAAAAAACAAGCGGCCTGCAAATACCGCTTAAGAAACAACAGGGAAGAAAAATAGATTATTTGTACAGGAGTACTTATTAAACTTTGCCGGGAAACAAACTTTCCTTGGTTATCTTAATTTTCTTAATACCGGCACAGCCATAAATCCCGGGGCATCGCGCATATCAATGTTTTGCCTGTTGCCCGGGGCATTAAAACGATACTGTGTGCCCGTAACTTTGCCGGTAACGGATAACGCGGTTTTACCTGTGTATTCAAAACTCGCGAAAGCAGGAGATTGACTATGATTTGTCATCCTCGAATCAGCAGCAGCAGAATGTGATTGCTGTGAATTTTGCATTCTTTTTTTTCCGCAGTTACACATATATTTTCCAGTTTAGATTTTCCAATTTATTTTTTCCAGTAATAAATAATTAAACTCATTAATTATAATACCTCTATCATAAGCCACTTATTAAAATTACAAACAGCACGGAAAAATCATAAATAATTTGTTATCAATTTTAGACCCCGAATACTCTGCAAAGGCTAGTCTTCATGATACTCAGTTTTGTCAGGGAAATCATTTTTCGTCGTTGCCTGTTCGAGCAGGCAGGCAGCACCGGACAAAGCCAACCACAATATTATTTTTTGTAACCATCCTGTTCCAAGCCAAATTCCAAATGGCAACGCCATCCAAATACTAAGACAATAAAAACAATCAAGAAGTTTCGCAAAGAATCCTGTTCCGGCCTTTTTCCTCATCAAAAAAATGATATCAAAAGGACCGTCTTCCCTGCCAAACAGATGAGTAAGACGCCATACGGCCAGCGAAGAAATAATGAAATAAAACCAGGACATATCATACATATTTAAGCGAACCCGGCTTTATATCGTTACCTGGCGCATACATTCCAGAAAAATTTTTTACACGAAAACTTCTTAATATTTATCTGTTGCTTAAAGTTATAATAAGTTAAACAATACAACAATGCTCAATCTCTTTCAGAGCATACTCCAGGACAAAGCTCAGGACGAAGCACTGTAAATGAGAATTCAAACTGGTTCCAGTGAGTGACACTAGGATTAGAACATCCATTTGTTGTTCTCTTCCATGCCCATAATCTCAACAGAAATGCACAACACTCCGGAAAATCAGACCCCAGGATGGTAACCTTATAATCACCGCCGTACCAATGTGGTCTTGGCGCGCCCTGTACAAGTGCATCGCTATAGTTTGGCCCTACTTCTGCAGTGGGATCCGCCTGGAAAGTTCCAATGCCTGTACCAATATCGAACGATTGTGATATCCCGTACTCAGCACGCAACCAATAACCTCCAAGATGCCCGTCCTGAACCGTAGGAGGACAGGTAACTGAGAAGTGGATCGTAAGGGTATCATTAGGATTTAGGCTTAAAATATCGCAAGCTGAAATACATAATTCATCCGGCTGGCCTTCGTTCTTGCAAACTTTTCGGATATAGCAATCGGGCTCATTTGTGCATTTATGTATAATGGTACAAGGGTGAAGCAAAGTAGGCACCGGGTGCATGTTTCCCTGGTTGTCGATACGCAGGAAAACTGATTCTGCAGTATTCTCACCGCATGTTGGCAAAGTACGTTCGCTCGTCAATATGAGGTTGTCTGCTGCATCAGCGGCGTATCCTACAAATTGCAATTCATATAATGCGTCCGGAGTTAAAGCCGGGTTGGTAATGGTATCAAAATAAAACAATGTATCAAAGTCATTCCATATTACCGCACCTCCAAACCTTGGGATGCCAGGATTCAGATCTTCATAATGACGCCGTGTTATAATAACTGTTTGGCCATTTTTCGGAGCTGGACTAAAGTCAGGTACAGGAATAAAATCGCTGCCGTCCCAATAGCTGCGCCCAAATCCGCCGAATGCAGGGGCAGGAAGATCGGCCCAGGGACCACCGTCCTTTGAGTATTGTATTTTGAAATAATCAACATCCCAACCAACAGCGCCACGCACCTGCAGCGAGCCGTAAAAAGGATTGTCCTTAAATGGATCTGTAGCAGATGCACCTACCCGGGCATAGCCACGAAGATCGGGAGGGCCCGCTGTGTTTCCAATCTGATCAACCTGTGTACATCCGATAACGGTGAGCTTCAGGCATTCAGGGCATTCAGGATCGCGACAAACAGGAATGCAACATGCAAGTTTATTTGCAAGAAGAGTAACTTGAAGTGGAGATGAAATATTCCATCTTGTTTGCGCATTGGTTTCGGTATAAATTACATTTGTTTTTCCTTCACATCTTTGGGTAACACGAAATACCACATCCGGGGCACAATCACTCCAGTTCCACCATGGCCATACATGCAATGCTTCCAGTTCCGGAGATGTTGGTAATACTGCAAGCAAAGCCTCTGATGACAGAGGTGCATCAGGATCCGAAGAAGGAAGTGAAGCCTCGCTTTGTGTAGCAGATCTTAATAACGATCCTGGTAAAGAAGCAGCATTGCCCAGTAGCTGCTGAAAAATTGCCGGATCAGGATCGGGCCCGGGATGTGGCGGGAATGGAATCTGGGCATTAAAAAATAATGTTTGTATGCGTGAAAAAATATCCGGATCTATAGAAAGATTTGGAGTAAACCATGGATACCAGCGCAGGCAGCACCAGGTGAATTTTATCGTAAAGTTTCCATTGATATCAGTTAAAGCACTGCTGATAACATCGCGCCAATACCACCACCAGAAGCGGTCTACGTCATAAGCCTCCACTTTGGCGCCCGGTACCGGCTCATCACAAAGTATGTAACGCTTCAATATTGGATTATAATGCCAGTTGCGACAAACAACACGGCCTGTAATTGTATAAGTGTGGCAACAGAATATCCAGCATAGATATATTGCAGGCTCAACAACTATAGAACCGATTTGCTTTTCAAGGGGGAAGTCAATAGCCCCTTCCCTGGTAGTTGCTGATTTAATTTCAGGAGGCGCAAGGTCAACCTCCACACTTGCGGTTTGTAGTTGGAAGAGTTCACGATCGGTAACCGCCGGCCCAATTACAACAGTGACCGGGCAAGGATACCTGCCGAAAGGTAATATTGACGGGTTGAATTCAACCGCAAAACCAAGGCGCCGGTCTTTTGTTTCTGATGGTTTAAGAATGGATGATCCGAGTATATTTCCTTCACGAACCACCGCAACCCTCAAGTCCACATCTTGCTTAAAATCTTCCTGGGAAATTTGACTAAGGTCAACATCTCCTGTTATTTTCATTGTTGTTTCAGCCATGACATTATGTTTTAGTATTTTGAAAAAACGATGTTGGGGTTACATTTTATTTAGGACAACAGATGTTCCTTTAACATTAAAAAATATAAGACTGCGAGGTTTTTTTATAAGAAGAGGATGTCCTGGGATATCTTTTCAGGTATCTCCAGCCGGAAGGCTTACTTATCGGTGTAGAATTTTATCCTAATAGCAATCTATTTCAAAAAGTAAATTCAATAAGTCTTTAATTGAATTGCTTCTTCACAAATTGATAAGGCTCAATATGCAACAGAAACAACTCTGCGCAACAAAATTATGAATGCAGACGACGCCTGTCAAGTTATATTTCGCGAAACACATTTCACGTATAGGGGTTATTTAGTAAGTGGCACAAATAAGGAGAAATGCGGTGCGGAATGGGAATACAAAAATCGTCAGTAAGATATAATTTTTTACCATTTTCATTGAAGTGCGAAAAGTAATTTCGATTAAGCAGGTAAAACCTATTTAAGCGAATGAAAATATCCTGGGGCAGAAGGACAAAAAGATCTTTAAGCGTACTATGCCTGCTTACCCATTTTTTTTCAGCGCCATATTTTACTAAGGATTTTACGTAATGATCTGCACTTTTTACGAATATTATTTCTTCGGGCTTTGTCCAGATGTATTGTTCTTTTTTTTCTTCGAAGCGAATTAATTCTTCGTTGGAATTTTCTTCCTGAACCTTACTTACCGGGCTGGAAAAATTCGTTTGACTAGAAACCCGGTAAGAAATATACTTCGATTTTGAATAGTTGCTACTCATAAAAATGGGGGTTATTATTTTATCAAAATCTGAAAAACAAATAGAATTTCCTTTCAGAATAAGCTAAAGGTATTTGTCGAAGGTTGACAACAGCGGCGGCTAAAGCATCCCTACGTTTGCCTTAGTTTTTAGTCAATCATAATAATTTAAGTCTGCAAAAAACAAACCAAAAAAGAGCGGCTTTTTTTAGTCTTCTCAACTGGTACCTGGTTAAGAAGTAATGCTACAAGCGGTGTTATAAAAGTTGAATTAGTACCACACACTCCTACAGTGAAATCTTCAATCGCAATACAAAATAAAAAAAATTGCGTGAAGATGCAAGCCTATTTAGTGTTCCATCTAAGTGTAAATTTATTTTCATCACTGTTGTAACGCTTAGAAACTTTCGCGCAATTACCGGATAATAGTTTAACGCTACCATACAGAAGTTTTTTTCTCCACTAATTCTGTTAACGAAATAATTTAGTCTCAGCAATATCAACCACCCTACTCAAAAGAAAAACTTTTCTAATTACTTACCGTCCGCCTCTATTGCGTATAAAAAATACGCGGTAAAGATTTTGGAAATCTGAATCAATCACAATTAAAATTTATCAAACATGAAAACTTTATTTTATTTCTTACTTCCGGTAGGGAGTCTTGCATTTTGGTTTCAAATCGCAAATATTAACAGAACAAGCAATATTTCAAAAAAACCTACGGCAGCAATTTCTCTTATGGCGGCGCCTTCTATTGATCTTGTCAATGTGTGGCCCGAAAATAAAACGGGTGATGTTGTTTATTTAACTTCCGGCCCCAAATCCTCTGCAGGAAGTATCTCCGCTTTATTGTCGGTGAAATTCAAAATCGCTAATAAAGAAGGTAAAACCATTACACTAAAAAAAATAGAATACCAGTGTAGCGGCAACAGCAACAACAAGATCTTTTCATTTTCTCCCAACAGTGACAATTCCAATGAAAGCATTGCAGCTTCCAAATCTTTTAGCTGGCAAAACAGTCGCACTTATCATGAATTGGGTAACGTAATTGAGTTGCCATTTCCGTTTCCCAGCCAGCTTACCATTAAACTTTATTTTGATGGATATACAAGCCCTTATACCATTACCAAATCCTTAAAGCCTTATATAAATGAAGCGGTATATTCCTTTCCTGCCAAACAAAAAGATCTTGGCTATGGCGAATATTGGTTTGCAGATGCATCACATGGAGGAGGTTCCCAGGTATTTTCCTACGATATAATAATAAAAGGATGGGATGCTGAAACGAAAAAATGGAGCAGTAAATATCCGGGAAAGGACGGAACTAAAAATGAACACTACCGCTGCTTTGGAAGGCCTGTGTATGCGATTGCTGATGGAGAAGTAGTTCACTTTAATGATAAAATAAAAGATAATGAACCTGGTGTTGATACCGATGGTGGCGGTAATACTTTTCATATCAAGGTTGGCAACACCGTTATCCGGTATTATCATCTGAAGCAGTTTTCGTTGAATAAGAATTTAATGAAAGAGGGCGCCAAGGTAAAGCGTGGTGACTTCCTCGCACGGGTTGGCAGTACTGCAACTGCAGGTACACATTTACATATTGACTGCGTACCCGCCGATGATACAGAGCCCGTGATTGTTTTTCCGTTTCAATTTAGCGACGCATACATTGTGGCTCAAAACAACATGAACGAGCCCGATCCAAATGCAAAATGGACAAAGCTCAATAAAACAGGTTTGCCATATATCGCCAATGGCGGATGTTATATATGGCCTGGCGATAAACCTACGTGGTATCCCGGGGGCTGGGGCGAAATTGGCCGGCATGGCATTCCAGAAAAAAATTACCAGGAGGAATTCAATAAAATATGGTCTTCCGGCTATTATCCTGAATGGGTGGATGCTTATGATGTAAATGGGAAAACTTATTTCAATGCAATATTCCGATATAACGATAAGGGCTACAAGATAGTCGCCCGTCACGATATGACCCCGGCCCAATACCAGGATGAATATAATAATTGGGTAAAGAAAAATGGTTACCGGCTTCAGCAAATAGATAACTATAATGATAATGGAAAGTTGAAAATTGCAGCCATCTTTATTAAGAAGCCAGGTCAGCCAGGCCAGCAGCCAGCCTATCATGCGGCGTCTCCTGAAGATCATCAAAAGATGTTTGAAGATTATGGAAGCAAAGGCTTTGTTCCGGTAAATGTTTCAGTAACGTCCATGAATGGCAAAAGATATTATTCCGCTTTCTATGAAAAAAGAAATGTAGGAAAAGCAGTATTGAAAAGCTTTCTCACGCAGGAAGAATACCAGGACTTATTTGATGACATGAAAAAGAAAAGCTACGAACAGGTTTATATCAATGCATATCATCATGATGGTAAAACAAGGTTCTCCGCAATATGGTATCAAAATGCAGGATATAAATCTTATTCAGCAACCCGTAAATCAAGCAGTGATAGTTACCAGAATCAATACGATAATAATCTTGAAAAATCTTTGCTGACACAATTCGTAACCGGTTATGAGGAAGGTAACAAACCCTGGTTTGCAGCATTGTGGGCAAAATAATATTTAGAAACTATAAAAATCAAAATCATGAAAAAGATAATAATTGCGGCATTCACTATGTGCACGCTTATTTGCGCAAGCAATACCACACATAGCCAGGTAAATACAATTAAAACAAGCCAGGCGCCAGCTACTCCTCAAAATGTTTTACAGTGGGCCAGGGAAGCAAAGCCTCATTTTGATGAACTTTTACCAAGGCTGGTAAAAATAAAACCAACTAAACAAAAAGATATAGAAACCAAACGGGTAATTCTGCAGGCGATAAAATATTTGAAAGAAATAAATAGCACTGGCAAGAAATTAAGTATTCAAAGTGCCCGCAAATATGATAACTGGTTTCATAACGCGATCCTTACGCTTCAAAATAATTGTCCAAATGGACCTGATGGATCTGAATGCTGCTTTAGTTGTAACGGCCCGCATCCGGGTGGAGGAAGTGGCTGGAATATTTCGTGGTGTTTTGCCCGTTGCTTTGTCTTCAATTTTCCCGGTATTGGTTGAAATAAATCACCTGGATATGGAATTAGAAATAACTCTCCATATCCAGGTGATAATAAAAATTAAATTATGCAAAAGATCAATTTTATTAGGGCAAAAGAATATAACGCTGTTAAATCAGCGAATGCGATCCAAAAATTGCTGATCGTATTCATCGTTACATTTTTCTTTTCTAAAAAAATATTTTCGCAGAATATTGGTATCGGAACTAACGCTCCACACCCAAGTGCCTTGCTCGATATTGTTAGTAACAATAAAGGCGTCTCAATACCATCCATGAACACAGCTCAAAGAAATGCGATTTCGAATCCGAAAACGGGTTTGCTGGTTTTTGACGCGGAAAGAAATGCACTGTGTATGTTCAATGGTGGCAATTGGGTTTACTTTTTAACTTCCGTTGATGCGGCGCAGGTGAGCCCTGTAGAGCAAGTCGCGTCAGACGGTAACGTGGGTGATGAACTTGGATGCAGCGTAGCAATCGACAGCAACTATGCAATTGTGGGAGCGCACTATGCTAATGTTGGCGGCAACAGTAACCAGGGTGCGGCTTATATTTATTTCTTTAACGGTACTAACTGGGTGGAGCAGGCGAAACTTACCGCATCGGATGGAGTTGCTGATGATAACTTTGGAATAGGCGTAAGCATTAGCGGTGATTACGCTGTAGTGGGCGCCAATCTTGATAATGTCGGGGCTAATAATGACCAGGGAAGCGCTTACATCTTTCACCGGGTTGGTACAGTATGGACACAGCAGGCTCACCTCTTTGCATCCAACGGAGCAGCCGGTGACAACTTTGGAGCCAGTGTAGGTATCAGTGGCGATTACCTGGTTGTTGGAGCGCCGGGAGATGATGTGAGTACGGCAGCGGACAGAGGAAGTGCTTACTTTTTTACCAGGAGCGGCCTTGCATGGAATCAGCAGGGGAATGTTATAGGACCATATGGCGGAGCATCCGATCATTTTGGATCATCAGTATTTATTACGGGTGATGACGCCATAGTAGGCGCGCCAGATAGCGACTATGACTATGGCGGCGGGCCAAGAACTGATGATGGTACGGCACATATTTTTCACAGGGTGGGAAATACATGGTCACATCAGCAATTACTTTCCTGGGGGGGAAGTTTGAATAACTATCATTTCGGGACATCTGTTTCCATCGCCAATGGTGTTGCAGCCGTAGGTATGCCAGGCGAAAGTCCGTCAACTCTTTCGGGAGCCGCAAGAATATTTGAGTATAATGGCTCTGTGTGGCAGGTCTCACCTTCCGGGGCATTTATCTCAGCAGACCTTCCTCCGATCAATGAGGGTTATGGAGCGTTATTCGGCTATAGTGTATGCACCAATTCTATTTTCACCATCATCGGCGCTTATAGCAGCGACAGTCTCGTAATCAACAAAGGAAATTCATACCTGTATAAAACAGATGGCACGGACTGGTTTTTTCTACGGCAAATAGCTGATCCTATCGGCGCATTCAATAACCAAATGGGTAAAGCAGTCGCTGTCTCCGCAAATTATTGCATAATCGGCGCGCCAGGTGCAAATGGATTTAAGGGTAAAGTTTTGTTTTTGAACTTGAATTAGAAAACGAAATATCGATGCTATGGTTGTGTTTCTGAAAATACCACTATGAAACGGGAAAATTATTTTGTAATTTTTAATCGAATCAGTTCATGATTTTTTGAAATAAAAAATAATACTGAAACAAAAAGTCCTGCATATTGTTTTTTTTATCACAATTCCGCTTTTTTCGATGGCGCAGGATATCTCATTTTTTCACCTTAGCAAAAAAGAAGGATTAAGTGATAACCAGATTGCAGGTGTTGTAATGGATAAAAACGGATTGCTGTGGGTCGGTACATCGGAGGGCTTAAATTGTTATGACGGATATACTGTAAAAAGATTCTATAAAGAAGAATACGCAGCATTGGAGAATAGTAATATTCTTCGAATGACCTGCGACGATAAGAACAGGCTGTGGATACACTTTGCAGATAAAAGCGTTGCAATGCTGGATGAAGACCGGAAATTCCATACTATTTCTATTACCGAAAACGGGAAACGGGTTACCGCTGATTTTCTATTGCCTTATACATCGAGAGGGGTTTTGTTTTTGAGCGGATCGCGTTTGTATCATCCGGATAAAAAAAATCCGTTGGTAATAAACCGGCTGCATTGGAGAGAGGATAGCAGCCTCAATAATAATTTTGTAAGGATAAATATTTGGGATAAAGATAAATTGATATGCAGCGGCAATAACAGGATCGCGCTGTTTGATGTAACTAATCTTAAAGTGCTGTATTCATTTGAAATCCCTGGAATACTTGCCGCTGCAAGATTAACCGATACTGAAGCAATAGTTACCATGTATAATACCGATAAGCTTTGCAAAGTAGATTTTACCTCAAAAAAAATTGTTCAGTGCTATAACCAATTAAAAGATCAGTATGGAGATGAAATAATGATGTACCCGAAAAGCATTTATCATCTTCGCGAACAGCAATTCATTTTTACATCCGCCTATGCAGGTGTTTATATCTTTGATGTCGCTAAAGAAAAATTGCTGCGATACAAGCACGATCCTACTGATCCGCAATCGATCTCTGCAAATAATACCAATTTCTTGTTTTCTGATGCCAGCGGTTATTTTTTTATTACTTCTCACACGGCTGGCCTGAATTATTTCAACATCAATCATTATTTAGCCAAATGGAAACCTTCTTTTCGCGACGAGAAATCAGGAAAAATATTTGACGGCTATGTAAACTGTATCAGCCAAAGCAGCGATGGGAACATGTGGCTGGGAACACAAAATTCTCTTATAGAATGGAACAGAAAAAACAACAGAGTTCAGTTTCAATCTTATGGAAAAATAAATGGACAGTTATTGGAGGGAACTGAAGAAGTCCGTTCAATTTGCTTTGATAAAAAAGGAAAAATGTGGATCGGCCTCAATCGCTTTGGTGTGGTAGTGCTTAACGAGAAAAAACAAGTGATAAAATATCTCAACAAGAATGAAACTGGCAATGCTCTGAGCAACGACCTTATTTATGACATAAAAGAAGCGCAGGATGGAAAAATCTGGATTGCCACGTCTAAAGGTTTAAATATTGTGGATCCAGACAATTTCCTGGTATTGAATACAAATGCAAAAACATATTTACAAAAGCTAAGTAAAGTTAGCTGCCATTTTATTTGGTTCAATGATGACAAAGAAGCATGGATAGGAACAGATAGCGGCGCCTATCGCATTAGCCTGATCGACAATAGCTACGAAAACTTTACTAAAGAAAATGGCTTGAAGAATCCTGACGTACTATGTATTGCGGGCGACAATAATGACAACATTTATGTAGGAACATCCGGGGGGTTGCACATCATAAGAGATGGTAAGATCAGCGCCTTTTATGATCATTCAAATGGCTTACGCAGTAATTCATGCGAAGGGTTGATGCCCGATAACCAGGGCAAAATGTGGATTGGAAATAACAACTCATTGATTTGTTACGAGCCCGATACTAAAAGGTTCATACCCTTTGATGAAAGCGCGGGGTTAAGCGACGCAGGTTTTCGTCCCTACTCATTTTACAAAACAACTGACGGCGAGACTTTTTGGGGAAGCGACAAAGGACTAAATTATTTCTTTCCTGACAGGTTGAGAAAATTAAACCTGCCGCTTGAAATATCTATTAATAACGTCAGTACGCCTGACACTTCTTATTGGTTGGCAAGGTCTAAACATATTAATCTTTCTTATTCAAAAAATGCAGTTGGCTTTTCCTTTTCCGCAATTGATCTTTACAACAGCAGGAACATTTTGTACAAGTACAAACTAGAGGGCAGTGATGATGAATGGAAAACAGTACTTACGCCGCAAGAGGTGCAATACAGCAAACTAAGCCCGGGAGATTATACTTTTAAAGTGATGGCTTCCAAGGATGGAAGCAAATGGGTTGAAGCAAAAAATTCAATAAGCCTGACAGTGATAGCACCCTGGTGGCGAAGCGCCTGGTTTATTAGCTCAGCAGTGATTTTATTTTTTCTCTCTGCCGGCTATTACACTGACCGAAGAAATAAGAAAATATTAAGGCAGCAGGAACAGATAGAAACCGAGCAGGCAATCAATTATTTTGCCTCTTCAATGAATGAACAAACCACAACGGAAGAAATACTTTGGGATGTTGCAAAAAACTGTATCGGCCGGCTTCATTTTGAAGATTGCGTAATCTATTTAAAAGATACACACCGCCCGGTTTTAATACAAAAAGCAGCCTGGGGGCCAAAAACAAACGATGACAATAAAATTATAAACCCAATTGAGATACCCATTGGGAAGGGCATCGTGGGCACCGTGGCAAAAACAGGAAGAGCGGAAATAATCGGTGATACCACTAAAGATGAGCGCTATATAATAGATGATGTGAGACGTTGTTCTGAAATATCGGTACCTATTGTTTACAATGGTAAAGTGACAGGCATTATTGACAGCGAAAATTCTAGGAAGAACTTCTTTACTCAAAAACATCTTTCAATTCTCACTACCATAGCTTCATTGTGTGCTAACAAACTGGTGCGGCTAAACGCAGAAACTGAAAAGCGCAACGCCTTAATGGAACTTCTCAACCACAAGCGCAAAACGGCGGAAGCTCAATTAAAAAGCCTGAGACTGCAAATGAATCCGCATTTTTTGTTCAACTCACTCAATTCGATTCAGCAGATTATTTTAGCGGGAGATGAAAAGGCAGCCACTCTTTATCTGTCAAAATTTTCCCGCCTGTTACGTGCGGTGCTTGCTCACAGCGATAAAGAGAAAGTAACTTTGAAGGAAGAACTGGAAATGCTTCAATTGTATGTAGAACTGGAATCTCTTCGCTTTAAAGAATCATTTCATTATGAAATTGTATGTGATGAAATTATTGACGCCGACGAAATAAAAATCCCTACCCTATTGATACAACCCTTTGTGGAAAATGCAATCTGGCATGGGTTGCTGCATAAGGAAGGGGCACGATCATTATGCATCAGGATTAGTGAAGACTCATCGGAAAACATTGTATGTGTTGTGCAGGATAATGGCATCGGAAGGGAAGCCTCTAAGAAAATAAATGTAGTGAATACACACACCGGCAAAGGTATCGCAGTAGCTGAAGAAAGATTAAAAACATACAACAAACAGCACGTTCTTAAAAGTAAAGTTTTAATTGAAGATCTGAAGGACATAAATGGAAATGCAGCGGGAACGAAGGTTATCATGACATTGCCTTTATTAAATAAAAAAAATGCTGAAGGTATTATTGATAGATGATGAAGAAAGAGCAACAGACTCTTTGCAAAGAATGATTGAAAAATTCATTCCGGAGGTAGAATATGTGCGAACATGTAACGATTCCCGTAAGGCAGCGGAAATGATTCATAACATTCAACCCGGCTTAATTTTTTTGGATATACGAATGCCCTACATGACCGGCTTTGATGTGTTGAAAAACATTCCTGATAAAAATTTCAAAGTAATCTTTACAACAGCATACGATGAATATGCGATACAGGCCATTCGCTTTAGCGCCTTTGACTATTTGCTAAAACCAGTAGATGCCGAAGAACTGATACGCGCCATTGACCGCTTTATGCATACGAAGCAATATCCCGAATCTCAAACGGAATTACTACACAATATTGACCTTAACATGCACCTGCAAAATACCAATCAATTCCGGCTTGCCCTCTCCTTAAAAGAAGGAGTTCGCTTTCTGATGCCGCATGAAATTATCCGTTGCGAAGCCCATGGAAATTATACCAGGTTTTATGTGACGGGAAATAAACAATATACCATTTCAAAAACGCTGGGAGATTATGATGAATTGCTGAATGCGTACGGCTTCATCCGGACACATAAATCACACCTGGTAAATAAAAATTTTATCTCCTTTATCGATCACACTGGATTTGCCATTTTAAAAAATTCACACAAAGTCGAAATTTCAAGAAGAAGAAAAGAAGATGTCATGGAAGCTTTGAAGAATGACTGATTCAGGTCGGCACCGCAGGTCAGACCGGCCCATTGCCTGTAACAATTTAACAACCGCCGTCCGACCTTCGGTCTGACGGCTCACCAGGTCGGTACCGCAGGTCAGACCGGTGAAAGCGTTGATGAATGAGCTGATCCACAATACAGCTCACAACTTTATCAATTTTTCATAATAATTTTTTTTATTTGCCCGATCTGTAACCTGTAAGAAGTAAATACCAGGAAGCAATTCATCTATATGCAATTCAATTACATTTTGCAAAGGGATCGCTCCAAAGTCTTTTACCTGGTGGCCGGTTGCATTAAACAACTTTGCATAAATATTCAGTCCATAATTTTTTGATCTTATAAAAAACTTCCCTTTTGATGGATTAGGATAAATTGAGAAAACCCGTCCCTCAGACTTAAACAGATTTATTTTTATGATTTCAGAATAAATATATTTACCATTAAGATCATTCATTCTTATTCTATAAAAAATGTTCCCATCATACTGATTATTATCAACATATTTATATATCCATGAATCATTTTCATCATCAGTAAATTCATTCTGATTTATGGAATCAAGCGACTTAAAATAATTTCCATCATTACCATATTCTATTTCAAAGTCTTTTATTAAATTATCCTTTATAACTTTCCATGTTAACTGAATGCCATTGTTATTCTTATTGGCATTAAATGAAACGAATTTCAATGGCAATACCACATTTGCGGAATTCAAATAAAAATTTGAAAATGATGGCGTGGAAAATTCGATGTAATGATCTGCTCCGTAACTGGCTGCAGCATCCGGTACGATTGCGCTGCCAACCCCACTGAAAGCAGCCTGGCAGGCGCTATCAGTTTTAGTAATGTTTAGACTGTTTATCGAAAGTATGGAGGGATCTGCAGCCTGCAACGCGTTGAATTCGTTGTTGGTAAAATACATGCGAACTTTCGCGGAGCCATTATTTGATGGAACGATCGAAATATTTCTGTCCAAATAAAATTTTCCATTTGTGCTTCTTACGGTGCCGCTTGTATTAACAAAGAGAGAAGTGGTAATAGTACCCAAATCATTTCCATCTGCGTAAATTTCTGCCATAATATTTCCTGCATTGTCAAATACCGGAACCCACATATATTGGTTATTATTTCCGGAGTTAATAGTAACCGGGTTTGCTGCCAGACATGTTCCGGCAGGAGATACTTCAGGCAACACGGAAGGGTCCCATGCACAAATCGCAAATGGCCCGGCATTAATCGTTCCTTTCCCCAGGACCCGGAAATAAATAACTTCTCCTGCCGCCCTGCCCGCCAACGTTATTCTTGGATGGAGATCCGATGGTGCCGGATCAGGATTGCCATTATCATCACAGGTAATTAAAGTTAGTGCACCACAGCTTCCACTATATGCTTCCATCACCAATTCATTAATCGCTGTGTTTACCGCTGATGTTTGTACAATCACATTCCCTGATGCCGGAACAATTGCACTGAACCAAACATCTTCACTGCTGGAAAGAGATGTACATGCCGGGGAGCCAAACCCAGGCGAGGTAGTGGCATTGGAAAGATCACCCGCGACCGGCGACGTACAGAACCCATTGGTAACTGTCAACGCTATCGCGTTCCCGCATTCATCATTCGCAGCCAATGTTTCATTAATAAGGCAAAAATCAAACGTCATATAATTATTGGTACCAAATGAATACAGGCTCAGGTAATAGGTATTGCCTGGCGTTAAACCCCCAATTAATTCGCTACCCGAACCACCTCCTATATTATTACTGCAGCTAAAAGCCGATGCCGATGAAGGGCAATTATTTTCATACAATGCATAGCCGACATTTGCATTACCTGAACTTAATGCCTGCCTGGCATTACTGAAATTAATTCGGATGCCATTGGTTGTGGCAACAAAAGAATACCATATATCATCATTATTATAACTATTGGCACAGGATGGATCAGGGAGCGATTGGGTGGCGCCAACTGTTGTTGCAGCAATTGAAGCAGTACAACTGTTACCTGGTGATTGGGGCACTATAACAGTAGCATTAATGCATTCGTCATTAACAGGCGCTGATGGCACATCCTGTATACAAAAATCAAGTGTCATATAGTTGTTGATTCCAAATGAAAACAAACTGAGGTAATAAGTGTTGCCCGGCGTAAGCCCCGCTATCAGCGCATTGCCCGAACCACCTCCTATATTATTACTGCAACTGAAAGCTGATGAAGATGAAGGACAATTATTTTCATACAATGCATAGCCAACATTTGCATTGCCTGAGCTTAAGGCCTGCCTTGCATTACTGAAGCTAATGCGGATCGTATTTGACACGGCAACAAATGAATACCATATATCATCATTATTGTAACCATTAGCACACGAGGGATTGGGCAACGATTGAGTGGCACCGACCGTAGTTGCAGAGATAGGTGAACTGCAGTTAGTGCCAAAAGGTTGAAGCGTTATCACAGAAGCGTTATCACAGTCATCATTAGCCGCCGGGGAAGGAATATCCTGTACACAAAAATCAAAAGAGATTGTATTTGTACCTGTAAGTGATGACCAGAAACGCAGATAATAATCCTGGCCAATGATTAAACTATCGAAGATTTTATACCCCGCGCCTGCCGAACCGAGGTTATTGCAGAAAATATTTACGGCCCCGGAAGGGCATGGGGTATCATATAAAGCGTAGCCAGCAACTGCGCCGCTGCCCGTTGCATTATTAGTAACATTTCCAAAACGAATAATTACAGATGCCGACGTAGCGGTAAACCGGTACCATATATCATCATCATTTTCTGCAGAAGTACAGGAAGGATTGGGCGAAGACTGCGTTGCATTAGCTGTGCTTGCATTTACGGAGGATGAGCACGAGGTACCAAACGGAACGGTAGTAATTACAGTTGCGCCGCTACAGTCGTCATTGGCAGGCACCTGTGCACTGCTTGTTCTGCAAACAAAAGAAGAAGCTATTAACAAAAAAATAAGGCGTAATTTTTTTTTCATGATTGCAGATTTAAAAAAATGAATGTCAAAACGCTACTTTTTTAGCATGCTATTGCAGTAAACACTTCTCTTTTCCTCCGTCTCGAAATAGTGAGTATCGACCCATCAATGAGTTGCAGTATTCCTTCGGTATTGTATTTCAGTATATAGTTTTTATTAATCATCTCGCCGCGATGTATGCGTATGAAGCCGGCATCAATAAGCTTCTCTTCAAAATATCTTAAGGTGTGACAGACAATCACGGGCCTTTCTTTTTCAAAGTAAATTCTTGTATAATTGCTTATCGCTTCGCACCTGGTGATTGTATCTGCGGGCACATATTCAATTCCGTAGATTGATGGCAGCCCTATACGGATCGGCTTTTCATTTCTTTCCTTTTTGGGTTTTGTAACAAGTTTCATTTTTCTACTTTTTTAAAAAGGTTTACTTTCTCTCCAGCATTTCAATTCTTTTTTCCAACCTCATTATCAATTCATTTTGCTTTTCTATCATTCGTTGTTGCTCCTGTATAGCAGCCAAAGCAATGCCTGAAGGATCAACTGTACTAATACCCTGGTCATCGGTTCCTAATCCAAAAAGTTTATAAAAGTCTTCTGCAACAGGGCCGATATGGTATTCACTTGTCCCTTTGTATTTCCATTTTTGAATACGAATGTTTTGAATTTTTTGCAGCAGATCTGTTGTATTCATGTTAGAAAAGTTTTCTTTTTTTAAACTGGATGAAGCGTTGGTCCATGTGCCGCCCGTGGTAAGGAAAGCATCATTACCACTTTGCATCATTTCTCCTACTTCTATAGCGAATGGCGGGACTGTGTGAGGCCGAATCCCCACTTACTCACATTCGTAGAACCAAACACCATAGTGTTGCTTAAGAAACATTTGCAGATGAGCCAAAGACTGTAGCATTTAAAAGGTAATCGAACGCTACGTTTGCTGAATGGCCTATAGCAACATTACCATAACCGGTGGTATTGCAATCTAAGGCGTAAGAACCATACGCTACATTTTTGTTACCTGATGTATTTGATTTTAAGGCAGAATATCCGGTGGCAGTATTATCAGAAGCTGTATTATAGTATAACGCTAAAACGCCCACTGCAACATTATGGTAACCTGTAGTATTGGAGCTCAATGCAAAGTTACCAATAGCAATATTATGAAGCCCGTATATTAGAAAAGAATGCAAACTTACCATCACCTATATTTGGCTTAGTAGTATTGGAACGCATTGCACAAACGCCAATGGCAATATTGTTATCCCCGGTTGTATTGGAGCGAGTGCGAAAGAACCAATGGCAATATTGTGAAAACCGGTGGTATTGGAAGACAATGCCAGGCGTCCGTTAGCAATGTTATCATGGCCTGAAATATTTGAAAATAGCGCTTCATACCCGTTGGCAATGTTATAAGAGCCGGTAGTATTGGAAGATAAGGCACTAAACCCGTTAGCAACGTTATATACACCGATAGTGTTTGAGCTTAACGCCGTGAAACCATAAGCAGCATTTCCAGCACCGGTAATGTTGGAATATAGTGCCCCGGTGCCGCAAGCCACGTTTCCACCACCGGTCGTGTTGGAATACATTGCATTACGGCCGCTGGCAACATTATCATAACCAGTAGTATTGGAACTCAATGCCATACGCCCATTGGCAATATTACTATTGCCTGTAGTATTGGAAGCCAATGCAGAATCACCGGTAGCAATATTATCATTGCCTGTAGTATTGGAAAATAGGGTCTTATGCCCACTGGCAATATTATTAGAGCCTGTGATATTGGAATACAATGCCAGAAATCCGTTAGCAATATTACTAACGCCTGTAGTATTGTAATTTAGTGCCCAGTACCCGTTGGCAATATTATCATTACCTGTAGTGTTGTAGTAGAGCGCATGGTCCCCGTTGGCAATATTTTTATCCCCCGTAGTATTGTTATTTAATGCCTGATAACCGTTAGCAATATTAAATGAACCTGTTGTGTTGGTATGAAGTGCATAAAAACCTACAGCTATTGTTAGCTCCTGTATGTTATTGCTCCCGGCTTTATCACCAAAAAAACTATTACCTGTACCTAAAGTAATATTTAAGCCGGCACCCTGCCCAAAGCAAGTGTTATTAAGCATTGGGTCGATTTTTCCTGATAAAATATTATTTGTTTTGAAAACAAGTGGCTTGTTATCGGTTGTGCCGATAAAATTTGTTAGCGGGTCTGTCGATGCATTGCCACTTGTGCCCCAGGAGAAATTACTTAATGTATTATTGGTTGCAAGCTTACTCCATTTGCTGCCGTTCCAGAAATAAAACCCCTGCCCATCGGGCAATGCCGCATTATTATTAAAAATCAATAGCGATATAATTGGTGATGTGATAGTAGCCACATCTGTTTCTGACACAAGACTAACCCGGGGAATCAACAATCCTTTGTTAGTATTTTTTATATCCAGCATGGCGCTGGCATTAGGCTGGCTGCCATCATTGTTGATGGCTATGTTTTGTGCATAAAGTTGCATGCTGATAACACACGCAAAAGCTGTCATAAATTTTTTCATCCTTTTTTATTTTTCGATAATCAAATAATTGTTGCTATTAATATTTTTCTATATCCATTAGCTCGTATCCATTTCCCTTATCAGGGTTATGATAGGTATTTATTAAATCGCACATTTTTTTATCAAGACGAAAGTGTTCATCGCCACTTGCTGCCTCCCATACACCCGCCCATTTGCGCACGGTACCGTCCATATATGTCTCTATATCCAGTAACTTATAACCTGAGGCTTCGCGATCATTCCTTAGGGTAATAAAATCGGACTGGCTGTAATTGCGGTTTAGTAAACTGCTTCCGGTACCTTTCCATACACCAGCCCATTTACGTACCGAACCTTCTAAATATGTTTCTATATCTATGAGCTTTTTATTTTCATTTTTCAGCTCTGTGTTTTTATCTCCGAAAGCTTCTGTGGTCATACCCCTATACATGGCGTAGCTTTCATTACTCTCTATAAAGGTGCCGGCCCATTTGCGTACTGTACCATCCAGGTAGGTTTCAAGGTCAATTAAACGATAGCCCTGGTTATTCATCTCTACCCACTTGTCGTGCCAGGCATCTGATGTAAACCCCCGCCACATGGCAGATTTTTTTGTAGTTTTTTTAAAAATGCCATCCCACTTTCTCACAACCCCATCTAACCAGGTTTCTATATCATCAGCATAATAACCAGCGCTCAGCAGCTTTTCCCATTCTTTATTAAATTCATCGGTAGTGTATCCCCTGCGCAGCAATACATCATTTGCTTTGCCGGTGTTGCGCCAAACTGCTGTCATTGTTTGCCCGCAAGTGTTGTCGCTGCCACAATAATCCAGCGGCGCATTGCTAAGGTCATCATTGGTATTACCCACACTCCAGTTATACCCCAATACATTTTCAATTTTTTTTGCCAGCCTTTTTGCATCAACTGTAACACCACCGTTAATCATCAGGCACACTCCATTTTTATCAGCAGGAAAAAAACCAAGATAAGACCTGAGATCATCGTGTGCACCGCCGTGGTATACATGTATTTTTGACCCTAATGTTTCCTTAAAAATTCCGTAACAATAGCTCGAATTTCCAGGCACTGAATTCCACAGTGCAGATGTGTTATCTAAAAATGTCCCGTTTATCATTCCCTTTAAAAAATCAGTCATGTCATTTATATTAGACGCCCAGCCACCCCCTGGTAATTTCCATTCTACGTCTCCTTCTGTTTCACTTTTTAAAAAAGTATTACAATCTTTAATAAATCCACCCGGATCGGATGAATACCCCGTAAGACTCGCCATGCCGGCCTTATCTGCTATTTTGTTAGCTACATAAGTTTCGTAGGCTTTCCCGGTAGCGCCAACAATTGCTGCCGCCAGCAGGTTAAAGCCAAAAGTGGAATACATGTATTTTGTGCCAGGGGTAAAAGCAAGGCTACAATCCTTGAACACATTTACACATTGCTGTGCATTAAAATTATTATCGGCTGTGTATGCAGATTGATTGTAGGTACATATTTTAACGCCGTTCTCATCAATTCCATAATGCACAATGCCTGAACGATGGCTCAATAGCTGTGCTATGGTGATAGCATTTTTATTACCATTAACCGGCCAGTAGCTCACATGCTTTGTAACCTTATCTGTTAAGGCCATTTTATTGTTTTCTATTGCTTTGAATGCCGCTACCGCTGTAACTGTTTTTGAAATGGATGCCCATCGCATTACAGTGCTAGTACTTAATGGAAGTATATGCAACTTATCTTTATAACCGTAGGCTTTAGTATGAATAGTTACACCGTCTTTCACTACGCCTACCACCACTCCCATAATGTCTTGTTTTGCCATTTCTTCAGTCACTACCGCATCAATATCGGTGTTGATACTATTTGGGTGTTCCGCTATACTTTCCTTTACCTGGTATGTGTAGGAAAACATAAGCAACGCAATAATGACTACTCCTGCAGTGCACATTAATTTTATTATTTTTGTTGTTTTCATAACAAGAGTTTTGGGTTTAAAAATGTTTGGGTTTAAAAATCTACTTCAGTTTTTTGATCTGTATTTCTCTTTTTAAATTCATCAGTTCTTTTTTCATTTCTTCATTTTCTATTATCAATTCTTTTATTGCCGCCAATGCAATACCCGCAGGATCAACTGTACTTATGCCTGTGTCATCTATACCCAAATCAAACAGTTCATAAAAATCTTCCGCCACCGGGCCAATGTGATATTCATTAGTTCCTTTATATTTCCATTTTTGTATAGGGAGTTTAGAAATTTTTTGAAGAAGGTCATTGCCGTTTAATTCGGAAAAATTTTCTTTTTTCATTCTTGAGGAAGTGTTAGTCCAGGTACCACCGGCAGTAAGATAGGCGCCATTCCCGTTTGCACTGGTATAGCCAACCTGCAGTGCATTATTTACCGAAGTTGAGTTCCTGCCAAAAGCCCAGCCTACTACATCACCATCACCAAATGACATGGTGTTGCTGGTTGTTACCCGAGCGTAACTTCCAACACATGTAGTATTGGTAAGGTTAGGAACAAATGGTTGCGGGCCTGCGTCATAGCCCAATACCGTGTTATATGATCCGGTAGTATTATACTGCATGGCTGCCGAGCCAAGACCGGTATTATAATTTCCGGTGGTGTTTATGTACAAGGCATTGTGGCCAAGAGCAGCATTATCACTACCTGTTGTATTATCATACATGGCTGAAAAACCTGAAACTGCGTTGCTACTACCTAAAGTGTTATTACCGAGTGCCTGCAAGCCAAATGCAGTATTGCTACCTCCACTGGTATTTAAATACATCGCCCTATAACCATAGGCTGTATTAGAAGGGCCGCTGGTGTTAGAGAAAAGCGCTTGTCTTCCTGTCGCTGTGTTGTTGGATCCGGTTGTATTATTAAAAAGCGCATGATTGCCTGATGCCGCATTGTAATTGCCAGATGTATTTTTATAAAGCGCTTCAAAACCAACTGCTGTATTTGAAAGGCCAATGGTATTTTCATGCATTGCACCAGAACCAATTGCTACAGCTTCATCCGCCACGGATTGGCTAAAGCCTGCTTCATCTCCAATCCAAACATTTTTGCTGCCAGTGGTATTGGATTTTCCTGCGGCTCTGCCTAACGAAATATTATTGCCGCCGGTCGTGTTTGATGCACCGCTGTTAAAACCTATAAAATTATTTCCGGATCCGGTAGTTGTTGCCAAACCGCTGTTATGCCCAAAAAAACTATTGTTTAATCCTGTAGTAATATTTATTCCCGATGACTGCCCAAAGAAAACGCTGTTATCTCCATATGCAATTTTGCCGGATAAAATATTGTTGGTTTTAAAGATCAGCGGTTTACTATCGGTGGTGCCTATAAAGTCCGTATTGGTATTTGTGTTACTGTTGCCATTTATACCCCATGAAGTACCTTTTAATGAATTAACGGTTGCCAGTTTATTCCATTTGCTACCGTTCCAATAATAAAATCCCTGGCCATCCGGCAACGCCGCGTTATTATTAAAAATTAGTAATGAAACGGCCGGTGCAGGAATAGTGATAACATCTGTTTCATCCACCAGGCTTACTCTTGGAATCAGCACACCTTTATTAATATTTTTAATATCCAGCATGGCGCTGGCGTTCGGTTGCGAACCATCGGTGTTGATGGCTATACTTTGCGGTTGCGCTGCATGAATAACTAAAAGAGAAATAAAAAGTATTAAAATTTGTTTCATGATAATTATTTAAATGATCCCGTAATTATTTTTTTACTATTGATTCAATCGCCAACCGCAATTGGACTATCTGTTCGTTTTGGTTTTTGATCATCTGTTTCATTTCTTCATTTTGAATGGTTAATTCTTTTATGGCCGCGAGGGCTATACCGGAAGGATCAACTGTACTGATCCCTTTATCATCAGTTCCTAATCCAAACAATGCATAAAAATCTTCTGCTACCGGGCCGATATGGTATTCTTCACTTCCTTTATATTTCCATTTTTGAACAGGAAGCTGAGCAATTTTTTGCAGCAGGTCATTGCCATTTAATTCAGAGAAACCTTCCTTTTTGATTCTTGATGAAGTGTTAGTCCACGCACCACCAGTAGTCAGGTATGCTCCATTTCCATTTGTACCGTTAGTTCCAACTTCAAGCGCATGAACAGGATTGTTAAGATATGGTGGTGTTACAGTGCTTTTACCAAATACCCAATGCTTTACTGTTGCATCTCCAAAAGCCATAGTGTTGCTGGTAGATACAGTCGCATTATTGCCAATAGCTGTAGCATTACTAAGGTTGGAAGAACTTACATCTGCATCGTGGCCGATAGCAATATTGTTGCTTCCTGTAGTATTGGTGTTTAAAGCATTAAACCCAATTGCAACATTATAGTCGCCGGAGGTATTAGCATAAGCTGCTTTATAACCCGTTGCTACGTTTTCATGGCCGGCATTGTTAGTATAAAGCGCCTGGAAGCCATTTGCGACATTACCAATTCCGGAAGTGTTTGAGATTAATGCAGAATGTCCAAATGCAGCATTCGCATTTCCGCTTGTCGTTCCCTTTAAAGAATAATAACCTACCGCTACATTGCTGTGGCCGGTAATATCAGCGCTCAGGGCTTCTGAGCCGATAGCAACCTGCTGGTAGGGGGTGGCACTTAATCTTCCCGCACCATTGCCTACATATATATTATCATCACCAGTTGTATTGGCAATACCGGCATCCTCACCGGCAAATACATTCCTGTCTCCAATTGTATTTGCCTTTCCGGCATCCTGCCCTATGAAAACATTATCTATACCGCTTGTGTTTTTATTACCCGAAGCATGGCCCACAAACAAATTATTCGAGCCTGTAGTATTCGTTTCTCCTGCCTGGTGACCGAGGAATGTATTGTTAGTTCCGGTTGTTTGACTAGCGCCGGCATATTGTCCAAAAAAAACATTATTTGGCCCTGGTGCAATTTTACCGGAGAGTATATTATTGGTTTTAAAAACCAACGGCTGATTGTCACTTGTACCAATAAAATTGGTATTAGGATCAGTAGCGTTATTACCACTCACTCCCCACGAAACGTTATTCAATGAATTTACAGTGGCCAGCTTGCTCCATTTACCATTCGCATTCCAGAAATAAAAGCCTGCGCCATCGGGCAATGCCGCATTAGTATTATAAATCAATAACGAAACAACAGGTGATGGAATAGTAGTGGCATCTGTCTCTGAAACCAAATTTACCCGTGGTATCAGCAAGCCTTTATTTGCATTTTTAATATCCAGTATAGCGCTGGTATTGGGTTGTGAGCCATCTGTGTTGATGGCGATACTTTGCGCACAAGAAGTATAAATAATAAAAAGACAAAACGCTACTGCAAAAACTTTTTTCATAAAAAAATTTTTAAGTTAATGAAGTGCACTTGGAAGATGCACGAAAAAAGGCTAGCAGTGATTAATTAAAATCAGATATTTTTAGTAATCATTCTTTTTAATTCTAAACAAATTTTTAGTGACAGGAAATCTCCTGGCCTGAATGCTGTGAGCGAAAGTTTTGTTCTTCTGAATCATTGCAAACCTCTTGTGTTGCTTCGGGCTTAGTGTCTGTGGCAAATGCTTTACACGCTTTGCAGTCAGTATTTTGGGTATCACTTTTTTTCTTTGCGCAACCTTGGGATGAAAAAATAAAAGCGGATAATATTATAGCAGTGGCATAAGAAGTAATTTTTTTCATAAATAAAATTTTAGATAGTTAAATGATTAAGTGTGTATAAAGTTGTGTTTGTTGCAGGTTCTTTCCTTTACCCTTTTGGGTGATTTAGTATTTTCATGAAAACTTTATTGAAGTATTTCAAACTAAAAATGTAAGGCGATTCCAGAAAATGTTTTAGTGTGTATAGCGGCTGAGGAGTTAATAATTTACGGCACCCGTACGTATATGCGTCGCAGGTTTTTCAACCGTTCGATTTAAGCTGACATAAGTGCCTGAGGAATTAGCCGGTAATGGGATCATACTTCCCGGAACAATTTTATTTAAAAACTTTTTTGTGAATTTTATAAACTTCACTATGTCAGTTTTGGTTGTAGCGATTCCAATTGATAAGCGCACAGCTCCTCTTTCTGTCTTCAGAAAATTTATCACATCATAATAATCTCCGTGCTCTCTGCCAATAAAATATTTTTTCAACTGATCTTCCGGGATGCAGTGATTCATTTCATCAATGCCGGGATTGCAAAAACACCCGGTGCGTAGTGATATCATATTTGCGTTAGCCTCTTCTTCTATAAATTGAAAAGGATAAAGTTGCCCATACTCATCATAAAAATTCAATAGAAATGTACCGCCCCTGTTTTCAGTATTTTTGGGGCCATACAGTTTAATAAGTGGGAAGCCATTGCTATGCTTCAGCATAAGAAGTTGTTCAAGAAAAAATCCACAAAGATCTTTCACCCGGTTATGTATATTTTCCATCCCGATGCCACTTATGAAATTAAGGCCATTGGTAATAGCAGGAATATCCAGGTAATTAACCGTTCCGTTTTCAAATTTCTCATGATCCTGCTTTAAGAAGTAACCATTATGCCTGACTGCTGATAGTGTAATGGTGCCGCCTGCAAACCATGGTTTTTTAAGTTTATTTAATTTCGATTTTTTAACCAGCAAACAGCCAATCCCCGTTGGATAACCAAAAATTTTATAGAATGAAAGCGAAACAAAATCCGGGCGAACAACTAACAAGTCCAGTTTTGAAGATGGAACAAAAGCAGCAGCATCCAGCAATACATCCCAACCTTGTTCCTGGGCTTTTTCAATCAACGCCAGCGAATGTTGAGTTCCGGAAACATTCGATTGGGCAGGAAAAGCAAACAGCTTGTTTCTCTTGTCAGAATGCGCATCGAGATGTTTCATTAATTCACCTTCATCAATCGAAAGATCCTCAGGCCTCATCGGCGTGTAGGTAACACTACCTCCTTTGTGTTTGCAATATTCTCTTATACCATTAACAGAATTATGATTATCGGTTGTGAGCAGGTAATGACTTTGCGGGGAGAACGGATAACATTCCCCTACGATCTGTAATGCCCCGGAAGCATTATGGGTAAAAATGCAATAGTAATTAACAGCGTTAAAAAAATCCAGCACTTTTTTCCGTGCCTCACTTACAAATTTTTCAGAAAGCATAGAAGTAGGATTGTTGGAATGGGGGTTGCCATAGACCGCTTTTTGCAAAAAACGGTGATGCTTTTCTACGAGGCTTTTGGGATGAACATTTCCACCTGTGTAATCGAGGTAAACATGTCCCAGTTTATCCAGCCTTGAATACTCTTTTCTCCTGAGCCGGTTGAAAAACTTGTCAGCGTTATTTTTCTTAACGTCTTTAAAAAACGAGGGTCGCATAAAATTTATTTAAAGGGTGAGCGGCAGGCGGTATTCAAAACTCCAAATAAATAAAGTGGATTTAATTACCCTTCCGGGTAGTTTTAAAAAAAAGTTACTTATAGGAAATAAATTTTAAAATAGAGGAGCGATCACTTGTTCATTAAATTCCTAAGGCGGGCAATCGAAGATGTTCTGGAGTCAGCATCTAATTTAAGATAGGAATTATTGATATGCTTTTTGATGGTATTGATTGATACAAAAAGTTCATCGGCTATCTGCTGATTGGTTTTACCATCATATATCAATCGCAACACGTCAAACTCGCGATCGCTTAGTGGGCTTAAGAGATGCCTGTTTATTTTTTCAAGACTAATATCCGGCTGGTCTTTTTTATTGGCTTGCGCGAAATTTGAAATCGCAATTTCAAGTGATGCGAGCACGGTTTTTTCATTGAAAGGTTTCACGATATAGCCCCATGGCTTTACCATTTTCACCTTCTCAATAGTATCCTTATCTGCGTATGATGTGAGAAAAATAAAAGGAAGATGGTAACGGGAATTTATGAGTTCAGCGATATCGATACCATTCATTTCGCTTTCAAGATTTATATCAAGTATAACAGCATCGGGTGCCCCATTTTCCAAAAAGCTTTTTGCCTCTTCGTCGTCATAGGCAATACCGCAAACTCTAAAATCATTGTTGTTGAGATAGTGCGCAATATTCTCTGCTATAATAGGCTCATCTTCTACAATCAGTATTTGTATCTCACTCATACAATTTGTTTATAGCATTACGCTAATTTCATTTTTTTGATATGCAGCAGTATGCATGCGCCGTTATCATTATATACCTCAAGTTTAGCTTTTAATTTTTGGGCAAATGCCTTCACGAGTTTATAACCGAAAGATGAATTCTGGAAAACATTCATGCCCTTCGGGAAACCTGCGCCATTGTCCTGCACTTTCAAAAGCATTCCCTCCTCATTTTTTTTAAAGGTAATGTGTAATGAGCCGGAGTCGGTATTATGAAATGCGTATTTAAGAGAATTGCTTATCAGTTCATTTAATACAAGGCCAATCGGTATCACCATATCTACGTCCAGCAGCAGGTGATCAATATCAGTTTTTAGTAAAATTTTATTTCCTCCTGAGTTATAGGACTGAAAAAGGCTTTGCACCAGTTTATTTATGTAATCATTCATCTCAATCCCTATAACATTTTCTTCTTTATAAAGATTCTGGTGAATGAGCGCCATGCTATACACCCGGTTTCGGCTTTCCTTGATTGCCTCAGAGGCTTGCCTGTCTTTGATGGTAAGTGATTGTAAATCGAGCAGGCTGGAAATTACCTGGAGGTTATTTTTCACCCGGTGATGAATTTCTTTCATCAACATTTGCAGATCCTCCGATTGCTTTTGAATTACCCCGTTTTTAGATCTTTGTTTGCGATACATGAAGAAAATGACAAACCCGAAAAGCAAAATAAGAATCCCTCCCGATACAAGCTGCCATTTAATTCTTTTTTCCTTTGTAAGCTGGTTTCCCTTTAAAATACTTTCCCTTGCAGCGGCTTCTTTTAAAGCCTGTTCATTCGAAAGTTGATGCTCCTTTAATTCATTTTCGGTACCTAATAATTTATTATAGTCCCTTTCTCTTTTTACCACAGAATCTTTAAGCAAATTCTCCCTCGTAAGAGCTTCCCTTAAATCAGTTTCCCGTGCAAGCCTGGTTAGGCTTAATTCATTCTCATAATTCAGCAGTGCAATATCTTTTTCCTTTTTTTGTGTTTCATATTTTTTTTCCAGGTCCAGCAAAGTCTCTCTGTGCTGCATTTTTATAATACTATCTTTCAGAGCAAATAATTTATCGGCCTCCCGTATTGCCTCGTCCAATCTCCCTGCTTTTTTTAGTAACCTGTACGCTATCGCAGTATTTGAGTAAAGGCTAATAATATCTTCTTGTTTTTCAAACACACGCTGGTTTTCCCTGATATATGTGAGGGCAGTATCCGGTTGATTTACTTCTTCGTAAAAACCAGCGAGGTAAATATTTGCGAGTGCAGCCTTGCCTACATGACCTGCCTTATCAAGTTCACGTTTTACATTTTCCATAAACAGTACCTTTTTTTGAAGAGGCTCTTTTTTCCAATCAAAAAAATACATTGTGTGGGCCGGGTCCTTTAGAACATCGCCCTTTACCTGTGCCATCATTTGTTCCTGCTCGTACATTAGCGGGGCAAATTTTTCAGGCTTCGCCAACAAATGGTACAGATTAGCAAATTCAACCAATACGGTCACATGATCCCTCCTGATTCCCTTAGGCTTTGTAAGTTCGTAGGCCTTAATAAAATATTTCTCAGATTCAGCAAAGGCGTCGGAACGTTTAAACATTTGTGCTATGTTATAATAGACAATCCAGTTTTCATAAGGATCTTCACGGTTGTTCAAAAGCTCGCACTCATGGTAACAGTACATAGCTGAATCATTGCGATGAAGATTTTCGTAAAAACGGCCACTCAATAGCAAGTACCTTCTTTGAAGATCAACGGAAGAAGCTCTGGCAAGATATGGATAGGATTTTTTCAGCAGGGCCAAACCCTCCGTATAGTCTTCGCGAAAGAAAAGAATGTTGCTTTGAAACATTAAATATTTAAAAATCAATTCATCATTTCCTGTTTTTTGGGCAAATCCAATCCCTTTATTCAACCAGTAACCAGCGCTGTCAAATCTTGCTTTCCGGAAATGCCTGATAGCCAAAGAAAATAGCGTGTCGGCTTTTTGCCGGTCCGTAACCATACCACGGATAACGGTATCAACTTCCTGGGCTTTCGCCGGGTTAACGGCCAGCCAAAATGATAATAGGATTGTGATGAGAACTTTCATATAAAGAGACACTGTTCCTTAAATTTACTTTTTATTTTATTCAACATTTGCGTTTGAAAAATAATAACCGCTCTTTTTAGGCGCTTGCATGATTTTCTGTAAACAAAAATTGCGATGGAATTAATCAGTCGGATACCGCCCGGCATAATTTAATAACCCCGGGTAAAAATTATCAAAGAACTTAAACGACAGCTTTTCAAACGTTTATAAAGATCGCAAACTCTCAGTCATGTTAATTACCCCAAAGGGTAATTTTTAACAGCAACCTCATTGATATATTTGTCAATCGCTTTTGTTGCAACAATTACCGTTAAATAAGTGAGCATGACCAAATACTAAAAGCAGCTTTTAGATAATTTTTTACACTCTATATTTATGGAAGAAAGGGTTGATAAATGGAGATGAAATGATGACAGAAGGAAGCCCGGGTATGACAAGTGATAGTGACAGGTTACCAAAATAGCAATTAAAGAAATTATATAAAACAAATCATGGGTTAACAGGGGTAATATTTCTTAGTAACGTCTCCTTAACCGGAGACGTTGCCGGGAAAATATCGAGCGGGTTTGGAAAATTTTTTCTGTTGCTGCCTCACATTACATATTGAAAGTTTACTCACCTCTTTTGTACTCTTCTCTTTTATTCTCAAGCAATTTATTGATATCTGTTTTGGCTCCTTCAAATAAAAATATTTTCGTGCCTAATTCTCTTGCGTAAGGATTGGTAATCTGCCCAACTAATGCCACAGAAGTAAACAATGGAGTCACTTTAGCAATTATGCTTCCATCATCTTTTGCTTCTTTTATCATAATGATATTTTTGATTTCTTTATCGAGACGTATCCAGTTAATGTAATCGGCGTTGAATGAAACCGCATTAATGTCTTTAAACTCTGAATAGTAGTTGACAGCGCCGGCCTGTCCATAGTTATCACACAAAACCAGGGTATTTGATTTATCTGTAAGTTTATCATACACACTATCCGTCTTCCCGGCTAATTCGCTCCAGCCAAGCATATCAGCAAAATCCTGTGGCATATTATGGTCTTTACCATCCTCCCATCTCAAAAGCCCGAACTTCTGATAACGTTTACTTATTTTTTGAATTTGCTCCGGGCTTTTATACGGAAAGCCAATTAACACAAAGGGAATGGAAAAAAGTATTACGGCAACGATCAAGACCGGTCTTAGGAATTTTTTACTTCCTCCTTCAATTATTTTTTCAAGATATACCGAGCCAAAAGCAAGTAATACCGGGTACAAGCCGATTGCATAATATGCTTTTGCCTTTAAGAAAATAAAGATTGATATCGTAATAAAATAGCTCCAGAAAAAAAGCCGATACTTTTTGAATGGACGATAAAATAATAATGACACAAAGCTCGCCAGTAGGATAATAAGAGAACCAATAAAAAAAAGGAATTGTTCTTTTATGAATCCAAAGCGATCCACATTTACGAGTTGCGTTCTCGCGAGTTCCTGCAACTGGCGGACTGTTGGAAAATTATTTTTGAACTGCCATATAATATTGGGAGAAACAATTATCAAAACAATAGAAGCACTTATATATAGGTTTTTATCAAGAAATAATTTTCTCTGTTCAGTAAGTAAAATAGCGGGAAGCAAGCCAAATGCAAGGAATGCAATATTGTATTTGCTCAGGAACCCGACACCAAATGCGACCGCTGTTGCGTAAAACCATTTTGAGTTACCTGTATTGATGTATTTTATAATGGTAAAATATACCAGCGTCCAAAAGAAAATATCAAAAGAATTAGGCTGGTATAAAATATTTATACGAAGTATAACAGAAAGCAAAATTGCCAAAGAGCCTAAGACCAAAGCGAATAAATTTCCTCTTAGCTCTTCGATAATTTTCCAAACGACTATAATCGTTAGCGCTCCAAAAAGCGCAGGAAAAAATTTTACCCAGAAGACACCATTGCCCAATAATTTAATGATATAAGAAATCCATGAAGTAAAAGGCGGAACAGAAATATAGCCCCAGGCAAGGTGGCTGCCCTGGTCGAGGTGCAAATATTCATCACGATGCAGGTCGTATGCAGGATTGATGAGCAGATATTGCAATATGAATTTTGCAATGATAAAGCCAATAAGAGTTGCAGTCTTTTTATTCATTGGAAACAAATACAGGAATGATATTACTGGCCATACGAATACCCGTATAAATATTCACCGGAAGGCAAGCTGGCGACGACTTATTTAGGAATTAACCTCATGCTTTGCATCCAGTTTTTACAGCGTTCCATCCATAAGTCATTTGACGTCGGGTTTTTCATTCCGAAGCCATGGCCGCCACTCTTGTATAAATGCATCTCCACCGGTATCTTATTCCTGAGCAACGCTTCATAATAAACAATACTATTCATCACAGGCACCGCATCATCGTTACTGGCGTGCACAAAAAAGGTAGGAGGTGTTTGTTTTGTAACCTGGAGTTCATTAGAGAAAGAATCAATCATTGTTTTGGATGGAAATCGTCCTATAAGCTGTGTACGTGAACCAAAATGGGCAATACTATCCTGGAAGCTGATAACCGGGTAAATGAATATGGCAAAGTCCGGACGCAGATTTATTTTATTATCGTTGTCGATATAGCTATGCTGAAAATGCGTCGCTGCGGTTGAAGCCACATGTCCTCCTGCGGAAAAGCCCATAATACCAACTTTATTTGCATCCACATTCCATTCGGTCGCATGCATACGAACCAACTGAATTGCACGCTGAGCATCCTGCAATGGGCCAATACTTTTATTGATCATAGAAGAATCGTTGGGAATGCGATACTTCAACACAAAGGCTGCAATTCCATATTCATTAAATTGCCTTGCAACTGCAAAACCTTCCTTTACAATTGATGCAACCCAATAGCCACCACCCGGGCAAATGATTACGGCAGCGCCCGTTGCTTTTTCTTTCTCTGGCAAAAATATTGAAAGTGTGGGCTGTGATATCAGGCGCACGATTGTATCGCCATTGTTCTGCGGGTCCCATCTTTCTTTTGTGGGATAGGGTTTACTGTTAGGAATCTCTCCTTCATACAAGGGGATCGTTCGCTGTGCCTCCATATTCTGCATAGTACAAATTGTAAATAAAAAAGAAATAAATATTTTTTTCATAAAATGAATTTATATCATTTAAAATATCGGGTGACATCTATCACTCCCGAAAAATTTGTCCAAAGATGAATTAAAAAACAATAAGGTTTTGAAGCCATTGAAAAGAATTGGGCAGCAATCTAACCAAGTCTCATAAAATATAAAAGTTCATTTCATATTTTATGGAAAATATTTTGATTAATCTCTTAGTAATAAAATACTACTTATGGCGGAAATAATTTCTTCACCAAAAAGAAACGGCAAAAAGTATATGCCGAAAAATATAAGAGTTGATCTAACACCAATGGTTGATCTTGGATTTCTTTTAATAACATTTTTTATTTTGACAACCTCGCTGGAGGAACAAAAAGAAATGAAATTATTTCTGCCTAAAGATTCTAGCGACAGCACTTTAGTAGATCGTTCAAGTACACTAACTTTTATTTTAAAAAACAATGACAGCATTGGATATTATGATGGGCTTACCAAAGAAATTTCCTACGCAAAGCTTGGCTTTATGCGAAATGTTATTCAGCAAAAACAAGCGAGTCTTTTGCGCAATCATATCGATAGAAAAAAGCTGACACTTATTATTAAGCCCACAGCCGAAAGCACGTACCAGAATTTTATCGACGCCCTGGATGAAGTGAGCATTAATGATTGCAGGCATTATTTTATTGCAGAGCCCGGGAAAGACGAGCTATAAAAATATCTATAAGTTTCCTTTTTTTAGTTCGCTCACCGCATGATCCGCGGCCCTCGCTGTGATTGCCATAAAAGTGAGCGACGGATTCTGTGTGGAAGTGGAAGTCATGCAAGCACCATCTGTAACGAAAACATTTTTACATGCGTGCAACTGGTTCCATTTATTCAATAAGGAAGTTTTAGGATCGTTACCCATTCTTACACCACCCATTTCATGAATATCAAGTCCGGGCGCTTGCCCGCTATCATTCTTACTAATGTTTTTGCAACCTGCTTTAGTAAGCATTTCTTCACCCTGTTCTAAAAAATCTTTCAATACCTTTTCATCGTTATCATCATAACCTACTGAGGTAATGAGTTGAGGAATGCCCCAGTCATCCTTTTTATCCGGGCTAAGCCGCACATGATTTATTTCTTTGGGAATTGTTTCTCCCTGCATCATCATATATACATACCAGCCACCCGGTTCGGTAAGTGAATCTTTAAAAGCGCCGCCAAGCTGTTCTCCATTCCCTGCAGAGCCGCCGCGGCCCGCGCTGAAATGAACCATGTAGCCTCGCATGAAATCCATCTCCTGTTTTTTTACATTGCGAAAATTAGGCATCATAGCTTGCGTTGGACGTCGGCCATAATAATATTCATTTTCATGCCCGTCAATCGTTGCAGTTAAAGAACCCCTGTAATTATGAAAAGCAACATATTTACCAAGTAACCCATTATCGTTTCCCAATCCATTTGAAAAACGGCCGGAAGTTGAATTAAGTAATATCAGGTTGGTATTTAAACACGCCGCATTTACAAAAATAATTTTCGCGAAATATTCAGTTGCTTGTTTTGTTTTTGCATCAATAACTCTTACACCACTTGCTTTGCCAAGTTTATCATCATAAATAATTGAGTGCACAACTGAATCGGGTTGAAGTGTAAGGTTGCCGGTTTTTTGTGCCCATGGAATTGTTGTGGAATTGGAACTAAAATATCCTCCGAACGGACAACCTCTGTCACATTTGCTTCTTGCCTGGCATTGACTACGTCCCTGTTCAATATGAATTTCATTTGGCTTTGTCAAATGAGCACAACGCCCGATTATCACATTGCGATCCGGATAAGCGCCGTTTATTTTTTGTTGCATTTCTTTCTCAACACAATTCATTTCCCATGGTGGCAGAAATTCACCATCGGGTAATGTATCAAGCCCATCCTTGTTTCCTGAAATACCTGCGAACCTTTCAACATGGCTATACCATGGTGCGATATCATCATAACGGATTGGCCAATCGGTTGCAAAGCCATCACGGGCGGGGCCTTCAAAATCGTAATGGCTCCAGCGTTGTGTTTGCCTTGCCCATAACAATGATTTACCGCCCACCTGGTAACCTCTTATCCAATCAAAAGGCTTTTCCTGTATGTAGGGATGCTCTGTATCTTTTACAAAAAAATGTTGTGTGGCTTCACTAAAGGCATAGCACCTTGAAACAACGGGATTTTCCTTTTCAATTGCGTAAGGCATTTGCAAGCGGTGTTGAAAATCCCAGGGATTTTTTGTTGCAGTCGGGTAATCTTTCAAATGCACCACATCTTTTCCTCTTTCAAGCACCAATGTTTTCAATCCCTTTTCGCATAATTCTTTTGCAGCCCATCCGCCGCTGATACCCGAGCCAATTACAATCGCATCAAATGTATTGCTTGCCATAAAATGTATTTTAATTCGAATGTAGATAAATAAGAATATCCAATAAAATATTTCACTTATCTCAACAGGGTAACTGTGCCCTTTTTATTTATCACTATCCTGGTGCCGGGATTACGATAGGTCAACGTCCATACATAGATTCCCTGGGATAGAGGTGTCTGTCCTTTGCTGCCATCCCACCCTTCGTTCAACTTGCCCGATTTGAAAATTGTGTTTCCATAACGATCGAAAACCTGGAACTGATATTCCTTAGGTACACAATCCGGGAATACCGGCCGGAACACGTCGTTAACTCCATCATAGTTTGGCGAGAAGGCATTCGGAATGTATGAGTCGCATGGACATACTTTGAAAGATACTTTGAAATCCTTTTGATCAAAAGAACAATCATTGTAAACGGTAATTGAATAATCACCGGGGCCATCTATCTTACGCACCGGATCTTCTGATCTGTTATCCCATAAATAGCCAGTGGTGTTTGGGTCACTTGCATCTACTTCAAATACTTCGCCCTGGCAAAGAACCGTATCTTTCACAGCAGGTGAAACTTTTACAAGTTCGTCGGCACTAATAATAACTTGTGCGGTTGCGGAATCAACAAAACAGCGATCCCATATAATTGCGCTAACCGTATAAGTGCCCGGGCCGGGATATTGATGCTGAGGCCTTTTTAATGTTGAAAAGTTTTTGCCGGCAGATTCCGGATCTCCAAAATTCCATTTAACAGAATCGAGCCGGTTAAAGATGAGGCTAAAGTCCACAGGGAGGCCAATGCACGTATTCTTTTTATACTGAATGCTGTTTTCACGTGGTGTAAAACTGCCCGATCTTACATAGTTATAATTAATAAACCGCGCCATTCTTCCAAGCTTGATTTTCGACCCCTGATAGCTGCAGGCATTTCCTGTTTTTGAAGGATCTTCAATTACGCCCAATGTTTGATCAAATGGCACAGGCGAGCCTTCCCGCTTGCTCACATAAATTCTTCCATCAGGGCCTAGTTGCATAGTGCGACGAATGATGAAACAGCTTTTCACGCATGCAACACGGTCGCCGTTTTTATTTACCCGGTACAATGTATTTTCAATAGCTGCAGGTGAGCCGGCATTTAAATCCATTTGATAGATGTAATGCACTTCTGACTTTACATCCGGTTCTATGACGACATAAGAGCCAAAATATAATTTATTGCCGTCGGCGCTCAGCTCTACATCTTCAAGAATTTCCCCGTTAGGGATCGACAGCGACATCGGGTTTGAAAACTGCCCTGTAAGATTGTTGAAATCGAAAACAGCAATTGTATTGTCCTTGTAATTCGGAACAATCATTCGTTCGCTATTGGCCGAAAATTTAAGATTGCTATATTGTATATTCAATTTTTCAGCAGGCAAAACAGAAGCCGAAATGGGCGTCACAACAGGCACAGTATTAACGCCGCTTTTTGTAATAAGAAAAGAGTAGAATGCACCTGGCGCGTGTCCCACTAACCATCTGTCAACCTGGTTGCAATGATCGGTAGCGGCAATTACTTCTGAAGCATTCGAAAGCAAAATTGTGGCGAAAGCATCGTTGGCGGGCCTGGGATAAACCACCTCTTCAATATCGCCGGGATTACGAATTCTCGTAGTAATATATACGAGCTTATTTGCATAAGGAGGCGGATCAAACTGACCCGGACCTTCAACGCCAAAAATGTAATAGAGGGAATCATTTTGCACATATGGCGAAATCAGCGGAGTTACATTTTCCGACCAAAGCCAGAATTTTTTATAAACGGGCATTACAAAATTATCCCGGTTCCATACTTTGTGGCCATCCGTGTAGAAAAGTAGTTGGCCATCAGGCGCACATATAGAAGATATGAAATACGGAGGTTGGGTGCCTTCCGATTTTGACTTAAATAACGAGACGGGAGTTGTATTAAAGTTAAGTCCTACGTTATCTCCGAAAGCCCATACATTATTTCTTTTTTGGCCAACAACGGTATCGCAAATAAAAAGCAGTATGAAAAAAAAGACACAAATACTAAGTGTTCGTAAATAAAAGTGAACTGCATTAAACGCCATGTATGAATTATTTGCAAAGCTCCCAGCTCTGCTGTTTTGATTTAATATAAATGGACAAATACAAGTAAAAGATTCGGAAATTTTATAGGAGATTTTATTTTAGATGCTAAATTAACAAAGCTTATCCTAATTATAAGCTTAGATACTGCATCTGTTAACCACAATTAATAACATGATTTGAAACAGGATTGTGGAAAAATAATGAAAGTTCTACAAGATAAGAAATCATGCTCATTCTTTTGACAATTGTATTATCAAATGCTTGGCAGCAATTGATTATAATACCGTTTAACATCATCACGCACACCTTTAGATTTTCCGCGGAAACGTTATAGCAAGTAAAAAGCCAGTATTTCTTATGCAAGATTTGGTGAATCGGTGGCATGATCAATGAAAAATTATCATTTCTTACAACTCTTTTGGCAGCAACGTGTCTAATACTGATTTAATAATTTAAATTAGCACTTACTAAAATGATCAAGCGTAAACTATGAGAAGACTTATATTGAGAACATTATTTCTTCTTAGCGTATTTTTCATACATTTCAAAAGCAGTTTTTCTCAAAATTTTGTTTCAGGAACCGGAAGCGACAGTGCATCAATCAAAACTGCTATTGAATTATATCATCAATATTTATTTCCCGAACCAGGCTTGTATGATGGCAGCGAATACACTTACAACACTTACTATCCATTTGTGATCAACGAAGGCCATCCCTTTTTTGAATCAAAGAATTTTGAGACGGGTTCTGTTTTCTACAACAACATGCTTTATGAAAAAGTGCCATTGCTTTACGATGTTATTCATGAAGAATTGTTGATAAGAGACCCATCTAAAATAAATATCATAAGGCTAAATGAAAGTAAGGTCAAATGGTTTACTATTTATGGCCACATGTTCACCAGGGTTGTAAAAGAAAGTTCGTCAGGTTCTCCATTGAACACCGGCTACTATGATGTATTATACCCTGGCAACACTTCTCTCTATAAAAAGGTTTCAAAAATATTTAAGGAAAACAGTTCGTCGTTCCAGGGTTTGAATAAATATGTGGCTGAAAACGATGAGTATTTTATCAAAAAAGGAAACGACTATTTCAAAATAAAAAGCAGAAAAAATTTATTGAGTGTATTAGCCGACCGCAAAAAAGAAATTGGTCAATTTATGACTAAAAATAAACTTAAGCTTAGGAAAAATAAAGAGTATGTTTTGCTTAAGACAGTTGCTTACTATGACAAACTAAATACTAACCTTACCAAAACTAATAATTAAAGCTCATGCCACTAAAACGGTTGCTTTATACTTTTTTTTCAGTTTTTACTTTACTTACAACTTCTGCAACAATGGCGCAGGAAAACGCCATGCCTCTCGTAACAGGCGATTTTAAAAATATAACTGCTGAGAACTTTTTGTTACAACTTGAAAAAGAAACCGGCTATCATTTCTATTTTGACACTGCCCAATTAGATTCAATCACTATAGATATCTCAGTAAACAAAAAACCATTAACTGAAGTATTAAAGCTTGCCTTTGCCAATACGAAACTTGAAGCAGCTTATTACGAGCCGGACAATATTTTCATAAGCAAAGGGCTTGTGGTACAAACTGAATTGCCAGGTGGTTTTTTTGCAAAAAATAAAATTGTAGCAAACGAACCGGAAGAAGATAGCAGCATCATTGATTACGCCAATATAGGAAATCCTGTTTCAACGGGCGCCCTGCAAAACAAGCTGTATTCCATTGGCAATAAAAATGCAGCAAACAATTCACCGGATGGTACCATTACAGGTTTTGTTTTAGACAGCAAAACAGGTGAACCCGTAACCGGCGCATCCCTGCATTTGGAAAATACTAAAACAGATGTTGCTGCAGATCAATTTGGCTATTACACGATCTCCGTGCCAAAAGGCAGGCATACACTTTCAATTCAAAGCATTGGAATGAAAGATACCAAAAGAGAGATAATGGTTTATGGTGATGGAAAGTTCAACATCGAAATGCAAAGCCAGATAATATCTTTAAAAAAAGTAGTGGTGTCGGCTGAAAAAGCAAGTAACATAAGAAGCCTTCAAATGGGTGTTCAAACGATTGATATTAAAACAATCAAACAAGTGCCGGTTGTATTTGGCGAGGCCGACATTTTAAGAGTAGTACTCACATTGCCCGGCGTAAAATCTGTTGGCGAAGCCAGTACAGGTTTGAATGTGCGGGGAGGCTCTGCCGATCAAAATCTTATTTTATTTAATGACGCCACCATTTACAATCCTTCCCATTTCTTCGGGTTGTTTTCCGCATTCAACCCGGAGATAGTCAAAAATGTAGAATTGTATAAAGCCAGTGTTCCTGCAAAATATGGCGGCCGCTTATCTTCAGTTCTTGAGATCAATTCAAGAGAAGGAAATAAAAAAGAGCTAAGCGGCACCGCGGGTATTGGACTACTCACCAGCCGTTTAACCCTGGAAGGGCCTTTAATTAAGGACAAATCATCTTTCATGATAGGGGCGAGAACGACTTATGCCGATTGGCTGCTTAACCTTTTGCCGAAGCAATATAAAAATAGCAAGGCCGGTTTCTACGATTTTAATATTAACATCAGCCATGAAATAAATAAAAAGAATTCGCTGTTCCTGACGGCCTATATGAGCAAAGATAATTTCAATCTTAACAGCGATACTACCTATGACTATGGCAATAAAAATATTTCATTAAAATGGAAACATATTTTCAATAACAAATTATATATGCTCGTAAGTGGAGGGTATGATAATTATGAATACAGCATAAAAAGCTCGGAGAACCCAATAAATGCTTACAAACTGGATTTCAATATTAACCAGGAAAATTTTAAGGCGCACTTCAATTATTTTGTAAACAGTAAGCATACTGTTGAGTTTGGTGCAAACAGCATATTATACAAACTTAATCCCGGTAACTATAATCCTGTCGGTAAAGAATCATTGGTGGTACCCGACATAGTAGAAGCTGAGAAGGGCCTGGAAAGCGCTTTATATGTGAGTGACAAGTATACCATTAATTCTGAGCTATCGATAGAAGGAGGCGTGCGATATTCTATGTTTAATGTATTGGGGCCACAGAGCTTTAATGTATATCCCGCGGGCGTTCCCAAGACCGAAGACAATATTACAGGCACAAATAATTATGGTAAAAATAAATTTATAAAAACTTACCAGGGGCCGGAAGTAAGGCTTTCGGCACGCTATGCATTTAGCGATGATTTTTCCATGAAGGCTGCATACAATACGCAACGCCAGTATATTCACCAGCTATCGAATACAACGGCGATAGCTCCGACCGATATCTGGAAATTGAGCGATCCAAATATTAAACCACAATTTGGCCAGCAGGTATCCCTTGGTTTTTATAAGAACTTTAAATCAAATACAATAGAAACTTCTGTAGAAGTTTATTATAAAAAAATTAACGATTATCTCGATTATAAAAGCGGAGCAGTACTGGTTTTAAATCATCATATAGAAACAGATGTACTGCCCACAAAAGGAAAAGCATACGGCGTAGAATTTCAAATTAAAAAACTTACAGGAAAGTTAAACGGCTGGATAAGCTATACATGGTCCAGAACATTGCTTAAGGCGGACGACATTTCGCAAGGTGAAATAATAAACAAGGGACTGTATTACCCTGCAAATTATGATAAACCACATGATGCTACTTTTATAACAAACTACAGGATTAACCACCGCTTTAGTTTATCACTAAATGCGACCTACAGTACAGGCAGGCCAATAACAGTGCCCATCGGAAGATTTTTTTACGACAATTCCTTGCGGACTTTATATGCCGACAGAAACTCTTACAGAATTCCGGATTATTTCAGGACAGACTTTTCAATGAACCTGGACGGTAATCATAAAATTCACCAAAAATTTCATAACTCATGGACAGTGGGTGTATATAATGTAACTGGCAGAAAAAATCCATACTCGGTTTATTTTATATCCGAAAATGGGGTTGTCAACGGATACAAGTTTTCCATTTTTGGCAGCCAGATTCCATTTATCAATTTCAATATCAAATTCTAAAGCAATGTGATGAAAAAAATAGTTGTCTATATCATATTCTTCTTTGTTTTATTCGGCTGCAAAGAGAAGTTCAATACGAAGATACCATCACCGCCAACCGGCTACCTTGTAGTAGAAGGCTTCATCAGCAGTGGCCAGAGTGCTACGGAGATTACGCTTACGCGCAGCGTAAAATTATACGACTCGGTGGACGTAATTCCTGAACACAATGCTGTAGTAAATATTGAAAGCGAAACCAATGAACTATTTCCCCTCAGTGAAACAGGAAGTGGCGTGTACACTTCTGACATTTTATCCCTTGATAACACGAAAAAATACAGACTGCGGATACGTACACAGGATAATAAAGAATACTTATCGGACTTTGCGACTTTTAAAAAAACGCCAGACATAGATAGTATTAGTTGGATAAGGGATGACAATGGTGTAAAAATTTATATCAATACCCACGATCCGCAAAACAATACAAGGTATTATCATTGGAAATTTGAAGAAACATGGGAGTTTCATTCTACCTATTACAGCTCTCTTATTTATGAACGTGATCAAAATTTTATTCCAACCGGGGTTACTTATAGAAATATTTCACAAGCACCTGACACAACAATTTTTAAATGTTGGAAAACGGTTAATTCAACAAATATTACCATAGGTTCTTCAGAAAAATTAAGCAAGTGATGTAATTTATTTGCCACTGGTTCATATAGAACCTGCCTCCGTAGAGCTAAGTGTGCTTTACAGCATAAACGTAAGGCAATATGCATTAAGCCATGAAGCCTACATTTTCTTTCAAAAAGTAAAAAAGAATACGGAGAGCCTGGGTTCGATATTTGACGCACAGCCTTCTGATCTGCAGGGTAACATTCATTGTGTCACTGACCCGTCGGAAATCGTGGTGGGTTATATTGACATTTCTGAGGAAAAGATAAAGCGAATATTCATCAATAATAGCGAACTGCCAGGATGGGGTTATAGCCAGGGATGTGTACAAACGATTGTAGATAACCAACCGGACAGTATTCTTAAATATGGGGTCGGGTTATCTCCTATGGTTCCAACTGCTCTCGGCCCTTTTGGATCGATTGTAAAATTTTCAGCAACCCCCGATCAAAATTGTATAGACTGTACCTTAAAAGGAACAAACGTGAGACCTTTTTTTTGGCCATAATAATATATGTCGTTCACAATAAACAGCTAAATAGAATTAGTAAATGTGCAATCTTATTTTTAAATACTTAATTCAACTAAGAGCTTACTTATGCTTTATAATAATTTTCTTTTTTTCTCTTTTATCCATTGCACATTGCCAGGATAATTTCAATTCTATCGCAACTTCATTCAACAATTACAATCGAAATACCGTAAGAGAAAAAATATATGTACACACGGACAAAAACTTTTATGTTGCGGGAGAAATTTTATGGTTCAAAGTTTATGATGTTGATGCTTCTACACACGTCCCTTTGGAACTCAGTAAAGTCGCTTATGTTGAAATTTTAGATTCAGCTAATAAACATGTAGCCCAGGCAAAAATAAGTTTACTAAATGCCGGCGGAAATGGTTCTTTTTACCTGCCAATTAATCTTAACTCAGGTAACTATACACTACGGGCTTACACTAACTGGATGAAAAATTTTAGTGCGGATTATTTTTTTGAAAAAACTATAACCATTGTAAATATTCAAAAAGATCCAGGTGTGCCGGCAGCTGACAATCCAAATAAATTTGATATCACCTTTTTCCCCGAAGGCGGTAATATGGTAGAAAATATTCCTTGCAAAATTGCTTTTAAAGGAACCGATCAATTTGGAAAGGGTATCGACTTCAAAGGATTTCTTATTGATAACGCCGACACGTTGCTTTCATTTACCCCACAACATGCGGGCATAGGCTTTTTTGAATTTACGCCTTTTGCCAATCATATCTATAAAGCCATCGTGCAAAGTGATTCAGGGGTAAGCATTGTCAAAACGCTGCCGTCTATATACCAAAGCGGGTATGTTATGCATCTTTCCGATTCAACCGGTAAAATAGTGGTGACTGTTCAATCCGATATTTTATCGGGGAGAGAAATATATTTATTTGCGCACACAAGAGGAGTAATAAAGGTTGCCGATCATAGTGTACTGCAAAACGGAAAGGCCTTATTTATTTTTGATAAAGAAAAACTGGGAGATGGTATTTCCGAGGTCACTATTTTTAATGATCAGAAACAACCTGTTTGCGAGAGATTGTATTTTAAAAAGCCATCGCAACAATTAGAGATAAAAATAAATACAGATCAGGCCGTTAGTTCCACTAGAAAAAAAATAGATCTACATGTCTCGATAAGTGACACCAAACTAAAAGATGATACTGCGAGTCTTTCGATGACGGTTTTCAAACTTGATTCGCTGCAATCGACCGATTGCGCCAGCATAAGCAGTTATCTTCTTCTCACATCAGACATTACTGGAAATATAGAAAACCCAAATTATTATTTCGCAGATAACGATGCCGCAACAAACCAGGAACTTGATAATATAATGCTTACTAACGGATGGAGAAGATTTAAATGGGAAGAAATTTTGCAAAATAAAAAAACCTATTTTGATTTTGTGCCTGAATATAACGGCCCCATTGTAGTTGGTAAAGTAATAAATACTATTACTGGAAAGGCTGCCTCCAATATTGAAAGTTATATTTCAGTTCCCGGCTTTCAAACAGAATTTAATTCATCCGTAAGTGACAATAACGGGCTGGTAAAGTTCGAAGTGAGCGAACTCTATGGCTCTTCAGAAGTCATTCTGCAAACGAACACCATGCGGGATAGTATTTACCGGATTGACGTAACAGACCCTTATAGCAATTCTTTTTCGACGACTCCTTTGCCCATATTTAATCTAATTCCTGGGATGGAAAATTCCCTGCGACAACAAAGCGTGAGTATGCAGGTTCAAAATATCTATACCGCGAAAAAATTAAAGCAATTTATCCAGCCCAATTTTGATACCACTGCCTTTTATATAAATCCTGATGCAAAATACCTGCTGGATAACTACACACGTTTCGCAACAATTGAAGAAGTATTAAGGGAATATGTTGCCATGGCAGACGTAAGAAAACGGGAAGGCAATTTTCACTTTGATCTCTATAATTTTGCGACCAATCTTATGATCAAAAGCGATCCGCTGGTAATGCTTGATGGTGTAGCAGTATTTGATTTTAATAAATTTATGGAGTTAGATCCACTAAAATTATATAAAGTTGAGGTGGTTAACAGGCGATATTTTTTAGGCAATTCTATCTTTAATGGTGTATTAAACTGGACCTCTTATAAAGGCGACCTGGCAGGTTTCGATCCCGGCCCTCATGCAACTATAATTGACTACGATGGCCTTCAGGCAGAACGTGAATTCTATTCCCCATCCTATGCTACAGAAGAGCAACGATCTAGTCACATTCCCGATTTTAGAAATGTCTTGCAATGGTCTCCCAATATCAAGATCAATCCCGGAGCCGACGCAACCATTGATTTTTACACATCCGATGTTCCCGGAAAATATATGGTGGACATTCAAGGAATTAGTAAAAATGGAACGTTCGGCAACGCCACTTTTACTTTTGAAGTAAAGAGATAAATCCACAAATTATCTTTTTTTATATGTCCCGGATTGAGTAAGAGGTTCAACAATGGCAGTAATATTAACCCGTGATTTACTAATGGTATAATTTGTGAGGCAAGTGGGTATTACCTAAGAGTTTTCGAAAGATTGTACCTGATGGATAAATCGAAAATAATTATATCCTGCCTATATGTAACAGTTATCATAATGACGATAGCGGTACTGTTACTTATTATCCTCCTCTAAAAGTATATGTAACTTATTCCCCTTTTGAAAGCGACGCAATTTTATCTGCAGCGAGCCAGCCACTTGTCCACGCATGTTGAAAATTAAATCCTCCCGTAACACCATCAACATCTAAAATTTCACCGGCAAAAAATAAATGGGGCAAAATTTTGCTTTCCATGGTTACCGCATTTACTTCATTTAATTTTATACCCCCCGCTGTCACAAATTCTTCTTTAAAAGTTGTTTTCCCTTTTACATGAAATTGTTGTGAACACAATTGAATTGCCAGGAGGTTTTGAAGTTTTGCAGGTAAATCAGCCCATCTCATTTCATCACGTATGTCGCAGGATTGCAAATGATATTTCCATAGCCTCTGGGGCAAATCAAACGGGTTCCTGTTGATAATTTTCTGAGAGGCAAGCTCCGTTCTCAATAACTTTAATTTTTCTAAAACAAGATTTTCATTTAACCGGGGAAGCCAGTTAACCGAAATAGAAAAATCATATTGCAAACTGGCAAGATCGATTGCGGCAAATGCTGAAAGTTTTAGAATAACCGGGCCGCTGAGTCCCCAATGCGTAATAAGCAATGGGCCTTCCTGCTTGTGTTTCGTACCATTTATTTTTATGGCTACATGCTTCAGTGTAATACCCATAAGTTCAACAACAGGATTACCGGGAATATTAAATGTAAAAAGGGACGGTACAGGCAGTTCGAAATTATGACCCAATTTAGCCAGCCAGTTGAACTGTTCTTTTTTATGATAGCCACCGCAGGCGACACAAATAAAATCTGCCGTAAGCGTATCGTGGCTTTTACATTTTATTCTAAAACCTTTCTGTAAATTCTCGTTGTCTGTATACTTATGGTCTTCACGGGGAAGCTTTTCAACTTCCTCAACTTCACAATTCATTAAAATTTTTATACCTGCTCTATCAGCCTGCTCAAGCAGGCAATTAATAATTGTTTCAGAAGAATTGCTTACGGGAAACATCCTGCCATCATCTTCTGTTTTTAATTTAATATTTCTCTCCTCAAACCATTTGATAGTATCTGTTGTAAAAAAATGATGAAAAGATTGTTTTAAAAACTTTTCGCCGCGTGGATATTTCTTCACCATTTCGGCAATGCTAAAGCATGCATGCGTCACATTACAGCGTCCGCCGCCGCTAACTCGCACTTTACTTAACAGCTTGGAGGTTTTTTCAAGAATCGTAACATTAAGGCCAGGGGTTTTTAATGCTGCATTTATGGCACAGAAAAATCCTGCTGCTCCTCCGCCAACGACTATGAGTTCTTTTTGCATTTAATGCAATATATCGGAAGGAAATTTACTTTCAATATTTTGTAAAAAATATTGTTATCAATGGTATTTGTTAGTGAGAATGCGTCAACGTAAGACAGAGGTTATCGGGAAGAGCAGGTTGTCCTGAACTTCAAGATAGTCTAAAAACTATTCGGCTTCACCCAGCTTTTATATAAAAAGTTATTAATCCGGGAAGTGATCTGGCAGGGCAAAGGAAAGAATACATTTTATTGGCATCATTTATCTTCTCCCAAATACATTCTGGAAATTCACGTCCTTAACGGCCGGTTTTAATTAGTATCATCCATAAAGTAAATAGAGTGGCTGCGGCTTGATGCGGTACCTTGTGATCTTACAATAGAACCGGTATAGAACTTCATCTTAGAAGAATTGGTAAAATGATAGTTAATGCTCACATCATTTGAAGCAACATCATCCCCCTGTTGGTATTTAGCAGGCCAAAAGGCTACGACATTGGTATCACTCGGGTCATCCCCATTCACATTGTCGGGATCGCTTAATGCAGCAACTGTAAGAAGTGATGAACTTCTCCTGGAAACATCGTACCCAAATTGGCCATTTACCCCTATGAATTCACTAATATTTGCATTATCATAACGAACATCGGTAGCGGTTGCATTTACAGAAGGAAAAGAATAACTCTCCCCCTTGCCGGTTTTAAATTCAATATCCCATTTTATATAAGACGATCCTACTGCATTCGGGCTTGCAACTATCGGTTGCCACGCGTCATAATTTCCATTAATTGAATCATCAATATTAATCAGCTTAGCTCCCCTGTTTATAACTTCGATAGTTATGAATGCATCAACACCAGGTGTCACATTTGCAAATTTATAGGTTGCCCCAATTGTTCCGTTAGCGCCTGCAACAAGCTTTGGCTGACTGAACTTCAGCTTTGAAAATGATTGAGCATTTAAATGAATTGCAAAAATTGATGCTACGAGAATCAACGCGATACACTTAGCTGATAATGTTGTAGAACTTTTGTTCATTTTTCGTTTTTTGAGGTTTTCCGGTAAATCCGAGTACATTTTCCTTTAGGAGAGAACCGTAATTTTACCATATTGCGAGTAAAACGACGACTATCTGTTGTTTATTGTACTACGTAGAAATATTTTTTACAGCTAATTTGAGGAAGAGACCGTGTTGAGTTCTTCAGAAAATGCAAAGATTTCAGACAATTAGGGGAAAAGTGAATAATTCAACTATTACGCCTGGCATTTAATAATATGCTCAGTTGAAGAAGGCGAAATAATTTCGGCAAAATAGCTTAAGGACGCAAAGCAGCGAAGAAGTTCTTTTTCTTTTGGAACAAGTGAGTAGTGAATTGCAATAACTCAACCGCATTGACTAACTCAGTTATCTGAATGATTTAGACAATCAATAATCCGAGCACAGATTCGTATTAGCTTTTTCTGCAACTTCTATACTGGCGAAGGATGAAAGAATATCGGCGGCATTTTTTCTAACACAAACTGTATGTTCATAATGGGCAGATGGTTTGCCGTCTTTGGTGCGTATTGTCCAACCATCTTTATCGTTGTACACTTCTTTGCGGCCCATGTTTATCATCGGTTCTATCGCAATTACAAGGCCATCATTTAATTTTGCTCCACTACCGCGCTTGCCATAATTCGGCACCTGCGGATCTTCGTGAAGTTCCCGTCCAAGCCCATGCCCAACCAGTTCACGAACAATACCATAGCCATTTCTGCGCTCAGTATATTCCTGGATGGCGAAAGCAATATCGCCGATGCGATTACCGGCTACCGCTTTTTCAATTCCTTTATATAGGGAATCTTTTGTAACACGCATAAGTCTTTTTATCCCATCACTTATTTTTCCTATCGCAAAAGTATAGGCGCTGTCGCCATGAAAGCCGTTCTTATAAACACCCACGTCAATGGATACAACGTCTCCATCCTCAAGTTCGCTCTTTGTGGGAAAACCATGCACAACCGCATCATTTACTGACATGCAACACGCATACGGAAACCCATGATAATTTTTGAATGATGGAATGGAATCGTGGTCCCGTATATATTGCTCGGCAAGCTCATTGAGATATATGGTAGAGACGCCAGGTTTTATTTTTTTGGCAACCTCGGCAATGGTATTATTTACAAGCAAACAATTTTTTCTTATCAGTTCAACCTCTTCCGGGGTTTTATAAATGATCATCACTTTACTATTTAAAAAAACCCTGACAACAAAGGCCAGGGTCGCAATAAAATATATTAATAAAAATTATAAATTTCCAGTTACGCCCGGAGCCACAGTTTGTCTTCCCTGGATGCGGCCGCCACCACTCATCAATCCATCATATTGCCGCATTAGCAGTTGAGTTTCTATTTGCTGAAGCGTGTCAAGAACAACTGCAACCATAATCAACAAAGATGTACCTCCGTAAAAAGTAGCAAATCCCTGGGTTACTCCCATAAGTTGGGCAATACCAGGCAAGATACCCACAAATGCAAGCAGCACTGCACCTGGCAAAGTTATCCGGTCCATTATAGTACCAATGTAATCCGTTGTCGGCTGGCCGGGTTTTACGCCCGGAATAAACCCGTTACTGCGCTTAAGATCATCAGCCATTTGCTTTGGATTAAAAATAAGCGCGGTGTATAAAAATGTAAACCCAATCACCATTACAGAATAAATAACCATATAAATAAAATTAGTATGGTCTGTAAAATAGATCGCCCAGTTTTTTCCGGAAGTTTGAAACCCGGCAAAAATCGTGGGTAAAAACATGATAGCCTGCGCAAAAATGATAGGCATAACACCCGCGGCATTCACTTTCAATGGTAAAAATTGCCTTGCACCACCAAATTGCCTGTTGCCAACTATTTGCTTGGCATAATTCACAGGGACCTTTCTCACTCCTTGTACAAGTAGTATTAGTCCGAGGATAACAGCAATAAATGCCGCGATCTCAATAAGAAATATTAGTAATCCTCCACCACCCCGGGTCTGCTTAGCAGAAAACTCCTGCATAAACGATTGAGGAAGCCTGGCCAAAATTCCAACCATTATTATGATGGATGTACCATTTCCAAGCCCCTTATCAGTAATTTTTTCACCAAGCCACATCACGAATAAAGTACCAACGGTAAGAATAACTACAGTAGATAACCAGAAAAATCCGGAATAAGCTTCCAATAAAGCTTCACGGTTTGATGTAGTTAAAAAGCCTATATATGCCGCTGCCTGGAATGCTGTTACTACAACAGTGAGGTAGCGTGTCCATTGGTTGATTTTTTTTCTTCCGCTATCGCCTTCTTTTTGAATCTTGGCAATTTGAGGAACAAGTATTGTCATCAACTGCATAAAAATCGAAGCAGATATATAAGGCATAATTCCTAAAGCAAAAATGGACGCTTTGGAAAATGCACCTCCAACAAATGCGTCTAAAAGACCAAGCATACCGCCTTTCGAGCTATTTTCCAGATTTGTAAGCTTATTGGGATCGAGGCCTGGAAGAACTATATGTGACCCCAACCTGTATACCAAAATGAGCAATAAAGTCACGAGAATCTTATTTCTCAACTCCTCAATTGTCCAGATATTTTTTAATGTGGTGATGAATTTCTTCACAGAATTATCAAGATTTATTTATTTGCAATTTCCATTTCAGAAAGCAAATATCCATTAATTATTTAACTATTTCGATAGTTCCGCCGGCAGACTCGATCGCACCTTTTGCTTTTTCACTCACTGCATTTACCTTGAAAGGAATATTTGCTTTTAAAATGCCATTCCCCAGGATTTTTACACGGTCGTTTTGACCAATAAGATTGTTGATGTAAAGATTTTCAGGAGTAAATTCTTTAAGGGAATGTTTCTCGATCAGCTGATCTATCTGTCCAAGATTAAACACTTTATATTCAACCCTGTTATTATTTTTAAATCCTCTTTTAGGAAGCCTTCTCTGGATTGGCATCTGGCCACCTTCGTGGGCCATCTTAATTTTATAACCAGCCCGGCTCTGCCCGCCTTTATTACCTTTTGTAGAAGTTCCACCTTTACCGGAAGCTTCACCGCGGCCAATTCTTTTCTCTTTGTGGGTAGCGCCTTTTGCCGGCCTTAAATTGTGTATTTGCATTGTACTTTTTTTGAACTTAACGCCCCGGTACCGGAGCTCGCTTTAATAAATATATTAATGTTATTAAGCCAATTCTTCCACCGTTATCAGATGATCAACTTTTTTGATCATTCCTAAAATTTGTGGTGTGGCTTCAACCTCTTTTGTAGCATTCACTTTTTTCAAACCAAGTGCCTGGAGTGTTAACTTCTGGCGCTGCGATCTGTCGATCCCGCTTTTTACCTGCTTAATTTTAATTTTTTTCATCGTAAGTATTTTTTCCGGTTAATCTTATCCGTTAAAAACTTTCTTTAAAGAAATGTTTCTTGTCTTGGCTACAGCAATAGGCTCTCTTAGAGTTGCCAACGCTTTCACGGTAGCTTTTACCACGTTATGTGGATTTGAAGAACCAAGAGATTTTGCAAGCACATCATGAATTCCAGCACTTTCCAATACTGCACGCATGCTTCCACCTGCAATTACACCAGTACCTGGTGCACCTGGCTTAATCAAAACTTTAGCTGCACCTTCTTTGCTCCATTGTTCATGCGGTATGGTACCGTGCATAATGGGCACTTTTATCAGGTTCTTCTTGGCATCATCAATCCCTTTAAGAATTGCTTCCTGAACTTCTTTTGCTTTACCTAAGCCTTGCCCTACAACGCCATTTTCGTTACCTACAACCACCAACGCAGAAAAGCTAAATGCCCTTCCACCTTTTGTTGTTTTAACAACGCGGTTTATAGAAACTACTTTTTCTTTAAGCTCGAGCTCTGCACTCCTGATTCTTTGTGTATTTGCTTTTAACATTATAGCTATTTATAATTTTTTTATTAAGTTTTAAAGGCGCTGTCTAAAATACCAACCCGCCCTCTCTTGCACCTTCCGCCACAGCTTTTACGCGGCCATGATAGATATACCCACTCCTGTCAAACACTACATCTTTAATGCCGAGCTCGGTAGATTTTTGTGCAATGGCAGCCCCTACCAATTTACTTTTTTCAAGCTTGTTTACTTTCTGTGCTGCTAAATCCTTTTGACGCGAAGAAGCTGAAGCTATAGTAGTTCCGGTTGTATCATCAATCAACTGCACATAAATATCACTGTTGCTCCTAAAAACACTAAGCCTTGGCTTGGATGCACTTCCGCTTATTTTTTTGCGAATGCGGTATCTTATCTTTTGCCTGGCACTAACTTTTGAATTCATTGTATTTTATTTTTACCCCGATTCTGCCGGAGTTTTTTAAACAAATCTTTCCGATTTGATAATTATTTAATCTTACTTGCCTGCAGATTTACCAGCCTTTCTGCGCAACACTTCGCCAACAAATTTCACACCTTTTCCTTTGTACGGCTCGGGCTTGCGAAGACTGCGGATTTTTGCCGCTACAGCTCCCAGTAATTGCTTGTCTATACTTTCCAACGTAATAATCGGGTTTTTACCTTTCTCCTGGGCTGTGGAAACTTTCAATTCTTTAGGTATTTCAACAATAATATTATGCGAATAACCCAATGAAAGATCGAGAAGATTTCCCTGGTTTGAAGCTTTGTAACCTACACCCACGAGTTCAAGTTGCTTGGTAAAGCCTGTTGTAACACCCTGTACCATATTGTTTACAAGCGAACGATACAAACCGTGCATGGCCCTGTGCCGTATCTGATCTGTAGGACGTTTGAACTCAATTTTATCATCCTTTACTTCCACTTTAATGTCGCGATCGATGGCCTGTTTTAATTCACCTTTAGGACCTTTAACTGTTATTACATTATCATTCCCGACAATAACATTTACACCATTTGTAATTGTAACAGGGTTTTTTCCAATTCTAGACATAGCCGGTTTTATTTTATAGTAATATTTGGTTGTGTTCAGCCACGACTAAGGCTTAATTATCTCACCAAAAAAAATTAATAAATGTTACACAATACTTCACCTCCCACCTTTTGTGCCTTGGCTTCTTTATCGGTCATTACACCTTTTGAAGTAGATACAATTGCTATCCCTAAACCATTTTTAACTCTTTTGAATTCGTCAGGTTTTGAATAAGAACGCAATCCCGGGCGACTTACCCTTTCCAGGCTTTGTATCGCAGGAAGTTTTGACTGGGGATCGTATTTCAAAGCAATCTTTATCAAGCCTTGCTTTGAATCGTCTTCAAATTTGTATTTCAAAATATATCCCTTATCATATAAAATCTCCGTGATGCGTTTCTTCAAATTACTTGCAGGAATTTCAACAACCCTATGGCTTGCCATCTGTGCGTTTCTAATTCTTGTTAAGTAATCTGCTATAGGATCAGTAACCATTGTAATTTATGTTTGTATTTGTCTTTTTATTTTTTAAAACCCTTACCGCATTTTGAGATAGGCTTACCAACTCGCTTTCTTTACGCCTGGAATTTTACCCTGCAATGCCATATCCCGAAAGATATTTCTTGAGAGGCCAAAATGCCTGAGATATCCCCTTGGACGGCCCGTAAGCTGGCAGCGGTTTTTTAACCGAACCGGAGATGCATTCTTTGGAAGAAGATCAAGCCCACGATAATCGCCAGCTTCTTTCAAAGCTTTTCTCTTTTCAGCGTATTTTTCCACCATTTTTTCACGCTTTCTCTGTCTTGCTTTAACTGACTCTTTAGCCATAGTTTTTATTTTTGTTGGTAACCCTGAATTTATCGAAGGTTATTTTTTTACGTTTTTAAAAGGCATTCCTAATTCCTTAAGTAATTCAAAAGCTTCTTCATTTGTAGATGCTGTTGTTACAAAAGTGATATCAAGCCCTGTTATTTTGTTTACTTTATCAATATCAATTTCAGGAAAAATAATTTGTTCAGTAACTCCCAAAGTATAATTACCCCGGCCGTCAAATGATTTATCACTAATTCCTTTGAAATCTCTTACACGCGGTAAAGAAACTGAAACCAGCCTGTCTAAAAATTCATACATATTTACGCCGCGTAAAGTAACTTTTGCGCCAATGGGCATATTCTTACGAAGCTTGAAATTAGATATGTCTTTTTTTGACATTGTCGCAACAGCCTTCTGTCCTGTGATGGTGGTTAGCTCTTCAATGGAAACATCCACTAATTTCTTGTCCGCTACAGCACCGTTCACACCGCGATTGATGCAAACTTTTTCAAGCCTTGGGGCTTGCATTACCGTTTTGTAGGCAAATTTCTTCATTAACGCAGGTACAACTTCTTTTTTGTACTTCACTGCAAGCCTCGGTGTATATTTATCAGTACTCATGATTTAATTACCTCCCCTGATTTTTTAGCAGTTCTCACTAGTTTTCCATCCTCTCTTTTCCTGCTTATTTTTGAATGTGATGAAGATTTGGCATCCCAAAGCATAACATTAGATATAGCGATCGGCGCCTCTATTTTCAGAATACCACCTTTGGTATTCTGAGCGGATGGCTTTGTATGTTTGGTAACAATGTTTACTCCTTCCACAAGTACGCGGTTTTTTTCTGTTACTACTTCTAATACTTTCCGCGGTTTTTTAAGGTCTTTATCGTCACCCGTTATTACCACGACTGAATCGCCTTTTTTTATGTTGAACTTCGGTTTAAATCTTGTCTTCATTATTGACAAATATTTTGTCTGTTTTAATTAATTACCCCATTTTTTTGGGGGTGCAAAGATACATTTATAATACTTCAGGGGCAAGAGAAATTATCTTCATATACCCTTTGTCTCTCAACTCACGGGCGACTGGCCCGAAAATTCTTGTTCCCCTTGGTTCGTCAGATGCATTCAATAGAACAACTGCATTATCATCAAACCTGATATAAGATCCGTCTTTGCGACGAAGCTTATTTTTAGTACGCACGATAACGGCTGTGCTTACTGTCCCTTTTTTAATACCACCTGCAGGTAAGGCATCCTTTACCGAAACTACAATCTTGTCGCCGACGTGTGCATAATCCTGGCCGGAGTTGCCGAGAACGCGAATGCACAACACCTCTTTTGCCCCGCTATTATCTGCTACATTTAACCTGCTTTCTTGCTGTATCATCTTTGTTTAGTTTTTAAACCTGGTATTTATTTCTGATCCTGATTTTAATCCTGGATCAGGTTTCAAAGTTCAAATGCACCTGGGACACATACTGAACTATTGAATAATTATTTTACTTTTTCTACAACTTCCACCAATCTCCAACGCTTCAATTTGCTCATAGGCCTTGTCTCCATAATTTTAACTACGTCGCCAATACTGCATTCGTTTTTTTCGTCATGAGCATGAAAGCCGGTCGTTTTTTTCACAAACTTCCCATAGATAGGATGCTTTACTCTTCTTTCAACTTTCACGGTAATCGTTTTATCCATCTTATTGCTGGAAACTACACCGGTTCTTGTTTTTCTTAAATTTCTATCGAGCATTATTTATTATATTTAGGATTTAGCACCTAATTGTTTCTTTCTTAATTCAGTCTTTAAGCGTGCAATATCTTTTCTTACTCCACGAATGTTCATTGGGTTTTCAATTGGAGAAACCGCATGAGCAAATTTTAATTTTTTCACCCGCAGTTCATCCTCTTCAATCTTGGATTTAAGATCTGCTTCACTCATCTCTTTTAGACTATTAACGAAATCGTTTCTATTAGACATTGTTTTTAATTTAATTAGTTAACTGGCTAATTAGTATCATAATCTCTTCTCACCACAAATTTTGTAGCGATAGGTAATTTTTGTGCTGCAAGTTCAAACGCCTCCTTTGCAACCTGGAGTGATACGCCATCAGCTTCAAATAGAATTCTTCCCGGCTGTACAACTGCCGCCCAATATTCAGGGTTACCTTTACCCTTACCCATCCTCACTTCAGCAGGTTTTTTAGTAATAGGCTTATCAGGAAAAATTCTGATCCACACATTTCCTTCACGCTTCATGTGACGCGTCATTGCTTGCCTGGCTGATTCTATTTGCCTGTTAGTTAACCATACCTCCTCAAGAGCTTTCAACCCAAATGTTCCAAAGGAAATGGTAGCACCGCGTTTAGTATCACCCTTCATACGGCCTTTCTGCATCTTCCTGTGCTTCGATCTTTTTGGCTGTAACATTTTTTACTTTATTTGAAAATTATCGTGTTGCAATTTCTTTTTCTATTGCAATAAAAAATAAATTAGAATTATCTTCTTCCTCCGCCACCTCTACCGGCACCGCCCCCACCTCTCCTTTCTCCACCACCGCCACCGCGTCTATCTCCCCTGTCACCTCCACCGCGCCTGTCTCCAAAACCACCTCTTCTGTCACCTTGCTGCATATCTCCATCAGTTTTTCCACCACCTGCAATTATATTTGGGTTTAAATCTCTTTTAGCAAGAACTTCACCTTTACAAATCCAAACTTTAACCCCAATTTTACCATATACAGTTTGGGCAAATACGTTTGCATAGTCAATGTCCATACGTAGTGTGTGCAAAGGAGTTCGTCCTTGTTTGATTTCTTCGCTACGTGCTATTTCAGCTCCACCAAGCCTTCCACCTACTCTTACTTTTATCCCTTCAGCGCCCATTCTTAATGCCGAAGCAATGGACATTTTAATAGCTCTTTTATAGTTGATACGATTCTCTATCTGCCTGGCAATTGTATCTGCTACAATATTTGCATCAAGCTCAGGACGGCGTATTTCAAGAATATTTATCTGAACATCGTCTTTACCTGTAAGTTTCTTTAACTCCTCTTTTATTCGATCTACTTCTCCACCACCTTTACCGATTATGATACCCGGCTTTGAGGTATGGATAGTAATGATCAGTTTATTCAATGTACGCTCGATTACGATCTTCGCAATTCCACCTTTGTTGATACGGGCATTGAGATATGTTCTGATCTTATCATCCTCAACCAGTTTCTTTGCATAATCTTTTGGATGTGCAAACCAGTTACTTTCCCATCCACGGATGATTCCCAACCTGGCACCAATCGGATTTGTTTTTTGACCCATATTCGGTTTTTATTTTTTTGTATTTTTTGTTGCTGATTTCTTTTCCGTTTTTTCTTCAGCAGGCTTTGCTTTCTTTGTAGCCGCTTTTTTTGGAGCAGCTTCTTTTTTTGCTGCTGCCTTCTTAGTTGCAGGCTTTTTTGTTTCTGTAGCTTTCTCTTCCGTTACGGGGGCAACCTCTTCTTTAGCTATAACTTTCTTTACAGAAGGAATAGACCTGGCAGTGTTGCTATCTACAATAATAGTAACATGATTACTGCGCTTGCGAACACGATACCCGCGTCCTTGCGGTGCAGGACGCATACGTTTAATAACTCTTCCGCAATCCACCATGATGGTTTTTACAACAAGGCCTGCATCCTCTACTTTCTCATCACTGTTCTTTTGTTCCCAGTTGTTAATTGCACTCTTGAGTAATTTATACATCGGTACTGCAGGATGCTTTGGATTGAATTGCAAAATTCCCAATGCTTTTTCAACTTCAAGACCACGAATAAGATCTGCCAGTAAACGCATTTTACGGGGAGATGTGGGATAGTTATTAAGTTTAGCTACTGCTTCCATTTTTTTATTTCTTTATTCTAAATACTTCTGAATTGTATTTAAAAATTATGCGATCTTTTTACTTGAGTGTCCTTTAAAATTTCTTGTTGGTGCAAATTCTCCGAGCTTATGCCCAACCATAAATTCCGTTACATACACCGGAATAAATTTATTTCCGTTATGAACTGCAAACGTATGTCCTACAAAATCGGGCGTAATTGTTGAACGACGCGACCACGTTTTAATAACACCTTTCTTAGTTGTTCCTTCATTGATGCCAAGCACTTTATTCTCAAGCTTAGCTTCTACATAAGGACCTTTTTTAATTGAACGAGCCATATTCTATGTTCGATTTTTGATGTACGATGTACGATATTAAAACTTTATTATACTCACCTCTCACTACCTGCTACTTATTCGGCAATTTCTTACCATTTCTTCTTTGAATAATCATTTTGTCTGACCCTTTACCACGTGTACGTGTAACCTGGCCCTTTGCATACTTACCTGTTCTGCTTCTCGGGTGTCCGCCAGATGCTTTTCCTTCACCACCACCCATCGGATGATCAACCGGGTTCATTGCAACACCTCTTGTTCTGGGGCGAATACCTCTCCACCTGTTCCTTCCCGCTTTACCCATACTCTGCAGGTTGTGATCGCTGTTGCTTACAACACCAACTGTAGCATAACAGTTAATTAAGATTTTTCTCAATTCACCACTTGGCATTTTCAAAACACCATACTTATCTTCCTTATTAGCAAGTTGTGCAGATGATCCGGCACTTCTCGCTAGCTTTCCGCCTTGTCCGGGCTGCATTTCAATATTGTGAACAACAGTACCTAAAGGAATATTTTTAAGCATTAAAGCATTTCCTAACTCAGGTGCTACAGCATCGCCACTTAATATAGTAGCTCCAACCTGCAAACCTTGCGGAGCAATAATGTATTTTTTTACGCCGTCAGTATAGACGATCAGCGCTATAAAGGCACTTCTGTTTGGATCATATTCGATACTCTTAACAGTAGCTGGAATATCTTTTTTATCTCTTTTAAAATCAATAACGCGATACATTCTCTTGTGGCCACCACCGAGATAACGCATACTTCTGCGTCCCTGTGAATTGCGGCCTGCTGTATGATGTACTTTTTCTACCAGGCTTTTCTCAGGAACATTTGTCGTAATCTCAGCATAGGCGTTACCTATTCTCCAGCGGGTTCCTGCGGTTGTCGGTTTGTATTTTCTTAAAGCCATGACGATTTTTATTTAAATTCCGTTTAAGACGAATTCTTAATTTAATTTTTACCTTTTATACATTACCATATAAGTCAATGGTCTCTCCTTCTGCCACTGTTACTACTGCCTTTTTCTTGGCTGGCTTTCTACCGGTAAGCAAGCCTGCCTTAGTATTCCGTTGCTTTACTTTAGATGGCATCGTCAAAGTATTTACATCCTGTACCTGGATGCCGTAAAACTCTTCCACAGCCTTCTTTATCTCCAGTTTGTTCGCCTTCCTGTTCACGATAAAAGTATATCGGTTATACTTTTCAGTTAACCTGTTAACTTTCTCCGACAATACCGGTTTTATTAAAACTTCAGACAGCTTCATGTCTTTTTAATTTTTGTTTGTTTCTCTTTTTGTTTACAATTATTATGCTTCAGCCACCTCTTCATTTTCCTCTACAAATATTTTAGCTGCACTCTCGGTAAATACTACTGCGTCAGAATTAATAATATCATAAGTGTTAATATCACTTAATAAGGTGCCGCATATAGATGGTACATTACGAAAGCTTTTGTAAAGATTTTCGTTATGCTCAGGCATTATGAAAAGTGCTTTCCTGCTCTCTGTATTGAGACTGCTAAATATTTGTGTAAATTCTTTTGTGGAAGGTGTTTCTATCAAGAAATCTTCAACTATGAAGATTTTGTTTTCTTTGGCTTTACTGCTTAATGCACCAATTTTAGCCAGGTCTTTTACCTTACGATTTAACTTAAAATCATAGCCATGAGGTTTAGGTCCGAAAACAGTACCACCGCCTTTGTATAATGGATTACGGATATTTCCTTTTCGGCTTCCACCTGTACCTTTTTGCTTATGAAGTTTCTTAGACGATCCTTCAACTTCTGCGCGGGTTTTCACCTTGTGCGTACCTTGTCTGCGGGCAGCCAGGTATTGTTTTACCGCAAGCCAGATCACGTGGTTATTAGGCTCTGCACCAAATATATCATCGGGCAGTTCTATCGTTCTGCCAGTTTTTTTTCCTTCTTTATTTATTACTTCTAACTGCATATTATTTCTGGATTAAAACGATGGAACCATTGTGGCCGGGAACCGAACCACTTATTAATAGATAATTTTTTTCTGGGAAAATCTTTACGATCTTAAGGCCTTTCAATTGCACCTTATCATTACCCATACGCCCTGCCATTCTCATTCCTTTAAACACTCTGGAAGGATAAGAGGAACCACCTATTGAACCCGGTGCCCTTGACCTGTCGTGTTGGCCGTGAGATTGCTCACCTACACCATGGAAGCCATGGCGCTTAACGACACCCTGGAAACCCTTTCCCTTGGTAGTGCCGACAACCGTTACTTTATCGCCTTCATTAAATATGTCAACACTAATAGTGTCGCCCATATTTTTATCTGTTTCGCTATCGCGTATTTCTTTTACGAATTTCTTTGCCGATGTATTTGCTTTGGCAAAATGGTTTTTTTCTGAGAGTAGGGTGTGCTTTTCTTTTTTATCGCCGAAGGAAATCTGGATTGCATTGTATCCATCAGTGTCCACAGTCTTTTTCTGTGTTACAACGCACGGGCCTGCTTCAATAATGGTCACAGCAGTCTGCTTGCCATTACTATCGAAAATGCTGGTCATGCCAACTTTCTTTCCAATAATACTTTTCATTTCTACTTTTTATACCCAGCGCTCCTCTTCGATAAACTCAGAGTAGATGGGTGTTACAATTTATATAAGAACTATGCCCTGTTGTCTTTTCCTGTCGGAATTAGGCAGGGCTTACTTTTATGCTTTTATCTCAACATCAACACCGGAAGGCAAGTCAAGCTTTGACAATGCATCAACGGTTCTTGAACTGCTGGTATATATGTCCAGCAAACGCTTATGTGTACACAACTGAAACTGCTCACGGGCTTTTTTATTCACGTGAGGCGAGCGCAAAACAGTAAATATTTTTTTGTGTGTAGGTAAAGGAATGGGCCCTGTAACTACTGCGCCTGTGCTACGTACTGTCTTAACAATCTTCTCGGCAGATTTGTCAACAAGATTGTGATCGTAAGACTGAAGTTTAATCCTGATTCTTTGAGACATATTTAAAGAACTTTTTAACCAAATTTATTTTGGGAGTGCGAAGGTAAGGGTATAGATTTAAATAGCAATAAATAAATTAGAAATTTTACAAAAAACTGCTAAGCATGGATCGTAAATTTGTTCCGCGTATGCTGGCATAGAATTTTCACTTCTTATAAAAACGTAATGTTATGCAAAATGATAATTCGAAAAACAAAAACAGCACCGATTTACCAGATTCAGAAAAGGATAAAAAAGAATTAGCGGGCGAAAGCTTCACTGTGAATTTGCCAGATGTATCTGATATTCCCGGGCAGGAAAATATAAACCCGGCACCATTAGGCGAAATGGCTGACGACACTATTTCGTCTGCTGATGAAGAAGGTGATTCGATATTCAATGACGATTTAGAGCAAGATATTGAGGAAAGTCCCGATTCCAATGTTACCAGAGCAGAAGCAGATGACTTACGTATAAGCGCCAATGATATGCCAACTGAGGATGATAAAAACCTGCGACGGGCAGCGCTCGACAATACCGATAATGATGGCAACCCGTTAAACGAGAGCAGTTTTAAAAACAATGTGACAGGCACAGGCCTTGATGTGCCCGGCGCGGAAAATGATGACGAAGATGAAGATATTGGCGAAGAAGATGAAGAAAATAATGAGTATAGCCTCGGAGGCGATGATCACGATTAATCTATTACCTAAAAGATAATTTAGATAAAGGCTTTCTCAACGGAAGCCTTTATGCATTATGGCTTTTCATTTTTTCCCTTTATAACAGGAGGCATAAATTTCTTACAGGAAATTTCTCTTGTTTTGAAATAAAAGTTACAAAATATAATTTTTATGTAAATTGTTTTTATGCAATTACCAGATTTTTCAAAACCTCTATGGTTTGTGCTTGTGACTATGATTTTTTTTATAATCATCACCGGACGGTATTTCCTGGTAGCGGGGCTTTTTTACCTCATATTTTATATATGGTTTCCGCAAAAATGGTTAGCAAGAAAAATTAATTTGAAGGGATACAAAAAAAACCAGTTCAAAATCGAGGTTACCTGGAGCATGGTGACTTCACTGATCTTCTCCATTGCCGGCACCATCACTATGATTATTTGGCAAAAGGGATATACAAAAATCTATATGGATGTAAACGAATATGGATGGTGGTATTTACCCGTAAGCTTAATTATTATTATGATCATGCACGAAACCTATTATTATTGGCTGCACAGATGGATGCACATTCCGTCGGTATTCAAAATAGTACACAAAATTCATCACAATAGTAATATTACTTCCCCTTTCACAGCATTTTCCTTTCATCCGCTGGAAGGACTTCTTCAGGCAATTTTTTTACCCATAATGCTGATGATTTTACCCATGCACTATTATGTGATAATTGTTCAGTTAACTATAATGACCGTAAGCAGTGTTATTAATCACCTTGATATTGAAATTTATCCCGGATCATTTTACAAAAATATTTTTGCCAAATGGTTTATCGGTGCTTCGCATCATTCGTTGCATCATAAGCAATTCAAATATAATTACGGATTGTATTTCACTTTTTGGGATAAAATAAAAAAGACGGAGAGCCCACTTTATGAAGGATTATTTAAATCAAAAACTTCAAAAGAGACTTTGTGATTCTAAAGCACTTCGATAAAAAAAACAGGTGCAGGCCGCTAAATTTGATTCCAGATTTTCCAACTCTCTTCAGCTTGTATGCTAAGCATTTGTTCGCCATTTTCAATAACAGCTCCTTTTTCTTCCGCCTTAGAAAGAAAAAGTGTTTTGGCTGGATTATAAATTAAATCAAAAAAATAATGATTTTCGGAAATAAATTGATAAGGTAATTCAGGTGCTACATTCACATGGGGAAACATTCCTGCAGGTGTTGTATTTATGATAATACTAAATTCATCCAACATGCCAGCAGTAATATCACCATATCCAATGACGCTATTTTGCAATGAATTTGTTCTTGATACAAAAAGATAGGTTATTCCCAGCTTTTTTAGCACATAGGCTATTGCCTTGGATGATCCACCAGTACCAAGTATCAGTGCTTTTTTGTGATTGCCTTTTAAATGCGGTTTGAAAGTTTCTTCGAAACCAGTCACATCGGTGTTGAAGCCTGACCATTTCCTATTGGTGATCTTTATACAATTACAAGCGCCTATCTCTTTACATTCGGCGGAAACTTCATCAAGAAATGAAATAATTTTTGACTTATATGGAATCGTAATATTCAACCCACAAAGATCAAAGTTGTTTTTTAAATTAATAACTTCCCTGTCAAGTTCGGGCGTTTCAAAATTTAAGTATACACAATTACTTAGATTTTCCTGGATAAACTTTTCTGTAAAATATTTCTGGGAAAATGAGTGGCTTAAAGGATTGCCGATTAACCCATAAACTTTCATTACACAGATTCTTTATTAAGGTACAAATGAAAGGTGTCTCCCCGAAGCCCGATACGCATTGCTTCAAGCGCGATTATTTCAGATGGTGCAATATTGCCAAGATTAACGTTACAACCTATCAGTTCCAGGAAATATAGTTGCTGGGATTTTTGCGGAGCTTCCCAGAGAATTTTTTCCTCAGGAATTTGAGTAAGTATTTCCTGTACCAATCCTTGCCTTACCTCACCGGTGCCACGATAAATACCAACATTACCAGCTTCACGTGCCTCTGCTATCACATATTTTGCCCCCGCTTCCAATTCTGCTTTCATAAGTTCAATCCATTTATACGGCGGAATAATATTTTCTGCATCCTTGCTTCCTACTTCGCTTAGTACTGTTCCGATTTTTGTGAGCTTTTCAATATAACCGCATTTTTCTGCATGAGGAATTTCGATAGATCCATCGCTTACTTCCATATAAGTAATATTAAAATCTTTACAAAGGTTTATATAGTCCTTAAACTGGTTACGTATTAAGAATGCCTCGAACAAAGTCCCGCCAAAATAGACCGGGATTTTGAAAGATTGATAAATTTCAATTTTCTCTCTCAGATTGGGTGTTACAAAGGCGGTCCCAAATCCTAATTTAATAATATCAATATGCGGATGAGAAGCACTTATGAGGTTTCTTGCTTCTTCAACACTTAGGCCTTTGTCCATTACCATTGTTAAGCCATGCTCACGTGGCTTGGTTACCCTGTCTGGAATCTGCGAGAGATTAAAATTCATACTTAAATTTTTAGTTTTGGGGCCAAAGATAGTTTTGTAAATCCAATATCCAAAACGACAGTAAGTTTTAGTTACCTCTTCTTTTTGGGGCCTTTACTTTTGTATAAAGTAATTAATTCCACTATTGACTGGTGCTGCAACAGGGAGGGATTTAAGCCGATAAATTGCTTTATAAGCGCAGGAGACTTTTGGAGGCCCAGTTCCACAAGAAGCAAAGCTTCTCTGGATTTACCTAAGGCAAAAAGCACCGCGGCCTCGTAAAATGTAAAAAGTGGCTTATAATTAGTATTTTTTTGAGCATTATGAACCTGTTCAAGGGCCTCTTCATAATATTCGGCATCGTAAAGGCACTTAATAAGTTCCTTCCAGCCATTTGAATTTTTAGGCCGTGCTTTTATAAAACCAGAGAAATGAATAACAGCATCTTTGATGCGGTCCATTTGAACATAGCATTTAGCTAAAGCGAAATGATAATCCGGTTGGGTACGGCTTATTCGCATGGCGCTTTCAAGATTTTTTACGGCACTTTCCCAATATCCCTCATTCATATAGGTGCAGGCAATCTTGTAATATAAGTGACTATCGGTTGAATTAAGATGAGATGCTTTCCGGTAGTGGAATCTCGCCTGCGCCTGGTTTTTTAGTTTTTCGTAACAATGGCCAAGGGCTTCGTAAATCACCTCTTCAGGCATCGAAAGTTCTAATACTTTTTGCAAAACTTCGATTGCTTCGCGGTATTTGTGAAGCCTTAAGTATGCATCGCCCATATTGCGATATGCATAATCGAATTTTTCGTCAATCGCAACGGCATATTGGTAAGAATCAATCGCTTTTTCGTAAAGTTTGAGTCCCTGGTATGCTGCACCAAGATTAAACCAGGCTAATTGAGTATATGGATGCTCTTCAATTATGTATTTATGAAGCTTTATACTTTCTTCATTACGGCCAGTGTAATCAGTCCAAAAACAGATTTTGTACAGCGCTTCCTCGTTGGTATTATCCTGCTCAAGAATTAACCGGAGACAATTAAATACCTTGTCAAAATCTTCGTAATCATCATAAACATCGGCCAGTTCAAAAAGTAATTCTATTTTTTCCTCGCCGTCAAATACGTGAATAGCCTGTTCCAAAATCTCAGCTGCTTTTTGCTGATTATCCAATGCTAAGTAGGCATCAGTTTTTAGAATAAATAAATTAATATCTGTGCTATCCAGTAATTCTGCTTTTTCCAATAGAGAAAGTGCTTCGCGATATCGTCTTGTGGCAATTAAAAGGTCTGCCTTTTTAATAAGGAGTGAAGCCGAATAGGGGAATTGTTCTACGCCAAAATTCGCCGCTTCCACTGCTGCCGGCATGTCATCACTCTCATCGAAATAATCAATGATTCGTTCAAACGCATCCTCCTCTAAAAAGGTGAATTTTTTGCCCTCCTTAAAATTATCATACTGTTGAAGTAGTTCCTTAAGTTCTTCTCTGTCCTTCCGATACGGGTTTTCTTTCATATTGTGATCAGATAAGTTATTCCAAATTACAATTTTTTTTAAAATATTCAAGTTTTCACCTTCTCAGCTTCCACTATAATAATTATGTGATAAACGGCGTTTTTTTAAGGAATTAATATGTATCTTTGTTAAGAATAGACTAATTTTTATAAATGTTTAAGTATTCCAGAATTTTTATAGTGGCTTTAACCTTCTGCGGAATTTGCTTCATTGCTTCTGCGGATAGGGGAGGTTTTGTAAAGAAAAATAAAACCAGGCTGAACATTGCTACTGCCGGAAACCTCAAAAATTCTATAAGATTTAATCTAAAATCTGAAATGAATTATAAGGGAAGCTTCTTAATTAATCAAAGGCAAATAGGAAATACACTGGTAAATGATGCATTAATATCTTATAAAAAAGGAAATACTATTTATTTATTGCCCTATAAACAAAAAGTATTAATTCCTGAATATACACAGGCAGGAGGGTATAAGTTAATTATAAGATCAAGAAAGTAAATCTAGAAGTTCTTAAAAAATAAAAAAACCGCTTATTGCGGTTTTTTTTGTGCATTATATCAAATAAGAATTTTAGTTGTAAACTAATTGAACCTTGTTATTTTTTTGTCTCGTCATAAGTAAGCACTCTATAGCCTGATTTAGGAATTTCAAATTTTGATGCCGGTACACTATCATACGTTATTTTGGACAGCGTAAATTTAAACTTCATTTTTCCTGACTGCATTTCATACTGTACGGCAAGACCCGGCAAGGTTTTAAATTGATAGTCGTAATTTTTATTAGACAACGTTACATCTGTTGTATAGTAAACGGTAAAAGTAGATCCGTCCTTCAATTTTGCAACCGCCTTTCGGCAATTGAAACCTTCAATAACACTTGTTTCCCCTGAGTTTTCAAAAATAATTCCATCATATTTTTTATTATTCTTTTCCCAGTCTTGTGGTGTGAGAGTTATCATTAGTTTTTGGCCGCTATAATCTTTTAATATTACTCCGCTACCTGTTGTAGCATTGTGTATAGTCGCTTCACTGCCAAGGCCACTCACCATTTCTGTACGACTCATATTGTCTTTTAGATATACGGTGGTTGTGGCCCCGTCAAGCATATCGGCCATTTTAGGTTCTGTACTTCCTGTTTCTACAGATATATTATAAACAATGCTTCCTTCATTAAGGGTCTTTTGTGCCTGTGTAAAAAGCGCCAACAAAGAAAATACACTAAAAAGCACTAAGCTGTAAAACTTCATTATTAATTTTTTATAAACTTAATAAATTAAGTTCTTTAAAAAGACTTTATTGATTCAATAATAGTTGCAGGTCGCCGTCCTACTCATTTATTTATTCCGGCTGTTAGATTTAGCCTTTTCGGACATGCTTTGCAGTTTCTTATTACTTTCCTGCATTGCGGTAACTCGCTCCTGCCATTTACTTTTCGTAGCGGGCTTCTTTTTGTTTGCCTCTAACTGTGCGAGTATTTTTTCGTGATCTATAATGTATTTCTGAATTACAAATTGTATCAACAAGGTAATGGCATTAGAAACGGTGTAATACCATGTAAGGGATGAGGGTAATCTATTAAAAACACCCAAAAGGATTATCGGAAAAATAAATGGCATATACTTCATAACAGGGTTACTGTTATCCTGCATATTACTCATGCCATAGAGCGAAATGAGCAGGCTCGTAATTACTGCAAGAATAGTAAAAAGACTTATGTGGTTTCCATAAAATGGAATACTAAATGGTAAATTATAAATTGAGTCGTAAGATGAAAGATCGGTTGCCCATAAAAAACTTTTTCCCCGTAATGTAATATTCGAATTGAAAAAATTATACAGTGCAAAAAATATAGGGATTTGAAGAAGCGCCGGGATACAACCACCTAAGGGATTTACACCTGCACTCCTGAAAAGTTTCATCTGTTCCATTCCAAATGATTGCTTATCATCACCGAACTTCACTTTCAACGCATCAATCTCCGGTTTAAGGAGTTTCATTTTTGCACCGCTCAAATAACTTTGGTAGGTAAGTGGCGAGATCAGTAAACGTATGATAATAGTAAGAAGCGCAATTACGAGGCCGAAGCTCGCTATTTTTGAGGTCAGGAAATTGAAAACAGGCATTACAAAACCCCTGTTAATATATTTTACAAATGCAAATATGCCCGATCCCAATGGGACCATATTATACATTTGATTATTGTAGGATTTTAATATTTCATAATCGCTGGGGCCATAAAATAATTGTAACGGCACTTCCGCAGAACTTCCTTCTGTAATGTTTATTCTTAAGTTGGCCGTTGCTTTTGCAATAATTTTAAGACTAGTGTCCGCTGGTGTCTCCCACTTTATTTCCGCATTTTCAAATTTGTTTTTCGCCACAATTGCCGTCGCAAAAAATTGCTGTTTCAACGCAACCCAATCAACAGGCTTTTCAAACTTCTTGTCATCACTCTTGCCCGCAGCCAGGTGTTCAAAATCATAATCTCCATTTTCTACATAATCTATATGGGATTGCTGCGTCTCCCATTCAATGTCTTTCTCCTGTTTGTTAGCCTTAGCCTGCCAGTTGAGATTTAGCTTGTTTTGAGTGAGTAGTTTATTACTTCCCTGGAGCTTAACATTAAAATCGATCATATAATTATCAGGTGATAATATATATTGATGTTCAATTTTTTCGCCATTTTTTGTTTGTAACAAATAGCTTACAATGGTTTTACCATCTTGTGTAGTTTGCGGCTGAGATGGAGTAAATAATAACTCCGACGTCTGTGCTGTCTGATTTTCTCCAATGTTTACCGCATAAGAAATATTATTAAAGTGTCCGTCTTCCAATATTAGTGGCCGTTTATCGAAAGTCTGGAAATCTTTAAGTTCGATTTTTTGTGGTTGTCCTCCTTTATTACTAAAAGTAATTTTGAGAACCTTGTTTTCCACAGTCATTAGTTCTTCTTTTCCCGAAGAATCCTGGATCACGCCCGAAGCAAGTGCATTAGTACGGATAGAGTCAGGTTTTGCTGCTACTTTTATAGAAGTATCAATCTTTGGTTTTAACTTATCAAGAGAATCCTGCTGGTGTTGCCGTTCTTTTTCAACCGCAAGCTGGCCTTGCCTTGTGTAGTAAAAATATCCAAAAAATAAAACCGCCAATAATACAAAACCAATAACTGTATTCCTATCCATTCCCATATTTAAAAATTAGTTGGCAAATGTACACAAAGTTTAGGGTTCCCATATTACCAACATAACAGTAATAAAAAAGCCCCCGATAACGGAGGCGTTTTTCGATAAATAATATCTTATTTCTTTGCCGGAGCTGCTTCCGCTTTCGCAGGAGCGGCCTTCGCATCGGCAGCAGGGGCAACTTTCGCAACACTTGCCTCCTCCTGCTTAAGTTGACGTGTCATCGTAACAGAAGCTATTGGAATACGCGGAGAATTTAAGATTTCCATATTCTCTGCCTTAACGTCCTGTACGCGAACGTTTTCATTAAGTTTGAGATCTGTAAGATCCATTTCAATATGCTCAAGCAGATACTCGGGAACAGTTTTAACCTTCAAAGCCTTCATTTTAACGGCCAGTTTACCGCCTTCTTTAACTCCCGCCGGCACACCAGTAAACTTAAGAGGAATTGAAACGGTAACTTTTTTGTTTCCGACTAACTCCAGGAAATCTACGTGTATAAGTTGATCACTTACCTTATCAAACTGGAGGTCTTTCAACACACATTTGTAAGGTGTTCCGTCTACTTTAATTTCCGCGAGCATAAATTCCGACGTGTAAACGATGCTTTTAAAAGCAGATGCCGGAGCAGAAAAATTAATTTCTTTTGCACCTCCGTAAATTACACCTGGCACTTTTTCCTCAGAGCGAAGTTGGCGGGTGGCTGCTTTACCAAATTCGGTCCTGATTTGTCCTTCGATTGTAATTGTTTTCATTATAGTATTTTTTTGAGGCGCGAAGGTAAGGAAATTAGTTAAAAGTTCGCCTTTTGAGAGTTGATAGTTTCAAGATTGGCATTTGGCAGGCAGCTATACCAGATTTCATGGTTAGCATTATTAATCGTAAGCCATTTAACTATTGAACTTTTGGAATATTTTTTTTAAGCATTTTGCTGCGAAGAAAAAGGCTATTGATGCTTTTATTCTCGTAGGCATTTCTTATGGCTATAGCAAAAAGGTCGGCAACCGACACTATTTTTAATTTATCAAATTTTCCTTTTATTGGAATTGTGTCGCATACGACTAATTCTTCGAGGGCGCTATTCTGTATATTTTCAAAAGCGTTACCACTTAAAACCGGATGTGTGCAGAATGCGCGGACACTTCTTGCTCCTTTTTCTTTCAATAAACCGGCACTTTTAGCAAGTGTGCCGCCAGTATCGCATATATCATCCATCAAAACAATATCCCTATCGGTTACATCTCCTATTACCACCATGCTCGATATTTCATTTGCCCGTTTCCTGTGTTTATCGCAAATCACCATTTCCACTTCAAAATAACTGGCCAACTCACGAATGCGGTTAGCGCTGCCAACATCAGGAGCTGCAAACGTGAGATTCTCCAGGTTTAAATCTTCTATATAAGGAATAAAGATGGCCGAAGAATCCAGGTGATCAACCGGAATATCGAAATATCCCTGTATTTGCGGTGCATGAAGATCCATCGTAATTACCCTGTCGGCGCCGGCAGCAGTGAGCATATTCGCCACTAATTTGGAACCAATCGCCACCCGCGGTTTATCCTTTCTATCCTGCCTTGCATAGCCGAAGTATGGGATAACAGCAATCACTTTATAAGCGGATGCACGCTTCGCAGCATCGATCATGAGCAACAGTTCCATAAGGTTGTCTGTAGGGGCAAAAGTGCTCTGTACCAGGAAAACAAATTGTCCCCTTATGCTCTCGTTATAGTCAACTCCAATTTCTCCATCACTAAATTTTTGAATATTTATTTTGCCAAGTGGCTCCCCAAATCTTAAAGCAATTTGTCTCGCAAGGTATTGCGACCCTGTGCCGGAAAATATTTTTACGTTGGGATGCATCTGGTAATATAGTTAGTGAATACAAATAATTAGACTGGCGAATTTATAATTAATATTGCTTCTATTAAACCAAAAAATATGGAAAGTTCTAACAAGTCTTCCACGTCAATAAAAAACTGGGCGGCCGATGACCGGCCAAGGGAAAAGCTGCTTACAAAAGGAAGAGAGAGCTTGAGTGACTCTGAACTTTTGGCCATTTTAATAAATACCGGGAGCAAGACTAAAAGTGCAGTAGATCTTGCAAAAGACGTTTTGGCGCTCGGTAAAAATAACCTCGATAAGCTGGGGAAATTATCCTTGATTGAATTAATGACCATAAAAGGAATTGGAGAAGCAAAAGCAATTACGGTAACTGCCGCGCTGGAATTGGGAAGAAGACGGCAGGCAATTGCTCCGCTTAATAAAACTTATGTGCGCTCAAGCAATGAGCTTGCAAGTTACCTAAAGACTACGCTTAAAGATTATAGCTATGAAGTTTTTGCTGTCGTATTCTTGAATAAGTCCAATAAAATAAACCATTTTGAAATCTTAAGTAAAGGGGGAATGACGAGTACTGTAGTTGACCCAAGAATACTTTTCAAAAAAGCTTTGGACGTAGAAGCGACCTCGCTCGTTTTATGTCACAATCATCCTTCCGGGAGCTTAAGGCCAAGCAGGATAGATGAAGAGCTTAACGGCCAAATTAAAAGAAGCCGGTAAATACCTCGAAATAGGTGTTATCGATCACATTATTGTAAGCGATGAAGGCTATTTTAGCTTTGCCGATGAAGGATTGATATAAAAGTCCATCAATAGAAGCGTTGGGAAGGCTATGCCTGGGCTGTAGGGCCTCCAAAGTTCAGAGGCAATTCCACCGCTTCAATATCTTGTATTGTTCCGTTCACTGATTCAAATTTCTTTACATTATCTATCATCGCTTTCATAAAGCGCTTTGCATGTGTTGGAGTAAGGATCATCCTTGCTTTTACTTTGCTCTTAGGAGTTCCTGGCATTACATTTACGAAGTCAATCACGAATTCTGCATGGCTATGTGTTATAATGGCAAGATTTGCATAGACTCCTTCTGAAATTTCTTCAGAAATCTCTATGTTTAATTGATTCGGAACGGTCGGTTGATCGGGCATATCTATAATAATTTGAATTGCAAATATAAAAAAGGGGCCTCGCAATACGAAGCCCCATTTTGTTTTCAATATTTTGAGTTTGCTTTCCTCGCACTCATGATTAGTGAGGAATACAAAATAAAGTTCAGTAATTACCTGTTCAGCACGGTAACTACGGTTCCAAAGCTCCCCGCGGCCACACTTGTTGTATAACTTACAGTGATGGTATTATCACACGAAGAAAAAGTACCGCGTCCCGAAGCCCTGCTGGTTGACAGGCCGTAAGGCGGCACAACTCCCAATGATTGGGTAGGAAATGTTGTGAAAAAATCAGCAGGGTCGCTCCAGTCAATACTCACAGTTACCCCTGTATCATGGGTTAGATCACCTGGCCCGAAAGGCCCGAAATAATAATCGCCAAAATCCTTTATTACCAGGTCGGCAGACGTAGGGCCGGTGGCGGTAGCTGAAACCACAGTTGTTGTATAAGGCCCGTTCTCATCCGGATCATAATCATATGTATTATCATAGTCGCCGAGTAAAGCATTCAGATCCACATTACAATACTTTTGCAGAATCAGTGTATAAACATTTGATCCGACTAAAGATGGTACATCGCCGCCGGTTATTGTAAAGATCAATGTGTCCCTTCTCCCGGCTGGATAAGCCGAAAAAATGCCATTTAAAGCGATTGAATCCACCGTTTGCCCAGCGGGAATTGTAAGGGTGTTGCTGGAAAGAGTATATTGCTGCCCTTCAACTGCACCACTTGGTGAAGAGACGGAAAATTGAATGCTTATGCTTTTATCGGGGACCCTGGTAATCCCGACAGGGATTTTAAAAACTGAATTCGGGTCACTTGTGATAAAATAACTGCCGGCTTCAGAACCAAATAATGAAGCCGTAGTGTTGGGTGTAATAATTTTATCTTTTTGACAACCAGATAAAAAAAACATCGCACTTATCAGAACTACAGTAATAGTAAATGTCGATTTAGATATCTTTTTCATATTCTTTCTTTGTAAAAATTAAAAAGCTGTTAATACCCGGGATTTTGTGTAAGGTTAGCATTGAAATTTACCTCGTCCTGTGGATAAGGTAATTCAAACCTATAGTCCCCCACAGGCAGCGATGTAAATACAAATGGAATTCCTCCACCGTTTGCAAGGTCTCCATTAGTAGCATCCCTTATAACAGGAAGATTTCTTCTTTTCAAATCCCAGAACCTATCTCCCTCAAATGCAAGTTCTAATCTGCGTTGCAGATATATTTCGTTTAACAATGTTGCACCGCTCAGCATTTCAGGAACATAACCTGCATACCGGTTAGATTTTAAAAGTACAAGATCTGCCAGGGCAGAAGTTTCATCGTTCGATTTATAATAAGCTTCAGCTCTGTTTAATAATACTTCTGCGGTTCTTATTACTTTTCCATCCACAACCCCGGCCGGATCGCCAGGTCTTCCATCATATTTAATGACATTATTATAAACCTGCCCATTAAAAGTTCCTTGTTGAATATAAGTAGAAGTGCGAATGTCGTCGCTCGTATACAATTGGGCAAAATCATAAGTGGCTACATATTCTGATTTCTTCTGGCCTCCTACTGTTTGGTAATAATTCACTCCTTGTGAGTTTACATTATCCAATTTAGTATTTCTTACTTTGAAGAAAACACTCGCATTTGCGGCGGCATCATCGATCCATATCTTAGGGAAAGTAGCGATATTCGGGATACTTGGAGATGCTCCTAATGCTTCATTTGCCGCTGCGATACATTTAGTCCAATCCCCTTTATATAGATAAACCCTTGAAAGCAAAGCTGAAACAGCAGGTTTGTTAAGCCTATAAATACCATTTGTAGTTCCGATAAGTGTTTTGGCTGATTCCAAATCTGCGATCACCAGGTCATAAAAGTCTTTCACCGGTATTTTTGAAGGCAATATCGAAGGATCGGTACTAGTTATGTAGGGAAGCACAAGATCGCTCGCAGAAGCATTTTCATAGGTCTTTCCGTAGACCCTCGACATATCAAAATAAACCATTGCTCTTAAAGCAAGCGCTTCTCCCTTGGCATTATCTTTAAAAGCGCCATCCTCAAAATTGTCAATATTTTCGAGAATCGCATTTGCCCGGCGAATGATGCTGTAGCCGCCGGCAAATAAGCCATAGGTACTTTGACCAGTATACCTCCATTCTGAATAGGTGAGCAGGGTACCCCGGCCGGGACCAGTCTTGTCAGGTATCAGGTTATCCGCAAGTACGTCAGCAAGTATATTCCAAACACCCGCAACGAAGTAAGACCCTGAGGTTCTTAAGCCGGCATACATACCATTAATGGCAAGCGTTACATCAGCCTGAGTATTAAATGCCTGCGATGTCTCAATCTGGTTGTAGGGAAACAAATCCAGGTTGGACTTCTGACAGGAAGAAAATCCAAGAGCAACTAAAAAAATTAAATATTTAATATTTTTCATCTTTTTTATTTATTAAGTCATTAAAATCTTACGTCAACACCAAAAGTTACAGCACGTAGTTGGGGTTGGGCAAATAGGTTGTATAATCCCGGAGTAACCAAAGTTGATTCGCCGTTTGCTTCTCCTACTTCAGGAAGTCCATGGAATTTTGTTCCTATCCATAAGTTAGTTCCTTGCACATAAAATCTTAAGGATTTCATTTTTATTTTCGATGCTATTGATTGAGGAGTGGTGTAGCCGATTGTAACATCCCGCAAAGTGATGTAATCACCTTTTTCAAGATACTTATCCGTATCAAAAGTCTTTCTTTGCGAGAGATCATTAAGATTTGCATAACGTACAATATCACCCGGCTTTTTCCAATAATTAAAGGCATCTGTTAGCTGGGCGTCATTAATATTTTCACCTTCACTTGCGCCGACCTGCCATATCCAATTCATAATATAGTTACCGCCGGAGTAGTAAAACTGGGCGCTTAAATCAAGCCCTTTGTAATTGATAGAGGTCCCAAAACTTCCGAACCATTTTACATTAGGAGACTTACCCTTTAGTAGAACTGCATCGCTGGATGAATATGTTTCTGTAAGGTTCCCATCTGCGGTATAATATAATTCTTTCCCATCTGAAGGGTTGATTCCGGCCCAGCGGTTAAGGAAGTATGTGTACGAAGGTTGCCCTTCTGTAAAATAAGACAGTGTTTGTGGAGTATTATTCGAATATAGTTTCAAAAACTTATTGTCATTGTGCGAATAGCTTGCAAATAAATTTACAGTTAGATCCCTTCCCCGTACAATGTCGCCATTAAGAGAAAATTCGAATCCTTTATTTTCAAGATTACCGATGTTGCTGGTGAAGGATGTAAAGCCGGTAGTGTAAGAAACATTTCTAGGATAGATGAGATCGTTGGTTTTCCTGTTGTAATAATCAGCAGCACCGGATAACCTGTCATCAAAAAATCCAAAGTCTAATCCAAAATCGTAATTTTTATTCGTTTCCCATGTAAGATCAGCGTTTGGAAGCCTCGACGGTACTGCTGCCGGTAAATCACTGTATTTGGTGGTAAGGGCGTAAGTACCGAGATTATCATATAGTCCTAAGGGAACATTTCCTGCCGTTCCTATTGATGCTTTAAGCTTTAAAGTGCTCAATACTCTTGATTTGAAGAAATTTTCGTTTATTATATCCCATGCTCCACCGACTGCCCAAAAGTTTGCAAACCTTTTGTTGGCGCCAAACCTTGAAGATCCATCGCGGCGGCCTGTAACATTCAGGTAATACTTTTTATTATAGTCATAAGTCACATTAGCAAAATATGATAACAGAGCCCAGTCCGATCTGCTGGTAGTCGCTGTTTGAGCACTACCCGCGTTATCCTGTGTATTTACAGAGGCTGTTGGAAATCCCCTTGAGGCCAACGTATAGCTATAAAATTTATCCTTAGTGTACTCCTGGCCTGCCAGAATAGTAATATTATGTTTTTCTGCAAATGTTTGTTTCCAGGTGGCTGTATTAGTAATAACAAAAACAAAATCCCGGTTGCCCGCATCCGTCTTTTGGTTATATCCCAAAATTTTTGCGAGGTTGGATCCAGGTTGTAGATAATTTTCCTGGCTCAATGTATTAAAGTTTATACCAATTTGAGTCTTAAACGTAAGATGCCTAAAGAAATTTGCTTCTGCATACATTGTACTAAATGTCGAAATCCTGTCTAGCACACTCGGATTATGGTCTGTTCCTTCTAAAGGAGAATACCCTGCATGTGTCACGTTATATGTTGTACCATCACTTAAATAAACCGGCTCATAAGGATTGATTATAAACAATGAAGTATAAGCGGCTTGTGTGTTATACAGGGAGCGTACGTTGTTTTCTTTACTATGGGTTACGCCAAGGTCGGTGCCTAATTTAAACCAATCAAGTGCCTTATATTCCACATTTAAGCGGCCTCCGGTCTTATTCCAGTAGGAACCATAAGAAACGCCATCTGTCTTGTCGCTGTTTAACGAAAAATAGTAGTTGAACTTATTATCAGAACCCGAAAGTGCTACTTCGTGAGTTCTAACCCTTCCTTCGGGAAGTAAAATATCAGACCAACTCTTCGGCGCTCTGCTTGTAGTTAAATTCCACAGATCGCTTCGTTGTGAAGGTGAGATATTAAACAGGTTGCTTCCTGTGGGGAAAGTTCCGTTTGCAACACGATTGCTTATCATGGTATCGAGAATTGGATTCGTAATGTTTCCTTCATACTCGTATTGCAGTTTTTCCTGGCTATTCATCAGCTTCATATTCTGCAGATCTAATGCTCTTGTTTTTCCATATTGAAAGGAATAACGTAAAGTAGGCTTGCCTCTTCCTTTCCTGGAGCTAATAATAATTACGCCATTTGCAGCCCTCGATCCATAAATTGCCTGTGAAGCGGCATCCTTCAGAACACTTATATCTTCAACGTCATTTGGATTAAGTAAGCTATAGGCTACTGAAGTAATAGGGATGCCATCAAGAATTATCAATGGCTCACTTGAGGCATTAATGGAACCTGTTCCTCTTATCCTGATATAACCATTAGCGCCAGGCCGGCCGCTTTGGCCGGTAACCTGTACACCCGTGGCCTTACCTTGCAGTAATTGTGTAAAATTACCGATAGGTTTTTGTGCAATCTCTTTACCAGCTACACTTGATACACTACCCGTTACCTCTTTTTTCTTTACGGTCTGGTATCCCAAAATAACAACCTCTGTTAAAGAGTTGGCAGTAACAACTAAAGAAACATCAATTACCGAGCGATCAGCAATGGATTCTTCCTTCGGTTCCAGGTTTATCCCTGAAAAAACCAGGGTGCCATTATCTGCAGAAACAGGTAAGGAATAAGTACCATTTGTTGCGGTAATTGTTCCGGTACTGGTACCTTTTAATTGCACTGTTGCATTCGCAACGGGCACTCCTTTATCATCAGTGACGGTTCCGGTAATTGTTCTCTTTTGGGCAAAACCGGACATCAGCAAAAGGAATAGTGATGACAAAGTCAATAGAAATTTTCTCATGTGTGATTAGTTTTATGAAAATGGGGTGTGGTTGTGGATTATCAGGAAAGCGATAATAATTTGTTCAAGTAATCCGCTAACGCTTAAGCATGACAAAATAATATTACCGTTCGCTGCTTAGAGATCACTTTAAAATGAGTAAATTGCTAAATCTCTTCCTCAAACATTAATAAAAGAAAAAAGTTTAACTGACTGATTAATTAACGGTTGATATTAGTTCGTTAAGAATAAAAACTTACAAATTACTATTTATTGCTATTAATTAGACCAAAAAACATATTAGCGTGCTTTAAAATGCAGGCATCTAGGTTACCTGGGGCCAACGTACTCCCAATGCTCATCAAAACTTACACGATGTCCGGCTATTACTGAAGGCTGATTCATCCAGTATTTAATATCGATACTCTGTGTTACCGGGTTCCATGTATTTGTTCCTGATGGATCGAGTTCAGCAGAACGTCCATTAGCCGCAGGTTGCCCATAATAGTTTACCACGCTGGTAACTTTATTGGTTGACGGATCAAAATTTACGATGAGGCCAAAACTACTATATTGGCTTAAGCCGGTTGGCGTAGCAATTATATGGGTAGGCGTACCTGTATAGTCACGATCATAAACGATTACCTGGCTGCTGCCATTGGTAACCAGGTCCCACTCCAAAGGATAATAACCCGTTAAGGTTGCGTTGGATGCATCAATCATCGTTCCGGTTGCAGAATAATGCCCGTCATATTTATTTTTCACTCCTACAATAGTTACGAGACCACTATAGTTCCTGCTGACAACAAATCCCGGATCAGATATGGAGCTAATGGAAAAACCGAAGGCATATTCCCCACCTGAGAGATTTGCAGATTTAGTTGTTAACGTTAATGAGCCATCTCTCGACCCCTTTGGAATTATTACATTTAAATCACTGAGTGTGTAGTTACCCGGAGGAGGTACTACGTAGTTTGTACCATTAGCAGTATTATAGTCGTCGATTACGGTAACATCCGGAACAAGCGTTACTGTAATGTCTTTGTCCGCAGGTTTTGCTGAATTCAGATGAACACCCACCAAAACAAAGGTTGTATCAAGGTCCGAAGCAACAAGGCTTATTACACGCGATGGAGAGCCGAGCAGTTCGGCAAGCTTCACATCTTCAAGGCCTTTTAATCCATAAAGTTGATCATCGATATTTTTATCTTTCAAGCACGACGAAAACGCGAACACAATAAGTATCAAAAAGCTAATTAAATAATATTTTTTCATAACTATTTTTTAAGTGTCGTTTTAATTATTTGTCCCAAAAAATACCAGATGTTTGAGGGTCCGGATCTCCCTCAGCGGCTACATTCGCATTATTATAATTGTATTCGTCCTGTGGATACTTTAGCCTGAGAGGAATATGATTTGTTCCCCTACTCGGAGATAAGGATAATGGAACATCGGGAACTCCTAATCTTCTATAATCGGCCCAGGCTTCAAAATTATTTACGCCCACCATTGCGAGGTATTTTTGAGTTATAATTAAATTTATTTTGTTGCTCGCTCCCGGCCAATCAACAATTGCTTCACCCGAACCCAGGTAATTATCTGCGGTGGAAACGGCGTTCGTAACTCCCAGCCATTTAAATGATTCTTCGACCGCTGCATCGTACATTGTTTGAGCATCGCCGCTAAGCCAGCCCCGTTGAATCGCTTCGGTTTGCATAAATAAACTCTCTACAGAGGTAATCACCCATTGAGGCTGGGTAGCACTTTTAGCGAGCCCCGGCCCGGCCACATCCGAGGAGTTAGCTGCCTTGGGGTCGGTGTTTGGAATAACCTCACCGTAATTATATCCATAATAAATTTTTCCATTTATTGGGGAGGCAGCGGGGCTAAAGAAGTATTGATATCTTATGTCATTAGTGCTTATGAAAGTATTTAGCACATAATTATTTGCCCTGTTAAATTGATCTGCGACATCTCCCGTATATAATTGTTTATAAGAATTCCAAAAGGGGTTTTGCTTTCCATTGTCGACTGCATAGCCAGGCTGAGTAGCGGCAGTTTCTCCGCTTTCCAAAAAGCCCCCGCCATTAGCAACAATTTTAGCAACCTCGGCTGCGCCATCAAAACCCGGCACCTCCGACTCCCTTAGAGCAAGTTTCAGGTGTTGCGTATTTGCAAATTTGATCCACAAGGCCGGATCGCCGCCAAACATAATATCGGCGTCTTCCAGGCCAGGATTATTTGAAATGTCTGCACCTTTAATAAGGTTTACAGCGGTATCCAATTGTTTTAAAAGATCCGCGTAAATATCAGATCCTTTATCATAAGCAGGCAATATATTTCCGGAGAGATCAAAAGCTTTAGAATAGGGTACGTTATTATACTGATCAACCAGGTACATAAACCCTATTGACTTCATGATTTTGGCAATGCCCGTATAAAAACCCTGCCCCTGCTCAGTTGCCTTTACCTCCATGATATTATAATCGGTGAGAATATCGTACCAGCCAGACCATTCAGTTGCTTCGAAAGTATTGGTGATATTGTAAGATTCGGGCTCTGTATTAGGGCCGTAAGTGCCGGATCTTGCCCAATAACCCATCCACCCTGCTTCGTCTCCGTAAGAAGTTGCCATTCTTGAGCTCGTGGCTACCAGCGCACGTGGCAAAATAAGATTCGGCGTAATAGATGATTCTGTAGGCGAGTTTGGGTTTTGATTGATATCAAGAAAGCTCTTTTTACATCCGCCGCACGCTAACAGTAACAAAACCAAAAAATAACCTATGACTTTTTTCATTTTTGAATTTTTTCTTTAGAAATTAACTATAGTGTTACAGCGACGCTTGCGCCAAAAATTCTTGTTGGAGGATTTATCTGGGAAGTAGATACACCGGCTGAATTTGTATCAGTAAAGTTGAAATCGGGATCGGAGTACTCATTTGTCTTGGGCAAAAACAAAAAGAGATTTCTTGCATTCAATGTAACTGACAAGCCCTTAATAACTTTTTGTTTGCGTAAGAGACTTTCAGGAAAGGTATAGCCAATAGAAACTTCCCGAATTCTCCAGGATGCAGCGCTTGTTATAAAATTAGATGCAACATCACGATAAACGCCGGTATAGAAATCATTCACGTTCGCAATGGTGACATCTGTATTATCAACATAAGATTTTTGCCCGCTTGAATTTGTTACTTCGTAAACAGAATTTGGGAATACGAATCTCTCCCTGTGATTGCGGGCAGTAGCCGCCGAAACGCCCGTCCAGGCCATGTCCGGGCCTATTCCGTGGTAGGCATAGTGACCGCCTTTGTACTCGCCCACAATTGTAATCGTTAAGCTTTTCCAGGTAATTGAAGGAATAAGACCTACCTGCCATAGTGGTAATGTACGTCCAAATATTTTATTATTTGGATCAACATCCGGATAGCCGGTAACCGCATCCACAATCACTTTGCCGGTAGCAGGGTCCCTTGCGTAGTCTGTGGCCTTAAATACAAAAGCAGGTTTGTCTTTAACCGCATAGTTTGCTGCAAAATTATCATAACCACCTATGAATAATTCATCCAGGCCTTCATAAACTTTTGAAATCTTACTATCAATATAAGAGGCATTGGCATTAAAATTTATACGGACCTGCCCCAACTTAAATAAAGGAGTAAGTTTGAGATCAAGCTCTACTCCTTTATTTATGAACGACGCAGCATTTACATAAGAGTTTGTATAACCTGTAGCTGAAGATACCCTTATGGGTATTATCTGGTCAGTATTATCCTGGTAGAAATAAGTAGCCTCCACATTTACCTTGTTTTTTAATAAACCTAACTCCATACCTACTTCTTTGCTTTCTACTACTTCAAACTTTATCAGGGGGTCGTAAGAAGTATTTTGGGCAGTATATCCTGGCAAAGAGCCATAAGGAAAACCACTTGCCTGTGCAAAAGTTGCAGCTAATGAATAGGGACCAATGTTGGCATTCGCTGTTTTATTCCATGATCCTCTTACTTTTAAAAATGAAATCGCTCCTGAATTTTTAAGGCTTTCAATCGCATCACTTAGTAATAATGAAGCGCTTGCCCCCGGATAGAAATAAGAATTTTGGCTTTGATCAAGCAGGGAGGTCCAGTCATTTCTTCCGGTAACTTCCAGGTTAGCCCAGCCTTTATAATTTATGCCCAGGCTTCCCATTGCAGATACAAGCCTTGTCCGGCTATTAAATGAGGAACCACTCAATTCACCCGTTCTATTATCCACGTTAAACAATTCCGGAACCACAGTATTTCCGGCTCCCACTAAGGTGCTTTTCGAATCAACCTGCCGCACATAATTTCCTGCAATTAGTGTAAACTTGAAATCATTAACTTTCTTTGAAAAGTTTGCAAAAAGCTCAGATGATAAGCGGCTATTCCTGTTAAAGCCTTCTGAAACTGCGCCGGGAATACTTGTGAATCCCCTGCTTTCTCCAAAGGCAGAAGGCTTTTCGCCTTTAGAAGTGCGGGTTGTGGAAGCCGTCGAAATAGTTGCCGCAGCCCTATAATTTATCGTCAGCCATTCTGTTGCTTTAAGACTTACGTTCACATTGGTGATCAAATCTTCATTTTTACCCGTCTTTCGCCAATTGTCGAGGGCAAAGTATGGATTTAATCCATAATCAGTAAAGTAGCCATTATAGTCAGCAAATTCGTCATTTACAAAATCTTTGTACTTTGTGGTAGGTATATAAGAAGGCGTATTGAAAATTAAGTTTAGCAACCCTCCATTCAATCCTACATTTTGTGTTCTTTGATAATCAGACATCGCACCGTCATCAAAAACATTATAATTCTGCTGGATGTAATTAACATCAAATCCTACTTTAAATTTTCCATACTCCTTCCCCGTATTCATGCGGATACCCGTTCTTCGGTTTTTATCGTCGGGCACAATTCCTTTAATATTAACATCCTGTACGCTTAGTAAGAAATCTTTTGCGGCGTATGAAATTTCATTTTGATCTAGTATTCCCGTATTAAAAAATCTTTTCCTTTCACCTTTCAGATCGCTATAAACTAACATTTCCTGGTCCCCATTAGGTAGCTGATGACCCACAGGAACAATTGACCCATCATAAGCAGGTCCCCATGACCAGTTCTCGTAAGGAGTAAATTGGCCATAGCCACCACTACCAAATTCATTTTGGAATTTCGGAAAAAATGAAATCCTCTGCAATTGCGTAGTATGGCTAAATCCTACCGATGGAATCCCATCCCGGGTTCCCTTCTTTGTTGTTACCACAATTACACCGTTAACAGCATCAGGGCCGTAAATAGCGGCTGCCGAAGATCCTTTGAGTATGTTCACGTCCGCAATGTCATTTGGATTAAGTGATGACAGGTAACTTATGTTGAGCGGAACTCCATCCAATAACAGCATCGGATTGTTATTGCCTGTCAAAGAGCGAATACCGCGAAGATTAATTTTTACATTTTCAAAAACTCCATTGTTAATTGAAGTAATATTCAGGCCCGAAACCTTACCTTGTAGTCCATTAGCTATATTTACAGGTGCAGCCTCGTTTACCTGCGAGTTACTCAGTTTCGCTGTGGCATATCCAAGATCCTTTTTTTGTCTTTGAATTCCTAAGGCAGTCGTAATTATGACTTCCTTTAATTCTGCGTTCCTTTTTAATGACACTGAAACTGCACTTCCGGACGGGGCAACACTCAAAGCATTAAATCCGGCGGCAGTAAAAGTTAGATCCCCCGCTCCCCGCATTCTAATGGTGAAATTTCCGTTTCCATCGGCGGTTGTTGCATTTTTGGTACCGGATTCTGTGATTGTAGTAAACGGAACTGGCGCTCCGTCATCATCAGTGATCGTACCTGTGATTATCTTTGATTGAGCTATTGCTATTCCGCCACTTATTAACAGCAATATGAACAGCGTGAAAAGTCTTCTCATGTGTAAAATTTAGTTTTGTGTGCGTCGTAAAATAGGAATAACTTCTTAAAAAAAAACTAAATTTCTGAAAATAATTAAAATTAAAGAGTATCAGAAAAGACATCTCACCCCTATCCATCGCTGCCTACTTATTGCCGGCAATTATAGTTCAAAAAATTTCTTTGTCAGAAGAGTGTGATAACTCTTGCTGTCGCTTTTTTATAAAATAAAAGCCGCCCCGGAATAGGAGCGGCTTTTTTAAAATCAAAGCAATAAATTATTAAAATTTATCCCAAAATAACATAGTAGTTACCTTATCAGTTCCAATCGCTGCGGCAGCATCATTGTAATTCGAAGTGTTAACGTTCTGCTCATTAACAGGATAAGTATACCTTACAGGGAAAGCACTCAATGCTGAAGAGGGAGCAACAATCTGTGGATAGTCTAATCTTCTGATTTCTATCCAGCCATCCCAGCCCCTGTTGTAAAGTGCGAGCCACTTCTGTATACCTATTTTTTGCTTATAAGTTCCGGCTGCAGTAAGGTAATTTACTGACGGTTGCGCAAGATATGCAGTAGCCTGAGTAGTCGTACCGCCCCAATACAAAATAGATGCCGTTACAGCGTTTGTATAATGTAATAGAGCTGTTCCACCTACAGCGTACCCTCTTTCAGCTGCCTCAGCTAAGTCAAACTCAATTTCATCATAGCTTAATAACACACCAGGAAAATCGGGTGCAATTATTTGATCGCTTGGCTTAGAAAAAGTTGTGTAATTGCTGCTTGCACCTGGCGTACCGCCAGAATATCCGCCTGCAAAATCGTTTGTAAAAAACAATGGCAATCTAGGGTCATTTAACGGTTTCATTACATCCACAATTGTACTCGCTGCAACAAAGTCTTTACGACCACTTTGTACCAGGTCAACCCATATAGGGTTTGTATTCGGCGGTGCACCAAAGTATGCGAACAAAGCATTATCTGAATTTGAAGTAAATACTCCTGCAGCCACTGCGGCTTCCACCACAGATTTTGCTTTTGCATCATCATAATCGGCAATTGTAATACCCATTTTTAATTTAAAGGAATTTGCAAATAGTTTCCAGGCATCAATATCGCCGCCATAAATCGCATCAGCATCACCATACCCGGGGTCAGAAGAACTCAATGCTGCGATATCCGCATCGAGGCGATCCAATAAAGCATAGTAAACTGTTTTTTGATCATCATATTTAGGAGCCGTAGTGCCCTCAATGTTTAAAGCATCCGTATAAGGAATATTACCGTAGGTGGTTACCAAATAATAATAAGCATACACTTGCAAAATATCAGCCATAGCATCCTGGTTCTTTTTTTGAGCCGCTGAGATTGTCGGATCTTCTATCGTTTTACTTTCTTCAAAGTCCTCTAGAACATCCCTGTAGATGGCATTCCACAAGGTTTGGGGGATCGGACGGGTTTTTAAATCGTAATTGCTTTCGTCAGTGTAAGTAGTCTCTTGCCAATACTGGTCGACCAATCTGAATATATTCAGGTTTACGTTGGAAGAAGTTATATTATCTGCGAGAGCATGTTCCGCATTTGTGAACAATGATGCCGCACTTACCGTTGCTGGGGCTTTGGGATTTACGTTAAGGGATGAAAGATCTTTCTTACACGACGCAAATACCAACAGCAAAGGCAGTAATAATGCTATTAATAATTTTTTCATGGTATTTCTTTAAAATTTAAGTTTGAGGTTGAATGTGAAAGTCCTTGTAGTTGGATAGGCACCAGACTGGTATCCCTGGAGATTACCAGACGATATAATTTCTTCAGGATCTGCGTAAGGGAGATTCTTACTAATTATCCATAAATTTCTGCCAACCACTGAAAGCTCAATTCCATTAAGAACTTTTGTCTTATTTACAAGTGTAGTAGGAAAAGCATATGCTAATACAGCCTCCCTTAGTTTAACATAACTTGCGTCATAAATAAACCCAGCTGCAGGTGAATAGCGATATCCGTATGCGCCGAAGTTAACTGCGCTTACCCTATTCTGGTTAGGCTTGCCATCTGCAGTCACACCTTCCCGTATAATACCGCCTCCATCAGCCAACGAATTTCGCAAGGGATTTCCCAGATCGTTGTTGCCTGCAGTTTCAGCAGGTAAACCAGTCGCTAAGCCATAATACAAATCAAGAGAAAAAAGATCTCCGCCTTGTCTTACGTCAATCAACCAGCTCAAAGAAAAGTTTTTATATTTAAGTGTGTTTTGTATGCCACCAATCCAATCAGGATTAGGATCGCCAATTACTTCGTTAGACACTGTAGAAATTTTGTAACGACCATTTGCATTTACTATCCTCTCGCTCGCAGGTCCTGAAGATTTTCCATTAGCATCATTAGGATCATAATAAACAAAATTAGTACCACGGAGAGTTCCGTAAGGTTGACCCAATGTTGCATTAAGAGTTACGCCACCCTGGAAGCTGCCCAAAACTAAATTATTCGTGGGTAGCCCGGTTCCAGGATCAGTATAAAGGTCAACTACCTTATTCCTGTTACGTGTCCAGTTTGCAGTAAGTGTCCATGAAAAATTCTGAGTTTTTACAGGTGTTACATAGGCTGTAAGTTCAAAACCATGATTTTTTACAGTTCCTGAATTAAGGAATTTCGAATTGTATCCTGTAGCTGTAGAAACCGCAACAGCAAATATCTGATCAAAAGTTTTTGCTTCATAATAAGAGACATCAAAACCAGCCCGTCCCTTAAATAGAGTTGCCTCGATTCCAAATTCCGTACTTTTTGTGCGCTCCGGCTTTAAGTCAGCATTATATTTAGTTCCAGGAACTGAAGTTTGTGCATTTGATCCAAACGGTGAATTAACTGTGTATGAAGGTAAGGTTCTATAAGGTTCGGTATCGTTACCCACCTCAGCATAGTTGGCTCTTATTTTTCCATAAGACAGCCAACTTACACTCGGCAGTAATTTTGAAAAGATAAGTCCGCCGGACACTGCAGGATAGAAGTAGGAATTGCGCCCACCAGGCAATGTGGAAGATTGGTCATTTCTAAAAGTCGCGTCAGCAATTAAAAGTTGAGCATATGTCAAAGTGATGCCACCAAATACACCACCCACTTGTCTTACTCCATCATATTCCGTTGGTGCATTAATAGGGTTACTCGAATTGGACAATGCATATATTCCGGGAATATTTAGTCCGCCATTGGTAACAGCATAAATACTTGTTTCCTTGTTTTTTCTAAGATTAGTTCCCGCCAAAACTTTCAGATTGAAATTGGTGCTTAGGTCTTTATCAAAATTTGCAAGGAAGTCGAAATTTGTTTCGCTGTAATTATGGTTATACCTGGAATAATAAGGAACGCTTACACTTCCTACATTCTGTCTTTCTTCCTGGAGTTCGCTATAGTTATCTAATGAAGCCCTGGCCAGGAAGTTTATTGAATTAGATAGTTTATAATTCAAGCTTAAATATCCCATATAACGATTACGGGTATCAGTTTCAAAATCCTGGTACCTTGAGAAATATACATTATTCCAGTAAATTGGTGTTGGGTCTGTAGGATCTGCAGGATTCCAGGTTACATTTTTCTTCGTTCTGAAATAAGCATCTTTTTGCTCTTTAATATCAGTATTAACTTGCCACCATTGCCTGAAGTTCCCAGCCATATTCTGGTCATCATATCCTGTGCCATAACGGCCAAGTCCATCAACATTCGAATAGTTTATACTTGCGGTGGCAGTCAATCTATCAGTAATATTTAGTGTGCTGCTAAAATTAACCAGGTTCTTCACGATTTTACTGTTAGGGAGAATGCCATGATCATCATTTCTTGTATATCCCAAGCTGAATAATCCTTTATCAGAACCGCCTTGCATGCTTATACTTTGATTAGATGACCACGCCCTTTCAAAAAATGTTGTAGGATCATTTGCCGCGGCAACCCAGGGACGTGCAGTGTTATAATAAGGTGAGGTAGCATCAAATGCATCCCATTGATAAACCATAAGATTAGGATCAAACTTGCCACCATAGGAAGCATCTTCACTTGTCGGAACAACCAGCCTTCCGTTAGGATCGGAAGCGTCTACCGGCGCGAATCCGCTATTCGGATCCCTATAAAGGAAAAAGCCGCTCTCGTCTTCATAATATTGGCCATAACCACCGCCATATTCTTTTTGATACTTTACAAAAGTTGATTTATCAATTTTGCCAGTCATATAGCCGGAATTAATTGTAATACCGAGACCTTTACGTCCTTTTTTGGTAGTAATTAATATCACACCGTTTCCACCACGTGAACCATATAGAGCGGTAGAAGCTGCGCCCTTTAAAACTGTTATTGATTCAATATCATCAGGATTAATATCTGCAGCAGCGTTACCGTAATCGTAACCTCCGCGACCTGTTTGCTGATTAGAACCGTTCGTATTTGCGTTATCAAACGGAACACCATCAATTACAAATAGAGCCTGGTTATTTCCTGTAAATGATTTAGCTCCCCGCAAAACAACGTTGGTAGAAGCACCAAGGCCGTTTGACTGGCGGAGTTCAAGTCCTGAAACCTTCCCCGACAGATTATTGATGAAGTTGGACGAGCGTTCTTTACTCACCTCGTCGCCCATTACCTGCTGGGCAGAGTAAGGAAGTTGGTTCCTGTTTCTTTTAATACCTAATGCAGTAGTAATAGTAACAGTAGATAGCTCCTGCGCATTTCTTGTAAGAGTAGCCCGAACTACGTTACCTTCAGGAGTAACTGAAGTAGCATCATAGCCAGTAGCAGTAAAGGTAATACCACCAGCGCCTTTCATTTTTAGGGTAAAGTTGCCGTTTGCATCTGCTGTAGTAGCATTACGGGTTCCTGTTTCCGTAACTGTTGCATACGGAACCGGGGCTCCCGCCTGGTCCGTGATTGTCCCGGACACAGATCGGCTTTGTGAAAATGCCAACACTCCACTGAGCATTAGCATTACAAATAACGTCAGAAATCTTCTCATGTGTGTTTTATTTAGTTTTAAAAGTTGCAAATATATGTTTCCAATCAGACCAACCAAAAAAATTGTTAATTAATGAAAATTTCACATTAACACCGTAATTATGACAATTGAACACGTAAATCTGCTGCTCAAAATTTAAAATAATATCACCAGACAGGCATATTGGAAGCTACGAAGCGAGGATTTTCAAAATACCAACATTCGCAGAATGATAGGGTTCAATTAGTTGTACGAGCTATTCCCATTTTTCCCACATTTTGTACCAATGGGCAATTTTTTTTATGTATTGTAGCCAAAAGCATGCACAATCACCCAAAATACTGGTGTATATTCCAACGCTGGACCGGCCTCGTGCCCAATAGTTGCCGGATAAACGATTAGCAGAGTACAGGAATGGAAAGCGGTTTCAAGTCTAAAAGGATGCATACCAAAAAGCCTGCATTTCTGCTGGCTACACATTTTCTATTTCAGTGCCTATCCTCAACAACCGCGTTAACGAACTAATTAGGCGGCAGGTGATTAAATTCATCTTCTTCTCTGACGCGAGTCACAAAGATGTCGACATGGCTGATATAGTTTCGTAAAAAAATACTCGATGATAAACATAATAATTGCGACTGATTTTTCCCGGGAAGCACGCAACGCGGCTTTTTATGCATACCAACTCGGCAGAGAATTGGACGCGAACATGATTCTATTCAATGCGTACCATGTGCCACAACCTTCACCTGGACTCGGAATGAGTATAGCCCGTTACGACGTGCAAATGCAGATTGAAAGTAGGTTATATGATGAAGCCTATTTCCTGGATCCAAGGCGAAAATTTGTAGAAGTTGCCTGTGATGAAGGTGAGCCCGAAGATGCCATCCTCAAAATTGCAAATGAGAGGAATGCCGATTTGATCGTGACAGGCATGAAAGGCAGGGGTAGAAATTTTAGAAAATTATTCGGAAGCACTGCATCGGCATTATCGTTAAAAACAAATGTTCCTGTTATTGTCGTACCTGATAAAGTGAGGTATACTTATCCTGAAACCCTTTTGTTTGCAAGCGATATGACTTCTTCCAATAATGAGATTTCCAAAAAATTGAACGCCATCGAAAGACTCCTTCAGTCAGAATTGCATGTTGTACACATAGCAAAAAATAAAGTAGAAGCGTCCTATGAATATGTGTATACACCAGGGGCAAACGAGAAACGGGTAAGTATTCCACAATTATCGGACGACTGGGCCTGCCGGGATATAAGCTCGGACTTAAACCGGCTTGCTGAAAAGCAGCATGCAGACCTTTTAGTAATGATACCGCATAAGCATGGTTTATTTGAGGGCCTTTTAGGCAAAACGCAAACAGATCAAATGTTTTTTGATTCAAAAATACCCTTGCTGATTTTGCCCGCTTCGCAAAATGAAACTGCGGAATAGGGAGGTACTGAAGTTGAAGGATATATCGTCGTTAAGTTAGTGTTGCAATTAGTGAGATTGAGGCTGGCTTGCCAAATAAGAAAAGTCCATTATTCTGAAACCCGAAATCTAAAATAATATGACATCAATTGGTTATCATATTGACCATCGTCATTATTGTTCTTTATCAAGTTTTTAATTTTTGTATCATATGAACATCAGGTTGTAAGGGTGCTTGTTTTCTTTCAATAAAGGATTTAGCCCCTGATTCAAAAGATTCATTAGCTAATATGACAAACATATTAGGTCAAAAACTTGAATGCCAGCCAGCAGCAAGTCCGAATAGCTCTGTTAAACTAATAGCCGAGCTTGCATAAAGAAGCAGGAAATTTGATTGCTGAATTGATACAGCGCTTGAAAGTTCTTCCCTGCCTGAAAAGATAAATGCATCATGCGTCGAAAAAAATATTTTACAGCAGCAGAACTTCATAGAAAGGCTTGGCGCATTAAGGAATGTAATCGCATTATTTGAAAAGGATCTGCCGATCTATCAGCCCTAATGCTAATGTGATCAAAAGCAGAATAGATTTAATAGATTTAATAAGAATAAATAGCAAAAATGTTTGGAAAATTAAGCAGGAAGGAAATAGAAGAGGTTCTCGCCAGCCAGATTGTCGGGCGCATCGGATGCCATGCCGATAGTAGAACTTATATAGTTCCTATAAGCTATGTCTATGATGGAGAATTTATTTTTGCTCATACCGACGAAGGCTTGAAAATCCAAATCATGAGATCAAATGCCGATGTGTGCTTTGAAGTAGACGTTCTGGAAAATATGGCTAACTGGAAATCAGTAATAGCCTGGGGCATATTTGAAGAGATAGACAATGACCACGAACGCAACCTTGCCATTCAAAAACTATGCAAAAGGAGATTCCCCGCATTAGCTAGCAAGACAGTTCAGTTCTCCCCTCAATGGCCATTTCCACCTAATGAACCTTCAGGTGTAAAAGGAATTTTTTTTAGGATCAGGCTCTATGAAAAATCAGGACGCTACGAAAAAAGCGATGCTTAGACTTCATATCTTACTATAATAGGAATGCTTCTTTAATTGTAAAATTAACAAACAACCTGCCGAAACTATTACCTGTCACCAGGCCCAATATTTTAATTATTTGTTGAAGAATAGTTTTTATGCAAACTAATTGCGTTAAGGTTTTGAACTCCTGTTTTAAGGCTAATCACAATCAGCAAACAGGGCGACCGGCATCATAAACTTCACAAGAGTTTTTGGCAAATTTTACGGTCTAAAAAAAAACAATATGCAACACGTTATTTCAAATCAAAAGGTTCCATTAACCGCACACCGTTCTTATGAAACGGGCCACTCAACTACATTTAATTTTATCCATAAATTCATGGCATGGTGCGATGCACAGGAGAACAGCAGATTTCTTTGGCTGGGCATCGCATTCATGGGAGGCATTTGTACTGTTTTACCGCTTACATTAACAGCCATTGTTTTCATAGGAGGTAATGATTTGGCCCTCTGGATTACAGCCTGCGTTTTTAATGTACCCATACTAGTGTTAAACCTGGCTGCGCTGCCGACGAAATACACCTTACCCGTTCTTTTCTTTGCCTGGATGGTAAATGTTGCGATCATCGCATACTGTCTTATTCATTTTTTCGCGTAATAAATTAATTAAGAGTAATGATTGCAGGAAGGCCTTTGTCCAGGATTGGTTGAGAGCAATTTTCAATGACTCCATAATGGATTGCTACAAGCGTTATTCAATCAGCAGGCTTTTCTTTTCATAACATGTCTTCACTCAGTTCTATACAATACTGGCTTTCTTTCTCAATTTAAATATACCGGCTATTGGCAAACAACCGCCCACACCTGATCGTTGTGGGCTTTGTAATTAACTAACGCCAATTTTTAAAACCACCGGGAAGACCTGAAATAAATAGAATCAAAAAAACGTTAGGCAATTATATTATCCATTGATTCTATTCTTATGAAAAAATTATTTTTTGCCTTTTGTCTTTTGCCCATAATATCTGTGGCGCAGAATTTTCACTTTTCCGGGCGACTTGGCCTTGCCAATTACGAGGGCGATCTTAAAGCAAGACCCGTCTCCCTGTCGCAGGCAAAACTAATGGGGTCCATCGGCGCCCGCTATGATTTGTCTGAGCATCTTACCGCAAGAAGTTATTTGACACTTACATCGCTGCATGCTGATGATAAAAAAGGAAACAACGCCATGCAACAGCGTAACCTGAATTTCAGTTCAGGGATTGTTGATTGGGAACTTACGGCACAGTATAGCCTATTTAGTCTTAATGAGCATTGGTGGACACCCTATGTATTTGCAGGCGTAGGTATTTATCATTTCAACCCCTACACAAAAGATACAGCCGGTAAGAAATATTTTCTGCAACCATTAAGTACCGAAGGCGAAGGTTTTATGCCTGGCGTTAAGAATTATAAGCTCACACAATTCAGCATTCCCCTGGGAGTAGGTGCCGAGTATTCATTAAACGAAGACATGCGTATAGGAATTGAATTTGGATACCGTAAGATCTTTACCGATTACCTCGATGATGTTAGCAATGTATATGTGGACCAGGCTACCCTGCTCAACGCGAGAGGAGCTAAAGCCGCTGAGCTTGCTTATCGTGGCAATGAAGTTCAGGCCGGCAGCTATCCAGCAGCAGGTGTCAACCGGGGTAACCCCAATAATAAAGACGGTTACTATTACATTGCACTAACCTACACGGTCCGTTATTTTTTCGATAAGTATAAGAAGATAGCGGGCCTTGCTTCTTTTAAGAAGGATAAGAAAGTGGGTTGTCCTGCCTCCAGGCAATAATGATTTGCTTTGCTAACTTCATTCAACTTTTAAACAGGATTAAATTATTATAATGCAGCTTCAGTCCTGCTCCCTACATTTCATTTATCTGCGTAAGAGAAAGACTATAGGTGAACTGTGCCTACACCTAAACTATAAATAACGGCGGCCGATAGAAAGATCGAAATATTATCAGTCCAACTGTCGCTTATCGCTACCTGTTACTCGTTTATTGGTTTTGCACAACAACTTTGAATCGCCTTCTTTTCAATATCAAATTTGGGACTTACATAGGGTATGCCCAGGCCCATACCCCGTAGAATAAGCAGGCACGCCATCATCATCATCATATATGGGTATGCCTTCCGGATCTTTTGCCTGATGCTGATGCTTACGTAATTTCCAAAAAAAGCAATACTCCACATCATGGGTAAAGTGCCCAATCCAAAAAAAGCCATAAAAAAAATACTGCCCATAACGTTTCCTGCAGATACTGCAACTGCTGCAGCCATATATACCAGCCCGCAGGGAAGTAGCCCATTCAGCAAACCAATTGAAAACAGGGAGGAGATATTTTTCTTTAGAAATAATTTGCCTAAGGCGGATCGCAGTTTTTCAAAAAATGCAGGTATGAAGCGATAAGTCTTAAAAGATGAAATTCTTTTCGGGATGATCACAAAAAAAATAATGAGCAATCCTAATGAAATCGACAGCCATTGCTGGTATCCAAACAACGCGACGCTCCTGCCTATAATTCCAAAAACAAAACCAAAAGCGGCGTAGGTAACTACACGTCCCAAATTATACACCAATGCTCCCGAAAATTTTGCCCAATCATTATCTTGTTTCACCGGAAGAGATAAGGCTAAAGGCCCGCACATACCAACGCAATGAAAGCTGCCAAGCAATCCCATTGTAAACGCAGCAAGAAGCAGTTGGGCCATGATTGTGATATTAATTTATTAATAATTTTTTTTCAAAATAATAGCTCGTCCCGTTTACCTCCCAGCTCAATTGCAAATTGTACTCGCTTGCATTTCCCCTGGGAACTGACATAAAAACAGGGGTATCTTCTATTGAAAATTTTTGGGTGATATCTTTATTTTCATCGGACGGGCAATACAGTATCGCGTTGCCGGTAATTCTTTTGCCTGAAAAATCTTTTGGAAAAACAATTCTTAATTTACCATCAGCCACTTCATACTTCACCGTGTCAGATAACTGATAGATGCTGTTCATAGCATTTATCTTATCCTGGTATTTAAGTTCTTTTTCATAGTAATCTGTGGTTACCAAATCCGTTTTTTGATTGGATGATTTAAAAACCATAACCAGTATTCCAAACACAAAAACTATATATACAATCAGAATTTTATAGCCCCAGCTCATAAGGATTTATTTTATCAGTTATAAATTTCAGGACCGATGAAAGTGGCCTTGATTGTTTTTATTTTTTTATTGTCCTGGTACATGCCGATCTGCAATTCTGTTTTCCAATTCTTGACATCACTCCTGTTAAGCTTCACAAAAAACTGGAGATGGGAGTAATCTTCTTTTTTTACAACCGCGCTGCTGTTGCCTACAATTTGAATTTCACCTTTTACATTTTCAAGTTTCAGGTTGTAAGAAATATCCTTGTGTGTTTTATTCGCAAGCTTCAGGTTGTAAAGATTGCTGATGCGCCCGTCGGGCAAAGATGTATAAGACATGCCTGCAGTTCGCATAAGCCTTGCATCAAGATCGGTGCGGCTCATCAAAAGAAAAAGTAAAAGAGATAGCAATAAGGCAAGTACAGATGTATATGCTTTTATTCTTGTTGTAAATTTTAGCTTTACTCCTTTTACAATGCTATTCTCTGAGGCGTAGCGTATTAAACCCTTCGGCTTGTGAACGCTTGTCATGATAGAATCGCAGGCATCAATACAGGCAGTACAGTTTACACACTCCAGTTGTGTGCCATTTCGTATATCAATGCCTGTGGGGCACACGCGTACGCAGGCAAAACAATCAATACAATCGCCCTGCGGTACAAGTTCTTCAATCTTTTTTGCAAGGCTTGTACAGGCACCGTCCTCTTTACAATCTACACATTTGCAATCGTGGCTTTCTTTCTTTTTTAATTTACCTCTCGGTTCACCACGCTTATAATCGTAAGCAACCACTATTGAATTTTTATCCAGCAATACGCCCTGCAATCTTCCGTAAGGGCATACCACTATGCATGCCTGCTCCCGGAACCACCAGTAAACAAAGAAAAAAACACTGGTAAAAATGAGTAAAGAAATTAAAGTACCGATATGTGCAGAAGGACTTTCCAGGTAGCCTAACAATTCATCCATGCCGATGAGGTAAGCCAGGAAAAAATTTGCTATAATAAATGATAGGGCAAAAAATATAGCAAACTTGCTTGTGCGCTTTAACGTTTTTTCGGAATTCCAGGGCATTGCTCTCAATTGCTTTTGTTTACCTGCATCTCCATCAATCCAATACTCGATTTTACGAAATACCATTTCCATAAAAATGGTTTGCGGGCAAGCCCAGCCACAAAATACGCGACCAAATACCACGGTGAAAAGAATAACAAATACAACAAAAGTGAGCATAGCGATGCCGAAAATAAAAAAGTCCTGCGGCCAGAAAACCATACCGAAAATGATAAACTTTCGGGCAAGCACATTCAGCATTATTAGCGGCTCGTTGTTGACCTTAATAAATGGAAGCGTAAAAAAAACAATGAGATAAAAAATACTGAACCAGGTTCTCAAATTATACAATGGCCCCTTCGGTTTTTTAGGATTGATAAAATTTCTCGTTCCTTCTTTGCTGATTGTGGCTACAGAATCCCTGTAACTGTCCGTCTTATCTATCACTGTAGTTGCTTCCATTTTAAATATTTATTCCTTGTACCGTTGGTCTATTGCGTTTTATTTACTTCAGGTTTTCATTTACTATTAGATCCGTTGGTGAGGGTAGTAGAATCGCTGGTGCTTTTGTTTAAAGAATCTGCAGCGGGAGTCGATGCTGAGGGGCCCTCGTACAACTCTCCCTGTGGCGCTTTAGGATTAGGGGGATTGGTGCCATGCAATGTTTCCACGTAGCTCGCGAGGAAGCTTATTTCTTTCGGAGAAAATTCATTTGCCCAGGATTGCATTCCTTTGTCAGGGTAGCCGATTTTGATTGATTTATAAATGTCATTTAACGAACCTTTATGCAACCAATAGTCGTCAGTAAGATTTGGCCCTACACTGCCTTCACCCTGCATACCATGACATACAAAGCATTTGGTAGAAAATATTTCTTTTGCTTTCGCTAGCCCGGCTGCGTCTGCCATGGGCACATTATTTTCATCTATTTTGTCTTTATTGTTTGCTTCATATATCTCCATTTGAACTTTTGCTTTAGCCATTTCTGCATTGTACTCTTGTGTCGGATTTTCTCCGTATCCAAAAACTTCAAAGTTTAATAGATAAATAACGGCCACGCCAATCGTGATATAAAAACCATATTTCCACCAGGGCGGCAATGCGTTGTCCAGTTCCCGGATACCATCATAATCGTGATCGAGCATAACATCGGCTTCTTTTGCGACTGGTACTGCCCTGGTGAGTTTTTTATCGAGCTTTGCCCACCATATTTTCAACCGGTTTTCTTTAGCAGGTGCCGGTGCCTTTTGAGGTAATAATTCTGTGGAAAGCCTTTTTATAAGAACGGCAAGAAAGAGAATAATAACAACTTCGGTTATAAATACCCAAACCACCATATAAAAAGTTGTGGATGACATGCCCCCATAATTTGCAATCGTTGTCGTTGATACCCCTTGTGCCGTATCCTGGGCCGATGAAGATTGCGAAATAACTAGCAAGCCCAATATCAATAAAACGGGGAGTGTCTTAGGAATCTTATTTTTTTCAATTACCTGCCTTCCTAACACAAGCAACATTTTGCTCAACCACCAGATCACAAAAGCCAACACTACCATCATTGCCATCAAAAGAATTTCCAGCATATTATAGCTTGAAGATACCGCAGGTTGCGCTGGTGCTGTTTCCTGGGCCATAGCATATGTCCCGGTCATTACGAGAATTATGGCGGGAACTAATTTTTTAAATAAACGAATACGTTGCATACTTAATTAATTATTGGATTGATTATTTAGTTCTCCTTCATTAAAAGGAAGTTTAGATAATTCGCTCACTCTCTCCTTGCCCATCTTCTTTACCAAAACCAAAAGCACTACAAAGAAGAGGAAGAAAATAAATAACGAGATCATGGCATATATATGAACACCATCCATTTTCTCCGCGTATTGTTTTATGAATGTAAACATGGCTTATTTATTAAAAGTGGCTGTTGGGTTTTTACTTATATCAGTTCCCAGGCGCTGGATGTATGCAATTAGTGCGATCACTTCTTTTTTCGAAGAAACTCGAATGCTATCGCTTAGTAAACTGTTTGAAATTTGTTCCGACTGCTTGTTAAGATCCGCCATGGCATTTTGTTCATAACCTTTAGGGTAAGGCACCCCGAGTGTAATCATTGCATGGATCTTCGCCGGCAGGTCAGATGTGTCTAAATTATTTTCCAGCAGAAATGAGTAGGAAGGCATCACAGATCCTTCACTCATTGAGGATGGCTCCCTAAAATGACGAAAATGCCATCCATTGGTTTTCTTGAGATTGCCGGTCCCTTCCCTGGCAAGATCAGGCCCGGTGCGCTTACTGCCCCATTGAAACGGATGATCGTACACAAATTCACCCGCCTTTGAATATTCGCCATACCGCTCGGTTTCGCTTCGGAACGGGCGGATCATTTGCGAATGGCATGTATAGCATCCTTCCCTCACGTAAATATCTCTTCCTTCTAGTTCCAGGGGAGTATACGGCTTCACGCTGCTGATAGTGGGCACATTAGATTTTATAAGAAAAGTAGGAACCAACTCAATGACGCCCCCGATCAAAATCACCACGAGGCTCAACACCATAAATTGCACCGGCCTTCTCTCGATCCACCTGTGCCAGTGTTCACCTTTATGAGGAACATACACTTTTTGCAACGGTGCAGCTTGTGCTTCTTCATTTGCCACCAGCTTTCCCGCCCTCACTGTTTTATATAAATTGTAAATCATAAACAAAACGCCCACCAGGTAAAGCGTGCCACCCAGGGAGCGCATAGCATAAAACGGCTTCATATAGGTGACCGTCTCTAGAAATGAATATTTCAACTGGCCCGCTTCCGTAAATTGCTTCCACATGGAACTTTGCGTAAAACCAGCCCAGTACATGGGTATCGCATAAAATAAAATACCGAGAGTGCCCAGCCAGAAATGTATATTGGCTATTTTTTTTGAGTATAGATCGGTTTTAAAAATCCGGGGAATAAGCCAATATAAAACGCCAAACGTAAGCATCCCGTTCCATCCTAATGCACCAACATGCACATGAGCAATAATCCAATCAGTATAGTGAGATATCGCACTTACGCTTTTCAAGGAAAGCATGGGGCCTTCGAAAGTCGCCATGCCATAGGCGGTTACGGCTACCACCATAAATTTCAAAATCACATCATCCCGTACCCGGTCCCACGCGCCGCGAAGAGTAAGCAATCCGTTTATCATACCGCCCCAGCTTGGAAAAATGAGCATGAAAGAAAACACAATGCCCAACGACTGCGCCCAGTTAGGCAGAGCAGTATATAATAAATGGTGCGGGCCGGCCCAGATGTATAAAAAAATCAATGCCCAAAAGTGAATGATAGAAAGCTTATAGGAATAAACAGGACGGTTAGCCGCTTTCGGCAGAAAGTAATACATGAGCCCGAGATACGGTGTAGTTAAAAAGAATGCAACTGCGTTATGGCCATACCACCATTGCACCAATGCATCTTGTACACCTGCATACCAGCTATAACTTTTTAACCAGGTATAAGGCAGTTCTCCGGAACGGACAATATGCAGCACGGCAACTGTAACAAATGTTGCGATGTAAAACCAAATGGCAACGTATAAATGCTTCTCTCTTCTTTTAATTATAGTGCCAAACATATTCCAGCCAAACACAACCCATATAATTGTGATTGCCAAATCTATCGGCCAGATAAGTTCGGCGTACTCCGCCCCCTGGGTAAGGCCTAATGGTAAAGTAATGGCAGCAGCGACTATAATTAGCTGCCATCCCCAAAAGTGTATATAGCTCAATTTATCGCTGAACATTCTAGCCTTGCAAAGCCGCTGTAATGAATAATAGACTCCCATAAAAATACCGTTGCCTACAAATGCAAAAATCACCGCATTGGTATGCAAAGGGCGGAGCCTCCCAAACGAGCCATATTGAGTAATATTTAGGGATGGAAAAACCAACTGCAATGCTACCCAGAGCCCGGCCAACATGCCAACAGCTCCCCATATAATAGTTGCATAGGCAAAGTTTCTAACAATTTTGTTGTCGTAATAAAATTTTTCTACCTGCATTTTGTCTGGCTTATTTTTTTTGTATTGATAATGAATTTTTCTTATTAGTCACGCGGGGTTTGATTACATCTGCTTTGGGTGCAGAAACCGGCGCTTCGTCGAAAAGCATTCTGACAGAAGGTGTGTAGGAATCATCAAATTGACCAGCATTAGCACTAAACAGAAACGCGATCAAAAAGCCCGTTGCAACCAATAGGCTTATAGCAATAAGAAGAATTAATACACTCAAAGACGTTATATTTTAGGAGCCCAAAAATAATAGCGGCGCCTTTTACACCTTATGACCCGCATCAAGTTAAAAGCTGATTTTAATCAGCGATATTACAAGTGATTTGCCCTTGCACTTAAAGAAGATAATACGGTTACCAGCAGCACGATGCTAATACTGCTTGCAGGCATAAGGATGGCGGCCAACATAGGAGACAGCAGGCCCTGAACTGCAAATGAAAGACCAACGATATTATAGAGGATTGATAAAATAAAACTTGAGGCAACAATACTTCTGCCGGACCTGGCAAACGCTATAAATTTATCAATCAATTGAACATTCGCGCCGTCAAGAATGCCATCGCAGGCGGGAGAAAACTGAGAAGTATTATCACTAACGGCAATTCCTACATCACTTTGCATCAAGGCACCTGCATCGTTGAGGCCATCGCCCAGCATCAGCACCTTTTTTTTCTTAAGCCCTGCGGGCGAAATAGAAGGCTGCTGAAGTGCCTGGATAAAGTCGAGTTTTTGCTGAGGCGATTGATTAAACCGTAATTGAATATTTTCTCCAAATAGTTTTTTCAATTTATCTTTTTCCGAATCATTATCGCCCGATAAAACACACAAGTCAAATTTTTTCTTTGATAAATGATGAGCCAATTCTCCAATTCCTTCCCGGTAACGATTGCTTACAGCAAATCTTCCCATGTGAACATTATTCATCATCACATGCACATGAGTGCCCGCGTCATAAGATATAAAACCGGGTTTTGATTGATTTATGAAATCTGCAGAACCCATTCTCACATTCATATTATTAACTCTTGCTTCTAATCCTTTGCCGGTGTATTCTTTAAATGCATCCGGTTGTAACGCATCATCCTCCACCTCAAGGGAACTGGCAATAATCTTGCTCAATGGGTGTGAAGACTGCCTGGCAATATTTTTAACAGCCGCTAATTCCTTGTAGGTTAAAGGCGTGCCTTCATAACTTACCTGCGCCGACCTGTTTTGTGTAATAGTGCCTGTTTTGTCAAAAACAATTGCATCAATTTGTGCCAGTGATTCTATGACGCTTGCATTCTTGAGGTACATCTTGTTCCTCCCAAAAATGCGAAGCATATTTCCATAAGTAAAAGTTGCTGAAAGTAAAAGTGAACATGGGCACGCAACGATTAAAACTGCCGTGAGCGAAGGCAATATTTTGGAACTATCATACGTCCACCAAAATAAGACAGTGCAAAAAGCAATAGCAAATAGTGCAAGAGTAAAATATCGGCTCCACGGATGGATGAATGATTTTTCTTCGTTTTTCTTGCTACTGAATATTTCATTATTCCAAAGCTGTGTAATATAACTCTGCGATGCTTCCTTTACAATTTTCAGCTCAATGGAACTGCCAATTTGTTTACCACCCGCATACAGTAAGTCACCCGTTTTTTTCGAAACAGGCGCATTTTCACCACTTACAAAACTGTAATCAATGTTGGCGTCGCCCTTCATCAGAATCGAATCTGCCGGAATCATCTCTTCATTACGAAGGATGATGCGGTTTGTTTTTTTCAATTGCGTAGCGGGAATATTTTTTTCAATTCCGTCTTCAATAACGGTAACGCCAAGTGGAAAGTAAGATTTGTAATTTCTATCGAATGAAAATGAATCGTAGGTCTTATTTTGAAACCACCGCCCGATTAATAAGAAGAAGATGATCCCGGTGCCGGAATCCAGGTAGCCTGCGCCGTGGCCGCTTAAAATTTCATAATAACTTCTCGCAAATGTTACAACAATCGCTAAAGCGATGGGTGCATCGATATTTAGATATTTTTGCCGCAAGCCCTTCCATGCTGCACTAAAGATACCCGACGCACTAAAAAACAGAACCGGTAATGACAGGGCAAGATTTATCCATGTAAATGTTTCCCTTAAACCTGACTCTTCAATATTACCTCCTGAAAAATATTCAGGGAAGCTCAACATCATGATATTTGAAAAGCAAAAACCTGCCATTCCTATCTTATAAAGCTGCTGCCGGCCAGGCTCTGTAGCCTTCTTCTTTTCAGCATCTTCAAGGCTTATAGCTGGCTCATATCCAATAAAAGAAAGCAATTCCACAACTTTTCTTAATGAAACTAATTGGGTGTTGAATACTATAAGTATTTCTTTGTTCTGAAAATTCGTAGTAGATGAAATAATTCCTTCGTTAATTCGATGGAGGTTTTCCAGTAAAAAAATACAGGAAGAACAATGAATTTGAGGTAATTTAAAAAGCACGTTCGTTTGCCTGGCGCTGGAAAACTGTACTATCTTTTTTGTTATGACATCGTCATCGAGGTAAGCAAATCTTTCGGAAATAAATTTTCCTTTTGCTTTAATGCCGGGGCTTGAATCAAGGTTGTAGTAATTGCAAAGATTATTTTCACTCAGAAGCAAAAACACTTGTTTACAACCGTTGCAACAAAATATTTTATCGCCGAGATGAATAGTATTATCGCAGGTTTCACTGCAATGATAGCAGGCGGTTTCGATTCCTGTATCGATAATTATCGGCGCTGTTTCTTGTTTTACCATGAAAGCGCTAAAGTAAATTCCCCGGGAAACAAATAGGGTGAGGCTAATCAGTAGAAAGAATGATTAATATCAATATAGCCGTAGGCAATATACCCGCGCATCTACACGGCCTCCGGTAAAATAAGCAACGGGATTTTTGTGTGGAAGATCATATTTGTTGTTTCACTCTTTTTAAACAGTCGCTCCGTCCAATCGTGTTTGTGCGGCATCATTACCAGCATGTCGGCGTGCTGCTCCCGGATAAAGTCGCTAAGTGCGACTCTTATATCAGTGGCCTCCTTAACTCGAAACGAAACCTTATCACCAGCACCGGAAACTTTTTCCTTTTGCGCAGATGCCGGAATGGCAACTCTTTCATCGCTGCCATCTTTTACAACCTTTACAACATATAGTTTTGATTTAAACAGCGTGATGATAGAAGTGAGCTGCGCCGGAACTTCATGATCAGTAACAGCCGTATCACTTGCAAACACCACCGTTTCGGGTGTAGTGTATATCGCTTCCTCTGGCACAATTATCAGCGGCAGGTTTGTGTGTTTTGATAAAGACGTTGCGGTACTGCCAAATATTTTTTTAAGACTTTTACCAACGCCTTTCATCCCGGTAATTATGAAATCAAACTTCTTTTCATTAGCCAGTCTGATGATCGCTTCACCCGCGTCCCCTTCGTCAGATATGATTTGTATGTCTTTGTTGCCTGGATTGAGCTTGCTGGCTTCTTCAAGTAATTTACCATCTGTTTGCATCTTCACGTCATAGCCCGATACACTCACGCCCAGGCCTGCTGCGGGTGTTGGCAGCTTATATGAATTGAATAAACAGACATTTGCTCCTATTTCTTTAGCTAATGCCAATCCATAATAAGAAGCATTACGGGATGCATCAGAAAAATCAGTAGCAATCAATATGGTTCTCATAAAATAAATTTAGCTATCCGGGAATATTCGAAAATGCAAAGAACAGGAAATGTTTGCTTAATAAAAGGCTGCCTACGTTATTTATTAGTTATCAATATCACTGTTCCTTTTGGGAGCCAACTATCGGAATCGAACCGACGACCCTTTCATTACGAATGAAATGCTCTTCCATCTGAGCTAAGTTGGCTTTTTCTTGATTAGCACAAAAACCATCATGAAAAATCGTTCACTTTTATCTATAACGAAGTACAACTTATAAAAATAATTCTTACATGCCCAAAAAATTATTGGAGTTGTTAGTGTTTAGATTATTTAATCCAGGTTCTTTTCCTGCAGTATCACCAACGGACTCTTCAAAATGTAATGGCATGCTACTTGTAAATATATTGATAACCTTGTTACAAACCGAGGTGTAAAACTATAAAATGAGTACAAGCAAAAGAAACAACAACAGTAAGGCTAAACCTGCTGCGAAAGCGGGAAGCGGTTATCCTTCTCCCTCAAAATTAGCAACGCCAACTGATTTAAAAAAAGAAGAAGTAAAAAAAGTAGTTGAGGCAGTAAATCCACTTATTGCGGATGCATTTGCATTATACACTAAAACAAAAAATTTTCACTGGCACCTTTCCGGATCTCATTTCAGGGATTATCATTTACTTTTTGATGAACAGGCAGAAGCCATCTTTGATACCGTAGATATACTTGCAGAAAGGATACGCAGGGTTGGCGGCACCACCATACGCAGCATTACACACATCAGCTCATTGCAGACAATCAGCGATAATAATGACGATTTTGTTTCACCTGACCAGATGATCGCAGAATTATTAAGCGACAACCAGCACATTGCAAAAAACATACGTGCCGCGATAAAAACAACAGAAGATAATAATGACAGCCCTACCAGTAATATTTTGCAGGAAATACTTGATGGGACAGAGCGAAGAATATGGTTTTTATTTGAAGTGAGCCAGGGTGGGGAAAACGAAATGTAAAATAAATTATAGCACACAAATGCCCCTTCAGCCGGGGCATTTGTACTTATACGAGGTTTTGCCGAAGCTTCGGTGTAATTATCTTACGCAAACTTTATATTTTTCTATTAAAGATTTTCAAACCTGCGCCAACAAAGGAATAGCCTGATCCAAAGGAGAGATCTTTCCGATTATCTCATCATAATCTCTTCCAGTGATATTTCCAGCAAGCAATTAAATTCTCTTGCAAAATCAACTGAGACTCGGGCATGTACCGCACCTTGCCTGTCCAGGAAGCGCCGCGTACCGCTTATTGCGAAAACACCTTCATGCCATATATCTGCATGAATGTATAAGCCCTGTGAGCCATCGCATAAAAAGCATATAAAGTCTGCGGGCTTTATATCATCACCGGGTAAGGCAGCCGGTACAAGGAATGGTTTCTTTTCTAATGGAAAAAAAAGCTGTCCACCATCGGGGTGATAATTGCAGTGCCACAGTAATATTCTCTCCGGTGGGTTGTTATGCTCACCGTTTGCCTCTTCGGGAGGCCTGTTGTACCCAAGAACATAGTTGCCACCTACTGCCTCGTTGCTTCCATATAAAATATCTCCTTTCCATTGGCTGGAAAATACACCTTCTTTTACGCCGCCTTCATCGCCGCTGTCCGTATCTACCTGCCGCCAACCTTTTGCAGGCCACCTGGTTATTTCGATTTTAAAATCATCCGGGTCATCAACCAGGCAACCATATCCTTTTACAGATTCCGCGGTTGCTCTTATAACGGGAATTTTTATATGGGTAAGACCCACGGGTAAGCCAGGATTCATATAATCCGGCGAGGTGCTGCTATGCATTTTTACTTGTTATTTTTCAGTTTTAATTACGGATTGTCAAAAAAGTACAGGGTATATCCCCGAAAGGTGTAAATGTACACATCTTGTAAAAACACACAAATTCCCGCAAGTTCCGATTAGCTATCTTGCCTGTATTACCATAACGGATTATCGCTTTATCAAAGAATTTGCAAACTGCCATGGAAGATTGCAATGCACTGGTTTTCCAGATGGTTTAATTCATTGTTAGCCGAATTAAGTCAATCAACTCAGAAAAGACCTTTCCATCCTTCGGACAGTTTTAAAGCATCTTCGTCCCTACCTGTCGGCATTCTCTGTTGCAAAAATTTATCTTGTTACTTCCAAGCCTGTCTTAAACTACTGTCGCCTCCTACTCTATAATTATTTCACAAATAAAAAAATAAATCAAATGAAAAAATTATTTTTCTTTTTACTGGCATTCCCATTAATTGGATTCAGCCAGAAGCAAACCGTGGTTAGTTCTTCCCGGTATTTCCCAAAAACAGACAAGGTATTAGAGTTCGAAAAAGGGCTTACCGCACATATTGCAAAATATCACAGTGGCGATTGGAAGTGGCGCGTGTATGAAATACAAACCGGAGAGGATGCAGGAGGATATCACGTGGTTGAGGGCGCAAAAACATGGGATGAATTTGACAAACGAGGCAACCTGGGGGAAGATCATATAAAAGATTGGAATAAAAATGTTGCTCCATTCATAACAGATAAATATTCTTCTACGTTTTCTGAATATATGGAAGACCTGAGCACGGTGCAATTAGGTAGCTTTACTGATAAGATTGCTATTACACATGTGTTCCCAAAGCCTGGCCTGTCGTACATGGTAGAGGACATTATAAAGAAAGTAAAAAAGGGCTGGGAAGGAGGTACGCAAACGGTTGCCGTTTATAGGTCCGTTGCTTCCGGGCCATTTCAATATGCGCTGGTGTACCGGTTGAAGGACGGGTTAAAAGAATTCCAGGAAGGTTACCGCAAGCCTTTTAAAGAAAGATATGAAGCTGCGAACGGCGAGGGCACGAGTGAAACTTACTTATCAAAAATCAATGAATCTACTGATCATTCATGGTCGGAACTCCTTTTTTATCGGGCGGACTTAAGTGCTAAGTAAAGGATTTTGTATTGGTGAATTTGAACCTTCCTTCACACGGGAAGGTTTTTTTGTTCACGCCAGGCAATTTGCCCGAGTCATCTTCGGGTCCTGTAATTTCCAAGATTATAGAAGTAACCTTAATCTAATGAAAGTACAGATACATACATTGCTCGTTTGCTTGTGTATTTGTATTTAAGCTCCTACAGGATAATGGAGTTGGCACTCACATTCGCAACGGAGTAAAAAGGAATATCCATTCGGAGGATGGAAACAAAATAGATATCGAAATTAAAGATGCCGGGGACATGCTGGCATGAGTAAGAGAACTATTTTAATTGTAAAAGATGAACCGCCGATAGCGGTAGACATAGATGTGCTGCCTGTAACCGTCTTAGAGCAATTAGCGGAGAAATTAATAATTTTCTGATATTCCAGCTTGATATCGTCTACCTTTAGGAAAAGCATCTGTTCTATGCCCCCAATTCTTCAGGAACAGGCTGCGATAATGTTCTTTTAAATCCCATTGAAGCCAATGAATCACACTGACTCGCCCCCTTTTGCGTGCACCTTTACTCCAGGTCTGGCAAAAATATTGAATCAACTCTCGTGTTCACTGGCTCTTACTACATACCAGGCGGGTAAGCTAATTTTTTTAAGCGCTGACGAAAATGGTGGCATCCGGCAATTGCCCCGCGATTTTAAGCGTGCTATGGGCATAGCTGTCGAAGGGGACAGGATGGCAATTGCAACTGAAGACGAGGTAGTGGTATTATCGAATGCTCCCGGATTGGCTGCGGCTTATCCCAATAAGCCAGCGTTTTATGATCAGTTCTATGTACCCCGTGCCTGCTACTATACCGGTGCTGTTGATCTACATGATATAGGCTGGGATGGGCAAGGTCGCCTCTGGGCTGTCAATACCTTGTTCTCGTGTCTATCCGTACTAGGCGATCAGTTCAGTTTTATACCACAATGGACGCCTCCCTTTATTAATAAGTTTGCATCCGAAGACTATTGTCATCTCAACGGAATGGCAATGGTTGACGGAATTCCCCGCTATGTCACCATGTTTGGGAACAGTGACACTGCCAAAGGATGGAGGACCGGAATAGAATCAGGCGGACTCATAATGGATGTAGTTAGCAATACAGTAGTTTCGTCCGGACTTCCTATGCCCCACTCTCCCCGATGGATCCGTAATGATTTGTATTGTGTATTGTCGGCCACTGGTGAACTGGTAAAAATCAACACAAACAATGGGTCGTACGATATCGTAAGCCATCACAACGGTTTTGTAAGAGGATTGGCTTCGTATGGTGATTACCTGTTTGTAGGTCTTTCCAAAAACAGGGAAAAAACATCTGTCGAACGGCAGTTACCTGTTGCCGCAAAATCGATGGAGTGTGGGGTGGATGTTGTTCATCTTGGGTCGGGGTCAATTGCCGGGTCCATAAGATACCTTAACAGCACTGAGGAAGTCTACGATGTACAGGTGTTGCCATTTGCAAAACGGCCAGGTATCTTGAATCACACAACTTCTACTCACCGGAAGGCATTGCATACACCTGCCGGATGTTTCTGGGCTGAGGAAAAACGATGATAAATAAAACCAATCCCAATAATATCTAAAACCTTCACCCCCCAAAACCTGAATCATGAAAAAACAAAATCGACTTTATGTATCAGAACTAAAAGAAAAGTTTTACAAAACACAAATACGGCTTGAAAATGCCGTTGTCTCCCGCCGGTTTAGTAAAATGAGCCAAACCCAAAAGCAGGAACTGTTTCAACGCCTTCAACGCTATGCGAGAAAATTAGGCGTGGCAATAAAACCAGTTCTTATTACAGCAATGGTGACCGCCGGGCTTCTCTTAAGTAGCGGCTCACAAGCACAAACCTTTGTCGAAAAGACCGGAGCAAATAATCCATTGAATGGAAAAACCGTTGCCAATATATCAATGCCAGCCTTTGTTGATATTGACAATGACGGTGATAAAGATTTGTATGCAGGGCAGTATTATGCGAATATGGTAAAATTCATTAATACCGGCTCCGCATCAACGCCGGCATTTGGCAGTGGCTCCCAGTTTTCTTACTACGCGATATTTAGAGCAGCACCCGCTTTTGTTGATATAGATAATGATGGCGACCAGGATTTATTTGTAGGCAATGATGGCGGGAGTATAGAATTTTATCCAAACACCGGGACAGCAGGTGCGCCAGCCTTTCCTTATTACCCTGTCGATGTAACTCCTTTGTCAGGGTATACCAATCCCCTTGCGGGTGTTACTGTAGGATCTTATGCTGCCCCCTTTTTCGTGGATATTGATAATGATGGGGATAAAGATCTCTTTATTGGAAACGGAGCAGGCGCCATCTCTTTCTATAAAAACACTGGCACTGCGAACGCACCGGTTTTCGCCTTACAAAGCGGAGCCGGTAATCCATTTAATGGAATAATTGCAGGATCGGGCGGCGCAACTCCCGCTTTTGGCGATTTAGATAAAGATGGAGATCTTGACGCGGTTGTAGGGAGTTATGATGGAACATTTTATTATTTTATGAATACAGGGTCAGCCACGTCTCCGGTATTTACTCCCATAACAGGAACCAGCAATCCATTTAATGGCCTGGCAGTGTCAGGCAGCGCTTCATCTCCGGCTTTGGTAGATATTGATAACGATGGTGATCTTGATATGTTTTCGGGTAACTATGCGGGTGGATTCCAGTTTTTTCAAAATACATCCCCGGCACTTCCTGTATTACTGCTAAGTTTCGCAGCCCGGCAATACAGTAATAAGCAGGTGATGCTCACGTGGTCAACAGCTACTGAACAAAACTCTAAAGAATTTGCAGTCCAACGTAGTAAGGATGGTTTAACCTGGCAAAAAATAGGAGTAGTTGCCGCCGCAGGCAACAGCAGCAATACCATGAATTATTCATTCGTGGACCAATCGCCCGCATCCGGTGTAAACTATTACCGGCTGATGCAGCATGATCTGGATGGCAAAATAGTCTCAAGCGCCATAAGATCAGTGAAGTTGGGGGCCATCCAAAAAGGATTTATAATTATTTCAAACCCGGTAATTAATGGAAGTTTACAGGTACAGGTAAACGACAACCTCACTCTTGGAATATATAACGGTAACGGGCAACTTCTTATTAAGAAACAATTTACGCCAGGTATTAATTCGTTTAACACTGCCAATTATCCGAAAGGCATATACTTTCTCAAAGGATCGGGCCATACCGAAAAGTTCCTTGTTCAATAATCTAAGTTTTCAAAAGGGCATTATCAGCAGGTAATGCCCTTTAATATAAATGCAGCCCCGCAATAAAGGGCGTTCTACTCCTTCATAATTCAAACAAAACCTGACTGGCACAATGTCTCCCTGCGCATGCGACAAAAAGAATAACCAAATTCAGCTAACCTTATCATCCCAAAGAAATCGTGCGTAAAAGATGGGATAATCTTTGTTCCAACCGCATATTGATCAAAAGCACCAACTTTGCATTCTTGATTCATTCATAAATAAAAAATTATGCAAATAGGATTTATTGGGCTTGGAAACCTCGGAACACCAATCGCAGAAAATCTATTGGAGTACCATCCCGGCATGTTGGTGTATAACAGAACAATCGAAAAAACAAAACCGCTGGGAGATAAAGGCGCTACTGTTTCTAAAAGTGTAAAGGAATTAGCTGCCGCCTGCGATTTCGTATTTACGATTATCTCTAATGATGCTGCCATTAAAGAAGTTACGGAAGGAGACGAAGGCATTGCAAAAAACCTAAAGGCGGGTGGCATCCATATTTCCATGAGTACCATTTTACCTGCTACCTCTGTTGATCTATTTAATTTGCATCAGCAGCACGGCAATCACTATATTGCCTGTCCTGTTGCCGGAAGGCCGGAAGCAGCACGTGATAAAAAACTCAACTTTATGGTCTCTGGTGATGATGCTGTCATTACCGCCGTAAAGCCTTTGTTAACGGATGCAGGCGCAATAAACACCTGGGAATATGGCAAGGAACCCGGCGGTGCGAATGTCGCCAAACTTTGCACGAATTATTTGATACAGGCCGCACTGCAATCTATGGCCGAAGCTATCGGGCTGGCGCAGAAGAGCGGCATTGACGAAAGACAAGTAATGAAGATGGTTACAAGTACTTTATTCAATTGCGGTATTTATATCAACTACGGAAACCTTTTACTAAACGAACAGTACAAGCCTGCTGCCTTTAGCCTTGAACTGGGTTTAAAAGATGCAACATTGATCAACGCACAGGCCGCTACATCCGGCGCTAAAATGCCGCTGGCAAATTTAATAAAAGAAGAATACCAACAATTATTTAATAAAGGCTTTGCAGATTATGACTGGGCGGCTTTAGCGTTGAGTGTGAAATAAAGAAACCACAGATGGTTGTTGAGGCCAAATGAAGTTGCTCTTTTAGAGCTGATTTAAAGATTTGCAAATCAAGAATGCAATAGACTGAACAAAATGAAATTTTATTTTCCTTCTGGCAACAGACTTTTTTTTATAAGTGCTTTCCGGGCAGACATTGTTCCAAAAAGCACATCATGGAAAATTGCTCGTCATTAAATTTCTTAAAAAAACTAAACTATCACTACATTAGCGTTTTACTCACACATCTATATTTCAATGAATACATCCCGCCGCAAATTTATTATCAACAGCTCTGTAGCTTTAGCAGGAACGGCATTATTGCCAAATACTATTTTTAATACCCGGAAAATGACGGATCATATTTTGGGTATTCAGTTATATACCGTGAGAGACGACATGGAGAAAGATCCTGGCGGTACTGTTACCAGGCTCAAAGAAATGGGATACACCCATATTGAACATGCAGGTTATGAAAACAGGAAGTTTTACGGATACTCTGTAGAAGATACCAAATCGTTCCTGGACGACCTGGGAATGATCATGCTAAGCGGCCATAGTTTCCTTGGCGCAAAGCAGTGGGACAAGAATAAAAATAATTTTACAGACGATTGGAAATACACGATAGAAGATGCGGCGGCGGTAGGAATGCAATATGTAATAAGCCCGGGCCTTGATGAAGATCTTTGTAAAACTGCGGATGATTTTAAATGGTATATGGAATTGTTCAATAAGTGTGGTGAGTTATGCAAAAAATCAGGAATTACTTTTGCATATCATAACGAGAGTTATGAGTTCAACCACAAGCTCGATAATACCGTGTTGTACGATCTTGTTCTTGCAATGACTGATAAGTCACTCGTGGCTCAGCAGATAGATATTGGTAACATGTATGAACCCGGCGGCAGGGCCATGGACTACCTGAAACGTTATCCTGGAAGATTCACTTTAATGCATGTTAAAGACGAAGTGAAAAAAAATCCGGGTGATCAAAAAGATGGAGTCTATGAAAGTACCATCCTAAGCAAAGGAGAGGTTAAGGTAAAAGAAGTAATCGATTTTGCATTAAAGTCAGGTACCACGCAATTCATAGTGGAGCAAGAGTCGTACCAGGGCAAGCCACCCATGGACTGCGCGGATGAAGATTTGAAAATCATGAAGGGTTGGGGATATTAGGAAGGTTAAGCCTCCTTGTAAAAGGTTTGATTGCCGCCCGTTTTGACTATCTCAGTCCCTTCTTTTTTAAGTAATTAATTAGCTCTTTGGGATGGTCGGTTTGTAAGACCACTGAATCCCATTTCCACCGCTTTATCCCAGTTAGCAGCTTCGGTGGGGCTTTGTATATCCGGCCAAACTTTTTTGCCTTCCTTATTGGCATAAGTCACCATACTGGCTGGTGTAATCGCTATAATCTCCATCTAATAGTTCAAGGGGGTATTTATCAAGAAATGCCTTCAATTCATCTTCATTTTTTACATCCCCCGGTAAACTTAACATGACCGGCATTGATGGCACCAGCTCTTCTCCATTCCTGGTATTGGAAGGGGCTATTTATATATACTATCACCTGGTGCTCCATGCCATATTGCTTTATCATATTATAACACTGTTGCACACCCGCATTTTTAAAATCCAGGTATATGTGTATTTTATTCCTGCATGTTTTCAGTACTTCTTCAAAGGTTGGTATTTGATATTCTTTCCCGGAGCCGTTTTTCTTACCTATAACTTTTAATACTTTTATTTCCTGTAAGGTAAGATCACTTACGGATCCCTTTCCGTTGGTCATCCTGTCCACCGTAGCATCATGCATGATGACCAATACGCTGTCTTTAGTTGTTCGCAGATCTATTTCAACATAATCCACTCCATGTTTTATACCTTGTTTAAAAGCTTCAATAGTGTTTTCAGGAACATCAACATGGTCGCCACGATGCGCAATAACAATAAAGCGGTGCTTGCTTATCGGCAGGGTTGCATGTTGAGCGTCAATCCGCGTGGCAAATGCAAATAAAAAAACAGTCGCAATTATTTTTTTCATATTAGTTGTTTGATCACTCTGCGGGAACCATAGTTTTAAACCCTTAACCCGGTTTTATTCCATTGAGTCCTTTCACATTAAGTACTCCATGATACATATATTATACATGGTGTTATAGGTTCATGTTCTCTAACTAAGCAAACAATTCCATTTCCGCTTTACCCAGCCCATCGGGTGTTGTATAGAATGGCCTTTTTTCAACCACGTAGTGGCAATCTTCAGGAATCCCCAATGCATGATAAATCGTCTGGTGTACCTGGTCGATTACGATAGGTTTTTCAATGGTCTTGCAGGGGCGTTCATCGGCTGTCTTACCATATACATTTCCTTTTTTAATTCCTCCTCCAAACATTAGCATAGAAACACCATCAGTGAAGTGACGATGCATTCCATAATATTTGATATCATTAATGACATCAGGCTGCTCTACCTGCTCCTTCACTTTTAGGCCAGGACGTCCTTCCACCATCATATCCCTGCTAAATTCGCTGGCTAATATTACTAAAGTGCGATCGAGGTGGCCCGTTTTGTCGAGATCCTTTATTAATTGAGCGACCGGGCCATTGATCTGCTTCTTCATATCAATCATTCTCGTATAACCGTTATCGTGAGTATCCCAGTTTTTAAACGGTTCATATTCGGTAGTAACACTAATAAACCGCGCACCTTTCTCCGTTAGCCTGCGGGCCATCAGGCAGCCCAAACCAAACTTACCGGTATTGTAGATATCATAACTCTCTTTTGGTTCTTTACTTATATCAAATGCTGCAGCCTCAGGAGATCTTAAAAGCATGTATGCCTGTTCCATCGATCTTCGTAGCGACTCTTTCTGGTAATCACTGCCAAACTCACCAACAGCGCTTTTATTCATCAGGTCGTTATACAATTGATTTCTTCTCTCAAACCTCATCGAAGACATACCTACAGGAGGTTTAACGGTTTCCAATCCGGAAGAGGGATCTGGCACGAGGAAAGGGCCGTATTCATTTCCTAAAAACCCAGCGGTATGAAATGCTTTTAACTCCTCTCCCTCGCCTAACGTGAACCGTTGGCCGATGTCTATGAAAGCCGGTATAACAGGGTTTACCGGGCCAAGCTCCTTAGAGATCCATGAACCAATATGAGGTGCTGCAACAGACTGAGGTGGTTTGTAGCAGGTGTGCCAATGGTATTGATGTCGCGAATGCAAAATAAATCCCATATCTGCGGCAACATAAGAACGGATAACTGTCCCTTTATTCATCACGCTGCCGATAGCTCCCAGCCCTTCAGAAAAGAAAACACCATCCAGCGCAGTGGGTACCGGTTTAAAGGTGCTCAACACGCTATTCGCTTCCATTCCTTTGGTATAGGGCGTATATTTTTTGGGATCAAATGTATCCGTATGCGCCATCCCCCCGGCCATCCAGAGTAAGATAACGGTATCAGCCTTAGCCTCTATTTTTTTCCTGTTGCAGGATGCCAGGAAAGTTGTAATAGGAACACCTGCAGCAAGTGCGGCCATGGTAGCCGCGCTGGTGGTTTTTAAGAATTTCCTTCTGTTCCAATGGTTATTCATATTCAATGATTGTTATAAAGATTTGGCTCTAATAAATAATTTGAAATTCAGGAAGCAGCAAGACAGCCCAGAACAAATCCTGGATGGAGTTTGCATCGGGAATATCACCTAATAGCTTTTTGGCTACTTCATATTCTTTGGGTTGTACTTCCCTGTTAAGCGCCCACCTGTAAAGTTCCTTAATTATAACATCACTGCTCTTAAACTTTTGCTTCCAGTTTTCTGCACCTTTCCTGAGCGCTGAATTGAACCGGTCTCCATTGGTTAATTCGAGGGCCTGCAGCAGGTTTGCCTGCGATTCCCGGCTGGTGGTAACTGTCTCCCTATTCGGCCGGCCCAATGCAGTGAGGAACGGATTATTAACTACCAGGGAGGCACGTACGAAAATATGATTCGATGGATCGTAACCTGGCTGACTTTCGGGCTTGTACCCTTCCACCGAGTCAGGAAAAAGCGGACCGATGATCATTCCCACTGCATCGGAAAATTGCTCCGCAGACATTCTTTTTCTTAATATGCCGGTGAATTTATAATCTGCAGACACAATTTTATCAGGCTCCTTAAATCCAACCGAAGGAAGCTGGTAAGTATTGGAAGTGGTGATGAGGTATATCAGTTCCTTAATATCAGATCCGTTATGCTGGAAATTATACGCCGTCCAGTCCAGCAGATCCTGGCTCCACGGTTCGTTGTCCATCAGATCAACAGGTTCAACAAGGCCACGGCCCATAAGCTGTGCCCAGATTCGATTCACAAGAGTGCGATACAGCCGGCCATCCTGTGGCTTGATGATATTGTCTGCAAGTTGAGCCAACTTTACTGCTCTTTTAGCCGTACTATCTATCGAGCCTAATTGTGGCCAGAGCATTCTTGCATTAGTGTATTTACCGGTAGGCTTATCGCAGCGGTTTATTTCAAGAGAGCTATCGGCAAAAATATTAGCGAATGCATAGGCATCATCGAGCTTCCAGTCGCTGATAAAACTGTTATGGCAGGATGTGCATTTTAAGTTTAGCCCGAAAAGAACCTGCGATACATTTTGTGCAGCCTGCAGTTCAGTTCTTTGGCTTGCATTTACCACACCACGCCATTTGATACCTTCAATAAATCCTTTGGATGAATCAGTCGGACTTATTAGTTCTTTTACAAACTGGTCATAAGGCTTATTTGATCTTATTGAATTATACAACCAGCCGCTAATATTATACCGACCGTTGGTGATATACCCTGTTCCGGTATAATCATTCCTCAGCGCATCGTTCCAAAAGCTGAGCCAATGCATTGCGTAATCGTCGTTCCTGTTTAAAAGCTGTCTTATCCACAATGCCCGTTTATCCGGTCGGTTGTCTTTAGTGAAACTTTCCAATTCTTCGGGGCTTGGCAGCAAGCCGATAATGTCCATAGTAGCTCTTCTCAAAAAGGTTTTATCGTCAACAACCTTTGGCCAGGTAATTTTATTTTTATTAAAATACTGATTCGTCCACCTGTCTACAGGATTGGTAAGATTCCCGGACACATGGGGTAACGGCGGATTCCTTGGCGGGAGTGCAGCGACTCTGTATATGCTTTTTTCAGTTCCTTCCGGCCATGGAGCTCCTTTTTGAATCCAATAATTTATGATGGCAATATCGGCATCAGGTAATTTTTTTCCTTTGGAAGGCATTACATCCTTATCATCCGATGGCAGGCTAATACGCCGGAATATTTCACTTTCACCGGGATTGCCGGGAACAACAACTGGCCCGTCTTTACCTCCTTTAAAAATCATATCTCTCCTGTCGAGTCGTAAGTCACCTTTAATCTTTTCTGCGCTGTGGCATTTATAGCAATTATGTGCTAGTATCGCCCTTACTTCCACGTTTAATTCCGCTACCTGCTTCTTTGTTAATTGGGCAGTATCATTTTTAAAAGAAGCCAAATTAAAATTGGTTGCTCTTGGGCCCGTATAATCCGGACTCCACGGAATGGCAGCGGTCAGGTAATCTTTACCGTGAGTGATGGATGCGCCAAAGTGCCCCGCAATGGATACGGCAATTGCAGTAAAAAACAATATACCGCGATACAATTTTACCTGGCCTGCCTGTTTTGTTTCCTGTAACTTTCTTACCAGGATCCAGGCAATAGCGGCCAGCACCATCGTAGCAATACCAGCCCATTTGTGTATATCGATAATATCCTGGCCATAGTCGCCTTCCCTGGCCAGTAACAATCCAAATACGGCAGAAAATACCGCAGATATCGCACCGAATGCAACCAGCAGGTTGATTCCGGGGCGCAGATTTGATGAAAAATTTTTGAGTGTAAAAAGCTCGAGTATGGCGGCCACCAGGATGAGACAAACCGGAAAATGAACGGCCAGTGGATGCAGCCTGCCTAAAAATCTCCAAACCCAAAACATATCCGAACTAGCGGAACCTGAAGAAACAGTTTCCGCAAACCCGTTATAGACCACCAGGCTAATCGCTATAATAGCAATGACTACAACGGTTTTCTTTTTACCGGAAAATATATTTCTCATATTAGTTTTCAATCACTGCAAATATAAAATAAGCAAAAAAAGCGCAAGCAAAGAAAAAATTCAGGGTGTCATAATCCTAACATAGGTAACTGCTTTACCTTGTGATAGGTTAAGCCAACCTTAATGCAATTTTTTAATTCATTTTCCGGAATTACATCGTTCATCTGAAAAACAATAGCCCTGGTTCCTTCATATTTAAATGTGTCATTGTAAACTGATTTGAATGTTGGCACCAACTTACTTGTGCATTTGAAATACATGGCATACTGATCCGGCGTTTTCTTCTTCCAGTCCATTCTTATCGTACTTCCATTCTTAACCAGGTAGCTGGGTTCACCCCACTTCAAGGTTTCTTCAAGGTTTGTAATTTCATCTATTTCGTTTGCCGCTTCTATCAACAGTCTCCGCAGGTTTACTATTTTCTTTCGAACTGAACCGGGGTAATTATTGAAAACCGATTCAACTTCAGGGCTTGTTGTTATTTTTAATTTTTTCATTTGTTTGAATTGTTTATGGATGCTACCTAAAATTCTTGCAAGGTTACATAGCAATTAAGAGGGACCGGATTATTGAGTATCACTTAATTCAACTGATTCTTTCGCTCCGCAGAAATCTTCAGCACCGCCATACGTAAATGTACAAATCTTGTTACACCCGGCACACCTATGAAGTTCATTCGCTCGTGCATAAGCAATAATTTATTGTAGCAATTCCTGAAAAGAGAAAAAAGCAAGAACTAACAGAAACTTTATTTCAATTAGTGCTGCAGGCTCAAACTTACGCCAGCCATAGCCTATAGTAAGGATAAACTTTTGGGAAAGACCGGGAAAAATTATTTTTTTTAACATCAGCAAACCTTTAATACTCCTTTTATGTTTTAAAAGAAAATCAAATCAAAAACATTATGAAACAGAAATTTTTTTTAATCCTTACAGTTGCTGCCTTAGGCTCAACCGCATTGTTATCATTTAATACAGGAACAGAAAAAAATGCTAAATCCAGTACTGAAGTTGCAAAAGAAAAAGCAACATTACCTGTTGCTGCAAAAGACATTGTTGATATCGCAGTAGGCTCGCCCGATCACACAACTCTCGTAGCAGCATTAGGCGCAGCAGGCCTTGTGGAAACATTAAAAGGCAAAGGGCCATTTACAGTATTTGCCCCGACAAACTCAGCTTTTGATGCACTTCCCGCAGGCACAGTTGAAACTTTATTAAAGCCTGAAAACAAAGGGGATTTAACCAAAATCTTAACCTACCATGTAATAGCGGGAAATGTGAAAGCTGCTGATCTGAAAGATGGTCAGGTGATAAAAACTTTACAAGGTGAGGAATTAAAGGTTAGCATCAAAGAAGGTAAAGTGGCGATCAATGGTGCCAACGTAACAGCCGCCGACCTCGAAGGAACCAATGGCGTGGTGCATGTTGTAGACGCTGTATTATTACCGAAATAACAATTTTTATTAATTAGCAATCAGCCAAAGGGAGTGACAAATGTTGCTCTCTTTTTTTCTTCGATTGACGGAAGCCTTCACATTTTGATGTGCCCAATCAAAGTTTATCTAAATGCCATTTACCTGATGAGAAAAACATCCAAATTGGGACGTTAAATTATTTAGCGAAAACTTTTTTTGTGCCATGTGGGAACGCAAGAACCGTGGGCTCTTAAAGATGCTGAATACCCAGCAACCCATAAAAATTTTCTTCATTCATTTCCAGCACTTCTCCTGGTTTCAAATTATTCAAAGTAACATCACTTACAGATAAGCGAATCAGCCGAAGACACCGGTGCCTTGCCGCAAGCACCATTTTGCGCACCTGGCGATATTTCCCTTCTGCAAGTGTTATTATTAACCAGGTATGGGGCCACGCCTCCCTATGATCCATGGCATAAGGATAGAGGGATGTGGGGTCGTCTATTCGTTTGATCTCTGCAGGCGTGGCTACATAATTTTCTCCGTTCTTTATTTTAATTGTGATGCCCGTTTTCAGTACACCCAGGGTTTCTTCTGACAATTTATTTTGCACCATGACCAGGTAGGTGCGCAGGTGCGGTACATCGCCGGAAAACAATAGACGTGTAGCACGTTTATCCGTAGTTAACAATAGCAGCCCTTCAGAATCTTTATCCAGCCGACCCAAAGCATGCGTACCGGGGGGAAATGTAAAGTGCAGATCGCCCAATAAAACTACTTCATGGGTACTTACAAACTGCGACACCATGTTGCGCGGTTTATTCAATAGAAAATAGCGGTGCATGCGCAAAAATCAGGAAACAATTTGAGACAATGATACATTTAGCAATCTTGCTACCAATGATGGGTTTCACATTTTCCAGAAAATAAGAAGGAACTCTATTTATTCTAATGAGATATGGTAAAATACGCTTTTGGATTTTCATCATTCGGCCCATTTATAGAGGGATAAGGTTTCAAATCGGTAAAAACAATACGGTAACCATTAATAGTAGTATCACTTGTATAACCCAAATCGGGAAATCCTTTCAGCGACATAACAAAACTATGTATGGCGGTAGCTTCATGAAAGCTTATTTTAATCAATGCCGTTCCCTGCCACACGCATACCGCTTCAGTAGGGCAACGGCTGTCTGTTAATAAAGAATCAAAACAAATAAATGGTAATGCTGTTTTTTCCATACAATGGTAAAGGGTTACGGAATTTACATCAGAGTCTGCCTTAAAATCATTTTTTTTACACCCAAAAGAGAATGCTATCAGCAGGATAAATATCAGCCAGGCAAAAGATTTCTTTTTCATAAAATTTGCTTTAATACCGCGTTGACATTTTTTATGTGAATATCGTTGCATGGGGTTTCAATTATCTCAACGCGGAAATGAATAATGAGAGAATCAAGGCGCGGTAAAGGCGCTACTGTGCACGCAAAAGAACTATTACTATTCTTTATATTTTTTAATGGCGTGTTCTTTTAAAACCTGGCTGCACCCGGGAAGAAATCAGCTTCCTTGTGAGCCATAGTCACTGAGCGTTTCCTGGTAGGTTTCTTTTTTTGACCTGCGATTGAAGAACTTGCGTATTCCGCCACCAATTGCCGCTAAACCTATTAAAATGAATTTCCAGGCTGCGAGTAAAAATTTTCCTATGATGGCAAAGAAGCCAGTCTTGGCCAGGATACCACCGGCTACCAAAGCACCAATTCCATATTCCGCTACTTTATCAGTATTAGAATTAAAATCTACATAACGATTGCCGGCAGTAAATTCCGGGATCTTCAATACTTTATCAATATTGGCTTTTACCAATGCAAGTTCATTCATGTCTGCGACCGCATTCAATGATAAAATTCCTTTTCTTCCAAGCACTCTTACTTCATAATTGAGCGTGCGCAAACTGTCATCGCCAAATTGTAATTCTTTCGCCCAATGTAATACTTTGAACTGTTTATCATAATAGGGATCCTGTGCCCAGCCAATTATATGGATAGCTTCGTAACCCTCTTTTTTTCTATTTTCATTTTCGGCTACTTCGGACGATTTAATATCGCTAAGCATTTGCTTATAATCAATTTTATCAGCCTCATCATCTTTTACATATCCGGCTTCCTCATAGGTTACAATAAAGGCATAACTGCTTTCCTCAAGTGGCCCGGAGTTTGCCGGAAAAATCATACCTAATACATCCGTACGGGGAGGGTTGCCCCAAAGATCATGCAGTACATAATTGCTTTCCTTACCGTCGAGGAATTTGTAATCTGCCCCCAGGTTAAGATTGGCAATACCTTTTGCGATAGTCACACTGTTGGTTTGCCAATGAAATGATGCATTTACAGAATCGATAAATTTAGCACGCTCATCAAGTGAAATGCTTAGAGAGTCTTTATCATTTTTCGCATAGGTGGCGGAGCTCACCAGGAAGAGCCCTAAGAGACAGGGAAGGAACTTTTTCATACAGCTAGTTTTTGGAAGACAAATAAAACGAGTTATTCCGGCATTTTATAGCATTCAGAAAAATATTTTTTTGAGGGGAATGGTTCAATCTTCTATCGGGGCAAAAAGACCGCTTATTAGATTGACGAACCGATATTATGAAAAGACTTCTCGCGGCAAGCAAAAGCTGTCAGGGTTATTACACTTTAGAGTATTTAACGGAAACTTCTTTTCAATCCGTTCTATAAGCGGAAGCTTACGCCGGCCCTATGCTAGCAGTGAACATAGACCTGGCTAACCCCGCTTTGACATTTAGAATAGCTTGCACAAAAGGCGGGAATTGTGTATGTTGTTAAAATATTTACTATATTTCAAAGTATATAATCTCCAATATGAGCATTACCACCATTAGTTTCCCAAGCGTTTTTGAGACAGCCTTCGGCAATTCGGAAAATTCTGCAAAAGACCTGGTCAACGGTCTTAAAGTAAAGAGAGAAGATGATTGGTTTTTAGTTGGAAATCTCGCCAGGAAAGGCGCTGTTAACGCCGGAAGGATCGTAAATGCATCGCCGACCGAAGAAGACTTTGATGTCCTTTTCAGATCTTCCATTGTAAGTATACTTGAGAAAGTGCAGCAGCCGTTTGCCATTACAATAGGATTTCCCTTTTCTACCTACAACGTTTACAAAGCTGCTGCTGAACAGTTTCTGGGGAAGAGGCATTTCATGGTTGAGTTTGATACCCGTACTTATAACAGAAACGGGTCTATAAGAAAAAATACTTTTGAAGTGGATATGTATGAGGTGATACCCGAAATTGTAGGAGGCATTATTGGCATTAAGAAAACTTTTCCTAATGCTGAAAAAGAAAATTTTATTGCATTGAGTTTTGGTTTCGGCACTATGGAAGGGGCTATGGCTACTACAGATGGATTGATACACCGCACCAGTTTTAGTTCGCATGGGATCAGGTATGTGGTGGCAAATCTGACCCGGGAAATGGCACAGAAATATTACCTCGAGATGAAGAACGAGCACCAAATGGATGAGGCTTTTATGAAGGGCTCTCTTTTTACAAATCGTAAACGTATAGATATTGGCGATTTGCGTAAAGAAATGCTTGCACAATATTATAAAGAAGTTGTGTCGCCACTAATGCGTAAATATTTTACGGATGCAGATCTTGAAATCTGCGATAAGATATATCTTATGGGTGGGGGAGCTAATTATAAAGAGCTGTCAGATGCGGTTGCCGAAGAGTTTTCGGGTTTTATACCGGTTGAAGTTGTACCCCATCCTGAATCTATTATCAGTGTTGGCTACCTGCATAATTCATTGCGAATTTCTGATCTCAACGAGTCGCGCAGCATAGGAATAGACCTGGGCAACGCGACCACAGCAGTTTCTTTTTTTGACAATACAGCCGTTTAAAAAAACTGCATTAATCATTAACACTTTGCTGAAACTGGAAAACATATTGGATGTGTCACTCAGGGGAGGTTTCTTTGTGCCGAAAGGAACGGAAATTACCGGCACGTTCACTGCTGACAAATCAGGCAAAATTGCAGGAACCGTTAATGGAGATGTGTTTGTAAAGGGTAAGGTTACCATACTTAAAGAGGCGGTGATACGTGGAGATATTCATGCATCCCAGGTGATAGTATATGGAAAAATATCCGGCGATATAAAATGCACAGGCAAAACCATCCTTGAACCGGGCGCCTACATTCGGGGTGATATTATCACAGTGGAAATACATGTAGAAAAGGATACCACTCTTGAAGGAGTTATTAAAAAATTCAGCACAGAAACTGCTGATACCACTCCCGTTAATATCACGACCACTAATACCTCTATCACTAATACCGCTGCTAATAATGATGATATTGCTATTGAAGCAGAACCTAATGAATCCGAACTACCGGAGAACATAACCCGCAAACCTCCCGCTCCAAAACAAACACTCACCGACGAAAATGCAAACTCGCAGTCATGGTTTTGATTTTATAAAATTTAAACTGTAGCGTCGTTATGTCTTCTTTGCTGGGGTAGCATCGGCTCATACATTATTCTCTTTGCGGTAATTCCACGATAAACTCAGAGCCCTCGCCTTCTTTCGTTACTACTTTTATCTCCCCACCATGGGCTTTAATAATATCATAACTTAACGATAAACCCAGCCCTGTTCCCTCACCCGCTGATTTAGTAGTAAAGAAAGGCTGAAATATTTTATCCACTACCTTTTGCGGGATGCCGCTGCCATTATCCTTCACCCTTATTTCTATTTTGTCATTTATCAATTTAGTACTTACCAAAATTGTTGGCTGATATTTTTGCCCTGCTAAGGATACTTGCGCTGAAGTATGAATGGAAGTATTTTTTTCTGTGAGCGCATAGAAAGCATTGTTGTATAAATTCAATAACACCCTTCCGATATCCTGCCCTATAATATTTATCAAGCCAATGTTCTTGTCAAAATTGGTCTCCAATGTTGCATTAAAAGATTTGTCCTTCGCTCTTAAAACATGGTAAGTCAATCGTAAATATTCATCGGCTAAAGCATTGATGTCTGCCGGTTGTTTATCTCCCGTAGAAGTTCTGCTGTGCTGGAGCATGCTTTTTATTATCGAATCTGCACGTTTGCCATGGTTGCTTATTCTTTCCGCATTTTCCTTAATGCTATCTGCCAATGAAAGTGCTTCGTGTTTATTATCTGCCTGCAGTTCATTTTTTAATTCCTCAATAAGTTCTGCATTAACATCGGAGAAATTGTTGATGAAATTCAACGGGTTTTTTATTTCGTGTGCAATGCCTGCAGTGAGTTCACCAAGGGAAGCCATTTTTTCCCGCTGGATCAATTGCGTCTGGGTTTCTTCCAGGCTTTGAATTGCTGTAAGTAATTGCTTATTTGCCTGTTTCAATTCCTGTGTTCTTTCGTCCACCTTCTTTTCCAGCACTATATTCTGTTCGGTGATCAGTTTTTTATTTTCCTCTAAAGATTGCAGCGTTTGCAACCGGGCTTCTTCCTTTTCTCTTTTTAGTAAATTAATACGGTTTGCCAGGGCCATAGAAAGTAACAATGCTTCGGCAGCAGAACCTACCTGCATGGACTTTACCGTAAAGAAATTATAAGGGACCAGGTTAAAATCTTTAAGAATAAAAATGATAACGCCTCCAAGTAAAAACGACCAGCCTGCAAGGTAAAACCGTGCGGGCTCGTACCCTTTGCGCAGGACTATGATCCCAGCCCAGATAAGCGCGACAATCAGCAGAAAAGTGATGGCAGCAATAGCCGAAAATATGAGGACCATCGCCTGCATATGTCCCGGTAGTAAGAAGCGTTGGATGAGGATGACAGGAATGAGACCAAGGTAGCACCACGTCAAAATACGGAGCCACCGGTGAAACGATGGCGAATTCTGGCGGATAACTAAAAAGTGCATGGCAAACAATATGGCGGTGGCTCCAACAAAACAGGAAATAATATCAATAAAATGATTCAGCACCGGTGCACCCGGCCACAGGTATTTGAAGGTATCGCCGTTTACTACCGCATTCAATATACCCATCAGGAAAGTATAGAGTACATAATACAGATAGGCTTTGTCTTTCAGCGTGAAATAAATAAAAAGATTGTACAGTACCATCACCGCAATGATGCCATAGTAAAACATCTCAAACATCCTGCGCCGGGTACTCTCACTGTACAATGCCAGTTCGGTACCTGCATTCAGTGTAAACTGCGTGCCACGGTAATGTTGCACACGGAGAAAAAATGTTTCAGATTCATGCTGCGCCGCATATAAAGGAAGACGATAATCCAGGTCCTTGTTTTCCCACTTTTCGAATGGCAGCCAGTTACCTGAATGCTGTTTGCTTTTCAGTATGCCGGCAGTATCAAATTCATACAACTGCACATCGGTAAGCGTTGGGTTAGCGAGCTCGAGATATATTTTTTCATTGGTTTCATTACGCAGCGTGCCTTTGATCCAGTAGGCGGATGCAGTCATACCAAAATTGCAGACAGCATTATTTACCGGTTGAAAGTTTTCAATTGCTCCGGGTGCTGAAACGTCATCGATATTTTTCTTTCCTGTTTTATCTTCGAGGTACAGCGCTTGATTTGCCAGGTTGAAAACATCTTTAGTATTAATAATTTTTACCTGCGCATGCGCAAAAGCAGAAAGGAATAGTGCAAATATGACAGCCGATTTTTTCATCAAAAGCGGAGTTTCTCCGTGTCAGTATTTAGTTAGTTATTTAGGTAATTCAATTACACATTCTACAAATGCTCCCTGATATAAAATACAATTTTCACGAAATCTATATTTGCAACTCATAAGAATATTACAGCTCCATTACTCATACAGCTTTTAAAAATAAATCAAATGTGTTGAGTTACAAACTGATGATAGCATCTCTTTTTTATAATCTAAGATTTATATGAGTAATGAGATTTGACTTCCTGTATTTTAGTTGCTCAGCATGGTTAGAGAAGCTCAAATAGGTGAAAGACCAGGTGTTTGGAATTTTACAAATTCGGAGACCATAACTTTTTTTAAGTTTTTCTTCACTAAATTAATGGCCGGCTTTGGCAATGCTTTAAAAATCTTCTGTTAATTTCATTGCATAAATATGGAAGTGGTTTTTCAATACCATTTCATGATGCGTTTATAAATCAAACCCGCTTCTGCCTATAAGACAGTTTTTACTTTAAACTACACTACCGGGGCACAAAATCTACTACAGAAAAATTTAAGGAAATATTGTATATGCTGTAAGTAGCCATATGCATTTTTTTGTGTCGAACAAAATATTTACTACTAGTTAAAACAAAAGTATAATCCATGCACATGACCACGAAACCCACGTTCTGGCAACGTACCGGTGTACAGAGTTGGTTTCTTAAAAAAGAAACCGGAGTTACTGAAACGGCATCTATGACCCCGGATCTTGTATATAAATATATCATCGAAAAATTCCGGGAATCGGTTGCTGAGCTCTCATTTGCAGACCGGATAATTTTTTATCATGAGTATATTATCTGCTTCAGCCCTCCCGATTACAATAAGTTTATGGATAATAATAGGGGTATATTTTCCCTGATTATAAAAGAATCCGTAAAAGCATTCTATAACATTCTGCAGGAATACAGGCAAAAAGGCAAGAAGGTTACCGCCTCGGCAAATAAATGGGTGTTCCGTTTTGTATCACACCCAGACTATGAAAAAGGAGATAAGAGTTTTATCGGGAAACTGTTGCCGGGTAACATACACAAAAAGGAAGAAAATCTGCGGGTTACTTTCATTCCACGTCAAACAGGTATCGCCCAAACATTTGACATTGCCGACGAAATATTAAAAGACTTTACTTATTACAGTGATGGCTATTACGAGATTCCATGGCAGGACTCACTTGTGTTAGGTGATGTAAATGATGCCAGCAAGCCGAAATATTTTGCACGCCTCGAAGCTACCCTTCCTGAAAAAGAATACGCAGGTAAAAAACTGGAATATCTCATAAAAGACGAGGCGTTTCTTGTAAGCGGTATCGATGAAAAGACGGGCCAGCCAGGCGTTTTTCGTATTCCGTCCGAGTGGGTTTCTACGCCACATCTATCCGTTCGCTATGATAAGGCGGCAGATAAATTCTTCCTCGCTTCTTTTGGAGAGAAAACCATCGTGAATGAAAATGAAATAAAAAACAGCTATAAAGATGCGCCTCTCTGGACAGATCTTCCCATGAATTCGAGGATCGTATTGAATGGTATTGTATCTATAAACATCTTCAAGGTTTAACATGGACAAACTTTTAGCGATAGGATTACTGGTGATCAGCATTGTTTTATTGGTGGCACATTTTTCCGACATTAAGCAAACACACAAAAATGGCTGAATACTTTTATGGAATAACGGATAAGGGCAAGCGCCGGACAAAGAATGAGGATACATTCTTTGCCCACGAAACTGCCGATCAGCGATTTATCGTGGCCAGCGTGATCGATGGCGTGGGCGGCTACACCGGCGGCGATGTTGCTGCAGGAATCGCCCGTTCTGTTATCATAAAAAACCTTGAAAGTGTTTCAGAAGATATTATTGATGCACTTCGCGACGCGATAGTCGCAGCAAACGTGGAAATAAACGAAGAAAAAAAAGAAGAACCTGGTATTGACCAAATGGCTTGCGTGTTGACCTGCGTGGTGGCTGATGTAAAAAATAACAAATGCTGGTACGCCCATGTAGGTGATACAAGAATTTACCTGTTCAGGGATCATTCTTTGGTAAAAATTTCCAGGGATCATTCCGTAGTTGGATTTCTTGAAGAATCAGGACGGCTTTCGGAAGAAGAGGCCATGCGTCATCCAAGACGCAATGAGATCAATAAAGCATTAGGGTTCGAGGAAGACATAAGTGTAATGGAAGATTTTATTGAGACGGGTGAATCGCCCTTTCTTCCGGGAGATGTGCTTCTGTTGTGCAGTGACGGCCTTACTGATATGATCAATTCCGGCACCATTACGCAGGTATTAAATACAAAGAAAAATCTTGCAGCAAAAGCAAAAGCGTTAGTCAATGCTGCAAATGAAGCTGGCGGAAATGACAATATAACGGCAGTGCTTGATTGAAAATAATAATTGGCCTAAACAAAAACAAAAGCCGGTAAGCGTTGAAAGAAGAAAACACGAAATCATCGCACCTGCAACCACTGCCGAACCAGTCGTTACAAGTGATACCAAGCCCGCAAAAAAAAGTAAAAGAAGCCTGGTCGCATTCTTATTCATTTTGCTGATTGGAGTCGCGGCAGTTTCGCTCACTGTCGCTTTTCAGAAAAATAAAAAGTCGATCGTAAGAAATGATACCTCCAGTTCAAATCCCGAAGAAAAAAAATGAAGCAGCTTCTTCAATTGATGTCGCGTGTAAAGGATTCAATCAAAAAGTTTCGAATTATCCAAAGGGCAAAAAATTTCTGACGTAAGTGAGCCATTAATAATTACAAAAGATAGTTTTCAGCTGGTGGGTAACGGCGCGGTTCTTACCGCTGATAGTTTGTATAAAGGAGCTGCTTTTATTATTGATCCAAAAGCCAAACATATAGTGCTCGATAGTCTTGTATTTGAAAATTTCGACGTGGGTATTATCGTTCAAAAGAACAATGTAACATTCCGGAACGTACGCTTCATTAATTGTCGCGTACCTGTGCAGTATATAGTGTCGCTTCGCGATTCAATAATATCCGGCAGGTTTAAAGATTCGATATTTATCACTCAAGCCAAATCCAAATAAACATATGTCAAATTCCGGTGCATGGTTTACGAACAGAAAGGCAGAACGCATTTGCCTGTTGCTTATTAGTATCATCATGGGCTTGCTTTTCTGGAAACTGTACACTGTTTTAGAACGTGATTTTGCCGAAGTAGACACTCGTATTGATAATGGCACCATGATCAACCTTAACGCCGGCAAGCCTGCAGAAGCAATGACCGAAGTGTTGAAAAAGGGAATGTACTTCGAGGACCCAAAAGATATCGCTTTCATTGTTTCCACAATGGCTGCGGCAAAAGGCGACGGCTCAGTCATGGAAAATATCGGCACATTAAATAAGAATCAATATTTTGTTAATGCCGACGAAGCCTTTGCAAAAGGCGGAGCATCTTTCAAAAGAAGGGTGTTGTTATCAAGAGAGTTGCTCGGATTCTCCGACGCAGATTCCACATCTTTTGAGAAGGAAAGAAAACATCCCTTGCAAGTCGCTGCCCGGACCACCGTCGATTTAGGACCTGATAATATTTCCGGCGCTGTTAAAAGCGAGGACGGTCGGCCCGTTGCCGGAGTTTTACTCAGGTTGAGAATGTTGGTACCCCAAGACAGCATAGCTGCTTCCGGTGATGATGCTAGTAGCGTCATTCAATTTAAAAACGGTATTAGGAAAATATTTGTTCGCGACTCTACAAAAAATCTTCAGTTGATTTCATTCAATGCCTATGCCCGTACCGATGCTTCCGGCAATTATGTTTTTTCCGGCTTGCCTGCAAGAAAGTCGTATGAAATACTTCCATTGCATCCGGGATATGAGTTTGGGCGCTCAAGGGGCGTTGAAAAACTACAGGGTAACACGACATTCAATTTTACTGAATCGCCTCACAAGATGCATCTTTTCTCTTCAAAGGATTTTAATACGCTAAAAAAAGAAAAGGCATTCATAGTACGCACACCGGGCGAAGTAACAGATTGGTTTCGCATTATAGTAATTACATTTTTCGCATCATTCTTTTTACTGCACCTCATCTTCTCTATACATTCGCCGCGTACCGACCAGTTGCTTCTTCCCGTAATCATGATATTGACCGGCCTTTCTTTTATCACCTTATTCAGTTTACAGGATCCTCTGCGCGACCGCTTCCTGGTGAAGAGCACTTTTATTTATTTCTGCATCGGCATGGCTTCTATATTGGTGTTTCAATTTATCAACCTGAAAAAGTTTACACCCGATTCCGGCTTGTTCCGACTGTTTATTTTTAAAGACAACAGGAAAGCAGCCAACGGCTGGCCATGGGCGTTAGCAGCGATGGGATTATTGTGCCTCACGATCTTGTTTGGTTCGGGCCCCGAAGGAAGCGGAGTTAAAGTAAATCTTTTCGGATTTCAGCCGAGCGAGATTGTAAAATACATGGTGATACTTTTCCTTGCCGGCTTCTTTGCTATCAATGAAAAGTTTATTTCGGAATATCCATCATTCAATAAACGACTATCGTTTTTTGTATTCGCCCTGGTCGCTATTGTCGCAACTATTTTGTTATTCCTGGTGATAGGCGATCTCGGCCCTGCTATCATTTGCTGCTTCACATTCATCATACTTTTTTCTTTTTCCCGCGGCGATTTTATGCAGGTAGTTGCTGCCATGGTTTTGTATGCTATTGCCGTGTGGATATTTAAGAATGTTTGGATCGCAACTGGTATTACAATAGCAGCTCTTGCTTTGTACATGCTTGTTGGAAAAAAGAAATTAAGCGAATCAGCGGTAATGGCGCTCGTGGTAGTCAGTGGATTTTTATTACTCGATCAGATTCCGGTACTTGCTAAAATAATACCCGGTCCTATACAAAGGTTGGTTGATCGCAAAGCCATTTGGTCTGATCCATGGAATAACCAGGTGTATGGTGGAGACCAGGTGGCCAATGGTATTTGGGCTATTTCCACAGGAGGTATTACCGGGCAGGGTGCGGGAGAAGGTTTTGCCAAAACCATTCCCGAAGCCCATACAGATATGATACTTCCTGCTATTGGTGAAGAACTTGGATGGGCAGGTATTGCCTGTGTCTTTATTTTATTCCTCGTTTTTTTACACCGTTCAATTATTATAGGCAGGCAAGCGGGTGCACCGTTTTTATTTTATGTATGCGCCGGTGCAGGCATCGGCATCTTCGTGCAGTTTTTGCTTATCGCCGGTGGCTCTACAGGAGCGTTACCATTATCTGGTGTGGCCTTGCCATTCACAAGTTATGGCGGTACATCATTGCTATGCAGTATGATCGCAGCCGGCTTTTTATTGGGCGTATCCCGCTTTAGTGGCACACAGGCGCAGATGAAATATATTTCTCAACGGCAGGATAAAAACCTGATGCCGGCATTACTGGCGGCATGTGCAGCTATACTGCTGTTGATCATAAATGTATCTGGCTTTACCTTCAATAGGAACAAGTGGATCGTAGAACCTGCGCTGGTAGCCGATCGCAGCGGCGCACGGATGTATAGTTACAATCCAAGGATAAGCATTTTAATGAACAGGTTGCAGGCTGGCAATGTGTATGACAGGAATGGCCGGTTGCTTGCATCCAGTGATCCCAAAATGGTGCAGGAGCAAAAAGATTCTTTAACAGCGCTTGGAATACCTGCGGAGAATATTCAATCACTTTCTTATAAAAGACAGGACCGCTATTATCCTTTTGGTGAATACATGTTTTTCTGGACTGGCGATGCGAATACCGGAATTTTCTCCGGTGGCAATAATGGATATTTTGCTGAGTATGCACACGCCGCCGAGCTCAGAGGCTTTCCTGCTCCCGTAGCTAAATACCAGGTAAGCGCCGATCGCTATCGCGAAGAAAAATTTCTACCAGTAGCCGGCACCGAAATGACAGTTACTAAAAGAGATTATAGTGCGCTTTCAAATCTGTTAACTTCTGGTATTAACAGCAACGATGTTGCTGAATTTAAAAAACGCAACAGGGATGTCACACTCACGATAGACGCTGCATTACAAACAAAGATCGAACTGGCCTTGCAGCAGAATGATAGTGTAAATAAGAAAAGAGTTTCTGTAGTGGTTATGGAAGATAGTACGGGAGATGTGCTTGCGTCTGCATGCTGGCCGCTCCCTCCGGTGGATGATTGGGAAAAGCTGAGTCTTTCACAAAATGACATCAATAAATTACCGGGATGGAATGTAAATACTGACATTGGATTTACCCACGCAACACAACCTGGCTCTACTGCAAAACTGGTTACTGCGATGGCGGCATTTAATAAACTCGGTCCCTCAGTTGCAAAAAAAACGATAAGGGTTTATCCAAAGGATCTTATAAGAGTCAATGGGCCTGAACCGGATGAAGCCGGATTAATCACCATCGAGAAGGCGATAGTAAAATCGAATAATTCATTCTTTATACGCCTGGCTAACGAGCAGCAACTGCAGGAGGAAATGGTAACGCTTTATATGAAATCAGGTATGTTCCTGCGTGGCGTTGGTGGGTATTATTTTGAAAATGATGCAGGCAATACATCGCAACAGGAAAAGTGGCGAACGCTTTGGCGGGAAACGGAATTCAAAAGTCTCAAGCGTTATAACCGCGACAACATACGCCGCACAAGAGCCTTAGGTATTTCAGGTATGGCATGGGGCCAGGGAGAACTGGTGTCAACACCTGCCTCCGTCGCCCGCATCGCATCCGCTATCGCTAACAATGGGATTATGATACCCAACAGGTATGTATTGGATATTAATGGAAAGGCGACGAAGACTAAAAAAGGCATTGCCATTGCCGGGGATTCCCTTTATGCTCAATACCTGTCAACTTATATGAGAGAACAGAGCGCTCCCAAAAAAGGCAAGTTGGGAATTTTGGTTGCAGGTAAAACAGGTACTCCCGAAAGAATCGTAAAAGGTGAAAGTATCAACGACGGCTGGTATGTCTTTTTTGCACCGAAGACTAACGGTAATGGCCACATTGTAGTATGTATAAGAATTGAAGGAACCAGGGGTTCGAGTGATGCGGTTGCACTTGCAGGCTCTCGTATCATACCGTTGTTATTGGAACGCAATTACATAAAAAGCTTTGATCCTTTGAAGAAACAGATAGATATACAGTTAGATAACAGAAACGAATTGACGATGCATCATCCCGCCGGGGATGGGCATTAAATTTTTAAAAGCAGAATTGATATGTTTAATTTATTCAAAGAACGTCCGCATGATGTAAAAAGCATTCGCAATATTTTATTACAGGCTATAAAAGAAAGATTACAGAGAGCGCAGGGAGGCGAAGGCGCTAACATAATGGGCGTCTATCTTTTTATTAATTGCAGTGAAGCTGAAAAGCATTTATACGAGGCGGCGGTATTCGCCAACATTCCCGGAAAATTTAAAATTGATGAGGTGCAAAAAATTGCAGATGATTATGCAATTACCTTATCATCTTCTTTCAAATGCGAGGTTGACTTTACGGATAAATTTCCACCCCAGGCGGATATCTTAAAAGATATTGATGCCGCGGTTTTCATTTCAACAAAAAGATCAGGGCTTAGCAATAAAAAGAACAGCGCCTTCATCAAAGTATTGAATGGCGAAGCAGAGAGTGAAACTTATTTGATTGATTCGTCCAATGGAAGAATCAATATTGGCCGCGAATCAAGGGTGCAGGCCACGGGGAACTATATGAGAAAAAACGCGATTGCTTTTAAACCTACAGAAAGAAATCGTTCAGTAAGCCGGCAGCATGCGCATATTGAATGGGAGGCAGACAGTAATTCATTTTTAGTTTTTGCTGACGAAGGCGGCATACCTCCGAATAATAAAATGAAAATCCGTACACCTGAAGGTGTTTTAATAAAAATGCAGGCGATCGAAGTGGGCCATCGGCTGCAGGAAGGCGACCAGGTAATTCTGGGCGATATGGCCGTACTCGAATTCACTTATTCATCAGAAGATTAACTATGGCAAAAATTTTTACGATAACAGAAGGATTGGAAAACCTCGGTGCATTAAAATCAGGAGGGCAAGGCTCCGTTTATAAAGCAAGAAAGACGGGTGAAATTATTACCGCGATAAAGATACTACCCACTCCTATCGCCAGCGAGAGCGAGGATGACAAGCATTTTATTTCTTTCCAAAATGAAGTACAGAAATTAAAAAAAGTAAATGAGGTGCCTAACCCGAACGTGGTGAGCATTATCGCTTCCGGAATAACGAGTTCGGGCAATCTTCCATTTATAGAAATGGAATATATTGAAGGTCCGGATCTCGGCGAATTGCTAAAGCCGCCTTATGATCCGGTGTTTACTGTTAAAGAAATTATTAAGGTAGCAGACCAGTTGGCGAATGCTTTGGCACATTGTCACCGGGCAAATATTAAGCATGGAGATATAAAGAGTAACAATGTAAAGTTTAATCAGCATAACGGTAATTATATCCTGCTGGATTTTGGATTATCGGTAATGTCGGATGAACAAAGACGTACCAGCATCCGCTATGCAGGTGCGATAGAATTCATGGCACCGGAACAAAGCACGGGCGAGACACTCACTGAAACAGATGTGTACAGTTTTGGAATTATACTGTTTGAATTGTTAACAGGCAATGTTCCGTTTCCTTTAACGAATAAAGGTGAAATGGCCCGCAATGCAGTGATGCTGGCACATATGGAAACACTGCCGCCTGATGTGATTTCGCTCCGGCGTGAGGCACTCCCCGGTTACTGGAGCCGCGAAAAACAGCAAAGGGAAATGGAGATCCCGGTATGGCTGCAAACTATGATCTATAAATGCCTCGAAAAAGATCCGGCAAAGCGATTTAAGAATGGCAGCGAATTACAGGAATTTATCCAGGTGGGAACAATTGCTGACGAAAGAAAAAAAGGCCTCGAGAAAGTCCCGGAAGAAACAACAAAGCTCCAGGTGGATGAATCCGTGTGGAGAAAAGAAATACTTACACTGCAAACGCAGCTTGCAAAGAAGGAAGAATTGCTGAAAGACCTGCAATACCTGGTGGATACAAGGGATCGGGAGTTAATTGAAGCGCGGTATTACAATTCGAAGAAACGAAAAGGTGTATCAAAATCCCTGGTTTTCCTGGTGTTTATCGTAGCGCTTGGCCTGGCCGGCTTTGCAGCCTATGACAAATTTTATACTCCCCATAATAATGTACCAACCGATACCGCGTTGCAGGAGGAAAAGAAATTACCAGGTACTGCAGATTCGACTACTATAGTTACAGATAAGCCCATAGAAAAAGTAAAAGATAAACCAACAAAGAATGTTAAGGTCCCTGTCCTCGCAAGCAACAAGTTCAGGAAAAGATTACCGCCTGTTACGGATTCAACATCAGGTAAGGATGATTTTAGTTCGGGTAATGAATATACGATTGTCCGCGACGCCTATTTTTACGACGCCCCTGACAAAAATAAAAAGAGTGAAATTTATTTAACTGCGGGGGATGCCACCCTTACTTTGTTAGATGAAACGGGAGAATTTCAATACGCGATTTTTACTGATGATACCGGGAAAGCTATCAAAGGCTGGCTGTTGAAAAAAGATCTTAAGCCGGCAAGTAATAATTAATTGATTAGCCCTGCACCCGGTAAACATGCTAGCCTATTTGGAACCCCCGGCTTTATCAGCCACTTTTATATTTAGCCATTCCGCTATAAAGCAGCAACATAAAAACACTTCCTTTATTTTAATTCCTTCATAATTTCTTCAACAGCTTTTTTAATCTGCGGATCATCATTATTCATCCTGTCTTCAAAAGTATTTTTTACATAAATGTCCGGTGATACACCATTAGTCTCGAGATTCTTTCCATCTAATGTATAGCAACCCCACGATGGCAACCTCACGGTAGAGCCATCCACCAAACGTTTTCCTGAAGTGAAGATGATCCAGTGATAAGTTTCTGCACCAACTATTTTCCCAAGGGCTAACTGCTTAAAACCTTCAGCAGTCATCTCACCATCACTCAATGTTTGTTCATTGATCAATAAAATAATTGGCTTTGCAGCAGGCGCAAAATCCGGTTGCGGGCTCATTTTTCCATTTCTGTATTTCCATTGCAGGTATGGCCGCTGCGCTAAAAATTGCAATACTTTATCATGCACATTCCCACCAGTATTGTAGCGCAGGTCGAGTATCAATGCCTTGCGTTGACTCACAGCATCAGAGACCATATCTTTTTCAAACTGATCAAGTGCATCGCCGCCCATGTTTTTCATATAAACATAGCCGATCTGTTTATTGCTTAAATCGTCTACACGTTTACGATTGGCATCTATCCATTCATCATACAACTGATCCTGCATAGCGTTGTATGTAACAGGATGTATTTTTATTTTATATTCTTTTGCCCCGTGCCTGAAACCGAGAACCATTTCATCAGGTACTTTAGTTTGCATAAAATAATACTCGCGGTTTTGTGCAGCATCAGTTCGCACGCCATCCACACTTATTAGTTCGTCACCCTTTTCAATTTTACTATCTGAAAGATCGGCGCAACCATTCTTTACAATATGATCCACAATATACGGATGTGCATCATCAAACATAATACCCGTGGCGGCTGTGACGGAAGTGTAAAAAGTCTTTTCATCAGTACCGCCGGTAGAAAATCCATAGTGCGAAGTATTCAATTCACCCATCATATTATTGAGCAATACCCTGAAGTCGTTCCTGTTTTGCAACTGCGGCAAAAACGACGCATATCGGTCGCGAATAGATTCCCAGTTTACACCATTAAATTTTTCGTTGTAATAATTTTCCTGCAGAGCGCCCCACGCTTCGTAAAACATCTGGTTGAATTCATCATTCATATTAATAGTAAAAGGAAAATCCATTTCTACTTTCTCAAGAGAATTCTTATCCACATCAAGTTTGTTGAGCACGCCTTTGTTCAATACGAAGTAGTGATCTTTGTATCCCTGGATTTCAATATCATTTCCATCGGCATCTTTCACTTGCTCGGTCTTCGTTTTTTCAAATGGCTCAAAGGTTAGCTTCCACAGAGATGACTTTCCCTCCTGGTGATTGGAAATAAAAAACACATACGTTTTATTATCATTTTTTATCACATTCAAAAGGCTTTGCTGGCCAAAGTCAGGGCCTACCTTTTCCAGTCTCTCCATCATATCCCTGAAGTCAATTTTAATTTCAGGCTTCGGTGGCGCTGTTGTTTTTGCCGTTTCATTTTTCTTTTTTTCTTCTTGCTTTTTTAGATACTCTTTCTTCTTTTCTTTGGTAGAAGTATCCACTTTCATGGTGTCTGTTTTCTTTTCTACAAACAAAGAGTCAAACATATCCGAGCGGTATGGCTCGGCCACTTTTTCCAAAGGCATCCTGTATATTTTTTGATCGGTGGGCCCATAAGGATAAGAAGGATTTGTTCTGTCGGAAGTGAAGTAAATGTATTTGCCATCGGGCGACCACAGCGGATCGGTCTCAGAAACGCCGGTGTTGGTAATATCAAACACCTGTCCGTCGGCAAGCCTGTAGAGAAAGATGTCCTGCTCAAAATTTCGATAAGCCGTGTACATCACATATTTATCATCCGGTGAAAAAGATGGCGATGAATTTTGCAATCCCCATATTTCATCCGTTACCATAGGTGCGCTCTTCATCGTCTTAAGATCAAGCAACCGCACTTCATCAGAGCCACATAAATAAGTTGCTTTTGTTTTATCACTGTTGAAAGACAGCGCCCGGCTATTTTTCGCGAAGCTGGTAATTTGTTTTGCAGGCTCTATCTCTTCTGCGCTTTGTGTATAGAGGTTTTCAAAGCCTTTATACGTTTGCCCGTACAACAAAGTCTTATTGTCTTTTAGCCAGTAAACTTCGTTTACCCTTTCCTGTGATGCTGTTGTGATTTCCCGAATAAACTTTCCTTTTGGGTCTGAGACAAATAATTTTCCTCGTGATACAAAGGCTAATTTTTTTCCATCATCTGACACATTGAACTCTGTTACTTTACCCGTTACATTGAAATCCTGTAAGGCAGCCAATGTATTATTCTTATAAACGTCCAATGGAATTTTGATTGTTTTTTTAGTTGCGATGTTATAAGAATACAATTGCAAATCTTTTTCAAAAATAATCTTATCGCCAGCAGCATCCACGAAGGGATGCATTACCGAAGTGCTGAAATTGGTGAGCTGGTTTTTCTTACCATCCACCAAAGAATATAAATTGTATTGGCCGTTCGCTTCATCAGAAACGAAATAGACATTTCCCTTTTTATCAACCGTTGCCCACATATCTTTTCCTTTCCAGTCAGTATATTTTTTATACTTTTTTGTTGAAGTATTGTACGATTGTATCTCCGGATTGAACGGGCCTTTGTAGCCAAGCCTGTTTGAAAAGAAAGCGCTCTCCCAGGTATCATCAAAAAATATTTCACCGGTGGCAGGGTCTTCAAAAGCATTGTGTGTATAGTCAAACATATTATCGCTGAATACCTGCGAAGGTGTGCCCCCATTGATGCCTATTTTATAAGTGGACATGCGGTTGTATCTGCCCGAAGTGAAGTAAATATATTTGCTGTCCCACGACCACGACTCCACTATATCGCTGGCAGCATGATAGGTCAGGCGTTTGATAGTTCCACCTTCCAAAGGCATTAAGTAAATATCAAAATTCCCAAATTGCGAATTGCTGAAGGCAAGCCATTTGCCATCAGGCGACACCCGTGGGTTGGTGCTGTTTCCCTGCATACCCGTGATGCGTACAGACACACCACCATCAGCAGGCGCCTTCCACAAACTACCATCGTAGCTGAAGATAAGCGTTTGCCCATCGGGCGTTAGTGCCGGGTTAGAAGCGAAGTACGGGCTGGCATCCTGCGCCATGCTCGATTGTGTAAACCAAATAATGGTAACGAGGAATAAAAAGAATTTTTTCATTGTAAAGTATTTGGTCGAATTGATTTTTTTGGAGAAATAAAAATAAGGGAAAATGGGATGGGGGTGAGGGAATGATGAGGGATGGCAACAATTGATTATGAGCGAGGAATTTTTCCCCTTCCCAGCGGGGTTTTTACAGCATAATCTCCAAACTATAATACTCTTTCCGTGAAACCCCGATGCATGATTAAACATTGAATTATTGCAAAGCCAATCTATAAATCTTTGTAAAGCATGCATGCATCCACTTATAGCAAGTGAAGGTTCAGAAATACAAGGAGTAAACATTAGAGTGTTTACATTTTACAGACATAATGCTAATATAATAAGATGGCCTGTCTTTAATCCGAAGACCGATCACGCATCGGGGTTTCATCTCCTAAATTCCTAAAATTGTTGGTTTATTGAGATTGAAAATGAACCTCCACTAAGAAAGAAAGCTGCGACATATCTTTTCTAATCTCCATCATCTTCCCACTGAGCTTCGATTTCTTCAAGGCTTTTGCCTTTTGTTTCGGGTATTAGTTTATAAAAGAAGATCCAGGCACCTATCGCAATTACGCCGTATAGCCAAAAAGTTTCTGCCTGGCCAAGCAGGTTAACCAAACTCAAAAAGGTAATAGATACCAGCAGGTTCATTGCCCAATTGGTAACCGTGACCGCACTCATCGCCTGGCCGCGAATTCTTAAAGGATATATTTCTGAAATCATTAGCCAGAAAATGGGACCCAGGCCAAAAGCAAAGCAGGCAACATAAATAGCCAGGCCGCCTGTAGCAACATAACTTTTGATATCTGCCAACTGTTGAAATTGAAAAGCTGCACCCAGGATAGCGAGCCCAATTATTTGTCCGGCAACACCAATTAAAAGTAGCGGCCTTCTGCCAGCTCGGTCGAGCAGGAAAATGGATAATACATGCATCAGCCACATGAGCCCGGCTAGCGCTGCACCTGCCAGTATGGACGACGCGGCCCCCTGGATCCCTGCATATTTAAAAATGGTGGGAGAGTAATACATAACAGTGTTGATACCCGTTATCTGTTGAAATATGGCAAAGCCCATACCCACGATAAGGGGCATGCGGTTGGAAGGTTCGAATAATCCCTTAAGCCCAGTATTTCCCTGCTTTTCTGTTATTTCCTTTATGCTTTCAATTTCTTCATCTACATCTCCCTTGCGTGTGCGCTGCAAAACCTTTTTGGCTTCATCCGGTTTTGATTTGCTTACCAACCACCGCGGACTCTCCGGTAACAGCCACATACCAATCACTAAGCCTAAAGAAGGTACAACGGCAAGCCCGAGCATGTACCTCCATTGCCCGCTGTCAGAAAATGCATAATCAACCAAATAAGAGACAACGATGCCGGTTGTTATGGCAAGCATATTAACCGCTACCAAAGCTCCCCTGATCTTTGCGGGGGCAAGTTCACCAATATACATTGGCGAAATAAATGACGCAATGCCAATGCCGATACCACTGATGGCCCTGGCGGCTATAAGCAATCCAACGGAAGGAGCGAGGGCGGCGCCAATTGCACTTAACGAAAACACGATGCCCGCCAGGATTATAAGTTTTCGCCGGCCATAGCGGTCTGTGAGGGCGCCGCCTATTAATGCGCCGAGTACCGCTCCGACCAGTACTGAACTCACCACGAATTCCTGCATGGTATCAGATAAGGAAAACTCTTTTTTAATAAAAAGAATCGCCCCGGAAATTACGCCGGTATCATAGCCGAAAAGCAACCCGCCGACTGCGGCAACGCCCACAGCGGTGTAGACTAATGGTTTTAGATCCGTCTTGTCATTTTCGTCCTCTTTGTTTTTCATTTTTAGAAGGGTTAATTTGAAGGCTTAAATGGTTAATGCGATATTGCATTGGATCGCAGATGTCCATACGGTTAGATTTACTTCCTATCCTCACAGCAAGGCTTACAATCCGTGTTTATTTTTCCTACAAAAATGTACCCAACAATTTTAGGATTTGTCAATCGGCACCTTATCTTATTTCATATCCACAAAAATCACGAGCCGAAGTATTCTGTATTAATACGATTTTCGGTGCCGTTGAAATATATTAGAAATTAGAGGGTAGCCATACGAGATATAAGTTCTTAAAACGGTTAACACCCCTAAAGTTTCCATTAAATGGCACGATATTTTAACGGATTTAAAAAAAACGTAGACGATGAAAATGAAATTTTTTAAATTGATGATGTGTGTAGTTTTTGCAGCATTTGTTGCCACCGATTATTGCAAAGCCAATCTATAAGTCTTCATAATGGTTTGATATAAAATGTACTTCAGATCGGGATTCTCATAGTATAATTTCCCGCTATGGTATGTTTCGCCGTAAGAAGATGACTTGTCTTCAATTCGAAGACCGCTCAGATATCAGTATTTCATTTCCTTTGTTCTTATTAATTGTTAGCTTATTTATAAGGAAAATGAAAACCCTGCCGGAAAAGTAAACTAATGGTATTGCAATACTTCATTAAATACTATTTACCAGGTACACTATCAACAATATGCTTACTAAAAAAATGAATGCGGTAAGCAACGTGATCAGCAATGAAGAATGTTTGTAACGGCCATCATTCAGTTGGCTTTCTGTTTGCTTGTACCTGATGTAGGAAAGCACAGCCGTTACTGTTCCTACTGCCACTAATGCGATACCAAGAATACCGGAATATCCTTTGGAATGAATCACATTTTCTTTGCCAAGTATCAGCGAAATTTGTTTTACAAATAATGAAAACTTTACCACCACAAAACCAAATGCCATTATGCCTATACTGGTTCGTATCCATGCAAGAAAGGTTCGCTCATTAGCTAAATGATCACTGGGGTTGCCTTGTTTTTTAAGTTCATTCATCATTGAAATTATTAAATTCTGTTATTCTTCTTAAACAATCCTCTTTTTCTTACAGACCACGCATCGTCAACGAGCAAAAGGTGCTGGTTTTTTAAACTTCCGTTACTTGACAAATTATGAACTTTAAATGTGTTGAATACTGTAAAACAAAGTAGGAAAAAACTCTTACCTCATCATACCTTATTTCCAATTTCCAACAACTCCATTTCTTCTTCTTCTTCTGCAATTACTTTCCTAAGCCTGTTAATGATAATTATAGCTAGCATGGCTATGATATTAAAATTGATCAGAATCACGTCAGAATCATCTTCAAGCTGTATCTTCCATGTTGACAGTACTTCTAACTTTAAGCTTACAAAAAAATCATTGGTCATGTCAATGCCGAGGTACAAAGCCAAACCCGCAATGTACCGAAAACCATAGCCGACAATGGAAAAACCAATTAATTGCAAATACTGGTTTACCAGTGAGTATGGCAGGGCCTGTTTCCTTTTTTGCCAACAAAGAATACCACACAGAATGCCGTAAAAGTATAAGACTAAAACTAAAGCAAACACTGCAGTTATCTGCATGTGTTGAAATCCCGTCCGGACCAGGATCGCAACTGTTAGTGCAAAACCGGTGGCCGCAAATAGCAACTGGTAAATGCCTAAAGCCTTTAGTTTAAAAAAAGTGTCTTTGGAATATGTGGTCATGTTGGGATGAGCAACCGTTAGTGCGGCCGGTAAAAATAATATAATTGTATAACGAAGCAAATACATTCATGGCCCACGGATAAACGTGGTGTACCCACCATCTACGATTGGACGAGCTGTTTTGCAAACAAAACTCTATTCTGCAAACTGAACAGAATACACCATCGGCAGGTAGTTATTGATCGTTTGCCAGCTTTCACCCCTGTCGGGAGAAAAGAACAAGTTGCCGGTTGTGGTGCCGAAAGCAAGGGCATCGCCCGATGTGGCTAATGCATGGCGGTACACGATATCGAAACAATTTTCCTGCGGCAATCCTTTGTGTAAATTTTGCCATGTTTTTCCTCCATCGTCTGTGCGGCAAACACACAGCGCCCCTTTGATAGCAGTACGTGTAGTATCGCTGTTTGCAGGAACCACCCATGCCTGGTCCGCGTTATCTTCTGCTACTGCAATGGCAAACCCAAACATTGCCGGCCCGTCAGCTTCACTGATGTCTACCCAGTTTTTTCCACCATCAACAGAACGAAAGATGCCACAGTGATTTTGCTGCCAGAGTATATCAGGATTGGTAGGCGCGGCTACAAGAATATGCGGATCATGGCCAATATCAGTGGAAGGGTCGGGAAGAAAATCTGCCCTCAGACCTTTGTTACGTACCTCCCATGTATTGCCAGAATCCATGGTCTCAAATACACCGGCACAGCTAATGCCGATGTGAACATGTTCTTCATTTCGCGGGTCCACCACAATAGAATGTATACCGGGCTGGTCGCGGCCGCCGCCCATCCAGTGTGTCTTGCGGCTGGAGTGTTCCCATAAGGATCTTACCAGTTCAAAACTATTGCCCTCATCCACGCTTACAAACAAGCCACCGGGATCTGTGCCCAGCCACATCCTCGAATTGAAATTCTTTCCGCCATTAGCTATGGACCAGATATAGCGGGTAGTGGCCTTCATGCCGTCTTTCACTTCTTCTCCTTCAGGGTAAGCAGGAGCAGCTACTTCTTCCCATGACTTTCCCCTGTCTTTAGATCGGTGTAGTTTTACGCCCCAATGGCCGTGATCAAGGGCAGCCCACCAGGTGCCGGTTCGCGAATCTGCATAAGCGATGGAAACCGGTACTCCTTCGAAGGAGAGGTTTTCTACTTTCCAGTTGTTGTTTTGTAAATGATAGGCGATAAACCCTTTGCGGGTGCCAAGGAGCATTGTCTGGTTCATAAATATATAGTATGGAGTTTTATTTAACCACCTGATAAGGCCTGGATGACATAAATTTCGCTGTTTGGCGAAAAGCGGTCAGTAAGCCCATCACGATCCTCTATCATATTGCCGTCAATAAAAATATTCACATGGCCCCGGAGGCTACCGTGTTCATCGAGTAAATAACTTCTCACCCTGGGATAGCTGGCTTCCACTTCATCAAAAACTTCTGTAAGTGTATTTCCCGTGGCCGTCATTTCATCGAGGTCGGGGAAGAACCGCTTTAAAGCATACGTAAATTTTACTGTTGCCATCTCAATAATTTTATTGTGCTCTCTAAGAAGAAGGGGTGATTTAAAAAGACGAAATCTAAGCTACAAAATTATTTAGTTTGAAAAGCATGATTTTATTTTTTACCGCAGAGAACATGAGTAAACAGAGTTTGCGCAGAGAAGAGGGGCAACTTCTCCTTTCTCCGCAATTGCGTTTACAATTTTTTACCGCGAGAACATGAGTAAATGGAGTTAGCCTAGAGAAAGGCATTACGTTCCGCTTGGGCTTCCTTTGTTATTAAATCCTTTTTTGCATACCACAAGCCCTTTTCGGGACGTTACAATACTATGAATCATCTCAAACAAATGGTTACTGAACTTTTTGAACAGGATCAGCAAATCCGGGCAATCGAAAAAGAAATCAAAAGTGTCAACGCCCAGTACCATCACCTGGTGTTAAAAAATTCAGCCAAGGTTTATTCTGACGCAGAAGTGTTGGCCATCCGGAATATCAGTGAAAAATTAGAGCAACTCCAGTTGAGGAAGAAGGAAATTGATGAAAGAGCAGGGGAGATTAAATCATTTTTTATTTCGCTGGTAGCTCCACTAAACGGTGGACGTTGGGTTCATGAAACCGATGATTTCCCACATCCAAAGCTGGAGTTTTGGGTCGAAGATAATGAGCTGAAATATGCGAGACTTAATGGGGTAAATTATTAATTAGGCAATACTTGTCGCCCTGAAAATAATTCCCTTCTCTATGTCCTCGTTATACTTTTTATATACCTGCTCGAAAGTTAGCGGCAAGCCAAGATCTGCCAGGAGGCTTTGTATATAACGTTCAGGGTCGAAGCCACTGCCATGGCAGTATATAAGCATCATCCAGCAAGCGGCGAAAAGCCTGTGCAGCACTTCTACCAGTTCATCGCCTTCCAGGCAGGCCATTCCTTTCCCTCTTTCATTCGGCGCCAGGTGCAATAAATTATCAGCCAGCATATCGCCTGCAAGTAAGTAGAAACGGGCGTCTTCATCATTAAGAAAAAACAGCATTAGTGGCGAGGCCGACAGCTTATGAAACCACCTGTAATAAGCTGCGTCACTTTTCCAGTAAGAATCCGGAATGTGGATACCGCTGTCTTCTATAGGTGTGAATTTTATTTCGAGGCAAAACAATAACTTCTCAATTAAATGCGGTTGATGCTGGAGCGCCATTAGCAAATGTTGCAGCATGGCTATATGCCCCCCATACACGCTGTCAGTATCTACAGTCACCACAAGTGTATGCATATCTTTATCCGCAAACCGGCGGAAAGTATCGTCGAACTCTCTTATAAATGGTTCGGTGGCGGGTGCCAGGTAAACAGGCTTTTCATTTTGTGACATAATCTGTTATTATATTTAACGGGATACCATGAAACGAAAAAATGAAGTTGTATGTTGTATGGAAAAGCCTCTTATACTAAGAAATTTTACCCTGTTTGAAATGATCTTGAATTGTCGTGTTGAAGCGTAGTATTCAAAGCAAGACATGATTTATTGAATTTTTGAACTTCTTGACACACCCTGCACCAAAAAAGGTTATGTGCAGTTAATGAAACTGTCAAAAAATAGAGATATAACCTTAACGATTAAACGCTGTCATAACCGGAACAACTTTGCGGGATGTATTTTATTTTTTAATAATTGTAACCTCTACCCTCCTATTTCTCCATTGTTGCACTTTATCAATCGGGCGGGTGGCTCCGTAGTAGGAAGATTTGATGCGGGATGCAGCAACATTGTAACTCATAAAATAGTCCCGGGTAACGTTTGCCCGGTCTGCAGATACCTGCATGTTCTTGAAGTCTGTGCCCTGGCTGTCGGCATGGCCTGTTATATTTATAGTTAATGACTTGTCTGATCTTAAAATTTCCACGATCCTGTTCAATACCGAAAAAGCCCCGGTTTGCAATATGGACTGGTCAAAATCGAAATGGATGCTGTAAGTAGCAGAATCGTGGGACATATTTATAACTTCTGCACCTTCCACCACGGGGAACGGGCACCCCTGGTTTTCTACATTTCCCTTTACGTCAGGGCATTTGTCGTCTTTGTCTGCGACTCCGTCTCCATCCGCATCTGGCAATAAGTCTACTTTATTTTCTTTGGAAATCTTTGCCACCTGAATATTATTACTCTTCTTATTTAGTGCGGTGGTATCTGTTGCAGAGCTATGACTATTTTTGCGGGCCGATAAGGAATTTTTTATTACCTCATCCTTTTTATGGCTTTCGTGCTTTTTTGCAGTTCCTCCGGTTATGCCTTGTGCAAATCCTATAGAGTAAGTCATAAAATCGTTCGTGATCCCCGATGACAAGGCTTTTCTTAATTGCAGTTGTAGCGTAATGATACTTCCCGTGTTAAAATGAAATGCCAAACCTGTGCCGATCGGTGCAAAAAAAGCAAGATGATTTCCGAAAAAACCAGCGCCTAATCCCGCGGTTAAAAACGGATTTACCCTCGCATCACTCTTAAACGCCATGAAATGTGCCAGCCCCGCCACGTGTACGCTAAGCTTTGCCTGGCCGATGCTATCACCTTTTACAAACAATGCAGGAAAATTAGAAAAATCCATGCCCAGGTTGCCCGAAAGATCTATATGGGGTTTAAGGTGTCGCCAATAACTCACTTTGAAACCAAAGCTGGCCTTACCCGATTTCAACAGGTCCTTGTCGTTCATGGCATATTTTAGAGAAGAATCTTTTGTACGTTGTGCAAAGTTGTAATCTGACAGGGTGGCGCCGAAAGAAAAGATGCCCTGTTTTTGGACAGCTTCTTCTTGTGCATATAAAGCAGATATACAAAGGCAAAAGGATAACGTAACAAACGTTCGGGTAAGTTTCATAGACATAGGATTCTAAAGACTACAACGCTTTATACCTGATTTTGGTATGAAAGACTTAACCCGTATTTTCTGAAGAGAATAAGAAGGAGAACAGGTAAATTGATGACATCGCTTTCTGCACCGTGGTTCATCGGCGTTTGAAAAGTTGATTTCGAAAAAAAACGCTAAGTTTTTGACTCATAGATTCATTATTAACGAAAATCCTGCCCTGTTCAATAAAACTGGGCAGGATTAAAAATTGCTGTAATTGACTTTTGCTGTGTAAACTCTACCTTACAGCATATTGATAGCAATCGCTTGATAACACCGTAGCCGAAGTCGTTGCATCTACAATTTGAAAATGAATATAAAATGCAGTGCCATGCGCAACTGATGAAATATCACGCCATAATTCGGCATAACCATTTCCCTGATTATCCGTATCAATAGCTGTGGTTGTGTTCCTAATCAAGGGAAAGCCAATATTCAGGCAGCCAGTTCCGGCAATGGGATCCACAGCACGTTGAAGCAGGTAAGAATGGTTGGGTAAAAGCCTGATTACCCGGGTGCTAAGAACGATAATCCTGTCAGTATTTTGATCCTGCCGGAACTTAATCTCTCCGCGTGAATCTCCCTGCCCCGTATTGTTCTGCAGGATCACGTTCAGATTATAATGGTACGGCTCACTGGCCGAGGAAGAAGGATTAGCGCCTGAAATGACAGATTCCGGATCCTGTTGTGCAGGTAAATCTTTTTGGCAACTGTACAAGGTCGAAAAAATTGCGATCGCCATAGCAGATTTTAGCATGGCGCCGCTTATGAATTTAGTTTGCATAAAAATAATTTTAAGGTTATAAATTTTATTTATTGTGAAACTAAACCAGCAACGGACTCATGAAAAGCACTAATGAGAGATCAGTGAAAATGAAAGAGAGATTAACGCATTTATCTCAATTTTTTACAGGTCATGCAGAGAGATGAGTGATCAATTGAAGTAATTCGTCTTTTTTACTGCGCGATACAGGAACAGTCATATCGTTATTCAACACAAGGTATCCACCATCGCCTTTAATGTACCGGATGGCATACTGAAGATTCACCAAATAAGAGTTGTGAACACGAAAGAAAGGAGACATGTCCAAGAGGTCTTCTATTTGCTTTAGTGTTTTAGATATAAGTATGTTTTGTCCATTATTCAAACGCACAGTCGTGTAGTTATTACTGCTTTCACAGACGATTATGTTATTAAGCGGAACCAATTCGTAGCTATGCATGGTGGGTAATGCTATCTTTTGAAAAGAAAGATCATTGCTCTTTTTGATATGACTCAATAGGGCATTAAGTTGCTTCAATGAATCCCCTTGTGTGTGCTGTTGAAATTTATTAATTGCCTCACGCAATTCATCTTTGTCTATAGGTTTTATAAGATAATCGAGCGCTCCGAATTTTATGGCACGAATGGCGTACTGGTCAAAAGCCGTTGTAAAAATAATATCAAAATTAATTTCAGTAAGAGCTTCCAGCATTTCAAAACCTGACATTCCCGGCATTTCCACATCCAGAAAAACAAGCTGCGGTTGAAGATGCTGAATTTGTTGCAATCCTTTTTCCCCTGAATGACTTATCCCGATAATTTCAATATCGGGGCAATAGTTTTTTATTTGCCACTGCAGGTTATCAGAGCAGTGCTTTTCATCATCAATGATCAATGCCTTAATCATTCTATCAGGGAATTAAATTTATATTTCTTTTACCGGAATTTTAATATCAACACATGTGCCCGCAACTTCACCATGTTCATCTTTTACATCAGAGATTATCACCCCTACTCCATCTCTGTTTGAAGAATCTATTAATTGAAGACGATGCTCTGTTAATTTTATTCCCAACGAGGTTTTATTATTTTCATTTTTTTTGGAAAATAAATTTGCCCTTGGTCGTCCAATTCCATTGTCAATTATCTTGCAATCTAAGGTATCATTTTGCAAGTTCATATTTATCGTGATATTTCCCTTCACATTTCCATTGCCCTGTAGCCCATGCCAGATCGCATTTTCAACAAATGGCTGCAAGAGTAACGAAGGGATTGTTGTTGTGGAAATATTAATTTCATTCGTATGGATTTCATAACTAAAGGGTACTTCGAAACGTAGCGCTTCAAGATCCATATACAATTGCAAACAATATAATTCATCTTCCAGCGGAATAAAGGGTTTACCGGATTGCTGGAGAACAATTCGTATGAGCTTGGCAAATTTGGTAAGATGATCTGCAGCCATTTCAGCGTCGTTAGTTATAATAAACCTGTTGATAGAATTAAGACAGTTAAAAATAAAGTGAGGATTCATCTGGGCACGAAGGGCTTGCATTTTTAATTCCGCTGCCTGTTGCTGCATTTCATTGTTCACTCTTTCACTTTCCAGTTTTTGCAGGGTGAATTCCTGTTCTATTATTTCGTGGCGATTCGCTTCATTTTTTTGTTTCAATCTTATATTTCTGAAAATTATAAAACCTAATAATAATAAAATTAAAACACCGCTAATAAGAATGTTTTTTAAAAATGATTCGCTTTTCAATTGCTGTTCGCTCAGTTGCAACTGTTGTTGATTGATCAATTTTTCTTTATTTAGTAATTCAATCCGTGCCTGCTTTTTTTCGTCTTCGGTCGCCGCCTTGCTGATAGCAAGCTTTTTGCTGAACTCACCAAGTGCTACGGCATCCTTCATTGATGTATATTGTTGGTAATAGAAGTAAGCACTGTCAACATTGTGAATGTGACCATACAAAATGAACATTAACTGGTAGCCGTCCCGCAGGTATTGCCGGGTGTTATTACGTGCTGCATTTTGTAAAAGGTCTTTGGAATAATCAAATGCTTTTGCATATTCCCTTTTTCCTTCATAATTCCTTCCGATATCAAGTAATAAACGCATCACATAATTCTTATCATTATTTTTCCTGGAAAGTTTTAATTCTTCATCAAATAATTGAAGGGCTTTATCATATTGTTTGGAACCCAGCAGCATCTCTGCCGTGCGAATCCTGGGAAGAGTCGTGTAATTGCTCCTGATAGTTAGAGATTTAATAGTCTCCATGTATGCCTCCTTGTTAGCCAAAGAAGAATCCAATTGTTCAGGTAAATAATAGGTGTCGCCAAGGTCCACTAAAGGATGCCATACAAGAGAATAATTCTTTGGATACTGCAGGCTTTGAAAGTAAAAATTCAAAGCGGTAGTATCATCGCCGGCCAACCTGTAGAGGTCTCCAATCTTTGCCAATACAATGGCAGAATTGTACGAATCATTTATGCTTTTAAATATCTCCAGGCTGTGATTAAAGTATTCAAATGATTTTTCATAGTGACCGCTTTCAAAGCTGATAGAACCCAGCACTGCAGTCGCTTCTCCCAATTCTTTTTTATCACCTGCCTTTTGAGAAAGCTGTATTAATTTGGCGCAGGCTTCGGCCGAACGTTTGAAATAACTTTGACAAAATAATGATAATGCCAGGTTCATGTACGTTTCAGTCAGTACACTTTCATTTTCTAAGTTTTTATAAAGACCAATAGTTTGCAGGCATAGCTTTTCCTGCAAAGGAAAATTGCGAAATACCAGGCCTTCTATACGCGCCTTATTATTCATCGACATTATAATTCCCCGCTGATAATTTATGGCAACTGATTCTTCATAAGCATTATCAGCATACAACCTTGCGGAATCTGCCAGTAAATAGGTGTAACCCAAACTCAAAACATTCAGGCAGTCTATCCTGGCGCTGTCGTGTAAAGAATACAGGGATGATTTGAGGCTGTCAATTTTTGTCCGTTGGGCGGCCGCGTTATAGTTAAATAATAATAACAACGACAAAATATAAAGCGTAAAGCAGGAAAAAAAATTCCTGATTTTTATAAACAACCTGATGCGATGAAAATAGCCAGGCATAATATTGTGCAGCATATTACCGCTAACTAAATTTACTTATTCCGATATTAAAAACTACAATGAAGCTCGCCTAATTCCGGAATGGCTTTAACAACTACCGGGTCATTGCTCTCCCAGCATCTATATGAATATCGCAAAGTTCCGGCTGAAAGTCACCAATCTCTCATTTGATCCGGATAATTCAATGAAATAATTTTAGCTTGGAGTAAAGTTATTCTCAAGGACACTTTTATGTAAAAGCTTTTCATTATACTTTTAAGGTGGTTTTCTATTAAATTAAAAACTAACAGCCTGATGTTTCACCATCGAATTATTGCAAAATTTGGCATTGTTTTACTAATGCAAAATTTCATTTTATTCCCGCACATATCAGCCCAGCAAACAGGAGACTCTAAAAAGAAAGAAATTGATGAGCTCCGTTTAAAACTGAATGACGATGGCAGCCACTACCTTAAATTCACTGTACTCGGCCAGCTTTGGTTTCGATATAATGAAAGCAACCCCGGGACAACAGTTTTGAAAGAACCTTCGTCGGAAACTTTTGACATTGGAATAAGAAGAATACGGTTCCAGTTTTTTGGCCAGCTATCAGACCATACTTTTTTTTACATCCATTTTGGACAGGATAATTTCAACTATCTCTCTGCAAGAAAATTTATTCCTTTCGTCCAGGATGCATTAGGAGAATATAAGATAAAGAAAGGCAGCGAAGGCCTGATTTTAGGTGGCGGTTTATCTATTCTCAGCGGGCTCTCACGGTTCAATCAGCCACAACTTCCTAACATCTTATCAATGGATGTGCCCATCTTCCCGTATTCAACTTTTGATCTTACTGACCAGGTGGGGCGCAAATTAAGTCTATATGCAAGAGGACAGGTTGGGAAATTAGATTATCGCATTGCGCTTAGCAATCCTTTTCCGGTTACCACCAGCGGCACTGCGCTATCCGCCTTGTCTGCAAGCGGATATCCCACTACGCCTAATTCTAACTTTACCCAACGCGGTAGTCATGCCCAGTACCAGGGGTTTTTTATGTGGAATTTTTTTGAAAGAGAACCTCATGTAACGCCCTTTATGCCGGGCACTTATTATGGCAAGAAAAAAGTTTTTAACCTCGAGAGCGGATTTATTACTCAGAAAAATGCGACATGGTCCAGTGCGGATGGAGGCCAGTCTGCGGATTATCATTCGCTGAATTGCTGGTCTGTTTCTGTGTATTACGATGCACCGGTAAACAAAGAAAAAGAAACATCTGTGAGTGCATACTTAGGATATTTCGACACTCAATTCGGGCCCGGTTATCTGCGATATATTGGTGTAATGAATCCGGCAGATGGACTTGCTCCTTCAGCCAACTTTCTTCCCGGAAGCCACGGTAATGCATTTCCCATGTATGGCACGGGTCATTTGATTTATTCACAATTGGGTTATCTTTTAAAGAAAGATTTATTCGGTAAAGGGAATGGCACATTAATGCCGTATGCTACTTTTCAAACCGCCAAATACGATCGGCTTGATAAACAAATGATGGTATTCAACCTGGGGACTAATTGGTTTATTAAAGGAAATAATAGTAAGATATCTCTCGATTACCAAAACAGGCCGGTGTACTCCTTAACAGGAAATGACCTGGTAAGAAATTCTTCCCGTAAAGGGCAACTCGTTTTGCAATATCAATTCTTTTTTTAGGATCATATTCGCTTGTAAAATGTCGAACGATTTTTAAATTCTATGCCATTTATGTGGCTATCATTTGCCACAGCTCTTAGGTCATGGATATTTTATGAAACGTATAGACTTTAGCCAAAATAATTCAATTTTTTATCGGGGAATTTTAGACCAGCATATCGATTTTGGCTAAAGCCAGTAGCACTTTTTCATTAAACCACGACCTAAAGTTCGTGGCTATTATTTATTAGATTGCACAATCGTGCTAAACTAATTGAAACGTTTTTTTTAAATCGATACTGATTTATTATTTATTCAGGCAGCCCAACCCTGTTGACTAATTCGTTAAATCTTTTATCATGCACTATCGGCACCCAACGAGGATCTGTCTTAAGCCATACCAGCCAATTGGAGCGTTCTTCAAATGCTTTATTCAGCCACAAAAAAGCATCCTCCTTTTTATCCAGCGCTGCATACACTAACGCCACTCCATAAGCAGTAACAAATTTTTTTGTTGATAGTGAATGTAAAGTGTCCAATATTTTTTGAGCATTTATATTATCACCGCTCTCCCCATAAACGCTGCCAAGTGCTGCAAGAGCTACTGGACCATTCCACTGCAATATCCAGGGCTTTTTTATATTCAGCAATTGCTTCAGGATATATCCTCTTTGCCTGGTACGAACGGCCCAACCAAATATGGGTAAGTACAAATTTTGGATTCATTTGCAGTGAAGCCTGCAACTCTTTAATGGCAAGGTCATAGTTTCCGCCGTAATAAAAACTAAATCCCATATCAGTGCTAATAGGAACCGAAAGCGGATCAAGCTCTTTAGCTTTTTTAAAAATCGTAGTCGCTTCATCATATCTTTCCATGGCTGTGAGGTAATAGCCATACATATCAAATCCAATTTCATAGTTTGGATTCATAGCGATTGCCATCCGGAATTCCTGCTCCGCTGCTGCCCAATCCCAATCATAATAAAATTTATAAAAACCAAGTGATGCATGCGCTTCTGCCAGTGTAGAATCCAGTTCCAGTGCTTTTTTTGCCGCTTCCTGGGCCTTTGGAAATGTTTCTTTTGGCGCCATGAAACTTCCATATCCTAAAGCGGTATAACAGTCGGCTACTCCTGAATAAGCCGCAGCATAACTTGAATCTACGTTCAGCGCTTGCTGAAAATAAACGATTGCTTTTTTCAGCTCAGGAGGTGTTTTTAAATTCCAGGATGAACGGCCCTTTAAATACAATTCATAAGCTTCACTTCCGGGATTTGATTTTTTAGCCGTCTCCGGTTCATCCTTTTGTAATAAAGTGATTTCAAGTTTTTCTGCAATCGCGTCTGCAATTTTATTTTGAAGAGCAAAAATATCATCCATATTTTCATCGTACTGTTGTGACCAGAAATGAAATCCATCTTTTACATTAATTAATTGTGCAGTGACCCTGACGTGATCTCCCTGTCGCTGCACACTTCCTTCCAGCAGCGTATTCACACCTAATTGCTTTCCTATTTCTTTTACATCCATATCTTTTTTACGGAATTTAAAAGAGGAGGTTCTGGCGCAAACTTTCAAACCTTTTAGATGAGCAAGAGAGTTGAGAACACCTTCTGTAAGCCCATCACTAAAATACTCCTGGGCGGAATCATTACTTAAATTCACAAAAGGAAGTACCGCAATCGACAGATCATTCTTTACATATCCATTTTTCTCTTGTGTTGAGTTTTTTATTTTCGGGAAAAGAAAGTATCCGATAACAGCTATAACCATGAGTAACGCAATAAAATTTATCCCCCTAAACGGTTGCTTTACTTTCTGCATTATTACAGGTATATGATTTTAATCGCGAATGGATATCCGTATTTCAAACGGTCTCAAACTAAATATACAACCATTTTTAAAGCATTTAAAAATGACCTGGAAATTATTTGCTAATTCATTTTTGCCTTGGTCCTACTTTCTTTTATTCCTCTATAAAATTAATTGTAAGATATCCTGATCAGGAAAAAGGAAATAGAACCTAACACGAATATTCCAACTTCGTAGCTTGCGTCGTATATTGGTAATTTCGTTTTTAATGTCGCGATATCACTTCATTAGCCCGCTGCAATGCTATTGATAAATCGTTTGTTACATATCGTTTACCGATTTGAAATAACAACCTTGACTTTTTAAATTCATCTAAAACGTGGGGTTGAATACCGCTTATTATTAACTGTATATTTTCATTCCTGCACATTTTTAAGACATCTTTTATGGTATGTAACCCTGTCGCATCAATAACCGGAACGTGACGCATTCTTACAATTAAAACCCTGGGCTTTTTTTCTATTACTTTAATAGCATCTTTAAATTTATACGCCGCACCAAAAAAGAATGGTCCTGTTATTTCAAATACCTCTACATCTTTTGGTATACTTATGTTAGCTATAGAATTTTCATCATTTTCATTTCCGTTTTCATTAAGTATTGAACCCACATTGCTAATCTTTATCATTCTGCGCATGAATAAAAAAACGGCAAGTACCATTCCTATTTCGATGGCGAGAGTCAAATCAAATAAGACGGTTAGTAAGAAAGTAGTTATAAGCACAGCGGCGTCGCTTCTGCTACCTTTCACAATATTAATAAATGTCGCATACTCGCTCATGTTATAAGCAACAATAATAAGTATACCTGCAAGGCAGCTCATAGGAATCAACACTGCCCACTTACCTACCGCTAACATTATCACAAGCAATGTGACAGCGTGTATGATACCCGCCACAGGAGTTCTTCCACCATTTTTTACATTAGTAGCTGTACGGGCGATAGCGCCTGTTGCAGGTATGCCGCCGAAAAGTGATGAAGCAATATTAGCACCACCTTGTGCCACCAATTCCATATTACTTCTGTGATTACCTCCTATCATACCATCAGCAACAACAGCCGATAATAAACTCTCAATACCTCCCAAAATAGCGATAGTAAATGCAGGACGGATTAAATTTTTAATGATCTCCCAGTTAAGATAGGGAAGTGAAGGATAGGGTAAGGAAGAGGGAATATTTCCGAAACGACTGCCAATGGTATCAACGGGTAAATGAAATAATTGTACGGCTGTTGTTGCCATCAGTATAGCTATAAGTGAACCCGGAATAATATGAGTGATCTTTGAAAAAAATATTACTACCAGAACCGTACCTGCACCAATTGCCACAGCATACCAATTAAAAGTTGATACGTGGTGAAAATAGGCAACCCATTTTTCTATAAAATCTGAAGGCACTGCCCCCATATTTAAACCAAAAAAGTCTTTCATCTGCGATGAAAAAATAATGACTGCTATACCTGTAGTAAAACCAACAATTAATGGATGCGGAATATATTTTATCACACTGCCGAAACGGGCAAAACCCATTATCATAAGCATGATACCCGCAATGAAAGTTGCTACGACAAGACCGTTTATTCCATACTGCTGCACTATGCTATAAACAACTACTATAAATGCTCCTGTGGGGCCACCAATTTGTACTTTACTACCACCAAATGCAGAAATGATAAAGCCCGCTACAATTGCCGTGAACAAACCTTTCTCGGGAGATACACCGGAAGCTATTGCAAACGCAATTGCTAAAGGAAGCGCAACGATTCCTACAATTATACCTGCAATAAGATCTTTGAAAAATTGTTGCCTGTTGTAGTTCTTAAGGGTGTCTATAATTTTAGGCCTGAACATAAATAACTAAATTATTTTTACCAGTTATTCATTTCTTCTTTTACAATTCGCTCATATTGATTCACCTCATTTATTTCCCAGTCAGGATCAAATTTCACAAACCAGCTAAGCCATAGCGTGCGTGAAAATCTCATTACTAACGGTTGTAATAAAAGAACCAATGCAGAATTAATACCTAACCAAAAAAATACACGGTTATCATCTACTGAAATCCCTATGAATATCCACCATGCGATAAAAGTAAAGCCACTTAATACAACGGTGAGCAAATAACTCACATAGCTTGTTCCATAATAAAATCCTACTTCAATTTCTGTAGGCTGCTTGCATGCAGGACAATTTTCGTGCATTTTTAAATTACCTCTGATATTATAGGCATTTTGTTTAATAAAAATTTTCCCTTCACGGCAATGTGGGCAAAGGTTCTTAAGTAAACTCCAAACGTGAGGAGGGTGTTTTTTTTTCTTTTGATCGGTAGCAGTTTGTATAGGTAGTGGCAATGTTAAATTATTCATTTTATTTAATTGGAGTTGCGATTTCTCTTAACCGTAACATGTGAAATTGAAGTTTTGAATTGGTTTAAAAGAGTTATGCTCATTTTGATATTAGCCCATTGGTGGGAATTATAATTGTATGTGTTATATCCCTGTAAAGTATTTACCGTTGTATCAAGAAACCTTTTAATGATATAAGGCTGCACCTTTTGTTCTTTCAGCTTTTTTATAGCATTATATATAAAAGATTGCAACTCCTGCGGAGATTCTGCATTTACTAACTTTGAAGGATATTCATCACTTATCAAGGGCATATAAATTGTATTTTGTTTTACGCTTTTATCCAAAATTTCAGCAACTTATCAAATAGGGTTCTTACTATATAATAACCCTGCGGCATTTGCTCTTCCCACGTATGGTAGGTTGCTACTCTTGTACCCACAGGCATTTTTTTCAGTTGGTTAAATAAATACAAATTGTAATAGTTATATAAGGATAGGCTATGCTCAATGGAGTGGTCAATTTTTTCCGTACCATCTATATTTTCATAAAAGGAATTGTAAAAATAAAAGTGGTCAAATTGTGTAAAATCCAATTGTGTAAAATTTCCATGCAATAAAGAGAGATTATTCAAATTTAGGTTGTATTCAGCTTCCACAGCACTATCAAGCAAATCCTTGCGCTGTTCAATTCCATAAAATAACCCATTGGGTTTATAATACGATGCAGCTAAACAAAACTTCCCGGCGCCACTTCCTATATCCAAAACTTTTGCACCATCTTCGGGAACCAGGAACTCCGCCGCATATTCAACTACTTTTAAAGGTGTCCAGTGTTTGTCAGCCAATTTCTGAATATTACGCGGGTAAAGGTTGTGAAATGTGTCATCATCTGTAAACCACTTTTTTGTTTGAATTTCTTTCTGAGTCATCGCTTCCATGAATGGGCTATTTGTTTTTTTCGCCTTTAAAATGGAGGCTGGTCTGCCCGTTTTTTCCATAGTGTAAATTTACCGCAAGACCCTTGTAACAAACGTAAACCTTATCATGGCGGAACGTAGCTTTTGTTACTTTTTTAAAAACTAAATTTGTGGTTTATGAGCTTAAAAGAAATTTTCCCCATAGACAAGTGGGATTTTAAAAGGAATTCGGTAATAACAAATCTGCCGCCAGACGAATTAGCCACACTTACCGCCAATATGACCACGCAGGTCTATCGCAAGGGAGAAATTATTTTTCGGGAAGGCGGTTATGCAACCGGTATCTTTTTTATACAAGGGGGAAAAGCAAAAAAATACAAAGTAGATAAAGAGGGAAAAGAGCAAATTATTTATGTAGCGAATACCGGCGAGATAATGGGCTATCATGCATTGCTTGCTGAAGAACATTATCCTGATTCAGCAGCGGCTTTAGAGGATAGTGAAATTGCTTTTATACCGAAAGAAGATTTTTTTGAAGTATTACATACATCCAAAGTATTACCGCAACGCTTATTAAAAACATTAAGCCATGAATTTTTTGTTCTCGCCAACGGTATCGCACTTTTTGCCCAAAGAAGTGTGCGGGAAAGATTTGCCACGCAATTGGTTTTAATGCGTGAGAAATATAAAGAAAATTTTACCCCCGGTATGGCTGTAGAAATTAATATGTCAAGAGAAGATTTGGCAAGTCTTGTAGGAACAGCAAGAGAAAATATTTTACGAATACTTAAAGATTTTAAAAAGGAAGGGATATTGGAAACCAAGGGAAGAAAAATCGTTATCAGGGATATAACTAAATTACTTGCGGTAGCTAATTATTGATTGGTTTATTTTATTCGGCTAACGTCAGGCTAACTACTGCATTTATTAAAAATGATTTAAGTTTTCAGATTTACTATTATAATTTTTTTTATTTCTGTCAAAAAGAATTTGTCCAGAACAAATACCAGTCAATCTTCTTAAGCGCAGTTCACGTTTTTCTTTATCAACATGCATCTTTTTATGTTATCCTGATCACAACGTCTTTATGATTGATGACTTTCCTCTCCGATGCCATCTATAGTAGCTGGTGCAGCTCTATCCAGGGGTAATGAAAATGAAAATACAGATCCTTTTCCCCTCTTACTTTGTACGTAAATGGTTCCATTATGCCTCTTAATGATGTCGGCTGAAATAAATAAGCCAAGACCAAGCCCTGGAAAAGTATCTGCAATAGCCCCTTTGAGCCGGAAAAATTTTCCAAATATTTTTTTCTGGTCAGATTTTAAAATACCTATACCCGAATCTTCGACGCTCAGAGTTAACTGGCCGTTTTCGTGAATAGTATTTATAATGACGGTATTCGTATCGGGTGAGTATTTAATTGCGTTTGAAAGCAGGTTTGTGATCACCCGGCCAATCCTTTCCCTATCGCCAAAAAAGAAAAGTGTTTTTGCCAGCCTGGCCTCTATTGTATGCGTACGGGTAACAAACTGTATTTCAGCCAGCACCTCCTTCACCAACCCGTTAAAATCGAAATTGGTTTTGTGGTATTTAAACTGACCTGCTTCTATCTTCGTCGCATCCAGCAGATCAGTAATCAGGAATGCCAGTTTATCTATCTGCACATTCATCCTGGACAACATCTTAACGGCCTGCTTATTTCCGGCTTCTTCAAAATCTTTTTCCATAAGCTGGGCATAAGCCTTAATGCTGGTGACAGGAGTTCTCAGCTCATGTGAAGCGATGGAAAAAAATTCATCCTTTTGCCTGGCGAGCCCGCGCAGGCGCTTGTTTTCGGAAAGAATATACTTTTCCTTTTCAATCTCCTTTTCAAGATACCTTCTTTCAGTAATGTCTTCAATGGCCAGCAGGATCATTTGTTCACTATTTTCCCTGATGATTAATTTACTCCCGTTGAGGAGCATTATTTTATGACCTATTATTTCAAAATTGTGCTCTACCTCAAAGTCATGAAAAGAGTTTTTTTTCACCAGTATTTCTTCAAGCAACTCTCTTAATTGTGGAATGTTCCATTGATTGTTTCCTATTTCAAAAATATTCTTCCCTACCGTATGTCTTATATCTGTTCTAAATGTTTTATAAAAGGAGCTATTCACGCTGCTTATTATTTCGCTGGGGTATAGCACTACCAATGGTTCGCGTACCGTATTAATGATGCCACTGGCATAGGCAAGTGCGCCTTTTAAATCAAATATTTGTGTGGCGTCGGCTTTTTCATCCTCTCGTAAATCTGTGTCAGCAATCATAATAAATTTTGTTTCTAAAGGCAGTAAGTGATTTTTTAAGCAGCTTTAAATGAATCTCTCCCATTCGCACTTTTTTGATTGCCATCATTCCCTGTTGGCAGCCGGAAGTTCATTCCGTATTTAACAATGGTTCTGCGGCAGAAAAGGATATGTTTAAAGCGCATCCCAATCCTGCTTCAGAAACAAAATCTGCCTTTCCATTGTAAGCAGCTACCCGGTTTTTGATGTTAGCTATCCCAATTCCTTTTGATTTTTGTGCCGTCTGAAAACCGATACCGTTATCTGTCATGGTGAGAACAATTGATTTTTTATTTTGAACGAGCACAATCCTAACTTCTGAAGCTTCCGCATGCTTTAGAATATTATTCAACTGTTCCTGTACTATCCTGAAAACATTAATCTTGAATTTATTGCTCATATTTAATTCTGCAAAATGCTTCATATCCAGAAATATTTTTACCGGGCTTGTTTCCATTATATCATTGGCTATCTTCTCAATGGCCTGGCGAAGTCCAAGAATTCTAATGGTGTCAGAAGTCAACCCCCTGGTAAGTTTGCGGATCGCTTCTATTGCTGAAAGGGTATATTCCGAAGAGCGGCTTAAGTGCATTTTTGTATCGCCACTTCCTCTTTTTGCCATTTCAAGGTACAATTTGGAAGCTCCGAGAAGCTGGTTTACATTATCATGTAATTCTTTCCCTATTTCTGACCGTGCTGCTCCTTGCGCGTCTTCCATTGCTTCAGCAATTTGCTTTTCTTTTGTTTTAATTTCTTCTTCCAGTCTTTCCTCTAATACTTTCTGCGTACTGAGATCCTGTATGGATCCAATCATGCGGTAAGCTTTTCCTTTTGTATTTCTCAAAATGATCGCACTGTTCACAACAGTAGCCACTGAATCATCATGTCTTAAAAAGCGATAATTATATTTCCACTCGATTTTATCTGAAGCAAGTGTATCGGTATAATCCCGTATTAGTGCTTCTTTATCTGCAGGATGCACATGGCTTAGCCAGTTGTCTGCCGGCGCCATATACTTATTTAATTTATAGCCAAATTGTTTTTCATAACCATTGCTTATAATTACTTTATTACATAGCAAATCAGCATCGAATAACACATCAGATGATGAATTGAATATAAGCTTAAAGCTCTTATTGAATTGTGCAAGCAGCTTCTCATTGATGCTTAATTGACGACGCAATTTGCCTTCCAGCAACTTTCGCCTGGTGATATCGTGCATCGCTCCGATCATGCGCAATGCATTTCCCTTTGCATCCCGTATAATGTTAGCCCTGTCGATCACTTTAGCAACAGACCCATCTGCTCTTAGGAGACGATACGAATGCTCCCATTTGATGGCCGGTGAAGCGAGAGTATCAAGCAGTCCTTTTTCAGTAGATGCCCTGTCGTCCGGATGGAGGCTATTATTCCAATTATGCCGTTTTACTTGTGGGCCTTTTTGTGTGTAACCAAGTAGTTCTTCAAAACCCTCCCCCATATATACCTCGTCTTTCGATAAATCCCATTCCCACATTATATCAAAAGAAAGGTGGCCGATGAGGTTCAGTCTTTCACTATCATTCTCGTGGATGATATTTTTTTCCAGGAGTTGCTTTTCCAACTCATATTGCCTGCTCACATCCTGGGTAGCGCCTATCAATCGAAGGGCTTTACCAGCTCGGTCTCTTACAATACTTGCACGGCTAAAAGTAGACGCGGATGACCCGTCGCTGCGCATAATTAAAAAAGAATCGTTCCAGCTTTTTGTATGTGATGCAAGGGTGCCGGAGAGTTTTTTTTCGACCGCTATCTTTTCGACGGGAGCAATGCAGTTGAGAAAATCAGCAAAGCGCACCTGGTTGTTTTGGGCTTTATATCCAAAAATTTCTTCGATGCTGTCTCCCACATAAATAGCACCGGTTGCCACATCCCAATCCCACATCAAATCGTAAGAAGCCTTTGCAATATATTTTATCCACTCATTATTTTCTTCCAGTCGTACATCTGACTCTTCCTTTGCAATCAATATGTCTTTGGCGACACGCCTGTTTGCCTCTGTGTCAATAGCCCTTTGTTTTGACCCGGCAAGGGCGATATTCTCGGACACTATCTTTTCTTTATTTATATCTATTTCTTTTTGATTTGATTTAGCCAAAGCAATATTGTCTGCTACGGTTTTTTTATTTTTAATATCAATCCCTTTTTGTTTTGATTTGGCAAGGGCGATATTGTCGGAGACGATCTTTTCTTTATTTATATCGATTCCTTTTTGTTTCGCTTTAGCCAAAGCAATATTGTCTGCTACGGTTTTTTTATTTCTAATGTCAATCCCTTTTTGTTTTGATTTGGCAAGAGCGATGTTGTCTGCTACAGTTTTTTTGTTTTTAACATCAATAGTTTTTTGTTTTGATTTAGCGATGGCAATATTCTTGTCAACAATTTTTTCTTTGTTCTCATCAATATCTTTTTGTTGCAGAATGCCTGGTCTTCTATCCCGAATTGTGGTGATGGCCTGTCTTATGCCAAGCTCATTTGTAAAGACAACAGACGTGATTTCACATGGCACCCATTTGCCGTTTTTTTTAAGAACGTTCACCCGGGTTAATACCTTACCCTCATCCAATCGCTGCTTTTGCATTTCTTTAAAATTCTTTGCGTTGGTATTGAAAATAGCTGACTTGTTTTTGGTGAGCAGTTCTTTTTTAGAATATCCAAGAAAGTGGCAGGCAGCCTTATTGGCAAGGATTATTTTTCCATTGCTTATAGTAAAAACGATGGTTGGCTGAAAAGAATTATTAAATACCTGGTGGTAAGTTATATGCTGAACATTGCTTTCACCACCAGCAATTTTTTTAGAATTACCAGGCGTTGATTCGCGTATGCCTTTGGGGGATTTTTGCATAACGATTTTTTGAACCTGATAACAAGGTAATCTTTATCGCACGCAGAACAATACTATTAGAATAATATATTAATTAGCGATATTACCAAAATAGATTATATATATATATATATTAAAATAGTGGGACGCTAATATCCCTTTATCGACAGGATTCCACGCGATATACAATAAGCATACATTTCTCGTTTTTCTCTTCCATCAAAAATGTTTAGGCACCTTTGCCTACTCAAATATTTTGTCAGTCAAACCACAAACAAGAATAAATTTATTTTGTTACTTGCATATTTTTCGTCCTTTTAATTCTTCAATTCATCCAGTTCACTCAAATACTCAATAGCCTTTGCCACCCTGGCGCTTGAACTTTTCTTAATGATCCGGGCTACCCATTTTTTATGAATGTTTTTAGCACTCACCTGTTTGTAAAACCATACGCCCAGTGGTATTAAAATTATGTACGCAATTATTTCGGCATGCCACCATTCGCCATTTGATTTTTTTAATAGATCAAAATCGCCAAAAATAGTAATGTCCAGGTCTGCAAATGCCTTTGAAACCACTATCGGATAAGATAAAAAAGCAGGAATGCAGAGTACAGACAAACGCATAAAATTAAGCAAGTGAGTTTGTATTTTCATAAGCGACTTTTGCTTGCTCACAATAGTTTTATCGCTTTCAATACTTGTGATTATCTGTATTTGCTTAAAACAATTAATGAATATAAAACCATAAAAAGCTATGAGCGCAAGGGCTGAAATCGCATACGGTAAATGGTTGATATTATTTATCAAAAAAGCAAACAACAAAATAAGAGCTATTGAGTGAAAGCTTAGTTCTATTATCCTTTGCCGCAAAAGAGAATTTAAAGCAGAGGTTACTTTTTGCGATAATATTAGATCAAGCGTTCTTGCATTCAAATGCACCGCCTTCTCTATTTTGGCATCATTAGCTTGCCACATTGTTATTAATTCATCTGGTTCCATAATCTTTATTATTTGTAATTTTTGATTTCAAATTGATTTTTATGCGGTTTATTTTCGTAGCTACATTTGTTTCAGTTATACCAACTATTTCTGCTATTTCCCTGTAACTTTTTTGGTCGAGATATAATAGCATTATTGATTTATCAATTTCTCTCAACTCCTGTATAAACTTTTGTAACAACCCCAAAGCGCCCTCTGCGTCCCATTTATTTTCATCTTCATCATCAAATACCATAATGTCTTCAGAGTATGCACTAAACTGTATCGAACGCATTTCTTTCCTGTAAAATGATATTGCTACGTTCAGGCCTATACGATACATCCATGTAGAAAATTTATAGTCGGGAGTATAATCGGCAAAGGCTTTCCAAAGGTTAAAAACAATTTCCTGTGCCAGGTCGTCCCTGTCGTCTTTATTGGTACAATACGAATTGGAGATCTTTAGTATTATCCCTTTGTTACCCTGCATTAACTGTAAAAATGTTTCTTTATCCTTTGTCATTTCTCTCAAAGTTTATTTTAAACATCATTTATTATCTATTGAGGGTATAACACTTTCAGGGTACGACTGCTGGCAGCGGGCACTACCGAGAGATGGGTTTCATCTTCAAATATTTTATTGGTAATCTTCAAATTAGGAAAACTATTTTTCAGGGATTGTATAAAGTTATTTAGCGGTGCAATCATAAAATCACCTTCGAGGCTTCCCGCAGAAATAAATATACTTGCTTCTATATTTGGATTTCGTTTAGCCACGGAGTCTGCCAACGTAACCATGCCACCGTTAGTCCACCAAATAGAAGGACTGTTCATAGAATATTTTTGAAACAAACCTGGCTTGGTTAATAAGCAATACGCTACAAAAAGACCACCGAGCGAATGCCCGAATATTCCTCTTTCGTTATTGGTTTTATACTTATGTTCAATTAACGGAATAATATCCTTTTCAATGGTTGCAAGAAAGTCCGAACCACCACCCGATGGGCTCACAGGCAGTTTAAAATAATTGGCAATAGCAGTATCAGATGGAGGATTGCTCGATGGCGTAAGGTCGGTGTACCTGTTGCCAAGCCACTCCGATTCTGATTGGACGTTTGCGTCGATAGTAACAAAAATAATATCCCTAATCTCTTTGCCTAATGCAAAATTTTCTTTTATTCCATAAAAGGAAGTGGTGGAATATTTGCCATCCAACACATATAATACAGGGTACTCAATACTATCCGAAACGGAATAGTTTTTAGGGAGAAGAACGGTTACTACGTACTCTTTTTTGTTAATGCCTGATTTTATGACATAGGGTTTTGAATCTGTCACCTGGGGTGTAAAAGTCTCTTGGGCGAAAGATGCAATACTGTTTAAAAGCAGCAATGCTGCAACAAGCAGCCTTGAACTGATGATGATTTTTTTCATTTCCTTTGTTTTATAGATTTACTTTTTACAAAAGCACTTTTTGTACTCCTAAAGAATTAATCGCCGGTATTGAAAAAAATCACAGATTCTGGTAAAATATTTTTTTATGTAAAAATCAACAGAAAATGAAAGAAAAATTTCATCACTGCATTTGCGTCCCTCCACTATTCGTAGTAACACCCAAGATAAAAAGCAGCGCTGTCCCGAGTTTGTTCGAATGAACTCTTGTGGAGGAACTCAGGATATATAAACTTCCATTAAATAAGAATTCTATTTCTATAAGCCACCATAGCTTTTACAATAAAAATTCTTGTCACTGTAGATTTATATCTGCAGAAAACAGTTGCGATAAAAAATCCCGTGATCAAGGAGGATTCGTGTTACAGGCATTTACCAAAGATTGGCAAATGGTGACGAACTAATTTTTTAAGTAATCTTCGTGCATTCTTTATATACACCAGGAGTTATGTCTTCTGCTTTTTTAAAGAGGCGTACAAAATAATTAACATCAGTGAAGCCGCATTGATATCCCACATCCGCACTCTATCTACGAGTGCGGCGACCTTATGATGTGTAAAGTGAATGATAATGGAGATATTGATTGGCTGGAGGTATTGCCCAAGGCACAGCATACATATATCGCGCAATGAAAACGGGTGCAGGCAACAGTTCTGGTTACAAGCGCATTTTAATCATTCTGCCAATGGATAAACTGAACTCTTGTAATTCCTTTGAAACTGTCGCAACGATATGTCTCTAAAGGAGACCTTATTGCTTTTCCAAAACAAAATTAGTTACGGCACTTTCCCTGATTTGGTACGTTTCACCTGAGTCCTGGAAGGAAGAATCTCTCGAAACATTTTGCTTAATCGTAAGCACATTGCCATTCCAGCTATACCTTCCTCCGCTTGGCAAAGTAGCGGTGGTGCCACCTCCGGGAGTTGATGAGGTTGCAGACCCCTGCGGAAAATAAATGGAATCCGTACCTATTAGTTGGTATTGAGAGGTAGAACTGGTTGGTGGTAAAGTGAAAGTGATCGGGTAGCTTGATGAATCAATTAAATCAGTACCGTCATACAGGTAATAAGTTGCCAATGAGTTTACAGAGTAGGCAAGGCCGGTTGCACTTAGTGATGAACTGTTAAAGACGACCGTGCCCTGGTTATTAGACGTTGTGTAGTCAGAAGTCGTGATCACTTTGTCGCCATAGCTACCCGTTAAGGTGCTCGTGGTTTGTGCACTCAGTGATTTGAAGGTATAAGTTCCTTCCAGCCCGGCAGTGTTGTTATTGGTGCTATTATCTTTTTTACAGGAAGCAAGCATGGCTATAATAGCCAGAAAGCTTAAAAGGTGTTTTGTCATGTTTAGGTTTTATGCAGTAAAGAATAGGCCGGAAGATATTGTAGAAATACAACATACACCATTATTGTTGATAAATTTTTAGGGCATTAAAATTTCCGGAAATATGGAACCGGAAGAAGTCACCTATTTAGCCGATCTAAATCCAGGAGTTTGCAAAGGCAAAAGGGGGTGGCCATTTCGATCACTCGCCCCTACACTCTAATATAATGCCGGACATTGAAGGGTCGCAATAAGAAATAAAAAATGATATCGCTTAGAAATTCAAAGGCCCCTGCACTATAGTTTTATTCAACTTCAGCCCTCAATTTGTACAAGGTTGCTTTAGCACAAGCAATCGCCGATGACTTCAACGAACTAAACCTTTATCAAAACAATTCTTAGATGCAGAAAAAGTTCACTATTATTATTACACTTTATATTCTTTAATTGAAGTTTCTTTTCAATTCGTATTATAAGCGAATGTATCGACCCTAAAGTGCATTAAACTACCGAAGGCTGATTTATCAGAACCCAATACATACTGAGGTTACAAAAGAACAGGCGCCTGGGACAAAAACGCAAACATTACCATAGTTGGCCGCAGTCAAAACCTGCATACCGGACGGGCAGTCCAGGCAGCGGCTCTCAAGAGTGGTTGATATTGGCTTGTAAAAGAGGAGGAATACTTAAAAAGACCGAAACTTCTCATTGCACTTCGATCGGTGCCGTCCACCTGAAGGAACCCCATTCCATCACGAGCGTTCCATGCTGTATGTCGCCTGGTACGATGGAAATCGTGAACGCTTCCACCGGTATAGTCAGTGCCCCGGAGGTCATCTTTGCTATGCCCAGGTTGCGTGATCTGCTATATTCGGTGCCCCATTGTCCGGACTGCCTGTTCACAATCAGGTCAACTCCGCCCGTATGAGGAACGGTCCACAACGTGTACGTTCCGGCAGGTACCTGCAGGCCGGCGAGCTTTATCGGAGCCGACGTCGTAAACTGCGTCGCCGCATTGGCTCCTGTTCGCCATACACGGTCGTAGGGCAGCACATCACCAAGCACCTTGCGACCTCGCATGAGCGGCCGGCCGTAGTCAACGGTGAAATTCGCATTTCCAATTTGTGCCTGCGTGGTATCCCGCACGCTTAACTGCTTCACGGTGCCGGTTTTCGTCTCGATGGCCTCAAACCGTTCACCGATACTTTTTACATCAGGTGGTGAGGCGAGGCGGTTTACCTTCACATCATATGTCGTGCGTGCGCCTGAATAACTAAGCATGTGATTAACGGAGTCGACCTCCGCTTCCCCTGTGCCGGAGAGCCAGTCGTGCGTAATTTCTGCCTTGCCACCTCCAAACGATCGCACGTGAGCCCTGCCCAACGGGAACCGGTCGAATTCCCGGTCAATATAAAACTGCCGCATCTGCACATCGCTGCCCGGCGCAAGCTTTGATGCCGCTTCGTGCTTCAATGCCGCAGCGAAATACAACTCATAGAGACTGTACATCTGCGGCACGTGGGCCACAACTATGCTGCCACCGGTCGCGAAGTCACGCTTCAGTGTGCCAGTGCCATCCGTTTTGGTAATGTGCACTTCATTGTTGGCAACATCGGCGATCACTTTGCGTTCACGTTCATTTACCGGCTCACTGGGAGTGTGAATGTCCATCACAAGATGCCGGATACTGCCGTCCTGGTTAAAGTCAATTACGGTATGCCGTACCCGCACACGCGGAAACCGGTCAACTTCATCACTTGTAATGGTGTTGCCCTGCCGTGTCACACTCTCAACGGAAATGGTATCCTGGCCGAGTAGTGTAATGAAGCCATATTGTTCAGCAGGTGGTGTATGGCCGCAGGAAACCAGCAAAAGGAACGCGCCGATAAAGATGTACATCACAGGTGATTTAACAGGATAGAAATCGTACGATTGAATAGCTTGAGTATACATGGAATGGATATAAATAGTTTAAAAGAGAAAAGCGCAGCGGACCAGGTAAATCTATAAAATTAATGGGGAGATCTTTTGCCGTTTATAAAAAACACGCTTGTGTTTTGACCCTTGGTTTAAGACCTGCCTACGGGGCAGGCAGCCAAGGCGGTTGCCTTCACGAGTGGTTGATATGGCTTTGCGAAAGAACCGGTATCCCCGCAGAAGCAGTAAATATTGTAAGTTTCAAACACCATGATAGCAGCTCTTTTGTTATGTAAGATTTCTACGAATATCCCAATGTGGGTTCATGTATTTTAAAGTTGCCCCGGACTGCCGGGGTCAATACCGGGAACAATTCTTTATAAAGTAGCTTTCGAAAAATAGAGATAGTTTTATCGCATATTTTAAAATCATTAACTTCTCGATTCAAAAATGATAAAATTACCCGCTTCCAGGTTTTTGCTCATCATCAGTATTTTTTTATTGCAGGCTTGCGCAACAAGTAAAGCTCCTGTTGCGGATGCCACGACCTTTATTAATGGAGACGCCTTGCCAGACGCCCCCGAACTTGCAGCAAGAGGGGAATATAGCGTAGGCGTAAGAACGCTTACGCTGGTGAATAAGGGGCAGATTGATATCCTCAACTCAAAAAACGGTGTGGATCCTTTGTACGATCGCCCACTCACAGTGGAAGTATGGTATCCGGCAATAATTCCCGGAGGCGTAACCGTATTGGCAAACTACCATGACACCTATGGCAGTTCAACTGATTCTACAAGGCCTCTTACCACTTTCACTTTTAAAGGAAGAGCATTACGTAATGCTGCGCCTGATAAAAATTCAGCTCCATACCCACTAGTGATTGTATCACATGGCTACCCCGGCTCAAGAATTTTGCTAAGTTATCTTACCGAAAACCTGGCCTCAAAAGGATACGTGGTTGTAGCCATTGATCATACCGAATCCACCCATAGTGATACCAAAGGTTTTCAAAGTACTTTACTGAACCGGGCGAAAGACATTTTGTTTGTGCTTGATCAAATAGGAGTATCCGGCAAAAGCAACCGTGGCGATTTTTTAGCAGGATTAGTGGATGCGGATAATACTGCACTTATCGGTTATTCCATGGGTGGCTACGGTGTGTTGAATGCTGCAGGTGCCGGGTATAGTAAAAAACTGGGAGATTTTTTCGCAACAATGACTGGTGGAAGTAACGCAATTAACGTACGCGTTGACGGCAATCCTGCTTTTATTTCATCCATAGATAAGCGGATAAAAGCAGTCGTGGCTTTTGCGCCATGGGGTATGCAACGCGGCATATGGGATGCAGAAGGCCTGAAGGGGTTAAAGGTCCCTACGTTTTTTGTTGCGGGTAGCAAGGACGATGTTTCAGGTTACGAGGACGGCACAAAAGCGATATACGAATCGTCTGTAAATGCTAACCGCTATCTCTTAACCTATGAAAATGCAAGGCATAATGTAGCGCCCAATCCACCACCGGCTGTATTATACAAACCGGGGAGTTTTCCAGACTATTATCACTATGCAGAACCCGCCTGGGACCAGCGCCGTATCAATAATATTAACCAGCACTTTGTAACCGCTTTTTTAGGTGTCTATATTCAGCATAAAGACTTCGGTAAATACCTTTCTGTTGCAGACAGCACTTCTTCTTCAAAATCGTGGCCTGGATTCAAGCCACGGTCATTTGTTGGACTTCAGTTGCTTCATGAGAAGGCGGGCAAATGATATATTAAAGTATCCTGCTAATTTGCGTAAGGTTGCTTTGTCCCATTCATTAGCGTAAGCGCCCGCTCGTGGCTATCTTGAATTACAATTTTATCAAAACATCTTTATTGCAAGAAAAAATATTCAACTTAACACCCTTTAGATTAATTAGAGGAAGCTTCTTTGCAATTCACGGCACAAGCGGATACTCGCTTCAAAATGACGCATTGTGCTGAATACATCCTTGCGCAAACTGCTTTACAGGATTTATAAATTATTTTCTTCTTCGAAAAATTGTTGTGCCGTGCCTGACCGTGCATGTTCCTGTAACTGATGTATAATTTTGGATGCCCTGTTGCCGTGATGATTTATTTTCTCAAGATTGCTGATTAAATCCTGTGCTACTTCTTTTTTTTCTTCTCCTCCACCGGAAGAAATAATTTCCTGTACCAAATCCCGGGAAACCTCTGAAAAGTTATTTACAAAATTCAGCGGGTTTTGTATTTCATGCGCCATGCGTGTAGCCATCATACCAAAGGCGGCCATCTTTTCTGACTGCACCAATTGCTGCTGCGTGTTTTTTAAATTCTCATAGGCGGTCGCCAGCTCTTTATTAGCTTTCTGTTTATAACGGTAACGATTAATTAATGCTACTAAAAGCAATAACAACACTGCCGCACCGGCGATAAATGAATTGCGGATGTTGCGCTGCCTTAAGTCTTTCTTCTCCTGCTCTTCCCTGGTTGCTGCTTCTTTTTTGTCAAAAGCATACTGCATAGCAGTTTCCGTAATTTTTTTATCTTTTTCCATATTGAAAACAGAATCTTTAAAGAGCGTATAATTCTTATAACTCTCCAATGCACTCCTGTTATCACCCAGCAACATTTGTATTTCGCTTAGTCGGTTATAGTTCGCGGATAAAGTATTTAAATCCCCAATCTCTTTAGATATTATTATAGCAGTGTCGGTGTAAGCTTTTGCTTTTTGCAACGTCTCCAAACTATATTTCCCTGTGATGGTGTCTTTTGCCATCTCTAAATAAGTGTTACCTATATTGCCAAGATTCATGGCCATTCCCACCTTCAGGCCCAGTTCCTCACTTATTTTTAATGCCTGTAAATAATACTCCCGGGCCTTGCCGTAATTCTTTTGATCTGCGTAAATAGTTCCAATATTGCCGAGGTTTCTTGCTATTCCATTTTTATCTTTCAACCCTTCGTATAATTGCAGCGACTCCAAATAATACTGCAGCGCTTTTCTATCATCATCTAAATTCCGGTATAGCTCACCGATGTCGCCGAGGTTTGCAGCTATGCCGCTTGTGTTTCCTGATTCTTCATCAATTTTGTTAGCCTTTGTAATATACTCAAGCGCCTTTTGATAATTTTTCTCACTGTTATAAACAATTCCAATATTGCAGAGCGTAGCTGCTATGTCAGGTTTATTATTTATTTCTTCGTTAATACGCAAAGCGTCAAAATAATATTTTAATGCATTCGGATAGTCAGATTGATACCAATAGACAACTCCAATATCGCCAAGTATCCTCGCCGTGCCGGTTTTGTCCCCGATCTCTTTAAACTGCTGTAATGCCTGTAGAGAATATTTCAACGCTGTGGCATAGTCAGATTTTCCATATCCATAATTACCCGCTATGGTTCTGCCGGCATTTGCCATCCCTTTTGTCCAATCCAGTTTTTCAGCAAGTGACAATCCTTGTTTTCCAAAACGTAAACCTTCATCAGGATTTATGGAATAGTAGGTGTGGCTGAGATCAATCAGCAACTTCACTTTATTGGTGTCTTCATTCACTTTGGGTAATTGGCCAAGCAAAGAGTCGATACGCTCCTGTCCCTGGAGTTGCGCCAGTGACTGCTTCTGTACACACGCAGTAATAATGGCAAGCAATAGAAGTTTCTTCATTTTCTTTCGTAACAAATTTGTTGTTGTAAAATAATATATAATTCGCGACCTCACATTTCCACAGGTTAATTTCTTTTACCTTCAGAGCCCCCGAATTGCCAAAGGATAGTTCTCGTAGTTGGAGTTGGTCAGAATAGCCGGGAAGGTTGCGCCAACCCTATGATAACGGGCAGGATGACCTTGATCGGAAGATGGCGGGACAGGACGAAGACTCAGGCTCTAATATTCACGCCTCAGCAAAATTAGCACCTGCGAACCTGCAACGTTGCAACCCACAATCTTGTCAACACCATAAATAACTTCATTATGAAACATGCATTCCTTTTTATTTCCTTCATTAGCCTGACACTGTTTTCCTGTACAAAACCGAATCCCGCCGACCAGTCCCCTACCTCCCTTAGCGGTACATGGAGAATGATCATTGCGGCAGACAATGCTTCCGCCTCAGCCACCACCAAACCTTCGTCCATCCTTGGCGATGTTGATATTACATTCAAGCCAGGCACATCGACAAACGGAACATTTACCGGGCTAACGCCAACCAACCAAATAGGAGAAAGCGACTACTCAACCGGGGCCAATCAATCACTGGCTATTTTGAATTTATTTATGACAAAGGCTTTCGAAACATCATGGGGAGCAGAATTTGTTACTAACATCCTTAGTGCGGAACGTTACAGCTTTGACAAAAGGGGCAGGCTCATCATCGCAACAGCCAACAAAACCCTAACGTTTATTAAACGCTGACTAGCATGCACAACACCAGTACTTTCTTTCGTCCGGCGTGGCCCTACTCCGGCAATTGTGCTGATGGGTCGGCAATTTGTGGGCGATGGGGAACTTGAGGCCACTCATTTTCTTTCCCGGGCTACCATGGAAAGATATTTTGTTACAATTTATTATACCGGCATTAATCACTTAATAAATCCGTCATACAAAATGTTCACTACCTTTTTATTGACAGTATTATAGCCATCATCCACTGCGAGGTTTATGCCATTTGTAATCGCTACTATCCCAAATTTTTCTTTAGGCTGAAAAAACATGATGCTGTATAAACCATAAGCAGAGCCCGTATGGCCTTTCATAGTTTTGCCGGGGATCAAATCTTTTTTAGTTTCAATAGCCAGCCCGTAGCCACCGTCGCCATCTGAAACCTTTCGCTGCATTGTTTTTGCGCTTTTCCGGCTGATAATTCTTGTTCCTTTATAAGTACCATAATACATGTGCATGGTCATATACTTTGCAAGGTCAACTGCAGATATCTTCATGCCTCCGGTTGGAGAAAATGTAGGTGTGCTAACGCCCAATTCGTAATGATCAATTACATTCCTGTTTTGCCGGTAAGCGCCATCCGACGCCGTATATTTTTTTATAGCAGAGTCATATACATACAATGTCGCAAACTTTGATGAATCAAGCGCAGCAACTTCATAGCCGCCATATAAATGTAAAGGGTCGAGAATATGTGTTTTGATATAGTGATCAAATCGTTCGCCCGATGCACGCTCTATTATACCACCAATCATATTGTAATTGTAATTGCAGTATTGATAGCCTTCACCTGGCGGGTAATCATTATAGCACAAAGCCCAGTTTGCACTTTTTGCCGGGTTAATAGAGTCGTAAGTGAAATAGCCGCGGCTGTCGTTTATAGATGAAGTGTGCGACATCAACATTTTTAAGGTGATAACTTTTCCGGGGAACTTCGGATTATGGACGGGAAAGCCTATCAGCTTACTTACATCATCATGCAACGAAAGTTTTTTTGCCTGCACCAATTGCATAATCGCTGTGGCGGAAAAAGATTTGGAAATAGAAGCAATACGAAACATACTGCTGTCAGTTAAAGGCGTGCCGGTTACAATGTTTTTTAAACCGAACGCATGTGTGTAGATAATTCTTCCTTCCTTAACTACCGCTACAGAAAGACCTACCATCTTATGCTGTTGCATCAGGCTGTCTATTTTAGCTTCGGTTGGATGCACTTGTGCATTTGCTTTGTTATAAAAGCCCGATAGCAGCAGGCATAATAATATCGTAATTGGCTGTAATGTTTTCATATACGTCAAGGTACAAAAAAGCCTTAAAGAAGAATGGCAAGGTTCCGGTTGATTTACAAGCAATCAACATAAAAGCATTCTCTGCAAATAAATAATTGCTTAACTTTTCCGCGTCCCTGGTTTGCCGAGTAATGTCCGTTGAAGGATACTTGAATTTTACACTTTCGCCGGAAGGCAAAGCGAAAAGCTGCAAGCTTGCACCCATCGATCCGGATACAAACATGAACTTTTCAGATTTAATATTTACTAAAGAAAAATAACATGAGCACAAGTTTTAAAAAAGGAACAGCTGCCGTATGGGCCGGAGAAGGCAACATAAATACCTCCGGCGCCGCGACTACACCCATTGTAAGCAGTGTCGCTTTTTCTTATACCGATTTAGATGAATGGTACGAGGTTTCAAAAGGTAACAAAGAAGGTTATATCTATAGCCGCAATACCAACCCGACAGTAGCGGCCCTGGAAGAAAAAATCCGTGTGCTGGAAGATGCCGAAGCAGCCACTTCTTTTGCAACGGGCATGGCTGCCATCAGCAACAGCTTGTTTACTTTTTTAACCGCTGGTAAAAAAGTGGTTTCTATAAAAGATTCTTATGGAGGAACGAGTAAACTCTTTCTTGATTTTTTGCCCAAATACAATGTAGACGTAGTGCTGTGTGATACGACCGATCATGAAGCGCTGGAAGCGGCCATACTAAAGGGTTGTGATGTGGTATATCTTGAAACGCCTACGAACCCGACCTTAAAAATTGTAGATATTGAAAAATTAAGTACCGCCGCAAAAAGGTTGGTGCTATTGTGATGGTGGACAATACATTTGCCACGCCCATCAATCAAAGCCCTTTACAGTTAGGTGCAGATCTTGTGTTGCACAGCGCCACCAAATATCTATGCGGCCATTCTGATGCGATGGGAGGCTTGCTTGCGGGAAAGAAAGAACTAGTAAAAGAAGTATTCCATTTTCGCGAAATAAACGGCGCCAGTTTACAAGCTGATCCGGCTTATATGATAGCACGTGGAATGAAAACTTTGGAGTTAAGAATTGAACGTCAAAATGCTTCTGCACTAAAAATTGCCAACTATTTAAAGCAGCATGATAAAGTAAGCGATGTCTTTTACCCGGGCCTTGAATCGCATAAAGGCCATAACATTGCAGCCAGGCAAATGCGCGGCTTTGGCGGCATGATGAGTTTTTCTTTAAAAGACGGTTGGAATGCGGTAAAGAAGTTCTTACCTGCATTAAAGCTTGCGCATCTCGCAGCAAGCCTGGGTTCAGTAAGCACTTTAGCCGGACCACCACGCACAACAAGCCACGTGGAATTAACGGAAGAACAGCGCAGGCAGTTGGGGATACCGGAAGGATTACTTCGTTATTCTGTTGGAATTGAAAATGTGGACGATTTATTAAATGATCTTCAACAGGCCTTAAAGCTGGTGTAAGCAAAGACTTGAATGAAATGGATACTATGTAACCTCGAATTAGCGTGAGGTAACAGTTAAGATTAATCGAAAGTCTCTTTTATTGAATTATTGAATTAGCAAATACCCGCGTCGTCGCTGTCCTGGTTTTTTTAGAATAAACTCCAATGGAGCAAACAAACCGTAAATGTCAATTCATTTATTTGACTTCAAGTAGCGCCTTGGCACTTGCATTTTTTCCGATGAAGGTTGCCAGGTCGCCTACAGTAGTTAGATTGTTGTAATTGTTTGTAACTGTGGAAAAGGGAATCTGGTAATGTTGCGACACCACTGCCTGTAAGGCAGTCTTCATCAAATCATTTTGTGCAAAAGAATCAAGCTTAGTATCCTCGTTAAGATTTGTCATAAAATTTTTATCCGCCGATAAACTGGTAAAAGCAGTGCTTCCCCCTAAGGTTTTCAATATAGATTTAACAAGCTTAGAAAGCAGTATGATGCCCACCACCGTAGCGACTGTTTTAACCACCGTACCGCCCAATATGCCTTTTGTTGTATTTCTACCTGAACTGCAACCTATAAAGGTGGCACTGCTTAGCGAAAGAAACATAACAAGTGTGTAAAATCTTTTCATGTCAATAAGTTTTATAATGATTTTTGTTTTTACTTAGTATAGGAATGTATGAATAGCTATTTGTTTAATGCCATTTGGTCTTTAGCAAGACATTCACATTTAATCATATAGACAGCTCCATAGCGAAAGTATCCGTTTGCGCTTTTAGCGAACCGCAATCTTTCTAAAGTAATCTCTTAAAAAATTATTAGATCTCTTACCTATAATTTTTCTGTTGGAAACTTCTTTTTGGTTACGGCAAAAGCCCCCGGCGATTGGGTTTTAGAATAAGTTTTTTTCCGCGGAGGCACAGTCAGGAATTTAATGTTACTTAAAACAAATCATTATTTAATTTAGCACCTATGGTAGTCATAAAAAGTCATGCAGAGTTCGAATCGCACTTAGGTAAAGAGATTGGCGTATCGAACTGGCACAAAATAACCCAGGAACAGATTAACCAATTTGCCGATGCTACCCTTGACCACCAGTGGATACATATTGATGTAGAAAGAGCCAAAGAAGAAAGTCCTTTTAAAACCACCATAGCACATGGTTACCTTACACTCGCTCTTATCCCTTATTTCTGGAAACAGGTTGCCGATGTGCAGAATCTTAAGATGGAAGTAAACTACGGCATAGAGCAGCTCAAATTCGGGCAGGCCGTAACTGTAAATAGTGAAGTGCGGTGCAGGGTTTCGCTTAAGTCAATTATAAATCTTAGGGGCATCACCAAAGCCACGCTCTTTATTCAGCTTGAAATAAAAGACCAGCCAAAGCCTGCTTTTACCGGAGACACTTTATTTCTCTATCACTTTTTTTAAGCGGGTTATTTATTTATTACGTTCATGCTTAGCCGTTACATGTTTTTATATCGTGTTTTATGTTGACACCTTTCTCAACGGTTGAGCTGCAGAATAATTTTTTCACGGAAGAATGTGGATTCCTGAATTTTTGGCTGCTCAGAATAGCTGGGGATGCAGGCTCGCGAAAGAAAGGAAACCTACCCTGGCCGGAGTCTCTCAATTTTCAGAGGTTACACTCCCCACACCTGAAGTATGAATTTCGGGGTTTTGAGGATTACCGCGATAGCGCACACTTCCCGCACCGCTAACCGTTGCACGCAGGTGAACACTGGCAAATACATGTGCGTCACCAACACCCGAAACAATCACTGTAGTGTTTTCACTTCGCAGGTTTCCGCAGTCTGCGTGACCGACACCGGAGAGGTCGCAATCAAAATCTTTCGTATGGCCGCGAAGCTTTACAGTGCCTGTGCCGGATATGCTCACCGAAACAGCAGGAGCATCCACTTCACCCTCAATATTGCCGACTCCACTTGTTTTAAATGAAATTTTATCAGGGTTCTGCAAAGGACCGGACACTGTTATGTTAGAAGTACCGGAAGTAGTTACCTCAGACAATGTCGGGGCCGTGATATAAATCTTTGCATGGTCATTGGTTACGGATATTCCATGTTGGTAGTGAATATCTAAAGTTCCGTTCTCGACATTTGTTTCCAGGTAGGGTAACAAGTTCTCATCATCTTCTACTGTTACCGAGCAATTGCTTCCGGTGGTTATTACCACATCCGCGGTGCCTGATGAATGAATTTTAGAAAATGTTCCCGGGTTGCGTGTTTCTTTTTTCACGTTCCCGTTTCCGGACATCATTTTGCACGAACTTAAAGCAGCAATAAAAAATATTGCCAACAATGCTGTCTTCATAAATTTTTCTTTGAATACAATAATCAGGCAAAAATGCTTGCCATGGTAAAGCTACCAAAAGCATTTCATTTTAGTGTCACGGCGGGTTTTGCTTCAATCCGCGATTGGCGGCACCTGAAACATCTAATTAATCTCCCTTATCAAATAAATAAAACCAGGAGTTTCGTCCTGGTTTTAAGGAAAAAATAATTAAAAATTCTTCTACTTCTTTTCGTCCTTATCCCCTACTACAGCATCTTTCACGGCGTCGGCACCTTTACCAATAGCGTCGCCTGCTTTTTTTACGCCTTTACCTACTGCTTCACCAGCCTCTCCCACTCCGTGCTTCGTAGCATCCCATCCATCAGAAATTGCATTGCCGGTTTTGTCGAAAAAATCCCCTGAATGGGTAATAGTTTCACCATCGTCGAGTTTCACTTCTGCTCCTGTTTTCTTTACCTGCCCATGTGTGGTCACCACCACACCGTTATCGAGTGTTACGTCCTGGTCTGCCGCTACCCAATCATTTCCGCGATATACCATCAACTGTCCGTTGACGTAGCGCACATCACCTTCTGCCGGTATATAACTAACGGTAGTGGTTGAAGCTGTTGTAGTCGTTACTGTAGTGTCGCCTGTCTCCGTTACAGTATCGCCGGTGTTGGTATTGTTGCAGGCGGCGAAAGCCATAACTGCAAAGGACATCATTATAAGTTTTTTCATTTTTGATTGGTTTGGTTAACAAATATTTATTTGTATAGAACAAATTAATACCAGTAGTGGTGAAATTACTGTGCCAAAAACCTGGAGAAAATTGATTTGATATTACCGATACCCATTGAGCCCGCCGGCAGATATGCCTGAAGCAGCTTTCATAAGTTGCACATCATTTGGAATTTGTTATGCCTGCGAAAGAAGGCAACACATATGATGAGGCTGAAACTTACACTAATTGCGGTTGAGGTTGTTTTTTATTGAGGCGCCTGTTTATTTCAGCCGTCAGTTCGGTAAGCGTATTGATCCATATATTATCGATTTCCTCTTTCTGGTCTTCCCTCAACAAGCTATTATCTACAAATGTTCTGAATTCGCATATATCAGATTCCACATGATAATTGCCTAATCCCAAACCTCCCGCCAGCGGAGTAAAAAGCTGTTGAGTGCCATCTTTCCGGGGGGAATAGCAAGGTAAAAGAATGGTGTTCTTTTTAAAGAAAAATTTTACAAGATCTTCAGGCTTCTCAATAGCAATTTTCCCCCGTTCCCTATAGCGTTTAAAAAAATGCGTGTTGAAATGCAACAATGACATAGAATCAGAATCTAAAGGAACGTGCGAAGCCGTAAGGCCTTTGTTGTTGTACGAAATAAGGTAAGGGGTGGCGTTTACACCGTTCTTATTGCAGGTAACTGTTATGCGCCAGTTATTTTTGCTTTTAACAGGGAAGAGAATCGTTTCCACAAAATCCTTTCTACCGCTTCTTATCCATTTACCATGGTACGTAACTTTAATGGACGCTAATTTACTTTTTATCTCACATGCAAAATCATCTAATACTGATTTCCTGATTTCGGGCAACGACATATTAGGAACTATCATGGCGACATTTTTTTTTAAAACGAAGCCGGTGCAAAAAAAATTGTGTTCCCTAATCCTAAGATACCCAGACCTTCACGAATGGTTACCGGGCATTGCGAAAGAGAAAGAAAGCGATGGAGGCTGGAGTTTGTTTCGCGTGTCACGCACCAGGGCGGAGGGCGAAAGTTTAAACAATTAATCATTAGTTGTGTTGTTATAAAAAATAGTTATGAAAGCAATTTGGAAATGCCAAGTATTGGCAGAAAGCAACGAGACAAAGGTTGTAGAAAACAATCATTATTTCCCTGCAGAATCCATCAATAAAGACTTTTTTAAAACTTCATCAAAACATACTACGTGCCCATGGAAAGGCGAAGCTTCGTATTATAATATTGAAGTAGATGGCTCTTCAAACCCGGATGCGGCATGGTACTATCCATTACCTAAGGATGCAGCCAAGGAAATAAAGGGCTACGTTGCATTTTGGAAAGGTGTAACAGTAGAAGCCTGAATCAGCACTCCCAACATGATTCGTGGTACACAAAAAATGTTGACCTTTGCTGGCGTTCCCGTTTTCCCATCAGGATGGGTATTCCCACGGAATAAAATAATCGCATTCAGGAATCAATTGCTACTTCACCGTTTTCAACTTTTATGCGGGAGCAAAAAATCATATTTGGATCCAGGCGTTTATCAATTGAGCGTTTGATAATGTTTTCGCTTCTTTTCAATTTTCCCTTAAATAATTTCTTTCCATTTTGGATGACCGTTACTTTTTTATTTAAATCGAGCATGTCATCATTTAAATACACGTAAAGCGTATTAAAAGTATTTTGCTCTATCACTATTTCATTATCATTTTTATGGAGAGATACTACTGCTTTATCACCCGCTTTCGTTTGAGATGTATCTGTACCCAGCCAGTAAAAATCCTGGTGTATCCGGTCATCCTCCACCCACACTACTTTTGCAGGTAACGGATTGCGTGAGTACTTTGCCATCCACGCAATAGCAATAGTGTCTTTTCTCAACATCCAGTGTCCAAGGCCGTCATAAACATGCAGGTCATGTATGTAGCCATCCGTGTCAGTAGCCTGCAAGCTATCGAGCATTTTCCCCCAGGCTCTTGCAAGATTATTCCTGTTATAAGCAGAGTCATTACCTCCGGCAAATATTGAAAAAGGCAGATTGCGTAAAGGCAGTGCTGATGCATCGCCCGGGTGTCCCGCCATCATCGAAGCGGCTGCCCAATAATCGGCCATACGTGGCGCCAGTTGATACAAGCCATCACCACCCGCCGAATAACCCAAAATATATACTTTGTTAGGGTCGACGCCTTCAAATACCACCGCATCTTTTATGATAGTATTGAACATAGCATCAATGTGCGTTTCGTGCCACATGTTCCATGTATTTGTAGGTGCACGTGGTACAAGGTAAACGCCTTCTGCCGGTGCGTACAATCGCTTTTGATTCTCCCATTGCTGGTCGTTTACTGCGGCAGGCGCATTGCCGCCACCATGCAATGATATATACAGGCTTCTTTTGCCAAAAGGTGCGTTCCCAAACATCTTGTAAGAGAACTTCATTGCATAATCCTGATAGTGGATTACAGAATCATTCCAGTCTGCGGCTGCTTGTTTTTTATAAATAGTAATAGCAGTTTGTAAATAAGAGGCCGCGATTTTCTGTGCTTTTTTCACGGATAGCTTTTGGGAATTGGCCGAAAGGCCTGCGAATAAAAACGTAATTGCGTAAAGGGATTTCTTCATGTGACCAGGTAAGAATTAATTTTTTTTATAGGGTTTAAAATTTCGTCTTTGTTTTCTTTTCTTATAAACAAACCTAAAAGCAGGTCAATCCGGTTAGTAAGTGCAAAGCTTACGAAATAAATCCGATAACTATGAGGTTTATCGTTATCAGCAAATGTAAGCCTTATTGCCGCCGGGTTCCGTGCGGCAAATAGGCGGCCGAGGTCAAATGTTGATTAGTAGTAAGGTCATCAGCGCAAGCGCCCGCTTATGGCTATCATAAATTGCATTTTTATCAAAACACCTTTACTTTAAGAAAAAAATTTTAGACTTAATACACTTTGTTTTATTTAATGGACACTTCTGTTCAATTCGTGTCGGAAGCTGACGCTTACAACCCTACGATAACAATTCCGATAACCTTGCGCCATAGTGGAAACTCCTGCGCTGGCCTTGTTAGTAAGTTACGAACCTCAGCACAACCGTATGATTAAGACTGCGAATTAGGATTCGCTGACCAAGACGGTAGCCTATATATACAGAATCGCTTTGTTAATTATTTGTCCCGCTATTATAATATGCAAGGAAACTTAAAATATCAGGCGAAGATTTTAATTTGTTTTGGTTCTTGTGCAGCCACTCAAAAGAAGAAGATGAGGGATGTAAAATTGATAATAAGGCGTCTTTATTATTTCCTTTAATCTGTGAAAGCTTACCATTAAAATAAATATAGTAAATGGCTTTAGTAACGTAGTTCCAGTCTGATGTGCCGGTGAGGGGATCAAATGGAGGTTTAAAAAGTGTAACACGATATTTCTTTAGGAGCTGAGCTTTACCTGGGTTCATAATCTCGTAAAAGTGATAATCATTTTCATCGTCAGTTTTTAAGTAAACAAAATTTCCAATTATGCTTGATGTATCCTGGGTTTTAAAAAAAGTAATTCCCTTTACCAGTCCGCTTTTTGCAATCATAACAACACTATCAGGTGTGGTATAATACACATCATCTTTATATAAGTTTAGCTTAACTTTTAACACAAGAACTTTAAGATTATCTGAATATAAAAATGCTGCTTTCCAATCTTCATCCCAAAAAGGATTTCCCCGGATATCAGCGCTATTGTCATCTTTCGCGTTGCGTTGCGAAAGCAACACTGAACCGTTAGTACTCACTCCTTCGTAAACGCCTGTATTACCGGGATAGAGTTCCTGGTATTGACCAAAAGATAGCGACGTTGTTATTGTAAAAAATAAGGTGATGAGCAGTAGCAATTTCATGCCCGTAAAATAATTATAGTTGTAAGATAACAAATATTTGCCGGTGCTCAGCTTATAGCCCACTTTAGAATTTGATTCCCGAATTTCTACCGGGCGCCCTCACTTCAGGTAAGATTACTTTGCCGCAAGCTTCCCTTTGTGCTTTTAACTAACTGCGATTTGACTAAAGCAATTCTTACCTGCAGAAAAAAATGATCTGATTCAAAAAACATAGATTCTCTATTGGAAGCTTTTTCAATTCGTGTCACAAACGGACGCTATACCCTACAATAACAGTTAGGTTAATTTTGCGCCAGGAGTGGGGAGCTTTGGCTATCGCACAGGTATTTTATTTCTGTTGAGCGAAAGTAATGAGAGTGAATTTTTAATAATAAATTTGGCTGCGGTTCCGGAATGCTATTTCACCGACTGTACAAAGCCGCCCTTGGTGGCAATTCTAACTAATCGCTTAACCATGAATCAAATATTCCAGGAGAGTTTATGGAAAAATTTTGCAGCTGTAATTGATACGCTTAAGAATATTATCGTTATTTGCCCGGATCAAATTTGGCAAAAAGAAAAGAAAATCTTTTATATGACATATCATACGGTAATATTTCTAGACTATTATCTCACCAGCCCCGTAAAAGATTTCGATCCCGATTTACCTTACACAATTAGCGATCCGGACAAATTAGCCTTAGAAGCTATTGACGATGTAATACCTAACCAATTCTATTCAAAAGAGGAGTTGCTAACTTATATTTCTATTATCAGAGAAAAGTGTAAAACACTCTTCAGGCAAACACCAATGGAAAAATTCAGCGATCGCTGGATAAATGATCACGAAATAAACATGCACGGCCTCTGTCCGTCGTTTGTGACAAAATACACTTTCCTGGAAATTCTGCTTTACAACTTTCGGCATGCGCAACACCACGTTGCTCAATTAAATTTATTACTCAGACAAAAGGCAAATGTTGCAGCCGACTGGATTTCCCAGTCTGATTGATTTTGAAAGACTGAGGATGTCTGTGTTTGTGCCGATGGTTTTGCGGCCTGGCATCACCAACATAAGTACAATAACAGTTTATGATAACTTTCGCCAAAGTGAAACACCATTACTTCTTACTAATGCGATATATATCCCCATCATCAGTAATAGCGTACAACTTATTGTTCAAATAAGCTATGTCGCGAAAGCGATTGTTTATATCAACAAGCAGTCGTTCTTCGCCCATTATTTTATTATTTTCAATCACAAGCCTGTCAATATGCTGCCCGCTCAATGCAGCAACGAATAAATTATTCTTCCATTCAGGTATGGAGCTACCCTTATAAAAGCAAATACCACAAGGTGATATTACAGGATCCCAATAATAAACAGGCTGTTCCATGCCCGCCTTTTGTTGAATGCCATCACCCACTTTTTTGCCGCTGTATTCTATGCCGTATGAAATAACAGGCCAACCATAATTTTTGCCGGCATGTATAATATTTATTTCATCGCCCCCACGGGGACCAAATTCAGATTCCCATAATTCGCCTGTTGCAGGGTTAATATCCAGTCCGTCAGGGTTGCGATGTCCCATAGAAAAAATTCCCGGCTGAGCGCCCGGTGTATTAAGAAAAGGGTTTTCCTGCACCGGTTTGCCGTCGGTAGTTATTCTTACTATTTTACCCAGGTATGAATTGAGTTGCTGCGCCTGCACCCTGTTTTCTATACTGGATTTTTCTCCTACACTTACAAAGAGATTTCCATTTTTATCGAACACTAACCGTGACCCATACTGTATGTTTCCGTTCGTAGCAGGTAGTGCCCGAAATATTACCGAGACATTCTCTACCTTCCCCGCAGGCTCATTTAATTTCCCTTTTGCCACAGTGGTTATATTTCCCTGCTCGTATCTTTCCGAATAGCTCCAATACATCATTTTGTTGCTCGCAAAGTTTGGGTCAAAAGCTACATCGAGCAAGCCACCCTGTCCCCCGGTAACCACCGCAGGTAACCCTGTAATTTTCTTTACCAGTTTTCCGTTTGCATCATGAATTTCCATGTAACCCGATTTTATGGTTACCATCAGTCGTCCATCGGGCATGGCGATAATGCCAAATGGCCGGCCCAGCTTGTCCGCAATTTTTTCAACCTTATAAGGTGTTGTTGTTTTTACACCGGCAATTCTTGTTTGCCCTTGGAATGCAGGCTGGTAATTAGTGTTTTGGGCATTGGTTTCAACAGGTGACAAACCGCCTTTGTTTGTATTTTGGGCTTTGGTTACAGTATAACCAGGCATGATTAAAAGAGCCAGGAAAAGAATGTTTTTAGTTTGCATCATAAGTTATTTAAGTAAAATAAAGGGGAAGCTGCCTGTATTAGCAATATAAAAATACAATTGTACTAAAATTGCGAAGCAACTATTTTTTTAAGGTGTTAGGCGTCAGCCTGCTCTGCAGCTTACCAACATTGCTTTTTAATGGGAACACGAGACCCTGGTTTTAGATTAATAATTTGAATCCAATGTTGCACACCGGGATGCTTTCGCCACCCTACGATAACAGTAACGATAACCTTGTGCCAAAGTGGGGTAACATTACCGTCGCACTTTTTTATTATTAAATAACAGGCATTAGATAATTGGCGTACTCAACTCTGCCAATGATGCATTAATCGTTTCCTGTGTTACTTCATAGTCAACTAACTTGCCAGCCAGGTATTGCTCATAAGCGCTCAAATCAAAATGGCCATGACCACATAAGTTGAATAAAATTGTTTTAGAAACACCTTCTTCGTCAGCTTGTTTCGCCTGTCTTATTGCTTCTGCAACGGCATGGTTGGCTTCCGGCGCAGGAATAACCCCCTCCGTACCGGCGAACAATAATCCTGCATCAAAACATTCTCTTTGATTAATGGCATCAGCTTCAATGATGCCATCTCTCAGCAATTGACTTACAATAGCGCCGGCACCATGATAGCGCAAACCTCCCGCATGAATAGGCGATGGAACAAAATTGTGTCCTAATGTGTACATGGGAATTAAAGGAGTCATGCCAATAGTATCCCCAAAATCGTAGCGGAAAACACCCCGTGTTAATTTTGGACAAGAGGTAGGTTCCACTGCTATGGCCCTTATATTTTTTCCACCTGTTAATTTATTTTGTAAAAAAGGAAATGCAATCCCTGCAAAGTTTGACCCACCACCAAAAGGCGCCACCACAATATCAGGGTAATCGCCTGCCTTTTCCATTTGTTT
>CAWDTY010000003.1:385000-420427 GCA_963805365.1 uncultured Chitinophagaceae bacterium
AAAATACTTCGCATGGCAGGCCGGGCAAAAAACACCAAGGAAACTACCCCGGCCTCAGTACAGGTATCTGCTATGAAGACCATTGAAGAGGTGGACCGGCAACTGGCGAAAGAGGTTCCGCTAAATTTCAAAGGAACCATCCCTGGCGAGTATTGGATGCATGTAGATCAACTGGCTAAAGTGATCGACTATGGCGTAAATTTAGTTGGCGAAGACCATATCGCCCTGGGTTCCGATTTCGATGGCGGCCCTGAACTGCCGCAGGAAATTAAAGATATCAGCGATTATCCGCAGATGGCCATGGCGATGCAAAGGCTGGGCTACAGCGATCAGCGAATCAAAAAAATACTGGGCTTAAACTGGCTCCGTGTGATCCGGCAGGTAACTGAGGGGAAATGAGGGAGGATTGAAGCCGCCGGTGAACCGATAAACCATTGAGCAAAATATAGTTGAAAAGAAGATATAAGAGTTTGGTATAATTAAATTTACACCGGTTAATATTGAGAAAATAATACTCCCGCTACCCTTCAGGAGCCTCCAATAGCGCAATCGCCCGCTTGAGACTGCGACGAATTACCATTTTATCAAAACACCTTTACTTTAAAAAAGAAATATTAGAATTAATACCCCTTGGATTATTTTAGTGGAAACTTCTTTCCAATTCGTGTACAAGTGGACGCGCAAACCCTACGATAACAGTTACGATAACCTCGCGCCAAAGATGGGTGCCAACCCTACGATAAAAGTTACTATAACCTTACACCAAAAATGGGGTAAAAATTCCGGAAAAAGCTACCGGGAATTGAAGCTCTGTTCCGCCCGCATTTACTTACGGACAAAACGGATCACCGCACTGCTTTCTTCGGTGCTGGCCAGCCTGGCTTCATAACGCTTACCGTCTATCATAGCAATCATCAGCGAAGTATTAGGAGGAATAGACCCAAGGTTTTCTGCCACCATCACCAGGTCGTTGCTTTGCTGCAGGGATGCAACAGGCAGTTTGATAGTAAACGGTTTATCAGAAAAGGAAGCAGACGCCAGCCAGATATTCTTATCGTTCAGAAAACAGCAATGGAATCTCCGTCAATTTCAGCATTATCATAAAAATTCAATTCCAGCGAATCGCCAGTAACTGTTATTTCCTGTACCAGTTGCCGGGAACGGGTTTTTAATCTTTGCTCGTTGGTGGGTGGCGCGGATATAACCACCCGTTTGGGTGCCGGTTCGGAAGTAGTTTTCACGGAAGGTTCGTCAGGGGCCGGAGTGAATACCTGCCTTTTGGATCGAAGGGTCAAATCTTCCCGCGATGGTTCCCGCTTTGGCTTTTCTGTAACCGGTAAAGAAACAGGTCTTGTATATGCCAGCTTCCCTATACTATCAATCAGGCCAGGCTCGTTAGCGCCGGAGATATAATTGTCAATCACGTAGTCCCATTCATCACGAAAAACAGGTGTCATAAACTTTTGAAGCTCAACAGGAGCATTTTGCTGCTCCTCGTTTTCCTTCAAAGCAGCCTTCCCGGTCAGTACATTTTTGTACCACCGGGGCAATTAAAATCGGCATTTGAAATATATGGTGTTGCCGGTCTTTTCGCTCAAAAGCTTGTTGGATATTTTTTCTTCAATGAGTTCATCATCCCACCAGACCACACTGTTATCCCTGCTATCAAAATAGCCACGTATGCTGTATCTGCGGAAGTTGTCGGGGGAAGTGTAATAATAACTGGTGCCGGTGAGGCTGTCTCCATTCTTCACTATTTTCAGCTCCACATTCCTGTGATCTATTTTTCCTTTCCAGGTACCGGTAATGGGTTGCGCATTTCCAGGTGAACAGGTAATAATGCCTGCAAAAACCAATAAACAGAAGAGACGTGTTTTCAATACGGGTGCTACCCCGCGTTTTAGTTTCGGGGTTATGTCAAAAATAACGATTTTAAAATGTTACAAATTGCACATACCGTTGGCGAAGGCAGATCGAATATTGCTGTCCCGTATTTGCAACTCAGTACAATTACAATAGCTTTACAGGCATCACGAGTAAATTGCAGTAAAAACTGTTATTATGGCAAGGACTGTGTGCTAATTAGAATTGAGTTTTTATTTTAGTTCCCCCGTTCTCCGTTGCAACTCTCAACAATAAAATAACTGATGCCCCCTCACGTTAATTAACAAAAAATTTATGCGCATATTTTCAGCTTTAATCCTCCTGCCGTTTTTCTTTTCCTGCAAAAAATCGCCTTCAGCAAATCCCGCAAAGAACCAGTATACTGACACGTCTCACATTTTACAGGTAGTAAAATTCAAAGTTAAAGTAGTGAATCAATCCGAATACGACTCGGCTAATAACATTACTTCTGACTCTATAAATATTGTTTACAATAGAACGGTAGGAGACCCTTATTATCTTGAAAACCTGAATACTTACATGACTATATCCCCAGGTTTTTCGTTTTCATTTCGCGATGCCAACGATCCACCAAATGATCCTGATTTTATTTTGGGTGAAAGGATCTTTGCCAGATTTCAGCAATGTCAAACTCAACACTCCGTATGAAATTAACTACAATGGAAGTTATTTTACCTCTCCGATCTTAATTTCTTGTCATCAGGGCGTGGGACCTGCGAGTTGGCGGTATTTTCTCTCACATGATCAAACTACCGCAGATGGAACAATTGATGATGCAACAGCGAAAGTGTACTGCAAGCTTAACGGTAACGCAGAAAGTATATGTCCATTGGAAAGGAGCCGTTTTTACAATTCTCGACGGTATTTTTTCCGGTTATTATGAGGCCTATTTCGGTAAGGACATCCCTCGTAAGTATATGCAAAGGCTGGACGAGTTTTCTGTGCATTTCAGGGAGTGAAAGTTGCTTCTTAAAATTTCAGTACGCCTATAGTGAATTTATGCGGCAGGTTTACCCCTGGCCTTGTATTTTAAAGTTACTCAGGATAGCTGGGGAGCGGGGAGCAAGCATAACCAGCACAACCAATCTGCGTTACACATGCTTCTCCTTTCTCCGCGGTTGGGTTTTGCTTTTCTTTTATTTTTTAAATAAAAAAAGACCGTCTTAAGCCGGTCTTAGAAAACTTAGTGTGAGCCTATCAGTTAGCTTACAGTAACCTGCCCGGTGTAGAGGCTGGTAGCAACGCTGTGGCCTTCTGCTGAGATGAAGCCAATGAACGTTTCCACCTGCCTGCCCGCAAACGAAGCAAGGTTGAAATCGCCTGTAAGGCCGGCCCTTGTAGCATCTCCTACCGTGTAGATGGACTGCATCAGCGAAGGGCAATACGCTACAAAGATGGAAACATCCGTAGCTGCTGCGCCTGCCACACCTGAATTGTCCGTCCAGCTAAAGGTAAGAACGCTGCCGGCACCCGAGGTCACTGCCGGAGCCAGTACGTTAGGCAGGTCGCCCCTGCTGATAAGCACCTGCGGAAATGCAATAGAAAATGCAGGATACGTGCCCGTGATAGCGTTCTTCAGGTTGTAGCTGAAAGCGCTGTTACCGCCCGTCTTCCTGATAGCAAAGTCCTGGAAGCTCACTTTGAGCAATGCAGATAAAGGTTGAAGAAAACGCATCATCATAGCAAACTTCATCTGTTGCTCGAGTTGCTTTAATGATGGCGTAAAATTGCGCCGGTTGCTTTTACTGCGCATGTAGTCAATACCTTTCCAGGTGCCACCTATTACGGTGCCTACCTTGCCGGAGAAGCCTCCGAGTATTCCTTTTTGAATGGTTCCCATCGTTTTTGGATTTTTAATAGTTAATAAATAATTGTTTCTCTACCGCTTTGTTTGCAATTATGTACACCGGCGATAGTGAGGGTATAACGGAGCATGCCAAACGAATATTCCGTTCCGGAAAATTTTACCGCACTTTTCCATCTATGGCATCTTATTTCCCTTGCTTACCCGTTCTTTCCTTTCTTTTCTTCTATATACCCCTCCTTTTCTATCTGCTAACCGGTTTATTCAACCGGCATGTTTTTATCTACCCGCATAAATGGTAAAAAAGGGTGATTCACCCTATGCATAAAATGGTTATTCATTTATTTTAGCTATACGATTCTTAACCATTATTACTAACTATCCATTAAGCATGTATGAAGAGAAAATCAAAACCAGCACCAGTTCCCCTGTGCCATTAACTGAACAAACAACGCATGAAAAGAAATTCATTTATCACCTGCCTCCCGGTGTCAGGTTCGACGTTATGTATATGGATGGGCCCCAGAGAAACCAGGAGCTCAAGTACACCCTGCGTACCATTCGTAACATGCGCAAGGCCGGGCTGCTATCTTATACCACCTTGCACAAAAGGATTTATTATTTCCGGCAGGAGATAGCGGCCATACTTAAGGAAAATACCATTATGCGGCGGGGTAAGGTTGCCTGAACTTCTATGTTTTTACCGCAGAGAACAGGAGCTAATGGAGTTTGCGCAGAGAAGCATCAACTCAGCGTTGCCTCTGCTTCTTCTTTTCCCTGTGGTTGCGTGCATTTATTTTACCGCAGAGAACAGGAGTTAATGGAGTTTTCGCAGAGAGACGTATTAACTCAGCGTTATCTCTGCTCCTCTTTTTCTCTGCGGTTGCGTGCATTAAAATGGCTCACAATAATGGAATAGTTATTATCCCCCGGATTCGCGCAAAGTTACTTGGCGCAAGCGTCCCCTTGTGACCATCATGAAGTACAATTTTATCAAAACACTTTTACTTTAAAAAAGAAATATTAGGCTTAATACATCTTAAATTAGTTAATGGAAGCTTCTTTTCAATTCGTGTCACAAGCGGACGCTTGCGCCAACCCCACGATAACAGTTACGGTAACCTCGCGCCAAGCAGGGGGATACAGTCTTTTCTTTTCGCCGCCGTGTTATTACAAGCTTAGCTTATTCATATCCAGCACTGTGGCAGATGGCGTGTAGCCCCTTACTTTAAACACCTGCTTATTAACGGGCAGGTAATCAGGCTCGCCACCCCTGCGTGTATAAATGGCAATAGCGCCACGGCCACCGGGAGCACCCATAAAAGGCGGTGGATATGCTTTTACAATGGCAATATCTGTAATGGGTATGCTGGCAACCACTTGGGCGGACGCTCTTACTTCATCCAAAAAAAACGCTACCGGGCTGCCGCGCCACCAGGCCACACCTCCGTTGAAGCCGCCCTGTATTTGCAAACCAGCCACCCTGCCCTGCAGGTAGGAGAAAATATTGGGATAAGCCATGGCACCGGGGTCGTCCATAATGCTAAGTACCCGCTCGTTGCCCTGGTTGAACAAGCCACTAGCATACTTTTCGTTGAACTGCTGCGCCGGGCTTTTGGCCGTACCTTTTACCACCACTGCCGGCAACAAAGTAGCCCTGTCTGCAAAAACCGCCCCGGGTGTTTCAACGGGCCGGTTAAGGGTTGATTGCACTGCTGCCGGCGGGTTACCTATGTAAAAAGCCCTGCCTGCCACGGCCACGGGTGTATAGCTGGAATCGAGCTGGGTACTGATGCGGATATTAAGCGGCTCTTTATTATTTTTTGTTCCTGAAAAAGCCATCAGGGCATTGTCTTCAAACAGCCAGTTGCCGATGGCAAAGCTGCCGTCCGTCGCCACGGGCACTTCCTGTTCGGCCCAATCGCCGTTTTTGGTGAGCAGCATGGCTTGTATGCTGTCGTTGTTTGTAGCGTTCTCTATTTTGCCGATCACCTGGAAAAAGCGTTGCTGCAAACCTGCCAGCAAGGTGTACCTGCCACGGGGTAGCGAATCGGGTAAATACAAGGCACCGGAAGCCTGGCCGTTAATCATTGGCCAGCGCAGGCGGGTACGCAATCCTTCTTCATTCTCAATTATCAGTTGCAGCGTAGCGAGGGATTCGCTATCTCTTTGGCTACTGCCATCTTTATAATTTACTGTTACCAATAAAGAATCGCCGGGTTGTAAAATATTTTTGTTGAATTGTATATTCAACTCGCCTGTAGCCTGTTGCGCCTGTACGTTAATCCCCGGCAGCAAACAGGTAAAAAAGAGTAAAAAGACGTTTTTCATATTAATCTTTCATACAATATTTGCGCCAGCAGCCATTGATAAGTGAAAAGAAAAAGATAAAATTGAAGTGGTGCTTTTAATGCCACGACTTGCCCCGTTCTACAGGATGTATGGCCAATGCACGTAGCCTGGCTACCAAACTTGCACCAGCGTTACTTTTTTATATCCGGGAGAAGATGCAAGATAGTCGAGTAGGCAAGAGCATTTCAGCCCAAGCCTCTCACAGAACCGTACGTGACTGTCTCCAGTCATACGGCTCTTGTTATTCAATCACTAACATGTATTTCACGACCAATGTGCAAAGAGATTTTTATTTTCCTGCTTCATTATTTTCAGCCGTTTAATGCATGCTCTTTTACTGGTAATCTTGTACTTGTTTCCAATCCATCTGGCCAGCCGCATATTAAACACATCAAACACCCTGTATAACTCCTTCCTCCCAAATCGTCCATAATAATTTATCCATCCCCTGATTTTCGGATTCCACTTTTCTGCTATGGATTCTATCGTTGCCGTCACCCATCTTACTAAACCGCTTTCCTTTATGGTCGCAGTTATCCTCTTTTGGGCTGACTTACCTATCGCTGCCCCGTACCCTAAAAACCATCCGCCTCGGTTGCTTCTTACTACTCTCGGTTTAAAGTCAAAGCCTAAGAAGGTAAACCCAACTCCATCTTCTTCCTCTTTGTTCCGGCGATAGTCTTTACAATGAACAATCCTGGTCTTTTCAGGATGCAATGTGAGATTATACTCACCCAGCCTTTCACGTATTATTGCTAACAATTCCTCTGCTTCGTCTCTGCTGTTGCAATGAACAATAATATCATCTGCATATCGCTCAAATGGATTGGCTTTATACTTTTCTTCCATCCACTTATCAAAGGCATGGTGCAGGTAGATATTGGCTAACAGCGGACTTATCACTCCACCTTGAGGTGTTCCGCTTTGTCTCGCTGTTATCTCTCCTTCTGTTTCTACGCCTGCCTTTAACCATCGCTCAACATACAGTAATATCCATTGTTCCTGTGTATGCAGTTTCAATAGCTCCATCATCTTGTCATGGTGCAGATTATCAAAGAAGCCTTTAATGTCAAGGTCTATTATCCACTCGTATTTATGACAGTTTGCACTGGCACTCTTTACCGCATCATGGGCACTCTTGCCCGGACGATAACCATACGATTGACTGGAAAATTCCTGATCCAACATTGGCTCCAAATGATTCTTTACAACCATTTGTGCAATACGATCGCTGACAGTGGGTATGCCTAACGCCCTTTTGCTGCCATTTGATTTTGGAATAAGTACCGTGCGTACCGGTGGTGGAAAGTAACTCCCGGATGTCATGCGGTTCCAGATTTTGTACAGGTTCTTCGACTGCGCTTCATCGAACATCGCAATGCTTTGTTTGTCAACTCCTGCACTTCCTCCGTTACGCTTTACTGCCTTGTAGGCTTTCCATACCATTCGCTTACTTACCGGTTGCGATTTTGTAACTTCTTGCTGATTCATTCCTTTCGGTTGGTCTTTAATATTGTTACTGAATAACCTGAACCCTTCGCTCCTTCTGCCTTTCGGCAAATATCATCACTACTACGGTTCAGTCCGTCACTCTGCCACGCGTCGGCTCCCTGAGGGATACCTTGAATTACAGCTTTCTTATCGGTAAGGCTTTTGCCAAACCCCTGTAAGGCTCTCTCGCACATCGCAGCAGCAGTTTCTCAAGTTCCGTTTAACAGCCTGTGTAAAGTTCTTGTCGTCTTAATGCCGCCTGTCCCACAGCCAATAATCAGGTTATCGCTGCAATAATCCTATCGGTCGCAAGATGCCTATAGTTTTGACAGGGTCTGTGTTGTTTCGACACGTCTTCAACGATTCGCTTTCGCTCAACTCCTTTACGCTTTCCTGATGGTTTGCACCACCTTTTCTTCATCGCTCACTACCACAACTTTTAATTGCAGCAGCATGAAGTGGTTTATACACTCCGCCTGAACAGCGTGTATGAGAGGCCTGCTCTCATCTGATAAACAGCATGTAAAAGAACTATTCTATTCCTTTTACTTCTTGACACACCTTGCGCCAACACCGGGACAACCCCGCGATAACAGTTACGATAGCCTTGCGCCAAAGATGTGGACGCTTGCGCCAACCCTACGATAACAGTTACGATAACCTTGCGCTAAAGATGGTGGAAGAATTTTCGGTAAATCCTTGAAGTGATGCTCTTTTAAAGCCTCTTTGAAGCTGCTGGCAGTTGACATGGCATGAAATGAAGCGTATTCACCATCGTGAATTCCGGTACTCAGTGGATCTGAATTTACCAGTGGATGCGTGATTCCAATGATATGCCATATGCCTTTGTCATCTTTCACAAAAGTATGATCATTGGGAACCCAATCATCATACCATTCTCCCTCCTTCAGGTATTTGGTATCCGGCCCAAAAAAGTAGTCCCCCGAAGGTTTGTATATCCGCACATATTCGTTGGCTTGTTTAGGAATGTAGACCTTTTTATGTCCTTTGTTTTTACAATGAAATAATAAAGTCGATAATCCTAAAAAAAGAATAGTTTTTGCATTCATGTTGCACTCCATAAATTACTTGTTAATATCAAGGTATATAGATAGCTTTTTTTATCACGCTGCACAACGGTACGGCCTTTAGTTTTGTTTTCATTAAAATAATCTACTACTATTATTACTTTTCTTTTTTGCTTCCTTTTTTTTGCGTCGCGGCGGGGTTTTCACAGCACGAACTTTACATCATAAAAGAACTGTCGTGAAACCCCGACTAATGAAAGAGCTATCTTTATCTTGCTCCCAAACTCAATGGATTTGTAAGCATTTCAATTCAAAAGAGTGGCTTTACCAGGTTGAAGGATTATCCTTTGTCGGGGTTTCATGCCCCCGCTTGCTTTGCTATAAAAACCCCGCCAGGACGTAAATCTATCTTATCATTATCGTGAAATTTATATTTACGACTTATGTAGTAAATGTACAATTCTTGTCATAACCCCGATAAGTAAAAAGTTCATTGGCGCAAGCGTCCGCTTGTGACTATCATGAATTACCGTTTTATAAAAACGACTTTTACCTTAAGAAAGAATATTAGACTTAATACCCGTTAGATTATTTAATGGCGGCCTCTTTTGAATTCACGTCACAAGCGGACGCTTGCGCCAACCCTGCGATAACGGTTACGATAACCTTGCGCCAAAAGTGGGAGAGGCTGCCGATAGCCCGAAAACAAAAAAACCGGAATGAAAATTTCATCCCGGCGTGTTTTCATAATTATACTTACTTATTTCTTTGCCGCTACAAAACTTAACTGGCGGATATTATTGATGTCGCTGTAATCGTATTGATAGAGGCCGTCGCTGCAAACCACCATCGCCTTATTACTAAAAGTGATAACATCATAAGGCTGGCTGCTTTTAATTTTTTTAACCAACACCAGGTTGCCCGGGCTGGCAGCATTGTACACTTTTACTTCGGTATCATCACATACAAAAAGCAGGTTGCCATCTTTGCTGAGGCCGGTGGGTTTTGTCATTTGGTATGTTTTTACCAATTGTGCATTCTGCAGGTTGTTGATATCAATTACATGCAGTTCGTTGGCATCGCCGCCGCAGCCATCGCCGGCATGAAGGGTAACATATGCATAATGCTCGTCTGCAATAACAGGGTCGCAGGCACGGCCATGAGAAAACTCCCCTGCCGCCACCGGATGCGATGGATCAGTAACATCATACATAAACATGCCCACTGCAGAACCAAGGAATAATTTGTCTTTGAAAGGAAAAACAGTTTGCAAATCGTAGCCGGCAAAAAAATTAGAATCGAGTGTGGGCATTGCAGGGTTGCTGATGTCAACAATGCCGAGGCTGTGCATTTCGGTGATGGCATATAAATGATCGTTCATTAATACCATGCCTGCCATAGAGCCTGCGATGCCGCCTGACTTTGCTCCTGCCGCGTTCATAGAGAGTACATCACCGGCAGCACAAAAATCGCAGCCGGGATAACGATAGTATTGTTCGGTTACTACTGTGTCCCTTTCTATCCAGTCTGTTACTACTTTGTCATCAAAGTTGGTAGAAAACCCATTTACATAGGAGCGGCCGGTAAAAAAGTTTTCGAGTGTGTGGGTAACGGTCACATGATGGATATCAGTAATGTCGAGAGCAAGCAGATCGTCGTACATGTCGGCATACAGTGTGTTGCCCTTGATGGCAATATCAAGATTGCCGGGAATAGAAAGAAAGGCTATTGCCACCGGGTGCGATGGATTGGTGTTATCAATAACATGGATGCCTTTGTTCTGATCGTTGAGAAAAATAAAATTGTCTTTGATATAAATTTTACCGGCATGCTTAATGGACTGTGCCGCATTGCCATTGATGGATGCCAGCGCCTTGGCTTTGGAACCATATACGGCTGTGTATAGCGTAATGGTTTTTGTGTTTTTAGTGGAAGTGCCGCCATCTTTTTTGCAGGCAGCAAATAATATGGCAACAGCCATCATTGCAAACAGGCGGTAAGTAATAAGCAGGGTTTTCTTTTTCATATTACTGTGTTTTTAATAGCTGACAACAGATCTATTATTACCGTTGCATTTGTATTTCAGGTTTTTTAAACCCATATTGCTGGTGAATGTAAGTTTATATCAATAGCTGCTATTTGCCGCTTTTGTCAATTTGCCCTTTCAAATAATTAGTCGCCGTTGTTGGTGCTTTTAGGGTTGGCCTTGTAGCCTGGCATCACCAACAACAGTATAAAAATACCGTGCCTTGCCAGCGGGTAGGTCTACCCAGTAAACCGCTGCAAAAGAGATGAAATAGATTTTATCGTTATCATGAAATTTGTACCTGCGACTCCTAGAGTAAATGTACAAATCCTGATACAATCCCGATAAGCAGAAAGTTCATTAGCGCAAGCGTCCGCTTGTGACTATCGCGCATTACCATTTTATCAAAACAACTTTTACCTTAAGAAAAAATATTAGAATTATTACCCGTTAGATTATTTAATGGCGGCTTCTTTTCAACTCGCGGCACTATTTATTCCGTTAACGGGAAGCGGGACGCTTGCGTCAAGCCTACGATAACAGTTACGATAACCTTGCGCCAAAGATGGCTTGCGAAAAACAAGGAACAGCCCACGAAAGCTGGAAATCTTTTTTAAGTGAGTTTGATAACATTCAAAAAACGTCAGCCACATTCATACCGTGTGGTGCGATTTTTGCCCCATAAAAGTGGCCAAATAAGTATATAATTTGCCTGGTAACCGACAGAATCATTGCACAACTTTAAATATTATCATGCTGAAAACCAGGTTCAAAACATTATCATACAGCAACATTTCTTCATTAAGTAACTGTTTGCTGACAAACAAAAAAGGAGGCGTGTTATGAAAGCAATCGTTGTAACGGACAAGGCTGCGGGAACAGGCGGGATGAAATTAGTAGAGCGGCCCAAGCCGAAGGCGGCTATAAACGATGTTGTCGTCCAGGTTTATGCGGCAAGTATGACCGGGGATGAACTGTCGTGGCCGTCAACCTGGACAAATCGCCAAGACTACGGGCGAACCCCGTCGATCCCCGGTCACGAAATGGCCGGAGTAGTCACCACCCTCGGCTATGGCACTACGGGGCTGTCGGTCGGACAGCGGGTTTTTGGCCTTACAGATTGGTATCGCGACGGTACTTTGGCGGAATACGTGGCTGTTGAGGCACGCAACCTCGCGCCGCTACCCGGTGATGTTGACTTTACAGTAGGAGCTGCCCTCGTGATGCCGGGGCTCACCGCCTGGCAGGGGCTGTTTGACCACGGCCGTCTTCGTGCGGGGCAAAGCGTGCTGGTGCACGGCGCAGCCGGCATAGTTGGTTCGATGGCGACCCAGCTCGCACATGAGGCAGGTGCACACGTTATCGGCACCGGACGTGGTGCCCACCGCCAGGCTGCTCTCGACTTCGGTGCACAGGAGTTCGTTGACCTCGAAAGCGATGCGCTGGAACATATCGGCAAGGTTGATCTCGTTTTTGATGTTCTCGGTGGAGACATCGCGAGGCGGTCTGCCAGCGTTATTCGTGCAGGTGGAACACTGGTCACTGTGGCCGGCCCGCCCGAGGCGCGGCCTACTGATGGCCTGGCAATTGATTTCGTCGTCGTGCCTGATATCGCACAACTGGGTGAGATCGTTCAACGGGTACGGGATGGTCGGCTGCAGACCAACATCGGCAACGTGGCTACCCTCGACGATGCCGTTGCCGCCTTTAATCCGGCGAAGCGGATTAACGGAAAGACGATTATCCGCGTTCAATCATAAGACTCCCGGGTCGTGAATAACCACAGAGGTTGAAAATTTCATTTAATAATTGATGACTTTTTGCCAACGCAGTATTTCCCAATTCAATCCTAAAAAATTTCAATCTGTTGTGCCCCAAATTTGCGCAAGGTTGTCTTGCCGCAATTGTTCATTAGCACAAGCGCCCGCTTGTGACTATCATTAATTACCGCTATCAAAACACTTTTACTTTAAAAAAGAAATATTAGGCTTGATACATCTTAAATTATTTTAGTGGAAACTTCTTTTCGTGTCACTATTTATCCCGTTAACGGGAAGCGGACGCTTGCGCCAACCCGACAATAACAGTTACGATAACCTTGCGCGAAAGAAAAACTTTAAGTTCAAAATAAAAGCTAAGCATCAGTGCTTTCATGCACACTCCGGAGAGCCATCGTTCCTGATTATATAATTATTATAAAATTTAGGCCGGGATGCATAAGGATTTTGTAAAGATTTCTCCCTAAATACGGCAGGTAACCTTATTGGGAACGAAATTTACAGAAACCATTTTCCAAATCATTTCCCGAATGGAAGACCCGGATTCAAAGACGACGAAATTAGTGGCTGGTGTAAAACAGGAATTAAGAAGCCTTATAACCCGGTTAAATACAGAGATATTAAACCTGGATGATCCGTACGGGGAAGCATTGTTCCAGCTGTCAGCTGAGGAAATTGCCAGGCTTGAAAGTTTATTTGAACGATATCTCAAATTCACCCGCTTTCTTTAGTTCATCTTCAACCGAACGTTGCTGCTGTCCTGAGCCGCAAGCTCAGGACAGCAGGATTTCATACCTCCCGCTTGTTTTGCTATAAAACCCCCGCCGGGACGTAAGTATATCTTATCATTATCGTGAAATTTATATTTACGGCTCATGTAGTAAATGTACAAATCTTGTTACATCCCCGATAAATAGAAAGTTCACTAGCGCAAGCGTCCGCTTGTGACTATCATGAATTACCATTTTATCAAAACACCGGTGAAGTAGATATTCCTGCAATTTTAAAGGAAGCAAAAAGATCGGCATTAAAAATTACTTTATAGAAGACGAGAGCGAGAAGGAATATGAGCATGTGCCGCAAAGTATTGCTTACTTGAAAAGTTTAAAAAGATAATTCCTCAATTTCCGTTGCCTACCCGGTTGATCTCGTCAGTCGCTCCACCTTCAGAGCGGTTCACAGGTTTCATAGCCTTGCCAAACCGCCAGTTGAAACGCCAGCCTTACTACCCTCGAATCCCATTGTATTTCAAAAGGCTCATGTGAATTCTGGAAAGTGGAGTAGCCGGAATAGTTTTGGAAGTAGGTTATATCGCGGATGCTTAATTTAAGCGACCCTTTGTTTTTCATTATTTGCTTTGAAACTCCCAGGTCCAACTCTCCTTGCGGTTTCAGCCATTCCTGTAAGTCTATCTGGCTTTTTGTTTGGTAATAACCGCTTATCTCAAAGCCCCATCCTTTTTTTAATTTGAACTGGTTATTCAGGCTTACATTCAGTTGGGTCACTTTGGCTGTGATGGGTTCCCAAACCAATCCCTTAATAATTTTATGATTGAATACAGCCACCGCCGTCAGGTTCCACCATTCAGTGAGAGAATGTTGAAAGGTTTCGCTAATACCAAAGTCCTGGAAAGAACCCACATTGCCCCGCGTGTAAATTATAATATTCTTATTGACGTTACTGCTGTTGGAATCAATGATGAATATCTGTGAAAAATAATCGCGTAGATAACTGTAAGAAAATTCCGTTGTCAGCATTTGTTTATACGAATGCGCCAATGCAAAATTCCAGGTGTATTGTGGCTTGATGAAAGGGTTACCGCCCTCATAAGTATACTTATTCAGCGTCGTGAGAAATGGATTCAGGAATTGAAAAGGTGGCCTGTCTATCCTTTCTCCCAGCCGCACGGTAAACATGTTATTACTGTCTGCCTGGTACGAAAGAAAAGCACTGGGAAACAAACTGCCATAGTTTTTTTTGAAAGCTGAATCCTTTATAACTGTGTTACCCAATTGGTGCGCTTTGTAGGAAGTAAGTTCATAACGCAGCCCCAATTGCCAATGCCACTTGTTATTCTCTGCATCCACGCTTGCATAGGCAGCGCTGATCTTTTCATTATACAAAAAATGATTACTCCGGCTCAGGTCGGGCAGCCAGGCGCTATTGTCATCGGAATAATAATAGTCTGCAAGATTATCAGTTTTGTTGATAGCAGTTTTCAAACCGGATTCCAGCAGGAATTTTTTGAAGTGTTTGGAGTAATCGACTTTCGCTGTGAAAATATTGAGCCTGGATGGAGTGTTACCTTTCGTAGCCGATACAATACTGCCCGGCGCCACTAACTGTGTTTGATAATTTTGATCGCCGTTAATGGAGAACTTCACATAATCCAGGTCGGCGGTCAGTTCACTGCTGGCATCGATCTTATGGTTGACGTTTACATTTACCCCGCCTCTTTGGAACTTCAGGTTATTTTCTCCACGGGTATCAATAGTTGAATCAATATGATAGTTTGGGTCCATCCAATTGATGGCGCTAAAACTCATGGCATTTCTGTCGAAGATGCCACCGGTAAATACAATGCCCAGGGTGGTTTGTTTGCTTGCAAAAAAATCGAATCCTGTTTTAACGTTATGACCCAGGACCCGGTTCTTGGTAAAATTGGGCTGCTCCAATAGCGCAGAATCTTCATGCTTCGTATTGAAATATTTCCGCAGTGTATAAATATCCAGTTTCTCATTGCCTGCACGCATGCCATAGTTCAGGAACCAGTTTACTTTTCCATTCCTGTAATTCAGGTTGAGCGAGTTGCCTGTTTTGGTATAGACTCCCTGGCCGAGACTTAAATTCATTGAGCCATTGAAGCCTTTCAACCGGTTGGATTTCATTTTAATATTAATGATACCGGCATTGCCTGAAGCATCATATTTGGCGCCGGGGTTTTCGATAAGTTCTATCACATCCACTTGTGTAGCGCTGATGCCCGAAAGATAAGCCTGCAGGTCGGCGCCACTGAGCTGCGTGGGTTTACCATCTATCAATACCGTTACGGCCGGCTTTCCTTTCATGATGATAGAACCATCTTTTCCTACAGTGATGCCGGGCGATTTTTCCAATATGTCCATTAGAGTAGCACCTGCATTCGTAATATTCGCTTCAGGGTTGATAACAGTTTTATCAGGCAGGAACTGGATGGCCGGCCTTTTCGAAGCAACGGATACTTCCTGCAGCAAATTACTTTTAGATTTCAGTAAGATAGTATCGTAAACCGCTGTATTCGTTTCGAGATCAACTGATGAACTGTATCCATCCTGGTACCCGGTGTGGCTCGCCCTTACCTGGTATTTACCTGCGTTAAGATTTAAAAATTCAATGACGCCGGACGCATTGCCAACCCCTGAATGAATGACTGCCGAATCCATATTTAATAAAAACACAGTTGAGCCCGGTAGTGCATTTTTCTGCTCATTCAGCACGGTAATCCGAATACTACGCATAGCTTGTTGCTGGGCAGAAACATTAAAATAACAAGACGTAAAAAGGGAAAGCAAAATGAGTTTATACATATGAAAGCTACAATCAGCGAAAATATTCAAACAACTAAGAAAAGAATGATTTTTTCTTTCAGTGGTAATAATCGTATGTGAGTTTACAAATTTTGAATTAGTATCCTGTTGGCAGGTACTTCCCGGTGATTGATCTCTCTTTGCCGTGGTCGGTGACTTTACTGGCCAATACATGAGCTGTTTGTCTCAGAGGGGTTTCAAACTACCAAATCCTTCATAACCCTTAGGAACGAATACATAAAAAAAACCCGATGTTAGTCGGGCCCCAAATTCGCGCAAGGTTGCTTGGCGCAAGCGTCCGCTTGTGCCGGAATACTAACTATAACTTAATTCAATCAATCCTTTCATCCCGCAGAAATCTTTTGCACTGCTGTACTTCCAGTCTTCCTGCTTTATTACAAAACCTGCCTGCACCGGATTTTGATGTATGTATTCTAATTTCTTGTCAAACATATCCTGGCTATTAATTTCAAGAGGCTTATTATGCTGTTGCTCCCGAAAGCATTCGGGACCATTCGTTATTATTGCCATTTTTCTTTCCGGCCCTTTCCATCATCCATAACATCCATTCTTATCTGCTTTTATATTGATGATCGGCTATAGCAGTCTTTAATGTTGTTGATGTAAAGCTTTTCATGTCTCTCACGATATCTTCGAGTTTATTTTTCTTACTTCCTATAATCATGTGGATGTGACTGGGCATGATGCACTCTCAAGCCCTTTCTTGTCCTGGCAGTGTTTCCATGAATCAATTATAACCTGCATATATTCTTCTCTTACGAAAACGTCAATCCAGTAAACCGTTGCAAAAGAGATAAAATATATTTTATCGTTATCGTGAAATTTATATTTGCGACTCATGTAGTAAATGTACAAATCCTGTTACAACCCCGATAAGTAAAAAGTTCATTAGCGCAAGCGTCCGCTTGTGACTAATCATGAATTACAATCTTATCAAAACCATCTTAAAATATAAGAGTTAAATGCCGTAGAGTATTTAGTGGAAGCTTCTTTTCAATTCATGGCACAAGCGGACTCTTGCGCCAACCCTACGATAACAGTTACGATAACCTTGCGCCAGAGTAGGGCAATAGATTAAAAATGTAATTACAGTTATGATGATACGTTGTCTCATGCTATAATTAAAATTCCCTTACTTTTTATTAGAAAATTTTACCCTTTTACTTTATTAATTCTTTTACGCTGTAATTCCAGCAGCAATAATTTTTTTTGTAAAAGATCTATCATAGCCTGTTGCTTTTTGAGTTGCTTGCTTAGCTCTTGTGTTGCGGAAATATTCAAAGTGGTAAGCCCTTCATAATCTATAGTTCTAAAGTCATTCACTTCCTCGCCATACACAAAAGCTTTGCCTGTTTTTAATTCGCTTGCATCGATCAACACCTGGTATTCCGATGGAATCGAAACAATGGTGTAGTCCTTCATCCCGTCTTCTTCGTCCAATAAAACCCGAAGCTTTTTTGCATCGTTGCTGATTGTATGTTTGTTGGGAAAACTTAAAAGATAACCACCGGATGTTTTTTCAACCTTAGAAGTAACCTGGTAAACATTAGGTATAAAATCAGTATGCTCGGAGACCAGTTGAGGATATACTTTTTCCACTTCCTGCGCAATCACTTTTTTATACTGCTTATTTCCATACCTCACTTTATCTTTCATGGTGTAGTCAGTGATCTGCAAAGCATTAATAATGTCGAGATCTTTTTTGCTATTGCTTATACCAACAATATCTTTAATTCTTCTGTCAGAGTAGGCATCAAATTCATTGGCTTCAACAGCATTGGAAACTATGATAGAAGCTGCACTCTGGCAGCCGTTACAATCCAACACACCATTAGGATATCCGCCCCTGTTGAAATAAGAATACGATGACGAGAGAGAGACAAAATCCAGCACATCCAATGGAGCCCGGGGAGAGGTGGTATTAATTCCTACTCTGCCATGGCCACTATTTCGGGGCATTAAAACAATATCGGTTGTTGATCCTATATAGGTGGAGCTGTTTGTCTGAAGGATGCCCAACGCATTTGTACCATTGCCAATAGCAAGATCGTTTGTTGCGAAACCAGTGGCGCCTACTGAACCTATTTGTAATTTATTGGTGGGCGTGGGTGCATTTAGTCCGATGCCAACATTGCCATTAGTTGTATTCATTATAAGACCCCAGCCTGACGCGTTTCCATAAAATCCGACATCACTTGCATCCTTTGTACCAACGAATGATTGGACGCCTGAATTATTAGGGCTATTGAACCATAGTCCGGCGGTAGAGGAACCGGAGCCACTTCGTATTCTTATCCTGTCAGAAATATCCATCTTATATGTTTGATCAGTGAGGCCAACTCCTACGTTGCCCAATACATCAAGGTTGATGATAGCATTGCCATTAGCAAGAAGCCTGAAGGCGTGATACGACGACGTGCCTATACTGGCGGACACTCCGCCGACACGTTCAGTCAGAACTATGCCGCCATCGCTAACATGGGTCAGCCCATCCGTGTTGTCAGGTGTACTTATAGTAAGCTTTGAAATAGGGTTGGTAGTACCAATGCCAACATTTTGTGCCCACGAAATTTTAATAAAAAAAACTTCTGTACATGCAAAAAGAAACAAAACGATGATAATATTTCTGTTCATAAAATGATGTTTAGCAGTTAGAAAATATTTAACTCTTAAAGCCCCTCTTAAATATAACAAATACTATGTTCATTTTATCTATAAATTGTTTCCGCAGGTGGATAGAAAATCAAAATCGATATCATGATCATAACAAGATCCTTTTTTAAATCTTACGATTTCGAATGTTCTATTGCATTGCGGATGCATGAACGATCCGGCCTTTATAGGGCTACAACTATTACCCCCGATTCGCGCAAGGTTACCTTAGCGCAAGCGTCCGCTTGTGCTTATAATAGATCTCAATCTGCTTAAAGCAATCCTTGAAAGTGATCAGATATAACTCTTTATAGATTCTCTAGTGGAAACTTCTTTTCAATTCGTGGCACAAGCGGACGCTTGCGCCAACCCTAAGATAACAGTTAGGACAACCTTGCGCCAAAATGTGCCAGCCCTACGATAACAGTTAGGATAACCTTGAGCCAAAAATGGGAACCTTCCGCCAAAGTGAGGGCAAAAATTTCTACATACCCATCTGTATTTTCATTGATGACAATATGAACCAAACGATGGAAAATCAGCACTCGTGGTAGAAAGTAACAATGGCATAGTTTTTATTCTTGCCTTAATAAAACTTAAATATCATGAAGAAGTATTCAATTATCGTAGCAATGCTCATGCTGCTTGGCGCATCCGTTAGCTCCTGCAGCACGTCTGGAAAGATACGTACCAAACATCACGAAGTGGGTGTAGGTGCGCATGTTAACTAACATTCAGAATCCAAAGAAGTATTTGAATCAATAGGGATGTATGAAAGTATATTCAGTCATCCCATTGTTAGTAACTTTCTAAAGCTTTCCTTAGTGCAAGCATCCAGTTGTGCTGGTTACAACCACCACATGATTTAAAATAATATTGTAAAACTGAGGATACCTGCAAGAAAGCTTAGAGGAAGGCTCTTTCAACACTGGTGCAAGCGGACCCGTTCCTTAGCGGAAGCGTCCGCTTGACTATCATGAATTACAATTTTATCAAATCACATTTACTTGAGGAAAAATTATTTGAGGAAATACATCCTTAGATTATTTAATCCAAGCTTCTTTTCAATTCACGGCACAAGCGGACGCTTGCGCCAAACCTACGATAACAGTTACGATAACCTTGCGCCAAAGTGAGGCAGGCGCCCGTGCCACTTCAACCCTACGATAACAGTTAGGTTAACCTTGCGCAAAAAAAGGGTGATTTCACCCTATGCATAAAATGGTTATTCATTTATTTTAGCTATACAATTCTTAACCATTATTACTAACTATCCATTAAGCATGTATGAAGAGAAAATCAAAACCGGCACCAGCCGCCCCCGTGCCATTAACAGAACAAACAACGCATGAAAAGAAATTCGTTTATCACCTGCCTCCCGGTACCAGGTTCGACGATGTGTATATGGATGCGCTGCAGATAAAGCAGGAGCTCAAGTATGATCCGCGTACCATTCGTAACATGCGCAATGCCGGGCTGCTATCTTATACCACCTTGCACAAAAGGATCTATTATTTCCGGCAGGAGATAGCGGCCATACTTAGTGAAAATACCGTTATGCGGCAGCAGAAGGTTGCCTGAGTTTCCCGGTTGTGCCGCAGAGAACAGGAGTTAATGGAGTTTTCGCAGAGATGCGTCAACTTAGCGTTACCTCTGCTTCTCCTTTTCTCTGCGGTTGCGCTGTAACATTTTTTACCGCAGAGGACGAGAGTTAATGGAGTTTTCGCAGAGAAGCATCAACTTAGCGTTACCTCTGCTTCTCCTTTTCTCTGCGGTTGCGCTGTAACATTTTTTTACCGCAGAGGACGAGAGTTAATGGAGTTTTCGCAGAGAAGCATCGACTTAGCGTTACCTCTGCGTCGCCTTTTCTCTGTGGTTGCGCTGTAACATTTTTTACCGCAGAGGACGAGAGTTAATGGAGTTTTCGCAGAGAAGCATCAACTTAGCGTTACCTCTGCTTCGCCTTTTCTCTGTGGTTGCGTGCATTTAACCAACGTGAATTAAAATACGAATCATTTTTAATTTACCATCTGCATCATATATTCCTATTTAATGAAATTATTAGCTCTTCTTCCTGTCGTATATTATTGTTTTTATTATTGATGTTCTCCACCTGCCGCTTCAATTCATTTCTATAAAAAAGGTGACCTGCATCCTGGCAGCTACTTATTATAAGCTATGTAAAGATGACAATCATGCAATAGCTATAGATGGAAAAATCTTTGGGATAAAAGAACGTATAAATTATATTGGGCGCGATAAAACTAATATTGCAAAATGCAAAGGAAATATATCAATCCGGAATCATTACCAAATTGGAGCAATATGTTTACGCAAGTGGTAGTGACTGAGAAAAATGGACTGAATTTTATTCATATCTCTGGGCAAGTAGGGGTAGATTCAAATAAAAAATTTGTTGGCGGTGGAAGCCTGCAAGAACAAACCCTTCAGGCATTGGTAAACCTGCAAATAGCTTTAAATAGTGTTGGCGCAACCACAAAGGATGTCGTCAAATTGATAATTTATGTAAAAAATTACCAATACGACCATGCTGCTGTTATCCGGGAAGAGTTGCAGCGTGTTTTTTCTATCAATCAATTACCTGCTTTATCATTGATTGGAGTCGCTACCTTAGCTGAGCAGCATTTTCTGATTGAAATTGATGCGGAAGCTATATCAGAAACAGAAATCGAGGATATCAGGTTTCGATAGTCCCCGATTTACCCCCCGAATTCGCGCAAGGTTGCCTTGGCGCAGCGTCCGCTTGTGACTATCATGAATTACAATCTTATAAAAACCTTCTTAAAAAATATAAGAGTTAAATGTACTCCACCGGCTAAGCACATCTTGTTATAGACCAAAAGTGCATATAGCTTTGCATGAAAATAAAATATCATGCGCAACCCACCCGAAGTACGAGAGCAAATGTTTTCTATGATAGAGCAGTGGCAGGGAAGCGGTCTCACTCAGAAAGCATTTTGTGAGCAGCAATCTTTAAGGTATCATACCTTTTATTATTGGTACAAATGTTATCGCCGCCAGCAAGCCGGGCCTGATGAAAATAATCCTTCCTTTGTTAAATTGAAAATTGCAAAGCCACCTGCTGCCGGTTCAATAGAAATACATTACCCGGGAGGTTTTCGATTAATTTTTCATGAACCGGTAAGCGCCATTTATTTAAAAGCACTGCTGGGTTAGCCATGCTTCATATATCTGCATCATGCAAATATTATTTACATCGCAGCCCAACTGACATGCGCAAAGGTTTTGATAGTCTGTGCGGTATCGTTAGTTCTGAGCTGCACATGAATATTCTTAGCGGAGCGATATTCATCTTTATCAATAAAAAGCAAACCCAGGTAAAGCTGCTGTTGTGGGAAGGCGACGGCCTTTCTATTTATTATAAGCGATTAGAAAAAGGGACCTATGAAATACCTGCAGTTACTGGTAATGACAAAGACATATCTATCGGCCATGAAGCCTTGCAACACATTTTGCAGGGCGTCTCTTTAAAGAGTGTGCGTAAGCGAAAAAGATATCAACAAATAGCCTGAAGCTGTGGATAAGGTATCTTCTGAAAGTACGGCGGTTATTGAGTTGCAGTATCTTTGATCCTGTGATAGAAACAGCCATTGACTATAAAAATTTATACGAAGAATCAATTTCGCTACATCAACAATCTATTCAGCAATTTGACCTTAAAATAGCCAGGCTGGAATACGAACTCGCTAATCTTAAGCGCCTGATTTTTGGCAGTAAAAACGAACGTTTCATTCCTGCAAACGGTTCTCCTTCCCAACTGAGTTTAGATATACAAGCAGATGCGGTTGATGCATGTTCTGTTACCAAAACGCAGAAGATCGAATATGTTCGGGAGCACACCCAGGTTGCCAAAGAGCATCCCGGCCGTACCAAACTTCCAGAACATTTAAAGCGCAGGGAAATCATTATGGAACCTGTAGCATTAACAGAAGGCTGCAAAAAAATAGGTGAAGAAATTACAGAGGAGTTGGAATACGAGCCAGGTAAATTATTTGTAAACCGGTATGTACGGCCTAAGTACGCAAAGCCGGGTAATGAAGGCATCATAATAGCTCCCATGATAGACCGCCCATTACCAAAAGCTATTGTTGGGCCGGGGTTACTGGCACAGATCATCATTGATAAATATGTAGATCATCTTCCGCTGTACCGCCAGATGGAGCGTTTTAAAAGAGAAGGCATCAATATCCCTTACAGCACTATCGGCGATTGGGTAAAGAATGGCTGCATGTTAATAGATCCTTTGTATGAATCGCTTAAAGAATTAATTATACAGAGTAATTATCTGCATGCAGATGAAAGCCCGATAAAAGTTTTAGATAAAGATAAAAAGGGTACTTCGGCGGGCTCAGTACACCGTGGATATTATTGGGTATATCACAATAGCATAGACGGCCTGGTATGGTTTGATTACCGGGAAGGCCGTGGAAGAGAAGGCCCTGTAGAAGTACTGGAAGATTTTAAAGGTTATCTGCAAACAGATGGCTATGCGGTGTATGATTTTTTTAAAGAAGAAAAGAACATAACCGTACTGCATTGTATGGCGCATGCACGTCGCATGTTTTATGAAGCAAAGGACAATGATAAAATCGTTGCTGAATATGCTTTGGAGCAAATAGGCCTGCTCTACGATATAGAACGCCAGGCCAAAGCGCAGCCGCTTACGCCTGATCAATTATTACAATTGCGCCAGCAACAAGCAGTGCCCATATTAGAATCGTTAGGCAAATGGATGAAAGAAGCTTACCTAAAAACATTGCCTAAAAGTGCTATCGGCAAAGCGCTTGGGTACAGCATTGCAAGATGGAAGGAACTGATGATTTATACAACAGATGGCAAACTGAACATAGACAATAATCCAGTAGAAAACTCCATCAGGCCAGTAGCTATCGGGAGAAAAAATTATTTATTTGCCGGCAGTCATGAAGCAGCAAAACGCAGCGCAATGCTTTACTCTCTTATGGGCACCTGCAAACTGCATGAAGTTAATCCCTTCATCTGGCTCAAAGATGTTTTGCAACGCATCGCCACACACCCCATCAGTAAAATAGAAGATTTATTACCGCACAACTGGAAACCTATCACAATCGGTTAACCGAAAAATAAAACTAATTTGTTAGGTGTACTTTGCCGCAGGGATACGGCGCAGCGTCCGCTTGTGACTATCATGAATTACAATCTTATCAAAACCTTCTTAAAAAATATAAGAGTTAAATGCCGTAGAGTATTTAGTGGAAGCTTCTTTTCAATTCATGGCACAAGCGGACGCTTGCGCCAACCCTACGATAACAGTTACGATAACCTTGCGCCAAAGTGAGGCATTCATACATAAATTTAGAAAATCCTGCAGTTAACCCGAAACTACCTTGCTCTATTAAATTTAATTCAATAGTATTCATTAAAAAGCTATTTTGTAAACTTATAAACTAATATTAAATATTGCCAATTTTATAGCATTATTTTATTTTTTTGCTTTTACTATTTGTGGTTGCTTGTCCTATTTTGCTTACAAATCATGAATATAGGATTGTTATGAAATTGAATAAGATAAAGGAACTACAGAGCCAGAATTGCTAACATTTCTACCCACCAATGGCTTTCAACGATAAGCCAATCAAATGCTTTGTCTGCTCAAAATCCATTTTATTTATTATAGTTATTGAAAAATCACCAGTTGCGTAATGACCAATATTACGAACGTCTCTTCCTTGTTTTGGTAACGGATGAATTTCCTCAGGATTTAATTTTAAATAGAGAATTATTTTATTTTTCCTGGTTTCTATACATACAAAATTCTGAGTGGTTTTATAGGCTATATAAAGCTTTTTAGCAGTCTCTTCAATAGATTCATCGAGATTACGTATATAATTTCGTATCTCTTCAAATACGTCTTTTAATTCGGAATTTAATAGTTTTTTATGTTCATCTATAGTGTAAACACTAACCCGCCTTATGGTTGGCTCTTTTGTTTCTGAATCAACTGTTCGAATATCTTTGATTTTTAATTCGGTTTGTTGCGAATGTGAAATGTCAGTCTTTCTAAAGACTTCCTCAATATTCAAAATATCATTTTCATACAGCTTATACTGCCAAAGTTCAATATTTGCACCCATAACCTGTGCTGCGTGTAAGTCATATTTCTTATATTCAGGAGCAATGCAAATAACACGAATCGCAGACCAATCAACTATACATTCACTTCCTAAGGCCTGATTAACGGCAATCTGAAAATCGCCCTTGTGGTCCATCATCCAATGCAAGTAATATAGACTTTGATTTATTAATTCAGAAGAGGCAACTTTTTTATATTCAATAATAACCGGGTTACTATCTTCAGATAATGCCAATGTGTCTATTCTACCGGAATGCAAATTGCCTGTAGAAAATTCCGATGCGACGAAACGGCAATTAAATATGCTTTTTAAATTGTTTTCAACAAGATATTGCAAGTCCCTTTCTAATCTAAAGTCAGACAATTTGAATCGTTCTGTAAGTCCATTTTTTATTGCAAATAATGCCATTGTAAAATTTTAATCTAATACAAAACTTTCATTAAGATAAAGAAATCAACATTCACTGCCTTATAAAACCTTCCCCATTAAACCTCTCCCAAATCCTCTTCGTCATCATCTGTGTCACGTCATTTTTAAAATCACTATTCTCCATGATTTTACCAAAGATTTCTTCATTGTCTTTCATCCTGTCTATTAATGTTTGGATAAAGATTTCATCGAACGCGTATTTAAAATTTTCAATCGGGTTGCTTTGTGCCCGCAGCTTTAATTCATCATTTTCATATAAAGCTTGTTCTATCTGTTCAAAATATAAACGGTCGGCATCAGTAAATTCTGTACCGAATTTATCATTTAAAACATTGATGATATTACTGAGCTTATCTTTTTCTTCCTTTGCCCTGCTGATACCTGCTTCTGTTGTCGGGTCAAGCCCAAATTGGCCCTGAACCTGCAACACCAAATCTCCTTCAGCAACTTTTTGTAAGCGGTAATATTCCAGTGCAACTTCGTTATCAAGCTTCAATCGTTCTGTGTAATCAGTTTTTGGCAATTTGTTTAAAAGAAATCTTCCATAAGAATAAAGCTTTTCAAGCTCAACATCCTGGAAGGGCATAATCTGTGAAAGAAAAGAATAAAACCGAACATATGATGTCAGTGCCTTCTTGAATTCATCTTGTGTTTCTTCTGTTTCTATAGCTTTAAACCGGTCAACCGCGGGGTCAATATATCCATATAATTTGCCCTGATCTTGTAATACAAAATTGCCCGGTTTATAAAACACTTTAGCAAAAGCATCTACTTCGCTTTGATAGTAAACGTTGCCAGAATCAAGCTTTGTTTTTAAGTCATATAAATGATTCGGGTCGGTGGTTTCCGTCATTGTTGTCAATTCATAATAAGGCTGAAATGATTCAATGATAGTTTCCCTGTCATTTGCAAAATCCAAAATGAAAGTATCTTCTTTGCCAGGATAAGTTCTGTTTAATCTTGAAAGTGTTTGTACCGCTTTAACTCCTGAAAGTTTTTTATCAACATACATGGTATGCAAAAGCGGCTGGTCAAATCCTGTTTGATATTTATCTGCAACTAATAATACTTGATATTCCGGAGTTCCAAATTTTTCAGGTAATTCTTTTTCACCAAATTTATTTAATTGCGCTTCGGTAACTCCTTCAGGATATAGATCATCAATAACTGAACCTGAAAATGCAACTAAGAGGTTTTATGTTATCATACTTTTTTTCTTTGATGTAATCTTTAAATTCTAAATAATAACGAAGTGCATGTTTGCGTGAAGAAGTTACAACCATTGCTTTTGCTTTGCCGCCAATTTTTTTCATAGTGATTAGACGAAAATGTTCAACCATTACTTCCGTTTTTTGTGCAATGTTGTAAGGATGGAATGAAGCAAATCTTCCGATTGCTTTTACTGCCTTTCTTTTATTTAATTCAGGGTCATCTTCAATTTGTTTAGTAAACTGGTAAAACTCTTTGTAAGAAGTATAGTTCTTCAACACATCTAGAATAAATCCTTCTTCAATTGCCTGCCGCATGGAATACAAATGAAAAGGTTGAGGTTTGCCTTCTGCATCTTTTACCCCAAACACTTCAAGTGTTTTGGTTTTAGGTGTAGCAGTAAATGCAAATATACTGATGTTCTTTTGTGGACCTCTTTTTAGAATTACTTCACGTATATTATCATCTTCGTCTGTTTCTGTTCCTTCAATATTACTTTCAATTTTTTCCGCTTCTTCCAATGAAACATTTTTACCGCCAATGCTTCTGTCATTTTCCTGCTTGCTTCACCACCCTGGCTGCTATGCGCTTCATCAATAATTACTGCATAATTTCTATCTGGAATTTCTGACAAATGCTTTAATGCAAAAGGAAATTTTTGCAAAGTAGTTATGATAATATTTGTTCCTGTTTTAATTGAGTTGGCTAATTGTTCAGAATCATCATCTATTCTTTGAACTACACCGTGCTTATGCTCAAACTGGTAAATTGTATTTTGCAATTGCTGGTCAAAACATTCCTGTCAGTAATTACAATTACCGAATCAAAAACCTTTTTATCATTGGCATTATACAAGCTGCTAAGCCGGTACGCCAGCCATGCAATGCTGTTGCTTTTTCCGCTTCCTGCTGAATGTTCAATTAAATAATTTTTTCCCGTTCCTTTTATTTTAGCATCTGCATTTAATTTTCTTACTACATCCACCTGGTGATAACGCGGGAAACAACATATTTTCTTTCCAATACTTTTTACCATCAACAATAAATTCATCTTTCTGCAAATGAAGAAATCGGCCAATCAATTCGAGCCAACTATCTTTTTGCAAAATTTCTTCCCAGAAATAAGCTGTTCTGTAAGTGGTATAATCTTTTGCAGGGGGATTACCTGCAGCATTCCTATAACCCTTTATTGAACGGGAAAAATCTTGTGCTGCCATGCTTCTAATTTTGTGGTGAAATAAACTTCATCAGGATCAACCGTAAAATGAACCAATGCTCTTTTCTTAAATTGAAATAATAATTCTTTTGGGTCACGGCTGGTACGGTATTGCTCCATTGCTTCTCTTACTGCTTGTCCGGTAAAATGATTTTTTAATTCGATAGTTGCAACTGGCAAGCCGTTTAATAAAAGAACAAGATCAATACTTTTTTTATTTTTTTCACTGAAAGTAAACCTGTCTTGTAACGTAAAGATATTTTGCTGATGCAGTTCAATAGTATCAGGATTTAAATTGCTGTCAGGCTTAAAGTAAGCCAGTTTGAATTTACAGCCGCTATCATTTATTCCATGACGGATTACATCGAGCATTCCTCTTAAATCCAGTTCTTTTAATAAACGCTGAATGAATTTATTTTCTGTATCTTCTTTATAATACTGTTGCAGTTTATTCCATTCTTTATTTTGTGTTGCTTGTATAAATTCAATAATAGTTTTTACATCTAAAGCATAAGTGGCATTAAAATCATTGCATTGCCTTCCTGCCAGCCAGTGTTGCACAAATGGTCAATGATGGCGCTTTCAAATGTTGATTCGGTATGAATAAAGTTATCTGGCATTATCATTTAATTATTCCCGCAGAAAATAAAAGCCCAATGAATGGAGTTCTTTTTCTATAAAGGGCATTTGGTAAATGTTCTTTAATAGTATTTGTGTTTATTTCTTTAAGAGATTTAATGGCTTCAAATCCTGTTATAAAATCGCTTTTGCCGATTGATTCATCTTCTCCATTATTTCTGCGCCCGCCTTTATAAATAATTTCATCTTCTTCTAATCTTGCATCATAGCTAATACCACTAACACTTTTAAAACTTTTATTTTGTAACACATAAAACGCTACAACAGCCCACGCTAATTCACCGTTTAAAGAAACTGCTTTCATTTTAGATTACTTTTATTTTACCAGTTACTACTTCACTTATTAATGCCGTTCTGTATTCATTCATCAACTCTATTTCTTTTTCAATTTTTGAAATAGTGTTGTCTATCCGATGACTTTCTATTTGTATATGATTCACAACATTCGTTTGTTCTTTAAGTGAAGGGAAACAAACAAAAAGATCATTCAATTTTTCACCTGTCAAATGTCCTATACTAATACGATTTACAATTGACTCAAAATATCCAATGCTACCCAAGTAATAAAATTGGTAAAGAAAAAAGAATGGATTTTGATCTTGATTGAAAGTTATTTTGTGAACTGAATTTTGTATATAACATTCGTCTAATTCGTCTTGCCAAATACAAGTTCTTCCCACTTCTCCGCCCTCACTTACAAGCAAATCATTTTTTTTGACTCTTAATTTTTCTAATTCATTCGGTGAAAACCACATTTCTTTTATAGAAGAAACATCAACAGTTAACCATTTCATATTTGCTGCTCGCAAATAAGGTTTTAAAAGATAACCTCCCTTATCCTCATTAGTTAACATCTTTCCTAAAACGACGTTTGCAATATGCTTTAACTTAATTTTATTCCAAGTCTTTCCAATACCACTAACTGCATTTTTAATAATGGCTGTCCTTTCTTCCTTAAGTAGTTCGATTAGTTTTTGCTTGTCGGCAATAAGTTTATCTATCTGTGTTGTTTTTTCATCTAAGTAATTGGCGATGGCGGTTTGTTCTTCAAAGGATTTTGGAAAAACAAGTCGAAAGTTATTCACTTTTTCTTGGGAAATAGCCGGTGTACTTCCTCCTGCAATATCAATGTCAAAGTAAGATTGAAAATGTTTAGAAGCCATTAGATAGAAAAGAAAATTTGCATTTAAATCAATGCTTTTTAAAACCACTAATTGAGGATTCAAGGTCATTTTCTTTTGAACAAAAGGCACTATAGCAACCTTACCAATTGTTGATCCTGTCTTTACTAAAACAATATCACCTTCCCGTATTTTTATTTCAGGCGATTCATGATATTTCTCCCAAGATAAATAAGTGTTTTCTCCATTAGTTAATAATTTATTGCTGACAATGTTTGATGGGCTCAGAGATATCGCTCCCTCATCCTCTCTAACTATATCAGCAATTGTGTAACCTCTAAATCCTATTCTTCCAAAAATCTTACAGACATATTTGATTCTACTATGCTCCCATTCATTTGGAATTTCTCCAATCCAATCAATTCCTGAAGATTTATATTTTTCATATCGGTTCATTCGTTTTCTTCTTGTATATTGTTGTTAAGCCTGTCCTTCGCGTGACTGTCGTATTGTAATTCTGTTAATTGAGAGAATAAATAGTCATCATTTAAAAGTTTCAGAAATAATTTTTTGGAAACACCTGTAGTTAAGCGAACTCTCGTGCCTTCATCGTTAAAACTAATACGACCGGTCAATTCAGGATGATTATTGATAAAATTGATCACGTTATTAACTGGCATGCCTATAACCGGGGAATTTCTCATTCGCATTAACTTTCGGGCATTAGTCATATTTTGGGCTAAATCATTTAGCTGTTCAATATCCTCGAGCAATTCAATAGCTTCGATAGCCGCAATCGTCGTTTGTGCCTGATTTCTTATCACATTCTCAAAACCAAAGAACCTTTCAAGCGTATTAAGCTTCAATACAATTAGATCGTTATCTACGAGCATAAAGTCAAAACTTTTATCAATAGCCAGAACGTCCTGGTCTACTGCAATTAATCTTTGATTACTCGGCACTAATAAAAATCTGTCTCGTTTTAATAAATTAACAGGATGATGTTTTTTATAAAGAGCGATTTGATTTCCTTCGTTACCCATTGTTATTAAATAACCCTGAAGATTTGTAAGGCTGTCCTGATTAAAATGAAAATATTCCCTTTCACCATCAGCAATAATTTCATTAAGAATGTTCAAGCTTTCATCTCTTTCATCAATATCATATCTGTAAGCAACATTTTTTCTGTCATCTGCGTCACTGATATTCATATAATGTAGTTCTTCATTATCTATGAACTTTTCCTGAATGTACTCTAAGAAGCGTTGTTGTAGTTCTTCCTTCGCTTCATTTTCTATATCCGCAAAACGGATGACGCTATTACCTTCTTCATTTAAAACAAAATACAAGGCACATCCAATACCGTTTTCTGGATTGAGGAAATAAGCCAACCGTTCTAACAATTGTTGTCTGTTCATATTTTTACAAAATATACGTTATCGTTAAGGCGAATGTGATGTACTTTATCGCCCAATTTCAGGTGTTGCTTTGTAAGGAAAATAAGGTTGGTGTTTTTATCGGTATCAACCTTGTATAATTTATAACCAAGAAGAGCTAATGTTGGATTTTTATAAAACAGATTTGTTTTAACGAAAATAGCACCGATGATAATTAACAGAAGAATCGTAATGAGCAAATCCCGTCCTTCAAGTTTTACTCTCAAAAAGGGAATTATATAAGTTGTCAAAAAGGTCAGATGTTCATAATTCTGATCTTCGATTTTAGTTATCTCCTTTGGAAGTTTCGTAGAGCCTTTTAATAAGTAAGCAAACCGGTAATAGAAAAATAAACTAAGCAATAAAAAGAAAGCGGAAACTAAAGTAGTAACATTAGTTTTTGCAAAATTCTTTATCCCTTCCCACGAAAAACTAAACTTCCATGATACCAATACAAATTCTTTTACTGCTATTAAGAAAAATAGCAGCCATAATGAAATAATAAATAATTGAATCTTTTTCATTATTTGCTAATTACATCGTTGATCATATTTATTGTTTCATCTTCCAAAGCCAAAATATCTTTTCTTATTTCTTCCAAACTTCGCAATGGTTTATATTGATAAAAATATTTTGTAAAGTTTATCTCGTAACCAATTTTAGTCTTGCTTTCATCAATCCACGCATCGGGTAAATGCGGCAATACTTCACGCTTAAAATATTTTTGTATATTTTCTTTCAATGGAACATTCTCGAAATCCCGTAAGCTGGCATCAGCCACCATGTTGCCTTTCTTATCCAGTTCTGGTATACCTTTTTCATTTTGCTTTGGCCTTTCTACAGTTATCCTACTGTAACCAAAGTCATCATTGTCAAATATTTTACAGTAAGGCGTTTCTTTAAAATCTCCATAAATTTCTGTTACCAGTATTATAGCTGCATCATGTATTTCTTTTCTCTTGTTTCCGAGACTGCGCATCATCTTGCTGTAAAAGGGATTGTCTTTATCATCCATATCACTGCCGGTTGCATTTATCAATTGCACTCTGCCTTTCCGTTCTTTTTCTTTTCTGTCCGTTACAATCCAAATGTAAGTACTGATACCGGTGTTATAGAATAACTGGTCGGGCATGGCAATAATCGATTCCAGCATATCATTTTCAATAATCCATTTGCGGATGTTACTCGGGCCGCTGCCTGCACCACCGCTAAATAAAGGAGAGCCATTAAAAACAATTCCTATCCTGCTTCCACCTTTACTCCGTTTCATTTTACTAACCATGTGTTGCAGAAAAAGAAAAGAACCATCACTTATAGCAGGCAGTCCGGCGCCAAACCTTCCTGCATAACCTTTAGTTGCAAATTCATCTTTAATAAACTTTTCAGATTTTTTCCATTCCACGCCAAACGGAGGATTGGCAAGCATATAATCAAAAGTTTCATCTTCAAAACCATCTTTAGTAAATGAATCACCAAAAACAATATTATTAGGATTTTGGCCTTTAATTAGCATATCGGATTTACAAATAGAAAAGGATTGGTCATTCCATTCCTGCCCGAAAACTTCCAGCTTTGCATCAGGATTTAACTCATGCAAATATTCTTCTGCAACAGAAAGCATTCCACCAGTTCCACATGCAGGATCGTATAATGTCTTTACAATTCCTTTCTTACGTAGTATTTGCTTATCATTTACAAAAAGCAAATTCACCATTAGCTTAATTACTTCTCTTGGCGTAAAATGGTCACCTGCAGTTTCGTTACTTGCCTCTGCAAACTTGCGTATTAGTTCTTCAAAGATGTAACCCATCTCCATTGAACTTACACCCTCAAACATTTCACCTGCCTCTGCAAACCTTTTTGTAACTAAGTAAAGAATATCACTTTCATCTAACTTTTTTATTTCATTTTCGAGATTAAAATGTTTGATAATTTCTTTTGCACCAGATGAAAACCCATTAAGGTAATTATGAAAATTAGCAGCGATATTATTTGCATCTTTTGCTAACTCGATAAAATTATATTTGCTATGATTATGAAATTTTGCTTTTGCAGCATTATTAAAAATGGGTTCATAAATCTCCGGCTTCTTTGATTTATGTTGCTGATGCGCTTCAAGCACTTTCCTCTTGGTGGGTTCTAATATTACATCCAATCTTCTCAGTACAGTAAAAGGCAAAATAACATTTCCGTAATCAGCAGGCTTATAAGGCCCTCTTAATAAATCAGCAATTGACCAAAGGAAGTTGGCTTTTTCTTTAAAATTCTTCATGTATAAATAAATCTTTTTGCGTTAGTTTAAATATTGCAATATATGGGCTTAAATCTATTGAGATTCTCTACAAATTACAGCAATCTGTTCCGGGTTTTGGTTCAAGCCAGGTCTATACTTTATTACATGAAATAATAAGAGACAACAATTAATTACAATATAGCGGTTGCAAGCAATTAGAGCGGTTGATTATCAAATATAAGAAAGTTTAATAAATGAAATATATAAAACAACATCTTTACTCCGCCCTATAAACCCCCGGCAACTCCTTAATTTTTTCTTTCAATTCATCACTGGCATTTTCTTCAATCCATTCTTTGGCAACCTGCGTATAAGCGGCATCGCGGTAATCGAACCAATGCTGCCGCAGGGGGCTGCTGTCTATTACCTGCTTAAAATGGGCAAAGGGCCTCGGGCGCCCAAGTGCATCAATAAGTTTCGCCTGCAGGGCTTTGTCTTTTACGGTATCAATAAAGCCTTCCATAATCCTGGAATGACTCGTGTGTAGGCTTAGAAATTATAAGATAGTAGGGGATACTGCCTATAAATCTTGTGGAGACGTAAAGAAGAAGAAGTAAATAATCAGGAAAGATGATTATCTATTTCTGATTTTATAGCCTGAGTAATAATATCGACCTGATCCTCGGAAATAATATCAACCATAGTCCTTTCGGTAGACTTATCCTTAATCATTTTTTCAATAAATCTTTTTAATTCAGGATGTTTTTTTGGCAAAACACTTAAAAGATAAATATGCTTTGCTTCTTCCGAAGTATTTAATTCATCCAGCTTTCCAACCCATTTGTACACTTTATTTTTAATAGCATCCGGCCTGGTAAGGTTAAAAGAGACGGTTTCAAAACAATTCCACACACCATTCTTCCAGGCCTTATCAAATTCAAGCTCGTCATTCTGTGTTTTTATATTATGCTGCTTGAGATGGCTTGAAATACCATACTCGTCAAAGTGCTTTTTGTACACTTTCGCCCATACTTCCTTATCTCTCCGCACTTCGTCATCATCACCTTCAATAGAAGATATATTTACAAAGCGGGAAAACAAATCACGAACTGTTGCATCAATATCAACATCCAGCGTTTTTTTTATTTCAGAAAATATTAAAGCGCTGTCATCATTAGCCAACACTTTTCGGGTCACCTGGTCAATTGAATCAATTTTATCAAATGAAAATTCAGAATGAAATTCCTGTGCGATTGATTGCAAATCCTGTTGGATGGTCTTTATTGATTTTATTAAATACCTGCTGTTTACATTTGGAAAGAAGCTTGAAATATTGCCAATCTTATTTATAAATTTAGATTTCAAAATCCTGCTTTGTGCGTCGTATGCTACAATGCCAAGGTTTACAAACTCCCCGGAAACCGCTGGCGCGACGTCGACTTCGCGAACGCGCTCTTGCACGTCCGCCGCTCCTACTGGCGTAGCAACGAGGGCACGCCGAAGTCCGGGAAGGCCCGCAGCGTCCCGTTGATCGATCAGGCCGCGAGGGCGCTCGACGGGCTCTCCCAGCGCGCGCCGTTCACCGGCCCGGACGACTACGTGTTCCCGGGGCCGACCGGAACGATCCTCGGTGAGCCCGTCCTCCGTGACGGCCTCTACGCCGCGATGGCAGCGGTCGGCGTCAGCCGCGACCGGGGGACAGGGCAGCCGTTCCGCTGGCATGACTTGCGCCACAGTTTCGGGACCCTCGCGGTCCGGGCGTTCCCGCTCTCGGACGTGAAGGCGTTCATGGGGCACGCGAACATCGAGACGACGATGATCTACGTGCATCACGTCCCGCAGCACGGCGCGGCCCGCAAACTCGCGGCGTTGATTGACGCGGAGACGCCACAGGCCATCGAAGATTGCCATCTGATCAGCTAGACGGCTGGGGATTGTCTGATTGGCGATCGTTCTGATATCGATCGTCATAGATGACCACGTCTGGCCTGATCGCTCTCTTGCTTCTCGGCTGTCTCGGCGTCGGCGGAGCGATCTACGGCGTGGTGCACGAGTACGACGCCGTCTCCGAAGCGATCGGCCGGGGCCTCGCCGTGATGTTCTTGGTGGCCGCGTTCGGAGGCACGGCCTACGGCCTGCTCGTAGTCGCGATCGGGCATGACCCGTTGGGGTTCGGTTTCGACAAGCCCGCGCCGGCCAGTGATCTCGATGGCGGCCCGGCAGGGCCACCCCGTCCGCGCCGGATGCTGATCGACGACGCGACCGGGTACCCGTTGGGTACCAACTTGACAGAACCTCAGCGCACTTAGCGCGCGCTAGAGCCGTTCTTAGCCCGCGCTACGCCGCGTAGGACCGTGGTCTAGGGAA
>CAWDTY010000004.1:0-153396 GCA_963805365.1 uncultured Chitinophagaceae bacterium
CAGCTATGAAATTCACAAAATTTCTATTAACTATCATTTTACACCTGGCTGGACAAAATATTCAGGGACAGAATAAAGCAATCATTTGCGGAAAAATAAAATCACAGGAAAAGTTTATAATGCACATTTATGAGCCTGTTTATGGTTATAATAATATTGGGTTTTTTGATACAACTTCACTGAACAGTTCATTAACCGACGGTACAGATTCAATATTTAAAGTAATAAATATTGATGAACCAGCATTTGTCACAATATATTTCACAAGCCTCAAAAAGGAATTTATTACAAGGAGTGATGTACTTATATTCCCGGGAGATTCTTTGCATCTTAATATTGACCTTTCTCATATTGATGCTAATTCTGTTGTTTATGGAGGAAGTAATTCAATGGGACAAAAATTGTTTAATGAAATCAACTTTGTACCCTTTAATAAATTTATACCTGTATTTGACGTGCTTGATGGATTGCCTGAAAACAAAAAATCATTTGTCCAGGAAATTGAAAATAGAGTGGGTTTAATAAAAAACAGATTTGATTCTCTATACGAAAAAAAACTGGTAACAGAGAGATTTGTTGAATACATGGATCTTTGTTTTAAATCGTTGCTGTACAACCAGGTCGTGACAAGCTTTTTAAGAGAGTCAAAAAAAAGTAAAGTGCTGGAAAGAAGCGAAAAGGATGCTATTATCGAAAAATTATTTCTGAATCAGCCTCCCACTGACAAGAGATTAAAGGGTCTATACGCAGCCGAGTTTTACCTTGATAACTACTATAATTTTCTGGCTTACAAAAAATACAACCTGGAATTTATAAACGAGTTGACAAGCAAAAAAATTAACTATCCTCTTAAAGGGAATATTTATTTAATCAATGAAGATCTTGCTCCATTCACTTATATAGAAAATAAAGCTGATCAGGAAGATTTATGGGCATTACGCATACTGCTTTTTTATAATTATCCGGGTAAATATGATTTCTCTTTAATAGAACAATATGACTCAATATTTCCAAATAACAAATGGCTGCACCTACTTCAGAAGAAATTTCAGATGATGGAAATTCCAAAAAAAATTGAATATAAACTCCAATTACCAATTCATTTTATTGATACAAATGAAGTAAGTACAGTAAAAGCTTTGTTAAGTAAATTACCTGGCGAGACCCCCGTTTTTATTGATATTTGGGCAACCTGGTGTATTCCTTGCATCTCCGCTTTCGGTTATAATCTGCAATTGGATACTTTCCTTGTTCACAATAATATCGAACGTTTATATATTAGTTTAGATAGAATAGACAGCTATTCAAAATGGAAAAAGGATATAAATGATTATGCACTGGGTGGTTACCATATAATAGCAAGTGATTCCTTAAAAAAAGACATAAAACAAAATATTTACCATGCCAGTTCCAATGAAGGCATCCCTATTCCGAGATACCTGTTAATTGACAATGCAAAAATTGTGATTGATGATGCATTTTCTCCAACTGAATTTGAGTTGCTTAAAAAGCAGATCCTGGCAGTTTTGAATCTTAAGTAATCATGTCCAAATGTATATAGCATGGAGGATTTAAAATAATTTCTTGCAGAGTAGTTCCCTGCAGGAGAATGGCCTGATGGAACTATATCCGGATCTGCAGGTTGGGGTAGTTGGGCAGCCAAAGCCTATGATGCTGTAAGCTAAGGCAGATATAATTTTTATTAATTTTAAATTTTAAAAAAATGAAAAGAACAAAAATGAGTCTGGCTAATATACAGGGAAAATTAAGCAGGGTGGAAATGAAGAATATTATGGCAGGAAGTGGGGAAAATTGTGATTGTACCAGTACATGAATAGCGGGACATCCATGTGATGGCGGTCCATTGTAGAATATTAGACTACAATCCCGATTTATACTGTTGTTTGTCTAGATCTCAAAAAAACGCAGACTAATTCGCAAAGGGAAAGCCTGGCCTAATTCAGACTGGTGAACCGGGCATTCAAAGTCATTGATGCTAAAAGCAAAAGATAGAAAGAATTTTTATTAATTAAAAATTTAAAAAACATGCAAACAAAAAAAATGAGTCTTGCTAACATTGAGGGCAAGTTAAGCAGGGTTGAAATGAAGAACATTATGGCAGGAAGTGGAAGCGGCGGCTGTTGCGCTTCAGATAGTAATTGTGGCGGAAATGCACCGTACTGCAATAAGCAATATAGTTGCGATTGCGGCCATGGCCAGGGTCCCGGATGTTGCACTGCCTAATTGAAAGTGTATCAGTTGATAATCATATAAAAGTTGGCAATGAAAGAATTAATACCTGTTTGGCATAATATTTATATTTTTTTTCATACTCATTCCTTCAATTCCTCTGCTAAGAAGATAATCTTAACAACAAAAAAATTAAAATAAAAAACTTATGAAAACTATCACACTTTTTTTTTTTTCTTTTTTAATATTTCAGTTTTCTTATACTCAAGATCATGAAGGAATTATATCAAGTATAGGGAAACCGCAGACTAACGTAGAGAATCTTTATTCTTACAGTCCACCTAAATATTTAAAACTTCCAGATAATATTTTTGCTTATGTTGTTTATAGCAGCAAGAAATACTATAATAATAAAATAATTCCAATTAATAGAAAAGATAGTAATTATCAATTTTCGTTTAAAGCCCCTGACTCCACACAAGTATTAATTTTTAGCATTGTAGATAATAAAAAGAATACGATAGATAATAACAATGAAACGGGGTTTGAGATATATTTATATGACAACAATGGCGCTATACCCGCCTCAGCGTACATTGCCTCGGCAGATCTCCTGAGCTACTACGCCCCACGCACGCTTAACCTGAATCGGGAACTGTTAAAAAAGAAAGTAATTGCGCTGTACGAGGAAGGCTACAAGTTATCCCCCGTACTTAAGAGTGAAAGTTCTTATAGCTCTTATCTTACAACGCTATACGAAGAAAAAAAGGATGCCGTAAAACCTAAATTACTGGCTTATGCAAAACAAATGGCTTTAGCAAAAAACAATGAGCAAAAGTGGATGAATGCAATAAAGATATATGGTGTATTAAAGATGGATGAAGATCAACAAAAAGTTGAAAATAAAGTATTATCCGAAAAACCGACCGGTCAACTGGCAATCCGAAAATTTTGGGATAAATTCTATTCAACAGAGAAACCTACTGAGCAGTCAATATTATCTTCTATGGTTGAATACATTAGTCATTTTAAAGATAGCTCGAGTCATATAAAGGATCTTTTTTACTCCAATATCATCGCATCTTTTCTTGATAAGAACGAATGGGAGAATATTAAAAAATATTAGCCATTAATCAAGGATAAGTTCAATCTAACAGGACTATACAATAATTATGCGTGGAAATTATCTGGTCAGGAACTATATAATCCAGGAATTGATTTAGAAGTTGCCAAAACCCTTTCAAAGAAATCCATAGAATATACCGATGAGCGAATGAAAATCCTTGCATTAAATAATGACCTCGGCCATGAGCTCCAGGGCACTCACAATACGTTTGCTGATACCTATGCGCTTATCTTATATAAGCTTGGTCAATACGATTCTGCTTTTTATTACCAGGATGCTGTTTATATGCAGCACGGTGAATTGGATGCAGGCGGCCTGGAACGATACGCTGTTTATGCAGAAAAGGTGAAGGGTGCAAACTATGCGAGGAAGGTGATAGAGGAACAATTATTGAGTGGTGTAAATTCCCCTGCAATGTTGAGTCAATTGCAGTCTATTTACAAGCAATTAAACCTTCCGGAAGATGAATTTAAAAAGCTGCAGGAAAAATATAATTTAGTTTCCAGGCAAAAGACCGCTGAAGCAATCAAGGCAAAATTAGGAACGACAATAGCAAAAAATTTCACGTTGAAAAATATTTTAGGGGAAGCAGTATCGCTGTCTTCGCTTAAAGACAAAGTAGTGATACTGGACTTCTGGGCTACCTGGTGCGGCCCGTGCAGGGCTTCTTTTCCCGCGATGCAGGAAGCAGTAAATAAGTATAAAGAGGATTCTACAGTGGCATTCCTTTTCATAGATGTTTGGGAAAATAAAGCACCAAAAAAAATGCAGGAAGAAGCCGCAAAATTTATAAAGGACAACAAGTATAGCTTTAACGTATTGCTGGATGTAGATGACAAAGTAATAACTGACTATCGGGTAGAAGGCATACCTGCTAAATTCGTTATTGATAAAAAAGGCAACATAGTATTTATGGGCAATTCTTCAAATATTTCATTAGAAATAGAGAATGCACGAATGCAGGATTAGAGCACGTGAAAAAGAAACAAAAACAATGGATATAAGCTTTACTTCGACTACTTTAATTTATGAATACAAACTCTTCGATGCATAGTCGCATTGTGGGCATAAAAATATTTTCTTTTGGAGTAGAATTATTAATGGGTCAAAGTAACGAGACAAAAAAATTAAATAATGAAATTATTTTTCTTGCTTTCTTGTCTTCTCATCATATCGTGCAGTAGCCATAAATACAAAAGTATCAACACCAAATCTGCAAACACTTATCTCATACAGGGAAAAATTGAAGGCATAGACAGTGGCATAGTTTTTCTTGGAATGTATGACACCACCGAGCGGAGTCCATTGATAATATTTGATTCGGCAAGAATATTCGGCTCCAATTTTCAATTCGTGGGGAAATTGTTCGAGCCTTTAATCTGCAAATTAAAAATCCCGGATATGGAATATGGATGGCCGTACACTCATTATTTCTTGTTGGATACGGGTATTACGAGAGTGCAAATGTTTAAAGATTCAATGGCCGAGTCTATTGTCGTCGGTTAGCGTTGAACGATCAGTTGCTATCTTTTAATAAAAAGCTATTTGACCTGGAAGTTGCATTTGAGCAAAATTTCCCCTTAAATAAACAGGGAATTATAACAGATGACAGTTTACAGATTTTGGAAGCAATATTCGTGCGCAATAAGCATGATTTAATCTTGGAACAAATTGAATCAAATCCTAAAGCAATAACCTCCGCTTTCATAGGCCGCAACATTTTAGCCAACATAGTTGACCTTCCGATGCTGGAGGATATATCCGATGCCCTGGAGAATGCCGACAATTATTTTGCTCGGCACATTTCTTCAGAGTTAGCGGGGAGAAAACGAACGGTCATCGGCATGCAGGCGCCATCCTTCAATATAATCGACGATAAAAACAGAACCTTTACCAACGATTCCTTTAAGGGAAAGTATTTGCTTCTTGACTTTTGGGCAAGTTGGTGCCCCCCGTGTAGGGAAGAGAGCCCAAACCTGTTAAGCGCCTACAATAAATATGCGAATAAAGGACTTGAAATAATAAGTGTTTCAGTAGATGGGGATAGAAGTGAATGGGAAAAAGCAATTAGAGAAGATGGACTTGGTTGGATACAAGTTTGCATTGGGGCCAATGGTAAAATGAAGAAGGATTTTGGAATCTACTTTTACCCTTCCAATTTCCTGATTGATCCGTTCGGAAAAATTATTGCTAAGGATTTAACGGGAGCAGATCTTGAAAAGACGTTAGATTTTTGGTTCAATAAAAAATAGACCGGGAAATTGCATACTGTTATCGAATAAACCACAGCAAATGCCGGTGATCGATGGGTTAATCACTACGAGATCTTAAAAAATAAAAAAGAATTATTAATGAAATTATTTCTGTGTTTATTCCTGGCAATATTTTTTTCTAACCAAATATTCTCACAATATAAAATCAAGGATTCCTGCGGCACCTTTACGTTGAATATAGAAGCAAAAAATCTTCAATCAGATTCTATCCGGCTTTCGTATCGTGATTGTGATCAAATAAATTATAGAGATACATTTATTTTATTAAATGGCAAAGTGACGATTAGAGGAAAAATAAATCGTGCAACTGAAGGGATTTTGTTTACCAATATAAATAGCAGGTGGATGGACGGGCCGGCCGTCATTCGTTTTATTATTGAGCCTGCGGATATGACCTTGCGTTTTACGATGGTTAATGACACCGTACGAAACGTGGCTATAGAAAACTCTTATTCTGAAAAGCAAAAGGAAGCGTGGGAGGCAGATAATGCCCCGTTATTACAAATAAAAGAAAATTACTGGAATAAAATAATTCAATTGACGCAGCAAAAGAATCAAAAAGATGATACTACGCTTGAAAAAAATATTCAGGTAGTTAGTAATAAATTGGATGTCTTACAGGAATTATTAATTACAGAAATTTTGAAGTATATAAAAGCAAATCCGCATTCTTTTTTCAGCGGGTATTTGTTAAATCATTATAAAAGAAAGATAATCACTGATACTTTGCAGGCATACTATACATTCCTTGACTCAACAGTAATCTATAGTGATTTTGGAAAAAATATTTTAGATGAATTATTTAAGTTAACTGACGATTGGGCTTTCAAACAAAAATTTACAGATACGGCTACTTATGAAAAACTAAAGAGTGTAAAAACAGTCTACGACGTTGCTTTAGATAATATTGAGGGAACAAAAACAAGCTTTTCAGATTTCAAAGGAAATTTAATGCTGATTGATTTTTGGGCAAGCTGGTGTGGCCCATGTATTCAAAATGCTCCATACTTAAAAAAATAATTGCAGAGATGAAAAATAGACCCATCAAAATAATTTCTGTTTCAATAGATGATGATATCGATACCTGGAAAAAATCAATAAAAAAATATGGGTTTCCAGGAATTCATTTGTGGGATAAAAGTGGGTTGCTTAGTACGTTTTTTAAAGTTCTATGGGTGCCGCGTTATATCATTATTAATCCTGATGGCACAGTAGCAAATATGGATGCCCCGCAAGCAATCGATCCCGAGTTAAAATTGATATTAAATAACCTGATAGCTAAAGCAATGAAATAAATTAGCGAATACGAACAAATTTTATTTCTGTGTCACCCGGTACTTCAGGTAGCGGAATGTGCATTTGGAATGAATATCTTCGGTAGCGAATATGTTTAGATATATAGAGACCAAAAACTTTTTTGTCTTATCTTTTTTTTCTCTTAGTTTTAAATCTCCTTATCTTTCTTTTTAAAAAAAATACCATTATGATAAAATTCGGTGAGCTAAAAAACGGAGATTATGTTCTTGCGGAAAGTGATGGACAGGCGTGGCAGGGAGAAGTAACTGGTTTTAACCACGATGAAAAAGAGGTAAGTGTTTACAATGGAGTCCAGGATTTTTGGTTCAAGACAGATGAATTGTTTGCCTTGCCCCTTGATGAAAATCAACTCATGAAGCTCAAGTTCCGGAAACATGTAAATGACGACGGGTCGGTAAAATATATGAAGGGCGCCTTTCGTCTTCAAACTCCTTCCCAGGATAATTTCAATAATTTTGAAATATGGTATCGCGATGAAAAAAGAACGATGCTTCACCCCATATCGGTACACCAGTTGCAAAACCATCATGTGGAAATGACAAAGGTTCACCTCACCGATGATGTTATCTGACTACTTTAAAGTCGCACTAGTGAGGGTTGTCTTGGTGTCCAGATCCTGAACTATCCCTGCATAATCGAGGTGAACAACACTGGTATTTTCTATAAGCCCATATTTTAAGGCGTAATAACTGTCAATGGTAGTTACTAATGCCGTGGAAGGAATCAGAGAAGAACCAATGGTTGTGGATATATGTATCACATCAGAATAGGTTGTGCTATTTACGGTCCGGGAAATACCTTTTTCCGTAACCGTGTTTGCAATGGTGAAAGGAATGGATATCGGAGATCCGGGAATAGAGACGCTTACATTTTGGCTCCAGCTTGTTGTTGCAGCAATATTGTCTTTGAGATATAACCTTTCGATAGCTCCCGCACCAAGATTTGTCGGCAGTGAGTCAAACTCGTAATAATCGTGGCCGGAAATATTCAGATACTGGTTGCCGCCATCGGAATTATCATAAACGTGATAGGTTTTTCCGTTAATTGAGGTATCCCGGGAGGTAGAGGTAATTGTGTAATCCGAAGCGGGGGTGACACCGGAGTTATCGACACTGTGATAATTCCAGGAACTTCCCGCGGCAGTATTAATATAAGTATCGGCCGGGGCCGGCGGAGGCGCAGGATCCCCTCCATTTTTTTTACAGGAAATAAGAAAGAGTACCGTTACGAGTAGAAGGCTGGATTTGATTTTCATGTGTTTAGTTTACGGAATCAGCTGTAATATTAGTCGTTTTTTTGTAAAATTAAATTATTTACACTTATCTTTGCGCTCCCAAAAACAGTATGGCCAAACAAGCACTCATCAAACAAGACGGTACAATCCTGGAAGCCTTATCCAATGCAATGTTCAGGGTTAAGCTTGAAAACGGTCATGAAATTTTGGCAACCATTTCTGGTAAAATGCGCATGCATTACATAAGAATTTTACCGGGGGACAAGGTTGGCGTTGAGATGAGTCCTTACGATCTTTCAAGGGGGCGCATCATTTTTAGGTATAAATAAAAGTCTTAACAAAAGCTTAAGTAAAACGGAATATTATGAAAGTAAGGGCATCCATAAAAAAAAGAAGCGTAGACTGCAAGATTGTGAGGAGAAAGGGAAGATTATATGTAATCAATAAGAAGAATCCCCGCTTTAAGCAAAGGCAAGGGTAGAACCCCTAACCCTGAAGGGGAATAAAAAAAATTAAAAAATAAAACTTTCAAAGAATTATGGCTCGTATTGCCGGTATAGATTTACCAAAAAACAAAAGAGGAGTAATTGGCCTTACATATATATATGGAATCGGCCCGTCTACCGCACGTTATATTTTAGACAAGTCGAATGTAAGCTATGATAAGAAGGTGAATGAGTGGAATGATGAAGAGCAAACTTCCATCAGAAATGTAATAAGCGGCGAATTCAAGACTGAAGGCGCTTTACGCAGTGAAACACAAACGAACATCAAGAGATTACTTGATATTGCATGCTACCGTGGCTTAAGGCATCGTAAAGGATTGCCACTCCGTGGCCAGCGTACCCGTACCAACAGCCGTACCCGTAAAGGAAAGCGTAAGACAGTTGCCGGTAAAAAGAAAGCGCCTAAGAAGTAACACCCTAATCCGCCTATAAAGGGGAACAAGGGCAGTATACTTAGAGGAAAATATAAAATAAATACAGGCTTATATTTTATTTTGAATCAATACCAGATATCCAGTAAGCCGGAAGGAGGGTTGATTCAGTTTCGCCGAAGGCGAATTAATATTTAAAGATTACCTATCAGTTCAATTATGGCAAAAGCTACCAATCAAAAAGCAGCAGGTGCGAAAGCATCATCAAAGAAAAGAGTTGTAAAAGTTGAGAATTACGGAGACGCACACATCGTTGCAAGTTTCAACAACATCATCATTAGTTTAACCAACAAGCAAGGCCAGGTTATCGCCTGGTCATCCGCAGGTAAAATGGGCTTTAGGGGTTCTAAAAAGAACACGCCCTATGCAGCTCAAATGGCCGCTTCAGATGCAGCAAAAGTTGCGCTTGATGCAGGTTTGAAACGCGTTGATGTATATGTAAAAGGACCGGGTTCAGGAAGAGAAGGCGCTATTAGGTCTTTATCCCAGTCTGGTATCGAGGTTGTAATGATCAAAGACGTAACTCCGTTACCTCACAACGGCTGCAGGCCTCCCAAGAAAAGAAGAGTTTAAAAACGTACGGTGTACGATGTTTGACGTACGATGTGAGTTAAAACATCGTACATCCTACATCAAAACATCCCACATATTCAATAACGGGTGTATCATTAATTTTTGATTTTTAATGATGATACGCCGACACTAAAAAATCAATCACAATTATGGCTCGTTACACAGGACCAAAAACAAAAATTTCCAGAATTTTTGGTGAACCGATTACCGGAAACGGCAAATGGTTAACCAAAAACAGCAATCCTCCGGGAATGCACGGTGCAGCACGCAAGCGCAAAAGCCTTGGTGAATATGCACTTCAACTTCGCGAAAAGCAAAAAGCTAAATACACTTACGGTGTATTGGAGAAACAATTCCGCAATACATTTACTGAAGCTGCCCGCCGTAAGGGAGTTACCGGCGAAAACCTGATCAAACTTTTAGAAGCCCGTCTTGACAATACCGTATTCCGCATGGGAATTGCACCAAGCCGCCAGGCCGCAAGACAGTTAGTATCTCACAAACATATAACAGTAAACGAAAGTGTTGTTAACATTCCTTCATATTCATTAAAACCGGGCGATATGATTGGATTGAAGGAGAAAACCACCGGCAATGCAAATATTACCGGTAACCTTAAGCCAAAGAATCCAAAATTCAATTGGCTTGAATGGAGCGAAGGAACAATGCAGGGAACCTTTATAACATACCCTGAAAGAGAAAGTGTTCCTGAAAATATAAAGGAACAACTTATTGTAGAATTATACAGTAAATAACAGCCCCTAGCCCCTAAAGGGGAACTATGGAGTTTTTTTGAATACTAATTTATCACATGCTTTAAGCCCCTTTAGGGGTTTGGGGTAACCAAAAAACAAAATAAAAAATGGCCATTTTAAATTTTGTACAGCCAGACAAAATCGTTCTTCAGAAAAGTACTGATTTTGAAGCACAATTCGAGTTTCGTCCATTGGAACCAGGCTATGGTGTAACCATTGGCAATGCTTTGCGCAGGGTATTGCTTAATTCATTAGAAGGTTACGCAATAGTTGGTATCAGCATTGCCGGAGCTGACCACGAATTTGCTACAATCAAAGGAATAACTGAAGATGTAACAGAAATAATTCTTAACCTGAAGCAGGTTCGTTTTAAAAAGAAAACTGACCAGGATGCAGGTACTGAAAAAATATCACTTTCTTTAAAAAATAAATCAGAATTTACCGCAGGCATGATTGGGGAAGCATCTCCATCATACGAGGTTATGAATCCGGATTTGCTTATTTGTACAATGGACACATCAGCAAGATTGGAAATAGAAATTACCATTGGCAAAGGCCGCGGTTATGTTCCTGCTGAGGAAAGCAAAGAAAAGAGTTCACATTTTGGTTATATCCCTGTTGATGCTATCTACACACCAATCAAAAATGTGAAATACAGCATTGAAAATACAAGGGTTGAACAAAGAACCGATTTCGAAAAATTGGTAATGGATGTTACTACTGACGGAACTATTCACCCGGAAGAAGCGGTAAAGCAGGCTTCAAGAATATTGATCCAGCACCTTATGATTATCACTGACGAAAATATCACCTTTGATAATAAAGAAGAGAAGAAGGAAGACCTTGTTGATGAACAAACATTACAACTACGTAAGGTTCTTAAAACGCCATTAGAAGATCTTGACCTTTCTGTAAGAGCATTCAATTGCCTGAAAGCAGCTAAGATTAACTCGTTAAGTGAACTGGTACAATACGAGCAGGAAGACCTGATGAAGTTTAGAAACTTTGGTCAAAAATCCTTGAGTGAAATCGAGCAGGTGTTGAATGAAAGAGGCCTTGGTTTCGGAATGGATCTAAGCAAGCTCAAGCTTGATGATGAATAATATTTAAACTACAAATGTTGAATTTTAATTAATTCGACATTTTTTATTAAACGAAGGTTATAATTCCTGACACGGTATAACCTATAAAACAAAAGTCATGCGTCACGGAAATAAGAACAACAATTTAAGCAGAACAGCTAGTCACAGAAAGGCTTTGCTGGGTAACCTGGCGAGCCAGCTATTTCAACATAAAAAGATCGTTACTACATTGGCGAAGGCTAAAGCCCTGCGTCCTTATGTAGAACCATTGATTACAAAAGCAAAAGAAAATACAACACATCAGCGAAGGATTGTTTTCAGTCATTTGCAGGATAAGGATGCGGTAAAAGAATTGTTTGATGTGATCAGTGCAAAAACTTCATCACGCCCCGGTGGTTACACCCGCGTTATCAAATTAGGAAAGAGAGTAGGAGATAATGCTGAACTGGCAATGATTGAACTGGTTGATTATAACGAGGTATATGGCAAAGGAATTGGTGAAGTTGCTACCACAACTAAGAGAACAAGGCGTGCAGGTGGAGGTGGTCGCAAAAAATCTGCATCGGAGGAGGCAACCTCAAAAGCTACTACTGAACCTACGGCTACAGAAGCAAAACCCGTCAAAGAAAAATCAACCGTAAAAAAAGGTGATGATCTTACGAAAATAGAAGGAGTAGGACCCAAGGCTGCTGAGGTCTTAGTTGAAGCAGGTATCAAAACATTTGCTGAATTGTCTAAGAGCACCGCGGACGATTTAAAAGAAATTCTTGAAAAATCAGAAGGCCATTTTAATGCAGCAGATCCTACAACGTGGCCCGAACAGGCAGAGTTGGCCGCGGCAGATAAATGGGATGAGTTAAAGGAACTCCAGGATAAATTAAAAGGCGGAAAAGAAGCTTAATGAATATTCATTCTTATATAATCAATGTCCCGCGAAACGGGACATTTTTTTTACATTTTATTTATGAGGAGATAAATGTTATTGTTAGCAAATAATTATTTCACACTTAGTGTTTTTAATCACATTTCCTTTTCTTTGCAAAACTTTATAAATGTCTGATATAAATTCTCCGTTACAAGCCACATTAATTTTAGAGGATGGAAATATTTTCCATGGAAGAGCCTTTGGTAAAAAAGGAACTGCCACAGGCGAAATATGCTTTAATACCGGGATGACCGGCTACCAGGAAGTCTTTACTGATCCGAGCTACTATGGGCAGATTGTAATTATGAATAGTGTGCACGTAGGTAACTATGGTGTGAAGGATGGAGATGTAGAAAGTGATTCTGTAAAGGTAAAAGGCATTATAGGAAGGAATCTTGAACAGCAATATTCGCGCTTTGCCGCTAATGATTCTCTTCAGCAATATTTTGAAAAGCAGAACATAGTTGCTATCGATGCTGTTGACACAAGGGCTTTGGTTACACATGTGAGAAGTGATGGCGCAATGAATTGTATTATTTCTTCGGAAATAAGTGATGAAAAAGAACTCAAAAAAATGTTAGCGGAAGTGCCGTCGATGAAAGGGCTTGAGCTTGCTTCGAAAGTTTCCACTAAGGAAAATTATGTAATGGGAGACGAAAAAAGCGATATAAGAATAGCTGTATTGGATTATGGTATTAAGAACAATATTTTAAACTGCCTTGTGGAAAGAGGTGCTCATGTAAAAGTTTTTAAAGCAGATACTGACATTAAAGAACTGGAAGAATTTAAGCCTCACGGATATTTTATCAGCAATGGTCCGGGCGATCCACAGCCTATGCAATACGCTGTAAAAACTATTAAGAAAATATTGGATTCAAAAAAGCCTTTTTTTGGAATCTGCCTGGGACAACAATTACTCGCCCTGGCGATAGATGTCCCCACTTTTAAAATGCATCATGGACACCGTGGACTCAACCACCCGGTAAAAAATATGGTGACAGGAAGGTGTGAAATTACAACTCAAAATCACGGTTTTGGAGTTGATGCAGATGCAGTAAGGGCCAATAAAAATATTGAGATAACACATGTAAATCTTAACGATAATTCTATCGAGGGAATTAAACTAAAAGACAGGCCTGCATTCTCAGTTCAGTACCATCCGGAAGCTACGCCCGGGCCACATGATAGCAGGTATTTATTTGACCAGTTTTTTGGAATGATGACCCCTAATCCCTAAAGGGGAAATATGGATTATATTTGATAAAAAAACATTATTAATTTTTAAAAAAATTCTCCCTTTAGGGAGTTAGAGGGTATGAAAATCGCAATTATAAACGGACCTAATTTAAATCTTTTAGGCTCAAGGGAAACAGACGTCTACGGGAGTGAATCATTTGAACATTATTTTAATAAGATCAGGAAAAAATATGAAACCATTGACTTCGATTATTATCAAAGTAATGTTGAAGGTGAATTGATAAATGAATTGCAAAGTGCCGGACAAAAAATGGACGGAATAATTTTGAATGCCGGAGGCTATACACATACTTCAGTTGCAATCGGCGATGCCATAGCTGCGATCAAAATTCCGGTTGTCGAAGTCCATATTTCCAACATAGAAGCCCGCGAGGAATTCAGAAAAGTCTCTCACATTACTGCAAAGTGCGCAGGTACCATTTTCGGTTTTGGATTAAAAGGATATATGCTGGCTGTGGAGTCTTTTTTGAATAAATAAAATTCTCAAAGCTTCATTTTTTTAATAATTCCCTTGATATCTTTTTTATAAATATCGAGTTCTTTCAGTTTATCCTGTATAAATTGATTGTCTTCAAGACGCCCCATTACGGTATCCATTTCCGCTTTGTTTTCATAAACCATTTTGCGAAATGGATTTGTATAATCTTTAGCCCGGGAGTTATAAATTCCCTCACTCATCCAGGTTTTGGTGACAACTGATTTTTCAAGCAATTCTTTAAATACCTGCGGCGTAAATTGTTTCGATGTAATATTTTCAATTTCTAATAAGGAAGTATATGCATGCGTTAATTTTTGATTTGGATAAGCAGCTCCTTCTTTTTTATAGAAATCATGAACTTCCTGCCACGTGTTTATTTTTTTTGACTTTATACTTTTTTTCAGTTTTTCAACTTCTTCAACAGGCAACAACTGTCCTCCAACGTTGAGCCAAACTGATCTTTGAATTTTTGTTTGTAATGTTTTTTTCATTTCATCAAAAGATGAAAACTTATTTTGGAAGGCATGTTCAAATATTTGCGTGGTGCCATAATATCTTACCAGGTCTTTAAAGAGTTCAATTGTTTCAGGCACTCTTACAATTTGAGTTTTTCGATCGCTGTTTTCAAAACCTTTTGCATAAAAATTTCCGTCCGCCGATGGCTTTAACTTTGACAATAGATTAAGAGCGTCAAACAATTCATTAATGGTATCCGGCGCAAGAAAATCATAATCTATCTTTTGAATCTTTTCAGTCCTCCTGTCACGATCCTCATATTTCCAGGTATTTCTTGAAAGCGCGTACATATTATAATTGAACCAATAGCCGGGCATCACTATAAGTTTATCGTTTGCAACGTCATTGCTTACAAGACTAAACGGCAACTTTATATTTAATTCATAAGGATAATCTCCCTTTGCAAGAATCGTAAAGGATGCAAATTTGGAATTATGTTTGAGGCTAACACACAGCCCCGGCCAGAATCCACGACCGGCAATAATTTCACCATCGGGGCTGCGGCTGTTATGGTTGCTTCCTATGGTTGCACCTGCAGCAATATTGCTTTGCCCCATTAACAGCGATGCGCATAAAAAAGAATTGTTATGATGTTGTTCGTGAGCGGGGAAAATAAGTGAGTTAAGAACTTCGCAACAAGAAATAGTCGAATTGTTTCCCAGGTAAGAATTGAGAAGCCTTGCGCCATACTTTAGTTGCGAATGCGATGCCATCACAAACCTTACTGCTTTTACCCCGTAAAAAATTCTGCATCCAAAACCAACGATTCCATTTACCATTTCACACCCTTCTCCGATTTGCGAAGTCCTTTCTTTATCACTGTTGATCGTTAGGTTTTTTAGTTTGTTAGCGCCCTTTATGTAGGCGTCAGTGCCAATAGAGACATCTTTAATAATATTGCAGTCCTTCAAAACAGAACGGTCACCAATTGTACCGTAATAGCCTCTTTTGTTATCGAATTCTTTTTCAGTGAGATCTTTAAATCTATCTAATAGCTCCTGGTCATTACGATTACTGCTCCACAACCAGGCGTCACCGGGCAACATCCTGTTAAAGGGAAGAATGCCCCTGCCCCCGTTTTCGTTTCTTACCTCCATCCATAGCCGCTTATTTTCAGATTCACCTTCTTTGATAATGCCATTTCCGAATTTTGCATAATCAGTTGTTGCTAATTCGTTCACATTAGCGATCATTACTTCGTTGCCAATAATGTAGTGGCTAAGATAATCCGCGTTATCAATACAAATATTGTCTCCAAAATCGCAACTTATGACAGTGCTGTTGTATATACCGACAGCCATTCTCAAATTGTGAAATTCAAGATAATATGGCTCCAGGTTTCCGATGCGCACCAACCCAAAGAAGTTGGAATTTCTAATGAGAGCCGGGTCGAATACTTCCGTTACAAAAATTTTGCTCCAGTCATCGGAGTTATTACCATTGCCTAGAAGTATTTTTTTTTCTGAGCTGGTTATTTGCCGGTATTCAATGCCATTGTTATTTTGCTGATTGCGTAAATAATATTCGTCTTCACCTTTAGGTAAATATTTTTTATCAATGAAATTGTATCCTAAATTATTTATGGGATGTTTTGTAATTATGTTCATAACCCCAACCCCTAAAGGGGCTTTTTGCAACCTCCAAATGCGGTTTTAAAATATTAAAAAATTATTTGCAATGTAAATTAAAAATCCAGCTTAAGCTATTTTTTAGTAACCTGATTCCCCCTTTAGGGGATAGGGGTTATTCTACCGTTACCGACTTCGCCAAATTCCTCGGCTTATCTACGTCGCATCCTTTGGCAATACCTATATAATAGGAAAGTAGCTGTAGCGGAATAACGCTTAATAAGGGCGCCACAATTTCATCTGCCGGAGGCACAATAAACACATCATCGGCCATGCCGGGAATTGCATCATCGCCTTCGGTTATTATAGCAATCACTTTCCCCTTACGGGCTTTTATCTCCTGTATGTTGCTTACGATCTTTGCATGGTATTCATCTTTGGTTGCCACAAACATTACGGGCAATTCGTTATCGACGAGCGCTATGGGGCCATGCTTCATTTCTGCCGCAGGATAACCTTCAGCATGTATATATGAAATTTCTTTCAGCTTTAATGCGCCCTCAAGCGCAATGGGGAAATTGTAACCTCGGCCAAGGTAAAGTGCATTTACCGCATCTTTATACTTTTCAGCCATAGATTTTAACTCTTCTCCGTTTTTCAAAATGGATTCAACTTTCTCCGGAACTTCTTCCATCTCTACCAACAGTCGTGAATATCGTTTTTCATCTATAGTGCCTTTTTCTTTTGCAATCTTTAAAGCAATCATTAACAGCACTGCAAGCTGTGCAGTGAATGCTTTGGTAGAAGCAACACCTATTTCCATACCAGCGTGCGTGTATGCTCCCGCGTGAGAAGCACGGGAAATGGAGGAGCCAACCACATTTACAATTCCAAAAATAAATGCGCCCTGTTCTTTGGCTTTTTCTATTGCCACCAATGTGTCCGCCGTTTCACCGCTTTGGGAAATAGCAATAATAACGTCTCCTTTATTGATGATCGGATTTCTATACCTGAACTCAGATGCATATTCAACTTCAACCGGTATCCTGCAAAGCTCCTCAATCACATATTCTGCCACAAGCCCGGCATGCCAGCTTGTACCGCAAGCGATAATTATGTACCGCGGGGCACTGATAAGAGCATTTATATTTTCCTGGACACCCTTCATGGTAATTGTTCCCTTTGCGGCGTCTAATCTGCCTCGTAAGCAATCGTATATTGTTGCCGGCTGCTCATTAATTTCTTTTAGCATGAAATGATCGTAACCACCTTTTTCTATAGCAGCCAGTTCCATATCAAGACTGGATATGTAGGGAGTTTGCTTTTCGTTTCCAAGATTTTTCAGCACGAGCTCGCCCGCTTTTACAATAGCAATTTCATAATCGTTCACGTAAACTACTTCCTTTGTATACTCAAGCATGGGTGTTGCATCAGATCCTAAAAAATGCTCGTCTTTACCAATGCCTATTACGAGCGGGCTTCCTTTTCTTGCTGCAATAATTGTATCAGGATTATCTGCGTCCAAAAGAAGGATGACATAGGCGCCGCTTATTCTTTTTAATGCGATGCGAACTGCTTCTTCCAGTGGCCCTTTACTATTTTTGTGTATTTCTTCAATAAAGTTGAGCAGCACCTCTGTATCTGTTTCGCTCTTAAAACTATAGCCCTTTGTTACCAGTTCCTTTTTTAGCTGAGCATAGTTTTCAATAATACCATTATGTATCATGGCAAGTTTGCCGCCTGCACTTCTATGAGGATGGGCGTTTACGTCACTAGGCTCTCCATGGGTTGCCCAGCGGGTATGTCCTATGCCAATGTGAGCGCTTAACGATTTGCCAAGTAGCGATTGCTCTAATTCTGCGACTTTCCCTTTTTTCTTGTAAACTAATAATCCCTCATCGTTTATTAAAGCTACCCCTGTACTATCATAACCACGATACTCCTGCCTTTTAAGCCCTGTGATAATGATAGGATAAGCCTCCCTTGGCCCAATGTAACCAACTATTCCACACATATAAATCTATTTTTTTTGAAACCAATTTTGGTTGAAAATGGATTGAAAATTAAACATAAATTATTTTAGCTGTTTCTTCCTGTTCAGCAAACACAATTTAACGAAAATGATGCCGGGTTAAATAATTGATACGGCAAAATTTGCCCTTGTATTTATTTTTGATACCCTGCCGCCGGATAATAAATTATCACTGCTGGATAATATTTTTGGTTAATCACATAATTTATGTCTAATTTTTGTAAAAATTTACTGCATGAAAAAGTTTTACCCCACGCCTTTGGGCGACTTTCATTTACACAATGATTTCTTCTTTTTACACATTTTTAAATTAAGAAAACAGTCTTTGCAAAAGTTATTCGTATTGTTTTTCGGATGCTTTTTTTTTACGAGCTTCACTAGTAAAGTCTATGCCGACGTTGATCTAACCACATCTACCGTGGCGGCAGCTAATCTCAACCAGGGCACAAATAGCAATATCGTATATGTCGCAAAAATGGCTGTGACTATAAGTGCTGTCACAGTCAATAATATTCAGTTCACACTGGGAGGCACATACGACGCCAATGATTTACCGCTTGTTACTGTGTATTTTAATGCTACCGCGGCTACAGTGGCAGGTTCCAGTTTTCTTGGTAATGCCGCCGCGACTTTTGCTGCTCCGCATGCGTACAGCATTCCAATATCGAGAGCTATGGCAGCAGGAAGCTCTGGCTATTATATCATTGTTGTAAATGTTGCCAGTGATGCGAACGATGCCAATACAATAAAAGTGAACGGGGCCACCAATCCCGTAGTTTTTGGATTTACCACATCACCAACAGTCACAAATAATCAAACAGATGTAGCAGGGATACAAACGATTCAAGCCGCGAATATAACACTTACTACCGCTACCGTAACGGCGGCAAACATTAACCAGGGATCCAACAGTAACATAGTTTATGTAGCACAAATGGCTGTGGCTGCGCAGCCAGTGACTGTTAGCAGTGTTCAATTTACACTTGATGGCACACATGATGCAGACGACCTCGGCCTCGTGACAGTTTATTTTAATGCAACTACACCTACCGTTTCAGGAGCAAGTTTTCTTGGAAATATTAATGCTGCTTTTGCGGCGCCGCATACTTACAACATTGCGGTTTCAAGAGCAATGGCTGCAGGCAGCACAGGTTATTACATTGTTGTAGCGAATGTGAGCACAACAGCAACTGATAATAATACGGTCAAGGTAAACGGCGCGACAAACCCTGTTGTATTTGGATTCACAACGGTTCCTAATATAACCAACAACCAAACTGATGTCGCAGGGGTACAAACGATCCAGGGAGCAGACGTAACAGTTACCAGCTCCAATGTTGCGGCATCAAACATTGCCCAGGGTACCAATAGCAACATTGTTTATGTAGCTCAAATGGCTGTAGCAACGGAACCGGTAACCGTTAATAGTATTCAATTCACTTTAGATGGTACTCACAATGCCAGCGACCTGGGCCTCGTGACTATTTATTTCAATGCGTCAGCGCCCACGGTGGCCGGAGCAAGTTTTCTTGGTAATACTGCCGGAGCTTTTGCGGCTCCCCATACTTATACTGTTGCTATCTCAAGAACAATGGCACTGGGCAGCACAGGTTTTTATATAATAGTGGCAAATGTAAATAGTAGTGCTACCGATAATAATACCATAAAGGTAAATGGAGCAACCAGCCCGGTAGTTTTTGGTTTTACAACTGCTGCAAATGTGACAAATAGCCAAACTGATGTAGCAGGAGTTCAAACCATCCAGGCATCAGACGTGACCGTTACCTCTACAACAGTAGCTGCGTCGAATATCAACCAGGGAACAAGCAGCAATATTGTTTACATCGCTCAAATGTCGATAACTACTGAGCCTGTAACAGTAAACAGTATTCAATTTACTTTGGATGGTACACATGATGCAGATGACCTGGGCCTCGTAACTGTGTATTTTAATGCAACCACACCAACAGTTTCGGGCGCAAGTTTTCTTGGGAATACTGCTGCTGCTTTTGCCGCACCACATACTTATAGTATTGCTGTTTCCAGAACTATGGCGACAGGCAGTACCGGGTATTATATAATCGTAGTAAATATAAACAGCAGCGCCACCGACAACAATACTATAAAAGTAAATGGAGCAACTAATCCCGTGGTGTTTGGATTTACAACAGCGGCAAATGTAACCAATAACCAAACCGATGCGGCCGGTGTTCAAACCATACAAGCAGCAGATGTTACGCTTACCAGTTCAGCCATAGCTGCCGCGAATATTGGGCAGGGCACTAATAGCAACATCGTTTATGCCACGCGTATGGCGGTGGCTACTGAACCGGTAACTGTCAATAGTATACAATTTACGCTGTCGGGAACACATGATTTAGACGATCTTGGCCTTGTGACAGTATATTTTAACGGTAGCGCCCCAACCGTTTCGGGTGCAAGTTTTCTTGGAAACATAGCAGCCTCGTTTGCCGCACCACACACATATAATATTGCTATATCGCGGACTATAACCGCCGGCAGCGCAGGCTACTTTATAATTGTAGCAAATGTCAATACCGATGCAACCGATAATAATACTATAAAGTTAGATGGAGCAGCCAACCCGGTGGTGTTTGGATTTACGACGATTGCCAATGTAATCAACAATCAAACAAATGTGGCTGGCATTCAAACCATCCAGGCTGCTGACGTTACATTAAGCACATCGCCTGTGTCTTCCAATACTTTTGCCCCCGGCACCAATAACAATGTTATTTACGTTGCACAAATGTCAGTCGTAACAGAGCCCGTAACCGTTAATAATATTCAGTTTACTTTAAGTGGTACGCACATAGCAAATGACTTAACACTTGCTACTATATATTTTAACGCTGCTGCACCAACAGTGTCCGGTGCAAGCTTTCTTGGAAATATTGCTTCAAATTTTGCAGCGCCACATACTTATAATGTAAATATTTCAACGACAATTGCTGCTGGCAGCGGCGGCTATTTTATAATCGTTGTAAATACAAGCGCCGGTGCGGTAATAGGAAATACGATAAAAATTGATGGCTCGGCCGATCCTGTAATTTTCGGATTTACTACAACACCTAATATAACTAATAACCAAACGGATAACGGTGGCTTGCACATACTGCCTATAAGCTTTATTAGTGTGAGAGCATTTGAAAATTCTAATGGTGTAAATATTGAATGGAAGGTTACTAATGAATTAAACACAGATACCTATTCTGTTGAGAGATCTGCCGATGGCAGAGCATTCAATTCTATCGGAAAAATGAATGCAACGGGTAGTGGTTTAAATATAAGTACCTATTCTTTACCAGATGCGCAGCCATTTACAGGGAATAACTTTTACCGTATAAGCGCCTTGAATAAAGATGGAAAAACAGAACTAAGCCCTGTGGTTAAGATAAGTCTCAATAAGGGCGGTAAAGGGATTTCAATTTATCCAAACCCCGTAGTAAAGAATCGCTCTTTGAATTTGCAATTCCAAAATTTGAGTAAGGGCACTTACACGGTAAACATATTTAACCAACAAGGCCAGCGGGTTTTAAATGAAATAATAGTACACCGAGGCGGTAATAGCGTGCAACCCGTTTTATTACCAAAAATAGCGGCTGGCTTATATTCCGTTGAAGTAAGAAATTTAGACACGAAATATGTGAAATCAATAATGGTTGAATAGTTAGCAGCATTTTTTTGAAAGGCTGTCGAAGAAAAATTTTTATTGGACAGCTTCGGTATAAATTTTTTTTTAAAGAAAGGCGGCTCATGCTGGAGCCGCTTTTATTTTTAGTCAATTGTATTTTGCGTCGGGATTAATGTGTTTTATTCTCTGCAAATTTTTTTCAGGAAGATCGTTCCGTTTATAAAGCCTTTTGAACAATGGAATCGTTTTTAAAAAGCGGGCCTCTTAATTTTGCGGTTAGTTTTGTTTCTTATGAGCTTCCAAAACATACCATTAAATAATATTTGATTGCCGTTCGATAACATTAATTGCCTTGCCTTTTTTCATTGTTTAATTTTTCTAAAAATTTGCCGGATGAAAAGGAATGCTTTTGACATTAGGCAAATTCTGGTGTAAAGACTTTTTCCTTTTTACAATATTTGAAACCAGGTGGTACCTTCTTTCAATAACCCGTTCGGCACTCAAAACAAAAATCAATAAACTAAATTCTTTTCGATGCCAGAGGAAAAAGCTCAACACCACATTTTTTACCATTGAAACTATATACCAAATTTTTTCATTTGCTTCCTCAATTTGTTTAATTTAATCTAATCGTAAAACAACACGCTAATAATTTTAATTGAGAACATTTGTATCTATACAAATAGTACTGCTGCTTTGCTGCACCCAGGTTTTCGGGCAGCCGAAGCCTGTTTTTTGGGGTAACGATACCAACCAGGTTTCCGTTGATAAAAATAATTTCCAAACAATAATTTTTGGAACGCAAAATGGGCTTGCGTCTTCGGAAATAACTGCTTTGGCGCAGGATGGCAAAGGTTATATGTGGATAGGCACTTCAGCGGGGCTGAGCCGCTATGATGGGTTGAAATTTGAAAATTTTCTAAAAGCAGATAATGTCTTTACAGGGAAAATATACACAATAAAAGAGGACAGCATCCGAAACTTAATTTGGATTGCATGCGAAGGCGGCTTGTGTTTTTTTAAAAATAATGAATTGCATAAGGTTCGCTGCAGCGAAGCGGATGTTACGTTTTATGAAATATACTTCCGGGGAGATAAAACGATGTGGGTTGGTACGGGTTACGGCCCTGCATTTTTTTCAGAACGGGTAATTAACGATGCACTCTCGGATAAAGAGATATCTCTTAATTCGTTATTACTAACACAATGGAAAAAATTATACAATCTCAATAGCCCCGCTTATAAAATTATAGGAACTGTAAGCGGCAGCATTTATTTTGCCGGTGGCAGCGGTGTATTTTTCTATGATAAAAAAAAGTTGGAAAATATATGGACTTCTCAACATCAGCAAGATAATAATGACAATATTGTAGGAATGGTTCATGGTAAGGATGACACCATTTATTTTGCCTCGGTATTTAGCGGGTTATACGCAGTGAAAAATAAGAAACTTACCAGGGTCCTGGAAGATGATTATGTCGCCGCGGAAATGATTGAACATAACGGTGACATTTATTATTTTACCATGAGTGGGATTTTTAAATTCTTACCTGCGTTAAAGAGTCTCCAGCTTGCAAGTAAAGTACCACCTGCATTAAATATATGGCCTTCCTGCTTGCTGGTGGATAATGAAAACAATTTTTGGATAGGGATGCATGATAACCTGGTGTATCAAAAGCCACGTATTTTTTATAATTATAAGAATGAAAGGCAGGGAGCAGAGATTGAGCTTTACAGTGCACTGCGCCTAAAAAACAACAAACTATATTTTGGATCAAACAAGGGGATGCTATATAAAAAGGAGGGAGAGAATTTTGAAAACATTTTTGGAAAAAAGAAAGTTGTACCAAATGCGGAAATAAAAAGTATATATGAAGACACAAGAGGTTGGCTGTGGCTGGGCACGGGATACCAGGGAATAGCAATCATGAAGGATAATACTATACTTCATTTTACAAAAAACGACGGGCTTAGTACCAATAGCAATTATTTTTTTTACGAGGATGCTTCCGGAAATATTTATACAGGAGGGGACCGCGGCATTTCAAAAATAATCGGTTGACTCACTTTCAAATAACTTCAGGTTTACCAATTATTTTTACGATGTGGCCGGAGAAAATATTGAGACATTTAAAAATTGTGTTGCGGGGCCGGATGCCTCTTTATGGTTTGGAGGCCAAAAAGGAATATTTCACCTTATTCATGATTCACTCATTCATTGTGCCCTTTCAAAAAAATTCAATATTAGTGTTGCAGACATAAAAAAAGACCAGGACGGCTATGTGTGGCTGGCGACAAGGGGTGATGGTATATGGCAATGCTTTTTTGATGCCGACAATTTACTTCAGTTGAAAAAAATATATTCGACTAAGGATGGTTTGCAAGGTAATATTTACCTGGGCATAGCCGTGGATCATGCAAATAATCTCTGGGCCGGAAGCTACCTGGGAATTACGTCATTTAGAAAAAACGACAGCAGCTATATAATTAATAATTATACTTCTAATGATGGGTTTTTATCTTCGAATTACCAGGCATTAAAACTTTATTGCGATGTAAATGATACTGTTTGGGTGACGACCTCAGCAGGGCTATCTTCTTTTTTTGCGGGCTTCCCAAATACTGAGAATAAAATTTTGTTGAATTTTACCTCTGTAGTTTTGCGGGATACCTCTGAAAAGATTTCACACTTCAGAAAAAACGAAAATGAACCGGTAGCCGAATTACCTTATTATTTAAACGGGCTGGAGTTCCGGTATAAGGCCATTTGTTTATCTGATCCGCAGAAAATTAAATATTCGTACCGTCTCCTCGGAAGTTCAGACACTTCATGGCTGGAATGGGAAAATAAAGAATTTGCACTGTATCAGAATCTTTCGCCGGGAAGTTATGTCTTCGAGGTAAAAGCTTCTTCGGATACCAGGGCCACCGATCCGATAAAATTTCCATTTATTATCAAGTCTCCTTTTTGGCTTAGCTGGTGGTTTTTACTTTCAGTGATCCTGCTTGCCATCGTAGTTGTGTATGTTCTGCAAAAAAAATTGAAGAAAAGTATGCAGGTAAAACATAATGAAAAAATACGGACCCAAAAGTTGATTTCGGAAAACCTGCAATATCAACTGGAAGTAGAGCAGGTTACCAATTATTTCACGGCATCTATGAGTACACGCGAAACGGTTGATGATCTTTTATGGGATGTTGCAAGGCAATGTATATCAAAATTGAATTTTGAGGACTGTGTGATTTATTTAAAAGATGAAAAAAGCGGAATGCTTTTGCAGAAAGCCGCCTGGGGGCCTAAGAGCAACGGCGATGATTTTAAAGGCGGGCAAAATGGAAAAATTATAAGCCCGATCGAGATTCCTGTAGGCAAGGGCATAGTGGGCTCAGTGGCTGCCTCCGGCGTTCCGGAAATTATTGCCGATGTAACTAAGGATGTCGAGGTATATTAAAGATGATGAACAGCGTTCGTCCGAAATTGCGGTGCCCGTTATTTATAATAGCGAAGTATTGGGGGTAATAGATTCTGAAAGCAGGCAAAAGGATTTCTATTCAAAAAGGCATTTGAAAATACTCACTACTATTGCCTCACATTGTGCTGAGCGGATCGTGAAATTGAGGGCTGATGAAAATCTCCATCAAAATCAACTGGAATTATTACAGGCTCAAAACCGGCTGGCCGAGGAGAAGTTAACTGCTTTACGCAGCCAGATGAATCCGCATTTTATTTTCAACTGCCTGAATTCTATCCAGCAATTTATCCTTACCGGGGATGTGGACAATGCCAACAAATATCTTTCGCAATTTTCAAAACTGATCAGGCTGGTTCTTCAATATTCTGAGAATAATTTTATAAGCCTCGAAGAAGAAATTAATATGCTTGAGCTTTATTTATCGCTTGAGAAAACACGATTCGGAAATTCGTTTGAATATAAAATCTTAATAGATCACGAACTTGATACAGATGAAATAAAAATTCCGAACCTGATGGTGCAGCCCTTTGTGGAGAATGCGATATGGCATGGCCTTATGCATAAACCGGGTGACCGGAAAATCAATATTAATTTTCAGCTTAAAAACGAACAGTTCATTATCTGCGAAGTAACGGACAATGGAATTGGCCGTAAAAGAGCCGCGGAAATAAAAGAAATGAAATCGGTGGAGCTTAAACACAAGTCGAGAGGAATGCAATTGATTAAGGATAAAATTGAAGTACTAAGGCAACAATTTAAGAGTGAAGTGTTGATTGAAATTTCTGATGTGCAATGCAACACCGGCGAGATTTGTGGTACGCGTGTTTTAATTCAGTTGCCATTACAATACCAGGAGGATTAGTGGTTAGTAGATCAGCGATAAATCAATGATAATTACATAACTCGTCACTTGTAACTCATCGCTGATAACTAAAACTGATAACTTCCCTATTTTTGCTCAATGATTAAAGCCCTGATCATTGATGACGAACAGGTAGCAGTGAATGTTCTGAAATTGATGATTGAAAGACACTTGCCGGAAATAACTTCTGTTGAATCGCTCACCGGGCCGGGGCAGGCACCTCAATTTATAAAGGAATATAAACCGGATATTGTTTTTCTTGATATTGAAATGCCATACCAAAACGGGTTTGAATTATTAAAATCACTTCCTGAAATTTCATTTGATATTGTTTTTACTACAGCATATGATAAATATGCCCTGCAAGCTATCAAGTTTAGCGCACTGGATTATCTGCTAAAACCAATAGATGCCGATGAATTAAGAGAAAGCTTCAACCGCTTTGTGCAAAAAGCAATCATAAACCAGGATAAAGATGCGGCCGTGAAAAACTTGCTGGCCAACCTGCAACAAAAGGATACGAACTACCATAAATTGGGTTTGCCTACAGTAAATGGAGTAGAGTTTTTTTTACCACAGGATATCATTCGTTGCGAAGGGATGAGTAATTACACCAAATTTTATTTTTCAAACCGCCATAGCATTACCACCTCAAAAACGATTAAAGAATATGAGGAAATATTATTTCCTCATAAGTTCATGCGCATTCATAAATCGCATTTAATAAATTCGGAGTTTGTATCTGGTTATTCTCCTCAAAGCAGCAGCCTTGTTATGAAGGATGGCTCCATCGTAGAAATTTCAAGAAGAAGAAAAAAGGAAGTGCTGCAGGATTTGGGGATTAAGAGTTAAATATCAAGTATCAAGTATCAAGCATCAAGGATCAAGTATCAGAATCCAGAATCACAAGCCATGTCCCTTCAAAAAATAAAGTGCTACGTTAAAAAAAATAATTAAGCCGGTTACATCTACAAGAGTTGCTACAAACGGTGCTGATGACGATGCAGGATCAGCCCCTAATTTTTTTAAGAGTATCGGCAACATGCTGCCGGTAAGTGATCCCCAAAGCACAACACCTACCAACGAAAAGCTTACAGATAGTCCGATCAGGAACCAATCAATGCCATATATATCAGTCATTACACCGTGATTCATAAGTGTGTGCCAGATAAATATCCGCATAAAGCCAATACAGCCTAAAATTAATCCCAGCATAAGCCCTGAAAGAATTTCGCGACGCATTACCCGCCACCAATCTGCAATCTCAACCTCGCCTAATGCCATTGCCTGTATGATTAAGGTGGAAGCCTGCGAGCCGCTGTTACCGCCGCTGCTCATGATGAGTGGGAATAAAATTAGTAAGTACGATCACCCTGGCAAGTTCATCATTGTAATAAGCCATTGCAGTTGCTGTAAGCATTTCGCCTAAAAAAAGTATGATGAGCCATCCTACTCTTTTTTTGACCAAACCAATAAAAGGTGTTTCAAGATATGGCTGGTCAAGGGCTTCAGCACCACCTATTTTTTGTATGTCTTCACTAAATTCCTCGTTGGTTACCCAGAGTACATCGTCAATAGTTATGATACCCAGGAGCACATTGTAATCATCCACCACCGGCAAGGCTACCCTGTTATTCATTTTAAAAACTTCATTAGCTTTTTCCTGGTCGTCGTTCACATTTAATTCAATGAATCTGCCGTCCATCATGTCACTCACTTTCCTTTCCGGCGGAGCTAGTAAAAATTCTCTTATTCTTATATCATCAAGCAATTCTCCATGCTTATTGATAACATATATTACATCAATGGTTTCTGTGTCTTTCCCCACACTTCTTATTATATTCAGTACTTCTGATACCGTATTGTATTCGTGCACATAAATATAATCCGGCGTCATCAGGCGCCCCACACTATTCTCGGGATAGCCAAGAAGTGAGAGGGTAATTTTTCGTTCTTCCGGTTCCAGCGTTTTTACTAATTCCCTCACAACCTCGTTGGGGAGGTCTTCTAAAAATGCGGTACGGTCATCAGGCTGCATTTCATTTAGCAGCTCGGCGCTTTTATGCGGGGAAAGATTTTTAATAATTCTTTTTTGAGTGGAGTGCTCCAGTATTTTAAAAACACTTACCGCTCTGTGCAAAGAAAGGTGGAGAAAAATTTCAAGTTCCTGCTCCTCATTTTCTTCTATAAGTTCAGCGACATCGCTTATATTTTGCTGGTTTATGAATTCACTTATGTCAGCGTCATTAGCTGTTGCAAGAACTTCTTCATACTTTTCCTGGATTGAAATTTCTTCTTCTGTCATACGAATAGATTCTGCGGGTTTTGCCGCAAATTAATTTATTTTACACTAGTCAGCCATTTAATAGCATGATAAAAGAATATTTATATTTAAATAAGACTTCAGCAAAAGGAAGGGGCATATTTACCAGGCAAAAAATTGCTGCAGATACGGTAATCGAAGATTCGCCGGTGATTGTAATGAGCGCCGCAGACCGGGTGCACCTTGATAAAACACTGTTACACGATTATATTTTTGAATGGGGAACCAATAAAGATAAATGCTGCGTGGCACTTGGTATGGTGTCAGTTTACAATCATAGTTATGAAAGTAACTGCGAATATTTTATGGATTTTGAAGAAGAAAAGATAGAGGTAAAAACGATAAGGCCTGTCGAAATAGGAGAGGAACTTACCATTAATTATAATGGCGACTGGAATGATGGGAAGAGGGTTTGGTTTGAAGCGGAACCATAGAGAAGTAAAACTTTTGAATAAGAAAAAGCTTAGGCAAAAATGCTTTAACAATCTGAAAGAAGCATAGACGAAAATAAAATATGCCGGTGCCAAATTGAAAAATGCAGAAGCCAAAGCGACATCTGAAGGCTGGGTAACGCGTTCTGAAGATACGGTAACGCAATCTGGTGGCAATGTAACGCAATCTGAAAGCATGGTAACACAATCTGAGGGCATGGTAACGCAATCTGAAGAAATGGCATCGAAATCGGAACGCAAGAAATTGACATCTGAAAGCCGTGAACAGGGGAAGGAAATGTAGAAATTGAAAAAGGGATGCTTCCAAAAGAAAAGGACAGTCTTTCCCAGCGGAGTTTTCCGTGCATAAACACCTCATTGGAAAATATCTTCACCGGGAACCCCGATGTATAATGTAACTGAAGCCTTACCCCTTTTAGCTATGCCTGTGCTATGTAAAGAGATTTGTAATTTTGAGCATTCATCAAAATCCGGTTGTAGCAGGTTTTGTAACAAGGACAAAAGATTGAAAGTATAGCAGCGCCAAAGATTTCTGCGGGATGAAAGTGTTGGTTGAATTAAGTTGTAGTTAGTATTCAGTAGCACAAGAAGCCATGCCAGGGCCTGCGCCTCATTCTTGCGCTATAGACCTTCTTATATACTTGGATGAACAAGGGGTAAACATGGTAATAAGCGAAAATTATTCCGGAAAGTTTTTACGGTAAAAGTGTTTAAATTTAAATATGGAAACGGTAAAGCTACATGCACTTCACCATCGCGGTACGGAATGTATAGGTATAACTTCCTCACCCAATGCCACCCTCAACTATTACTTTCAAAAAAAGGCCGGTGCGAAATGGAGCCGCACCATAAAGTGCTGGTATGTACCCTGTACGGAACAGGATTATGAAAAACTTGTATTAGCCTTGAAGGGAAAAGCGAAACTCGAAATAAATGAATTGAAGAAATACCTTTTAGAAAAGCGATATAACAAGTTGGCCACACCCTCTCTTGCTCAAAATACAACTTTGGTGAGCCCGTTAAGTACGCAAGTATCTCCTGTGCCACTAAAAGCTTTGACGCAAAAGCAACAGGTGCTGAAACTAAGCAAGGAAAATAATGAAGCGCTCCAAAAATTTAAACAGCAATTAGTTTTAAAGAGTTACAGCCCTTCCACCATACGTACCTACACAAATGAGTTTGCTCAGTTTTTGCAAATAATACGAGATATACCAGCCAATGAATTTAGTGTACAACGCATAAAAGATTATTTACAATATTGCTTTGAAAAATTACAAGTAAGTGAGAATACTTTGCACAGCAGAATGAACGCCTTGAAATTCTATTATGAACAGGTATTACACAAAGAAAAGTTTTTTTGGGAAATACCGAGGCCAAAGAAGCCGAATCAATTACCAAAAGTAATTAGCAAGGAGCAAATAGCAAATCTGATAAACGCCATAGAGAATACTAAACATAAAACGATGATTATGCTTACCTACGCATGCGGATTAAGAGTGAGTGAAGTAGTATCCTTAAAAGTAAAACATATAGATGGCGAAAGGCAAATGATTTTTGTCGAACGGGCAAAAGGCAAAAAAGACCGCATCGTAAGCCTGAGCCCAAATATGCTGATCATGCTGCGGGAATATTATAAACATTACCAACCTAAAGAGTACCTATTTGAAGGACAGTTTGCGAACGAGCATCTCAGCGAACGCAGTATCCAGCAGGTGATTCAAAAAGCGAAAAGAAAAGCGGGAATCAAACAAGATGGGAGTATGCATATGCTACGGCATAGTTTTGCAACACACCTGTTGGATAAGGGAATTGATGTTACATTTATTCAGAAACTGCTTGGGCATAATGATATTAAAACAACCTTGAAATATTTGCACGTAACCAATAAGGACCTGGTACATATTTTAAGCCCGTTGGCAGATATTGAAAATTTATTACATAAATAAGGCGGTTGTATTTACGAAACACAATTAATTACTATATGTACTTCGCAAAAATGATCTAATGCATTGATAATGTGAAGAAATATATTTTAAAATTAATATTGTCTGATGTTCGTACTTTCGGAAATACAAACGTTAGCATGGCAATTTATATGCGACAACACTACAAATTATCAGACAATATTTGACAAAACATTTCGGAACATTACGATATTCATTACGTTCCAGAGACGATGGCTTGCAATTTTTTCAAAAAAAAACCAAGACTATGACATTGACAAATTATTGACATTCCAAAATTTATGACATACGAATATTTGCAAGTTAGACACCAACAACTTAGAATATTTTAAAGCAAAATGTTGCTGACAGCTACGACAGTTATGTTAATGACCAACACGAAAGTATTTCGTTGGATGAAAAGTTATGAATATTTAATTAAGCTGAAATTGAAATGACGAAAGTGGAACTTTTGCATCACATTTGGACAGGTTATATGAAACTAATTGAATAGGTATATTGCACGACGGACATCAGTTTTTGACCTACATTTGACTTATAGACATTTGATTTAATCATATTGGACGAAGAACATTATTGTGCAGAAGTAAGAAGTAAGTATAGGAATAACATAAATCGTTATTCGTCGTGAGACAAAAAACGTACTGCACAACAGGCGGTTTGGCAATATGGCGGGGCGACGAATATATTCTCAACTTTTTGTTCGCTATTCGGCTTCAGTTCCAGCCGACGAATAACGCCAAGCAATAGAATAAACAATGAACTTTTAGTTATAAATTTAGCAGCGGTTACGGGCTGACGATTTTCAAATACCGCCACATCGCCAAGCCGTGACCGTTGTGCGCAATTCTAAGACGTCTTTCGTCCTGAAATAGGTTGACACAAAAATGTGTAAACTTAAATCAGACAAAGATGACAAACAAATCCAGGGTTGCCGAAAAAACCTCTTTCCGGGAATACAGTTTTGCCCATAAGAAGAAAGTAGTACAGCAGGTTGAAAACGGATTAATTTCCAAAAACTTTGCGGCAAAAAAGTACCTTGCTTCCAGAAGCACCATAGATTATTGGTGTAAAAAACTTGGAAACAATATGAACGAACAAAACAATCACTCCACGCAAAAGGAACTGAAGAAGCTCCGAAAGCAGGTAGAAGAAATGAAACTGCTTAACGATATCCGTATGGATATTATTGATGCGCTGATAAAAGAAATGGGAGAAGATGCTGCAAAAAAGTTGTATCCCAAACAGTTGATAGAAGACGTAAGAAGGATGGGCAAAAACTTAAAGTAAAGTTAGAGGCACAACTGTTTGGGATATCAAGGCAGGCATTGCATAAAAGAAAACATTCATTAAAAAAGGAATCCGCTAACGATAAAGTGATCTGTACGATGGTAAAGAAAGTCCGCAGGTATTTGCCGCGATCAGGAACCCGAAAGCTGCAGGATATTATGGCGTATTCATTGCGCCAACGGGGTATGAGCATTGGTCGCGACAGGCTCTTTCAAACCCTGAAAGACTCGCAGTTGCTGGTTCCCAGGCGCAAGCGTCATTTCTTTACGACCGACTCCAAACACCAGTTTTATAAATATTCCAACAAAGCCAAAGACCTGGAGCTGACAAAACCGGAGCAGCTTTGGGTAAGTGACATCACCTATATAAAATCAAAAGAAGGCAACCTTTATTTAAGTCTTATTACAGATGCATGGTCGCGTAAGATCATGGGCTATCACCTGGCTGACCATCTGAAGGCCACCGGCCCGATAGAAGCTTTGAAGATGGCCATGAACAACAGAATATATCCTAACAGAAAGCTGATGCACCATTCTGATAAAGGCATTCAATATTGTTGTGATGCGTATATACAAATCCTGAACGACAACAAGATAAACATCAGCATGACTTCAAAATATGATCCATACGAGAATGCAAAAGCAGAAAGAGTAAACGGCACTATTAAAAATGAATTTGAATTGGACAACCCATTGCCGGGTATAAAATACGCACAAAGAGAAATCGCCAAAACGATCAGGATCTACAATCACTTACGGCCGCACTTAAGTTGTGGAATGCACACACCGGAGCAAATGCATCAACATATTAATCCAAACCCTAAAAAACTAAAAACAAATATGCTGTGGGAGCAAATATTTTTAAATAATTTCAATTAAAAAAAATGTCAACTTTTTTCAGGACGTGACATGACAATTCGCAAGACTGTAGTATTTCTTTTAATGATGTTTTTATTTTCATGTTCACAAATGGACAACCCACAAACACACTTAGAACGCATAAAAACTTTGTCAGAAAAATCTGGAATAGAAATGATTGTTATTGACGAAGCAGAAAAAATAACTAAAGCAGAAGCTACAAGATTTACAAGAGGACTTATGCTTTCGAGTTATATTGACGACCCAATCAAATCTTCAATTAGACAAGAAACAGCAAAAGGTAGAACTGTTGAGTTGCCTGGCATTTCCTTTTTGGCTGACAACGATATAATTGAAAAACTTGTTGACACTTTAAACAGAAAATTTGCTTACAGGCAAAATTTGGAATTCATTTCAAACGACGAAACAAGAAACGATAAGAAACAAACTATTTCTATTATTCATAGTACAGACAAATTCAATGTTCTTAGACTTCAAGAAACAAGAGGTGGTAGTTATGAATTTTCTACTGACAGTCTCATTTCAAAACTTCAGACTTTTGAAAACAAATATCCATTTCATTTTATAGGTGTTGGTAATGACTGGTTGTTAATTGAAACCGACAATGCGCCGACAGACTGGTTAGATTTTGCAACGGAAATTTTAAAAGTTTGCCCGATGGAAGATGAAGTTGATATCAACGAATATGCTGATGGACTTAAACATGACAAGGGAAGAGTTTCAATGTGGTGGGACTAAGGCGGCGTACAACAAAGCGGCTTGCTGCTATGCTGGCTGACCTGCATATCCTCATCTTTTGTAATACTATCAGCTACAGTCCGAGCTGACTTTCAGTGTTCAGCTTTTGTGCATATCTTCATCATTAGTTTTTCAACTGGGCTGTCGTTCGAGCTGACGAATATAAATGCCAGCACAGCAGCAAGCCCTATCGTTGAACTAACATCGCCTATACAGGCGCTGAGTTTGAGATTCTGTAAATTGTAAGTTTATTATTTAACTCAAAAATTTACAGAATCATGGAAAAAAAAATCATTTCAGCCAGCGTAGGTGCTACTCTCTTTCGCAAGCTCACAGCAACCACTCGTGAGAGCCGCCGTCTGGTCTCCGACCAACGGCCAAACAATTACAAGGTAGTGTCCTTTTATTCCTTATAAGATATCTTCCCAATAATTTAATAGATTAGTAAAATGAAGGAAGAATATTTACATTATCCGGCAAATTATTTTACAGCTACGATTCAGGAATGGAAGCCATTGCTCGCAAATGATAATTACAAGAATATTATCATTGATAGCCTGCAACATTTAGTTACTAAAAACAGAATCGAATTAAATGCTTTTGTAATAATGAATAACCACGTTCATTTCATATGGCAAGCATTACAGAGTTTTACGTCCTCTCAAAATCAAACTTCCTTTATGAAATTCACTTCACGGCAATTATTACTTTTGCTTCTTGCAGATGATAAAGCATTTCATGCATTGTTTAAAGTAAATAAATACGATCGTGATTACCAGGTATGGAAAAGAGAGCCGTTAAGCATTGAATTACTTAATAAGGCCATGTTTATTCAAAAGTTGGAATATATACATTATAATCCTGTAAGGGCTGGAATGTGTGAAACCCCGGAGGATTATCACTATTCATCGGCCAGGTTTTATCATGATGGAACAAATAGTTTTGGGATGTTGAAGCATTATTCAGGAAATTAAGTGTGGGTGCATACACCCGTTGGTCGGAGACCAGACGGGGGCGTTCCCGGTTTTGAGATCTAAAAAGGTAAAACATAATACCCACAATGGCTAAACTTTGCGGCTATGGTTTGGTGTTATAATGTGCGGTTTATTGTAAATATCCCGGTTAATAATCAGCAACTATCATTGGCGCAGGCTTGGTAGCAAAGCCACGTGTGTTAGCTATGCCTGTGCCATGTAAAGAGATTTGTAATTTTGAGCAATCATCAAAATCCGGTTGTAGCAGGTTTTGTAACAAGGACAAAAGAGTGGAAGTATAGTAGTGCCAGGGATTTTTGTGGAATAAAAGTGTTGGTTGAATTAAGTTGTAGTTAGTATTCAGTAGCACAAGAAGCCATGCCAGGGCCTGCATAATAGCGCCGGTATGGGGACAATTATTTCTGTCCCAGACGAACGAAAAATAGAACTTTACAAAAGATGATTTTTATGCAAACCAGAATAATGTACATAGAGTATAAAGGAGAAGGATTAACGGGAGAGGCAAGAATTGGCAGAGTTACGTTTTCAAAGACCGGAAAGTCCGTTCGTTATGACGGCAAGACATTTCATACATTGAGTGGAACCGGATTTAAAGCGAATTATTTTGACGTTCTCACTGGAGAACATTATTGGATTTCCGGATGTAAGAAAGACGGAGGCGACAGACTTTATGGTGAGCGGGCTCCGATTTACATTGACGAAGATGTCAGAGTTGAGTACTGGACAGAAATTCGCAACCTGCCAGGTTTAGTAGGCACAAGAGTTGTCAACGAAAGAAAATAAAATGACTCAGAGAGAAGGGGCAGCAGGCTGCATTTGCCAGCACCACGAATATTCCCCCATTGCTCTTATGTTTCTGCTATCATTTTATCATCGCCAGCTTACAACTGCTGTCACAGTCACTGCATCCACCTGCTCGTAAAAAATTTTTACACCAATTCTTTTCGCAAGGTCTTTTACTATCTGCAATCCCAAACCAGAACTTTTACTATTGATTTCATTTTGTTGCATCGCTGAATTTAGTTCCGCTGCGGTTTTATTAGTTAAAGGATTCGTTATCGAAATTGAATATTCATTTGCCAGTATCGCAATACTTGCTTTTTTATCACATTGATTAATGGCATTCTGCAGTAAATTCCTGAGGATGATTGCTATGAAATTTTCATCAGTATTTTGAAACATTTCATCACTTACATTAGAGTTTACAATAAGTTCCTTTTCTTTAATTTGCTCTTCGCACAGATTTAATTCCCTGGCAAGTATTGGTGCCAACTTTATTTTTTTGTATTGTGGCGTAAAATTTTGCATTTGGCTTTTGCTCCACAATAACAGATCTTCCATTGTTTCTAAAACATGCTCCGAAGCTTTGTTCAGCCTGTCTTCATATTGACTCCGCGATTCACTAAAATATCCGGGATTCTCTTTTTGCAGATGTATGAGCTGGGCTATACTGCTCACCGGTGCACGTAAGTCATGGCTTATAACACCAAAGAGCTTTGCTTTGGTTTCATTAGCCACAGAAAGTTCGTTATTAAGTTGATCAAGTTGGGTGTTTCGCTGGTTGAGTATTTTATTGAGCTTTTCTTTATTGCGGTAAATGAAATACAAAAGCAATGAAAAAATTCCAAGACTTACCAAACCTAAAATCAATAATCTTCTCGTATTAGAGGCTTCTTTTAATTCAAGTACATCGAGCTTATTTTTTTGATCAAGCGCAATGATGCGGTTTTCTTTTTCATTGGTTTGATAATGTGTTTCAAGGTCAGCAAATGTTCTTGAAATTTTTTCTTTGTTAAGTGTGTCCTGCACATCAACGTATTGCTCATAATATTGCAAAGCATTTTTTTCATTGCCGATTCCTTTGTAGGAAAGCGCCATGTACTTCAATATGTTTGAATACAATTCTTTACTGAGTTGCAATGCAACAGGAAGCGCTTGTATCAACAATGAAATGGCCTGTTGGAATTTTCCGGTTTCTTCCAAATACCTGCCTTTTATCATTTGCGCCTGGAAGATTAAAAACGGCGATTGAATAACTGCGGCAAGCGAATCACCTTTGGTTACGTAAGGAAGTGCTTTATTGTATTGCTTTTGGTCGATATAATATATCGCGATGTTAAGATTGGACGAAACTAATTCCGATGGAAATATAGACTGGTTTTTTGTGTGTAAGGCAAGCTCATTGTTATAATACAACGCCGAATCAATATTGCCCGATGTTGTAAATGCCTCAACGAATGAGCTCAAAAGGCGATTGCTTACCACTGGCGAAATGTCTGCAAAGCGCTCGCCCTTTCTTAAAGAAGCCAGGCTTTTATCGGCCATTTGTGTATTTAAATATAATTTGGAAAGCTGGTCGCATTGAATGGCATAGTCAAATTTTGCTTTGGAGTTCTGAGTTGTATCAACAACCCTTTCACGAAGCTGAATGCTTTTAATAAAATAATCCTGTGCCGTACTGTAATAAGATTTTTGCTGATAATAACTTCCGAACGCAGAATAAATATCCTGGAGGATAGCATTATCTTTTGTTGTATCAACAATTGTTTGAAGAATGTTTTTGCACTCTTCCACTTTATCCGGCTGTTGCAATTGAAAGTTAATACTCATTAAGGCTTCGCATGCACTAGCTATTAATTTTGTAGTATTAGAATGTTGAGCGTTGTGCAGACTCTGATAAAAAAAATATTGAGCGCTGTCAAATTTTAACTGGTAATAATTTCCAAGTGCTGTATATAAATAGAAACTTGCTTTATCTGAGTCGTCATTTGGTTTTACTAATTGCAATCCCTTTAATCCTGCTTTTTGCAATACGATATAATTATCTTTTGCACCATCTTTATTTAAACGAAGCACTGCACAGTAATCCAGCCATGCTTTTATTTTATCATCGTTATTTTTAAATTTTGATAAGTCTGGCGCTTGTGCTTTTACAGCAACTACAAGAAAGTTTAATAAAACGAATAGTATACAAAATAAGATTCTCATTTATGTTATTAAACTTAGGAGATAATAAACATTCAAGAAGAAATATCAATCGGAAAAATTTAAAGCATGCTTGTACAATTTTCCTATCGGCAATTCCTGCGCTTGCATAATTATTTTATTTTTTTGAATGGCATCTACTTTTTTCCTGTTCACAATATAGCTCCTGTGAATACGAATAAAGACATCCGCCGGTAATTTTTCTGAAATACCGTTCAACGTTGACAATACTAAATATTGTTTTGCAGGAGTTACAACCCTTGTATAATCTCTCATTGCTTCCACATATAAAATATCATGCACTGGTATTTTATATTTATCGTATCCCTGTTTTATTATGATGAAATTATTTTCTTCTTCATTATCAAAAGCAAAAGCTTTTAAATGCATACTATAAAAATCCCGAAGGCGAAATGCGCATGTAGCAAAGCGTTCAGAAGAAACAGGTTTTAGCAAATAATCAAATGCATCCAGGTCATAACTTTCTACAGCAAACTCCGGGTGAGAGGTGATAAAAACAGGTTGTGCATTTGGGGTTATTTTTTTTCTCAGCAACTCTATCCCGGTGAGATCAGGCATTTCAATGTCTAAAAAAATAATATCGGGATTAGCTCGTGTGATTATTTGAAGTGCTTCAACAGGATTATTGCATGAGGCGATTTTTTGCAGGAAAGAAAATTTGCCGGCTTCTGTTTCAACTATCGCACGATCAATTTCATCATCATCTATTATAACGTACTTAAGCCTGAGATCATGAATTTTCATCCTTAACGACGAATTAATTTTTATAAAACTACAAAAAAATGCCCGTTGATTTTCTGACGATTTTAGAGATACGTTCATCGGTTAATTTGTATCGGACTTTTATCATAAATCTATTTTTGTAATGATTAAATTTTAAATCAATAAATATTTCTTATGAGACAATTAATTAAGACACTATCAGCATTTTCTTTAATAGCAGCCTTTTCCTTTATCCCTCCTAAACACAACCTGGTTGGGCGTTGGATAGCTTACGAAAGAGATGGTTCTATAGGAGCCTATATTAACTTCAAAAAAGATGGCTCGTATGATATTGCTTTGCCGAATGGGCAAATAGGAGAAGTTGGAAGATATGAGCTTGATAATTCGACTTTTTCTATAAAGAATATTAAGGCAGTTTGTGGAGATGATTACTGGGGTAAGTATCAGTTAACTTTTCACGGCCGTGATTCGGTTTTGTTTGCTTTAATTGAAGATTCCTGTACAGCAAGAAGAGAAGATATTGTAGGCGGTAATAAGGGTTTGAAAAGAGTGAAAAAATAATGACTGTGTCATAATAAATAATCTCGTAATAATTACTAAATGCAGGTAAAAATTTTTCGACGATTTTATCATTAGGTTCATCGGTTATTTCATAAAAGCACACTTCTTCTATCACATCTTTGCAAGTCACTTCAGTAATGCGAAGCACAAAAATTATAAAGCTCTGTTTACTGTTGATTACAATATTGTGTTTTTTGGCAGTGCTGATTTTGTTGTTATCATTTAAAATAAATTTCCAAAATAATTACGATGAAAAAGTTAGCAGTTTACATGCTAATTCTCACTTGCTTATTGTGCCAGTGAAGATGTACCGGGTTATTCTTTTATAAAAAAATAATGGTCAACCAAAATATAAAACCACAGATGCTACAAGCGCTGGAAAAAAATAATTGCAAGGGGTATATTGTAAATATGGCTTCAGGCGACAAAGACTATACCAGGGAAATGCAACTAATAAAAGCAGAAAATAAAACCTTTCCTGCATCCCTTTTCAAAATCCCGGCCGGCTATACGGAATCAAATGAAAATATGATGCATCACATAATGAGCGCCGCGAAAAAATAAGACGAGTCAACGGTTGGTTAGCACAAAGATTTTTTATACTAATAACCCTAATTTTTTTTTATGAGAAAAATATTATACGCAATGTTTGCAACTATCTGCCTGCAGCTTTCGGCTTATGCGCAAAATGTAGGTATTGGCACTACAACTCCGAAAGCGGGATTACACATTATTCATGATGGGGGTATAATTGCTAAGGGTGATACACTTTCAGGAAATAACTATACTCTTACCGAAACGGGAACCGGCGCTAAATTAATCTGGCATCCCAAAAGAGGCGCATTACGGGCGGGTTTCCTTGACGCTACTTATGGTTTTTTATGGGATGATCAATACATAGGAAACTGGTCAACGGCATTTGGATATAATGAGTATGCTACGGGTACCGCATGTTTTGCTGCGGGATTTGGAACATCTTCACAAGGCAGCTATTCTTTTTCATCTGGCTATAACACCCAGGCTACGCGAACCGGAGCTACCGCGATGGGGTCTGGCGCAAAAGCGTTAGGCGATTACTCTTTCGCTGAAGGAAATGGCACAACAGCCGTTGGAGTTTCCTCGGTAGCTATGGGTAGTGGTAATGCAACCCAGGGAGACTATTCCTTTGCTTTAGGCAACAATACTTATTCAGGCGGAAATTATTCTTTCGCTTCAGGAAATGGTTCACAGGCAAAAGGTATTTCTTCTGTGGCATTGGGTTATATAACAAAGGCATTTGGTGACTACTCTTTCGCAGCCGGAGTTGGAGGCCAGGCAAATGGCTATGCCTCCTTTGCGTCGGGAAGTTTTACGATTGCGAGTGGAGATCATTCCACGGCAATGGGAGATAATTGTACCGCAAGTGGCCAATACTCTTTTGCGGAAGGAGTAACCGCTAAGGCAAACGCTCAATTATCTGTTGCCATTGGAACCAATGTAACTGCAACTGGAAATGGCTCTATGATTTTTGGAAGCAATCTTTTTGATGGCGGCCATAAAGGTAATGCCATGTTCGGGGATACCGATCCCTGGAATGCAGGCTTCGTGGGCAGTGGTACAGATGACCAGATGATCTGCCGCTTTAATAACGGCTATTATTTTATAACAGGTGGCAATACTAATCGCACCGGCATCTTGGCCAACCACGGAGATAATAGCTGGAGCGCAATAAGTGATAGTACAAAAAAAGAAAAAGTATTACCGGTAAATGGCGAGGTTTTTTTACATAAGATATCACAATTCAAACTAGGAACCTGGAACTATAAAGGGCAGGATTCAAAAACATTCCGCCACTATGGCCCAATGGCGCAGGACTTTCACAATGCCTTTGGACATGATGCTTTAGGAAATATTGGTTGCGATACATTAATCAATCAACAGGATTTTCTGGGTGTAAGTTTTATTGCCATACAGGCATTAGAAAAAAGAACGGAAAAAATTGAGCAGCAGCAACAGCAAATATTGGATTTGCAAAAACAAAATGAACTTCTTTCTGCAAATAATGACAAGCTGCAAAAGCAATTACAATTATTATTAAATAATGTTTCGTTGCTCGATAAGAAGGTGCAAACACTTGCGGCAATTCAAAAAAATTCTAACGCTGTCGTTAAAAAGTAATTTATTAAATATTAATTGTTGTGTTGTCATCGGTACTCGTTTCTTGTTATGAAAGGATACTTTGCCGAGGGCATTGATTTTTTCAAGAAACTCCAATTTCCTGCGATCGCTAAAAACAAAGTTAATTTCCCGCTTTGTTACACTATTTAAGCGATAGTTTCGTTTGTAATTATTGCATATTTTAATACTAAAATCTTAAATTTTACCGGCGGTTATTTGAGTTTCAATAATCGTTATTACATTTACGAAAATTCTTAAATAAAATGGATATAATTAAAAAAGATACAATTACAGACTACACAATTTTAACCAAAACATCGGAGCAAACACATGCAAGATCATTTATTGCAAATGTCTTTTTGCTGATGTTTATTGCACTGGGCGTTTCAGCATTATTTGCCTGGCAGTTTTCGATTAACGAAGTATTGCTAAGCTACCTGGTTTCGCCGGTTACGGGCCTTACCGGCTTAGGTAAGATCACCATCTTCGCGCCGCTGGGTTTCGTACTTATCATGTCGTTCGGATATAGGAAATTATCCTCGACCGCATTGATGGCCCTGTTCATAGCTTATGCAATTATTAATGGAATTAGTTTCAGTTTTATATTGATGGCATTTACACCGGGATCAGTTTTAGGATGTTTCCTTTCAGCCTCGGCCATGTTCGGCGTAATGGCTTTCATGGGTTATACTACCGACCAGGATCTCACCAAATTTGGTCGTATATTAATGATGGGTGTTATAGGCATTTTGATCGCCATGGTCATCAACTTTTTTCTGCATAGCAGCCAACTTGATTACATCATCAGCATAATTGGTGTTATGGTGTTTACAGCTCTTACTGCTTACGATGTGCAAAAACTTAAAAGAATTGGCGAAGGCCTGGAATACCAGGATGTTTCTGTGAACGATACAAAGAAAATTTCTATACTCGGCGCTTTAAACCTGTATCTTGATTTCATAAATATCTTCATCTTCCTGCTCCGGCTTTTTGGCGGAAGAAGAAATTAAATTTTTAAAGACGGCTTATCGCCGTCTTTTTTTTGCCCTGCTATTTATTTCAGGAGACAGTGAAATACTTCCAAATTGCTTAGGCTGTTTTTCTATTGTGAATGATTAAGAACGAAGATAAATCTGTGACATTTGCCAATTTTGCGGACCAGTTTGCTTTTGCCATGTGGCAATGCGGGCATCCTGATTTTCAATTAAAAAAATCAAAAACGCCCCGGTGATCTTTTGTCTATCATAAAATTTATCCACTTAGATATTTTTCTTATGCCTCTATTCTTGTCGCCGTAATTTTACTGATGCCAAAAGGCTATACGTAGCTGTGAGTAAGGTCTCGGATAAAGCCCAAAAGCAAAGCAGTCCTTAGGTTTTAACAGATGGGAAGCTGATTTTTTATAATTGATTTTATTCAATTCCCTTGCCTGCATGGTATTAAATTATAGAACAGATTTTCTAAACCCAACCGTTTTGTTAGTTACGTTTATATAAACAAATGAACATTTAATGGAATTATAATACATAAATTATATATTCGTAGTGGAGTAGCGTAAGTTGAAGCCGAAAGCAATTATCTCAAAATTCATTCCTATATCAAAACTAAACGCCTCAATATTCAATGAAAGGTTTTACAGAACCCCTCAATTACCAAATTGGCCAGCAAGGTAATAACCACATTGACCAGCAAGTTAATGGCCACAAAATTTCACGGAGTGAGCAACTAAAAGATGCTATACTCAATTCCTTATCTGCCCAAATAGCCGTTTTGGATCCCGACGGGGTTATTCAAACTGTAAATGAATCCTGGATAAATTTTGCAAAAGAAAATGCATGGGAAGGAGATTTCAGGCAGGCATTTATTGGCGTAAATTACCTGGACGTCTGCAGCAAAGCTAATGGCCCTTTTTCCGAGGAGGCCCCAAAAGCACTAAGTGGAATTAAGAGTGTGCTGGACGGAACCATTCCTTCTTTTATTTTAGAATATCCATGTCACTCTCCCCAAAAATACAGGTGGTTTCTTATGAAAGTAACCTCACTGCCTGATTCTCACGGAGCAGTTATTTCCCATACTGATATTACTGAACGGAAGGCGATTGAAAAGGTGAAAGATGAATTCGTAAGCGTGGCATCTCACGAATTGAAAACGCCTATCACAAGCCTCAAAGGTATTGTACATATTTTACAGCTTAGTTTTGAAAAGAAGATGAAGGGTGAAGTGGGCAAGCTATTATCCACAATGGATATACAATTGAATAAGCTTACTAAGATTGTAGGAGATCTTTTGGTGGTGAATACTATGCCTGGTAAAAAAATGTACCTGAGCAATGAGAAGTTTAATTTCAAAACTTTGGTGAAGGAAACCGTACAAAATGTAAAAAACATATCTCCGCTTCATTTTTTATCCATACAGGAAAATGAAAGTGTTTATGTTTATGCTGACCGGTTCCGGCTGGAGCAGGTAATTACCAACCTACTCACAAATGCGGTAAAATATTCTCCTCAATCTAACCAGGTGTTGATTAACTCGGTGGCGAAGGACGATACTATTTTATTTTCTGTCCAGGATTTCGGAATAGGAATAACAAAAGAAAATACCCACATGATCTTCGAGAAATTTTATAGAGCTGAAGCGAATTTTCCTTTAGGTGGCCTGGGCCTTGGACTATTTATTTCATCTGAAATTGTAAAAGCGCACAAGGGAAAGTTATGGGTTGAAAGTGAGGAGGGAAATGGATCTACATTTTATATCTCCCTGCCACAACATACCGGATCCTAAAATGCCAGTATAAAAGCATTTCATATTTCCAACTCTTCATATTCCATACCGTATCTTTATTTCCTCAGACTTTTAAACAACAAAAAAGATTTATGATTAAGATTAATCCGTACCTCGGCCTATTGATTATAGCAACATTAGCTTTCGCCTCATGCAAAAAGAAAGATAAAGTAAGCAACTGTGATCTTACAGAAGCCAACTTAGTGGGGAGCTATAAACTTGTATCGATAAAGTATAAACCTTCACCTGCTTCAGCAGAGATAGATGGAACATTTCTTCTTGATCCCTGCGAACTGGATGATATAACTACTTTCAGCGCTAATCATACTTTTGCTTATGTCGATGCGGGAACCCAATGTTCTACGCCCGGCGATTACAGTGGCACCTGGAGCTTAAATGGTAGCACTCTCGATTTCGATGGGAGATCGCCAACAATAGTTGCTTTTGATTGCACAGGCTTCACAACTACCGATACGTCGTATAATACTGACGGTGATAAACTTACCCTCACTTTAAGAAAACAGTGATATCACTTTAGACGATATATCAATTTTCAAGCGCATCCAAAACTTTTGTGTAGGCGTTGTAGATAGGCTTCAATCTTGGTATGTCGGTGATAGCCTCTTCAATACTTAGCTCAAGAAAATCCGCTTTTGCACTGGTCTCATCGATATGATGTTGGGCGATATGAAAAGTAAAATCTGTAAGACCTTCAAAGGGGACGCGTGTTTGTTTCTCGGAAAATAAAGATTTTATCCTGGCTGCATCATTGGTTTTTACAATCACTTTTTTATCAAATTCAGGGTAGCCGGTTTCAATATCTTCCATTCCAAAAAATTTTCCTATTTCATCCAGCAATCCCTGGTGATGTAAGGCGAATTTAAATGTACCGGCTTTTTCCAGCCGGCTCTTAAATGTCGTTGTTTGATAGCCGCCTTCAAAACCGCCGCCCGGGTCCACATCAATATCAAAATAGATTTTCCTGTTTTGTATTGAAATGATTGCTGAGTAGGCAAATTCATTGTCTTTTAAGTCGGCAGCTACTTGTTGCCAAATTTCATCATCATTATTCGCGGTAATTAATTTTTCGTTATCCATGGCTTTTTTTTATTACGTTTCAACAATTGTTCCATTATGGTATTGTTAAAATCGAATACGGATTTAAAAGTATTGGGTAAAATTTAAAAGTGTCTGTGGCAACCAAACCTCAAAGGGAAATCATTCATTACCTTTTGATCATATTCAACATCATCAGGGTTTCGGAAATCATTTTTGCATTGTATTCCACCGCCAGGTCCTTATGATTTATAGCATCAACTATTGTCCCGACCAGGCAGAGGCCACCGGTAAAAAAATAAAGAATACCCATGCCCGTATGCCCGATCACAAAGCGATGAATTCCGGCAACACATACCAGCCCCAGGAGGCACAATAGTAATATTGTTTGGGGGTCTTTTCTTTTCGACCGGTATATCATACAAAAATTTGAAAGCTCATCATCACCAAAGCCCTTGGTATGGGAGTTTATGGTTATAAGTTCTTCCGGCGTAACGTCGTAAAGAAATTTTAAAAGTACAGGATTTACTGAAGCCGAGTTATCGTATTGCATGTTGTATATTTTATAGTTCTGGAAAATAGATTAAGGCGAAGTAGTTGATATATTCTGTAAAAAATTATTGGTAAAGAAAAAATCCCTAGTGGATGTGCTGAAAGTGACTGCCTGAAATCACCATGAAATAAATAGTTGATTGAATGCCCAAGTCCGCATCCCGGGCAAAAATCAATACCCAACATTCTAAAAACACAAATAGAATAATGAGCTATCTGCTCCGGGTTTCATAAACGCTAACAGGAGAAGCCCTCCAATCCAAAAGACAAGTTCGAGCCTGATGGTGATTTTGTATCGGCGGATGAATATTTTCAATTATTAATTTTACTAACAAGATATAAAAAATGTAACGAAAACAGGGCAGGTAAATGTTAGTGAATTTGGATACGTTTCCGCAAAGCATAGTTAACAAAAGGATGGCTAATGTTTAAATGCCGGTTGTAGATAGGGGCCAAGCACTGTGAAAGGAACAAGCAAATTAATTTCTCCATCAGCGAAAGATTTTATTACATAGGGTGCATACAAAAATCCTATTCCTTTGCTGGTTACATAAAAGTTCTCACTTAGGGGAATTTTATTCACAAGAAAATAATTCTGATCTAAGGGATTATTATTTTTTATTTCAAATTGCACCCGGGCTACCTTATCCAGAATAAGAGGCAATGCCTTAATGCCGGCTGGATTCAACACATCGCTTAAAAGAACTTTTTTACCTGTAGATTTTTGTATGGTTTCAAGTGCAGTGGTAAAGTCACCATGAGCGCCGCCTGAAAAGCCAAAACTGTAATGTGCCACGGTAATCATTTGTTCATTCTCATACATAACCATCACCCTGTCTTCCTGCTCTACCGATAATGACAGGCCCATTTCAGATGCTTCTTTTGGAGACATCTTGCTGTTTTCCTTTTTCCAATTGGTAAGAAACTTGTTTTTTTCGTCAGTCATCCATTTCGAAGGGTCTGCAATGGGCACCTTTATTTGCAGGGCTTTTTGAACATGTTTTTTTACTGCCGTGGATAGCAGGTTATTTTCTGAAGGCCAGATAGAGGCGACTAGATAGCTCGCCTCCGATTCATTTTTTATTTGGGGTAATAATTTGGCAGTACCATTTGCTGAATAAAAATTAAATGGTGTAAAAATTTTATCGTCAGAAACCTGTAACTGAAACGTGGCACTTTTTGCCGCGTTGTTATCTTTTTGCAAGGTGGTTTTTCCGGTATAAGCCTTGTCAGTAAGAACACCAGAAAAAACAAAGCTGAGACTTCCGCCCATGGCACTTATCTCGAGACTATCGTTTTTATGGGGAGATACATTATAGTATAAAGGCATTGGCCACTGATTTTGTGCAAACCAAATATACCCGCAATAACTATCGCCTGCTTTGTGCAGATGCATGGTTGCCTGCATATTTCCAACATTCCCTGTAAATACATTGTACCAGCCTGGATGATCCTGCGCCACAAGAGCAGATGACATAAGCAATACCATAATACCAATGAAAGTCCTTTTCATACAGTGAATTTTTAAAATGGATGAAGAAGTTACCAGGGAATTTCTATCGGTAAAGCTGGCTATAATTTCATTCTTTATTGATAAAGAAACGGATAAAAGATATCCATGAAATTAAGATTCCGTATTTCCCGGATCAGTCAGAAGTAACAGCTATGAGCCCTATACCAGCAGCCCTGGCTGGGAATCTACCTGTAAGAAGAATCGATTTTTCATAACTGTAAGTTTAAACGGGCAGCAATGAAAAATGAGTTTTATAAATCCTGAATATTAATATCCCGAGCGATAGCGTTTGCCCAGGATGACAATATTCGCTTTCTTTTTTATAATACTTCCTACAGTGCGATATTTGAATTCAATTTTTGTAATGGTTCTTCCATCGGCTGCCAATTCAATCAGGCGGCTTTCCTGACCGGCGGGAATATTTTCATCAACTGCGGGAGATAATTTATCGCCACTTTCAAAGTACACTGCAAGTTCACTTAACTTGATCTCCGCACCTTCTACCTTGAACCGTATTGCGGTAAATTGACTCCTGCTGGTTACATTGATTACGTCCGTTTCTCTTATGAACCCTGCTTTTGTTTCGCCAAGCAATTCCCAGCCTTCCTCTACTGCAATACTATTGCGGGTAGATCCACAGGAAAAAGAGATGAATACCAAAGAACTTAACAATGCGTAAGTAAATAATTTTCGAAATGTAAAACTCATATTCATGTTATTGTTTTGGCAAATCTAATTAAACTTTGCAACTACTTTGTTACCAGATAAATTTTTTAGATGGTTCGTGTACACTAAATAGTAATAAGCTATTTATGATAATATAAGAGCCCAATTATTTTTCTATAAATAGATCTCCCGGGAGATTTTATTATTAGCTACGATGAAAGTCGTTGATCAAAGTAGGCATATTTGCTTGCCTGATTCCCCCGATTATGGGACGGGATTTTTTCCAACATTTATTTCATCATTTTTATTTACCACGACCCCATTTTGAATTCTTAAAGATTTGAATTTCCAGGTGGCGGTAAAATAAGTTAGTGAACGATTTCTTAATATATGGCCGCGTAATCTATATTTTTTTGCAAAAATTAAGTCATAGTTTTCAAGCAGGTTATAAAAACTTTTTAAAAAAATTAAAAAGTTTTTTGGCAGAATACAAAAGAACTTTAACTTCACCCTAACTTTTAATCGGTTGGGGCATTTTTAATGTATGGCGAATAATAAAAGTTTGTTTAAAAAGAGAATACTTAGGGAGCTATATTTCACTCCCTCCATATCATGTGCGGAATTATATATAAGAATTAATAAGAGTTTTCCTCTTGTAACAAAACTTCTAAACGAGTTAATGAAAGATGGACTAGTAATAGAAACCGGTTACGCCACCTCTACGGGAGGTAGAAGGCCCCAGACTTACGCAATTAAGCCTGATGTTATGTATCTGGTATCTGTTGCCATGGATCAGTTTGTAACAAGGATCGCCATAATGGATATGCAGAACCAGGTGATCTCGGAGGTCAGTAAGTTTGAATTGAACCTTGCTAAGAACGAGGATTGCCTTGCTGTCCTAATAGAAAAAATCGAAAAGTTTATTGAAAACTCCGGTATAAATAAAAGCAAGATAATAGGTGTAGGAATAGGAATGCCCGGTTTTGTGAATGCGCAAAAAGGGATTAATTATACTTTTCTAAAATCTTCCGGTAAAAGCGTCTCGCAGATTATAAGTGAGCAAATTGATTTGCCGGTTTATATTGATAATGATTCAAGCCTGGTTGCTTTAACCGAACTGCGTTTTGGTGCAGCAAGGCATAAGAAAAATGCAATGGTCATTAATATAGGCTGGGGCATTGGTCTTGGGTTAATACTTAATGGGCAGCTTTTTCGTGGACACGATGGCTTTGCAGGCGAGCTTAGTCATATTCCTCTTTTTAATAACGGTAAATTATGTAGCTGTGGCAAAAGCGGATGCCTGGAAACAGAAACATCACTACTCACCATAGTTGAAAAAGCCAGGGAAGGATTGAACGCTCACCGCTTAACAAAAATAAACGGGGATTCTTTTGAACATTTAGAGAAGGCGATTGAAAATATTATGGAAGCAGCACAGGATGGAGATCGGTTTGCCGTAGAATTATTTACTGAGGCGGGATACAATATAGGGAGAGGCGTTGCCATTCTCATACACCTGCTCAATCCGGAAACAGTTATACTCGGGGGCAGGGGCTCATCGGCAGGTAAAGTTTTAATGGCGCCAATTCAGCAGGCAATAAATGAATATTGCATTCCAAGGCTTTCGCACAGTACGGGAATTGAAGTGTCAACTATTGGATATAAGGCTGAGCTCATAGGAGCAGCATCTTTGGTAATGGAAAACTTTGAAAAAGAATCCGGCAAAATTCGTGCAGCGTCGCTGGAAGATATATTGTCGTAACACTATATGCTTACAGGAAATTTTTTCGAAGTTGGATATCGTACTTAGTGCGCATTATAAAATACATCAAAGGCATTTTTAGATTTATTGTTAATGCTTGTTGATTCAGAAATAGTTTTTTTCAATTTTTATATAAATAAATAACAGTTATTCTTTTTATCATTTTTAAACTATGCTTATGAAACGATTTATAACTTTTTTGCTGCTGAGTGCATTCAGCCTTTCCTGTTTCGCACAGGAACAAAAGACGATAAGCGGTACGCTTCGAGATGACGCTACCGGTAGTCCAATTCCCTCCGCAACGATAGCAGTTAAAGGAACAAGAACTGCAACGGGAACCGATGCCAACGGAAACTTTACGCTTCGCTCGAGCTCGGCTAATCCTACATTGGTCGTTACTTCAATAGGATACGAACCCAAAGAGATTAAATATAATGGAGAGCAGTCGCTGGAAGTTTCACTTAAATCCAAAAACTCGGCCCTAACCGAAGTGGTTGTAACTGCATTTGGAAAGAACCAGGCTACTAGTAAGTTGCCTTATGCATCACAGCAGATTAATGCTGCGGAATTGGCCAAGGCTCCATCTCCGAATGTATTAAACTCATTGCAGGGTAAGCTTTCCGGTGTGCGTATCGATCAGGGTACTGGCGGCGCCGGTTCAAGCTCACGTATACGTATAAGGGGAAACACTTCATTAAGTGGAAACCAGTCACCACTTTTTGTAATTGATGGTGTGCTCATAAAGCCAGATGTAACAGGCCCTGAAACCTGGGCGGATAATAACAACGCAGACTTTGGAAACATTTTAAAGAATGTTAACGAAGATGATATTGAATCAGTTTCTGTATTGAAAGGGTCTGCAGCCAGCGCATTATATGGATCAGGAGCTCAAAACGGAGTGGTACTGATCACTACTAAAAAAGGCAGACCAGGTAACGGTCTTGGCGTATCTTTAAATGTTACGCAAATGTGGGACAAGGCTTACAAAGGCCCTGACCTGCAATATGAATTTGGCGGAGGTTATACTCCAACATTTGCAAAAGATGCTAATGGAAATGATGTAATAGATCCGGACTACGGGCCGTATTATGATTTTGGGCCGAAGTTCGATGGTCATATGGTTAAGGACCTTGATGGCCACATGCGTCCATGGTCGCCTTATAAAGTAATAGACTATTTCCAAACCGGTAACCAAAATGATTATAATGTAGCAGTGCAGGGTGGCACAGACAGAAGCTCATTCAGAGCATCCTATTCCAAAAATATCACCAACGGTATTATACCTAATGGTGCAAGGTTTGACCGCGATAATTTTTCAGTACGAGCTACTCAAAAAATTGGAAAAATATTTGACATTGATGCTACAATAACCTACGCGACGACAAAGAATAAAAATCCGATCCGGCAGGTTAGTAATTATAATCCCATTTTCAGGTTTAATTATTACAGGGCGAACAGTATCGACTGGAATTACTGGATAAATAATTTTGAAGACAAAACAAACGGCGGCAGAATTTCAGGAGCAAATGATCCTTATGGTTTGGGATTATTTTTATGGACTACTTACAATAATAATCAATCAAGCGCTGAAGATAATTTAAGGGCTAATGTGGATCTCACTACCCACATCACGCCATGGTTAACGCTTCTTACCCGTGGCAACTTGTCAAATTATAATACAAAAATTGAAAAACAATTTTTGGGTGATGGCGCCGGCTTCACAAACGGATATTATGGATTAAATACCGCCCGCTATAAAAGCTATCGTTTACAGGGCTTATTAACAGCCGAAAAGCACTTAAGTTCCGATCTCCAGGGAAGCATTACTTTAGGCGCTGAAACAAATAAAGATCAGTTAGGTGACATTATTAACGCCAGTTCAAACGGAGGCCTCACCGCATCTAACCCTTATTTCTTTAGTTTAAGTAATAGTGTGAATAAAGCTGATGTGTCTCAAGGATACAGGCCGGCAAAACTTACTGATGCTATATATGCTTCTGGAGATCTTACCTGGAGAGACCTTCTTACCCTAACCTATAGCGTGAGAAAAGATTATAATTCCACGCTTACATTGGCGAATGGAACAGGAGATTATACTTTTGTTTATCCTTCAGTGGGAGCATCTTTCATATTTAGCAGCCTGCTCAAAGAGAAGCCGCAATTTGATTTCCTCAGCTTCGGCCAACTTCGTGCATCTTATGGGGTAACAGGTAAGGATTATGATTCCTGGAAGCTGAACCAGGTGGGAAATTACAAGATTGGCGGTACCAGCGATATAGTGAATTCAGGGCTCGGCCTTACTACTTTACCTTTTGCAGGTTTTACAAGTTCAGTATTACCCAATAAAAATCTAAAGAATGAACAATCGAAGGAATATGAATTTGGTACTAATCTTCGGTTCTTAAATAACAGGTTTGGGATAGACTTCACCTACTACAATAAAAACACTTACAACCAAATTCTTGAATTGCCTGTACCAGCAGAAATTGGTGGAACTTCGGCATTGTTTAATGTTGGTCAAATAAGAAACGAGGGAATTGAAATACTGCTGAATATCGCGCCTATACGTACAAAAGATTTCTCATGGAACTTTACTGTTAATTATACCCGTAATCATAACACAGTTGTTTCATTGGCCGATGGTGTTAGCACCTACGGTTTGATAAATGCTTTTGGTGCCGATGTGAGAGCGGTAGCTGAGCCCGGTAAAGAATATGGAGCGGTATATTCCACTTATGCATTCGCAACTTACCAGGCGCGTGATGCCAGCGGAAATGCGATAGACAATCCGAGCAATGGAAAGAGAGTTTTAGGAAATGCTCCTAACGGATCTAATGGGTATACCTTCCTTCGTTCCGGCGATTACGCTCCGGGCCTTGTGAAAGATAAATACCTGGGGTCTATCATGGAGAAATATTTAGCTGGTACTTACCAGACATTCAGGTACAAAGATTTTTCTCTTAATGTACAGATAGATGCTAAAGTTGGTGGCCTTATGGCTTCCGGCACTCACCAGTATGGTTCATCTAACGGTGCATTTGCCTTTACACTTCCTGGCCGCGATGCTGCCCACGGTGGTATTTCATACACTGATGCTAGCGGTAACAAACGTGATGACGGTATTATTCCCGATGGAGTTTTTGCAGATGGAATTACCAGTTCGAATGGAACAGCTTTAGGAGGAATGTCATGGCAGCAGGCTTTCGACCAGGGGTTAATAGCACCTAAATCTGCTTTGGAATATTATGAAGACCTTACCCAATGGTCATCGGGAATCAGGGAATTTTCAGTATTTGATAATTCATGGGTAGCCCTTAGGGAAGTTTCGGTTGGATACAATTTACCTAAATCACTTTCTTCAAAATTAAAAATCAATAACCTGAGAGTTAATCTTATTGGTCGGAATCTTACCTATATATGGAAAAATGCAAAAGGTGGAATCAATCCTGAAGGGCTTAGTAGTAATCAACCTGCTGCCTTTGCAGAATATGGAGGGATACCTTATGTAAGAAACATTGGATTCTCAGTAAATGCTGATTTTTAATTAAAAAAAACTATTAACATGTTTAAAAATATAATTACAATAACGGCCGCAGTCTTCTTACTATGGGGATGTAAAAAATCGTCGTTCGTCGATGCAAACATAGATCCAACTGTCGTATACGACGTGAATCCTCAAAACCAGTTTTTAAATGGAACAAAGTCTATCTTCGGAAACGACTTTGAAGCATACTATGAAACTTATCGAAATATTATGCCCTGGCTTCAGTTGAATACGCCTACAGCGGGAAATCTTAAAAACTTTACCGCAAGTTCCAATCCATTTAGCAGGTATGATAATCTTTATGGAAGGGGCGGCGGATCCCAACTTTATGATGTGAATGTTGCCATATCAAAACTTGAATCTCCAAGAAAGGAAAGTTACCAGCAACTCGGTGCAATAGCCAGGATCCTACTTGACTACGAAGCTTTTTATGTTTCTGATATCTACGGAAGTATTGCATATACTGAAGCATTTAAAGGACGCTACACCTTGGAATTTACAGTTCCTTTTGACTCGCAACAGGATGTGTTTAGCGCAATCGACCAGGATCTAAAAAGTGCTATCCAGGATATTAAGACGGCGCCTAGCGGTCAATTTGCAATTGGCAATTATGATCAGTTTTATTTTGGCGACGCTACTAAATGGGTAAAAGCAGCTAATGCTCTACGGCTAAGAATGGCCATGAGAATAATGAAAGCGGATAATGCGAAGGCGACTTCCATTATGCAGGATGTATTTTCATCTCCTGCATCTGATTTAATGAGTGATAACACCGATAGCTGGGCACTCAAAGCTCCTGCTTCATATACATCTGGTGGAAACTGGAATCCCGATGGATTAAGGGCTCCGAGAGCAATGACAACTTTCATGGTAAACAATGCTGATCCAAGAACACGTGACTTTTTTACAAAAAATTCATACAGTAAGGAAAATTTTGATCTTGCCAAAGCACAAGGCGTTTTATCAACCGACGCGGTATTTGTTGACCAGCGTTACGTAGGTAGTTTCGCAAGCCCGGATTCTTCTGCGGATGCTGTAGTTAAATTAAAGTATTATACTACCAAACAAATTGATAAGGGATCAGGAAAAGTTAACCTTGATACCTTAAGCAATATCAATCCCAGGATATTCCAGGTGGCCTTCAATGGAGGTACCGGGGTGCAATATATTCCTTTGATTACGTACGCTGACTACTGTTTCATGCTTGCCGAACTTAGTTATTCCGGAGTGAAGAGCGATGACCCTGCTACCTGGTATAATAACGGAGTCAAAGCATCTATCGAATACTATGGAAAGATGGCAACAGATGGAATGTTCCTGGATTATTATATTGAAACCGGTCTCGGTATGCAAGTCGCTGCTCCTACTCAGACAGAGATTGATAACTATCTCGCTATGCCTGCGGTAAAATACAATGCTGCGACAGGACTAGACCAGATCGCATCTCAGGCTTTCATCAATTTCTTTAAAGAGCCTAATGAAGCATGGGCTTTGGTGAAAAGAACCGGTATGCCCAATAATACCACTACTTTAAAGATGGAAAAACTGCTTTACAACGGAGCAGAATTGGCCATACCAAGAAGAGCGCCGAGAACTCTGCCGCCAACAACCGATATTAATTACGAAAATATTAATGCAGCATTTACTGAAATGGCATCTAATGCTGACTATGGCTCAGGTCCTGCGGATATTTCAGGCCGGGTATGGTGGGATAAAAAATAGTTAATTGATAAACCACTTAAACGCAATACTCCGGCCTTATTACCGGAGTATTGTAATTTTATAGATGAAGAAGAAAATATTTTTATTGGGATTAATGCTCACCCTGGGCTTGAGTGTTTTTTGCCAGGGATATTTCTCGCTTGAAAAGAGGGCGTATAGTATAGATTCAATCTCTTCGTTTTCACTATTGATGCCGGGTGAATCTGTCGCACATTTAAAACATTCTGGAAAGGGTATTTTGGTAATTGCATTTCTCTCACCGGAATGCCCTATATGTAAAAATTACTCTACGAAGCTGGTAGCTATAAGGAAGAAATACGGGCAAGAAGCAGATTTTGTTGGTCTTATTCCCGGGAGTTTTGACGCAGATGATGTGGAAGGTTTTCAAAAAGATTACATGCCTTCATGGACGCTGCTTCGGGACACGTCTATGGATCTAACTCATTATCTTGGTGGGAGGGCGACTCCTGAAGTTTTGGTAATTGATAATAAAGATGGTGTCCTTGTTTATAGGGGAGCTATTGATGATTGGATGGTTGCATTAGGCAAAACACGAAATCATGTTTCGAATTATTACCTTGATGTAGCATTACATAATTTTATTAATAACAAGCCCTCAATTCCATTTACAAAACCTATAGGTTGCTTAATCAATGATTTTTAGAATGCGAATATTTTTAATCCTGCCTTTGCTGTTTACCGTTTGTTTACTTGATGCTCAGTCTGTAACTTTTAATAAAGATATTGGCCCCATCATTCAATCTAAATGTGCCAATTGCCATAAGCCCGGTGAGTCTGCACCATTCAATTTGTTGACGTATGAAGATGTTGCCAAGCGTGCGAGCTTTGTTGCAAAAGTGGTGGAAAGTAAATATATGCCCCCATGGAAGGCTGATGACACTTATACGCATTTTGCCAATAACCGTTCTTTATCTGATCAACAAATACAAAAAATTACTGCCTGGGTAAAAGCGGGTGCGCCTAAAGGTGATAAGCCGGATTATAAAATAACTACGCTGGAAAACACCACTTTTACAAGAGAGCCTGACCTGGCTTTAAAAGTAAAAGATGCATACATAGTAAAGGCGGACAATACAGAAAGGTTCATAGTCTTTAAAATTCCTTTTGAATTGCCGCAGGAATATAACGTAGAAGCGGTAGAGTTCTTCAGTAATAATAAAAAGCTCATTCACCATGCAAATTATGCCGTGCATGCTGTGGCCGATAGTATTGACATTTATAAAACCGCTGATCTCATTAACCTGACTGATGATGACAGAACAAAATATTCTCAATATTTTCCTTACAAGAGAACTATACAATACTATGGCGGGTGGATTCCCGGCACGTCTTATGAAAAATATCCTGAAGGCTTCGGATGGATAATGCCAAAACGGGGTGTAATATTACTTACTATACATTATTCGCCGTCGGCAAAAGAAGCAGAAAGCATTTCCGGCATCAATTTATTTTTTACAAAGACTCCTGTAAAAAGGAAAATCAAAGTGATAAGTCTGGGGAGCGGTGGTATAGGGGCAAAAGATATTGAACCGGAATTTCATTACATTCCTGCGAATAAAATTTCTACATACAAACTGGAAATTGTAAATCCAAAGGAAAATGAATCAGTGTTTTATGTATGGCCTCACATGCACCTCATCGGGAAAACATTCAAAGCCTACGCTGTCTTTGGTAGAAATAATGACACCATTCCTTTAGTGAATATTCCCGAGTGGGATTTCAGGTGGCAGGAAATTTATAGATTTAAAAAGCCGGTGCTTATACCAATCGGATCAAAATTGGTGATAGAGGCATCTTATGATAATACATCTAATAATCCCTTTAATCCAAATGATCCGCCAAAGGTTGTGACTTCGGAAGGTGATATGCGAAGCGACCAGGAAATGATGACGTTACTAATGTTGTATGTCCCTTATGAAGACGGTGATGAAAATATTGAGTTGGACAAATTATAAATAGCGAATGGATTTTTTAAAAATTTACCGTTTTTTCTTTTTCAAGTCAAGTCCCTCTCCTTCGGAGAGGGGTTGGGGTGAGGCCCAAAGTCTCGTCCCTCTCCTTCGGAGAGGGGTTGGGGTGCGGTTTCTCGTAATCCTATCCATCATTTTCTTCAGTTGCAATAACAACAAACAATCCACAACTCTATTTACATTAATGCCATCCGATAAAACAGGTGTAAACTTTACAAATACAATCCCGGAAAATGATTCGCTGCATATAATGAACTATGAATACCTGTATAACGGTCATGGCGTAGGCGTAGGCGATTTCAACAACGATGGATGGGATGACATTTTTATTTCTGGTAATGCAGTGCCTGATAAATTATACCTCAACAAAAAGGATTTTAAGTTTCAGGATGTCACTTCAATTGCCGGTGTTGCAGGTAATGGCACATGGAGCACAGGCGTATGTGTTGCAGATGTAAATGGAGATGGCTTAATGGATATATATGTATGCCACAGCGGAAAATTTAGTGATTCCACAAAACTGTCCAATGAATTATTTATTAACCAGGGATTGAATAAAGACAGTGTGCCTGTTTTTAAAAATATGGCAATGGAATACGGGCTTGATGCGCCGGGCACACAGTCTACCATGGCTGTTTTTTTTGATTATGATAAAGATGGTGATCTCGATATGTTTTTGCTGAATCATTCTATAAACAGCTATGATCCGTTTGAAAATTCAAGCGCTATTCGTGGAAAAGTCAGCAAACAATATGGCAATCGCTTATTCAAAAATATGCTTGCAGAAACAGGTGAAAATAAATTTACCGAAGTAACAGCAGCAAGCCGGGATACAAAGCCATGTTTATAATTACGGTCTTAGCGTAAACATTAGCGATATAAATATGGATGGCTGGCCAGACATTTATACGACCAGTGATTACACTGAAAAAGATTGTTATTACATTAATAATAAGAACGGCACATTTACTGAAAGTCTTGAAAACAGCTTTACGGAAATTTCAAAATATTCAATGGGCTCAGATGTGGCGGATATAAATAACGACGCAATGCCCGATGTATTTACACTCGATATGTTGCCGGAAGATAATTACCGGCAAAAATTATTGAAAGGCCCTGATGAATATGATAAATATCATTTGATTGTTGATAGCGGTTTTTATTACCAGCAAATGCGTAACATGCTGCATATAAATGAAGGTGCAGATGAAAAAGGAAATGAACGCTTCAGTGAAATTGGGCAGTTGTCAGGCATATCAAATACTGACTGGAGCTGGAGCGCCTTATTTGCTGATATGGATAATGATGGTTGGAAAGATCTTTTCATAACCAATGGTTATCTGCGTGATTTCACCAATATGGATTTTTTAAAATACACTGCTGCCAATGCAATGCTTGACGAAGCGCAAAAGAAAAATTTTAATTACAAAACTTTTGACCTTGTCAAAAAAATGCCTTCCAATAAATTAAGCAATTATGCATTTCAAAATAGCCATGATCTTTCATTTAAAAACGTAACGAAAAGCTGGGGCCTTGATATGCCGGTTGTTTCAAACGGAGCAGCATATGCAGACTTTGATAATGATGGTGACCTAGACCTGGTTGTTTGTAATAACAATGATCCTGTTAATTTGTATCGTAATAATTCAGAAGAAACAAAACAGAATTACATCAATCTTTATTTAAAGGGTGTCTCAAAAAATACGGAAGCATTAGGCGCAAAAGTATTTGCTTATACAAACGGGAACGTGCAATTTCTTGAAAAGAGCCGGGTGCGTGGATTTCAAAGTACAGTAACTTCTATGTTGCATTTTGGATTGGGAAACGCCCAAAAAATAGATTCATTAAAAATAGTATGGCCTGATGGAAATGAATCTGTTCGGAAAAATGTTGCTCCTAATCAAACGCTAACTATTGCTGAAAACAAGGAAAACGAATCGGTCGCCGAAAATAATTTGCAGAAAAAAAATCCGGTTTATTACAAAGACATTACTTCCCAGGCTCGTGTAAATTTTGTTCACAAAGAAAATGATTTTATTGACTTTAAGGACGAGACTTTATTGCCATGGCAACTTTCAAAATACGGACCGGCATTAGCTGTAGCAGATATAAATAAAGACGGACTTGACGATTTTTTTGCCGGAGGCGCAATCAGCCAGGCTTCAGTTATTTATATTCAAAATAGTGACGGAACATTTAGACAAATTTCTCAACCTGCATATTGAAAATGATAAAGAAAGTGAAGATGTAAATGCCGTTTTCTTTGATGCAAACGGTGATGGTTACCCTGATTTGTATGTTGTAAGTGGCGGTAATGAATATATGGACGGCTCGCCTGAATACCAGGATAGATTATATATAAATGACGGACGGGGAAATTTTTCTAAAGCCGCGGGTGCGTTGCCTCCAATGCTTTCAAGTAAGCTTGCTATTGCCGTTGGTGATTATGACGATGATGGCGACATGGATATTTTCGTTGGCGGAAAGTCCGTGCCGGGTTCTTTTCCATTGCCTTCAAGAAGTTATATGTTGAGAAATGATTCGCAAAACGGAGTTGTAAAATTCACGGATGTAACGCAGGAAATGGCGCCGGATTTGATGAATCCCGGAATGATAAGTGCTGCAGCCTGGATGCCTGTAAAAAATTCAAAAGAATTGCAATTAGTGGTTGCAGGAGATTTTATGCCGGTGAAGATATTTAGATATTCTTCCGGGAAATTCACAGATGTATCTAAAGAAGCGGGCCTTGAAAATACCAATGGAATGTGGGCGGCGTTGCGCATAGAAGACATCGATCACGATGGCAATCCGGATATAGTAGCCGGCAACTGCGGTACAAATACACAATACAAATCTTCTCACGATAAGCCGGTAACACTTTATTACAATGACTATGATGGCAATGGAATTATTGACCCGGTAATGTGCTATTACATCGGCGATACATCTTATCCAATGGCATCAAGAGATGAAATACTGGATGAAATGCAGGGATTGAAAAAGAAATTTGTTCGTTACAAAGATTACGGAAATGCTACTATAAAAGATATATTAAATGAGGATCAATTAAACTCTTCCAAGAAATTATTTTGTAACACACAGCAATCCGCAATTTTCTTTAATGATGGCAATAATCATTTTATAAAACAAAATTTACCGGAGCAAGCACAATTTTCAAGGGTAAGCAGTATTGAACGAATTGCAGATGATAAACTTTTACTGGCTGGGAATTTTTACCCTTACCGTGTACAACTGGGGCATTCCGATGCATCGATGGGAGTAATATTAAAAAATAAATCAAAAGAGATTATCGCTGAAGAACCGTATCAAAGCGGATTGTATTTATCAGGGGATGTGAGAAATGTAAGGATATTAAAAAGTGCAGGTAAGAAAAATCTTTTATTAGTTGGTGTCAATAATGCTCCGTTAAAACTATATCAAATTCCAAATGAGAATTAATTCAGAATTTGACGATAAAAAATTCTTATACGTGAAGGGCTTACTTGTGGAAGATTGGTGAATAATATTTGGGTTATTTTTTTTAAATTGAAATAAAGATATTATGATCAATAAAGACATCGCCACAACACTATGACACATTTGACACGATATAAAAGCTTCAAAGACTTAAAATCAAGTGTAAACCTGATTGTTAGAACAGAAGTGGATTACTCAAAAGAAATGAAAGAATTTGAAAATTTCATTAAGTTATTGAGAAAATCATCGGCATCGGTGAAGGGGAAATCTAAAAAAAGTGAAGCCCGCGATGGACGATAATTTATCCAGTAACATTTTGGCAGTATGCAAAGTTCTAAATAAACATTCGGTTCAATACATAATTGTGGGCGGTGTTGCTGTAGCCTTGCATGGATACTTTCGAAAGTCACTTAATTTTTCCGGATCATTTGCTAATAAACTTGACCTGGATTTTTGGTATAATCCAGGCTATGATAATTATTACATCATCAGAAAAAATAATTCAAAAAACGTTTCAATGAAAAAGCATTTTACTCTCCCATCTTTTATCTGTACGATTGCCATTTGTATCGCTTTAATTTTTTCTCCTCTCACCAATCTTTCAGCGCAGGATCACCAGGAATATTATCCTGATCCTGATACCGCAATTCAGCACAGGCTTGAAGAATGGAAGGACCTCAAGTTTGGCTTACTTATGCATTGGGGAGCTTACAGCCAATGGGGTATCGTGGAAAGCTGGAGCATTTGCCCGGAAGACTTAGGTTGGGCCACCGGCGCAAGAAAAAAAGGAGAGTCAGAGGATAATTATAATGAGTATGTAAAGAAATACACTAACCTTAAAACAACTTTCAATCCTGTAAAATTTAATCCTGAAAAATGGGCTGCGGCAGCAAAAGATGCCGGGATGAAATATATGGTGTTCACCACAAAACACCACGATGGTTTTTGTATGTTCGATAGCAAATACACGGACTATAAGATCACAGATAAAGATTGTCCTTTTTCAACAAACCCGCGTGCTAATGTAACCAAAGAAATATTCAATGCTTTTCGTAAAGATAATTTTTGGATAGGCGCCTATTTCTCAAAGCCGGATTGGCATAGCGATTATTATTGGTGGAAAAAATTTCCTGCGAGCGACCGCAATGCCAATTACTCAATTGAAAAATACCCGGAGCAATGGAAAAAATTTACAGACTATACCCACAACCAGCTTAATGAATTGGTAAGTGATTATGGAAAGGTTGATATTCTTTGGCTTGATGGTGGCTGGGTGCGTAAGAAAACAGATGAGGAAGTAAAGAGTGAATTGCTGGACAAAGATAATGGCAACCGCTGGGCACGCAATCCGCAAAGCCAGGATATTGACATGCCTCGTTTGGTAAAAGAAGTAAGGGCAAAGCAACCAAAAATAATAGTTGTTGACAGAGCAGTTCCCGGTGAGCAACAAAATTACCTTACACCCGAACAGCATATACCTGAAACGGGTTTGCCTTATCCCTGGGAAACCTGCATGACAATGGGTAATAGCTGGAGTTATGTGCCTAATGATGTTTATAAGCCCGCTGATGAACTCGTTAAAAAATTAGTTGACATTGTAAGTAAGGGTGGTAACTATTTATTGAATATTGGCCCGGGCCCTGATGGCGAATTGGATCCTGTGGCTTACCAGCGTCTGAAAGAAATAGGCGTGTGGATCAAAACAAACGGAGAGGCAATTTACGGCAGCCGAATGTTTTCGGTATTTGGCGAAGGAGAAAATATCCGGTACACACAAAGCAAAGATGGTAAGACAAAATATATTTTCCTGTTTGATTTTCCGAAGGATGAATTGCTGTTAACAAAAATGGCATTTAATAAAAACACAAGGCTTGCAATTATTAGGAAGTAAATCTAAACTTTCGTGGAAACAGAAAGACAATACGATTTCGATAAAACTTCCGGCTTCTCTGAAATCAGTAACAAACTACGTTTGGGTAATTAAAGTTTCTGGTTGAACATGGAAGACAGTAAGTTTATAGCTATGATCTAAATACGGGGGGAGATTATTTTATAAATCTTTGAAACTAAATTTTTATCGGGATGCTATTTTAGAAGTCCTTTAAAATTCAAAAAATGAAAAGATATCTTATCCTTCTAATTTTTATCTCTCCGCTCTTTGCCCACGCACAATCAAAACCAGTAAGCTTCGATCCTGTTGATTGGGTCAATCCCTTGGTGGGAACTCAGTCAACTTATAGTTTATCTACCGGTAATACTTACCCGGCCATAGCAATGCCATGGGGTATGAATTTCTGGACACCGCAGACTGGTAAGATGGGCGATGGCTGGCAATATACTTATACAGCAGATAAGATAAAGGGATTTAAACAAACGCACCAGCCTTCTCCATGGATGAATGACTACGGAGTTTTTTCGATAATGCCGGTGACGGGGAAAATGGTTTTCAGGGAGAATGACCGGGCCAGTTGGTTCTCGCATAAAGCCGAAATTGTAAAGCCATATTATTATAGTGTTTACCTTGCTGACGCAGATGTAACAACTGAAATTACTACAACGGAACGGGCTGCAAATTTTGTTTTTACATTTCCTGAAAATGATAGTTCGTTTATAGTTGTTGATGCTTTTGACAAAGGCTCTTATATAAAAATTTTACCGGGAGAAAAAAAGATAATTGGCTATTCAACAAAAAACAGCCGAGGTGTTCCCGGGAACTTTAAAAACTATTTTGTAATAAAATTTGATAAATCATTTTCACTTTCTTATACATGGCACGATAGCGTTCTTGATAAAAGTAATCTTGAAATGCAGGCTGATCATGCCGGTGCTATCGTAGGATTTAAAACAGGCAAAGGTGAAAAAGTAAATGTGAAAATTGCTTCGTCATTTATAAGTCCGGAACAAGCGGAGTTAAATTTAAAAAATGAAATCGGCAACGATTCGTTTGAATCCACAAAACAAAAATCAAAAGCAGCCTGGAACAAAATATTGGGAGCGGTTAAAGTTGAAGGTGGTAGTGATGCACAAATGGCAACTTTCTATTCATGTCTTTATCGCACCGTATGTTTTCCGCAAAAACTGTACGAAATAAATGGCGATGGCAAAGTGGTTCATTACAGTCCATACAACGGCAAAGTATTGCCAGGGTACATGTATGGCGGTACGGGTTTCTGGGATACGTTTCGTGCGTTGTATCCCTTGCTGAATTTATTATATCCTTCTGTAAATAAAGAAATGCAGGAAGGACTTGTAAACGATTATAAAGAAGGCGGCTTCTTGCCCGAATGGTCTGCACCTGGTTTCCGTAGTGTCATGATTGGAAATAATTCTGCTTCGGTTGTTGCGGATGCATACATAAAAGGCTTAAGAGGCTACGACATTAATACGCTTTACGAAGCACTATTACACGGCGCTAATAATGAAGGCCCAATTGATGCAGTGGGAAGGAAAGGAGTGAAGTTTTATAACGATATTGGTTACGTACCTTATGATACGGGTATCAATGAAAATGCAGCAAGAACTTTAGAATATGCTTATGATGATTTTACGATTTATCAGTTGGCAAAAAAATTAAATCGCCCTGCTTCAGAAATTGCAATATATGAGAAACGCCTGCACAACTACAAAAATGTTTTTGATCCTGAAACAAAATTAATGCGGGGCAGAAACACAGATGGAAGTTTTGAAAGTCCGTTCAATCCGCTTAAGTGGGGCGATGCATTTACTGAAGGAAATAGCTGGCATTATAGCTGGAGCGTATTTCATGATATAGCAGGATTGATAAAACTTATGGGCGGGAAAGAATATTTTATAAAAAAGCTGGATTCTGTTTTTAGCATGCCTCCCGATTTTGATGATAGCTATTATGGTTTTCCCATTCATGAAATTCGCGAAATGCAGATCATGAATATGGGACAGTATGCTCATGGTAACCAGCCGATACAGCACATGATCTATTTATACAATTATGCAGGCGAACCCTGGAAAACACAATACTGGGTACGACAGGTAATGGATAAGTTGTATTCGGCTAATCCTGATGGTTATTGCGGTGATGAGGATAACGGACAAACATCCGCATGGTATATTTTTTCTGCAATGGGTTTTTATCCCGTATGCCCGGCGACAACACAATATGTGCTGGGAGCACCGCTTTTTAAAAAGATAACTTTGAACCTGGAGAATGGAAAATCATTAGTTATAAATGCACCATGCAAATAGTGACAAAAATATTTATGTAAGAGAATTGCGTTGGAATAATAAAGTGTATAATAAAAATTATGTAGATCATTTTGATTTATTAAAAGGAGGTGTTCTTGATTTTTCAATGGATAAGAAGCCGAACAAGAACAGAGGAACAACACCGGAGACTTATCCATATTCTTTTTCAATAAATAAATAAAGAATGTTGGCCAAACCAGGAAGGTTTTTAAAAACCTTCCTGGTTTTACACACATTTTGTTAAATAAATAATTACATGAACAACCGAAGACAATTTCTTCAAACAACAGGAATTCTTACAACAGGATTATTATTAAAACAATCCGCGTGCTTTTGCATTTGATAAAAAAGCTTTTGTAAGCCAAAGACCACCATTGGCTGATAGAAAATTTACGAGCACAGCGGTTGAAGAAGCTATTTCAAAAATTAAAAAGCAAATTGCCGATCCAGAACTTGCCTGGCTTTTTGAAAATTGTTTTCCAAACACATTGGATACTACAGTTGATTTTGAAATGATCGATGGCAAACCTGATACGTATGTGATCACCGGAGATATTGATGCAATGTGGCTCCGTGACAGTACTGCACAAGTGTGGCCTTATCTTTCACTCATAAAAAATGATGCGCATTTACAGCAGTTAGTTGAAGGGGTAATAAACCGGCAGGTGAAATGCATTCATCTCGATCCTTATGCAAATGCATTTTATAAAGATGAAAATAAAGTGAGTGAATGGAAGAGTGATCTTACTGCAATGAAGCCGGGTATTCATGAACGCAAGTGGGAGATTGATTCACTTTGCTACCCTGTTCGTCTTGCACATCAATATTGGAAACTCACCGGAAATTCAAAAGTTTTTGGCAAAGATTGGGAAGAATCAATTGTATTAATTGTAAAGACTTTTACAGAGCAACAGCGGAAAGATGGTCATGGCCCTTACACTTTTCAAAGGACGACTGCATGGGCAACGGATGGTGTTCCATTGGGTGGTTATGGATATCCTGTAAAGCCTGTCGGCCTTATCTGTTCGATGTTCAGGCCAAGCGACGACGCCACGATTTTTCCTTTTTTAATCCCTTCTAACTTTTTTGCCGTTGTAAGTTTGCGGCAGGCCGCGGAAATGGTAAATGCGATTCATAAAAATACGGAGCTTGCAAATGAATGTAATGCTTTGGCAAATGAAGTAGAGGCCGCATTGAATAAATATTCAATTATCAATACAACTCAATCCGGTAAAATATATGCTTATGAAGTGAATGGTTTTGGAAGTTATAATTTAATGGACGATGCCAATGTGCCCAGCCTTTTATCATTGCCTTATTTAAATGCGGTAAAGACAAATGATCCTATTTATATGAACACAAGAAAATTTGTTCTGTCTCCAAACAATCCGTTTTTCTTTAAAGGCACAGCAGGAGAGGGGATAGGCGGTCCGCATGCAGGAATGGATATGATATGGCCTTTGAGTATTATCATGCGCGGGTTAACAAGCAACGACCAGGCAGAAGTAAAAAAATGTTTGCACATGCTAAAAAATTCCAATGCAGGAACAGGCTTTATGCATGAATCATTTAATAAAAATGATGCATCGAATTTTACCCGTAAATGGTTCGCATGGGCGAATACGCTTTTTGGTGAATTGGTCCTTCATACTTCAAATAAATATCCAACCTTATTAAAATAAAAATTTTAAAGAACATGAAAACAAAAATTTTATTTTTTATCATTACACTATTCTTTTGTTTTGCAGCCCGGGCCCAAAAAAATAATATCTCTGTAATTGCTTATTACACCGGCGGTCCCGCTGATATAGACAGCTTTGCGGTTGATAAACTCACCCATATCATTTTTAGTTTTGCTCACCTGAAAGGGAATGATCTTAGCATTAGAAATGCCGCGGATTCTGCTTTGATTCAAAAGCTTGTAAGCCTCAAGAACACACATCCTGATTTAAAAATTATGCTTTCTCTCGGAGGCTGGGGTGGCTGTGAAACATGTTCCGATGTTTTTTCAACAAAAAAAGGAAGGAAGGAATTTGCAAAATCAGTAAAAGAAATCAACAATTATTTTGGGACAGATGGCCTCGATCTCGATTGGGAATATCCTGCTATCAGCGGTTTCCCGGGGCATAAGTTTATGCCGGAGGACAAGAAAAACTTTACCGCACTTGTTTCAATACTCAGGAAAAAATTGGGCAAAAAAAATGAATTGAGTTTTGCAGCAGGAGGCTCCAAAAGGTATATCGAAAATTCAATTGACTGGAACAAAGTAATGAAAAAGGTAGACCGCGTAAATCTGATGAGTTATGATCTTGTAGGTGGTTATGCAACAGTTACCGGTCATCATACGCCTTTATATTCCGCCACTGAAAGGGCAGGGTCGGTTGATGCAGGCGTCAGGCTAATGGAGGAACATGGAGTACCTCCGGGGAAAATTGTAATTGGAGCTGCGTTTTATGGCCGCATGTTTGAAAATGTACAGGACTCTTTAAATGGTTTATACCAAACAGCAAAGTTCAGGCGTGGTATTCCAAATAAATATTTTTCAACGATGTTGTCTTCAGATAGTGGCTTTGTTTCTCATTGGGATAGCACGGCGCAGGCTCCCTACTCATACAATCCTGAAAAAAAACTTTTTGTTACATACGATGATAAAAGATCGGTTGGGTTGAAAACAAAATATGTAATTGATAATAATCTGGGTGGTATTATGTTTTGGCAACTTCGCGAAGATCCTTATGACGATGGATTGCTTAAAGCTATCGATGATGTGAAAGTTGGGTATAAAAAGGATTGATCCTTGAACGATGCTTTCTCAAGGGAATTGCGGCAAAGCTGGAAAGTGCATGGATTTCAGTGTATAGATAGACTTCCTCGCAAAGACGTGAACACACGGTCACGTCTTTGCGAAAAGTTTTCCAGCAGAGACATTTGAATTGAAGAATGTTTCCGGAAAACTTTGTGGCAATCTCATCTTAAAGACTAAGTCAGGGAGATTACTTTACCGCCGAAAAGTTTGCCTATCTCTCCTAATAATTACCGAACTTTATACACCTGAAAAAGACGATTCTTGTAAATGAAATTCCATCTGCGCAAACTTAAAAACCGGTACATCTTTTAAGTTGCCTTAAAACCAAAGATATTAATGAGATCAAAATTAGTTTATGTAACTGTTTTATTTTTTGCAATTGTTTGTACATGGGTTTCCTGCATGAATAATGAAGATAGCAAAGAGCCACCTTTGCCGGATGTGGTAAGTTACAATTTTCACATTCGCCCCATCTTATCTGATAAATGTTTTAAATGCCATGGCCCTGATGTAAGCAAGCAGGAAGCAGGCTTAAGACTTGACTACGCAAAATTTGCCTATGCGCCACTTACAGAAATGAAAGGTGCGTTTGCAATAGTTCCCGGTAAGCCTGAAGAATCAGAATTGTTGAAAAGAATTTCTTCAACTGATTCATCTTATATGATGCCTTTACCTGAGTCCCATCTCGGTGCGTTAACACCATATCAAATAAAATTATTTCAAAAGTGGATTAAGCAGGGAGCGAAATATGAAACACACTGGGCATTTACCAAGCCTAAAAAAGCTGCCTTGCCTGCAGTAGAAAATAAGACGTGGCCAACAAACGAAATCGATTATTTCATTCTTAAAAAGCAGGAAGAGGAAGGATTAAAACCAAATGCTGAAGCAGATAAAGAAAGGCTTTTAAAAAGAGTTTCGCTGGATCTTACAGGTTTGCCACCATCCGAAGAAATGATGGATAAGTTTATGGCAAACAAAGATCCAAAAGCTTATAATACTGTTGTTGATGAATTATTAAAGAGCCCGCAGTATGGAGAAAAAATGGCGCTTCATTGGCTTGACGTTGCCAGGTATGCTGACAGCTATGGCTACCAGGATGACAATGTAAGAACACAATGGCCATGGCGCGATTGGGTGATCCATGCGTTTAATGAAAACATGCCTTACGACAAATTCGTTACCTGGCAACTTGCCGGTGATTTGTTGCCTGACGCAAATAAAGAAGAAATACTGGCAACAGCATTTTTGCGTAATCATAAATACACCGAGGAAGGCGGCATTATTCCTGAAGAATACAGGGTGGAATATAATATTGACAAGACCAAAACATTTGGAAGGGGCATTATAGGGTTAACGGTTGAATGTGCTCAATGCCATGATCACAAATACGATCCCATTTCTCAAAGAGAGTATTACCAGATGTTCGCCTTTTTCAATATAAGTAAAGAACCCGGCTTTGAAGGTGACGTAAGTACTTCCAAACCTGCTAAAACTCCCATTCTCACAATGGATAGCAGTGACCTTCACAACATGCTTTCTTTCATTAATGATAAAGACACCGGTAAACTAACGGTGTCGGTGATGGGCGATCCGGATACGCTTCGTAAAACATTTATTTTAAATCGCGGAGTGTATGATCAGCCTACTCTTGAAGTAATGCCATCGGCACCGAAATCTGTTTTGTATTTTGATACAACGAAATTGCCAAGAAACCGCCTTGGCCTTGCAGAATGGACCGTCGATAAAAATAATCCTTTGACCGCCCGTGTTTTTGTGAATCAAATATGGCAGGAAGTTTTTGGACGCGGGCTTGTAAAAACATCCGGTGATTTTGGTGCGCAGGGAGAATTGCCTTCTCATCCCGAATTGCTGGATTGGCTGGCTGTAGATTTTATGGAACATGGCTGGGATATTAAAAGACTGATGAAACAAATTGTAACCTCATCCACCTACCGGCAATCAGGAGATGTTGTCCAGGAAAATTATAATAAGGATCCCGAAAATATTTATTTGTCACGATCACCGCGGCAGAGAGTAAAGGCGGAGTTGGTAAAGGATATTATTTTAGCAAGCAGCGGCCTGTTAGTTAAAACTATTGGCGGCCCAAGTGTAAAACCTTACCAGCCTAAAGGCCTTTGGGAGGGTGCAACATCAGGCAGGGGCGAGCTCGCAACCTATAAGCAAGATAAAGGTGAAAGCCTCTACAGGAGAGGTATGTACACTTTTATCAAACTCACGGTGCCACCACCAAATATGGCCATTTTTGACGCAAGCAACAGGGATCTTTGTGAAGTAAAAAGATCGGTAACTACTACGCCATTGCAGGCGCTCATGATGATGAACGATCCGACGGTGCTCGAAGCATCAAGAGTGCTTTCGCAAAAACTTTTAGAAGAAAAAAGTTCAATGGATGAAAAAATAACAAGAGCTTTTCATCGGATCATTTGCCGCATGCCTGATAAAAAAGAAACAGATATTCTTAAAACATATTTTACCCAACAGTTGCAACAATTCAAAGAGAAAAAGCTGGATGCTGCCGCTACGATTAAGGTGGGAGAATATCCCAAAGACAATAAAGTTGATGTAAATGAAACAGCAGCCTTAATGAAGGTGATCTCTACAATTTATAATATGGAAGAAGCCATAACAAAATCCTGATCATGAATAAAGAATTTTTAGAACACAATCTTGGAATCAACCGCCGCAAATTTCTTTCAAGGCTTAGTTTAGGAGTTGGCAGTGTCGCATTGGGCTCTTTATTGATCCCCGATCTTTTTGGAAGTAAAAGTGAAGAAGAAATGTTGGTCACAGGCCTTCCGCAATTCGCACCGAAGGCAAAAAGAATTATTTATTTATTCCAAAACGGCGCACCATCCCAACTTGATCTTTTTGATTACAAACCAAAGTTGCAGGAGATGTTTGGCGAAGATCTTCCTGCATCTATTCGTATGGGCCAGCGCCTTACGGGTATGACTGCAGATCAGAAAAAATTTCCTTTAGCCGGTACCGTATTTAAGTTCAATCGTTATGGAGAAACCGGTGCATACATCAGCGAGTTGATGCCGCATACTGCTAAAGTGGTGGATGATCTTTGCATTATTAAGAGTATGTACACCGAAGCCATCAATCATGATCCTGCGCTTACATTTTTTCAAACCGGTGCACAGGTTGGTAACCGCCCAAGTATGGGTTCATGGATGAGTTATGGATTAGGTACTGAAAATAAAAATCTGCCTGCATTTTGTGTTTTACTCTCGAGGGGAAAAGGTAACGGGCAGGGAGTATATTCCAAATTATGGAGTAATGGTTTTTTGGATTCCGTTCACCAGGGAGTGCAATTCAGTAGCGGAGAAAATCCTGTGTTGTATCTCAATAACCATGATGGCATTGATAAAAGTGACAGAAGGAAAATGCTTGATGTATTAGCACAGTTGAATGAAGAATCTTTTAAGACAACAGCCGACCCGGAAATTCATGCAAAGATTCAACAGTATGAATTGGCCTATCGTATGCAGACTGCGGTTCCCGAAGTAACTGATCTGAGTAAGGAGCCTGAGGATACTATAAAATTATACGGGCCTGATTGCCTTGTTCCCGGAACTTATGCGGCCAATTGTTTGCTCGCAAGAAAACTATCAGAGAACGGAGTTCGCTTCGTACAACTATACCACCAGGGCTGGGATGCCCATGATAGTTTGCCATCTCAAATTAAAGGACAGGCTATGGATACCGACCAGGCTTCGGCAGCATTGATCACTGATTTGAAACAAAGAGGATTGTTAGATGAAACGCTGGTGATCTGGGGCGGAGAATTTGGAAGAACCAATTATTGCCAGGGAAAACTTACCAAAGAAAGTTATGGCCGCGATCACCATCCGCGCTGCTTTACCATATGGATGGCGGGTGGCGGTGTGAAGCCGGGAGTTTATGGCGAAACAGATGAGTTTGGATATAATGTTGTTCAAAACGGAGTACACGTACATGACTTCCAGGCAACCGTTTTAAATCTTATGGGACTTGATCATGAGAAATTAGTTTTTAAGCATCTTGGCAGGAGGTATCGCTTAACAGATGTTTCGGGAACAGTGGTGAAGGATATAATTGCGTAAGACAGTATGTGAACATAGGAGATTTATGAAAAAAACTCTTGGTTTGCGAGCCTTGAAAAAACCAAGAAGGTTTCCGTGAGAGCTTTTGATTTAGAGTGGCTGTAAGAAAAACCTTCTTGGTTTGGCGGGAGTTTGGCTTCGTTGTAATTCGCTTCCAGGGAGATTGCTTTGTCGCCGTTGAGAGCTTTTATGATTTGGAGATCATCCTGGCTCCTCGCAAAGACGTGACTTGGGAGGCTCGCATGACTCTCCACTCGTGTAGCGCCTTTGCGAAAAAAATGCGTAAAAAATGTTGTTTGAATCAGGAGTTGTTTAGCATTTTTTGTGGCAATCTCCTTAGATGCGGTATTTAAGAAGATTGCTTTGCCGAAGTTAATTCGGGACGGGCTGTCGCCGTAGAGAGTTATTATAATTTATAGATCGCCCTGGCTCCTCGCAAAGGCGTGACTGGGGAGACAAGTCCGAAGGACTTAAATATTAATAACCGTTGGTGAAACCAATGGATAAAAACAAACTAAAAAAATCATTCTCATGCAAAGAAGAAACTTCATTAAGAACACATCATTAACAATGGCCGCCTTAATGGTGAAGCCCTCCATTCCACTTCAACAGGATACTATTCTTGGGCAGGGTAACAAACGATATAAACTCGATACACACTGGAGCCAGGCAGATGTTGCGAAGTATCCCGTGAACGATTGCCATGAAATGATACAAGATAGCAAGGGGCGCATTTTGCTACTTACCAATGAAACAAAAAACAATGTGATCATTTATGATAAGGCAGGAAAATTATTAACCACATGGGGCAATGAATATCCCGGTGCGCATGGCCTTACGTTGTTTGATGAAAACGGAACAGAAGTATTATTCATATGCGATAATAAAAGACACCAGGTAATTAAGACCACCATTGATGGCAGGGTTTTAATGGTACTGGATTATCCAAAGGAAACCGGGCAGTATACAAAAGCGGAAGAATACATTCCTACAGAAACTGCGATTGCACCTAATGGCGATATCTATGTAGCCGATGGATATGGAAAAGATTTCATTATTCAATATGATTCCAAAGGGCGTTACATAAATCATTTTGGGGGAAGAGGCAGCGAAGAAAAACATTTATTAAATGCTCATGGTGTTTGTCTCGATTTCAGGGATAAAGGTCAACCTAATTTAATTGTTACTTCGCGCCAGCAAAATTCATTCAAGAGATATAAAATGAACGGTGAATATATCAATACCATTTCATTGCCGGGTGCATGGGTATGCAGGCCCGTTATTAATGGCGATTATTTATATTCAGCGGTTTTACAAACGAATGCACGCCAGGGCCAGCAGTCAGGGTTTGTAACCATTCTCGACAAGAATTATAAAGTAGTTTCCAATCTTGCAGGATCAGAACCAACTTATAAAGATGGCAAGCTCGACGAAATGTATCAAACCGTTAAATGCTTTTCATATCCGCATGATGTATGTGTGGATGATGAACAAAATTTATACATTGCTCAATGGAATTCGGGGAAAGTATATCCTTATAAATTATCTCCCGTTATTTCATGAAGAAAATCTTTTTACCGGCACTAACATTTTTATTTTTTAATGATTGCTTCGGGCAACAACAATTTCAATTGGCGCCTCCTATGTTGAATTATGGTTCGGCATTTTTCACAGGATCAACAGCGGTGTCATTGAAATTTGCACAACCGGAAACTCAAATATTCTATACACTGAATAACAGCGAGCCAACTCAGCAGGACGCAGTTTATAAGAATCCAATTTTAATCAAAAAATCACTAACCACATTAAAGGCAAAAGTTTTTGGCGATGGTTTTCTTCCTTCGGAAACGGTGCAGGTAACATTTATAAAAGATGGGTTGAAAATAAAATCGATCGAGCAATCACCTGCCAATGAAAAGTTTCCCGGCAATGGTGCGGCAACACTTTTTGATAACCAGGGTGGCATTGCAGACCTGCATAATAAAAATTTTCTTGGCTATCAAAATGATTCCGTTGAAATAAATGTAACATTAGAGAAGAAACAACCAATACATTCCTTGTTGTTAGATTTCCTGCAGGATCATGGAAGCTGGATTTTTCTCCCGCAAAAAATACAGGTATTTTATTTCGATGAAAAGAAAAATAGTTATGGGAAATTTGGAGGAAAAGAAATTTCTTCAGCTGAATATTATCAAAGGAAGTTCAACGGTTTTTGAAATGATAAATGCCGGTAAAAAAATTAATAGTGATAGATTGAAAATTATCCTGGAACCTTTACAATCTATTCCGGAGGGCCACCCCGGGAAAGGAACGCCAGCCTGGTTATTCATTGATGAACTAAAAATTTATTAAGCGCATGCAACGTTGGAAAAATATCATTTTTAATATCACATTCGCGCTTAATATTCTATTGTTATTCCTGTTGCTATTTGATAGCAGGTTGCATGTACCGGCATGGCTGCAGGTTGTGGGAAGAATGCATACCATGTTTTTACATTTCCCCATCGTGATGCTGGCGCTTTGCATTTTCTGGGAATTATTTTCAGGGTATAAAAAATCGTATGTAGGCGTAAAGGCGGAGATAGGTGATGAATTGTTATTGGCTGCTGCTATTACTTCCGTGATCACTGCACTGATGGGATTGTTTCTTTCGCGAGAAGCCGGCTACACACCTGACCTGCTCGTATGGCATAAATGGGGCGGCGTTTTTATTTCTTTTCTTTCGCTGGCCTGGTATGTATTTCGTGTAAAAATGCGGCAGATAAAACCTGCATTATTAACAACGGCGCTTGCTGCCATGATCATGATCATTGTAACAGGGCACCTTGGCTCCAACATAACACATGGCGAAGATTTTTTGCTGGCACCTATAAATCCTGAAAAACAAAAGCCGCCTGTATTGTTTGAAGATGCCGAAGTATATGCGAATATGGTGCAACCGATTTTGGAAGCAAAATGTATCAGTTGCCATAATTCCCAAAAGGCAAAAGGCGAACTGGTTATGGAAACACAGGAGTTGCTGTTGAAAGGTGGTAAAGACGGAAAGCTATGGGATTCCACAGCAAGTGATCTTGGATTATTGATGGAAAGAATTCACCTGCCGCCACAAAGTAAAAAGCACATGCCGCCGCAGGGCAAGCCGCAACTGACTGATGAAGAAACCGAGATATTATACCACTGGATAAAAACCGGCGCCAGCTTTACCGCAAAAGTTGCGTCGCTTCCTGAGAGGGATAGCTTGCGGTTATTGGCTGCTCCGTTGTTTCAAACTATAGAAACCGATGATTATACATTTGCTCCTGCCGATGAGAAAAAGGTAAATGCATTGAATAATAATTACCGTGTTGTACGGCCTTTGGCAATTGGTTCGCCGGCATTAGGTGTTGAATTTTTTGGCAGCGAACAATTCAAGCCGGAGCAGTTAAAAGAACTGCTTGATATTAAAAACCAAATTGTAAAACTCAATTTGAATAAGATGCCCGTGGGTGATGAAGACCTTAAAACGATCAGCCAGTTTACGAATCTTCGAAAGCTGAATTTATCTTTTACAAATATCACCGGTGCAACATTGAACGAACTGGCAAAGCTGAAAGAATTAAAACTCCTCTCGCTGTCGGGTACGAAAATAAAATCAGCCAACCTGCAATCATTAGCAAGCCTGCCAAAGCTTACCCAATTATTTGTGTGGAATACACCGCTGCCACCGGAAGAAATAAAGAGGCTGCAGCAGCAAATGAAAACTACGGCTATCGAAACCGGTTATAAAGGTGATACCGTTGTTATAAAATTAAATCCGCCGGTAATTGAAAATGAAGAGCAGGTAATTACAACACCCGAACCGCTGAAATTAAAGCATTACATAAATGGGGTAACGATCCGCTATACAACAGATGGTACAGAACCCGACAGCCTGAATTCACCAATATATAAGGATGGTGCAATGCTCGATAAAAGACAAACTATAAAAGCAAAAGCCTTTAAGCCCGGGTGGATCAGCAGTGATGTGGTTGAAAAAATATTTTATAAAGCCGGTGTTGTTCCCGATTCTGTGGAGTTGGTAAATGCTCCCGATCCGCCATACAAAGGAGAAGGCGCATTAACACTGCACGATGGTAAAATCGGCAGCCTTAACTTTCGCGATGGCATGTGGCTTGCCTGGAGGACGCAGCCGATGGAAGCGTTGTTTTATTTTGATACAGCAGTGAAAGCTTCGTCAGTCACCATCAGCAGCATTGTTGATATAAACAGCTACCTGATGCCGCCACAGGAAATAGAAGTGTGGGGTGGAAAAGATAAAGCATCCTTACATTTATTAAAGCGCCAGCAACCGGAGCAACCCACCAAAGAAAAACCCATATACATGACAAGCTATGATGTGGACTTTGCACCTTCAGAGTTTAAAATTATAAAAGTAGTTCTCAGGCCCGTACCTAAACTACCGCCATGGCATAGAGGCAAAGGAGATAAGGGATGGATATTTGTGGATGAGGTGTTTTTGAATTGAGGGGGAGATTTCACAGCGATAAACTGAAGGCTCAAGTGTGGGAGGGGGATATTACAAAGCTATAGACTGCCGTTGGTGTTGGTGATGCCCGCGCAAGTCCGGGCACGAACACAGCCATTGCCGGATTTGTTTATTTATTTGTACATATTTTTATGTTGAAAGCGGAAGACCAAACACTAGAGACAAGTAACGTAGACGCCTTATAAATGAAGACGTTAGCTAAGAATTAACAGTATGACAAAACAAAATGATTTATTGGATGAATTTAAGCTGCCGATAGTTCAAAAGAATACACAATACGTAGCATTTTTATATATTTCCGCATTTTATATTTTAGTTGTCATTATTAGTTTCGTAGTTAATTTAAGAAATTTATCAGTTAGCTATGAGGCAGCTGACTGGATATTTCTTATCATAATAATGCTACCTGCTTTATCAGCGTTTCTTATATCCCTCAGCGGTTTTTATATCGGGTGGTTTATCAGCTTACTGTATTACAGTAGTATCATGGCATTTATAGTGGGAGTAACTGCAAAAGATTTCTTTAAAGGATGGATTGGAATGAATTATTTCTTCACAGAAGGTTATCGCGGGCTTCCGTTTTTATTGCTTCCTCCTATCATAATAGCCTTACTATTGTCGAAGAGTGTAAGAACTTATATGAAAGTTTCAGTACGATTATTCCGTATTGGACTGATTATGTCTTTGGCGGTCGGTATAGGATTAGCTTATTTAGGATCAACAGCTTAATCTCATATTACCGTAAGCGTGCGCTCGTACTAATAACAAAAAGAGATTTGTAAATTTACTTATGAGGCGTTGCTTTATTCATGCACGTTGCTAAGGGGCCGTGAATGCAATATATTTATAGGGTTCTGCGTCACTTTAGACAGACCTTTCATGAAAAAAATTCTTCTCAGAATATTAAAACTTGTCGCAGGACTTTATATTATTATTTGCGTGCTTTTATTCTTTTTTCAAGAGAAACTAATTTTCTTTCCGCAAAAATTAGAAAAGGGTTACAAGTTTAGTTTTGCCCAAAAATTTGAAGAAATAAATATAAAAACGGAGGACAACAAATTACTAAATGCTATTCTTTTTAAGGCTGACAGTTCAAAAGGAGTAATTTTTTATTTACACGGGAATGCCGGCTCTTTAAGTTCCTGGGGTGACGTAGCAAAAACTTACACAGACCTTGATTATGATGTTTTTATGTTGGACTATCGGGGTTATGGTAAAAGTGAAGGTTCAATTACCGGACAAAAGCAATTTTTTCAAGACATACAAACTGCTTATGACGAATTGAAAAATAAATATAGCGAAGACAAAATTATAGTTTTAGGTTACTCAATAGGAACTGGACTTGCAGCAAAAGTTGCATCTACAAACAGTCCTAAACTTTTGATTTTGCAGGCACCTTATTATAGCTTGCCTGATATGATGCGACATATATATCCAATAATCCCGACTATTATTTTAAAGTATAAATTTGAGACAGATGACTATATTAAGAATTGCAAAATGCCAATTGTAATTTTTCATGGCGACCAAGACGAGGTAATTTATTACGGTTCTTCTTTAAAACTGCAAGAGGAATTTAAAAAACAAGACACGCTTATAACACTTGCTGGACAGGGGCATAACGGCATAACCAAAAATGCAGATTATAAAATGGAAATACAAAAAGTTTTGACGCGATGAAAAGCGAACCCACAACAAATGCATTGATACAGGTGCTGGTGTTATTAAAGCAAAACCCCGCTTGCATAAATCCACCCACTGCCTTTGTCTGGTGTTCGTGCGGAAGGCTTTGCAGCAAAGCAATCACCAATAACACGTAAAGGAAGAGATGAAATAGCAATATGCAAAACTCTCTTTACTTTATGCAGGTGTTGGTGTTCTTAAAGTGCATCCTCCTTCCATGAAGCCATCCGCCGCCGTTGTCTGGTGTTTGCGCAGAAGGTTTTGCAGCAAAGCAATCACCAACAACACATAAGGGAGGAATGAAATCGCAATATGCAAAACTCTCGTTACTTTAGATAACCTATGGTGCTAAACTTTAGCCATTGTGTGTATTATGTTTTTACCCCTTTAGATCTCAAAACCTGGAACGCCCCCGTCTGGTCTCCGACCAACGGGTGTATGCACCCACACTTAATTTCCTGAATAATGCTTCAACATCCCAAAACTATTTGTTCCATCGTGATAAAACCTGGCTGATGAATAGTGATAATCCTCTGGACTTTCACACATTCCAGCCCTTACAGGATTATAATGTATGTATTCCAGCTTTTGAATAAACATGGCGTTATTAAGTAATTCAATGCTTAACGGTTCTCTTTTCCATACCTGGTAATCACGATCGTATTTATTTACTTTAAACAATGCATGAAATTCTTTATCATCCGCAAGAAGCAAAAGTAGTAATTGCCGTGAAGTGAATTTCATAAAGGAAGCTTGATTTTGAGAAGGCGTAAAACTCTGTAATGCTTGCCATATGAAATGAACGTGGTTGTTCATTATTACAAAAGCATTTAATTCGATTCTGTTTTTAATAACTAAATGCTGCAGGCTATCAATGATAATATTCTTGTAATTATCATTTGCGAGCAATGGCTTCCATTCCTGAATCGTAGCTGTAAAATAAATTGCCGGGTAATGTAAATATTCTTCCTTCATTTTACTAATCTATTAAATTAATTGGAAGATATCTTATCAGGAACAAAAGGATACTACTACCTTTGTAATTGTTTGGCCGTTGGTCGGAGACCAGACGGCGGCTCTCAAGAGTGGATGATGTGGACTTGCGAAAGAGAGTGGTACCTACGCTGGCTGGAATGCTCAAGCCTTTAGCTAAACTACCGCCATGGCATAGAGGCAAAGGCGATAAGGGTTGGATATTTGTGGATGGGGTGTTTTTGAATTGAGGGGGGATTTCACAGCGATAAACTGATGTTGGTGACGCCCTGCGCAAAGCCGGGGCACGAACACCAGGCATCGGCGACTTTCTTTATTTGTTTATATTTTTATGTTGAAAGAGGAAGACCAAAAAAGGAAAAGAACCGCAATATATTTTATCATTTATTTACACCCGTAGCTGCCGGGCTTTCTGCAATCAGTTTCAGGGCTTCATTAATATAAATTTCTCCCGTCATTTCGCCAAGACTGGTCCTGCTCACGTATTCATATCTTTTAAAACTATTAAAATCTACTTTGGTAAGCATGTATCCAAAAGCATCATTGGTAAGGCCAAACAAAAACGGGTAATTGGTATTCATGTGGCGTTTTACATAATACCCGATATTGGGTAAGGCTTCGCCAGGTATAGTTAAAACCTGTGCGGTGCCTATATTTAATAAGTTCAACTGTGTAGTAACTACATTTGGATTGGCATTTTTTCGTTTCAAAGGAGAATGTTCTAAAATAAATTTCATCATTTCTGATTCAACCGGAAAGTTAATAGTGCGGGCGGTGCAGTATAAAACAGGATCTTTTTGTTCTTCGGCACCTGCCACTATTCGCAAAGCCTCATCAGCCAGTAAATTTCCAATACGAACACATTCATTCCAATCGTTAGCTTCCTTGCCATTATCCAGCCGGTTATCAGCAGTTACCATTCCCCCCTGGGCACTATTCATAAAAAGCGCAATACCGCCAGCCTTTTCTTCAATGCGTTGGTACAAAGGGCCGCAAAGATCGGGACTTAAGATACCCTGTTCCGATCCAATCACTTCAGGATGTATTGCATAATTAACCAGCGTAGCAATAGCCTTGCCTTTATTGCTACCCGTTGTGGCGATTGCCTGAATTATCCCACAACGGGGATCATATAATTGATCGGCATAGTAATTATAGGCAATCTTTCCTTTGGCTTCACCTACGGCAATTTTTAAAGAAGCAGGGGCAAGATTTTTTATGGCTTCGTTTACAGCATCGGCTATTTGTTGGGTACACCAATCAAGGTAATGCAAATCGGCATTGCTTTTACCCGTTTCATCGGGAAAAGCGTAGGCGTCAGGTGCGCTGTGGGTATGGGTACAGCCTATTAAAATATTTTCGGGTGCAATTCCTTTTATCATGGCCCTGGATTTGTTACCCAGTATAGACGACCAGCCCAGGTTATCTACACTTACTATGGCAATACGTGTATCTCCTTTTTCCAATACAAGAACCCTTGCATATAAATCACCTTGCTTTATTGTAGAAGGGTTGGGGGTCCCAATGCCACCCGAAACAGGCAACAACGGATTTGGAGTAATGACTCTAACAGCGGCTGCCGCCTTAAATATTTGTGCGTAGCTGTTATAGCCCTGAATTAAAAGCAAAACGAGCAGATAGGGTATTAATTTTCTTTTCATATACATGCAAATTTTATAGAGGTATTGTAAATCCCAGCTAAACTAACCCCTTCCGCCTTTTCAAATTGCCCCTTTAAAAAGTTTTTATGCAATTGTTGGTGTTCCTAAAGTAAGCTCCCGGTTCGTATAAAGCCATTCGCAGCCGATACCTGGTGTTCGTGCGGAAGATTTTGCAGCAAAGCAATCACCAACAACTCCTAAGAGAGATATGAACTAAAGGTATGCAAAGCACTCGTTACTTTACATTACCTATGGCGATAAACTGATGTTGGTGATGCCCCGCGCAAGGCTGGAACGAACACCAAACATCTGCAGATCTTTTATTTATTTGTACATATTTTTATGTTGAAAGTGGAAGACCAACAAATGCAAAAAATTGAAAGAAGTACGCAGTCTAAAAATGGAAAATGGGAACTAAAATTAGAATATCATCCAATCTGCTTTTGCTGAAAATTTTAGGCATAATAATGATATTTATTTTTTTAAAATTGATATTGGATAATAGAAATATTGATAATGACTTTAGGATTGTGACTGAATATAAAATTTACTTAATAGTATCTGCAATATTTTTAGCCTATTTTCTTATGCGACCAATTGTGTATCATGATGAAGCAAATCTTTATATTAAAAAAATCAGCAGTAAGGAAATGGTAATCCCTCTAAAAAAGATCCAGACAATTTTTGTTAACTATATTGGAGGGCGAGGCACATCGAATAATTCAATTGAATATATTGATATTAACGGTGCAAAAGTTAAGGTCCGGTTTAATTCACTAAATACATCCGATAAGCTCCGGAACTTCATTGATCTCGTAAAGAGGATTAATCCCCTGGTGGAAATTATATAAAAATCGTGCCGATGAGCTTCACCCCATGCTGGCGTTGTCTGGTGTTCGTGCGGAAGGCTTTGCAGCAAAGCAATCACCAACAACACGTAGAGAGGGATGAAATAGCAATATGCAAAACTCTCGTTACTTTACATAACCTATGCACTAAACTGATGTTGGTGATGCCCCTCACAAGGCAGGGCACGAACACCAGACATCGGCGGCTTCTTTTATTTATTTGTAAATATTTTTATGTCGAAAGCGGAAGACCAGCCAAGGCAAAATCCCCGGGTGGAAATTATATAAAAGTCCTCCGGATGAGTTTCATCCCATGCTGCTATTGTCTGGTGTTCGTGCAGGAGCCTTTGCAGCAAAGCGATCTCCAACAACAGATAAGAGAGTGATGAAACAGCAATATGCAAAACTCTCTTTACTTTGGATAATCTATGGCGCTAAACTAATGTTGGTGATACCCTGCGCAAAGCCGGCCACGAACACCAGGCATCGACGACCTCTTTTATTTATTTGTAAATATTTTTATGTCGAAAGAGGAAGACCAGCCAAGGCAAAGAAAAGGCCAAAAACATAATTAACATAGGCCTTCACTTAAAATGTTTTGCTCTTTGCGTGTTAAACATGAGCCCATGTTAAATACGCAAAGGGCATTGTTTCACATGCATAGAGCCATGTGTAACATGAAAAGCATTAATGTTTAAGGAACAGGAGCCTTTGTTTAATACGTTTGTATCCATGTTCAACAAGCATGAGCCTTTGTTTAATAAATTTGAATCCATGTCTAACAAGCATGGGCCCCTTTGTTTGCATCAATTCGGGCCAGGGAATACGGTACAGGTAAAAAAACAGAGGCACTAACACCAGGCATCGGCGACTCCTTTAGTTATTTGTAGATATTTTCATGTTGAAAGTGCAAAACCAACAAAGGCCAAAAACACCCTTTCACTAAAATAAAAAAGCCGCTGCAATATACTTGCAACGGCCCGGCTCCTGCTATTAAAGCGATTATAAAGTAGCAAACTGTGTAGCAATATTGCTATAGGCAAGCTGCTTACGATTACCTATTACGGCTACCCGCACCCAATACTGGCGCCCCGGTATAAGATTTTGAAAAGTGAACTGGCTGGTGCTTCGGGAAAGCTCGTCCATACAGTAGTCTCACCTGGCAGCGCATCGGTAATCTCGTGAATAAATCCTGAGCCATTTCCCTTAGGCACTTTACTTATAAGCTGGCCCAAAGTAATACCGAAGGTAAGCTCCACGTTACCGGGGCTGGTAAGGTTGCGCGGCTGCGGCTCCTTCACCAAAGTGTAGCCACTGCTTGCCAGGGCAGGTATGCTTCCTTTGGCGGTGAACATAATGTAGAGCCCGAGCTGTCCCAGCAAACCCTCAAGTACCAGGCGGGCAGCATTTTTATCAGCCACGTTCTGCGCACCTCCTCCGCCGGCAGCCGTTAGCTTATCAGCATAGTTAGCCAGGGTTTCAGCAATTTCCACCAGCGTAGGTACCGGGTCAGGAAAAAATGGATTGTTCGTCAGCGATGTTTCGATCAGCGTTGACTTGGTTAAAAAATTAGCGTCACTATACCTTCCAAATGATAGCGCTGGCAACCAAACCCGGGAATAAAGATCCCTCCCGACAAGCATAAACAGGAATAAAAATAAACCTGTATACCAACAACCGGATTTAAAAAATCAATTGTAAACTTACAAAAGGAATAAGCGATTATCTTGTAAACTACTTTTAAAATTAGCCCCAAAAACTGCCAGGCTTTTTAGAAGGTTCAAGAAGCCTGGCCGAAAATAAAATATGCCGGTGCCAAATTGAAAAATGCCGAAGCCAAAGCGACATTTGAAGGCTGGGTAACGCGTTCTGAAGATACGGTAACGCGTTCTGACGATACGGTAACGCAATCTGAAGATACGGTAACGCAATCTGAAGACATGGTAACGCAATCTGAAAGCAATGTAACGCAATCTGAAAGCATGGCATTGAATTGGGAAGGCAAGAAATTGACATCTGAAAGCCGTGAACAGGGGAAGGAAATGTAGAAATTGAAAAAGGGATGCTTGCAAATGAAGATGGAAGGCTTTTTTGAAGACTTCGTCTGGCACGAAGTGCCTCCTAAGAAGTCCAATATGTACGGAACCCCGAAATAGGCGGGACAGGCCGGTGAGTGATCTTCTATGAACTATGGATTTTGAGTTGAAGGAACTTTGCGGCTATGGTTTTATGTTATGATGTGCTGTTTATTGTAAATGTCTCTTTTAGTAGTTATCAACACTTTGTTTTTAACTTGATGATTTATCATTCCAGCCGGCGTAGCTGTTGCTCTCTTTCGTAAGAGCGGATGCATCAACATGTTAATCCAAATCTTTAAAAACTAAAAGCAAATATGCTGTGGGAGTAAATATTTTTAAATAATTTCAATTAAAAAATGTCAACTTTTTTCAGTACGTGACAAGACATTCATTAATTTCATATGGGACAAAGTGCAACTTTATATCGTATAGACCAAAATGATTTTTCTAAGGTTACAAATAATCCAGAAGACTTTGGATTATTTGAAATTGCAAAAGAGTATATGATATTTGAAAAAACTTTTGAAGGACTTCGATTTGTCCTTTCAAAATTCCAAGACATTCAGCCATTAAAACTTGCTGACCAAATATTTTATCCAACGACTTTTATTGGCGAACAAATTGACTATGCCAATCTTGACTATGAAAATATTTCAGATGACTTCGACTTACTAAAACAACCAGTTTACTATAGCGACCCTGATAAAGTTTCTGAAATTTCTTTATTCCTTGACAGAGTGACCGTGGAAGGATTTCAAAATCTATTCGATTCTGATGAATTGAACAAAGAAGAAATTTACCCGTACGGTATTTGGAATAAATCTACAGACGACAATCACGCTTTTAATAAAAGGGACATGACCGAAGAATATAAAAAGTTGGTGACATTATTTAAACATGCTCAAGTTGACAAAGATTATATTCTAAGTTACGTTGGATAAAACGGCTGCCAACAAATAAGACTTCGTCGGGCACGAAGTGCCTCCGAAGAAGTCCGGTGTTGTACGGAACCCCGAAAAAACGTGACAGGCCGGTGATTGATCTTCTATGAACTATGGGTTTTGAGTTGAAGGAACTTTGCGGCTATGGTTTGATGTTATGATATGCGGTTTATTGTAAAGGTCTCTTTTTGTAGTTATCAACGCTTTGTTTTCAACTTGATGATTTATCATTCCAGCCGGCGTAGCTGTTCCTCTCTTTCGTAAGAGCGAATGCATCAACATATTAATCCACCCCCTAAAAAACTAAAAACAAATAAGCTGTGGAAGCAAATATTTTTTAATAATTTCAATTAAAAAAATGTCAACTTTTTTCAGGATGTGACAGAGACTTCATGCTTATAAACATAGACACAAAATATAATAAGGAATTACTGAATTACGATTCAAATGACAACGTGGAATCATCAATTCAATCAACTCCAAAACGAAAATCACTTGTATTGGGTTTGATATTGATTATAGTTTTTTCAATAACTATAGCACCATTCCTACCAACAAGAATTTATCGTCTTTGGAAGTTACCTGATAGTTTTGTTGCTTATTCCCAATCAATAAAAAATAATTTATTTCTTTTGTCACTGATAGTTTTACTCGTTATTATCCAAACGCTTTATTCGTATCTCCGTAGACAATTGGACAACAGGTTGGCATATAAACTTGTTGGGACATTTAAAGTTACTTATTCAGTTTATCTACTAACTAGACGGTTAGTAATTTTAAATAATTTTCACTTCTTGGTTTTGAAAATTAGCGATAAAGATTTCGATATTGTTGAGAAGAATGTGGTACTTAGAATTGAAAGGACGGCTACCCATAAACTAATATCAAGTCAGATCTTGGAAGGACAAGCCAGCCACTAACAAATAAGACTTCGCCGGGCACGAAGTGCCTCCGAAGAAGTCCGATGTTGTACGGAACCCCGAAATAGACGATGCAGGCCGGTGATTGATCTTCTATGAACTATGGGTTTTGAGTTGGAGGAACTATGCGGCTATGGTTTGGTGTTATGATGTGCGGTTTATTGCAAATGTGTCTTTTAGCAGTCATCAACACTATGTTTTCAACTTGATAATTTATCATTCCAGCCGGCGTTGCTTTTGCTCTCTTTCGTAAGAGCAAATACATCAACATATTAATCCAACCCCTAAAAAACTAAAAAACAAATATGCTGTGGGACCAAATATTTTTAAATAATTTCAATTAAAAATGTCAACTTTTTTCAGGACATGACAAGACAGCTTTTCTATTTGGCAATCCTGACTTGCTTGTGTTTTTCTTGTGACACAAAAACTTCTTCGAAATCGAAGGGCTTTAGAACGATTGTTACAGACACTATGAAACTTATGCCCTACAATGAAATCGACCTGAGTAGAATCAGAGCAAAGGAATTTAATCTGCCGGAAATTATTAAAGGCGTTGACAGCTTTGAATTACGTATTTGGGTTAGCTCAATGATGATTCCAGACTTTGCAACAATATTAAGATATTCAGACACTCAATGGATAGCTCACGAATACGCTTATTATGAGAACGGCAATACAATTGATAGTGTTATCATAAGGAAGATAAATTTAGCTGATAGAATAGGCAATGTAGTTTCATATTTATCGGATTCCAGCGTTTTAACTCTTCCATCGCAATACGCTATTCCTGGTTTCGTTGACAATGTTGCCGATGGACATTCCTGTACAATAGAAATATCGACTAAGACTTTTTATAAGGCACTTCATTATCATTGTCCAGAGCATTTTACTGATAATTACAATAAAAGATTTATGGACATAGTGAATTTTTTAAACCCACATTTGCATTTTTATATGCCTTATTGTTTACCAGCCAAATGAACGGCCTACAACAAATAAGACTTCGTCTGGCACGTAGTACCTCCGAAGGAGTCCCATGTTGTACGGAACCCCGAAATAGACGATGCAGGCCGGTGAGTGATCTTCTATGAACTATGGGTTTTGAGTTGAAGGGGTTTTGCGGCTATGGTTTGGTGTTATGATGTGCGGTTTATTGAGAAAAATATTTGAAAAAAAATATTGCAGGCTGTTCGTACTTTCAGAAATACAAACGTTATGCACCATTTCAAACCGGCACTCTATTGCGCAGAAAAAAGAAAATATTATTAGTTGGGGGACTGTTGCTTTTAGGACAGTTATTTTTCTTTCGCGACTATGTATTTCCAATACAATGGGGGCAATTAAAGGTAAGTGGTCTTGCTTGCACTTGCCCGGATGAAAGAGTTGTAAATGGGCTACCTTATTTAAAAAATATCACGCCGGACAGCTTAAAAAAATATGACTTGGACTATTCGGAAATTTATGTAACAGATAGACCACACACTGACATAGACCCAATGGGAGTTGACATTTACATAATAAAAGGACAAGTAATCGGAAAAGATAGAGTTAGTGAAGGAGACCCTTGGAATCCCGTAGTTCGTGTGGACAAATGGAGAGAAGTTGACATTTTAAAAGACTGGGTAGTAAAAGGACTTTTTTTTGTTCAATTAATCGTCTTCGCACTTTTATTATGGCAGAAAAGAACTAAAAACGGTGCATAACAAATAAGACTTCGTTGGGCACGAAGTGCCTCCGAAGAAGTCCACGGAACCCCGAAAAAACGGGACAGGCCGGTGATTGATCTTCTATGAACTATGGGTTTTGAGTTGAAGGAACTTTGCGGCTATGGTTTGGTGCTATGATGTGCGGTTTATTGTAGATGCCTCTTTTAGTAGTCATCAACACTTTGTTTTCAACTTGCCCCAGCCAGCATAAGTGTTGCTCTCTTTCGCAAGAGCAAATGCATCAACGTATTAATCCAACCCTTAAAAAACTAAAAACAAATATGCTGTGGGAGCAAATATTTTTAAATAATTTCAATTAAAAAACGTCAACTTTTTTCAGGACATGATAAGCGACTGGAATAATATTCAACATCAGCAAAAAGCAATTTGCGACAAACTGAAAATTGACTGGGTGCCAGTTGACATAAATGCTATGATTGCATTTAGTGAATCGTTGCTTTCAGACATATTGCCAATAAATGGACTTAGGCATCCTAAGACTGACAATATTGACGGTTGGTATTTATGGAGTGGTGGAAATATTCCACAGGATGACAATAATTTTTTCAAACCAATTCACGTTGGGCACTTAATTGAGCAAAGACCAATTATTTTAAAATATTTGGGGTTGCCTGCTGGTTGGCGATTTCAAATAGACGACAATGGGTATGAAGATATTTGGTTTGACGAATCAATTTTTAACATTTAATCAATGGGTTGGACAGTAATCATAGAAGACGAAGAAGGCAATGCAAAAAAGACAATGCCAGGTGAACTTATATTATCGGACGAGGAAGTATTAAGTAAGGAAAGCTTTAGGCTTTTGAAGTATGTTGACCTGAATGGCGACACAACATTTAACGCTTTGATGTTTGAAGACTTAATTAAAGATTTACAAGAATTAAAAACATTGCTTCCTACAGACAAAGAACAAATTGATAGAGTAATTAGCTATGCAAAAGAATGTAATAACGAAATTCACACTTACTTAAAGTTCTATGGTGATTAGTAATTTCAAACTGTTGGACAAAGAAAGGCTGCATACAACAAATAAGACTTCGTCGGGCACGTAGTGCCTCCGAAGAAGTCCGATGTTGTACGGAACCCCGAAAAAAACGGGACAGGCCGGTGAGTAATCTTCTATGAACTATGGGTTTTGAGTTGAAGGAACTTTGCGGCTATGGTTTGGTGTTATGATGTGCGGTTTATTGAGAGAAAAAATATTTGAAAAAACATATCGCAGGATGTTCGTACTTTCAGAAATACAAACGTTAGCAGCAATATATCGACACTAAATGCAAACAGAAGAAATATTTCCAGAAGTAAATATTTATACAGACGGTGGAGCTGAACCAAATCCAGGCAAGGGTGGTTTTGGTGTGATAATGACTTATAAGGGCCACATAAAAGAGTTCAGTCAAGGTTATTTATTGACAACTAACAATCGAATGGAATTGATGGGTGTAATTTTTGGATTAGAAAAATTAAAAAAACCTTCGATTGTAAATGTCTATTCTGACTCTAAATATGTTGTAGATGGAATTTCAAAGGGTTGGGCTGAAAAGTGGAAATCAAAAAATTGGTTTAGGACAGGAACGACAAAAGCAATTAACTATGACTTGTGGGAAAAATTGTTAGGCCTAATTTCAAAGCAACAAAGTGTAACATTTAATTGGGTTAAAGGACACGATGGACATAATGAAAACGAACGATGTGACCAATTAGCTAACATTGCTTTAAATGGTGAAGAATTACTTGAAGACCTTGGCTATGCGGCAACTAATGAAACGACAAACGGTTTGGAAAATTCACATCAAGTAAGCCAATCTAACAATAAAAACAAAATTTTAAATGAAGGTGACATTTGTAGAAAATGTAACACCCCTGTAATAAAAAAGCAGACTAAGAAAAAGAATTTAAAACCAAATCAAGAGTATTTTTTTGAGTACTACCTTTTGTGTCCAAATTGCAAGACAATGTATATGGTTGATGCAGCAAAAAGGTTTGGGAATGAAAGAGACGATGGACTATTTTCCTAAAAAAATACTGCTGCTAACAAATAAGACTTCGTCGGGCACGAAGTGCACTCACGAAGAAGTCCGATGTTGTACGGAACCCCGAAAAAACGGGACAGGCCGGTGATTGATCTTCTATGAACTATGGGTTTTGAGTTGAAGGGACTTTGCGGCTATGTTTTGGTGTTATGATGTGGGGTTTATTATAGATGTCTCTTTTAGTAGTCATCAACGCTTTGTTTTCAACTTGATGATTTATTATTCCAGCCGGCGTAGCTGTTGCTCTCTTTCGTAAGAGCGAATGCATCAACATATTAATCCAACCCCTAAAAAACTAAAAACAAATATGCTGTGGGAGCAAATATTTTTAAATAATTTCAATTAAAAAAATGTCAACTTTTTTCAGGACGTGACACAGACCTGTTCACAAAGCTGGCAAATCTTACTGACATTGTTTTACACTTTAGGCAGCGTTTAGACAGTTTTCTCCGTTCTTAATTATAAACGGTTATATGTATAGACAATTTTTATTTTTCATACTATTAAGCATTCTCCACTTTGACATAAATGCACAAAAGGGTTTTAATGCGCTAAGCCTAAATGGAGAGACAACTATCCCTGTTTTTCAGAATGATCAAGGCTTTGGATTTTCTTTAAAAGGTTCGTATGGAATTGGTAAATCCGGGCAATTGACGCTTTCTGCCGGAGTTTCGAAATTTAATTCGAAAAATTCAATAGAAACAGGAAAAATAACAACTCGGCTTGTCCCATTTTTATTTGGGTATAAACAGAATATTCAAAAATTCTTCATTGAACCAAAAATTGGAATTGGTGAATTAGGCGGCAAAATATTAAAAAATGGGGATTATTCAAGGCCGTCAATTGCAGCTATGTTTTTCGGTTTGGGAGCAGGTTATTCACTAAAACGATTTAATCTCGGTATTAACTTTTTGACTGCTCACGGAATTGAAAATACTTCAGCGGGTATCTGGTACAATAAAAACTTCCACTATACAAGTATTTTTGTTTCTTATAACCTATTTTCAAAATCAAGACATTATACTTTCAAGAAATAAAACTGCAGGTAACAAATAAGACTTCGTCGGGCAGGTAGTGTCAACGAAGAAGTCTCATGAAAGGAATGCTGTCTTGGCTGAAATATAAAGAAAACAATACGGGAATTATTTATGAAAATGAAGTCGGGTGAGTTTATTACGCTGTCTGCATGCACTATGATGTTAACAGCTTTAGGTATCGATATCATGTTGCCTGCCTTTAATGAACTAAGGCAATACTTGAATCTGCCACCAGAATCTACGGCGCCATCTAAAGTCATTGTTTTCTTTTTTATGGGCCAGGTAGCGCAACTCTTATTTGGAATTCTCTCTGATCGTTTTGGGAGGCTGCCTATATTGCGTATAGGGTTTCCGCTTTACATTATTGGTGGTATAGCGACGGCGTATGCACCTAACCTGGCACTCATGTGCGCAGCGCGATTTATTGCAGGTATGGGAGCGGCCGCAGTATTAATGACCACGGTTGCAGGTGTTCGTGACCGTTTTGTTGGCGACCAAATGGCCCGCATCATGTCGCTGATCTTTACTATTTTTTTATTCACTCCCATACTTGCTCCATTCCTTGGCATTGCCATTCTTTCCATTTCTTCATGGCGAATGGTATTTCTTACACCGCCCATCTTTGCGGCAATTGTGTTTCTCTGGTCGCTCCGGCTTGAAGAGTCATTGCCTCGTGAAAAGAGAGTTGCCTTGAACTGGAACAGTATTTTTCATTCTATCCGCACCGTGCTAAGCAATAGAATATTTCTCCGCTACGCGGCTGTTACCACCATCCTTTTCATGGGGCTCAGTTCGTATGTCGCAAGTTCCGAACATATAGTTGGCGAAATCTTCGGCCGGCCCGATTTATTTCCCTGGGTATTTGCGGGTATCGGCCTCGTGATGTCTTGTTGCTCATTACTTAATTCACGGCTATCAACCCGCTATGGTGCAAGGCTAACATTAAAATGGCTCCTTCTTTTTTATACAATTGCGGCAGGCATATTGTTATTTGTTGTACTTGTATCTGGCGAATCAACGAACTTGTTTGTATTCTTTACGGGCGTCGCAATATTGATGGGCATCAATATCGCCGTAGAGCCCAACAGCAGCGCTTTGGCGTTGGAACCAATGGGAGAAATGGCAGGTGTGGCATCAGCTATCTATGGAACAGCATTCTTTTTCATTGGTTCCTTTTTCGGATCTGTCATTAGTCACTATATGGCGAAAAGTGTGTTTCCGCTTGCACTTGGTTTTTTTGCAATAGGAGTTACGGTTGTTGCCCTGGTTTTTAATGATCGGGGAAGTAAGGTTGCATGATATTTTTTGCTGAAATAGTGGATCTTCTTCGCATAAAGCCGACCCGTTGCTGTTACCTGGTGTTCCCGCAAAAAAGTGGCGCAGGCTGTGCGGAAGGTTCGCAGCAAAGCAATCACCAGCAACACTTAAGGTATATATAACCTGCCAGTATGCAAAACGTCCATTTATCATCACAACATTCCATAACGATAGGTATTCGTTGTGTCATTAATTTTTTAAAAATTATATTTATGTCTTAACTGCACATATACCTTATTTTATTTTTTAACGTAAATAATTTTAATGCCGGGAGATTCATTAAACGTCCATATCAATACCAAAGGAGTTGATGCGAATAGTTTTGATGCGATTGTAATCGGCTCCGGAATCAGTGGCGGTTGGGCAGCGAAAGAACTTTGCGAACATGGAGTGAAAACATTGATACTGGAACGTGGCCGCAACGTGGTGCACAAAAAAGATTATCCTACGGCATTGAAAAGCCCCTGGGAATTTGCACACCGCGGGAGATTGCCATTGGAAATAGAGAGAGACAATCCTATAATAAGCAAGTGCTATGCATTCGATGAAACTGCACAGCATTTTTTTGTAAAAGATAAAGAACATCCCTATGTACAGGAGAAGCCCTTTGACTGGATACGCGGCTACCAGGTTGGTGGCAAATCGTTGATGTGGGCCCGGGAAACCCAACGCTGGAGCAGGTTTGAGTTCGAAGCGCCTGCACGTGATGGTTTTGCTGTTGACTGGCCCATACGCTATGATGATCTTGCACCATGGTATTCGCATGTTGAGCGATTTGCAGGCATCAGCGGCAATAAAGATGGTATTGAACATTTACCTGATGGTGAATTTTTACCTCCGTGGGAATTGAATTGTGTAGAGAAAAAAATGCAGGAAAGAGTGAATACCTTTTATAAGGACAGGCAAATGCTGCAGGGCCGTTGCGCAAATCTTACGCAGCCAACAGATCTGCAACTTCAGCAGGGGCGGGGACAATGCCAGGCCCGTAACCTGTGCCAGCGTGGTTGTCCTTTTGGCGGATACTTTAGTTCAAATTCATCAACATTACCATGGGCTGAGAAAACCGGTAATCTTACTTTACGTCCTGACTCCGTTGTTCATTCAATTATTTATGATGAACAAAAAGGCAAAGCCATTGGGGTACGTGTGATCGATGCGCATACAAAGCAGTCAACAGAATATTTTGCGAAGATTATTTTTGTAAATGCAGCTTGTTTAAACAGCAATCTTATTTTACTGAATTCAACTTCGGCACGTTTTCCAAATGGTTTAGGAAATGATCATGATATTTTGGGAAGATATATTGCTTTTCAAAACTACCGGGGATCGTTAACCGCAACTATTGACGGTTTCCAGGATGAATATTATTATGGTCGCAGGCCGGTTTCTCCTTTAATGCCAAGTTTCAGAAATGTATACAAACAGGAAACAGACTTTCTGCGTGGCTATCTTGTTTTCTGGGGGGCCTATCGCAATACTGGTAATGAAACATCCGGTGAAACCATTGGGGGTGCATATAAAGACGCTATGAGTGAAGCTGGTGACTGGGGCGTGTATATGAGTATGCAGGGAGAAGTAATTCCCAAACATGATAACTATGTACGATTGAGCAAAGACTTACAAGATGAATGGGGTATACCACAGTTGGTAACGGCTGTATCTTATGATGACAATGATGAAAAAATGGTGAAAGATTTTTTAGAGCAAGGTGCTCAAATACTTGAAATAGCAGGCTGCAAAAATATTGTACCTAACGACAGCAAGCAAGCACCGGGTTTGGATATTCACGAAATGGGCGGTGCAAGAATGGGGAAAGATCCCGCAACATCAATTCTCAATAAATGGAACCAGGTTCATAGCTGCAAAAATGTTTACGTAACGGATGGAGCTTGCATGACGTCAACGGGGAACCAAAACCCATCTCTCACATTTATGGCTCTCACTGCACGTGCGGCAAATCATGCAGTAGATGAATTGAAGAAGGGGATTGTTTGAAGTTTTGATTGAAATTAATGTTGTAATACTTGCAAAGGCAGAAATCAAAATTCTTTGTATTTATTTGCAACGAATGCCTTTCAGAGAATGTCACTTATGAAAAATGCTTTATGAACAAATTTTTTTTATCCATATTAACAGGAATGCTGGTCCTGGTCTCGTGTGAAAAATCCAAAGTGAAAATTCCTGAAACCTATTCCCGCGATATTGAAGGCAAGTGGAACTATACCCAAAAATTTTATAGTGATGGCAGTCAAACGCATTATGAATCGACTTCGGATCTTAATCAATGGGTTATTTTTAATGCTGACAGCAGTTTTTCCAGTAATATGCCAGTATTTGAGACTTTCGCTAAATATTCGATATTAGATTCATTCAGGCTAAAGCTCACATCAGGTCCTCAGCAGCAAGCTCTGTATCTTTTTCATATAGATTCGCTGCAACATTCATTGTCTCTAAGTTCCTTGGATTTTATTTGTATCGAGGGTTGTGGAGATATATTTAAAAAATGAAAAGCCTTCCATTGCTTTTACTGGTCGCATTGTTTTTGTACGGATGTGCAAGAGAAGTTACGTGCACAGACACTAATATTGAAATTGGCTTTGTCGGGTTTGCAAAATCTGATTTCGACACCGTTGTCTTACGTAAATACCAGCCTGATGATAATTACCAACACTTAATTGATTCAACAGTTTTTTTTAATGATAGCAGTACAATTTTTCAAAGCAACGATACAATCCGGGTGAGCGTGGGCTATCAGCCTGACGGCATAAAAGCGGGGAATGACTGGCAAATTTATTTACCTCGCAAAAACAGGATTATTTCAATTTCAAGCATTAAGAGTGAACAGGAATCCATTAAGTGTCACTTTACCTTTACCAAGTCTCAATGTTATTGTATAAACAAGATCTATTCTGTAAAATTGGATAATACGCCAGTGGATTTATCTAACATCAATACTAACTTACAACCCTATTATTTATATATTCATTAATGTTATGCTGTATCTGAAAAGCAATCGTTCTATCAGAAACGTTTTCATTTTGGAGATTTTAGTTTTTCCTCCTTTCCTTTAATTTTAAGCTCTCGCTGTTCTTAAAATATTCAAACTTTAAATGTTCTTAGCCGTGACTATGGATTTATCAGGTTCTTTATTTATTTATTTATAAATATTTTTATATTGAAAGTAAAGAAGAGCAAATGAAGGAATATATACCAGGTAAAAAAATGAAAGCAGCAGTTCGTTCAAAATATGGTCCTCCAAAAGTCTTAAGCATATATGAGATTGACATACCAACTCCGAAGGACAACGAAGTTTTAATAAGAGTATTTGCAACTACAGTAAGCAGAACGGATTGTCATATACTCTCGGGCATGCCATTTTTTATGAGGTTTTTTACCGGGTTGTTCAAACCCCGAGTAGCAGTTACCGGAACAGATTTTGCCGGACAAATTGAAGCAACGGGCAAGGATGTAACATCTTTTAAAACCGGCGACAAGGTTATAGGTTTTAACTTTTTGGGATTACGATCCCATGCATATTATCTCATATTACCAGGCACTAAAGAAATAGTAATAATTCCCGGCAACATAACGTACGACCAGGCAGCGGCCTGCGTTGAAGGTGCATTTTACGCTCTTAACGTTATCAACAAAATGAATCCAAAAGCCGGGCAAAAAGCACTTGTCATTGGTGCAACGGGAGCAATTGGCTCAGCGGCAGTTCAATTCTTTACATTTTACGGAACTTCTGTTACAGCAGTTTGCGGCGGTGAAAACACGGAATTAGTAAAATCATTAGGCGCCGATAAAGTAATTGATTACAAAACGGATGATTTTACTAAAGATAGCGAGAGGTACGATTTTGTATTTGATGCGGTTGGTAAAAGCTCATTTGGCAAGTGCAAACCACTGTTGAAGAAAAAAGGAATTTACTCTTCTTCAGGTGGACCGAACCTTTTGGCGCTTCTCATTACACCGTTAGTAGGTGGCAAAAAGGAAATATTCTGCCCTCCTAAAAATCTTAAGGCATGCCTGAGTTTTATCATGGACCTGGCAGAAAAAGGAAGTTTCCGGCCGGTTATTGACAAAACCTACCCGATTGATAAGATAGCCGAAGCATTTGAATATGTAACAAGTGGTGAAAAAATTGGTAACGTAATAATTACAATGGATGCATAGCCATTTGCAGAAAATTTTATTGCTGTACTGCTACACTATATGGCAGCGAAATATGAAATCAAAAAATGGTATACAAAGAAAAATCAGAACAATTCATACATGTTTTGAACTCCGGAAAATCATTTGAGAATGCATCCGGGTAATAAGCCCGGATGTCTTCATTTTTTTTCCTCCTGCAAAGAACTTTGTCCGAGCCAGGTTTTGATTTTAAAAACTGTATTCCACTCCATTGCTTATGCTGTAATTATATTTTGGAGTATTTGCGGCAGGCTTGCTGTCGTGTAAATAATACCAGGTCACTTTGAATGACAGGTGTTTCACAATTTTAAATTTTGCTTTGATCTCGTTTAATACCCGGTAATCATGCGCATTTCTAAAAAGTGGCTGGTAAAAAACGGTGCCGCTTAAAGAAACGTTTTCTGAGGGTTTAAAATTAAGCGAAAGATAACTGGTACTTCGTATGTCGTTGTGATAAATTACAGGATCTGTTTTTTCTCTTTCATACTCGTACATGGCGGCAGTTGCCACATGCAGGGAGATCTTTTTGCTGGCTGCTATTCTGAAACGTGGGCCAGTACCTGCCAGCCTTCTTAATTTAATACCTGTAATATCGTTATGCTGCAGTTGGGTAAATGCTTCCCAGTGCAGCCACTTATTTATTTTATAATTATAGCGAACGTGATAGAATGTATTATCATATAAGGATTTGCCGTTACCCCGGAGAAAATTATAACTTCCCATGCCAATAAAAACGCTCTTAGGAGTTTGATATTCCAGGTAAGCATCGGCATTGATATTAATTACTTCTAAAACATTTTTTTCAAACAAAAATCCGGTTCCAAAACTTCCAAACCACCCTGTTGTATCTGTTTGTACACGCCTGCTTTCAACATTTACAATTTGGGCAAATGATTTCGAATAAGAAACTGCAATGATGAGACTGCACAATATATAACGCATGTGGTAATATACAAATTAACTGTAAATCAAAATAATTAGGCAGGTAATTGAAGGTTATTTCTTTTAAATTTTTTTAGGAATTTTTTGTAATCCGTGCTTATATATTTTAAATGGAAATTATTAATTAATGAAGAGCTATGAATGCTACGTCCGAAAAATATATGCATCGTTTTTTAAATAGCGATACCTCATTAAAATTGAAAGCTGCATTATTATTTACGAAGTTGCTGGGTGTTCTTAAAATAGGAGAGATGAATATGGACGTTATGATTTTTAAAAATAATATAAGTTATGCTTCTTCCTTGCCGACGGTTACTCTCACTCTATATTCGGCGCAATGGCGTAAAATTTTTTCTGTGTGTGGTATGGAATCCATTTAAACTTTATACCTGGAGGTTGCAAATGATAATAAGAAAATTCATTAGTGAACAAACAAACATAATATTGATCACAAGAAAACGCTCCTGTACAAACTAATTAAACTGCATATAATAACAACGACTCCTACGAGAACAAACATTTTTCGGGTTGGGAGTTTAGCTGTGAGCATTGCAGAAAAAGGTGCAGTGACTACACCACCGATAAGCAGTCCTGCAACAATATTCCAGTGATGAATACCAATTGTAATTATAAAGGTGACAGCACTTGCCACCGTTAAAATAAATTTAGCTACCGTTGAGCTGCCAATAACGTAGCGCGGCGTATGCCCGTTTTTTATAAAAGTACCTGTTACCAGCGGGCCCCAGCCGCCCCCTCCAAATGAATCTATAAATCCTCCGACCAGTCCAAGGACCGTAATATTTGTAGTTTCCTTCTTTGTAGTTTTTTTCTTTTTGAAAGCATTTTGCAAAATCTTAATACCAAGGTACATGGTATAAAGGGCTAAAAAGGGCTTGGTCATTTTAGCGTACCGCTCGCCTACGTATGTTAGCAGAACCGCTCCCAATACTGCTCCGAAGACTGCTGGTATTGCCAATGATTTTACTAATTTTTTATTGATATTCCCTAGTTGCCAATGGCTGATAGAACCGGCGGCACTGGTGAAGGACTCCGCGGAATGTATGCTCGCGCTTATTACCGGTGGAGACACATTAAGTATAAGTAAAATAGTGGTGCAAATAACGCCGTAGCCCATTCCCATAGAGCCCGCAACAACTTCGGCGAAAAATCCAGCTAACAACATCCAGTAAAACAAATAATGATCCTGGTGCAAGCCAGCCTGTAATGACAATATTTGCTCATCTGATAAAAAAAGATGGATGAGTAACGCGATTATTACAACAGCAGTAACCGCGATCATATATTTATTAAATATTTTTTTCCGCGAAGAACGCAGTTCCGCAGCAGTTATCACAACATCGTGAGAATGGGTAATGCTTTCAATTATTTCATCGGGCGATTGAGCAGGCATAATTATTTAGTTCTTAAGTTTTTTTGAATAGAAATGATCCAGGGATAGGCCGGTAAAATGATGATGTAGTTTTATGTTTTAGGTGATAATTAATGGCTCAGTGTCATTGTATTTTTTTTACTTTTTTATAAAAATTATTCGCAGTAAAAAACAAAAGTAAGATATTCCCTACCAAATAAGTAGACTAATAGAAAAAATATTTTTTTATGTATGTGTTGGGTTTCCGTGTGGTGAATTGTTACCCGGTAGCAGGCGCGATTTGAACCTGACGGGAGATTATAAGTGTCCTTCTGCTAAATTTGACGAAAAAATTTTTCCGATATTCCTTTGCCACCCGGTTTCTTGCACATCCCAATATTTCAGCTATTTGAAAACATTTTTATATATAGTTGTCGCCGGTCTTTGACTTGAAGAAAGAGACGTGGCGCAGGACAAGTATATTTGTCTAAAACAGAAGAATGCAGCAATCTTGTATTATACCAAACTGAAAAAGCAAACAATGAGATCATTTCAAATAAAAAAAACAAAGGACAAAAGAAAATTATTTACTCTAAAAAAAATATTCCTTTTGCTGTTCATCTCGCCGTTGTTCCTCATGCAAAGTGAAGCACAAAAACTGAGGCGTTCCGAAAGTTTTGCCGGGCTGCATTTTGATTTCCATGCAGACCCGCAGGATTCCGGCATAGGTAAAACTTTTACGTATGCAATGATTGATTCTTTATTACGAATCACCAAACCTGATTTTATACAGGTTGATTGCAAAGGCCATCCCGGCATTTCAAGTTATCCAACTAAAGCGGGTAATGCAGCGCCGGCTATAGATAAAGATATTATGCGCATGTGGCGCGAAATAACCGACAAGTACCACGTTGCACTCTTTGTCCATTATTCGGGCATTTGGGATTACGAGGCTATCAGGCAACATCCATGGTGGGCAAGGGTGAATGCTGACGGCAACTATGACGGGCAGGCCAATTCGATATTCGGACCATACGTGGACAGTTTACTTATTCCGCAGCTCAAAGAACTTGCCCTTGATTATAAAGTGGATGGCGCATGGGTCGATGGTGATTGCTGGACATTAACTCCTGATTATTCTGCGAAAGCTTTGGCAGCATTCACAAAATCAACCGGCATAACAGTCATTCCTAAAAAGCCTGCGGATACCAATTATTTTGCGCTGGCCGAATTCAACCGAAAAAAATTTCATGATTATGTTGCCCGTTATGTGAATGCGTTGCACGGTGCCCGTAAAGATTTTCAGATCACCAGCAACTGGTCGTTCTCTTCTTTTATCCCTGAACCTGTTGATGTACCGGTTGATTTTTTATCCGGGGATGTAGCAGGTAAAAACAGTCTGTACAGTTCTGCATTTGAAAGCCGCTGTATGGCGTTACAGGGAAAGCCATGGGACCTGATGTCGTGGTCTTTTGGTACAAGCAGCGGCTTCTCATTATCTGCAACAAAGCCTTTTGTGCAACTGGCGCAGGAAGCATCCGAAGTGATGGCAATGGGTGGTGGCTATCAGACTTACTGGACGCAAAACCGCGATGGATCTATTAAACCTCACCTTATTCACCAGATGGCTGAAATCATTAAGTTCTGCCGGGAACGACAACCGTATTGTTTTAAAGGAAACATTGTTCCGCAAATCGGGTTATTATATTCAACTTATGCATGGAGCAGAATACCTTCCGGTGGATTGTATAACGGCTCGCACTTAGACGGCCTGAAGGGCACATTGGCGGCGCTCCTGGATAGCCAGTTACCCGTGGAAATTTTAATGGATCACCAGCTTAAAGACAGGTTAAAAAATTATCCATTGATTGTTTTTCCTGAATGGCAAACCATTGATCCTGGCATAAAACAATCTTTATTACAGTATGTAAAAGAAGGTGGCAATCTTTTAATAACAGGGCCCTCTGCCGCCGGTATTTTTAAAGACGATTTAGGATTAACACTTCCAGGTGAAATTAGGAAAGACACAAATATTATTATTGGTGTGGCTGGAAATACGCAGGTTATTCGCACCAACTTTCAGCAGGCAGTTTCCGGAAAGAACATAAAAAGAATCGGGGAGGTGCTGTTGCAAAATGATTTCCGTTTTCCCGGAGAAACTCCACTGGCGACAGTACAATCTTATGGCGAGGGAAAGATTGCGATTATCTATGCAGATCTCGCAGCAACATATATTGCCCAGCAAAGCCCGGTTATAAGAAATCTCTTACAGCAAACGATTGATGAAATTTTTAAGGAGCCCACGGTTACGGTTAAAGGTTCTTCACTGGTGCACCAGGTAATCAGTAAAAAAAACGGGCACTTGTTTGTTCATCTCATAAATACTGGTGGCCAGCACAATAATCCCAATGTATTAGTTTATGACGAGGTGCCGCCTGTAGGCCCGCTGACTGTAAGGATACGCCTGCCAAATAAACCCGGTTCTATTTTGCTGCAGCCGGAACACAAAAAATTATCTTTTGCTTATCACAATAATGTTGCTGAAGTTGTGGTGCCGGAGTTGAAAATATATTCTATACTGGAAATTGAATGATAAAATTAAATTCTTTATCAAAAAATTTACCGGGCAAATTGTGGGAGTTTTTTTCAATGTTGGTCGAGTGACACGGTCGTAGGAAATCAGTTTGAGTGTTTGCATCTTAGGGAAACTTATCTAACATTACCCATCCTCCTTTTCTATCGTGCCGGCAACTTTACCAGCCTTTCGTTCGTTAGCATTATTTAAGATCGTTAACTCACAATTATTGCTTGATTCAATTATTCTGTTCTGCCGTGAGTACGCCGAGGCTATCCAACTCCTGTATGGAAACCGATGGAGGTAAAATATTTTTTTGAATTTTATATACTACAAGTTTTGCTGTCTTTTGTGCATTCGTGACTGTACTAAAACCCTGGTTGCCCGCTATAGCCGGTACGTTCGGCTGGTGGATGTACAATACCTTGTTTCTATAAATGTCGTATCCAAAACCTGTTGATGTTGTTTTTTCTTTCTCCGTATCATTTCTAAATACCCTTATTGTTATCGAGTCGTTATCCTGGGTTAATGATACAGGCCCATGAAAAATATGTACTGGTGCCGGTTTAATAATTGATGGGAAGAGTTTAAAAAAACTCAAAAGGAAAAAGAAAGTCAATAGAAGTAATTTGTTCATCGCTCGTTGAATTTATTTATAAGAATTCTCCGCTCACTATTGGCAATATTCCCAAAAATCTTTTTTGTATGCGCCATCTGTACCCATGCCGATATATGCCTTAGTGCCTATAGCAAAACTGGTAGCAGCATACCTTGCAGTACCGCCAAAATCCAGTTTCTGAATCCACGTGTTTGCAATGGGGTCGTATTCCCAGAAATCCTTTTTCGGAACATTATTAGCCGTCCCGGTACCAATGTATCCTTTTGTGCCTATGCAAAAACCGGTCGCGCCGGCCCGGCTGCTGCCACCAAAGTCCAACTTCTGGGTCCATGAATTTCCCACAGGGTCGTATTCCCAGAAATCCTTTTTGTAAACACCGCTGCTGGACAACTGGCCGAGCCCGGCATAGCCCTTATTTCCTATTGAAAACCCGATGCCACCACTCCGGCCAGCGGCGGCAAAGTCTGCTTTTTGCGTCCAGCTATTGCCCGCCGGATCATATTCCCAAAAGTCAATTTTATCAGCGCCATCATACCCTATACCGATGTAACCCTTTGCGCTGACCACAAAACCAACGCCGCCACTGCGTGGTGTACCGCCATAGTCCGTTTTCTGTGTCCAGCTATTACTCAATGGATCGTATTCCCAGAAATCTTTTTTATAGGCGCCATCGTATCCGGTCCCAATATATCCTTTGCCTGTAATGGCAAACCCAACTGCGCCAGACCTTGCCGTGCCGCCAAAATCAGCCTTCTGCGTCCAGGTATTAGTTACAGGATCAAATTCCCAAAAGTCTTTTTTATAAGTACCATCGTAGCCGGTGCCTGTATAGCCTTTGTTTCCAATCGAAAAACTTACTGCCTGGTTACGCGCTAATCCACCCAGGTCAGCTTTTTGCGCCCACTGTCCGTTACAGGTAGGGCCAACGGGAACACCATTATTAAAAATACCCGAACCGCTGAATGAAATCCACCCGGTTGCATTCCACATTTCAAGCGCATTGTTATCTGTATTAAAAACAAGCAGACCTGTAGCCGGTGAGCCTATGGCATCACGTTCCGCAGTCGTCATTCTTGGAAGCAACAGGCCACTGTTGGTGGAACTTATATCAACCTTTGCAGAAGGAGCAGGGTTTGTGGTGCCAATGCCTACGTTCTGTGCCCAGGCTGTAATGCAAAAGAAAAGAAGCAATGAAGTAAAAAATGATTTCATAAAACTGTTTTTAGAATTCTCTTTTTTGTTAATGATTATTTTAACGCTGCTTTTCTTTTCGGGGTCGTAAAAAGGATGCTGCAAAGTGTCTTTTGCAGAACGTTCTCAAATATAATTCAAATTAGAAGTCAATGCCAGAAGCTGTAAAAATATTTAGCAGAAGGCGGGATTGATGTATGGATCGGCAAAATTTTCGATCACCTTTTTGGCGCTTAATCATCCGCTTTATGAGTTTATTGCCTAAAAATTAATTAATGCTTTTATTTTTCGTCTCAATTGAATGAAATTGAGATATTTCAAATTCAGATATTCATAGTCATCAATAAGCAGCATTGTAATTGCTGCTTCTTTCTTGTCAACTGCATTATTAAAACAGGCTAATGATTTCTCCCTTGCGCCTGCTTTCGCATAAGCGACGCCCATCCAAAATTCCGATATAAAATCGCCTGATTTTCTTAATACATTGTAATGCTCATTTACTTCCCGCACCATTAATGTATTATCGTCATGGCGGTAAAATTTTATAAGGCCTTTGTGCTGGATTTTTTCTGCAGTTGCAATGGCGTTCTCCTTATAGTCAAAGGACCAGTATAGCCTGGAAAGATCCACATACCTGGTTTTTTGAAGCGCAGGGTCACCCTCGGCTTTTTTAATTAACTGCAGTTGCAATTTTATGGCTTCTTCTTTATTATTGGTATTTGCCAAAGCCTTTATGCGGTTGTCAATTAAATAATCCCATGCGGGGTTTATCTCGCTTCCTTTATAGTAGATTTCCGCCGCTGGCTCCTTATCGCCTTTTGCTTCCAGCAACAATGCGAGCCACAGGTAAACATTCGTTTGATTGGGATTGAGGTGAATAGATTTCCGGTAATATTTTTCGGCTTCCTTCCAGTTAAATGCCTGGTGGTGCCAGTAGCCCAACGCTGCGTGTATTTCTCCCGAAGAAGGATCCAAAGCCATCGCTGCATCAATTTGCTTTTTTGCCATTGGCAACATTGCAGACTGGTTTTCATACCCACGAAATGAAGAAAGGAGATAGGTAATAGCAAGCCCTGAATACGCCAGCGCAAAATCGGTATCCTTGTTTGCTGCCTGTTGAAAAAGTTCCCTGGCAATCAGCAGATCGGTCTTTTTTCTTTTATCAATTAAGAATAATCCACGCAGGTAAAGGTCGTATGCCTGGAGGTCCACAGTGGGCGTCGTTTCTAGTTTTTTTGTTTCCTTTTTGGAAAGCTTTGTGTTTAGTACAGAAGCTATCGACATGGCAACTTCCCTTTGAATGGAGAAAATATCCTTAACCGGCCGGTCATAAGATTCTGCCCACAAATGCTCATCCGTTTCAGCATTTATGAGCTGTGCTGTAATGCGTACCTGTTCGCCATGCCGTTGCACACTTCCCTCTAATATAACTGCCACGCCAAGTTCTTTACCTATTTCCCGGATGGGCTTTGGGTTTTTTTTGTATTGCATTACTGACGTACGGGAGATCACTTTTAGCGCCTTAATCTTTGACAGTTGTGTGATGATGTCTTCTGTAAGGCCATCACTAAAATATTCCTGTTCCTGGTCGCTGCTCATATTTGAAAACGGAAGAACAGCAATACTGTTTTCATCAATTGGCCTGGCGATTTGTTCTTTCAATACAGGTGGAATAAACGGATCTGTGAAGCCCGTGAGTACTTCATAAATATCAACAGGTTCTTTCACATTCTTCAACTTTTCCTGCTTTATGAAAACGGATTCAAGCCCTTTTTTATTAAAAATATTTTGAAACACCATCTCGGAAATATAAATACCTCCCGGTGGTGCCTGCGCCTGCAGTCGTGAGGCGATATTTACTACATCCCCGAAAATATTCCCGTTCTGCATAAGCACGTCACCCATGTGTATACCTATACGAACGGGTATAACAGGCGGTTCGTTGAGATCAATCTGCAATTGCTTCGCAAATTCCGCCGCGTTTACAGAGCTGTAAAAAAGTAATAATGCCCCGTCGCCGTAATACTGAATTACTTTTCCTTCAAGCTCATTGGCAATCTTTTCCAGGGTGTCCCGAAACCGGTTGATTTTTTCAACTGCTGCATTTTCGTCTTCCTGCATCATTGCTGTATATCCTACAACATCGGCAAATAAAATAGCAGCAAGCTTATGAGAATAATCAGGCATTTGGTTGAAGTTGGGTCGCAAGTTACCAAAAATGTGTTTCTTCAAAATAGATCGCTTAAGCGAAAAGCGTTGAAGATAAAAAGCCAAAATAAAAAATTCATTATACAAAAAAGACGGGAACGGCGATCGAAGCTGCGCAGAGTTTTTTTGGGAAGAAGTGATTAGTTGAATTAATTTACGCTTATTATTGATTTGCATTACGCACCCTGTTTATGAGACTTACGTCATTGTAAAAACAAAGCAGGGCAATCGAACCACGTCTGCGCATTAAACAAATAACTTATAATGAAAAATAGATCTTATTATCTCACAACTTTAATACTTCTTCAAACTGCTTTCGTTTTTGGGCAGGATGCCAAAGTTGAAATTCCAAATTTCGGCGACAAATATTCTGAATATGTAAAACAACTTGAAAGCGGTGATACTAACATTGATTACGCTGATTTTAGAAACAGCTTTTTAGAGAGTAAACAATTTGGCAAGAAAAGTACGAACTACGACGATTTAAGAAAAAAAGTTTATACCGAAATAAAAAATAAGAATTATAATGAAGTAATACGGCTGACAAAGGCGATGTTAAGCATTGACTATTCGAGTATGTTTGCCCATAAGTATTTACAACAGACTTACAAGATTTTAGGAGATATGGCAAATGCGAATAAATACCACGATATCGAGTTTGGGCTTTTATATTCAATTACCAAAAGCGGTGATGGCAAAAGCTGTGAAACCGGTTGGCATGTTACACAAATTGAAGAGGAGTATTTTATATTAAATATGCTTGGGGCTGATTTACAAAGTCAAAGTATCAGCACTTCAGATAAAAATACTTGCGACAAGATGATTGTAAAAACTGATGAACGAGAAACTAAAACATATTACTTTGAAGCAAACAAAGTGTTTGAAATGGAAACAAAAATGTTAGACAAATAAACGGACCAGTATTATTGAGCACAAGTTTTGAAAGATAACCTTGTGGGTTAGCCGCCCTTCATTTAAACGGGATAAGTTGGTCTTGAAAGATAGTATTTAACTTGTGAATCCGAAATATAAACCTCGTTGCAACGTTAAAATGTATATGAATTTTTCATTAGCAATAATATACCATCTTATCTGCGAGGTTACATCAGTCGGCTTTTGCGCGAATTCCGGGGAATATAAAAAATACAAAGTCGGCCAGATTTTCAAAGCACACTTAAACACCATTTAGAGAAGAAGATGCCATACTTTCCTTTTGTTATGATCTTCTTTTTTTGCCTGGTGTTAATTACGAGGCCTTTTTCCGTTCTTTTCCACGAATTAGGTCACGCAATTCCTGCAATTTTGCTCACCAAACAAAAAGTGGCCATTTATATAGGTTTAAACGGTAACCCGGCTAATAGTTTAAAACTAACAATAGGGCTTTTAGAAATTTGGTTTTGTTATAATCCATTTTCCTGGATAGCAGGTCATTGCGTACCTACAGCAAAGTCTGTATCAATAAACAGGCAAATGATTTATATTTTGACTGGGCCACTTGCTTCATTTGCAATAGGTGGCATCGCTTGTTATCTTACCTTTTACTGCGACTTTCATGGTTTTATTAAAGTTTTACTTGTGATATTTTTCGGGTCTTCAATATTCGATTTCTTTCTAAACTTAATTCCTATTGAAAGACCCATAAAACTCAATGACGGCACAATTGGATATAATGATGGCTATTGGCTTAAACGGCTTTTTTATTTTAAACAATTCCATAAGAAATATGCACGCGCAACAGATTTATATAACCAGCAAAAATATTTTAAAGCAGCTTCAATATTTAAAGCGATGCTGAGAAACGACTTACATGATCCAGCAATATATGACTTGCGATTTCATCCCTTTTGCAAATAAAAAATTATAACGAAGCAAAGGAACTGGTTGATAGCTTCGTCCGTTTCGGGCAAATGACGTCTGCAGACTTCTCAAACGCGGGGCTTACTTATTCGCAACTGGGTTTACATAATGAGGCGTTGGAATTTTATGATAAATCTTTGCAGGAAAACCCTAACAACATATATTCATTGAACAATAAAGGCTACACTCTTAATCTGATGGAGAGGTACGCGGAAGCAATTCCTTTATTTGATGAGGCGATTAAAATGGAACCTGGTTCTGCCTATTCTTATAATAACAGGGGGCTTTCAAAAATCAAATTAGGCGATATAGAGGATGGGTTAGCTGACATAGATTATTCATTTGAACTTGATAAAAGCAATTCTTATGCGTACATGAATTTAGGTATTTACCATTTTGATAAAGGCGAATATGATGAAGCATTGAGGCTATTTAAAAAAGCGAAGCAACTGGACAATGATACGTATATGATTGACGACTTAATAATAAAAGCAAAAAAGCATAAGTAAGAGAGAAGCGTTGTTGCAAACTTTTTCGATTAGTGTTTTTAACCAACCACCCAAGCCAATAAAGATGACACATCCGAAACATCCATTTTACATTTTGTTTTGTATTTTCATTTAGCATGCATCTATTCAAAGCCGGCATAGAGATTATCGGAATAAATCCATTTGTATTTGTACCCGGGCCGATCTTAAAAGAACTTTTTAAAGAAGCAGGAAAAGACAAAGGAAAAATTCCCGTGTGCGGCACCGTGAATAATTTACCCTACCAACAAACATTGGTGAAATATAGAGGCGACTGGCGTCTTTATATTAATACATCGATGCTCAAACAGTCGCCAAAAAGAATTGGTGAAACAATCACCGTGACTATTGAATATGATCCGGCAGATAGAACGATACCCATACACCCAAAGCTCATGAAGGCACTCCGTACAAATAAGCAGGCAAAGATAATTTTTGATAAACTTGCTCCATCGTTACGTCATGAAATTATACGGTATATAGCGAATCTCAAAACAGAAGCAAGTATTGAAAGAAACATTATTAAAGCCATTGATTTCCTGTTGGGGAAAGGTAGATTTATCGGAAGAGATGCGCCCTAACGCAAATAGAAACAAACGAACAGTTATGGCGCCGGCTCGTTGTTTGCCAAAGTAAAATCAAAAATATACTATGTGGATTTGTCCGAAATGTGAACGAGAATTAAAGAACGCAAGCCAACGGCATTATTGTGCAAAAGTGAGTATTGACAGTCTCTTTGAAGGTAAGCCGGCAGAACTGGCTTTTGTATTTGATAAGCTGCTTTGTGAGATTGTAGATTGGGAAGATGTAGCGGTAAGTGCTACACCCAAATTGCATCGTATTTGTTCACAACCAAACTTTCCTGGTAATACGACCTATGAGAAAACAGTTGGATATAAAATTTTATTCTGCCACGCCACCCGAAGATGAACTTATTATAAAAAGTGTTCCGTGGGCGGGCAAGTATGAAAATCATATAAGGGTTTCAACTTTGGAAGACCTCACGCAAGCTATTTATACTTTTATCAGGCGGTCTTATCAATTGCTTTAATAATGTGCACCCTAAAAAGCTAAAAACAAATATGGTGTGGGAGAAAATATTTTTAGATAATTTCAATGGACAAAACGTCAACTTTTTTTCAGGATAAAACAACGACAGACACAGTAAAAAAATGACTTACGACTTTTTCGCAGACAAGGCAGACAAATTAGAAGTTCTTGATTTTATTTTTAAGGAAACTGACCTGAAAATTTACGACCTGGCTTCACCATATGGACAAGAGATTTGCGAATACAAAGCGGTTAATGAAATTTCATCAAAGTTTGACCTCGACAACGGCGACAAATTCGCATGCACATTTAAACTTTGGGCGGCACGGCATAAAGGCAAACCAATTTTCAGAAAAGTTGACCTTGACCCAAAACGTTGTGGTGGGCATACTTTTCGTTATTCTACAGAAGGTTGGGGGCTTATTCAATTGTATTTCGGTGGACTGAAAAATAACGAACTTAACCAATCTCACATCGGACATTTTAACGAAAAAGGAGCATTAAAATGCGAAGGCACTAATAAGGTAAATGGACTTGTTAGTTCGTGGGATTGGAAAGAAATTCAAGCAACATCGAGAAGATTGAAGTATCAGATACATAGCAAACTGGCGACAAGAAAAATTGGAAGTTTTGGCGTTTTATCAGGGGCAGACAAACTTGAAACGCAAGGAATAAAACTAAGATGATTATACAACGAACAGGAGCCTCAGCTATCCTGAGTAACTTAAAAATATAAAGAGCCACCAATTGCAATTCGCAGAATCATTAAATAAGGATAGCAGGGGAAGAGCAAGCGACCAAAAATGTTGTTGTAGAATCAAACTCAGCCAGCGTAGATATTCCCATTCTTTCACAATCTCAAACCATCCACCCGTGAGAGCCCTCCTCCGGCACACGAAAGAAAATCGTCTTTTTGTATTTACCTTCAACCGGTTTACAAAAAACTTTATAATATGAAAAAAATGCTTTTTCTTTTTTTGGCTTTAGCGACGACAACATTTTTGTATGCACAAATTGGCCCCGACTATACCCAGATAAAACTTGATAAGCCGGATGATTACAGGGCTGCCAATACTTTTGCTTTAACGGCAGCAAATACATTACTTTCCAGCCCTATTGATAAAGACAAAATTGAAAGGCTAAGTTGTCAAAAATTTTTACTTAAATGGATGTCCGGAACTCCTGATTATGGTTTCTCATTTGGAAATAGTGGAAAAATTTTAAACAATAATCCTGACCTGATGACAATTTACCTGGCATCAATGGTTAAGTTTTGTCTTGAGAATAAAGTTGAAAGTAAAGACCAGGAAAAAATTAAGATAGCAAGTTGGAAGACATTGCTGGCATATTGTGACACTCCCGATAACGATGTTAATTTGACAAAGAAATTGAAAAAACTTATTGAGGCAAATAAAAATGGAGAGTTAGAAAAAAATTTATAACCCATTTAAAAAGTATAATTGAAGGTTTACCGGTAAACGAGCAAATTGGTAGTGTGCTTAAATTGTAAAAGTGCTACTAACCGTAGGGGTTACATACGGCATCGCTTTTTGATCAATACTAACTATGGATAGTAGGGGATGTTCGTACTCCCGGAAATACAAGCATTACATGCAATACTAAAGATTACAAATGATAGAATTTGATTTAGATGAACAAACGATAAAGGACTTAGGGATTTTTATCGATAGCAGGGGCGCAAATTCTATTTCAAACTTTTATAATCAAACAAAAACATTTGGCGGTAAGAATTTTCTGCAGCAGTTGATGAAAAAGCCTGTTACCGACATTACTGAATTAAGGCAAAGAACAGAATTAATTCACTTTCTATCGGAAACAGGTTTTGAGCTAAAAATGCATTCAGGCCAATTTGAGTTTATTGAGCGTTACCAGCAACTGAATGTTGCTATTTTGAGAGATAATTTTGTTGACGCTTTCCTGCAAAATCTATCTTATAGAATCACTCCTACCAATAATTATTACCTTATAAAATCTGGCGTTCAGCAATTAGTGTATTTGTTTGTTCAACTTAAAGAAAAAATAGAAACATTAAATGAAAGGGACATTCCCGTAAAACTTGCTTTATTAAAAGAAGAAATTTCAGCGTTAATTGAAAACCCGGATTTTAAATTTGTATATACCGAAAGACTAAAAATAACATCTTCCAAACTCAATAAACTGGATAATCTATTTCGCAGGAAATATAAAAATGAATTACACAAAATCATTGATTTGGTTTATAACCTGGATGCATTTATTTCTATTGCGAAAGTTGCGAAACAAAAAGAACTCACTTTACCAACTTATTCAGATTTAACTACACAATCGCTTTCTATTGAAGGCTTTTATCATCCACTATTAAAAAATGCTGTTCCTTATTCCATTAAAATTGACGAATCTTCCAACTTGTGTTTTTTGACTGGCCCTAACATGGCCGGGAAATCGACATTTCTAAAGTCGGTTGGACTATCCGTTTATTTAGCCCATATCGGGTTTCCGATCCCTGGTAAAAAAATGGCTACAACTATTTATAATGGAATTGTTACTACAATAAATTTATCTGATGATATTCATTTAGGGTACAGTCATTTTTATAGCGAGGTCAACAGGATAAAAGAAACAATATTGAAGATCAAAGAGAAGAAAAATCTTTTTGTAATCTTCGATGAATTATTCAGGGGAACAAATGTAAAGGATGCTTTTGATGGCTCACTGCTGATTGTTAAATCTTTTGCTAATATACCGGGTAGCACTTACTTTATTTCAACTCATCTTACTGAGGTTGCGGAAGAAGTTAATGACCTAAAAAATATTCAATTCAAATTCTTTGACTCGAAATTAGTTGACAATATCCCTACTTTTGAATATAAGTTAGAAAATGGAATATCTCATGAAAGATTAGGTATGTATATTCTAAAAAATGAAAAGATTATTGACATCCTGGATTCTATGATAAATAAAGAAAAAAAGTACAGCGTGTAACAGCAAAATACCCACTACAAGAGATCAGACGGGGCGTTCCCGGTTTTGAGATCTAAAGAGGTAAAAACATAATACCCACAATGCTAAAATATAAGACAACAGCTATGAATATTGACGACTTTTCATTTCACGACTCAAAAATATTAGAAGTTAAGGAAACTTCGGAGCAGATAATTGACTTCTTGATCGACTTCCCGACTGACTGGCAGAATAATATTTTTGAAAAAAGAATTTTAAGATTTAAAGATGTTATCAATTATTATATTGACGAAATGCCGTTTGTCGGACGACCCACCATTTTGCAAATCATCAATTTTGGACAAATTAAAAAGATATTCGGAGCTGACAGAAATCAATTTGAAACAGTAAGGAACAAGATTGAAATGCAAACCACCGCGGGCAATAGAACGATTGAATATTCTGAATGCGAATTAATAATAGCCCAGTGATCTGACTAAAAGCCCACACCATCCACCCATAAGAACCACCGCCGATTATTCGAGCCAGCGTAGGTACTGCTCTCTTTCGCAAGCCCACAGCAATCACTCGTGAGAGCCAAATGAGAAAAAATATGTTTTAAAAAATATTATGGGGATGTTCGTACTTTCGAAAATACAAACGTCGTATGCAATTTATTTGAAACCTTAAAACTTTCAGGCAGACATGGGATATGACCTACATATTGTAAGACGCACTGACTGGGAGGATTACGAAGAAGAAAGCAATATTTCTCTTGAAGAATGGTTAGCTTATGTTCAATCTGACGGTGAACTAGAATTGACTAATGGCTATCAAATAAGAATTCCTGGTGTTGAGAATTCATTTCAAAACGTGCCTGGCTTTTGTAATTGGACCGGACATACAACGAAGGTTGCAGACGACAAACCTTGGTTTGACTACGGTTACGGAATGATAAGTGCTAAATATCCAGACGACGAGACTATTAAGAAAATGATAGCCATTGCAGACAAATTCAATGGCAAAGTTCAAGGGGACGACGGAGAATTTTATGACGAAGATTATTTCTTAAATAAAACCGACGAGTTTAAAGGAGACACAATAAATCGAGTAGACAAAAAACCGTGGTGGAAGTTTTGGTAACTTAAACTTCTTTGTCCCAGCCGAGTCTTCCGCAGGAGACTCGGCGAGCATAGAGCAATCGCAACATTTTATTGTAAATTGCTTTATGGCTGTTAAGCAACAAATATCTGCGCCAGGCGAGAACTTACTTTATCATAATCGCCCGGTTTAAATGGTTGCATTTTTTTGAGATCAGCAAATCTTATGATTAGGTATATAAGTGGTTTAATGTTTCATACACGCCGGGTCCCCTGCGGGAGACCCGGCTGGGACGGAATTGCATCTCACTATAAATTTTGTATGCTTAGACCAGAATACTGTTATGCCTGACATTAATCAGATTTTTTGTTCCTGTCATGTAAAAATGACCAGGGCTATACTTATGCAATAAAAGACTTTAGAACATCTCTTCAACCTCACCTTACAATAAATATGTTTCAAAAAAAAAATGTAGAAGAAATTGGCAATTTTTTAATTAATAGAAACTGAAAATATGAAAATTATGATAAAGCGGATAGTATGGGATATAAATGTTAATGTATTATGACAGTTCAGCTAAGAAATATGGCAACTGACAAAGAATTTTTTTCTGCCACTTCAAACGTCACGTAATTATTGGTATCGATTACCAATTATAAGTGAATTAGAATATAAAAACCTTTTAACGGCTATAAAAAAGGCAGGAATAAAAAAGGATACAACTTAACTTTGGAGAAAAGCCAAATCAGAACTGTGTATTCGGGCTCAAAGAACATATTATACGAAAATGAACTTACAAAGAGCAATACAAACTGTCCATTTGAATTATGATCTGCAAAATAATCGATATCTTAATGATTTAGAATTAGCTATTGAATCACCTCATTTTACCATAGGTTTGAAATGAAGCGATATAATGAGAATTAGTATTTTGACAAAGGTATCAATCGTATTTTACTTAGAAGGTTGAAAAAAAGATTGAAAAGTAAGACAATTGAAAAATTTATTTACCAAACACCCGGATTTTACGCTTGCAAATAAGGTTGCAATCTTTTCTAATCTACCAAAAAAGAACGAGAATACGCATTTTATGCTATTGTTAGTGTGTCAAAAGATTGCGTATGGGATAATATAATCAGTTATCGAGGCAAGAAGCTGATTGGGAAACAAGAGATGCAAAAAGTAAGAGATTTGAAAAATGGGGAATACGAGGGTTTTATTCGGAGATAAAGATTTATTACATTTTATTAATTGGCCGATTGACACTGCAACCCGACCAAGCACGACTTTCTACGCACGCCCACACCATCCACTCGGTAAGAGCCAAATAAGAAAAAATATGTTTTAAAAAAATGTTATTGGGAAGTTCGTAATTTGGGAAATACAATTATTTGCTTTGTATAGGGCGAATTTTAAATTCAGAAGGAAGATGGAAAAAAGAAAATTCTAATACTATTAAAACATAGTTAAAGACACGACAGTGACCTATCAAGACAGAGTTTATACAAGACTATCGAATCAATTATGGTGAAGGAATTGAAACTTATTCACTTGGACCAATATGAAGAATCTCCACCTGAAGGTTGGCCAAAGTGGATGGATAGACAAATTAAAAATGATGACTTTGTTTAAATCATTATCGCAATGAAACTATTAAAACAGAGTAATGGGAAACAGATCGAAAATGGAATGGGAGTAATTGGGAAGAGTTCGCTAATATATCAAAATCTCTGCAATGCAGGAGCAAAGAACACGAATTTATAATTGGTTCTTTTTTAATCACTGGCAATCTTACAAATTTAGACTCGAACCCATACAAGATGACTTGACTAAGAATGTAGAGAATTCAGAGGGTACATGAAAAACTTAATTTGAGACTTAGAGGAATAAAGACTGCAAAACCAGAACTTGGGAAACTTACAAAATTCGTAAAAGAGACAAAAACCTTCTTCATATCCGGACTTATTGACCAAGAAAAATGGGATAAAGCAAAATGGAGAAATGGTTTTATATTTGTATTCCGCAAATGGTGACCTGCCTCCTATTTTATACGATTCTTATTGAAGACTTAGAAAATCGGAGTAGAAATATTCAAAGACCTAAAAGAATGACCCTGATTCAATATGAAATCTGAAGACCATTTAAAACATAATTTTAGAATAACTACAAACAACAAATAAGACTTCGTCGGGCACGTATTGCCTCCGATGAAGTCCGATGTTATACGGAACCCCGAAAAAACGGGACAGGCCGGTGAGTGATCTTCTATGAACTATGGGTTTTAAGTTGAAGGAACTTTGCGGCTATGGTTTGGTGTTATGATGTGCGGTTTATTGTAAATATCTCAGGACGAACCTCGTAGAGAGATTCTTCTTAAGAGCTAACCTCAAGCTTATATCCTTTGCCACGTATAACAACAATGTTGGTATTGGGATCCAGTGCCAGTTTTTTTCTAAGTTTTGATATGAACATATCCAGGCTGCGCCCCACAATAACACCTTCATCTTCCCATATCTCTTTTTGTAGCCGGCTTCGCTCTATAGCCTCGTTAGGAGACAACGCAAAAATGCGCAGCACACGGGTTTCAGTTCCGGTGAGGTCTATTGTTTTTTCATTTGTTATCAGCTTCTGGTTCTTCGGATCGAACAACACCGAGCCCAAAGTGAACATGTCAGTATCGTTAGTGGCAGGTAAAGCTCTTCGTGACTTAACCGATCTGAAAAAGATAAATCCAACAAATGCTAAAACGGCCAGGCTGCCCAGGAGATACCCATTCTTTGCTGTAATTATTCCTGTCGGTTTGAATGTAATGTTGATCATGTAACATGCTTTGGGTTGCTTTCTTCCTATACAGGTTACAATATCATCTTTTTTATTCTTTGATATAGCATACCCATACGCTACACTGGCATTGGCACAATTCAGTACGTTAACAACATAATCACGTGCCAGCGGGTCTTTGGCTAATAAACGCTCAGTAGTATTGACGAGTGAGTCGGGTTGAAAAGTAAGATCGTTCTCAAACCTGATCTGGTATTCATTTTCTGCGATCTTTTTTACTGGCAGTACCCGTGAGGTACTATCGCCCGACTGCAGTAATATTTCATGCCCGATCCTGCGAAGCAAAATTTCTCTCCTGGCAATATCAAAGTCGTCACTGCCGGTGAAACTGAATGCCGCGCAGATCACAGAGATAAACGAGAGTAAAATCAAACCGTACAGGTATTTACGTTTCCCGGAGAGGAGTTTTTGGCTATAGGACATACTATTTACGATTTATTTACAAAGGTTACATTTTTATTTACAATCCAAATTCTATAGCCGAAAAATATCAAAGTAATTTTGTTGCACCAACTTTAAAAGGATATGAAAAATAAAAGAAATGCCTTAAACGGATCTGATTTACCAGGAGATAGATTATGTTAATTAAACCTACACAAATATGAAAAAAGTTATTTATGCACTGATCTTACCGCTGGTGGTGGTAAGCGGATTGGTATTTGCAAATCGCGAAACCAACAATGAAACTTCTAAAAAGCCAATCCCAAAGCCGCCCTCTGCTGCTGAAATGAAAGCGGCAAGGATACAATGGTTGACTACCCCTGAGGGTATAAATTACAAAAAATGGGAAGCGTCTCCCGAAGGTAAAAAAGTACTTGCCGGTGAAGCTAAAATAAGAAAGCATATAAGTGCTTTTACCAATATGGAGGCTGTTGTAACGGCTCTTTCTCTTCCGCCAGGCTCAAGATTGGGTTTCGGCGTGATGGCCAGGATTGATGGTGTCGATTATATTGTAAAATTTGAGCCGGAAAAGTCTCAACTTGAGCAATTGCAAAGCCTGAAGGTTAACGACAAAATAATTATAAAAAGCCGTGGTGTATCGCATGCACCCAAGTATGCATATCCAATAGTATCGGTCGACTATGTAGAACGGGATGGTAAAACAATTTTTAAACGTATCCCCCGCAAAGGTGGTTGCTGAGCCTGCCGGGCAGGCAGGTAAATAAATTATGCAATGCATTACCTGTTACTTTCCCATGATTATTAATCAATATGTTTTACGCTGAATTTAAAAAAATGAAAAGATTATTTGTGTTTGTTCCGGCCATCCTCCTGGTATTATTTCTGATAAATTCTTTTGTACTAAAAGAAAAGGGAGCGGGGGAGAAAACAAACATCGTTTTTAAATCTACAGATGGCGGACAAACCTGGCAGGACATCAGCAAAGGGCTGCCAGAAAATTTGCGGAAAGATGGTATCCGGGGAGATAGCATCTTTGCAAATGATAAAGGGCTGTTTTTAAGGGTTGGAAACGGACTTTATCACAGTACAGCAAATGCCACAGCTCCTTTTTGGACCAAAGAGACTTCCACTGACGAAACATAGCAGCATTGCCCCTAATAAGTCCGGGATATTTGCCAACAATCACTGGGGCGTAATGGTGAAAAAAGCAAACGGAACGAATGTATGGGTCGCCGATATTCGACAATTCTTCAGGAGCCACGGATACGCAACGTTTTTGAAACTGCCGGAGGTGCAATTTTTATCGGCACCGACGGAGGCCTTTTTAAAACTGATAACAGTGGAAAAAACTGGAAACATGTCTATGCCGGAGGCTGGGCAGGGCATATGGCAGAGTCGGATGGCGTACTGGTGTCGACCAGTAAGAGAAGTATAATAAGATCGACCGATAATGGCGAAAACTGGGCGCTGGCGATCAGTGAGGACAGTGTGGTTTTCGATGTAAAACAGATCAAAGGTGGATTCGCTGCTATTACTTCCAATTCAGAGCCGAATACTCCGAAAACCAGTAGGCTAAGTACATCCTACGACGGCGGTAAAACCTGGCAGTCCATTGATTGCCGCATTCAGGACAAAGTTGTTATTGATTCAATATGGCGAACCTGGGATGATCGCCCTGTTTTCAAGCTTCCAGACTTCGATACCCAGATTGGTGAAAACTTCTTGTGTACTCATCTGACGGCATTTTCAAATCAGCCGACAAGGGAAAGACATGGAAATTATTACTTCCTGCTGTAAAAGATAAGGTCTTAAATTTATTTGTTTCAGGCAACGTGATCTACGTGATCTACGCCATACCCGGCAAGGGTGGATGTTGAAAAAAAGTCAGGTTGGCTTTCATCCGTTGTTTAAAACTACATCAAGTGCCGATCTGGTCTGGATGCCTATTCGCTAATTATTTTTTTAAACAAACTCAGGTTTTTTATAGCACCATCGTTGTGTCACTCACTTGTACTTGCAACTTTTCATGGCGTCTTTTTAGACCTTGTGCTGTAATTAAATTGGGATTTTATTACATTGTTAGGGTAGAATTAAAAATAAATTATGAAATACACACCCGTATATACTTTGTTCTTAATGTTTGTTTTTTACACCTCCTGTGGACAAAACCAAACAAACGCACCACAAGATAATATCAAGTACGAATAGCAACAGGATTATCCGAGTCTCAACTTAAAGAGGCTGGTCACCTCCAGGGTGCCTGTGAGTATGGTCCGGAATGTAAAGCAAGCCAGAAACGGAGACATTTTAATTGCTTCTTACTTAGGCGTGTTTCGATACGATGGAACATCTTTTACTAATATCATCAAGTGAAATAAGTTTGCACAGACCTTCTGGGATGTGATGGAAGATCGAAAAGGAAATCTTTGGTTCGCTTCCCAAGATTCGGGTGTTTATTATTACAATGGGAAATTCTTTCAGCATTTTACAACAAAGGATGGGCTTGCCAGTAATCAAGTTCTGTCATATTTATGAAGATAGAGCCGGTAATATTTGGTTCGGCACAGGAGTCGGACAAAGCCGTTACGATGGGAAATCTTTTCGAAATTTTACAACGAAAGATGGATTTCCCAGTAATAGTATTCGTTTACTGCTTGGAAGACAAAACCGGCAAGCTTTGGTTTGGTGCACAAGGGGCAAAATATGTTCGTTTATGATGGAAAAACATTTACCGTTTTAAAAAACAAAGACGGCAAAGCGTTTAACAACGTTTGGTCTATAATCGAAGATAAAAAAGGAAATATTTGGTTCGGTGACAATGATGGACTTTGGCGTTATGACGGCAGAACTTTTACTAAGGTATCGCAGAGGGGGGCTTATGCAATAATCGAAGATAAAAAAGGAAACATCTGGACTACTGGTGAAGTAAATCCTCCTAATGGAATGGTCTGGGCACTTTCACGTTATGATGCAAAAGTCCTTGTACAATAAAAAGCCCAAGTGTAACCGAAATAATGTCAGGACCAGGAATGCTCTTTTGGGATTTTGGAAGCTAACGATGGAAGTATTTGGTTTGGCATCTATAGTAAGTGGCGTGTATCGTTATGATGGAAAGACCATCACGGACTTCAGAAGGAAAGAGGATATGAAATAATGTATATTGCCGGTAATTTGAAAAGCCCAACGCGAAGGGTAAATCATGATCGCTTCATCACCATTTAAAAGCAAAAAATAAACAAATGAAAAATAAAAGAAACGTTTTGCTCTGCCTGGTTGTTCTGGTAACAGCAGTAATTTATTTTGCCGTACAGGCTCTACAAAAAAATGGCACTGATCGCAATAACTTTTCTGGCGAATGGAAGGCCAAAGAGTCGATAAGTATGGGCGGAAATATTGTTTGCACATATGACGAGGGTGATCGTATGCTCTCAAAAACAATGAAAATAGCAGAACAGGCTGATTTTTTAACCATAGAAATACCAAACCCGTCTCCTGGCGCAGCGCTGGCTACAAGCCAGGAGAAACTGACCTTCGACGGTAAAGAAAGCCAAATTAATCATGGCCCGGAAAGAGGAAAGAAGTTTACCGTAAAGTTGTCAGCTGATAGACAAACAATGACTGTTAACTCAATTGTGCACCTGGTGACTGCCACTCCTTATCATGTAGATGTTCAGCAACAAATGGTTGTTTACGTAACAGAGGTTTGGAAATTGAGCAATAATGGCAAGTCTATTTCTGTTCAGACCAATGCAAAATCAAACTCATTAGGCGCCGAGCGTTCCTGGAAAACCGTATTCGATAAAGTCAATTAGTATTCAAAGACTTTGTGCCCCGGTGCGTGTCTTCAGGCACAGAAACTTTAGAAGACTATGGACTATGTTTACTGGTTCGTGAAGACACGAACCAAGGCGAATGCACGAACCCAGGCGCAGATCAGCAATTAAAAAATAAATAATGTTTTCATAAAAATTTAGAGAAATGAAAAATTCAATAATGGCTCTTATCGGACTGGCATTAATTTTCACAGTTAATCTTTCATACGGACAATTTAGTATTGACAAGTCTAAATTAGTAATGCAAGACAATGAAATTCAGAGAAATCAGGCTGGGCAAGATGCTAATTTTTTCTGTAATCCAATTACACTTAATGGACAAGTATTAGATTATTCTAATTTTAATATAAGAAGCCAGGGGCAATTATCTGTAGTAACAGGTGACCCAAAATCTCCAGGTGCATCAAAAGTCCCGTTTTATATTGCTTTAAGAAGAAACGGTAAAATAATTAAAGAGACTAAAATGGGATTTTTAAACCAGCAAATCTATTCAATAGACATAGCAAAGGTTCTATCGTTTAGCAAGCCAGGTGACGAATTAATCATTACTCCAGCGAACAAAACAGATTGGAAAGCTAAAAGAATTTTGAAAATAATTAGTTAGTATATCAGCACGATTTATTTATGTTTTGAGCTGACAAAATTTATCTTGTTAGCTCTTTATTTTTTAAAATCTGCAATTACCTGCAGAAAAGTTTATGATAAGTTAACAGAATGAAATTCACACAACAATATACTGCTAAAACCAGGGCAGACGTGCATTCCAGCCAGCGTAGTGCTGCTCTTTCGTAAGCCCACACCATCCACTCGTTAGAGCCGCCGTCTAATCTCCGACCAACTGCCAAAAGCTCCGCCTACGGGTTAGGCGATTTTGTTTTCTCTTTGTCAATCTCTTTAGCTATTGTATTGATAAAATTGGCGGCAGCCGCATGTCGCTCGTTATTCTCAGCCTCGGGCCACGCGCTGTTGATCACTACCACCAGGCGCCTCGCAGGGTCTATATGAATCATCTGGCCATGGATGCCCAGTGCCTCGAAAGTACTGTCGTTAAAGATCCACCATTGGTATCCATAGCCTCCATGGGGCCAAAGCGGAACTTGCGTATGAGTAGCTGCCTGCAACCAACCATCGGGCACAATGGATTCGCCATTGATGCGTGCGCCATCGAGAACGAATTGTCCGAACCGTGCGAAATCACGGAGCTTCATTTGGAGGCAGCAGCCTGCCAGTTCCTCATTTGTTCTTCCTATAATCCAGGTGGCCTTTTCCTCCATACCGTAAGGAATCCAGATCTTCGAGGAAAGGTAGTGGGATAACGTTTGCCCCGTGGCAGCACTTACAAGCACACCCAGCAGGTGGGTTTCCCCTGTCTTATATACCCATTTTTTACCCGGTTCGGCTTCGGCCGGCAAACGTCGCATATAACTTACTGTTTCGTCTATGCCAGGTTCGACTGGTATCGTGGAAAATTTGGCAATGTCATTATCCGGGTCGGAGTAGTTTTCGTTCCATCTCACACCCGTGGTCATGGTCAACAGGTGGCGGATCCTCACGCTGTCATACGCACTTCCTTTTAAATCGGGGATGTAGTCCGTGACGTAGTCGTCTGCACTTTTGATATAACCATCCTTGATCGCAGCACCCACGAGGGTGCTCGTCACAGACTTTGCAACAGACATCGACGTCCACCGGCCGGTGTCACTGTACCCAAGGGCATATCGTTCCAGTCGGATCTTTCCATCCTGTAAAATGAGAAGGCCGGCTACCTTCTGTTCAGTCATAAAATCCTGCAATTGTTTTTCTTTTTCTCCGCCCGCATTAAATGCGGCAATGGGCGATCCTTGTGGTAGCTTATGCACCTTGCTACCGTTAGGCACTTCGCGACTTTTAAAAACCGAATCATAATGCAAAAAACCAAGTTGCCGCTCTTCCTGGTTCCATTGTCCGTTCTTAGGAAGGGAGGCCGGGTCGGAAGTGCTCTGCGCAAGGGACGGGAAACCCAACGCCAGCATGATGGCCAGCCCTGCAACCGGCCGTATTGCTGAGGTAAGGAGTTTGCGTATGATTTGATTTTGTTTGTGCATTCGTAAAACTTTTATTAAACAGACGGGTATGCGCTAAATATATAAAAAATAAAAAGAATGGTGCCCGGCGTACTGTGGTATGCTTATGATTAAAAAATACTTCAGCGGCATAGATGTTACTGTTTTTCACAAGCTCAAATCATTCACCCGTGAAAGCTGCTGGTATGTGACCCTCGGTAATAAAATGAAACAAATAGTTTTGTAATATTGGAATATTATTCAGGAAACCAAGCGGTGGTGTATGATCTCTCTGAAATGGACAAAATAAAAATTTTCAAGAGGCTTAAAAATGGGAAAGGTATTCAAACATCTTATAAGAAAAGTGAGGACATAGTTTATACAATTCAATTAGATTATAAACGAGGCGAATTTATTTTACATTCTTATTATTTTGATGGGAATGATGTTTTTGATGAAAGTAATTATAAAGACGAAAGTTTGACAACTTATTTTGAATTTGATAATTTCATAAAGACCATTGAAGTAAACTTTCCCGGAATTGAAATAATATTTTAGATATCGTGGTTGTTGTCGTCTTTCGTAAGTCCTCGCGGGAAATTAAGCGGTGGTGTTACTGGCTTTGAGATGTTTATAAGTTAAAGTAGGAACACGCTTAAAGGCTAAAATATATGACATTTTCAGAGGACACTCTTCAAGGGCGGATTGATAACTTAGACCCAACATGGGAATACATAAAAATCTCTTTACATAAAATTGACATTTCAAAAATCATATTTTATTATCACCAATGAATTATCTTCTTATGTACAATGCGCCGGTGACAAAACAAGATTGGTTATTGAATATAGAAAGCATAGTGGTGAGACATTTAAGCATTATGTTCTTGGGAATAAAAAACCTAACGAATCTTTGACTATTTCGTGGGCAAGAATTGACTGGAAGGTTGGGCCAATTCATATCCATACTAACGAAGTGCTATCACTTGACGATGCAGTTAATATATTTAAGGTTTTTTACGAAACGAAAGATGTTCCGTTAGTTTATAACCGGAGAAATATCTCAAAACGTTTTCAAAAATAGACACCCCTCCACAATGGCAAAAAAATATTCAACGACAGTTCATTTATTCAAGCTCCAACGGCAAAATCTTTATTAATGAAAACGAAAATGTTCGTGTTTATTGGTGTCCCTAATTCAAAATCATCAACTACAATTAATGACATTGAAGACCGATTGCAATTGGAATTCTCTACTTCGGACAAATCTCTTCAGTTTACAAAAAAAGACAAACTACTTACGTCACGGCATAATGACGTTAGTTATTATATATCCGTTTTGGAATTAAAAAAGGAGCTTAAAGATTGGGCAGAAATGGCTAAGGACTTTGGGCTATCTTCAGACTTAACAAGTTTGACAGAAAATTCTATTGCTAAAAGATATGATAAATTAAGAATAACAAACCCGACGCTCTATTCAGAAACAGAATATTCAATTGCCATGACAATTTTTAAGATAATCGGACAATTCGATAGTTTAGACATTGTATCTTTTCAATAATTCAAAAAATTCGCCAGCGGCAGCCAACATTCCGGCCCGCGTGTGTGCTGCTCTCTTTCGCAAGTCCACAGCAGCCACTCGTGAGAGCCGTCGTCTTGCTTGTGACCAACGGCAAAAAAACTACGTACTCTACTCAACTATTTCAACGATTAGATTTTATTTTTAACATCATCTCCTGTAATCTTTTTGGATAACCAATTGTATGGTCAATCTCTTCGTTTACGACAGAGGTTGCAAATTCCATAAAGCCTTCGGGATGATTTTCTTTCCTGCCCGTCTGTACATTGATAGCAATAAATTTTGTCCACAAAAAAGATTTCAGATGGCTTTGTTTTTCGTCCGTCATAATCATTTCTACCAATAGGGAATCGGCTCCTGCCTGTATTAAAGTGCTCGATATAAAAACCTTTTCATTGTAACCGGCAGGCCGCAGGTAGGTTATTTGGTGGCTTCCTACCAGCCAACTTATTCCCTGCTTATAGTAATCTGTTAAGTCGATGTTGTAAGCTTCTTTGAGATGATCTTCCCGTGCGTTTAAAAAATAATCGATGTACCGTGCATTGTTCAGGTGTGCAAATAAGTCGCAGTCACCAAAGCGGACTGTATAATATGAGAAAGGATTTTTATTCATAAAATAATTATGCAGTTATGATCTTCTAAAATAAATATAGAATGGTCAATTTTTTTTAAGAATGCCTGCAAAGTTAAATGATCCGGCTTTTGGAGCAACTTGCGATTTGGAGTAAATTTTGATATTAAAACTTTGGAAAAAGCATAGGCCATTTGCATACTAATAGCCAATCGTTATTGGCCTGGGGTGTCGCCTATTTGTAGCGGGTTCCTCTTTTTTGACTACAACAAAAGTAGATTTGGTTATACCTGTTAGTTTATTGCTGCAGAACTTTGTGTCATCAAAAAAACGAGAAAATGAAAATTATAGTAACAGGATCATTAGGGCACATCAGCAGGCCACTCACAGAAGAATTGGTACAAAAAGGGCACACAGTAACAGTTATCAGCAGCAAGCCAGAAAGACAAAACGAGATTGAAGCATTAGGCGCAAAAGCTGCCATTGGCTCAATGGAAGATGCAGATTTTTTATCAGCAACTTTCAAAGGTGCGGACATAGTTTATGTTATGGAAACGCTTGGTGCCGGCTTTTTCTTCGATAAAAATCTTGACGCGAATGCGGCGATTATAAGTATTGGCAATAATTACAAACAAGCCATTCAACAATCCGGTGTAAAGCGCGTGGTGCATCTCAGCAGCGTCGGCGCACATACGGACAAAGGTGTTGGTATGCTTGCTTTTCATTATAATGTAGAAAACATTTTGAAAGAATTACCGGATGATGTTTCCATTAAATTTATGCGCCCCGTAGGTTTTTATTACAATTTGTTAGCGTTTATACCAACCATAAAAACGCAAGGCGCCATCATTCAAAACTATGGTGGTGATGACAAAGAACCCTGGGTTTCACCTTTGGATATTGCGGCTGTTATTGCTGAAGAAATGGAGAAACCTTTTGAAGGCAGAGAAATTCGTTACATCGCAAGTGATGAAGTTTCGTCCAAATGAAGTGGCAAAAATTCTGGGCGAAGCTATTGGCAAACCTGGTTTGAAATGGCTTGTTATTCCCGATGAACAACAGTTAAACGGAATGATAGCCGCAGGCATGAATCCAAAAATTGCGAAAGGAATGGTTGAGATGAATGCAGGAAGGCGTGGCGGTATATTGTATGAAGATTATTACCGCAACAAACCCACATTGGGCAAAGTAAAGCTGGCTGATTTTGCGAAAGAATTTGCTGCCGCTTTTTACAGCAACTAACCCGCGTAGTGCAACACTAAATAAAAATTATCAAAGAAAAGAAATACCACCATGAAAACAGTATTGATAACAGGGGCTAACAAAGGAATCGGTTTTGAAACGGCGAAACAACTGGCACAACTGGGCTATTTTGTTTATGTAGGCAGCAGGGACAAGACGAAAGGTTTGGACGCCATAAACAGGTTACAAGATTTGGGATTCTCAAATGTCGAATTAATTGAAATTGATGTTACCAATATCGATTCTATTAAACAGGCAAGGCAAGAATTGGAAACCAAGATCGAGGCCCTGGATGTTTTAATAAATAATGCGGGTATTAGCGGAGGGATGCCTCAAAATATATCTACAATCCCGATTGAAAAATTACGAACGGTATTTGAAACTAATTTTTTTGGCGCCGTGCAAACAACGCAACAATTTATTGATCTTTTAAAAAAATCAAACAAACCAGTCATCGTAAATGTTTCAAGTGGATTGGGTTCCTTAACACTTCATAACAGTACGCTAAATCCGAACTATAAGATTTATGATGCTTACAGTTGTTCCAAAACCGCGCTGAATGCTTTTACCGTAGTGCTGGCTAATGAATTTAGAAACACGAATTTTAGAATAAACAGTGTTTCGCCGGGTTATACTGCAACCGACCTCAACCAACACAAAGGAACGAAAACAGTAGAGGAAGGTGCAAAACCAATTGTAAAATTTGCAAGTCAGACTAATGACGGAATAACAGGAAAATTTTTCCAGGAAGAAGAGGAAACGCCTTGGTAATAACGATTGCTCAACAATAGTAGATTTGACTAAATCCGTTTTTTATTGAGGCATAAATTTAAATAGAAAAATAACACATAAATTCAATTTAAGATGAACACACAGGAAATTACAATCGCAGGTAAAAGTAAACACCCATTAAAAGTAAAGCGTTTCGGATACGGTACTATGCGGCTTACCGGTCCTGGTATTTGGGGAGAGCCGGCAAACCGCCCCGAAGCGTTGCAAATATTAAAACAATGTATTAGAAGCGGCATCAATTTTATAGATACTGCTGACTACTATGGTGAAGACGTAACCAACCGCTTAATAGCAGAAGCATTATATCCTTACCCTTCTGATTTGGTGATATGCACTAAAGTAGGAGGAGCAAGAAAGCCTGACAAAAGCTGGATACCATTTAACCGCCCTGAAAATTTGCGCAGTAGTATTGATAATAATTTACGTACCCTGAAACTGGAACAAATAACATTGGTTCATTTCAGGATTATAGCAGGCGGTGATGTGCCGCTTAGAGAATCCATGCAGGCTATGTTCGAAATGCAGAAAGAAGGAAAAATATTGCACGTAGGTGTGAGTAATGTTAGTGCTGATGAATTGCAGGCAGCAATGACTATGGGAGATATTGCCACGGTAGAAAATATGTATGGCCACGCACAACGCACTTCATTGCAACTTGCACATGGAGGAGAAACGAGGGGAGGAGAGGAAGTACTGGCTATATGTGAGAAAAACGAAATACCCCTGATTCCTTACTTCTCTTTATTCCAGTCAATGCCTAAGAAGGATGAAAGGATTTCGACCATTGCAAAGAAACATAATGCCACCGACGCCCAGGTAAACTTAGCATGGTTACTGCATCATTCTCCCTGGATATTGCCCATACCGGGAACTTCATCTTTACAACATTTTGAAGAGAATTTGAAAGCAACAGAGATAAAACTGAGCGACGAGGATATGGAGTTTCTTAACCAGGAATAAATTACATTGTAACATGGCAAATAATCAGCCGCACAGAATTAAAACCATAAGCGAATTTCACCAGCTCAGGGGATTGCCTAAGCCGGAGCATCCCTTAATTAGCGTGGTAGACCTGGAAACTTTTGAGCATTTGCCGGGAAATGAACCGATAAGTTTGGTCCTGGATTTTTATTCCATCTCCGTTAAAAGATGTTTGAGTACCAAAATTAAATACGGCCAGCAGCAATATGATTTTGATGAAGGCGTAATGTTCTTTATCGCTCCCGGCCAGGTTTTTGGAATTGAGGTCGATAATAATTCTACTTCAAAGCGTTCAGGCTGGATATTGCTTGTGCACCCCGATTTTATTTGGAATACACCTTTAGCCAAAACCATAAAGCAATATGAATATTTTGATTACTCCGTACATGAAGCATTGTTTCTTTCGGATAAAGAAGAAACAACGATTATAAGCATTCTGCAAAATATACAGCAGGAATATCACTCCAACATTGATACATTCAGCCAGGGCGTAATTATCGCCCAGCTTGAATTATTGCTGACTTATGCAGACAGGTTTTATCACCGCCAATTCATCACAAGAAAAATAACCAACCACACCATTCTCGACCGCCTGGAAGAGACTCTTGCAGCCTATTTTAATAGCGATGATTTGGTACAAAAAGGGTTGCCCACTGTTCAATACATTGCCGATGCATTAAATGTATCGCCCAATTATTTAAGTGGATTATTAAAAGTATTAACAGGCCAAAGCACCCAACAACACATACACGACAGATTAATAGAAAAAGCAAAGGAACAGCTATCCACCACTAATTTATCAGTAAGCGAGATTGCTTATGAATTAGGGTTTGAACATCCGCAGTCGTTCAGTAAATTGTTCAAAACAAAAACAAAATTTTCACCTTTGGAATTCCGACATTCGTTTAATTGAAAAAGCAACAAACAAATTTTGTTTAAGTTGTTAATGAACAAATTGAAGTAAAAACGAAGTAGGCTGCTCTTTATAGCCAAAGGTTGCTAAAAATTATATAGACGGTAAGCCATATCCGTACTCTTTTTTGCAACTCCGCGCAAGTAAGAATATATTTACGGAAATCATCAAATCCGCTTTTTTTCATGAAAAGAATATTTATAATAGCATTGATGCTAGGCGCAATGCTACAAGGTTTTGGCCAGCAGGCCGGCAGTAAGATTGACACATTGATAAGCGCTTATGCAAAATTGTATAAGTTCAATGGATCTGCTTTAGTCGCGAAGAATGGAACCATCCTTATAAATAAAGGTTATGGTTACCGCAATGCTGCCGACAAAGTATTGAATGATGAAAAAAGTATTTTTCAACTGGGCTCTATTACCAAGCAGTTTACAGCAGCCGTAATATTGAAGTTGCAGGAAGAAAAGAAACTAAAAGTGTCCGATAAACTTAATAAGTATTTTCCGGATTATCCTAAAGGTGATAGTATTACCATACAACAATTATTAACCCATACGTCAGGGATTTATAGTTATACCAATGACGAAAAATTTATGGCCAATGAAATTACCAAGCCGGCGACCCGCGAACAGATGGTCGCTTTGTTTAAGGACAAACCCCTTGACTTTTCGCCCGGCACTTCCTGGAATTATTCTAACAGCGGTTACTCCCTGCTTGGCTATATAATTGAAGACGTTACAAAGATACCTTACGAGAAGGCTGTGCGCAATTATATATTCACACCTGCTCACATGACGCACAGCGGTTTTGATTTCACGCATTTAAAAAGTGAGGATAAAACTATAGGATATTTCAAACTAAACGATACACAATCCGCACCGGCGCCTATCGTAGATTCAACAGTTTCGTTTTCCGCAGGTGCTATGTATTCTACTACCGGCGACCTGTACCTGTGGCACAAGGCTTTGGAAAATAATACTGTCTTATCCAAAGCACAACAGGAAATGGCATATACTCCCGTACGGAATAACTACGGCTATGGTTGGGGGATAGATAGCATAGAAGGCAAAAGAAGAGTGGGCCACGGCGGTGGGATACCAGGCTTCATTACAAATGAATCGCGTGTGCCGGAAGACAATATAGACATCATATTGCTGAGCAATGCTTCTGATCAGTCGCTGAACGATATTACCAACAGCATTTACGCAATTCTCTATAACAAACAATATGAATTGCCAAAAGAAAGGACAGCAATAAAACTTCCTGGAAGAAACATTAAAGCAGTATGAAGGCGAATATGAGATACGCCCGGATCTGCATGTGATTATGACTATACAAGATGGTGAGTTACTAGCTTCGCCTACCGGGCAGTCCCCGAAGAACCTGCATGCGGAAAAGGAAGATTTTTTCTTTGAAAAGGAAGAGGATGTACAAGTGGAATTTACCAGGAACGATAAAAAAGAAGTAGATGCATTGATACTTTACCAGGGCGGAAGAAAAATGCAGTGTAAGAAAATAAAATAGGGTTTACGATTATATTTGCGAGACTTGCTTCTGTCAAAATCGAATTGTACTGGTGTGAACGCCAACACTTTTTTTGAATTTTAGAACTCTGCTATGACACTCACTAATTTGACAGTTTCATCTTATTTTATTTTCATATTGATGAGCTGTACTTCGCCTTCAAATGAAATAGATAGGGCATCTCAAGCCGTTAGCAACTCACTTGAAAAGTCCTCTGAATATTCTGACAACTCTATCGGTAAATTATACGCTTTAATAATGGATAGTGGTCAAAAAAGAATGCAACTTGTATCGAAAGCTGACACATTATTTTACATAACAAACAACACCATCGCATTTATTGATAGTTTGAAGAAAACACTGGAATTACAAGACAGTTCCGGCAATGATATAATCCTTACCTCAAAAATTTTGGTATCAACCAAAACCAGTGAATTATTAAAAAGCAAATTAATTCATGTTTATAAATTTGCGCATTCAGTTTTAACTGACAGCGTTGACAGAACACATCTCGACAGTATCTCTCATTCTATACTCGAGCTCCAACGTGACAAAGATTGGAGCAGAAAATATTTTGACGTAACGCCACCGGTTGCCGCCATTACCATTTTGGCCAAGTTTGAGAATGACTGTAAAAATTCTGCTTTTATTGGAATGCAAAGTATTCAACAACAAGTGGCAGGCCAGGAATAATAAAAAAGATCACCGATCCCGGAAACAAAAAAGCTCCGGAATTATCCGAAGCTTTTATAAAGTCACCAGGCTAAAGTCTTAGTGTATTGGGAAGACCACGCCGGCCTGCAGATTCATCGTATTCAGGTTAACATATCCATTTTTTTTATAAGGTGCGTATTCATAAGTAGCACCGATATTTATTCCCGGGCTACCATTTTTTCGGAAAGGTATTATTACACCAAGTCCGCCCTGTGCAAGAAATCCAACGTTTGTTTGCGCACCTCCAAATTCACCAAAGTATTGTTTAAAATCGATCATATTAGCACCCGCTCCCACAGAAACATAGGGTCTAACGTACGCTGTAGGTAACAGGGAATACCTGGCTTTTAAAAGGAGAGGTGTAGTTTGAATTGAGTTAGTCAATACTGCCGACACATCCTGGGAATTGGAAAGGTGATACAAACCACGTGGATATTTTTGATAATAATCCTGGTAGCCGGATTCTATGCCTGCAGAAAGCTTGTCAGTAAACGAATACATGACAGATCCCCTGGCGCCTCGCGGCGAAGAGTTACTAACCAGGTCGCTATTGAACGAGCCTGACGGTATACCATAGTTGTAGTTTAAGTTCATTTGTAAAGCTCCCTTTTGCGCACTGGCAGCCAGTGAAAGAAGCATAAAGGTGCTTATTGTAAATAATACTGTTTTAATATTTTTCATAATAAATTAATTAATTAGTCTTCAAATAAGGTGATTGGTCGAACAATGCTTTAACGTTGCTATCTGCAACACTTGCATCAAATATCCCGGGCCCCCTGATCAATCCAGTCCAGGATACATCAATCTTATTGTTTGCCGCGGCATTCTTCAAATCCAGCAGGTCTATAGAAATGGCACCTTCATTTATTTGATACACGCTGTAGGCATAAGGAACATAGTATCCGTAGCCGCCGTATCCCCAATAATAAGGATCCCAATAACCACCATAGTCTCCCCAATAATCACCATAACTTATAACACCCGTCGTGGTGTTTATGATATGATTTACATTCACGCCAAGATCAGGATTTTGCTCTTTGCCTACCAAAGTAAAACCCGCACCACTCATATATTTTTTTGCCGCGTCTACATAAGCTGCATCAGAATTATCCAGTTGCATCGTTGCTTTTCCGTCCTGGATCACGGCAACGGAATCAGAAATGCTGTAGGTTTTATAATTAGAAAAATTGATAGATGAATCGTGGTCGGTAATGTAGATCCTGGATTCATCAGGAGTTAAATTTTTCAAAGGCTCTTTGGAACAGCCGGCATACATAAATGAACTTCCGGTCAATACAATTAGCCATAATAATACTCTTTTCATAAAATATAGATTTAAATTTTGTCATTAATTTGTCTAAAACATATATAACAAAGTAAATGCCTAACGTGCTAAAAACCAGCATACAACAGATGTTTTAGGCTTCCTTTAAGAACTTGATGCCCTAAATGTTAAAGGGAGTTAAAAATAGATGGTCGAAGCCAGAAAAAGTAAGGCGCAATGTGGGGAGAAATAATGACAGATTATTTTGAAAACGTGTGAGTTGTCGATAAAAGTTGATTAGTCAATTTTAATACTCAATGTCATATTTATCTAAAAGCCCAATCACTCCGGGGAGCGAAAATTTTGCTTTTTTAATACGGTTTTGAGCGGGATCAATGGAGTAATGGTAAGCCGTCGTGAAATCAGATTTCTCTAAGTTCGTATCATCAAAAGTAGCTCCGGCCAGGTCGCAATTGTCGAATAGAGAGCCTGGCAGATCGCATTCGGCAAAATCGGTTTCATGTAGCATGCAATTTTTGAAAACTGTGCCTTTTATTTTTGTCTTATAGAACGATGAATGATTAAGCTGACAATTATCGAACGAGAAAGAAAGTCCGAATTCCTTGCAGGCATCGAAATGAAGGCCTAGCATTTTGCAATCTTTAAATTTTGTGTCCCTGAAAGTAGTCTTTGAGAGTACGGCTAAACTCAAATTACAGCCATCGAACACACAATCTATAAACTTAAATGCGGAGAGATCACTGGCAGTAAAGTTGCAATTATTGAAAATGCAATTTTCGTATTCACCATTTGCTAAAGGGTTTTCTGTAAAATCTTTCGAGGTGAAAGTTTTGTCTTGTATGTAGATTTGTTCCATGATTTTTATGTAAGTTAATAAACATGAATAATGTCGGTCATTATTCTACAGAGTAAATCAAAAGGTTCACATGGAGGTAAGTTTATCAAGAAGGAAATTTATTAAGGCATCAGCAGCTTTATTGCTTGCGCCTAAGATCGATCTTTCACCTGGTGTAATAACCGTAAACGGAAGGATTGCTGCAACATTGATGGGGACAACGTTAATTCATGAACATTTTCTTGTTGATTTTATTGGGGCTGACAAAATAAATTTTGACAGGTGGAACAGGGATGAAGTAGTAAAAAAAGTATTGCCGTATTTATTAGAAGTAAAAAAATATGGAGTAAAAACAATACTGGATTGTACGCCTGCCTTTTTAGGGAGAGACGTAATACTGCAAAAGAGACTTGCTGATGAAAGCGGGTTACAGGTACTTACCAATACCGGTTATTATGGCGCAAGTGAAAATAAATTTTTACCGCCGTGGGCCTTTACCGAAACAGAAGAGCAAATAGCGGGCAGATGGATTAATGAATATAAAAATGGAATTGACGGCACAACTATTAAACCCGGTTTTATAAAGATAGGCGTTGATGCCGGGCATTTATCGGTGTTGCATCAAAAGTTAATTAAGGCAGCAGCTATAACCCACCTTGCAACGGGTTTAACGATTTGCTCACATACAGGTATTGCAATACCTGCATTTGAACAGATAGAGCTGCTTCAGGAAATGAAAGTTAATCCGTCAGCATTTGTTTGGACACATGCGCAGAACGAACTAGATAAATCTCTCCATATAAAGGCTGCTAAATCGGGCGCATGGATAAGCCTCGATGGTATTGGCTGGGGCGATTTTGAAAAATATGCGGATTCAATTAATAACTTAAAAAAAGCAGGGTTGCTGAATAAGGTGTTGGTATCACACGACGCAGGCTGGTACAAGCCCGGAGAGGAAGATGGAGGTACCTTTACAGGCTTTACAAATATTTTTACAGAGATCGTTCCGCGCCTGAAAAATAAAGGATTTACTGAAAGTGATATACAGCAGTTATTGACTAAGAATCCCGCAAAGGCTTTTGAGATTAGGGTAAGAAAAATTAACTAGAAATGATCGTCCGCGAAGACATTAGTCCCCGTAAAAGCCTTTTCTGAACGCTCGAATTTTCGCTTTCACTCTTCGTCCATTTCCAGCAACAGATTTGCTACCAAAGCAGTCCACCCGGTTTGATGAGACGCACCCAAACCCTGCCCGGTATCACCGTGAAAGAATTCATAGAACAGGTGATGCTCTTTAAAATGATCTTGTGACCAGCAAGATTGGTCGGCAGCATGATATTGATATTTTCCGGTATCATTTTTTTCGAAAATTTTTAAAACACGCCTGGTTAGCTGGTTGGCAATTTGTTTTAAATTCAACTTAGTTCCGGAACCTGCCGGAAATTCAAACGTGTACTTATCGCCATAATATTTATAGTATTTTCTAAGCGAATTAATAATCAAATAATTTAACGGCATCCAGATAGGTCCACGCCAGTTAGAATTTCCGCCAAACATGGAACTGGAACTCTCCCCGGGTTCATACTGAATACTATAATCGCTGCCCTGGTAACCGAATACATACGGATTATCCTGGTGGCTTCTAGATAAGGAGCGGATACCATAATCTGCTAAAAATTCAGCTTCGTCCAAAAGCCTTTTTAGCAGCTTTTCAAGCCGGTCATCTATCATGATCGCGAATAAATAATTGCCATCTTTATTCTTGTTTTCAATACCCGAAATGATGCGGGTTAGGTCTGGCCTGGTAAGTTTAATAACCTGTAACCTGGTATTAAATTGCCGCAAATTTCTAAATACATTGCCGTTTATTATTTCCACAGCAAGCAAAGGAATGATGCCTACCAGCGAACGGATTTTTAAACGCTGGCTTGCGCCGTTTGCAAATTGAATAGCGTCATAATAAAATTCATCTTCTTCATCCCAAAGTGAAATATCTTTCTTCCCGATGTGATGCATAGCCCAGCCAATATTAAGAAAGTGCCGGAAAAATTTTGCAGCCGATTCTTCATAGGCCTGGTTGTGCTGCGCCAGTTCAAGTGACATGTGCAGCATGTTGATTGCATACATGGCCATCCAGCTAGTGGCATCAGATTGCTGAAGTTTGGTGATCCCCGGCGGCATATGGTTTCTGTCGAACACACCAATGTTATCCAGGCCAAGGAATCCGCCTTCAAAAATATCCGTGCCGCTGGCATCCTTTTGATTCACCCACCAGGTGAAATTCATCAGTAACTTTTGAAAAGCCCTTTCCAGGAAATCCCAGTCAGGCACACCCGTTTTTTTCTTGTCTGCTTCGTACACATACCATACACTCCATGCATGCACGGGAGGATTCACGTCGCTAAAATTCCATTCGTAGGCCGGAATTTGCCCGTTGGGATGCATATAATATTCCCGAAGCACCACCGATAACTGCTGCTTGGCAAAGAAAGGATCTATGTGAACGAAAGTTGCCGCGTGAAAAGCAAGGTCCCATGCGGCGAACCATGGATATTCCCATTTATCCGGCATCGAAATTATATTGCGGCATGTAAGATGTTGCCAGTCGTGATTTCGTTTATGCGGACGGTTAGGAGGAATTTCACCCGGTTCCCCGAACAGCCATTTAAAAACGTCCAGGTAATAAAATTGTTTAGTCCATAGCAACCCGCTTACCGAGCTACGGAGAAGAGCCTTATGTTCCGTGGACAATTTTTTTGGTGTAAGTTCCTCGTAATATTGATCTGTATCTGATAGACGTTTCGAAAAGATTTCATCAAACCCTGCCCATGGGTCTTTCATTTCATTTTTGGTCAGCCTTATTTTAAAAGTTGCCGATTTTTCCGGTTTTATTTTTTCGCTAAGCCATATAGCAGCCTTGGTACCCCGCTTCTCAGGATTAACCGTGTTCTCATCATTTACAACATAGTTGTTGATGCCGTCTTTTACGTAGGGAAATTTGTTTGGCCGGTTGTACATCCGTTGGTCGTTGGTCTCATTTTCACAAAACAATTGCTCGCCTCCCTCGTGATGGAGATAAAAATTGCCATCCCGCGATGAAATTGTTTGAAGGCAGTTGGGTGAGACAGCAGAAATTTCGGGTTTGCTAAACCGTGAGTTATGTCTCCAAAAATTTCGAAACCAAAGGTGAGGCAAAACATGAATGGTAGCAACCTCGGGTCCGCGATTAAAAACGGTAACTTTCATAAGAATATCGTTCCATTCATCTTTCGCATATTCAATGTAACAATCGAAATAACGATTATCATTAAATATACCGGTATCGAGCAACTCATACTCGGGGCTCCGGCGGTCTTTCTTGTTTTGCTGTACAAGATCCATATAAGGAAATGATTCCTGCGGATATTTGTAAAGGAATTTGCAATATGAATGCGTAGGGGAGGAATCAAGATGAAAATACAGTTCCTTTACATCTTCCCCGTGATTCCCCTCATTATTAGTCAGGCCAAAAAGCCTTTCCTTTAAAATGGGATCTTTCCCGTTCCAGAATGCGGGAGCCAGGCATAAAATTTGGTCGCTGTCACAAAATCCTGCAATGGCTTCTTCGCCCCAGCGATAAGCGTAGCTTCGTGCGAGATCATGATTCACGTAATTCCAGGTATTTCCATTCGGACTATAATCTTCTCTAACGGTGCCCCACTGGCGATCGGAAATATAAGGCCCCCATTTTTTCCAGTTTCTATTATTATTTGAGCGGGACAACCGATCCTTTTCTACGTTAGTTGGCATTATATATAAAAATATTTAATCTGTTTAAATAGGCAGATTATTTTCCACTAATATATACTTTAGAAAAGTATTGATTATATATTATTTATGCTAATATAATTATAGATAATATTAATGCAAACATTATCACTTTGATTTTTAACTTATAATGAAGTAACATCACCTTTTTGGTTTAGAACCTACTTAACAATTACTAAGACGAAAGAATAGCAATTAAATGTGGAAGATAATATTCTTATGTAATTAGGTATGATGCAATAGACTGGCTTATTTGAGTGAATGGATCATAAAAGCCCTATGATAACTGCAACGATATTTAATCAAAAATTTTAGCGGGATTCAAAATACCTCTCGGGTCAAAGGCTTTTTTAATACCTCTTAGTATTGATAGGTGATTTTTCTTAAAAAATAATTCCATAAAGGGTTTCTGTAAATAGCCGATCCCATGTTCCGCCGATAGCATACCGCCAAGTGATTGTACTAATTTGTAAATTTCGCGCTTGCCCTCTATGCTTCTTAATCGCCATTCTTCTGTGACCGGTTCTTCACTGATGATAGAAAAGTGAATATTGCCATCGCCAATATGTCCCAGGTTACTCGTTTTTAGACCCAGTTCTTCGCCAATCTTTTTCACGCCTTTTAATAAATCGGGCAGTTTAGTCCGGGGCACAACGGTATCTTCTGTAACCATAGCGTATGAGAGCGTGGTAATTGCATTGGCTGCATTACGCCGCAGTTTCCATAATTCATTTTTTTGTGCCTCACTATCTGCAAAGAGTATGTCACCGACCTCAAACTGCGAAAGTACTTCCGCAACTTTTTCACAATCATGCTGCAACACATCCATGTTATTTCCATCCACTTCGATCAATAACAATGCTTCATAATTCGGTGAAATAATAAAAGGTGATGAGCCTACATAGCGCACCGCGTAATCGATAGTTTCCCGATCCATAAATTCCAGGGCAGAAGGAATAACGCCCGATTTAAAAATATCGGCAACGACGGCGCATGCTTCTTCAGCCTTATGAAAAAGAGCAAGCATCAGTAAATTAAAAGGCGGGTAGGGAAGGAGCTTCAAAACTATTTTAGTTACAACAGCAAGCGTGCCCTCACTACCTGTTATCAACTGCGTTAAATTATAGCCAGTCGAATTTTTTAAAGTATTGGCGCCCGTCCACATCACCTCCCCATTTGGTAACACAATTTCAAGATTTAAAACATAGTCCCGCGTAACGCCATATTTCACACACCTGGGGCCGCCGGCATTTGTGGCAATATTGCCGCCAATGTGAGAATAGCCACGTCCGGCAGGATCTGGCGGATAAAACAATCCTTTATCCTGTAGTATATTTTGTAAATGTTCCGTAATAACACCAGGTTCCACAATTACCTGGTAGTTCTTTTCATCAATATCTAAAATTTTATCAAAACGTTCCATAGATAATGCCACTCCTCCATGAATGGCCAATGCACTACCTGTTAAACCGCTTCGTGCACCCTGAACCGTTACAGGAATGCGATACTTGTTACACAGGGCCATAATGCCAGACACCTCCGAAGTAGTGGATGGGATCACAACCGCTTCTGGTAAAAAATAAAGATCCCGGGAGAAGTCACGTGCATGTTTTTCAAGGGTGTCTGCGTGAGTGTAAACGGCACCGTCACCCACAATTGCAGATATTTTTTTGATGAATAAAGGTGTGATCTTATTAAATTTTGTCTTCATTATTTGTGTAAATTATGAATAAGATTTTTATTCTCACATGGACCAAATGAATTTGCTTTCCCACCAGGCCCCGGCAGATACACGACCGTTTCATCATTATTTTTCAAAAAGAAATGCTACTTTAAGTTTTATTTAATTTCAATGTAATATTCAGGTATTATAAAACCATTGCTTCGATTGTTCACTTAAACTTCACGCAACACATGCACAGAAGAAAATTTATTAAAGCCACCGGTCTTACTTCGCTAAGTATCCTGGCGGGTCTTCCTTTTTCCGGTAACGCCAGGGAGGTCTCTTCCAAAATGAAAATTGCTAAAGTCAGGTATTATAACGCAACGGGTTATACGAAACCGCTCTTTAACCAGGCCCGGGGAATAGTAGAGATTGAAACAGACAGCGGCCTTATCGGAATTGGAGAGGGCGGTTCCACCGACATGATTGCACAATGTGCCCAAATGATGATAGGCCAGGATCCTTTCCGTATAGAGCACATCTGGCAGGATTTATACCGTGGCATGTTTTACCCTCCGGGAAGAGAAAAGCTGCATGCACTTGGTGCTTTGGAAATGGCTTTATGGGATATTAAGGGAAAGGCATTAGGCGTACCCGTTTATGATTTGCTCGGTGGCGCCACACGCGATTATGTGGAATGTTATGCAACAGGCTACGGCCCGTCAAAAGCAAAAACGGAAGAAGAAAGAGCGCAGGATTGCATCAAAGCAGGTTTCAGGGCATATCGTATCGGGCCAACAGGTGGTAATGGCGAAGAGCCTTTTGATTTTTATGAAAATGCTGTTAAGACAATTGATCTCTGCAAAAGAATTGACGCTGCTGTGGGCGGCAATGGAAGATGGGCTATCGATCTGCATACACGTTTTGATATGACGGAGGCCATAAAAATCTGCAAAGAGCTGGAGAAACTTGAGCCTTATTTTGTGGAAGACATCATAAGGTCCGAAAATCCCGTGGTTTATAAAAGGGTTCGTTCGATGACTTCTGTGCCCATTGCAGTGGGCGAACAATTCGGTGACCGTTGGGATGTGAATGAATTGATTGAACAAAATCTTATTGACTATACAAGAGTTACTTTGCCGAACACCGGAGGCATATCAGAGTTTAAAAAAATCGCGGCTATGTGTGAAACACATTACTTAGGAATGATTCCGCACTTTACCGGGCCATTGTCAACTGCAGCGCTGGTGCATGTATTGGGATCAAGCAGTTTTTCACGATGCCTTATAGAAATTGCAGGAGGTGTGCCCGAAAGACCCGCTTATTTTAATGAAGACATTGTTGATTTCAGAAATGGAAAATTATACCTGAACCCAAGCGCCGGACTGGGAGTAAAATTTGACAGGACTAAAGCAGGATTTATTATGGAGATAAATGCGAATACCAAATATCCTCATCCCGTTTTAAAAAGTCCTGATGGTTCTATACATAACTGGTAGTGCTTTTAATCAGCGTAATAATCTAATAAATTAATTGCTCGTATGTCTTTTTCTAAAACCAGGAATTACCGTTGGATCATTGTAGGCTTGTTGTTCTTCGCTACCTGCATTAATTACCTCGACAGGCAGGTCATAGGATTATTAAAACCAATTTTAGAAAAAGAATTTCACTGGAAAGAAATAGACTACTCTCATATTGTTATGGCTTTTACCGCGGCCTATGCTGTAGGGCTTATTGCTTATGGGCAAACTTATTGACAAGGTCGGAACTAAAATGGGCTATACCATTTCTATCATATTATGGAGTGTTGCAGGTATGTTTCATGCGTGGGCTAAAAATGTGTGGGGCTTTGTTGCCGCAAGAATCGGTTTGGGATTGGGTGAGGCCGGTAATTTCCCGGCAGCCATGAAGACTGTGGCAGAATGGTTTCCAAAAAATGAACGAGGGCTTGCCACCGGCATCTTTAATGCAGGCACCAGCATCGGTGTGGTAATGGCATTGATAATCGCCCCTCTTATTTTAAGATCTTATGATTGGCCGCAGGTTTTTCTTATTACAGGAGCACTTGGTTTTGTGTGGTTGTTGCTTTGGTGGTGGCTCTACGAAATACCATCCAGGCAAAAGCGATTATCCGCTGAAGAATATGAATTAATAAAAAAGGGACAGGAAAATGTAAACAACGAAGTCAAACAAAACATACCGTGGTTTAAATTATTTACGCTTCCGCAAACGTGGGCTTTCATAACCGGCAAGGCTTTGATTGATCCTATCTATTGGTTTTTTTTATTTTGGCTTCCTTCTTACTTTGCCTCCACATTCAATCTTGATCTAACGAAGCCAAGCTTTGAATTAATGATCATTTATTTAGCTACTACCGTTGGAAGCATAGGCGGTGGATATTTTTCGTCGTGGCTTATAAAAAAAGGATGGCCTACTTTGAAGGCAAGGAAAGCAGCTCTGTTGTTATTTGCTATACTGGAGTTATCAGTTATCACTGTTCAATTTGTAAGTCATATATGGATGGCAGTTGGTTTATTAAGCCTGGCCGTAGCAGTGCACCAGGCGTGGGCTACCAATGTTTTTACCATGGCTTCCGACATGTTCCCTAAAGAAGCCGTAGCGTCTGTCGTAGGAATTGGTGGCATGGCGGGTGCTATAGGCGGGATTCTTTTTCCAATATTGGTAGGCACTTTGTTCGACGGCTACAAAGCCGCCGGGCATTTGGAAACAGGATATAATGTACTATTTACTATTTGTGGTTTTACTTATTTGGTCGCGCTGGGGATTATACATTTGCTGACGAGAAAGGCTGATAGCAAAGGGGTCATGCTCCAATCTTAACGCCTTCATAAATTTCTGAGATCAAAATTTTTTCATCAATCTCTTTAATGAAAAGAAGATCTTCAACAGAATTATATTCCTCCAATTCCCAATGCTTTTTTTCGTTTAGCCTGAATACTTCAATGTGAATGCTTTCGGAATCTGCGAGTATATATTCTTTTAAAGTGGGTATGTCGCGATACAGTTTGAATTTTTCTCCGCGGTCATAATTTTTTGTAGAGTTGGAAAGTACTTCAATGATTACGGAAGGATTTAAAACATTATAATCATCATTGTTAAGCGTAATTATTTCTCCGCAAATAATCGAAATATCAGGATAGGTAAATAAGGTGTTTGATTGAATATGGATACGGACGTCGCTTCCATAAGGTTGACATTTTTTCCCTTTTAATTTACCAAACAAGGTCCCCAGTAAATTTTTAGAAATGGTATTATGCGGCATTTTAGCGCCGGACATAGCGAATATCTCTCCTTTGTAATATTCATGTTTTTCTAAAGAAGCATTTTCCATTTCAAGATAATCTTCGATAGAAATTTTCTGTTTACTGTAATCAACTGCCGGTTCTTTTATTTCCATTAAATAAAAATACAAAATTATCAGGTGCCGAGATTTTCATAATAGTCTATCATTCCCCTGCTAGTTTGAGGGCAAAGTTTAATTCAACATCTTTATGCTGAACAACGTCACTAATCGTCGGTGTAATTGTATAATCCGGAATTATACCTCTATCGGGGTATTTTGCTTTTCTCACATCATTTACATATTTGAATAGGGGAATCTTAATAACGATTTTGCTATTGGGTAACTCCGTTGTTGTAATTTGCCCGGATGTATTTCCATAATATCCACCGCCCGTTTCTTCGCCAATGAATTTGCCTCTGTTGTTGCTTTTTGCTATTGAGCAAAAATCCGCTGTAGTAGAAAAACATAGTCCATTAATAAGAAAAAAAACCTTTCCACTGAAGTTATTATTTTGTGGTTGTTGCACGCCCAGTAGGGAATTTTCTTTCAGCGTGATTTTTCTTTTAGTAGATTCAATTGTGGAAAAATATTTAAAAGGTTTGTTTGCTAAGTAAGAGTAAAGTGAAGCTCCATATTCATCATCTCCACCAGCATTTCCGCGCAGGTCAATTATTAAATTACTGATCTTTTTAGAACGGATTTCTTTAAATGATGTATCAAGGAAGTCTTTGAAATTCTGCTTTCTTCCAAGCCTGCTATCATCAAAAGTTTTGATGGTAAGTAAGGCAGTATTGTCCTGGGGGAAATCCAACTGCAAATCCTTTGTGTTATTTAAATCGTTTCCATTATCACATTCAAAATCTTTTACAAATTCCGCATGTATGTTTGTTGTTTTAATTTCTCCCTGCTTCGTTTTGTATTTAACGGTGAATGAATTTTTATTACCAAAAATCCAATTGTAAAGAAAAGTGAAAGCGCCGTTGTTTAATGTCCGGTTCTTTTTAGTTTCAATTTTTCCGTCGGAAGGCAAATATTTTAAGAGTTGGTTTTTTATTTCGGCAATTGATGCGTTGTCAATTGATAGAATCTCTGTTTCAGCAGGAAGTTCTTTAATTCTGCTGCAAAGCACATAAGCCTTTTCGTTTATGAAGTAAACATACACGGGGAATAATTTTTCATTTTCATTGTAATAATTCATTAACAGGTGAGGAATGTTTGTTGCGGTATGACCATCTTCGAGGAAACTTATTACAAACATGATTATTTTACCAAACTCCAATTGTGTCATCGGGTGATTTAAAGTGGCAAAGCAACTGTCAAATAATTTATCTAATTCATTTTTGCTTTTATACCTGTATAATCCCGCATGTTCTTTTTGTAATGCGTTACGAAAAAATGTAAAGTCCTCTTTTAGGTGTCCTGGTTTTATTAACACTGATGAAACAGTATTAACCTCAATATTTTTTTTACTGGGGGAAGTTGATATTCGGGTGTAACAGGTGTCCTTATTATTCAGTAAAATAATAAAGTCGTAAGGGTTCCCGGGAACAACATCAAATGAAATCGAATCTATATCGGTATAAAAAGTTATTTTCTTTTCAACTACGGGCTCCAGGGCGAAATAAACATCAGGGCTGATTTCGGGAGATAAATTCCATACAGATCTTTGATAAATCTTGCCGTCCTGCACGTCAACTTTTCGTGACGTTGCTTTTACCAGGGGCAGCTTTTGTTGGGCAAATATTGTGGCGCTAAATAATATAGTTAATGTTAAAAGGGCAATAAGTTTCCCGGCCCACGATGTGGGTAATTTAATTGATTTCATGCCTGTTTTATTTATTAGTAAATTTTATTTTTCGGATTGCCTGAGAAAAAAGAAATAGCCTAAAAAGCTGACAGCAACGCAGAAAGCCATAATGGCCAAAGAGTGTATGCCTAAGGGAAGTGTATAATAAACAATAGTAAGCCCGGCGCCAAGTCCCGTCAAAATCGAAAACCATTTAATGTTAATGTTCCTGTCTTCTTTGGGATTTGTTTGCAAAATAGATGAGGCTATATTTTCAGGAATTCCCTTTTCCACAATTTTGTTTTTAAGGCGATAATCCATCACTCGTTTTATAATTCCCAAAATGAATATCATAAATAACCCAACCACAAAAATGGTTGCGCCTATTCGAAAAATTTCTTTGTCAAAGTCTGATGCTTCGTTGTTTTGCGCATTTGCGATGATTGGTGCAGCAATTGTTCCTGCTATAATTATAATCTTTTTCATTTTTTTATTTTAGTGTTATATTTCATTAGACCGGTAACTATATTTATTGTTGCAACATTTTAATAAAAATCTAAAGCCTTCATTTGCGCCTGGTATTTTCTGTTCATATCAATACACAGGAATAATAGTAAGCTTGTAACTGTCGTAATTACCAGGCCGATTAATACGGGTTTAATTTCCGAAAACAGGTTCAGTAAGTTGCTTCCAAAAAAATAGAGAATAACAACCGCTACAAAAATGGAGATGAAAATAATAAAGTAAGAAAACAGCTTCTCGTAGGAAAGCTTATGTTGAGGCGTGGGTAATTTATCCATAACTAAATCAGCCAGGTTAAACTCAAAGACCGGTCTTTCCTGTTGTTTAATTCCTTCGAACAAAATACTATACTGCTCCGCCCTCGTTTTACAATTTGCACAGGATTCAATATGTTCAATAACATCCGGATCACTGTTTGTCTTTTGTAAAATGTATTGCTGAATAGCAGCATCGCTAAGATGTTTATTTTTCATAAGGCATCCTTTTTATAAGTGAGCAGTAAATTATTTCTTAGTGTTTTCCTGGCCCTGAATAAATAGTTTTTAACCGTTCCTTCCGGCAGGCTGGTTATTTCAGCTATTTCTGAATAGTTTAGTTCTTCATTGTGATAGAGTGTTATTAAAGTCTTATAAACTGGCGAAAGTTTTTCAATTTCAATTTTTAAAATGTTTGAAAGCTCTTTATTGAAAATTAATTTCTCCGTTTGATTATTAAAAAGATCATTTTTACTGCCGAGGTGTTTCTAAAGACTCTTCATCAGATTCGCTGAAATCGTCTTTGTCTTTCAAGAAGCACGAATCGTTTCTTCTCGAGATAGTTAATGCAGGTATTGTAAGTGATTTGGGCAACCCATGTAGAGAGTTTTGATTGAAATTTGAAACTTCCTAACCTTTGAAATGTTTTTAAATAAACGTCCTGCGCAATATCTTTTCTGTCTTCGGTATTGGGTATCATTTTAAAAATAATTTGAGCTACTAAACCTTCTGTATTCTCCATAATAGTCTTAAAAGTATTGGTGTCGCCACGCAATACTTTTTCAACCAGCGATTCGTCTGCCACATTATTTTCGTTTTTATAGCCCACTTATGGAGTTAGACAGGTCAGTTTTAAAAATGTTGCACAAAATGTAATTTAATCCCTTTTCAATTTAATTTTCCTGGCCGGTGGCGCAGTATTGGATAGTTATAAAGTCTCCGGGGTATTTGGAAACCGGATATAATATATTCTTTACTATTCGCGGGCTTGCCTGTTTGTGTTGCCGCACCTGCACTAAGAAAAGCGAATTCAGGGACATCGATAATCAATGGATCTATTTTTTGAAGATAAAAAGGTAGTGAGTATATTTATGAGTTAGGCATAAGCAAATCGCTCATTCAGTTAGCTTGATTTAAACAATGAAACTATCTTTTTTAATTTTCATTTCGATTCTAATTACTTCATGCGGTAGTTATGTTGAATATGGGAAAACATATTGTTCAGACAGCAGTAAATATTTATTAAAATATGATTATAACATAGGTGCAACAGACGGAGGAAGAGATTGGAGAATTGCTATTTTACATTCGAGTGACCCAGCTAAATATAGGCTTAGTAAAAATTCAATTTCTAACAAAATGTTTGATAATATTTATTGGAAAGGAAATGATACTGTTATAGTCGAAGAGAATTATATAGAACTTATGCGTGAAGGAAAATCTAATTTTAAAAACAGCATATTTACAATCAATAATATTCCAGTTAAAGTTATTCAAAAAGACCCATTAGATTCTACTTATACACGACAAATCATCTATCAAAAAACATCCCCAAACAAGCAGTATGATTTAATTATATATCGCTATTCAAAACCAGAAAGAGGCAGTGCGACAATTCACATTTCCGTAGTCCATAAAAATGACAGTATTCCTAAATATGGGAATTTTTATATCACGAAGGACGATTTCAATTGTTTTGAAGATGTTCGATGGGACAGTCTTAACAATCTTGACATAAAAGTTTCAGAAGCTTGCACCTCAGGTTTTTCAGATTGGTTAGTTTCCAAAAGCCTTGATATAAAATATAAAACTCAAATAGTCCCGATAGGGAAGGAAGACTCATTGGATAATATAGAAGAATATTATTAGACTATTAACTATATAATTGCCTACGCCCAACAAATAAGCCTTCGTCGGGTACGTAGTGCCTCCGAATAAGCCCGATGTTGTACGGAACCCCGAAAAAACGGGACAGGCCGGGGAGTGATCTTCTACGAACTATGGGTTTTGAGTTGGAGGAATTTTGCGGCTATGGTTTGATGTTATGATGTGCGGTTTATTGTAAATATCCTGGTTAATAATCAGCAACACCTGTTTTCATCCTGGTGATTATCATTGGGCGCCATTATTGAAAAAAAATTGCCAAAAATGCCGTATTCTTTTATTGAGCATATAGTTCTTTAATGCCGCATATGATTAGGCATAATTACATACCCATTAATCAAATGTCCGCCTTTTTTTAAAACATTAAACCACTTATACACACAATCATAAGCGTTGCTGATTTCAACAAGATGAGGCCAGTTAAAGCAGGTAATTGTGATAAAGAAAGTATAATCTGTTGCGGATATTTGTTGCTTAACAGCCATGAAGCAATATACAATAAAACGTTATTAGGTCTCTCTGCCCGCCGAGTCCCTTCTGCGGGAGAGCCGGCTGGGACTGAATGTGACTGTAACTTTCGAATTGGGGCTATAAATAACTCCGCCAGTTTATATCACGGGCAAAAAAAGTAAATTAGCGGTTTATATAATCATGCTTGACCATTTTTTTAATAAACTATCAAAAAACATAAAGCTTACGGAAGCTGACAAAGCAATTTTCAGGCAGCATACTGTTTTAAAAAAAATTAGAAAAAGGCAATACCTTTTGCAGGAAGGAGAAATCTGTAAATCTGTGGCGTTTGTCAGTAAAGGTATACTCCGTTCTTATTTGGTGGATGAAAAAAACAACGAATGCATTATACAATTTGCACCTGAAGGCTGGTTTATTTCTGACTTAAGTAGTTTTGTCACGAACGATTGCTCTAACCTGAACATTGATGCAATTGAAGATTCAGAGCTGGTGCTGGTAAGCCAGGCTGCGCATGCACATCTTGAAAATATAATTCCGGAATTTTTTAGATTTAATTGTCTTCAGTATCGCGGTGCATATATTGCTTTGCAGAAAAGATTAACAAACATGTTTACCCTTTCGGCAGAAGAAAAATATCTTAAGCTGCTCAATATTTATCCCGATATTATGCAACGCGTACCACAACACATGATAGCTTCTTACCTGGGTTTAAAACCTGAAACATTAAGCCGTGTACGAAAAAGAATTATTGAAAAAAAATCTAAACAAAGCTAATTCTATTGACCTGCATCAATCTTATTTCTTGACTTACATCAACGTATCAAATTAAGCAAACGTTCTATTTTTACATGCATGCTTATTATCACACAAGCATTAAAAAGCAGAATGCATAAGCGTTTTGTGGCATTCATTTATCTACATTAAAAATCACCAATTAAAAATGAAAAAATTATTATTTGCAGTTACTCTGTTTTTACAAACTTCAGCATTTGCTCAAACAACTACGTGGAAAAATGATAAAATGCATTCCAAACTTACGTTCACGGTAACGCATCTTTTGGTTTCCGATGTCGATGGGTTATTTAAAAATTTTGATGTGACCGTAACTACAACCAAACCCGATTTCAGTGATGCCGTTTTTGAACTTTCAGCAGATGCAGCCTCAATAAATACAGAGGTTGAAATGCGTGATAATGATTTGAAAAGCGCTAACTTTTTTGATGTGGTAACTTATCCAAAAATCACTTTCAAAAGCACATCAATAAAACCCAATGGGCAAAACAAGTATAAGCTTACAGGAAACCTTACCATGCATGGTGTTACAAAACCAGTAACTATGGATCTTTGGTACCGCGGCACAACGGAGAATCCTATGAGCAAAAAACCGGATGCAGGCTTTAAATTAACAGGTACATTAAAACGCTCTGATTTTAATATTGCTTCAGGAACGCCTACCGCAATTGTGAGTGATGAAGTAGAAATTAAAGCTGACGGAGAGTTTGCACAAACAGGTCAGTGAGGCATATAATAATCATTAAACTCCTTTATTACCTTGTGTTCGGCTTCCTCATAGTTTAGAGTTTTCAAATTAATTTATTATGAAACGATTGCTTCTTCCTGTTGTTTTCACTGTTTTATATGCAAATAACCTTTTTGCACAATTGCCCGTAGTACCGCTTGCCAATCAAAAAACATTATTGCAAAGCAACGACCCTAAACTTGCTGCCAACAAAAAGCTCGTGTACGATTGCTGGCGCGAAGTTTTAGAGGGTGGGCATTTAGAATTTGTTGATAAATATCTTGCCGAAAACTACATGCAGCATAATCCAAATGTCGCTACAGGAAGAAAAGGATTTGTTGAGTTATTTTCAAAATTTGCGAAACCTCAACCAATTGTGGACACAATAAAAGCGCCTGTAGTTGCCATCGTTGCAGAAGGTGACCTCGTAGTAATAAGTTTTGCTGCAAAATTACCTGAACCAACAGACAGCACAAAAACATATACCACCACCTGGTCTGATATGTTTCGCATAGAAAATGGAAAACTTGCGGAGCATTGGGATGGCGCACGAAAAATGAAGAATTAACTTCACCAACTTTATCATCCATAAATAATGAGAAAGTGAAAACCAACCGAAGAGAATTTTTAAGCAGGATGTCAATGGCAACTGCTGCTTTTGCAATTCCCGCATCTGTCTATTCTTCTTTTAGAAGATTTGACGATTATGTTGAAGTTGAAATAACGCACGGAAAAATAAAAGGCATCAGAACGGAAGGCGTTAATATATTTAGAGGCATTCCTTATGCGGGAAAAGTTTCAGGCGACAGACGCTTTAGAAGACCTGCTCCACTGCAACCCTGGACCGGCGTTCGGGATGCTTTGCAGTTAGGTGCTCCGGCAATTCAGGATGGTCAAACACGGGGACTAAACGAACCTAAACCCGGTGAAGATTGCTTGTTTTTAAACGTTTGGACGCCGGCTAACGATAATAAAAAACGTGCGGTAATGTTTTACAATCACGGCGGTGCTTTTTCTAATGGTTCCGGCGGTGCCGTTGACCAGGATGGTTCCAACCTTGCCCGGTTCTTTGATGTGGTAGTGGTAGAAACGAATCACCGGTTAGGCATCATGGGCTTTCTTTATCTCGATGAAATAGCGGGAAGTGACTATGCAGGTTCTGGAAACAACGGTATGCTTGATATTGCTGACGCACTTGCCTGGGTAAATAAAAATATTGCAGCTTTTGGCGGCGACCCAAACAACGTAATGATTTTTGGTGAATCAGGCGGAGGCGCAAAAACATCCTGTTTGTATGCTATGCCCGCAGCAGCTCCTTACTTCAACAAAGCCTCTATTGAAAGCGGACCTGGTGTGCACATGATACCCAGGGAAGCGGCAGCCGAGATGACTTCCATTACCTTACGCGAATTGAAAATAGCTCCCAAAGACTGGAAGAAGCTGCTTGAAATACCTGCGGAGAATTTGTTAGCTATTCAGTTGAAAATATCAACATTAATGGCGCAGTCGGACTATGTAAAGAAAAACGGCGCAGTAGGTTTTGTTCCCAACTCTTTCCAACCGGTTGTTGATGGAGTTGCACTTCCGCATCATCCATTCGATCCCACAGCGCCTGGTATATCCAAAAATAAACCGCTTATGACGGGCTGGAACGAAGATGAATATACATTCTTCGCAATGGCATTCCAGGACACCGAAGCATTAAAAACCGGTTTTACATTTGAAGCGTTGTCTGCAAAACTTGAAACACAATTTGGCAGCAACACAAAAAAGATTATTGACACGTACAGGCACAGCATGCCTAACGCATCGGCATCAGATATATGGGTAGCTATAACATCAATAAACATGATGGGTTTAGGCTCCATCACAATAGCCGAACGCAAAGTACAACAGCAAGGAGCGCCGGTTTATTTATACAATTTCGGATACAAATCCGAAGCTAAAGTGCCGGGAACAGATTACCCGTTTGGAACGCCGCATGCAATGGATATAACTTTTAAATTCAACAACGAAGTTCCGGGAATGAAAGACGGTTTTTTATCAGGTGGCAGACCCGAACGTTTTATTGCATCTCATAACATGGCAGAATTGTGGACGACTTTTGCAAAGACCGGTAAACCCGCTGCTAAAAATGTTCCTGAGTGGAAGGCTTATAATTTGAATGACAGATCTACCATGCGTATTGATACAAAATGTGAAGTAATTAATAACAGGTTTAGTGAAGAGCTCGCAATGTGGAGGTCGATTGGAAAAGTGTAACCTTGTCTGTTGTGTGGCAGGCTTACAATATGCTCTTAAAAACTTTTTGCATCTCCAGCCAGCATCGGTACTGCTCTTTTTCGCAAGCCCGCAGTAATGGTTTCGCCGTTGGTAACAGACCACACGGCGGCTCTCACGAGTGGATGGGTTGGGCTTTTTCAAAAGGTTGAACACCTGCACAGGCTGAAACCATTCTCAATTCAGAGATATTCGGTATTTTTGAAAAAAGATTTACATATGCCAAGTGCTTTAAAATATATGGTTGACGAAAATGGCGAAAAAATTCTGTTTTAGTTCCTTTAAAAACCTGCCAAAAAATAAATCAAGACTACCATAAACTATCAAAGCAAGCTTAACTTTTGACCAGGAATAAAAGACGATTTAAATGAAGTGCGGGAGGCAAAGAAATCAGGGAAAAAGTTGCAAGTACTTTAAAGAGATGATGTTTGCGCTTGAGAAAGAATTGATTGCGACATCGCGACTCGATACTTCATTAGGACAAGACGTTTACAAAATAAGATTACGAATTTCAAGCAAGGGAAAAGGTAAAAGTGGCGGATGCACGAGTTATATCTTTTGTTGAAACTACCTTAATCGGCGTGACTATCGAAGATATTCTGACGAAGAAATAATCGTTAACCTTCTTACCATTTACGATAAAGCAGATGTTGAAAATATTTCAGACAAGGAGCTAAAAGAATTAATTAAAGGTGCAAAAGTAAAATAATTAAAAGCACTACCGCCAACAAATAAGACTTCGTCGGGCACGTAGTACCTCCGAAGAAGTGCGATGTTGTACGGAACCCCGAAAAAACGGGACAGGCCGGTGAGCGATCTTCTATGAACTATGGGTTTTGATTTGAAGGAACTTTGCGGCTATGGTTTGGTGTTATGATGTGTGGTTTATTTCGCCTTTCAATCTATAAAAATCTCAAATCCAGGAACGCCGCCGCATGGTCTCCGACCAGCGGGGTTTGCCTTTTTAGCCCTTCATTGGGCTTTTCATTCTGCACTTTGGTAAGTGCTTTAATTTAATCTATTCCTAAACTCACTTGGGGTTACACCTAACAATTTTTTTACATAACGGGTAAAAAAGGAACGGCTTGAAAACTCCATTTTATCGGCAATTTCCGCAATGTTTAGATGTTTATTTTTCAGTAGTAGTATAATTCTCTCTTTGGCGTAGCGCTGTATCCATTCCGATGCGGTAACATCCGTATTTTGTTTACATACGTAATTCAGATACTTCGCCGTAATGTGCAGGTGATTGGCATAAAACTGCACCTCACGTTCTTGCATACAATGTTCATTTACGAGGTGCATAAACTGCTCGTAGAGCGATCCGCTTTCTACGGTTCGTTTCCGGCGTTCATACTCATTAGCAAATATGTGCCACATGTCAAAAAGGAACAGTTGCATCTGTAATTGCTGTGTTTCATTGTAAAAAAGGTGTCCTCTTTCCAAATATCTGTTATACAATAGTGAGAAGCTTGATACAACTTTTATCTTGTCCTTATCGTGCAAATGCAATATGGGATTTGCCCTGGAATGCAATATAACATCAATACTCCAGCTTTGGTCAGGAATGGCATTGTCCAGAAACTCTCTTTCTACAAATAAAACATTCGCTTTAAAAGTTTTCGAAAATGTTACGTCCGTCAATTGGCTATCTGCAAACCAGAATACAAATTCACCACTTTTAGCTGTATATTTTTTACCATTAAATATAAAGTTCATGCTCCCACTGCTGCATAAAATGTGCGTATGAAAATGCTGTAAATAATTATCAGGAAACTCAATACTTCCAGATGATTTATGCAAAACAACCTTCTCCATTATACTTTATTCATTGAACGGATTGATATTATCGTAAGATACGTAATATTTGAAACTATTTGCGTAATAAGTGTACCATTTAGCTTATGCCGCTATACTACCTTTACAAGAGTAAAGAATATAAAACATGGATCTACAACAAACAGATATTTTTCAAAGGTTATTAAAGGGTGAAGCTGTTCCGTTCAATGATCCGGATTATTTCAGGATTATTAAGGCTTGTAATGATACCCGAAAATTACTGTCTCGGTTGAATGCTGCATCGGAACCGGAAGAAATCAGAAATCTGGTCGGCAAGATCATCGGTTTTAAAGTTGACGCCACTACTATGGTTTTCCCGCCATTTCAAATCAACTACGGAAGGAATACAAAGATTGGCAAGGGCGTGTTTATAAATTTTGATTGTACGTTTTTAGATCTGGGTGGGATTACCATCGATGATAACGTGATGCTGGCTCCCAAAGTAAGTCTGTTAACTGAAGGACATCCTATTAGTACAAATGACAGACAAACGCTAACTGCTGGTAAAATTCATATTAAAAAGAATGCGTGGATCGGGGCTGGTGCTATCATTTTACAAGGCGTAACTATTGGTGAAAATGCTGTAGTAGCCGCAGGCGCAGTAGTGTCTCAAGATGTTCCTGCAAATACCGTTGTTGGCGGCATCCCTGCCAAACACATCAAAAACATTAATGAATAAAAAAGAATATTATGAAAACAGTATTCTCATTCTTAGCCTTACTAATCTGCATCCAGCTTTTTGCCTCCTGCAATAAGAGTAGTGCTATCACCAGCAGTCCTAACAATGTTTTAAATACAGACAGTATGAAACTGAAAATAACAATCGGCACATATTCATTTACTGCAACGCTTTATGATAATCCAACCGTAGTTGCATTTAAAACAAAGTTGCCTATGACAGTTAACATGAGCGAGTTGAACGGTAATGAAAAATATTTTGACTTGCCGAATAATTTGCCGGTGAATGCATCGAACCCGGGCACTATCCAGGCAGGAGATGTGATGTTATACGGCTCAAATACGTTGGTGCTTTTCTATAAATCATTTTCAACATCATATAGCTATACACCAATGGGAGGTATCGATGATGTATCTGGATTAACTGCTGCATTGGGTCCAGGTAATGTCACTGTGTCGTTTACATCAAAGTAAATAATAAAGATGAATGGTATCAATAATAAGAACAGTTAATAAACAGCATAGTATGAAATCATTATTTATAACCGTAATCGCTTTTGTAGCATTACTAATAACAAGTTGTATGGAAAATAAATCAGAAAACAAGGCGACAGCGTTGCAAGCGATTTTTCCCAAAGGTGAAAAAGGTGCTGCTGAAAACTTTACCGGCAATGCATGGAATACACCACTGGTTGCAAATGATAGTACCTACAACACAGTGATAGGAAACGTCTACTTCGAACCAGGTGCAAGAAGTAATTGGCATACCCATCCATCAGGACAGATACTGATTATTACAGATGGTGTAGGTTATCATCAAATAAAAGGTGAACCACGACAAACCATAAGGAAAGGTGATGTGGTAAAATGCCCGCCAAATGTAATGCATTGGCATGGTGCCAGCCCTGATACGGGTATGCAACAACTATATATTTTACCGAAGACAGAGAAAGGTATAGTCACGTGGTTACAAAAAGTAACAGATGAAGAATACAATAGTGGTAAATAACAATAAAAAAAAATCTATGAAAGCCGATCAAGATGAAAGTTCATTCAGCAAACATCATTGGTTAGTGCAGGATTAATGCTTGCAGGGACAGTCGCCCGTTAGCGCAAGTATGCCGCTTAGCCTTGTGCCGGGCGTACTTGTGCTACCGAATACTAACTATAATTTAATTCAACCAGCCCTTTCATTCCGCAGAAATCTCTGGTACTGCTATACTTCCAATCCTCCGGCCTGGTTACAAAACCTGCCGCCACAGGAGCAGGCAATGCACGGTGGCAAAAGGTATAGCGCATATTAGCGGCAATACACAGTTAGCGGAAATTATGGAAACTTACCCATTGCGCATCTCATTGTAAACTTTGTGAGGTCATTTTTTTTCGTGCTATTATAATTTCAAGACTTACTTTCCAGAAAATAAATAATTCTAAATCTGCTATAAAAAACAGAACGATAAAACTTTGACAACATCAATTCAGGCCAATCTAAATTCATTATGCCAAGGGTGATTTATATCTTAATCTTTTTATTTATTTCTTTTCACGGATTATCACAAAATGATAGTTCATCCCAAACGAAGAGGCACACAGTAGATAGCACTCAGCATGCCGATTTACAATTCTATTGCGACAATGAAATTGAGGCTCGATTTCCGGGCGGTTTAAAAGCTTGGGGAAAATTTGTTGCAAAAAATTTTAGGATGTCAGTTCCTGGGAAAAATCATGCTCCTAAAGGAACTTATAAATTGATGGTAACATTTTGGATAAACAAAGACGGAAAGGTTTTTAATGCCAAGATCGAAACAAATGTTGGGTATGGGGTAGACCAAGAAGTAATCAGAGTAATCGAACATTGCCCGAAATGGATATCCGCAACAAATTGTGGAAAGAAAATAAGCTCAGCGAAGAGACAGCCGGTGACAATTATTGTTACTTAAGTAGAAATTCCGCT
>CAWDTY010000005.1:0-16339 GCA_963805365.1 uncultured Chitinophagaceae bacterium
CGCAGGGATACCGTTTCGCTGTAAAAAGTTTATCAAAAATGCCGTATTCTTTTATTGAGCGTATAGTTCTTTAATACCGCATTAGCAGCGATTTTTTGCACTATGCTTTCCAATATATTTTTAGCCATCTGCTGGCAGTCGGCAGGCGGCCCTCTCCGGTCAAAACGTAACAGCGTTTGGATCGTTTTTCTTTTGCAATACGGGCATTTGATTTACCGTTAACAAAAAAACTAACGGACAAAAAATTAACTTTGACGAACAATAAATGAAAATTATGAGCAAAATTATCTTTGACAGCGGCATATCACTTGATGGGTTTTTCGCAGGCGATAACAGAAGCCCGGGTAATCCAATGGGCGGCGTTTCAGGAAAAATTCATATGTGGATGTTTAATCAAAAAGCATTTTGGGAACACTTGGGAATGGAAGGCGGTAATGAAGACGGGCCTGATGGTAAATTTATTAGAGAGACAATTGCAAGAACAGGTTCTTACATTATGGGAAAACGAATGTTTGAAGAAGGCGAAGTTAGTTGGCCGGAAGATTTATACAATGCAGATGTTTATGTTCTGACTCACGAAAAACGGGAACCCTGGGTTCAAAAAGGGGTCAACAACTTTTTACTTCATCAATGACGGAATACAAAGTGCATTGGATAAAGCAAAACAATCAGCCAAAGGAAAAGATATAAGAATACAAGGTGGAGCGAATACTATTCAACAATTTCTCAACGCAGGGCTTATTGACGAATTCTTCATTCACATTGCACCTGTTTTTTTAGGAAGTGGTATCCGACTGTTTGACGGTATTGACAAAGACATTTATGATATTCAAATTATAGAAATAATACCTTCCGTCTTAACAACACATTTGAGATACAAATTGACAGAGAAATAAGAGCAACGACCGATTCTGGAACGTTTGGAAAAATATTTGGGCAGTTTATTAAAAGCACTTACGGGGCAAAGCACACAACAACACATACATCTTAAGTTGATTGAAAAAGCAAAAGAAAAATTATCTATAACAAATTTATCAGTCAGTGAAATTGCCTATGAATTGGGTTTTGAACACTCACAATCATTTAGCAAACTTTTCAAGATAAAGACAAACGTTTCGCCTTTAAAATTTAGGCAATTATTTAATTGAAATTTTTCTTTCCGTCCTTCTTTTTTTTATCACTGCACGAGCCTACACAGCAAATAGCTGACAACAGAAAGCCACTTGCTCCATAACATAGAGACTTTGCAAAAGCTGAGTGGACGGAAGCCGTTTTTCAACTTTTGTTTTTCAATTTGGGTTCATATTCGGCGGGACGATATTTAATTTAGCTATGTATAAATCATCAACTTTTATACATAAATTTAGCTTTAGGTAGCCGGGGTGGCGAATACTAATTTCTGAGCCTTCGCAAATACCCGTTCCTGATGCGGACATTGAATTCTCCAACTTAATAAATACTATAATGACAATAAACAAGACCATTACCACAATTGACAACGAACAAGGGCAAAGTCTTTCAGTCGTTGGCGACACCTATCGCATTCTCATTTCAGGGAAACAGACAGATGGAAACTACGCTGTCATTGACATGCTCGTTCCGCCTGGCGGCGGACCAGGACCTCATGCTCATAAAGACATGCAAGAAATGTTTTATGTTGTTGAAGGTGAAATAGATTTTAAGATGGAAGGAGGAAACTACAAAGCAAAGAAAGGTTCCTTTGTAAACATTCCTTTCGATGGTGCTGTTCATTGCTTTAAAAACACGACAAATGATATTGCTCATTTATTATGTACAGTAGTTCCATCTGGTTTGGATGCTTTTTTTGAAGAAATTGGAAAGCCTGTTGATAATGGTACATTTTTACCGCCCCCGATTTTGAGTACAGAAGAATTAAAAAAATTGAAATCTTTGGCTGAAAAATATGGACAGGAACTTTATCCTCCTGGCTATTTAGATTAGTGGACAAATCAACTGACTACGAAAACATGAACTGCTAAAATTGAGTTTGGCGATATAGCGGGGTGATGATAGATTCTCCCGCTCACCAATTGCCTGATCAAAAAAACAAGCCTGTCCAAAAAAGAATTACCGAAAAGGCAAAAGCAGAAACAATAGACGGAACTTTTGCAAACGAATTTTGAACCGGACAAGCCATTGCCTGGAACCAAATATGCGGAAAGAGAAGTCGCAAAAGGGATCAGGATCTTTGATCACTTACGGCCGCACTTAAGTTGCTATACACACACCGGGGCAAATCCGATAGGCAAGGGTATTTAAGATCAAGCCCTTTACAAACCCGCGCCTGGGATTCTTAAGTAAAGAAATATATAAATTAAACATAATAACAGGGCATCAAAAATGATAGAACAAACTGAACTTGTAATTGGTGAATGGCTATATCACCCTCCTGCCAATTCCGTTGACCCCGGACAGAAAATATCGGAATTTACATCTTTGGATGTAATGAAAAAAAGGGCAGCTACAAAAAAAGGGATCGCCTGCAAATTCAGTAGCCGCTTTGTTGTTGAAAATGAAACAATCCTGGAATACATTGCCTCAGATTCTTATGTAATAGACCTGGCGGATATAATTGATAGAAACGAACTGCTAACTATGATAAGAAATTCCCACTCCAAATTCAAAGAAAAATTTGATATGAGAAAATTAGGTACGCTACTCCAGGATACATCTCTAAGAGCATTAGATGAAAACAATATCAACCTTGATGCGATACTTGATTTGCTGAAATAATAAATTCTTATTTCAGCAGAGGTTACAGCCCGGCGTTAGTAATGTAGCTTTTAGTTGTTATCCTTCAACTTTAGTAACAATACTCAGCTTCAGTTGGGGCTCTGCAGTATAAAATACCAGCCTATGGCCCAGCCTTGAAACGTTGGGCAGAACACTTCGTATAAATTTGAAAAATTTTAATCAATGAAATTTGAAAAATTAGTTCCGAATATTTTTTATGCCAATATTAATGATGGTTTGAAATTTTTTGTCGACTGTTTAGGTTTTGCTATTGGGCATAATGAAATAAAATCCAGCAACCCATTTTGTGTATTGGAAAAAGATGGATTACGCATAAATCTTTTTGAAAATGAAAAGCTTGCTAAAGAACATAATCCTGAATTCAGATTAGTCACTACAAATATTGAGGAAGTTTATGGGAAAGTTTCTACCTCTCATCCTGAATTTCTTCATCCAAATCTGAAAACAATTACTCTTCGCCCCTGGGGCGCAAAAGAATTCGCTTTGACGGATAACCAATTGGGAATTGTCATCCAAGAATGGTAAAAATGGGAACCACTGTAAGGTGCGAGGTATTAGCGTCGCAGCAATCTGCCGGGCAGCATGAGAATACTTTTTAGCAAATCAAAAACTCCATCTACAGCTATACCAAGCAATCTGAACGGCAGGGTAAGTATCCAAACAACAGGGTACAGCACCAAAGCCAAAATAGCCAGCGGCCAACAAAGTATAAACAGGATGATCCAGGCGATAAATGTAAGCATGGGTCAAAGATAATTACTGTAAAAAAAGCCGCCCATTTAAATTACATGAATGGCATTCAGTCTTTGTGAGTGAGTCTATCTTTAACATCCCAGTGGGAACTTCATAGTATACCTTGCGTCATGGCGATCGGTCGTTTTAATTATGCATTCATTTTTTTGTCGGCTCATAGTAAAGAGTTACTGCACCACAACCAAATGTTTTTGTTTTCAAAAGTTTAAGATCAACTCTATCCCTTATATTTTTAAATAACGGTAATCCGCTTCCTGCAATCGTTGGCTGAACGCCAAGCTGGTATTCATCAATCAAGTCAAATTGTGTTAAGGCGACTATTAAACCAGGGCTGCCAACTAAAATATTTTTACCCGCTTGTTGCTTGAGTTCTGAAATTTCTTCTTTAATGATTTCCTTTTTCAATTCTGTATTTTTCCAATCAACATTTTTCAGCGTGCGGGAAAAAACAATCTTTGAAATATTATCTATCAGTACTGCAAATTCATCCGTTGGTTTGTTACCCGTAGGATCTTTTACGACCAATGGCCAATAACTTTCCATCAATTGATAGGTAATCCTTCCGTATATAAGGGTGTCCGCATCACTCAATAACTCATTATAATGTTCATGTATCTCATCGTCTGCAATCATCGCCGTGTGGTCGCAAAACCCGTCAAGTGTCATATTCATTGCAGCAATTAATTTTCTCATAATTTGTTTTTAATTGTAATTTTTTTCTGCTCGTTTCTTACAGAAAGTTTCACTGCATTTTGCAAGTCCGTGTTGGTAGCAAAGCTGCCTGTCAAAAGAAGTTGCAAAGTCATAATTAATTTTCCGAAAAATGAGTCAACATTTCAAAACTATTAATCCAATCCAAATAAAATTTTGCAGATAAATAGTAATAATCTTTGGGTACATTACATACACCGTTTTCATGTGCAAGAACAGCTCGCCATTAACGATTGCTGTAAATATTATGCCGCATGATTAGTGCATTCTTGATTCATTACTCTAATGTATATAAAATTATGATTGATTGTTGCCATTGGTTGCAGACAGGGCGGCGGCCATCACAGGTGTATGGTTTGAGCATGTGAAAGGAATGGAACACATGAGAAAGGAATTGAACAATTACGTTGGCTGAACTTTTTAATGCGAAGCTTTTTTCGCTGGCTTTCAGTATGGGGCTGAATGTCGGTTTTTCAAGAGTGTGAAACAGGAGAAAACGAAGAATATAAAACTATAAAACAAAATGCCAAAAAACACATCGGACATTAAAGAAACGTGGAAAACAATCATGCTATTTTTAATGCTGCTTGCGGCATTGAGTTCTATCGCATATTATGCAATTTTAAAATTAAACCCAGCCAGTATTTACGTGGGTGCTTTGATGTTGTCGCCAGCCCTGGCATCAATCATTACTTTGAAAATCAAAAAGAGGTCCATCGCAAGTTTACCATGGCGTTTAAAAGAATTGAAATACTTAGGACGCTCTTATGTCACACCCATATTGTATGTTTCAATTGCTTATGTCTTCATTTGGTTATTTAGTTTTGGAAATCTTATAAATACAGAAACAATCTTACAATGGAGTGATGAATTGGGTATTGAAAGAGCGCATCAAACAATTGTAATAGTAGTAATGATTCTTCTATTATTAACAATTGGTGTAATAAAGAATTTGGGATCTGTTTTAGGAGAAGAAATCGGATGGCGTGGCTTTTTAATCTTCGAATTGAGAAAAGTAATGTCTTTCAATGCGCTCGCCATTGTAAGTGGAATTACTTGGGCAATCTGGCATTTCCCTTTGATTAATTTAATATATGGAGGTGGTGAAAACCTTTTGCTGCATATGGGAGCTTTTACGATTATGATCATGGGAATTTCTGTGATCCTGGCTTATTACACTTTCAAATCAAACAGTTTATGGCCGGCAGTTATATTTCATTCTATTCACAATATCTATATTCAAAAAATATGTACACCTCTAACAATTTCTAATGATAAGACTGAGTTTTGGATTGATGAATATGGAATTATGCTGCCTGTTATAACGACTGTTTTTGCCATTTACTTTTGGAGAAAAGCTGAAAAAGAAAATTTATAAAATAAAAGCTAAGGCCGACATTTAGTGTACAAATATTTTCCGTCGTGCTGGCGGGCATCCACACCCGACCTTAACTTTCCGGCCGGGTTTTCATTGCAAAACAAAAACGGGAGGCATGAAATCCCTGAAGAAGAATTGTCCTTCAACTTAGCGGATATGTTAGTTCTGTTTTGGTTTAAGACTTATGCCGTAAAAAACCCGCCCCGACAGATCGCTGACATAAATAGAAATATTTTTGTATTCTTACATTTAATAACATACACACCAGTTGTGGCACGCTATAATTTTAGACCGAAACTTTACTTGAGAAATATTATGAAATATAAACTTCTGGCTCTTATTATTTTTGTTAGCCAATCTGCCGTCGGACAATCTGATGTAAACATCAAAATTGACACAAGTAATTACTATAATTATTATTCTGCCGGAAGAAACTTAAAAGGACAAGGACCGACCACCTCCTGGCTAACATTAAATGAAGTTGTACCGGTAATTATGGACGAACTTGAGAAGGCAGGTCATGATTGGCTTTATGATTATAGCCTATTTAAAGTAGCGCCGGGACAATACGTTGTGTTGGCTGCTTATAGTCGAAAATCGAACTTTGGATTTCTTTATATACAAGGGCATGATATATTTCCATCTAAAGACCATAGGAAACATTTAACCCAAAATGATTTGTTAGGAGCAGACTATTCTTCATGTGAAGAGACACCATCAGGCGAGCCAAATTTTGTAAAAATTAAAAAACTTCCAAAGAGTGTATTTGTATTAAATGAAAACTGCTATTGGTATCAATACACTGACAACGTTGAAGACAATAAATCTTTGGTAACGAAAGAAACAGCTTTTAAAATTCTAAGGCAGGACGTTAAAAAGTATTTAAAAAAAGTGAAGGTGGTCAAATAAACAGCTTGCAATGAGCAGTTTTGCGCAAACGACGCTCATCTTCTATCCTTAGAATATTGATTTATAAAAGTGCTGCTGTCCTGGTGTTTTCAACCCAGGATATTTACCCGCATCATAGAGGAGAGAAATATCCCCGCAAAATTATATATCCCTCGTCCTGTTACTAATTGTACAAAAAGGGAAAGGACGTAATTTTAGAAATGATATGTGGATTGTTACATGTAATTAAAAAAATTCGCTACATGAAAATAGTTACTTCTTTATGGCTGCTATCCGTTTTTGCCTGGCAGTGCCAGCCTTCTAAAAAAGGAGCTCTTACGAGCGATGGTTTTCCGCAGGCACTTGTTCATTTTGTTCCTTACAAGGGCAATCCTGTTTTTACAGCAACAGGTACTGGTACATGGGATAGGGAAATAAGGGAAAGAGGTTATATACTGCGGGAAGATGGCATCTACCACCTTTGGTACACGGGCTATACAAATATTGACAGCATCAAGTTTCTAGGCTATGCGACATCACCTGATGGATATACATGGACACGCTACAAAGGCAACCCGGTTTACAGACAGGGCTGGGTGGAAGATATGTGCGTGGTAAAATCCGGCGGAGTATATTACATGTTTGCGGAAGGGCGGGGAGATACGGCTCACATGCTTCAATCTACTGATCGTATTCACTGGACAGAAAAGGGAAATCTGGATATTCGTAAAATAGGTGGCAGTTCCATTTCAAAGGGTTCTTATGGAACGCCATTTGTCATGAAAGAAAAAAATCTTTGGTATTTATTTTACGAACGTGAAGACCTGGGTATCTGGCTGGCGACTTCAAAAGATATGAAAGTATGGACCAACGTGCAGGATGAACCGGTATTGAAAATGGGGCCGGAAGCGTACGATCTTTATGCAGTCGCTATGAACCAGGTAATAAAATACGAAGGGCGCTATTACGGATACTATCATGCTTCGGCGTTTAAGGACTGGCATGAATGGTCGACAAATGTGGCTGTTTCGGATGACCTGGTCCATTGGAAAAAATTCGCCGGTAACCCAATTATTGGCAACAATAAATCAAGCGGCATTTTAGTGAATGATGGTAAACGCTTCAGGCTTTATACTATGCATCCGGAAGTGAATGTATATTTTCCTGTTACCGATAGTTTGCCTTAGCGCGAAAACGATTGCACACCAATGATCCGAAGGTATAAGTGAGTGGCATAAACACCTGCAAGCCTTCGAATATTTGAATTATAAAAGTGCTGCGGTTCTAATGTTTTCACCACAGGACATTTACGCATTTTAGATGTAGCCTTGCCATTTACATTAGCCAGAAAAGGTGGACTGATAATTTTTTTTAATCATTGGGTTTGCGGAATAATTTATAGTAGTTTTAAGTTCGCCCGGTGAAAACCCCTCCGGGACAAAAGGCGTGATGTACAAACGAATCAAGATAACATTCCTGCTACTAATAATAGCCCAGGGTATTCACTCAATTGATGAATACTACGGCGAGCTCTGGACAGTACTTATGCCTGCACGCATAGTTAGCGGTTCAATTTCACCGAACCTTAAAACAGGATTTATAATAATAAATGTAGGTCTCATTGTATTCGGAGTATTGTGCTGGCTCATATCTACACGCCATGATAAGATTTCCTATCCAGGTCTCATTTGGATTTGGATAGTTATTGAGACTATTAACGGCATTGGACACCCGTTGTTAGCCTTGGATGAAAAATCCTATTTCCCGGGTCTTTTCACGGCTCTGATCCCGCTTGTAATCGCCCAATACCTGGCGACGTTGCTCTTGAGAAGCTCAAAAATTAAAGAAACCCTTGCCAAATAAAAATCGCCCCTGGTAAACATGCTCCTGGAAACAAACTCGGCATAGCCGGGGTTTAAATTTTTTTATCTGATTTTTTCATATTCTTTACCGTTCCATTTCCACACACCATTATCAAAAACTTTAACCCACTTGTTATTTTCAAATTCCCATGTATCTGCATAATTGTTTTGGAAGGCATCTCCGCCACCAAACAGTACAAGTTTTTTCCTAAACGCATCGTAGCCCAAAGCAGCCAACATTCTTTCCGGGCCACCCACTGATATTTATTTCCATCTATCACCATCCCATCCCCATGTATCACCCCGAACATCCCATATTTCTCCATCAGAACTCACGGTGTTGTCTACTTTCTTTTTCCATACATCGCCCCCATAAAGTATTGACATCTTTCTGCTTTCATCATATACCATTGAAAAACCTCCCCGTAGTCCCGGTCCTTCTGTTGTAATTAGCTGCCATCTTTCCCCGTCAAATTCCCACGTGTCCTGTTGTAAACCCTGGCTGTTATATCCACCGTATAACACAACTTTATTTCGGGACGGATCATAGACCATACCAAAATGAAACCGGCTGCCCGGCCCTGCGATCTTTAATTCTTTCCATTCGCGATCTTTTAGTATCCATGTTGAGCTATCGTTATCTCTTTTCTGGTTTTGACCACCATACATGACAAAGGCATCGAGGTTAGCTGCATAAACCATTTTGTCGTGATCTCTTGTGCCGATATCATTTGTTTTCAACTGCTGCCATTGCTTTCCGTTAAATTCCCATGTATCGCCGCACAGGCTTTCGTAACCTTTGCTGCCGACACCGCCGAATACAACAATTTTATTATTTTTTGTATCGAACGCAGCAACGCTTAATGATTTGGAATCGGGGCCTGATGCTATAATTTTTTTCCATTTTTTCCCATCCCAACTGTACACATTGTTCATGCCGTCGGCAGGATGTTTCGAATAACCGTCGATGAGTAGCAAAGATGCTGTTCGAGGACAGTAAATAAGATTTGCCGTAACTCTTGCATCCGGAAGATCTCCTTTGTCCGCACGAAAAAAATTTGCAGCAAATACAAACAGCAACACATATTTCATAGCCTTAATTTTAAAATCAAATTACATTAAGTAAAAAATTGTTTTACCCGTAAAATGATGGCAGGCGAAATAAACTGATGTATAAAAGATGAGTTTAATAAAGTGCTTTTTATAGATTTGCTCCGCATATTTTTTTGACAAACAGATTTTAATGTTTCACTCCTTATAATGCGTCTTTAAAAGATTCCGCGGCTTCCTCACTCTCCCACTCTCGGCACCCACCTCACACACAAATCCGGATCTTTCATATTTTTATCAAAAGGAAACATCGGGCGCTCAATTCTTTTATAAGGCAGCCTTTCCAAATCCTGGTCAACACCGCCGGGAGTAAGCGCCAGTATCCAGTCTGCACGCATGGCATATAGCTCCGGCTCGAGGTAACCAATCTTTACCACCACAATAGCTGCTTCACGTGGATGCAAGCCGAGCCTTGTAAAATCAATTTCTTTATGATAAGGCTTGCGTTTTTTTGTAACGATCACGTGTACACTTCCCACTCTCACCACCACTTCTACTTCGGCATCTTTATCGCCATATGCTATAGACTCCACCGTACCTGAAAGATGCACAGGCGGTGCAAACCTCGCATCTACCTTCGCACCTGCATAGCCATCTACATGATTACCGGTGCCTGCTGCTATCGCCTTCTTCACAAGTTCCGGCCCGGGGATAGATGCATAGATCAATGAAGGGCCATCTTCTTTTTTAAATTCAGCATGTTTTAATATTTCAGTCAATGTCCACGTAACATCGCCTGCCCCACCCGCCGTAGGGTTATCACCGCTGTCACTTATAAAGAATGGATGCACTTTACTTGCCAGCGCTTTCGTTAAGGCTTCCTCAAGCGTTCCTGTTGGCGCTACAAAATCAAAAATCATTTCTTACCTCCCAGAATTTTTTAGCCAGCATTTCTGCGGTCTTTTTTACTTTATCCTTGTCATCACCAGTAACCATTACCACGGCGTGGTTACGCGGTTCATCTGCCCAGGCATATCCTATCCATATCGCGGCATCCACTATGCCTTCCTGTGAGGCCGCCGGCGTTACCTCCGCGTATAAGCTTTTGCCCGGCTCTATCCGTGTACTGGTTTTTTCTCCCGGCAATAAAATGGGTATAGGTATATAGGCTTTATATGCAGGTTTCCCTTACCGCTTTCAATTCTATTAAGCAGATTTTTCTACGGAACGCTTTTTAGTATCCATGGCATCTTCATGCGGCGCCATGCGATAACAGGTAATGAGGTCGCTGTTTTCCGCAAGCCGCCACGATACATTTCCATGCAGGTCCATCGATGTTGAAATGATCGTCTTCGGCCCGATCACTTTACGGATCCTAACAATAAAATCTCCTTCAGGATCATCAAGCCCTACAACGCTCATAGCGCCATGTATATCAAAAAAAAGACCGTCGTAAGGAAGGTGTTTTTTAAGCGAATCAAGGGTTTTATTTACCAATGATTCATAAGCTTTGCGTGTAACGGCGCCGCCGGGTAAAGCATGTCCGGCAAGGGTCGGTATCCATATCGCCCGCTTCATCATCGGCGAATCGTTTGCAAAAAAAGGATACCGGGTAAGAACATCTTTCCCATATTGCGCATGAAAAGCGGCTTCATCAGTAAGTGCCGGCGAAAAGGTACTTGACTCAATGGCGATGCCTGCAATGGCAATGCGTGGCAAAGATGGTTGATCGTGTTGTTGGTTTTTATACTTACTATCATCCGTCGTTTTTGCAATGCTGTAAAATGAAAATTGCGAAATGAAAACAATCAGCAGGAAAGTATATTTCATGAATAGGATTTTATTTATAAATATACAGGTCAATTATTAAAGCAGAGGTGCTCGTGCATACCGGCGAAGGATTTTGACGTTTTGGAAGACATACAGTGTTATAGGGAATTCATCTGAGCAAACTTACCGTGCCTTTAATCACTACTTCCTTATTATTGAAAATCCCCTTGATCAGGTAAATGTAAATTCCGTTGCCGGCTGGCTCTCCAAGTACTTTGCCATCCCAGCCTTTTTTAATATTTGTGGTTGTAAAAACTGAATTCCCCCATCGGCTGAATATGGAAAATGAATGTAAGACGAGTGAAGTTCCCGCAGGTATGCGGAACAGATCATTTAAGCCATCATTATTTGGAGTGAACGCAGTGGGCATATATAATTTGTGCAGCACCTTTACAGGTAAATCTTTGGTAGCAGTACAACCTTCAACATTCGCAACAGCCAGGTTGAAAAGTGTATCATTTAAAAGCGGTATAGTGGATGGAGTTAATGATTGCGGATTGATTAATGCCGCGGCAGGGTTCCATAGATGCCATGCCAGGCTGCCCGCAACCGAAGCATCCAGTTGCGCCTGTTCTCCCGCAAGGATGGTTATTTCCGGTGGCACAAAGTCAATCACTGGTGTATCTCTTATCATTACTTCTTTTATATTAGATAGTACGTTTACAGACAAGGGGCAACCGGGAATATCAGTAGACAGCGTGCAGGTAACTTTATCGCCATTAACAAACTTATCATACACGAAAGTCTGTCCGCTGGGATATATATTGTGCCCATTTACCTGCCATAGATAATATTCACTAACGCCACCGTTTTGCGATGTTGCCGTAAAGGTCAGCGGTTTCCCCGGGCATGCTGTGAGGATGGGCGCCGTAATTGATACGGAAGGGTCAGCATAATCCCTTACATTAATTAAAACTTTATTTGATGCAGCGGTCGTGGTGGTATGGCATCTTGAATCCTGCTCCACGGTTGCCGTGCAACTTACTATATCACCATCCTGTAAAGAATTGGTGGTAAAAGATTCACCAATAACTCCGTTAGGTAGCCCATTAATTTCCCAGGCGAGGGAAGGGCTAGGCCCGCCATTGGCAATAGCGACGAAGATGACAGTTTCTCCCCTACAAATATCTGTTTTAGAAGCTGTGATCTCTATAGCAGGATGAATTAAAGGATACACATATATCGTAAGTTGAGAGCTGGCCGAACTTGTAACACCGGGACAGGATGGCGATGAAATGGTAAGCACACACTTTATCGTGGCACCATTTGTAATGGTGCTTGTGGTATACACGGGGCTGTTAGTCCCCACAGGCAAATTGTTCACAGTCCATTGATAATAAGGTGTTTCATTCCCATAAAAAGAGGTTGCGGTAAAAGTGGTTATATTCCCTTCACAAATAAGGGGATCATCATTTGAAACCGTTACAAGCGGAATGACTTCATTAGCCACATGGATCGTAACCGGGTTGCTGATGACAGTTGTATCGACGCCACATAATGTATGGCAGGTGTATTCACAAATAATTGTATCCCCGTCGTGAAAACCGGCAAAGTTGAAATCGGGGAAGTTGCCTACACCTACATACAGGTTATTCTTTTTCCAATTGTACACTCCATTTGTTCCACCGTTTAGCACGGAAGCATGAATGGTTACTGCAGTACCAGAGCATATATTATTTTGATTTTCTGCAATCGTAACAATAGGTGCAAGGCATGAAATATCCCTTGAAACATTCCGGGCGGGCAGTTTCGTGGGCAAGGCAATCAATATGATCAGCCAGTATTTCAGCATAAGGTATTAATGAAACAATTTGCAGTTCTTTTTTTGGCACCGCGACAAAGATCTTATTCATTATAAATTAACGATAGGCCCCGGCTTTCGACAATAATCTTAAGAGGAATAAAATCATAAGTAATTTAATACATTTTAAAAAATAAATAAGGAGCAAATTTTCAGAATATAACTATTATGGAACAAAATATTAGGATCAATAGATTTGTGATAACCAGATAAAGCATGCCCGGCAAGGCTTGCTATCCAAAGAACCTCCTTCATGATCAATGGATCGTTTGTAAAAAGATGGATATTGTTTAAGAACATCTTTCCCATACAGCACATGAAAAGATGATTCGTCAGTAAGTACCGGCGAGAAGGTACTTGACTTTATGGCTATACCCTGTAATTGAAAATAACTATCTGGCCTATTGTTTTCCCTCAAGAATTATCAACAAAACACTTAATCAAGATTACTATATTTGTTTTTTATAAGCATGAAAATAAAAAGTTTAAATATTGATTCTTACAGGCATTTGCAAAATTTAATTTTTAATTTTACTTATCCTGAAGGACATCCAAAGTTTGGTCAGCCTTTAGAGAAAGTTTGTATTATAGGCCAAAGCGCAACGGGGAAAACTAATATTTTGGAGTTGATAAAAGACGCCCTTTGTAAAATTAACAAGCTTGAAATATTTAATGGCCAATCTTTTTTTCACCATTTCCGGTTAAATTTTGAAGGACAATTCGAATTTTTATATGATAATAAGACAGTAAAAATTACAACTGACGAAATGTGTATAGATGAGTATCAGTATAAAAATTTACCTAACGGCTCGGGCTCAATATCATATCTTTTTTCTTCTGGCTTAAAATTACTGTATTTAAGTTCAGAAGTTATTTCAAAAGAATCCGTAAATATATTTAACCAGAATCCAATTAATATTTTAACCGATTTGCCGACAGAACAATATAGTGGATTTGAGAAAAGATATACTGACTCTAATTATATCATTGAATTTGTACAAGACATAAACGCAGAAATTTGGATTTCTTTACTATATAAAATACTTGATTATAGAAAAAAGTTTAACCAGTGGGCTTCTGAGTTACTTAATAAAGGACTTATTGGAGACTTAAACAAACTCAATAAACAAATCGCTAAATGGTCTGAAACCAATAAGAACCCCCTTGCACCCTTCGCTGAAAGTTTTAATCCGATATTAAGGAGGCTAAATTTAGAGATTGACTTAGTCAATACCGAATACACTATTCCAATTAAATCTCAAATAAAAGATGAAGTAGTTCCTATATCAAGCTTAAGCACAGGAACAAAAGGATTACTGTTATCTATGTTTCCTTTATATGAATTAGATACGAATGAGGCCATTATTTTAATGGATGAACCTGAAAGGTCATTGTTTCCCGATATGCAGATTGATTTGATATCGCATTATCAAAATCTCGCTCCGAATGCACAATTTATAGTTGCCACACACTCACCTTTTATTGCGGCAGCTTTTGAGCCGGAAGAAAGATTTATTTTATATTTTAATGAAGAGGGGCAAGTGTCAGTTCGAAGAGGCGAGTCTCCAATAGGAGACGATCCAAATGATATCTTAAGAAATGATTTTAATGTTAGTTATTATAATGATTTTGGGAAGCAGGCATATGAAAAATATCTTGACTTGAAAAGAAAGGTAATTCAGGAAACTGAGCCTGAAAAGAAAAAAGAACTTATTGTTGAATTAGCCGACTTAGGAGATAAATATAATTTTTAATGAGGAGAGCTTTAAAAAATGTTGATTCGGAAATTATAAAAAATCGCTTAAAGTATATTACAGGTAATTCATCCAATAATAAAAGGATTGCTGATTTATTATTTGTAGAGCAAAAAAAATTCTGCGCTTATACTGATGAATATATGGGTAGGACAGACGCAAGAGATGTAGAGCATTTCGATCCCACAGTTAAAGATACCCCCGATGATGGCTACTACAATTGGTTTTTGGTAAAGCACCAATGGAACAAAGAAAAAAGCTATAAGTGGAAAAAATATCAACCTATACTTCATCCAACAGCAGAGGATTTTGAAGAAAGGATTGTTTATGCAGATGGTGATTACATTGCAAACTCTGAATCGGATGTCGAGGCTGCAAATACAATAAGTCTTTTAAAACTGGATGATCCCGCCTTGGCGGATGAAAGAAAAAGATATATTGCAAGAAAGCGCGAAGAAATAAAACTTTTTGAACAAAATGAAAATGCTTTCTTCTCTGCTTTAATAGATGTTGATCCTTCTCGAGTTTCGTACTTAAGAGCGATAAAAGAAGAATTCGGTGTTGATATTTGGGAAATGTTGAATTGATTCTTTTATTTTCACCCCTCTACCCTCAACACCTCCAGTAGCGGCCTGTTCAAAATCCCCCTGCTATTAGCTAAACCTATCACGACCATAAGCAGACAGACAAACCAATACAAACAAGATAACCACGGTTTCAAATGGTATGAAATCATAGCAGCTATATCCTTCGTGCTAAAATAATTTATTCCATCTGCAACAATAAACGGTTCCAATAAGCCAGCAGGCTCATTTACAAAATCGCATTTTATACCATTTATATCTCCAAACAACATGCGGGTGTTGTTACCAGCGTAGTTAAAAGCATAGTCGTTGCTGGTTGTCAATATAATTTCCAATTCTTTAACATCAAATAGATGAGGAGAAAAAATATCAAAGTCAATAGATTTGCGATGCCCAATTTGTAAAGCCAGTGAAGTACCGCCGGCCAATGCAAATTTTTCTTTTATAGTTGCTGTTTTAAAAATTTTTTTCAGCAACGCGTACATGGCATGATCAACTGTAGAAAGATGAAGCATGCAATTCATTTACAGGTATCTTAAAATAGTGGCTGCAAAAATTAACCGTCTTTTTATCAAACACTTTACTTTTTTTTACTGCATCCGTTATTTCTTCCGATGTATATAGTTGTAACAAAAAGTAAAAATCGGACAGCAGGCCGCGGCTTAATACTCTTTCGATAATATAGTTTTTATGCTTTTCAATATCTATTTTCTCAATTGGTGTATCCCAAAATAGATTTTGGGAAAAGGGAAAACTGCCCCTGCTTATTTTTTTTGAAAGAATGCGCTCAGGAAGATATTTAAAAAAACTTGTCATTTTATTGTTATCAGGACGAATGTATTGTTTTTTGTAATACTGCTTTCACGATTCAAATTAAAGATAATATTTAGAAACGCTACCCTTACCCCTCCACTCTCAACACCTCCAACGGCGATCTGTTCAAGATCCCACGG
>CAWDTY010000006.1:0-483953 GCA_963805365.1 uncultured Chitinophagaceae bacterium
ACATTTGAGCATGAGTTATAATTATTTACCGCTTGATGCAAGCGAGCTTACCTTCCAGCAGGTAAAGGATTTTGTAAATTACGATCAGCTTGTTTCCATAACCTTCGCGGCACATATGTCAATTGACAAATGCCGTAAATATCTTGACGAAAAATTGAATTCGTCTGATGAACTTTTTTATGGAATAAATACCGGGTTTGGTTTTCTCCAAAATGTTCAAATTGATAAGCAACAACTGCGCACATTGCAAAGCAATTTGTTGCTTTCCCATGCATGTGGTATGGGAGAAGAAGTGCCGGCGGAAATTGTAAGGCTGATGATGATGCTTAAAATAAAATCACTCAGCTATGGCTATTCCGGGATTGGTATTGAAGTGGTAAAGCGATTGATGGATATGCACAATAACAATGTGCTTCCTGTAATTTATACGCAGGGATCTTTGGGTGCTTCCGGTGATCTTGCGCCATTGAGCCATCTTTGTCTTCCTTTGATTGGCAAGGGCGAAGTAAGAATAAAAGGCGAAAAAATTCCCTCTTCACAAGCTTTGAAAAATATGGGCTGGGAGGCGATTGATCTGCAAAGTAAGGAAGGACTTGCCCTTATTAATGGCACACAATTCATGAGCGCATATGGAATGTATGCTCTTATTAAATCAGAAAAGTTAATTCAATGGGCGAATATTATCGCGGCAATTTCATTTGATGCTTTCAATTGCAATCATGATTGCCTTAATGAAAAGCTGCATTCAATAAGAAATCACAGCGGGCAGGTATCCGTAGCTGCTGATATGAGGAAACTGCTGGAGGGCAGTGAAATAGAGGCTTTACAGAAAGGGCGCCTCCAGGATCCATATTCATTCCGTTGTATTCCACAGGTACATGGCGCTACAAAAGATACTTTTGAATTTGTGTTGAATACATTTCTTAAAGAAATAAATTCCGTTACCGACAATCCAAATATTTTTCCTGGTGATGATCTTATCCTGAGCGGTGGAAATTTTCACGGCCAGCCGTTGGCGTTAGGCCTGGATTTTCTGGCAATTGCCATGAGTGAACTTTCGAGTATTTCCGAACGGCGCACTTACCAGCTATTAAGTGGTGACAGGGCGTTTCCACTTTTTCTTGTGAAGAATCCGGGATTAAATTCCGGGCTTATGATTCCGCAATATACAGCCGCGGGAATTGTAAGCGAGAACAAGCAACTCTGTACGCCTGCTTCTGTCGATTCCATATCCTCATCCAACAACCAGGAAGACCATGTAAGCATGGGTGCCAATGGAGCAATAAAATGTATGCGGGTAATTGATAACGTGGAAAGAGTATTAGCCATTGAATTGCTTACGGCAATACAGGCAATAGAATATCGCAGGCCGCTAAAATCTTCTGCAATGCTTGAAGAAATAATATCAGCTTTTAGAGAAAAAGTTTCTTTCAATGAAGCGGATAGGTTTTTGCATGAGGATATGATGAAGTCGGTGGAGTTTATAAGGAGTTATGAGTTGAAATAAAGTTTCAAAGCGATTCTTGTAGAATAAATAACAAATTTCAAAATGAATCAAACAGTGAAATCTCAATACGATCCCATAAAATACAAAACCCCAACCGGCACAAAACTCAATTGCAAAGGCTGGATACAGGAAGCCGCATTAAGAATGCTACTCAATAATCTTAACCCGGAGGTCGCTGAAAGACCCGATGAGCTTATCGTATATGGTGGGAGAGGTAAAGCTGCAAGAAATTTTGAAAGCCTCGATCTAATTATTAAAGCATTGAAAGATCTTGAAAATGATGAATCGCTTTTAATACAAAGCGGAAAGCCGGTAGGTATTTTGCAAACACATCCCAACGCTCCAAGAATACTTATTTCCAATTCGCAGCTTGTGCCAAAGTGGGCAACCTGGGAACATTTTGATGAGTTGGAAAAAAAGGGGTTAATGATGTATGGCCAAATGACCGCAGGTTCCTGGATATATATCGGTAGCCAGGGAATTGTACAGGGAACTTATGAAACCTACGGCGCGGTTGCCAACAAACATTTCAATGGAACATTAAAAGGTACCCTTAATGTAACCGCCGGCCTTGGCGGTATGGGCGGTGCACAGCCACTTGCAATTACCATGAATGAAGGGGTGGCCTTAATTGCCGAGGTAGAAAAATGGCGGATTGAAAAAAGACTCGAAACCAGGTATTGTGATTTGATAATTGAAGATATCGACGAAGCAATTGATATAGCCATTAAATATAAAAATGAAGGAAAGGCAATTAGTATTGGAGTGCATTGCAACGCAGTCGATTTATTGCAAAGATTAATTGAAAGAAATATAATTCCTGACACACTAACAGACCAGACTTCTGCACATGATCCACTTATTGGATATATTCCGCATACTTTAAATAATGAAGAGGCAAACAAATTAAGAGAAAGAGATCCCGATAAATATATTGCGCTTGCTTATGAAAGTATGAAGCTTCATGTGGAGCTAATGCTCGAATTACAGGGTCGTGGTGCGATAACTTTTGATTATGGCAATAACTTACGGGCAAGAGCAAACGAACAAATGTTGAAAGAAGGAGAAACAGCAAATACGCTGCATTTGATTTTCCCGGTTTTGTGCCTGCTTATATTCGTCCCTTATTCTGTGAAGGCAAAGGACCTTTCCGCTGGGCAGCATTAAGCGGCGATCCAAATGATATTGCTGTAACCGATGAACTAATGATGAATCTTTTTCCGGATAATGAAGGCATGATTCGCTGGATAAAAATGGCGCAACAAAAAATTGCCTTCCAGGGATTGCCTGCACGAATTTGCTGGATAGGGCAGGGAGACAGGGAAAAGGCAGGGCTTGCTTTTAATGAATTGGTAAGAACCGGTAAAGTAAAAGCACCCATAGTTATTGGTAGAGATCATCTCGATACAGGGTCTGTTGCCAGCCCCAACAGGGAAACCGAAGCTATGCTCGATGGCAGCGATGCGGTTGCAGACTGGCCTGTTCTTAATGCTCTTGTGAATACGGCAGGTGGTGCAAGTTGGGTAAGCTTGCATCATGGCGGTGGCGTGGGCATGGGCTACAGCATACATGCAGGGATGGTAATCGTTGCCGATGGTACCGATGATGCAGCGGATAAGCTTAGCCGTGTGTTGCGCAACGATCCCGGCCTTGGTGTTATACGCCATGCCGATGCAGGCTATGATGTTGCGAAGGATTATGCGAGGAAGTTTGGGTTGGATATTAAAGAGAGATTGAAGTAACACGAATGAAAGGGCTGCAAAAAACTTTTATTCGCAGCAGGTGGAAAGCATGCTTATAATCGAATAAATAAATGCAGCAAAACTTTTAGTTTAGGAAGTATTTAATCATTAAATAATACTTCAACTTACAAGCCCGATCTCTAACTTTTCCAGACATTATCTTCCGGGGTATAGTCCATAAAAATCCCGCCGTCCAATGTAATCGAACTAATATTTTTCTTCGCCGAAATTTTAAGTGTTTGTTCTTTTTGATTCTTCTTCCATATACCCGGTGTTTCATGCATTAAAGTAGTACTTCCATCTGCATAAGTAATTTTTACATCAAAAGGAATGGCAAAGCCACCAACGTTATCAACAGTTACATTATAATATCCATTTTGTTTTTTTGCATTAGCAATTTTTAGATCAATATAATTATTGGTAAAAAACCAGTTTTGAAAAAACCAGTTCAAATTTTGCCCGGACCCGGTATTCATTGCATTAAAATAATCCCATGGAATAGGATGTTTGCCATTCCATGCATTCATATAAAAATGCAAAGCCTTTTTAAAAGTTTAATCACCAAGTAAATCTTTCAAAGCGAGATAACTTAAAGATGCTTTACCGTAAGAGTTCTTTCCATAACCTGCACCGCTTACCTGTGTTGACATAGTGATAATCGGCTGGTCTTCTTCAGCCGATGGATCTGTTATATATTGCCTGATGCGAAAGGATTTATAAACAGAATCTGCAGCCACTTTGCCTACTTCGTCCTGGCCTATTAAATATTCAAAAGTAGTGGCCCAACCTTCATCCATATATGCATAGCGGGTTTCATTGATGCCCATATAAAAAGGAAAATAGGTATGGGCGATTTCGTGATCTGCCACCATTTGTGCAAACGTAAGATTGGCAGTAGTTGCATCATTTATCATCATGGGGTACTCCATATCAGCATGACCCTGGAAAGAGGTCATCTTCGAAAAAGGGTAGGGCACTCCCGGCCATTGTGTAGAAAAATATTTCAGTGTGTGCTGTGTCCATTTTGTATAGCTGTGAAAATCTTTTGCTGTGTCATTGTAAGCAGCCTGTACACTTGCCTTGCGATTATTCTTTGCATCAACCAAAACACTTGCTGCGTCCCATACATAATTTTTACTCGTCGCAAAACATACGTCACTTATATGATCCGCAGAAAATTTCCAGATATTCCAATCATTTTGTAATGTTATTTTATGCTTTTGCATTTCATCGGCGTCAGCTACATGAATTACTTCGTCTGAAGTGTAAGATTTTTTTAAGCGCTCAGCAATTTCCGGTTGTAACACTTCATTAGCATTTAATAAATCCCCGGTTGCCCACACGACATAGTCTTTAGGAACTTTTACCGCTAATTTATAATCATTAAAATCATTGTAAAATTCCTGCCTGCCGGTATGGGGTATCATATCCCATCCGTTGTAATCATCATAAACTGATACCCGCGGATAACTGTATGCTACATAAAAAGTGGTGCTGTCTATTTGGCCTTCGCGGCCACTTAGCTCAGATAATGGATAACTCCACACTATATTTAAAGTAATTGAAGTATGCGGTAATAAAGGATTTTTCAATGGTACTGCAGCTACGGTTCCCCAATCTTTACTGTTTACTTTATAGTCTTCATTATTTATAGAAAATGATTCAATGTCCAGGCCAGATGTTATAGCATCGGGGCTGGTATAGTTTCCACGGGGAGCCATAGGTTTATGAAAATTATTTACAAACCTGATGGCAATTGTTTTTAAAGTATCCGGGCTGTTATTGGTATAAACAATTTTCTCAGTGCCCGATACGACTTTTGTTTCGGGCGTTACGGTTACATTGATGTCGTAAGTTCCTTTGTTCTGCCAATAATTTTTTCCAGGAGTTCCGTCCATAGATCTTGTGCCGTTTTTATATGCGATTGCAATGTTGCGGGGCATATAAAGTTTCTGTGCCTGCAAATAGTTTTCACCCGCAAAAAATAGAATTGCTACGGTTAAAATGGTGTTTCTCATGAATATGCTTTTTATTTCGGGCAAAATTAAGAAAGGATGACTAAGGCGGGAATTCCCTTATTTGAATGGTTAATATTTATGAAGAATGATTTCTTACATTCATTATAAAAAGTTGTTTCGTATTTTTATTGAACATTCTAATACGATTACCATGTACCACTTCACGCGAAGAAAATTTTTGAAATCATCTTCAATATTATTAGCTGCGTCGTTTGCGAAGCCAGGTTTTGACACAAAAAAAAATAAAACTCTTTTAGCATTTTCTACACTTGGCTGCCCTGACTGGGATTTTAATAAGATAACGGATTTCGCTGTGCAGCATAATTATAAAGGTATCGAGGTGAGGGGCCTTCAGCGGGAGATGGATCTTTCTAAGGCTAAAGAATTTAATAGCCCGGAAAGTATAAAGAATACCCTTGCAATAATGAAGAATAAAAACCTTCAATTTGTTGACCTGGGATCATCGTGCAATTTGCATTTTGCCGATGCGGCAGAAAGAAAGAAAAATCTCGATGAGGCGAAGCGATTTATAGATTTGGCACAAAAAATAAATTGCCCTTATGTAAGGGTGTTCCCTAACAAGATTCCAGATCAACAAGAGAAGAAACAAACATTAGATTTGATTGCACAGGGCCTGCAAGAGTTAGGTGACTATGCAAAAGGAAGCAAGGTAAGTGTGTTGATGGAAACACATGGTGATGTTGTAAAAAGTGATGATATCCTTTATGTGATGGAGACTGCTGCTAACGATCATGCAGGGCTTGTGTGGGATATTACCAATATGTGGTCGGTAACGAAAGAGCCGCCTGGAGAGGTATATCCAAAATTGAAAAAATACATTCGCCATACCCATATCAAAGATCTTAAAATGGTGGATGGAAAAGAGCAATATGCACTTTTAGGACAAGGCGACGTGCCGATATTTACTGCGATTGACCTCTTGATGAAAGGAGGCTTTAAAGGTTATTACAGTTTCGAATGGGAAAAATTATGGCATCCTGAAATTGCAGAGCCGGAAATCGCGTTGGCTGATTATTCCAAAGTAATGATGCAACATTATTCATAAAAACTTCTCTTAGAAACCCTGTCCCTCTCTTTCGGAGAGGGGTTTGGGTGAGGTAAATATCTAACTATGCCGGACACAACCTATATCAACAACAAAGCAAAAACTCAAAACACTTATGATGCCATTGTAGTTGGCTCAGGAATCAGCGGTGGATGGGCCGCAAAAGAATTATGTGAAAAAGGATTGAAAGTTTTATTGCTCGATCGTGGAAGCAATGTTGTTCATCCGAATTATCCAACGGCCACAAAAGACCCCTGGGAATTTACACACCGCCTTCACCTTACAGAAGAAGATAAAAAGCGAAATTATGTCCAAAGCCGGCACTATTCTTTTCGTGAAGACAATAAACATTTTTATATAAACGACCAGGAAAATCCTTACGATGAAACCAAACGTTTTGATTGGATAAGAAGCGGTGTCGTAGGCGGACGCTCACTCTTATGGGCAAGAGCCTGTTACCGCTGGAGCGATCTTGATTTTGAAGCCAACATGAAGGATGGCCATGGTGTGGATTGGCCGATAAGATATAAAGACATTGCCCCATGGTATGATTACGCGGAATCGTTTATTGGTGTCAGTGGTTCGGTGGAAGGAATTCCGCAATTACCCGATGGAATTTTTCAACCTCCTTTTGAAATGAATTGCGTGGAAAAAGATTTTAAACAAAAGGTTGAGTCAAAATTTCCGGGCCGTAAAGTTATCATGGGTAGAACAGCGAACCTTACAAAGCCGGTGCAGGGCAGGGGACAATGCCAGGCACGTGATCTTTGTCATCGCGGATGCCCGTTCGGTGCATATTTCAGCACGAACGCAAGCACTATTCCTGCAGCGTACGCAACAGGCAACCTAACAGTAAGGCCTAACTCCCTCGTGAATAGAGTTATTTATGATGAACAAAAGCAAAAAGCAACAGGAGTAGAAATAATAGATACAGAAACGATGCGTGAAGAAACTTTTCATGCGCGGATTATTTTTCTTAATGCAGCAACTGTTGCTACAGCTTTTATATTATTAAATTCTACTTCGAAGCGCTTTCCAAACGGGCTTGGTAATGGAAGTGACCAGGTAGGGCGTAACCTGATGGATCACCACAAGGGCATTTCAATATCGTGCCCTGTCGATGGTTTTCTTGATAGTTACTATTATGGCCGCAGGCCAACACCTGCATACATACCGCGTTTCACAAATGTCAATGACAAAACTCCGGCGTTTCTTCGCGGCTATAATTATGGCATAAGCGCATCACGATCGCCGGAGCAAGGTGGTGCGTCTATTGGCGCTGAGTTAAAAGAAATAATGGCAGAGCCGGGTGGTTGGCATTTGGGATTGTATTCATTTGGTGAGTGCCTTCCATATCCTGAAAACAGGATCACTTTGAACAATAATAAAAACGATAAATGGGGGAGGCCCATCATAGCAGTTGATTGTGAATTTAAAGAGAATGAAAAGGCAATGCATAAAGACATGGTTGCAAAGGGAAAGGAAATGCTTGAGGCGATAGGATATAAAAATATTAATGTGCAGGCAAAAATTTCGTTTCCCGGCAATGCGAATCATGAAATGGGAATCGCACGTATGGGAAAAGATCCAAAGACTTCTGTGTTAAATAAATTCAATCAAATGCACGAAGTATCCAACGTGTTTATTTCTGATGGCTCATGCATGACATCAGGCTCATGCGTGAATCCTTCGTTGACTTATATGGCACTTACCGCAAGGGCGTGCGACTATGCTGTGAAAGAATTGAAGAAGGGAAATATTTGAGAGAGATTTTTTTTGATGCAAACCAGTTTGGCTTTGGGAGCCTTGCAAATGTGCCTGACTCGGTCGGGCGGCCAATAAACAGGCTGCTGAATATTGTTCCATTAATAGTATTTGACCGATAATAAATGTGTCTAACATCCATATGATTGTATTGCTCTTTGTCTGATAGCCTCTTTTGAACCATATAAATATTTTCAGTCTGTCTCTCACAAAAGTAAACTCTAAAAGGAATACATGTCTTCCATTTAAAAGTTAGTTTACATTGTCGTTGGATGCTGTCCGTTAGCCAATTCTAGAAACCGAATGACCATCCATAGAGATAATTTCAGCAGGTAAAAAATGACACATGATCATTGATGGCCGAAGCATATGTAAATAACAATACAGAATATTTATAGTTTTACCGACCAGGAATATGCCCAACAAAAAATCTTTTCTACATTGTCCAGTATTTGGTAGTTAAAGCATTATTAGAGAAATAAAACCAAGAATAATGAAAGAATTCTTATTACTATTCAGACAGCCTGACTATGATTATAGTAAGGCAAGCCCGGAACAAATGAAGGAACTGGGCAATAAATGGCACCAATGGGTTAACGGCATTGTGGCCCAGGATAAATTTGTAAGTGACGGTATCAGGCTTTCCCTCGATGGCAAGGTGCTGCGATCAGGCGGAGTTATAACCGATGGTCCCTTTGTGGAGATTAAAGAAAAGTTAGGAAGCTATATTATTGTTAAGGCTGAAAATATAGATGATGCGGTTACGCTGGCTCATGGCTGCCCGGCACTGGACGAAGGGGGAAGTGTGGAGATCAGGCCTGTGCATGTTCAACCATAAAAGCCCTTTTGTCCAAGGCGATGCCAGATGTTAATTAAGCAGTAATTGAAAACAATGACTGAAGAAAATATACTTGTTCAACAATTATTCCGGCAGGAATTTTCAAAAATGGTTGCTGTAATAAGCAGGCTGTTTGGGTTGGATAACATTGAGATAGCTGAAGATATTGTGGGTGACACTTTTTTACAAGCAACTGAATCATGGGCGAAAGATAAAATTCCTGTAAATCCTTCAGCCTGGCTTTACACCGTTGCCAAACAAAAAACACTGTATTATTTCCGGCGTAATAAAATCTATACAGATAAAATTTTTCCTCATCTTATAAAAAACAGGGAAAATACTGCCGGTGAATTTGATATTGATTTCTCAGCTTGTAATATTACCGACAGCCAGTTGCGAATGATGTTTGCGATTTGCGATCCTGTTATCGCCAGCGAATCGCAAATCGGACTGGCATTGCGTATTTTATGTGGTTTTGGCATTGATGAAATTGCCGAGGCTTTTTTATCTAATAAGGAAACGATTAATAAACGGCTTTCCAGAGCAAAAGAAAAACTTAGAACAGCGCATATCAAATTGGAATTTCCGGATGAACATGAAATTGCTCATAGGCTTGACAATGTTTTGCATATTATTTATCTTTTATTTAATGAGGGGTATCATTCCGCTACCAAGAACCAAGTACTGCAAAAAGATTTTTGCCTGGAAGCTATGCAATTGGGAATAATGCTTACTAAATACGACAGGACCAATTTGCCCAAAACAAATGCATTGATAGCACTGATGTGCTACCATGCATCGAGGTTTGAAGCCAGGGAAAAGGAAGACAATGCAGTTATCCTCTATGATCAGCAGGATGAAACATTATGGAATAAGGAGTTGATCGCAAAGGGTAGTCACTACCTTGAATTAGCTGCCAGTGGGGAAGAACTCAGTACTTACCACCTGGAAGCGGGCATAGCTTTCTGGCATTGTCAAAAAGAGGATAGCATGGAAAAATGGCGGCACATACTGCAGCATTATGATCTGCTCCTTAGGCTAAATTATTCGCCGGTTATTGCACTTAACCGGTTATATGCTTTATACAAAGTTTCCGGGAAAGAAAAGACCTTACCGGAACTGCTGAAACTGGATCTGAATAAGAATCATTATTACTATACACTACTGGGAGAATTATATGCAGGTATTGATAACAGCAAGGCAAAGGAAAGTTTTGAACGGGCAATGGAATTGACGAAAACACAAAAGGACTGGCATACCATTCAGGCAAAAATGAAAGCTAAACTTTTTTATGAAAAAACTAACTGACATAAAAACTGTTTGGAGTCCGAAAAAGATAATAGATGGATTTTTGCAGAAGAACGATTTAAAGATCCTTGCAGGTTCATCACAAGATCTCATAGCTCTTCATAAAACGGTTTATGAAAAGTTTCAGATACCACACAAAAGTGACCGTTATTTTTTTGTATATAATGAACAGCATCCGGCGAAACACCAATTGGATTTGCTGGAAATAAATCTTTCCGGCGGAGAACTGCTATTTGTTTTGCCGAATCAAATTCACACTTCGCCCCCTTTAAGAAAAGGGTTAAAATTTCACTCACTAAGTTTTGAATCCTCCTGCCTTTCGCTTCTTCCGCGGCAGTTTTCTTTTCTTACAAACCCGTTTAACAGGCAAACCATTTCTTTTGATAATAAGTCGGGAAAAAGAGTAAAGGCTCTTTTTGAAACATTAAGGCAACTGGTTTTTTCAGAGGACACAAGAAACAATGCTGAAATTTTACTTGCCCATCTCAATGCCCTCTTAGCCGAACTCAACAATGCTTATTTTAAAAACATCAGCGTTGAAATATTTGCCGGTAATAATCTTTCAAAATACATCCAGTTCAAAATGATTATTGAAACCGGGTTTAAAAAACAACCTTCGGTAGATTCCCTTGCCCAAAAATTATTATTGTCAGAAAACCAACTTTATTCCATAGTAAAAGAATTTTCAGGATTGTCGCCAAAAAAATATTTGACACAACGGCTCATGCTTGAAGCACAACGGATTTTGTTTTATGATAAATCCACCGTAAAAGAATTGGCCTATGAGTTGGGATTTAGTGACCCGGATTATTTTTCACGGCTTTTCAAAAAACAGACTGGTAAGAGCATTCGGCAATTCCTGGCCTACATTCAGAATTTGTCCAGATAAAAACAGAATTAGTGAGGCTGCAATAAATTTATTGAGTTGATTTTTGCCATAAGAAATAAAAATATTTAAAATGGAACAAACAAAAAAAATCAACATGAAACGCACCGCTATATATATCGCTGCCGCCCTTGCCGCACTCGCCCTGTTCGGTTTGATTGTACATTTAATTCTCGTGGCTGCAGACGTTTCAACGCCAGCAAATACTACGGTTTACGGGCTCACTCCAAGGCGAATCTGGGCATTGACCGTTATATTGCTGGCACTGATTAGTTTGGTTATTGGTTGGCGGACTCTCCGCCAATCTGCCTCCAATCGTATCAGCATATTTAAAGGGAAAAGGAGGGCTATGGTAGCCATAATAATGGGTCTGATCGCTGTGATAAATGGGGGGTTGAATTTAGCCACTGCGAATGGTGGTCCCGGTACGGGCAATGGCGTAGTTGGTAGCGCTCAGGCCCTGTTACTTGGGCTGATAGGCCTGGTGCTGGGTTGGGTAGTACTAACCCGATATAAGCGAAATGCTATAGGGGAATAAATAAAAAAATCAATTTGTTTGACAGCCCGGCAAGGTCTTAAAATCAATTTTTAATACAAGATAGTCAATACAGCGGCCGAAGAGTAAACAAGGCGGTAGTTTTATTTTCATCTTTTGTAATTTTATTCCACAGCACTGCAACGCCGAAATTTTAATAATTTTTAAGTCACATTGTCCAGTTTTTAGGGAGTCAGTCATTATTGTTTTGTAAATAAATTGAACAATAATGGAATTTAAAAACGCGAAAAACAAATTTGCAAAAGCAGGCTATTGGATAACCACCGGGCTGCTTTGTTTGGGCATGTTATCCGGAGGCATTGCACAACTGCTCCATGTAAAAGTAAATGCTGAAGGTATGGCGCATTTAGGCTACCCACCGTATGTGATGACGATATTAGGTACCTGGAAAATTTTGGGCGTAATTATCCTTCTGTTACCAGGATTTACCCTGGTAAAGGAATGGGCCTATGCCGGGTTCTTTTTTGAATTGAGTAGTGCCCTTGTCTCACACATAGCTTCTGGCGATGGAGTCGAAAAATGGATAGCGCCATTTATCTTTATGGTACTAATTATTTTTTCCTGGAAACTCAGGCCTCAGAACAGGAGACTGCAGACCATTACGGGATAATCAATTTCTTAAAACTAAATTCTTAAAAAATGCTGGGCGTAAAAGAATATGAAAAAAAGTACATCAACAGTTGCAGGGAAAATATTAAATCCCTTATGGCTGCCTATAAAAAAATTAACGACCCAAAGCTAAAAGAATTTGAACCGCTGTTTCTAAATAATATGCTGGTTGCACTGGATGCTTTTTTTGTTCACCGTGTAAGAGCCCAGGAAGGAAAAGACGGAAACCCATTGAATGAAGTAAGAATGCTGCGCCAATCAATACTAACTAACGGTGGTAAACTTGCAACCGATAAAACCATCAGGTACAAAGCGGCCGGTTCAATATTGAAATTGAATATTGCAGATGAAATAAAACCGTACCTGCAAATATTTGAAATATCGGCAAAAGCTTTCTTTAATGAGATTGAAAAGAAATATACATAAGCAGCAGGCAGAGAGAAAAAAGTGAAATAATATCACATTTATGATGATCCGGGAAATGTGGCCTTAGCAGTTTCTTAATAGTAGTGAAATTATTTAAATACAAATAAAAATGAAAAAATCACTAATACTTATATCTATAATTGCTATAGTCATTTATTCTTCTGGTTTCAAAGTTGAAAAGAATAATTTGGACGAAACTGTGCCTTTTCCGGAAGGTTACCGGGCCTGGAAGCACATAAAATCAGGCTATGTCGGACCGGAAAGTATTGGGTTTACACTTTTTGGTGGCTTTCATCACATATATGCAAATGAACTTGCCATTCAAGGATATGCCAAAGGGATATTTCCGGAAGGATCTGTGTTGGTTTTTGATGTTATTTCAGCCAAAGAATCGAAAGGCATTATTGAAGAAAGCTCAAGGTCTGTAGTAGATGTGATGGTAAAAGACAGCGTAAAATATGCAGCTACTTATGGTTGGGGTTTTGAAAGATTTAAAGGAGATAGTCATACCGAACGATTACTTGATGCAACCTTTAGATCAGCCTGTGTAAGTTGTCATAAAGAACATAAGAATTTTGTAATTAGCGAATATAGAAAATGACTTTATAACTATTTGTTGAACGATACCAGGTCGATTTTTCGTGTTCCATCTGCCGGAGAGTTAAATCAACAGGAAGGTCATCGGGAATGGACAAGTGGGGCGAATCATTTGCAGTAGCAGGAGCATTTTTATGATTTATGGTTTTTCAAAAACGCTGAAATAAAATAGTAATATGGAACAAACAATAAAATACATTGGTGTTGTACACTCTTCTTTAACCCGGATAGAAGATTGTCCTAAACTGGAAAGTGAAAATGCTCCCGAAGCAACGCTTAGAATTTTACCTGAATTTGTGGAAGGCATTAAAGATATAAAGCCGGGACAGGAATTGATATTATTTACCTGGTTACACTTTGGAGAAAGATCAACTATCAAATGTCATCCGCGGAACAATGCCGACTCGCCACTTACCGGGGTGTTTTCAACCCGTTCTCCCGACCGGCCGAATCCAATTGGCATTCACGTGGTGAAAGTTATTTCAGTTCAGGAAAAAGATTTGCTAAAAGTCAATAGCCTGGAAGTACTTGACCAAACGCCATTAATAGATATAAAACCGGTATTGTAAAAACGGATCATCATGGATAATTTTTAAAGTCAATTATGATGAATGAATATTTTACAAAAGACGGGAGGAGATTTACAATACGCAAACCAATTGCTGATGATGCGGAAGAGATTATTAACTATTCTAAAATAATATTTGCATCTACGGACCAGGTGTTGACGATATCAGATGAATATACAATTACAATTGAAAATGAAAAAAAATGGATTGAGAATCTAAATGACAATCCCAACGCATTGGTTCTTGTGGCGGAAATAACGAGTAGTATAATTGGATTACTTTTCTTTATACCTAATTCAAAAAATAAAAGTTCCCATACGGGGGAATTTGGCGTGAATGTACACCCTACCTTCCAGGGCCTCGGAATAGGGCAGGTTTTAATTGAACATCTATTGAAATGGGCAAGACATAACCGGCTAATTGAAAAGCTATTTTTGCAGGTTTTTGCAACAAATTATAACGCCATCAAATTATATGAAAAGATGGGATTTATTGAGGAAGGGAGACATATTAAAGCTATTAAACAGTTGGATGGCGAATATGTGGACATCATACAAATGTATATTGAAACGATTTAAGAAAACATGATGGATGCGGCTTGACTTGGTTTAGCCGTGGATCACAAAATCCACGACTGCCCTTTGTTAATATTTTGCAAGCGTGAATACAACTTTCTGTTTCTGGATTTACTACCTCAATTGTCTTTATCAAATCATCAATGGGCGGGCTAACTATACTTATCAACGATTGCTTAATTATATTCAGGTACCTTTTTGTGTTAACCTATATGCCGTAAAAAAATTGAAGAAGGGAAATATTTAATTAATTTTTTTACTAACGTTATTCTTTTCATCAGCCACCACCCAGCGATTCACCGTATTCCATTTGCCTTCAATCACAATTTTATAAAATGAAGATGGAGTTTTATCCAGATCAATGGTTGCCTTTTCCGATTTTGCCGGAACCTGTTTTAGTAATGTATAAGTGTCTTCGCTGCCGGTTTTATAATTGTTAGTAGGAGAGGCGAATATTTTTACCATGCCGGTTTGGTCAATCGCTTTCCAGGTAATTTTTGCCTTTCCATTTTCATATTCAACCTCCGGATCTGTTATCGACAAATCACCGATAAGCGGAACTCCATCAATTTCCCTTGCAACCGGTTCAGAAAGTTTAATGTTCATAAAGCGGGCAATCGTTGGCATAATATCTACCATGGCACTCTTTTGTTCTTTAAAGCGGCTGTTAAGATTTTTTGCATTGGTAATGATCCAGCCGGCTCTCTCACGGTCGCTTTGGCCGCCATGGCCTTTGCCTGTTGCCTGGTCCCGTCCATGGTCGGTAGTTATGATAACGAGCCAGTCTTCGTTATAATTTTGTTCTCTTAACAGAACAGCATTCCATATTCTGCCAACCTGCTCATCGGCGTACGAAATGGCTTTATTATATTCGGGGCCGTCCCCGTATTTGTGTCCCATATCATCGGTATATTCAAGATAAACCCAGGAGAGGTCGGGTGCAAATGTGAGAATGTTTTGCGATGCTTCATTGGCAACTTTTTCATCTATGCGATGCATGTAGTCACTATTTTCATCATGCGGATAATTTATCGTATCCAGTTCGAGCCCATCTACTTTAAAATCAAATTTTATATTGCCTGCTTCCGGCATTCCTTCGCCCACAAGTTTTGTGCGATTATCCTGCCATGAAGAAAATATGCCGATTCTTTTTCTTGGAAACTGGTCTTTTAATAAATGGAAAATATTGGTGTAGTTATAGTTTGGCTCTTTTATTTCGTTGCCCCACACATTGTGTTTATTTACCCATGTGCCGGTAAGAATGCTATTATAGCCAACTGCAGATATAGTGGGGGTTTGCGAATAGCCACCCTTCTCCCCGCCAACTATTGCTTTAGAATAACCACCTGCTTTTTTTATTGCATCAAAATTTGGGAGGTTTAGTTTTTCAATCATATCCGCCGGCACACCATCAACAATGATGAACACCGCTTTTTTCTTGTTGCCTTGTGCATTGGAAAATGTGGTTAATAAAATGAAAGAACAAAAAATAGTAAAACGTAAAATTTTTGACATGTAATAAAATTATGAAATAATGCAATTAAGGTATAAAAGAAATATGATCTACCCTAATTCTTTATTGTTAACCTTCTGTTGCGATGAAGGATTCATTTGATAAGTTACGATTTCGCCGCTTTTAAGAATTTCAACAATGCGATACCCGTTATAGTCTGTGCCCCAGTTACCTGCAACATGCGAATCGAAGAAATAATACTTGCCATTGTTTTCTTTTACATCATCCTGGTCGTGATCATGGCCATGGAATACGGCTTTTAAATTTTGTTGCTTATCAAATAGCTCAACAATATCAGGGCATGGAAGGCCCGCTTTAGTCCATTTAAAAGGAGTGATGTGCATGAAAACAAAAAGCTGTTTTTTGGAAGCGAAACGTAGCAATTCATTTTTCGTCCATTCAACATTGGGGCAAATATAGGTCCCCTTATCATCAGCAGAATTTAACACGATGAAGGCAGCATCTTTCTTTTCAAAAGAATAGTGCCATGGCGTATTCCACGTATTTTTCCAATTATCTTCCGGTGTTTCATCGTGATTGCCGTGCGATACGTAATAAGGCATTTTTAATTGATCCCATTTGGATTTTACTTCAGGGAGAAAGGAAACATCATTATGAAAAAGGTCGCCGTTTATTACGGTAAAATCTATACCCCTGTTTTTCTTTTCAGCATTTATCCATTGAACCATTTGGTCATGCAGCGCTTCATACTCCGTTTTCGGCTGTCCATAGTGGCCATCGGAGGCGATTGCAAAACGGGTAGCTATCTTATTAGCCGGAGCAAGGTTAAAAGCTCTACCGCTAATTGGATTGAGAATATTAGTAGCACTTATGATTACAGCGCCGTTTAAGCTTAGCTTTAAAAACTTTCTCCTGGATAAAGGCATTGTTTAAATGATTTAGGGTTACTGAAACAATCCCGGAAAACATAAAATTGAAAGAGAGAATCAATTCAAAATCTTATGCAAACATATCAATCAATTTTCACTTTTTCCTTCGGTTTAAATTAAGATAATATGAAACCATGACGGCTAGTTAACCTTTACATGCCATCAACATAAAAAATCCGTTTTGTAATTTCGGTTAAGAATGGTTAGACTTGCTGTAAATTTGAACTAACGCTTTCATTAATCTTTCATAATGGCAGATAACGCTTCCCCGGTTGCAAGTATTTTTATTTCTTATGCCCACGTAGATGAAGATCTAAAAACAGAACTCGACAAATATCTAAAGGTATTAAAACGCTCTTCCAAAGTCGGGTCATGGAACGACAGGAACCTGGTTGCAGGGCAGGAATGGGATGCCGAAATTATGGCTGCGTTAGAAAAAGCTAACATTATTTTACTTCTCATAAGTGTGGATTTCAACGCCTCGGATTTTATCTGGGATAAGGAACTCGCTTCAGCAATGAAGCGCCACGAAGAAGGCACAGCGCACGTAGTGCCGGTAATACTGCGTAAATGCGACTGGAGTAAAATGCCTTATGCAAAATTGCAGGCACTTCCCCGCAATGCTAAACCTGTAACGGAATACCCCAATCGCGATGAAGCTTTTACCGAAATTGCCCAGGGCATAGAAGCACTGGTTGATTACATGAATAACAAGCAATAAGGCGAAAGAATTTTTTGCGAACTACTGAATGAAAATGATTTTGTTCTTAGCAATTTTTTTAATTTATAATTCATGCCTGATACATTAGAAGCCTTCGAATCGAAAAAGAGAAATAAGATATCGGTTTACCTGCTTGCATCACCTGAAGACCAGGACGAATGCAATGCCATTCAAAAACATCTTTCCCCCATTGTAAGAAATTCCAGGATACCCATTGAGATTGAAAGCGACTTTGCCATCCCGGCGGGAGAGGATACTGATAAATACAAACAAAAATTATATGACGCGGATATTGTACTTGATTTAATAAGTGTTGATTTTATTAATAACGACGACATTTATGCACGCAACAAAAAGGTAATTGCAAGGTATAATAATAATGAAACTATCCTGTTACCCATTCTCGTTCGCAATTGTCTTTGGAAGTCAACGCCGTTTGTCAACCTGCCTTTATTACCAAAAAACTTTCAGCCACTAAATAATAAACAATTCTGGAACAGCGAAGACGATGCACTCACAGCGGTTGTGAGTGATATATATGATTCTATCAATAAATTTTCTGATGAGGTAGCGAACAAGGCCCCCGCAATTGTTTCCGGGGAAACGACGGGGGCGCAAACCACTGAAAATACACCGGGGACAACAACCGACTCACCAATAGTGAAGATTGCTAATGTGGCAGCAAAGGAGACACAAGCTGCCGTCTCCTCTGCGCCGGCAAAGGTTAATATTCCATTGGAGGCGGAATGGAGAAAAGATTATTATAAAAATACTACCTGGAAAAGAGCCGCTGCTTTTATGCTTGATAATATATTGACGATGTTTCCAGTTATGGGTATCACATTTACCATTGCGTCTGCTGCTGTAATCGACGATGATCTTGTGGTAACAAATGCAGATCTCGGCTATATTTTTTCAGCCACTTTTATCATATACTGCATCGTTTGTGCAGCTATGGAATCTTCCAGTTGGCGGGGTACTTTTGGTAAGCGTATTATGAAGCTCCAGATTACTGACAGGGACGGCCATGCAATTTCTTTCTTCAGGGCTTTTTGGAGAAATGTGGTTCGGCTTGTGGTAGGTTATTCTTACTTACTTATTGTTCCATTGATCATACAATATTTTACTTTTAAAAAAACAAAGCAATTATTTCACGACCAGCTTTCAAGTACCGTTATAGGGGAGAAGTTAACCAAAGCATAGGAGATGACTACTCCGGGTAAAAGCCTTACCAGGAAATTTTTATTACAAATGCTTTTTCTCTAAAAAAGTTATTGAATTCTCCTGCTTGCCTTGTATGATTTTTTTACAATTAGGTGCGCCGCAATTACAAATAAAGCTTTCCATTTCATTATTCAAAAAAGAGGTGTAGTCGAGTGTAAGTTCTTCGCCTGTTTTAATTTCTCTTTTAGCAATTACATTCAATCCTGTATATTGCGTGTTGGGATCGCATGAATGGTTTTGCGGCGCCCATTCCGAAGGCTTTGTGTCCCATAAAATATATACTTCATCACTTAGCGGCCATGCATATTTCCTGAAGTTTTCGATCTCTTCAGGTTTCCAGTTTTGCTCAACAAACTTTTTAGTCACCAGCCTGTGGGCTTTTTCTTCGCTGCTGAAAACTATTTCACCTTCTTTTATATTTTCCCTCGCATAAATTCCGTAGCCGGCGAGCGCATTTCCCTTTACCTGGTATTTTCTTTGCTTTTGTGCATGTCTCGATATTCCCTCTGCTATAATCGCATTAAGAAATCCTTCTTTTTTTGCAGGATCATTCATCAACACATAATCCGCCGAACCTTCATAACCATTTTCATAAAAAACAGAACAGGTAAAATTTATTTCAAGAAAAAAAATACTGCTATCTTCTTTTACCCTGAAATCGAGCCTTGCATAGCCCACACCATTGAAAGCGGTAAATATTCCCGCCGCCGCCTCTTTTAATTTCGAAGACAATTCTTCGTCTTCGCATGGCACATTCGCATCACTATGCAACTCTGAAGTTTTAAGCTTATACGTTTTAAACTTATTCTCTCCGGGGAAAATAAATTCTACCGGTTTGTAAACGTTACAATCGTTTTTTGCACCTGTATTCGCAGAAACCAATACCGTGAATTCGCGGCCTTCAATGTATTCTTCAATTAAAATTTCATCATAATCTTCCAGTAAATATTTCACCTTGGTTTCCAGTTGAGAAATATTCTCTACGAGTGAATCCTGGTCAATGCCAAGACTATCGCCTGCTTTGGCAGGCTTTACAAAAAGAGGAAAATGCAAGAATTTAATTTGCGTTTCTATGTCTGTAACATTTTGCACAACCACATAAGGCGGTGTAGCAACGCCGGCGGTAAAAGCAACATATTTCATCAACTCTTTTGGAGGATCATAAAGTTCAGCATTTGGGCCGGTGTAGGGCAGGTTAAGTAACTCCAGCGTATAAATTACATCGATAGATGGCACTGCCCAATCAAGATAGCCTTCGCACAGGTTTATGAAAATATCATACTTTTTCTTCCTAAGCTCCTTTAGCTGCCTGTACGTATGAAGTTTATTCAAGAATACATGATCTACTTGGTGACCAGGTAATAATGATGAAAGATTTCTCGGCGGGTCGTAGTTTTTATAATCTACATCTGTAGTTGAATAATCGGGCTGTAGCACACAAACTTTCATCGCATATAGATTTTCAGATTAGCAAGTGTAAATAACTCAGATCAATTCCAGTTGTTTCACCAGGGCGGGCTTTCGTGATTGCTTTCTATTGATTGCTTCTTTGATGATGTCTGTTATCATGGATCCAAAGGAGTTCCCCGATAACCGAAGTATAGCGCCGATTGAAGTAAAGTTTTCATCATCCGATAAACCACATTGTGAATTTACTTCCAGCACATACAATTTACCCGTTGCACTGTCCATTCTTATATCTACCCGGCAATAGCCCCTTCCTCTTACTGCCCTGTATGCATCCAGGCTTAATTTGCAAATGTTTTCTATTAAAGAACTGTCAGGAGTTTGATAATTGTAAAAGTCCTCATCATTTTTTACCGGGCTCTCTTCTTCATACATTTCCCAAAGCCTGTCAAATGAAAGGAATTTTTCAACCGCCGGTAACGATTTATTGAATACTCTTTCCACCGGCAGAAATACCTTACAGTCTTTTGGAGAAGCACCATTGCCAATTATTAAGGTAGTAAACTCCGGCCCTTCAATAAATTTTTCTGCAATTACTCCTCCATTGGCAAGCTTCCAACCATGATAACCTTCCTGCAGTTTGTTATATTGTTTTTGCAAATCCATTTTGTTTTGCACAACAGAATTTATACCCACACCGAGGCTTCCACCGGAAATGGCAGGCTTTACAATTACAGGTTTTCCAAGATTTTCAAAAACAGAATTTGTCTTAATATTTTCACCCGACAGAATTTGCCATGGAGCGGTCGAAATACCTTTTGATTCAAACACTTCTTTCATTGAAATCTTGGAAGTAGTGATCCGGTAAAAATATTCATCGGCACCTGTGAAGCACAAGCCTCTTTTTTTAAGATGTTTTATAACATTTAGGCCGGGTGCTTTATTAATCTCATCACCATCGCAAAGATTTAGTACAACCATATTTTCCGATGGAGCTTCTGAAATTATAAAATCAATGACAGATTTATAATTTTCGTTAGTTACCTGTTGCCATTTCCAGTCGATACCTAACTCTTTAAATGCTTTTGTGTACTCTTCTATGCTTTGCGTGAAATCGTAATAGTAGGCAAGATTTTCATCACTTGTTTCCACAAACGGAGCCAAAACCCAAACAAAAATTTCATTAGAAAATTCAGGCATATTTTGGATTTAACACAAATAGTACGGTCATACTTTTTGCAGGTATGTATTGTTTAATTTTTGTATAATGAAGTCCGTAAATTTATACCTGGGAATTATTTCCTGGGGCAGAAAAGAGGCCCCTTGTATAGAGTGCAGGCAACTATTGGCTCCGCAGAAACATTTGAAAGGCTCAGCCATGGCCCATTCCGTTGACGGATAGAAAAAAGTAAATTCATCGCCGGCTGCAATATCAACCAGGCAACTTAATTCCATTTTTGCCGTATCAAAAAAGATATTCGGGTTACAACTGTGATTTATGTATTGTAAAAATTCAGGCGATAATATAATATGTGTATCATCATTTACCTGTACCGTAAACCTGTTTGGGCTGTCTAATATTTCCAGCGCTTCAAAAGTTGCGAAAACATCTCCTTTGCTATGAGACACTGTTGCATGTAATGACTTTTCTTTTGTAACTAAATTTTCGAATAGAGTTGCAAACCCATAGTGATATAATCTACTTAAATGGGGAAGGGCGTAAGCGGTGGAATTCATTATGAATTTAATGGGGTTTATTCATTAACTAAATTATAATAAAAAAGATATGTAATGCATTTATACTTTAAAAAACTTATACACAAATGTGCATAGAGAAATCAATAGTTCATTACTCATGCTCGGTAGTTTTATTGGCCGATGGTCAATGGCCGATTTATGAATGGCCAATTAATCAATAACCAATAAATGGATGTAATGAAAAACGAAGGAATTTTTAATCAATTACGGGTAATGAAACACTATAAATTTCAGTAAGGCCTTGCTTGCCCCGAAGTTGGGTTTCCGTTATCTTTTTGAAAATGTATTTGGATTTTACTTTTGCATATTCGTCATAAAGCTTCCTGGTGATTAGAAGTTTTTCACCATAGATATTGCATAAAGCTACGACGCGAGCTGCAGTATTTAGCGTATTACCATGATAGGCAATTTCTTTTTTTACTCTTCCTATTTCCACTACGGATACCATACCAATGCTCATGCCTGCTTTAAATTCCGGCACCATCCCATACTTCATAAAATAGTATTCTGATTCATGCAAAAGTTTTGTTTGAAAAGCCCAAAAGGCATCAATGGATTGAATTGCTGATTTCATTTTTGACAATTCCCAGGTAAGTACCGCTTCATCACCTACATATTGGTAGACCTCAGCACCGTAATTATGTACCACATCAAGATCGGAAAAGCAATCCTGTATAAAATTGCTATAGTTCACGTGGCCCAGCTTTTCAGCAATAGTGGTAGAAGAATTTAAATCAACAAACATAAATATTCTGTATTCTTCCTGCGCATTGAAAAACCTGCCGGTGATTATTTTAAGAAAATTATTTTTTCCGATAAGGCGGATTATTTCAATCAATATGGCGAAGTACAAATTTGCCAGCAATACATATAGGTTTAAAACAAAAGCGCTGGGAGAAAAAAGATATTTAAAGAATTTCTCCCAGCTATTCTCCATCATAGCCACCACAGAATAAAAGCCGATCGTTAAGGCCGAGATAACAATGAGTTGCACTATTATTACCCGCACGATCAGTATAAGAAAGGGAAACTTTCTTCTAAGATTTTTTTCAAAAAAATACTGGAGAGATCCAAAAATAAAACCGGGTACAATGGCAAACCCGGGAAGAAGAAGAATAAAAGTTCGCAACGAAATGTTCACACCTTTTTCGCCAACAACACCTACCTGTCGCATGATGTAAAGGAAAATGGCGGCGAAGAACCAACCCGCAATATAAAATTTTACGTGTTCAAACCATTTATTCAATGAAGTATTTTTTAAATTGAGCGTTTGCTAAATTAAAAGAAAAAACTATGGCGTATATTCATTTATTGATTGTTTGAAATGTAACTGCGATTTGGTTTTCGATTTAGTAAATTACAAATCTTTCTATCATATACTTTTAATAATATTTACCAATTTGAAAAATAAAAAAATGATTGACGGTAAAACGAGCATAAAAATTTTGTCGATAGATATTGGCGGCTCTAACATAAAAGGAACTGTATTAAATACAGAAGGAGATTTTATACAGGATTATCAAAAACTGCCGACACCGGATCCTGCAACACCCGGGAGAGTATTAGAAGTTATACGCGTACTTGCAGACAAATTCGATGATTTCGATAAGATATCAGTAGGGTTTCCCGGCTTTATTAAAAATGGAGTTGTGAAAACCGCGCCCAACCTTGGAACTCCCCAATGGGCAGAATTTAATCTTGAAAAAAACCTTGAGCTGCTGCTGGGAAAACCGACAATTACGATAAATGATGCCGACCTGCAGGCACTGGCCGTGGTAGAAGGAAAAGGAGTAGAAATGGTGGTCACTTTGGGAACAGGTTTTGGATCGGCAATTCTCAACGATGGTGTGCTGGTCCCACATCTGGAGATTGCGCACCATCCGGTCACAAAGAAAAAAGATTATGATCAATATATAGGCGAGGAAGAACTCGGGAGAATTGGAAAGAAAAAATGGAACAAGCGCATGAAACGGGTAATTGAAATTTTGAAAGTGGTGGTTAATTACGACACACTCTACATAAGCGGCGGCAACGCCAGCAAACTTGATTTCAAGCTCGATAAAAATATAACCATTGTTGGCAATAAAGACGGCATAAAAGGGGGAGCTGCTTTATGGAAGCAGAAATTAACGAAAGAAATTAATGAGAGCCCGATAATGGTTGTGGTAAACTGACGAATAAATTTTATAGCATGATAATAGGTATAGCCGCAGATCATGGAGGATTTGATCTGAAAATAATCATAAGGGAATTTCTTGAAAAAAAGGGTCATGAACTGATAGACTTTGGTGCTTATGAAAATAATCCCGCTGATGACTATCCTGATTTTGTAATTCCGCTGGCCCGCGCCGTTGCTGAAAAAAAAGCAGAACGTGGCATAGCAATTTGCGGGAGTGGAGTAGGAGCAGCAATTGTTGCTAATAAAATAGCAGGAGTAAGGGCGGCCCTTATCCAGGATTATTTTTCGGCACACCAGGGCGTGGAAGATGATGATATGAATTTACTTTGTCTTGGTGGCCGTGTAACCGGCGTGATGGCTGCACAGGAATTTGTTTCGTCTTTTTTGAATGCGAAATTTACCGGGGCGGAAAGGCATAAAAGACGCTTGCAAAAAGTTGAGATGCTTGAAATTCATAAAATCAAATAATTATCTCTGGATATGAAGTATACTTACAGGTTTTTATTTTCTGATATTGGGGGTGTCCTGTTAAGCAATGGCTGGGGGTATAAGTCACGCAAAATGGCCGCAAAAAAATTTAAGATCGACTATGAACAAATGGATGCTTTGCACAACTTTATCTTCAATGTTTTTGAAATAGGAAAAGTTACATTGGATGATTACCTCGATTGGGTAATTTTTAATCAGCCCCGCAATTTCCCTAAAGAAGATTTCGTAAACTTTATGCTGTCTCAATCCATCCAGTTACCGCAAATTCTTCCATGGCTTGTGGATTGGAAAAAAAATCATCCTGGTGTCAAAATTATTTCAATAAATAATGAGGCACGGGAACTTAACAACTACCGCATAAAAAAATTTAATCTCCACGCTTTTTTCGACGCCTTCATCTCTTCCTGCGAAGTAGGCATGCGGAAGCCCGATCCGGGAATCTTCCGGTTGGCACTGGGGATTGCACAGGCAGAGCCACACGAATGCTTGTATTTCGATGACCGGCCCACATTAGTCGAAGCCGCAAGAAAAGAAGGGATTCATGCGCATCATCATCAAACTTTTGAAGAGACGAAGAAAATAATTGAGGATGCGTTTGTATGAGTAGCCTTTATCGAATTAGCTTGTCCTTATTCCATTTCCTGATTTTTGTAAAAGGCAATTTTAAAAGATAACCTGCAGTAAGTTCCTTATTATCGCCGTATGAAGGAACGCCGATGACAACATCTTCCTGGGGAATATTTAGTTTGACAGTATGATGTAACCTGTCCCATATCGAAAGAATAACCGAGTAGTTACTATCCGCTTCATTTTTTATTATTGAGTGGTGAATACCATGCATGCGCGGTGTTACGAATATTTTATTTAATGCATTTTCAAATCGTGCAGGCAATCTTGTATTGCTGTGGTGAAACATAGTGGCGGATTCAAAAATTATTTCATAGATAATAATTACAAGCGGCGATGCGCCGGATAGAAGAACAAATGCCCCGCGAAAAAATAAAGAGCCGATCATTTCGCCAAAATGGAAACGTGTAGCTGTGGACAGGTCAAGGTCAGGATCAGTATGGTGAACAAGATGAAACCGCCAGAGTAGGGGAATCCTATGATTTAAGATGTGCCATAAATAGTTAGTATAATCAAATATCAGCATCGCAATCAACGCTTCCGCCCACGGTGGCAGCTCGTACAAATAATTGACGCCAAAATGAATTTTTTCATTCTGAATACTTATCCAGATCATCGCGGGCAAAAACATAAAGCGTAACAGAATAAAAGAAGGAACAGACACCATACTATTTATAACAGATCGCTGCCATTTATTTTGCACTCTTTTACGAAGTTCAAATTTTGATTCAATCAGAAACAGCACCCAGAAAATTATAATCAGAACAGGAATGCCAATCCAATCGAAAATCCGGTGTATTATATGCATGTGTCCTTCTATTATTATCTTGCCAATTTACGGTATAATTTCAGCAAGCGTTTTTGTGACATTCCCAGGTAGTACAACATCCAGATAATAAAAAAGGTTCCTTGTGTTTTATAAATACCATTGGCAAGATATTTTCTCGCGGAAGTTTTTACATAATCATCAAGAACTTTGAAAGGTGAATTTTTTTTGAGCCTGTGAATAATTTCCTGGTCATCCATAATAAACAATTCATCATTGTATCTACCGCTTTTTTCAAAAACATCTTTTGTAACGAACAACCCCTGGTCACCAAAGCGCACAGCATTTACATTGAACCTTGTGAACCACGCATTGGCTTTCAAAAACCAGTGATCATAGTCAAAGCGAAGCCTGAAGCACCCGGAACAATATCTTTCATTTACAGCGCCAATAATTTTATTTGAATAGCCAGGTGAAGGAAAAGAATCTGCATGTAAAAAGAAAAGTATATCAGCCCGGGCAATTGAAGCGGCCGCATTTACTTGCGCTGCCCGGTTTTGTGCGGAGACTACAATTGCCTTTGCAGATAAACTTTGGGCAATCTCAAGGGTGTTGTCGCTGCTGCCACCGTCTGCAATAATTATTTCAAGTATATTTTTTTTGTCTGCCTCATTCAATACATTATTAATTGTGGCGGCAATTTTTTTTTCTTCGTTAAAAGTCGGAATGATAACGCTTATCATAGCTGGCTGGCAAACATAGGTACAAAAGAAATATTTGCTTCAAAAACAATTGCAAATAAAACCGGAAAAGACTTTGCATAGATATTTTCCCCGCAAGCCATATTTCCGAAAGTTATTTCAACAAATCATTTCGAATTCTCCCGGGAAATATTCAAAGCCATGTCGCTAAGTTTAGTGCCGCCTTTAATTCCAAAATCCAATGTGCGTATCGGAAATGGAATCATGATATCATTTTCATCGTACGCTTTCTTAATGCGCATAATTGCTTCGCTGCCCGCTTTGAGATAGACGGGTTGCTCTGGCGAGTTCATCCATAAGCGAATGAAAAAATTAATAGAGCTGTCTCCAAATTCCTGGTAGAACATGGTCGTTTCATCTTCGGCCGACAAGCCTTCGATATCTTTTACCGCATTGAGAGTTATATCCATTACCCTTCTTAAATCTTCACCGTAAGAAACACCCACAACGAGATCAAACCTGCGCTTACCCAGTAATGAATAATTTTCAATCGGGTTTTGAAATACATCTTTGTTTGGAATGATGACCATTTGTCCCTGGAAGGTTCGTAAAGTCGTGTCGCGTAAATTGATCTCTTCCACTTTACCCATGTAATCTTTTATTTTTACGATATCTCCTATATGCAACGGCCTTCTGAACGTAATAAAAACTCCGGATATAAAATTGGAAGCAATATCCTGGAATGCAAATGCCAGCGCCAAACCGATTATTCCTGCTCCCGCAAGGATTGACGTGACGGCGGTATCGAGGTGTAAAATACGCAGCACGGTAAATATGGTAATGCCGATGAAAACAACATGTATTACGGAAGCAAAAAGATTATTAAGAGTGGTATTGTGAGAAACTTTGGCTATAAGCTTTAAGGCAAGCTTTCTTACAAATCGCGCAACATATAGCCCCACAACAAATATGATTGCCGCTAAAATGATATTAGGGAGCAAGCGAATGATCTCCTGCAGCCATGATGTTAGTTTTGTTTTAATAAGTTCAAATGCTTTATTAATGTCCATATTTTCAATTTAGGAGAACTAGATTAATCTACCAATGTTTATGCTAACAAAATTCGCTCCCCGATTACGCAGAAATTTTTTTATTTGTTCCTCCATTATGTCCTGTTAATATGTAGAACTCTTTGAGGGAACGGAATTGTAATATTGTTTTCTTTGAAAATTTCAAAAATCTTTACCCTTAATTCACTCATGATATTTTCGACTCTAAAAACCTCTACGGACCAAAAGAAAATTGAAAAATTTAAAGAGGATTCCCCGTAGTCAGAAAATCTTACAAAAGGTGAGGGCTCTTTCAAAACTCCCGCCTGCTTGTCTACCGCTTGTTTCAATATTTTCATCACGAGGCTTACATCCGAAGAATAATCAACGCCTATCTTTACTTCAAATCTTGATGTGATATTACTGTGCGTCCAGTTTATTAACTGGTTCCTTGTAAGGTCGCTGTTTGGCAAAATGATGTATTTATCGTCCCTCGTTAACACCATGGTAGTTCTTAAATTAATTTCCTGCACTTTACATACAAGGCCATTTACTTCAATGATGTCATTTACTTTAACTGTGGAGTCAACCAATAGAATAATGCCGGAGATAAAGTCGCTGAACAGGTCTTGCAGGCCAAGGCCAAGCCCCACGAGTAACGCCGCAGATCCAGCAATTAAAACAGACACATTAAAACCAAGAATCTCAAAGCCAATTACGAAAGAAAATACGAATATGCAATATTTAACGAGGTTATAAATCGCATATTTTTTTGCAATATCAATTTTCTTTGTTCGGTACATCGCCTTCTTGATAATCCTCAGCACAAAAAAGATTACCACTAAAAATATTGCAAGCTTTAAGAGCGACGCTACTTTAATTGTATAATCCCCTAACTGAAACAATGTATAATTTAAAATTTCTTTCATTCTTTGATTACCATTTTGCCCATATTAATATTTAGCAATTGATTTAGTATTCCTGAATTGTTAACAATCAAAAATTATTGCAGGAGGTAATAAAGTTGCGTAAGAGGAGAACCGGTTTGCAAAAACTTTGTTAGTAATTATAAGGAAAAAAAATAAAAGGCTCTCAAATTTTTTTGGCAACGGTACCACAATTATTACAATAGCTAGCAGCAAATTCATTTTGCGGTGCGCTTTATTTTCTTATAATTTTTTTGCCTGACCTTCATTCCTTATTCTTTTCAACATTTATATTAAACCCGGGCGACTTATAGTCTTTTGGCAAATAATTGGCAGGAATGGTAGTTGTGTTTCCATCTCTCGCAGCCCTGTAATGTGGCGAAAGAATTTCAATGCCTCTTTCATTACAAACATCTTGTATATTTTGATGAAGATGCGAGTAGATCATTGACTGCTTGTTGGCCTCAGTTACGTAGGCATTTATTTGATAAGCTACATAAAAATCTTCGAGTCCTGTTTGCAATACATACGGCACAGGGTCTTTTAAGATCAATTCGGTTCTTAAAGCCGCATCGACCAAAGCCTGGTGCATATCCTTCCACGGAACATCATAACCAATCGTAACTGTGGTATGAATTATCAAGCCCTTTTCAACTGCATCGCTGCTATAGTTGATAGTGTGGCTGCTCATTACTGTTGAATTCGGGATGGAAATAATTTCATTTTTTATAGTTCTGATTCTTGTAACCAGCATAGATTTTTCTATAACATCCCCGGTTACATCACCAATTTTTACGCGGTCACCAATTTTAAACAAACGCATATAAGTAAGAACCAAACCTGCTACAATATTTGAAAGAGAACCTGCAGAGCCAAACGTGAACAAAAAACCAAGGAATACAGATACGCCGCGGAAAACTGTGGAATCACTTCCTGGCAGGTAAGGAAATATTACCACTACCATAAAAGCGAAAATCAAAACACGCACAATTTGATAAGTGGGATTTGCCCAGTCAGGATAAAATCCCGCAATATGAAGATCTCCTTTTTCAATTTCTGTTTTGAGGAAGTGCAACCCTTTTAAAACATATCTAAAGATAAAAATGATCACAATGATTGTGATCAGGTTTGGCAGGTAGTTCCATAACCCTCCAGCAATTTTCTTCACTGGATTTAAGATGTATCCAAATAATACCTCTGCAAAATTTTGAGTCCATGGGAAAATGCCGAATAAAACGGGCAACGCGATATATATAGAAAGTAATATGACAATCCACTTTAAAACGGTATTTACAGTCAGTAAAAAATTAACCTCTCTCTTTGCATCGAATAACGTGTAGTTTTTAATTTTGATTCCTTTAAGTCTTTTATCCTCTTCATCTTGTATTTTTTTCGCTGTCCATTTAAAAAGCTTACCAATATATACAATCAGCACAACTATCACGACAATCACAAGCAATGCAAGCCCTATCTCTTTTGCTAATGTCCCAAGGCTTGTCTCCGATTTATATTTCATTACGGCATCTCCAATAATATTCTTGAAGTTGGCGGCGACTTCACGTTTGGTGCCATTGTTCCATAAGGCATCATTTTCCGAAACACTTGTAATAATACTGTTACCAAAAACCAAATCCTCCGTTGTCTCTGCATCTGATAATTTTAATGAATCGGGTTTAAATCTGAGATCCTCAGCGAGGGCATGAACCCGGTTGGTAATAGCATCTGCCCGGTCTTTGGCAGAAAAACTTCCTAGCTTATTATAAATTAAAAATAATGTGTCATTAAAAAAGCCAATAACAGGAAATCCTATGGCGGTGTGACGCAGTGAATCTATCTGTGCCTTTTTTTGACTGATACGTTCTGCCTCCTTATCCTTTAAATCCTGGAGCTTTTTTTGTAATTCTTCTTTCTTTAAATTATCCGTTGTTTTTAAAGAATTAAGTTCTGCCTCTAATTCTACTTTTTGTATGGAGTCTGCTTTACGCTGCTCTTCAATCTTCGCTATTTTACTATTATAGTCTTCGAGTATGACGCTATTTAGCGAGTCATTTTTTTTATTGATGCTATCTTTCTGAGCGAACAAAGTTTGGGCGCCAAGTAAAGTAATTGCGACAAGGATGGTTGTGATAATTTTCATTCTAAAATTTTTGGGCTATTCCCAGGAATATTGATATCAAAGTTAAACTTCTAAACGAAGGTGGTTGCCATTATCCGAAGGTTATTAGTGTTGGGTAAATGTAATGGATAACAGGTATTTACTGCTTACTTTTTGAATTTGACTGTCTCTTCTTGCTCCGTTACATAAACTAAATTGATTGTATACCACGAAAGTGATATCAGTACTTCATTCCGGAGTTTAAATTAGAATTAGAAATTTATACGCTTGTTGACTTTTGTTTTTTGGTTTAAAATTTGCTTTTATTATTTTCAGAAAACTGACTTTTGTCGCAAAATGTGAACTTCAGATTTTCTTCAAATTAGAATTGTTACTTTATTGCTCGTATAAAGCGCATATTCTGTTCTAAAGGGGTTGCGTTTAACAATAAAACACAAGACTACCTAAGCTTAACTCTAAATTCCGACAACCTGCATAGTCTTATTGCGGGCCGAAATTTTCCAACCTGTAAAAAATCTTTGAGTTCACAGAGGGTTTCCGGTGATTTACCAATAGTACCTGCGTAAAACTCAGACTTCCAAAATTCTATCATACACGATCGGTTTAATAATAATTTTTTATTGTAAATTTTAAAAGATGCAAAGAGATAATACTCTGGTTCAAAAATCTACAGGAAGGGTCTTGAAAAAATATCCCGAAGACACTATAATAAATGACCCTGCACAAGAAAAAGCAATAAAAAGTATTTCTTCTATTGATAAAAATATCGAATTGAAAAGAAAGGAGTTTACGATAGATAACGAAGTGGCAAAACGCTTGCAAATAATTTCTTCAAATGAAGGGGCAACAGTGTTTATGACTCTATTAGGTGTCTTACACGTGCTATTTTACAGGTATAGCACCCAGGATGATATTTGTCTTGGCATTCCCTATTCTTTCGGCGATAGGGGGCAGCAAGAAATCAAGGAAGTCCTATTTAACGGTTTAATTGCCATGCGAAACAAGATAAGTTCTGAAACTTCCCTTACGGAGTTATTGGAGGGAATAAAGGCAACTTTGTCGGAGGCTGGTGAGCAAAAAAATCTTCGGCTTCAGACTTTAGACGAAGTGGCGGTTCAGGCTAATGATTCCAAAATTAATCTAACCAGGCAGGTAATATTGACGGTTGAATCTTCAGCATTAGAATTTGGCATTGTACAATTATCAGGGGGGCCTCTTGAAGTTGTTTTATCAAAGCCTGAAATAAGTTTTGCAATAACACAAAATTCACACGGACTTGCAGGAACGATAGAATACGATCCTGCGTTATATCAGGATGATAGTGTAGATCGGATGGCTAAACATTTTGAAGAATTGATTTCTTCGATTACGAAAACACCCGGTGAAAAAATTTCGAGATTAAATATGCTTCCTGCTGTGGAGACGCACCAATTATTGGAAGAATTTAATGACACGGAGGTAGCGTATCCAAGAGATAAAAGCATTGTAGATTTATTTGAGGAACAGGTAACTAAAACCCCTGCTAAAATTGCAGTAGTTTTCGAAAATGAAAGGCTTACCTACGAGCAACTAAATAAACGTTCGAATCAATTAGCCCGGTACCTAATAGGTCGTGGTGTAAAAAAAGAGACCCTTATTCCTATCTGCTTAGAACGCAGCATGGAAATGCTGATCGGTATATTAGGGATATTAAAAGCTGGCGCCGCCTATGTTCCTATCGATCCTGAATACCCTGAAGATCGTATTAATTATATGCTTGAGGACACATCGACGAAGATTGTAATAAGCAGTAAATCAGCCAGGATAAAATTACCCACCTCAACGGGAATCGATATTATTGAATTGGACGGCCACAAGGATGCAATAGCTGAAATGCCTTTACATAATCCGGAAAGCTGTATAAATTCCCGCAATCTGGCCTATGTAATTTACACTTCAGGATCAACCGGTAAACCAAAAGGAGTTATGATTGAACACCAGGCGGTGGTTGATCATTGTTTCGGTTTAATTAAGGTCGCCAAACTAGAAAGCTGTGCATCATTTGCCCTGTTCTCACCATTAGTTTTTGACGCGGGCCATTCAATAATATTTACATCTATCTTCTTAGGGGCTTCACTGAATATATTATCGAAGCAACTAATAATGGATGGCGAAAAATTAGTTGGCTACCTGGAGAAAAACCCGGTTGATTGTATAAAAATTGTTCCATCAGTATGGCTATCTTATGTAAATGGAGAGAACACGGTACTAGCAAATAAAGTAATGATATTCGGCGGAGAAACATTTTCTGCCAAGATACAGGAGCATTTGGTAAGATTAGATTATAAGGGTATTGTTTACAACCACTATGGCCCTACCGAAGCCACGATCGGTAAATGTATCCATACCGTAGATTTAAAAAGAGCTTACAAAACAGTACCTATCGGCAAGCCTTTTTCAAATACCCAACTTTACGTTGTTGACGAATGGGATCAAATAGTGCCCATAGGAATAGCAGGAGAACTTTATATAGCAGGGGAAGGTATTGCCAGGGAGTATCTCAACCGGCCTGGCCTTTCGGCAGAAAAGTTCATTCTAAATCCGTTCAGGGCAAGTGCGGCTATTAATAATTATGATTCTTCCATTCCAAAGCCAGTATCAAGACTGTATAAAACAGGTGACAAAGTACGATGGAATACTGATGGTGAAATAGAATACCTGGGCAGGATAGATGAGCAGGTTAAAATGAGCGGGTATAGAATAGAGTTGGGTGAGATTGAAAATGTTCTTTTGCAAAATAAAAATATTAAGCAAGCGGCAGTGAGGTTGAATGAAGATAACCATGGCAATAAAATGTTGGTTGGTTATGTGGTGCCTGCAGGAATTTTTGATAAGCAAAACACCATAGCACAACTACAGGAAAAACTTCCCGAATATATGATACCAGGGATGTGGATGGAATTAGAACGCTTGCCACAAACCCCTAATGGTAAAATTGATAAGAAAGCTTTACCGATACCGGACTTTTCCAAATTATTGAATGATCAATATGCGGCGCCTACAAATGATACGGAGATCGCGTTGGTAAAAATTTGGGAACATCTGCTAGGCGTAAAAAAGGTGGGAGTTCACGATACCTTTTTTGAACTCGGAGGAAATTCAATTCAAACCGTGACCATGTTCACAAGGATCAGGAAACAATTTGGAAAAGAGTTGCCTTTGGCTACTATTTTCCAGGCTCCGGATATACGTAAGCTGGCTGCTATCATAAATCAAAAAGATAAGGTTGTTAACGTCTCTTGCCTGGTACCGATTCAGCCGCACGGTACTAAACCCCCGCTTTTTTGCATGCATGCAGGAGCAGGTAATGTTCTTTTCTATAAAGACTTGTCAAAGAATCTGGGAATGGAGCAACCCCTTTATGGACTTATGGCCAGGGGACTAAACGGAAAAGAGCATTTTCATACCAGTATTGAAGAGATGGCTACCCATTACATTAAAGAGATTCGTTCCGTGCAACCTCATGGTCCGTATTTCCTGGCCGGATATTGCCTGGGAGGTACTCTCGCTTTTGAAATGGCACAACAATTATTGAAGGAAGGTGAAAAAACTGAATTGCTTGCAACATTTAACAGCAGGTCGGCTACTTATCTGAATGCACCTTCCATAGATTCTAATAATGGTACTCAAAAGAAACCACCGCGCCTCTCTTCAATTATAAGGGCTTATGCAGGTGACTATTCTTCATTAAAACCTAAAGAGAAAGTTCTATATCCTTTAAAGGTTATGAAAATAGGATCGAAAGTGATAACACATGTACTATATAATAAAACACGAAATAAGATATTAAGACTATATTCAAAAGCAGTGAAATTTGGTTTCGACTATTATCTCTCAAAAGGCAAATTACTTCCCCGCTTCCTGAGAAATAAATATATGCTTCATACAAATGGCATCATGTCCAGGGCTTATAAAACCGGTGTTTATCCGGGGAAGATGCTTGTTTTTCGATCACCACAAATCTATAAAGATCCATACCTTGGCTGGAAGCAGCACGTGTCAGGAGTCATAGAATCTTATGATGTACCGGGAAAGTACAGGCGCAGATCAGAAATTATGAATGAGCCTTACATAAATGTAATTGCTTCAAAACTTAAAATATTATTGGAACCTTCAAAACAAAAGCCAACCAACGGGATTAAAAATAAAACAAGCAAATTTTCTTAAAATAAATTTGCCCCGCGGCTTTTCCTTTTACTGACTCCTGCTATGGATAAATAACGCACCACGCGGCTTAAGTTAGTGTTTTACATGGCGTTAAAAAATTGATTGAAACAATTTTATACTAATCGCTTCCGTAGTTCATAATTCTTTCTTAACGCCGGGGTGTAGCCTATTAGCCTTCATTGCAACTAATATTCATTAACTGCATAGAATTAAATTTAAAAGACAGTTGTAAATTTATGCGCAACCCCATATAGCAATTTTATGACCGCATATTTTAGCAATAAAAATGCTATTTCAGTTTTAAAAATTTTATAAAATGGATATATCAACTTTTAAAGAAAGTTTATCAGCCGAAGAACCACCACAAAATGTATCGATCTATATAAATGCATTGTGGTACGATGCTAAGGGCGATTGGGATAAAGCGCACACAATTGATACAGGATATTAACGACCGGGATGCATCGTGGATACATGCCTACCTGCATCGCAAAGAAGGCGATACCGGAAATGCAGGTTACTGGTACAGCCGGGCGGGTAAACAAATGCCTGGTCTCACAATAGAAAAAGAATGGGAACAAATTGCGATAGCATTATTGTGAAATCAAAATCCTGATAACCTTTAAAATACATGAAGTATTTTCTCAATGGTGCTTCAAGAGATCACGTGCTAATGGATATCGCAGGCGGATTTGCGCAGGTTGGCCATCGCCGAAAAGGCCTTATAAGTAAACTTTAACGGTGATCGGTTTGTTTATTATTCGTCAAAAGAATCAGCGGTTTTTAGGGAAATCAGTGAAGATGGTTTCAAATTATCCGAAAGAGGCCTTGTTGTTCTAAATTAGAAGGAATTTTCTAATATTATTTTAAATATTGGAAAAAATATAGTCAATAGTTAAACTCATTGGAGAATTTTATTAATTTTGAAGAAGCTCTTTCACTATTAAAACTTCCCATATGAACATTCTTCAACGTCTCGAGATTTGGGGTACCAGCCATCATCCAAAATGGATGGATATTATACGAATTGCTTTAGGACTTTTTCTCTGTTATAAAGGCGTGGACTTTCTGCTGAATATGAGCACACTCATCAACCTCATGTCCAACAGGACATCATTTGGTTCGTTTGCTTACATTTTGGCAGGCCAGTATGTTGTGTTTGCGCATATACTTGGCGGAATTTTTTTGGTACTTGGCCTATTCACCCGTTTTGCCTGCGCTATACAGATTCCAATATTGATTGGAGCCATTTTTTTTGTAAGTTCGTCTCCCGAAATGCTGCAGCCATATTCCGAATTGATTATCTCCATCTTAGTGTTGCTGCTCCTTATTTATTTTTTAATTGCCGGTAACGGCTTATGGTCATTTAAAATACCTGAAGAAGAGAAACAGAAAGACCCTGATCAGTATTTATGATTTCGTGCGTACTTAAAATTCGAAGAGAAATAAACTGTGTGGCTATCTATTTATCTACGACCACTTTATAGTTTGGATCTTCAATAATATTTACGTCAATAATGTCATCTGCATTTTTAAGAAGCTGCCGGCAGTCTTCACTTAAGTGACGCAGGTGTAACATTTTCCCGGCAATCTTGTACCGGTCAGTAAGTTTATTAAGCGCCTCAATACCTGACATGTCGGCAACGCGGCTCTCCTTGAAGTCAATGATAACTTCTTTGGGATCATTTGCTACATCAAACTTTTCGTTGAAAGCACTTACCGATCCAAAAAATAGCGGCCCGAAAATTTCGTAATGTTTAGCGCCGTTCTCATCCTCATATTTTCTCGCACGGATACGCTTTGCATTTTCCCACGCAAATACTAAGGCAGACATTATTACTCCTATTAGCACGGCAAGCGCCAGGTTATGGAGCAATACCGTAATAATCGCAACGAGCATCCCAACAACAATATCGTGAGTGGGCATTTTGCCTATCATTTTGAAACTTGCCCATTCGAATGTACCTATCGCAACCATTATCATTACACCGGTGAGTGCGGCCATGGGCACTTTCGAAATAAGAGAAGATCCGAACATAATAAATACCAATAGCATCACTGCTGCAACAATGCCTGATAGCCTTGCCCTTGCACCGGACGAGATGTTTATTAAGCTTTGGCCAATCATAGCACAGCCACCCATACCTGAAAATAGACCTGTAATAAAATTTGCCGCGCCCTGTGCAAAAGCTTCCTTATTGCCTCTGCCCCTGGTACCTGTAATTTCATCAATCAGGTTAAGAGTCAGGAGGCTTTCAACAAGGCCAACACCCGCAATAATTAGCGCATACGGAAAAATTATTTTTATTGTTTCAAAAGACAACGGGATCTCAGGAATATGAAAGGGAGGGAACCCTCCCTGAATAGACGCTATATCGCCCACGGTTCTTGTATCTATATTTAATCCTATGATTATGGCAGATACTACAAGTATAGCGGTAAGCGACGAAGGGATTTTCCTTGTAAGCTTTGGTAATCCCCATATTATAAGCATTGTAAGGAAGACAAAACCAAGCATGATGAATAATTTTGGCCCGGTCATCCAATGCAGCACGCCATCCTCGCCCGCAGTCTTAAACTGAGTAAGTTGCGACATAAAGATCACGATAGCCAATCCGTTTACAAATCCAAACATCACCGGATGTGGAACCAGTCGAATAAATTTTCCTAATTTGAAAAGTCCGGTTGCCATTTGTATAATACCCGCCAGCACCACCGCCGCAAATATATATTCAATTCCATGAGACTTTGCCAGGCTTACAATTACTACCGCTACTGCACCTGTCGCGCCGGAAATCATACCTGGACGACCACCGAATATTGAAGTGATAAGGCCCATAGTGAAAGCAGCGTACAGACCTGTGAGTGGCGACAGGCCCGCTATTAACGAAAAAGCTACCGCCTCGGGAATAAGGGCAAGCGCCACAGTGAGTCCCGATAAAATTTCGTTTTTATAATCTACCCTTTGTTGAAAATCAAATAAATTCAAAACGGTCCTCATGTAAATGAAGTTTAATGGTTATAAAACATTTATCAGGAAAATACTTAAGTAAATAGAGTAGGATCTGTAATGTTTATTTGTTCAATTGTATCAGGAAACCGCTGATGCCGCTTCTTATTTGCGGGCGAAACTAAGTCAAAAAGAATATAATGCTCATTTCATATTCCGGAACCAGTGGAGCAGAATTTTTATCATAAACCATAATGATAAATTTTATCTTCCTGTTTTTTTTGATATGGTTATGTGAAATTTTAAGAATGATTGTATAGCAGAAGTTTATTAGTAAATGTTCTAAAATGAATTGGTGTATAGGTTTTCAACGGCAAGGGACGATCGATTTTATTGGCAATTACAAACAAAAAAAACAGGTTATATAACCGGGAAACAAGATTATACAACCTGAAAATTTTGAGATATTCATAGGAAAATCAAATACCTGGAGTCTTTTTTGGGGATCTTAATCAAAAACAAAAAACTATTTCTCGTTATTCTTGCTTAAAGGTCGAAAATAGTTCGGGCAATATTTATAGTTATTATAGTATTTATTCATAGAAAATTTTCTATTAAAATATATTTACATTCTAATAAAAGCTAATGCTTCTCGTCCACCCATTGCAACATTGCGGTGGTACCGACTATTGAATTAATAAACTTTCCATTCTTCACGAAGAACATCAATGATCAGGATGAATTTGAAGCAAATGAAGTATCGGTGAAAGCAGCCGAGACTATGTTGAAGCAAATTGTGCGATGGACCAAAGGTTTGAAGATTATAAAGGAGGATAAAGAGTAATTAATAGGTAATCTTTTTTCCGATAATTCTTTAAACAAATAAATAAGCCTGCACCATTAACGGGGCAGGCTTATTCACATCAAAAAATTTATTCAACAACCAGCTTCATCGTGTGCATATTGCCAGTGATGCCTACACTCACCATATATATGCCTTTCGATAAGAAAGCGATATTTATTTTTTGCCCTGCATTGTTGTTGAATTTCTGACTGATTAATTTACGACCTGCCAAGTCTGTTACGATAATGTTAGCATCATTTAAAGCCGTATAGTTGACATTCGTGATGATAAAATAATTATGCGCAGGATTTGGATAAATTGAATATTTAAAACCGTCTGATGTAATGTTAATATAGACAATCTTACTGTGGGTAAATTTTCCGTCATTATCCATCATTTGCAGCCGATAAAATATTTTACCTGATTGAAGAGCAGGCAAATTATCATTAAATAGGTAGTCTCTCTTTAGACTCCCATTGCCAATTGCATTTACTTTCCCCACGATTGTAAAATTTGTACCATCTATACTTCGCTCCACATTGAAATAAGCAGTATTTATTTCATTAGTTGTCTGCCATGTAAGCGTTGCCGTGTTATTCTTTTTTGTCGCGGAAAAATCGAGCAAGGTAAGTGGAAGCGTGCCTGAAATATTATTTAATATTTGTGTGAGCGACCACCTGTTTTCGGTATCATCCTGAACCCGCACAAAAAGAGAATCGGCACCCATTGGAATTTGATTTCTTGGAATGTTTATAGTAAACGACCCATCTGACGAAGGATTTAGTAGCGCTACGGAAGCACAATTACCTACCCCAAGATCCGAGTCGAAGAAATATTCTGCATTTATAACCGAAGTATTGCTGCTTTTATAGATGTCAACGTTACGCCTGAACGTTAGTGCCCAACGCCCCTCATTATCCAACAAACGGCCATATAATTTGTGGTAACCTTCGGATAAAGCAGATGTTACTGCTGTAAAATTTTGAAGTATTATTGAGTCGGTGAGATCTGAAATTGCTATTGAGGAACCATTACCAAAACCAGGGTCGCTATCAAAAAAATATTCGCCTTTTACAAAGGTCGTTTTGATTTCTGAAATAAGTACCTCGACGTTCCGCCTTGCGGTCAGGCTCCATGTTCCATTATTATCTTTAGTTCTAAAGTACAATTTATGATAGCCTGGTGTAATGCCGGAAAAATCGATTGGGAGCGAGAATGTAACATCAGAAGATGGATTTACACTTGCCAGTTTATTGTTTGCAAAGCCTTGGTCAGTATCAATAAAATATTCAACCTGCACTACATTTTGCGACAGGGCTGCAAGGCTTAATCCTGTAATAAAAATGAGTATTAGTAAATTTTTCATGATTAATTATTTAATGGTTCTTGCCTGGATCGTTACAGGTAAATTGGTAGAAGTAGCGCCCGGGGTTGTAATAGAATATATGACTGGAATAGCGGCAAGACCCGATAGCGTATATTGATTTGTAACAGTTGCACCGCCAAAAGCACCACGGTCTGTCCCATCTGAACCACTGTTATCCGCAGCGGAGCTATTAGCAATTTGGTAAGCACCATCAGTTGACGTTGATGTGATAAAGAGAGAAGTTATAGCAGGCACCACAAGATTATTATCGGCGGTTCCAAATTGCGTAGATAGTGTTCCTATATTATATGATACTACACCGGGAGATGCAGCAATATTTACATTGGCATTAACCGGCATGAGAATATTATTCTTAAACTCAGCAACGGAAAACGCCAGGTTTGGGGTCGCAAGATTATCAGGACCGTCAAATACATTGTTGTTGCATTGCAGGATGGGCCACAAAGTTGTTGGATTAGCTAATGGACTTCCCCATGTCAAAGCTTTCTGGCAGATATTATTATTGAAAACAATATTAGTTGGTGGAGTGAAGAAGGAATTGCCGTTACTCGATAAAGCACTTCCACCCACTATAGAAGAAAAGAAATTTTCTAAAATATACTCGTCATTTAATGGGAATCCAAACACAATCTGGCCCTCGATTCTGCAACGCTTTACTGTAATTCCATCTACACTGATATAAACATCCCGATCAGCGACGTTTCCGGCGCTCACCAAATTGAGTCCGATCAATTGCGAATTGGAAGAGCCCGCATTAAAGGATATCCTTGCAAGTTTCGTATCCAGCGCATTCTCTGCAGTCTTTGGGTTTTCCGTAAGAAAATAACCTGCACCAATAATAACGAGGCGCTTTGTAACCGTGCTGGCGTTATAGGTTACGCTCGACCCTTCCACATGAATAGTATCGCCATTATTTACAATACCAAAGGCAACAGCCTGGTCTATTTGCGCGAATACCGGGTAACCTGCGGACCCTCCGAAATTTTCTCCATAAAGGGTTGAGCCATTGTAATTTGATTTATTATTTACCCGCCAGGTCTTGGCATGAACTGACTGGATCATTCCGGTTAAAACGATGGTAATGAATGTAAAAAGCACTGCTGTCTTTTTCATAATTTTTGATTTTTGTTATTATAAAATTAAATGCCAGGATACCTGGAATTGGCTTGGTTTTTTTATCGATAGCCAAAGGATATATGGAGTAATTTTTTACGGGTTTTTATGAAAGCCCTGTTGGATTGCAGGCGCTGTCCTTAATTAAATAGACCGAATAGGAAGTCTGATAAAATCAGTTTCGATTTTAGCTGTAGAAATTCTTCTTCGGTAATATATCCGCTTTGTTTTAATGAAATAAGTTTCTCAAGGCCGATATCTTTTTTTTTCTGCAGCGACAGCCTTGGATAAGTATTTTTATTATCTACAAAAGTTGCGGGAATTGAGATTTCGTTTTCGAAGGGCTTGAGAGGTATTTTTCTTTGAGGCGTCTTTAACCTTAATTTGAAATCCATGGAGAGTATTATAACCAGAAAGGCAGCGGACATTTTTAACCATATGCCTGCGTCATACCTGGTTTCCAGGTTAGTAAGCAAGGATGTAAAACAGGCAACATCAATTAATTGAATTATTATGAAAAGCAATGCACTAATTCCTGCGGATGTGGTGAAAAGCAAAAATGTTTTTCCTTCTAATTGCAATTCGTGATAAAGGAGACTTATAAGTAGGATGCCCATAAACACACAAAAAACTAAAATGCCGGATCCGTTAAAACCATTCATGGATTTATTTATAGCGGGAAATGTTACCCACGGCAGAAAAGCAGAAGCGATACCCAACGCAGCGGCAATCAATATTCCAATTCGCCGCCACGTGATGCGTTTCGTTTTCATGCAAAATTTTTTACAGCGTAAACTTAGCTTACGTAGCATTTGGCATCAAGCACCGTTTATTTTTTGCTGCTGATCATTTATTTTTCGTGAAGATTTACGAGAAAATTCAAAAGGAATGGCTATCTTTTTATTGTTATTTGAGAAACAAATAAGATCTGTTTGATCTACCAAATTCTAATTAATGCCTAAATCTTTTTTTCTCATTATTTGTTGCTTAGTATCAAATCTCTGTTTTGCTCAGCAATCAAAAGCCGTTGATTCACTCAGGAATATCGTCAACAGAGATAGGGTGGAAGACTCGAACCGGGTCAAAACATTATTAAACCTTGCCTTTGCTATTATTTATGACAAGCCTGACTCTTCAATGATTTATACGGATGAAGCCGTTCGAACAACTTTTGAAATTAAATGGCAAAAAGGCATAGCACTTTCTTACAGGCAAAAGGGTTATGTGTACTATATTTTGTCGGATTATACTAATTCGATGGATTATTATTTGAAAGCATTAAAGGCGGGCGAAACATTGGGCAATAAATATTTCGATGCGACCATATTTAATAACATGGCCAATATCTATGCCGACCTGAAGAACTATCAGAAGGCACTGGACTACTACGAAAAATACCTCGCCATTTCCAGTGCTATCAAAAGTAAAAATGATGAAATGGGAGCGCTGGTTAATATCGGAAATATCTATACTGAATTAGATGACTTAACCTCCGGGCTCGATTATTTTAACAAGGCATTGTCGATAGCAGAAGAAACGGGAAATAAAAGAATAAGCACCGCTGTCATGAATAATATCGGAGAGATATTTCTTAAGCAAAAAAATTATTCGGATGCGCTTGCTTATTTCCAAAAATCTATCCTTTTGGCTGATGAAAGTGATTACCGAAATATTAAGGCCAGCGCTTTAAACGGCCTGGGTGAAGTCTTTTTAAATCAGGGAGATCTCTCAAAGGCAGAAAATTACAGCCGGCAATCTTTTCAATTGGCAAAAGAATTAAATGATTTATCATGGCAGGTAAACGCCCTGGGAACCTTAAGCAAAATTCATGAAAAGCAAAAAAAATATGATGAAGCGTTAAAAGATTACAAGCAGTCCGTTGTACTACGTGACAGTTCAGTTAATGAAGATAAAAAAGCCGAAGTTACCCGACTGGCGATGCAATATGACTTTGACAAAAAGGAGGCGTTAATGAAGGTAAACGAATGATAAACAACACGCTCTCGCTGTCGCTGAAATAAGCCGGCAAAAAGTGATCCGCAATTCATCCATAATTATTGGAGGTATTTTAATTCTTGCTGCAATTGCAGGAATTATTATTTATAAGAGAAGAAAGGATAGTATAGAAAAAAAGAAGGAGGCTGAATTTAATGTGCAGGTAGCCGATACCGAGATGAAAGCTCTGCGTGCGCAGATGAATCCTCATTTTATTTATAATTCGCTTAACTCGATTAACGATTATATTGATAAGCACGATATAGATAAAGCGACTGATTATACAACCAAATTTGCGAAGCTCATGCGTATGATTTTGGAAAATTCTGAGCATAAAGAAATACCACTTGCCGATGATTTAAAAACTCTTGAATTGTACATGCAATTGGAAAACATGCGGATGAGCAATAAATTCAGTTACGAAATAAAGGTCGATGATAACATTGATCCTGAGAATACCTTGATACCTCCTCTAATTTTGCAGCCGTTTGTGGAAAATAGTATATGGCATGGAATAGCAGGGAAGAGTGACAATGGCAAAATATGGATTCATATCAAGAAAGAAGGGGGCATGATCAATTGCGTTGTTGAAGATAACGGTGTCGGAATACAAGAACCTGCCTATGCAGGAAAAGGAACAGGGGGTGTCTCGAAAAAATCCCTCGGAATGAAAATTACCAATGAAAGAATTGATATTTTAAATAAGCTAAAAAGATCAAATGCGGCTGTTACATTATCGAACCTTAGCGAGGGTACAAAGATAGAAGTAAAACTGCCGGAAGAACTGGCCTTTTAATTTTATGATAAAAGCTTTGATTATAGATGATGAGCAACATTGTATCGACAGGCTTACCCGCCTGTTGCTGTCGCATAGCAATCAGCTTGAAATAATTGGTACAGCCCGGTCGGTTGAAGATGGTATAAAATTGATTCTGTTGACACAGCCAGGCCTAATCTTCCTGGATGTTCAAATGAAAGACAAGACCGGCTTTGATCTTTTAAGAGCTTTGCCCGAAATAAATTTTGCGGTAATCTTTACAACGGCTTTTGAAAAATTTGCTTTGCAGGCGATCAAGTTTAGCGCAATAGATTACCTGTTAAAACCTATTGATACAGATGACTTAAATGCGGCGCTTCTCAAATTAAGAAATGAGATTTCAAAAAAATTAATGGCTGAAAAAATTGATACACTACTTCAAAATACGCTTCACCATAATGTCGCTCCCAAAAAATTAATTGTGCCAACTATAAACGGGTTTGAGTTTTTGGAGATAGCTGACATTGTACGTTGCCAAAGTGATATCAATTACACCACCATCTATTTAAATAATAAACAAAAATTAGTCGTTGCTAAAACCCTAAAGGAGTTTGAAGAAATGCTTTCTGAGCACTCTTTCTTCCGGGTACATAATTCTCATCTTATTAATCTCACCTATATTAAGAGCTATAACAAGGGAAAAGGCGGCTCTGTAATCTTAAATGATGGATGCGAGATTGAAGTATCTTCCCGCCGAAAGGAAGACTTTTTGAAAAGCCTGTCGCATTTATAAAAATTGACCCGGCACGTTTAGAATTTTCAACCAAAAATGCTTTTTTCGTTCACTCCAGTATGCTATTAACAATTGTCGAGGGGATATTAATCGCGTTTTTGTAATGAGGTGAGAATGGATTTTAGCCGCGTTGCAATAATCAATTCTCCGCGTGCGTTATTATTTCATACCTACACATGTTGACACCACATATAGTTTAATCCTCAAACAGTCAATCCTATGATATCGTGGTTCAATACCCCTTTTAATTCCGCAACACTAATTGCATTTGTAATTATTTATAATATAGTTGCAGCAATAAATAACTATGATATCCGGCTCCTGCGTGACAAGAAAAATGAAAATTTCTCTGCAGGACCGCAAGCACTTCCCAAATGGATTCGTAACGCACGCTGGGTAGAACCTGTTCTCTTTCTTATCATCTTACTATTAAATTGGAAATTTGCATTGATCTCCTGGATAGTTAAGGCCGTTTTACAAGCGCTACTCGTTCTCGAGTTTATCGGGTATATTATTTTATCAGCTTTCAACTTAAAACGTTGATTTCAAATAGTCTGAAAATTGATAAATTAAGAAACCAGAAATGTATTTGTTAGCCCGAATATCAAATTAGTTAAATCTCAAATTCCCATACGGATCTATATTTTCCATTCTTTTCTGCGTAGTTTAAAAAAGCATTATAAAATGGATCTGCACCAATTGTTGCACTGTCACCAATAACGAATAATTGCTCTTTTGCACGCGTTATAGCCACATTCATTCGGCGGTAATCTTTTAAAAAGCCTATAGTCACCATCGTCATTGCTTCTTACGAGGGAAATAATCACGTTTTCTTTTTCCTGTCCCTGGAAACTGTCGATGGTGCTGATCCGAATTTCTTTCGGTAAGATGTCCTTTGCCGCAATGACCTGTCCGGAATAGGGGGAAATAAACGCAGTGAGTGATGGTTCAAGGGCTTCGGATTGCAACAACTTTTGCACGAGTGTTAGCTCGCCTTCGTTTTGCAAGCTAATACCATTGTTTCCCTGCACTTCATTGTAGCCCGAACCGGCCGTATCGATAAAAGTCAGGTGTACACCCTTATTAGCAAGGTGCTGCGCGGTACGAAGTAGCCCCTTATAAAAATAATCGCCGGAAAATCCTGCAATGGATTCACGCATACGATATTGTGTATCGAGTAAAAAAATGTCTACAACGCTTTCCACGCATACTTCAAGTATGGATTTATTCAATCCCATTATTGCCGCATCATGACTAAGAACGGTCGGCGGCAATTGCAAGTGATCGCCTGCCAGAACATATTTAGAAGCAAGGGGAAAAATGCACCACGCCAAGGGTTCAATGCATTGTCCGGCTTCATCAATCACCAATGTTTGAAATGTGATATGGTTGATCTTTGCATCATACAAGCCTATTGGTGTTCCTAAAATTACCTGGGCTTCATTAAATAGTTTTTCTTCATTGTATGCCTGTAATTTTTTTATTTCGGTACGTATACTTTTTACTTCCTTAAATAAAAGATTGCGTTGTTCCCGTTCCGACTTACCAAAACTTCGTTTGTATTTCAAAGCCATCCTTCGAAATTCCTCCGCTCTTTTTTTTAGTTCTTTTATTTCTTTTTGTTGCTTCGCATTCGACAATTTCCCCTCGGGTGTGTGTGAAAATATTTCCTCGTCCACTTTACTTGCGTTGCCGACTCTCAGAATCGCCAACCTTTTTCTAATCAGCTCTTTCGCGATGTTATCAACTGCTGTATTACTCGGAGCACTCACTAATACTTTTTCGCCAGCTTTTATTAATTGTCCAATTGCCTCTGCTAAAGTGGTCGTTTTTCCGGTGCCTGGCGGGCCATGTACAATGAGGATGTCTTCGTTTTGAAGAATTGCTTTTACCGATATTTGCTGGCTTTCATTTAATTGTTGATTAGCAAAATTGATTTCAACCGGTTTTAGGTCATCACTTTTTTCCTTTCGAATATTGGCATGCAATTGTTCAAATAACTTGTACAATTTCTTATTATTTTCCAGTCCGTTCAACACAGTTTTCATAATTGTGATGGTGCGCTGGTCTGGTGCCAGTTTAATACCTACATTATTATCTTCTATCCAGTCGGGAAAGTCGGGAGCAAACAAACGGAACTCTCCTGACTTTCCTTCAAGATTTATAAGTACTCCTTTCACCGGCTCTTCACCTGGTGCAAAACATTCAATCGCAGTGCCATCCCTGAAGTAGATTGTATCTGCAGGGAAAGGCAACCGGAAACTTATTTCCGGGTAATCAACATAGCCAAAATTTTTGCGTGTCACAATCAATGGATGTAGTGCAAGGCCTTCAGCTTTCAGCGATTTTAATGTATGTTGCTGATCAAGCCTATAGCGTTTTACTTCTTCTTTTTCTTCTTCTGCTATGGCAGTTAACAATTGCAGTATATATGGATGGGTAGCAGGCATTACGTGAAAATACTTATAAGTAGTCAACCTATGTCCAGGAGATTATTACTTCTCAATTTTATAAGTTTATGATTATAGCTATCGCCAGGGAAATATCTCTGGTCCATTTAGTCAGCGATGGCAAACCAGGAAAAAATATAGGTAGTGGAACTACATTTCGAATCCAATTAAAGATGCTTTCAGAAATCAAAAGCGCAATGGATTTTTAATTCTGAGGAGGATAAATTATGATATCAAAAACATACATGGGAAGATTTTCTTTCGCAACTTGTATTGCGCTCACTTCCTTCTTTTGAAGGAATTTATCGTTGTTGCAATTCTTGCAATTAAGCATTACCGCAGTTTTCTTAAAGTCAATTTTACCATTAGGCCCTGGCTTAATCATCAGCCCCAATTCAGATTCATTTCCATAAATTTCAAAATCGTTTTCGTTCAACTTAATCAGGTCTTCAATACTCATGCCCGGGTGGATACCGCTTCTTAATTTCCATTCATTGTTACTTAGTTCCCCGTCAGGGTGGAGAGAATTGACGGTAGGTATAACGTTGCTCACCATTATAAACGCAAGTTTATTAAGATTGTCGCCATCATTCCACACAAAAACCACCTGGTGGCTGCTGTTGCCAAATAATACGGAACATCTTTTTAATTCCTTTTCCGAAAAATAATATTGATCTTTTTTTACGTTTTGCTCTCCAAAATAACTAACGAGAAATTCGTGAGAATCAAATTTGAGCAGATCTTCTGCGTAAACGATAGCTTCAGGTATCTTTTTTTCCCTCAACGTAAATGTATATTGAGTCGTATCACTCGTTATTTCTGTTGTTGCATCTACCGTGATATTCCATTTCTGAAACAACAAAGAAGGCGCTTTCCCAATTTCATTTTTTTTATCGTAAAAGAATCCCTTTTTTGCCAGGACTTTTTGACCCTCTGCAAATTCGCTGCTTGATGATGTATGGAAACAAAAATACTTTGAGCTGTCCTTCATGAACATTTCCACGCTTCTCACCGCATCGAAATTCTTTTTGTTTTTCTTAATTTTTTGGGTAAAAACTGTACCAGGCAGATCCGAATCCCATTTGCTGGCCGAGTTTGTAAAACCTTTTTTATCCATGAAATGACCAATATTCTTCGACGGCATGGAGGCTAATTTCACAAGGTCATCTAAATCGAACGACTGGCTAAATAAATTTGCGGCAGCTAAAAATTGCAGTATAAGTAAAGGTAGAAGTCTCTTCATCAGTTTTCTTGTTCATTAAGTTTTCAGTTTTGGTCTTTTTTAGGAACAGGAAATGAAAGAAGGAAAGGCAGTTGAGGGTTATTCAGAATTGAAAGAGCGAATATAGAAAGTTTTTTCAGAATTTCAAAGCGTCATTAGAATTCAATATCTTTTACCTTCCGCCTTGTTCTCGTTTATGTACAATCCTGTCATAGCTTTGAGGGGTTATCAAAAAAGCCAAAAGTATTTTCCGCCATTTTTTTCTTCAAATTTTATTAGATGAATAGGTTACTTAGACTGCTTAGAATATTTATCTTAAACCAGGTCTTTATTGTGCTGCTGTTTCAAAATGCTAACGCCCAAGCTAAAACTTATAAAGATTCCATAATTGCTTATGAACAAAACTATATTAACACACATGAAGTAGTTGGTCAGGATGACAGAAAATATATTCACTTTTATGATGTTGACAAAAGCTATCGTGTTTTAGCATCTTTTAAGAGAATTACCGACAAAAAAGGTTTTGACATGAACACTTCCTCAGGTATGAAGAAGCATTATTTTATTTATGGACTTCTTACTTTTACCCTTAAAGATTCTCTATTGCATTTATATGTTTACCAGTCTGCGGATTTGATGCGGCAGGGAAAATACAAGGATTACTTATTTGTGCCGTTTGGTGACGCCACCTCAGGTTTTGAGAGTTACGGAGGTGGCCGCTACATTGAGTTCTATATTTCAGATATTAAAAGCGGTTATGTAATTATTGATTTTAATAAAGCCTATAATCCATACTGTGCTTATACTACGGGTTACAATTGCCCTATTCCTCCAAAAGAAAATCTTTTACCCGTTTCTATTGCTTCGGGAGAAAAAAATTATGGCAAGCCTTTTCATTAAGTTTCAAATAATTTCAGTTGCTCTATATTTAGCCGGACGATTTACCTTTATCGCGGCAGAACAACTATACCCAAAAGAATTTTGTTCTGTATGAAGTAGATTTTTAAAGAATCTTTTTACCTGAAAGGTTATTGTAAATCAAATTAACCATTGATACCATTGAGTCAAAAGAATTTAACGACCGCCGAACACCAACGCCTTGCGGCCAATTTACCCAAAAGAGTTCCACTTGAACAGTGGGGACCTTACCTCAGTGAGCGACAATGGGGTACCGTGCGTGAGGATTATGGGCACCTTGGCGATGCCTGGAATTATTTCCCTTTCGATCAGTCGCATTACAGGGCTTATTTGTGGGGAGAAGATGGCATAGCAGGAATCTCGGATTTATTCCAAAATCTTTGCTTTGCCGTTACACTTTGGAATCGAAAAGATCCCATATTAAAAGAGCGATTATTTGGCCTTGGAAATACTGATGGCAATCATGGGGAGGATGTGAAGGAACTTTACTACTATCTCGACAATCTGCCCACGCACTACTACATGGAGTATTTATATAAATACCCACAAAGGGAATTTCCGTACGAAGAACTTAAAAGCAAAAACCGCCAGCGGGCAAAGAACGAACCCGAATATGAAATTCTTGATACAGGTATTTTCGACAGCAATCAATATTTTGATGTACACGTGACTTATGCGAAGCAAGACTCGCAGGATATATTTATTAAAATAAATATTCACAACCGCTATAGTGAAAGCGCAGGCATAACGGTGCTGCCTACTCTTTGGTTTTATAACAGGTTAAGCAATAAAAGACTGGTAAATGGTCCCGTAATAACTGACTATAATAAAACAACGGTAAAAGCCACACACCAGCGGCTGGGAACTTATTATTTATATTTTCCTAAAACGCGGGCTACATTCTATACTCAGAATGAAACAAATATTGAAAAAATCTCTGGATTACCTAATGACAGCCCTTTTGTAAAAGATGCATTTCACGATGCTATCATAAGTAAGAAAAATGTAAAGTCACTTAGGACAAGTACTTCCGGGACAAAGTTTGCGCCTATATATGATCTTACGATTGAAGGCGGGAAATCGAAAACTCTTTATCTGCGGCTAACCAACAAGGAACTGGCAAATGGGTTTGAAGAAGGCTTTGAGAATATATTTTCCACCCGCAAGGCCGAAGCGGATGATTTTTACAATGCAGTATTACCGGGGGGTATTTCACCAGAATTGAGAAATATTCAACGCCAGGCACTTGCGGGCCTGCTTTGGAGCAAACAGTTTTACCACTACGATGTAGAAAGATGGCTGAATACAAGCGATGGTATTACGCCGGTAAATCAGGGTAAACTTATGGGGCGCAACCATGAATGGAAGCACTTGAAAAATCAGAATATTATTTTGATGCCCGATAAATGGGAGTATCCATGGTATGCAGCGTGGGATCTCGCTTTTCATTGCATTCCAATGGCAATGCTGGACCCTGGGTTCGCAAAAGATCAGTTTATTCTTATAATGCGGGAATGGTATATGAAGCCTGATGGCCAGCTACCGGCTTACGAATGGCATTTCAGTGATGTAAATCCTCCTGTACAGGCTTGGGCAGCACTCCAGGTTTACCGCATTGAAAAATCTATGACAGGCACCGGGGACATCAATTTTTTAAAAAGAATATTTCAAAAGCTTATCATCAACTTTACCTGGTGGATCAACCGGAAAGATGCCAGCGGTAACAACATCTTCCAGGGAGGTTTTCTCGGCCTTGATAATATTGGGGTGTTTAACAGAAGTATTGAAACGCCCGGAAATCATCAACTGGAGCAGGCTGACGGTACGAGTTGGATGGGTATGTATGCGCTAAACATGATGGATATGGCGCTTGAAATTTCTATGGTAGATGAGACTTTTGAGGATACTGCTACTAAATTTTTTGAGCACTTTGTGCTCATTGCCGAGGCGCTGAATTTGCACGGTTTATGGAACGATGATGATAAGTTTTTCTACGACATACTTTCAAAAGCAGGAGCCAACCCGATGCATTTACGAATACAATCTATCGTAGGTATAACTACATTATTTGCGGTATCTATTATTGAAAAGAAAGTGCTCCATAAGTTATCTGATTTTAGAAAGAGAAGTACATGGTTTGAAAAGTATCGGAAGAAAAATAATCGTTTCTGGCCTAATGAAGAACAAGCTGGCGGCGAAAAACTTTTGTTATCACTGGTTCCACAGGACCGCCTAAAAAATATCCTTGAACGATTACTTAATGAAGATGAATTTCTTTCTCCCGGCGGCATAAGGGCTTTGTCAAAATATCATGAAAAAAATCCATACTCGGTATACATTGACAATATTGAATATACAATACAATATGATCCGGGCGATTCTACTTCCAGCTTTTTCGGAGGCAATTCCAATTGGCGAGGGCCGGTATGGATTCCTATAAATTATATCCTCATTCAATCCATACGGAAATATGGAGAATTTTATGGAGACAATCTCCTGGTAGATTACCCAACGGGCTCAGGCAATAAAATAAATCTCTGCCAGGTCGCGAACGAATTGTCGAAGCGGGTTATAAGTTTATTTGAAAAAGATGAGGAGGGGAAACGAAATATATATGGTAAGGATAATCCTTTCTACCAGCAGCCGGGTAATGAACACCTCATTTTATTTTACGAGTATTTTCATGGAGACAACGGAAACGGGCTGGGTGCTAATCACCAAACCGGGTGGACTTCATTGGTTGCCCAATTGATAAGCGAAATGCACAACGGAATATGATACCGGTATTGATGTACTAATAAGGCTTTATTTTGAGAACAATGATTAACATCAAAAATGTTTCACAGAATCGATATGGCTTTTATCATAATTCCCGAAACGCTTGTGCAACTATCATAGACATGAATTGACAAATCGGCGTGACGGCCCATAAAACATTCGAAAAGTACTTTCAAAAAACATAAGACAGAAGATAGATTTATTGAGAAAAGACCGAACTTGAATAAATATTCGGAGTAGAGATGGATTACTTAACTAAAGGTGAAAAACAGTTTCGATTATTAACAGCGGACGATGATAGCATTACACTTCTTCTCGATGAAAAGTTAAATGTCATTTTTCGTAATGCCCCTGCAACACTCAACCTGCCCGGTCGGGAGGATAATTTTCATACGCTACTTGGGCGTTATGGTTATCCCGGGGAAGATGAAAGTTTCGAAAAAGTGATTGCAGAATCATTTTCAAGCCCCGGAAAATCATTCCCAGTTACCCTAAGATTGAAACATAGGAATGGTGCCGATGTCCTGTTGGACGGTTCTGTAAAAAATCTTTTGTATGAAGAACAGGTAAATGCCATTCTTATTCAATTAACGGATATTACCAAAACCGAAGAAGCAAAAGAAAGCATGCTGGCAACCAACAGGCTTCATCTTTTTATCAACCGTATACACAAGATCCTTTTAAGAAGCACTGATCGCGAATCTCTTTTCGATAACCTCTGCCTTGAAGCAATAGAATACGGAAAGTTCAGGATGGCATGGATTGGAATATTTGATGAAAGGACAAAAATGCTGAATCCGGTTTACCACGCCGAAGTTGACGCCATTTTTTTTTCTGACTTAAAAATCGGGATTGATAAACAAGTGGGTCAGCAAAATGTATCATTGGTTAGAGACCTGCGCAACGGAAAAACGATAGTAAAAAATGATGCGGAAAACAACCGATTGGGGAAATCGACGAGCACGTTGCAAACAGATTCATTTTCCACAATTTCAATTCCTTTAAAACAATCCGGTAAAATTTTTGGCGCCTTTAACTTACATGCCGGGGGCAAAGATTTTTTTGGTAAAGAGCAAATAGCTTTATTAGAAGAAACGGCAGCGGATATAAGTTTTGTTATGGATTCATTTGTAAAAAAGGACAAACAAAAGGAATCACAACAGGCAATAGAAGCAAGCGGAAGGCATTATGAAACCCTAACCGAAATGTCTCCCGTTGGCATTTTCCATACTGACAGCACCGGTTACACGACATACGTTAACCCGCACTGGTGTACAATATCAGGGCTCTCGGGCGGAGAAGCCCTTGGCAATGGGTGGCTCAATGCTGTGCACAAAGATGACAGGGAAAAATTAGCAGAAGGCTGGATACAGGCAACAAAAGACCGTAAACTTTCCATCTCGGAATATCGCTTCGTACGTAAGGATGGGAGTATCGCATGGGTAATGGGACAAGCAGTTCCCGAGATCAATTCCTCGAATGAAGTGATTGGTTATATCGGCACAATAACGAATATTACCGACCGCAAAATTTCAGAAGAAAAACTGAAGAGATCGAACACTCAATTGAGCCTTTCGCAAACGATTTCTCATATCGGTTATTGGGAATCAGACTTTAGAAATGGAACTGATTTTTGGTCAGATGAAATGTTTCGCCTTGTTGGTATAGGGAATGATCAAGCGCCAATGAACATGGAGACTTTTATAAAGAATGTACATGCAGATGACAGGGAAATATTGGGGAAAAGTCTGAAAGTGGCGATGGAAGATAAAGTGCCGCTAAATGTGGAATTTCGTTACACACGTCAAGATGGAACTATCGCAAATTTCATATCGATAGGAAATTTTATTAATGACAAAGATGGCCGGCGAAATATTATGGTAGGAATAACACAGGACATTACCCAGCGAAAGAAAATTGAGAATGAAATCTTAAAAGAGAAAAAGCTTTCTGATTCTATTATTAATAGCCTGCCTGGCATATTTTATATGTCGGACAGAACACCTAAACTACTCCGTTGGAACAAGGCATTTGAAACGATTTCCGGCTATTCATCGAAAGAATTGGAGTCAATGGTACCCATAAAGGTATTTGACCCTGAAGATCATCCGCATTTCAGGGACTCAATGGAAAAGGCCTACAGTGAAGGCTTTGCGGATGTCGAAGCAAGGATTATGACAAAAGACGGAAGAAAAATTCCCTATTATTTTACGGGAGTGAGAATAGAATACCAGGGAGCACAGGTGCTTCTTGGAGTAGGGATCGATATTAGCGACCAGAAAAAAGCCGACGAGGCGATTAAAGAAAGCGAGGAAAAATACCGGACATTGGTGGAACAGGCTTCGGATGCAATTTATATTGCAAACGAACAAGGTTCCATAATTACCGTCAATCCAAGCGCGTGTAAATTGTCGGGCTATTCCGAAAGTGAATTACTGCAAAAGTCTATTTACGAATTTGTTTTTTCTGAAGATCTTAAAGAAAAACCCTTTCGTTTTGATGACCTCAGGCAAGGCAAGACCGTAACAATTGAAAGACGTTTTAAAGTAAAAGATGGAAAAATATTGTATCTCGAGTGTATCGCAAAAATGCTATCGGACGGAAGAATACTTGTTTTTGCACGCGATATTTCTGAGCGACTCAAGGCTCAAAATGACATTATTAAAGAAAAAAATTTTTCCGATTCAATCATCAACAGCCTCCCGGGAATTTTTTATCTATATGATGAAAACGGGCACTTTTTACGATGGAATAGAAACTTTGAATACATATCTGGATATACAAGGCAGCAGATTAGCGGCATGAAACCGCTTGATTTTTTTGATGTTTCCGAAAAAGAATTGCTGAAACAAAAAGGAGAAGTGGTATTTGGCACAGGGCAAGCCGATGTTGAAGCTCACTTTCTCACAAAGAATAATGAAAAAATTCCGTACTATTTTTATGGATTACGTGTAATATTTGAAGGTAAAATTTGCCTTATTGGTGTAGGGATTGATATTACCGAAAAAAGGAAAGGCGAAGAGTTATTAAAGAAATCATACGAAGATATACGCAAGCTTGCTTCTCATCTTTCCGAAGTAAGGGAGGAAGAGCGAAAGAGAATTGGCCGCGAGATACACGATGAACTAGGCCAGCAACTCACAGCTATTAAAATGGATGTGGCATGGATTGATAAGAAGATACCCCCGGAAACAAGCCAGGTGAAGCCCAAAATCAAAAATATCATTGAACTCTTGGATGACAGTAATAAATCAATAAGGAGAATATTGAGTGAGTTACGATCGGGCGTATTGGACGATCATGATTTGCTCGGTGCCATCGAATGGCTCGGTAAAAAATTTACAGCAAATACAGGAATACCGGTAACGTTTATATTTCCTGACAAGCGGATAAATGTACCAGAACCAATTGGCAATTGTATTTTCCGATTATGCCAGGAAGCATTTACCAACATCACTCGTTATTCCAAAGCTAGTGAAGTAGTTGTATCAATTAACAACTCTGGAAACAGGGTAACGGCAAGCGTTGAAGATAACGGCATTGGTTTTAATGTTGATTCCGTTGAGTATAATAAATCATTTGGCATACTCGGGATGAGGGAAAGAGTTCTTTCTTTGGGCGGGGAATTTGAAGTAATTTCCTCGCGGGGATCCGGAACTAAAATAGCGCTTCAAATATCAAATATTGTATCTTAAACTACAGGGCAACAATGATACGAATACTTTTAGCTGATGATCATAGCATTATCCGATTGGGGCTCATCCAGATCCTGCAGGATGAATATCCGGATGCAGAAATTAAAGAAGTAGGTGATGGCCAGTCATTGATCAAAGAAATATCGTCGGAGGATTGGGACCTTGTAATATCTGACCTGGACATGCCGGGAATGAACGGGCTACAGGCATTGGAACAGATTAAACTGATAAAGCCCCAAATTCCTGTTTTAATCCTGAGCATTTTTACGGAAGATCTTTACGCGGTACGCGTATTGAAAGCCGGCGCCTCAGGCTATATGAACAAAAATGCAGCACCTTATGAATTGGTCACCGCAATACAGCGGATCCTTATGGGAAGAAAATATATCACACCTGAGGTCGCTGAGAAATTATTAATGTCGCCGAATACCAATAGAAGCAACCATGAACTATTAAGTAACCGGGAATTTGAAATTTTTAAATTGCTTGCGTTGGGGAAAACAACAGGCCAGGTGGCAGATTCCCTCTCACTCGCACTTACCACTGTAAGCACTTATCGCAGTAGAATTATGGATAAGCTTAACTTGTCTACAAATTCGGAACTTACCCGTTATGCAATTTTGCACAGCATCATTTCCGATATCGGATTCGATCAATGAAATTAATGGTGAATTTACCTTGTAATATAAATTCTACTTTTTTGTCGAGTCATTTCTATAAGGCAAAATAAATTTCTGCTATTGACAGTCAATGATTAATGTATTCTCTTTAGAGAATCAAAACTTCAATTCTCATAGTTGATTTATCAATGTATATCATTGAGAGGCTGGAAGAGATCCTTTCGGAAACAGGGATTACTGCCACCATCTTAAAAGCCGACTCTTTTAAAAAAGCGCAAAAGCTTTTTTATGAGAACAGGCCGGGGGTTGTGCTTCTCGATATTTTCCTGCCCGGACAAAAGTCCTTTGATTTATTAAAAGAAATAAAAAAATCCGGAAAACAAACTTCAGTAATTGTTTTGGCCATAGATATGGACAAATATGTCCTGGATCAATGCAAATTATTAGGAGCGGATTTCTTTTTTGATAAATATAATGAGTTTGAAAAAATACCTGCAGTTATTGAATCTATATTTGAAAGGAATTAGAATTGTGTACCTGGTTACTGCACTATGCGTTGTTCCGCTTTACTTGTGCACTATTAATACCTTCTGCGTGGTAACTCTTCCATCATTTTCAATCTTTAAAACGTAAGCGCCATCGGCAAAGCCAACTGTACTGATTTGTTTGGTTACGCCGGTCATTTTTAAAGAACTCAATTGTTTTCCTATTGCATCATATAGGCGTACTGTTGTTACACCTGGGAGGTTTTCGGGTGAATTAATTATTAAATAATTATTTGCCGGATTAGGGAAAACAAGGAAATTACCAGAAGTATTTTTATTATGAAGAACAAGGATGTTGCTATACACATATTCGCCGTCAATGTCAACCTCTTTGATGCGATAGTACAGGTTTCCGAACGGTATATTAGCATGCAGAAATGCATAGTTGCCTTTGTTAGTATTATCTATGGCTAATACACCTACGCTGTGCCAGTTCTTTCCGTCTTCACTAAATTCTACTTCAAATTTATCAGAATTGGCGGTGGGCGTCGCAACAGTCCATTTCACCAGGGCAGAAGTTTTTTCCATAAGAGATGCATTAATACTGATAAACTTCACGGGTAATGTTGCGAAGTTGAAAGGCGTGGGAACATTCTCTCCCGGCTCTCCGGCATTGCCATTGTTGTTTGGATCTACTACGCTCTCGGGGCCGTTATTGGATGAATCAGCCACATTAATAAAGCCTGAAGTACCCACGCTGCCGATGTTAGCATTCCCTACTGCTGAACTGAGATAAGTTCCTGCCATGTCAATATTAGTAACACGGACGCCTAACCTGAGTTTTGCAAAATAATCTGCATTCGTTGCAATCTGGTTGGGCAGATTCTGTGCGATAGCAAGCAACTCATTATTAGTACTTCCGTTATAAGAAGAATTTAATGCCAGCCCCGCGTTATTGCCGCCCGGTACAAAGGCAAGGGAAACATTCGAAATATTGCCTGCACCAAAAACACCGACAAGATTATCGGTGATATTTATGTTGTTGAGAGAAACGTTACCTATATTTTTTACATAAATCTCGTACGTTAGATCTGCCGTATTGTTATTTATTTTTATTGCGTTTAGTAGTTGATTGGTTACACCCAACGAAGGGGTAATACTCGTATTGTCGATAGGTAATTGTCCGTTTTGAAAGTTCATGGCAGCGCCTAAATTATTTGTGGAGATATTGTACTCGTAATAATAACAGTTACCATTGAAGTCGGAGCCGGTAAGCTCAATTGCCCGTTAAGGTATGCAATGCCGTAACAATTTTGGGGTAGCAGGGTTAAAAATGTGGCAGTGGCATTTGTGGTCGTGCTGCTGTAATTGGTAATTTCATATAGCCTTGAAGGATTGCTGCCAAGTGTTGCAAACATGCGGCCGTTGGGCAAAATAGTTAAATCGCCGCTCGTAATCGCAGTGGGGAAATTACCGGCAGGAAACTGCAGTAACCTGGTATTTATTACAGATCCGTGTTCACATCAAATTTATCCATATTACATTGGCCGGTTGTAAGATTGTAATTTGAAAATGACCAGAGATCGCCATTATTGTCAAATTCAAAATTGTTAGAGACATAGCTATATGCATAATCAGGTGTGCTATTAATCACATTGGGGCACGTAATATTTGCCGGTAGGCCCATGTCGAACGCCCATATTTTTGTATCAATGCCGGTTCTTATATCCGCAACATATATTTTGTTATTTTTTGGATTGTAAGCAATGAACACAGCAAATATATCCGGCAGTTGGCTACCCAGATCGCACGTAAGTAAAGGCGACGGTGCTGCGCCAAGTGGATCTTTTATGAACGAAAATGCAGGCACGCCGGAACCTGAACAGGAACTTGTTCCAAAATTAACAAGCAGCGAATTCTGTGCAAAGCATTTATTGTATGGTGTAAAGTTTAGCAGCAATACAATAAGGGAAAGGAAAGTGATTTTTTTCATCATCCAACAATTTTTTATTGACAAGAATGCAAACGATTAAAGAAACTGGTCTTATTTCGTGAAATGTTGGATGGTTATACGATACTGTGGTTGGGGTAGAAAATACAGTATCTTATGAGGCTATAAATGTAATAATTAGGTCTCATATTTTATAGAAACATATTTATTATTATGGAGAATTATCTTCAGCCCTCGCAACATTTAATTCACGCCCGGTAGTTTTTGTTTTCGTGATTTTGTTTTAGATGTTGATTGCGCTCTTATTTTTCTTACATTTAAAGAAGGTTAGTAACCCCGAATATTCTTTATGGATTCATACGACATAGAAATAATTCTAAATCGACAGTTGGCAGACTGCCTTTCCATACCCGTGTTTATTACCGATACGATTGGAAACCTTCTTTTTTATAACGAGCCGGCGGAGGAAATTTTGGGGAGAAGGTTTAAAGATACGGGCGAGATGCCTGTGGAAGTGTGGTCAACGATTTATAAGCCCCTGTGTTTAGATGGAACAGTAATGCCTCCCGGGGAATTGCCACTTGTAAAAACATTAAAGGATTGTCTGCCATACCATAAAACCTTTTTAATTGAAAGCCTTAAAGGGAAAGCTGAAAAAATTTCTTTGACTTCATATCCTATTATTGGAAGAACGGGCAAATTTTTAGGAGCTGTTGCTATTTTCTGGACACCAAAAGAATAATGAAAATTACAATTTGCGGCGTGCGTGGTTCTATACCGACTTCAGGCCCACAAACAATTTATTTTGGAGGTAATACCTCGTGTATCGCGGTGTCGAAAGATGACACGATGCTCGTGCTTGATGCTGGCACAGGGATACAGAATTTGCCCGTAAATAGTAGTCCTGGTAATAAAAGAATCGATATTTTATTAACTCATTTGCATCTCGATCATATCCAGGGGCTGGGCTTTTTTAAGCCTCTTTTTGATCCTTCGATGGAAGTTCATATTTGGGGACCCGCAAGTAGTACACAACCGTTACGTTCACGGCTTGGGCGTTATTTTTCCCCTCCCTTATTTCCGGTGCATTTTCGGGATCTCCCGTGCTCTCTTGTCTTGCATGAAACTGAAAATAGTTTTTTTGATATAGGCCCTTTCTCCATACAATCCGCTTATGTCATTCATGCTGGTCCCACGGTTGGCTATCGTATTAGTGACCAGCGATCAGTATTCACCTATATCCCGGATCATGAGCCTGCATTAGGATGGTCGGGTATGATTAAGGATGCGCGGTGGTTATCCGGGGGAAGCCTTGCTTTCAATGCAGATTTGCTGTTGCATGATGCACAATACACCAATGAAGAATATAATAGCAGGAAGGGGTGGGGTCATTCTTCAATTGAGGATGCTGCGGAATTCGCCAGCCTCACTAATGTAAAACGCCTTTTATTCTCACATTATGATCCGGCCCACAACGATGAACAACTCAAGGAAATATTTCGTTGCTTTGATGAGAATTCCAGGTATACTTTTAAATATGAACAGGCTGTTGAGGGAATGGTAATTGATTTATGATGATCCAAAAAAGAGGATTACAAAGCAGGATCTAACTACTTTCACTATTATTATATATGAATAAAATTAACTGGGGTATTATCGGCTGCGGCGATGTTACTGAATTGAAAAGTGGCCCGGCCTTTAATAAAGTGAAAAATTCAGCGCTTATAGCGGTAATGAGAAGAGACGCGGCTAAAGCAGAGAATTATGCGCAAAGGCATAATGTACCCAAGTGGTATAGTGATGCCTATGAATTAATAAATGACGCGGATGTAAATGCAATCTATGTGGCAACTCCTCCATCATCACATGAAGAATACGCCATCGCTGCGATGAAGGCAGGTAAACCTGTATATGTTGAAAAGCCGATGTCGGTACATTATACTTCTGCGAAAAATATAATGCAGGCAGTAAATAAATACGATGAGAAATTAGTTGTGGCTCATTACAGGCGCGAACAGCCACTATTCAAAAAAGTTAAGCAGTTGCTTGCCGATAAGACGATTGGTGAAGTGAGGATGGTTAATCTCACTTGTTACAAAAAGCCGCTGACTAAGGAGGAACTTTCCGATGTGCGCATTGGCTGGCGTGTGGATCCTGCAATTGCAGGCGCAGGACTTTTTAACGATCTTGCTCCTCACCAGCTTGATCTTATGATTTATTTTTTTGGTAATGTAGAAACCGCTTACGGAGTATCAACTAACCAGGCTCATTTATACGAAGCTGATGATGCTGTGGCAGGAAATATTTTGTTTAAAAGCGGGGTAATATTCAATGGATCATGGTGTTTTTCTATTGGGGAACACAATGAAAAAGACCTATGCGAAATTATAGGTACGAAAGGAAAAATAAGTTTCCCGGTTTTTGAGCACGAGGCAATAACACTTACAAAAGAGTCGGGGACAGAAACCATTTTATTTGATAAGCTCTTGCATGTACAGCAACCAATGATAGAAAAAGTAGTTGCTTATTTCTTAAATGAATGTGATAATCCATGTAGTGGAGAAGAAGGTGTTAAAGTAATGGAATTGATGGAAGAGTTTACTTTAAAGAATTTTAATTTGTTTTACTAGATTACGGCGGCTATTGAAGATAGTTATACTAGATAGTTTCGATAGTTCTTACCAGTAATTTGCTTAGTGTGCCATCGGCCTCGCCAGCGACTTTTATTATTTCACTAATGTCCACAGGTTGCAGATTGTCAGGATCGCATTCATCAGTAATGACACTTATCGCACCACACTTCAATCCAATATGGTTTGCGACAATTACTTCCGGAACAGTGCTCATGCCTACCATATCCGCACCAATTGATCTTATATAGCGGTATTCAGCGCGTGTTTCAAGATTCGGCCCCGGCACTGACGCGTAAACACCTCTTTTTAAAATGATGGAAATTTGTCTTGCTGAATCATTAAGTTTTTCACTAAGTCCTGCATCATAAGGACAACACATATCAACAAAGCGATTACCAAATGCGGCATCATTAAGGCCCCGCAACGGATTCTCAGGTAATAAATTTATATGGTCATCAATTAAAACAAGGTCTCCTTTTTTAAAGCCATTATTTATGCCGCCGGCGGCATTGCTTAAAAATAAATTTTCAATACCCATCTTTTTCATCACCCTTACGGGAAAGGTAATTTGTTGCATAGAATAGCCTTCATAATAATGAAAGCGTCCTTGCATTACCAGAACTTTTCTATCACCAACGGTTCCATAAATAAGTTGCCCTTTATGAAATTCCACAGTGGCTGCCGCGAAATGCGGAATATCGCTATACGAAATACTTTTTTCAATATCCATATTATTTATAAACGAGCCCAATCCGGTACCAAGTACTATACCGGTGCCGGGTGCTGTAATGCCATTGCCCGCAAGGAAAGCAGCGCATTCATCAATTTGATTTAGCAATTCATTCATAATACACAATTTTGAAACCGTATCGCAAATGATAACGTATTTATTAATGCAGACATTTATACCGAAAGATTTTCCGGCAAAGTAATTATATATTTTATAAGCATATCATTTAAAAATCTAATAGCGAGGTTAATAAAAAAATTAGATCGAAAATTTAGTTTTAATTTCCGCGCTAAATTTAGAAAACTATGGAAAATCATTATTACAATTCTAAAGACCTCAACAAATTTGGTAACATTGGTGAATTTCAAAAACCGCTGGCTGATAAATTTTTTGAATGGTATGGTGAGGTATTTAAAGGAGACTTACTTTCAGCAAAAGAAAAATCTTTAATAGCGCTTGCGGTAGCTCATGCAGTTCAATGCCCATATTGCATAGACGCCTATAGCAGTGATGCTTTTGAAAAAGGATGGAGTGAAGGACAGATGATGGAGGCCGTGCATGTAGCAGCAGCAATAAAAGGTGGCGCTGCCTTAGTGCATGGTGTACAAATGATGAATAAGGTAAAGGAAATAGCGATGTAACCACCAATCAAAATTGTAAGGATTTTTTATTAAGGAAATTTAAAAGAACAAATCAGAACAGGATATGAAGTCATTGAAAGCACAGGGGAGTATTTTATCGGAAAGTAATTATCAGCTTGAATTATTAGAAACAGGTAATCACAATGAATTCCGACTTGTGCCTTTTCAACAAAAACTTGAGGAGGCGCAATTATTTCCTTTGACACCGGTGGGTATTGAAATATTCCAGGTAAATGTTGGAAAAATGTGTAACCAGGTTTGCCGGCATTGCCATGTAGATGCCGGCCCCGACCGTAAAGAAATAATGACAAGAGAAACGATGCAACTCTGCATCGACGTTCTCAAAAAAAATCCTTCTTTTAAAACAGTGGACCTTACCGGAGGTGCTCCCGAACTTAATCCGCACTTCAGGTGGTTTATTGAGCAAATTAAAGAACTCGACCGACATATAATTGTACGATGCAATCTCACAATTATTTTGTCAAATAAAAGGTTTCACGATCTTCCTGAATTTTTTAGAAAGCATTCTATTGAGGTGGTTTCTTCATTACCATTTTATACCAAAAGCAGAACGGACAGGCAAAGAGGTGACGGCGTTTTTGAAGATTCGATACTGGCGCTGCAAATGTTGAACGCGGCAGGATATGGTAAAAAGGATAGCGGGCTGCTTTTAAACCTGGTATATAATCCTGCGGGCGCTTTCCTGCCGCCACCACAAGATGTTTTAGGAAAAGAATTTAAACAAGCTCTGTTTAAAGATTTCGGAATTGTCTTCAATAATTTATTTGCCATAACCAATCTTCCTATCAGTCGTTTTCTCGATTATCTTCTTACCAGTGGTAACTATGAAAATTATATGGCAAAACTTATCGCAGCTTATAATCCCCTTGCGGCACAAAACGTCATGTGCAGAAATACTATTTCGGTGGGATGGAACGGCTTCTTATACGATTGCGATTTTAATCAAATGCTCGACCTTAAAGTGGGATGTCGTTCAAAACATCTTTCAGAATTTGATTTTGAAGCATTGGCAAACCGCGAAATAATTATTAACCAACATTGCTATGGATGTACGGCAGGTGCTGGCTCCAGTTGTGGAGGCGCGGTAGCATAAAATATTTGTTGTGAAACAAGCTCTTATCATTTTTGTAAGAAATCCTATTTTAGGAAAAGTGAAAACAAGACTCGCGGCTACACTCGGCGAGGAAAAAACGCTCACAATTTATAAGACGCTTCTTGCACACACACATGTTATTTCGATGAATCTTCCTGCTGATAAATTTATTTTTTATGAGGATTTTGTAACTCAGGATGATTTATGGGAAAATAATTTATATGAAAAATTCCTGCAGGAGGGTGACGACCTTGGTGTAAGAATGAAAAATGCATTCAGTTCTCTTTTTGAAAAAGGGTATGAAAAAATTGTGATCATCGGAAGCGATTGTTATGAACTTTCAGAAGACATAATAAACAATGCTTACGATTTACTCACAGAAAATGATTTGGTAGTTGGTCCCGCCTCGGATGGTGGCTATTATTTATTGGGAATGAACACTTTTATTCCCGTTTTATTTGATAATAAAAAGTGGAGCAGCGATTCCGTTTATGCTGACACCATCGGGCATGCAGAAAGCCTTCAGTATAAATTCGCTTCTCTTGAATTATTAAATGATGTGGATGTTGAAAGTGATATAGATTTTGATAAGTTGAACATTTTATCCTTTTAGAATTTTTATTCGTTTAATTCTATTTCGCTTCATGTAAAGCCGGCATTTTAGACGGGCTAATACCTGTAGCTGAGTAGTTGATTATATGTTTCGAGAAGGCTTTCCTGTGTCGACCCTTGCCGGTACATTTTTATTATTTTTCGATGAGCCTGTTGCACTTTTATCCAACTATTTTGGTTGTATTTTCTCGCCGATACGAGAACTTTCTCCTTCATGACGGCATAGCGATAATGTTGCCGCGCTCTTTTCACAATATCATAATCTTCCATTAACAGCAAATCCTTATTAAAGCCACGTATTTTTTGAAATATATCCTTTTTGAAAAAAAGCGTTTGATCGCCACCGCTACAGATGAACCAATCAAATCTTGTAAAAAAAGCATTAATTTTTAATAACCTGCTGGAACTATCAAATTTTGTTTGAAATCTGCCGAAAGAAAAATCTTTATCAACTGTTTCGAGAATTTTAGTGTAAAAATTTTCAGGAGGCAAACAATCGGCATGCACGAAGTATAAGATATTTGCCCGGGCAAATGTAGCGCCAAAATTCATCTGTACCGCTCGTCCCTTCTTATTACAGTTTACCACCGTTGCGCCCGCTGCCAAGGCTATCGACACAGTATCATCGGTACTTCCGCCGTCCGATACGATTATCTGAGTTCTGCCTTGCGAACGTGCCTGTAAGTAATTTATAAGGCGCGCTATAAATTTTGCTTCATTAAGTGTAGGAATTATAATACTTATTTCGGGGGGAAACTCCATGTTTAATGGCTTCATTAAATAATCGAAAAAGATAGTAATATTAAATTATAAATACGTACCCGGACGCAAGTAGGTTTTAAAAGAAATGCTTATAAAAGAAAATTCTTTCGGGCATAGTAGGTGCACAAATTCATTTTTTAAACAATTGTAGAAAAAAGACCTCTTTTTAATATGAGATTAACAGGAATGTTAGTTCGAAAAATATGGTGCCTATCGCATTTCTATGTGCGCTTTTCCCTGGTAATAATATTTATTGAGGGAATCAAGAACACGTGTTGTATCAGATAGAGGGAGTACAAAAGGATGTGCAACTTTATAGGTGACAGAATCAGCGGTATACATGATAACATTTCTGCCGAAGCTTTTTAATTTGTCGAGTCGTGCTAAAGCTATTTGTTTGTTGTTAGTCACCGCGACCACGACATTAAATGGAACGCTATCCGACAACGGTTTTAGAGAGATATTTGTACTATCTGCAGGTGAAACACTTTTCAGAGCGGTATCGACGTTTGTGGATGGAGTGTCAACTACCGGAACAATACTTTCAGACTGTGGTATTTCCTGGTCATTCTTGTTAAAGAGGAAAACCCATGCTGCCCATGCTCCAAAACCTAATATTATTATGATAAAAATAGTCAGCCAAACGCGCCTGCCATTGCCCGGGGTTTTAGTTTGATAATCATTAAACAGGTTTTCGGTATCATTTTCCTCAATCTCGTTTTCGGTTATACCCTTCGGGGCTTCTATTTTTTGCAATATCAATTCGCCGGGCTTAAAGTCAAGTTCGCCTGACTTTAATTTTTCGAGTGTTCCAAGATTTTGAATCGTGAAAGGTTTACCTATGTTTAAAAACTGTCTGCCAAGGGTCAAAAAAGAATCCAGGTCTGCAGATGCAAGGGGTTTGATTTTTTTAGTATGTTCAACAATAAAATCGACAATACTTTCTTCTTCGCCCACCCTGGGATCGTAATGGAAGGAAACAGCATTGGAAGGAATAATGATAGGTTTCGCTTTGTCAGTAACTTCAGGAAGGGCGATATCTAATCTGAAAGTTCCAATCCCCTGTAAAGAAATTTGCTTGTTTTTTAATAAATATAATACAAGTACCTGCTCAATTTTCACGCGATAGTTTTAATGGAGGCAAACCTACATGTTATTAGCGGAATTCCAAAAAATGTAGATGACGCGGTGATTTTACTATTTTTTCACGCTGGATATTTTGATAGTAAATTTGCTGCATGCTCAATACAGACGAAAAAAAATTTATTGAATATTGGGAAAATAACCGTGACAGGCAAAAGCATTTCTTGTACCAACTCGCATCAGGGCTACCTTTCGGGTTGTTGTTTGCATTGCCTGTATTGGTAGCTGTTATTTTTCATGACTGGTATAAAACAATGATATATATATCAACTTCTCAGGTAATAGTAATAATTATTGGTGTTATAATAGTAGCAATTTTTTTTTCGGTTTTTAAAATGAAATTCAGGTGGGAACAAAATGAACAACAATATAAAGAGTTAAAATATAAACAAACAAAGGACGATGCAGCACATCTGTAAAATTTATACTCTTTATTTGTAAGATCAAACCCTTTTAAAAAAATGAAAATAGTATTACCCGTTTTAATTGCAATTATTTTTATAGCTGGCTGCGCAAAAAAAGATGCCACATGTAATTATGTAGATTCTACAACCGTTGCTCCTGCGGCAGAAATCAGCAGCTAAGAGATTCTTTAGACAGCGCTGGCATTTCTGCTACGATGCATGCCTCCGGATTTTTTTATAAAATCAATGCCGCCGGCAGTGGAACAGTTGTTGCCAATTTGTGTACAGGTATTGCAGTAACTTATAAAGGCATGTTCTTTAATGGAAAGGTTTTTGATTCAACCAAAGCCCCTCAAACTGCAAACTTTCAACTAGGCCAGGTTATAGTTGCCTGGCAAAAGGGAGTTCCGTTGGTTAGTAAAGGTGGAGATATTGATCTTTATATTCCGCCATCATTGGCTTATGGCGCTAATCCGGTAATAGACCCCGCAACAGGTAATACAATAATTCCGGCCAATTCGTACCTTATATTTAATGTTCACGTAGTAGATATACAATAAAAAAAGATTAAGGGCAAAAAGTAAAGGCTTTGATTTTATCAAGGCTTTTTTTAATCAAATTTATGAATGCTCAGTAAAAGTCGTGCAGGCGATTGCAGCTAACATGAAAAGTTGCATAATAAAACGATGAGGATCGGATGCTGATTCATTCAGTTTAACATGATTCGATTTATATAACTTTACATCATAAAAGAATAATCTTGAGCCACGAAGCAATCTCTGTTTTTGACATGTTCAAAATAGGAGTGGGGCCGTCGAGCAGCCACACACTTGGCCCGTGGCGGGCTGCCAATTTATTTGTGCAATCGCTAAATCAAAAGAATTTACTTGACAAAGTTTGCAGGTTGGAAATATTATTATATGGATCGCTTGCCAAGACGGGGAAAGGCCATGGAACTGATATTGCTGTGCAGTTAGGACTAGGTGGTGAAGACCCTGTAACTTTTGATATAAACATGATCGAAGCAAGAATCAATGATATTAAAGCCATGAAGAAATTAATCTTAAATGGCAAATACGAAATTGATTTTGAGCCTGAAGAAGACATTGAATTCTTATTTACAGAAACACTCCCTTTTCATTCTAACGGGCTTACCTTTTTAGCCGTTTTAGATAATGACGATCATATCGCGGAAACTTATTATTCCATAGGTGGTGGATTTGTGCGTAAGGAGGGTGAAGACATTAATTCAACCGCTGATGTAGTATTACCTTTCCCCATAAACGATGCAGACGACCTGCAGCATTGGTGCATGAAAACAGGAATGACGATCAATGAGGTAGTGATGGAAAATGAAAATGCCTGGAGGAGTGAAATTGAAACCCGTGACGGATTGCTGAATATATGGGAGACGATGAAACAATGTATGTTCAAGGGTTGCCATACACAAGGCGTTCTTCCTGGAGGATTACATGTAAAAAGAAGGGCAGCAATACTTAATAAAAGATTGTTGCAAGGCAGACCATATTCTGACTTTGATTCGTGGGTAACTGCCATCAGGGATGGCGGCAATGATTTCAAATACATACTTGATTGGGTAACGTGCTTTGCACTTGCTGTGAACGAAGAAAATGCTGCATTTGGCCGTGTAGTTACTGCGCCCACAAATGGCGCTGCAGGGGTTGTCCCGGCTGTACTTTCCTACTATGTTATTTTTTGTGAAGGAAATGATGCTGATAAAATCATACGGTTTTTATTAACCGCTTCAGAAGTTGGAAGTATATTCAAAAAAGGCGCGACAATATCTGCCGCTATGGGTGGCTGCCAGGCTGAGATTGGCGTATCATCGTCCATGGCCGCCGCCGCGCTTACGGAAAGCTTTGGAGGTACCCAGCGACAGGCTTTAATGGCTGCTGAAATTGCCATGGAACACCATCTCGGCATGACCTGCGATCCCATACAAGGCCTGGTGCAAATACCATGCATTGAAAGAAACACGATGGGTGCTGTAAAAGCCATAACAGCTTGTCAGTTAGCATTACAGGGTGCGCCCGATTATGCAAAAGTGAGCCTTGACTCCGTAATAAAAACAATGTGGGATACGGCACTTGACATGAATGGAAAATATAAAGAAACATCTGATGGTGGCCTCGCGATAAACGTGCCATTGAGTTTATCCGAATGTTGAGATATCGGTAGTTTGACAAACATAATCGAGCGGGCAAGCCTAAACGAAACCATAAAAAAATTTAATTGTGAAATACAATGTATCAGTAAGGGAACTTAAGGAAAGTGACATTCCGTTGATTATTAATTATTGGTACAATGCCGACGACACATTTCTGATGAAAATGGGCGTAGATATAAACAAGATACCATCTGAAAAAGTTTGGAAGAGCATGCTTTCTGAACAAATAGCTCAGCCTTATAGTAACAAAAAATTGTATTACATCATTTGGGAGTTCGACGGAAAACCGGCAGGACATTCGCACGTAAATAAAATCATATTTGGGCGTGAAGCATACATGCACCTCCATTTATGGAACCACGAATCAAGGAAACTTGGTTATGGAACGGAACTCGTGAAAATGACATTACCTTACTTCTTTGAGAATCTTAAATTAAAATATCTTTTTTGTGAGCCGTATGCTCTGAATCCTTCTCCTAACAAAACGCTTGGTAAAATTGGCTTTGAGTTCATAAAGGAACATATAACCATTCCCGGCTTTCTAAATTTTGAACAAAAAGTAAATCTTTGGTTATTAACCTATGAGAAATTTAAAAAACTTGCATGATACTTTTGTGGCCACATTCTCCAATAATTTACCCTTAATACAAACAGTTACGTCCCGCATTTTCAATCTCTACAATAAAAGGAAATAATGAATTTTAGTTTTTCAATTAGAGATTGGAAAAACGTAAATGCATTGATAGATCGCTACGCTTATCAGGTAAGTAAACGGCCTGGATTGCAGATTGCGTTATTAGCTGCGGCTTTCTGGCATAACCTTTGAATTTCCTGGTTTTGATATTTTGAAAGTTTTATTTGAACCAAAACTTTTTCTAAATGTTATCTACATAATTAAAACAAAAAACAATTAACCATGGGAGACACAATGAACCTGATAGACACAGAAGCTATCAAAAAAATTAAAGAACTGGCAAAAGATGCCAACACATGCCATTTTGTAACAAATCTTTCAACCACACCATTATCATCGAGGCCAATGGCTACGCAAAAAGTGGATGACGAAGGAAATGTCTGGTTCCTTAGTGATAAGGATAGTGAAAAAAATCACCAGATACAATCTGATAATCGCGTACAGCTTTTTTATTCAGCGCATGGAAGTTCCGAATACTTAAGTGTATATGGAACTGCGGAGATTGTTTTTGATAAACAGAAAATCCATGAGATGTGGACTAATTTTGCAAAAGCATGGTTTACAGAAGGAGAGGACGATCCATCAATTTCTTTGATTAAAGTGATACCTGAAGACGGTTATTATTGGGATACTAAAAACAATAAGATTGTGTCCCTTTTCAAAATTGCCAAATCTGTCGTGACGGGTAAAACAGATGATGATGGAGTTGAAGGGAAACTTAGCCTGAACTAAGTCGCGTGTAAATTTATTATAACAGCAAATTGGAGGCTTCGGCAACGAAGCCTTTTCCTGTATCTTTTTTAAAATTTTATGTAGTATTCGGTGTTTATACGTGCTACTTCTGTTAGAGGGTGCATATACCTATCTCGAAAATACTTCCGGCGAGTCAGCTTCCCTTGCCACGGCATTATTTAGACAAGTTATATAAGTCAATTCACGCCTCGCGATGCCCAACTCGTGTATAAAATTTTCCCCGTTGCACATTTGGAATATCTTTGGAAACTGCTATTGATATAAGAAAAATTATGTATTGCGCTGTGAACGTTGATTTAATACAGTCATATTTATTTTGATAGATTGGACTGATTATTGTGAAATTGGTTAATTCTTTGAAACCATTACCAGATAACTAATGAACAAAGTTCTTGTGGTTGATGACGACCGCGATATATTAGAAGTTGTAAGTATGCTTTTGAGAAGAAATGATTTCAGTGTAATGACTCTTTCAAGAAGCATGCATATTTTGGGCTCAATTCAGTCCTTCTCTCCTGATTTAATTTTACTTGATGTGGCCTTAGCTGGTGAAGATGGCCGCGAGATATGCAATGACTTAAAAAAATCCAGTGAAACAAAACACATTCCGATAGTTCTTTTTTCTGCTCATTATGATATGGTAAAGGATATTAAAGAATGTCTTGCTGACGCCTTCATCACAAAACCCTTCGAGATAGCCGATCTAATAGGGACTATAAGAAAAAATATAAAGCCCAAAATCAATTGATTCTTTTGGTAGGATAAAAGCACGCCGCCCCTGAAAAGATTTCACGTGCTATGGCCTTATCTTCTTTTAATGCATCCATAAGTTGCTTTTGACATTTTGAGTCAAATCATAAATTTTTCTTAACGCCTGCCCTTCTTTTAAACCCCGGCATTCTACCCGTGTCATAAGAGCATCACTAACAATTAAAAATTTATTTTATGAACACAAATTTACTAGAGGAAAAGCGTATTTATTATATCCTTTCTTCCTCCGCTTTCATTGTTACACTCGCATCAATTTTGTTTTTATTTATTTTTAAAAGTGAAAACTTCTTCGGATAGTTTTACTCACCAGTTGCCGGAATTATTTTAAAAGAAAATTGCTGCAACACCTATACAAATGAAAAACCAAAGGCACAATGGTAATAGAATAATGTTATTACTTTGTGTATGGAAAAATCAATTCAAACTCTGCAATCCATTCTGGCCAATTATCCCGATCGCATAAACAATTTGACCGAAGAAGAATGGATATATAAGCCTAATCCAGCTAAATGGAGTAAAAAAGAAATGCTGGGGCATTTAATAGATTCATCGCAAAATAATATTCGCCGATTTGTAGTTGCCCAATATGATGATAAACCAAAGATTACTTATACGCAGGATTTTTGGGTGGCGGCCGCCAATTACCAAAATTATCTTACTGCTGATCTCATAAGTTTATGGCTTTTACTTAATAAACACTTGTGCATTGTTTTGAAAAATATTCCGGATACTTCGCATGAAAATTTGTGCGATGCTGGAGAAATACATACCATCAACTGGCTCGCTCAAGATTACTGCAAACATCTCTTGCATCATCTTCATCAAATTTTAGGCCTGGAGCCGGTTCCCTATCCCTGATTACCTTTCCCAACCTAATTCCCAATCATATTATTCTGAAGATTCAGTTCAGGATCTCAAAGCATCTCCATTAATTTCAGTATATGGAACAATTAAACGCTCCCGTTGCAAAACATTACTTCCCTGAAGGCCTTTTGAAACTATTCTGCAAAGGCGCCAGAAACTGGGGATAGATAAGGTTACAAGAAATGACATTGCTGCTGTAGGTGAATTTCATGTAAGAGACGGCGAGGTATCGCTTGAAATTGCTAACCTCATCGGATTTGATCATGAGTATACCATTTTAAAAATGGGGCGATAAGTATAAGAGAAAAGGGAACAACTTTTCTAACGGTATTTCCTGCAAGAAAAGTTAGAGGATAGAATATAAAAGTGTGTCACCGATACTAAAATATTTTTTAAGTACCATTACTTAAAGAACGAGATATGTTTTGATAAATATTTATGAATCCACAGTAGATAACTTAACAGCTTTTCTAGAGTAGTTATTGTCTTTCTAAAAAACCGATTCAGGGATGTTACCTTTCGTTTTACAATGATCAATTTGAGAACAGCGTGCCGGCAGGGGAAATACGAAGTAAAAAGTAAAATCGTTATGATTGCTAAAATAAAAGTGGACATACCATCATGGGAAATAAACTTCCAACCATAAAGATTAATTTTAATAATTACAAAATCCGAACTGATTGAATTCCGCCAGAATATATTTTGTTTTTATTTTACTACTGCTTTTCCACGAAGGATTTTCTCAAATAAGCCAGCCTCCAAATTCTAACCTTCGGAAAAAGTTTATTTCTACAAGAGTTAACCCGGTTCAGCTTGATACCAATAGTATTGTACCCAATACTATTATATTGTCGGGAGTCGATACCAGTAGTTATGCAATTGACTATGTAAATGCGCTTATCTCCTGGAAATCTTCCACGTTGCCCGATAGTGTTTTAATTATCTATCGGGTGTTTCCCTTCAGGCTAAATGCCGTTACCCGCCATTTTAATTACGATAGCGTCCGCTTTAATTTTGCCACAGAAAAGCCATTTGTTTTTAAGGGAAGCCAGTCTCAAAACAAAATCATAGATTTTGGCAATCTCAACTACAACGGAAGCTTTGGCCGGGGAATTTCATTTGGCAACAACCAGGATGCCGTTGTGAACTCCACGTTGAATTTGCAACTGAATGGATTTATTGGCGATAGCCTCGAACTTACGGCGGCTATAAGCGATAACAATATTCCCATACAGCCGGAAGGCAATACGCAGGATATTCGCGATTTTGACAGGATATTTATGCAAATAAAAAAACATGGATGGCAGGCAAACTTTGGCGATATAGATATACGACAAAGCCAGAATTATTTTTTGAATTTTTATAAGCGGCTGCAGGGAGCTTCTTTCATTACAGATAACCGCATAGGCAAAAACTCCACCAATTCACTTTTAGTAAGCGGGGCAATTGCGAAGGGGAAATTTAATAGAAACGAAATTAAACCGCTTGAAGGAAACCAGGGGCCATACAGGTTATCAGGTGCCAATGGCGAATTGTATTTTACCGTTCTTGCCGGTACTGAGCGTGTGTTTATTGACGGGCAATTACTTACAAGAGGAGAGGACCAGGATTATATTATTAACTATAATACGGCTGAGCTAACGTTTACCTCTAAGCGACTAATAACTAAAGACAGCAGGATACAGATAGAGTTTGAATACTCCGACAGGAACTTTTTAAATTCGTTGCTATACGCCAATGATGAAATGAATGTAAATAAAAAACTTACGCTGAGCATTGGTGCGTATTCAAATACGGATGCAAAAAACTCCTCTATAAACCAAACGCTTGATGCCAATCAAAAGCAATTCCTCTCTCAAATTGGGAATAATATTGACAGCGCCCGTTATCCCAATGCAACCCTAGATACTTTTTCGGTAGATAAGATTTTGTATAAAAAAATTGACACCTCATACAACGGAATTAACGATTCGATCTATGTTTATTCTGTAAACAAAGATGACCAGCTTTATAATCTTTCATTTACAAATGTTGGTTTTCAAAAAGGTAATTACACACTTTTATCCGGCAATGCAAATGGAAGGGTTTTTATGTGGGTTCAACCGCTAAACGGCGTTCTACAGGGCGATTGGGAACCTGTGATACTTTTGGTTACTCCAAAAAAACAACAGATCATCACGGCGGCCGCTCAATATGCTCTTAGTGAAAAATCCTACATAAAAGCGGAGATGGCTTTGAGTAATTATGACGTAAACACTTTTTCATCCAAGGGCAAACAGCAGAATAACGGCGTAGCGGCGAAGCTGGAATATTCAATGCAACAGGATGTATTTAAAAAAGCAAAAGAGGGGCTTACGTTGCAAACTAAAGTTGGGTATGAATTTGTCGAAGATCGCTTTAAGCCTATTGAAAGATTGCGTAATGTTGAATTCAACCGGGACTGGAGCCTTCCTTTTGATGCACCAATAGCTACAGAGCACCTGGTTACCGCGTCCACACAATTAAATGATAAACAAAATAACTATTTCAAATACCAGTTCACTAATTATATAAGGAGCGACAATTATAATGGCATTCGCAATTCAATAGAGCATGCCATGGATATAAAGGGGTGGAAATTGATTGATAAATTTTACATAACCAAAGTGAATAGCTCTCTTCAAAATGGCTCTTTCATAAGGCCATCGATCGATCTTTCCCGAACCTTTGCATCGTTAAAAAATATAAAGATCGGCGGAGGGTTTTCAGCAGAACATAATAAGCAGCTCGATAAAATAAATGATACCTTAAGTGCCCAAAGTTTTTCCTTTGATCTGTGGCAGGTTTATATTAAATCGGCGGAGCAAAAATTAAACAGGTGGGGCGTTACCTATTTCACAAGGAGCGACAAATACCCTTTGCAAAAAAATCTTGTTGCAGGCGACAGGAGCCAGAATGTAAGTTTCATAACGGAACTTTTAAAAAATGAACACCACCAATTTAAGTTAAACGCCACGTACCGGAAATTGGATGTGTTGAATCAAAACGTTACTGCTCAAAAAAGTGATGAGAGCCTTTTAGGCAGAATTGAATACGCCGTAAATGAATGGAAAGGTTTTTTAAACGGAAGTTTTTTATATGAAATCGGATCGGGGCAGGAACAAAAAAGAGAATACACTTACATCGAAGTGCCGGCCGGGTCAGGGATATTATACCTGGATAGATTATAATAATGACGGCATTCCGCAGCTTAATGAATTCGAAATAGCTGTGTTCCAGGATCAAAAAAAATGGGTTAGGGTTTTTACCCCAACCAACCAATATGTAAAAGCAAATTATGTTCAGTTCAATTATAGCGTTGGCCTCAATCCTAAATCAATAATAGATCCAACAAGTGCCGGAAAACTTGCAAAATTTTTGGGAAGGTTTAGCACAGCATCTGCGCTTCAGATAAATAAAAAAGATGTCGCAAAGGGCTCATTTGAATTTAATCCGTTTAATAATAAATTAGTAGATACCACTTTAATTATTTTGAATTCTTTCTTATCAAATACGCTTTATTTTAATCGAACGAGTGTAAAGTGGGGGGTAGACCTTACTCACCGACTTAATAATAATAAGTCACTTTTAAATTATGGATTTGAAAGCAGGAAACTGAGAGATGTAACCTTTAAAGGGCGATGGAACATGAGCCGCTCTATTGCGACTTCGTTCACAAATAAATATGTAAAGAATGAATTAAACACGCCTTCATTTGCAAACAGGAATTATAGCATTAACGAAGTTTCTGCTGAGCCCTCAATAAGTTATATCTATCGGAGTGATTTACGGGTGAGTCTTATTTATACTTATGACGAAAGGCGAAATACCATAATGCTTATGGAAAAGGCGATCAACAATGCAATTGCGGCCGAAGTAAGATATAATGTACTTTCTAACGGTACATTGAATGGCCGGTTCTCTTATAATAATATTAAATATAATGGCGGCGGCGGGGGTAGCAATACCACTGTGGGCTATATAATTCTGGACGGACTTTTACCCGGTAAAAATTATTTGTGGAATGTAGAACTCACCAAAAGAATTGCCGGAAATATTGAATTGAATCTGCAATATGAAGGCAGAAAGCCCGGTGACACCCGAACGATACATACTGGCAGAGCCTCGGTACGGGCCATTTTATAAAGTCCCTTCTTCATAAAGATAGATGTGAATTTAGCCGCCTAAACCAGCTATAATATTTATAGTAAGCGCAATCATTACTGTATTAAATATAAACGCGAGGATACTGTGCAGTAACGAAAATCTTCTAAGCCTTTTTGAAGTGATGTCCACGTCAGAAACCTGGAATGTCATGCCGAGCACAAAAGAGAAATACGCAAAATCCAAATAATCCGGCTTCTTATCATTTGGAAACTCGAGGCCGCCTGCGTGAGTATCCGGTTTGTCTTTATTATCTCCGTAAAAAATATGTGCATACCTGAAAGTAAAAATTGTATGTATAAGAAACCAGGAGAAAAGCATTCCTGCTATCGCAACGCTTAGATGTAAGGCTTCTGTTGTTTTAAAATCTTTTTTTGAAATCAATAAAAGAAGAACTGCCAGGAAACTGGCAAAAGTTGAAACAAGTACGGTAATAAAAATTAAAATTCTGCTCGAATCCTGGGCTTTTGCCTGTTCACGTATTTGTTGGGATTTTGTAATGGAAAATGTTATCCAACTCAGGATGATCATGCTTAGACTAAAAGCGTCCCAACTGATCATCAGATGGGTGAGTTGATCCAATTGCTGTATATCCACCACAAAGTAGATGATTACCCCAATAACGATGCATATAAGAAGCTTTTGTGCTGAATGAATCCTTGCAAATAAGGATAAGTTTGATTCGTTTTTGACCTGCGGCATTTGGAAACTAAGTTAATTTTTTAGGGAAGTTACCTTGAATCAAAACGGAAATAAAAGAATTAGTGAGAAGGGCTCTACACAAACACCTGGAAAAAACGAATCTGCAAAATTCTATCACCGTATTTTGGTGTCGCCTAATTGATAAAAGAATCCAAATTGGAAAACATTGCTTTGAATAGTTGAGCCGTTTGAATTATCATTAATATTACTCAATCCAAATACATACCTGGCATCGATTCCTAATCCTGATGAAGATAAATAACCAATACCTAAGGGGATCGATACTGCGGTTGATTGAAAAGCCTTATTGTCGACCGTTACATTACCTGTTTTTGTTTTGGCGCTAAGTAGAAATCCCATCTGCGGGCCACCTTCAAGCCTGAAACCATTGCTGAAAAAATATTGAAGCAGCACGGGTACATTTATATAATTTAAATTATAGGTAACCTTGTTGTTGCTCCCAATCAAACTCGCTTTTGCACCTTCTAATGAATAAAAGATTTCCGGTTGTATCGCCCAGGTTTTTGAAGTATGTATATGGGCCAGGCCCCCGAGATTAAAACCTACTTTGTTTTCAAAATTGGTATTAGCAGCGCTATGCAATGTTGAAACATTTACGCCACCTTTAATTCCAAAATAGATTTTTTGTGCCCCCGCTGTGCATATCAAAAATGTGCCTAAAAGGAAAATGATTATTTTTTTCATCGTTCTTTTTTACAATAATAGAATAGAAATGTGTTAGGGAAATTATAAAAGCCGATTGACAAAAGTTATACCTGTTTTCTTAATGGTGCTAATAAAGCATGTGCTTTATGTTGGTACAAAAAATGAGTCTATATGCAACTCTTACTTGCGTGGTCGGCTCAGGAAATTATTTCCACAACTTTCTAAAACAAAAATTACTGATCTTTGCTTTTGCTATTACCAAATAGGTAGAAAACCCCAAACTGAAAAACATTGCTTTTAATTCCAGGGTTTATGTCACGTAGCCCAAAAACATATCTGACATCGAGGCCAAGTCCGTTATCAATTTGATAATCTATACCCAATGGAATAGAGAAGGTAGTGGAGTTAAAATTAGTATTTGCAGTCATGCCATTGCTCTCAACCTTCGAGTTTATAAGAAATCCAATTTGGGGTCCACCCTCAAGTCTAAACCCTTTGCCAACTAAATATTGCAGCAGCACTGGTACATTAATGTAATTTAAATTTATTCTTAGCTCATAATTCCCGCTTTCGCTTTTTGCTCCTTCAGAAGAAAAAAAAGCTTCTGGCTGGATTGCCCATTCCTTTGAGGCATTAATGCGCGCAAACAAACCTGCGTGTAACCCCGTTTTGCTATGATAAGAATCGGAGATGGGATAACTAAAATGTAATGAAGAAACATTTATACCACCTTTTAATCCGATTTGAACTTTTTGTGCATTTGAAGCAAAAAATATCAAAAATAATGAGATCAGTATTATCGTCTTTTTCATAGATTTTTTTTAAAATGAATCTACCAATTTTTTTCTGTTTCGACAATGTCGTGGCTTTTAGGGCGATGTATTTTATCTTTGCTGCGAAATTTGTTCACCATGCAAGTGTCCTTCCCGTAATGTAGCGGGAGTTAAATTTCAAAACTATGGCAGCATTACACAACAGAATCTCTCAAAAGGAGCTGAAAGAGCGATTATACAAGGAAGATGAGCCGCGTTCTACCTTATCATTTTACCGATACCTCCATATTGAAAATCCGCATGATTTCAGGGATCAACTTTATAAAAAATTTGATGAATTAAAAGTCTTTGGCCGCATTTACGTAGCGCACGAAGGAATTAATGCCCAGGTGAGTGTCCCTACATCCAGCTTTGAGGATTTTAAGAACGCTCTAAATTCAATTCCCGGACTGGAAAATCTACGTTTAAATATTGCTGTAGATGACGATGGTAAAAGCTTTTGGGTATTGAAAATAAAAGTGAGAGAAAAAATAGTAGCCGACGGCATTCAGGATCCCTCGTTTCGACATGAACAGGAAAGGTAATTACGTGGATGCTGTTTCATTTAACGATCTCACTTCCGATCCTGAAACGATAGTCGTGGATATGCGCAATCATTATGAATACGAAGTGGGGCATTTCGAAAATGCAATAGAAATTCCTTCTGATACTTTTCGCGAACAATTGCCCATGGCCGTAAGTATGCTTGAAGATAAAAAGGATAAGAATATTATTATGTATTGCACCGGCGGTATTCGTTGTGAGAAGGCAAGCGCATGGATGTTGCACAATGGTTTTAAAAATGTTTTTCACCTTGAAGGTGGTATTATCCAATACGCAAATAAAATAAAAGAAGAAAATCTCGATAATAAATTTCTCGGAAAAAATTTTGTATTTGATGGAAGGCTGGGGGAGCGTGTAGGTGATGAAATTATAAGCCATTGCCATCAATGCGGAGAGGCGTGTGATTTACATACGAATTGTGCTAATGAAGGATGTCATCTTCTTTTTATTCAATGCAAAAAATGTAAGGATCAATTTGACGGCTGCTGTTCCGCCGAATGCAAGTCAATCTACAATTTGCCCGAAGAAGAACAAAAAGAAAAACGAAAAGGTGTAAAAAATGGGATGATGATTTTTAATAAATCGCGGCAAAGAATGCAAAGCCTTTCGGTCAATAAAAATAGAGTTAACGGGTAATTTTCACTACAAATAAATTTCTATTTCCCGGCCTTGCCAAAAAGTGTTTGCAATGTTTTTGCATTTTCAATTGCGGAAACGCCCCATGTATTATTAAAATAAATCCACGCTTTATTGGGCTGAGCTACCTCTATTTCAGCCATCCTTTCTTTAAGGAATTGTTTGTTATAAGAAGACTTATACAATACAGGAACTCCATGAAATCGATAATATATTTCCGGGGCATTTACGATCAATGCATCAGGAAGATTTCGGATAACTTATTCCACTGAAAATTATGTTATGGCTTCCCAGTGTTTTAAACACAGTCTCATTCCACCAACTCGCGTCACGAAACTCAAGCACATTCTTAAACGACGGGCTTACTGAATTAGTTATAAGGTTTAAGAACTCCTCACTGTATTTGATTTGCGGGTGCAATTGAAAAAGTATACAACCAAGTTTATCTCTTAATCCCTCTGCGCATATTGCATAAAAGTCTTTAAGGGGCTGCTCACAATCTGCAAATCGCTTGTAATGGGTTATAAGCCTTGGGGCCTTTGCAGAAAATTTAAATTCGCCGGGGCTGGCCTCATACCATTTTTGCATTGATTTTATTGTAGGAAATTTATAAAAGGACGCATTTATTTCAAGTGTATTGAATTGTTGGCAATAAAACTGAAGCCATTTTGTTTGTGGCAAACCTTCAGGATAAAAAACATTTTTCCATTCTTTATAATGAAAGCCGGAACAGCCAATAAAAAATTCAGAAGGCATAGTGTCAGATTGTTTTTCGTGTTAGATCAATATAGGTCTCCAAAAATATAGCCATGTATTTATCTTTGTACTTTTATACGAAAAATACTATGGCAAAATGGTTAGTTGATCCTTCACACTCGGAAGTACATTTTAAAATTAAACACCTGGTAATTTCAACCGTGACGGGTTCTTTTAAAAAATTTGATGGCAGCTTTGAATCTTCAGAAGATGATTTTTCAGACGCAAAAGTAAATTTCACTGTTGATACAGCGAGCGTTGATACAAACAGTGAACAGCGCGATGGTCATCTGAAGTCGGATGATTTTTTTAATTCAGAAAAATATCCGCAAATGAAATTTGCGTCTTCTTCAATTTTAAAAAAGAATGAGGAGGAATATGTATTAAAAGGAGATCTTACAATAAGAGATGTTACAAAGCCTGTTGAATTGTATGTTGAATATGGCGGGCAAACAGCGGATATGTACGGCCAAACAAAAGCTGGATTCGATGTTACAGGAAAAATTGACCGGCAAGAGTATGGGTTAAAATGGTCTGCGGTTACTGAGGCAGGCGGCCTTGTAGTAAGTAACGATGTAAAACTTAGTATAAGCCTTCAGTTTATAAAACAACCCCGATAATCCGTTTTTATTTATAGCTAAATGCCATTTCTAAAAGCGTTTTTTTATTCTATATTCATGCAAATATTTTTGCATGCCGTTAAGTTCACGCAAAGAAGTTGGTACCTATGTTCACAAGAAATTGTTATTTCGCCTGAGGCGGCTTGCAATCTTTTTCATAGTTGTAACGGGAATACTTATTTATGAAATTTCAAATAATTATATAGCAGTATATCTCTCCTTTGCCGGTTTCATAACAGGGTTTACAATAGGCTATATAGTCGGAAAAAAAATGCATAAAATAAGCTGGGATGAAGAAGCATCTAAAGTGATTGGAAAGATGGATAGGGTAGGAATCATCGTTCTTATTATTTACCTTTTATTTGCCATAACCAGGAGGTGGATTTTTTCGCACTGGCTTGAAGGACATACGCTCAGTGCATTTGTGCTTTCCATAAGTTGCGGAGCAATTATTAGCAGGCTTTGGTTTGTCCGGCGCAAAATCCGTGACGAACTTCGAAAAGCGGGTAGATTATATCCCGAAAAAGAAAATAAGACGGCAACTTGATTTTGGTCGAATCATAATTTATTGACTGAAGCATTAATTCTCTTTACTGTTTCTTCATTCGTTAATTCCTCTGGCTTAAATTTTTCACCAATTAGCTTTTCATATAATTCGATATAGCGATTACTGATGGTCGATATCCATTCATCGTTCATTTCAGGAACATGTTGCCCCTCTTTGCCCATAAAATTATTTTGAATAAGCCATTCTCTTACAAACTCTTTACTAAGCTGCTTTTGTTTTTCACCTTTAGCTTGTCTTTCTTCAAACCCATCGGCATAAAAATATCTTGAGCTATCCGGTGTATGAACTTCATCTATCAATAGGATCTTGTCATCAAGCTTTCCAAATTCATATTTTGTATCAACGAGTATCAATCCTCTTTTTGCCGCAATTTCTTTTCCCCTTGCAAAAAGACGTAAGGCATAATCTTCAAGAACTTTAAAGTCTGCCTCGGAGACAATTCCCCTTTCAATAATTTCTTCTTTACTGATATCTTCATCATGTCCCTCCGCGGCTTTTGTAGAAGGTGTAATAATGGGCTCATTAAAAAAATCGTTTTCACGTAGCCCTTCCGGTAAGTTTATGCCGCATAATACCCTTTGCCCTGAAGAATAAGTTCTCCATGCGTGGCCGGTGAGATTACCGCGTACCACCATTTCAATTTTAAAAGGATCGCATTTCAGCCCGATTGAAACGTTTGGGGCAGGCGTATCAACAAGCCAGTTTGGACAAATATCTTTGGTGGCTTGTAACATGTAAGCAGCTACCTGGTTAAGCACCTGGCCCTTATATGGAATAGGTTTTGGAAGAATAACATCGAAAGCAGATATGCGATTGCTGGCGATCATTACAAGCCAACGATCCTTAATTGTATAAACATCTCTTACTTTTCCGCTGTAAAAATTGGTTTGCCCGGGTAATACATAATTTTCCATTTTGCTAAAATAAATCTGAATTATGCCACCACAAACTTTAGTCGTTTGAAGATATAAACATTCGGCTCCGGATATGTAGAAAATTATTTTCCTGAAACACCCAACAATGCTTACTTTGCTTTCAAATTCTAAACCCAAATACGAATGCTATGAGAAAAAAACTTAGATTTTTTACTCTTTTGATTTCGGCAACTATTTTTTCAACGGTTGCCCTCGCTCAAAATACCATTATAACCGGTAATGTAAAAAATAGTTCCACCGGAGATGAAGTTCCTGCTGTTTCAATAACCATAAAGGGAAGCAATGCCGGCACGTACACGGACAATAAAGGGGACTTTAAATTATCTTCCGATGTGCGCCCGCCACTTACTCTTCTTGTTTCTTCCATTGGATACCAGTTGCAGGAAGTGGCCGTTACCGACGCAACTTCAGTAATAAACGTTTCACTTGTGCCTGCAAGCACACTCGGCCAGGAGGTCGTGATATCCGCAACAAGAACTCCGTCAAGGATTTTAGAGTCGCCGGTTACTATTGAAAGAATAAGTGCTTCCAATATTCGCAGCACAGCGGCAGTTTCTTATTATGATATGATAGGAAAACTGAAAGGAGTAGATGTAGTGAACTCGTCGCTTACTTTTTCAACTCCTAGCACAAGAGGATTTAATGGGAGTGGCAGCACCCGCGTAAATCAAATTGTTGATGGAATGGACAACCAGGCGCCGGGATTAAATTTCTCCGTCGGCAGTGTGGTCGGCCTAACAGAACTTGATGTAGAAAGTGTGGAACTTTTACAGGGAGCTTCTTCTGCGTTGTACGGCCCGGGAGGTATGAACGGTGCGATACTCATCAATAGTAAAGATCCCTTTAAATACCAGGGGCTTTCGTTCCAGGTTAAAACTGGGATCATGAACATTGACAACAGGGACAGAGGCGCTTCGCCCTATTACAACTGGTCGCTAAGATGGGCAAAAAAAGTGAGCGACAAATTTGCGTTTAAAATAGGAGGCGAATTGATCCAGGCTAAAGACTGGGTTGCAAATGATTATCGTGATTATGACCGGTTATCAACTACTGGAAGCGTAAAAGCAGGAACCCGGCAGACTGATCCTAACTATGATGGAGTAAACGTTTACGGAGATGAAACAACCATTGATATAAAATCAAATGTGTTAAATCCACTAGCGCAACAAGCGCCGTTTTATGCACCCTATGTGAATGCACTGCCCGCTTCAATCCCTGTTTCACGCACAGGTTATGATGAAAAGGATGTGATTAATCCGAATACAATTAATTTTAAATTATCAGGGGCTGTCAGCTATAAGTTGTCGCAAAATACTTCACTAAACGCGGAAGGTTATTGGGGAACTGGTAATACAGTTTATACCGGCAGTGACCGTTATTCATTATTGAATTTGCAAATTGGTCAGTATAAAATTGAGTTGGTGAATAAAAATTGGTTTCTCAGGGCATTTACCACACAGGAAAATGCGGGAGAGTCTTATAACGCAACCGTCACCACGAGATTAGTTAATGAAGCCTGGAAGCCGAGTGGAGGCAGCAATGGATGGTATTACCAATATTCTATCGCTTTCTTAAATGCAAAATTATCGGGGCTTTCTGATATAGCAGCACACAATGCCGCACGGGTTGTAGCAGACCAGGGAAGGCCGGCTGCCGGGTCAGACGAATTCAGAAGGCTTTTCGACCAGGTGAGAAGTGTTCCTATTTCGCAAGGCGGTGGCAAGTTTATCGATAAAACGAATCTTTATAATGTGGAGGGCCAGTACAATTTAAGTTCCTTTACTTCGAAATTTGCCGACATTTTAATTGGTGGAAATTATAGAAGATTTGTGTTAAACTCTGAAGGAACTTTATTTGCCGATTCATCTGGTAAGATTCCTATTAATGAATATGGTGCTTACATACAAGCCACGAAGCATTTGTTAAATAACAGGCTTACCTTAATAGCGTCCGGGCGTTATGACAAAAATGATAACTTCGATGGCAGGTTTACTCCACGCTTTTCTGCAGTAGTTAAGGTAGCTGAAGATAACAACATCAGGTTGTCTTATCAGCAGGCATATCGTTTCGCATCTACACAGCAACAGTATATAAATTTAAGAATAGGGGCTAATACAATATTAATAGGCGGAGTGGAAAGTTTCATAGATTTTTATCACTTAAGAACTAATCCTTCCTACACCGTTGATGAAAATTTATTTGCCGGAAACCCTGCAGTAAATCCACTTACTCATTTTAAAGCTGAAAATGTTAACTCCTTTGAAGTTGGATATAAAGGTCTGCTTGCGCAAAAACGCTTACTTATAGATTTGTATGGTTACTATGGAATCTATAGCAATTTTATTTCACGCACTATCATAGCGCAATCTGTCAATGGAGATAAGAGTGTTTTCACCGGCTCTCCTGAGCAGATAAAAGCTAACTTAAGTAACCCTGCCCTGGTAAATACGTATTCTATACCTGTTAATATAAGCGAGGACGTAAATACATATGGCTTTGGAATAAGTCTTACCTATTCGCTTCCGCGTAATTTTGCCATAAGCGGAACGGTAAGTTCTGATAATCTCGATAAACTTCCTGCGAATTTTCAGTCCGACTTTAATGCCCCTAAATACAGAGCGGGCGTTACTTTCAGCAATACAGGCTTTGGTTCGCAAAAACGGGTTGGCTTTAATTTAACCTATCGCTGGCAGGATGATGTGAATTTTGAAGGTGATTTTGGAAACGGGGTTATACCCGCTTACCAAACTGTCGACGGGCAAATCAGTTATAAATTTCCTGCCCAGAATGTTTTATTGAAAGTCGGCGCAACAAACCTGCTAAATCAATATTACCGCAATGGATTTGGTAATGCCACTATGGGTGGTATTTACTATGTAAGCTTTGGTTACAATATATTCTAACCACAAAACTCTTATCATTAATAAAGAAATTATATGAACATACATCTTTATCAAAATAGAAAAATAGCGGGACTGTCAGCTTTAGCTGCTCTCATTTTTATTCTTGCTTCGTGCAATAAAGATCTCCCGGATGCAATACCCATCGTTTACCCACCTGTGAACAACAGCACATCCACCATCGGTGATATAATAAATTCTGATCCAAATTATACCATCTTTAAAGCGGCCGCAACAAGGGTGGGAGCGATGTCAATGCTGAGTGATGCCAATAAAGTGTTTACCGTCTTTCTGCCAGACGATAATGCATTCATTGCTTCGGGTATTCCTTCAGCAGCGGTAATAGCAGGCCTTCCGATAACTACGGTAGGTGGTATTGTTAACTATGCAATTATCCCGGGCGAGCAATTAACTTCTGCCGATGCCCCGCAGACTTTCCCAAATGTTCAGTTGCCATCATCAATTACAATTGGCTTTTTACCGGGCACTACAATACCGCTTAAGCTAAGTACTTTTCCTTCGAAAACTTCCGTTGGATTTTATGATAATAATATACCCGTGGTATCGCCGGACTTAAAATTTAAGAACGGGGTGATTCATGTGGTTGCGGGGATTGTTGCACCGCCGAGCCAGGTATTAAGGGACGCTTTATATAACAATCCTAATCTTACCTATTTCAAAGCAGCCATTGCAAGAGCCGATAGCGGCCAGACCGGATTGAACAGGTTTGATTCCCTTCTTAATTACGCGGTGACTAATATGACAGTACTTGCGCCAAGTGATGCAGCTTTTCAAACGTTAATATTCGGGCTTGCATTCCAGCAGTACTTATCCTTTCGCCCAATGCCTTATACAGCCACTGATACTGCAAATGCGTTCGCCACAGGAAATGGCGCAGTTGCGGCCGGGCCAATTTTTTTAAGTACCAATAACGTCTCGACTGCGCTTATAAGAGGCGTTATGGCCTATCATTTTTTAGCAACAGACCAAGGCGCAGGGTTTCAACCAAACATCCGGGTATTTTCGGTGAATTTTCCTCCTGCATCTGCCACACCATTTTTTGTAAAAACGCTCGTTAATAGTTCATATGGCCCGCATCCCGGCATTATTGCAAACGCAACTTTTACCGGTCCATTTGTAACTAACCTAACCTTTACAGGTCTGGGAACATTTCCACCAGGTGGTGCACCATTTTCAGGAACTGCAGCTAAGGCAACGTCTTTAGATAATCATGCGGTAAATGGCGTTTATTATGTAATTGATAAGGTGTTATTACCTCAATAATTTATTTCATTTTATGAACAAAAGGTGCAACAGAAGTTGTGCCTTTTTTGTTGAACTATCATTTCAGCGTACTCGCCCCGTGTATTCAAATTAAATCATAAAATTTAGGTTCCTGTTATCCATTTCTAAGGGAAATGGATATGAATCGAGTATTTTAGCGGATATGCAATCGAATGCCAAGTTCAGATACTTATCAGCTCCCAAAGAACTACTGATCGCTCACCAACAACATTGATCTTAGCTGTAGGCGATTTCCTGTTAACATAATAATATACTAATGCAATCAAAACTACTTTTACTTTTTTTGTTTTTTATTTTATCAAACTTATTTTCTTATTCTCAAAATAATCTTGTAACAGTTTCGGGAGTAGTAAAAAACCAAATTGAAAAAAAAGCGTTGCCTTATGTAAATATTATTTTAAAAACCGGCGAAAGTAATTCTTTTGTAACCGGTACTGTAAGCAATGAAGAAGGCAGGTTTTCTCTTTCTAATATTAAGCCCGGAAATTATTTGCTCGAAATTTCTTTTGTTGGCTACAACACAAAAAAAGAACCGCTGTATATAGGATCCCTGACAGATTTCCTGGATGTGACAACTATAGAGCTTGAAGAAAATGCGGAAACACTCAATGAAGTGGTGGTAGTTGCAAAGCAGGATGAAGTGAATTCAAAGATGGACAAAAAAACGTTTTCGTTAAAAGACAATATCAGCCAGACCGGTGGATCCGTATTACAGGCTATGCAAAGCCTGCCAGGAGTTACAGTTCAGGATGGTAAAGTTCAACTGCGGGGCAATGACCGCGTAACTGTTTTAATAGATGGTAAACAAACAGCTTTAACGGGCTTTGGCAACCAAACAGGTTTAGATAATATTCCTTCTTCCGCGATAGAGAAAATTGAGATTATAAATAACCCTTCTGCAAAATATGATGCAAACGGGAATGCAGGAATCATAAATATTATTTATAAAAAAAATAAGCAGGAAGGGTTTAACGGTAAAATAGGGTTTGCTACCGGAGCAGGCGCTGTGTGGGTGAAGAAAGAAAACTTCCCAACCATAAGGCCACAATATCATTTTACTCCAAAAATAAATCCTTCCCTATCAGTTAACTATCGAAAAAATAAAATTAATGCCTTTTTGCAGGGAGATTATCTATATACCCAAACGCTCAATAAAAATGAATTTGTAAAAAGGATTTATGATGATGGCACTATCATTAATCAGCAAACCAAGAGGAACAGGAACACCGGCTTTCTTACTACTAAAGTGGGATTTGACTATAATATGAATTCACACAACTCGATAACGATTTCGGGATTGTATGGAAGTGAAAAAATAATTGACCGCGGCGACGAGCCTTTTTTTGATTATGATTTTAAGGAACGGTACCGCCTGTGGCAATTTCTGGAAGATGAGATAAAGACAACAGTTATGGCAACGGCCGCATACCACCATAAGTTTAAACAACCCGGCCATTTATTAAACGCTGGTTTCAATTACACTTTTCACAGGGAAGATGAACAATATTTTTTTACTAATACCTTGCCTGCTTATACAGGTAAAGATGCATTCAAATTACTTTCTGACGAAAATGTGGCTGACCTGAATATAGATTATGTTCGCCCGTTGAAATATGGCCGCATAGAAGGTGGTTTCAAATTTCGCAGAAGGTGGATTCCTACTAATATGCAATTCTTTCCCGGGATAAATTCACCTATTGACAGCAACGCGGGAGGCAAAGCAACTTATAAAGAAACGATACCTGCATTGTATGGAAATTATGTTTTTGAAAATAAAAAATATGAAGCAGAGATAGGGCTGCGAGTTGAATACGTGCATTTACAATATGATGTGAACCCCGGCCACCCGACCTATAAAAGTGACGGCTACGATTATACGCAACCGTTTCCCAATATACGACTGGCATATAAAATAGATGATCAAAATAAAATTTCATTTTTTTATAACCGGCGGGTGGATAGGCCTAATGAAGTTGACATTCGCATCTTCCCAAAATATGATGATGCGGAAATTATTAAGGTAGGAAACCCTGCGTTACGGCCGCAGTTTACCAATTTGCTGGAGGTTGGTTACAAAACAAATCTAAGCAAAGGATACTTATATTCTGCCATTTATCACCGGTTTGCAAATGGCACTATTACACGCATAGCAAGCACTGTTCCGGGAAGCAATTTAATTTATGCAATCTTTCAAAATGTAGATCGAAGCTACAACACGGGAGTTGAAATGGTGCTTTCGCAGGATGTTTCAAAAAGCTATTCATTTAACCTAAATGTAAATGCATATCGTAACCAGATAGATGCATTCACAGTTCAAAATAAATACCCGGTTCCAAATACTTTTACTGCTAATAAACAGAAAATATTTTCAGGAAATGCTAAGCTAAATAATACCATTCATTTCTCCAGGAATGTGGATGCACAAGTGACTGCGATCTACCTCGCAAAAGACATTATTCCTCAGGGCACCATCGGTTCCCGTTTTTCCCTGGATGTCGGCATTAAGAAGGTGATACAAAATGGGAATGGTGAATTATTTTTCAACGCGACGGACCTGCTGAATACTATGGTGATCAAAAAAGAAATCCAGGGAAAAGATTTCAGGTATTTCAGCAGCGATTATTATGAGACGCAGGTGATAAGGGTGGGGTATAGTTATAAGTTTTGATGGTCTTCGGTATCTCACTAAGACACTAAGGCCAGAAAGTTTTTTTCTTTGTGCTCTTTGTTCCTTTAAGGGAATTTCTTCCTCTTCGCATACCTACGCCGCCAGCTTTATTTTACCTGCATCCATTTTTTTACGCCAAATATCCAACATCGCACGTCGTACATCCAACATCGTATATGTCTTCCGGTCACACGTTAAACCGAAAATGCATCACATCACCATCGTGCACTAAATATTCTTTCCCTTCGATACGCAACTTGCCGTTTTCACGACATGCTGCTTCTGATTTATATTGAATAAAGTCATTGTAAGCAATTACTTCAGCTTTAATAAATCCCTTTTCAAAATCAGTATGTATAACACTCGCAGCCTGGGGAGCTTTCCATCCCTGGTGTATAGTCCATGCTCTTACCTCTTGTACGCCCGCAGTAAAATAAGTCAATAGGTTCAAAAGCTTGTAAGCAGAATGGATTAGCCTGTCGAGTGCCGGCTCTTCCATTTTATATTCCTCCATAAACATTTGCTTGTCGGCCGGATCTTCGAATTCTGCTATTTGTGCTTCAATAGCGTTGGTCATGATAATTACCTCGGCACCTTCGGCTTTTGCTGCTTCGGCAAGCTTGTCAGAATATTGATTACCTGTATGCATAGACGCCTCATCTACATTAGCAACATATAAAACTGGTTTATCAGTCAATAAAAAATTATCAGCAATGGCTGCTTTCTCTTCTTTGGATAAGTTAAGTGAAAGAATATTTTTTCCCTGGTCTAAGTGATTTTTACATTTAAGAAGTATTTCATACTCGAGCTTCACCTTTGCATCGCCGGTCTTAACCATTTTTTCAACCCGCGATATTTTCCTTTCAACGCTATCAAGGTCTTTAAGCTGTAATTCTGTCTCAATTATTTCTTTATCACTTATGGGATTTATCGGGCCTTCATCCCGCAACACATTATCATCTTCGAAACAACGTACCACATGAATGATGGCATCTACTTCGCGTATGTTTGCAAGAAATTTATTTCCCAGGCCTTCACCCTTGCTGGCGCCTTTCACCAGGCCGGCAATATCAACAATTTCAATTTGAGTGGGTACAATTCTATCCGGCTTCACAAGCTCCGCCAGTGCATTAAGCCTTGGATCAGGTACATTTACAAGTCCTACATTAGGTTCAATAGTACAAAAGCGATAATTGCTCGCTTGTGCTTTTGCACTGTTACTGACCGCGTTAAATAAAGTTGATTTCCCCACGTTGGGCAATCCCACAATTCCTGCACGTAATGCCATTTCTCTTTTTGATTTTAATAATTTATCAAGCGGGCTACTGCTTTTAGCAGTCGCTTTTTATTTTAAAGTGCGCAAAGATAGCGGTAAATTATTTTTTAGATGATTTGAATTGGAACCTAAGTTTATAGGAATACAACTCATGGGTTGACTTTTTGTTTAAAAAAAATGGCCGACAATTGCCAGCCACTTCCAGTCTGAAATTTTCATTGATTTGCTAATTATCTTCCTTGCTTGTTGTTTTGGTATAGGTGACTTTATCGGTATGTGATGCGCCGCTATTTCCTCTTACGAGTGCAATTATTATTAACAGAAGAACTATACCACCTACCACCCACATCCACGGCTGTATAGTGGTTGTTTGTTGCGTGGTCGTTGTTGTGGTGGTTGAACTACTAACCGCACTATCCTGTGCAAACGCTATGGCATTGCAAAAGAAGATTAAGATAATGGTAAATAACGAATAGTAAAATTGTAAACTAATAATCTTTTTCATGATGGCAATTTTTTAGGTTAAATGGGAATTTTAGGTCAAATTCTTATACTTAATTGGATACAATAACAAAAGCCGAACCAAAAGTAAACTGCTGACTTTGGCCCGGCTTGTTTACCTGAACTTAAACTATTATTGACTTACGCCTTGCATTCCATTTTGCATTCCTTCCTGCTCGCCTTTTAGATTTTTACGTTTGAATAGAGATACATCGAATTTTCCAAATCGCCAGTTGAAATTGAGCCTAACCATTTGTGGGTCTCTTAAGGCGCTCGTTTTCCTGGGTTGAATAAATTGTTTTTGAAAAAGTAGATGTTGAAAAGGTCTTGTAAATTCTTGTTCTGAAAATATCATTCATACTAAGCGAAACTGAAGCGGATTTATCTTTGAGAAAATCTTTTTTTATTGCTATGTCAACCCCATAAACAGGATCTGTGTACCCGTTAGCTGTAGAAAGATTTCCACCCCCGAAGAATCTTCCACCACCACCACCACTCCTGTTAGGTGGCAAAATGGTTTTGCTTGTATAATCGCCCGTGAGTTGAATTGAAATATTCTTGGGCAATTTAAAGGTGTTATTCAATTTCCCAAACCAGCTTACCTTTTGATTGTTGAGATCACTTTCAAGATTGCTGCCGTTTATTTTTGAATTATAGACATTTACGTTTGATGTCAACGTCCACCAGGCGGCAAGTTTATTCGAAGCCGTTACTTCGAGCCCATAGGCACTTGAGCTATTCGCATTGGCAAACGATGTTATAAAGATAGAGTCACTCATCGTTGGATTGGGATTTTTGTCCCTGTACTGGAAACGGGTAATGAGATTATTCGTTTGCCTGTAATAAGCCGTAGCGATAATGTTGTTGCCACTTTTAAAATTAATATCGTACGACAGCTCAAATAAATTAGTGAATTCAGGAACAAGGTTAGGATTGCCGCGACTTATATTGAGGGAATCGGAATAGTCATAATAAGGAATAAGCTGAAAGAAATTTGGCCTGTTTATTTTACGAGAATAATTTAGTTGGAGATCCTGTTTGTCATTAAGTTTCTGGGTTAAAAATACACTCGGGAAAAAACTGAAAGGATAAGAATTTTTAAATACCTGGTTCGAATCAATAAGCTTACCTGTATAGGTAGAACTTTCAAGACGTCCACCTAACTGATAAGTAAAGTTATTGATCTTTTGAGAGAAGGTTGTGTATGCAGCGTATACCTGGTCTTTAAATTCATACTTGCTATTAATGCCTGGTATGGTTTCGTATTTACCTGCCAGGGAATTATAAAAATAGTTTTCGTTAAAGCTGCTGTAGTTTCTTACAGACCCACGCAAGCCAGCTTCAAGTTTCATCTTATCATTTATAGGATCAGTATAATCCGTTTGAGCCGTAAAGTATTTTGTTGTCCCCCCGCCTGTAATTTTTTGTTGCAGCAAAGAAGTTTTAGGAGAGTTATCCGGATTAAAGTATTGAGTAGAGAACTCACTGTTATTTGTATTCTTACTATAATTATAATTTATATCTGCAGTGATATCTTTATTGGGCTTCGCAAAATTGTGCTTATAGCTGAGTATACCTCCACGATTATTAAAAGTAAAATTTCCATTGGTATTTCTGATACCCATATCGTTGGTCACGTATGAAACATAGTTGCTATCTCTTCTTATATCAAGGAGGTCAATGTTGCTGAAATTGCCCCCAACAAGCACTCCTGCCAGTGTAAAAGTATTGCGGTTGTCCGGGAAATAGTCGAAGCCTGCTCTTCCAAATGCAAAGTGGCCCCTGTTTTCAGGCTTATCGGTTTGTGAAAGGGTAGCGGTAACGCCGTTGAGATAATCAACCCGCTTAGTACTTTGTGTGCTTAAAGACTTACGCTGGTTATACATGGTATTAGCAAAGAAATTTATTTTTCCTTGCTTAATATTTACGTCAGCTCCAAGGCCAAAACGAGCCCGCGAATCAAGATTTGCTCTTACATTGCCATTATATCCGGCTTTCCTGTTTTTCTTAAGAACGATATTTAAAATACCTGAACCACCACCGGATGCATCAAACTTTGCAGAAGGATTCGTGATAATCTCAACGCTTTCAATTTCGTCTGCCGGTACCTGGTCAAGCGTTAAAGTCGTAGGCCTTCCATCTATAAATATTTGTGGCGTGGCATTTCGTAAAGTCACATTGCCGTCGATATCTACATTTACTGATGGAACATTTTTCATTACATCAACTGCTGTACCACCGGCGCTCGTTAAACTTTTATCTACATTAAAAACTTTTCGGTCGATATTCATTTGCAGCATGCTTTTCTCCGCGGTTACTACTACGCCTTCAAGTTGCTTTGGATCTGGTATCATTTTAATATTTCCAAGGTCTTTATCCACGGCGCTCAACATTTGGCTCATATCGCCGCCGTTCATTTTAAGGTTGAAGGCAATTTTTTCGTTGTATGGCTTGTAGCCAATCGCTGTTACCAGGATCTGGTAGCTGGCGATTATCGGTAATTTATCTATGCTAAACTCTCCTTTCTTATCGGTGAGCATGGCAGCCACTACATAATCCCTGCGCTTTTTGGTGGCAGTATCCATTTTGTTTTGAGTAAGCTGTATAGAAACTGCTTCCAATGGCTTGCCGGTATTATCATCCACAATTTTTCCATAAAAATGTCCCATATTCATATTCTGGCCGCCGCCACGGGCACCGCCAGCAGGGAACTGAGCGAACAATGTTGTGGAAATGCAGAACGCGATAAATGCCAGGTAAAATTTTTTCATCGTTATTTTCTTTTGCTTGGTACTTGCTTTTATGGATTATAGAAAACCTAACCGATTCATTAAAAAAAATGCAAATCTGAGACGAAATTCTTAATTAAGTTTTTGATTATAGATGAACGGCAACTCTTTAGACGGCAAGTTTTTAAAAAACCTGTTCGATTTTATTTTATTTTTTATTTTAATTTTCAATGTTATGTTATAGTGACCGATCATCCATCTATCCTGGAAAATATCATCCTCAAGACAATAACCATTCTGCACCTCTGCACACGAAACAGCACCTGCGGGGTGTAACGCAATCGTAACAAAATGGTTTGTTTTTAGTTTAATTTTTTAATTATTTTTGCCAACTCATAAACGGTGGTTGTAGCTCAGTTGGTTAGAGCATCAGATTGTGATTCTGAGGGTCGTGGGTTCGAGCCCCATCATCCACCCAAATAAGAATCCCGCTGTAAAGCGGGATTTTTTTGCCTGATAAAACCGGTAAATTTTAATTAAGAAGTTGTTGCTTAATTGCAAATCTTGAAGAAAAGAGGAAATAAATTGGACAATTAAGAATGATGAAAACTATGAAAGTCATTTTTATTATACTACCGTTCCTCTTTTGGGCTTGTACTAAATATGACCATAAGCCACCTCCAGACGAAAATTTTAGTGCTTGCCAAATACAGACACTTCATTTTAATCTTAGAAGTGCAGGTTACGAGGACTCAATTACTTTTGCGTATAATAATTTAGGTAATCCAATTGCCGGCATACGAGGCAATGTAAGTACCGGGGCACCAAATTTTATTTTTCGGTACGATAATTACAATAGACTTAAAGAATTGATTGGTTTGTACGACACTTCCGATTTGGAAAACGTAGATAACTTGCATAAGTATTCGTACGACTCATATAATAGAATTATTAGAGACTCGCTTTATTACTTCCCTGAAATCATTAATGGCAAACCTGCAAATAACAATCAATTGGTAATTGTTGACTTTGAATATGATTCAGAAAACAGAATCAGTAAAGTCACAACATTATTTTTCGGTACTACGAATATCAAGAACTATACATATAATCAGGATGGAAATCTTGATGGGATACTATATGATGATAAAATTAATTTTCACAGGACTAATAAAATATGGATGTTTCTTGACAGAGATTATAGTGTGAACAATCCTGTAAATGCCAATTACAGTTATAATGATTTTAATTTGCCCGTAAAAATTGTTTATTCTCCGGGTAGTTCAAACACTTTTCTAAATTTCGGGCAAGGCAGTTTAACTTATGATTCAGCCACCATTAAATATTATTGCAGATAAGGAATTTTTTAAGCGACGAAACTCTACTGGCATCAAAAAAATAAGTAAATATCTTCCGTAAATTTTCTCTCTTTTATATTGTGGCGGTTTATTCGTCCTGTTATTATACTGCCATTTCAATTTATCTTTGCTATCTTCTTAACCTAAATTGAATTGATATGCCGTCATTTGACCTCGTAAGTAAAGTGGATCTGCAAACGCTCGACAATGCAGTAAACACAGTTGAAAAAGAAATAAAAAACCGTTTTGATTTCAAAGGAAGCCATGTGGTAATCGATCTTAATAAGAAAGAGTTCAAATTAAATATGGAGGCGGAGAGTGAAATGAAACTAAACCAGGTAATAGATGTACTAATAAGCCGGAGCATGAAGCAGGGCCTGGCTGCAGAAATTTATGATCTTAAGAAGGAACCTTTTCAAAGCGGAAAAGTGATGAAAAAGGAAATCCAGGTGCGCAACGGAATTAGCCAGGAGGATGCAAAAAAGATCGTAAAGCTGATAAAGGATTCGGGATTTAAAGTGCAGGCAGCCATAATGGATGATATCGTAAGGGTGACCGCAAAAAAAATCGACGACCTCCAGGGTGTTATACAAGCTTCAAAAGGTTGGGACCTGGGCCTGGCGCTTCAATATGTGAATATGAAAAATTAAGCTACTTTTGGTTTTGCTTATATATATAAAAACCTTAGCTTTGCAGCCTCAAAAAAGCATGGCAAAATCCATGCACTAAAAAATAAAATTATGAAAAAAGATATTCATCCTTCTAATTACAGGTTTGTAGTTTTCCGGGATATGAGTAATGGTACTATGTTTTTAAGCCGTTCTACAGCAGCGTCCAAGGAAACAGTTGAATGGGAAGATGGTAAAGAATACCCGGTTGTGAAGTTGGAGATATCCAATACATCTCATCCTTTCTATACTGGTAAAAACGTATTAGTTGATACCGCAGGACGCATTGACAAATTCAAAAGGCGCTACGAAAAAAGAGACAAGTAATAGTAAAAATACATTTGCATTAATCCTCTCGATAACCCGGGAGGATTTTTTTTGCCCTGCTATTTACCCAGTCCATCGCTAAAAACTACTGTCTCAGCGTCTTATAGGCATTAATAAGCCCGTTCGTAGATCCGTCGTGTGAAGTTATTTCACTATCATCTTTCAATTCCGGCAAAATACTTTTGGCAAGCTGTTTCCCCAGTTCAACACCCCATTGGTCGAAGCTGAAAATATTCCAGATAATTCCCTGTACAAAAATCTTATGCTCATACATTGCAATAAGTTCACCGAGTGTAGTAGGGGTGATCTCGGTAATAAGGAAAGAGTTCGTAGGTTTATTACCGTCAAATTCTTTGAAGGGAATAATGGCAGCGGGCACACCCTCCGCTTCCAATTGATCTGCAGTTTTTCCGTTCATTAAAGCTTCTGTTTGGGCGAAAAAATTGGAAAGTAGTATTTTATGATGTTCACCCATCGGGTTGTGTGTAAGCACTGTCGCGAGAAAATCACAGGGTATCAACAGAGTACCCTGGTGTATTAACTGGTAAAACGCATGCTGGCCGTTGGTACCTGGCTCACCCCATATCACCGGCCCAGTAGCATAGGTCACTACATTGCCGTTTCGGTCTACATGCTTGCCATTACTCTCCATGTTTCCCTGTTGGAAATAAGCGGGAAAACGGTGCAGGTATTGGTCATAGGGCAAGATCGCCTCAGATTGTGCTCCAAAAAAATTAATATACCAAAGACTGATGAGAGCCATCAGAACCGGCACATTCTTTTCAAAGCTTTTCTCCCTGAAATGCACATCAACTTCGTATGCTCCTTTTAGAAGTGCTTCAAAATGATCAAACCCTATTGTAAGAACAATTGAAAGGCCAATGGCGCTCCACAAACTATAGCGGCCTCCGACCCAATCCCAAAAAACAAACATATTTGCAGGATCAATGCCGAATGCCTTTACCGCTTCTTCATTAGTGCTTAGCGCCACGAAATGTTTAGCCACGGCTTTTTCATCCATAGCCGTTTTAAGAAACCACTCCCTGGCAGAATGGGCATTGGTCATGGTTTCCTGGGTGGTAAATGTTTTGGATGCGATGAGAAACAGCGTCTCGTCAGGCGTGATTTTTTTCAATACTTCGGCGAGGTCTGTGCCGTCAATATTGCTGACAAAATGAGTGGTGATACCTTCAACCTGGTAGGGTTTCAAAGCCTCAGTTACCATCACAGGGCCAAGGTCGCTTCCGCCAATGCCGATGTTTACAATGTATTTTATTTTCTTTCCGGAATAACCCTTCCATTCACCACTATGTATTTTTTCGGAAAATGTCTTCATTTGATCAAGGACCTTTTTTACATCGGGCATTACATCTTTTCCTTCTGCCCACATCGGGCCACCGGAAAAATTTCTCAACGCAGTATGCAATACCGGCCTTCCCTCGGTTTCATTTATCTTTTCGCCATTAAACATCGCATCTATGGCTTCTCCTAAGCCGCATTCAGCGGCAAGCTCAAGTAGCAGCCTGAGGGTTTCATCGGTTACGATATTTTTGGAAAAATCACAAACAATTCCGGGTAACGCAAAGGAAAATTTGGCAAATCTTTCAGGATCTTCTGTAAAAAGATCTTTGATGCGCACATGTTTCATCGTTTCAAAATGGGTTTGCAACAATTTCCACGAGGCTGTTTGCGCCGGATTTATTTTAGGAAGCATAAGTAGATTCAGTTAAAATTATAATGAGGCACGAAGTTAAGACATGATCAGGAAACCCGAAGAGCCACACAGCAGCAGGCCTTCGGTCACAAGGCAAAAGAAAGCACAATAGTTGTTTTTTGCAAAAAATAACGTCTGGATATTTTTAAAAGCAAGCGGAATAAGTCAGAATTCATTAGAAAAGAAAAACTATAAACTTTCAATAACCTTTATAGTATCTCTCACCATCCTCTCAGTAATATCCAAATGCAAGACCATTCTTATTTGAGTAGGGGAAATCGACATCACTAAAATGCCATATTGCCGGAAGGCGTCCGCCAATGCATGCGCAGTGTAACTGCCTGTTACTTCAAAAATAATAATATTGGTTTCCACGGGCATCATCTTGCCGGTAAATTCTTTAAGGAGCAAAGCATTAGCCAAATCCTTTGCATGAACATGATCTATGTTAAGTCTTTCGATATTATTCTCAAGAGCATAGATGCCCGCTGCTGCCAGGTATCCTGCCTGCCGCATGCCTCCCCCAAATACTTTGCGCACACGACGCCCTCTGTCGATAAAATTTTTAGTTCCCAGTAAGAGGCTTCCCACTGGCGCCCCAAGCCCCTTGCTCAGGCAAATTGAAATACTATCGAATAATTTTCCGTACTCCTCCGCCTTTTGCTTCTTCTCAACCAGGGCATTGAAGAGCCGGGCGCCATCAAGGTGTAATTTTAAGTTATTTGCCAGGCAGACCTCTTTAATCTTTTCTATTTCGTTCAATTCATAACAGCTTCCGCCCCCGCGGTTCGCCGAATTTTCCAGGCTCACAAGCCTGGTTACGGCCTTGTGAATATCATCGGGATTTATAGCAGATTTCACGAGATCTGCACTGATTCTTCCCCGGTCGCCTTCCAGCGGCTTTACCTGGCAACCCGAATTGAATGCAATGCCACCGCCTTCATATATATAAACATGACTAAGTCTTTCACATATTATTTCATCGCCGGGTTGGGTATGACATTTTATGGCGATTTGATTGGTCATTGTTCCGCTTGGGCAAAATAATCCTGCCTCCATTTCAAACAAGCTGGCACCCATCTGCTCCAGTTGGTTTACGGTAGGGTCTTCTCCAAAAACATCATCGCCTACCGTGGCGCTGAACATGCTTTCCAGCATGGCCTCACCTGGTTTCGTGAAAGTATCCGACCTGAAATCTATCATTTGGCTAAATTATTGAAGTTAAATGGCAAAAGAATGGTTTTTTGGTTTTTGAACAAAATGTTCCAAATTTCTGTAAATGTCAAAAGGATTACATAAAGTATTAATTAAATGAAGGAAAGGCTATGAAATGCCGATTTTGCATTGTAAATTTGTGAATGTTTCGGAAAGATCCAGTGATTAACACATCTTTTGCAACATTTTCCCCTTTGTTAATGTCTTTACATCGTATACTAATCATTAATTATAAACACACATGAGGCAACTTAAAATTGCTACGCAGATTACCAACCGTGATTCACAAGCAGTTGAGAAATATTTGCAGGAGATTTCCAAGATTGGGATGATTACTCCGGAAGAGGAAACTATTTTAGCACAGAAAATTAAAATGGGAGATCAGAGAGCCTTAGAGCGCCTCACAACTGCCAACCTACGTTTCGTAGTTTCTGTTGCAAAACAGTACCAGCACCAGGGATTGTCATTGAGCGATCTTATTAACGAGGGTAACCTCGGCTTAATAAAAGCGGCACAACGCTTTGATGAAACCAAGGGTTTCAAATTTATTTCTTATGCTGTATGGTGGATTCGCCAGTCCATTTTACAGGCTTTGGCAGAGCAGGGCAGATTAGTCCGCTTGCCTCAAAACAAAATTGGCACGTATAATAAGGCTAATAAAGCCTACATGGCTTTTGAACAGGAACATGAAAGAGAACCTTCCACCGAAGAACTTTCAGAAATTCTTGAGATGAGTGAAACCGAAATCAACAATATTTTTCAAAGTAATACCCGCCATACTTCATTGGATGCGCCGGTACACGAAGCGGAAGATGTTGCAATGGGCGATCTTTTAAAAGGCCCCGGTGAAACGGATGAAGATGTGATGCACGACTCATTGAAAAATGAAATCCGCCGCGTATTGAAATCATTAAGTCCCCGTGAAGCGGAGATCGTAAATGCTTATTTCGGTCTTGATGGAGAAAATGGTGTTACCATTGAACAAATAGGCCAGAAATATGATCTTACTAAAGAGCGCATCCGCCAGATTAAGGAAAGAGCGATTAAGCGCCTTCAAAAAGCGAGATATAGTAGTGCCCTTAAAGCGTATTTAGGCTAAATTATTCTTATTAAATTCTTCAAAGGCTGCCTTCGAGGCGGCCTTTTTTATGTGCGGCACGCATGCCACCATTGCATATTGTTATTTTGCGCACTTGCATAATGCCTATCTCCACATTGGGTATTATTTCTCTGTTATCTGTACCTTGTGTTTTATGCTTTTTGCAGACACCGAGCACAGTGATGGAACCTGTAGAAACTTACGTTGAATCTTGTTTGGATTAATCGGGATCATTATATGGAACAGCAAAAGATAAAAATATTCAATGGTAAAATAATTACGCCTTATAAAATAATTAATGGCGGAACATTGCTGATAACCGGCAATACAATTACTGCAGTTAGCGACAGAGATATTGAAGCCGGCGATGCGATTGAAATTGACGCAAAAGGACAATATGTAGCACCTGGTTTTACTGACATCCACGTGCATGGCGGCGGCGGTCATGATTTTATGGACGGAACAGAAAATGCATTTCTTAGAATAGCGGAAACTCATGCGAGATATGGCACTACTTCTATGTTGCCGACTACGCTTTCAAGCAGTAGTGAAGAGTTGCAACAAACGCTTAGTCTATATGAGAAGGCCGATAAAAAAAATACAAACGGTGCTCAGTTTTTAGGGATGCACCTGGAGGGCCCATACTTTGCAATGAATCAGCGTGGCGCACAGGATCCCAAATATATAAGAGACCCCGATCCGGAAGAGTATAAAGAAATACTATCCAGCTTTTCTTGTATTAAGCGGTGGAGTGCCGCTCCTGAATTAAAAGGTGCGATTGAATTTGGCAGATTTCTTCGATCAAAAAAAGTATTGGCAGCGGTTGCTCATACAGATGCCATCTATGAAGAAGTGCTCGAAGCATTTGAGAATGGTTATTCACTCGCGACGCATTTGTATTCCGGGATGTCTGGCGTCACAAGAAGAAACGCATTCCGTTATGCCGGCGTAATTGAAAGCGCTTACATCATTGATGAAATGGATGTGGAGATAATAGCAGATGGCATTCACCTTCCGCCACCATTGTTGAAACTGGTTTATAAAATAAAAGGAGCAGACAGAACTGCCTTAATTACCGACGCGATGCGGGCAGCCGGAATGCCACCGGGAGAAAGTATTCTGGGAAGCTTGCATAATGGCCTGAAAGTAATTGTAGAAGATGATGTTGCCAAATTACCTGACCGCAGTTCTTTTGCAGGCAGCGTTGCGACCGCAGATCGCCTTGTAAGAACAATGGTAACGATGGCAGATATTTCTTTAATTGACGCGGTAAAAATGGTAACTGCTACACCTGCACGAATTTTAGAAATGTCCGGTAAGAAGGGGTCACTCGCTGAAGGTAAAGATGCTGATGTAGTAATTTTTGATGCGGGTATTGATATTCAAATGACAGTTATAAACGGCAGGATAGTTTATCAAGGAGGAACAGGAGTCGATTAAAATTGATACCTAATTTTTTGCCATTCAAACATCTAAACTGAATGAATAGTAAACAATCAGGGCAAGTGAAAGTGTAAACAACTAAATTGTACTTCAATTATGTTGTTAACTATCTATTCGATTCTTGCGCTTATTTACTGGGCCTTTCTTATACTGTACTTAATTATTAACGGACGTAAAATAAGACACTTATATTCCATCGAACCTTCGGCAAATAAGCTGCCGTCTGTAGTCATAATTGTTGCGGTAAGAAATGAAGAGTATGCATTGAAGGAAGCGTTGACAAGTGTTTGCAATCTTGAATATGCCAATTACAAAGTGTTGGTGGTTAATGACAGGTCAACGGATAATACGGGGAAAATTCTTGGGGAACTGAAGAAAGAATATAGCAATCTATCGGTTATAAATATTGATACACTCCCTCCCGGATGGCTTGGGAAGAATCATGCATTGTATTCAGGCAGCATATCTTCCAATGAAGAGTTTTTACTTTTTACTGATGCCGATGTTTTATTTCAGAACGATGTATTAAACAAGGCTATGCATTATTGTTTGAAAAATAACCTTGATCATTTAACAATTTTACCCGGCATTATTGCTTCATCTGCAACGCTGAAGAGTGTGATTATGACATTTGTGATTATGCTTACTGCGGTCCAAAGGCCCTGGGCGGCAAAAATAAAAACATCTAAAACTTCTATGGGTGTCGGCGCTTTTAATTTAGTTAAAAGAGAAGTTTACGAACGTGCAGGCACACACCAGGCGATAGCGATGCGGCCCGATGACGATCTAAAACTTGCAGCATCAATTAAGGCAGCTGGAGGTAAAGGAGATGTGCTTTACGGACAGGACGAAATACAAGTGGAATGGTACTCGAGTGTAAGAGAATTCATTGATGGGTTGATGAAAAATATTTTCTCCGGGTTCAGGTATAATGTTTTTTTAGCAGCCGGCGGCGCGATTGGGACATTGTTATTTTTCGTGCTCCCCCTTCCTGTCATTTTATTATTTGGAAATAATGTAGGACGGGTTTTAGCAATTTGCATTTTTGTTTTCCAACTAATACTTTATGGAAATATGCCGGGGTCGAATGGAAAATGGTGGTATGCATTTTTGAGTATTTATGCCGGTATCATCATGACCTATGTTATAATAAAGGCGACTATCATCACTTTATATAATGGCGGTATTTATTGGAGAGATACTTTTTATTCGCTTGCGGAATTACGGAAGAATAAATGAACACCCGATAATTATAAAAATTCCGAATAATTAATGAACCTTCGCAGCCTAAAATTTCCATCGTAAAAAAATCAAAACGAATGAAGGCACTACAAAATATAATGAGCAGGTCATCTTATGTTTTAATATTTTTTTTGTTTGTATCGCTTTTATCATCTACGGTATTCAGCCGGCATAAGAGTGACGTAGAAAAAATAAATAATCATCCCAAAATTGTAAACATTGTAAATTTTATTCGCCTGCTTGAACCGAGAGATTCGGCAATAACCGAAAACGTACTTTATCAAACTGTAGTGAAGCAGGTTAACATCATGAAAAAGTACAAACTCGGTGGAACTTTTTTATTGCAATACGATGCTTTGCTTGATCCGCGCTATCAAAAATTATTGAAAACTCTTCCACGCGATTCTTTTGAAATAGGAGCGTGGTGGGAGATACCACAACCAATGGTTGAAAATGCAGGAATGAAGTGGCGCGGCCGTTATCCATGGGATTGGCATGCGGATGTTGGTTTCTCTACAGGTTATTCTCCTAAAGAGCGCGAAAAATTAGTCGATGTATATATGGCCGATTTTAAAAAAATATTTGGCTACTATCCTAAGTCTGTTGGCTCGTGGTTTATCGATGCACATACATTAAATTATTTGTACAAAAAATATAAAATCATTGCCTCGTGCAATTGTAAAGATCAATATGGCACTGATGGCTACACGCTCTGGGGCGGTTATTGGAACCAGGCATATTATCCCAGTAAAATAAATTCTTACATGCCGGCGCAAGATGAAAAAAATCAAACGCCTGTTCCTATTTTCAGAATGTTGGGTAGTGATCCCATTCGTCAATATGATAACGGGCTTGGAACGGACAGGCAAGGCGTTATTACATTGGAGCCTGTTTACCCGGATGCAGGCGGCGACTCAGCCTGGGTCAATTGGTACTTTAAAGAATTTGTAGAAGGCAGTGCAATGGAATTTGCATACACACAGGCTGGGCAGGAGAATTCATTTACCTGGGATGCCATGGCGAAAGGATTTCAAATACAGATGCCTTTGATCGCCCGCCTGAGAGATGAAAAGAAAATAAAAGTTGAGACACTGGCAGAATCAGGAAAGTGGTTTCGCGATAACTACACGACAACACCGGCGACGTCCGTTACAGTTGCTGAAGATTTACCGGGCAGTGATCGCAAAACAGTGTGGTTCAACAGCCGTTTTTTCCGGGCTAATTTATTATGGGAAAATGGTACATTACGTTTTCGCGATATTCATTTATTTAATGAAAATTTTCCATCCATTTACACAGAAGGCAAAGCGACATCCAATGAATGTTCATTCTTTACACTTCCCTTTGTTGATGGCTATATCTGGAGTGCACCGGATAAAGTTGCGGGCTTGCGTTTTAAAACTATTATCGATGGTAAAGAAGTTCTGTTGCAAGGCGGCGATCCTATCGTGACCGATTCTATTGCTGGCAAGCTGCATATTTCATGGCCATTGAAATCTTTTGAAGGAACACTGGTTATTGACATTGATGAGCGACAATTAAAGATGAAGATAGAAGGAAGTAAATCAAATAAATGGTTTCTCGATTTGTCGACTGCCGATAATGCCTCACTACCTTTTAAAAAGATAAATCCAAAGCAGGTTGATTGTGAATTTGAAGGAATGAAATATTTAATTGAGGCTGCGAAAGGTGGCTTTTCAACACCACGGAACGGTTCAGTTTTTAGAATTACGCCTGACGGTAATACAGTAACATTAAAGTTAGCAATCACCTTACAGAATAAATTAAAATGAGTTGCTTGCTCTTAAAGCTTGCACTTTACAGCCAGTGCAGGATACACTTGTAAAATATTTTCAGATGAAAGTATGTGGTAGAAGGTATTCCATTTTGTGCCCAGTGCAAAAACTTTATTGACGTTATACCAAAACTGTGGCTCAGCAAAAAAGGAAAATCTTTTACCCCTAAGGTTTAAAGTCAAATCATCGCCGTGGTTTTTATTTTCTGTCCAAAATGAAAAATCACCTGAGAACTCCGCTTTATAATTCCACAAACCTTTCCACCAATAGAGTGTGCATAGCAAGTCATTTGATGGCTTATCATAAGTTACATGCTTAACGGAAATCACACTGCTTAGATACGCATCTCCCAATTTGAAAGGATAACTTAGACCTGCCGAATAAGTATTGACAATATAGTAGCTATATTCTTTCGGCTCTGTTATTCCCAGCCCGCCGCTATACTGGATGTTGAGAAAAATTTTTGGTTTCCAAAACCGGAATGATTCCGATACCTGGATGTAAAATTTCGCAATGTTATGTTTCTCGCCCAGGAAATCGGCTTGTGTTTTTAATAGAAATGATCCGGGTTTAATAAAAGATTTCCCGGAGTCCTGGTTTTTGAAATATTCAAAGTAAAGTGTTGGGAAATTTTTTGAGTTACGTTTGGGATCAATCGTATGCCGCGTATCATAATGCAACTGGAGTGTCTGGGAAAATACGTAGCATTGAACGAAGCAGAAAAAAGTTACCATTAGAAATTTCATACTTTTAAATTTATAATTCAGATAATTTCACTCTACTGAATTGGTGAAGAAGGGATTTTGTAAAACTGGTTTAATTACAACGCGGCACGCGGAAGGGGAGTGGAATTCTGCAGAAACCTTTTGGAAATATTATGGAAATGATCTTTTTCCTTGAAATTTAGTCGAATGATGGATTTGAATAATGAGGTATTTATTAATTTGTTTAAGGAGAGCTATCAAAAATGCTTTGGAGTTCCGTTAACCAAATCCATGTCGGAAACGGAAAGCAAACATTTTGCAAATAAAGTTTACGAAAATACAGGGCTTGTTATCGGCGCAAAAAGTATCAAGAATTACTCTTTGTACATTCTCGACCGCTCAGAAGCCAAACAGGAAAATCCTTCGGTTGCTACATTGGATACGTTGGCCAGGTATGTGCTAAATGCTCCCTATACAGATGAAGTGAAAAGGAAAGCTGATGAAGGGCATTATCCTTACTGGTTTCAATATAAAAGTAAAACGTTAAAGCCCGAAACAAAAAAGATCAAAAGAAAATTACTTCATCCAAATTATTTCTATTTCATTGCTCTTATAATTATTCTTGTCGTGTTTCTTTTAATACGCTTTACAAGACAGCAAAAGGAAAATGAGCTTGTTGAAAACTTTTTCTCCGTGCAAAGAGATTCACTTGCAAAACATGGCTGGATTATAAAGTCTGAAGATAAGGCGTGGTGGGCCAAACGAAATGAATACCCGGGAGAGCTTACTCTTTTTACATTGCGAGGTGACAACTGGCCTGATACGGTGAACGAACCGGATATTAAAAACTTACTGTTAAAAAAAATTACTGCAGATTGTTTCTCTACCGAAGTTCACCTGGATAATTTTATTCCAAACCGGGAATGGCAACAGGCTGGTATTTTGCTGATGGAGGATACCACGTTTAAAAGTAAGTGCATTAGATTTTCCATTGGATACAACGATTTTTTTGGTGGATTTGCCAGGCCGCCGGAAATAATAATTCAAGCCATAAGCACTAGTGGCAAAGGTTATAACCGCCCGGAAGAAATATTACACCTCCCGGTTTTTAGTATTGAGCAGGGCGAAGAAGCAATTATAAATAATAACATGCAGCGATCTGCTTTGAGAATTGAAAGGAACAAAAATCGTTTTCGTCTATTATATTCTATGGGGCCTGTTGAGAACTTTGCTTTCAAAGAAGCCTTAAGCAAGGACATTGACTTTAAGCCAAATTACGTGGGCATATTTGCGTTGAAAGGTTTTGTAAACGACTCCATTACTGTTCCAGTGCGCTTTAATTTTTTTAGTTTGTTGAATATGCCATGCGAGAATTAATTTACGATTCGGCTAACAAATATTTCATGTGGAAGTTTCTTAATCCATTCCCTTTACCTGAAATTCTTTTTCAACGCTGCCAGCTTCGCCTGGAAATCATCCATAGGTTCGTGCTTTTTGGAAAAAGATTTTTGCTGCCGCACTTCAGCTTTTTTATTTTTAATCTCCGGTGATGCATCTTTCATAGATAAAGCAATCCTCTTTCTTGATATATCCACTTCGGTGACAGTTACCATTACTTTTTGTCCAAGTTTCACTGCCTCATTTGGGTCAGTGATGAAGCGGTTGCTTAATTGTGAAATGTGCACAAGGCCATCCTGCTTTACACCCACGTCCACAAAGGCACCGAAGTTAGTGATGTTGGTTACAATACCTGGAATCTTCATGCCGGGCTTTAGATCTTCCATGGTACTAACGCCATCGGCGAAACGGAATTCTTCAATAGCTGAACGGGGATCGCGGCCCGGCTTTTCCAGTTCCCTTAAAATATCTTCAATGGTAAACAGGCCTATTGTTTCTGTAACAAAATCTTTTGCTTTAATCTCTTTTCTTATGGCTGGGTTTTGTATTAATTCCGGTACAGTGCTATTTACTTTTGAGGCCATAGCTTCCACCACATTATAACTCTCAGGATGCACCGCGGAATTGTCCAATGGGTTTTTTGCATTGCTTACTCTTAAAAATCCTGCGCTTTGTTCATAAGCTTTTGGGCCGAGCATGGAAACTTTTTTCAGTTCTTCCCGGCTTTTGAAACCTCCATTTTTTGTGCGGTATTCCACTACATTTTTCGCCACATTAGCACTAAGGCCGGATACGTAGGTGAGCAAATGTTTGCTGGCCGTGTTTAAATCGACCCCCACAAAGTTCACGCAGCTTTCTACCACCTGGTCAAGCGCTTCTTTCAAGCGGGTTTGATTTACATCATGCTGATATTGCCCCACTCCAATACTTTTGGCGTCAATTTTTACCAATTCACTTAACGGATCGAGCAGACGGCGGCCAATACTTATAGCGCCGCGAACGGTTACGTCTTCATCCGGAAATTCTTCTCTTGCGACATCACTCGCCGAATAGATTGAAGCACCGCTTTCATTCACCATAAATACAGACATAGGTTTTCCAAAATCGATGCCACGTACTAACGATTCTGTTTCTTTACTTGCCGTGCCATTTCCGTAGCCGATAGCTTCTATATTATATTTGGCAGCCAGTTCTTTTATAGTTTGGACTGCACCATTCCAATCGTTCTGAGGAGCGTGGGGATAAATGGTATTATATTTTAGAAAGCCACCATGTTCATCAAGGCAAACTACTTTGCAGCCGGTGCGAAAACCCGGATCGATTGCCATTATTCTTTTATGGCCAAGAGGGGAGGCTAATAATAACTGGCGAAGGTTTTCTGCAAACACACGTATGGCTTCTTCATCGGCTTTTATTTTAGCCGCCATGCGGAATTCGGTTTCGATAGATGGTTTCAATAAGCGGTTAAACGAATCCTCAACGGCTATGGATACGTGTTTAGAGGCTGTATTAGAAACGGTTAAAAATTTCCGCTTCAGTTCTTCTACGGCTTTTTCTTTTTCAATATTAATATCCATTATGAGGAAGCCTTCTTTTTCACCACGACGAATGGCTAATATCCGGTGCGAAGGGCTTTGCGAAAGCGGTTCCTGGTATTCGAAATAATCGCGGTATTTCTGTGCCTCGGTTTCTTCCTTTTTACTCATCAATACTCTTGACACAAGTATTGCTTCTTTGCTAAATAATTTACGCATCAGGTTACGTGCCTGTTCATCCTCGGCAATCCACTCAGCTATTATATCTCTTGCGCCTTGCAAAGCTTCGGCGTTATCTTTTACCTGCTCATTCAGGTACTTGTTGGCTTCATCTTCCGCATTAATATTTTGCTGGCTGAATAGAAATGTCGCTAATGACTCCAATCCCTTTTCCATAGCCTGCGTGGCTCTCGTTTTTCGTTTGGGTTTATAAGGAAGGTAGATATCTTCAAGTTCTGTGGCATTAACACAATCTTCAATTCTTTTTTTCAATTCCGGCGTTAGCTTACCTGCTTCTTCTATTGTTTTTAAAACAGTCTCTTTTCTTTTTTCCAGTTCATTAAAATACTTTACCTGGTTAATAACATTGCCAATTACAACTTCATCGAGGTTGCCGGTTGCTTCTTTGCGGTAACGGGCGATAAAAGGAATAGTGGCGCCTTCTGTATGCAGGTCATAAATACTATTCACCTGCTTGTTGCTGATGTTTAGCTCTGCGGCTATCTTTTGTGTGTACTTCAGATCCATAGGTCTATTGTTTTGGGGGAGCAAATGTACGTGCTCTAAAAGGCAAAAAAAATTTGTTTCTTACTCGTAGATGAATATAAAAGCATTCCTGGTTTCCCGCGCTTTAGAACTGCACGTAAGTAATTGGATGCCACAAGGATTATTATTTTGCGTGGAATTTTGAATTAATACAAAATGTAAATTTGATTATTGTGTTTTTTTATATATTCTATTAAAATTTTAAGATGAAAAGGTTATTTTTTATCGCAACGATTTTTATACAGGCACCACTTGCATTTGGCCAAAACCTTGATGAGGCTGCCATTCACCGCATAGGTGACTATGGAAAACTATGGAGCGTGCTGAATTTGTTTCATCCTGCAATGGCTTACAACACCATAAATGCTGACAGTTTATTCACTGATAATATAAACGATCTTCTTAAAGATCCTTCTGCAGAAAATTTTAAAAGTGCGGTACAGAAGATGATTGAAAAATTGCATGACCCTTTCACCGTTATTGTGAATGGCGAAAGTGTTAGAGAAGATTCGGTTCAACTTGCCGAAAGGCCATTATTAAAATGGCTCGCTGATAGCATAGCTCTACTCCACTTTGACGAAAATTTTATGAGTGAAAACAATAATGGTTTTGGCAATAATAAAGCGTCGATGCTATTGAAGGACACTTTAAAAAATGCGAGAGGTGTTATCATTGACCTGCGAAAGAGAACAAACTACGACGAGAACAGCGATTACTATGAATCAAAATTTATGAAAAGACTGGTAGGTTTTTTAACCGATCATGATATAAGTTATCCCGCTTACAGGTCGAGAATACATTACGGTCATCAATCGGAGACCTTTGATATGTCATCGTTTTACTACCAGGGATGGGTCACCAATAATTCTTCCGTCGTTAACCCCTTGCCTGATGCGATTCATAAGCCGGTGTGCCTGATCATAAATAAATATAATAAAAATTTAAGCGATGCAATAGCCGCATTGCAGCAGGAAAAAATTGCAAAGGTACTGGCAGAAGACAGTCTTCGAAACTTTGCATCAACATATACTTATCAAATGCAACTTGCCGACAGTATAACGGTTAATATTGGCATGGTTGAAACTATTTATCCGAACGGATGTAAAACTTTTTCGCCTGATGCCACGGTATATTCTCGTGGAAATAATAACGAAGACTCTATCCTTAACAATGCAATTAATCTTTTAAAATTCCGGAACCAGGATCAGGCGCCATGTAGTCAACCTTTACAAAATATATTTATAGATAAGAAAGTAGACGGGTACGACAGCCTTTCGTATCCAACTGCATCTTTACGACTGTTGGGATTAATGCGTTATTGGAGCGCTATTAATTATTTCTGTGCCAATAAGGACCGGATTACAAAAAACTGGGACAGTGTTTTATATGAATACGTCCCCATCATTTTACAAAGCAAAGATTCTGTTGAATACATGCTTGCGGTGGCGGGCTTAATTACTGAGATACATGATGGACACGGCTGGCTGGATAGCAGAATATGGCAAAACATGTACAAGAGTATTCCCGAAGTACAGTTGGCCTATGTCGATAATAAAACCATAGTTTATAAGACCTTTAGTGATTCCTTAAAAAATGTATTGTCACCAGGCGATGAAATACTAAAGATAGATGATGTAAATATTGATAAAAAACGAGGATGGTTTTCGCAATACATTGGCGCTTCTAACAATGCTGCGTTGCAAAGAGGAGTTACATTGAATGTACTGGCCGGCCCCGATAGTAGTTTTGTAAAAATTACTTTTTTGCATAATGGAACGGTAAAAAATGTGCGTTTAAAAAGAAAGGTTGGCAAGTATGCTTATAACAGCTACACGTCCGGGCTACCAAAACAGGCTCGCAACTGGACAAAATTAAAAGATGACCTTGGTTACGTTGATTTTGGGAAATTGGAAGTAGAGCAGATTGACAGTATGTTTAATGATTTTAAAAATACAAAAGCAATTATAATAGACGACCGGAACTATCCGAGGGGAACAGTATGGACGATGGTAAATTACTTAACGGATAAAGCAGTTACAACAGCGAAGGGTACAACAATGATAGCTGATTCCCCGGACCCTGCGACACAAACAGTACAGAGTAGTTTATGGCAAATACCGGTGGTTCCTAAATTTAAATACAAAGGCAAAATCATAATTCTCGTAAACGAGCAAACGCAGAGCCAGGCAGAATATAGCTGCATGGTAATACAGGCTGCATTTAAAAACACTATTATCATGGGAAGTCAAACAGCAGGAGCAGATGGCGATGTAACGGGGATAAGCATACCCGGTGGAATTAAGACTGCCTTTTCAGGGCATGGTGTTTATTATCCGGATGGCAGACCGACCCAAGGCATAGGCATAGTGCCCGATGTAAAAATTTCTCCGACGATTAATGGAATAAAGGCCGGCAAGGATGAAATACTTGCGAGGGCAATTCAATTTGCGACAACAGGAAAATAATTTCCCCTAACAGTTATGCAAATTTTATTGAAGTTGGGCTGAGTTGGTATTGGCCGCAATCTTTTTGATGCGTTACTTTGAATAGATTGAAACTGCAGAAATGAAGAGGATACTATGCTCTTAAGCCCACCTGTTGGTGAGTAAGCATCTTTGAAAACATGGTGCTCCAATATTCGGCTTTGGCTTTTAATAATTCAAACTCTCTTTTCGAATTTACGAGACTATCATAAAATTTGATGGAAGTGGGTTGAGCGTGGTTTTTAAATTCGAACTGTAGCTCAATAGCCTCCCGATTTTTTTCTATGTTAAATTTTTTAAGATTGGCTACATGAAGGGAACCACAACTCTTTACCAATTCGCAGTGCTGCACTTCGTCGAGTGATATAACGGAGCAACTATAACTATTCTTAATTTTTTCCAGGATCATTATTTTCCGGTGAATTCCATCGATACCAATTACTTTATTCTGAAGAATTTCCTGGCTGCAAAAAACAAGATTATTTGAAGTCCCTTCTTTGCTAAGTTGTCGAAAAAGATTTTCTTTTTTCTTTCTGTCAGAATTTGTAAAATGATTTAAGTAATAGGACAGGCAAGCAACGGCCGTGAGAAGAATGAGGGTCATGAATACTGGTGACATAGAATGTTTGGATTTTCAAAGGATTATTATATCGGGACCAATAATCTAATAACTAACTTTTTGAACTTTAATTGTTCAGAATTACAAAAAAATTTCAGTTGTGAATCAATGGCTTGAAGATTGAGTATTAATACGTTGGCTTTTTGCAAATTTTACTTTTTCGTTTAGAAATTTTACCTGGAAGATCTTGCGGAATTGCCGCGCTTTTGCGGTTAGTCTGGCCTTTTGTACCCGCCTGGCCTATCCATTAAAACCCGGAAGAACGTTGATGGTTATATACAACATCTACAATTCATGCATTACGTTTTGAATCCTTCAATTCGTTTTATAAAATATTCGTAAGTTTCGCCTATTTAACTGTAGCAGAAGTTATCTTTAATTAAATCATTAAAAAACCAGCCAACAAATGAACTCAGAACTATTTGAATCGGTAGACAAATACATCAGCCAGCTTTTTCATGATGAAGATGATTGCCTGAGGGAAACAGAAAAATCTATTATTGATTCTGGTATTCCCCAGATAAGCATTTCGCCGAACCAGGGAAAATTTTTACAGATACTGGCACGACTGTGTAATGCAAAAAAGATATTGGAAATGGGTACACTTGGCGGTTATAGCACCATCTGGATGGCAAGGGCATTACCCGGTGATGGTAAATTGGTAACACTGGAAATTGATAAAAAACATGCAGAAGTTGCGCAAAAGAATTTTGATCGTTGCGGGCTTGCTTCAAAAATCGAAATCCGTTTAGGTAAAGCCATTGAAATATTACCAAACTTAGAAACAGAACATGCCGGTCCTTTCGATATGATTTTTATCGATGCAGATAAACCACCTTACACCGAGTATTTTCAATGGGCATTAAAACTTTCGAAGCCGGGTACATTAATTATCGCAGATAATGTAATCCGGGAAGGAAAGGTGTTGCTGGAAGAAAGCCCGGATGAAATGGTAACTGGTGTAAAAAGATTTAATAAATTTTTATCGGAGTGCCCGGAGGTTACAGCTACTATATTTCAAACGGTGGGGGCTAAGGAACACGACGGCATGGCCATCGCCATTGTAAAATAAAAAAGCCTGTTTCTCACAGGCTTTTAGAACAAGTATTATAAACATTCTTTTTCTCAGGATTTTCTAATATCCTGTAACACTTCAACAGAACTATTGCTTACCGTTAATGTCTTGAATGATTTGCGGCCTTCAATGTACACAAGGTAAACAGAAGTTTTTCCTGGCTGCTCTACTTTTTGCATTCCTGTAATGAAATAGTGTGGGTAGGCGGGCATAGCCTTTTCAATAATATTTTTATCAAGATTATTCCTGGAGTACCCGTCGAGTGTATAAACCCAATTTCCCTTTTTATTGTAGGCAGAAGTTATATTATGTCCATGAATTTCAGATTGAACGATGAAGCCATCTTTTGCAGCGGATATGGTTGGATCCACGGCGTCTTTAAACTGTTCGCTGAAATTCTTTGCCACTTTTTCAATAGGAGTTAGCTTTTTGTCGCTACTGAGATTTTTATCAGCCGCATAAGTTGTTGTACCAATCGCCATGAGTACTAAACCAAGAGCGATAGATAAGATTTTCTTTTTCATAATTGTGATTTTTAATTGTGATGATTTTTTGTTTAAAGGAAAATTTGTTGCTTTTTTCTTTGAAATAATTTCAATTGCAGAACAAAAATATTCTATGCCTGCTTTGTATTTTTTAAAATGAGATGAACGGGCAAAAAGACGCGGCAAAGCAGAAAAATAGCTTACATTCAAAGAGGGAAGACAACACATTCACGATGAACTTTATCTATTTTGAAAGATAACAGATACCTGCTTAGAGAATCTTTTTGGTTATTGATGTCCTTTTTGGCGACATTAATATTCGCAGGCATCGTGTTCAGAATGAATTTCAACCATACAATCGACGTTCATTTGCATGATACCTATTTTGTGTTTTCAAAGTTGTCTTTAATGATTACGTTTTTCCTGTTAGTATCATTCGGAGTTTTTATGATAAAGGAAAAGAGGAATTCATTCAGCGAAACTTTCCCCAATTGGAAAATATTAATTGTCGGATGTGCTTTGATTTTTGATATCGCTTTCTTGATCACACAAATTTCAACTTATGCAAAAGTTAGGGTCAGCGGCTATACCATCTATCCGCCACTTTCAGGTCTGCTTGGTGGAGAACCGCTGCCGGCCTATACTGAAAATATCGCATCAAAGGTTTTAACTATTAGCTTGATTTTATTTCAATCGCTTGTCATTTTGTTGCTTTTATATTTCACTTATAAATGGGGAAAGGGAAAAAGATTTTTGTAAAAATTTTCGTTTAGTTTGATTTGTCGGGATAATCTTCACTCGTGTCTGGAAAATAACAGCAAAGTAAAAAGGATAAATCAATACTTGTTTTCTATAAGCTCAATAGCATTGGCAACGCCATTTTCATCCTGCATCTCTTCCATTAATCGTTTGCTGTTGCTGTATAATCTTTCACTATTAAGCAACTCTTTTACGGCCTCAATAAATGTATTTTCTTTCAGGTGCTTCAAAGGAATGGGCTTAAGCCCTACACCTTTTTTATAAGCAACAGTTCCCCAAAAATGTTGATCGCCTAGGGGATATAGAACGGGGCATGTTAGAAATGGCTTCCCCGCTTTTAAACATGATGCAATTGTGCCGATACCTCCATGATGCACGACTGCCTTTACCAAAGGGAATAATTCATCATAGGGGGCGGACTCAATTATTTTAATGTTTTTGTTTTGTTCCAGTTGCTGTGCATCATTCAATCCCCATCCTTTTACAATAATTAATCTCTTGTTTAACGACTTTATCAACCTTTGAAGTAAACCGGGAAGATCCATTTTACTTTCAAAAGGCATGCTGCCAAATGTAATTAGCAGCGGGGGTGCGCCATCGTTTATAAAATCAAGCAAGTCTTTTGATAATCCTATTGCCGAGCTATCCATCCAGAAACCTGTAAAATGGCTGTCAGCCGGATAATCTTTTGGCCGCCGAAGAAACAGCGGGCTAATGCCATAGATTGCGGGTAACGCCGGTTTTGCGTATTTGGTTGCTATACCAATTTCCTTCCTGAATTTGTTTACCGGCTTGCTCATCATTTTAAGGCCGAGATCAGAAAGTTTATAACTAAGCCTGTTGAGAAAAGCAGGTAAATGAAAAGTACTGAAGACCGGATTTATGAATTCGCGGGTAGGTTCAATAGCGGGCACTACGTTTGCTCTTATCAATTTTCGGGGTACATGTTCAATAAAATAATCCGCCATTGCTTTTACATGAAAAAGCACTTTGTCGTTCTCTTTTGCGACCTGGTAAAAAGTTTTAAGTGAATCGTAGATCATTGGATAAATAAGCCGGTCGAGATGTTTTCGTGCACTGAAAGGATTACTCATCATTTTCTTGCCTTCGGGAGAATTAAGAATCGCCTGGAAATCGGCATCAACCGCAGCGAAACTGAGGCCATAAGAATCTGCAAATGATGAGAAATTTTTTGCGGTAGCAAGTGTTACTTCATGCCCGCGTTGTTTAAGCGCTTTCCCCAGCACTGCAAAAGGCTGCACATCTCCCCGGGTGCCCATCGTAAGTAAGGCTATCTTCATGATAAAATTTTCAGTACAAGTTATATTCATTTATTGAATCACAATACTTGTCGGTGGCATCAACAACAACGCCCGTTTGGAATGCGAGCCGCGGTATCCGTATCATACTTTTATAAATCTGAAATCACATTTTTTTGCACCTAATTCAATGGTCGCTTTTCTTTGTATTTTCAGGAAGCGTTTAAGCTTTTTGCCCCAGAGATTTTAGACATTTCGATTATAACACAAAAAGCAGCTCCATATAATAAAGATTAATAACACAGGCATCAAATAAAGTTTTTAACTTCATATAAGCAAGCAAGGCAACCCTAATATTCTTCAAGTCGTTATAAAACTAAGATGGGGGTTTATCATTTGAGATTACAATTATTGGTAGGGGGCTTAATATTATGCCCCGGCTATTTTTTTGCGAATGCTCAAACTTGCCCTCCAAATATAGATTTTGAAACGGGAACTTTCAGGGGCTGGCAATGTTACCTTGGGACTGCTGAAGAAGTTGGTCGTGAAAATGTGATTGATTTATATCCCGCGGGAGGGCCGACCTATAACCGCCAAACGATGTATACTGCAAATTCCGGCAACGGCGTAGATCCTTATGGAGGATTCCCTGTAAATTGTCCAAATGGCAGCGGACATTCGATAAGATTGGGCAATAATACTGCGGGCACCGAAGCGGAAGGGATTTCATATACATTTACGATCCCCGCCGACCGGGATGTTTATTCACTTATTTACCATTACGCAGTAGTCTTCCAGGACCCTAATCATGAGCAATGGCAGCAGCCAAGATTGGTAATTGAAGTCACCAATGTTACCGACAATAAAAAAATAGACTGTTCTTCCTTTACATTTTTCCCCTACGGTTCACTGTTACCGGGTTTTTTTGAATCCTCTAACCAAAGTGGGGGAACTCCGGTTTGGTGCAAAGATTGGTCGGCAGTTTCTGTAAACCTTGATGGAAATGCGGGCAAAACCATCCGGTTGTTTTTTAAAACAGCAGATTGCACTTTCAAAAGACATTTTGGATATGCATATATCGATGTTAACTCCGAGTGCTCCAGTGAGTTTGTTGGAAGTACCTATTGTAGTGATGACACGGCCGTCAATCTAACGGCGCCGTATGGTTATCAAACTTATACCTGGTATAATAATAATTTCACAAAGGTGTTGGGTAATCAACAAACTGTCACTTTTTACCCCCCGCCGGTAAGCGGCTCCAGTTATGCGGTAACTGTTGTACCCTATAACGGCTACGGTTGTGTAGATACTCTGCATGCTGTGTTGATCGACTCGTTAACTGTAAATGCAAATGCCGGAAGAGATACACTTTCGTGCAATAAAGCCCCGGTCCCCCTTGGCGTTATCTCCAAGCCAGGATTGGTTTATAGCTGGAGTCCCGAAGAAGGATTATCTGATCCGAATATTTCAAATCCCATAGCTGCCCCGGATAAAACAACGAGCTATATCCTTACGACCAATCATGATGGGGGGGGATGTATTAACCGGGACACAGTGGTGGTAACGGCTTCAATCATTGACAGTAATTTGCGATTGACTGGAAGCCCTATGTTTTGTTCAGATAGTGAAGACAGTGCAATATTGCACGTTCAACCTACAGAAAGAATTCAGTGGGTGATGGATAACAGCCCCATATATGGAGCTGACCGCCCAAGCTACCGGGTAAATAAAACAGGTGCATACTACGCATTTCTCGTAAATAATGACGGCTGCAGTCGTTCTACAAAAATTCAAAATATTGTTATTGATGATCCCAGGCCTGGAATTAGTTACCCGGTTAAATACGCAGTTGTTGAAGTGCCGCTCGACCTTTCTGCAAGGCCATTTGGAGATACTGTTTTATGGCGGCCTGGCAGTTCGTTAAATACGCAAACAAGTTTTACGCCCACATTTACCGGAGGTACCGATCAATTGTATACTATAGACATTAAAACCAGGAGTGGATGTGTGACGGTGGATACCCAATTTGTAAAAGCAATTGAGAAAGTAGAGGTGTATGTACCGAATGCGTTTACTCCTAATAGTGATGGACTCAATGATCTTTTGCGGCCGGTGGTATTTGGCATAAAAGAACTTCACTATTTTAAAATTTTCAACAGGGCCGGGCAACAATTATTTGAAACAAATACATTACAGGCTGGTTGGGACGGAAGGTTTAAGGGCATTCCGCAATTGTCGCAGGTAGTAGTATGGATAGTGGAAGGGGTGGGGGTGGATAGTAGAGTGTACCTGCGAAAAGGCACGAGCTTACTGGCAAGATAGGGCCATGGACTTTTGGTCGCAAAAAGCTAAAATAATCCTTTGCATTAATTACGCTTTTTTATTCCTCTCATAAACCGCCTTTCAATATTGTTATAAGTCCACCAGCTTACCAGGAATAAAACAACTGAAATGACAAACACAAGTCCGGTGTCAATGAATTGATTTGCCCTGCTAAATTTTTTGAAAGCAATATCAAAAAAAACCAAGACAATTATTTGATTCAGGTAAATAGAATAAGAAATTTTGCCCAGCTTTTTAAGAAGCGGAATACTTAGAAAAAATTTAGATAATGCCCCTCTCTCGAACGCGAAAATCAGCAGAGTACCCATAAATACGATTTCATAAATAAGCCCATAATCCGAAAGGTATTTCCCAAGGCAAACAGCTAATACCGCAACTAACAGGAAAGCTGTTTCCAATAAGCTGGCGAAATTAAAAGAGAACTTGTAGTCTTTAATCTTCATGTAAATCTTAAATGAAATACAACCTGTAAAAAAACCAATAAGGCCTCTTAGAAATCCATTTTGAAATGTTTGAAATAAATAAAAATCGCCATTTAAGAAGTTTAATGCGGCATAGGATAAAACGACGATGCAGACATAAAATAACAGTTTTAATTTTTTATAATTACTCAATACAATCATAAGAATCCCAAACACACAATAAGAAATTGCCTCGGCGCTAATGGACCATGAAACCGTATTCCAACTCAGATAGTCTATTCCGGGAAATTTTATGGAATTGACAAAAAACAGGGTGGTAAAAAAAGTTTCTTTGCTGTATTCATGCCATTGCACCTCTGTAAAAGGATGCCCAAAAGAATTTCTGCCAATTACATACACAAGAAATATAAGGAGTACAGCAAGATGCAACGGAAACAACCTGAAGAATCTTCTATTGAAAAAATTTAATAAACCCTTTGCAGATACTATTATTGCTTCGTAGTTATAAGCAATTACAAACCCACTTAGGACAAAGAAAAAATCAACAAACAGGTAGGCGTGTTTTACAAACATGTTTTGAACAAGGAAAGAATTGTTCAGGTTCGCCAGGTGGAACAACGCAACAAGAAATGAAAAAAAACCCCGGAACGTATCCAATACTTCAAACCTTTGTTTCATGAAAATGAGATTTATGGCAAAAGCATAAATATATTATAGAATTATTTAAAAGGGTTATTATAAATCTTGTAGAGTAATCATGATTGCGATTCACTTTTATTTCAATGCCTGCGTGTGACTTTTTTAAAATTAATTCAGCTTGCAAAATTCAATTTTTATATGATACAGAAATTAGAAAGGAAACAAATATCAAATTGTACCTTGAAGGCTTTGGCGTTGATGATCTAATTATTGGCTTCAAACGGACAGGCATATTAGCTGACGGCGAAAAATAAATTCACGAAGTTGAAATATTTTGTATAAATCTGTATTTCATTTTCATTAGATAAAACTTGTATATGCAAACTCCAACGATTGATGAAACCTCATCACATGTATCCCTAAAAGGTTATGGTTACCCAATAAGAGTTTCGTTAATCGCCGCTCTTGGTGGCCTGTTATTCGGGTTTGAAACTGCAGTGATTTCCGGTGCCGAAAAAACGATTCAACAACTGTGGTCGTTGAGCTCAGGATGGCTTGGCTTTACAGTTGCTTCCAGCCTTATAGGTACGGTTGTAGGTTCAATAATCGCGGGAATACCTGCGCAGAAGTATGGCAGAAAAGCAGTATTATCTTTCATCGCGATTTTATATTTGCTTTCAGCGATTGGCTGTGCTGTTACGCCCATTTGGCTTTTGTTCATCATATTTCGTTTTATCGGCGGTATAGCCGTAGGAGCTTCTTCAGTGGTAGGTCCCATGTATATTTCTGAAATTGCACCGGCAAAAATTCGGGGAAGATTAGCTGGTTCTTTCCAGGTAAATATTGTGCTTGGCATCCTTGTGGCGTTTCTTACAAACTTTCTTCTGAGAGGTATTGGCGAAGATTCCTGGCGGTGGATGCTCGGGGTTATGGTGGTGCCAGCAGGCCTCTTTGCAATACTACTCCGAACAATTCCGGAAAGCCCGCGATGGTTGGTATTGAATGGACGAGACGAAGAAGCTAAGAAGATATTTGAGAAAACAGGAGAACACGATGCAATTGGCCTGATAAAAGAAGAACATGAATTGTCAAAACTGGGCACGAAAGAACATTTATTTAACGGCAAATTCAACAAACCTATTTTGTATGCGGTGCTGCTGGCTATGTTTAACCAGTTATCTGGTATCAATGCAATCTTATACTACGCTCCGCGAATTTTTGAGATGGCAGGATTTAACCAGGCAGATTCTTTTCAACAGTCAGTTTATATTGGGGCTGCCAATCTTTTTTTCACATTACTGGCAATGACGGTAATCGACAAATTTGGCAGAAAAAAATTACTGCTTACCGGGGCAGTTGGAATGATCGTATTTCTTGCACTTACGGCGTATGCATTTCAAAGTTCAGGTGGTGGCGGAACTTCTGTAATTTTTTACCTGATCGGTTTCATCGCATTTTTTGCCTTTTCACAGGGGGCGGTAATTTGGGTTTTTATATCTGAGATATTTCCGAATTCTGTGCGTTCGCAGGGCGGTTCTTTAGGGAGCTTTACGCACTGGATAATGGCCGCAATCATTTCATGGACATTTCCAATCATCGTGGAAGGAAGTAAAAACGGGGGGTTTTACTCATTTATATTTTATAGTGTAATGATGTTTCTTTCGTTCATCTTTATTTGGCGAGTAATGCCGGAAACCAAAGGAAGATCGTTAGAACAAATTCAAAAAGATCTTGGAATAAAATAAAGAATGACGAAAGATTTAATTGCGAATTCTTAGAATTTGAGTTTATAACAATTCTGTTACTGGTGCGGGATCCATGTCAGTATAGGTATAATTTTCCCCGGCCATTCCCCAGATAAATCCGTAGTTAGAGGTGCCGCAGCCAGCATGAATAGACCAGGGCGGCGACACAATAGCTTCATGATTGGCAATAACCAAATGCCTCGTTTCTTTTGGTTCTCCCATAAAATGAATTACGCGGTGCTCTGAGGGCACGTCAAAATAAAAATACGCTTCCATCCTGCGGGTATGTGTATGCGCAGGCATGGTGTTCCACACACTCCCTTCAGCGAGTACTGTTAATCCCATTACAAGCTGGCAACTTTGAATTCCTTCGGCGTGAATGTATTTATAAATGGTTCTTTTGTTGGCAGTTTCCGGGGTCCCCAATTCAACAGGAGAAGTTTCTTCTTTTTTCATAAGCCTTGTTTCACAATCGCGGTGGGCAGGCGCAGACAATAAATAAAAAACGGCGGGATCATTCTTGTCAGCACTTGTAAACAAAACTTTTTGGGTTCCCTTACCAATATATAAGGCATCAAGCTTATTTAAATCAAATTTTTTATCTCCGGCAGTTATCCTTCCTTTGCCACCTACGTTAATAATTCCCATCTCTCTTCTTTGTAAAAAATAATCTGCACGCAATTCTTCATGGTTGGGTAATTCAATTGTTGCCGATACAGGTTTTACACCTCCCACAATTACCCGGTCATAATGCGAATAAACTAAATTCACTTTGTCGTCTTCCATTAATTTTTCTGCCAGGAAGTTTTCCCTCAGTTCTTCCGTGGTCATTTTCTTCGTTTCCTTTGGACTGTTTTGAAATCTTATTTGCATTGTCTTTTATTTATTCAATTAATTATTAGCGCCCCATCCATCCACCATCAACTGTAATGATGGAACCATTTATATAGTCAGAGGCGGGAGATGAAAGAAAAACATAAGCGCCGGCTAAATCCCCGGGTGTGCCCCAGCGGTTAGCGGGTATTCTTGCCAGTATGGCTGCGCTCCTGTCAGGATCGTCACGGAGTTGTGTTGTATTATCTGTAGAAATATATCCCGGTGCCACACCATTTACATTAATATTATGCGATGCCCATTCGTTGGCAAATGCTTTTAATAAGGAAGCAATAGCGCCTTTGCTGGCAGCATATCCCGGTACATTAATGCCTCCCTGGAAACTCAGCAAAGAACAGGTGAATATTATTTTTCCTGATTGTTGCTCCACCATTCGTTTACCAATTTCTCTTGTGATGATAAACTGGGAATTTAAATTAATATCAATAATAGTATCCCAGTATTCATCGGGGTGTTCTGCAGCGGGTTTGCGCATAATATGGCCTGCATTATTTACAAGAATATCAATTCGCGGATGATCGCTTTTTACTCTACCAAGAAAATTGTATAACGATTCCCTCTTAGAAAAATCGGCCGTGTATGGATAGAATTTTTTGCCTGCGGCTTCCACGGCTTTACTCACCTCACTGCCTTTACCTGGCATACTGTTACTCACGCCAATAATGTCGGCGCCGGAATTTGCCAGTTCAACAGCTACCGCCATTCCAATGCCACGGCTACAACCGGTTACTAACGCGATTTTATTATCGACTCTAAAATTTATCATGGGTAAACTTTTCGCGATTTATTTCTAAATAGTGCTCTACAGAGTAAAATATGCTCTAAATAATGAAAATAATTTTGATCTAATATAACATTATGCCTTTATATAAAAATTTGTCGGTAATAATGTAAATAGTAAAATAAAAAAGCCTTACAAATCAAATGTTCATAAGGCTTTACAGTGCCCGGAACAGGAATCGAACCTGCACATCCTTGCGAACGGCAGATTTTGAGTCTGCTGCGTCTACCAATTCCGCCATCCGGGCTTACACCGATATTTATCGGGAGGGCGCAATATTACGCATTCCGTCCAATCTCTCCAAAATACGTTTCAGGTATTTTCTTTTGTAATAATAATCTTTCACTTGCAGGAGCTGCGCTTCCGTTGTGCGGTCGTCACTATAATCTTCAATTATATTTTGAACTTCACTATAGAGGTCTTTTTGCAACTGGAAGATTTTTGTTTCTGTTTCTTCAATATTCAAAATGTCTTCATCCATCAGGCCCTCATTCAGCTCCATCATTTCCATTAAAAAATCAGGAGGCAATTCATATTTTTCGTCCTCATGTAATAAACCCTTCAACTCAAGAACATATTTTATAGTGTCATCCCGATCTTTAAAGGTCTTAAATGCTTTGTTGATCATGGAAGATTTTTCTAAAACCTCTTCCTGCTCCTGTTCGTTAGCATTGGTAAAAAAATCAGGATGATATTTTTTTTGCAAAGCAAAATATTGTGCGGGAAGTTTGGCCTGATCCACAATTAGGCTCACTGGTATTTCAAACAATTCAAAATAATTCATATTCAAAGTTACAAATGAATGTTGATTGGAAAATGTAAATTGCCGCTTTCAAAAAATGAATGAATGTTAAAGATAGGATTGATAAAAGAAGGTAAAATACCCGCTGATAACCGGGTGGCTCTTACACCGCAACAGTGCAAATGGATTGGCGAAAATATGAACATCAAAATTGCAGTACAACATTCTGATACGCGTTGCTACAAGGACAGGGAATATGTTGAAGCGGGTATCGAGGTGAAAGAGGACGTGAGTGATTGCGATGTGTTGCTTGGGATAAAGGAAGTTCCTGTAGGTATGCTTATTCCGGAAAAGACTTACTTCTTTTTTTCCCATACAAAAAAATTGCAGGCATATAATAAAAACCTTTTACACAATATTATCCGCAAAAAAATTACGCTGATAGATTACGAATGCCTTGAGCATGACGATGGAACACGTATCATAGGATTTGGTTTTTTTGCCGGCGTAGTAGGGGCGCATAATGGAATAATGGCTTATGGAAACCGTACAGGAAATTTTTCACTGGCGAGGGTGCACAAACAAAAAAATTTCCAGCAATTAATTCATACTTATTTCGGATTGAAACTTCCGATCGTAAAGGTTGCTGTTACCGGTAGCGGGAGAGTGGCGCATGGCATATTGGAAATAATGAACCTTATGGAAATTCATGAAGTGGAGCCGGATGAATATTTGAATGAAAAATTTTCGTATCCCGTATACGTTCACCTGAAGGGTTTGGATCTTTATAAAAATAAACTAACAGGAAAGTATAGCCGTATTGAATTTCATGAACACCCGGAAGATTTTACCTGCCTTTTTAAAAGTTACCTCAGCGAAACTGATATTTTGATGAATGGTGTTTACTGGGAAGAAGGAATTCCGCGCCTGTTTGAGATGGAGGATATTAAGCGGGATGATTTCAAAACAAATACCATCGCTGATATTTCTGATGACCACAATGGCTCAGTACCATGTAACCTTGGAGACGCTACCATTGAAAACCCGGTTTATGGAGTTGACAAAATAAATGGACTTATCACTGATCCTTACCTTACAAGGTCGGTGGATGTGATGGCTGTCGGTAATCTTCCCAATGAATTGCCGAGAGACGCCAGCAGGTATTTTGGAGAGCAGCTTATTAAATATATTCTTAAAGATTTATTGAACGGCGGCTCTACTCTTCTTACTCGTGCTACCATCGTGAAGAACGGCAATCTTACTCCTGCTTATGATTATATGAAAGAATATGCGGGAGTTTAATTTTCCGGTAAGGCTTATTGAGCGTATGTAGCTCGTTTAAAGGTATAAATAATAATCTTTCAATAAAGAGACAAACTCAGCGGTGTATTCGTTATTATCATCCCTAATAGAAAGTTCATCCTGTACAACCGGATTTTGTTTTTTCTCCATTGTGAATATCGCTCTGAAATAGTCATGTTTCAATGACTGTCTTAGATACAATTTCTCATTCACAAAAAGTGAATATTTCAGTGCTTCTTTTTCAAAATATTCGGCCCTTGAATATGGAAGCAGCACTCCAAAAAAACCATGTTCAGTTAGTAACCTTTCTGTCGCAATAATGAGTTCCGGAAACGAGAGGCTGTTGCTGTGTTTAGAATCTTTCTTTCCTCTTTTTGCCGGCAGAAGATCGTTCTCATAAAAAGGAGGATTTGAAATAATGCAATCATACTTTGAGTTCGAAGACCAGCTTTTTACGTCACTGCAAAATGCCTGTATATGATGGTTCCAGGGTGCCGATTCAAAATTTTCCTTTGCCTGGAGCAGCGAATTGTTGTCGATATCTATTGCATGAATTAAGCAACTGTAACTCTGTGCAGCCATTAAACTCAACAGGCCGGTGCCGGTTCCAATATCGAGTATTTTTTGCGGTGATTTCGCGGCAATCTTACCGGCCATCCATGCACCAAATACGCAGGAATCGGTACACACTTTCATGCTGCATTTATCTTGTTCTATCCGAAATTGTTTAAACTTAAAATATTTGTTGGGCATTATTATTTTATGTAGAATTGAATCCTTAGCAAACCAACACAGTGTATGTGATCAATATCAATATATCTCCATGAATTAAATGGTATCGGAGAATTGGATTAAAATTATAACTTCTGCAGGCAATAATATCCTGAAATAACCGTCCATATATTTTACAAACCTTTGTTAATTAAAGAGCCTAATTTTAAGGCACGAATCTATTTTCTGTTATTTTTACGTATGAATTCTTTAACGAAATTTATTATGAGCAAAAAATTTTTACCGGTACTTTTAGTACTTATCTGTGGAGGTTTATTTCTTACCTATGGTGTTATGGGCCGCGGAGACAGGAAAGATGATAATCCTAAATCCAAATATGAAAGGATACTTCGCAATGTGGGCATTGTTTTAGAACAGGGACACTACAGCCCTAAAACAATTGATGATAAGTTTTCACATGAAGTTCTTAATAAATATATAGACGATCTCGATCCGGATAAATATATTTTTTATCAAAAAGATATTGACGGCTTTAAAAAATACGACACGAAAATAGATGATGAGATCCATGGCTCTCCCCTTGAATCTTTTTTTTCAATCAGTAAGGTTTACCTCACCCGTGTTGATGAAATCTCAAAGTTTTATAGGGACATACTTTCAAAGCCCTTTGATTTTACCAAAGATGAATCGTTGCAGCTCGATGGGGACAAAAGAAATTTTCCTACGACAGAAGCTGAGCGTATGGATTATGGCAGGAAGCGTCTCAAGTACCTGGTGATAGGCCGGTTTGTAGATCTGCAGGATGAGAGAGATAAACATGTAGCGGCTAAAGATTCAGTGTTTAAGAAGGATGGGGCAAAGGCAGATTCAACATTAGAGCGTGAGGCGCGTGATATAGTTTCAAGGCAAATGGACCGCTACTTTCAAACGCTGAAAAATCACAACACATCAGACGATATGTTTAGTGATTTTGTAAATGCGATCACCGGCAGCATGGATCCGCATACAACCTATTTTGCTCCGGTAGATAAGAGGAGTTTTGATGAATTATTGAGTGGCACTTTTTTTGGAATAGGGGCCCAGTTGAAAGAAGATGATGGAAAGATAAAAATAGCCAGCCTTATTTCCGGTGGTCCTGCCTGGAAATCGGGTGATATACAACCTGAAGATGAAATAGTAAAAATTGCACAAGGCCCCGAAGAGCCGGTAGATGTGACCGGTTATGCCGTAACCGATGCAGTAAAACTGATACGGGGTGCACAAAAGGGATCTGAAGTAAGACTTACACTTAAGAAGGCAGACGGAAGCCTTAAAGTTGTTCCCATCATAAGAGATAAGATTTCTCTTGATGATACTTTCGCTAAAAGTGCGATCGTAAACGGAACCCACAAGATTGGTTATATCTATTTACCGGAATTCTATGCAGACTTTGATGATCCCTCTGCCCGCAGATCGGCTACGGATGTTGCTAAGGAGGTTGAAAAGCTAAAAGCTGAAAACGTTGAAGGTATTGTAATTGACCTTCGTGGGAATGGCGGAGGCTCTTTAAATGATGTGGTTGACATGGCCGGGTTGTTTATAAAGGATGGCCCCATTTGCCAGGTAAAAGGACGCGACGAAAAAGCAAATATTTTAAGCGACAGAGATAAAGAGGTGTTATATACCGGGCCGTTGGCAGTAATGGTCGATGAACTTAGCGCTTCTGCATCTGAGATTTTTGCCGCAGCCATACAGGACTACCATCGTGGAATTGTCATAGGAAGTACTTCTACCTATGGCAAGGGTACAGTGCAACGAAGTATTTCTCTTGATCCACAGGCAGAAAATCCGTTGTTTTCAAAACCGAGTGAGGGCCTTGGTGATATCAAACTCACTTTCAGAAAATTCTATCGTATAAACGGGGGAGCCACTCAATTGCATGGTGTAGTTCCCGATATTATTATTCCTGACAGGTTGGAAAATGCAAAATTCCGTGAGAAAGATAACCCTGATGCGTTGGCATGGGACGAGATACCTAAGGCAAATTATACTACATGGAACCCCGGCTATAGTTTTAATTCCGTGATCAGTGCGGTTAATTCTGAAATAAATCAGAGTGCCAGATTCAAAGGAATAAGAGATGATGTAAGTATCCTTGATAAATATAATGATAATGAAACACCGCTTAATATTACGAAGTATCGTGCAAGATTATCTGAAGTAAAAACAACTTCAAAAAACCTGGAAGAGCTTTCCAAACTTCCGAAAGACCTGAGTGTCGAAAACCTCAAAAAAGATTCAATAGAGATTGCAAATGACAAAGACAAAGTGGCCAAGAACAAGCAGTTCCTTAAAAGGGTTGGTACCGATATATATGTTGATGAAACCGTCAAGGTAATCGACAAGATCATTGGAGAAGCAACATTGGCACAGGTAAATAACAAAAATTAAATATCGCTATATACAAAAGCGATTCAAAAAGAATTATTGCAAACCGGCGTCTCGCCGGTTTTGCTTTTTGTAAACTTACTAGTTTGATTAAATGATGTATTGGTTTAACTTCTCATAGCATAATGCAGTGCACTATCAACATATATTGATAAACTTAAATTTTTTTTATACCTATTCAAAAGGTAATCACACATTCCTGCTGATTTTGAATCCTAAATTGTATAAATAACCGGATATAGTGTACAGAAAATCTCCGCGAAAATTTGAATTGTATCTGATTTACAATTGGCTGATTTTATTTTTCATTTTACCCTATCTTTGCCGCCTAAAATAAAAAAATTTGGCTACAAAGTTTTCAAAGGAAACTTACTTATACTGGTACGAACTAATGCTTCTTCTCCGCAGGTTTGAGGAAAAAGCAGGCCAGATGTACGGTATGCAAAAAATACGTGGCTTTTGTCATTTGTATATTGGGCAGGAAGCAATTGCTGCAGGTTGTATGACTGCAACCAAGCCTGATGATATTTTCATAACAGCTTACCGCGATCATGCACTGGCAATTGCCAAAGGCGTTTCAGCCAAGTCATGTATGGCCGAGTTGTATGCAAAGGCTACAGGATGCAGTAAGGGCAAAGGTGGAAGCATGCATATGTTTGGTGTAAAAGAAAGATTCTTCGGCGGCCATGGTATTGTAGGCGCTCAAATTGGGACCGGCGCAGGCCTCGCATTTGCCGAAAAATACAGGGGTACAGAGAATGTAGTCCTTTGTTTTTTTGGAGATGGTGCCGCAAGACAAGGTATGCTCCACGAAACATTTAATATGGCGATGCTTTGGAAGTTGCCGGTGGTTTTCATCTGCGAAAATAATAACTACGCAATGGGCACTTCCGTTGAGCGTACTTCCAATGTGCTTGATATTTATAAGCTGGCCGATGCATACGATATGCCTGGCGATAAAATTGATGGCATGTCAGCAGAAACTGTTCACGACGGTGTTGCAAGAGCAGTGAAGAGAGCCAGGGAAAAAGGTGGTCCCACTTTGCTTGAAATTAAAACATACAGGTATAAAGGGCATAGCATGAGTGACCCCGCCAAGTATCGTAGTAAAGAGGAAATGGAGGAGTACAAATTAAAAGATCCGCTGGAAACTACCCTGGAAACGATGAAAAAGGAATTTGGCATAAGTGATGATGAAATCGGGCAGATTAATGAAAGAGTAAAATCAGAGGTAGAAGAATCCATTCAATTTGCAGATGAAAGTCCGTTGCCTGATGATGATGAACTTTACAAGGATGTATATGCGGAAAATGATTATCCCTTTATAACAGATTAATTCAGATGATATCATCTTCAGTAAAAAAGAGGATTTAAAATAATAACAAATATAAAATTGATGGCTGAGAAAAAAGTACAACAGGAAGATGTGGATGTAGTTCAAAGAGCTCGTGGCTTTTGGGCAGATTACAGTAAACCGGTAACGTTTATTGCTTCGGCAATAATAATTATATTAGGGGGTTGGCTTGTATATAAGTACATGTTTAAAGCTCCTAAAGAAGAGAAGGCAAATGACGTGGTTTTTGTAACACAAAAATATTTTACAGAATTTAGTAATGCGCCTTCCGATTCCACAAAGGCCTTACTAGCGGCAAAATGCCTGAATGGCGATGGCGTAAATCCCGGAGCTTTAAAAATAATTAACAGGTATTCCGGAACTGATGCGGCAAATCTTTGTGAGTATTATGCAGGTGCATGCTATCTTCACTTAAAGCAATATGATAAAGCATATAAAATTCTTAAAAGAATTTGATGCACATAAGGCTACGCAAATTAAAAGCCGTGCTTTGGGAATGATGGGCGATGCAAGTGCGGAACTAAAGAAAAATGACGATGCGCTGGACTACTATAAAAAGGCTGCGGACGTAAATGATAAGGATGAATTTACTTCGTCTGAGTTTCTTTTCAGGGCCGCACGTTTTGCGCAGGTTACTGGAAAGACAAAAGAAGCCGTAGATCTTTTTAAGCAAATAAAAGCAGAGTATCCGCTTTCTGAAAAGGCTGCTGACGTTGACAGGTACCTGGCAAAGTTGGGTGAATTTTCAGAATAATATTTACGAGACGATCCATGGCAGTTGTAAACGAAAATCTTTTTAATTTTAAACCGGGCATTCTTTCAAAGGATGCCTGTATTGTTATTATACATACCGAGTGGAATGCCGATATCGTAAATAAACTTCTCGATGGTTGTGTAACTATTTTAAAAAAGTATGAAATGCACAATTACAAAATTGTGACCGTGCCGGGTGCATTTGAAATTCCGTTTGCCGTGAAAAACTTTTGGGATACTTATCAAAAGAAATTTGAAAAGCCACAGGCTTTTATAGCATTGGCTGTGTGCTTCGCGGCGATACACCTCACTTTGATTATGTGTGCAAGGCGGTTACGGATGGCATTGTTCAGTTGAATCTTTCTTTACCTGTTCCTACAATATTTGGTATACTCACGGTCGATAATAAGCAACAGGCAGATGACCGGACAGGAGGAATACATGGAAACAAAGGGGAAGAAGCGGCGATATCTGCTTTAAAAATGATGGCACTTAAATACCCGGTTTCTTTATAACCGTCATTTCAAAATATCCGATTCCTGTTTAAAAAGGATAGAATTTTAATCCCATTCATTTAGCTTTTCAAGAATAGAAATAGTATGAGAATACAGTTATTTGTTCCATGTTTTGTAGATCAGTTATATCCTGAAACTGCATTTAATATGGTGAAAGTTTTGGAAAAAGCATGTTGCGAAGTGCATTATAATCCGAATCAAACCTGTTGCGGACAGCCTGCTTTTAATGCGGGCTTTTGGAAAGAAGCAAAAGATGTAGCACTTAAGTTCATAAATGATTTTGAGGGCACCGATTATATTGTTGCACCTTCAGCATCTTGTGTGGGTTTTGTAAGAAATTATTATACACAGCTCTTCGAAGATTCATCCCGGCATAACCAGGTGAAAGATCTATCAAACAGAATTTTTGAATTCTCTGAATTTCTTACCGATATTCTTAAGATTGAGAATTACGGCGCAGAATTGCAGGCTAAAGCGACTTATCATGATAGCTGCGCCGCGCTGAGGGAATGTAAAATAAAAGAAGGGCCACGAAAATTGCTTAGCAAAGTAAAAGGCCTGGAATTAATAGAGATGGCTGAAACAGAAACCTGCTGTGGCTTTGGCGGTTCATTTGCTGTAAAATTTGAAGCAATATCTATTGCAATGGCTGATCAGAAAGTACACCATGCTCTTGATGCCGGTGCGGAATTGATAGTATCTACTGATATGAGTTGTCTTATGCACCTCGAGGGATATATCACAAAAAAAGCACTGCCTCTAAAAACGATGCACATCGCCGATGTGCTGGCAAGTGGTTGGGAATAACTTTCCATTTGAATACATGAAGCGCCATTTACAAAATCAGAAAAACACCGCGAATTTCAATCTTGCAAAAAACGGAGTTCCTGGCGTAAAATTTAATTCGGTTACCGAAGATCCCTGCGGCTCACTTTTTAATCTCGATTCTGTTGCAAATTGTGCTTCATTCCAGTCAACATTAAAAATATTTTCAAAAGCTATTCCTATTTCATAATGGCTGCCGGCATAATTTACCGAGGCGTCCATCAAAAAGTATCCTTTTGCCACGATGGAATTGTCCTCATCAGCGGGCCTGTCTTTTATATACCGGTAAGTAAGGCTTCCATTCAAACCTTTTATCGCTTTATAAAATAAACCTCCGGTGCTGGTAGCAACAGGTGCAAGTGGAATGTAGTCTTCACCTTTTGTTTTGCCGATAGCCCTCGGCCTCGTAAAATTTAAATTCATATTTCCAAACAGGTGGTTGGTGAATTGGTATCTTGCTATGATATCAATTCCTTGCCTGCGGGTTTTACCGCTGGGCTCAATATTCCCGTCATCGCCCACATATACAAATTCCTGGTCGAGATATAAATACCATGCCGCAACGTTTATCAGTAAATTTTTTGTCGGTTTTAAAATAATTCCAATATCTGATCCATAAGCGGCCGGTAAAACTTGCCTGCCATGATTTGCAACAACCACACGTGTGTCATTTGAATGAAATCCTTTTCCACCCTTTATATAAAATTGCACTTTTGAGTTAAGGGTATATTGAATATTTAATTTCGGGCTTAGAATAGATTCGTTCCGCGAGGGTTGCTGTGTTGAAGATAATTTATCAAAATAATCAGAACGAAAATAATCATAGCGAAGGCCTGCATTCAGCAAAAACTTCCCCAAATTGAATTGCTCATCAACAAATGCAAACGTGTTGGCTTCTCTAATGTTTCCCAATTTATAATAATTAAGAAAACTGCGTTTCACCACCTTCGCCAGTTTGCTGTTATGCGTGGCATCATATCTAAAGCCCGCGCCGTAAACTGAATGAAACTTTAATTTTCCTATCAGAGATTTATGGTCATACCTGGAAAGGTAGCCGTAAATATTTCTGTCTTCGGCCTGGTTAATCTCATCCCCGTTAACAGGGTCATTTAAGAAAAAAGTAAAATCGGAGTACAGGTTGAATTTATAACGGGTGTACCAGGCCTGGTTTTCCCATGTTGCATTGTTTGCAAAAGTGTGCCTTAGAATGACATTGGCGTTGTATCTCTCCGTATTGCCTCCTTCACTTGGATCTATCGAACCAAAGCGGTAGATAATACCATCTTTCACAGCTCTTGTGGGAACCTGGCCTGAGGCGTCCCATTTGCTTTTAAATGCGGAAAGGGAAGCAGTAAGCTGGGTGTTATTTGCAACAACCAGGTTATATTTTCCGAAAATATTAAAGCGGTTAAAATGTTGCTTATTGATAGTAGGCCCGTTCGTGTAATAATATTCTGATGCAATGTACGCGCTTTGCCTGTCCTTATTTTTCTTTAAAAGATCAAACATCGCCAGTCCGCGATATGTATCGAATCTTCCCGCTTCAATTTGGACTCTGTTCTCGGGAATATTATTGTATGTTGAAAATGAAACATAGCCTGCTGTATTCAAATTTCCATGTTCCGTGTAATAAGGTCCCGCACCAAAGTCAATATTATTTATTGTCTCGGGAATAATGAAATGGGCATCGGCATACCCCTGCCCATGTGCGTGGCTTACCATGTTTACAGGTATACCATCCATGCTTACTTGCACATCAGTGCCGTGATCGCAATCAAAGCCTCTTAAAAATATTTGTTCCGCTTTGCCGCCACCTGCATGTTGCGCTATAAATAAGCCTGGCACCAGGCGCAACAACTCCTGCGTATTTTGAACGGGCTTAAGGTCGAGATCAATTTTAGAAAGTGTGCTGAATTTAGAAAAGGTATTATTTTGGATAATAACAACGTCTTCGAGATTGATCAGTGAAGGTTGCATTTCGATCCTGGTAAATGGTGAATCAGCAATTACGGCCGTGCTTTTGTACCCAATATAAGTAGCCGATAGAGTCGGATGAGATTTATCACAATTGATAGAAAAATTTCCGTTTTGGTCGGTGAGAGTTTTGCCCGCAGTATTCTTTTCATTTACTACGGAAGCATTGATCAGCGGTTGGCTGCTGTTTGCATCAACTACCCTACCTTTTATAATATATTGTGCATGGCTTGTTGTTACAGAAATAAAAAAAGCCGCTGTAAGAAAAAATCTTATTTTAAGATTATAGATATAGGCCATCAAAAAAAATTTGAAATTTTCTCCTTGTGGAAATACACCGTTACCGGGCGCTCTTTATACCAGGGAATGTGAGCAATTATATCTGAAGTGTGCGGATGCAACAACTTAAAGATTATAGCAGGATAGGCGAAAAGAAGCAGGTATGTAATAGCTTGTTTCATTTTCTTCAACAATAATTATAGCCAGCCATCTAAATGTTATTTCAAGAATACCACAGAATATTATGCGTGCTTTAAACTACGATTAAAAATAAAAATGAGATTTAATTTTTTAGTATTTGCTTACTATTTTTTTGACATCATCGGAAATAGTCTTGGATTTAAATACTATCAGTTTGATAATAAGACCTTATTGGTCACACTTGCCAGACTAATATATTTAGTCGAAACAACTTTCAATAAACTACGAGGACGCTCGTGATTTCACAGAAGCGTTAAACGCTTCTTTGCTAGCATCATTCTGTAGCAATACAGATCATTTTGTATGATATCAATCCATAGTATTCATTTGATCGTAAATAACATAGAGTTATTAAGATTCGACTCAGAAAACACATTTCTTACAATTAAATCAACCTTATTATGTTAGACACAAAAACAAACGGGGATCAGCATGAGCTGATTTACAAGGCGACTGCCAAGTCATTCTCAAGAAGAAAATTTTTTGGAATAGTCGGAGCAGGGGCTGCAATCATGGCCACCGCCTCAGCTTGCAAAAAAGACGATAACAACAATAATAACACGGGCGTTGACCTCGGAAGTGGCGACACCGGGATTTTAAATTATGCTTACGCACTTGAACAATTAGAGGCAGCTTTTTATTCACAAGTTATAATGACCCCTTATTCAGGAATGTCTGCGCTTGAAACAGAATACATGACTGATATAAGAAATCATGAAGTAGCTCACAGAGCCTTTTTTAAGGCGGCTTTAGGCTCAAGTGCCATAGTTGACCTGGAAGTTGATTTCTCGTCTATTGACTTTACTAGCAGGGATAGTGTACTTGCTACAGCCAAGGCCTTCGAAGACCTTGGGGTAACTGCCTATAACGGTGCAGGGCAACTGATTTCAACAACGACAAATGGGGCCGCATACCTTACTATTGCCGGGCAGATAGTTTCGGTGGAAGCACGCCATGCCGCACTTATTGCAGATCTTATTTCTAATGGCACATTTGCAAATACCGTAGATGGTATGGGCCTGGACGGTGCAAGAATGCCTTCTGAAGTTTTAGGTATCGCAGGCACCTATATCAAAACAAAAATCAACGCAAGTAACTTACCATCTTAAAAACTTAAATTATGAATTTACAAAATATAATATCTGAAATAGAAAAAGAAGATCCCGAAGTGTATGACAGGCTGGATACACGAAGAGATGCCATGAAGAAATTTGCAAATGTGTCTGGCAAGATAGCATTGGCATCAATTCCGTTTGCATTGGGATCCATGTTTAAAACAGCATACGGACAATCCGGCAGTACGGTGAACGACGTGCTGAATTTTGCTTTGACATTGGAATACCTTGAAGCGGAATTTTATAATAATATTGTTGGTTCACCGGGGTATCTCACAGCAACAGCCGCAGCACAAGGTGCACTTTCAAAAATAAAGGATGATGAAAATAAACATGTGGCTTTTCTGCAATCTGTATTAGGCACAGCAGCCGTTGCAAAACCTACATTCGATTTCACCGCAGGCAGCGGTTCGGGTACAGGGCCATTCGCAGGCTATCTTGCTAATTATGATGTACAGTTAGCAATGGCTCAAACTTTTGAAGATACTGGTGTGAGGGCTTATAAGGGCCAGGCTCCTGCTTTACAAGGAAACAGGACGGTACTCACTGCTGCTCTTGAAATACATTCAGTTGAAGCAAGGCATGCATCCCACATAAGACAAATGAGAAGGGCGCGAAATATGGCAATTCCCTCAGGGCAAGTTGTAAAACCATGGATCACTTTAAATCAAAGTGGTATTGATTATGCACCGGCAAATTCAGCGATACAATTAAGCTACAATGGTGAAGACAATGTTACGCAGGCCGGAGTGGGTATTGTCGGTATTGGGGGGAACTCATTTATCGATGCAGCCGCAGCCTCCGCGGCGTTTGATGAACCATTGTCAAAACAGGATGTTTTGGATATCGTTACACCATTTTTTGGATAATAACACTATATAAACTTCTATTCAAAAGATGGCTGCGTTTGTATAAACATGGCCATCTTTTGAGTAAAAATCCATGTTTTGAAATTCGGAAAATTATTTTCTCTATTATCTTTTTAAAAAATGTAAAATAGCGGCAAAGTTTTTAATAACATGCGAATTCAAAAGACAAGGAATTTTACATAATCCTGATAATTAATTTCATAACTTTGAATTTCAAACTTTCAGTCACCTAAAAATTATAAATGATGTTAAGCATTTTCCTTAAACCCACATTGCTTCTTTCGATGCCTGGCGGATCGGAATGGATTTTGATTCTTCTTGTAGTTCTTTTGTTTTTTGGAGGTAAAAAAATTCCGGATCTTATGCGCGGCATAGGTAAAGGAGTAAGAGAATTTAATGATGCGAAGGAAAGTGTAAAAAATGAGCTCAACCAGGGAATGAAAGAAAAGGACGTTAAGCCGGGTCCTGTTACAAATCCATCTGCATAGGCTTTTAAAATTTATTTCTAATATGTATATTCAATATCCCCGGCATTTCTCCGGGGATATTTTATGTTATGGAGGTGTTACCGGTCGGATAAATAAAAAATAGATTTGTTTAACCTGGGCATGCATCCCGCAACAACGTAAATTTGTTCCAGGTGTTGGTTTAAAAAGTATTCAAAAAAAATTATTGTATGAACTATTGGCTTGTAAAATCAGAACCATCGGTGTACGGTTGGGAGCAATTGTTGAAAGACAAGAAAACGTCCTGGGATGGAATTCGCAACTATGCAGCAAGAAACAATCTCAGGGATATGAAGAAAGGAGATGAAGTATTTTTTTACCATAGCAATGAGGGGATGGAGATAGTAGGCATTGCCATGGTGATAAAAGAATCGTACCAGGACTCCACCACAGAAGATAAGAACTGGCTCGCGGTAGACATTAAACCGGTAAAAAAATTAAAAAAACCGGTAACGCTTATCGAAATAAAAAATGATCCCGAGCTATCTCAAATGGAACTGGTGAGAATTTCGCGCCTGTCAGTTCAAAAAGTAAATCCAAAAGAATGGGACAGGATTATTAAATATTCGGAAGCTCAATAGCGTATTTCGGTCTGTAATTTTATTTACCTTCTTAAAGAAAATCAAAAAAAGGGCTGAATAAATTCAGCCCTGATAATAGAGAACGGATTTAAAATATTATCGTGTTGTAATCACATAAATTACGAATAACAGGCTTCGTTGGTTTTATATTTCTTTTTAGCAGAATTAATTATTAAAAAAACAGCGTTTTACTTTTAGGTACAATATATAAATTATATATTTGCGTACCGAAAACAGAAAAAGGCTACATCCTTTACCTCTTAAAAGCGCTTATCCTTAGATTCCAATAGCTTTTTGCGAAGAACTAACTTTTCCATTCCTTAGAATTCGTTTACATTTTTTTTTATACTCTAAAACTATTTTCATGGAAAAGAAATTTACATTCTTCACAAGATTGTTTGTATTTACAATTTTTACACTGGTTCTTTTAGCTGCAAATCCTTTTGCAACTTCACTTTATGCGCAAGTTTCCTGCCCAAATTCGACCACATTATTTTCAGAAGATTTTGGCACAGGCACTACTGCGACTACGAATGCCGATATTATCCCAGGATCGCTTATTTTCCAGGCAACAGGGCCTCTTACCGCGGAAGGTATTTACAGGATAATAAATAACTCCGGGCAGAAGCCAGAGTGGCACCACTCAGCAGATCATACAGGTAACGTGGATGGAAAAATGTTCGTGGCAAACGGTGAAGCGGAGACATTTTATCGTCACGTAGTTACGGGTACTGGTTTTGCTGCTGGTACTGCATTTTCGGTAAATCTTTTTGCAATGAATGTGGATACACTTCATACTTGCAGTTCACCATTATTTACTACGCTTACCTATACAGCAGAGTATCTTGACGCATCCAGTAGCTGGCAGCCAATGTCTGGCTCTCCTTATATTGCATCTCCTCTTCCACAAACGACTACGCCTGACTGGGTAGGACAAGGGTCTCTATTTACTTTACCTGCAACAGGATCTTTTCAGGTAACATCGGTAAGATTAACCATCAGTGATGGTGTGAAGGGCGGTTGCGGTAACGACTTTGCTATAGATGATATCAATTTTTCACAATGCCCCGAAGGCGGCCCCACCCCGGTTGAATTTTTAAACATTACTGCGCATCAAAAAGGAAGCGGTGTAAGTATTGACTGGTCAACCTCACAGGAATTTAACAGTAATCGTTTTGAGATCGAGAAAAGTGTAGATGGAAATAACAATTGGGCTTATGTAGGCGCTGTGAGAGGTGCTGGAAATAGTTCCGTTGTAAGAAGTTACAACTTGTACGATCCGAGGCCTTATTCAGGATTTAATTTTTATCGTATTAAGCAAATTGATAAAGACGGTCAGTTTAAATATTCGAAAACTGTAAATGTAAAGATCAATACATCTAAAACAGGCGTTTCAGTTTTGGCTAATCCATTCCACAATGCCCTTACAATTGACTTCCTTAGTTCAAAAGATGAAGTGATTAAGGCAAGGCTTATCGACATTGCCGGTAAGCAAGTGGCAATTGAAAAATGGTCATTAACTACAGGAAGTACCAGAAAAGATTTCTCAAACGTTGGCAATCTTCAGCCGGGTATGTACATTCTTACGGTATCTAATGCATCGGGAGAAATTCTTTATAATAATAAAGTTATTAAGCAATAAATTACTACACATGCATCTTAAGAAAAGGAAACCTACATGGTTTCCTTTTTCTTTTGGCGGCATTTCTATGCTTATGGCCTATTTTGCGTGAATTGGCTAAAAAACCTATTTCACAATATTCAAAATATTTATGAAGGCCGCATCGATAAGTGAGATTAAAAGAGAATTGGAAGCAAAGAAAAATGCTGAGTTAACAGAATACTGTCTTCGCCTTTCTAAGTTTAAAAAAGAAAATAAAGAACTGCTGACTTTTCTTCTATTCGAAGCAGGTGACATTAACAACTATGTCGAATTAATTAAAAAAGAAATTGTCACTTCATATGAAGAAATCAACAACACACATATTTATTATGCGAAAAAATCTGTTCGCAAAATTCTGCGCCAGGTGAATAAGCAAATCAGGATTATAGGTTCGAAACAGGCTGAGGCGGAATTGCTAATACAGTTCTGTAATAGTTTAAAAGCCTTTCCGGGAAATTTGCTCAAAAACAAACAGATATCAAGACTTTATGAAAATCACCGTAAAAAAATTGAAAACTCTGTTTCGTCTTTACATCCTGATCTCCAGTATGATTTAAACAAACAGCTAAAATGATGTTTAAAATTGACAAGGGCGATCATTGATTTATATTTTTCATTAACTTTAATATTCACCAAACAAAAAGGAGGTATTCATGCAATCTACAGATAGAACATGGACTCCTTCGCTGGGAATTTGCTAGCGGGAATCCATTAAAATAATCTGGGCGCTTGCAGCGCCAAACCACCGGCGTTAACCGGTGGTTTTTTTTGATAAAGCTAATTTGAAAAGAGCCAAAGACTTTTTTAGCGGAAATTTACGTGTACATTTAAGTTTTATATTTACAATAGAAATAAATAGTTAACCTAAAACTTTTACAATGAATCTCAAAAAAACAATCCAGATTTTATTATTTGCGTTGATTACATCTTCTGTAATGCCCGCTTTTGCCGGAGAGCCAACACCCGCTACCACCACAGAAAAGACTAACGGGGAGGCAAATTCGCAACAGGCTATGAACCGAATCATGGAGATTCGCAATATGGACAGAAGCAACATGACCTCTTCGGAGAAGAAGGAGCTAAGGAAAGAATTAAGGCATTTAAAAAAGGAACCTAAAAGAAAGAACGGAATTTATTTATCTGTCGGCGCTCTTATCGTAATCGGCGTGTTACTTATATTATTGTTGTGAAAAAACAGGGCCATTAAAAAGCCCGGTTATTTCGACCGGGCTTTCATGGCATTTGGTAAAAAGAACTGCAATTATTTTTTTCTGATCTGCGACTACCAGCACTACACCAATCACTGCAAGAAGGCCTCCGGCATAAGTGGGCCATCCTATCCATTTGTTTTCAGTTTTGTTTATTTCAACAGGTCCTAAATCAACTACTTTCTTTTCTACAGGTACTGAGAATCCTTTGACAAGAATCATTACAATACCAATTACGATTAAAATCCATCCGGCTGCTTTCATGGTTATTTTTTTTGGTGAAGGTGCAATATAAGAAAATACAAATCGAAATTTAAATCGTAAACCACCATCAGATTTTTATGCACGGCAAAAAATTTTGCATACTATTTTTAGCATCTTTGATATAAATACTTTTTATGGCCCGTACCGGTAAGGCGGCACTTGGATTTATTTTCTTAACGTTGCTAATAGATGTAACGGGGCTGGGAATAATCATTCCGGTGCTTCCAAAACTTATAGAAGAACTGATCCATGGCAATATCAGCGAAGCGGCGCAGTACGGGGGCTGGCTCACCTTCGCTTATGCATTTATGCAATTTTTATTTTCGCCGGTGATAGGCAACCTGAGCGATAAATTTGGACGCAGGCCCGTTCTCTTATTTTCATTATTTGGCTTCGGAATAGATTATGTTTTTTTATCTTTTGCTCCCACAATAGCCTGGTTGTTTGTGGGCAGAGTCATAGCCGGTATTACCGGTGCCAGTTTTACGACTGCCACAGCCTATATAGCGGATATAAGCGCTCCAAAAGATCGGGCAAAAAATTTTGGACTTGTAGGAGCGGCTTTTGGGCTTGGTTTCATCATAGGGCCTGTCATCGGCGGTTTGCTCGGTCAATATGGTTCGCGGGTTCCTTTCATAGCCGCAGCAGCACTTACATTTGCAAATTTTTTGTACGGATTTTTTGTGTTGCCGGAGTCACTTCCGGTCGAAAATCGCCGCAGGTTTGAATGGAAAAGAGCAAACCCATTCGGCGCATTTAAACAACTTAGAAAATATCCTGCAGTAGGAGCCCTGGCCATTTCATTTTTTTTGGTTTACATGGCAGGGCAGGCTGTGCAGAGCGTCTGGGCTTATTTTGGAATAGAGCGGTTTTCATGGAGTGAGAAATTAATAGGAATTTCTTTGGGAGTTGTGGGTTTACTTGTTGGGCTCGTACAGGGTGTGCTTATACGTTATATCAATCCAAAGCTCGGTAATACCAAAAGTATTTATATCGGGTTTGGTATGTATGCGATTGGGTTGATCCTCTTTGCATTTGCTACAGAGGGTTGGATGATGTTTGCGTTCCTGGTACCATATTGTCTTGGCGGTATATCCGGGCCTGCCTTGCAATCTATTATTACAGGGCACGTTCCTGCAAATGAGCAAGGTGAGTTGCAAGGAGCCCTCACAAGTCTTATAAGTGCAACTTCAATTATCAGCCCACTCATAATGACCAACCTTTTTGCCCATTTTACTTCCAAATCAACAGGGATTTATTTTCCGGGAGCGCCCTTTTTATTGGGTGCTGTCTTTATGATTGCAGCGGGTATCCTGGCATACAATGTATTGAGCAAGGAGGAGGAGGGTAAAGATTATGTAGTAAAAACGCCGGGTGCGATTGGATAAAACGTCCCATATAAAAACACCGGACTTTTTTATGCAAGGGAGTTCCCATTAACTCCGGCATAATTTTTAATTATGATTCATTTGCTCCAAAGCTGCATCAACTTCTTCAACAGGCCGCTGGCATGTTTTGTTTTCACAAACATAGATCATAGTTTTACCATCAATTAATTTGTTTTGCAGCAGCGGCATAGATCCTTCCGTACTGCCACCTATAAAAATAGATTGGGGTAAATAATGTGTATGAAATGCGGCCAGTTTATCCTGCCAACCGTTGCCCACAATAGCTACTTCGTAAGGTGCCTTTAACTGCAGGGCCATTACCTGTGCCCAGTTGCTGTAATATCCCAAATTCTTCTTGAGGTCTTCGATTACATTTTTAATAAGTTGTTCTGACTGCGTCTCATAATTTGTATTCTCAGAATAGAGGCTTAGAAACAATAAATTTTTCGCCATCTCGCTGTTGGAAGAGGGGATTACATTATCGGTCACTTCCATTTTCCTTGCAATCAAATTGCTGTGCTGGTCATCTGTATAAAAAAACATACCCGAAGACTTATCAAAGAAATGTTGCTCAACATAACTGGTAAGGTTATTGGCCTTTTGCAAATAGCTTTCATCAAAGTTTACCTGGTAATAAGAAATCAACGTGCTTATCATAAACGCGTAATCATCAAGAAATGCCGGAATAGTGGCCTTTCCATTTTTATAATTTCTGAATAATCCGTTATCGCCGGTAACAATATTTTTTAACAGGAAGTTAATATTCCTTTTCGCTGAATCTAAAAAAGCTTTTTCACCAAAAGCCTGGTATGCATCAATAAATCCTTTGGCCATTAAGGCATTCCAGGAGGTAAGAATTTTATCATCCGTATGTGGTCGTACCCGTTTCGCCCTCACTGCGAAAAGTTTTTGTTTCAGCTCATTTATTTTTGTTTCAAACGCTTCGGGAGAAAGACGGTATTTTTTTGCCGCATGTTGATCTCCAAAATTTATGTCTGGAATATTCTGCTGGTGTTCCCAGTTTCCATTTTCAGTAATGCCAAAATAGTCAATAAAAAGAGGTGCATCATTTTGCAGGATGTCTTTAATTTCTTTTTCCGTCCATACATAAAATTTGCCTTCTTCACCTTCGCTGTCGGCATCAAGAGAAGAATAAAAGCCACCTTCAGGAGACGTAAGTTCCCGGTTTACAAAGGCCAGCGTTTCATAAACAATTCTTTTGTACAAAGGATTTTTGGTAAGCTGGTAGGCGTGACTGTAAAGGCTTACCAGTTGGGCATTATCATAAAGCATTTTTTCAAAGTGGGGTGCATGCCATCTCGCATCAGTGGCATACCGTGAAAATCCTCCGCCTACCTGGTCATATATTCCACCCTGAGCCATGTTGGTAAGTGTGGTTTCAACATCCCGCAGTGCGTCGGCATTTCCAGATAAGTAATGGTATTGCAATAAAAATTCCCAATTAGAAGGCAAAGGAAATTTCATCGCGCCTTTTGTTCCGCCTTTTTCTTTATCGATTTTTTGGGCAAAAGTTGAAATCATAGTATCAATTGTGTCCATATTAAAGTGAACCTGTCCATCATTTAAAGGAACGTTCTCAATATCGTGGATGCCCTTAGATACATTATTTGCCTGTTCCTCCAGTTTCTGCCTTTCATTTTTATATAAGTCAGAAAAATATTCCAGCAGCTTTATCCAGTTCGGCTTTGGGAAGTACGTGCCGGCAAAGAAAGGCCTGCCATCGGGCATAGCCAGTGCATTGAGCGGCCAGCCGCCGCTTCCGTTTATAAGGTAAGCCGCATTCATATAAACCTGGTCAACATCCGGCCGTTCTTCCCTGTCCACTTTTATGCATACAAAGTGTTCATTCATTATGTGAGCCACAGCAGTGTCCTCATAACTTTCATGTTCCATCACATGGCACCAATGGCATGCAGCGTATCCCACGCTTATCAGCAACATCTTATTTTCTTTTTTTGCCTTGGCAAGTGCTTCGTCTCCCCACGGATACCAGTCCACCGGATTGTGCGCATGTTGCAAAAGGTAAGGGCTGGTTTCATGGATCAAAGCATTTGTATACATGTGATTTTCTTTTTCTTTTGTAGACGGTGTATTTTGGCCGCAGGAAGTAAAACTTATTAAAATGGCGACGCTTAAAAAAATATGTAGCCTGCTGCCGTTCATTAAATTATTGATTGAAGCAAATATATATTCAAATGAAGCAGACAAATTTACACAAATGCGTACAACCGGCATTGACGGAGATAATGACGGTTTAAATTGGCGATTTAAAATACCTATCGCAAAAAAAGTGGAACGGCGTATTGCTAAAAAAATGACTACAGGTGATCTACAATTTCCTGTATGCTGGCTCTTTTGGTATAGTCAGTATCAAAATGCCGGTAAGCGATATTTCCATTGGTGTCAATTATATAAATAGCCGGCACCGGTAGATTAGCGCCATTATCACCATTTGCAGATGAAAAATCTATGCCATAGCCTTTGTATTTTTTCACAGTAGCGTCGTCTAACGAATAGGCCACATCATAAGCCCTCATGATTTTTAAGTGATCATCACTCAGAATGGAATATGTTGCTTTGGTCTTTTCTATTGTTTTTTCAACCATTGCTGGCTGTTCAGGAGTTATGGCCAATACGGTAGCGCCGTTGGCAGTAATGAAAGAAAGCGAATCCTCCATACCTTTCAATTGCTTGTTGCAATAAGGACACCATTGGCCGCGATAAAAAATCAAAACCACTTTACCGTTTTTTAAAGCATCTTCTAAGGAAATAACTTTACCATTCTGATCTTTAGCTGTAAATTCAGGAGCTTTATCATTTACCTGAAGCCCCGCCGGATTAGTTTGAGCCTGGCTCAATAAAACAAAAGCGGATATGAACGCGGTTAAAATAATTTTTTTCATGTTTGTGAAAGAGATAATTTAAGAATAATATTAAGTTAATACGGAATTAAAAGGTCTAAAGATGCATTAAAATGGCCACCCAAATATTTACGAATATTACATCACTGGTTAACGTAAGAGATGCTACTCAATTTTTGAGAGGGCAGGAGCTGGCTGTTTTACCCTGCGTACAGGATGCTTACCTTGTAATAGAAGATCATGAGATTGCGGACTTTGGCTCCATGGAAAATTTCAGGGCGAAGGATAAAAAAGCTTTGAAACAGGAGGCCGGGGCGATGATTTTACCTGCATGGTGCGATAGCCACACGCATCTTGTTTTCGCGGCAAGTCGCGAAGATGAATTTGTAGACAAAATACGGGGAATGAGTTATACTGAAATTGCTGCAAAAGGAGGAGGTATATTAAATTCCGCAAAAAAATTAAATGACATTTCCGAGGAGGTGTTATTCAACGAAGCCTGGAAAAGGGTGGAAGAGTTGAGCAGGCTCGGAACCGGGGCCATAGAGATTAAAAGCGGCTATGGCCTTTCGTTAGATGGCGAATTAAAAATGCTAAGGGTTATAAAGAAATTGAAAGAAAAAAGTAAGGTCACTATAAAATCTACATTTCTCGGGGCACATGCTTATCCTGAGGAATACCGGCAAAATCATGATGGATACATCGATCTTATCATAAATGAAATGTTGCCCGTAATCGGCAAAGAGAAGCTGGCAGATTATGTAGATGTATTTTGTGAACAAGGCTTTTTTTCTGTGAAAGAAATGGAAAAGGTATGTAATGCAGCAAAAAATATTGGCTTGAAACCGAAGCTGCATGTAAACCAGCTCAACAGTATCGGCGGTGTTGAAGCAGGTATAAAATTAGGTGCGCTCTCCCTGGATCACCTGGAAACATTAAATAATAATGAGATAAAAATGTTGGGTGAATTTAGTGGCGCCTCAACACTGCTTCCCACCGCGGCATTTTTTTTAGGAATGCCGTATCAGCCGGCACGTGATCTTATCAATGCGGGCGCGGCCGTCACACTGGCATCAGATTTCAATCCCGGCTCATCGCCATCGGGCAACATGAATTTTGTAATTTCATTAAGCTGCATACAAATGAAAATGTTGCCGGAAGAAGCCATAAACGCGGCTACCCATAACGGCGCTTGCGCTATGGACATTCAAAATAAGCTTGGAAGTATCGCGATAGGGAAAAAAGCCAATTTAATTTTTACGAAACAGGTGCCATCCCTTGCTTATCTTCCCTATTCATTTGGTGTTAATTCTATAGATAAGGTGATGATCAATGGATCTTTTACCTGATCCCAATAAAGAAAGCTTGTATAATAACCTTTAAAAATATGTAAAAGATGGCGTCACATTTTAAGCTTTATAATAAGACGGATATTCTCTCAGTAACGCATGTGCGTAAATTTGAAACAAAGCTTGGAGAGATCGTCCAGGTTGCAAATGGAGATGATGTGGAAGACGCAATTTCTAAAACCAATGCGCCTTATGTGATCATTGGTGTACCCGAAGATATTGGCGTAAAAGCCAACAAAGGAATTGGCGGTGCGGACTCATGCTGGTTTTCTTTTCTTGATGCGTTTCTAAATACCCAAAGCAATGATTTTCTAAGTGGCGAGCAAATTTTTATTGCGGGCCATTTTGATTTCACCAAAGTAAAAAATTTAATTAATGCCAATGCTTCTACCGATGAAGAGAAAGTGGAAGCTTACCGGCATGCCGTCAATATCATTGATGATGAGGTGGAAGAAATTGTAAAAATAGTTACCCAGTTTAAAAAGCTGCCCATAATAATAGGAGGTGGGCATAACAACGCGTATCCTGCGATTAAAGGTTCTGCTAAAGGGCTTTTTAAAGCAGATCTTTTACAACTCGCACAAATAAATTGTATCAACCTGGATACGCATGCTGATTACAGGCCACTTGAGGGACGCCATAGCGGGAATGCATTCAGGTACGCTGACGAGGACGGCTACCTAAAAAAATATTGTATGGTATGCATCCATGAAAATTATCTCCAGCAAAATACGTGGATAGATGTTGTGAACAGTCCTTTTATCGAATGCATTACTTACGAGGATATTTTTCTTCATGAAAAAAAGAATTTTATCCAGGCTCTTTCGTATGCGACGAGCTACACTAACGATGAATACACTGGTATAGAACTGGATCTTGATGCGGTGGAAAATGTTCTAAGCAGTGCCATGACTCCATCAGGTATTACTGCACTCCAGGCGAGGCAATATATGAACTATGCGGGCACTCATGCTAAAGTCGCTTATGTTCATATTTCCGAAGGCGCAACAAAACTGGACAACGGTGAAACAAATATTGAAACCGGCAAACTTATCAGCTACCTGGTAAGTGATTTCATAAAGGCACATCAAAACAAATAGTTTTTCCTAAGAAGAGACAAAGGCCAAGAGATTTTGTTAACTGATAAGTTTATTAAAGATCGCATATTTTATCGTGGTGTGTGAGAGCGAGAAACAATGAAAAACCCGCGAGCTATCGCCCACGGGATTTGAAAAGAATGCAATAACATAAATTATTGAGGACTCAGATACTGCGCATAAGCATAACCTTCCTCGCCATCATCTGTTTTAATTAGCCACCATTGATCATTCGTTTTACTAATAAGAGTAACTATTTCATTGTGGGCAGCTTTGCCAACAATCGGCTGATCGGTTCCGGGACCTTTGCGAATATTTAAGTTGGAGGTTTCGGTAGTAACCTTTGCTTTGGTCCCGGCTGATGCCGCAACATTTATGTTCATAATAAGATCGCCTGCGCGAAAATCAGGATCTATTTGGTTGTAAATATCCCAAAGTTTATCCTTTGTCGCACCATCGGGTGCACTTCCTTCAATATATAACACGTTATCTTGCTCCGCCACTTGTAAATTACTTACGCCTCCTGCGTTTGCAGCATCAATTAACTGTTTGTATTTATCTTGTAATGACATAATTAATTTATTTGATGGTTAGTTGATTATCAATTTTTTTAGGCTTAAGTGTATTGAGGCTCATCATGAGGGTTTGTAAACTACTCCTTTTGATACTGCCGGTTAAAGTAATAACGCCGTCATTTACATTCGCTGTAACCGTAGGAAAATCCTTGGTGGCATCTTTTACTCCCTGTACTAAAGTGGTATCGCTGTTGATTTGCACCGGTGGTGTTTCAACCATGGGGGGAGGTGTAACAGTAACGTGGTTTTCCACATTTTTTATCCCGTTTACATCTTTAGCTGCTGAGCCTGCCTTTTCCCTTGTTGCCTCATCTTTAACCTCGCCGGTCAAAGTGGCTACACCATCTTTCACATCTACCGTTACACCCGCCGTTTCCGGTGATTCCTGCAAAGTCTTTTCAATCTGTGCCTTGAAATCAGCATCTTTTGGCTTACAGCCAATGAAGACGACAGAAGAGAGTAGAAAAAGGAGAAGATAATTTTTGACAAATTTCATTGTTGATTGTTTTAATTAATAATACTGCAATATTACAGCATTCATAATGTCAATAAAAAAAGATGCCACGTTTTGGACACCCGTCAGGATTTTAGAGACAGGAAAGTTTTCCGCCGTCAACCGGCAGGTTAATTCCGGTAATGTAAGAAGCCGCCGGTGTGCACAGAAATGCAACAGCAGCACCAAATTCTTCGGGAGTTCCTATTTTCCTTAAAGGAATATCTTTTAAAATATCGGCTTCCACTTCTGATTCTTCTGCGCCGGATTGTTTCACTTTACTTTCCAGGATGGAATTAAATCTTGCCGTTCTTGTGTATCCTGGCAATACATTGTTCACCGTGATGCCAAATGCACCCAATTCATTTGCCAAAGTCTTCGACCAGTTTGCTACCGCCGCTCGAATGGTATTGCTCACACCAAGCCCGGCAATCGGCTGCTTTACAGATGTTGAAATGATGTTAATGATACGGCCATAGCCACTTGCTTTCATCGCAGGGAGCATTTCCTGAACAAGAATTTGACTGCATATAAGATGGCTGTTAAACGCCTGCAAAAAATCTTCAGGTATCGCATCGGTTATTGCGCCTCCCTTTGGCCCGCCGGTATTATTGACTAAAATATTTACTGTATTATTTTTGGACATAAAATCAGTAATGGCATTTTTTACCAATTGTGGCATTTGAAAATCTGCCACGAGATAATTGTGGTTTTGTTTTTTTGAATGATCCAGTTTGGTTAGCGCCTCTTTCAATTTTTCTTCATTCCTTGCCATAAGGGTTACTTCTGCTCCAAGGAGTGCAAGTTCAACAGCGGAAGCTAATCCAAGGCCTTGGGTACTTCCACAAACAATCGCTTTTTTGCCGGTTAAATCCAGGTTCATATAATTTATTTATGAAGCAAATATCAATAAATTAATAATCTCGTTTAAAAAGGGCTACCGGCTTAAAGGGATAGATTGGTTAAATAAACAGCAATAGACTTATTTTTTATCAGTTTTCATGTTTTCTTTTTTGTCCTTGTCATGCGCTTCATTACGTTTATGGTGGTGGTGTTTATGATGATGTTTGTGGGCCGTCTGTGCAAAAGAGGAACTGGCAGCAAAAGTAATAACAATGAGAAACGATAATATTTTTTTCATTATTCCTTTTTGCTCGTAAAGCTATACCGATTTAAGATCAATAATATATTATGAACACGCCAAGAAATAATTTGACAGTAAAAAGACTTTTAGCAAATAAAGTAGTAAAATCAATGACAAAATCTCAAAGAGATATTCACATATTGTTTACAACCTTCAAATTCGTATCCATACCTGATTAAGTATATTTGAGCTTTTACTTACCGGGAGTGTATTTTCTGCAATTACCTTGAAATCCATAGCCAGCCGACAAAAAATTTCAACAGTAAAATGTAAAAAATTCTCTTCTTTTGCCCGAAAAATGATAATGTAAATGGCTGATAAAAACCTGTTTGATTATACCGAAGATTCCATTAAAAGCCTGGATTGGAAGGAGCATATAAGGCTTCGCCCGGGCATGTATATTGGAAAATTAGGCGACGGCAGCAGCGCCGATGATGGCATTTATGTTTTGCTTAAAGAAGTAATTGATAACTGCATCGACGAGCACACTATGGGCTTTGGAAAGCACGTGGACATAGAAATAAAAAATAAGACAGTTACTGTTAGGGATTATGGCAGAGGTATTCCTCTTGGTAAAGTGGTGGATGTGGTGAGTAAAATAAATACCGGCGCCAAGTATGATAGTAAGGCGTTTCAAAAAAGTGTTGGCTTGAATGGTGTGGGAACGAAGGCTGTTAATGCTTTGAGCAGTTATTTCCAGGTATCGGCTTTTCGCGAAGGCAGGCAAAAGACCGCGGATTTTGAAAAAGGATTTCTTATTAAAGAATACCGGGAAGAAAAGACAACCGAGCAGAATGGCACATTGGTAACTTTTATTCCTGATGAAACTATTTTCAAAAATTATCATTACATACAGGAATTTCTCGACAACCAGTTTTGGAATTATTGTTTCCTTGAATGCCGGGCTTGTTATAAATTATAATGGCAAAAGATATGTAAGTAAGAATGGATTATTAGATCTGCTGCAGCGCAAAACCAACGAGGATGAATTGCGTTATCCTATTATACATTTAAAAGGAGAAGATATTGAAGTAGCCATCACGCACAACAATCAATACGGAGAAGAATATTACAGTTTTGTAAACGGGCAGTTTACAACGCAAGGAGGAACACATCTTGCCGGTTTCAGGGAAGGATATATGAAGACCATTCGTGATTTCTATAAAAAAGATTATGACGCATCTGATATACGCGGTAGCATTTCTGCAGCGATAAGTGTGCGGGTGCAGGAGCCGGTTTTTGAAAGCCAGACAAAAACAAAACTTGGGTCCCAGGTGATGTTTGATAATGGCCCCAGTGTAAAGAATTTTATAAGTGACTTCTTAGGCAGGGAACTCAATAATTTCCTTCATAAAAATCCTGAGACCGCTGATGCATTAAAAAAGAGAATTGAGCAAAACGAAAGAGAGCGCAAGGAACTTGCGGGTATAAAAAAGCTGGCAAACGAAAGGGCAAAAAAAGCCAATCTTCATAATAAAAAATTAAGAGATTGCCGCTATCATTTCAATGACAATGCAGAAGGAAAAAGCAAAGACGAAATTAACGCCCGGCGCCTGGAAACTACCATCTTCATTACGGAAGGTGATAGCGCCAGCGGCTCAATAACCAAATCAAGAAATGTAGAAACACAGGCGGTTTTCAGCCTGAGAGGAAAGCCCTTGAATTGCTTTGGGCTGACCAAAAAAGTCGTGTATGAAAATGAGGAATTTAATTTATTGCAGCACGCACTTAATATCGAGGATGGATACGAAGAGTTGCGGTATAATAATATCGTGTTTGCAACCGATGCCGATGTAGATGGTATGCATATCCGACTTTTGTTAATGACTTTTTTCCTGCAATTCTTCCCGGACCTGGTAAAGAACGGGCATGTGTATATTTTGGAAACACCTTTGTTCAGGGTCAGGAATAAACAGGAAACCATTTATTGTTATGATGAAACGGAAAAACAGCAAGCCGTTTCGAAACTGGGTTCTAAACCGGAAATTACGAGGTTCAAAGGCCTGGGCGAAATATCCCCGGAAGAATTCGGAAAATTTATAGGAGAGAATATAAGATTGCAGCCCGTTATGCTTTTGCCTGAAGTGCACATACAACAATTGCTTGAATATTACATGGGCAAAAATTCTCCGGCCAGGCAGGATTTTATTATCGATAATTTAAAGGTGGAATTGGACCTGGCAGAAGAGGTTGCTGAAATCTGATCCATAATTTTTAATACATAATTAAACAAATGCTTCACATAGTTTTCCAGGAACAGGACGTAGTTGCTTTATCAAAGAGTTTTGAACTGGATGAGGGTTTAAGAGGAAATATTGCAGAGATAAAAGATGATTTTTCCGTAGGCCCTCTATTAGATATTTATGTGACCGAAGGAATAGAAACGCGTAAGAATTGGTGGCGGGAGGTACTTGCAGGAGGAGATTATGATAGCTCTGTCGACAATGGAAAAGTTGATGATGCCAGGACGATAGAATTCGTAAAAAATAGCTTAATCGAAAACCCAGGGGAAATTGCGTGGATATGGGTTGCGGCTAACAAACATGATGTAAGCGGGTATTATTGGCTCGTTTCGCAATTAAAAGATTTTGAAGGGCGGGTGCAGGTCCTCTGGCTAAACAATCTACCGTTTATCAATGAAAAAGGGCATATTTTTTATCCTGAAAATTTATTTGAAATACCGGCCAGGGAGTTTCTAAAAGCACAGAAACTGGCAAGGCCGGTTTCTTCGTCTGAGTTTGAAATAGACCCCGATGAATGGACTAAGATTTGTAATGAAAACAAAATGGTTCGTACACTTGAAGGATATAAAAAATTTCAGCAGCATGATGCCGATTACTATGATGCGGATCTCCTGAAGTTTATAACCCCTGATTGGCAAAAGGCAGCCAAAGTAATTCATCATTTTTTAAGCAAGTCCGGTAAATCTACCGGCGATGCTTACCTGCTTTGGCGCATTAAAAAATTAATAGAAGCGGGCGCTATTGATGCACAAGGCGAAGTGAAGAATATGAAAGATTTTGAAGTAAAGTTGAAAGTATAGCCGTGAATTAAACTGGTTTTCACGATTCGTGGCAAAGAAAACTTGTGTCATTAGAGGCAAAAAACATTAAATGGCAAAAACAACCAAAGAAGAATACACACACAGCGATGCCGGCCTTTCCGGTCAATACAAAACGTGGTTCCTGGATTATGCAAGCTATGTAATTCTTGAGCGTGCTGTTCCGGCAGTGGAAGATGGCTTAAAGCCCGTGCAGCGCCGTATACTCCACGCGATGAAGGAGATGGACGATGGCCGCTTTAACAAGGTGGCTAATATCATTGGCCAGAGCATGCAATACCATCCGCATGGCGATGCCAGCATAGGCGATGCTATTGTAAATCTTGGCCAAAAAGAGTTGTTGATCGAAACCCAGGGAAACTGGGGCGACGTACGAACGGGCGACGACGCTGCTGCACCGAGGTATATTGAAGCTCGCCCAAGCAAATTTGCGCTTGAGGTTGCATTTAATAATAAGACAACCAATTGGCAACTTAGTTACGATGGCAGAAAAAATGAACCGGTTACTCTCCCCATGAAGTTCCCTTTATTATTGGCACAAGGCGCAGAAGGAATTGCAGTAGGGCTTGCAACAAAAATTCTTCCCCACAATTTCTGCGAGTTGATTGAGGCATCCGTGAAATATTATAAAGGTAAAAAGTTTGAACTCGTTCCTGATTTCGCCACCGGCGGTATGATTGACATAACCAATTATAATGATGGCATACGAAGTGGCAAAGTAAGGGTTCGTGCGAAGATCGAGGAGTTTGATAAGAAAACACTGTTAATAAAAGATGTGCCTTACGGTACCACCACCACGCAGTTGATCGACAGCATTATCAAGGCTAATGATAATGGTAAGATCAAAATAAAAAAAGTAACGGATAACACTGCCGCCGATGTAGAGATAAGTATTGAACTGGCACCGGGCATTTCACCCGATATCACCATTGATGCATTATATGCCTTTACCGATTGTGAAATTTCTATATCGCCAAATGCATGTGTGATCAACGGCCAGAAACCTGAGTTTCCCGGTGTAAAAGAGTTGCTTAAAATTTCCGCAGATAATACCAGGGCACTGTTGAAAAAAGAGCTGGAAATAAAATTAAAGGAGCTTAGGGAAAAGCTTCATTATACTTCACTTGAAAAAATATTTTTCGAAGAAAAGATATATAAAGAGCTGGAGAAAAAACACGAGACATGGGACAAAGTAATTATTGCGATTGATAAAGCTTTTATCCCCTTCGTGAAACAATTGAAAAGGGAAATAACCAAAGAAGATATTCTAAAATTAACCGAAAAGCCTGTCCGCAGAATTTATAAGCTCGATATTGATGAGCTTAATGCACAGATTGCCAGTCTGCAGGCTGAAATAAAACAGGTGAACCACCATCTCGATAATCTCACGGAATATGCAATTGCCTATTATGAAGATTTACTAAAAAAGTATGGAAAAGGCAGGGAGCGAAAAACTGAGATAAAATTATTTGATACCATACAGGCAAAAGCAGTCGCCATTGCAAATACAAAGATTTTTGTGAACCGCGCTGAAGGTTTTATCGGTACAGGCCTCAGGAAAGATGAATTTGTAGATGATTGCAGCGATCTTGATGACATCATTGCTTTCACAAAAACGGGCAAAATGAAGGTGGTGAAAGTTGCCGACAAAGTCTTTATTGGGAAAGATATTATTCATGTGGCTGTATTTAAAAAGAGCGATGAACGCACTACCTACAATATGATTTATGCCGAAGGCAAAAAGGGCGTGAGCTATGCAAAACGCTTTAATGTAACCGGTGTTACCCGCGATAAAGAATATGATCTCACCAAGGGCGATGAAAAGAGTAAGGTTCATTATTTTTCTGTAAATCCAAATGGTGAAGCGGAAGCTGTTCGCATAATTCTTACGCCGGGATGCAGCGCACGTAATAAAGAGCTGGATTTTTATTTTGAAACCCTGGATATAAGAAGCCGCAGCAGCATTGGAAACCAGGTTACAAAATACCCGGTTAAGACGATTAAGTTGCTCGAAAAGGGTAAGTCAACGCTTGATAAACGAAAGCTGTGGTTCGATGAAACCTTTGGGAGGTTGAATGTCGAAGAAAATGGAACCTTACTGGGAAACTTTGATGGAGATGATAAGATCCTTGTTATTTACAAAGACGGAAACTACGAACTAACCGGCCAGGAGCTTACACAGCGATTTGATGTGGATAATATTGAGTTGATAGAAAAATACGACCCTGAAAAGATAATAACCTCCGTTTATCTCGACAATGAAAAATTGCAATACAATGTAAAGCGATTTAAAATTGAAACTAATACGCTCAACAGTAGATTCTTCTTCATCAAAGAGGGTAAGGGTAACAGGCTTTTAAAAGCCACGACTGCTCCCGAGCCATTGCTCGAAATGCAAAGCGGCCGTGGGACGCAAGTTCGCAGGGCAAAAATCAAGCTGAATAAAGTAGTAGAAGTTATGGGCTGGAAAGCCATCGGGAATAAACTCACCGATTATGCTAAAAGCGACCAGATGGATTGGGCTATGCCCGCAGCAACCTCTTCCCAAAAGAACTTATTTGAGGAGGATCAATAAACAAAAAAAGAAACTTTCCCTGGCGCTGCTGGTATAAATTCCTGCCACTAATACCGTAAAGCTCCTCATTGACCGGGGAGGATTACCCTTGTTTACATGGTATTACCAACAGTCTCTCTTGCAAATCAGCAAGCGAGGGATTAGGGAATGTATTATTCACCTCTGTCCAATTGCTGCATTTACGCTTCCAAAAAAATTTTTTACTACGATACAATAAAGTAAAATCCGCTACGTTTAAGTAGAAATCGCATAAAAAACAGTAAAATTACTATCTGTTAAAAAGCGTAGATAAACTTAAAGCTGCACATTTCCTACATACAAACTCGCACCGATATCCCTAACACTCGCGGCGAAAAAAGATAAGAGCATTTTAAAAAGAAAAATCCCACTTATGAAGAAATTCTACACTAAAATCAAAAATCCGTTAGCTGGTAAAATCTGCATTTCTGTTACAGTCTGCAGAATGTTTTTACTGGCCTTTGCATTACTGGCCTGGTCGAATTTGTCTTTGGCAATACCATTACATACTGATGGCGCTCCGTTAAAAGTGAAAGACATCACCAAAAAAAGTTACAACGGCTCTGATATCAGCTGTTCCAGTGCCAGCGACGCAGAACTAACTATTACTGCTAAAGGCGGTACTGCACCTTATCAATATTCTATTGACAATGGCGCTACCTACCAATCCGGCAATGTGTTTAGCGGATTAAGCGGCGGTAGAAATTATATTATTGTAATACGCGACGCGGATTTGAGTAGGACAGATCCCGAATATATTTGGGTAAACCAGGCGCCTAACCCGGTTACCATTTCCAGCATTCAAAAGAAATATTACTATAATGGTAACAATGATGTCAGTTGCTCGGCGGCATCAGATGGCCAGGTTACCATCTCTGCATGGGGCGGAACAGGTACGCTGCAATATTCAAAAGACAATGGCGCTACGTACCAATCTTCCAATATTCTTGGTGGATTGGCTGCGGGTACTTATTCTTTGAAGGTGAGAGATGCTAACGGATGTACCGCATCTTCTTCAGTTACCATCATTGCACCCACACCCGTTAGTGGCACCATTACTGCACAGGCAGCCGCTCAATGTTTAAGTTTGAAAACAGGATCAGTTACCGTAGCCGGCAGCGGCGGGGTAGCACAATATAATTACAGTCTTGATGGCGGAGCCTACCAGTACTCGGGTAGTTTTACCAATCTTGCTGCGGGAGCACACCAGGTTACCATAAAAGATAATAATGGATGTACCGGAACGATTGCTGTGAATATAAAGGCGGCGGTTTCTGCAACGATAAGCGGCAATTCAACAGTACTCTCCGGTCAGCCTGCGAAATTTAATATCGCTGTTACCGGAACAGCCGGAACTAATTATACGGTGGTTTATAAAGATGCTGATGGTAATCAATTTAGCGTTAACAATCTCCAGCCAGGTATGAATCAGGTAACCACCGGAAACCTTACCAGCTCAAAAGTGTACACTCTTGTTTCCATAAGCAACAACGGCTGCGCGGGTAGCATCAGCGGAAGCGCCACCGTTACTGTATTTTCTGACTGCAAATGGATAGGTAACTCCAGCGAGTGGAACGAGTCAGCCAATTGGGTGAATGGATTAATACCAACCGAAGCTTATGATGCAGTAATACCGATGACTTTAAATAATCCTGTCATTTCCGCATCAGACGCTGTAGCAAAAAATATCACCATAAGTTCAGGCGCAAAGCTTACCATAACAGGACATACCTTAACAATAGCGGGATTTATTAAGGCAGACAGCGCGGCTATTACCGCCGATAAGGGAGCTATAGAATTTACCGGTTCCCAATCGCAAACTATAGATGGCAAAACCTTTAAGAATAATGCGCTGCACGATCTAATCATAAATAATACAAGCAGCATCGGCGTAAATCTTGTTGGGACACTGGATATTTATGGATCATTCACTTTTACGGGAACCGGCAAGAAATTTATCGGTAATGATTCACTTACTTTAAAATCAACCCCCACCGAAACTGCAAGGGTAGGGGATATGACGGGTAATATATTTAGCGGCAAGGTAACCGTGGAGCGTTTTATCCCAGGTGTTAAAAAGGCATGGCGTTTTCTTTCAGTACCTACAAAACCCGGTCAAACCATACATGATGCATGGCAGGAAGGCCAACCGGCGAACAACACTACTTCTATAACAGGCAAAGGGATACAAATTACCAGTAATGTTTCAGGCTGGAATATAAAAGGATTCGATTTATATACGTCGACGCCCTCTTTAAAAACGTACAATGCTGCCAACAATTCATGGGTGGGCGTGGCGTCTACACTGGCACCTTTTTCTGCCACAGCAGGAGGTTATATGGTATTCATCAGGGGTGATCGCACTTCGAATGCATTCAATTCGCCAGTTACGCCTACCGTTTTGCGCACCAAAGGAGACCTGTATACCGGTGACCAGCCAACTATCACCCTTACGCCTAAAGTATTCATGTCGGTTAACAACCCTTTTGCCGCACCGCTTGACCTTACAAAGCTTAGTATGTCGAACGACCTGTTCTTTTACGTATGGGATCCAAACCTGGGCAGCAGCTATGGAGGATACCAGACATTGTTTAAAAATGCTTCGGGCAATTATATCGCCATACCCGGCGGCGGAAGTTATTCCAAGGTGAATAATAATTTAATACAAAGCGGGCTGGCATTTTTTGCCTACAATACTGATGGCGGTAGTTTCACCATTAAAGAAAGCGCAAAAGCAAATGTTAATCCTGCGAGTCTTGCTTTTACGCCTGCTACATCACCGCAGTTGCGCCAGGAGTTGATGATTGAACTTTACGGCGTTAATGGAGCCGGTAATGCGACAATCGTTGACGGAACGTTGCAAAATTTTGATTATAGCTACAGCAATGATATAGACGGGATGGATGCAAAAAAATCCGCAAACACTTCTGAAAATCTCTCCATTAAGAGTCATGGCCAGTTGCTGGCGGTAGAGAGAAAGCAAACGATGGATTCAAATGATACCACGTTTTTAAACTTCACAGGTATGAAAGCTCAGGCGTATCGTTTTGAAATCAATGCAGCCAATTTATCTTTAAATGATATGCAGGGTTTTATTACAGATAAGTACCTGAACCGGAAATCCGCCTTAAATATGGAGGGTACAACCGTCTATAATTTTACGGTGGTGAACATTCCGGGTTCGTACGCCGCAGATCGTTTTAACATCGAATTCCTTCCATTACATACATTGCCTGTAACGGTCACTTCTATAAAAGCAACGCAGAAAAGCAAAGACATCTCTGTTGAATGGAAAGTAGAAAACCAGAGTAACATGAAGCGATACGAAATTGAAAAGTCTGTTGATGGAAATAACTTTTCAAAAGTTGGGGAAGTGGAAGCAAACCATGCAGACGTATCGAGCTACAACTGGCTTGATAAGGCTCCGGCAACTGGTTATAATTATTACCGCGTTCGCACCGTGGATATAAATGGGAAATCGGCCACCACGCAAATAGTGAAGGTAATGTTCGGTGGTGTTACAGCCAGTGAAATAAGCATATTCCCTAACCCTATTGTAAATGCAACCATCAATCTCCAGTTAACCAATCAGCCGGGAGGTGTCTATAATGTTCGCGTGCAGAATTCAATGGCACAACAGGTTTTATCAACACCGGTTGTACACGCCGAAGGAAGCAGCTCAGTAAAAATCCAGTTAAGTAAAAGCCTTCCAAAAGGAGCTTACCAGGTGCAAATAACCGGGCCGGAAGGAAATGTGCAAACCATTCAAATTATGTATTAAATAAAAAGCCGGTGTAAGCAAAAAGCCGCATACCGGTATCATAAAATATTCAAAGAATAAAAACGGCCAACTCTTCGCGGAGTTGGCTTTTTTATTGCCGCAGGAACAGGTTGCTCTACCGGTGCCGTGATCGCCTCAATTTCAACGTCGCATATAGAAAACGAGACACCTGCATATACGTATAATGCATAGCCCGTCGAAAATCCAATATATTTATACCATGAAAATGTTTTTGCTTTTGGGCCTGTTTTTCCATTCTTTTGTTTGCGGTGCTCAAATAGTTAATGACTACTTTACCCTTGTGAGCGCCACTATGGAAAACCAGGTATCCGGCGCAAATGTTGAAAACGGTAGCCGAACCATTTACAATATCACCCTCGAGGCAAAGGAAGGATATAGCATTCAGCATGTTTCGGGGAAGGTTAACGGAGCGGTGCTGCAGGGAAAAATTATTTATAAAAATGCCATCCGGGATAGTGCCTCCATAGGCATTGGTGAAACATATCTCCTTAGGTTTCAGAAACCAAATGCTCCAGGTAATTCTGCCGGAATAAAAAATGAACCAGCGACTATCCACAAAAAATGCCACAGAGCAAAAAAAAATAATATTGATAATGCGGTAATTTTTTTAACTTTCTTTATTGAAAATAGCCGCTATAGTTTCCCAGTGACTTGCAGTCAAAAAGTAATACCGGGGGAAAGACAACTGCCGCAATAAAATGTTCACTGTTTTATGAGTAGATCTAATTAATAAAAAGGTGAATGAAGGCCACGCTACGCATATAATTTTTTACTTCAGTAATTTTTTAAATCATCATTATGAGAACAATACCCCCATGCCTGAAAAATCCCCTCTTGTTTACGGCACTTTTAGGCTTACTTTTTGGCTCCTGCAAGGTGCATCGCGATAACGATTCCGAAAGGGAACCCGGCGAAAAAGAAGATATAGCATTTACCATCCGGCAGGAATTTTTGCAGGAATTCGAAAAAACGAAGGACCCGACTACCAATACGGTACCGAGGGAGCGCCTGTTAGATGGCAGTGCTTTCGTTCAACAATATTTTACCGGAAGACAGTCCGCTATTTCCGGGATAAGCTGGCAGGAGCGCGGCCCTAATAATGTTGGCGGAAGAACCCGCGCTATACTTTTTGACAAGAACGATGTTACGCACAATACCATATTCGCCGGCGGTGTCGCCGGTGGGATATGGAAATGCTCTAACCTGAGCAGTTCCCCGCCAACCTGGGTAAAAATCAGTGATATCCTCGATAATATAGCCATATCCTGCATTGTGCAAGACCAGTTGAATCCTTCCATCATGTATTTTGGAACCGGGGAAATTTGGGGGAACCTTGATGCACAACGAGGGCTTGGAATCTGGAAAAGTACTGACGGCGGCACATCGTGGAATCACCTGTCTTCTACCACCAGTAACCAGTTCAACTATATTCAAAATATTATCCTCACACCTTCGGCGGTCTTTGCAGCTACCGGTTCAGGGTTGAAGAAATCAACGGACGGCGGCAACTCCTGGGCAACCGTTTTAATTGACGCTATGAGTGATGTGCAGCTTGCCGCTAATGGAGACATATATGCGTCCAATTTTTTAGGGAATGTCTATAAATCAACCTCTGTACAGCAAGGAAATACAGGAACCTGGGCTAATGTCTCCGTTCCGGGCAGTCATGAGAGGCTGAAACTGGCGACAGCGCCCTCCGATGCCAGCAAAGTGTATGCGATTTGCCAGCAGGCCGGCGGCAACGATGTAGACGCCATATACCGCACTGATGATGGCGGCGCAAACTGGGTAAGTTGCGCAGTACCTACCATCATTGACCAGGGCAATAACTCTAATTTCACCAGGGGGCAAGCCTGGTACGACCTGGCTGCAGTTGTAGATCCCAATGATGCGAGCACGGTAATAATAGGTGGGGTGGATGCCTTGCGCTCAACAGACGGTGGCACTACCTGGAATCAAATTTCTACCTGGTCATTGTTTGGCGCCCCTTCTTCATTCCTGGCTACCGTTCATGCAGACCAGCATGCTATAGTTTACTCTCCGGGGAGTTCCAGCAAAGCAGTTTGGGGCACAGATGGCGGCATTTATTATACTACGAATGTAAATGTAAACGGCTCCACCATAAAGCCGGATTTTTTAAATAAAAACACCGGTTATAACGTCACTCAAACCTACGCCGGTGCGATGGATCCCACAGCAGGTTCCAATTATTTCCTGGCGGGGGCCCAGGACAATGGATCGCTCAAATTTCCTAACCTGGGCGGTATTCAAAATACCCTGCCCGCCAGTGGTGGGGATGGCGCATTTTGCCATATTGACCAGGCAGCTCCAGCTAACCAGATCACCGCTTACGTGTACAATGTATACTACCGTTCTACAAATTCGGGAGGATCTTTTTCGAATAACCCGAAAATAAATGATCAGAACCACGGTTCATTTATAAACCCCACGGATTTTGACAGCAGCACCAAGGTACTGTATGGCGATTATTCCAATCCGAATACCGGCGTAGGCGGAGTATACGCCAGGTGGCTCACCACCGGTACCACGAATACTGGGGTTACGGTTGCCGACTTCGGGACTGCCAGGGTAACCAATGTGTATGTATCTCCGAATGTTGCTGACAGGGTGTACTTTGGCCTTTCAGGCGGAAGTGTGGTATATGTGAACAATGCCAGTACAGCTACCACGGGAACGGTTACCAGTATGATCATAAAAACGGGTATTGGATCGGTCTCCGGTATTGCTATTGAACCGGGCAACGAAAATCATATACTGGTTACCTATTCGAACTATGGAGTAACCAGCGTTTTTGAGACAACAAATGGCGGCACGTCCTGGATCAACGATGAAGGCAATTTGCCGGATATGCCGGTACGGTGGGTGGTGTTTAATCCACTCAATTACGACCAGGCGCTCCTGGCTACTGAACTCGGAGTATGGAGCACCGATAATTTGAACGGCACGTCTACACTTTGGGCACCCACTAACCCAGGCCTTGCAAACACACGGGTGGACATGTTGAAAGTGCGCAGGTCAGACAATACGATTTTAGCCGCTACCCATGGGCGTGGCTTGTTTACCACCACGCTTACCAATTCGGTGTTACCGTCAGTATATTTTGAGAAGAGCGGCGCATCAGTCCCCGAAAATGGTGGTGGGGGCACCTCTTGCAGCCCGGGAACCAGCGTTGTACCTGTAAAATTATACCTGACATCTGCTGCTACGGCGCCTGTGACGGTCCAGGTAGCCGGCACACCCAGTTCTACCGCTACCAGCGGAAGCGATTTTAGTATAGGTACGCCTTCTGTTACCTTTCCAACGGGCACTACCGGGCCTCAAACGGTAAATGTGACGATAAGCGATGACAAGTCTTTTGAAGGAAACGAATACATAAGTCTTGGTTATACCATTACCTCGGGCGGCGCGGCAGCAACGGCCGGCACCACGTTACAGCACTACGAGATCGAAATAGCTGACGATGAGGTTGCTGCCAGTGGCGGGTTTACCAATATTGTAACGAGCGGGCCGGTTACCACCAACCTGGGGGCATCCAGCCCGGTACAGGGAACCCAAACGGACAAAAAGTCCCAATACCTTTACCTCGCTTCCGAGCTTTTGAGCAATGGCTTAAAAGCCGGAACGATAACTGATATTAGCTTCGCTGTAAAAACAAAAGCAAGTTCGGCGCCATTTAAAGGATTTACATTTAAAGTGGGAGCTACAGCAGCAACAAGCCTTTCAGGTTTTATAACACCTTCTTCCTGGAAGGTGATAACATCTGGCGATTATGATACCAAATTTGGCAATAATGACTTTTCCATACCGGGAGGGTTCGTTTGGAATGGAACCAGTAACCTGGTATTTGAATTTTGTTATAATAACTCTACCGCCTCCGCCGATGATATCATTGACGGTGAAGGCACTACTTATAATAGCCAGGCAAAAAAGTCATCAACAGTACCATCGGATGATGGTTGTAGCTATGCTTCCACCACAACCACTAATACTTTCAGGCCGGTATTTACCTTTACCCAAACGATTCCACAAACCAGCATAAGCACCTCGCTAAGCAGCAGCCAGGCGAAGTTCAGTGCGGCGGATAATGTCTATTTCTATGATGGATCGGGCAAAATAATAGCTTCCATTCAGAATCAAAATTCACTGGATTACGGCTGCACATCGGTAACCATCGACCGCGCAGGCACCGGTGCTTCCCCATTTGTTTTTGTGGGGGCGGCCAATTATTTAATGAATAAGACTTTCAGGGTAATCCCGGGAACATATCACGCGAACGGTGTTTATACCATCACCTTGTACTATACCGCTGCAGAAAAAGCGGGATGGGAAGCGGCTACCGGTAACTTATGGAGTAATATCCTGCTGGTAAAAACATCAGGGGCTATATCGTCGGCTACACCAGTAAACCCGGGCGGTTCGGGAAGTATCGAGACGGTCACCCCGGTACGTGGGACTTTTGGCACAGATTATACACTGAGTTACACCTTTAATGATGGCTTCTCTGGCTTTGGGGCGGGCATTATTGCATCCACTTTGCCTGTGGGCCTTTTAGATTTCGATGGCGTAAAACAACATTCAGGCGTTCTGTTGAAATGGAAGACTGAAAATGAGATTAACACCAGTTATTATGAGGTGCAACGTTCTTCCAACGGCCGTGATTATGAATCTATTGGCAATGTGAAATCATTTGGCCTTACCGGCGGTGGCAGCAGTTATTCCCTGGTTGACAGCAAGGCAGGTATTGTAAATTATTATCGTTTGAAAATAACGGACTATGATGGCGCATTTACTTATAGCAAGATCGTGTCAGTGAATATCCCCGGCCTGGGTCAAAAAATATATGTGCTCAATAATCCTTTTTCGAATGCGATCCGCCTGAGATTTGGTAACCAGCCTAAAGACAAGGTAAGTCTTCGATTAGTTGATCCTGCAGGAAAAGTGTTAGTGGCAAAAGAATTCAGGGATGTCGGCAATACATTAGAATTAAACCTTCCGTCCCGTTATACCAGCAGGGGTATTTATATACTCGAAGCTGTGGTAGATGGCTCCCGGTTTGTGTATAAATTGGTAAAGGATCAGTAAGGCTGCTTAGCGCTGCTTATCTGTAAAAATAAAGGCCTGCTGTTTAATTATCAAAGTAATTAAACAGCAGGCCTTTATAGTACTATTTGCCCTCGTACCAAAGGAAAGACCGGGTTACCTAATTCCTTCTTTGCTTCGATCCTGGTTGCGCCTTATATCGCCGAGCCTCTTTTCCGCAGGTGCTATGATATACATAGAATGGCAAAGCGCACCATTTATGGACGCCCTCGCTTACTTCTTTGTCAACTCTTCGATCGCCTTTGCAAGCGCTTCCATTTTTTCATTCATTTTCTGTATCTGCTCAGCCTGGCTTTCTAGTTTCTTATCCTGATCCTCAATGATCTTTTGCTGTTCCTGTACCGATTTCACCAAAGGCATGATGAATTGGGTATAAGCGAGGCTGTAATGGTCTTTTTCATCCGACGGAACATGGAGCCCATCAAAATTATATCCCAGTTCAGCCGCTATTTTTTCCACGTCCTGGGCCAGGAATCCTGTATGAAGCTGCTTTGGCTCCTGGTAAGAAGCCGCCTTCGAATTGCTGTTGCCCATAATACCGGTTTTGGTATATTGAGCTAATTTATTCTCGTCAAAATAATAAGTTACGGGAACCAGCTTTTTTATAAAATCCAATCCCGGCACATTCTGCTTAATATTATACTTAAATCTAGCATCGGAAGGAAAAGAATAGGCTACTTGTCCTTCGATCACCGTAACTGAAGTATTACCGATGCGCACCTTATTGCTCGCATCCACAATGGCACCTGCTCCAAGCGCCGTGGCATTCGTCAGCCCGTCGGTCGATACATTGGCCCCGCTTCCCAGCGCGGTATTAGCGTTGCCTGTTGTATTAGCGATTAAGCTGTTAGACCCGATCGCAGTATTCGAAGTTCCTGTAGAGCTGGTGTTGCCTGCCTGGAACCCCCAAAAGCTATTTAACAGGGTGTTATCAATTCGCCCAGCGTTTTGGTTATTCACCCTTACATTAAACGGGGTATTATCGGAAGTGCCTATAAAATTAGCCGGCCCGGTACCGGTGTTCCCTGAGGTTCCCCATTTTGCATCAAGTGCCGCCTGGGTGGCAGTAGAAACAGGTTTATTGACATCACTGGTATTGTCCACATTTCCCAGCCCAACCATGCTTTTGGTGATGCCACCTACTGATCCCGTAAAAGTGGGGCTTTCGAGGAAAGCAAATGTTTTCCTTGCGTTGCCGCTGGTGATGGTGCCGTAAAAATTGTCGCCTAAAAACTCGATACCACCTGCAAGGGCGCCTGTAGCTAAAGGGCCGGAATTGAGTCTAAAGGGTACATGGCCGGTATTACCGGGTTTAATTTCGAAGTAGGCCTGGGGACCAAATAATCCGACACCCACGTTCCCATTTGTCTGGATTCCAAAAAAACCCGAGCCTCCTAAGTTGTAGATATTAAAACCACCACCATTACCTGAATATGCTGCGGAATTTTGCCAATAGGCCCCGAAGGTATTGAAGCCAAAATTTCCGGCTCCATAGGCATTTTCAATTTTTAGCACTGTATTGTGCCCGGGAGCAGGTAAATTCTTTTTTAAATGCAATACCGTTGTAGGAGAGCTTGTCCCAATGCCGACATATCCTAAAGAATCACTCACAATTCTCATGGCTTCTACAGCTCCATTGTTCCCTACTTTGAATATATGGTCGGCCCCGGTAACGCCGGCACCCGACGTAGCGATATAGGTCATGCCAGAATTGGTTGAACTAGATCCAATTAGTGATTGTCCGCCAGGTACGCCAACGGATAAGTTATTGGTGATCGTATTGCCCGACCTCGTTAAACCAGTTGAAATATCGAGCGGAGCCTCCTTTAGACTGTTCTGATACCGCGTGGTATATCCCGTAATCGGATTGGTACTGTCTGCATTATCTTTCTTCAACAGGATACCTGCATTATTCGAAGTAATGTTTGCCTGTACTGAGTCCCGCGCTTTGTTCCTGCTGTACACCGTGGCATAGCCCGTATTGGAAACACTATCCACATTATCTTTCTTCAACAGGATCCCTGCATTGTTCGAAGTGATGTTTGCCTGCACTGAGTCCCGTGCTTTGTTTCTGCTGTACACCGTGGCATAGCCGGTATTGGAAACACTATCCACATTATCTTTCTTCAACAGGATACCCGCATTGTTCGAAGTAATGTTTGCCTGCACTGAGTCCCGCGCTTTGTTCCTGCTGTACACCGTGGCATAGCCCGTATTGGAAACACTATCCACATTATCTTTCTTCAACAGGATGCCTGCATTATTCAAATTAATGTTTGCCTGCAGAGAATCCCTGGCTTTATTCCTGCTGTAAACGGTGGCATAGCCCGTGTTTGCAACGCTATCCGTAATGTCCTTTTTTGATAAGCTATTCGCAGTAAGATTTGCCTGTACAGAATCACGCGCTTTGTTAAGCCGCGCAATAGTAGCATATCCGGTGTTGGCAATGCTGTCGGCGTTATATTTCATCTCGTTCCTTACCCCGTTTATACCTGTGTAATACAGTGAATTATTGAGCACCTCGATAGCGCCTGCTTCGGGTGTTGTCAACAGCGCAGATCCGGTGGTCTCGAGTTTTAACGGGGCGGTTCCGGCAGCCGCGGTGCCGGCCCTGATATGTAGTTTAGCTGCAGGATTTAATTGCCCTATGCCAATATTTCCATTATTGTAAAGCCCCATTGCGAAAGTTCCAGTGGTTGAACCCGGATTGGAGTTATAGCTAAATCCCAAATATGAAGCAGTGCCTGAACCGCCATCTTTCGTTATTGTGAAACCATTTGCAGGATCCTGCGTATTCACAAAAAATAGCCTTGGACTGTGGAAAGTAGTGCTGTTTGAGTTTAGAATAAGACCATCTGCAGCATTGGCTGTACCATTATTTATTTCGAAGAGACCCGTTGGAGACATTGTATTTATGCCGACACCACCCGCAGCCGCCACCGTAATATAGGTAGTCCCCAAACCGTTATAAATCGTGTGGCCAAGGCCGGTAGAATTCGGCTGGGAATAGCCGCCCTGTGCTGTGAGGCCCAGATTGAATGCACCAAAAGTGTTTTCAAGTTTTAATACTGTAGTTCCGGTAACATTCTTTTTAAGATGTAATATGGTTGTAGGGGAAGTTGTACCAATGCCCATGTATTTATTAGTTGAATCCCAATACATGTTTCCGAAATCTTCTGCAAGGGTGGAGCCATTGTAATAAAGGAGCGAGCCTACCTTGAAAGCAGGTAATGTATATTTTGAAGCAGCTAATGCGGCAACGCTGTCCCTGGCTTTATTCCTGCTGTAGACGGTGGCATAGCCGGTATTGGAAACACTATCCACATTATCTTTCTTCGCCAGGATGCCTGCATTATTCAAATTGATGTTTGCCTGCACGGAATCCCGGGCTTTGTTACGACTGTAAACTGTAGCATACCCAGTATTGGAAACACTATCCACATTATCTTTCTTCGCCAGGATGCCTGCATTATTCAAATTGACGTTTGCCTGCACTGAATCGCGGGCTTTGTTACGACTGTAAACTGTAGCATAGCCGTTATCGGAAACACTATCCACATTATCTTTCTTCGCCAGGATGCTTGCATTATTCAAATTAATGTTTGCCTGCACAGAGTCCCGCGCTTTGTTCCTGCTATACACGGTGGCATAGCCTGTATTAGAAACACTGTCCACATTATCTTTTTTTAGGGAGGGAAACCCGGTGCTGAGTATAACCCAGGCTGAGCCGTTCCAGTAATAATAACCCGGGCTTACCGCATTCGGGCCAGCAGTCGTTGAGGTATTAAACACCAGTAATGATGCAACGGGAGTAGAGATGGTACTGACGTCATCGGTTCCCGTAAGGGTTACCCTTGGAACGAGCAGTCCTTTAGAAGGACTGTTTACGTCGAGCATGGCCGCCGGGTTTGGTGCCGAGCCATCATTGTTAATACCAACACTCTGTGCAAAAGAATGAGCAAAAAACAAAACTGTAATTACAGAAAGTAGAAAATACTTTTTCATGTGAGGGATTTATATGTAATGATTGTAAATACTTCTCGTGAGAGGCCTTTATCAGTTTATGGTAAACAAATCTTTAACAACGACGCAGATTTTCACGGAAAAGGATTAACACAACACGGTAAATGATAAAGGATTATGAGAGCGGAAATTAGATAAAACGGGTTAGCCATTTTGTTCCCAAAAAAAGGAAGACCTTGTATTTTGGGTGGTAATACGGCTGCAATATATAGATTGTATTTTAAATACCACAGAATTTCAACAGGATTTTATACAGATTCCGGTTGCTACAGTCTTTATTTCCAGGAATATGTTCCTTTTGGCAACGCGAAAGACCTAAGGGAATTGCATTTTACAGGCTAAAAAACTGTTTTTTATCAAAACGCGGCCGAAAGAATTTGAGATGAGCCCTTTACACCGCCTATATGGCCGTACATTGATATACACCCTGTTTTTTGCCCTTTTTTCCAAGGTGTTTTGCCGTTCAATTTGCTCCTAAGCAGGGACATTTTTGCCGGTACCACCTTATTTTACCTCCGGGGAGACTTTTAGTGTTACACACTGCTCATACACTATCCATACATTATCTATACAGTATCTATACACCATCCATACAGTATCCACCGTCAGCAGGCACGTAAACAACATAACCTCTTGGAGGCGCCCAAAATTCACCTGCACCCGATCCATCAGTCCATTGTCCACCGGGGGTATCATTATTTTCCTTTCCCCGCCAGGCTCCGGGGATAAAATGCGTATCCGCCCACTGGGTAGCCAGAAGGCGGCCGTTCCATCGGGGCGCATTGTTTAGCACAAATACTAATCCCTTTTGATTGTCGGTGCCATGGCGCTGCATGATGTAGAGATCGTCATCGCAATATAGAATATCTGTACGACCTCCGGCAAATTGCTCGTGCACTTTTACCAGTGCAGCAATGCCGCTGTTATTATCTTCCTGCGCAAGATCCCAATTGAAATAATCCTGCCAGAATACACATGGATATCCCTCATGAGTAAGTATATAGGCATAGGCAAGCATCTTATCATTCACAATGGGATCAGTGCGCACGATGTCATGATTTTCTACAAAGGTTACTGCCAGCTCAGAAAGGCCATTCGTAATCAACGTTCCTTTTTGAACCAGGGTTTTAAGGCTGAATCCATACGTGTCGCAAAGTTCTTTTAACCTGCCACGAAGCGGAAAATCAAATGCAGTCACCGGATTATCGGAATAGGCATTGGTTTCTTTCAGCCATTCTGAAATGGAGGTATCAGAATCCCAATATTCCCCGACGCCAAAGGGAGAGAAATCTGTCTTGTCATTTTTTTTATAGAGCCTTTCAAGAATCGCTGTAATTACCCATGTGCCGTACCCTTTCACAAAGTCATATCGCAGCCCGTCAAAACCAATATCTTCAATAAGCCAACGTGCATACTCCATGAGTTCGCTATAGACATAAGGATTGCGGTGGCAAAGATCAGGCATACCTTCAAACACCTGGTCATCCATTCGTTCGAAATAAGTGGGATGGTAACAGGTCCAGTCGCGTGGAAATTTGCCGCTCGCCGGGTTATATTTTGTCCAGCGGCTTTGCCCGTCAAATAAATTTATCTCCATTTCGTCGGCACCGTTAGTATGGTTCAAAACCATATCTGCATATACCTGCATCTTATTCCGGTGCGCTTCCTGTATAAGTTCTTCGAGCTCGATGCATGAGCCAAACCATGTTGGCAGCGAGCCCTTTTGATCAATTTCGCCAAGGTCATAATAGTCGTAGGGGTCATAGCCCATTGACATGCCTCCCAGGTTAGCTGCTTTGCAGGCCGGTGGTAGCCATAGGGCGGTGAAGCCGGTATCTTTCAGTCCCTTAATTTTTTCCTTTAAGAAATTCCACCATTCAAATTCTTTGTCTTCCAGTTTGGGACAGTCCCAATAGAAAGATTGCATAATTACTCCCATGATTGGTTGTTTTAATTGTTTATAATCAGTAACTCTTTAATTACTTCAAAACAATCGTAAGTAAGGGAACAGCCCTTTTTTGGGTTTTAGACAGGAAAAGGAACTTCTACATGCTTCATCCGATAGAGGCAGTATTATTTTTACCACAAGAAAATCCTTTCGCAATAAAAAGGCACAGGCATATATAGGCCACATTGTGCACGACCCACATTCTATCGGCCAATGCAGCATTTTCGTTAAACAGGGGAATATAAAACAGGAATACGCAAAAATTGATCACCACATAGAGGGCCAGGCCCGTAACAATCCAGAAATCCGGCTCGTTCTTCATAATATTTCCTTCCTCTTTTAATTTCGAAAGATAAAATAAGAGGCAGTAAATGAGCAGCAGGTATGATTCTGTCGTCATTAAATTTCCATTAATATGCATTGGATTAAAAAACCTGTCTAAAATGGCAAAGTTCAATAACAGAATTGCTATATACAAAAAAGGGATGATCCTTTTCAGTTTTAAGAAATGATTTTGTTTGAGCAAAATAAAAAAGCAGGTAAAGCATACAAATCTTATTAAGGAATGTAAATTATAAATCAGAATATTATTATGCCACGGCAGGCTTATGGCTAAGGTTTTTTGATTCGAAATAATATTTGCGGCTACATTAAGAAAGAGGGCTATTATGATGTAGTAACCTACCGGCTTTAAATAGTTCTGCTGTTTACTCACCGGGAATATAAAAAGCAAAGGGATTATGAGGGCCCAGACTTCGGACCATATAAGTAAGTTATCTATTATCGATAGCATGGTTTGTTAGAAGCATATTGCCGGCGGGCATGGTTGAATTGGCTGAGGCGATGGAGCGACCCTGCTCATCGTACTTACAAATGGTGCAGACATGTCATAATAGACATGCTGATTGCCGTTATTTTTATGTGGTACAAATCTTAGAAACTCGAAGGGATTTCTTGTATGTGTAGAGTCATCAGTTATTACTTCCTCGACTACGGCGCGTGAAACGGTTAAGTTTCCTAAAATTATCTTCCCCGTGAAAGATTTGTATTTTGTAAACTCTTGTTTTTGAAGGGAGTAGGGGATGGTATCAATCAAATGATTTGATGAGTCAAATGCATAGGCAATCAATAAAAACGGGTTTTTATAGCTTGTGGCTTCTTCGGAACTGAACTGAAAAATAATATGGTCCATGTTGGTGCTATCCAATAACTTCTTTACCGCGGCCTGATCATATGTTACCGTTGCGAATTTGAGCGACGGGTGGCAACCGCCGAAAATAAAAACAGCAATAATAATTGCTACTTTGACCAGGTGATTTTTTAGGTTAAGGGATGCCGGAAGTTTGCTAATTAGATTATACATAATATTTTTTTAAGATTGAGTTACTTAGTTTTATTTAGTAATTAATCTTACGATTTGCAGAGGCGGCGATGCTGAAAGGAATTTTAAAAGGAAGGCTTTGGGGATTTCTAAAAAATTGGATGCACTAAATTACTATAGCAATGCATAGCATCAAAGGGTGAATACACTGTTTTTATCACCGCCTTTTTTCCTGGTACCATTTTGGATGTTTATCAACTGGATGGATTGTATTTCTTTACCGCGGAGAACGCTTTTGCTATAAATAAGCATAGAATGATGTATGCGACGTTGTGGACGGACCACATATTATCTGCAATATCACTGTCTTCTGCGAGCATTGAATCATAAAAAAGATATACAAAAAAATTAACCACAACGAAAATACTTAACCCGGTTACCACATAGATATCTGCGCCGGACATCAGGTCATCATTATCACTTTTAAGTTTCGATAAATAATATAACAGGCAATAGACCAGGAGGAAAAAAGCTTCCCCTGTAAAAAGATTTCCTGCGATACTGCTTACATCAAAAAAATATTCAGAGAATGTAAGGTCCGCAAATAAGAAGCCCAGGTAAACAAAAAATATGATTTTTTTCAGGTTATTATAATACGCCTGTTTTAATCCGATGAAAAAATAGCTGAAACAAATAAATCTTATTATGGAATGAATATTATACAAATAAAGGTTCTTCTGTAGCCAGTATGTGTCGGGTAAATGATGTTTGAAATCGCCGATAATATCTCCCAACAAATTAATGGGGAAAGCCACCAGCACATACACAATTACCGGCTTTAAAAACGATGGCTGCTTCCTGTTCTTCCATAAAACAAAAATCGGTATCAATAATGCCCATGCTTCTGCCCATGCAAGAAATAATTCGAAATTACTGATGAATTTATTCATGATTGATGTTCAGTTGTACAATCTTTTGTAATATATCATGAATTACGTGGAGGTGATGGATTGGCACTCACGCCTGACCGGATTAATATTTTCGGTGCAAGCGATGCAGCCGAATCTTTGAGCGCCGCCGCCGGTATGTAATCAGAAAGCAGGATGTTGTAAATAAAATGGCCCGTGTAATTTCCACTCACATCCTTTTCTCTTTCAGGAGCAAATATTACTGTTGTAACTTTTAATCCGGGCGGAGGGTTTTTTATGGAACTTTTTATTGACGCAATTTCTCCCCTTTGCAAAACAACGCCACCTAAAAAGCTGCCGGCGCCATAAGGACTTTCAGGGCTTTGGTGGCCATTCTTTAATAGCAGGGTGCCGGCCTGATCGTATACATCATTGTTAATATCAGTTTTTGTTTGCCACCCTAGTAAGGTTAATCCCCCTTCCGGATTAATAAAATATTTTAATGACATCCTTTTTTTCGGAAGATCTTCAAATGTTTTGCTTTCAATATACAGCGTGTCCATATAGCCACTGATTTTCGCCAGCGCCAGGCCTGGTGGAGGCGTTGAGTCGATTTTTCCGGGTTCATCTTTTTTTGTTGCAGTACTACTATCTCCGCCACACGAGATTATCAACATACTGCTTAAAAGAATGAAACAAATTTTTACAACGATTTGCTTTAGCATATTATTAATTTATGAAATAAGAATCAAAAGTCTTATGAACATCGCCATGAGAATAACAGGTAGTTTTTACATTATCGATGAATAACACGGGAGCCTTTGGGGGATTTCGAAAAGATTGGATATACTAAAGTAATCTAAGAAATATTTTTCTCAAAGGGTGATTTCACTGTTTTATGAATGACCTTTGAAATACTTATGCGAATATAAATATCAATTTTTATTGAAAGGGTAATATTTAATGCAAAAGGATTTCCCGTAAGATGCGGGAAATCCTTTTGAAAAGAGTATGGGGAGTTAATTTTTCAATATCGTAAATTCAACCCTCCGGTTAAGTTGCCGCCCGTCATCATTATCATTAGATGCTACCGGTTTCGATTCACCGTATCCGTGAGAGGTGATCCTGCTGGTGTCTATCCCCTGGGAAATAATGTATTCCATTACAGATCTTGCGCGGTTATCACTTAGTTTGAAATTATATTCATCGCTGCCCCGGCTATCGGTATGTGCGCTCATTTCAATTTCAATTTTCGGATTTTCTTTGAGCAATTTAACTACCCGGTTAAGCTCGATATAAGATTCAGGACGAAGGTCCCATTTGTCAAAATCAAAGAATACATTGTTCAATCTCACTACCTGGCCTATTTCAATAGGAACAAGGTAAAGGTCTTTATGAATTTCTTTATAGCCTTCCTTAATCAATGAATCGAGATTAAAATTTTCTGATATGGCAAAGAAATGATCTGCAGTTGCTCTTATGCTATAGTTCCTGTTATACGGCAATACCATTTTAAATGAACCGTCATAAGGGTTTGATATACCGGTGCCTGCTTCCACGCCATCCGGTAATGTTTCATAAATAAGTGAAGCGCTGATGGGTTGTTTTGTTTTAGCATTATACACATTGCCACTTACCAGCACCACCGGATCGGGCTTTTCTTTTTCCAGCAATTTTATTTTTACGATATCACTTGCACCATAGCTATCTTCCCCGGTCGTCATGTAAGCATATTCACCGCCGGCATCCATTGTAAAAAAAGCATCCCACTCAGGCGTGTTTATAGGGCTGCCAAGGTTTACCGGATCACTCCATTTGGTCCAGCTATCGTCAAGCCTCTTCGTTCTCCAGATATCATTATCACCAATTCCCCCGGCGCGGTCGCTGCTAAAATATAAGGTCTCGCGATCAGGTGCCAGGTAGGGAGTCATCTCGTTACTCTTTGGAAGGTTTATTTTTTTTCCGAGGCTCCTTGGCTCGCTCCACGTACCATCGGGTAGTGCGAAGCAAACAAAAATATCATTGTTACGGCTTTGATATTCCGGTGTCATATAGAGTAGTAAAGTTTTTCCATCGCTGGCCATACTTGCGCCATATTGTGCCCCACGATCATACTTCCCATAGTTTCTTATTTTCAACATTTCGGGCCTGCTCCAGTTGCCCGACTCCGTGAGGTAACACATGCTTACGCCATTGCCCATATAGTCACCATCTTCAAAAGCATTTCTTATCAGGAGTTGATTATTATCCGGCGATATCCAGAAAACCGCGTTATAATCCGTAGTATTGAGCGGCCTGCCAAGGTGTACGGCGCGACTCCATGTTCCCGTGGCCGTGTCCCTTTCAGAAAACCAGATGTCCTGGGAATTAGGCATTGTATTATAGTTGGTATTGTGCGGATCGTTCTGCCTTATGAAAAATAGCAGGTTCCCGTCGGATGAGATGGTTGGCCTCAATTCGGCGAGGCCGGTATTTATATTTTCCCCGATGTTTTCTACTTTAATAATTGTCTGTTCGGTAATGATGTTTTCTTTTTGAGGCACTAATCCCAATGTGTCAGCAATATCTTTTGGAGGCTGGGCCATTGGACAGAGAATAGAGAGGCATGCAATAGCAACAAGTAACATTTTTTTCAAAAGACTGGATTTTAGCTACAGACATAACGAAGAAAGAGCAGGAATATTTTTTAGGGGGATTTCGTGGCGAGAATCTTAAAATACCACTTTCTGCGAAAACGCAGATGCTGCGCCCATTGCGGGTGTTAAAAATCATCGTTCAGTAAGAAATTTTGAACAGAAAACCGCAGTAAAAAATTTCCTTTTGAAGCATCGCTTTTTGGTGACAAGGTTTGTATATAACCAATGTCGAGCCTGGCATTTACTACATTTATTTGCAGGCCGGCACCGGTGGCAGCCCATACATGGTTATCCGCATTGTGGTTGCTGATTTCCCCGAGGTCAAAATATAAGACGGGTTTGATGCTGTAAATATTAGCCCTGTCTGCCAGGTAATTTATTGTGGGTCTTATATCCCTGTTTACAATCCGCTCCGCAGCAGAATCAGCAGCATCATCGGAAAGCCCCTGGTTAAGGGCGAGGTCATTGGCTATAAAACTTTCGGCAGTGTTTACCTGCCCCTTGATAGCGCTTCGCATGGTGATACGCGGATCTTCATCCTGTATTACAATATCGGGTATTAAGGGCCGGGACCATTTCGCAATCGGGACGGAAAAATTTAAATTGATGCCCCAATAGGATGTTCCCCCGGTATTTGCAACAGATGCCGGAAACAACCCACCTTCTCTTTCACCCAGGCTACGGATTACCGGCCCCGATGGGAAAGGGATAGTCGCTAAAGATTGCAGCGGCGCATATAAAAACCCCGGTGATTCATTGCCGGCAAAATACCCACTATAGACTGGCGGAGTTCCCCATGTATATCCAAGGCTTGCCGATGTTTCGAGATCAACGATACTGTGGCCGCGGCCTATCGGCACCGCATAGCCCAATTTTCCTCCTACCCGCTGGTAAGATTGTAAACTGACATCTTTTCTCGGCACTCCGGCATTAAACCAAACACCCAGCCTGGCAAGGCCGCTACCTACTCTTCCATCACCGAGTACGCTAAAATCATAGCCGGTTTCAGGATTTTGATACTTCGCATTAAGCAATGAATATTTATTTTGCGAAAATTCAATACCGCCGCTTATTGCATACTTGTCCATGAAAAGTATTTTTCCATTTCCATTTACTGATGCAAAAATTTTTGTGAGATCACGATCATAGTTGTTAACCTGCAGGGGAAGTAACCCTTTCGCATACATGATCCCAAGGTTCCAGCCCATATTTTTATAAAACGATACCGGGTGAATAAACTGCAATGCACCGGCGAAGTTGTAGAAGCCGGCACTAAGAGACCTGCGGAAATTCAAATCAAGATTTAAAAGATTCTTACTGCTGCTATCTGAAGGTTTATTTATGCCGGGAATATGGAGCAGGTCAGTAGCAGTTTGCACGTAGGCGTATGTGCCGAAGCTCCGGTCGTTTACCAAACCCACGAAAGGAGCAGTTGCAATAAGAAGGGGAGGCACTTCTTTATAGAAGGTCGCTTTGGCTGTTCGGGGAATGGGTAAGATATTATTGCCGATGTTATATAAGTCAATGCGCAGGTAATAAGGCTGTATAGTCACCTGTACCTGTTTTACGCCGGCGCTATCTGCCACCGGGCAGGCGTCTGTTGTGATATATAAAACAGAAGTTGAGCCTTTTAATCTTATTGCAAATTCTTCCTCGCCTTTTACTATTTCGTCTCTCACCAATTCCTGTGCGGCACTTAGTGTTGCGGGGTCAAATGTTTGTCCGGGCCCTATCACCTGTTCCACATTTGACTGTAGCTCTTTTGATACCCAGCGGCCTATAATTTTCACAGACTTTACCGTGTAATTCATATTGGCAGTGATCGTGTTGCATGATGGTTGCTGAGCTTGTACACTGCATGTTACAACCAGGCAACCCATCAGTACAAAAACGAGGATCCTGCTAATTTTAAAGATCATTATAGGGATATAAAAAGAAATGCCACAGGCATGCACCTGTGTTCAAATCTTTAATTCGAAAAACGAAGACTACGAATTTACTGCTGCCTGAACGGCGCTATCAATCTTCTTCTTATCAGCGGCTGCAGGCGGCTTGCCGGAATCACCAAATGGTTTTACTAACGGATATACGTTATCCCTGAAAGCGCGTACCTGTGCCCGTTTCATACCATTCTCGGTAATCGCAGCCACTTTTTTAATATCATTAGGGTCGCCGGCAACAAACTCAACACTTACCACTTCCACAAATTCGCCGTCTATTTTTTTGTACAGGTCGAAAAGTAATTTCCAAACGGCCTCATTCTTGCTATCGCAGGCCTTTTGAACTTCTATGGTAAATTTATAGCCGGTTTCAGGGCTAAAGATCATAACACGCAATAAAAAGGGTTTACATTTTTTACGACCTGTTGTAATTGTAGAAGCCATAATTGTATTTTTTTAACTGCCTACTCTAAACCGTTTTCGGCATCCCGGTGCAATTATTTATTTGGCGGGAATATCACAGATGAATTACACCGCGATATTCTGCTTAAATTTTTAAACAGGAAGAAAGTGCTTACTGAGCTTGCAAATTTTCTTAGGGTAGGGGTATAGAAAACGTTTATCAAAATAATGTATTTTTTTTTACAAAAACAGGGGAGTGAATAAAAATAAACTTTCCGAAGACGTTTTATTTATTAACCTTTCGTGGTGAATGGGATAGGGTCTTGGAAGGCCATATTCATTTGTCATCTCCTTTTAACGAGGGCTACATTTCGGGCGGGCAAAAGTTTCTTTATCAAAAACAATCCTGCAAAGAAACCACCGATGTGCGCTGCATAGGCAATATCGCTGGTTTCTCTGCCCCCTAAGAACCCCGTGCCGCTCGCGACCTGGAAAAATATCCACGTGCCCAAAACGATGAATGCCGGTACCCTTATAAAGAAAACGATAAAAAGAATCGTAACCTTCTTTGTAGGAAACAGCAACAGGTAGCCACCCATCACACCAGAGATCGCACCCGAAGCGCCAAGGCTCGGGATCAGGTGATTGGCACCAAAAAGGTAGTCAGTACATACATAGGTAAGTGAGGCGATCACACCACAGAGCAGGTAAAAGAAAAAGTACCGCACATGACCGAGCCTGTCTTCCAGGTTGTCGCCAAATATCCAGAGATAAAGCATGTTGCCGGCAATATGAGCAATGCCGCCATGCATGAACATAGAGGTGATAAGGGTGAGCCAGACAGGTATCGCTGTAACTCCAAGTCCAGGAATTCTCAACGTATTTCCGCTTACAGGATCTGGCAGATAAATGGCGTCCGTTATTATATCGTGGCCGGTTAATATCTCTGCGGGTACGGTTGCATAACTGTACGTAAAATCAAGATTGCTGCCGAGTTGCTGGTAATAGATAAAAACAAAAATGTTGATAGCAATAAAAAGATAATTTACCCAGGGCGTTCTTATCCTGTCGGAATCATCGTCGGCTATGGGAATCATCGTGGTGAGTTTACAATTTGTAATTGCAAGATTACAAAATCACCTTGAAAATATATAAAGAACCGGGTCTGGGATATTTTAAATTTCCGTTTCTTACACACCTGTTTTTCGCGCAGTCGTCAATTCATTTTCAATCATCGGCTGAAGCAGCCTGTAGAGTTCTATAAGCTTATTTATTTCGCCGGGAATTTTATCAAGGCCTGTTTTTTCTTTTGTACGCGTTTCAATATTCGTTACTAGTTCCAACATTTCATTCACCTGCAAAATACCGAAGCTGCTTTTCATTTTATGTGCGCATTTATTTACAGGTTCCCAATTCTCATGAAGCGCTTCTTCCTTTATTTGTTCAAGGCTAAATGGCATACTATCTAAAAACAATTGTAACACTTCGCACGTGTATTCGTTGTCATCCATTTCATGCAATAATGAAAGATTATAATATTGGTTCGCGTTGCAACTAGGTGATTTTTCCGGCTCGTAAGATTGTATATTACCGGCTAATAATTTTCTCAATTGCCGGAATAATTCCTCGGAAGCAAAGGGCTTAGTCATATACTCATTCATACCAAGCTCCAGGCATTTTGTTCTTTCCTGGCGCAGTGCGCTGGCTGTCACCGCGATAATAGGCGTAGTCAATTTTAATTTTTGCCGTATGTAAATCGCTGTTTGAAAACCATCCATCTCGGGCATCTGCAAATCAAGAATAATAATATCAAATACTTCTCCTTTCTCTAATAAGTCTATCGCTTCTTTTCCGTTATTAGTAATTGTGGAAAGCATACCTTCTTTTTTGAGCGTATGAAAGATAACTTTTTGATTCACCTCATTATCTTCAGCAACCAGTATTCTTTTCCCGGTAAGGTCACTAAGATCATCGTTTACAAGCAACTTTTCTGTCACAGGCACAGGTTGTTTCTTTACAAGTTTGTAGGGGATTTCAAACCTGAACTCTGTTCCTTTCCCCACGGAGCTTGACGCATGGATTTCGCCTCCCTGCAGTTCAATGAGTTGTTTTGTAATGGCAAGGCCGAGCCCTGTACCTCCAAACTCGCGGGCAGTGGCACCGGTAGCCTGCTCGAAACTATTAAAGATATTTTCAAGTTTGTTTCCAGGAATTCCAATGCCGGTATCTTTAACAATAAATCGAACAACCACTTTCGAACTGGTTTGCCTTGCTATTTCGCTCGTAAATGATATGTACCCGGCAGCAGTAAATTTTAGTGCATTACTCAATAAATTATTTATGATTTGGTTCAACCGGTGAGGATCGCCCGCCAACACCCGGGGAATGCGCATATCATTCACCAGCTTAATCTCCAGGTTCTTTTCTTTAGCCTTCAGTTGAAAAGGCAACATTGACTTTTCAAATACTTCGCGCAGGTTAAATGGTATTTCTTCAATTGTAAGCTTTCCCGATTTTATTTTCGACAAATCAAGAATATCGTTTATCAGGTACAACAATGTGTCTGAGGATTGCCTGATTATATCTACAAACCCTTTCTGGTCGTCGCTTAAAGTTGTACTCCGGAGAATACTCGTCATACCGATAATACCATTCATTGGCGTGCGAATTTCGTGGCTCATATTTGCCAGGAATTGCTCCTGCAACTGTTCGGCGGACTCCGCAGCTTTTTTCGCCTCAATTAATTTCTGACGGTATTGCACTTTCTCCGTGTAGTCTGTAGCGATGCCACCTATACCATACACATTATTTCGCCTGTCAAAAAGAGGAAATTTAACTACTAAAAGGTTTTGTGTGCCATTTTCACCGGTTACGGTTTCTTCGGTTTCAAAAGATTGCAATGTCTCAATGACATCTTCATCCGCACGCCTGTAGTGCAGTGCCCTTTCGGTTGTATCAATATCAAAATCCGTCTTGCCAATTATCTCATTCTCCTGAAGTCCTGTCATTTCCCGGAATGATCTGTTGACTACCAGGTAACGGCCTTCTATATCTTTTATAAACATAATGAGCGGTGTATTATCAAGAATAGACTGCAGGCGAAACTGGGATTCTTCTCTTTCAGCTCTCACCTTAAGTAAGGCGTTATCTATTAATTTGCTTTCGGTGATATCTTTAGTAGATGCACACAGACCAATGATTTCATTCTTGTCGTCATAAACCGGGAAATACCTGTTGTGAAACCATTTTAATCCCTCCGATGTGGAAAACTTAACTTCTTTTTCTTCCCGATATCCTTCCTTCACCTTCTCAACTGAGGCTTTAAAAGGCAGGTGTCTTTCCGGCGGCATAAAATCTAAAATACTACCGCCCTTACAGGCATCCTTACCTGTAATTATTTTTATATGATTTCTGCCCGCTTCATTTATCAATAATATACGTAACTCAAAATCTATCATATAAAATCCTTCCAGGTTACTTTCCAGCATCGCCCTTATTGCCTGGTTGGATTCACGGATCTTTTCTTCAGCTAATTTTAATTTTGTGATATCAGTGTGTGTACCCAATATTTTCAACGGCTTTCCATTAGCGTCTTTATCGGTTACTATGCCCCTGTCCAGTACCCACTTTATTGAATTGTCTTTGCAGATCATCCTGTACTCCAGTGAGTGAAAATCGATGTTCCCGTTTTTATATTGCCGGTCATTTTGCACCAGTTTTGGGCGATCATCAGGATGTATAGATTGCCACCACAGGTTTACATTGTTGCCAAAGCCGTCTTCCTTATAGCCGAGAAATTCATAACCGGTTTTGGAAAAATTGGTGGTGTTGTTTACACAGTCGTGCTCCCAGAAATTATCGCCCAGTTTTTCCATGGTGAGTCGAAAACGGCGTTCTGATTCTTTAATCTGCAGCTCTCCTTTTTTAGTGTCAGTAATATCGTGAGCAATGATTGCAACTGCAGTAATATTGCCAGCTCCATCCGTCACAGGCGAGTGGCCTATACGAACCCATTTCGTTCCCAATGGCGTTTCATATTCAGCTTCATGGCTAACTCTCTCACCGGCAAAAACCTTACGGAAATTTTCCAAAGCATGTTCTTTTTCTGCCGGTAAAATGAATTGAAAAAAATCCATACCCTGCTCCGGCCTTTTACCCGAAAACATTTCAAGGTCCTGCATGGATTGCCTGTTTATTGAGAGTATTTTAAAATCCCTGTCAATTACCATAATTCCTTCACTGGTATTATTCAATAAGGCACGGGTAAGTTCTTCTGACCTGCTGAGTTGTGAAGACGCTTCTTTGCGCCGGCTGATGTCTTTATTTAACCTGAAGAAGGCAACGGTAACCAGGAAAAAGAAAAACGACATACCGGCAATGGCTGTTGTCAGCGCCCTGTTCTTTGTTATATTACTGGCCTGTAACAACTGGCCGAGTAATAAATTTTGCCGCTTTATAAAAGCGTCGAGCAGGTTCCTGGTACTTTCGGATATTTCAGCCTCCTCCGTTTTATAAATGCGGTTATTAATAATAGCACTGGCTGCGGCGGTATTTGTTGCGCTGCCACCCTGCAGGAATATCTGCCTGTTTATTATTTTGTTCAATTCCGACAATCGTTGTTTTTGCAAACTGTCTTTTACCAGTAAAATCGTTTCATGCACCGACTTCAATACATTTGCCTGTGCAGTATGCAAGAAGCGGAGATTATCTTCATCTTGTACTAATAGGAAGCTCCTGAAAGCGCCTTCTACTTCGGCTTGCGACGACTTAATATTCCCCACTTCCCTTATAATTTCGTACTTCTGAAAAACCAATAAGTCTGTTTTATTAGTATCGCTGTTATAAACACTTATGAAATGTATAAAAGAGATAATACTAAGTAGTGCCAGTGAGAAGAATACCAATGCTTTTAGAAAATATCGTTTTAGAGAGAACAGGCGCCTGTTACCGGGGAAAGTAAAATTAATATTGCCAGCAGATGCTTTTGAACCTGGTATTTGTTTCATGGGGTAAGGACTCAAGCTGTGTGATGAGCCTTATTAACGTGTAAGTGATTGATATAGTATTAATGACCGTTTTTAAGGAAATAATTCATTAAAAGTGAAATCATTACATCCTTAAATAAAATATACTAAGGTGATGACAACCGCCAGGAGAAGGGGACAAACATGTTATTAACCGGTTGGTAATTGAATTATAAACTCAGCACCTTCCCCAACAGTAGTTTTCACTTTTATTGTACCGCCATGTTCCTTTGTAATCACATCATAGCTCAATGACAGGCCCAATCCTGTTCCCTGTCCCGATGGTTTCGTTGTAAAAAATGGCTGATAGATTTTATCTACTATGTTTTGTGGAATACCGAAGCCATTGTCTTTAACGGCAACTTCTACCTGGCCATTTATTTTTTTTGTCGTTACTGAAACTGACGGTTCATAGGCATCCCCCAGCTTTTTCTTTTTTTCATTCACCGAATAAAATGCATTGTTGATCAAATTGAGCAATGTCCTGGCAATCTCCTGGGGAACCACATTTATTTTTTCAATGTCTTTCTCAAAACTTGTTTGCATAGCTGCATTGAACGATTTATCCTTCGCTCTAAATCCGTGATAACTTAAGCGCAAACATTCATCTGCAAGGGCGTTGATATCAGAAGGTTCTTTTTGCCCCTTGCTGGTTCGACTATGTTGAAGCATACTTTTTACAATAGCATCAGCTCTTTTACCATGATGGTTTATTTTTTCCTGGTTCTCCACCACATCATTTGCAATTGCTTTTACTACCTCAACATTCCCTTCGTCAATAGCAACTTTCATTTCGGCGAGCAATTCCTTATTCACTTCTGAAAAATTATTGACAAAGTTTAATGGGTTTTGTATTTCGTGTGCAATGCCGGCGGTGAGTTCGCCGAGTGACGCCATCTTCTCGGATTGGATGAGTTGCGATTGGGTCGATTTTAAATTTTCAAGTGTGTTATTTAATTCGTTGGTTCTTTCTTCCACTCTTCTTTCCAATTTATCCTTTTCACTACGCAGGTTGCGCTCACGCCATTTACTGAAAATTCTCAGTGCCCCCAGGAACAGGAATATATATATCGTATAGGCCCACCACGTTCTATACCAGGGAGGTAATATCCTAAACTGGTAACTTGTCTCGCTCCATACTCCAAAAGGATTTAAGGCTTTCACTCTGAAAGTATAATTGCCTTCGTTTATATTACCAAAATTGGCGTTCGTTTTATTACTTAACGGGCTCCATTCTTTGTCATAGCCTTCGAGAAGGTATTGGTATTTTACCCGGTTGCCAAATGCAGGTTCTATCGCTGCAAACTCAAAGCCGATATTATTCTTTTGATATGGCAGCACCAGCTTTTGAGGCAGCGGGTAAAATCTGCTAATGCTGTCGAATTGGATGCTCTTAAATTTTTTGCTAATGCTATCGCGTTCCCCCGGCAATAACGATTTACCATAAGTTATTACCTCCTGTTGCGCTTTTACAAGGCTGTCGTTTACATTTTTTTGCAGTTGATACCAATCCACCGCTTCTTCATTGATGCGAATACGTTGGATAAGGACAGTTGACGGCCCGCTGTTGCGGCGCACTGCTGCAGGGTCAAAGCGGACCAATGCCGTTTTATCCGTTCCCGTAGCTATCCAGACGATCCCTTTGCTGTCTTGAAATATTGTATGTTGACCGTTATTAACATCTTTTACGGGATAACCGGTAGATGAGTTAAATACATGTTCCACCTTAGCCTTTTCGCCCGGTTGGGCGGATAGATTGAGTTCACTTATTCCCAGGTTGGATCCCACATATAGTTTGTCGTCTTCGCCTGCTAGTACTTGTGTAGAGAAATTATCCGGCAAGCCATCGGCAATTGTGTAAGTCGTGAATAAGTGGCCGTCTTCCAAATCCTTTTTACCGGCTTGCTTCTTTTTTCTTGTTAACTTTTCCTGTTCATTCATCCCTAACATATTCAACCCACCGTCTGTAGCAAACCAGAGATTTCCCAATTTATCCAGGGCAATATTAAACACGATATTACCAGCCAGGCCCTGGTCTTTGGTAAAATTTGTAAAAGATTGGCCATCATACCTGGATATCCCTCCGCCATCTGTTCCAAACCACATATTTCCCGATGTATCTGGTGCGATACTGAACACCGTATTATTTGTCAGCCCCTGGGCCGTAGTAAAATTTACAAACGATTTGCCATCAAACCTGGAAACTCCGCCACCAAATGTGCCGAACCAAATATTTCCTGATCTGTCTTCCAGGATACTATAAACTGCATTTCCCGCCAGCCCCTGGGCAGTCGTAAAATTTGTAAAAGATTTGCCATCGTACCTGGATAATCCGGCCGCAGTGCCAAGCCAGAGATTTCCCGATCTGTCTTTTGCGATGCAGATAACTGCATCATTTGTCAGCCCCTGGGCCCTGGAAAAATTTGTAAAAAATTTCCGGTCGTACCTGGATGCTCCGCCGCCATAGGTGCCGAACCAAAGATCTCCCGAATTGTCTTCCGCGATGCTGACAATATAATTATTTGCCAGCCCCTGGGCCGTGGTAAAATTGGTAAAGGACTCGCCGTCATACCTGGATACTCCGCCGCCCTGGGTGCCGAACCAAAGACTTCCCCATTTATCCTCTGCAATAGTGAAAACTAAATTATTTGCAAGCCCCTGGGCTGTGTTAAAATTGGTGAACGATCTGCCATCATACCTGGATACTCCGCCCTGGGTGCCGAACCAGAGATTTCCCGATTTATCCTCTATGATGGCATTTACAATACCGTTTGCCATTCCCTGGGCCGTTGTAAGATTCGTAAAGGATGCCCCATCGTACTTTGATAATCCTCCAAATGTGCCGCACCAAAGATTTCCAGATTTATCTGCTCCCACACTAAAAACTACATTATTTACCAGTCCCTGGGCGGTAGTGAAATTTATAAAGGCTCTGCCATCATATTTTAATACTCCATCCTGGGTGGCGAACCAAAGATTTCCCGATTTGTCTTCCGCGATACTCTTAACTATATTTGCCAACTTTTCGGGCCTGGTAAAATTTGTAAACGATTTCCCGTCGTACCGGGATATTCCGCCTCCGTTTGTGCCGAACCACACATTTCCCGATTTATCTGCTGAGATACTGAGAACTACATTACTTACCAGCCCGTCGGCCATGGTAAGACTTGAAAAGGATTTTCCATCATATTTGGATACTCCGCCCTGCGTGCCGAACCAAAGGTTACCCGATTTATCTTCTGCGACGCTGAAAACTATATTATTTACCAGCCCCTGGACCGTAGTAAAATTTGTAAAAGATTTCCCGTCGTACCTGGAGACGCCCCCACCGTATGTGCCGAACCAGATATTGCCGAAATGATCTATGCAAGAAGAGGAAATGCCATCAAGAGCGAGTCCCTGGTCAGTAGTATAAGTAGTGAAGAACCCCATTCCTGCAGGGCTTTGGTCGGGTAATGGTTCGCCGTTTGTATCTCGCTTTACTATTGTAAGGGGCGTGGTGCCAGGTGGCTTTAATTCAATTGTTCTGGGCCCGGTTGCGGTTTGTATAATGTATGAAACCGCCATTTTTTGAGGAACATCGATGGTTCGTGGTTTCGGGCATGTGTCTAACAAGACCGTTTGAGGTGGTTTAAGTGTATCCGGGTTTGGTGTGATCCCGCGGGAAAAAGAATCTGCCACTTTTTTGGTAAAACCGTCAAGGTGAGTTTGTGATTGTTGCTGCCCGCAGGACAAAAAAATAAACAACGGTAAGAGGAGAAATGCCATGTATGTTTTCACCCGTGCAATTTTTGTTATTAAGAATCAAGTAAACATTTCATTCGCCTGGCATAACCAGCAGAAACATTATATCCCGTAGTTTTCGCAAAGGGCCGTCGTCGTATGAAATTATGGAATTAGAAATCAGTGCGGTTAAAAATTTATTTTTAATCATCCATCTTAAGTCTTGCCTCTTTCTGTGCGGGTGGTCCCATGGATTTTTCACGGTACATCTGTTAGGGTACCACCGCCTTTGCAGTAAACATACCGCTGTAATACTTGCGATAGCCAAATCCTAAAAGTATATTAGGTACAAATAACAATACGCCCATTAACCAGCCGGATGGTACCAGGATGGTGTGAAATAACAAGACGTTTAAACTGATGGGGAAAACCACAACGGCAAAAAAAGGAGCATAACGGTTAAGCAACAACGATAGCCCGCCCGCAATTTGAATCACCTTCATCATGGGGTAGATATAGCCTACACCCTTGAGCCCGGCAACTAACGCACCTGTTGCACCTGTATGCAGTGGCTGGTAGGGAATAAAATGCAGGAAGTAATCAAGGCCGAATACCAGGTACAGGAAACCGAGTATCAGCCGGGAAATTAATACTGTAACTTTCATGAAGGATTTCCTCTTGATTTCAATAATAACGTTGACAATTAAAATTACGATTCCAGCGCCAAAAACCTTGCATTCTCATTATATAGTGTAAAGGTTTCCTTCCCGCTGATAGACCTCTTCTATCGGAACCGTTAGGGCATAAAAAAAAACCCCTGCAAAGAGATGTATATAGAAAAAATGAAAAAAAATCCAATACTTAAAGAGGGATCCTGCCATTGACTAAAATAAATTTAATGGCAAGTTTCTAACGGTATGCATTGAAATGATCACGAACACCTACCGGTCTTATTTCTCACTGTGCCGCATAAATGACAAAAGAAAAGTTCGTATCATTCAGTGCATTTGTTGACAGGTTCCTGCAAAAAACCTTTACCGTATTAGCCGACTTATAAAAGATGCCCATATTATCTGTATTGTATTCTGACGTTGCCATACAAACGACATTAGCGGTGATGCCCGTGCAGGTAATTTCGTAGTTACCTACGCCAATGCTGATTTTAGCTACGGTAAAATTTCCACTCCCGCTTGTAATGCTTCCATCGGTAGCCACTCTTCCAAAACATAGCGGCAACATATTGATAGCGCCGGTTGAAGCAGTCCTGGTAATTTTTCCATCAAGGTCAATATCGCCACCGGGATTAATTTGCACCCGGTCATTTCCATTTAGCCTTACTATTACATTACCTGTAGAATTGCCGCTGTTGGTTCCAAACCGAACATTGTTACCCGACAACTGGTAGTAGCCTTTATTGGCTCCACTGCTTTTTAATTGGAACGTGGCGGTAGGATTGTCGATTATTAAATCGGAAGTAGTAGTTACATCGCCATTTAATAAAGAGGTGCCAATTACATTTAAATTTGAATTGGTTTTCACATCGCCGTTTAAAACAGAAGTGCCATTCACAACCGCATTGCCGGTACTGATGAGCCCTGCGCCAGAAACCGCTCCTGCCGCGGTAACATTATTATCTGCCATTAGATTATTCCTGCTGCGTATGTTGCCATTCACATCCAGCCATTCGCCCGGCGAGTTGGTGCCAATGCCTACACTATCCGAATTATTCGTAATGCGGTTACGGCTGGTAATCGGCCTGGTCCAGTAGCCTCCGTTTAAGATTGCCGTCCAGCCGCTGCCGTTATAATGATAGAATTCATTCTTATCTGTATCATACACCATCAGGCCGCCGGGAGGTGTGGTAATAGCAAAGCGCTGCGATGTAGTCATACTGGGGATAAGAATTCCTTTTGTGGTACTGTTTATATCCAGCAGTGCCTTAGGGTTAGGGGTGGTGGTGCCAATGCCAATGCTTTGTGCGTTTATGAATTGTGCTGTGAGGGCCAACAATAAAAAGAGTAATATAGATTTCATTATGATTGGTTTTAGTCTGATTTAAAATTAAATTACAATTATTATTGATACAACCATGCATGGTGTTCCGTCAAAAAAATGCACACCGTTCACGTAGGGACGCGATGCATCGCGTCTCGTTTGAAAATATGTAAACCGTTCGTGGTAGAGACGGCATGCATGGCGTCTCTACAGCAACAAAAAAACAATGGAAAAATTCAAAAATAAATACCGTATAGCATCAGCAAGATTGCAAACCTGGGATTATGGTTCGCCGGGATTGTATTTCATTACCATCTGTACAAAAGACCGTAAACATTATTTTGGAAAAATAGAAAATGGTGAAATGATTTTAAATGAATTGGGATTAATCGTGAATAGCGAATGGATCAAGACACCGGCGATAAGACCAGATATGAATTTGGATTTGGGAGAATTTATAACAATGCCTAACCATTTTCATGCAATTATTATGATTGGTGAAAATGGATTTAATACCGTGCGGGGTGGCGGTAGAGACGCGATGCATCGCGTCTCTACGCCCGCCCCAACGCCCGCCATCCCAACCAACAAATTTGGTCCCCAATCAAAAAATTTAGGTTCTATTATACGTGGTTTCAAATCCGCCGTAACCACGGCATCCCAAAAATTAAACATGGAATTCGGTTGGCAGGAACGGTTTCATGACCATATCATCCGCGACGAGGGTGAATTCATCCGTATTTCAAATTATATCAAAACCAATCCTCAAAACTGGAAGGAGGATACCTTTTTCAAATGATGATGATGGAATGGGGGTGGTTTTATTGTTTGGATCAGAGATAGGGGAGTTGAATGGTGAACTCAGTAAATTCTCCTTCCTTACTGTCCACGCTGATCGTGCCCCCATGGCTTTTAATAATATCGTAGCTGAGCGATAGACCCAGCCCTGTGCCAATGCCGGTAGGCTTGGTTGTAAAAAAGGGGTTAAATATTTTATCCCTTATTTCTTTTGGTATTCCTGTTCCGTTGTCCCGCACCGTTATCTCCACGCTGTTATCTTTTTTACGCGTACTAACCCGTACGGTTGGCTTGTAAGGAGTATTTGTTTCCTTCCTTGCCTTTTCGGTGACGGCATAAAATGCATTGTTATATAAGTTCAATAACAGCCTGCCGACATCTTGCGGAACGATCTTAATTTTCGGCAGTGTTTCGTCAAAATCTGTTTCGGTAGTTGCATTAAAACTTTTGTCTTTTGCCCTGAGGCCATGATAGCTCAATTTTAAATACTCCTCCGCAAGGGCATTGACGTTTGTCGCATCTTTTTGCCCCGACCCTGATTGTGAATGCTGCATCATGCCTTTTACAATAGCATCTGCCCGCTTGCCATGGTGATTTATTTTTTGCTCGTTTTGCCGTATACCATCTGAAATAGACAAAGCCTCATTCACATTACCCTTTTTTAATTCCTCCTGCAACTCCGACAGGAGTTCCGCATTTACCTCCGAAAAATTATTTACAAAATTGAGCGGGTTTTGTATTTCGTGGGCAATGCCGGCCGTTAGTTCACCCAGCGATGCCATTTTTTCTGTTTGAATAAGATGTGCCTGCGCCCGCTGTAATTTTTCAAGCGCCTGGTTCGTCTGGTTCCGTTGATCTTCGGTCACCGCCTTTTCCTTAATTAACAGTGTGTAGGCTCTTTTGTTTTTGCCGGTTGTTTCTGAACAAAATAATTAAGAGCACTAAAATAACAACCAATACCATTAACGATGTGATCAGGAGAACCCTTTGCCTTAGCCGTTTTTCATTAGCCCTATTCAACTCTTTTTGCTTTTGCGATATGTTGAAGTTGTAACGCAAATCTGCCATTTTTTTGTCTGTATTGTTATTGTTAATGCTGTCACGGTATATGATATGATCTTTATAATATTTTAGAGACTGGCCCATGTCCCCGGAGCTTTCATACAATTCCGATAGCTTCAGATTAGCATTAGCAATCTGTTCAATCAGCCCATATTGCTTTGCAATATCAAGGCTTTTCAATGCATAAGTCGAGTGCTGTTTGATTATTTCCTTTATTGGAGTACACATCTGCCATGGAGAGGAGAAAATCGCAGATAGGATAGTAATCTTCTGCCTGTTCTAAAATGCCTATAGCTTCGTTAATGTTTTTCTCGCAAGGTCATTTTTTCCAATATTGGCGTAAACCACACCAATATTACCCAGGCATAACCTTTGCCACTTAGGTAATTCGACTTTATCAAAAATAACCTTTGACTCCTTGAAATATAAAAGAGCAGAATCATAATTTTTGTTTTGCGCAAATTCATCTCCGGCATTAGAAAGGCAGAAGCAAGGCTGACTGAATTTTGGATTGCCGGAGCATAGCAATAGCCTTATTATAATAATCATTGCTGTTTGGTGATTATTGCCGGCAGAGTAAACATCACCCATTGAACTGTAAGCATTACCCTCATGATGCAACCAGATGAGATTGTTTCGCTATTTCGGCACTCTTAAAGAACGCAGCAAGGCCTCGGCAAAGTTGCCCAGCAATCTTTCTTTGTTCCTTTTAATAATAGCCGGCGCTTAGATATTTGTCGTTTCCGGCTTGCTCCGATAGCTTTATCAGTTCTTCCGCATATTTTAAGCCCAGCTTTAAATCTTTTACTTCGTTAAGGATAAGTTTATCAGTAATTGAAACTTGGCATATCATTAACTGCATCCTGCTGATAAATAAGCTTAAGACTGTCAGCTACTTTTTGTTCCTGGGCAAAAGCAGCCGGGATGATAAACCCGAAAAAGAAAATGAAAATAAACAGTAAAGATTTTTTTTTAAAAGGAGCTATCCCAGCGTGGAAATTACCTGATGATATTCTGGTATTATGATCTGGCATTTGCAAATAATGTGGAAGCAAAATGAAAGGTTATAATCTTATGTAATTTATAATATAGTTTCGTAGATGCACAATTATTGCGTACTAAATTTTATAATGCTCAATATCTGCCGGTAATATCGCAAAATAATGGATTTATTAGTCCGCGTTCCTTGCCCGAACCGATAGATCAGGATGAAGATTTTTTGTGAAATAATTAAAAAAATCCATCCACTATCTGTTACTTGCTTTTTCTTCTTTTACTAAAAAACATCAAGAAGATATGGCAGTAAAGACAATCCCACTGTAATAACTAATATTGAAAAATTGAATTTATCGGGTTTGATAGCAATTTTGGGATCAAATGTTTTAGTTTCATGACTTCCCTTAGGTACCCAGGATATCAAAGTAATTATATTCAGCATGCTCCCGTGTACATCGAGAACTATCGACAGCGATGCCATTCAATGCGAAACCAGTCAATATTATGTTCAGTAGCATCTATTTCCCACGATAATTCTTAGGTCGCAGAGTGATATTCCAGGATCAATAACTTGCGATAGTGGTCAAGTCCAATTTCGGCACGAGTACCATTCTTAATGAAGACTCCTTCAACAGGGCGATTGAAAAAAATGCCACTGAGAATTGTTTTGAGAGTGATAGTGCACGTGATGAGCTTTTAATACGATAAGAGATATTAACCGTTATTTTTCCTTGAAAGTCTCGTCTGAGGTGGGAAAGCTTCAATTTTCACTTTGAAACTTAGACAGATAAACTGATCTCCGGGGGATTTAACAAGATTGGATATCCTAAACTAATAAACTTTTCACATATAAAGTAGGTGGAAAACCTTTTTTTTTAATTCTTACCAATGTTGATCGCTGACCAACATAAGGAAATGTAAGGTTGTTGGTCAGCGACCAGCAAAGGCCGCACTAAAAAATAGCACGTACACAAACAGGGAAATACAGGAATTATAAAGTCCGCCGGACGCCAGGCTAAGGCATACAGAAACCTGCCCATAAGGATAAAATACTATCCTCGAAAATCCTTTTACATTTGTGTAATCAACAATTGTAAATGACAAGAAACGAGTACCCTGTATGTGAGGTGGCAACGTGGACAGATGTATTGGATCCATCGGCAGAAGAGATGGAACAGATAAGTAAAGAATTTGACCTGGATGAGCACACCGTGAAGGATTGTATGCAACCGCAGCATTTACCGAAGTACGAGCTGGTGGGGGATGTTCATTTTTTAATCCTGCGCTTTTATGCGCCTGAAAAAGATAAACCCATAGCGACTATACAGGAGCTCACCAGTAAGATTGCTATCTTCTATACCGATAAATTTATTCTTACCATTCATAAGTCGGCAACTCCCTTTCTTGAAGGCGTACAAACGAAATTCACCGGCAATAAGAAATTTAAAACAGTAACGGAACTGCTGGTAAAAATTATCTGGTATGCGTTGGAAACATTTGATGTGCCCGCTATCAAACTGTCTGAAGAGCTTGATTATTACGAGACGGGGGTTATGCTGCAGCAGGAAAGGAACGATCACGTGAAGGCACTTTATTTAATAAAGCACCAGGCGTCGGTATCGCATAAAGTACTTATGTTGATGGCGGAGCCCATCAATCACCAGCATCCTGAAAAGAAAGAGAAACCGGCGGTGCAGGATATGCGCGACCAGTATCTTAAGATCCTCACGCTGTACAACCAGGTACTGGATGATGTAAATAATCTTATGAGCCTTAGCATGTCTATCTCCGCTAAGCGCACCAACGAAGTAATGCGGGTGCTTACTATTTTCTCCGTATTCTTTATGCCACTTACTTTTATCGTAGGCATTTATGGAATGAACTTTCACTTCATGCCGGAACTCAGCAAGAAATGGGGTTACCCCGCCGTGCTGTTATTGATGGCGATTATTGTAATCGCGATATATGTATGGTTCAGGAGAAAGAGATGGCTGTAATTTCAAAAACTAATGCCGAAGTTAAAAAGGGAGATGACGATTGACACGACGTGCCGTTGCTGGTATGTCACTGAGATTCTGTTTAGCGCAACCGCGTCTTCGCCTAGCACTGCTATTACTCCAAACTTCTGCTCTTATTATTAAAACCATCAGAACAGGATGTTGATATGCGTGGCCTATTACTTGATAACGGATATGGTCGTTAAAAACCTTTTGCTATTATAACCTTAATTCTTTGGATCAGAGATATGGAAGTTGAATTGTAAACTCAGTAAATTCACCTTCCTTACTATCCACGCTGATGGTTCCCCCATGGCTTTTGATAATATCATAACTAAGCGATAAACCCAGCCCTGTCCCAACTCCCGTAGGCTTGGTAGTAAAGAAAGGATGAAATATTTTATCCATTATTTTTTCCGGTATTCCCGTCCCGTTATCCCGGACAAGTATCTGTACATTATTATCTTTTTTGCAGGTGCCGATCCGTACAGTTGGCTTGTAAAACGCATTCGCTTCTGTCTTAGCTCTCTCGGTTACGGCGTAAAAGGCATTGTTATATAAGTTCAATAACAGCCTACCGACATCTTGTGGAACGATATTAATTTTCGGCAGTGTTTCGTCAAAATTCGTTTCGGTAGTTGCATTAAAACTTTTGTCCTTTGCCCTCAGACCGTGATAGCTCAATTTCAAATACTCATCCGCAAGAGCATTAATATCCGTTGCATCTTTTTGCCCTGTGCTCGATTTTGAATGTTGCATCATGCCCTTTACAATGGCATCTGCCCGCTTGCCATGATGATTTATTTTTTGTTCATTTTCCTGGATACCTTTTGAAATAGATAATGCTTCATTTACATTTCCGTTTTGTAATTCTTGTCGCAGCTCTTCAAGCAACTCACGTATTTACATCAGAGAAATTATTTACAAAGTTGAGAGGGTTTTGTATTTCGTGAGCAATACCTGCGGTAAGCTCACCCAGAGAAGCCATACGCTCGCGATGGATTAGTTGTGTTTGGGTTGCCTTCAAATCTATTAACGCAGCTTCCAGAATTTCATTTTGATGAAATAATTCTCCGGTTCTTTGGGCGACACGTTGCTCCAGTAAAGAGTTTTGTTCAGCGAGGATTTGCACCTGCAATTCATGAGCTTGTTGCAAGTCTTTATGGTATTTTATTTTCCTACGCTGTGATATAGCGAATATAAAAAAAAAGCCTGCAAACACTAATGTCATTACCAGCCCGGCAATAAGAATTGAGACCAGGTTATACGTCGAATTGAGTAGCATAAAAAGCTTTCGCTATAAAGATACATAAGATAATATAGGAAATGTTATGGAAATACCATCCAAAAGATTGTTCTTGCGGGCTTATTTCATTATATAAGAGAAAGAAGAAAAAATTAAAGAAAACATAAATGCCCAAGCCTGTGGATATCCAAAAGTCCGCTTGCCTTTCCGTACCCTCTTCTTGCTTGAGTTTATAAACATAATATTGGAGACAATAATATAAAAGTAATCCGGCTTCTACTGCAAACATTCGACTACTAATTGTTTCAGAGCCAACAAACTTTTCAAATTGAAAGTTTATTGCTACGAATATTAAGAAAAAAGCAGGCAGACTTTTTTTTACTAATACAAGAAAAGGCTGATCTAAACGAATAAAAAAAGAACTAAAGCAAAGAAGTCTCGCAATCGAATGGATGTTGTATAAATAGTTATTATTTGTCAGCAGAGGAGTCTGAATAAGGTTCATCGGCATACCGATCAATGATATCACCAAAAGTATTTAATATAATCGCAATTCCATAGATAAATAACTATGGGCTTTATGTAAGAAGGCCTCTGCCTTTTTTGGAGTAAAATTATTAGTGGAATTAGCAATGCCCATACTTCAGACCAGTTTAAAATTCTGATAATAAATGATGGCATTTACAAATATTTACTTCACTTTTTTATCCGTTGTTTTATTATTTGGGATTGTATCGGCTCTTTCGTCTACAATTCTTGGCAGACTTCCAGGAGGATGTGGATTTAGTGTATAGCTTGGTGCGCCACCGTCAACAGACAATTGGTAAGTTAAGTAAGTCACACCTGTTTTAAAATAATTTGTGTCTTTTTTTTCGTCTACGATGGAGGAATGGTTATAGGTTAATGTATACGGGGTAAGCGCTATATGATCAAAGTTTGGATAAGCCCGCAAAATTGCCTCTATATCCCTTCTTTCTAAAACTAGTTTGCTTATAAAGTCGTTGTGGACGTTCAATACTAATCGCAGAATTGTTGTATTGCACACTTCTATCATCGGTAAGTACTAAATTTCCCTCGTCATCACACTGACCGTCATCTACGCTACAATCAGAATTAATACCATTTACCGACATTGAACGAGAATTTCGGTAATAAAATCTTAACGATTTGGCTCCTCTATCCCTTAAAAATTGTACGGGTGAGTTTCCACTCACTCTATAAATAATAAAAGTTGGAAATGCCTGCGTTGTTAAACTACTTATTGACTTACTGCTGTCGGCTATGCTTGAATCGCTGTTAGCCATAACAGTAGTTTCGGTAGCAACGCTGTCAATTCGAGTACTGTCCGAAGAGTTTGTCGCACTATTATTTCCTGATTCATTGCAACTAACGAAAACAATAGCGAATATGAATAAGAGGCGAATTGACTGAAAGAATTTTCTTTTTTTCATTGTCCATAGTTGAGGGTTAAACAGTTCCGTTAACTTAATAATAGGAGATATGGAATAGCGAAAATTTCGAGGCTTTAACAAGATTGGATATCCTAAACTAATAAACTTTTTACATATAAAGTAGGTGGAAAGACTTTTTTTTTAATTCATGCCAATGTTGGTCGCTGACCAACAAAGGCCGGGAAGAATATAATAACAAAAGGCCACTCCTTTACGAAGCGGCCTTTTAAAAATTACAGGGCATACGAAAACTACTGCACAAACGGGCTCAGGATAGTTTCTCCCCAGGCCAGTTGGCCATGCGTGCCTACTGCCGCCACGCGAAACCAGTAGCGTTTTCCCTGCTGCAGGCCGGAAACTGTGCAACTGCATTTGCTGCTACTGATGCGGGTCCAGATGCTCTCAGCCGTTGGCGGATCTTCGGTGTATTCGAAGATGAGAGAGGACTTGCGCATACCATTTACTTTAAGAAAAAGGTCGCCGGGGTTAAGGCCGTTGGTGATCCTGAAATTTTCAGGAGTTTTAAGCACCATCGGCTGCGGCGCTTTTTTCAGGGGCAGCAGCGTACTTGCCAGCATTTCACGGTTACCATTAGCCGTTAGTGCGACTGAATTGGTAAGCGTAATAAGAGAAAACACAAGGTCCCTGCGCCTGGCATTTTTTGCAGCCACCGCGTTCATGTCGCGGGTTTTGGCCTTGGCAAGCTGGTCGATAAAGGCATCCACCGTAGCAGAGTAAGTAGCCAGGGGTGGCTCTACAGTGGGAAACGAGGGGTTTCCCGTAAGCGCCAGCTCAATGGCCTTGCTTTGCTCGGACAACTTCTTGTCTGGCCAGTTGTTGAAAGGCCGGGTAGGCGTCGCAAAAAAATCTTCCATTGAATTCATAAACATGGGTTTTGGATTTTAAAATATCCCTTTTACCAAAAGGGAGCAGTTAATCGTAAACTGCGGAGGCAAAACAAATACAATCTTTCCAAACCTGCAATGGGGGCTGGTTCTTGCAGTTTTGCAACCGGCATATTAACTTCCCGCGAAGCTTACATAGCAGGTTTACGTATAAATTTTACACGGCAGCTCACGCTGCCGGCTGGCCGAAAAATTTACTAATATTAAAATGGGGTAGAAGTACTTTATAAAATCGTATTTAATGATGCCTTTTTGCCGGGTATTTTTGCCCGATTTTGTAAACAATGCGAAAAAAGAAAATGAAAAAAGTAAAAAAGTCATTGACTTTTTGCGGAAATAAAATGACAGGCGGCCAAAAGTGAATAACATTTCCCAGAATGTCACTGACTTTTCCCGGAATGTTAATGACATTTATCAAACTGTTAATGACTTTTTTGGGAAATGAAATAACATCATGAAGAATATTAATGACATTTATCAAACTGTCAATAACATTCCCGGTAAATAAAATAACAGGACTCGAAGAGTCAATAACTTTCCTGAGAGAAAAATCTGATTTTCAGAAGAAGCATCATGCAACACCTAACTATCATGCATGCGCTTTTATCGAAAACATATTCCCGCCAATGTTGGTCGCTGGCCAACATAAGAAAATGTAATGTTGTTGGTCAGCGACCAACAAAGGCCGGCTGGCAATAACCTATGCAGCCGGGCACACCTTGTCCATAATATCCATAAATGCCTGGATGACATCCTTCCATTTCTTGGGCATAAAAGGTATAGCCATCACACCTTGCAGAATCGGGCGAATGATGTGGTAGATGCCACAAACCTTTTTTAATACATCTGCCGGGGCTGTATGTATCTCTGCACTCCTGAAATGTTTTTCGCCGCCCTCGCTAAACGGGGTTAGGTCAGCATTATTAACGTGATCATTAATTTGCTCGAATGTAATTGCATCCATTTTATTTGTTTTGATTATTGGGGCTTACTCTTTACAGGATTTTCAGCTTACTCCTTTGTTTATAAGTTTAAGGTTACAAATGGTAAGGAACAGTAGTTGCCTGGTGATTAGCCGGCGATGCTCCCAGAGTTAGCGGAAAGAAAGTGGTAAAGATTAAAGCAAAAAGATTTGGGGGCTTTTGTAAGATTGGATGCGTAAATGTAAGATGGAGATTTGAGAAACAGAAAAGCTGGTTCTATTATTCTTTTGAAGATGCACCCTTAAACGAATATCCCCGGTCATAAAAAGGGTGTTTTAACCTTACCTGTTTATTGAACATTTCTTACTTTGCAACCCTTAGCAAAACGACTGCATGTCCGACTACGCAATTACACTGTATTATAACGAGCTTGAAAACAATATACATTACGGAGGCACTACAAAAGAAACTGCCATACGGTCCACGTTTCAAAGGCAACGATCGAAATGTCTAAAAAAAAAATTAAAATCAATTGCTAAAGCATTATCTACTAACTAAAAAACCTTTTAACGAAAAGCATAAAAATTAATTAGCCAATTAACTCGAACTACGCTTATTTCAATAATAAAGGGAGAAAGATCAACAACAAATTTACCGAAGAAATAAAAAAAATTTGTTTTGGAGTTATTTGTAAAAGAATGAAATTTTAAATTATGACGCATAAACCAACTCGTCAAAATCCTCAACCTCAAAATCAAAAAACTGAGGTAGAAGCGGATAAATTGAAAATTAAAACGCTTAGGAATATTGAAATTAAAGTGGTTGCCTTAGAATCTTTAATCACTGAAATAGGAAACAAACAAAAACAGAAAAAACATTGGGCATTTTTTATTTGCTCCGTTTTAGGTACGTTTACGTTATTAAGCGCATGGTATGTACAAAATATTCAAGTTCATGAAATAGAGAAGCAAATATTAGAAGCAAATGAAATTTCTAATAAATTATCTTCAAAACAGGCTGACATTTATCGATTTAAAAATGAGTTAAAAGAAGCGGAAAAATTAATTCCTAAGGATTCTTTTGATATTACACCAACCTTGCAATTAGTTTTCGCGGAAGGAAATTTAGCTAATGCAATTATAGAAATTCAGAGAATATTTTTAAAAGCTGTACCAATTGATTCATTAATTGGAATTGAAAAAATTCCAGCTACACTAAAATTAAAAGAAGATAATTTTTTTTGGTTTGATTCGCTTGATAGTAAAACTAAAGAGTTTGCTGAAACCTTCCAACTTCCTAAAATGGATAATCACTATTCGAACATCTGGACGCAATATGGAAACAGTAGTTTTATTTTTCAGGATTGGGCAAGATTTCAAAAAAATCTCTCGAGTGCCAAGGAAAAACTTACAAAGTGTTTCTTAATTTTATATATAGCTGGAACTATTTTAATTATTACAAGTCTATTTAAAGATTGGCCTTGGAATTTACGTAAGTGAAGCCTTCCCAATAAATATTGATAAATAATATATAGCCATCATTGCTCCGCCCTCGAATGGATACTCGATCAATACAAAGAAAAGAAACCCAAAGACCCAACCATAGCAGAGAAGTTCAATACCTATAAGTTCGCCGATTATAAAGAGAAGGTGATTGATTTGTTGATGCGGGTTTGCAGGGTGAGTGTGGAGACGGTGAGGGTGGTGGGGGAGATGGGGATGACGCAATAAACATCTTGTTTCTCATATTCGATGCCGCGAAAATTTTAAATGAAAAGAAGTATAGTGTATAAACTATATTTTTATTATTTACTTTTCTTTCTACTATTTTCTTCTTCGATATAAGAATTTACTTCTTGTCGTTTGAAGGAAGTTACTATTGCAGCAAATGACTTAAAGGCGTCTGTATGTGAATTAAAATTTGAATAATTGCCAGACAAAGCAAAAAAATCATCACCCTCATTTCGCATTGTTTCTGCGGTCATTCTATAATGTCTCCATTTTTCTTCAAAGCCAAGTTGCCTGTTTAAAGCTGTCAAGCACGCAACTATTAAACCTATAATGCTGACAATACTTAAATCCAAATTGTATATGCTTATATGCGGGTTACTCTTTTCGATTACTGGAATTATTAAACTAAATACTATTACAGCAATTTGTGAATAGTTATGACTAAACCAACCTTTCCTGGCTGATTTATTCATTAATAATAAATAGTCCAGCCAGGTCGATTTTAATACTTTTTTTTGAGTGTCATTGAGTTCTAAACCTTCAATTATATTTTGGTAGTTTTCTTTGTTCGTTGAAGTATGCTTCATAATTAATTTTAGATCTGTATGTAATTTATCTTAGGAATTTGTTTTATGAATGTTTTTACTACGATTCAATTTGGACATTGATATTTAGTCCTTTTTAAAATAGCGTTTTAATGTTTCCATTAGTGCAAAATTAATGGACGTAATCTGTTCTGCACGGCGTCTTAACTTTGCAGCCGCACTATCAGATATATATAGTCCCAACGGAAATTTTTCATCCGGAATATAACGAGGATCTTTTAGCCATATCTGATTATAATACATGTTTAATGGATTATCGTTTGCTTCTTGCTGTTCAATCATTTTCATTATCCCTAATGATGGTACAGAAGTGCCGTTCACATTGAGCAACGCTCTGAATGGTACTCCAATATCGTGTAACAAACGCATAGCATTTGTTGAATCGGCTTTTGCAGTGTTGTATTCAAATCCTCCATTTCTTAAATATAAAAGAATAGGTTTTATACTTTTTCCTTTGAACTTATCTTTTAACTCACACATCAAACTATACATTGCTTGCAAGCCTGTATTTTCCCGGTATCCGCCATCAACCATGTGACCAATTGAATAGCAATGTTTAGCCGTTTTTTGGTTATTAAATGAACCTCCTGAAAGTAGTAAAGGAAAACGCATACAGTTTAAAGATGCCGTGGCAATGGTGATATGGCCTTTTACTTTAGCAAAAAAATCAACATCATCTTTAAAATTGCTTGAACCTTCTTAGTTTCAAATTTGAGGTAATTACCCGCTGCCCCGTTTCCGCTAACACGCCGTTAATAAATAGAGAGGGTATGTCGCAATTGAATTGCGTAGAATCATCGTCTGGATAATACAGATTCAGGAACGATGATTCAGCAAGCGGGGATTTGAGATTTTTTTCATAGCTTTTACTAAATGCTTTCATCATTACTTTTGATCGCTCTAATGATGCGATCGGAAAGGGAAGTAACCGCTGTAGATTTTCTCCAAATGCAAATGACGCGGTGACAGGTGAAATGCAATCTGCGCTTGCGAATTTTATAAAATTGTCAAAAGTAATGTCAGTGTCGTTTTTTTTATTATTTAACGAATCGTACACAAAGGCATTATAATAAACAGCACCCACTGTGCCTCCTGACGCGCCACCAATGCAAAATATTTGATTATAGAAGCCATGTAGGGAATCTTCCAAGAAATGCAGCACTTCACTAGTCCAAAGTTCACCCCTTATGCCACCTCCCTGTGTCGCAATGAATATTACCGGCATCTCTTTTGGATGTTGAATAGTGTCCCAGGCAGAATACTTTTTATCATACCACTTATCGAAAGCATCTCCAGGCTTAAGCCTGAAATCTTTTAAATCCTTGAAGTTTTTTGTAATTGGAATTGTTGTGTTGTCATTACAAATGCTGGAAATAATTACCCAGGCTAAAATAAAAAATGCGAATGGACGAGCTTTAATGTCATGAAAGTAGAATAGCACAGTGAAGATATAGGTAAAAAAAGTCAATACTAAAATAATTACAGATGCTGGCCTTAATGATCTTGTAATCCAAATTAAAGGTTCAGTAAAAGATAGGATTATTATTAGCAAAATGAAAGCAATACCAATAATTCTAAAATAAAATACAACATTGGGATATTTACGAATGAATTTAATCTCTTCTATAAAGGTGGGTGTTCTTTCAAATCCATGCGCATCGTAATTATGTTTTGCTATATCTTCTTTACTCGGCCATTTTCCCGGGCCCGCATTCATTTTATTTCTCCAAGTAAAAAAAACTAAAAATAGAATTCCTAAAAGCAAGCTTCCTAGCCCTTGGTAATACGCTTTTTCAATAATAAAAGTGATGGCTAGAATGAACACTGGTATGAAAGCTGCCACAAGGCAAAATCTACCAGCGGTTTTCTCATTTATAAATTCAATATTGACAGGGCTGATCTCTAAAATTACGGAGGCGCTATACCATGTTATGTAAGACCAGAAAAATAACAGAATAGCAACGGCAAAATAATAACTTGGCTCAGATCCATCTCTGAAAGCTATTATGAAATCCTGTGATTGATCAGTTTTATTAAGAAGAATGAAAGCTAAAATAAAAATTATAAAAAGGTAGCCGATATTACGCAGGAAGGACCAAATGGTAAGTAGCGGCCCATGTAATTTTGGGAGGAATGTTTTCATCGTATATATAGCTTTGAAATGATTTATTTAAATTATTGCCCTTTATTTTTTTGTATTGCAATCACCTATTTTACTATTTTTTTAATAGCGATTCTTTAATAGCGTAAAGCTTGAAAATCTAATCAATAAAATGCCTACAGTATTCGGTTACAACGCCGATCAAAATTTAGTAATCAATTTCCATATTATAAAAACGTAAAGTAGTTCAATAAGAATTTTATTTTCCAAATTGAATGTGCAATCAGGAAGCCACTTAAATATCTTAAATCCTAGAATTACCTAGACCCGCCACTCCTACTAAAAATGGTAAAGGAGGAGTAAAGCCCAAGATTCTCCACCCAATAGGTCTTTCAAAAGGTACAAATGCTGAGGCATGGTTAGTGGCTTGACCATGCACTATAAAATAAGCAATCTTATTTCCCGATATTTTTCAGTAGTTCCTTCCCCATGGCCTCGTTTATATAGGTTAACTGATTTTTCATTGGCATTGTTTTAAACCCGTCAAAGCCTCCCGAGCCCAAATCCACAAATGTGAATTTTTCAAAAGCTTTTGGAAAAATTGCTACTACCCAATCACCTGTTGCAGTTAGGTTAAAATAATTGGTTATTCTTCCTTGTTTTTTTAGCTGATTCCATTTAAAACTTTGCTGAACGACGCTGCCAGCAAGAACAACATTTTTAAATTTAATAGCAGGATAGCGTTTAAATGCAGCCGCTAACAAGTAGGTTCCATTACTGTGCCCAAAAAATGAAAAATCATTATGTGCCTTCGGATAAAGTGCAAGGTTTTTGATGTATTGATCTACCAGCCATTCCATTTTAGCAATGCGCCGGGGCAAAAGAAGAAATTGTAGCATGGAGAAATATCCATAGGACGAAGTTTCAGTTGCAAATTTTCGACCTTTTTCTTTATCACCGAAAGACCGTATCCTATTAGCCATTTTTTGCGTCCAATAAGCGGTATCTCTAATCCCGTGAATTACAAACACCACATCAGTAATGTCAGCTTTTTCTTTGAAAGCTATTTTCACCACCGTTTTCTTTTGTTGCTCTAATAATTCTACTTTGCTTTTTAATAATGCATCTATAAAAACAGCCGCTCTCACTCTTCGTTTAACAATTTCATCATTATGTAAACCCTTTATGGTATGATCCATCTCCAACACATTTATGTGGCCGGAATATGGTAATTCCAGATACACAAAATTGGATCCACAGTATATGTCGATATTATTTTCAGGCGGCACAACGTCATCTATAGTGCCTAAAAGCTGAATTGTAAGGGGTTCAGGAATGTTACTCTCAACTGCCTCTTTTTCTTCATCATCCAAATCCATTGCAAACGTGGATTTTAAACAAATGAACTTCCCTTGCGAATCTGAAATGCGAAAGGTCTTTTCCACGTAAAAAACTGAATGATATGTCCCAACATAATTCCCACACCTATTTCAATTGCTCGCGTATTGTTGAGGTGTTGGGTAGTCGTCCATCCATTGTTTATCCCTGCGACTAAGATCAGTCTTACGACCTGCTTTGCCCAAGCCCCTGGTTGTTTATCTATTACGGTATCTTCAAAAGGACAGTTTTGGTTCTCACCACGGGCAATAATATATAACTTCCTTGCCAGCAGGCATCCCGCACTGTGTCCAATAATTATTATTTCAGGTAATGAATGATCATTTGCCTTTCGCTTTTCTAATGCATCTTCCCAGGCTTTGTCAACATCTTGCAATAAACCGGTTACTATTTTGTTTGGATGTGTCGTAGAAAATATTGGTAATGAAAAATCAGGTATTATGGTGTCAGCATTTGGGTAACACTCTTCAACTATTTTCTTTAACTCAGCATACTTTTCCGGGTGGGAAGCAAAACCATGGATGATTAGAACAATGGGGGAGTTATTGTGTTTTACTTCCATAGCCTATATATTAGTTTCTAAATGAAAAGTCATTCGTACAAGATTTATAGTGGCTGGTACCATTAAATTGACAAAAAGTCAAATTGTTCCAGACCATCTTTGTGAAAATGATAATTTCCTTGTCCAAAGAAATTATCAAATCTTTTTTTAGTATCATTATTTTTTTGAATCACAGATATTACAGGTTTATTTTCTCTTCCGTGATCAGCTCTCAAAAAAATAATATTAAGATCTTCAGGCGGCAAAGAATACCCGATAATCATCCACTCATGTGCTGTGCGCAATTGTTCAAGGCTTGTTTTCCATATTTCATGAAGATTTGTATCAATTACAAATCTCGCAAATGAAGGCGTTACTAATACAGGTTTTAAAGGCCAATAGCCACAGTGGCACATATTAGCATCATTCTTATAGTTTACAAAGGCGAGTTGATACATTGCCATCGTTGGATTGATATAAATATATCCGCATCGTTCGCATTTCAACCAATCACTGGATCCATGTAGCTTGTAAATTTTATATTTAGGATTCATTGGGCGGTTATGTATTTTGCCGGAGGCCAGAATTGGTTCACGCCAAGAAAAACCATAATCTATAATTTTGTCAACATCCCAGCCTTCACCCCAATCCAATAAATTCCATTCAACTGAATAATCATAATTTGAAGTTATAATAGTGACAAACTTATTTTTAGATTTATTTGCTTTTCTAACCAACTAATAAATTTTTTAAGGGTATCGGGAGTAGAGCTTTTTACGGATTGTATAGTGCTAATTATTGCCCACTCAAACAGTAATTTTAAATCGTTAAGTTCCCAACGGGTTTTAATTGATTTTGGTTTTTCTATGATCCTATTCCCGAATTTGAAATTCCAGTCTTTCATGTCTCTAAAAGACACGAGTGAATAATCAACTTGAGATAATAAATCGGTAACCAACGGCAGCTCAATATAGGAAGTAAGTGCGGTTGGCTTTTCGAAGTACTAATTTCAATCCGGGAGATAATGCTATTAATAGTTCTTTCAACAAAAATCTATATTCTATTCCCAAATTGCCCTTCACTTCCTTGAATAAGGTTTCATTATTAAGGCTGCCAATTATTTTTGGCAGTATTTCTTTTGTAAGAGGATAGCCAAAAGCTTTGGAAGCACCAGCACCCAAAAATAGAACTGTATTTTTTTTGGAAGACATCATTAAATGGTGTTGTTTAAAGAAAAAAATTTTATTTCATCTCCAACGATAGCTTATAAAAAGGCCTACCATTAGTAAATTGCTTATTCCTTCGGTGTCGATGTACTTGAATCTTTTGCAGGGGTATCAGTAGTTTTTTTTGCAAACGGATTGCTACCAAACCTAAAACCAACTGTAAAATAAACTTCCGGCAGCCACACCTTTTCATGAAGACCGCTAAAATCGAGATTTTCCTTTATTATTTGTCCTTCCTTATAAACACCTTTCAATTTGTATCGTTGGATCAGGCTACACCTGTTCCAGAATTACATTGTCACCGATGACAGCTCAAGACTTCACTTGCCCTGATAATTCCAGCCCTGCACTTATACCAAAGCCAGCGGTAAAACCGCCATCAAATAGCATGAAATGGGTAAGTAAAATTTATCGTGAGCAAATATTATCCCATGGCTTTGGCCCATTAGTATTATCTTTTGTAATTGTATATCTATTGGCGACACTCGTATCTGCAAAAGCATGAAAATGATCAACCTTACTTAAGATGGAAGGAGCATAGGTTAAACCATAGTGAACAAGCCAACGAGATTTTTCAGGAGTTTTTAAAGTATACTCCCATTCAGAATCAACTTTACCGGATTTATCGATTTTTTTGACTGTTAAAGTTATAGTTTGATTATAACCAAGGATAAAATTTATTGGGCTGATTTGTTCGGTTTCATCGATAGATTTTTTTAAAATCGCAGCATATTCTGCGCCAAGCTTATTGATTAATATTCTTCCCTGCTCCACCATTTTTTGTTAGTTTCACGTTCATCATTCTCACTATCAATCTCCGAAATTGCTTTCTTTACTTCATCACTGCAATTCTGTAATTTATCGTCATTGCTTGTTTCAAGCGGAAATATCAAATGATGGAATAGAATTTTGTGCCCTAAGCTCCAGTCAAGTTGATACTCAAAATTTTTACTACAGTTAATTCTTTCGCCGGACAAATTTTGTGGAAATGTCAATATTCCATTTGTAATCCCTTTTTTTTGTGATCATTCAACATCTTGTATCTGTGCTTTAATTGAAATACAATGAAGTAATGAGACTAAGAAAATAATAAATGATTTCATAAACTTGTATTTAAAGATTTTAGAAAAAGATTCGTATCAAATTTTGGTATTGAAATATCACTTTCAAAGACAGGTGAGAGTCTTATCGGTGGAAAAGAAGCAAATATTTTTTTTATGATTTGTGTCTTGTTGTCACTATTTATTTTATTGTAGACACATGCCAAGCATGCTGTCATAATTGCTGTTGCGCTTGAAGTACCATTAGAATGCGCAAAGTGCATGTCACTGAAATAATGCTGTACTGAGGGAGTGCAAATAGTTATACCATTCCATAAATTTGAGTCAAAGTCAAGATTTTCCTTTAGGTCGTAACCAGCGACTGAAATTATATTTTCATATTTTGCTGGATAAAAATCTTGGTTACGAAGATGATTATTTCCCGAAGCGGAAACTATAATGCAGCCCTTATTAGCAAGTTCATTAATTTTATCTTGAATTTCTACTGCTCCATTTCTAGGCGGAAAAAAAACTCCTTTGTTTGTGCAAAAGCTCATGTTTAATATGTTGACTTTGGCCTTTAGCATCAAATCCAATGCATTAATTAAATCGGGCGGTTCTACATTATCAATGTTTATTGTATAAGAAAAAATATTTTCAACCAATGGGGAAACACCAATTTTACCGATTGTTTCATCCAATGAGCCAATAATACAAGCCATTGTAGTCCCATGATTAGTTTGATCAGCGGGAAAAGAAGTAGTAGGATTTAACTCTCGTACTTTCGCCTTGATTGAAGTATGTTGCGCTACACCATTATCAATAATCCCAATTTTAATTTTTTCGCCCATTGAAGTATTTTCCCACAATTTTGATATTTGTAAATCCTTAAAAAGTTGTGGAGTATTTGTGAGATGCTCAAAGAATGGAATTGCTTTTATTTCCCCAGGCATATGGAACGCCTCTTCTGTATAATATTCATTTGTTTTACTCAATATCCATTTATGGTTTCCGTTTATCGGGTCACCCAGAACCCTTCCGGCTATTTCAATGTTATCACCGATATTTAAATATTTAGGGTTAGGAGCATTTACAGAAGGGCTTCCTATTCGGGCATTTACAAATTTTGAGGCGGTGACAATCATCCTATTCTATTGAGGGGTGAAACAGCAATATTTGTCGCGGTATTAGTTGAATCGGTTGGCTGCTTTACTGATGTGCGTAATTGCATTAGCTTATTTAGTAAATCAAACCAAAAAGGTGCCCCTAAAGAAAGAGCCAGTGCTGTTGTCAAAAATCCCCAGAAGTGCAAAATAACAAGCAAGAAAAATGATCCGACTCTTTCCTTCCAGGAGAAAGTATAATGTTGCGTACCATCAGAATCAATTTTATACGGCTTATGACAGACAAGCAATTTTTCGTCAATATCGGGGATAAAATATTTTTTATTTTCAAGGGTATTAAATACCACTTTCACACTATCTGGCAACCAACTTCCTAAACCCAAAATGCTATTGGCTTTGTTGATGTCTGCATCAAGCTTTTTCTTTATTAGGAGTAAAGAATCAAGTTTTGCTTGATCGTTTAAGGATAGTTCTGCAGGTCTTGTTGAATTATTTTGTACATAAGCGGTAGCTAAATTAACCAGCTTTTCTCGGGCATCTTTGTCAATTGTTAATTTACTAATAATAGTAAAAGTACCAGCGTTAAAAATCCAAGCCATAAAGAATCCTAACACCATTAATATAACCTGAATTTTGCGTTTATACCATTCAGTTGCCTGATCCATTGTTCTATCAAACCAAGCCTCTAGTTGTAATTTAAATTTTATAAGATCTCCATTTGAGTAATGAAAAAGACTTAAGACAAATTGTGCTGATTGAATATCTAATGTTTTAGAAATGTTGTTACTAACTCCGGGATTTCCCGGATTTATATTTTGGCTTGTTGGTAAAGTCAGATTTATTAGTTCTCTTTCAATATCATCCTTATTAAGTAGCCCGCTACCATTTAGTTCGTAAAGCAATGTTCTAGAAAACGTTTCTGCTTTAAATGCAGATGGATTCTTAAATATTCCTGAACTGCCTAAATATTTAATTTCGGGATTATTGTAAAATTTATCAATCCTTGGATTCTTGGGATTTTTCATAAGCCAGTAAAGAATCTTTAAAACGGTCCCAAGCTCCCAGTGGACTACTATCGTTTAGCATTCGATCTATGGCCTCCCTTAGGTTTCGAGCTCTTATTCCTTAGTTGGGTAGCGACTATTTCCGCTATTACGGTCGCCAATAAACTGTAAAGCAGATAAATGAAAACCAAACCGATCACCACGTTTAGTGCTATATTGTCTAACATAATATTTATTTGTGTCTATGAACTTGAAATCATAATCGTCTAAAATCTTATATACTTGAATTCTATTGAAAAAATAAAGCTACCGCCAGATTTAGAATTGTAACGATGCTATTGCCCTAATCTCATCATGCTTTTCCCCCAAATCTTTCATGAAAAAACTACCCCATCAATTCTCTAACTTTAGCGAATGACTCAGATTGCCTTAATAGATGACCATAAAATCTTCTGCGATTCTTTGGCGAGTCTTATTAATGATTTTGATGGGTTCACTGTAAGCTGGACAGCACAGGATGGGAGCAAGGCAATTGAGATGCTGAAGCAGGATCAAAATGTTCCGGATATTATTTTACTGGATATTAAAATGCCCGGCACCAGCGGGCTTGAGGTGGCTAAGTGGATATATGAAAACAGGAAAGAGATAAAAGTGCTGGCGCTTACTATGGAGGAAGATGATAACAGCGTGGTGCAAATGCTGCAATATGGCGTGAAGGGTTATTTGCTTAAGGGAATAGGGAAGGAGGAGTTGCTGAATGCCTTGCAGCAGGTAGTGAAGTATGGCTATTATTATACGCCCATCATTACCGGCAATATTCATAAGCAAATAGAGAAACGCCTCAATGGCAACAATGCTCCTGAAATGTCGGAGCGGGAACGCGAGTTGCTGCAACATTTATGTACCGATCTTACCTATGCGGAGGTGGCTAAGAAAATGTTCCTGAGTGAGTCAACCATAGATACCTACCGGGGTAAGCTATTCGAAAAGTTTGAGGTAAAGAACCGGATAGGGCTTATACTTAAAGCAGTCGCTTTTGGCATTGTACATTTATAAAGGTATTTCCATATCAATGGCGGTGCCGAGGCCCGGCGCTGTTTTCAATGCAAATGTTCCCTTCATAAATTGTACCCTGCTTTCGGCGCTTTGCAGGCCAAATGATTTTTTAAACTCCGCCGATTTTATATTAAAGCCTTTGCCATCGTCCTGTATGTGTATGGTAATGCATTCGGCATTTGAATCTATAGATATGGTAAGCAGGTTGGCTTCGCTATGCTTTACCGCATTCAGCACGAGCTCACTTATGATCCTGTAAATATTTACCTGCACTTCATCGTGGAGTATGGATTCCACTTTGTGATGGAAGATTATCTTTTTATTATATGCCTGTTCTACATCTGCAAAATATTCCCTGAGTACTTCTATCAGCCCTTTGGAGCTCAGGCTTTTTGGCATAAGGTTGTGGGCCACATTCCTTATCTCTGATATGGAATCATCAATGATGGCTTCCGTTTTATGAGCAAGCCCGTTGCTGAGTGCATCTTTATTATCTATCATCCTGCGGAAATTTATTTTTATGGCAGCAAGCAACGGCCCGATATTATCATGCAGGTCGTTGGCAATTCTTTTACGCTCACTATCCTGTACGGTTATTAATTTCTTAAGCGTGTCCGACTGTTCCTGCTCCAGCGCCAATACCCGTTTTTTCTTCTCCGCACTTTCATAAAGCAGGCTGTAAAACAAGCCAAAGGCAATGATAAAATTTTCAAGCACACATCCTATAGTAATACCATGTTCGTTCAAAAAGTAATTATTGATATACCCGGAATTACCCAATAAATGCACGACAGACATAACAGAGATCACCAGCATGGCACCCGAAAATATCCTGGCAACGGCACTGGAGTATATAAAGTAAAGCGGAGTAAAAATGATAAGGCAAACTGAAAACAGTAAACCGATATGCCATAGCGTGATTAGCAAACCGGCAATGAAAGGCGGCAGGCCATGAACCATCAATAAAAGCATAGCTGCACCAAGTACGGGCAGGATGTATTGCATGGCAGCAAGCATCTGCCGCAGCCATTTAGCCGATTGTAAATTTTGCCGGAATACATTATTAAGTAAGGCAATTAAAAAGTACCCCGCACCCAGGCTGCTGACCGGCTTCACCATCTCGTTGATAACGGGAATGCGGGGATACAGGAAGGGAAAGAGGTAGCCATAATGCGCAATGATCCACACGGAAATGCAAATGATATAGCCCATATAAATAGTAAAGACCGGCTTCCTGAAAAGAATAAAAGCCAACAGGATAATAAGGAAAATAATACAGGCAACCCCGATGTAAAAGAAAACAATCCTGTCGTGGGCCTGGTATTTCTTCTGGAGGTTTTCATCGCTGAGAATCTCGTACTGGATGTTGATATTCTTTTGCGCAGCCTTTGCTGCTACGAGGTAGAAGGCAGGGGTTGTGGTAATTTCAATGGGCACGGTATGCCATACATAAGCCCGGCTTCTGTCGTAAGGCACGAGGTAACCGCCCTGGTATAATAGCCGGGAACTATCGTTAGTAAAAATTTGGTAAATACTTATGCTGTCAAGACTTGTATTGTCGATGGATAAATATTGTTCGGCAATGCCCGATCCTGAACGGACCTTGATCACGAAATATTTATACTCATTCCCCGCAATACCGAAGTTGATGTAATTGCCCGTTTCTTTTACGAAGTGCAGATCTTCTGTGTTGATTTGTTTGATGACGTCTGCAGGCTTTCCGGTCAGCCTCACTTTTGCGGCACTATCATTTACCTGCACATTTTGAGCGAATGAACTTATAATTCCACCGAGCAGCAACAGCACAAGCATCCCCGTGCATTTCCATTTGTTTCCCACAATGGAAATGAAAATACTTTCACCTGGCAACTTTGTAGAAGTTAACATCGGTATTATTTCAATTAGATAAAGCCTATGAGAAATCCTGTTTAGAAGAAAAAACTTTGGGGGTTTTTAAAAGATTGGATACCTCAAAATAATAAATAGGTTCTATTGAAAAAAGGGTGAAAACACGGTATTATCAGCAACGGCGGTTTGGGATAATCATATTGAGCTAAAGAAAAGAATGCCGCAGACTATGTATTAACTAAATTTCACCTGGAGATTGCTTTCTCTCCCGTTGATTTTCAACTTTTCTTTACGATCATCCTTCGGTAAAGGTGGTTGACTACCGGCTTGGTTCCAAGGCTATACAACCCTTTTTATTACCGTTAAATAACGTGGGTATATAAGGTTATTATAAGTTAGTAAAAAATAATTTTTGCCACTACATTGCAGCATGGTTTACTACCAGGTAAACCGGGAAACAATTTAACCATCTTAAAAAATTACATTATGTCATGTGAGACTAAACCATTGGCCTTTATTCATTCCGCTACAGCCAAAGATCGGATAGCTGTTTTTACTGATCGCAAGAATCCTGCCCTGGAAAAAAAATCCGGAAAAAGAGAGGTTGCTAAAATCAGTTGTGGACCGGCTGTTTTTCTTAATCTTTTAAATAGCCTTACAGCCAACGGCAGCTACGATGGCATACGGGTATACTTTGCCCTGCAGGAAGATGTGCTTGCGCTTGTTTTTGTTACCACCCTTGCCGACCCAAAAGACAAGGACGTGCATAATGACGACCTCAGCAATTGCTGGATCATGGACCTGAGAAGCACAAGGCAGATAGATTCCAAAGAGGCAAGCGATTTAATAGTAGCTTATGAAAAAGAGCGGTTGGTTTATTTTGAGGCCGATGGCCAGGAAGTGATTAAAAAAGATTACCTGGAAACCAAAAGCCTGTGGTACTCTAAAGGCCTGTTTGGAAAAAACGGTAAGGACGGTTTAATAGATTATATGGAATGTCTTATTTCTAATAAATCGATAAATGAGGTTGCGATATGGTTTGGCGGGTTTTTAAAAAGCGACGAAGTCCAGGATACTAACACGCCGGCCTACCAGCTTACCCTTATATTTCAATTGAAAGGTGACGCTACCGGCGAGGCGGCGCTTCTCGATGACAATACAGACACCGGCGTACCTTGCCCACCTCCCAACACGGGATGTAAGAGATTTGGTGCAAAACTTCCACTTTAATTAAAAATAGTTTGGTACTTATTTTAATTTATATATTAGTATTAACGGTTTCTTTCCTGTGCAGCCTGGTTAGTTTCAGGCTGCATTATGCTTTTCATTTAAGATTTTTTTCCGTATTTCTTGGCATTACGGTGCTTACTGAATTTTGTGCGAACTATATGCTGCAATACATGGATCAAACGAATTATCCCATCTATAACATCTACATTCTTATACAGGGGATTTTTTATGCCATTTATTTTCGCCTGTTAACTGCCACACGGGGAATGAAGAGAATTATCAAGTCATTCCTTTTCCTCTTCCCCGCGTTTTGGCTTATAACAACTTTGGCTGAATTTAAATTAACGGAGTGGAACAGCTATGCGGTAATGGCCGGAGATCTTTTTATAGTTTCCTGTTGTGCTGCCTATCTTTACCGGCTTTTTACATCTGAAAGTGTTGTTAACTTCTGGCGTTCACCCGAATTCTGGATCACTGCCGGCAGTATTGTATATTTTTCATGTGAACTGCCCATTACAGGGATGCTTAATTTTATGTCCCATAATTATGAAAGACAAGCGCTGATACTTCGCGAGGTATTACAGGTATTAAATATTACCATGTATTCAGCCTTTACTTATGCTTTTTTATGCCCACTAACAAAGACCCACATAACGAAATCATTTTTGTAGTACTCGGGGTGATTATTGTTTTTTTTGTGTTAACGGGCATGCTGGTTTTAATTCTTTTGTTTTATCAAAAAAGAAAATTTTTAAATATGCAACGCCTAACCACCATGGAAAAACAATTCAATGAAACCCTCCTCCAAACCCAACTGGAAATACAGGAGCAAACCTTTAAAAACATCAGCCAGGAGATACATGATAATATCGGGCAGACGCTGAGTTTTATCAAGCTTAATATGAACCTGATCGACCTGGATAAAAGGGAGGTCGCAAAGGATAGCCTCGCAGAATCAAAGACCTTGCTTACCAAAGCCATTCAGGACCTGCGTGATCTTTCGAAAATGCTGAACACCGATTTTATTAATGACGCCGGGTTGGTTAATGCCATTGACCAGCAGTTAGGTATTTTAAGAAAGACAGCCCTTTACAAGGTCATCTTAGATGTAAGCGGAGAGAAAGAAAAATATCCTTTGCAAAGTGAACTGGTAGTTTTTCGCATTGTACAGGAATTATTAAATAATATTGTAAAGCATTCCGAAGCAGACCGTATTAATGTATTGATGGATTACAGGCCGGACAAGTTGTCGATAGCGGTGGGCGATAATGGGAGAGGGTTCGATGTTGCCGGTGGCAGCAACGGTATCGGCCTGCGGAATATGCATAGCAGGGTTGCCTTATTTCATGGGGACCTGGATATAGTAAGTGCGCCGGGAAAAGGAACTACGGCAACGATTTGGCTACCAAAACCAAAATAAAGCAGCGATGGAGACTTGTAAAATTGCCCTTGCAGATGATCACGTTCTGATGCGAAGGGGGCTTGCCACACTTATAAATACTTTTGATGAATACGAGGTAATATTCCAGGGAACTAACGGACAGGAGCTGATAGACAGCCTCAACAGAAAAAAGCTTCCGCATATCGCATTGCTCGACATTAATATGCCTAAAAAAGATGGCTATGAAACTGCTTACTGGCTGAAGAGCAATTACCCTCAAATTAAAGTACTTGCTTTAAGCATGTACGACAATGAAATAGCAATAATAAGGATGCTCCAAAATGGCGCAAGGGGTTATGTATTAAAAGATGTAGAGCCTTTTGAATTGAAGGCGGCGTTAGATGCGATCTGGCACAAGGGTTTTCATTATTCCGACCTGGTTACCGGGCACCTTATGAATAACATAAGTAAGATAGATGAAAAAAGTACACGTAAAAATATTTCCCTCACCAATCGCGAACTTGAATTCATTAAACATTGCTGCAGTGAAATGCCTTATAAAGAGGTCGCCGATAAAATGAATATAAGCCCCCGCACCCTGGAGAACTACCGTGATTCATTATATCACAAACTACATATTAAAACAAGGATCGGCCTGGCCATGTACGCTATGAAGAGCGGGATTGTAAACCTGAGTGATAACGTATAAACAATAATTCCCCGCTTACATAAAAAGACTTCCTTTCAAACGATTAAATAACCCGTTGATGAAACGTTCCGGATCATAAATGGCCGGGGTAGCATTGGGTTGTAAACTGGCCAGATTGAAAGGAAAATGAAAGCCGGTACAGGCACAAAAAAACCACCCCATAGTGGCGGTGGTATCGTATACTAATACAAAAAAGTGACACACGAGGTATCAAACGAGGGGCTGCTAAAATTATTGTGAAAATGTAAAGGGGTAAACGGATGTTGCTTTTCTTATGGGTAATTAAAGTACCTGGAATATTTGAATGTTGTTTCCACAAGTATCGTTAAATACAGCAAGTTTCGTTGGGCCCATTTGTGTCGGTTGCAAGCTGAATGTTACGCCGAGGCTTGTTAATCGTTCATATTCTTTTTCTATATCGTCAACATTGAATGCCGTCCAGGGAATGCCTGCTTCAAACAATTCTTTTTGAAAAACTTTTGCCGGTGCAAAAGCAGTTGGCTCGAGAACCAATTCCACTCCTTCCTGTTCTTCTTTGGAAACTACCGTAAGCCATTTATGCTCACCCATTGGAATTTCCGTTTTTTTAATAAATCCTAATTTTTCTGTATAAAAGTTTAAGGCTTTTTCCTGGTCGTCGACCATTACACTTGTTAGTTTAATTTTCATGGCAATTATCTTTAAATGTTCCCGGTAAAAGTCGGCCATTAAAAAAAACAGGACCTCTTGAAAATTGCTTTTCTTGTCTTTACGGTTTAAATGCAGAAGGTGCTTTACCCATTTTTTTCTTAAAGAGTGCTGTAAAAGAAGTTGAACTATCGAAACCAACTGAATAGCAAACATCGGTAACCGGGGTTCTATTTTGTAATAGTGTTTTTGCTTTCTTAAGTCTTACCGATGTTAAATATTGATGCGGTGTTGTACCATATAATTTTTTGAAGGAACGAACCAGGTGGAACTTTGACATGCAGGCTTCTTTGCTGATGTCGTCGAGCGTTATATCATCAGCGAAGTTATTATCGATGAAATGCTTTGCAGAAATAACCTGCCTGGTCAAATATACATTTGAATAAACCGCTGCTGATATGGATGCTACCTGCCGGTTGTAATATGTCATGTTCAAAGTTTGTCGGGTTGCTTTGCGGTCATCGCCATTTATTTTACCGGCACATTAAATATTCCATTCGTGACAGCTATGGTATCGGTGAGCGTGCCTTGTTGTTTTTTTATAACCCCGCTAAAAGTGCCTTGCACATTGATCGCATTTGCACTGGTTACCACAACTGTAAAAGTTGGATCGACAGCAATGTTTACCAACCATGTTTGTGCGAGACTATCTACGTAGCTGAAATAGGCATAAGTGGAACTGGTATCGGTATAAATTCCAGGCCCAACACTTGCGGTGCTGCCCACTCCGAATTCAATTTTTTCGTTAGTGCTTGTAACGGTATCACGGCCGCTTACGTAAAGGCCTGCTGAACCGGAGGCGCCGGGAATGTTGCTATTGGTAGCACCGGCACTGTCGCTAAAATTCCGGTAAACTCCATTAAAAAAACAAGTAAGGTAATAATGTGGCGGAATGCCTTGTACTGTTGGTACAGAAAATGTACAACTATCAGCAAGCCCGTTTAAGGCCCGTAAGGTGAAAGTAGCCATGCCGGTATCAACAGGTGTTCCGGTTGCCGTAAGCACAGCAGTTTGCTGGCCCGCGGCTGTGAATGTACTTACCTGGCTAAACGATATTCCGTTAACCGTATTGGTAGTAATCCAATAAGGGCCTGGGACAGTTACATCAACAGTGATAGTTACTGTATTTGCGTCGCTAACGGCCGTATCTGCCACGAACCTCCCGGATACAACGGCGCCTGTGCAATCTCCACCTGTACCCAATGAGTATTCCGCCAATATAATTGTTGGGTCAGGGGTAGTCTTTGTACAGCCGAAAAATATAACCAGGAGAAAAGCGCTAAGTGCGGTAAGTTTTTTCATAAAGAAGTAGCCGGATTGATTATTAGTTCTCATATAAGTTGCCCTGTAATGTACCAAAGATAATTATTACTTCCCAGCAATGTTTATCAATACACGTTGCCCCGGTAACGCCGTGAATTGAGGAGTTGCTTGTATAAAAACAAAAAGCCAAAGAATATCTTTACGTAAAAATTCAGCGATATGAAAAATATATTAGTTGTGCTTTTAATTCTCGTTGGTATCGTAATGATCTATTTGGGCATAAAGGGTAATGTTATACCGCCTGCATTAACCGGCATCGGTTTTTTTATTATTGCGGCATTATTTTATGTAAAGAAATAATACGATTGGCTGCGAACACGAGTGCCTGTATCCGCATCGAAAGACACAATAATAACAACTGTGTTTATTCAGTTCATGTGCGATAGCGATACCTTATTAATTTCTATCTATCGTGTTTCCTGGTTTTGAAAATATTCCATTTGCTTTTGGTCTCTTCATGCTTCTTTTTATCCCTCCTGGCCCGTTCTTTCTTTTGGGCAGCTCTGGCTTTTTTTCTTGCCTTCTTTTTCTTCATTGTCTGCCTGTCCCAGGTAAATTTATTCTCTACAGGGAAGTAATATCGTATCGACATATATAAAGTGTTTACCGGTATTTCCGGCAAAGGCGTTTCTGCTTTACCTGTGTTTTCTTTTGTAAGAAAGTTATAGCCGTTTATAAAATGCAATCCAAAGAACCTGAAACCAACAGAAGGCCCCACGCCAAAGCGCTGCCGTTCATTGAAATTGGTGTAATAACTTATATTGGCGCCGTATGTCAGGTTTATTCTACCTCTTTTCATCCACACGCCCGCCTTGTAGCCGAGTATGTTGTTTTCAAAATTATATTCCATGTTTGCCGTAGCGCCAATAATATGTGGTTTAAACAAACTTATTTTTCTCCAGTGCGCTTCGCCTCCCAGTTCAATTGAAGAAAATTTGCCACGTTGTAGCCCCACTATCATTCCTGTATTTCTCTGGTAAAGTTTCCGTTTTACTACCTCTTTATAAGGGGCAGCAATCGCGGACGTAGAATATTTTGTGTCAATAAAATGATACGCAAGTTGAGCATCTGCCACCATTGAAGAAAAGAGAAGAGTCGTCAGCAATATTTTCATAGCAAGCGATTGAACGTTTTGTTTACAATATGGCTTTCGAAACTAATGGAAATGGTTTTTACCGCAGCACGGATTAACAAGTTGTTATTATTTTTAGTTGTATGGATTCATGAAATTATTAAACAACCTAAAAAGTAATTATGCATTTGGTAAGCGGGTAAAACAAAGTATCGCATATGGGTCACCACTGGCATATTAATTGTAATTATAGTAGCAGAATATAATTTTTCACTTATAAAAAATTTTACTATGTCAAATGAAAATCAAACCTTAAGTAATAAAGTAAAGGATGCTGCTGATGACGCAGGTACTGCGATTCACAATGCGGCAAAAGATGTAAAAACCGGTGCGGAGAATGCGGCTAATAGCGCAAGTAACGAAGCGAACAAAGCTGCGAACAATGCGAAAGCTGAAAGCGGAAACGTTTTTGATAAAGCCGGGGCAGCAGTTAAAAACACCTTTAGTGATGCGAAGACTTCTTCTGAAAATGCAGCTAACAATGCAAAGAATGAAACAGAAAAAGCAGCTAATAAAATGGATAACGAAGCTAAAAAAGCAGCACGCGATAATTAGTTTGTTGCTATCTTTTCCTAAACCGGGGCATTTGTTCCCGGTTTTTTTGTGCACGGAAGAAAAGGATTTGATGGGTTAGATTTTTTTAAATAATACTTAAGACACTTATTAGATAATAATTTCTAAGATTTAGGTGCGCATTAAAAAAATTGGATATTTTTTATAGATGGAATATGTCCTACCGCAAGGAATAATTTGTAACTTCCGGAGAGCCTTTTTCTATGCCCGCACAAAAATTTAGAAAGCTGAATATCGATTTGCCGGGGCAAACTTTATTCAATCAACGGCCATGGCTGGTTGCGGGATTAATCCTGGCTATTACAGTGCTGTTGATGATTGCCTTTGCTTACTTTGAACGAAATAAAAAATTACCGTCTCCAGGGCAACACCAGGAAAATAGCCTGGCTGTTCCTGGAAATTACTACGGCATGGGTGCCTGAAGGGGTTAGAGAAACATTTCAGAGGATGCAGAGCTATTCTCTTTTTCATTTACCGGGGGCTGGATTACCGGGATTATTTTTTAAAGTGGTTTATTATTTTATCTTTAATATAGAAAGTTGTTATAGCCACTATCAAATTCATTAAATTTATTTATGCCCGTTGCATTTAAAATAAAGATTACCAAAGAAATCCTGGAGGTGAGCAAATATTGTGGCGCTAACAATGAAATTGAAACATCCGGAAAAAATTGCGCGATTGCTGTCAGCCTGAAAGATATGTTTCCGTATGTTTTTGTTACTGGATATTATATTTATCCTTTTGGCACAGATGAAAGCAGTAACCTAAGAGATTTAAAAATAGAAATGCCCAAAATCGCACAGGATTTTGTAAGGGTTTTTGATTCACTTTGCGGAATGCCGCGGCTGAGGCCTACACTTCCCGAATTCGAATTTGAAATATCTATCTCCGATGAAATTATCTCCCAGGTAAATATTGACGAGGTAAGAAACTTAAAATATGTCCCGCGTTCTTTTGCCCTGCAGTGATATTCCTTTTTAAAATAATCTCCATTTTTTACTTATAGATAAATGAGCTGACAGGATGTATCTCCCATGCATCAGCGGGCCTCGCCGAGGCGGGCCCTATCGCGCCGCCATTATGTTGCTTATCAAAAAATATACTTCCGCTCACCTCGACCTGCAAAGGGTTTTCATAAAAAAAATAGCCGGAACTGCACAGGTTTTGGGCTGCCTTTGTGAGGAAACTGTCACGGGCTGCCTTTAAAGTTAAGAAGGATGAATCATCTGCAGGTGGTGGCCCGCTCACTTCAACATTAAAGTATTTTGTGGAAGCGGTTGGTTTTTTAGAGGTACCGATTATCACATGAAAATCCTCGTCTGCCTGGCGCGAATAAGCATACAGGTAAGCTTTTTTTATTCTCACATTTCTTTCTTCAGATGCAATCCTTGGGCTATTGGAGCCTGTTATAGAATCCGCCATCAGGTCTTTACCCGGCAAAGTGTTTACGAAAGCGCGAAGTGTTCTGAAATTCTCAAGTGCTGCAGGGCTTAAAGACGTCTTTGCTCCCTCCCGGTAGGATCCATCAAAGGTGTCAGAATCACAACGCTTGTTGGTTTCGGCTGCTGCTGGCGGGCTGTCGGAGGACCCACCTTTGGGAGCAGGAGCTATTGTTTGAACTCCTTCCGTTGAATCTTCCGGGTCGGGCTCATATCGCATAATATAAGTTTCACCCTCTTTGTTTTTATAAATAGCCTTCCCCTTCGATTTAAGTACGTTGATATTAGTGATGGTATCTAATGTGGCGGCCTCCGCTTTAGTGGTTCTATGTGGGCTGCTACAAGAAGCCGAGACGGCTGTAGTAATGACTAATAAAATAAATAATTTCATGCTCATGTATTGTATATGTAAGGTACAAAAAGCATAACCTCGTTTGGGAAGTTTTTTATAGCGACCGCATAGTCACATGCATTCTGCGTTCAGGCCCGGACCTTCCTTTTTCAACCTACCAGGCAAAAACAAAATAATTGTATCTTAACTTCCTATAAACTAAAATACCATGTTGAACAGACGAGACTTGCTTAAATTATCCGCCGTATTGGCCGGAGGCGCAATGATACCTTCGGGGGCCAGGGCTGCAGTTAAGGCACCGAAAGGGCCATTCCGGTTTTGCCTCAATACCAGCACCATCATGGGCCAAAAACCCGGCCTGCTTCATTCTATTGAAATCGCCGCAGCCGCCGGTTATGATGGAATGGAACTTTGGATAAATGATATTAAGGAGTATCTAAAGCAGGGAAATTCTATCGGTTCACTGGCATCATTTCTTTCAGCGAAAAATATCGCGGTAGAGGATGCTATCAGTTTTACACAATGGATGGTAGATGATGACACAATAAGAAAGGCAGCATTAACCGAGTTGGAAGAAGAAATGAAAATAATGGCTGCACTGGGTTGCCACCGGATTGCAGCACCGCCCGCCGGGGTTAGTAAAGACACGCCCATTGACTTTCAGAAAGCAGGTGCCCGGTACAGTGATATACTATCCCTGGGAAGAAAATATAAGGTGATGCCACAACTGGAATTCTGGGGCTCGTCGGGTACGCTTTATAATTTTAGCCAGGCCCTGGCGATTGCTGCAGCGGCTGATGACAGGGATGCCCGCATTTTAACGGACGTATATCACTTGTTTCGCGGAGGTTCCGGGTTTGATGGATTAAACATGGTAAACGGGAGCGTTATTGAAATTATTCATATGAATGACTATCCGGGCACTATACCGGTAAATGAACTAACCGACAGCGACAGGGTGTACCCGGGTGATGGCGCGGCTCCGCTAAAGCAGGTGCTGCGTGACCTTAAGGCTATGGGTGGTACCAAAGTGCTTTCTCTCGAGCTTTTCAATAAAACTTACTGGGCAGAAGATGCGTTGCTTGTTGCAAAAACCGGTTTGCAGAAAATGAAATCGCTCGTAAATCAGATTTCCGTCTAATGTTAAGCGTCATTACAACAAAATGAATTTGATTTGTGATTCATTCCATAATCAATAAGTGACAGTTTATATCTCTTTACGCATACATTATTGATTTATTCTCCAAGCACTGTCTTCAGTGCAATATATTTATCAATGCTTTTCATATTGTGGCCTTTATCTCTCATCGATTTTATGAAGGAAGGGGAAGTGCCGGTTGCTTTTGCCCCTATCACATCATCGAGGCTTATATCAGTAAAGCCAAGGTCTTTGTATTGTTTTATTAACGATGGCGTTACATTCTGTGATTTTAAAGAAACCAGTTCGTCAGCTTTCACGTTGGTATACCCGGCGCTGGTGAAGCTTTTCGCATATTCGGGAGTTACGCCAAGGGCTTTCATGGAGATAAGGTCTTCATTCGACAGGTTATTGTAACCTACTGCTTTAAAAGAGTTGATAAAATCTTTATCGATGTTCAGCGCTTTAAAAGCGATGAGGTCGTCATCATCGTCACCATTGTTATTTTTATTCTTGTTTTTATTCTTATCATCCTTCTGGTCTTTATTCTTATTCTTGTCTTTATTATAATTATTGCTTTGACCATCACTGCTTTCATTTAATTCACCTTGTTCCTCCTGGTTATTCTTTTTACTATTAACTGAGGCGTGATAGTCGGTAATATATTTACCGTCTATGCCCTGGGCTTTCAATGTGATGATCTTGTCAGGGGAAACATCTTTATAACCAGCATTTCGTATTTCATCTATGTATGCTTTATCGATATTCATTGCCTTAAAAGGAACCAGGTTATCCAGGCTAATATCAGTAAACCCCGCCTGCTTTATTGATTTTATGTAGGCCTCATTTACATCGAGCGCCGCGAGTGGAATGATCTTGTCCTTGTCGAGATCGGCATAGCCATTTTGCTTCAGCATTTGCAGGTAAGATCTTTTTACATTTATAAAAAAGAATACCATCACATCATCGTCCTTTGAAATATCAATACCTTCTTTGTACATATCATCAGCATAGTTTTTATTTGGTGAAAATTTATAATCGCCCATACCTTTATCTCCTTCGAATTTCCCGGTAAAGTTCATAGTGCCTGCCTCACGGGTAAGACTAAATGTACCTTCTTTGTCCTTTGGTAAATCTTTAAATTCACTCAGCGAAAAAGTGCTGCCATTAGATGAATTGTCAAGCTTTTCATCATTGCTTTTAAACTGGATATTTATTTTATCGTCTTTTATAGTTGCAAACCATTTGCCCTCGGTGTTGATGCCATTGTGAGCGGGTACCCGTACTTCCCTTTTTTCTTTTAAAGTAACGTTTTGGCTTTTAACAACCGGCTCGTTGAAGAGGCATACAAAAAGTACCATTAATGGTAGCAGGAAAAAGTATTTCCAAATAGTATGTACGTTGGATTTTTTTGAGTTCATCATGAGTAATCTTTTTTTAAGAGTTGATTGGTTATAGTTTGTTGTGAGACTTAGTGGAAAATGGGGAGCCGCTACTTTGAGGAGGCTCACCTGGTAGCTTTCTTTTTCCACTGCATCCTGCTGCAGCAATTTATTATCGGTAAAAAATTCAAGATTGTTTTCCAGTTCCTTTCTCCACAGCCATGCAAAAGGATTAAACCATTGAAAGACCAAAACGATCTCAGCAAGCAGCAGGTCAAGCGTATGCTTTTGTTCGATATGAATTTTTTCATGCAGCAGCACCTGGTTGTATGTGTCCCAGTCATATTTCTCCGGGTTAATAAAGATGCTGTTGCCAAATGAACAGGGCGCTTTATCGCCGGTTATTTCCACGATACGAAATTTGCCATCAACGATTACAGGCCGCGAATAGGCTTTATAAAGTAATATCAACGCCTGCATTAAAAAATTGAGACTAAAGATGGCAACACCAAACCAATACAGGTATATAAGCCATTGCATAAACTGTTTATAGTTTATCGTTTGTTGCGGTTGTTTAGGTTCAGCGGCGGCAGCGTTTGCATCTGTCGCAGCAGGCTGAATAATATCCCGGTGATCGTCGGCAGGTATTAAACGGGTAATATCTTCAGAAGCCGGGGCTTTTCTAAAAGACATTTGTTGTGGTACATGAAGCACAGGCAACACAAAGGCAAGTATCATGCAGGTAAGCAGCACAAACCTGTTGAGATGAAAAAAAGTTTCCTTTTGCAAAAGCAGCTTATAAAAAATAAGGCAGGCAGTAAGAATAAGCGAAGCATACAATATATAAGGTATCATTTTTTTCCTTTTTTAATGATGTCTACTATTTCAGTTAATTGCTTTTCCGAGAGCTTTTGTTCCTTTGCAAAAAAAGCGAGCATTCGTGGATAAGAGTTATCGAAATACTGACTCACAATATCTTTTAAAGCAAATTTTTGATAATCTTCCCTGCTGATCATGGGAGAGTATGAGTGCATATTGCCCTGGGTTTCGCGATGTAGAAACCCTTTTTCTTCTAATATCTTCACCATGGTCGCCACACTATTATAATGAGGTTTAGGGTCGGGCAACAGCGGAATAATATCCCGTATAAAAGCTTTATCCAAATCCCAAAAAACCTGCATGATCTGTTCTTCGCGCTTCGCAAGTTTTATCATAAATAATAATTTTATGCAAACATACTACTAATCCATTAGTAGTAAAACTAATTTATTAGGAATGGGTTAAAATTGATGTGGACGGTTGGGACACGATTTCCGTTTGTACAACGGAAATCAAAATCGTTTTTGTGAATACCTGCCGGCGAAGCATCTTTGCACGCTTATGCAAGATGCGTCCCATAAACATGCGCCATTGATAACCGTCATAATTGCATTTGCGATTGTTTATATTGTTTGGGGCTCTACTTACTTTTTTATCCAGTCTTCCGAAAGGGGCTTCCCGCCCTTTCTTTTGGGAGCATTGCGCTTCTTTGCGTCGGGTTTTATTTTGCTCGCCTGGTGTGCATTGAAAAAGCATCAACTTGTATATCGTCCCCAAATGAAAACCTCTTTCATAGTGGGTAATCTTTTATTATTTATTGGCAACGGTGCCATTATATGGGCTGAAATAGAACTTCCCAGTTCTTTTGTTGCTGTGTTGGTTTCCGCAACACCAATATGGTTTGTATTATTTGATGGCAGGAACCGGAAAACTAATTTTAATAATAAGCATATCATTATCGGCATTCTTACCGGTTTCCTGGGGGTGATACTTTTGTTTGGTGAAAAAATATTTTCAAAAATTTCTCCCGGCGCAAATGAAATACAGTTAATCTCCATAGGAGTTGTCGTGATTGGAAACATCAGTTGGTCTGTCGGCTCTTTGTACTCGAAATATAATGCCAGCGGCAACACTATGGTGGGTGCCGCATGGCAAATGATCTTTGCAGCAATCTCCTTTTCGATATTAGCAGCCTGTACCGGCGAAATGAATCATTTTCATTTCCGGGACGTTCAATTGCGTGCATGGTTGTCCGTTATATACCTCGTCACCATGGGGTCACTTGCCGGTTATAGTGCTTACATCTGGCTGTTGCAGGTAAGGACGGCCACACAGGTGAGCACAAACTCTTATGTAAATCCCGTTGTAGCTGTGTTATTGGGCGTATTCTTTGGTGGTGAAACGATCAATCTACTGCAAACAGGCGCCCTGGCCATCATTTTGTTTAGTGTGTTTATTATAAATTTTGATAAATACCGGGGCAAATCAAATCCATAAATTTTACATGCCCTAGTCTTGCTGGTTGATTTGTCTTATTTTCAGAATTGGTATTTCTGCCAATAGATTGTCAACCAGGCTTGATACTGCCAAAATTTCCTTCCTCCTCAACTGGTTCGATTGTTGAAATTGTTGAAGTATGGAGCAGCAAATTTTTCAACCGGATTTTATTTCTTTAACAGACGGGCAATTGCTCGATGCTTATTCAACAACTATTACCGGCGTTGTAAAAAATTCGGCGCGGGCAGTTTTGCATATAAAGGTCAATAAAAAAGTATTCCATCCGCGTACAAAGAAAACAATAGAGCAGCCGGGTTCGGGCTCGGGTTTTGTAATTTCTACTGATGGTTATGTAGTAACCAATAATCATGTAATTGAAGGTGCTGGCTCTATTAAAGCGGGGCTTGCAGATGGTACGGTGTTGAATGCTTCTTTAATCGGCGCCGATCCGTCTTCGGATATTGCAGTGATAAAAGTGTATGATGGTGATTTAAAGCCTTTGCAATTTGCCAACTCTAATTTATTGGAACCGGGGCAAATAGCAGTTGCGATTGGTAACCCTATGGGGTTGCAGCATACTGTTACTGCCGGAGTAGTAAGTGCATTAGGTCGCACTCTAAGAGCGAATAACGGAAGACTAATAGATGATGTTATTCAAACAGACGCGGCGTTAAATCCGGGTAACAGCGGTGGCCCGTTGGTAAATTCAGAAGGTAAAGTAATAGGGGTGAACACGGCAGTAATTTCTGCTGCGCAAGGTTTGTGCTTCGCGGTTTCATCCAATATGGCAGCTTATGTAGCTGGACAATTAATCATGAATGGCAGGGTAAAAAGAGCGCAGTTGGGCATTGCAGCACAGCCAGTAAATCTGACGCCAAGAATGATTGGCGCCAACCAGTTAAAAGTAAAAACAGGTGTATATGTTTTTGAAATTTTGCCTGATGCAGATTTATATAACAATCAAATAATGCTAAACGATATCATTATAGAATTTGAAGGAAAGCCGGTTGCAACAGTCGATAACCTTCATAAATATCTTAATGAAGAAGTGATCGGTAAGCAGGTATCTATCGGTGTTTTAAGAGGTGGAAGAAAACAAATGATCACCGCAATACCGGGCGAATTAAAATAATGACGACTCTTTTTAGCGCCTTTTTCATTTTAGAATTGTTGAAACGCCACTGCTAACATTCCTTGTAAGCATGGGAAGATGTTTACCAGGCAAGCGTATTTTATGCTGAGTAAGGTAAACATAAATCAAGTAATACTAAAATATTTAGTAAATTGCCTTCGAACTATATATTGAATATTTGATCATCTACATTAATGATAAGTACAAAGGCAGATATTATTGCTCAATTAAAAAGGGATATACTTCCGCTAAATGCATTCAAGACAGTATTGAATCATAGAGGGGCGGATGCATTGCCAGTATCTGTAAAAAATGCTTTCCCAAATGGAGAATTTCCTTTGGGGGCAGTTCATGAATTTATCGCTGGCGGAGCCGAAGATGGTGCAGCTACAGGAGGCTTTGTTGCAGGGTTGCTTGCCTCAACTATGTGTAATAAAGGAGTATCTATCTGGATTAGTTGCTGCCGTACCATTTTTCCACCTGCACTTTCACAATTTGGTATCTCACCGGATAAAATCATTTTTATTGACCTTAAAAAAGAAAAAGAAATTCTGTGGGTAATGGAAGAATCCCTTAAATGTGATAGCCTTGCAGCAGTTGTTGGAGAAATACAGGAATTGGGTTTTACTGCTTCAAGGCGTTTGCAATTGGCAGTAGAGCAAAGCCGGGTAACAGGCTTTATAATTCGCCGTAATCCAGGGAGTATAAACACAACAGCATGTGTTACCCGTTGGAAAATTACATCCATTCCCAGCGAGTTAGCAGATGATATGCCTGGTGTAGGTTTTCCCCGCTGGAATGTAGCATTATTGAAAGTACGAAACGGGAAGCCTGGCAACTGGCAGATAGAATTTGCAGACGGGCGCTTCAGGTATATTTCAAAGATTGCTGCAATTGCCCGGGAACAAAAAAAGAAAACGGGATGATATGCAGAAACGGTTTATGGCAATATGGTTTCGTTCGTTGTCAACGGATTGGTTTTCGCGTCGCCAGCCAGGCCTGAGAGATATACCTTTTGTATTGGCTACGCCAGATCATGGGCGAATGATTGTAACTGCAGTAAATGCTTTAGCACAAAAGCAGGGAGTGGAAACCGGCATTGTAGTGGCCGATGCAAGGGCGATCATTCATGGTTTGCAGGTACTTGATGACCAGCCGGAATTACCTGCCAAATTATTGAAAGGCATTGCTGATTGGTGTATCCGTTATACCCCTTCAGTTGCTGTTGATCTGCCCGGTAGCGGCCTTATACTTGATGTTACGGGTTGTACACATCTTTGGGGGGGAGAAAAAGAGTATTTAACGGATATAAGCAAACGATTAAAAGAGTTTGGCTATCATGTTCGTGCTGCAATGGCCGACACCATCGGCGCAGCCTGGGCAATTGCAAGATTCGGAAGAGATACTCTTATTGTTGAAAGTGGGCAGCAAGCTAAAGCGCTTCTTTTATTACCGGCGGCGGCAATCCGGCCTGAAGCAGAAACTCTTGAACGATTGAATAAATTGGGGCTTCGGCAAATCAAGCATTTTATCAGTTTTCCCCGTACCGCTTTGCGAAGGCGTTTTGGCCAGCCATTTCTACAGCGTTTAGGGCAGGCGTTAGGTTATGAAGAAGAGGTGCTGATACCGGTGCACCCTATAGAACCCTACCAGGAAAGATTGCCTTGCCTGGAGCCCATTATTACAAGTACAGGTATTGAAATTGCATTGCAGCGGTTGCTGGATGTTTTATGTCATCGCCTGAAGCAGGAGGAAAAAGGGCTGCGGGTTGCTGTGTTTAAATGCTACCGGGTTGATGGTAAAATTGAAGAGATTACAATCGGAACCAATCGCCCATCTTGTAATAGCAAACATCTTTTTAAATTATTTGAACCAAAAATAGAATCTATAGAACCTGCAATGGGCATAGAGCTTTTTATACTCGAAGCACCAAAGATTGAAGATGTTTCACCGGTTCAGGAAGAATTGTGGGAGAGCAGGGGAGCGCTTATTGATATTCGCTTATCTGAATTACTCGATCGGATTGGTGGTAAAATTGGAGCTAATAATATTCATCGTTATGTACCTGATGAACATTATTGGCCGGAGCGTTCTTTCAAACTTGCTTCTTCTATGAATGAAGTATTACAAACAATATGGAAAGTTAACAGGCCGAGGCCTTTGCATTTATTAGCGAGGCCGGAACTGATTGAAGTGACGGCACCTATTCCTGATTATCCACCGATGTTGTTTCGATATAAAGGAAAGCTGCACAAAATAAATAAGGCAGATGGCCCCGAACGTATTGAGCAGGAATGGTGGCTGCAGGATGGGCAACATCGTGATTATTATTCCGTGGAGGATGAAGAGGGAAGTCGCTATTGGTTATTTAGGTCTAGGGCATTATGATGAAGAGAGATCGTATAAATGGTTTATTCATGGATTTTTTTCTTAAAGCAATCGCAACGAATTACACAAATTAACACGAATTTCTTAAACATTTTCTGCCACGAATTACACGAATCAGCACGAATTTTATCCTTAAACTTATCAAAAAACTCCTTCGCGAAGTGAAGAATAAATTATATGAATTATACAGAACTTCAAATAACAACAAATTTCTCCTTCCTTCGTGGCGCTTCGCACCCGGAAGAAGTGGCAGAACATGCTGCTGCATTGGGTTATACAGAAATTGCGATAACAGATCGTAACAGCTTTGCCGGTATTGTTCGTGCACATGCTGCTGCGAAAAAGAATCATATCCGCATTATTGTCGGTTGCCGTCTTGATTTATTGGATGGTCTCAGCCTGCTTGCTTATCCAACTAATAAACAAGCTTACTCGCAACTCTGCAACCTGCTTACAACCGGAAACCTTCGTGCAGAAAAAGGAGAATGTAAATTGTACAAGGACGATGTATATAAATATGCGAATGATGTAAAATTTATTGTGCTGCCACCAACTGAGTTAAACGAACTATTTGACTTTGATGTATCGTTTTTAAATGCTTTGAAAGAATATAAAGAGATTTTCAAAAATGATTTATATATCGCGGCTTCCCGCCCTTACCAGGGAGATGATAATAAATATTTATACCGTCTAGCTCAACTATCATCTCAATTACAAATACCGATGGTCGCAACAAATGATGTCCATTATCATGAACCGGGAAGGAGACAATTACAGGATATAGTAACCTGCATTCGTGAAAAATGCACGATCTATAATGCAGGCTACCGCCTGCATCCTAATGCAGAAAGATATTTAAAACCGCAGGAAGAAATATTTCGATTATTTCGCCAATATCCCGAAGCAGTAATGCAAACACAGGAAATCGCAACTGCCTGTACATTTTCTCTTGATGAATTAAAATATGAATATCCCGAAGAGATCACGCATGAAGGACGCACACCACAGGAAGAGCTTACTTATTTATCATGGCAAGGCGCTACAGAACGATATGGAAATGATGTTCCTGAAAAAACAATAGCAGCTATAAAGTATGAGTTAAAATTTATTGAGCAAATGGATTATGCTCCTTATTTCCTCACGGTGTATGATGTGGTACGTTTTGCAAGAGAGCAAAAAATTCTTTGCCAGGGCCGTGGTTCTGCTGCTAATTCTACCGTGTGTTATTGCCTTGGGATTACTTCCGTTGATCCTGTTAAATTCGATTTATTGTTTGAACGTTTTATTTCTTCGGCACGTAATGAGCCACCGGATATTGATGTGGACTTTGAGCATGAACGCCGTGAAGAAGTGATTCAATATATCTATCAAAAATATGGGCGTGATCGTGCAGCAATTATAGCCACAGTAACACAGCAACACCAGAAAGGTGCGATAAGAGATGTGGGGAAAGCGATGGGGCTTTCTGTTGATACCATCAATAGTTTATCAGGTTCCATTTGGGAATTCACTGATGAATGGTTTGAGGGTAAACGATTGTCAGAGCAAGGCATGAATCCCGCTGATCAACATCTCCATAAAGTGCTTCAACTTACGAGAGCGTTTATGGGATTTCCCCGGCAGCTTGGCCAGCATACAGGAGGCTTTGTTATAACCCGCAGCAAACTGAGCAACCTCGTGCCTATCATGAATGCACGCATGGAAGACAGGACCTGCATTGAGTGGAACAAGGATGATATCGATGCACTGGGTTTTATGAAAATAGATGTATTAGCGTTGGGAATGCTGACTTGTATTCGTAAAGCTTTTGATCTTGTAAAAGAACATTACGGACTTGATTTAACGTTGGCCAATATTCCACAGGATGATGCAAATGTTTATGAAATGATCTGTCATGCTGATACGATCGGTGTATTCCAGATTGAAAGCCGTGCACAACAAAGTATGTTACCCAGATTGAAGCCCAGGTGTTTTTATGATTTGGTAATTGAAGTGGCCATCGTAAGGCCCGGCCCTATACAGGGAGATATGGTGCATCCTTATTTGCGCAGACGCAATGGTGAAGAAGATGTTGAATATCCGTCAGAGGAACTGAAAGAAATACTAAAACGTACATTGGGTGTTCCTCTATTCCAGGAACAAGCTATGAAGATTGCCATTGTAGCCGCAGGTTTTACACCGGCCGAAGCGGATGAATTGCGGCGCAGTATGGCAACCTTTAAAGCAAAAGGACTGGTTACAAAATTCGAAGAGAAGCTGATAAAAGGCATGATGAAAAACGGTTACGAACTTGAATATGCACAACGTGTATTTAAACAACTCGAAGGCTTTGGGAGCTATGGTTTTCCTGAAAGCCATGCTGCCAGTTTCGCTTTGCTGGTATATGTGTCGAGCTGGATAAAATGTTATTATCCTGATGTATTTGCATGCGCTTTACTCAACAGTATGCCGATGGGATTTTATCAGCCTGCACAAATTGTTATTGATGCAAGAAAGCATGGGGTAGAGGTGAGGCCGGTTGATATCAATTATTCTTTATGGGATAATCAACTTGAAGAGAGAGCAGGTAAATATTGTGTACTACGTCTTGGCTTCCGGCAGGTGAAAGGCTTGAGACAAGATGATATGCAGATTTTGGTAAGTGAAAGAAAAAGTATCTACAAATCAATCAATGATCTCCGTGATATAAGTTTACCTGAAGCGGCCCTGGAAAAATTAGCAGATGCAGATGCTTTCAGATCCGTTGGCCTTGACCGCCGACAGGCATTGTGGGAAGTATCCACGAAAGACAGGCCACTTTCTATGTTTATCGGGCAACCTGCAGCTGATGGAAAGGGAGAAAATGTAATCCTGCCCGTTATGTCAACCTCCGAGCATGTGGTACATGATTATGCAGCCACTTCACTTTCCTTAAAAGCACATCCTGTAAGTTTTATAAGGGAGAAACTGGAGCAGCTTCATATTGTACCTACCAAACAGTTATCAACACTGAAAGATGGCGCTGCCGTAAAAGTTGCAGGACTTGTACTGGTGCGCCAACGCCCCGGAACCGCGGGGGGTATTTGCTTTATGACAATCGAAGATGAAACAGGCTTCGCTAACCTGGTAATCTTTGAAAGCCTGTTTGAAAAATATAGAAAAGAAATTTTACAATCAAAGCTAATAATGGTGGAAGGTAAAGTGCAAATAGAAGGAGAAGTGATACATGTAATTGTAAAGCGTTGTTTCAATTTTTCTAAATTGCTACGGCACCTTACAGAATCTAAAAATGATGACCCTGATTTATTAACTCTTGCCAGGCCAGATGAAAAGTCCATACCGGCACATGCGCAACATTTCGCCTCTAAAGAAAAGCATGAAGAGATTTTTCCGGGGGCGAGGAATTTTAGATGAAGAGGATCCAAGCAAGCACTTAGACCCCACGGAAAAAATTCCAGGTATTTTCAATTTCAAAAAATAATTGACTGAATCTTTGCGTAAGCGAATACTTACATATACTTTTGTGTAAGTAAATACTTACATATGGCAGAGATAGCGAGAAGAGATGTTTTCCAGGCAATAGCCGACCCAACAAGAAGGCAGATTATTGAGCTTGTTGCTAAAGAAACTATGACCTTAAATGCCATTGCCGACAATTTCAAAATAAGCAGGCCAGCCATTTCGCAACACATAAAGATTTTGAATGAGTGTGGAATTATTGAAGTAGAAACTATAGGAAGGGAACGCTATTGCAAAGTGCAACCTCAAAACCTTATTCCTGCGTTCTTATGGCTGGAACAGTACCAGGCACAATGGGAGGAACGAATTGGTTCTTTTGAGAACTATGTAAATAATCTACAGTCAAAAAATAAAAACCAAAAAAAATGAGTAAAATGAATGACGCTTCAAATCGCACACTAACTTTAAAAAAGGTTATCAACGCACCGGTTAAATTAGTTTGGGAAGCCTGGACTGATCCGGAACATTTGGTTGATTGGTGGGCCCCAAAAGGAATGAAAGTGGACATAGTTGAACACAACTTCAAACCAGGAGGTAAATGGAAATACAGTATGCCGATGCCAGATGGCAAATTATTTATATCGGAGGGCGAATACCTGGAAATTGAAACTTATAAAAAGATAGTGACGACAGCAGATTTTAAACCAATGACAGAAGGTGTTGAATTGCATGTTCTGTTTGAGGAAGATGGTGATAAAACTAACTTTACATTCAGCGTAGTGCATGCTACGGAAGAATACTGCAAACAGCAGGAAAAAATGGGCTTTTACAATGGCTGGGGTTCTGCGTTTGACAGAATGGAAGCACTTATAATTAGTCATCTTAAAAAATAGTTATGCTTAATGGCATGAGGGTTTGAAATAGAAGCTTTGATGTAACTACTTTAGAAGTTCTTTGCTTTTTCGCTGTTTTTTTGTTTGCCCGCTTTGATATGTTGAAAATCTTCCTTTTTGGTAAAATATTCCAATGTTACAATTAAAATTATTGTGGTGATAAATGTAATTTTCTGCATAACTGGTAACAAACCGTAACTACCCGAACCATAGAGGTATAAGGTATAATAAAAAATAAGAAGAAAAATTATACACATGAATTTAAACAACTGTAGCCCTGACTTTAAAATAAAAACAGTAATGTAAAATATACTTACGAGAAACATGGTACTTGCTATAGTAACCATTATATCGTGCCATGGGGTCACTATTAAAAAAGTGAACAACATACCACTTGCGCCCAAATATTTTATGATGTTTGCGGCTCCCTTTGCCGGTATTTTCTTTGAAAAATTTATGAAGAATATAGCGAAGCCCACAGCCAGGAAGATCATTCCACCATCAGCCCAAATCCTGGACGGATTATCTGAACCATTCACAGCCTTTGCTGCGAAAAGATTGCTAATATAATTTCTCGACCAGTCAAAGCCGATATAATTTTTGTCAAACAGGGAGCCTCCCGGGTAAACCATCGTTGCAATTAGAAGAAGGAATACTGAAATGGCTATTCCTATGAGGACTGAATATTTTTTTAGCATCTGATATTTTTTACGAACCTGTTTAAGTTTTGTACAATTACCTGGGCCGTCATTTCGTAATGACCACCAAGAACTTGCCATATCAAATGTATGAATGCTGAGACAGAAAACATTTACCTCCGCCTGGTTTCAATAATAAGCCCCAGAATAACGTAACCATAAGTCGTCTAAGTAAATGTGTCCGGGCACTGAAATTAAATCACGGTCTTTGAAAATGGAAATTGCATCTTTGAGGCTTCTATATTTGCTAGTATTTTCCTGTTCCCTAATATTTTTGTAGTTATCCAAACCTGATGAGGGCTGCAATAAATGCCTGATAGTAAAGTTGTCTTCTTTTTTCTTCTCAGCGTTTTCCAAATTTATTTGTTATTACAGAAATTGGCAACCCAACACATAACATCAATATTATTAAATTTTGTATCATGCCAATGGGCGTAAATGTTCTTTCAGGAATATGAGTGAATGGTAATACCAGGAAACTCATTGCCACCCAGATCAAAACACCATACAACAAACCTCCCAGAAAAGGATAGTCCGTAAAAAATCTAATTTGAGTAAATATGAAATAATATGCCACTGCCCAAAATAAGGCAATGGTGAAATGAAAAAGTAAACCATAGACAACCATTTCATCACCACCTGAAAAAGCAGCTTTCCCAAAATAACCACTGGCAACATATTTCCAAACTCCAGCAAAGTTCATTTTGCCAAGAAATATAACTGCCGAAATACCGTCTAAAATTCCTGCAACAATGCCAGAAAGAAAAATAGTTTTGAGTGTTGTTTTCATAATTCTTAGACCTTAAAAAAAGGAAACCGATATATTTAAAAAATATGTCAGTATTCACATCTCAATTTTAGCTGTTCAAAGCTTCAGAGTAGTTGCTGTCACGTCCTGAAAAAGTTGACAATTTTTTAATTGAAATTATTTTAAATATTCCTCTCCAGAGCATATTTGTTTTTAGCTTTTGCTAATGCCATTTTCATTTTTTTTGCTTGTAATTGGTTATTCAAGCTCAATGCGTCAGGGAAGCCCCATTGTTCAACTAATTTTCCATTTGCTATTCTATAAATGGATGTTTCAAAGATTGTTACTTTAATTCCTGTTGAATCCAGGCCATTAAATTTCCCTTGTTGTGTTCCGGTCGATTTATACCTTGTTACTACTTTGTCTCCTTCTGCAATTATATCAACTATATCTTCATTCCAATCGGGAAAAAATTTCCTATGCCCTGAAATTTCATTTTTTGCCCCTTCAATCCCTTTCCATTCGTTTCCATTAATAAAATGGCATACGAAGTCTGGAGACATTATTTTGTCTAAATCGGCGACTTGCCTATCAGACCACACTTTGTGATAGTTTTTTACAATGTCACGATTTGCTTCTAAATCAGTTTTCTGATTATTTGAATTACAGCCACAGACAATTATTAAGAGTGCAAGAATGATTGATTGATAAGTTAGTTTTTTCATTCTTTCGATTTATATAAAAAGTAATCTGCTTTTCGTAATGTAAAAATGGTCGCATGTGACATCCGGAACCGCTACCGCTTTTTGATAAAGTTAAATGTTACCTGCTGTTATTATATGACATATTTTTTTTACCCAACTTTGAGGAAAACAACTATGCGAAATATTCCTGTGCAAATGATAGAAGTTTAGACAGTATTTTTGAAGAGTACGAATCCGTAAGAAATGCGACCTTAACACTATTTCAAAACGTGCCTGGTGATGCTTTTGCCAGAAGCAGTGGCGGAATTGATGATAATGGAAACATTATTAATATCAGAACTGTAAGGGCATTAGCCTACCACATCGCAGGACATAAATTAAGGCACATTAAAATAATCAAAGAGCGTTATCTGAATATGACAACAGTGTATTGTCGTTCCTGGCATATCGCAACGCCCGGTATGTAAATATTCTTTCATCCTCAATATTATGAACTAATATTTCTTTAATAGTCCATTTATTTTCTGCGTATCTATATAGCAATTTATCGGCAGGTAATGAATATATCAGCTCTTTAAGTTTAAAGAAGTTGTCGTGCATTTCCTGCAATATATCTGTGTCGGTTTTTATTAAATCAAAATAATGTTGGGAATAAGCAGGATATTCACTTTTACCTGGCCTTGTTATTTTTCTATACCGGGTCATTTTTTTCCTGTCTGTTTATTATGATTGTCGCAGTAAATAGAAGGTGATTTGCAATTAGATGATGTATGTGCCTTCGTGTCCCAATAATACCCGGAATTTATTATTGATATTTTATCCACAGATTGTTTGTTTTCAGTAATACTAAAAATAAAATCATCAAGGCAGTCCCTATTGATGCAATTACATTTATGAATTTTTGTGCCTTAACCCTATTTTTGAAGATTTTTTCAATTGCCTTAAATATCATTAATCCAATTATTCCGCCTAAAGTATTTGTAATTATGTCTGTAATGTCAAAAGCCCCAATTCTCAAAATAAACTGAAGCCCTTCGACAAATAAACTGGCTAAGAAAAAGAAGAAAAGATTTTTTCCAAAACCCCATCTTTTAAATAAAATTCCTGCATATATACCAAGCGGTACAAAAATTAATACGTTCATAATGATTTCGCCAAAATGAGTTTTGCCATTTAAGATTAAAGGTTCTCCAAACGGAATTAAGTTTACCTGCCTGTTTTCCATATATGAAAATCGCACTCCTAACTTAAACAGTAAAATCCAAAATAATACGATCAAATAAATGACAAATAACACAATGGTTAACTTGTTTATGCTATTGTTATCTTTCCTATCGTTGGTCCAATATTTTTGCAAATTCATATTTATGAATAAAATTATATAGCTAACAACTCTGAACTATCGTTCTTCACAAAAATTTCCGTACCAAGGCAGGGCTTGCGTCTGTGCCGGAAATTTATATCGATCAACTCATGACGTTGGGCCAATTAAAAAACTTTTGATGAAGACATATACAAATGTTCGATAACGAAAGTAAGACCGCACCGTAATAATAGCATTACAAAAAATAAAAACCTACAGAATAGCACTGCTGTTGTAGATGCTGTGCCTTGTCTGTACCGCCTGCAAAAATACTTTTATTACCTCCCGGGCTTTGCATTGTTGTCTTCATACCTTATGCCTTATATAAATCACCCGAATTATTTCAACTTTTCTAACCGCCCTTTTCTTTTCACAATGTTTTTGTAGTCCCATTGTATTTCCCTGGATTTTTTCAGCCAACGTTTTATTTCCCCGGTTTTAATTTCAGAAAGATTGTTGTAGAAAACAGATGCGTCCTTAAATTTTTTTCCCCTTACGCTTAGGTTATCTTCTTCAAAGTCGGCTCCGCTCCAAAACATTAGCCTGATACCTGATTTTTGTTTGCTATAACCAACAGTTGGATTTCCATCTAAAAACCAAACAGGGTGGGCGTGCCAAATTTTGCTATCTGCTTCTGTCAACTCGTTGTCAATGGCGTGAGCAAGCAGGTTACAAATTGCTGTGTCATCCGGAGCCTGCTGGTTATTATATATTTTAATCCCTTCGTTCATTGTTGTCTGATTGTGCGATAGTGTCACGCCCCGAAAAAAGTTGACTTTTTCCTAAATGAAATTATTTAAAAATATTTTCTCCAACAGCATATTTGTTTTAGTTTTTCGGGTTTATATAAAGTGTAAAAAGGATATATATAATGTGGAACCGTGTCCGTGTTGCAAAAAAGAAAGCAATAATGACACCCAATGACAATCACCAGGATGAAAAAGCAGGCGTTGCTGATTATTAAAAAAGATATTTACAATAAGCGCACATCATAACATCAAACCATAGCTGCAAAGTTGCTTCAACTCAAAACCCATAGTTCAATGAAGACCAGTCACCGGTTCCGTACAACATCGGAGGCACTTCGGGTCCGACGAAGTCTTATTTGTTCTACGCTGGATCATTGCTTTAACGGATAATATCTTCCATCGGTCGAAAAAAGGTATTCATTCACCGAAAAGAAAAAAATGGCGGTAATGATTTTTACATCTTTGTATCAGCAAACAAGGTTAAGGGTTTGCAAGCAAAATCCGGATCTTAAGAAAAACCAAAAAAATAAATTATCCAAAACCAATATCAAAACTGTCCAGAATCCTACTATAAAACTAAAGAATCCAAACATGAAATGAATAACAGTACATTGAATAAATGAATGTGCTGAAACTCAAGACTACCAAAAATATTGACCCAGGTTTTAGATTTCAATGGATAAAGGTGCCCCGACTAACATCGGGGTTTTTTCATGCGTTTATTCCTGAAAATTATGGGGATCAGTATTATATATCGTTAAATAACAAACAGCCTGCCTGAATACAACTATTTCTGTGATAATATCAAACTAAATTTTGCAGAGACTATTCCAGTAAGCATCAAAAATATATAGCGCTTCTTTTCTGCTTTGCACCAACCATTAAGTCAATAAAGATTAATTGATTTATACAGGTATTTTTTTGCCTTAGGATTAGTAGCCGAAAGAGTTTAATTACCTATTATTGTAAACTAATAAGCCCCGCTTTTATTCTAATTTCCTTTACAAAAACTTTTGCTTGTTCAAAAGTTTTTTTGTTTGGTATAGTTCTATTCTTTGTCTGTATCCAGGTTTAGTATTTTTCCTTTGTCCCAGGCTTTATATTCAGTCTTAAAATTCTTAGCGTTTTGCCGTGTAAGATGGTCGTCGTCCAATGAAAGAAGATCAGGCTTTCCGGCATTTACCCATGCAGTGTACCAATAATTCGCTATGTCCTGTATTGAAAGGCGTAATTGCTCCTCAACCATTCCGCCAAGAGCAACATTAAATTGCCTCGCATATTCATCAGAAAAAACCGGTTGGTTATAGGATAAAATATTTTTGCCGGAGCTGTCTTTTTTATAAAGATTGTCTTTGTTGAAATTGTCCCGTAATTTTTTTTCCGCCGTCAGCAAGGGAATTTCCAGCGAATGGGATTGTGCTATAATCTTCCAGGTCTCTGCGGGTATATCTGAAATGAATTTGGCTTCACCTGTTTTAAAATTATAATCATTTCCAAACAGTTCCGGCAGCCTTGATTCCCAAAGTGCATGAACGCCTCTTTGATTTGTTTGCTGCCCATCATAGTTGGAAGCAGTATGCAACGGCATGTGAGCATCTGCAACATAGTGCCCCAACTCCGTAGATATAAAAATGATTTCTGATTTACTTCTTTTTTGAAATGCCTGTGTCAATTTATCCACCAGGTTTTCAATATACCAGGGAAGGAAACCTGTTTTGTTCAGGAATGCGCTATCATATTTTGCGTATGCCTCTTTAGTAGTTTTAGGAAATGAATCGATTGGGATATTTCCAAAATCTTCAATATCTATATAATGCCTCGGAGGTTCATTTCTGTCATTCAAAACACCACGACGAAGATCCGGTACTACAGCGCCTTCGGTAATAAAATCTATGTGGTTGTAATAAAATTTTATCATCCCATCCGGCAAAGCAAAAACCGCTGCCCTGTTGATGTGCTTATGTCCCCAGGCACCCCACCCGAATATAAATCCTCCGCTACCGGTTATTAATAAAAATGTGAAAAGGCCTTTAAGAATTTTCTTTTTCAATCTATAGAGTTTGCATAAAATTAGGTGGATAGGAGGATAGGCTATAAGAATACTTTTTTTAAAATTTATTCTTACAATAGAAAATCAATAAACAAGTTTTGAAAAGCGTAAAGTGAATTATGCCTTATCAAAACTCACACATTCTTTCAATTCTTTTTCACTATAAGCAAGGCCATATTGTTTTAAAACATCGTCGGGTACTCCATTCCATTGGTTAGGCGTATTACCCACATAGCCAATATCTTTTACTCCAATTTCTGAAGTGAAAAAACCGGTTGCGGTTAGACTGCGCATAGTATTGAAAAAAGAAACGCCCTGTGCCATTTCTGGCTTCGCCTTTTTTGGATAGGCTATGTCATCAACAATTTCTATGCGTTGTTTATCAGTAATATCCGCGAAAGAATTGTTGAAACGTTTGAGAGATTGCATGTCCAGCCAGCGCAAACCGCCACGCATAGGTGTTTGGTAATCCGGCTGATCTTTTACGATGAATTCAATAAAGTCCGCAACCTTTGCATCAGATGCACTTCCGCTCGTTTCATCTTTAGGAATAATTATATCTCCAAGTATTGTAATGGTTGCCATCTCTCCTGGAGTAAAAAATGTTTCTTGCCGGAGTTTTTTGTCCGCTATTTCTTCTTCCGCCATTCGGGTTGGCTGGTCGTCAGTTTTTGGAGCCGCTGCAGTAGTTTTTGATTCCGGTTGGTCTGTAGTATTCTTACAGGCATCGAGAAGTACACCGGTAGAAGCCGTACCAATAATCAATGCCTTGATGGATTTACGTCTGTCCATAAAAATTAATTTTTTACATTCCAAAGTTATTCGGAATGATATGTTTAATTAAATATTTTGTTTCTTCAATTCGTCAACAATGTGTTCGGAGGCACGCATAGAGAGTGCCAATATTGTCCATGTAATATTTTTATCTGCCTGGGATGTAAACTGCCCACCATCTACGCAAAATAAATTTTTACAGTCGTGTGCCTGACTCCAGCTATTAAGCGCTGATGTTTTCGGATCACTTCCCATACGCACGGTACCTGCTTCATGTATAATATTTCCCGGAGCATGTAAGCCATAATCATTCTCAGCACCATCGTCACCACCATAAGTAATTACTGCTCCCATTGAGTGCATAATTTCTTTGAAAGTTTCTTTCATGTGTTTCGCCTGGTTGATTTCGTAACTGCTGTTTTTTGTATTAAAACGTAAAACCGGGATACCATATTTATCTACGACCTGCGGATCAATTTCGCAATAGTTTGATGCCAGCGCAATCGATTCACCGCGACCTGATAAGTTAACACCAGCCCCCCAGAAATAACGGTAGTCATCTTTTAGTGAAGCACCGTAACCGCCGGGTTCTTTTGTTTTACCCTTTTTCTGGTAAGATCCGTTATAATTTTCGATGCCAAAGCCAATTCCATAACCAGGCTGGTTCATGCCGCCACCATATTCAATATGATAACCACGGGGAAAATCTAATTTTTTATTATCGAGCCACCACGGGGTATAAACATGCATGCCGCCAACTCCATCTTCATTATATCTTTTTCTGCCAAATAATTGCGGCAAAACTCCTCCCATACCGGCACCGGTAGAATCGTGTAAATATTTGCCAACTACATCGCTCGAATTTGCGAGCCCGTTAGAATGCCTTGGAGATTTGGAATTCAGCAAAAGTCTTGCGCTTTCACAGGCACTTGCAGCCAGGATGACTACCTTTCCTTCTACCTGGTATTCCTGCATATCCTCTTTATTAACATAAGAAACGCCCGTGGCGAGCCCATCTTTATTTGTAAGCACTTCACGCGCCATCGCGTTTGTTACAAGGTCTACATTTCCTGTTGCCAGAGCGGGTTTAATTAGTACGGATGAGGAGGAAAAATCTGCATATACTTTACAACTTCTTCCACATTGTGCACAGTAAAAGCATGCACCTCTTTCTTTATTTATTTGCTTGGTAAGAATAGACAGCCTCGAGGGAATAACAGGGACGCCTACACTGGTGGCCCCTTTCTTTATGAACATCTCGTGCAATCTTGGTTTCGGAGGTGGCAAAAATATACCATCCGGATCGTTGGGTAACCCTTCATTACTACCAAATACTCCAATCAGTTTATCTATCTTATCGTAGTAAGGTTTTACATCTTCGTACCCAATTGGCCAGTCATCACCAAGCCCATCGATGCTTCTTCTCTTAAAATCTTTCGGGCCAAAACGTAGTGATATTCTTCCCCAGTGATTGGTTCTTCCTCCCACCATCCTTGCGCGCCACCATTCCCATTTGGTTCCTTGCACGTGTGTGTAAGGTTCGCCATCAATTTCCCATCCCCAGTAGCAACCGTCAAAATCTCCAAACGGGCGAAACTTAGTACTGGCTCCACGCCTCGGGGACTCCCATGGGTTTTTTAATTGTGATGAATTTATTTTTGGGTCGAAATCAGGACCTGCCTCTAAAAGGCAAACTTTTAAACCCGCATTAGCAAGTACGTACGCCGACATTCCGCCGCCGGCTCCTGATCCTACAATAATCGCATCATACTGCTTTGGTGTCTTTTTGATTTGTAAGTGGTCTCCCATTGCTTGATATGTATTTTAAATTTCAAAAAATCTATACAATGATAAAAGTTATTTTCCGAACGCCTGTAAGTATCAATTTCGAATCGTAAAGATTGGAAGTTTTCAGTTTTTATTCTGACAGAAAAAGTAAAGATAAAATCATGGGCAATATACGCATTCTTTACAGCCGGATTATGAAATATTTTTTAATAATTATCCTTAGTTAAAATTTATGATTCCATTTTTCACTGCTTCCTGATTTCTTTTGGACATTGATAATTTTTGTTGAACGAATAAGGTTTTCTGCTTAAAGATATCTTTACAATTTTTGAATAAAAAAATAAAATATAGAAGACCTACCAGATTTATTTTTTTGCGTCAGCTTTCAATTCTTGCCCTAACCGGAAAATTTTTACAGATATCTTTATATTTTTATAATAGGAGAGCATGATTTTTAGAGAACTTAAATTACAAAGCAGCCATATTTCTGAACTAATTAGTTTTTACTCAAGTGTTCTTGAAATGGAGGTCAAACGCCCTGATGAGAAATCTATTTCAATTTTGGCAGGGCAATCAATTTTGACTTTTACAGATGCGACCGAAACCCGGAATCCATTCTATCACTTCGCGTTTAATATACCTTCAAATAAATTTGAAGAAGCATTTCAATGGATAAAAAAGAGATGTGATTTATTATGGCTTGATGATTATAAAAGCTATGTTGCCGACTTTGTGAATTGGAATGCGAAATCAGTATATTTTCTTGATCCTGCAGGAAATATTCTGGAACTCATTGCAAGATTTGATTTAAATAACGATGCTGATGAATTATTTTCATCAGTACAATTCCTAAATATCAGCGAGATCGGGCTCGTATTTCCCGGTGAAATTTTGGATACTAAGGCCAGTGAAATTTTAGATCTATACGGGCTTTCTTATTTTTCGAAACAGCCACCACTGAACCATTTCAAAGCTATTGGAAATGATGAAGGATTGTTTATTGCCGTTACAGAAAATCGTAATTGGTTTGCAACCAAAATGGCTTCAGCTATTTTCCCTATTGAAGTGTCGTTCATAAATAATAATAATTTATATGAATTGAAAATGTAAAAGCACGTTGCAGTGTGAATTGCCCAACATATTTGTCAGCAATCAAAAGAGAGTTTAGCAATAAACTATTCTATTATACGGGTTTAACAATTTTTGGTAAAGTTCTTGAAAGGGTATTTGCAAAATAATTTAATGTTCCAAATAAAGTTGTTGAGCGGTGTGTTTTTAATTGGCTTGTTTTTAAATAGTTGCCACAAAAAGAATTATCCTTCCAAAAACCCTGAAGCGAATGTTAGTAGTACGGTTTTAAAGTCTGATTCATCAGCGGTAACTAAACCTGCGATAAAACGCAAACCAAAAGTACCGGTGGCAAAAGTGATCACTGTGGATGATAATGCGGCACATAAAAGTGTAGACGGAAGGTTATATTACGATGTAATGGGCAAGCGCTATTGGAAAAATTATAAAGACGGGAAGTATTATTTGTTCAACCAAGCCATGTACAACGACCCGGCATTTAAAGCTCCAAAATAAAATACTTGGTACCATAACCTGATTAGGTTAAAATATCTTTTTCTACGATTATCTCGCTAATGACTTTTTTCTTTTCTTTTAATACCACTTCGTAAAGGTCTTTGCGGCGGTCTTTTAAATTTTGTACACTTCCGTGATTGTGTAAAGCTTTTAATGATAAAAGATCTACATCAGAAATAATGATCATTTCCGTGTTGGGCGTAGCTTCAGCTTTTACACCGTTTACGGGAAAAGCAAAATCAGAAGGAGTCAGCACTGCCGCCTGGGCAAACTGCAAATCCATATTTGTAACTTTTGGGAGGTTGCCCACATTGCCGGCAATTGCCACGTAGCACTCATTTTCTACCGCACGTGCCTGGGCACAAAAACGTACACGGTTATACGCATTTTGTGTATCAGTTAAAAAAGGAACAAATAATATTTGCATTCCCTGGTCTGCGAGAATTCTTGATAATTCAGGGAATTCAACATCATAGCAAATAAGTATTCCAATCTTCGCAACATCGGTTTGAATCACAGCAACCTTATCACCTCCGGAAATGGCCCATTCATATTCTTCTGAAGGAGTTATATGAATTTTATGTGAATAGTCTATTTTGCCATTCCGGTGAAAGAAATAAGCAGTGTTGTAAAGTTTACCGTCTTCAATCATCGGCATGCTCCCCCCAACAATATTTACATTGTAAGATATAGCAAGCCTTGAAAACTCTTCCACTAGCTTTGGAGTAAAACTGGCAAGTTCCCTAATGGCTTGAACTGTGGGAAGATCATTAAATGCCCCCAGCAACGGGGTATTAAACAGCTCCGGAAATAAGATGAAATCTGACCCATAATCACTCACTGCATCTACAAAGTATTCGACACTTTGTAAGAGATCTTCCATTTTGAGATAAGGCCTCACCTGCCATTGTACACAGCCGATGCGTACGATAGGTTTTGCAGTGAGTAGAGAGCTTTGTTCAAGCTCATAATAGATATTGTGCCAAACCAATAAAGTTGCAAAGCCCATAGACTCTTTATCTTCCGGCAAATAATTTTTACTTACAAGCTTTACCTGGAAATCGTTAGCCAGTTGAAAGCTCAAAGTTGGATCGTGTATTTCTCTTTTCTTCACGCTTTCTATAAATTCTTTGGGTGACATTTTTTCCGCATATAAATGATATTTTGGAATTCTGCCGCCGGCAACAATTGCTTTGAGGTTTAATTGCTGGCAAAGATTTTTTCTTGCTTCATACAATCTTCGTGCAAGACGCATTCCGCGGTAAGCCGGATCGACAAAAACTTCTATGCCGTATAAAACATCACCTTCTTCGTCATAGGTATCAAACGTATAATTGCCGGTTATTTCACGATAGCTATGCTTATCACCAAAGTCGTCATAATTAAGCCTCAAGCTAAGCGCACATCCGGCAACTTTACCATCTACTACCACAGCTATCTGCCCTTCAGGAAACATTGATATAAGCTTGCCTAACGATTCTTCTTTCCAGTATTGGCCGCCCATACTGGCGTAAGCTTTTACCATAGCCTCTTTTAGTTCTTTATAATCATTTATCGTCAATAGCCTTACTTCAATTGATACGTTTTCCATGTAGAATTATTAATCGTTTTAACTACTCAAAATATAGTGCAATTGATCCGTTTAAAAAATTAAAATAAATAGCTATAATTTTTTTTCTTCGAGATATTCACCTTGTAAGGAGAATAAATTGCTTGAAGAATTGGGGAGGTAACTTTTGAATTCTGATGATTACTGCGCTTTTATGGCGCATTAAACGCACGAAACGAAATGGATTTCGATCCTATAATGATCTTGAAAAAAGGGGCCAATTAAGCGGCCCCTTTTTATTTACTTATTACTATCCTCGAATTGTTTTCTTATTATATTCAGTGCTGCACCGGCTTTAAACCATTCTATCTGTTGTTCATTATAGGTATGGTTTACGAGAAAATTATCTGACGTGCCATCTTTGTGATGAAGGATAATTACCAATGGTTTGTTCACGGCAAATGAAGTTAGGCCGGTAATATCAATACCATCATCTTCCTGTATTTTATCGTAATCCTCTTTATTGTCAAATGTGAGTGCAAGCATTCCCTGCTTTTTCAAATTAGTCTCGTGAATGCGTGCGAAAGACTTTACAAGCACCGCTCTTACACCAAGATGCCGTGGTTCCATCGCCGCGTGTTCCCTTGAAGAACCTTCACCGTAATTTTCATCCCCAACTATTATAGAACCAACTCCCCCTGCTTTATAAGCTCTTTGTGTAGCAGGCAGCGGACCATATTCGCCTGTCAGTTGATTCTTTACCAGGTTGGTTTTTTCATTGAAATAATTTACAGCGCCTATAAGTAGATTGTTGCTGATATTATCAAGATGGCCTCTATATTTAAGCCAGGGGCCAGCCATAGAAATATGATCGGTTGTACATTTTCCTTTGGCCTTTATTAATAGTTTGAGGTCACAAAGGTCGGTACCTTCCCAGGCAGGAAAGGGTTCCAATATTTGCAGCCTGTCTGATGTGGGCGCAACAATGACATTAATGCCGCTTCCGTCTTCAGCGGGAGCCTGGAAACCGGCATCTTCAACTGCAAAACCTTTTAAGGGCATTTCAATACCCTGTGGCTCTTCGAGTTTAATTTTCTCTCCCTTATCGTTAGTCAGATAATCAGTAAGAGGATTGAAGGATAACGAACCGGCGATAGCCATGGCTGTTGTTAATTCGGGTGATGCGACGAACGCATGTGTATTAGGATTTCCGTCATTTCTCTTAGCAAAATTCCTGTTATAAGAAGTAACTATAGAATTCTTTTTATTAGGGTCGGTTGAATGGCGTGCCCATTGTCCTATACAAGGGCCGCAAGCATTTGCTAAAACAACACCACCCATTTTTTCAAATATTCCAAGATATCCATCCCGCTCCACGGTATACCGTACCTGCTCTGAACCAGGGGTAATTGTAAATTCTGATTTTGCCTGCAATCCATGATTGGTGGCCTGTTCGGCAATAGAAGCGGCCCTGGTAATATCTTCATAGGAAGAATTAGTGCAAGATCCAATAAGCCCAACCTCCAATTCATCCGGCCAGCCATTTACTTTTACTGCATCTGCAAATTTAGAAATGGGCCATGCAAGGTCCGGTGTAAACGGCCCGTTTATATGAGGTTCTAATTCCGATAAATTGATCTCTATTACCTGGTCGAAATATTTTTCAGGATTGGCATATACTTCTTCATCGCCGGTGAGGTATGCCTCAACCGAGTCAGCAGCCTTCGCCACTTCTTCTCTGCCGGTGCCCGTTAAATATTCGGCCATTTTCTTATCGTAACCAAATATGGAAGTGGTCGCACCTATTTCTGCTCCCATATTACAAATAGTTCCTTTACCAGTGCACGAAAGCGATTTTGCCCCTTCACCGAAATATTCGAGAATCGCACCTGTGCCTCCCTTAACTGTAAGAATGCCTGCTACTTTTAAAATGATATCTTTCGAAGCAGTCCATCCGCTTAATTTACCCGTAAGTTTTACTCCAATAAGCTTAGGAAATTTTAATTCCCATGGCAAGCCGGCCATCACATCACACGCATCTGCACCACCTACACCTATAGCAATCATTCCAAGGCCCCCTGCATTTACGGTATGCGAATCGGTCCCGATCATCATGCCACCGGGGAACGCATAGTTTTCTAAAACTACCTGGTGTATAATTCCCGCACCTGGTTTCCAAAATCCTATTCCATATTTATTGGAAACTGAAGAAAGAAAGTCATATACCTCTTTATTTTCCGATTTAGCTCTTGTAAGATCGGGTACAGCGCCAACCTCAGCCTGTATAAGGTGATCGCAGTGTACCGTGGAAGGTACCGCTACCTTAGCACGGCCCGACTGCATGAACTGTAGTAAAGCCATTTGCGCTGTTGCATCCTGCATAGCAACCCTGTCCGGTGCAAAATCAACATAACTTTTACCGCTTTCATAAGCAGTATCTGCATTTCCCTGCCAAAGATGGGCGTATAAAATTTTCTCTATTAGTGTGAGGGGACGACCCACCACTTTACGGGCCGCATCAACTTTTTCTGTATAACCCTTGTAGAGTTTTTTTATCATCTCAAGATCAAATACCATACTAATTAGTTTTTTCAGTTAAAGGAGGAGGGCAATAATGTTTTTGACAATATGCACTCTTTAAAAATTTATTACGGGCAAATTTACTTAAAATCAAATGAAGAAATTTATAGCAATAATTAGTTTTATTCCGGATTCTTACGGTGGGTTTTTTCGCTGAAAAATAATGCCCGATATCGGTTCACATGTGAATTTCTGAATATCCTCCGCTTTAAAATAGTTATAAGAGAGGTTTGGGAGAGTTACCAGCAAAGTGCATATCATAGCCTGTAGGCACAATTGAGAAGAATACGTAATCTTTTTGTCACAATTTCCATATAAAAGAGTCGTTTAAAATATATAGCAATTATGTTTTAGCTTTGGGTTATGTATAAATTGAAATACTTTATAGAGTGGCAGGTCTTTGGGGTTTGCACTGCCATAGGTGAAAAGATGGGAATAGCTACTTCCGTCATCAGGAGGTATTTTATTTACATTTCTTTTCTTACGCTTGGCTCGCCGGTAATTGTATATTTATTTTTTGCTTTCTGGATGAATATTAAAAATTACATCCAAAATTCAAGGCGCAATCCTCTCAAGTATCTTTGATCAGGGATCAAAAATCTTTCGACACAATGTTCGAATGTTGAGTTGTTATTTTTGCATTTACTTTTCTACATAGTTCTTTAATGATGTGCCAATGATTTGTGTCCATCCTGCTGCAAAGTTTTCTTTTGCAAAATCTTTAATAGCCGGGAAAGTTTCCAGTCCTTCGTGGGTTAATTTTAATCTCGTTCCTTCTCCATCCGGGAATAATTCAAAAGTTACAAATGAAATTCCGTCGTAGCCATCGTAGCGCCAGCTATAGGTAAGTTTTTTCTCCGGTAACACTTCTGTTACTTTACATAAATGTAAAAAAGTTTTGTCTTCGCTTCCGCCGGTGAACTGGAATTCGAATCCTACTTCCGCTTTAAATGCTTCAAGATCGAAGTACCATTCTTTCATCTGGTCCCTGTCGGTAATAGCTTTCCACACTTTTTTTACCGGCGCATTATATGTGCGTTCAATTACAAATGGTTCGTGTTTCATTTTTTATTTTTTTTTGTTATTGATTTTATTACGGCTTTGCCTGTAGCTGGTTTAATCGCCGTTTTTGGTTTCTTATCAAGAAAATTTTCAAGTGCATCTAATTTGCTGGTCCAGAATGTCCTGTATTGTTCGATCCATTGCGATACTTCCCCGAGTGACTGAAGGTTTGCTTCACAATATCTTTCGCGGCCTTGTTGATTAACAATGATAAGCCCGCACTCGGTAAGAATTTTAATGTGCTTCGAAATAGCAGGACGGCTTATATTAAAATTCTCTGTCAGGGCATTTAAGTTTAAAGAATTTTTTGCCACAAGATTTATTATTTCCCTGCGCGTGGGATCAGCTATTGCCTGGAATACATCTCTTCTCATACTAAAAAATTTATTAGGTAACCGTTCGGTTACAAACTTATAGGAAACCTTTTGGTTACGCAAATTTTCGGGCAATTTTTTTGGTAATAGTTTTAATTTATCATTGTCTATAAAAAATTTATTTTGAATCTTGAAAATAATTTCTACTTTCGCATCCATAAAAAATTATCGTCTATGAAGATCTAAGCAGGGCTTAGAATTCAATTTGGTTCACGCCCCATTTACTCCACAGCAATAGCAGTTCCGTTTAACGGCTGCGTTATTTTATTTTTTTTACAATTTATTTTTTGTCAATAATGATCGCAACTTATTCAAGTGATAAGAGTATAAGAGGTCTCTTTAATTTTTTCAAAGAAGCACTTTCGACCAAACAACAAGACTTTACTTCAGGCAGTATTCGCAAAGCCATTTTTCTCCTCGCAATACCCATGATACTTGAAATGTGCATGGAGAGTGTATTTGCGGTAGTTGATATTTTCTTCGTAGGGAAGCTGGGCTCGGTTGCCACGGCATCAGTAGGTTTAACAGAATCCGTTCTTGCCATTGTGTATTCGATAGCTTTCGGGTTAAGCATGGGCGCAACAGCATTGGTAGCAAGAAGGGTAGGGGAAAAAAATTACGAGGACGGAGCAAGGGCGGGCGCCCAGGCAATTTTACTAACGGTTGCACTGGCAATTTTAATCAGCCTTGCCGGTATTTTATTTCCAAAAGAGATTTTAAAACTTATGGGCGCCACTAACGAAATAGTGGAGGGCGGCTATATGTTTACGAGGATCATGCTAACGGGAAACATCGTAATACTGCTGCTGTTTTTGCTGAATGGAATTTTCAGAGGTGCCGGCAATGCCGCAATTGCAATGCGGAGCTTGTGGCTGGCAAACATTTGTAATATTATTTTATGTCCGTTGCTTATTCATTTTTATGGATTGACAGGAGCGGCTATCGCGACTACTACGGGACGCAGCATCGGTGTTTGCTACCAACTTTGGCATTTACTAAAAGGGAAAGGAATTATTAAAATTAACCTGCATCATTTCTTACCCGATAAAAAGTTAATGAATAATATCCTTAAAGTTGCTTCCACGGCTACTTTGCAGTTTCTTATTGGTTCGGCAAGCTGGATTGCGATGGCGCGTATTATGACTGACTTTGGCAGCGAAGCCGTTGCAGGTTATACTATTGCCATACGCTGGATCGTGTTTTTTATTTTGCCAGCTTTCGGTTTAAGCAATGCGGCTGCAACATTAGTTGGTCAAAACCTGGGTGCGGGCCAACCGGAACGTGCAGAAAAATCTGTTTGGAAAACCGCAAAGTATAATGCGATTTTCATGGCGTGTGTATCTGCTTTGTTTTTGTTTTGCGCCGAATTTCTTGTTGGAATTATAACCACAGAACCCTGCAGTTGTAGATATTGCCGTACTTGCTTTGCGTATCGTGAGTCTTGGATATATTTTTTATGGAATAGGTATGGTGATGATGAATGCGTTTAACGGTGCGGGGGATAGCCGGACTCCGACGTGGGTAAATTTATTTTGGTTTTGGGTCTTTCAGATTCCGGTAGCCTACTTCGTGGCAGTTGTACTTGCTTGGGGACCTAAGGGTGTTTTTATTTCGATTGTCGTAACGGAAACGTGTATTACCATTACGAGTATGATATTATTTAAACGAGGGAAGTGGAAGGTTGTGAAAGTGTAATAATCGATTTTGTTAGCCTATGATTCTTTTGATTTAATGATTATTTCAAAGTCACTGAATCTTATAAATCAGGGCTCTTACTTGTGATGATCTGTTTTATAATGCTCCCGCAAAATATCTTCACCATAGTCATTTGTAAGATCGCGGACAACCGTGTGAACATGATTTGCATGGTTCTGTGTATTATCATATTCAATCAATAACACCGGGCCGTAAATTCTGTAGTAGTTACCTATTGCCGGGTTTTAGCGCTCCGGACCAGGCAAAATATAAATTGTCTATACCGGCTTTTTTAATTTTATCCATGAATGTTTTTTCAAAATTCTTTTCGTAATTGTCCATGTAAACGTTCAGAAGATCCATAAAGATTTTCTTCTGGTCTGCGGTCAACGAACTGTATTGAATTCCGTCCGTTTCAATATTTTCAACTTTGCGCTTATTACCTGTGATGATATCGCCGGGTGCAACATCAGAAATTATAGCAACTTTTAATTGTGCTGGCGTTAAAGAATTTATTAGCTTGAATCCAAGGTCTGTTTCGGATTTCAAAACTTCTTTTCCTTTGTCTTCATCAATCTGAACAATGCCTGGATTAGATCCGAAGAAAGAAGGTGTGGAAGAAACGATTTTGCCGTTAGTTGAAGTAAAGTTTAGTGAAATGTGATGGCCTTCAAATCGCCATCCCCAAAAATCGTTTGGCGATGGATTACCAAAAATGCAGAGATGATAATTTAACGGATCTCTGTACGATTTACCTTCAGGCTTTTTGGTCGTATGGTTTTCCATCATAAAAAGTATGTTTTCAAGATCCATGATTTCCCTTGACTTTTCATATCCCTGGCTGCTTAACGAAGCTTTCAATAAATCGAGCGCCGCCGTTTTTTGCTTATCATTGAAATCATGAAACGTTGGCCCCTTCCTTTCTATAGGAATATAATTCATATTCATCCTTTCAGAATCTGTTAAAGAAAACAAAGCCTGTGATTTCAATTCCGGGGTAAGTGTATTTAAAAAATTATTTGCTTTTTCGGCAAGATGCTGAGCAGTAATTTGCATGCTCGCAACCGCGCAAAATAGGAACAGTACTGCATTTTTATATTTCATTATAATTCATTTTATCTGTTGGTATTTTAACTCCCTTGTTGTTTATGAAATTTAATAAGGGAATGTTATTTTGGATTACAGGCAATTTTATAATTCTAAATGTAGTCAATTCTTTTTCATAGTATTCTTTCCCACGCAAATTCATTCTATCTTTAAATGAATACAATCCAACAGTTAAAGTCTTATTCTTATGGATCGGAAAACATTTATCAAATTATCCTCGACAACGATGGCAGGCACATTCATAAAACCAGATCCTCTTTTTTTGCAGGAAAAGGAACTAACCAACTGGGCAGGAAATTTTACTTTCAGCACCAACAATTTATACTATCCTAAGTCAGTCACAGAATTGCAGGGCCTGGTAAAGAAGTATTCAAAGGTGAAAGCGCTTGGAACAAGACATTGTTTTAACAGGATTGCGGATAGTAAGCACAATCTTATTTCTGTGAAGGAAATGGATGGAGAGATTTCGATTGATGAAAGTGCACGCACTGTGACCGTAAATGGTGGAATGAAATATGGGGAACTTGCTCCTTACCTTGACAGTAAAGGATTTGCCTTACACAATCTCGCGTCATTGCCGCATATTTCTGTTGCAGGCGCTATTGCAACAGCAACTCACGGCTCCGGGGTGAAAAACGGAAATTTATCTTCTGTGGTCTCAGCAATCGAAATGGTTACAGCAAACGGCGATGCAATCAGATTATCAAAAGAAAAAGACGGGGAAAAGTTTCTTGCTGCTGTTGTTGGATTGGGTGCATTAGGTATCGTAACAAAAGTAACGCTGGACATTTTGCCAACCTACCAGGTTCGCCAGGATGTGTATGAAGAATTGCCATTGCAGGAATTAAAAAAGCATTTTAATGAAATTGAAGAAAGTGGCTACAGCGTTAGCCTCTTTACTGACTGGCAAAAGGAAAGTATAAACGAAGTCTGGATTAAAACAAAAATTGAGCAAGGAAAGACTTATAATTTTCCATCAGAATTTTTTGGCGCAAGTGCTGCTACAAAAAATCTTCACCCGATTGCAGAACTTTCTGCAGAAAATTGTACGGAACAAATGGGTGTGCCCGGGCCGTGGTATGAAAGGCTGCCGCATTTTAAAATGGGCTTTACGCCAAGTAGTGGAAAAGAATTGCAGACAGAATATTTTGTGCCAATTGAAAATGGCGTCGCAGCAATTCTCGCCATTCAGAAATTAGGTAAGCTGATTGGGCCGCACCTTTTTATTTCAGAAATAAGAACTATTGATGCAGATGAACTATGGATGAGCCCATGTTATAAGCAACAAAGTATGACCATTCATTTTACATGGAAACAGGATTGGCCTGCGGTACAAAAGCTACTACCGGTAATCGAAAAAGAATTGGCGCCCTTTAATGCAAAACCGCACTGGGGAAAATTATTTACTATGCCTTATTCGCGGTTGAAAGCATTGCATAAAAAGATGGATGACTTTAGAGACATGGCGACATCAAGCGATCCTAAGGGAAAATTCCGGAATGATTTTTTGAACAAGAATGTTTTTGGATAAGGCTTTACGTTCATAGTTACTTATCTCACCCCTTAAAACTGCTTCTTATTTTTCCTGTCAAATCTGCTTCATTCATTTTCTTCGCCATCTCTATCATATTTACAAAAGCCTGCGCATGTGAGATGCCGTGGCCAATAATTACCGGCTTATTTACGCCAAGTACAGGTACGCCGCCATAGATTTCAAAATTAAAGCTGTCGAAATATTCATCATGAATATTCCTCCTTTTTACAATATCATAAATAGATTCTGCAAATTTCAACATTACATTGCCCGTGAAGCCATCACATACGAATACGTCAGCTTTATCAAATAGCAAGTCGCGCCCTTCAACGTTACCGATAAAATTTATTTGTGAATTATCTTTTAGAATCGGATAAGCCGCCTGTGTAAGTAAATCGCCTTTTCCTTCTTCAGCACCAAGATTTACGAGCCCTACCCGGGGATCTGAAAAGCCTAAAATATGCTTCGCAAATAAAGAACCTAATACAGCGAATTGATTTAAGTTTTCGGGTTTGCAATCTGCATTGAGGCCAACATCAACAAGCAAGGCAAGTTCGCCGTTTTCTCTTGGGAGATAAGCGCCAATGGTTGGCCGCAATACGCCTTCAATGGCTTTAATACTATATAGAGCCCCTACCATCATCGCCCCGGTATTGCCTGCACTTATAAACGCATCCGCTTTGCCGGTAGCGAGCAAATTAAAGCCGATTGCAATAGAAGATTGTTGTTTTTCTTTTAAAGCTTTCGTTGGATGTTCGTGCATTTCAATTACCTGCGAGGAGTGAATTATTTCAATAACATCATCGGGAATATTTCTTTCTGCAAGCAGGTTATTTATTTTTTCCTGATCACCAATTAAAAGAAGCTTGATATCTGAATATGGTTTTAATAAAAACAGGTCGACTCCTTTTACTGCCTCGAGAGGTGCAAAGTCACCACCCATCATGTCTATCGCAATATTCATAGCTGTACAATTAGGTTAATAAAGTAATCTCTTCCTTAAATATAAGTAAAGGTTTACAGAGATAGAATTTTGAAATGAATTTTTAGCACCACGCAAAGCCGATAAAGGAAATGTACAAAGAATCTTTAAAACAGCATGAAAGGAAAACGCATGAATTGGCTTTTGCTTAATGGAACATATATCACTGAATGCCCACATGCACATCCACACGAGTAGCCTGCCGCGTTCAGCCGGGCTACTTGTTGATATAAATAAAAAAAATCCAAAAACAAGTATGATGTCAAACTCATTTCTGGATTCAATAATATAGGTGCTAAGAATATTTATCAGGCTTTTACAGGCGCTTTTTCTGCTACTACTTTTCCTTTGTAGTACAACTTTCCTTCGCTTACATGGGCACGGTGGCGCACATGTGTTTCACCTGTTGTACTATCAACGCTTAATGTAGGAGCATCGGCTGTATAATGCGTTCTTCTTTTTGCACTTCTTTGCTGACTGTGTCTCCGTTTTGGATTTGGCATAACCTTAAATTAAAATATAAATTAATTGTTGTTTTTCTTAAATTTTTCAAGCCCTTTTTGCAAAGGGTGATTATTTTCTATAACTCCTGATTCCATTTTTTTCAACATGGCCAGTATTTCTTTGTTGCATTGCGGCCCGCCCATTTCTTGTTCGCTACACATACGTTGCATGGGAACACTAAGCGATACAAATTCATAAATCCAATCCGCGAGATGCAAATGGCTCTCTGTACGGGAGATATAAAATATATCAGGATCTTCCTCATTCGCATTCATCTCATCCGGATTTTCCACCTGCTTCACTACCATATTAAATTCATCCCAAAGATCCATAGGAAGCGTATTTCCGCAACGGTCGCATGTTACATTTACACTTCCACCTACCTCAAACTTCAACATCATAAATGATGTGTTCTTTTCGAGCGTAAGCTTTATGCTGGCTTCACAATTTGTGAAATCTGCCTGTGTATAATTTGCAAAGAACTTTTCATCCACACGGTACGCGTACTCATGAATACCAGGCTTTAAACCTACAAATGCTATCTCGTACTCACGCCTGTTTCCCATGACTTGGTTTTAAAGGGGGGCAAAGGTAAGGAAAAACAGGTAATTTTTTAAACAAAGAAGCCTTAAATATTGATTTTTAAACTAAAACAACAAGATGCCACTGATACTTTGCGCTATCTTCGGGGTCAAAAATTTAATTTTTTATAAAATTAGACGTAAAAGTAGCTAACTATTTATTTTATACATGCGTATTTCCGGGAGCTTAAAAAAGAAAATTTGGATAGGCTTTGCATTTTTAGTGTTGATAATTCTCATTAAGTTATTTGCATCTAACTCTTCGTGGATTGAAAAATTTTATTCAAATAAGTTCTACTACTATTTTTCTATTTTCTTAAGATCAATTTTCGGCTGGATTCCTTTCAGCATAGGTGATGCGCTATATTTCGTGGCTGGTCTTTGGTTATTGATTAAGATAATAAAATACAGCGCGCTGTTGTTCCGGCGTAGATTAAAAAAAGCTATTTTCTATGGTATGCTTTGGAAGTTCTTGCTGCTTCTATGCAGCATTTACCTTGTATTTAATATTTTTTGGGGATTAAATTACGACCGGAAAGAAATTGGCTGGCAACTTCATTTGGACAAGGTCGATTATGATACATCAAGCCTTATATTAATACAGGAATTGTTATTGCAAAGGGTAAATGAAACGAAAAAAATCCTGGTTATAAACCATGCATTATACCCGGCAAAGAAAGAATTATTTAAAAGGGCAAGGCAATGTTATGATGATGCAGAAAAAAAATATTCGTTTTTGAAATACAAGAGCGGATCAATAAAGTCGTCTTTTTACGGGTGGCTCGGTAATTATTTGGGATTCACTGGTTATTATAACCCGTTTACCGGTGAAGCACAGGTGAATACTACTGTCCCGAAATTTTTACTGCCCTATATCACACTTCATGAAATGGGACACCAGCTTGGATATGCTAAAGAGAATGAGGCAAACTTTTCAGGATACCTGGCAGCGGCCAATGCAGGAGATACCTTATTCCAATATTCAACTTATCTCGATCTTTTTATGTACGCCAACAGGGAGGTATATTATTTTGACACAACGCTTTCACGAAATGCTGCCGCAAAATTAATTCCGGAAGTAAAAGCAGATCTGCTGGAATGGAGGAAATTTAATGAAGCGCATACGAGCTTTATTGAACCCACGGTGACATGGCTCTATGGAAAATACCTGCAGATAAACCAACAGCCAAAAGGAATGCGAAGCTATAACCAGGTAATTGCCATGCTTATCGCGTATTACAAGAAATTTGGTAGAATATGAAAAAGTGTACGATGTTTAATGTACGACGTGAAAGAAAATTCATCTATCCCTCGTCTCAAAAACTTTTCTGTCCATTCAAGATTATTAATTAGCAATAGTCCTATCTTCTTTCCCTCACAGGGATACGCTTCCTACCTTCACGCGATGGCCTCGATCCTCCACCGTCAGCTTCATTCATTCTTATTTGCCTGCCATTATAATTTTTGCCGTCCATACTTTTCATCATTTTCGCAGCAGCAGATTTATCAATTTCAACCCACGAGTTCATATCGCGAAGATCAATTTTGCCGAGTACCTCTTTCTTAAGGTTACTTTCGTCAAGAATGAATTGTAAAAAACTGGCTTTGTAAAATCCATCTTTTGTTCCAAGGTTTATAAACAGCCTTGTGTAGCCATTATCTCTTTGATATGGGTTCCTTTCTCCGGTTCTTCGTTCACCCTGCTGTCTGCCATTAGAGTTATCATTTCTTCTATCACGGTAGTCCTGCCTTGCATTTAGATCCTCCGCATTTTCATAATATTTTAAAAAGTGGTCAAATTCAAGTGCCGCAACCCTTTTCAAAACTTCTTCTTTACTAACGTCCGCAAATTTCTTTTGAAGATCGGGCATATAAGTTTCGTAATCTCCATGCGAAGTATCTGCAAGTATAAGCTTATCCATAAAATGAAAGAATTGCTTGCGGCACACATCTTTTCCACTTGGTATATCAAGTTTATGAAATTGAGCGTTCGTCATTTTTTCGAGCTGCCTTATCTTAAAGGCTTCCCTGCTATGGCAAATGGAAATACAAATACCACTCTTTCCCGCCCGTGCGGTACGGCCGCTACGATGGGTATATACTTCGATATCATCAGGTAGCTCAAAATTTATTACATGTGTTATTCCGTCTACATCGATCCCCCTGGCTGCAACATCTGTCGCAATTAAAAGCTGGAGGTTCTTTTGGCGAAAACGCTGCATCACTTTGTCACGCTGTTGTTGTGTGAGATCACCGTGCAATGCCTCGATATCGTAGCCTTCTTTCAAAAGGCGTTCTGTTATTTCTGTTGCATCTGCTTTAGTACGGGTAAAAATAATTCCATACATGCCCGGGTTAAAATCAATCAATCTCTTTAAGGTTTCATACCGCGATTGCGCAGGCGTAATAAAATACTGGTGATCTATATTTACATTGGCTGTGTTCTTTTTACCAACTGTAATTTCCTGCGGGTTAGTCATAAAGTTCCTCGAAATAGCTTTTACTTCAGCAGGCATCGTTGCACTAAAAAGCCAGATACTTTCGCGATTAATTGTGTTCTTCAGTACAAAATCAATATCATCTCTGAACCCCATATTCAGCATCTCATCCGCTTCATCAAGTACCACATATTTTACTTTCTGCAGGTCTATTGCCTTTCTCTCGATCATATCGATAAGCCTTCCGGGAGTAGCCACTACTATATGAACTCCTTTCTTTAGCGCACGTATTTGCATCACTATTGACGCGCCACCATATACAGGCTCTGCTATTATATTTCTTGCATACTTTTTAAAATCCTGGAGATCATTACATATCTGAAGGCAAAGTTCACGTGTGGGACATACTATCAATGCCTGCGGGTATTTATTTTCTGGTTCAACAAGCTGGAGCAAAGGCAATCCAAAAGCAGCCGTTTTGCCTGTACCGGTTTGGGCAAGGCCAACAAAATCAGTGGTGCCGGACAATAAGATGGGAATAGCTTTTATTTGAATTGGAGTAGGGGTTTCAAATCCCAGGTCACTAACCGCTTTCACAAGCCCCTCATTAAGGCCAAGGCCTTCAAAATCATTCATGTATTATTTTTATTTTTGAGCCGCAAAGGTATGCTATTAGGCTGAAAGAGGGCATCTGTGCGTTGAAATAATATACTTTTGTAAGCGTTTAAGAGGCCAACCATTAAACTTCAAAAACATATCCAGGTCTTAGAAACTTCGCGAGCAGACTTAACCAACTTTTTTAACTAACGCTATGAGAGGAGTTATATCACTTTTTTTCTTTTCTTTTTTTTTCTTTTCAAAATTATACGCCCAGGAAACCCGGTCTGATAAGGAAATAATGGATTCATTAATCCAGAATGATGAGTTTTTGAAGATGTTGGATAAAATGGATGACGTTCAAAGTTATTTCAGAATCAATGTAGGAATCGGCAACAGGCTATCTGGAGGAAATAACAAGGCCGTTCAGAATCTCGGCTCGCAAAAGGAGTTGGTATTTACTCCGTCCGCAGGATATTTTCATAAGAGCGGGTTAAGCCTTTCATTCGCGGGTTTCCTTCTTAAACAGAATAGTAGTTTAAGCGTTTATCAATATGCTTTGTCTCCGTCATATTCGTATTCTAAAAGCAAATCCGTAAATACCCTGGTATCTTATGTTCACTATTTTAAAGAAAGCAGGTATAATGCTTCGGCTTCGCCGTTTGATGATCAAATTTACGCCAACCTTATATTTAAAAAACTATATATCAAGCCCGGCATTTCAGTAAGTTATGCCTCGGGTAAGTATAAGGAGATTATAAATATTGATACCACAGTAATTATTTTAAACAGGCCCACATTAATAAAGTATACCGATACCGCGGCAACGAATATTTCCTCGTTCACTCTTTCTGCAAGCATTGAACACGACTTCAGCTTCTATACTATATTTTCCAAAAAAGACGGGCTACGTTTTACGCCACAGCTTTCACTTATTGCGGGCATTAATGATTATTCCGTGACCCATAACAGCAGTACCCAATTGTATTTCCTTTATACAAAAAGACAACTGAAAAAATTGCGTCGCTTTCAATCATCCGCCGGCAATGGAAATTTTGAAATTCAATCCCTTGGGCTGGATCTCGATTTGAATTATTCTTTCGGGAAATTTTACATAGAGCCGGAAGTGTACCTTGACTATTATTTACCAAAAACCGATGACAAACCGTTTACCCAGGTTTACAACTTTAATATTGGAATAACTTTTTGATAACTACCTTGGCATATTAATTGAAAACATCTCCTCTAAAAAAATTATGAAAACGAAACTTGTTTCCTTTGCAATTTTATTGCTTGCTTCCTCATCACTTTTTGCGCAATCGTTCTCTATTGGCATAAAAGGTGGCGCGAATCTTAATAAAATCAGCGGTAAGTCTTTCAAAGATGAATTTACATTTGGTTACCATGTTGGTGCATTTGCTTCCATTGGTGGCGGCAAACTGGCTTTTCAGCCGGAAGTTTTATTTAACCAGGTCAACACCGATACGGCTACTAACTTTAGCCAGGTATATCAATTCAACAAGGTTAACGATATTCAGCTTCATTATTTGAGCATACCACTCCTTTTAAGTTACAAAGTCAATAAACTATTGTCGTTGCAAGCTGGTCCTCAATTTGGTATATTGCTTGACCAGAATAAAGATCTTTTGCAGAATGGCAAAGATGCTTTCAAATCCGGCAATTTTTCTTTGGTTGGTGGCGCGCAATTAAACATATTGAAGTTTAAAGTTTATGGGCGCTTTGTTGGTGGAATGACAGACATTAGTAATATTGGGAGTAGTGATACGTGGAAAACCACGGCCATCCAGTTAGGTGTTGGATTCGCTTTGTAAATCAACGGATCAGCTGAATTTCTCCGGCATTATTTAGCTTTATTATAGAAGAGGGACTGTAAATATTTAAATCGTTTCTCCGGTGTTGTACTATATAGTCAACACCGTTTTTTATTTCATCGCTTACCTCATAAAAAGTGTGAGGATAATTTTTACCAGAAATATTCGCGGATGTAGAAACTATGGGAACACCTGATTCGTGAATAAGCGATGTGCAGAAATCATCTTTTACAATTCTTATTGCAACTGTTCCGTCTTCATTAATAAGAATTGAGGGTAAATTATTGCCCTGTTCGAAAATACCTGTCACGGGTTGTATACTGCTTCCTAATAAATCAATGAAGTTTTTTTGAAGGTTGCGAAACATATCTGCTTATTTCACTTGCATCAGAAACAAGAATAATCATCGATTTTTCTCCGTCTCGCTTTTTAAGATCATAAATTTTTTTTATAGCGATCGCGTCCGTTGCCCTGCATCCAATTCCCCATATTGTATCGGTTGGGTATAAAATAATACCGTGGCTATTAAAAGCTTCAATTGATTTTATGATATCGTCTTCAAATTTTTCCAACGCTATATAGACAATAATTGAGAGGTTTCAATAGTTCGTGCACATTTGAAATGCCCCAACGGGCAAGCTTTCAGGCCGTGCAGGGAGCAAGGCCTGCACGAAAGTACTTCTTTCGTTTCCACAATGATGGATTTTGATGATAACGGATAAAATCCAAAGCCCGGAATTGTTGAACAAAAAATTGAAGTAACCGGCGCATCCACCGCCGAGGCAAAATGCAATGGAGCTGAATCATTCGTATAGTTCATGTCGGCGTTTTTCATTAATGCAACAGAAGAAAGAAAACCTAGTTTCCCCGCAAGTACTTCGACATTTTTGTTGGTAGTGATGCCCTTTATTTCATCGCACAATACTCCATCTTCTTTTCCGCCCAGCAGATAAATGGTGTATTCAGCGGGAAAACTATTAATAAGGTCTACCCATTTATCTACCGGGTATTGTTTTGTAAACCAAACGCTCGCCGGCATCATACAGACATATGGACTGTCGGTGTATCTTTTTATTTCATCGTAATTCTTATACGAAGGGTAGAGGCGCGGCCTGGTAAAAATATCATCAGTGAAATGCGCTATCAATTCATTGTTTCTTTCCACCTCATGCTTCCCATTGGCGAGATCATGTTTTATTTTCTTTGTAAATAAAAAACTCAATGGATTTTTATCAAATCCGATTTTTTCTTTAGCTCCCGAAAATGCGGTAAGTATTCCCGTAGAGGCAAATCGCTGAAGATTAATTACTGTATCGTATTTATTCTTTCTTATTTTTTTCAGAAGGCTAAAGAGATTTCTATTTTTATTTGTTCTTTTTGTTCCATATCAGCGTTTCATGCAAAAACGGGTGATCAATTAAAAGTCCTTCATTTCCCTTTCTTACCAGCAGATCAATTTGTGCTTCGGGGAAAAACCGGTGCAGCTTTTCAATTATCGCCGTGGCAAGAACCACATCGCCGGTGAATGCTGTTTGTATTAAAAGAAATGTTTGCATGAGCTCGTCAAAGTTATCAATTAATCATTTGCCTATTTTTTATCATTACACATTATGTTTGCAAAAATTAAAAAGATATGGATTTACAAAAAATGATCAACGAAGCCTGGAGTAATCGTGAGCTTTTAAAAGATGAAGTTTATACGGATGCCGTAAGAAATGTAATTGACAAAGTGGATACAGGCGAATTGCGTACAGCCATGCCGGTAAGTGATTCACTGTATAACAAGGAATCTTCACAGGTATGGAAAGTAAACGAGTGGGTAAAGCAGGCAATACTGTTATATTTTGGCATACAGAAAATGGAAACATATACACTCCCGCCATTCGAATTTTATGATAAAATGAAATTAAAAAAGAATTATAAAGATCTTGGAGTAAGAGCAGTACCCCACGCCGTTGCCCGCTATGGTGCTTTTCTTGCCAGGAATGTTGTGCTAATGCCCAGCTATGTGAACATTGGTGCCTATGTTGATGAAGGCACAATGGTGGATACTTGGGCTACTGTAGGCAGTTGCGCTCAAATAGGAAAGAATGTACACCTGAGTGGGGGAGTAGGTATTGGAGGAGTGCTGGAGCCGTTACAGGCAAGCCCGGTGATAATTGAAGATGGATGTTTTATAGGTAGCCGCAGTATCGTGGTTGAAGGTGTAAAAGTAGAAAAAGAAGCGGTGCTTGGCGCAAATGTTGTACTAACCCAATCCACTAAAATAATAGATGTAAGTGGGAATGAACCTATAGAATATCGTGGTAATATACCCCAGCGCAGCGTGGTAATACCAGGGAGCTATTTGAAGAAATTTCCAGCCGGGGAATACAATGTAAGCTGTGCACTTATAATTGGTAAAAGAAAAGAAAGCACAGATAAAAAAACAAGTCTAAATGATGCGTTGAGGGATTTTAATGTGAGTGTGTAATTAAATTTCAAAATTTTTATGCTTGATTTGGAATCAATTTTCAAATTGGTTTATTTTCACGTCTTGAAATTCCTAAGCCCGGGTGGCGAAATTGGTAGACGCACTGTGTTCAGGTCGCAGCGTTCGCAAGGATGTGCTGGTTCGAATCCAGTCCCGGGCACTTTTTAAACCCTATAAATGATTGACTTATAGGGCTTTTTATTTTTTTAATACCGTTTTTGACCGCGTTCTTAACGTGCACTCCCCGCCTAAAACGGCACATAGTTGTGCACACAGATTTGTATGAATATTAGTGTCACGTAAAGAATATCCGGAAATAAACGAAAGCGCTATTATTCATTGGAATGAGGTAACTTTTGTAATAAGGTTTTTTTGCAAATCGTCATACTGATTAATCCACGCCCATGGGAGTATTTTTTTATGTTGTAAGATCCTTTGAAAAACAAATGCTTTGAGCGCCGTTGTCGCTATTTTTTAGGAATCGGCTGTTATATAAAATCGATGATAAAATCTGTAAACTATACAATGTAAAAAAGGAATTGATACGATATTTCTGACACGATTTTCTATTGAAAATAATTCGGTTTTTGGGGCCCTGGAGTTAAGAATTGATGATAAACAAAATCTTTATAATTTTTGATCTTAATATATTCTCATCCCACCTTGATCCGGAATTATTTTATGGACGAGAATAGAATTAATAATAATTAAAAAGAGGCGCTATAATAAATACAAATGGAAAAATTGGGTGGAGCATTATCGAAGATATTGCCGAAAGAAAGAGTAAAGACAAGGTTGATAGACCGGTATGCATTTGCAAGTGATGCGAGTCATTTTTACCTGGTACCCAAGGCTGTTATACAACCCGTTTGTATTGATGAAATAAAAAAGATTTTTGAATTTTCAAATCAGGAAAAAATAAGTATCACTTTTCGTGCAGGCGGAACAAGCCTTTCAGGCCAGGGCGTTACAGATGGTATATTGGTGGACTTAAGCAACTACTGGAGAAAGGTTGTTCCTGAAAATAACGGAACCACTGTACGAGTTGAACCTTCAGTAATTGGCGCGAATGTTAACCATGCATTAAAGAGTTTCAGCCGCAAAATAGGGCCTGATCCTGCATCCATCAATGCTGCCATGATGGGAGGAATTTTATCGAATAACTCAAGCGGTATGTGTTGTGGTGTAATTCAAAACTCGTATCACACTCTAAAACACATGACTTTTGTATTGCCAAATGGCATGGTGTTTAATTCCGAATTGCCGGGAGATTATATAAGATTTGAAAATGAGGCCAGCCATATTGCGAAAGAACTAAGGTCGCTAAGAGATGAAATTTTAAATAACCCGATTCTTGCGGAACGCATAAGGAAAAAATATAAGCAGAAAAATACTGTTGGCTATTGCATGAATGCTTTTATAGATTTTGAGCATCCATTGGATATTCTTATACATGTGATAATTGGCGGCGAAGGGACGTTGGCTTTCATAGCAGAAGCGGTATTAAATACAGTACCCGATCTGCCACACAAGATGACTGGCATGTTGTATTTTGAAAATTCTGAGATAGCCTGCAATGCTATTCATGATTTAAAAAGTACCGGAGCGGAAGCATTGGAATTTATGGACAGGGCTTCGTTACGGTCAGTAGAAGATATGCCGGGTGTTCCGTTTTTATTAAAAGAATTGCCGCCAGATGCCTCAGCTATATTATGTGAGTTCCAGGAGACTACACCTGCAAGACTTTTAGAAAAATATGAAAATGCTAAACCCGTTTTTTCCCGATTGCCTTTGTTGTTTGAACCTTCGTTTACACAGAATGCGCAAGAGCAGGCAATACTTTGGAAAATAAGAAAAGGTATGTACCCATCGGTAGCAGGGATGCGGGCAAGAGGCACCTCCGCATTAATGGAAGACTTTACATTCCCCGTTGAGCGGTTGGGCGAAGGAGTCGTAGACGTACAGCGTTTATTTGAAAAATACAATTATCAAAATGGCATCATCTTCGGTCATGCGAAAGATGGCAACCTGCATTTTGTTATTTCGCAAAGTTTTTTTACAAAAGAAGATATTGACGCACTATGAAAAATTTAATGATGATCTTTTCGATTTAATACTAAATAAATATGACGGCGCATTGAAAGCCGAACATAGTTCGGGCAGAGCTGTATCAGCATACATTGAAAGAGAATGGGGAGAAGATGCTTATAGGATCATGAAAAGATTGAAGAATATTATCGATCCGGCCAATTTGCTTAATCCCGGTATAATCATAACTGAGGATAAATTAGCGCACATTCATAACTTAAAATTTATGCCTTTGGTTGAAGAAGAAGTTGATAAATGTATTGAATGTGGTTTTTGTGAACAGGTATGCCCGAGTCGTGATCTTACATTAACACCGCGTCGGCGTATCGGTGTACGCCGTGCTATGAAGCGTTTGGAACTGGCGGGTGATATTGAATCGAAAGAGATATTATTAAAGGAATATTCTTATGATGGTATTGAAACCTGCGCGGTTGATGGAATGTGCGCCACTACTTGCCCTGTTGATATTAACACGGGCGATTTGATTAAAAGATTACGTCGTGAAAATCATTCTGCTTTTCAAAACAAAATCGCGACAGTGGTCGCCAGGCATTTTAACTTCTTTGAGAGTGGAGCAAAAATAGTAATTAATACAGGCTTTTTTTTGAATCAGATTTTTGGTAAAAATTTCATGCAAAAATTCACAGGCGCTATTAAAAAAATTATACCGGCTACTCCTGTTTGGTCAAATCAATTGAGAAGGCCTTCGAAACAAATTCCAAATCTAAACGCAGGAAAAGAAAAGCAGGAAGTAATCTATTTCTCAAGTTGTATATCAAGGATGATGGGGGGCGATATTGGAAATGTTTTTTTATCCGTTTGTAAAAAAGCAAACATCAATGTTATAATTCCCGGGCGAATTAACGGTACTTGCTGCGGTCAAATATTTTCATCAAAAGGATTTGTTGCCGCCCATAATTTAACGGCTAATCTTACCATTGACAAATTATGGAAGAGTTCGCGTGAAGGTTCCATTCCAATAGTGATAGATGTTACCAGTTGCACGCAAACCATCAGATCGTATCGGAATTATTTATCGGACGAAAATAAAATACGCTATGATAAGATGACTTTTATTGATGTGATTGATTTTGCTGCGGAAAGACTTTTACCCTCTATAAAAATTTCCAAACCAAAAGAATCTATAGTTTTTCATCCTGTATGTTCAGTGTATAAAATGGGATCTTTAAATAATTTGCATGTTATTGGAAAGGCCTGCGCAAATCATGCAGACATTCCATTTTTTGCAAAATGCTGTGGTATGGCCGGCGACAGGGGATTTTATTATCCGCAATTAACTGCAGCCGCAACTAAACCGGAATCAGATGAAGTGAGGCAAAAAAAATATGATGGCTATTATTCTTCTTCAAGGACCTGCGAAATGGCATTGAGTGATGCAGTGGGACAAAACTATGAATCGATTTTAAGATTGCTTGATGAAGTATCGGAATTATAAAAATTGAAATCAATAATATCATGAAATATACTTTCAATCCAACACCGCGAATATTGATGGGACCTGGTCCTTCGGATGCACATCCTCGTGTCTTAAAAGCAATGTCAACTCCATTGATTGGCCATCTTGATCCGGAATTTATACAAATGATGGATGATGTGAAGAGCATGGTGCAGGAAACATTCATAACAAAGAACCATCTCACCTTTGTTGTGTCCGCGCCGGGAAGTGCGGGTATGGAAACCTGTTTGGTAAATCTTTTAGAACCAGGCGATGAATGCATTATTTGTGTGAATGGTGTCTTCGGTGGCAGAATGGTAGATATTGCAGAAAGGTGCGGCGCCAAAGTTTTTAGGATAGATACGGACTGGGGAAAGATAACAGAGCCTGCTCAACTCAAAAAAATGCTTGAGCAATGCCCGAAACCAAAATTAGTTGCATTGGTTCATGCTGAAACTTCTACCGGTGCTTTGCAACCGTTGGAAGAGATAAGCGACCTGGTGCATAATGCCGGGGCTTTACTGGTAGTAGATGCGGTTACTTCCTGGTGTGGTGTACCATTGAAAGTAGATGAATGGAATATCGATGCCATCTATACGGGTTCACAAAAATGCCTGAGTGCGCCTCCGGGTTTGTCGCCCGTAAGCTTTTCGGACGCTGCAGTAAAGGCGCTGGAAAACCGTAAAACAAAAGTGCAAAGTTGGTTTCTGGATTTAAGCATGGTAAAGAATTATTGGGAAGGCGCTAAACGAACTTACCACCACACAGCTCCCGTATCTTCTATATTTGCCCTTTATGAAGCATTGAATCTTGTGTTGGAAGAAGGCCTGGAAAAACGTTGGGAACGACACAGAGAAGTCCACGAATATCTCAAACTTAAATTGGAAAGTTTAGGCTTTCGCTTTTTAGTAGACGAAAAATTTCGGTTGCCTAATCTAAATGCAGTATTCCTTCCCGATGGTATAGACGAAGTTAAATTAAGAAATGAACTGCTTAATAAATACAACATTGAAGTTGGTGGAGGCCTTGGAGTTTTTGCCGGAAAAATCTGGCGCGTGGGAATCATGGGAGAGAGCTGCACTAAAAATCATGTGAATATGCTGGCAGGAGCCATCCGGGAGATACTAAAATTCTAATACTATTTGCTTAAATAGGTCGCTAAATCATTTGGCCTGTGGCGATATAACCGTTTTACCTGTGCGAGCACTTTCATAAATGGCAAGTATAATTTCAACCGATTTACGGCCTTCATCACCGTCGATAAAAGGAGTGTTTCCTGTTTCAATTGACCGTAATCATATCTTCCATCTGCTTTTGATGTCCTGCAAAACTGATATCAGCAGGATTGGAAGCACCACCATGTGACATAGTATTTCCCTGCATTGCAGTATTTATGACGACATCCTCACCGTTCGCATGTTCAAATTGCCAACTCAAAAACTTGTCTTCTTCCAGGATAACCGTTCCCTCCGTACCCATTATCTCGATACGTTTAAGAGCACCCGGAAAAACAGCAGTTGAACATTCGATAGTTCCCAACGCTCCGTTTTGAAACCTTAGCGTAGCAACTATGGTGTCTTCCACTTCAATATTCTTGTGTCGTATATTAGCTGCGACAGACTGCACTGATTCAACTGGCCCCATATACCATTGCAATAAATCTACTGAATGGATACCCTGGTTCATAAGGGCTCCTCCGCCATCATATTTCCAGGTCCCTCTCCATTTCCCGGATTGATAATATTCCTTACTCCTGCTCCATTTTATATATGCATCTCCCAATACCAAATCACCAAACCTTTTTTCATCTATGGATTTTTTTAATTGCTTGCTTGCTTCATAAAAACGGGAAGGAAAAATGACTCCTGTTTTTACGCCTGCCTTGCGGGCCGCTTCAATTATTCGATCGCATCTTTCAAGAGTCACTTCCAAAGGCTTTTCAACCAGGCAATGTTTACCGGCTTCAATGCTTTTTATTGCCGGTTCCATATGTGCCCCGGATGGAGTGCAAATGCAAACGATATCTATTTCAGGGCGGCTTAACATTTCATCCAAAGTGTCAAATGCGATACAGTTCTGCTTACGGGCGAGATCCCCTGATTTAATTTTGTTGGTGCCATAGACTCCGATTAAGGACGCGTTCTCTATTTCAGCAATAGCCTTTGCATGAAAATGAGATATCATGCCCGTTCCAACGATACCAAAACCAAACTGTTTGTTTTCCATGATCAAAAAATAGTTTATTAGAAATTAATACTCAAAAAAAATCCTTTCATTTTTAATTTTTTTCTCTGCCGGTATGTCTTTTCTATTTGACCGAAACGTTGCCCATAATTGATTAATTCGATGTTCTTGTTTTAAGCACAGCGAGAAGATCGTTCACTTTACCCGGAACTTTTTTAGTTGTCAGCCCTATTCCAATAAATACTATAGCCGAAACAAAGGTGGGTAATCCTACTTCAATTGCAAGACTGTTCACATTCATGTTCTTTGTGATAATAAACGTTACCACTCCCGCGACAATCGAAGAAATGGCCGCTTTGGGACCACAGGATTTAAACGCAGGAAGCAGGCCAAGTAACAACGGCAAAGCGGTTGGCCCCAACAATGCTCCGAACCAGTTAACGATTAAACCCAATACGCCTCCGAATCTTTCGTAATTAAGTGCAATGGCGATTGTTGCCACCGTAAAAGTGAAAGTCGTGATGCGGGCTGTGCGCAGTGAATGCTTATCGTTACGAAATTTATTGGAAACAACCGGAAGTATATCCCTGGTGATCACTGCGGCGATGGTATTTACATCGGAGGAGGTCATGCCCATTGTGGCTGCGAACAATGAGGCGATGACTAAACCTATCATACCCTGCGGTAATATTTTTATCATTAACCAACCATAGGATTCGCCCGGATTAGCCAATGCCGGTAAAATAGCCGGCGCTGCCCACATCGGGAAAAATAAAATCAAAGGCCAGATTAAATACAATACGCCTGAAAGCGTGGCTGCTTTGGATGCTTCCTTTTCATTGGGCGACGATATATACCTCGTAGCTAGGCTCCAACTGCCACCATTATAGCTTAAAAAGTATAGAAAAAACATGACGACCACAAAGCTTGCTGTATAGGGGGCATTAAATAATTGACTGTGTGAGGGAGGAAGTTGTTTCCAAATTCCGATAATGGAATCTAATCCACCAAGCCGGTTTACCACCAATACAAACATGACAATGCCCCCAAGTACCTGCACAATAAATTGAATAAAATCTGTAACGATTACACCCCATAAACCTCCAAAAGTTACATATATCAAAGTGACAATTCCGGAAACAAGGATGCCTGTAGTCATTGAAATTCCCGCGACCACATGGAGCAGAATGCCAATAGCTGCCCATTTTGCTCCCACATCAAATATCTTCAGTAATACACCGGCCCATGCTATAATCTGTTGCGTTAATATATTGTACCTCACGCTGAGGTATTCAAGTGGAGACTGTATTTGAAAACTCTTTCGTAGCCGAACCCAATACACCGGAAATATTTTGGCGCATGATATTATTGCAATTCCCACAGGGAACGCCCACCACATATACATAGTAAAACCATGCGTATAACAAACAGCCGCATACGCTACAAACACGGCTCCGCTATGGCCCGAAACATGATGAGAAATACCAGCCAGCCACCACGGTAACTTTCCTCCTGCAACAAAATAATCCTCAGAATTTTTACTTCTAAAATAAGACCAAACGCCAATCACAACCATACTTAAAAAGAAAAGAATAATTACTATTGAATCGACGGTATTGAAAATCATTTGTCGGTTTTAGATTTTTTAAAAATTTATTTTTTGAATGGTAACTCCGGTGAACTTAAAATTATAACAAAACTTTCCGTGCAGCCCAATGATTAAAAGATACTTCTATCTCTTAAAGTTATATTTCAAAATATTTATCTTCGGCAGATCACTATAACACCCACAAAGGCTGAAAGCCATTAGAGTTTCGTAAGTTGCATTTAAAAAAAACAGGTGTCAGAAAATTTCAATGACAAAGTAATTTGGATTACGGGAGCATCCTCGGGAATCGGTGAGGCGTTAGCGTATGCTTTTTCAGAAGTTGGAGCCAAACTGGTACTATCAAGCCGCCGGGTGGAAGAACTGGAAAGGGTGCGGAATGCGTGTAGCAATGTTGAACAGGTACAAGTACTTCCGCTTGATCTCTTAGATTCTTCCTCGCTAGAGACGAGGACGGCAGAGGCTATTGCCTGCTTCGGGCACATTGATATCATGGTACACAATGGCGGCATTTCCCAGCGTTCACTGGTAATAGAAACAGACATCGCGGTACACCGCCAGGTAATGGAACTGGATTATTTCAGTTACATAACTATAACAAAAGCATTGCTGCCTCATTTTGTGGAAAGAAAAAGCGGGCATATTGTTGTCATGAGCAGCGTAATGGGTAAGATTGGAACTCCGATGCGATCGGCCTATGCAGCGGCCAAGCACGCCTTACATGGTTACTTCGATTGCCTGCGTGCTGAAGTTTCACCCATGAATATTAAAGTAACCCTGTTGACACCGGGTTATATTCAAACCAATGTTACGAAGAATGCTGTTACCAAAGATGGAAAACCACTGGGCACTGTAGGAAAGAATATTGCTTCAGGCCTTCCTGCAGATGAGGCGGCCAAACAAATATTGAGGGCCATTTCGAAAGGCGCCTATGAATCCTATATCGGAAAATTTGGAGCCGAAAAGATGGCTTTATGGCTCAACAGGTTTTTACCTTTCGTTATTATAAAAAAGGCACCCGGACTTATTCCCAAATAATCGTCTTCATTTCAACGTTAGATCCGAATCTTCTCTGATTGATTTTCATATCTGCTGCAAAAAAAGTAATTGTCGGGCTCGAAAAAGTTGTAGTTTGGTGAAGCCCTACGATACTAAGTCCATCAGATATAATAGCCCAGGTACAAGGTGTTGTCATTCTTGAAAGAATTTTGAAACCAAGCTTTTCCCAAAACAACATAGATTTATCAATGTCCGCAACCGGATGTGCAAACTCCCCAAAAATCCCACAAACTTTGTTTACATATTTTTCCGGGTTGCCAAAGTCTTGTGGCGGCATTGTCAACATTGTCTGGCCTGTTGGTTGCATGAAGCCTTCGACAAAAGTTACCAGGCTTACATTCATTCCATCAGGCGATTTCATTAAGCATCTTTTTATCATGTCTGTGGGATTCGGCTTTGTCGTAAATGTTATTCCATCAACTTCAAGGCCGGCTACCAATTTGTCAATGTCCCTAACGTAATAGGTCAAAGCAATATAAGGCGCGTCGTCTTTACGCAACATTATCAGCAAGGCTCCGTCAGTAATTTGTATCCAGGGAAAAGGCGCATCACCCGATACAATTCTTTAAAACCAAGGGTTTGATAAAAGGCAAATGATTTTTCTAAGTCAGGGGCTGTAATGGTGATTGCACTAATGTCGACCAATTTTGGTTTTGGTAAATCAAACATATTTTGTCTTTTTAAATTGTCGGTCTCGGGCCGTGTAGAACGGCATGGCTTACTCGCTATAACGGCATTTATATTCACCCACAATCATAGCGCTTTTAAAAAACCGTTTATGAAGATATGTACAAAACATGATTATTAAAAGCTTGCCAGGGCTGTAGTTGATAGGTTTAAAAAAGAGAAGGATTTGCAGCCAGCATAAGGTTAAGCCCGTATAAGCTGTAGTTATCATTATTCATCCATTGTTTCTTTCTTTACGCCAAAAGCAATCCCGCTAGCAGCAAAAAAGTTTCTCAAATATTCATATTTCTGATTACAAAAATCGCCTGCCTTTATTTTTTTTGAGCTAAGTCTATATCCGGCACATTCAAAACAAATTTCAATAAAGCCAAAAGTTTTGCCGCTTGAGTCTATAAACAGAATGGCGTTCCTGGGATTATAACACATACTTTCTGAAAAGGAATAAAATGGGCCTCCATATCCTTCATTGAACAAAATATCGGTAAGTGTATCTATTTGCAATTTGCCAATCGTCCTGGTTTCTTTCAGCCTGGAATAATCGACATCTCCGTTTTTCATTGGCAATTCACCTCCCATAATAACGCTATCGGGTTTGTCAAAGGAAACCAGTTTTATTTCGGTTGCTTTATTAAATGGAAAAAATTGAAGTCTTTGGGTATTTGAATACTTTTTCCTGTAAAAGCAATTTTGATTTCTTTTATCTTTTTCCACTTCCTTCTCGGTCGATGGCCTTGGTTTGCGATGAATAGTCGTAAGCTGTCCGTAGGAATTTGCCTGAATAAATAATGTGAATAAAAGGAAAAAAATTTTGGCCATGCATCAATCAATTTTATGAAGTGTTGTTTTACAATTGCCGCTTGCAAATGGGAGTAACGGCCGGGTCATAATAATGGAACCAATGGTATATCATATTTTAAAAAAGCCTGTCCATCTGTTCCACCTGTTAATCTTTTTCGCCCTCTAAATTGTCAAGGTCCGGAGATGCAGAAATCCCTGAAACAAAATCAACGGTCCCACGTTTCTTCCAAATTCTTGTTGCTACAATTATTCCTGTTATTAAACCTAATGCCGAAATACAAATGCTTACAATTAGTCCTGTCTTTGTTGGGTAATTTTTATAAACAAAAAAACCAATAATGAGCCCGATTATTAATGGCGAAGCAACGATTTGCAACCAGGCAATAAAAGATGTTAGCCATTCAAATATTTTCATTGTTTTCCTAGTTAATTATTTTTTGTGACGTCCTGAAAAAAGTTGACGTTTTTTTAGTTTGAAATTATTTAAAAATATTTGCTCCCACACCACACCGTATAGTGCTATATGCCTTAGATTAATAAGTTTTAGTTTCTTCGCCGTAACTCAATAACCCCAAAAACACTGTTATAGCCAAATTTTTTATAAGCCTCTAACCCTTTAAACACATGGACAGTATAGTTATCTAAATCGTCTTTGATCGATGCCAGTTTATCCTTCAGCATTTTATTCTCTTTGGGATTATTCGCTATTAAACTGTAAGCGTCAGAAAGTCCCGTTTCTTGCTTATAGATCTTGCCGTCGATTAGATATATTAAGTAGTATTTTTTCCTAAAGTCTTTGTATAACACATAAACCATTTTACTTGATGTGTCAACAATGGCTTTATTGTCAATAGCGAAAGTAACTTCCTTTAAAAACTGTCTGAAGCCTTGATTTGATAATGCCGTGCTGTCCGAGTTGGAAATATTCTTATTAATTACCCTGATCGTCTTTCCTGTCCTTTTGTAATTCAATGTCATTCTAAATTGCTGTGACATGTGACGTGGAAATGTGCTTATTTCAACAGTTGTATCAGTCTTAAATTCCAACTGATGTCCATTGTGTGCACTATCAGAGGAAATGCCATAATAAAGCCTATTCAGTCTCTGTGCGTGAGAGCAACTAAATATCGTTATAGTAAATGTTAGAAAGATTATTTGTCTCACTGTTTTAAAAAATTACATTCAACAATTGGGTCTTTCATCTAATTTCTATGTATTGGAAGGCTGTCAACAATGCCCTCATGGTTTAAGATTCACTTACTTACTCTACTGGCAGTTTTATTCTCCGAAAACTTTTTCTAATTCTTTTGAAATGTTCTCATTTGGTTCACCACCACTGCCAAACCTTCCGATTATTATACCATTGGGATCAATTAATATTTGCAAGGGTATTGTATGAACAGCATAATTTTTACCAACATTTTTGTCTAGAACATGTCGCCAAATATTTATATGATCTTTTTCAATCGCTGATTTCCATTTGTCTTCACTTCCATTATCGTCAGCAATACCAATAAATTCAATCCCTTTGTGTTTGTATTTTTTATAAAGTCTTATAAGTTCCGGATTGCCTGCCCTGCATGGCTTACACCAACTTGCCCAAAAGTCCAACAGAACATATTTGCCTTTAAACTGTGAAAGTGATAAGCTGACACCGTAAACGTCCGTTTCAGTAAAATTTGTTGCGATGCTTCCCGGAGAAGCATTTTGTAAAATCGAAATCGCCTCTCTTAGTTTGATGCCATATTCCCATTTTCTTGTGGACGGTAGCATTTTATTATAATAGTATTTCAGTTCCTTTAGTGTAAGACTTGAGTAATAGCCTTTCAATAAATAAGTCGTTACGTAGGAGTTTGGATTCTTTTCAAAAAAAGCCTTATCAACTCTTGAGCATTTCTCCGAATAAGAGTCAAGTATCATTCTTATGGAATCCAATTGAGTTTCTAAAGCTATTTTCTCCGTCTCCGGGTTTTCCAGCTTCAGTGTCTTTTTGTACTCTTCATTAACGCTATCATAAAGGGTGAACAACGGTTCGATTTTATTATAAAATTTTTGTTTTGAACGTTCGAGTAACTGATATTCATTTTGGTATTTTGAACCATATAGTTTGGCGTTGTGAAAACTGTCTAATACTAATGAAATGGTCATTCGTGAAGGGCCAATAAATAATCGATTTGTGATATTTTTATCTTCCAGGTTATTTACTCTGTCAAACTTTAAGATCGTAATAAATCCATTGGAAGGTTCGTTTAGAGTACCCGCAAAATTAAAATTATTGTCTTTTACAATGGTGCTGTCCCAAACTCTTTTAACACCGATTCTTTTACAACTAAAATAAATAAACTTCCCATTCCAATTTTTAAGTTGGCCTTTTATTGAATAGGTAGTTTGTGACTTAATCTGTCCGAAGGGATATAACGAAGAAAATAATAAAATCATTAAAATGTGGAAATGTTTCATCATTAAAACTAATTAATCACCTCAATCCGCCCAAATGGGCCTGCTTCTCTAATGTTTTAACCACAGACAAAAAAAGACCATCCTCATACGGCTTACTAATTGCAAACACATCTTGAAGAACTCCCGATAGTGAAACTTAGCGGGATACGGTTCTGTGAGGGGCAGAGGGTGAAATCTCCCTTGCTTACTCGACTATGCATACACGTAAGAAGCGGCACTATTCATGCACTTTTTCAGAAATTAGTTTCCACCAATCATAAGCAGGTAAGTTCAAATTATAGTTAAAGAAGATACTTTTCTTATCAATTAACTCACTTTCTCCAAATGAAAACGAGTTATAATTACCATCTATGTCATAACATAAAGAATACTTCGGTTCATGAAAGGAAAACGATTCTTTGTAAGTTATTACACCGCTGTCATTAATTTGCCCACTATATATAATAGGCATAAAGATTTCATCTTTTAGCTGAGAATAATGCGTGTCGTAAAAAGCGAAGATATCTTCCGATCCTTCATTTTCAAGAGTAAATTGACACATTCCCATGAATTTTTCTATAGTTACTGTCCCCTGTCTTTTCCAAAGCAAGTAAGCCGAGGTACTATATTTAGAGCTGCAACTATCGAGTCTATAAGCAGAACCCGGGTATGAAACTGAATAAACGACTAAAGAATCAATTCCTGAATTTTTTAAACTGACAATGCGGTTGAATAGTTTAATATTAAGTTCATCGCTCCAGGTAAGTTTAATTGAATCTTTTGAAACGCGCCCTTTTATTTGTGATGTCTTATAATCTTGCAATATTTCTTCTTTTGAAAGATATTTTTGGGCCGATACAAACATAAAGGCTCCAAAAAGTAGAGGTATAAATACAACTGTTGTTTTCATTACGGTGTCTATAATTGCGCATGGCTTGTGTATCACCACATCTTAAAACTAATCAATCGCTGCAATACACCCAAATAGGTTGGCTTTGTAAATAGTTAACCAAAAAAAAAGGCAACCCGCGGAATCTTTCATAAAACAAATTGATTAATAAAATAAACAGGTATACGGCTCACGCATAGGCAGGTTATTGAATAGCCGGAATTGTCATTGAATCGTCTACCTGCCCTTCTGCGAACATGGACATGCCTGCAATGCGTAAAACTTGAAAGAGCTGTAAAGTTGGAATGAATACGGTACTGTTAGGAGCAAGGGGTGTAATTACGTTTGCTTACTTGACTACCAGCCGGTATTCGTCAAAAGAGAGGCCACGGTATTTATAAATTCTTTTGGTTTGTCAACAAAAAATAAAACTGTATTTGTTTGCTTTTTAATGCCAAATATCTTTGTTACTTCTATCGAATTCTTTAAATACACCACAATGTTATGGTTTTCCAATCCTTTTAAAAGTGAGACCTTAATTGATTCCCTGTCCCCCGGCTTCTTGTTTGAAAATTCAATTTTTTCAATGTTGCTAAACTGAATAAATGCGTCCCCTGCAAGTCCATTGTGAACTTCAAAAGAGTTTGAGTTTATGATAATTGGCCTTGCTTTTATTGCCCTGATGTGAGCAAATAATTGAAGACAGGTGTACAAACTTAACCCGGTTAATATCCAGGCAATGGTCTTGCTCCATAAACTTAAAAGAAAATGTACGCCGGTTGTTTCAATAAGAAAGATGGATAAAATCGCACCCAAAACTATTGGAAGCCCGTTTTCTTTATACGATGTGAATTTTGTTTTGTAGTCTATTGATTTGTCTTTAACACCAAAAAAAGCATAATAAATTACTGCAACCTCCGATGAAATAATATCTGCCACTTTCCTGTTTCCTAACACTTGAAACACTACGTTTCTGCAATGGAATAAGAAATCAATTTTACTATTATTTGCTTTAGCATTTTTATTTGCAAAATAGAATTTTTTGCAGATGATGAAAATTACAAAAGCCTCGATTACAGGCGCAATCCAGGTTTTGATGATTTGCAAAATTGGATTTGAATGAGACCGCAAAATAAGACCTGCAAATAAAAGTCCTGCTATAAAAACCCTGAGTACCGTCATTTTAGAAACATTACTTTTTCTAATTGCAAGAAAATAAATTAAAGGCGCTGTAATTAAAAGGTCGGCTAAAATTGCATTTGATAACAGTTCATTATTCGCCGTGAACTTTGATGAAAATGTAATCAATAAACAGCTTAGGAATATCGAAAAAGGAATTCCCAAAGCAATTATCCAATTTGGTTTGTTTATTGTAGACACTGTCATAATGATAATGTTTTGCCCTAATGCCTGCGAACGTTTGAGGCTTGCCGCAGGGCGGGAAATTTATATTCTTCAGTCCAAGACGTTAGCAACATGAAACGATTGATGAAGATATGTACAAAAGCTCAGTTATGAAAACCTGCCCTGACTACTGCTGACAGCATTGCAAAAGATGAGGATTTTGCAGGTCAGCCAGCATAGCGCAATCCGTTTTGAACAAAATAAGAAATGCAAGAAATGGTAGGTATGGTCTTGTAATAAATAGTCTCTTGCCAGGCTGGTATGTGTCTGATGCTGCCAAAAAAGGTTACAGTCGAATACCTGGTGCGCTTTTTAACTTTTTAGCCAGCCTTAAAATTGTGTAAGTTCTTTTTTTCTATAAAACGGTAATATTGTGTCGCGATCGACCCTCAATGTTGTCACGTTTGCACAGCGTAAAATCCTGAAATGCCTTCGATCTTTGTATTGTCAATAAAATTAAAAATAATTTAAATAACGTTTTATGAAAAGAGTCTTCAAAGGATATAAAGTCATCTCCCCGGTATTAATAATTGCTTTGCTTTTTTTAACAGTTTTTCAGTGCCGCGGGCAACAGAGTAAACCTTCCGAAAGTGGGTACGCACCTGTTAATGGCATTAAAGTTTATTATGAAGTATTTGGTGAGGGTAAGCCTTTGGTTTTATTGCATGGCGCTTTTTATACCATTGATATGAACTGGGGTCAATTGATTCCTGAGCTGTCAAAAACCAGGAAAGTAATTGCCCTTGAAATGCAGGGACACGGCCATAGCCCATATTCAGACAGAAAATTGTCGATTACTACCTTAGCAAGTGATGTGGAAGGAGTAATGGATTACCTGAAAATTGATAGTGCTGATGTAGCAGGATATAGTATGGGCGGCTCTGTGGCTTACCAATTTGCTGTACAAAGCCCAAAACGGTTAAGAAAATTAGTGATCATTTCTTCAACCTATAAAACCAATGGTTGGCTACCAGTAGTAAACGGTGCGTTTAAAAATTTTAAACCTGAATTTTTTGATAACACACCTTTACAGGTCGGATACGATGCAGTAGCACCCGATAAAACAAAATGGAGAAAGTTTTTAGAGCAAATGTTTGTTTTCGCCCAGGAGCCATTCGATGTGGGCGATTCCAATATTGCTAAAATTGCTGCGCCTGTATTAATTATAGCCGGCGATAATGACGGACTCGATAAAGTTGAGTTGATGAAAACATATGAATTGTTGGGAGGTGGAATAACAGCGGATATGGCGCCGATGCCAAAATCACATTTGGCCATTGTTCCTTCGCAAAGCCATGTGAGCCTGATGATGCAGACGAAAACAATATTGGGTTACCTAAACGACTTTTTACAATAACGATAATCATTTCACTTAAACCATAAATCAAAATTATATGAGAAAGATAATTGTTCTATCATTTATTACTTTAGATGGTATCATGCAGGCACCGGGTGGGCCTGAAGAAGATACTTCAAATGATTTTAAATATGGCGGCTGGACTGCACCATTTTTTCAAGAAACCGACAAAGCGTCTGGTGAGATGATGGCAAAACAGATGAAGTCTGCTGACCTTTTATTGGGCAGGAAAACATTCGACATTTTTGCAGCTTACTGGCCCGAACATGCAGATTTTTGGCCAGGCATCAATGATGTTACAAAATATGTGATGAGTAATACCATGGACAGTTCAGACTGGAAGAATTCAGTTTTCCTTAAGAGCGTAGATGATATCAAAAATCTCAAAAATTCAGCCGGTGGAGATATCCAAATTCATGGTAGCGGTAACCTGGTACAGACGCTACTCAAATACGATTTGGTTGATGAACTATGGCTCAAAATTTTTCCAATCACAATAGGTAACGGCAAGCGTTTGTTTGACGAGGGTACCATTCCGGCAGCCTTTAAAGTAACCGAGAGTTTGGTTACGCCAAACGGTGTGATCTTTATCAATTACAAACGGGATGGAGAAGTCAGGACAGGTACTATTGAAGCATAAAACGAAGAAGCTAAGTGATGCTGAAAAAAGAATATGGGAGAAGTTGTTAGTTTCATAAAGCCGTTTGATCAGATAGGTTCACTTACGGTTCTGTGAGGCGAAGGGGGTGAAATTCCCCTTCTTTCCCCGAGTGTGTTCGTGCTTGTGAATATGAACAAGTTTAATTTTTTTGTAGTTCTTCCAATGCCTTTTTGCCACCCTCATTGTTCGGATTTAATTCAAGTGATTTCTTATACATAAATATCGCTTCTTCTTTTTTCCCTGTTTTTGACAAAGCCTCACCATAACTGTCATACGTATTAAAGCTTTGAGAGAAAAATAAAGTATTCAATTTTAAAACTTCCAATGCTAATTCATCATGTCCGCTGAAAGAAGCTTCATAAAGTAATCGTAAGCCTAATTCGTTCATATCATCTTCATTCAAATAATAATGAGTGGAGTCGGCTTGCAATTTTTGAAGTTTGCAAAATGCAGCATCAATACCCTTTTCTGTCAACGTACTGCCATAGTCTTGTGTCAATGAGGTTCTGGTTGCTTTAACCGGCTCATTGTTTAAAATATTCATGACATTCATGCCACTGGCAAATAAACTTTTATGAAAATTATTATCAAACATTATTATTGTTTTTCTTTTGGTGATGTTTCGTAAAAAAATGCTCACTGCTCCCGGTTGACCTCCCGTATGCCAAACAATTTTTCCATTTGAAGAATCATTTAAAATAAACCAGCCTAAACCATAAGATGCTTTACCAATTCCATTACCTGCATTTGTATTTTCTCCATCATTTAACTTTGTTGGCGTAAAAGCTTCCGCTAAAGTTGCGGGTTTTAAAATCATGCCGGAATAAAGGGCATTATCAAATTTCAATAGGTCGCCTGTTGTAGTATTTATATTGCCTTGCCCAACAAAACCGCTTGCGTTATACAATCTCCATCTGTATTTTTTTATGCTATCAACATCTTGTAATTTATATGAGTATAAAAAAGAGTGCTCATAGTTGATTGCCCTTTTCTTATCTTTTATATGCATGTTATCATTCAGAAAATAAGTATTATTCATTTTTGAAGGATTAAAAATATTTATCTGCAGGTAGTTTTGAAAAGACATGCCTGAAAGCTTTTCTGCAAGCAACGCTAATAAGCAGAAATTTGTATTGGAATACTCCCATTTTTGTCCTGGTTTAAAATGCAAAGGTTTCTTCCATATTTTCAAAGCTGGCATAACATCTTTAATAGTGAATATTTTATTTGGATTTTCTTTTATTTGATTTTCATATAGCTCGTAATCAGGTAATCCTGATGTGTGAGAAAGCAAATTTCTAATAGTAATATCCGGGTAAGGAAAATCGGGGAAATATTTCATAAAAGAGGCATCTAATTGCAGCTTATTCTTATCCCGCAGTTGGAGAATTGCAGCGGAAGTAAATATTTTTGAAACAGAAGCCATCGCAAATTCCGTACTGTCTGTATTCGGTATTTTATTTTCTATGTCAGCATCTCCGAATGATTTTTTATAAATAATATTTCCGTTTTCTGCAACTAAAACATTTCCGTTTAGTTGATTGTACTTATATAATGACTGACAAAGGCTATCAATTCTTTTGGCAATAGTATTCTGGCTGATGCCCTCAAAGCTCAGTAATAAACATCCAAGAAAAATATACGATATTTTCATGTAATGATTTTAGCTGGAAATTACAGTCTTTCTTTATCCGTTTGTGTATTCTTACCTTTAGATAAGCTTTAGAAAAACTTTATTTTAAATATGTACAGGATGAATACGGAGCAATGTATAATCGACAAAAGGTTTATTGTCGATTTTACCAGGAATTTGATATGTGATAAAAAAGCGGATACCGAAACAAAATTTGAACCGCGCCTGGGAAACCTCCTTTTTATTTTGATACAAAAGCGGGGAGAAGTTGTAACCCGCGAATTTTTAATAAAGGAAATCTGGGACAACTATTTAGGAGCAAATGAAGCTCTAAACCAGGCAATATCTTTTCTCAGGAAATTGCTGGATGATAGTGAAAAGAAGATTATTCAAACCATTCCAAAAAAAGGCTACAGCCTTGATGCTGACATTTCTCAAATTTCAAATAAGATTTCTGAAAAACAGCAACGAATTAATGCACCCATAATTGCTGCAGCACTTTTCCTCATTTTTAGCATCGGCGCTTTCTACTTAGTTCAAACCATTCGTGTTTCAACAAAATCAAAACAGGCATCAGAATTAACTCAAAAAGAAATGAGCGATCAAGATGCAAAAAACAAAGCAATACAAAATTCTGATACAAGAATTCAACCTTCATCTGCCAGCCAAAATCAGCAGTCAGAGGCAACATTAATTGAAATGAGTAAAGAAGACGCAAAACGAAAAACAGTCTCAAATTTCCGGTAATTTATTTACCACATTACAAAAGGTTCATTTAAGTATTTTGGTTGGCGTGACGCACAACGGGAACAAGGCTTGGCGACAGGCTGGAAATTTATAATGTCAAGTCCGGAATCAAAGCTGAAAATTGTTACTGAAGATAGCCTTATAAGTCTCTCTTCAGGATGTGTTGGCAATTAGAAAGCCGGCTTCTGTGAGGAGCCGGCTGCTTCACGCTTGCCTTTACTTAACAGTTCACCCACTTGCTACAAAGCTGCACTAAACAAACTTCTATATTCCCGGATCATTAGGGGCATTCTAAGAGTAGCAGGGCGAACGAAGATTGGATTTTGTTATCTCCGGGCATAGAAGAATTTTTTTTAAAGAACTCTGTACTAAAGCCTTGCAGCAGGCGTTATTCACCTGAATCACCTTAACATCCAAAGTCACAGTTATGAAAATCCTAAACAAGCTTTTTTCAAAAAAGCCATCTCCCCCGCTTCGGAAGGCTGCACAGCTTCCTACATTAGACGAACAAGTAGAACAATACCAGGCGCAACTCCTGAAACGATTTGTACAAGAAAGAGAAGAGCGCATTAGCAGGCTCGCCAACTGGGATATCCGGGAGCTTAACGAAGCGATGAAAGAGTTTAAAGAAGAATTGGAATATTGCAGAATTACAGAAGGCACCTCAATGTGTAAAATTTTTGAAGAAAAAATTTACCAGTTGAATGCGGCCATAGAACTTCTTCACAGCAACCGGTTAAGTGCTGTTGGCTAATATTGCAGTACTACTGAATGACGCAATTACAGACCCATCCTTTGCGTGGCCTACGGCTCCGGCGCATACTTACTATACTTTAATGCGACTACCGTTTCACAACAGCTCCCTTATCATCAAGGTTTCTGCGAATAGCAGGCCGGTGGCTTGTTACATTTTTAAATTGACATTAGATAAGTGTGATTAGTAAAGGGCAAAATTCTCTGCAAGTGTGAATCATAGCCGTTGCGTATCTTACTTGTAACACCAAATACAAACGCCGTGTAAACTGCTGCAATAGTTCTTATCGAATAATTATGTTCTAAAAACTGCATTTAATTTTATAACCAAATGCACTGTCCTTTAAAGTGTATACAACATTAGCCGACTTCTTTTTAATAAAAATAGCAGCTCCCTTAATATATATGGAATCTATTGTTCCCTGGTTTGCTTCCATAATTTTCTCTCTGCTGAGACCTTTTGAAACTTCAACAAATTCATGCCCAGAAGTGATTGCACTTACCTCATACCAGCTAACTTTTATATCGCTGTTCATAAATGTTTTTTCATTGAGCCTTTTATCACAGGCACAAATTACAATTACGACAGTAAGGAGTAGTAAAAATTTAGCCATACAATAATTAGTTACACGAATTGATATCTTTTTCCAGTAAGCCTCCACTTCCTAAACCAAGGCCATACTCTTGAACTTCGCCATTTTGAAAATAAATTTTATTCTTTAAACTGTTATTCATATTTATTTCAACATACGCGGCAATAAGATTTTGTTTGAATAGTCCGCCGGGCATTGTTGCCATTCCATTTTTTATTTTTAGCGCGCATACATCATTAAAAATATAAATGCTGTCTGTATTTGTATAGTCCAGGGCTACGCATAAAACCAGGTATTTTTTACCGTAGCGGTCAATTATATTTGAATTAATAACTTTCCCTTTGAACCAGATATTTGCAACCAGTGACTTTCGAAGTTCATTTTCCTGAACGTCCTTTTGATTTTCGAAAACAATTAATAAAAGAACCGCTAAAGAAATTGCTATCCCTGCAAAAAATAAAATTTTGTTTCTGTTTGTTTTGATATAAGTCAAGTTAATATTTATGTAGCGTGAGTTTCATGTCTGGCAACATAAGCGAGGAATTAATTATTAATAGTAAACTAAAAAAGCCAATTCAAAATCATTAGTCCCTTTTTCTAAAAGTTAATGCAATCTTACTCGCCATCCACAATCTCCCCATAATCAATAACCAGTTCTTCTCCCTGCTTAATATCGCTTACGGCTTCAAAAAACTCTCCATCGTTTATGGAAATGATATTAGGTGCATCGGAATGATTTAAGAAACTCACCAGGTCCATCTTTTTAAACCCATAATCGGGTACAAAATAATTTTCTTCATCGTAAAGGCAGTAGTTTTCAATCAACAATTTTGAATGTGCAGGAAGGGTTTGTACTTCCGCCTTGGATACAGTTATCCATTGTTCCTGCTCAGCGGCTTTGCTGAACATAGAGCGACAGCCTTTAGGAATATCCCGCAATGCAAATACGCCAATACCCTCAATGGGAGAGGGTTTTAGCATAACCCAGGTATTGCCGGCCAGTTCCTGCAAAAGTTCGTCTTTCGTCATAATTTATCCTGTTTTATAAACCCCAATACAATAAAATACTGGGCGGCACAATAGGTTAGCATTATTAAAACCCCTGCATAGGTAAAGGAATAATAGAATTTATTGATGGCCAATAATGAATCGGAAACAACAAAACTTGCCGCACCAGTTAAATAAAACCGGGCAGCAGTTTTGTTTACTTTTAAAAATATATGCAGACTGCAAAGCAGCATACAGCAAATCACTGCCGCGTAAACTATTACCGGTAGTTTGAGGCCGTTGCCAATAAAAGGGTAGAGCTGCCAAACCAATGCCAGGCCATAAGCCGGTACCAGGGCAATAAAAACGGGTTGCTTTTTCAGCAGGGAAATTTGGTTGGATTTTATCCGCAAAAAATAAGTGATATAAAAAATATGGGTGATTAAAAAACTGGCAAGCCCAAAAATAAAAAACAATTGAAACCTGTTTTCAAACAACAAAAACACATCACCCAGCCAGGAGAAAAACAAGCCGGCTAATAATAAATTTTTGTTGGGAATGGTTGATTTTGTACAAAACAGTAAAAGCAACAGGGCAGGTATCAGCAACGGTTTTACAATAAAAGGGAGGAGCTCAATATTTGCAGCAATACCCACAATATCAAGCAGCACCAATATCCAAAAGCCAATGGATATTTTTTTCTGTACCGGTTGCAGCATGTCCAGGTGAAATTTAGCGTGGGTAAATTATTATAACCGTACAAAGGCGCAATCTATAAAATAAAAATTGTTAAGCATACTGTGCTTTGCAGAAGTTACATTGTTCTAACCAACTTATTCATGTGCAACATTAGCGGCCGTTTTTTTCGTCGATAATAAGAAAACTTTCGAATCTTCTAACAGAAACACCAAAGATTTCAATGCACAATTGTGATAATATTTTCATTAATGAATCAGCAAAGTATTGATGATTACTTTCAATATTTAAAGTCAGTATCATCCGGTTCATCGAGTAAATGAAACCGTGCTTTGTGAATTGTAATGCATAATGATCATATTCAATATAATCCGGCACTATCTTTTTTATCCCGGGAATGGTAATTTTCAAAACCTTTCCTTTCTTTTTGAATTGAAATCTTAAATTAGTCTTATTATCTACTATCAAGGAAAAGCTCCTTATTTTATTTGACAGTAAGTCTGCTATAGTTTCACGTGTCAGGTTTGAAGATTCACTGCTTTCCTTTATTACTTTATTTTGATTGAGTTGATTTAATTTTTCCTTCGCTAATTCTATATCCTTAATCAACCAGTCTTTGTACTCTTGATTTTTGTCAGACGCAAGCATTTTGTACAGGTTTGACAATTTCATTTCCGAGTGATACTTTTCCTGGTAGCCTGCTTCATTGAGGCAGTTAAGCTTAAATAGTTTTTTGCGTACAATGCGCAACGCAGTTGTATGATATTTCGCACTAAGAAACTCTTCTTCTTCAATACTATCCGAAATCAACTTCTTAAGATTATTTTCCTCCTCCTCATAAAGAGCAATTACCATGTTTATATTTGAAGTCGGGTTCATTTTAGGCTTGCCAATAACTTTGCTTTTATGAAAAACAGGTGGCCTGAATTTTAGATGGTCGTCAAGCTTGCAGCTATCGTTTTTTATTTCCGTTGTTATCTGAGCCCAAAATAAAAAATCTCTTCCTGCAAATCGAGTCAAATTATTCCAGTATTTTATTTCGTTGTCTTCCTGACCATTTTGATCGGCGTTATTTTGGCTCCCACAATTCTATTTTATTTCCTTCAAGGTCTAAAATATGAACAAATTTTCCATAATCAGAATCCTCAATTTTATCAACGATGGTTACGTTTTCCTTTCTTAATTCTTCAACCAATGCTTCTAAATTCTCCACTCTGTAATTGATCATAAAGTCTTTCGTTGAAGGCTCAAAATATTTTGTGTTTTCTGCAAAAGGATTCCACTGGGTAAGTCCCTTTTTGGCGCTGTCATCTATGTCCCGCCATTCAAAGCTTGTTCCATAAGGGCTTGTGTCAAACCCAAGATGTGTTTTATACCATTCGTTAGTGGCTTTCGTGTCTTTACATTTGAAGAAAATACCGCCTATTCCTGTTACTTTTTTCATTTGTGTAGTTTTTTTATTTTGTTTTGAAATTATTGTATTAAAAGCGAAACCTGAAAGAAAAGATGCTGTAACAACTAAAACTATTAATGATGTCTTTTTCATTTTATCTTAATGTTTGTGGGTTATGACGTCGTTCGATATGCTTAACGCCAACATTTATTTTTGCTAATTTTCTCATGTTCTTTTCCTGTTTAATTTTTTGCTGTTTTTCTTTTTAAAATTAATGAACTGATAAGCGTTACAATCAACCCGACCGGTAAAATTTCGATGTAAGTCATCATCGCATTAAAAAATGGATTTTTATACATCTTACCCAAACTTGCCATTTCTTTTGTTTGCGTATCTATTTCTATTTGGCTTGCTCCATCTGCTTTCATTTTGTCAAGCATGTGTGCTGAATATTTTTCTAAAAAATCGGGTATGAAAAAAAAGTAGTCGATAAGCCAGGCAACAACATAAATGGTGGAAGCGATTAAAACAATCATAGTCCCTATTTTAAATGCTTTGCCAAAACTGATAACGCCTCCATTGTATTTATCCCTGTAATTGCGAATGCCAACAAACACCAATGAAAAGGCGATGAGCATAGAAGCATACCCAATGAGCAGACCTTTGTCGAAATCAATGTGGCCCCCGGCATTGCTTATGTGGAGAGAAAGCAGCATTGAAACAGATACAACAATGCCGGCTGTAAGCCCGTAGATGATAATATTCTTTTTCATTTTTTTTATTTTTTGTAGATACAAATGTGGCTAATGCGTACCTTTTTCCGGTCATACTTTCGGCCATTTTTTTTGCGGTGCCGCCTATTTTATACTAAAGCCGGCCTGCCGGGCAGGCAGGTATGAGATTTCTAAGGTATGAGATGTAACTTTTTTGCCTTTTCAACTGCCTGTATGCGTCTTTTTACGTCTAACTTTTCAAAAAGATTTTGATTGTGTGTTTTGACGGTGCTTAATGAAACGAAAAGTTTTGCGGCGATTTCCTGGTTGCTGTGCCCTTCTGCCAATAAGCTCAATACTTCCAGCTCCCGTTTGCTCAGTTCAAGTTGGGAGATAAGTGATCTATTCAGAACATCCCGATAGCTATCGGGATCATTCCTGTTTACATACACTTCTACTTCGCTCACCACAAGTTTTTCCACCACTACGGTTTCAATTTTTGGTTTTGAAAGTTTTAAGGCAAGCCATATACCCAATGCAGTAAAAATGACAGCAATACACCCGATGTAGATTTCAAATGAATGGTGAAATATTATAAAACGAAGTTCTAACCACCTGAGAAGAAACAGCAGAAAAGCCAAACTGATGCTATACACGATAGTCGCTTTATGTCGTAGCAATAAGTTTTTGTTATCTGTCATAGTATCAATGTCTATGTAATACTTCAATATAATGGCCCGTTGTGCCTTTGGCTCTTTTCAGATTATTATATCTTAAACTGTCCATTAGATCGTTGGCTTTTGTTATTACTACGCGATCAATAGCTGTAAGTGGTGACATAGGCTGGATGTCTGATGTCAATGCGTACTTTACATTGTTGTCGTTGTCATAGGTACCTCAACTTAAAACTAAGCAATTGCGGCAATACACACAAATGCGCTGGCCTTGCGAAAGCTTTAACCCATACAAAAAAAACTCTTGAATGGTGCAGGGGTAAGTCATAGCCTTCGCGTAGCTTACCTATGCCACTACCGGTTTTCGCAAACAATTGCATAAAAATCTATTACAATGAACAAATGTTTTTTGTCAATAGATATCCTCTAATGCAAGATCCATTTGCGGCTGAACATAGAAAATAAACTGTTGTTGGCTGCAAACAGGCAGGCCTGATTCATCTGTACGGTAAAGTTTGTGCAATATTATTTCATCCTAAGTAGTAAGATTTTTTCAGTATAAGACAATTACCTCCTTTTGCGTTTTACAGGTACTTACTCGGTAGTTGTTCGGTATTTCTTCGGTAGTTGTTTGATGAGTGGGATCGAAGAAATGCTGGCCAGGTGACCATTTCCTATTGATGAACTCTACAACCAATCCAATCCCGGGGCATGCCATACTATTTGACGATACTTTCAAGGGGAGTATGGTCGGAGAGTGAACTCAAGAAAATAACAAGTGAAATTTTTTACGGGTGTTTGATGGAGTAGAACGGATTGCAATGAAATAAAAGTATCGTTATCAAATGTCTTTTATATACAAAAATTTTTTTTGCGCTATAGCCCTTCTAAAAACTGGGAGTGAATATAATCGACAACCGCGGGAAGACTGTTGGTTTCTTCAAAGACTTGTAGTTGCCTGTCGGCCCCGGTACCTTTTTCCAGCATGCGGTGAACATTACTCACCGCATTTTTAATACCGAGAGGGCCGGTTACATCATCAATAAAATCGAGCAGCTCATAAATAAGCACTCTCGTATTTACTTCTGTTTCTTTTCCAAAATCTATGAGGCTTCCTTCGATGCCATAGCGGCCGGCACGCCACTTGTTTTCGTTTATCAATGCCCGCGGATAAATAATGAAGTTGAGATTTTCCATTCTCAATTTATAAAGTTTGGCGCAGATGCCCTGGAACAGTGCGGCAATGGTAATGGTCTCTTGTACCGTCATGGGCACATCGCAAATGCGAAACTCTACGGTATTAAAAAACGGGTGAACCCTAAGATCCCACCAGATCTTTTTACCGTTATCAATACAATTTGTTTTTACAAGCAGCTTTACGTAATTGTCGTAGGATTCTATGTTCTCGAAAAAATCGGGTATCCCTGTACGTGGGAACTTATCAAATACTTTGGTGCGGAAAGATTTATAGCCGGTTTTCCTGCCTTCCCAGAAAGGGGAGTTCGTGCTTAGTGCATAAATATGCGGGAGAAAATATCTCGCAGAGTTGGCAATATGAATTGCCATTTCCCGGTTCTCCATACCCACGTGCACATGCAACCCGAAAATAAGATTGCTTCTTGCAGCTTCCTGCAACTCATTTACAATCTCGCTATAGCGTGCATGATCTGTTATTAACTGGCTCTCCCAGTGGCTGAAGGGATGTGTGCCTGAAGCGCCTACCCACAGGCCAAGGCTATCTGCAATGCCACTTATCGTCTTACGAAGTGTTGCTACATCTACAAATGCCTCATCAATATCCTGGCAAATATCTGTGCCTACTTCCACTACAGCCTGGTGCATCTCGGCCTTAACCTTATCTTTTATAACTTTCTCTCCTTCTTGTACAATCTTTTGCTCATGGCTTTTAAGCTCACGGGTTACAGGGTCTATCACCATGTATTCTTCTTCTACTCCCAATGTAAAATGCCTGTAAGAAACGCCTGCCATTAATTTTTAGTTTGGTATCAAGTATTAAATATCAAGTATCCAGTTTACCCGCCAACATCACTTATACAACATTTTTCCATCGGCGCTTCTGCGCACATATTCTCCCCACGTAAGATTGTCCCTGCCTTCCTGGTACGACTGGGCTTTTTCAATGGCAAAGATTGCGGCATTCTCAACAACCCAGTCAAAGTTTTCCTGGCCCACGCTGGTTATTTCGGCATCAGGGGCCGGGTTACAAAAGTCAATCGCATAAGGAACCCCATCACGCAATGCGAGTTCTACTGTATTGAAATCATAACCCAAATAGTTACAAATCCTCAAAACAATATCTTTCATGAGGTGATACCTGTCGTGATCCGGTTTGAAATCTGCCACATATCTTAGGTGATGGGGATTGCGCGGCTCGTAAGGCATTATGTGGACATACTTTCCGCCAATACAATAGCAGCGATAGTATTCATCAAAAACAATTTCCTCCTGCAGCATCATAATAAGTTCACCCGTTTCTCCATGTTTGGTAAAAAAATCGTTTGGGTCATTTACTTTATAAACATTTTTCCATCCGCCACCTGCATGTGGTTTCATATATGCCGGGAACCCGATGTAGCTAAAAATAGTTTCCCAATCCATGGGATATTCAAGATTTGAAAAAGACTGGTCATGTGTATCGGTGGGTAGACTACTCGAAGGAACGATCACTGTTTTAGGAACCGGCACATCTATTTTCGTGGCAAGGCAATTATTAAAAAACTTTTCATCGGCACTCCACCAGAATGGATTATTAATAACAGCAGTCCCGCAAAGCGCAGCATTTTTCAAAAAGGCACGATAGAAAGGAACGTCCTGTGAAATACGATCTAATATTACGGCGTAGCCGCTGCTTTCTCCCTGTATTACTTTATCAATATGCACAGGCTCCGCCATGATGCCGTCTATATTTTTACTGTTTACTCTTTCTACAAAAGCCTCAGGGAAACTTCTTTCTTTGCCGAATAATATTCCAATCTTTTTCATATTGTTTGTTTGATGAAATGTATAAAGCCGCGTAAGGATTAGTGTAATCAAATATATTTTTTGATTCTCATTAAAACAAAACTAAATTTTATTTGCAGCAGCTATCAGGTTCTCTGCAGGGTGTGTGTTGCCATCTCCATTCTGCATTCAGTTTCCCATTTGAAATTTTCTTATTTTTGGATGCTCTATGCATACGAAAGAAGTCCCAGGTTCAATTATTGAAACACATATTCTGCAATCTCATTTACTGAAAAGAAAAGTAATTGCCGATTTTTATTTACCGCCCGCGGGCTCGCCCACAAATCTCAGTTTGTTACTCATAAATGACGGGCAGGATCTTCGCACCATGCGTTTTGAAAGTATCCTTAGAACACTGTATAAAGATGATCTTATAGCACCTTTGTTCTGCGTGGGAATTCACTGCAGTACCGATAGAAAAAATGAATATGGTACGGCGAAATTTTTAGACTTTGAAGGACGAGGTACAAAAGCTTTATTTTACCAGCGCTTTATTTTTGAAGAATTACTTCCTTTCTTAAATACCACTTATAGTCATCTTACATTCAAAGAGAAATCCTTCAGCGGGTTTTCATTAGGCGGCTTAAATGCGCTTGACATTGTTTGGAACCACCAGCAGGAATTTGCGAAGGCCGGTATTTTCAGCGGCTCGCTCTGGTGGCGTAATGTAAGCCAGGACGATCCTGCATTTGATGAGCAAAATCACAGGATCATGCACAACCAGATACGGGCCGGTGAATATCACCCCGGATTGAAATTTTTCTTCGAAACCGGCACGCTTGATGAAACAGCCGACCGAAATAATAACGGCATCATCGATTCTATTGATGACACGCTTTCGCTTATTGAAGAGCTTGTTACTAAAGGCTACGACCCATCATCGGATATCCGATACCTCGAGATAAAAGACGGCAGGCATGACGTGGAAACATGGGGTAGGGCGTTCCCGGAATTTCTAAAGTGGGGGTGGGGGAGAGCAGATAAATAGTTTTGCATTTCTATATTCCAAAAAAACTCGGGAGATAGCAGCAACCGGTGACTAATCAAAATTTTACAACAAATCCTGCGCCCACACCATAGGAATTTAATTTTGTTTTTACAGGAGCATCTTTATTAATAGAACTTAAGGCAAACCTCGCGGTTGGAGTTAAAACCAGAGCAAGACTCTTGCGTAGTTTATACTCCAAACCAAAAGACGTGAAGGCCTGGAAGTATGAAGACTTCAGCCCATGTATATCATTAGTTGAAGCGGATTTAATTCCAGTTGATGTTGGAAGAGTCGTTTCAATTTGTCCCTTGGTTAAAAAGTTTGCTGCGATCCCGATACCTGGCACCAGCCTGAATTTACCATCGTTGATCACGTATTTAACTGCAAGTGGAATACCAATGTATTGTAGCGTATTGGTCGCATGGATGGTTCTGATGCTGTCGCCTTGAGTTGGTATCCCGCCCGCGTTCAGATTAACAAACGAATAGCCCGCGGAACAATTAAACCTGTAATTCAGATTCCCGAAATTATCGGTGCGGGCATAAATGGTTTTTGGTTCAATATCAATCTTGCTCGTCCATAAAGTAATGCCAGACTCCAGTATCCAGTTTTTTCCCGCGTTGAAATTGATGAGTACGCCAATGGTTGAGCCTAGTTTGCGCTTCTCATTTTTTTCAATTTCATGCCGGTTATCTTCCCGGAAGCGGGGATGATCATCTTCAAGTGATGACGAAACAATTTCCGGTGAATAAAAAATTGTTGCAGATAATCGGGAAGAAGTTTTTATGCTGCCCTGTTTTGCTGCGAGTGGCTGATTATTTGTTACCGTTTTAATATCCGCTATCATTAATCCCGGAAAATGTAATGGAGCATCAATCTTCTTGTTTTCAATGTCAAATAAGCTTGCAAAAGGAACAGGAATATTTAAGATATATCCTATGTTTTCAGGAGAGGTCACTTCCTTTTCTTTACTTGTGTTTGCTAATATTTTATTATCACTCCTCGTTATTAACTGTTGAACAATATTATCATCTTTATCATTTTCATTCTTTGGTGTTAGAGGCCTTAATTTATTTTGCGTAGGAAGGTCCTCATTGAGATTTACTCGAAATTCATCTGCCTGTGGCGAGAAAACTGTGCTCTTTGTTTTTGATTGCCTGTTTATTTTCAATTTAGATTTAGCCGATGTAAAATCCTTACCGGGTGAATCATCAGTTTCATTTTTACTAACAATTAATACGGAATCTTTACTATTAGTTATTGCGTTATCATTTTCTTTCACAGTCAGTAAACTATCGTTAAGTTTATTTCCCGCAGAAGTTTGATCTGCATCGGCAATTTCATTGCCGTTTCCTTGTTTAATATCAGTCTTGCCTGTTTGCTGAACGCTGGTTTTATTTTCATTTTTTTCTTTTACAAGATCTTTATTTTGTTTGCTTACGTAGGCTGTATACATGGCCATGCCAATTGAAAATAGCAACAACACCGCTACAGCCCATTTAAGTTTGCTGTATTTTTTCGAAATAGAAATTACCTTTTTCTTATCGAGGCTCTTATCAATATTCTCCCACACCGCATTCGAAGGAATCTCGGTATTGTCTTCCAGCCCCTTTTTAAATAAGTCATCTGTATTATGTAGATCTTCGCTCATACTTCGTGTATTTTTTGTTTGGCAGATTGGATGCTGCTATGCACCGCTTTCTGTAAAAATGCTCTTGCATCGGAAAGATTTGATTTTGAAGTACCTTCTGAAATATTTAGAAGCTCAGCAATTTCACGGTGCTTCATTCCTTCAAAAACGTACAGGTTAAAAATAGTTCTGTAGGCAGGAGAGAGTTGCTGAATCATTTTAAGCAATTCTTTGGTTCCCAGGTACGAAAGAATTTCTTCGTTGCCTGCCTGCTCAACGGTAGCCGTGTCAATCGTAACCACTGCATGCATGTGCCTCCTGGTTCTGTATTTCTGTAATGCACAGTTCACCATAATTTTTCTCACCCACCCCTCGAAAGGCCCGGTATGTTTGAACTGGTGAATATGTTCAAACACCTTTATAAAACCCTCCTGCAATATTTCTTCTGCTTCTTCACGATCAGTTGCATAGCGGAGGCACACAGCAAACATTTTGGGCGCAAGTAGATTATACAGGCCATTTTGAGATTGCCTGTCACCACTATTACACCCATCTATGAGTTGCTCTATTTCTTCCAAAAATTTTTGTCTTAGAAGGTTGATGTTTTAAATATCAAAAAGGTTGGGTTACTGCAAATGATTTATAAAATAACAAAGGAAAGCGGGTGCTCAATCGTGATTAACATTTTTTTCGCTAATTAACCCAACGTTTTTTTTCTGAAGAACATCTTTAGCCTAAGGACAAATTAATTTCTATAAACAAACAAGGGCTGATCGAATTTTTTTACGTTTTCCCGATAGAATTTGATGCATCAGGAAATTTTTTAAAAGATGTGGTAATAAGGTAGTCAGGAGTAGGAATAACTGCTATGCACTCCAGGGTGCATGGCAGTCTTTTTTACATCATTTTCAAAATTATCTTTTATGACAGGTACTCTTCCTCTTAACCGGTTTTCAGAAAATCGCTTTCTTTCAGCAGGTGTTAATATTCTTGAAAGATGCCGGCTTTCTTTACAGGCCTCACGGGCGAGGAAATACGAAAATGAGATTATTTCCTGTATTGAAAATTCAATTGAAGAAGGTGATACCATTATTGACATTGGTTCCGGGGAATTTAAGTATCTCTATTTCATGAAAAGAAAGCTTGGAAATTCCGGTAAAATAATTGCGTTTGAATTTCAGCCAAGTTTGTATCAGCATTTGAATTATATAAAGAGAATATTCAGATGGAAAAATGTGGATATAGAATTAATAAGGTTCTATAAAATCCTGCACGCGGGCAATACAGAAAGAATAATAACCTCGCGGGCAAACAGGGCTGTGGTGCTTAATTTGAATGCTTTTGCAGGTCATAATATTTCTCCCGCGCTGGATAATTATTTTAACGACCACGACATAAAGCCCCGCCTTATAAAAATAAATGCCGCCGGAAATGAGCTGGAAATTTTGCAAGGCTGTGTTGATACCCTTCGTAAATATAGACCAACGCTAATTTTAAAATGTGATCAGAGAACTTCGGATAAGCAAAAGTTGCGCGATACATTCAATTATCTTACTAGGCTTAATTATACAGGGCATTTTATTCTGGACACAATAAAGGTTCCACTAACAAACTTTGATTTCAATATGTACCAGAATGAATGTAATGACTTTTACTGCACTGAGTTTATTTTTAAATAATACAGGCATTCGTATTATTTAATTTTGGCTGGATAACTATTAAGAAAAAACTTTATAAAGCCTTCAAAAAGATTTAGGTCGGCCATACATAAAATTCTCTTGTCTTTTTGTCGTTATTCAGATTTTTTGCGGGCACCCATTCCTTATAAATATCCACATCTGCAACATCTTGCATTTTCAATTGTTCCTGCAATAACGCGACATCTTTGGATTTTACAAAGTACTCGAGAATGTAGGCATATTTGCAATTTTCGTAATAGGCTTCGTAGATGTTTAGCTTAAAAGCCACTGTTAGTCGTTTATATAATGTAAGATCTGTCTGCGGATCCGTAAGAAATATAAAAACTTTACGTTCATTAGCGGCAGCAACGTCTAATCTTTCTGCCTGCAGAATAGAGTAACCACCCGTCTGGGTAGTCTTTATCTGGGTTTGCACTACCTTCGATGCTCTCGGTTCTTTGGAAAATACAAATTGTAATTCACCAGATATAAAACGGTGCTGCGCAATGTACCTGAATATACCGTTTTGCTCCGATTGCTGGAGCGTCACATCTGCATTGCTATTCGACGACCTGGTATATTGTTCCCACCGTTTCATGAATGGCTCCTTGTCGAGGGTCGTCTCAAAGCACACAAATTGAACTTTTTTATCTATTGCCATCTTACAAGGTAAGCTTTAATAGCGGACTGGTAAGAAATGATTAAGCAAATAAAAAATCCGCACTCAGGATAGAAGCATTTTTGCAGCCTTTAGTCAGGCTCCCGGGTTAACCTCTGTTGTAGGGCTTTCCGCAACATCGTCCGTGGATTTCCCTTTAAAGAAGTCTTCAAAATGTTGTTCGGCGCCAGGGAAATGTTCTTTAAACATTTCAGTCGCTTTGTTTTTAAGGTCGCCAAAATAATTTTTTGCGGTGTCGCCGGCACTCTCAGCTTCTTCCTTAAGCTTATGGAATTTATCTTTAAAAGAATCTGCCATTTTCTGCTTTTCTTCTTCCGTCATCTTGCTGTATTTGTAAGCGCCAAAGGCTGCTGCAGCTCCTAAAAGTACGGTTGCAAGATGTTTGTTATTTACACTCATGTTTTGAAATTTATTTGGTTGTTATTAATAATTATTTTTCTCAATGACCTATTACAATAAATCTGCCATAAAATTAATTGTCTTTTGAGTGCCATTGCGACGTAAGAGATCGGTGCACGGAAAGCAGAAATCTTTGAAGACAATTTACTTACTTTAGCATTTTAAATTTTAAAATTTTTTATATGGCTGCTAATATGGCTTTGCTTGCGGAATTGAAACATGAAGCTTCCAATACAAGGAAAATGATTGAACGGGTGCCAACGGATCATTTTGACTGGAAGCCACATGAAAAGTCAATGCCACTGGGTAGATTGGCGTCGCATATTGCCGGGATACCGTCGTGGGTGGTGAACATACTGCAGGCTGATGAGTTTGACCTTGCCGGCACAGGCCTCACGTCCGAAGGCAAAGAAAATACCGATGCTATTTTAAAAATATTTGATCTGGAATTTGCCGGCGCGGTCGCTGCGTTAGAATCTGCTACGGAGGAGAAGATGGATGCCCTGTGGACCTTGCGACAGGGAGATCACGTAATATTTCAACTGCCGTGTAAAGCGGCCTTAAGAAATATAGCTTTCAACCATCTCTACCATCATCGGGGCCAGTTAAGTGTTTACCTGCGTCTTCTTAATGTGCCTTTACCGGGTATGTACGGCCCCACGGCTGATGAGAGGCCGTGATGACACTTTTTATTTAAGAAGCATTCATTATTCAACAGCTACCGTTGAATAATGGGCTTAATTCCTGTAATTAATTTACGACATCAATTCACCTAAAACCAATGCAAAAGTTTAGCAAGGAATTTGTATATTGGAGAACGCGAATTTTATTTTTAATAAATAGAAATATTTTGAAAACACTTATTTTATTCTTTTTTTCTTTTGCCTCGTGCAGCCTTGCATCCGCTCAATTGAAAACGACACCCAAATGCCCGGACTTTGACGTCGATATTCTTGATGGAATCGTAAATAAAGTTATTCTGCCGACGTCCACGGTTGGCCAGGTTAAACTCAACTTGCCCTGCTTTACAAGCTTTGAGGAGGTGGGTACTACCGCTAAATGCGGTGCTGGTGTTTTTTACAAAGACAAGGATATTTACTTCTATACCGATCGTGATTATGTAGAAATAGGCCCGGCTTTTAAAGGGCATCTTAGCATTCCATTAATGGGCGCCTCACGTAGTAGTTTATTTAAAATACTGGGAAACCCCTTAATAAAAGATGTGAAGTGGGATGCTTTCCAAACATCCTATGGTATTTTGATTGTTTATTATTCCGCAGACTCAAAAATAAACAAGATACAATTCAGCACACAATCCACCGACGGTATTAAACTTTGTGAATAATACTGTCTTTGGATAATAATAGAATTATCTGACGATGGTATTTTACCCTTTCGCTTTTACTTCGGTTACAACCAATGCCTCCACGCCATTTTTTTGCGATAATGTGCCGGTTAGCGTTACCATTTCTCCGGCAAATTTTTTGGCCGCAGTATAGGCATCAGCATTTTTGCTGCTTTCTATCAACAGGTAAACTTTGCCATCTTCGGCAAGAATACCCATCGGCGATCCGCCATTTATACATGTAGCGGCGCATTCTTTATGGCCATCGCCATGAGCGCCTGATGCCATATAGCATTTCATATCCAGGATCTCACCAGTCACGGTTTTGCTATCATCATTAGTAGAAAGAAATGATTGAAAGCACAAAAAGAGCATGCCCATGAATACAAAGCCTGCGATTTTTTTGAAATAATTCTTTTTCATATTATGAAATTTAGAAGTGAGTAGACAATATGCTGATATAGGGGTTTGAAAAAACAATATAAATTTAAAGAATTTTTTGTAGCCCATTTTTTAAAAGTACAAAGCCATGACAATTATGCTGAAAGCTTTGGCTTTTCAAATTTTTATTTTTTTGAAATGGAGATCTCTTTTCCATTGTAGTTAACTATTTCGCCGGTTGCATTTTCCACTTGTAATTCTTTAGGGTCACTTTTGCTTACCCACACAATCTTAAATGCACGATCCGGGAGCATGCCGGCAAAGCTCCCTTTTCTTTCAAGTATGGTAAGTTTACTTTTTGCCTCTTTATAGTTGATGGTTATATTGGTAAACAATCCTTTCTCATAATTGTAGGTAGTGCCATCATCCTCATAGAGATTGAAGGAAGCATCTTTACCGGTGTACACAAATAATGTAATAGTATCCGCAGGCTTTTCAGAAGTATATTGAAGGTCTGGCCCGAAAGGAATAATGGAGCCTTCTTTTACAAAAACAGGCATTCTTTCATAAGGCGCGTCAGTGATTATTCTTTTGCCTCCGGTATAGTATTTTCCTGAATAGAAATCGTACCATCCCTGCCCTGCGGGCAAATACAAACTTTTATTTCGTTCCTTATAATTATAAACAGGGTTGATAAGTAATGAGGGGCCAAACATGAATTGATCGCCTATATTTTTTACCGTTTCATCATTTGGAAAATCCATCACGAGCCCTCTCATAATCGTGTAATCGTTATGGTAAGTAGCCTCCGCAAGCGAATAGATATAAGGCATCAACCTATAGCGAAGCTTGTCATAGTATAACATGCTTTTATAAGCAGGATGATCTTCAGGGGCGATATTATATACTTCACGATACGGAAACTGGCCGTGCGACCTGAACAAAGGAACGAATGCGCCAAACTGGTACCAGCGGGTTTGCAACTCACGCCACTCTTCAAGATCTTTTTCGTTTGGTTTTTCATAACGGTGCTCTACGGCAAATCCTCCAATATCCATGGTCCATAATGGCAGGCCCGACATAGAAAAATTGAGCCCTGCGGAAATTTGCGCCTTCATATCTTCCCATCGTGATGAAATGTCTCCGCTCCATATAGAAGCGGCATAATGTTGCGAACCCGCAAAGCCGGAACGGGTTAATAAGAAGACTCGTTTATCGGGATTTACCGACCGCTGACCGAAATATATTCCTTTCGCATTTTCCAGTGGATAAGCATTAAGGTATTCGGCCGCTATTCCCAAGGCGAGGGGAGACATTTCCTCTTTTCGTTTTTGCGGAGAAACATTAGAAAGTATATCAGGTTCGCTTGCATCCATCCACCAGGCATCTACTCCTTTGCCATATAATTTTTTGTTGAGCAGGTTCCAAAAACCTTCTCTTGCTTTTGCATTGAAGGCATCATAAAAGGTGGAGATGAAACCTTTGCCAATCCAATCACGCTGGCTGTCTGCAATGTTTCTAGTATAAAGCCATCCCTGTTTGTTAAAATCTTTATACGCCTGTATGCCTTCATACATTTTAGGCCATACGGAAATCATGAATTTTGTATGATACTTATTGTGTAACACTTCTATCATGCTATCAGGATTGGGAAAACGGGCTGCATCAAATTCCTGGCTTCCCCAGTCATCAGTTTTCCAATAGCTCCAGTCCTGCACGATATTATCAAGGGGAATTTTTCTTTGCCTGAATTCGGCAACCGTATTTAAGATCTCATCCTGGGTTTTATATCTTTCCCGGCTTTGCCAGAAACCCATTGCCCATTTCGGCGCGATGGTAGCCTTACCCGTTATAGTCCTGTATCCGGAGATCACATCATCTGCGTTATTGCCCTGTATAAAATAGTAGTCTATCTTTTTCCCGGCTTCTGAAGAGAATGTAAATACATTTACATCACTTGCTGGTATAGGATTTAACCACTTTACATCCAGGTAAGATTCGCCACCATCAGGTATCCATTGAATTTTAATTGCATACTTTTTATTCTTTTCAAGAGAAAGGTTCAATATAGCAGCCTCGGGATTCCATGGCTGGCGCCACCTGTCTGCAAGCAACTTGCCATCAATCCAAACCTTTACGTACCCCGCATAAATAATCCTGAATTTGTAGCTGCCGGTAAACTCAGCCTTAAGAGAGCCTTCCCAGTTGATCTCGCCATTTTGGACATTAAACTCCGCCGGCAAATCTTTTTTTGAATCGCCCAGGTATTGATAATCGATTTTTGATTCCGCCTTTGTAAAAGAAATTTCTCCAGGTTTATTTTTATCATTTGAATAAGAAGCCGTGAGCCAACCTTCTTCTCCATCTTTGGAGTATAGTTTCAACGTTGATAAGGGCATAAAATCTCTCGTATCGCCAACCTTTGTTACGGAATAGTTATCCCATAAAATGCCATAATTTTTGCTGCTCAGCAAAAAAGGAATGGCCACCTCCGTATTGTTTTGAAAAAGGAAAACCTGCTGCCCTTTGTAATTGAACTGATCGCTTTGATGCTGCCCCAATCCATAGTAGGCATCATCGGGGGTTGTTTCAAAAGTTTGAGACAGTTCATACGATTGTTGTCCTTCAAATACGGCGGGAGTAATTGACCTTCCATTATATTGACGCTCCATTAATAGCGGCTTACCTGCCTTATCTTTAAACGATACGGCTCCCGTGGAGAGTAGCACCGTTGCTGTAATGGCTGGTGTTTTTACACTTATAGTATTGTTGATGTTAGTTACGGTATAGGTCTTTTTTAAATCTTTATAAACTGTGATAAGGCTTTCGTCGTCAGAAAATTTTAATAAAGGTGAAGCCGAGATTCTTATAATTTTATCGCTGATAACTAAAACCCGTACCATACTTGCATTCCCGGAAAGATTCGCATCAGGATAAATGATCACACCATCTTTTATTAATTGAAATTTTTTTACAGGTGGGGCCGCGTAGCAAAAATTAAACATGCTTAATATTAGCAAGCATGTAATAGTGTAAATTTTTCCTTTCATAACAATCGTTCCTGGTTATTTAAATTGATTTTAAATGTTGCAATAAAAATAGGTAACTATTTAATGTAAGGAATTATTTAATTGCAAAGATAATAGCCGTAGCTCTTCTTAAAATTAACAGCAACATGCTTTCATATTCTCCAATTAAAGAAAAAAGTTTTGTTAGCTTTTAAAATTAGCCACCTGTTTTCTTATTAAATCAATTGCTGTTTGAGGCCCGTGCTTTGCAATAACCTTGAATTTCTTTTCTTCGAGCCGGGTATAGGAAACCAGGAAATTTATTATTTCATCAACAAAAAAGGAATCAAAATCGAAAATAGAATTGATTTTCTCATGACCTTTAGAAGCAAGAGCCGACGCTATGATACGATCATTTCTCACCGTTATATCATTTGTGGTTTGCTCTGCTTCTATTACGCCCAACACTTTACATTCGATGACACATCCGGGCCAGCTTTCACCATCCATAATCACCAATACGTCCAAGGGATCGCCATCCTGGGCATGTGTATGAGGCACAAATCCAAAATGAAAGGGGAACACCAGTCCTGCCGGAAGGATTTTTTTTAGTTTAAACAAACCCGTTTCATCATCAAAATTATATTTGGCAGCAGAGCCGGCCGGTGTCTCAACCAACACATTTATGCATCCCTTTTCTTCGGTAAATGTTGAAGGCAATTTCATGATAATATTATCGCAATTTTTATACCTTTTATCAAACGGCATTTTTTCAAAAGCAATCGTCATTACCGGTTTGGTTTCTCAAGCTTACTTACTACGCCCATTTTTCTTAAAATTTTCCGATTAGCCCTGTTATGCATAAGATGGTATACTATTGAAAAAATTATCGGAAGTATTAAAAGCGTGAGTACAGTAGAAGTAACCAATCCGCCTATAACTACTATTGCGAGCGGCTTTTGCGTTTCGCTACCAATGCCATGCGACACCGCGGCTGGCAGCAGGCCTATTGCGGCCATAAGTGCGGTCATCACCACCGGCCTTACACGGGAGATCACGCCAGAGAAAATCGCCGTATCCAAATGCATCTTTTCGTCAAGGTTTTTTCTAAATACACTTATGAGTATCACGCCGTTTTGTATGCACACGCCAAATAATGCAATAAATCCAATTCCGGAACTAATGCTGAAATTCATACCGGTGATGTGCAGGGCGAGTATGCCGCCAATAAGTGCGAAAGGAACATTCATCAATGTGAGCAAAGCATCTTTCACATTATTAAATGTCACAAAAAGTATAAGGAAGATAGCTAGAAGGCAGATGGGAACCACGCGTGCAAGAGTTTTAGAGGCTCTTACCTGGTTTTCAAATTCGCCATTCCAGGTGGTAAAGTAACCACGCGGCAAACGAACTGCAGCACTCACTTTACCCTGCGCTTCCTTTATCGTGCTTCCAAGGTCACGCCCACGTACCGAAAACTTTACAGCGATGTATCGCAGATTGTTATCACGGTAAATAAACGCCGGCCCTGTGATTGTTTTAATTTCAGAAATTTCTTTCAATGGAACTTTAATATTGTCTTTACCCGGCATCATTACATTTTCTATAGCTTGCTGGTCTGCCCTATAAGGTTGAGCATATCGCACTCTTACATCAAATTTTCTTTCACCCTCATATAGTTGCGTTGCTGCCTTTCCGCCAATAGCCATTTCAATTACACTCTGGGCGTCGACCATAGATATGCCATATAATGCCATCTTTTGCTGGTCGAGTTCTATCCGGAATTCCGGCTGGCCAAGATTTCGTTCTACTCCAAGGTCTTCAATACCATTCACTGTTTTTAGTTGCGCCATCACGCTGTTCGCAGCCTTATCAAGCTCTTTAAAATCGCTTCCAAATATTTTGACTGCAAGAGAAGCGTTCACTCCTGAAACGGCTTCCTCTACATTATCCCTAATGGGTTGCGAATAATTGAAAACAATTCCGGGATATTTATTAAACTCTTTATCCATTTCCGCAATTAATTCGTCCTCCGTAATTTTTCGTTTCCATTGCTTCTCAGGGTATAGGTCAACCTGTGTCTGAACATTATAAAATCCTTTCGGATCGGTGCCATCGTTCGTTCTGCCTACTTGTGCAAGTGTTTGTTTTACCTCCGGAAATTTGTGAAGAATCTCTACCATTTTATTGCTCACTATGTTTGCTTCGGGCAAACTCACGCTCATGGGTAACTCAGCTTCTACCCATAATGCTCCTTCATTCAATGAGGGAAGAAATTCAGTACCTAAAAAACGCGCTGAAAAGAAAGTAAGCGCCATAAATATAAATGCAATTATCAGGCTGGTTTTTTTGTTCCGATAGGTTATCCTAAAGAGCCGGGAAATTCCCTTTTCAAAAAAAATAGGAATGGGGTTGTGTTTCTCCCGTACATTTTTGCGCAGCAAAATACTGGACAATGCTGGGACAAGGGTAAGGGTAAAAAGCAGCGCGCCTATCAATGCAAAGCCAAGTGTACAGGCCAGTGGCGAGAACATCTTTCCTTCCACTTTCTGGAAGGCAAAAATGGGAATGAGGCAGGTGATGATGATCACCTTCGAAAAGAAAATAGCCTTACCCATTTCCGTTCCTTTTTGTTTAAAAAGCCCCAACTTGGCAAGCTTGTTAAACTTTTCCATTCCCACTTCTTTCGCTTTGTGATCCAGGGCTACAAAAAGCCCCTCCACCATTACTACGGCGCCATCAATAATAATCCCAAAGTCTATCGCCCCCATACTCAGAAGGTTGGCTGACATTCCCTTGATGCGCATACAGATAAAAGCGAATAAAAGTGATAACGGGATAATGATACTAACTGTAAGGGTTGTGCGCCAATCTGCCATGAAAAGAAATACAATAACCGTGACGAGTATAATACCTTCCAGCAAATTATGAATTACAGTTTCTGTAGCATAATCCATCAGGTTGGTACGATCGTAAAACGTATTTATTTTTACGCCACGCGGCAAAATATTTTCATTGAGATCTTTTACTTTTGCATGGATTCTGTCCAATGCCTCTTTGGGGTTTTCTCCTTTGCGTATTACCACTATTCCTTCAATTACATCTTTATCGAAATCCCTTGATACCTGCCCCAGCCTTGGCTTTCCCGCTTCTTTTACTGATCCGATATTTTTTACCAGTATGGGAACACCATTAATGTTTGTAATGATGATATTTTCAATATCACTTACATTATTCAGCAACCCGATCCCCCTTACTACGAATGCCTGCCCATTTCTTTCAATTACATCGCCGCCTACATTGAGATTACTTTTGTTTACGGCGGAGTATACATCCAGGGAGCTAAGATTAAACTGGTTAAGAAGATTCGGGTTCACGCTTATTTCGAAAGTCTTTTCTTCTCCACCGAAACTATTTACGTCTGCCACTCCCGGCACACTTTTCAGTTGCCGGTCCAGTACCCAATCCTGTAAAGTCGTAAGGTCTCTTATCGAATAATTTTTGCCGGTGAGTGTGTAACGAAATACTTCGCCTGTTGGGCCGTAAGGCGGTTCTACTTCGGGAGTAATGTTCTCGGGCAGATCCGCATTGGAAAGCCTGCTGGTAACCTGCTGCCGGGCGAATGCATCGTCCACATCATCATCAAAAATGATGCGGATATAGCTTAAGCCGAATGCGGAGGTAGTCCGGAGATTTTCCTTTTTCTGAACCGAATTTAGCGCCACCTCAAGTGGAACGGTAATAAACTTTTCCACTTCCTCCGCACTTCTGCCGGGCCATTGGGTTATTATTATGATCTGTGTATTTGTTACATCAGGAAAGGTTTCAATCGGTGTGTTTTCATAACTCCACGTTCCAATAATCACGAGAACAATAGTGAGAAAAAAGACGAGATACCGGTGCCTGAGTGAAAAGTGTATAATGTTTTTAATGAGCTTTACCACGATTTAGATTTTTTTTGATTTGATTGGTATGGGCAAATGCTAATCTTCATGAAGTGAATTAAAAATGAATATTTGGTTTTTGCTGATTATAAATTCGCCTTCCTTTAGTCCTTCAGAGATATAGGTTTTTCTGCCGGATATTTTTAAGGGAACTACTTCCCGTGAGCTTACGTGGTATTTATCGTTATATACGACGACATAGCTTTTACCTCCGTCGGAGATAATTGCATCGCTCGGAATTTCAAGCGCCTTTTGTGATTCGGCTTTTGCCAGGGTCACCGTGGTAAACATTTGAGGTTTTAAAAGCATACCAGTATTGGGTAAAACAATTTTTATCTTCATCGCTTTACTCACGGGATCGAGCACTGTATTTACCTGGTCTACTTTTCCATAAAATATTTTACCGGGATAGGCAAGCGTTGTTACTTCAGCAGGCTGGCCGGTTTGTATTTTCTGAATATCCGTTTCAAAAACATTTGCCCATACCCATACATCCTGCATGTTAGAAATGGTAAATAAGTTCTGGCTATTATCATTGCGTATAAAGCTTCCGGCGGTAACATTTTTTTCTACTACATATCCGTCAGCGGGCGCTGTAATAAGATAGCTTCCGCCTTCACTTGTTTTGCCGCCTCCGTTGATGGCGATCTGTATCTGAACTTTTTTTACTTCGTTCATAGCCTTGTCATATTCAAGCTGTGCCTGCTTGTATTCTTTTTCACTGGCAATACCATTTTTATAAAGCTGTTCTTCATTTTTGAATTCTTTTTCTGCAATGGCAGCATCGCTAACCCGGGCCTTAAGGTCAGCGTAGTCACCGGCGACATCGGCGCTCTTTATTACAGCCAGGGTTTGTCCACGGCTAACTTTATCGCCTAATGAAACATTTACCCGTACAACCTGCCCGCTTGCATTGGGGAATATTTTTACGACCTTATTGTCATTATAACTCACCTCTCCACTCAGCGAAAGAATGTCGTCAATGTTTTCATTTTTTACCGTATCGATGGTAATTATGTGCGCAAGTGAATCCGATATAAGCGGTTCATTTTTTACAGGAACCGGTTCTTCTTTTGCTTTGCAACCAATTGCGAAAAGCAAGACAGTAGTAAATATTACCAGGGAAAAATTTTTCATTTTCTTTAATTTAAATTGATGATATCCTGGCCAGCCAGGTAATTCAGCTCCGCCATTGCCCTAATAAGAGAGGTGTGCTGTTCCAGTATCTTCAGGCGCGTATCGTTGTACGCATCTGCGAAGTCTATAAACTCAAGGAGGCTTACCTGCCTGTCTTTGTAACTCTTAAGCATATTTTGAAAAACGGATTCATACTGTTGTGCAAAGGCAAGCTGTTGCGGATTATTAGTTTGTTGGAAGAACCGGATTTTCGCAATAGAAGAAGAAATATCATTCTGCGCTTTAGCGACCTGTCCATCATACACGGCCTGCTGTTGGCTTATAGTGGATTGTGCGGAAGAAATATTTCCCTGGTTCCTGTTTAAAATATTTAAAGGAAATGAAATCGCAAGGCCCACATAATTTGGAGCGTAACTGCTTCTCTGGTCGAATTCAGTGCCGATGCTAATATCTGTTTTTGCCAACGCTTTTTGATAAACCAGGTTATCCTTCGCGTAAGCTAATTGTGATTGAGCAATTCTTACATCCGGCCGGTTCTTTATAGTCATTTGCTGAATGGTATCGGGTGGAGGAAGCTGCTTACTGATAAGTTCGGGTAAATGATAATTCAGAACTGGTAAAATAAATGCACTGTCGTTTTTGCTTAACAACAATTTTAAATCACTTTGCAGTGGAAGTAATTGAGCATCTACGTTCACCACTTCATTTTGCAAGCTGAACAATAATGCCTTTACACGCAGGTTGTCTTTCAAAGAAATATTTCCGGCTTTGAATTGCTCGTCCATGCCGGCAACAAGGGTTTGCAATTCGCTTATCTCGGAAGCATAAACAGCTCTTATTTTAAGCTGGTGCTCAATTTCAAAAAGATCCGAAATGAGTCCGAAGCGCAGAGTTCTCACAAGATCATCAAATTGCGCCGATGTAATGGTAACATCATCTGCAGCAAGCTGTACCAGCTTATTCCGCTTACCTGCCGTTTTTATCAGTTGCATTACTTGCACATACACCTGGCCGCTATTACCATCATGCTTAAAAAATTTGCCCTGGCTATCATAAATATTCTGATCTGTAGAGACAACAGGATTGTCCCATAGCTTTGCCTGGCGTATTAAGGCTTTGTTTGCATCAATATTGTATCTGGCCGCTAACAAAGCAAAGTTGTTTTTTAGAAAAATGTTTTCGCTTTCTGCGACAGTAAGTTTTAGTGTATCAGTTTGGGCCACGCCTTTAAAAGAACCGCACACAGTCATTAGCAAAGCAAGGCTGCATAGCTTGCGCCATGAAAGGATATTCATTATAAATAATTGAGATTGAAAATAGCCTTACAGGAATAATTATTCCCTGGCTTACCTACAACATAAAATAAAAAGAGACTATGCCTGGTACTTAGGCGGCGGAATGATTATATCGTAACTGATATGAGGAATTTTATGATTGCTGTACTCGCCGAATGTTGCGGATTCCGTTACCGCAAATTCATTTGTTTTTGAATCGCAGAAAGTTGGTTGAAAATATAATCCTTGTATTTTGACCAGATGTAAATTCTGGCCGCTATCATCATCTTCATCATCTGTATGGTGATCAAAACCCATTTTCACCATAATTAATTCTGCCACGCTGTTAACGTCATCTACCTGGTTTCCCTGGCCATCGTACACATCTGCCTCCGGCACCTGGGGTAGGAACATGGAGGTATTCATGTGGGAGATCAATAGAAAAAATGCCAGCAGCTTTTTCATCCAGATGCAAATATATAGCGGTATCTATTTATTAGTTAACCAAAATTTTCTTAAAATACTAAATTGGTAGCCTTACAAAAGCTTCCATGGCAGCATACTGTGTAAGGCCCAGCCGTGCATATAAATCAGCAGTGTTTGCATTTCTTTCTTCAGCTCTTTGCCAGAACTCGCGGTTGTCGCTTCCCTGGAAAGGAACACTATCTTTCTGCGACTGGTGAATGAAAATTCCGTAACGTTTTTTTCGCACCTGGTCAGGGCTCATAGGCACCGCCATCTCTATTTCATTAATATCCCACTCTTCCCACGCTCCCTTGTACAACCATACCCAGCAGTCGGCAAGCCATTCATCACCGGCCTTTTTCATAAAGGCAAGCGCTGCAAGAATAATGTCGAGGCATACTTTATGTGTACCATGGGGATCAGCAAGATCGCCGGCGCAAAATATCTGGTGCGGTTTTATTTTTCGCATAAGGTCAACAGTTATCCTCACGTCATCGTCACTCATGGGATTTTTTTCTATGGTTCCTGTTTCATAAAAGGGAAGGTTCATGAAATGAATCTGCTTCTCCGTCAGGCCCACATATTTACAGGTTGCCCTGGCCTCGCATCGCCTTATAAGGCCTTTAATGCTGCGGATTTCTGCGCTATCCTTTTCACTGGATTTTTTTTCATTTATATAGGCAGATGCTTTATTAAAGATTGATGTACTAACCGTATTATCTATATCAAAAATTTTCTCGAAGCCAACCGTGAAGTCGAGGAATCTTGTTACAAACTCGTCGGTTACCGCTATGTTTCCGCTTGTCTGGTAAGCAACGTGTACTTCGTGCCCCTGGTCGTGCAGTCGCATAAAAGTACCGCCCATGCTTATAATGTCATCATCAGGATGTGGTGAGAAAATAATGACTCTTTTCGGAAAAGGGAGCGTTCTTTCAGGATGATTAGGCATAGCTGAATTGGGCTTGCCGCCCGGCCAACCGGTTATGCTATCCCGCAGCATGTAATATACTTCCAGGTTGATGCCATATGCATCTCCTTTGTCGGTCAGGAGATCACTAAGGCCAAATTCATTATAATCATGGTCCGTAAGGCTAAGTACAGGTTTATCTAATTTTAGGGAAAGGCTTACCACTGCGTTTTTTATCATGTGCGGGGTCCATTCACATTCACCGGTAAGCCACGGAGATTTAAATCTTGTTAATTCCGATGCGGCAAATTCATCCAGCACAAAAGTGCAGTCGTCATGATTCTGTAATAAGGATGCCGGCACTTCTTCAGTAGGTTTTCCCTCCACGGCTTTTTGAATAACAGGAGCTTTGGTTTTACCCCATGCAAGCAAAATGATCCTTTTGGATTTCATAATAGTGCTTATTCCCATGGTAATTGCCATACGGGGAACCTGCGAAATATTTCCAAACTCATGCGAGTTTGCTATGCGGGTGGAATTGTCCAGGGTAATGAGCCTTGTCTTTGAATACAGGGGAGAACCGGGTTCATTAAAACCTATGTGGCCATTGTTTCCTATACCTAATATCTGCAGGTCAAGGCCACCAGCCTCTTCAATTTTTCTTTCATATTCGGCGCAGTGTTCTTTTATATGATCTTTTGGTGTAAGCCCGTTTGGCAAAAAATAATTTTCAGGATCAATATCAGTTTGCTCAAATAAATATTTTCTCATGAAATAATGATAGCTGTTTAAAGCATCCGGCTCCATAGGATAATATTGATCAAGATTGAATGTGATTACATTTTTAAAACTTAGCCCTTCTTCACGATGCATTTGTACCAGCTCCGCATATAAAGATTTGGGCGTTGATCCTGTAGCCAGGCCAATAACTGCTTTTTTGCCCTGCGCATTTTTTTCTTTTATAAGATCGGCAATTATTTTTGCTACATATCGCGAGCCTTCCTTTGGCGTCGCAAAAATCTCTACAGGAATTTTTTCTAAAGAATCGATCATAATGTGGTAATGTTTATTTCCTATTTATTAATAAAAAGGTGTCTTACAAGTGGTAAGTATTTTATGCAATTAGCTATTATAAAAAAGTGAAACGAAGATAAGTGGATTAATAATTAATAGCACTATGTTGTGGTTATTTCAGTATAACGATTGCGTAAAGTTTCGTCAATGCTAAATTACTTTCATAACGCAGGTGCAAAAGTTGTTAACTATTTGTTTCTGAAGGCTTGTATTAATTAATCTCGATCTCATCTGCAAAGAGCCATGAAGGCGATCCGGCGCCGGGTGAACCAAAAGGTATGGTGCCAAAATTTTGTGCAAGCACTTTTACAAAACGGGCAGTCGTATTTATAGGTAGAGTAAATTTACTTTTGCCTTTGTCCTTTATACCATCAATAGCAATGGATGCGACGGAAGAATAATTTTGGCCATTATCAGAAGTAGCAACCTGGATATCTTTTGGTAGATATATCCAGCTATCGTTTTCATCAAGCATATTTAGAGAAACACTTTCGATTTCCATACGTGCTCCAAGGTCAATATCGGCCTCGAGGTCAGTGCCTGCAAATCCAAGCCACTCAGAAGCTTCCGATAAACCCTTATCTGTAACGATACCATTTACCAATGTAAAAGCTCCACTCCCGGGATAGTTAGATGCCGGTTCATTTTTAAGTGTAATTTTTTTTCCTGTCGCTTTATTAAGCAAAAATGTTTTCCAGGTCCAGTTACCTAATATCTTATTGTCCGTACCCGTTGCTGCCGCACCATAAACGCCCGAAGCATTTATGAGAAGGGGTTCGGTATAGTTGAATGACGCACTTGTATTTTTTCCTTTCACATAAATAATTTTGTTATCCGGGTTTTTGGTTTCAAGGTTCCACTTTACACCATGATAATCTTCTGTCGGCAAAACGGATGAATGAAGGTCGTATGCTGCCGTACTGTAATTTGCGCCCCAGAATTTATAACGTTGAAATATTCCTGGCAAACGCGAGGAAAAATCAGCCCAATCTTTTTTATCTTTCGGCGTCCACACGACTTCGCTTAATGCGGTCATCCGTGGAAAAATCATGTATTCAAGTTTCGGTACGTTATTTATATATTCAGTCCATACATTGCCTTGTGCCCCAAGTATATATTTTGCTTCTTCTTCATTAAGCTCTTTAGGTACCGGATCGTAGCCATACACTACACTTAGCGGAAGGTAACCTCCGATTGTAACGCTGTCTTCATTTTTTGATTGAGAATGATCCAGGTAAACATAACTTCCCGGAGTCATTATTACATCGTGATGTTGCTTTGCTGCTGCTATACCACCAGCTTCACCACGCCAGCTCATAACAGTTGCATTCGGTGCCAGCCCGCCTTCAAGTATTTCATCCCAACCAATAATATTTCTTCCCTTACTGTTTAAGTATTTTTCAATTTTACTTATGAAATAACTCTGTAAGCCATGCTCATCTTTTAAATCATTCTCTTTAATTAACTGTTGGCAAAAGTCCGATCTTTTCCAATTTTCTTTTGGGCATTCGTCACCACCAATGTGAATATACTTTGATGGAAATAATTCCATAACCTCATCAAGCACATCTTCAAGAAATTTAAACGTAGAGTCCGATGGGCAAAATACATCTTCAAATACGCCCCATGTTTGCTCTACTTGTTTTCCTTCTCTTGGGCCTGACCATGGTGTTCGCGGCGAAATCTTTGTTGATTCATCAGGGAAGCAACTGAGTTGTGGATAAGCTGCAATTGCTGCGGAAGAATGACCGGGTAATTCAATCTCAGGAATGACGGTGATGTACCTGTCCTGTGCATATTTCACAATTTGTTTTACTTCATCTTGTGTATAGAAACCACCATACCGTTCGTTGGTGTTACCCTTGCCAGGATAATGTCCTATAATGGTTCCATTCCTAAAACCCCCAATTGATGTGAGTTTTGGATATTTTTTTATTTCGATGCGCCATCCCTGGTCTTCCGTTAAGTGCCAGTGAAAAGTATTGAATTTATGTAATGCCAGATAGTCTATGTATTTTTTTATATAATCGGCGGGGAAGAAGTTGCGGCCCACGTCAAGATGCATCCCACGGTATTTAAAACGCGGGTAATCGTTTATCGAAACATAGGGTATACTTAACGATTTTGCTTTTTGAAGAGGTAATAATTGTATTAGTGTTTGAATTCCATAAAACGCACCGGACTCGTCATTGCCGGTGATCGATATCCCATTGTTGTTTACCGCCATTTTATATCCCTCTGCCGCTGCGTTATCGCCATGTTGAAGATCTAAAATGATTGAGTTATTTCCTGCTTCACTTTTCGAAATATTCAATGTAAAACCATAATATTTTTTTAAGTATTCGTTGAAGAAGCTGGCGCTGTTTTCCAGGCCGCTTTGTTTCAAAACAATGGTGGTTTTTTTTGTAATTGGGAACGCTGCGGCGATTTTCGGCATTATCATTTCCGCAGGTTGCGGAACAATATTTATTTTTTGTGCTATGGCAAATGATGATGTGAACAAGCATACGACAATAAGAATTTTCTTCATCTGTGGTTTTATGTTTTAAAGTTTAGAGTTTTTTTACTAATCTGTGCAATAGAAATATTTGCAACATTTAAAGCTGCAATTTTTATTTATTCAAAACCGGCAAAATAATCTTTGACGCATGTGTTGCGTCATGATAAATGCGAATAGCTGTTTTTTGAAAATCGCTATCATTCGCTTTATAGATGTCTAAAAACTTTTGCGGGTTGCGGTCTGCTATGGGAAACCAACTGCTTTGTATTTGTACCATAATGCGATGCCCTTTTAAAAAAGTGTGCGCCACATCAGGCAGTTCCCATTTTACTTCCGTGATTTTACCGGGAATAAAAGGTTCGGGCTTTTCGAAACTATTACGAAATTTTCCTCTCATGATTTCTGCACGTACCAACATTTGATAACCGCCCATTGGGTAAACTCTTTCGGGATCTTCTTCCGCGTAAATATTTACATTGTTATAACCCAGGTTTTCCGGAAACACATCAATTAGTTTTACAACAAAATCTGCATCGGTTGTAGAAATGCTGGTCATAATATCCGCAATTACACTTCCCGTAACTGTTACAGCATCAGCTAAAGTATCTGTTTGAAAAACCAATACATCAGGTCGTCTGCCGGCAAAACGCTGATCATCCGACATATAAGTTCTTGTTCTGTTGAAATGAACAAACTCTTCGTAAGGGACAGGCTTGGCAGGGTCGCTTATATAATCGCTGAAGCTATTAATGGTGGCCGGTTTTGCCCATCCTAATTTTCCGCCGGCTTGCAGGTAAATTGCCTTTTCCTGTTCGCCTGTGGGCGGCCATTTTGAAAAGCTCTTCCACTCATTTGCACCGGTTATAAAAACATTTGCTTCATCTATTTGAGAAATATCTCCTTTGCCTTTTAAGAAATAGTTGAAGAAGGGGATTTCAAAATGTTGTTGATAATATTCACTCGTGTTTGAACCGAATTGTATATTTCCGTGATGCGTGCCGTCATGATTTGCCCACTCACCATGATACCACGGCCCCTCAACAATTTTATTAAAAACTTTGCCCGGGTTATTTTTCTCAGCGGCTTTATATGCATTCCATGCGCCCCAGCAATCTTCAGCATCAAACTCACCGCCAACCCACAACATGGCAGGCTTTAAATTTTTAGTAGCGTTGCGTGCATCACGCGCCTGCCACCATGCATCATAATTTGGATGAGACATCAGGTCTTTCCAAAATGCAATGGTGTCTCCCATATATTTTGAGAGATTTTTTAAAGTACCGGCTTCAAGAAAAAATTTGTAGTTGTCATGATCAGGATAGCCAACAGAACGTGCAGGAACAGAAGTAGGAGATGGGTGCGGCTGGCCAAATCCGCTACCTAATGCAGAATAAAAATCAAATGCATCCATTTGAAAAAACACGCCTTTGTGATGGAAATCATCACCGATAAACCAGTTGGTGACAGGTGCCTGAGGGCTTACAGCTTTTAACGCGGGATGGTTACTCGCCGCGGCCATAGTTGAATAAAACCCGGGATACGAAATTCCAAACACTCCCACATTTCCGTTATTATCTTCAATATTTTTTACCAGCCAGTCGATGGTATCGTATGTATCACTCGCCTCATCGGTTTCATTCCCCTTTTTACCAGGATTAAAAGGCCTCACATCTGCGAATTTGCCTTCACTCATCCATCTTCCGCGTACATCCTGTATTACCATTATATAACCCTCTTTGAAATATTCCTTTTGATAGCTGTTCCAAAATTCCCTGAAATCATTTTGCCCGTATGGTGCACATGAGTAAGGAGTGCGGGTAATAAGAATGGGATGTTTTTCCGATTTATCTTTTGGAATATAGATCGAGGTAAATAGTTTTATTCCATCACGCATCACAATTGTGGTTTCCATCTTTGTATAGTTGCCCACGATCCAGGCGCTGTCGACAGTTTGTGCAGATGCCGCAAAAGAAAGAGAAAAAAGAATGATTAATAGTAAATATTTTTTCATGGAAGTGCTTTGAAATTTAAATGTAGCAAATGATCACAATTTAAGTCGCGAATTTTTCATTTAGTTCCCTGATATTTTTTGTTCGCAACAATTAATTAATGATACCCGACGCCAATCGTTTTTTTGAAAATTATTTGTTTAAATTATTTTTCGTTTAAGGATAGTTGTATGTCGAACAAAAATTATCTATTTTTCTAAAAACTTTCTCTTTACCAAAACAACTTATCATGAATACAGAAATTTTCAGCCACATTAACTGGCTTGCAGTACTAGTCGGCGGACTTGGATATTTTTTTCTTGGAGCCATTTGGTACACGGCCCTTTTTGGAAAAAAATGGCAGGCATATAATGCCGCTGCGATGAATGCGCCTGATGCAAAGAAAGGCGCTGCGCAGATTATGGTAATATCATTTTTATTGATGATCTTATGCGCTCTTGGCCTTGCAATACTTGCTGAACGGTTTGGCATTTTTGGCTGGATGGGAGGTTTAAAACTAGGACTGGTTACCGGCTTTTGTTTTGCTGCGACCGCTGTGCACATTTCTTATGTTTATGAGAAGAGGCCGCTTGGACTTCATCTTATCAATGGATTATACAATGTTCTCGGTAATGTGATTGCTGCAATAATTATCTGTAGCTGGAGATAGTGGCAGTATCAAAAATTATTTTTCAATACCTTCTTATATTTTAGGTAGTAAATATTTTTTGAGTTTTTAAAAAAAACTTAAGACTGTTATGAACTTATTGGCGGCTAACCGTTATTGTGATGCTTTGCCGAATAATGCTCATTATAAATAGTGAATGGGACTTGTGATCAAGATAGATCATTCACCCACCTTCGTAATTTTAAGCACATTGGTTGGTAAATGAAGATTTACCGGAGTGCTTCCGGTGTTTACAACAACATCACCAGTTTTAAGGAAGCCTCTTTGTTTCAAAATATTAATTTCATCATAAAAGATATCATCAAGGCTTTCTTCTTCTTCATAAAATAATGCACGTACGCCCCAGCTAAGACTTAGTTGATTGATAAGGCTTTTTTCTTTACTGAAAACATATAATAAAGATTTTGGCCTGTAGCTACTCAGCATAAATCCCGTGTAGCCGCTTTGTGTCATTCCTATTAATGCATCGGCTTTCACATCCGCGGCAAGTTTGCATGCGCTGTAGCATAAAGCATCACTATGGAATGAAGGAGATTGGGGTTGAGGAGAAAGAATATCGTCCCTGTTGTAGTCATACGCAGTCTTTTCTACTTCGAGAATTATTTTACACATGGTTTCTATAACGAGAGTGGGGTGCTGGCCTGTGGCTGTTTCACCGCTTAACATCAAAGCGTCTGCACCTTCCAGAACCGCATTGGCAACGTCAGTAATCTCACTCCTGTTTGGTTTGGTACGGTCAATCATACTCTCCATCATTTGAGTAGCTACAATCACGGGTTTGGCCCGGTGCATACATTTTCGTATAATTTCTTTTTGAATCAAAGGAACTTTTTCAATCGGTAGTTCCACGCCAAGATCACCGCGGGCAATCATAATACCATCGCTTTCAAGAATGATATCCCGGATATTAGCTACTGCCTCGGGCTTTTCAATTTTCGAAATCACTTTTGCTTTGCTGTTTCTTGCTTTTAATATATCCTTTAGGCCCATAATATCTTTCACCTCTCTCACAAAAGAAAGCGCAATCCAATCAACATCCTGGGTTAGAATAAATTCCAGGTCTGCAAGATCTTTTTCTGTTAAAGCCGGCAGTGAAATTTTTGTATCAGGAAGATTAAGCCCCTTCTTTGAGGAGAGTATGCCTCCCATCTTAACTTCAACTTCGACATCATTATTCGGAAGCACTTTGATCACTTTTACTTCAAGCTTTCCATCATCAATCATAATAATATTTCCCGGTACAACATCATTGTGGAGGTTAGGGTAGCTTACATAAATTCTTTCAAGATTGCCAACGCATTTTGTATTAGTAAAAGTGAGCTTATCACCCGGGTTAATTTCAAGCGCATTATTTTCAATTTCACCTACTCTTAATTTCGGGCCCTGTAAGTCTGCAAGTATGGCAATATTATAGGGGAGTGACTTATTTATTTTGCGGATATTTTCAATTATAGCCGCTTTATTTTCATGAGAGCCGTGGGAAAAGTTCAGGCGAAAAACATTTACTCCCGCTTTCACAAGTTCTACCATTGCGTCATAGGATTCGGTTGCGGGCCCAATAGTGGCTACAATTTTTGTACGCTTTGTAGAATGTTCAAATGCTGCTTTCTTATCCATTTCGGGATGCATATATTTTGTAATATTTTTAGACATTTCTTTTATCAGATTTTAAATTTTTAGATTGGATATTGGTTTAAAAAATAACCGGGTGTTGTAATCTATGCTTTCCCAACATTTAGTATTTTTAACTCGATAAAATCTTTACGATTTTCATCCAGTCTTCACTTATTCTTTGTTTCCTTTTTACAGCTTCATTCAAGGGGATATAATGCATACGGTTGTTCACGATTCCTACAAAAACATTATACCTTTCTTCCATCAGGCACTCCACAGCAGCATAACCCATGCGGCTCGCAATAAGCCGATCAAGGCAGGTAGGGGCGCCTCCTCTTTGAATGTGCCCAAGTATACACACCCTTACTTCCTGCTCGGGCATTCTCTCTGTTATTATTTTTGCGAGTTCCGTGCCGCCAAACTCTTCGCCTTCAGCCACCACAATTATATTTACTAATTTTTTTCTTCCGTGCTTTTCAGCAAGTGCTTTAATAATGTCTTCAATATCGGTTCTTCTTTCCGGGATTAAAATGTTCTCCGCACCGGTTGCGATCCCGCTATGCAAAGCTATATAACCGGAGTCGCGGCCCATCACTTCAATAATAAAGAGACGATCATGTGCATCTGCTGTATCCCTTACCTTATCAATCGCTTCTACGGCTGTGTTTACTGCGGTATCAAAACCGATTGTAAAATCCGTACCGGAAATATCTTTATCTATTGTACCGGGCAGTCCAATACACGGTATGTCAAATTCGTTACTGAATATCTGGGCGCCCCGGAAAGATCCGTCGCCTCCGATAATAACGAGGCCGTTGATGCCAAACTTTTTTAAATTTTGATAGGCTTTTTCCCTACCCTCATGCGTGAAAAATTCTTTACACCTTGCAGTCTTCAAAATGGTGCCTCCACGTTGAATAATGTTTGCAACGCTCTTGCTTTCCATTTTGCTTATATCCCCATCTATCATTCCCTGGTAGCCCCTTACTATTCCATATACCTCCATTCCATTATAAATTCCCGTGCGAACTACGGCTCTTATCGCTGCGTTCATCCCCGGTGAATCGCCTCCAGATGTGAGAACTCCTATTTTGGTTACTTTTCTCTGCGACATTACAATTAGTTTCCTGTTAGTTTTGATTATTATTCTAAAAGCGTCAAAAATACATATTTAGAATTAGGAATACAGATTTACAAATTTTTTTAGATAAAAGTCGTGGAATTATTAATTATTCAGAATTTTGTTTAATGCGAAAATTTCATTCCCCGACAGAATTTCTCTGTGTAGTTCCAATCAATTCCGGCTGCAACAAGGCTCCCCGTTTGTGATCGGCGCAGAACCGGAATCGAAATAAGTTCCTCCGTCAACAAGGAAATAAAATCTTATTCAAATCATTTAACTTCATTTCAAATTGATCTTAAAAATGAAAAAAACTATTTTTTATTTCTTTATAATTATGATGATAAACACCGTTTCTTTTTCGCAAATAAAATATCCTGACACCAAAAAAGTGGACCAGGTTGACAACTATTTTGGAACCAATGTAGCAGATCCTTATCGATGGCTCGAAGATGATAATAGTGAAGAAACCAAACAATGGGTAGAGGCTGAAAATAAAGTAACAGAAGAGTATCTTTCAAAAATCCCTTTTCGCGATAAAGTAAAAGCAAAGCTGGAAGAGATGTGGAATTATCCAAAATACAGTTCGCCATTTAAAGAAGGAGACTATTATTATTTTTACAAAAATGATGGCCTTCAAAATCAAAGTGTCCTGTACAGGCAACGGGGGCTCGATGGAGATGCTGAAGTTTTTATTGACCCAAACAGCCTAAGTAAAGACGGTACCGCCGCCATAGGTACTCCTTCTTTCAGCAAGAATAAAAAATACGCGGCTTACCTTATTGCGCAGGCCGGCAGTGACTGGCAGGTAGCCCATGTTATGAATGTCGCGGATAAAAAATTATTGGATGATGAAATTGATTACATAAAATTTAGTGGCCTGTCTTGGAAAGGGGATGATGGATTTTATTACAGCAGGTATCCAACGCCCGATGAAAAAAGTAAACTCACCAACCAAAATCAAAATCATAAGGCTTATTATCACAAACTAGGCACTCCGCAAAGCGAGGATGTATTAATCTACGAAGACCCGGCGCATCCGTTGAGGACAGTGGGGGTGGGGCTTAGTGAGGATGAGCATTTTTTGATTCTTGGCACGAGCGAAGGAACAAGTGGCGCGGAAATTTGGGTAAAGGATATGAAAAACACATCTCCCGATAATGATTTCAAATTACTGATAAAAGGCTTTGATACCGAAGCCGACTTTGTAGACAATGACGGTGACAAATTGCTAATAAAAACGAATGCCGATGCACCGAATTATAAAGTTGTCCTTATTGATCCCAAAAATCCCGCAAAGGAAAATTGGAAAATTATAATCCCTGAAAGAAAAGAATTATTGGAATCCGTAGGTACTGCAGGACATAAATTATTTCTTTCTTATTTGCAGGATGCATCAAGCAGGATTTATCAAACAAATTATGCCGGAAACCTGGAACGACAAATCGACCTGCCAGGGATTGGCTCTGCAGGCGGCTTTAATGGAAATGCAGATGACAAAGAAATTTTTTATAGCTATACTTCCTTCGATTATCCTCCTGCTATTTTCAGGTATAATATCCATACCGGCGAAACCAATCTTTTCAGGAAAAGCGAAGTGAAAATAAATGCCGATAATTACCAGACTGTACAATCATTTTTCACGAGTAAGGATGGTACAAAAGTGCCCTTGTTTATTACTTATAAAAAGGGCATTAAGCTCGAGGGAAACAACCCGGTTCTATTATATGGGTACGGAGGATTTAATATTCCACTCACTCCCTATTTTTCAATTTCCGATGCATTTTTCCTTGAACAGGGCGGCGTTTCTGTAATTGTAAATTTAAGAGGGGGAAGCGAGTATGGAGAATCGTGGCATAAAGCCGGCATGCTGGAGAAGAAACAAAATGTATTTGATGATTTTATTGGCGCAGCAGAATTTTTGATTGATAAAAAATATACCAACCCTGGAAAGCTTGCGATAAAGGGCGGCAGCAATGGCGGACTTCTTGTAGGAGCCGCGATGACACAAAGACCGGAACTTTTTAAAGTGGCCATTCCACAGGTTGGCGTAATGGACATGTTGCGCTACCACAAATTTACAATCGGCTGGGCCTGGGCAACTGAATACGGCAGAAGTGACAATGAAAAAGACTTCAAAAACCTGTACAAATATTCTCCCCTGCACAATTTAAAACCGGGAGTAAAATATCCCGCAACTCTCGTAATAACCGGTGATCATGACGATAGGGTAGTGCCTGCACATAGTTTCAAATTTGCCGCGAGCTTGCAGGCAGATAATGATGGAACCAATCCTACATTAATTCGTATTGAAACCAAAGCCGGCCATGGCGCGGGAAAGCCAACAAACAAAGTGATTGAAGAAGTTGCAGATACCTGGAGCTTTGTGATGTATAATTTGGGGATGGGTTATAAGGAGTGATAGCTAATTCAACAACATATCAAACTATTTTTCTTCGGTGATCGAATAATCGTTCACCACATTATACAGGGCATCTTTTTCAACAGGAACCTTTTTGCCTGCTTAATAAGCTTTACCAATTCCTGTCTATTTTTTTTTGGGTCCTGGAACAAATCTTAGTGGAGTCATCTTATGATAAACAAATTATTTTCCCTACAATTTACTTCTCTCATAAACATCTTCCATTAGCAACTTTACATTGAGTGTTTCTATAAAAATTTCTTCATCAATTTTATTATATTCTTTCAATTGCCAAAGACCTTCTTTATTAATAGCAAAATGCTCCACATGAATAGATTGTGAATCCACAAGCAGATAATCTTTCAAAGCAGGAATAGCACGGTATAGCATAAACTTTTCACCGCGGTCATAATTACGGGTAGAGGGAGAGAGTATTTCAATAATTACGGTTGGCTTTACAGCAGTATTTTCATCTTCATTTGAGGAAATAACATCTCCGCAAATAATGGAAATATCAGGATAAGTAAATAATGTATTTTCCGGGATATGTATGCGCATATCACTGCCGTAAGGCTTGCAGGTTTTTCCTTTTAATAAAATACCCAAAGATATCATAAGGTTACTCGATATTACATTGTGCCTTGCGCTTGCGCCCGACATGGCAAATATTTCACCCTTGTAATACTCATGCTTTTCCATAGCCGCATTTTCCATTTCAAGGTATTCCTCTATGGAGTAAAACTTTTTTTGATAGGCATGTATAGGTTCTTCTGCTTTCATATCTTAAAGTTACAAAAGATAAAAACACACCCTACCGAGATATTTTTTAGTGAAGAAAATTCAGGATTGGTAGCAAGCTTTTGAAAAGTTATGGCAGGACATTTGGAATATTTTTTTTTATTTGGCATCAATTCAAAGTAACATCAAATTCCTTCTCTTCCGAAACGGAATAATCCTTAACCACATTGTACAAAGTATCTCTTTCAACAGGAGTCCTTTTTGCCTGCTTAATAAGCGTTACCAATTCCGCCGTGCTCATCGTAGGATTTTGTTCTTCGCTTCCGGCCATGGAATAAATTTTTGTGGAATCATCTATGGTTCCATCAATATCATTTACGCCAAATGAAAGTGAAAGCTGTGCGTTTTGTCTTCCCAGCATTGGCCAGTAAGCTTTGAGATGTGGAAAGTTATCCATGTAAATTCGTGCCACGGCATACATTTTCATATCTTCTGTAATGGACGATTCCGGCACATGGCTCATGTCATTATTTTGATTGCGAAACTTAAGTGGAATGAACGTATTGAAACCCATTGGTTTTATCCTGCAGATCGCGTAGCCTGCGCATGTGATCAATGCGGTGCGCATAATTTTCTATGTGGCCATAAAGCATGGTGGCATTAGTATGCATGCCCAGTTTATGCGCCTCTTCATGAATCTTTAACCAGCCCTCAGCATCTACTTTATCCGCACTTATTTGTTGACGTATTTCTTCATCGAAAATTTCAGCGCCGCCGCCGGGTAAGAGATTGAAGACCCGCATTTTTTAATTTCAACATGCCTTCTTCAACGGATAGTTTTGCTTTCCTGAACATATAATCCAGTTCGACTGCGGTAAAGCCTTTTATATGTAGTTCAGGCCTGTGGGCTTTAATATCAGCAACCAGGTTACAGAAAAAATCAAGATCCATTTTTGGATGAACGCCGCCGACAATGTGAACTTCAGTTACCGGTTTTCCATCGTAACCCTTTACGATATCCATCATCTGATCATGACTTAAAACCCATCCTTCATCGCGATGCGCATACAGCCTGGAGTAAGAACAAAATTTACACGAGAAAACACAAACATTAGTAGGCTCAATATGAAAGTTCCTGTTGAAATAAGTTTTATCTCCGTGTTTTTTTTCTCTTATATAATTGGCGAAGGTAGCGGCAAGGCCGAGGCTGGCTTTTTCAAATAACATCATACCATCTTCATCACTTATTCTTTCGTTTGCAGTAATTTTTTCTGCGATTTTATTAAATTCTTTGCCTTCATTTAAAGAACTTATAACTTCTAAAAGCTTTGCTTCTTTTGTGGGATTTATCATACAGCAAAGTTACTTCAGTACAATTTGCAAAACAAAAGAGGCTGACCTATTTAGATCAACCTCTTTTAAATACTGATAAATACCTTTCGATCTCAGCGGAAGACTTTTTAGTCTTACTGTTTAACTATTCTTTCTACAACTGTCTTTTCAGTGTACATTAATTTAACAATATAAACGCCTCGCGGGAACCTGCTAAAGTCAACGGTCATTTCGGTGTTGCCTTTGCCATTCAGGTCTTTGGCCCAAACCAACTGTCCTACGGAATTATAAATGCCTACTTTTTGCAATGTGGTCGGCACCTGGTAATTGCGAATTATAAATGAATTGCTGAAAGGGCTTGGATAGATAAGATAACCCTGGTTCTTAAGCCGCTGTGGTAATGTCTTTGTATAAATATTTATATTATCAAGGTATAGATTATTTTGATGATTGCTTTTTGCCACAAAATAAACCTGGAAATTCTTTTTCCCGATTACGGGACTCAGGTAGACATTAATGCTTTTCCATTGGTTATTATTATTCGGAGTGAAGCGGTTGGTATTTGTGAAATTAGGATCGCTGATGGTTTGAAGTTCCTCACCCCATTTTTTCCAGATTGTTGTAAATGTTTGTCCGCAATCCTGTGTGATCTGCACCTCCAGCGTATCGAGCGGTAGCGTGGTGCTTCCGGGATACTGTGTTCCCTGCGCATAGGCATAATCGAATGAAACAAAGAATGAGTCCACTTTCGCATCATAGTTTATAACAGGGGAAGCGAATTTGTCTGTTGTATTACCCGGTGAATAATCATAATTTCTGATGATCATTGATCCCGTCCCGGTTTTTGCCGAGGCAGTAGTTCTCTCCCACGTGAGTGCACCGTCCGGATTTATTACGCTCCAATTGGCCGGAGGAAAGGTAGTCGTTTCAAAACCTTCGGCAACTGGTGCATCTAAGATTGGAGAAATCACAATGGTTTTTCTCGCGGTATCATTAGAAGGAAATTGTTCAGGCATTCCGTTTGGTTCGGTGCTATAAATGGTGAGAATATGTGTTCCCGATACGGATGTTACCGGGTTGAGTGTAACAACCTGTGTTGAACACCTTGGCAAAGCACCTGAAAAATCATAAGTACCTATAGTTCCATTATCTACCTGGTAATTTATTTTTAAGGCTTTTAGTGTATCAAACCCATAATTGGCGATGGTTACTTCAGGCACAAAATCCGTAACGCACAGACTTCCAAAAGGTCTATTAACTGAAAGAACTGCTGCATTGTATTGCTTTGTAGCAATTTTATTTACGGCAAAATTGTCAACATAAATATTGTTTCCATAATCAGTAACTGCGCGTATTCCTAATATGATAGAAGATGAAGTAATTCCGCAGGTTGATATGCTTATATTTTCGTTGCGCCATTGTGTAGGAGTAGGGGCGAATGCAGGTGTAACAAAAGCGCCGGTTGTAGAAAGACCCGGACCTCCTTTTTTATAACTCGTTGAAAGCCATGTCACCCCGCAATCAGTTGAATATATAATTTGAAGTGAATCCTTTTCAGCAGAAGAATACTGCGCATACGCAACATCAAAATTAATATTGATAGAGTCGGCACCGATAAGGTCAATTTTTGGAGATCTCAGGATATCTTCCTGCCCCTTTGCGTCATAAGTATATGCATCAAATTTCATAGAGGCAACACCGCTTTTTTTACTAGTAGTTGTTCGTGCCCATGAAATGCCACCATCAGGGTTGAACAAACTCCATCCTCCCGGGGGCGGGAAAGTTGTAGATTCAAAGCCCTCAACAGCAGGAAGCGTTAAACCCTGTAATACATTGAATGTGATCGAAGCGGTGTCATTGGAAGTTCGCTGATCCGCGACGCCATTGGGCTCAAAGGTATATACCTGTAAATCATGAACGCCCGGCGACGGATTCAATGGCAGAGTTACCTTAAGGTTTTGAGTTGCAAAAAGATTAAGTGATAAGCCGGTGAAGGATTGGGTACCAATGTCCACGCCGTCAAGGATAAATCCGACTGAAACAGATGTCAATTGATTTTTACCAACATTGGTAATAGTTACTTCAGGGGCTATAGGTAGCTCGCAATAAGGTGCCGCATTGTTCGGAGCGATGATGGTTGATAACGCGGCGTCATTTAAAAATGTAAGGAAAGAAACTTCCGCCCACCATACTCCATATTTTGATTGATTATCGGAAGCTCCGGCTCTTTGCTCGGCATATTGCTGTATTGTCCATAAATTTCCTGTAACCGGATCCACCGCAGAGTGGCTATAGTCTCCCCAACGGGCCCTGCCACTTGAATAGTCTTTCCAGTACGTGCTTATGCCACCTTTGTATACATATTCATCATCGGTGGTATTTGGAGGTGTAGTGGCAGATCTCGTGCTATAGGCAGCATTAACTCTTGTGGAAGGAGATGAAACAGTATATCCAATTAAAACATTTTCAGCCGGGTTTACCGCAATTGTTGGAAAATATCTTGAAGTAAGCCCGGTAGGATCATCGATACGTCCTCTTTGTAAAACATCGCCCGCAGGAGATAACTCCCACCATTGAACAGCAGTGTGATCAAATCCTGTTGCAGGCAACCCGATATGATGTGCGCACCAGATTTGGCCATTTACCATTACTGCTGAACTGATCCTGGCGTCATTAACTGCGAGCTTTCTTGTTTCACCTAACTGAGGTGCAAGATTGCCAAGTGAGCCGCCCGCCCATGCCGACCCTCCCGAAGGAAATACGGCAGCCGTTGTGTTCCAGGTAAGTGTAGGAATGTTGCCTGTAATAGTGGATAACCTGATGGCCGAAGAACTGCCATTCCAGTTTTGCATAATGTAAAATGTGGTGGCAGGCACTGCCGAAAGCCCATAAACCGTTACCGGGCAAGGTGCATCCCCATCCGAAGTTGTTTTTTCGATCGTTTGCGCATTTGTTCCAAAAGTGATAGGATTGCCTGCGGCTAAATTCGCTTTGTCGAAAGCAAATAATATAGGCCCTGAAAAGTTCAAGGCTCCCGGGAATTTTCTTCCCGAAACAACCAATAACCTGTTGTCGAAGCCAAGGTATGGATGATCAAGGAGTATCGCGCCATCAACAGAAGAAGGGGTGAAGCTATATCTGTACCAACTACCTGCAGGATCTCCGGTTTGAGAAACCGCAATAAAAAGTTTGTTGGTATTGTCTGTCGAAATTCCGCTTATCCAAAATCTATTGAGATAAGGGTCATATTGCATGTAAGGATCGGAAATATTTGCATTATTAAAAAAAGTAGCGAACGTAATCTGGCTTAATACTGCGCCGCCATTTTTAGCATGTACAATTATAAAATCATTCGTTGCAGTCACCACATTATTTATTCCGACTGCCCCATGAGAATCGGGGGGTATCGTTTGCAACGGATCTACATGTCCCAAAAAGTCTTGCAGCGGAGGTGGCGATGCAGATTCAATAGAAGCAGGTGTAAAGGCCGGCAAATTACCTTGTCTCATTATTTTAGCAGAAGGTGGTATAGGCATATCATGCAATGGCCTCCAGCCGCCGTCAATTTCCTCTTCAAAATTTCTTTGATGAAGTCGAGCAGCATCTTTGTTAGCAAGCTCTTTGAAATTAAATTTCTCAGCGATCGCGGTTTGAGAATAAATTTTTCCGGAATAAACAAAAAAGAATAACAAGATCAAAATGCCCTGAAACGCGAGGTGAGTGAATTTTTTCAATGAAGTTATTTTTAGTTTTGGAATTAGTTTCCAGGTAACGGATTTCAATATTTTTGAAGTGTTAAAAATATGGTTTTTTTTCAAACTAAATGTTTCCCTTTCAGGAATTTAGAAATCGAATATTGCAGCGAAATTGACAAGCGGTAACAAAGATAAAATGATGCAAAAAAGTGATGATGTAAATTAAATTTTTAGTTGAACATTAAAAGCCGCGACTAAATAACGCAAAAAGAAAATTTTAGTTTGTTGATAGGAATAAAATTTGAAAATTATCATATCCTTAAAACGCAAGATTCGTTTTACTATTGATTTAATCAAAATGTTTTCGATACAATAAGCAGACTCAGAATTATGAATTCGGTGCCCATTCTTTTCAATTACAAAGCCGTCCGACTATTAACTCGCTGATAAATGGACGAGAGATTATTTAATACCTGCCAACCTCGTGAAACTATAAAATTCATTGTCATGAATTGTATTAGGCCCAAAGAGCAATTTAATTTATATCTTGAACGGGCAATACTCGTTTCAAACAATCTGTAATTACAAAAGAGAATAAAATGAATATCAAATTTCGGCTGATCGTAATGAATTTCCTTGAATTTTTTGTGTGGGGGGCGTGGTTGATTTCATTGGGCGGATATATGTTTAGTGAATTGCATGCAACGGGCTCGCAGATCGGGTTGACATACGGAACTATGGGCATCGCCTCTCTTTTTATGCCGGCCCTTATGGGAATTATCGCAGACAGGTGGCTTAATGCTGAGCGGGTTTTAGGGATCTGTCATTTAATTGGTGCGGCTCTCTTGTTTTGGGCTTCCAAGGTTCAGAACCCTTCCACTATGTATTGGGTTATGCTTTTTAATGCCATGTTTTTCATGCCAACAATTGCTTTGAATAATACCGTTTCATACATCACATTGGAGAAAAAAGGATTTGATATTGTAAAGGTATTTCCTCCCATCAGGGTATGGGGTACTGTTGGTTTTATAGTTGCTGTGTGGGTAGTTGACCTGTTTAACTGGACTTTAACTCCTAACCAATTCCTGGTGAGTGCTACCGCTGCGGTATGTTTAGCTTTATATAGTTTTACAATGCCTGCATGCGAGCCGGCAAAAACATCAAAGGGAGCATCATGGGTTTCTTCTTTTGGCTTAGATGCATTTGTACTTTTTAAAAGAAAAAAAATGGTGGTATTTTTTCTATTCGCAATGCTGCTGGGAGCCGCGCTGCAAATCACCAATGCTTTTGGCAAACCATTCCTTGATGATTTTGGTAAAATAGATGCGTACAAAGATACTTTTGGCGTAAAACATTCTAATATTCTTATTTCAATTTCGCAGATATCTGAAACACTTTTCATCCTGGCAATTCCTTTTTTTCTTCGAAAATTTGGGATTAAGATAGTTATGCTCATAAGCATCTTTGCGTGGGTTTTTCGCTTTGGATTATTTGGCATTGGAAATCCAGGCAGCGGCTTGTGGTTATTGGTTCTATCAATGATTATCTATGGAATGGCTTTCGATTTCTTTAATATTTCCGGTTCATTATTCGTGGAAAAAGAAGCTGATGTAAAAATAAGAGCGAGTGCGCAGGGCTTATTTATGGTAATGACCAATGGGATAGGGGCGTACTTCGGTGGACTTTTCAGCGGGATGGTTGTTGATCATTTTACGTCAAACGGTGTTACTGATTGGCGAAGCACCTGGTTTTGTTTCGCTGGCTATGCATTGGTATTAGGATTGGTTTTCCCGATTGTTTTCAAGTACAAACATGACCCCAACGAAATAAAAAATATTCATGTTGAGCCTTTATTAAATCCTGAATAAAGATTGGTTAGGAATAAAAAACCCGGCTCTTTGGGGAACCGGGTGGTAGCTTTTATAGAACAGAAAATTATTTTAAAGCTTCTATCTTTTTTACAAAATTTGATTTCGGCTGTGCACCTACTAATTTATCAACCACTTTACCGCCTTTTACAAAAAGGATGGCTGGTATGCTGGTAATGCCGTAGTTAACGCTTAATTGCGGATTCTGATCCACGTTTACTTTGCCGATGTTTACTGAACCGTCGTATTCTTTAGAAAGTTCTTCCACCACAGGGCCTATTGCACGACATGGGCCACACCATTCAGCCCAAAAGTCTATCATCGTAAGTTTTTCTGAATCAAGGACTTTTTCCTGGAAGTTCGCATCTGTGTATTCTGTTGCCATAATTTGAATATTTATTTATAATTTATTTTTTTTCACCCTTAATTAGCAAAATTACATCCAATATTGATACTATGATGATTTGGCATATCCACACTATGTTAATTCCACTATAACATCTAGTTCTGGCTTTTGTTGCAGGAACTTAGCCATTTCGTCATTCATCTCGAATCCCTTCTCCAGCGCATACATTCCAAATTTCATCTTTGATACCGGCTCGCTGATACAAAACTTTAAACTCGTTTTACCGGGGAATTGTTGCACATTACCCTCTATAAACTCAATAAATTCATCAGTTATATATTTCGGATGTGCTTCTATCTGCAGTTTTTTCGTGCACAATTTCATCAATGATTCCAGTAAGGTGATACCGGAAACTTTAAATTCAGATCTTTCGTAACGCATGCGGAAACTGCCCGTTAAAAATATGACCATTCCCGGCTCGAGATAGTTGCTGTACTTTACGTAATCATCGCTCCAAAGAGTAAGCTCCATTTTTGAAGTATAATCTTCTATAAAAAATACGCCATACTTGTTTCCGTTTTTTGAAATACGGTGTTGCGCTTCTGCCACAAGTCCGCCTATGCGAAAGGTTCTCCCCGGGTTAGGAAGAAGGCTTATCGCTTCTTTACATTCATTGAATTCCGCAATGGTGGTAAGCCCGTAATGCTTTATCTGGAAAGTATAATTATCCAATGGATGCCCACTCATATACATTCCGGTAACATCTTTTTCATAATCCAGCAATTTAATAAGCGGCCATGGCTCACAACTGCCCACTACCGGCGGAACCACCTCAGCCATTTTAAGATCACCAAACAGTGTATTCGTATTGCTGGTAAGCTGTGCCTGGTATTGGTTGCCAAATCTTATTATTTTTTCCAGCCCGTTGACCTGCTCACCCGGGGCGGTAAAAAAGTATTGGGCTCTGTGTATTTCCTTGAAGCAGTCAAATGCGCCTGCATAGGCGAGGCTTTCAAGAGATTTTTTATTTACAGTTCGTTGGTTTACTCTTTTGATAAGACCGAATATGGATTGATAAGGGCCCCGCTTTTCGCGTTCTTCGATAATGGCTTCAAGTGCGGCATCACCCACGCCTTTCATACCACTGAAGCCGAAACGTATTTCTCCTTTGTTATTTACAGCAAAACCCTTTTGGGATTCATTAATATCCGGCCCCAAAACAGTTAATCCCATTCTTTTGCATTCCTCCATAAAGAAGGTAATCTTCTCGATGGAGCCTGAGTGGTTTAGAACTGCGGCCATGTACTCACTTGGATAATGCGCCTTTAAATAGGCAGTTTGATAAGCAACCAACGCATAACAGGTAGAATGCGACTTGTTAAAAGCATATTGGGCAAATGATTCCCAATCAGTCCATATTTTTTCTAATTTATGTACCGGGTGGTTTTTCTTTTTGGCTCCTTCGATAAATTGCTCTTTCATTTTATCGAGCACAGCACGTTGCTTTTTTCCCATTGCCTTCCGAAGTATATCGGCTTCACCTTTGCCAAAGCCAGCCAGCTTTTGAGAGAGCAACATTACCTGCTCCTGGTACACGGTTATTCCATAAGTATCTTTCAAAATCTCCTCCATCTCAGGCAAATCGTAGTGAATTTCCTGTCGGCCATGCTTCCGCTCAATATAGTCAGGGATGTAGGCCATAGGCCCCGGCCTGAACAGCGCATTCATGGCAATAAGGTCGTCAAACTTATCGGGTTTAAGGTCTCTTAAATATTTCTGCATGCCCCCGCTTTCAAACTGAAAGGTTCCATTTGTATCCGCACGCTGATAAAGTGAGTATGTGTCTTCATCATCAAGGGGTAAAGTATCCAGGTCAATTTCTACTCCATGATTTTGTTTTATCAGGTGTAAGGCCGTCTTAAGAATACTGAGCGTTCTTAATCCAAGAAAGTCCATTTTAAGTACACCTGCGCTTTCAATGTTATTTCCATCAATTTGCGTGAGCCATAAATCAGAATCTTTGGATGAAGCCACCGGAATTAATTCCATAAGATCGCACGGCGCAATGATAATCGCTGATGCATGTATACCCGTATTCCTTACAGATCCTTCGAGTATTTCTGCTTCATGCAAAACCCTGCTGCGCATATCATCTCCGTTATAAATATCCCGCAGCTTCTTTATGTTGTCCATATCATCACCGCCTACGCCATCCTCTGTCAATGACTTCAAACCTGTAAGAGGCGCCTTCAAAACTTTTCGCAAAGAAGTGCCCGGCCTGTCAGGAATCAATTTTGCTAAAGCATTGCTTTCGGCCAGTGGTAAATCCATTACACGTGCAACGTCTTTAATACTCATTTTTGCCGCCATGGTGCCGTAGGTGATAATCTGTGCAACCTGGTTTTTGCCATATTTTTCCACTACATAATTTAAAACCTTTTGCCTTCCTTCATCATCAAAGTCCGTATCTATATCCGGCATTGACTTACGGTCAGGATTTAGAAATCTTTCAAAAAGCAAATTATATTTTATAGGATCAATATTGGTAATGCCGATGCAATAGGCCACCACAGATCCGGCTGCGGATCCTCTTCCCGGGCCGACGAATACGCCCATTTTTTTCCCCTCAATAATAAAATCACTTACAATTAAAAAATACCCGGCGAAGCCCATCGTTTTAATGGTGAATAATTCAAAATTGATGCGCTCCTCAATTTCGGGTGTCATTTCAAGATATCTTTCTTTAGCTCCTGTCCATGTTAAATGTTCCAGGTATGCTTCCTGGCTTTCAAATTCCTTAGGAACTGTGAAATGTGGTAAAAGAATGTCTCTCTTAAGATCGAGCACATCAATCTTATCTATGATCTCATTTGTATTATCAAGCGCTTGTGGCAAGTCGTCAAAAACAGTTTGCATTTCTGTGGTGTTTTTCAGAAAGAATTGATTATTGGGAAATGCAAATCGCTTATTTTTTATCAATACATCATCGTCGGTAAATTCGCGTAAGGCCGGAGTTGCCTGTTTTTCGCCGGTATTTATGCAAAGTAAAATGTCGTGCGCATTAAAATCTTTTTCATCTACATAATGCGAATCATTGCTTGCGATCACATTTACATCGTACTTTTTTGCAAATTTTAACAACACCTTATTTACTTTCTCCTGTTCTGGAATGCCATGTCGTTGTAATTCTACATAGTAGTCCTTTTGAAAAATATTCAGCCACCATTTGAATTCATTTTCAGCTTCGGCTTCGCCCTTTTTCAATATGATTTGCGGAACCAATGCGCCGAGGCAACAGGTAGTTGCTATTAACCCTTCATGATATTTATGAATCAATTCTTTATCTATACGTGGATATTTGGAATACATTCCTTCTATGTATCCTAATGACGTAAGCTTTACTAGGTTCTTATAACCTTCCGTATTTTTTGCAAGTAATATTTGGTGGTGCCTTGGGTCTTTTTGTTCCTTCGTAAACTGTTTTTGCAACCTGTTTTCTGTAATGTAAAATTCACAACCAACTATAGGCTTCACTTTAAGCGAGCCATCATCGTTTTTAAGCGTATGGGCATGTTTTACAAATTCAAAAACTCCAAACATATTACCATGATCGGAAATAGCCAGTGCAGGCATATTATCCGCCATGGCTTTATTATATAAAGCTTTAATGGAGGCAGCTCCATCAAGTAAGGAAAATTGCGTATGTACGTGCAGGTGAGAAAACTTCATTGGCGAGAAAATCTGTTCTGCAAATATCGTAAAAAGAGAGGAGGAGTCTTTTGCCCGTTTTCCACAAATGGTTAATATTCAGATTTGCTGGGCTATTATTTAGATTCAGGATGTCAACTCTTAGCGTAGCCAGATATCGAAAAAAAGTGAAGATAGTTTGGCGATTCTTCGAATACCAAATTTTATCTCTCATCTACCACAGGGCATCTTAAAAATGCCCGAAAAAGGCTTAATATATAAATTTGCTTGTATTTATAGGAAGTGAATCCTACCTTAGCAATGCTTGAGAAATAACTTTTAGAATTTTGCGTTTGTAAAACATCTACATATCCAACTTTATTTAACTTTTAATTTTAAGGCTAATGTTGGCAATATTTAGAGATTATTATAAACGATTTAGAACCAAATCCCATATGAAAAACCTCACAGCGATCTCAATCCTGCTTTTTTGTGCAGGCACTGTGCAACAAGCGAATGCTCAAACCAGCATAAACAATTTTGGCATTACATCCGAAATTGAAAGCGCTGCTCCTAACTTTATAGATGGTATCTCTTTTACACCGGATGGCATTTTACAGAACACAGAAAGTGGCGGAACAAAAAGTTTAAAACCAGACGTTGCACCTGTTGTGATGGCAACAAAAGATGAAGTAAATGAAAATAATTCATCATCTTCCATAGAGAATTTTTCAGGTCTTCAATTTAAATATGCTATGCTCCTGGATGTAGATGTGGAGGCTTTAAAAAATATCACGTTATTAGATTCTATTGAAAATTGGATGGGGACCCGTTATCGCATGGGCGGCAACACTAAACGCGGAGTTGATTGCAGTGCATTAACAGGAAGCCTTTTGATGGCCGTGTATGGATTTGCTGTTCCCAGAACAGCACGTGCGCAATATAAAGCAACAGAGCACCTGAAAAAAGATGAGTTAAAAGAAGGCGATCTCGTATTCTTTAATACCCATGGCGGCGTTTCACATGTTGGTCTTTATCTCGATAACAATCATTTTGTTCATGCGTCCTCGAGCCAGGGAGTTACTATCAGTAGCCTCGACGATCATTATTACGCAAAGAGATTTATTTGCGGAGGAAGGGTAGCATGCGATTAAAATATTTACGATAATCAATTATAAAGAAATGGAGATTGAAGCGCAATCTCCATTTCTGTTTAATCAAGTGCAGAAAGCTATAAGATTAAGGCTGCCCATTTACAGGTAGCCTTATCATAATGAAAGTGGTTTTTCATTCTACCCTCCAAAAATATTTAGGAACCAATTTCGCAAGATGCCTCCTTTATTTCCAGTTATACACTGCATTTAATATGTTGCTAGCCCGGTAGTACCTGTCGGAAGGCCGGAAGTATTTCCAATCAATTCGAGGCCGCCCAAAAATTTCCTGTGATAACCGCCAATAGTGGCTGCTTTTCCATTAAGTTCATACACAAAATAATTGTTTGCAGCGACTACAATATCCAGCGGTCCGTTATCAGTGGAAGCTGCAACGCTTTGTACTAAGTATAAACCACCCCACGGAGCCACATAATAAGAAGAAACTGAATTGGAAGCTGTATTGGTTGTGTAGGCAAATCTGCCATATTTCGTAATAGCAAACCAGCAAGGCGCCGCCTGGTTATTGGGCACTGCGCCATTTACATCATCGGGTGCACCACTACCGCCGATACGATAAGAAGTGGCCGAGCCGGCTCCCGCAGCTCCTCCGGCAGCGTTTGAGACAATCATAAAACGACCCCTGGAAAAATCAAATCCAAATGGCGTTGGCCCAACCGAAGCTGTGAAAATTCCACCGGAGACTGACCCATTACTTCTTACTTTGAATGTGCCGATAATGTTAGTTGCCTTTTCCGTAACAATTACCCAATCACCATTTGGCGAAAACGAAATTTGAGGCGCATCTACTGCTGTTGAACTCAAGGGTCGGGTGGATTCCGGAATATGAGATAGTTTGCCATCTGTGCCAATCCAAAATCCATGAATATTATCGCTGCCCCGGTTCAAAACATACAAAAGATTACCATGAACACTTACGCTTACGGGAGTTGCGCCGTATGTACTTTCAGTGTGGGCAAGAGTAAGGCTTCCATCCCCGTTTACCTTAAAGGAAGACACTGTATTACTTCCTGCGTTTACCGCGAAAAGCCAGTCATGGTTTTTATCCAAAACCAAAGCGCCTTGTGAACCTAATACCGCCCCGGTACCTGCACCACCGGAAGCAGTTGCTCCCATTGCATAAAGAGAACCATCACTCTTAATTTTATAAGTGAGAACGCTGTTCACATCAGAGGCGTTGCTTTCGGCATACAGGTAATGGCCGGTGCTTTCAGATACACGGCCATTCAACTCTGAGGAGGTTGTACCGGAATTTTCTTTTACAGAAGCTTCATCGGGATTTGAGCCGTTTTCCGACATCATTTCTTCTGTCACAACTTTAGGATGTTCCGGCTGGGTAATATTTTTATCACCATTTTTACTACAAGCACTAGCAGTAACCATAATGGCAATTGCCATTGATACTTTTAAAAAGCTGATCTTTTTCATTTTCATTTTTTTTAGGTTTAAAAATTGAGTTCTTAAGTTTTATTGGTTTAAGGCAACCATTTCTTTTTCGTACTTACATACCTCTGCCATTATCCTCCGAAGGATTTTTTTTTACCATTTAGCTTTTGGCTAACGGTGAGTCATAAATAGAATGCTATTTCAGCCGGCTGGTTATGCCGATCTGTAATCCTGCACTTGTAACCTGTAAACTGCCTACTCCCATACCTTTCAATGGAATTTTTAGAAAAGGTTCAAGTCTTATATTTATATATCTGGAAATACTGTGTTCATACCCGATACTCACACTTACAACCGCTGGCAATCCATAATTGTTTTTGTTGTAAACTCCTGAAACCTTTTCGCGGTTACCGTTAAGTGTCACGTTATAAGAATTATTTTCTTTTGTCATGATATAAGACGAGACTCCGCCTGTAACGAAAAGATCAGCATTACCTCTACTAATTAAATCGTACTTAATCTTCAGCGGAATTTCTATCACGGAACAATTACTTTTAAGATTTTCAATTATCATACCCGCCGGCATTGTTGAGCCGACTTTATCCATGCTAAAATATTTGCCATCGCTTATATAATTTTTTTTATTCCACATAAATCCTGTTTCCAAAGACAACCTGCGGGAGAACCTGTATCCTAAAAATATTCCCGCATCAAAACCGGTATTGCTGAAGGATCCCGATTGAACTTTACTAAAATCCGGGGCTATGGCTACCCCAATATATACGCCTTTACTTTTTAGTGAAAGGCTCTCGGTATTATTACTTTTCTCTTCAGCAATAGTTGCAGTTTTATCTGCCTCTGATTGAATATTTTTTGCTTTGGCTTCTGCGTCGTTATTAATAGTTTTAACCGATGCAGATATTTCGTAACTAATATTTTTAAGGCCTGCCGAAGCTTCTTTTCCTGGTTTTGTTTTTATAATACCTGGAACATAGAATTGATTATTTAAAAATCCTGTTGTAGCCTCAAAGTTTGTAGAACGGTCTTCTGAATTATTATTTAAGCTGCCTTCTTTTTCTTTAGAGTAAGAAGAAATATCGACTGTGCCCGAAATGATCTTTGTGGTAGTATTGCCTGATTGGTTTACTATATTTCTTTTATTGTTATCAATTACGGCGACTTCGCCTTTACTTTTACCTGTGTTGTCTATCATTTCGCGTGTAGCGGGATTTTGGACACTGGTGCCATTTGTTTTGGAATCTGAAGCAACAATTTCAGCACCTTTTTTTGATTCGGTTCTATTCGCTTCCCCATAAGAGTTCTTCTTATTATTTTGGAGCAAAAGCCACCCGGTTACTACAATGAATAATAATAAAGCCAGGGCGATAATTTTCTTACTTCCTTTGCGTTGGGTGGGCACTACAATTTCAGGTGAGCCTTCAGTATCCGAAATTCTTTTAGCAATGCTTTCCCAATCACCTTTGCCCTCCTTCAAAGGATAATTCTCCGCCGCTCTCTGAAACAATTCATCCATATCGTTTTCTAAATGCTGCATTCTGTAAGCTCTTCCTTTTGGTTTAAATATTTTTGCATTAATGCCTTCGCTCTTAATAGATTTGATTTTGAAGTACCTACCGGAATTTTCAAAGTCTCTGCAATTTCAATATGAGTGTAACCATCTATCACATGCATATTGAAAACAATTCTATAAGCCGGAGGTAATTTTTTTACCAGCATAATCAGGTCCTTGTAAATAGTTGCCTGGTCTGCTGATGCACTTTTATCTTTTATATCCCACACGTAGTCCGGAATCCCGCCAATTTCAGGCAATAACATTTTTTTTCTTAAAAGATCAATAGAGGTATTCACCATTATTCGCTTCAACCATCCGGCCAGCAGCTTTTCTATATCTTGTTCATTTTCGCACCTGAATTTATCAATGCTTAAAAAGAACTTCACAAATCCATCGTTGCTAACTTCTAAAGCTTCTTCATAATTATAAATGTATCTAAATACAGTCTTAAGCGCGAAGGCACGATATCTCTCATAAAGTATCTTCTGATATTTATGATTCTTCTCCCGGCAACCATTAATTATTGTGTGTATTTTCTCCAAAACGAAATCCAGGGTTTAGAAATTTTATTCCAGGAAACAGGTCATTAAAATTAGCCTTATTTTTTATCCCGTCATACCTTATAAGTTTAATCTTAACTCTTATCCATTGAAATACGTAATTACCGGGAAAGGGTTGCAATAGGGGATTATTTTTTTTCAAACGACGGGGCACGCTCAAAGCCTTAAATTTAAGTTGCTGATAAGTAGCGAATGTAATTTTTAAGTATTCTATTTCTATTGACAAATTTATCCTTCAGAAAAAAAAATTGTACCTTAACATATTGCCTTTGTTACGACAAATTGTAGCTGACTTTCCCACACCTTTATTAGGTAAGTAACAAAATTATTTGCTAAACTGATCGTCTTTTCAAACTAAACTTTAAATATTACAGTCATGAAAAAAAACAATTCAAAAACCGTTAATGAGCGCCGTGGTTTTTTGAGACAAGTCGCTACCGGTGCTGCGGCTGTAGGTCTGGGTATGCTTTCAGCACCCATTCCACTATCTGCGTCTCCCTTGCCATACGCTTTGGACGATGATGATCCGGATGCATGGTTTAATAAATTAAACGGGAAACATAAAATCGTGTATGATGTGCCCGAGGCAAAAGGAATGATGCCATTTGCATGGTCAAGAGTGTTTTTAATAACTAATGAAAAAACGGGTACACCGGAAAAAGAAACCAACGTTGTAGTAGTTTTAAGGCATGACGGCATTGCGTACGCCATGGAAAATCGTCTTTGGCAGAAGTATAAATTCGGTGAGATGTTTAAAATCACTGATGAGGCCACCAAAGCGCCGGCAACCGGTAATATGTTTTGGCAACCAAAGCCAGGGGCTTTTAAAATACCGGGAATCGGTGAAGTATCCATTGGTATAAATGAATTGCAGGACAGCGGAGTAATGTTTTGTGTGTGTGATATGGCTCTTACCGTTTTTAGTGCCGCAGCCGCACAGGGCATGAATAAAGATGCCGCAGAAGTTAAAAAAGACTGGGTAGCAGGAATTTTGCCGGGCATCCAAATTGTACCTTCAGGCGTGTGGGCAGTCGGAAGAGCCCAGGAGCACGGTTGCGCTTATTGTTTCGCGGGATAATAAGTAAGTATTTGGTTAGATTGAGCTCCATTTTTTAAATGGGCGTAGCTTTGTTATGCAACGTAAAATATTTTAAACATTGAGGAGGGTATTAATAATTTCATTTCTGGTGATACTGATAATAGCACTGGCAATATTTATTGAGCATAAGGCAGGGAAGAAAAAAGCAAACAGCGTAACAAATATCACCACCACCAAAAATACAGCCTGGGTTGCTCCTGATACCAATAAAATTCCTTCAACCCCTGAAGGCGATTTAATAAGATATGGAAGGGATCTCATTGTAAATACATCTTATTATTTCGGCCCGAATGGAATTATTTCACATGCAAGCAATGGCATGCACTGCCAGAACTGCCACCAGGAAGCCGGTACCAAATTGTTTGGAATTAATTTCTCGATGGTTGCAAATGGCTATCCACGGTTTAAAGAGCGCAGTGGTTCTATGGAATCTATTGAAAAGAAAGTGGAAGATTGTTTTGAACGCAGTATGAATGGGCATGTTATCGATAGTACCGGCAGAGAAATGAAAGCTTTTGTTGCTTATCTGAACTGGGTAGGAAGTAACGTGGAGAAAGGAGAAACTACTGTGGGTTCAGGTGTGGAGGAACTTCCCTTTATGGATAGGGCTGCGGATACTTCACGTGGAAGAATCGTGTTCGGAAATAAATGCCAGGTTTGCCATGGAAAAAATGGAGAAGGGAATGAACTGCCAGACAGTACGGGAAAAATATACCCGCCATTATGGGGAGCAAACAGTTATAATATCGGCGCCAGTATTTACAGAATTTCTAAACTGGCAGGCTTCGTAAAAAACAATATGCCCTTTGGCGCCTCCCATAATGCTCCACTTTTAACAAACGAAGAAGCCTGGGATGTAGCGGCATTTGTAAATTCAAAATTTCATCCGCTTAAAGATCTTTCGGGCGACTGGCCAACACTTTCAAAGAAGCCATACGATTACCCATTTGGCCCATATGCGGACAAACAGTTTTCGGAATACCAAAGAAAATACGGCCCGTTTGCCCCAATCAAAAATTATTATTCGAAAAGTAAATAGGCAAAAGATTGAACCAGGAGCATTGAATCATTTTCATCTGCAATGCCATCCACATTATGTCCGGGTATTAATCAACTATACTTCTCTTCTCAATCGATTTATGCAAGCGCATTATCTCAATGAGTGATGCCGAACCGTACCAGGGCCGCAATTCCATTTCCAGTACACCAGCTTTGATGGCCGGGTCAGTTGCCGTGAGTTGCCTGGCTTCCTCTATGGTGCTCACATTAAAGATAAAAATTCCGCGCACGGCCTGGTTGTCAAGGAAAGGACCTGCGACTATCAATTTACCTTCATCAGCCAGGCGCATTATATTTTTCAGATGAGCAACCTGCAGGTTTGCGCTTTCAGCCGAATCCAGGTTTCGGTTTTTCCCTTCTTTTAAAAATGCCATCACGTATTGCTTCATGCCATAGTCATCGGCACCTAGTTTTTTTGCCAGCACCGAGTCGAATGTTGGTTTCACATCCGTTTGTGATGTTTGGGCAAAAGTTACCCCGCCTATTAAAAGGAGGATAAATGTTACTATGTTTTTTTCCATGTTTTGATATTTGTAATGTAAAAAAATATGCTAATAGCGATCTTTTAAGATTGGTACTATTTTTTCTCAACGATTTCACTAATATAATAAAGTCCTTACAAAACATAGCTTACTAACAACTATACTTTAAATTACTTCATGGAAAAAAAATACCCGTTTTATTTTAGATCAACCGTTACGCTTTTTGGCTTAATGTTGTTTGTCTATTTGCTTTATGTACTTAAAGGCATTCTTGTTCCTGTTGCCTTTGCAACTATGATTGCGATCCTGCTAAATCCAGTGGTAAATTGGCTCCGACAAAAAAGAATTCCAAAGGTGCCCGCTATAATAATTTCATTATTAGTTACTGTTTTATTGGTCGCGGGTGTAATGGTTTTTGTTTCCTCGCAGATCGTAAGATTTTCTGACAACATGCCGATGTTACAGGAAAAGTTTTCCGCGCTATTTCATCACTTTCAGTTGTGGTTACAGCAAAATTATTCGCTTAGTTTGCAAAAGCAACAGGACTTGCTCTCTCAGGCGGGCGAGAGTCTCAAACCGTTAATAGGTCAAACATTAGGAACTGTTTTGGGCACTGTGAGTATAATTGTATTGCTGCCGATTTACATTTTTCTCATGCTATTTTACAAAACACTTATACTTAATTTTTTGTATGAAATTTTTGCAGAACATAATTCCAGCCAGGTAGCAAATGTGCTCCAGGAAACAAAGGGAGCAATTCAAAGTTATATGGTTGGCCTCCTGCTCGAAGCGTTGATAGTTGCTATTATGAATTCTGCTGCGCTCATGTTGCTCGGGGTACGTTATTCAATCTTAATTGGAGTTATAGGAGCAATCTTAAATATTTTACCTTACATAGGAGGGATTATCGCAATAGCTATTCCTTTACTCATTGCAACGGTCACTAAAGACGGATTTTCCACACAAATAGGAATCATCATTGCCTATATGATCATTCAGTTCATTGATAATAATATCCTGGTGCCACGCATTGTTTCATCCAAAGTAAAAATTAATGCGCTCGTATCAATTATCATTGTGCTTTTGGGTGCCGCCGTGTGGGGAGTTCCGGGAATGTTTCTGTCTATTCCTTTTGTAGCCGTACTCAAAATAATTTTCGACCGCGTTAAGGAATTGAGACCCTGGGGGAAATTATTAGGAGATGAGGTCCCTATCTATCACAAAGGACAATTGTGGGGTTACCGCAGGAAAAGGAGAAGAAAAAGTTCCCTCTCCGAAAAAATTACTTCAGAAACATAGCTACTTTGAACTGCTTTTCTTTGGAACTTTTTTTCCTTCCTCACGTGCTTCGGAAAGACCAATAGCTATTGCCTGTTTGGGATCGGTGACTTTTTTGCCGCTGCCACTCTTTAATTTCCCTTCGTGCATTTCATGCATTGACTTCTCAACTTTTTTTGATGCGGCTTTTGAATACTTTGCCATGTGATTTATGATTTAAGATTAGTGATAAAAAATAATCACTAATTCCTATGCCAAAAATTTTACATGACATCCATTTCTGCAATCTCTTTTTTGTATTTCGCCGGTAGTATCAGGGATTTAATTATACCATCTAATTTCAGTCGGCGGCTTAATTTATAAAATGGTAAAATAAGGGTAAGGAAAGAAAAGCTTCGAAAGTGCAGCAGATTTTTTACTTCTTGTGGTACAACCAATATTTGCCCCTCCAGCAATACTTTATAGCGGAAGGCGCCGAGATGTTTTTTATATTGCTTATATAAATCAATAGAAAATTTACTTTTTTCAAGATCATGCTGCAAATCATATTTCCTTACTGTTTCCCATTCTAAGTAGGTTGCAGGCAGTCCCTGCAAATTCATTCTTTTTCCAAAACGGTAAAACACATCAAATACCTCCTCTTTTTGGGTAGCAGATAATTTATGCTCAAGCACTTCCTGCGCAGCGATCGTGTAATGAATCAGCATAAATAATACATCACGGTAAGCCCACTCGGGGATTGTTTTACCCCGTTTATTCTCTACCCCTTTATGAATAGCTGCAATCGCATCAATGGTTTTTAAAGCCTCCTCTTTTTCTGCAAAAATTATTTTCCTTGCATAGCTAACGGTTGAGAATAACCTGCCAAGTGGATCGGCCGGGAGCTTGCCGGTAAAATATAACCAGTCTACTGCTTTGTTTAAAGCAAATTCCGCAGCGGCGCCTGCAAAAATAAAAAGTACTGTATCACTTTTGCCCCATATTTTTCTTACAATTGAATTTTTTTCTACAAAGTAGGCCATGTTACAAAGGTAGGATCTGAATGAAATGTATGATGATTAAAGATGAAGGATACATAACCGTTCAGTATCAAAATAAAAGTATACCAGGTAAAAGGTCAAAAAAGCCGCCTGACGATGTTTACAATAATAGTTAACGCAATGCTTATAACAATCATTGACGCTAAAGGAAAATAAAGCCTGAAATTTTCCGACTTAATTTTAATATCGCCGGGAAGATTTCCAAACCATTTAAACTGGTTGTAAAAAAAATAAATAATTACTCCAGCTACTACAAGTATTACACCTCCGATAATAAGATACTTTCCTGTTTCCTGGGACATCCTATCTGGTTAATTTTGATTTGTCAAAAATAGCTATTTGCTGAATCACACCTGGTATTCGTTAGAGACGCTTTTCTAAATGGCCATTATAAGAAATCGGATCCTTGGAATTGCTTGATACATTCAGGCTGGCACTGCCATTGTCAAAGATGGCAAAATTTAATTGCTGGGCGTCTCCTCCATCTTGTGGCTTTACCGTCACATTCCATTTGTTGCTTTTCGGCTGGGTTACATCGTACGAAAATTTGGTCGTGGTAAATTTTATTCCCCCTTGCGATGGATCTACTGGTAAACTATATGCCCGCCCAAAATAGGGAAGGTCGGCCGATAAAGAATCCCGCGATACGGCTACATCATACCGTGAAGTGAGGGTACGAAAACGTCCACGTAAAGGATTTAATGATTCTGCTACAAAAATAAAGTTGTGCGAGTCTATCATATTTTTTATCTCGGTAGCAGATAAATCACTTTTGTATGAAGACGCATGTTTACTAGAAGAACAACTAAACAGAATTGTTGCGGTGCTCAAAAAAATCAGTGATAATTTCATCACTCTTAAATATTGCTTCATTATTGTCTTTATTGTTTCAGTAATAATAACTTCAAAAAGTGAACCGTGTATTTATATAAAATTGTGAAAATATTTAAAAGCTTAAACGGCAGCGATTGCAGGTAAATGCCAAATAATCAAAAAAAGAGTGCAAACAATAAAAAGTAGGATGAGCAAGGGATAAATAAATTTCCACCAGGCTCTAAAGATCTTAATGTAATAAAAATTATAAATATGGCTGATTATTTACCGGCGTAATTCACCTGTATTAAATTTTGGCTAAGCTTTATAGATGTAACATTCACTTTGATTTTAGATAAAACTAAAGAAGAGAGGTTCGTTATTTAAAGTATTTAATTTTGTTGCATGAAAAAGCAACTTATAGTTCTTACCGGCGCCGGAATAAGCGCAGAAAGCGGCTTGCAGACATTTCGTGACAGTGATGGGCTTTGGATGGGGCATGATGTGTACGCAGTAGCAACGCCCGAAGGTTGGAAAAAAGATCAGCGGCTGGTACTTGACTTTTATAACATGAGAAGGAGAGAGGTTGCAAATGCGAAACCTAATGCTGCCCATAATGCCCTAGCTTCTTTGCAGGAGAATTTTAATGTAACCGTTATCACGCAAAATATTGATGATCTTCATGAGAGGGCAGGCTCAAAAAATGTAGTTCACCTGCATGGAGAAATTTTTAAAATGCGAAGTGAAAAAGATGAAAATACTTTTTACGATATAAATGGAGATATAAATGTCGGAGACCTTGCACCGGATGGCGCTCAACTCAGGCCCCATGTTGTCTGGTTTAATGAGCAGGTTCCGATGATCTTAGAGGCAAAGATGATTATGTCTCGGGCTGATGTTTTTATACTTGCCGGAACATCGCTGCAGGTTTATCCCGCGTCCGGTCTTATCGATTATCTGCCCGATGATATTCCTAAATATATTATAGATAAAAAACCTCCTTATGTGCCGCCACATCATAATTTTCATGTAATTGCAAAATCTGCCACAGAAGGAATGACCGATCTTTTTCAAATATTGATGAAATAACAAAAAAGTTGCAGCATATTAGGGCGCTTTTATTATGTTTTTACCTCACCGTAAAAAATTACCCACGTCGCAAAATCTTCAGAGAAATTCATAAACCGGTGTTCCATTCTTGCAGGTACAAAAAGAACATCTCCTTTTTTGCATTGAACAGATTCGCCATCTCTAAAAAAATCGGATGTACCTTCAACAATTATATAAAGTTCGTCTTGCGTGTGCGGAGTCTGTGTATCTTTTATCTTCGGAGCAAAATATTCAATGCTCATATTTCCGTCTTCTAAAACTTTCACAAACGGATGATTTTCCTTTTGTAAAAGATCAAAAGCCTCTTTTAGTGAAACATGAAATGAATTTTTGCCCATAAAAAATCAGGGTTAAGAAGGTTAAACCTGTTCCTGCAAAGCTACATGTAAATCTTGCTAAAGGTTGTTCAAAAAAAACAGGAAGATAATTTCTTCCCGTTTTTAAAATTAAATTCAATATAGGTGTGAAGTTATTTACGTGGCTCGCCTGTTATAAAATCACCCGTTTGGCTATAGTATTTTTTGTACCTGTCACTAATTTCAGCCGGTTGTTTCACTCCATTAATGTAAAGCCAGCTACTGGCAACTTCTACCGAATAGGTCGAACTATTAATCAATTTGTCGGCTTCCATTTCATCAATCATCTTTTTGATATCTTTTTGAGCAGCTTTTAAATTATCCGGGTTACGTGTTTGTAAAGTCCAGACATTTTTTGCATCTCTTGCGCTGGTTAAGCTCGTCTCATTTTTCAACAACATCAGGTTTTCAATTTTCAGATTCCTGTTCTCCTCAATCTTTACTTCGTGAATTTTTGCAAGGGTAGGTGCGATTACAAGAGAAATGATACTCATTAATTTTATCAAAATATTCATGCTTGGCCCTGAAGTGTCTTTGAAAGGATCACCTACAGTGTCACCTGTTACAGATGCTTTGTGCGGTTCTGAGCCTTTATAATAAGTTTCATTATTGATTACAGCACCTTTCTCAAAAGACTTTTTAGCATTATCCCATGCACCACCGGCATTGTTCTGGAACATTCCCATCAAAACACCGCTCACAGTGGCGCCTGCAAGAAAACCTCCTAAAACTTCCGGCCCAAAAATAAACCCTATGATCAATGGGGATAATAAAGCAATTGCGCCCGGCATCATCATTTTTTTAATAGAAGCATCTGTCGATATCGCAACGCATTTTTCGTACTCAGGCTTTCCGGTACCTTCCATAATACCTGGTATGGTGCGGAACTGCCTCCGCACTTCTTCTACCATAGCCATCGCCGCTTCACCTACGGCACGTATTGCCAACGATGAAAATATAAAAGGAATCATAGCGCCTACAAATAAACCTGCTAATACATCTGCACGATAGATATCGATGCCGTCAATTTTCGCAATGCCTACAAAGGCTGCGAACAAAGCAAGTGCCGTTAACGCCGCTGAGGCTATGGCAAATCCTTTACCTGTGGCCGCTGTGGTGTTACCCACCGCGTCAAGTATATCAGTTTTTTCTCTCACCTCTTTTGGTAATTCACACATTTCTGCAATCCCACCCGCATTATCGGCAATCGGGCCAAATGCATCTATCGCAAGCTGCATGGCAGTTGTAGCCATCATACCTGCGGCGGCAATGGCAACTCCATATAAACCTGCACACCAATAACTCATATAAATTCCTGAAGCAAGTACCAATATGGGTAACAAAGTGCTTTCCATTCCTACTGCAAGCCCGCCTATTATATTAGTGGCATGCCCGGTGGAAGATTGACGTACTATAGACATCACCGGGCGTTTACCCATTGCAGTATAAAACTCCGTAATGATGCTCATAAGAGTACCCACAACAAGCCCGACTATTATCGCTCCGAACACGCCGTATTTGGTAAAATGATAATTTCTTAAGATCATGTCAGTGTCCGGTAATAACCACATCACTAAAAAATAGGAAGCAATGGCAGTCAATACAATAGATCCCCAGTTACCGAGGTTCAAGGCTTTTTGAACAACGGCAGTATGCAGGCCTGCGCTATCCTTAATTTTTACAAAGAAAGTTCCTATAATAGAGAAAAGAATTCCCATAGATGCGATCAGCATGGGCAATAAAATGGGAGCGAGGCCACCATAACTATCGTTAGAAAAAGTTTCCCTTCCCAATACCATTGTCGCCAAAACCGTAGCAACGTAAGATCCAAAAAGATCAGCGCCCATACCCGCAACGTCACCTACATTATCACCTACATTATCAGCGATGGTCGCAGGATTGCGTGGATCATCTTCCGGAATTCCGGCTTCTACTTTTCCTACCAGGTCCGCTCCAACATCAGCAGCTTTAGTATAAATACCACCACCAACACGGGCAAACAATGCGATGCTTTCCGCGCCAAGGCTGAAGCCGGTAAGTATTTCAATTGCTTTTTCCAGTGCAAGTTTATATTCCGGTGAGTTATGAGGAATTCCTGAAACAAAACTCAGGTATAGAATAATAAATAAGCTGCCCAAGCCAAGCACAGCGAGTCCTGCTACGCCAAGTCCCATAACACTCCCGCCGGTAAAGGATACTTTAAGAGCCTGGGCAAGACTGGTTCTGGCAGCCTGCGCAGTACGAACATTTGCTTTAGTCGCCACCCGCATACCAATAAAACCGGCGAGAGCGCTCATAATGGCGCCGGTAATGAATGCCAGAGCTATGCTCCAATGACTGTTAGCACTGGTAAATCCCATAACTCCAAGGAGTAGAGCAGCCACAATAACAAAGTAGGATAGGATTTTGTATTCCGCTTTTAAAAAAGCCATAGCTCCATCGGCAATGTAGGTGCTTATTTCCTTCATTCTTTCATTGCCAGCGTCCTGCTTATTCACCCACGCAAATTTTATAAACGTATACAACAAACCAACAACACCCATCGCAGGAATTACATAAATCAAATTATCCATATTTGTAATTTAATTAATTTTTAGGGTGGCAAAAATAGGGTAAAATGTAGTAAGATAATAGCATCATCAGAAAATGACCTTATTTAAGGATAGGCGTTCATACAATGTAATTGTGTGTCAATAGAAAATAAAGGGAATTTGGGCAATCCGGCAAGCCCCAAATCACAGAGCCAGGGCACGCAAGCCGTCGGGCTTTCCACTACAAGTCCTCGTTCGCTCCGCTCACTCCGGGCTTTCCGTTTCAATCCCTATTGCAACAACCCGCGTGCAGTTCCTGAACAGTATCTTATGCTGTTTTGGTCCCCGCGATTATAGAACTCATAGGTACAAGAATAATATGCCAATAACCTGGAAAACAGAATTGTCCAAAGATTTATGAAAGGATGATTCACTTTTAGATAAAGATTCAATTGCTTTTTTGGCCAGCCATATATTTCTCAAAAAAACTTTGGCTGCTTAAAACTTCAATTTTTGAAAAGTAAAAATCATCAATATCTTCAGTGATGATGCAATCGCATTTGTTTTCAAGCGCCGAATAATACTCAAGCCCGTCTTCAAAATCGTTAACAGCAGGATTTTGCAAAGATTGTAATACCGTGTCTTTATTGGCCGCGGCAATCTTTACGTGTTTACATAAAATTTCAATTTTAGTTTTTGCAGATGCGCTCTTATATTTTTTTTCAGCGAAATAAAATGCAATGGCCAGGCAAACAGGGGAAGTGTATACTGAAAATCTACTTTTGTCTGCAAGGCTTACGATTCGCGAAGTGTATGTAAATATGGGATACTCTTTATTTAATACAGACACCAGAATATTAGCATCAAGAAAAATTTTCATTTTTTCGATTTAAAATATTCCGCTTTGGCGGCTTTACGGGATCTTTTTGCCTTTGTTTCATAAACGGCATCTCCCTCGGCAACCTGCATCACCCATTCTGAAATGGGGAAATCTTCTAATGATGAATAATTATCGGAAGTGACTTTATTTAAGAGAAATTCAATCAATCTTGAAAGGCTAATGTTGTTATTCTCAGCATATTTTTTTGCCCTCGCAATTACGCTTTCATCAAAGCTCAGTGTTATTTTGTTATCCATACCCTTGATTTTAAAAAACAAAATTAATCTTTTTATACTACAAACAAAATTTTTCTATACGTATAAAATAAGATTTCTTAATTCGCTCAAAATTTTTCGAGTTCTAAAAATCCTTCTCCAAGGTGATCGATAATGTCACCGGCAATCATAGCTTCTTTAGATAATTTTTTTGCAGCAAAGTCCCCGGCAAGCCCATGTAAATAAACGCCGAGTATACAGGAATGAAGAGGTGAATAATGTTGAGCAAGCAGTGCAGTAATAATTCCGGTAAGAACATCGCCGGCACCTGCAGTGGCCATGCCCGCATTTCCCGTGGAATTAAAATAGCCGTCTCCGCCGGGTGTTGCAATAAATGTATGATGACCCTTGAGCACAATAAAAATATCTAATTCTTTTGCCTTTGCAATCGCCAATTTCATCCGTTCAAAATCATTAGCTGTCTTTCCAAATAATCTTTCAAATTCTTTAGGATGTGGCGTGATGATACTGTTCGAAGGAATTGACTTATACAAAGCTTTATGTTCACTCAAAGAATTCAATCCGTCAGCATCGATCACTATCTTTTTTTTGGAATTTTTGAAGATGGTTTGTAATAATTGTTTATGAGAAGGATGCTTTCCTATTCCGGGGCCAATTCCAACGACATCAAAATCTTCCGTATTTTTTATCTCTTTTATAAATGTTTTCCCAAAAACTTTACACATTGCCTCAGGCACTGAAGATTGCATTATAGAATAACCTTCTTTACAGATATAACAAGTGAGTTTACCAACACCACTTCTAAGACACGCTTTTGAGCTAAGGACGGCAGCTCCCATCATGCCATAGCTTCCCGCTACCAGGCAAGCATAGCCGTAATTCCCTTTATTGGCAAACTGTTTGCGCGGAACAAAAATTTCCTGAATTAGATTCCTATCAATTATAGTAAGAGCTGCTTTTTCAGTGTCATAAAAAACCTGTGAAAGTCCGATATCAAGTATAATTATCTCGCCGGTATATCCTTCATTTTCCGCCATTAAGAATGACAGTTTTACCTGCTGAAATGTAAGGGTATAACTTGCCTGGATAATTGAGTTACCAGAAGAACTGCTATCCGTGTAGAGGCCGCTAGGTATATCAATTGCAATTGTTATAGCGCCGGATTCATTAATTAAATTGATAATGTCGCTGTATACACCTTTGGGTTTTTTGTTGAGCCCGGTGCCAAATAACGCATCAACTACAATATCTTCCTTATTGATTTTGGGAAACGTTTTTTTAGAATCTAAAAAATAAATTTCAACATTTAATTTCTGCAGCCTTTCAAGATTTTTTTTGAAATCCGGGGAACCTTCGGATTCGTTCCCGGCAATATAAACGCTGACTGTAAACTTTTTTTTGCTCAGCATTCTTGCAATTGCAAGCCCATCGCCGCCATTGTTGCCTTTGCCGCAAAAGATTTTAAATGAATTATTGCCGGTGAACTTTTGATGGATCCATTTGGTGCAAGCCTCAGCAGCCCGTTCCATCAGGTCAATGGAAGAGACCGGTTCATTCTTAATGGTAAATTCATCCCATTTTCTTATCTGCCTGCCTGAAAATATTTTCAAAAGAATTTATTTGACTGAAGGTACGAAACCAGGGAGGTCAATTTTATTTTAAATATCTCTCTTTGATAATTGTAAAGTGATGATTCGCGTGGCCAATTATTACAAAGCCAAGCGTGTTAACCCCAACTGTATAATTGCTTGCTTTCCCGATTGTTTGCAGAGCTTCATCAGAAAAACTATCAAAAAGGTATTCTGTAGATTGCCTTACCGCATAAAACTCAGCGATCAATTTTTGCCAGCTCCGAACATTTGCATCGGAATTATCTGCATATTCATTTTCATCAAAGGATGGAAGGGTGTTTTTATCTTGCCTTGCAAAAGCAAGTGCCCGATAGGCAAATACTCTTTCGGCATCAATCAGGTGTTGCAAAACTTCCCTCAACGTCCACTTTCCCTCTGCATATTTGTGCATTGATTTTTCCTCGTCAATTGATTGAAACAATTTTTCAGAGTCAGCGTTTTGTTTTTTAAAAGCCGTTTTTAAGTCGTCATTGCCAGCCTCTTTAAAATAGGCGTCCATATTAGATGGAAGATCGCCCAATCGCGATTTGAATATAACAGTTTTTGATTCCTCAGAAGTCATAATGATTTTTTTTAAATTACTAATAACAATATAATCTGTTTGCGAATCTACATTTTTTTGAAAACCGGCATTTTTAGAATTTGGGAATTCTTTAAATAAAAAAAGCCTGGCGGGGTTCTTAAAACCAGCCAGGCAAATAACCTAACACTCAAACACTATTTCCCTTTAGGGAGCAGGTACACCTTTCTTCTCTTTTTTTACTTTTGATTTCGGCAAAATGTCCATCTTCATATCTCTGTCGCCCTTTAAGGTAGCCGCTAGTTTCACCGCGTCATAAGCGTTTACTTCCCCGCCTGATTTAGAGATATCACTTAGTTTAACCATCTCATCAGTCCCAGGTAATTTCACTTCCTCTTTTAAAGGTGATGCAGATTTTTCAATCACATATTTTACTTGCTCTGCGGTAAGGTCAGGATAGTATTCGAGAAGTAAGGCCGCAAGACCTGCAACTACAGGGCAGGCCATACTCGTTCCGGAAAGATTACCATATTTATCACCACCGGGTAAAGTAGAATAAATATTTACACCGGGGGCAAATACATCAACTTCCTGTTTTCCATAGTTACTGAAGCTCGCGGTGATACCACCATTAGAGGGATCGCCGCTGGCTCCTACAGTAATGAAATTTTTTGCTCTGCCACTGTTATCTACAAAGACGGGGTTTGGAAAATTTTCAGCGGTGTCAATGTCTTTATGATCATTTCCTGCCGCATGAACCATCAGTACATTTTTACTGGCTGCGTATTTAACAGCATCGTCTACCCAATTTTTTTCGGGAGAAAAGTCTTTTCCAAAACTCATGCTAATCACCTGCGCTCCATTATCAACAGCGTAACGGATTGCATTTGCAATATCTTTATCGTGCTCATCGCCATCAGGAACGGCACGTACCATCATTATTTTTACATTGTCTGCAATGCCGTTCATTCCTAACCCATTGTTCCTGGCGGCAGCGATGATACCGGAGCAATGCGTGCCATGCGTAGGTGTGCCGGCCATTACATCATTATTTCCGTAATACCTGTCGTTAATGTCTTCCTCATTATCTTTCACTATTTCTGCCCTGTAATCTTCAGGAGGATTATTTGCAGATTCTCCTTTGCGGATTTGTCCCCTCAAATCATCCAAAATATCCTGGTTGGAAATATCATAGTTGTCGTTAAGTTTTGAAATACTCAGGTAGATGCTTGAAGCTGTTTTTGCATCAATATCTTTTGGTTCATAGGACTTAAGGTCGTTGCCGGTAAATTCAACCTTACCCAGATCTTTTGCAATAATTGAGTCACCTCTCTCCAATCCCGGAAGTATGCGTTTCATAAACATGAGTTCCTTAGGGTCTGTGCCACCAACTACTTTATCTTTCGCACGGAGATAATCTGCTACCTCCAGCTTCTGTTGGGGATTCAGATTATTAGTATCTGGTATATCATCGCCATATTTGGCTTTTAGTTTCCAATATACCCGTGCACCTTCGTATGAATCCTGTTTTACATTGCGGCCGTCTTTGCCACCAATGAAATTCCATCCGTATACATCGTCGATATAGCCATTGTGATCGTCGTCAATGCCATTTCCCGGTATCTCTCCCGGATTGTGCCACAGCACAGGTTTCAGGTCTTCCTGCGTTGTGTCCACGCCGCTATCTATCACCGCAACCAATACCGTTTTACTCTTTTTATCTTTTAAGAATTTGTAAGCTTTATCAAGGCTTATACCGTAGTATCCTGTTTCGCTTTTGTCAAGTTCGTGCCAGTCATGTGGTGTTTCCTTTTTTTCAGAAGTTCCTTGTGCAAAAGTTACAAATGGAAGAGGCGCAATCAAAAGGGTAGCGATGAAAAAACGTTTAATTTTTGTTATCATATTCAAGGTTTAATTTTTAGTATCACAAATATTTACATTTTTCTTTGATCGTTATAACCGCTTATCAAAAGATTATCGATAAATTATGTTAATGAATAAAATCAATAACGAAATAAAACCTGCGTTGTTTTAGGAGTGTAAATAATTAAACAGTAAACTTAATGCCCTGGGCCAGGGGAAGTTTATCTGTATAATTAATGGTGTTCGTCTGGCGGCGCATGTAGGCCTTCCAGGCATCGCTTCCACTTTCACGTCCTCCGCCTGTTTCTTTTTCTCCTCCAAAAGCTCCTCCAATTTCCGCGCCAGAGGTACCAATATTTACATTAGCTATGCCGCAATCGCTTCCTTTAAATGACAGAAAGGATTCCGCTTCCCTCATATTCAATGTAAAAATGGCACTGGATAAGCCTTGGGGCACATCATTCTGAAGCGCTATAGCTTCTTCAAGAGCTTTATACTTTATCAGATAAAGGATTGGGGCAAATGTTTCATGCTGCACTATTTCCATTTCATTAGTTACCTCAGCTATACAGGGCTTCACATAGCAACCACTTTCGAAGCCTTTACCGGTAAGGGTTCCTCCTTCCACAATAAACTTTCCACCTTGCTTTTTGCACTGATCAATCGAGTTGAGGTACATTTTTACGGCGTCTTTGTCTATTAATGGCCCAACATGGTTTCCTTCTTTAAGGGGATCACCAATTTTCAGTTGCTTATAAGCGGTAACTAATTTCTTTTTGAAATTATCATACACATCTTCATGAATAATAATTCTTCTCGTAGTGGTACATCTTTGGCCGGCAGTGCCTGCAGCTCCAAATAAGCTTCCAATTAATGCCATGTCCAGATCAGCCTCTTTGGATATAATTATGGCGTTGTTACCGCCAAGCTCCAGCAGGCTTTTGCCGAGGCGTGCGCCAACAGTTGCGCTCACTGCTTTACCCATTCTTGTGGAACCTGTTGCTGAAACCAAAGCAACATTTTCATTTTCACACATCCATTCTCCAATTTCCCTACCACCTGTAACGAGATTACAAACGCCTTCCGGCACTTTACTTTCTTTAAAAACTTTTGCAATTATTTGCTGACAAGCAACTCCGCAAAGAGGCGTTTTTTCGGAAGGCTTCCATATACATACGTCGCCGCAAACCATTGCAACCATGCTGTTCCAGCTCCACACTGCTACGGGGAAGTTAAATGCTGAAATAATTCCTACAATGCCAAGGGGATGATACTGTTCATACATCCTGTGGCCCGGTCGCTCGCTGTGCATGGTAAGGCCATACAATTGACGCGACAATCCCACAGCAAAATCGCAAATGTCAATCATCTCCTGGACTTCGCCCAAGCCTTCCTGTAGGCTTTTACCCATTTCATAACTTACAAGTTTTCCAAGATTGGCTTTATTTAGCCTAAGCTCATTTCCTATTTGTCGTACTATTTCTCCTCTTTTAGGAGCCGGCCACTGTCGCCATTCTTTAAATGCTTTTTTGGAAGTTTCAATTACGTAGTCAAAACTTTTTCTATCGGCGCATTTTATAGTTGCGATATTTTTTCCGTCAACAGGAGAGGAGCTTATTATTTTTTCGCCGGAAGATGAAATCCATTTTGTTCCGGTTGAAACTCCTTTATTATTTTCCAATATTTTTAATTCGGTAAGAAAGCGTTGCATATCGATATGTTTGAATTTTAATGGTTGAGATTCGAAATCTTATATCATGGACGAATGGAATATCCAAGCATCGTATATTAGAGCCTCGTGCCGCGTCTCAGTATTGTTCATTTTCATTCGGAAAGTCTTTAGATTTAATATCGCCAATGTACTGCTGCACTGCACCGGTTATTTCTTCATGCAGGTTAAGGTACTGGCGTAAAAATCTTGGCTTAAATTCAGTGTTGATGCCCAGCATATCATGCATCACCAGCACCTGCCCATCGCATTCACTGCCTGCCCCGATTCCAATCGTGGGTATTGATAAATTCTTTGAAACTTCCTGCGCCAATGTTGCCGGAATTTTTTCGAGCACAATTCCAAAGCAGCCCGCCTCTTGTAACAGCATCGCATCCTTCTTCAGCTTTTCAGCTTCTATTTCTTCCTTTGCTCTTACAGTGTAAGTTCCAAATTTATAAATGGATTGTGGCGTAAGGCCAAGGTGCCCCATAACGGGAACGCCTGCACTCAATATACGTTTTACTGATTCTATAATTTCCTCACCGCCTTCCAGTTTAATAGCGTGCGCCCCGGTCTCTTTCATAATTCTTATGGTAGAACCGAGCGCTTCTTTACTATTTCCCTGGTAACTTCCAAATGGCAAGTCCACCACAATTAAAGAACGTTTACTTCCCCGCACTACGGCGGATGCATGGTAGATCATCTGGTCAAGTGTAATAGGAAGCGTAGTTTCATGGCCGGCCATTACGTTGCTTGCGCTGTCGCCTACAAGTATTATATCAATGCCCGCATCATCGAAGATTTTTGCAAATGAGAAATCATACGCGGTAATCATGGAGATCTTTTCACCTACCTCCTTCATCTTCTGCAATGTATGCGTCGTAATTTTTTTTACTTCTTTTGCCACAGACATGATATTATTTTTAAAGTAAGAAAAAAAGCGACGTGGAGATGGCTCTGCATTAGAATAAAACAAATCCTTTTGAGCTATCGCTGGGGAGCAAATATAAATATTTCCTGATTCAAAGATGCATTAGAATGCACGATGTTCAAAGTGCGATGAACGATGTAAAAGATTTTTGATTGCCATTTTCCCACTCGGGAAGAACGATGAACTTTGGACTAAAGTTTTGAATTCTAAATTGTTTTATCCTTTACTTCCTCCCATAAATGTTGTACAAGCCCATCAGCCAGGCCTATTTTTGGAACGTAAATCTCATTGGCTCCGGCCCAGCGCATCACATTTACATATATCTGCAAAGCGGGCACAATTACGTCGGCCCTGTCCTCACGCATCTTATAAACCGAAATCCTGTCTTCAAGGGATACATTACTTAATTCTTTATAAAAATCACGGAGCAGATCAAGCGGAAGGGGTTTGGTGTCTTTACGTTTACTAAGCGTATATACCTTATTAATATTTCCGCCGGAACCGATTGCGATCACTTCCTTATAACCACGCGTTTTGTTTTTGATATTCTCTTTCATTTCATCCCAGGCCTCATCCGTAACCTTGTTTTTTAGCAACCTTATGGTGCCGATATTATATGAGTCTTTGAACACAAGTTTATTGTTGCCAAAGAAAGTAAGTTCGGTGCTGCCACCGCCGACGTCGATATACAAGTAGGAATGTTCTTTATCGAGGTTTTCAGCAACATGGTTTTCATAAATAAAGGATGCTTCATCACTTCCTGAGATTACTTCTATCTCGATTCCTGTTGCCTTTTTTATTCGTGAAATTATATCCGGTGAATTGCTTGAATCGCGCATGGCTGAAGTGGCGCATGCCTTTACATACTTTACTTCATAAGCTTGCAAAAGATTGAGATAAGCCTTCATCGTATATACCAGTAAGGTGATTTTGTGCTCTGAAATTTTACCTGTGTCGAACACTTCAAAGCCTAACCTCAATGGTACTCTTATAAGTGAAATCTTATTGAATGATGGATTTTTTTTATCATCGAGTGTAACTTCTGAGATAAGTAGTCTTGCTGCGTTGCTGCCAATATCAATTGCCGCCAGTTTCAATAGGATTATATTTTTTCTTTAATAAATAATTATAAGTTTCAATCTGAGAGCGTATTTTTTTCTCGTGATCATTTTCAACGTATTGGTTTGAAAGCTGGTTATCAAGAATCCTTGCTTTTACATTATCACTCAACTGAATTTGCAGCATGTCTTTCAATTCCTGTTGTATTTCTTTATCAAAAATGGGGCATGCCGCTTCTACGCGATGGTCAAGATTTCTTACCATCCAATCAGCCGATGATATAAAAGTTCTTTCTTTTCCATCATTATTAAAAATAAAAACTCTTGCATGTTCCAGGTACTCATCGACAATGCTGATCGCCTTTACTTTTTTCTTAAATTTTTTATTTTCGGTATACATGCAGAATATGCCACGAATAACCATCCTGATCTTTACACCAGCCCGGCCCGCATCATAAAGCTTGAGAATTAATTCCTCATCGCTTAGAGAATTTAGTTTCAACTTTATGGACGCATATTTACCTTCCTTTGCATTCCTTATTTCTCTGTCAATAAGAGAGTGAATTTGTCTTCGCATGGAAATAGGACTAACCAAAAGCCTCTTACAATTTTTTAATGGCTGTTCATTTTTTGGATTTTCCAGGTAGTTGAAAATCCGGTTCACGTCGGCCATTATGTGGCGATCGCTGGTAAGCAGGCAATGGTCGCCATAGAGCCTCGCTGTTTTCTCGTTAAGATTGCCTGTACTTACAAATCCATAATGAACAGTGTGGTTGTTATTCCTCTTTTTAATAAGGCAAAGCTTGGCGTGAACTTTCATATTTGGAACCCCGATGAAAACCTTTACACCAGCTTCTTCCAGCACTTTTTTCCATTCGAGATTTGCCTCTTCATCAAACCTCGCACTTAGTTCTAATACCACGGTAACCGACTTGCCGTTGCGCACGGCATTGGTAAGTGCATTAATGATATTGGATCTCGTGGCAAGCCGATAGCAGGTTACTTTTATACTAATCACATCAGGTGCGATAGCAGCTTCCCTTAACAAATCGATCAATGAATCGAATGAATGGTATGGAAAATTCAAGAGCACATCCCTCTCTAATATTACATTTGTAACACTGTTTGCATTTTGCAGGAGAGGATGAATAAAAGCCTTTTTTCTTGGGTTTTTTACCTGGAATACCTGGTCCGGAAAATTTATAAAATCCTTAAAATTATGTATACGTGCCCCCGATTGAATATTATCTTTATCAGATAAGCCAAGTCTTTTAATGAGATAATTAAGTAAGCCACTGTCGATGTCCTTATCGAATACAAAACGCACCGGCTTTCCCTTCTTCCGGTTTTTTAAACCCTTCTCTATTTTTTGGATAAAAGATGTGGACACATCATTGTCTATATCAATCTCCGCATCTCTTGTTACTTTTATAAGATTGGAGGAAAAGGTGTCGTAGCCGAAATAGGAGAAAATATTCGGCAGGCAGAAACGAATGATGTCTTCCAGTAAAATGATGTAGTTGCCTTGCTCTGTGGAAGGAAGTGTGACAAACCTCGGAAGCCGGGAAGGCACTGAAACGAGAGCAAATTTTTGCGGGATGGTTTCGTCCTTTTTTGAAAGTTTGCAGGCCAGGTAAATAGATTTATCATTCAGGGTGGGGAAGGCTTGTATGCTTTCAAGCATAAGTGGCACGATGTTACTCCTTACGGAATCATTGAAATAAGAAAAAATAAATTTCTGCTGCTCCCGGTTTAACTGCTTCTCGTTAACAAGAAAAATCTTTTGCGCTTTTAATTCAGACAATATATTCGTCCAGGTACGGTTGAACTGATTTTGCTGGATAGTTACTGTGAGATTTATTTCCTCAAGAATCTTTTCCGGCGTTTCCTCAAGATGAATATTTGCTTTGATATTTGTTTTGTTTCCAAATTCGATCATGCGCCTGAGGGTAGCTACTCTCACGCGAAAAAATTCATCTAGGTTGCTTGAAAAAATTCCGAGAAATTTAATTCGTTCTTTTAAGGGAACTGTTTCATCGCCTGCCTCCTGGAGTACCCTGCCATTAAAGGCAAGCCAACTGATATCCCTCGTGATAATTTTACGCTTATCCATTGTTGTTATAATACTATAAGTTTTTCAATTTCTCTATGATCCCCGTCGTGGAAAAGCCTTCCTCCAATGGTATTACTTCCACTTTTCCGTTATGCTGCATCACTTCCTTAGCACCAACAATTGTGTCAATGTTATAATCTCCGCCCTTCACAAGCACATCGGGCATAATCGTGTTAATAAGGTTGAGTGGAGTGTCTTCTTCAAAGATCACTACAGCATCCACCATTAAAAGGGATGCCAGTAAAAGGGCTCTTGAATCCTGGTTATTCACAGGTCGTTCCTCGCCTTTGAGTCTTTTTACCGAAGCATCAGAATTTAACCCGACAATAAGTATATCGGCAAAAGAAGCTGCCTGGGTTAAAACTTTGATGTGCCCCTCATGTAAAATATCAAAAACGCCATTTGTAAAAGAAATGGTTTTGTTTAGCAGTTTCCAGCGGTTTAGCTGGGCATTCAACTGATCAGTGCTAATGATTCTGTCAATAATTTTATTACCCTGTTTCATTTTTTTTCCTATTTGTAAGAATCAATAATCCGAAGCTAATAAATCCCGCGACAATAATTATACCCGTAGTTGTACCCCACATGAGCCACCCAAATGAAATATTATCAATTTTATAAATGAGCAACACTTGCTGCACAGCTACGGGAAAAGCTCCGATGCCCCCTGGCGCCACAATCATTGCAAGAGTAGCTAAGGATAAAACACTAAATGCTGCCGGTATTCCAAGCCCCGAAGTTGACGAAAGTGCATAAAACCCTACATAGATTTGCAGCAGGTACATAGACCAGATAAAGAAAGTATGAAATACAAAAGACCTTCTTTTTTTTAAATGCTTAATAGAAGAAAATCCTTCTTTCAAACCAATGTGAATACCCTTAAGCCTGATGATGTGCCTGTGATTAGCATGTTTTTTAAAGAGCCATTTTATAAGCCGGAAAATTAAATAAATAATTAAAAGAAGCACTAGTACTTTTACCCAGGCCGGTATCACTGCTTCCTGTGCAGAAATTTCTAAAATTTTTTTCTTTACAAAATTACTTACCGTATCCAGTTGTATTAATATGGAAAACACTATGATTAAGAAGTAACAAAACAGGTCAAAGAATCTTTCGACTAGTATAGTGCCGATAAGCTTGGTAACAGGAATTTTTTCATAACGGCCAAGTAGGGTGCACCTTAATACTTCCCCGGCCCTGGGCACAAATGTGTTGGCAAAATAGCCACATAATGTTGCGTAAAAAGCATTGGCGGTTGAAGGATAATAGCCCATTGGTTCAATCAAAATTTTCCAGCGAATTGCCCTGCTAACGTGACTCAGCAACGACATAATAACGATTGGGATAAGTACGATATAATTAGCATTCTGCAGGGAATCACGGAACTGAATTCTTTGCACTGGCGTCATTTTACTAAGTTGCCACCACATCAAAAAAATGCCTATGCCAAGAAATAAAATATATTTAAGAGCTGCAAAAATCTTTTTTTTCATACAGGGTTACAAGATAGGCAACAGAATTCATTTAGCCGGTTATGATGAGGTTATCAATCAGTCTTACATTATTTAAGAACGCCGCTATTAATACAACAAGACTTTTATTGGAAGGGATGTCGTCAACTATTTTAAGATTTTCAGCGATCGCTATTTCCAGGTAATCAATCTTAAATCCTAATGCTTCGAGTTCGGCCGTAGCCTTGTCTTTCAATAATCGTATGTTACCCGTAGCCAGGTCCTTTTTTATTCGGATAAGAGATTTGTACAGTAATGACGCTATAACTTTTTCTTCTTCCGTTAATCTCATATTCCTGCTGCTCATGGCAAGTCCGCTTGGCTCACGCAGGGTAGGAACAATTATTATCTTAAGGCTTGCATGCATTAATTCTACAAGCTTTTTTATGACCAGGCTTTGCTGAAAATCTTTCTGCCCAAGAAACAAATGTGTGGGCTCTACTATATTAAGCAGCTTTTCTACAACCATGCAAACACCCTGGAAATGCCCCGGCCTGTATTTCCCTTCCAATATCGTTTCCAGGTAACCAATGTCAAAATGTTTCTTTTTAGCACTCTCTTCGGGGTAAATTTCCTTTTCTCCGGGCAGGAATAAAATATCGCAGTCGCTATTTTCCAGCATCAATATATCCGGTTCAATTGTTACAGGATAATTTTTAAAATCTTCGGCGTTGTTAAATTGAACGGGATTTACATAGATAGAGCACACAGTAACGTCAGTCTCCTCTTTACTTTTCGTAATAAGCGAAATGTGGCCGGGATGTAAAGCCCCCATCGTTGGTACAAAACCAATGCGAAGATTATTTCTCCTTATTTTTTTAAGGTGAGACCGTAAATCTTTGGAATGCTTAAATAGTATCATATAGCTTCGAAATATGGCTCAACGTTGTGTTTACCGTGATTAAACAAAAAAATAATTGTAACTTCGCCGCCTGTTAAAAAAACTGATACAGCTAATTTAACTCTTCGCAAATGTCAACAAAGAAAAGAATTTTATTTATTGCAAACGAAATGTCGCCTTACCTGGAAATGACTGAATTTGCAGAAATCGTGAACAGGCTTGCAGTTAAATCAAATGAAAGTGGAATGGAAGTGCGTTGCATTATGCCACGTTTTGGAATTATAAATGAGCGCCGGCACAGGTTACATGAAGTTGTGAGGCTTTCCGGAATTAATGTTTCTATTGACGGAGATGATTATCCGTTGGTGATTAAAGTGGCATCGTTGCCAAATGCAAGATTGCAAATTTACTTCCTCGACAATGAAGACCTTTTCAAAAGAAAAACTTTGTTTCATGATGATAATGAAAAGTGGTTTGCTGATAATGTCGTAAGAACCGTGCTATTTTGTAAAGGAGCTTTGGAAACAGTAAAGAAATTTGGATGGCCACCCGACATCATTCACTGTAGCGGCTGGATGACCGGGCTGATACCCATGTATATAAAAACAGCTTACAAGAAAGAACCTGTGTTCAGCAATTGCAAAATCGTTTATACCATTGGGCAGAATACTTTTAAAGAAAAGCTTGGAGCGGACTTTACAAGGCTTGCTGCTATTAGCTCTAACATTAAAGACAAAGATCTTGAGCCTTTCAAAGAGGGGAATAATGTTGCCATGTTCCGCGGTGGCGCAACCTATGCTGATGCCATAACTTTCGGCGCAGAAAAGGTGGATAAAAAACTCGCTGATGAGTTTTCAAAAGTGAGAGGCAAGAAAGTGTCTGAAGTATAATGCAGAATCAGATTTAACAGACTATTTACAATTGTATGCCGACCTTGCGGACAGATAAATAATTCCCATACATTTTATTACTACAATCTAATCTTTCTACGTGTTTAAATGCCAATTCAAATCTGCCCTGCCAGTAGTATTATTTTTATTTTTTTTAAGTTGGAGTTGCACTAAGATAGATACCACGGAACTTGGACAGGGCCTTATTCCTGTTGTTGATAATATAAATACTTTTGACACCACCATTGACGTAATCGTTAATAATTTTGACTCGGTTTCCTCCGAATGCGATTCCGTAATTGCTTCAGATCTTCATGCATTGGGTGTAATAGACAATGATCCTTATTTTGGAAAAACTTATGCTAATATTTACGCTGGAGTTTAAGCCGCAGACTTATCCCAACTCCATAGCCGATTCTATACAGCTCGATTCAGCATTTTTAGTGCTGCATTACTCGCACACATATGGAGATAGTACAATCCAGCAGAAAGTGCAGGTTTATAAATTAGCTGATGATTTCAAGCTTGATTCCAGTTATAGCACCTGCAGCCTTTTACCTTACGATAATTTTAGTTTGCTTGGGAGAAAAAACGTATCTGCCAATGAACCTGGATGATTCCATCCATAGTGTGCGGGAAGATGCAACCAACCAATTAAGAATTCCGATTGATGTGGATTTTGCGAAGGGGTTGCTTGATACCGCTAATTTAAAAACTGATTCAGCTTTCAGAGAATATGTAAAAGGTTTTGCAATTCTTGCCGACCAGTCAACAGGAGGAAACGCCTTGAGTTATTTTGATATCACAGATATATCTTCCAGGTTATCGGTTTATGTTACGTCTACCAAAGCAGGTTTACAGGATTCTGTGATGGTTTATGATTTTCCTTTTACCCAAATCTCAGGCCAGGCAAATTCAATTATAAGAGAAAGGGGTACGTCGGAGATCACAAATAATGTCTCTCACCCTGCTGCAGGCGACAATTTTGTTTACTTGCAAACTTCACCCGGAAGCTATGCTGAACTTAAGATCCCGGGACTTACGGGCTTGTCTAACCGCGTAATACACAGGGCTGAGCTTATTGCTGAACAAGTATACTCGACCACTACTCAAGACAACTACTTGACTGGGCCGACACTTCTATATTTGGATACAAAAGATACTTCTACTAATGGTACTTTTATTCCAATCCCCTGCGATTTTACTTACTTTAGCCAGCAAACTAATTTTAACAATCTTAAGCATTGGAGGCATAAGAACCAAGGCGACAGATTTCCAGGGTAATTCAATCAGTAAATATGTTTTCAACATATCAAGATATGTGCAAACAATTGTTACAAAAGGAAGTAATAACGCCGTTTTAAGACTCAGAGCTCCATATCAATATTGTTAATACAACGGGTTATATCGACAGGTGTAACCAGGGAATTTCTGCGTTCAACTTACCGATAAACAATATTGCGAAGGAAGAGTCAAACTATACGGAACCAATCCTTCTTCTCCACAAAGAATGAGATTGCATGTCGTGTATTCTATTCTTTAAAAGTCCGCATTGCATTTTTTCAACCAGGCAAAATTGCATTTTGTTCAGTCAGCATGAAACCATAATTTTGCCGCTCAAAAAATAAAACAACTATGCCCTATTTATTTACGTCGGAATCAGTGAGTGAAGGACATCCTGATAAAGTTGCTGACCAGATAAGCGATGCGCTTATTGATAATTTTCTTGCTTTTGATCCTCAAAGTAAAGTTGCCTGCGAAACGCTGGTAACAACAGGCCAGGTGGTTCTTGCCGGCGAAGTAAAATCCAAAGCATACCTCGATGTACAGGAGATCGCCCGTGATGTGATCAGAAAAATAGGATATACAAAAAGTGAATACATGTTCGAGGCAAATTCATGCGGCATCTTTTCTGCGATACATGAGCAATCTGCAGATATAAACCAGGGTGTGGATAGGAAGAAGAAAGAAGAGCAGGGAGCAGGAGACCAGGGAATGATGTTCGGATACGCTACGAATGAAACAGAAAATTATATGCCGCTGGCGCTCGATATTGCGCATACCATATTAATCGAGCTTGCTGCCTTAAGAAGAGAAAACAAGGAAATAAAATATTTGCGTCCTGATGCAAAAAGCCAGGTAACTCTTGAATACGGAGATGACGGTAAGCCTCAAAGAATTGACGCCATTGTTGTTTCTACCCAACACGATGATTTTGGTGAGGAACAAAAAATGCTCAAAAAAATATCAGATGATATTAAGAAGATTTTGGTGCCGCGTATGAAAAGTAAATATCCTCAGTATGCGCATTTCTTTAATGATAAAATCAAGTACCACATCAACCCCACAGGTAAATTCGTAATAGGGGGCCCACATGGCGATACCGGCCTTACCGGCAGAAAAATTATTGTGGATACTTACGGTGGAAAGGGCGCCCACGGTGGTGGCGCATTTAGCGGAAAAGATCCGAGTAAAGTAGATCGCAGTGCTGCATACGCAACAAGGCATATTGCTAAAAATCTGGTGGCAGCAGGCATTTGTGATGAAGTGCTGGTGCAGGTTTCTTATGCTATAGGAGTTGCAGAGCCTACAAGTATTAATGTAAATACTTATGGTACTTCTAAATTAAAAATCAATGATGGAGCCATTGCGGAAAAATTGAAATCAATTTTTGACATGCGCCCCTATTTTATAGAACAGCGCCTTAAGCTTCGCAGCCCTATTTATAGTGAGACTGCTGCTTATGGACACATGGGCCGAAAAAATGAAGTAGTTACTAAATCTTTTAAACTACCCAATGCAAAGGATAAACAAATGAAAGTTGAATTGTTTACCTGGGAGAAACTTGATTACGTAGATAAGGTGAAGAAGGCATTTGGGATAAAATAAAAAATCATAAAACATTTGAAGCCCCCATTAACCGGGGGCTTTTTATTTAAAGCAGGTACATTTGTAAAGTGAGAGAAAATAACAAACCGTTTATTAAGCAACATCGTCCCAAAAAGAATTTATTAATTGCAGGTATACCTGCAGTGATAGAGGCGATGAATGCCGGCCAGCAATTAGAAAGAATCTACTTGCAGGCAAACATAAATTCCCCGGAAGCAGATGAGTTAAGGATGGTTGCAGAACGAACCGGGACACCGGTAAATAAGGTTCCTTTTGAAAAATTGAGAAACTTTAATATTGAAAATCACAAAGGGTGCATCGCTATAAAGTCGAAGGTACATTACCAGGAATTGCAGGATGTAATTTCACTGGTGGTTGAAAATGGTGAAACACCTTTGTTTCTTTTGCTGGATGGAATTACCGATATCAGAAATATTGGCGCATTAGCAAGAACAGCCTATTGCTGCGGCGTTCATGCAATAGTGATCCCGGAAAAAGGGGTGGGGGCTTTGAATGAAGATGCCATAGCAACTTCGGCAGGCGCTCTCGAACATATTTCAGTCTGCAGAGTAAAAAGCCTTCATAATGCAATAGACGAACTTCATTTGAATGGTATAAAAGTTTTCGCCAGCGAAATGAAAGCAGAAGAAAAGATTTTGGACATTGACTTTAAAGAACCATCAGTCAATAATTCTTGGAAGTGAAGACAAGGGAATTCATCCTTCCCTATATAAGCTTTGCGATCATAAATTTATGATTCCGATGAAAAATGACTTTGAATCTTTGAACGTTTCCGTAGCTGCCGGGATGATTTTGTATGAGGCAATGAGGCAAAGAACGATGTGAAACTTCTCATGTGATTCGCCTGTTTTGCGAGTCCCAAAAATTATGCATTTAAATTCGTCTAAATCTTGGAAGGATCGGGTTCGTTCGTTACGACGGGCCCCTTCCACAATCGTACATAATTTCTGAAAAAGCTTATTTTATAAGTTCCATCTTTTACATAATGCGATAAATGAATCCACGGTATTTTAGGATTTTGATGGTGGGCAAGATGAAGATTAAAATTCAGATATATCAATTTTAACCATGCCGGAACTTTTAAATTGTGGGCGCCGTTAATTATATCTCTCGGGCTAAATGCGTGACTCACGTAGTTCTGTGATGACCACACAAATCCATTTACCAGGTAACAACATGCCCATGGCCACCAGGTAAACTTAAATATCCAAAAACAGCACACGTGGAAAACGACTACAACAATACTTTCAATCCGGAATGTATTTATCTTTTTATTAGTATCACTTCCTTGCAAAAAGCCACCGGTTTCAGTGTGTGCTGTAAAAAATCGGGAATAAACTAGCCTATAAAATGTAGAAAATAATAATACCGATAAAACAATTCCAAGATAGCCAAAACCTACCATCACAAAATAAAGGTTACCATATCTTTTCCATTTATTTTGGTGCTCATAATACAGATCCCACATTTCAATATCGGTCCTGTTTTTTTTGTGATGGCGAAGGTGGCAGTGTTTAATAAAACTAAAGGGCGCAATAAAGAGACAGCTTAGCCAACGCCCAAGGAGATTATTAAGAAAAGGCTTTGAATGAAGAATATTATGTTCTGCCTCGTGAATAAGCGAATACACTGGAATCATTAAAATTCCAAATGCAATGGCAATTAAAATAATCCAATACCAATGCGCCTGCCGCGACGCAATTATCAATAAATAAAAGTATAAGCATGAAAATCCGATAGCAGCAATAATATTTAATGTATCAGGAATCGCAAACTTTTTATTTAGAGCTATTTCTCCCATAACAAATTGTATCTCGATTAATTTTTTAATTCATAAGCTGCTACTTTGGAATAAACGAAAGATCTGTCCGTCGATAAAATATCTGTACTTAGACTCTCATTCTTAATGATTACTTTTTGCAATTCTCCAGGAACTTCTCTCGGTATCATCAAATTTCTAAAACATATTTTGGCAGCAGGCCTTGCTGTGCGAACTACTTCGGTGAAAAGTTTTTTAGTGTCTTCTTCACTCATCAATTCACAAATGTTTGAAAGACAAAATCCATCTATAATGGAAGGAGGCATACTTTCGAGCCAATACTTTGTATCCGCCGTTATTAATTTTATGCGGTCAATATTTCGCTTTATATGTTCGTAATTATCGGGCTGAAGATATAATGGCAGTGCCTTTCCATTATTATATTTACCGGTTAAATAAAGTGATAAAAAATAATTGTTTGTTATTGGTATATCACAAAACGCCTTCCGCGCCCTGTTATAAAAACTTTCGGAAAAAGATTGAGCCCCGTCATCAAAATGAAAATATTCAGCAACCAATCCTTTTTTAGCAAGGCGCTTTTTGTTGAACATTAACCTGAAGATCATTCTCCATCTTTTGTTATCCCAGCGATCAGCATAAAATTTTTTTTGCTCGCCAGGCGTTTCTAAGGACAACAATTTTTTTATCTTTTTTTTGCCCTGCAGAATGGATAACATTTTTCCGGCAATCTTTACGAAGCCTTCAAATTTTCCATTAATGAGGATTCCCTTTTTTATCAACTTGATGTTTGAATTCCAAAACACATTAGCTTCTTTAGAAAGATCATGTTGAATTTTTGAAAATAAGTTCCACCGGTCTTCGCATTCTTTTAGCCCAAGTAATGAAATAAATTCATCGTGATTAAGATTTTTTATGCATGCAATTTTGAATTCCATTAGCCATGTTTGTGCGGGATTGATATCAATTGCATAAATTTTTTCCGGATCATGAAGTAAAAAACCAAGTGTATTACATCCGCCTGAGGTAATCGTCAGGAGAGATTGGCCGGGTTTCATTCCGATGGCCTTCACGTCGCTTTCGGGATCTTCCCAATTAACAGTGAAGATGAGATTTGATAAAGGAACCTGTCCGTTGATTTTAGCTTCCATGCTGCAGGAATTTTAATTCCAAAGTCCGTTAATATTAAATAGAGGTGCTTCAATAATTCCATGTTTTTCTCCCATTGCATATATCGTATTAATCTTCTCATTGGTAATATTTCCCTTACCTGTTGAATAGGCTAATTTTTTATTCTCCATGGCAAGTACGATTGCTTCGAGCAGGCATCCATGCGCTACGTTTTTATCCGGAAAATTATACAGACTTGTATGAAAGTCTGGCGTAGAACTAAAGCCGCCAATCACTTTTCCCATTCCCCCGCAAAACATTCTTTCGGTTAAATTTCCTGGTAATTTACAATCAAGGTTTTTGGGATAGCCTGCATCACAAATAATTACATCTTTTTTGCACAAAACAGGATTAAAATTTTCAATCATTGAGCTGGCAATAGCAATTATTATATCAGCCTGTGGCAGTAAAGTCCCGACATCCGTAGAGTTTATTGCAGGTATTTTATTTTCTGACAATTTATTTTCCTGCTGCAGTAAGACATTTTTTTGTCTTGCGCATAATAGTAGCTTCTTTACTTTTCCGGAAAAATAGCCAATACATGCTGAGCCAATATCACCTGTTGAGCCGATTATCAAAAGGTTTTGATCTTCTAATTTTTTTCCAAAAATGGTACATGCCTTTTCAACACCTTTTGCAATGTATGCTGCTGTAAGCGTATTGCCCGTTGTAAATTTTGTGCCGTCATTTTCATTCAACAAATCAATACGGCCTTCCAAAACGATTGACGTGAATCCTCCTAATGCGGCGATTCCGGCTTCTATTTTTAAAGCACATTCTGCCGCGTCCCTTACTTTTGAAATATTATTTTTCCAATATTTTACATTCAATTCATCAGGCGAAATAAAAGTCTCAATATATTTTCCTTTGGCAATTTTACCGGTTAGCGATTTTACTTCAATGTCAAATAAAGAACGTGGGGGAAAATAGGAATACACTTCCGCAAGCTTCTCGCCGGGAATTTCATGGCCGTTTGAATTGTTCCTTAAATGATTAACGAAACAACTGATTTTTTGCCATGAATCCTGGTGACCGATTAAAGCGAATTCTACATTGGAAGCTGAGCTATCCATTCTATACTTTTTATTCCTGGTATACCAATTCTATCCAGCGTTTTTAAATATAAATTAATTGAATTCCCGCGAAGGCCTTTAATGTCCAGGCCCGCAGCGTATAGAGAATTTTTCATGCACTCGCCGCGACATACACCACAATGTCCTTTTAAGTCAACCGTAGCCGACCATTCCGCCAATATAGTCATGCAATCATTGTGAATGTCTTCAACTTTCTGAATAAACCCTGCATAGTCTTTATCAAGCTCTGCCTTTAAAAGATCTATGGAATGTTCTATGTGTTCTTCTTCTTCTTTGGAAATAGCCAGGAAGAATTGTCCTATTTCATGATCTTCCAAAGCAGTTCCTACGTCTTTGTACATGGACACCGCGAAACATTCAAGCATTACTTCCTGCATTATGATGCAACCGATAAAGTCAGGCTTATTTGCCCACCGTGTAAAACTCTCTCTTACGTTTTTCCAATAATAGCCATCCAGGTTAATATTCACCTCAAGCTTATATTTTTTGGCTAAATGAAGAAAGCCTTCAGCATGATTGCGTTCGCAGTTTGCGTGTTCTACACATTCCATTTTTTCGTGTACATCATCTATAGTTCCCGTGAGCGTTGCGAAATTGGACATCCCTACTAATTCGCCTGTAATTGCCTGCGAAAGGATATCAGTTACCACATCCCAGTAGACTTCGGTTTTTTCGGCATTAAGAGTTGTTGTGTTCATTGAAGTTGATTTATTTTTTTAAATTTTATACAAGAGAATAATCCTCAAATGGAATCCCGTTTTTTACTTTTTCAATCAGCGGCCTTGAATTTTTTATGCTCAACAACATCCCTACAGAATTAAAGGTTATTTTAAGCAATCCATTAAAGTAATTGTGCAGAAGATCTTTTTCATGCAATCCTATCGAGACATAAGAATAAGATTTTTGATACGCGATGTCCCGGGCATAATTAATCAGAAATCTTACCATCTTCTTATCAGCTTTATCCAATGCGAGGTATTTGATGTACATCATTTTTACCGGCTCGTCAATTTTTGGCATTTTCGACATTCCGTTAATTCCGGCATATAAATTAATGGCCTTTAAAAGCACCTGCATTTTCCGGGATATCATCGTCACAATATTCTGCTTTACATTCATGGTATCGGCTATGCACATTACCGCAATGATTGTTTCCTGATGTTCTAAAATATAAACCTGCACGCCTTCCAGTTTTTCTTTTGTTATAACAGTTCCCAATTCATAACCGCGGGAATGCTTGTTCAGAAATGACACTACTTCTTCGGTTGCCGGCGACGCTTTTATATCATAATCCCCGGGCTTACTCTTCATCTTTTTGCCAACGAACTGGTGAATTTTAAATAATCCTATGTTGTCAAAATCCGGCACATTTGGCCTGTTCTTAAAAAATGATATTGGCTTGTGGTTGCCTTTTGCAACATTCAGAAAAGCGAGATCAGCGTTATTAGAGATAACATAGTCGGCCATGTTATCGCACAACTGTAACCCGATTCCTTTATGCCTGTATTCCTCTGCAACTTTAAAGTCTCCAATATATTGAAGTGGATAAATGTGCCCGCCTACATATACCTGCTGCCGGGAGACACAGAGTGATCCAACGATTTTATTATGGTGTAGTGCGACAAAAACTTTGGTGTCACCACGCATTTCCAAAAGCTTAAAAAAATTTGGTTTTCTATCAATACGTAAAGCAATGTCACCGCTCATGCCTGATGCTGCAGTCAACTCAATTAGTTGCTGGTTATCATCGGGAGTCGCCAACCGGTAGTTAATCATGTTGTCTCATGCTTTTCCGTTATATAGAGAATTTCAAATTTTGTATGTTCCTGTCGGTCGGGCTGCAATTAAAATATTTAACCAATGTAAATATTCTCATAGCAGAATACAACCTCCATTTGGTGATAGTTATCTTCAGTTGCGTAAAGAGGTCATATCGGTTGATACTTGAAAAAAAGCGAATGGCTCAGTTAAAAAAATATCTTCCCCCGCAAACAATTGCTTTGCGGTAGGCTTAACAAGTTCACCCTTATTATTCTTCCAGCCGTACAGCCGTTCTGGGAGTACTCCGTCCGTAAATTTCATAACCTATCTTTTATCGACTTTTTTTATAAACCATATTTTTCACTTTGAATTATTTTATAGAAAATAAAAAATATTAAAATACATTATATCCAACACTCAAATAATACAGTCCCCCGATTTTCGGATTACCATAAGCGTTTTGATAATATTTGTTGAAAATATCGGTACCACCAAGTTTTATCATGGATTTAATTTTTGGAAATTTGTAATTAATCTGGACGTCTATTGTGCTAAAGGCTTTTATTGGACCATTTGCCAACTCTCCATCCCAGTTATAAGAATCCTGCCAGCGTAGTATAGCATTAAATCCAACATGCTTGCTTTTTCCAAATCCTGCATTAGAAAAACCTGCGTTTAACCGGTATTGTGGTGTATTAAAAAAAGATTGAAAACCCGATGGCACATCTGTAATTACGTCGGAATAAATATTAAAAAATAGTGCATAGCGTTTCGGTAACTGGTAATCCAATCCCAGGCCAAATCCATGTGTTTTTACTTCAGTGCTGCTGTTCACTACGGTTGAAAAAACCTGGCCGGTTGCAGGTTGATATAATGCATTTCTTCCGAGGAAATCCAGGTATTTTCCGAAATAACTGTAGGCATCAACGAGGAGTTTATTTGCAATGAGCCCTTTGTAACCCACTTCAAAAGATCTTGCTGTTTCAGGTTTGAATTCTTTATATACATATGGGGTGGAAGACGGTACACCATCAATCAATTCCACTACAGGATATTTTATTGCATTCATGGCCTCCATTACCCATGGTAAACCACCTAATAAAATATAGTCACCAACATTTAAACGAATATATTTCTGTTGAGTAGTGGGAAAGCGATACGCAGTTTGATAAGAAATTCTAAGGTTATTATCCTTTGCAATTTTGACCAGGGCACTTGCCCGTGGTGTAAAATGCCCTTTGAAATCTTCATTCTTGTCATAGCGTCCGGATACTGATAAAGTAAGATAATCTTTGAATAATTTTTTTGTGACTTGCGCATATACGCCGGCTTCATTAATTTTTATTGGATGGCTTGCAGTATCAATAAATAAGGTGCCTTTTGAATTCAGAATATATTTTTTTAGGTTTCCTCCAATAATAATTTCTGCAAATTTTATTTTGTTTGAAAAATTAAACTGGCCTTCTGTCATCCACAATTGAGATTTTTCCAGGAAGAGGCCACCGCCAGGTATTGGAATATTTCTCACCTGGTCAAATATATTTTTGAACTCTTGGGAACCAGGCAAGGGTCTTCCGATATCTGCAAACGCCCTTGCTGCTCTATGTGCATCAGCCATCGAAGCACCGTTTTGCAGAGCGGCGATAAACGCCCCGGTATATTGAGGATACCAACTTCCGTTTATATTGTTCGGATCAAAACTTGGTTTCCATGCTTCGTTGAAAAACTGAGAAGTAATGGTGGCGCTATATGCTTCGCCGGCGTCCTCCTGTGTTGTATAACTTCTGATGACCCAGTTTTTATTATTGAGCTCAACTTTATACTGGCCGATTTTAATACCTTTTAGGGCATAGCGATTGTTTCCTGTATAAACCGTATTTCCGGTTGCCCAATAGCCCATGATTTGAGCCTCGAGATTATTAGTTATCTTATAGTGAAGCGCTCCGGATAACTTTATATTCTTTGTTTCAGGATCTACTATATCTTTTTCATTATATCCTGTTCTTGATACCCGGATAGGATTTGGAAAAGTATTAGGAGGAAGAAAATTGAGTATATCAACCGATGTCTCGTCACCGTATACATTTACTCCGTCATAATTTGGATCTGTTTGCCGGTTACCTGGAATTATCTTCCCACCATTTCCGGATCTTGCGTAGTTGCTACTATCATTGGCCAGCCAATCTGTTGCACTTATGAATTGTCCACCTATTTTAAATGCGAATTTATTATTAAAAGCTTTTGCCCACCTGAAAGAATAATCATAAAATGAAGTTGCTTTTCCTCTTTGTTCTTTATCAACATTCATAACACCTTGCTTAGCCAATACACTCAATCCCTGGTATTTAAAAGGATTTTTGCTATTGATCAATATGGTTCCATTCATACCACCCGGGCCATACAATGCTGAAGAAGCACCGGGTAACAGTTCTATGCTTTCAACATCCAGTTCAGTAAGCCCGGCAAAATCGCCCACAAAAAAATTGAGACCTGGCGCCTGGTTATCCATTCCATCTACAATTTGATTGACCCGGGAACTGCCACTTCCATTAAAACCTCTTGTACTGATAGTTTTGAAGGTTAAACTGGAAGTGGTAAGATCAACACCTTTCAAGGTACCTGCAATATCATAATAGGAACTTGCCGGAGAATTGAGAATATTTTTTCTGCTGATACTTTCTACGGATACCGGCGATTCAAGGATTCTTGTAGGTACACGGGTTGAAGAAACAACAACTCCTAACTGCATAGTAGACGCAGGAACCAGGTTTATCATGGTTTCACCGGAAGAATTAATTTCCACTTCCTTTGTGTCATAGCCTATTGAGGAAATTATAAGAACCAGGGGAAGGGTTTGTTTTGTGGAAATTTTGAAATTCCCCCTTTCATCAGTATAAGTGCCTTCACCAGTACCTTTTACCAAAACAGAAGCGCTACTTATAGTTTCGTTCGTTTCATTGCTTGCTACCTTACCGGTAAGAGTCAGCCTTTGTCCATCTACTATAGTGCAGCATAACAACATTATGGATATGCATGCCCCAAATATATTTTTTTCCATTTTTTAAAATTTATAGGTGATGATTTGATGCGTTATTTTATTTCTATTCTCTTAATACAAACTCTATATCAAACAAACTTCGAACGATGGTTACCCTATTACATGTACCGTCGGTGTAGGTATAATCATTATACTTTCCATCCGGAAGCATGAGACGATACTGATTTTCTTTAATCTTTTTAACCGATAAAAAATTTTGAAACTTCTGTGAATAAACCCGGTCAATATTCAGGGGTGGCTTCACATATAGAAGAAGGGTGGAATAATAAATAGGAAAGCGGCCGATCAGTTTTGAATTTCCATTCTCGAAGTATCTGTATCCGTTTCCTTCTGCTTCGAGCAAACTATTGGTTTTGCCGGAGCCGGTTTGTTTTTGGCAAAATGAAGCATGCATCATCACTTCATTTTCAAAAGTTGACGTTTCCTGCGTGTGATCGTAGAAAGAAAAAATAAAACTGGTTTTAACTTCTGAGTTGAAACTCAAAAATTTTTGCTGGTTCTTAATTAATTCGTAAAGGATGATCTCACCTATTTTGTTGCCATTTCTCAATACATCATAAATCAACCTTCTTTCCTGTGCAAAAAGCGACCTTGTCAGCAAGCTTAAAGAAAAAAATATCAGGAAAATATTAAGGAAATGGTGGAAGGATTTTTTAAATTTTGCTGTGCTCTTTTTCATAGCATCTATTTGTATTGTGAAGAGATGAATAATGTCGCCTGTCATTTATTTTTTTCAGCCCGGCCTGTAATTGCCTGGTTGTCGCAGTACTCCCATCCGGGCTCCATCCGGGAGCATTAAAAAGATATTTGAGGTGAATCTGGAACTGGCTGGTTTTTTTGAGATCATCTGCAATTTTCATCCATTCATGCAGAACAATTTTTATTGCATTGCAGGAATCTACATCCGATCTCAGGCCGTATCTCGGTTTGAAAGTTTCTGGCTGGTAGGTGCCAAAAAATTTGTCCCAGATAATAAGTGTTCCCGCATGATTTTTATCGAGGTATTCAAGATCGCTTGAATGATGGACTCTATGGTGTGACGGCGTATTAAAGATAGCCTCGACCCATTTTGGCAATTTCTTAATCGTTTCTGTATGCAGCCAAAACTGGTAAATTACACTTGCGGATTTTGCAAAAACCACCATGTAGGGACTAATGCCAACAAGTGGCATCCATGCCCAAAATAAAAAATTGCCCGTAAGGTTACTTGTCCATGGAACACGCAATCCGGCTGAGAGCGTAAAGTTTTTAGAAGAATGATGCACCTGGTGTGACGCCCATAAAAACCTAACCTGGTGACTGCAACGATGGAACCAATAGAAAGAAAAGTCGTCTGCAAAAAAACAAATCACCCAGGTATACCATGAATTGACCGGAAATGTAAAAATCCGGTAACGATAGATCAGCAGGTAGAACAACAGGATGAAACCATTGGTAGCTGCAGAAACCGGTACGCGGCCAAGTACAATTAAAAAGCTGGTGAGAACGTCTTTTTTTTCATGCGAATGCTCCTTCATCTGAAAAATTGCTTCGGCAGCAACCAATACCAGGATTAGCGGAATTGCCGGATAAAGTACTGAATTATCTATATGCATAACTGGTCCGCTTTACTTTCCTGTTGAATAATTTGATCATTGTTTCCTGTCAAATCGCAATACGTTGGAAACCTTATCCGAAACTACAAAGGGGTTAAAGCGAACACTAATTGCTTTTTACATGGCGGTCAGTCCATAAAGCAATTTTTATAATTCGGCGGATGATTTAATGAAGTCATTAACATTTTTTTATAATTATTTGGCGATTGTCATTTTTTTTTGCAATTTTTACTAAACCTTCTGACTCCGCTTGTCATATCTGCCAAAAAAAAATTATGAAATCAACCGGGGCTCAACAACATCTGTTCGATCATATTAAAGGATTGCTTCCTCCCCATATTTCATTTGTTGATGAAATAGCAGAACTGTTGGAAATTAGTAATGACAGCGCCTATAGAAGGATACGCGGAGAGAAGCCTATTGCTTTGGAGGAAATAAAAAAAATTTGTGTAAAGTATCAAATATCACTGGATCAGCTATTACAACTGGATTCAGATTCAGTAATTTTTTCCGGTAAACGTGCAGATCCAAAAAGTTTTAATTTTGAAAATTACCTCAACGACTTTGTTCGCCAACATGCACTTATTGACTCTTTCGAAAAGAAAGAATTATTGATTCTACCCAAAGATGTTCCGGTTTATCATTACTATAACTTTCCGGAATTAGCCGCTTTCAAGTATTTTTTCTGGATGAAAACTATACTTCATTATCCTGATTATAACAAAAAGGTCTTCAATCCATCGGACCACCTGGAAATGATGGAGACAGGGAAAAAAATCCTTGAATATTATAACAGGCTTCCTTCCACAGAAATATGGAATGTCGAAAATATCAATACTACCTTACGGCAAATAGAATATTACCGGGAATCAAATGTATTTGCATCAGAAGAGGATATAATTAAGATTTATGAATGTCTCGAGAACCTAATCGATTTTGTTGAATTACAGGCAGAAATGGGGCATAAGGTAATTCGCCGGGGTAAAGCGATTATTGAGGGAGCACCTTTTAATCTATATATTAATGATTTTATTCTGGGTGATAATACACACTTACCAATTCTTAACGGTAAAAAAATCGTGTTCATCATCCATACTCATTTGAATTATATGAACACTAAAGACGAAGGCTTCGCCGAATATACATACCAGCACTTTCAAAATATACTTCAGAAATCTACATTAATAAGTGTCGTAGGTGAAAAAGATCGAAGGATCTTTTTCAACCGGATAAGGGAAAATATTAATGCAAAGAAAAGTGCTGTACTAACATAAATAAGACCGGTATCCTACAAGAAAAAGTAACAATCTCCATTGAAAAATTTTGAGGCTCTTTTAAAACGTCATTAGAATCTTCATTATACCATAAAAGGATATTATGGAAACTCAAAATTCTCAACAGTTATTGTTTCACCAGATAAAGCAACTCTTAAAGCCACACATTTCATTTGTTGACGAAATAGCAGAAGTATTGCAAATCAGTAATGACAGTGCGTATAGAAGAATTCGTGGTGAAAAACCAATTTCCCTGGAAGAGACCAAATTGCTTTGTTTAAAGTATAATATATCACTTGACCAACTATTGCATCTTAATTCGAGTGCATTTATTTTCAGAGGCAATCTTACGAACAGCAGCGATTTTGTTTATAGAAATTGGCTTCAATCCTGCCTGGATGTTATAAAAAACACCAAAACCTATGATGTTCACCATATGTTTTACCTGGCCAAGGAATTTCCATTTTTCTACTATTTTTTAATGCCTGAAATTGCTTCCTTTAAAACTTTTTTCTTCCTCAAGTCCATTTTGTTTTATGATGAATGGAAATCGGCAAAATTTTCTGTAAAAGATGACTACAGCGAGTACCACCAGATCTGGAAGGAACTAAGTCAAACTTTTGCCACCATTCCCGGGACAGAAATATGGAATATTGAAAACATCACCAGCACCATCCGGCAAATTGAATTCTATAACGCCACAGGTGTCTTTAAATCGGTGGGTGATATGCATTGTCTTTTTGACAAGCTACAGGAGTTGATAGACCATATAGAATTACAAGCCGAGTGCGGCTTAAAATTAGACTTTCAGCAAAGTCCGTCTGAAAGCTCGGGGGCAGAGTATAACCTGTACATCAATGAACTCATCATGGGCGACAACATGCAGATTGTCCAGTTAAATGATAAATATTACACGTACATCAATCATTCTATTTTAAATTTTATGATGACTACCAGCGAAAGATTTAATTCCTACATGAAGAAGACACTGGAGGTCATCGCTCAGAAATCAACTCCCATAAGTAAAGTAAATGAAAAGGAGAGATTAATTTTCTTTAATACGCTAAGAGCAAAGATTGAAAATGGGAGAAAAAAAATCTTTTTATAACCTAAAACTGCTCAAACCATTTTTATGATAATTCCTGTTCTGTTTACCATACATTGGTATACCTCTTTTTTTATGCAATCTTTTTTTCACCATCGTTATTCTGCACACAATCATGTAACCATGCCTAAAAGGTCAGAAAAGTTTTTTTTTATTTGTTGCTTCCTGGCACACGGTTCTTCCTATATGAGCCCCATAGCTTATGGCATTATGCACCGGATTCATCACATACATACGGACACAGCCAAAGATCCGCATTCGCCTAACAATGAAACTAATTTCTTTAAACTTATGCTTGTAACCCGCAATAGTTACCAGGATCTGTTCACTGGTTGTTTGAATGTAGATGAAAATCTTGCAAAGAATTTACCTGAATGGAATGCATTTGAAAAATTTGCGCACAGCTGGATAACGAGAAGTGCATGGATATTGGCATATATCGTTTGCTATTACTTTTTTGCTACTTCATGGTGGATGTTCTTTCTTTTGCCTCTCACCATTACAATGGCTGCCTTCCAGGGAAATATTATTAATTGGTGGGCCCATAGATTTGGCTATAAGAATTTCCCGTTGCCAAATAAATCTACAAATATGTTTCCCATAGATATTCTTTTTATCGGAGACGCATATCACAACAATCATCACAAGTATCCCGGCAAAACCAAAAACTCATATCGCTGGTTTGAAACAGATATAATCTATCACATTATAAATCTGATGCACTTAATGAAAATTGTAAGGTGGAAAAATTCCTAATTTGCATGACATGCAACAAATAAAAATAATCGAATGCCCCCGCGATGCAATGCAAGGTTGGAAAACTTTTATTCCTACAGAAAAAAAAATACAATACATAAAAAAGTTGTTGGAAGTTGGCTTTGATACGATAGACTTTGGAAGTTTTGTATCACCAAAAGCCATTCCTCAAATGGCGGATACTAAAAGAGTTATTAGATCAATTGTCAATAGCGAATACTAAAACAAAGCTTTTGGCAATTGTGGCAAACGTACGAGGCGCAACTGAAGCAGCGGAATTTGAAAAAATAGATTACCTCGGTTTTCCATTTTCTATTTCTCAAACATTTCAGTTAAGAAACACAAACAGCACCATTGAAAAATCACTCGATACAGTAAAGGCGATAAAAACTCTTTGCGGTAGAAACAACAAGGAACCGGTTGTATATATTTCAATGGCTTTCGGAAATCCTTATGGCGATGATTACGATGAAGAAATCGTTTTGCAATGGATAGATAAACTGGTAGGGGAGGGCGTTAAAATTATTTCTCTTGCTGACACGGTAGGCGTAGCAACACCAAATCAAATATCTTCCGTGGTAAAAAAAGTTATCCGGGCTTTTCCAAATATAGAGACCGGTGTTCACCTTCATTCCACACGAATGCTGTGGCGCGAAAAACTGGAGGCTGCGACAGAAAACGGTTGCACTCGTTTTGATGGCGCCCTGAAAGGAATTGGCGGTTGCCCGATGGCAAATGATGAACTTGTGGGGAATATGGACTCCGAACTTATGATTGAATATTTTTGGGATCTTGGCCGCCTGAAAAATCTCAATATGGAAGCACTGGCAGAATGCAATGCCCTTGCATCGGAAATTTTTATATAATAATACATGGATTTTATTTTGCCTTTTACTATTAAACCTTCAGAGGATAAAATTTCCTACAGGCAAAAAATATTCTTCATAGGTTCCTGTTTTACCGAAGAAATAGGAAATCATTTTAAAAAACTGAAGTTTGATGTTTTACAAAATCCAAATGGAATTCTTTACGATCCGCGCAGCATAGCTTATGCGCTTAGTTCATACGTAGAAAATAAAAAATACGCGGCTCAGGATCTTTTTTCGCAGGATGAAATATGGCATAGCTGGCAACATCATTCTGTTTTTTCAGGTAGGAAAAAAGACGAAGTGATTAATAATATAAACAGCTCACAATCGGCAGCGCATATTTTTCTACAAAACACGTCGTGGCTTGTAATCACTTTAGGCACATCGTACAGTTACCGTTTAAAAAGTAACAGCGAATTTGTTGCAAATTGCCATAAAGCGCCCTCCTCACTTTTTGATAAGATGCTGACGCCTTTTGAAGAAATTGAGTTACAGATTTCAACCGCAATCCACAATCTGCAATTATTCAATCCAAACATTAAAATTATTTTTACGATTAGCCCTGTCCGGCATATACGTGATGGTATCATTGAAAATAACAGGAGCAAGGCCAGGTTGATTGAAGCGGTGCATTCAATTATCGAAAAAAATGAAAATGTTTTTTATTTTCCCGCCTATGAACTGGTGATAGATGTTTTGCGTGATTATAGATTTTATAAAGAAGACTTGGTGCATGCAAATGAAACTGCTATCAACTATGTTTTTGAATCATTTTGTAAAACCTGGCTAAGCGAGGATACAAAAAAACTGGTTACCGAATTAAAAACGCTGTTATCAGCTATGAACCACAAACCTTTTCAAAAGGAAAGTGCAGCTCATAAAAAATTTTTAGAAACACAACTTGAAAGGGCTAAAAAAATGGTTGCTTTGAATACCGGCATCGATCTTTCAAAAGAAATAAATTATTTTTCCGGTAATATTACCGAATCGCTGTAATAGCAGTGCCTCCCGATTTACTTTCAGTTTTCACAACACCAAACCCCGGGGCAAACCATTCTGTATTTTCTATATTCATAGGCATGCCGATGCCCATGGTTTTTATTTTCATTTTTGTGCTGTTGGTAATCTTATAACAATCCCATGTTCCGGCAGATGTGGTAACCTTTTCTTTCGCCTGAACTTTTCTGTTAGTTACCTGCATGTCGATTGATTGTTTTAGTCCATTGCTTTCAATATCCATCTGCATACTGGCATCCTTCAATTCATCACCTGGCTGCATGGATGCCGGATATTCAATGAATGCGTTTGAAACAGTAGCATTTGCATCGGTATTTCCTTTCCCGGTTTGAGGAAGATTCATCTTCATGTCCATCATCATTACCCCATTTACACATTTAATTATGTTGGTTGCCTTTACAACAGACTTTCCATTTTTATCGAACAATTCCGAATTGATGGTTGCGGTAGTCGTTCCACCGGAATTACTCACATCAGAAACTGTGTAAATCTGTTTGCTGGTGGCCTGGCCCTTTTTATTATAAATGGTCATCTCGATGGTCTTATTATTTTGAAAATAGTAATACGTCGCACAATCCTGCGAGTTAACCAAAGAAGTAATCAGGCTAAATACAGCAATCATTCTAAATTTCATAATCAAATTATTCGTCTCTAAGATAGAAAATAATAAAAGTGAATTATAGCAATAAGGAGATAAATGTGTAAATGCATCCTATGATTGATTAACTGGTTCTGTATATCATCCGTGTATTCGGTGCTTCATATATAAAAATAAATTTGTTTGGTACAATGTTTGAAATTACTATAGCACACTAAAAAATTTACCATGAGATCTTTAAAAACTTTACTTTTTATAATTCCCGTTTTTGCGATAGTCGCTATGGGATGCAACGCTACTAAATCACAGAAAGGCGCGGCTATTGGCGGAACAGCAGGTGCCGTAGGCGGTGCTATAATTGGCAAAGCAGCGGGTAATAAAACGCTCGGAACGATATTAGGCGCAGTTGTTGGGGGTACGGCAGGCGCCATAATAGGGCGAAATATGGACAAGCAGGCGGAAGAAATAAAAAATGACATACCCGGTGCTAAAGTGGAAAGGGTGGAAGAGGGGATAAAGGTTGAATTTAATGAAAAGATACTTTTTGCTTTTTCCAGTTCCGACCTGGGTGATGCCGCAAAAACGAATCTTAACAACCTTGTTAACGTGCTTAACAAATATCCGAATACAAATATAGAGGTGCAGGGACATACCGATCCACGTGGCAGCGATGAATATAATATGGGATTATCTGTGAGACGTGCTACCGCTGTTGCAGATTATCTAAAAAGACAAGGAATTTCAGCCACGAGAATTACCACCAAAGGCTACGGAGAATCAGCGCCCGCTTATCCAAATGATACCGACGAGGGAATGGCTCAGAATCGTAGGGTTGAATTCTTAATTACTGCAAATGAGCAAATGAAGGAAGACGCTAAAAAGCAAGCCAATCAATAATAATCAGTGAACTCGTAATAAAATTGTATGATCATTGCCGTTGATTAACATCAGCGGCAACTTTTTTATAAGGAACTCATCTCTTCATTAAAGCTGATGGAATATTGTTCAAGTTCCTGGAGTACGGGGTCGTATATTTCCGGTAGTATTGGTATATGAAGGCCGGTTAATTTTATTTTTTCTTCCATTATTAATTTCGCGGCTATGCCTAATGGTAGGCCCACCGTTTTCGCCATTGCCGTATGTACCTGGTCTGTGCCTTTCACAATAAGACTGCTTACGATCATTTTGTTTTCACCATTCGATGTATACCCAATCTCATGCACCATCACGATCATATCTTTGTCGTGCGGATGTATTCCAAGTTTTGTTTCTAACAGGCGCTGAATAATATAAGCTGAAGACGTGAATGTAAAGCCGATGGGAGTTTCATCACGCACGCCAAGATAATCAATCTGTTTACGGAATTCATCATCGAAAAATTCCATGCTGATGCTACCGGGCTGATTTGTGAAACTTGCGTAATAGGAGGAATTGTTTATTTTTTTATGGAACCATTCAGCATACGTTTTACATCCTTTTATTTCATCAAGATCATTTATAGACGTAAATCCCATATTTACAATTTTATTCCATCCCCGGCAGAACGAAGAAAACCGTAAGGTTGTTCTTATGAAAGTATCAATATTGCCCAGGCCATAATTATCAATGTATGAAAGTGAATCCCGGTTAGGATACCATGCCAACGGAAAAAGGCCCGGAACGTTAACTTCACTGCAATTGCGGAACACCTGTTGATACGGAACCGTTAATGTCTCCCCATTATCCCGGTACACCGCACCGGAAGATCCTGCCATTACTATATTTCCAGGGTTCCAGGTTATTTTATAATGCCACGGATTGTCATCATTTTCGGGAGCTACCAAACCACCGCAATGAGATTTAAAAGACGTGATTTCCCCTCCCTCTTTTTGTATCTTATGAATGATTTTCATGGCGCTCATATGATCAATTCCCGGATCAAGCCCCATCTCGCATAAAAAAAGCAAACCTTTCTTTGTTAACTCTTCTTCAAGAGTTTTGATTTGTGCATCGATATACGATGCTGTCAAAAGATGTTTTGAATAGGCGACGCAATCCTTCGCCACTAAAAAATGCAAGTGTGGAGGAAGCATAGAAATAATCACATCTGCCTGCTGCACAAGTGCCTTCCTTTGCACTTCATCGCCCACATCAATTGAGACTGCTTTAGCGGTTTTACTTTCTTTAATTTTGGATTGAGCGAGTTGCAGATCGGCATCGCATACTATGAGGTTCCAGTGTTTTTCGTCACTGCATTTGCCTAAATATTGTATGAGTGATGTTGCAGATTTACCGGCGCCAAATATTAAAATAGCATTCATTACAATTTTTTTAACAGAATGATTTTTTGATAAAAAACTTTTGGTTGATTTGCAACCCGTAGCAAAAATTTCCCATCATCTAACCAGTCAATTTAACGTTACGGCTTTCTAGTCCGTATTAACAAAGGAAAGAAATAATCAACGGTTGCGCTCTTAAAGAATGGTTTTTTATGTGTCAATTTTCTTTTCCACATTATCGCAAAAAATGGTAATAAAAAGGCCCTGATTGTTCAGTTTTAATAAGGAAAACAGGTATGAAAAAAGTATATTTGCCGATAGTAAAAAATTATGGACAACACTGAAGATCAAATGCCGGCGCAAGGCCGCGAAAGAGGGAGAATAATTCCTGTAAACATTGAAGAACAAATGAAATCCGCATACATTGATTATTCAATGAGCGTGATTGTGGGGCGGGCATTACCGGATGCCCGGGATGGGTTAAAGCCTGTTCACCGCCGTATTCTTTATGGCATGTACGAGATGGGAAATTTCTACAACAGGCCCTATAAAAAATCTGCCCGTATCGTCGGTGATGTCATGGGTAAATACCATCCTCATGGTGATGCGTCTATCTATGATACGATGGTGAGAATGGCACAGGACTGGAGCATGCGTTATACGCTGGTAGATGGCCAGGGTAATTTTGGAAGCCAGGACGGAGATAGTCCTGCAGCTATGCGTTACACGGAAGTGCGTCTTGAAAGAATTGCGGAAACCATGCTGGATGATATTGAAAAAGATACCATTGATTTCCAGCTTAACTACGATGATACCACCAAAGAGCCCACAGTATTACCAACACGAATTCCCCAATTATTATTGAACGGCTCCAGCGGAATCGCAGTAGGGATGGCAACAAATATGCTTCCGCATAATTTATCGGAGGTGGTAGATGGGTGCGTGGCATACATTGATAATAAAGATATTACGATAGATGATCTCATAAAAATTGTGAAGGCTCCCGACTTTCCTACCGGTGGCATTATACATGGGTATGAGGGAGTAAAAGCAGGCCTCCATACGGGTAGGGGAAGAGTGATATTGAGGGGAAAGGTAACGGTTGAGACTGGGAAAAACGGCCGGGAAAAAATAATAATAACGGAAGTTCCTTACCAGGTAAACAGGGACTCACTTACCGAAAAAATCGGGCATCTTATAAATGATAAAGTTATTGAAGGTGTTTCCGATGTAAATAACGAGAGTAATAATAAAGAAGGTACCCGCATAGTAGTCGAACTAAAGAAGGATGTGATCGCACAGGTTGTAATAAACCATTTGTATAAACACAGCGAGTTGCAAACTTCTTTCGGTATCAACAACGTAGCGCTTGTGAAAGGCAGGCCCAAAATATTAAACATAAAAGACCTCATTCGCGAGTTCGTGGATTTTCGCCATGAAGTAATTGTAAGAAGAACAAAATTTGAATTAAAGAAGGCCGAAGAAAGGGCGCACATATTGGAAGGTTATCTTATTGCGCTTGATCATCTTGACGAGGTGATTACGCTGATTAGAAATTCTGCCACCCCGGATGTTGCCAAAGAGGGGCTGATTGAAAAATTCGCGATGAGCGAAATCCAGGCCAAGGCGGTATTAGAATTAAGGCTTCAGCGCCTCACAGGAATGGAGCGGGATAAAATAAAAGATGAGCATGCTGAAATAATGAAGCTGATCGCTCGCCTGAAAGAGATTTTGGAAAATGAAGGCATGCGTTTCCAGATTATTAAGGATGAATTAGCAGAGATAAAGCAAAGATTCGGAGATGCACGTAAAACAGAAATTACCTACCTGGCAGATGAAATAAGCATGCAGGATCTTATAGAGGAAGAAGATGTGGTAGTTACTATTTCCAACCTTGGCTATATTAAAAGAACATCTGCAACTGAGTACCGACAGCAACGCCGTGGTGGAAGGGGAGCAAGAGGAAGCAGCACCAGGCAGGAGGATTATATCGAGCATCTTTTTGTAGCATCCACGCATCATACTCTGTTATTTTTTACAGAAAAAGGAAAATGCTTTTGGTTAAAAGTGTATGAAATCACCGACGGCGATAAACAAAGCAAGGGCAGGGCGTTACAGAATCTTATGCAAATTCCGCCGGATGATAAAGTAAGAGCTATCATTGATATTAAAGACCTGCAGGATGAAGAGTACATCAAAAACAACTATATAGTTTTATGTACAAGAAAAGGTATCATAAAAAAGACCCGCGTGGCAGATTTTTCAAGGCCACGACAAAATGGGGTGAACGCAATTACTATAAATGATGGGGATCAACTCCTCGAAGCTTGCCTTACTGATGGTAAAACGCAAATAATGATGGCGGTAAAAGAAGGAAGGGCTATTCGTTTTCCGGAAACGAAAGTACGACCTACCGGAAGAGGAGCAATAGGTGTCTCGGGTATTTCTGTTGATAACGAGAATGATGAGGTGGTTGGTATGATTTGTGTTAATAGTGATAATCCGGAGATTAGTGTTCTTGTAGTAAGCGCAAAAGGATTTGGTAAAAGGACGGCGGTTGAAGAATACAGGATTACAAACAGAGGAGGTAAAGGCGTGAAAACAATAAATGTGACCGGCAAAACAGGGCCTCTTATTGGAATATTATGCGTTACCGAAAAAGAGGATCTTATGATCACGTGTAAATCCGGGGTTACAATTCGTACTTCTATTGCTACCATACGTGAAGCGGGCAGGGCTACCCAGGGGGTTAAATTGATACGGCTTGACGACGGAGATGAAATAGCAGCAATCACAAAATTATCTGAACCTGAGGAAGAAGAAGCCGACGCCGCGGAAATCACGAATGAAACTGCGGAGGCTCCCGGAGAGCAATCCCCAATCGATGACGTCACCTCTAACGACAACGAAAATTTAGACGAGTCTCCTAATGATATTGAAAATCAATAAACAAATAAAAATGAAAAAAACAATCTTTTCTCTCTTATTCACATTTTTCGTATCGGCGATGTTTGGGCAGGATATGAAAAAAGTACAAAAATATCTTGCAGATAAACAACTGGACAAGGCTAAAACCGAAATTGACGGGATGGTGGCTAAAGACCCTTCTAGTGGCGAAGCAAATTATATGAAAGCAAAAATCTACGGAGAAATTGCAACTTCAGACCAATTTAAAAACCTGGCAACGCCAACTATGTTGGATGAAGCTTTCACGTCGGTAAAAAAAGCACTGGACGATACCACCAACGGAAAACTGGCTCTTTTGGCGGCACAGGATAAATATTCCGCGTTGATCAATTTGTACAGCGATTATTATGGGGAAGGAGCTAAAGCATTTAATGACGCTGCAAGTTCAGGCAATAAAGCGGGTTATGAACAAGCCATGAATGAGTTTATAAAAGCAAACGAAGTTGGAAAATATATTGCTGCAAAGAATATTGCTAAGCTTGGTGAGGTCGATACCACACTCGTTTTAAATATCGGGAAGGCAGCTCTCAACGCAAAGAAAGATGATGAGGCCATGAAGTATTTTAAAATGCTTGCCGATGCAAATATTAAAGGCACCAGCGAAGGCAACACCGCAGGTTTCCAGATTCCATACCAGTGGCTAACACTTCATTATAAGGATGCAAAGGATGAAGCAAATATGAAGAAATACGCCGATCTTGGAACTAAGCTTTTCCCTGATGAAGATTATTTTACCCTTGTAGAAATGGATTATTACAGGGAGAAAAAAGATAACCCGGCACTGTTCGCCAAGTACGATCAACTAACCGCGGCGCACCCTGATAGCCTGGCCTATCATTTTAATTATGCCAATGATATTTTTGGTTATTTGTATAACAGCGATGAAGGTACAGAGATAAAGGATAAAGCAGGGTTGATAAAAACGCTTGGTAACCAGGTAGAGGCAGCCTATAAGATCAATCCGAATGATGTAAATAACAATTGGCTGTATGCACAGTATTATTATAACCTCGGGATTGAAATAAGGGACTCTGCCAATAAAGTAAAGGGGCCAAAGCCAGAGGATGTAAAAAGAAAAGCCGATCTTAACGCTGAAGCTAAGGCCAACTTTAATAAAGCAGTTCCTTATGGTGAAAAAGCGCTTGCCACTTTAGAAGCGACTTATCTCAAAGCAGATAAATCAAGGTATAAATCTATAACAGACCTGATGCAGAAAATATATCAAAGCACCAGTGAAACTGATAAGGTAAAGGTGTACCAGGATAAATATGATGCCGCAGACGACAAGTTTGTAAAAGAATAAAAAATTTAATAAAAACACATGAGAAGAAAGGCCCGGAGATGATCCGGGTTTTTTATTATTTGAATGTCTCTCACCGAAGCCACGCTTTTTTTCTTCTCATTCCTGAAGAATAGCTCTGTTCGTTTATTTAACATAATATAAATTATAAGACAAATTATATTATGGTTATAGCTTCTGCAATAAGGACCTAATATTGGACCAGCTAAAATCAAGCGTGAAAATAAACCCAACGAATACGTTACTTATTCTGAACAAAATAATTATTTTACAAACTTAATGCCGCACAAACTTACTTTATGAAGCTGCTTTTGACCGGGCTCTTCCTCATGTTTTTTCCTGCCGTTTTTTTACCCGCACAACAATTTAACGTGGCGGTAAAAAATGCGTTTATTGTTACGCGAATGGCGGAAAAATTTCATGTACAGCCGAGAGCCTTAAATGATGAATTTTCTTCCAACATTTTCGACCAGCTTTTAAAACAACTGGATGAAGATAAAATCTTTTTTACCACAGACGATATTAGCAATCTCTCCAAATATAAATTTGAGATTGATGACGAAATAAAAAACAGGCAGTCAACATTTCTCTCAGCAATTACAAAAATTTATGGGGATCGCATTTCCAGCGCAGATACGATGATCGATAACATTTGCAAAAATCCCTTCAACTTTTCTTTGCCCGAAAAAATCTTGTTTAAAGAGGATACGTCCTACCCCGCAAATGAAAAAGCTATGCGGATGAAGTTGTATAAGAATTTGAAATTCTCAACACTTGATATCATCATGGATGATAATGACCTGCTCGACCTGAACGCTTCCCGGCAAAAAAAATATGTGGACAGCCTCGAGCCAATAGCGAGATCGAAAGCAAAGAAAATGCTTAAACATGCTATCGAGATCATTCAGCAAGGCGCAGGTGGTATAGAACAATTCATGGGCGAGGAATATTGCAAGGCCATCGCCGTTTGCTACGATCCGCACACTGAATATTTTCCATTATCAGAGAAGGAAGATTTTGAAAGCCAACTCGGGCAGCAACAAATGGTATTTGGTTTTACCTGTAAAGAAGACGACGACGGATCAGTAAAAATTGAGAGTGTTCGCCCTGGAAGCCCTGCATTCAAAAGCGGCCAGGTAAACAAGGGCGATAAAATAGAATCGATACAATGGGAAGACAAAACGCCTATCGATGTAAGTTCCGGAGGGGTAAAAGAAGTTTACGAAGTGCTGCGTATGAGTAATCATGATAAGGCCACTTTAAAACTAAAAAAGCTGGACGGCTCGGAGCGCTCGGTAATTTTATTTAAAGAGCAAATGGAATCTTCCGATGAAGAGAATAAAGTAAAAAGCTTTTTACTAAAGGGAACAAAAACAGTTGGCTTTATTTCTTTGCCCGCATTTTACCAGGATTGGGAAGACGAAAGTACCGGGGCAAATGGCTGCGCAAATGATGTGGCGAAAGAAATTTTAAAATTAAAAAAGGAAAATATTCGAAGGACTTATTATCGACCTGAGGTATAACGGAGGCGGCTCGATGCAGGAGGCAATTGAATTGTCAGGGATTTTTATTGACGCGGGGCCGGTAGGAATGGATAAAAGCAGGGATGCAAAAGTCTATACATTGAAAGATGTGAACCGCGGCACGATCTACGATGGACCGCTGATGATAATGGTCAACGGCTATACCGCATCTGCCGCCGAAATGGTTGCGGGCACTTTACAGGATTATCACCGTGCCGTTATAGTAGGTTCGTCTACTTATGGCAAAGCAACAGCGCAGGTTGTATTACCGATGGACACAACTATAAGTGTTGAAAAAGATATTAGCAAAATAAAAACCGATAGTTATTTTAAAGTTACCGTGTCGCAACTATACCGTGTAAACGGAACTACGGCGCAAGCCAAAGGCGTGCAACCTGATGTGGTATTGCCGGATGTACTCGAGGCACATCCGCAACGAGAATCGGACAATGCTCATGTGCTTATTTCTTCTCCGGTAGAAGGGAATAAATATTTCAAACCCTACCCTGCGGGTAACCTTGAATCGTTACAGGCATTGGCGCAGCAAAAAATGAAAGCTTCCCCGTATTTTATAAGACTAAAAAATTATATCGAAACAGCTAAAGCAGATAACGAAAAGGATGTGAGCCTGCAATTATCAGTCGCAATGGAGAAGGAAAGAAATGCGACGGAAAAAAATGTTGGGGCCGATTCGTTAGAGATAGAGAAAGCACCTTATCAAATAGAAAATAATTCATTCGAAAAAAAACAACTACAGGTAAATGAGAGCCTGGAAGAGATGAATGAACAATGGTCAAAATTTTTGAGCCGCGACCCTTACCTGCAAATAGCATACGACATGATGTTACTCCTTATAAAATAAAACATAAAACCATAAACGTTTACCATTCTATAATAAGCTTATGAAACAAATTCTATTTTCTTTATTAATTATCCCTTCGGTAATTTCCGGGAATTGCTTTGCGCAGGATATGTCCAATCCCGGGACTTACATGACTGCCATCAGCAATGCACAAACGGAAATGAACCAAAAATATATGGCCTACATGAGCGCAGCCGCCCACAGCCGTAAAGCAAGAAAAATTGATAAACTCAGGCAGCAGGTATTGAAGAGCATTGAGGACAGCCGCTTTAAGACAATTGATATTCCCATTTACAAGGGCGACAATTCCTTGCGCCAAAGCAGCATTGATTATATAAAATTATGCTACAATGTTTTTAATGATGATTATGCAAAAATCATAAACCTGGAGGATATTGCCGAGCAATCTTTCGATGAGATGCAGGCCTATCTTTTACTGCAGGAAAAAACAGATGAAAAAATAAATGAAGCTAATGAGAAAATGTCTGCAGCCAGTAAGGCATTTGCGGAAAAATACAATGTAAATGTTGTTGAAGAAAAAAATGAATTGGGAGATAAACTTGGCGTAGCAGGTAAGCTTACCCGGTATAGAAATGATGTGTACCTCGTTTTCTTTAAGTGCTCATGGCAGGATGGTGAAATCGTGAAGGCGATGAACGCGGGCAAAATCACAGAAGCAGAGCAAGGCCGTAATTCACTTACCCGTTATGTAAATGAAGGCCTGGCATCACTGGATACTTTAAAGAGTTTTGAAGGAGATCCGTCCCTGGCTAACACTTGTAAAAGAGCGCTGGGATTTTATAAAAAAACTGCTGAAGTTGATTTGCCTAAACAAATGGATTATTTTTTAAAGAAAGAAAATTTTGAAAAAATAAAAAAAGCATTTGACGCAAAGTCTCAAAGCGACCGTACAAAAAAAGATGTGGACGCATTTAATGATGGCGTAAAAGAAATTAACAATGCTACCAATACCTTTAATGATATAAATAAAAATCTAAATACAGGAAGGGATGAAGTTTTAAATAATTGGAATGATGCTGAAAAGTCTTTCACAGATGCCCACATGCCTTATTACAAATAGGAACTCACAATTGTGAAACAAGTATCTATTCAAAAGAAAATCAATGTACAATTTCATACCCGATGGGCTTGAAAGAATAGTTGTTTGACATTTCCGCAGAACAGGCAGTCATCCCGACGATCAGGTCCATCCCCGCTTCAATAACAACATAATCACCCGCTTTGCTTTTTGGTGGCAGTACGGTTATCTTCCCGGACTTACCATCCACATCCACATTCATAAAAATATTAAAGCAGGTGGGAATATCATCGGTCTCAATATTATAGTGCTCTAAAACTGTGGCGAGGTTTCCTAAACAACCACGATGTGGGGAAGTATGTCCATAAATAATTCTAAAAGTATCGGCACTGCAGGGCGTAAGAAGAAAGTCGTGCCTGCCAACTGTATCTTCAATCATCTCAAACATTATGTTACTTCGGTTAGAATAAAAAGGATGCCCTGTTGAAAGAAAAATTGTTTCTGCATAGTCAATGGTTCGCCCGGAGGAAAGATATTCGGCTGTATCGTGCATGTTATAACAGATAAAATCTGATACCTGCTCACCTTCAACATCAATTACTTTAAGGCGCTCACCCTTTTTTAGGATGAAGGAAACGGCACTACGGGGTGATATTATTTTCATTTTCGCAATGATTTATTTTTAAGGGACACTTCCAGGTATCATCATATTTGCGGCCGCTGTACTGGTATACTTCAGAGGCTTCGCCGAAATCAGAAAGCATAGGATTGATAGAACCGGAGTATGCTATATCGCGTTTTCTTACCGCCTCTTTCATTTTATCATATTTCCCGGCTTCACGCAATTGCTCAAATTGCTTATGCGGATTAAAAACCAAAGCAGGATATGCGAAACGCCGTAAAGGCCTGCTACTGGCCGGATGGAGGGCTATAACAAATAAAGCTTCTGCCTTGAGGCTAAAGCTAAAATTGGGCGAACCCGGATTGTGGTCCACTCTCTGGTCGTACTTATATTTCCGGGAGTCCAGGTCAGAAAGAGACTGTAACCGTTCCCACATTATTTTATCAAAAAAAATTTCACTTTCAAAATAAGGCCCGGTAAAAATTACAGCAGCAGAGTGATAAAGGTCATCCGAATTTTTATATCCATCAATAAAGGAATAGAGAAATTCTAAAATTCGCAGATCACCATTCGGGCAAGCCATGTGGCCAGAAACAAAGCATTTTATTTGATTTTTTGCCAGTGCAGCTTTCGCGGCTATACAGGCAAAAGCCTTATTATCTATGAATGATAAATAGGCTTGTTTTATTTTTTCAGTTTCACATACAGCTTCCATAGTTGTTTCATCCGGTTTCGTGTTCCCGGTAAAAAAAGCGTGCCAAAGAAAAATGGACGAAATTAAATTTCAAAAGTCGCATCAAGTTTCTTAAGAATTCTAAAGTGCTCTTTTGCCCTTTTTAAAAAAGCAAATCCCCGGCGGTGTTTCCAGTACCGCTGGCCGCTATCATGATTCAATTTTGAAATGGTATATAATACCTTCCAATGATGAAGTACGATCCTGTATGCCTGTATAAGACTGTTGCCATCTCCATAAATATGGTGCGGCTCCGCACCGCTTCCATTGTATTCAAGGATAGAAAAATTTTTACCTTGCTTGAGATCTTCTATGGATAAACATTTAATATCGTAGCGTCCATAATAAAAATGTTTCGAATAATTACTTAGATTATCAAATACCTTTAGCAGCCTGGAATCTTTTTCATGAGCAAGACTTACCAGTTTACCGCCGCGGCTTAGGTTTAACGCATAAGAAAGGCAGTATCTCTCTCCGTTAGGAATTATATCATTTAATCTCTTTTCATGCTTCATCTCCATTTCCTCAATTCTAAATCTTACTCTAGGGTAACGGCTTATAAGCTCTTGCAATGTGGATATTCCATCTCCTTCTACTTCAAGAAATTCCTTTTTCAAAAAGCCAGTAATATGGCCGGAAGATTCATTGGGATAACGATAATAAAATACACTCACCTCAAGAGGATAATCGATAAGCTCCTGTATTATATAATCTGCATGCATGGCAGTGTGGTACTTTTGCAACTGCTCCATGTTTTCAATTTTTCTAAACATAAAGCCCATCATGCCTACATCAGGCTTTACGGCAACAGGAAAAAATAAAGAGCTTTCACTTACAAGTCGTCTCAATTTTTACAAAAGGATCATCGTGCGAAATAAAAACACTTTTAGGATAACTGCCCGGCGGTAACTGTGTGTACATTTCATTTTTGCTTTCGCCTTCAAAGCCTCCGAAAGTTAAAGTAGGATTAGAAGGTGTAAAAAACCAAAATGATCCGGAGCGGAGGCAATACCAAAGCCATGCCGGGCTGATAGGGATATATTTTACCAGGTAATGCCAGGTTTCCCAATGAGTAATTCGATATAAAAAATCAGGTTGCTTCAAAGCTTCCAAAAATAAGAGATGTTCGTTTTCTTAAACACAGAAAAACTATTTCAGTTCAGATATATACATGAAAAAATCCCGCCAGAATTTACCTGCCGGAATTCGGTTGATGTAAACCTACGCCTGTAGCGAATTTTCACCCACTACGGCAGAGAGGCTGCTCAGTGAGTTAAAAAAGAAATGTGAATTTAGCTGTGCTTTTAATAATTCCATTCCTGCATTTAGGTTTTCATTCCGCAGGTGTGCGTTTTCCAGTTCTTTTGTTTTTGACTCGTCCAACAGGGAAATATCAATGCAATAAGAACCGAGCTATAAACAAAAACTTTCCTGTTATTTACCGGGGACATTTTACAAGATATAAAACATCTTCATTATTAAGATATACATGGGGTTGAAGCAGCTATATTGCCCGGTGAAGTTTACCGGATTGAGTTTATGATTTCAAAAAATTATTCACCCCATATTGTTATCACCACGTTTCTTCGATGCAGGGCATTGCGATGTTCGCACAGGTAAATTCCCTGCCAGGTGCCCAAAGCCAATTGTCCGTTTACTACAGGTATCGTTACAGAGTTGCTCAATAAAGAAGCCTTCAGGTGTGCAGGCATATCATCAGGCCCTTCATCGTCGTGGGAATAGCCGGGGTCATTTTCAGGAACGATCTTACTGAAAAACATTTCAAAATCTTTCCGTACATCGGGGGAGGCATCTTCATTGAGCGTGAGGGAAGCTGAAGTATGTTGTATAAATACCTGGCAAATTCCTTTTTGTATTTCTTTGAGCTCGGTAATTCCGCTGATAATTTCGTCGGTAATGATATGAAACCCTCTCCTCCTCTCTCTCAATCGTAATTTGTACTGGAATATTTTCATGATTAGTTGTTCAAATAATTTAGGGTATTAAAATGCGGGAACTAAACTTCAACCTTATCCTTTACCACAACCAATTCTGTAAGGTCAACCGTTATAGGAATGGAGCCCACCTGCACAATTGCTTTCTTTCCGCGAATATTAATGACAATACCTACCTGGCGGTTTGATATCATTTTCACCTTTTCGCCTTCTTTTACATTTTCCGTAGTTTCAATATATTTCGAATCAACCTTCTTTTGCTGACGCGCTGCAGTTTGTTTTTCTCTTTGTTTAAACAGGAGAGCTTGCATCATCTTTATTAGTTTACTCTTGTCGTCCGTCTTTCTCCATTCAATTAAAATTGATTTTAGTTTCCGCTCCATATCCTTCAGGTACAATAGCTTCTCCTCACTTATCTTATTCTGTTGCTTCAACAATTCAACCTGTTGATTGTGTTTTTCCCTGTTTATTACCTGCTCCATTTCTTTTTTCAGCTTTTCATTTTCTTTTAAAAGCTTATCAAGATTTTTACTTTCTGCCTGCACACGCTGCAGGTCCTGCTCTGTTCGGTTCAGGAGTTTATCGAGGCTAAAATGATTTTCATCAACCAATTGCTTTGCTTTATTGATCAACACTGCCGGAAGCCCGATGCGTTCGGCAATAGAAAAAGTATATGAGCTTCCCGGCTTACCCACAATCAGTTTGTATAAAGGTCTTAGGTTTTTTTCGTCAAAAGCCATCGCACCATTTATGATGCCTTGTACTTTGTTAGCCATTACCTTCAGGTTGAGGTAATGCGTGGTTACAATACCAATGGAATGTTTTTTGGCAAGTTCCTCCATTATAACCTCTGCAAATGCACCGCCAAGATTGGGATCGCTGCCGCTGCCAAGTTCATCAATAAAAAACAGGGTTTTGCCGTTGGCATTTTCCATGAAATATTTCATGTTCAAGAGATGCGACGAATAAGTGCTCAGCTCAAATTCAAGGCTTTGTGTATCGCCGATATGTATCATCAGTTGGCGAAATATGCCAAACTCACTTTCAGGGCTACATGAAACCAATAAGCCACTTTGCAACATCATCTGCAGAAGCCCCGCCGTTTTAAGAGTAACTGTTTTACCGCCGGCATTTGGGCCGCTTATTACAAGAATGCGGTTTTTATCGTCCAAAGATAATGTTACCGGGATGGTTGGCTTTTGTTGCTTCAGGTTATAAATATATAAAAGCGGATGGCAGGCACTCTCCAGTTTGAGATAGGCTTTATCATGCAGCCCCGGGAGGTTGCCATTGTATTCCAAAGCAAATTTTGCTTTTGCCCTTATAAAATCATACTCACCCAAAACGAGGTGATAGGTATCCAGTAAGGGATGATAAGCCCGCATTTGTGCAGTGAGCTTGTGCAGAATTTTATAGACCTCCTTTCGCTCTTCATTTTCCAATGAATAGATTTCATTATTAAGCCCGGTAGTTTCTTCCGGTTCAATAAAAGTTGTTCTGCGACTATCGCTTTCGCCATGCAAAACACCTTTCACCATTCTTTTTTGCTCTGCAAAAACCGCCAGTACCCTCCTGCCATTAATAAAACTTTCTTCTATATCCGCCAGGTAGCCGAGTTTATTCATGCGGCTTACGATGCGGTCAAACATCCTGCGCAGCTCGTTTCTTTTTTTATACAGCGCCATCCTTATCCTGCCCAGTTCTTCCGAAGCATTGTCTTTTACATTGCCGTCTTCATCCAGAATATCATCTATAAAGCTGATAATATTTTTTTCAAAATAAGTATGTTCAATCACTTTGACCAGGAACGGGTAAGCGATCCTTCGGTCATTATCAAACCACCTGAACACCTGTTGCACTGCAACAGAAAGTTTCCTGATCGCCAGAAACTGGCTGCCCGAAAGCATTGACCCCTCAATACCCAGCAGTTTTAATTCTTTTGATAAATTAAAGACAGCATCATCAGGAAAATAAAGATGGTTTTGCAGCAATAATTTGTATTCATGCGTTTGCTGCAACTCAGGTTCGATAAATTCTTTGCGGGTATGAATTCTTAAATTCAACGCTTTTTCTTTAGCAAGTTCTGTACGGCAGTGGCCTGAAAGCAACGACTGCACTTTGTCAAATTCCAATTGTTGAACCGCCGAAGAAGGGAATAATTTCATGAAATGATTTATAGAAAATTTAGCTGTAAGCAAAAGTAAGGATAGCTTTTATCTTAAGGCTTACAATGATTTTACTTATATGGGGATTGCCACTGGCTCTTTTTATTTCTTAAGTATTCCCAATTCTTTCCACGGAGTACTTCCATCTTTTTCCCGCGTAAAAATGAAATGGGTGGATTCAATCAAAACAATTTCTGCGGTCGTATAAATTTTACAACCTTCCATAAGATGCCCGCCAAGCGTCGCTCCTGCGCCATCCGCAATGGTTATATGAAGGTGTAGCCCATGCACAGAGATCGTACCACTAAGGCCCAGGATTTCAAAATGACCGCTGCCTGTTGATGCCATCTCCTGGTTTGCAAAACGGATTGAATATTCGGTGAGGCTTCCAACACAAGTGGCTATCCAACCTGCCTCTATATCATGGGCTTTGGCAAAATTACCGATGGCCCCTTTAAGATCATCCCCGGGAAGTAACCTCGTGGCATGTGTAATTTCATTTTTCGATTGCATATCGTGGAATGAACCGGATATAAAATATCTCAGTTAAAAGAGTATCTTGATTCAGATGTTAAATATAGAAAGCATTTGGTAAAAAAAAATCTGGCATCCTATCTTTGATTAAACCTAAAAGCTTTTTTAGTTGTTATAAAAGCACCTGTTTATATTTACAAATAAGATCAAACAATCTAATGGCAGAAAATAAAAATGTAGAAACGATCATATTTGGAAACGGATGTTTCTGGTGTACGGAAGCCGTTTTCCAGCAACTGGAAGGAGTTGAAAAAGTAACCAGCGGATATAGTGGCGGGCATGTAGCAAACCCGACTTATGAGCAAGTCTGCGGAAAGCAAACCGGCCATGCAGAAGTTCTTAAAATTGAATACGACCCTTCCAAAATAACCTTCGACAAATTGCTGGAAGTATTCTGGGCAACGCACGATCCCACAACATTGAACAGGCAGGGCAACGATGTGGGGCCGCAATACAGGAGTGTTATATTTTATCAGAACGAAGAACAGAAAGAAAAAGCGGAAAAATACAAACAGGAACTGGACAAGAGTGGCGCATTTGACAAACCCATTGTTACAGCAATTGAGCCGCTTACTAATTTTTATGAAGCTGAAAATTATCACCAGGATTATTATAAGAATCATAGCTCACAGCCGTATTGTTATTTTGTGATAAAGCCGAAGATGGATAAATTGAAAAAAGTTTTTGCAGACGTATTGAAAAAATAAAACCTGGTATGAAATATTTCCTGTCATTTATATTAATTGCAATCGCTTCAATTTCTTATGGGCAAAAATTTACCATCTCACCAACGGTGCAGCTTGCTGTGCCCCAGGGTGATTACAAAGTAACAAACCCTGATGCCGGCTATGGGCTTCGGGTAAATTTTTTATACCGGCCAAATAAATCACGATTCGTAAAATTTGGGGGAGAATTTGGAATGCAGGAAAAAGCAAGAGCAACCCAATATTTCTCAGGGTATATCAATGGTTTCTACGATGAATTTAAAGTGAGCGCCACCAGTAATATTTTTTCACTGATGCTTCTTACCAGGTTTCAACCTAATACATTCCATAAAGTAAAACCATTTGTCGATCTCACAGCAGGCTGGAATGTGTTTTTTTCCACGGTAACTGTGGAGCGTCTTACGTTTTATAGCGACTACAATAATTCCTATTCAAATTCAACTAAAGCGCATTGGGCTTTTTCTTATGGAGCCGCAGGCGGCGTAGATATCCCTCTCAACAGCCGGGATGACCTTGGCCTCGAATTAAAAGTTGCCTATATAATAGGTGCTAACACAACTTACCTAACCGATCCTTATATCGGCAATGACGCAAAAGTTTCTTTTATTGAAAGAACGTCCCGCACTAATATGCTGATACCGCAGGCCGGCTTAAGGATTAATCTTTAATATTGGCTTCAGGCATATTCTGATCAGGATACGATCATATCCTCTTTTGAAAATTTTATCGCAGGTATAGCAACGGCCTGGGGGATGAACCTGATAATCTTCAACCGGTGAAGGGCTTTCATTACAATAAAGGTCGAGTCAAACTCGTACCACTTTTTTGCGAAGTTGGGGTCGTATTTTTTATAATGATGATTGTTTTGAAAAAGCTCTCCCATCATGATAACGCCCCATGGTGTGGTATTTTTTGAATGGTCTCCGTTATCAAAATTGGCATAACCCATCTTGTGGCCAAACCAATTTACAATGGCACCCTGTATCGGGCCCATAATGAAATGAACGGGGAGTAAAAGAAACCACCAGTAATTCGGAGCGAAAATAATGTAAAAGCTTGTGTAGAATGCACCAAATATTAATCTTGTAATAGTGTGGTGCCCTATCTTATCCAACCGGTCCCACATAGGAATATATTCCTCCGTGAATTGTGGATCAGGAAGGTTTTTGCCGGTATGAAATCCGCGAAAAATGATGACTGTATTAACCATCATGTGCCAGATATCTGTAAAAAAGTGTGGTGAATGTGGATCTTTTTCGGTATCGCTATAGGTGTGGTGCATTCTGTGCATCACTGCATATGCCCTTGGAATAAGAAAAGAGGAACCTTGCGTAAGCCAGGTCATAATATAAAATGTCCTTTCCCAGCCTTTTGATGTTGTATACATTTGATGAGACGCAAACCGGTGCAGGAAAAATGAGTGGAAGAATAAAGAAAAAAACCAGTGACAAAAAAAGAACAACAAAATAGCAATCATTTGATAAGGGACATTAAAAGGTAGATAAAGCTGGAAGCTACGCTTTAATATCCGTAACGGCTTAGATTATTCGAAGTTTAACTTATGACAGAAATTATTTATTCAAACGTACCTTTCTTAGTTCAAGCAGGTTCAAACTATTAGGTATGAAGTTTTTTACGTATGACTGTACCAAATGAATTACCATATCATACCACAAAGGCACGACCGGCGCATCTCTTATCATTATTTGATCTGCTTGCCGGTAAATTTTGTACCTGGCTGAGTCATTTTTTTCAGATATGGCAGTTTCATAAAGTTTGTCGAAGGCGGGATTGTGGTATCGTGTATAATTTGGCGGCGCAGGATTCTTTCCGTAAAAAACGCTCAGGTAATTCTCCGCATCAGGATAATCTGCAATCCAACTGCCACGAAAAAACAAAGCTTCCGACTTTGCCGTTTGCTCAAGAAGTAAACTTTTCTGCACAGTTTCTACCTGTATCTTAATACCAATCTGCAATAGTTCACTGGCAATATAACTTGCGAGATCAGCATATATTGGAATGGTAAGCAGTGGAATTACCGGAAGGCCTACGCCGTTGGGATAGCCCGCCTCTTTTAACAACTGCAGTGCTTTTGCCGGGTCATAACTGTACCCCTTAACGGCGGATGAGTCAAACGAAGGAAGTCCCGCCGGCACAAAACCGCTCTCTGCCGGAATGCCAATGGAGTTGCGGATGTACAGCATCATCTTTCGCCTGTTAAATCCATAATTGATCGCCTGCCTTATTTTTAGATTTTTAAGAGGAGAATTTTTTACCACTGCTTTCGAAGTGTCCTGCAGAATACCGAGGTATTCAATATTGAGATAGGGATGTTTTTGCAAAATTATTTTACCCTGCCAGTCTTTGCGCAACTCTCCTTTTTTTGTAAGCACTTCATCTTTAAACGATGCATCAATATCATTGATAAAATCGAGCCTGCCCTGCTGAAATTCCAGGAACTCTGTTGCCTTGTTTTCGTAAAAAGTAACTGATATTCCATCAAGGTACGGCAGCCTGTTCCCGGAACTATCTTTCTCAAAATAAGAAGGGTTCTTTTTCAATATCAATGCCTGGCCTTCTTCCCAGGCAACAAATTGAAAAGGGCCGGTACCGCACGGATGGCGGCGAAAATCCTTGCCATATTTCTCCACCACTTCACGCGGAATAACAGAACAGTATTGCATACTTAATATACCCAGCACCGGGTGAAAAGGTGCGCTAAGTTGCAATTGAAATGTTGAATCGTCAATTGCTGTAAATGGATGTAACGAATCTACCCTTCCATTAAATATCCATGCGCCGCTGCTGGCGGTATTCTTATCCATAATACGCGAGAAACTATACATTACATCGGCGGCTGTCATTTTTCTGCCTTTAGCATTTGGAAATGCATCGTTATCATGAAAAAAAACGTCGTTTCGTAAATGAAAAGTGAAGCGCAGATTATCTGCTGATTCTTCCCAGCTTTTCGCAAGTGAAGGAATGATGTTGAGGCTGTCGTCGGTTTCTACAAGCGTATTGTACAACTGGTGAGCAGCCCACATTATAGATTGGTTTTTTGCAAACGCCGGATCAAGGGTTGCAATACCGGATTGCTCATTATAATGGAAGATATTTTTTTCTTTACGGCGGCTATCGCAGGAAGAGCAAGCGAACACAATGGAAACTGCTGCAGCGAAAAATATTTTATTTGAAAATTTTATAACCGGCAATGGGCAATTAATTTTTTAACTCCATCTTTGACTTAGAAAAAATAAATTTAGCAAATGAAAAAGATAGTAGCTGCGTTTTGTTTATTATTTATGTTTTTTAACGTAATGTCTCAGCCATTCACCTATGCTGATACCTTGCGTGGAAGTAATGGTCCCGGCAGGTCATGGTGGGATGCAACTAAATACGATATTCATGTAGCATTTAACCTGGATGACAGTACAATAAATGGATATAATATTATCAGCTACAAGGAAATTCAAAAAGACCACCCGGATTATTTTCAAATAGATTTACAGGAACCTATGATCATTGATTCCATTGTGTTGGATAATGGAATCAGGAGCCGGGAGCAAATTATTAGCGGAAACAAAAGAACGACATACTTTAATACGAGAAGAAACCTCAGTTTTAAACGTGAGGGAAATGCATGGTTTGTTAGTTTAAAAAATGTACAGCCAGTCAGCAAAGAGTCACAGCCAGCAAATAAACTTCGTATGGCGGAGCCGGTTGTAGAACCACCTACTGCTGAACAGTTGAAAAATAAAAATGCAGAGCCCGCGCTTACTATCTATTACCATGGCAAACCCAAAATTGCTATAAAGCCGCCATGGGATGGAGGATTAGTCTGGAAAAGAGATAAAGCCGGCAACCCATGGATAACCGTTGCCTGCCAGGGCCTCGGTGCAAGTGTATGGTATCCTTGCAAAGATATTCAAAGTGATGAGCCAGATAGCGCTGAAATGCACATTACCGCGCCTTCTGAACTTGTAGCTGTGAGTAACGGCAGGCAAAGAAGTTTAGTTAAAAATAACGACGGAACAACTACCACCACCTGGGCTGTTGTAAATCCTATCAACAATTATAACCTCATTCCTTACATAGGAAAGTACGTTCACTTTGGAGAAATTTATAAAGGATTAAAAGGCGATCTCACTATGGACTATTGGGTATTGGACTCCAATCTCACTAAAGCAAAAAAGCAATTCCAGGATGCTCCCCGCATGATGAAAGCATTTGAATATTGGTTTGGCCCCTACCCTTTTTATGAAGATGGATATAAACTTGTGGATGCGCCGCATCTGGGTATGGAACACCAGAGTGCAGTTGCTTATGGTAATGGTTACCTGAATGGTTACCACGGCATGGATCTTTCAGGAAGCGGATGGGGAATGAAGTGGGATTTTATAATCGTTCATGAAAGCGGCCATGAGTGGTTTGCCAACAATATAACAGCAAAAGATATTGCCGATAACTGGATACATGAAGGTATGACGAGCTACAGCGAAACACTATTTACAGAATACTATTATGGCAAGGAAGCGGCTACTGCCTATGTCACAGGATTAAGAAAAAATATCGAAAACAAAGTTCCCATAATTGCGGCGTATGGCGTAAACCAGGATGGCCCCATCGATATTTACTATAAGGCCAGTAATATGATGCATACTATAAGGCAGGTAATAAATGATGACTCATTGTTCAGGAAAATATTGTGGGGGCTCAATAAAACTTTCTATCACCAGACAGTGACTACGAAGCAGGTTGAGAATTACATAAGTGAAGAATCCAAAATTGATTTTTCAAAAGTGTTTGATCAATATTTAAGAACCATAAAAATACCGGTGCTTGAATACAGCATTAAAGACGGAGAATTGAGCTACCGGTGGACTAATTGCATACCTGGTTTCAATATGCCGGTAAAAATATTGAACGAAAAAGGCGAATACATGTTTATCTATCCGAAAGACACAATGCAGCATTTAAAAACGGGGTTGCAGGAAGTAAAAGTTGATATAAATTTTTATATTGATTCGCATCAAATTAATTAGATATAATTTAGAGCCTTAAACTCTACTATGTCGCAGATACGAAGGCAAAGTATCATATCAACCGTTTTTGTTTATTCGGGTTTTCTCATTGGCTTCATAAATACGTATTTGTTTACCCGGCAAGGTTCTCCATTTAGTGCTTCGGAGTATGGGCTCACTGGAATTTTTATCGCGGTTGGCAACCTTATGTTTGCCTTTGCAAACCTGGGGATGATAGCCACTGTCTATAAATTTTATCCCTATTACGAAGACAATCTTCCTAAAAAGAAAAACGATCTTTTAACATGGGCGCTTCTTATTAGCCTTATTGGCTTTGGCTTTGTGATACTTGCAGGGTTCGTTTTCAAGGATCTTGTTGTACAAAAATTCGGGGCCAACTCTTTCCTGTTTGTACAATATTATTTCTGGGTGTTTCCTTTTGGCTTTTTCATACTATTGTTCTCAATGCTTGAAGTCTTTGCCTGGAACATCCGTAAATCTATATTCACCACTTTTTTGAGAGAGCTGTTTTTCAAACTGCTTACGCTTATTCTTATATTTCTTCTAAGTTTTAAACTTATTTCCAGCTTCGACACTTTTATTAAAATGTATGCTTTCACTTATGGTGTTACCGCGCTGATATTGCTTGCCTATTTGATATGGAAAAAAGCATTGAATATAACCTTCACTGTAAGCCGTGTAACAAAAAAGTTTTATAAAAAAATAGTGTCGCTTGCTTCGCTCATTTATTTTGGAGGGCTTGTTTTTATGATTGCGCAGTTTATTGATACGCTTGTAATCATGTCGTTATTAGGCACAGCTTCTGCAGGAATTTTTGCGCTTGGCAGCGTGGTGGCAGGCCTCGTACAAGCTCCACAACGAGGTGCTGTCGCTGCATCAGTACCTGTCCTTTCCAAGGCTTGGAAAGATAAAGACTACGATAAGATCAACCTTATCTACCAGCGTTCAGGTATCAATTTATTAATCGCTTCGCTGGGGATATTCCTTGTAATCTGGCTTAATTATGCAGATGCCGTAAATACTTTTGGCCTTAAAAAAGAATACCTGCAATCGCAATGGATATTTTTCTTTTTGGGCATGGCGAGAATTGTCGATCTTGGAACGGGAGTTAATTCGCAGATAATCGGTACCTCAACTTTCTGGCGCTTTGAATTTATAAGCGGTATGATTTTATTATCGTTCGCCATTCCGCTGAACTATATTTTAGTAAAACAATTCGGCATCATCGGCGCTGGTTATTCCAACGTAATTTCATTTTCCATTTATAACGTGATCCGCATTATTTTTCTCCAAAGGAAATTTAATATGCACCCCTTCAGCAATAAAACAATTTATGCGATCATTTTCGCTTTTGCCTGCTATGTTTTGTGCTATTATTCCTTTCGAAGTCTTCATGGCTTCTTTCCAATGGTGCTAAAGAGTAGTGTATTCATTGCTTTATACGGCGGCGCTATCCTGTATTTTGATTTATCACCTGATGTGTTACCGGTTTGGGATAATATTAAAAAGAGAACCAAGAGAAGGAGAAATGATATTTAAGTTTAAGAATTATTCCATCCAAGTTACCATGGACGTAGAGTGGATATCAGACGCAAAAATCAACCTAACCATCGAACTATTTTACTGTCAGCTTGAGCTTGTCGAAAGCGGTGCTACTGAAGAAAGACACTTTATCTGAGCCCAACCGTTTTCGACAAGCTTAGACTGACAGCTCTTGTATTTTTATGCAATTCAAATAATTAATGCATCTGCTTATTAAAAAATAAAGCAGCATGAAAAATTTAATCGTAACATCAATTTTAGTTTTTGTACTTATTACAGCCAAAGGTCAAACAAAAAACTTTATAGACCAGCCATATCTTGAAGTGAATGGAAGTGCCGACACCCTGTTAACTCCTGATGAAATCTATATCAGGATAGAAATTTCCGAAGCCGATACCCGTAACAGAATCTCTGTTGAGGAGCAGGAAATTAAAATGGTAAATCTTTTAAAATCGCTGGGAATTAATACCGATGAAGACCTGACCGCGAAAAATATTCTCAGCAACTTCCGGTATTACTTTTTAAAAAATAAAGACATTCTTAAAACAAAACAATATACACTCAAAGTAAAGGACGCAGTAACAGCTACCAAAGTATTTATTTATTTGGAGCAAATTGAGATTTCCAATGCTTCCATTGAAAGAGTTGATCACTCGCAAAAGGAAAATATCAAAAACATCGTGCGGTCAAAAGCTATTGCAAACGCAAAAGAGCAGGCAATTGCAATGGTCAAACCTTTGAATCAAGCATATAGGTAATGCAATTCAAATTGCGGACAATGAGAATTATAATAATAGCAACAATAATTTATTACAGGGCCGGGCTAGGGAGATATCGGCGGCCGGTCATATGGTTTTAAAAATAAAGTAAACGAAAATGACTTACCAAGAATTGAATTTGATAAAATAAAAATCTTCGCAAATATCAACGTCAAATTTATTCTTAATTGAAAAAAGTAACTTAGAATATCTTGCAGTTAAAAATATAAGATCATTCCTTAAATTTTCTATGAACATAAAAGTAATCGCATTCGATGCCGATGACACCCTTTGGGTAAATGAACCCTATTTCCAGGAGACAGAAAAAAAGTTTTGCGATCTGTTGGAAGATTATTTGCCACATCATACTATTTCACAGGAGCTTTTTAAAACAGAAATGAATAACCTTGCTCTTTATGGATACGGCGTAAAAGGCTTTATGCTAAGCATGGTAGAAACTGCTCTAAAAGTTTCTGACAAAACATTGAATCTTGCGATAATAGAAAAAGCCATCCAATACGGTAAAGAACTTTTAGATAAACCTATTGAAATGCTGGAAGGTGTTGAAGATGTTTTGAAAGCTCTTTCAGGAAAATATAAACTGGTAGTGGCCACTAAAGGTGACTTACTCGACCAGGAGAGAAAGTTGAAAAAATCCGGCATCGAACATTATTTTCACCACACTGAAATTATGAGCGACAAGAAGGAAAGTGATTATAAGAAATTAATCAAGCATCTCGATATACAACCGAAAGAGTTTATGATGATTGGTAACTCCATTAAATCAGATGTTTTGCCTGTGCTGGAAATCGGCGGACATGCCGTTCATGTTCCTTATCATACTACCTGGGCGCACGAGCATGCAGAAGCCAATGTTGATCATGCGAACTTTAAACAGGTTCATCACATTAACGATATACTTGCTTTTTTACTTTCATGAGCTACATTCAAAAATTACCTAAAGTTGAATTGCACCTTCATCTCGATTGTTCATTGAGCTACGATGTTGTAAAGAAAATTGATCCGTCAGTCACGCAGGAAACTTATAACCACGAATACATTGCGCCATCAAAATGCACTGACCTTGCCGATTTTTTGACGAGAGCAACAAAGGGCATTTCATTAATGCAAACAAAAGAACATATACAATTAGTTGTTCATGATTTGTTCAGGCAAATGGCTGAAGATAATATGTCGTATGCCGAAATAAGATTTGCACCATTGCAACATTTGGAAAAGGGATTAACCGCGCATGAAGTTGTTGAAGCCGCTGAGCAGTCCACTGCTGACGCATCTAAAAATACTGGAATTGAGGCCAGGCTTATACTTTGCACCCTTCGCCATTTTACAAAAGAACAAAGTATGGAAACAGTAAAACTGGTGCAAGAGTTTAAAGGAACTTATGTGGCGGGCTTCGATATCGCCGCAGATGAGGCGGGATTTCCGATAGACAATCACGTAGAAGCATTTAAGTACGCAAATGAAAATTCCATCTTCTGTACTGCACATGCGGGAGAAGCAAAAGGTGCTGAAAGTGTTTGGGAAACCTTGCAATTTTTTGGCCCATCAAGAATAGGTCATGGCGTAAGAAGTATTGAGGACAAAAAACTGGTTGAACATTTGCGCAGCAACAAAATTCATTTAGAGATTTGTCCCACTTGTAACGTGCAAATCGACATCTATGACACATACAAAAATCATCCTGTAGATGATCTGTATAAGGCAGGAGTTTCCTTAAATATTAATACCGATACCCGTACCATCACCAACATCACTTTAAATAAAGAGTATCAAAAATTACAGGACGTTTTCGGCTGGACGATTGACGACTTTTACAATTGCAATGCAAACGCTTTAAATGTTGCTTTTATTCCGGAAGAGCTGAAAAAGGAATTACTTCGAAAATTGCAGTTGGCTTATGATAAAATAAAACAGGGACTTATAAAGACTTAAAGGTTGCCCGGATAGTTTCTAAAAAGTTACCGTCACATCCAAACTTTTATAAACAGCTATGAAATGCATAACAGTACCCGCGAGTACAAAAAGATGCCAGATATTATGTGCATGTTTTTTATGCTCACGCACGTAAAATATCACTCCGAGTGTGTAACAAACGCCGCCACCAATAATCCATGAAAGTATATTGTAAGGCATGGTATGGAGCAACGGCTTTATTACAAAAACCAGCATCCAGCCGAGTGAGATGTAAAGGGCGACGGAGATCCATTCATACCTGCCGGTAAAAAAAAGTTTCATGATAATTCCCGCTAAAATAATCAGCCACTGTACCGTCAAAAACGAAGTGGCGGTTTCCCGCGGAACATAATGAAGAATTAACGGCGTGTAAGTCCCCCCTATCAGGAAAAAAATACTAATGTGATCAATAATGTTTGCCACTCTTTTACGCTTTGGTTCTCTCAGGGAATGGTATACCGTTGACGAAAGGTAAACTGCAAGCATTCCAAACGAAAATATGCTTACGCCCCACACCATAACAAAATCTTCGCTTTCTGTAGATTTTACGATTAAAAAAGGAATTGCAATTAAAGAAAGTAATATGCCCAACCCATGGGTAATCGCATTCACATTTTCTTCCAGATTAGTTTGGGCACGATACGGCATTTCTAATTTCTTTTTACGGGGCATGTTATAATTTGTAACACATTTTATGCCTCTTTGATTAGGGTATGTACAATTTACAGCATTTTTTGGATGAGAAAACAGGAATTATTTGATGCAAAAACTTTGATTAATTTTATGAGTAAGGCAACCCCACCAGGTAATCTTACGATAATACAACTGTAAAACCCTTCATTTTGCTGACTGCAGAAGAATTAATACAACATATAGGGGGCTGCAGCCTCAATAACCGTGAGAGTCAAAAGAAAATCTTTTCCTCTTTTTATGGTTATGCCATTTCTATTTGTAACCGCTACACGAACAGGCACGAAGATGCAGTAGAAATCCTGAATGATGGTTTCTTAAAGATTTTTACGGAGATGCACCGTTTCAAACCTGCTTATGCGGACGTTATGAGTTCTTTTAAAGGATGGCTCGCGAAAATTATGATATACACCGCCATAGACTATAACAGGAAATACCATAAACAGGAAATGATGACGTTTCTGAATGGCAAGGTGGTGGAAATGCCCTCTTCATATGAGACTGCTCTTGACAAAATATCGTATGACGAGATTATCCGTGCCGTGCAGGACTTGTCGCCGGCTTACAGGACCGTGTTCAATTTATTCGTTATCGAAGGATTTTCACATGAGCAGATTGGAAAAAGATTGGGAATAAGTTCCGGCACTTCAAAGTCAAATCTTTCCAAAGCCAAAAGGCATTTGCAGAAAAATTTATTTCATCACCAACAACCCGCTATCACCAATAATGCCGTTTGATAAATTAGATAAAAAAGCCCGTGAAGCAGCAGAGCAGTATAATGCTGAGTATAATGAAGAGGCATGGAGCAAAATGGAGGCATTGCTGGATAAACACATGCCTGTGGGTGCAACGCAACCGGCAGTTAAGGAGAGAAAATTTCATGAAAAATGGTTACTTCTTTTATTAAGCCTCGCTGCAATTTCTTTTGTTGTTTTATTAATAAAACCATGGAAGCATAGCAATGGAAATAAGACGACACAAAAAAAATCTGCAACAATCATTCCTGTACAAAACAATTCCGACAGTAAATCAGTTACAATAAAACCCAGCCAAGGTAGTAGTAAAGATGATGATATAAACAAACTAAATTCTTCTCCAAATACAACCACTACCGATAACGTTTTAAATCCTAATGATCAAAACAATAATAAGAATGGTTTTAAAAAGACAATCCATGGCGGCGGTAATCTTGTCTCCTCTAAAATGAACGCGGATATAGATAATTTGGATGAAAATGCCGGAGTTCAAATTGGAAAAAGCAAAGACCAGGTTATAAAAAATCAAAATACTTTTTTGCCGGAAGGCTTTTCAAATCAAAAAATAGACAACTGGTTTATTGTAAAAAACAGTACCATTAGTAATAAAATTTTAGGGCCTTTCTCAATTAGCAATAATATCCGTGATATAAAAACAAAGAAGTCAATCAACACGCGGAAAAACAAATTCGCAAATTCTTTTTCAATAAGTATTTCCGCAGGACCCGATGTAAGTGCAGCAAGCCTGGATAATATCGGAACATTTGAAATGATTTTAGGCGCAGGAATAGGTTACAGATTTGGCAAAAGGTGGCAGGTAAGAACGGGATTTTTTACAGCAAAAAAAGTGTACGGAGCAAAGCCTGCAGAGTACAATCCATCAGGAATGTTTTGGAACTACTACCCCTACCTGGAAGATATTAGTGCTGATTGCAAGGTGAATGAAATCCCGGTAATAGTAAACTACACGCTCTCACAAAATCAAAAACAGGCGTGGTTTGCTTCAGCCGGTTTGTCTTCCTATTTTATGAAAAGGGAAACTTATATCTATCACTCAAAATCACCTTCCGGAACCTATTGGGATAAAACGTATACTGTATCCGGCGAAAACAAACATTATTTATCCTCGCTTCGAATATCGGCGGGATATCAAAAGACAATTAATAAAACTGTCTCCCTTTCTGCAGAACCATATCTCAACTTGCCCCTGAGTGGCGTAGGTTATGGCAAAGTAAAATTAACCAGCGCAGGATTTCTTTTTTCTGTAAATGTAAAACCGTTTGCAAAAAAATAGTCTAGAAGAATATCCCGCGGTGTTTAGTTAATCAAAAATTATCATTACGGCAGCAGCAACTCCAAAAACTTTTCATGCACTAAGGCAACCAGGGCTCAAAAGATTTCGTTTCAAAGACAACGTTTCTTTCGAAAGAAAAATAAAAAACACCCAAGGTTTTTTAACCCAGATGAAAAGCCATTGAAATTTATAGGTCCGTTTTTATTCCAATAGAGATTATGGGATGCATACCATTTTCTCCCAACTGCCCGCTGAAAGACATCAGGGACTTTCCGGAATTATATTCCTTTAAAACTTTAAATCTTAATTATGAAAACGATTTTAAAAGAGATTACGATTGTGGATAAATTTTCAAATTATGTGAAGCCATTTTTTTATCCTTTCCTGCTTTTATTGGCAACAATATTTTTTGTAATGGGTTGCAAAAAAGGTGATTTTAATCCGCCTTCTTCGGGATCTTATGATCTCAAACTTATCGCGGATAATTTAGTTTCCCCCATTACTGCTTCGGGCGCTCCCGATGGAACTAAGAGACTGTTTATTGTTGACCAGGTTGGAAAAATATGGATCGTAAACGGCGATGGAGATATGCTGCCAAATCCATTTATTGACATTAGCAGTAAGATGGTCACACTAAGTCCGTTTTATGATGAGCGTGGATTGTTAGGTCTTGCTTTTCATCCGCAATTCAGCAGCAACGGAAAATTTTATTTGTTCTACACTGCACCGCCTCGTGCAGGCGGGCCTGAGCCGGGAACTTCATGGAACAACCTTACACGGGTTTCTGAATTTAAGGTATCATCTGGAAATTCCAACCAGGCAGATATCTCCGGCGAACGGGTTGTTTTTGAAGCGGATCATCCCCAGGGAAATCACAACGGTGGTACTATTGCGTTTGGGCCAGATGGTTATCTCTATATTTCAATCGGCGATGGTGGTAATGGCGATGATATTGGGCCGGGGCATGTGAACGATTGGTATAAAGTAAACGCCGGTGGTAACGGGCAGGATGTAAAAGAAAATCTTCTTGGTAACATATTACGCATCGATGTAAATAAATACAGTGAAGACAGAAACTATGGAATACCACGCGATAATCCATTTGTAAATGCACCGGGTAAAGATGAAATATATGCGTATGGTTTTAGAAATCCCTACCGGTTCTCCTTCGACCCGGGAGGCGAACACCGGTTATTTGTTGGTGATGCCGGCCAGTCTTTATATGAAGAAGTTGACATTGTAAAAAAAGGCGGCAACTATGGATGGAATGTCAAGGAAGGCACGCATTGCTTTAGCACCGCAAACGATCTTGAAGAGCTGGGCTCCTGCCCTATTGAGGATTCTGCAGGTAATCCGTTAATTGATCCGGTGATTGAATTTAATAATTCTGCTAATCCAAAAGGCGGAATAGGTATAACAGTGGTTGGAGGAAATGTGTACCGCGGGCCTTCTATTCCATTTCTTGATGGCAGGTATATTTTCGGAATATTCTCCGGAAGTTTCAGCGGGGCTACGGGTAAGATATTGGTTGCAAAGTCGGCCCCTGCAGGGCTGTGGTCGTTTGAAGATCTGAAATTAAAAAGCTTCCCGGATAATTTGGGTCAATTCCTGAAAGGTTTCGGGCAAGATGAAAAAGGCGAAGTGTACGCTACAACTTCATCGCAACTTGGCCCGCAGGGCAATACCGGTAAAGTATATAAAATTGTTTTTATTAAGGACTGAAAAACAGATCGGCAATGAAATCATAAATCGTTTCTTTCCACGGGTGGTTTAGAGTAGTGGTGTGCACAAAGAGATTTTTTATTGCATCCTGAACTTTAATTAAAAACAGGGTCAGCAAATGAAAAGTTTTACAATCTCTTTTGCACATCACTTTTTTTAGCCCCGGTCCGACGGTCCCCGCCTGACGAGGTTTGAAGGTATCCGTCTCAAGAGGTTTGCATATCTTTCAATCTCATAATTAATCTTGCGGGAATTTTTTTTTATGCGGGAAGAAGAAATTATTTCAAAGACCATACATTTTGTAAAAAAAGAATTAGCAGGCGCCGAGGGAGGCCACGATTGGTGGCATATAGAAAGAGTGTGGAAGAATGCAAAGCTTATAGCAGAGCATGAAAAAGCAAATACTTTTATTGTTGAATTGGCCGCGCTTTTACATGACATAGCTGACGCGAAATTTCACGATGGAGATGAAAATATTGGCCCTGAGAAAGCAAGAATTTTCCTTGAGAGTTTATCGGTACAGAACAGAAATCATAGATCATGTAGAGAATATAATCAGAAATATTTCCTTCAAAGGCGGGAACTTTGATTCTTCTTTTGCTTCAATGGAACTTGCGGTAGTGCAGGACGCTGACAGGCTGGATGCATTAGGCGCTATAGGAATTGCAAGGGCTTTCAATTATGGCGGGTTCAAAAACAGGGAGCTTTATAATCCATCTATAAACCCCGATTTGCATATGAGCAAAGAAGCTTATAAAAAGAGCACCGCCCCCACCATCAACCATTTCTACGAAAAATTATTATTGCTAAAAGAAAGGATGAATACTAAAACCGGGAGAAAATTAGCGGAAGAACGCCACCGATTTATGGAAATATTTTTGGAGCAATTTTTTAAAGAATGGGATGGTGAAAAGTGAGCCGTCGGCACCGCAGGTCAGACGGCGGTGATTTGGATTCGTAAATAAAAAAAATATGGAATTTAATTTTATCGATAAATCTAAATTTTCTGTTACTAAATATTCTTATAAAGATTTTGACATTATTGTGGATAGATATGGATATAAGGAGGAAAAAAATGGATTCTTACACACATATTTTGATTGGAGCGAAATAAAACATTGGTTTCTCGATTACGAATCTTATGACGAGATGGAATTAGCCAACTGTTTTAAAAAATCAATTGTGTATGCACAGTCAGCAAATTTTTTAATTCGATTAGATCACCATCAGCCCTTAATTGAGATTAAGTTTGATAAATTGATAGAGAGCTTAGACGATTTATCGCATGAAACCGGAATGGGATGGGAGGCTATTTCACTTGACGGAAAATATATTATTGAATTTACTGACGGCTATGAACATCTTGCTAAGACTAATTTCGAAATTCTTGCCGGTAGATAAAATGGTAATGCTTTCTTGATGTTGGATAAGCTGTCGGCACCGCAGGTCAGACGGCGATGATTTGATTTTTAGTATACTTAGAAATCATCTGTGCAATTCAGCAGGTCTGACCTGCGGTGCCGACCCGGATGGAGACGCCTCCCGCTTTTCATTTTTGATTTATCTTAGATTTTTTATAAATGAAACCCTTTCTTATAATCCAATTGAAATTTTTTAGAATGAAATTAATTAAATGCATTTCTCTATTCATAGTATTTTCCTCTGCCAATATTTTTTTTATTTATTCTCAACCCATTTCTTCAGCCTCTATAGATTCTGTTGTAGAAAAAACTTTGAAAACATTTGATGTGCCGGGTATAGCGGTTGCTGTGGTGAAAGATGGAAAAATAATTCATGAAAAAGGATATGGCGTTCGATCACTGAACACCATGCAAAAAGTGAACGAGCATACATTGTTTGGTATAGCATCAAACAGCAAAGCTTTTACCGTGGCTTCTCTTGGCATACTGATGGATGAAGGAAAGTTGAAGTGGGATGATAAAGTGAGAGATTACATTCCTGAATTCAAGATGTATGCCCCTTATGTGACAGAAGAATTTACGATAAGAGATTTACTTACGCATCGAAGTGGTTTGGGCCTGGGGGCGGGTGATCTTATGTTCTGGCCGGACAGTAATTCATTTACCATTAAAGATGTAATCCATAACCTCCGCTATCTGAAACCTGTTTCGGGTTTTCGTACGAAATATGATTATGATAACCTGATGTACATATTAGCGGGCGAGGTTGTGAAGCGTGCTTCAGGTATGAGTTGGGAAGAATTTATCAAATCCCGAATCCTTCAGCCTCTGGGCATGACAGAAACCGCTCCTTCGTTCAGCAAAGTTGTAAATAAAAGTAATGTGATTGACCCTCACGCTCCGGTGAATGGCAAAGTGCAGGTTATACGCCGCGACTGGAGCGAAGTGGCGAATTCAGCAGGCGGCATTTACAGTAATGTTCACGATATGTGTAAGTGGATCATCATGCAAATGAACAATGGAAAATATGGCGATAACTTACAGAAACAATTATTTAGTAAAGACGTACATGAAGATATGTGGACGCCGCAAACGATCATTCCTGTAAGTGGCAGTTCGCCTTACAACACGCATTTTGCGGCATACGGGCTTGGCTGGTTTTTAAGTGATGTAAGTGGTTATAAACAGGCAACACATACAGGCGGCCTTGCGGGAATAGTTACACAGGTTACTTTGATTCCGGAATTGAAACTGGGCATTATTGTTTTTACCAATCAGCAATCGGGCGCCGCATTCTATTCCATTACAAATACGATTAAAGACAGTTATCTCGGTGTGCATGGAAACGACTGGGTAGATTTTTATCATAAGAGAGTGATGGCGAATGAAGCCAATGCAAAAAAAATTACCGATGATATCTGGAATGATATTAATGCCCAACAGAAAAATGTAACTGCAAAAATGAACGGGATCGATTTTACCGGAACCTATAACGATCCTTGGTTCGGAGATGTGGTTATTTCAATGAAAAATGGTAAACTCTGGTTTGATTCTAAAAGATCTTTTCTACTTACCGGTGAAATGTTTCCTTACAAAGGCAACACGTTTATTGTAAAATGGAATGAAAGAAGTTTTGACGCGGATGCTTATGTAATGTTTGATCTTGATAAGGACGGAAAGCCTTCCGGAATAAAGATGAAACCCATATCGCCTCTTACTGATTTTAGTTTTGATTTCCAGGATTTGGATTTCTCAAGAATTGATTCATCCACGAAAAAATAGCTATTGCGCAGTTGTCTTCTTAAGTAATGAGTAATATTCAAGATCAATAAATTTTTCATTTTTAAGCTCACATTCTTTTAGAATTCCTTCGTTTTGGAAGCCGAGTTTATCCAATAATTTTTTACTGGAGAGGTTACCAGTTTCAACAGTTGCTTCTATCCTGTGAAGATGAAGAACTTTGAAGGCATAATTTATAATCTCTGGCAATATTTCTGTCATAATTCCTCTTTTCCAGTATCCAGGAAGACGCCAATATCCCACTTCAGCTTTCTTATGTTCTGTCAAAAGATTATTAAAGCCACATGCTCCTATTATTTCCCTGTCTCCGGGAAAGTGTATGCCCCACCATATCCCTGTTCCGGCAGTTAACAAGTCCTCATACCATTTCATCTGCATTATGGCTTCCTCATAGGTCTTGAAGGACACGCCATAATATTTTATCACCTGCTCATCAGACAATCCTTCAAAGATCTGCCGCTGATCGATTGACAATATTTTTCTAAGATGAAATCTTTGAGTGGTAATTTCCGGAAACATTGATCGGTTTAAAATTTGATTCATTTGAATATAACATAAAATATGCCCGGAAAAGAAAAGTTATTTTTTCAAATCAATTACCAGTTTGGCATTTTTTTGTTCTGTAGAAGATATAAAGATTTCGTAGCGTTTATCTTTTGCCGTTACAATCATTAGAGAAGTATTAGGAGGAATCGATCCGAGGTTTTCTGCAACCATTACAAGTTCGTGATGACTATGGGCAGCATCTATATCGACATGAAAGGTAATCGGCTTTTCGGATAAACCTGCTTTTGAAATTATGAGTTGGTTGTTGTGGTAGATGCTTACCGTGTCCCCGTCTATTTCACCGTTATCGTATAGTTTTATCAAAAGTTGTCCCTCAGGAGCTTCAATATTTTTTATGATTACGTTCTCTCTAAGCCGGATGGGCTCTGGTATTGTAATGTTTACAGACGCCGGTTTTATGCCAGGCTCCGAGATTGTCACATTGCTTTTCACCGGTAGCCTGGTGATTTTAGTGGTTTCTTTTTGAACGAGCTTATTGTCCGGAATTGCTTTCTTTATTATTTTATTAACCGTCGGTTTTTTCTGCTCCCTTTTCTCAGCCACTGCAATTACAGGTTCAGGTCTATAGCATTGCTGAATGGTGATATCGTCAACTGCAAAATCATTACCGCAATCACCATAAGTAAGGTCGTACATTTTTAATATTAGCGTATTCGCGGCGGAAGGCGTTGTAAAATAACCGATGTATTTTCTCCAATGTGTATCTTCAATTTGTGGCAACAAACCGGTATTAAAATCGGAAACAACTTTCCCATTGATATCTTCAAACGTGATTCGTATTCTCGGAGGTAGCGGCGGACAGCCACCGTAAGGCCTGCATAAATTCAGCAGCCATATTTGGAATTTGTAGATCGTATTATCGAGAAAGCCTGAAAATTTTACATTAAAAAAAAGGGCGGGATTTGGCGATGCGTTCACTAACATCATTTTCCCGTTTTTATCATTTGGAGTATGGTCTTCATTCAAATTTATCCAGTCGTTGTTAAAACAATTGCTGGTATAGGGAGCATAAGAAAAATAACCATCTTTAGGACAAGTTGTAAAGTCTCGTTGGTAATTGTATAATGAACTAAAATTAAATTCCTGGAGCCTGCTGTCAGAACCAAAATCAATATAGAATAAGGTATCCCTTAATATACATCCTTGTGCTTTCGCCGCACGTAAGCAGGCGAAAGAAAGTATCAAAAAAACGAATCCGCTTTTTATAAACTTTTCCATGCGGGCTTTTGAAAATATATAAGGAAGTACAATAAGCTGTTATTAGCAAAATCAAGGATGAAATTGCAGGAAAAATCAATAAGAAAAATAGCTTTTATGTTGAGCGGTATTTATTCAGGGTTTATAAAAAGCAGGGTTATGAGATTATTTTTTTAGCTCAATAAAATTTCACCGATTTCGTCCCAGGTATTCACCCGCCTGTGTTTGCCAGTATCTGAAAACTTATTATGTGGTTGTGTAAATAATAAAGTCTCACCTTTAAAGTAGTCTAGATTTTTAAAATGATCGTCAATCATTATATCGGCATTGATAATTTCTTTTGAGCCGCAAAAAACAATTTGTTGCCAGGTGATGTAAGGAAAATATTCATTAAGCCATAGGTTTTTTTCCATAAGGCTTAGCGGAAATTCCATTGCTGCGGAAACTATATATAATTCGTATTGTTCATTAATAAGACTCAGGTACTTCTGGCAGCCGGGTATAAGCGGAGCATTGCGAAAAAATCCCGGGGTGTTCACATATTTTAAGATTCCGGGAATCGCGTCACGTTCAGGTACACCTTCAACATCCGCCATGGTGAGTTCTGTACCGTAGTCTTCGGTATGCAATTTTAAAAACTGGCGATACACATCAGCCAATACACCATCCATATCTACGGCTATTCTTTTCATCATTTTTTTCTGAAAGTTTTATTTAAACATTCAGTTTCGCCCTTAAAACTTTTAAAGATTTTGATTCGAAAGCTGGTTAAAAAATTCGGGTTGAAGTTAGGATTTATATACACAAATAACAATGGCATACCTGGAAGGCCAGTCAAAACAATAGTTGCTTTAATCGATGTAAGAGTGATGTAAATATTGAAAATTTCAGGAAGCAGTGATGTGTAATAGTCAATTCTGGATCTGGAGATGATAATTTATCTTCTCGACAAGGTCATTTATATCAAATGGTTTGGAAATAAAGTCATCGGCATTGCAAACTTTTAGCACATCCTGTAGGTTAGAATGTGCAGAAAAAATCACCACAGGAATATTTTTTGTCGCAGGATTTCCCTTTAAAATATTACAAATATCCCTGCCATCGCTGCCGGAAAGAAAAACATCAAGCAATACAAGTTGTGGCGAATATGAAAGTGATTTGGAAAGCGCTTCATCGCCATTGGGGGTAACCAAAACTTCAAATCCATTCATTTGCAGAATCAGTTTAAGGATATTAAGAATATCCTTATCATCATCCACAACTAAAATACGTTTCATGACAATTTCGCAGCAATAACTAAACCAACTAAATAAATTTTAATATGTTATTGATTATACAGCTACACAATTTTATATCTCCCGGCAAAACGTTAGTTGAAAGGCAAATCTTCGAGCGTCAAAGCATAAGGAGTTTGCGCCGCCACCTCTTTTGAATTATAGCTTAGATTCTATTACAAGAATGGCCGGATCGGCTACGATTCTATTTTATTTTTAAAAATAGTGGCTAATTTTCCCCGTTCGGCCATGAACAGGAAATTCCCCAAATAATGAAAGGTCTTACCCTCGAAACAGCTTAGGTTATGCAGGTAATTTCTTTTGAGCTTTTGATTTAATAAATGGAGACTTATGAAGTGATAGCCATCTCGGCGCATTTTTCCTGAACAATAATTGCATTTGTTTTAAAAATGACCCTGCTCCCCGCCATCAGCACCAAAAAACTGGTAACTGCGCATGCAGCCATGACGCCCGACATTGGGAAGTGCGGTATTGTTATTTAACAGGCTTACAAGTGCAGAAGTAAATGCGCCAATACCTAGCTGTATCGCTCCCATTAACGCAGACGCCCGGCCGGCATTTGCGGTAAATGGAGCCATTGAAAGTGCCGAGGAATTTGGAAATGTAAAGCCCTGGCAACTCAAAAAAATGAATATCAGAAATATGCTGGAGAATAATCCGACAAAATGAAAAATGCTGCCGAGGAATAAAATAATACCCGCCGCAGCCTGGCAAAGCAGCGCCACTTTTATTATTTGTTCGCTTGTATATTTCCTTAGCATTACGGTATTAACCTGGCTGGAGCCTATAAGGCCTCCCGCGATGATAGCAAATATCCATCCGTATTGCTTACCGGTTACATGATACAATTCCATAAATACATGAGGAGAGCCGGCGATATAAGCATATAAACCTGCTGCTGCAATAGAACCGGTGAAAGCATAGGTATAAAATTGCGGAACTTTAATTATCGTTAAGAAACTTTTAATGATGGGCCTTGGCAACAGCGAAACTGCATTATCTGCCTTCCGGCTTTCGGGCAAGGCAAAATACACACATACTAATGTGAACAGTCCTATAGAAGCAAGAATAATAAAAATCGCCTGCCAGCCAAATAGCGCGGTAACGTAGCCGCCGGTGGTAGGCGCAATAATTGGCGATACTGCCACTACCAACATAAGTAATGAAAATATTTTTGCATTCTCGTTTACCGGAAACAGATCGCGAACCATTGCCCGGGCGGCAACCATGCCGGCACATCCGCCCAATGCCTGTAACAACCTTATGGCTATAAGAGCATCGGCAGTAGTACATAAAGCGCAACCAACTGAAGCAAGCACATACAAAATCAGCCCAAAGTAAAGCGGGTTTTTTCTTCCAAACCTGTCCAGCAAGGGGCCATAGACCAACTGCCCAATAGAAATCCCGATGAAGAAACTGGATAACGATAACGATACGTGAGCTGTTGTTGTATGAAGATCTTCAGCAATTGCGGTAAAGCCTGGCAGGTACATATCAATGGAAAATGGGCCAATGGCCGAAAGCATTCCCAGGATTAATATGATGAAAAATTTATTTCTCCCCTTCATAAAATAAACGGTAAATCTATGTAAGCATTTTTGATTTCTGCATTAAATAACAGGCAAACAACTTATTTTTTTTACAAATCGATGAAGTTTAAAAAAAAATATTTAGACAGATGATATTATGCATGAATACATTTCATAAATTACAAAAAATAAGCTCACCTGTTATTTACTCCTCTCCGGAACCGCGAGTTAATACGGTTTATTCTTCCAATATCGCGTTGAAGGTTCTAATTTTTTTTATCCCTAACATTCATAAATAAATTTGTCATGAAAAGAAATCTCCTCATTTTATGGGCTTTGTTTGGTGTTATTATTTCAAATGCCCAGGTTACCCAGATTAATAATAACAAGAGCCTGCATGTTCAGGTTCCATTACCAAATGGGAAAACCATCGTAGTATCTGATATTGATAGTTCTCTCTGGGCAACCGATGGAACGTTGTTGGGCACTATTCAAATATCGCCAAATATAAAATTTGAAGAATCGGGAGCGCTACTTTCGGGCAAGCTTGTTTTCAGAGGAAGCACGCCAGCTACAGGTTCGGAGATTTATATAACTGATGGTACGGCCGGAGGAACCGGTCTTGTCAGCGACCTTTATCCAGGTCCAACAAGTTCCGACCCCGGAGACTTCGCCCCTCTGAATGGATTTGTATATTTCTCTGCAATAACCGCAACACAGGGAAGGGAGTTGTGGAAAACGAATGGAACGACTACTTCCATTTTAAAGGATATAGTTGGAGGTACTGGTAGCAGTAATACTATAGATGAGTATAATCTATTTACAAATGGAACCTATCTTCTCTTCGCCGCCCATACTCCTGGTTCAGGAGTTGAATTATGGAAATCGGATGGTTCTACTGCGGGAACCGTAATGTTGAAAGAGATAAATACGGGTAATGCCAATGCGGATTCATCGAATCCAAGAGAGTTTTACACTTTGAACAGTGTTGTTTTATTTGCCGCAACAGACGCCACACACGGAGAAGAAATATGGAGAACAGATGGAACACCCGGAGGTACATCTTTGTTAAAAGATATTGCTGTAGGTACTGACAGTTCTACTTATGGGAATATAATGATAGCACCGGGAATATTCTTCCCATATTCCATCTTCCAGGGCTTTCATACTTTTAATAACCGCGCTTATTTTAATGCAGATGACGGTGCCAGCGCGGGTGAAATCTGGAGTACGGACGGAACGCCGGGGAATGCTACCTTATTGAAGGATGTTGTGCCCGGTCCATCCAATTCAGGTATTTCCCTTTTAGATGCGATAAACCTGCCCACCAAATTTATGTTTCCTGTAAATAACACCACAACATCTGAGCTTTGGGAATCAGATGGAAGTACGGTCAACACTAAATTATTCAAAGCATTTGCAACAAATGCTCCGGGTCAATTTGTTTATATCCTGCCGCCATACAGTTTTAACTTTACGACGAATACACTTACTTATCCATTATTCCAGGGCAATAAATTTTTCTTTGGCGCACCTACTTTGGCTGCGGGCCAGGAATTATGGATTTCAGATGGAACCCTGGGAGGAACATCTATGGTAAAAGACATCAATCCCGGGACTGGCTCCGGCTTTAATTTAGGCGGCGCTTATGTGTATACCACCACTAACTTATTCTTTGCTGGCGATGATGGGAGTTTCGGAAACGAGCTATGGAAAAGTGACGGAACCGGTTCCCCAACGGGAACCTCCATGGTTGCAGACATTTACCCGGTTGCAAATGATGCAGATCCCCAGCTCCCCATTTTTGTATGTAACGGAAAAATAATTTTCAGCGCAACAAACGGTGATGATCCGGTTCTTACGGACTTATATGTTGTAAACGGAACTTTTACACCACTACCTGTTCAACTTGCTGAGTTTACGGTAACACTAGCGGGGCCTGATGCATTGTTGCAGTGGAACACACTCCAGGAAATCAACACAAAAGAATTTAGCATTCAGCGTAGTTATGATGCATTGCATTTCGAGGATATAGGAACAATTGCCGCTGTAGGCACCTCATCTGACAAGCATTCCTATTCATTTACAGACCCCGGAATTATGAACAGTGGCAAGAGTGACGTTTACTATCGGATCGTAACCTCTGATCATGACGGAAAAAAAGAAAACTCAAAAGTGATTCTTCTAAAGCTGAAGGCAAATACCGGGTGGACTGTACGCATCCTATCCAATCCGGTGAAAGGCAATGTAAATGTTTTGTTGCGGGGTATCACAGGAAATGTAAAACTTTCGATAAGAGATATCGTGGGTAAAACAATTTTCAGCAACACTTATCAAAATACAAACGGGCCAATCACCCTAAATGCAAACCTGCAGTCGGGCACTTATATTTTGGTAGCGGAAAATAATGATGAAAGAAAAATAGTAAAGTTCATAAAGTAAGAGCAATTTACATAAAAAGCGGTCCACAATACGGGCTGCTTTTTATTTCTATTTTAGAAACACGGTTAACTAAATTGTTATGTTTGCAAACAACAGTCAGCTTAGTCTCATTAAATCTCTATGAAAAAAGCGCTCTTAAGATTTTTAGATATCAGGGAGAATACAGATTTTGAGAAAACGAGATCAGAGATCATCAACGGCATCACGGTACGTGGATATAATTTTTGGATATTAATCTGTTCAACGATTTTAACAACCATCGGGCTTGACACCAACTCCGCGGCGGTAATTATAGGGGGAATGCTTATCTCTCCTCTCATGTCTCCCATACTCGGCGTAGGTTTATCATTAGCAATACACGAGAGGTGGCTAATTAGTCATTCGTTCAGAAACCTTTTTACTGCCGTGCTGATAAGTTTAGGCACATCGGTTATTTATTTTTATTTATCACCCCTCGGTGAGCCAACACCGGAACTACAGGCCCGTACATTCCCAACTTTGCTTGACGTATTGATCGCATTATTTGGCGGTGTTGCAGGTATCGTATCTATTTCCAGGCATCAGCAAACAAATGCCATACCGGGAGTAGCCATCGCCACCGCCCTCATGCCACCACTGTGCACCGCCGGCTTTGGGATTGCAACTTCGCGGTGGAACTTTTTTTTCGGGGCATTCTACCTGTTTTTTATAAACGCAGTTTTTATAAGTGTGGCAACTTATCTTATCTCGAGATACCTGCATTTTCCTGAAAAAGAATTTGCCGAAAAGAGGACAGCCCGGCAATACAGGAGGTGGTTTATTATAATAAGTATGGCTGCTTTAACGCCAAGCGTTTATTTTTTATACTCGGTGTACATTAAGGAATCGATAAAATCGGATATTGAAGAGTATGTGATAACCCCGATCAGGTTGGATGGTAATGAGGTATTAAAATGGGAAAATGTAAAAAAAGATTCGCAGAATCTGATCAAGGTCTATTATTCAGGAAAGCAGCTAGGCGACAGTCTTAAAAATAGCATTTACCATTCGCTGAGCAAAAGTAAAATGACTAATTATTTTATTGTGCCTATGCGGGTGAACCTTACTAAAGAAGAAGTGAATCAACTGAGCTCTGAAAAGACCAGGCAGATAATCGAAGAACTGCATCTGCAGGAATTGAGGGACAACCAGGTTTTGAAAACTTCTGTTGACACACTTCCATTCACACAAATCTTTAAGGAGACTAAAATCGCTTTTCCTTTTATAGATACGCTTAGCAACGGGTGGTTACTTCAACCCGACAGTTCAAAGCTTGTAGATACACTGCCTGTTGTTTTTTATAGAACGCTGGAACCTGTTGACCAGGAAAAAACCGAACAGTTGTATCAATACTTTGTACAAAGGCTTGGGAGAGACACCGTCGTTTTGATAAAGAAATAGGCACAGGATAAAGAAAATTTAAAAACCAGGATTAAGTGGTGAGTGAAAATGTCTTAAAAACTCATGCATTGAAGGAATCGAAGTGCTGCATAATAAATTATTCCCAATCTGTTATTCAATAACATGCATAAACCTTGTATATTTAAATTCCAATTACCGATTGCTTAATTACATCCGCTCATTATAAATAAATACTGCTTTGCAACAACGTAATCTTTCGCTCGATGTCTTCCGGGGTATGACAATCTGTTTTATGATCATCGTAAATACTCCCGGAAATGGCCTTACGTCTTTTTCGCCTCTGCAACATGCACACTGGCATGGGTTCACGCCTACTGATCTTGTTTTTCCATCATTCTTGTTTGCAGTAGGAAATGCCATGAGCTTTGGAACACATAAGTGGGAAGCGAGTTCACAATCGCAGGTAGTGTGGAAGATCCTAAAACGTACAGCACTGATTTTTTTGTTAGGTTACCTTATGTACTGGTTTCCTTTTTTCAAGCTCGATAAAAACCATAATATTGTTGCATTTCCTATAAGCGAGACAAGAATCATGGGTGTTTTACAAAGAATAGCATTGTGCTATGGAATCGCTTCGCTCATGCTCTATTATTTAAAAACAAGAACAACGATTATTATAAGTGTGGCGCTTTTGTTCATATACTGGATTGTCCTTTACCTGTTTGGCGACCCCGCTGCACCACTAAGTCTTGAAGGTAATGCAGGAATAAAATTAGATAAGTGGTTAATGGGTGAAGCACACATGTATCATGGCGAAGGCGTGGCGTTTGACCCTGAAGGATGGTTGAGCACATTGCCTGCAATCGGCAATGTGGTGGGAGGTTTTGTTGTAGGCAAATGGATACAAAAAAAGGGAAATACTTATGAAGGATTAACTAAATTATTGCTCGCAGGTTTTGGATTACTGGTCTGTGGCTATTTCTGGGATTTATTATTACCAATAAATAAGAAACTATGGACGAGTAGCTTTGTGGTGTACACAGTTGGCCTCGACTGCATCATTTTAGCAACGCTTACTTACATAACGCAATTCGCAAAAAAAGTTTCATGGACTTATTTTTTCCAGGCGTTTGGTAAAAATCCATTGTCTATTTATTTATTATCCGAGTTGCTGGTAACGATACTATACATGATACCGGTTACGCCAAAGTATAGCCTGTTTACCTGGCTATATAACAACATATTTATTTATGCCGGTGATTACCTAGGGTCATTATTATTTGCCATCGCCTACATGTTGCTTTGCTGGAGCGTTGGTTATTGGATGGATAAAAGAAAGATCTATATAAGAGTGTAAGTTGGCAATGGGAGAAATGAGTGAGCGGTCGCCAATGGTCGATGGGCGCTGTTTTCTAGTACTTGCTTCTTAATACTTTCTACCTGCTACGTGCGGTTTCACAAACTCATTTCATTCAATGTCACCTTGCCTTTAAAAGTCCAGAATACAAAAGTGGTATAAATTCCAATCAGTGGCGTACCGATCAATGCGATGACCAAAAGTGTCTTCATTGTTTTTGCAGAGGAGGCGCCGTTATCAACCGTAATGCTGTTTTTCACATCGTTAGTGGCGTACAGGAGATAAGGAAATACTTCCAGCGCAACCATCGCAAGCAACGCGGCTATCGTAACCGACGAGCTTATAAATGCGTACCGGAATTTTGATTTTTTTAATTGCCTTGGAATATTAGCGATTGCAAGAAACATAATAAGAGGAAGGCTGAAGTAAAGTGGGTTCGACCTTATCCTGTCGCTCAAATGAGGAATGTAGATAAGTGTAAACAATGTAGTAATGCTAAAGGCAACTACAAAAAAAATAGTAAAATTTTTTGCTAGAATTCTTAGCTTTATATAAAGGCGGCTTTCCGTTTTCATAGCAAGATAAATAGCTCCATGCATCATAAACAAAGCCAATGTGGTTACGGAAACCATTATGCTGAATGGGTTAAAGAAAGACAACCAGTTACCTGCAAATTCATGTTCGATATTTAATGGCAACCCCAATGCGACGTTTCCAAGCATTAATCCCAGCGATAAAGCGATAACAACAGATGCAAATGAATAGACAATATCCCATGTCAGCCGCCATATCTTTCCCGGTTCTTTACTCCGGAATTCTATAGCAACACCGCGCCAGATAATTCCAATCAAAAAAACCATAAAAGGAATATAGAACGCAGAAAATATTGCCGCATAAGCAACGGGAAACCCGGCAAACAAAGCACCTCCGCCTATTACGAGCCAAACTTCATTACCATCCCATACCGGCCCGATTGCATTTAAAGCAATACGCCTGCTGCTTTCTTTTTTTAAAAACAGGTGCAACGCTCCTGCTCCCAAATCAAAACCATCAAGAATGGCATAGCCGCTTATAACAGCTCCGAAAACGAGGAACCATAAGAGGTTACAATCTGCTCCAAGAAAAGTTTGAGTTTCAACTGGCATTAATCATGAAGTATTAAAGGGTTATCTCTCCTGGTTCCCTCATCAATTTTTGCTTTGTCGTCATATCCCACAGGACCATGCTTGATTTTTTTATTCATTAAATAAAGAAACAGCACAAATAAGGTAGAATAGACCAGCGTAAATAATATCAATGAGAAAATAATCTGGTTCGCTGTAACCTGCTTGGATAGCGCATCCGATGTTCTCAGCAGTCCGTAAACAACCCATGGCTGCCTGCCCATTTCGGCGGCAAACCAACCGGCCTGGTTGGCGATTTGCGGCAGCAACACTGACCACATGAATACAATCATCAGCCATTTTTTTTCGAATAAATTCCCCCGCCACCAGGCCCAGGAACCGTACAGCGTGAGCACTATTAAAATCATTCCAATTGCAATCATCAGGTGGTATACCTGGAAGATAGCATTCACCTGGGCCGGGCGTTCGTCGGTTTTAAAAGCATTAAGCCCGGTTACCGGGGAGTTGAAATGGTAGCTCACCAAAAAGCTCAGCCCGCCCGGAATTTTTAAACCGTTTACTTTTTGCTCTTTGTTATTTACCCAGCCAAAAAGATACATATCTGCAACCGCGCTGCTATCATAATGTCCTTCCAACGCTGCAAGTTTAGCCGGTTGATTTTTTGAAACACCATCTGCGCTTCTGCTGCCTACATATAGCTGTGCCAATGAAAATATCGTTGCTACTGCAAGTGCAATTTTGAAGCCCGGCTTTGCGATGTTTACAAATTTATTTTTCAGGATATAATAGGCATTTACGCTCAAGCACTAAAAAAGCTCCGGCTAAAAAGGAACCGATCCACACATGATTGATTCGGTCCGTACTTGATGGATTAAAAACCATCGCCCAAAAATCGGTGATCTCAGCTCTTGCATGTCATTCCTTCTCCCACTATTTGAAAACCTGCCGGCGTTTGTTGCCAGCTATTCGCTACTACAATCCAGATGGCAGAAAATGCAGAACCAAGGAATACCATAATCGTTGAAAGGAAATGAACCCGGGAACTTACCCGGTTCCAGCCAAATAATAGTATCCCGAGGAAACCAGCCTCCAGTGCAAAAGCAAAGATGCCTTCTGCAGCGAGGGCGCTGCCAAATATGTCGCCAACATATTTAGAGTACGTGGCCCAGTTAGTTCCAAATTCAAACTCCATAATAATACCCGTCGCTACGCCAATACCAAATATGAGTGCAAATATTTTAATCCAAAAGCGGGTCATGTCCTCGTAAATCTTCAGGCCGGTTCTGAGATACATTCCCTCCATGATAACGAGAATAAGACCGAGGCCAATACTTAAAGGCGGATAGATATAATGAAAACCAATGGTGAAAGCAAATTGAATGCGGGCTAAAATTTCTGTTTCCATTCTTAGTAAACCATCTTATAATTATGCAAGTTAAATCTTTATTAAAAAAACAAGCTTCACAAATCAAAATAGCTGGAAAGACTATTTTACATATTACAATTCAATCTTAATAGCTTTTAAAAATCAGTTCCAAAAGACATCAACCCCTGACTATGAAACTAAAATTACTTTCTATCACCCTAGTTCTTTTTTCTTTGTTCTCCTCCTGCAAAAAAGAATTGACAGCACCAACCCAGGCAGACCAAATATCGAGTGAGCTACAAAAGGTGATAAAGGAGAATTCGATAAAAAAAATATATCCTATTATTAAAAGTTTTGGCTTTCCAAATACTTTTCCAGCGAACACCGGAAATGGCTGGTCATTTTCGAATGGATTTATAAAAATTGAAGGTTATGATTTATACCCAACCTTTAACTTAAACTACCTTTACCAATACCAGATTTCCAACGTTGTGCTCGATGATGGGAATACCAAATCTGCGTTGCTTTTATATTTTAATTTTTAGCCTGTCAGTTACAGTTTTAAACAGTTGAGGTTGATGACTTTTTTTGCCTAACAGTAACTTTAGTATCTTTTTTACCTCCCAAATTGCCGTATGACTATGAACAGGCTGCACCTGTCCTCTTCGGAATTTGATTAAGTATGGAGAAGAAAGTCTTAGAACTTGGTAATTTTCATCGTGCTGGTTCGCTCATTAATCAACCCGAAACAATTAAAAGTTGTCATAGTTTGAGCCAATGATATACCTACCACTTCTCATTGTTTCAGACGGCAACTAAAATTTGATAAGCTTCCACGATTAACCCGAAAAATATTTCTATATTACTAAGGCATTCCGGATATCTCAAATGCTTGTATAATTCAATTAATTATTTTGATATGAGTGAAATCATTAATTGTGCTACTTATCTCGATGGACGAAGGGTGGCAAATATCGAAATAGACCAGATAAATGAAGCGCTAAAAAACCCTGAGCAGTTTATATGGGTGGGCTTGCATGAACCCGGTGAGGAAACCCTTGAGAAGTTTCAAAAAGAATTTCATTTTCATGATCTCGCTATAGAAGATGCGCACAACGCACACCAGCGGCCAAAGCTTGAGAATTATGGCGATACCATATTTATAGTTTTGCGCACGGCGCAAATGAATGCTGACGGTTATACTATTGATTTTGGTGAAACCCATTTCTTTGTTGGCGCTAATTTTTTAGTAACGGTGCGGCATGGCTCCTCCATATCTTATGCAGATGTAAGAAGCCGGTGCGAAAGCACGCCCCACCTCCTTAGGAAAGGCCAGGGCTTTGCATTGTACGCTGTAATGGATTCAATAGTAGATCAATATTTTCCTGTGGTAGAGGCGCTGGAAGAAGAACTACAACGTATTGAAGAAAAAGTTTTCAAAGAAAAACCGAGCAGGGAAACAACAGAAGACATCTACCAGCTTAAAAGACAATTACTCGATCTTAAACATACCGTATCTCCTTTCATTGATATTTGCAACCGGCTAATGAGGTTCGATATAAAACTCATCTCCGAAGAAACACAACCTTATTTTCGCGATATATACGACCATACTACACGAATTAATGAGATGGTTGATGGCACCCGGGAACTGCTCAATACTGCTCTCGAAGCCAACTTCTCACTAATTTCTATTGCGCAAAGTGAAACGTCAAAAAAATTCGCAGGATGGGCAGCAATACTTGCAGTGCCTACAATGGTTGCCGGTTTCTATGGAATGAACTTTAAATTTATGCCAGAATTATATCTTCACTATGCTTATCCCATTGTGGTTGTTTGTACCATCTCGATATGCGTGTTCATTTATTATCGGTTTAGAAAAGCAGGATGGCTTTGAGCACAGCTAAATCAAAAAAGGCTGACCTTAAATTATTTTTCTGTCAGCTTGAGCTTTTGGGCAGCTCGGTTATTTATACTCTAAAGTATTATTACTCTCATTGGCATCCATATAAATACCGCTAATGAGTTGCACCGATTGCAATGCTTTTTTTGAACTAACAGTAATGCTTGTCCCTTTTTGGTTTGTTTCCCAAATCGCCGGTGATTTATGAACAGTTTGCATACTGCCATCGGTGAAATTTAATTGCAGGTCTATGGGAACGGGGAAGCCACCAATGTTAGCAATGTCGATTTTATAATCATCTCCTGTTTTATTTATTTTAGATACTGAAAGGTCAATGTAATTATTGGTGAAGAACCACGCATTCCAAAACCAGTTAAGGTTTTGACCGGAAATATTATTAAATGAATAAAAAAAATCCCACGGTATCGGATGCTTGCTGTGCCAGCGATCCATAAAACCATGAAGGCATTTTCTGAACATATCATCTCCCAGCATATCTTTTAGCGACAGGTAAGCAAGTGATGGTTTACCATATTCATTGTTTCCAAGTCCCCTCCCGGAAAGATTTTCTCCGGGTGTAATAATAGGCAGGTCTTCATCAGCACTCGGATCATTTATCCAGCCGCTTATCCGGAACTGTTTATAAAAGCCCTCTGCAGAATCCCTTGACATAACAGACCTGTTGTACAACAATTCAAAAGTGGTGGCCCATCCTTCGTCCATAAATCCATAACGGGTTTCATTTATGCCCATATAAAAAGGAAACCATGTGTGCGATATTTCATGCTCCGCCACGAAGCGGGCGAAATAAAAATCACTATACGTTTCATCATTTGCCATCATGGGATATTCCATTCCCGCGTAACCCTGGAAAACGGTCATCTTCGGAAACGGATAGGCTACTCCCGGCCACTGGGTTGATAAATAACTCAATGAGCTTTGCCCGATTTCAACCATGCGATGAAAATCTTTTGCGGTGTCATTATAGGCAGCCTGCATACTTGCCCTGCGCTTCGTTTTGGGATCTACGATTACACTCGATGCATCCCATACAAAATGATCGCTAAGGCCCAAGGCAACATCGGTGATGTTATCGTAAGTAAAAGTCCACGTATTGACATCATTTTGTTTGGTAACATTTTTACTGGCCAGGTCTGCTGAAGTCGCAATTTCTATTTTCCGGTCTGTTCTCATAGATTCATTCAGGCGTTGCAAATATGTTGGTTGTAATACCTCGGATGCATTTTGCAGATTTCCGGTCGCCCACACGAGGTAATTTTTCGGCACTTTCACATTCAACACGTAATCGTTAAAGTCATTATAGAATTCCAACGCATCGTTATGCTCAAGGTCGTCCCAGCCATTGTAATCATCATATACGGCAACCCTTGGATAAAAATAAGCCAGGAAATAAGTGGTGGAATCAATCATGCCCTCTCTCCCGCTCTTCAATGAGATTTGATAGTGCCAGTCAAAATTCAACTGCACCGAATCGTGCGGTAATAAAGGTTTTGGCAGGCGGGTAGCCTGTACCGTAGGTGAATATTCATTACTTCTCCAGCTTCTTGACTCGCCATTTATTGAGAAGGCATCCACATGAACACCATCAGTCAGGTAATCTTCAACAGCAGTTCCTAGTCGCGGCGCTCCCGGCTTATGAATATTTTGAATGAATTTAAATACCAAAACATGTAGGGTATCCGGGCTGTTGTTAACGTACGAAATTTGCTCAGTCCCTTTTATATTCCTGTCGGGCGGCATCGCGGTCACGGTAATAGTATACCTGGCGGAATTTTGCCAGTATTTTATTCCGGGGTATCCATCGTTAGATCTCGTTTGATTTATATAAGCCTGCTTCACATCCCTTGGCCAATACAGAGTTTGCGCATTTGTATAGGACGCAACGAAGGTTAATATTAAGGCAAGTAGAATATTTTTCATTTAATGATTTTAATCACCGAAAATAGAATGAATGATTTTACTGAAAAAGATGTTTTTGATAGATGGCAATTATAAAATCTAAATCGAAGCCAACGCATCTTCATTCTTTGCAAAGATCATGTCAATTATTTGCTAAAATTAATTATCCATTCTAAACATCAGAGTATCTTTAGTTTAAACAAATAAGTTCATAATGTCAAAATCCAACCTTGCTAAGACAGACTCAACCAAAAGCTGGCAAAGACGAGAGTTCGTAACCACCATGATAAAAGCGATCGGCTCAGCGCCACTTTTAACTATACCAGCCGCGGGATTCACATTGGAGCATTTTAATCCCGGAGCGGTGTTCACTGTACAACAAGTAATTGATTTGATATTGAAATCAATTCCCGGCGCACCTTTTCCAAAAACAGTGGATACCATAAAATCCGGCGATCCATCACAAACGGTAACAGGAATCGTAACCACCATGTTTGCTACCGATGCAGTGATTGAGAAAACGATTAAAGCAGGCGCGAATTTTATCATTGCTCATGAACCTACGTTTTACAATCACCTTGATGATGTTGCATGGCTTGAGAATGATGACGTATATAAACATAAAAGAGATTTACTCGAAAAAAATAAAATTGTCGTGTGGCGGTTTCATGATTACATTCATTCACACAAGCCTGACGGTGTTTTAATGGGTGTGATCAATGCACTGGATTGGCAACAATTTTATAATCCTGGTAATCCACATATTCTTACCATACCCAATACTACTTTAGGGAAATTAATTCCACACCTGAAAGAGAAACTTGGGATATCACATTTAAAATTCATCGGGGATCTTTCACAAAAATGCAGTAGGGTTGCCCTTATGCCCGGGGCCTCGGGTGGAACATCCCAAATAGGAACCGTACGAAAAGAAAAACCCGATGTACTAATATGCGGAGAAATAAATGAATGGGAAACTGCTGAATACATTCGCGATCTGCGACAGATGGGTTCACAAATATCACTTATCCTGCTTGGCCATTCTGTAAGTGAAGAGCCCGGCCTTAAATGGCTCGTAAACTGGCTTCAGCCACAATTACCCGGAATAAAGATTACACACATTCCTTCTAAAGATCCGTTTGCCTGGGCGTGAATACTTGCGTGTTAAGCATGTTTTGGCTATATCCCACTAAGTCACTAAGATCACTAAGCATTATCCTTTGTACACCTCATGGCTTAACGGGAAATGACTTCTGTGACAGAATGAATTTAAATTACCACTAGTGTTAAGTTAATCGTGAGTTGTCATTGCTGAGTTGTAAGCGTTGACGCAGGGTATGTGTATTTTACTCACAAATCACCATTCACTACTGACTATTCTGCGACATATTACTCTTAACATAACTCCGACTTATTGTTTGTAGCTGCATTTATATTCCAAATCCGGCTTTAATTTAAAAACGGTAAGTCAATGCAAATCCATTGGCCCCGTTACTAAATAGCTCAGGCGTTAAAGAAACGTTTTTTAAACTCTTATTTTTATGGAACTGCGGAATTAATATTCCCGTTGCTGTTCCGATTATCGCCGACAAGGTACAGTCGCTAAGAAAATGATAACCCGCCCTGATGCGGAAATAAGCCATAAGAGTAGTTAGCCCACCCGAAGCGACATACAAATAAGGGGTGAGTTTGGAACCGGGATTAAAATCCTGGAAAACTTTGGCAACAAAAAATGTGGATGCTGCGGTAGCTGCTACGTGCCCACCGTAAAAAGAACGCTGGCCACCTTTATCAAGCCTTTTATCAAGGGGCGCTTTATCACCGTATACAAAGGGCCTGCTCCTGTAAACGAGGCCCGCAGCAAGAGTGTACATTGATCCGGTGATTGCAATCGTTTCAATATATAAGACAGCTACCTGCCCAAATTTTGCTCTTTCATTTTTGTCAATCAGCCCTGCAATAAAGGGGAATGCATAAGCGGCATCGAAAAGAATATAGCTATCCTTGTTAGCCTTGTCAGAATACAACCCTGCACAAAAGCGGTCGAAAAAAGGAAGCTTGTCCTTTGTTTTGGTCGCTAATTCTGCAGGCGTAAGATTATGTTTGTTTTCTACCAACTGGTAGCCCAAAAGGTTAAGGCCCACGGCGCCTGTAATGACTAAGCCGTCTTTTAACAGGCTTGTTTTGTAAGGCGAACCTGGCACAGCTTCTGTTGAATGGTTATCATTCCGGGTAGTTTGCATTTGTTGATAAAACCCGGTATTTTCATTTGCACCGGTTGCTTTAATCGAAAGGTCTTGTAAGGTACCTGGTTCCTTGCCATAAAGGATGTTCTGGGCAAACGAAAGTTGAAAGTAAAAAATAGCAATGGAAAAAAAGGTCAGTTTTTTCATAACAAAAATTTAGAAATAGCTTATTGAAATATGAAATCAGAATTTCCCAATCCGCAAATATAGTTCCGCAATCTTACTGCCAAAGTAGTTTTACAAACCGGTATTTCATTTTACCGTAGCTGAAATTTTTAGATAAATTTATTGCCGCATGGTCTTCGTTTTTCTAATTAATACATATTAACTTAGATTTTTTATACATAAAATATTTATCTCAGGAATTCAACTCTAAAATTATGAAAACGACAATCTTACTATTATTCACCATTGTTTTTTCCGTGGGCGCGTTTGCACAGGATCCTGCAGTTTCAACGGCGGGTAATGCACGGGGGATGCAAATGCAGGATGGATTTGTAATGAAAAAAGGCAAAATGATAGCTATAAAAAATGGCCAGGCAACCCTACTTGATAAAAATATTACATTAAGTAACGGCACGCTGGTGATGGCAGACGGAAGTGTGAAAATGAAAAATGGGGAGACCCGGAAATTAGGTGAGGGAGACTATATTAGTGTAAGGGGCGCAACTGGAAAAATAAAACACGGAAAAATGATTGAGGACAAGATGGCAACCGATTCGCCAAATTAATAAATAATGTTTTTTTGGGATGCCGGTTATTTTACCGGCATTTCTATTTTAAGGGTTCGGGGGCATTCCAGTTTGATTTTGGATTATAATATTTCCACAGAAATGCAGATATCTTTTTTGTGAGCACCCACGCTTGGTTAGTAGATTCCCAACTGGTGTCCTGGTTGTTTTTGGTAAAAATGGAAAAAATGTATGGGTGTTTCCCATTTACAAACATAATCTCGTTTCGGCTTTGATCAACAGCTCCGTTCTTGTCCGCAACAAATACATCCGGGGGAATTTGCGAAATGGCTTCTTCGTCCCAATATTGGCGGCTCATCAGGCGAACCATCCGTTCACTTATTTGCCTATTGATTATTTTTTTATCAACAATCATTTTCATCAGTGTTCCCATTTCACGTGGGGTGGTTTGGCCCCATCCGTACTGTTCCCAATTACCTTTTCTTCCGGGTGTCCTGCTATTCACCCTGGTATCCTTTAAGCCAAGGCTATCGAGATATGTATTAATTAAAGTGCCGCTCCCACTTAGTCCTTGCAGCCATAAACTTGCTGTATTATCGCTTGTGCTCAGCATCAGCATCAAAAGTTTGCTTACGGAAATTTTTTCACTATCCTTAAAAGAGGCAAGAATGTCTTCTCCTTCAGAATAAAATAATGAATCAGTATAAGTCATGACCTGGTGATACTGCAATTCACCATTATAAATTTTGTGCATAACGCCAATGAGGATAGGAATTTTCACGATGCTTGCAGTTGGGTAAATAGTGTCGGCATTTATTGCAGCGATTTTATTTTTGGAAAGATCATATACATAAACACCCACATTGCCATGAAAGCCTTGTAACTGTTCAGCTAATTCTTTCCGCAATTTTTTATCGGTCTTTTGACCGTATGACATAATGCATGTGATCGATAAAAACATACATGTAATAAATCTCTTCATATAGCTGGTAAGAAAATAATGAAGCATGAATTTAAAATAATTTTTAAACCTGGGAACGCAGTTATTTGCAAAGAACAAGCACGGGCCTTTTATCATAGAATTGATAATTTATCCTGTACTATAAATTCTTTATTTGAATTTATGGTAATTGTTGCATCAGAAGAAAGTGTATACGGAATATTTAAGATACATGTCCCGCCAATTACAGGATCTATTATTATTTCACTGCCCGCTGTAACTGTTGACGGCGGCTCTGCGTTATTGCTCCAGTTAGCGGGGTTATCCCAATTTCCATTTCCATCGAAAGTGTAGGTCACCGCTGCAACAGGTGATATGAAACTGCCGATGTGAAATGATCTTAATTTTTGATCGACGGTTATTACAAATGGGCCAATAGACCGTACAAATTTTTCATTGCTGATATAGCCGTAGGTACTGTTTCTAAAAGTGATGCCTTCTCCCTGCCCCATTACGGTTGCATCGGGTAAATTAATTTTTCTTTTGTTCCCGTTGAAATAATAGCCATCACGATATGCTGTAAGCAGTTCCATGAAGTGGCTACCTGTTCCTGAATTTTGATAACCCATTAAAGCGATTGTGCCTTGCCCGGGAGCCTTATCGGCGGCTGTAACCAGAAATCCCGTAGCAAGTGTTTCTACCGGATCAAGAATATAATTGCCAGGCAAAGTCGTATTAATGATATAATGGGTACTTGTAAGATCAATCCAGTTTTTTGTAAAGAGATGGATTTTGCCGCCGTCAACTATCATCGCTTCGCAATCGTATTTTGTGTTATTACTTCCGGAAGGAGATGGAGGTAGTGGCTGATCGCTGTAACTGAAATCAATAATGTCGATCTGTGCTGCCGGGATTATTGGGTTTGAATTGACATGATAATCCGGTATCGCACTAAATGGAAATTTATAAATTTTTAGATCAGTTCTTGCACCACTATCATTGTTTCCAAAATCGCCAATGTAAAAAAAAGTGCCATCGAAGGCGATGTCCTCCCAATCAATATTAGTCGCGCCGGAAAGTGTAACGGTTTGCAGTAAGGTATTCGTTACGGTATCTATACGATAAATGGCCGGAGCGCCCTGGCTGTCGTTAAAGGTCCATAAATAATTTCCAGCCATTTGCAATCCGCTGCTTTCAACTAAAATATCATCAATAGGATCAACTTTTACGGGAGGCGTATAATTAGTAGTATTATAAGTGCAACTTCCATCATTCACTGTAGCAGCGGCATTGTAATTATTAGCCAGCGGATCAGTGCAGCCATTTACCTGCCCATGAGCAGTATTTATAACCAGGAAAAAAAGAAGGGCAGCAGAAAATTTGTGAAAGAGAAAAGAATTGTTTATCCAAGCACATTTTTTTAAGGGTGATAATATACCGGCTAAAATACCAATAAATGATTATGATAAATTATTCCTGTGCAAATAACATAAAAAAAGAGGTTACCGTTTTAGTAACCTCTTTCATAAATTCCTCGTTTCAAAAATTTATTTAACAGTGAACTCAACTTTCTTGTCGCCCCACATAAGATCAACTTTTCCATCGGCGCTTATAGTGAACGTCATTTTCTCTGCAGGTGGGGAAAGCTTACTCTCCGTAGCTTTTACGCGAAGGGCGTCATCAGCTTCTTGATATTTAAAGGCGCCCCATTGTTTCCATGTTTTATTAAAAATTACGGTAACATCGCTGCCATTAAATAATGTGAAAAGGCCATATTTACCGGCAGGTAATTTTTTCCCCTGCACCATCACATCTTTATCAGTTTCAAAAACAGTTGCTTCATTAGCGCCGGTACGCCACACCTGTCCGTCCATTGGCTCAAGATCTTTCCCGATGGTTCTGCCTTTTACTGATGGCTGGCTGTAATCAATCGTAATTGTTGCGCCACTTTTAATCTTTTCGGTCACTTTGGCCGGGGGACTTGGCCTTTTACTTTTATCTTCCGTGGCCTGTGCGTTGGAAGATATGGAAGAAAGTAAACCTGAAGCGATCAACGCGATACTTAATATTTTTTTCATTGTTTGTTTTTTGTAATGATGTGTAATTTTTTGTTTAAGTATTCAAATATAAGACCAGTTTTTTAGCAGAGAATTTTTTTTGGGATGACTGGTATTCTTCTATGCCAGGCGAAAATATTTTAGAGCTCAGGGAATAAAATAATACACCTTACGAACTATTGTTTTATTTTACCCTTCAAAGTTTGAATGATGTTACAAACGAATTTTACTCCCTTTCCTGAAATAAAAACAGAAAGGCTTTATTTAAGAAAACTCAACGATAAGGATCTTCAGCAGATTTTGTTATTACGATCCGACGACAAGGTTATGAGGTATATTGATAAGAAAAAAGCAGCGAGTCTTAAGGAGGCGCAAGACTTTTTAAATATGATAAATGAAGCGCTGGACAACGGAAATGGAATAACCTGGGCGATTGAATTTAAAGCAAATCCTGGTGTAATGATCGGTTATATATGTTATTGGAGGTTGGTTAAAGAACATTACAGGGCAGAAGTAGGCTATATGCTTTTACCGGAGTTTTGGAATAAGGGTATTATGAAGGAAGCTCTTAATGAAGTTATCATTTTTGGATACAATACGATGAAACTGCACAGTATAGAGGCACGTATCAATCCCTTAAATAAAGCTTCAGCAACACTGTTACTATCAACCGGGTTTGTTAGGGAAGCTTACTTTAAAGAAGATTTTTATTTCAACGGTGAATTTGGAGACACAGAAGTTTATTCAAGATTAGAAAAAAGAAATTCCTGATACACCCGTTTACTAGGTACCAATAAAATGCAAACTTCACCAACAGCCACTGGCTGTATTTCCTAGTAAAATTTTTATGGTAACATGCAACTGGCCTATATGCCTCATGGTATGTTCGGCCGCGTGCACATACAATCCTATCAATGTGGTAGGAATTTTTTTGCGACCTATTGTTCTTACATCGGTTAGCGTTGAAACATCTACCCCGCTTAATTCGCCAATGCAAATATCAACCTGTGTGTTGAACCATTGTACCAACTCTTTGAGATTAGCTGAAGTTTGAGATTGGTCGCCTTCAATGGACAGTAAATAAAGTTGTTCTTGAGATAATGCCTGGCTCCTGGCATAAGTAAACACCCGGTCAAGGACACCCGTTAAATGCTGAATATGAAATGCAGGTGAAGCCACGCCGGCAGGCCGTTCCCATAAAAGTGATTCCGTAAAGTTATCAGTAAGTTCTTGTAACTCTTCGCGTGCTTGTAAAAGTGCATGTGCAACTGGCTGTAACAGTCCGGGGACATTTTCAACGGGGCCACGTTGCCAGACTTCTCTTTTCTCTTCCGGCATATTTTATTGCAACTAAAAGTGATAGATTATCTACGCGGCTGCCAGTTATTTTTAGGGCCCCTCGAAGGAGCTCTTTCTTCTGCTTGTGTTACCACAAGAGGTTTTTTACCAAGAGAAATATCTTTAAGATGTTCAATGGCCGCTTTGCCGTCAGCATCGTTAAGCATTTCCACAAACGCAAAGCCCTTGCTTTTTCCGGTTTCCCTGTCTATTGCAACCCTGGCAGAAGATACTGTTCCGAATTTTTCAAAAATTTCCTCCAGCTCAGCATCATCAAGATCGTAGGGTAAGCCGGCAACAAATAATTTCATAAAGTAGTTAGTTTTGGTAAATGTAGATAAGAAATGTTAAAGTTGCTAATCTTCGAAACGATCAAAAGTGGTAAATAAGCAACCTGGCTTTTTGAATGGCAAGTCTACGAGTTTGTTTGAATTGATATGCAACGAATTCCGTGCGCTGGTAGGTAAGATATTTTATATAACTGATCTTAAGATTTTACTTGTGGTATAAATATAGCGCCACTATTTTCCATAACTCTTAACCAGCGCTTTAGTACTCCTTAACCTCCAGGAATTAATAACAAGCTCTTTTAATTCCTTTCCTGAAACTTTTTTTAGATCAACCAGTAGTATCAGGTAATTTTTATAATGATCCGTAAAGAAAAAAACATCGGGATTTTTTTCTATCCACTCTTCTCTTATATTATTGTAAAGCACCAATGTTTCGCCATCTTCTTTAAGCCTGCAAAAAAATTTTTTGCCACTGTAAAAAGCAGGCGTATCAAACATCAATTTTTCATACGCTTCCGGTAGATCTGCCACTGCATCAACAACCCTGGTCCATAATTCAATTGAATTTATTTCCATTGTAATTAAACATGAATTCATTATCATTTTAACTCCTCCATCTTAAAGTCCTTCCACCTTACTTTTATTCCACCACCATCATGTATTTGAAGAGCTATAAATCCCTCCCCCTGCCCGATCTTTTCATCCTTTAAATAAACCATCTGGTGACCATTTAGCCACGTGGTTACTTCATCGCCCACTACTTTTATTTTTAAGGTATTCCATTCGCCTTCTTTCAAAATACTTTCATCTTCGGGCTTTGGTTTTATCAACCAGCCTCTACCGTAAGATTCATAAATTCCGGCAGTAAAATGATCTTTAGGTGCTACCTCAACCTGCCAGCCGCTGATCTTAACGCCCTCAATTCCTGATCTGAAAAAGACGCCGCTGTTGCCGTTGGCCTCCTGCTTAAATTTTAATGTAAGGATGAAGTTTTTATAATTTTTATCAGTGGATAAGTATCCATATTGCTTATCCGGGCCACTTTCACAAACCAGTTCTCCCTTATCAACATACCATTTTTCTGTACCATGAATTGTCCAGCCGGCAAGGTCTTTACCGTTAAAGATGCTCACGCTTCGTTGGGCGAAAATGGTTGAGGTGGTAAAGCAAAAAAGTAGAAGAATAATTTTTCTCATTATTAAGTTTTAGGGAAAGATAAATGTTTGCGGATAAATCAGTTTAGAAAAATTCTATCTAACTCCAGGATGTTAGCGACAACAGATGTGAAATAATAAATAAAAAACTCAAAAGCTTTATTGGAAATTCGACACTCTAAAGTGATTTAGTTTCATTTACCTGGATATTTCGAGTTAATTATTCCTGTTCCAGAATAATTCCGGGATTATAGAAGAGTTCAACACTATAATCATGATAAGGCATGTTTTTAATCGAGTTATCTTTTATGATCACATTTTTCACCTCTTCGCCCTCGGCTGTAATACCGTGTATCATCCTTCCCGCTCCATCTATGAAGTTGCCAGTAAATATAATGTCGTTGGTTCCATAATCATTTGGAGATACTGAATGGTATAAATCTCCTAAAACACTTTCTCCGACATTTTGAAAAACATTGTTTGTGGCCGTATAATACCCACCGGAATTGCTGTGAGTAATGGCACCTTCGCTATGCCCGGTAACTGAGTTTAATATTTCATTGGTGTTTCTAAAAGTATTGCCGGTAATTTCAGAGTGAATATCGCTTTCAAGAGAATTGATTCGATCTTCTGAGGAATGATATCCGCTCCCATTCAGATCATATAATAGAGAGTTTTTTAAGTTCATATTATGGCCTACCACGCTTTCATTCGGTGAGTTCCTAATTACACAATGATCGACTGTTGAGACACCGGTGTGACTCGTAAGTAATAACAAAGCAGTATTTATACCCCAGTAATAACTTCCTTTGTTATTATCCCGGTTGCCATCGAAGACGATGTCTTTAAAAGAAGGGGAAATTTCGTAATACCGGTAATATCCATACCCTGGAATTTTAAATAGGGAAATACTTTTGAACATCTTCGTCCCTTTCGGAAACACACTTTCACTACCCCATGTTTCATTTAAAGTATTGTCAAACTTAACTGTGTCTTGATGAATTGAAGTTATTAAACGATTTACTGTAGCACCATTCACAGAACTATCAAGAGCAATAATCATTTCATCTCCAGCTATTAGGCCATCTGTATTTTCCAGGATCACATAAGAGGAGCCACTCGTAGCTTTCTGCTTTAATATATATATAACCTGGTTTTCTCTTGTTATAACCGTACCATTTCCATAAAAGTGCAGGGATTTGGTAAGAATCAAAGTGTGATTTAACACATAGGTTTTTCTTTCAAGATAAATATCATCGCCATCTTTGGCTGAGTTGATAATATTCTGGAGCAGTTCGTAATCCGTGGAATTTGATTCAAAAGTCGTCACGGTCTTTTTACATCCCGCAATTGTGACGAACACCCAGAGTACATTCAAAAACTTCATAACAATAAGACGCGTCTTCACAGACTATATGATCAATTAATTTTCAAAAGCCGATTTTACTTTTTAAACCTTCAATACCTATGGGGGGTATAATGCTTTATTCAAGGATGCAACGATACTGTATATGTATACTTTACAAATATAAAAATAAATTCTTTTTTTTTGGTATTGTCTGTAAAATTTTACATAGCATGCATATAAAAAAAAATGCCTTACTATTATTAGTAAAGCATTTTTTTACTGATATGTATGATATTATATTTTTACGACAACAACATAAATCACTATTGTCCCAGCAATTTATACATTTCATCAAGTTTGGGAGAAAGGATAATTTCTGTTCTCCTGTTCTGTGCCCGGCCCTGCGAGGTTGAGTTGGTATCAATGGGATCATAATAACTATGTCCCGATGCGATAACCCTGGCAGGATCCACTTTATAATTATTCACCAGTACACGCACAATAGAATTTGCCCGCGCTGTACTTAGGTCCCAGTTGTCTTTAAAGCGTGCCCGAATAGGAATACTATCAGTGTGCCCTTCAATATTTACAGCCACGTCAGAATTGAGATTGAGCACGGCTGCAAGCTTTGAAAGAGCATCTACTCCCTTCGGATTAACCACCGCGCTTCCTGAGGGAAATAACAGGTTTTCAGACAGGCGAACATATACTTTCCCGTTTTTTTGGTAAACAGAAAGATCGCTGGAATTAAAACCTTTAAGTGCTTCCGTCATCTTATTTTTCAACTCGTCTGATGCAGCCTTTTGCTGCGCAAGCAATGCCTGCAACTGCTGCAGTCTTTGCTGCTGCTGTGCCAATGTTTCTTTACTCTGGCTCAGTTGATTTTGTTGCTCTGCTGTTTGTTGTCCAAGCTGGCTGTTCTGATTGCTCAAATTTTTGATCTTCGTATTAAGATCTTTTATTTGGTTCTCGAGAGTGGCAATATTGGCTTGCAGTGAAGTGATATTATTTGCCATTTCAGAATTCCTGTTCGCCATTCTGGTGCTGTCTTCCCTTAAGGTCGCTGTTTCCATTTGAGATTGCGTGAGATATCTTTTAGCGACGCAACTGCTAAACAATAACATAATTCCGACAATGGGTAAAAACTTATTTACAAGCGGGTATTTTTTTACATTCATAATAACTAATTTTTTTAATTACTATATATGCTTAAAAAATGTGCCGGAAATTTTTCTGCTTGCCAATGGTGCATAATTCCGGTATGATGTGGAGAATTTTTCTGTTATTGGTAAGGCAACTACCCTAAGTTGTTACACAAAATCGTTCATATAATAATTTAATCGAATTTTCAAATGTTTGGAGTTCTTTTAAGCAAGAAGCATTTTATTGGCAAGGCATTGGAAGAAATAATTTATTTCGTTGGCTAAACTATTTTCGTTGGCTAAACTATTCCTTATAACGTATTTCTTATAACGGAAAACGATACCTGATTTTAAATCCATAATCTTTTACCACACATGTACCCGCTGATCTTTAGGCCTGTACATTTTATCTCCTGCTTTCACGTCAAATGCATCGTACCACTGATCCATGTTAGCGACAATAGCATTGGTCCGATACATGCCTGGTGAATGCGGATCTGTTTTAATTAATTGGGCTTCTGTTTCAGGCAGTGTGTTGTTTCTCCAAACCTGTGCCCAACTTAAAAAGAAGCGTTGCGTCGGCGTAAAGCCGTCAATTTTTTTCCCTTCTTTAAACTGTTTTGTTTTTGTGAAAGCCTCGTAAGCAATATTTAAGCCTCCAAGGTCAGCAAGATTTTCTCCCAATGTCAATCTTCCATTTATGTGAATGGTATCTAAAACGGTAAGCGCATCGTACTGTTTGGCAACCGCATCTGCCTTGTCCTTAAATTTATCACCATCTTCTTTTTGCCACCAGTCTTTCAAATTACCATTGGCATCGAACTGCCGTCCCTGGTCGTCAAAACCATGCGTCATTTCATGACCAATTACCGCTGCGATACCTCCGTAGTTTACGGCATCATCCGCCCCAAAATCGAAGAAGGGAGATTGTAATATGCCCGCAGGAAAGGTAATATCGTTGTTAGTGGGGCTATACTGCGCATTGATCGTAGGTGGTGTCATCCCCCACTCTGTTCTGTCAACCGGCTTGCCCATGCGGTTGGTCATATAATCATAAGCCCATACGCTCACATTATGAACATTTCCTAAAAAATCGTCCTTACTTATAACAAGGCCTTCATAATTTTTCCATTTATCAGGATAAGCAATTTTTTTTGTGAATGCTTCAAGTTTTTGCAAGGCTTTTGTCTTTGTTTCCTCGCTCATCCAGTCGAGTTTTTTAATGCGATCTGCAAAGGTGTTCTGCATATTGGTAACCAGGTCAACCATGTAGGCTTTTGCCTCCGGTTTAAAATATTTGTCTACATAAAGCTGTCCTATCATATCGCCGAGTGTGCGGTCAATCAGTCCGCTCATGCGCTGCCAGCGGGGCGTTGGCTCTTTTTGGCCAGTCAGTACTTTATTAAATTCGAAGTCGGCCTTCACAAAAGGACTGCTTAAATTCGGAGCAGCGCTTCTTATAACATTCCATCTTAAATAACTTTTCCAGTCAGTAAGCGGAACCGTTGTAAGCATACTATCCAGCGTTTTCAAAAATGCAGGATTGTTTACTACTACACTATCAGCTCCTTTTATTTGCATATCCTCCATTTGTTTGGCCCAGTCAATATTTGGCGTTGTTGCTGAAAGGCCCGCTAAAGAAAATTTGTTGTACGTCTTGTATGGATCACGCATTTCAACCCTCGGCATCTGGGCTTCTGCCAGCTTCGTTTCAATTTTCATTACAGCGCCTGCATCAGCATTTGCGGCATCAGCATCTTCGCCCACCAATCCAAACATTGCCTTTAAATTTTGTACATAAGCATCCCTGATCTTTACGCTGCGGGCATCATCCTTTAAATAATAATCCCTGTCGGGCAAGGTTGTGCCCCCCTGGCCTATTGAAGGAATATTTACAAATACATTCTTTCTATCTGCACCCACGAATACGCCAAAAGCCGCACCTCCATAACCATTGATACGCATCGACGCAATTTCACTTAGTATGCCGGGTATGCCGTTGATTTTATCTATTTCTTCTAAAGTTGCTTTTATAGGATCGTAACCTTTTTGCTCTATGGCAACGCTGTCCATCCCGCTGGCATAAAAGTCTCCTATTATTTGTGTGTTCCTGTCCCGGCCGGTACTTTTGGAGGCCTCTTCCAGCAGGGAACTCAGGCGCTTTGAATTTTCTTCGCGCAATTCATCAAAACTCCCCCACCTGGTCCTTGATGCTGGAACGGGGTTATTTTTTCTCCAGTTCCCATTTGCATAAAGGAAAAAATTATCGCCGGGTTTCACGGACAGATCCATATTTTTCCTGTCGATATAATTTGTCTTTACCGATAATATTTTATTGGTGCTTGTTTGTGAAAACGTCGGCGTTAAGAAAAAAAGGCAGGCGATAATCAGGGCAGAACAATACTTTTGATACATATCTTTTTGAATTGATTTAAAAAATAAAGTTAAGGTCAAACAATCATCTGTGCTTAATTGTTTGATGAATGGCTGAAGGATTTTGTAAATGCAATGGATGCCGGGGGCTGCCCGCTAAAAAATATTCCCGTTGCCTTTCTGCAAAAACACAACAATAGAAATACAATCCTTTTTGCGAAACAATTTTATTAAACTTACTTAATAGTAAGCCTGATGGTTGTGTATGTTGTTGTGTAGCCTGTGGCAGGTGAGTTGTCGTTCACATGGCTGCTGCTGCATCCGCTGGTGTTGCCTCCTAAGTACACAATTACTTTGGAGCTTAGAACAACTTCATCCTGGCCAGTGTAATCCTGGGATGGAATATACTGGTACATTAGTTGACCGCTTTTCTCATCAGTACTGGTCTTACTAACTTTAAAATGCGATGCCTGTTTTTCAATGCTTACATTTCCTGCACCGCTAATATTAAATAGATAAGTTTGATTTGTAGCGATTGCTGCATTTATAACCGAAGGAGAAGCCGGCGGAGTTACAGGGCTTTTTGATTCTTTGGAACATGATTGAAATAAAAACAAGGAGAAAATCAAAATTGCAGGAATAAGGTATAGTTTTTTCATACAAATTATTTTATATGGAAGTTAAGCTAATTTGCGGGGATATATTTAGGAGCTTTAATCTTTTTTTAAAAACTATTTCCGGAACATACTAAATAGAAACCGGACTTACCTCCTTGTCTCCCTCGCAACAGCCTGCTTCTTGTTTCTTATCAATTTTGGAGTATATTTTGATATCATAATAAAAATTACCTGATGAAAAAAATAACACCTAAGGGTATATGGAAAGTTTTGAAAAACTGTTTTAGAGGATTCACTAATAATAAAGTACCAAAGCTGAGCGCCTCTCTTGCCTACTATACCGTATTTTCTTTAGGCCCCCTGCTGATAGTGATTTTATATTTGTGTGGGATCTTTTTTGGAAGAGATGCTGTGGAAGGCTCTATATATGGCCAAATGAGCCATTTCGTTGGGTCGGAAGCCGCCTTGCAAATTCAGGAAATTATCAAAAACGCGAGCCTAAGTGGTGAGAGCACTTTCGCAGCAACTATTGGAGTAATAACCTTGTTAATTGGAGCGACTACTGTATTCGCGGAAATACAGGATTCGATAAACATAATCTGGGGCTTGAAAAGAAAGGCCACAGCAGGTTGGAAAGTCCTGGTAAAAACGCGGCTTTTGTCATTTGGCGTTATAGGAAGCCTTGGTTTTTTGTTACTCGTATCGCTCGGAGTAAACGCAATTGTGGAAAGTATAAGCGGCAGACTCGTAAAACAATTTCCCGGAATTGCAGTTCCGGCATTTTATATTATTAACCTGCTTATAACTATCGCTGTAGTCACAACCTTGTTTGCAGTTGTGTTTAAAGTATTACCCGACGCAAAAATAAAATGGAGAGATGTGTGGGCCGGCGCAATTGCAACTGCAATTCTATTTATGCTTGGGAAATTTGCTATCACTTTTTATATAAGTAAAAGCAATATCGGGAGCACATACGGCGCAGCCGGATCTTTGGTGGTACTGCTGGTGTGGGTGTATTACTCTTCTTTCATTTTATATTTTGGCGCCGAGTTCACCAAGTCATGGGCGGTGCAATACGGAAGCGAGATAAGGCCAAATCATTACACGGTATTTGCTAAAACTATACAGGTGGAGGACGAAAATAAAAGCCTGCAGCATGTAGAAAAAGAAAAGGAAAAAGAGGATGCTGTAAAAGAAAAAGAAATTGAAAAAGCAAAGGAAAATGTTGTCCCGTAGAATTGATTACCTATCTATTTCTAAGCCGTTATTTTTTTTGGCAACGGGGATGATATAACTAAGATATCGCCTTTAATGTAATCAACAGTTTTGATTTGAAATAATATATGCATTGAACCAAAAATTAGATTGGTACAAATCTCCCCCGATTATTTTCCGCGGATAACCTTTAATAGATGAATGATAAATTTCCCGGGGAATTTAATACACCAAAATATTTTTCGGGTCGATCAATCAACAGGGAATCATTTTTATTTTCTATCTGGTTATATTTGCAGGATGAATGACAGTGCCAAACAGGGCTTACGCGTCGCAATTTTAGATCTGTATGAAGGAGTGGCAAACCAGGGAATGCGGTGCTTGCGTGAAATAATAAAGCATTTTGAAGAGGCCAATAGTATTACTGTAACCCTTGATGAGTTTGACGTTCGTTTAAAAAATGCGGTGCCCGATTTGAGTTACGATGTTTATATAAGTTCAGGCGGCCCCGGCAGTCCCCTTGAAAGCAAAGGATCAGAATGGGAAGGGCATTATTTCAAGTGGATCAGTGAAGTCGAACAATGGAATGAAGATCCTTCTCAACAGCAAAAAAAATATGTATTTTTTATCTGTCACTCTTTTCAACTGGTATGCAGGCATTGGGAACTTGCCAATGTTTGCGCCCGTAATTCCACCTCCTTTGGTGTTTTCCCCATTCACCTGCTGGAAGACGGCTTTGAAGAACCAGTGTTTAAGGGAATGAATGATCCCTTTTATGCGGTGGACAGCAGGGACTTCCAGGTGATAGAACCAAAGATGAATATCTTATACAAAGGGGCAAAAATACTTTGCATTGAAAAAGAAAGGACACACGTTCCGTATGAAAGAGCGATTATGGGAATGAGGTTCAGCGAATATTTTATAGGCACTCAATTTCATCCTGAAGCCGATCCCATAGGCATGAGCAAGCATTTACAAACAGAAGAAAGAAAGAAAACAGTGATAGAAAATCATGGGCAGGAGAAGTGGGAATCAATGATAGAGCATCTGAACGACCCTGATAAAATCAGGTGGACACATGCCCATATACTTCCGAATTTCTTAAATATTGCGCTTGCAAGCCTGGTGGTTATGGTCTAAAATTTATGAGCATTTCATATATCCGTTTTAATTTTTATGAAAACTCCATAACCGATAAATATAGATTATCAGTTCACATCCCATATTTCCTTATCTTACTCCTGACAAAAAAATGATGCCATGATCCCCGAACTCAGGAAACAGTTCAACGAAAATTTTACCAGGGAAAAATATGAAGATTTTTTAAAAGATCTTAATAGCAAACATCCCGGCGATATTTTATTTCGCGTAGCAGAAACGCCCATTTTTATTCCTAAAGATTTTACCGATAAGATGCTCGGCGCATGCGAGGAAATTGTAGACTTTATGGTAAGGCCCGATTTTAAGAAACTTACAGATCATGCGATACCGTCAACAGAAAATGTTCCTGACGAAAACGATCACACACATTTTATCTGTTTTGATTTCGGGATATGCGAAAATGAAAATGGAGAACTGGAGCCGCAGTTAATCGAGATGCAGGGATTTCCAACCCTATATGGTTTTCAAATAATGTATCCTCAATACGTTGAGAAATATTTTGAGATACCGTCGAACTTTAGCCATTATCTGAATGGATATAACGCGGAATCTTATACGGCGCTGCTTAAAAAAATAATCGTAGGAAATCATAACGTGGAAAACGTTATCCTGCTGGAAATAAAACCGCATGAACAGAAGACAAGAATTGATTTTTACTGCACGCAGGATTACCTCGGGATCCCTATCGTTTGCCTGACGGAACTCGAACAGGATGGAAAAAAATTATTCTACAAGAAAGATGGGAAACGGATAGAAGTGAAAAGAATTTACAACCGCATTATTTTTGACGAGCTCATACACACAAAAAAAGATATGGGAAAAGTCGTAGACATAACCCAGCCGCTGGATGTAGAATGGGTGCCGCACCCCAATTGGTTTTATCGTATAAGCAAGTTTACCATTCCTTTCATAAAACATCCTTATGTGCCCGAAACATTTTTTTTAAACGAAGTAAAACAGTTACCGGGCGATCTTGAAAATTTTGTACTGAAGCCATTATTTTCTTTTGCGGGTCAGGGAGTAGTTATTGATGTAAAAAAAGAAGATATTGATGCAGTCATCGACCCGGAAAACTGGATCTTACAAAGAAAAGTAAAATATGCGGATGTAATAAAAACACCTGATGTTCCGGCAAAGGCCGAAATAAGAATTTTCTATTTTTGGGACGAAGGAGAACCAAGACCTGTGGCGGTGAATAATCTCGCCAGGTTAAGCAAAGGAAAAATGATTGGGGTAAGGTATAACATGGATAAAGATTGGGTAGGCGGCAGCGTTTGTTACTTTGAAAAATAATTATAGTAGTTCTATAATGTACCAGTTCAAAATAAATTTTGAGGCAGATTTTTTTGTAAACTTGTTATTATAATAACTTCAACTTTAAATATCGATAGTAAAACCTATCTTTATTTTCTCTGATTCCCCCGGTAAATTTTGTTGACTGTATAAACACTCATTTGGCTGAAATAAAAAAATATAGCGAAGAAGAATTGGTATTTCTGCTGAAGAACAGGGATCAATCTGCCTTTGCCTATTTATATGATAATTACTCTGCAGCGCTTTTTGGAACGATTTATAAAATGCTCGAACAGAAAGAACTTGCTGAAGATGTTCTCCAGGAAGCTTTTGTAAAAATCTGGAACAACTTCTCCAACTACGACAGCACAAAGGGGCGCCTGTTTACATGGATGCTAAACATCACACGGAACCTAACAATTGACACAATAAGAAGCAAGGGTTATAAGAAGCAGGCGAAAATCCAAAATAGTGAGAATGCCGTAGATAACATCAGCGAAAACACCAATACTGCTGCGAGCTTTGATGCATTAGGAATTCGCAAACATTTAACCTTTCTTAAGAACGACCAAAAAGAAATTATTGATCTTGCTTATTTTGGGGGATTCACCCAGGACGAGATATCCAAACATTTGTCTATACCGTTAGGAACGGTAAAAACAAGAATGAGGACAGCAATTATTGAATTAAGAAAAATACTGACGAATTAAAATTGAATATAAACCACATCATATCATCCGGTTTACTTGAGCTTTACGCCATGGGACTTTCTTCCCCGGAAGAGACGGCACAGGTTGAGGCCTGGATTGCAGAATATCCTGAAGTAAAAAAGGAATTGCTTGAGATAGAGATCTCGCTGGAAACTTATGCACAGGCCAACGCAATAGAGCCTTCCGTTTCTGTAAAAGACAAAATATTTGCTGAAATCAACCAGGAGAAAAAAGAGAATAAGGTATCGTTTATTAAACCCGAAACGGCAAAAGCAGAAACTGTTATATACAGAATACCTTCTTACTTTAAGCTTGTCGCAGCGGCAATGCTTATCCTGTTAATTGGAAGCGCCATACTTAATTATTCATACTATAATAAATATCAGTCAGCAAGTAATGACCTGCAGGTGGCGCAGCAAAAGATTGCAGAAAAAGATTCTATGAATCTTGCCATGAATAAAGACATGGATGTTATTACTGATAAGAGCACACTTCCCGTGGTTTTAACCGGAACGGCACATGCGCCCGAAGCACTCGCTAAGATATTCTGGATGAGAAATACCGGCGAAGTTTACGTAGACCCATCAAATTTACCTGCGGTGCCGTCCGGAAAGCAATACCAGTTATGGGCTATAGTTGATGGTAAGCCAATAAGCGGCGGCATGATATCTACAGAAAAAGGAACATACCATATTCAAAAAATGAAATCGTTTGGTAAGGCCGATGCATTTGCCATCACCCTGGAAAAAGCAGGCGGCAGCGATTCGCCCACTATGGACGAGATGTTCGTGATCTCCAAGATTTAATTTAGCTGCTCCCGGATGCTGTTTTGGTTTTTTGCTGTTTTCCCCTCTTCCATTTCATACAACAATCCCGTTTTTTATTACATCATTTTTTGGCTGTTTTGCAGGATCATATTCTTCAATGCTTACATCCAAAAAGAATATAACCATCTTACAGTTTTCATATGACTTCTGTAATTACTTTCGTACATCCTTATTAGTTATATCTATATTTTTTTACCAGATAGAAATCTATCCTATTTAATAATGCGTAAATGATGGCAAATAAAACCTAATTAAAAAAACTAAAAAATGAAACAAATTAAATTATTGGCGATATGCTCTATGGCACTATTCGCATCATGTACTTCATCAAATAAGATGAGTAAAATGGACGGAATGGATAGCATGAATAAAACGGTAATGGTAGGTGGCGCAGAAATGTACCCAACTAAAAATATTGTTGAAAATGCAGTTAATTCCAAAGATCATACAACACTGGTTGCAGCAGTGAAAGCAGCAGGACTTGTAGAAACATTATCAGGCCCTGGTCCTTTTACGGTTTTTGCTCCCACAAACCAGGCGTTTGATGCATTGCCTGACGGCACGGTAGAAACGCTCTTAAAGCCTGAGAATAAAGCAAAGCTTACGGCTGTTTTAACCTATCACGTAGTGGCCGGCAGGTTAAACTCATGGGATCTTGCTAAAATGATAAAAGAGGGTAACGGCTCAGCGACGCTTACAACCGTTCAGGGTGAAAAGCTTACAGTTACACCAAGTGGTAAAGCAATAATGATTACAGATGAAAATGGCGGAACTGCCCGTGTAACAATTGCCGATGTGAATCAAAGCAATGGTGTGATCCATGTGGTGGATAAGGTTCTGCTACCAAAATAAATGCAGGTTTCTTAATTGCAATGTGGCAAGAGTGCCGGCAGAAATGCCGGCATTTTTATTATAGGCTGACAGACTATACGTCAAATATTTTTTCAATAAGAATAATTACAGGCCTGTGCGAAAAAAACATGCATCAGGCAACAGCTTTATTCACCAGGTCTGCCGCCTCACTTAATAGAATTGCTGATTCCACTTTAAGGCCACTTTTATCGATGAGATCTTTGGCAACTTCAGCATTTGTTCCCTGCAATCTTACGATAATGGGTATTTCGATAGTACCAATAGATTGATAGGCATCAATTACACCCTGGGCTACCCGGTCGCAACGTACTATTCCTCCAAATATATTTATGAGAATGGCTTTTACTTTTGGATCTTTCAAAATAATTCTAAATCCTGCTTCTACAGTTTGCGCATTGGCTGTACCGCCTACATCAAGAAAGTTGGCAGGTTCGCCGCCACTTAATTTTATCATATCCATTGTCGCCATAGCAAGGCCTGCTCCGTTTACCATACAGCCAACGTTGCCATCGAGTTTTACAAAATTGAGATTGAATTTTGCTGCTTCTACCTCGGTAGGATCTTCCTCCGCAATATCCCGCAACGCACTAATATCCGGGTGGCGCATCAATGCATTGTCGTCAATATTCATCTTGCAATCAACGGCTATTATTTTGTTGTCGCTCGTTTTAAACAAAGGATTTATTTCAAGCATACTACAATCGAGGCCCACATAAGCGTTGTATAGGTTTGTTACAAACTTCACACAGTTCTTAAAGGCATCACCCTTAAGCCCCAGGTTAAATCCAATCTTCCTGGCCTGGAAGCCCGCCAATCCGCCACCGGGATGCACCCATTCCTTAAAAATTTTCTCGGGTGTATCATGTGCAACATCTTCAATATTCACACCACCTTCGGTGCTGTACATGATTACATTTTTCCCTTTTGACCGGTCTAATAAAATGGACAAATAAATTTCTTTCACTTTTTCAGGCCCGTCATAATATACATCCTGTGCCACCAATATTTTGTTAACCTGTTTGCCAGCCTCACCGGTTTGAATGGTTACCAATGTTCCTCCTAAAAGATTACCCGCAATCTTTTTCACCTCTTCAGCATTTTTCGCAACTGCCACACCCCTCTGATCAGTCCCCTTTATAGTTCCCTTACCTCTGCCACCGGCATGTATCTGTGCTTTAATAACCGCAAACTTGCTTCCATACTGGCTATTGATATAACGATAGGCTTCCTCTGCTTCGGCTACCGTATTACATGCTATCCCCTCTTGAATGGGAACATTGTATTTTTTCAATAATTCTTTGGCCTGGTATTCATGTAAATTCATATAAAAAAGCTTTTGCGGCGAAGATAAAGTCTAATTAATTAATAGCATAAAATTTCGATATCAGCGACGATCTTTTGAAGTCGCATTAGAAAATTACACAGCTTGGTATTCGTTTTTGATCTGCCTGCAAGGATGCATACCTTTGCACCCTTTAAAAATGTGTTCACTATAATTTAGTTGGTCACATAGCGGGGAATGAAGCCAGGGGTATGTATTATTAAACTTACAATAAAACAGGAACCGGAAAACCTAAAAAGGATTTATAAACAGACAATGATCAATAATAAAAAAATAGTGATTGTTCTGCCTGCGTATAACGCTGCCCTTACATTGAAAAAGACGTACCAGGAAATACCTTTTGATATGGTTGACGAGGTAATATTGGTAGATGATAACAGCAGCGACAAGACGATCGAGATCGCAAATGAGTTAGGCATCTCCCATATCATAAAGCACGACGAAAACCGCGGGTATGGCGGAAACCAAAAAACATGTTACAATAAAGCCCTTGAGTTAGGCGGGGATATCATCATCATGTTGCACCCTGACTACCAGTACACGCCCAAACTTATTCCTTCCATGGCATACCTTATCGCAAATAATGTGTACCAGGTAGTGCTTGGCTCACGCACATTGGGTAAAGGTGCATTGCATGGCGGCATGCCATTGTATAAATATATTGCCAACCGGTTACTTACTTTTTTTGAGAATGTGATGCTCAACCAAAAAGTTGCTGAATACCATACAGGGTACCGGGCCTTCTCACGCGAAATACTTGAGCGCATCAATTACGAAGTCAATTCAGAGGATTTTGTTTTCGATAACCAGATGCTTTCACAGATTATATATTTAGATTACGAGATTGCGGAGATCACCTGCCCAACCCGCTATTTTGAAGAAGCTTCAAGCATCAACCTGCAACGAAGCATTACGTATGGATTGGGCGTATTGAAAGTTTCGGTTGTGCACCGGTTGTGTAAATGGGGACTTATGAAAAGAAGAATGTATGAGCCGCTGAAGAGAGTTCCTGGTTTGTAATCTTTGGAATGAGTAAGTAGTGTCGCGCAACTCTATAGGGATCCGCAAAGCTGCTACGTATATTGCTTTGTGATCTTTGTGTCTCTGTGGGATATGCGCCATTTTAAAGTCGGGGCCAACAGTAATGGCAAAATCGCAACATATAAATTATCAAACATCCTATAAAAAAATATGCAGTTAAGCAAATCCCAAATCATCATTCTGGTAACTATAGTTGCGGCTATTTTTTTTATTCCGTTCCTGGGAAGGGTTCATTTATTCGATTGGGATGAAGTGAATTTTGCGGAGGCCGCCCGTGAAATGATTAAGATGGATGATTACAGCAGGGTGTATATTAATTTCAAACCCTTCTGGGAAAAGCCTCCCATGTTTTTCTGGATGCAGAGCACGGCCATGAAGATTTTTGGTGTCAATGAATTTGCCGCACGCTTCCCCAATGCCCTTTGCGGCCTGGTAACTTTAGTGACTGTTTTTATTTGCGGCAGCAGGATTTATGATAAAAAATTCGGGATACTTTGGGCGCTGGCTTTCGGAGGTTCCATTTTTCCCAATTTGTATTTTAAATCCGGGATCATTGATCCGTGGTTCAATCTCTTTACTTTTTTATCCTTTTATAATTTCATCTTATATCATTGGGCACGCAACCGGTTTGATAAACCAGGTCTGAAAAAAAATCCAATTTATTATGTGGTATGGTCCGGAGTTTTCATGGGCCTCGCCGTGTTAACCAAGGGGCAGGTTTCATTGATGGTTTTTTTATTGGCGGCTGGTGTATATTTTATTTACAACCGCTTTCGTTTTTATTTCAACTGGTGGCATGCACTTTTATATTTGATTGTTGCAACAGCGGTAACTGCTACATGGTATGGATATGAAACCATCAAGAACGGCCCTTCTTTTATCACGGAATTTTTTAAATACCAATACCGGCTTTTTACTACCCACGATGCGGGACAAAAGGGATTTTTTGGTTATCATTTTATCGTGTTACTTGTCGGTTGTTTCCCTGCTTCACTCCTCGCCATACCTTCTTTTTTTAAGACAAATTACACGAGCAGGCTCGATAAGGATTTTAAAAAATGGATGCAAATTTTATTTTGGGTAGTGACCATTTTATTTACGGTTGTCCAATCCCGTATTATTCATTATTCTTCGCTGGCATGGTTCCCGCTTACTTTCCTGGGAGCTTATTCAGTGTATAAATGGAATCTGAAGCAATTGGCTTATAAAAAATATATAAGTGTATTCATTGCAATACTCGGCGGCATTATCGCATTATTTTTATTGGCATTCCCCTACCTGGCCATGAATCTAAAAAAACTTTCTGCACACGTTGATGGTAAATTTGAAAAGGCCATGATGCAGGCTGATGTTCACTGGAGCGGCGCGGAAGGGATTGTAGGCTTACTGCTGGTTGTGTCAATTATTTTCGGAATAAGATACCTTAATAAAAATAAATTTCAAAAAGCCGCGTGGACATTATTTGGAGGAACAGCCATCGTGATCTTTTTGGCGTCGGCGATTATTGTTCCCAAGGTAGAGCGGTATACACAAGGTGCCGCGATAGACTTTTTTATACAACGCCAGGGAGAAGATTGTTATGTAAATACGTTAGGTTATTTCAGCTATGCGCAACTGTTTTATGTAAAGAAAGAAAAACCAACCAATCCCAATTCTTATGACCAGCAATGGTTGCTTACCGGCGATATTGATAAGCCGGCCTATTTTGTATCAAGGGAAGACAGGATAGACCAATATAAAGAATACACAGACTTAAAAGTGCTGTACCGAAAAAACGGTTTCGTATTTTTAAAAAGAGAGCCAAAGAAATAATTTAAATGGCGTTCGACCTATAGCCTGAAATCAGGAAAATTTGATAGAATCTTTTGTATCTATAGTCTATTATTTATCGGCTTCCTTCATTTCTTTTTTCCTGAAAAAAAACGGAGAATTTTGCTGATGATCTTATCATTGGCACCAAGCCGGCCTTTGATTTCTGTATAAGCCGCAACCATCGCATTATCTATCTTAACTAAAAATTTTTTGTTGCCCTCCCCCGGCCTCGCCTGGTAATAAGTCGCCCGGCGAAACGGTTTATCTTCTATAGAATAATAATACAAAGCGATTGATCTTCTGAAAACATTTTCAGGGCAAGTCATTGGTTCAGGATGGCCATGATACGAATCTGCATCGGTATTAAAAATTACACAACGGTTAAAAACGGGCAGCACTTTCACTTCGCAGGCTTTCATTTTTTTATCCCATAATTCCAACTTGCCTCCCCATTCTTCCTTCCAGTCGCGGTTCAGATAAACAAGCACATTTACCCTGCGCTGCCAGTTACGGTGATGAGGATGCACGGTGAAATCTGCATGAATATTTAAATAACCTCCTTTGGTAGATTGGTGAATGCCGCCACCTTCGAGGAAATCGTCTTTCTGTAAATTATCAATGCCCGTAAGGGTGCTGAGAAATTTTAAAAACTCGGGAGAATTCAGTTCGTTGATGGTTCCCTTGATAGCATCTGGTAATAAATCAAGTTTATTCAGCCCTTTCTTTTTTTCATTATAATGGGTATAATTGATCCATCCATCTGCCTCATTCAGTTTGTTGAACTCTGCAATGCATTCATCAAGCCCTTCGGGGTTTAAAAAGTTGTCCAGCACAATATGAGGATAGGGGCTTGCTGTTTGGTATTGCTTGCTTAGTTCTGTAAGCTTGTCGTTCCACTTATCGTAGTTAAATATTTGTGTTGCCGTTTGCACAGTAAAATTTTTAGGCAGCAAAGATAATTTATTGATATTTTAAAAAATAAAAATGCCGGCATGTATACCGGTAATTTCTGCGGGTCAAATCAATTTTATCTGGATCCCGGAAGGGAAAGATATTCGGGATTTCTATAAATTAATTAACCCGTCATTCAACTTATCAACCAATTAACAAATCAACGATGTATCCCTACCGTCATTCACTTAACTTTGGACGAAATTTTTCAAAAATTCTATGCTATCAAAAATTAACGAGGCCGTAGATTTCATAAAATCGAAGTATGCAACCAGGCCTGAAGTAGGAATTGTTTTAGGAAGTGGCCTCGGAAGTTTTATATCGGAAATGACTGTTGAATGTAAAATTGATTATGCAAGCATACCAAACTTTCCCGTTAGCACGGTTGAAGGACACACCGGCCAATTGGTCTTTGGAGAAATCAGTGGCAAAAAATTGGTTGCAATGGCCGGCAGGTTTCATTATTATGAAGGCTACTCCACGCAGGAAGTCGTTTTCCCCATAAGGGTTTTAAAGTTTTTAGGTATAGAGACTTTGCTTATTACCAATGCAGCCGGTGGTACAAACAAAACTTTTAAGGTGGGCGATCTCATGATAATAAGAGACCACATAAGCATGCTAACGCTAAATCCACTGCTCGGGAAAAACGAACCGGAGTTTGGGCCGAGGTTTCCTGATATGAGTGAACCCTATAAAAAATACCTGGCTGATTTGGCAAAAAAAATTGCCAGGGAAAATAACATCGAGCTTAAAGAAGGTGTTTACATGGGAGTAACAGGTCCTACTTTTGAAACAAGGGCTGAATACAAAATGCTTAACATCCTCGGGGGCGATGCGGTAGGTATGAGCACGGTGCAGGAAGTAATTGCAGCGGTACATGTAGGATTACCGGTTTTTGCCATGAGTGTAATTACAGATATCGGGATAAGGGAAGAAGAAAATACCATTACACATGAAGAAGTATTGGCCGCTGCAAATGCAGGCAGAACCCAGGCTTGCACTAATCTTTAAAAAGCTGATTGCCGCGCTATAAGAATAATTTAATGAGGGATCAAAAGCAAATAAAACTTCTGCCGCTAATTCAAAAACTTGCTTTATCTGTAGTGCTGTTTGCCTTTGCGTGTATTGCTCATTCGCAGGTTCCCGGTATTCTGAAGAGAAGGCCCGGAAGTACACCTACCCAAAGTAATGCTTCGACTCCCGGCCAAAACGGGAAAAGCCAAAAACCAGACTCGCTTGGTTTTAAACACCGCGATGATCTTGCCGATTCAATCACCATATCTTTTCGCTACCTCGATTCTTTAAAAAGTGATAAACTGGATTCTTCCGTTAGCGATTTCAACCAAATTTATTCGGTGCCTGCAAACTATGTAACACTGGGGAATAATGGAAGCCCTGCGTTTCCGGTTTTATTTACACCCATATTGAAAGCAGGCTGGGATGCAGGCTTTCATGCATACGACCTGTACAAGTATACGCTGGAAAATACCATGTTCTTTAAAACGACAAGGCCTTTTACGCAATTGACATACTTGCTTGGCGGTGGAAAGGAGCAGTTGATCAAGGTAGAGCATACCCAAAACATAAAACCCAACTGGAACGCCGGTTTTGAATACCGGCTGATATCTGCTCCTGGTTTCTTTCAAACGCAGAACAGCAACCATAACAATTATCGCTTTTTCAGTAATTACCAGGGAAACAAAAAAAGATATGCAGCCTATTTTGTGCTGCTGGGAAATAAACTTAGCGCCTCGGAAAACGGCGGAATCCGGGATGATTCTTCACTCCTCGATCCCAAGAAAAAGAACAGGTATTATATTCCGGTGAACTTTGGAGGAAATGTAGAGCAGTCTTATAATGTGTTTTCTACGAAAGTAACTACCGGCAATTTTTACAGCAACTTTACCGCTTTTTTCAGGCAGAGTTATGATTTTGGAATTAAAGATTCCATCATCATAAACGACAGCACCACCGATTACCTGTTTTATCCAAAATTCCGGTTTCAGCACACGATTAATTACAGTACCTACACCTATAAGTATAGAGATACACTCGCCAATTTGGATTATGCAACGCAGGATGCAGCCTTGCTGTAACAAGTGGTATGGCTTAACGGTAAACCCTTCCCGTTTTAATTTTTATGTGCAGGATCAGTGGAAATTTGTGTCCAACGATTTTGCAATAAAACAGTTTCCTGAGACAAAAAACCCGGCGCAATTTATCGAAGCAGGCTTGCGTCTTGAAAATTTCCAGGGAATATTTTCTCACTCCATCCGCGATGGCTTTCCGTTACAGGTATTTCCTCAGCCAGCCGTCACCAAAAAATTTTACAACGTAGTACTGCACGGCGAATACCGTAACAAGACCAGAAATAAAAAATGGGATGCTTTGCTGAAAGGAGAATTTTATGCGACAGGCCTTAATGCCGGCGACTACAGCGCTTATGCGACACTCACCCGCTTTCTCAATAGCAAATTGGGCGATGTACAGGTACATTTTCAAAATGTAAACCGTTCGCCATCCTACATTTTTGAAGGAAATTCGGCTTTCAATTTTAATAATAATCTTAATACAAAAAAGGAAAATATTACCGTGATTTCAGCAGAATCGAACAATCCGAAATTCACGCTTCTTGCGCGTAATATTTCAATTACTAACTATGCCTATTTTAAAAATTATTACCAAACGGACCAGTTTAACGGGCTGGTAAACATCACGCAGTTTGTGGCTTCTACAAAAAATAAAGTGGTCGGGCATCTTAATTTATATAGCGACTTTACCATTCAGCAAACTGCCGGAGACAACCCGGTAAGAGTTCCTCTTTTTTTCACACGTCAACGCCTGGCATTCGAAGGGGTGTTTTTTAAAAATCTTAATTTAAGCACGGGCCTCGACGTGAAATACAACACACCTTATAAAGCAAATAATTACTCACCGGTGATGGGACAGTTTTTTCCACAGGATACAACCACCATAAGTAACCTCCCCGAAATAGGCGCATACTTTAATTTTAGAATAAAATCATTTACTGGTCTGGTAAAAGTCGAAAACCTGAACACCGTTTCATTTACAAATGGTTTTGGTTTTACTAATAATAATTTTGCCGCCCCCCTTTATCCGACCCCGGGTTATATATTAAGAATAGGCGTGCAATGGAAATTTGTGAATTAGTGTTAAGCCAAATGTAGAATGTACTATATCATACAGACACACCAGGATCACAAAGCAGTATTCTTAGTGTTCCCTGTATCTTTGTGGGAAATTGGTTACGACACAATAAACCTGACATGAAAATAGATTGGTTATGATGCCTTGCCCACAAGTTCAACTTCCGCTACAGGGCTAAAGAGAAAGAGCTTTCCTGTCAGATTTTCTTTGCATAAAAATCTTTTTCTTATTTTATTTCCTTTGGTAAAAGTTTTCCCGCCTTTTACTTTAAAGATGCTGCCTGGCGGAAGATCTTCTACCAGGTACACCCCGGGTTTATGCGTATCGTATCTTCTTAAAATTCTCAGCAATGCATCTTCAGCGCATGAACTCGCTGCAGGGTTTTTCAGGCTTTTGATAAGCTCCTTTTCGATATCTGCAGGAAATATTTTTTTTGAAATAAACCCCGCTAATATTTGCCCGAATTCTTTTTTCCATTCTGTGCCATGGGGCTGGATCCTGTGGCCATATTTTTCATAAGCCACCAGGTGGCCGAGTTCATGCAGTAAGGTTATTATGAAGGAATATTTATTGAGATTGCCATTTACGCTTATACGGTGGTTTTTATCACGCACCCGGTTCCTGTAATCACCTAAAATGGTTCTCCGTTCCCGGGTTATGGTAAGATGAACCTTGAATTGAATAAGGAAATTTGCGACATCGTCAAAGGAGCCTTCCGGTAAATAAGTACTCAATTGTTGAAGAGGTGATTCTTTTTTAGCCATCTTATTTTTTACGGGCAATTTTCGTCAACTGTTTTACCTCTATTACGGTGTACAAAAAATAAAGAGCCATGCACATAAATAATGAGGGCTTATTTATACTTCCGCCGGTGGTCAAAATATAGGCAAGTACCACAATGACCACAATAAACATTTTTAGAAGAAGTGAAGAATAAATGCCCCGTAAAAATGCATTTATGTTTGACGACCGCAGCCCGCGCAATTGAATAAGAAATCCGGACACACTTAGAGCAAATAAAAAAAGATTTCCGGCCAGCAAAAAAATAATATCAAATCCGCTCGATTCCAGGACCGGTCTTAAAATAAATATCGCGGCAGTTATTAACACAAATACCAACGTAGCAGGAAGCAGTTTTTTAAGCATATATTCTATTTCTTCGCAGAGGTCTCTCTAACAATTTTAAATATGATCGCGCATATAATGATCAGCGGCAACAGCCATACAAGCAGTGGAATGGATATGTTTAGCCAGCCGTCGATCTTCAGCCCAAGAAAAACGCCCAGGGCAATGGCTATCAAAAATTGCATTCCCAGGCCTGCGTACCTCATCAATTGTTTATTGCTGTCGTTTCTGGAATTCATGTTGGAATATGATGATGGAAAATTTAGTCCCTGCTCTTTTCAATATTTTTTAATTTCAGGGTAGATGTATCTAAGGGTGTTACTGTTCCTTTCAAAACCTTTTCAATAGAATTGATATATCGTTGTTTTTTTACCAGGCTCTGCTCAATGGAATCCGCCCTCACTTTAAGCATTTCATACTCTTTAGCTTTTTGTGCTTCCCCATACCCGGGTATGTATAGCTTAAGTGGCGTGAACATAATCAAACCTACTGTGAGCCCCACCAAAACTACAAAAGTTACGCAAAGAGCCACGTAAACACTTATCCTGTTTAGCTTAAAAGCCACCACTTCTTCAAAGGTATCTTCGTTAAGAAGCACAAGCCTGTAGCGGTTTCGAAGCCGCTTTAATGTTGTATTGCCTTGAGGCAAAGCCATATTAATTTTTTAGGTTGTTAAAAATACTCTACGGTGTTGATTAAAAGGCATAATAAGCTTAAAATAACCGTATTTTTAAAATATTTTTGCCAAACAGAAGTTAATAGAGATATACTATTATTCCTGGCCAGTACTTTTGCAAAACTCGTAAGATTCATGAACAACCGGATTTTAAAAGCTGTTTCGGCAGTATTTCTCTCATTTCTTTTCTTCTTACCCGTTCGTGCACAATCAGGCAAAATTACAATCGACCTTGAAAAAGATAAGCCCGAAAAATTTAAAACCAAGACTTTAAAGTCGGAAAAAACGGGCGAAAAGAAATTTACAGTTCCCAGGAGATTCATACAGAATACGGTTAGCCATTATAATTACTATTTTAATGCAAATAATAAAATAAATGAAGTTATTGAGCGGGCCCGTCTTTCCAATAAAGATGATTTCGCCAAACTGCTTCCATTTTACGGCTATTCGCTTACAAATACAGCCGCACAAAGTACAGAACTTGACTCGGTAATTTACAAGGCCACAGCCGGGATCCTATTGCATGATCTCAGGAGCGACTGGGTTGATAATCTATATCTGCTTATCGGGAAAGCTTATTATTTACGGCAGGATTATGATTCTGCTTCAATGACATTTCAATTTATCAACTATAATCTCTACCCAAGAAAGAAAAACGTTGATGACCAATTGATAGTTGGCTCAAATGATAACGGGGCGACAAAAGCAATGAGTATTTCAAGTAAAGAGGATCGGAATATAGTTGATAAAGTGTGGTCCAGGCCGCCAAGCAGGAACGACGCATTAATATGGCAGATACGCACGCTCATAGAAATGAAGGAATATGGCGATGCGGCAGGCCTGATAAATACACTGCAAAATGACCCTGCGTTTCCCGGCCGGCTTGATCCATATCTTGAGGAAATGAGTGCTTACTGGTTTTACAACCAGCAGATGTATGATAGTGCAATTGTTCATCTTGAAAATGCATTGCCCAATGCAATCGATAATGAAGATCATGCACGTCGTGAATACCTGCTTGCCCAGTTGAACGAAATGAACAGGAACCTGGAAGCGGCCTCGGATTATTATGACAAGGCGATTCACCATACTACCGATCCCTTGATGGATATTTATGCCAACCTCAATAAGGCTAAAATGCTCCGGAGCAAGGATCCCGCAGAAATTGACAAGAGTATTATTGCATTGTTGCGGATGGCAAAAAAAGATAAATACGATTTATATCGTGATATCATTTATTTCTCGGCAGCAGATCTCGCCATGCAAAAACCTGATACTTCCGCAGCAGTTTTCTACTTTAAGAAAAGTATTTATTACAATGAATTGAATGTGTCCTATAAGAACAGGGCCTTTCTCAACCTGGCAGAAATAAGTTACGATAAGAAAGATTATAAAAATGCATTTGCATTTTACGACAGCCTGCAGACGGGTGATACAACGCTGGGTGACCTTACTCAAATAAGGGATAGAAGAAATGCCCTGGCAAAAATTGTGGAGAACCTCACTGTAATTGAGAGAGAAGATAGTCTTCAAAGTATAGCTGCTATGACTTCTGCCGATCGCGACGCCTTTCTTAAAAAGCTTTCCAAAAAATTAAGAAAAGAGCGGGGCATTAAAGACGCAGATGTAGATTATACAAATTCTGCAGCCGATTATTTTAATACAAAAAATGCAGCACCGGATATCTTTAGTGGATCAGACACTAAAGGCGACTGGTATTTTTATAATGCTTCGCTAAAGTCAAAAGGGTATGCGGAATTCAAAAGAGTATGGGGCAAAAGATCCAACGTGGATAACTGGAGAAGAGTTTCTTCAGATGGCGGGCTCGCAAAATCGACGAACCCGGCAGGACTAAATCTGAATGCAGGAGATCCTTTGGGAAATGCCGATTCCGACCAGGTGGCAAAAACAGATGCTGATGGGAATCCTTTGCCCGAAAACCAATCTCAGTCACCTGCTGCTCCTTACCAGGATGATGTAAGCGTGGAAGGACTGTTGTATAATGTGCCCCTTACGAAAGAATTAATGGATGCTTCTAATACCAAAGTGTCAAATTCATTATTTGAATTGGGAAAGAATTATCAAAATCTGCTGGAAGATTATCCTGCGGCGATTGACGCTTACGGGCAATCCTTAAAGCGCTTTCCTGACAGCTTGTACCAGGGCGAGCTCTATATGAACCTTTCGTATTGCTATAGAAAAATGGGCGACAATCAAAAAGCAGATTATTATAAAAACCTGGTGTTGAATAAATTTAGTAAGAGCAAATTTGCCCAATATATAATACATCCTGAAGCATTAAATCCTACAAAAAAAGATACCGCAGCAACAAGGCGTTACGAAGATATTTACAACCTGTTTATCGAAGGCAACTTCGAAGAAGCTACGAAGCAGAAACAACAGGCGGATAGTATGTATGGGCCCAACTACTGGAATCCGCAATTACTTTACATAGAATCAGTTTATTATATCCGCCAGCGGCAGGACTCTGTGGCAATAAGTATCCTGAACCAGATCATCAATCAGTATCCTAATTCTGAACTAAAAGAAAAGGCGGCTACAATGGTTGACGTTGTTCAAAGAAGGGCGTCTATTGAGGAGCATTTAACCAACTTAACAATTGAAAGAGCCAAAGAGGATCCACGGATAGTGGTATATGACTCTGCTAAAATAAGTAAGGGAGTTATGCCAACCATTAAAAATGAAAACGTCAAGCCAACGCAACAGGTGGTATCCTCAGAAAAACCCGTGCTGAATCCTGAGAAGAATTTGCCGCCGCCCGTTACCAACGGTACATTTACTTTTGATCCCCTTGCACCTCAATACGTAGTAATGATGCTTAATAAGGTGGATCCGGTTTATAGTAACGAAGCAAAAAATGCATTTGCAAGATACAACCGCGAAAAGTTCCGGCTACTGGATCTTGAGATTACAAAAGATACATTGGATAAAGAAAGAACATTGCTGGTATTTTCCCGGTTCGAAAATGGGGATGCGGCGCTGAACTTCATGGATAAAATAAAACAGGACGCTCCATCGGAAGTGTCGTGGCTGCCTGCGGATAAATATTCATTCTACATAATTTCCAGCACGAATCTTGATCTGTTAAAGCAAAATAAAAATCTTACAAATTACCTGGAATTGCTAGGCAAAAAATATCCGGGCAAATTTTAGAGTATAATAATCTGTTTCAAATAAATAATTGGAAAGGAAAATGGCAAATAGCAAACAAAATATAAATAAGAAACAGGTGAAAGAAAGCCGTACCAGGCCAAGTGTAAAAATATTATGGACCATGGTTTTCGTGGGGCTGTTAATGGTAGCATGCATATTCGCAGCAGTAAATTTTGGTGTGTTTGGATCACTTCCGTCATTACAGGAACTGGAAAATCCGCAGGCGAACCTGGCATCAGAGATTTATGCAAATGATGGGAAAACATTGATGGGGAAAATATATACGGAAAACCGGGTATCGGTAGATTACCAGGATATTTCAAAGCATGTAATCGATGCCTTGATTTCTACGGAAGATATCAGGTTTTACGAACATTCCGGTATTGACGCGATTGCCATTGGACGCGCTATCAAAGGATTGGGGCAAGATGGAGGTGGCAGCACCATTACCCAGCAGCTTGCAAAAAATATTCTTGGACAGGGCCGCGGCTCGGTTCTGAAAAGAGGCACGGATAAACTAAAAGAATGGATTGTCGCTTTAAGACTTGAAAAGAATTTTACCAAGCAGGAAATTATTGCCCTCTATCTCAACAGGGTTTCCTGGGGGAACATTTATGGAATAAGAAATGCGTCCCGGGTATATTTTCAAAAGGAGCCATCACAACTCACAACCGATGAGGCGGCGTTACTTGTAGGAATGTTAAGTGGCCCGGGCCAGTATGATCCGCTGCGACATGCCAAAGCCGCCACCGACAGAAGAAATCTTGTAATGGACCGTATGGTTACCAATAATGTTTTGTCGGCTTCTGAAGCAGCAACGCTTCAGAAAAAACCATTGGGCATCAAATACAAAAAGCTGGATGAAAGCCTGGGCATTGCCCCCTACTTTCGGTCGGTTCTTAATAAGAAGTTAGATGAATGGTGTAAAGCTCATAAAAATCCTGTAACGGGGGAGAACTATAATATGTATAAGGACGGATTGAAAATATATACTACAATCGATCCTAAAATGCAGTTGTACGCCGAAGAGGCCATGATAAAACACATGGTAATTATGCAAAAGAAATTTAATGCGCAGTTACCGAAAAATGTATGGAAAGGGCACCAGGATATTTTAGACAGGGCAATGAAAGAGACTGAGAGATGGAAAAATCTCAAAGAAGAAGGCCTGAAAACCGAAGAAATAAAAAAGACATTCTACGAGCCGGTTAAAATGAAAGTTTTTGCGTGGAACGCTACCCGGTCAGTCGACACCGTTATGACGCCAATTGATTCCATCAAGTATAACAGGCAAATGATGCAAACATCATTTGCTGCGATTGATCCCGTTTCCGGTGAAGTAAAAGCGTGGGTGGGCGGCATAGATTTTAACTGGTTCAAGTATGATCATGTTACCGCCAACCGGCAGGTAGGTTCTACTTTCAAGCCATTGCTTTACACGCTTGCATTAACCGACGCCGGCCTTACTCCTGAAAGCCCCATAGGCGGAAAGGCAATTACCCTGGCCAACAAAACGATTTCGGGTGGCGGCGGCACTATGGCTTATTGCCTTGCCAAATCTTTGAATTCTGCCGCATGGGACCTTATGAGCCGCATCGGCCCCAAAAAAACGGCCGAGTTTGCACATCTCTGCGGTATACAAAGTAAAATACCCGTGGTACCATCTATTGCACTCGGTTCAGCCGATTTACAACTCCTGGAAATGCTGAGGGCTTACACCATGTTCCCAAACAGGGGTTTTAATACAGAACCCATTTTTATCAATCGCATAGAAGACAAAGATGGTAATGTTTTGGAGAGTTTCCAATCCGAAACCAAACAGGTGATAAGCGAAGCAGACGCTTTTATCATGTATAAGATGATGCAGGGCGTAGTTGATTTTGGAACGGGGCATGCGATGCGTGACCGGTACGGTATCACCTCAGAGATGGGCGGCAAAACAGGAACTACGAATGATAACACGGATGGCTGGTTTATTGGTTATACACCCCAGTTGCTTGCAGGGGCCTGGGTTGGCTGCGATGATCGCTTTTTGAGAGTTTCCCATACGGGGGGTGGTAACGAATTAGCTATGCCCGAGTTTGCATTTTTTATGCAGAAAGTATATGCTGATAAAAAACTTGGGATCGATCCCAACGCACAATTTCAAAAGCCCGCAGAATTAAATAATGATCCGATTTATGCTGATCAGAACTTTTCTAATATTGTAAAGGAAGGCCAGGGAAACGATTTTACTGAAGACCAGGGAAACGGTGACGCGGGTGACTACACAGAGCAAAATGTTCCCGTAGAATCAGAATTTGATAAGAATCAGTTTAAAGATAAAAAAGAGGACAAAAAAATAATTGGCCCAATAAATATGGCTGATGAGTTTAAGAAAGAATCGTCTTCATCGCCGGCTAAAGAACCTGCAGCCAATACAACGGATAAACAGCCAAAGGCGGTAATGCAAAAACCGGCTGATAAGAAAGCGCCAAATACGGCGGAAGATAAATCCAAAAAAAAGTAATTCTAAAAAATGATAATTCGGGTGGCGATAAATAGTTCTCTATTAAGCTGCTTTTAGTTGCTACGCTTTAGAAATGTTGAATGCTTCCCCGCATTAAATCAGGCAAAATTGCGTAAACGTCAATTTCATACCATCCTGTTCATCTTGAAAAATAGCATAAATAGCAAAAAGCATATAAGCGCTAACGTATGTATACCAAAAACAAGGTATTGTATTATAGTAAGCCAGCTTTTGTATTGAATATTCTTCATGGCGAAAGCCGCACAGCCAATAACTCCAACTTCAAGGCATAGTACTGCTATTTCAGGCAAATCTGTTACGTGTTGCGAAATGCGCACCTGTTGCTGTAGCCAGTAAACAACGATGCTTATCGCGGTAACTAAATTCACCAGGCTGATTAACGATAAAAGTTTATGTGAAGCAAAACCGAATATCAATACGCCGAGATAGATTGCAATTATCGCGACAATAGTAATGGTAATCCACTTATCTGTAGTGCTCATGTGATAAAGTTTTTGCCTGGTTAGTTTTGTTTGCGGAAAGATAGCATGAAGATATCCTCCAATATCAATTTATTTTTGATTGTTCTATATACCCCCGCTAAGATCCCGCGCCATTTCCATTGTTGACCGTGGGATTTCCCACCTGCAAAGTATTTCGAATTCCACGGGAGGTTAGAATCTCGATTTATAAAAAAAGATGGCGAATTAAGTCTGTCCCTCGATAGGATAGGTAACATGGGATGCCCTTACCAGACTTTTAAGAAGCATATATCAACTAATTGACTAACAAGCCATTTCAGAATACCAGGATGTGGAAATTACGGTGAAGTATTTTAACGCAAAAACGCAATAACAAATCGGAAAACACGTTTTATGTGGAAATTACGGTGAAGTGTTTCCCGCAAAAAGTGCAAGGATCTTTCGGAAAACACTCATTTTAGGACAAAAGTTACAAAAACAATTGGCCTTCTGATTTTCCAGGTATTCGACAAACCAAACAACTGTCTATGAAAAAATTTTACTTTTTTTTAAAATTCACCTTAATTACCTTAACAGTCTCCTTTTTAATGCTTTCGAACACTAATGTAAAAGCACAAGACTGTTCCCTCTTAACGGCGACCTTTAAAAGCTACGAATCCAGATGTGCTTCTACTGGCTCCATAAAAGTAATCGCCTCCGGAGGCTCCGGATCTTACAAATATAAAGTCTCCGGCCCTGTAAACTCCAATTTTACCACAACGGACTCAATAACAGGTTTATCTGCGGGCACCTATACAGTTGAGATCAAAGATATCAATACCAATTGCACATTCACAAAAAGCAACGTAGTAGTTTCCGGCACTTATATGGACCCACGGTTCACATTATTGGCTTCGGATATCACCTGTGAAGGCGGAAGTAATGGAAGTATTGCAATTAACAGTCAGCAAGACGGAAGATCTCCGTTTCAATATGCTATTGTCGCACCTTCTCCAATGGGAGTGGGTACAAATAACATCACCGGCTCATTCACCAATCTGATTGCCGGTGACTACAGTATAAGATTGACTGATAGTTGCGGCGGTATTCAAACGAGAGTAGTTACAATCCACGATTATACATGGAGGATTGATAGCTATGACTTTACAAAGGTTTCATGCGATTCTGCCAAAGGATACATAAAAGTAATAGACAGCAAAGGCAAGATAAGTACTTCGGGTGGAATTCCAGGCTTCAACTATGGAATTGTAAGACAGCCGGGCGATACGATCTGGTCTGCTTCTCCCAACTTAAGTGTTTATGTAGCCGGAATATCTTCTTTTGAAGTAATTGCAAAAGATAATTGTGGAAAAATTAAGAAAGGAAATACATCGGTATCTTTCTTGCCTTCACTGGGTTCAACCGTGAATACCTATAACAACACCTGTGATAAATTTTCAGCCGCAGTAACGGGTGTTACCAATTTCTTTAATGCTTCATTTTGCCTGTATAATAGCAGCAATGTTCAAATAGCTTGCAACACCACTGGTGTCTTTACAAACATACTTTATGGAAGCTACTGCATAGTTGCAGTGGATGGTTGTACGAATTCCTCCATTTCAAGGTGTTTCACGGTGAATGCTCCTGCCCTTGGTATTGGAAATAATGTGCTGATAAGTAATAAAACATGTACACAGTTTACAGCATCAATAACCGGCCAGGCAGGACTTACCAATCCAAATTATTGCCTTTACAATTCAGCATCTGTGCTTGTTACCTGCAATACGACTGGTGTGTTTAATAATCTTCCTTATGGAAACTATTCCATTAGCATGCACGATGGCTGCAGGGACACCACCATCCAGAGATCGTTCTCTGCAAAAAGGCCGGTACCGGTTGTGACTTCAGTTATTACGCCTTCATACATTACTTGTACTAATTTTGGAATGGTTGTGACAGGTGATAGTCTTACCGCACCAGACTTTTGTTTATATAATTCATTGGGCAGTCTTGTCGGTTGCAATACTACCGGCAAGTTTGACAGCATAGCTTTAGGAAGCTATTGCGTGAAAGTGCACGATGCCTGTTTAGATACCACTTTTACCAGGTGCTTTACCGTAACCACACCTTTGGTTACTAATGATATCTCCGTTAAGGTAACAAATGCAGGCTGTAATCTTTTCACTGCCACAGTTACAAGCAGCAATCTTACGAACGCAAATTATTCTTTGTATAATAGTGCAGATTCATTTTTCAGCAGCAACAGTACCGGAATCTTTACTAATATTGGCGCGGGTTCTTATTACATAAAATCCAGGAACGGCTGTCCCGACACAACCTTTAAGACTTCTTTTTCTATAACCATCCCCATTCCTTCAGTAAACGCAACAGCGCAATTGAGTAATTATTCATGCAGTTCATTTAGCGCTGCCATCACCAATCAAAAAAATCTTACTGCTCCTCAATATTGTATATATAACAATAGCAACGTGTTGGTAACTTGTAATTCAACCGGGGTGTTTGATAATTTGAGTTACGGTTCTTATTGCATTAAAATAACAAACAGTTGCTATGATACGGTAATTACCAGGTGCTTTAGCGCTGCTGCGACACCTCTTGGTTTGACGGTAACCTCAAGCAAATCGTGCACGTACGGTGCCTCAAAATTTGACATAACTGTAAACGGAGCCACTCCTCCTGTAAGCATAAAAGTGTACAATTCAACAGGAATACTTTTGTCCAATAAAAGCTATGCAACAAATAATATCACCATTGAAAATCTATTAGGTGTGGTGAGCGGGCAAACGTACAAGTTTACCGTAACAGACAATTGCGGCAGAACGAATTTTGTAAATGTTGTTGCTAACAGCAGTTCACTAAATCATTCAGCAGTGGTAATATCCAAATGCCCCGGTGGCGTTTGGCCCAATGGTTCTGGCAATATTGAAGCAACTGTTTCTACAAATATGGGAGCATTGAAGGTTCAGATCTTGGCAAAAAATGGAGTGGAATTTCTTCCCAGGATTGATCCTGATTATGTTTCAGGCTCGGTTTACCATTTTGACGATCTTGGTCCTGCAACCTATATTTTACGATACAGGGCGGATGCCGCCTGCTCCAATTATCTTTACGATACAGTGGTTGTAAAGCCCTATACATTTCCAAGCTTGCAAAATTCAACCGCTTATCAATGTGATGTAAATGGTTTTACGGTAGGTGCAGTCGCTACAAATGGAGTGAGCCCTTTCAGCTACTCGATTATTGGCAGCTCACCGGATATCCCCGCTATTATTGCCGGCCCGCAGGCAAACCCGCTTTTTAATATAGATAACGGCACCACCTATTCCTTAATAAGGCTGAGAGCTTTGGATGCTTGCGGAAATGCAACATTAGGAGACGCGAGCATTTTGCCGCTGGCTGATAATAAAATCGTTTCAAGTTCAAATTGTTTCATTCAACCGGCAACTTTAAACGTTGACCCAATGTATAATTCAACTTATAATTGGTACAAAAAAGCAAATGCAGGCAGTACGGATAGCACGCTGCTTTCAAGCACAAACGCTGTTTATATTCCTACGGTTATGCCGTCGGACACCGGACTGTATATCTGCCACATATCGGTAGGTAGTTGCATCAGCCGTACGTATAATTTCACTTTAAACGGAAGCTGCGCGGGTTACAGCGTGCTGCAGGTTTCATCGCTTGAATTTGCCGGAAATTTTTCGAATGATAAAGTGTTATTGAATTGGAAAGCGGTGGAGCAGGAAAATCTTTCGGTATATGTGGTTGAACGTAAGAATCACGATAATACCTTCAGTGAGATTGGCAGGGTTATGCCTTCAAACACTCAAAAATATTATTTCACAGACCAAAGGCCTGATTTTGGCAATAATTTTTACAGGCTAAAGCTTATTAAAAATGATAATACCGTTGCCTATAGCAAAATAATAACGGTAAGCAGGGTTGAGGCGACTGCTGGCATAACGGTATTCCCTAACCCGGTTACTGATTTCTTTACAATCGATTTTAAAAATCTTGAAAGTCATGTGTATAAAATCACCCTGATGAATATGAGTAACCAGCTGATAAGTGAAGAAACATTTAATAGTAGCATAAACAAAAAACTGGAGATGAAGAGAAACAAATTTCTAAGTAATGGAATTTACCTGCTAAGAATAGTTGACTCGAACACAAACCAGGAATACAATCAAAAAGTTATTTTCAAATAGAAAAACAGGGGTGATGTTAAATAAATAAAATGAATGCAAGCAGGCTAATTACCATGTTTTATTCACCCGTTTAGATCTTATGCAATTAATTCAGATGCGCAATGGTGGGCTGTGGCATCGCTTATTTAAATAATTGTCTTCATATTCCGTCCACGCTCAACCCTTGCAAAACTGCAGGGGTTGAATCTTTTAGTTCTTAACGGTATTATTTCGACTCATTATAAAAAGCACAAACCGTGTTCATAAGACATATCTCGCACTTGGGTTGCGGCCTGCAAATTTCCCTTCCAAGAAACGACATAGCCATACCGGCATCCCACTCTTTTTTTGGCAACACTTCCATTATTTGTTTCTCAATTTTTTTAGGATCAGTTCCGGATGCAATACCGAGCCTTGGCGCAACACGTACTACATGCAAATCAACAATTACACCTTCGGGATCTTTTCCGGCTTCACGCAAAATCACATTGGCTGATTTTCTACCTATTCCCGGCAATGCGGTAAGTTCATCTAAAGTGAGCGGAATATGTTTGTCGTCTTTTATTTTTTGTGACATCTCCATAATCCATTTAGTCTTATTGGCAAAATTTCTCACTTTGCCGATATAGGGAAATAACAGGTCTGCGGTGGCGCGTGACAGCGATTTCATGTCAGGGAAAGCTTCAAAAAATTTGGGAGCAATTTCATTAATATGCCTGTCAGAATCCTGGGCCGATAAGACAACCATAATCACCAGTTGATATATATTTTGGTAATCCAGCGGGTGCTTTGTTTTCTTATATTTTTTGAGCAAAGGTTTAATAGCTTCCGGCCAGTCTGTTTTTTGTGGCATGGTGATATGTGTTTTAAAATAAATCTACTATAAAATTATTATTTGAAAAAGAAGATTAAAATTCAGTATGTAGTCACCTTTAAAATGCCACATATCCCACAAAGAGAAGAAGTTCACAAAAGCAATATTCTTCGTGTCTTTTGTGGCTTTGTGGGCTCCGGTATATCGGAAATGTTTAAGATCATTCGTTTACAACAATTCCCTCGCCTTTTTCAACTTTTTTTCACGTCCATACAAATATGAGCTTTGAATAATAAAAAGAAGTTTTATTTTGGATTAAAAATCTATTTCTCGTCAAATAAAAAAACCAAAACAATGCGTAAAACATTTTTAACCCTAACCGTTTTAATTACGGGCTTATCTATCACTATTTTTTCCTGCGAAAATAATGATACAACAAAAGAGGAAGTAAAACCAGTATCAATAACCCGGGACAGCCTGGCAAAAAGAGGTGAATACCTTGTGTCCATAATGGGCTGCGACGATTGCCACTCTCCTAAAAACATGACCGCGCAGGGGCCGGTACTTGACATGGAGCGCCGGCTGTCAGGCTATCCTGCAGAACGGCCAATGACGAAAGTGGACCAGGCATCTCTGAAAAGTGGATGGATGCTATTTAGTCCTGATCTCACTTCTGCCGTAGGCCCATGGGGACAATCCTTTTCAGCAAATATTACCGGCGATCCTAAAACCGGCATCGGCAACTGGACAGAAGAACAATTTAAGAGAGCCCTCACACAGGGAAAAGCAAAAGGCCTTGAAAAAAGCAGGGATTTATTACCTCCTATGCCCTGGCAGGATTTCCGCCATTTAAATGACGATGATGTTAAAGCCATCTATAACTATTTATTATCAGTAAAGCCGGTAGAGAATATTGTACCTGAACCAAAAGCACCGGGTGAATTATGAAGCTGTCCTTCATTTTCCAACCGGGTATGCTTTGAAAATGCCTCTCGTTGGGTACATTTAAAATTGTCGCCGGTTGGGTGGAGACACCAACCGGAGCGGCCAGCCGCGGGCGGTGTCTTCACCGCCAGCAAGCAGCAAAGCAATGCGACAATTTGAAATGCACCGCTGTTGCCTAACGGAAAAGGAATTATAATTAATTCAGTTATCTTCGCGCAACCAAATTTTTCTATAAACCTCATGAAGGTTTTAATTAAAGACGCTACGATACTTTCTCCTGCATCTCCTTTCCACGGACAGTCAAAAGATATTTTGATAGAAAATGGCATCATTTCTAAAATTGAAAATGGGCTAAATGCAGGCGACGCAAAAGTTATCGCGGCCCAGGGATTGCATGTTTCAGTTGGATGGATGGACTGCTTTGCTAATTTTTGCGATCCGGGCCAGGAATACAAGGAAACGCTGGAAACGGGCGCCATGGCCGCAGCAGCCGGTGGCTTTACCCAGGTAATGCTTATGCCAAATACCCAGCCTGTCGTGCACAACAAGAGCCAGGTTGAATATGTAATTCAAAAAAGCAGACAACTTCCGGTAAACATAATCCCGATAGGTTCTGTAACTAAAAACGCCGAAGGCAAAGAACTTGCCGAGATGTACGATATGCATAATTCCGGCGTAATCGCTTTTTCTGATGGATTGGCAACCATACAATCCTCAGGCCTGCTGCAAAAATCGTTGCAATATCTTCTGGCGATAGATGCCACGGTGATCCAGGTACCGGATGATAAAAGTATTGGCTCGGGCGGCCTTATGAATGAAGGGATAATTTCAACCAGGCTGGGCCTGCAGGGCAAGCCCGCGATTGCAGAAGAAATATTGATCTCCCGCGACATAGAGCTGGCAAAGTATACAGGCTCAAGAATTCATTTCACAGGAGTCACAACCAAAAAGTCGCTGGAGTTAATTGCGGCCGCAAAAAAAGAAAATATTAAGGTAAGCTGTTCGGTTACGCCCTATCATTTATTTTTCTGCGAGGATGATCTTCTTACGTACGATACCAACCTTAAAGTGAATCCACCCTTGCGAACAAAAGAAGACAGGGATGCTTTAAAAGAAGGCATCAAAAATGGCGTGGTGGATTTTATAGCCTCCCACCATCAGCCGCAGGATTGGGATCATAAGGTGTGTGAGTTTGAGTATGCAAAAGAAGGGATGGAAGGCCTCGAAAGTGTATATGGCGCTGCACGCATATGTGACGTTAGCGCAGACGATTTTGTAAAAATGCAAACGGAAAATACCAGGAACATTTTCAATTTGCAGGTGCCACGGGTTAACGAAAACGAAACAGCCAACCTCACGCTGTTTAATACGGATGAAGAATATATTTTTGAAGAGAGGAATATCTTTTCAAAATGCAGGAACAATGCTTTCATTGGAAAAAAACTCAAAGGCAAAGTGATTGGGATTATTAATGGAGACAGGTTATTTTTGTCGGAATAACTTTTTCACATACTAAATAAAATATCATGGAACAAGCCATCACACCGCCATCAACAAAAGGAATAATAATAGGCCTTATTCTTATTGTTATTTCAATTGTAATTTACTTTGCAGACATTCCGTTAGATGGACCGGCCAAATGGGTAGGTAACATCGTATTTATCCTCGGCATTATATGGTCAGTAAATAGTTACGGGAAGCAAATAAACTACAACTCCACCTTCGGAAATTATTTCGCCCATGGCTTCAAAGTCACTGCCATCGCGACTTCTATCATGATAATTTACCTTATCATTTTCATTGTTCTGTTTCCTGAATTTAAGGAAAAAGGAATCGAGCAGGCAAGGATCGGCATGCAAAAAAATAAGGAATTGACCCAGGAACAAATATCAAAGGGACTGGAAATAACCAAAAAATTCTTCATGGTATTCGTTATCGGGGGCTCTTTGGTTGTTTACCTCATTTTCGGCTCACTGTCATCGTTAGTAGGTGCCGCAATTACAAAAAAGGAACCCGCCTCGCCGGTTGGTGGATCTAATCAACCGCTGCAGTAATGGATATTTCCGTAGTTATTCCACTTATTGATGAGGCTGAATCTTTACCGGAACTGGAGGCCTGGATCAGGACGGTAATGGAGCAACATGCTTTTAGCTACGAAATAATTATGGTAGATGATGGAAGCAGTGATAATTCATGGAGCATAATACAGGACCTTCACCAAAAAAACCCACTGGTAAAGGGAATAAAATTTCAAAGAAATTACGGAAAAAGCGCCGCGCTTAATGAAGGCTTTAAAATAGCAAAAGGCGAAGTGGTAATAACAATGGATGCCGACCTGCAGGATAGCCCGGACGAAATACCCGAACTTAGGCGAATGGTTCTTGAAGATGGTTTCGATATAGTAAGCGGCTGGAAGAAAAAACGATACGACAGCAAACTTTCAAAAAATATTCCCTCGAAGTTATTTAATGCCGCTACCAGAAAAGTCAGTGGCATTTACCTGCATGATTTTAATTGCGGGCTAAAAGCTTATAAAAATAAAGTGGTAAAATGCATAGAGGTATATGGCGAAATGCATCGATACATTCCGTTGATGGCCAAGTGGGCAGGCTTTAAAAAATTTGGAGAGAAAGTAGTGGAGCACAGGCCCCGGAAATATGGAGTTACCAAGTTTGGACTGAATCGTTTTGTAAATGGTTTCCTCGATTTAATGTCGATTGTATTTGTAGGAAAGTTCAGAAAAAACCCGATGCATTTTTTTGGACTGTGGGGTACTATGTCATTTGCATTTGGCTTTATCGTTTTTATCTATCTTACCATAACAAAATTTTTTTTTGATAAAACCGGGTTAACACAAAGGCCTTTATTTTTCTTCGCAATATTCGCCATGATCATCGGTACACAACTTTTTCTTGCAGGTTTTTTAGGCGAACTCATATCCAGGAACGGCGCTGAAAGAAATCATTACCTGATAGAGGATAAAATTAGTTAGCTGATTTAGTGCTAATTCAAACCAGTATATTTCAAACAATCCATTCTTAAATAACCCAATGGAACAACAAACTTCGCCTCCTAAGATAGTTCCCTCTCCTTCGGAGAGGGGTTGGGGTGAGGTAATCATCATCGGCCCCGCACACCCGTTACGGGGCGGCCTTGCCTCATACGATGAGCGGCTGGCGAAAGAATTTAACGACCAGGGATATCCCACAACTATTTATACTTTTTCTTACCAATACCCCTCCTTTCTTTTTCCGGGCACAACGCAGTATTCCACCGAACCACCACCTGCAAATATTGCCATTGAAGTAAAAATAAATTCCGTCAATCCCCTGAATTGGATAGCTGTCGGCAATGAATTAAAAAAGAGAAGGCCCGGCATTATTGTGGTGAGATATTGGCTTCCGTTTATGGGGCCGTGCCTCGGTACCATTTTAAGAAGAGTTAAAAAAAACAAACACACAAAAGTGATTTGTATTGCCGATAATATTTTCCCCCACGAAAAAAGGCCCGGCGATGTACCTTTTACCAAATACTTTTTAAAGCCCGTAGATGCGTTTATAACCATGAGCGAAAAAGTACTTGCAGACCTGCAAAAATTTGCCGCTACAAAGCCGGCACAATTTGTACCCCATCCTCTGTACGATAATTTTGGAGAAAAAATTTCTAAGCATGAGGCAAGGCAAAAGCTTGGGATTGATCCTAAGGATAAAGTGATTTTATTTTTCGGTTTTATAAGAAAATACAAAGGGCTCGATATCTTATTAAACGCTATGAAGCTGTTAAAACAGGATGCTGCTACGCAAAATATCAAGCTACTTATTGCCGGCGAGTTTTATGAAGACGAAAAAAATTACCACGATTTATTAAATGATCCATCGATAAAAGAAAACCTCATCATTCACACGCAATTTATTTCAGATAGCGAGGTCAAATATTATTTGTGCGCGGCAGATTGTGTAGTGCAGCCATACAGGAGCGCTACACAAAGTGGTGTTACGCCCCTCGCCTATCATTTCGAAAAACCAATGATCGTAACAAATGTGGGCGGTCTTCCATCATTCGTACCTGATAAAAAAGTAGGATTAATTGCTGAGCCCAATCCGGGAGATATCGCTCAAAAGATCAGGGAATATTTTGAATTAGGGGAAGAATCTTTTTTGCCTTACTTACGTGAAGAAAAAAAGAAATATAGCTGGGAGGTAATGGTAAAGGCAATTACGGGAATTACGTAACGACTAAATTCTTACGTAGATTTGTATAAATCAACAATTATGAAAACAAAGCTTACACTAAATATTGAGGAAGCTATTGTAAAAAAGACAAAGGTTTTTTCAAAAAAAAGAAACAAAAGCGTATCGGCTATTGTTGAGGAATATTTAGAAAAAATAACTTCAAAAAAAGGCGACTATAACGGCGATGAAACATTTACACAGCGCTTTAGAAAATTATTTCCTCCCGGGCCGGTAAAAAGTCACGATTACAAAAAAGCAATTAACGGGTATAGAGAGGAAAAATATGGCAGCAAATAAAATATTTCCTGATACAAATATTGTTTTGGATTTCCTGCTGGCACGTGAAGGTGAGCTGGCAGAAATAGAAGGATATTTTCGATGCTGCTGGTACAGGAGTTATCGAATGTTATATTTCGAATCGGTGCGGCTACATGCATTTACTTTCTTCAAAAAGAAAAAAGGAAAAATAGTATGCAGCTGCTAAGAAATGTATGTACCGTTCTTAAAGTGCTCCCTTTCCATCATGATGTTTTATCTTCTTCTATAGAGACTTTCCACGATTTAGAGGACGGCTTATTATTTTTTCTTGCCAAGTTTCATAGAATGGATTTTTTTGTAACAAGGAACATAAAGGATTATAAAAATGCTCCGGCACAATTGCCGGTGGTTACTCCGGCTCAATTTATTAAACTATCCAAATGATCTACCGCAGCAAAGCTCCGTTACGCATAGGCCTCGCAGGCGGAGGCACAGATGTAAGCCCTTACAGTGATCAGTATGGAGGCGCTATTTTAAATGCAACCGTTTCTCTTTTTGCTTATGCCAATATTGAGCCGATTGAAGAAAATGCCATAATTGTACAGGCACTTGACAGGAAAGAAGAACAGCGGTTTGATTGGGCTGAGTCGTTGCCCATTAATGGCAAACTTGATTTACTAAAAGGAGTGTACAATCGCATTCATAAAGATTTTGGGTTACCGCTAACGGGCTTTCGGTTGTCCACCTTTGTGGATGCTCCGGCAGGTTCCGGGCTCGGTACTTCATCCACATTGGTTGTCGCAATTATCGGTGCATTTGTCGAATGGTTAAAGCTTCCGCTTGGTGATTATGACATTGCTCACTATGCCTATCAAATAGAAAGAGAGGATCTAAAATTAACCGGTGGCAAACAGGATCAATATGCCGCAATGTTTGGCGGGGTGAATTTTATGGAATTTTATGAGGATGACAAAGTGATCGTAAATCCTTTACGGATCAAATCCAATTATCTTCATGAACTTGAAAATAACCTGGTTCTTTATTTTACCGCTACCAGCCGGGAAAGCGCATCCATTATAAATGAGCAGGTAAAAAATGTGAACGAAAAAAATGTGAAAAGTATTGAGGCCATGCACCAGTTGAAAGAGCAGGCACGCATGATGAAAGAAGCATTATTAAAAGGCCGTTTGCATGAGTTTGGAGAGATTCTTGATTTTGGTTTTCAGCAAAAGCGAAGAATGGCGCATAATATAAGCAACACGCTTATAGAAGAAATATATGATGCTGCGAAAAAAGCAGGCGCCACAGGTGGTAAAATAAGTGGTGCAGGTGGCGGGGGATTCATGATTTTTTATTGCCCGGGCAATACCCATCATGCAGTGATAGAAGCGCTCAAAAAATTTGGAGGGGAAGTAAAAAATTACACCTTTACCAAACATGGGTTACAAACCTGGTGCGCATAAATAAAGTAAAAAGATTAGGTGGACTAGGCACAAGGAGAATCCCTGATTTTTTTGTTACTTTTTTGTATTAAGACAAAAAGTAAATAGAGAATAGCCGATGTAGAAAAGGCTTGATCTCAAAATATCTAATCCTATAAATTAAAAAATGGAAAAAATAAAAAATATCATTCAGTCATCCATAGATGTAAAAACAAAAGTGCTTGCCGATGCAGCATTATTACAAACAGTAATGGATTGTGTAAATGTTATGGTCAGTGCATTTGAAAAAGGCAATAAAGTCTTGTTCTGCGGAAACGGCGGCAGCGCATCAGATGCACAACACCTCGCCGCTGAATTCAGCGGAAGATTTTATACCGACAGGGATGCTTTGCCTGCCGAGGCTTTGCATTGCAATACGTCTTATTTAACAGCCGTAGCAAATGATTACAGCTATGATGTTATTTATTCAAGATTGATAAAGGGAATCGGCAACCCCGGTGATGTGCTGGTAGGATTGAGTACTTCAGGCAACAGCAAAAACATAGTGAATGCATTTGAAATCGCTAAAGAAAAACAAATGGTCACGATTGCCTTTACAGGATCTTCAGGGGGAAAATTGAAAAAATATGCGGATCATCTCATAAATATTCCTTCAGATGATACGCCGCGAATACAGGAAAGCCATATCACCCTCGGCCATATCATTTGCCAGATGGTAGAAGAAATTTATTTTGCAGATACCAATGATTAATGAAGCTATTATTCTTGCAGGAGGATTGGGCACAAGACTGCGAAGCGTGGTAGCTGATCAGCCAAAATGCATGGCGCCGGTAAAGGGGAAACCTTTTCTTTTCTATGTAATAAGTTATTTGCAAAAAAAAGGTATAGACAAATTTATATTCAGTGTTGGCTATATGCATGAAGCAATAGAAGAATACCTGCAGAAAGACTATTCATCTTTAGATTATAAAATTTCTTTGAGCAGGAACCGTTAGGAACCGGAGGAGGTATAAAATTAGCGTTGAAAAAGCTTCACAGGAAAATGTGCTTGTATGCAATGGCGATACGCTCTTTAAAATTGACGTGCAGCAATTGGATAATTTTCACCAGGCGAAACATGCAGGTTGTTCACTGTGCCTTAAGCCTATGAAAAACTTTGACAGGTATGGATGCGTGGAACTAAATGAAGATGGTTCCATTCAGTCTTTCAAAGAAAAAAAGTTTTACGAAGAAGGATTGATAAACGGTGGTATGTATGCATTGAATATAGCGCGTTTTAAAAAGGAAAATCTCCCGGAAAAGTTTTCATTTGAAAAGGATTACCTGGAGAAAAACGCACAATCTTCAAGCAAAAGCGCAGGCAAAATTATTTGGATTAATCCAGGATGAATATTTTATTGACATTGGAATTCCGGAAGATTATGAACGGGCTCAACGTGAATTGTAATCTGCATTTTTTAGATAAATATTCTCTTAAACATTTTAAATCCTCAATCTTGAATCTCAAAGGAATAGACAAATCATGGACGTTGTTTCTCGATCGCGACGGCGTTATTAACGATGAGAAACACATGGATTACATACATAAGTGGGAAGAATTTAAATTCTATGATGGAGTAAAAAAAGCCATGCAAATCTTTAATAAAAAATTTGGAAGAATAGTAATAGTAACCAACCAGCGTGGTGTGGCAAGGGGGCTTACCAAAATGGAGGACCTGGAAGATATCCATAAAAATATGTTGCAGGAACTGGAGGATGCAGGCGGGAGGGTTGATAAAATATATTTTTGCGCCGATATGGAAAGCCCCAATCGAAAACCCAATCCCGGTATGGGCCTGCAGGCTCAAAAGGATTTTCCGGAAATTGATTTTTCCAAAAGTATTATGATTGGTAATACTTTAAGCGATATGAAATTTGGCAGAAACTTAAACATAGCCATCAATATTTTTCTGCCGACGACAAGAAAGGATGTGGACCTGGAACACGAAGACATAGACCTTGTTTTTGATGATCTCCTTTCGGTTGCCGGCGCTTTATAGCTTAGTTAAAAATTGCAGGCCCGGCAATATTATCCGCCAAATTCTGTTTTCTTTGTGCAAATATTTTTAATGAATAAAATCTTTTCTTTTTTTATTGTCTTTTTAATAATGGGCAACGCGGTTTTTGCGCAGCGCATTTCCCCTGCCGATAAAAAGGAACTCCAAAAAAAAGAAGATTCTCTTAAAACGTTCGCTTTTGAAATAATACAGGGAAGAACGGCGGAACAAAGACTGGTTGCAGACAGCCAGTTTACTAAAATGTTTGTACGGGCGCTTAAAATAAATAACTCATTTTACTATCCCTTTGATTCACTTATAACCATCTCGAGGTTAGCTCCGCAAGACAGCTCTTTCAAAATATTTACCTGGCAAATGGTGGTGAACGACTATGTGACCCGCGTACATGGTGCCATACAAATGAAGACTGCCGATGGCTCTTTAAAACTATTTCCGCTTATTGATAAATCTGCTGTCACGAGTAATAAAGAAGATACCATTGGCAATAATTTCGGATGGATGGGTGCAGTATATTATAAGTTAATTGAAAAGAAAGCCTTTGGTAAAAATTATTATACACTGCTTGGCTATGATGAAAATAATATCAACAGCAATAAAAAAGTGATCGAGATTCTCACTTTTCAAAATGGCGAGCCCATTTTCGGCGGCGGCTAATTTTAGTTTCCAGGACAACAGTGTTATAAAAAAATCAAGGGCAAGGTATGTGATGGAATACAAGAAAAATTCCAGCCCCCGGTTAACTTACGACCCGGAGCAGGACATGATCATTTATGAACATTTGATCTCCGAAACAGGCGAGCCAAATAAAAAATATACCTACATCCCTGATGGTGATTACGAAGGCCTGAAATGGATTGATGGCAAATGGGTGCACATTCAGAAAGTATTTACACAGGTTACACCGGAAGGACAGGCTCCCGTGCCACAACCCCTTCGAGATGCGGAGGGAAATATCGATTATTCAAAATTGAGTAAGAGAATGCCGGAGGACCAGGAAGAAAGCGCCGACTCGACAAGTGATACAAAAGCACCGGTAAATAAGAAAAAGAAATAGCTGGTTTAATTTTTCAGAAATAAATTTCTGACCTTAAGTGAATTTAGAGTTCAATGGAATTTTCCTTCACATATATGGGCTGTTGATGAAATATAATAAATTGATCAATTCCTCCAAACCATTCTATTACTTCATTTCGTAAAAGCATGGTAGGAGCTTTACTCAAAATGGAATGATAAGATGACCAGGGCCAATCCAAAATCGTTTTGACATATTGATGATGAACCGCATTTTTATGTATATAAAAGATTATGGCACCTAATTGTGGGTCATCTAAAATTTCAACTCTTCTCATCCTGTCGATAAATAGGCCGCCTCTGCGATTATTTTTTTTATTAAAAGATTTTGTATAGCTGTTTAATAAATTGCCAAATCTTTCCATTATAAATTCAGGCAATTTTTCAATATCCAAATTACTTTTATCCTTTACCTCCAGGAAAAAGCTTTTGATTTCGTCCACCGCTTTAACCCGGATTAAGAAATGAAAGTGATTGGGTAGCAGGTTGTAAGCTAAGGTGTCCGCGATAGGTGCAATATGAAGTTTATATTTTCTTAAAAAGAATTTGTAATTCTCTTCGTCTAAAAATAATTTCTCTTTCCCAATCGCCCGGCTAAAAATGTGGTAAACTTTATCCGGCAAAAGTTGGATATGGTAGTTGGGCATACTTACTATTAAATAGAAACGAAATACTGACTATAAACCAGGAAGGTTTATTTGGGACTAAGCGCATCCATTTTTCCCCGCGAAACGAAATACTGACTATAAACCAGGAAGGTTTATTGAAATTACTTATAGAATTAAAGATCCCAAAAAAACCTTCTTGGTTTTACTAAAACCCCCATAAACCTTCCTGGTCTTATTAAAACCAGCCTTGATTAATAATTTATTCAATTTTACTCATCTAACTTCAACACGGCTAAAAACGCTTCCTGCGGTACTTCAACATTTCCTATCTGCTTCATCCTTTTCTTACCTTCCTTTTGTTTCTCCAAAAGTTTTCTCTTCCTGCTTATATCACCACCATAGCATTTTGCGGTTACATCTTTTCGCATAGCGCTTATGTTTTCACCGGCTACAATCTTGGCCCCCTGCCATGAAACGAAATACTGACGGCAAACCAAGAAGGTTTATTGAAATCATTTATAAAATTAAAGATCCCCAAAAAAACCTTCTTGGTTTTACTAACACCCCCATAAACCTTCCGGGTCTTATTAAAACCAGCCTTGATTAATAATCTATTCAATTTTACTCATCCAACTTCAACACAGCTAAAAACGCTTCCTGCGGTACCTCAACATTTCCTATCTGCTTCATCCTTTTCTTACCCTCCTTTTGTTTCTCCAAAAGTTTTCTTTTCCTGCTTATATCACCACCATAGCATTTTGCGGTTACATCTTTTCGCATAGCGCTTATGTTTTCACGGGCTACAATCTTGCCCCCTGCCATGAAACGAAATACTGACGGCAAACCAAGAAGGTTTATTGAAATTATTTATAAAATTAAAGATCCCCAAAAAAACCTTCTTGGTTTTACTAACACCCCCATAAACCTTCTTGGTTTTACTAATACCCCGCTAAACCTTCTTGGTTTATTAAAATCAGCCTTGATTAATAATCTATTCAATTTTACTCATCCAACTTCAACACAGCTAAAAACGCTTCCTGCGGTACCTCAACATTTCCTATCTGCTTCATCCTTTTCTTACCTTCCTTTTGTTTCTCCAAAAGTTTTCTTTTCCTGCTTATATCACCACCATAGCATTTTGCGGTTACATCTTTTCGCATAGCGCTTATGTTTTCACGGGCTACAGCACATCCATTTTTTGCCAGGAAATGAAATACTGACGATAAACCAAGAAGGTTTATTGAAATTACTTATAGAATTAAAGATCCCCATAAAAAACCTTCTTGGTTTTACTAACACCCCCATAAACCTTCCTGGTTTTATTAAAATCAGCCTTTATTTATAATCTATTTCAATTTTACTCATCTAACTTCAACACAGCTAAAAACGCTTCCTGCGGTACTTCAACATTTCCTATCTGCTTCATCCTTTTCTTACCCTCCTTTTGTTTCTCCAAAAGTTTTCTTTTCCTGCTTATATCACCGCCATAGCATTTTGCGGTTACATCCTTTCGCATAGCGCTTATGTTTTCACGGGCTACAGCACATCCATTTTTTGCCAGGAAATGAAATACTGACTATAAACCAAGAAGGTTTATTGAAATTATTTATAGAATTAAAGATCCCCAAAAAAACCTTCTTGGTTTTACTAACACCCCCATAAACCTTCCTGGTTTTACTGAAATCAGCCTTTATTAATAATCTATTCAATTTTACTCATCCAACTTCAACACAGCTAAAAACGCTTCCTGCGGCACTTCAACATTCCCGATCTGCTTCATCCTTTTCTTACCCTCCTTTTGTTTCTCCAAAAGTTTTCTCTTCCTGCTTATATCACCACCATAGCATTTTGCGGTTACATCCTTTCGCATAGCGCTTATGTTTTCTGCGGCTACAATCTTGGCCCCCTGCCATGAAACGAAATACTGACGGCAAACCAAGAAGGTTTATTTGGATTATTTATAGAATTAAAGATCCCCAAAAAAACCTTCTTGGTTTTACTAACACCCCCATAAACCTTCCTGGTTTTATTAAAATCAGCCTTTGTTAATAATCCATTCATATTTTACTCATCCAACTTCAACACAGCTAAAAACGCTTCCTGCGGCACTTCAACATTTCCTATCTGCTTCATCCTTTTCTTACCCTCCTTTTGTTTCTCCAAAAGTTTTCTCTTCCTGCTTATATCACCACCATAGCATTTTGCGGTTACATCCTTTCGCATAGCGCTTATGTTTTCACGGGCTACAGCACATCCATTTTTTGCCAGGAAATGAAATACTGACTATAAACCAAGAGGCTATAGCATTTTGAGGTTACATCATTTCGCATAGTGCTTAAATATCACGGGCTAAAGAACTCCATTTTGCCATGAAATGAATACGACCAAACCAAGAAGGTTTATTGAGATTATTTATAGAATTAAAGATCCCAAAAAAACCTTCTTGGTTTTACTAACACCCCCATAAACCTTCCTGGTCTTATTAAAATCAGCCTTTATTTATAATCTATTCAATTTTACTCATCCAACTTCAACACGGCTAAAAACGCTTCCTGCGGCACTTCAACATTTCCTATCTGCTTCATCCTTTTCTTACCCTCCTTTTGTTTCTCCAAAAGTTTTCTCTTCCTGCTTATATCACCACCATAGCATTTTGCGGTGACATCCTTTCGCATAGCGCTTATGTTTTCACGGGCTACAGCACATCCATTTTTTGCCAGGAAATGAAATACTGACTATAAACCAAGAAGGTTTATTGAAATTATTTATAGAATTAAAGATCCCCATAAAAAACCTTCTTGGTTTTACTAAAATCACCGCCATAGCATTTTGCTGTTACATCCTTTCGCATAGCGCTTATTTTTTCACGGGCTACAGCACATCCATTTTTTGCCAGGAAATGAAATACTGACTATAAACCAAGAAGGTTTATTTGAGATTATTTATAGAATTAAAGATCTCCAAAAAAACCTTCTTGGTTTTACTAACACCTCCCCTCCATAAACCTTCCTGGTCATTTATAAAATTAAAGATCCCCAAAAAAACCTTCTTGGTTTTACTAAAACCCCATAAACCTTCCTGGTCTTATTAAAACCAGCCTTGATTAATAATTTATTCAATTTTACTCATCTAACTTCAACACAGCTAAAAACGCTTCCTGCGGTACCTCAACATTTCCTATCTGCTTCATCCTTTTCTTACCCTCCTTTTGTTTCTCCAAAAGTTTTCTTTTCCTGCTTATATCACCACCATAGCATTTTGCAGTTACATCCTTGCGCATAGCGCTTATGTTTTCACGGGCTACAATCTTGGCCCCTTGCCAGGAAATGAAATACTGACGACAAACCAAGAAGGTTTATTGAAATTACTTATAGAATTAAAGATCCCATAAAAAACCTTCTTGGTTTTACTAACACCTCCATAAACCTTCCGGGTCTTATTAAAAACATCACCGCCATACCATTTTGCGGTTACATCGTTTCGCATGGCGCATATGTTTTCACGGGCTACAGCACATCCATTTTTTGCCAGGAAATGAAATACTGACTATAAACCAAGAAGGTTTATTTGAGATTATTTATAGAATTAAAGATCTCCAAAAAAACCTTCTTGGTTTTACTAACACCTCCCCTCCATAAACCTTCCTGGTCATTTATAAAATTAAAGATCCCCAAAAAAACCTTCTTGGTTTTACT
>CAWDTY010000007.1:0-271989 GCA_963805365.1 uncultured Chitinophagaceae bacterium
CTTTCTCAGCGGGGTTTTCATTTCCTTTCTTACATAAGTAACAATAAGCAGTAACCCGGGAAATGAAACCCCGATGCCTGAAGGTACTCTTCAAACTAAAAAGAGGCCATATTGTTATCGTAGCATTATGTCTGTGAAATATAAACACGCCGATGTCTACTCCCTGTATTTTTTGTGCGTCCACAAATTGCTGACAGGATATTTGCAGGCTATTCCAAAACTCACTATCTCTCCTTTGCTTACCGCCGTTGCAGTATAGCTGGCGGAGTTATGTGTGTATTCAATGTTCTGTGTCATTACATTTTTAAAGCCTGTATAGTAATTAGCTGCCACTGATATAAGTGCAGTACGCAGGAACATAAATTCAATCCCGATGCCCGTTTGCAGTAACGGGAAAGTTCTTGTTAAATTCAATTTAGAATTTACGTTATAAATAATGGTGTCCGTTTTAGTTGTTTCAGAGCCGCCAATGCCACCATCGCCGTAGCCATAATCTGTATTAATTCCGAGGGCAAATCCTACTACAGGCACCAGGAATATTTTTTTCCTGGAAATATTTATTCTCGTTCCCAATCTTAACGGTATGAGCCAGGCATCGATTGCGTTTCCGGAACCGTAGCCATTGGTGGTGGTAAAGCCTATACCTTCATAATAATGTTTTCGAAGCAGCCCCGCTTCTACAAACAAACCGGGATTAATATCCTGCCTTATATTCAGGCCAAAGTAACCTGAAGAAGGATAGGTGTGTTTTATTAAAGAGCCATTGTCAACGTAGTCATATACATCCAGGTTTATAGCACCTTCAGCACCTAAGTAAGTTGCTCTTTGGGCAGAAACTATCATGAAGGAAAAAGCTATCGGGAATATTAGCAGGAATCTTTTGATCATAAAAAAGACTTTATTTATTGAGTCCGTGTCCGGGAATTTTTTACATTTAGTTTTGGCCGAAAGCAGTGCTGGGGTGTGAGGCCTTTATTATAAAGTAAATTAGATATAATCTTTCACGTTGGGAACAAGCACGTAAGATTCTCTTATGAATTTGGTTTTTTTTAACAGGCGAAGTCTCCACCTTAAGTCATAGCTGAGTCTCTCGCAGAGGACTCAGCGTCTGTATATATGGGTACACCGAGTCCCTTTCAGGAGACTCGGCTCGGACCAAGAGAGCACCGCCTTCGACCAGCTCAGGCTGACAGTAAAATAATAAATTGACAGCAAAATAATTTACTTTCTCAGCGGGGTTTTTATTTCCTTTCTTACATAAGGTAACAATAAGCAGGAACCCGGGAAATGAAACCCCGATGCCTGAATACTCTTCAAATTAAAGATAAGCCATCCTCTTATTGTAGCATTATGTCTGTGAAATATAAATACGCCAATATATAGTCCAGGCATTTTTTTTCAACATAGCAGTGCATCATTTTATGGAGAAGGCATTGCCATGCATTTCATAAAAAGCGTTATAAAGATTTATAGATTGGCTTTGCAATAATTCGATGTTTACTCAGGCATCGGGGTTTCACTGAAAGAGTATTATGGCCGGGAGTTTATGCTGTGAAAACCCCGATGGGAAGGAAATTTGATGGCAGATGTATTAGTTACTTTCTCAGCGGGGTTTTCATTTCCTTTCTCAAATAAGCTAACAATAAACAGAGACCCGGGAAATGAAACCCCGATGCCTGAAGGTTCTTCAAACTAAAAAGAGGCCATCTTCCTATCTTAGCATAATGTCTGTAAAATATAAACACGCCAATGTCTACTCCCTGTATTTCTGCACCTTCACCTGCTATAATTGGATGAATCTTTTTACGCTTACGGATGGTCATGGCCTGGTCTATAATTGGTTTAATGTTTTAAAAGAAGATAGGATAGAGGTAATAGGTTATGTTATTATGCCCAATCATGTACATAGCATTTTATATTTTTCTGAGGCAGGTTTTAATCTAAACAACATACTATCAAATGGAAAACGGTTCATGGCTTACGGACTTGTGGATAAATTGGAAAAGGCAAATGATATCACTACGCTGGCTATTTTGAAAAAAGGACTTACTGAAAGAGAGAGAAAGAAAAAGCAATTACATAAAGTGTTTAGAGATTCATTTGACGGTAAACCGATTTTCTCTGAAAAGTTTCTATTACAGAAATTGAACTATATACATTATAACCCCGTAAAAGGGAAGTGGCGGCTTGCAAAAGATTTTGTTTCTTATGAACATAGCAGCGCATCATTTTATGAAGAAGGCATTGCCAGGCATTTCATCCCAAAGCATTATAAAGATATATAGATTGGCTTTACAATAATTCGATGTTTACTTAGGCATCGGGGTTTCACGGAAAGAGTATTATGACGGGAGATTATGCTGTGAAAACCGAGATGGGAAGAAATTTTATGAAGAAGGCATTGCCAGGCATTTCATCCCAAAGCGTTATAAAGATATATAGATTGGCTTTACAATAATTCGATGTTTACTTAGGCATCGGGGTTTCACGGAAAGAGTATTATGACGGGGAGATTATGCTGTGAAAACCCCGCTGGGAAGAGAAATTTAAGTCATAGCTGAGTCTCTCGCAGAGGACTCAGCGTCTGTATATGGGTACGCCGAGTCCCTTTCAGGAGACTCGGCTCGGACCAAAATAATAAGTTGACAGTAAAATAATTTCATGGCGGATGTATTAGTAAGTTTTGTGAACTGATATATAATCCTTCTAAGTCGTAGCTGAGTCTCTCGCAGAGGACTCAGCGTTTGTATAAAGGCAACTCTTTTTTAACTACTTCATTAATGGTATTTAACAGGGATTTATCGCCGGGTGCATCACCTAATATTTGCCAGATCATTACGCCGCTTGCCTTTTTAATTGCCAGTTCTGTCTTTTGTTTTATCGTGGCCAGGTTATTAAAATACATCGTCACATTTCCCGGAAAATGTAAAGTATCGGATTGATTGCCGGGATAAAGCGATACTATCGATTTATAATCCATGCTTACCGGTTGCGATCCCGAAGGGCCAAATCCATAACCATAAAAAGGAAGCCCAAGAACTAATTTATTCTTTGGAATTGATCTTTCATTATGCCAGTAATCAAGATCTTCAACAGCCATTTGGTAAGGAGAGTGATTCCCCGGATCATCAGGCCGCCACGGCCCCGTTCTGTCATAAGACATAACATTTACAAAATCGAATTGCTGCAATGCTTTGTCCGATAACTGATCTTTGTAGACAGTTGCAATAGCAGCCGTCATCAGTTTATCAAGTGGCCTGAGAGCACCCGCTAATTCAGTTACAAAATCCTGGTAGTTCTCATCTATATCATCTCCTTCTATGTCCACATCGATTCCATCAAGATTGTAATGCTGTACTAATTGCACCAGTTTATTTATGAATAGTTCTCTTTTATCAACTTTCAATAAGCTTCTGTAAGCCGGGTGTGGCCCTCCTCCTGCAATGGATGCCAGCACTTTTACATTTTTAGTATGTGCTCTTTTTATAAGTGTGTCAATTGCAAGATTCATCTTAAAAGCACCGGTAGAATCCGGGTTAAAAAAAGCAATATTCAGGTGCGTGATCTTATTTAGAAAAAGAAAAGTTGAATCTGTGTGCGCAGAGTCTCGTATCGCAGCATTCAAAAAATAGTATCCTACAATTTTAAATGTTGTATCCGGCTTTTTATGTACGCCTTGTCCATTTAAATCTACGGAAATGAAAACAAGTATCGAAAATAAACATTTCCATTTCATACAATTTTGTATTTGCTTTTTTCAAAAATAAGTGATTGACAGCTAACTATCCACGTATGTGTTTTACGAGAGCTTTTATATCCTGTCGGGCAAGCTGTTATTGGCTGAAGCGCAGTGCAGGATTGTTACTTTCTTAGCGAGGTTTCACGGAAAGAATATTATAGCCAGTAGATTATGCATTGAAACCCCGGCAGGAGGGAAGCGGGACAGGTCAGCATCCCCGTTATCTTTGCTGTTAATCTAATATCTCACAGGTAAACCCATACTCCTCTACAAGTATCATTATTGGTAACGCCTCCATATTGTCTCCTTCAACCCTAAGCACCTTGTCACAATCTGAAAGATCAAAATTAATTTTAAACGAAGGGAATGCTTCAGATAAAATGGAAAGCAGCACTTTGCTTTGTGCACTTTTCCGAACATTTGTTTTAAAAACTTCCACCATCTTTTAACGCATTACTATTTATGTAGCAGTATTTTCTTTGGTCGTTATACTTACAAATTCTTCCATGTTAATAGTAGTTAGTATAACTGTTGTAAGGTCACAGTGCAACCGCCACGCCTGTAGCAGTTTGTTATTTTATTCGGTTACTTTTGCCCGTTAGATCTTTAGTGAAAGTCCGTTGAATAATGTTTTATTTTTAATTACATCATCACCTCACCTTTTTCATTCGTTGCATTAACCCCGTATCGTATTGCCGCTTCAAGTATATCAATGTTTATATCTTTCAGCGTTTTGAACTTAATACAATACCCTGTCACACTCGCCTTGCCAAGTTTTTTTCCAAACTCCTGGGCTAAGTATTTCTTATCCTTGATACCCATGATATAGACAGAGATCCCGGTTGTATTTGCACTCATGCCAATTTGATAAAACTCCCTGGTTGTTCCATCAGCATAATTTATTGTGTAAGATCCATATCCTATATTAGGATTAGAAACAGTTTTCCCTTTGCTGTCTTTGCCATCTAAGAACCATAGTTTACATTTTGGCAACACCTGAAGTATGTATTGGTGCAACGCCTGCATGTCGCTGCGTTTGGGTTCGGGTTGGCTGGTAATATACTCTTTGATTTGTTCTTTTATGTTCATATAAATATAAAATTACGGGTTACTTAGTTTGCCTTTTCAAATCACATTTCAGAGCCTTCATAGGTTTCCTCAAGTTACTTTTATCCGTTATATTTTGTGTCAAATTCTACAATCCACTCAATACCGTATTTGTCTCTGAAACAACCAAAATATGTACCCCAGGGGCCATCACCAATAGGCCCTTCTATTTGTCCTCCTGCTGAAAGCCCATTAAATAATCTGTCTGCTTCTTCTTTACTTTCCGCACTTAATACAATTTTACTTCTGTTCTCATTTTCGTTTGTTTTTCCCATAATTTCCGGAACATCATTTGCCATCAACATACCACCTTTACCAATAGGCAAAACAATATGCATAATTTTATTTTCTTCTTTTTCCGCAACCGGGAATTCAGAACTTGCAAGATCTTTGAAACGAATAATCTTTGCAAACTCTCCTCCAAATACTGATTTGTAAAAGGTAAATGCTTCTTCGGCATTTCCATTGAAGTTGATATGAGGATTGATAAGTGCCATAATTTTTATTTTTTAGCTTGTTAAATTCGTTACTTTCTTATTTGTTTTAACTGCTCGGTAGCTTGTCTGCCGACAGCCAGGTATCCGGATTATTTTTGCGATAATGTTGCCAACAAATCTTCCAGGTAATTCAGTGTCATAGTAAATCCTCCCTGGAAGCCCATTTCAATCATCTTCTCCATGCGTTCAAGGGATTCGTTATAAATAGATATACTCACTTTTGTCTTGCCGTTTTCTTCGCTGAAATTCAAATCCCAATCAGAACCCGGCAGTTGAGGGTTTTCATTTTCGTCCGCAAAGGCATTTAAATATTTGAAATTTGTTTTTGGACTAATGGAAGTGTACTTCTGAAGAGACCAATGCTCTTGTCCCTCCGGGCTCACCATAGCATAAAATCTTCGTCCGCCAACTTCAAAATTCATAAATTTTGTTTTTGAAGCCCACGGTTTAGGCGCCCACCATTGGTCAAGAATTTCTTGTTTGGTAAAAGCATCCCATACCAGCGAAAGATCGGCGTTAAATTCCCTGTTTACAAATACCGTTTTTGTTGCTTTGTCAACGGTAAAATCGAATAGTAAGTCGTTCATTTTTTTTGTTTTTTAATTGTTGATAATACTTTGTCAAGTTGATTAAATCGGGTTTCCCAGATCTTTCTGAATTGTTCAATCCATTTATCAATCTCTTTCATTTTTTCAATTTCAAGTGAGTAGTAAATTTCCCTCCCTTGTTGTTCCTGTTTTACCAGATCGCATTCTGTGAGTATGCGAAGGTGCTTAGAAACTGATTGACGGGTAGTGTTGAAGTTGTCAGCAATCGCATTCGGTGTCATGGCCTGCGATGCAATCAAGATAATAATTGCCCGCCTTGTCGGGTCGGCTATTGCCTGGAAAATGTCTCGTCTCATCTTGTTTAAGTTTTTCGTTTGCGAAGCCAATCGGTTGCAAATATATGCGCAACTATTCGGTTTCGCAAAATTTTTGTAAGATATTTTTTTCAAGAAGAAAATGTGGAGATGTTTGAAGTACTAATGCTGCGGGTTTCAGGGAAAGAATATTATCGCTGAAAGATTATGTTGTGAAAATCCTGCTGGAAAGGAAGTCATAGCTGAGTCTCTCGAAGAGGACTCAGCGTCTGTATATGGACGCGCCGGTGCCTTTCAGAAATATCGGCTCGTAGCAACAATTATAAATCTCTTTGCAAATCAGGCATGGCTTTAACCTTCATACTTGTGAAATTCAGTTATTGTCAAATAGTATCCGTCCGGATCCCTGAGCGAAAATTCCTTTTTTGTTGAGTTTGGATTTACGTGGATTTCTTCTTCAACAGGGCCACCTGTTCTTTCAACATTCTGTCGTATAGCATCCATGTTTTGAGTCCTGAAGTATAGGATCAGACCATTGCCGGGAGCAATAGCCGGATTCATCATTGTGGGGTGCTGGTGTTCTCCCCACTTATGAAGACAGATTAAAATTTCATCATCTTCGGAGACTAAAACATCGAATTCTTTTCCGCCGTGCATACTTCTGCAATTAAATATTGATTGATACCATTTAGAACTGGCTTCAACATCTTTTACGGCTATTATAGGATCAATTTTCATGATTATACTATTTTTTTTGCGAACACTTCTATTTTGCGGGACAGCAAACTTTTATTGTATTCAATGTAACAGCCTTCAATTTAAATTTCTTTCTTTATATCAGAAGAAGAAAAGTTCGGTAAAAAATCAAACAAGTTAGTTTCGGTGGAGATCTGAAGTCTCTTCCGTAAACGACACCTCTTATTTCAACGCCACGTACAGAAATTTTCATGTGTCGTGCAATTTATGCATTCGCGATACAAACATGTTTACATTCGTTACTTGCCAATTTCCGGGAAGGGTACTCCAAAAGTATTGACTTATTTTTACGGTGGCCAGGACTCTATCAATACACCATCTTGGTTACCGGATAGCAAAAGATTGCATTTATCAGCAATTCTGATAGGGTGCCCGGCAAAAAATAAACGATCGCTTTCTGATATTTAGTCAAAATTTAAATTATTAAAAATGAACTCAAGGAGAAGTTTTTTGAAGACATCAGGCGCACTTGCCGCAGGTTCTGTTTTGTTACCCCGCGTAGTGCAGGCAGCAAAGAGAAACGCAGCTAAAGATGTGGGTGTACAATTATATACAGTTCGCAAAGAAATGCTTGAAGACAATACAGGGACTTTAAAAAAGCTGGCAGCACTGGGTTATAAAGAAATAGAATCCGCAGGTAGCGCGAAAGGAAATTACTATGGACTCAAGCCTGCAGAAATGAAAAAAGCATGCAAAGATCTTGGCATGACCTTGCGAAGTGGCCATGTTCATTTTGACGATAAATGGCAACAAACAATTGATGATGCCGCGGAAGCCGGCCAGGAATATGTGATAGTTTCCTCAATGCCTACAAGAGGCCAGACAGTAGATAATTATAAAAGCGTTGCTGATGCATTTAATAAGGCCGGAGAGGCGAGCTAAAAAATCAAATTTAAGTTTTGGATATCACAACCATGATTTCGAATTTGAAAAAGAAAACGGAAAAACTTTATATGATGTACTGGTAGAAAATACCGATCCTAAATATGTAAACCTTGAAATGGATCTCGGTTGGGTTGTGGTAACCGGCAACGATCCGATGGAATATTTTGCAAAATATCCCGGCCGCTTTCCACTATGGCATTTGAAAGATATGGACATGCAGGAAAAGCACAGCACAGAATTTGGTAAAGGAGGATTGGATATAAAGAAGATGCTGGGGGCCGCTAAAAAATCAGGAATGAAATATTTCTTTGTGGAGCAGGAAGAGTACACCGGCACTCCTTTTGAAAGCCTTGCTTACAATTATGATTATTTAAAAAAGCTCAAAATTTAATTTTCAGCATTATATATTCAGTTCGAGTTTTTTTTAATTATAATCACTATCAGTTAAATTAAAACTTGAATGTAAGAGTTTGTATAGCCTTGAATTAAAAGTTTGTCAGACTGAGCTCAGCTTGCCCTGACGCCAGGAAGGGTCGAAGGCGGGTTAGGCTTTAGAGAGACATCTTTTATAAGAGCACCGCCTTCGATCAGAGCTCAGGCTGACAGTAAAATAATTTGATGGTGGATGGGAAGGTTTTTTAGGAACACCAGCAAGGGCAGAAACAAACCCAATGTTACATACCGTTTTGGGTCAACTTACCCTTAGAATAATTTTCTTTTTTTATTATTTTGCCTTTGCTGTCGTAATAAATCCATTCGCCGTTTTTGACAGTAATACTTCCACTTCTCTTGGTTGCTGTCCTGCCGTTATGTAGTTTCTTTATTGGTGTTTTGTTTTTCTCTGATGGCGCTTTTACTTTGGTAAAACTGCCTTCTGCTTTCATAGTTCCATTTGAATAGAATTCGACAGAATGAGTTGTTTCGTAATTTTTATAAGTAATTTTTTTCAGAAGAGTACCTTGGGTATTATAAAAACTCCAAACACTATCTCGTCTATTTTCTTTTTCAATACCTTGCTCTTCAATCTTCCCATTTTTGTAGTAGCCTGTGTACAAACCATTTTCTTTATTGTCTAAATAAGTTTGTATGCATACAATTTCGCCTGTTTCATAATAGTATGTCACTTCCCCTTGTCTAAGCCCATTTATAAATGTTCCTTCTGCGATTTTTCTGTACCCTTTTTTATAAGGCAAATAGGAAATATAATGTCCTTGTTTTATACTGTCCTTAATTGTGTAAATAGAACTGTCAGCAACAAAGTCTGTCCATGTTTGATAAAAAAGACCCTTTCCATTAGTGCAGATTTGTTGTCCGTTAGCTGTCCAGCAATTAATGTACTTTGTCAAATATGGGTCATTCCGAATTTCTTCGGATAACTTATTTCCGTTTTCATACCAGTATGTCCACCAACCTGTGTCGGCACTTGAGGTGCTATCAACTGGAATGTTAAAGCCTCTTACATAAATTTTTCCGCTTTCATAAAAGTCTTCGTACTGTCTAACCTCTTGTGAAAAAAGGTTACCTGAAATGATTAATAAAAGAATTGTCAATTTGAGGGGTCGCATAAAAGGGCATGTAACACTTGTATTTCTGTTATTGGCTGTAATAGTACCAAAAAAAATCTATATCAATAATCCGTCGTTTATTATTATACATTTTGTACCTGCCTACCGGTAGGCAAGTTGTTAGTACAATCGGATCTTTAACAATTTGCCTTTCTTTATAAAAGAAGTGGCTCCCTGGTATTTTCTCCTGTTTGAACTAAAACTGTTTTATTCTTTTATCTATCAATATGAATGCTAAGGCTACAAAACCATAGGCACAAACACCGAACAATGGCGGTGCATGGCTTTACACGAATGGGAAGGTTTTTTAGGAACACCAGCAAGGGTAGAAATTGTTTATGGAACGGATTTTAAACGGAATAACTTTTCTTCAATTAAACGAATAAATACGTAAAAAAATTCAATGTTTAACTATGCTTCAATGCTAAAGGAATTCATCCTAAAATGCGTTTTAGTAAATAATGTACTAAAATATTTTGTATCATTCTTTTGTAAAAAAATTATAAAAAAATAATATGTTAGTAAAAATATCCTAAAAAATTTGCTGGGGTAAATTTTAAGTTTTTACTTTATAAAATAATCCCCACTCTATCAATACATTTACGATCTGGCCTTGTTCTACACTTACATTACTAGTTATGGATCTAATCTAAAAGATACCGCTGATCCATATTTGAAGTCCTTTCTATAGTAAAACCTCAAAGAAATTTTACTTAATTATTTTTAATAAGTTAAAATGATCGACGCTGCACTTCAATTGCTGCGGGACGAGCTCGCCTCTTATCTTTCGTCTATAGACGCTGCCACAGTAGTGGTAGATAATATTGGTTTATTTGAAACTCCTTCGGGCAATTCTCTTACAGATAATATTGTTATCACTCTTGTAAACGTAGAAGAGGAAAGTACTTTAAAAAATCAACCTGCGTTGAAGCGCCCTTTTATTGGCAATGCCACTTACGAAAATTCGCCTGTGTATCTTAATTTATATGTTTTGTTTACTTGCAATTATTCAGGTACTGATTATATACTTGCGTTGAAAAGGCTCTCTTATGTAATACGCTTTTTGCAAAGTAAAAATGTTTTTTCTGCAGCCTCATCTGTTTCCGGCGGCTCTGTTAACCTGGATGAAAATGATCTCGTTGACTTGAAATTTACCATGGAATTATATACGCTCACCTTTGAACAGATCAATCATTTGTGGGGATCGCTGGGAGGCAGACAAATTCCGTTTGTTATGTACAAACTAAGGCTGGTAAGTGTTACAGAGCGGGCGCTGGTAAGGGAAGTTCCGCTTATTGAAGAAATTGAAACCTTCATAAACAAATCAGCAGAAGTTTAATTATGTCATTAATATATAAAACATTATTTGAGGTAAAATTGATCCATGAATATTTCTTCACGGATATAAACGGAGATACCATTTTTGCGCAGGCAAACCAGGGCGATCGTATGAACCTGCTGTTTACAGAATTTAGCGGGGACAGAAAATCTATAAATGACGACGTGCTTTTTGAGTTCCCCGAAAATCTTTTGGAAACCTATAAAAATTATGAACTAAAGTTACTTCCTACCTATTCAGGATTTAAAATAGCGGTTCGTGTTAATCAACAATTTCTTGCTGATGGCACATTGGTGTTTGCCCCTCTTCATACCTTACCTGCCGGGTTTAATATTCATATTCTTATTTCTAAAAAGAATAACGCAATTGAAAGCTATACAAATTCGATTGTAAGCAGGTCCGTACCCTTTATGTATTTCTTTACAAACGAAAATGCGTTGAGTGCGAAAACGTCTCCTTTCTTAACTGCAGATGTTTCTGCATTTGACAGTAGCAGGATTTACCAGCAAGGGGAACTTGCTTCATTTGGTATAAATGACATTCGTGAATTTTATAAGGATGATACGGGAGACCAGTGGGTTTCTGTGACAGGTAACTCGTTTGCAAATGAAAATGATCAGTTGCTCGTACCGCTTAAAATTTATTACTCTTTCGGAGCAAATTCAACAATCACCGATGCGGAATTTGCTCTGAAAGATAAGAACGGTAACACCCTTAAAACGATTACCGCTCACAATACTGATTTTATTCAAAAAACATTACTCGATTTTTCTGACCAGGCTGATGTAATCTCTATACCCGAAACTTTTGTATATCCTGATATCATTTACTCACTGCAGGTGAGTGCCTCTAATGGTTATTTAAAAAACCACAGCGTTGTTTTTAGCGATCAGTTTTATGGCAGGGAAAACTGGGGGTTAATTAATATTCGCCCTGAAGTTACCAATGCTGCATTTAACCTGTTGGCCACGGATGGATTTATTATTAAGCGAAAAAGCGCCACAGGTGTGTGGACCGAAGCTCCCATTTTTGAAATTCCCGTAAAAAGCAGGTTTACATTCTGGAGGTTCAAAAATGTAAAGGGAAAGGAACTAAAATTAGATCCTTCCTTAACAAATTATCTTTTTAAAGAAGACAAGAATTTGTTAAGCATACAACCAAGATCAATTTCAAATTCATATTTCAAATTACACGAGCAGGGAAGTACCAATACAAAATATTTTCCCGGCCCCATAAATTTTGAAATAGCAAAAGATGAAAAAGAGAGAATATGCTTTGACATCATGGTGCCGGAATCGGATTTGTTTCCGGTGGTGTAGTGCTGAGTAGTGAATTGTAAAAAGACGAATGGTGGTAGTTGTAAGGTAATTACAAATTGAAATAAAAAATAAAAATCAAACAACCCTCCACGTCCCTCTCCTTTGGAGAGGGGTTGGGGTGAGGTCGATTCATAAACTCTAAAAAATAAAACTTATGCCTGAGTATAAAACCCCCGGGGTCTACATTGAAGAAATTCCGCATCTCCCGCCATCAATTGCTTCGGTCGAAACTGCTATTCCTGCATTTATTGGCTATACGGAGAAAGCACAATGGAAAGAGGCCGGCGATTTATTAAATAAGCCGTGGCGCATTGAATCTCTTTTGCAATACGAGCAATATTTTGGATATCCTTCTCCTGAAAATGGCAGCATAACGGTTGCGTTTACAAGTTCGGGAACGAGAACGGAGGTAAATGGTAAAATAGACGAAACGCTGCGATCTAAATTTCTAATGCATTATTCCATGCAGATGTTCTTTGCAAACGGCGGAGGACCCTGCTGGATAACTTCTGTAGGAGATTATGTTTCCACGGGAGGCCTTATTGTTGCCCAAAGTTTGAAAGACGGTTTAGCCGAAGTTGCGAAAGTGAATGAAGTAACGCTGCTGCTTTTCCCTGATGCAATTAACCTCGATACGGCTACTGATTACTACGATGTGTATTCCACCGCGATAGCACAGGCAGTGAATTTGCAGGATCGCTTTGTGGTAATGGATGTTTATCATGACGTGGCTAATCTCGATGTTTGGGATTTCGATGTAAATGGAATAGGAGGATCGGGAGGCCTGAGAAATATTATTTCAGGTACAACAGACGATCTGAAATATGCTGCGGCTTACTTTCCGCGCATCTATACGGGGGTTGATTTCAATTATAAAATGCCCGGTGATCAAACAACTGATAATGACGCATCCATTTTAATTACAGGCGCTGGTGCCGCGAATCTTGCAGATTTAAAACAAGTAAACAACGCACAATATTTCCAGGCTAAAAATGCGATTACAAATATCCAGATGTTGTTACCTGCGTCACCGGCCATTGTTGGTATATATGCCAAGGTTGATAATTCGAGAGGTGTTTGGAAGGCTCCGGCTAATGTAAATATTGAAAATGCAATTCAGCCGCAATATTTAATTACAAACGAAGAGCAACAAAATCTCAATGTTGATTCACTGGCGGGTAAGTCAGTAAATGTGATCAGGAAATTTGAAGGACGCGGGCCGGCTATAGTTTGGGGAGCACGAACACTTGCAGGAAATGATAATGAATGGAGATATATTTCTGTTCGCCGGTACTTTAATATGGTAGAAGAGTCAACTAAAAATGCCACAGAGCAATTTGTATTTGAGCCCAATGATATCAACACATGGGTGCGTGTAAAATCAATGATCTCTAATTATCTCACGGAGCAATGGAAGGCCGGAGCATTGATGGGAGCTTCCACCAAGGAAGCTTATTTCGTGCATGTTGGCCTTGGCGAAACAATGACTGAGCAGGATATTTTTGAAGGACGTATGATAGTAGTTATTGGCCTGGCGGTTGTTCGTCCTGCAGAATTTATTATCCTCAGGTTTATGCACAAAATGTTGCAGGAATCTTAATCAATAAAATTCTAAAAATGATTTTAAAATTTCTCATAAGAGTAAAAGTGACCGGTGGGGACACCGGCCGCGGCTGAACGCCGCGGTTGGTGTCCCCACCAACCGCAATATGGGAATCTTAACCAGTAACCAATAAAATTAATACTCATTAAAATATTTTAAAATGAATATTCAAAAAAGAAATGGTGATTGCCCCCCGCCTGACAAGGGTTGCAATGATTGCCAGGACAAAGACAACGCTACGCAAAAAAGCATCAATAATGAGCGGATCGTTATTTGCAATTTTTTGTATGAAACGGAAGGAAATGTAGAGCAGCAGCAAACGAAGTTTGATGGAGAAAAGGAAGTTTTCCAGGAAAAGAAATGTATGTTTTTACATACAGAAGAAAATTACAGGCGGTATAGAAATTTGGAAATATGTGCCGGAACAGAATTAATTCAAACGAATGATTCAGTCAAAGCAAATGTTGCCGCTTTAAAAAAATGGAATAGTGATCTTAATAAACTCCTCACTGATCTTACCAAACAGATCAAAGATGCCAAAAGTAAATTCGCAGATTTAAAATCAGCATCGTGCAAGCTTGATGACAGCATTACTGATAAATGCAATGCTGCCCAATGGAAAGCGCTTACGGGTAAAACTGCTGAAAATTGTAATGATAATCCAAAGCCTCCCATTGACGCATGTAAGAATGCTGAAACGGAAATTAATGACCTGGTATGTTATCCTAAAGGGCTGGGGAAAGATATTGATTACATTTTTCAATCATCTGCAGATGTTACCGGTATCCAGATCTTTTCAAACATTGACACATTGGAGCCGCTTCAAAAATCGCTTTCCGATAAATCAAATGCTTTCGAAAAGCTCATTAGCGATACAATGAAAACACGTAAAGGTGAGCTTGATAAGTTACAGGATGATCTTGTGCTTTCTGTAAAATCAATCACTCAGTCTGCGATGGATCGTAACAGCATGCGGGCCAGCTTTGAAGGATATTACGATGCGGTTGATTTTCTATGTTGTCCTTCCTGCGATTGTGTCAACGATAATCCTAATGATACTAATTCTGAAAGCGGTAATTGCAAAGATGATTGCAATCCTAGATTGCACAAGTGTGAAACCGACATTTGTGATATCTGCGATGATGTTCAGAAAACTTTTTGTTGTGACACACCCGATGACCCGGATAAAAAATGCGACTAAACTTATTTTATATAAAAAATTAAAAGAAAGATTATGCTTACAAATCATAATTATCAGCCTATCGGTCCGGATTGGGATAAAGATACCATCCTGGATTGTTGCAAAAAAGAAAATCCTGACGACCCTACCTGCGTGGAGTGTTGTTATGATACGTGGCAGACTGAACTAAAAACGGTAACTCAAAAGTATAACAGCGTTAAAGAAACTGCTGATCAATTGCAAAAGAAGCTTGCATTTATTACTGACCGGAGGAACAAATACCGGAAATGGATTGATGAGCTTAATGATGCGCAGGACCTGGCTCTTGCCATTTGTAACCAACTGGAATTAATTGCAGTTCAGTCCGACAAGATTTGGTACAACTCCTGCAAAGCTGTTGATGCCATAGAAATTCTTTTTTGTATGATCCGTGATTTTTTCATGCAACTGGACTCATTAAAAACGCAGTATGACGATCTTCAAAACTGCATAACGAATAATACAGATCCTTCACTGGTAAAAGGCCAGGGTATTCTTAAAAGCCTTGACGATTACAAAGCGAAGCTCGACGCAGTAATTAAATTAAGAGATGACATCGTTAAAAATATTGTTGCCGCAATAAAGATTGCCAATCTTATACGAAATAATATTTCTACAAAAGATTGTCCTGACAAAGACCATCCTTACGATCCATGTGCGCCAAATTCAACTCCTTGTGCAGGTGATGATAATTCTTACTATGGTTTCAAAACCGTGATCTGCGAGTGGTACAATGCTTTTAAATGTGATGTTGATTGTGTTGAAGACAGCAGCACAAGTACTGAATCTCAAACAAAGCAATCCGATACAAACGTTATCCATAGTGATTGCGGCGATGACAGTTGTGAATTGTTGCCCACTTTCGATTTCCCTATTTGCAATAACTCCTACAAGGCATGCGTACAAAAATGGTTGACAGCAAGATGAAACTATGTATGCTGATTTAACGGCCCAACTACAGGAGGCTAATAAGAAAAAAGAGGCCCTGACTGCATGTAAAAATAGTTTGGATAAAGCGATAAAAGCGGTTGATCCTAAATTGAGATGCAACTAAATTTAATTAAACCTTTAAATTAAAAAGATATGCCAGATTTTAAATATCCTCTTCCAAAATTCCATTTCGAGCTTGAATGGGGAGGAACACGTTTAGGGTTTACCGAAGTAACGGGCCTGGATTTCGAAACTGAAGTAATTGAATACCGGGAGGGCAACCTGCCTTCTTATAATAAAACAAAACAACCCGGTCTTACAAAATATACGGACGTTACTTTAAAGCGAGGTATCATTTTAGATGATCTTGAATATTTTAATCAATGGGTAAAGACCGCAATGTTCCAGGAAATAAAAGAGCAATACAGGCGCACTGTCACCATAAAACTTTTAAATGAAGAACACAAGGCTATTATAGTTTGGACGCTGTCCAAAGCGTGGCCTTCTAAAATTCAATCAACAGATTTAAAAGCTGATGGAAATGAAGTTGCTATTGAAACATTAACTTTTGTTCATGAAGGCCTCACCATGACAAAACCCTGATCATCTCATAATAATTAAGTTAATGCTATGCCTGACATTTTATATCAGACGGTAAATTTTCATTTCAAAGTGGATTTCAATTTTGATGCGCAGGATAAAACCGATATCAGGTTTCAGTCTGTTACAGGATTAGATTCTACTTTGGATACTGAGCAGGTAAGAGAAGGCGGTGAAAATCGTTTTGAACACGTGCTGCCTGTTAGAAGAAAATATGGGCCGCTCACTTTAAAACGCGGTTTGCTCAAGCCTTCAGATTCTGCATTAACACGATGGTTGAAACAAGCTTTTGATGATGAACAAGTAGTTCCTCTTCAAACAGTAACCATTTCACTTTTAGATGAGCAGCATAATGCATTAATGCATTGGACTGTAAATAATGTGTGGCCCCGCAGTTGGAGAATGGGAGAGCTTAATGCAGAGCAAGGAGCAGTTCTGATAGAAACATTGGAATTAAATTATAACAGGTTATTATTTGATAATCCATCATAATAAAAACATGCCGATAGAAATAAGGGAATTAGTTATTAAAGCAACAGTTGTCCAGGAAGGTACAGGAGGGGCTGCTTCCGCGCCGTCATCTAATACTAATAATAATGTATCTCCTAATGAAGAAATCATAACAGCATGTGTTGAAAAGGTAATGGAGATTTTAAAAGAAAAAGATGCCAGATAATTCAAAAACACTTTCCAAGCTTATCATCCATTCTTTCGATAAGAATGATTTTAAGAAGGAAGATAAAAGTAAATTATTCACGACGCCCATCAACCCTGAATCATTCACTAAAAATTACAGGGTTGAATTGGATACCACACGTGGGCATGGGCAGTCAACTACTAATCCGCAATACAAATCTTCGGCGCCCCAGGAATTAAGAATTGAATTTATTCTCGACGGAACGAAAACGCTGGAAGGCTATGTGGATGAATATAAAAAACTGGATGTGCATGCCCAATTGCAGAAATTACTGGAATGTGTGTATGATATAAATGAGCAAATCCATCGCCCGAGATTTTTGAATGTGCAGTGGGGTTCGGAAATAGATTTTAATTGTGTTCTTTCAAGCCTCGACATTAATCATACGTTGTTCAATCCAAATGGTTCGCCTTTGCGGGTGAAAATAAACGCTTCCTTTATTCATTATGTTTCACCTGAAGAGCGTGCAAAAGGAAATCAAAATAAATCACCAGATCTTACTCATTACAAAAGAGTAAACAAGGGAGACCGGCTTGATTTGCTTACTTATAATGTTTACAATACGCCAAATTATTTTTTGCAGGTCGGGAGAGTAAATAATCTTACAAGCGTTAGAAATCTAAAGGCTGGCATTCAGCTTTATTTACCTCCACTCGATAAAACTGAAACCTGATGCCGAGTACTTTAATTCCAAATGATTCCAAACATGATGTAGCTACCTTTAAAATAACGGTGGATGGAACCGAAGTAGATCCATCGTACCAACTTTTATCGCTTTCTATCTTCAAAGAATTAAATCGCGTATCTACAGCCAGCCTCGTTTTTCGCGATGGCGATGCTGCACTTCAAACATTTGCGCTCAGCGATAAGCAGGATTTTGTTCCCGGTAAAAAGATCGAAATCAGCATTGGAAGAGACAGCAAAAATACAAGCGTATTTAAAGGAATTATTATAAAACATGGCATCAAAGTAAAAGCAAATGGCAATACGCAGTTGCAGGTTGAATGTATGGATGAGTCTGTTAAGATGACTATTGGGAGGCATAATCAGTATTTTGAAAATGTAAAGGATAATGAAGTTTTTGATGAGTTGATTTCAAAATATGGCCTTCAATCAGATCCGGAAACGACAACGCTTCAACATAAAGAATTGGTACAACATAATATTACCGATTGGGATTTTATGTTACTAAGAGCGGAGGCTAATGGCATGTTGGTAAATGTGGATGATGGCAAAATAATAATTAAGAAACCCGCGATTGCAAACAGTGCCGTTTTGGAAATTCAGTATGGCTCTTCTATATTGGAATTTGAGGCGGAAATAGATGCACGCAATCAATTTAAAAGTGTGAATGCTGAATCATGGGATTACAGCAACCAACAATTATTTACAGCAGATACTTCATCAGTATCTTTTGCCGAGCAGGGAAATTTATCAGCAAGTACAATAGCAAATGCGGTAAGTCCCGATAAATTTGACATGCACCACAGTGGCCATAAACTAGAGCAGGAACTGCAGGATTGGGTTGACGGAATTATGTTGCGTAGCAGGCTCGCCAAAATAAGGGGCCGCGCCAGGTTTACTGGTTTTGCAGGAATAAAGCCCGGCGATACAGTGAAGCTTTCCGGAGTTGGAGATCGCTTTAATGGAAATGCTTTTGTAACTGCAGTAAGGCAGGACATAGGAGATGGAACCTGGGAAACGCAAATTCAATTTGGGCTTGATCCCCGCCGCTATGTTTTTCTTCACAATGATATAAATGATGCTCCATCGGCAGGACTTGTAGGAGGCATTAGCGGCTTGCAAATAGGCGTAGTAGTGCAGTTGGAAAGCGATCCCGACGGACAGGACCGGATTCTTGTACGGGTTCCAGTTATAGATAGTAATGCGCAGGGAATATGGACCCGTGTGGCAAGCCTCGATGCCGGCAATGATCGTGGCGCATTTTTTATGCCCGAAATTGGTGATGAGGTAATAGTCGGTTTTATCAATGATGATCCACGCGATGCCGTTGTGCTTGGAATGTTGCACAGCAGCAATAAGCCGGCGCCCATAACTCCGCAGGATGCAAACAATGAAAAGGGATTTACAACAAGAAGTAAAATGCATTTGAGCTTTAATGATGATACAAAAACAATAGTTATAGATACGCCTGCAGGCAACAGCATTACCATTGATGAGCAAGGCATGAAAATAGAGATCAAAGATCAGAGCAATAACAAGATCACGATGGAGACGTCCGGAATTACGATGGAAAGCCCTGCAAATATTGATATTAAAGCGGGCGCAGTTTTAACGCTGGCTGGTGGGGCCTCGCTCTCAATTGGTGCGCCTTCATTATCAGTAAAAGCTGATGCGGATGTGAGCATCCAGGGTGCAGTAGCAAAACTGGCTTCATCAGGAATAACAGAAATAAACGGGTCTATTGTAAAAATAAATTGAGGAAGAGAAGCAAGTAGCAGGTAGCAAGAAGCAGGTAGTGAACAAGTCTTCCTACTAATATCTTGCTACTAAAAAAATAATAACTATGCCATCAGCCGCGCGAATAACAGATATGCATACCTGCCCGCTTGCGACCCCTAATCCGCATGTAGGTGGTCCCATTTCCGGGCCGTGTGTCCCTACCGTTTTGATTGGTGGATTGCCGGCGGCGGTTGTTACAGATCTATGCGTATGTGCCGGGCCACCCGATTCAATTGTAAAAGGGTCAACAACAGTTCTTATAGGTGGGAGGCCTGCAGCGCGGCAGGGAGATTTAACAGCACACGGAGGTGTAATAGTGAGTGGATTACCTACTGTACAAGTAGGGGGCTAAAATTTAGATTATGGAAAATTCATTTAATTCATTTCTTGGCACCGGTTGGGCGTTTCCGCCGGAATTTGATCTTGAAGCGGGCACTGTCGAGATGGTGAGCGATTATAAAGACATAGAAGAAAGCTTAAATATCCTGCTTTCTACAAGCCTTGGCGAACGTGTAATGCAACCCGATTACGGATGTAATCTTACCGATTACATCTTCGAATCGCTGAATAGTACTTTAATTGGAATCATAAAGCACAATGTTGAAAACGCAATTCTTTATTATGAGCCGCGCATTGTTGCAGAGAATGTAGATGTTACTGCCGCAGATTCATTTGATCTTATTGAAGGAAAATTTACAATTACGGTAGAGTATACCATTCCGCAAACCAATTCGCGGTTTAATTATGTGTATGATTATTATCTGAACGAAGCATCAAGGCCTGTGTAAGAAATGAAAAGAAAATTCGTGGAAATCGGTGTAATCCGTGGCAATGCTTAAAAAAGAATTCGCCACAATTCGTGGAATTAGTGCTGATAGTCTTTAAAAATATTTGGGAATTATAAATGGTTACAAATTATTATGTACGACTGTGAATGCCTCATCCATCCTTTTCAAAACGATCCCGGCACGAGCCAGAGCCAGCGGGTAATGGATGAGCTTTTGTCGGGCGCTGCAAAAATTGACGCGAGAACATTGGCTGACCTGCTGGATTATTTTATGCAGTTGTCGCGACACATAAATTATTACGATACTGAGTTAAATGTAAGCGATTGGCAGCCTTTCTTTAAAAACAGCATTCCTTTTGTACTTGCATCTGTTATTAAAAATCAGGCGGCAGATATAGAAAATAATTTTGCGTATTACAATTCTCTTTTTGAAAAAAAGCCATCCCCCAACGGCCTGCAATTACATGCTTATTTTATTTATTACCGCTTTATTAATAAGATAAATACCTGGCATCTGGCGGTAAAAGACAGCGGCCTTCCAATAGAAAGTTTCCTGGAGATATTAATAAAAGATAAGCTAATGCAGCCGGTGAAATCTTTTATTAGCTATGCCAATGCAGCGGTAAAATATTATGGAATAAAAAGAATTGATTTTTCCAGGCTGTATGATAATAAAGTGTGGAATCTCGATGTAACTGATCTGTATGCGATTGATAACACTTTTAAAACCGGTACCAGCAGCAAGTTTAAACAGCTTAATAATCTTTACCAGCAATTTAAAACCATTGCATCTCCTTTTTTTGATGCCGTTAATATTATATCGACAGAGGCTGAAAATAATTTGGAGTTAAGCCTTTTGCCTCTCAAAGAAGAGCTGCAAAAAAAGCATCCTCCGCACCTCGGTTTGTTATTTGCTTTTTTAAATATCTTCCGTTATTTACAAAATGATCTTAATGGGTACACCCGCAAGCATCTCGATTTTTTCTATAAAGATGTACTACAGATAAAATCGCGTGAGGCCATGCCTGATAAGGCCCACATTATTTTTGAAATTCAAAAGCAGCTCAAGAAATATTTAGTCAAAAAAGGAATCCTTGTAAAGGATGGTAAGGATACTAATAAGCAGGAGATTCTTTTTTCCCTGGAAGATGAAATAGTCGTAAATAAAACGGAGGTCGCAGATGTAAAGACATTGTTTCTGAATAATCAAAGCGCTTTTGTGCAATCGTATGTGGAAGGTGTTTATATAGCAAATGATGCGACTAAGGCTGATGGAATAGATAAAGATTTTGAAGATGATCAGCCCAAAAATTTTCCCACGCTTGGCGCTAAGCTTAGCAAATACAGCGATCCGGAGACAAAAATTGTGAAGCCTTATGCTCACGGCAGATTGGGTTTTATTTTAGGTTCACCGGTTTTGTATTTAAAAGAGGGAACACGAACTATTGATATTACACTTGCCTGCCAACTTAAAGATTCTGTTTGTGAAGACATTGGAAATGAAATTATTCAAGCTTCAAAAAATTGTTGTGATGATAATGCTGCCACCCGAATTTCAAATGATATAAATCAATACCCTGACTTTTTAGATGCCGGGGAAATTTTTTCACGTGTGCAGGCAAACATTCAGCAAAAGTATATTTACCTGGATGAAGAATTGTTTGATCAGGCGATAGCAAAAGGGTTTGATGAAAATTTTATCCAACAAATACGCGAAAGATTTTTAACTGCCCCACGCGAATTCACACCTTGTTATTGTGATGTACCTGTTTTTGCGACTGAGGGAACTGCTTTGTTAAGTGACTGGAATGCATTTATAACCCCAATTGTTACAGACCCCGAAAGAAGAACGATATTAGATGAAATCTTCAAGCCTGAAACAATTTTAAATGTTTTGTTTAGCGGTGAAAAAGATTGGGTGGAGCCTGCTGCTACCAACATCACAATAGGAAATTTATTTTCAAATACTTTTCTATTAACGATCAGCGCCACAATAGATCCTGATCAACCATCCATTGTTTATTATGATAAAGAAAAATTAAAAGAAGATTTCGATACAACCCAGCCACTGGTAAAAATTGAATTGAATGATCGCATAAAACTGCCCTGGACAATCACTCCAAAAGTTCCATCGGATAACCAGGGTACCGGATTGTTGCGACCAGGATGAAAGTTGTTGTCTTTTGAAAAATGAAAATACACCACCGCAAATAATTTCTTACTATCACTTTTTTAGAAATGTGGAGGTTTTAAAAAACATAGGTACTGAGAATACCAGGATTGATGTGCAGGTATGCGGTATTAGAAATTTCATTGTTCAAAATGATGAAAGTTTGCAGGATGTCAATGGACCGGTTTATCCTTTTGGAACGCGGCCTGTTATCCGAAATTTTGATATTTACACTTTGCCTATCGTGCACGACACTGCAAATTCGGGCCCGAGTTTTTATATCGGATCCAAAGAAATATTTTGTAAGAAATGGGAGAATGTTCGTATTAATCTCAACTGGAAGGATAAGCCCAATGATTTCAGGGAATATTATAAGGGCTATGTCGTCGAAGATCCTTCTGCCACCCCCCAGGTTTTCGGTTTAGACGAGGATAAGTTCTTAATCAAGATATCTTCCCTGGAAGACGGGATATGGAAAGATGAGGTTGGCTTTAGAAAATTATTTGACGTCGTGCCGCCTGATCCACTTCCCTTATTACCGCCAAATACAACGGTTTGCGATCATGATGCTATTTTTTCGCAGGGGATAATTATTTCTTCTTCTGATTTTGGATTTACAGACCAGCAATATTGTATCTCGGATCCGGATTTCAAAAAATTGGATGTGAGTACAAGGAATGGATTTATTAAAATTAATTTAAGGGACCAGGATTTTTTGCATAAGGACTATGCTTTTGTGCTAAGCAGGCAAATGATGGCGCTGGGGCGTTACCCCGATGCACTGCTTGAAGGTGCAGTATATAAGGTAGATGGAAATACCGTGATTGTTTTCAGAAGTACCGGCAAAACAATCGTTGAATTAAAAGATGATGTTAACACGACAAAAGATAAAGCTCAACTTTCCAGCGACAAAGCAGATGATTTAAATACAACTTTTGATAATGCCATAGATCTTGCTTCCGCTCCGCCTTTTGATAGTATTGATGATGGGGAAAGAGATACACTCATTCCGTTGGTGCACTCCAACAAAACATTGGCGAATGATACTTTAACGCAGGCTGAAGAAACACAGACAAAACTAGGAGCCCTCCAGGCTTTACTCAATATTTTTGACGTGTTCACTGGTGAAATTGTAAAGCCATTGACCGTGCTAATTCCCAACGAGCCATGGACGCCGATCATCAGCAACATGTCGCTTGATTACACTGCGTCTGCTACACTTGAGGATATTGACCTCATCCATCTTTATCCTTACACCGGAACTTACAAACATGAAGAAATCGAATTGCAGCCAACACTGTTCCCAACTTTTTGCGATGAAGGAACTTTATTCCTTGGCCTGAAAAATTTAGTTCCCGGTAATAATCTAAACATACTTTTTCAACTGGCTGAAGCAACTTCAGATTCTGAAGCACAAAAAGAAGATGTGCAATGGCATTACCTCGATAGTAATGTGTGGAAGCCTTTGCGTGATGGTTTTGAAGTATTGGATGATGCAAGCGAGAACCTTACTACTTCCGGCATCATCAAATTTGCAATGCCGGCAAATATGACGAATGCCAATACAATTATGCCGAAAGATCTGTATTGGATAAAGGCATCAATTGCTCAGAATAGTAAGGCTGTAAGTGAAACAACCGGAATTCACCCGCAGGCAATTCGTGTCACATTTACCAATGATGCATCTAATGATAAACTTCGGCTATCGCAACCGTTAGCTGCGGGAAGTATTTCAAAATTAAACGTTGCAGACGCAAATGTAAAAAGTGTACAGCAGCCTTATGATACATTTGATGGCAGTGTTCCTGAAGCAGAGCAACAGTTCTATGTACGCGTAAGTGAGCAGCTTCGTCACAAGGGAAGAGCGATTCAAAAATTCGATTACGAACGGCTGGCACTTGAAGCTTTCCCGCAGGTGTTTAAAGCAAAATGCATCAACCACAGTTTTGCATTGGATGCTCACTTGTATAAAAATGATTTCCCGTACGCACCCGGCTATGTGATTCTCGCGGTAATTCCTAACCTCTATAAACTCAAAGCAGGCAATTCATTTGAGCCGAAAGTTCCTGTAAGCATCATTGAAAAAATTGAGGCTTATATCCGGAAACGCACATCGCCTTTCGTTCGGTTTCGTGCGATGAATCCACGTTATGAAAAAATTAATTTTTGCCTTCGCGTAAAATTATTACCTGGCAAGGATGAAAATTATTATCGTGAAAAATTGATAGAGGACTTGAAAGAGTTGCTTGCACCATGGGCTGTGGGTAAATATGATAAGCTCACCTTTGGGCAATGCGTTTACAGATCCGACATCATCCGGTTTTTGGAGAATACAGACTATGTTGATTTTATCACTGATTTCAGAATGGGAAAGGAAGACGAAACTCCGCTCGATACATTATCAAAAGTATGTCCCGATACACCGCGATCGATTCTGATTGCCGGAGATATCGAGATATGTATTAATCCCCCTGACTGTGATGACTGGAAAATCTGTTATCAAGATAATAACAATCAAATTAAAATTGATTGTTGCGCAACACCTCTAATTCCTGTTGCAGACTATTGTGAAGATAAAAATGAAACGATTGGATAAATGGCAGATGAATCTACAAATAAAACAATCAGTTCAACCGATTCCGGTTTCCCGGCTTATCTCGATTTTGATAAGCTGAGAAGCGAATCAATTGCCTACCTGGGAAATCTGTCAGGAAAAATATGGACCGATCATAATGTGCACGATCCGGGAATCACCATTCTCGAAATGCTCATTTATGCAGTGCTCGATTTAGGTTACCGTACCAATCTTCCCTCCGTTGATTTATTTACAAGAGATCCCGCAGACACATCTCCGGATAATAATTTTTTTACTCCTTCGCAAATCCTGGCTAATAACCCATTAACGATAATAGATTTCAGGAAGTTGCTTATCGATATTTCAGGAGTAAAAAATGCATGGCTCGAAGTAGAAGATACATTGCCTTCAGATTTTTGTCCGGCAGGAAACACTATTCCCGGAACTGTTGGAAATCTTCAACGGAATCCATGTGAGTGTGATTACCTTAATGGGCTTTACCACGTATATGTTGAACTTGAAAAAGATTTTGACTTAACAGATCCCGCACAGGAGCAGGAATATAATGACATCATTCATAAAGTAAAATGCGCATTGATGTCGCATCGCAATCTTTGCGAAGATTTCATTGACATTAAAGTTTTATGCAGACTAAAAATAGGGCTGTGTGCAGATGTAGAGCTGGAGGCAGATGCGGATGGCGCCGATGTTTATCTTAAAATACTGGAAGCGCTTCGTGAATTTTTTTCACCCTCTCCGAAATTCTATACGTTACCGCAACTTCTTGACAAAGGAAAGCCTATTGAAGAAATTTTTTCCGGACGGCCATACAACCTGGAGGAAAGTTATGGCTTTGTGGATACCGATGAATTAGAGCAAATCACCTTAAGAAAAAAAATTCATCTCTCAGATGTATATCATGTTTTGTTTGATATTGCAGGGGTTAAAAATGTTCGCAATCTTGCCTGGCAGCCATGCAACAATGCAGGCCCTTATCCGGATATTACCAAATGGGAACTTCACCTTCCCGAAAATTTTATTCCCGAATTTGAAGTGGCATGTTCTGGTTTTCAATTTTTCAAATATGGAATGAAAGTGAAATTGGACCTCGCAAAAGCTGATTCAATTTTTGCCATGAATTTTTCAACGAATGGAAAAATTCTTTATACGCGGCCATCTCTAAATTTTGATACTGAAATACCACAAGGAATTTATCATGCCGATCTTTCTGATTATTATTCTATTCAAAATGAATTCCCTCATGTGTATGGAATCGGGAAAGGAGATTTGGCAAGCACAGCATCCGACGAGCGAAAAGCGCAGGCTTTGCAATTACAAGGCTTCCTTTTGTTTTTTGATCAATTGCTTGCAAATTATTTAACCCAGTTAAAAAATATTCGTTCATTATTCGCCTTGTCTTCTTCGGAAAATGACAGCGACAATCACACATATTTTACCAATGAACTCACCAATGTTCCTCAATTGGAAAAATTGCTTCGCTTCAATACTGGTAGCGATGGCGGTGGCACTTTAGGAAGTGAAGGCAGTATTCTTGCTTATCCCACAGATAGAAAAAATTTAGAAAATCTCATCGCTTCAGGCAAAATAAAAAATACGGATCTTGACAGAAGATGCAATGATGTAAACAAAGATGATTTCCCCGAATATGAGTTTTGTTTTGACGCAGTTCGCGACCAGGCAGAAAATCAATTGAGAGATGATTTATTGAACGGAGATTTCGACCCGGTCATTATTTCGAATTACAATGATTGTTATTTCTTTTATTGCTTTACATCGTCAACAGAGTTCGCTTTAATAAGCAAGAAATACTATGCAAGTGAAAAGGAAGCAAAGACCGCTGCAGCGTCTATAAAATATTTGGGAACATTCCCTGAAAATTATCGTTCGTTTGTGATTGATGACGCTAATTCCGGAAACGAATATTTTTCATTTGACCTGGAATTAAATCTAAATGCTTACGCGAAATATTTGCAACTGATCGCTGAAGATGCAACACTGTATAATTCGCGCAGGCAGGATTTTCTAAACCACCTGCTCTCACGGTTTGCCGAGCAGTTTACGGATTATGCCATGATCACATCAGGTTTTTTAACTCCGGATCAATTGCAAAGATCACAGATAAAAGCAGAAGAAAAGTTTCTTTCAAAGTATGATGACCTCAGCAGCAACAGGGGTAAGGCTTATGACTATTTATGCGACGGTTGGGAAAACGAAAATATTTCCGGGTTTGAAAAAAGGGTGAAAGCATTAAGCGGTATTGAGGATTGGAGAAAGCATTACCTGTGCAATTTTGTGGTTGAAAAGGCAGATGAAATTTACTATCTGTCGGTGTCACTGTTTGGGAGGCAATTTAAAGTAGAGGATAAAATGGTGACCTATGAAGCAGGCATTTCGTCATTAACTTCTTTGTATAAAAATTTAGGCTCACAGCCAAATTTCGAAATTGAATATCTTGATCACGAACAAAAATGGGGCGCTTTTATTAAGGATGATTTTGGAAATAAATACAGCGATCCCACTCTGTTTGATAAAAAGGAGGATGCTGAGGCATACGCTAATTCTTTGCAGTCAGTATTATCAGTTCAAGCCTGTTATTGACGAAAATGTTTTTGTAAGCAAATATATTTTTAAAGTAATTTTTAAAGATAATAATGATGGATTGCTTGCAGAGACCAAAACAAAATTTGATACCATTGAGGATGCACAGAAATATTTTAAAAAAATAGTTCCCAGGTTAACAAATTACCTCAATGATTCAAAAGAATTTTCGAAAATTAAAAAGGGATTGACATTAGACAAACTTGTCCCCGTAAATCCGAAGGATGATAATGTTGTTTACATTGATAAAGAGAAATTTGAATTCAAGCCGATAGATGTAATACAGCTCGATAGCGTCAAAAAGAAATTCGCATTACTCAATGATAAGAAAACAATCCAGTTTGATTCATTGATAGATTTCGACACTGTAAAGCTTGCTGAAGCAGGGTTTACCGATTTATTGTTGTTGTTAATTTCGCAGAATAACTATTCACAGACAGGGAACCAGGGAAATCAATTTAAAATTTTTATTAAAAAGGAGGATGTTAACGTAGCTGTTTATTTCGAATCATTTGAAAGTAAAGAAGCATCGGATAATAAAATCAAAGAGATTCTTAATGAAGTAATTTCTCATACCTATAAGCTTTCAGTATCTGAACCTATTCCTGATAATTGGGAATTTAAATACCAATTGGTGAATCCTGCAGGCTCGCCGGTTGAATTTGTAACTCAAGCCGTTTATACAAGTGAACAAAATGCTAAAGAAGCGGCTCAAAAATTTTATAGCAGTCTTCCTTCATTGAAAATAAACCTGGCTAAAGATGAGATTCAACTGGTTCTTGATGGCAACAAGAAAATTGTAGCCCATGCTTCTGTTTCTCCTGAACAAGCAAATGAAAAGGCAGCAGAAGCATCTCAGCTTTTGCAATACCACCAGGATATATCTGCTGCAATTAACAATCCTTCGAAAGAATTCCTCGATGCAACTTTGAAATCCAATATAAATAGTGCCGCCGAACAGTACGTCTACAAACTCGTTGATAAAGATAATCTCCTTGCGAAACATCCGCTGCCTTTCGATGCAAAAGCAGATGCGCTTACTGCCAAAAATGATTTGATAAATAAGTTCGTGTCGGGCTATAATTATATTGGAATTTCTTTCGGCTGGGACATCATTAGTGAAAGGAAAGACACTGCAACGAATGTTACATGGTATCACTTCCGGGTACAATGCAATAATGTACATTATCAAAAAGGAACATCACAAGGCAAGCTTTTGGTTTTATTTGAAAGTGTAAAAGGATATGCCAGCAAGGAAGACGCGATGCAGGCATTTCTTGATAATTATCTTTTCATTTTAAGAAAAGCACATCTTGATACAAACTTTGGCGCAAACGAAGTTATTAGCCTTACAGAAATAATAATTCACGAAGATGATAACTGCAAGGCCAGCGCCAATATAGTTTTCGTTCCTGCAGAAACAATTTACGAATATGATGGTGACACGACTGTAGTAATAAAGCAACTTATACTTTTTGCGAAAAGCTATCCGATACTGTTTATCGCAAAAGGCAGGTATAGATTTACATTATTCAATCGTGAAAAAGAATCGTACGACTGGCGTAGCATGGCGTGGTATGCAACGCCACAGGAGGCGATGAACCAATTTCAGTTTTTTATAGCCTTATTGAATTATGCCGGGAATTATTATATCGAAAAAGATGATACGGATTGTAAGTATCGTATTTATATACGGGAAGTGCTTGCTGTAAGTGCAACAGGATTTGTGTCGCCTTACGATGCGTGGGGAGTAAACGGTATTGAGAAATTCATTTGTATAACGCAAACCGATAATGGCTTTCACAATTATTTAAACAGGAACAATTGCAGCCATAGCTTTTTTGTAGCTTGTGGCAACACGGGGCTTCTTCATCCTTGCAGGTATGAAACTCCCACGAGGCGTGATGCAATTTTGAATAAGCTTTACCAGGCTGCCTCATTCAATTTTTTTGACCTGTTGCAGTTAGATGATAAGAACAATCTCTTGTTGCTCGGTATTGATAAAAAGCCTGTCGCCAATCTTCTTATTCAGAGCGATCCTGCGAATAATATTGACGCCTGTGAACGCCTTATAGAAATTTTTGAATCAATATATGTTGACGCAAGGTATGTGGAGAGAGATAATACTTTTTATTTAGGTGATACTGCTAAAAACAGGATAGCAACACCTGCTTCTGCAGAAATTACTTTGGCGGATTGGAAAAATCAGCTTATTGGAATCGCTTGTTATTTTCCATTAATCCGAAAAGGAAATGTTGATACAAATGCAATAAGAAATCAGCGGCAATGCAATTTTTATATTCAAATAAAATTACCGGGTTTTGATACCTGCGCAGATGATATTGCGGGTAATTGCATTGACATAAATAGTGATGGGGATTGTAAACCGGGTTGTTATATAGCCTGGGAAAGCGATTGTTGTTTCAGTAGCTGTTGCGAGGCGCTGCAATTTTATATAAGAACCTTACGACAAATTGGGAATTTTTCGAATTATAAACCAACATACGAATGCGATTGCGGTTATTATGGAATAGAATTGCATGCTGAAGAAATAACAGTTGGCGATATTGTAGATGGCCCTCCGGCAGCAAGTAATCTTTCAATTATTCGCTGGCTTTGCACGGATTTTCAGGGCACTGCCGGTAATGCAAATGATAATCAAATTGATTATACAAACAGATGCCTTAATGAAATTGTTGCCGTAAATCCGCAGCAATATAATAATAGTACGATAGCATGCGAAGCGGTTGAAAGGGCAAAGAAATTAATTAATAGCGAAGGGCTGCATTTGGTTGAGCATATTTTATTGAGGCCGCATTGTAAAAATCCGGATGGAGTTTATGACGACTGCCATTGTTCTTATTTACCACAGCCATGTGTAGCCGGAGTTATCGGTTCGAATGCAGCAAGTATTTGCCATTTTAAATGGATACCAGGTGGTGATACCGACCCTTGTGTGCAGGATGAAACCGTATGTTTTACTCCCGGATGTGATCCTTATTCTTTCATTGCTACCGTTGCTTTGCCCGCATGGCCGCAGCGTTTCCGTAGCAAAGAGAACAGGGCTGTTATAGAACAGTTATTACAAAAAGAAGCGCCTGCACATGTTCTTCTTCGTATTCTGTGGCTTGCCCCGCGTGACTTTTGTTGCTTTGAATTTTATTTTAGGAAATGGAATTATTTCCTCGCTAAGAAATTATGCGATACTCAATATGACAACTGCGATTTCCTCGGTTTACTATTTCATAAAAATTTTGAAGTTCTGAATGATTGCAGTGAGTGTGAGCCTTGTTTATGCAACGATGAACAGCCTGTTTCCTGCTTTGATGATGAAACCGAACTGTGCGCTGATTTTAATTTAGTTAGACAAATAAATAATTTATACTGCTGGAACAGGAATGAATACGATAGTTACAATTGTGAGACTTATGATGATATTCCTGCTCCGGTCCCCATATTAAAGGCGAGGACTGCTGTGCGTCAACCGGCAACGATTGCAAAGATCAGTAAAGCTAAGGCACCAGCAAAAGCTGTAAAGAAAGCAGTACCTGCTAAAGAAATAAAGAAAGAAGAAGAAAAAGACAGCCGCGAGAAATATTTGACGATGCAGGCACGGTCGGCCAAATACAAGGAAAATATAAAGAAGGTTGTAGAAGGCAAACCCGGGAATAAAGTTGCTGAAAATGCATTAAGATTTCTCGCGGATACGAATCCCGAACCGGAACGCTATGATGATCTCATCAACAAAATTTTAAAAAATAAGACTGACAAAACTAAAAATATTAAAGGCCTTACATTAAAAGAAAAGAGGGTGCTTATTAATAACGCAAGCTGGCAATATTTTGACCGGATTGCTATCAATGAAAAGAATACTGAAAAAATAACCATACAGCGTGCATTGTTCAATCATCTGAGAAAAAATAAGATCGACATGCGTGAGCTATATGATGATTGGAATGGTAAAGAAGTGAAATCCTTAGAGCCTGATATTAATTTGAATGAAATAAAAAAAGCATTGACCTGAATGGATACAACTTATGCAACACATCATTAGAAAACAGGTAATTAATCTTTCGCTGGGAAAAAAGCTGGATGCATTTCACATTCAGCAGAAGGTGAGCAGTCACTTTTGGAATAAGATTGTGCCTGTACTGGAAAGGGCTTTTGATGCAGCAAGTACCGAAGATGAAACAATCACGCTCGATACACTTGAAATTGATCTGGGAATCATTAACGAAAAAGAAATTGAAAAAGGAGACTGGGAAGAGGAGGTCTTTAAAAAAATCACTGAACAATTGCTGCCGGTAAAACATAAGTTGCCTTCACAACTTAAAGAGAAAAGAGAATCAAAGGTTCTAAGTGTTTCCGGGCAATGGATCTTTTATATGAAGCATGGATATCTTCCATGGAATTTGTTTAAAATTGACCAGGACTGGTATGATAAAGTTTTGGAAGCATTCGCAGTAGATACATCAGCGATTGTCAAATTGCGAAATCTTATCAACGGACAACCTAATGCTGTCAAGCGAATTATTTTTCAAAACTCAGAAAATTTTCTTCAATCGCTTATTGAAACACTTACAGCAGAAAACCAGGATGCGCTGCAAAAATACATTCATGAAATAGTTGTAATAATTCTTTCACAAGGCAGAAAGAGAAAATCCATTGATTTGTTGCAGAGCAAAGAAGTGAAGCATAAATTATGGGAGCAGGTTTTGCAACTGGCAGCATCGGCCGAAAGAAATGTAACGCCTTCAAAAATTGCCTTACAACTTATTGCAAGGAATTTTACAGTGCCGCAACTTTCCTCAAAAAGGATAAAAGATTTTTTAGTAGAAAATAATATCGATGTTTCTTCTTTGAAGGAAATTAAAAAGCAAAAAAAAGACGAAGAATCAAATAAGGTGACAGAAGAACGAACGACGCAGGATATAAAAAAAGATATGGAGAGTGAGATTAATGAAGATGGAATTTACGTGTCAAATGCAGGTGTGGTTTTGCTGCATCCGTTTTTAATGCTGTTTTTTAGAAATCTTCACTTGCTGCAAGAAGATAATTTTAAAGATGCTTTTTCTCAGCAAAAAGCATTGTACCTGTTGCATTACTTAGCAACCGGAAGTACCCGCCCTGAAGAACATGAAATGGTAATGCCAAAAGTATTGTGTGCACTTTCTTTGGAAGAACCGGTAAATAGGTTTATTGAATTGAGCGCTGAGGAATTACAGGAAGCTGATAACCTTTTGGTATCCGCAATAAGCCAATGGGAAATATTAAAAGGTACATCACCCGATGGGTTGCGGGAAGGTTTCCTGCAACGCAATGGAAAATTATTTATAAAAAACGGCCAGTTACAATTGCAGATGGAAGCGAGTTCTATTGATGTGTTGCTGGATCAGCTCCCATGGAACTTAAGCATCGTGAAGCTGCCGTTGATGGAAGATATTTTAAAAGTGGAGTGGAGATAAACATAATGTAATTAGAATATTTTGATTGAGAACTTGAGTAATTAAATAAATGAATCATGAAATCAACAGCCTCAAAAAATAGCCAGCCTGCTGCTGTAGTTTCACAAAAGCCTTTTTTTAATAAAAGTGAAAGTGATTCATTTTTTTCAAGTGGGACGAAGGAATCGGGAAAATTTTTTAATCCGGGTTCTATCCAGGCAAGCCTGACGGTGGGCCAACCGGATGATCCTTTTGAAAAGGAGGCGGACAAAGTTTCACGACAGGTAGTCGGAGGATTTGATCATGCCAGCAACATACAACGGAAGCTTTCAAATTTTGGGTTGCAGCAGTTTGCCATTCAACCATTCACAATAGGAAACCGCATCAGCAGGAAATTACAGAAGACACTTGCAAGGGCACCTTTATTTGTTCAGGCAAAATGTGATCATTGCGAAGAAGAAGAAAAGATGCAGAAGAAAAATGGCAGTTTACAATTTGCCGGTGACGGGTCGCCGGTTTCTTCAAATATAGAAAGCCAGATACAAAGTATGAAGGGTGGTGGGCAAGGAATGGACAGGGATACAAAAACGGCGATGGAAAATAGTTTTGGCGCCGACTTCAGCGGGGTGAGAGTACATACTAACAGCCAGGCAGCCCAAATGAGCCAGGATTTAAATGCCCATGCTTTCACAGTGGGAAATGATATTTTTTTTAACCAGGGACGTTACCAGCCGCATAGCAAACAGGGATCAGGCTTGCTGGCGCATGAGTTAACGCATACGGTGCAGCAGGGAGCTTCAAGGCAAAGTGTGGATTCGGTGAATTTTAAAGAGGACAACAATATGTTTCTGAATTCATTTGCTAATAACCTAAAGCCACCAACTTCAAATTCAAAGAAAAACAGTGCGCTTTTTGCCAAAGAAATACAACGAAACTCTTTTGTTCCGGGTATTCAAAAAGCAGATGTTCTGGAAAATGATCTATCAACAGTTCCGAACAATATTACATGTCCGGTTTCTACAGAAAAATTACCAGATGAAAATGCCAGCCTGGACATAACATTTGACCAGGGTGGAACGGTACTTACCGCACAAGACATAACCAATATTGCTGTATTTGTAAATAACTGGCATAGTTCGGCATTGTCTGTTCCAGTTAAAATACATGGATATGCAAGTATTGATGGTACTCCAGCCGTTAACTGGCCTCTTTCTTGCAATCGTGCTGAGGTACTTTCTAAACAAATGCAGAAAATACAACCTGCCGCAAAACTGAGCACCGGTAAGACATTCGCTGCAGGTACCGCAGGAATACCTGCCGGCTTTATTCAGGTATTTGCTCACGGTGAAACAGATGAGTTTTCAAAAACATCTTTATTGCAAAACAGAAGAGTTACAGCATTCGTTCCCAACGTTCCGGCGTTACCCGCAAAACTTGCAAAACCGCCACAGGCAAAACTAAAGACGGGACCAACATATAAACCCAACCTGGTAGCACCTCTAACTACCAACACACCTACTAATAAGGCGACAACTTTTACAATGGCGGCTGAGTTTGAAAATGATCCCCCCAACGGAATTTTAGCAACATGCGGCGAAATACGCCAATATATAAAATGGTCAAATCAAAACGTGGATCCTGCAAGATTTGGCCATGAGGGATTTTTGACTGACAAAACATTTATTCCTGATACCTTGTATGAAGATCGTGATCAGGTGGGTAAAAGATATGGGCACAGGCAAGGCCCCCATTCAGAATCTTTTGCGGGGGTTAATGAATTTTTAGATGCTAAAGGGAAGCAGGATCCATTAAATGGGCCGCGATTTAATGGTAGGGATGATCCAAATGTAAGAGGTTCGGCGGCTTTTATCGCTTCGTGGGTTGGTACCTGGGAATTCAGGCTTGATGCCATTGACACCTGTAATGGAGATAAAGTGTTAGGAACAGATACTGTAAAAGTTAATTTCTAATTTATTATAAGTGACACAAGTTTTTATTATTGCAAAAATGTCCGGAAATACAAAAAAGTTTTAAAAGTGAAAACGCTCGAATTTTTTGTTTTTTTTCTGGTAAGTTTTTCCGGTAATAATGAAAGAAAGATCAAAATAGAAGATAGTATGAAAATCAAACTGGAAATACAATCGGGAGAAATGATACTTATATATCAAAATTCCACTTTATCTGTTATACGAATTTGGCAATCAGATAATTCCTGGGGTTGGGAAAATCTTGCTTTGGTACTTAGGTCTGAGAGTTCAGGGTCGCAAATAAATATTACCCGGGCAAAAACTATGGGCTGGACTAAAAACGGCCCGGGTTACATAGATATTCTCCCCGGTCAACAAATTAAAATTGCTCTGCAATTGAACGGGAAATCATGGGAGGCAGACAATGATCTTTCAAAAATTAAAAACGAACCGGTTTCTGTAAAAGCTATTCTTACAATAGCTGGTACTCCTGAAGCTACGGAATTGAATGTTTGGATTGGAAAAACAGAAAGTGAATGGATTAGAGTGAATCCACCACACCATTGGTTATTTCCACCTAATTGATTTTTTGCTTTGATGAAATATATGATTATGTTGGAACGAATTAATATAATATTAACCCACATTCACCAGGGATTATTGAGTTGGATACCTTCTCATTCAGCGGATTTGGCAGAAGTGATTGATGATTGGTTTCTCCAAAACCGGCTTCCGGAAATCGCACTTGTAGCTGGAACCTGTAAAGCATCCGGAGGAAATCCGGAAGACCCAAAATCAATAAGGGTTATGACGGCTTTACTTGCTGAATTAATAAGCCTTGAAATTTTGAACGACTATGCGAAAAAAACTAACCCGGACTCGCTTTGGTTAAAAATTGGTGCAGAAAGGGCTATGCATTATTCGCATATGCTGCAGGTATTATTTGGGCGATTGTTTACACATTTATTGGAAGAAGATCGTTCAATTGGTAAACCCGTTTTAAATAGATTCCAGGAATCAATATTAATTGCATTAGCCGCAAGAAGCAGAACCGCGGGAAAAGAGATTCAAACCTGGGAAAGTTATTGGAAATATACTGAAATGACCTCCGCATATTTTACCGGCGCCCTTGCCGCAGCAGGCGCAGAACTTGCCACAGCGGGGAATGCACCGATAATTGAAATCTATCGGAATTTTGGATACCACCTGGGAATGGCCCGCCATATTATAACTGAGCTTCAGCATTTCTCAGGAACAAGCCTGCAATACCCTGGGTGTCGTAACTTAAATCTCGGAGTGTTATATGGCTTACACTGCGAACATCCGGATCAAATGGAATTGAAACAGATTGTTTGGCGTGATCAACTTCAATTGCAAAGCAAAAGGGTAAAAGAAATTCTTGATAAAATAAATACACAGGATTATCTCGTATGGGCAGCTCTTAAGGAAAAAAAACTTGCAATGGAATTGATTGCTAATTGCGCTGAGCAGGAAGGCAAAGAATTTCTTACAGCCTTCACACTGGAATGGTTTAACCGTGTTCCGGCATTTGATAAGATAGAGAATATAAGCTTAGCAGAAGCTCGGCAAATTAACATCCCTCAAACAAACTTAGATCTTAATTCGGAATTTACGGGAACGCCGGCACTTGGTTATAAATCTATTGGCCTTGGTATCAGAAAAAATATACGGGGCAAACCGCTTCGAATAAATTATTAATATGAATGAGGATGAATCAAACTTGTCTTCCACTGAGGAACAGGAAAAGCTTCACCGGCAATTAGAGAGGGGGGCACTTTTCACTCATAGCGCTCTAGCTAGCCTTTCTGCCCGTGTTAATGAATCGGATTCTTTTTTATATGCCATAGTGGATTTGATGGTAAAAAAGGGTGTTATGGAAACAGAAGAAATTGAGGCATTCGTGCAGGAAGTACGAAAGGAATCAATCGAAAAACAGGAAACGGCGCATCCGGGCCTTTCCATGCGTGTTGACGGTGCAGACGGTAATGATTATACGCCTGTGAACTGTGAAGAAAGGTGGCATATTTGTAAGGCGGTCTGTTGCAAACTGGATTTTGCTTTAAATGCTGAGGAAGTAGAAGCCGGGTATGTTAGGTGGGATATGGGCAGGCCATATTTTATCCGCCACGAGGAAAATGGTTTTTGCACCCATCTCAATTCTAAGACTAATGGGTGCGGAGTATATAATCATCGTCCGGGTGTGTGTAAAAAGTATAGTTGCGCAAAAGATACACGCATTTGGAAGGATTTTGAAAAGATGGAGCTCAACCAGGAATGGTTAGAAAAGTATTTGAGAGATTCTAAAGTTAAGATGGTTGATACACCAATGTTTACTGATCAAAAAATTATTTATAAAAAAGAAATGTAGGCTAAGATTTGCGACAATTTCGGTGTTTCGGCGGTTAACGGTAAAAAATAAAAACATGAAATTGATTCAACAAAAAAATAATTCATCAGGCGATTCCAATCACTTTTCATTTTCGCAAAAAGAAAACATTAAAAGCTTTTTTGGAAACAGCAGCAAGCCATTTTTTAATGCATCATCAATTGAGGCCAGGCCATTGGCTGCTGTGCCAATCCCACAGATACAAACAAAATGTGCAGCCTGCGACGAAGAAGACAAGATGGTTCAACGGCAGGAAAAACCTGATGACTCCGTTACCCAAACCGACACACCCGATACCAATAAATCACCGGCAACCAATCCAACTCCTCGCTTTACCCGTGCAGGCAAATGTCAAACGAGCCCTGAATTTCCAAATTTCGCCTGCCTTACCCAGGCATTAAAACTTGATATTGATGAAAATCTCTGGAACAACTCTTATCAATTTTACCGGGCTGCAACTTTGTTCCCTGATGATAAAGAATTAATGTGGAACACTTTTTTGCGGTACGGGCTCGGTGTTAATCTTTTACAAACAAGTTTTGGATTCCTGGGAGCAAATAAAACATTGGGGACCGCACTTTCTTACGGAACGGGAATCGGATTGAAATCTTTTGAATTCCTGAAAAGCGGCAAGCTAGAATTAGACTTGCCGATACCGCTGGGAAAGGGCCTGAACCTGGATTTAAAACTTGACTTAAACGCCGATCCTAATAACCTGACGAATGTAAAAGATGTCAATACAGGAATCGGTATATCGGGTCATTTCTAATGAATGGAAAAAATGAAAACGCCCGAAGCAAAAGTAACTTCAAATACTTATCACCGGCATCAATCAGGCGATAATGAAAAAAATAAGTAAACAATCAACATCGGTTTTAAACACAACAGGCTTTTTCGGAAGAAGAGATGAATCGCCTTTTTTTTCAAAAAATAATTCAGTTATCCAAAGGCAACCTTTGCATGAAACTGACCGGATACATTCTTCCCTTCTCGATCAATACAGCCGGGATTCAGGGCTGCCCCGTGATAGTGTTACACAACATGATCCCGGGTATGAAGCATGGCTAAGGGCACGGTCATCAGTGGTATCAACGTCCCCCGCAACAGCAGCTTCACCTGCGTTGCCAATTAATATCACACTGGACATGCCTTACCCGGCAGCCGATCCGGCTCCGGATTATACAAGAGATGAAACACAATTAGGTGCGTGGGAAAAAGCCAATTTTTTGCTGAACGTTCAGCAGTTTTTTGTATGCGATAAAATAATAAATAATGGAATTGAATCAAGCTTTGTTACGGACATAGGTATTCGCTTTACGAGAGCCGATTTTGAATATTTTATCGCAAGGCATATTTATGAGAACATGAATGATCGTGTCAGGGATATAAGTGAAAGAAATATATGGAGGCAAATTCATGGCAGGATAAGGGTGCATGCCCATGAACATTTTGTGAGGTACAGGCAGATTGTGGATGCAATGCATCAGGATTTCCAGCAAAGATTCTCAGCATTGCCGAATCGCAATTCCCCAATCCGAATCCCCCAGCAGGACCTGGAGGCCTATGTAAGTTCTTTGTTGCAATACCTCGTTGCCAGGTTACATTATGAATTATGGCAGACAACCTGCAATTGGGAGCGTACAGATTATCCTAACTTACTGAGAGGTATTCCAAATGTCAGTGGCAGGTTTGTGCCAGCTTGCGGTTCGGCACCGGTTGTACCGCCTGAGCCTGTGATGCCAATTGTTGTTACTCCATCGCGTGGCGGCTCTGGAACGCCGCGAAGGCGATAAAAGGAATTTATAAGCTTATTGAAATAGTAAATAAACACAACATGCCCCCTAATCAATCAAAGCCACTTGCTCTTCAATGGAATCAACTAACACTTGATGCCATAAAGCTAACAAATACTTCGCCGCCCTTGGCTGCACGTGCGCTAGCTATGGTGCATACTGCTATGTATGACGGATGGAGTGTTTATAACAAATGCGCTTTTAGTACTACTACCTCGAGATATATAAAAAGACATGAAGAAGGTTGTGGAGAGAGTGAAATTGAAAAGACTTTCAGCTACGCCGCTTTCGGAGTGCTTACCGATCTCTTCTGGCTCGCATTGCCTCTGGAAAATAGAAATATGTTTCGCGACCTGATGATCAAATGCAATTACAATCCCGACGATTGTTCGTTTGATATAAAAACGGCGCAGGGTATCGGAAATCTTGTGGCGAGGCTCATCAATGATTACAGGCATGGTGATGAATCAAGTCAGTTGGGAATGTTGTTTCATTTCGCGCCGTGGACGGATTTTACAGGATATAAAACTGTGAATCCCCCTGAGCCGGCTGCGGTAAAAGATATCAATTATTGGCAGCCACTTTTGGTGAATGGAAAAGCGCAGCGTTGTCTGGTTCCGCATTGGCCACTGGTAAAACCTTTTGCATTAACATTCGCAAAACAGTTCAGGCCTGAACCTCCATATAACATAAAAGATTCCCCAAATGACTTTAAAAAACAGGCGCAGGAAATTATTTCTATAAGTGAATCGCTCAACGATAAGGAAAAAGCAATTGCTGAATATTGGGAAGATGGCCCGGGTTCTTACACACCTCCGGGGCACTGGTGTGAGATTGGTCAATTCATTTGCGAAAGAGAAAAGTATGGAAATAAAGATTGTATAAAATTATTTTTTGCTCTAACGAATGCATTGCTTGATGCCTCGATAGCTTGCTGGGAATGTAAAAGAAGATATGATTCCGTTCGGCCAATAACGGCCATACATGAATTGTATCGCGGCAGGATTATTAAAGCATGGGGTGGCCCTTTCAAAGGCATTGTAGAAATGGATGGTAAAGATTGGATGCCTTACCAGCGACCTGATTTTATAACGCCTCCATTCCCGGAACATGTTTCAGGACATAGCACATTTAGCAGAGCTGCCGCCGTTATTTTACATTCTTATACACATAAAGATAGTTTTGAAGGATGCTTCCTTGTCAAAAAAGGATCTTCAAATATAGAACCCGGTAAAACACCTTCGTCAGACATAATGCTTGACTGGCCTACGCTTACTGCTGCTGCGGAAGAGGCAGGTATCTCACGTTTGTATGGCGGTATACATTTTAAAAGAGGAAATGACCTGGGGCAGAAGCTCGGAGAAAAAGTTGCAAAATGTGTTTGGGAAAAGGCGCTTTATTATTTTAATGATTAACATAACGTAAATGGTTAGGCGTGCATCTAAATTGATAAATACCTGTAACTAATTTTTTAAATTTAAAATTTATATCATCATGGCAAAAGCATTAAAACCCCAACGGAACCCTTACAAGTTTCAGTATGCTGTGAAATTTATTTGTACAGCCAATATTCCCGGCACTTCGCAAACAACTGATGCGCTTCTCCCCGGTGTATATCAAACGGTGGTGAATATCCATAATCCTCAAAATAGAAAAGTGAAAATCAGGAAAAAAATCGCTTCTCCCATTGGCATTTCCAAATATTTTGATGATGGGCTGGAGGCTGACGGAGTGATACGGATAACCTGTGCGCAGGTGCAGGAATTCGGCATAACATTTATTCACGGCTTTGAAGGATTTTTGGTTATTGAAAGTACTTACAGTTTAGACGTAGTGGCGGTATATACTGCTGGTGGCCGTGGTGAGCAAGTAGCCAGCATCGATGTAGAGCAGATTAACGAGAGAAAATTATAATTAAAGTTTGATGGTATCCGCCTGACTTACTAAATTATTTTATCAATATTTTTCCTTTAAGGAATTATTTCAAAATCAAATAATACCTCATGCCTGTTATATCAGTTGCCATACAAAAAGGAGGTTCCGGCAAAACCACGACAGTTATAAATCTCGGCGCGGCCCTGCAGCGATCAGGAAAAAATGTTTTGCTGATAGACGCCGATCCCCAGGCCAATCTTTCTCAATCACTGGGAATGAAGGATGAGCCTGAATCAAATCTTTACACAGAAATTAAAAAAGAAATAACCGGAGAAGGTTCTGATGTAAAAAAGGCGATCATAGAAATAAGGCCGGGTTTTAGCGTTATTCCTGCTTCAATTGAACTTGCTGATGCCGAAATGGAACTGGTGAGTGTGTATAGCCGTGAACAGGTTTTAACCTGGATACTGCAACCTGTTATTAATGATTATGATTTTATTTTTATTGATTGTCCTCATTCTATAGGAATGTTAACCGTTAATGCACTTGTTGTGTGCGATCACGTAATTATTCCGTTGCAGGCAGAATTCTTGCCCCTTAAAGGTGTGCATAGCTTTATGCGGCAGTTTAATTCAATAAAGAAAAGGCTCAACCCAAAGATCAATTTATTGGGATTTATTCTTACTAAATTTGATGATCGAAAAACAATGAATCGCCAGGTGCTGCATCAACTAGAAACGGAATTTGAAAAGGATGTATTCAAAACTCATATTCGAAGTAATATTCAACTGGCCAGAGCGCAGGAAGCAGGAACGGATATCTTCAATTTTGACAAACATTCTCATGGGGCGGAAGATTATAACGAATTAGCAAAAGAATTTTTGAAGAAAATTTAAATTGGTATCGGACTGTATAAAATTTACTGCGGGGTAAAGCAGGTGATTTTTCAAGATACATTTTTCACTGCCTTTGAGAAATTTGAAAACTAACGTTAGTAAGGGGTACATCTCTTAAATTAAAAATAGTAAATAGATTTTTGAGACTATATATTTTTCAAAACCAATTTATCAAAAGATGCTATGACCTATCTCCCCGAATTTGAATACCTGCATGATCTTATTGATTACCGCCTCAACAATCCTTCAGGCCAGGATCTGCCCGCAATACCTCCGCTTGAATCATGGACCTTACCTGTAAAAGATTTTCTTTCGATATATAATTTTGAAGTAGATCAATACCTCGCTACATTGTTATTGATTGGATTAGCACCTCACGCCATCCCGGAATTATTTGACCATGCCATTCAGGAGAAATTAAAAGCGTCCGGCGATTTTCCTGAAATAGGAGGAGTGCGGGGAAAGAATTTCCGTGGCTTTTTACCAACGGGCCAAACAGCAGTATTTCTTTTGGCAGGCGATGATGTTAATAGACGTGCAGAAGTTGAAAAACTTTTTTGGTCGGATAATGATTTCGCGAAGCGAAAAATTTTATGGCTTGAGGAATTACCTGCCGGCGAGCCTACCCTGAGTGGTAAGATTATTATGGCCCATGATTATATTGACCTGTTTCTTTTTGGAGCTTCCGCGCCACCACATTTTGGAATCAATTTCCCCGCTAAAAAAATTACAACCGAACTTACCTCGGATGATATCGTAATGAACAACGATGTAAAAAGGCATTACAAAAGTTTGCGCCAATGGATCGACTATAATCCTGCTTTAATGGATGAATGGAAGATGCAGAAAAGATTGAGAAAAGGATACAGGGTTTTATTTTACGGCCCGCCCGGCACAGGCAAAACACTTACTGCAAATGTGCTTGGAAACGAAACCCAAAAAGATGTGTATAAAATTGATCTGTCAATGGTAGTTTCAAAATATATTGGGGAGACTGAAAAAAATCTTGAGCTATTATTTGCAAGAGCTGAAGACAAAAATTGGATTTTATTTTTTGATGAGGCAGATGCATTATTTGGTAAGCGCACAGGCGTGCGTGACGCCCATGATAAATACGCCAACCAGGAAGTTTCTTATTTGCTGCAGCGTATTGAAGAATTCAACGGCCTCGTTATTTTATCCACTAATATGAAGAATAATATTGACGATGCTTTTATAAGGCGCTTTAATGACATAGTGAAATTTACAATTCCTAATGAAGATGAGCGAAAGGAAATTTGGGAAAAATCTTTTCCTGAAGACTCTGTTATTGATGGTATTCCGGAACAGGTAAAGAAATATGAATTAACGGGTGGGAACATCATCAATGTAATTCATTTCGCAGGAATACAGGCTGTGGAAAAAAGACAGAGCTTATCCGATAAAAATTCAGAGCCTAACGCAGATAACGGAAACGGTCTCACTAATATAAATGAAGCCGGAACTAACAAATTAAAGCTTTATCTTGAAGATGTTTTGGAGGGTATCAGGAGAGAATATATTAAAGAAGGAAAACCATTTGGAACGATTGCTTAATACTTTGTAGATTCAATACTTGTCAACGACCGTAATATGATTAAACAAATAACTGGCTGGATTTTGCTTGCAATTCTTACAGCCGGATGTAATGATAATACCGATAAGAAAAAGAATGTGGAAGAATTTACAAAAGGCACCTATGGCTATGATGCAGCATTTTTAAAAAAGCATTCGAAGGATGTTATTGAATTGCAAAGTGGAAATGCAAAAGTTTTGCTAAGCGCCGATTACCAGGGAAGGGTGATGACAAGTACCGCTTCCGGTGATAGCGGTGCAAGCTATGGATGGATAAATTATGAATTAATTTCTTCAGGAGAAACGAAAAAACAATTCAATCCGGTTGGGGGTGAAGAAAGATTTTGGCTTGGGCCTGAAGGAGGACAGTATGCAATTTATTTTAAAAAAGGCGACTCGTTTAATATAAAGAACTGGCAGGTACCTGCACTAATTGATACAGAAAAATTTGAAGTAATTCAATCAGATAGTTCCTCAGCGACGTTTTCTAAAAGCGCAATAATTGCAAATTATTCGGGGTCGGCTTTCCATTTTGATATTAATAGAAAGATTTCTTTGCCAGGTAAAAATACTGTTGAACAAATTCTAAATACTAATATTCCTGCGGATGTTGATTACGTTGCCTATTCCTCCATCAATCAAATTAAAAATTCGGGAGAAAATGAATGGAAAAAAGAGAGTGGCTTGCTTTCAATCTGGTTATTGAGCATGATGACGCCGACTCCTGAAACAAAAGTCATGATTCCCTTTTCTCGGCAGCCCGATGCACGATCCTTTATAACCGATAACTATTTTGGAGAAATTTCGCATGACAGGCTATTGGTAAAAGATAGTATCTTATATTTCCGTTGTGATGGAAAATCGCGCGGCAAGATTGGTATATCTCCGGCAATTGCAAAACCCCTTGTAGGCAGTTTTGATTTTAAAAATAATGTACTTACTATTTTAATTCCTGAAGTGCATAAAGATGAAATGTATGTAAACTCTAAATGGGAACTTCAAAAGTTCCCTTACAAAGGAGATGTCATAAATTCTTATAATGATGGCCCATTGGAGGATGGCAGCCAGCTTGGTCCGTTTTACGAAATAGAATCTTCGTCACCTGTGAAGGAATTAAAGCCGGGTGAAGTAGAAGAGTATAAGCAAACCGTTATCCATTTACGAGGTCAATATTCATCACTGAGAGAATTGGCGAATCATTTATTGCATGTAGATTTGGATGATGTAAAAAATTGGTAAATCCTTATTTTAAAAAATGAAATTATTTAAAACATCAAAAGGCATTGTGCTTGAAGGCTACGGTAAAAATTACCTGCTGAATGAAGAATGGGACTGGCTTATTAACCGCGACAATTTATTTGAATATTTAAGTAAACAAATAAATGAGGAAAAATATTTTGATAATGCGGTGACTTCTTCAATGGAAGAAAATTTTATCCAGGCTCCAATAAGCAAGCAGGAAGTATGGGCAGCGGGTGTTACTTATTTGAGAAGTCGCGACGCGAGGATGGAAGAATCCAAAGATTCCGGGGGCGCAGATTTTTACAGCAAGGTATATAATGCCGAAAGGCCGGAATTATTTTTTAAAGCACAGCCTCATCGCGTCGCAGCACATAAGGAGAAGGTCTTTATACGTAAAGATTCTAAATGGAATGTGCCGGAGCCGGAGCTTACTTTATTTATGAATTCCAGCGGAAAAATACAGGGCTATACGATAGGAAATGATATGAGCTCGAGGGATATAGAGGGAGAAAATCCATTGTATCTGCCGCAGGCAAAAGTGTACAACAGGAGCGCCGCGCTTGGGCCTTGTTTGTATGTGCCCGAAGAACCGCTTTCATTAGAAACTAAAATATCTATTACTATCAAACGGGGTGGAGTAGCCGTTTTTGAAAATGACATTCAGCTAAATAGAATGAAAAGAAATTTCGATGAGCTTGCTGAATATTTATTCCGGGAATGCGACTTTGAAAATGGAGCTTTTTTAATGACCGGTACTGGCATTGTACCACCCAATGATTTTACTTTACAGGTGGATGATGAAATTGAAATTAGTATCGATAGTATTGGTACACTGAAAAATATTGTTGCTTGTAACAGTTAGCAATTGTCATATTTTGCATTCAAAAAAATTCCAAAAGGTCTTGGCCCTCTCCTTTTGGAGAGGGGTTGGGGTGAGGTAACTATATAACCTGGAATCCTAGCGCATACGGATCGTCATCTTCATCAATTGTAATAGTATTTTCTCCATATATTTTTGCCCAGCCTTCAATAGATGGAATGATTGCAGGCTTGCCGCCAACTTCAGTTACTTCTTCTACTATCCCCGTGAACTTTGAACCGATAATACTTTCATGAGTAAAAGAATCACCTTTTTTTAATTTTCCTTTTGCGAACCATTGTGCCATTCTCGCCGAAGTGCCGGTGCCGCAGGGAGAACGGTCTATTGCTTTGTCGCCATAAAAAACTGCGTTCCTTGCTGAAGAATTTTTATCCAGTGTTTTGCCCGTCCATAAAATATGAGAACAGCCTTTTATTGTCGCATTTTCAGGATGCACAAATTCATAGTTCTCATTGATCCTTTTTCTCATTACCCTGCTCCAGCTTGTCAATTGATCGGCCGAGTGATTTTCAAGTCCTTTAAAATTTTCCTGTTCATCTATGATTGCATAAAAATTTCCGCCGTATGAAACATCGGCAGTCAGCGTTCCGAGGTCGGGGCATTCAACCTTCAATATTTTCTTGTGCGAAAAAGATGGAACGTTAGTGAGTTTTACAGAAGTAACTTTTTCGCCATCGTTTTTTATATTCTGTAACAACGAGTCCTGCAGGAGCTTCCATGCGAACAATCCCGGGTGTTTTAGGGATGATCAATCCGATTCTCTATCGCAATGGTTATAGTGCCGATAGTTCCATGTCCACACATTGGCAGGGACCCGCTGGTCTCAATAAATAAAACCGCCACATCGTTTGCAGGATCATGCGGCGGATATAAAATACTTCCGCTCATCATGTCATGGCCCCGCGGCTCAAACATCAATCCCTTCCGAATCCAATCAAATTCCTGTAAAAAATGCTGGCGCTTTTCACTCATATTTTGACCTCGCAGTTCGGGGCCACCTTTGGCAACGAGCCGCACGGGGTTTCCGCATGTATGTGCATCAATACAATGAAAAATATGTTTCATGAGATCGTTTAATTCGCCTGGCGAAGATTAAATATTTTACCGGCAACGAAATAGTATGGCCGTTACCCCAATTTTATATCGACATACTTTTGGAAAGAGAACTATAATTCTTTGCAGGTTGTGAATATTTATTCAAATCTGGTCGCGATGCAATGCCATCGTTGATGACTTTCAAAATTCGCTTCCGTTCCTCTCCAACTAAAGTAAGCCGCGGCCCGCGAACTTTTTCTGTGCCAATGCCTTCCTGCGTTTCTGCCAGCTTAATATATTGTACAAGTTTAGGGTGGATGTCCAGTTCAAGCAATGGCATGAACCAGCGATATATTTCGGTCGCTTCTCTTATTCTGCCTGCTTTTACAAGATTATAAATAGTAACGGTCTCGGCGGGGAAAGCGCAAACAAGGCCTGCGACCCATCCATCTGCTCCCATCAATAATTCTTCCATTGCCAGTGTGTCAACGCCGCAAAGAATTTTTAGACGGTCACCAAATCGATTAATCATGCGTGTTACATTCGTTACATCCCGTGTTGATTCTTTTACTGCTTGTATATTTTCACATTCAATTAGCTCGGCAAACATATCGGGCGTTACCTCTATCTTATAATCAACAGGGTTATTGTAGATCATTATCGGTAATTCTGTCGAGTTTGCTATTTCTTTAAAATAAGTAACTGTTTCTCTTTCATCACTTTTATATTTCATGGGCGGCAATGCCATAATCCCTTTACATCCCCACGCTTTGGCCAGGGCAGCCTGGTTAATTGCTTCGCGTGTGGCACCTTCGGCAATGTTTAATACAACGGGTATCTTATCTTCAACATAATCCACGGCGAATTTCACTAACGTAGATTTTTCTTCTGTTGTTAATACACTGGCTTCGCCCAAAGACCCTCCGAGTATCATGCCGTGAATACCAGCCTTCATTTGTGCATCGAGGTTTACTCTAAACATTTCGAGATCAACGGCATCATCGCTCGTAAATTTTGTTGTAAGTGCGGGAAATACTCCCTTCCAGTTTATTGACATAAATTAAATTTTAGTAAAGGTATTTTTTTAATGACTAGTATTTCACTCCTTTATGGCGGCAATTTAAGAAATATAAGCATCCCGTTATTTTAAGGCTTCGTTCATCATTTTTTCGTACCTGCTGTTTTCCCTGATCATTTGCAAGCCTGAAGTAAGGTTCATGTAAGGAATGTTGTTTTGAGATTTGCTGATCCTGCTGATTTTGGATAGAATATTCAAATGCCTTATGATCTCTTTCCAGGCGAAGAAGATAGAATGTCTGGGATCATAGATATGTGTAGGTTCGCTACCCGCGCCATTTAGCTCGATGATAGAAAAATTTTTACCCTGCCTCAAATCTTCCCAGGACTTGTACTTTATATCCATTCTTCCAAAATAAAAACCATTAATTTGTTTACTTACTTTATCCATTGATTCGGTAAGTGCTTCATCAATCATGTCACTTGCATCCAGGAATTTTGCACCTCTCGCATGGTTACCATACGGCACGAGTAAATATTTTTCCCCTGCAGCTAATACAACCTGCAACTCATCTTTATTTGTCATTTGCAAAGTAGCCAACTGAAGTATAAAGCGTTTCTCTTTCTTAAGCAATTCTTCAATAGAAGAATGCCCGTCACCTTCAACCGTTAGAAATTCTTTATGAACAATTCCTGAAATGTGCCCGTTCCTTTCGTTTGGATAGCGATAATAAAATATACCTGCTTCATTTTCATAAGGCACATATTCCTGCAATAAGTAATCTACCTTACTATCCCTTGCATAGGCCATTACTTCCTCCATATTCTCCAGTTTTTTTACGCCTCTGCCTCGCCCGCCAATATCCGGTTTACCGATGAGAGGAAAAGTGTATGCTTGTGTGGCAACTTCTTTGGCAACCATGTCGGTAGTTGTTCCTGCCTTGAAAAATAAAGTCGCAGGGTAATATTGCGGCGGCATAAGGTCATAAATATCTTTTTTTGATTCAAGGAGAAAACCGCCATTCTTAATGGAAGGATTAGAAGTATTAAAAAAGAAAAATGAACGTGACCTCAATCCAAGCCACACCCAGTAAATATAAACCGGTGCATACACAATGTGAAAGGGCCAGTATTCCCAGTTAAATAATTTTATAAAAAATGGCCGGTGCAATATTTTTGTAAGCATAATCCTGGATTAATAAAAAGCTTCGTCCTGAAGTGAGTAGAGAAAATTTATTTCTTCCTCAGAAACTTTATTTTCTTTAAGATCCAGGTATTTCATGTTACCGGTTTCATTGTCAAGTAAAATACTTGTAACGCTTACCGTGGATACAAGGCCTTCGCGATCTATTCTTAGATCATTTTTTTTGTCGCCTTCCCCGCCACATTGATGGAAATGTAAAATATCTTCCCGGGTAGGATTTGGGTGCCTGTTTAAAAATGTTGCAAACCATTGCTCTCTTTTTTTAGCAACAGTCTCATCGTATAGCGTAGAAGATGACCAGATGTAATGGCGGTTCTTTTTCAACTGCACGCAATACTTTTGCGAACCATCCCACCTGCATTCATAAAGAAAATTATCTTCAAAAACCACGAGAGTAAATGGCTCAATCAAGCTGAGATCCATTTTTGTAAAAAATCTAACAGGATTGTTTGCCTCAATAATATTCAGCAGAATTTGACCACGGCTTTTTTTATAGGTTGATCTGTAATCGTGCTTCACAAAAGCGCCATTTAATAACACCGCAGCATTTCCATTCTCGTGTAAGGCGATCCATGTTCCACCAGCGCTTGCATCTTTTGGAAACAACAGCTTCCTTTGGCCCATCGTATAGATTGCCGGTGGAATTGCATTCTTACGGCTGTATTTTTCATCACGATTAGATGTGAGAAAATATTTATTTTTTAAGGGAATAAAAGTTACTGTGCACATTCTTTTCGGTATTTAATGGTGGACGATGCTACACCAAATTCATCAGGAATCGGTATAGCAGAAACCTCGCTGATACCCACTCTTATCAATGCCATGTGGTGTACGGTGTGCTCAAGATTATAAACTATTTCGCGGTAATAATTTGTATTGATAATGTATTGGCAGGAACGGTCATCATAACTTCCTTCAAGTTGCAGATCTTTATTTGTTTTTTCGAGATTGTTACTTATCATTTGCAGGAGCTCGATAGCCAAATCTTTATCAGTCTCTATTCTTTTGTCTCTTTTTCTTTCGTCGTAATTCACCGTGCCATTTTCATAGCCATTAAAGAGGCAGATAAATAATTCCACCACGTGCCTTACATGCTGCCCGACGGTGGCATTGGAAAGTATACTTACAGGGTATGAATATTCCTCATTAGTGAGTTGTTGCACAGAATCACATAATTGCGCCAGTATGTTTTGGATTGTTTTCTCAATTTGCATATTGTTAATTTTGAAACTATTGAATATGTTTTGCAGAGCTTATCAAATTTAAAATTTCTTTTCTGTAAATAAATGTGAGAAGGGCACACGCAACAAAAACAATAACCGCATATGTAAACAGTATTGTATCTCCGTCGAATACAATTCCAAGCTTTGTAAGGTGAAAGTAAATAGCTCCCGACATTAATCCAAGGCCTAAAAGTGAACCAAAGATTGTTGTTCGGGGAATGAGTATAAGCACAGATGCGATAAGTTCCATTACACCGGTTCCTATTCTTCCCCAGGGCTCCATCCCGAGTATTGTAAAGAGTTTAACCGACTGTGGATGTGCTGTGAACTTAAAATAAAGTGTTTGCAACATAATTAACGCGGCAGCAAGGCGTAAAAGCCAGGTAAAAATTGCCATACCATTTACTTTCATGATGTAATAATTGAGGCTTAAAAAAAATTGATGATTACTTCTTATATCTCATTATACGAAGCTGCCGATATTTAGATTCGCACAGGAGTTAAAACTTTTACAAAGGTAACTTTTACCTTATTGTGTGCCTGTCGGCTTTGTGACAAGATTATAAACTTTACTAAAAGCCTTCCCTGCTTTCTATATTGAAAGTTACTTTTATTTATATTTCTTTAAAATTATGGTTGCGATATGGCCGCCAAAACCAAAGGTGTTGCTAATGGCATAATTGGTTTGCTTTTCTTGGGCCCTGCCCACCCATGCCTGTTATCACTACTCTTTTTAATTCCTTTATCATGCTGTTTACATATTCAATTGCAAAGTTGCTGCAATGCAAGTTTAAATAAGATGGAGGAACGACGTAAAGGGATGGATAATTTTCCAAAGCGGGAATTATGAGAAATATAAAAAAAGTCATAGAGGCGTTCGCCAGTCATGGTAAGCTTGTCAAAAATATGGGCGACGCTTAATCCAAAAGCAAGACCCCACGTCCAAACCCTACCGTATCCCTATACCTTTGCGGCGATACCTCGGCATTTATTTTAAAGAAACGGCTGAAATAATATTCATCCTCATATCCTAACTCGTAGGCAATTTCCTTCACGGATTTATTAGTAAGATAAAGTTCTCTTTTTGCTTCAATAATAATGCGTTCATTAATGAGGCTGGAGAGGGTTTTATTAAAATGAGATTTGGTGATTTTTGCCAATGCCTTCGGCGAGATATACAATAAGTCAGCATAGTCGCTTGCTGAATGTTTGGTTTTATAGTTATCCTCTATGGCGTCTTTTAATTTTTGAAGAATGAATGGCTCCTTGTTGTCCTGTACTATTTCAGCGGATTGTGGTTGTTGCTGCGTTTTTAAACGGGTAGCCGTTATTAAAAATATTTTAAGGTAAGCAACCAATAATTCATGCTGAGCGAGCGCCGGGTTTTGCATTTCTGCTTTGATCTGCTCACACACCATTTTAAAAGTGGCGGCTGAATCCGCGTCAACCTTAACAAAGGGAGGCTGGTAAACATTATTGTACAATACCCCATTAACCTCTAATTCTTTTTGATGCTTGTGGATGCAAAAAAAATCGAAGTGAAAATAAATGGCAATACCGTTTATAGGTTTACCAGTAGTAAACATATACGGCTGATAGGGCGCAAAAGCAAATAAGGTGTTTTCCTGGAAATCAAACTCATTGAAATTTGCGGTTACTTTTCCGGAACCATTCATTACCCAGATCAATGTAAAAAAATTGTTGCGCTGAAGATGCTCAAAAAAGCTATTGTCGTCAAATGAAAAAAGCTGGAAAGCGGGATTCCTGGTTTGCGGATTTATCAATGTAAAAGTTGACTGGTTGAGCATGGATCTATTTTTTAAATTCAAACAGGCCTGTAAAAATTCTTATACCAATATACTTCTTATACACCAGCCTCCTTTATTTTAGCCTTCAAAATTTTGATTTCTTCTTTCAGGTTGTTGATATGATCCCGTTGCGACGCAAATGCTTCTTTAATTTCTTCTGCTGTATACCTGGGTGTTATGTGTTGGGGGCAATTCCAGTCGTATGCTTCAATATTTAAGACCATCATTCTTTCCGGACGAAACTTATATTCATTAAGATCGAGTGAATCATATAGTGCCGGATCATTTTTCAGTTCAACAATTTCTGCTTTTGCAAGAATTTTCAGCCTTGCTCTTGCAGGATAATCTACCATAATCAGCGCCACATTATTATTGGTGGCAATGTTGCCAACTGAAATATATTGCATGTTGCCTTTGAAATCAATAAAGCCCAAACGTTTTGTATCGAGCACTTTTAAAAATCCTTTTGACCCTCCACGATGCTGTATATATGGGTAGTTATTTTCTCCAATACTTGCCATGTAAAAACTATCCCGATGTGCAATAAAATCAATTTCGTTTTCCGTTAACCCATCCACATACGTATCCTGTTCCATCCTTGCATAACTCTTCCTGCTGCCCATTTTTTCCTGTATCTTTTTTACCTCATCGGTAAATGCGATTGCCGCGAAATTTTTTGCCATGGTATTAAGTTTTATTTTTTGTGCCCGGTAACCATAACTATTTTGATCCGGTTCCATCTATAGCGGATTCATCTGCAGTGTTGATGCTACTAAGCAAAGTGCCCGCATTTTTAGAAACCTCTTTTATGTCGCAGGCTTTTACTTGCTGCCCCAGCACTTCATCCCACATGCTGTCTCCGCATTCATCCGCAATAACTATAGGTTCATCTTCCGGGTTATTTTTATTTATCAATTCATTATTCATAAAAAATGTTTTATGGTTATAATTTCCTTTCTGATTCCTTTATGGGAAACTCATTAATTGCTGTAAAAGAATTGTTCTTTAATGATTTTGTCGTCCTTCCAGTGTTGCACGTTAACCTGTGTGTAGTTGCGTACTCCCGATTCCTTGTGCGTATAATCAAAATGCCAGGTAACATAAGTAATGTTCTCGCCGGCAGCTTGGTTGAGAACAGATGCACCACGGAACTCCGTGATATTGTTTAATAGCTGTAGTTCTCTTTCCCGGTTTGCCGTTTTACCGACAGTAGGAGCCAGTTCATTTTCCTGCATGACCACCTCGTCGTGGTAATAGAGTTCAAATCCGTCCATAATTTTACCATCAAGTATCAGTTGATTCAGGTGGTTTAATTTTTCTAAGATTGTTTTCATTGTAAATTTTTTTTAATTAATGTATTGGAAAAAGGGATTCAGTATACCTGCACTCTGTTTCTTTTAACTATGTAAAATTGCAGCTAAAACAATGGAATAAAAATGGAGTATGAGCGCTAAGGGATGGACAATTTTCCCTATTTGATAATGCTACGAGTTGGAAATTCGGACAAGAGATATGGTTTTAAGTAGATTGGTTAAAATTAACTGGAGAGAGTTAACTGTTTCTTCATCTGTAATTTCCCCGGCTTCGTTCATTTTATTTTTTATATTACTAATACTTAAGGATGAATTGGCATTTTTATTTGAACCCAATGCAGTGAGTGTGAGCAAGAGTGAAGCCAGCGCCTTGTCTCCGCCTGTATATAGTGGTGAAGCACTTATTGCAATAACAGGTTTTTCATTTAATTCGCCGGAAAATACCAGCCAGTCCAATGCGTTTTTTAAAACACCAGGTACACCAAAAGCATATTCTGGCGTAGAGAATATTACCCCATCAGCTTCATTAATTTGCTGGGAATATGAATTTCATTACACCTTATATCCTGCAGGAAGTTTTTATAAAAGGCATTTGGACTATGATATTTTTCCCGTGAAACCCCGATGCGTGATTAAACATTGAATTATTACGAAGCCTATCTATTATAATTATACATTAACATCCGGTTCTTTCCCTTTGAGTATTTTTCTTTGAATTTTTTATGTATTGCATCCGGTTGTTTCGTGCCGTTTACAATCAATTCGTCATTACTGAGTTTGTAAGAGGAAAGATCACTTTCATTTTGTATGATGTGCTCTTCTATAAGATCGGAGATGATTCCTTTTTGTACCGCCTTTGCCTGTTCCATATCTTTTTTTGCTTGCTCCATTCTTACATTGGCTTTTTCCATTTCTTCTTTATTGCGAGCCATATTTTCCCGCGATTGTGCTGCCTCCTTCGCGGCTCTTTCTTTATATGCTGCCATATCCTGCGTCGACTTTTCCATCTCTTTTTTGGCTTTTTCGTTGTAGAGCGCCATGTCCTTTTGAGATTGCTCCATTTCTTTCCTGGCTTTTTCATTCCGCATTGCCATGTCCTTTTGAGACATCTCCAGTTCCTTTTTTAGCTTCTCATTATAGAGCTCCGCTTCTTTCTGTGCCTGTTCCATTTGAGTTTTGGTCATTTCATTGCGTAAGGCCATTTCTTTTTGCGCACGGTCCATATCCAGTTTTGCATTCTCCAAATCTTTTTTCTGCTCCTGCATACGCTCTTCCATTTCTTTTCTTACCTGCTCCATGTCGTGGGCTCTCTCCTTCATCTCTTTTGCTATGTCCTTTTGATCTTCTGCGTCTTCCAACATCTTTTTTTGCGACCGGCGCATTTCCTCTTTTGCTTCCTTGCTGTCAATTTCCACCTGGCTAATTATGCCGTCCGTTACTTCTTTATACACTCCTGTTTTTTCTGCGGGTATTTTTTTACCATCTATATATAATTCATCAATGGCACCATTTTGCCTTACAATTTTATACTCCCTGCCATTCACCGATGTTTGAATGGTTTCATTATGCGTTTCCTTCGCGTCCTCGTTTCCGATAGGGAGGGTATCTATAGCGATTGCAGGATCGATGTTTTTTTCCTGGATAATATTATTCCCATTATCCTGTATCACCTTTTGGGTTTCCGCCTTCTTTTGCTGCGCAATATTCGTTGAGAACGCAAAGGCAAACACGCAGGTAAGAATGATGCCTGCAGCGAGAAATTTCTTTTCCATATTGTTTAAAGTTTTATTGTCGTTATAAATGATTCTTTTTATGCGATGCAATAATTGATTTGCATTGCCGCCTAAAGCGTTAGCCAGCGCATGCGGTGGCTGCTGGTACAATTCACCAAAAGTCACCAGGGCATTTATATAAAGTCTTTTATTGCAGGAGTGGCCGACGGCAATATCATCACAGCAATTTTCACGCTCCTCCTTTACCAGCGAGGAAACCCATAGTACCGCGGGGTTAAAGAAAAAAATGATTTCTATAATGTTTTGCGACATATTCACAACGAAATCATGACGCCGGATATGGGCTAATTCGTGCACCAGTATTGCTTCCACTTCACCTGCACTCATGGAGTTTAGCATGCCGCATGGAAATAAAATAACGGGTGAGAAATAACCTATTGCGGATGGCACTTTAGCCAGGCCTGATTGCAGCAATTGCACCGGTTTCCTGATATTCATTTGCTGCCTCAATATTTCTATCCTGTCGCTCCAGTATTTGCCGGCCGTGAAAGACTGCACTTTTTTTAAACGGTAAAGGCCGTATAAACCAAAGCTTAGTTGTATACACCTCAGCATCGTTATTATCATCCATGCCAATACGATCCACCCGGAATATGTGTTGAGAAAGCCGACCACATTGTTGCTGATCGATAGACTAAGACTCGTCGATGTTGCGGGAAGTTCAGTAACAGCCTGAGATGTGCCGCTCACATTTACTATTTGTGTAAGTGCGCCTTCCTCAGAAGTTTTTTGTATTTGTAAAAGCAGGGTAACCGACACCGATATTACGAACGCCAGCAAACAACCGGCTAATAAATTATAGCGAAGCGCGGCACTGTTTCTTTTAGTAAACAAAATGATCGCGGCGGCTAATAAGGAAAGGAGTATTCCCTGCCACGTGGAGTGTATCAGCGTCCAGCTTATAGCCTGCACCAGTTCTTTTATAATGATGCCTGTTGAAAAAAATAGAGACATAAAACGATTTTAGAAGGTTAACTTTTATCGAGGTTGTCCAGCAGATCCTTAATTTCCTGTATATCTTTTGCGCTGTTTTTTTTGTTGCCCAGCAATTGCATTACGAGGCTACTTGCCGATCCGTTGAACATAGAATCCACGAAGCGGCTTAGTAACACGCTCTTGGTTTTATCCTCATCTATGCGTGATGCATATACATGCTTCATGTTGGTTTCATCTCTTACCAGCAGGTTCTTTTCCACCATTATCTGCATAAGTTTTAGCGTGGAGGTGTACTGCACAGTGCGCTTTTGTTCATTCAATTGATCATTTACAAACCGAACGGTGGAGGGGCCATGTTGCCACAGCACCTGCAATATCTCCAGTTCCGATTTGGTGGGTTCTGCATCTGTAGGGCTATTCTTTTTTTGCTTCATAAAGTAAAGGTAGGAAAAATTTCGTACGAACAAAATCCTAAGTAAGATTTATTTATGAACGGTATTGATTGCCGCTGAAATTTTTGTGAGAATAGCTGGTGGCCGGTTGTTGTTATCAAGTGCTTTAAGGGGGCCAGGTATAGAACAAAAATCGTTTATCAAACCAAATAGTATTCTATCTAATTTTATTAAATATTTTTTTTTATAAATATATTTATTGTTTAATATAAACTTAGATTGCATCCGGCATAATTCAACATGAATCAACCAGATATTAAGACTGCATCAAAGGAAAAATTTCACTTTATTTCGGGTGGTGGCGAAATGGGAGCGCTTATCCGCGAAAAGGACTGGAGTACAACACCGTTGGGTGATCCAAAGGATTGGCCGCAAAGCCTGCGTACGATGGTTTCTGTAATGCTTGACAATCCTTTCGCAATGTATATTGCCTGGGGTAGGGAATACATTCAATTATATAATGACGGTTACCGGCCAATACTTGGTTCTACAAAGCATCCGCAGGCGCTGGGAATAAGTACTCTTCAAACATTTAGTGAAATTTTGCACATTGTTAAACCAATGTTTGATGCCGTGATGGAAGGAGAAGCTTTTCACCGCCCTGATTTTTTATATCAATTAAACCGTCATGGATTTATCGAGGACTGCTATTTTGATTTTGCGTACAGCCCGATTAGAATGGAAAATGGTGAAGTAGGCGGCGTATTAGTTACAGTTATTGAAACTACTAATAAAAAAAGGGCAGAAGATGAATTGAAAAAAAGTGAAGAACGTTTTCGCGATATAGTGAGGCAAACTCCGGTTGGCATGGTCATTTTAAGAGGGAGAGAGTTTGTTGTAGAAATGGCAAATAATGCCTGCCTTTTAATGATAGATAAAAAGGAAAATGAGTTTGTAGGCAAACCTTTGTTCGAGCCATTGCCAGAAGTTGAACAATCTGTCCGTGCCTTGCTCGATAACGTTTTAGATACGGGAACGCCCTATCACGGAATTGAATATCCTGTTCCTGTTAACCGGTATGGTAAGTTAGAGGTATCCTATTTTAATTTTCTCTGTCATCCGCTAACAGAACATGATGGTAATATTTCAGGAATAATAGTAACGGTTGCCGACGTTAGTTCCCAGGTATTAGCGAGGACGAAATTAGAAGAGATCGCTGCTATTGTACATTCATCTGATGATGCAATCATTAGTAAAAATTTGAATGGAATTATTACGAGCTGGAATACCGCTGCGGAAAGAATATTTGGATATTCGGCTGATGAAATGATTGGACAGCCGGTTTCAAAATTAATCCCCGCTGACAGAATAAATGAGGAACCTGAAATACTTGCCCGTTTAAGGAAGGGCCAAAGGGTTGACCACTTCGAAACAAAACGCATTACAAAGGATAAAAGAATATTAGATGTTTCTTTAACTATTTCGCCTGTAAGAGATAGCCAGGGAAATGTTATCGGGGCTTCAAAAATTGCCCGTGATATTACCAGCCAAAAACAGGCTGAACGAATCATAAAGGAAAGCGAAGAAAAGTTCAGGCTACTTGCTGATTCAATGCCACAGTTTGTATGGACAGGCGATGCAGAAGGTAACTTGAATTATTTCAACAAGGCGATATATAAGTATTCAGGTTTAACCAAAGAACAATTTGAAACGGGCGGATGGTTACAAATTGTTCATCCCGATGAAAAAAGCGAAAATATAAAAGCCTGGCAGCATTCTGTTACAACAGGGCAGGATTTTTTATTTGAACATCGCTTTCGCAGGCACGATGGCGAATATCGTTGGCAATTGACCCGTGCTGTTCCTCAAAGAGATGAGGAGGGTAACATACAGATGTGGGTAGGAACAAGCACTGACATCCAGGAAATGAAAGAACAGGATCAGCAAAAAGATTATTTCATTAGCCTTGCCAGCCATGAACTTAAGACTCCTATTACTTCCGTTAAAGCTTATACGCAACTTTTACAAATTAATTACAGTAACAGTAGCGATTCTTTTCTCACAAAATCCCTGGATATTATTGACAAGCAGGTTTTAAAACTTATCAATCTTATTTCAGACCTCCTGGATCTTTCAAAAATAAAATCAGGCAGCCTTACTCTTAAGAAAGAGGATTTTGAAATAAATGAATTGATACAGGAAGTTATTGATGAAATCAAACATATTAATCCCACTTACGAAATTAGTTTTTCGAGAGAAGGAACGACAACCCTACATGCTGACAAGGAAAAGATTGGCCAGGTAATAACCAACCTTCTTACCAATGCCATAAAATATTCACCCGATTCTCTTAAAATAGAAGTTGAAAGTCGGGTAGAAAATAATAACCTGGTGGTAACTGTACAAGACTACGGTATTGGAATTAGTGCACACGACCAGCAAAAAATATTTGAGCGTTTTTACAGGGTTGAAGGAAAAGATGAAAAAAAATTCCCGGGATTTGGTATCGGCCTGTTTATATCAATGGAAATCATCCGCAGACATGAAGGAACGATCGGCGTAAATAGTGAACCCGGTAAGGGCTCGGCCTTTAATTTTTCAATCCCATTGTTAAATAATATTTAGCGCTATGCTGCCGTAGAATAGCAAAATAAGAAAAGCCCTTAATCCTCCTTCCTGGCCGGAATCCGCATCCGGCATTGCCTGAATTAATTATCTCCGTATAAGAAGCCAACCGCTTTCAAATATTTTATGCCGGCGCCAGGATTCTTTAAAGACTCACCTCACCAAAAGGTTTGCTACCTGTGCCTTACCGGTTTTCTTATTTGATTTAAAGTATAGATATTATTTTAACTTCGAAAAACATCAAGACAACCAGCAATGAATATTTCAAAAGTGATATTATCTATAAGTAAATTTTCCCTCTTAATACTTTTGAGTATTGCACTTCTGCCCGCAAAAGCCCAGCAACCTCATGCAAATAATCTTTATGAATTTGACAACAATAGTACAACACGCTGGAGCAGCTTTGAAAACATCAACGCCGAAAAGGGCAAAGGTGGCATGGAAAATAATGGCGCAAAGGGACATCCTTCAAATGGCATTGAACCCGGCGAAACAAAAGTATTGATGCATGCAACAGGTGCAGGTATTGTTAATAGAATTTGGATAACAATCATTGACCGTTCACCCGAAATGCTACGATCATTAAAGCTGGAAATGTTTTGGGATGGTGAGAGCAAGCCTGCAGTATCAGTTCCACTTGGCGATTTCTTTGGAGTGGGGCTTGGCCAGACTGCCAAATACCACAATGCTTTTTTTGCCAACCCGGAGGGGCGTTCGTTTTTATCGTTTATTCAAATGCCTTTTAAGAAGGAAGCGCGGATCCAGGTTACCAATGAATCTGCTAAAAGATTAACGCATTTGTTTTTTGATATAAATTTTCAGAAGATTGATAAATGGAACGACAACTATCTTTATTTTCATTCTTTCTGGAGCCGCGATACCGCTACCACTTTGGGCGAAGATTTTAAATTACTGCCACAGGTAACGGGCAAGGGTAGGTTCCTTGGTGTGAATGTAGGTGTAAATGCTAACCCGGTTTATGAAGGTTATTGGTGGGGCGAAGGGGAAGTTAAAATGTATCTTGATGGTGATGGTAAATTTCCAACACTTGTTGGCACAGGCGCTGAAGATTATATAGGCACCGGTTGGGGGCAGGGAGAATTTTTCAATGACTATTCGGGCTGCCTGGTAGCAAATAAAGATAATCTTGGCTGGGCCTTTTACCGCTATCATGTGCCGGATCCTGTTTACTTCAAAAAAGATATAAAAGTTACCTTTCAGCAAATGGGTGGCAACAAAAAGGAACTGGTAAGTGCTTTGCAAAATAAAGGCGTGCCGCTGATACCCGTTGCCATTGATGACCTCGTAAAAATAAATCCTCTTTACAAAAAAGATAGCCTTGTAAAACTGGATACGCCCGGCTTACCGGAAGGGTTTTCAAACTTTTACCGGTCTGATGATGTGTCGGCCACCGCTTATTTCTATTTAGATAAACCTTCTGACAAGTTGCCACCTTTACAACCGCTTAGTATTCGCTTGTATAAACTGAAAGGCAGCCACTGAGTGTATTTCTCAGGAACTGATCGCATAGATGAAGCAAGACAGTGAGCAATAGAAAAAATAATTAAGGATTAAAGCGAAAATTAAAATAACATAGTGAAAGCCCTTCACGGTCTTTTCCGTTTAACCTCACTCGTAAAAAATGCGACCGCAAGACAGGGCCAGGGTGAAGTGCGACCTCAAAATTTATAGTCATCTCTCCTCAGGCAGCTAAAAGAAAAGTCGTTATAACAACTTGCCTAAAAGCCTTAAACTTTCTACGTTGTGAACAGGTGCAAACACATCTATATAAGGCATAGCTGTTTTCATGCCTGCCACATCCGGCCGATAGACGGAATAGCCGGCGAGTGGATTTAACCAGATAATTTTTTTTGATTTGTTATGAATATACTCCATGCTCTTTTTGAGCGTAACAATATCGCCTGTATCCCAGCCATCGCTTAGGATGATAACGATCGTTTTTGAGTCGACTAATTTTTTTGCGTAATCTCTTACAAACTCATTTAATGATTCTCCTATTCTTGTGCCGCCTGCCCATCCGCTTTTTTCAGAACCAAGTAAGCGCAATGCTTCGCGAAAATTCTTTTGTTGTAATTCAGGTGTTATTCTTTTCAGCGTGGTACTGAATACAAATGTATCTATGCGGTTATACACCTGTTGAAATGCGTACATAAATTGCAGTAGAAAAACAGCATATAATTCCATTGACTTACTTACGTCACAAAGCATCACCAGCTTTACCCTGTTTCTTTTGGGTTTGCGGTGAACAATATGGAGCAATTCGCCGCCCCATCGCATGTTCTTCCGGAGCGTTAGCCGTAAATCGGGCATAGCGATTTTTTGAGAAGGCTTATACCGCCTGTTTGTTTTGGCTGCAAGCCTTTTTGACAAGGCTTTGATGAATTGCAGGAGTTCCTCTGTTTGATCTTCCGGTACCGCGGAAAAATCTCTTCGGGAAAGATTTTCCTGTAGACTGTAGGTAGCGGTTTCCTCCGTATCGTGGCTCCGATTGCCGTGTAACCAGGCTTTCAACGATTTAAAGGAAGCCGCTTGCTGCTGCGGTTTTCTAAAACTTGTATCATCTTTTTGTTTTGCATTAACGGCATTTTCCAATTCTTTCCAATACTCATGAAACAAATTATCAAATTCATCTAATTGTGATTTGCTTCGACACAGGATGGACTTAAGTGCCAGCAGGAAAACTTCATTACTGCTAAAGTCAATATATTGCAATGCCTGAGTACCGCGGCCTCCTCATCCATTGCAGCAGTAAAACCTTTCGACCGAAGAAAAATACAGAACCGGATGATATTTTTTGATAAAGAAGTTTGTCTTGTAATCATACCTGGTCAAGCTTTGAATGAACACCCGTCTTTTCAAGCAGCTCGCTCAGCGACAATTGAACTTCTCTTGTGTCACTCCAGTCTTTCAATACAAGGCCCAGTGTTTGCTCAACGATATTTTTATCAAGGTGCTCAATATGCAAGGCTGATAATGCCATAGCCCAGTCCAGTGTTTCGGCAATACCGGGCTTTTTTTCCAGGTTCATAATGCGTAATTGCTGCATGAACAGCGTGATTTGCTCCGCCAGTTTTGTATCAATGCCCGGCACCTTATTCCTGACGATCAGCCATTCTTTTTCAAAATCAGGATAGTCAATGTACATATACAAACAACGTCTTCTCAATGCGTCACTTAATTCACGTGTACGGTTTCCGGTTAGTATTACGTGTGGAATATGTGTTGCTGTAATCGTCCCCAATTCGGGAATGGTTATTTGCCAGTCACTCAATACTTCCAGCAAAAAACTTTCAAACTCTTCATCAGACCTGTCTATCTCATCTATCAGCAGCACGGGTTTCTTATGATGTGTTATTGCCTGCAGCAATGGGCGTTTCATAAGGAAGGTATCACTGAAAATTGTTTTTTCTTTTTCTTCAACTGATTGTGCATTGTGTTCTACCATTTTGAGGTGAAGTAATTGCCGCTGGTAATTCCATTCATATAACGCATGGGTAGCATCAAGGCCTTCATAACATTGCAGGCGGATTAAATCTGTTTGTAATGCATTAGCCATTACCTTGGCAATTTCTGTTTTACCAACACCTGCAGGACCTTCTACCAGCAAGGGTTTGTTCAGTTGCAGCGAGAGAAAGACTGACATGGCAACGGCATCACCTGTAATATAGCCCTGCTCCTCCAGCATTTTCTTGATATCGTTCAGTTGGATCATTTCAAAAACAAATTTATCGCTCTTATTTTGCTGGCTACAATAAAAACGTAACCAGGGATCTCTTTTAATATTAAAAATGATCCCGGGTGCCGGGAACCGGTGATAAGAAAGATCGCCCTTCCGTTGTAAGAAAAATTATGCTACAGCCTGCAAAGCTTTTTTCAAATATACTTTAGCCAGGTGCCTGCGATATTCTTCAGATGCAAAGTGATCTCCCATAATATTGGCATCTTGTAAAGCTGCATTTACCGCTTCAGCTATAGAAGCATCGTTCAGCGCTTTTCCTGATATAGCATTTTCAGCATTGCTGTCGCGGAATGCATTGTCTGATACTCCAGTGAAAGCAATCGTGGTTTTGCCATCGGCAAAGCGCATAACAGCGCAACCTACAATCGCAAACCTGGAGGCAGGCTGCACAAATTTTTGGTAGGTTGTTTTGGTATCCTTTGCAGGAACAGGAATCCGTATGGCAGTAATGATTTCATCTTCCTGTAATGCCGTTGAAAAGAAGCCGGTAAAAAAATCAGTAGCATTTATTGTACGTTTTCCATTCTTGCCTTGCACTTCTATCGCGGCATCGGCTGCCAGCACGAGGGCAGGCCAGTCAGCCCCGGGATCGGCATGCGCAAGGCTTCCGCCAATGGTACCATGGTTGCGAACCTGCAAATCTCCAATCATCGCAGCGCCTTCTGCAAAGAAAGGAAGATTGGTTTTAATAAGTTTATCTCCTGCAATATCGGCATGGGTGGAGCCAGCGCCAATTACAATCTCACCATCTTCTTCTTTAATGCCTTTTAGTGTAAGTATACCTGTTATGTCAATCAGTTTCGAGGGTTGATTCAAACGGAATTTCATCGCCGGTATCAGGCTATGGCCACCGGCCAATATTTTTCCACCACCGGATAAAGCAACAATAGCTTCATCAATAGTTCCGGCTTTTTCATAATCGAATGTAGCTGGTATCATAAAATTTAAAATTTAAACATTAAAAAATTACTGTTGCATTGCCCTCCACACTCTTTCGGAAGTAAGTGGCATGCGAATATCTTTAACTTCATGACCACCGCTCCATAGCGCATCCAGCACCGCATTGACCACAGCGGGTGTTGAACCGATAGCTCCCGCTTCGCCGGCACCCTTTACGCCGAGTGGATTATGCGGACAAGGAGTAACCTGTATGGCGGTTTCGTACATAGGAAAATCGTCGGCACGCGGCATGCAATAGTCCATATATGATGCATTAGTGAGCTGGCCGTTATCATCATACTCAGCACCCTCAAATAATGCCTGCCCAACGCCCTGCGCCACACCTCCATGAATTTGCCCATCAACAATCATCGGGTTGATGATATTGCCAACATCATCCACCGCAACAAATCTTTTTAAAACAACTTTGCCTGTTTCTTTATCCACTTCCACCACCGCGATATGACAACCGAATGGATAAGTGAAGTTGGCAGGATCATAAAAGCTGCTAAAGTCAAGACCCGGCTCCAGGTCTTTTGGATACACATGTGGTACATACGCTGTAAGTGCCACATCGCCGAAGCCAACAGATTTATCCGTTCCCTTTACTGTAAACTTACCGCCTTCAAATTCAATATCGTCAGCGCTTACCTCAAGTTTATGCGCAGCTATCTTCTTCCCTTTTTCGATTATCTTGTCTATGCTTTTCACTATTGCACTTCCGCCAACAGCAATACTTCTTGAACCATAGGTACCCATGCCAAATGCAACACTTTCGCTATCTCCATGAACGATCTCGACATCATCCATTGTGATCCCTAATTTATCAGCCACCACCTGGGCAAAAGTTGTTTCATGTCCCTGGCCATGAGAATGAGAGCCGGTATATACACTCACTTTACCCGTGGGCTGCACACGCACTTGCCCTACTTCATACAAACCCGCCCTTGCTCCCAATGAGCCTACCACTGCCGATGGGGCAATACCACAAGCTTCTATATAGGTTGAGAAACCAACACCCAAAAGTTTTCCGTTTTTTGCAGCTTCTTTCTGTTCTTTCCGTAAATTATCATACCCAAGCATTTCAAGGCCTTTCTTCAAAACCCCTTCGTAGTTACCACTGTCATATTGCAAAGCCACCTGTGTCTGGTAACCGGGTTGGCTTATGCCATCAAAAGGAGGAATGAAATTTTTGAAACGCAACTCAGCCGGGTCCATATTCATTTCATGTGCAGCAAGGTCAACCAATCTTTCCAGTAAATAGGTAGCCTCCGGTCTGCCCGCACCCCGATAAGCATCTACCGGCGTAGTGTTAGTAAATACAGCAGTAACGTCAACATTTATTTTTGGAGTCTTGTATAATCCCTGCATCAGCGTGCCATGAAGATAGGTGGGTACGCAACTTCCGAAGGTAGATAAATAAGCGCCCATATTAGCAAAGGTCTTTACACGTAATGCTGTAATATTTCCGTCACCATCAAAACCCATTTCCGCCTTTGTAACATGATCGCGACCATGCGCATCCAACAAAAAACTTTCGCTTCTTTCCGAAGTCCACTTTACCGGTCTTCCGATTTTCCTTGTTGCCCATGTCAGCAATGCTTCTTCGGTATAATGAAATATTTTACTGCCAAATCCGCCACCTACATCCGGGCTTACTACCCTCACTTTATGTTCCGGAATGCCGAGCACAAATGCACACATCAGCAAACGAATAAGATGAGGATTTTGACTGCTTGTATATAAAACATATTTGTCATTTGCTGAATCGTAGGAGCTATTGTAAGATCGTGGTTCAATCGCATTCGGTATCATGCGCTGGTTTACAAATTCCAGCGTAGTAACGTGTGCTGAATTGTTTATAGCTTCATCCACTTCAGCGATCGGGTTACCAAGGGCCCAGTCAAAACAAATATTACCAGGCACATCATCATGGACGAGAGGAGCACCTTGTTGAACAGCTTTGGAAGCATCCACTACACAGGGCAATTCCTCGTATTCCACATTTACGACCTGCGACGCATCCACAGCTTGCCCTGGTGATTCTGCGATTACGATGGCGATGGCATCGCCTGCATGCCTTGCTTTATCTGCCACCAGCAACGGGTGCTTAGGCTCCTTCATCAGATCGCCATTCTTAAAATTCACCTGCCAGCCGCAGGGTACGCCATTCACCTCAGCAACATCTACTCCGGTATAAATAGCAACCACTCCAGGCATAGCTTTCGCTGCGCTTAAATCAATACTTACAATCTTTGCATGAGCGTAAGGGCTTCGAACGAATGATGCATAAGTTTGATGGGGAAGCACAATATCATCTGTGTAATTTCCCCGGCCGGTAATAAATCTTTTGTCTTCAACCCGTTTAACGGATTTTCCGATTAGTCCATTTGTACTCATACATTTACCTCCTCTTTCATTTTATTGGCAGCGTACTGCACTGATTTAATAATATTTTGATAGCCGGTACAACGGCAAAAATTGCCTTCCAACGCATAACGGATCTCTTCTTCAGTAGGCTCCGGATTATTTTGCAAAAGGTCGGCCGCCGTCATTATAATACCTGGCGTGCAAAAGCCGCATTGCAATCCATGACATTCTTTGAAAGCTTCCTGGAGCGGATGCAATTCGCCATCGTGGGCAAGGCCCTCAATAGTAGTGATCTCAGCGCCGTCTGCCTGCACAGCAAAAATTGTACAGCTCTTTGCAGATTTACCGTTTACCAGTATTGTGCAGGCTCCGCAACTGCTCGTGTCACAGCCCACATGCGTTCCAGTTAGTCTCAATACATCGCGCAGGTAATGTACCAGCAGCAATCGTGGCTCAACTTCATTGTTGTACTCCACATCGTTAACCTTAACACGAATTTTTATGCCCATAGTATTTATTTTTTGGTTTATTAAAGTTTGCTTTTAAGGGAATAACAGTTATGTATCGCCGGTGTTATCAAATCGCTTTTAGCTCTTTCTCTAAATTTGCAAAAAATTGTTTGGTTAGCGTATTTGCAACGCTTCCCATTACCCTTTGGCCCATACCGGCAAGTAGCCCGGATAGCTTTACATCTCCATTAAAATTGATTTCGGTTTTTTCATCGTCCAGGGGTGATAGGTTTATTTTAATATTACCACTTGCATTACCAATCTTGCTATTCTGAGTCACTTTCAGCGTGAACCCCTCGTGTTCCGTTATTTCCTCCATTTGAAGGTTGCCGGTAAAAGTGCTGTTTACAGGTCCAAGTTTTATTTCGAGAATTGATTTGAAGGTATTATCACCAATTTTCTCCAGGCGGGAAATACCGGGGACTATTTTTGCGAGTATATCAGTATCCATGAGCATACTCCAGAGTTTTGATGAAGCCGCATTTACAATATGCTTTCCGGCCAGTTCCATATAAATATATTTTATGGCACCAGGTAAAGAAGGTTTGGCCTGTGCCGCAATCGTACCAGAGAATTGTTATACTAAAGTTAGAATTTATTATGGATTAATTTATTTCATTCACCCACGATTCTAATAAATGTTCAAAAATAACATTGGTGCTTTACCGTGGAACTCATATTGCCTGCTCGCATTCTTCTATCGTTTGCTTTTCTTATGTTAAGGCAATCGTCCAAAATATGAAACTGAAATAGGCCCATAAGAAGATAAAAATAATGTGAATCGTAGTTTCAAAACCCTTCCCTTTCCAAAGTTTTGATGAATAACCAAAAAGCTGAACTAGCAGCCTTATTGTCCAGAATAAACCAAGCCCCAAACATATTTTTTTGCCAAGGTTGGTTTCAATTAGTTCGTCGGATGATGTGAAGCAAAGCAGCCCCATAAGAAAAACTAACAATGCAATAAAGAAAGTATGCACTGTCATCATTTGGCGATTAATTAAACTCAGGGAATTGAGTTCTTTATTCCAGTTAAAATATTTTGGAAAAACAATGTGAACCATCGCCAAAGCAATTAGCGCAATACCAATGATCTTTAAATGAAGATGCATTTATGAAAATAAATTAAGGGTAACAAGTGAAGATAGACATGAATGGTGTGAATTTAGTTTCCACACAAGAGGAAAAGCCTGCTTTTTCAAAAGCTTGTTCCCAAACTTTTTTGGAGAAGAAGTGGGTAAAGCCAATCGAAAATGCAAGAAAGTTTGGAAAGTCCCGGAGGTGTTCAACCATAATTACTTTTCCATTTGGTTTGCATAACCGGTGGCATTCCGTTAGAAACTGAACTTTTTCTTTTTGTGATCGTATCTCGTGCACAGCAGACAATAGAAAAATAATGTCAATTGAATTATCTTTTAGAGGAATAGAATTTGAAATTATTTGTTGCGTATCAGGATAAATTAAACTCACTTTTCTTGCTCTTATGATAGCAGATTCGGTATGCCGCTTAGCATCATAAAAATCAAAAACTTTTAAACCGGATTGCGGAAATATGTTTTTAATAATGAAGCTTGTTTCATCAAACCCGGCGTTAATGTTTAAAATTTGATTCGTACCGGAATCTGCAATGTTGCAACTTTTCAGCCAATTGAAATTATAATACCCGGAAAAATCATATACGTAAGCGGAGACAATTAATGGCATTATAAGACCGTAAAGAAAAGCTAAAATGATTATCCAATACAGAAGGTTATACCAATGAAACACCAGGTGGCTTGCAATTATTAAAGCCAAACCAGACAGGCCAAATACATAAAAGTGCCGGTTAAAACTTAAAATATTCAAAACTCCCTGAAATTTTCGTCTCTTTATTTCCATTGTTCAATTTTACCTTTTTTCCAGTAGTATGGAATGTTTTTAATTACAAAGGCATTTGCTAATATTGGGCTGACAAGTTTTAGTGAATTTAAAAATCCGAAATCATAATCAATTACTTTTACCGGGGCAGGCGTCCAGTTTTGCCTTACGCCTTCGATGATTAAAACTCTTTTTGTTGCTGAGTTGTAGGTAAATGTAAAAGGTAACGGCCCGGCAAATCTCCTGGCTTCCTTCCAATCAGTAAACGGTGAATTTGCGGGCAATGAAATTTCTTCTCCTGTTTTATCTATGGTTACTTTAAACTTTGAATTTGTTGATGAAATTTCTTTCGAATTGATTTCTTCTTTTTGCAGAATATCTGTCGTCGAGTAATTGTAATGGGTAAAGATATTGCCCAGGAATTCCATTTTCTTTTTATCAGTTTCGGATTTAAGAATGTACAAGCCACGTAAATTCTTTCCGGCATTGTTTGTATAACGTACAAATACACGATACCCGATTAAGAAAAAGTCGTTACCCAAAAACTTAGGAAAACCTTTTGGACGCAGGTCTTTTGTTTGTACCATTGCTACTGCTACAAAAGCCCATTTGTCGTTAAACGTGTCTAGTTGTAAACATTCGGGAATTAATGATTCCAATTGTTCTTTCGGTACCGCAAATGTCAATACAAGAGAGCTTTCAAAAAATGCTTCAACTGCAAATGGATGATTCTTCAGGAATGAAAGCATACTAAGTTTGTTGAGCCAATTTTTTGTTTAAATAAAATTCGTTGTAATAAATAGCAATAATCAATAAGAATGCAAAAACCGAATTAAATTTTCCCCAGAGTAATAAGCCAGGCGCAAGAAAAAATTCAAGTGTATTCATTGAAGCAATAATGATGATTTGCGCAATGGCATTTAATGTTGTTTTTATTTTACTCAACATCCAAATTGACATTGCGATTTCTGAAAGTCCAATTAAAACAGTAAGGGTTCTGGAATATTTGTCTCCTAATATATGTGCAACTATTTGTTGATGTCTTGGAACTAAGTTCAGCACTTTACAAAAAAGTCCATTGGCAAGCCAAATTGCGGCAATACAGTAAGTCAATATTTTATGAGTGGCTTGGGCTGTCATAGTCGTTTCAAAGTATACACTGGAGATTGTGCCTTTAGCTATCCGTGATTTATTGATTTTTTTAGTAAAATTATTAATGATATTTATTAAGAAGAATTTCACAAACTGAAAGCAAAATGATCAAAAGACTAACGCCGTGGAAATGCATATAGCCCAGTTTTGCCGGGACGTATTATACCGGCATAAATCTCAGCTGGCGTATACTCTCTGTGCTCAATTAGTTTACTTTTCATATTGCCAAAATCTTCCCTTTCCTTGTGATATCCATTCCAGCGCTTGTTCGATTCTTTTTTGGCGCGTTGCCTCAGTTTTTGCATCACTTATCCAAATTATATAGTCTTTTCGAAACGATGCAGATTTGGTTTCAAATATTTCTTTTGCCTTGGGCCTAGTTTTCAACATTGCGGTAAAATAGTCGGGTGTTTCAATCACTTTTGGTTTTTCAGATTTTGGTCTTTCTTTTTTTATTCCCTTTTCATTTAACGCCATTGCTTCTTTAATGTAAGCGACTAATACTTTCCTGGCCGGCAATTCTGATTGTGTTTTAATTTTATCCATATAACCCATCTTTTGGCCTGCTTTCACACTTTCTATTAGCTTTGGGTCAGTCATTAACGCGGCCTTGTAAAGGCTGAAAGAGCAATGTTTTTTATATGATGCAAGTATACACATCATATCGCCTTTGTAATCGAAATGCGGGATGCCCCATTTCATTACTTCTTCAACATTTGGGCAAGTGTCGTGGATGACCTGTCGCAAATACTCCAGGATTGGCTTTGCAAAATCAGCCGATTTTGAAATGTATTCATCAACTTTCAGATTGGATTGTTTCATTTTTAGGAGTTTTAATATTTTGACTAATTGGTTTCTGACTTATTACAATGAATGTAAGCCATTTTATTGGTTAGGATATTGTGTTATATCCATATACGCAAACTCCCATTGATGCCCATCCAGGTCTGCGAAACTGTGTTGATACATCCAACCGTGGTCTTGCGGTTCGTTATAAATAACAGCGCCCGATTTCTTAGCTTTCATCACTATTTGTTGCACTTCTTCTCTTGAATTAGCGTCCAGCGCAACAAGTACTTCTGTGCTTGTTTTTGCATCACTTATACGTTTTTTGGTAAATGTTTTGAAGTAAGTTTCCGTAATCAGCATCACGAAAATATTTTCACTAACTATCATGCTTGCAGCTTTTTCGTCTGTGAACTGTGGATTAAAGCTAAACCCTAAATCTTTAAAGAATTCTATTGCCTTCTCAAGGTTCTTTACCGGTAAATTGATAAAAATTTTTGTTGCCATGGTTTTAGATTTTAATTGTTAATGATCAGGCAAAAATGTGGCAACAATTTGGGCGAACCTTTTACATATGTTGAGAAAATAAAAAAAATTATTTATTGGCAAAAAATATCCTGCTCAATTGTGTTGGGGTAATTCCTAAATATGAAGCAATGTGGTGCTTCTTTAGCCGCTTAACCAATGCCGGGTATTTTTTAAGAAAGTCGTCATAGCTTTTTGTAGCAGTTTCTGTTCTAAATGCGATTTCATAAGGTTCTTTTTCAATTATCCAATGAAGGTCATTATAGGCGATATAAAAAAAAGCAATGTCAGGAAAGTCTATGAATAACTTTCTGAATTCAAAAAAGTCGTATTCAATAACTGTCGTGTCTTCTATTGCCGTTATATAAAACAGGCTTGGCTTATTTGCGAGCATAGCGCTCAAAGAAGCGGCCATTCGTTGTTCCGGAAAGAAATATTTTATTACCACTGACCCATCATCATCAATAAAGTTTTGCGAAAGAAGGCCCCTATCCACAAAAGCGACTTTTTTTGGAAGTTGGCCAATGTCAAGAAGATTGTCGCCTTTCTTATATTTTCTCTCGATCAAAAGATTGGCCCAGGCTAATTCCGCTTGTTCGGAAATGTTGTGGTAGGTCCTGATTTTTTGAAAAAATATATCGGTGTTCATTCTACAATATAATTTTTTCAATATTGTGATGTGTTTTGGTATGCTTGTGTCGTTGGTGATTACTTTGCAACTAAAACCATTATGCTTTATTATTTGCCCGTTCCATTTTGCAGAAACACATCTATCCTTGGAGCCTTCCATGTATAGGGCTTATCAAGAATATCTATATCTCCATCGCCATCAAGATCGCCAATTTTTGCCTCATGAAAATCCATCCCTTTCTGAAATATCGTCGTTGTAAAATTCCCTTTGCCATCTCCATAAAAGATATAAGCAGTTGCATCGGGATTGTCAGGCGTTATATTCTTTTCATGCCATTGCGCCATCTCTGCAACAAAAATGTCGGGATTCCCATCACCATCGATATCGGCAACGGCAAGTGAATGCCCATGTATTAAATCCCTGTCAATTAATTTGTGTTCAATCCATGCAGAAGAATCTTCAGGATCATCTTTACATTCGTACCAGCAAACAGGGCCAATTCCATCACCGGGCGCTGTAACGATTTGCGGGATTTTGCCGGGCTTTAGTTTTCCAACTGCAATGCGTCCGCCAATTCTCGCAACATGAATGGGTTTAAAGACACCATTGCCTTTATACTTAAACCATAAATTGCCCGCGAGTAAATCGACATGGCCATCGCCATCAATATCAGCCACTGCAATACCTTCGGGATACCACGATTGTTTGCTTCCTGCATCACCCGAAAAAATGACTATCGTTCTCCATTCCTTTGCATTCCTCGGATCATCCGGAATGAATGCAAGGTTCAATGTATTATTTCCCTGGTTCCAGAAAGCAAGTTGCAGTTTTCCAGTCTGCATGAAATCACCAAATGCCTGGTCATGGTGTTGCGTTGCTCCTGAAGATTTTATCGTGTGGCGTTTCCATGAGACTGCTGTATCATAGTTTGGGTAAGGGTTTTCCCACCACCACATTTCCAGGCCCTGCCAGTCTTGTCCATAAACCAAATCAAGGTCACCATCATTGTCAATATCATAAAAAGCTCCGCCAGCTTCAATAGTTTTAAACTCTTTTTCCAACACATAACGTTGCCAACCGTTGGTTGTACGCCTATACCAAACCAAGACCGGCGGCACTTCGCGGCAGCTCAAAACAAAATCATTCACACCATCTTTATCAAGATCAACGATGAGCGCAGAGGTTTGCTGTGTGCTATTCCATGGCATAGGAAGATCATTGGTTGCTGACGAAATATGCTTCCAAATAATACCTGGTTTTTGTGCATGCAGAAGCGGAACCTGCACTAGCATGATAAATGCCACTGGACTGCAACACGATTTAAGAATTTGATTTATGTTGATTAACATACTTAAAGCCTTTATAGATGCTAAATCACCGGTTATAAATATAACGTACTGCGAAAATAAAACTTTCACGAATGCACTTGCCCAAGATGAGTTAGCGACGTAATGAATTCTGCACAAGGAAGAAATTACGCTTCCTGGGAAATAAAAGCAGATTGTGGGGACTATTGGTAAATCTCGGCCGCAATAAACGTTTGTATTGACAGCACTTCAAAGCCGGAATTTTTTTTTAAGGAGCACCAGTCCTACAAACTCAGCGTTAGTATCTATCACGCTGATAAATACTATCTTCGAAAATATTTGGCTCCGTTCAAATTAACGGGAGATTTGTTACTAATAATGCGATGGCAAAACCTGCTTTTTCTCAAAGGCTTTTTCAACCGGTAGATAATAGTCCGCTTATTATTTTCAGAATAATATTCGGGTTCCTCTTAGCTTATCACTTTTCAACCGCACTTTTCAACGGAACAATTTATCGTGATTTCATTCAACCGCCTTTTACTTTTACTTATATTGGTTTTGAATTTTTACATCCATTACGCGGTTATGGAATGTATTATTATGTAGCGGCAATGGTAATATTGGCGCTTATGATCATGTTGGGAGCATGGTATCGTATGGCAATCACCTGTTTCACATTAATGTGGTCCATCCTATACCTGATGCAAAAGTCCGATTACAATAATCATTATTATTTAATGGTTTTGCTGTGCTGCATAATGATGTTTATGCCGGCCAATCGTTATTGTTCTATAGATGCCCAAAGGAAAGCATCGATTAAAGAAGCCACTTGCTCTCAATATTGTTTATGGATTTTTATGGCGCAGGTTACAATTGTATATTTTTTTTCTGCAATCGGTAAGTTGAATCCCGACTGGCTATCGGGAAAATTTATTGCGATAATGTTTTCGCGGCTAAGTACCCATCATTTATGGGGTATAGTATATGGCCAAAAATGGTTTCAATTAATGATCTGCTATGGTGGTTTTCTCTTTGATTTGTTAATTGTTCCTTTATTGCTATGGAAGAAAACCCGGAATTATGCATTTCTCTTCTCTTGCTTTTTTCATCTTTTCAATTCGTTCACTTTTAGGATAGGTATTTTCCCATATCTGGCCATTGCTTTAAATTTATTTTTTCTAAATCCGAAAGATATTCGCCGATTATTTTTTAAGCATCAGCCGCCCGGGTACGAAAATAAAAGCTCATTTCAAAAGAATCCTTTTAAACGGAGATTAATAACTTACAGTCTCGGCATATATCTTTTTTTTCAAGTCATTATTCCAATGAGATCATGGCTGTTTCCCGGTAACGTATTTTGGACCGAAGAGGGGTACAGGATGAGTTGGAAAATGATGTTGCGCACTAAAAGTGGCACCGTTTATTTTAAAGTTAGAGATCCGGTATCTGGTGTAACCTGGAAAGTAAATCCTTCTGAGAAATTTTCCCCGGTTCATGTTATGTGGCTCTCCATTTCACCTGATATAATTTGGCAATATGCTCAACGGGTGAAGAGGGAATTTGCGAAAAAAGGGATTTCCTTGTCATACAGAGTTTATGCAATAGGGCAGGTAACTCTCAATCGGAATAAGCCGCGGCCATTAGTGGATACTACGGTAGATCTTGCTGCAACGAGGTGGCAGCCCTTTCGGCATTCAACCTGGATCACTAAATAATTTTCCATTTCTCTCATGAAAAAGTTTTTCCGGATTTTAAAAAGAATTCTTTTAGCGCTCTTAGTCGTATGGCTTATTACCGTTCAGGGTTGCGATAAATGGAGAACGCCTGATAAAACAGCCATAGAAAATTTTAAGAAAGATGGTGTAACACTCACTGCCCATACCGAAAATATTAATGGACACAAATTGCATTATGTGGCTACCGGTTCAGATACTTTGCCAGCGTTAATTTTTGTTCATGGCTCCCCCGGCAGTTGGAACGCGTTTGAGGCTTATCTAAAAGACACGGGGCTTTTACAACATTTTCACATTATTAGTATTGACAGGCCTGGTTTCGGTTACAGCGATTTCGGTGATGCAGAGCACATGAATAAGCAGTGTGAAATTGTATCAGTCTTGTTGCACAAATTAAAGCACAATAAACCCATGTTCCTGGTTGGCCATAGCCTTGGAGGCCCTTTGATTGTTGAACTCGCAGACAAAAATCCTGGCCTGGTTGATGGATTGGTACTGCTTGCGGGCAGCGTGGATCCGAAGGCAGAAGATAGGGAAATATGGAGAAATGTTATTGCATATTCACCATTGCGATACCTCGTTCCGCCGATTCTGCGAACCAGTAATGATGAACTGATGTATTTTAAAAAAGATGTTATGGAGATGCCTGTTATACTTCCAAAAATCAGGTGTCGTGTTTATATAATACAAGGTGATCACGATTCTTTAGTACCTTATGAAAATTCTTTTTATGCGAAAAGTGAACTTAACAATGCCGCATCGGTTGAGATGATTACTTTGCCGGGCGCGGACCATTTTATTCCATGGAGTAATTATGAGGATATAAAAAAAGTTTTGATGAAGCTGAATCGATAATTGCCGTGAGAATCATAACATCACTGGTGCAAAAATCTCCATTGAAAAGAAGTTGACAACAACAATAAAAATTATTTATTCAAAAAAGTAAGCGGAAAATAATTATCATTAAAGATGAACAGGTACTCAATGCTGTCGCATGCAGGACAGCCTCCGGTTTCATTTTTATTTAACTATGCTGCTGCAAATTTATGTATGCGTATAAGATTTAAAATTATTTTCAGGGCGTTGCTTTGTATAAATTTTTTATTTATTGGAATTAGTATGCTTCATGCACAAAACCTCAATTTCACTGGCTTGTCGCCTACAATATCTTTTACAGATACACTTAATTCGAAGCTTGATCTTAAATTTTTTGACAGCGTCAAAGATCCGGACTCCGGGGAAAACTATTAAAGAAGAGACCTATTCAACACAGGTGTTGCAAATATATGTGCAGGCATTATTATCATATCATCTCAACAGGCATTGGTATGTTGGTGCCGGTTATGGCTTTCAGCGTACTAACCCCTTTTTAGATAACTGGCGCAACGAGCATCGTTTGGTGCAGCAGGTAAATTATATTTTTCACATAAATCGTTCGATAATTTTTAATCGCCTGCGCTTTGAGGAAAGATTTTTCAGTTATCCACACAGTGCGGGTCAGTTGGGTACAAGAGCACGTTGGCAGGCTGGCTTTGCAACACCGTTTTCAAAAAATAGTTACTGGCAAATAAATGATGAAGCTTATGTAATTCCCTCAGGCCCGCGGAATTCGTATTTCTCTGAAAACAGGGTCTATAGCGGAGTTGGTTTCAGAACAAAATACATAGGGCAATTTGAAACAGGAATAGGTTATAATTCAATAGTCAGGAATTCCAAAAAAGATTTTACGAATTATCTTTTGCTGCAGGTTGCATGGAGCTACAAGATTCATGCGAGGGAGAAAAATGCGATGAATGCGATAATTCACAACCGCCAATTTTAAGAGGATCCGAATGTTTCTATTTACGCAAAATGAATGTAGACATATTTTACTCCGGCATTTCAGTGTTTAGCCGGCTTGACCTGCGGTACCGACCTGGGGAAGTCGTCAGTACCGCAGGGAATGCCTTATTAGTCGATCGTTGTTTTTTCTGATGTCGGTTCATAATAAAGAATGACTGCACCACCGCTAAACGTTTTGGTCTTTATGAGTTTAAGCGTAATTTTTTCGCTGATGTTTTTAAATAACGGCAAACCACTTCCCGCGATAACAGGGTGAACACAAAGTTGATATTCGTCTATTAAATTAAGTTTCGTCAAAGCTACAATCAAGCTCGGACTGCACACAAAAACGTCTTTACCCGATTGTTGTTTGAGTTCCAAAACTTCTTTCTCAAGGTCCTGACTTGCCAACTTCGCGCTTTTCCAATCTACATTTTTCAGTGTGCGGGAAAAAACAATCTTCGGGGTGTTGTCTATTGCGACTGCAAAGTCGTCCATTGCTTTATCGCCTGTGGGATTTTCCAGCACGGTTCGCCAAAATTCCATAAGCTGATAGGTTATCCTGCCATATAAAGCGGTATCAGCGCTTCTCAACAGGTCAGCGTAATGTTGATGTATTTCTTCGTCAGGGACACCTGAGGTATGGTCACAAAACCCGTCAAGCGTCATATTGATTGCTGCAATTACTTTTTTCATATTTTCTTTTGTGTCAGTGTGTTTCGTGGAGCGTCCTGTAATGACCGCTAACGAACAGGGTTTTTGTTCAGGCGGGGCATTGTTGATTGTCCAGCTAGGAACTGAAGCCCAACAAAGAAATAAAAGTACAAGGCAACAACTAAAAGCACAACAGAATTCCGTCCAGCCCGAACCAAAGTACGGCGATGCAAACAGCCGAAGTTCGAACATTATGTCGTAGCTGAGTCTCTCGCAGAGGACTCAGCGGTTATATTTATTCACGCCGAGTCCCTTTCAGGAGACTGGGCTCGGACCGAAGGATTTATTTGTCAGTCAGCATAGCAGCAAACCCCATTTTGGTAGCTGTGCTTTTCGCTCCTAATAATTCGCTATTTTATCTGTGGATAGAGGAGTAATTTGTCGGGTGTTTCTGCGAAGTAGTAAACCCAACATTGCACCAAACAATAATGCGGGGGCATGTCCATCTTCATAAAATACAAGTACGCTTGAACCGAATAGGACAGCAATAGGTATTAATATATATCCCTTTGGGAAGGTCTTTTGATTTAAGAGTATATACATCATCAATGAACCTGCAACGCCAAATAATGCCGTGGAAGATCCACCTTTGCCAGCCGGTAACCCCCCGGGAGTTGTCTCCCAATAAAAGTTAACCATTTGTCCGACTATGCCTGTTGCAAAATAGATAAGCAAAACGCTTCGACCATATAAAGGTTCAGCAATGGGCACGAATGATACGAAGAATAAACCGTTAAATACGCATTGCCATATCCCCATGGGTTGAATGAAAAGTGGAGTGACCAACCGCCACACCTCACCTGATAGTAAAGCCTGCCTATTGCGATCCAATGCAGCAATTATTTCCGGAAAAAAAAATTGAAGGCTTGTTACTATGGTAGTCAGGGATAACAAGCTTACACTTATCCAAAGATCTCTGAATTTTATTTCTTTTCCTTTGTATCTATAAAAATTTCCTGCAAAAAACATGCAGGGTGGAATCACAAATCCATTCGCTATATAAAATAAAATATTCATCTTCGATTTGCTCTATCGTCTATTGTTTGTCACATAATTGAGGGCTTCGATTTCTACAGTTCTTAAGTCATTGCGTTTATTCGTTACATTGGCATTGCTACCAACTCGTCTATTTACGAAAGTATATATAAAACCATCGCAAATACGCCCGAATGGGATTATTTGCAAAGGTTACTTTTCTGATTTCATAAAAATAATGTAGAAAAAATGATGTGAGCAACTGCCTCGATTATTTAATTTGAAGCCAACTTGCATGCCTTGCAACAACTTGCCAGTTTTCGCTTTTTTTAACCCACACATCCGTTATTAAAAAGTTGCCGCTCCAATCTTTTCCATTTGCAGTTGCGTCCTGGTAAAACCAACTATTTACAACAGCGGTGTTCCCATATACACGCACTTGAATTTTGTCGAAACGAAATTCTTTGCAATCATAAATTGAAAGTTTAGCAATCCAGTCTTCTTTGTCAACCAGCCCACCGCTTGATAAAGAACTTGTAAGAGTAAAATCATCAGAAAGTATTTTCCTTACTGTTGCAACATCTTTATTTTTCCATGCTGTCATCCATTCGGTCTCGAGATCAAGAAATAGCTTTTCCATTTTTACTTTTTAAATTATGAAGTTCTCTTAAAGGAACTGGTGATGAATAAAGTTACAAATGCTCATTGATTGTTTTATTCTGCCATGGAACCAAATAGTAGCTGAACCTGTAGCGGAGGCCCCATCGGTTTTACTTATTCACGATCAGTCCCTTTTTAAAAAACCAGTTCGGACCAGGAAGCAAAGCCCTTTGCATTGTTCCAAGCAATTTTTTATTTTAAAGATTTATACATTGATACTACTTTATTAGTTATACCATTACCTAAATCCACATCGTATGATTTTAGAGGAATATATCCGTTAGAAGAATATAATTTTTCCCCGCTTAAAGTAGCCACCAATTCCAAAGAATTAAAGCCAAATGATTTCGCTTCGACCTCGCATTTTTCAAGCAATCTTTTTCCAATTCCCATTCTTGTAAACTCCGGATGAACGAAGAAAGCCCTGATTCTCGCAGAGTCAGTACCCGGAACTAATTCATTATCTAAAGAATTTAAAAGATTATTTTTTCCAAACAGTAATTTCCGTTTACTCCATCCGCCACATCCCACGACAACTCCTTCCAAATTCTCAGCAATCCAATAAGTGTTGTCAGCTATAAGTTGTTGGTCTACTGTCCAGTGATTCCCGAGTGCAGCATCAATCTGTTCTTTGGAATAATAGCCGGAATTTATTGAATTTGCCGAGTCTTGGATAAGTCTTTCAAGACTATCTGTATCAGTTATTTTAGCTTTTCTAAATATAAAATCCATCGCTATTTTGTGTTACTCTAAAACTGGTTGACATTTTTTTTATTAAATGCAGTTTCAATTTATTCTTAGTGGTTATAATTATTCACGCCGAGTCCCTTTCAGGAGACTCGGCTAGGACCAAATTTTCCGGAAATCTGGTTTCTCATGATGCTATCGAGATGACAAAATCATATTTCTCTTCTTCGGAGGCTTCAATGGCAATTTTGGAAAGAGAATTAAAGCATACGCACGTGAAGTGTAAAGTAGAAATATTATTTGAATCCTATTTCAGCCGTATGTACTTTTCTATATTTATCCTGTTTACGCCAATGCTATCAATTTTCTCCAGGCCTTTCTGAACCAGGGTGTCTCCATTTATTGTGACTGTAAACTCAAATGAATTTCCCTCCCATTGCCTGTCGCTGCAATATTGCAGGTGTTCGGCATAGGTGCTATCACTTAGTGAATAAGTTCCGCCCCCTGAAGAAAAAAAGGCGGTTGAATCTTTTCCTTTACTAAGATCGTGGGATAAAAAAGCAAAATGAGTGTCGTTAATGATCTTGATGAATTCCTTATCCCCGGTATAGTCCGTAACCGTGCTATCGTTTTTTTCGATGGTAGTTCCTGAAAGTAGTTTCCAGGTTCCTGCTAATGGTACAGGCTTATTAGCAATTACTTTGTTATCAGGTGCTGTGCTGCAATTGGCGCAGATTATTGAAAGTAGTATAAAACTAATGCACGTTCTCATTTGCAAATTTTGATAGTTTAAGTAATGAATTCCCTGCGCAAGATATGAATATCACCAGATAAGATTATCTATGGGAATGGAAATGGGTGCGGCCCAGATTTTCGCGCCGGACTTAAAGGTTGCCAACCTTGAAAATTGGGATTTTAAATTGAAACGAACATATTGAAGGTTGGCAACCTTGCGTAAATTTGGGCTAAACCCACGCGAATCATTCATCTTATAAATTTCGAATCACTTTACATGGATTGCCCACCGCCACAACGTTTGCGGGAATATCTTTTACAACTACACTTCCTGCGCCAATGGTAGTATTCGCCCCGATGGTAACGCCGGCACAAATAATGCTTCCGCCACCGATCCACACATTATCGCCTACAGTTATTGGCGAAGCAAATTCCGGACCTTTTATTCTTTCGGCTGCCGGTACCGGGTGATATGCCGCATACATTTGCACACTAGGCCCGAGAAAAACATTGTTGCCGAGCTTTATGTAATTGCAGTCGAGAAAAACGCAATTAAAGTTTGCGAAGAAATTATCACCTGCTTCTATATGACAACCATAGTCAACATAAAAGGGAGTTTGTATATCTATGTTGTTTCCGGCTTTGCCTAATATTTTCCTGAGCAAAATTTCCCTTTGCTTTTTATCGTAAGGTGATTGATTATATTCCTTCATCCATACTCTTGCATGAAGGCGCATCCTTGTTAATTCTTCGTCACCTGCATCATATAATTTCCCCGAAAGCATTTTTTGGTATTCACTCTTTTCCATAATTATTTTTTTTGCAAAGTTGCTTTAGAATAAATTGAAGGAAGTTGTGAAACAATTAATCAATCACGATTTTTTTAAGAATATATCCCTTGAGTTGGTAATTCGTAAAAACAGTTTGCGCCGATAAAGCGACGTTAACCCATGGAAGCAACTCTTCTTTTGTAATACCTTGAAAAGCCATTGCCTGCCCGCAGGCAATAAATTTTACTCCTGCAGCTAAAAGTTCATTGTATAAAACAAGGTTAGGATTATCCACTTTGAATTTTTTCTTATAAACTTCATTGTTGTAAAATGACTTTAATATCGGGCCATGTGCAACTACAATTAAATCTATATTCTTTATTGGAATACCGGCTGCAATATGAATATTCAGTAAGCGGCCAACTTCAGCTATTGCCTGATTGATCTCACTTACAGAATCACCGATTCCGGTAGTTACTTCAATCATTAATTTGTACTGCTGGTTTACGTCCGGCTTTTCATCAGGGTTGTCTACCGGTATTACTCCACTCCATTTGCTGCTTTTTATAAGGGGGTAAATTGCTTTTGCAAGAATTGCTTTTTCCACGGAATCTCTAAAGTTCTGTGATTTTATTTTTGCGATGCTGTCGATTAAATGAGTGCTGTCGGGAGCGGGGGGTTGCGATTTGGCAATAAGGGAAAATGAGAATGATAAAAGAGCAAAAATTAATAGCTTCATTTTTTAATGTAAATATGCTATTTAAAATTTACATCCGGAACATTTTTAAAGAAGGTAATGCTCTGTTTATTTACAGCCGGGCAAGAATTATTAGTAGAGCTGCATACCGGGAATCGGCCACTATTGAAACCGGGAAATGAAACGTTGATAGAGACTATACAAGAGGAATTCCTGTGGAAGAAGATTGCTATTGAAAGCGGTGTAAGCCTCGGTGGCTGACCATTGATTTCGCAGAAGAATCAACTTTCTCTTTATTAGTCGATGAAACCGTATTGGTCCTTAAGAAAATAATAAAAAAAACAGCCACCAAAGTTAACGGCCTCTTGTAATTATACCTTTTATGCAACATCTTTTGTCTTTTTTGGTTGGTAAAACTAATAACGGTTACCAATAATTTTTGTCTTCAAACAGACAAAACCTCCTCATTCAACGATTGTCTTTTATTTTTTATTAGATCGATATACATTCTACACATGCCTTTTAACTCTTTCTTAAATTTTGGATATTCAATCTGTGTTTTGCTATGATGCTTAAAACCTGCTTTCTCATAAAACGCAATAGCACCACCATTTGTATCTATAACGCCAAGCCAAAATATTTCTTTCTTATTTCTTTCAGCAATTTCAAATGCAAGGTTGAGTAATCTCGTGCCGATTTTCATTCCCTTGAATTTGGGAAGAATGTAAAGTTTTTCGAGTTCGATGCCTGACTCTCTTTTAAAACCGGGGAGGTTAGATGATAGGTTTAATTTCATAAAGGCTATAGGCTCGTTTTCTATTTGGGCCACGTGATATTGGATTTCCGCGCAAGTTAGTTCTTTTTTCAAGACATTAACTCCAAATACATTCGCCAGGTAGTCTTCTAATCCGCCAGGTTCCCAATGATTACCAAAGTTTTGACTATAAGCCTCACAACATATTTTATGAAGGAAGTCCAAATCCTGGATGGTCATCAGCCGGGTTTCAATGCTTGCAGCCATATCTTAAAAGCCGGCAAAAGTAAAACGAAAATCATTTAGATGAAAGTGTTTTCCCTGAATTTTTTTGGGAATAAAATGCATAATACAACTGGTATTTTAGCATACCAGGGAAGTTGAGTTGGGAGCGGTTTTAACTGATAATTAATATCCTCGTTATCAATAATGATTATCAACTAATTTCATGCCCTCTATCAAACATTGCTGAATTCCCTTTCCGGTTCGTCAACTCTTACACTTTCAATATGGTCCGCTAATTCCCTTTCCTTGTTGAGCTTATGAATTTCAAGTTTTGTTTCAGAATCTATCACATTTGCCTGAACATCATTTCTTATTGTCAATTCGGTTTCATTCAGGTATTCATCATACGGGCCTTTGCTGGTTAAGCCTTTCCAGGTAACAGGTAAAATATCTACCAATATGAAAAAAATTATCAAAAATAATGTAGTGATTCTGATAATACTATTGCCATCTGTAAGCCGGCTTAAGGCTTTTTCTCTTTCAAGGTAATCATGGCTGAAAGTGAGCCTGTTAATTTTTGATGCTCTTGCCGAGTCCAGCTTTACCAGGGCAATATCATTCTCTGCTTTTTTTGCTTCATTGGACTTTTTTGTTTGAGCCAAATCGTAATACAACCTGTTGAGATAAGCGGTATCATATTTAAAAGTTGGTCCTTCACCAGCCCTGCCGGTTGTACGATCATCACCTCTTACCACGCCTTTTATTTCATCATGTAGAATGCCTTCCTGTAAATGTATCGTATCAGAAAGGCCGGTAAGATTTCTGTCAATTGTGTCCGTTTGCATTTGTAAGCTTTTTTTCTGAAGCTGGTAAACATTTTCAATACTATCCATTTTTGCATGCGCCACTTCGTTCATGTTTACTTCTATACTTTCATGAAAGTATAGAAGGATTAATGGATGGGCTACGGCTATACCGACGAACGCAGAAAACACAAGCCTGGATAAAAAAGTAAGGGAGGTTACATCTTTCAGGACAGAACCTTTTTTACGAAAGGAAGAAATAATAAACCTGTCGAAAACAAAAACAATACCTGCCCATACAAGCCCTGCAAGTATATATAAGTACGGGCTTGTTACAAACGTGGAAATTGCATACGTCATAGAAAACAAGCCAAGCGTAGCCGGAACCAGCACAAGAGCACCAAAGCCGGCGTGCTTAATATGTTCCGAACGTGGGCATTTTTGAAGAATGTCTTCATCTGAGCCTGCGCACAGAATTAAAAAACGATAAAATTTTGATTTCAAAACGATGTGATTTTGCTGTGATTAAAATCCTTTACATACCTCCTTTAATCCCTGGTTTTTTTCGGTAAACGTTTTTTGGGATGTAGAAGTATAATTATCGTTTCGGTTGAAGTTGAAGAAAATGAAATCAAATGTAGCGAGAAAGGTTTGCGATGTCAAGTGCATTAACACAACTTTTGGAAAAGCCGGGCGGCTAATTCAGATTCAGATGATGGTAAAGTAAGTTGAAAGTTATTGGTTAGAGATCCTTGCCGTTTGTATAAACCGCTTTCAATCTGGTTTACCAGCACATCGCGTGTCCATCCATTTTTCACCGATTTTTGTACATAGAAAAGCTTTTCATCTATTCTTTTGATCTTATCTGACAAAAGGCAATTATGTCCTCATGGTAAGTGTGCAACGCTCTGTTGCAAAATTGCAGTTAAATCTTTTCCTGTATCCGTTAATTGTGCAGCGCTCTGTTGCATATCAACTTCAACCTTATTACCTCATTTTGACAATAAGTTCCAGCATTGCTATGTCCTTTGATAAAAGTTTATAAACGTTTAGTACAGTCTTTGTTAACTACAGATACCTTCACAATATTCTATTTGGCTTGGTTTCAAATAAGGTAATAAGGTTAAAAACGTTGGGGAAATATTTTCTACTAAGGTTTGCCGAAGATGGATTAAAAGGCTCCTGGATGCCCTTCATAAAATATCGGGTTGTGCGATTCATAAGAAAGGAAAATTATCGAAATTGCATTTCCAAATGTTGTTATGGAAAATAAAATAAAAATTGTTGCAATTTCAGGAAGCCTTCGCAATAACTCTTCTGCTACAAATATTGTGAGACATATAATTAAATTATTCCCCGAGTCAATAGATTTTATTTTTTATGATGGCATCGATCGGCTTCCGCATTTTAATGATAGCGAAATTGTACCCGCCGAAGTAGAAGCCTTCAGGGAATTGCTCGGGCACGCGGATGGAGTATTTATTTGCCAACCTGAATATGCTTTTGGGGTGGCAGGTTCTTTAAAAAATGCTTTGGACTGGCTTGTTTCTTCCGGGGAAATAGATGATATGCCTCTCGCTCTTGTTACTGCGGCCACAGGTGGAGACAAGGCCCACGCAGCCATGCTGCTAACGCTTAAAGCTTTGAATGCCAAAATAGGAGAGAGCGCTGCATTACTTATTCCTTTCGTGCGAACAAAGTTAAATGAGAAAGGAGAAGTTATAAATACAGAGGTAATTCAATCAGTGAAGTCTGTTGTGGAAACACTTGTTAAAACAATTAAAGAAAAACATGCGGAAATAAAAGCAAGCCTGAATTAGATTTACCGAAGATTATCTATCTATAGTTTTTCTACTATTCCTATTTTGTATTTGCATACAACGGATCCATTTCAATATGCTTTATAATCGTCGAAGGGTTCATGTATTTTTCTCTTAGCATAGGGCCTTTATTTATATTAACAGAGCCTGTCCAGTTTTTCCGGTGCATAGCGGTTCTTATAAAACTGCTCCACGCCAGCAATTGGTAGCCGAGCCCGTGAGCAATGCAAAGGCTATCTGTTTTACGCTCAAGCCTGTCCAGGTACTTATTAGAAAGATTACCAAAAGCAACCCGCAATAAACCGAAAGTATTTTTACTGGTAAAATCTGCTGCGTGAGTCAGTTCGTGTCCCATTACTCCAATTTGTGCATTGTAGTCTAAGTTTCTGAGTTGAAGGGGTACAAGTATTGGTTGAGAACTATCGCTTATCGTAACAATATATTTTCTGCGGGAGCTTTTCCTAAACACGCTTAAAATTGTTGGCCGCGTTGAAAACGATGTGTTGGTATGTTTAAAACGAAACACGATTTGGATATCCGTTAGCTCCGGAAAATAGCTAAGGGCGAGCAGGATTTGCTTTTCATATTGAGCCGGTATATTCTTATTCTTTCCAACCACTTTTTTCAGGGCGGCGTATTCTTCGTCCGAATACATGCCTGGCGCGAAAGACTTTACAGGAGACTGGCAAAAACTAAAGGATGTGTAAAGTGTGCATAAAAAACAACAACAAAATAATCTTCCTATTAGCCTTTTTATATTCATTAAGCGGTTAATTTAATGCACCGGCCTGCCATTTACTTTTCGTTTAAGCCATAATTCATTCATAGCTTCAATAATATCTTTTGCCACTTCGTTTTTACTCTTCAAATAAATTTTTTTTGCGAAAATCAGAGCTGATAAGAAATAATTCCTGGTTCATGATTTCTCACTATTTTCCTGTCAGAAATCATGGAATGAAAACTTATGCATTATTGTAAACCTTCAGCACTGGTTCCCGCAGCACAGAAGCTTCGTTAGTGCAATTCCAGTAAATAACATCGGCAATGGCCTCAGGTTTTACCCAGTTATCAAAGTTGGCGTCTGGCATGGATTTTCGATTTGGTGCTGTATCAATAGTACTGGGCACTACTACACTGGTGACAACATTTTTTCCCTTGGCTTCATCATTCATTAATTCTGCTAAACGGAAGATAAGTGATTTGGCCAGGCCGTATGCCACCATTCCTTTTCCATTCTTCGCAGCTAAGCCGGGCTTTGATCCGATAATAAAAATCCTTCCGCTGTTTTGCTTCATCATCTGCACAAACACAGGCCTCGCTACATTATAAGCTGTCTCGAAATTCAATTTATATTGTTTAGCTATGTCTGAAGTTTTTGTTTCAGCAATCTTTCCCATCGCAAAACCCCCAACGGTTAAAACGGCTGCGTCAATACTTTCGTGTTTTTCTAAAATTATATCAACAAATTTTTGCGAATCATCTTCGTTCATGAGGTCCACAACTACTTTTTCAAATTTATCCGAAGGGAAATCCATAGGCACAGGATCATTTGGTATTACTGTTCCAATCACAAAATATCCTTCCTCTATAAATTTTCTTACAACAGCCTGTCCCATATTTCCGGAGGCGCCTGTTACTATCGCTGCTTTCATTATTTATGTTATTTAAGATTTTGATTTTATCAATCTAATTTCCAGAATATTTTTTAATAAACCTAAATACCGGCTTTTGTAATAAATTATTGCCAGATACATTTTCAATGATCACGCTTTATAATTGATGCTAATAAGGAACCCGGACTTAGCACGAAATATTTTTTACAGAAAAGAAGTAGAAATGCAAAAAAATATGATGTCGGTTATTTTACAAAAAAGAAAGAATTAATAAAATATTTTTTTAAACATTTTTATTTTTATGGATAATATTTTTTAGCAAAGGCACTATTGATTTTGTTTTTTCTTTTATAAAGATTGCCGCCATTCTAATAGATTCTTCTTCACTCATTAATGCGCTCTTTAATTTCAACGGCGATACTCAGGCCTGATTGCACGCATTCTTCTTCTGTTAATTCAAGCTGTCCGCATATTGCTGCGACGGGAATATTTTTTTCCTGCGCAATTGATGTTATCGCACTTATGGTTTTCCCTCCAAAACTTTGGTGGTCTAATTTTCCTTCGCCGGTTATTATGAAGTCCGATCCATTAATAGAATTTTGAATACCGCTTGCGTTAATAATTAATTCGGTTCCCTCAAGGAGGCATGCATTCAGGAAGGCCATCAAACCTGCCGCAATTCCTCCTGCGGCTCCTGTGCCGGGAATCTTCGAAAGATTTTTACCGGTTTCGGTTTCTATAATTTTTGAAAAATGTTTTAATCCATCATCAAGTTTCTTGACTTGTTCCGGTGTGGCTCCCTTTTGCGGAGAAAAAATATGCGCTGCACCTTCGGGGCCAAAAAGCGGATTGGTAACATCGCAGGCAATTTCAATCTTTACCTGGGGTAAAATGTCAGGCGGTATAATTTTTTCTATTCGACATAGATTTTCGCCTGACGCGGTTATAATATTATTTTGCCCATCTAAAAATATAAATCCCATTGCCGCCAGTATGCCAGTGCCTGCATCGTTTGTTGCGCTGCCGCCGATGCCAAGTATAATTTTATTTGCACCCCTCTTTATGGCATCCATTATTAGGAGGCCCGTTCCAAAAGTGGAAGTGATCATGGGATTTCGCTCTTCCTTTTTTAAAATCACCAGTCCACTAGCAGTAGCCAATTCAATGATAGCTACAAGGTCTTTTTTATTCCATTCGTAAGAAGCTGAAATATTTCTTCCGAGCGGATCAAAAGTTTCTACAAATTGTGTTTCGGTATGCAGGTAATATTTTAAGACTTCCGCAAATCCATCGCCTCCGTCGGCCATAGGAAATAATAATGTTTCAATAGTATTATCCGCTTCGAGGATTCCTCCTTTAATTGCATTACATACCTCGATACTTGTGAGACTTCCTTTAAATTTATCCGGTGCAATTATGATCTTCATTGATGTATGGCCCACTAAGGCGCTAGGAGCACAAAGAAAAAGTATTTATTCCGGTTAACGTAGAGGATAGATTCTACCAGATGGAGCAAATATATTTATGGGTTTGCTTTTTAGGAATAAGGTAATAAGGTTCCATGGCTGTACACCCTATTCTACTAAGGTTTAATAACGTATCTGACAAGGGCCTCGCAACACGGATTTAAACCTTAGTAGAATATTGACTTTCTTTTTTAAAAACCTTATTGCTTTAGTATTATGGCACATCAGGCACCAACTGTTTTTATTTTTTCAAAACCAATACCTGGAAGGAGCCCGGTACCATTTTGGGCCTCGTTCCTTTAGGAGCATTTTCGGGCAGAGGTTCATAATCTCCTGTTGGCAAATAAAGTGTATGTGTTTTTTCATCTATTGTAATGGTCCGTGCGCCTCTCTTGGTAGTTACATTATCTATTACCTTAAATTTATTGGCAGATACTTCTTTAATAACCGTCATAGTCCCTTCACCATTTGCTGTAAAAATCATTTTGGTTTCAGGATCAAACGCAACACCATCGCATCCGTCACCGATAGGTAATTTATCAATGATCTTTCCGTTCGTTGCGTCCATTACAATTAATAATTTGTCACATCCGGAAAATAATCTTTTTGTTTCAACATCTATTGCCAGGCCTGTGGGGCCTTCTCCGGGTGATAATGGCCAGTGATCAGTTACTGCAAGTTTTTTCATATCCACCACAACTATTTCACTTTTGTCTTCGGCGCTTACAAATATTTTTCCCGCGTTATCCGACATTATGGTTTCGACGGCATTCCCAACCACCGGTATTGTTGCAACAACTTCATCAGTTACCGGATCAATCACTGAAAGGTCGCCGCCGGAATGATTGCTGGTAATTATTTTCTTTGAAAAAGTTTCGTAGAATATCCAATCCGGATTTTTTCCGGTGGAAATTTGCTTTAAAACATTACCGGTTGCAAGATCGAAAACTGTCACATTATTGAGTCTGCCGTTACTCGTATATCCCTTGCCTAATGAATGTACAAAGGCAATACCATGCACACCCGTCGTATTCTCAATGATGCCCAATGAATCTCCTGTTTCCTTATCTAAAATATTAACCTGCGTACCATGTGAAAGATATAATTTATTGGAGCCGGGGTCCGCTACAGGGTAATCCCATCCACCGGGGCTGGCTATATGAAATGTGTTCGCAACGTGGTAGCCACTTGCAGACTGACCGGATATTGTATTACAAAACCAGCTCGCTACGCTAAAAACACATAGAGCTGTGATTGACTGCTTCATGATTATTTATTAATTGTTGATGAAAGTTTTATTTTGAAAAAGCAAATTAGCCATTGCATTAATCGCATTAAGGATAAGTTACAACGGTGATGGGAATGTTCTGAAAAAAATCCCTATTCAAAGTAACCATTAGATTTTGTAGAGATACTGAACTTTAGGTTCATCGTTTTATTTTTGAATGGATGAGCATTTTTGGGTAATATAGCAAACTGGTTCCCTATTTTATTTGTAATTGGCTAAGAGGTTTTTCAAAATACTTTATAGTTATTCCTATATTGCCTGCCCAAATGCATTTTTAAAATTCTAAACGATTGCCAGAACTATTGTAATATGAATAATAAAAATTATACTTTGCCCATCGTCCTTGTTACCTCGTTGTTTTTATTGTGGGGACTTGCTTATGGGCTATTGGATGTTTTGAACAAACATTTCCAGGAAACGCTGAACATTACAAAACAGCGATCCACTTTACTACAGGCTGCTTATTTTGGCGCTTATTTCCTTGTTGCATTGCCCGCGGGTTATTTCATGCAAAAATCAGGTTACAAAAAAGGAATCATCACCGGGTTACTATTATATGCCGCCGGTGCCCTTCTTTTTTATCCCGCCGCGCAGTATGAAAACTTTACATTTTTTCTTTTGGCATTATTTGTTTTAGCCAGCGGATTGGCATTTTTGGAAACTGCCGCCAATCCATACATAACGGTTCTTGGAAAACCTGAAACATCAGAATTTCGCCTGAACCTTGCGCAAAGTTTCAATGGTGTTGGATCATTTTTGGGGCCTATCATTGGCGGGGCATTATTTTTTGGAATTAAGGTCACTGAAGGAGCTTCCCAGTTGGATACTGTAAAGTATGTGTACATCGCCATTGCAGCGATCGTGTTGATAGTTGCTTTTTTATTTTTCAAAACGCCCATGCCGGAGGTTAAGGAAGAGGACCTGGTAATAAATGAACAAGGCCATATCGGTAAAAAGTTATTTCAACACAAGCATTTTGTATGGGCAATCGTAGCGCAATTTTTTTGTGTTGCAGCGCAGGTTGGAATCGCTGCACTTTTTATAAATTATTGTACTGAAAAAAATCTTGGCATTAATAACGAGCGAGCTTCATATCTCCTTTCGGGGAGCCTTATATTATTCACCGTTGGTCGATTTGCAGGGACCGCTCTCATGAAAATTATTGCTCCAAATAAACTGCTTGCGTTATATGCACTTATTAATATAGCGCTCTGTTTTGTTGTAGTGGTTGCACCGGGAATCATTTCTGTTTACTCGCTTATGGCTATTTTCTTTTTTGAATCGATAATGTTTCCAACCATATTTGCATTAGGCGTAAAGAACCTGGGATCATATACTAAAAAGGGCGCATCATATATTATCATGTCAATCGTAGGCGGCGCTTTGGTACCCGTAGTTATGGGCACGCTTGCAACGTCTTACTCAACTCCATTTTCATATATTGTTCCTTTATTTTGTTTCGTCTTTGTCTTTCTGTTTGGAGTATTTGGTTACAAAGTAAAAGCGTGAATATGAAAAGATATTGTTTAACTCTTGACCTTAAAAATGATACTGAGCTAATTCGGCAATATGAAGAGCATCATAAAAAAGTGTGGCCGGAAATTATTAGTTCTATTAAAGATGCCGGTATTGATAATATGCAGATTTATCGTTTTGAAAACAGGCTGTTTATGATAATGGAAGTGAATGATAATTTTAGTTTTGAGAAAAAGGAAAAGGCCGATGCTGAAAATACAAAAGTGCAGGAATGGGAAACATTGATGTGGAAATACCAGCAATCTTTACCGGGAAGCGCAGAAGGCGAGAAATGGAAATTGATGGATAAAATATTTGAGCTCACTGATTTCTGAGGGTTGACCTTGTGTTTTGAGAATAATAACTTTAAGTTATTCAGAAGTTCGCCAAAACCAAGAAGGTTTTCTTTGAGAGTTTTGATTTAAAGTGCCTCTGAAAAAACCTTCTTGGTTTAATGGAAATACCTTTTTGAAATCGACTGGTCAAAATGCTTTTAATAATTCTATAAATATATGTTTGGTTTAAAGGGAAAAATAGCGGTGGTTACTGGCAGCGGCAGCGGAATTGGGAAGGCTGTTGCGCTTTTGTTTGCAAAGCAGGGTGCACGGGTATGCGTTTTGGATCTTAATGAAGAAGCATGTAGTGCAACGGTTACCGAAATAAAGAACGATGGCGGCGATGCATTTATGTATGTATGCAATGTTGCCGATCAACAGCAGGTGAAAGGTATCTTTGATAAAATGGACAGAGTTGATATTTTGGTTAATAGCGCCGGTGTCTCCCACATTGGAAATTTATTAATTACTGCAGAGGCAGATTTTGACCGGGTATTCAATGTGAATGTAAAAGGTGTTTATAATTGCATGCAAGCTGCTGTAACAATGATGGCTAAAAATAAAAGTGGTGTTATCCTCAACCTGGCTTCGATAGCGAATCACGTTGGCTTGCAGGATCGCTTTGCTTACTCTATGACCAAGGGAGCCGTGTATGCGATGACGTTATCAGTGGCACGTGACTACATCAATAACGGTATTCGTTGCAACTGTATTTCCCCTGCGCGGGTACATACGCCTTTCGTCGATGATTTTATCAAAAAAAATTACCCGGGCAAGGAAGGAGAGATTTTTGAAAAGTTATCGAAGAGCCAGCCGATAGGACGAATGGGTGCTCCCGCGGAAATAGCCAACCTTGTTTTATTTTTATGTTCTGATGAAGCGTCTTTTATTACAGGCAGCGACTACCTGGTTGACGGGGGCGCAGTTAATCTAAGCAGTTAAAAAATATAATTAAAAAAAATATCATGAAGCTTATTCGATTTGGTGAACTTAACAAAGAAAAAACCGGGGTTATTATCGATGATGAATACTACGACACATCAGGATTTGGTGAGGATTATGGTGAGCAATTTTTTGAGACGGAAGGGTTGAGTCGCCTGCAAAAATTTATTGAATCCAATAAAGATAAACTGCCAAAAATTTCGAAAGATACAAGACTGGGAAGCCCGGTGGCACGACCTTCAAAAATTATTTGCATTGGCCTCAACTATGCGGACCATGCTAAAGAGACCGGCGCAAAGACACCTGCTGAACCGATTATTTTTTTTAAAGCAACCTCTGCATTGTGCGGCCCTTACGATGATGTAATTATTCCGAAGAATTCAAAGAAAACGGATTGGGAAGTTGAACTCGCTGTGGTAATTGGTAAAAAAGTATCTTATGTGGATGAGGCAGAGGCGTTGGATTATGTGGCAGGCTATTGTTTGCACAATGATCTTAGTGAACGCGAATTTCAAATAGAAAGAAACGGTCAATGGGTGAAGGGAAAAAGCTGTGACACCTTTGCGCCGCTTGGCCCTTTTATGGCAACCAATGATGAAATAGCCGACTTAAATAACCTGCGCCTGTGGCTAACTCTCAATGGTAAAACAATGCAGGATGGTAACACATCAAACTTGATTTTCAACATACCTTTTGTTATTTCTTACCTAAGCCAATTTATGTCGCTGCTACCCGGCGATGTCATTTCTACGGGTACTCCCGCCGGTGTTGGGCTGGGTATGAATCCGCCGCTTTATTTGAAAGATGGTGACGTGATGGAATTAGGCATTGATGGATTGGGCACATCAAAACAAAAGTTGAAAGCTTATTCAAAATAATATTAGAGAAGGTTTTGTGAGGTTAGTTATTGATCAAATCCGGCAATCCGAATTTTACATTTTGTGCCGGGTTTATTGAGAATGTATTTCACGCCACTTTATGGGCGCTGGTTTGCTGCATTGTCTTTCTTAATTTGCTTTGTGTATCGGTTGTTATTCTTCGCCCCGGTGCTTGTAACAAGGCCACTAAAAATTATTTTATTCATGTAGTTAAAAAAGGACCGATCTTTTAATCTTTTAAAATAGATGAGGCCTGTTCTTGACGTATTGTTATTTTTCAAAAAGAAAAAGTTTACCAGGTCACTTTCCCTTCTTTTTATGAATGCTGTTTTTTCAACACCGCCTTCTTTTAATAGCTGGATGTGTAAATCAGTGTAATAAAATTTCATTTCACCCTGCGCTGAATTATCGTTACCCACAGCCTTCATTTCAAGTTTATCTATATTGCCGGAAGTAAACTTTACATTGGAAAGAGGCGCTATTAAAGGGTTTAGAAAGTTGAAAGGTGCTGGTTCAAGATTAAGTGCCATCGTAAATCCCTGCAACTTGTCGGTATAGGATTGATTTAATTTCATTTCAAAAGGGGCCTTATCGAGCATTCGACCCGATAAAACAATCGATAAAGAATCCGTGGGGAGGTTTCCATAATTTTTAAAGTTGAAAATACTTCCGTTTAGACGATTGAGTTGCAGAGTGCCCTCAAGCCTGTTCTTTTCATTCCTTTCTGTGTAGGCCACTCTTCCATCATTAATAAGTATTTGATTTATTGATACGGGAAAAGGAATGCTTTTAATTTGCTCTGTAAATAGACTCTTTTTTACACCCTCTAAAAATGGTGGAAGTTTATCCCGGTAAACCGATATTGTTGGCTGGCTGAGGCTGGCCTTTTTTATAGAAACGGAATTCTTCTCAACATAATTAATCAAATCAAATCCATATAATTTTGTGCTGCCGGAATGGAACTTTATATAATCGACCTGGTATGGATGCGACGCAATAAATGAATCGCGTGATATAACGGGCTCAACCGAAAACGACTCAAGGTTTAATAATTGCTGGCCGGCGTCAAAACTTGCATTGCTGATTTGCACCGATGAAACCTTTGTGATATATTTTGCTGCGGATGTACTTACCACTGCGGATTTATTTGAACTTAGCAACTTACTTAGATTCGTAACAGAACCGGATGAAAGCTCGCAATTCCCAATGCTTATATCTTTTAAGTAAAGTTTGTTTTCTTTAACGTGAAATGTAAAACCATCTGAATTTTTTAAATACAACTTGTTGAGCATTGCATTCCATATCGAACTATCACTGCTCTTCAATATGTTTATTTTCGACAGGTTTACATCAAAGTTGTTGTCGACACTCAAATCCCTTTCAGTACTTTTCATTTCAGCTTTCTGAGCTTTTATTACCAGCTCTGCTATATTAATTCCTGCAGGCGAAATTTTAATTCCGGCGGCTTTTATTTCACTTCCTTTAGAGCGCGATAGAAAAATTTTCTTTTCTGATACATCCCCTCCCAATTGCACATTTATTGCAGGCTCTTGTAATGTAATGTGGTCGATATTAATAGAAGTCTTTTGAGAATCTTTAGGAGTAGTTGATGGTAAACTAATTTGTTTTTTAAAATCAATAACCGGGGAAGTCAAAAGAATATTTTTGAAATTAAGCTCTTTGGTAAAAAGGGTATGCGTATTGTTTATAAGCCGCATTGAAGGAATATCCATAACAAGGATTCCCTTATTGTTTTTATTTTCGAAATGGGTGTTGGTAAATTCCTGCGAATTGTCGGCCAGCATAAAATTTTCGGAGGCCGTCTTAATTGCGGCATTGGAAAAATTCAATTGCTTTCCATTCAACTTAACTCCTTTTATTTCGATTGGTTTGGCAGTAGTTTTTTGAAGAGATAATACCTCGATATTTTTTATGAAAGCATCGCATGTAATGGAGTCCTTGTTGTAAGTAAACTGCGTGTTGTTTCCATGTACATCTTTAAAAAGGATGGAAGTCTTTTTAGAAGGCGATTTTATGTGGGGTATGGGTTTTATCGTGATTACTCCGTTGTTCCATTGCAATCCATCCAACACTATATTACCGCTATTTTCGTCGGAATAAATATTCTTTAATGAAATATCATTAAGTTTTGAATCAACGCCGCTTTTATCATCACTAATAGTTAGTTGCTCTACCTGGATCTTATCGTTGGTTTTAAAAGATATGTTTTTTAAAGTGGCATTAATATCGCCTACTTCCAAATAACCATTTTGAAAAAAAAGTGATTCAATATCTTTTTGAAACCTTACGTGCTTATAATCCGAGATATTATCACCCAAGAAGCTAAGGCTAAATCCTTTTAATTGCAGTGATTTATTTTCTCCAAATTCCAGGTTTACATTGCCATTAATAATACTGAGCCTTCCTATATCCATAAAGTCATCGAAACTGCGATGAGAGGTGAGGAGTAAAGATTTTTTTGTGATCTGTACTCCTGCAGTTTTTTTATAATTTATGGTGGGGTCGCGCAGCACGGCTTCGTCAGCTTTTAAATTCTGATCAAAAATTAATTCAGGCCAATCTACACCGAGCAATTCAAAATAGGGCATGCTGTAATCCCGGAAACTTCTTATTTTATTTGCACTTGAAGTTGTATGAACCGAAAAATTATTGAGCACAAGCTTATCATTTGCAAAACGAATACTGTCGAAAGAATATATACAACTGCTATCCTTATTATAAAGATGATAACCTTTAATAAGCATATCGAATACATTCATCGTAATTAGTTTCGATGAATCCGGGTTTATCCTGAGATTTTTAATTTGGAAATTGACTTTACCGGAATGGATATTTGACTGTCTTTTTCGGCCTGTAATATTTAAATGGATATCAGCATTCATAACGCCGAGAAATCCAAGATCCAAATCACCGGCAAACTCTCTTAAAATTTTATTTGGATCGGGTAGTCCCTTAGCAGTATTGTTGTTGCTATCGGCAACTGAACTATTCAGGTTTAAATCTATTATTGGTTCTTCGCAATAAACCGAATCTGTTTTTATAAGGTTCAACCTGTACAATGCATTAAAATCAACTCCTATTAATGCCAGTTTTCTAAAATGAATATTGTAGCTGCTGTGCGATCCCTGCGTTGATAAGGCAATAATGTTACAGCTATCCAAAATAATATTTCTTCCTTTTTGCACCACGAGCCTCTTAAACAAGAGTTGGTGAATACCGTCCGTAAATGCAATAGCCTGGTTAGAAGAACTGAAAGTGATATTATTATTGTTTACATATTTTTCCTCCGAACCGGGATTTTTATTAAGCTTCTTCAGTGAAAAATAGATATTAGAAAAAACAAGGGGTTTCTTTTTCGAGCCCGGGGCATTATAAAGAATAAGCCTGGCATTGATAAGAGAAATGGAATGCGTATTTAGAGAAGTAATTGCATCCTCTGCAGAATGGTATAATTTGCCGAGTTCCGTTCCGAGTGAAAGATCATTTTTTGCTTCGGAAGTGCTATCCCTGGGCCTGCTGAAAACTTCAATTACCGGGTCATATAATTTTACCTTCTTTATCTGTAGCGTATTATTGAAGAAGGCTGACCAAAGCGAATTGGTACTGAAGGTTACTTTTCGAAAACTTACCCGGTAAGCAATACTTGTTTTGTCCCCGGCAGTACTTGTAATCCTTGCTTTCTGAACTTTTACTTCGCTGGAAAGGAAATTGAAATTAACGTGAGATAGTTCCAGCTTCAGTTTGCCTCCTGATTTCTTATTGACTATATCAATCAAAATCCCGTTAGCATTATGAATAAACCAGATATAGAGACAGGTAGTAGCAATCGCTAAAATGACAATTATTATCAAAGACAACTTTACAAAGCCCTTTTTAAAAAATCTTTGAAATTTTGTTGCCATAGAGAATAAACAATTAATTATTCATATAAATTTCCCTTTAATATTTTCAAAAAAGAGTAAATGAGGAATGTTTAAGAATTCTTTCTCAAATTAGATTTATAAACATAAACCACAAATCTATTTTTTTTATAATTCGATCCTAATAGACAGATCATTCCAAATGACAGCATTTTTATCCAACTTGTTCAGCGGATTTTAAGACTCGTAAATAATTTTGGAACGCAACTCCATTTTTTTTCAACAAAAAGGAATTGCCATAATTTTGGAAAAATGATTTTATTTTATCAAAGCAAAATAAATATAAGATATGGCTGAAGAAATCTGCGTTCACATACAGGAAATAAAAGAACTGAAGCTGGCGAAGGAACTTGTCTGCGAAGAATGCATAAAAATTGGAAGCGACTGGGTTCATCTTCGTACCTGCCAGACATGTGGCGCAACCTTATGTTGCGATCAGTCGCCAAACAAACACATGACCAAACATTATCACAAAACTGCTCACCCTGTCATTATATCAGCACAACCTGGAGAGCGATGGTTTTGGTGTTACAAAGACGAATTGTTTGCGGAGTATTGAGAAGGGAAGCTTCTTAAACAGAACCAATACCAGGATAAATTTTATCCGCTTTAATTGTAACTATTCAAACAAATGTTTTGCAAGTGCTTTATCATGGCCATAAATATCATCTCTGAAGTTCAACAGGCCTTCACTGTCCACCCAGGCAGTAAAATAGGAAATGAACACGGGTATTGGTTTTTTAAGCGTCACCCATTTTTCTTTTGAAGCAGACATAGCTTCTTTAATTTTTTCAGGCGTCCATTCCGGTTGATCTCGTAAAAGATATTCGGCGAGTTTTGCCGGCTCTGCCAGCCTTATACATCCGTGGCTGAAAGCCCTGCTAGCTTCATTGAAAAGGGACTTCGCGGGTGTATCATGAAAGTAAATATTATAGCTGTTTGGAAAAATAAATTTCACTTGCCCGAGCGCATTTGCACCACCGGGCTTTTGCCTTATTACGGGTAGGCCGTTGCTGACGCCCGTCTGCTCCATATTCATTTTAGAAAGGTAGTTGCCGTTTCTTTTTATGGCTGGCAGTATTTCATTTCGTACAATGCTTTGTGGCACGTTCCAGTAAGGGCTAAATACAACGTATTTCAATTGATCCGTAAAAATTACGGTACTGTGGGCCTCTTTGCCTACAACTATATTCATGCTGAAAATCTTTTTAGAACTGTCAAATACATGAAGCCTGAATTCAGGAATGTTGACAAGAATGATGTTTCCTTGTGGCAATTGCGGTATCCACCTCATTCGCTCAAGGTTGATGAGTAACTGCCTGATCCTGGTTTTTACAGGCACATTTAATTCTTTAATAAGTGCGGCGTTGATAACTCCATCAGGCTTAAGTCCAAAACTTTTTTGTTCTTGCTTTATTAATGGCGTCAGTTCTGCTGAGTAGTACATGGAAGTATCTATAATTTTTTCATCACCTGAAATCTGCAGGCGTTGCTTCACTTTTTTGATAATAAGATCAGAGTCGCCGGGTTTGTATTTTTTGAGTTTATCTGTCGTAATCCCGCTCCAGCCTCCATCTTTATCGATGTTGTAATAATGTATCAATGCTTTTTTCAAACGCTGATAATATATATTTACCGGCTCCCAGCCTTCCACGTTTTTCCCGTCGCGGGCAATAAAGGAATCGAGAAGTACTACTTCATTTATTTTTTTTCGTGGAATGTACCATTGTAAATCTTTAGAATCTACCCTGCCGGCATAAGCATGTTTCGAATATTCAAAAAAATGTCTTGTTAACTCAAGTTCAATTTCCGTCAGTCTGCCAGGCTTGATATCGATGGTCGTGTCTTCACTGAGTAAACTGTCCATGGCCAGGTGCAGGCTTTTAAATTGTAAAGCCGTGTCGCCAAATTCGGCGATATAGTTGTTGTGGAGATTCCAGAAAGAACGGGTATGTTCTGCGATTCCATCCTCCGTAAACCATGCGAATTGATAGTTGCGGTTTTTGTAAAAATTACGCAAAAGCACGGCCTGGCTATCTGCCACATCTTGCTCCTTAATAAATGATTCGAGTTTCACGCTATCAAGAAATAGCTCGGAGAAAGAAGTTGCAGGAGTAATAGTGGTATCTCTTTTTACCGCATCTTCTTTTTGCGCTTTTCCGTTACAGGAGCTAAATATTATCAGTATGATTATAACTAAACCAAAATAGTTTTTTATCGCCGGCATCTTTCAAAGTTTTTCTGCCACAAAGGTATTGCAGACAGGTAAGATAGAAGAATGAATATAGATTGAAATCGGGCCTAAATGGATTTTGGCCACCTGAAAAACGTAGTTGATATATCTTACGCGATATTGAATTATTAAGATTGGTACTCACATTAAAAGTTTTTGATCCGCTTAAAAAAAATAAAAATTAGATTTATGAACTTAAAAAATATTGCCAGTAAATTTTAGTAAGATGCAAACTGTTACCGTAGAGTGGTTGCAATCCATAGAAGATTTAAAAGATGTTCCACCAGGGCAATTGCAATGGTGGATTGATAATAGCCGTGTTTACGAACTTGATGAAGAAGCATACCTGTTCCGTAAGGGAGTAGCTATTACAGGAACACATATAATTTTAAGTGGGCGAATAAAAATGTTTGTAAACCAGAGTAATGGCATGAGGACAATTGGTTTTATTGGCCCAAAAGATATTAGCGGGTATTTGCCCTTTTCAAGAGGGCTTATTGCCAATGTAAACGGGCAGGTTATTGAGAAAATTAGTGTGATGACTTACCCGGTTGAAAGAATTAGGGAATTAATTGTCGGCCATTATGATCTAACCCAGGCTCTCGTACATGTTATGACTTCCAGGGTAAGAAACTTTACAGCTCTCCAGCAGCAGAACGAAAAAATGATGGCACTGGGTAAGCTTTCAGCGGGACTTGCTCATGAATTAAATAATCCGGCATCGGCCATAGTAAGAGGGGCCATTTCCTTACGGGATCATCTAAAATTATCGCCGGAAACTTTTAAGCGAATAATGGATATAAAAGTAACCCCGGCAGATGTTGATAAGGTGAATAATAAAATGTTTGAAGTGCTTGGCAGGCATGATTTACCGGTGCTCACGCTGATGCAAAAAACAGGTAAAGAGAATGAATTGGCAGAATGCATGGAAAGTCTCGCGGTGGAAAATAGCCAGGAGATTGCGGAAAATTTTGTAGAGTTCGGATTTACCTGCGAAGATGTGAAAGGAATTTATTCACTTATACCTCATGAATACTTAACGCCCGTGTTTAACTGGATTAACAATAATCTGGTTACAGAAAAAATGGTCAATGATCTGCAGGAGGCAAGCCAGCGAATTGGGAAACTGGTAAACTCAATTAAGAATTTTACACACATGGATCGTGGCTCTGATAAAGAGTTTGCCGATATTCATTCAGGCATAAAGAATACACTGACGATGCTTGAGTATAAATTTAAGAAAGGGAATGTGAAACTTGTTGAGCATTATGATGTAAGTCTGCCGCATATAAAAGCTTTTGTGGGCGAGCTAAACCAGGTTTGGACTAACCTTATAGATAATGCACTCGATGCTATGGAGGTAAATGGAAGTGGTATTCTTGAGATAACAACAAGCCGTGAAAAAGATAATGTGATTTTTACCATTACCGATAATGGCCCCGGGATTCCTGCCGAAATAACAGACAGGATTTTCGATCCTTTTTTTACAACAAAGGAAATTGGCAAGGGTACCGGACTTGGGCTTGACGTGGTTAAAAGAATTGTTGGCCAGCACGAAGGAACTATAAAAGTTAATTCGCTTCCCGGTAAAACAACATTTACAGCTTGTTTTCCCATCGATGCTTGAACGGGTTTTAAAACGCAAAACAATTTTCAAAAATATACAATGAAATTTAGCATAATCTCTTCCCTGGCTACATTAGCCCTGGTCACTTTCTCTTTGGCCTTTACAAAAGAAAAAGATAAAAATGAGTGGACTAATCTTTTGGACCAGGATCTGTCGAAATGGTCATTCTATTTAGGTTATAACTTTAAAGCAACGTACGATGGAAGTGTTCCACGCGATGAACATGGCGATAGCATTCCACCTATAGGGTACAGGAATTTCAACAATGTTTTTTCAGTTGTAAAGGAAAACAATGATTTGGTTTTAAAAGTAACAGGAGAATATTATGGTTGCATATTTACAAACGAGTCATTTAAGAATTTCCGGCTAAAGATGAAGGTGAAGTGGGGCACAAAAAAATGGGATTTCAGGGTTGGCAAACTTATGGATGCAGGCCTGCTATATTACTCGCAAGGCCCGTGTGGCGCTGAGTATTGGCGTGCCTGGATGCTGTCGCAGGAATTTCAATTTATGGAAGGCCACTTTGGAGATTATTGGAACATAGCAACTTCGGCTATTGATATAAGGGCATTTCCGCCAGAAGGTGTTATGAGTACTGCCGCAGGAAACACACAGCCTTTTCTTTCCGTGGGCGAGGGCACAAGCCTCGAAGGATACTGTATGCGCACAGCCGATTATTCAACTCCCGGCAATGGCTGGACGGAAGTAGAATTGGTTTGTTATGAAGGTAAAAGTTTGCACATTGTAAACGGGCATGTTGTTATGGTATTATCTAATTCAAGGTCTCACGAGAACGGAGTGGATAAGCCACTAATTGAAGGAAAAATACAATTGCAAAGCGAGGGCTGCGAAGTTTATTATAAAGATATACAGATAAAAGCTATCGATAAAATGCCGGAGGAATTCACTGCATATTATCGGTAATGTAATTCGCACGATAAAAAAACCTGAATATTTTTTTGTTGTCTGAAAGCTATTTTATATAAATGAATATCTGCATGATCCCAATAGCCGCTATTTCTTTTTAATTGCAAAAGCTTTCATCTTAGAGTCATTTATTGCGGCTAACATTATTTTTTGTTTGCCGACATTTATCAGTTTAAGGTCCTTTACATCTCCATCTAATATTAATCCACTGGTTACCGGGGAAACAGGTGTGAATGCTCCGTCGCCGTTGCCTGTGAGAAGCAGGCCATAAGAAGCATCATAACGGCCCGGCATTACCTGGGCCTGGTATTCGTTACCCGCGAGAATTATATCATTGAAGCCGTCATCATTGATGTCAGTGCATATAATCGCATTCACGGGCGCTTCCTGTGCAATCAAAGGAAAGGGATGAAAAGTAAAATTGCCTTTGCCGTCGTTTTTAAAGTATCCGCTTCTTGCCTCACTGCATTTTAAAACGAGCGCTCCCGCCATCATTTCCTTCGTAAACATGTTTTCCATACTTGCTGTTGCATAAGCGCTGTTTACTTCAAAAGTCTTTTTTATGGATGGCATTTGTCTCGCCCATTCATCACGCGATATACCCGACGATAGCACGTATTTTCCCTTATTATTTTTTATATAATGACAGAATATATTATCCATTACACCGTTGCCATCAAAATCCTTTGCTATTAATTCTGCAGGTGTTTGTGCGCTTATATGGTAAGGGTTGTTCAAGCCTATATTGCCAGCAATATATCAGGATAACCGTCCTTATCAATATCTGTAACAAGTAAGCTTCTCCATAAGCCGTTTGCATTTTGTAATCCATTTTCGATTTTGTTCTCGGATAGTGTTGTACCATTGTTTTGAAAAATACGTATTGGCATCCAGTCTCCTGCAATGATAAGATCTGGTTTCTTATCATTATCCATATCCGCCCAAACAGCGGAATTCAAAAGCCCTATATCTTCCAACTCAGGACAAACGGAGGATGTTACATCTGTAAACTTACCATGGTCATTTCTAAGAATATAACTCCTGGGCGGTACCGGGTAAGTACCTAATATTACTCTACCCCCAATGAAAATATCCATATCACCATCGCCATCCATATCGGCAACAGCAAGGCATTTTGACGGTGTACGTATAATAGGTGAAAAGGCATTGTCATCTAATTTAAAGGAGCTTTTTCCGTCATTGATGTATAAACGCGGACGATAAAAAGAAGAAGTAGGTTCAAATTCACTACTGCCTCCTGCGATGAGCAAATCCGGAAATCCATCACCATTTGCGTCAAATAATACGCTTTGCATGTCTTCCTCATTTTTTGTACCCGATACAAGATCCTGGCCTTTGAAAGTGCCATCCTTTTGTTGTAAAAATATTTTGCCCGACTGCCTGAAGGCTCCGCCGATAAAAAAGTCTTCAAGGCCGTCCCCATTCAAATCGCCGATACTTATAAAAGGGCCTTCCTGGGAATATTTCTGTTGTATTAGTGATTGAAAATTATAGTCAAAAAACAAGGTTTCTTTATGCTGAAAATCTGCATTTATCTTTTCTGTTACATCATTAAAAAATGAATCGGTAACTGGTTGTTGTCGCGTGAATTCAGCCAACGCATCTTTATAATTAACCTGCAATATTTTGTTGATGCCGGGATTCGCTATGATCTGCATTTTTTTATCAGGCCATATTACTTTAATTGAATCGGGAATAGTTGTGCCAAAACCAAAATGAAGCCGGTTGTCAACAGTTGATAAGTAACCCCTTGCCGGATACTGCTCCACCACTTGCGCAAGTCCGTGACTATATGCGTAAGCAATAGTACCGATTCCATCTTTGTTTAACGAATCTCCATTTAACTTAATAGCGAGGTAATTGTTTTTTCTGGAAGAGTCGGCATACGAATTAATATCATTATGCAATATGAATGCATCACCGTTAATGTTGTTTGTGATAAGATCAAGGTTTCCGTCATTATTCAGGTCAGCGTAGGCTGCACCGTTAGAAATAGATTGCTGATCTATTCCTGCTTTTTGGGATACATCTTCAAAAGTTATTCCCCCTTTATTGATGTATAAATAATTATGAAGAGAAACAGGCCCTAATGCAGCAAGGTGTTCCATAAACACTCTGCGCTGACCGGGATCGTTGTCCGGAATGCCATTTTCAATAGCCGTTTTACGCCTGTATTCAAGGAAGTCTATGTTAGTGGGATCCCGGCCCAGGCCATTTGTAATGTGTACATCCTTCCAGCCATCATTATCCATGTCGGCAATCAATACACTCCAACTCCAGTCTGTTTCTGCTATGCCCGCCATCTCCCCAATTTCGCTAAAGAAAGGTTCCTCGTGATTATTGATATTTCTTACGCCATTATTCAATTGCAGCATGTTGTGTATATACTCTGGTTGATAACCCTTATTCATTTCCAACTGGTGCCGCTGTTCGTTTAAAAATGAGTACATCATTTTTTTGCGCTCGTTTGTTTCAGGTTGCATGTCAAGAGTTATGATGTCTGGCATGTCGTCATTATTTATGTCCGCCGCATCTGTTCCCATGCTGGAATAACTCTGGTGTTTGATTGCAGATGCTATACAATTGCTGAATGTTCCGTTCTTATTATTTAGCCATAGTAAATCATTCCGGATGTAATCGTTGGATACATAGATATCGGGGTATCCGTCGCCGTTAAAATCACTCACAGTTACTCCCGAGGCCGTTGCCATCTTCAATTATGCCCGCTGGTTTGGAAACATCTTTATAAACCTGGTGGCCGGTACCGGGAAGGTTTCCTTCATTGTGATATAATTTGTCTCCCGCTATTGCATTGCTGTCAATTTTGTTGTCCCGGATATCATTTGGACGTTTATCGTTTAAAGTATGATTAAGAAGATACATATCTATTTTGCCATCCTTATCATAATCTAAAAAAACTGCCTGCGTGGAGAAAGAAGTATCTGCAAGCCCATAATCAGCAGCTTCTTCTTTAAAAGTGAGGTTGTGTTGGTTAATGTATAAAAGGTTTTTGCGTTTAGCGCCATCCACCTTGCCGGCCACACATACATAGATGTCTTCCCATCCATCATTATTAATATCGATGACATTTACACCTGTACACCACGAAGAAGTTGATACGCCTGCCTTTTCGGTAATATCTTCAAAGTGCATTTTGCCTTTGTTAATGTAAAGTTTAGAACTCACCTGGTTGCCGGCAAAAAAAATATCGGGTAAGCCGTCATTATTAAAATCGCCTATGCCAACACCGCCTCCCATATAGGTGTATTCGTTAACGAACATATTTGTGGAATCATCTTCTGTAATAGTATTCTTAAAATCGATTCCGGTTTGCGAAGCAGGAAGCAAGCTAAAATATAGCCCCGATTTTTTTACCGGGGATGTGCAGGAGGCCAAAAGAAACAAAAGAGATTGAAGTTATAGTCAGATTTCTCACAAAATAATTTTCTAAACGAGGTATGTAAATACAGGTAGTGAAAGGGTAATGTTGCTATGTCACAAAATTACCTTTTCACTTACGATAAAAATATTTAATGTTCCGTGCCTATTTTTTATCCGCAACCAGGTAGATAACACTTAAAGCAGGAACATTTACTTTGATAGTTCCGCTGAGCGGGGCAGAATAAGCTTGCAATGTTGCATAATTAAGCGGACCGCCGGTAGGAGTGGCGGGGCCATTACCATTTACGAACACTTGCCCCGAAAACGGAGGATTATCCTGGCCACCTGTAAGAAGGTACCAATAGTATTTGCTCCCGGCAGGATAATGTTGGAAATCAATAGAAACAATATGGTTGAATGAACCGGAGTTAATAATCACAGTTCCCGCTTGTCCCGAGCTGAATGTGGAAGAATAGGTTGTTAAGTCGTTATTCAGCGTTTTTAAAGTATCATAAACCATCCTGTCGCCAAAAAATCTTTGAAAGTAATAAAGATAAAAGAAGGATGGACGAGGGTTCCACAATGGCGCATTAGGCTCATCACCATTATTAAACATCCCATGGTCGTCACCGTTAGAGTATCCGTTGGCAATATCCCACCTGCTCGCTTGTCCATATTCATTTTTAATGATTGAACCGATTGTTTTTGCTGCATGGATGCCCGCGATATAGGACACGTTTTGTTTAGAACCTGTTGCTCTTATATTCCACTCCGTCATGGCGATGGGTTTCAAGTCTACACCCGCCGCACTGATTTGTTGTTTCACATAAGCCATAACGCTGGTTGGGGCGCTGATGGCCGTTTGCAATATCTCGGTCACATTTGAATTCGCATTATATGGCGTGAAATAATCATGCACTATATAGAAATCAGGCGCATTACCAGCCATTGCCAGCACACCCTGGTTCCACGTTTGTTCCGCGAGTGGATTGCCATTGTTTGCAGGTTGTTCATATAAAGTAGCTCCTACATAAATCGTTGCTCCTATCTGCGTGGCGGCAGCATGCATTGAATCAGAAAAAATCTTAAAATGATCACCATACAAAGCTCCGGTTTGATAAGTTGGCTGCGCATCGGCATTATTATTTACATCTATGCGATAACCAGCTTCCCAGCTTCCAAATGTTTCGTTACCAATTTCCCAAAACTTTGTTTTGCCGGCATCATGCCTTACCCAATCCGCGGCAAGGTGGGCTGCAGTTTCCGCAGGCTTTGGGCTCGTGCCATACCTGGCGTAGCCATAGTTTACGGTTATCATTCCAGTGCTGTTGGTTTGGGAAAGCAGGTTGTAATAATTGCTTAGGGAAAACGTCCAGCCTGCTGTATTCCCGCCATACCAATACCCGGCATTTGTGGTTGTTCCATCAGCATTTATCAAAACGGACGGCGCATCGGAAGGTGCAGGATTTGCATCGGTACCATTCCAGAAAAATACATCGCTTATGCTACCACCCGGGCCCCTTATAACATTTGGCGACAGATCAGAAAGATATTGCATTAAGATAGGCTGGTTTACCATTTGGCCGGACCACAAGTTTGAATTATTACCATAAACATAAGGGGGGACTTTTACCAAAACCTTATTTACATCAATTGTCAAGGAATCAGTTACTGCACCTGTAACTGCGCCCCCTGCTATCGCGGCCGGCAAGTTAAAAGTTCTCGGTTTCCATCCATCCTTAAAAAATCCAATTGTGGTAGGATCGGCGGGATCCGTAGGGCTGTATATCGAGTCAGTAGCAGGTGGCAATAATCCGCCACCGGAACTTTGATCGGGATCGGGAGATGATTCCTTTTTACAACTCCCTGTTACTGTTCCAATGATAAAAAGGATCGTAAAAAAACTTAAGTTTTTCAGGTTAGTTTTCATTGCTATAAACTAATTTATTGTGTTTTCACAATCCTTACATTATCAATAGCAATATTTATGCTTCCTGCAGGTACCGCAGTTGGCTGATCGTTTGCAATCAGGAATCCAACTTCAGTTGTATTATAATCTGAAAATTTACTCGCGGGCGAACCTGCCGGATTCCAGGAAGTTTTGCCCTGATCATTACCCGTGATGAACTGAGAAAGTGGTATAGTTACCGTGACCCAACCCGCAGGTTTATATTTTCCACCATTGGCAGTTTCCCATGGAGCATACCTGGCGGTGTAAGAGTTCCATCCATACCAGCCTCCAACAGCTATCCATATTTCTCCTGCACTCCAGGTTGTCTTAACATACTGCTCAAACTTCAGTGCGTAATTATTTATTGACATACTGGTATTAGTAACCCAAGGCACTGGATTTAACTGGAGCAACCCGGAATTACCTTGTGACGTAGGACCCGCATTAGCCGACATTGGGCTTCCCTGCAGCAATACTGCGGAACCACCCGTGCCACCGGGATAATTAGAAGCAGTTGTCGCAGCGTCAGCATAGCCCCCGGTCCAGCCAACAAACGAGGTATTATCGCTTGCCCATTGCTCATCAAAAGTTGATAAATAGCCCGGAGATGGATGAGTAGTATAAGAATCAAAAAGTTGCGGCGAAGCCGCTTTTCCCAACACCCCTTCTATTCTCAGAGAATCAACAATAGTGATGCCCGCGGGTATTGTAACTGTTAATTGATTTACACTTAACACCTGCAAGCCCGTGCCTGATATATTCCCAGGGAAGATAACATCAGTTATTCCGACGAAATTAGTACCATTTATTGTCATTATGCTTCCTGCTACTCCATTTTCATTAGACACCGAAGTGATGCTCATTGGCGGCGGGTAAGCAAATGCTGCTGAGCCAAATGTTGTGTAAACACGAAGTGAATCATTAAAAGGTGTTCCGGGAGGAAGGGCCGCTATGATTTGAGTAAAAGTTTTATTTACCGTATACGAAAGTGCAGTATCATCACCGGAGACAGGGAAAGTTATTTTACTGATTCCCGCGAAATTATTACCATTAATATAAACAATCGTACCACTGTTATCAAATGTTATCGAAGAAATATTGGGTGGATACAGGTATAACTGAAATGAGTACGTTGCCGTTCCGTGGGACGTAACAACCTTTATGAGGCTCGGCACGTTGGGATCAGTTGCAGCCGTTTGTGCCGTAGATGGAATGTTTATGATAATATTATTATCTGTAGCGTATGCAGGATTGAAATACGCAGACGTGTCATTAAAATATACTGCTTGCAGTCCGCCAAGGTTTTTTCCTTGTATTACAATGAGTGTACCGGGAACAGCCTGTACGAATGAACTGTCCCTCTTTGTGCTGTCTACAACCCTGATATTTGTTATTTCAGGCTGGCCCGAGCTTGAGTCATTTTTCTTGCAGGAGTAAAAAATGGCGCCTGCCAGTATAGTTAAGAATAGTACTTTCTTCATATAATTTTATTTAACAATCGTTCTTAATAATTTAGTTTACTAAAATCAAAAGGCTCTGGTGCCAGTTCAAGATTAGGCGCGACAAGTAATTCAACTTCCGGATAAGGAAGATCCGCCGCAGAAGCGGGCATAGTATAATTATGCGGCCCAATCGGTGCGGGATTTGTTGCATCATTGAAATAGGTAATAAATGGAGACCCATTGTTATATGAAATATTGTAGGTGCCCCTGTTTTGCGTACTATAATATTGCAAAGCGACGGTTGGATTAAAATAGTACCAGGTCTTCCAGTCGTACCACGCATGCCCTTCAAAAGCAAATTCTATTTTTCTTTCAAGGAATATATCGCTATAGGTGATTGATGTTTTAGGAGCAACTCCAGCCCGCTGCCTCACGGCATTATAATATTCCAGGGCCTGTGGGTCGGAAGTAGAAGAACTATTGCCCAAAATAGCATCGGCATAAATCAAATAAACATCGGCAAGTCTGAAAATGTATGTGCTGATGTTTTCATTCTGTTGCCCGCCAAGGCCTCCGTTATCTGCGGGAGAACCTATTACATATTTCTTAACATAAGCGTGATCGTTTCCATAATAAGTACCGGATGTAACGGGAGAATAAATATGTTGCCCGGTAGCAGAGTTGGTAGCATTATTAAATAAGGTGGTATCTACTCTCCAGCCACCGGCAGCTACGTTTATGTCAGGATAAAAAGAATTGGGCATAAAAATGGTTGCTTTTCTACGCACTGAATCTGCCGCATTTGCCGGATCCATATAATATTCCATTAAACTGGGAGAAGCTCCAAATGCGCCGCCCCAGCCGTCGCCGGTCTGTGTGATTTTGGAATCATAGGCCAAATTTGCCTGCATGTGATTTTGAACAAACCATTCACCGCTGGGAACCCACAATAATCCAAAAAGGCATTCTTCAGGTGCTTTGGTACCGCTAAAAACTCCGCTTGTAAAAAGGTCATAATAATTAGGAAGTAGTGTAAGGCCGCTATTGTTGCAGACGTCACCAGCATAAAATTTTGCGCTGTCAAGATCACTTTGGTTTCGGGTGCCGCCAGACTGTCCAAGTCCGGATCTTACCAGGAATGCCCTTGCCAACATCCCTTCTGCACTCCATTTGGTGATTCTTGCCGGCTGAAGTGGTGTAGAAGTAAGATTATTTTTTGCCCACGTGAGATCGGAGATAATAAATTTCCATACATCGGCTAAGTCATTTCTGCGAATAGAACTGTCTCCTAATTGTTGGCTATTGTCATAAATGATAGGCACGGCTCCCCAGTCTAGGGCTAAAAAATAATAGGCTGCTGCCCGCATAAAATAGCACTCTGCCAATCCTGAATTTCTTGCAGTTTCGCTTGCTCCTGAACCCGCATTTTTAATATTATACGCAACCACGTTAGCATTGGCTACCACTGACCACAACGCCTGGTAGGCACTCTGTAATGCACCGCTTGGATCAGTTGAGGTAACTGTGAAATTAAGGTAGGAACCCCTGCCGTTATAATTATCACTCAGGCTGTTTCCACCCATCACCTCGCCAATATACTGAAGCGAAGTGCCATTGTAACCACCCCACGATCCATTATACAATGGCCCCGTACCATTTAATATATCTGCATCCGTCTGGTAAAAAGTACCCGCAGTTGGCGCACCAAGAGGCGGCCTGTCCAGGTAAGATTTTTTGCAGGATTGTATAACTATTACAGTAAGAACTGAAATTATTATGAATATTATTTTTTGTTTCATTATTATAATTTTTACTGAATGTTTTTATCAAAAATCTAATGAGAGGCTAAATGTAAAAGACCTGGTGGAAGGATACCTTCCTTCATCCATACCTACTATATTTAAACCGCCGTAGTTGTACAGCCCTACTTCAGGATCATACCCTTTGTACTTCGTGATGGTGAATGCATTTTGCACCTGGAAAGCTGCCAGCGCTCCGCGGAGTATATGTGTACGTGATAAAATTTTTGATGGTACGCGATAACTTAAACGAACATTTTTTAGTTTTAAATAGGAACCATCTTCAACGTTCCATTGCGAGATCCTGTTATTTCCATTCGCGTCAACAAAGGCATTAGGAATATTATAGCCAGGATTGGTGAGTGTTGCAGTCAATGCATCGGCAACATCTACACTACTAGGTACTGCAAAATTTACAACGTTTTTAAAATGATTGCTATAGGGTCCGGTACCCTGTGGTATTGTTTCATTTTGATACCTGGTGAGGTTTAGTATCTGGTTGCCATGTACCCCGGTAAAAAAGAAATTAAGATCAAATCCTTTGTACGTAAAATTTGACGTGAAGCTATAAGTGAATTTTGGCCAGGGGTTTCCAATAATTCCCCGGTCATTTTGATCCACATATCCGTCACCGTTGACGTCCTTAAACTTAATATCTCCTACCCATGAGCCTTTCGACGGATCTACAATTAGCGGGCTGCCGCTTGCTGCAGAACCGGTTTGTATAGCATGCCCTGTAATATCTTTATAATTTTCAAAAAGCCCTTCAGCAATGTAACCCGTGATCATGCTGATCGGTTGCCCTACTTCGGTTAAAAACTGCGCCTGCCTGTTGTTTGTTTGATCGTAGTATTGGGTATTAATACTGCTAACTAATTTTGTAACCTTGTTGCGGTCAATAGAGAAATTAAATCCCGTCTTCCACTGAAAATTTTGCTTCGAAATATTTACTGTGTTTACACTAATACCTAAGCCCCTGTTCTCCATACTGCCATAGTTTTTTTGTGGCCAGCTCAATTGCCCGCCATAGCCACCGCTCACGTAACCACCAAGATATTCCGGGCCCGTCGCCGCCAAAATCAGGTTAGAAATTTTCTTAAGATAAGCATCGGCAATTATTTCTATCCTGTTGCCAAACATGTGCATGTCGAGGCCGACATTCGTTGCCTGGTCTTGCTCCCATTTCAGGTCAGGATTTGGGAAATTCGACGGCAGGAAACCTGCACCCCAAACCGTCGCACTGGAATAAAGATTAGAATAAATGGCGCCGCCCTGGCCCGCGTTACCGGAAACACCATATTCTCCTCTTAATTTAAGATCATTTATGAATGTGAGGTTTTTCATGAAATTTTCTTCGGAAATTTTCCATGCAATGGAAGCTGCCGGAAATGTTCCGAACTTATTGTTCGGTCCGAAATTGGAACTGCCGTCTCTTCTTACTACAAACTGTGCGATATACTTTTGGTCGTAGGTATAGTTCAACCTTGTAAAGTAAGATTCTGTAGAGCCGTTACCCCTGTAACTTGTGCCCGGCGGTGATAACGGATCTCCCACGCTTAGTTCCTGCACCGAGCTTGTGGAATACCTTAGCCGGCCGGCGCTAAGCCCCTGATAGGCGTAATAAGTATTTTCGTGACCAACCATCGCCGTGACACTATGTTTCCCTACTGAAAAATCGTACTGCACCCTTGAGTTAAGAGATAGCCAGTAATTGTTGCCTGAAGCTCTGCTTCCTGATGTGGGCGAACTTTGGTAATACTGACCAAGAGTGTAAAAAGGATTAAATTGATAATTATTAGTAAAAGTATAATTGCCATTTGTTTCGGTATGCCATAGCAGCCCCTTAAAAGGTGTTATATCCAGGCTGAGACCGCCTATTATCCCGAAAGATGTATTGTAATTATTATTAAGTTTAGCAATTGCTACCGGGTTAGTAGTAGCATATTGAGCCTGTGCAAGGTTTGCAGGGCCACCCCAGGTTCCGTCAGGATTTTTTACAGGAATCGTTGGGTTTTGCGCAAGCGCCAGGTTGATAATGTTATTTTGGAAAGTATTGACTTTCTCATTGGTTCCGAATGAACTTAGGTTGGTGCTGAATTTTAACCACTTTGTTGCCTGGTTCGCCAAATTTATTCTGACAGATCCTCTTTTAAATCCCGATCCTGCGGCAACTCCATCCTGTGAGGTGTAATCACCTGAGAAGTAAAAAGTAGATTTTTCTGTGCCACCACTTACCGAAAGTGAATGCTTTTGTAGTTGCGTGGGATTGAATAAGGCATGCTGCCAGTCTGTACCCTTGCCAAGAATAGTGGGGTCGCCTAATTCAGGCGGCTCGACACCTACGAGACCATATTGCTGGAGTTTACCTATATATATTGCATACTCCTGCAAATTCATAACAGGAAGTTCATCTGGCCTTCCCTGTATCGTTTGAGATTCAGATACATTCACTCTTGTCGCTCCTGCTTTACCTTGCTTTGTAGTGATCATTAAAACTCCATTAGCACCCGCTGCACCATAGATTGAAGTAGCCGCCGGCCCCTCTAAAATGCTTATGTTTTCTATGTCATCAGGGTTCAATCCCGATAATTCATTCGCTACGCTCGCATTGGAGTTGTAGATTCCACCAGTTGCCTGGCTCGGCCTTATTTGTACACCATCTATTACATAAAGAGGTTGATAGTTACCGGTTATAGTGCTCACTCCCCTGATGATTACTGCAGAACCTGCACCGGGAGCGCCACTGCTGGTAGATACATATAAGTTAGGGGCTTTACCCTTAAGAGCATCATCAAGTGTAACGTTTACAGTGCTGTTAAGGTCCGCATTGGAAATAGTGCCAACTGCGCTACTCATATCCGATTTTTTTGTTTTGCCGTATCCAACAACCACCACATCCTGGAGGTTGCTGTAATCCTGAACCAGGTTTACTGAAAGTGAATTTTGCCCGGCATTTATCTTTTCTTCCTTTGTTTTATACCCGATATATGATATCACAATCACATCACCAGTAGATGCATAAATACTAAATTCACCATTGTCTGCAGCGCTCACCGAATTTTGGGTCCCTTTTACCGTAATAGTTGCTCCGGGTATGGAAGCCCTTGAAACGCTGCTGGTGACATTGCCTTTAATGATGCGTGCCGGAGTGTTTTGTGCAAACGATGGTGTATAACAAAATAAGATGGATATAAAAACCCAGACAAAGGATTTTGTTATTCCGCCGTAGTTGAATTTTCTCATATAAGTACAATTGTTTGTTTTGTATTTGAATTAAAAATTTTGAAGTTATTTGGCAGGTTTTACCCGGTAAGCATTAAGATAATCAGGCAATAGGCCAACCTGGTTTATAGAGTTGAAAAAATTAAGTAATTCGAATAAGCAAGATGAAGCAGGGTATTTTAGCATAGCAATCGTTATTCTTCTTTTAGAAGTACAATATTTAACATTCGGTTTGTTAAATATTAGGTGAAATTATGCCGAATTACCTAAAAGAAGGTAGTTGAATGTTTATCTATAGGGGCATAAATGTTAACCTTTAAGAAAATTCATGGTGGGAACCTGCAATATTGATATAAAAGTCGTTTGGCACACTTGTTACCTTAAATTTAGTTCGATGCTTTTTCTTGGGATTTTTTTTTGCCTTCGTTTTTTGAGTTTCCATTTTTGTTCTTGGCACGGTAGGCCGAAGGCAATTGCTTGAATTGTGCTTTAAAAAACTTTGAAAAGTATTTGGGATCATTAAATCCCACTTCGTAAGCTATTTCAGCTATAGTAAAACGGCTTTTTTCGAGCAACTGCGCAGCTCTTTGCAGTCTTACAGAACGGACGAAATCCAGCGGAGCCTTACCCGTCAATGCCAACATCTTTTTATACAGTCCAACACGACTTATATATAATTCCCGGCTGAGCTCCTCTACTGAAAAGTGCGGATTGGCAATATTTTTCTCAATTATCTCCAGTGCGTGATGCATAAATTTTTGGTCAGGTGAATCTACCTGCACTTCTGAAGGTTCAGTTTTTACAAGCTTTTCGTAAGCTTTTTTTGCAGAATCGAGTTGAGCCAGGAGGTTCTTTATTTTAGAAAGTAATATATCAAGGTTAAAAGGCTTGGTGAGATAATCACTCGCTCCTGTTTCTAGGCCCTTTAACTGTTGTTCTTCGCCGGTAAGCGCAGTGAGTAAAATTACCGGCACAAATGAAGTGCGCTTGTCACTCTTTATTTTTCTGCACAAATCTATTCCGTTCATCTCAGGCATGCTTATGTCGCTTACAATAATGTCCGGATGGGCAGACAATGTTTTCTGCCATCCGGCCCTTCCGTTATTAGCCTCAATTACATTGAAATATAATTCGAGATTCTCTTTCAAATACAACCTCAGGTCATCATTATCCTCGACGATCAGCAATGTTTGCTTTTTTAACGGCCCTGTTCCATTGCTACTCAAGTTAAATGTCTCGTTTTGAGCGGATGAAGGCTCATCGAACAGGGTAACTATTGCGGCTTCTCTTTCTTTATTTTCTGCATTTTTATCATCAGGGTTGGGATCATACATTTCGTCCGGCAATGGGATCAAAGGCAACGAGATTGTAAAGCAACTCCCCTTATTTACCTCACTTTCTACTGTAATAGAGCCATTATGTAATTTTACAAATTCCTTCGTGATCGAAAGCCCGATCCCACTTCCCTGGTTTTCCATATTTTCAGGTATATCATTTTGAAAAAATCGTTCAAAAATTTTATCCTGCTTTTCCGCCGGTATCCCAATTCCTGTGTCACTCACTTTTATTTCAAGTATGGTTTCTTCTACATTTTTTTGAGCCCCTATGGTCACACGTACACTTCCATTTCCGGGAGTAAACTTGAATGCATTTGACAAAAGATTAAAAAGTATGCGTTCTATTTTATCTTTATCAAATCTTGTATAAAATCTTTTAACAGAAGAATCGAATGAAAAAACAATATGATTTTGAGCGGCAAGATCAGAAAATGAATAGCAGGTTTCCTGGATGAATTTGATAATATTGCCTTCGCCCGGATAAAGCTTCAGTTCTCTCATTTCCATTTTTCTAAAGTCTAACAACTGGTTCACCAGGTTCAGCAGCCGTCTTGAATTTCTGTGTATCATCTGAAACTGGCGTTTCTGCAGGACATCACCGGCTTCTTTAATGATCTTATCCATTGGCGTAAGAATAAGAGATAAAGGGGTTCTTAGCTCATGGCTTACATTAGTAAAAAAACGGATTTTCATCATGTCGAGCTCATGCAGCCGATGAGCTTCCCTGCGCTCCTGCTCTATCGCAAAACGCATACGTGCCCTTCTCAATATTAATCTTCGGCCAATATATAATCCGATAACTAACACCAGGACATATAATGCATAAGCATATCCCGTACGCCACAAAGGCGGCAAAATATTTATCTTAAGAAGGGCTTCCTCCTTGCCTGGAATGCTGCTTCCGTCAATTGTTCTTAATTTAAAGATATAAGTGCCGGCATCAAGATTTGTATAGGTGGCTTTACGGGTTTTATCGTCCGCAACAAACCATTCATTATTAAAACCTTCCAGTGTGTAAGCATATTTAAGCTTGGATTGATTGAAAAAATTTAAAGACGCAAATTCAACAGAAAAAATGTTTTCATCATAATGCAGTGTAATTTCTTTGGTTGCTGAAATGGAGTTCGGAAGAATGATATGACCGTTAAGACTTTCGCCTGGCATTATACTCTTATTGAACATTTGTAAATCTGTAAGTACCAATTGTGGATCATAGGTTTTCTTATTTATCTGTTGGGGTGAAAACAAATTAAAGCCGTTTGGGCCACCAAAAAGCAATTCCCCGCTTCGGGTAACATAAGCGGCATATTCATTAAACTCTTTACCCTGCAATCCGTCGGATTCGTTATAATTCCTGAATTGAAAAGATAGTTTGTTGGTCTTTTTATCTTCATTTATAATTATGTTTGATAGCCCGTTGGGTGTGCCTGCCCAAAGGTTATGCTGCTGGTCTTCTACAATCGATAATATAATATTATCGGGCAGGCCATCTTCTTTGCGAAGTGTGGTAAACCTCTCAGTGGCAGGGTCGTAATAGTCCAGGCCCTCGCGGGTTGCAATCCAGATTATTCCGCGGCCGTCTTGTAAAATTGCGATGGTATTGTCATTGCTCAGGCTGTTCGCTGATTTTAAATTATCATGATGAAAATACTTGGAGAAATCACCTGTTTTGGCTTCAAGCACATCAACGCCGTTGGAAGTTGCCATCCAGATATCGCCGTTTTTGGCCTCCATTAAATCGCCGACATAAGCCGAATGAACCGAGTGGTAACCAGTTGCCTTAAAGTGGGTAAAAGACTTGGTCTCCCTTTCGTATCGGTCAAGGCCAGACGAAAAAGTACCAATCCACAAACGTTGCCTGGAATCCTCCATTATTGACCATATTGCATTATCGGCAATACTCGAGTTGTCGGAATCATCATGCTTGAAATGAGTAAATTTCTTACCGTCATAGCGGTCGAGTCCGCCGAAATAAGTGCCTACCCAAAGTGTATTTTCATGGTCAATACAAAGACTAACCACTACGTCGTTGCAAAGACTATTAGCGTTTGCGGGTTCGTGCAAATATCTTGTGAACTTGCCTGTGCGGCGATCAAAATATATTAACCCCCCGCCGTTAGTTCCAAGCCAGATATTTCCTTTTTCATCTTCAACAAACCTGTTAATATCATTAAATGATAAACTGTTGGGGTCAGAAAGTTTGTGGTGGTACAAAGGAAACTTTATAATGCTCTTGTTATAGTAGGAGATACCTTTTTTGAAGGTGCCTATCCACATAATTCCATTATCGTCTTTATACATTGAGTTGATGCTGTTCTGGGCAATACTATAATTGTCATCTTCATAATTAAGAAGATATTTTATTGTAAAATCTTTTTTATCCAAAAGGTTTATTCCGCCATGATCGGTAGCGAGCCATATCAGCCCATTCTCATCCTGCGCCACTTTTCTTACTACCTCATTATTTAAGTTTTTAGGACCGCTGCCTTTGGAGAGGTGAGTTAGTCTTTGCTCCGGAACATTATAATAAAAAACGCCCTGGGGTGTTCCAGGTGAACATATCCAGATATCGCCATCCGAATCCGTGTACAGTTCATACCTGGCCCGTACATTTATTGTTCTTTGCACCAGCAAATCAGTGCTGCTTAAAAATTTACCGGTAGCGGCATCCATATTTTGTATGAAGCCATCGTCATAAATTATCCATATTATGTTACTGACGCTTAAGGAGAATGCGGTAATATTAGAAGGGGAAGTACCAGCGGTATTTTTAGTTCTATCCGCAAAATGTATTGTTCTTCCGGTCGAAGGATTGTATTTGTATAAGCCGCTTTGGTTGCAGAGGAACCAGTAGTTTCCTGCATTATCTTTTTTAAGATCTGTCAGGGTACTATCGGGAATGCCCATACTTTTAAGGAAAGCCTGGGGATGCCGATCAAATTTTTCGGTTAGTAAATCGAATGTAACCAACCTGCTTTTCGTATTGATCCAAAGTTTGTGCCCAGGTCCATCGAAAATCTGTTCAATTTCCTCATCGCTTATAGTGGTAGTATCGCGAAGGTCGTGCTTGAATATTTTAAAGCTATAGCCATCGAACCGGTCGAGGCCGGAACGGGTACCAAACCATAAAAATCCATTTTCATCTTTAAAAATAGCATTTACCTCGTTATTTGATAATCCTTGCGATATATCAATTCTTGAAAAACGGTATTGACTAAGTTGCGCACTTAATGGTGAGTATAAAAAAAGTAAGGCCAGGTAGGCAATGGTTCTGATAATGCGCATAATTACGGAAATCAGTGAACAAGATAAGCATTTTCTTATTTTTCGGAAGTGTCCTGGGAGCCTTCTGCCGGAGAAGCAGGTAAACAATAGGCACACCTGGAAGTTAACATTTGAGCACCTGTAAAAAAACATTTTACTTACGTCGTTAAAGCAAAAGGAAAGGTGGCTTTTTTCTCTAATGCGCTATTTTGCAAATCGACTGAAAGTATAATCGAACAAGAGCCAAATTATGGCCACACAAATGCATCTACTAATATCAAATACCAATTTGTGTGGAAAAATAAAAAATTACAAAGAGTTTTTATACTCCTTCGGGCTAAGCCCTGTACGTCTTTTAAAAAACTTTGAGAAGAAAAACTGGTCGCTGAAATGTAAAGCATCTGCCACCTGGCCAACCGAATAAGAAAGATCACCTAGTAATATTTTCGCTTCGTCAATTACCATCTCGTCAATATATTCACCACAGGTTTTATTAGTAAGTTCTTTCACCGTTTTAGTGAGATGCTTCGGTGTCATGAACAGCGCATCTGCATAAAACTGTACACTTCTCTCTTCCTTAAAATGCCCGGCTAACTGTTTCAAAAAATTAAATAGGATATCTTCCTTGCGTGTCATACCATGCTCTTCGGTACCCCTGTATTTCCTTACCATAGCGGCGAGCTCAAGCAACAAAAGATTGAAGCCATGATGGAGCATGTCTTCTTTAAAAGGATGTTGATTGTCGTCAACCAGGTTTTTTAGATAAAGCATCAATGTAAGAAATGTTTGCGCTTCTTTTTCTGTAAGCAGAAATAAGGGATCGCTTTGCTGAATTAAGAAACCAAGCGCCTCTGGGTGGCTCCTGTGCATCATTGCCGCTCCCAGGAAATCGTGTGAAAAACCCATGCTTATCGTCGGTAAATGTTCAGTTTCTTTCAAAACATGAACCACGCCCGGATGAATGATGAACAGCGAGTTCGTTTCGATAATATAATTAATAAGGTTGTATTTTATTTCTATCGGCTCGCCAAGGTTGATCTGTATTGTGAAGTGCGTGGAGCGGGCAGGGCGGAACATCTTTTCCTGCACAGGCATCTCTTCGCTTTTGTACAAGAAGAATTCGCTAGCCTGCTCTGCCTGGCTGGTAACAGCATCGGCATGAACTTCTTCAATGCCGTAAGTATCTATGAAGGAATCAGGATTGTTCATATTCAAAATAAAAAACGGCGGCTTATACCCGCTGATGCAACAACTGCTTTGGGAATGATTGAAACGCCATTTCTGTATTGTAAGTTTCCTTTTGATAAAGATCCATTATCTCCTGGCTGATCGTTTCAGGGCTCTTCGCCGGCGGGCCGCTCTCAGGTTTTGGTGTTTCAGTACATGATGAAAAATCCTGTGCCCAAATGTGATAATACCTTATGCCTTTGCGGTACGCTTCTTCGGCAAATATTTTTGACATTTCAATGCGGGTAGAAAAAGCAACCCTTGCCAATGCGCATGACTTTATGTTTTCAAAAAACCTGCCGTCAGATACATGAACAAACATGCCGTTAGGATTTCCCTTCATCATATTAAGTACAATGCGTGCACCCATAAAGAACGGAAGCATATTTGTTTCCATCATGTTATTCCATTCATCCATGCTGGCTTCCGTAAGATCTTTGTTAGAATTCGAGAATTCCGGAATTTCTATCGCGATATCAATTTTGCTGAACTTCTCCGTTATGTTTTCACAGGTTTCTGTTACCTTATCGAAATCCTGGACATCTATTAACATAGTAACAAAATTTTCATCTGCATTAATCTCCCGAAAAGATTTTATCATGTCGACCTGGTTAAGGCTTTTCGCAGGAAAAATGACTATTGCCTTTTCTTTTAGAAAGGAATGAATGATTCCCATGCTCAGGTTACTCACTTCTCCTGAAATTAAGATCACTTTGTCTTTAAAAAACTTTTCCATGTACCGGCATTTAATTTAGTTATAAAGTTAAGTGATTAAGGCATGGCGCTATATGTTCCTACCGTCGCATAAATATGGCTGAATGGATTAATAGGATTATTATAACAATTACGGGTGCAGTTTTACTTTGTTGCCACGGCTTCTAAGCCGTGGAAGAGATGACAAATAAATTGGCTTTAGCCAAATATACTATTTGGGCTAAAGCCCTGTTAAGCAGAGCTTCTGAATCCACGACCTAAAGGTCAATGTCATTTAGTTAAGAATCATATTGCTCTTTTATAATTTGTGAATGTTTGGTATTTGCCATTTAAACGTCTCGTTTTGGTACTTCGCCGGTATTTTCTTCCCGGTCGCACTGGTTCTATATTTCGTTCAAATGCTTTCTGCAATTGTATTAATATTTTAACGGGTTGTTCTGCTAAGAACAGTTGCACGATGGTATGCTTTAGTGATGCCCAGCTTACATTGCGGTTAACCCGGTATCTGTGTTTACGCCTGAGATTAATACCCTGCAGATAATCTTCACATTGCTTTTCTATTAAGCTTTGCAAATTGGCAACAAACAAACTTGCTGTATAATCCTGTTGTATGCAAATTACTCTGTGCCCGCTAAACTGCTCTATCTGCAGTTGATTCTTCTGTTGGTTATACATTGTTTCAATACCCCATCGTAATCCATATAAATATTTCAGGTCTCCTATGCTGTATAGTTTTTCATTATAGAGATTGGTTAGCAGTATTTCCTGTTCACCATTAGGTAAATTAATTTGGACCATTCTTACCTTGATGGCCGTGCCTGCTGTTACAATATAACCGTTCTGCTTAAGCATTACAATAGACTTGTAACAAGGTTTTAATTCAACAATCCTGCTTCGTTTACCGCTGCGTGTAAATTCAATTACTTCTTTATTAAAAGTGGTTTTGCAGCGCATAATAAAATGACGGGGTGTTTCTTCATGCATCATTAAATACATCAATCCATAACCTGCAAATCCGCGGTCAAAAAGCGTTAGGCTGTCACTAACTAATTGCGGTACCTGGCTTGCTATTATGGCTGGTTCTGATTTTTTAATCGGATACATCTCGCCCCACAAGGTTATATCATTTAATATATCATACACCTGTACTACTCTTGCCATTGGAACTGACACATGCTGATTATTACGGGTGCCAAAATGATTTATTATTTCTGCTTTATTTAATAAATAAACAGTAGAACCATCTACAGCCTGCAGCCGGAAATCACGCCACCGTTTTACCCGGTGTGCATAATAATGATAAAAATTATCTACCAGCCATTTGTTCCATACTTTAAAAAACAGCGGCTTTAATTTGCTTCGTTGTAAACTGAATGCTCCTTTGGTGCAGCCTTGCAGACCATTTCCCAAACTATCAAAGAACTCCTGCAGCTCTATGCTTAAGCTGCGCTTAGGCATGTTTATAATAATACCTGCAATGCGCTGCAACGGTAATTTCCTGTCACGGCTAAAGTCGTTTTCGCTTTCCGATACTAACTTTCTAAGCTCCGGATCTGACGATATGGACGCTAAGAAAAATTTTAATTCTTCTATTATTTTTATATTTGCTTCTACCATTGAGTTTTGTATTTAGTCATTACAAAGAACCGGTTTTTCGGCTCGTAACTCAATGGTTTTTCTTTTCTTATCCACTAACTAAATGACATTGACCTAAAGGTCGTGGCAACTGGTTGAGTATTCAACATAGACTTATATCTTAAAAAAAAACCGATTTTTCGCCATCCCAGCTAAAAAAGAAGTATTGACATAAAATCGCCACTTCCAGCCATTTTAATAGCCTGCATTTAAATTGAATTTTGCGGTATTAAAAATTAATAAATAAAAAATTTATGGCACATGCAATAGAAGGAGGACTTACGCAACCATCAATAACTTACTCAAAAAGTAAATCGTTTACAATAGCTGCGCATATAGCAAGGGTATTGCTTGGATTAATTTTTCTCGTATTCGGGCTAAATGGGTTTTTACATTTTATACCCATGCCTCCACCAACAGGAGCCGCTGCCGACTTTTCGATCGGCTTATTTAAAGGACAATATTTTTTTCCATTGATGGCATTTATCCAGGTTGTTAGTGGTGCACTGCTTTTATCGGGTACGCTTGTACCGTTAGCCTTGCTGCTGCTTGCTCCTATCGTCGTAAATATATTCTTTTTTCATTTAGCACTTGCTCCAGTCAGGTTTAGGAATGGCAATTTTAATATTGGCGGCAATTATCCTGCTCGCTGTTTATTACTGGCCGGTTTACAAACCAGTATTTAAAACCGGCAATGCATGGAAAGAGTAAGAGAGCATAAATAAACAATCATCATTTAATAAATCAAAAAATAGAAATCATGAAAATATTACATCTTATCTCAAGCCCAAGAGGTGCGGCCTCAATGAGTATCAAACTGGGCAATGCAATCATAGAAAAACTGGAGACAGAAAATCCCGGCAGTACAGTTACCGTTCGCAACCTTGCCGAAACGACTTTTCCTCACCTGGAGGAAGTGCATTTGAATTCCTTTTTTACGCCTGCTGAAAAACATACACCCGAACTTACCGAAGCGATAAAACATTCAGACGAAGCAATTGCAGAATTGAAAGATGCGGACGCGATTGTGATAGGCGTGCCTATGTATAATTTTAGTATTCACTCTACACTTAAGGCATGGATTGATCATATTGCACGTGCAGGTAAAACATTTAGTTATACAGAAAAAGGCCCTGCAGGATTGGTCAATGGAAAAAAGGTTTACCTGGCTATTTCTTCAGGGGGTGTTTATTCTCAAGGACCAATGAAAGCATTTGATTTTACAGAAACTTATCTCAGGTCTGTTTTAGGTTTTTTGGGAATGACAGATATAACCGCATTCAGAGTGGAAGGCTTAAATGTTCCGGATCTTAAAGACAATGCCTGGAATACAGCGCTTCAAAATATAGAAGAAGAATTTGAGAGGGTGGGAGAGGCCGCGTAGATTAAAAGATTTAATATATGTAAGCCAAGAATAACGGGTTTTAAATATTTAGCGCCCTTTGCGAGGCAAGTGCCAGGCAAAGGGCTTTGTATTTCACTGAAATCCGTTTGAATAGTAATAAAATGCTTCAGGAATGGCGGCGGAAAACAAACCATCAATTCGGCAAGGTTGCCGCCCCTGCGATAACAGTTAGAATATACTTGCTCGAAAGTTGGAAATTATATTTTCCACGCTTCCCTAAATCACTGTCTATTGGTACCGTGAATCCACCTACATTTGCTGCTACAAGCCGTTGCATTCACACCTGCAATCTCACTTTTACAAAAAATCTAAAAACAATTTAACATCATGAAACAGCTCAGAATGCGCAGTATACTCTGCGCAGGACTATCCCTCATTTTATTTTCCTGTGGCAGCAATGAATCATCAACTACCGAAAGTACGGAGACTGATTCTAGCAGTATGACCACCACAGACTCGTCTATGACCACTCCTGCTGCTCCCGTAACGGCCGCAAATTACGAGGTAAACCCTCCTTATAATTTAATGGTGGTAACACACAAAGTGGCTAACTACGACAAGTGGAAAACCAGCTATGAAAAACATGACAGCGTACGCATGGCATCCGGTTTACATAATTATGTAATAGCCCGTATGGTGCCGGATTCCAATACGGTATTGGTGGCCGTGAAAGCAGATGACATGGACAAAGCAACCGCTTTCTCAAAAAGCCCCGGCCTGAAGGCCGCTATGAAAGACGGTGGCGTAATGGGCGCGCCTGAAATGCACGTATATAAAGTCGTGTACGATGCTACCAATACGCTGCCTACTGATACGAGAGTGATAAGGAACATAACGGTTAAAGATTGGGATGCCTGGAAAACATCTTTCGAGAGCGGCCGCCAGCTGAGAATGGACAATGGTATCGAAGACAGGAGCTACGGCTATGATGCAAGCGACAATCACAAGGTAATGGTGGTTTTGGCACTTAACGACACTGCAAAGGCTAATGCTTTTTTTAAGTCTGACGACATGAAAAAAAGAATGGCAGACGCGGGAGTTGTAGGCAATGCGAAGGTGAGCACCATTCATATTGTAGCAAGGTATTAATATTACTATACCCTTTTACTATTGAGTCCCGGCTTCAACAATTGTTGTAGCCGGGGTTTTATAAAACAGAACTGTCCGCGCCTGAGGCTATCATGAATTATGATTTTATTGAGGCAATAATTTAGTTTGCCGCAACCATTTTCACTACATCAATTATCCAGGACTACCTGTTAGGTTTTTCCGACTTGCTCACGTCTCCAATTACAACAATGGCCAATGGTTTTTGTATTTCACCTCAGATTAGAGGATAGTAACCTTTTGCGAATGAAGGGCATTGTTCGTTATTTCAATATTGTTTTTTTCTAAGTTCTTATGCTTAGATTTATAAAGGCAATCAATTTATTAGTTGATATTTATTATTATTCAAAACAATTATCCAAAAACAAAGTAAAATGAAAAAAGTAATCCACATTGTAGTAGCCGCGTTCGTTTTTATGGCTGCATTCGCTAATCCTGTCGAGGCACAGGATAACAAAAAAGAAATGGAAACGCTTGCTAAAAATTATGAAGATGCTTACAACAAAAAAGACGCCAATGCAATAAAAGAATTTTATACAAAAGAGGCAGTAAGAGTTAATCCGGATGGAACAACAACAAACGGTAGTGAAGCAATTGCTGCCGACGCAACTGAGTTCTTTGCAAATAACAGCGCAACTATAAAAATAGCCGTAAGTTCTGTAACAGAAAGTGATGGCATTCTTACAACTACAGGCACCTTCGAGGGTAGTGCGGGAAATAATGACTTCAGCGGAAACTATACTAATACCTGTGTAAAAGAAGATGGCCAGTGGAAAATATCAAAAAGCGTTATAACCAACTAGTAAAGTAGTATGGATCCCGTTGGTGAGACCCGGCGGGGCTTTCATGGATGATTGCTCCTGGCTTTCGAATGAAATAGGACGAAGGCTGATTTATAGGTAATGCGAGGGCGAGTACCATTCACTTTAAGAATATTACCGTAAGGTGACTTTGCCACCTGGCTAAAGAAATTGTGACATTCAAATAATTATTATTATGAAAAGATTGCTTTCGATTGTCTTGTTATTAGTTGTAACACTTTATGCAGATGCCCAGCCAAAGGAACAAAGAGTTAAAGTAATTGTGGCCCCCGACCATGCAGATTGGATGTACAAAACCGGGGAGCCTGCAAAGTTTTCCATTTCAGTTTTGGAAGATGGAAATCCCGTGAAAGATGTGGTGATATTATATGAAATCGGGCCGGAAAAAATGGATCCCACAAAAAAGGATTCGCTGAAATTACCGACCGGCATGCTGACTGTCGATGGCGGCACCATGAAGACCCCGGGATTTCTCCGCTGTACCGTAAGGGCGAAAGTCGACGGTAACGAGTATACGAAGATGGGCACCGCAGGATTTGATCCTCTTTCTATAAAACCGGTTGCCGAAAATCCAGCGGACTTTTTACAATTCTGGAATGATGCTAAAGCTGAGCTGGCGAAATTACCCATGGATGCAAGGATGACCCTAATGCCTGAACGATGCACGGAAAAAGTAAATGTGTACCACGTAAACCTGCAGAACTTTCGCGTAAACTCGCGGCTGTATGGAATTTTATGCGTGCCTAAAAAGGAAGGAAAATACCCTGCTCTTCTTACCGTGCCTGGTGCAGGTGTTCGCCCCTATGGCGGAGATATTGCTATGGCGGAAAAGGGAATGATCACTTTTGAGATAGGCATTCACGGTGTGCCGGTGAACATGGACCCGGTTGTATATCTGAACCTTGGCGCAGGTGCGTTAAACGGCTATCAGAATTTCAACCTGGATGATCGCGATCGTTTTTATTACAAGCGTGTATATCTCGGCTGTGTGCGTGCCAATGATTTTATTTGCAGCCTTCCCCAATTTGATGGTAGTAATCTTGCTGTGACAGGAGGTAGCCAGGGTGGCGCATTAACCATTATCACTGCTGCTTTGGATTCCCGCGTAAAATACCTCGCGGCTTTTTATCCTGCGCTCTGCGATCTCACCGGCTACCTGCATGGTCGTGCCGGCGGATGGCCGCATTATTTCGCGAAGAACAATCTTGATTTTAATAATAAAAAAGATAAAATAAAAACCTGCGGTTATTATGATGTAGTAAATTTTGCAAGGCAAGTGAAGGTGCCGGGAATCTATAGCTGGGGATACAATGATGATGTGTGCCCGCCAACTTCTACCTACGCGGCATACAATGTAATAACAGCGCCAAAGTCATTGTACCTGGCACAGGAAACGGGGCATTGGACGTTCCCGGAACAACATGATAAGGTAGATGAGTGGCTGATTGAAAAACTGGGAATAAAAGACTGACTTCGCCAAAAAAAACGTGACACACTCAACGCGGGCAAAGTTTTAGAAAATATCGAAACATTTGTTCAGTAACATACTTATTGTATTCCTCCAATTCCAAATTGATCGCCTGCTTTCACTACTTTATTACCGGCAAAATCTATTTCAACCATTTTTTCACTCGCAACATAGTTGTGAAACTCGTCTTCGAGCTTCGTAATTATTTTACGTGTTTTCCTGCCAATCACTTCACCGCTGGAAGGATAAACATATTTACCATCAATGCTGAAATTTATCCATCCGGGCATATCCTGGAGTGGTATGGTAGTTAACTGTTGGTACGGCGCTACCGCGCTAAAAACATGAAGCCGCATATTATGTCCATCTGCCAGCCATATCTCCTTTTCGTCAGGTGAGAGGCCAATGCCGTGGCTTGGATTACCATGTCTTCTCACCGGCCCCATATCCCATCCCTGCACTTCTATATGAGCAAGTTTTTTTCCGCTAACAAGATCGCCTACTTCAAAACCCAGCAAGCTATCTACATTTACATATACCAAAGTCTCTTTACCATTAATAGTAAAAGGGCGAATAAAATTTGCAAATGGCCCGATTTTATTTGTGATGGTATTTGTTTTTGCGTCGGCTACATACAGCCATGGCGAAGCAATGTCAGCCATATAAACATTCTGCCCTGAAGGTCCATAGATTGTATTGTGCGCTCTTTTATTTATGTCAAGTTTTGTAATGATATTTCCTGTTGCGCAATCAACCACATTCCAAAATTTTTTTTCAAAGGAAGGCAGGTACATGGTTTTGCCATCGGGCGAAATGGACATGCGATCGCATCCGCCTTCAAATTGTTTTTCCCAAACCAGTTTATCTGTCGAGAGGTCTATGCGCTGAAGCGATTCAATGGTGCTTATATAAATACTATTAAGTGAAATACTCACTGCAATTCCCTTAACATTTGAAGGTGTGTTGTCAGGATGAAATCCGTGGATGGGAATGCGTCTCACAAAACGATGATTATTATCCATGTCAAATATAAGAATCCCATGCCCGCCATAACCCAGGTAATCGCGAATACCCGGAACCGCTACATAGAGGTAGTGCTTAACAGTTGCTGGCTCATATAATATCTTATCATGACTTTTAGATAATGGAACATCTGCTGATAGAAAACTTACAACAACGAGCGATAAAAGAAAAATGTGGACGCCGGATTTTGATTTCATAATCTTATAATTATTTGCCAAAACAAAATAAGATAAATGATCCGGGATATGTATCAGTGGATTAAAAAGTTCTGATTTTTAAATCCCCCGGCGCGCCACGCAGTAAGGCTCGTGCTATTCACCGCCTCATCTGACCAATAGCATTCCGGCATAATCTTAGGTCTGTTTTTTTATTGACGCCACCCAACATTAAAAGGAAGATTCAACTTTTCATATTCCTTCAACCCTACGATAAAAGTTAGGGTATGCGCGAAAGTAGGGGGCTTGAATTTGGCAATGGTTTTGTAAACGGGTTAATACACATCCGGGCATTGTGTGATTATCTGAAATTACGCACCCAGGCAGGAGGTGTGTTGCAAAATTTACTGGCAATCCTTGCATCTGCCCGGTCTGCGGAATAGCTCCTCCACACTGAACTGGTATGCCTGTTCGCATACCAATAATAGCTTATTAAATAGTACGTCTCGGAAGCATACGGCCTGTTATCTTCCCAGTTACGGTCCTGGCTGTCGTTGCAACTGTGATTTTCCTTAATACCATAATGATGTCCCTCGTGAAGGATTACGGCAGCACGCTGAATAGCATGAACTTCATAAATCATTTTCCAATAATATTCAATGCGATCATCTACAAAAAGCCCCCACCTGGTGTAAGCCCACCAATTATTGTTTTTGCATTTACAACGGAGATCATCAAGGTCTTTGTAAACTGTTGCCGAATATGGATAAGCCCATTTGACCGCCGATCCACTCCAATCACTTAAACCCGTTGCTTTGGGTGAATAAGAATTCTCGAGTAGGTAGAGTGTTCCGAAAATGCGGCCCAAAGGTTTTTGCCAGTTACAACAATCTTCCCATCCCATGCCATCGTCCCAGTAATCTTTGGCAAACCCAAATGTGTACCAGTATTTATCTACTGTACTCTGAACACAAATCCTCGAAACAAAATACTGATCAATGGCACGTAATTCTGCAGATAATCTCCAGGGATCATAATAGCAGGTTTCAGCTTTAGAATATTTACTGCCTAATAATGCAAGGCAAATAATCAGCAGCACATATACCCGCTTTGATAAATTATTTTTTGTGGTATGCATGTCAATTTTTTTTAGGTTATTTTTTAAACAGACTAATTGGATTTTATTTTTGGCGATACAGTTTCAGTAGATATCGCACGCTCTGCTTTCTCACTTTTAGTATTTTTATCGGAGAGCTTCTTGATGCCTTCCATTTTTGTACTAAACTCTTCGGGCGCCGTTACCCCTGTTGTAATGATATCGTGTAAACTTTTATCCAACCTTGACTTGAGAAACTTCTCCCTTGAACCTGTATCTTTTCCCGCACGTAAATAAGCTTTGATGGCTCTAAGCTGTATCGCAGAACTTCTGCCTGTTGAGTCAAATATTAATTGCAGGAGCGCTGTATCTGCAAATCTATTTTGTTTTTGCGCCAGCAAACCCAGGCCCTCGATTGCGCGGATACGTATTATCACTTCTTCTTCCTGTGTTGAAAAATGATGCAGATCTTCGCTCGTTTCGGGAGGAATTTTAGAAGCTGCAATATTGTAAAGTATTTTATCTGCCAGGTTGCTTTCTATATCCCCAAGTGTTTTAACCAGTCCCCATCGGTTGAAGTAATGCCTTGCCTCCGTTTTATTGTAAGCCTCATTTAAAAGGGTTACCACTTCTGCAGGGTTTTCCCTCAGAGCCGCCAGGGATTCCCTATATTTAGCGTCGGCTTCTTCGATGGTTTCTGCCGGCATAGCCAGAACCATCATGTGATCCCGTAATTGATTGCCCACTGGCGTATTGGGAAATACAGCAATATCGTTGGGTTGCGCATTATCGCTTTTGGCCGAATCTTGCATAAGCGCCTGTCTTTCTTCTTCACTTAATTGCTTTTGACAGCCCTTGCCTATAAAAAACCAATAAATGAGAAAACATAGAATAAGTATCGACACTATTAATATCCCATTTTTTTTCATGCTTATATTTTTAAATGTTGAATAATGTACACTAATAAACCGTAGTTAGCTGTATCATGTAAACACAGGAATATGCTATCTTAAAATTGATTTTGCCTGTATGCTTTTTATTTGAACATTTGCCATTTTGGTTTTCGAGACTTTTCCATAAATTTTTTTTATTGCTTAATGCCTCCCCCATTCCCTTTTCGGCTTACGGTTTATTAGTGCTAATAATTTTTCGATGTGTTCTTTTTTTATTCAAAATATTATGGGGTATTTTAAACTTGTCTTTTTAATTATCAATAAATAACATATGCGGTAGTTTTGAACAGGTAAAGCGGATAAAATAATTTTAGATTAAGCGGTTGTTCAATTCTTAGAGAGGAACTATAAACTTAGCGGGCACATTCTTTGGAGTCTTCAAATGAGTCTGGGATTTTTGTTTCTTTTGTTTATATAAGAATATTTTGAAACAAAAAATACCATGTTTTAATAATTCAAAAATAAATATTATGCTAAAAAGATAAAAGAGTGAATACACCTTTTTTAAAAAGGGCATGTCACCCTGCGGACTACCAGTATTTTGTATCCGCCGGTCCTTTTCGGGAGACTCGGCTACGACATAGATTATTTAATGGAAGCTTCTTTCAATTCATGTCACAAGCGAGACGTCGCGCCAGCCCTTCGATAACAGTTAGGGTAAGCTTGCACGAGAGTTGGGTTGAGGCAAGGAAAAGCGTGGTGCTATCTCTTCCTGATAGATATAATATGATAATAATGGTAAGCCCCCGGAACGCAATCACAATTTACCTGTTCATTGGTTTCTCGCAGGGAAACAGTAACTGCAATGGAATCCGTAGTGCTGATAGGTTTATATACAACTGGTAACTCCGAAACTTGCAGCGGTAAAGCTTTCCATGAACCAACCCTTGACTCTGCAAAATACCAGCCAATGCCACCTGCAACCACCGCAGGATCGCCGTCAGTATAAACGTACCCATCAACCTCACTGATCTCTTTATGGCTCTCTTTTTTACAACTGAAAAAGCAAACAGCAGCTAAGAGAATAGGCAAGCAAATTTTTTTCATACCTAAGTATTTTTGGCATGACAGGGGAGATATTATAAACGTTGCATAGAATAGTGATGATTTTAAAATGCTGTTGCAAAACGCAAATAAGCCCTTTCCCAATGGTTCTTGTCTCACGAAACACTTCTTCATAAAATTTCAAATATATTTTTTATAAAACTACGGCCTGTCGATTCAAACCACTCAGGACATCAAATTTTTTATCGGTTATAATTATCCTGCAATCCTTATTTATGACCACTTAGCAAAAACCATTGCCTGGTTTTGTTCTTCATTTCCTAATTTCCATTTTAAGGATAAGCGTACTCATGAAAAAATAGAAATTATATGGCACAATATTTTATCAATCTGCCACACAACAGGCAGGGCAATGTAAAAACGGGAATAAGAAAAAAGGATAAAAAGAAGTTTATGGATCTTTTTTCTTCATCTAGGAAATTGAACACAGAAGAAAAAATTGCTTACATAGTAGAAGTACAGCCTGTCTACGATATAAGCGAATACCGCCTTTTAAAAACAAAGGAAGGAACATGGCTCAACGACGGCGAAGACAAGTGGTTGTGTCACGGAGAAATAACATTCAATTCAGCTATTAAAAAAGCCATTGATGATTATGAACATCTGAACGGAAAGCCTTATACTGATTAAGGCATCTTCCCGGGTTGAGGAATTTTTTCATTCGATGCAAGTGAGTTCAAGCCACCATTATTGCCACCTTTTACAAGCCGCGCCAACAAAATAATTATAGTCTTCTTTTGTTGTCATTAGAAATAATTCATTTTCTTAATTCCCGTTTTGCCAATAGAACGATAAACAACATTTCGCTGTTCTTATTTTCCGAGCTCATAACTGGCTGGAGTTTGATCCTTCTTATGTTCTCCGAATCCATACATAGTAGGGTTATATTCCCCAACAATATTCACATCGCTTTCTTTGGGAATTTGCTTTTCCAAACCTACTGCCCAGTAACAGGCATTCACCAGTAAGCGCCGCAGGTCTTCACTTTCAAAATCGAGGGAAGCTCCCATGGTAGTATTAAATATTCGTGCTGTTTTACCATTTTCATTTTTATAAGATTTGATCCAGGCAACAGGCATAATGGATTTATCATAACTTAAAGGAGAAGTTGGAGCCATGCCATGTGAAGACTGGCCAAACACAAGCACCTTGGTATCTTCTGTCAGGCTGCGAATGGAATATACATCGGTCGGCCCCCAGATATCTTTTACCCCCTGCAGGATTGCATTGCTTTCATACAAGCCATTGATCAGCCCACGCGTTCCTTCTTTTTTATGCTCACCATGATGGCTGACCCAGGTCTCTCCCAATACTCTTCGTCCAAAGCCGTCTTCCCAACCCTTAACACGACTATCAAAACTATATTTGGCATAAGGGCTTTTTTTATTAATGGTATAATTAAATGCATGCGTAGCCGTCCGTAATCCTACCACCGGCTTACCCGCCCGGAGATATTCATCAATATATTTCATTTGGTTATCCGGCAATTCCCTGAACCGCGTAAAGAGCACCATAAGGTCGGCGGTTTGAAGCTCCTTTAACCCGGGAATATTAGCCTGGTTATCCGGGTCAATTTTACCCGTCTTTGGATCTATTGCAAAAAGTACAGTGCATTTGAATCCATGCCGTTCAGCTAATATTTTCGCAAGCATCGGCAAGGCTTCTTCTGAACGGTATTCTTCATCGCCACTCACAAAAACAATATGCTTTCCTTTTCCAGGCCCATCTTTTCCCTCGTAAACCACCCATTGTTTTCCGCTCTGTGCTATGGTAACACCAACGCTTGTTATAATGACAAGAAAAATCATTAGTATTTTAAGCTTCCTGCTTTTCATTTTTTTATGCAAATTTATTTTTGATCAAACAATCTATTATTTTCTTAACACTCAATTGTTTCTTTTCCCACAAAGAAACAAAGGCCACAAAGTTACTTTCTTTGTGTTCTTGGTGCCTTAGTGGGAAATCAAACAAAGGCCACAAATTTATTTTCTTCGTGTTCTTAGTGCCTTAGCGGGAACACTTCTAATCATCTTTAGGATGTTGTTTCAACAATTCTCCAGGAGAATAAAAGCCTTTTTCTTGCTTATACCGGCCCGCACCTTTTTTACTTTTTCTGCAGAAATAGCTTTTCCTTTATTTCCAAATGAATTACGCACATAAGTAAGTACTGCTGCTACTTCCTCATCTTTTAACAACCCTTCGAAAGGAGTCATTGGCACTTGTCCCGGGTATTTTTTATCATGTACTTCGATGGGGCCAAGCAATCCTTTCAATACGATCTTTACCAGGCGGTCATCGTTAGCCAGCCATTTGGCATCGGTGAGAGGCGGGAATCCCGATGCCTCAAGCCCTTTACCATCTGGTTGATGACAGGTGATGCAATAGCCATCCCTGGAAAAGATAGCTTTCCCTTTGATGAAAAGATCCCGTTCAGCGCCTTTAAGATTGGTTGCGACATCATCTGCTTTTTTCTCCTCCCGGGCATGCCCATTCAAATGTGCCAGCGGCCGTTTCATAAGCATCTTCCATCCAATCATCAATAGGTTTTTTACCTGCTTCCGTTACAATAGGCAAACCTTTTTCCTTATCTAACCATGAGGCAGCAACGATTGCTTCCAAACGAACGCGTGAGTTTTCGTCTCTTGCCGCCTGCATCAGTAGATCTGCCTGGTCAGCCACCTGGTGCCCGGTGTAGCGAACTACTCTTACAGCGGCTGCCCGTGCATGATAGTCTTTAGCCTGCAGCAGTTGACGAAGTAATGTTTGGTCCACCTGGTCAAGCCCCCAGCTTACCCATAAAGCTTCTAACAGGTTATGTTCATAACGCGGATCATTTTTATCAAGCGCGGCAACCCATGTTTTAATATGGGAAAGAACATCAGAAGCTTTGCGGCCACGCAATTCCCTGCGGGTACGGTACCGGGTATTAAATTCCGGCAGCTTTAAATTATTTAAAAGTGTATCAATAGCTGCACCTGCTACCTTAGCCGGCACAACCAATGGCCTTGAGGGATAAGTAATGCGGTATATCCGTCCATGAGTATGGTCGCGGAGCGGATCTCTTGCATTATGCTGCATGTGTCCAATCAATACATTGTGCCAGTCAGCAACATACAATGAACCATCAGGAGCAAACTCCATGTCAACGGGGCGGAAATTCTTATCATCTGATCGCATCAGATCCTGCCGGTGTTTACTTTTATAGCCGGTTCCATCATCCGCTACGATGTGTTCTTTTGTGCCAAGAAATCCAATCGTATTATTGATCAGCATGTCTCCCTGCACGGCATCAGGGAAGTGACGGCTGTAAATAAATTCTAACCCGGAAGTAGGACGAACTAAATGCGCGTCTTCAATCAAATTTCTTGATTTGGGAGTAAACTCACCATATCTTGGGTTCACCGTTCCGGGCATCATCCAGCTTACAGCCGGGCCGGAAGTTTCCGCATAAAAATTTTCGCCCCATTCATCAAAGGCAATTCCCCAGGGATTAGGAATAGATAGCTGCGCCGTTCTTTCCAACATATGGCGATTGGTATTATAACGGAAAAAGCCACCATTGGTTCCGCGTACCGGGCCATAAGAAGTTTCTATATCATTAAGTAAAAAAACACCCTGACCCATATAAATAGCTCCAGACGGATCGGTAGTGTAAGCATGATGAGCGTGGTGCGTATCATGATCATCAAAACCACTGAGAAGAATTTCCTTCGTATCTGCTTTATCATCCTCATCAGTATCTTTTAGCAGCACCAGGTTGGTACCCTGGGATACATAGACTCCTTCCGGCGCCAGTTCAAAACTTAACGGCAGGTGCAAGCCTTCTGCAAAGGTGGTTTCTTTGTCGGCTTTACCGTCTCCATCAGTATCTTCCAGGATGATGATCTTATCGTTTGGCTTCGGATCACCCGGCCTCCAATGAGGATAAGTAGGCATTGTAGCTACCCAAAGGCGGCCCTTATTGTCGAACTCAATATGGACAGGATTTTCTAAATCGGCAAATTCTCTTTCCGAAGCAAATAATTCAATTTTATAACCCGGAGCCATTTTAAATTTATCCAACGCCTCCTGGCCATACAAATATTTAAGTGTTCCATTTCCATTGCTTGTATAATAATTGGTTGCCACCGGCGGAAGTGCAGAAGTCTTTTGATCTGCTGAGTCCAGGTTCATCTTTTTCCCTTGTGCAGCCTGCCATACTGCTTCATCCCTTATTGCCGTCATTTCCCTGATTTTTTTAAGTTCAGCCGGGTAATTGTCAGGCCCGAAAGGATCAAATCTGCGACCATAAACATGCACGCCATTCGGTATTTTAAGATCCTTAAACCACATCCAGTTTTTTTCAAGAACAGCATCGCGGACCAGTTTACGATTGGCTTCAGATTTAACCGGCATCTTGCCAAATATTTCATCAACCAGTAAGGGCGAAAATTTAGCATAACCGGCATCAGTAAGTTGTGAGCCATCTATGGTCAATGATTCATTCAGTGAATTAAACCAGTTTTGCGTAGGTGTAAACACATCAACAAAATATACTTTGTTTTGTAACGGCAACTTCTTTCATGGCATCCGAATACAACTTTAGGTTAGCGTTCTCCTTTTTGCCATCAGGAAGATCAAAATTTTTGGAAAGATTTTCAAAGGCGATAGGAGAGACTACCACTAACTGTGGAGCTGAGACACCATTATACTTTTGACGGAGTGTATATTTGACAAAGCTGTCCAGTTCTGCTTTATAATTGGCTAACCCTTCCGGCCCGCTGAAGGATTCATTGTATCCAAAAAAAGCAATGATCATGTCGGCCTTGTGCCTGGTGATCCATTCGTCGGGGCTTTCATAAAAGCCCTCGCTACCGGGACTGGTAGCAAGTTCAGTTTGAAATTTTTCTGCACCCGGAAATGCCCAGGGAGAAGGCCGTCCGGAATGTGGCCTGAAGCCGGGAGTGTTGCCACCGTCACACATGTTGCGGATATACAACAAACTGTCAGGATAGCGGAGCTGCATCTCCGTTTCAAAATAGCCGAATTCCATCATCCGCGAGCCAAGATTATTTCCGATAAGAATAATGTGAGCCCCTTTTTTAACTTTTATGTAATTGGATTGTTTGCATCCTAATGCGAATAGTGAAGCCGCGATTACCCACGAGATGTTGGAAAAAAAAAGTTTGAAGGGCTTTTTTATTTTCATTTTTTATTTATTGAGAAACACTGCCAGAAATCCTGTACTCCTATAAGATTGTTATTTGCAATTTAGCATTAGTAGTTGCCGGTATTCCGGCACAATAAAACTTAAACTCCTGTCTTTAATAATTGGAAGTTAAGTTTTTTGGAACTTCAATCAATTCAAAAGATAAAAGTGAATAGAATTTTTTTACAAAAAATCCGTCCCAGCGGGGTTTTCACATCATAATCTCACAATTATAATACTCTTTCCGTGAAACCCCGATGCATGGGCAAACATTGAAACTATTGTAAAGCCAATCTATAAATCTTTATAATGCTTTGGTATGAAATGTCTCGCAATTCTACCTTCATAAGATGATGCGCTGCTATGTTCGTGCCCGTGCTGGTGTTCTTCTTCCAAACTTAAGGCATTTACAAAGAGTAAAAAGATACCGCCGATGTTGCGTGTTCGTGCGGATGGTTTTGTAGCCACGCAATCACCAACATCAGTTTAGAGCCATTGCACTAAATTATTTTATTCCATCCAATGCGTTAGAAAACCAAATTCGTCCTTTCCACTTTCGTAAAATTTCGCGGAAGAATATTTATAATCTTCAGGATAAGCGCATAAGCCTGCTGCTACCGGATTATAATGGATGTATTCCATCTTTTGTATAAACACTTCTTTTGTAAATAGATCAATACTTAAGGGGTTGCGTTCCTGATCGCTCTTTGCATCGGGAGATATTTCCTGTCTTTTGCTCCCGCATGAAATGCTTATAAAGCTTTAGGATGATTTTTTTCTAAATCTCTTTTAATTGTTTGTGATACAAACTTTAAAAAATTTCGTTGAACAGCATCTCTTTCATATTCTTCCTGAATTTGCCATATTAAATGTATATGGTTGCTTATAATACAAAATGCATTTACTTCTACCCATTTTTTTGTAACCATGGTTTTAAGACTTCCTGTTATTACATCTTTATATTTATCCGGCTTTAAAAGATGCTTCCATTCTAAGATGGTACCTGTAAAATATTGAGGATGATATTCTGTAATAGTAAAGAAATTTTATTGATGCTAAGATATTTAAAGAAATGAAAGTTTAGCTCTTCTTTAGTTCCTGTCTCTCCAAGGGTTGTTGGTGATTGCCAGGCTACTAAACCATCAGCACGAACACACAACAACGGCAGCATATGGCCCTCTGGTGGTGGCGTGATTGGTTTAGGAAGACCAACGCCTGCAAAAAAAAATGACTGGTTTTGATAGAGCTGCACACTCTCTTCAAAGCTGCCGGATGGAACGTGGATGCGGTGAATGACAATGGTAGTGATAGCGGTGAGTAACGCACAGGCAGCGGCAAAATAAAGAAATCTTTTATCTGTTTTTAATACTATGCGGGCCTTCGTTCATCGTTCCTGGTTAGGTTGTTTGGTTGTCACTTCAATTTCTCTATCAATGCTTTCCATCTTGCATCGCCCTTTAATGAGTGAAGCCCGGTGCTGTTCTCAAGATCATTCCTGGTTATGTAGTCAAATGCAACGGCGTTGTTCAATGATTGAAATGCCCTATCGTTCTCACCCATCGAAGCGAGCTTACTGGCCCGCCGCAGGTACTCGTACCCGTTTGCATTGATGGCTATAGCCCGCTGAAAATATCCATCGCTTGCAGTAAACTTTCGCATATCCAGCAGGGCGTTTGAAAGATATTTATATCGCTCCAGGTCCTCATCGCCTTTCAGCAGCGGCGATAGTAAATGAATGGCTTGCCCGTCTTTGTTTAACCCAAACATAGTAAGCGCCTTCTCCATAATATAAGCGGTGTTGGTATGCCACTGAACCGGCGTATTTTTCAGCACCACTTCCGCTTCCGCATAGCGGCCTTTTTTGGTTAGAAGGGAACTGTAAATCAAGGTGGCATCCAGGCTGGTGGGATGTAGCTGCAGCCATTTCTTTAATAACGCGATAGCTTCTTCATCATCCTTGCTGTATAGCGCTTTTATAAGTTCATTGCCTAATGGCTGTTCAATTATTTCGGTGTTGTTTCTATTATTTCTCAGCTCCGCTATCACCTTCGCATCAATCCAGAAAATATCGAAGCCCCAGTTACCCGGTGACATGTTACGGCCGCTGCCGAAGAACAGGTATTTGCCATCAGGGGATAGCCCGGCAAACCTTTCTGCACTGGCAGAATTTATTGCGGGTCCCATATTTACGGGCAGGGTCCATTCACCTTTTTTATTTTTAAAAGCAATGTATAGATCAAGGCTGCCGTTGATTCCTTCGGGCCGTTGCGATTCGAAAATGAGAAAGCTTTCATCCGGTGCTATGTAGGGCCCATCCTCATATCCTACACTATTGATGCTAAAAGGGAGCAATACCGGTGTCGCATAGCCGCTGCTGCCTTTTTCTGCTTTGCGGATATTCAGGTCTGATCCCTCCCCGGAAGAGAAATAAAAAGTGCCGTTGCTGGCTATTGAATGTGCATAATCCTCACCTTTGGAAACGGTTGTATCAAAGGGTACGGGATTTCCCCAGCCTCCCGGCTTTTTCTCTACTTCCCATATCCGGATACCTGTCTCCAATGAAAAGCCTTCCGGCAATTTCCTTCGTGAGCTGAAAAATAATTTTTTACCGTCAGGTGAAAAAGAGGGATAATAATCATCGGCCGTGCTGTCGGCAAATGAAGGCCTGGCGGGTCTTGACCACGCGCCATTGCTGTACACCATTTCGAGCAGGTAGCCACGGTAGTTCTTATCCATAACCGTCCAGAGCACCACGCTGCCGTCGGGAGAAAATGCCGGTGCGCTGTGCTCACTTAGGCCGCTGCTGACGAGCCCAGGCGCAAACAGTTCGGCTTGCATACCGGGAGGTTTCTGGCCGGGGTAATCAATTGGATCTTTTTGTAGCGTAGCATGATTTAGAAAAAAAATGGCGACCAGTAAACCTGCAAAAATTCTTAGAACGCTCCTGGAATAAATAGTTGCTTTCATGACTTGTTTTTTCTTGCCTTAAAAAGCTACGGCCCGCGGTTCTATTCCTAACGCATCAGTTGTTGTTACGGGGTTACTGCGAAAGGGAGCTGTTGTGCGGGGGGATAATTGAACGGTTATTCTTTGGCACCAAGTGACACCAGGTAATCGGTTACTTCCCTGGCTTCGCCACCTGCTTTTGCATGCCGCAGCAGGGAAATCTTGTGTGGGCCTACCGCGTCTTTCATGGCAGGGAAGGCAGTTAGGTACGATCTTACCAGCTCCAGTTCCCCCAGCATGGCTGCAACACAGATCGTGGGCCTGGCACCTTGTTGTAATAAATACAGCGCCATCTCCCGCTGACCCACGTGCCCGGCAGCACCTATCGCGTCTTCCCAATCCCAGCCGCCAAGGTTGTTTACCGAATTGAGCAGGTCGGGCGTTTCCTCCAACATCACTTTGACCTTATCAAAATCTTTGTGTGCCACACTCACAAACTGTTTTACGAGTTCCCTGTCGAGTGGCTCTGCTCTGTTGACAGCAGGTGCAGCCCGGGTTTGACTGATGATCAGTTGTGGCAGCGCTGAAAGTGCAGTGACACCCGTAAGAGAAGCGATAAATTTTGCACGTGTAAGGAGGGGCATAAAAATTTATTTACAGTTAAAAATCATTGCCACGTTTTTTAATAGGTGCAACCGTATAACGCTAAGTACGCTTAGCGGTGATAAGTTCAAATCAATTATTTACTTATAAAAATGGTTTGGGATAAAAGGCAGTTTTGAAGGATAAGAGATCGCAGCAGCATCTTCGCGGGTTCCGGAAAATTAGCGTAACAGTGCCCACCATTTGGTGCAAACCCCTCTTTTAAAAAAACGCTTATTTTAGGGGTAACGTTTTATCCGACAAAGAAACGAGACATAATGCTAAGATAAGAATATGGCTTGTTTTTAAATTGAAAATCGTTCAGGCATCGGGGTTTCATTTTCAGAATTCCTGTTAATTGTTAGCTTATTTAAAAAGGAAATGAAAACCCCGCTGGGAAGGAGATTGATTTGTTTGTTTTAATTTAACGGCGGTGGATGAGCTTTATAGAGGATGAATTATTATTTTAGGAACACCAACAACTGCATAAGAAATACATTGAGTAAACATCGGAGCGTTTATATTTTACAGACATAATGCTAAGATAAGAATATGGCTTGTTTTTAAATCGGAGAGCGTTCAGGCATCGGGGTTTCATTTCTTGAATTCCTTTTAATTGTTAGCTTATTTTAAAAGGAAATGAAAACCCCGCTGTGAAGGAAAAACTAAAACTTCTGAGATCTGTAATAATCGTTGAAGGTTAAGTTTTTCATGGCTCAAGTTGTATAAATCATATAAGATTCTGGAGAAGCATTCGCCGGGATTCATTGTTATTTTGAAGTCAATAAAATGGTAATTGACTCTAAACTTATTCTCGCCTGTTTTCGTCCATTTTTTCAAAATCATCCCTTTATTGTTCACGACTATAATATCAGGTGTTAACGAGTGGTTAGGATTATTATTTGCGATCCAGTCAGATAAATGATCTATCCAATTTGCTTGGATTTCCCCGTAATAGGAAAATATGCAGGTGAATGGTGTTAAGTTTTCATAAATCCGTTGCGTTTCTATCTTGAATTGTTCAGGGAAAAATTTTTGAGCAGTAAAATGGTAACCTGTTTTGGGGATGCTGTTGAACTCTTCAAGGCATTTATCCAATTTTGAAATATCCAAAGTCGATGTAATACTAAAAACTCCCTTAACTGTTTCAGTAGGATATACTCCTTTATCAGAGAATATTTTAATAGTTCTTTTGCTGCTTAAAACTATGTCTAATTGTTTGGAAGCCTCACCTTTTGAATTAACTACTTTTCCGCCCCGGAAGACCTTAAAACTGTCCGATAATGAGTCCAAAAGAAAATCCTTTATGAATAGTTCACACAATTCCCCTTTATCCGCAGGATTCATTTTATCCCTTTCGTATCCATTTAACCTTGCTGCCAATATCGCTGCAACACTATTAAAATAATTTTTGAAAAGCATAACTATATTTTTATAGTTAAAATGATGGTTAGTAGTAATAATTTGATTTCACACGAGTATTCTATTGTTGCATAGTCATCTTCTATTTTTGTTTCCTAATGGGTTAAAATAATACCAGCGATTGCGATATTGCACCTTCACCACTATTGAATTTAACACTTATCTAAACCCTAAAATTCAGGTTATAATCATTCCACTAATTAACTTTAATTGCGAATCGGTCTTCCTTATTCCCCGTTTGTAAGGGAATTAATTTTCTGGCCAGCTTGTGAAACTCCGTGTACAAAAAATGGGGCTGACCACATTTAAAATCTACAAATATGAAAAATATTTTGGCTCTTTATTGCATATTAATATGATCTCTTGATATACCAATCCATTTTTTTTACTTACTGAAAGGATCTTTACTATAAAATTCATTATTTCTCTTTGCCAAATCCAAAAGATGAGAAAATGCGTTTAGAAGTCTGTCTCTTGCATCACTGCTACTTATAAAAAAAACCATATTATTCGTTGTGCCATCGGCACAAATAATACATCCTGGAGAAGAAATTTGGCAATAGAAACTGAGGCGATATACAGAATGATTGACACCATCTTCAGCCTGAATCCAATCAGTACCTTTTCTAACATCGAGACTTTTTAAATAACCATAACAAGTTCCTCCAGTTCTTAAAACCTTTTCTGTTATTGCATCAATTAAATATCTCTGAAATTGGATTTTCCCATGACTATCAACAGATATTTTATCAATTCCATAAGCGTGATTTTCAGAATAATTTGGGGCTCGACCAGCACCACTAAATGATACAACCCATGAGTGACTTACTTTAAATACATCATTAATATAGTCAATTGTTTCATTTAAATCCTGCGATGTAGCATTGATGGATATAAGTAGCAATAGATTAATAAAACAAGGCCTCATTTGTTTTAATTTTTTTAAATAAATCTTGCTGAAATTCAGTCAATTAAACTCATCCCGACTTTAATAAAAATGAATAGATTTCAAAGTTAATTTCAAGTTATTGAAAATGCTCAGAAATTCTGAAAAAATGAAACATTCGTCTTATTATCTGAATATCGAATTTTTGAACCCTTTGGTTACACAAAGTTTTTTATAAGTGACTTTGGGAAGACAGTCCATCTTAGGTGATAGTAAAGAATTTTTTTTATACCGGTGCCCACGCTATCCGTAGCATCTTCAAATAATAATAGTGGCGCTGTCCTGATGTTTCTAACTCAGGACAATTTACACAGTTGTTGATTTTTTTAAAAAGAATCCCGCAATTTATATAAAGCCTTCACTGCCATTGTTCAACGCTTGTTCGGATGACTTGCAGCACGGAATGAAAAAAAGAAATCTTTTCATATTTTTAAGGCTGGTATGATAAACAAAAACGATAAACTATTTTTTGCTCCGCAACTTTTAATTAATAATGGGGTTACCGATATTTCATTTTATGCAAAAGCATTCGGTGCTACCGAGAATCTTTGTTTTTATAATGATGATGGCAGCATTCATGTTGCTGAGCTTTCAATCGACGGAGTTATTTTTCATTTGCATGAAGTAACAAAACCGTATTTTTTTTCGCCCGAAAAACATAATGGCACAACAACAATAATCGGCTTGTTTGTTCCGGATGTAGATGTGGTGATGAGCAACGCAATTAAAGCAGGCGCAACTGAAATAACCCCGGCACAGGATTATGAGTATGGCTACAGGCAGGGAGAAATTGAAGACCCTTTCGGCCATCACTGGCTTATAGAGAAAAAGATTTGATAAGACAGGAATAAGCTGCGGTGAATGTTTAAGCAAAAGTTTAAAAATATTTTTTGAAGTTTTTTTAGTGTAGAATTTATGATTATGATTGTACTATGAATAAAATAGGATTTAACGTATTGGCCTGGTCGGCCGTAATTACAGACGAACTAAAACCAATTGTTGAAAGGCTTAAAAGCATTGGCTACGATGGTGTGGAATTCCTGGTTGGTTCGCCGGATATAGCCGCTTATAAGTGGATGGGCAATTATGCTAAAGACATGGGTTTGGAAGTGACGACGGTTTTTGTAGTAGGTAAAGACGAAAGTCCCATTAGCAGGGATGCAGCCGTAAGGGCCAAAGCCCTGGAAAGAATTAAATGGGCCATAGACAGGGCGAACGATTTAAATGCAAAATTACTTTGCGGACCCTTTCATTCTGCACATGCACATTTTGCCAAACGAGCACCTGAAGATTGGGAGTATGCTTATGCAGCCGAAGTGTTGCACGATGCAGGCGAATATGCTGCCCAGGCAAATGTTACCCTTGGATTAGAAGCGCTTAACCGTTTTGAATGTTACCTGTGCAATACCATGGATCAGTTGGCCCTGTTAGTTACAGCAGTTGGTCATCCCAATGTTAAAGCCATGTTTGATACGCACCACGCCCATATTGAAGAAAAGAATTTTACCGGGGCGCTTTCAACAATTGCACCGCTGCTGGTACATGTACATATCAGCGAAAACGATCGCGGCACTCCCGGCGATGGCCAGGTAAATTTTGAAGATGCGTTTTCTAACCTGGCAAAAATAAATTACCAGGGCTGGTTAACTATCGAAGCTTTCTCCCGCAATGATCCCGATTTTGCCAATTCAATTGGTGTTTGGAGGGAATATTCCAGCCCCTGGGATATTGCTGAAAACGGGCTAAAATTTATTAAACAAATGAGCAGTAAATACGGCCTGTAATTTTTTTGTATTACTTAGAAATAAAATAAGCGTAAACAGTATTATCCATCTCATTCAATCTTAACCACCCCTTCCGCTACTTTCGGAAAAATCAAAAACATCTTAGCATCATGTCCGGGTATAATAAGCTTTTCATTCGATGCAAGTGATTTCATTTTTAGCATCGACTTTTTATAAGCAGTTGTATCAAATGTTCCACCGGCAGATGGAGGGCGCATATGTTCCAAGCTATAATAAACCCAAATATTGTCGGAGGCAAGAACAATTTTATTCTGATGTGATTTCACCAATACATATTGCGAATTAAAAGTGTGCCGCGAGCCTGTATAGACATTGATGCCGGGAAATATTTCCTGGTCACCATCAACAAGAGTTAGCCTGCCCGCTACATTTAAATCGACAAGCATGCGGATATCTCTTTTGTTGAAGCCACCATTATTTCCTCCCTTCTGCCAGGCCGTGCCAACAAAATAATTATAGTCTTCTTTTTGAATCCATACATGTGCTTTTGGAAACAGGCTAAGTCCATCAATGTGGTCCCAGTGAGGATGACTCAGTATAATGTCAGTAATGTCTTCCGCTTTTAGATTCAATTTCGATAGCGCTGAATCGGGCCGTATATAATTGATTACACCAAACTCTTTGGCATCCTCAATGTCGTTTAAGAAGCCGGCATCCAATAAAATATTTTTACCGTTATTCCCTTTCATCAACCAAATCACGAAGTCAATATTCACACTGTCCTTCGCCGGTCCCTGGTCCACCCAATTTGAAATGGGCCATGGAGGCGACGTTCCGGCAAACTTTATAGCATACACATCATAGTCTGCAGCCTGCGGGTATGCGTGGGAGGAGACAATTAAAAAAAGGAGAAGAGAAATTATGTGTTTCATTAATTCACTTTTAAATTTCTTATTAATAACATTTGCAGCTTGCACTTATGTACCTTTTTTGGTTGCAAAGTAAATCTATTAAAACATTATCAAAGCTCAATTTACGATGGATATGCCCCCTCTATTTAGCCCGATGTAAATAATTCTTCACGTCGACAGAGGCGCTCCTAAAGCGCCTTTCAGACATATCATTAAGCCATTCAAACATTTATTACTGCCCGAATATTTATCAATTTTGCTTTATACTTTTTTCATTATGATTTATGAAAAGTGAAATGCCAGGTAAAGAGAAAATAAATAAGTTATGAAGCAGCTATCACAAATAATATTCTTTTCCGTATTAGGAGAAAGCGCCATGCAAATAGTACTAGCAATAAGCACAGCTGTTATGTTTACGCAAATATTTGTACATAAAATTTTCACCGGCAGAAGCAGATGGATTGGCCGCAAGAAAAAAAGAAGGTTAGAAGATAATATGTGGTTGATAGAGTAGTGCCTGGCTGAAAATTATTGGGGCCCTATAGCAATGATCTTTACCGTGTAGTTCGGCGTATCAGTAATTCCGGGATTATAGATGAACAGCTTTGCGCCGCTGCCGGAAACACTTGCGATCGTCATCACCTTTTCGGCAAAACCTCCGCCACCAACGATATCACCGATATATACATCGGGTGGTGCGCTAAATGACTGTGAGAATGCAAAGGCGAAACTTAGGGTGCCGCCTGCGCCAATGGTTGAATTTACCGTCACGAGGGTGGTCACTTTCATTTGCTGGGTGCCATCGCTGCTCCTTATTAATCCTTTGCCGTTTTGCACTGTTATGTTTCCAAACGTGCTCACAGCGGCTACATTATCATCTCCTAATTGTATTGTATTTGATGCAACGACCTTCGCATTCGCTCCTATAGCGGTTGCATTAGTAAGGCCACCGGATGCCACGTCGGCACTAAATCCCAATGCTGTATTATTGGAGCCTCCCACATTAGTAACAAGCGAATTACTACCCGATGCTGTATTATAATAACCCGTATTGTTATTGTAAAGAGATCCCTCCCCGGTGGCGGTATTGTCGTGGCCGGTCGAATTATAAGTTAAGGCGGCAGGGCCAACGGCAGTATTGTTATTACCTGTTGTATTTTGCAACAGGGTCCCTTCACCCATGGCAACATTATAACTTCCTGACGTGTTATAGCTCAATGCCTGGTCACCATAGGCGGCATTAGAATTACCCCCCTGGTTACTGTAAAGCGCATAAAAACCTGTGGCGGTATTTTGAAAACCGGTGTTGTTAGCGTAAAGAGAAAAGGTGCCGATAGCCGTATTTTGTGTGCCGTTTGTATTTGCTTTGAGCGCAAAGCCGCCTATAGCAACGTTATAATTACTTGTGGAACTTACAGCAAGTGCGTTGGACCCGATAGCGGTATTGAGTGCGCCGCTCGTGTTTGCCGTAAGGGCATTATTACCAAGTGCAATGTTGTTATCGCCTGTTGTTACCGCCTTACCTGCATTGTATCCCAGCGAAGTATTGAGCAGGCCGGGACTCAATTCGCCTGCCCAGTTATTATTTACCCTGAAGCGTAATGGCTGGTTATCTGCAGTGCCCATAAAATTTGTTGCAGGGTTTGTAGCTGCATTACCCTGCAGAAGCCAATTACCTCCACCTGCGTTTATTTGCGCCCAGGCTGTACCGTTATGGAACCAAAAACTCGATGTAGTGGTATCGTAAAGTATAAGCCCTTTTGCCGGGCTACTGATACCGGTTCGAGTGGTAGTGGAGGTGCGGGGCATCAACAGGCCTTTGGTATTTGATTTTATCTCGAGGGCTGCACTGGCATCAGGGGTTGTAGTGCCAATGCCTATGCTTTGCGCAATAATACCCGTAGAGGATATAATAATCCCAATAGCTATAATAAGCTTTTTCATTGTTTGTCTTTTTAAAAAAAATGTGGTTGAATTTTCTTCAAATGGTTGAAAAAGCAGAAGCACGGTGTTGCGCGGGATATCGGACTATGTATTTATAATTGGAAAACTGGCAAAATGCATATCAGCTATTCAACATTTGCAAAAATTCTTCTTTCTTTCTGCGTGCTACGTCCACTGTGGAATTATCACTCATTATAACATAACCACCATCGCCTTTTACATATTTTTTTATATGGGCAAGATTTACAATGTGTGAGTTATGCACTCTGAAAAATTCTTTCTCGTTCAACAAGGATTCAATATCTCCAAGCTTTTTTGTAATGAGTATCTTTTCTATGCCTGACTGATATATTATTACATAATTTCCCTCTGCCTCACATCGAATAATATTTTCTGTTTTGATAAACAGTAAGCCATTGCCAGTGGGCACTGCAATTGAACCTGATTTGTTTTGGTTATTTTTTACATTCTCGTACAGTGATTTATATTGCCAGTTTGTATGCCTGTTATTTTTTTTCTCTTCGGCTTTTTTTATCGCCGTCATCAATTCATCGATTTGAATGGGCTTTAGTAAATAATCCAAAGCACTAAACCGGATTGCTTTAATTGCATAGTGATCATGTGCAGTGATAAATACAATATCAAAATCAATTACAGGAAAATGCGACAAGAGATCAAACCCGCTCATGCCAGGCATTTGTACGTCAAGAAAAACAATATCGGGCTTGTTCGCAAGAATGGCCTCAATTCCTTTTTCAGGAGTTTCAGCAATTGAAATAACCTCAACTGATGGACAATAATCTTTCAGGGCAGTTTCCAAAGCCTTTCGGCTGCGGGCTTCATCATCAATAATAATTGCTTTCAAAATAATTTGCGGTTCTGCATTTTCTTCCGCCCAATTTAGCAAATCCATTTTGAAGTTTTTTTGATAGCATGAGAAAATCCGGCATTTACGCTTGTTATGGTTAGAGATAATTCTTTCGGATCAGGTATTGCTTAAATGATGCGTTGGAAAATTATTTCTTTTGTAACCAACTTGCATGTCTTGCCACAACCTGCCATTCATTATTTTTTTTAATCCAAACATCTGTAATTAAGAAATCGCTGCTCCAGTCTTTGCCATTTGCGGTTGCCTCCTGGTGAAACCAGCTATTTACAACCGAAATATTGCCATAAATACGTACCTGAATTTTGTCAAATCGGAAATCTTTACAATCGTAATGTTGAAGCTTTTCAAGCCAGCTTTCTTTATTAACTAAATCACCGCTGATACATAACTGGTAAGCGTGAAATCGTCTGCAATAATTTTTCTTATTGTTGCCTCGTCTTTATTTTTCCATGCATTCATCCATGTTGTTTCAAGATCAATAAATTTTTGTTCCATTGCTTTATTGTTTTGTGCAAGAAAATAAAGGTTTCATTTAATTGCTTTGACATGTAATTGTAGTGGCATCAATTAATATAAGCCAACGATTTTATTTTGCAGCAGCCGCGGGCAAACTGCTGTTAAACATATTGGAATAAATCTTCCAGTCGCCATTAACCTTTCTCCATACATCAATATATTTTCCTTTATCAATAGTATTACCTTTGCCATCACCCATAAAAAAATTACCTTCTTCTATCAGGTTGTCTTCATTGCCGTAAAGAGAAGTGGTTTCATCATGAAATTCTTTTATTCCAAACTTCAGGTATTGTGATATAAGCCCTGCAATGGCAGCGCGCCCAATTACAGCTTCTGAATTGGGTGGAAATATTTTGCCATCTTCAGTGTAAGCATTTACCAAACCTGCGCTGTCGCCGGTTACAAATGCTTTTGCAAATGCGTCGTCTTTTTCTTTGATTATTTCTTTCATTGCATTAACGATCAAAGGTGGACGTACTGTCTTTATCATTGTTTGTGGAAGCAGTATTATTGCTGTCGCAACCTATGCTTAATAACCCGGCGAATGTGATTGTCAGGAGAAAAATCGAAAATTGTTTCATGTTGGTTATTTTAGTTTAGTATAGAAAAAAATTGATTCATTTTAGAGAATGCAATGTTTGATTGCTACAAGACGTTATTGATTCCTGCGGTTTGATTCAGTTGAAGTAATCCATTTAGAAACAATACCATTGCAGTTGGCTTCTATTAAGGTAATAACCGTTTACCGGCTATAATGCAGACCTTTTTATCGGGAAAATTTGTTTCAAATGTTTTTAAATAAGAACCTCTACACATGCATTAAGTGCATTCGCTAAAAAATAGAACCGGCTGTGATACCATGCAAAATTTCCAATTTTTAGTTTAGTATATAGTTCACTAAGAAAAATTAAATCCGGTTAAATATCCATAGTTGATTTTCGCCGCCGTGAAAGCTGTATTGATTTATTTTCGCGCCATTGTCATGACTAAATCCATAAACATCTAAAACTTTACCACTGTTTTTAGAAATGATTTTGTGATTGTTACCTGCAACGACCTCAATACTGAATAATTGGTTGGCGCCATCCCAAAAATCCCATTGTTGTAGCGGTGCTCCATCGCCGGTAGAAGCCCGGGTCACATCCAAAGCTTTATTGCTATGCATCGCAGTAATCTTAAAATATCCATTATCGACACTTTCAATTTTAAATTTTTGGTTATTGTTGCTTGTTGAATCCCATTGTTGCAGAAGGGCGCCATTGTTTTGACCTCCTAAATTTGCAAAACCCAAATCAATATCTAATACTTTGCCGCTTAGCTTAGATTGAATAGTATAAGTTCCCGGCTCGATTCTCCCGTTCATTGCCTGGGGATCCAGGTAAGATGGCCTTACCGAAAAGTTATTTTGTGAGTCACGCAACACATCATAGGTCGTAAAAGCACTGCGAATATTTGGATCAAGCGTCAATTGAAGATAATATGATTTGTATTGATTATACCCTGAACTTGGCCCCGAGAATTGTAAGGCTTGTCCGTTACCAGTTACCATTACCTCTTCATCCGGGTGATTGCAATCGTACATATAAAGCGTGGAATTGGTGTCATCGTAACCATATACTAATGTTTGATGTCCAAGGCCGGAATCCCGCAGCCCGATTATTACGAAGCAGCCGTTATCGATTGCATTTTTTATCTGTGGATATTCATCGTTAACAGACCAGTTGTAATGATTTTCATTTGTATCCAGCCATTTTGCGACAATCTGCTTATAAATATTCTTGCTTTCGAATGTTGCAAGCTGGCTGTGAAAAATGAAATCAAACACAGGATGCGCAAGCCCCGGATTAGAAGTGGGAACATTAACCATTTCACCTGTTGCTGTATTTACTTTACCAAAAGCTGGTATATCGTTCCAGCGTAAAGATGGAATTGGTAATCCATGCCTGTAATAGTTGAGGGCAGATAAAGACATGCCGCCGCAAAGGCCATAAGTTCTAAAAAGAGAGGCAATATCCGTACTGACGTTATTTTTGAAATGCCATCCATGTTGCGCAGAATTAAAGGGAAGTCTTCTGTTCATGATAAAAAATTAAAAAGTTTAATTGTCTACTCTCAAGCTTTTCGACATTCGCTCCCTACTCTTTTCGAAGGATTTTCGGGTGACTCCATTCGTATAAATAATCTCATTTGCTTACATAAAATTCTATTCAATTACTATAGATTAAAAGCCGCAGTGTATTGATGGCGGTATTATTTGTGCAGGTGGCGGAATAAACTACCAGGCGGCGGTAATTAGCAAGTGCTAAATAGGAATGATAATTTCAACCCGGGTTCCTTCCGGTTGATGACTTTCGTTAAGCAAGTCTATGATGGTAACAGCCGGCCTTTCCAGATTTAGTTGATTGAGAATTTTGAGTCGGTCTTCGGTGACTTTCATACCCATGCTTTCATGAGTGATTACCTGCTTTTTTTCAAGGCTTGCGGCCTTGCTACGACCAACTCCATTGTCCTCAATAGTACATACCAGGCGGTTTGATTGTTTTTGTATGCGGATGTTAATTAATCCTTTTTCAGTTTTATGTACCAGCCCATGCCAGATGGCATTTTCTACAAATGGTTGTAATATGAGAGAGGGGATTTCAAATGCAGTTGTTTTGATTAATGGATCAACATGTATGTAATAATTAAATTTATTATCAAGACGGTTTTGCTCTAACTGCATATAAGTCTCCAGCATACTCAGTTCATCAGCGAGATTTATTTTTTGCTTGTCGGAGTTCTCTAAAATGATACGAATGAGCGAGGAGAATTTTGTAAGATAATCGGATGCCATCTTTTTATCATTTTCAAGTATATAACTGTTTATCGAGTTCATACAATTGAAAATAAAATGTGGGTTCATTTGGGCCTTCAGAGCCTTCATTTCAATTTGCGCTAATTGTTTGTTGAATGCAGTTTTCTTTTTTTCTTCTTTCCTTATAAGAGCGATTCTTCGCCTGTAAAAAAAATACACAGTTCCGCCAATTATAGCTATTGCGAAAATCCTGAACCACCATGTTTCCCAAAATGGCGAAGCAATATGAATAAAAATTGATTTGCCTTCTTCGTTCCATACGCCATCGTTGTTGGCGGCCTTTACATGGAAAATATAATCGCCACCGCTAAGATTACTGTAAGTTGCCTCTCGCCTTGCTCCACTATAAACCCACTCTTTATCGGCGCCTTCTAGTTTATATGCATATTGATTTTTTTGAGATACGGTAAAATTCAGCGCAGCAAATTCAAAAGACAACATATTTTGTTGATAGTGCAATTGCAAAGGCGTTTTGGCAGAATTATTTTCCGGAAGCAAAACTTCGTTCCCAAAAATTTTAAAAGAGGTAAACTCAATTGGAGGTGCTAAATTATTTTTAATGATGTTAGTTGGGTTGAAAAAGTTATACCTGTTATCGAAACCAATATAAAATTTTCCATCGGCCCCTTTATCAAATGAAACATCGAGTACGTTAGAAATCAATCCGTCGCTGGCAGAATAATTTTGAAAAATATTTTTTGAAGGATCGAATACAGATAGTCCATTTTCGGTGGTGACCCAAAGCCTGTAGTTGTCGTCCTCAAGCAATTGGTAACATATATTGTTAGTTAGTCCATTGCCTTTTGTATAATGCCGGAAACGACCAGCTTGGGGATTAAGGTTCCAAAGTCCATTGTAAGTTGCAATCCAAAATGTATGATCATGAGTTTCTAAAATTGAGTACACCGTTTGATTGGTGAAGCCATTTTTCAGGTTGTAGATCTTAAATTCTTCTGTGGTTGGATTGAACCTGAACATTCCCCCAAATTGAGTTCCACCCCAGATATTTTCTTTACTATCTTTTATTAGGCAAAAGACCAATTTGTTTATACTATCGTTCTTTTCATCAGAAATTTTTTGATACCATTTAAATGCATTTGTGACTGGATCAAATGAACAAAATCCATTTCCTTTTACTGACATCCATAATTTACCGTCTCCTGTTTGTGTTATATTTCCAAACCGGTTCATCGGCCAGGAATTTTGCCCTGGAATGTTTTTGCAGACAGTGAATGATTTTAATTTAATATCAAATTTGTAGAAGCCTTTTTCAGTTGTCATCCAGATGTTGCCTGCACGATCCCGGATAAGATCATTCACGTCTTCATTGCCACGACTTTTTCCAAAAGCCGGTATGTAGGATGCATACTTACTGCTTTGCGGTTCATAATAAACAAGTCCGCTACCATAGGTGCCAATCCACATTACACTATGTGATGAAAACGTATCGGCGATAACTTTTGAGATAGCCCAACTGTGAAAGGCAGTCCTGGAAGGTTCAAATTTATTTACCTGGAATTGCTGTAAATATTTATCAAGCTTTACAACACCGCTGTTAGTTGCAAACCACAATGTGCTAAGATGATCATCAAAAACCTGGTTAACGGTACGGGCATTGAAAGCATGTGGATCATTATCATTAAGCGTTGCAAAATCGAAAGTTTTGTTCTGCTTGTCGAAAATCGCCAGCCCTGCCTCTCCGGTTCCAACCCATAGTTGCTCTTTATTTTCCGGTTGTTCGCAAATGTTTAAAACTATGTTTGACCTTGACCTAATATCAGGCAAATTATTATAGGTGTACATTTCAAATGTTCCACTGCGTTTATTAAATTTTCCAATGCCTGCGCCCCATGTACCTACCCAAATATTATCCTCATGATCAAGAAAAACGTTGTTGATCGTATTTACTTCAGTCCCCAATTTTTCAAACACGAACCTGTGAAATATATGTGTGCTTTTTTTGAAACTATAAAGACCTTGCTGAGTTCCTATCCATATCATTCCTTCCTTATCTTCCAAGATGGAGCCAATTGAAAATCTGTTTAGCAGATGAGCAATTGGAAACACTTCAATTTTTCCTGCCATAGTCAAAGAGCACAACCCGTCATCATTACCAAACCAAACAACATCGTGGGCATCAATATACAAGGCATCCACAGGAGTGATTTTCGATTTGGTGCTCCACAGAATATTTTTGAAACTATCTGTACAAGGCGAATATTTTGTTAAACCACGATCAGATGCCATCCAGATATTTCCTTTACTGTCTATAGCAATCCTCTCTATTTTATCACTTATAGGAGAGTTTAAATTATGCTCGTCGTGCCGGTAAATTTTAAAATTGATCCCATCAAATTTATTAAGCCCATCGTGGGTTGCAATCCAAATAAAACCTCGCTTGTCTTTCAAGATGCATTTTGTAACATCAAATGATAATCCATTAGCGTGTGTGATGTGACTAAACTGGTAGTTGGAGAGTCTGTGGGATATGTTAGATTGTGCAGATATGCCCTTAAAAAATAGAACCGTGAAACTGAAAAAAGTGGTGATAACTTTCAGCAAATTGACATAGTATGATCGTGTATGGTTCAATTTAAATTGAGCATATAATCAAATGTAGGTTATTTAATAAACCATAAGCAGGCAAGCGATAGCCTATCGTGGCAAACTTTATTGAATACATTTCATAGTCTGTGGCCTGGATATATACGTTGAAGGACACCAATGAAAATATAAAAAGAGAAAATGACGCATTTTACTTATTTTTTTCGGCCCACGAACCATCCCAAACGAAAACTTTTTAGTGCGTACTAATGTAAATTTTATTTCTCCTTCTCCACCCTGGTAGGTGTATCCTTTCCACTCACAATACTTTTACTGCTTAGGGCAATGGCCTTTATGATCTCTGCCATATTATTCATGTCCAGCGTTCCTATCTCGTCGCTTTGCTTGTGGTAGTTAGGTTCATCGTGTGGCGGCTCTTCCATTTTAGAAGTAGAGATGGTATGTGCAGGCACACCCAGTGCTGCAAGTGTTGCGTTATCACTGCGGTAAAATAATTTTTGTTTGGGATAAGGGTCCGGTTCAAAATGAAATTTGGAATGAGCAAGGTTAGCCTGTAATATTTTCCCCATGTCACTTTTTTCATAGCCGGTAATGTAGGCACTGTTAGTCCCCCATTTGCTTTCTGTGCCTATCATTTCAATATTGAACATCGCCATCACGCTATCGGCATTCATTTGATTGCTGAAGTAGCGGCTGCCGAAGCCACCGATCTCTTCCGCAGTAAAGGCGACAAAGACAAGTGTACGTTCATTATTATGTAGCTGGCTGAAATATTTTGCCAACATTATTACAGCAGTAGTGCCAGCCGCATCATCATTGGCGCCGTTATAAATACTGTCCTGGTTCTTGTCTGGTTTGCCAATACCCAAATGATCGTAGTGGCCGGAGAAAACCACGAACTCGTCTTTTTTGGTTTTACCCGGAATTACTCCTATCACATTTTTCAAATGCTGCACGGTTAATTCGTTTTTAATATGCAGGTTGATGGAAGCGGGATTAAGGTTCGTGGTTAAAATAAATATTTGCGAAACGGGAGAAGAGAATTTTGCATTGCCTGCAAATCGTTGTATTCCCCTGAAGCGCCTGGCATGGGCTGTATCCACCAGTACGATCACATTTTTTTCAGTATCAAATATGGGGAAAACCACTTGCGAAAAATCATCATCTTTTTTTACTACCGCCACATCATAATCCTTCAACGAATTAATATTTATTTCTTCCATGGCTGTGTTGGCGGCAACATTATTTGTATTCAGTGAATCAGTGCCCAGCATGCCGCTTATTTCCACAGGCTTTGCTTTGGTCATGGTAAACTCCTGGAAATAAGATGTGTTGGTTCCGAAGAATTTCAGTTTGCTTTTTTCGAATTCCGCTGAAATAAAATTGGCCGCTTTATCAATCCCGGGAGTAAATGTTTTACGTCCCTGCATATCATCGGCAGAAAGTATTTTTTCAATGCGTTCCACTTCTGCAGCATTTATAGTTTTATCGATTTGCTGGGCAAAAGAAAACAGGCTTATAAAGCCCGCGGTAATAACTAAAAGTATTTGCTTCATTTTTGATTTTTAATTCACAATTGTTTTGGCTGCCTTTCTTTCAGACTCTTCTATCACGCGTGAATCGGTACTGCCTATTCGAATTATGATGAACAAAAATAAATCGTATTCCTTCGTTGCCCCTGTTTTTTTTCTTCTGTAAAAGCTCCGGAGAATCTACGCCTAAGTTTACTCCCTTACACTTATTGATTCTAAATCGGAGATACTTTGCTGAACATTTATCGGAAGGTCTTTAGCATTTATCAATATTATTTTTTCTTTTAAAGGATATGCCTCCCTGAACTTATCCGGCTTCGAGTCGTAGTACACAAAATTTGCTTTGGCAAAATTTTCTAAAGGTTTTTGACTTTGCAAATAATATCCTTTATCACCATGCGCATTCCTGTTTCGGATGTAATACCAGTATGCCCGGTTGTCATCACCGTCTCCGGCCGAAAAAGTATGAATGCTTATTTTCTTAATTTTTTCATTCCGTTCAACATTGCTTTGACTGCAGGCTGATAATATTGCCAACAGCACGACAGTGATAATTATTTTCATTGTAATTATTTTATTAAATAGAAAAAAGGGAGGCCCTCAATCCTCCCTTCTAACCTAAACCAACCTGGCATGAAATGCATGTAAAGTTTTAACGGAAATTATATTTCAAGCCAACTTCGATACCCGCGGTCATATTATATGTGTTAGCCCTCCCGCTTGTATAATCCCGGTAGGTATTGTCCTCGGCATTGGTAAAATCGTAATCAAAACGGGCAGCAGTTACCAAATACATATTTTGATCTAATTTAAATTGTACACCTGCCAAGGCCGCGCCGCCAAAGGTTGTAGATTTATAACGGCTTTTCGTATCACTAAGAACTGCCTTACCATCTTTGTCATCCATCTTGGAAGAAGTAATAAAGCTTACTTGTGGACCAATTTTCCCTACAAAGGAAACTGTCTTAGCTGAGTTGGAATTGTAAGTGAAATAAACGGGCACTTTCACGTATTCGTTTTTTTGATTGTATTCAGTTCCGCTCAGTTTGTAACGCTGGCCTTGCAAAGAGTACAATACATCTACGCCAACTCCCAATTTATCGGTGAAGTTATAAGCGCCGCCTATCCCGAAATTGGTATTGAAAGTTGCTTTGTTTTCATAACTATTGTTGTCGTTGTCGTTTTTGTTTTGAAGAAAACTAAATTGTGGCGTTGCTTTCACACTTGCCGAAAATCCCTTTTGTGCATTTACTTTGTTCATTGATGTAAGGCCTGCGAATGCAAACAGGCAAATCACTAACTTTTTCATAATTTTAATTTTACAATTGAGAATATTTTTTGTTCGTAATGCCTGCAGGGTTGCCGCCCTGCAGTTTTGTTTTAATGATTTCGCTTTATTTTTTTATGAGGATAATTTTTTAAAAAAGATTCACTAAAATCATGACGCAAAGCTCCATCAGTTTGCAACCGTGGAAAATGTTTGAATGTGGGAATAATATGTCTGGAAGGCTTGTGCCGTTATGAATGTGTTTCAGTTTGCCAGGCTTGTTAGTTACCGTTATTATAAGTTTTCCGGCAAACAGCCTTGGTTATATGTGTATTACGAAGATCGCACACATGGATATTTATGGAGAAGCTGAAGAAGCAGTTGACATCATTCACTGCTCTTTGGAATTAAATCCCAATTAGGACCAGTAGGTAATTATTTGGTTTTCGATAATTGATTCGTACGTAGTGCTACAGCTTTATATTTTTTAGCCTTAGCGAGTTTACAATAACAGAAACAGAACTAAAGCTCATAGCGACCGCTGCTATCATTGGAGACAACAGAATGCCGAAAACAGGATACAAGACACCTGCTGCCAGGGGAATTCCCAGGGTATTGTAAATAAAAGCGAACCACAAATTCTGATGTATATTTTTCATCACCGCCTTACTCAATTTTTTTGCTTTTACAATTCCGTGCAGGTCACCTTTTACCAAAGTGATCTCCGCACTTTCAATGGCGACATCAGTGCCTGTACCCATTGCTATCCCCACATCTGCCTGCGCTAAAGCAGGGGAATCATTAATGCCATCACCAGCCATCGCTACTTTTTTACCTTCACCTTGTAATCTTTTTATTTCGTTCAATTTATCCTCCGGCAGGAATTCAGCTTTGAATCCTGTTAGGTGTAATTCATCGGCAACTGCTTTGGCAGTGCCCGCATTATCACCAGTCAGCATTATAATTTCAACATTGTCGCTAAGCAATTCTTCAATAGCTTTCCTGGTGGTATCTTTTATTTTATCAGTAATGGTTATGTAACCAACCGTTGCGCCATCTATTGAAATATAAGAAACCGTTTTCCCTGATTGTTGTTCCTTATGTACCTTTTTTTCGAGCTTTGCTGGAATCGCCGAATTGATCTCTTCCATTAATTTTTTATTTCCCAGCGCAATCTTTTTTCCATCAACGGTACCGGTTACCCCTTTGCCTGCAACGGCCGTAAAATCGTTCACCTCAGAAAAGTTTACTTTTTTTTCCTGTCCGTCCGACAGGCGGGCTTTACCATATTTGACAATGGCTTCTGCTAAAGGATGTTCACTGTATTTATTTAATGATGCGATTTGCTGTAATATATCACCTTCATTAAATCCTTCTTCAACAATTACTTTTTCTACTGAGGGTTTTCCTTCAGTAAGCGTACCTGTTTTATCAACAATCAATGTAGTTGTTTCATTCATTTTTTCAAGTGCTTCTGCACTCTTAATCAGTACACCGGATTGCGCACCTTTTCCAACACCCACCATTACTGACATAGGTGTGGCCAGGCCTAAGCGCACAAGGGCAAGCGATAATCAGCACAGCAATTGCATTTACAAATGCATAGACATACCGTGGTTCAGGGCCAAATGCAACCCAGGCAATGAAGGTGAGCACGGCAACTATAACAACAGCCGGCACAAAGTATTTGGCAACCCGATCTGTAATCTTTTGTATAGGCGCTTTGGAACGGCTTGCATCGTTTACCATTTTTATGATATGTGAAAGCAACGTATCTGCGCCTATTTTCTCGGCTTCCATTACAAAAGACCGGGTAGTATTTATTGTTCCTGACGTTACTTTATCATCTATTTTTTTATCTGCCGGAATGGGTTCGCCCGTAATCATTGATTCATCAATATTGCTTTCGCCATCTGTTATTTTTCCATCAACAGGAATTTTTTCTCCCGGCTTTACACGTAACCGGTCTCCCGGTTTTATATCATCAATAGAAATAATTTTTTCTTCTCCGTTCACTAACAAAGTTGCTTCTGACGGAACGAGTTTTAGTAATTCTTTGATAGCGCCACTGGTACGGCTATGTGCTCTTGCTTCTAAAAGTTGTCCTAATAAAACCAAAGCAATAATTACTGTAGATGCTTCAAAATAAACGAAGACTGATCCGCTCTCCGTTCTAAATTGTGCAGGAAAAATACCTGGAAAAAGCATGGCGATCACGCTGAATAAAAAAGCGACCCCGGTACCTATTCCTATCAGCGTAAACATATTTAGGTTCCAGGTTACAACAGACCTCCACGCACGCTGAAAAAACATCCAGCCTGCATAAAATAAAACAGGAATTGATAAACCAAACTGCACCCAATTCCATTTTTCCTGGGTCATTACTTTTATAAGTGGATTGCCCGAAAGCATATCAGACATGGCAATAAGTAAAATAGGAGCGGTGAATAGCACGGCGATTTTAAACTTTCTTAAGAGATCCCTATACGTTTTATTTTCATCATCTCCTGTTGGTTCCATCGGTACCAGGTCCATTCCGCATATAGGACATGAGCCCGGCGCATCCCTGATTATTTCAGGGTGCATCGGGCAGGTGTATTGTTTCTTTTTAGAGACGCTATGCACTTTTTCTAAATGCATTCCACAAACGGGACAATCCCCGGGTTTGTGATAAGTCTTGTCACCTTCGCAATGCATCGGGCAATAATATTCGCCATTGCTATCATTGTTAGTGGATTTCTTTGCAGCATGTTTATGATCCACTTCATTACCTTTTGCCGAAGACTGATTTACTAAATGCATTCCGCAAACGGGACAGTTGCCCGGCTTATCATAAGTCTTGTCGCCTTCGCAATGCATCGGGCAATAATATTTCCCTCCATTTTGTTGTGTAGAATTATTTGAAACAGCGGGCGCTTCGTGTTGATGGGTAAGTTGGGAGCCGATTTTTCGGAAATTTCTTTTGTCGTCTAAGTTGTATTTTGGGTGGGCTTTCAGGGCTGCCTTTAACTTGTCAGTTGGTACATGTTCTTTCATATCAATCACCGCCTCACCTTTTGGCAAATCAATTGAAACTCCTTCAACTCCTTTCACCTCCGACAACAATTTTTGAACTGTGCCCTGGCATCCGCTGCAACTCATTCCCGTTACGCTATATGTATGTTTCATAATATTCTCATTAACCCACAAAGTTAACCAACGTTGAGGTGGGGGTTGTTACAGAATTTTGTAAATGAGTTGTAACATTTTGTATTCTTATACTTTAACCACTGAAGCATAAATTCTTTCTTCATTTTCCCATAGCAGATCATCTGCTCACTTTTAATTCCTAAAAAATAAACCGAGGGGTCATTGCATTATATTGAAAATAAAAAAAATGATGTGATTTTAATCCCCTGTTAGGGAATACATTTACACACACAGTAGCAAGCTACCGGGCTTAAGTTTCGGCGAGATTCCTAGCTTCAATGAAAATCTTTTTTACATCGGGAAGTTCTTTTCTAATATTTTCTTCCAACCGCTGCACTGCTTTAGCTACATGATCACCGCTTAATTTATTTTCAAATTTTACGTCAAGGGCAAGGAGCAATTCATTTGGGCCCATCTGCATGGTGAGTGGCCTGTTCAGCTTTAAAACATCTGCATCTGCATCTACAATTTTATAGATCTTATCTATTTTTTCTATGGTGGCACTCTCTCCAATTAACAAATTCCTGCTCTCAATAATTAGTATGACGGCAACAAAAGCAAGTACCAATCCAATAAGAATGGATGCCACGCCATCAAGGATCGGCATATTAAAATAGCTGCTAAAAAATACGCCACAAAAAGCGATGAACAAACCAATAAGGGCCGCGCCATTTTCGAATATCACTACAAAGAAGGCAGGATCTTTACTCAGCCGTAATTTGTGCCAGAAATTTGCAGTGCCATTCTCTTTAAAAAATCTCTTCAATGGTATCCAAAGCGATATCCCTTCAAACAAAGCTGAGAATGCAAGAACGATGTAATTCCACGTGGCATCTTCAGTAACAACAGGATTCGAGATATGGGTGATGCCTTCGTATACTGACATGCCACCTCCCAATCCGAATATTAAAACTGAAACGATAAGTGTATAAAAATATAGTTCCTGCCCATAGCCAAACGGGTGCATTTCATCCGCAGGCTTTTTACTGGTATGGATGCCCCAAAGTAATAATATCTCATTGCTGGAGTCGACCGTGCTGTGTATTCCCTCAGAAAGCATTGCCGAACTGCCGGTAACAGAAGCTGCTATAAACTTGACTATCGCAATGGCTATATTTGCTGCCATTGCAGCGTAAATACCAATTTTTGATCCTTCCTTCATAATAATAAACCGTCGATTTTTAATGAAAAAAATGTTACGTATCAAAATAAGCCGGCTCAAAAATTGATGTTTAAACTGGCAAATCCGGCTGTGATAAAATTGGGAGACATAATTTGCTGTTGGCCGGCCATTCAACATCTATAAAAATGAACATGTATTTAATCGAAGCATTTTGATCCCGGAATAAATTTATCACTATAATAGTGCCAGCCTGCGCCTTGGCATATTTATTTCGGCCATCTTTGTCAGTATCAATTATCGTCAAACTAATTCCAAAGACTCCTGCGAATCAAAATTTAATAACTAACCATCTATGAAAGAAAACGCTAAATCTTTTACAAACGGCTTAATGGAATCCATGACCCTTTATTGGAATAAATTTCTGCTTGCCTTACCACGCATAGTGCTGGCTATTATCCTGCTGGCGATTGTATTTTACGTTGCTTCTTATATCGCCCGTTTGCTTAAAAAAAAGTTATCAGGAGCAGAACACGATCCTTTATTTGTGAGGTTTCTCAGCAAAATAACCAAGGTGGTCGTAATCATTTGCGGACTTATCCTGGCATTACAAACATTAGGGCTATCCGGAATTGCAGGAGGCTTGCTGGCCGGTGCAGGTATATCCGCATTCATTTTTGGCTTTGCCTTTAAAGATATAGCTGAGAATTTTTTGGGAGGCGTTATCCTTGCATTTAATCGTCCTTTTGGTTTAAATGATACCGTAGTAATAAGAGAATTCAGCGGACACATTGTTGCACTCAATTTTCGTACTACACACATCAAGACCTTTGATGAAGGCGATGTTTTTATACCAAATTCTATAGTAATAAAAGAGCCATTAACTAATCTTACAAGAGATGGTAAAATACGTTTAAACTTTGTTGTCGGTATTGCCTATGAAGATAATATTACTGACGCTATTACTGCTATATCGGAAGCGATGCAGCCCATTTCTGATATAAAACAAGATATAAAGCCCTTTACCGTGGTAGAAGAACTTTCTGTAAGCACGGTTAACTTAAGAGTGTATTTCTGGGCCAATACGTTTGATTACAGAAAAGGAGTTTTGCAAATAAAAAGTGAAGTAATCACCAAAGTGAAAGAATCCCTTGAAGCGAAAGGATTTTCGTTACCTGCAGATATACAGGAAATTAAATTGTACGATAAAAAAGAACCCCTGCCGATTAATATTTTAAACCTTAAAGATGTGGCAGGAAGAATTGAATAAATTGGTTTTGTTTATTTTGTTTTTTGAAATGTATACTTGTGATGCGATTGTTTCTCCACGTATAATTTATTTACAAGAGTCATTATTATTACAATAACCGGAGTTGCTAATAACACACCCCAGAAACCTCCCAGCAAACCCATAGCCACCTGGCCGAAAATAATAAGTGCGGGGGGGATACTTACCATCTTCTTTTGAATGAGCGGCTGCGTTACCGCGCTTTGCACCACTTGTATAAGTGTATATAAACATAGTATAAGGATTACCGTGGTTGTTCCCTGCATAAGGCCGATAAGTATTGCCGGTATCAAGGCAATGACAGGCCCGAAATTGGGAATGAAATTTAATAAACCAGCTATCAGGGCGAGTGTAAGTACCAATGGCATTCCTATTGCCCATAATCCTAATCCTGTAAGCACAGCAATAAACATGAATCCAAAAAGCTGCCCCTTGATCCAGTTCTTTAAATCTTTGTGTATCTCATCTAAGATACCTTCTCCCATATCCTTTGCCTTTGGCGGCAGCAAATGCACGATACCTTTTTTATACGTAAAAGGGCTTGCTATAAAAAACATACCCAGCAGTAATATTATATATACATCGCTTAAGATGCCGAAGCTGGAAGAAAAAAACTTTTTAGCTATAGACATTGTCTTCTCCGGGTTACCAGATGAATGGAGGTAATCCAGTGCCTTACTTCCAACGGTGGTTTTTTGCAGGTATTCCTTAGCGTTATCAATTGTTTTTGGTAAAGTATCTGTAAGTGAAGAAACCTGCTGCTGCAACCTTGCACCTACAAACCAGAAAAAAGCTGTAAGTAGCACTATGTTGAGAACAATGGAAAGAGCAAGGCTCCATCCTGATGGAATGTGCAGTTTGTTGCTAAAAAAACCGGCGCAGCCACGAAAGTAAATCGCAAACAAAGCCCCCGCCAGCGTAAGCAACAGAACGTTGAATAAAGTTTGGAACAGTAGCAGGACAATTACGATTAAAGCAAGAATTCCTCCTGCTATCCATACTTTTTTTGAATAAGATAATTTGTCTTGAGATTGATCAGTGTCTATTTCAGGCATAAATAATAAACGGGTTAATGAATTAATCAGGCGGTATTAATGGTCGTTTGCTGCTACCGTACTCACAAAGACTGTGCTTGTTATCTCCGCTATGATAATCCTTAGAGATAAGATGTCATCTCACCTGGGACTGTTGTTGAATAAATAATATTTCCAGGAAGAAGAATTGAATATAAGATGCAGGTCAAAAGGGTTTAACGTGGTCAACCCCGATTATTTAAAATGATGAACTTAAAATCTAAAGGGTATTTGAAAAAGAAATTATTGAACATGCCAATCCGCAAACAGGGGTGATAATTACACGAATTTTACCAGATCGTACTGCAAACATTTTTTTCTTTGCTCAGCATAACCATCTTAAAATTTCTGTATTCAATTTGGCAACATTAAAGATGCGGGCAAGGCACCACTACCCACATAAAATCCATAACGATTGTAATGGAAGTGAGTTTAATTCGGACGTCCGTCGTAACGAGAAGGCACTCGTCATTTTTGCCCATAGGGCGACTTAATCCTTAATAAGTAATTTTTGCGGCATGATATTTTATTCTAATATGTATCTAAAACACCTAAAAAATTATAATTATGTTTTACCATGTTAAAGAACTTCAGTTCAATGCACGCGTGTCGAAGCCTGACCCTGCATTTGCAACCTTATTATTAGAACAATTTGGCGGGGCTAATGGGGAATTAGCTGCCGCATTACGTTATTTCGCACAAGCATTCGGGGCAAAAAATCCCTACCCGGACAAGTATGATTTGCTAATGGATATTGCTACAGAAGAATTTAGTCACCTTGAAATAGTAGGAGCTACTATCCAGATGTTACTTACAGGAATTAATGGGGATCTTAAAGATGCTGCAGAAAATTCCGAGATAATGCAATTGCTCGATGGAAAGCCAGCTAAAGAACGAATGATACACCAGGGAATGACGGCACCTCAACTTTTTGTGGGAAGTGCAGGCGGGCCTTGCTATACGAATAGCCAGGGAGTTCCATGGACGGCAGCTTACATCAATGGTGACTGCCAGGGCGAACTCACATCAGATCTGAGGTCAAACATGGGCGCAGAAACCAAGGCTAAAATGATGTACGAATATTTAATTCAGTTTACTGACGATCCGTATGTAAAGGAGACTCTCCGTTTTTTAATGACACGGGAAGTAGCGCATTACCAGCAATTCGAAGCTGCACTAAATACGATCAAACCTAATTTCCCCATGGGCACTTTGCAGAGCGATCCCCGCTATAGTAACTTATATTTTAATTTCTCTAGTGGTAATGAAATACGCGGCCCATGGAATCAAGGTAAGAGTACACAACTCGGTGAAACATGGCAGTATATCGACGACCCTATTCAACATGTACTGGACACGAATAGTCTTCTCGACCAAAAAGCCGAAGGCACTGACAGGACGGAAGACGATGTGCAAAATATGAACACTAAATTAGGTAAAGAGAAAAAAGAATTTGTAAATAAGGCCGCGCCCATTGGGCCATTGCAATGGAATGATTCCTTAGCCGGTGCCGATGAATTTACAGGTATGAAGATGAGTACGGGATCTTCTTCTAATGGAAGTCAATCAAATGATAAGTCAACAGCAAAAAAATAAACTTCGCAGCTTCACAAGGGGGGATCAGTTAGAAATTATTTACTACACTGATCCTCTTTGTTGCTGGAGTTGGGCGATGGAACCATCATTGCGACACCTTGCGTTTGAATACCAGGGGAAAATTAACTGGCGGTATTGTATGGGGGGCTTACTGCCGGGATGGAATGCCTATCATGATGAAATAAACTCGGTGACCAAGCCATTGCAAATGGGCCCTCTGTGGATGCATGCGAAGGAAGTTTCCGGGATGCCTTTTGATCCTGCCATTTGGAAAAACGATCCGCCTTCCTCATCTTACCCGTGTTGCATAGCCGTAAAATGTGCAGACCTTCAGTCGCCCGAAGCAGGTATTCGATATTTACGATTGCTAAGGGAGGCAATTATGATACACGGCAAAAATATTTCCAGGGAAAATATTCTCATCGGAATAGCCGGCGACTTATCTGCAGAGCCTGGGTACGATCTCGACATCGTAAGGTTTAAAGCAGATATGAAAAATGGAAAAGGGTTGGAAGCTTTTCGTAGCGACCTGCATGAAAAGCAGCTAAATAATATTACCCGTTTTCCCACACTTATAATTAAAGGCCCTTTAAAAAAGGGCGTGATACTTACCGGGTATCGCCCTTATAGTGTATTGCTTGAAGCATTACAACATGTAAGCCCGCAGCTTCAAAAGACACAAGCAGGTATAGATGAAGAAGCATATATATCATTTTGGGGTAGCATAACCAGCCGTGAAGCAGAAGGAATCAGGGAGACCTGATCATCGCTTTATTACTTCGTGACAGAAATTTATTATATAAAATAATAATCGCACGGCGTATCAACTAATATCACTAATAGACCTGCAAAACAGCAATTATAAAAATAGCATAATGGATAAATTATTTTACGACGATTTCGAAAATATGATACGGATTGTCATCTCGGCGCCCATTATTTATTTGGTGGTAGTAGGTTATATCCATTTAATGGGTAAGCGAACCACTTCGCAAATGAATAGTTTCGATTGGATTGTGACCGTTGCTATGGGTTCCATTGTTGCCTCTGTGGTAATGCTCAGGAATGTTCCGATTGTGAATGGTGCTGTGGCGATTTTTACGCTGATGGGCTTGCAATATATTATTACAAAACTAATGGTGCGTTTTAAAGCCTGGAGAAAGATTATCCGGTCCACGCCCAAGCTGTTAGTATTTGAGGGAAAATTTATCGAGGATAATATGATAAATGAAAGAATGGTACGGTCGGAAATATATGCGGCAATACGTGAAGCAGGCGTGCATGGCATAGGGGAGGTGTACGCAGTGGTACTGGAGACCGATGCAACATTGAGTGTGATAGGAAAAGATGAAAAAAACACTCCTTTATCGTTAATGGATGTAAACGGTTTGCCGGAAGAATTGGAGAACGAGTTGAAGACAACAAAATAAAAACGATAGCTTTTCAGGAGTTGACTTTGATATTCATCTTAACCTGGTTTAAGAAAAACTTTGCTCCATCTTCTCATAATTTTTTTTCTTTTTTGTCGAATGAATATTTGCACCCGTGGAGATTTTTTTTTCTCTTGCAATAGTAATAGGGTCGCCAAATAAAAAAAATATCTTTCGTTTAAAGCTTTTGGTTGATTTTATATCATTCCATATATCAATGTACTCGTGAAAATTGAGCATCAGCGGATTGGCTTTATTTGTAACGTTGTTGGTAATTCCATATAAGACCTGCTCCTCTTCTTTTTGAAAGGTTCCAAAGATTCGGTCCCAAAAGATAAATGTGGCTCCGTAATTTTTATTAATATATTTCTCCTGCGATCCATGATGTACCCTGTGGTTGGAAGGTGTGGCAAAAACATATTCAATCAAAGGGTGCAGCTTGCGTATATACTCAGTATGTACCCAGAACTGGAAAAGCACTGCTACCTGGCTTGCTACAAAAAAAATGATGGGATGAAAACCGACAAGCGCAACCGGGAGAAAAAAAATAATTTTTATATTTTGTACCCAGCTAAGACGAAACGACACCGTGAGATTATAATTTTCGCTGCTGTGATGCACAACATGTGTTGCCCACCAAAACCTTTGCTGGTGGGAGATGCGGTGTGACCAGTAGCTGCAAAAGTCAAAAATAAAATAGCAGGGAACAATAGTCCACCAGGCAAGAGGAAAGCGCCACGGTATCTTATTATAAATGAAAATAAGCAAGTAGAAAAACAGGATCTTCAAAAAAAAATTTATTAGAACATTGCCAACCCCGACTGCAATAGAGCCAATTGAATCTTTTGTCTCATATAAATTCCTGCTCTGTTTCCTTGATAAATACCATTCCAACAGCACAAAAAAGAACATAGCCGGGGCTGCCCATATGATAATGTGTGGTGTACTGTCCTCGATTTCATATACACGATCAAATGGTATTATGGGAGCGCCAAAAAAGGTCGTAAAAATTAACCGGTATAGTGATAACATATTCAGTTTTATATTGTCAGACTATTTCTGTACCAATGAATTGACTATATAGGTTATCTCTTCATTTTTCTAATTATGGAATTATTTATTTCAATAAATACGTCAGGTACTCATAGTATTTTGTTTTAAATAGTGCTTACAGTATATAGCCTGCTGTCACGCGTTTACGTACGCTAAACCAATGGATTCAGCAGATAAAGAAGGACAATACCCACTGATATAAGTTGTGATGTGTATTTTACTACTTTTAAAAATAAGGATCGTTTAAAAATCTACGGAAACTATTTACTGAAAACCTAAGTGTAGAACTATTTCCACTACTAACTATATACTATACACGTAAATGGTAGGCGGTAAACCATAAATTCTTTATATTCTGATATTCATGATGCTCGCTTTACGATCACTGGCAGTATTGTTGATTATATATTATTTCTAAATAAACCTTTTTATGAAAAACAATTCAACAGAAGCCCGGGCGGATGATCCGCTTATTGATCAAACACAGGCTAACAAAAACAATGAAAGATATTTTAACCTGGTAGTGGATGAGATTCCCTACCGGGTAGACTTTGAACCATTCTTTTATAATGAGCAGGTGCGTTATTATGTAAGTGTGAACGCCGGCCCCCGGCATGTGTTTGTATGGGATACCGAAGTGGAACTGTTTAGGGCTATTGACGATAGTGCTGGTGTATTGCCGGTAGGGTTGGAGAAAGCAATTAGTGAAAAATTGCAAACACAAAATCTAACCTAAGTGATAGCAAACGGGTAATGAATAATTACTCCACTTTAAATATTTTGAAGGAGGATTTACACCATTATCTTTTCAAAATCGTATAAACAGGATGATATTTCATTTGGAGTTCCAATGTTTTTAACTTATAATATAAGTATTAATATTTACTCACTTTAAAAACAAAAGATATTATGACGAAGTTTGAAACTTTTCTTGGAAAAAACGACGAACATTATTTTAGACTGATAACCGGGGAAGGAGAAGTTCTTTTATCGAGCGAAGGTTACACACAAAAAGATAATTTATTAAATGGAATAGAGTCTGTAAAAAAGAATATAACGATGCCTGCAAACTTTGAAATGAAGACTGCAGCAAATGGAAAACACTTCTTTAACCTGAAAGCCAGCAATGGCCAGGTGATAAGTACCAGCGCAATGTGGGACAGCCCTGATCTTAGGAATACCTGGATGACAAAAATGAAAACCGAAGTACCGCAGGCCCGGGTTATCGAAATAAAAAAATAAGATTGAATAATTTTATAAGGCTGCCCTTATGGGTGGCCTTTTTTTATGTGCATGGGAGAATAGCTTGTCAGGCCTGGCAACAATTTCTTTCGTGGCCTTATTAAAAGTTTTATCCTAAACCTAAACTATAATTTCAGAACCTTTGGAAATCGAAACTATTTCTGCGTAGCGAGAAGAGCAATTAAATTATTCAATTCATCCTTAGAAAGAACACCGCCATAAGCCGGCATGTTAGTACTGCCGTTTACAATACGTATGGTAAGTTCCTGTGGCGATAAACGATTGCCTACTGTAGTCATGTCAGGGCCAGCCTTGCCTCCATATTTATTAATCGTATGGCAATACTGGCATCCTTTTGCATAGAATAAATTCACACCGGAAACTATGGACGAATCAGGATGTGTGGATTTAATAGCGTTTAATGGTAAAGGCTTCGTTTTGAAATCCGGAGACCAGGGCGCTTTCAATCCTGTGATCAGCAGGCTGATTACGAAAACAAAAACGCATAATACACCAAACATTGCCCATGGCCTCTTCAGCGGGCTACGTTCTCCTTTATTGGAAATGAATGGAATGGAGAATAATAAAAATATAGTAAGTAAGGGGCCTACCATCATTGCAACAGATTCAATCTTATGCGGCATTAGTGCAAACAGTGCAAAAAAGGGAATCATATACCAGTCAGGTGTAGGCGAAGTATGTACTACTGAAGGATCCGGAGAGCTGGTAAGCGCCGGCGCTCCTAAAAATATAGCAAGCATTATAATAGCAATAACAACAACTGAACTGAATATAACATCTCTCCACGCCGCATTAGGCCAAAAGGGAATACTCTTTTCTTTTAAATACTTTTTATACCATGCACGATAAGTTTTGGGGTCGATTAACCTCCCAGCCTTTGGCGGCTCTGAAATTCCATTTCTAAAGACAAGGTATAAATGAAGCCCAATGAAAATAAAAATGAAAGCAGGCACTATAAAAACATGATACGAATAAAACCTGCTAAGACTTTGTCCCCCAATGGTACTGCCTCCTAATAATAATCTTGCAAGATAGGTTCCTACCAAAGGTACTCTTCCTAATTGCTGCGCTGCAACCACCGAAGACCATACGCCGCTTGAATCCCATCGCAAGAGCTGGCCGGTAAAGCCCATGAAGATGGTAAATATTAAAAGTACCACACCACTTATCCAGTTCATCTCACGGGGAAATTTATACGAAGCTGTTATGTAAGTTCGCATCATGTGTAAGCCGATCAGTATGATCATGGCTGAAGCTCCATAATAATGAATGCCCCGTAATACATTTCCAAACTTCGCCTGGTTGGTGATAAACTCCAGCGATTGATAGGCATTATTTGATGAAGGCTGATACAACAGTGAGAGTGCAACGCCGGTAATTACCTGTAAAACAAAAACGAATAATGTAGCACTGCCAAAAACATAACTCCATAATCTCGTTGGCGGTACCGGGTGATTCAAAAGCGGAGTAATAGCTTCCGTAATTCCTGTTCTGTCATCAATCCATCCCCATATTCGTTTAAAAAATCTTTTCATCTTATGCCGTTATATTGGTAATGGGAAGTGGTTCTGTTTTTATCTGGATTTCATTATTATACACTCTCACTTTATAGTGCGTAAGTGGCTTTGGCGGTGGCCCTGCCGCTACGGTTCCATCTTTATAATAAACACCCCCGTGGCATGGGCACATAAATAATTGGGCTTTATCTTCCCAACGCACAGGGCAACCGAGGTGTGTACAGTTCGCTGCAAAAGCAGTAAGATTTTTTTGACCATCTCTCCTAAGCCATGCAGCAGATTTTGCTGTAACACCTGCATAAGGTTTTGGGTCTGAGTCCATAAATGTTACCAGTTTAGTACTGCCCGGGGGGAAATCATTGATCATTCCAACCTTGCGCCATTTTTCGTCAGGCTTCTCAAGTAATGGCGCCAGCAAAGCACTTAACACAGGAATGGCTGCTACAGCCGCACTTAAACCTGCAAAGGCTAAACTAAGTTTCATCATGAATTTGCGCCTGTTTATTTCTTTCTCAGATTCATGATTGTTGTTCTCCGGTAATTGATCATTCATTGCGTAAATTATTTATCCATCCAAAAAGCGATGCTGCAAATACAATAAATCCTATAACTGAAAAAAGCCAGGTGGATAGCAATCCCCATCCGGCAAACATTAATCCCAGTGCAGCGAAAAACGGCCAGTAGGTTGGCTTTGGCAAATGCTCAGGCTTTGCTTTTATTTTTTCCGATGGTTGATTCATTATATAATTTTTTTTATTATCATCAGTATTCTTATCTAAAGCTGACGCCGCTTCGTGCTGAGATGCGTTGCCATAAGGCACAATATTTTTGTATTGAAAAATTCCAGTTACTGCTTTTTTTGCAATGTCTTTTCCTTTATTTATGATTGTCTCCTTTGAAAAATAACCTGCAGCAACGGCAAAAGACGACCTAAAAAGATTATGCCCTAAAGGGGAAGTTTCTTCGATCTCTTTAAGGGCATTTCCCAAAATATTCAATGGCTTTAAATTTTCAAGAACGGAATGCATATAATCCTTCAACTCCTGTCCCATCACTCTATCCCTGGCTTCCAGCTTTTTTATAGCGATTGAAAGTTCCGAAGTATTAGCTATGACTTCGAGTTTTCTTTCAGCATTTTCCTTTGAATTCATTCGCTATTTTTTGATTTGGCTTAAACTATTTTCAATCCTTTATTCCCCTACCGTTATTGGAGGTACGTTATATTTTATTTCTTTTCTTTCAAACCATCTTATCAATATTACCATTGAAACCGTTAAATAAATAAAGCAACATGGCACCCACATAATAAGCCCTCCTATCTGCTGATCCATTGCCATAGATATATTCCACTGATTTCTTATTACATTTAAAAATTCAGTACCTCCTCCAATATAACTGGTATAAGTACCCGAAGGCGCAAAGGTGATTAGCAATCCAAGCAGCGAGCAACATACACACGCAGATGCTAAATACAATAAAGAGGTGAGCGGCGCAACCCTGTATTCTTTATATGGTGTAATGACAGGCCAGCAAAAAAGCATTCCCGCACACAACAAGCTTAGCATATGCACGGTCATCAGGATATTCATCGCGGCCGATACCTGCATCCCGTTCATGGAAACTAATTGATGAAATATATAAGGGATATGCCAAACCCACATAATGCCGACCCCTGCGATCCAGCTTATAAGTGGTGCCTGGTATATTTTTTTTGAAAGAAGTAAAAATTGTTCTTTGAATCTATTTTCTTTTGGTATAGCTGCAACAAGTAACGGCGCTGCAATCAAGAGCAACAACACATGCGATAACATGTGAGCACTGAACAAATAATGTTCTCCTATATAATGTAAGGGTGAAGCAATGCAAATAATTATTAGAATCCACCCGGCAAGAAAATACAATGATTGTTTCCTGATCTTGAAATGAACCGTATATAAATATGCAAAGACCAAAAGCAGCAGGAATGTTGTTGTGCTTAAATTAAAATTCCAGTATGAAAATATTGACCTCATAATTATTTGTTTAGATCTTAGTGAAATAAGGCAATACATATACCACGGTAAAAACAAACACCCACACAATATCTACAAAATGCCAGTAGATGCCGACTGTGGCTATCACGTTAGAGGATGAATTATTGAAATCACCTATCAGCGTCATAATAAGAATGATAGATAAAATAATTAAGCCTATAAACACATGTAGTCCGTGAAAGCCTGTGAGTGCATAAAAGCTGGTGCCAAAAACGCTACCGCTAAGCGTGATGTTTTCATTGATCAGCCGTATATATTCCTTGCCTTGCCCAAATAAAAAAACGGCTCCTAACAAAATCGTGACCAGCAGCCAGATCTTTAAACTTCGGATTTGCCCGTTCTTATATTTTCTTTCAGCCATCCAAAAAGTAAAACTACTGCTGAATAAAAAGAGCGTGAAGATGCCAGTGGTCCTTATGTCGAGCTTGCTTACTTCATAAGGCTCAAAACCTGAATTGTAGGCCATATAAATGAACGCCATTATCAACGAAACAAAGAACATTGCTTCCATGCCCACCACCAGTTTCATCATTGTTTTATTTTCCATAAAATGTTTTCGGCCTCCTAAATCCTGGAGGGAAGGACTTTGAAAATTTTCAAAAAATTCAAGCTTACATTTTTCATTCGTTGTTTCATAACTTATTTAATAAACTTCCGCCGGTATAAGTCGCCCTTTTTTCTTCTCCTCTTTAAGGGCCGGGGGTTTTCTTCCAGTCATACAATGGCCTCCTGCCATGCACTTCAGGCAGTTCATCAAAATTCTTTAAAGCAGGTGGTGAAGATGTTGCCCATTCAAGTGTATATGCGTCCCAAGGATCATCGCCTGCAACTTTCCCTGTTTTAGAGCTTTTATAAATTAAATAAACCAGCAGTAGAACTGACGCACCCATAAGAAAAGCGCCTGCTGTGGAAATAAGATTCAACACGCCGTACCACGGAAGGTCAGGATAGGTAAACACTCTTCGCGGCATGCCAAGCATACCCAATAAATGTTGCACCAGGAATGTTGCATTAAAGCCGATAACGAATAACCAGAAAAACCATTTACCCAATTTTTCATCCAGCATCTTGCCAGACATTTTTGGGAACCAATAAAACAGTCCCGCAAACAAACTGAAAATAGTACCACCAATAAATACATAATGAAGATGCGCTACCACGTAATAGGTATCGGTCAACTGCCAGTCAATAGGCACTATAGAAAATGCAATACCACTCAAGCCGCCAATGGTAAATTCAATCAGAAAGGCGACAGCAAACATCATGGAAACGGTAAACTTGATTTTACCACCATACATCGTTGCGAGCCAGTTAAAAATCTTGACCCCGGTCGGGATACCAATAAGCATACTGCTGGCAGCAAAAAATGAATCTACCGTATTGCCCAGCCCCGTCGCAAACATATGATGCACCCATACGCCAAAAGCAAGCAGGGCAATAGCGACAGATGAGGCTGCGACAAATGAGTAGCCAAAGATTGGCTTGCGTGAAAAAACCTGGAACACTTCGGATAAAATGCCAAAGGGAGGGAGAATGAGTATGTACACTTCAGGGTGGCCAAAAATCCAGAAAAGGTGCTGCCACAATAAAGCAGAGCCGCCATTGACAGTATTGAAAAAGTGCGCATGGAATTGCCTGTCCAGTAAAACCATTGCCAGCGCCGCATTCAGAGACGGCAACGCAGCAATTACTAAAAAAGAATTTACAAGCACCATCCACACAAACAAGGGAAGCATATTTAACTTCATCCCTTTTATTCGCATGTACAATACCGTTACTATAAGATTTATCGCCGTAGTAACACTCCCGATGCCAGCAAGCAACAAGCCCATTGCATAATAATCAATGCCGGGACTACTGGAATAATTTTTTTGGTTAAGCGGCGCATAATTAAACCAACCTGCATCCGGAGCGCCACCGGCAAGGAAACTAAAATATAATAGCAGGCCACCAAAGAAAGTAATCCATAAACTAAAGGCATTCATTCTTGGGAAGGCCATTTCATTTGCCCCGATCATCAACGGCACAAAATAAACGGAGAAGCCAAATATTGCGGGCATAGCCACCAGGAAAATCATAGTAGTGCCATGCATTGTGAAGAACTGGTTATATGTTTCGGGGCCTAAGAAATGAAGCATTGGCCATGCAAGTTGTGTGCGCATAAGCAATGCCTCCAGGCCACCGATAAGAAAAAATATAAGTGAAACTGTGAGATACATAATACCAATCATCTTATGATCAACAGATGATATCCATTGCAGTAAACCCTGGTCATTGCTGACTCCCAGGCTGGGGAAGGATTTTGATGGTTCTGGTATGTCTACTATTTCCGCCATTATTTATTACACAATTTTTTTGCCACTAATTACACGAATTGACACGAATAGACCAATTACCTATACACTAATTAACCTTGATACATTCAAACTCTCTTCACCCTATTATCTTTATTTTAATGAACTGAGATAATGGGCGATTGCACTTACAGAATCTTTATCCAAAATAAAATCCGGCATGTGAGCCCCCGGTTTTATTTCCTGCGGATGATTGATCCACTTATATAAATTTTCTTCATTGTTTTTCTTTAAGCCGGTTAAAATTGTATTTCGGCTACCGATGTGGGTTAGATCGGGACCAACCATCGCTGTATCGTTGGTTCCCTGAATACGATGGCAGTTACCACATGTTTTTTCCCGGAATAGTATGGCGCCCGTCAAAGCCTTGCCATCTGTTGGTGGTTGAAAATTTGCAGCAGTTGCTGCGATCCATTTATCGAAGTCAGGCTGTGTCTGTGCGATTACATTAATACGCATCCAAGCATGTTGTGCGCCACAGAACTCGCTACAGGCACCGATGTACTTGCCCGGCTTTTTTATATCGAGCCACAGATAATTGTTTACATTGGGTACCAAGTCGATCTTATTTCCGAGCTCGGGCACCCACCAGTCATGTATTACATCTGCTGATCGCATCTCCATTAATAGATGTTTGCCCACGGGCAAATGCACTTCATTGGCGGTGATCGCTCCTGACGCAGGATACTTAACCTCCCACCACCATTGGTGCCCGGTGATAATTACATCAGGTTGCTGCGATGTGTTTACCGCCGGAGCGACCGCCTTTACTACATCAACTGTTTGATAAAAGAAATAAGCCAGCAATAACATTGGGACGCCGATCATTAATGCTTCCAGTTTTTTGTTGCCATGGGTTTGCTTTGGCTCACTGTTATCATCTTTTCTTTCCCTGTATTTTATGCTTATGTACGTAACGAGGAAGATCACCAGTAACAGCATGCCGGCGGCAGCTATGTTGAAAGTATTGAACAGGCTGTTTATTTTATCTGCCTGCTCTGAAGCCGGGTTTAGCATAGATTGCAGGAAAAATAGAAGGTATATGGTTGCGTTATGCATTTATGAAATTAGTCGTAGCAAAAGTTTCCGGATAAATTAGCTTTCTGTCTTCAAAATATTTATACCCAAGATGGTTGCACCAATAGCCGCCAATATCAACCACTTATTTTTTTTGGCTATAAACAGCGGACTACTGTGCATTGTTTTCTTATAAAAAGGGCCATGTGCACCATGATCGCCCGGCATACTTTCCCAAAGATTATTTTGCCGGTCACTATCTTTTGGTTCATCGGTTTGTTGGCCGCTGTAGCCAATATGCCCAAGATATTTATCTAAATAACCCGGGATAAATTTGTTGCCTAAAATTGTTTGGTAAGTAGGATAGCCAAAAAATATCTCTCTTTCGTCATGCTTCGCTGCATACACTACCGCCTCGGCTGCAGACTCAGGTTGGTATATGGTTCCCATGGGTTTGGGCTTGTTGGGCAGATAACTTTTTACGAATCCAAATTGCGTTGTATTCATGGCGGGCATCTGGACCATCGCTAATTTGACTTTGCTTTTATCATGTATCAATTCGGCCCGCAACGATTCGAAAAAACCGTGGATGCCATGCTTTGCACCACAGTACGCTGATTGCAAAGGAATACCTCTATAAGCTAAAGCAGAGCCAATCAGGATGATCTTTCCTTTATTGCGTGGAAGCATTTTCTTAAGAGCGGACATTGTGCCGTAGACCTGTCCTAAATACGTTACCTCGGTAACGCGTTTAAATTCTTCTGCATTCATTTTCTTCAAGGGTCCAAATACGCTTACCATCGCATTATTAATCCAAACATCTATCGGCCCTAATTCATTTTCAATACGGTTTGCCGCGTTATCGAAACTATCCGGATCACTTACATCCATAGGTATCACGAGGGCTTTACCGCCCGCCTGTTCCACTTCTTTTTTCGCAGCTTCGAGGCCATCTTTCCCTCTCGCAATTAGGGCTACTTTGGCCCCATGCTCTGCAAATGTCCTTACCATGCTGCGCCCCAGGCCTGCAGAGGCGCCGGTAATCACCACAACTTTATCAATAAAATCTTTTTTCATATAGGTTATTATTTTTTTTAAAAGGAATAATTATTGTTTTACATAGCTTCTTTTATTTTACTTTTTATCAACCACCAGTTCACAGGATAGGCTGTTACAAAACCTAACAGCATACCTATCTGCATCATGAACCAAAATAATGTATCGGTTGCTTCAAGCCTGTGGTCAAAAATTAAAAATGTGCTAATAGCCATCCAGCCGTACATGCCTACCTGCCAACTGGTAAGAGATAATGTATCTGCTTTCAGTGCCGCTAAAATGGCCTTTGATGTTGATAGCTGCTTCATCGGCTTAATGGCATAGTATTGGAAAATAATTCCAATAAGAAAAGCAATGACATAATCAACAACCCAACTTCCATATAATTTGCTGCCGAAAACTGCAAACGGAAATAACACCAGCCCGAACTCCGCGATAATATCTCCCAGCGTACAACCGCTTCCGCAATGTAAAGTGCCTACGACAACACTTTGCCAAAAAGGCTTTCGCTGTTTTTTCTCCCCGCTTTGTTTTTCTTTTTCACCGTTAGCATCGTTACTTTTTTTAACCGACTTCCTCCCGATGATATAATAGACGATCAATGCAAGAGGGCCGGCATACAGGGCTGTAACAGGCCACACAATATTCATAATAAACATTTTTTGTGGGTGCCCTGCCAGGATGTCGACGAGTATAATTAGCAAGCATACAAAGCCGGTAATAAGAGAAATAACAGAAATAGTATGTAGTAAATTCATCCGAACGTTTTGTTACCAATTTGATTTCTTAACATTTTTTGTTAGTCAGCTTTCACCTGTATTGCATAATTTTTATTTTCCCATTTACCTGCCTCATCCCAATAAAAAGTAAATTCTATCTTACCAGCATCTTCCTTTTCATTTTTTATATCAGCAATAAAAATGTCAATGCCGGTATTTTTTGTTTCAATTGTATTCTTCGTTTCCCAATCATCACAAGTCCAGTACACTGTTGCTTTCACGGGCGTTTGTATGCGTAAAGTTTTTGTTGCCAAAGTTGTTTTCAACTCATGGCTAAAACGCCATAGCTGGAAGGCAGGCTTCGTATCTTGTTGTATATAACGTTCCTGTGTTTGTGGCGGCATATCAAAAACTTTTTTAGCGCCAATAGAAGCACAAAGCTTCAGGTACTCAGCATGCGCCCAGGTCAAAGGCATCGCCGAACCGGAGTGCTCGCCAAAGAATAATTCTTTTTCCGGGATGTCTTCTGCATCCCATATTTGTTCAGATAAAAAGCCATCGTTAGAAAAAGCATCCATGGCTTTCAATAGCTTTTTTGCCTCAGCTATATTTCCCGCGGCAATTTCATAATGCGCTCTTTCGCCTGTAAGTAAAGGCCATGCACGGCCAATGCCTGTGCCGTCATACGCATCACCATTTTCATGCTCACCATATCCGTCGTTATTATAGCGGTGCCAGCAAGCTCCATTTGGCGTTTCCACTTTCAGCATGGCATCAATCACTTTAATGGTGTTCAGGATTTTTGGATCATCAGCGGCACGCAACCCAAACCGTACTAACGCCAACGCATCTACGCTAATAAGATCTTTTAATTTCATTTTGCCGCTACCGCCTTTATGATTCTTAAGTTCGATTTCCCTGTCACCCAAATCATCTGCAGAAATATGATGATATGGATTGATCCTGATATAATATCCTTCTACGCCATACTTTTTTGCAAGAGAAGTCTCTTTTACATAAGTCCATTTTTCTATATTGGCATTCCAAAAATCAGCAGTCTCCCGGCAATATATTGCAAGCTCTTTTTCATTATTCATATCCGCAAGATCAGCGCCGGCAAGCAATCCCGCGATTGATACCGCAATCGTGAAAGGTGAATAACCTTGCTCTTCTTCCCACCGGTCCTGCTCAGTATAAGGGCCGTTTTTTATTAAAAAAGAAATTGCTTTTTTGATACCCGGCCAATACCTTTCCATCCTATCTTTTTCTATGGCCGTTTGGCGGTTGCACTGCTCCACAATAAGGATAGGGAAGGCAGTTTGGTCTATTTGTAAACCTTTCCAGTGTGGCGTTCCTTCCAGCCACATGTTTTGCGGCCAACTGCCGTCTTCCTTTTGTGTGGACATTAAATAATTTAAAATGCGCATAGTATCATCATACGCTTTCAATGACAGAAAACCACCGGCGCTTTCAACTAAATCCCTTGGCCACACCACATGATAGCCGCCTTTGTCATCATCACCTTTTGTTTCTCCCCAGGGAACAGACAGGCTTGCTATAATGCCGCCGGGAAAAGTTCTTGCTTCATGCATGCGCATTACCGCGGCGCCTATTTTATAGTTTTTTGCGGAAATATGGCGCAGGCTTTTTATCCATTTCTCCCAGTCTTCAATGTAATTTTCTTTTAAAGAATCGAAGCCATCTAAGAGACTGCTACGTGCGTGATTCGAAGCTTCATTTGCGTTTCTTCCAAAGGAAAGCGCCAATATAAATTCTGTGTTTTCTGGTAAATCAATCTCAGCAGTTAAAGCGACGTTTCCATTATCCGCTTGTGTATATTCCCATCTCATTTCTTTGTGTTTGTGCAGGTCAGTCCATCCATCGGAATTCCCTACATAACCCACGGAACGCTTTATCCACTTAGAGGTGCTGGCAAGGGCCAAACATAATCCATCACTATGTGCATACAACATGGGGACACCTTTATAATCTCCCGTCCAGCCAGTATTATTTTCGCCATGATCATTTAAATGAGGTGCCAATAAAACATAAAGGCGGTATTTATCAGCAGGCTTTTTCTTTTCTTTGAAATTTATCTTTTGTAAGATGGTGTTCCGAAAAGGGTCAGCAATAACTTCTTTTGTGATTTCAAATTTTTTCTGCCTACACGTGTTGACAATTTTATAAGCGGGTATTCCGGGCTTGATCATTTTTGTGGAATGATCACAGTCTCTTTTTTCTTCAGAAAAAAAACCTTCGCCGTCAGTGACAATCAGTTCCATATCTCTTAAGCACGCTATATCTTCTCTCGGGTAATAAACTTCATTTACGATACCATAGCTCAGACTGAAAGACACTTGTGAAGCGGTGTTGAGCGCTTTGCCTATTCCTGACTTAGCGCTTGAAGTCCATTTGGGTTTTATACCCGGTGCACCCGGTGCGTAGTTTTTATCATTTGACATAATTATATTTTTATCAGCGGTATGCCACTGTCCTTATCCATTTCTCGTTTTAAATAAGCGGGTGATTCAGTAAGAATAATTTCTAATGTGGGATGCACAGTTGCATTCATTAAATGGCCGCCGTGTGCAGTTCCATCTTTCTTTCCCACTACTACATGCGCATGAATTTTATATTCATTTTCATACAAAGAAATATCTCCGGCAATGTTCAATACTTCCACCTGTTCATTAATCTCAATCCTTTTATAATCTTTAATACCAAAGTCAAAATAGCCCAACGTTACTTTACTGAATGCGCCGATCGCATTGAATTGTGAAGCATGCAGCTTCTGTTCTTTGGCAAATGAGAAAATGCTTTCCATTACTTCATCTCCGCTGTCTAAAATGACCGCAAATGTTTTTTGTTGCTCATCATTAAGTAATTTAGATTTCATAATAAACTTTTTTTATTCTGTATAAGCGATAGTCGTAACCAGGGCATTTGCATTTTGTCTTGAATCAAGTCTTGTGTGCTGAACGACTATAGGTACATCTGAAACAATAACGCTTGAATAATCTGTGCCTAAAGGAATAGGCTGAGGGTCATTTAAATTATTGAACCGAAGATGCTTTGTTCGTTGCGCCGGTACTGTAATTTTATAAGGACCAACCGGGTCTTTATCTGAAAAATATATAGTAATCTCTATGTGTGCCTCTTTCGCAGAAGTATTGAGAATGCAGGCAGCTTCATGACTTATAAAATCCGGCGCAGGGCCATTGCTCCAGCCTGGAATATATCCTTCGGCAATAGCCCAAATTTTTTTTCCAATGTTCATTTTCTTCCTGTGTTTGCGATTATTAAAGTGGTTATTATGGCAAAACCAAACGCAACAGCAAAGAGGATTTTATTTCTCGTCCTGTGCCCATTTTTTAATTTCATTCCATCTACATATTTTCTTTCGGGGTAAGGATTGGGATAATTACTATCTTTTTCTCTTAACGCCATCTGCAATACCTGCGCAAGATGTAATCCCTTGCGATCAGTTTCCTGCTCTATCTGTTCACGGCAACTAAAGCCATCTGCAATTACAATTGTTTGTTTACCGGCGTTTCTTACTGCGGGTAACAAAACCCGCTCCCCTGCTTTGATAGACACATCATAGTGATCACCTTTTTCATAACCAAAATAACCGGCCATGCCGCAACACCCGGAGTCAAGCATTTCATAATCCAGGCCCGATTTTTCAAAAAGATCTTTTTCGCTTTGCATGCTCATAATTGCTTTATGATGGCAATGACCGTGGACAATTGCTTTTCTTTTTAGTTTGGGAAAATTAAAATCAGGCGCTTTCTTTTCAAGAAATTCAGCCAGGGTGTAAACATTTTGTTTTAATCTTTTTGCATCTTCATTATTTGGAAAAAGATTACACAATTCATCACGGAACACTGCGACGCAACTTGGCTCTAAGCCAACAATAGGAATGTCATTTTCAATTTCATCTTCCAATGTTTCCATTATATCCACCAACATTTTCTTTGCAGTAGATAACATCCCAAAGTCATACAGCGGCCGGCCACAGCATAACGTCTTTTTAGTAAGAATAACTTCGCATCCTGCAGCTTCCAACACTTCTACGCCGGCAACCAAAGTTTCGGGAAGAAAGAAATTATTGAAAGTATCTGCCCATAAAATGACTTTTGCCTTGCCACCATATTTCTTATTTCTTTTTTCAAACCATTCCCTGAAATTTTGTGAAGCAAACTTTGGCATCTTGCGCTGCTGTGCAACGCCTGCAATTGCTTTTGTGATTTTGCCGATCACCGGGGCGTGCATCATGAAATTTGCAATGCCGGGTATATGTGTTGCAAACCTCGACCACCAATAGATCCAGCCGAATGCATAGGCAGTGCGTGGGCGCAATCTTCCTTTATAATAATGGGCAAGAAACTCTGATTTATATGTCGCCATGTCAACATTCACGGGGCAATCACCTTTGCAACCCTTGCAGGCGAGGCACAGGTCAAGTGCATCTTTTACATTATGATCCCGCCATCCATTTTTGGTAACATCACCTTCCATCATTTCAAAAAGAACTCTTGCACGGCCACGGGTGCTATCTTTTTCTTCACGGGTTACCATGTAGCTCGGGCACATAGTTCCTTCCTCGTGCCGCCGGCATTTTCCTACACCTACACATCTTAATGTTGCGTGCGCAAAATCATTTTTGTCATCAGGAAACTGGAAGAACGTTTCCACTTTTGGGGGATTATATTTATTATTAATTTTAAGATTGGAAAGTTGGCCGTAATCATCAATGATCTTCCCGGGATTCATTCTCCACCGGGGATCCCATATAGTTTTAAATTCTTTAAAAGCTTCTATCAGCTCTGAGCCGTACATTATTTCAAGTAAGCTTCCCCGCGATTGCCCGTCACCGTGCTCACCCGAAAGGGAGCCACCATAGCTCACTACCAAATTTGCCGCTTCGATTGTAAAGGCTTTGTACTGCTCAAGCCCTTCTTTTGTAAATAAATCAAACTCGACCCGGCAGTGAATGCATCCCTGGCCGAAATGGCCATATAACGACGGGTCGTACCCGTATTTTTTAAATAGCTTACGAAGGTCTTTTAGGTACTCGCCGACTTTGTCAGGTGGCACTGCAGAGTCTTCCCAACCTGGCACGCTCATAGGCTCCCCAGGCACCCAGGCTGTAGCACCAAGCCCTGACTCGCGAATTTCCCATAACTTATCTTCCTGTTCTTTGTTATCAAATAAATTCATTGAGGGAGCGTCATCTTTCTTTTTTAATTCACTCATCAACTCCTTCGCCTTATTGTCTGATTCTTCTTTTGTATCTCCGTCAAACTCCACAAGCAACCATCCCTTTCCTTTGGGCAATAGAGAAATGTCATTGATATTTAATCCTTTTTTCTTCATGTATCCGATCAACTTGTGATCTATGCCTTCACAAGCAATTGGCTTAAACTTCAATACTTCCATTACGGCACCGCCAGCCTCATAAACATCATCATATCCCAATACCAACAATGATTTTACTTTCGGTGCGGGTAATAATTGGAGTGTTGCTTCGACTATTGTCACGCACGTACTTTCTGAACCAACCAACGCTTGTGCAACATTGAATCCATTTTCAGGTAAGAGCTGTGGAAGATTATAGCCCGATACACGGCGGGGAATATTTGGAAATTTTTGACGGATAAGATCAGCGTACTTGTCTCTTAATTCTCTCAGCCTCTTATATATATCTGCCTTTTTTCCACCTTCATTTATGATTTGATCATATTCCTCGTCAGAGGTAGGGCCTACTTTCATTTTGATGCCGTCGTAAGTAACGATGGTAAGTGATTCAGTGTTGTCAGCAGTTCGTGCTCCATTGCCACGAAAGGCTGACATCACTGAGTGAATACCGCACGAATCATTGCCCAGCATACCACCAAGGGTGCAGTGGCTGTGGGTTGCAGGATCCGGTCCGAAAGTTAGGCCGGCTTCTCTTTCCGTAGTATGCCGCATTTCATCGAGCACAATTCCAGGCTGAACAGATACCAGCCTGTTCTCCTTATCGATGTTTAAAATTTTATTATAATACTTTGACATATCCATGACGATAGCTACATTACAACCCTGGCCTGCAAGGCTTGTACCACCACCACGTGATAAAACCGGTGCATTATACTTTCTGCAAATAGCCAATGTATTGATGATGTCTTCTTCTGATTTTGGCAGCACAACACCTATGGGAATTTGCCGGTAGTTGGAGGCATCAGTAGAGTATAAAGCTTTACTGCCATCATCAAATCGTACTTCGCCTTTTATAATATTTTCCAAATTTTTTTTCAAGCCATACACATCCACGTTAGCAGACTCACTGGTTTCGAAAATCGTTCTCGTTTTTATTTCATCGCCGTCAATTTTATTTTTTCCCGGTTTGGAATTTCCTTTCAATTCTTTAACATCTGCTGAAATCATTATTTAAAAATTTACATTTTGTATTTTAAGGCATCTTTAAGTTTCAAGGTTAATCCAATCCCCGGCCGGGTTAAATCTGGTGTTAAACTTCCATTTTTCGGAGATGGCGTTCCATCGAAAAACATATTTTCAATTCTTACATGATCATGAAAATATTCTGATATAAAAAAAGACGGCAACGCGAGCGAGGCGTGCAAATGCAACGATGGTGCACAATGCGAAGAGAAAGGAATTTCATAGGCTTCGGCAAGATGGCCAGCCTTCATATAATAAGAAATGCCACCGCATCGGGTGGCATCTGCTTGTAAAATATCTACAGCACCTTCATGTATCATCTTATCGAAGTAAGGAAGATTGTATCCATATTCGCCGGCGGCAACATTTATTTTATAAGGGGCATGTTCTTTTATGAAACGTAATCCATTGAGATTGTCAGATGTCACGGGCTCCTCATACCAACTCACATCATACTCCGCAAACGGCGCTGCCTTTTCTAACGCCTGCTTTACGGTATAAGCTCCGTTCGCATCTACAAATAATCCTGTATGTGTTCCTATGGCTTCTCTTGCTTTTTTTACTCTTGCAACGTCATCCCCGGGATGCGTTCCGATCTTCATCTTTACATATTTAATTCCTTCATTGGCCCATCCGCCTAGTTGATTTTCTAATTGTTGATCATCATAAGAAGTAAAACCACCGCTTCCATAAATAAGCATTTCGTCTTTTACCTGTCCCAACAAAACACATAGAGGAACATCAAATAATTTTGCTTTCAAATCCCACAACGCATTATCCACGGCAGATACGGCCATTATTGCGATTCCAACATTCCCATTGTTCCTGATGGATGTTATTAAGGCTGATGTTATGCCTTCGATGTTCATCGCATTTTTTCCGACAACAATTTGTTTTAAGGTTTTTTCTATTACGACACCGGTGGCTTCATGGGCATAGGTGTAACCAATCCCAATCTTTCCACCAGCCTTAATTTCAACCAGTATCATAGTAGTACTATCCCATGAAATGGTGCCGTCGGCTTCAGGTAGATCTGTTGGTACTTTGTAAGCAGATACTCTTAAGTCTTCAACTAATATACTCTCTGGCTCGCTCACTTTTAATTATGCGTATGTGGTAAATAGTTTTCAATTACATCTTTCCATGATTGCTTAATCATATCCCACGTATTGGCGTCGCCTTTAATCATGGAGGAGGCAAATGCTTTCGCCTGTTTAAAAGTTATATGTGGCGGCAATGGCGGAACAGAAGGATCGGTATATACATCTAACACTACAGGCCTGTTCAGGGTAAATGCAAACTCAAGTGATGGAAGAATATCTTCCGGCTTGTCAATTTTTATTCCATCCAGTCCCAGCATTTTTGCGTACTCGGCGTAAGGAAAATCAGGAACGTTTTGCGATCCTTCAAATTTGGGATCGCCTTCCATAATGCGTTGTTCCCATGTTACCTGGTTTAAGTCCCGGTTGTTGAGCACCACGATCATCAGCCTCGCATCTTTCCATCTCTTCCAATATTTTGCGATTGTAATTAAACCATTGTTGCCAAGCATTTGCATAGCGCCGTCGCCAACAAGCGCAATGGACATTCTATCAGGATACGCAAATTTTGCAGCAATGGCGTATGGCACGCCCGGGCACATAGTCGCCAGATTGCCTGACAGGGAGGCTTTCATGCCTTTACGAATTTTTATATCACGTGCGAACCAATCTGCTGATGTTCCTGAATCGGATGATAAAATACAATTATCAGGAAGTTGTTTTGACAACTCCCAGAAAAGCCTTTGAGGATTAATTGGATCAGCACTGTTCATTGCTCTTGCTTCCAGGACTTCCCACCACTCTTCAAGATTGTCTGCAATTGTTTCGCGCCAGCTCCTGTCTTCTTTCCTTTGCAAAAGCGGTATCAATGCTTTTAAAGTTTCTTTACTATCACCCTGTAAATTGATATCCATCGGGTAACGGATGCCCAGCATCTTTCCATCTATATCTATTTGGATAGCTTTCGCCTGACCTTCTTTTGGTAAAAATTCTGAGTAAGGAAAACTGGAACCTACCATTAATAATGTATCACAATCCATCATCAAATCCCAACTGGGCTTGGTTCCTAGCAAGCCTATAGCGCCGGTAACGAAAGGGAGCTCATCCGGAACTACCGCTTTCCCTAACAATGCCTTTGCAATACCAGCGCCTAATAAATCTGCAACCTGCAATACTTCGTCAGCAGCTTCCAATGCACCCGCACCTACGAGCATGGCAACTTTTTTCCCTTCATTTAAAATATCGGCAGCTTTTTGTAAATCTAATTGGTGAGGAATGATTTTAGATGCTGAATAATTCAAACCTGAATGAACGGTTCCGTGTGCTCTTTTTGGTTCCTCAAAATCTTCATCCTGTAAATCATTGGGTAAAATAATACACGTAACGCAACGTTCGTTCTTTGCTATACGCACTGCACGATCCACGAGATGGCGCATTTGCGATGGCACTGTTGCCATATGAACGTATTCGTGCGCAACATCTTTATATAAAGAAATCAAGTCAACTTCCTGCTGGTAACTGCCACCAAGAGCGGCTCTTGCCTGTTGGCCTACAATCGCTACAACCGGCTGGTGGTCCATCTTTGCGTCGTACAATCCATTTAATAGATGAATAGCGCCGGGCCCTGATGTTGCCATACATACACCCACTTCGCCGGTGAACTTTGCGTGGCCGCATGCCATGAAGGCCGCGTTCTCTTCATGCCTTACCTGTATAAAATCTATCTTATCTTTTGCCCGGTCCATGGAACCCATAAGGCCATTGATACCATCACCGGGGAATCCGAAAATCCTGGTTATGCCCCATTCTGAAAGCCTGTTTATTAAAAAATCTCCTACTGTCTGGCTCATTGTAAATATGTTTTAAAATGAATTAATAAGAACTAACTAAGCACCATTCGCTCCGTTATTGCAGCAGATTGCATTATTCCTAAAAAATAGAAAATGTAGAAACTGTAACGGGTGTTGCATAACAGTTAACTTGACATTCAGGGATTTTATCTCTTGCTTAGAAAAAGTTACAGGCCGTAACTTTTAGAATTCATTGAAAGATGAAATCCTGGTCGCTTGGTAAAAAGATCACAAAGACTTTGCCAACAAATATCAAATCATTTAGATACGTCACTTCCACTAAGGATTGGTACGGAGTAATTTCTACCATTATTTTTTGCGGTATTTTGAAGGCGGATACTTTCTGTTCGCTCCATTATTAATTATGGTATTTTGGTTTGGCCTAATGTATTGTATGAATTCAAAGGGAACCTGTATCAATAATCATTTTACTTCTTCTCACTTCCGTGAAAGCGATCTGGGAAAGATTTGCTTACTTTTTAAAAAGCCTCGATAGTAATTGGTGCGGCTTAAACTCGAAAATCTCATTTCTTCCAAAGCTAAGTTCAGTATCTACATCTGAATGAAAGTATGGGATGTGATCATGTCAAATTCACCCGCAAATATCGGCTATGGAGATTCCCGCTATTGACTGGAATAAAAGCCGGTAAAAACTTCTCTATAATTACCCATATATCTTTTCCGAACCTGGTTTTCGCCCAATGGATATTTTAAAAATTTGTACGCCAATAATTGCTGGTCACGTTGCAAGGGTCTCTCAAATTGTGAAGAGAAAGCCTCCCCGGTAATTTTTTTTGTTACCAGCCTGTTTTCAAAAACAAACCTATTGACTTGCTTCTCTCAGTAGAAAATAGGGAATCGTTCATTTAAAATAGGGAACATCTCTGCCAATAGATTAGTGTCTTGATTGCAATTTTGCAATCCTTATCTAAATGAAAATTAAAATTTTATATGACACGATTTGTCATGAATGAATTCGTAATTATTCCTTTCGCATCCCCGGAAACAAAACGCAAACGTATTGAATCCATAGATCTTCTGAGAGGTGTCGTAATGATCATAATGGCGCTGGACCATGTACGTGACTATTTTCACTACGATGCTTTCCTTTATGATCCAACAGACCTTCCCCATACCAGTGTCTTCTTGTTTTTTACTCGGTTTATAACACATTATTGCGCTCCTGTTTTTGTATTTCTTTCTGGTATTTCGGCTTACTTATATGGATCAAATAAAACTAAAAGAGAATTGGCGGGGTATCTTTTTACCAGGGGATTGTGGCTGGTGTTTATAGAACTATTTATCGTCACGCTGGCGTGGACATTTAATCCATCTTACCCGCTGTTTAATTTGCAAGTGATATGGGCCATCGGTATCAGCATGATTGTTTTGTCGGCAATGATTCACATGAAAAGGAAATTCATTTTGATCATAGGAATTATATTAATTGCGGGCCATAATTTGCTTGACACCGCGCATGTGCCAGGTAACAGTTTTGGTGCTTTTTTCTGGTCATTTTTGCATGAACCTAAAGATTTTGTTTTTGCCCATTGCACTATTGGTATCCGTTACCCGGTAATGCCATGGATAGGTGTGATAGCGCTGGGATACTATTTCGGCTATTTATATAATGCTGATTACGATGCCGGGAAAAGAAAGAATACATTGCTTTTTGTTGGGTGGGCAGCGATTGCGTTTTTTTTATTTTTACGGGCTTTTAATCTTTATGGCGATGCAAATCATTGGTCTACGCAAAAAAGCGTCGTCCTCAATTTTTTATCATTTTTGAATGTTACGAAATATCCACCATCGCTTCTTTATATTCTTATAACAGTAGGTCCGGCAATGATCTTCCTTGGCCTTTCTGAAAAACCACTGAATGTACTTACAAGAAAAATTACTGTCTTTGGACGGGTTCCATTCTTCTATTATGTGGTTCACCTTTATTTGATTCATTTGCTTGCTGTAGTAGGTGCAGTAATATCAGGGTACCATTGGTGGGATATGATCTTATCAACCAGGGTTAGTCATACCCCCGAATTGAAAGGTTATGGCTTTAGTTTAGTAACGGTTTACATGATATGGATAGGGTTGGTTATTCTCTTATATCCTTGCTGCAAATGGTTCGATCGTTATAAAAGAACGCATCAATTGAAGAAACGTTGGTTAAGTTATGTTTGATTTATAATAACAAATGATAAATTTTTATTTAATCACAAAACAGCTTTCAGGTCTCTCTTATTAGGCAGAAAGAGTGATTACAATTTTGTGTTTGTTATTTCTCATTAAGCTATTGATGTAAAAGGGCGGTTAATAAAAGATAGAATATTATCAAACGAATAGCAATAGACATGGATAGTGTGCTGGCAGACATTTATAGCAGTGTTTGAAAATGCATTTGGAAAAAACCGGGCATCTGATAAGAGCGGAAGAGACAATAGAAAAGGGAGAAATTGAAGCATTTCCTCATGCTATAAAGCATATTAATTCCAAAGGATTTTTTTCGCAGCCTGCCTACAATGCCCGTATGTCAGCAACCTGTTAAAAGCCTGAATGAAAAATACGATCTGTTCATTGTGCCTGCAGCAAAGAAGTTTTCATTAAGCCTTGTTGAGAAAAACATGGATCTGTGAAAACTTTCCTTTTATCACCCTGAACCAGGTTGTCTTTTGCGGATCAAAGAAAATAATTAATGCAGATATTATGTTGGCTGAACCCTAAGGCGACAATCGGGGACTTAACTGACAATTCAAAAAATAGATTTTCCTGCACTTAAAATTTATCGTCACAAGCAATACACATTTTCATGGAAGAATTAACCTTATTACTTAACATTGACCCCAACTATATCATCGTTGGTTTGCTGTTTATTTTTTACACTTTGGAGCAGGTGACAAATACACCTTTCAAATTCAATAAACGGCCACAGCATCTCCTACAGAATTTTCTGCTTTTCGTTTTGTTTTTTGCCGCTAATTTTTTCTTTGCAACCTTTCAAGTATTTTGTATTGAATGGCTCAATAATCAACATGTTGGATTATTCTATTTATTCCATGTTCCTTTTTGGATAAAATTAATTGTTGGTATAGCTTTTTATGATGTTACCGCATATTGGATACATCGTTCTACGCACAAAGTTCCTTTGCTGTGGAGGTTTCACAGGGTGCATCATAGTGATACAAAAGTGGATTCGTCTTCTTTTTTTCGGTTTCACCCCATGGAATTAATATTGGTATTTGGAATGGGCAATATACTCACTGCGGCTATTTTTGGTACCGATGTATTATCTATGGTACTGTATTATTTTATTCTGAACATTTTTTCATTTTTTGAACACTCTAACCTGAAATACCCAACATGGTTAGATAAAACATTGGGATGGATTTTTGTTACTCCCAATCTCCACAAAGTGCATCACGACCAAGACCGGGATTATACCGATTCCAACTTTGCAGACATATTAATTGTATGGGACAGGCTGTTTGCCACCTACAAATACAAACCTGTAAAAAATATTAGGTATGGTTTAATGGAATTTGATGAAGATAAAAAGCAAACATTCTGGTACCTTATGAAAAGCCCGTTCATTAATATTAAACGAATTAATTCGGATGAATTAGCAAGTATTAAAAAAGCCGAGACGAACAATATACCACTTAGTGGCATAAAAGAATAAGGAACTTAAAGAAGGGCATCAGCCAACAGGCGGTCGATATGGCGGCGCGACGAATATATTCTCAGCTTGTTCACTATTCAGCTTCAGTTTGAACTTTTCTTTTTAGATAAAAACGCCCATTTTTGTATGGTGAAATTATTATGAACCTGCAAAAGAAAATACCCTGGGATGTAAAGCTCTTTTTGGTCTTGATACCACTTATCAATGTTATAAACTATTATCTCACTTATGATAATATAACATTCAGCGTACACACTATCCTTACTTTTTCTTTGGATACAATCGAAGGGTATGCGGCCTGGCTGGTTACCAGGTACATCATTTCATACCTGGATAAAAAAATTTCGTTTGATGCCAACCTGATCTTAAGAATAATAGTACAAACTTTTACTACGCTCCTGGCAGGTGTTTTTATTATAGTGCTTCTTACTAATCTCGTAAACGTAATGGGAACCAATAAGCCTGTTCCCGGATCATTCTACACCTATGATATTTTCATTATTGCTATTTGGTTTTTTGTAATGAATGGAATTTATATAAGTGCACACTTTTATTTTGAATGGCAGCACTACCAAACGAAAAAAGGCGACCCTGGTGTAAGTAGGGAAAAACTAAATGCACTATTCAACGATGGTTTCATTGTGAAGAATGGGAAAACCGATATGATATTGCCATACAATGACATTGCGGGCTTTTATACTGATGGCGAATATGTAACCTGCACAACAATCTTAGAAAAAAAGTATTTATTGGACCAATCAATTGAAAATATCAAAAGCGAATTACCCCCGGAATTATTTTTCAGATTGAACCGGCAATTCTTACTTCATCGCCAGGTTATAAAAGGTTTTCAAAGAGCTGAAAATGGTAAATTGAATATTCTAATAACTCCACTGAAAAATATTTCAACTCCAATTTCTGTGAGTCGTACAAAAGCTGCGGATTTTAAAGAGTGGTTTCAAGAGGAATTCAATTACAGTTCAGCCGATAAATAGATACAGTTGAAAGCTTATTGTTAAAGTAAAGTTCATTCCAATTCAGTTTAAGGTAAAAAATAATACACTTCACGGTAAAGTGGTTGCCTGAATTAAGATTTAGCCCTTCATGCCCGGTAGTTTTGCATTCAAAAAAAAATCATGAAGCAAACTTTAGTGGCATTCTTTCTTGTCACCTGTGCCACATTGTTAACAAATGCGCAGGACAAACCTCCCAGGAAATATCGCAATTTTCCGTTGGTGGTCTCCCTTCAGTTTCACTCTCTGTCGCTGCCCTTTAAAGATTTAAAAACAAATTTTTCAAATTTGGGATTGGGTTTAGGCACTGAGATAGCGTTAGGCAGCGGACACGACTGGGCTCAGCAATTTAATTTTATCTACTATCGTAACAAAAACGCCGGCAACGGTATAGGCTTTTATACGCAGTCTTCCTGGCGGCCAACCATAGCATGGCATATTTATACAGAAGCTAAAATTGGGCTCGGCGCCCTATATTCCTTTAGGCCTGTAGAATCGTATAAACAAGAAAATGGCGAGTGGCTATCGGTAGGTCATCGGGGAAAGTGGCTGCCGGTTTTGCCTGTTGGTATTTCGATCGGCTACAATAAATTTTCGAACAATACTTATGTCGCTCCTTTCATAAGTTACCAGTTAATGATAATGGGTAATTACAACAAAGTATTGCCTGTAGTTCCTAATTCATTAATTCAAATCGGTTCGAGAATTCATTTCAAACATTAAATTAATAAAAATGAAACCCATTATTATATTCTTGATTTTTTCACTTTTGTACACAAGCTGCGTAAAAGATATTCACCAGTTTGTTTCAACTACCTGCACTAATAACGTAGAAAGTAATCCTGCTTACTCAAAAGCAGATACGCTAAGCAAGTCAATAAAAAAATATGCGGAAGAAGGAATACCTGGTATTTCCATTGCCATCTTCAGTGAGCTTGAAGGCTGGTGGACAAACGCAGCCGGTTACAGTTCAATTGAAAACAAAATCGCAATGCAACCTTGCCATTTGCAGTATACACAAAGTGTTACTAAAACTTATATGGCTACCGCCGTTCTAAAATTGAAAGAAGAAGGAAAGATTGTTTTGGATACAGCAATTACTGCCTACCTGCCAAAAGAATACAGCAGTTATATTGCCAATGCAGATAGGATTACCGTTCGTATGTTATTGAATCATACGTCTGGTGTTGGAGAATTTACGGAGGATGCGGAAGCTCGTTTATACCTGCTGCAACACTCCACTTATATCTTTTCAACAATTCAATACCTCGAGATTGTTAAGAAGCAAGGGGCACAATTTAGTCCCGGTGAAAAGTATGTTTATACAAATACCAACTATGACTTGCTGGCTTTAATAGTAGATGCAATTACCGGCAATCATGCAACATATCTGCAGGATAAAATTTTTACGCCCTTAGCCCTGACGAATACTCATTACCGGAATGATGCAAACTATTTAAAATATTCCAATCTTGTAAATTCATATTTAGACAGGTATGGCAACGCGGTGCTGGAGAATGTTACAACTCTGCAGCAGTCGAATGTTGCCTCCTTAATAGGCGATGATGGTATTGTTGCAACACCGGCTGATGTAGTTACATTTTATAAGGCGCTAATGGAGGGCAAAATTTTAACGACTTCATCTATGCAGGAAATGAAAACCTGGGTAAATGATGATGAGGGAAAGCCAGTTTATGGATTGGGCTTATTTAACCTTACCCTAAATGGTGAAAAAGTACTGGGTCATGGCGGTGGAGGACTTGGTGCGGGTTGCGAAATGTATTATTTCCCCGAAAGAAATGTGTATGTTTTTATGGCTGTAAATCTTGGTGTATTGGTAGATGGCCCGATTGTTAATAAAGTAAATGACCTGAAAAATAATATTGTTTCCATACTTCAGCATTGACCGGAAAGTGTGGGTGCCAGACATTAAAACAATAGCCTAAATTTTAAAGCAATAAAGAAAGGAAAGGGAAAGCTCTGTTTTGCAAAAACATACACGTTCATTGCTATTGAAATACCGTATGTGAAAATACTTTTATTGGCTGCACACATCTAATAAGAAGTTCCGGTAAACTACTTAGAAAAAATTAATACTTAATATAGCGCCAGCTTCTTATATAATACGATTTACTCAGGTAAAAGCTAATTTGTCTCAGAAGATATCTTTACCCTAATTCGTTATCGTTATCACAAGCCTTATTAACTAAATTTATAAGGCTTATTTTCATTTCGCCTGTCCGCATAAATAGTAGAAATTATTAAAATCGTCAAATCTTTGGATCTTTGTAAAACTGATTGGCCTACAGCAAAGCAACCTTTTGTATTGATATAGCGTTTAAGGGGTTTTTCCCTATTATAGAGCAATCATATCCCTAATTTGAAAATTGCAAAATGGAACTGATAGAAAGAGATACGTTTTTAAATTTACTGCAACAACAATTTAACAATACCGGAGAGGGTGAAGGACATTGTGTTTTTGTAAGCGGCGAAGCAGGGATTGGTAAAACTTCTTTGGTTAAAGCATTTTGTAATGAGCATGATAGTGATTGTAATATTTACCTGGGAGCATGCGATGCCCTATTCACACCACGTCCACTTGCGCCTCTCTACGATATCATATGGCAGGTGAACAGAGATTTGTGGCCTGCCGGTCAAAATATTGAAGAACGATCAGAATTATTTGGAAGATTTTACCGGGAGTTGAGTAATCGAAAAGAAAAAAGCATCATCGTGTTTGAGGACATACATTGGGCAGATGAAGCTACACTCGATTTTATTAAATTCTTTGCAAGGCGCATTGCACACCTGCAATGTCTTTTTATACTTACTTTTCGTGATGATGAGATACATGCACGCCATCCCATAAGAACCGTATTGGGGCAGTTGAGTCCCGATTCATTTACCCGCATGCAGTTGATGCCACTTTCAAGACAAGCCGTGGAAAAAATGTCTCTTGAAAAGGGCTATGATGGTGAAAATGTTTATACCATTTCCGGGGGCAACCCCTTTTATGTAAACGAAATTCTTGCCAGCTACAGTCCCGGAATACCAGATAATATTAAAGATTCTATATTGTCAGTGTATAACCGGCAGGATGAAAAAACGAGAACTGCGTGGGACCTGTTGTCTATTCTTCCGGAAGGGTTTAATATTAAATATCTTGAAACGATAGACCCATTATATTCCGGGGCCATACAGAATTCTCTTGAGTCAAAGATTATTATTTTAAAAGATGAAACACTTTTTTTTAAGCATGAGATATACAGGAGAACTATAGAAGCATCTCTTTCTCCTTTCACAAGAGTGCGTTACAATAAAAAAATGCTTGATGTATTCAGGAAAAGTTTTGAACAGAACCAGGACTTTGAAAAAATAGTTCATCATGCAAAAAATGCAAATGAATATGAGTTGGTTGTTCAATATGCTCCGTTAGCCGCTGAGCGGGCTGCCTGCATCGGCTCTCATATAGAAGCATCAAAATTATATTTAACAGCAATAGAATATTACCAGGGGAATGATAAAAAAATACTCACTCAATTTTATGAAAGTTATGCATACGAATGTTATTTAACCAACCAGATCAAAGAGGCGATCATCTATACAGGAAAATCATTAAATCTTTGGAAAGAGAAAAATAATGACGAAAAAATTGGGAACTGCCTTCGCTTTTTGTCAAGGCTATGGTGGTTTGACGGGAATGGGAAAAAAGCGAGAGCTTATGGTTCAGAAGCTGTGGAAATATTGAAGGGCCAATCATCTTCAAAAGCAAAAGCAATGGCGTTTAGTAATATGGCTCAATTAAAAATGCTTTCTGATGAATATGATGAATGTTTACTATGGGGAGAAAGGTCTATTGTGATTGCAAAAGAATTAAATGATGATGAAATTATTTCCCAGGCGCTCACGAGTATGGGATCTGCGCTTATGCTCCGCGAATTATCTATAGATAAAGGGATGCCGCTTTTACAACAAAGCATGGAAATCGCTTTGAAAAAATCTTACCACGAAGGGGTTGCACGTGCTTACATTGAGATGGGCAGTAATGGCATTATAATTAAAGATTATCCTTTCGCTAAAAAAATACTCGAAGAAGGAATTAATTATTGCGACCGGAAGGATCTCGATTCAATGAAACTTTATATGTTAGGCTGGCTTGCACGATTAAATCTTGAAACCGGGTTTTGGGACGAAGCATATGGCAATGCCATTAAACTAATAGAAAATGAAGACCTGCTACCTGTTATAAAAATTTCCGCTTTAACTATCGCAGCCCTCATTAAAATGAGAAAGGGCGGGGAGGGCGCTCTCTCTTTATTGCTCGAAGCGAAAGACATGGCTTTTGAAACTATGGAACTGCAAAGAATTGTTTTGGTTTCATTTGCATTACTCGAATATGAATGGATTACCGGTGAAGCTATTCTTGAAACTGGTACAATCAATAAAGTAATTGACATGATGGAAGAAGTAGGAAAGATTTCTAAACAAAGTAAATTTTATTATTGGTTAAGTAAAGCGAGAAAACAATTTCCGCAGCTTGGGCAGATATATTTAACTGATACAGAAAGTAACCAATTACCGCCTTTGCAGGAGGCTGCAAAGTGGAAGAAGATAGGATGTCCTTATGAACATGCGCTTGCTCTCTTTGAAGGAAGCGAAGATGATAAGAGAAGAACACTGGCGGTTTTGCAAGAGTTGGGCGCCGAAGCAGTGTGCAAAAAATTGAAACTGGAAATGAGAATGTTGGGAATTAAAAGTATTCCACGAGGCATCAGGAAATCAACTTTGGCAAATTCAGCATTGTTGACCAACAGGGAACTCGACATTTTACTGCTGCTTAAAGAAGAATTACAAAACAAAGAAATTGCCGCCAGGCTTTTTATTTCTCCCAAAACGGTTGACCATCATATTTCCTCTATCTTATTCAAGCTGAATGTGAACTCACGTATAAAGGCAGTAAATGAAGCTGCTAAATTGGAAATTATATAGGAAATATTTTAGATTAAATGTGGAATCGCTACGTCCCGGTTTATCATAATCGATGATAACCGTAAGAAAAATATATGCCTGGTATAGTTACAAAATTTTGCAGAAACTTATAAAAATTAAAGGATATCAATTAGGATTAATAAAAATAACCATGAGCAATTCCTCACGGTTATTCTAAACACCTTACAAAATTTTTAAAAAAATTTATTTACCCGGCTTAACCTTTAAAACATAGTTTGGAAGCAGACCGTGGGCTTCTCTATGCGTTTCAATAAGCGAGGTTGAATCTTTGGCCTGCGCCAAACACATGACTACGCCATTCTTTTCATCTACCCAATAATTAATAAGGTTTACGTCATATTTTTTTTCTACTGCGAGATCTTTCTTATGTACTGCTACCACGTCTTTTGCAGTTACATTTCCAGGGCCGAGTAAATGCACATCAAGGAAAAAATTCTTTTGATTGTTTAGGTTTGATGCAACTCCATCTGTTACTTCAAAGATACGCGAAGGCAAAGCCACATGTGCTTCAGTGTGCATTTTTTTAATGGATTCAGAGTCGCTCGCTGATGACAAATAATACACCAATCCTTTAGATTCGTCTACCCAATAATTTACTGAATGCACACCATACTTTTTTTCTAAAGTAATATTTTTAGTATGGGCTTTTACAAGGTCTTCATATTTTACTTTACCAGGTGCGAACTCATGCACATATATGTAAAGATTTCCAGTTTTTGTTTTTTCATTATTTACTGCAGTATTGTTTGTTTGGGCATTTGTATAAAGTGGAATAAGGCCAAATGCAGCTAAGGCCACCCGAATAATCATTTTCATAATTGATAGATTTTTATTTGATAAATTTTTGGTTTCGGGTGCAAAGCAACGTTCTATGTCGTTTTAACGATTAAGAGGTTTTACCTATTTTATGTCTCTTGCATTCTCATTTTATAATTGGGATAAGAGGGAGTTGATTGAAGGAGCCGTTTTTTGCGTTGTGACACATAGAATGTCTCTTTCGTGGCAATAGTGACAATTGTCAGCTTACTTCCAGGCGGTGCAATTTACTGCGATAGCGTTTCGCTGAAGCCTTCAACTACAAATTTACCTGCGTTGTAAATTCTAAAACCGCCAAATTCTTTAATTCCTCCGTAAGATGAAATTTGAAAGAAGTGCCCGCTTTTTTGTTGGAGAAACATTGGGAGAAATATTTTTGTAGTTTCTAAGCGCCAACGAAGTTTGCTTCAAAAACTTCTCTCGTTTTGCGAAGGGTCGCCTGTCTTGGCGCATTTGTTGAAATTGTGAATCTTAAAAGTTTGGCTTCGAAAAATAAAAAATAGCGAGTATTTCATTTTAAATAGGGAAGATTCCTTACATCAAATAGTATCATTTGTTTCATTTTTGCAATTATTGCTTATTATTAAACTGCTATGAAAAAATTTTTTATTGAAAGAAATCTGCATGATGCCGCAAACGATAATTCACGAATCCCGTTATGGTCTCGTCAATTAAATTTACGAGGTTCATTTTTCTACACCACTAAAAATAGTAGAAATTAATAAAACAGGAAATTCGTTTAACCTTTGTAGAATAGATCAGGCCCGTCAATCAATATTTTGTTTTGATATGGCTTCTAAGAGAATCCGTCTATTTGCAATACCTATATTTTCAATTTATAAAATTTTAATATGGAACTGATAGAACGGGATGGATTTTTAGCAATACTACATGCCCGTTTTAAAAATATTGCGGAAGGTGAAGGGCATTGTGTTTTTGTAAGCGGAGAAGCAGGTATAGGAAAAACCTCTTTAATAAAAGCTTTTTGCAAAGAACATAACAATGATTGTAATATTTACCAGGGTGCCTGCGATGCCCTGTTCACGCCACGTCCCCTTGCGCCACTCTACGATATCATGTGGCAGGTGAATAAAGATTTGTGGCCCAACAAACAGACCGTTGAAGATCGATCAGAATTATTTGCCAAATTTTATAGGGAATTAATTGATCAAAAGGAAAAAAGCATCATCGTATTTGAAGACATTCATTGGGCTGATGAAGCAACGTTGGATTTTATTAAATTTTTTGCGAGACGTATCACACAACTGTCATGCCTTTTTATACTTACTTATCGCGATGAAGAAGCCCATTCACGGCACCCGCTGAGAAATCTACCGGGTCAGTTGCCTCCTGATTCCTTCACCCGCCTGCGCCTTACAACTTTATCGAAAAATGCAGTAGAAAGAATCGCTGAAGAAAAGGGCTATAGCGGTGAAGATGTGTACTCGATTTCCGGAGGTAATCCTTTTTATGTAAATGAAATTGTGGCGGCCTATAGCCTTGGCATACCTGATAATATTAAGGATTCCATATTATCCGTTTATAACAGGCAGGATGAAAAAACGAGAACGACGTGGGACTTGCTATCTATTCTTCCGGCAGGTTTTAATATTAAATTTATTGAAAAGATAGATCCGTTATATTCCGATGCGATACAGAATTCTCTTGAGTCAAAAATTCTTATTTTAAAAGATCAAATACTTTTTTTTAAACATGAAATATACAGGCGAACTGTAGAAGCCTCTCTCTCTCCATTTACAAGAGTGTGTTACAATAAAAAAATGCTGGATGTTTTTAAGGAAAGTTTCGAACAGAACCAGGACTTTGAAAAAATTGTTCATCATGCAAAAAATGCAAATGAATATGAGTTGGTTGTTCAATATGCTCCATTAGCCGCTGAGCGGGCTGCTTGTATTGGTTCTCATATTGAAGCATCGAAATTATATTTAACCGCAATTGAATATTACCAGGGTAGCAACCAGGATTTGTTAATTCAATTCTATGAAGGATACGCATACGAATGTTACCTCACTAACCAGATTAAAGAGGCGATCATTTATACAGGGAAATCATTAAGTCTTTGGAAGGAAAAAGATGTCAAAGATAAGATTGGTGATAGTCTCCGTTTTCTATCCCGGTTATGGTGGTTTGAAGGAAACAATAAAAAGGCATTACGCTTCGCCGCTGAGGCCATTGAGGTATTGGCAGATCAGTCATCTTCCAGCGCAAAAGCAATTGCTTACAGCAATATGTCACAATTGAAAATGCTGGGTGATCAACCCGATGAATGTATATTCTGGGGAGAGAAAGCCATTGCCATAGCTAAAGAATTGAACGATCAGGAAACTTTATGTCATGCATTGAATAATGTTGGTTCCATGCAATTACAAATCCGGAAATCCTATCAGCAAGGTCTATCGCTATTGCAGCAAAGCCTCGAAATAGCATTAAAAAATTCTTATCATGATCATGTTGCAAGGGCTTATTGCAATATCGCCGGCATTACTTGTATAACGACGAATTATTCGTTTGCAGAAGCAACATTGGATGAAGGCATACGCTACTGCGAAGAAAGAGACCTCGATGCTTATACCTGGTATTTGTTGGCCTGGAAAGCCAGGCTGAAGTTAGAAACCGGGTGCTGGAAAGAAGCCTATACTATTGCAGAAAAATTGCTTGACAATGAAAGCCAGGCCTTTTTTTCTAAAATTGCTGCACTTTCTGTTGTAGCTAAAATAAGGATACGGAGAGGAGACCCGGAGGCGATTCCTTTATTACTTGAAGCAAAAACTTTGGCATTTGAAACAATGGAATTGCAAAGAATTGTTCCAGTACTAACAGGCTTATTGGAATATGAGTGGATTACCGGCAAAACGTTTATTGAAAAAGAATCCATCGACAGTACTGTAAGTATGATTAAAGAAGCGAATGATATTTTCCGCAATAATGAATTTGTTTTCTGGCTCCGAAAGGCGAGAAATCATCAACTGCCACTTGAAGGAATTTATGCAGGCTACGATATAAGTAACCGGACAAAAGCAATGGAGGCAGCCGCATTATGGAAAAAATCGTCTAATCCTTATATGGAAGCGCTTGCATTATTTGAAGGAACCGCAGATGACAAAAGAAAAGCAATTACAATAGTTCATGAACTTGGCGCTAATGCCGTGTGTGAAAAAATGAAACAGGAGATGAAAAGGTCCGGTATTAAAAATATTCCGCGTGGTATAAGGCAATCAACTCAGGCCAATCAAGCTTTTCTAACTCTTAGAGAGCTTGATGTTTTGGCATTGCTTAAAGAAGGATTACAGAATAAAGAAATTGCCTCCAAACTTTTTATATCTCCAAAAACAGTTGATCATCATATTTCCTCTATCTTATTCAAGTTGAATGTGAACTCGCGAACAAAGGCCGTAAATGAGGCCATTCGCAAGAAGATTTTAAAATAGAAAAAAATCCCTACTTATCTAGATGAAAAGAATACTTCTCTTCGTTCTACTAATTCCGGCCATTTCGTTTAGCCAGACTATTTACCAGAAAGATTTCAACGAATTCTGGAATAATATAAACGACAATTACGCCTATTTAAAACAACAAAATATTGATTGGGCCAAAGTGAAACAGATTTATCAACCTCGGGTCGATGAAATTACTGATACTACTCAATTCATCCAATTGTTAGAAAAAGTTTTAAATGAATTGTATAATGGCCATTCATCCTTAAACAGAAATCTTAAAGGCTCTAATCGTATCATTCCGAGCGGCGCTGATTTATTTGTTGAAAAAATTGACAATAAATATATTATTACAGATGTAAGAAAAGGCTTTGGTGCAGCGTTATGCGGATTGAAAACGGGTATGGAAATAACAGCATTTAATGATAAAGCAATTGAAGAGCAACTGCAAAATTTTTTGCCAAAATGTACTTCTGTTTATAATGCGGGGATGATTCAGTATGCAATCAATATGTTACTGGCCGGCACACACGATAAACAGAGAAAAATAAAGGTTGCTAGCGGCAAATACACACAGGATTTTTACCCCGACAAGTTTAAATCTGAAGACCCTGTTTCAATTCTAAATTTTGAATTGCTGAATGAAAGTACGGGCTATATTAAAATCAATAACTCTTTGTGGAATTACGATTTAATACCGGCTTTTGACAAAGCACTCGATAGTTTACTAAATACTAAAACATTAATAATAGATATTACAGAAACTCCGGGTGGTGGCAATACAACAGTAGCAAGATCAATTATGGGAAGATTTATCGCGGCAACATTGCCTTACCAGCAACACGAGGTTGATGAAAATAATTTTGGTACCAAAAGATATTGGGTAGAATATGTAGTTCCCAGGGGAACAAACTATAAAGGGAAAGTTTACATTTTAGTAAGCCACTGGACCGGCAGCATGGGTGAAGGGATTGCCATTGGCTTTGACGCACTGAAAAGGGCAACAATAATTGGAACCAAAATGGCCGGCCTTTTGGGCGCAATAGATGGGTTTGAATTAACTGAAACAAAAATACACTATCAATTTCCCACTGAAAGGGTATATCATATCAATGGCACGCCGAGAGAAAAATATATACCGGGGATTGTAACACAAAACATAGAAGAAACTTATAAAGAAATGCAGCAGTTGAAATTATAATTACTTCTGTAAAAGCACAATGGAAATAAGATCGCAAATATGAACTCAAGAGCAAAATGCAGATATGCGGTATTGCAAAAACTCCAGGACACCGTTTCCTATCTGTTCAGATACTTTTATTATAAAAGATAGTAGAATTTACCACCGGGCTTTTACAAGTCAGTAGCATTCAAGGTTGATTTTTACAAATTATAAAATGGGGAATTTTCACAATGAAATAGGGAAGAACTCTGAATAGAACTAACAATAGTATTGGCAATTTACAGTCATCATTAATTGCTAAAATTACTTGTGTGAAAAAATTTGTTATTGAAAGAAATCTGCCTGGCGCCGGAAATCTAACTTCTGAAGAGTTACAGGCTATCGCTCAAACTTCATGCGAAATGGTTACCCAATCAGTTAAGCCCTATCATTGGATACAATCATTTATTACAGAAGATAAAATGTATCGCATCCATATTGCAGAAAGCGAAGAAGCGGTCAGGAAACACACTAGGCTTAGTAATATTCCCGTCCACACAGTGGCTCAAGTAAAAGTTGTTATAGATCCTGCAACCGCCAATCATTTGTAGGGGAAATGCCATTTGCCAATGCCGATATATTCTTTCCCGATAACTATTTACCACCACGCTCGCGAATTCATACCCCGCAGATTTTACTTAAAAATAAATATGAAACTGATCCAATTGTTTAAACGCCTTTTGTGGAAATATCGAAGACCATCCGATTCTATTGAAAAAGCCATTTCAGAGGGCATAGAAGAAACCTTTAAAGAAATGGGATACGACGTTGGCACAAAAGATATAAAATGACAACGGCAAATTCCCCACCTGGTTTATAATCTCTCTCTACTATAGTGGCGATAATAAACCGCGACAATGAACTTATAAAATTTTAAATAAAACATTATGAAAGGAATTTCGCTCTTTATAGCACTTTGGCTGTCTGGGTTTTTGGCAACAGCGCAAAGCAGGGTAGTAACCGGAACAATTACTGATGACACCGGAGTTCCGGTATCGTCTGCTACTGTAACCGAATTTCAAACTAAGAATTCTGTACGGGCGGATGAACATGGAAACTTTTCAATATCGGTAGCAGGGTCGCGCCTTAGCATAACCGCAGTTGGGTACGACTTAAAAACTATCAGTTTTACTGGAAATATTGCTAACGTTTCTTTATCAAGAGCCGAGGCGCAACTTACGGAAGTGGTAATAACTGCGCTGGGCGTTAAGAGAGAAAAAAGATCGCTTACCTATGCAACAGAAACCATTGGCGGCGATGAGTTAAATAAAACCGGTACCGGCAACCCGCTAAGCGAACTGTCAGGCAAGGCATCCGGGTTAACCGTAATTAATAGTTCGGGTGATCCCGGCAGCGGCACTTACATCCGTCTTAGGGGTGTTACATCCATTACCGGCGACAATCAGCCGCTGATGGTTGTTGATGGAATCCCCATTGATAACTCCATTAACAATTACGACCCTACGTCTGGTACGCCGAACACAAGCGGTGCAAGTGGTAACTTAACAGGCGGTACCATACCATCAAACCGCGGGATTGATATTAACCCAAATGATATAGAATCAATAACGGTTTTGAAAGGGCCCGCTGCAACCGCACTATACGGCATAAAGGCTGCAAGCGGCGCATTAATCATTACTACAAAGAAAGGTAATACCGGCAAACAACATACGAGTGTGAACTATAACACTTCTGCAAGCTGGGGCAATGCGAACAGGTTGCCAGGCTTACAGGATAAATATTCACAAGGTTCTGGTGGTATCTATGCAGGGCCTACAGGCAATTCAAGCAGGAGACTTTCCTGGGGAGCTGCTTTAGATACACTGGCATGGGATGGTATATCAAACGCGTGGGATGCTCACGGAAACATTGTTGGAAAATCTGACCCGTCAGCGAAAATTCCGGTTACTCCATACAATCGTTACGAATTTTTTAAAACCGGCTTAACACTCAATAATAATATAGCCCTGACCGGTGGTACCGATAAGTCAAGTTTTCGGGTATCGCTTGGAAATTTAAATCAGAAGGGGATCATTCCAAAATCAAAGTATAATAAGACAACCTTAGGCATTGCCGGGCAGGTTAAGGTTTCAGATAAATTTAATATCGCCGGCAACCTGAATTACATCGTGTCTGCAAATGACAAAGTGCAACAGGGGTCCAACATTTCAGGTATCATGTTAGGATTGTTACGCACTCCTCCCAATTTTGATAATTCTTATGGACTTCCCAACGCTGCAGACGATGAAGCTGCTTATGTAATCGCTTCTACCGGCGGGCAAAGAAACTACCGCGGAGGTGCCGGATATGATAATCCTTACTGGACGGTGAACAGGGTTCCCTTTCATGAGAACCTGAACCGTACGTACGGTAATATCCAGGCTGTTTATAAACCGTTAAGCTGGATCACGGCCACCTATCGCTTAGGGGGAGACGCTTATTCACAGGATTCGAAAAATTTCTACGATATATTTTCAAATGCTTTCAGCGCCGGCAAAGGCATTATCAGTGAATATTTTAATAACCAATATAATTCCGATCTCACGCTAAATATGGAAAGAACTTTTACTAATAATTTGTCAGGATCATTATTAATAGGGCACAATTATTTTTATAATGCTTCGCACAGCCGGTTTACGATTGCCGATGGGCTTATCGCACCAACGTTCTTTGATATTTCAAATGCTGTATCATATTCAGCCAATGAAACCGATGCAGAAAAGCGTACAAGCGCATTTTACGGAGCTGCTCAACTTACTTATCAGAACATGTTTTTTCTTAATCTTACCGCAAGGGAGGAAACATCTTCTTCTTTGCCCAAATCAACCCGCAACTTTTTCTATCCTTCTGCAGGCCTTGCCTGGGTGTTTACAGAATTACCCGGGTTAAAAGGAAAAAATATTTTATCATCTGGCAAGTTGCGCCTATCATATGCACAGGTAGGTAAAGATGCGCCTGTTCAGGGTTTACAAACTTATTACAAACCTGCTTCCGTTTCAGATGGTTTTACTACCGGAATACAATTTCCTGTAATCAGCAATATTGACGGCAGCCCGCTGGGTTCATATCAAATAACATCTTTGGGCTCTGTAATAGGCAACCCGGAATTAAAGCCTGAAAACACAACTTCCTACGAAGCCGGCGCTGATCTGAGTTTTTTTAAAAGCCGTGTGAATATTGCAGCCACGTATTATTATTCTAAAACAACCGATGCTATATTCCTGGTGCCTTACGCATATACTACAGGCTATGCTTCTAAATTGCAAAACGCAGGTGAGTTAATTAATAAGGGTGTTGAGATTTCTTTAAATACAACTCCGGTAAGAACAAATGATTTTACCTGGAGCCTGAATCTTAACTGGTCTGCTAATAAAAACACAGTTACGAAATTATATGCCGGTGTTGAGAAAATACCAATAGCAGGTTTTGTATCAGGAGAAATTGATGCTTTGGCAGGCGAGCCTTTCGGCCAGATATATGGAAGTGTTTATGTTCGGGCAAACACAGACGCAGATGGCAAATTCCTTGCAGGCAGTGAGCTTTTAATTAATGATGCGGCATCTGATCCCGGTTATCTGAAGCCGGTTTTAGGCAGCCAAAATGCTGTTATAGGTGATATTAATCCTGACTGGCAGGCGTCGGTTGTGAACAACCTCAGTTACAAAGGTATTAGTCTTGGCTTCCAGGTTGATGTAAGGCAGGGAGGAAAGGTATGGAACGGTACAAGGGGTGCGCTCTCTTATTTCGGAACTTCAAAAGAAACAGAAACCAGGGGAAATTCTGCCGTGTTTAATGGTTTGTTAGGCCATTTAAATGCGAGCGGAGAAGTGGTTCATTTTGCCCCGGATGGAATAACAGAACTGCCCGGTGCAGGTGCAGCAAGTACAACTGCAAGTGTGCTTGACCAATATTACTGGCAGAATATCGGAAGCAGTTTTATTGGCCCCGCTGAAGCTTCTGTTGAAGATGGCTCTTTTATAAAACTTCGCCAGGTAAGCCTTGGTTATACATTTCCAAAATCAATAACAGGCAAGACATTTAATAACTTAAGTGTAACCTTTTTCGCCAACAATATTATTCTTCATACAAAGTACCAGGGAGTTGATCCCGAAACCAGTCTTTCCGGGCCTGCTAACGGGCAAGGCCTGGATTATTTCAACAATCCGGGGGTAAAAAATTTTGGCGTGCGCTTAGATGTTTCTTTATAAAAAAATAAATCGTTTAGACATGAAATACATAAACAAAATCATTATTAAAATAGCCGGATTATTTTTGGTTGCGTTGTTTCAAACCTCCTGCCAAAAAGATTCATTTACGAAAGCGAATGTAAACCCCAATGCACCCGGAACGGTAGTGCCTGCGAATATTTTGCCAGGTGTTGAAAGTGCACTTGCCTATAACCAGGGCGGGGAGTTGACGAGGTTTACCAATTTATTTGTTCAGCAAATGGTCGGTTTCTCCCGCCAGTCAGAAGCCTTCTATAAGTATGCGCTCACATCTAATGATTTTAATAATGCCTGGGGAAATATGTACACTTCCGTTCTGGGCAATAATAAAGATTTACAGGTAAAAGCAGATGCCGCAATGTACAATGTATATAGTGGAATTTCCAGGATACTATCAGCCTACAGTCTTCAGCTTATAGTAGATAGTTGGGGGAAAGTTCCTTACTCCCAGGCTTTATCAGGTTCTGAAAATACGCACCCTGTTTATGATGACGATAAAGTGCTTTACGATAGCATTGGCAAATTGGTTGACGTAGCCATTTTGCAATTAACGAATCCTGAAGCGGGCGGCCAAACTCCGGGCGCTGATGATCTTATTTATGGTGGTGACGTTTCCAAATGGATAAAATTTGGCCATGCTATTAAAGCAAGACTTTACATTCATCAAAGTAAAGGTGATGCAGCTATGGCTGCGAAAGCAATAGCCGAAGCCAACCTTACTTTCACGAGCAATACAGATAATGCACAATTTAGGTTCGGAAATACTGAAACAAGTGCAAACCCCATCTACCAGTTTAATAGCCAAAGAGGAGATATAGATTACGGAGCCGGAACGTTGGCCGACACACTCGCAGCCCTTAATGATCCGAGGTTAATCAAACTTACCACACCCGATTACACTGATGTAAACGGGGCGGGCATAGGCGATTATTATGGCGCAAAGGATGCATACGTGGAATTGATAACTTATGAAGAAATACTTTTTATTAAGGCAGAAGCCACATTAAGGGCAACAGGTGATTATGCAACTGCACAACAATTTTATAAAGCAGGCATCCAGGCCAGCATGGATAAGTTGGGCGTTTCTGCAATAGAAGCTGCTGCTTATATTACGGTAAACGGAACATTACCAATTACCAATATTGATGCGGCTATTGCAAAGATTGCGGTACAGCAATGGATCACTTTGTATCAGAACCCGGAAGCATGGACTTCCTGGCGCCGCACGGGGATTCCAAATCTTATCCCAACCGCGGGCACAAACGGCATTCCGAGAAGACTTCTTTATCCTCAAAACGAACTATCCCTGAACGCTGCAAATGTTCCCCAGGCTACATTATACTTACCCAAAATTTTTTGGGATAAATAGCAGGTAATAGCAGCATAATCTTAAGCTGTCTTACCAATTCTAAAATGGGGAAGCTCTTAAAAACAAAAAGGGGATAGCTCCATTAATAAACGCCAATAGTATTTTCCAAATTGGCAGTTAGTATTTACAATTAAAATATTCACGAAAAATGTATCCGGAACAAACGCAGATTTATACACGAGTTAAAAGAGCCAGGCTAATTGTGAAAACAGGTATGGAAAACATTGCTTTACCACTTGAAGATATTGTTTTGATTTATACCTGTGAGAAGCAGGTTTATGTAACAGACAAACTTTCAAAAGAATATTTGTGTGATAAGACTCTCAGTGATCTTGAAGAAGAATTAGACAATAGAATTTTTTTTCGCGCTAACCGCCAGTACATCGTCAGCATAAATTATATAAGAAGTTTTAAATCTTTTGGAAGAGTAAAATTGCTTCTTGGTATTGTTGTTCCGGAAATCAACCATTCGGTAATTATTAGCCAGGAAACAGCACCAATATTTAAACGATGGATGCGGGAAGCTTAAAGTTAAAAATAAACTTAAAAGACCGGGAGACTGTGAGGGTGCATTCCAAATTGTCGCGGCAATTTCCCCCCCCATCGGGGCCACCTGTTTATAGCAATCGCAATCTAAAAATCGTCAGGCGTGCCGTAGATACGCAATGAATAGGTAGCCACTACGTGGCAAAATACGAACGTGAAAAACATTTATTCTACAAACAGCTAGTACCTACGGCACATAAATGCGACAATTTGGAATGCACCCTGCTGTAATAAAAAATAGCAAAATTTATTATAAAATCATTACTACATTGACAAAATATAATAGTTAGCGGCCATAAACTTGAACAACGGTAAGGTCAAACATCCTATATGAAAATATTTAACCTTCCGGACGATACTACAGAAAAAGAAAAAAAATCTGATAGTATTATTTTTCATAATTATTCTGCACCGTTCGGAGCTTTTAATGGTAAATGCATTCTAAATAAGAATGCTATTAGTCTTGTAATCAGCGGTGAAAAAACGATGCACTTCGCTGAGAAAGCAGTGAATATTAAAGATGATGAATTCCATTTTCTTTCAGCAGGCAACTGCCTTGTTTCAATGAAGCTGCCTGACAAAATTCAATTTAAAAGCATCCTGATATTTTTTGACGATAAAATTCTGACTAATTTTTATTTGAAATACGATCATACTATTTCCAAAATTAAAAGCAAACAAAAAATGCATTACGAACCTTATGTTGCTTTTAGAAAAGATGCTTTTATCCTAAACTTCATTGCTTCCTTAAACATACTTTTTCAAAGTGGTTCAGGCATATCAGGCGAAATGAAACAAATAAAATTTGAGGAATTGATGCTGCATCTTTTAGAAAAATATCCTTGTCAAACATTGTCATTTCAAACTGCTAAAAACAAAAAATTTGACGATTTTGAAATCAGGAAAGCCGTTGAAACTAATGTAATGAACAATATCGGTGTTGAAGAATTAGCGTTTCTATGTAATGTAAGTTTATCAACGTTTAAAAGACGCTTTGTGAAAATATATGAAACGTCTCCAGGCAAATGGATGCTGCAAAAGCGCATGGAATTAGCAAGAGATTTACTTCAACATCATAATGAAAAACCAGGCGAAGTATTTCATAAAGTAGGCTATGAAAATCATTCCAGTTTTTCGCAATCTTTTAAACAAACATTTGGAATAACACCAAAAGAATTTCAAATGCAACAATTGAACTTTTAGCAACAATTTTTGACTGAAAGCCTCTAACACCGAAGCATGTTGCCTTAGTAGTTTTGCATCTTATCAAAAAAAAATATAAATAATATGCAACCTGCAACAGAACACAACAAAGCAGCCGTTGTGCGGTTCAATAAAGAGTTTATTGAACAAGGCAATATGAATTCTTTTAAGGAACTGGTGGCTGATGATGTTATCAATCATTCTGCTCCACCAGGTACGCCCAATGGACCGGAAAGTATGATTTATTTTATCAATGAAATTTTGAGAAAGGGCTTTCCTGACATTCAGGTTGAAATTCTTGACCAAATAGCCGAAGGAGATAGAGTAACTACAAGAAAAGCAATGAAAGCAACCCACAGAGGAGTTTTTATGGGCATACCGGCATCAAACAAACGTGTAATCATCAATGTAATTGACATTATCAGGTTAAGAGAGGGAAAATATGTTGAGCATTGGGGAATGAGTAATCTTGCCGACATTATAAATGAAATATCTTAAAGCTATGTTGAACAAAATAACGCTGTCATTATTTACAATTCTGCAAATCATACTCACAAAAAATACTATGAAACAAATTGATGTAAATGGAATGATAATTAAGTGGGAAATAAAATCTGATGAAGTGGCATTTGAAATGTTTGCTCCAACTGATGGATGGATAGCTATTGGGTTTAATTCAACTAATAATATTGTGGGAACTAATTTGATTATGGGAAATTCAAAAAACGATAAGAGCATTGTAGAAGATCAATATGTGGCTTCCGCAGGAGTTCACAAACAAATTGAACTTCTTGGAGGCAAGTCTGCGATAAATAATTTTTTATGTTCGGAAAACAAAAAGGGGACAACAATGAAGTTTAGAATTCCAAAAAAAGCGCTTGACAAATTTCATTATGCATTAAAAGAAGGAACAAAAATTTGGTTGATTTGTGCTTATAGCGAAGAAGACGATTTTAACCACCACTCTATTATGAGAGAACACATTGAGGTGATAATTTGAATGCGAAGAAAAAGCCCAAAAGGCAGCAATTTTACAGAGAGATCCTACAACAAATTGAAAAACACTATCGAATGATTTATAAAGAATTTCAGCCCGACAAATTGCTAACGGACTTCGTTAAGAATTATTGGTGGTTTGATAATTCTACAACTGAACACTACGACTTTACAATTTTGCCAGATGGTTGTTTTGACCTTATTGTTTCGTTTAATAACTACCAACAGGAAGAAGTTTCATTGACAGGACTTTGGACTAAACAAGTTGAAGTTTCTATTGAACCGAACATACAACTTTTTGGAATACGCTTTAAATTATTAGCGGTTGAATATATTTTACAACAAAACATTTCAACGTTTTGCGACAATGAACAGACGAAGGAAAAAGCCTTTTGGCAATTAGATAAAACCTCATTTAAAGATTTAAAAAGCGTAGTGGAAAAATGGAATAAAATGATGCTCGGAATTTTGGGTAGCCAAAATGGAACAGACAGCAGAAAGCGAAATTTATTCAACTTATTGTACGAAACAAACGGAGGAAAAACAGTTGAACAGTATTCGCAACAAATTTTTTGGACGGCCCGGCAAATCAATCGTTATTTCAAAGGCAGATTCGGCATTCCATTAAAATCGTACTGCAAAATTTTGAAATGTTTCGCCTCATACAAGCATATCAAAAAAGGACAACTCTATCCAGAACAAAATTATTTTGACCAATCGCATTTCATAAAAGATGTGAAAAAACATACAGGCAACAATCCAACTGAACTATTCGAAAATAAAAACGACCGATTTTTACAATTGTCAAATACGACGGAAAAGTAGTTTTGCATCATTAATCAATTAAAAAAAGCAAAATGAAATTCAGTAACATCAGACTTTTAGTGAACGATTTTGACAAGTGCTTCACTTTTTACAACGACATTCTTGGTTTAGAATGTACCTGGGGCAACCCTGGCGACAATTTCGCCAGTTTCAATATCGGCTATCCATCAGTACTTACTTTATTTAAGGCAGAATTAATGAGCATTGCCGTCAGCAACGCAGATGCAAAGAAAAATGAAACTTTGCAAGACAAAATTGCAATCATTGTGCAAACAGATAATGTAAACAAAACTTACGATTTGCTACAAAACAAGGGTGTTCAATTTTTAACCGAGCCAAAAGATATGACAGCCTGGGGGATTAGAGTAGCACATTTCAGGGACCCGGAGAACAATTTAATTGAATTGTATTCTGAATTGCCAAAGGAAAAATGGGACAACCATTTAATTGAAGAAGAAAAGGATTTTTCAAAAAAATAAATGACAAAGGAGAAATCAATAGAGGAACTAACAATTATTCCGGGGGGTTGGTAAGTCATTGGCTACCGACCTTTGGAATTGTTCCCATTGGTTCAGGCACTTTTATCATAAAAGATGGTAAAATCAGCCAGCAGACTTTTGTGGGGCAATTTTATCAATCAGTAGCTTATAAAATATTAGCCACACAGGTATTTTAAAATAGGGAATCTTTCATATTAAATAGGGAACAACTCTTGCGTCAATTTCGAATAGCGTTTGCAATTTTGTAATCAATTTTTGCAACCAGGTTGTGAGTAAAGAAAAGTTTGTAATTGAAAGAAAAGTCTCAAATAATGGAAAAGTAAAGAACTCCATAATGAATAAATAAAATTATGAGTGACGCAAAACAGCGACTGACTCTTGCAGAAAATAAAGCCAAAGATTTATTTAATGAAGTAGAAGCAAGAGGATTAATAATTCCCGGAAAGTCGGAGAAAGAACTTAGCGATGAAATAGTGCTAATTGGTAAGAAAGATTTTGGTATTGAAAATCATTGGCACAAAAAAATTGTAAGGGCTGGTATTAATACGTTGCAACCTTTTATTGCTGATCCGCCCGATGAGGTTATCCAAAAAGATGATATTGTTTTCTTTGACTTTCATCCCATTTACCAGGGTTGGGAAGCGGACCTTGGAAGAACATATATTATAGGCAATGATCCTTTAAAACTAAAATTGAAAAAGGATATAGAGGCTGCCTGGCAGGAAGCGAATGAATGGTATTTTAAACAAAAGAATCTTACCGGCGCAGCGTATTTTAGTTATGTTACCAGCCTTACACAGCGTTATGGTTATGAGTTTGGAAACGCAATAGCCGGCCATATTGTGGGCCACTACCCACACGAACAGCCCGATGATCCGAATGATTTATGTTTAGACGTGCACCCGGATAATCATAATGATATCCTTCAATTGGACAAACACGGAAATAAAAGACATTGGATTTTGGAACTTCATTTTGTGGATAGGGCAAATAACATCGGTGCTTTCTATGAGCAGTTATTGACAGCATTGCTAATAAACTGAAAGAGTCGTCGTCATTTTAGCTCGATTAAAATCAATCCATTCAAATGCATAGTATAGACTCAATTTTTTTAATAGTGTTAATATCAATAGCATCCTGTTTGATCTTAATACCCAAGCGGATTAATGGTATCTCAAAATACCTTATTGCTTTTATTATATTGCTGGCGCTTGTACAACTATCCATCTATGGTTTCTACTGGCATTATCTCCCAAGTTACTTACTGATATTAGTGATGGTAATGATAGCCATTTTCTCAAAAGATAATAGCAGTAAAATGAAAAAAGGACTTCTAAAGTTTGTCCTGGTGTTAGTGCTTCTATTCTCAATACTTCCCTGGTCAGTTTTTCTACCTGTCCCGGAACTAACAAAACCCCAGGGTGATTATAAAGTAGGTACAAGAATTTTTAGATGGGTTGACTTTAAGCGGGCTGAGCAAATAACTTCAGACTTAAATGATAAAAGAAATGTTGTGGTTCAAGCCTGGTATCCAACTGAAAAAGATGCAAAAGGTTCTCATTCAAGTTATTTGGACGGACTGGGAAATTTACCAAAAAAAATTGGGATAATGCCAAGATGGATATTTGATCACTATGACCAAATTAATACTTACGGTATAATAAATGCCCCAATATCCAGAGCACAAAATAAATGGCCTGTTATAATTTTTTTGACAGGAAATGTTTCATCCCGCGCCTTTTATACAAGTCTTGTAGTTGGGCTCGCCAGCCATGGCTATGTGGTTTTAGCAATCGATCATCCCTATGAGGCTATGATTACACAACTTGCAGATGGTAAGATTGTAACTACTATTGAAAATCACTTAAACGACGCTCCTGACCTTACTAATTTTATGAAAGGTCGCCTCGACACACGAATTGCAGATGTAGAGTTTGTAATAAATCAATTAGGCAAGCCAACACGATTTTCCTCAAATTTTTTATCATCACTTGATCAGGACCGTATTGTAATAGCGGGTCATTCTTTGGGTGGCGCTTCTGCTGCTGCTGCCATGGCGTTTGATGCACGCATTAAAGCTGCTGTTAACATCGACGGCACGTTATATGGCAAATTGCCGCCACCAAATGGCCCACATCCCTTCTTATTGTTAGAAAGCAATAAAGAAGGAAGTGAACGTTACCGGCGATATGAAAACGGAAACCAACAATTCTTCACGCAATTTGGAGGAGGATATAGGTACGAAATACCTGAAGCCGACCATTATAGTTTTACTGATGCACCGCTTCTGCTGGCGTTCCCTACTCGTTTTCTTGCCAGCCATATTTTCGAATTTGGTAATATTCCAACAAGGACCCATAATGCGACTGTGGATATTTTAAATATTTTCTTCGATGATGCTTTGAACCATCACTTCACTAATTTAGATTCGGTTGCTCGCCGTTATCAGGGCATTATTCGAAAGTCAGTTGATTGATATTTCTTTCTTATTTAAAGGGCCGTAAAAAATCTATCCATTAGCGTCAACCAGGAATGTCAATAGACAAGTTCCATCGTTCTAAAGGCAAATTCCGACTTCTATTGCGCGGTTGGCTGGAATAGCCCACCAGAGAATAAAGGGGTTGGTGTTATTTTCCGAGATCATATCAGGGTTGGATTGCTAAAATCATGATAACATTATTGCAAGCTAGTCCTTGTATAAAACTTTATCCGCTTGTCGCAATATTAATCAAATAAAATCTCCGGGACTTTGACCACAATACTACACTGTTCATGTTAAGTTTTTTACACGCTCTGCATGATATGAATGTAGCAACTCCAGCGATTAAAATGGGGAACCTACGTCCATAAATAGGGAATAACTCTGAAATAAAATACGAATAGCCGACGCAACTTGCCTTCATTATTCATAATTAAAAACTACTGCCATGAAAAAATTTGTTATTGAAAGAAACTTGCCTGGTGCGGGAAACCTTTCTCCGGAAGAGTTACAAGCTATTTCTCAAGCTTCTTGTGAAGCCGTTAGCAAGATAGGCAAGCCCTATTTCTGGATACAAACATTTGTTACAGATGATAAAATGTATTGCATCCATATAGCAGAGAGTGAAGAGGTAGTCCGGGAACATACGAGGCTCAGTAAGTTTCCGATAAATACTATATCTGAAGTGAAGGCTATTATAGATCCTGTGACAAGTAATCCTTTAAAATAATTTATAGTTAAAAACATTTTGTGATAATATCTGCAAAACAAGAAATTGATTTTATTAAAATGGTTGCCAAATGCCTTTCCGAAAAATTTTTGGAACAGATGTTTTTCTTTAACAAAAGGAGAAATTATTCGATGCATGTAGGTGCTCTTGCAGAAATTCTTGATTGGTCTCTGGAGTTTTACGACGGGTATTATGATACGTTACTTAGCAAGAGAATGTTTACTGAAAGTCTTTCCCTTGTGCACATTAATGCTGAACTGGACCATTTGATTACCGTTTTTGGCCGCAACCGAATAAAAAAATTTTATACTGAAAACGGAAACTATCCTATTTATTTTTTCGAAAAATATTTAGGAATAAAAGATGAAAGTTCTTTGGAGCAAGAAAACGTTTAAAATATTTTAAACAGCCATTCCCTCATCCAGATTTCCTGATGATGCCTTCCCATGTTTCTGCGAGAAAATAAATCCCAAATGAAAACGAAATTTTTATTATTAAAAACACGACTTAAAAATTAACGACAAAAAAAATGACTTACACTTTTCAAATTAGTAAACCCAATTGCAAACTTATTTATTCAAAAAAGAAATTCATGCTCTTGTGTATGATGTTACCACTTATTGGATTTGCACAAAAAACAATTACCGGAAAAATTTTTGATGCGGCAGATAACAGGCCATTGACAGGAGCATCCATCTCTGGGGAAGGAAGTAAGGCTGGCGCTGCATCTGGTAACGATGGAACTTTCACTATGGAAATTGCCGAAACTGTACATACAATTGTTATAAGCAGTGTTGGCTATGAAACCCGTTCAATTAAAGTTGATGGTCGGGCAACCGGCTATTCAATTGGCTTGCAACCTGCACAAAATAGCCTTCAGGGAGTAACTATAATAGGCTCAAGAAATTTATCAAGAACGAATGTTCAAACGCCGGTGCCTGTGGATGTGATACCCGTTGCGAAAATGGCGAAAGAACTGGGGCAAACAGATCTTAACCAGCTACTCACCTACGCAGCACCATCCTTTCAATCGGCGAGGCAAACTGTTGCCGATGGCACCGATCATATTGACCCGGCGCAATTGAGAGGCTTGGGCAGCGACCAGGTGTTAGTATTGATAAATGGAAAAAGGCGTCACCAATCAGCATTGGTAAATGTAAACGGAACAGTTAACCGTGGCCAGGTTGGAACTGATCTTAATGCGATCCCGGTTTCTGCTATCGAAAGAGTAGAAGTATTAAGGGATGGAGCTTCAGCGCAATACGGTTCAGATGCCATTGCGGGCGTAATAAACATTGTATTAAAAAGCAACACCAATTCATTAAGCGGTAATGTTTCCTATGGGGAAAATGTTACTACTTACGCGAAGGACTATGCGCTGAATAAATTGAACAATAAGAATTCCAGTGATGTAAGTGTGAATGATGGCGGTAATTTCCTCGCAGGGTTGAATTATGGTATTGATTTGAACAAAAAGGGATTTATAAATCTTAGTGGCGAATATTCATTAAGAAATCCGACTAACAGAACCGGAACTTATACAGGGCAGGTGTATGCACCGGTTAATGGAGCCAACAAAGATGACTCTATCTTAAATGTAAGGGGACTGACAAGGAATAATTTTGATATGCGCATTGGCAATTCAAAAATCGAAAGTGGTGCATTTATTTTAAATGCAGGTTACAGCCTTAGTGACAAATGGAAATTAAAAGTGTTTGGAGGTTTTAGCCAAAAAAACGGGGAAGCTGCAGGATTTTTCCGCTACCCTTCATCCATAACTTCCGGCGCTGGTATTTACGCAACGCAGGTGTTTACAGTGTATCCAAATGGATTTTTGCCTTTAATAAAAACGGACATAAAAGATTATTCTCTATCTGCAGGGCTCGACGGTAAATTAGGAAAATGGAATGCAAGCTTATCGAATACTTTTGGTGTGAACACTTTTGATTTCAATGTTGATCATTCAGTCAACTACACTCAATTTGCATCTACTTCTTCGCCTCAAACAAAGTTTGACGCAGGTGGCTTGAAATTTTTACAGAACACCATTAATGCAGATATCACAAGAACCTTTAATTTTTTGCAGGGACTAAATGTTGCGTACGGCGCTGAGTTCAGAACGGATCAATATTCGCAACGTGCCGGTGAAGAAGCATCCTATAAAAATTATGATGTGAATTCTGGGGCGGCTGCCGGTGCGCAGGTTTTCGCGGGTTTTATCCCGGCCTATGCTAATAAACATTCGAGAAATAATATCGGCGTGTATGTGGATCTCGAACAGGATTTTACAAAAAGATGGATGCTTGAGACGGCATTGCGTTTTGAAAATTATTCTGATTTTGGCAGTACATTAAATTATAAAGTTGCTACGCGGTATAGACTGAGTGACAAGTTCTCGATAAGGGGGGCGTCTTCCAGTGGTTTCAGGGCGCCTTCGATGCAACAAAGGTTTTATGCTAAAACCAATACGTTATTCGTGTCAACTGCATCCGGCCTCGTGCCTACAGAGAGCGGCACATTTACCAACGATAGCAAGCCTGCCGAAATATTGGGTATTCCCAAATTAAAAGAAGAAACGTCGCAAAATTACTCCCTGGGATTTACGGCAGCACCAGCGAAAGGTTTGGAAATAACAGTGGATGGATATCTTATCAAAATTAAGAACAGGATTATACTTACTAATAATTTTACTGGTGGGTCAGATGCTAACTTAACGCAACTACTAAAAGATAACGGCGCTACTACCGCAAACTTTTTTACTAATGCGATAGATACAAAATCGAAGGGACTCGAAGGGGTAATAAACTATCATATCAATTTTTCAAGCGTAAATAAACTCAACTTAGGCCTGGCAGTTAGCTTCATAAAAAATGAAGTTGAGAAAGGTGCAGATGGAAAGCCAATAATAAAAGCTTCTGATATTTTAGTTAATTCGGGACAGCTCGCAAATTATTTTAACAGGGAAGACCAGAGTAGGATAGAAGTGGCAAGTCCCGCTTCCAAAGGAAATTTCAACATCAATTATAATCATAAAAAATTAGGAGTGATGATTCGATTCTCCTACTTTGGAAAAGTAACCTACCTCGATCCCACAATTAATCCCGACAGTACACAGAAATTTCCTGTAAATGCATTCACGGGTCAAAAGGAAAGTTTAGATCAAACGTTCTCTCCCAAGACCGTAACAGACTTGTCTGTTAGCTATGACCTAAATAGAAATTTCACATTAACTGTTGGCTCTAATAATGTTTTTGATGTTTACCAGGATAAGCAAACGCACAGCAGCAACGTATCATCCGGAAGATTTATTTACAGCAGGCGTGTGGAACAAATGGGATTCAATGGCAGGTATGTTTTCGCAAGACTTTCATTTAGTATCGATAACAGGAAACGATAATTCAATGCAACCCTTTAGGGCCCCTATAAAATAGGGAATCTGCTAAAATAAATAGGGTACATCTCTTACATCTAACAAAAAGGTGAATTGCAATTTTGCAGTCATTATTCATCATTAATATTTAAACACAAAAATTAATAAAAAATGAGAAAATTATTCAGCAATTGTTTAAAAGTAAAAGACAGTTCCTCAACTCAACCAGTGTTTCACCATTTTAGAAAAGGCATACTCCTGTTGGTGCCGGCGTTTTTAGTTCTGGTGATAATAGGAACAGGGTGTAATAAACAGGAGCCCAATGTTAAGGCCAAAGATCCGGCCGTTAAGGAAGAAGCCATTATCATGAACTCAGAAGATGACTTTCGAAATGCGTATAAAAATGAAATTCATAGGTCCGAGAATGACGTCAAACTGGGTAAAGGATTTTCATTTACTACTTTTATAGAGCTCCTAAAGGCTCGCCTGGCAACAGCTAAATACCGTGATTTTGATAAAGCTATCGCAGATGGCTATGCGGATATACATGTGGTGATGCCGAATATGGGATACCACTATATGAAATCTGAGATCGTTAATGCAAAATTTGAAATCACTAAACCTGAGATACTGGTGTACAACAAAAGGCTTGATGGCAGCTTTCAACTGGTGGCCATTGAATATGCGGTGCCTATTGATCTAACTCCTGAAAAAGCGCCTGAAGGATTCACAGGGTCTGCTGATGTGTGGGATCGCAACACGGGTTTCGGTTTGTGGTTGCTTCATGCCTGGGTTTGGCAATTTAATCCTGATGGAGTTTTTCATCCTACTAACCCGGATGTGCATGTGGCTATGTAATAATTCGAAGTGGCTATGTGGGATAGTCTTTCGAACTAACTTCTGTCCCTCCTTGTGGGCTAACGGCTCAACAGGGTGGCAATGAATACTATCAACCTTGGATGGTAAGCGTAGATACAGCTTGCCATTTAGGATTTTTGGATGAACGATTAATAGAAAACTCAAAGCAAAAATTTTAATAAAATGAAAAATAATATTCAAGGATTTTTTAGAAATATCAGGAGGCCTTTAATTATCAAACTAATTCTTCCAGCTTCACTTTTGTTATTTTCATTTATGCCTAAAGGCAGAGAAAAATCCGATCCGCAGGTAATAAAAAAGGAGTTGATAACTAATAAGCATTTTCAAAACGTATACATAATTGGAAACATCTCGGTGATTTTAACCAGCGAGCCGGCAGGAACCGTCGTTATAGAGGGAAATAAAAACGATGTGGACAATACGAAGTATAAAAATAAAAACAGTGAACTCACTATATATGCCGGTAAGAAAAAAAGATTTGGCAAAATCACGATTTATTTGTCCGCTGGTACACTTAAGCAAATGCTTATAAATGGAGATGGGAATGTTGCTTCAATTGGTACCGTAAAAACGGATAACCTGCAAATATGGCTGAATGGAAATATAGATGTCGATATAAATATTAACGGTAAAGTGAGCGTTGATTCGGGCGATGGTTATGAGTTGTCGCGGAAGTCTCTTTAGTCAGGATATCGAACAACATTTTTTGTTGTTGTGCATTCGGGTAGTGCTGCCGAATAAATATCTCCCACGTCCTTTGATCAACGTACAATGAATGCATGCCGGAATATTCTTTTTTTTAATTTGTATCCAATGCATTATGAAATTTATAAACAAGGAAAATGTCGGCGAAAATATAAAAAATACAACATGGTGAAAACTGAACGACTCCATACTTTAAGCAACACCTCCATAACGATACCAGGAAGTCTTTTTACGGACGAAAGAAGTCAAGACTACTTGTAAAGAGAGATATCGAAAATATTGTGTTACGTTTTGAAGACATCGTTTTGAATTATACCAATGACAAATTAGTGTATGTAATAGATCAGTCTTTAAAAAAGTATTTTAGCGACAGATCTTTAGGTGAACTGGCTGAAGAATTGGATAGCACAATTTTCTTTCGTGCTAACCGACATTATTTCCTCAATATTAATTATATAAAAAATTCTAAATCTTATGAAGGAGTTAAACTGGAAACGGCTAAAGGTTCGCAATAAGGCCAACCAGTTTACTCTATTGTTTTCCTTCCTGATTGATAACTTTTTTTTGCTTAGTAGAGAATCTAAGGTTAGCGGCAACCGTAGCGAATATTCTTCATGACAGTAATAAGCAGAATAAGCACCTAATTGTAAATGACATTCGAACCAGTTTTTCCAACGAGGTTACATCGTGACACGGCAGAGTTAATAAGAGATTACTTTCGGGCAATCACTGTAGTGGACACCGTTTTAGTAGTAAATTCTTGTGCCAGGGGACAGGCGGTACCCGAAAGTGATCTTGACTTTGCAATATTGATACAACCTGGCACGACATTGAATGAAATAATAAACATTGAAAGCTCATGGCGAATCTATTTGGAAACTCAACCTACGCTTTTGGAATACAAACGGTCAAACCAATTCGCACATTTGCACCTGGACATAATTGATGGTAATTACAAGCCAGCAAATTGGGAAAAGGGGGGTCCAATTGATTATTTTGAAATTGAAATTGGAAATCAAATTTGCTATTCTGCGCCCATGCATGATGCAGGTTCATATTTTAAAGAATTACAAAATAAATGGCTACCCTTTTATAATGAAGAGCTTAGGTTGCAGCGTGTAACAATGTCACGAAATGCTTGCGAGTACGACTTAGATCATATTCCATTTTTTGTAAAAAGAAGACTTTATTTCCAGGCATTCGACGCGCTATGTAAAGCTTTCCAGGAATATCTTCAGACTCTTTTTATTGCAAACAAAATTTATGCTATTGCTTACAATAAGTGGATTAAGGAACAAATTGTAAAATGGCTGAACATGCCGGATTTATATCCAAAGCTGCCGCCAATTCTTTCGGTTAGCGATATTGAAAGCAATGAAATAATTGAAAAGGCAAAAATGCTCCGTGGGCTGGTAAATGATTTGACAAATGATTAGCGAAAAAATACCAGCCTCTAATAAGTATCCTGGCAAAAACCTGCTGACGAATCTCAATGGGTGCATTCCAAATTGTCGCGGCAATTTTTGCCCCATCCGGGCTACCTGTTTGTAGCAATCGCAATCTAAAAATCATCAGGCGTGCCGTACGCAACGAATAGGTAGCCCCGCCGGGGCGGGGCAGAACACGAACGTGAAAAATATTTATTCTACAAACAGGGAGTGCCTACGGCACATAAATGCGACAATTTGGAATGCACCCGTCTCAATCAGCATTCGTAATTCTATTTATCTTTAGTTTTACATTTCAACTTCCCATTTTTCAAATGCCGGTTCTTGACGAGGACCCACCGTTATATCAGCCAATAGGAATGTGCGGTATCATTAACAAGACTTATAATATGCAGGCGCAACTCAAAAAAGCTTCTGTTGAAGATGAAACCATAATCAAAAATCTCATGCAGTTTTATATGTATGATTTTTCTGAGTTTGTGGATATTGATGCCCAGGAAGATGGATTGTTTGCGGCTTATAAATATTTAGATGAATATTGGAAAGAGAATAATAACAGGTTTCCTTACATCGTACAAAAAGATAGAAAGCATGTCGGTTTTGTATTGGTAAGATTTATCGAATCGGCAGAACGAAAATATTTTTCAATAGCAGAATTTTTTGTGATGGAGAAATACACAAGATCCGGAATCGGGAGAACAATAGCACACCAGCTTTTCGATTTACACAAAGGCATCTGGGAAGTGTTTCACAAAGAAAGTAATATGGTTGCTTAGTTATTTTGGAACAAAGTAATTGAGGAATACACAAGAGGAAATTTTACAGAACAATTAGTAGATGGGAGAAGAATCCAAAATTTTATCAGTTGACTGAATAGTAAAAATGGCCCTCGACAAGAATATAAAACGGAAAATAGAAGTCGCCTTTTCAAGACATGCACAGCCGATCTGGCTCAGGATTTTAAAATATATCATCCTGTTGATATGGCTGTATTTTTTCTGGTGGAGCAAATTGTTCTGGATTGTTTTTTTTATTGTATGCGTGTTGGCGCTGCTCTTACATTTTTGGGTAAGAGATAAAACTGATGGCTGGACTAAAGACTATGGTTCATGGAAGTATGAAAAGAATAAATCAAAGAAAACGAGGAAAAATAATAATATACTGCCTAAAGAATAGCCGCATCAATAAGCCAGTTCCTGATAAATGGTACGAAGCTTTTTTCTCCGCATTAAATGCGATATATGGTATCGGCGCCAGCCAAAGATCTACATGTATAAAATAGGGAGTCTATCATCCATAAAATAGTAATACCTCTATCATCGGGCACGGGTATTAATTGCAATTTTGGAGTCATTAATCATCAGGCATCGATTTATCTATAAACTTTTTGCCATTGAAAAACGGATGCTTTTTAATTTAATTATCAATGATTTTTTTGAAAAGCCTTTTTATAAACGAACCACTGCTGAGCTATTGCAGCCAATGGTAGACAACTTAATAAAGAAATAAATAAAAAAGGGCATACAGGTATCAAAGCGATAAATTATTAAGTCTGGTCTCAACTACCTCTCTGCACATAAACAAGTTCAATCTAAAAAATATGCGTACGAAATACTTATTAATTCTGATAATTTCTTTTGTTTTTATTTCCTGTAAAAAAGAAAAACAATATAATCCACCAACCTCGGTTCCACCGGTTCATGTTCCGCCGGTATTACTCAAAGAAGTGACAATTCCACTTTTGCCATCTCCATATTACCATATTGAATACCATACAGCAGGCAGGGCCACCTTTATATCTTTTGCTTCTGGTTTTAGGATGTATGACGTTGTGTATAGCAGTGGCAGGATTAGTGAGATGAGAAGTAATAGCGTTGATGATAAAGACAGGCTCCAATATTCCTACCATAATGCAGGCAGGGTAAGCAATATAAATTATGCTGATTCGAATGGCATCGTTTATACAAAAATAATGCTCACTTATGACGGAGAGAAACTCAATAAGCTGGAACGTGAAAGGAAAGCAGCCAATGGTTTTTTGGTTGATAAGACGATGACTTTTTTTTATTCCGGTGATGGCAACTTTCGTGAAGTTATAGAAAACCGTCCTCCATTTAATGGGGCACCCGAACTCAGTTCAATTGACCAGTTTGAACAATATGATAATAAGCTTTATGTTGATGGTTTTGATCTGCTTCACAATGAATTTTTTGATCACCTGGTATATTTACCCGGAGTTGTGTTGCAGAAAAATAATCCTGGAAAAATAACACACACCGGAACAGATATTAATTATGTAATCAGTTATAGTTATATCTACAATGATAAGAACGCACCGTTACAAAAAATTGGAACAGGTACATGGTTAAGCGGTAGTAAGATTGGACAATCATTCGATTCAGATTTCTTTTTTTCTTACTAAACGCGAACCATTCTACCTATTTCCTTGAAAAATATTCAGCAGTTACAAAAAGAAATTACCATGAAGAATTTTACTATTCGCAATAACTGGTTATGCACAGCTAATCAAATAATTTCTGTTTGTATTGGTACGAGGAATGCTGCTTCTTGTTAAACCACAATCGTAGACGACTCGCACACAAGCGACTTTATAACTCCTCATAGACCGATGCAAAATTATTATAAGCCAAGCCGCTACGAAAGCATTTAAAAATCGTAACCACTCATTAGAATTATAAAAACAAAAATTTAAAAACTCCCAAACGGGTATTCGTCATTCACAAAAAACAAAATAAAAATGAACAGGATCTTAAGTAAAAAAAGTTTGCATGGTCTCATCGCAATCGTATTTCTCTGCAGTTGTCAAAAAAATATAGACCACCCACAGGAAAAGGTTGATGAGCTATAGTACTGATACTGGTATCTACGAGGTAGGTCGCACGCGAATTGATCTTTTTTGATATTAATTGGCGGGCTTAAAATGAAAAAAGCCCGTAAACACTGAGTTTTACGAGCTTAAAATTGGGAAAGAAATCAACTTGGTCGGGATGACAAGATTCGAACTTGCGACCCCACGCCCCCCAGACGTGTGCGCTACCGGGCTGCGCTACATCCCGAAACCAATTACTGCAAATCTAATATGAAATGATTAAAAATTTTGATTTAGTGTTGAATCAAAAGCTATCTATAAATAAAAAACTCCGAAGAGTTGCTCCGAAGTTTTTTATTTTTTTAAGTATTTTTTTTATGGAGTTACTGTTCCATTTAAAATATACTTAATCTGAACCGCTTTTGTAGTGTCGGTCGCGCCTGGCATACCAAATAATAATACTGTATAAATTTTACCCCCTTCTAAGGTGATATTTCTGCTTGCATTAACCGTCGAATCACCATTATCTACAGCTATAGATACATCGCCTGGTGTAACACCTTTAAAATCTGAAACAGTAGTGAATGGTGCATTACTATTGAACACATCTGTTCCATTGGATGAAATAGTAACCAAAGGTTGAATAGTGGTATCAGGTATTGCATTTATGTAACGCACGTAAGCCTCCCCGGTACCGGATGGCAAGCTGTCTAAATTGTCCTTTACAATGACATTGCTGTACTTATCATTTGCTCCTACTATAAAAAGAGAATAATAACTACTGTCTTCAAATAACTGTGTTTTTGAAGCGAGTGGCGTACCTGAATAAAAATCATAAGAAACTACATCCCTGTTACCTATGTATACGGCATTGTATCCTCCTGTATAGTTAGTGTAGTTTAATGGAGAATTGGTGAAATTGTTGTTTGAAAGAGAAACACCTACGCCATCTTTATCGGGCACAAGGTTCACCGCCATTAATCCTGCTGCTGGTTGGTTGGTGCCGGTGTTCAGATCTTTTTTGCAGGCACTCAAAATAAATGAAATTAAAACGAAAGCTGCTAAAAGACTCTTATTTCTCTGCATAATCGAAAAAAGCTTTTTCATAGTTTAATAATTATTTTTAAAAGTTCTAAAATTAGATTGATCCTTAAATACGAAAAAACGATGCCAATAGAAGTGGCGTCTTGTTAAAAAAATGTGAGAACCTGTAATTTTATTTTCAAACCAATAACATGTGGAAAAAACTTGAACGTGTATGCAGAGTAGAGTCAAGATTTTTATCCGGACAAGAATGATGATGAACCTCCGCATTTTTTCGGATGATTATCGTTTGTTTATTTTTTTTCACAACTAATATTATTGTAGGTTAAATTCTACAATTGCAGCTAAAAAGCTTTTACAACACTTAAATTTTGTATTCTATTTTTAGAAGTTGCCGAATAACTTTCCTTTGCATAGAACCAATTGGGACCTTTTTGAGGTGAAGAGGATCATAAAAGATTTAACGGGAAGAGATTTAGATACTAAACCGCTATTTCATTATTCCTAATCTTTTTTAACAGGAATATCATTACCTCGCCCGCTTGAATTCTGGTATCAAAAACCACCACTATTACTTGCTAACCGATGAATTCTGCCGCCTAAGCCCCCTTTATTAAGATATGAAGGGGCTTTTTTAACAATGCGCATTACCAAGCAAATGAATCAATCACTTTTTTAATTGTTATTAATTTTTTATGGCAAATATTCTTATAGTAGACGATAATCCTATCGTACAATCAGTTTTAAAATTTCTTATCAGTGAGAATTTTGATGGTTGCAATGTAAACGAGGCAAATGATGCTGTTACTTCGATTTATGAAATGCAGGAAAAAAAATACGATCTTGTTTTATTAAATGTGAACGTCCCTGGTATTGATTCCGTCGCACATGTACAGCAACTCTTTGCATTACAACAGGATTTGAAAATTATTTTATTCGGTATAAATCCCGAAGAAGCAACTTCGACAAAGTTTTTGAAAACCGGATCAATGGGCTATCTCGCCAAGGACGATTCTGAAAAGGAGATCAAAACTGCGGTAAAAAATATCTTAAATAATAAAAAGTATATAAGCCCAAAGTTGAATCACCTTGCAATAGCTGTCTAAAAGATAACATTAACCGGACATTTCCTAAAATATTCTTCTCTTCGAATTACAAATAAAAAGCCATCTAATACGACTAAAAATTAATGTATTGTTAATGAAATTCTATTTACCGGATTTTAATTAACAAAGGAATTAATTTTATCACGTTCGTTTTCTATTCTTTTACATATTATCAGAGGAACATCTTTAGAAAATTAGAATGAACTATTAACAGCTTCTTTATCTTCAATGGTATTATTTTTGAATTAAATTGTACTCTGTCGCTATTTTTATTTTCAATAAGTAAATTTTCCAGATGAGATTATCAATGGCTGTAATCACCATGCTTCTGCTATCAATGAATACAGACGCCCAAAAATTTCATGTAAACTTATTTGCCGGCGCCTCCAATTACCAGGGCGATCTCCAGGACAAACGATTTACATTTTCACAATCACACTTTGCCGGGGGCCTTGGATTAACTTATGATCTCACCGATCAATTTGCTTTAAAGGGCGGAGTCGTTTTAGCACGTGTTTCAGGTGAAGATAAACTTGGCAGAAATGTATTGCGAAACTTGAATTTTACGACCAATCTTACTGAGTTTAATCTTGGTGGTGAATATTATATTACACCGCTGAATGAACATGCCCTTACGCCTTACATTTTTGCAGGCATTGCATTGTACCATTTTAATCCTTACACTCATGATACTACAGGCGTTAAATATTTTCTAAAGCCACTTAGTACAGAAGGCGAAGGATTTGCCACGGGAGTCAAGAATTATAATTTGACTCAGGTGGCTATCCCATTCGGCGGCGGCGTAAAATTGGCTTTAAGCGACAATATTAATGTGGGCATTGAATTCGGACTAAGAAAATTATTTACCGATTACCTGGATGATGTAAGCACCAGGTACGTTGACCAGGCCGATTTGTTGGCTAATAGAGGACCAAAAGCGGTGGAGCTCGCTTATCGTGGAAATGAATTAAAGAATGGCGCACCGTATCCGGCAGCAGGTACTATCCGTGGCGGTTCCAAAAATAAAGACTGGTACTATCTTACCGGCTTAACAATGTCTTTTAGATTGGGAAGTGGAAATGGCTTAGGTTTTGGTCGTCATTCAAAATATGGATGCCCTGTTAATGTGAATTAAGATCTTCCCTTTTTAATGAGAATAAGAAAATATACTTTTTAGATAATATCAATCTTACCAATTTTCAGAAAAATTAAGATCAGGTTGCTGCATAATTACTTGCCATAGTTTTCAATTTATATTTCTAATTTAATAATTTCTGCTCGGCATCCCGCCCTACCTTTGCCGTCTTATGGCTTATAACAATTTGCAGGAATTTATAGATCTTTTAGAGAAAGAGGGTGAATTAATAAAAATTAGAAATTTTGTGGATCCGCATCTTGAGATCGCAGAGATTACTGATAGGATCAGCAAGAGTAAGGATGGTGGAAAGGCGTTATTGTTTGAAAATACCGGGTTTGAATTTCCGGTGCTTATGAACGGGTATGGAAGCCAGAAGCGAATGTGTCTTGCACTTGGAGTTAATGACCTTAATGATGTAGCCCGCGATATTGAGGGTCTTTTCAAAATGCTTTCCTCTCCAAAAGAAAATATTATCGACAAATTAAAACTCTTGCCAAGGCTAGGCCAGTTTGCCAGTTGGATGCCGAAGGTGGTGAGCAGGAGAGGAGAGTGCCAGCAGGTTGTTATGGATGATCCGGATATTACAAAGCTTCCTGTTATAACGTGTTGGCCAAAGGACGGCGGCCCCTTTGTAACACTTCCGGTTATTCACACAAAAGATCCTAATAATAATTCGCGGAATGTAGGCATGTACCGAATGCAGGTTTTCGGGCCAAAACTTACGGGCATGCACTGGCACAAGCATAAAGTTTCGGCAAAGCATTTTAATGAATATAAGAAAATGGGAAAGCGTATGCCCGTGGCTGTTGCATTAGGGGGAGATCCTGTATATGCATATTCCGCTACGGCTCCATTACCTGAGAACGTTGATGAATATATGCTTGCGGGCTTTTTACGCAAGAAAAAAGTTGAACTGGTAAGATGTATTTCTCAGCCCGATGTGGAGGTTCCCGCTGATGCGGATTTTGTCATTGAGGGATTTGTTGATCCAAATGATGAGTTGATCTGGGAGGGGCCTTTTGGTGATCATACCGGGTATTATTCTTTACCCGATTGGTATCCAAAATTTCATATCACCGCAATCACTCACAAAAAAAATGCTGTTTATCCTGCAACGATTGTTGGGATTCCGCCGCAAGAAGATGCATGGCTGGGGAAGGCAACAGAGCGAATATTTTTAGCTCCTATGAAAATGACTATGATACCAGAAATACTCGACATGGAAATGCCGGTAGAAGGAGTATTTCATAATCTCGTCATCGCAAAAATTCAGAAGGATTACGCAGGCCAGGGGCAAAAGGTAATGAATGCAATGTGGGGTGCGGGGCAAATGATGTTTAATAAAATATTGGTATTGACGGCTTCTCCGAATTTGGAAGTAATGGGTGGTGTTGCAGATTCTCTTAGCATTACGAACTATGAAAGCCTTGCAAAGTATGTCTTCAAAAATTTAAATCCTTCCACAGATATTTATTTCTCACAAGGGCCTATGGACGTGCTCGATCATAGTTGCAGTAAAATGGGATTTGGAGGAAAGATGTGTATTGATGGTACTTTTAGGTTTGAAGAAGAAATTGATGAGAATTATGAATTTGTCGATGGCAATTGGAATGAGGCGATAAGCAGCATTACGGAAAAATTTGACGAGGTCAGGTTTGTAAACAGCTCTTTATTGGAAAAGGAAATCCCGTGTTTAATAATTTCTATTAAGAAGAATAGAAAAGGACATGTAAAAGGACTTCATAATTCTCTTTGCGAAATGGAGTGGATGGCCGGAATCAAAATGATATTATATGTAGAACATACAGTAAATGCTAATGACCTTACCACGTCATTATGGCGCTTCTGCAACAACCTGGATCCGCGGCGTGATCATTTCATTGTAAAAAAACAATCCCGCAATAATCCATCGAAATATAATGCCTGTATCGGGTTTGATGGGACAATCAAAACAAAAGACTTTGATGACTTTTACCGGGATTGGCCAAACATTATAGTTGCAAATGATGAAACAATAATTTCTGTTGATGAAAAATGGAATAGCCTTGGGTTAGGTGAATCTATTCCATCGCCTTCTTTGAAGTTTAAAGATCAAATGTATGGTGAAGAAGCAGTCGCAAATGTCTGAACTTGATGACTAATACTGAAAAGCCAGGCCACTCAGTGGCCTGGCTTTTCAGTATGATTTCAAGATTAAGCTATGTATATTTATAAGTTATATATCTGTTGCTTCTCCATAAGCCACGGCAGTAGCTTCTTTTACCGCTTCGCTCATAGTTGGATGCGGATGAATTGCATTTAGAATTTCATGCCCTGTAGTTTCCAGTTTACGTGCAGTCACTACTTCAGCAATCAATTCTGTTACGTTATTACCGATCATGTGGCAACCTAAAAGCTCACCGTATTTGGCATCATAAATAATTTTTACAAAACCTTCAGTGCTGCCTGCTGCAGTAGCTTTTCCACTTGCAATAAATGGAAACTTGCCAACTTTAAGTTCGTAGCCTGCATCCTTAGCCGCTTTCTCGGTATAGCCAACTGAAGCTATTTCGGGTGAGCAATAGGTACAGCCCGGAACATTCATATAATCAATGGGCGCTGGTTTCTCTCCGGCAAGGTGCTCTGCCGCATTTATTCCTTCTTTGGTAGCCTTATGAGCAAGTGCCTGGTTTGGAGTACAGTCGCCGATTGCATAAATTCCCTGAACATTTGTTTGAAGATTACCATCAACAGTAATTCTTCCCTTGTCTGTTTTAATTCCTAATTCTTCCAGTCCAATATTTTCTAAGTTAGCAGTGATACCCACAGCACTCAAAAGAATATCGGCCTCAAGCGTTACTTCGCCATCTGCCGTTTTTATTTTTGCTTTTATTCCATCTCCACCGGTATCTACGCTTACAACCTCACTGTTCACCATGATGTCGATGCCTTGCTTTTTGAAATTCTTTTCAAGTTCCTTCGAAATATCTTCATCTTCAACAGGAACTATCCTGGGTAAAAATTCCACGATGGTAACTTTAGTTCCCATACTATTATAAAAATAAGCGAACTCGGTTCCAATGGCGCCGGAGCCCACAACTATCATTGACTTCGGCTGATTGGGTAAATTCATTGCATCCCTGTAGCCAACTATTTTTTTGCCATCGAGTTTTAGTGCCGGTAACTCACGTGCCCGTGCACCCGTGGCTATTATGATGTTTTTTGCCTCGAGAACTTGTTTCTTACCATCCTTATCTGTCACTTCAAGTTTATCCTTTGCTATAAATTTCCCATTTCCCATTATTACATCAATCTTATTTTTCTTCATAAGAAAAGTGACTCCTTTGTTCATCTTGTCAGCAACACCGCGGCTTCTCTTTATTACATTGCCAAAGTTTTGTTTTGGATCGTTTATTTCTATGCCATAGTCTGCGGCATGTTTGGCATATTCAAAAACCTGGGCGCTCTTAAGTAAAGCTTTTGTAGGAATACAACCCCAGTTGAGACAAATGCCGCCGAGGCTTTCGCGCTCTACTATCGCGACCTTTTTACCCAATTGTGAAGCTCTTATAGCAGCAGGGTATCCGCCCGGGCCGCTTCCTAATACTACTACATCGTATGTCATATTTCTTAGATTTTTAATTTCAAAAAAGCGTTGCGAAATTACTTTGAAATAGGCAAAGCGCAAAAACACCGTAATATAGATAAAGGCCGCTTGGTCAATGGTGCCAATTTATTTTTTCAAATAATCTGTGGCCATTTGGTCATCTCCTCCTCTTTCTTCTATCGTTTTTAATGTATTAATTGTAAGGTTAAATTCGAAGCCAATAAGAACCGCCAGGGAGTTTATGAATATCATAATCATTAGTACCATTACGGTACCTATGGATCCATATAATAAATTATAACGGCCAAAATTATTTACAAAAGAAGAAAAGCCGATAGTAGCTATTATACTGAGACAGGTTGCTATTACGGCTCCCGGCGAAACAAGCTTCCATCTTTCCATAGTTGATGGAGCATATTTATAAATAAATCCATAAGTGTAAAAGATAAGCCCGATAATAAAAAACCATTTAGCCGTAAGAATTACTTCTTTAATGGTTTCGTTTTTTATACCGATAAGACTTAAAATATTATTTTGTACTAACAGAAGAACAAGGCAAAGAAGAAGTAGCCCAAAAAGCAACATGGTCAGTTGAATTGCATTCCATCTTTTTTTAAGGCCTTTTATTTTCTTGAATCCTATATAGTCCTTGTTGAATGAGCGCATTAAACCCATCACCGCATTGGAGGCGAAAAAAAGCGATAGAAGAAATGTAAATGAAATCAGCCCGATCTTCGACCCATTTATAATTTCATCTACAAACTGTATAACTCCTTTATTATAGGTGTGTGCAGGAATAATATCCATAATCAAACTGTGCAATTGAATTTTCAGCGAACGCTTGGAAATGAATGGCAAGTTTGGAATTAGGGTAAAAAGGAAGAGACATGTAGGCGGAACCGACATAATGAAATTGTAAGAAATTGCCGCCGCTCTTTCTGTGAGATGAGGAACACTGAAACCTTTTGAAAAGTTTTTCAATACTTCATAAAGAGAAAATCCCTGGAACCCCGGAGGTATCCATTTTTTACTTTTACTTTTTAAGTAATCAATTGGATGAATGTTTAAAAATATCCGTGCGATTTTTATCAAAGCTTAACTGGTTGAGAAGACGTTGCTGAAAAAATGGATTTCTCAATCTCTAAAATAGTCATTAAAAAATTATTGATTTTGTTGCCTTTCTTTTATAAGGCTATCCAACGCCTGTTGGTATGATTTTGCATAAATTAAATGTTCCTGGTATGTTGATGCAAAATCTGAAAAGCCGGAGAAATCGGACCGGGCTACAAAAAAGATGTAATTGGTTTCCGGCATTTCGAGCACCGCATCGATTGTTTTTATTGACGGAGTACAAATCGGCCCTGGCGGCAGGCCTGCATTTAAGTAGGTGTTATAAGGAGACGGAAACGCCAGGTATTTGTGATAAATTCTTTTTAGACCAAAATTTTTCATGGCAAACTTTATCGTAGGATCTGCAGCCAGCCTCATACCTTTTCGCAACCTGTTTACGTACACGCTTGCAATTTTTCCTTTATCTTCCTGCTTGTTGGTTTCTTCTTCTACAATAGATGCAAGTGTGTAAACTTCCTTTGGCGTAAGATGTAGCCTGTTTGCATCTTTCTGCCGATCCTCATTCCAAAATTTTTCTTCCTCTGTATATAATTTTTTCAGGATCTTTTGAGGCGAGGTGTTCCAGGTGAAAGTGTAGGTGTTTGGAATTACCATCGTCATCAATGTATTTGTATCTACATTAAACTGTATTAACGAATCGTTGCTGTTTAAGAAATCTATTATATCTGCAGAATCCGATTCGAAATTATTGGTAATTTTTTTTGCGAGATCTTCCCGTGTTCTCAGTTTCGTTATCACAAGATTTACCGGAACCTGCCTGCCAGCACGCAACATTTTTACAAGATTTACAATGCTCATTCCCTCATTGATTTTGTATTTTCCGGGTTTAACTGTCTTGTTGTAACCTGAGTACTTTGCCACCTTATCGAACCAAAAATCACTGCTGATAATTTTATTTTTTTTAAGATCATTTTTTACCTGGTCGTAACCCGAACCGGTATGTATATAAAAAAAGTTTCCTTCAGGAGCGTGTAATGTCGGCCCAAAAAATTTCCAGGCACAAAAGGCAACGACTCCTGCGACAACAACAAAGACAAAAAGAAGGATTTTTTTGGCTTTCATTTCTAAAATTTGTGGCACTCCCGTGGTTTTATTTGAGCCAACGGTGTCATTTTGAAAATAGTATTCTCTCTTTGTGAATGTAAATAAAAAACCCCGCCTTTATCGGACAGAGCTTTATTGCCTGCCATAAGGCAGCTATATTTTACAATTTATTTAATTGGGAGTTGATGGTGTTTGTGTTTGAGGCTGAACAGGTAACGGTGCTGTATTTTGTGGTTGTACCGGTGTGCCGACAGGCGCTTCGTTTATAAGATTGTCACGACTTGAATTGCCGCCTGTTTTTGGAATAAACATTGCCGAAGTGAGACACAAAACACCAATAATCCCTGCAAAAAGCCAGGTACCTTTTTCAAGTATATCAGTAGTTTGCTTAACGCCCATTAATTGATTGCCTATGCCGCCAAGTGAAGACGAAAGGCCTCCGCCTTTAGGATTTTGTATAAGAATGATGAGTCCTAAAATAATGGAAGCAACTATTATGATTATTCCGAAAACGATTAACATATCAGGTTGATTTTATACTTTCAATTTTGGCTGCAAAGTAAGCGCTTTTGGAGGGATTAATCAAACTTAATTTGTTATACATTTCTATGGCTTTATCCTTCTTATCCTGCTTTATAAGCACCTCAGCCATTGCTTCAGTAAGCACTTCAGTGTCAATATTGGAGACCTCGGCCGCACTTTGAATGATGTCTTCGGCCAGTGAATTTTCTTCCGGCAATTTTGATGGGTGCAATTTCTTCATACTTTTCAGCCATTCGGTAAAGCTTTTCATTTGCGTTCCAAGTTTGTCATCGGTCAACACTTCTTCCGTAATTTTTATTCCTTGAGACGCAAAATAATCGACAGTGTGCAACGGTTCGAAAGCAATTTGTGAGTGTGTGTCTGAATTTTCTTCTATCGTGTTTGGACTTTCAGAAATTCCGTCCGCAGAATTATTTTCTGGTAGATTGTTATCCGTTGAATATTGTTCAACCGGCCCTGATATTTCTGCACCGGAAGCAGTTATTTGCTCCTCACTAATTTCTGCAGGAATGCTTTCTTTATGATCTTCGTTAAATACGTCCCGGGCATCTTCATGATGCGATCCCAATGACTGCGTGTCTGGGATTACCATCTCATCATTACCGGGTATTTCTTCAGGAATAGTTCCATAATCTGGCTGGAACTCTTCTTCAGATATATTATCAAGGCGATTGCCCAAGGTCCCGGTAATAGGAACAGGTATTTCATTTTCAAGAATTATTCCCGGCGTATTATTTTCATAGCCGTTATACGATTCCGCCTGCGAAATATTCTCAATATGGGTTCCTAAAGTTTCAGAGTCAGGAATAAAATCTTCTGATTCAGTGTTTATATTTTCGTCACGCGAGTTACCATTGTACATATTTTCTACTTCCGGATACCCTTCAATGTGCGAGCCTAAAGTCTGCGTATCCGGATTAAAGTGTTCCTCAGTCTCAGCGGCATTTTCGCGATGGTGGCTTATGTTTAATTCTTCATCAGTCGCTACTGCGAAATGATTTTGAAATTGATTTTCAGTTAAATCTTCTTTAAATCCGGGATCGTCCACAAAGGTGTTTTGCGAAGGCTGTACCTGATCCAATTGAAATTCCAACCAGTTATGGTTATTGAAATATAGGGCTGTTTGCTTTAAATGTTTTTCGAAGTCGGCGTTTCCTGTTTCGCGGTAGTGACGCAAAAGAAGGTACCTGGCTAATGAACTAAATGGATACTCCTCCACATTTTTCTCAAGAGCACCTGGTGCTATGTTATGGAAAGAAGGTTCAGAATAATTAGTTCCTGGATTCATGAAAAATTTATGTGTTATTACCAGTTAGAAAATATTTTATTGAAAACAGCGTCTGTAACATTCTTCTCAATTTCATCTCCTAATTGCGACTCAGCCTGGGGCAAGGTAAGTTGGGCAGAGAAATCATAATTGCTGGTGACATCAGTTTCAAAATCTTTTGTAGCATCCAACGTATTTTTAAAAATAAGATGAAAGGTAACATTTAACCTGTTTTGACTTGCATTTTGACTAGCGATCCCCGTTGTAGTCACGCTGTAGTCAGACACATAACCGCTTATATCGTAGTGTGCATCATCACTGTTTGTTTGCCGTAATCTCGTTTGCCCGATTATTTTTTGCTTTAGCTTCTCTGTCAATTGCGGGGCAAGTTGTGGGTTTATGTACCTGGCTTTATTTTCAAATAAATTTACGCGGAATGTTTTTATTTCCGGCGGAATAGGAGCGGTATCTTTCGTAGAATATTTACAAGTGGCGCAGCCGGTAAGGCTTAGTAATAAAAAGCATAAAAGAGCATTTTTAAAAGTGAATATAGAGTGCGCAATAGCAGGATTTTTTATTTTCAATTGACTTGTTTTAAACGGATAAACAAAGGGAACTAATAGTTTTCAAAGATGGAATTCTATTCTAAAGCTTATTCATTTATATTATACTCCTTCAACTTCCGGTATAAAGTGCGTTCACTTATCCCTAAGTCAGATGAAGCATCTCTTCTTTTTCCACGATGTTTTTTAAGCGCTTTTATTATGAGATCCTTTTCTGCATCCATAATGCTTAAAGATTCCTCAACTTCCTGGTGGTTGTCAATTTCATCGCTGTGAATCACTACCGGCTGGTTGGATGATAAGGCCGGTTTGTTTTGCTCTCTCCGGTAATCTTCCAATAAATTTTCATTTTGAAAATTATGATTGCCGTTTCCGTTTCCATTGAATGAGGATGGATTTTGCATTACATCAAAAAACATTCTCTTCAATTCAGTCACATCTTTTTTTACATCAAAAAATAATTTGTATAAAATCTCTCTTTCGTTAGTAAACTCTTTTTGATTTGAACCTTGTTGACTCGCGGATGAAAGTACGGGTAGTCTCGTAAAATTGGTTTCAGGTAAAAAGCGTCTCATATCATCAGAAGAAATATTTTTATCTTTTGCCAGCACGGAAGTTTGTTCAGCAATATTTTTCAATTGACGCACGTTGCCGGGCCAGGGGTAATTTATCAAAACATTTTTTGCGTCTTCATCAAGCTGAACAGGCGGGGATTTGTAACGGTCGGCAAAGTCAATAGCGAATTTTCTGAAGAGTAGTGGAATGTCCTCTTTACGGTCTCTCAACGCCGGAACCCTTATGGGAACTGTATTTAAGCGGTAATATAAGTCTTCGCGAAACCGGCCTGTGTGCGTGAACTCCAGTAAATCTTTATTTGTTGCTGCAATCACTCTTACATCGGTTTTTTGAACTTTGGAAGAGCCAACCCGAATGTATTCACCCGCTTCCAAAACTCGTAACAAACGAGCTTGCGTGCCCAATGGCATCTCGCCAATTTCATCTAAAAAAATAGTACCTCCGTTTACCGTTTCGAAATAACCCTTTCTGCTGTCTACCGCTCCTGTGAAAGATCCCTTCTCATGTCCAAAAAGTTCCGAGTCTATAGTCCCCTCCGGAATGGCGCCGCAGTTCACTGCAATAAACGGGTTGTGTTTCCTCGCAGAGAGCGAATGTATAATATGGGAAAATACTTCTTTACCCACGCCGCTTTCCCCGTTGATTAATACGCTAAGATCAGTATTGGCAACTTGTATGGCAACATCCAGCGCATACATAAGGGCCGGCGAGCTGCCAATTATCCCAAACCTGTTTTTTATAGCTTGTAAGTCCATTGTTAATCTTCTTTATTTATAATTTTTAAATCCTCTGCTTCAATAAGGGCAAATGCAATAAACGCACCAGCAGAAGTTATACCGGCACCTATATTTTCATGAGCTAAAGCCATTATAGCACCGGTAAATCCAACAATAAGAATCAGGTATTTTAAATAAACAATCATCTAAATTTTTTTAATATTGGAGTAACGTTGTTACCTTATTTCAATAGTTTGTTAATGTGTCAATTTTCGGTTATAAGTTTTTCAATTTCTGATTTAAGTGCAGGTAAATAAATTTGAAGTATTGGCCAGATGACGTTTTCATCAACTTTATCATAATCATGTACAATTATATGCCTTAATGCGATAATTTTCTTTTGATATGAAACCTCGATTTTTGAATTCAATTTTACCGCCTTACTCAAAGCTTCTCCGATTATTGAGAGTCTTCTTAAAACCGCATCAGAAACAGTATAATTACCTTCAAATTCTTTAGCACTTTTAATATCCTTAATGTGAAATTCAATCAGGTTTATTGAATGATGTATATCGCTTAAATATCCTCTGCTATCCTTCTCCATAAATCCTGATTTTTTCTGAATCAATTCTTTTAGTCAAATACGGATTTCTTGATTTTTTCTTTGGCAATAAATCAATTTTCCTTCCCAGGATATCTTCAAGTGAGAAAAGAAATTCGAAGTAATTGTCCGCGTATTTAAGTTCATCAATTTTATCTTTATCAAATTCATAAAGAAAATCCACATCACTTTTTTCATTAAAATCGCTGCGGGTGGCAGAGCCAAATATTTCCAAGGATTTTATAGAATGCTTTTGGCAAGATTCAATGATTTTATCCAATGATTTTTGAATTAAATTATCCATGAATTTCATTTTACTTTCCCTATCAAGGTTCCCGCAGTGCAACTTTCAATCAGCACATTTGCATAATCACCCTTCTTTAGCCCATCTATTTTTGGAAATACTACCATTTTATTATTATCACTTCGGCCGGCCCAATGTGAATCACTTTTTTTGGAATTCCCCTCAATTAATACCGTATGCATCTTCCCTATTTCCTTTTGCATTCCTTTTAACGAATAGGTACGATGCAGATCCACAATTTCCTGCAGTCTTCTCTTTTTTGTTTCCAAAGGAACATCATCTTCGAAGCGCCTTTCAGCAAGCGTTCCCGGCCGTTCAGAATAGTAGTACATATAAGCAAGCTCATATTCACAATATTCCATAAGGCTTAATGTTTCCTTATGGTCTTCCTCAGTTTCTGTACAAAAACCACTGATTGTATCGGTTGAAATTCCGCATCCGGGCAACACTTCACGTATCCTGTTCACTTTTGAGATGTACCAATCCCTTGTGTACGTTCGGTTCATTAGTTGTAATATCCGTGTGCTTCCGCTTTGTACGGGCAGGTGAATATACTTGCAAATATTTTCATGCCTGGCCATTGTAAAGAGCACCTGGTCTGTTATGTCTTTAGGATGAGAAGTGGAGAATCGTACCCTTAATAATGGAGAAACCAATGCAACTTTTTCCAGCAGATCCGCAAAGGAAACAACCTCCTCTGAATCTCCCCCGGTTGGCGAAACTTGCCAGGAATAGCTGTCCACATTTTGCCCGAGCAATGTCACTTCCCTGAATCCTTCTTCAAATAGTTCTCTACATTCTTTCACGATGGATTGCGGGTCGCGGCTACGCTCACGGCCGCGGGTAAAAGGTACTACGCAGAACGAGCACATATTATTGCAGCCACGCATAATGCTTACGAAAGCAGTAACTCCATTACTGTTTAATCTTATTGGTGAAATATCCCCGTAGGTTTCTTCGCGGCTCAATAAAACGTTTACCCCTTTTTGCCCGCCTTCCGCTTCTTCTATTAACGCCGGCAGCGTTCTGTAAGCGTCAGGGCCCACTACAAGGTCAACCAACTTTTCTTGTTCAATAAATTTAAACTTCAGTCTTTCTGCCATGCAGCCAAGTACGCCGATCAGCAATCCCGGGTTGTATTTCTTAACCTTTCTGAACTCGGAAAGACGCTTCCGAACCGTGAGTTCGGCTTTTTCACGAATAGAGCAGGTATTGATAAAAATCATATCTGCCTCCTGGAAATGCTGCGTGATTCCAAAGCCTTTGTCCTGCAATATTGAAGCGACTACCTCGCTGTCAGCAAAGTTCATGGCACAGCCATAACTTTCTATATAGAATTTTTTGGAGGCCTGGTGCCCATTATGGGAATAGTTTTTTGGTGCAAAAGCTGTTCCCTGCTGCGTTTCATCATGCTTCTTATCTAGTGAAAGATCCACCATTTATTCCTGTTTTTTAATTGGAAAGCAAAGATAACAAATTAAAAATTGCGTCAGGATGGCAGAAAGTTAATAAATAATAGAAGGTATAGCGTATAGGATTTTGTGGAAGATCAATAACTCACGGGGGTAATATTTCAATAAACTTTTGCCAATCCTCGCAAGGATAATGTATAAACAGCGAACGGATTATTATTGCTTCGCCGCGGCAAAAGAAAATCTTTTTGCAAGCCAACTTTGCCCTGCTGGTATAATCCAGTTATCGAGTAAATCCTTTTTGGTGAGAATGGTATTATTGAAATATAAAGTGTCGGCGTTTATTATACCCTTATCAATTTCGTAATTCAAAAGTGGGAGCGGAATGCATTGAATGCGCTCATCGAGGGCAAAAGCAAGAGCTTGCCTGTCGAAAAGTTGTACCTGGTAATCTTCCTCTATATTTTTGATAACTCTTACGGAGCTGTCAGTACTGCACCCGCTTACACCGGTAGCAGTTTCATCTGCCATCAATATTATGAACTGGCCAAAAAACAAATTAGCAAAACCCTTTACCGGGTTGCCGTGGCTATTCCAGTTCGACGTAAAATTTTGCAATAGTTCTTCTATCTCAAGGGTTTCGCTTAAAGTAAAACTTCTGTTGCATTGATATACCCATACCCTTGATCGGTCATCAAAATGTTTTGGAATTAAATCCTGGAAATGAAAATTCATATAGCAAAGTTAGGAAGGAATAAGGAATCAAGAATCAAGTTGATCCCCTCATCGCTGATCTCATCCTTACGCCGTCCCGAGCTTTCTTAAATAGGCAACATGGGAAATAATTGCGTGGCGCATTTTTGGGTACTCAATATAGGTAAGGCCATATTCCTGGCAGGTACGCCTGATTATTTTGCTGATGGCAGGATAATGAACATGTGAAATTTTTGGAAACAGGTGATGCTCTATCTGGAAGTTCAATCCACCAACAAGCCATGAAATCAACTTATTACCGGTGGCGAAATTAGCAGTTGTTGCAACCTGATGAATTGCCCATTCATTTTCTATCTTGCCCGTTACCTCGCTGGGAACCGGAAAATCGGTGTGCTCTACTGTGTGGGCAAGTTGAAAGACAATACTTATCACAAAACCGGTAACCATAGTGATTATCAGGAAGCCGGTAAGCCATGTAAGAAAACCTAACAAATAAATAGGCAACACAACAATCATAAAAATGTAAATGATCTTTGCAGCCCAAAAAGAAATATGCTCTCTCGTTGTCATTTTTCTTAATGCCACCGTACCAATTTTGCGGGAAAAATATTTTTTAAAATCACTCATAAAGATCCACACGAGATGAAGCAGTGTATACAAAAACCAAAAATAATAATGCTGAAATTTATGCAACCGCATTTTCTTTTGTGTAATTGCAAACCTAAGCCAGGGACGTGCTTCAATATCATCATCTATGCCGTCGATATTAGTATAAGTGTGGTGAATAATATTATGTTTCATATTCCACATGATAGCACTTGCTCCCAGAAAGTTCAGGGAAAATCCTGCCATTTTGTTTAAAAATTTAAACCTGCTAAAACTTCCGTGGGCTCCGTCGTGCATCACATTGAAACCTATTGCCGCCGTTAATCCGCCGAAAACAACACATTCAGGGATGGCGATCCAAAGTATTGGTGTAAAAAATACGAGGTGAATGTACAATAACACATAGCCTACGCAAAATAAAGCTGCTTTAAGGAGCAAAGCATTATTCCCGGTCATGGGCCTTTTGCGTTCAACGAAATATTCGTTTACGCGCTTTTTAAGTTCTATATGAAAGTCGCCTTTACCTTGTAGGAATTTTGGAGTTGCCATTTCTGTCTGATTATTTGTATGATAGTAGGATGTGTATTTTTATTAGTTTTAGTAAGCTCTTTTTAAACGCTTATTACTTTTTTTAAGTATCTCTTTGAATAAAAGCGTCCAAAGATTTTACGCCGATCATTTTTTTTGAAATAAACCCTTCAGCATATTTTACGCCGATCATCTTTCCGAACATTTTTGCCCTGTTGATCACGCTTTCCAAAAATTCGGGCGATGAAATGTATGTTTGCGGCCCTCCTTTGCTTAATTCTGCATTAAAAAATTGTGTTGCAAAGGCATTGATTGATTCAATTTTTTTATCAAAGACTTCAGACACATCTATTACAAAATTTGGCGTAAGGTAACGGTCCTGGATATAATGAAAAATATATTTCGGCCGCCACGCATTCTGCTCTTCATCTTTGTCGCCTTTTGTTTTAATCTTTTGCAAGCCTGAAAGAAACACCGCGTCGTTTACAAGCTCCGCGGATCTTCCATGATCAGGATGCCTGTCTTCAGGCGCATTGCACAAAACAACTTCCGGCTTATACTTCCTGAGGGCCTTGATTATTTTTAATTGGTTTTGCTCATCGTTCCTGAAAAATCCGTCAGCCATTTCAAGATTTTCCCTTGCATCTACGCCAAGAATCTTTGCAGAGTTTGCTGCTTCTTCTCTTCTTGTTTCGGCTGTGCCGCGTGTGCCCAATTCGCCTTGCGTGAGATCAATAATACCAACTTTTTTTCCATTATTTTTTTCTACAAGCAAAGTTCCCGCACAACTTAATTCTATATCATCGGGATGCACGCCAAAGGCGATGAGGTCTAATTTCATTAAAAGTAAATAACAAAAAAATTGTGACTGTGCTAATAAAAACCAAAAGGCAGCGCAAAGATACGCTAAAAACTAACGGTATTGTACGTTTTAAGCAATAAATGTGATATGAAAATGGAATCTTATATGACTGAGAAATCATATCATCCCGGGTAACCATACATTCGTCTCACTTCTTTTACAATGGCTTCCATTTCAGCATCTTTTCCAAAAGCATCATAAGGTTGTTTAAGGTCGCTACCGAAGAAGAAGGCGACGGTTTGCCAGAAGCGGGCGGTGAAGCCACCTTTTAGTTCTTTCAGTATGTCATAACAATTAGTGCCGCCGCTTTCCCTGTTAATTAACTTCATAAGCACTTTCCCCTGGTAAACGGACAAATTTGTTAAGGGCTCGGTAAATTCTTTTTTTAGTTCCTTCTCACGGCTGTTTATATACGCAGTAATGAATTTCTTATCGGTGCTTGTTGCGATATGTTTCTCAATATCATTAAAAACAAGACCGGCACGTTTCGCATAAGGATAAGTAACATATACCGCATTTCGTAACCTCGTCCAGCGTTCCCTGTTGCTAAATTTGCTTTTGCCCCACACATAAACTCCTGCAAGAGTTTTTGCTTCAATCGTGTCGCCATCATATACTACAGCTACGCTTACAATAGTATCATTAATGCCATAAGTTGATTGGGCTTTTGCATGGTTGCCCGATGAAATGAGAATCATTAAAAGCAATGGAAGAACTAAAAGTTTATATGTGTGCCAGGTACGCATTCAATTGTAAATTTAAAAGGAAAATGCATGTAAGCAAATATTCTACTGTAAAAGATTGACAAAATTTTTATAATGCGCCGGGGAAGGATTTCGATCTTAATTATTTGCAATCAAAAACATATAAAACAAGGCTATAAGAACCATAGACACAGACAGGATGGTTATGTAATTGGCTGCTTTAAGCCTCCTGGTAATAGACACTACAAAGCCGCAGGCCATGATTAATAAACCCATCCATACAAGATTTATATATGGAAAGACATAAGCCTTTAGTGTAATAAAATCGGTAAGCTTTTCAGACTCTTTTATTCCAATCTTAAATTTGTTGCTATTTGAGAGGCCCGTTAAAGCGAGATAAAGATTTTGAGAGATTACGGTATCCTCCATAAAGTTTAGCTCCTTGTTACTTATTGTAAGTGCCGGGTAAGCCTTATGTCTTGAACTGTCCTGGCCATATACAGTAATATCTGCGACTAACGCGGTGTCTGTAGGCTTGAAGTGAAATCTTTCGTTATCAGGATTTTTAAGCATTCCATTCAGCACTATAAAACCTTTGGAGTAAAACGCCGTATCATTTATACCCATTTCATGTATGTGGAATGTTGCAGTGTCTTTAGATTGATCCGGGATGGAAATAGTAGAAATGTAAGTAAACACATCATGCGTAAGGTAATGCCTTGTGCCGGGGTTAGAACTCAAATTGTTGTCCTTCATGCGGTAAGCATCTGGCGAAAGGATGAAGTCTTCCTTAACCTTCCCGGTTGAACTGTCAATTTTTTGAAAATGCAGATTATAGAATGTCCTTGTTTTTTCGGCTGCAGCGGAGTCATCTAAATAAGTGACGCTGTACTTTCCCATTTGAGTAGGAACCTGCCTCAGTAAAGTAAGATTCTCTAATGGATTTTCTGTAGACCGCCCCGTCGGGTCTTTTTCAAAAGGAACAAATAATCCTGTTTTCCGGTTATCGCTTATCACTTGCTTGTTACCGGAAGAGATCAACATACCTGCAATCATCAAGGTAAATCCAAGGTGTGCAATCGCTCCGCCGCCGGCTTTAAGGTTTCCCTTTAATACCGTTTTCAAATAAGCTCCATTAGCAATTACTGCAAAAAGAGAGGCAAATAAGGCAAGATAAATGGCTATTAAAAACCCGGGTCCTTTTTTAGAATATTCTATCGGATAAAATATGGCAAGTAAAACAGAAACAATGACTGCGATAGAAAGTGGCCAGCCGATTTTTTTAATTAAATATTCCCTGCCGGTATTTTTATATTTGAAATATTGCGAGAATGCAGTGAGCAAACCAATTATAAAGGCAACCAGGACAAGTACCTTATTGTACGTGAATTCCCTATCCTGGGGATCGGCGATATTGGTACCAAATAATTTATTATACACCGGCAATGAAGTGACAGCGATTATAAAAAGTGCGGAAAGAAAAAAGATAAGTGATCCAATGAACATCCAGAATTCCCGGGATGAAATATTTTCTTCTTTTTGTACCGAAGGAATTTTTTTATAATTAATAACAAATAAGATTAACATTGGGACCGTAAGCGCAATCACGTAAAGCCCAATCAATACATTCATAGCCATTCCTGCCTCAGTAAATGAATGCACAGAGGTGTCGCCAAGAATACCTGTTCTCGTAAGAAAGGTTGAATACAATACAAAAAAGTAACTTAGAATAATGAACAGGTAAGATGCTCTCAATGCATTGCCGGTAGCATTGTAAATCGCCATGCAATGCAGTCCCGATATCATTATCATCCAGGGAACCAATGCCGCATTTTCCACCGGGTCCCATGCCCAGTAACCACCAAATGAAAGTGATTCATAAGCCCACTTTCCTCCCATCATAATTCCTACTCCAAGCACACAGCCGCTAAATAAAGTCCAGGGTAGCGCTGGTTTAACCCAGTCGCCAAAATTTTTTGTATTAAAAGATGAATAAGCGAAAGCGAGTGGAACGATTGTACTGGCAAATCCTAGAAACAAAACCGGTGGATGAATAACCATCCAATAGTTTCTAAGTAACACATTCAGGCCGATACCATCTTTTATGAAATTCATATAATCAGGACGGCTGAAAATAGGGCCATTAATTTCATTTCGGGTAAGTGAAAAAGCACTGCTTCCAATACGCACATCAAATACGTAAATGCCGACAATCATAATTAATAAAACAAACTGTGCAACACTTATGATGGCCAATACAGGCGCCTCTCTCTTTTTAGAAGTGAATATGAGAATAGTTCCAAGAACGCCGTGCCATAAGGACCAGAGTAAAAAACTTCCTTCCTGGCCTTCCCAGATGCAGGCGAGCAAATATTTTGGTTCAAGTTCTCTCGCTGCATGTTTATAAGCATACAGGTATTCAAAGTAGTGATGAGAGCAGATATAATAAATAGTAAAGAAAACAGTAAGGAGTGAGATAAATTGTATCAAAAAAGCACCTCTTGCAAAGAGTATCCAACGGCGTTTTTCATCTTCTGCAATGGTCTTCGATGCTGTAAAATAAGAGATTGCAGCCACCAGGGAAGAAACGAAAGCAAGCAATACAAAAAAATGGCCTACCTGGCCGGGTAATAAATGTTCACCTTCAAACTTCATGTAGCAATCTTAATATTGTGTAACTGTCTTTTCCAGTTGTTTTTTATCATCCTTATATTTTGAAGGGCATTTTAATAGTATGTTATCACATTCAAAAATATTTCCCTGCATTTTTCCTTTCAGCACAACACGGTCGCTTTGCTCAAGTTCCGCGGGCTTTGTATTGTGATAGATCACTTGTGTGCTTCCGCCGAGACTGTCCACTGCAAAGAAAGACACATAGTTTGGGTCTTTAATTGCATCATATTGCACAGGTTTCGATTTATCGAGCCTCGCAATCAGGTGAACGTACTTACCTTGTTTCAATTTAGCAGATTCAATCGTGTCGTAAGTAGAGAAATCTACCGAATACATTAACAAGGCGCCTATTGCCGCAGCGATTATAACTAAAATAATAATACTTGATGTTTTCATTCTTCTTTTTTGCATGGCAAATTTACTTCAAAAAGAGTTAGAAATTTCAGGTGCCGGGGATCAGTGATATGTCTCATGCAATGTGCTATCCAATATCAGCCAACAGAACTTTGAACTTTCAACTATCTTTGCACTCCAAAAATTTTTTTTGACAAAATCATGGCAGACTTATCAAATTTCGACCCCAACTCCGTGGGCAATACCAATAACAATATTTTCGGACTACCATTTACTGAAGACGATGCTGCCCTCATACTCCTCCCGGTGCCTTGGGAAGTTACCGTAAGCTATAAAGCTGGTACTGCGAGGGCCGCTGAAAAGATTTGTAAGGCAAGCCTCCAGGTAGACCTTATTGATGTTGATATAAGGAATGGATGGAAGCAAGGTTTCTACATGCGGGATATAGATAAAAAAATATTGATGAAAAGCGATTACCTGCGTAAGGAAGCCGAACTATATATTAATTATATATCGCAGGGTGAGCTTGTAGAGGATAATAAATTCATGTGTAAAACGCTCAAGGAAGTAAACGAAGGAAGCAGATTTCTCAACAACTGGGTATATGAGCAAACAAAAGAGCTCTTAGATAAGGATAAGTTGGTTGGCCTTGTGGGCGGAGATCACAGTACCCCCTTAGGGTTTTTTAAAGCGATTGCAGAAAAGCACGGTGACTTTGGTATTTTACAAATTGATGCACATTGCGATCTGAGAGAAGCTTATGAAGATTTCGATTATTCGCATGCTTCTATTATGTATAATGCACTCAAAGAAATTCCTGAGCTTGCTAAACTCGTACAAGTTGGCATAAGGGATTATTCTCCCGGTGAATATGATTACGTTAAAAACAATAGTGAAAGAGTTGTTACTTATTTTGATAAAGATATTAAAGAACGGGTTTTCGAAGGTGACTCATGGAGGATGATCGTAAATGAAATTGTAGACCAGCTTCCGCCAAAGGTGTACATCAGTTTTGATATAGACGGGCTTGATCCCAAATTATGCCCGCATACAGGAACCCCTGTCCAGGGCGGTTTTGAAACAGAGCAAATTTTCTATCTCTTTAAAAAAGTTTTGCAAAGCGGAAGAAAATTAATTGGCTTTGATCTTAACGAAGTGGGAATAAGCCACAACGAATGGGATGAGAATGTGGGCGCCAGGGTTCTTTTTAAATTGTGTAATCTCATGGTTGCGGAAAAAAATGGCGTTGATGCAGCAGTTTGAAATCAGTTTGAAAAATGACAAGTTAAAAGCCTATCGTTTCTTTGCATTACTGCTCGTTTTACTGAATATAGCCATATTCATTTTTTTACTGGCTTATGATATTAAAAGATATGAAGCGGCAGCAGCCTTAATGCTTACGGGTATCTATATTTTTATAAGAATTTATATAGCCAGGAAAAATAATAATACAACTTATATTGACGAATTAATATTCTTTGTTCTTGCGGGTAGTTGGGTCGGTCTGCAAAATTATATTATGGTTATTGCATGTGTTTTGGTTGGCATATTATACCACCTCGCCATGCAAAAATTAATATTTGTTTTCAATGAAGATGTTGTGCGAAAATTGAATTTTCCCAAAGTCGAATATCCATGGAATTCATTTACAAATGTTATGATAAAAGATAAAATACTTACGCTCGATCTTGTAAATAATAAACTCATGCAACTGGAAATTGAAAATGAAGAATCAATAGATGAATCGCGGTTTAATGAATTTGCAAGTCATCAAATCAATTTGAAAAAAGAAGAAGTTTAAAATGAATCATTCTCCCTATATATTATTTTCTGATGGTGAAGGGAATATTTTTGAAGATACTTCTCTCTTTGCCTGCGGAAGAAGTGGCTGGGATGCATTGCCTGTTTCGAAAGACGAATGGATAGAATTGCCACAAGGTGGGCAACTCTATGAATTACCCGGCAGAAGAGGAATAGGCCTTGATGTAAGAACAGGGGAAATGCGCCTTTGCGAGAAGGGCTGGGCAGTCGCCGCGTTCATTCCACCTGCTTATACGGGAACATATCTTGCCGCTTACGAAACGCAACCCGGCGCGGAAACGCTTCCACTTTTTTGCTACACAGCGGCGGGCTGGTTCAACGATAAATTTTTTGTTCCTGCCCTAAGAATTGAAAATGACATTCGCCAGGAAAGTGCTGGCTTCGATGATAAAAAAATAAAACAGGGCGTTGAAAAGATCTTAGCAGCGTTCCCCCATAATCGTTTGGTTCAGCACATCGGCAACAACTGTTGCAACACCTATCAATGTCCTGCCGCAAGAAATTATTTCATGGGAAGGTGGGAGTGCCCCGTACCTACATCTCCCGCCTGTAATGCAAATTGCATCGGCTGCATCTCCTTTCAACCCGTGGAGGAAACAATTGTTTCCACGCAGGACAGGCTTATGTTTAAGCCATCGGCGGAAGAAATAATTGAATACACAGTTCCTCATCTTGAAACAGCACCATATCCTATTGTAAGTTTTGGGCAGGGCTGTGAAGGAGAACCTTTATTAATGTGGCAAACAATAAAGCAGGCGATCATTGAAATAAGAAAACATACACAAAAAGGAAGTATTAATATTAATACTAACGGGAGCGACCCTGCTGCAGTAAAAGAACTTTGTGAAGCCGGTTTAAACAGCATTCGTGTAAGTACTAATTCTGCAAGAGAAAAAATATATACTCCCTATTACCGCCCGAACAATTATGAATTTAATGACATTGTAGAAAGCCTGAAAGTGGTAAACAGCTATGGCGGCTGGACGAGTATAAATTATTTCGTTTTCCCTGGTATGACAGACAGCGTGGAAGAATATGAAGCATTAAGAAAACTTATTAAGACCACAGGCCTTAAAATGATCCAATGGCGCAATTTTAATATTGATCCTGATTGGTACCTGGGTAAAATAGGAGTGACTGATACAGGCGAATGTCTTGGCATCAAACAATTGATGGAATTGATCAGCGAAGAATTTCCTGCTTTGCGATTCGGCTATTTCAATCCTTCTATGGAAAGAATAAAAGGAAATTTTGAAGTAGATTTTGCAAAGTAACATTTGCTCCATTATGTGTAACGTTTTCTAAACACTGATGGATTCTCACCTGCTATTTTTTTAAAAAGCTTATTAAAATAGGAGAGGCTTTCAAATCCCGATTCATAGCAAACTTCTGAAATACTTTTATCCTGCAGCAACATGGTTTTGGCTTGTGTTATTTTGTACTGATTCACAAACTCGGTAAAGGTCATTTTGGTTTGCTTTTTAAAATACCTGCAAAAAGCCGGCGTACTTAAATGCACACTTGCAGCTACTTCATTTACATCTGTTGTCTTATGATAATTCGCATGAATGTATTTATATACGGCACCCATTCTTATTTTGTCATTAAGAAATAATTTTACGCTGGTATCTTGCTCATTAAGTTCGGTAAATTCTTTGGAGGTTGCCAGTACCTGGAAAACTTCGAGTAAGCTTAGCAGTTGCTTAAACTGATTTTGGCTTTGTACATCTTTTAATTTTTTGGCTACGGTTTCTTTTGTTGCTCCAAAAAAAGATAATCCCATATATGCTTTGTCAAAAAGCTGCTGTATTTTTTCGAACTCCGGAGTTTGATATATGGCATCTCCTAAAAATTTTTCTTTAAGCTGAACAACTATCTGCCGGTACGCGGTCTCTATTCCATAATCAAAATTTAAATGCGGAATGTTAGATCCTATTAGCACGAGGTCGCTTCCCATGAAGCTGGAAATATTTTGCCCTACATGCCGTATGCCGGTTGTTGCTTCCACATACACTAATTCATATTCCGGGTGGTAGTGCCAAAAAAAATAATTTTTCAGCCGGGGAGAAAACAGTCTGAACGACTGCCCTTGTGGTATCTGAACTATTTCTTTTTTTATTTTCAAAAATTATTTTCCTATAAAGTTAGTATATGGGCTGAAAAATAGAGAAAGTTGTCAATAGAGAGCAAATATTGGTCATTAGGGAGAGTAATTATTCCATGATCATTATAGACCTTTGACTTATCAAATCACGAAAAAACTTGTAACATGGAACAACAAACAATGGCCGCCACAATGACTCCCCCGGCAGGCAACACAAACGCACATAAAGATATTCCCGGAAATCCTTCTACTGCAAAAAGCAGCAAAGTAAAATTGAACGACCGCAGCAACGGAAAACCCCTGAATTTACTAAGTGAAGGAGATTGGAACTTTTGGACGACCAATGGCTACATAGTTATAAAGAATGCTGTTCCTGCGGAACAGGTAAAACGTCTTGCCGATTTTCTCTGGGAATTTGAAGAGAAAGATTCCAACGATCCCGCATCATGGTATGCGCCGCCCCGTGCAGAAATGATGATGAAAGAACTTACAAACACGGGAATGGTAGAAGTATATAACCACCAACTGTTATGGGATAATCGCCAGCATCCAAAAGTTCACCAGGCATTTGCAGATATATGGGGTACGCAAAAATTGTGGGTTACCATTGATCGCGCAAATTTAAATCTACCGGTCCGTGAAGGGTTTGAACAAAAGGGATTTATTCATTGGGACTATGATCCTGAAACCAAACCTCAAAATGTACAAGGTGTTTTGGCACTTGCCGACCAGGACGATGAAAACATGGGCGGCTTTCAATGTGTTCCTGAATTGTACAGAACTTATGATACCTGGAAGTTAACGCAGCCTGAAGATCGCGATCATTTCAAACCGAATGTGAGCGGATTTGAAATTGTAAAAGTAAAAATGAATGCAGGTGATCTGTTGATATTTAACAGCCTGCAGCCCCATGGTATAAGGCCCAACAGAAGTAAAGATAAAGTTCGCCTTGCTCAATATATTTCTATGATGCCGGCAGAAGAAGATAATGATGAGCTTCGTCAATGGAGAATTTCGTCATGGAAAGAAAGACGTGCGCCGGAGGGTTACGCATTTCCGGGTGATCCAAGGAAATGGGAGCAGACAAAATATGGCGCCGCAGAATTATCTCCTTTAGGAAAAAAATTACTAGGCCTGGAAAAATGGTAGAAAGTAATTGCTAAATAATAACGCTAGTTATTGACTATTGCCATTGTATTATGGGCTTTCGATAGAGCAAATTTATGTAAGCAGGCAATGGTGGAAAAGAATAACGGATGATGAAGAAGTATGTTGCTGAAACATATTATCTTCATTCATTGTATGAGCATACCCGATTCCGAAATTGATTTTAGAGCCGTTTTTCGATCCGTGCCGGGGATGGGATTAATCTTATTACCCGACAACCCACACTACACTATCGTCGATATTACTAACGATTTACTTTTATTTTCAAAAACCGATAGAGAAGATGTAATAGGTACAAGCTTATTCGAAGTATTTCCAGGCAACCCCAACCCTTCAAAAGATTTCGGCGCCGAGAATTTAAGAAGGTCGTTAGAAGCAGTTATACAAAGCAAGCTGGTGCATAGAATGAACATACAGCGATATGATGTAAAAAATGAAAATGGAATCTTTGAAGAATTTTATTGGGCGCCCGTAAACACTCCAATACTAAATAAAAATGGAGAAATTGATTACATACTTCATACCTCAATCAATGTTACAGAGCAGGTACTGAACAAAAAAAGGATTGAAACGCAGCGCGAAAATTTTGAATATTATTTCAGCCAGGCGGCGGCGCCATTTGCGATTCTTACCGGGAGCGACTTCACATTTACTTTTGCCAATGACGCTTATATCAGGTTGATGAACGGGAGACAGCTTGTGGGCAAAACTGTAGAGGAAGCTATGCCGGAACTAAAGGGCCAGCAATTTATCCAATTGTTACACAAGGTGTATAAAACGGGTATCCCCTTCCACGCAACGGAAATAGAAGCCACCGCAGTATTTGAAAATAATGGTAACCCAACTAAAAGATATTTCAACCTTAGTTATATACCTTATAAGGATCGTAAAGGGATTACGAAGGGTGTGCTTGCCTCCGGTTATGATATTACTAAAGAAGTTCTGTTAAAGAAAGAAAGCGAAAAACAGGTTTTGAATCTGCAGGCCTACGATCTTTTTATGCAGGTACCTGTAGGTTTTTCTCTTTTAAGGGGCGATAATCACACAGTGGAGTTAGTAAATTCAACGGCGTTGCATTTTACCGGGAAAGATGAAAGCAGCATTGGCAAACCAGTGGGAGATGTATTGCCGGAAATAAAAAAGCAAGGTTATATTGAATTATTAGATCGGGTGAAAAAAAATGGGGAATCATTTAATTTAAAAGAAAGCCCTTTAAGGTTAATGAAAAATGGAGAAGAAAAAACGGCTTACCTGAATATTTTTTTTCAACCGTATCGCGAAGGAAATAACATAGCTGGTGTTTTATCAGTTTTTATGGATGTAACTGAACAGGTATTGGGAAGAAAAAAAGTGGAGGAAATGAGCGAGCAGTTTCAAACGATGGCTAACAATATTCCAAATCTTGCCTGGATAGCAAACGCCGACGGCTGGATATATTGGTATAACAACCGATGGTATGAATATACAGGCACCACGCCACAGGAAATGGAAGGATGGGGATGGCAATCGGTACATGATCCTAAAAAGTTACCCGCTGTAATGGAGAGATGGGCGCAGTCAATTGCTGACGGTGAGCCTTTTGAAATGGTATTTCCCATTAAAGGAGCTGATAATGTCTTTCGTCCGTTTCTTACAAGAATAATTCCCATACGCGATAATGATGGAAAAGTGATCAGATGGCTTGGTACCAATACGGATATAACCAGGCAAAAAGAGATTGAAAAAATGAAAGATGATTTTATATCGATTGCAAGCCATGAACTGAAAACACCATTAACAACTATCAAGGCTTATGGCCAGATTGCAGAAGAGATGCTCAGGGAGAAAGCTGACAATGAAACATTGGAAATCATGAAACGAATGAGTGGCCAGATCAAAAAACTTAATACACTTATTGAAGACCTTCTCGATATTACCAAAATTCAAAAGGGCAAGCTTGTTTACAAAGAAGATTTTTTTGACTTTAATGAATTGCTTAAGGAAGTGATTGATGACATGCAGCAGACTACCGCCACCCATACGATAGAATATAAACTGGATAGTACAGCAAAAATTTATGGAGATGAAAATAAAATAGGCCAGGTCATAGACAATCTTATATCCAACGGGATAAAATATTCTCCTAAAGCCGATTCAATAATTATCACTTCTCAACTTCAAAAGGATGGCATACAGTTGAGCGTACATGATTTTGGCATAGGGATCCTGGCCAGGGATAAGAAAAAGATATTTACGCAATTTTACCGGGTAAGTGGTGATGATGATATCACGTTTCCCGGAATGGGTATTGGGTTATATATATGCCAGCAAATTATTGCCAGGCACGGCGGAAAAATTTGGGTTGAAAGCAAGATAAATAAAGGTTCCATTTTTTATATTTGGTTGCCTTTTGATTATAGAAATATAAATACAAAATAAGATCTCAACATATTAATTTCTGCCCAGTGTGTAAGTAACCCGGTTTTTTCTTCGGATCTATGCTTTTATCTGCGTCCCAGTGATTATCTTGGAGCCTAAAGAATTCAAAAGAGATTTATATGCGTTACATGTTTTCACTATTGTTTGTATTGAGCCTTTTTACAGTTCATTCCCAAAGTTTACAATCATTACCCAAATGGAATTCTGCGAACGAAAAATTATATCAGAAGGATTGGCTGGTAGAACCGGTACATGCAAAGGCAGGAATATATACAACTGATGATCACCGGGATATAATTTTATACAATGGTTTGGTAAAAAGAACATTTCGAATCGCACCTAATGTTGCATGCATTGATTATAAAAATATGATTAACGGCCAGCAACTGCTAAGAGCAGTAAAACCTGAAGCGCGGCTAATCATAAATGGTAAACAGTATGATGTAGGCGGCTTGTACGGTCAAAAAGAAAATGCCTACCTGTTACCCGAATGGGTCGATCAATTCAAAACATCAGACAGCAGCTTTCAATTTATTTCGTATGAAGTGAATGATATAAAACCTTTCCTTAACTGGAAGACAACTATGTGGACTGCAAATAAAAAACAGGCAACCGGTAAAATGATTTCATTTAAATATAATTCTGAGTCTAAAGGAAGTGAAAGGGCTTGGAGTTACCGTCAGTTATGAATTATACGATGGTCTGCCATTGATTTGTAAATCGGTATCCGTGAAAAATAATGGGAAGCAACCAGTAAAGTTGGACAGGGAAGTCAATGAAATATTGGGGATGGTAGAAGAAGAAAGTGCGGTGGTGGGATCACCAGCAGCAAATGAAAAAGCCTTCCGGAATTTATGTGGAAACAAACTATGCATTCAATAATGCGATGCGCTATGAAATAAGCGACCAGACACTTCATTGGAATACAGACAGTACATATACTTCGCAGGTAAATTACAATTTCGAAACTCCTTGTCTTCTTGAAGTATATACTCCCAAAGCTCCCGGCATTGCGCTTCAACCGGGGGAAATCTTTAATTCAATAAGAACCTACGAATTGCTTTTGGACAGTTATGACCGGGAAAGGCGGGGATTGGCTGTTCGCAAAATGTATCGGGCCATCGCGCCATGGATTACTTCCAATCCCATATTCATGCATTTGGTAAGTAAAAACGACAATGAAGTTCGCAGCGCAATAGATCAATGTGCGGCAACAGGATATGAAGCCCTGATCTTAAGTTTTGGAAGCCATTTAAATATGGAGGATACCTCTGCAGACGAACATAAAAAAATGGAAACAGCTTAGCTGATTATGCGCACAGTAAAAAAATATTTATCGGTGGATATTCTTTATTCAGCTCCAGGAGGATTAGTGATGAAGATGATGTAATTAATCCTGCGACAGGAAAACCCGGCGGCGCTTTCTTCGGCAACGCTCCATGTTTTGGAAGTAAATGGGGATTGGCTTATCGCGATAAAATAAAATATTTTTTTACCAAAACGGGTTTTGATATCTGGGAAAATGACGGCCCATATCCAGGCGACGTATGTGCATCTACCACACATCCCGGGCATGTGGGATTAGACGACAGCCAGTGGAGACAAATGGAAATACAAAAGGAATTATATCATTGGTTAAATGAGAAAGGTGTGTACATCAATGCTCCTGATTGGTATTTTTTAGATGGAACTAATAAGACAGGTATAGGATACCGTGAGGTTAACTTCTCTTTGCCGAGAGAAGACCAAATGATCTTAAACAGGCAGAATATTTTTGATGGCACATGGGAGAAAACGCCCTCCATGGGATGGGGATTTGTTCCGCTCACGCGCTACCAGGGTGGTGGCCCGGAAGCAATACTGGAGCCATTAAGTGAACATTTAAAAGATTATAAACAATTGATGATGCAATATTACGGGTCGGGAGTACAGGCCTGTTACCGCGGGCCGCGGTTGTATGATACTGATAGAGACAAAACAAACTGTTATAGAAACTATAAGTTGGTATAAAAAATACCGCGATATTTTAAACTCAGATATTATTCATTTGCGTCGTGCCGATGGAAGAGATTGGGATGGAATACTTCATGTAAATCCGCAATTAAAAAATAAAGGATTGCTGATGTTGTATAATCCATTGAAGGAAAAAATTACAAGAACGATAAAAGTTCCATTATACTATACAGGTTTAACAACAACCGCTAAGATCAGGGAAAAAGAAGGGCCGGTTAAAACGTTGCAGTTAAATCGAAATTATGAAGTTGAAATAACTTTCAGCATTGAACCGGAGAGCTACACCTGGATGGTGATAGAAAATTAAATAGGATTTTAGTTTGCATCTCAAACATGAAGCTTACAGATAAGATATGGCAAGACCTCAAAGGTGGTTACAAGACGCCTTACGACGTTTCTCTTCCTCTGAGAAAATTAGAGCAGGCCGATGATCCTGAAGCCATCAAATTAATATTTCAGGAACTTTGGAATGAACTACATCACCAGGGTGATGTAGAACTTGCTTCTTATTTAGCAGTGCCACAACTTGTGCGAATTGGGAGATCAAAAAATCTTTTTACCTGGAACTTATTAGGTCTTTGCGCTGTTATTGAGCAACAACGCCATCTTGGGAATAACCCCGTGTTACCACCCGAGTTTCAGCATTACTATGAAGAGGGCCTTAAGAGCTTAAAACGATTTGTTCTTGAGAACTTAAACCGGGATTTGGATGACACAACTTATATTATCGCCCTTGCAACACTTGCCACTTGTTCAGGTCGGATTAAATTGGGTAAGGCGATTGCCGAGTTGGAGGATAAAAGCATAATGGATGAATTTCTCGAACAGTTCTAAACCGTAAGGAGTTTTGGAAATCCTTCCATATACATTTTACTAATGTCAATCTCAACTATGAACAGGATAGACAGGCTGATGGGAATCATGACTTTGCTGCAGTCAAAAAAATATTGCGCAATAGGAAAGCTTTGTGACAAATTTGATATTAGTTTAAGAACCGCCTACCGCGATATTAAAGCGCTTAATGAAATTGGTGTTCCTGTAAATTTTGAAAATGGGAAAGGCTATTTTATTTCGCAGGGGTATTTTTTACCGCCGCTTTTACTTACCATCGAAGAAGCCAATGCACTTGATCTTGTTAAACACTCTTGCAGATAAATTTGCCGATAATTCAATTGTAAAGCACAGCCATAATGCGCTTGATAAAATAAAAGCCGTATTGAGAAATTCAGATAAGAATAAAGCAGACGAATTGTCTTCGCAAATAAATGTGTATGTGCCGCCGGCAGAAGAAAGTCAGACAAACTCTTTATCCGAAATTCAAAATGCGATTATAAATAAAACCGTTTTAAAGATTACATATACTGATAACAACGGCCGACCAAAGTAAAAGAGAAATTGAGCCCATAGGACTTATTTTTTACACCAATCAATGGCATTTATATGCATGGTGCAAATCGAAAAATGGCTACAGGGATTTTAAAGTAAAAATGATCACCCGCTTACGCAACACGCCGGAACCTCACTCCATAAAAGATCATCTGAAGATAGAAGATTATATAAAATCTTTTTAAATTCCTGAATGCACTGACATAGGGTTGTCAGTAACCGTCTCTAATTTTGCTTCTTATCAAGTTATTTTACAACAAAATTTGAAGTCAATGCAAACTTTAGAATTTAACCTGCCAGGAGAATTAAATATTAAGCCATCCCAAACTTCTTCAAAAAATGATTTTGATTTTTTAGAAGGTCAGTGGAATATTCAGAATAAAAAAATTAGGTCGGCGTCGACGGTCAGGACCCGCGCCGGCTCCCAGCCGAGCGCCGCGGCCTTCTCGGCGAGCCCGTACTGGCGCTCGGGTGGAGCGGAAGTTCTCGCGCACCTGCCGTGGTGAGGACTGGCGCAGGTAGACGATCGCGAGGCGCTCAGATGCGCGCTCTGGACCTTCTGCGATCCGCTCACGAACGCCTGCCCCGAGCGCGGCCTGGAGCATGTTCGCGACCGCTGCGGCCGCCGCGGACGGGTTCTCGCTCACCGCTCACTCCAGCGCCCGGCGGCGCAGCAGCTCGAGGTTGATCTGCGAGATCTCCGCGAGCAGCGCCTCGCTCGCTTGCGTCCCCGCCACGTGCTCGGCGGCGAGCTCGGCCAGCGCCTTGGGCACGTAGACCATCCGGCTGCGGCCAGCGAGGTAGACCGCCAGGTAGCTGTAGGGGCCGTGCAGCTCCCCGCGCCGGCAGCGACAGCCCTCGCTCGAGCAGCGCCGTGACTCGTAAAGCAGCGCCCCGCGCAACGTCCGCTCGGGATCCGATACTGCATCGGCCAGTCGCCGCTTGCGCGCACGCAGCTGGGAGACGCTCAACTCGCTGATCTGCGCCTCTGTCATGGCCCTGATATAGATTCGCCACCAGGCTCACGATCCTCCACCGGCGCGGTTGACCTGGCGAGTTCGTGCACGTTGGCCTGACGCGCGTCGTCCTCGCTGAAGCCGGCGCCACAGAGAACCTCGATGAACGTGGCGGTGATCTCGCCCACGTCCGCGGCGAGTTCGCGGCGCTCCTCGCACGCCGATTGGTAGTCACAGAAGCCACGCTGGATTGACCAGTGGATCTGCTGCACCGCAGTCTCCGCATCGCGAGCGCCGTCCATCAGCACCGCGATCTGGCTCGCGCCCGCAGACCCGGCGCCGTCGTAGACGAGACCGAACGCACCAGGTGAGAGCCCCGACCAGAGCCGCTCATTGGCCTCTCTCACCCTGCGCTGCGCATCGTTCAGCCGCCTAACGATCTCGACGTCGCGCTCGAACAACGCCGACAGCCGGGCCGCCAGCTCACACGCGCGCGCGGGCACATCGCGATCACCACCGAAGCTCAGAGCACTCATCGCCGCGCCTCCTGCCCGCTGCCGAGGACCGCGACCAACGCGGCCGCCTCGACCAGCACCTCGGCGCTCAGCACCCGCTCCAACGGCTCTGGGCCGCGATCGGTCGCGTCCTCGGGCAGCGTCAGCCTGCCGAACGCGCCGCCGTCACACACATACCGGCGCCCCGCGCGGTAGCGACACACACGCAAAACGTCAACCCGCTGCCCGTGCAGCGGGTGGAACGGGTGCGTGACCACCAGCGAATCCGCAGAGCGGTTACCCGCTGCTGCAGTATCGAGTGTCCGTCCCGCACGACGTTGGCGAAGCGCTGGTCGATTACCTGCGTGACGGACGCCCGGCCGCCGCGGGGTTCCGCGAGGTGTTCGTGACCGCGAAGGCGCCGCGACGGCCGTTGTCGCCCATTGGGGTCACGCATGTCGTCGGCTGTGCGTGCAGGCGGGTGGGGATGGAGCCTGTCGGTGCGCACCGGCTTCGTCACACACTCGCCAGCGACCTGTTGCGTGCGGGCACTCCGCTGGCGCAGATCGCGCCGATCCTCAGGCACGCGAGTGTCACGACCACCGCCGTTTATGCGAAGGTCGATCGGGACGCGCTCAGGTCGCTCGCGCGACCGTGGCCACTCGCGGGAGGTGCGGCATGAGCGCGCCGCGTGATGTCGCCGAGGACTACCTGAGGATGCGCCGCGCGCTCGGCTACAAGCTCGAGATCCAAGGGCTGCTGTTGGGCGGCTTCATCTCCTATCTCGAGGAGATCGAGGCGACGACGGTCACGATCGAGAACGCCGTCGCGTGGGCGACTTCGCCGGCCGGCGCGGACCCGTCGTATTGGGCCGGGCGACTGTCGGTGGTGCGCCAGTTCGCCCGCCATCTACAAACGCTCGATCCGACCTGCGAGGTGCCGCCTGCACGCCTGTTGCCATACCGGTCACCGCGAGCGATCCCGTACCTCTATCAGCCGGCGGAGATCACGGCGCTGCTGAACGCTGCCGGCCAGCTGCAGCCACCGCTGCTGGCCGCCAACTACCAGACGCTGATCGGGCTGTTGTCGGCCACCGGGCTGCGCCTCGGCGAGGCGATCCGTCTCAATCGTGCCGACGTCGATGACCGCCACCAGCTGTTGCGGATCCTCGACAGCAAGTTCGGCAAGAGCCGAGAGGTTGTGCTGCACGACAGCACGATGCACGCGCTCACCAACTACGCGCGGCTGCGCGACCAGTGTTTCGTGCAGCCGCGCTGCGACTCGTTCTTGATCTCGCTCCGCGGAACGCGTCTGCGCAAGACGTACATCCATCACATGTTTGCCCGGCTGGTCCGAACCGCCGGTCTCTCGCCGCGCTCGCCTGGGTGCCGCCCGAGGTTGCACGACTTCAGGCATGGGTTTGCTGTGCGGACGCTGCTGGAGTGGTACCGAGACGGGCTTGATGTCCAAGCGCGGCTGCCGCTGCTCTCCACATACATGGGGCACGTCGACCCCGCCAGCACATTCTGGTATTTGACCGCCGCGCCCGAGCTGCTTGCGCTCGTCGCTGACCGGCTCGACTTGACCATGGAGGGGCTCGCATGACCCCGCTCGCCCCGACGCTGCAGGCGTTCTTCACCGACCGACTGCTCTGCCAACAGTGCGTGAGCCCGAACACGATCGCCTCATACCGAGACACCTTCCGGCTGCTGCTCGCCTTCGTGCAGCAACAGACCCGCAGATCACCAGCCCGGTTGGAGCTCACGCAGATGGACGCGACCATGATCGGCGCGTTCCTCGAGCACCTCGAGACCGACCGCGGCAACAGCCCCCGAACCCGGAACGTTCGCCTCGGCGCCATCCACGGGTTCTTCACCTACTGCGCGCTCAGACACCCCGAGCACGCCGACCTGATCGCGCGGGTGCTCGCGATCCCCGCCAAACGCTCAGAGAAACGGATCGTCACCTTCCTGGCCCCCGAGGAGGTCAAAGCCCTTCTGGACAGCCCCGACCGATCCACCTGGACCGGACGACGCGACCACGCGCTGCTGCTGACCACGGTGCAGACGGGCCTGCGCGTCTCGGAGGTGATCGGACTGACCAACGCCGATGTGCATCTAAGCACCGGCCCGCACCTGCGGGCCTGGGGCAAGGGCAGGAAGGAGCGTGTCGCGCCGCTCACCAGCCAGACCGTCGCGGTGCTCAAGGTCTGGACGCGCGAGCGCGGCGGCCTGCCGGCCGACCCGCTATTCCCCACCCGGACTGGCAGGCCGCTGACCCGCGATGCGATCGAACGTCGCCTCGCCAAGCACGTCAGCTACGCGCAATCCCGGTGTTCGACGCTGGGGTCCAAAACGAGTATCGATGCACACACTGCGCCACACCGCGGCGATGATGCTGCTCACCGCTGGCGTCGACACCTCCACCATCGCGCTGTGGCTTGGGCACGAGCAGGAGCGCACGGCGCATATCTACCTGCACGCCGACCTGGCGATCAAACAACGCGCCCTTGACCGCGTCACACCCCCCAACGGCCCTCCCGGGCGCTATCGGCCACCGGACCGGCTGCTCGCCTTCCTCCAAGACCTCTCACATCAGGCGATCATGCCGACCTCGATCGCGGCGATCACCCCAATCTGCGGGAGATATCGAGCCGAGGTCGGCATGACCGCAAGGTCGGCATTACGGTAGCGCAGGCGCTTGGGCTCGGCCTTGGCCAGCTCACCGTCGAGGACGAGCGCTTGGGTCCAGACGATCAGGTCGTGCGCGAGCATCACGATCTCCAACCACACCTCGTTGAGCGCGAACTCCTTGAACGGGAACTTGGACAGGCCGGTGTCCTTGTCATCGCGGATCCGGTCCTCGACGTGCGCGTGCTGGCGGTGGCGGCACTCCAAGACGGCGATGTCCTCGTCGGGCTGGTCGGTGAGGATCGCTTGGAAGCGATAGCCGTCGTGGTCGGTGAACGACAACTGCGCGCCGGGGTGCGGACGCTCACGCCGCACGATCAACCTGCAGCCCTCCGGCCAGCAGGACAGATCAACCATCTCGGTGATCTCACAGACCTCGCCGTTCTCACGCTCGCCTCCGTCCTGGTCAAGCGCGATAACCCACGCATCCTCGGCGATCGTGAGGATCGCGGCGCGGACCTGCTCGGTCAGCTCGTAGCCGACCGAGAAGCGCATGTTGGCCTCGCGACAGTAGTCCAGGAGACCGTGCGTCGCGCCGGCGGAGTCCGCGCGGACCAGGATCTCCAAGCTCTCGACGTGCTCGGCCGGAACCTGCGCCAGCGCCCGGTCCAGCACCGCCTTGTGATCCTCGGCGGTGTTCGAACCCGCGTTCCCCGGCCGCAGCAGGCCGCCGAGCGCCTCGCGCGTCTCCTCCAGATACACCTGCAACGGGTGAAACCCGTAGCCGCCCTTGTAGTTCCCGGCCGCGTTCTCCTTCTCCGAATGCGCCGTGATCAACGTCGCGTCGACATCGATCGTCAACCGCTCCGGCGCACCATCCGAGCTCCCAGAACCGCGCCCGGGCACGCGCGTGCGCGACACGGACCGCGTCCAGCAGCCCCGGCGTGCACGCGATCCGGTCGACCATCCGAAACGCCGTCGAATCAGACGCCACCGCCCCGAACAACGCATCCTGCTCACGGACCGCACCGAGGTCCGAGACGCACTCGCCGCCATCGGCCACCATCACCGCGAGATCACGGACCACCCTGCCCGGATCATGCCCACGACGCCGCTGCTTGATCGCAGCCAGCCGCAGCGACAACCCCTGCGTCAGCCCCACCTTGTCAGCGACCTGCGCGACGAGCGCGCTGCCCGCGTGCGAGACCAAACCCACTCCGTCCGCCGTGACTTCTACGGTTACCGGGCGTCCATCACGCATCACCCTCAAGATGAACCTCCAGCTCGGGATCAAGGACCTTCAGACAGCCCAAGGATCCCTGCTCAACCGGACGTTTCCGCGCCCCCGCCCGCCGGGGGCGCGGTCGTTACTGCATGCTCCGGGCTAGGCTCCGATCTTTCGTAGCGGTGTGTGGCTGTATCGAATAGTCGCAGGATCACCCGCCGAGGCGACGTAGTCCGAAACGCTGATCGCATACGTGTCCTGGATATAGGCGTCGACATGCGCACGTTCCGTTGCGGTAAGCTCCCAGTTATAGGCGATTATCTCCGCGGGCTACCGTTGTGCCCCATCATTGTCACGATCCCGTAATGCACGTGGCCATCGACCGCTGACACGACGTTGCCCTCCTCAAGCACCGGCTCACGCCATATGTCATCAAGGCTTTCAGGTGGCCGGCCTGTTGATGGCGGGCCATGCTTCCGCGTGCTGTCGTCATCATGGCCCGCCGGTGAACACGTCTCCGCCAGTCATCTCCGGCACGCCGACGGTGGGTAGCACGCTGCATGTTTCGACCGGAACCTGGACGACAGGTGCCAGAGCCACCACCATGAACTTCGCTGCTGTCAAGAAGCCTGCCGTGATCGTCGCCGCGAGCCTCGCGGTTCTGGCCGGCGCGGGCACGGTCGCGAGCCAGTACGCGTGCGGATGCACGGCACCGAGCCCGGAGGCGAAAGCCTGGCCGTCCGTCTCCGGCAGCACGACCGTCGGCGGGACCGCGAGCGCCAGTACCGGCACGTGGGTGTCGTCCGGGGACCTTGCATCCTTATCCAACAGCTACGCATACCAGTGGAAAACCTGCAGTTCGCCGACCGACTCGAGCACCTGCAGCAACTCGACCGGCGCCGGTGCGACGACTAGCAGCTACACGGTCGCGGCCGGCGGCGCTGGCGACTATCTGCGAGCTCAGGTTACGGCGACGAACGCGGGCGGGTCGACTGCCCAGCTGTCGGCCGCGACCGCGCTGATCACTAGCGGCGGGAGTCTGCCGGTGAACACGGCGCCTCCGCAGATCAGTGGCGTCCCGATGCCCGCTGCGTCTACGTCGATAACTGGAGCGGCCGGCACAGTCAGCGCATCCAATGGCAGCTGGACAAACTCCCCGTCTTCATACAGCTACCAGTGGCAGCACTGCGATGCCACTGGATCCAGCTGCGCGAACGAAACCGATTCGAGCGCGACGACGGCGACATATACGGTCCAACCGGCGGACACCAACAAGACCCTTAAGGCCATTGTCACCGCCCACAACGCGTCCGGCGACGGGAGCGCGAGCGCCGTCACTGGTCCGGCCCCGATGCTCTTCTCGAGGGCTGGGGTTGCCGGCACCACCAGCACAACAGAAGCGAACGTTTACCAGATATCCCAAGAGAACCCGCGCGGCGACAGCGCATCAAACGTTGCGGCCGACCATGCAGCCAACCCCAACGTCAAAATCATTTTCTATCGACTCCTGCATAAGTTGCAGTCCCACCACCGAGCCGGGCGATGCAGGCTGCTCCCTGAACGCCAGCGTATACCACGGGTGTGTTCCGCTCGCGACCGCCAACACGAACCAGTCCGGGCATCCAGGAGACGCCACCTACCACTGGTTCCTGTATACCGACACCGGCCTGAGTACCCGATTCCCGATATTCGGCCCCGGCTCCGGCGAATATCAAATGGACTACGGCAACAGCGCCTATCAGACCGCGTGCCTCAGCTACGAACAGCCATTCCGAACGGCGTCGGCGGCGACGGCCTATTTAACGACGACCTCTTCTACTGGACTACGTCGGACGCTTGCGGCCAGGCGGTCTGTCCGGTCTACCATGCCACCACCCCAGGCCACGGAACCTACGCGAACTCGACGGACTGGGACAACTCCTATGTCAGTTTCTTTACCGCTCAAGCCGCCTCCCTGCACGCTAACGGCCAAATCTCCGTGGTCAACGCCTCGTTCACGTTCTACGACCCGACCGGCTATCACAACCTGCTGGACGTCATCGACGGTAATCACGAAGAGAACTGGATGCCTGCCCAAAACGCAGGGTATGACGGCATCTTCGGCAAGCAGCAGGGTTACGAACAGAACTACAGCGAGCAAAACCATAAATGGCTGCTGATCAATGAGGGCTATTTCCAATCTGGAACCCCGACAGCCTACGAATACTACGTAGCCTTCGGGCTGGCCGGCGAACTGCTCGGCGCTAACGGTTACAGTCTCTACAACCTGGGCGAAGACGGCACCTTCAGCGCCAACGGGCATCCGGAATACAACACAGCATTGCAGCTCGGTCCGGGAACAGGCGCCTCTACGACATCATGCGGTTTTGCGGGTGGTATCGCCAGCCAATGCCAGAAGTCGACGCTGACGGGTTTCGGCTCATTACAGCATGCTTCGCCATGAGGCCAGCTCGGAAACCCTTCGCCAGCCCGAAGACTCCGTTCACGATCCCCGGCGGCGGAACCTACTCCGGCTATAACTGCGGGAACGGAAGCTGCTCAACCGTTACGAACGCGTCCACGATCACGCTCGACAAGGACGGCGGCGCGATTCTACTGAAGACCGGGTGAGCGAGCGTGGCCGTATCCCTAGTCGCGCACACCGCAAGGGGGGCGCTCCCCCCACGGTTACGACAGATCCGATCAATACGACGGGTGCCAAGCTCATCGTGGGAGCGGTCGCCTCATTCGTTGCCGACACCCCGACGTTCGCCGACAGCGCCGCCGGAAATGTCTGGACGCCGTTGACCTTACGGGCAGCGGGCCACCAATGCCGCTGGCCAGCTTTGGTATTGCGCTAACCCGACGACCTCTGCCACCCACACGTTCACGGCAAGCTTCGGCTCCAACGGCTTTCCGTCTGTCGCAATCCAGGCGTTCGGGGGTATCCCGAGCGCCACGTTCGACGTCGAATACGGCGTCGCAACCCCGAGTTCGGTCACCTCGTTGCAGCCGGGGAGCATCACGCCAAGTCAAGGCGGCGAGTTGCTCGTCACTATGGTCGGCTTCAACGAGACCAACACCCCGTCGGTCGACTCTGGCTTCGCGATTAGCGACAACTCCGACTACTTGACAGGCAACCCCGAGGGCGTGGCCATGGCCTGGCAGGTACAGACGCCAGCTGCGGCGATCAATCCGACGTGGTCGTGGAGCACCTTTGCTCGTATGGCCGATGCCGCGATCGCCAGCTTCAGGATCACCGGCTGCAATCCCTGGGCGACCGACATCGAGTTTCACGGCAGCGGCGCCAGCAATCTCGGCGGGGCCATTGCTCGGCCACGATCACGGGCGGCGCGGCGAACAATGTTTGGGATGACGTGAGCAGCGGCGAGTCTCGGGTCTGGCGACACGGAGTACCGGTGCATCTACATCAAGAACAATGGTGTCGTTTCAAGCTGAGTCGTTTCGCGCTGACGCTTCTCCCCGTAGCCGTCCTGCTGGCATTCGCCGGTTGCGGCAGCCCATGGCGCCATAAGCCACCGATCGTTCGGCCGCCGGGCGATCCACTACCGAAAGCCGCCGGCACACCATCACCACAGAGCGCACGGCCATCGTCGCTATCACCGGAGCTCCGCTGCCACGCCCACGGTCGGCGACGTGGTCAACACCACGAACGGCCAATGGTCCGGAACCCCGACCGGCGGGCTACACATATCAGTGACTCATGCGCCCCTGGCGGGGCGTACCCGGAACGGATGAAAAGGGCAGGCTCCCGCCGGCCCTAACGGCCACGACGTGCGGCAGGCCGTACCGCACGGGGAAGCCCTCAGTGATGGCACCTGAGCAGGCATTTTCCTCCTAGCGTCTTCCCGGCACAAGGCTATTTTCGATTCAGCGGTTAGGGTCTGTAGAAAAATAACTTGGCAAATTTGGCTGGTTCACAACTGTGTAAAATTGGCAAGCTCAGTGACCGTGTGGCTTGATGATGTAGTTCCACTCGGGATGAAACTCGGAGGGTGGATGTTCACGGTCTTGAACTCGGCGTCTGTGACCCGGATCTTGTCGGGGTAGGCGCCGTCGTCGAGCCGAGCGTAGACCTCAAGCCCGGTGCTGGTCGTGGTCCCGGCGATGAGGTGATGATCGTCTCCAGCGAGACGAGCGGCTCCCCCGCCAGTTCATCGTGATGAACGAGAACAGGCGGTGCTCGATTTTGTTCCACTTCGAGGTACCAGGCGGGAAGTGGCAGACCTCGATTTCAAGCTCGGTCTCGTCGGCGGCTTCTGCAGCTCGAGCTTCCACAGCCGCGGGCGGTTGCCGTTGGAGCCGCCGCAGTCGGCGGTGATCGTCAGCCGCGGGGCGTCGGGTAGCGCTCGGAGCCGAGGTACTGCCACCAGCTGCGGATCGAGTTGACCGCGAACTGGGCGGTGTCGTGATCGATGCCGACGTTGACGTAGCCCTCATCCAAGCGCATGTCGTAGACGCCGTAGGGGATCGCTTTGCCGAGCTGCTTGTCCTTGAAGTCGTGGACGCGGACCAGCTCGGGCTCGCCCTTCAGGCGCCATTCGCGCCCTGGGTTCTTGAAATCGCCGACGAGCTCCTTCTTCTTGGTATCCACGCTGATCACCGGCCAGCCCGCCGCGACCGCCGCCTTGGCGGTCTGATTGATGTGCGCAAACTGGGCGTCGCGGTCGGGATGAGAAGCCCCTTCCTTGGTCTTCACGTTGGCCTGCAGCGAGTAGCCGAGCAGCCGCATGAACATCGCGACCGAGGTGAAGTGCACCTCGTGGCCCATCTCGCGCAGCCCGCCGGCGATCTGCCGCACGCTCTTGGCCGTCCAGCGCAGAAGCGACTCGGGATCGCCACGGGAGTCCTCGTCGACCAGGCGCTCGATGTCATCGAGGATCGTCGGGTCACTCTCAAGCAGCGACCGGCGACCGCCACCAGGACGACGCACCCGTCCCGGGTCAAGCCTCTCACCCGACTCCAGCTCGGCGATGCCCTTACGGATCGTGTCAATCGCCATACCCGTCGCGCGCGCCGTCGCAGTGATCCCACCCCAGCCCGCTGCACGCGCCTCACTCGCAGCCCACAGCCGGCGCTGTCGCTCGTTCAACTCCGGCGCCATCGACCTGAACCGTTCACCGATCGCGGCTTCATCGATCACGCCTCCAAAGTTCTACATAGACACTACAAAACCTGCTGAGTTGTTTTTCTACGAGCCCTTAGCTTGCGACGACAGCGGCGCGAACTGCGCCAACGCTGCCGGTAGTCCGAGCAGCACCGCGGCCTACACCATCGCCAGCGGCGACTGCGGCGACACTATCCGCAGCCAGGTTACGGCGTCCTTCGCCAGCGGCGGCCCCTTCGCGGTCAGCTCTGCGCCTACCCCCGGAAGCCGCGGCGGATGCTCAGCCCTGTACAGCGATCCGACCGCCTTCCCAAAAATGGCGCAGTACATGAGTTTGGATGGCAATGCTAGTACCGAGTCTAAGCCTGGAACCACCGAGTAACGTGGCTGGTTCCGTCCGGGCCTGAGTCTTAATGTCCTCCTGAGCAGGGCTTTTGTAGCAGTCGTATGGGGCGGCTGCGGCCCTGTCAGGAGGTCACCCATATGGTGCACGCTGCAGCGGACGTTCCGGCCGGGCCGGCGAGTCTCGATTCGGTGAGGGTCGAGTTCAACGATCAGCGGCTGGTCAGCGACGCCGGGTTGCTGATCGCGGCGACCCTCGCCGAGCGGCTCGGGATCGAGGAGACGGTGAACGAGTCGGTGTGGCTTGACCCTCGCGCTCCGGGCGCGGCGCTGCCTGGCCGCAAGGTCATGACGCTGGTGCACGGGATGATCTCCGGGGCGGACAGCGTCGATCAGATGAACGTGCTGCGGGCCGGTTCGACCGGTCTGATCCTCGGGCACCGGGTGATGGCACCCTCGACGCTCGGGACGTTCTTGCGCGCGTTCACCTTCGGGCACGTCCGTCAGCTCGACCGCGTCCTGGATGTCTCGCTCGGGCGGGCGTGGCGGGCTGGCGCGGGTCCGGGCGATGGGCCGCTGGTGATCGATCTGGACAGCTTCATCGGCGAGGTCTACGGGTATGAGAAGCAGGGCGCCGCCTACGGGTACACGCGCATCTACGGATATCACCCGATCATCGCCACCCGCTCCGATACCGGCGAGGTGCTGCACATCCGCAACCGCAAGGGCAAGGCCAACACGCAGCGCGGCGCCGAGCGATTCGTGGACGAGCTGCTCGCGCGCGTGCGCCGCGCCGGCCATGCCGGCCTGATCGTGTTGCGGGCGGACTCCGGGTTTGAGAACCACAAGCTGATGAAGGCGCTCGACCGCCAAGGCGTCGAGTTCTCGATCGGCATCAAGCAGCGCAAGCAGATCAGGGCACTGATCGACGAGATCCCCGAGGCCGACTGGACCTGGGTGCCGGACTATCCCGACACCGGGGAGGCGCAGGTCGCCGAAACGAAGCTCGGGAGCTTCAGGCTGATCGTGCGCCGCACCCGCCTCGTCGGCGCGCAGGCCGAGCTGTTCCCCGACTGGCGCTACCACGCGTTCGCGACCAACCGCACCGTCCCGACACTCGTTGCCGATATCGATCACCGCGACCACGCCACGATCGAGCTGGTGATCCGCGACCTCAAAGACCAAGCACTCTGTCACTTCCCCTCCGGCCGCTTTCACGCCAACAGCGCATGGACCGTGATGGCCGCCCTGGCGCACAACCTCGCCCGCTGGACAACCCTGATCGGCCTGCCCACAGCGCCCGTCCAAACCGCCCACTCCCGCCAACGTCAGCTGTTGGCGATCCCGGGCCGGTTGACGCGCACCAGCCGTCAATGGACCCTACGGCTCCCAGCCCGCTGGCCGTGGAAGACCGACTTCACCACCGTGCTGGACGCGATCCGGGCGCTCCCCGCCCGAACCTGACCGAGCTCGCCCCGTCCCTCACCGCCCAGCCGACCCGCGGCCGCCACCGGCGCGCTCGGCGTGCACGAAAAAACGCCGCCACACGTTCCCGCAGGCAACTCGACACCCTCAAAGCCAGCCAACAGGCAGTCCACAACCACCAACACCCTCATACAAGCATTCAGAACGATACGCGCGCACTCACCTACCGCCAATCCGCGTCAGAAGCAACCCGAATCGGTGGTTTCAGGCTAAGCCAGAACGCCTCGATCGGGATGTACTCGACCGGGCACGGGAGCGTGGCGTTCTCGCCCGACGGAACCGAGGCCTACTACGTCCACCACGGCCGGCCTACGCCGACCGAGCCTCAACTCCGGCTGTACACCGACCGCATGTACTTCGGGCGGGCGGGACTCGACTCGTTTGGGTATCCGATCCTCAGCATCGACGCGGCGACGAGCGATCGACCGATTCCTTCCGGCGTGCCGCCCTACTCGATCCGGGCCAGCAGCCGACGCCTGAGAGTCCGCAGCGGGGCGGCGACGACGGTCTCCTGGCACGTGCACAGCGCCGCCGGCGCGGCGCTTGCCCTCTCTAACCCGTTGAACGCCGTTCGCGTCAGCTCGGCAGATCCCGGTGTGGCCATGGTCAGCGCGACCGCGACCGGCGCGACCGTGTTCGGCGAGCGCCGCGGCCGGACGACGATCACCGTGACCTACCAGCGCGAGCTGGCGGCGGGTGGGTACCTCGACGTCTTCAACCTCGTCGGCCACCACCGGCAGCTCGTCAGCGTCACGATCCCAGTGAAGGTGCAGAGCGGGCGAAGATGACCCGTGAAAGCATCGTCCAGCGGAAGTTCGCCACTTTAGGTGATGGCGCTTGGAGTCGCTCACGTTCTTATTCAGTTGACTATGGCGCTTCGGCCTTGCTCGTCGTGACTTACTCCCAGATCGGTGCCCGGAAGCTAGGAAATGGGCACGCAATACATCGCGCTTCCAGGGCTGCATGACAGGTTTCGGAGAGCCCGTCGACCGCCTCCAACGCCGCTTTCACCGATCCGAACCGCTCGTCAGTATGACGGCAAGCAGCGCGACGAGCACAAGCGCGCGCCATCGAGCTGTTGCTCTAATTGATCCACCAACCTCTGCCTCTAGAACCACGGCCATATTCTTGACTCGGCCGAGTGCCCGAGATCGGCACCCCGACCGCCGCCACGGGCGCATCGATATATCGAGCCCGCACTCCACTCGGTAGCCAGTGAAGGCCAAACCGTCCGGTGACCAATCGGGACGCGGGCGACCGCGACCGCTCAATCTCGGGAGCCGTGGCGGCACTACACCAGTGGCAAAGCCAGCTACCCTGGCTCGCTTTCACTCCACGCAAAGCTCTGCGTCAGATTACGCAACGACCGCAGGAGCCTAACCCCCACGACAGCACGAGATCGCTGCAATATAATACTAACAGACGGAATCAGTTAAGAGCATATCTGTAAAGCGATGCGGGCCATGAACCAAAAGAATGCACCCGACTAGCGTCCGCAAGGGGTTGTCCGCGTAAATCAGCAGGTGCTGTTGTGGGCCTCTGGGACAGTATCTTCAACGCCGGGTCTGTCAGGTGGCGGGTCGCCTTCATGGGTGATTCGTGGATAAGGTTTCTGTGCCGCTATGGCGGTTGGCCTATTCGACATAGAGATGCCGCTGCGGCCGCTGCGCAACCGGATCCGGGACCGCATCACCGAGGTCCTGGAGAGCGGCGTCTACATTCTTGGCCCCCAAGTCGATGCGTTTGAGCGGGAGCTCGCCGATTATCTCGGCGTGCGGCACGCAGTCGGCGTCGGCAACGGGACGGACGCGATTACGATCGGGCTGAGGGCGCTCGGCGTCCGGCCTGGCGACGAGGTCGTGGTGCCGTCATTTACGTTTTACGCATCCGCCGAGGCGATCGTGAACGCCGGCGCCTGTCCCGTGTTCTGCGACGTCGACCCGAACAGCCGGACCATCACCGCCGACAGCGTGCGCGCGGCGGTGACGCCTTGTACGACGGCGATCGTGGCGGTCGACCTGTTCGGCGTGCCGGCGCCGATCGGTGAGCTTCGCCAGCTCGGGCTGCCGGTGCTCGAAGATGCCGCCCAGGCGGCCGGCGCCAGCCTGGACGGCCGGCGCGCGGGCTCGCTGTCGGAGCTGGCCACGCTGTCGTTCTACCCGTCCAAGAACTTGGGAGCACTCGGGGACGGCGGTGCGATCACGACAAACGATGACCAAATCGCCGAACTTGCGCGGGCGCTGCGAGTCCACGGTTCCTACGACAAGCAGAACTTCGATTACGTGGGCTACAACTCGCGCCTGGACGAGTTGCAGGCGGCGATCCTGCGCGTTCTGCTGCCCGAGCTCGACTCTTGGTGCGAGGGCCGGAGGGCGGCGGCTCGCGCGTACATCGAGGCGGGCCTCGATCAGTATGTCGCTCCCCCGGTCACACCCGACGGCGTCGAGCCGGCGTGGCACTTGTACGTCGCGACCCACGATCGAGCCGACGAGCTGATCGCGGGTCTCTTTGAGCGCGGGATCGAGGCGCGGGCCTACCACCGCACCCCGCTGCACAAGCAGAAGGCGATGGCGCCGTACGCGGCCGGACTCGCGGGCGGTTTGCCTGCCACCGACGAACTTGCCCGGACAAACCTGGCGCTCCCGATGAGCCCCACGCTCGATGCAGATCGCGCGACGGAGGTCGTGCGAGCGCTGGCCGAGGTGTCAGGCTAGCGCGGTTCGGCGGGCTACTTGTAGTTGCGGGGCGGCGCTCCTATCGAAGCTAGTTCATAGATGCGCACGTCGCTGCGCCGCGCGCCGCTCATCGATCCACGCCATCACGTCGAGGACTTCCTCGACATCGTGAGCCTCGCCAGCGTCGAGCGCCGCCCTGATTGACGCCGCCATTCTCCGTCAAAGGCGAGGCACTGGTGCCCCGCAAGCTATTTGTCAGGATCATGTTTGCCCGGCCGACAAGAAGCCGCGCGAGCGGCCTCACCTCCACAGGCGGATTGGGACCCCGCCAGAGTTACACATTTCGCGGACGGAAGCTCCGTGTTTGGCGCAAGGCGTTGGCTTCGTCCACAGCGCTGTCGAGGCTGGCGCTCGCAATGCCGAGCGATGGGAGCGCAGAACGGTACTCTCGTGATGGCTCCAGATCGCGCCGCGCTCGCCGAGGACTTGCATTATACGCAGCGCCCGGCGACTCGCGCGTGTCGCCCACGCCATCCTTGTACCTGGCATCTAGGATCAGGATCTGTGATTCCTTGACCGGCCTGGGGACGTGATTGAGGCCGCGCTCGATTCGCTCCACGCAGTGGTGGGGCATCTGGCTGGTTGATCTTGCCGGCGAGCTCAATGAACTCTATGGACATCTCGAACTCGTGGGCGCGCCAGGTCAGGGTAGAACGGATCGACCGACAGGCGAT
>CAWDTY010000008.1:0-513737 GCA_963805365.1 uncultured Chitinophagaceae bacterium
ATTTTTAAATTCTAAAGAATAGTAAACGTTATACTTTTTTATTAACTGAATTCACAAAGTCTTCCACATTCATGGCATCTTTTAATTCAAAATTGCCAATGCGTGTGCGGCACAAACTACTTAAATAACCCCCACAGCCAAGCGCCTCGCCAAAATCATTTGCAAGACTGCGTATATAAGTTCCGGTAGTGCACGTAACTCTAAAAAATACTTCGGGCATTTGTATCCGCATAATTTCAAATTTATTTATATAAATTTTTCTTGGCTCGAGTACCACGTCCACTCCTTTGCGTGCAAGCAGGTAAACAGGTTTTCCTTTTTGCTTTATCGCTGAATGTATCGGCGGAACCTGCATAATCTCACCGGTAAATTTTTTAGTTGCTTCGTAAATTAATTCGTCTGTAATATCATCCAGTGATTTAAAATTTACCGGTTCACTTTCCAAATCGTAAGTTGGTGTTGTAGCGCCAAGGGTTATTGATCCTGTATATTCCTTTTCCTGCGCCATATATTCATTGATCTTCTTGGTGAACTTTCCGGTGCACACAATTAATAACCCTGTTGCAAGTGGATCAAGTGTCCCGGCATGTCCCACTTTTTTTATTTTAAGCGTATTGCGGATTTTCCTCACCACATCAAATGATGTCCACTCCAATGGCTTATTTATAAGTAAAACCTTCCGTCATCAAAAGTATTTTCAGTCATAAAAAATTAAATTGCCTGCCGGGTTTTTAGTTCAAGATATTTATTAATAGTATTTACCGTAAGCTTTTGAGGTGAACTCAACAGTGATAGAATTCCATATTTTGAAAGCTCTTTTGCAATAAGCCTTTTTTCAAAGGCGAATTTTTCTGCAATAGTCTTGATATAAACTTCTTCGATATTTTTTGCATGCGATGTCACCACGTCATTCAATTCAGTATTTTCGAAAAATACTACCAACAATAAATGGTAATTGGCAAGCGATCGTAAATAATCCAGTTGCCTGTTTAGGCCAGAGAGTGATTCAAAATTTGTAAATAGTATCAGCAGGCTTCTGTGCTTAATACGATTACGAATTTGCATGTATAACATTTCAAAATCACTTTCAAGAAAATCCGTTGTTTGGTTATATAACAACTGTAGAATATTTTCCTTCTGAACCGGCTTGCGGTCTGCGGCGAGAACGGAACCAATGGTGTTTGAAAAAGTGATGACTCCTACCCTGTCTTGTTTTTTCAGGCAAACGTTGCTCAAGCACAAGGCAGCTATTTATCGCATGATCGAGCAATGTCAGTCCGCCAAATGGCATTTTCATGAGGCGCCCTTTATCAATAATACAATACACCTGCTGTGATCTTTCATCCATAAAATTGTTTATCATCAGGCTCCCTCGCCTTGCAGATGCTTTCCAGTTGAGTGTACGTATATCATCGCCTGTAACATATTCCTTGATCTGCTCAAACTCCATGCTCTGGCCTATTTTACGCATGCGGCTGCTTCCACTTTCATGCTGTATTGTAGCGTTAGACAGCAACTCGTATTTATGCAACTGCATAAATGAAGGATATACGTGAATAGTTTCCTGGGCATCGATCGTTATTCGCCGGCTTAGGAATTTTAATGGCGATGACACAAATAAATGAATATCTCCAAAATGATATTCTCCTCTTTGCAATGGCCTCAGAAACCATTGTATTTTTTTCTGTTGCCGCGCCTTTAAGAATAAGAATCTTTGCCAGTTTCTTACCTGGAACTGCGGAGGTAATTCATCAATTATTTTTACAGTAATAGGAAAAGAAAAGTCATTTTTTACAATAAGCTCAATTTTATTTTCATCGCCGTTACTTAGCCGTCCGGAAGTATTTCTTCTTGCCGATGCGGCCTTTTTTGAAAAAAATAAAAAACCATAATCAACCAGGCACAGCATAAAAAAAACAAAAAAACCTAAAATAGCTATTAGGTTAAGGGCAGGAATATAAAACGCAATTACGAAACAGGATTACACATGCCAATATGGACGCGTAAAACCGTATTGTAAGAAACAGGTCGCCAATATATTTTTTTACAGTAGACAATATTCTAGAATTAACCCTTGCTTTATTTTTTTAGAATGTAACCTCTTATCTCGGCACCTCAATACTGCTAATTATGTTTTGAATAAGTTCATCAGGTGTAATGCCCTCCATTTCCTTTTCAGGTGTTAAAATAATCCTATGCCGCATTACCGGCGCGGCCATTTCAACCACATCCTCCGGCTTCACAAAATCTCTTCCCTTTATGGCGGCGCTGGCTTTTGCCGCTCTCAGGATGGCAAGCGATGCACGTGGCGATGCACCCAGGAATAAAGAAGGATTGTTCCTCGTTTCATTCACAATTTTCGCAATAAATTCCACCAGCTTCGGATCTATAAGTACTTCATGAATCAGTTGCCGGTAGTGCAATATATCCCCCGGAGAAATAATCTTTCTTACATCCCCAAGCAACGAATTTTGAGCGAGTGATTGCTGGTTTAAAAGGATATGTATCTCTTCTTCAAGGGATGGATATTTTACGTTTATCTTAAATAAGAACCTGTCAAGCTGCGCCTCGGGGAGCCTGTAGGTTCCCTCCTGCTCAATAGGGTTTTGCGTAGCCAGCACAATAAAAGGAAACTGCATAATATGGGTGGTTCCATCAATGGTAACCTGCCGTTCTTCCATCACTTCAAATAAAGCGGCCTGCGTTTTTGCAGGCGCACGGTTTATTTCATCTATCAAAATAATATTGCTGAAAATTGGCCCTTTTTTGAATTGAAACTCTGCTGCGCCGGGATTAAAAACCGAAGTACCGAGAACATCACTTGGCATAAGATCCGGCGTAAACTGTATCCGGGAAAAATCAGCATTAATGATCTTTGCCATCAACTTGGCCGTTAGTGTTTTTGCAACCCCGGGAACTCCTTCAATCAAAATATGCCCGTCACACAGCAAGCCAATCATAAGCATGTCCACCATTTCGTGCTGGCCAACAATTACTTTACCGATTTCGTTTCTTATTTCCACAACCGCATTGTTTAATGGGCTCAGGTCAATCCTCTGTTCAAATAGGTTTTCTTCCATCAGGTTTTTAGTTTTGTAAAGTTTTCTATTTCTGTATTTAATTTCAACAGCAACGCATCATCTATTTCTTCTTCGTTATGAACTTGTTGGATAAGGGAGAATAACTCCCGCGTTTTTTCTTTGGGAAAACCACTTTTACCGGAAAGTGAATCCATAAAATCATCATTAATATTTGCAGTACCTATGAAATATTTATTGCGAATATGTTCATAAAAATAAGTGATCATCTTGTCTGCGATATGCCTGTTATTTTTTTTCTGAAGATATAATCTTCCAACAGTTTCGGTAAAAGTAACGGTTGTGTTCACATTAGGCTTCACAACTGGTATGATTCTTTGCTTCCTCTTTATGTTGAACAGGATAAACAAAAACAACCCCGTTACGGCGATCCAAAATGCCCATAACAAAGGTGGATGTTGCTTAATAACATTTAACGATGAAAAATTATCATCTGTAGCCCGGTTGTTATTATTTCTGCGCCGTGACGATCCGGAATTTTTATAATATTCATCCCAGTAAATATTTTTAGGATCGGGGCGCAGGTAGGAAATTACATTCTCGAAATATTTATAATTGTCTTTTGTAAGCAAAAAATAGTTTCCAAAAATGCGTGGCGCCACATGAAGATAAATTCGTCCTTTCCCGGAAAATAAAACAATGTAATCAGGTTCATTGATTTCATTGGTGCCCAAAACTCTTGCGAATGCTGTATCATACTCCGACAGCGCATTTAAGAAAGGATAGTAATAATAACCATAAGATGGCGCATTAAAATCATTGCCGAAGTACATGTTTACATGAGTTTCATGCATATTGCCTTTTAGTTCTTCGGTAATTTCTCCCTGCCTTTGCGTGTTACAATTTATATTTTCAAGTAGCTTGTTATCGATGTAATCTGCAGAAATAAAAAGATCGTTGCCCGCTTTTACATAATCTAAAAAGGCTTTTATTTCAGAATAGTTTAAAACGAGATTTTTAGTAACAAGAAAATAAAGGGAATATTTTTTATCGGTTGAATAAGATTTGATGTTCTGCCAAACATCATCAAAAGGCTCGGTAATATCTTCCACATACCGGTCGCCAAACAGATGCTTAAACTGGTTATAGGCTACAAAAGTGCCGAATGGTTGTTTATCGTTTTTACGGTAATTTTCATTCAGTGGCGGCAGCACACGCTTACCTGAATTTCCGCAACCAATACAGGCGACGCAAAAGATGATAAAAAAAGTTCTGTATATAAAAGATATTTTCAAAAAGGTTATACTTGTTTGTTGAATGAAAAGAATTGCTCTTTCAACTTATGGTAGCGTTCGTTGTTTATATCAAACTTTCCATACCACACGTATTCATAATTAAGTGTAAGCGAAGCAAACTCCTGCCTGTAACTTTGGTTCGATAATTCCTTCACATAACTGTAATTTGTTTTGTCAGGTGAATATAATATCAAATCCCTGTCAGCAAGCTTCTTAAGCGTTTGCAAATACAAATACCTTGTCGATAAATTGTAATCACTTTTTGATTCTGCATCATTGATTAGGTTGTCATATTCCGAATATTCATTTAGTCCTTCAGGTTCACTCTCCGTTTGCGGATCATCAATCTTTGTATTTCTTTTTGAAAAAATCCCATTTGTAAGAAATAATTTATAAATGATAAAGCAAATAAAAAAAATAGCAACTGCCCAGAAAAATATTTGCAGCGGAAAGCTATTGAGGAAATTGTTTCCTTCTGAAGAAACAGTTGAGCTTCTTTTTTTTCCTGAGTTACCAACACTCACAGTATCCATTCTAAGCCCTTTCTCTTTTTTCAAAAGACTGTCGAGATAAGCTATGTACGCGAAGTCGCGGCTTCCTTTCCATCTTTGCAAAGAGTCATCCTTGATATCAAAAGTTGTTTTGACAATCGAAGTATCTTCAGGAATTTCGGACAAGTTATCTGATGAATCTTCATATTTCAGGGCTGTAAGTAGTATCTGTTTGGAAATCCGAAGAATCCTGCGCAAAGGAATGGCTGTAAAAGATTAATGAGAAAACAGCAATTATTAAAAATCTTTGGGCTCTACAATTCATAAACAGTTCCATCCTTTATAATTTTTCCATCTGCAAGCACTACGCCTTTCCTGTGCAGGCTAATAGGATATAATACAAAATACCATAAAATAAAAAAGAATGAACCGCTGAGAATAATAACACTCACAGGTACGGGAAGCCCAAGATCGTGCGAATCTCTTTGAAAAGTATTGCTCATAAGATGTGTGACATAGCTTTCAAAAAAAGCCGCTACAATAAAGAGAGGAACCAGGCTTACACAAATTTTCATCGCATCTTTGGCGGACTTTAAAAAAGAATGCCTCCTGGTATATGTTCCCGGGAAAAGCCAGCCAAACCCAAGTATCAGCCCCGCACAGCTTGCTACTACAATCGAGGATATTTCAATAGTACCATGAATCCAAATTACCATAACAGATTGCCAGCCGAAGCCCTGCGAAAAAAATAAATATTGAAAGCAGCCCAGCATAATTCCGTTCGTCCACATTAAAAGTATGGTGCCAATGCCAAACAGAACTCCAAATACAACGGCCTTAAAGGCCACACTTATATTATTATACGCGATACGAACCAGCATGGAAAATTGGTTGTCATCTTTATAAACCCCGAATGGATCTCCTTTGCGAATACGTGAAATAGTATCATCATAATAACCGGGCTGCACTTTGTGATTAAAAAAATCCGGTGCATAATTAGGGTCGGTTGTGGAAGAAATAATGCCTATGACCACAAAGGAAACAAAGAGTATAAAAGTGAATAAAAAAACCTTGTGGTAACGGCGAAAAAGTAATGGAAGCTCATATTTCCAGAAAAGCCATATCCTCGAATATTTTTGCTTTTTATTTTGATAAATACTTTGATAAATGCCCGCAGCAATACCATTGATCCACCGGGTCACTTTGCTCTGGGGATAAAAAGTTTTTGCGTAAGAAAGATCGTCCAGCAAAGTTACAAACCTGTCGGCCATTTCATCAGGGTCGTTTGTTTTTTCATGCTGATACTGATTCCATTTATCAACATTTTTTTTAATAAACCTCGCTTCACGCATTGCATAAAATTAGGGAAAAACATATCCCAAACACTACCGGATCGGCAGGATTAAAAAAATTTATCACATTATGTTTTAAAAATAATAATTTGCCTTATGCCCGTTATCCAGATAGCTACGCCTTTTAATATTGACCTGGAGTTTGAAATCGCAGAATTTCATAAAAGGCTTTTTGCTTATCTCATTGATTTTACCCTACTGATATTATTCTTCGTCAGCATGAAATATTTTTACTACGGAGGTTTTAATATAGTAAGTGAATCTGAGCTCAGAAGCCACGTGGGAATTGATATTCTTACTATCTCGCTTCCTATGCTGCTTTATTCGCTGGTGTGCGAAGTGCTAATGCATGGCCAAACGATTGGCAAAAAATTATTGAACATAAGAGTAATAAGCCTTGATGGAGGCGAGCCCCAGCTAAGCCAGTACATTGTGCGCTGGATGTTTAAAGCTTACGAATGGCCCTTTTTTTTCGGCTATACCATTCTTACCCGCGAAAGCCTTATTGTATATATTCTTGTCACGGGTTTCTTTGGGATTATTGTGGTAATTATTATTGCTGTTGCAAAAAAGAATCAGCGGCTTGGCGACCTGGCGGCTAATACAGTGGTTGTAAATACAAAGTCGGTTTTCACCGTAAATGATACCGTATTTATGGACATCCAACCCGAAAATTATGTGGTAAAATTTCCCGAAGTTTTAAAACTCAGTGACCGCGACATCAATACCATAAAAAATGTGATAAACCTTTTTTATAAAAATCACAATACTCAAACCTGTGTACGGGTTGCTTACAAGGTGCAGGAAGTATTAAAAATAACTACTGACTTATACGCGATTGATTTTCTTGAAAAACTCCTGGCGGACTATAATTATCTAGCTACTAAGTAACGTAAATAGGTAACTATCTCATCGCAGCAGTCAAAATGCTTGCGATTATGATAAGTGCGTACACGGAAAGAATAATAATTGTAAACACTCCATAAAATTTAAACATCGATTTAAGATTCATCAAAGATTCATCGAAATTCTCCTGGCTTACTGCTTTTACAGCAGATTGCATTTTTACAGAAAATTTATACAGATAAAAGCACGGAAAAAACATCATCAACGCCAAAAATAAATAGACAATGGTCATTCCTACTTTCACTCCCGAACTCATGGAAGACGACATGGAATTATATGGTGGTATTTGTGTAAACACCACCGGTATAAAAAAAGCTAATAACCCCATAAGCCCGCAAAGGATAAAGCCCATTATTGCCAGGAACTTTCCCCAGCGTGCAGATTCTGTCAAGTAGCTCAGTCCGCCCGGAGAAACCTGGAGATCGTTGTTCAGTAAATCCTGATTTATCATACCGATGATTTTAGTTTTGGTTGTGATTTTATATTTACTGCTGTTCGCTTAAGCCAACGGCAATGAAATGATTTTACTAAACTAAATCAACGTGGGCTTCCGGCAAAAATAATAAGGTAGAAAATCCCGGAGAAATGATATTAAGCAGGCGGTAGGATTCCTGAAATGAACATTAAATCAATAGGCCCTTGCAAATAAAACCCTTTCCTTGCTCGGAGCCCCGGTTAGTATGCATTTACCCTCTTCCTGCAAATTATTTAAAGGAATGCAGCGTATGGTTGCTTTAGCCTTTTCTTTTATGCTGTCCTCGGTTTCGGCAGTACCATCCCAGTGGGCAGACACAAATCCTCCCTGCTCATCAAGAATTTTTACAAATTCTTCCCAGGTATCCGCCTTTCTAATGTTGTCGTCGCGAAAAACTTTTGCTTTATTAAAAATGTTTTCCTGTATATCGTTTAGCAATAGTGAAACGGTGCTTGCCAATCCATCCATGGATATGGATTTTTTTTCTTTGGTATCCCTGCGTGCAATCTCCACTACATTATTTTGTAAATCTCTTGCCCCGATTGCAATTCGCAAAGGCACACCTTTTAGTTCATATTCGGCAAACTTCCAGCCTGTGCGGCGGCTATCGTCATCGTCATATTTCACTCTTATTCCTAAAGCTTTAAAATCCTCCATAAACAACTTTACTTTTTCATCAACCATTTGCTTTTGTTCATCAGTTTTATAAACCGGAACAATCACAACCTGTATTGGTGCGATTTTCGGCGGAAGTATTAGGCCATCATCGTCACTATGCGCCATTATCAAGGCACCTATTAACCGGGTGCTTACGCCCCAGCTTGTCGCCCATACGTAATCAAGTTTATTTTCTTTATCGGTAAATTGTACATCAAATGCTTTAGCAAAATTTTGCCCAAGGAAGTGCGAAGTGCCTGCCTGTAGGGCTTTACCATCCTGCATAAGGGCTTCAATGCAATAGGTATCTACCGCACCAGCAAAACGTTCATTTATACTCTTAATTCCTTTTATCACGGGAACAGCCATCCATTCTTCAGCAAATTCTGCATAGATATCGAGTATCCTTAAAGTTTCTTCTATGGCTTCCTGTGAGTTTGAATGTGCCGTGTGGCCTTCCTGCCATAAAAACTCAGTAGTGCGTAGAAAAAGTCTCGTGCGCATTTCCCATCGCACAACATTCGCCCATTGATTTATGAGTAAAGGAAGATCACGATAAGATTGAATCCATGTCTTATAGGTATTCCAGATAATTGTTTCCGATGTAGGCCTCACAATTAGTTCTTCTTCAAGTTTAGCTGAAGGGTCTACAATAATCCCACCGCCATCAGGGTCATTCATAAGCCGGTAATGGGTAACAACAGCACACTCTTTGGCAAAACCTGCAACATGTGAAGCTTCCCTACTCAGAAAACTTTTTGGAATAAATAAAGGAAAATAGGCGTTCTGATGGCCTGTCTCTTTAAATCTTTTATCAATCTGATCACGCATGTTTTCCCACAATGCAAAACCGTAGGGCTTTATCACCATGCAACCTCTTACTGCACTGTAATCGGCAAGGCCGGCTTTTATTACAATATCATTATACCATTGAGAATAGTCGCTTTCCCTGCTCGTAATTTCTTTACTCATTTAATTCTTTATATCTATTTAAAAATTCATTTTGTATTAAAAAACCTTGTAAATTTTTTTCGAAAATCATAAATCCAGGAAGTTTATTTAGAAAGGTTAGCCAATGTTTCAGGGATCATACTTATCGCTTTTGCGCCGAAAAATCTGTTGAAATTCTGTTGTTTATCTGCAAAACAAAATGGTATTTCTTCTTGGCTATATTTTAACACCCCCGGAGTTTTTTAAACGTTCGATAACTGTTCTTTTTGATTAAATTTACAAAGCGCCCCGCGCAAAAGTAATAACTTCAATTTTAAATTCTTATAAACTTAAGGCCATGAAAACAAAACTTTTACTTCTCCTGGGTTTAATAGTTATATTAGGTAGTTGCAGTTCTGCCTATCGCACCGGTCAAACTCCAGACGATGTTTATTATTCACCGGCTCCTGCGCAAGATGTTTATGTAACCTCGAACAGCCAGGATGAAAAAGACAGCTATGCTTATAACAATTCTGGTTATAATAGCGAGGACATGCAAATAAGGCGAGGCATAAGAGATCCGAGATACCGTAGTAACGTAAATATTGATTTTGGTTATGGTTACCCGGAATATGGATATTACAATCCTTATTCTTACAATACTTACGGCTCTTACAATCATTATGGATATGGATATAACAGTCTTTATTACAATCCATATAGTTACAACAGCAATTTTTATGTTTCACCGTATTATGATTACTACTATTATCCACAAGTTTATTCCTATCCAGGTTCAGGAGCTGCCCCCCGCACAATTGCTCCCAGGAGGTACAATCTCGGGGCTTATACAAATAATACAAACACATTGATTTCAAATAATGGTTATAGGCCGGGAATTACTGCTCCTACAACATCTGCACCCATCAGAACTATTTCCAGCACGCCTTCAAACGGTGGCGTAACTGTACCGGCTACCCGTGGTTCAAGAAATGGAGTTGGAAATTTTATAAGGAGGGTATTTACACCAGATAATAATAGTAACAATAACAACAATAACAGGGTTTACCGGAGTGAAAGCAATAACACCAATAATACTTATAACAACTCAAATTCAAGCCCGGTAAGGACTACGCAGTCCAGTTCATCAAGCAGCAGCAGTAGCAGTTCTTCTTCCGGAAGCAGTAGTGCGCCGGTGAGAACATTTAGAAAATAACCGGTTTAAATATATTAGTTGCTCTCAAAATTCTTAGTTAGGGGAAAAAATTGTCTGTACCATACAGGGCTCTTTCTAACATTACAAAAATCTTGTAACATGAAATCATTATACCTCATAGCAATCAGTATGCTTGCTATTTTAAATACTTACGCCCAGGAGCCTGCTGATGCCCTGCGTTACTCATGGCTTACTCAAGGTGGAACCGCACGCAACCAGGCAATCGGAGGCGCTGGCGCATCACTGGGGGGCGAATTTTCATCTCTTTTTATCAATCCTGCCGGACTGGGATTTTATAAAACAAATGATTTTGCTCTTACACCTTCTTATGCTCTTAAAAATTATAAGACTTCCTACAGAAGTGGCAGTGCAAAAAGTAACGAAACAGATTTTAATCTTGGGGCTAGTGGTTTTTTATTTTCGGCACCATCAGATGCGAAAGCGGTGAAAAGTGTAACGTTTGCCATTGGAATAAATAAAGCGGCTGATTTCAGTGGCCACGTTTATTATAAGGGACAAAACAACACCTCGAGCTATTCAGAAAAATACCTTGAAGAACTGGTGAATGATAACGTAACCGACCCTAACAGTGCGGCCAGGGACTATCCCTATGGATCAAGTCTTGCTTTCAATACTTATTTAATCGATACAGTCCGGGCGGCCGACGGTACCGTAGCGGGATATAGAAGTGTTGCTAATCCATCGTTTGGGCTACTACAGGAAAACACCATAAATACTTCAGGAGGCATTACGGATCTCGCCCTTGGGACGGGCGTCAACCTGAAAGAAAAATGGTTCTTTGGCGCCACGGTCACCTTTCCCTTTTTAAATTATAACCGCGAAGCGACTTATAAAGAAAGTGATCTTTCAGGCGATGCAAATAATAATTTCAATTATTTTGAATCCAATGAAACATTGCGAACCAAAGGGGTTGGTATCAATGCCAAACTGGGCGTAATTTATAAACCGGTAGAATACGTACGGTTGGGGCTTGCAGTGCACACACCTACATTCTACCAGCTAACTGACACCTATAGTGCCGAGGTTATAACAGATCTCGAGGGTTATGGCGGTGCAGGTATAAAGCACCAAAGCTCAATTGATGTGAGCGGCTCTCAGCTTGAATCTAAATACAACCTCGTTACTCCCTTAAAAATTATGGCAAGTGCTTCTTATGTTTTTCGGGAAGTTGAAGATGTGCAGAAACAAAAAGGATTTGTAACGGCGGACATTGAATACATTAATTATAAAGGGTCTTCGTTTTCGGCGGTGGATAATACGGACGGAAGTGGCGCCAAAGAATACTATAGTTCTTTAAACAAAACAATTGACAATCTTTATAAGAGCGCTATAAATGTAAGGCTCGGTGGAGAGGTAAAATTTAATACTATTATGTTCAGGCTCGGTGGCGCTTACTATGGAAATCCTTATGAAAACGAAAAGGCTGACATGGTAAAAGTAAGTGGTGGCCTTGGTTATAGAAATAAAGGAATCTTTATTGACCTCACTTACGTTTATTCAATTAATAAAGATATTAATTACCCGTATCGCCTGCAGGACAAAGCCAATGTTCCTGCATTTATTAAAAATAATGCAGGGAATATTGTTGCGACAATTGGCTTTAAAATATAGACACTGCGATCTGCTAAAGGGGAATTTAAATTATATCTGCCAGGCATCAAGAGTTTTCTTGCAATAAAAGAGTTTTTGACTTTCCTTTCCGCGTCAGAGGGAGACCGCGTTCGTTTCAGCTTTGGAGAGGATGGCCTTTAAACCAGGTAATTTGCCTTTTTGCGAAATGCCTGGTATTCTTTTTAATTTCATCAATCGCTTCCGGTAAAGAAATTTTTCCTTCCATAAAATCAAACAATTCTCTGTAGCCCACTGTTTGCAAAGCATTCAAGTGCCTGAATGGGAACAATGCTTCCGCTTCTTTTAGCAAACCGTCATTCATCATTTCATCTACACGGTTATTTATCTTTTTATACAAATCAATCCTCGGAATTTGAAGGTTTATGTTTTTAATATTAAAATCCCTTTTAACTTTCTTGCCCGATTGAAAATCAAGAATTGATTTTCCCGTAGATAATTTTACTTCGAGTGCCCTAAGCATCCTTTGAGGATTTTCTGTCTCTCCTGAAGCAAAATAGGCCGAATCATTTTCTTTCACTTTTTCGGAAAGCCAGGGCATACCGTATTCTTTATAAGCCGCATTAATATCATTCCTTATTGATTCATTTACGGCTGGTACATCATCAAGCCCTTCGCAGAATGCCTTAATGTAAAGACCGGTACCGCCCACCATAATGGCAATATCGTGTGATTCAAAAATCTTTTGAATTGATTTCAAGGCATACTCTTCAAATACCTTTACATTAACTTCGTCGTGTATGGAATGTGAGTTTATGAAATAATGATGAACACTTTCCAGTTGGGAAAGGCTGGGTTTGGCTACGCCAATATTCAATTCTGTAAAACACTGTCGGCTATCAGCCGAAATAATTTCGGTATTGTATTTTTCGGCAAGTTCAGTTGCATGAGAAGTCTTACCAATGGCCGTAGGGCCTGATATAATAATGCAGGTTTTATTTTTCATGTAATCTTAACAGGAAGGGGGGAGGCGCGGGGATGATATCTTTTCTGCAAGCTGCTATGACTTCCGGGAAACGGCGTATTTTTCAGAGAGCAGTATCGTCTGCATCAGCATCCGCCTCGGCGTCTTCTTCTGGCCCGTTTTCCGCATCAGGGTCACCTTCTTCATTAAAACCGTCTGGAAGTACGAGGCTGTTGATATCGTATTTCTCCTCTATTTCAGCCAGCTTTTCATTAATAAGACCTTTTGTTCCATACTGGCTTGGCCCAATACCTTCATTGCGAATACACATCGGATAAGTAAGCCTCCGGTCTTCTTCCTTGTTCACATTGATCAGTTCTACCTTGAATGTCCAGTTTTTATGAAAATCATAAACGTAGATAAATTTTTGATTGGGATCACGTATTTGCGAGCCTACAAGGGCATCGTGCATGAGGAGTGGCTCAGCCTTATACTCTTTATCATACTTCTCCAATGTAATTTCCTTACCACGCTGCCAGTTATCGTTGCTGCGATAAAATGTTGCACTGTGCTTGTTATCAAACTCAAAACATTTCAGGATGGCTTTGTGAAGATCAAAAAAAGTTTGTGTGTGTTTAATCACAAAGTCGCGGTACACGCTTTCATCATCTTCCCAATAAACTCTGAATTTTAAAATTGGCATAATTACGAAATTAAGGTTTACTCATCAATTATCTATTCAAAAATGAATGGTAAAAACTTTTAGTTTTTAATTTTTTTTTGTAATACCCATTTCAATTGCCTTTTCAACCATGAAGTCGAAAGCAGCGTCATAATCGTTAGGTATTATCCCGTCAAGCATTGCTTCACGAACTGCATTCTTTATATCGCCTACGATTTTTGAAGGTGAAAGGTTGAACTCCTTCATAATAATTTCTCCCGTTATAGGTGGTTGCCAGTTCCGCACCCGATCCGTTTCTTCTACTTCTTTAAGCCGTTGGGAAACAAGATCAAAATTGGATAAAAATCGTTGAACTTTCTGTTTGTTTTTAGATGTAATATCTGCTTTACATAGGGTCATGAGGTCGTCTATATCATCACCGGCATCGAATAACAGTCTGCGAATAGCCGAATCTGTTATGTTTTCTTTAGTGAGGCTTATAGGCCTTAAATGAAGCTCAACTATTTTTTTTACATATTTCATTTTTTCATTTAGTGGCAACTTTAGCTGCGCAAATATTTTTGGCACCATACGGCCGCCTACTACTTCATGTCCATGAAACGTCCATCCATGCCCTTCTTCAAACCGTTTGGTAACAGGTTTCGCGATGTCATGCAGGATAGCAGCCCATCTAAGCCATAGATCATTGGTATTTTGTGAAATATTATCGAGCACTTGCAGGGTGTGGTAAAAATTATCTTTATGTCCCTTTCCATCAATATACTCCGCACCGGCAAGAGCTACCATTTGCGGAAAAATAATTTCCAGCAGGCCGCCTTTATATAAGAGATCAAAACCTGTTGAGGGCTTGTTACTCATAATAATTTTATTCAATTCGTCGGTGATACGCTCGGCACTTACAATTTTTATTCTATGTGCATTTCGTTTTATTGCTTCGAATGTTTCCGGAAAAATGGTAAAGTTTAATTGAGAAGCGAACCTTACTGCCCGCATCATTCGCAAGGGATCATCAGAAAAAGTGGCGTCGGGCGGAAGCGGCGTTTTCAAAATCTTCTTCTCGATATCTGCTATGCCGCCTAAGGGGTCAAGGATTTCCCCAAAACCGTTTTTATTAAGGCTTACTGCAATGGTATTTATCGTAAAATCTCTTCGCATCCGGTCTTCATCTAATGTTCCTGCCTGTACCTCGGGCTTACGACTATTATGATTGTAACTCTCCGAACGGGCGCCTACGAATTCAACTTCAAAGAGAGTTTCATCGGTTTCCGAATCCAATTTTATCTGGGCAGTACCAAAAGTTTTAAAAATATTTACCCGGGGGTTAGGATTAAATTTTTGCGCAGTTTTTTGCGCAAGTTTTATTCCATCTCCTACACACACGATATCTGCGTCTTTTGTGGGTCGGCCCAAAATTTTATCTCTTACAAAACCGCCGATTACGTATACGGGTACAGAAAGCTCTTCCGCTGCTTCGGAAATCTTTTTGAACACAAAAAGCTCTTCATTTTTATAAGAAATATCCATGCGGCAAAAGTAAATGATAAACCTACCCTACCCAAGTTGTGGGTGATATGGGAATAGCAGAAAAATTTTAACTCATGTTTTAATGGCACTAATGTTGACCTATATAGCTATTCATTCAAAACTTCGTTTCTTTGGAAGAAGTATTGACAGATTGACAAGAGAAAAAAATATGAAGAGAGACTATTATTTGGGCAACCCGGAAGATGAAATGGAATTTATGCCCATAATTCCTTTGAACGAAGATGGCAACGAAAACAATGATGATCAACCGATTCCGGAGGAAATAGGACTTCTGCCGCTGCGAAATACGGTACTGTTTCCTGGAGTTGTTATACCAATTACGGTTGGCAGGGATAAAAGTATTAAGGCCGTTACTGATGCTTATAAGGCTGACAAATTGATAGGCGTTGTGTCACAGAAAGATAGCCTGGTGGAAGAACCTGTTGTAAGTGACCTTGTAGACATAGGAACCGTCGCAAAGATCATTAAGCTTATTAAAATGCCTGATGGCGGCACCACTGTAATTATCCAGGGAAGAAAGCGCTTTAAGATTGACGAGATCACTTCTGATGATCCTTACTTCAAGGCCAAAATCACTGTGCTTACAGAGGAAGAATTAAAAGACGATAACGACTTTGATGCTATGGTATCCTCCATCAAAGAGCTCGCAGGGCAGATAATTCAATTGTCTCCCAATCTGCCTTCAGAAGCAGCAATCATTTTAAGAAATATTGAAAATCCTTCCTTCTTAATTCATTTCGTAAGCAGTAATCTCAACAGTACTTTGGTTGAAAAGCAGAAACTGCTCGAAATACATCATATAAAAGCCAGGGCAGAAGTACTACTTAATTTATTACAAACCGAATTGCAGTATGCAGAGCTAAAAAATAAAGTAACTAATAAAACCCGCGCTGAGCTTGATAAACAGCAGAAAGACTATTTTCTGCAGCAACAGCTTAAAGCCATTAAGGAAGAATTGGGTGGCGATAATGTGGCTGAGGTCTTGGAAATGCAAAAAAAGGCTGAAGGAAAAAAATGGCCTGATGCGGCAAAAGATATGTTTAATAAAGGTGTAGAGAAACTGGAAAGAATGCACCCTTCTACACCTGACTATTCGGTTGTTTATAACCACCTTGACCTTATGCTTGATCTGCCGTGGGAAGATTACACCAAAGATCAGTATGATTTCAAAAAGGCGAAAAAGATTTTGGATCATGACCATTACGGCATGGAAAAAATTAAGCAAAGGATACTTGAATACCTGGCCGTGCTTAAATTGAAAGGTGATATGAAAAGCCCCATCCTATGTTTTGTAGGCCCCCCCGGTATCGGGAAAACTTCATTGGGGAAAAGTATTGCTAATGCCATCAACCGTAAATATGTAAGGGTAAGCCTTGGGGGCTTGCATGATGAGAGCGAAATACGCGGCCATCGCAAAACCTATATTGGAGCAATGCCGGGAAGGATTCTTCAATCCATAAGAAAAGTAAAATCCTCTAATCCTGTAATGATATTAGACGAAATTGATAAAGTGGGTACTGATTTTCGAGGCGACCCATCTTCCGCATTACTCGAGGTGCTTGATCCGGAGCAGAATAATAATTTTTACGATAATTATCTTGAATCAGAATATGATTTGAGTAAAGTATTATTTATTGCAACGGCAAATAATTTGCAAAACATTCAGCCGGCACTACGCGACCGGCTTGAGATAATTGACCTAAGCGGATATGCAATTGAAGAAAAAATAGAGATTGCGAAACGACACCTATTGCCCAAACAAAAAGAAGCACATGGATTAAAAGATGTTTCTTTTAAAATGAGCGATGCTGTTCTTGAGAAGATAATTGCCGATTTCACAAGAGAAAGTGGGGTGCGTGAGCTTGACAGGCAACTGGCCACAATCATGCGCAATCTTGCCCGTACCTATGCTGAAAAAGGAACTCTTAAACCTACCGTAAGCATCAAAGATGTTGAAAGAATATTGGGCAGGTCAAAATATAATAATGAAATGTATAAGACCGCTAATATGGCCGGAGTAGCGGTTGGGCTTGCCTGGACGTACGTAGGAGGTGATATTTTATTCATAGAAACTACTACAAGCGACAATGGTAAGGGCGAACTGAAACTCACCGGTAACCTTGGCAATGTAATGAAAGAAAGCGCATCTACTGCAATGACTTACCTGCAGGCGAACGCGAAGAAGTATGGAATTGACCCCGAGCTATTTTTAAAGAAAAATGTACATATTCACATACCTGAGGGCGCGGTGCCTAAGGATGGCCCCAGTGCGGGTATTACCTTAATGACGGCATTAGCCTCATCATTCACTGGGAGGAAGGTAAAACCCTATCTTGCGATGACCGGTGAGATTACTCTAAGAGGACAGGTGCTGCCTGTTGGCGGCATTAAAGAAAAGGTACTTGCGGCCAAACGTTCAGGATTAAGGGAACTAATAATGTCGGTGCAGAATGAGAAAGATGTAAATGAAATAAACCCCAATTTCATAAAAGGCATCAAAGTAAACTATGTAAAAACAATGCAACAGGTGCTGGATTTAGCTTTATCGTAAATTATTTTTCTCAAAGAGAAAACCATTAGCCCCCTTTCTGCGTTTATATAATTGTAAACAAAATCAACACGAGTTTTTCATGTTGGTTGTTTTAAGGGTTAAAGAGATTCCCTCCCGATTCCTCGGGAGGGAATATTTTTTATGGGGGTTGTGTAAACGAAAGATCTGAAAAGATGCACCTAAGATTATGAATTTCCCTCCTTTTTATCCGGCTTTCTTAGAGCAAGTATAGTATCTGCTAATCTTGTCTTATTTCTATTCGCACGATTTATTCTTTTATTCCTTGCCGGGTTTTTAAGAGCATAAAAACAATAAAACGCCATAACGATAGACATTAGCCCGAAAGCTAGTACACCGCATGCGTGAAGACTTGTTACTTTATCTCGAGAGAAAGGAGGCAATCGTTTTCAAGATAGGCTTCCAGTAAATCGCCCACCATGCATTCGCCTACACCGGCAGGAGTTCCTGTAAAAATAAGATCGCCGATATTGAGGGAAAAATAATTTGAGATATTTGAGATGATTTTATCAATAGAAAAGATCATTGAATCAGAATTTCCCTTCTGTACAACTTCTTTATTTTTTGCAAAAGAAAAATTGATACTTTTTTTGGGTTGGCCCTGTACAACATCGATAAACTTACCAACTGCTGCGGAGTTATCAAAAGATTTTGCCTTCTCCCAGGGAAGCCCTTTTTCTTTTAGCGCATTTTGAATATCCCTTGCAGTGAAGTCAATACCAACAGTAATACCATTGTAGTAATTGGGCGCATGCTTTTCCTGGATGTATTTTCCATTCTTACTAATGCGAACCACAAGTTCGCACTCATAATTTAATTCATTGGTAAATTCGGGATAATAGAAAGGAGTATGATTTTGCACAAGTGCACTCTTGGGCTTCATGAAAATAACTGGCTCATCAGGTATATCATTACCCAATTCTTTAGCATGATCTGCGTAGTTCCTTCCGATACAAAATATTTTCATATTTAAGCAGCTTTTGTTAGGGTTTCAAGAGTTGGTAGGCGAAAATATAGAAAACAAATTAAAAAAATAAATTTAACTAAACTACTGGTTAACGCTAAACGTGAGATTGTTCATTAAACTCATAGTCCGATCAATTCCTATTGTCGCAAAATTTTCTATCAACTCAATACTTTTTTCAATTTTCAATTTTACCAAAGGTAGCTCTTCGGCAGTCCATTGATTTAAGACAAAATCCACCTGGCTGCCTTTTGGAAAATTATTTCCAATTCCAAATCTTAGTCTTGGATAAGTGTCGGTTCCGAGTACATTTTGGATATCTTTCAATCCATTATGACCAGCAGCGCTACCACCCTTTCGAAGTCGAAATTTATTTAAGGGTAAAGCGAGCTCATCGACAATGGTCAGTGAATTTTCAATATCGATTTTTTCCTTTTCCTGCCAATATTTAAAAGATCTCCCGCTTAGGTTCATGAAGGTAGTCGGCTTAATACAGACAAATAGTTTACCCTTCCATTTTACTTCTGCAACCTCGGCTAATCTCCCGAAAGTAAAGGTCCCACCATGTTTTAAAGCGAATGCATCTACAACATCGTACCCGATGTTGTGCCTTGTATGAGCATATTCATTTCCCGGGTTACCGAGACCAGCAATTAGATACTTCGACATAAAACGAAGATAGGGTGTAAAAATTGTTGGGCTTTCCGTTAGCCCGATTTCGTAGGATGTTTGTAAAAATTATTTTGGAAACAATAATATTGAAACCGCAATTTATTTGAAACATAATTTGTAAACCCTATCCCTGATCCAGGTACTGTTGTAGTTCAGCATCGGTTTTAATAAGAACATCACGAACCTTACTTCCCTGGTTAGGCCCCACAACACCGGCTGCTTCCAATTGATCCATCAGCCTCCCGGCACGGTTATATCCCAGTTTCATTCTGCGCTGTAGCAAAGACGTGCTGCCGCTTTGGCTTACCACAATAAGCTTAGCAGCATCTTCAAAAAGAGGATCCCTGTCTGTGGCATCAAAGTCCTTATTTTCAAACTCCTTTTCGTCTACATATTCCGGTAACATAAATGCCTGGGCATATCCCTGTTGCTCTCCAATAAAATCTGTAACCTTGTCAACTTCGGGAGTATCAACAAAAGCGCATTGCAGTCGGGTAAGTTCTCCATTGTAGCTTATGAGCATATCACCCTTCCCAATCAATTGTTCCGCGCCACCAATGTCGAGAATGGTGCGACTATCTATTTTACTGCTTACTTTAAATGCGATACGGGCAGGAAAATTCGCTTTAATGGTACCGGTAATAATATTTACCGAGGGCCGCTGTGTTGCGATAATGAGATGGATACCTACAGCCCGTGCTAGTTGCGCCAATCGGGCAATGGGCATTTCTACTTCCTTGCCTGCCGTCATAATAAGGTCGGCAAATTCATCTATCACCAAGACAATAAATGGCAAATACTGGTGCCCTTTTTCAGGGTTCAATTTTCTGTTTACAAATTTCTCGTTGTACTCTTTTATATTTCTTGTGCCCGCTTCTTTTAACAAGTCATAGCGATTATCCATTTCAATACAGAGAGCATTTAGCGTATGAATTACTTTTTTTGTGTCGGTAATAATCGCGTCTTCCTCACCCGGAAGCTTTGCCAAAAAATGCTTTTCAATACTTGTGTAAATACTCAGCTCTACCTTCTTCGGATCTATCAATACAAATTTTAATTGTGAAGGATGTTTTTTGTATAAAAGAGAGACCAGTATCGCATTTAATCCGACAGATTTACCCTGGCCGGTAGCGCCAGCCATTAGCAAGTGCGGCATAGAAGTAAGGTCAACAATAAAGTTTTCATTATCAATTTTTTTCCCAATGGCTATAGGTAAGGAAAAATTATTATTCTGAAATTTTTCAGAATTCAATAAAGTTTTCATGCTTACTACGGTCTTTTTCACATTCGGGACTTCAATACCAATTGTGCCTTTTCCGGGTATAGGCGCAATAATACGAATGCCAAGCGCAGCAAGGCTTAGCGCAATATCATCTTCCAGGTTTTTTATGCGGGAAATTCTTACACCGGGTGCCGGAACTATTTCGTACAGTGTAACTGTTGGGCCAACTGTTGCTGATATCTTTTGAATTTCAATGTCGTAATTCTTGAGCGTGTTAATGATCTGGTTCTTATTCGTTTCCAGTTCCGTAACATCCTGGATTATTTTTTCACTGCCGTGTGCTTCGAGCAAGTCTAATTGTGGAAATTTATAATTCCTGAGATCAAGAATGGGATCGTAAGGCTGTTGCGTTTTACCCTTTGCAACAACGGATATATCTTCTTCGTCAACTTTTTCCGGAGTAGTTTTTACCTCAAGCGTGAGGTTATTCGCCGCAATCTGCTCTGCTGCAGGAAATACTATCCGATCGGGAAGTTTAGGTTTCCGCTCTTTAATTTCTTCCTCTTTTTCAAAAATTTTAAAATCCTCGTTAATTGCAGGTTCGTCGTTAATTGGACTATTTGTCAATGGAAGAAAGTCTGAATTAGAATAAACGGTCTTTTCAGGCGCCATTCCATTTTCAGCATCTTGAACTATATCGTCATTCGCAAAAGGCTGATCGGATGGAGTTTTATTCCTGAACTGAAAAGAAGGGTTAAATCTCCAGATTACATAACTGAACAAAGCAGCTAATAAAAGTGCACCGGTGCCTACCCGTCCTATCAATTGCTGAAGCCAATTGCTTGCCATGTCGCCAGCCGCACCACCCCATGGAAAAGGATGGCCGCTCATCAAAAATGATGCGGATATGCTTATCACAAGAAGGCCAATGATAACATAGCGCACATTCCGGGTTATGGAAAATATTTTTCTCGGGGAAAATAAATTTACCCCTACCACAAGAAAAAATGTGCAAAAGAGGTAAGATGCAATGCCGAATCCTGACCGGAAAAACAGGTCGGAGAAATAAGCACCTGCCGCACCCAAAAGATTTGCCATTGGCTCTGCATGACTGGGCAATAAAATTTTCGCACCCTTAAAAACCTTCGACTGATCTTCCTGCCAGGTAAACAAATATGAAGTGAAAGCAACAAAAAGCAAAAATGAAATCAAAATCAGTACAGTTCCCGCTATCTTATGAGAACGATCATCTTTAAGTAATTTTTTTACCTCGACCTTTTCAACAGGATCAGGCTTCATTTTAGAAGCATTCGCTTTTTTATTCTTTGTATTTTTCTTTGTAGTAGCCATTAACTGCAAATATAAATAATTGCGAAAACGCAAGTGTTGTTAACTTATACAACTATGTGAAGATTTACTGAAATTGTATAAAATTCTTCCGACGAATAAATGATTTCCGAATGCCTTTGAATTTGGTTTATGAATGCTAACCGGTCTTTTTAAAAATCCCAAAAAACAAAAACAGCCAGCCGGCAATGAAACAGAGACCGCCAATCGGCGTGATAGCACCAACCCAATCGTAGCCGGGTTTTACAGCGGCCTTTATAAAAGTGAGGATGTAGAGTGAACCACTGAATAATATAATTCCTGCGATGAATAATTTCCCGGACCACTTTATAAATTTATTTTGAAAATCTTTATACAAAATACCGCATGCCAATAATGCAAATGCATGATAGAACTGGTAGCGAACACCAGTTTCAAAAATGCTTACCGCATAATCTGAAACACTTTCTTTAAGCGCATGTGCTGCAAAAGCACCAAGAGCTACAGAAAGAGCACCAATAAAAGTTGCGGTTTTTAAAAAGCCTTTATGCATATTTTATAAGTTAAATTCAACCTTCCTGAACATTTGTTTGACCGGGCGAAATAAAAGAAGAAAGAGAATTTTCATCCAATTCATCAACATTTAATATATGGTCCGCCTGTGAATAATAAGGCTCTCTCTCCAATAATTTATGCTGGATAAAAGAAAGCAATTCGGAAGAGTTCACATTTTTAATAACCGGCCTGTGTTCTGTTTCATTAGTTAATTGACGCACGATTCGTTCAGGAGATGCTTTTAAATAGAAAACCATGCCCTCGTTTTTCATCCATTCCATGTTATTAAAAAAACAGGGAGCGCCGCCGCCACATGCGAGCTAGGAAATTCTTTTTCTTTTCAAATTTTCTCAGGTGATACCTTTCAAGTTCCCGAAATTTTTCTTCTCCTTTCTTTTCAAAAATGCGTGCGATTGTCATCCGAAAAGCTTTTTCAATTTTTGTATCGAGATCAAAAAAAGGAATGCCGGCCTTATCTGCCCATATACGACCCCAATGCGATTTGCCGCTACCCATAAATCCAACGAGAAAAATTTTCACAGGCAACCGCACTACTTTATTTCTGCCCTTACGTTTTGGTGATTTATATTCCTTCTCTGCTTTCTTTTTCGTCACAACAAATATTTTTTCCCGGATTTTTTATTTTTCGATTTAGCTATTCGTAATAATTATTTAAAGGCATTCAAACCAGTTACATCCATTCCGGTTATGAGCAAATGAACATCATGCGTGCCTTCATAAGTTATAACACTTTCAATATTCATCATGTGTCGCATCACAGGGTATTCTCCGGTGATTCCCATTCCACCCAGCATTTGCCTTGCCTCACGGGTAATATTAGCCGCGGTTGTGCATGAGTTTCGTTTAGCCATACTTACTTGTTGAGGTGTTGCTTTTCCTTCGTTCATCAATACGCCGAGCCGCCAGTTTAATAATTGTGCCTTAGTAATTTCAGTTATCATTTCAGCTAGTTTTTTTTGCTGTAACTGGAAACCTCCGATCGGCCTGTCAAACTGTATTCTCTCTTTTGAATAACGTAAAGCTGTGTCATAACAATCCATTGCGGCCCCAATAGTTCCCCATGCAATTCCATAACGTGCTTTTGTAAGGCAACTCAGCGGGCCCTTAAGCCCCTTTATATTTGGTAAAATATTTTTTTTAGGAACTTTTACATTGTCGAACACTAACTCTCCGGTAGCGCTTGCACGCAAGCTCCATTTACTGTGTGTTGTGGGCGTTGTAAAACCTTCCATTCCCCGTTCCAGAATTAATCCGTGTATTTCGCCCTTTTCATCTTTTGCCCACACGACCGCAACCTGAGAAAATGGTGCATTGCTGATCCACATCTTACTTCCATTTAAAATCACATTGTCACCATCTTCTTTAAAGTTACTTAGCATACCACTTGGATCACTGCCATGATCAGGTTCAGTAAGGCCAAAACAACCAAGCCATTCACCACTTGCAAGTTTTGGTAAAAACTTTTTCCGCTGATCTTCGCTTCCATATGCATATATCGGGAACATTACTAACGAGCCTTGTACACTGGCGGTAGATCTAACACCACTATCTCCTCTTTCAAGTTCCTGCATCATGAGGCCATACGAAATATAATCAAGCCCGCCACCGCCATATTCCGGGGGAATGGTTGGGCCAAAACAGCCGAGATCTCCAAGTTGCTTTACAATCTGCTCCGGAAATTCCGCTCTTTGCGCATAGTCTTCTATGATGGGAGAGATTTCTTTTTTTACATAATTCCTCACGCTTTCCCTGATCAATTTATGTTCTTCGGTAAGCAATTCATCTACGTTAAAATAATCGGGTGATTGAAAAAGATCCTGTGCCATTTATATTTTTAATTATTTAATTCGTGAACTTTCGTGTAATTCGTAGCTAAAGATAAGCCATCATTTCTGTTTGATATTGTTGTGCAATAATCCTTGCTTTCTCTGCAAAACTTTCATCTTTTCCTGCGTAAATAATCGCCCGTGAAGCATTTACCAAGAGGCCGCAATCCGTATTGAGTCCATGCTTTGAAACTTCTGCAAGGCTACCACCCTGTGCACCCACGCCGGGTATTAATAAAAAATTATCCGGAATAATTTTTCGAATGGATAATAAATCAGACGCTTTTGTAGCGCCAACTACAAACATGAGGTTTTCTTTGCTGCCCCACTTGCTGACTTTCTTTATCACCGTTTCATACAAATAATTTTCACCCGTTTTTAATTGTTCAAAATCTTCGCTGCCTTTATTACTGGTAAGTCCTAAAACTATTGTCCATTTATTTTCATACTCGAGAAAAGGTTTTATACTATCTGCACCCATGTAAGGAGCAATTGTGATGGCGTCAAAGTTTAAGGTTTCAAAAAATGCTTTCGCATATTGAGATGATGTGTTACCAACATCACCACGCTTGGCATCCGCAATTTTCAAATGTGTCGATGGAATATAATTTACAGTTTGCTCCATAGCTTCCCAGCCCTTTACACCATTGGCTTCATAAAAAGCGGTGTTTATTTTATAGGCAACGCATAAATCTTTAGTGGCGTCAATTATCTGTTTATTAAACTCAAAAATCGCGTTTGGAACTGATTTAAGGTTATCAGGCATTTTTTCAATGCTTGTATCAAGTCCTACACACAGGTAAGATTTTTTTTCTTTAATTGTGTCAATTAATTGCTGTCTTGTCATTATGCGATTAACTTAAAATCTTTTTTTTATTTCGTCTGCGATCATGTGAGAATCCTGATCCGTGCGTAAGTTGAGATGTTTTACAATGCTTTCCCGTGTTTCAGGTTCATGGTTCTGGCTTAGTTTATAAACATTTCCTATCTGGGAAATTTCTATTGTAAATCCAACTATTGCTTTCACCAGGCGATCAACATATTCGGCAGGCAATTTATGAAAGGCAGCTTCGCTTTCCGTTCCTTCATATTTATCCGTGACGGATTCGATTATTTTTTTTGTTCCCTCTTCATCGGTAAATGTTATTTTCCCTTTTGCATGTACATCAATGTAATTCCAAGTAGAAGCAACTTCCTTTTTGTTATACCATGAAGCACTTACATAGCAGTGTGGCCCATTAAATATTACCAACACATTTTCATTTTGCAAAAAGGCTTTATGATGATCTGTATTTTTCATCATGTGGCCTGTAAGAATTATTTGCCCGTTTTCTTTTTTTATATCTAATGGCACGTGCGTAGCCACCGGGAAAATGCCATCATACCCTGCAATAATTGCAAATGAATTTTTATTCATGAAGTTAAAGACTATATCTTCATTTTCTTCAGTAAAGTGCGGAAGTTTATACATTATTGTTTTTTGTTAAACTTATAAATTGCAATCAATTTTATTGAAGTATTCTTTTGATCACATTTCCAAATGTATAAACATCTTCATAAGTATTATAAAGAGGTGCAGGCGCTACACGAATTACATTTGGTTCTCTCCAATCTACAATCACGCTATTTTTTTTCAATGATTCGAAAATTTCTTTTCCTTTTTCTAACATTAAAAGCGATACCTGGCAACCATGTTCGTTTTCATTTCGCGGCGTAATTATCTCGATTATTTTTTTGGATGATGATGAATTTATTTCATCCAAAATAAATAGCAACTAGGCGCTTAATTTTTTTTGCTTGGTCAAAATATTTTCAAAACCTGCTTCTTCAAAAATAGCGAGGGAGGCATTATGGGCCGACATATTAAGCAAAGGCGGAGTGCTAAGCTGCCATCCTTCTGCAGTTGGAATGGGATCGAATTCTTTTTCCATTTTAAAACGCTTCTCTTTATTAGTGCCGCACCAACCTGCAAGTCTTGGGAGGGATGTATTGGTAACATGACGCTGGTGAATAAACGCACCTGCAACGGACCCAGGCCCGGAATTCAAATACTTATAAGAACACCAGCATGCAAAATCGACATCCCAATCATGCAGTTTGAGTTCAATATTTCCTACGGCATGTGCAAGATCAAAACCACAATAAGCACCTGCTTCATGTGTCGCGACGGTTATAGCTTTCATATCGAAAACCTGGCCTGTGTAATAATTTACGCCCCCGATTATTACAACCAGCAGTTCATTGCCATGCTCTTTAATAGAATTTATAATGTCTGCGTTTCTTATTGTGTGTTCTCCTTCACGAGGGTTTATTTCAACGATTGCGTCGTTTGGATCAAGGCCTGCAAGCCTCACCTGCGATTCCAATGCATACTGATCAGATGGAAACGCTTTCGCTTCGCAAATGATTTTATATCGTTCTTTATTTGGACGGTAGAATGTAGTAAGAAGCAAATGCAGGTTAATGGTCAACTGGTTCATTACGGTGATTTCCTCTTCAAGCGCACCTAGGATTGGCGCAAGCTTTTCGGGAAACATTTCATGATATTTTATCCAGGGATTTCTTCCATGAAAATGGCCCTCAACGCCATAATTAGCCCAATCCTCAAGATCATTTAAAACATATTCCTGCGCCGTTTTTGGCTGAAGGCCCAAAGAATTACCCGTGAAATAAATACTTTCCTTTCCATGGATAATAGGTATGTAGAACTGATCGCGAAAGTTCTTTAGCGGGTCCTCAAAGTCCATCTGTTTTGCGAACTCCAGGCTATTTTCAAAATGGTACATGATTTTACTTTCCTGTTTAACACCTATAGTTTCCATTTGTTTAACTCATTTATGCCAACAAAGAGCTAAGGTCCATTAAACTTTCCTTTGTATTCTTTGTGTCTTCGTGGGAGATATTAAAGGTAATCATTCATCAAAAAATTATATTTTATTCTTTTTTAAAGCAATTGATTTTAATACCATTAGTTTGCCTGCTGAAAATTATTATTTGAGATGGATTATTATTTTACAATAGACACTGAAGGCCTGGCTGAATATAAAGACCGAGGAAGTAAATTCCTCGCCTATGCTTATCCGCTTAAGAGTGCGGAAGAATTTAAAAAATATCTGCAGGTCTTGAAAAAAGAACATCCCAAAGCAGTTCACTATTGTTTCGCTTACAGAATGGGATTTGATGGAAACAATCACAGATCAAGCGACGACGGAGAGCCTGCGGGAACTGCGGGAAAGCAAATACTTGGGCAGATAGATTCTAAAAATCTTACAAATATTCTAGTGGTTGTCGTGAGGTATTTCGGGGGAACATTGCTTGGGGTTCCTGGGTTAATTGCGGCATATAAAACGTCAGCATCGTTAGTTTTACAATGCACTACCATCGTTCAAAAATCTATTGAAGTAAATTATGTTTTGCAGTTTGATTATACAGCAATGAACGACGTAATGCTCATTTTAAAACAATATAATTGCGCAGATTTATAAAAATGAAACACAATTGTTTTGCAATGTAGAAGTAGGGTATTCCACGGAATAGACTAACTGAAGTAATTAAACGCGTTAAACAACCTGCAAAATGTGGAATTACAAAAAATGAATTGATTACAATCCGCAGGATAAATATTTCGAGTTTTATTTTTTTGCGAAGCGTGAACTAACCTGTAAGCCTTTGCTTCCCGAAACATATTTATAAAACCCTTCGCCGCTTTTAACGCCGAGAAAACCGGCAGTCACCATGTTATTTAATAAGGGGCAAGGGGCATATTTGGGGTTACCAAAACCATCCTGCAAAACCTTTAAAATTGAAACGCAAACATCAAGGCCAATAAAATCTGCAAGTTGCAAAGGCCCCATAGGATGTGCCATGCCCAGCTTCATTATCGTATCTATTTCTTCAACACCAGCAATACCTTCATACAGGCCGTAAACAGCCTCATTGATCATCGGCATTAAAATACGGTTCGCAATAAACCCCGGATAATCATTTACCTCACAAGGAACTTTACCCAGTTGCTTCGCCAATTCAACTATTTGATTGGTCACTTCCGTTGACGTTGCATATCCATTGATGATTTCCACCAGCTTCATCACCGGAACCGGGTTCATGAAATGCATACCTATTACCTGTTCAGGACGTTTTGTTACAGACGCAATTTTTGTAATTGAAATAGAAGATGTATTGCTCGCAAGAATCGACGTTCCCGGTGCACTTTCATCAATCTGTTTGAATATTTTCAGTTTCAAATCAAGGTTTTCTGTAGCAGCTTCCACAACTAAATCTGATTGCTTAACACCGGCTTCAAGTGAAGTAAGGGCGGTTATGTTACCAAGAGCAGCGGTTTTGTTTTCTGTTGTAATAATTTTTTTAGAAACCTGCCGGTCGAGATTTTTATTTATTTGTAAAAGTGCTTTATCAAGTTGTTGTTGGGAAACATCAATAAGATTTACCGAGAAGCCATTTTGTGCGAATACATGTGCAATACCATTACCCATTGTACCAGCTCCTATTACCGCTACATTTTTAATCATCTCAACGCTTGTTTAAGTTTTCAACGTTAACATTTCTTTCAAATTTAGTATTTAAACTTTCGGCACAAGCTTTTATCAAAAACAAAAAATCATAAATATGAAAATGCGTATTTATCAATTAAGCATTGTTGCTGCAACTCTTTTATTTATTGCCGGATGCGGGCCGTCTGCAGTGGTAGTTCGCACACGTCCGGCACCTCCTGTTTATGCACGACCGATTGCTCCTGGCCCCAATTATGTATGGATCGATGGTGAATGGCTTCATAGAGGCAGGCATTATACTTACCGGAAAGGTTATTGGGCACCTCCCCGTGCAAGATATCATCAATATAGTAGCGGCCACTGGCAGCAAAGACGAAATGGATGGTACTGGATTCCGGGACATTGGAATTAATACCCAAAAGACGTTTGGAAATCTTTAACAAAAATATTTAGGGTGCGGGTAATGAAAATTGTCTTCACATTAAATACTCGTTGGCATCAATATTGTTTAAACATTAAATCCCCGTTATTATGAAAAAAATTATTTTCATCCTTTCCTGTTTTATTTCTTTAAGCGCATTCTCACAAAGAAAGTTCGACCGCAATTCCGATCACGAAAATTTTTTCCGGATAGGAGCAAAGGCAGGCGTAAACATTAATAAGATAAATGGCCTGGCATATAAAGATGGCTTTAATTACAACTATTTATTAGGCGGCTTTATGCAATTTAATTTTTCAAGAACGTTTGGCCTGCAACCGGAAATAAATTTTGTGCAATCGTCCTCCCAATTTTCAAATGATGCTTCTGATGTTTATGATGATATATTCAGGAATGGCACCCAGCGAAAAGCTAAACTCAACTACCTAAAAGTGCCGGTGCTACTGAATGTTAACATTGGTCCGAGTAAAAGAGTAAAATTACAACTGGGGCCTCAGTATGGTGGTGTGCTTAATGAAACCGTTGATAGTTTAAGAAATAACGGGAACATATTTAAGAAAGCAGACTGGGCTGCAGTTGGTGGTTTATGGATACAAATTCCATTCGTAAATCTCGGCGCCCGCTATGAGGTTGGCCTTCGGAATCTAAACGATATAGATAATCAACAAAAATGGAAAAGCCAGGCTTTTACCATATTTGCAGGATTCACTTTCTAACTCAACATACATCCGTTTTTATTTTTAGCCCCGTTTGACTAACGGGGCTTTTTTTGTACATTCATCAATTGACAAAAAATTTTATGGAGAAAATAGCAATTGAAAATTTGTTGCTCATAGACATTGAAACAGTGTCCGGTATGGAGCATTTTCAACACTTAAATAATGAATGGCAGGAACTCTGGACAGAAAAAATTTTCAAAAGCCTTCCGCCAAATACTACAGCAGAAGAATATTATCCGATGCGTGCAGCCATACTTGCCGAATTTGCAAAAGTGGTTTGTATAAGCACGGGCTATTTTAAAAAAGAAAATAACAACTGGCAGCTTCGAATAAAATCTTTTTATTCAGAGAATGAAAAAGAAGTGCTTGAGGGTTTCATAAAAGCCCTTAAGCAGTTGTATTCAAAAAATTCCAAATGGATTTTTACCGGGCATAACATTAAGGAATTTGATATTCCCTTTTTATCGAGGAGAATGTTGGTGAATAATATCTCCATACCTTCGTTTATTGATTTTCAAAATATGAAACCATGGGATACACCCGTGTTAGACACATTGCATCTATGGCGCTTTGGAGATTATAAACATTATACTTCTTTAAAATTACTTGCTGCCGTTCTTGGAGTGCCTTCCCCAAAAGATGATATTGATGGAAGCAAAGTGGGCGAAGTTTTTTGGACTGAGAAAAACCTGGAACGCATCGCATTATATTGTGGCAAGGATGTTGCAACAGTGGCAAATGTGATACTGAGATTTAAAAGTTTGCCCCTGCTTACAGAAGAGCAAATAATCTATGTAGCACAGTAGCGGCTCCCAGGGTCGCTTTTGTTAACCATTAAAATTAAATTATGAAAACATTAAGTTTCATCGCATTCAGTCTTTTTATTACCACAGCCATTACGAGTTGTGCCGACAATGACCATCGTTTCATTGATCTCGAAACAGGCGACCATATCGATGTAGTAAAAGATTCAGCAAACGGATATATGGTAAATGCAGATACGAAAGAGCCTGTAATTATTTATGTTGATACTCAAACAAAAGACACCATTTATGGAAAAACGGGGGAAGTAATCAACAATCATGTTATAAAGACCGAGGAAGGAAAATATAAATATGTTTCAAACGATGATATGAAATCCGATGACGGGTCTTACAAAATCAAAGACGGTGATTATAAAAAGAAGGTTGAAAAAGATGGCGATATAAAAATTAAGGACGGTGACACCAAAATAAAAATTGATGGTGAAACCGGCGAGAAGAAGATTAAGAAAGATTAAAAACTTTTTATAAAAAAAACGGCCCTTCACAAAAAGGGCCGTTTTTAGTTTGTTTTAAAATGCACGTCAGGCCGATGGTGGGGAATTTTATGTTCGTCCGCCCAGAACTGCTATGTAATTTTTGATAAAGTTGAATATTAAGAACTAAAGTTTGGCTTTGTTCGGCGAACCCTGAACCGCTGCTGATTGTTTCAATGTCCAGCCCCACTATTGGCAAGTCTCCATATTAGCGGCTGTTTATTTTTCTACTATAATGGTTGTCCTGATTGATCTCTAAACTCCATATTAATTAAAGAGCTTTCAAACTTTTTGTCAAATGGAAGTTTTAAAACAAACTCTTTTAAGTTATTATACTCAGTTATTTTTCCTTCTGATTTGTAAGTGGAACATAAAGAAATTATTATGTGTCCAACGCTTTCAAGTAGTTCATGGGAACTGATAATATTTGAATCACTAAAATGTGCCCAACCAAATAAAATGTTTTTATTATTAGTTTCATAATCATGAAGCCAACGCATGAATGGAAGTTTAAGATTTCTGTAAACTATATTTTGATTTTCGTAGTCAACTACTTTATTTAAAATGACTTTTCTCTGTTCAATTACATTTTCGTTCGCCAAGTCGCCAAGAGAAATACTCAAAAATGGTTTTCCTAATTCAATAATAAAAGTCTTTCTACCTTTTTTATGTTCGCCAAGGTGTAAAACGCATTTACCGATTCCTAATTCTTGCCTAAATGAAATTTTTGTAACTCCATTTGGCTTGATTATTATGTAGCGATTTAATAATGATGTTGAATAAAAATCAACTCTATTTTCTGTAGTATCAAAAAAGCATATAAAAAAAGGTAAGTTATTTTCTAAAAGCCATTTAACTTTTTGGGGATTATTTACTAGATAAATAATGTTGTCGTGGTTGGTTTTTAATTGAACCGTAAATGATTTTGTAGGATATGAAACAACTGTATCTCTTTCAGTCAGTGTGCACAAAAAATCGATGCCATAGTCCTCCTGTCGAAGAGTTTGCATTGAATACCCCAAGGCTGAAAATACACCTTGAGTTATATATTCTGCTTTGTCACCTTTTCTTACAGTATTTAGTTTGCTCATAAATAATAACGAAGGCTTGAATGCAGTGTTAAATAGCCGCTAACACTTAAATATATGGCACTCTCTTCAAAATTCTATTATCGATTCTTAGTAATTTAACCCTCACTTTCTGTAGTGTAGTTGAGTCAATACAAAATTCATGCAGGCATAAACTACTTATCCTCCCAACTACGATGCAATTTTTTTCCTTATAATAAAAAATAACTGCCAGAATTATTTTAGTGCTTTGAGAGCAATCAAATCATATTTTTCACAATCAAACTTCCGCCTCCGCATAAGAACTCACGGGCTCGCATGTGCAAATTAAATTTCTATCGCCATAGGTATTATTCACCCTGCTTACGCTTGCCCAGAATTTATTTTGCCTTAAATATTCCAAAGGATAAGCCGCTGCACTTCGTGAATATGAATGAGTCCAATCATCTGCCGTTATCACAGCCAATGTATGTGGGGAATTTTTCAAAACATTATCCTTCTTGTCTGCTTCGCCTTTTTCGATGGCCTTTATTTCTTCATAAATATTGATAAGGGCATTGCAGAACCTGTCAAGCTCCGCTTTATTTTCACTTTCCGTTGGTTCGATCATAATAGTACCGGCAACAGGAAAACTCAATGTTGGTGCATGAAACCCGTAATCCATCAATCTTTTGGCCACATCTTCTGCTTCAATGCCTGCGCTGTTCTTAAAAGGCCTCAGATCAACTATAAATTCATGTGCGCATGTGCCGCCCTTACCGGTGTATAATATTTTATAGTATTTTTTTAATCTTGCCTTCATATAATTGGCGTTAAGAATCGCATATTCGGTTGCCTGCCGTATTCCTGCTTCTCCAAGTAATTTTATGTAGCCATAACTTATCAATAAAATACTGGCAGAACCATACAATGCCGCACTCACAGCACCTTCACCATTATTTCTTCCCGGTAAAAAAGGTGCCAGCTTTTCGTTTACACAAATAGGCCCCATACCCGGGCCGCCGCCGCCATGCGGAATTGCAAAAGTTTTATGCAAATTAAGATGACACACATCAGCCCCAATATTGCCGGGGGAAGTAAGCCCTACCTGTGCATTCATGTTGGCACCATCCATGTAAACAAGTCCTCCGTGTTCATGGATAATGCTGCAGATTTCCTTAATGCTTTCTTCAAACACTCCATGAGTTGATGGATAAGTTACCATCAATCCGGCAAGGGAATCTTTATATTTTTCAGCCTGCGAATTCAAATCATCTAAATCAATATTTCCTTCTTCATCACATTTTGTTACGACAACTTTGAAACCAGCCATCACTGCAGATGCCGGATTAGTTCCATGTGCGGAGATGGGTATGAGTATTACATTTCTATGCGTATCATTACTGCTTTCATGATAACCGCGTATAGTCAGCAGGCCCGCAAACTCACCTTGTGCACCGCTATTCGGCTGAAGGCTGCATGCAGTAAAACCGGTGATGGTACACAATAATTTTTCAAGATCATCTATTATGTATTGGTATCCCTTTGTTTGATCCAAAGGTGCAAATGGATGTATCCTGCTAAAAGGCTCCCAGCTTACAGGAATCAATTCTGTGGCTGCATTAAGCTTCATCGTACACGAGCCTAAAGCAATCATCGATGTAGTAAGAGAAAGATCTTTATTCTCCAATACTTTCATGTAACGCATCAACTCCGTTTCACTATGATGGCTGTTGAAAACAGGATGTGTGAGAAATTCCGTCGTTCTTGTAAGAGAGGCAGGAATATTTTCCAGTGCCGCTTCATTGTCAAAGCTTGCGATAGAAGTATCGTTGCCGGTTGATGAGTTGAAGACATTTACAATGTTAAGCACATCATTTCTTGTTGTTGTTTCATCAAGAGAGATTGTTACAAGCCCCTTTGCCGGGTAATGAAAATTCATCTCATACTTTTCCGATAGTTCTTTGATTTTCGCCACATCATTAATCTTAAAAGTAAGCGTGTCGAAAAAGGTTTGATTTTTTAATTCGAAACCGGCTTCCTCCAATTCTGAAGCAAGTGTTTGAGTAAGCAATGCCACTCTTTTTGCAATATCTTTTAATCCTCCCGCTCCGTGATACACCGCATACATCGCAGCCATATTCGCAAGTAAAGCCTGGGCTGTACAGATGTTGGAAGTTGCCTTCTCCCGGCGTATATGTTGTTCCCTTGTTTGTAAAGCCATCCTGAGACAGCGATTGCCTTGCGCATCTACACTCACGCCGATTATTCTTCCGGGAATATTTCTTTTGAATTCATCTTTGGTTGCAAAAAATGCCGCATGCGGGCCGCCATATCCCAACGGCACACCAAATCTTTGGGACGAGCCTATCGCTACATCTGCACCAAGTTCTCCGGGAGGCGTTAATAACGTGAGCGCCAGGAGATCAGTAGCCATCACCACCTGTGCATTTACTTTATGTGCATCTTCAATAAAGCTGCGATAATTTTCAATGTTTCCTTCGCTATCAGGATATTGAACTATTGCTCCAAAATAGCTTTCATCAAGCACAGCCTTACCGAATTCTCCAAAAACCAGTTCGATCCCCACGGGTTTTGATCGTGTTTTTAGAATGTGCTTTGTTTGCTCAAATATTTTTTCATCAACAAAAAACCGGGGAGCGGTTATATGATCATGATCCTTGTTCTTATTGTTGAAAAGCATAGCCATTGCTTCGGCGGCAGCGGTGCCTTCATCAAGCAGGCTCGCATTCGCGATGGGGAGAGCCGTAAGGTCGCTTACCATAGTTTGAAAATTAAGCAGACTTTCCAGTCTTCCCTGCGCAATTTCGGCCTGGTACGGTGTGTATTGCGTATACCATCCGGGATTTTCAAAAAGACTTCTTAAAATGACCGATGGCACGATCGTGTCATAATATCCTTGCCCTATATAAGACTTGTAAACTTTATTCTTACTTGCAATCTCCTTCAATTCACGTAGGTATTCAAACTCGCTTAATGGCGAAGGGATATCAATCTGGTTGTTAAGCCTGATACCCCTGGGCACCGTCTTGTCAATCAGTTCATCAAGAGATCCAACACCAATTTCCGAAAGCATTTGCCTTGTTTCCTCATGATCCGGCCCTATATGCCGCTCCGCAAATTCAGAAGATTGCTTTTCAAAAAGATTCATATTCATATAAATTGTTCAATAGAATTATTCATTCAGGGCTATCGCGGAAAATCATTTAATAAAGGCTCCGCGGATACTGCCAGCTTATTTTGTTTCAATAAAACCTTTGTAATTTTTGTTTTGGGTGTAAATATTAAAACCCAACAGTTTCCATTCAATTGCGCCCAACACAGAATATTTAATTTTTGTCCCTTCGACGTTAGTTGAAACAGAGTAAGCTTTCCACCTATTGCCAGCCACTAAACCGCTAGTTGTAGAAAAGCCATCCATAGGCGTAATCAAAGTCGTGCTATCGTTTTTGCGATATTGAACTGTTAGGTGCATTTTGAAAATCAGGTTACTATCAAGTGTGGTAGTTACAAAATTTGAATTTTCCAATGACTTTGGATTGTCTTTGATGAAATCAAATTTGAACTGTTCTCCTAATTTTCCATTTCCGTTATTCGGCTGAGCTATAAATGATAGTAATCCAAATACAAATATTGCTGAAAAAATTGTCCCAAATTCTCTCCTAACGAGCTTTGTAGCCCGGAAACAAATAAAAATAAAACAAAGAAAAAGGCCAATGTTAAGTACTGTCCAAAGTAAGAATATCATGTGCTAAATTTTTTTAAAGCTTGTGATTTTTGCGAATTCCCGAAATTGAAGCCGCGAAGTTACGTTGCAAAAAGGAGAAAAATATTAGGGCAAATAATAAGTTGTATCGCCTGTGTATATTTACAATATGAAAGGTGATTTGTTGCACAATTGGGAAAAGAAATCCCTTCAAAATCAAAAGAAATATAAGGATTTTCTAAAGCGGGCCGATAAGAATAAAGTGCTGAAAGCTCTGCCAGCGTTGCACGAAGAAGCCTTTGAAAAAATTGAGTGCCTGGAATGTGCTAATTGCTGTAAAAACTATTCGCCCCGCTTTAAAACGCCTGACATCAAGCGGATCTCGAAGCTCTTAAAAATGAAAGAAGGCGATTTCATTGAAACCTATTTGCGCCTCGATAATGATGGTGATTATGTCGCAAGAAGCGCGCCTTGTCCTTTTCTTGGCGAAGACAATTATTGTACTATTTATGACAATCGTCCCGGCGACTGCCATCGGTTTCCTTACACAGATGAAGATGTATTATTAAAAAGGCCGCAGCTTACTTTGAAGAATTCTACTTTTTGTCCGATCGTATATTATGTATTGGAAAAATTACTGTAGGTCAGAGAATTGTGTTTTGGGAAAACATTCTTTCCGGAATATTTTTCCTTTTTGATTTCTTACATTTAAAAAAAATTTAATCTCATATTTGTCGTGTTGCTAAAAAATTCTTTTCAAATATTTAAGAGCTTATATGACCGAAATAGAAATTAACAAATCTGCCATTGCCGAACGCTTTATGCGTTATGTAAAAATCGATACGCAAAGCGATCCGCAAAGCAATACATACCCATCAACAGAAAAGCAAAAAAACTTAAGCAAACTTCTTGCAGGAGAATTGCAAAAGATGGGAATCAAAGATGCAGAGACGGACGAATATGGATATGTATATGCCACAATCCCATCTAATTCATCGAAGAAGAATATTCCGGTCATTTGCTTTTGCAGCCATGTAGATACAGCGCCGGATTGCAGCGGGACTAATGTAAAACCTATACTGCATAAAAACTATGATGAAGAAGATATCGTGTTGCCAGATGATAAATCACAGGTTTTATCCGCAGTCTCCCATCCTTATCTAAGAGAGCAAATAGGCGAGGATATTATAACCGCGAGTGGTACCACATTATTAGGCGCAGATGATAAAAGTGGTGTAGCCGCGATTATGCAAGCCGCAGAATATTTGATAAATAATCCTTCAATACTCCATGGCGATATTAAAATTCTATTTACACCCGATGAAGAAGTAGGCAAAGGAACCGCGAAGCTCAACATGAAAAAATTGGGGGCCGATTTTGGTTACACCCTTGATGGCGGCGAAGCAGGCAGCCTCGAAGATGAAACTTTCAACGCCGATGGCGCCACGATAGTTGTAAATGGCGTGATTGCCCATCCTGGCTATGCAAAAAATAAATTAGTAAATGCATTAAAAGTTGCTGCTGAAATACTTCATGCGCTTCCTGCCACTGAGTGGGCTCCTGAGGCTACTGAGGAAAAAGAAGGGTTCGTGCATCCTGTGAGGTTAGAGGGTATTGCAGAAAGAGCAACCATCGAGTTTATAATTCGTGACTTCGATGTGACTGAGTTGAAAAAACATGGAGAAAAATTAAAGAGCATCGCCGAAAAAGTAGTAAATCATTACCTCGGCGCATCCATGGAATTTACAATAACAGAACAATACCGCAACATGAAACAGGTGCTGGATGAAAACCCACAGGTTGCGGCGTATGCGGCAGAAGCAATTACCCGTGCGGGCCTTGATGTAAAAACAGAAAGTATCCGTGGTGGCACTGACGGCAGTCGGCTTAGTTATATGGGCCTTCCCTGCCCGAATATATTTACAGGTATGCAGGCCATTCATTCAAAATTAGAATGGATCGGGGTAAAAGATATGGCAAAAGCTGCAGAGACTTTGGTGCATTTATGCATGATATGGGAGGAAGAAACAGTATAACTAAAGGATCTTTGAAATTCAATCTAAGTTTCTATAATATTCTCAATCTTCCTATTTGTTTTTCCTCGCTTCAGTTGGTGGCTCACCGTATAAATTTTATATTTGTACGTATAAACACAAAATATGAAAAATAAACTCACAGTTCTCGTTGAGGAAAAAAATATACGGTTTGCAAAAAAGTATGCTAAAGAAAAAAATACCAGCGTGTCATTTCTATTAAACCAATTTCTTGAAGATTTGCAACAGAACAGCGCCCGAAAAAAAAATATAACCAAAGATGAATGGGTAGAAAAATACGCAGGCATTTTTAATACCGGAACCAGCAACTTAATTCAGGATTTTTTTGAAAAAAAATAAATGAAAAAAGTTTTCCTGGATGCTAACGTAATAATCGACTTTTTAAATAAATCGTCATTGTATCACCTGGAGGCAAAGCAAACTTTAACAATAGTAAGAAAGCATTATGGAAAGCCATTTATCACTTCAACTACTTTTGCCATAGCTTACTATATGTTTGGAAAATATATTTCTAAAAAAGAAAGACTTAACAAAATTATTAAGGAAGTGTTTTCTGAATTCAAATTTGTTAACGAGAATGAAAAAATAATGGAGCAAGTGTTGATCAGTGACTTTCCTGATCTTGAGGATGCCCTGCAATATTTTGCAGCAGTCTCTTTGCCGGCAGATCTGATCATCACAAGAAATGTGCATGATTATTTTCTTTCGAAAATTCCTGTTTTATTACCATCTGAATTTATAGACTTTTATTACACCGCCTGATGCAAATTGCCGGATATTCAATGCCAAATTTGATAATCTCAAATAGATGCAAATCGTTAATTAACGTTAAAGTTTCCTATACTATTTTATTGAACTAACCATTTATCAAATAACTTTTTACATTTGTTCAAATACTCATTAATGGATCTATTTTTTCTGCAGGCGGATACTACCGCCATCAAAGCGGCTCCTAAAGTTCAGAATTTGTGGGAAGTGCTGGTAAGTGGGGGCGTTATAATGATTCCCCTTGCAATTTTATTTATCGGAGCTGTCTATTTCTTTTTTGAAAGATTAATTGCCATAAATAAAGCCGCAAAAATTGATGATAATTTTATGCGCATTATCCGGGATCATATCGTAACTGGCAACGTTGCAGCAGCCAGGAGTTTTTCCAAAAACAATAGCAACCCGGTGGCACGTATCATTGATAAAGGAATACAGCGCATTGGAAAACCAATGGATGCGATTGAAAAAAGTATGGAAAATGTAGGCGTGCTTGAATTGTATAAACTTGAAAAAAATCTTTCGATAATTTCTATTGTTGCACGCATAGCGCCTTTGTTCGGTTTTTTGGGAACTATTATAGGAATGCTGGCGCTCTTTAAAGGAATAGCAGCAAGTACAGAGTACACCCCCAACACCATTGCAGATGGTATTTATATTAAAATGATTACCTCCGCTACAGGTTTGATTATTGGTATACTGGCATACATTGGCCACAGCTATCTCGCTGCGCAAATAAACAGGATCCAAAATAAGATGGAGATTGCCAGTGCAGAATTCACAGATATTTTACAGGAGCCTACACATTAAAGGGGTTAACTAATTTTTTAAGTATGAGCATAAGAAGACGTTTTAAGAATGAAGAAACCGAATTGGATACCGGGCCGCTGAACGATATTCTTTTCATTCTTATGTTCTTTTTTCTTATCATCTCAACACTGGCAAATCCTAATGTGATCAAGATGAACAACCCACGTGCTTCAAGTGATACAAAGGCAAAGCAAAGCGTAATTGTAAGCATCGATAAGAACCGGGATATTTATCTCGGGCAGCAAAAAATAATTTTCGATTCTCTTGAACCATCATTGCAACGGCAACTTCATATAACTGATAGTTTAAAACCAGCTGTAGTCATTAATGCTGATTCACTGGTGAGTTGGGGCGACATTGTACGAGTGATGCAGGTTGCCAAAAAGCTTGGTGCTACTACATCCGCGTCTGTAAGCGGAGTAAAATAAATTCATAACGACCGGCAAATAAAGTTGACATTAATCTTTATTGGTGATATGCTTTAATCATTCTGTCGTTTCCATAAATATCCTTTTTACTTTCAGTTTCAAACCCGTGGTCTGCAAAAATCTTACAAACTTCCCTTGCATAATTTTCATGAATTTCTACATAAATTTTTCCTTCTACATTTAAATACGAACGGCCAAATTTTGCAATCTTCGTATAGAAAATAAATGGATCATCATCTGAAACAAATAAAGCAATACCCGGTTCAAATGCGGTAACATTTTTGGCCAGGGTCTTTTTTTCGCCTTGAGGAATATATGGAGGGTTACTGACTATCACATCGTATTTATCAGGATGATGCCATGCGATTTCATCGAGGAAATTATTTTTTACAAATTCAATTTTTACCTGCAGATCGTCTGCATTTTTTTTCGCAACAAGTAGCGCTTCTTCGCTTACGTCAATCGCAATAAGATTAGTTCCTGGCAATTCCTTTTTTATTGAAATAGCAATGCAGCCACTTCCGGTACCAATATCCAGAATTTGTAATTCCCGACTTTGTGTATCGTACTTCGAACTTCTCACATCATTTACAACAAGACTTACAAGTTCCTCCGTTTCCGGCCTGGGTATGAGCACACACTCATTTACAAAGAACTTCATTTTATAAAACCACGCTTCATTCAAAACGTATTGAATGGGTTTATTTGAGAGAAGTTCATCAAGGTATTTCTTCAATTTAGACGACTGTTCATCATTTATTTTTTTTGACTTACCTCTTCTCTCCCACTTTTTCAATTGAGTTACATTTTCAAATACCCAATCCGTAATATTTGCTGCTTCTCTTTCTTCATAAACAGATGTAAGCTCCTTTAAAAAGTGATTATAGAATTGATCTGTTGCCATTACCACAAACTTAATTATTTTGTGAAGTAATAAATTTCTAAAAAAGACAAAGTTGACAGCAGATGAAGAGTATATGGCAAGGTGTATTCAGCTTGCAAATTTAGGAGCAGGAAATGTGGCTCCAAATCCAATGGTAGGTGCAGTGCTCATTTATGACAACAAAGTCATCGGTGAAGGCTATCATCAAAAATACGGAAAGGCACATGCTGAAGTGAATTGTATAAATAGTGTTGCCGAAGAGAATAAAAAATTTATCAATCAAAGCACGCTATACGTTTCGCTTGAACCTTGTTCACATTTTGGAAAGACACCCCCCTGCACTGACCTGATAATTGAAAATAAAATCAGGAAGGTAGTGATAGGTTGCAAGGATATTTTTAAAGAAGTGGCAGGGAAGGGAATACAAAAATTGAAAAATGCAGGTGTGGAAGTGATCAGCGGTATTCTGGAAAATGAATGTATAGATCTTAACAAGCGTTTCTTCACATTTCATGAAAAATTCAGGCCATACATCATTCTGAAATGGGCGCAAAGTCTCAATGGAAAAATAGGCGCTGCCGGGGATGAAAGAGTTTTAATAAGCAACGAATATAGTAACAGGATTGTTCATAAGTGGCGCAGCGAAGAAGCGGGTATTTTAGTTGGAACCAATACCGCTCTTAAAGATGACCCGCTTTTAACAACACGACTGTGGAACGGAAAAAGCCCTGTCAGAATTATTATTGATAAACAACTCCGGTTGCCTTCAACTTTAAAAGTCTTTAATAGCGAGGCGAAAACAATTGTTTACAATCTTTCAAAAAATGCAAATGAAGAAAATATTATTCACATTAAAATTGATAAGGAAAAATTCATCGACCAGGTGATGCATTCCCTTTTTGAAATGAATATTCAAAGTATTTTGGTAGAGGGTGGCGCAAAAACATTGCAATCGTTTATAGATAGTAACTTATGGGATGAGGCAAGAGTGATTACAAATGATACATTAGTTATTGAAAATGGAATTAACGCACCTGAAATAAAAGATTTTATTTTAGAAAGGCAGGAAAAGTATGATACCGACCTGGTGAGTTATTTCAAAAAATAATTTTTATTACACGATCAAAAAATGCCTGATTGCAATTATTCGTTAGAAGAAAATTAAAATTACCTAACTAAATTCCAGCACTTCAGAAACTTCAGTGGCTGGCAACTGAGCATTTCGCATCGCAATACCTCTAATCGCATTGTCGCTGAATTCTACAAATGCTTTTTTAGAAATTTCATCATCGCTTATCATAACGGGTACACCTAAATCGCCACCTTCGCGAATAGATTGCACCAACGGTATTTCTCCCAGAAACGGAATGTCAAATTCTTCAGCGAGTTTTTTGCCTCCTTCTTTTCCAAAGATAAAATATTTGTTATCGGGTAATTCTGCAGGCGTGAAATAGCTCATGTTTTCCACGAGGCCAATCACAGGCACTTTCAATTGCGCCTGGTTAAACATAGCGATGCCTTTTTTGGCATCTGCCAATGCCACAAGTTGCGGTGTAGTTACAACGATCACACCTGTTACAGGCACTGTTTGAACAATTGTCAGGTGTATATCGCCTGTTCCCGGCGGCATATCGATTATCAGATAATCAAGATCGCCCCAATCAACATCCGTTACAAATTGCCGTATGGCGCTGCTCACCATGGGGCCGCGCCAAACAACCGCCTGCTTTTCATCAACCAGCAAACCTATACTCATTAATTTTATTCCATAACGTTCCAATGGAACAATCATTCCCTTACCGTCCACATCTTTCATAACAGGCCTTTCGCCCCGCACACCAAACATAATATGGACGCTAGGCCCATAAATATCTGCATCCATTAATCCTACTTTAGCGCCTCCTTCAGCTATGGCCAAAGCAAGATTAGAGGCAACTGTGCTTTTTCCCACACCACCTTTTCCACTTACTACAGCTATAATATTTTTTACACCTTTAAGAACCTTATCATCACTTCTAATAGATGTGGTGTTGCTTGTAAAGTTTACAGTGACTACCGCTTCTTTACTTACCAGAAGTTGTACCGCATTTATACAAGCATTTTTTATAAGGTCCTTCATCGGGCATGCCGGTGTTGTAAGTATCACCGTAAAAGAGACATCATTTCCCGAAATTTTTATGTTTTTGACCATGTTTAGTGTTACAAGGTCTTTCCCAAGGTCTGGTTCCTGTACATTGCTCAACGCACTTAAAATATCCTTCTCCGTCATGAATTCAATTTTTTGTTAAAAAGAAAATGTATTTGCAAATTTAAACATTGATATCCTTACTTTGTTTAAATTAACAACCCCTTCCCTGGATGGGATAGCGCATGTATAAAAAACTTTAAATACTTTTAAAAAAATAATATACCCCTCTTCTAGTGGGGTTGGGGTTATGAAAAAAATTTTACGACACACTATATTCCTTTGCTTTCTTATTCCTGTTGCTGCCAAAGCGCAATTTGAAACCTATAAAGATTCTGTTGTACAATTATATGGAGTCGTAATGTCCGCCGACAGCCTCAAAGGCTTGCCCTCAGTAAGTATAGTTGTGATGGGACAAAATCGCGGAACAATAACTAACGAACAAGGCGTTTTTTCCATAGTTGTTTTAAAAGGCGATGAAGTTGAGTTCACGAGCGTTGGCTACAAACCGAAACGTGTAATGATTCCGAAGACTTTAGATGGCAATCAACAAAGCATGATCCAGTTAATGATAGAGGATACGGTTTACCTTCCGGCGACAATCATTAAAAAGCTTCCCTCAAGGCAAGAGTTTGAACGTGATTTTGTAAACACACAGGTGCCCGATGATCAGCAGGAAATTGCACGGCGAAATGTTTCAGAAAGTAACCGGAGGGCTTTAATGTCAGTATATCCGCAAGATGGCCGCGAGGCGAGTAATTATTTTTTAAAGCAAAATGCACAGAAATATTATTCAGCCGGGCAACTTCCTCCTCAAAATATTTTTAATCCTATGGCCTGGGCGGAATTTATAAAAGCCTGGAAGCGGGGTGATTTTAAGAAAAAATAAAGGTCCCTGTTTTTTCGATGAAGATTTATCAATGAGGATTTTCTACTTCACAATAGCGATTTTTATATAGTCCATCCTCTTCTTTTTACGTCTGTTGTATCAAATTTACAAGTATTCTTAATCCATAGTTCTATAAAATCCAAAATGCCCCGAGGGGCACCTTGAACTCTAATTGAAAAACCACCGCTATAATTTTAAAGACTTGTAGTCTTTACTTTTTTGATTTATTTGCCATTTCAACTTTTGAAGGAAATATTGTAACCATTTCCCTCTAACTAATTTGCTGATACAAAAATGCGACATCTAAACTTACCCGAACACCGTGAAAACCCCCTTTTTTTAAACTGATTTTCACCCCCCTTATTTCTTTTTCCGTAATTCAGCTACTGGTAACGTGTCATTTTTTCTTAAGGTCTAAAAATGCTCCTCGGTCCAAAGACTTGTTTATGAGGCAATAGCAGTAAAATCATAGCAAGTGGTAACCGGGTGTTTTTCTTAAATTGAAAAGGTGTTTACACCGTTTTTTAACAGAATGGAACGGATTATTGCACCCGGGATTTTAAAAATAAAAAATAGTATTAGCTTGGTATAATTAATTTATTCTAAATAATACTACGATGAAAAGAAAAGCAAAAATCTCGATTTCAGGATTCGATTACGACGAAACCAGGAAAGAGAATCCGTGGGTCAAAAACTTTCCTGTCAAAATTGAACTAAACCCTGACAACACGCTTGCCGGTTTCTCTCAGCCAATTACTCCAAGCGCATTCAATCACATGCGAACAAAATTTTTGGATCGCCTCGAAAAAATTTTTAGCAGGTATAAAGGTTCAATAAAAAATGAAACGGTGGAAGTGACGTTTGGAAAGGAAGCAATTCTCATGCTGCTTTCACAACCAAATGCCGCAGGTATCACCTTTACATTTGGTATAAATGATATTCCTGATGATAAAGGAAAAGTCAATGAACGCGTGACTTTAATGGCAAGAGGCGCAAGGCCATCTCATTCGCGTGATGGATACGAGGTTATCGGAGCCGAGGCAAATCAATATACCCCCGCATCAAAAACTTCCCGTGCCTCAAAAACTGCCAGTGCTCCTAAAATTTTAAGCGCAACAACCAGCGACAGCAGTTCCGATGGGCCAATATTTGAAGTAGTTCCCCGCAAAAGCTATGGAGATATTACAGGAGGATAAATCACAGTGAGGGCAAGGGATATTTTCCGAAAACAGCTTCTCTAAATGACATTTGAACGCTATTTATATTATCTCTTTTTATGCACTGCAGTTACGCTTGCGTGTATCAACTCAAAAAATGATAAAAAATTTATCATCATATGCTGGCTATTATTTTTTTCGATAATAACAGAATCTGTAAGTGAATATTTTAGATTTTACGCCGAGGCAAAACGTTACAGTCCGTACCATTTTTATATCCCTATTGAGTATTGCCTTGTTACATTTTACTTTTCCAAGTTGATTCAAAATGTGGTTCTAAAAAAGCTAATGCTAATATCCATTCCGGTTTTCGTACTTCTTAGTACGATTATTTCAATATACTTACAGGGAATTAATGACTTTCCATCATGGCAATACAATATAGAAGGTACGCTTATTATTATCTGGTGTGTAATTAGCTTATTCAATTTGCCGCTTAATCCAAACCTTAATATTTTTAAAACATTTCAGTTTTGGTTTTGTATTGCGTTCATGATTATGTTTGCCGGACAGTTTTTTTTAAATGGGTTTTTTAACCCTTTAAAAAATACTAACCCCGAGGTTAAAGACAAATTAATATTCATTTATTATATCCTCAATTATTTATTTTATACTTTACTAATATTTGGGCTACTATGTTCAAGAGCGACCAGGAAATCTATTTCACAGTAATTGCCGGCGGAGCGGTCATGGTCATGCTTGTCAGCATTATTATCATCGCCGTGATAAAGTATCAAAATCGTATCTATAAACACCGGAAAGAACAGGCGCAACTTCATGCGAAATTTTCTCAAACACTTCTCGAGTCACAACTTGAAATCCAGGAACAAACACTCAGGCATATTTCCTCAGAACTTCATGATAATCTCGGCCAGGTGGCAAGCCTAATTAAAATAAATTTATTCACGATAGACGTAAATGAACCGGATAAAGCGAATGAGAAAATAGAAAATACCAAAGAACTTACGAGGCAACTTCTCACCGATATTAAATCATTGTCAGTAAGCCTTGGTAGTGATAGAATTGCCAAAGCGGGTTTATCCCAGGCGCTGGAAACTGAAGTTGACAGGCTCAATAAAACCGGCCAGTTTGTTGCCACATTTACTGAGGTCGGCCACCTTCCGATTCTCGACAATGATAAGGCAACCATCCTTTACAGGATGGCCCAGGAAGTGCTTAATAATATGGTGAAACACAGCCGTGCAAAAAAAATCACGGTGTTGCTCAATGCTTCCGAAAAATTCATTACGCTCACTATAAGTGATAACGGAATCGGGTTTAGTATTTCAGAAAAAATGAATAGTGGCGGTGCAGGTTTAACCAATCTTCAAAATAGGGCTGCTCTCATAAACGCAAAACTATATATGCAAAGCGCTCCAGGCGAAGGAAGCCAAACTACAATAGAACTTCCTGTTTAATATATTTTCAAATAAAGAAAAGCCAATAGCAACAATCATTTACCTGGGATATTGTTTTCTTATGAACTCAATATCAACAGGCGAAAGACGCTTGTTCTCCGGGGTACCAAATCCATCTGTAGTAAACTCCGGTGGAAAAAAATACATCATTATACTAGTGACGTCAAGCTTTGTAAACTGGGTTAGATTTTTACTGTATTTGTCAAAAATATTACTATCAACCTCTGCCTTGCTCCAGTTGTTTGGCGGGCCTTCAAAATATTTATACACTACAGGTTTATTCCAATTAATTCCTTTGGCAGGGTTTTGATGTTCATGAATGCAACCCAGTGCGTGGCCAAATTCGTGGACTACTACGCGTTCCCATTCGCCGTCATCGGTATTATCGCGCAGCCATCCGAAATTCATTGTTGGCTCATCTGCCGGCACAACGTTACAGTCTGTACCAATAGTACTCCACGAGCCGCTATCTGCTACGAATGAAATTCTTATCAGGGCTTTTTTACCGCTTACAAATTTCATCGTCAGGTTTGCGTGCGCTTTATTTTTCATTGTCCAATACCTTGCATATTTTTTAGTTTTCTTTTTCTGAAGTGCGCTACCATCTAAAAATGCTACGGTAACCGTTTGGCCTTTTTTCCATTTGTTATCCGTTAAAATTGCCATGCGCGATAGCACAGCATGGTGCTCCGCACTAAACTGCTGGTGGGGATTAGCGACAAAGCTTCTCATTACAGAATGTGCTTCAGTTCCAGCCTTTGCCGGGTTATTTGCCGGATTAGTCTTTATCGCTTCATACATCTGGCGATGCAGATTCAGCGTAGAAATCGGGCGGTCGACGCAAACATGCAGTTCAGTTTTTTTTGGAGAGGTTGTTTTCTTTTTCATGTAATTTTTTTTGCCTTACTAAGTTCGCATTTTAGGCCATATGGCCTATTTTTTTCCCCGATTTTTTACAACTTCATGACATCACAATCTTAAATAATCCTGCCGGTGTTATTTAAGCAAATAAAAACACCGGCAGGAAAATATTACCTGCAAAATGCAATCTGATCCTGTACAGAAGGCAGATTACTATCACCTGTGGTGAGGAGGTAAGTGGCAGTCAATGTTACGAGGTAAGCACACAGTGGATCCGTAGGTGCAAACGTGTGAGTAATTGTACCAAAGGAATTTTGTGTAACTGGTATAGGGCCTAAACTTACAGAAGGGAGAGGCCCTGTAAGTACCATACTAATACTGCCAATATTAGGATGTGCCACTGAATAGAGAATATCCACTTTATTTGTGATTTTACTGCAACCGGCGGCAATTAACTGCTGAACATCGAGCATGCATACACCGTATTCTGTTACGGGTCCCCATGCTCCCCATTCAGGGTGATGGCTCATGCCTGTGTAGAGCGTATTGTCTACTGCAACGCGATTACACATCCCGGCTTCTGTTTTTGTGGCATCGTTTCCCTGCTGACGAACCAACATACGCAGCGCAAAAACTTTGTCATTTGCAAGCGCTTTGCCCGTGGAGGTAGTGTCACCGCCTGCTACAAGTCCCGTTAGATCAGTTGAAGGAAAAGCATCTAATGTGGAGGAATTTAATGAGACCTGGTTTCCGTTTGCAACAAACATTCCGACACCTGCAGGATTGGTAGGATTATCCATTTGCTGAGGAACAAGTATCCATCCATCTGCCGCAACAGGAGTGGTAATAGCACCGGCAATTGGTACATTACTTACATAGCAATCCTGGTTATTGTAAACATAGTGCGGAAAAGGTAAGTTGACAAGGGTTGCTTTTTCAACATAGCCGATGTGGGTGGTACCTACCTGGGAAGGTAACACACGTTGCCAGTTCGTAGGCAGGCCTGCTCCGTCAAAATCCCTGGAAAATTCAAAGCAGTATTCCATTGGCATACCCCCAAATGTTTGAGCCAAAATCCCGTTAAGCCTCAGGTTGCTGAAAAAAGCATAGTTACTATTTGTTAACCCTGTTCCAAATGGTCCGCTATGTATCTGAGTTTGATAATCAATTCCACCGACGCGCAGGAATGCCGGAATCGGAACGGGCGGTGGCACTACAATATCTACATCCGCGCATAACTCAACACAAAAACAATTTGAAATATTTTCACGATCCTGCTGGTGGCCCCTGCTTCGGGGCTCTTGCAAAATCACGGTGCCTGATCCGTTTTCTACTGAAAAATAGATATCCGGACCGGCTGGCCACTCTATGTTGAGCCACGGAAAAATCGTTTTACTAAAATCGGCCTCAGTATAGTATATTTTGAATTTGCCCGCACTGTCGGTGCTGCCTTCTCCCAAATAATCATCTTGTATCAGGTCAACATCGAATGCTTTTACTTTAACCCCCTGGATAGGTATTTTCCCTTTACAATCTACTACCCTGCCGCATATTACATACAGGCCAAACAATCTCAGAAGCCAGCACCAAAACTTATATGCTATCTTATACTCCCAATAGGCAACATTGGTATTTAATTCTCTCTCATTTTTATTTCCTTTCCAAAGCGGCTGTAATGTGGTGATGTGAAATTGAAACGGCCCTTTTGGTTTTGGAGGCCTTTTAATACTGCTTACCTTGACGGGTACGGTCCCGCATTCAAAATCAATATCAAATGCACCGCCGTCATAACCTTGAACGTTAGAAAAATCAACCGTAAAGCTACCTGCATCGTCTGTTTCGGTTTCGAAGAGTAGCCTTTTAGAAAGCGATTTTAATTCGTCCTCGCTTCTTTGATGAAACGTTTCCTTTTCCCTTGCCACAGCGAGGGCGGTAACGTCGGCCTTTTTGTCTGTTGAATAGATTTTTACTTTAGCCTTGTACAGGTAGTCGTAGCAATTGCCGCAATAGAAGCCGCGAATATTACCTTTGAAAATGTAGTTCATCTGCTTTATAATTTTATGTTTTATGCTTACTCTTTCATTCCCGGATTTTCAGCATACTCCGTTTGTATTATCACTTATTCTTTTACAAAAAGAACATCACGGGAAGCTCAGGAATAATTGATTGTGGTTTAAAAGCTGCAATCGTGATTATGATTTTTGATAGCACAAATCTCTAAAAGTGCGGAACAAATTGAAAGAGGCTAACAACCCGTTATTGCGGGGTGATTTATCATTGATTTGAAATAATTCACCCCGGGTAAAAGAGGTATAAATACCGGCTTATCCCGTTCTTAATAATTTGGTTTTGCAGATTTTCAGCAGAATTTTTTTAGGAGTGCCACCCCATCAGTTTATATGTTTGAGCATAAAAAAAGCCCCATTCGTTTGAATGAGGCTTTTATAAAAAGAAAAAAAGTTTAAACTGTTAATCTTCCACTTTCACTTTTCCTTTCTGCTTTGCTATTACTTCTTCTGCAATATTATTAGGTGCAGGTGAGTAATGGCTAAACTCCATGGTAGAAGTAGCACGGCCACTTGATAAAGAACGCAGCTGCGTTACATAACCAAACATTTCACTCAATGGCACTTTTGCTTTTATCACCTGTACGCCATGCTTGCTATCCATTCCTTCCAGCATGCCGCGACGACGGTTAAGATCACCGGTTACATCGCCCATGTATTGGTCAGGAGTAAGCACTTCAATCTTCATGATTGGTTCCAGTAAAACAGGCTTTGCTTTTCTTCCTGATTCACGATATCCCTGCTTGGCACACAATTCAAAACTCATCGCATCAGAGTCAACCTGGTGGAATGAGCCATCAAACACCTTTACTTTCATACTTTCCATCGGGTAGCCGGCAAGAACACCTGTTGTCATGGCTGTTTCAAAACCTTTTTGAATAGCCGGAACAAATTCTTTAGGAATTGATCCACCAAACAAACCATTTATAAACTGGAAATTCCCTTTTCCTTCTTTCAAAAATTCTTCGTCAGCGGGGCCGATTTCATAAACGATATCGGCAAATTTACCACGACCACCCGTTTGTTTCTTTAAAGTTTCCCTGTGTTCAATAGTCTGCTGGAATGCTTCTTTATAAGCAACCTGTGGCGCACCCTGGTTAATCTCAACTTTAAACTCCCTTCTCATCCTGTCCACAATAATTTCCAGGTGTAATTCTCCCATTCCACTTAAAATGGTTTGACCGGTTTCTTCATCTGTCTTCACTCTCAAAGTAGGATCTTCCTCTACAAGTTTTGCGATTGCCATACCCATTTTATCAACGTCGGCCTGTGTTTTAGGCTCAACTGCCACGGAGATCACCGGCTCAGGGAACGTCATTGCTTCCAAAACAATCGGATGATCTTCATTACAAAGTGTATCACCTGTTTTAATATCTTTAAAGCCTACTGCCGCACCAATATCACCTGCTTCGATAGAGTCTACAGGATTTTGTTTGTTGGCATGCATCTGCATGATCCTTGAGATTCTTTCATTCTTACCAGTACGTGTATTCAACACATAAGAACCAGAATCAAGGTGTCCGGAATATGCCCGGAAAAATGCAAGACGACCAACAAAAGGATCGGTCATAATTTTAAATGCCAATGCAGCAAATGGAGCTTTAGGATCGGGCTTACGCTCAATCTCTTCACCAGTATCAGGATTAATACCTTTTACAGCTTCAAAATCCATAGGACCAGGAAGATATCTTACAATAGCATCCAATGCAGTTTGAACTCCTTTATTTTTAAAAGAAGACCCACACATCATAGGAATGATAGAAATATCAATTGTTGCTTTACGAATTGCTTCATGAATTTCGTCTTCAGTAATTGTATTAGGATCATCAAAGAATTTCTCTAATAATTTTTCATCATAATCAGCAACTGCTTCAATCAAGTGTTGCCTCCATTCATTTACCTCTTCAACCATATCTTCAGGAATAGGCATAACTTTATAAGTCATTCCCTGTGTTGCATCGTCCCAGATAATTCCCTCCATAGTAATAAGATCAACAACTCCTTTAAAACCATCTTCTGCGCCAATAGGTAATTGCAAAGGCACAGCTTTTGCACCCAGCATTTCTTTTACCTGTTTTACAACATTCAGGAAATCTGCACCGGCACGATCCATTTTATTTACAAATCCAATACGCGGAACTTTGTAACGATTGGCCTGGCGCCATACCGTTTCACTTTGAGGCTCAACACCACTTACTGCGCAAAACAATGCGAGCAAACCATCGAGCACACGTAAAGAACGCTCTACCTCTACGGTAAAGTCAACGTGACCGGGAGTATCAATAATGTTGAATTTATATTGCTTAGTATCAGGAGTTTTTGCACCTTGTACAGTAGGAAAATTCCAAAAACAGGTGGTAGCAGCAGATGTAATAGTAATACCTCTTTCCTGCTCCTGTGCCATCCAGTCCATAGTTGCCGCACCATCATGCACTTCACCTATTTTATGGTTAACACCTGTATAATACAGAATGCGCTCTGTAGTAGTGGTTTTGCCTGCATCAATATGAGCAGCAATTCCAAAATTTCTTTGATACCTTAAGTCGGCCATTGCCTTTGTTTTTATTTATTGTTATTAATTCTTTTGATAAACTTTTTGGAGGCGCAAAGTTACAAATATTCTAATGATTTAGCGCATCACAGAAGATATATTTAACAATGAAATGCAATAAAAAAACCCTTTCGAGGAAAGGGTTCGCATTTAGTTCCTGTATGTTTTAAATCCTGAAATGTGCAAACGCTTTATTTGCATCTGCCATACGGTGAGTATCTTCTTTCTTTTTAAATGCAGCACCTTCACCTTTGCTTGCAGCAACTATCTCATTAGCCAATTTCTCTGACATGCTGCGGCCATTCCTGTCACGGCTATACTTGATAAGCCATTTGATGCTTAATGAAGTTTTCCTATCCGCTCTTACTTCAGCAGGTATTTGAAAAGTAGCACCACCAATACGACGGCTCTTTACTTCAACGCCCGGAGTGACATTAGCAAGGGCTTTCTTCCACACTTCATATCCATCTTCACCGGTGATTTTATTTACTTTTTCAAGAGCATCATAAAAGATATTGTAAGCTCCGCTCTTTTTTCCCTGCCACATTAAATTATTTACAAATCTGGTAACCAGTTTGTCCTGGAATTTAGGATCCGGAGCAAGTGGAAGTTTTTTGGCTTGTGCTTTACGCATTTATTTTATTTGTTTATTCGTTTATTAATTTTCTCTTTAGAGAAAGGGCCTGAAATTCTATTTTATTTTTTTGCCTTCTCTCTTTTAGTACCATATTTAGAGCGGCTCTGCTTACGATCTTTTACACCTGCTGTATCAAGGCTTCCGCGTACAATATGATAACGAACACCTGGCAAATCTTTTACCCTTCCGCCACGTATTAATACAATTGAGTGCTCCTGCAAATTGTGTCCTTCACCAGGTATGTAAGCAATTACCTCGATTTTATTTGTAAGCCTGACCTTAGCCACTTTACGTAACGCCGAATTGGGCTTTTTAGGAGTTGTTGTATATACTCTCGTACACACACCACGGCGCTGAGGACAACTGTCAAGAGCTCTTGATTTACTCTTAGCCTTAATAATTGTTCTTCCTTTTCTTACTAATTGCTGAATTGTAGGCATTACTTTTAACCTGATTTTTTTTGGACGGCAAAGGTAAGTGTAGCTTATTTAAATACCAAAATTATTTGAAGTGAAATAAATCCGAAAGCCGCGCAAAAGCCTGAACTCCGGATTATATTTGACCGCGGTCATTATTAAATTTTCATCATCCAATCATACTTATCTTCAACCCGGCCTTCTTTTATTCCATTCATTAATTCCTTGATTTTGGGGCTAACAGTCCATTTATCCACATCAAACTCCATGACAAAGTCCTTATAACGAAGTTCCCTGATCATTGAAATTGTGGCTGCAGTGCCTGTGCCAAACACTTCCGTAAGATTCCCTGATTTGTAAGCATCCATAACTTCATCAATACTCAAATTTCTTTCTTCCACGCTAAAATCCAAATCCCCCAAAAGCTTAATAACGCTATCCCTGGTAACCCCCGCTAAAATAGTTCCCGATTCAAGCCCCGGGGTTATCGCTTTATTTCCAATCAGGAAAAAAATATTCATGGTGCCACATTCCTGCACATATTTATGTTCCAGGGCGTCCATCCAAAGCACCTGGTCATATCCTTTTCTTTTTGCCTGGGCTGATGGGTACATTGCTGCACCGTAGTTTCCGGCATTTTTTGCATAACCGGCACCCCCTTCAACAGCTCTCACATATTTTTCTTCTACGTAAATACGCATCGGGACACTATAATATGGACCGGTAGGGCTAAGGATGATCATAAATTTATATTTGCTGCTCGGCCTCACTCCTATCATTTCATCAGTGCTAAACATAAATGGCCTTATGTACAAAGAATGATATTGTTTATTCGGGATCCAATCTGTGTCAAGCCTTATGAGCTGTTTCATTCCTTCAATAAATATATCTTCAGGAACTTTTGGCATTTCCATTCTTTCAGCAGAGGCGTTAAAACGCCTGAAATTCTCAAGTGGCCTGAAAAGCTGAGCCTCTCCATCCTGGTTTTTATAAGCCTTAATACCTTCAAAAATAGCCTGCCCATAGTGTAATGCTGCCAAAGAGGGTGAAAGCGAAAGAGGCTGATACGGCTTAATTTCCACCGTTTTCCATTCCCCATCTTCATAGTCAACTTCAAGCATGTGGTCAGTAAAATATTTTCCGAAAGGAATATTTTCCAGCGATATTGAGTTCAATTTGCTTCTTTCTGCCCTCGTAATATTAAAATCCGCGGCTGCTATCATATCATTAAATTTGTAGCAAAGAAACGAAAAAAAGGAGCTTAATAGAAAATATGAGTATAGATAACATTCATTTACCAGTATCGTTCTACCCGTCCATATTTAAAAAACACCTGGTGGACATACAAAAGAAATCCGGAGGAAAAGAAAAGGCAAAAGCAGATGGCGAAATCGAATTTTTAGGCGGAAACGAGAAGAATATCACTTTTATAGTGCGTAATAAAGAAAATAAATTTTTAAACGATAACGAATTAAAGTTTCTGTCGGGCCTTATTACCGCATGCGAGATTACAATGGGAGATATTTCTATTGTGAATCTAAGTCATAATAAGGATGTTAATTACAACGTGCTGACCTCTCATCTACGTTCTCAAAAGATTTTATGTTTTGACGTTTCAGCTACTGACATTGATCTCCCGTTTAACATTCCTTATTTCCAGGTGCAGGCTTTCCAGGAAATACAGTATATTTTTTGTCCAGGTTTGGAGCAACTCCAAAATGATGTTGATTCGAAGAAACAATTGTGGGCAAGTCTTCAAAAAATTTTTAAGATCAGGAAGTAATGGAAACCCTTGTTTTTGCTACCAATAATGATAATAAAATTACCGAGGTCAAAAGCCTTCTCTCCTCATATTTCGAAATAAAAACGCTGTCAGATGCAGGCGTAGCCATTGATATTCCAGAACCTTATGAAACGCTGGAGGAGAATGCAATCGAAAAAGCAAGAGTGATATATAATTTAACCAGGCTTAACTGCTTCGCAGAAGACACGGGGTTAGCAGTGAATGTATTAGATGGAGAGCCCGGTGTAAAGAGCGCCCGCTATGCAGGTGAAGAAAGATCTTTCGAAAAGAACATTGACAAACTACTTTTAAATCTCTCATGCAAAGAAGACAGAAGTGCTTTTTTTAAGACCGTGATATGTTTGATTAGAAACGGCCAGCAGATTCTTTTTGAGGGTATCTGCAAAGGCACTATTATTGCAAACAGACTGGGGAATAATGGATTCGGCTACGATTCTATTTTCATTCCCGATGGCGCAGAAAAGACTTTTGCTGAGATGACCTTGCCGGAAAAAAATAATTTCAGTCATAGGAAGAAAGCCATGGAAAAACTTATTAACTATTTGAGAAGCCTGGACAACTAAATCCAAACTGTGATAAAAACCTTATAAATATTTGGATACTGCAAGCAACCATACAGTTTCAGAAACCGACTTAATACAGGGTTGTATTATTGAAGACCGGCAAATGCAGGAGCTGCTTTACAAGAAATTCTCTTCGAAAATGTACGGTGTTTGCCTTCGCTATTCGGGAAATACGGAAGATGCAAACGACCTTTTGCAGGAAGGATTTATTAAAATTTTTAAGAATCTTAGTAAGTTCCGTGGAGAAGGATCTTTTGAAGGGTGGATGAGGCGCATTTTTGTAAATACGTCAATTGAGCATTTCAGGAAAAAGGTAAACCTCTATAATGTAACTGAAGTGCAGGAGAATACTATTGAAGATTATGACCTGACAATTCTTGATACCCTGGCTGAAAAAGATATTATTTCGCTGGTAAATGAATTATCACCTGGTTATAAAACTGTTTTCAATATGCATGTAGTTGAGGGTTATTCGCACAAAGAAATTGCAGATATACTTGGAATTAACGAGGGTACGAGTAAGTCTCAATTGGCAAGAGCAAAAGATGTCCTGAAAAAAAAACTGGGAAAAAAATTAAACAAAACAAACGATACTTTAAATTCATAGCATATCATGCCGGATTTTAAACAAAAATTATACAATTATGAATCAACTCCCCCAAAGAGCATTTGGGATAATATTGTAGCTGAATTAGATAACAATGCTGAAAAAAAGGTTGTTCAAATTCCCTCATTTCGCAGAAAATACAGGTTTCTATTTTATGCACTTACCGCAGCCGCATCTTTGCTCATAATTTTTGTAAGTTCTTTATTTTTTGAGAAAAAGAATAAGACGCCTGACCAACAAATTGCCTCTTCTTCAACCAATACCACGGACAGCCAGGCCAATGTAGCTGCAAATGATTCCCTCAACAACAAAACGTTGAAGCTAATTATAGAGTCTTCAAAAGATAAATCGCTGGCCGGAGAGATGAATAGTAATCCAAATGAAAGCAAGAAATATATCACCATTGCAGGCCCTGAAGGCCAACCGATAAAAATCTCCTCAAAAGTTGCGACGCTGATTGTATCTGCTAATAACGATTATCCTCCCCGCCCGGTTTGGGACAAGAAAATAAATAAGTGGAAAGAAATAATGTTGAGCAGTACAATTTCTCCCACTGCTACTAATCTTCTTGACATAGTGCAACTGTCCTCAATGCGGGGCGATAATTGACTTTAACATGTTAATTGTATTTTTCCAGACCCTGTTATACCATTTAAATTTGTATCTTTGCGACTAATTATTTTATAAACAACAATACAATGGACAACAAAACAACAGGAACCGTAAAATTTTTCAATACTGAAAAAGGCTTCGGTTTTATCAAACATGATGATTCCGCAAAGGAAACATTCGTACATGCAAGCGGCTTAATTGACGAGATTAAAGAAAATGATAAAGTGGAATTTGACTTGCAAAATGGACAAAAAGGCATGAATGCCGTTAATGTGAAATTAATCGGCTAAGATCGATATTTCCAACAAACTTAAGGGTGGCCAATTGGCCACCTTTTTTATTTACTATTGAACTTAAATGCGGGTATAAGCATCGGTACTTTTGATACATACTCCCTGTAACGATCGCCAAACTGAAGTAATAGTTTCTTCTCTTCAAATTTTATTCCTATAAGTGTATACCCGGTAATTGCTAAAACTGCAATTAGGTTATTAAGAAATGGAAAAACCAGGAACAGTCCGCACACAAATAATAAAGTGCCGGTATATAAAGGATGCCTTACGTAATTATGTATGCCCTCCATCTCTAATTTCACTTCGGGCACATATTTATACAATGAGCGTATACCGCTTAATAACCGGAAATATTTATAAACTGAGGCCATCATAATCAAGGCGCCGGGTATAACCAACAATAAGACAGAAATATATTTTATCAAAATTGATTGGACAACCTGAATACTTTGAAAAGAATATTGAAAAACAAGCAGCATCAACAGGGTAAAAAAAGCAAAAATCGAATAAAATAACCTGTAGTATCGATAAAAGCCTTTCGCGTTTTTTTCTAAAAATGATTTGACGGCGTTAGATGCAAGAAGGCTATGAATAATACCGTACAGGATCCATAAAAATGCAAGAACGAAGTGTTGTAAAATCAAAATGACTTATTAAAAAGAAATGGAAGTTAAATGTTTATGAAGCTCACGAATTGCAGAAGCCCCAACTTATATTTGCAATCAAATTTATTAAAACCATCATGAAAAAAATTACACTATTAATAGCAGGTACATTTATAACCTCTGTCATTTGCTTTTCTCAGTCGGACGGGACTATAAATATTGCATCGGGCCAAAAATATCTTGTTGAGAATACAATTACCACATCGAGCTCCACTGAAATGATGGGACAGACAATGGAATCCAAAGCGGATGTCACCTCAAATTATAAACTTGAAGTGAAAGAGGTGAAAGGTGATAATATCAATTTCGTGAATACGATTACGCTAATGAAATTAAGCGTTAATGCAATGGGACAGGATGTGAATTTCGATTCTGATAAGAAAGAAGATATGGATGGCGATATGGGCAAAAACTTTAAAGACATTATCAACCAGCCTAAAGAAGTGGTAATGGACAAATCAGGGAACATAATTCGCGGGGAAAAGGCAGATACGGCAACTGAAACTACAGGCGCCGGTAGCCCTACGGAAATGATGATGAAACAAATCGGCGGAGATCCTGCTGAGCAAGGCTATGGCGCTAAAATGGCTTTTGAATTAGTACCCAAAGGCGTAAAGGTTGGCAGTGCATGGTCAGATTCTTCCTCAAAAAACGGAATTAGAAAAGTTACAAATTACAAGATTACCGGGATTGATGGCGATGTGTACACCATATCATTGGATGGAATCATCGATACCGACTTAAAGACTGAGATGCAGGGTATGGAAATACTGACCAAAACAAAAGGAAAGTTTACAGGAGAAGAAAAAGTTAGTTTGAAAACAGGAATAATAATTGAGAATACGACTAACTCTGATGCAACAGGTACGGTGCAGGTTATGGGACAGGAAATTCCTACCTCATCTAAAATAACCTCGGTTACTACAGTAAAGCCGATCTAAAATATTTCACATTCTTTCACAGCAAAAAGCCTCCAGGATCTCCCAGAGGCTTTTTTAGTATGCCACTTAACTCAGTCCAAAATTCAGTATAGGAAACCCGCTTTTCTTTACATGGATGCCTCGCCCTCGTCTGCAGCTATTATTTTATTATCACTTTGCTGCAGGTAAAGCACCACCGACATATTTTTTCGATCAATATCTTTCGGCACGTCGATAACATAACTGCTCTTTCCATCACTGGGATTACTTATAGTTTTAAAGTCTCTAACCACATTGGTGCCACTCAGCGTAACTCCTCTGTTTTCGCCTGATTTTATTGATGTTATCGTTTTCTTTTCAACAAGAGCAATATTTAATATAACATTGCCGGTAACTTCACTAATGGTGTAATTGACAGTCGCCTTTCCATCATTTACTTTTATATCCTCTATAGAAACATCTGCATTCGAATCCTGGGACCAAACTTTTTTCAAAGTATTATCAATTCTTTTGGCATCGCTTCCTACCATTTCATTTTCTCCGTTTATTACAAGTTGCGGTGTATACACAGATGAGTTGAGAGACGAAGCATATTTATATTGACGCGCTGTATATGCGGAAGAACTGTATGGATCCTTCCATCCCAGCCTGTTCCAGTAATCTACATGAAAAGAAAGAGCGATAACGTTTTCTTTATTACTATAAATATCCAATAACCTGTCGGCAGACGGACAGCTTGAACAACCCTGCGAAGTGAATAATTCTAAAACAGCAATATGTTTCATACCAGGTTTTATTGTTTCGGCCGGGATATTAGTAAGCGTTTCCTTTTCTTTTACACTGGAAGATGATGTACAAAACCATAAAGTGAAAAGCGGGATCGAAAGAAAAAACAAATATTTGAACTTTTTCATAAAAAATTATTTATACCAATTACGCGGCGTGAATTTAGAAAGATTCAGCCAATGATTATTTTAACTTTTACGATTCACGCCTTTAAGAGCAGGTTTTTTTACAACACATTAATATTTCCATCAATCACGCAATCCATCACATTAATATAACATTACTACTTTTGCGGCGTGAAAAAATATGTTGCTTATCTAAGTTATTTCATTTTTTGGATTCTTTATTTCATAGCAGCGAAAGCGATGTTTTTAATATATCACCATTCGCTTACAAGTGGATTAACGTTTACTGAAATATTTGAGGTCTTTTTGTACGGGTTAAGAATGGATCTTTCATTTACGGCTTATATATGCATTTTACCTTTCCTGCTATTTTTTTTAAATTCCCTTTCCCGAAATTTCAAGTCCTGGTAAAATAATTGAAGTTTACACGATTGCAATTATAATATTGCTGTCCTTTATAACAACTGCAGATCTTGAATTATATACTGCATGGGGTTACCGGATGGATGCCACTCCACTCCAATACTTAAAATCTCCGAAAGAAATGGGGGGGTCTGTTTCATCAGCTCCCTTACTCTTACTGCTGGTCATTTTCATTTTGTTTTCCTCTTTTTTTATTTGGATATATAAGAAAAACAAGGCTGCATTTTTATTTGGTAAAAAACCTAAAACATTTGCTTTTTATGATATAGTAATTTCTCTTTTTCTTTTAATTTTTCTTTTTGTGCCCATGCGTGGAGGAATTCAAAAGATCCCTTTAAACCAAAGTGATGTTTATTTTTCGCAGAAAATATATGCCGATCATGCGGCTCTTAATTTGCCATGGAATCTCACACAATCAATTCTTAATATAAACGACAAGCAAAATCCTTTCAATTATTTCCCTGAACAGAAAGCCAAAAAATTAGTTGACAGTTTATACGACACGGGGCCTTTGAAAATCCCATCTGCACTATTAGTCAAGAAGCCAAATATCATTTTTATAATCCTTGAGAGCTATACCGCCAAATTTGTTGGCTGCCTGGGAGGCGAGCCCGGCGTAACTCCCAATTTGGATAAAATTGCATCCGAAGGTTTGCTGTTTACCAATATTTATGCAGCAGGTGATAGAAGTGAAAAAGGACAAGTAGCAGTATTGAGTGGCTATCCCAACCAGGCGATAACGTCAATAATTAAAACGCCTACTAAGACACAAAATCTCCCGTCAATAAATAAATCGCTCGGGAAAGAAAGTTATCATTCAAGTTATACCTATGGCGGGGAGTTGGAATTTGCTAATATAAAATCTTACCTGGTGAATATTGGATTCCATGAACTCGTAAGCAAATATTCATTTGATCCATCTGAAAGAACCACTTCATGGGGCGTGCATGATCATATAGTTTTAAACAGGTTCTACCAGGATATAAAAAGTCAACAGCAGCCGTTCTTTGCAACCATATTTACACTAAGTAGCCACGAGCCATACGATGTGCCAATGGCTCCGCATTTCAAAGGCGATGACCAAACAACTCTTTTTAAAAATTCGTTTTATTATACTGATAGTGCTGTTGGAAATTTTATTGAAAAAATAAAAAAGGAACCCTGGTGGCAAAATACTTTAGTGGTGCTTGTAGCAGATCATGGCCACCTGTTACCAGGAAATGATGCGAATGACCAGCCATCTAAATTTCACATTCCTTTAATTTTTACAGGAGGGGCTTTACAATTAAAAGGTGTTATAAATAATATAGGTTCACAAACTGATATAGTAACAACCATACTAGACCAGGTGGGTTTACCAGCAAATGATTTTAAGTGGGGTAAAGACCTGCTGGATTCTTCCGCAAAGCAATTTGCTTTTTATAGTTTTAACGACGGATTCGGATTTGTTACACCAGCAGGTACTGTAACTGTGGACAATGTTTCAAAAAAAATAATTCGTAAAGATGCCGGAGTTGATTCGTCTTCTATAAATTTTGGCAAAGCTTACATGCAACAATCTTACGAGGATTTTTTAACCAGGTGATTGTAGAAAAGGAATAGTAGCGAATTACTTTGGAAGACTTAAGATAATTCCTGCGGGTAAAACTTCATCCTATTCGATTTATTTAATGCCGTATATTAGCAATAAATTTACAAGCAGTTTTTTGTGTAAATAAATTGCCTGTTCCCATTCACTAAAGTGTTGTTTTCCTAATGCTTTCGATTGTTAAATCTTCTTTTTTTTATTTTAAAATGTATCATAAATGAACTCACGTAGAAAGTTTATGCAAAATTCTGCTGCCTTATTGGGTGGAAGTTTACTCGCATCTGCAATAGATAATAATGCCTTCGCTATTTTTAAAAATAAGATCACTCCCAGCGACCAATTAAACATTGGGCTTGTTGGTGCAAATGGGATGGGATTCGCAGATCTTACATCTGCATTAAAAATACCGGGCGTAAACGTGGTAGCATTGTGCGATGTCGATAAAAATGTGATTAGTAAAAGAATGGCCGACCTGGAAAAAATGAAAGTTGATACTTCAAAAGTTAAAACTTACGGCGACTATCGAAAGCTTCTCGATAACAAAGATGTAGATGTAGTAATAGTAGGGACTCCCGACCACTGGCACGCTTTGATAATGATGGATGCATGTGCTGCGGGCAAAGATGTGTATTGCGAAAAACCTGTCGGCAATTCAATAGGCGAATGCCGGGCCATGGTAGCTGCGCAAAAAAAATACAACAAAGTAGTACAGGCCGGTCAGTGGCAACGAAGCCAACAACATTTTAAAGATGCTGTTGATTATGTTCAAAGCGGAGCGCTTGGAAATATCCGCACGGTAAAAGTATGGTGTTACCAGGGCTGGATGCAGCCGGGTCCCGTAGTTCCTGACACTGCGCCTCCGGCAGGTGTTGATTATGCAATGTGGCTAGGCCCTGCTCCAACAAGGGCTTTTAATTCAAGCCGTTTTCATTTTAATTTTCGTTGGTTCTGGGATTATGCAGGCGGCTTAATGACGGATTGGGGAGTGCACTTGTTAGACTACGGATTGCTCGGTATGAAATCCCCAATTCCCAAATCAATATCTGCATTGGGCGGACGCTTTGCGTATCCTGATTTGTATGAAGAAACGCCGGACACACTCACCACCCTTTATGAATTTGATGGTTTTAATATGGTATGGGATTCTGCAATGGGCATCGATAATGGTTCGTACGGCCGTGACCATGGTATTGCCTACATTGGTAATAACGGCACATTAATACTTGATCGCGGAGGATGGGAAGTGATAGAAGAAAAAAATAGTAAACACAAAGCGAGCAAGCCTTTTGTAAAACCTTCTGATAACGGACTGGATAAGCATTGGGAAAATTTTGTAAGCGTAGTGAAATCAAGAAAAATGGAAGACCTGCATTGCGACATACATGCTGCTGCTCATGTTGCAACGGTTGCGCAAATGGGAAATATTGCCTTTCGCAGCGGGAAAAAATTAGAATGGGATGCTGGTAAAGAAAAGTTTACAGATGACGCAATCAACAAAAAATATATGATGAAGGAATATCACAATGGCTACAAATTACCAACCGTATAATTATCAATTAACAAATAAATACATCAAATGAAAAGTAGTTTTTTATTTTTATCAATGGCCTTGTTTTCAATGGCTGCTTCCGCGCAACTTACTAATGATACACTCAAAAAAATGGGCGAACCTGCCCCAATCCAGATGAAGCCTGAGGAGACAGAATTTTATACGCCCGTGCCACCAATTGTAACGCCGGCGGCTAATTATGGAGATCCTCCTTCGGACGCAATAATTTTATTTGATGGAAAAGATCTTAGCGAATGGGTTTCTACAATGGATACCACAAAACCCGCAGGATGGACAGTTGCAGATAATGTAATTACAGTAAATAAAAAAGCCGGCGATATTGAAACAAAAAGAAAATTTACAGACTACCAATTGCATATCGAATTCCGCATACCAACTAATATCACAGGCTCCGGCCAGGCCCGCGGAAATAGCGGAATATTTTTAGCATCAGCACATGGTGCAAGCGAATACGAATTGCAGGTGCTTGATAATTATAACAATACAACTTACGTAAACGGCCAGGTAGGAAGTATTTACAAACAATCTATTCCTCTTGCAAACCCTTCACGCAAACCAGGTGAATGGCAAGCTTACGATGTAGTGTGGACTGCCCCAAGATTTTATGACAATGGCACTTTAAAATCTCCCGCCCGCGTAACAGCTTTTCTTAATAATGTTCTTGTGCAGAATAATTTCGAGCTAAGAGGAGGCACTCCATATATTGGACTTCCAAAATACATTCGTCATGGTGCTGCACCAATAAAATTGCAAGCACACGGAGACAGAAGCGAACCGATAAGTTATCGAAAAATATGGTTGAGGCCTTTATAGCTATTTAGTAAAAATGCCGTTTCATCAACGGCATTTTTACTTTTAATATTCATCGCCTAAAGAAATAACCGGTTTTTTATACATCCATTGGCCGCCGGTAAAATCAGGGAATTCCACTGTTTCATTTCCCAGTTCAATTGATTGCTCACTCAACGGTGAGATGGCGCTCCATGCAGCGGCATCATATACGTCCATTGGTGTGGGAGTTTTACGCTTTATAGATTCCACAAAGGCATGTATCACAAAAAAGTCCATACCGCCATGGCCCGCACCGGCTGTTTCTTTACTCCATCTTGCCCACAGCGGATGGTCATATTTATCAAACCATGTTTGTGCCGCATCCCATTGGTCATCTTTGGCAGATTTTTCCTGTATATAAATACTGTTATTCACATCCATCCATAATCCTTCGGTGCCTTGTACCCGAAAACCCAAAGAATAAGGCCTCGGCAAATCAGTATCATGTTGCAATAAAATTGTTTCACCGTTTGCACAATTGATAGAAGTAGTTACCACATCTCCTAATTTAAATTTCACTTTTGCATTGGGATGATTTTCGCCACCATTCTTCACAATGTAGTTATGCAATCCCCTGCTTTTGGAAGAAAATGAACAAATGAGATAAAGCGATTGCCGTGGTTTATATCGATGTACTGCGCAATCGGCCCTATTCCATGTGTGGGGTACAGATCGCCATTACGATGTACAGAATGCTCGGTTCTCCAATGCGCTTCCGAGTAAGCTTTCTCTCCAAATTCAACACCGTGGCCGTAGATATGTTGCCCATCATTAAATTTAACCTGGCGCAGATCATGTTGGTAACCACCCTGCAAGTGAATAAGTTCTCCAAATAAACCCTGCCGTACCATATTCAACACTGCCATAACATCTCTGCGATAGCAAACATTTTCAAGCATCATCACATTCGCATTATATTTTTCTGCAGCCTTCACCACATCCCAATGATCCTGTAATGTGATACCCAGTATCACTTCTGTCGCTACATATTTAAGCCCGGATTCCAATGATCCGATCACCATTGGCTTATGCCATTCCCAAGGGGTTGCAATGATTACCCCGTCCAGTCCGCCTTTTATTTCAAGCATCTTTTTCCAGGCATAATTATCACCCGTGAAAACCTGGGGCATTTTTTTTCCGCTCTTCGTTACAATTTCTTTTGTACTGTTTAACGCCCGATCATCTACGTCACAAATGGCAACAAGATCCACATCATCTCTCCTTAAAAGGAGTTCCACATGATTTTGGCCGCGGGCACCCACGCCGATAATAGCCATCTTTACTTTATATCTGCAGTACCCGCGAAAAGTTTTCCGGGCGGTACAAAAGCCATGGCTGCCGCAGCTATGCTTCCGGACTTAATAAATTCTTTTCTGTTCATATTATTTTGGATTGGTTTATTTGATATTAAGTTATTGGTCTTATCAAACCGCGATTTGACTAAAAATAAAAGTTTACCGGAATAAATGAACAGTCAACCGTTTGCATTATTATTAAAGGTAAAACAGTAATGCTTTATTCAAATATGCTTCTGAAGTCCATTTCCCGGATATTCAAAAAAATTACGCAACCGAAAGCGTCGCTGACTTTCCCACCTTATATCCTTTTACAGCATAATAAAAAATATAAACATAAGCGGGGAGCATACATATCAGGAAAGACAAAGGATTTGAAAAATTCGCATGGTCTCTAAGGCCTGTATAAACCAATGGGATTACGGCGCCCCCTGCAATACCCATGATAAGTAATGCCGATCCAATCTTGGTAAATTTTCCAAGCCCATCAATAGCCAACGGAAAAATAGCCGGCCACATAAGCGCATTTGCAAGGCCGAGCAAGGCAATAAAAGTAATGGACATATAGCCTTCAGAAACAAAAACTCCTACGCTAAAAACGATCCCCAATATAGCTGAAATTGCCAAAGCCTTCTGCTGGGAAATGATTTTAGGTATTGTAAAAATCCCTATTACATAACCCGTAAGCATTGCAAATAAAGTGAAAGAGGTAAAATATTTCGTTTGATCCAAAGGCATACCCATGTGTTTTCCGTAAGTGCCAATTGCATCACCAGCCATTACCTCTACGCCTACATATAAGAAAAGGCATAGCACACCCAACAGTAAATGCGGATACTGAAAGAAGCTTGTTTTTTGTGGCACTAATTTACTACCGGGAGTTTCTGTTTCTTCCGATTCAATCTCAGGTAATGACGATTTTTTTATCATAAATGCCATTATCACAAGAATCGCCGCAATAATTATATACGGTGTAATAACTCTTTGTGCCAGCTCATTTAGCAATATTTCCTTTTCGGGCTGGCTGGATGCTGTATTAATTTTTTCCTCTATGGAAGTTGCATTCTTTAAAACCAAAGCGCCAACAATCAATGGGCTAATCATACCGGCAACTTTATTGCAAATGCCCATAATACTGATTCGCTTCGCAGCGCTTTCAATAGGTCCGAGAATACTTATGTAAGGATTAGACGCGGTTTGCAACAAGGCGAGCCCCATACCCTGAACAAATAAACCTGTAAGAAAAAGTGCAAAGCTTCTTGCATTGGCGGCTGGAATAAAAATGAGGGAACCAATCGCCATAACAAAAAGCCCTAATGCCATGCCGTTTTTGAAACCTGTTTTCTTAAGAACATAAGATGAAGGAATGGCAAGAAAAAAATACGCCATATAAAAACTGAACGTTACAAAAAATGCCTGTGTATCGTTTTCTAACTGGCAGGCAAGTTTTAGAAAAGGGATTAACGTCCCGTTGAGCCATGTTACAAATCCAAAAATAAAAAACAACACTCCAATAATCACTATTGCGTACGTTGTGCGGTTCAAAGTTTTCATTAATTATATTTTTAAGCCCCTTTGTGATTCACTGCGTGTGTCAATTTCCATATCTAACGAGCACGACTAAAAATACAGGTTTAGCATAATAGTTGAACAGGCAACCGTTTGCATGAAATCAAAAGACAATTTTTTCCACAGTAACAACCTGTTTATTCAAATCCATTTTTGATAATAATAGATTCGTCTTTATGCATACGAACAAGAAGCACATTATTTTCTAACTGGTATTCCTTTTTTGAATCAACAAGATAAAATGTTTTAAAAGGAAGTTTTAAACGCAGTAATCCGCCGGCCTTCGATACTATTTTTACCTGCTGCACCTGGCCGTTATCTTTTTCAGCACTTACTTCGAAGGCGCCCTCTGCCAGGAAATTATTAAAGCTGATATCTTTCCATTCTGACGGAACAGCCGGAAATACCTCAATAACACCGCTGTAACTTTGCAACAACATTTCATTGAGGCCTTGCGCAAAAGCAAAGTTGCCTTCGAGTGTAAATGGACGGTAAGTAAATGTAGAATACTGCCCGCCTTTCTGGTCACCATTTAAATGAAAGCTGTTTGGCGAACAAAAATTGGAAGCAAATATTTTTAATTCTTTGGCAGCAGCATCACCATCTTTTACCCTTGCATACAAAGACGCAGTCCAGCTAAATGAATAGCCACACCATTGACCAGTTCCGGTTTTTTCCATCCACCGAAGGGAAGAATCTATAATCATTTTATCTTTTTCGTTATCCGCATTTAATAATCCAAGTGGATAAATAGACATAAGATTTGAATGATGGCGATGTGAATCTTTTCTTGTAAAACCGGGAGCAATAGTAAGGCCGGTTTCATTTACATCCAATGCAGGTAATTCAGCATTTATTTTTTTCCAATGCAATGCCTCTTCTTTTTTATTCATTGCGTCCGCAACATCAGCCGCCGCATTAAAAGCATATTTCATTAAAGACAAATCGTAATTGGTAGTATTGGTAAACCATGCACTTATTCTATTGTCATTATACTCCGGGCTGGAACTCAATGGCAATTTTCTCTTACCATTTTCCATGTAAGAAATATTTTCGAGGAAAACAGCAACCTCATTTAAATAAGGATAAGCCCGGGTTTCCAGGAAATTTTTATCCATTGAATATTTCCATTGCCAATAAAAATGTTGTGACAGCCATGCAGAAATAGTTGGTGATAATGAATATTGAATCCAACCGCCCATAGGATATCCTGATAGTGTAGTAACACCCGGCACATTTAAACCCGGTACGCCAAAGTACTGACGCGTATATCTTTCATTTTCTTTCTTTATTTTCCATAACCAATCCGTAAAAGTTTTTGCTTCTTCCAAATGGTTAGAAGTATAAGCAGGCCAGTAAGAAAGTTGTGTGTTCAAATCATTATGAAAATCTCCTTTCCAGGGAGGAAGGTTTCCATTGTCTGCTGTCCATATAGCTTGCAAAGTTATAGCCGGTGCACCTTTCCGTGCCACGCAACCCAGCTTATAAAGCTCCAGGTAATACTGTTTTTCAATTTGTTTATCGGGAACAGAAACCGAAGATTGATTCCAATAATTCTTCCACCATTTGCAATGTGCGGCAAAACTTGTATCGGAATCGTTACTTTGTTTGCTTTTAGATCATGCAGGGAAAAATCTTATGATTGTCCACCATTCCTTCAACTTCATTATTTTTTTTGCCCAGTTAATGTCTGATTGCATACCCTTCATCTTTATTTATAAATTGATAATATTGAAGAAAATTATTTCCTTTTATAATCCTTCCCTGATGGATACCCCAATCTTTCCAGGCCTTGTCCTTCAACAGAATTACCTATCCTGTCCTTGCTTGCCTGTTTGATAAGGCGGTGCAATAATATTTGCAACAATATTTTCAGAAATATTTTTGAATTTAAATATGCCAAAATCAGCATTGGCAGAAATATAGGTTTGTAACTCCACACCACTCTCCCATTCTACACGGCATATTGCTTTCGAAATATCCAGCTCCGATTTTATGACTTTTCCAAAAGAAGAGGTATTAAATTCTACTGCACCTGCCGGAAGTTTGGTTGGGTAAGGATATATTTCATAAGGATCATCACCCAATTTATGAACTGTGTCATATTGATTTTTTGCCACCTGCTGTTGCACCCATTTAAAATTGAATTTAGACAGATTCAATGCCGGCCTTTCATCCCACAGGTCGGCCCTGTCAAGGGAGAAGCGAAGTTTGTTCCCGTTTTGCCATATCAACGCGCCTAACATGCCATTACCCAATGGTATCGCTTCATCCCATCTCTCAGGTAAAGAATCAAATACAAGATTGTGTCCTGGTTTTACCTGTGAGAAATTGGTTTGAAAAAAAGTGATCCCAAAAAGAAAAAGAAGAATAAATTTTTTTAGCATGAAATAAAATTAAAAATCTTATTGTATTACCATGAAGTTATTATTTATGTGCCTGAATTTTTTTACCCATAATAATCAACGGGAATGGGGAAAAAAGCAAAAAGGGCTAAGGATAAAATCCCGCCCCCTTTGTGTTTATTGCTTATGAGAAAAACTAAAAACTATTTGCTGTGTTACATTAATTTTCACCGTTTTATATTCCCGAAGTTGATAAAATTATTCTGAATTTAATGCCTAACGGCTAATGCTGCAAGTAAAAGCAGTTGCGCAACCGATTGAAATGGCAACGCAAACGATTGTCCCATTTTCTACATTTGTTGTAATTTGCAATACTGCTCATGGATAATAAACTTCCTACTTTAAAAGAAATAGCAAAGCGCTTAAAATTTTCTGTATCAACAGTATCAAGGGCGTTGCATGATCATCCAAGTATTGGGCTTCGAACTAAGATGCAGGTTCAGCAATTAGCGAAAGAATTAAACTACGAGCCCAATCAGTCTGCATTATTTTTTAAGCAGCAAAAAACGCACTCAATCGGCGTAATTCTTCCAAACCTTAAAGAGGAGTTCTTTTCCCAGGCAATTAATGGAATTGAAGATGTTTCAAATGAACATAAATATAGTGTGCTTATCGGGCAATCGCACGATGATATAGATAAAGAAAAACAAATAGTAGTGGCAATGAAAAATCACCGGGTTGACGGATTGATTGTTTCTATTTCAAAGCATACCAAAAACTATGAGCACTTTACAGGGCTGGAGAAATATAACATTCCGGTTGTTTTTTTTGACAGGGTGCCCGATCTTCAAACCGTTCACAAAGTTGCTTCCAATATTAATAACGGTACCAAACAGGCTATTGAATTTCTTATATCAAAAGGCCACAAGCGAATAGGAGTGATCAACGGCCCTGAAGAGATGAAATCATGCCAGGAGAGAACAGCGACTTACATGGACGTACTACAAAAAAAAAGGATAAAAATTGACCTGGGCCTGGTAGCAACTACAGATCTTACGCAGGCCGGAACCCACAAAGCGATGAAAGAACTTCTCGAATTAAAGTATCCTCCTACTGCAATAGTAACGATGAATGATTACGTGGCTCTCGATGCCATTCAGTATGCAAGAAAAGTAAAGCTGAAGATTAACAAGGACATTTGCTTCGTGAGTTATGCCAACCTTCCTATTACAAATTACCTTGAGTTTACACCGCTCGCATCCGTTGAGCAATATCCTTATGAGCAGGCCAAAAAAGCAACCGAAATATTATTCGATCTGTTGAACCCGGCAGAGGGATCTAACGAAAAAAAGCCTGCCTATAAAAATATACTGGTAGAAGGACAGCTTATAATTCATAAGAAGTAAATAATAAACAGGCTCAATTTCTTACCGCATCCGGGCGCTATCTGTATCTAATTGTCTATTTCAAAAAATGGTAAAATTAAAACAAGCAATCGGTTGCGCTTTGACAATACACCTAACTCCTTTATGTTTGTTCCCTGTCACCCACATTCGAATCCTTATTAATGATCCAGGAAATACTTTCATCATACAATCTTCATGAAAAGGAATTTGAAATTGAGAAATTAAGTTTTGGGCTCATCAATCAAACATGGCGCCTAAAAAATTCTCATGATGATTTCATTTTGCAAAGAATAAATGACAATGTTTTTAAACAACCGCTTTCAATAGCATCCAACCTTGGGATGCTTTCGGATTATTTACTGAAGTATTACCCTGACTATTTATTTACAGTTCCCATAAAAACAAATAAAAATGAAGGAACCGTTTTTATTCAGGATAAAGGATATTTCAGGCTGTCGCATTTTGTAAAAAAATCGCATACCATTAACGCTGCAAAAACTCCGGAACAAGCGTTTGAGGCAGCGAAGGAATTTGGAAAATTTACCAGGCTTTTATCACACTTCCCGGTTGAGAAATTGCAAATTACTTTACCCGATTTTCATAATTTGTCACTCCGCTATCAACAGTTTCTGCGGTCGTTAGAAAATGGAAATAAAAACAGGATTAAGCAATCGAACGAACTAATTGAATTTATTATTGAAAATAAAAATATTGCAGATACCTACGAAAGCATTTTAAGCAACCCGCATTTCAGGCTAAGGGTTACTCATCACGATACTAAAATCAGCAATGTTCTTTTTAATGAAGATGATAAGGGATTGTGTGTGATTGATCTCGACACGGTAATGCCCGGCTATTTCATAAGCGATGTGGGAGATATGATACGAACCTACCTGTCTCCGGTAAGCGAAGAGGAAAAGGATTTTTCAAAAATTGAGATCAGGGAAAATTATTTTGTATCTATTTTCAAAGGTTACATGAGCGAGATGGAGGAAGAATTAACCAACGAGGAGAAAAATCATTTTATATACGCTGGCAAGTTCATGATATATATGCAGGCAATTCGTTTTCTCACTGATCATCTCAACGATGATGCTTACTACGGAGCCAAATATGAAAATCATAATTTTTTGAGAGCTGGCAACCAGGTTACTTTACTAAAACGACTTATCCAAAAAGAAGAAAAACTCAGATGTTTGATTTAGCTTTCGCTGCCCGAAACCCGCAGATATAAGCAATTCCCGACCATTCTTTTGCACGCCGGGATAAATCCGGAAACAGGCTTGCGGATTAGATTTCCGGCATGTAAAACTTCTACTTCAAAAAAAAGTTATAACGTTTCACAACAAAGCATGCCTGTGCCTTATTTCCTTATTTTTACTGCTGATTATCTAAACGCCTGATGACACCTTTCAAAAAATGTTTATTGGTTTTTTTGACAGCATTACATTTGTGCTTCCTCAATCTAATCGCAGTCGGGCAATACGATACCATTCCCAAAAAAACATTGGACGATTACATCAGGAATAAAAACGGCTTTTTGGGGAAAGTTGTGAAGCCTTTCATGAAGAATGCCGGGGACACCGGGAACGTGGACGACCCAACAAGAAATGATCTGCCATTTCTTAAGTACCAGGGTTACATCATAAGAAATATTCTTATCGCCGAATTGCCGTTCGGTATTTCCATAAGTGACACTTCAAAAAAAGTAGTTACAGCATTAACTAAGCTTGCAAATAACATGCACCGCACCACAAGGCCCCGTATTCTAAAAAATAATCTGTTTTTTAAAAAATATGATACCGTAAAACCTTACCTGTTTTCAGACAACATTACATTTCTTCGCCAGTTGCCTTATATCCAGGATGCCAGTTTCGAAATGTTCCCCGTTGCCAGAAGTAATGACTCGGTAGATGTAATAGTAAGAGCGAAAGATGTTTTCTCGATTGGTGGTGCCATCGGGTCTCTTGGCCTGCAAAGATCTGATATAGAAGTGAGGGAAGATAATTTCGAAGGCCTCGGAAATGCCCTTGTATTACAGGGCCTTTACGATAATCAAAGAAAAAATAATTTTGGTTTTGGAGCCGGCTATATCCTTCGAAATATAAGTGGAAGTTTTATCAACGGCGCCCTGGGTTATCAAAGTTTTTTCACGGCTATTGATGGCCCAAAAGAGGAAAATCTATACTACTTGAATTTATCAAAACCTCTCGCAAACAGGTTCATGAGATGGACCTACGAACTAAACACATCCTACCATTCCACCAGGAATATGTACTCAAGTGATTCTGTTTATTATACCGATAACCGGTACCGCTATTACAATTTTGAGGCGTGGGCGGGATATAACATTAATTCACAAGGCTATACAAAAGAAACAGAAGACAAAAAACTCAGGAAGTTAATAGGGCTGAGGATAATCGACCGAAAATTCCAGGAAATTCCACAAAAGTACGCCTCCTCCTACTATTGGAGATATGCAAATCTTACCGGCGTGCTTGGATCGTTAACATTTTACCGCCAGAATTTTTACAAGACGCAATACATTTATGGATTCGGGCGCAATGAAGATATTCCTGAAGGATTGAATCTCACGATAACTTCCGGACTTACGAAAAAGCAAAATGAGCTCAGGCCGTTCCTGGGTTTTAATTATGAACGTTCTTATTTTAATAAGCGAAATAATTACATAAGCTATACGATACGGGCCGAAGCCAATGTAAGCAGAACGGCTATTCAAGACATCAACTTACTTGCAGGAATCGCGTATGTTGAGCATCTTCATTCCCTTGGAACTAAATGGAAGCAGCGCTTTTTTTTTAATGTAGACGTGGCACAACAGGTGAATACCGTGCTAAATGAACCCCTGTTATTACACAGTCCATTTGGTTTACCGGAATTCGGCAATAGCCGCGTGGGCGGCACTTTAAGAGCTACCGTAAAGGCTGAATCGGTATTTTTCAGCCCTTGGTCAGTTGCTTCGTTTAAATTTGCGCCTTTCATATTTTTAAACACAAGCGTTTTCTCTCCTTATCATTCGAATGCAGACATTTATTCATCTATCGGCGCTGGAGTAAGAACGAGAAGTGAAAGCCTTATTTTCGGCACACTTGAAATTAAAGGCTATTATTTTCCGGGAAAGAACTACTACAATGAAAGGTTTGGGATCGACATATCTACCAATGTGCGGTTTAAATACAATCCCCAATTAATAAGAAAGCCTGATTTTATTCAAATAAACTAATTACTGGCAATAGAGCAAAAATAGAAAAGCATCAAGTTTGTTTTGATACTCCTTTCAATTGCTTGAAGATCGTATTTACTTACTAACCCGATGCTTTCGTTTGAAAAGTTTCCACCAAATAAATTCGACTTCCGCTTTCCAATTGTGATATAAAGATACGTTCTCAAACTACCGTTTTGCAAGTTTTTTTCCTGTTTAATTCGCACCTGTTTTGCACAGAATTATGCACCAAAATCATGGAGTTAATCATATTTTCTAAAGGCAAATGTGCATAATTCAATAGGCTGTGTTAACTCTGAACGTAACCCCGTATGTCGAAGGATTACCCAAGTGTACGGCACCGAAATCATAAGCGTACGAAACGTACTTTTTCCCGGCAATATTGGAGGACCAAAATAATAACTGACATCCTTTCAAACTAATGCCCGCAGTCGCATTCAAAAGTGAATAAGGCTTTTGCTGCAAAGTGTTTGCAAGGTCAAAATACTGTGTCCCTATTGATTTCAATTCACCCCGAATCATGAGTTTTAAACCCTTCGTCTTTTCCAGGATATGACTATATTGAATTGCCAGCAGGGAAGTATACTCCGGTGTAAACACGGGGCGTTTACCTTGCAAATTCACTTCATTGCCGTTTTGCGCCAGTTTAAGATCCTTATAATGCGCATCTGTATATCCTGCATTATAATTTATTTCCAATCCATTTACCGGGGCTGCAGTTAATTCAGCCTCTACTCCCTTTGAATGAAGAACCCCGGTATTTTTAGTAATAGTAACGGCATCCGGCAACACAAGGGTCGGTACCTGGGCATCCGTTACAGAAGTATAAAATGCAGTCACATTAAAATATAATTTGTTGGAGAAAAAACTATTCTTGATCCCTGCCTCAGCATTATTACTATACTCAGGCTTGTAAGGATATAGAGCGGGCTGCGACGGATCGGATGATATGGGAGTTAACCCTCCTGCCCTGAATCCCCTGCTATAGGATGCAAATAACAAGTGGTTCGCATTAAGATGATAATCCACCGTAAACTTAGGAGTCACGGCATTGAATTTTGCGTTAGAAGAAGTATCTGGCAATATCGCAAATGCCGGATCAGGGTCTTTCTGGTATTCACCAAGAATGCTCAACTTTTTATATTCATTATCATAGCGCAGGCCGGCAGTAATATCTAATTTTTTTGTTACGCTATAGCTCGCCTGTCCGTAAACAGCGATGCCATGCCCTTTTGAAGTGGAACTGTTGATAAGAGAAAAATTATTATCGGGAGCACCGGCGAGGGTTCCATCTTCGCCGAAATGAGTGTTCGCTTTTGTAGGGCTTTTTTGGAAAAAGAAATAAGTTCCGGCCGTCCATTTAAAAGGCGAAACCGAGCCAGCAGGGCTATTGATTTTAAGTTCTTCTGTAAATACTTTTACAGTGTTCCAGTCTTTACCATAATTATTTTTTAGAGTAACTCCATCTATAGGAGAAAAATCAGCATCGATTGGATTGGTATAGTATCGATAATTGGATTGATAAGAGGTCTGCGATTGCAAATTAAAATTTTGTCCGGCATAGTTTATTGAAAGGGAAGTATTGAAAGTATTATCAATAATTTTCGTAATTGCATTTTGATTTAATTTATAAGGATTGGCAAAAGCTTCGTCGACGCCAAATACCAGCGGGAACGGTCCGTTGTTCCGGTTGTTATTATGCTTTGCATTAAGTGTAATTGCCAGTTTTTCGTTTGCTATATATTTCAAATAATAATTGCCAACAATACTATGTTGTTTGTCGTATTTACTGTTATTAAATTCATTTGTATAAAATCCATTATTTGCATCAAATAATCCTGCTGCGCCAAAAAATAATTTGTCTTTTATAATAGGAGTTTTTACTCCCGCACTGTATCGCTGTATCCCATGATTTCCCTCACTTATTTCCGCAAACACCTCTGTTTTATTTGTAGGTTGCCTGGTAATAATATTTACAACACCCCCCATTGCATTTCGCCCATATAGAGTTCCCTGCGGGCCACGCAAAACCTCAATGCGTTCAACATCAAATAAAGGGCTAATATATGTATCTAAGGTAAATTGGTTAACGCCATCTATATAAGTTGCCACAGCCGGATCGTAAGAAGAGCTGGTGATGCCGCGTATAGATGTAACGTTTCTTTTATCTCCGGGATCAGCGGAGTATAAATTCGGAACAAACCCGGTAATATCTTTGCTATCCCATATTCTGGACTCTCTCACTCTTTGAGCAGAAAGGGCCGTTACGCTAAGAGGAAGTTGCTGCAACAGGTCTTCTTTTTTTTGTGCCGTCACTAAAACCTCATCTAATTGTTTTCCGGTTTCCTGTAGACTTTCATTAATGGTCAAATCATTTTTACCAACAGTAATTTCTGCGGTTTTACTTACATACCCGACTGAAGAAAACATAATAATATATTGTCCCGGTAGAACCTTAGTTAACGAATAATTTCCTCCGCTATTTGAAATTACACCAAGGTTAGTATTTAGCACATGAATAGAAATGCCGGATAAAGGTTGAGATGCTGAGTTTGTTACCTTACCTGTTATTTTAGCTTGTGAAAAAGTAGCTGTGCCGGATAGAATTGATATCAAAAAAAATAAACCTTTTAGTTTTTTCATAGCTTGTTTGAGTTAAAAAAAATAATATTGGAGCAAATGTGACTTTTTAAAATGCGGAGGCAAATTTAAACTTAAAAATATTTATAAAAGTATGTAAGCCTCTTTTATAAAAAGAGCAGTAACAAAATGATTGTGCAATGGCATTATTATTTTGTTCGCCCACACAAAATAATGAGCCATTCTACCATTATCTAAAAGTAGGTTTATCTTGTTTGCAAAACCTATTGCTCAACAAATGGCTCCCCCCGAAACAAAATAAAACACGGTAATACATTCAATGATTTTTTTTCTTGAAAATTTAATGATATTTTTCCAATACGATAAAATATAATTGGATAACGATGAAGGTTTATTTTATTCATAAGGGATCCGAAGAAACCGGGCCTTATACGATTGAGGAATTAAAGTCTCAGGGTATAACCCGGGATACTCCTATATGGAGAGAAGAATTACCGGATTGGTTAAAGGCTGGCGATCTACCCGAGTTAAATACTTTATTTATCCCTTACCCTCCGCCTTTTGTACAAAAAGAAATTACAACACCTCCGACTTCAGAGGAACTGAAAACGCCTCCTCCACTAAAAGAAAGCACAGTTGCAACAACGGTTACAAAAAAGAATTACTTGTGGTATATAGTGCCCGCAATAATTATCGCAGTTGCTGCAGGAATCTATTTTTATATTAATAGTGACAAGAAAAAAGCCGTTGATGTAAAAGAGGGAAATATCGCCGCTTCATTAATTGACTCATCAGCAAAAAAAGAAAAGACTCAAGAGGACACTACTAAAAAAATAAACCTCGACACCTTATCCAACTGGATGAATGCAGATACAGTTGCGGGGAATAAAACCATACAGGCATCGAATGATGATGGCTTTACAATGGGTGGAATACCAGTCAAAAAAAGCAAAGAATCCGATAAAACTAACACTAAAAAGAAGGACAAAAAAGAGGTGGTGCCGCCAGAAGAAAAACGACCCGAAAATAAAACCAATGTCTCCACTCAAACTAATGAACCCTCACCGGTAAGGGCGAAAAATTTACTTATCAATGGCAACTTTCGTAAAAACCTGATATTAGAAGCCGTTCTGGAAGGGAGGATTCAAAATCCAAATGATAATATATCGTTCCGCAATGTTATGATAATAGTGGAGTTCTTAGGCTCCGATGGAGAGTTGTTGGGTTCCAAAAGATTTTCCCAGGCCGGAACAATTAGAGGCGGCGAAAGTGTGCCTTTTAAATTCAAAGCGGTTGCACCAAAAGGAAGTAAGACAGCGAGATATGATGTGTCAGGAACAAGCTTTTAAGTTTATCGGATTTAAGTTTACAAAAGAACCTGATTTTTATGACTTCAATAGCTCAAAAGAAAAGCATTTCTTTTTCTGATCTTATTACCCTTGACTTTTGGCGTTATTTTACAAAAGCAATTTTCCTTTTCTTCCCCGCAATTCTATTTTTAATATTTGCATGCCTGTGCTTTTGGACGCTAGGCCCGGCAAAGGATGTAATGGTTATATCACTTGAGAAACAATATGTTTTTGGCTATTGCATTATAGCCTTGATATTCTGGAGTTATGTAACCTGGTATTCATCCCGGCTGGTAGCAAAAGCAAAACAATTCAAGCATCCCGATGAAAATCATATTTGGTCGATCTTTCTTATGCAGTTTCCACGGCTTCTTGGATTTACTTGTTTTACAATAATCATACTTGCCTACCTGCAGCTTCCTTATGGATATAAAATAAGCGGCTCGCTGGTAAAAGTTATTTTCATTGGTAGTTTCCTTGTTTACTTTCTCATAATCTTTTTTGGAAACAAACTCAATCGCATTTTTAATGTAAGAAAAACAGAAAAAATAAAATTTTTAAAGAATATAAGAGTTGCAATCTATATATTTCTTTGCCTGATCACCGTTGGAGTGATAATTCTGCAAGAATTTTACGGGCTTATAATAATGCTCGTTTGCTGGCAGGTGTGTATTGTACTGGTAATGGTTATTCGCCGGCAGCTTATTGAAACGAAAAGGGATTCGTTGACCGAAAAGCAAGAGGCGGCAAAAAATTCAACAGCGCATCTGTCATTTCTACAGCAGGCAAAACTATTAGTATTTGATAAAGAAGATCATGTTTATTTCAGAACGTTTAATGTAATTGCATTAATTGCTGCCATTATTTATGTTGCAACAATTTTTTCTATCCCATTTTCGGTTAAGATTGGCAGTTTCCCCTTTGTACTTTTAGCCTTTGGCGTATTACTCGGTTATATAAATGTCATTGCTTTTTTTTCCGTTATCGCAAGGTTTAATATTCATGTTATATTAATTGCCCTCGCCCTATTAACATGCAATATTTCAGAACCGCACCATGCAAAACTCAAGGCCAAAGACCATCCCGAAGTCTCTTATAAAAAAAGACAACACCTAGGTGAATATTTTAAAAACTGGATAAATGATTCGGTAAGAAACAGTAAGATTAATAATGATTCAGTAAAAGCATATCCCGTATATTTTGTGCTGGCAAATGGCGGGGGTGCCCGATCCGCCTATTGGGTAGCATCCATTTTATCAAAACTTGAAGACAGCACAAGGAGGGAATTTTCAAAGCACCTGCTGTGTTTATCCGGGGCATCCGGCGGCACATGGGGCAATGCTGTTTTTTTTGATCTTCTTTACAAAAACAAATTGCTTGCAGAAAAACAAGCCGCACCTGGTTTTCAAAATGCATCTAACAGTTATCTAAAAAATGACTTTCTCACATACACGATAGCAAGGATGCTGGGGCCGGATATTTTCCGTTATATCTTTCCACTTACAAATGTTTACGACAGAGATGCTGCGCTGGGTAAAGCAATGGAGATAGTTCCGGGCGAAAAAAATTTTATGTACAATGATTTTTCTGTTGGTTTTTCTTCGATTATTACACAGCAGGGGCAACGTGGTTATTCCCTCCCGCTATTTTGCATAAATACTACACGTATGCAGGATGCATCGCCCGGCGTAATAAGCAACATCGACCTTAGTGACTCATATTTTAATGGCAGGCTGGAAGTTTTAAATATGATAGATGAAGAAAAAGATCTGAAGATGAGCACGGCGGTTGTATTTGGCGGTAGTTCGCCATACATTAATTCTGCTCAACGGATCGACGAAAAAACCATTGACTCTTCTACAGGAAAAGAAAAGATAATTCCTCAATATTTTGTTGATGGCGGGTATTTTGATAATTCCGGTGCCGGTGTAGTAAATGAGATGATTATTGAATTGCTTCATGAAATGAATACCGACAGCTCGCTGACGAAATATAAAAATAAGCTTTCATTTTATGTAATGAATATTACCAACGACCCCGTAGATAAAACAGATGTAGGCGCGGTAAGCCCGCTGGTGAACGATCTTTTGTCTCCTATTAAAACACTCGCTGGCTCTTACGGCAGCCAGACAACTGTAAATGATTTTCGTTTAAAAAATTATATGCATAATGTTTATCAAAATGACGAACATTACGTAACCCTTGATTTATACAAAATGAAAGATCCCATGAGTTACCCGGTTAGCTGGGTAATTTCCGGTCACGTTATTGATTCCATCAATAACAGAATTTTGACTTATAAAAAAATCCCTGAATTAATCGGTCATATGAAAGCTGCATTTAATGTACGCTAAGACCCGTCAGAGGTCACAAAACCCGGTTTTGTACCATTAAAAAAACCAACAAACTTTGGAAAAATAGTTTTGCCTGTTAAAAAACATAATTCAAATACTCAATTTTTGTATTGAATATTTCAATTTATTTTTCTATTTTTCCACTTCTGCTTTTCCAATATCATTTTTTAGACTGAGCTTTTTCTTTTAGCCCCCCTGAACTTTTAATTTATTACTAAAACAAAGCTTATGAATGTTATCTTTTCAAACGTAAAGAAAAAAAAGAACGTATTACCCCTCGTCCTTGTGGTAGCGGGGCTTCTAATGTCATTTCATCGCCCAATTTCAGCGGTGGTATCTCCTGCCAAACTGGATCTGCAAATTCAACATGCGCCGGTTATTATGCCTTCTGTATATAAGGTATATGCCAATGATAATGCTATGGAAGGAAAATACAGCCTTTTTAAAATGTTGGTGACAAATAACAGCAACAACACGGCACGCAATGTGGAAGTATCATTTGAAATTCCAAATTATATTCAATGGAAAGAAGTAGAGAAATTTCCTGTTATTCTCCCCGGCCAGTCGGTAGTTGTTAACTGTTATCCATCCTTTGATGAAAAAATAGTTGAAAAGACTACATCTTCGAAGGAAAAAGTAAATATAAAAGTAACGGGTTCTAACATTGATGAGACAGAACAAAGCTTTCCTATTGACATAAAGGGCCGCAATGAATTCATGTACACATTTATTCCATCAGATGAAATAAGAACGCCCGGTGAATACTTTGATAATGCCGGGCTCCTTACTTGCCTCGTAACACCAGAAGACCCTATCATTAAATATTATACACAGAAAATACAGGAAAAAGTTTTGAAAGGAGAAGCGGCTTCTGTAGAAAATAAAGATGAAGAAGGCGTTCGCTTCCTTACAGGAATTTATTACGCCACACTTGTAAGCCACATGGTATACAGCGGAACCAGCGGCGTGCCTGCCAAGGTAGAAGACATTTCCTCCGGCGTACAAAGTATTCGCCTGCCACGGGAAGTAGTTACCGGTAAAACAGGATTATGTATTGAATTATCAATTTTATATGCCAGCATTATGATGAATGCAGGAATGGATCCGATAATTTATTTGATTCCCGGCCATGCTTACCCCGGTTTTAAAATGAATGGTCATTATTATGCAATAGAGGCTACAGGAATAGGCGGCGAAGGAATGGCAACTAAGGACAATCCTACAGGCCGCATGACCACACAGCAGGCATTCCAGGTAGGTATGAAGGAAATTGACGAATTCATTAAAGGCGCTCAGTCCGGCGATGACCGCTACAAAATTATAGACGTAAGGGAAAGTATTGGTAAAGGTGCCGTGGCGATGGAATTAAAGGATGATCCCTATCTCCGGCAAAAAATTGATGAAATAGCGCAAAGCTTTGAACCCGGAAAAGAAACCGTAAATGTAAACCCTCAGCCTAATAATGGTGGTAACAATGACAATGGCGGTGGCAACAACAACAATGGCGGAGGGAACAATGGCAACGGCAATAGTGGCAGTGGAAGCAGCATACCCAGTGGATATAAACTTTACCAGGGCGCTACTACTTTTGCTTATCCATCTTCATGGGGTTTCTTACCAAAGAATGCTCAAAGCATGCCTCAATTAAGACAGATTGTGGCCAACAGTGACAACACAGCTTACGTGGAAATTTATCAATTTCCGGGTTATAGTAATGCTGAACAGGCCATGGCTGCGATACAGCAATATGTATCTGGATTCGGCGCGAACCTCAATTACGCTACAGCAGGACAAACCAATTCAGGATTCACCATTTTCAATGGACAAACTATGTTTAATGGAGGCGGTATCGTTTGGATGGCAGCTTTCAAAAGAACAGGCAACAGCGTTGTGGGAATTGCTGCGGGTGCAAATACAAATACCGGCACACGGTACCAATCAACAATTTTAAAAATACTTAACACTATAAGATAATAATCATGAAATTTAAAGCCATAAAAATACTCTTTTGCTTTTTTGCCTTACAACTATGCATATCCCAGAATAAAGCACAAGAAGTAGTTCAGGGATTAAAACAGGTATTTGATATTACCATGGATGACCTGGGCAACGCACAAGTAGAAGTGTCCATGAAACTGAATGCTTCTCAATGGGATGCCTTCAAGCGCAATATGGGCAATAACACTTCTGTTTTGAAGAGAGGCATGATCGACGCTTTACCGAAATATTACCTTACAGATTTCAACTATTCTGAGGAACAGATGGACCGAACTTATAAAATGAAATTTAAAGTATTAGGCCTGTGCACAACCAACAAAGCCGGTAAATGGGAAGCTGAACTGGAATCCAAAAATCCGGACATAACCAAATTGTCTGACCGGGAATTTGTAATGACACAGGATATGATGAGCGATGGCGCCCTTATACAACAGACACAAAAGTTGCACCTGCCGTCAAGCGCTTCGGATGCCAAAGTAGAAAAGGACAGTTTTGGGAAAGCAATATTGACCTACTCAACAGGCCCGGGTATGGTTCATACAGCTATCAATATTGCAGGAATATTATTGATACTTGGCGGATGTTTTCTGTTTTACAGGAACCAAACCAGCAGGAAAAATAACTTAAAAGTTGCCAAGGAATCTATTGCCGCTTAGCAAAAGCGGTTCCAGTATGCAAAAGTTTTTATCGCTGGCCGTTTTGTTTGCAACATTATGTTTCAGAATGGAAGCGCAGCCTGTTACTAACACAGATTCGGCCCAACAGAAAGTAACTTTCAAAGGGCTTTTCCAGGCACGCTATATCGTTAGTCTCAAAAAAAATGTTGATGTAAACGGGCTTCATCATACTGACGGCCAGGGAGTTTATAATTCATTTGATGTAAGGCGGGCCAGGGCGCAATTTACAGCGCGAATAAGCGACCGGACAGAGGCGGTGCTACTTGTAAATCTCGCAGACTTTAAAAGCGATCCAAAAAATAAAGTTCTCGAAAATGCTTATCTCACATACCGCCTCAATCCCTTCGTTCATTTTAAGATTGGACAGTTCAGGCCGGCTTTTGGATTAGAAGATACCTACTCCATTAACATCATCAAATCCTTTGATTACTCCAATCAATACACGGCATTTGGTAATAATGGCTGGCAAAGTTTCCAGATAGGAATTGGCATGTTTGGAGATTTTAAAACAAGCATTCCTTTAAGATATGAGATTGATGTAATAAACGGGAACAATAAAAACCAGGTTACTGATGATGATAATGGAAAGCAGGCAACTCTTCGCATACAACTCGAGCCAAAAAAAAATCTAAAACTTGGTGTGAATGGCGGATATGGAAGGCACAATAAAGAAAATATATATGCTGCCGGAATTGATGCATCCATCATAATTCAAATGAAGAATAAATTTTCACTGGAGTTTGAAACCGAATGGAAACAGGGAAATAATCACCTGTTGTTTTTCAACACTGACCCGCTATTGAGAACGGGCGGAGTAAGTCACTACATCATGAATGGTTTTTATGTGCTTCCTAATCTCCGTTATGCTATTGCTTATCACAGGCTGAGTTCTATTGAGCTTTCGTGTCGTTACGAATATTTTGATAAGGATATAAAAACTCCGGGCAGCACACGACAAACATTTACACCTATGATAGGGCTGGAATTTCTTCATTCTTACAACGCACGCATACAATTAGGTATGATAGCCGATATCTATCGCAAAAACATAGAAGCAACTACGCAGTATAATAACCGCCTTTTCATTTTGCAAATTCAAACTCAATTATAAAAATACCTGCGAACTTATTTTGCATTTTCATCTGTATTTTTTTCGTTAAAAAGCAATTGCATTTGTATGCGGCCCTGTTGGTATTCCTGCCAGTCGAAATTGCTTAAAAACTCGGTAGCTGCCTGCGCGCCTTTTACAAACATCTTAATTTTTTCCTCCTCGGTCACAAAGAAATTCAGCCAGTTAAATTCTGATAGATAAATTTTACCGATACCCTTTTTAAAGACATTATTCTTTATAAGAAAGTCTTTATCGTAATAGTAACGGATGGTATCAAATAATCCGCCCAAATATTCAGCAAGAGAAGTGGGAACTACATCGTCATCAATATCATCGTCGATCCCATCATGGTCTGCATCATTTTCAATGGGGCCATCATCAAGATCAATACCAAACGAGGGAAGCCTTGGCTCAACAATACGGGGATTGTAAAAAATATTAATCGGGAAGTCTGACATCATTCCGCCATCTACAAACCTTGCCTTTTTAGGAATGTTCCTGTCAGTACCGAAATGAGTAACCCAGGCATTCCTTAACTTCTCACTTTTCCGGGGAATTTTATGAATGATGTGTGACTTAAAAAAAATAGGTATAGACATGGATGCCCTTACAAAACTCGCGGGGTGTATATCATTCGGGTCTTCACAAAACAATTCACACATTTTTGGAAATTCAATTTTGTTTTGCGAAGAAAGCTCAGAACTTATTATTGTTATCTCTCCAAACAGGCTATGTACATTTTGCTTCTCAGGATTTCTTACCGAAAGCTTTGGCAGCTTTTCAGCTTTTTCCCTGAGTTGCGTCACCGTACTTACATCATTTTCGTCCATTATATTTTCCATCCAATCATAAAAATATTTGCCAGGATTTAACCCATGTCCGCCAGATTTCAGCGCTTTAAATAAATAGTTTCCGTAGAATGCTATAAAGCCTATAAAAGCAAGGTGCAGCGCCGTTAAAATGTACGATACACGCAGCGCTATCAGTGCCCAGTAGTAGTGTCGCAGGCCAAGGAAAACAAAATCAGCAATTGTTAATCCTACCAGGACTAATAGGATCCCAATAAACCATTCCCTCACCTGTTTATTAAATTGCTTATGTGTTATGAATGTTTTAATAAGCCAACGTATAACAGGCCGCCCGTCTACGAGATTAAAAAAATCAAGATCACATAAATAGCCCAATATTTTTTCAGATTTTGCATCTTCTTTTTTGCCGATCACGGTAAGCATTGCAGTATTGATAGCGCCTGCGCTGGTACCCGCAAGTCTTAAAAATCTTATGCCGGCCTGCTCGAGTATGTAGGTATAGCCTACCAGCGCAACCCCAAGCACACCACCGCCTTTTTGCACAAGGTTTACATATTGATGGCCCTCTTCATCAAGTGTATCCGAAACAAGAAGCTTTTCAAAATCATTACCAAATTTGGCTTTTAGATCTGCGATGCATTTCAACACCTCCGGATGCTGTGTGTAATGATCAGGATTTGTACCCCTGCTTTGCTTTGTAGTAGATTTTTTCATAAACAGTTTATATGATATTTTCAGCAAATGAAACTATATTCAATCCTTCATTTTCCAGGGAGGCGTACAATAAGAAGATTGTAAATTAATATTTATCATCCAATTATCTTATACTTAATTTTAAGCATTTTAAACTAACTTAAAAGGAATATGAGGAGAAAAATCTTGCTGTCGCTACTTAGTGGTTTAGTTATTCTTATAGTTACCTGGGCGTACCAAAGCTTTAATTTTTCCTTTTTTGTTGAAGATAGTTTTTTTAAAAAAATTTCTTTCTGGAAATACCAGATTTATAATTCCAAACCCGACCGCAAGGCTGATTTTGTTTTTTTGAATACAGGTAAAGATGTGGCACTTGTAGATGATACTACAGAGTATGGAAATGTAGCAATATCCGACAGGGAAAAGATATACCAAATAATAAAAATTATTAACGACAATGCCGTCAAGCCTTTGTTTACAGTGCTTGATATCCAGTTTTATTATCCTTACTCGATAAATCTGCAAGCTGATAGCCTTCTGCAGGCAGAACTGAAAAAGAATCCGCGAGTAGTTATCCCAATAGTAAAAGGAGGGAGCGGGAAATATATAAAGCCCCTTTATGATGCACATTACGCTTTCTCGGGCTATGAAACTTTTGGATTTGGTTTTAATAAATTCAGAATTTGGGATCATGGAGATATCCACTCTATACCCGTTACACTGCACGAAACATTAGATACCGCAATATACAAAGATCATTTGCTCTATACCACGTGCAACGGCCACCTGTGCCTGCCTGCGGTGTGGCCAAGCTTTTACCTTTTGGATAAAGATGTAAAAGAAAATAAAACAGAAATTACACAATCTTATAACCTGGGCGAAATGCTAATCCTTTTAGAGGCCAACCCAGCTGACTATACGACTATTTTTAAGGATAAGATAGTCATAATAGGCAATTTTGCGGAAGATGTACATGTGACACCGGTAGGTTCTATGAGCGGATCGGTGCTACTTGCTAATATTTACCTTTCTATTTTAAACAAGGAGCACTTCGTAAGCTATTTATTTCTGTTCATATTACTAATTGCGTTCTCCGCTCTTAGCTATCTTGCCTGGTTTAGTAAAATGCCCGAGGTAAAATTTAAGTTCAAATTTATTTTTTCTCCTGATGTGATCAAATTCATACGGGGATACCTTTCTTATTTCGGTTCTATGTTCGTATTATCACTGCTGGCCCTGTTTTTATTTAACATGCATTTGGCCTTGTTTTTACCATCATTTATATTTGCCGGTATTGAATATTTCCGTCAAAAGAAATACCTCCCAAAGGAAGAGAAACCCCATTGATTTTTTGAAAAAGCCTTATCTTAGAGAGTGCCCATTTTTAGAAAATGACAATAAAATCTTCCTTGCTGACTTTATGCTTATGTTTTCCTTTTTGCGTGCTTGCGCAAAGGGACAGTCCGGAGCAGCTTATTTCCCATTATACACTTCAAATAAAATTATTTCCAGATAGTATTTCAAATTATTTATTACGCAGCGCAGCATATAATGATAAAGGAGATTTTGAATTGGCGCTTAAGGATTGCAATAAAGTGTTGCAAAAAGAACCTGCCAACAGGCCTGCTCTAAAAACGAGAGCTGATGCTTACTATTTCCTGCAGAAATTTGACAGCTCTTTAGCAGATATAAATGCTGTTTTAAAACAAGATGCAAAAGACACTTCCGCCTGGAACCGCCGTGGAATGGACTATTACTGGCTTGATGAACTTGATAAAGCCGTGAATGATTTTACAGAAGCATTGCGCCTCGATCCGAAAAATAAAACAGCATGGTTCAATCGTGGCAACACCTATTACTGGCAAAGTAAATTTGACGACGCTATTGGCGATATTTCTGAATCACTCTCTTACGATCCGGAATCGGTAAGAGCCCTTTACATTCGGGGCATGTGTTATTACTATCAAAGCAAGTATCAAAATGCCATAAAAGATTTCACCCACACATTACAACTTGATCCGCGAAATGATGATGCCTTGAATGCGCGGGGAATTTGTTATTCAATCATTCATCAGCCTGATTCCGCACTTGCTGATTTATCAAACGCATTACAGGTAAATCCTGGCAAACCTATACGCATGGAACAGCCGCGGAAATCTTTATAAAAGCATGGGTAAATATGATTTGTCAATTGCTGATTTTACCCAGGCCATTCTTGGCAATCCAAAAAATGCTGATGCGCTCTTTAACCGTGGGAATGTTTACGTAAAATTATATAAAGCAGAAGAGGCTATAGCAGATTATACCGAAGTACTAAAACTGGAACCTCAATCGCCTGATGCGCTGGCCAATCGCGGCGACGCATTTACTATAATGGGTAAGTACGATCTTGCCCTCAGGGATTATAACGATGTACTGAAGAAAGATACTAAAAATGCAGATGTACTAACCAGCAGGGCCATCTGTTATAAAAAGATGGGTAAAAAAGATTTGGCCTTAAAAGATTTTAATGACGCTGTTGTTATAAATCCCAAATCACTTTTTGCACTGATGCAAAGAGGAGATTTTTATGCTTCGATATCCGATATTGACAACGCCGTAAAGGATTACAGCATGGCCATAAATGCCGATCCTAAGGCTACGGAACCACGAAACAATCGTGGAAATATTTTCTTCGATCAAAAAAAATATGACCTGGCCGCTGCCGATTATACAATGCTGTTGCAACAGGATCCAAAAAATGTTGCTGGGTATAGTAACCGGGGCTATGTATATAAATTTCAAAAGAAATATGACCTGGCTCTTGCTGATCTTACGCAAGCCATTGTTTTAGATCCTTTGTCCGGCATTAGCTGGAATAAAAGAGGCTCTGTTTTTATGGATATGCTGCAATACGATTCTGCATTTCACGATTTTAATAAAGCATTGCGCCTAAATCCCTCGGACACCACGGCATTTAACAACAAGGGATTACTGTACTACAACCAGCATAAATATGATGAGGCCATAGAAGAATTTAATAGCGCATTAAAAATAAATCCGCATTATTCCGACGCTTTAAATAACCGTGCGCTGGTGTATTACAAAATGGGGAAATACAGTCTTGCCATTTCAGATTTTAAAAGTGCCCTGAAAGCAAAACCCGGCTATAGCACCCTAATCACAAATCTTGTACTGGTATATCTCGCAAGTGATCAACTGAAAGAAGCCGCTGATTTATATAATCAATACAGGCAGCAAAAGCTTACCAGCTATCTCGAAGAGTCAGAAGCGTGGGCTTTCCTTAAAAAGTATATAATCGCCTGCTGCGATTATATTGTAAAAGGAAATTACAAAGACGCGTTACCATTATTGGAAGCTTCTTTAAAGGAATATAAGGAAACCAACGAGAGCCAGCCGGGAATGTCGCTGAGCCTTGAATATTCTCATGTAGTATTTAAGACTGCTTTCGTTTACGAAAAGCTTTTGGAGAAAAATAAGGCGTTGGAATACTACCGGATTGCAGAAATCATAAATCCCGGCATCGAGGGTATCTCTGGAAAAATCGCTGCCCTTGCCGGCTCTATCAGCAAAGAAGCTATTGCAACTAATGAGCCCGCTAAAATCAAATTATTATCACCCAAAATCTTAAATGGCACTACCGTAGAAAAAACCGCAGGAGATGCAACCCTTATGTTTGTAAGTGGCACTATAGAAGATAAGACAGGAATTACATCCGTTACAGTAAATGGTACTGACGCGACCACACTGAGAGAGGATGGATATTTTGCTGTGAAAGTAAAGAACGATGTGAACGACATAAATATTCAAACTAAAAATAAGGCCGGAAGGATTAGTTCGTTTGCCTACCAGTTGCAAAATACCACCGCTGCAAGAAACGAAGAACCTGATATACCTCCAATACCACCAGCCGAAAAACCGAGGTTTCATGCAGTGCTGATTGCATGCAGCAATTACAACGATCCAAAACTTAAGAAACTACCAAACACAATAATAGAGGCACGCGAGTATAAAAAAATATTAATGTCAGAATATGGATTTGAAGAAAAAGACATCGACACGCTTTACGATAAGGGATATATGGAAATTGTAGCCGCCTTATATCAAAAGCTTAAGTCTTTGAATAAAAATGACAACCTCGTGTTGTTTTTTGCAGGGCATGGAACGTACAAGGAGAGCGGCAATGATGTAATCGGTTACTGGATTCCACTGAATGCAACGGCGCCTGAAATTGATTATATATCCAATCAAAAACTTGATGAGATAGTGGCAGGTTGTGCGGCGAAACACATTTTATTAATTTCAGATGCATGCTACAGCGCTGCCATGCGAAGTGAAGATGATAAAAAGGATAATGACGAATTGTTTTTACCGAAGTATAAACAATATCAATACAAGAGCAGGCAAATACTCACAAGCGGAGGCCTGGAAAAAGTGCCGGAAAAAAGTATTTTTATCGAAATGGTGATGAAAACACTGGAGCAAAAAGAAAGTAAATATTTATCGGCAAAAGAACTTTATAATTACATCTTCACCGGTGTAAAAAATCAAACGAATAACCAGCCCGAATTAAATCTTTTTGGCAAAGATGGCAATGAAGGCGGACAGTTTTATTTTATAAGAAATAATTAATTTATGAAAAAGATTATCCATATTTTTTTTCTTACTGTTTTTTTTATTCCATGCTTTGCACAATACACCGTAACAAAGGTGAATGGTACAGTAAAAAATAAATCAACCAATGAAATCTTAAAACCCGGTAGCCATTTTAATGAAAACGATAAGCTTGAATGGTCATCTCCCAATGATCTTGTAAGAACTATCATAGCCGGAAAAGGAATATTCATAATTACGCAAAGCCCCCAGGCAGAACGTGAGGGGAGCAAGGTTATGGAAATTGTAAAATTTTCCCTTCACCTGAAATCGAAGGAATACAACTTAAGCGGGCGTGGCGACGATGACGATTTGGTTCCCGTCAACTTAAACACCGAAAGCTTTATCAACACAAAAAGTCTTATTGCGCAGGAAAACAAGTACCTGTTTGACAAAACTTCTTACGATGTGTCGGACGGGAATAAATTTTTTCTTCAGACAGAATTGCCAGGCACTGCGCCGGTCATTAAATCTTTACAAACCAATGCAGACACCTTATTGCTGTACAGCGCTGACTTTAAAAAAGGCGCAGAAGCGAATCCCGCAGGGACAAAATATAAATTAGGATTTTACTCTAAAGAAGATAAAAGCAGCAAGCTTCTTGTGCAAATAGATCCCTACTTCGATTCAACCGGGGAAATGGAAGGCATTATAAAAATAATGATCGCAGCAGATGAAAAGAACGATAAAGAAAAGATGAAAGAACAATGTTACCAGGAAATATACCAGGCATTAGGCAAGCCGTCAGGTATTGTTTTTCAAAATACATTCGATAAGATATTCGCTTCTTCCTTAAAAAATTCTACGAGTAAAAATTAAATGCCATAATCTACGGCGACTTCGGCCATGAATCCATGACTGACGCGACCTCTTTCTTTTATTAAAATATTTAATAGTGACCTGCCACTATTATAAAACGATTTAATTTTACGCCTCTACAAAAAGCAATTGAAGAATATGAAGGAAAGATTGAAAGAGTTAGCCCGCCAGGTTGAGGGAGATTTGTTCCTGGATGATGAAATAAGAATATTATACGCAACCGATGCATCGGCTTACAGGGAAATGCCATTGGCCGTAGCCATTCCAAAATCTGTCGAAGATCTGAAAAAAATTATCGCTTTTGCAAGGAAAGAAAATACATCCGTTATTCCAAGGACTGCAGGCACATCACTTGCAGGGCAGGTTGTGGGCAACGGCATCGTTGTGGATGTTTCCAAAAACTTTACTAAAATAATTGAACTTAATACCAAAGAACATTGGGTGCGTGTACAGCCCGGCGTTATACGCGATGAGTTGAATATGTTCTTGAAACCTCACGGTTTATTTTTTGGGCCTGAAACATCTACGGCAAACAGGGCAATGATGGGTGGAATGGTAGGTAACAATTCGTGCGGTTCCAATTCAGTAGTGTATGGAAGTACACGAGAACACACTATAGAAGTAAATGCAATACTAAGTGATGGCTCCGAAACTGTATTTAAATCTTTGAGTCATTGATGAGTTTCATAACAAATGTGAAGGCGATACGCTGGAAGCCAATATTTATAAAACAACCAGGAACCTGCTAAGCAATTATGATAACCAGGTTGAAATAAGAAATCAATTTCCAAAGAAAACAATACACAGAAGAAATACAGGATATGCGGTAGATGTGCTGTTAGATACCGCACCATTTACTGCAGGAGAAACTGATTTTAATTTTTGCAAATTGATCGCAGGTTCTGAAGGCACGCTGGCATTCATTACGGAAATAAAATTGAATGTAATTCCCTTACCGCCAAAAGAAGTGGGATTACTATGTGTTCATTTTAATTCCATTGATGAATCGTTAAGGGCGAACCTAATCGCTTTAAAATATAAGCCCAGTGCAAGTGAACTGATAGATAGTTATATTCTTGAATGCACAAAGGATAATATTGAGCAAAGGAAAAACCGGTTCTTTGTACAGGGAGATCCGGGGGCAATTCTTGTAATTGAATTTGCAAGAGCAACCCGTGAAGAAATAAATGCTATTGCAAAAAGTGTGGAAGAGGAAATGCGTGCAGCCGGATTGGGTTATCATTTTCCGCTACTGTTTGGAGACGATACAAAAAAAATATGGACGCTTCGCAAAGCGGGCCTGGGTTTGCTCGGTAACATTCCCGGGGATGGGAAAGCGGTTCCTGTAATTGAAGATACCGCCGTGGATGTAAACGATCTGCCAGCCTACATTGCGGAGTTTAATTTGATCTTAAAGAAATACGATTTACACGCAGTTCATTATGCACATGCAGGTTCCGGTGAAATTCATTTGCGTCCTATTTTAAATCTTAAAACAGAAGAGGGCAACAGGCTTTTCAGAACCATTGCAGAAGAGATTGCGACGTTGGTAAAAAAATACAATGGCTCTCTGAGTGGTGAACATGGTGATGGAAGATTACGCGGCGAGTTCATCAAACAAATGATCGGTGATAAAAATTATGAACTGCTGAAAGTCATCAAGCATTCATGGGATCCTACCAATATTTTCAATCCTGATAAGATTGTGAACACGCCCCCGATGAACACGATGCTTCGTTACAAGCCGGGGCAGCAAACACCGGAGATCAAAACTGTTTTTCGTTTCAGCAAACAAAATGTTTTACAACATGCCGAGCAATGCAATGGCTCCGGCGATTGCCGCAAGACACACTTGTCGGGTGGCACCATGTGCCCTTCTTACATGGCAACAAAAAATGAAAAGGATACGACAAGAGCAAGGGCAAATATTCTTCGTGAGTTTCTTACCAATTCCGAGAAGATGAATCGCTTCGACCATAAAGAGATTTACGATGTGATGGATCTTTGCCTGAGTTGTAAAGGCTGTAAATCAGAATGCCCGTCCAATGTGGATGTGGCAAAATTGAAAGCAGAATTTCTCCAGCAATATTATGATGCGAATGGAGTTCCGTTTCGTGCAAAGCTGATTGCCAATTTCACCAGCTCGGCAAAATTAGGATCGATTCTTCCGGGCGTATATAATGCTGTGGTGACTTCGAAGGCGATTGGCAATATGGTAAAAAGAATTGCGGGCTTTGCTCCGGAACGTTCGATGCCAACGATTCATAAAACGACATTGAGGAAGTGGTTTAAGAACCCCCGTCCCCTGAAGGGGGGAAATCCGCAGCCCCAGCCTGTTGAGGGTAATTCGGAAAAGGGGCGGAAGAAGACTGTGTATCTTTTTTGTGATGAGTTTACGAATTATAATGATGTGGAGATTGGGCAAAAAGGGATTTTGTTATTGGAAAAGTTGGGTTATGAGGTATTGATGACTGACCATGAAGAAAGTGGAAGAACATGGCTATCCAAAGGTTTGTTGAGAGAAGCAAAAAAAATCGTCAATAAAAATATTTCGATCTTCAGTAAAATAATAAATGAAGAAACACCATTGATAGGGATAGAGCCAAGCGCCATTCTTACTTTCATTGATGAATATATTGACCTTGCCGATGATGAAAATTTTGAAGCGGCAAAGAAGCTTGAAAAAAATGTTTTTTTAATTGATGAATTTATTGCCAAAGAAATTGATAAGGGAAAGATCAGCAGCGATTTATTTACCAAAGAAAAAAGATCCATAAAACTGCACGGCCATTGCCAGCAAAAAGCATTGACCACCGCAGCAGCATCGGCTAAGATGTTATCCTTCCCTGAAAATTATTCTGTTGAAACCATTCCTTCCGGATGTTGCGGTATGGCGGGTTCATTTGGTTATGAAAAAGAGCACTATGATCTATCGATGAAGATTGGTGAACTCGTTTTATTTCCCGCTGTACGTAACAAAGCCACCGATGTTATTATTGCTGCACCGGGTACAAGTTGCCGCCATCAAATAAAAGATGGAACGGGAGTGAAGGCGAAACATCCGGTGGAGATTTTGTGGGAGGCGCTGGTGTGATGGAAATAATTTACCGACAAACTATTATAGCAGGGTCTGTAACTTTACAGGACATAACATTGCATGAATAAACCAAAATATTTATACCGGTCTGAACCTTTCTTGAAAGTTTATGAATTTACAAGTGAAGGACCCAAAGGGAGCATAAAGAAAATGGTTCAGTTTACAGAAACGGGCACAGAAAACGTTTATAATCTTGCATTTGGTGACTATGATGAAGAAACCAAATCCATAAATGATTTGTCTGTAACCAACAATAGTGACAGTTTAAAAGTGTTAGCGACAGTTGCGTCGACAGTTTATGCTTTTACAGAAAAGTACCGTAATGCATGGATTGTAGCCACGGGCAGCACCAATGCGAGAACGAGACTTTATAGAATGGGAATTTCGAATAATTTAGTTGAAATACAGGGAGATTTTGATGTATATGCTTATACCTTAGAAGGAAAGTGGGAAGAATTTATTATTGGTGAAGACTATGAAGCATTTTTAATCACAAGAAAAGACAATAACTTTGCATTATGACAATAGAAAAATTAAATTCATCAAAAATTCCAATAATTGTGTTTGACAAAAAATTAGAAAAATTCAGAGATAAAATTCTGTTCCCTGAAAAACTTGCCAAAGCGCAAGAGATATTATCCAGAGGTGGGCTTCCGAAAAGGAAAAATAAAACTACTACCAAAGAAAAAGATGAACAGTTTAAAATTTAATAAATTCCCACCTTCGGCATTTGCTCAAATGGTGGACAAGCTGAGAGATAAATCAGAAGCCGAGCTGAAAATGCTTTATCTGCGTTTCTTTCAAAAAGGCCTGCAAACTGAATGGAAAAACATAACAAGGGAAGGTAATCTCAACAAGGCTTCGCAACGTAATATCATAAAGGCCATTCAAAAAAATCGTTATCGCAATTAGCATGTATCAGAACAATTGTTTACTTATTTCTGATGACAGTAAATTGCTTAAGTTCAAATTAAAACCTTTGCCTGTCACTCCTGCGCCTGGCTCCTAAAAAAATTTCGTATTCATTAATCATCTTATACTTGTTGCAGCACCGACCACCAGAGAAAAGATGAAACGGGAGTGAAGGCAAAACACCCTGTGGAGGTTTTGTGGGAAGCGCTGGTGTGAGTTTTATAACATAAACGAATGTTGATTGCTTGTATCATTTTGTAACATCTTGTAACATTCTGTAACATTGTTCCGGAGCAATTGCAAAAGGCCTTGGCCTTTCCCGGATTATAGTGATAAGAGTACTGGCAATTTTAATAGAAAAAAACATTGTTGAAAAACATGGTAGTGGCTCAGGAACGCATTACTCTATTAAATAATGACTATATAAATTGTAAGCTTTTTTTTATTTCCGGCTGTGCGCAACAGTGAGGCTGATACAATTATTGCAGCACCAGGCACCAGTTGCCGTCACCAGGTAAAAGATGGGACAGGAGTGAAGACAAAGCATCCGGTGGAGATTTTGTGGGAGGCGTTGGTGTGATGGAATTTTTTCGACTTCAGTAAGGCGATCAATTTGTTTGGTTTTACGAGGTTAGTTAGATCTTGCTTAATAAATACGCAAGTTTGTATGGAGTCTAAAAAATACTTAATTCATTTATAATTAAATCTAAAAAGTCACGACTATGACAATGATCGCTTTTACGCTTAATTATAACATACCATTTGTCGTAGGCGACATACTATTCACTTCAGAAAACAGTACAGAAGATATACAATTACCCACCCAAGCAAGTGATTTAAGAGAACGGCTTGCTGAGGGCAAGGCATTTCCTGTTGCATTACTGCAGAAGATTTATATAATGAAACCCAATTTGTGTGTCGCTTTAGCTGGAAAAGGAACGGCCATGCAAAGTTTTTTAGAAGAATTAAGAATCCGATGTAAGTATTATGGAGATTGGGAAATAAATAAAGATATTTTGATTACGTTTTTAAATGATTTAAATCTTAAGAATACATTTGAAAATTCTGCATTTTGTTTTATGCTACTTGAAGGCCAAAGTGGTTCCTTTCAAGACATTGAAATAGGCCATCCACCCGAAGCATGGAAAATCATGGAAAATGATTTATTTGAAAAGGTGTATGTCTGTGGCTCAGGAGATGAGCCCTATTTAAGAAGGATGCAAATAGAAACAAAACATAAAAGCAGCCATCAGAAAGGCGATTTTTTTTATGCAGTCCAAAATAATATCACTTTGTTTGCCAGACTTTTAGCCGAAGAAAAATCGACAAGTCATACAATAAAGGATCGGTGGGGTGCTGGGTTTGAAACAATCTATTTTAATACCGAATCTTTTGCAAAATTTGATAACTTAACATATATAATTTTTCAGGGCGAATATATTAACGATTTGGGCGACATAGGTGAATTGTATCCTGTTTTAATTATGCATTATAAATATTATGGAGACACCTTACTTATTAGCTCGATTGATATTACAGGTGGGGATGCAAATATTCAGGATGACGAGACTTATTTCTATTCCAAAAAAATTAATATTGAACATTATAAGATTGGCACCCTATATAAGGACTATGAAGAAGATAAAAATATTCCTGTTAATAAATCATTTTCAAATGAACGAATTGCGGTCGGCTTTGCAATAAGAACAAAAACCGGAGTCCATTCACCAGCCTTTTACACAGAGAAAGATGGCGCGAGAATTAACTACTCAGAAGAGGAAAAGTTAGTGGTGATATCAATAAAATCACAAATAATTCAAGATATTAGAAAAATCTCAAAAGAATCATTTCCTAATTTGATATCCATTTAACCACGCCTTTGTTGGTGTTTTCACCAACAATAAATTCGTATTGTGATGTTGGTCGAAAAAATAACATCGGCGCGAACTGAAAGATTTTTATACTAACTATTTTTAACTAATGGCAAAGTTTAAGACAAAATTTACTCCTAAAGAAATTGCAATAGTTAGTTTAAGTAAATATAAAACTGAAATAGAAAGCGACCCTAATTTACATCAAGTAACTTTTAATATTGTAACGGACAAACTACGGATTTACTTGGGCGAATCTTCAAAAATATATATTTCGTTTGCTGCAATTGATATTTCAATCCCTGACGGGCATAAACAAGAAAGGATGAAAAACGCTGTAAAACTTATAGAGGCGGCCATAAATATTATTGAATCAAATGGTATTTATGAAGATTTGCAATTACAACTATTAAGGCTAAATATGAAAAGCATGAAAAATAAAACAAAGATTGCTTTTTGGAGTACAATTGGAGGTTCCATTTTAACATTAATAGCAACGTACGCAAGAGATATAGGTAAAGTTGTACTAAAATTACTCCACCTTCCAGAACCGTAACATATTTAAAGAAATTAAAACTGGAAGACTTGAAGAACACTTGAAATTGATTGAAAAGTAAATCAAAACTGCTAACATTTTGTGTGACAAAGCTACTTCCTTACAGGACGTTTGGTAATAGGCTGGTAGACGTGTTAACAATTTTTCTTAAAAAATTTCTTATATGAAAATTATATTATCAATACTTTTACTCTGTACTATTAGCTGCCAAGCTCAGACCAAAGAAGATACGGAAAAATGGATAAATTATTATTTAGATAAATATTTCACATCCAATTATGCAGAAAAGAATCCTCCTGTAGCAAATAGTACAATCTTTTACACGGGAGGAAATTATTATTTTGAGGGAAATAAATTGGTACATTTTATATCTACAACTCAAAGGATATACTCAAAAAGTAAGTGGGATCATACGGATTCCGCAGGATGGCGAAGAACTGAGCAAATCATAGATTTGAGCAAAGTCAAAAAAATAACATATCGTAGCATCAAAGATTCTATTTTAGGTTTTAGTTCCATGCTAATCTTTGATTTCACATCCTCTGATGTTTCAACTCCTTCTGTTAAAACAATTAATCTTAATACACACAAAGATGAAACATTTGGTTATTTAGCGAACACCTCGCTATACTGCTACGATGAAGACATACTAACCGACAATATTTTGCCAAGATTAGTAGAAGCTCTCGAACACATAGTGGCTTTGAATGGAGGTAAAATTATTAAAGAAGTATTTTAATGTTTAATAAAGGCGCCCCCAGTTGCCGCAAGAATGATGTGTAGGTTGAAGCATGGCTTCATGTGCCTCATGCTTCCTGCCCTTTAATCCGGTTCCTTACAATTACTTTTGTTTCCAAATAAACTCCATGAAAAAAGAATTTGCAACATTTTCAGGAACGGTGCCTGCATTATACGACCGGTATATTGGAATGCTTTTTTTTGATCCTCACACCATGGCAGAGTGCGTCGAAAGGGATTGCAGGGGATGATCACCGTTGCATAATAAATTACTATCTTTAAAAGACCTTGCTCTTTTGGATCTTTTTCAAATATTCAACTTAACAACTACACATGAAAATTATTTTTTTATTCCTTGTAGCTATTACTTTTTGTTTGGGATGTAATACCCAAAACGAGACACCCCCTTCTAAAAAAGATACAGCCTCTTCTGAAAAAAAGACATCCCCTTCTAAAAAAGAATTACCCTCTGCAGCCATGCAAATAAAACTGGCATTATTGGCTGCCCCCAAGGAAAAGAGAGATAGCTGCACAGTCTATGGCTACGGCGCCGATAAACAACTCACCCTTTTAAGAAAAGGCACAAATGAATTGATTTGCCTTGCAGACAATCCTGATGGCCCCAACTTTTCAGTGGCCTGTTACTGCAAGGAACTGGAACCCTTTATGCAAAGAGGACGTGAACTGAGAAAGCAAGGCATCAAGGATCAGCAGTTATTGGATGAACGGGAAAAAGAAGTAAAAGCAGGTACCCTGAAAATGCCTAAAGACCCTGCAACCTTGTATGTTTATTCTGCCAAAAATGAAGACGTTGACCCTGTAACCGGTGAAGTGAAGAATGGCTATTTGCGTTATGTCATTTATATCCCCTATGCAACGGCTGCCAGCACGGGTTTACCGGAAAAGCCATCTGCTAACGGCATGCCATGGATCATGAATCCGGGAACATCGAGGGCGCATATTATGATCAATCCTTAGCCGTCCGCAGTAACCCTTAGAATCTCCCAACAATAAAACAGTTGGCCGTGCTGCGAAAAGAATAAACTGCCAGTCTTTAATATCTTATTCTTAAGATTCTTTAAAACACACGAATCCAAACAGGCATAGATTGTAAACGAATCAACCCCTACTTTTGTTTCCAAATAAAATTTCATGAAAAAAGAATTTGCCACATTTTCAGGAACGGTGCCTGCGCTATACGACGAGTATATGGGGCCGCTGTTTTTTGAGCCGTACGCTTCGGATATTGCTATGCGTTTAAAGGAGAATAATCATCAGAAAGTATTGGAAATAGCATGCGGTACAGGAAGAGTTACCAGGCATATCAGGCAAACAATTCCCACCTCGGCAGAACTGGTCGCTACCGATCTTAACCCCGGCATGCTTGAAGTAGCCAAAGGAGTTCTTACGGAAATGAATGTTGAATTCTGCATAGCCGATGCGCAGGCGTTGCCCTTCGATGATGAAAGCTTTGATTGTGTTGTTTGCCAGTTCGGATTCATGTTTGTTCCCGATAAGCCAAAAGGTCTCCGGGAGATATTTCGCGTTTTAAAAAAAGAAGGAGTACTGCTTTTAAATACATGGGATAAGATTGAAAACAACCCGCTTTCCGATACAATAAAAAATATCGTTGCTTCTTTTTTTGCTTCCGGTAACGCCGTCGGATTTTTATAAAGTTCCCTTTTCGATGCATGACAAAGAAGAATTAAAACGCCTGGTAGAAGATGCCGGCTTTAATAATATAACCATTGAGCTTGTAACTAAAGAAGGCGTTAGTTCCTCCGCTGCTGATGGTGCGAAAGGATTGGTTTTAGGAACACCGGCATTTATGGAAATATCGGCCGCTGATCCTTCTGCGCCTGAAAAAATTGTGGCACTCGCTGAAAAAGAAATTGCAAAGCTCTATGGTGACAATCCTTGTAAAAGCGAGTTGAATGCATGGGTATGTGAAGCAAGGAAATGAAAAGCATTCATAAAATAATTCTATCTTAAGTCTATATTATATGTGAATTCCTTTTCGGCCGGGGGGGAACTATATTTTTAGAAGTAACCGGCTAATCCTTTCCGATAGTAGTTATCATAAACCAAAACATTATGAATAAAAAATCTTCGCTGCTGAGTTTAATTTTAGTTACTCTTTTATTTCTAAACACTACTGCTCAAAAGTTTAAAGCCGAACTTATTGATGCATCATCCAAAAAGCCTTTCTCAGGAAAAGTAATTTTATTCTTATCGAAGAATAATCAAATGCCTAAAGAAGGCGCTGTTGGCCTGGAGTCGTTTCCCTGCTTTGCTGTTACCGCAAGCAATGTAAAATCCGGCGGCAGCATCATTTTTGATGATAACGCAATTAGCTATCCCGTAAAGCTTTCGGAAATTGAAAGAGGCACTTATTATGTGCAGGCAGTTTGGGATAAAAACCTCGGCGGGCGCTCCATCGCAGGCAGCCCGGGTAATGTGTACAGCAACCCCGTAAAAGTAACCATCACAAAAAATGATAGTCATGTAACCACCTTAACCTGCGACCAGGTAATTCCTGAGCCCGGATTTACAGAAACAGCAAACGTGAAAGAACTAAAAGTTCCTTCGGCATTGCTCTCCTCTTTTTTTGGATCGCCAACTTCGGTTAACGCAGCCGTTATATTACCAAAAGAATATGCAACAGAACCGGCAAGGAAGTTCCCGGTATTGTTTACCGTATTTGGTTTTGGCGGAGATTATCATCGCTACTCCGGCGATACCATGGCAAGCAATCCTATCGATACTGTTGCTTGCATCAGGGTAATACTCGATGGAAATTGCCCGCTTGGCCATAGTGTGTATGCCAATAGTGATAACAACGGCCCGCGTGGAGATGCGCTTACCAAAGAACTCATTCCCTATTTAGAAAAAACTTACAGGTGCAATGGTGCCAGGTTACTTACCGGCCATAGCAGCGGTGGGTGGACGGTGTTATGGCTGCAGACTCATTATCCAAAAGTATTTGCCGGCTGCTGGTCGAGTTCCCCTGACCCTGTTGATTTCAGGAATTTTCTTAAAGTAAATTTATACGAAGACAAAAATATGTTCTATGATAAAGACAGTTCGCTTTATCCCGAAGCATCGATAGCAGGATATTTCCCGGTATTTTATATGAAGGATGCTTATCAAATGGAAAATGTGGTTTACAGGGGTGAACAAGTACATTCTATAGATGCAGTCTTTAGTAAAAAGGGCGCTGACGGTTCCCCGGAATCAGTATGCGATGTGCGCACAGGCGTTATTAATCCATCCGTCGTCGAGCATTGGAAAAACTATGATATATCCTTATACCTGCGTAGCAACTGGGATCAGTTGAAGCCGGACCTTGATAATAAGATCAGGATAACAGCCGGGAACAATGATAATTTTTATTTGAATTATGCTGTGCACACATTGGAAGATGAAATGAAAAAGCTGCATGCAAATATCAAGATTGAATTTTTCCCCGGTGATCATTTCACCATATCAACTCCTGAATTCAGAAGTAAAGGAAACCAGTTCTTAGAGCAGAAGTATTTGGAGTGGCTTGCAAAATAACATGCCGTCAAAAAATCTTACGAATGAAAAAAAATTTTTTGGAGACAAATACTTTTATTGAAATAAACGGGCATAACCCGGGATACTTATGACAATACAAGAGGCTACTGATTTAATCCGGCATGATCGCATTACTTCGCTTACAAAAAATGTTTGGGCTGATCTGGGTTGTGGTTCCGGGATTTTTACACATGCCCTTGCAAATTTATTATGTGAAGGCAGCATCATATATGCGGTTGATAAAAATATTTCTGCCTTTAAGAAAATACCTTTTTCAAAAAATGTAATTATAAAACCGGTTGAATTAAATTTTGAAACACAGCACACTGCCTTTTGATAAACTGGATGGAATATTGATGGCTAATTCACTGCATTTCGTAAAAGATAAAAAAGGCTTCCTGGGGAAAATTAAAAATAGTCTTAACGATAATGGATTTTTTTTAATCGTAGAATATGATACAGATAGCTCCAATTACTGGGTTCCCTACCCTGTAAGCTTTTTATCTTTAAAGCAAATTTTTAATGATGCAGGCTATACCGGTGTTGCCAAAATAAATGAAAGGCCTTCACGGTTTAATCAAGGGAATTTATACGCTGCGATTATTAGTAAATAAAAGAGCTTATGGAAGGATGCACTTTAAATTTATTCTGCTCAGAAAGCAACAAAGCTACATGGGCCTTATTGCCGGTCTGACCTTTGGTGCCGACCTGAACGAGCCGTCAGTACCGTAGGTCGGACGGCAGTGGCTTCTATCGTTTAAAAAATCTGTGGTTTTCAACGATAAATACTTTTTTGATGCAAAAAAATGAAAACAACGAACTTGTCATTTTTGGCTTAGAACACACTGACAGATTTTATTGGAAAAGGGTTTTAACTTCATGGAGATGGATTTTTGTACTACTGATTATAGGTATTGCAATTAGCTTAATAATTCATGGCGCTGACAGATACATCATCATAGCCTTTCTGTTTTTGACTTTAATATCATTATTATACAGTTGTATAATAAACCAGAAAATTTTATTTACGTTGACTCACAATTCTGTATCGGGCACTTTAAAGTTGACTGTTCTTGAGTTTAGCAAGACAAAGGATATTTTAATAGAAAACCTCAACGATATCAAAATACACATACGCAAGCGTTACCGTTACAGATACCCAAAAGATTGTCTTATAATTACCTTAAGAAATAAGAAAATTTACTCCCAGGAAGAGTGCAAATGGTGGACACCAAAAGACTTCGTCGATATTGAAACTTACTTTAAGGATCTTGAGCAGTAGTTCAATTGAAGAAAACCTTACATTAGTACACATGAAAAAACATCACAAAGTTTCTAATTGCTTTTTAATACTGCGCATTTTCTTTTTACTAACTATCTGCAATATTCTTTTTTCGCAATCATCGCCAGCTCAGCAACAGGCACAATTTCCCTTTACAAAAAATACCAAACGGGTTTTATTTCTCGGCAATAGCATTACTTATGCGGGCACTTATATAACTGATATCGAGACTTACTTCATCATTTATTATCCCAAACAGCAGGTAGAGTTTATCAATGAAGGCTTACCAAGCGAAACAGTTTCAGGCCTTAGTGAACCGAATCATGCCGATGGAAAATTTCCACGACCAGACCTGCACGAAAGACTGGCAAGAGTACTTGCCATTACAAAACCTGATGTGGTATTTGCGTGTTATGGAATGAACGATGGTATTTATATGCCTTTGGATGAAGAACGTTTTAAAGCTTACCGTGATGGCATGCATTGGTTGTATGATGAGTTGGAGAAGACCGGTGCAGAACAGATTGTGTTCCTTACGCCGCCTGTACACGACGACCCAAAGCTGGGTACCAAAGGTTATAATATAGTCTTGGACAAATATTCACAATGGCTGCTGGCACAAAGAGATTCTCTTAATTGGGAAGTGGCCGATATACATTTTCCCATGACAAAGTATTTGGAAGAAGAAAGAATAAACAACCCCGCTTTTAAACTTGCTAATGATGGCGTACATCCCGGTGATGCCGGGCATTGGTTGATGGCAAAAGCTGTTTTACTATACCTTGGCCAGCCTGTGCAGGATGATACGGACATACTTTCTGCAGTTAATACTTTTTCGCATGCTAAGGAAATATTCGAACTGGTAAGCGAGCGGCAGAAGGTGATGAAAGATGCGTGGCTAACTGCCGCAGGCCACAAGCGTCCGGGCATGAACGAGGGAATGCCATTGCCAAAAGCACGCATAGTTTACGATTCGATTGAAGAAGGTATAGGGGCACTATTGAAATAAGCATGCAATTGATCTTCATGCTTAAAAGCGCCTCTTTATATTTACTGCTATTTTTGTTCGTATTTTATTATAATATCATCACACCATGATCAGGCGAAATTTTCTAAAAGCAGCTTCTACGCTAAGTGCAGCAGGCTTGTTTCCATTTAACGAGGGAACCGCCAAATCTGTTATTAAAAATTTTGATGGTGAACGTGAATATTGGATAAGCACACTTACAAAGATTACGCTTCCTGTATTGCAGGCTTTGAGCGAAAAAAAATTAAAAGTATTAATGCCTGTTGAGGCAAAAGAAGGATTACTGGAAGATCGTAAACGAGTGACTTACCTCGAAGCGTTGGGCAGGTCATTGGCCGGAATTGCACCCTGGCTTGAACTTGGCGCCGACAATACGAAAGAAGGAAAACTCAGAAAAAAATTCATTGACCTTTCCGTGGCATCCATAAAAAATGCCGTAACGCCTTCATCACCGGATTACATGAATTTTACCGAGCATGGCCAGCCATTGGTTGACGCTGCATTCCTTGCCCATGCTCTCATACGTGCACCCAAACAATTATGGGAAAATCTTGATACTGAAGCCCGCGGGTATTTGGTAAATGCATTAAAGTCCACCCGAACCATACAGCCACCTCAAAATAACTGGTTGTTATTTTCCGCAATGGTGGAAGCCGCATTGTTGAAATTCACAGGAACTTATAATAAATCAACGGTAGAGTATGCACTTCAGCAAACTGAAGCCTGGTACAAAGGAGATTCAATTTATGGCGATGGAGCGGAACTGGCTTTTGATTATTACAATAGTTTTGTGATTCAGCCTATGATGCTTGATATTACCAACACCATTCATGAAGTGGAAAAGAATTATGATGATAAAATAGCGCTGTACGAAAAGCGCAGCGGGCGATATGCAGAAATACAGGAACGACTGATCTCTCCCGAAGGAAGCTTTCCTCCCGTGGGCAGATCAATAGCATATCGATGCGGTGCCTTCCAATTATTGGCGCAACTTGCATTGCAGAAAAAACTGCCTTCATCGCTGGAACCCGCACAGGTTCGAAGCGCATTAACTGCTGTTATAAAAAGAAGCATGGATGCGCCGGGAACTTTTGACAACAACGGGTGGCTCACTATTGGCTTTTGCGGACATCAACCCGGCATTGGCGAGGCCTATATTTCAACGGGCAGTTTGTATCTGTGCACGGTTGCGTTTCTTCCATTGGGACTACCCGCTACCGACGCCTTCTGGTCAAATCCTTTTATGGAATGGACCAGTCTGAAAGCCTATTCCGGAAAGAGTTTTCCGATCGATCACGCATTAAAGAAATGATACCCGAGGAAATTAAATCGTTGCGGAGAATACAATAAAAAGTAATGCCTGTCATAATATTACAAACCAAAATAAATTCAACCATTGAAACCTGCTTTGACCTTTCAAGAAGCATTGACTTACACAAAATATCTACGGCACATACCAATGAAAAAGCAATTGAAGGCAAAGTCAACGGATTAATAAGCCTGGACGAATTTGTAACCTGGCAGGCAAAACATTTTGGCGTTACGCAAAAACTTACATCAAAAATTACGGCTTTTGACAGGCCCCATCATTTCAGGGACGAGCAGCAAAAAGGCCCTTTCAAATATATTATTCACGATCACTATTTTGAGATTGATAATGACCATGTAATTATGAAAGATGTTTTTAACTTTCAATCTCCTTTTGGTTATATAGGAAAGCTGGTTGATAAAATTGTACTTGCCAATTATTTAAAGAAACTGCTCATTAAACGGAATAACACTATTAAAGAATACGCGGAAAGCGAAAAATGGAAAACTATTTTGATTTCATAAAAGCAAAAATGATGTGCTCAATCTTATTTCATAAATCCCTTGATTATATCCATCAATCCTCCCCCACCATTTTTCTGTTGCTGCGATTGCGCTCCACCGGCCAGTTGAGAAACAATATCCATAAGTCCTCCTCCGCTGCCACCCGAACCGCCAAGCCGGCCAAGAATATCTGCCAATCCACCGCCGGAGTTTGATCCCTGGTGTTGTTGAGCGATCTGGGCACCTTGCCCACCCGTGATAGAATTTAAAAGACCATCCAAAGAAAAACCATTGTCTGATGGATCGTTAGTTTTATTCACCAGGCCATTCAAAACATTGGGGATAAGGCTTCCTGCGATACTGCTTGCCTGGCTGCCACCGAGCTTATATTTGTTCATAAGCTTATCTGCAAAATGGCCAATCATCATATTCACAATAGGGTTACTTAACAGTCCGCCACTGCCCTGTTGCTGACCGCCTTTCCCAAACAATGACAAAAGGTTTTGTGCTCCACCGCCGGCTACTACATTGCGTAATCCGGATGCGACTGTATTAGTTGCCTCGGCTACAATTTCATCATTTTGTTCATTAGGAACATCCGTATTATTAATAACACTTTTTTGTGCCTCGCCTTTTACCAGGTTGAATAATTCTTCAAGCATCGTTTACATTTTAAGTTTTGAAAAAAATTTGTAGCAATATAGCAAATTGATGAGAGGTAATTAAATTTTTATAAAGGGCCAGTTGGTTTGTGAATAAGTACTAAAGCAACTTGTCAAAAAACCAGACACACATTTAATTCTTAAGCACTAACCCTCACATTCCTTATCCAAAACATAAATTACCTTATCATAATATTCTTTTGCTTTTTCCGGTGTATCTCCAATACATACTAATCCTAATTTGCCGTATTGTGAGAGGGCGCCCACAAGATGAAACATAACACCCTCCTGCGAAGCGCCATTGAACATTAGGGAATGAAACATAGCAATATCAATAAGGTCAGTCGGTGTAAGTCCTTTATAAGCATCATTAAAAAGATTGTCAGTAGAAAAATAAAATCTCGTATTACCGCTTGCGGTTAAGTACTCTCCTTTTACTGCATTGTACACGCCATCGGTTAAAAATTGTAGCATAAAATATGGATGCGTTGTACCACCTTTTCGCAGGTTAATTTCTATTGCGTAATGCACCCATGCATTGTTTTGTTTTACAGAAATAAAGTCGATAGCAAATCTTCCAAGGCCTCCTTTTTTTGCAAGTGCGCTGGCTATTTTGTACCCTTCTTCAGCTAAAGAAATATTATACTCACTATTGGCGGGAAAGCTTGCTCCTATAAATTCCTGGCCGTCTTCGCCACCAAGAACCTGGTCGTGTGTGCTTAATATTTCAACCTCGTGCGATGGATTAATAAGGCATTGTACTGAAGGCGATGTTTTAATATCCGCGTCAATAAATTCTTCCACAATACCACCCATTTCAAATATTTTTTCAAAGAAATCTTCTTCACTTAGGCCTTTCGCTATCATCCGCAGGCAATACGAAAAACTATCTTCAATATTCTTCTCAGTAAAATCATCTCCAGGCAAATTCTTATAATTGTAAATAGCATTTCCTTCGCCACTAAAACCATCATTCATTTTTACTACAGCTTTTCGCAGACCTGGTTTATTTTTTTTAAGCGCGGCAAGAGCCTTTACAACATCTTCCCTGGTTTTTAAATCTTCAAGACCGGCAGGGGCACATACGCCTGCGTCTTTAAATATTTTTCTTGCGCCGGATTTTGTCCCTTCATATAAGAGATCGGGGTCGGTACCAAACAGGGGAATACCCAATTGCACCGCCAGCGTTTTTTCAAGAGAAGTGATATTAAAACAAGTAAGATGCGCTTCATTATTATTTGCAATGTTTTGCTTAATGCGCTGAATAAGGCGTGGCCTGTTCAATATTTTTTTTGTAAGAGGTGTGGATGATGCATCGTAACAACTTAGCATAGTGAGCCGCTGCCTTGCGTGAATGCCGGTAATGCCTGGCAACAGGTGGAGGTAATAATCTATAATAGTATTGTCGACAGGCATGCTCGTTACATAAATGATTTTTGTAAGTGGCATGCGCAATAACATTAGCAGGCAAAGCAATCTTTCCTCATAATAAATATGACCTTTTATCTTTGACAGTATTTCTTCGTCAAGAGAAAAAGACGGAATGATAACCACTGTTCGCGGAGCTAGTTTATCTGGAAATATTTTTTCAAACTGTTGCCTGAACCCCTTTTGAATGTTGTTGAACAACTCTTTCTCTTCTGCCGAGCCTGGAATAACAGTGTCGTTACAATTGACAAAAGTTTTTTTAAATGTGTCTTCTGCGGCCTCCATGAAATATGATCTTTATGTAAAAGTTAGTGTTATTAATTATGTTGAACAAACACATGTCGCATAAAAAAAGACTTTAGGGAATAATATCTATTTTTTTACTACCGGCCCTGAGAAATAACAATGTTCGAAGACACAATTCGCCTGCATAAGCATGGGCGTATTGGCACCATAATACCTGAAATTACAACTTCTGAAAACAACATTCTGTCCATTGGCAATCAGCAATGTTTGTACACCAGCCTGGCTCTGGTAGGCGAAATCGAAAATACAATCTGACACTTCGCAAGCTAGCTGGGAGTTGAAAGTACCAAATGATCCAAGGCTCTCTGCAAACACGTGGCTTATATTGGTCGGGAAGTATCCATGCTGGTCGTTAAAAATAAATCGCACCACACCGCCAGCAATGTTTACATGATCAATGCTCCAGTTACCTGCCATGCGTGGCGAACCATATAGTGCGGTGGCAAAGATGGTATGCGTTCCTCCCCAGCAATAAATATTTGAAATTGTATTGTCTTTTTCCTGGTCCTGCCCACCGGATATACAGAGCTTACAATTATTAAAATGAACCTTATTGATAATAGTTATCTCAGCATTGCGTGTGAGCCCATTTGGAGATGAACAAATACCGACAACAAACCCATCAATACTCAGTTCATCTAGCTCAGTACCGGTGCTTCCGGACTGTGTACTTAATTTATATTTACCATAGTAGGATAACAACCCCGGGTAGCCGCCATCGGCGGGAACCTTATCCGAAGGCAAATTTGTAAACGGGTCTATGACAATACCGGCATAAGGCGAATAGCGGCTGTCCCTGCACTTGCCATCGGTAAACTGTTCGAAAGACAGACTATAAAATTGTTTGGAATCTTTGACCGTGGGAGGCTTAAATTGGCCTGCAATCTTTAATTTTCGCACCTTACATCCTTTGCCGCATTGTATACCTATCGCGAAAGAGTTATTAAACGTTGCAATGATCTCGCTGCCGGTGTTGCTATCCCAAAAAGAAGATTCGCCAAGAAGTTCGAGAGTGCAAAAGGAACGGGTATCATTTTCATTTGCAGCAGCGCCCCGGATGATTAATGGCCTTGATATTTTGTAACGGCCTACAGGAAAATATACCGTGCGGATATTATTTCTTATACAGGTATTGATTGATTTTTGAATTGCTGAATAATCGTCAGCATTATTTCCCTTTGCACCAAACCATCTTACAGAAAAATATTGATTTACAGAACGTGGATTTATGGTGAGCGAAGTATCAAAAAGCTGGCTTTGGTAATCTGCTTCGATATGCCCACCGTTGATAGTGCCTTTGCCAATGACCCTGAAGCCATTTTCAAATTTCAGCGCTTTGCCCTGAGGGATATTGACCAAACCATTTATGATTACGTCGGATGAACTTATGATTACAGTTCTTACATCTTTTTTATTAAATGCAGCCTGTAATTCTGAGGCCTGGTCTGCACCCGGCGACACTTTTGCAAAATAGGTTTGCGCCTTTGCTATATCAAAGAGAAATAAAAATGAAATAAAAAGGATCCTCATACGGGGTTTTTAATCTACCCAATATTACAGAATACAAAAACAGTAATTGTTTTGCAATTGTGAAATTTATATTTTGATTCACTTTTATAGCAATTTAATGACAGACTTCAAAAACGCAAAAGTCATAAAGCCTGGTAGAAATTCACCATGGCGGGTATTGTCGGCTAGTGATCATTTAATGGAAGTCCCCTTGCCTGGAACTCTTTCCAATTCAAATATTCTGGGGCAACTCTGTGTTCCACCATGGTAATGCAATTGGTGACGGGACACACGAGCTGACAAAGGTTGCAGCCCACACATTCAGGTTCTTTTATAGCATAAGTATTATATGGATTCCCCTTGGTGAGGCTGATTGCCTGGTGAGCAGCATCTTCACAGGCAATGTAACAGAGGCCACAGTGAATGCATTTATCCTGGTTGATGTTGGCAACATGATGATAGTTAATATCCAGGTCTTCCCAATGCGTAAGTGTGGGCACACTCTTTCCGATAAAATCATCAAGAGTTGCAAAACCCTTTTCATCCATCCAATTGTTAAGACCTTCGCAGAGATCTTCAATGATTCGAAAGCCATACTTCATAGCAGCCGTACAAACCTGTACGTTGCTGGCTCCAAGCAACATAAACTCAACTGCATCTTTCCATGTACTAACGCCGCCAATACCCGAAACAGGAACTTTATTGGTAGTCTCATCCTGGCTGACTAGTTGCCAAAAATTTCAATGCTATGGGTTTTACTGCGGGGCCGCAATAACCACCGAATACGCTCTTACCTGCAACATAAGGATTGGGAACAAATGTATCGAGATCAATCCCGGTTACCGATTGAATGGTGTTTATAAGAGAAAGTCCATTTGTGCCAGCTTCCACACAAGCTTTGCCCGTTGGAACAACCGAATGAACATTGGGAGTAAGCTTTGTGATGACCGGAATATTTGCGGCTTCCATTACCCATTCTACAACCATTCGCGCAATTTCAGGGTCCTGACCCAACTGTTGCACCCATGCCCCTTTCAGTCATCCCATGAGGACAACCAAAATTCAATTCAAGCCCATGAGCGCCGGTATCTTCCACTTTTTTTATCAGTTCGTGCCAACTTTCCCGATCATTATCTGCCATCAAAGAAACTACCATAGCACGATCAGGAAATTCTTTAAGCACTTCTTTAATTTCCTGCAGATTCAATTCCAACGGACGGTCGCTTATCAATTCAATATTATTAAATCCCATTATTCTCGATCCATTAAAATTCACAGCAGAATATCTCGATGAAACATTCTTCACCTGCGTGCCCAATGTTTTCCAAACTACGCCACCCCAGCCGGCTTCAAAAGCACGTAACACATTTATTTTTTTATCAGTAGGTGGTGCACTTGCCAGCCAATAAGGATTGGGAGATTTTATGCTCAGGAAGTTTGACTGAAGATTTGCCATAGAATAATATTGACATGTATGATCTATTAAACCCTATGGGAAAAACTTATAAATCTCTTTTCGGTTTAATACTCTTTTAAGTTCAATCAAGTTATTATTTTTAAACATCCCAACTCTGTAATCGCCAAATCGTATTTTATAATGATCGATATAACCGGTCATCTTTTCAATTTTACCAACTTCTTTTATCGATAAAAAATAGGTAAATCTTCAAATACAAATTTTTCAATCTGAAGCCTTCGTTTAGCTGGAGCGACTTTCGCTAAATCTTTTAGAAATGTTTTTGTATAAACTATTTGCACTTTATTTTTTTACCAGCTTTTTGTAAAAAACTTTAGCCCCCTCAACATTCAGTTTTTCATCGTCGTCTGTTTCTTTCATATACTGAGCAAGTGCATAATCTTCCAATACTTCTTCTATTCGTTTGAAAGTTTTGATATCCAATTGAACCGCCACTGGCTTTTGATGCTTATTTATAATATATTTTTCTTTTAAGTCTAACATTATTTATTAAAGTTTTATAAACGAATTTATTAATTAAATCTGAAGGCTCAAATACTGCAATATCGCTTCCGCTCCCTCCTTCCCTGCCTGCACAGCATCCACGACTTCTTTACCACCATTCACTGCATCGCCGCCCGCAAAAACGCCCTTTATATTTGTCAAACCGTTTTCTTTTAAAACGATCTTACCACGATTATTTTCAATACCATTTTCATTTATCAAATCGATGAACGGGCTTTGGCCGGTCGCTTTTATAACCATATCAACATGCGTCAAAATTTCTTCGCCTGTTGGTATCGGGGCAGGTTTACCGGAATAATCAGGTGCACCCAATTTCATTACCTCGCAAACGAGCGCTTTAACTTTCCCATGTTCGCCAATAATTTCTTTTGGAGAAACAAGCCACTGCATCTTTATTCCGTCTAGTAAAGCGATATCAAATTCCACCTGTGTACAATTTTTTTCAGCCTCGCTTCGCCTGTAGATCATCGTTACATCTTTAGCGCCAAGGCGTTTTGCCTGGGTTGCGGCATCAATCGCCGTCATTCCCATGCCTATCACAGCCACCGAATCTCCTACGGGAATATTCGGGAAGCCCTGGGTTCTGATGTCATAAATAAACTTAATCGCATCTTCTACTCCTTCAAGTTCCTCCCCGGGGATATTTAATTTATTAGCAAGCCCGACTCCAATACCGAGGTACACCGCATCAAACTCTTGTTGTAATTGTGCAAGCGTAATGTCCTTTCCAAATTCCTGATCATATTTTATATCTATTCCGCCAAGGGATGTTATAAAATCTATTTCTTCTTCGCAGAAATCGGGTGTTACTTTATAGGCAGCAATCCCATAAGTCATAAGGCCACCTCCTTTACTTTCTTTTTCAAAAACAGTAACGGCTACGCCCTCGCGTGATAGCACGTGAGCACAGGAAAGACCCGCCGGTCCTGCACCAACAATTGCAACCTGCTTTGAAACAGATTCTTTACGATTAAAGAGTTTCCATTTTTCTTTCAGAGGCTTATCAGTTGACCAACGTTGAAGTTTAGCTATCTCGATTGGTTTTTCATCTAATAAATTATAAACACAATTTCCTTCGCACAATTTTTCAACGGGACAAACTCTTGAACAACCACCACCAAAAATATTTGAAATGAAAATAGTATGCGCTGAACCTCTAAGATTATCTGTTGTGATTTGCTTTATAAATTTTGGAATATCAATGCTTGTCGGGCAGCCTTTAATGCAAGGAGCGTCATAACAGAAAAGGCAGCGGTTCGCCTCCACCAAGGCAGCCTCTTTATTTTCAAAAGGAGGATGAATGTCGCTGAAATTCTCAGCGTATTGCTCTCCCGTTAGCCTGTTATCTTTTATTGACATGAATTATTTTTTTGCCACGAATTACACGGATTTACACGAATTACTTTCTTACCAAAAGAGGCTTCAAATAAATCTCTTTCATAAGTCTTGTCCTTCTCCTTGGGAGAAGGGTTGGGATGAGGTTGCATTTACAATTCCACCAACTTGCCATAAGTCTCAGGCCTTCTATCTCTAAAGAACTGCCAGGTACTTCTCACTTCTTCTATCATGCCCAGATCAAATTCTGCGACGAGCAATTCATCTTTATCTTCTGAAGCCTGCGAAAATATTTGTCCCCGTGGATCAACGAAATAGGATGAACCATAAAATTTACCAAGATTCCATGGCTTCTCTTCTCCCACCCTGTTGATGCAGCCCATAAAATATCCATTAGCTGCTGCATGTGCCGGCTGCTCCAGTTTCCATAAATATTGTGATAAGCCTGCAACAGTTGCAGATGGATTGTAAACAATTTCCGCTCCATTTAAACCAAGCACTCTTGCACCATCTGGAAAATGACGATCATAACAAATGTACACACCAACCTTTGCGTATTTTGTCTGAAACACAGGATAGCCAAGGTTTCCCGGCTTGAAGAAAAATTTCTCCCAAAAACCGGACGTATGCGGAATATGATTTTTTCTATACTTGCCGAGGTAAGTTCCGTCAGCATCAATTACGGCCGCGGTATTGTATAGAACGCCAGGCTGCTCTTTTTCATAAACAGGCACAATCATTACCAAGTTATATTTTTTCGCATACGCAGCCATTCTTTCTGTCGTAGGACCGGGAACACTTTCCGCAGACTCATACCATGCCTTATCCTGCCCCGGGCAGAAATAGGGCGTATTGAAAATTTCCTGCAAACATAAAATCTGCACGCCTTGCTTTCCTGCATCATCAATAAATGGCAGATGCTTTTGCACCATCGCTTCTTTGATTTCTTCAATCGTGCCCTCGCCTTCTGTTTTCGGCAATGACATTTGTATGAGGCCGGATTTAATTATTCTTGGCATATTGTTTACAATTTAATTTTTCACTGTTATTGTTTACGGAAAAAGGCTTGGCTTATCAATATCATTGGGGTTGTCCCCAAAATATTTTTCTGTTAATTCAAAAACATAGGCTACATATTTTTTTGATGGCTCAATAAATTTAATCACATATTCTTCATCTAAAATTATGAACTCATCATAGTCACTCTGTACTCTTTCATTCATTAATTGTTGAAAAAAAGCTGCCTGGGGTGCATCAAACGTATTTTCCTTAACAAATTTTTCGTTGAGAAGTGAAACCGTTCCACTATGAGTTTTTGAAACTAAATCTCTGGTTAGTAAAAAGGCTTTAGTTGCATGAAAACAACTATAATATAAACGATTTATGAACCCATAGTATAATTTATGTTGTAATAAAACATCAGCCTCCTTCATAAATTCGACTGACTTTTTCATCCTGGCCCTGATTGCTTCAATCCTTTTGCTCATAAGCTTATGAATTGATCTGCTATACCTAATTGTAATGAATAATAACAAGGATCATTTTTCCATTTATCTTTTGTAGTAATAATAAAGCTGAAAATAGAGTTAACCGAAATGCTTAATGGCAACAATTTTTGATCTATTATTTTTCTAACAGATTTGGAATAGTCTTCATCCGTCAGCACCAGGATATCCCAATCACTTTCCTCGTGGATTCTACCAGTCACCCTGCTTCCGAATAAATAAACTTTTGCATCGGGAATTTCTTCCAATACAACTGATTTTATTTTTGATAATATTTCGTCCTGACTATACATTTACCTAAATGATATTACTTACTTTTTTTCTTTTTATAAATTTACCAAATCCTTTTTCGACTTTACATTCATTATTATCAATTGCAACTTTTCCCCTCAACAAAACAGTCTTCACCTTCCCCTTTACTTCCCAACCTTCATAACCCGAGTAGTCCACATTCATATGATGCGATTTTGCCGAAAGTGTGTGCTTTTCATCAGGATCAAAAATTACAATATCCGCATCGCTGCCAATTCCTATCGTTCCTTTTCGCGGAAACATTCCAAATATTTTTGCAGGATTCGTACAGGCAACTTCTACATATTTATTCAAAGTGATTTTATTTTTTGCTACCCCTTCACTGTATAATAATTCCATTCGGTTTTCAATTGCCGGATGGCCATTGGGAATCTTAGAGAAATCTTTTTCACCCATTTTCTTTTGATCCCACATGAAGGGGCAATGGTCTGTCGCAACCACATTTACCAATCCCTGGTTGATGCCTGCCCATAAAGTTTGCTGATCTTTCTTTTCACGCAAAGGAGGACTCATAACCCATTTTGCACCTTCAAAATCTTTTTCATAAACTGATGCGTCGAGTAATAAATATTGAATGCATGTTTCTACAAATAGTTTTTGATTTCTTCTTGTTGCATTGCGAACGGCATTCAATGCTCCTTCGCAGGTAAGATGGACAATGTAGCCCGGACAGCCCGTGTAGTTGATCATATCAACAAACCGCTCCGATGCTTCCGCCTCTGTAACTTCCGGCTGCGAGAGATAATGATACAACGGAGATAGATTTCCTTCTTCTCTATTTTTTTGAACAAGGTAATCTATCATATCACCATTGGTGGCATGAACTGTAACCAGGCCACCTTGTTTTTTTACTTCTTCCATCAGGCCGATCATCTGCCGATCATCAATCATTAAAGCACCTTTGTAAGCCATGAAAGTTTTGAAAGATGTGATGCCTTCTTCTTCTATAAATTGCTTTACTTCTTTTTTGGTTTCTTCATTAAAATCAGTAACTGCTATATGAAAACTGTAATCACCAACCGCCGTTCCATTAGCTCTCGCATTCCATTCATCCAATGCTTCATGCAATGAATGACCTTGCTTTTGCAAAACAAAATCAATGACGGTAGTGGTGCCTCCAAATAACGCAGCCCTCGTTCCTGTTTCATGGGTATCGCTGGAGAATGTTCCCATAAAAGGCATTTCCAAATGTACATGCGGATCAATACCGCCAGGGAAAACCAACATGCCTGATGCATCAATTTCTTTTAGAGACGCAATGCCTTGCGTCTCTACCATTGCGGACAAATTCTTTCCAATAGCAGAAATTGTTTCACCTTCTATAAAAATATCTGCGACATAGTCATCAGCGGCTGTTATAACCCTTCCATTTTTAATTAAAACTGACATTAAACAATTTTTTTGAGTAACTCAATCTAAGAAAATTGTTCAACAAAATCAACCCCGTGTTGCATTTCTTAATGCAATTTTATATTTTCTCATTAACAGGTAATAGATGATAGCGGAAACGAAAAATCCTACGAACCACGCATAATTGTATAAGTGCGAAACCCATACAGGCACTGCGTCCTGTGGTATTACTTTAATAGTGGTCAGGAACCCGGGAATATTTGGCAAAATACCTGCAAGCAATGCTATAATCGCCGCGGTATTAAAACCATTTGTAAAAGAATATATTCCTTTATGCTGGTAAAGATCCCGCGTATTTAATATTTGCTTCCTTATAAAATAATAATCTGCAATCATAATACCACCAACAGGGCCGAGCAAACTTGAATAACCTACAAGCCATGTAAAAATATACCCTGAAGGATCAGCGATAAGTTTCCATGGAAAAATTAAAATGCCAATAATGCCAGTGATAAATCCGCCCTTACGAAAATTAATTTTTGACGGCGCAAGATTTGCAAAATCATTCGCCGGACTAACAATATTCGCAGCAATATTAGTTGCCAATGTTGAAATAGCAACAGCGATCATTGCAATGCTTATAATGAATTTGCTACTAAATTTTCCTGCGAGTACCAATGGATCCCAAATAGTTTCTCCATACAAAATAACAGTAGCAGAGGTAACAACAACTCCGATGAAGGAAAACAGCGTCATTGAAGTTGGTAAGCCTATAGCTTGTCCCTTTATTTGAGCCTGTTGGCTTTTTGCGTAGCGGGTAAAATCAGGAATGTTTAAGGAAAGCGTTGCCCAATAACCAACCATACCTGTCAATGCAGGAAAAAAGAAATCCCAGAATTGTGCATTGGTTTTAAATTTAGATGGCTCTTTCAAAATGGGCCCAAGCCCATGCACAGCATATATTGCCCAGGCTAAAAGCGCCAATGCTGCGACAGGCAAAAAGAATGCTTTGAACACTAACAGCTTTTTTATGCTGTCAACCCCAAGATATACCACCCACATATTTATCAGCCAGAAAATAAAAAAGGTAATAGCAGGACCGGTTTGCAAACCAAATGAATCGGGAAAAACTTGTGGAAGGGTTTCCATTGCGGGTAACCATAAGCGTAACATCTGGTACAATGCAAAGCCTCCTATCCATGTTTGAATGCCAAACCAGCCGCACGCGACAATGGCACGGAGCATTGCGGCAATGTTTGCACCCCTTACTCCAAAGCTCGCTCTTGCAAATACCGGGAATGGAATTCCGTATTTTGTGCCTGCGTGCCCATTTAAAATCATGGGAATTAATACAATTGCATTCCCTAAAAAAATTGTGAGGATCGCTTGCCACCAGTTCATGCCGCCGCCAATCAATGAACTTGCAAGCATATAAGTAGGGATGCACAGGCTCATGCTTATCCAGAGTGCGGCGTAGTTCCATGTGTTCCATGTACGTTTGCTCTGTGGAACAGGCGCCAGGTCTTCACTGTAGAGAGAATCATGATGTGTAAATAAAGGCTCCTCTAAAGCAGTTGTAAGACTATCGATATTTTCATTCATAATCTAAGTTACAAATTCATTAACTCTTGAAATTATTGCCAGCTCTGTCAAATTTGCGATTTGATATTTACAGAATGATTTTTGGAAAGTGGGAGATGACGGGAGTTAATAATCTTATTTAGCCGAACTCTTAATGAGTACCGATAATTTTTAAGTTATCCCCTGCATTAAAAATACTGCCGGGATCAAGGATTAATTTACCACATTGCTGGGCTCCCATTGCGCTGGTAATTGTAACAGTATGGGTCGCTTTTACGGTAACCTCATCGTCATTTTGCGGAACACAATTGCAGGACCATGTGGCAGGAACATTCCATGCGCCGGAAGCAAGAGAATAAATTTGCCTTGGAATTATTATCAATGTATAATCTTCGACCTGCCCCGACCCTCCGCCAGAGTTACCAAATAATTGACACGCTGATGGTACCGAGCCACCAGGATTGTCAGCTACTATTCTCATTCTTATCGGAGTGTAGATAGGTACGCCCGTTGCAGGAATAGTGACTATTGCTGAAGATGATCCGTTTAGATCATCTAAAACATTTTCACCGGCATCATTAAAATCGCCATCATTATTATAATCGATATAAGCTTTTATATAGTGAGGATTAAGATAACTACCCGTAACTGTAAGTGAATATGATTGAGCCTCTACAACAGTAGTGGATTGATTACAGGTTCGGTCAATATAAAAACTATTGTCCGCGAGACTAGTGTTTGAGTAAATGTGGAGGGTATTAAAATCAACCTGCTCTATCCCATAATAAGGAGATAACGCAAATGCGGCAGTTGGAATACAAGCAGCAGCCGGGGCAGAACCTGGGGGAGTTGTCAAGGCCCCGGAATTAATGAGTCCCGGTCGATAAGTAAATAAAGCTGATCGTGCCCGTGTCTTCTGCTCATCGGTAAACATCCATTGGCAATTGGTGTAGCCCATGTAATTATTAAGCACGGTATAATTATGTGTGGCATCTGCCACCTGGTAAGCAACACCGGTACAGGAATTAGTGCCGTTACTACAATCGGTTTCGAGAAGGCAGGGTTCGGTGTCACAAATCAAATCACCCTGGTTGGCGCAATCTGTATTTGCGGCACAAGTTTGGTTTGAATAACCCTCGAATGTATGATACAGAAAGAAATGATGGCCCATCTCATGAGCTATCGTTTTGTTCGTTGCATCAACAACACTTGCATTTAAGACAAGGCCGTCGGTTAGTGCAGAATTTAATTCGGGGAAATAAGTATAGCCTCCGGGATAATTCGGGTCTCCATTTATTTTATTGACTATCCAGATATTGATATAGTCCGTATTTGGCCAACGGCTTAAATTTTTTACCGATACTTCATCCGCGCTACCGGGATAATTTATATTGGTTATTCCACCTGTAGCATAATTGGGAACAACACTTCCATTTACTCTGATAATTCCATTTGTTGAGCCGCATGACGGCGACCTAACGGCCAATTGAAACTGGATTTTCATATCTACGCCACCAAATGACGGCCCATTTTTACGCCACGCATTATTTAGATTATCAATCATTGCGATAATCGAGGCATCATCCGGATTATCCGCAGAACCAATGGGAGTGCCAGTATTAATAACATGAACAACTACCGGCAAGGTATATAATGTATCGTTTAGCTGGGGATTCTGCAAGAGGCTCTGAGAATACGTAACTGCAGGGTACCCGATTATGAGTGCCGCTAATAACGTTTCGCGAATACAAAACTTCATTACAGCTAATTTGAAAGCGAAGATAAAAATAAAACTATTCGGAATTTCTACAGATATCGATATTCAAAAAAAAAGGATCGTCTCAGCCCACATTTTTGTCTGCAATAGAAACTGCTTCTGAAATTATCGCCAGCCCTTCATCAATTTGATCTTCTGTAATACAAAGCGGCGGTGCAATAAAAATGTAATTCCATCTCACAAAAGTATACATACCTAACTCCCTGATTTTTGCAGCAACTTTATTCATCACTTCCATTTCACCTGGCTTTGCGTTGAACGGAGCCATCGGTTCTTTGGTCTCTTTATTTTTCACAATTTCAATACAGCCCAATAAACCAGTGTTTCTCCAGTTGCCTATACTGGGATGTACCGTTTTCATCTCCTCTATTTTCGCATCCAAATATTTTCCCATGGCAGTGGCGTTTTCTATGAGCTTATCATCCTCGTAAATCTTTAATACTTCCAAAGCAGCGGCACAGCATACAGGATGAGCAGAATATGTGAGGCCGAGCGGCAACGCTATATCATCATATTTAGCCGCAATTTTATCAGAGACCATTAAACAACCAAATGGCAAATAGCCACAGGTTAATCCTTTTGCCATAGCAATCATGTCGGGAATAATATCATGGTTTTGGAAGCCAAACCATTTGCCGGTACGCCCAAAGCCACTCATCACTTCGTCCATGATTAAAAGTATTCCATGTGTATCGCAAAGCTTCCTCACTTCTTTTAGATAACCTACCGGATATTGCAAACAGCCGGAAGATCCTGACTCTCCTTCAAGTAAAATTCCCGCAATATTATTCGAGCCCTCATATGCAATGAGCCTTTCTAATTGTGCAACGCTTTCTTTCAAGAGATTTTCTTCTCCATATTCCCAGCGATATAAATAGGGCAAATCAAAATGTACAAAATTGGGCGCCTGTTGTGAATCAACAGGAAGTTTACGTGGATCACCGCTTGCAGTCATAGCGCCGTTCGAAGAGCCATGGTAAGATTGGTAACGTGTTATAATCTTATGACGGCCGGTGTAAAGCCGGGCCAGTTTAATTGAGTTTTCAATTGATGTAGCTCCGCATACAGTGAAAAAAGCTTTGTTTAAATCACCCGGGCAAATTTCTGCAAGTTTTTTTCCGAGGTCGCCCCTTGCTTTCGTTACACACGAAGGAGTAACGTAACTTATCTCCTGCATTTGTTCCATAACGGCTTTGGTGACCCGTTGGTCACCATGGCCAATATTTACATTCATTAGGCCGGAAGAAAAATCAATGTACTTCTTCCCATCATAATCATATAAATACACGCCTTCACCATATTTTACAGCAATCGGATTTGTGCCTTTTTGCTTACTCCAGGAAAATAAGGTGTGATCCTGGTTATCCTGGATAATTTTTTTTGTATCTGTTTTTGCCGGATTAATTTTTTCTATTGTACTCATAGTATATTTCTTATTGGATAATGATTACTATTTAAAAATCAATTCCTCATTTTCAGTTTTTATTATCAATTCTTTTTTGTTGCTTTCTTCAACCCTGCCAATAATTTGCGCATCAATTTTAAAAGATGCCGCCTCCTCTATTATCGCTTCCGCATAATCTTCATCAGTATAAATTTCCATTCTGCAACCCATATTAAACACCTGGTACATTTCTCTATTATCAGCATTGCTTGCGTTTTTAATTTCATTAAAAATGGGTGGTGGCTGAAATAAATTATCTTTTATTATCCTTACATTTTCGGGGATATATTTCAGGCATTTTGTTTGTCCGCCACCACTGCAATGTATAAGGCCGTGTATTTTATCGAAGCTTTTTTCCAGGAGATTTTTCAAAAGAGGTGCGTAGGTCTTTGTCGGAGAAAGAATACCCTCAATTTCGGTAATTCGGTTATTACCTATGTATACCACCTCACTGTCTAATGAGTTGTCATAACTTTCCTTGTAATTTTCAGCATAAAATTTACTAAGTATATCATGCCGTGCAGATGTCAGGCCATTGCTTCCTATTCCGCTGTTATAATTTTTTTCATAAGTCGCTTTGCCGAAAGATGCAAGCCCGATAATCATATTTCCAGGCTCTATTTTTTCATTGGAAATAATTTTTGATTTTGGCCATCTTGCCGTCATTGTTCCATTTACGGCAACAGTTCTTACTACATCTCCCACATCTGCTGTTTCGCCGCCAAGGTATTGGATGTTGATGCCAAAGGTCTTCATTAAATCAAAAAATTCCTGCGTTCCGGTTATTACTTGTTCCAAAACTTCCGCGGGAATAAGATTTTTATTCCTGTCGATGGTTGAATTAAATATAATGTTGTCATAAATTCCTACACATAAAAGATCGTCGAGATTCATCACAATTGCGTCCTGGGCAATCCCTTTCCACACAGATACATCGCCGGTTTCTTTCCAGTACAAATAGGCCAGGATACTTTTTGTTCCGGCGCCGTCAGCATGCATCACATTTATGAAATTCTCATCACCTCCTAAATAATCAGGATAAATCTTACAGAAAGCTTTTGGAAAAATTCCCTGGTCCAGGTTTTTCACAGCGGCATGCACTTCCTCCTTTTGCGCCGAAACTCCGCGTTTTGAATATAGGGACATGATACTATTTTGATTCATGTAAAAATATAGAATATCATAATGCTATCTTCGATTCAAATATTGAACATTGAAATTAATGCCTGCATACTTTTGATTATGTTTACATCTTTGCAATCAAAATTTTCTTGCATCCGGCAATTAACCGACGCCTTGTTCCAAATATGAAATTTCATTTGATATATTATAATTTTGTGGTCCAGCATGCAGGTACATAGGGATATAAATAACTTACCTTTTTTTAATAATGCCGTAATTACGATAGGCACCTTCGATGGGGTGCATACCGGTCACCTCCAGATTATTAATCAACTTAAGAAAGAAGCAAAAGAAATCAATGGCGAAAGTGTGATCATTTCTTTTCATCCTCACCCGCGAATGGTAGTAAGAAAGCTTTCCTCCGTAACGACTGACAAAGCCGTTGAAGAAATTAAACTGCTCAACACACTTTCCGAAAAAACGGAGTTGCTTAAAAAACAACATATTGACCATCTTGTAATAGTGCCTTTTACTTTGGCATTCTCTCAGCAATCGGCTGAAGAATACATTGCCGACTTTTTGGTTTCAAAATTTCACCCGCATACGATCATTATTGGGTATGACCATCGTTTTGGTAAAAACCGTATTGGTGATTACAAATTATTAGAACATTACCAGGCAGAGTATAATTATAAAGTAAAGGAAATACCCGAGCATGTTATACATGATGTCATCATTAGCTCAACGAGAATAAGGCATTCTCTATCCGAAGGAAATATTGCCGACGCAAATGAAGCCTTAGGTTATGATTATTTTTTTGAAGGAAAAGTGGTTGAAGGAAATAAATTGGGCAGAACACTGGGCTATCCCACGGCCAACATTGACATAATTGATATCAATAAACTTGTGCCAGGGAATGGTGTATACGCTGTAGAGGTATCAATGGATGATGATGTATCTGAAAACATGGTAGATTATAATGGTATGATGAATATAGGCATACGGCCGACAATAGGAGGAACAAAACGAGTGATCGAGGTGAATATATTTGATTTTGATAACGCCATTTACGGTAAAAATATAAGAGTGTACATCAAAAATTTTCTAAGGCCTGAACTAAAATTCAACGGCCTTGAAGAACTTACAGCTCAATTGACTATTGATGAAAAAAATGCCCGCAATATCCTTGAAACAGGCTAATTGTAATTTCCGCCTTTTATAATTTTGTACGCCAGCTCCTTAAGCAACGAGCCTCCTGATGTGCCATAGTTATTAATGCCGATGCTTTTAAGATTATAATTGTGTAGCAAAAGAATAGCCTGCTCAGTTTCTGCATATGAGTAATTTAAAACGGTATCCATTGCCTGCTGCACCAAATACGGGTTATTAAAAAACAATGGCTTGAGCGCTCTTTCGCTTTTATCACTCATTTGGTAGATAACAATTATTTTACTGAAATAATTGTATAAAGACGGTAACAACAGAGGGATAGGCGCAGCCTTGGGGTTTGCTTCAAAATACTGGATAATCTTAATAGCTTTAGCAAGATCTTTTTTACTTATAGCGTGCTGAAGTTCAAAAATATTATACTCCTTACTTACGCCAATATATTTCTCGATATCGTCTTCCGTTATTTTTTTTTCATTTCCCAGGTTCATTGACAGCTTTTCCACCTCATTGGCAATGCGGTTAAGGTCATTCCCAACGTGATCAACAAGCAAAATGAGAGCCCGTTGTGTAATTTCATACCCTTTCGACTGAAGATAGCCGTTAGTCCAGGCAGGTAATTGGTTATCGTAAATCTTTTTTGATAAAAAGATTTCGCCATGTTTTTTTATGATTTTTGATAGTCGGCTGCGCCCGTCAAGCGTTTTGCCTTTATAAGATATTACTAATATTGTGGATGCCAATGGTTTTTCAATATAGCTTTCAAGCTTGTCGATGTCCTTCATCTGCTGGGCTTCTTTTAACAATACCACCTGCCGTTCTGCAAACATGGGATATCGCCGGCATGAGTTGATCACATCGGCCCAGTTGGCATCTTTACCGTAAAATATGGTAAGATTGAATTCCGCATCTTGTTTTGATAAAATCTTCCTTTCGGCAAATTCGATCACTTCGTCAATGTAAAAATCCTCTTCGCCTTCCAGCCAATAGATCGGTTTAAAGTTATTTTTTTTCCATTCCGATAGTATAGATAATGCGCTCATTATCTCAAAGATAGCCGATTACCATACTGTCATAATTATTGTGAAAAAAAAGTTGAGAATTTCCGTACCTTGTCTTTGGCATGGTTTTGGAAATTTTATATGGATAATCAATTAATACTATAAAAAAATAAAAAATGAGTTACGAAAACTTCCCTAACAGCAATGTTCCTGAAGAAAAACCGGTAGTTGTTACAAATAATAACAACAGGAATATCCTTACGGCTATCCTCGTTATTATCCTGCTCGGTACCTGGGGATATATAATCTGGGACAAAAATAAAAGCAAACAGGAGAAACAGGAACTAACATCACAAATCGTTGAAAGCGATTCATCAAAGAATGAGCTGCAACGCGAATTAAATGACGCAGCATTACGCCTTGATATGCTAAAAACTTCAAATGCCAAGGCTGACAGTCTTTTACGTACAAAGGATAAAGACATAGAAGGCCTTAAATCAAGGGTTCAGAGCATATTGAACAACAAAAACGCCACACAGGCCGAACTTGCTGAAGCTCGCAGATTAATCTCCCAGTTAAAGGGCAATATTGAAACCTACACTGCCGAGATAGAGTCATTGAAAAATGAAAACATGCAGTTGACACAAGAGAAAAGAATAGTAACCCTGGACAGAGACCAGCAAAAGAAGAATTTTGACTCTGCGACCACCGTTATTAAGGATAAAGAAGATGTGATTGATGTGGGTTCAACGCTTCATGCATCTGACTTTGATATCGTAGGTATTAAAGAAAAGAAGAGTGGTAAAGAGAAGGAAACAACAACCGCTAAGAGAGTCGATAAGTTGAGAATCTCTTTCAATATAGATGAAAACAGGATTACGCCTACAGGGCCAAAAGATCTATATGTTTCCATAACATCCCCTGATGGAAGACCTGTTGTGGTTGACGCTTTAGGTTCAGGTAAATTTGTAACCAGGGACGGAATTGAGAAGCCTTTTACTAAGAAAGTGCAGATCAATTATGTTCAAGGCCAAAAAGAGCCTGTGTCTGTTGAGTGGTCGCAAAATAGCGATTTTCAAACAGGAAATTATAAGATAGAAATTTATAATAACGGCTTTAAGATAGGTGAGGGTGTACGCTCTTTCAAGAAAGGCGGCTTGTTTAGCTAATTCAAAAGTTTTAAAATAATCTCATAAAAAAGTCCCGCGTTAGTCGCGGGATTTTTTTACAATCTACCGTGGATTTTATTAATTTTTCGAATGCCTTTCCTTTAAAATTTCAATAACGTCACTAAGCTTTTTTTCTTTTGCCTGCAAAAGAATAAGGTAATGAAACAAAAGATCTGCTGCCTCATTTATAAAAAGATTTTCATTAGTATCTTTTGATTCTATAATTAACTCAACAGCCTCCTCTCCCACTTTCTGGGCGATTGCATTTATCCCTTTAGTAAACAAAGAAGAAGTGTACGATTTAGCGTCAGGATTTTCCTTCCTGTTCGAAATAATATTTTCGAGATCGCTTAAAAAATCATCGGAAGCATTTGTTTCGTTAAAGCAGGTGTCCGCGCCAGTGTGGCACACAGGCCCTTCGGGCATTGCTTTAATAAGTAGCGTATCATTATCACAATCGGCTTTGATATCCACCAGGTGCAGGTAATTTTTACTGGTTTCCCCTTTTACCCAAATTCTTTGTTTGCTGCGGCTATAAAAACTTACCAGCCCGGTATCGAGGGTTTGTTGTAAAGCCTCTGCATTCATATAACCAAGCATTAGTATCTTGTTGGTAACATTATCCTGTACGATTACAGGAACAAGCCCTGCATCGTCCTTTGCAAAGTCAATTTGTTTTAAAATGTCTCCAAGCGCTATTTCGGGGTTCATATTCTTACATTAATATTTTGATCAGATAAATATTTCTTCAATATGGGGATTTCCATTTCTCCGTAATGAAATACACTTGCAGCAAGCGCAGCGTCGGCGTTGGCTTTTAGAAAAACATCTGCGAAATGCTGCATAGTGCCAGCACCACCCGATGCAATAATCGGGATAGCAAGGTGCCCGGATAGCAGTGCAGTTATATCTTCAGCAAAGCCGTTTTTAGTTCCGTCATTATTCATAGAAGTCAGCAAGATTTCCCCGGCACCTAAATCTGTTGCCTGTTTCGCCCAGTCGAAGGCCAAAGCTTCTGTTTTGATTCTGCCACCGTTTAAATAAACATACCAATTACCATCTGCTTCCTTTTTAGTATCTATTGCCAGCACCACACACTGACTGCCGAATTCATCAGCCATTTCCTTAATCACGCCGGGATTTTTGAAAGCGGCTGAATTTACGGAAATCTTATCCGCTCCATTCTGCAACAATTCGTAAGCATTATCTACGGATGAGATTCCTCCACCCACAGTAAACGGGATGTTTATGTGTGAAGCAATATCTTTTACTAAGGCTACCAGTGTTTTTCTTTTTTCAACTGTCGCAGTAATATCAAGGAAAACCAGTTCATCTGCGCCCTGCAATGAATAATACATGGCGAGTTCTACCGGATCTCCGGCATCACGAATGTTTTCAAAATTGATTCCCTTAACGGTTCGTCCGTTATTTATGTCAAGGCATGGAATAATTCTTTTTGCAAGCATTGCTAATTTTTTATAAAGCTTTCCATTTGCTTTAATGTTATTCTTTCTTCATAAAACGCTTTACCAATTATAGCACCATCACAACCGGCTTCTTGCAAAGTTATGAGATCGTCATAAGACGAAACTCCACCACTGGCAACAAGTTTAAGTGAAGGAAATTTTTTCAAAATTTCTTTATACAATTCAACAGATGGCCCCATAAGCATTCCGTCTTTTGAAATATCGGTGCAAAAAATTGCCTGCAAGCCAATGGCAATCAAATCTTTTATGAAATCAAAAATATCGATACCGGTTTCTTCTTTCCATCCATGTATTTTTATTTTTCTATCGAGTACATCAGCACCCGGCAAAAATTTTCCAGGGCCGAATTTTACAACCCATTGGGAAAATAATTCAGGATCTTTTACGATCACACTTCCCACGTTTATCATCGCTGCCCCGGCGTTAAATACCGACGAAACATTGTCTGTCGATTTTATCCCTCCGCCGAAATCAATTATAAGACTTGTCTTTCCAGCGATCTTTTCAAGAGTTTTAAGGTTGCGGAAACTGTTGCCGGCAGCGCCATCGAGATCAACGATATGAAGTCTTTCTATTCCCGCTCCTTCAAAGGATTTAGCGACATCAACGGGATAGTTACTGTAAATAATTTTCTTTTCATAATCGCCTTTCGACAGGCGGACACATTTTCCATCTATTAAGTCTATGGCAGGTATTAAATCCATTAAGCTACTTTTAAAAAATTTGAAAGAATATGCGCGCCTGCTAAAGCCGACTTTTCCGTGTGAAACTGAACGCCGTAAAAATTATCCTTGTGAATAGCCGAACTGTAGGGAATTATATAGTTAGTGGTAGCTATCGTTTGAGGAGAAAGCGATGCGTAATAACTATGTACATTATATACAAATGAATTTTCGCTGATGCCTTCAAATAATGGAGAAGAAAGGTTGTAAATGGTATTCCATCCCATGTGAGGAATTTTAAATGAAGATTCATTTTCGTCTTCTGCATTTATCATAAATTTTCTAACGGGAACATTAAAAATGCCAAGGCATGTAGTATCCTCCTCTTCACTATGATCACACATTAGTTGCAGTCCCAGGCAAATGCCTAAAACCGGCTGTTGAAGAGATGTAATTACTTTATCCAATCCATTCTTTCTCAAATAAGCCATAGCAGAACCAGCATTACCAACACCGGGGAATATGACTTTATCTGCATTTTTTATTTCTGCATGATCGTCAGTCACAGTTGCGGCTATACCTAATCGTGTGCAAAGCATATAATACACTTTGCACATTACCGGCATTGTATTTTATGATTGCTATTTTCATAGTACACCTTTGGTTGTCGGAAGGCTTTTATTAAGCGGGTCTCTTTTTATTGCCATTTTAACTGATCGTGAAAATGCCTTAAAAATCGCTTCGATCTTATGGTGTTCATTGATGCCTTCTGCTTTAATATTTAGATTGCATTTGGATGCATCGCTAAAAGATTTAAAAAAATGATAGAACATTTCAGTGGGCATTTCCCCAATCTTTTCACGATGGAATTCAGTTTCCCAAACCAACCAGCTTCGGCCGCCAAAATCAATTGCAACCTGCGCCAGGCAATCATCCATCGGAAGTGTGTAACCATATCTTTCCATACCTCTTTTATCTCCAAGGCCTTTTAACAGAGCCTCACCGAAAGCTATAGCAACATCTTCAATCGTATGGTGTTCATCAATATGAAGATCGCCTTTGCAAATAACGTCCAGGTCCATACCTGAATGTTTCGCTACCTGCTCAAGCATGTGGTCAAAAAAGCCTAATCCCGTTTGAATTTCGGATTTACCAGTTCCATCCAGGTTAATATCTATGGTGATTTTCGTTTCATTTGTATTCCGGGTATGAGAAACTTTTCTTGGAGGCTCTGTTAGAAAGTCATAAATGTCTTTCCAATTTTGCGTTTCAACTGCGATAGTTTCTTTAAGCGTTTCCGCAGTAGCCTCCAATTCATGATTTCCAAGGTTATCAAAGTTGTTAAGCCAAAAGGCCCCGCAACCCAGATTTTTTGCAAGCTGCACATCGGTAAGCCTGTCGCCAATTACAAATGAATTGGCAAGGTCATACTTGTAGGTGTTCAAATATTCAGTAAGCATTCCTATGCCTGGTTTTCTTGTCGGTTTATTTTCATGAACAAAAGTGCGGTCGATAAAAATTTCTGAAAAAGTAATTCCCTCGTTATCGAGAGCCCGGAGAACAAAGTGCTGTATCGGCCAAAATGCATCTTCCGGAAAAGCCGGAGTGCCAAGCCCATCCTGGTTAGTAACCATCACGAGTTCAAAATCAAATTCCTTCACAATTTTACCAAGGTATTCAAATACATGCGGATAGAATTCCAACTTGGTGAATGCATCAAGTTGGTAAGTTGGTGGTGCTTCTTTTATAAGTGTTCCATCCCTGTCAATAAATAAAACTTTTTTACTCATTCTAATAATTTTTTAATGCTTCAATTAATGCTCGATTTTCCTGCGGTGTGCCTACTGTTACCCTCAGGCAGTTTTCACACAAAGGCTCCTTACTCCTGTTTCTAACAATAATCTTTTTACCAGAGAGATATTGATACATGCCATTTGCATCATTCACTTTTACCAAAATAAAATTTGAATCGGAAGGATAGATTTTTTTAACAAAATTAAACTGAGCCAATTGCTGTTGTAAAATAACTGTTTGCTCAACGGTGATTTTTATATTCGCATTTACCTCATCTATTTTCAATAATGCTTCTATGCCCAGTTGTTGTGATGCCTGATTGATATTATAAGGTGGCTTTACTTTATTGAATAATTCAATAATTCTTTCAGAAGCAAAACACAAACCAAGTCTCAATGCGGCAAGTCCCCATGCTTTCGAAAGTGTTTGCATAACTATCAAATTTTCATACTCAGTTAGCTCTTGTAAAAAAGATTTTTGCCGTGAATAGTTAATATATGCTTCATCAATAATTACAAGGCCAGGAAAATTATTTACAAGCGTTTCCACATCTACACGGTTCATATTATTGCCGGTGGGATTGTTGGGTGAACAAATAAAAAGCAGCCTGGAGTTACTATCTATGGTTTCTAAAATTGCATCAACATCGAGTTGAAAGTCGGGGGTAAGCATCACTTTCTTAATCTCAACATCATTTATATTTCCGCTTACGCCGTACATGCCGTAAGTAGGCGGACAAACGATTACATTATCTTTCCCCGGTTCGCAAAAAATGCGGTAAGCAAGATCAATCACTTCATCGCTGCCGTTTCCAATAAAAATATTTTGCGGAGGAATACCCTTAATTTTTGAAAGCTCCTCTTTTAAGTGCCATTGTAACGGATCAGGATAGCGGTTATAATTTTCAGGAAGCGGCGAACCAAAACTATTCTCATTTGCATCTAGAAAGACAGACGCATTACCGCTATATTCGGTCCTTGCAGACGAATAAGGCTTTAGATTTTTTATATTTTTTCTTACTATAGAATCAAGATCAAATGTCCTCATACTCCTAATTGTTTTAAGCGAATACTCACCGCACTTTTATGGGCATCAAGCCCTTCGGCTTCAGCCATAGCTTCCACAGAAGGCCCGATATTTTCAATTCCTTTTTTACTTATTTTTTGAAAAGTTATCTTCTTAACAAAGCTGTCAACAGAAACGCCGCTAAAGGTATTTGCCGTTCCGCTGGTTGGCAGCGAGTGGTTTGGACCAGATGCATAGTCGCCTGAACTTTCGGAGGAATAATTTCCTAAAAAAACACTTCCCGCGTTTGAAACATATTTAGAAAGTTGCTTTGCATTTTCAGAAGCAATAATTAAATGCTCCGGCGCATAAAGATTTAAAAAATCGAAGGCATTTTTAGTATCCCCAATTAGTATAAGCCTGCTAAAAGCAAGGCTTTGATTGATTATATCTTTTCGCGACAATGAACTCAACTGAATACTAATTTCAATTACTACGTTTTCAATGATATCGATATTCGATGCAACTAGTATCACTTGTGAATCTATACCATGTTCAGCCTGGCTCAAAAGATCTGCAGCAATAAATGACGGGACAGAAGTTTCGTCGGCATAAACGGCAAGTTCGCTCGGCCCTGCAAGCATATCAATAGCAGTTCCTTCTATGCTTACCAGCTTTTTTGCGCAGGTCACATAACTGTTTCCCGGCCCAAAGATCTTATCAACCTTTGGGATGCTCCTGGTACCATAAGCCATTGCAGCTATAGCCTGCGCCCCGCCAGCCTTGTAAATATTTGTGAGGCCGAGTATCCTGGCAACAAAGAGTATGGTTGCGTTTATTTTACCGTCCCGACCGGAGGGCGTGCAGATGATTATATTTTTGCAGCCAGCCAACCGGGCCGGAATACCAAGCATAAGCAAAGTCGAGAAAAGTGGCGCTGTTCCACCCGGAATATATAAGCCAGCATTTTCAACGGGTACATTTTTTCGCCAGCATGTAACCCCTGCAGTCGTTTTGATCTTCTTGATTTTTTTTACGACCTGGGCAGCATGAAATTTTTCAATATTATTTTTTGCCAGTAAAATAGCGTCCTTCAATCCGGGTTCAATAGTATTCGCAGCCTCTTCAATTTCTTCAGCGCTTACCATTAAATTTTCCGGGGCAAAACCATCAAACTTCACTGAATATCTATAAAGTGCCTCGTCACCATTTTCTTTTACATCTCTTAGAATTTCGGATACACTACTATCAATAGTTCCAGCATTATTTTGTGGCCGCTGCACCAGTGATGGCCATGATTCTCTTACGGGCTCTATAAGAATATTATTCATTTTTTAATCTTTTATAATATCATTTTTTCTATCGGTACAACAATTATTCCTTCTGCTTCAAATGATTTCAGTTTTTCAATGATGCTCCAAAAATCATTTTCATTTACCACACTTTGAACGCTGCTCCAGCCGCTCTCAGCAAGAGGAACTATGGTCGGGCTTTTCATTCCAGGTAATATCCCGGAAATATTTTTTAGTTGTGAGTTAGGAGCATTCAGCATTATATATTTATTGTGCTTAGCAGTTTTTACCGCATTTATTCTAAGCAGCAGGTTAGCTAAAATTTCCTTTTTTTCAATAACAAGGTCATGTCGCGATATCAATGCAGCTTCCGATTTTAAAATAACTTCCACTTCTTTCAAACCATTGGTAAAAAGCGTACTACCACTACTTACCAAGTCACATATCGCTTCAGCAAGCCCAATGCCGGGCGCTATTTCCACGGAACCGCTGATCTCATGGATTTCGGCATCAACATTTTGTTCATTAAGAAATTTTTGCAATAAGACTGTGTAAGATGTGGCAATCTTCAATCCACGCAAATCATTTGCACTTTTATAATCCATACTCTTAGGGACGGCAATACTAAGGCGGCATCTTCCGAACCCGAGCCTGTTCACTATTTCCACGTCTTTATTTTTTTCAAAAACTACGTTTTCCCCTACAATACCTATATCAGCAACTCCATCAAAAACATATTGAGGAATGTCATCGTCTCTCAAAAAATATACTTCGATGGGGAAATCCAACGCCACAGCTTTTAATTGCCTGTTGCCATTGTTAAGTTCAATACCGCATTCTTTTAAAAGTTGGAGTGAATTTTCATACAATCTTCCCGATTTTTGAACTGCTATCTTTAACATGATGTATTTTTAAAATAAAAAAAGGCTCACTGTTCAGTAAGCCTTTTTTGAAAATATGATTTTTACATATACAACAACATAGCTTACCCTCAGGTAAAAAAATGATGGTGATGTATGTAAGTTATTCTTTTCATTTGAGCTGCAAAGTAAAGAATGAAAGTTTAGTTGAACAAAAAAAGTTTTAGACTCACGCCAGCCTTCAAAAAAAATTATTGCCTTCCCCTCAATTTTTGAGGTTACTTATTACGTTGGTTTTTCTGGCCTTACATGTTTTGGTTCATAGACCCCTAATCTACCGCCACCAGGCAAGGTGAGGTACGTAAGATTTCCCCATCTTTGATTTTCTACGGGGCTGCAAACAATGTTATGGCTACTCATTTCATTTATGAATACATTAATATCATCACAAATAAGGAAAAACTCGTGAATCCCGCTTTCATTTGAAGGATGTATGGCGATCTCAGAAGGAGGAAGCCCGAAAATAAGCCATCCCTTGCCTGCATCGACATTTGGAAAGTTGAGAACATTTTTAAAAAAATCTATGTCAGCCCTCGCATCTGAACTATAAATTATTGAATGTGCTCCTGTAATCATGACTAATAAATTTAGAATAATAGTTAATGATTTTTAGATATCAATGACTATGACCTGTTGAGGCCACAACATTAAAAAGATTCGACACTTACACCAATACCGCTTAAATCCTGATAAATAATCTTACCATCTTCAAATTTCACACCGTCTCCCACATCTTCAGAGAGCAACAGTGGTCCATCCATATCAACATAATCCAGCAGGGGAAGTAGCTGGGCAATTGCTGAAGAGCCGATTGAACTTTCATTCATACAGCCGACCATTACCTTCATATTTAATTCCCGGGCTTTGGTTATCATTCGCAAAGCAGGTGTGATTCCACTGCATTTGGTAAGCTTGATATTTATACCATGAAAAAATCCTGCGCATTTTTCAACATCGTTTTCAACAACGCAGCTTTCATCGGCTATAAGAGGCAAGGGCGAATTTTCAAATAAAAATTTCATGCCATCCCAGTCGTCTTTCGCAAGTGGCTGCTCTATAAATTCTACACCCAGGTCTTTAAAAATATTTATTTTTTCCAAAGCTTCATTGGCCTGCCATGCAGCATTCGCATCAATTCTAAAAACAGAAGTAGTATGTTTTTTCAATTCAGAAATTATCCTGACATCGTCTTCAGTCCCTAATTTAATTTTATAAATGGGCCATGGTTTTTCTTTCATTTTTTCCACCATCTTTTCTACTGTATCAATCCCGATGGTAAAATCAGTTAAAGGATTTTTGCTCGTGTCGAGGTTCCATAATTTATACAATTGTCTGCCGCTTATTTTGCCATATAAGTCCCAGCCTGCCATGTCGAGAGCGCAAACCAAAAATGGATCGTTGGGGAAAAGATGATGCAGGTAATGCCAAAACCTGTCAGGATGTGTAAAAGCAAATTTTTCAAGAAAGGTTTTTTTGCGCTCAATATCTGCGATCATCTCATCAACGGTAATGTTATAGTGAACGATCGCAGGAGCTTCTCCATAGCCTTTATTATCAAAGTGTTCAAGCTCTACAATTAAAGCAGGCTGATGGGTTTTCGTTCCTTTTGAGATTGTAAAGGGATGCGTGAAAGGAAGATTTATGGATTTGTATTTTATTTTCATCCGCGTTACTATTGAGCGATTCTGCCGCTTTCAACTACGTACTTTTTTAGTTCCTCATTAAACTCATTTTGTTTCAATAAATCTTCGAGACTTATATGCATACGGTAATGCCAGTAGTGATTGGGTTCTGAAGGAATGTTTATTCTTTCATCATGAGGATTTACGAGGCGGATATTTCCATTTATTCCCAGCAGATCCTGTATTTGAAATATGCTCCACATAGCAGGAGAATATAAATGCTGCAATACAATTTCTTTGTTAATCCAGGGTTCGCAGAAATAAGGTGCCTCGCCATAATGGCCTAAACTGTAATTATAAAATTCCTGTGTCTTATTCCTGTCTTCCTCCCACCAGCCACGGATCGTGCTCATGTCGTGAGTTGAGGGCGTAACTACCGAAAGGTACGGCGCATCTTTAGGATGAAAGAAACGGGTATTAGGATCTTTGGGCATCCGTTGGATTTCAAGACTTAGTATTCCAAGCTGCTTCATCACTTCCGGAACACACTGAGGAACCATACCCAGGTCTTCTCCACAAATCAACATCTTGGTACTGTGTTTTAATTGCGGTAATTTTTTCAGGGCTTCTATTTTCCAAAAATTTTCCTGTCGCCTGTAAAAATAATTCACGTACAACTCGTGCACTTTTTCTTTGGTGTGATCGTCGAGGTATTGAAAAGAGCTTGTTTGTGCAATGCCGAACCTGAAATGAAATTTTTGCCCGTCGGAATGCGCTTCTTCTATCAGGATGACATTGCTTAGTAAATCGAGCAAACCATGTTTTATGGCATCTCCATTTTCAACTTTATTTTTTTCAAAAAATTTGGCAACCTTTATTTGGGTATTATACTGTTGTTTAAATCTCAATCGCCCATCTGTGCCGTGCTCGAGAAAATGCCCGCTCACATAAGGTGTGGATTCACCGAAAAGCCCCCAAAGTATTTCATCTGTAATTAAGGGTTTGCAATACCGGTCGTGATCAAACGCAATATTGTTAGAAGCAAATTCTGAAATGTCGACCGGTATTGCGGGAACGAACCTTCCTAAAATTCCATCAATCGTATCAATATGAATACTCCAAATTCTAAAAAAGCCAAGAATGTGGTCAATTCGAAATGCGTCAAAATAATTGCTCATTTGATCAAAACGACGACGCCACCATCTGAATCCATCTTCTTTCATTTTTTCCCAATTGTACGTTGGGAAACCCCAGTTTTGTCCTTTCACTGCAAAATCGTCCGGTGGCGCACCTGCCTGCTCATCCATATTGTAAAGTGAAGGATTTGACCAGGCATCGCTGCCATAGCGGTAGATTCCGATGGGTATATCACCCTTTATAACAATTTTCTTTTTATGAGCGTAGTTTTTTGCTTCATTCAATTGCAGGTGCAAATGGTATTGCACAAAGTAGAAGAATGCGATATCATCGTATTGGCTTTTACCTGGAGATGCATATTTCTGAATGGTTGATTCATTAAATTTCTTATGACTTTTCCATTTTGTAAAATCGGGCGTTTTATATTTATCCCGCAGGTAAGAAAACACCGCATAAGGCACGAGCCATTCCCTGTTCATCTCAAAAAATTCGAAATAATCCGGATCATTTTTAATCGAATTTTTTGCCGCAGCATATAATTCTTTTAGTACAGATAATTTGAATTTCATTACCTGCTCGTAATCAAAACAGGCCAACTCATTGAGTTGCTTTTTCTTTTTTTTAAGGGGCTTAACGATTTTTGAAAATTCTTTTCCGGCTACTTTCTCCAGGTTAATATATAAGGGATGCAACGCAAAGGCAGATATGGCCGCATACGGATACGAATCTGTCCATTTATGATTTGCCGTGGTATCATTTACAGGCAGAATTTGTATGAGCCTTAAACCGACTTGCTCCGCCCAATCAACAACGGGCAACATGTCACTAAACTCGCCTACACCAAAGCTTTTTTCCGAGCGAAGGCTAAAAACAGGGATAGCAACTCCGGCGCCTTTCCAGGGCGATACTTCGCTCTGTACAAATCCATCGTGAATTATTGTTAGTGGTGGACTATCCCATTTATCTTTTTGAACCAGGCGATTACCACCGGTCTCAAACCTTATAAATTTTTTCTCAGTGAGATTATAAATTCCATATTTATAAGTAAGGGGCAGACCGTCTGGCTCAAGTTCAAGCTGTGCAACAAACCAGTTATTTTTTGCCTCCATCAGTAATGGCTCGGTTGTGTCCCAATATTTTAATTTTTTTGAAGACCCGGACATGCAAATAATTTCGCCGGGCTCCAGCAGCGGAGCTTTTACTCTGAATTCATGGGTATATTTCCTGGGGGATGGAGCTTTTATTTTAGGTACATGTTGAAGTAATACTTTGCTGAAAGGCCTCGTGAAAAAGACATTTGCTATATTGGAATCTGCGTTCCACGTATCAACCACAGAAATAACTTTTCTTTTAATAAGAGACACATCAATCGCCCTATCGTCCTCGCCGTCATATACCTTACTTCCGTCTTTATCTTTTAGTATATACTTGTATAGGATAATGTCATCAAAATTATCCGGTAGATCTATTGTCAAAAACCACGACTCACCATCCAGGTAGGCCATTGGAACTGCATTTGAAATCTCATTGTTACCTAAAAAATTATTATTACCACAAATAAAAAGTTCCTGGCCAAATTCAGTATGGAAGTTTATAAAAAAAGTTATCGTCATCACACGTATAATGGTTAAAGGAGCGGCAATTTAATCAGTTTACGTTAGAATGTAAAAAGCAATCTGGCAGGCATGTAAACTACTTTGCAGCATGTATGATGCGCCAGGTAGAATTAGTCTCTCAAATAAAAGGTTTCCGACTGATGGTCTATTCAGTTTCGTCTTTCTAAATAATTTGTCATTTGCTTGTGGATTCTATTTTAGAATAAAAATAAATTACCAAACCACAATACAAATAATATAAAACCAAGCCAGGCGGATGTAATCTTACTTTTTTTTGTGGGGCCACCCTTCCTGTTTTTAGAAGTATAGGCTAATAAAATACCCAAAGGGCCTATAAAGGCGGCGATTACAAACCAAAGAGCATCAAATTTAAATTTCTCTTTTGCGGGATCGTAATAATCGGTGATTAGCAAATCCGGGTTGTTCCTGAGTTCGCGCTTCAACCTTCTTTGAATTACTTTAAAATAAATCCTTTGCGGAAGGTTGAGCTTTTTGCCGGTAATCACCCCAAATTCTTTTGCGGATAATTTTACAAAAACTGAGGCACGCAGGTATTCACTATTGGATGGAGAGACAGGCTCTGCAGGTTTTATTATTGAAACGGAATAGCCATTCAAACTAATAAACAAAATCAAAAACAGAAGCGCCTGGGATTTTAGAATACCTTTTCTCATGCTTTACAAGAGGTTAAGTGAAATAAAATATGTTATTAAAAAAAGCCTTGCAAATGTAATTTTTTCATGTAAGCATACCCAATAAAAAAAGAGGCTGTAAAATTTACAACCTCTTGAATTTATTTATCTGAGAAATCTATGCTTTATTTCACTTCTTCAAACTCAGCATCTGTAACATTATCGCCTGCATTTGCCTCTGCACCTTCAGGTTGAGCATGTGCCTGTCCATCACCGCTACCATTCGCACCGCCAGGTTGCTCCTGGGTTGCCTTATACATTTCTTCACTTGCGGCCGTCCATGCTGCATTCATTTCTGCCACGGCAGTATCAATTGCGCTTACATCCTGTTGTTTGTGTGCTTCTTTCAATTTTTCCAAAGCAGACTCTATAGGCGCTTTTTTATCGGCTGATATTTTATCGCCATATTCCTTCATTTGTTTTTCTGTCTGGAATATGAGACTGTCGGCCTGATTAACTTTCTCCACTTTTTCTTTTGCAAGCTTATCAGTTGCTTCATTTGCTTTAGCATCATTTTTCATTTTTTCTATCTCCTCTTTGCTTAAACCGCTACCCGCTTCGATACGTATGTTATGGGACTTACCTGTTCCTTTATCTTTCGCCGAAACATTCAGAATACCATTTGCATCAATATCGAAAGTTACTTCCACCTGAGGAACACCTCTTGGTGCCGGTGGAATACCATCAAGGTTGAAAGTACCAAGACTCTTATTTTGCCCTGCCATTGGCCTTTCGCCCTGGAGTACATGTATTTGAACACCTGGTTGATTATCGCTGGCAGTTGAGAATGTTTCCATTTTCTTAGTAGGAATTGTAGTGTTACTTTCTATAAGCCTCGTCATTACACCACCCATTGTTTCAATACCAAGAGATAGTGGAGTTACGTCGAGTAACAAAACATCTTTTACTTCACCTGTCAAAACACCGCCTTGTATTGCTGCGCCTATTGCAACTACTTCATCAGGATTCACGCCTTTGTTAGGTTTTTTTCCGAAGAATTTTTCTACCATTTCCTGTACTTTCGGAATGCGTGTAGAACCACCCACAAGAATTACTTCATTGATATCAGACACGCTTAATCCAGCATCTTTTATTGCAGCTTCACATGGCTTCAGGCATCTTGCAAAAAGATCATCAGCCAGCTTTTCAAATTGTGCACGTGTCAATTTTTTTACCAGGTGTTTAGGAACACCGTCAACTGCTGTGATGTATGGAAGATTAATTTCAGTCTCGCTTGAAGAAGACAATTCTATTTTGGCTTTTTCAGCGGCTTCTTTCAATCGCTGCCAGCTCATAGGGTCTTTGTGAAGATCAATCGCCTCATCTTTTTTGAACTCTGCGGCAAGCCAATCCATGATTACTTTATCAAAGTCATCCCCACCAAGGTGGGTATCACCATTGGTTGATTTTACCTCAAACACGCCATCGCCCAATTCAAGGATTGAGATATCAAACGTACCACCGCCAAGGTCAAATACCGCAATTTTCTGATCTATGCTTTTTTTATCTAAACCATAAGCAAGGGCTGCCGCTGTAGGTTCATTAATAATACGACGAACGTTAAGGCCAGCTATTTCCCCGGCTTCTTTTGTGGCTTGCCTTTGTGAATCATTAAAATATGCAGGAACGGTAATTACCGCTTCGTTTATTTCCTGCCCTAAGTAATCTTCTGCAGTTTTCTTCATTTTTTGAAGAATCATTGCAGATATCTCCTGTGGCGTATAAGGCCTGCCATCAATATCAATTCTTACTGTATTATTATCACCTTTAATTACTTTATAACTCCAATGGCCAGCTTCACTTGTAACCTCATCCCACTTATGCCCCATAAAGCGCTTAACACTCATAATCGTATTGTGAGGATTTGTAATTGCCTGACGTTTTGCAGGATCGCCCACTTTTCTTTCGCCATTTTTAAGGAAGGCGACTACCGAAGGTGTAGTTCGGCGTCCCTCGTCGTTAGCAATTACAACGGGTTCATTACCCTCCATAACAGCTACACAACTATTTGTTGTACCGAGGTCAATACCTATAATTTTTGCCATAATATGTTGATTTTTTTTATTTGTTGATAAGCTTATGACAAGCTTTATGCCAATGGAGTAAAAGTGAAAAAATGGCAGGTATTAAATATTTTAGTTTGCCAGGATTTTCTAAGTTGGACTGGAAAGATGAAAATAACTACCGGCCAGCTCATTCTTCCAGAGGACCAACAACCGAATTAGATGTTTTAAAAGTAAAATGCTTTTGAGAGAGATAGCTAAAGGCAACCACGAAGCAAGTGGCAAAAAGGCGGGCTATTGTAGGATAAAAATGCATAGCTTCTACCAGCACCTTAATAATTGAATAGTTAAGTGCCAGGTTTATCAATACAATTAATACATACCTGAATAATTGAATTCTTCCCCTCAATTGAGATTCGTTAAAAACTATATATTTTGACAATAAAAAGCCAGTAGGGAAACTTACAACAAACGCCATTCCTAAGGCGGCGGTATACGGTTCAAAGACAATAAAACCAAGATTGAGAACCTGCTTGTGAAGGATAAAATTGTAACTGATGAAATAAATAAAAATATCCAGGATCATATTGCTGCCTCCGCAAACTGCATAGCGAAAGGTTTGCAATGGCATAAATCTCCTGAAAGCGGGATAAAAAAAATCTATGAAATTGATTAACTTCTGGCGCATTATTATTTTGCATAAACATAAAAATAAAATTCCCAATCAATGAGGCGATCGGGAATTTTATTAAAAGAATATTTGAAAATTATTTAAATACATACCGCAATCCGATACCTAAGGAGAGGTTAGATCCCGTGCTGGGAGCCAGGTAAAAGAATGGATCAAAGCCAAGACTCACATCAATGGGAGCATCAGCAAATTTGTAATCAATTCCACCTGTGAGACGCAAGGCAAAGGCAGTTTCACTATTCTTACGAGTTCCAAAACCCAACATACCACCACCTCCTACAAAGTATTGCAGGCCCTCTGCTCCTGCGATAGGCCCCTGGTATTCATACAATCCTTCAAGCCCGACTCCACCACTAAAGAATAGTAAGGAACCTTCCAAAGCGGTATGTTCGGCTGTTGAATGCCTTATATTAAGTCCCCCAATTGAGCCGTCTCCGGTGTAAAATTTTGCGCCAAATGCAGTTCTGTATTCTTGCGCATTGGCTGAGGCAGCTGCAATGCAGATAAATGCAAAAATTATTAAAGCTTTTCTGTTCATAAAATTAATTTAAGGGTCTAGTATGATTTTAAAAATATGCGCAAAATTATCCAATTGTAGAATTACGAATGCAACATTTTATATACTCGACATGCAAGATATTCATCGTGGGTGTCATTTGTCTTATCGAAGGATAAAACTTTCTAAAAAATTGGTTAAAAATATTAGAACTTATTGATTAGTTATAAAGCTCTACGTGTAAATTCTTTATTCGCTCATCGGCAAGATATTCATCGTAAGTGCAAAGCCTGTCGATAATTCCATTGGGTGTGATTTCAATAATACGATTGGCAACCGTTTCCATAAACTGGTGATCGTGGGTAGTGAGTAAAACAATTCCCGGGAAGTTTATCATACCATCGTTAAAAGCTGTTATACTTTCGAGGTCCAGGTGATTTGTTGGTTCATCAAGTATTACGACATTGGGATTTTGTAGCATCATACGGCTTACCATACACCTTACTTTTTCTCCACCACTTAGTACAGATGTTTTCTTTTTGATTTCATCGCCACTAAAAAGCATTTTACCCAGGAAGCCTCTTAAAAAATCTTCATCAACGTCTGTATAATGATCGGGAACATATTGCCTCAACCAATCCATCAATGTAAGGTCACCGGTGAAGAATTCGGTATTATCGTTGGGAAGGTAGGCAGTGGTGATGGTGGTGCCCCATTCAAATTTGCCACTGTCCGCCTTCATCCTGTTATTAATAATTTCAAAAAATGAAGTGAGCGCTACAGGATCTTTACTTAAGAACGCTATCTTCTGGCCTTTTACAACATCGAAGTTTACATTACTAAAAAGCTTTCTGCCATCAATGCTCTTGCTAAGCTTTTGGACATTCAATATCTGGTTTCCAGGATCCCGTTCAGGTTTAAAAATAATACCCGGATACTTACGATTACTGGGTGTAATATCTTCAAACACAAGTTTATCCAACGCCTTTTTGCGCGATGTTGCCTGTTTGCTTTTAGAGGCGTTGGCACTGAAACGTGCAATGAATTCAAGAAGGTCCTTTTTCTTTTCCTCCATTTTTTTATTCTTGTCCCCCGCTTGTCTGGCCGCCAATTGGCTGCTTTCGTACCAGAATGTATAATTACCTGTGTAAATTTTTATTTTTTGCTTGTCAACATCGGCCACGTGTGTACATACTGCATCAAGAAAGTGACGATCGTGACTTACTACTAAGACAATATTCTGATAATCCGCCAGGAAATTTTCAAGCCATGAAATGGTTTCCACGTCAAGATTGTTGGTAGGTTCATCCAGTAATAAAATATCAGGATTGCCAAAAAGTGCCTGGGCGAGTAATACCCTTACTTTTACATTAGCGCCAATATCCTGCATTAATGACTGGTGAAGTTCTTCCGGCACACCTAGTTCATTCAGTAAAGTAGCCGCATCGCTTTCGGCTGTATAGCCGCCCATCTCCCCGAATTCTGCTTCGAGTTCACCAGCCTTCATGCCATCTTCTTCGCTAAAATCTTCTTTCAAATAAATGGCGTCTTTTTCGTTCATCACATCCCACATCCTTTTGTGCCCCATCATTACTGTGTGCAAAACAGTCACTTCGTCGAATTCAAACTGGTCTTGTCTAAGCACGGCCATGCGCTCCCCGGGCGTAATATTTACCGAGCCTTTATTGGGCTCAATTTCACCACTGATTATCTTTATTAGGGTGGATTTTCCCGCACCGTTTGCACCTATAATTCCATAGCAATTACCCTTAATGAAATTGAGATTAACCTCATCAAACAAAACCCTTTTGCCATAAGCAAGTGTTACATTATTTACACTTATCATACTACTCCTTTTTTTGAAGGCGCAAAAGTAAGAAGAATGCAATTAAGAATTGGGATTATCAGCGGAGAATTGAACAAACGTGGCAGGTCACGGGCATAGGTCACTCCTTTATTGTCTCTGTCGTAATCCTGTCGGGATAGTCTGTAATAATTCCATCTACGCCCATTTGATATAGCTTTTTTGCGGAATCTATATCATCCACAGTCCAGGGAATTACTTTTATATGCCTTTTATGCAGTGAATCAACAATCTCTTTTGTAAGAAGCAGGTAGTCAGGGCTCAGGATATTGGGTTTAAAACCATACTGTTTTCCAAAACCTTTTACAGGAATTTTTTGATTTTCAATAAGTAGCGACAATCTCATTGTAGGATATTTCTGACTTACAATTTTCAAACTCCGTGGATCAAAAGATTGAATAATCACGCGGTTCTGGATTCCTTTTTTTGTTATAACGTCCATAAGAAGATCTGCAAATTTTTCCGGCTCCGGATGGAAAATATTATCCGTTGTATTGGTAGATTTAATTTCAATATTGTACATGACTTTGGGTCGTTGCATTCTTGCAAGATAGGACTCCACGGAATCGATAAGCGTTGAAAGCAATGGTTTTTGAACCTTCATTTTTTCCTGGTTGGGGAAACGTGGGTGCGGCCTCATACCTACATCAAACTTCTCTACAGAATCGTAGGTCATTTTGTAAATATTATACTTCTGCTCTTCACTTTCTTTTATAGAATCGCCCGACGGCAGTGTGGTAATTTCATGACTAAAAAATGGATCATGGCTTACTAAAACTTTTTCGTCGGCAGTTATCACCACGTCCATTTCCAGTGTATTTACGTTAAGGTCAATTGCCTTAAGCATTGCGGGGATGGTATTCTCAGGCATCAAACCCCGGCAGCCGCGGTGGCCTTCAAGGTCAAATTTCTTTTGGGGGGTTGAATCCTGGCATGACATAAAAACAAAAGTGGCAAAAAATAACAAATACAATTTCATATTATAAATATTCCGGCTAAAATAAGGGGCGGGGCTGATTCATGATTGTCGGGAACGGGAAATTTATGTAGCCGCTAAGAACTTTTTCTCTTGTAATGAATAAGCCAGTCCGTTTGCCAGGTAGCACCGTTGTCTTTTGTAGATTCCCACCTCCAATCAAATTTTTCGGGACTAATATTATAAAAAACCATTCTTGAAATTATTTCCTTACCGTTCGGAAGTTTTCGCGGTTCGGTTGTAAGCGTCATCTTGCCATTTTCAAATTTACCAGATAAAGTAATATACCCTCCCTGGTTATCTACCCATGTTTGTTGCCACAATTTTAATTGGGGATTGTAAACGCTCCAGCTACTTCCTGAATATTTCATCGCAGGATCATAAAAATTTTCGTTTACAGTGCAGCCATCCATAATTTTCTGAATTCTGTTGGTGCCGTGACTGGTATCGTTCCAGGTTAGTTCCCAATTGCCAACCCAAAAGTCGAATTGTGATGCTTCTGGTGAAGAACACGGTTTCTGATTACTGGCGTTTTGTGCATTTGATAGTATAGAGATGATACATAAAAAAGCGAGTGAAATTGTTCTTTTCATAGCAGGAGTTTTACTTATAAATTTACGGATGCTTATTGTGATTTGATTGCCCCTTATACATCTATACCGCCGTTAAACCTTCTATAGCAGGCTGAATTATTGCATAACTAAAGTTAATTTTGCAACTTATTTAAAATTATGTCTTTTACAACATTTATACAATCCGCAGTAAGCAATGGTCTTGAGGAATTATACCGGCAGGTTTTTACTGATACCGATTTTCAAATTAATGAAACGAAACCTGAATTTGAAGGCAATTACACGATTGTTCTTTTTGCACTTGTAAAAAAATTAAGAGTGTCTCCCGAAACTATCGGAAATAACCTGGGAGATATTCTTATAAAAAATAACCCCGATTTTTTTTCCGGTTATAATGTAATTAAAGGATTTTTAAATTTGAGCCTATCTGATGCTTCTCTTCTGCATCTTTTGAAAGAAAATTATAATGATATATGCTTTGGAAAAAAACCTTTGCATCATAAAAAGGTAATGGTAGAATATTCATCACCCAATACAAATAAACCGTTGCACCTGGGGCACCTGAGAAATATATTCATAGGCTGGAGTGTTTCCGAAATTTTAAAGGCGAATGGTAACGAAGTGTACAAATCAAGTATTGTAAATGATCGTGGCATTCATATTTGTAAAAGCATGATTGCCTGGCAGGAATTTGCAAATGGCGCAACTCCCGAATCAACAAATACAAAAGGCGATCACCTCGTAGGCGACTACTATGTAAAATTCAATGACGAATATAAACAAGAAATAAAGGAATTAGTCGGTAAAGGAAGAAGCGAAAAGGAAGCAGAAAAAGAAGCGCCGATCATGAAAAAAACGCAGCAAATGTTGCTGGATTGGGAACATGGAAAGCCTGAGGTGATTGATCTTTGGAATAAAATGAATGGCTGGGTTTATAAAGGATTTGATGAAACTTACAAAAGACTGGGGGCTGATTTTGACGAAACCTTTTATGAAAGCAAAACATATATTCTTGGTAAAGAGTTTGTAAAAAAAGGCTTGGAAGATGGTTCATTTTATAAAAAAGAAGATGGCAGTGTTTGGATTGACTTGTCGGGCGTGGGGCTTGATGAAAAGTTATTGTTGAGGGGTGATGGAACTTCCGTTTATATCACGCAGGACATTGGCCTTGTAAAGCAAAAATTTGAAGAATACAAACTTGATGAAAGTATTTATGTGATAGGCGATGAACAGATATATCACATGAACGTGTTGAAAGAAATATGCAGGAAACTTGGGATGCCTTTCGCTGACAAAATATTTCATCTAAGCTACGGTATGGTTGAGCTTACTACCGGTAAGATGAAAAGCCGCGAAGGAACTGTGGTGGATGCTGATGAACTTATAGACGAAATGGTTGATACCGCACAAAAACATACCGAAGAACTCGGTAAAGTAAAGGATTTCACCGAGGAAGAATTAGAGGAATTATATGAAACATTGGGATTGGGTGCCATGAAATTTTACCTGCTACGTGTGGATCCTAAGAAGCGAATGATTTTTAATCCAGAAGAAAGTATAGATTTTCATGGCTTCACCGGTCCTTTTGTGCAATATACTTATGCAAGAATAAAATCTATCTTAAGAAAAGTTGGAGAGCCGGCAGCTAATCAACAATTACAAAAAGAAGCACTTCTTCCACTTGAAAGGCAACTGATCATTTTCCTCGAGAAATATTCAAATGTTATATCGCAGGCCGCAGATGAACACAATCCATCTGTTGTGGCCAATTATGTATTCCATCTTGCGAAAACTTTCAATTCATTTTACACGGAGCATTCTGTTGCTAATGCGGAAAGTGAAGAAAAGAAATCACTTCGTTTGCATATTGCAATAATGACGGCTACGGTCATCAAAAGTGCCATGCAGTTGTTGGGTATTAAAGTACCAGAGAGAATGTAAAGCTTCGACTTCCGGTTTTTCAATTGGAATCACGGGTTACAACCCGGTCCTGATGGCTCAATCATCTCTCATACAACATCTTAATAAATACAGCGTTTAACAGGTGCAGTTATGCCTCCTAAAGTGTTATTAACAGGTGCAAAGCACTTTTGAATACTTAAAGATGTATATTTGCAAACAATTATATACTCCTACTTAGCAGACTGGATAATCTTCCGTACAGGTAAAAGCTCATCAAGTCATAGGTTCTGAGCATATTCGAAAACAGACTTTCATTTATCATTTTCGATCCAGGGAAGTTATCATTTACATTAAAACAAAAAAAATTGAATTTTAAAGAATTGCATTTAATTGCGCCTATATTAAAGGCGCTTGAAACGGAGGGCTATACTGAACCCACTCCTATCCAGGAACAAGCTATACCGGACGTACTTAAAGGAAAAGATCTTTTAGGTTGTGCTCAAACGGGAACTGGTAAAACCGCTGCATTTGCTATCCCAATTTTACAGAACTTATTTCTGCAAAAAAATCATGAAGTAGCGAATGACAATATCAAGGCATTAATACTTACACCCACCAGGGAACTTGCCATACAAATTGACGAAAGCTTTGCTGCGTATGGCAAACATACAGGTCTAAGACATACCGTTATTTTTGGTGGCGTATCGCAATATCACCAAACGAATGCGTTGCGCAGGGGAATAGACATATTGATTGCTACTCCCGGCAGGCTCCTCGATTTAATTGCCCAAAGATTTGTAAACCTGCAACACATAAAGATGTTTGTATTGGACGAAGCCGATCGCATGCTCGATATGGGTTTTATAAACGACGTTAAAAAAATTATCGCCAGGCTTCCCCAAAAAAGACAAACCTTGTTTTTTTCGGCTACCATGCCTCCCGAAATTTCCAGGTTATCTGCTTCGATACTTACCAACCCGGTTCGCGTAGAAGTAACTCCTGTATCATCAACAGCGGAAAAGGTGAATCAGTCAATTTATCTTGTTGAAAAAAATGATAAAAAACAATTATTGATTCATCTTTTAAAAGACGATAAAATTCAAAGCGCGCTTGTTTTTACCCGAACGAAATATGGTGCAGATAAAATCGCAAAAGAATTGTATCGGGCGAATATAAAAGCCGACGCCATTCACGGAAACAAAACGCAGTCTGCCCGTCAGAAAGCGCTGACCGATTTTAAAAACGGGAAAATACGGGTATTGGTTGCTACAGATATCGCTGCGAGAGGAATCGATGTTGATGACCTTAGCCATGTGATTAATTTTGAATTGCCTAATATTCCTGAAACGTATGTACATCGTATTGGCCGTACAGGTAGAGCCGGCGCATCAGGAATAGCGTTGTCATTTTGTGATTTGGAGGAAAGACAATTTCTAAGAGATATTCATAAGCTGATAGATCAAACCATCCCGGTTGTAGAAGATCATCCTTATGCGAGTGAAATGAAATTTGTTCAAACTCCCGTAGTTCAGCAAAATCCTCTTTCACGCAGGCCCGCATCCCATAGTGGTTTTAGAAGAACAAGAAGCTGGTCGCAGGGAAGGGGCAGATAGTCTTCGCATAATATATTCAATTAAATCTTTCATTATTTGAAAGATTTTTTTTGTCTAATAAGTTTTGAAAAAAAATTTATTTAGAAAAAGATTTCTTAAACCAAGCTGGTTGTCTTTGCTGAAGCTCATAAAACAAATAATAATTTTGTTTTAACTTGACGGACAAAAAATATATGGGAAACAAGGACAAAAGAATTGATGACTACATTTCAAAAGCTACCGAGTTCGCAAAACCAATCTTAAATCATTTAAGAAAATTAGTGCATGAGGCATGCCCCGATGTGCAGGAAACAATAAAATGGGGAATGCCGTTCTTTGAATACAAAGGGCCTCTCTGTAATCTCGCCTCCTTTAAGCAGCACTGCGCATTTGGTTTTTGGAAAGCTGCATTAATGAAAGATGCCAAACAAATGAAGGAAAACAACAAGGGGTCAATGGGCGTTCTTGGTAAGCTTACAAGCCTTTCTGATTTGCCGCCGGACTCACAAATTAAATCGTGGATAAAAGAAGCAGCCAAATTAAATGCAGACGGCGTGAAGGCGCCCGACAAAAAGGCGAAAGAGAAGAAAGAAATTGAAATGCCAGGAATCATTTAAACAAGCTCTTTCAAAAAATAAAAAAGCTGCCGCAGCTTATCAGAATTTTAGTCCTTCGCATAAATATGAGTATCTTGAATGGATAACGGAAGCAAAGACTGAAGAAACAAGAAATAAGAGAATAGATACAACAATTGAATGGCTCAAAGAAGGGAAGTCAAGGAATTGGAAATATGTGAAGAAGTAAGGTTAAGAGATTTCTTATTAACCTAATTATTTTTTTACCACAATTTTTATCAATACATCAAATTGTTATTGGGTACTAAGCATTAGTTTTATTGATTATTCAAAATGCTTTAATGGAACCCATAGATTTTTACAATAAGAGAATCCAGGATTTAGAAGTTGATCTTAAAAAACTAAAGCAACGAAAATCTTCCTTAGGCTGGTTGCGCTTTGGCAGTATTGCAGCAATTGTAGTCGCCTTCTATGTTTTATGGTCATTGGGATTTTTATATGTTTTAGGCGCCAGTATTTTATTACTTATTGTATTTGTAAGATTACTCTTTGCAGACCTGGCTAATAAGGATGCAATTGATCACGTGACTCATTTAATAAATATTAATAAGGATGAATTAAAATTTATCAAAGGAGATTTTTACGATTTCCCCGGTGGGAATCAATATGCTCCCGGCGATCATTTTTATTCTAACGATCTGGATATTTTTGGAAGAGCGTCATTATTCCAATATATAAATCGCGCTGCTTCGGAAATGGGAAGTGGCTGTCTTGCAGACTATTTGCAGCAACCTGCCTCCCAGGATTTAATTCATAAAAGGCAATTGGCTATAAAAGAATTATCCGATTAAAACTCAATGGAGACAAGACTTACAGGCCATGGGCAGGGAAAAGCAAATCTTATTTTCTACAAAACACCGGCTTGAAAACTGGGTCGCGGAGGCACCTGTATTTTCTCAGTTTAAGCCCTGGGCATGGCTGAGGTACTTTCTACCTGCCGTCATTTTAAGTGTTCTTGCGCTATACATTTTTGATTTTATTCCTTCAGGAGTTTTCTACTTTTTTCTATTACTGTTTGCCGGTATTGCCTATCAAATAAATAAGATAATAGCGCCTATTCACGAAAAATTATCGAAAATGGCTGACGAGCTTGATGTGCTCTCTGTTAGCATCGGGCATATTGAAAAAGCCAAATTTGAAAACGAATTGTTCCGGGAACTGCAAAGGAATTTTATTCAACAAAATAAACAGGCTTCCGGCGAAATAAAGATTATTAAAAAAATATTGGACAAACTTGACCTGCGATACAATCTCGTGATATCTGCGCCTTTGAATATTTTATTACTGTGGAACCTGCAGCAAGTATTGGATCTTGAAAAATGGAAATCAGGTAATCAAAATAATATTCATACATGGTTTGAAACGCTGGGGCACATAGAGGCACTGAATAGTTTCTCAACACTTTATTTTAATGAACCGGGCTGGGTATTTCCATCAGTTGTGCCGGAATATTTTTTTATAGAAGGAAAAGAAATAGGGCATCCGTTGTTGTTGAAAGATAAAAGAGTGAATAATGAAATAGAAATAAAACACGACGGGGAAATCATGCTGGTAACCGGCTCTAACATGGCGGGCAAAAGTACTTACCTGCGAAGTATAGGGGTGAATGTTGTTTTGGCAATGGCGGGTGCGCCTGTGTGTGCGAGTGCTTTCAAGGTGTCTCACGTGCAGGTGATAAGCAGCATGCGCATAACAGATAATCTCGAAGAAAGTACTTCCACTTTTTATGCTGAATTAAAGAAATTGAAAACGATTATTGAAAAAGTAAATAATGGAGAAAAAGTATTTATCCTTTTGGATGAAATTTTACGGGGAACAAATTCTTTGGACAGGCACACCGGATCTGTAGCGCTAATGAAGCAATTAATTAAACATCATGCTGCCGCTATTATCGCCACACATGATCTTGAATTGGCGAAATTAAAAAATGATTTCCCTGAAAATATTATCAATTACCATTTTGATGTACAGGTAAGCAACGATGAATTGTATTTTGATTATCGCCTGAAACCGGGCGTGTGCAATAGTTTGAATGCATCTATTTTGATGAAGAAAATTGGAATAGAACTTTAAGTTATTTGCGATTTACAATGTGTAATGAACGATCATAAACGTGAAAAATCCTGGCAACATCATACATCAAACACAGAATCATTTCCCTCTTCCCCAGCCAAACCAATCGTTACCATTAGCAAAAAGCATGAGAGCAAAGAGTACCACCATTCCTGCAATTTGTGCATACTCCAAAAATTTATCGCTCGGCTTACGCCCGGATATCATTTCTATAAGTGTGAACAGAACATGGCCACCGTCCAAAGCAGGGATCGGTAATAAATTCATAAAGGCGAGTATGATTGAAAAGAAGGCTGTAATGTTCCAGAAAGCTTCCCAGTTCCACCCGCTTGATGGAAAGATGGAAGCCATAGTTTTGAAACCACCAAGCCCTTTGTAGGCACCGGTTTTCGGGTTAAGTATCAACTTAAACTGTTGAACATAAAAATCAAGTTGTTGCCCCGTTTTTTTAACTCCTGCCGGAAAAGAAGCAAGGAAACCATACGTTTTATTTTGTTGTTTTATTAGTCCAAGGCTGTCTGCCTGGTCAACATCAATAACATAGAATCCAAGTTTACCTTCGGTGTCAATGAGAGCCCTGGTTTGCATGGGCGTTCCTTTACGCAAAAAAGAAATAGTAACACTGTCCCCCTTTTTTGCGCTCAATACAGAACTCATTTCATCGAAAAACTGCACCGGCGTGGAATCAACAGCTACAATTTTATCATAAGGTTCTAAGCCTGCAAGCTTTGCATTCGAAGATTTTTTATCATCGAAAGATCCTACAATTAATGGCATCCTCGGCGCAATAAGGCCGTTACCGCGTTTTCCTTTTTTCTCAACGAGCTTCTCAATTAAATTTACCGGAATATTAATTGTTTTCGTTTCGTCATTCCGGTTCACCGTTATTTTTCTGCCCAAAAGAATTTTTCCCGGCAGGTCATTAAAATATTCAACAGAATCGTCATTAACTGCAACGATCTTGTCGCCATTTTGTAAGCCGATATCATTCATAAGGCTATCAGTCACCCATATTCCGTATTGTGCGTTGGCATTAGGTAGTTTCTGCTCGCCCCAATGATAAAGTATCATCGCATAAATAAAAAAAGCAAGCAACACATTCATAGTAACCCCGCCAAGCATAATTATCAGGCGCTGCCAGGCTGGCTTGCTCCTAAACTCCCACGGCTGTGGCGGTTGCTTCAATTGCTCTTTATCCATGCTCTCGTCAACCATTCCCGCAATTTTTACATAACCGCCCAATGGCAGCCAGCCGATTCCATAAACAGTTTCGCCTATTTTTTTCTTTACAAGAGAAAACCATGGATCAAAAAAAAGATAGAATTTTTCAACACGACATTTGAACCATTTTGCTGTCACGTAATGTCCAAATTCATGAATGATTACTAAAATCGATAAAGAAAAAATGAGATAGCCGGCTTGTAATCCAACATGTTGCCAGTTAATTGCTAATAATGTCATAGTATGTAACCCCAACCCCTTAAGGGGCTTTTTAATTTTATCAGGTAATTATTATTGTTATCTTGCCCGAAAGTAGAATTTTCATTCTTCTCCCCACATATCGATCAAGGCTCTACATATTCAATAAAGAAGCGGCGAAATTACGTGCCTCGCCATCGCTTTCAAAATATTCTGTAAGATTTGGCTTTTCTATAAAGGTTATTTTATCCATCGTTTTCTCAACAACCGCAGTCATATCCAAAAACCCAATACGATTATTTAGAAATGCCCATACGGCAATTTCATTTGCGGCATTGAGTACGCAAGGTAGGTTGCCTCCTTTTTCCAAAGCATTTGTAGCCAAGACCAAATTGCGAAAAGTCTTTATATCAGGTTCTTCAAAATTCAAAGTTGGAATCTTACGAAAATTTGCTCTTTTACTATCATTTGCTATTCTATAAGGAAAGGCAAGTGCATATTGTATGGGCAACTTCATATCCGGCAACCCCATCTGGGCCTTTACACTTCCGTCTTCAAACTGAACCATGCTATGTATGATACTTTGTGGATGAATAACAACCTCTACTTGCTCCGGTGATAAATTAAACAGCCATTTTGCCTCAATCATTTCAAGCCCTTTATTCATCAATGTTGCCGAGTCAATGGTAACCTTTGCACCCATCGTCCAGTTTGGATGCTGCAGGGCATGATCTCGTTTAACATTCACCAGGAAATTGGGCTTTTTCCCAAGGAAAGGGCCGCCACTTGCGGTTAAAATAACTTTTTCAATCTTATTTCTTGTTTCACCCACAAGGCATTGAAATATAGCAGAATGCTCGCTATCCACCGGTATTATAGGAGATCGGTTCTCCAAAGCTTTCTGCATTACAATATCACCGGCCACTACTAAAGTCTCCTTATTTGCCAGTCCAATAGCTTTTCCTTTCTCAACTGCTTTAAGCGTGGGTACCAATCCTGCAAATCCAACAATGGCTGCAAGCATCATGTCGTAGGTGTCAAAATCTGCTACTTCCTCAAGAGCCGCAATACCGGTAAAAACTTTTGTGTTACCGGAACTTAAGGCAGATTTTACTTTTTCATACTTCTTCTCATCGCCTATTACCACAGCATTTGGCTGAAATTTCAGCGCCTGTTTTATCAAAAGCTCATCATTATTTTGCGCCGTTAAAATCTCAACTTCAAACAAATCCGGGTTTGCTTCAATCACTTCCAAAGCCTGCGTGCCTATCGAGCCGGTAGAACCAAAAATTGCAATCCTTTTTTTTATGATATCCTCGTCCATACGTGTCTTTTCTTAAATTTCTTACAGATCCCTTTATCAAGGAATTTGAATAATTGAAGACTGGCAATTTACTCCAATAATTTTTGTAACGCGTCATTGACTTTTTCGAAATTGAACCGGCCTGTAATTTTGTGCATCACTTCTGCGATTGTTTCGTTTTGAAGATTGCCTATGGAGCCTGCATGAGTATGCTTGATGTTATCACTATGACTGAATTTATTAGCCTGGATATCCTCCGCGATTTTTTTATAGGCGTCCCTTAGAGGAATCCCTTTCAAAACAAGTTTATTCATTTCCTCAACCGTAAAAAGGTATTTGTATTTTTCGTCTTTTAACAGGTCATCTTTTACTTCAATATTTTCAATCATCTTAAATGCCATCACCAGGCATGCGTGGAGGTTTTCAAAAGCGGGTATAATATGTTCTTTCAGCAATTGAAAATCACGGTGGTAGCCTGATGGCAGATTTGCGGCCATTAACATGATTTCGTTGGGCAATGCCTGTATGCGGTTGCAATGTGCCCGAATAAGTTCAAAAACATCAGGATTTTTCTTGTGAGGCATTATACTGCTACCTGTCGTAAGCTCTTCAGGAAACGAAATAAAATCGAAGTTTTGGTTAAGGTAGAGACATGCATCCATGCTGAGGCGTGCGAGTGTGGCGGCGATATTTGCGAGAGATTGTGCCACAATACGTTCAGTTTTTCCGCGGCCCATTTGAGCATACACTACATTATAGTTCAGATCTTCGAAACCGAGCAATTCTGTAGTGAGATTTCGATCTATAGGAAACGAAGATCCAAAGCCAGCTCCTGATCCCAGAGGGTTTTTATTTACTATCTCCCATGAAGCGTGTAAAGTGATCATATCATCCGTAAGGCTCTCGGCATAGGCACCAAACCACAGCCCAAATGAAGAGGGCATTGCAAGTTGTAAATGAGTGTAGCCTGGCATCAGGTAGTCTTTATACTTCTCGCTTTGCCCGATAAGAAGATTAAAGAATTCATTCACTCCCGTAACGATATCTTCAATTTCACGGCGTAAATAAAGTTTTATATCAAGCAAAACTTGGTCGTTTCTTGAACGTGCGCTGTGAATTTTTTTCCCTGTATCGCCTAATTTATTTGTGAGAAGAAATTCCACCTGTGAGTGCACATCCTCTACTCCACGTTCCAAAAAAAATTTTCCATCTATGATGTCTTTATAAATCTCTTTCAGTCCATTTTTTAATTTCTCAAAATCATCTTGAGTAAGTAAATCAATTGACCGCAACATTTGAATATGAGCAAGGGAACCCAGTACATCGAAAGGGGCAAGATACATATCGAGTTCCCGATCTTTCCCAACTGTGAAAGTTTCTACCTCTTTTAAAGCAGATGTATTTTTTTCCCAGAGCTTCATTGCCATAATTAAGTTTTATTTATAACCGTAAGGTTTTTTAATATTGAATAGTAGGAAGTAATACCTTTTTCAATCTCGTCAGTAAAAATATATTCATCAGCGCTATGGCTGCGGGAAGAATCACCCGGGCCGAATTTTATTGTTGGAAAGGGCATCAGGGCTTTATCGGAGCATGTAGGAGAACCATAAGATTCAAGATTCAAGAGATTGCCTGCTATCACAAGCGGGTGTTTATCTTCAATAAACGTAGGCCTCAACCTCGTGCTTCGTGGTCTTGCTTCGCTTTTAATATTCTCGCTTATCAAAGCATGAACTTCCTCAAAAGTATACAATTCATTAACCCGTATATCTACAATAAAATTACATTCTGAAGGTACAATATTATGCGCCTTGTTGGGAGTGTCTATTGAGGTAACAGCCATATGTACCGGCCCGAGCAGCGGGGAAGTTTTTTCAAATTCATACTTACTAAACCATTCAATATCTTTCATAGCAACATAAATTGCATTGACACCTTCATCACGTGCAGCATGACCGGCCTTACCCTTTGCTGTGCAATCGAGCACAAAGAGGCCTTTCTCCGCTACCGCCATTTTCAAAAGTGTAGGTTCCCCCACAATTCCGCAATCAATTTCAGGAAGTATCGGAAGTAGGTATTCTACGCCGTTATGTCCTGATATTTCTTCTTCTGCTGTAGCGGCAATCACCAGGTTGAATGGAAGACTTTCGGTAAAATAAAAACGAGTAAATACTGATATTAATGACACCAGGGCACCTCCTGCATCATTGCTGCCCAGCCCATAAAGCTTACCTTCTTTTTCAATAGGGGTAAATGGATCCAATGTATAGCCGGCATTGGGCTTCACCGTATCGTGATGAGAATTTAAAAGAATGGTAAACTTATTCGGATCAAAGTATTTGTTTACAGCCCACACATTATTAAGATCCCGATTTACTTTTATGCCCTTTTCCTCCAGGAATTTTTCTATAATCAAAGCTGTCCTATCTTCTTCTTTACTGAAAGAAGGCGTTGCAATAAGATCCTTCAACAATTTAATCGCGTCCTGAAAGATTTCCCGGCCAGGAGGATTTGTCGATCCATTTTTCCCGGGTACCACATTTTCAATATCATTTATTTCCTGGTTCATATTGATATTTTGGTTCCACTCTCGCCTTGCACCAATTTGCCTACAAGCAAAGAATTCCCGATGACAACTTCTTTTACCCCATTCTTAATCGCATCAAATGCGTTGTCAATTTTTGGCAAAATACCCGCATAAAGTTTTTTGCCTTCTTTTAGCTGCCAATAATTATTTTGATTCAACTGCGGTATCACCGAATTCTCATCCTCTACACTTTCCAGCACACCATTTTTCTCAAAACAATAGATCAATTTTACATCATAACATTTTGACAGGCTTACGGACAGCACTGAGGCCATAGTATCTGCATTTGTATTAAGTATATGCCCTGAGCTATCGTGTGTAAGTGGCGCCAATACTGGCATTAAGCCGTTATTCAAAAACAATTCCCAGGTAGCTGTATTAATAGAATCGGCATTGATATCGCCTACCCAACCATAATCTATTTCTTTTACAGGGCGCTTTACGGCTGGTAACACATTCGCATCCGCGCCACTCAATCCAATAGCGTTGCAGTTGATTGATTGTAACGCCGCTACTATTTTTTTGTTCACGAGACCTCCATACACCATCGTTACCACATCAATTGTTTCATCATCAGTTATCCTTCTTCCATCAATATAATTAGCCTTAATTCCAAGTTTATCACCAATAGACGTGGCTATTTTACCTCCTCCATGAACCAATATTTTTTTTGATTTAATATTTGAGAACTCCTTCAAAAATGAAATCAAAGCCCGTTCGTCATCAATTACATTCCCACCAATTTTTATAATAAATAAAGATTCTTTGGAAAGATTTTCTCCAGGCAATTGTTCTCCATTCATTACATCGATTTTAAAATATTTGCCAGTACTGCCTGGGCAGCCCATACCCTGTTCGCGGCCTGTTCCGTAACTATACTATTTGGGCTGTCAAGTACTTCGTCACTCAATTCTACGTTTCGGCGCACCGGCAGGCAATGCATTATTTTCGCATTATCGGCTGTTAGTAATTTTTCATCGGTAAGCATCCAATTACTTTCATTTTCTTCTGCCTTTCCATAGTCCTTATAACTGCTCCAGTTTTTTACATATATAAAATCGGCATCTTTTAGCGCTTCAGCCTGGTCGTTGGTTATGAGAGCATCTTTTGTAAAGGCTTTATCCAATTCGTAACCCGACGGGTGCGCAATGGTAAAGTCGCATTTATCCCAGGCATTTATCCACTCGCTAAAACTGTTCGCAACGCACTGTGGTAAAGGTTTTACGTGCGGCGCCCACGTCAACACAACTTTAGGTTTTGTTTTATTTTTTACAGGGAGATAGTCTGTAATCGTGATGATATCGGTAAGGCTTTGCAAAGGATGTACCGTTGCACTTTCAAGGCTCACAACAGGAATACCTGAATATTTTACAAATTGTTTCATCACATACTCGGCATAGTCTTCCTGCCTGTTTTTCAGAGAAGGGAAAGTGCGAAGGCCGAGTATGTCAAAATAACGGCCAAGTATAGGAGCTGCATCTTTTACGTGCTCTACAGAAGTTCCATTCATTATGGCTCCTTCTTCAAATTCAAGCGACCATCCGTCTTGTGAGGCATTGAAAACAATCGCTTCCATCCCAAGATTTTGGGCCGCAACCTGGGTGCTTAGCCTTGTACGCAGGCTGGGATTCAAAAATATTAATCCAATACGTTTCCCCTTCCCGAGATTCTGCTGTAATAAAGGATCATTTCTGAAGTCAATAGCTGAGCTAACAAGGTTCTCGATATTTCCCGCATCTTTTACGGAAAGAAAGTTTTTCAATATTTCTTTTGCTTAAGATGTAAATGTATCGTTTTTCAAAATAAATTTATGAGGCAACAGCTTCAGCCTGCTGCAGGAAAAGTGTAGAAACCTCGTCTCTTAGTGCTGATAAAAATTTATCAGCATCTGTTTTCGTTAATGCGAGTGATGGCAGAAGCCTTATCACATTTGGCTTAGCCTCGCCGGTGAATATTTTATGTTTCACTAAAAGATTTTTTTTCAAATCCTTTAATTCTGCGGGTACATCGAAGCCAATCATCAATCCCTTACCACGGACATTTTTTAAATGTGGCATCTTTTTAATCTCTTCCATCAAATAGTTTCCTACCTCTTCCGCATTATGCATCAGGTTTTCCGCCGAAATTATCTCAAGAACTGCAAGAGCTGCGGCACATGCAAGATGGTTGCCGCCAAAAGTAGTTCCTAACATGAAATGCTTTGGTTTTATATGCGGCGCAATTGATATTCCTCCAACAGGAAAGCCATTGCCCATTCCCTTTGCCATTGTATAAATATCTGCATTGACAACGGCAAAATCGTGAGAATAAAATTTGCCGCTTCTTCCATAACCGCACTGAACAGAATCTGCAATAAAAACTGCGTTATTTTCGTAAGATAGTTTTCGAATAAGTTGCAGAAAAGATGCAGATGCTACGTTAATTCCTCCCACGCCTTGAATCCCTTCAACTATTACGGCACACACTTCATCACCATATTCGTTGAAATAATTTTGCAGCGCATCGTTATCATTAAAAGGAAGAAAAACTACATTTTCGGTTTCATTTACGGGAGCTACTATAGATGGATTATCAGTTACTGCAACCGCCAGCGAAGTGCGGCCATGGAATGCTTTTGAGAAAGAAATTATTTTCTTGCGTCTATTAAAAAATGAAGCAAGTTTTAAAGCATTCTCATTCGCTTCAGCCCCGGAATTACAAAGAAATAACTGGTAATCCGATTTACCGGAAACCTCACCTAACTTATCGGCAAGTTGCTGTTGAATTGGAATTTTTATTGAATTGGAATAAAATGCAATCTTCTCAAGTTGATCCTCAATTTTTCGTACCCAATGAGGATGCGTATGACCGACACTTATCACCGCGTGGCCACCATACATATCGAGATATTCTGTGCCTTTATCATCCCAAATGCGGGAACCGAGCCCTTTTACAATGTTAATATCGTTTACAGGGTATACATCAAAAAGTTTCATTTGAAATATTTATGTATGATTCTAAAAATAATTTGCTTTAAGCTTTAATCCCTCCGTTTCAGGAAGACCGCACATCAGGTTCATGTTTTGTATTGCCTGGCCACTAGCGCCTTTTATCAAGTTATCAATGGTTGAATGGACTACAAGATTGTCTTCCTCTTTCTCAATCTGAATAAAACAGTTATTTGTATTGATTGACTGTTTCAAAAATATAGGATCCGTGCTAATTTTTATGAAAGGATGACCCTTATAAAAGTCGTAGTACAGCTTGTAGATTTCATCAAGATTTTTTGAACATCTTAATTGAGAGGTTATGAAAATGCCTTTTGCGAAATCTCCCCGCCAGGGTATAAAATGGACAGAAGCGGGCTTGCCTGAAAGCGATTCCAGCGATTCATTTATTTCTTTAAGATGCTGGTGAGTCAGCGATTTATATGCTTGTATATTATTTTGTCTCCAGGAAAAATGTGAGGTTGTAGAAAGCGATTGTCCGGCACCTGTTGAACCCGTAATACCAGTGGTATAAACATCCTCCACCAAATTCATTTTTGCCAGCGGCAATAACCCTAGTTCAATGGCTGTAGCAAAGCAACCCGGGTTAGCAATGTTATTCGCCTTTTTTATCTGGTCCCTGTTCAGTTCCGGCAGTCCATAAACAAAGGTCCTGTTTTGTATTACTGAATTCTTTTTATGCCTGAAATCGTCTGATAGTGAAATGACTTTTACATGCGCGGGAATTTCATTTTCCGTCATGTATTTCCTTGAATCACCATGCCCCACGCATAAAAAAAGAACATCGATTTCGTCATTAGTGGTTTCGGAGAATTGTATCTCAGTTTCCCCCATCAAATCCTGGTGAACCGAATGTAAATTTTTGCCAGCATTGCTTTTACTATGGACAAATGTCAATTCAACAGAGGGGTGATTAATTAAAAGGCGAATCATTTCACCACCTGTGTATCCGGCACCTCCGATTATTCCAGCTTTAATTTTCTTTTTCATCAGCGCTATTTTTTACAGCATGGTAGATTGCGGTTTGGTTTCCGAAAATCTTGCTGAAACCTCTCACGTCATCACCACTCCAGCCTGTGTTCATTTCTCCGTATTTCCCAAATTTACTACTCATAAGATCAAATGGAGATTCAATACCGGTAACCTGGTAACGATAAGGCATCAATTGCACGTATACATCACCGGTAACCTGTTGTTGTGAAGACTCTAAAAATGCCTCAATGTTGCGCATAACAGGGTCTAGTACCTGTCCTTCATGCAGCCAGTTCCCGTAAAATTCTGAGAGTTGATTTTTAAGATTTAATTGCCATTTGGTAAGCACATGTTTTTCCAAAGCGTGATGTGCTTTAATAATTACTACTGGCGCAGCAGCTTCAAATCCTACACGGCCTTTGATACCGATTATCGTGTCTCCGACATGTACATCTCTTCCAATTGCATAGGGGCCTGCAAGCGCCTGTAAATATTGGATCGCCTTAACAGGCTCTTCAAATCTTTCTTCATTTACGGCGACGAGCTCGCCTTTTTTAAAATGTAATTTAACTTGTTCACTTCCCTTGCTGGATAATTGCGTAGGCCACGCTTCTTCAGGAATCATCCCGTTGGATGATAACGTTTCTTTTCCTCCCACACTTGTTCCCCAAAGGCCTTTATTAATCGAATAAGCAGATTTCTCAAAATTCATTTTCACACCTTTGGATTTGAGATAATCAATTTCTTCCTGCCTCGATAATTGCATATCACGGATGGGCGTAATAATTTCAACACCGGGAATCATGATATGGAAGATCATGTCGAATCTTACCTGGTCGTTACCGGCCCCTGTACTTCCATGAGCAACAGCATCTGCATTTAACTTCTTTACATGTTCTGCAATGTGTAATGCCTGTGAAAGCCTTTCTGCACTTACACTTAAAGGATAAGTATTGTTTTTAAGAACATTACCGTAAATGAGGTATTTGATTATAGAATCGTAATAGCTTTTAGTAGCTTCGACCGTGGTATGAGTAGTAACTCCAAGTGTTTTAGCATGCTTTTCAATATCTTCCAACTCCTGCTTTGTAAATCCACCGGTATTTACAATAATGCTGTGAACTTCATAATTTAATTCATCTGTAAAATACTTCACGCAATAAGAGGTATCAAGTCCGCCGCTAAAACCAATAACTACTTTTTTAGCCATCAATATTATTTAGAGATTAAAGAAAAAACTTAAAACTGATTTGCCTTTATTGGCTTTCTTACCCATAAGGAATTTGATAAGCCTGTTTTGTTTAAGTCGCATGAAACGCTCATACTGCTCCGATTTTTTTTCAAACTCTGCAGCAGTTTCTTCAGGTTCGTAATGATCCGCGGGATCGAAAAGCATGGCAGTACACATACAATTCTTCCTTTCTTTACTCATGAGTATATCGTAGTTGACACAACTCTTACAACCGGCCCAAAAATTTTCGTCATCTGTAAGTTCACTATAAGTTACCGGTTCGTAACCGAGATCACTATTAATTTTCATTACAGCCAGACCAGTTGTAAGGCCAAATATTTTTGCTTTAGGGTATTTTTCCCGGGAGAGATCGAAGATTCTTTTTTTGATATTTTTAGCTATGCCCGTTTTCCTGAACTCCGGTGCTACAATAAGACCACTGTTTGCCACGAAGCCTTCTTTGCCCCATGCTTCAATATAACAAAATCCTACCCATTGGTTGTCTTCGGTCACGGCAATAACAGCCTTGCCTTCCTGCATTTTTTGTTGAATATATTCGGTTGAACGTTTTGCAATTCCGGTTCCTCTTGCCTGCGCAGAGTTAGCCATTTCATCAGTGATGATTTGGGCATATTTGAAATCGTCGGAAGTAGCAATACGAACAATTATTTTTGATTGTTCCACTTTGCGTTTGTTTAAATAATTGAATTATATGGTGTGAGCGGGGATTTTTTCACTGATAGGGGCAATGTCAACTGCTCGGCCTATCAGTATCCAGGTCGGAAGAAACAGCGAATGGGCATACACTGTTCAGCAACGGAGGTTGCTAAAACGTAAGAAGAAATGATATAATTGTGACCTTCCACCTTTATAACTTTTAATGAATAGAATGCAAATGTATATTTTTTTACAATCTATCGAACAAAACGTTTTTAAGAATTTGTTATTGTTTGAGCAGAGGGCTTTTTAACCCAATGCTGTAATTTTTCTGCAATTACCCTGTCGTTACTTAAACGGGGCACTTTATTTTGCCCGCCAAGTTTTCCAACACTCTTCATATAATTTATAAAACCATTCTTTTGAACAGGTGATATTTTTAAGGGATCAAGAATATTTCCTTTGATAAGATCATCATAGTAAATATTCTTCTTTCTAAGATTATGATCAACTTTTCTGGCAAATTTTTCCAGGTCAGTCGGAAGATTTTCAAATTCGACAAACCACTCATGAAAACTTTTCTGCTTATCCTTTGAGATTCTCGGCGCAACCGTAAATTCAGTTATCTTAATATTTTCGGCATCTGCCGCCTTCATTAAAGCAGTCTCAACCTCTTCTCCTATTACATGTTCCCCAAATGCGGATATAAAGTGTTTCACTCTTCCGGTAACCACCAAGCGATAAGGGTTTAACGAAACGAATTTTATCGTATCCCCAATATTGTATGCCCACAAACCAGCATTGCTGCTGATTATGAGAACATAATTCTCGTTTAACTTAACCTGATCCAGCGTAAGCCTTGCAGGCTTTTCATTAAAAATTTCAGATGCCGGTACAAATTCAAAAAATATCCCGCTATCAGAATTTAATAACAACCCTTCCTCTTTCTGACTGTCCTGGAAAGCAAAAAAACCTTCACTCGCCGGGTACAATTCAATGGTATCAATTTCTTTTCCAATTGATTCAACAATCTTTGATCTGTAAGGCTCATAATTTACTCCGCCTTGCACCATTACACTGAAATCGGGAAAAATGTCTTTGATTTTTTTACCGGTCTTTTTTGTAAGTGCATCAAAATACATCTGCATCCAAGGTGGAATACCACTTATCAATGTCATCTTTTCATTAACAGTTTCTTCAACTATTTTTTCAAGTTTCGTTTCCCAATCATCTATGCAATTGGTTTCAAAAGTGGGTAATTGATTTGACCGGAGATATCTTGGTATGTGATGGTTGACTATGCCGCTTAAACGACCGGTGGGAATACCGCCAACCCTTTCAAGGTCGGGTGAACCGCTGAGAAATATCATTTTGCCATTCGCAAACTGGGTGTTACCTGTCTGCCCCATATAACAAAGCAAGGCATCTCTTGCGGAATTTATATGATTGGGGATAGAATCTTTAGTGATAGGAATATATTTTATACCACTTGTAGTACCACTCGTCTTGGCAAAATAAATCGGCACGCCTTTCCATAAAACATTGTGCTTACCCTGTTTTATCCTGTCTATATATTTTTTGAAATCTTCATATTCCCTGATGGGAACATTTTTCACGTAATCTTCGTGCGTTTTTATTTGATCAAAATTATGCTCTTTCCCAAATTCTGTTTTTAATCCCGTTTTAATCAAGGACTGAAATATCTGCTCCTGGTCGGCAGGAGCTGTGAGCATGCTTTTTCTTATTTGCTTATATGTATAGCTGGCATATGGCTTTGCCAGGAAAGATTTTATCTTCATTTGGATGGCTATCTATGTCCAAAAATACATAGAAATGTTTTAACACATATTATTCAAAAAGCTAATTACAATTGCAGGGCCATTCTTTATCAAGATCTATGCATGTGATTACAACCACATCATCAACTTCCGGGGCAACTACTACACGTATATGCTGGTGCTCCGAGCTATATCCTTCGAGTGCATAAGTCTTATCTCCCTTGCCTCCCGTCCCGCTTTTAGAGATATTTTCACTTCCTTTTTGTAATATCTCTTTTATTTCCTGCAGTGTAATGTGCCTGCAATCCATCCTGCATCTCGCATGTTTTGTTAATTTAAGATGAGAGGTATTTCTAAAAGATTCTACCTCTGTGGAATTTGACTTTTCGAACGGTTCTCCGAAAAAAACAAGCTTAATAATTATTAACGTGACAATAATAACGATTAATGCAAGTGTACTTTTTCTTCTGTTCAACAGGAACTTTTTTGCAAGGTAATTTTTTATGAATGGATATTAAAACGGATACTGGTGGATTGTTTATTTTTGCACGCTTATGTCACAAGGTAAATCAGTTGCACTGCATACATTAGGTTGCAAGCTTAATTATTCTGAAACTTCTTCCATAGAAAGGTTGCTGGAGCAGGACGGTTTTGTAAAAAAAGATTTTACTGAAGAGGCCGATGTGTATGTGATAAATACGTGTTCCGTTACTGATAATGCCGATAAAGAATGCCGGCATCTTGTGCGAAGAATACAACGAAAAGCTCCCAAAGCTTTGGTGGTAATTACCGGTTGTTATGCGCAACTAAAACCGGCCGAAATTGCAAAAATACATGGTGTTGACCTCGTACTTGGAGCGGCAGAAAAATTCAATATTACCAGGCATTTGCAGCAGCTTACAAAAGGGGATTCTGCAAAAATTTGCAGTTGCGATATTGAAGAGGTGAATGGATTTAATTCTTCGTTTTCAATCAATAGCAGAACGAGAACATTTTTAAAGGTTCAGGACGGCTGCGACTACAATTGCTCGTTTTGCACCATTCCTATGGCACGAGGGAGAAGCAGGAGCAACATCACGGTAAATGTTTTAGCTGAAGTAAAAAAAATAGCTGCGGCGGGTGTAAAAGAAATTGTACTTACCGGAATAAATCTCGGCGACTTTGGCAGGGACGAACAAGGCATAAAGACAAATGAAAATTTCCATAACTTATTGGTGGCACTTGAAAACAATGAAGGCGCTGAGCGATATAGAATTTCATCGATTGAGCCGAATTTATTGTCTGATGAAATCATCCGGTTGGTTGCCGAAAGCAAAAAAATAATGCCTCATTTTCATATCCCTTTACAAAGCGGCAGCAATAAGATTCTTGGGCTTATGCGCAGGCGCTATAAAAAAGAATTATATGCAGAAAAGGTGGCACTCATAAAAAATCTAATGCCCGATTGCTGCATAGGGGTTGATGTAATAACGGGTTTCCCGGGTGAATCCGAAAATGATTTTAAAGAAACAGTTAATTTCTTAGAGTCAATTGACGTGTCCTACCTTCATGTATTTACCTATTCGGAAAGAGATAATACCCATGCTTTATATATTGAACCGGTAGTACCTGTAAATGTTCGCAATGAGCGGACTAAAATTTTGCGTTCGTTATCTTATAAAAAAATGCAGGAATTTTCCGGCAGGTATGAAGATCAAATACGAAAAGTTCTTTTTGAAGGAAGGAATAAGAACGGGACGATGGATGGATATACCGATAACTATATCAAGGTTACTATTCCTTATAAAGAAGAATGGTCCAATGAAATAGTGTGTTGGAAAATATAATTGTTTCAAAAAAACAAAGCAAAGCTACTTCTAACCAGCAAGAGCTTTCTCGAGTTGATCCAAAAAAGCAACCTGCATTACATTAATTTTTTTCCGGGCTTTTTCGAAACTGAACCATTCTCCTCTGTCAACTTCGGGGAAAAATTGAAACTTACCTGAGCGTGGCGGCCACTCTATTTCAAAAGCGTTGCTGGTGATATTTCCGGCTTCAATATTTTTTTCAATAGCCCATGCAGATATTTTTTTTCCGCTTTTTAATTTTACCGGGTTCAACTCTATAAAGTTCCCTGAAAGGCTAACCGCTGTTTCCTCAAGAAACTCTCGCCTGGCCGCGTCGAGTGGATTTTCGCTATCATCAAATTCCCCTTTTGGTATTGACCACGCGCCTTCATCTTTGTTTTTCCAAAAAGGACCACCGGGATGTACAAGGAATACCTCGGGCTCTTTTGTCATTTTCCTATAAACTAAGATTCCCGCGCTTTGTTTAGCCGCCATAAATAATGAATTTAATAATTTCTCACATCAAGGCATGATGCATTCCCGTTTTGAGTGTATTACTTTACCCAACACTGTACAAAAACTTCAACATACACGATTAATTTTTTGGGGGAAATAAAGTTTGTGGAATAATTATTCCGGCGATCACCGATATGGAAACAAAAATACTACAAATACAAATCTTTACTATGACTTAAGTGTGTCGAAGCTGCTTACGTGTGAAATCGGCGGGGATTCAGTTATTAATGGGCAATATAAACCTCGTTTTACAATCTTCAACCGGGCACTATTTTCTTGTCCCGAGGCCGAAAAGGATCATTCTTTCTAAGGAAAATTTTATAAACAGTCGTGTGAAAATTTTAAAGCACTTCTTCATAAACTCTTTTTATAAATGGCATGGTATTGTATGATATTGATAAAAATTGTTAACCAAATAAAATTAAAAACATGGATACTACAACTAAATCAAAATCATCAAAGACTAAATCGGCTTCAGCCGGAAAAGGTGCGGAAGATAGCATGCTAAAAGAATTTTTTATTGATGAATTAAAAGATATTTATTGGGCCGAAAAGCACCTGGTAAAAACTTTACCGAAAATGCAGAAAGCGGCAACCTCAGAAGAATTAAAGGATGCCTTTGCAGAACACCTTGAAGTAACAAAGACACATGTAAGCCGCCTTGAGCAGGCATTTGAATCTTTAGGCAAAAAAGCGCAGGCAAAAAAATGCGAGGCGATGGAAGGAATAACTACCGAAGGTGAATCTATTATCAGCGATACTGAAGCCGGTACGAGTACACGTGACGTGGGTCTTATTCTTGCAGCGCAAAAAGTAGAGCATTACGAAATATCTACTTATGGTGGACTTGCGCAACTCGCAACTACACTCGGCCTTGACAAGGTTGCAGATCTGTTAAGTCAAACCCTGGAGGAAGAAAAGGAAGCTGATTCCACTCTTACAGATATTGCGGAAAACGGTGTAAACTACGCGGCCGCAGGAGAAGAAGAAGAAGATTGATAAATTTGAATAACACTTACAATTGCAGAATCAAAAACTAAGCCGGGCCTTCCGGCTTTTTTTATTTCTTTAATTATTTTAAGACCCTTGTAACTTTCCTGGAATTGATTCGTTACAAAGCATCTTTCCTAAATCTTAAAATAATTCATCATGAAAAAATTATTGATCCTATTACTTGTTTTTCTCAGCGTCAATTCATTTGCCCAACGATGGGAAACTGTAAAGGGAAACGGCCAGGTAAAAAAGGAAACTCGTGAAGTGGGTAATTATTCCGCACTGGCTTCAAAGGGTTCTATGGATATTTCCATTGCATATGGAAATTCCAACAGCGTAACGATAGAGGCAGATGAAAATCTTCTCCCCTATATTGAAACATCCGTTGAAAATGGTAAGCTGACGATCAAGTCGAAAAAAGGTATAAACCTGAAAACACATTCCAAATTGATTGTTTATGTTACCATGAATAAGATTAATTCCCTCGAGCAAAGTGGCAGTGGAAATATTAACGGTTCGGGTGCATTTACCAGCGATGGAAAAACTGATATCGGGGTATCCGGATCCGGTAATCTTAAACTAAGCTTCGATTCTTTTAAAGACCTTGATTTATCAGTATCCGGTAGCGGAAATGTTGATTTGAAAAGCGGCAACACCAATAGTTTAAGTGCCAAAGTAAGTGGTAGCGGAAATATTGATTGCAGTGGAGTCTCCAGCAAAGATGTGGATGCGAAAGTAAGCGGTAGCGGAAATATTAAAGTATATGCGAGCAATAGTATCGATGCAAAAATTAGTGGAAGCGGAAACGTATTTTACAAAGGCGGCGCTCAGAACATCAGCAGCAAAGTCGCAGGCAGTGGCAAGGTTATGAAGATGTAAACCATGACCCGCCTAAGTTGGGAAAATATGATCGGTATTTTCTGTTTCAAATGATTTTGTTTAAAAGGAAGGTCGATCACCTTCCTTTTATTATTTTAAGTAAAACCCAGATTAGCCTGTTAAGGTTTTCACTGATTTTTTAAACACAGCTTTAGTAAACAGCACATATTCACAGCAAATCGAAATTTATAAAGTCTTTTCTGTATGAATAAAAAGTGATCCGAGGTTGGAAGCAAAAAAAATTTCTGTGGTGAGCGGCTTTCGTATTTATAGATTCTTCTACAATCACGGCGGCTTTCCTTGCGATATTGTCCCAATAAAAATGTTTGAAAGAACTCCGGTGAGATTGATTGTTTAATATTTATTGCCTCTGCCATATTATCTGCAAATGATTGCCAGTCGTCGTTCTCAGTCAATAATAATTTTCCATTGCAAATTTTTTCATCAATACCCAAGGCTCCATTCTTTGTGGAAACTGCGGTGAGATTATAACCAAGTGCCTCCACCAATTTTGTTTTTATTCCGCCCCCGTCAGTTACCGGGTTAATGAAAATATCAGTACCCTTAAAATAAATACTTATATCATCAACAAAGCCGGCATAAATAATATTCTTGTCGGCATAGTTCTTTAGGCCGTTCATTTTTCCAGGTAGATTTCTTCCGCAAATAATAATCTTATACGTGAAGCCTTTTTCTAAAAATAAAGGATTAATATTTTCAAGTATATTTTCAAGCGCTTGCAAATTTGGCTTGTAATCGAGGGCGCCATTGAAAAAAAATAAGGTCGTTCCCTTTTCTAAAGAATACTTTTTAAGTAAGGCAATTTTTGCCTCTACCTCATCGTCTATCGGCAGCAATGTATCCCACGGAATGCCATAAGTAATAAGAGCAATCTTTTCAGCGGGTATGTGGTATTTTGATTTGAAATATTCACCATCTTCGGCGGTTATACAAAAAGTAAAGTCTGCTTTTTTATGAACGTATCTTTCATAGTACCGCAAAATTTTCCACCACCATTTACCCACCGTTCTAAACCGCTCCGATTCTATATTGTGTGAACGCACGATAAGCTTCACATTGCAAAAACGCTTTAGCAGCAAAGCAAGCCATCCGTAGTAGGGATGTTCGATAATAAGGTGCGTGATATCTTTTTCCTTAATAATTTTTTTTATGAGGCTGTAATAAAAAATGTTTATGTAGCGAAGCCTGCTGTTACTAAGTTTATTGATTATTTCATACGACGCAGCGGATGGATTATTAGCCTCCACAGTTATACAATATAAATTGTGGTATTCTGAAAAATATTCGTTGAGTTGTGCAATGCATTTTTGCCCCCCAAATTTTGCCGGGAATATTTTATAAGGAACAAAACTTAATACATTTGCCATCTGCAAAACTTTAATCCGGCAAAATAATATTATTTTAACCGGAATAATCCCAATGCAATTTTTTAATGAAAGTTATTTCCTTCTTTTCCAGGTTCGCAGTTATATGCAACATCGCTTTCCTGCTATTTATTTTCTTCAGCAGGCTTGAAGCACATAAACAGGTAACCCGCGGCAGTGATACAGTAATTGCTGTTCCTTTTTTTAAAGACCTGATCATTACACTTGGAATTTCTGCGATAATAATAAACTTTATTATGTGTATTGTGTATACAGTAATCATCGTGATGGGCCGTCAGAGAATTATTCCCAAATGGCTCGCGATAGTGAATTTCCTTTTCTTCATTTTTCAAATAATCTATTTCTTTTTCAGACAAGCATAACAATAATGATACAGAAAATATTAAGCGACAGGCCCACGAAATTATTCATTTCCTTTGCGGCCTTTTTTGTTGCGAATGCACTTATAGCCGAAGCCATAGGCACAAAGCTTTTTTCCCTGGAAGGCCTGCTGGGATTGCGCCCTGCAAACTTTACACTCTTTGGAGAAAGCGGCCTGGCTTTCACGCTTACCTGCGGCGTTTTGCTCTGGCCACTCGAGTTTGTGATTACCGATATCATCAATGAATATTATGGCCCGCGTGCCGTACGCAGAATTTCTTTTACGGCTGTTGCACTAATTGGTTATGCTTTTGTAATGTATTTTGTCGCCATAGCAATGCCTCCTGCAAAGGTGTGGCTCGATAGCAGCAAAACGCAAGGCGTAGAAAATATTCAAACTTCTTTCAACGCCATATTCGGGCAAAATATGCGGATCATTATAGGAAGTATCGTCGCATTTTTGGTAAGCCAGGTCGTGGATGTTACCGTATTCCATAAAATAAAAAAGAGAACCGGAGATAAGCATTTATGGTTACGTGCCACAGGCTCAACGCTCGTATCGCAGCTTGTAGATAGTTACATTGTTTTGTTCATAGCATTCAGCGGAATTTTTACCTGGCAATTGATCCTCGCCGTGGGTATTATGAACTATTGCTATAAATTTTTTATGGCGCTGATACTTACTCCGGTAATTTATTTTGTAGAAAAAAGAATTGAAAAATATGTTGGCCATGAAACTGCGAAAGAGATGAAGTTAGCTGCGATGGGAAGGGGAAAGGACTTTGAAAATATTCCGACGGCGGGATGATAGGAAAAAGGAAAGGCAAATGATTAGTATTTGCAGGAAATATTTTAGATAGTTGTAAAAAGATTTTGAAAAAAATAGATAACCCTTTTCGGTAAAAATTACGTTTCAAAAAAGGGTGAAAACACGGTATTTAATTCCAGGAAACTGACATAGATTTAGGTTGTAAATCCCCAAAAAACTAACGATCATGAAAAAGCTTCTTTTAAATTACCCCCCCCTTCTCATTTTCATTTTAGCCACTGTATTTTCCTGTACTAAAATGGATCTTAAAAAAGACAGGACCTTTGAAACCGATAAGACATTACAACCCGGCTGGTCAAAAGCCCAGCTTACTTCAGCAGACTTTATACCGCAAGATGGCGATTCCATCGAAAGGATTACAACGCTCGGTGTACAGCTCACCAATCCTTACCTTATTCCAAACATGCAACAGGCTTATACTAACCGTGGGCTTAGCAGCAGCCTGGCAACTATAACCAATAAGTACGTACGCTTTAAACCTACAGTAACTCAACTCGCAGTTCTCGATTCAATATGGATGCCCAGGGACTTGAGTTATTTGATACCCCGGTGGATTACGTGGTAACCTACGAAGGAGATTATTACCAGGACCCTTCCATACCCGACTCGTTGCCAACATGGCAATATGCGGTGGTGCCGACTAATTTCGTATTTCCAGCCGGGATTATTTATGAGATTCTTGCGCAAATCCACATACCGGGAGACAGCTACACAGCGATTGAAACAGAAGCAGAGCGGCTTGCATCGCTACAGGATAGCCTTAATGGTGGAGGTAGCGCTCCTTCCGGAAAAAGCGGCGGCATCCAACCCAATTCGGCTTCCGATTGCGATCCTTGCTTTGTATGGGATCCAATATTAAGGCAATGTGTGCCACAGGGACAAGGTTGCGGAACTAATCCTCCGCCGCCTGCAGTAGATGCGGCGGTGCCTGCGGGTAATATATATGTGCACGATACTAATTTACCGACCTTCCCAGGCACCGGTAGCGATCTTGCGGTTCGTAAAGCAAGAGTTGTTGCAAGAAGATGGTTTAAAATTGAAAGAGTTTTCACTGATAATGCAGGGCATTTTCAATTTACCAAACGCTTTAAGCATAAAGTAAGAATATTAGTGAAATTCAAAAATGCTGATGCGGAAATAAAAAATATCCGAGGCGCAAGATTTTGGCAAATGCTATTTGCAGTAAAAAGAACTCTTGGAATATTTAGTGGAAATAAAAGTGCTATTCCGCCATTTATTTTTACTCAGTCTCAGGACTATGGGTCTAAAGGTAATACGTATTGGACAGCCGCTACCGTACATAATGCTGTGCAAGATTACCGGGGTTACGTAGTGCAACCACAGGAGCAAATGGCTTTGCCTCCGCAAGGGCTTAAAATTTTTATTGGACAATCAGCCACTTTCGGGCGAGGGGGGGCAACTCCCATGTATGCAAAACGGGTTATTAATAATATTTCTACATATTTTGGCTTAACGTACCTCTCAAGTATAACAGCATTTGTAGCGCCAATAATTGCTGTTGTAAAAAGCCAGTTGGATATGATTATTGGCTATCGCTATGAAAATGGCAATCACCAGCGTGATATAACTTTGCTTCTGTCGGATAAGGTAAAAGAAATTACTTATCATGAACTTACCCATGCTGCACATTATGCAGCGCTGGGCAATAGCTGGTATAGTTCATTTATTACCGCAGAAGAAGCTGAAATCGTGAGTAATTTTAACTCGGGATTTTCGCCATACGGAGATGGGACCAATTCTTCTTCGCCAACAGTAGCTCTTGGTGAAAGCTGGGCATATTATATGGGACATTATTTAGCTGATAAAACTTATGGAGCAAGTGCCAGTTGCCAAAGCGAGCAGGATAATATACAGGGAACTATTTGGTGTAATACTACTGGAACCGGTCATCCTCATTTGGATGTTGAGGAAAATTTCAATCCAAATTTAGCTGCCGACAGGTTTGAATGGATACCGCAAGGCTTATTTCGAGATTTAAATGATAACACGAATGAACAAAAGGCTACAGGAGGTTTCGTAAATGATAACGTTTTAGGTTTTACAAATCAGCAAATGTTCAACGCTTTTCAAAACACAATCTATACTTTGCAGGATTATCGTTTCAAACTTGTACAACTAAATCCTAATAATCAAACTACTCAGGTCACAAGCCTTTTTGCAGATTACCATTATTAGATTCATTATGAAAAAACTACTCTTTTGGGCAGGGTTAATAGGCATTCTTCTTATCAATAGTGGTTGTCCCAAACCTTGCATCGAGGCAAACTACTCATTTGTAGTTCATTCGAATATAGCTCCAGATATGGACAGTGTAAATATCGGCGATACGATATTTGTTGCATCTTCTTTTCCATCTTTGCTGCAAGATCAAAATACTTCTGCACAAGTTAATTATTCCGGCTCAACACAAATAGGCGCCACTCTCGGTGTTTATGAACTTACCGCAACAGATACCTTGGCAAAAGATGCAGTGTTTAATTTTGATTATGTTTCAATTACAGGACGGATATATAATGATAGAACGATACCAAGCCCGGATGGAATTCAGCAATTATCCTGGGCAGAAACAGGCGGGGGGTACAAGTTAAACGTTGGTTTGATTCCAAAAGTTAGTGGAGTGTATGTTTTGAGTGTAGGAAATGGTATAAGTAACGGGCAAAAAGATGGCAAAAATTGTAGTAAAGCAAGCTTTAATATTACTTTCGAAAACACTACTCAACATTTTTATTTATTATACAATTGGAATCCAAATGCACAATTTTTTGGGGATGGTAAATCCCGTGTCTATTATTTTAAAGTTTATTAGTCAACAAATGTTCAATGCTTTTTCAGGGAACTATTTACGCTTTGCAGAATTATAGAGTAAGATTGTTGCAAACTACAACCAATCCTACATCCGGCCAGATTACGGGATTATTTTCACAATACCATTATTAATATTTTATGAAAAATGTATTAACAGGTATTCGCTTATTAGCCATTGCAATTATAAATAGCGGCTGTCCCAAACCATGCGTTGAATCTAGTTATTCATTTGCGGTAAGTTCACAAATAAACCCCGATATTGACAGCGTTAGAGTTGGGGACACTGTTTTTTTGAGTTCTTCTTTTTCGAACAGGTTAACCAACCAGTCCACTGGAATGACCATTGATTATAGCGGCGCCAGTGATATAGAGAGTACCTTAAGCATAGCTGAATTAATTCCCGGAGATAGTATTCCTAAAGGTTCAGTTTATGATTTTAAGTATGCATCGTTGATAGGAATAATTTATAATTCAACTAGTATCCCGAGTCCCGAGACAGTCCAGCAGTTAAAGTATCAGGAAGCTGGGAATAATTATCAATTAAAAATTGGATTGATTCCTCAACGCAAGGGAGTATTTGCTTTGGGTATAGGTAATGGACTAAGCAATGCAAGAGCCAAGTCCGGTAAATGCGAAAAAGCTAGTTTTGATTTTACACTTGCGAACACTTCGCAGCATATATATTTTTTTAAAAGCTGGAGGCCTGGATATAATTTATCTCCTTCCGACACATTAAAATTATATTGCTTCAAAGTGTATTAAAGAAAAATAATCCCCTCTGATGGCGCAGGTCTCCTGACCTGTGCCATTTCACTGGTTTTATAAACTTTTTCATACCTTCAATATCAAAGAAAACCCTAATGATAAAACAAGTTTACATACTAATCTTTTCTCTATTTCTTTCGATTATTTGTATGGGGGTACGATGTAATAAATCAGTAGATTACGCTTACAATTTTATTGACAAACTGGATGTAATACCGGTAAAAAAGACTTATGAAATAGGAGATACTATCTGGCTACAATCCACTAATCCTTCTAATCAATTATTTGATCAGCGCACAAATCAAAATATTATCGTGGATACGTCGGGTTTTCAATTATACATAAAATATCATGCATGGGATAACACTCCCGTAAATCCACCTGATGGATTTTGTGATTATATTCAAGGTAATACCATTACAATTGAATCGGGAGCAGGATTTCTTCAAACTGTTGGTTGCAGTGGTAATGGTATTAATATTAAAGTAGGAATTGTACCTAAACACGCCGGCACTTATACCCTTGATTTGCCTTTTGAATATAAGGAGGTTTTATCCTGTTCCAACACTGGCCAACAAACTGTTCCATCGGTAGTCTTATTTAGATTTAATGAGGATTGCAACAAAGATATTTTTCTGAGTATTCCATCTGAGAAGAGAATGGGATATGGAGGTACTGCCGAAGAATATGTAGATGACCGAGTTTCATTTGCATTTAAAGTACAATGAAGTAAACAAGGCTTTTCCTGTGGTAATTTTGACTACATTGTATTTAAGTTCGTAGGTGCTATCCGCCTGCATTCAAATTGTACCCAATCTTTGCCCGTGTTAATATAGGTATGATAGTTGACTACCATGCAGCACCCGCAAGATTTACTTCCAATTGGTTGAAACAAACCATTTATCATGAAATGAGCCATGCAAGCCATTATACGAAAGTGAGTAAATAATTAACAGCGATGCTAAAACCCACATATCTTAAAAAATTATTTTCAAAAACATGGTCTTACTTTTGAATTGAATATTCAGTCTAACAGTAAAACTATTTTTTGTATGAAATCAATTTTTAAATATTTTCTTGCCTGTTTGATTGTTGTATTTTTTACAAACTGCAGCCATACTAAAAAAATTACATCTGCTGAAAGTGGCCTGATGAAATCAAACACACCCAATGCGAGCCTCACAGAAACTTACTGGAAGCTTACCCAGTTAATGGGTAAGCCCGTTGTAATGGACTCTGCCAATGAAAAAGAAATTCATATTACATTGAGAAAAGAAGGCAACCGGGTTGAGGGGTTTGCCGGCTGTAATGGTTTTGGAGGTACTTATACAACTAAAAATGATTTCAATATTTCGTTCAGCGATATGCTTCATACCATGATGGCCTGCCCGGAACTTGATACCGAGAACCAGCTATTTACGGTATTAAAAACGGTTGATAATTATTACGTGACCGGTGATTCACTTTCCATGAGCAAAGCAAGAATGGCTCCCATGGCCCGCTTTGTGGCAGTTTATTTGAAATGATTTTTTAAAATTGGAATTACATAGCCACGCCCAACCATTGCTTTTCTTTAAGCATTTGTGCTACCACCTTATCAATGGGCAACGTTACTTTTTCTGCAGAAAAGTCTTCCCAACTAATAAAACGGAAAGTTTCAATTTCATTTCTTTCCGCATAAATCTTCAACTGATATTCATCAAAATCAAATTCCTTATCGCGTAGCGGGACTTTTATTTCTTCGAGGGCTTTTGCAAAATAGTAGATAGAGATTATCTGGTCCTCGGGATTAAAAGCACTCATCTGGAAAAAATCTGTAGTGTAAATATGGTCGCCGATTTCTACAGCAAGATCCATTTCTTCCTTAAATTCTCTTTTCAGGCAATCCCTTGTGCCTTCTCCAGGATCGAGGCCGCCACCGGGAAATTTGGTATAGTACTTCCCCCGTATATATTCATCACTCACTAATACTTTTTTTTCGTCGTTAATTAAAATACCATAAACACGAATAGTAAACACGTCTTAGCTTTTTAAGTTTATTTCTCCTTTGTACACCATTTCCGCAGGGCCGCTTAGCCATATATCGGTGAACTTACTTTCGTTTATTTTATCAAATTCCACATTCAACCTGCCACCCGTAGTTTTTACCTCAACCCGGTTAAATCCATTATCATTATGTGCAGAAATAAGTGCCGCTGCAGTAACGCCGGTTCCGCAACTAAGCGTTTCATCTTCCACGCCACGCTCGTACGTGCGTACGTATATTGTGTCCTCATCAAGCGTCTCCACAAAATTTACGTTAATGCCCTCTTCGGCAAATTCTTTACTGTTTCGTATTGCCCGCCCTTCCGCCACCACATCTATTTTCATCACGTCGCTGGTGGTCTTTACATAATGAGGTGAACCGGTGTTCAACACATAGTGATTTGAAAAATCTTCAACACCATCTACGTCTTTCATCTTTAAACTTATTTCTCCATCAAGATCAATTTCGCCTTCATGTTCGCCATCAACTGCGAAAAAGTTGTAGCTGGATTTTTTAATGCCCATCATAGAGGCAAATTTCAAAATACACCTGCCACCATTGCCACACATTGAACCCACCTTTCCATCGCTGTTAAAATATTTCATTTCAAAATCGAAGCCAGCTTTGTTGTTAAATAGCATCAGGCCGTCTGCTCCTATACCAAACCTACGGTTGCATAAAAGATTAACCTGCTTGGGAGTGAGCTCGCTGTAAATACCTTCGCGGTTATCTAATATGACAAAATCATTACCGGTACCCTGGTATTTATAAAATTCAATTTTCATCTTAAAGTTTTTCTGAAATTATATCAAGTGTTTTTTTAATTAATTTCTCCACCGTGGCATTACCATCGGCGCTAAAATTTTTATGTATGCGATTGGCAACAATGGCGCTCAGCGAAAGACAATGGTGATGCAAAGCCCTACCCAACCCATAAATAGCAGCAGTTTCCATTTCGAAATTTGTGATCTTGTGCTGCCCGAATTCAAAATCCGTAAAGCGGTCATTCAATTGAGGGTTGGTTAGCCCAAGCCGCAACACCCTGCCCTGCGGGCCGTAAAAGCCCGGACAAGTAATGGTGATACCCTGGTGATATCCTTCAACAAAATACTTGATCAGCGACATAGATGCACCTGCGATATAAGGCTCACTGAACCTTCCATGCAATTGAGTATGTGTAACAAATGAATGCAACAATTGCTTTTCTTCCTCATTGTTTTCATGAAGGTAGAAGTTCATCAGGTTATCGATTCCAATAGCATGCGTGCTGGCAACAAAGCTATCCACGGGAATATCTGCTTGTAAAGACCCTGAAGTTCCAACGCGAATAATGTTTAGTTGTCTGAGTTCTTTGTTTATGGTACGGGTAGTAAAATCAATATTTACGAGCGCATCGAGCTCATTCAAAACAATATCGATATTATCAGTTCCTATGCCTGTACTTACAACTGAAATTCTTTTTTTACCGATATAGCCTGTGTGTGTAACAAATTCACGGTGTTGTCTTTGCACCTCTATACTATCAAAATGTTTACTTACTTCATGTACCCTGGCCGGGTCACCCACTGTAATTATATCAGATGCAATTTCATCAGGCCTGGCATCAAGGTGATAAATAGCGCCCCTGTTGTTTATTATAAGTTCCGACTCAGCAATTTGTTGCATGACTTTTTCTTTATTCTATAAAACGCTGAAATTTACAAAACACTTTTTTGGGCTGGCTTTTTATTCAGGAGTATTACAATGAACATCGAATTTCGCACTTTGTTTATAAAAAATTCTAAAAATAATTTTATTACTTTTGTGTCCTTTAAAAAAGGTCCTGTGGCCGAGTGGCTTAGGCAAAGCTCTGCAAAAGCTTCTACAGCGGTTCGAATCCGCTCGGGACCTCTGAAGCAAGGATTACAGAAATGTGATCCTTACTTATTTTTACCCGTCTTTACTGTTTAACCATTCATTTTTAAGTAGTTATAACACTGCAGGTCTTATACCCCTCACTACCTTTACAAAAGCAGACCTTACTTTAATCGAGTATTTAATCGAGTAAAAATCGAGTAAATACAGCCAAAATGAATTTACCTATTAAAGCAATTTGCGAAAAAAGGTTTACGCGAAAAGATTGGCAACAAAATATCAACTTACATTCAAACAAAACTTACCGATTCTGCCATTGTAAATGCAGTGCATGCAATGCCTGATGAATTAAATAAAATTTCCGGCAACTGGGTAATTAAGAGATTAGCAGAAAGAAGAAATAATCTTTCTGATTATGGAATGAAGTATTACTCCATCTTAGCCAAAAAAATTACCATAATAGGCGCACAGGAAAATGAATCGTTTGTTGTTGATTTGAATAAAGAGAATGAAGTTACTGTAACGGGATTATAAGCATCAGGAAAGATAGTTTAATGCTGACGAGAAATCTTTCGTTTTTGTAAAATAACCGACATCATATTTTTTCATCTATCTATTTCTTTGCTGTAAAAAAATATGAAAAAGATTTTCCTGGTATCCATTTTAGTAGTTGCCACCGCGATAGCTGGTTATTTACTGTTTATTAAAGAGCCAGTGTTTCATGCTAAGTCCGGCTATCTCACTAACATCAATGATAAAGGCGTGATCATGGAAGGCTATGATGCTGTCGCTTATTTTACGGATAATAAACCTGAAAAAGGCGATGCGCAATTTAGCTTCGATTACAACGGCGCAACTTACTGGTTTGCATCAGCAGACCATTTGGATCAATTCAAAAAAGAGCCTCAAAAATTTGCACCGCAATATGGAGCATTTTGCGGGTATGCCGTGAGCATAGGCAAATTGAGGCCGGTCGACCCTGCTATTTATCAAATTGAAAATGGGCGACTTATTCTTCAGCACACAAAAGAGGCGTACGATCTTTTCAACGAGGATTTGAAAGGCAACACAGTGAAAGCCGATAATAATTGGCCGGTAATTGTTTCCGATCATGTAGGCAAGCCAGTTAAGTATGACAAACAAGCGCCATCTCCAACCGCATCAACTTCTTCTGCTAAATAGTATCCCATCATTTACATTCTGCGATTTGTAAGAAGCCTGACAAAACTCAGGCTTTTTTTTATGCCATCACCCGCTGATTGTAAAGTAACGGACAGCCTCAGGATGTGAAGTGTTTTTTCTTTGTTCTAAAAAAAATAATAAAATGAAAACAATAACAATGTCGTCGCAATTAAAAGAATTGCTGAAAAAAAAAGAAGATGAAAATCGCTTTTCGAAAATCGTATTCGCAGCAATGTTTGTATTGCTTTGCATGCTTACTGCTCTCAATGTACATGCACAGAAATACAATGGAAAATATCTAAACAACGTTGATGCAAATGGAGTCATCATAAATGGATACGATCCTGTAGCATTCTTCACCGATAACAAACCCGTGAAAGGCGATCCATCATTTAAATTTAATTATGAAGAGGCTACCTATTACTTCGCATCCCAGGAGCATCTCGATCTTTTCAAAAGCAATCCTGAAAAGTACAAGCCACAATTTGGTGCATGGTGTGCTTATGCGGTTTCCCTTGGAAGAACGGCTCCCATCGATGTAAATACGTTTAGTATCGTAAATGACCGCCTGGTAATTCAACACAATCAAAAAGCAGTAAGAGGCTGGAACGAAGATGTACAAGGCAACCTCAAATTAGCTGACAAATACTGGCCGAAGGTTACAGCCAACGGTGGCAAACAAATTCATACCAATGCTGATACGAGTATGATGATCTGGATATCAATTGCGGTGATTGGTATTTTGCTGATTGTATTTGCTATCCTCAGCCGGTCCAGAAAATCAAAGAGGGTGGCTCAAATAAAAAACAAGAAACTGGTTATGGCAGAAGGTCATGTCGAGGATGCATTTTTTTAAAGCGATCCCACAAAGACACAAAGTCCACAAAGGTTTCCCTTAGTGTTCTTCGTGGCTTAGCGGGCCACAAGGTAAAAACTAAAACTCATTTCACTTATCAAATAAAAAATTTCTCATGAAAAAAATATCATTCTTTTTAGCTCTTGCTATTTATATATCAACAACGTGCTCTGCACAAACCATTAATACAAAAAGTATTTCTCTTGACGCCGCAAAAAGAGTAGTTGCCGAAGCTGTAAAATATGCCAAAGAAAAATCAGCACCGGGTGGATCAATTGCTATCGTTGATGATGGCGGCAATCTTGTTTACCTGGAGAGACTATATGGCACGTTTGCCGCCTCTGCAGAAGTTGCTATTAAAAAAGCAAATACATCCGCAACATTTAAAGCGCCATCTTCCAAATTAGAAAATTCTATTAATGGCGGAAGGCAAGCGTTGATCACAGTCGGGCACACTTTTCTTCAAGGTGGTATTCCCATCATGTATGACGGCCAGGTAATCGGCGCCATTGGTGTTAGTGGCAGTGCCAGTGCCCAGCAGGATGAAGACATTGCGATTGCAGGAAGTAAAGTGAAAATTGATTAGCGATCCATTAATCTCAGTTCAAAGAAGAGATCACGTGACACTTTTAAAAAATAATTTCTATGATAAAAATATATTCCATCTTAAAGATTTACCTCCTGTTTCTTGTCCTGCTATTACTTTCAATTGCAGTCTTTTCGCAGGAAACCAGGCAACTGGCAGTAGGCAAGCCTGATGCGATTGCAGATCTGAAGACAAACGACGGTGCAGCTTTGGTAAATGCAAAATGGTTTGTACAACCGGCACATATTGAAGAAGCAGATTTCAAAGCGCCCGGTGCCGGTGCAACAGACCCTATGAAATTGTACCCGACCGGCATGCAAATAAAAACCCATACACTTCATCCACAGATTGGTGTTGCCGATTTTAATAAAGGCCTTGTGGAAATAAATCCGACAGACCTGGAGATGCGTGAAGGCATGGGATTAATTTCTGCCGCGTGGTATTATGTAAAAATAATGCTGCCGGAAACTATTGGAAAAATTCCTGTAAACGGATCCACAGCTGTATTTGAGATAACCGTGGATGACTACAGCGAGATTTGGGTGAATGGTAAACAGATGCATGGTTTTGGGCAAAGTGGCGACGGAGTCATTAGCGGATACAACACTCGCAACAGGATTATTTTAGATGATCATGCTAAACCTGGTGAAACATTTGCCATCGCTATTCTTGGCATCAATGGCCCTTTGGGAATGATCCCTGATAATTATATCTGGGTAAGAAATGCGGTAGTTGATTTTTATAAAGACGGACTACCAGTAAATCCTTCATGGAAAAACATTGGTAAAATCTACACGATTGATGAGCAGCTCGATCACATAATTCCGAAGGGAACAACAGTTGATAAAGTAGCGGATGGGTTTCAATTTACCGAAGGGCCGGTATGGCATCCCGATGGATATTTATTATTCAGTGATCCGAATACAAATGTTATTTACCGGTATAATCCAAAGAATAATAACGTAACAGTTTTCATGAGTCATAGCGGTTATACAGGCACGGATATTGGCGAATATGGCCAGCCGGGCTCTAACGGTTTAACCATAGATAAAGAGGGAAGACTGATTGTTGATCAGCACGGGAATCGCAGGGTGATACGTTATGAAAAGAAGGGGCCTGTAACAGTTTTAGCCGACAAAATTGACGGGAAACGTTTCAACAGTCCCAATGATATTGTACTAAAAAGTGACGGCACGATTTACTTTACAGATCCGCCCTATGGCCTTCCCGACTTTTTTAATGACAAAAGAAAAGAGCTGGATTACTCTGGTGTGTTCATGATAAAAGACAATAAAGTAACGTTGGTTTCAAAAGATCTCGGGGGCCCGAACGGACTCGCCTTCTCGCCCGATGAAAAATATTTTTATGTCACCAACTGGGATATTCGCGACATTCATCATACGAAGACTTTATGGCGTTATGAAGTGCAACCTGATGGAACATTAAAGAATGGAAAAGTATTTTATGACTTTAGCTTTACTGAAGATGATGAAGCATTGGATGGAATGAAAGTTGACAAAGAAGGAAATATTTTTGTGTCAGCCCCTGGTGGTGTATGGATACTTTCGTCAGACGCAAAATTACTTGGAAAAATAGTTACGCCGGAACGCCCGGCAAATATGGCCTGGGGCGATGAAGATGGAAAAACATTGTACTTCACTGCACACAGCAGTTTGTATAAAATAAGAATTAATACGGGTGGAAAATTTAGCTGGCAATAAAAGCATCTCCCACAAGACCACCAAGAAAACAAAGAAAAGCTTCGTGCCCTTTGTGCCTTCGTGGGATAATCTCAATTCTTCAAATTTAGATCACCGCATGATTGTATAGTTCCTCAAAATATCGGAAATCTTTTGTGCTATTAAATATTTATACTTTAAAACAAAATTAATAATGAAAGCAGCGATAGTAACAGGCGCCTCCGGAAATATGGGACAGGCAGTTGTAAGAAAATTTATAGCGGAAGGATATTATGTGATCGGAACGGTAATACCTAATGATCCTGTGCCTATGGATTTCCCTTCGGATAAATTTGAAAAAGTAGTTGTGGACCTCATGAACGAAGATGATTCGCAAAAATTTGTTGATACAATTTTAGAAAAGCACGAAAGTATTGACGCTGCAGTTTTAACGGTTGGGGGTTTTGCGATGGGAAAGATTGCTGAAACAAAAACTTCAGACATAGCCAAACAATATAAATTGAATTTCGAAACTGCTTATAATGTGGCGAGGCCTGCGTTTGTGCAGATGATTAAGCAAAACAGCGGAAGGATTTTTATTATCGGATCAAAACCCGGCCTGGATGCAAAGAATGGAAAAGGAATGGTAGCGTACGGCCTGGCAAAATCACTTGTATTCCGTTTGGCAGAACTAATGAATGATGAAGCCAAAGGAAAAAACGTTGTCGCAAGTGTTGTAGTACCGAGTACTATTGATACAGCTCTAAACCGAAAATCCATGCCTGACGCCAGTTTTGATAATTGGGTAAAGCCTGAGGCCATCGCTGATGTTATTTACTGGCATTGCACTAATGAATCTTCTTCGCTGCGGGAGTCGGTACTGAAGGTTTACAATAATGCATAAGTTTTAATTACATGATTTCTCATAAGCCAATAGTTAGGGATCACGCAACCAAACCTTATGTCTTACTTTTTTTAATCCTATACTTTCTTGCATTCGCATCGGCGCTCTTTATATATCGGCTTCCTTTAGCAGACCTGGCTACTACCATACTGATTGTAGGTGCAGGTTTTTCTTTATTAGCATGGTTGCTTACAAAGAACTTTCATTCCGGATTGATTCGTAAACCTGTGTTCAAAAGCGAAGGGTTTATATTATCATTGCTTATTGGATGGATAACTTTATACATAACCTGCGGCGGCACTTTTATAAATAGCTTATTACCCGAAAATATTCAACACGATGATCAATGGCAATTCTTCATTGTAATTGTAAGAAAGATTTTCGTGTTTGTTTTAGTGCCATTTTTTATCTACCGCATCTTTGGCTTTTCAATAAAAGATTTTGGCCTTACACTCTCCATGAGAAAAATTTTTACAAGGAAGATTATTTTTCTATTAATTATATTATCCGCAAGCATATTATTGTTTGAATATTTTTTATCAGGCGGAGCGAAACCCATACGGGACAGGGAATTTAGCGCATTACAATTACTTACCGGTTTACCGCTAACTTTTTTATGGATGTGCATTGAGACGGGATTTATTGAAGAGTTCTTTTTCAGGGCACTCTTGCAATCGCGATTAGCCGTACTCATAAAATCTGAATGGGGAGCGATTTTAATAAGCGGGTTAATTTTCGGACTTGCCCATGTTCCCGGGCTCTATTTACGCGGAGCAGAAAGCGAAGGGATCACAGAGAAATTATCGGTATGGTTTTGGTTAAGCTATTGCATCGTAAATATGTCGGTTGCAGGGATATTTCTTGGTATTGTTTGGGCAAAAACAAAAAATTTATACGCAGTAATCATATTGCATGCTATGGTAGACTTGTTGCCTAACCTTGGCTATTTAATCAATACATGGAAATTATAAGTTCGTTCACGCCTTGAAAATATTTACCAGTGTAAATTAGCCGACAGAATAAATTTTTACTTTAAAAGATATTTATCCTTTGTTAATTTTTAGTAGAACAAATAAGACGAGTATATGATAAATAATAATTTAAAAAATAAAAAAGTACTAATCACAGCTGGGCCTACGCGGGAAGCCATTGATCCTGTTCGTTATATCAGCAATCACTCCAGCGGCAAAATGGGCTATGCAATTGCAAAAGAGTTTTTGAACCAGGGTTCAGCAGTAATTCTGGTGAGCGGCCCGGTGAATATTGAATTGAAACATCCGAGGCTAACGCTGGTCAAGGTCAATTCTGCACTTGAAATGGATCTCGCGTGTTGTAATTTTTATGAGGAAATTGATATAGCTGTTTTTGCGGCCGCAGTTGCAGATTACCGTCCCGAATTTGTTTCAAAACAAAAAATTAAAAAAAATGACCCGTCCTTTTCTTTAAAGATGATAAAGAATGTGGATATTGCTTACGAGTTTGGCAAAGTAAAAACATCGCAACAATTGTCTATCGGATTTGCATTGGAAACAAATGATGAGCTTACGCATGCTACCGGTAAATTGCTCAAAAAGAATTTCGACATGATCGTTCTAAATTCAATGAAAGATGATAGTGCAACCTTTGGACATGACACTAATAAGATAACAATTATCAGGAGCGATTTTACGCAAAAAGAATTTGCTTTGAAAAGTAAAAACGAAGTAGCAAAAGATATTGTTGAAGCTGTGAATGAATCATGGTTGAAACGAAAAGTAAATGGCGGGCCGGTGCATCTAAACTAACCGCTTCATGGATATAAAAAGACTAGCAGGAAGATTATTTTGCTGTTGCTTTTTATGCACACTAAATACACCCTTTAGTTTTTGCCAGGCTCCTATCGGGTAAAAATACTTTCTGTGGTATCAGTAGTTACCAAAGCTTGTACTAAACGTTCATAAACTTTTATCAAAGAAAATAGCAATCCCGGAACTCATTTATCAAAATAAGGTAATAAGGTTGAAGTTGATAGTGCATGCTTTTCTACTAAGATTTTATACAGCCTGCCAACACCTTAAAGTATTAATTGGACTACCTCTCACATTTTCCTGTACAAGCTATAATCTTGCCACTGCCATAGTGTTCACGGATATAAGAATAATGCTGAATGCCATTGTCGGCATTTGTATACAAAACAATCCAGTCATCATATTGAACTAATTTTCCTTCGAGCTCCACCGGCTCTGCAACAAAATCCTGTACAGCGGTATTCATTTTTTCACCATTGGGACCAGCAATAATATAATAATTAACATCACCCGTATTATTCTGCACCCGCAACAAAGGTGGTATTCCTCCAAGAATACAACGAATGGCACAATCCCTGTGAGGCTTTCCTGTTCCGGGTTTCATTACACCGAAATAACATTTGGGATCTATAATTTCACCTTTTACTTTTTGAACACCGAGGTCTTTGATGTGCGGCAAAATATCAGTGGATGCAGTATTTCCAATATGAAGCAATGGCTTATCCTGCGCCGAAATTTGTACAATGAGTTTTCCATCATTGTAAAGCAATGTGCCCTTAATCGTGATCTCTTTTTTATCAAGAAAAGTTTTATTGGCCTTTTCAAGATCTGCGATAATTCCATCGGCGCCATGTTTTCCATAACCAACCAAAGGAGCTGTTATGTAATTTGCATTACCCCAAATATCTTTTCCGTCTACAATCTTTATGTTAGGTACCGGTGCCTGGAAATAAACGCCTTTTATTTCAGTCAGCGTTCCAAATTCAAAATTCCCCGTGTCAAATTTTTTCTGGGACAACGCAAGCACTACGCCCATAGCTACGACCAATATGATCAATACCAACACTACTTTTTTCACATGCTTCGCAAAACTATCCGGAGCATCAGGCATCCATCCAATGTAGAAGGAATCATTTTCAGGCTTTGAATCTTTATTCATCTCTGTTGACATATTTTCAATTTATAATAATCAGACATTGGACATTTTCATAGCTCCGGTTTCTACAAAAGTTACTTGAGCCTCTATTACTGCACCTGGCCTTTCCGTTCCTTCCGGATAAGGTTTCGGATTCAGCCAAACAATATTTTTTTCAAGGCGCACATCATAGGTGCTTACTCTTTCCTTAAAAGGTGGTGGAGACTGTCCGTTTTCCGGCAAGTACTGATAACCATGCCAGGGGCAAGTTATACACCCGTCCAAAATTTTTCCTTCACCGAGTGGCCCGTTCTGATGCTTACAAACATTATTTACGGCAAACAATTTTCCCTGTGTTTTATAAACAGCGATGCGTTCTTTATCAATACAAAACATTTTAGCTCTGTCTTCTTCGATATCATTTACATCACATACCACTACAAATCCCTCTTTTGAATTGTCAAATTTTTGATTGTCCTTTTTCACTTCGTTGTACCCCGCAATCAAATGCAAGGTGATAAGCGTTGAAGAACCCAGGGCCATTATGACGATAAAAACGGGATTGGTTTCATATTGAATCACACCGAGCATTACATGCATTACGATTAAAAAATAAGCAACGTAAACTCCCATGTGGAGCGTCTTCCATACTTTGGGTGTAAGATTATGCAACCAGAAGTCATGGCTCGTAATGGCCATTAAAAAGAAAATGATGAGTGCAAAAAAACCAAGCGCCTGGAAAGGAAAAGCAGCCAGTGATCCAAATCTTGTATTGGATGTAAACAATGAAACAATTGGATTTACATTTCCTAAAGAATGAAAATGAATAATACCAAATACTCCGTGAGCTGCAGCAATACAAAACATAGTGACGCCAAGATGACGACGATTATACAATAACGGAAGAAATTTCTTATTGATCCTTGTAAGCGGCCCGATAGCCAGGATAACATGCAGCAATAAAACTGCTAACGTAGATGTAGAACGAATGAGTAAAGTTTCAAAAGTCACCTGCGGGTTAAAGACCAGGTTTAATGAGATAAATATGGTTAGGTAGGTCACACAAAATCCAAACAACAACCAGTCATAAATTTTCTTTTGCCGGTTCCATCCGACGGCCTGGTAGGATGCGCTCATGGTGTAAAGTTTATAGAGTCAATTATTTGCTGATGAATAAAATCATACAGAATGAAACGGTAGTTATTTGTTGAATCAGTTTTCAAATCAAAATGATTAATGCCTATCGATTCAATTCGGCCAATAAGATCATTGCTCCCGACCTCTTTTTTGCCCGGTATCATTTTGTAAATAACAGCGGTTGGTACCGTTAACGGCTTTTTGTTAATCCATTCTACCTGGGTGGGATTTTCTGTGTTACCACGCAGGTTCATTACGTAGCCTTCCTTATCTATTGTCTTAACGACAACCGGCAAAGCTTTTGCGAACGGGGGCTGAAGTACAGGATTAGTTGCAGGCTTCGGTATCACCAATGTTGCAGAAATAATCCCGAATGGAATCAATATGGTCATAGCTGACCAGATTTGAAAATGCCTTTTTCGTAATTGCTTAATCATACCCCTATCCCCTAAAGGGGCGTTTAATAGTTAAATAATTTGTGTGTTTCATCTTTATAACTTTGTTTATTTTCAGTTCAAATTTTTCATAAGTTCGCGCTTCTTAAGCCTCCCCTTCAGGGGAGGTTTGGTGGGGTTTTGCTCTCATCCATTTCTTCAATAGCAACGGCCAGAATACAATTGAAGCCGGTAAAATAATAATCCTGAAACCCCATGTAGTACCGTGTGTACCTTCGTCAATTTTACCGGCTCCTTTCAAAACAAATGGAATAGCGAAGACCAAGCCGCAAGCCAAATAGATTGCGATAATCACCAGAACGAGGTTTAAAATTGTTACAGCCATGGTTTTAGTTTTCAATTTTTAAAATACTGTTGAATCCTGCAAAGCCATCCGGTTCACGATAAGGATTGCACACATCTTCCATCCATATCTTTTCGTCAACAAAAAATTTATATTGATATAGGCCGGCAGGCAAAATTGGAATTTCTATCTTCCACAAACTATTCATTCCAGGCTCCATCAGCAACACATCCTGCGCCCAATCATTAAAGCTTCCTGCAACAGAAACCTGTGATGCAGCTTCAGCCTGGGTGGAAAAAAGAATGGTTCTTTTGGGGTGATTTACATACGGAGTTACATTCGTTTTTGAAATTAGTTCTTTTTTCAAAACTTTAATAATGGCCTTTCGTGGCCGAATACATCCAAAACCCTGGCGCACTGCATCAAGTCCCTCTATGCGCTGAGCGGTGGAAAAAAGAATGGTTCTTACATCGGTCGGAGTGAGTGATGGGTTTAATTCCAGCAACTGAGCAATCACAGAACTTACTATGGGCGCAGCAAATGAGGTCCCATCTACATGCATATAGTGGGGGGAAATGTATTTGCAGGTGCGAATGCGTTTCACGATTACATCACGCATGTAAATCACATCATTTGTCTGCAACACAGAATTATCCAATTGTGTTTTCTCAAATAAGCCATGCAGTTCATTCTTTAATCTTTCATCATCCAGTTTCATTAAATAGTGAAGCGCTTCAGATTCCTGCTGTTCTTTTGTTCCCGGCAAGATCGGCGCAGCAATCCACATCGCATGCGTTACCAATTCCGGTTTCATTAATTCATCTTCGGTTTTTCCGTAACTGGAATGGTAAAGTTTTGCATCAGTTTCTCCCAACATATTCTCATCATCAATCCCACCTACTGCAATTACATTCAGTGAATTTGCCGGAGGTTTTATCATGCCGTTTTCATCATTACCGACGGCAGCCACTATTGTAATTCCTTTCTCAATTAATTGCTCGGCTAGTTGATCAACCTTGCTTTCTTTATAAGAACCAATTACATCATCACCAAGACTTATGTTTGCGATACGGATATTGTATGTATCATGATTCTCCAAAACCCATTGCAATGCTTTACAAATATTTTCCGTGGGTATGCGGCCATCTTCATTCTGCACTTTTAACAAAACCAATTCAGCATCGCTGGCAATACCTTTGTATAAGCCGTTGCTTAAATAGCCGTCGCCTGAACAAACCACGCTGGTCATTGCTCCGTGCCAGCTACCATTTTCAGGCTGCAATCGCAAATCACTTTCCGGGTCATTAAAGTCAATATACTTCTTGATCCTATTTTGATGCATTACTAAATCAGGATGCGGATAAAAGCCACTATCAATAAAACAAATAGTAACGCCTTTGCCGGTATATCTCGGATCAGCGTTGATGCGCAAACCAGTCGGTATTACAATAAAATCATCCGTTGTTTTAATGGAAAAATGCGGCCCGATTGAAGGAAGTATTTGTTGCTTCATAACAATCTCCGAATGAAAAAAATCGACACAACGGGAACAAGCGCCATCATTCACAGTCCATTCCGGAAATTCATGCTTTATCTTTTCAATTACAATCCGCTCACTGTCATGGTGAAAACGGTACACCAGTTTATCGACGGTATCCTTGCAAAGAGGGCATATAATATTTTCACCGATTGCCATTCTGTTATGATAGATTGTTTTTACAAAGAGAATGTAAAATGGCTTTTTTGTTTGTCGGGTGGATGACTTAAGAGTGAAGATTTGAAAATAAATGGCCGTACAAATGCTCGTGTTTCCGAAGGATAATTTACCATACTTTGTTTATAATTATTGTGGAGCTTTACGAACTGAAAATGAATTGGGCAGTCAACAAAATAAAAGTTGCAGGAAAAAGAAACAAGAGATCACTCGAAAGTTTTTATGTTCTTCCTAAATCAGAACGCCCGGAACCTGTTGTATGATAAAACTACAAGAGTCAGGAATACATTAGTTCGCCTGCCCGGGCAGATTGCTTATAAATAAAGCTGTATCAAAATCGCTGTGAAATATGTCAAACAGAGAATAACAAACAATCCGTTGAGGATGTATTGAAAGAAATATAGATGTTCACGAACGCTATAAAAATTTCTCCCCTTTGACACAGGAAGAAGCGAAACGTCACCTTGCAGAACGCTACCCATAACAGGCGAAATCCGTATTACTCATTTCACAATTTCCTCAATAACCATTGCATGCCCATCCGGGTCTTTCACAATAAAAGATTTGCTTTTCACTTTATTGTTTGTAAGTGCCACCAACCCTTTTGACACAAACGAATAGTTTGCGGCCTTTAATCTGTTATACAAACTTTCTGCATCATCAACTTGCAAAGTCGTTTGCCAATACCAAGTGTCGTCTGCCCTGGTGTCTGCCGGGTAAGGCTTGCCCGGTCCGGGTTTTAAATACTGAAGAAACTCAATACCTGGCCCGGCTGTGGAGCGTAATCCTGTAATGTGCAGACTTGCGCCTTCTACATTATTTAGGTGCTCTTGCTCAGTGCCAAAGTTAAAACTCTCCCCCTTACGTTCAATCCCGAGTATATCCTTATAAAATGCAAGACTGCTTTCTGTATCGCTTACGCCAATTGCAGTATGATCAATTCCAAGAAAAATTCTTCCTTTGTTATCCTGCCATTTTTCCTGGCCTTTTCCTTTTGGAAAATATATAAGTTCAAGGTTATGATTATCCGGGTCATGAAAATAAAATGCTTTAATGCCCTCTGCCCCGATAATAGTTTTCGGCAGCGTTTGTGGCGCAGTGCTCACAAACTCTACGTCATATTTGCGCAAGCGTTCGTATGCTTTTCCCATATCACTTACTACGATGGCTATATGCTGAAATGAAAGATCATTCGGTTTTGCATCAGGCGGAATATTTCTACCACCGCTAGTTAAATAATCGGTAAGCTCAATTTGCTCATCGCCCAATTGCATGCGCACCACGCGGGTATGCAAGCCAAATATTCCTTCCAGTTTTTCATAAGCCTCACCCGATAATTCTTCATCACTTATCTTTTTAAAACCTAATACTTCACTATAAAATTTTATCGAAGTATTCATATCTTTTACTGTTATGCCTGGCGCATCTACCTTTTCTACTTGTGCAAAAAGTGTTGTGTTGAAAAGAAAAGCAAAGCCGGTTAAGATCCCTGGAAAAAATTTCATGCTATTATATTTTGACTGTTTTTGACTGTTGAATATTCGCGGGTATTAGTTTTGCCCTCGTTTAGTTTTTTCTTTTCTGAATAAACAGGAAAACTTCAGCAGCGCTCAACATTCCTGCAAAAGGAATAATCATGTATATCCAAAATGCCGAATAAATATTTGCAGGGAATGCACTGGCAAAGGATCTTGCGGGGTTCATCCCGAAGCCGGAGATGGGCCCTGCTATGATCACATACAGGCATACAAAACATGCCGCAATAATTCTTGTATATTTTTTTAATAATGCATTTTCTGATGTAAATAAAACCATAGTCATAATAATTAACGCAATGATAAACTCTGTGATGGCAGCTGCAGCAACTCCGCTTTCCCGGGAATTGTTACTGCATAATTTACTGGTGCCGCAGTTAAGCCACTCCCAAGCAACGTAGACATTAAGTACACTGCGAGTGTACCACCTATAAACTGAAAAATGATGAAGAAGGCTGCATCCCAATGGCACATTTTATTTAAACGCAAAAACGTCACCGTCACAGCAGGATTTATTTGCGATCCGGATGGAGCAGTAAACGGGGAATAAAAAATAAACAAAGCCGTAGCGCCCATTAATATACCGGTGATTATATTCCGGAGTATCTCATTTTGAATCGCAAAATGAAATGAAGGATCGCTTCCCCAAAACAATGCGTTAAAAAAACAGGCCGATATCATAAAAATTGCAAGACCTAAGGCTTCCTGTAAATAATGGATATAATTCTTTTTAAAAGAGGCCTTCATTTGCGCGATACGTCCTGCACCGCGTTTAACTTTTATTGGCATCGCTCTCATACTGCAAAGAGAAAAACTATTACAAAAAGAAATTGTCGTGTATATGACCAATGGAATAAATATTCATAAAAAAAAATTGAGGCGATCAGAGATCTAAAAAAAGGCCTCAAATAATATTTCTATATCACATTTTAACATGCATGTGCCTTAATTCTTTTTCCAAAAAATAATTCAATGCGGTGCGCAAAATAGCGATAGCAGCCAATTTACCGATATCATCCCAGCTTGGTGCTACGGCAGTAGCCAGCACGTCAGCACCTAATAGTAATTCTAATGATACTGCAACCGAGCTTCCAAACTGGACACGAATTTCTTCTTTTGAAATCTTCAATCCCGATTTTTTCAATAGCGAAAAATAGTTGACCAAAGTTTTCACCACCGCTATGCCAATGATTATTGCGGCCAGTATTTCCACCGCGTGGCTCACGTTTACTGTTACCTGTTTTGCGATTTCTTCCATAAATAAAATTTAAAAAAAGGCGACAGGAAAACCCCTATCGCCAACTTTAACCAAAACCATCTACCATATAAAACCTAAAATCGTTTATAATAAAGCAGGCTCTTCTTCTTTTACCAATTCTTTGTTAACCCCCAACACATCATTAAGAATATGATCGCCCACTCTTAATGCATTAGCGGCAATAGTTAACGCAGGATTGAAAGCGCCGCATGAAGGAAAGAAGCTGGCATCAACCACATACAAGTTTTGTACATCGTGAGCTTTACAATGCAAATCCAACACCGATGTTGAAGGATCTGTCCCAAAACGACACGTTCCGTTTTGATGACTCATTCCACTTATATCAAGGTCATAGCCGGCCCATTGAATGTCTTTATATTTATCATCCAGTTCACCCAACTTTGTAAAAATTTGTTTTAATTTTTCTTTCAGTCTTTCGTAAGCCGTATAGTTTGTCCTGGTATAATACACTTTTATTGAACCATCTTTCTGCACGGTTACGTGGTTGTCGGGTGATGGCAAATCCTCGGCAGTCAGCCAAAAATCTATTGTCATCTGTTTTAGTTCCTCGTAAGTTTTACCGGGATAAATTTTTTCTGCAAGCCACAAAATGGTATCATAGTCGTTTCTTCCCATCAACTGTATTTCACCTAAAGGAAATTCACTATCATCAGCACTATGATAAAAATCTGCCAACCCAAGACTCTTTTGAAAAACGCAATCATTGATCTTGTCCTTTGTAAAGGCAACCAGGCAACCATTGTGATGCAACATTAAATTTCTTCCCAGTTGTCCGCTTGAATTTGCCAAACCATTCGGATGTCTATCGTTTGCGCTGCGCAATAATAATGCTGCAGAGTTCACCGCGCCGCATGCCACGATCACTATATCGGCATTGAAAATTATTTTCTCACCGTTTATCACCGCATGTACTTTTGATACCCGCTTCCCGCTGGCATCTGTATCAAGTTTTTCTACGTAAACGTGTGTTATTAATGTTACATTTTTATTTTGCAATGCAGGCCGCAAAGCCATTACCTGTCCGTCAGCCTTGCTATCAGTAAGATCAGGGAAGCCATCAAAATTTTCAAGCATGACAGGCGCTTCGGTTTGGGTGAAATCCTGGGGCAGCCTAACACCCATGGGCAGTGGAAAAGGTTGCAGGCCTATCTGTTCCATTTTACTATTCAAATCTTTTATCAGCGGTTCGTAAGGAAGTTGTGGCAGTGGATAATCCGTGCTCGTCCAAGGCTCGCTAGGATCAATGCCGCGCTTGCCATGTACACTGTATAATTTTTCTGCAACGGTATAATAACTTTCCAAAGTTTCATAGCCAAATGGCCATGCAGGAGATGTTCCGCCATAATGTTTTACTTCTTTAAAATCACTTTCACGGAAACGAAATAAAGCTGCTCCGTACATTTTAGAATTTCCCCCTACATTATAATGTATAAAAGGTTTGAAGGGCTTGTCGTCCTGGTCGTACCAATGTTCATCAGGCCTGTATCGGCCAACAGTCACCACTTCATGCGGATCCCAGTTTTCTTTTTCTTTGGGAATAAATCCACCTCTTTCCAGGATCAAAATTCGTTTTCCGCTACCGGCTAATTTATAAGCCATGGTACTACCGCCGCTGCCGGTGCCTATAATGATGATGTCATAATGGTTCGTCATGTTATTCAATGTTTGATGTTTTAAATTTTACGGTACAAAATGAAATCAAACGCAGAAAAATATTTGTCGTGTGGATGACGAAGAAGAGAAAGTTTGATTTGATTACGGAAAAATATTTTGCTGTTGTACAAAACACCCGTTCTGTCAGCAACCCGACTATTCATGCCACAATCTGCCGGTACATTTGTAATCAAAAAAATTAAGTATGAAAAAAACACCATTAATGTTGGGCATTTTATTATTCACTGCCCTGAACATTTTCGCACAGAAATCAGAAATTTTTAACCCGAAAGAAGGAGCCATTCATGGATATGATCCGGTAGCCTATTTTAAACAGGATAAACCCGTAAAAGGCGATGCTAAATTTTCAGTATCGTGGAAAGGAGCTAACTGGTATTTTGCAACCCAGGAAAATAAAGATGCATTTAAAGCTAGCCCGGAAAAATACGCACCACAGTATGGCGGCTATTGCGCTTACGGGCTTGCAGACGGCCATAAAGCGCCCACCAGCCCTGATGCATGGACAATTACAGGGGGAAAATTGTATTTCAATTATGACAAAGGTGTGCAGAAACTATGGAATAAAAAGCAGTCCGAATATATTAAAACAGCCGATGCTAACTGGCCTAAAGTGAAGAATGAAGAATAGTTGAGGTAATCAAATTTTTCTCCGCCATTTCGTTACGACAAATAAATATTTTTAAGATGTCTATAAATAAGGCAACTGAAATTCAGCAGCAAAAAGAGACCACCCGCGTAGAAACTTTCAGCGATGGTGTCTTTTGCATCGCTGTTACGCTGTTGTCTTTAGAGATTGGTGTGGAAGTAAAAGAAAATATCAGCAATCGGGATCTGCTACATTCTCTATTAGAGCAATGGCCTATTTGCCTTGCCTACGTTATTAGTTTTATAAATGTTTTACTGGCATGGATTGGGCACCATGAATTATTTAAAAAATTAATCAACACAGATAATTCAGTAATGATAACAAACGGGCTCTTATTAATGCTGGTGGCTTTGGTACCCTTTCCTACCAAGACATTGGGAATGTTTCTTCTTACCGGCGGATTGAAAACAGCCGTAGTTTTTTACACCGGCTACTTTGTTCTTATAAGTATTGCTTTCAAGCTTCTTTGGTTTTCGGCATCCCGTAAAAAAGATTTGTTAGTACATGGAATAACTAAGGCTCAAATCAAACAAACAACGAAATATGAAAATATCGGATTGGTCTGCAACTTCATCATTATGCTCGTTGCTTTCGTAAGTCCATGGGCTGCGCTGGTGTTAAGTTTTGTTATGTGGATGTATTGGATTTTTTTGGCAAAATAGATGGGCGCTGTGCCTGCTACAGGAGGTAATTTTTATTATGGCATCCAGGCAGGATTTTCACAAAAGAAATTTGACATTTATCTAAACGTAGGAAAAACAGTAAGCCAGGATTTTAAAACGAATCCGACGATTCCCGTATATGCGCAATTAGGATTTAACTTTAAGATGAAACCCAGATCTCATACGTTCATGGCTATCAAAAAATAATATCCCGCTGTTGTTTAATACCAGGAACACATCCCCGGAGTTCATTTCCTGCCTGGCATTATTTCCTATTATTAGAAAAGAAGGCACAATCATCAAAATGATTTTCGTAGCATCGTTCATTGATACAATTAGCTCCATTTACAAATGAAGATGATGGGTTTTATTTGACGAATGAGAGAGAAAAGAAGGATAAGAAGTTTCGTAAATCAACTCCGCACGGGCTGTATTTACGAAAGTTTTTTTATTAACTTTCGTAAATGCAAGAGTTAGTGGCCATTTTATGCAACCACTCCGATTATTGCATCTTTCAATAAAACCATGACACGACTTTTCATTCTTATTTTACTTATTCTTGGACACAGTTCATTTGGACAAAGCACTGACACAAGTTTTGGCAAACCAATTTTTTGGTATCGTGTTAGTGACCCATGGGCTATGTTTATGGGAGCTGAAGGCCCTCCCTTCATTCTTTATGACAATGGTAAAATTTTATTTTGGAAAAGTGGTGGCTATAATGTGACACAGCTTGACGAAGGAGAAAAGATGGAGCTTATTAGTGACCTAAATTTGGGAGACACTCTTTTTCAAAAAAGCAGATTTTACAATGCGACTAATCCCGAACCGAACGGTGAGATTATGGCGACAGACAATCCTTCTTATAGCGTTTTTGTAAAACTTGACACATTGGTTCGGGTTTCCGTTTACGGATATATTTCATCGAAGGAATATCGAAAAAGATTTCCGTCGCAGGTTCTCAAAATTCATGACTTCATTTTAAACTTTGACGCTGATAAATATATGAAGTGGGTTCCTGACAAAATTGAAGTTATGTTATCTGACTACAGCCATTCGCCAGACACGCCAATTCAATGGCCTACAAATTGGCCTGACCTTAATAGTCCAGACACAAGAAAGCAACAAGGGTACGTGACCAGTATATTCTTAGACAAAAAATATTTTAGCCAGTTGACAAAACTCATAAAGAAAAGACGAGAGAAACAAGCTTTTGAAATCAATGGGAAAGAGTATTTTATTGGATATAGATTTCCAATTCCAGGTATCTATTAAAACGGCCACTAACAGCGGGTTTTGTGTTATTGGGGCAGAAGGAACGTACAATAAGCATTAGTTCGCTATTGGGCTTTGGCTCGGGCTGAAGTTTTTCAATATAGCTTTTTGTTCTTATCTTCTTCTTCAGTTTTTCAATTGGGCTTCGGTTCCGGGCGAAAGAATTTCAAATTCCCCAACAACACAAAGCCCTATCGTTGTAGGTAATGCTATTGCAACAGTTTTAGAATAGCAACAAAGTGGACAAACCCAAATTATCTCAATATCAATTTGCAGTCGGACGGGCTGAATTTTCTACAGGACATGTGCTGAAGAATAATAAATCCTTGTATTTAGTCGGGGAAGACATTTCAGATGCTTACGAAATATTCAATTCTTACGACGAAGCAAGGGAGTTCAGTATAAAACAAGTCAACGACAATCCGGAAATTGAATGCTACGTGTATGATTACAATGAACAAGTGCTTTTCATTTGTGACAAAGATGGAGAACGAAATCTCAGGTAACAAAATTTAATCGCATCAAATAAATGATTACAGACGAAGAACTGATACAAATTGAACAAAGAGCAAACTTGGTCAAGCAGGACCATGGAAAGCTTACATTGAAGGTAGAGACCATGAAAGTGGTTCAGACTTTATAATGACAGGAACTGAAGGCAATCGGGGCGAAGACATCGAAATGACAGGAGCTACTGATTTCGACTATGACTTCATTGCAAATGCTCGACAAGATATTCCACGATTGATTGCAGAAATTAGAGAGCTAAAAAGTAAATAGCAGGCAGAAGCACTACCTACAACATTCGGTTTGCTGCTATGCCGGCGGACGTAGTAACAATCGCCTGCAAATCGCTATCATCTTCAGTTCGGGCTCGACGTTCAATTTTCAGCTTTAGTTCATAACTTCAACTGCAGTATTTCAAATCGGCTGCGGTTCCAGGCTGGACGAGCAATGAATTCCAGCACAGCAGCGGGCCGTACCGTTGGCTGCCATTTTCGGACGAGCTCTAAATTCAAACTAACTTGCAATGAACAAAACCATTGACACCATAATTAAGTTAGGAGTAATTGCTGTCCTAATTATTGCAGCAGCGACACGACAACAATACGGCTATTATATATTTGTTCGTTGGACTGCTTTCGGAACTTCAATTTATTTTGCTTATGCGGCATACAATAAAAAACAAATCGGGCTTGTAATTTACTTTTCTTGTATCGTAATACTTTTCAATCCTTTTAAACTATTTTGGTTTCAAAAAGAAACATGGCATTTAATTGATTATTTAGTTGCAACTATAACAGCCGTCTCTTTATTTTTTGACTGGAAAATAAACTACAAAAGCGGAAACAGTGATAAATAATAAACTTACACAGCAAGAGTTTGAAAGTATTTTAAGGTCAGTCATTAGACTTGAAAGTATTGAAAGCATTTTCAACAATATTTATAGGGTCTTTCACTTGCCCAACAAAAAACCATATACCACCAAAACAGATAATACAGGAGTTCTCTCAACCTATAAAAATTTTGAAATAGAAATTCGAAATTTTATCTATGTTGACTGGGATTCAAGTGAACATTCAAGAATTATATTTGAATTCAAAAAAGCAAAGTCCATACTTGACGATTTTATAAATCCAACCTATAAAATACTAAACGAAATTAAAAAATTTGTGCTACTGAAATTTATAAAACTCAATTCGACGTTCTCCCCACAGGCGGTTTCGGACATGAAAGTTTAAAAGTATTTTATCAGAAAAAAACATATAATCCTGATTGGGAAAAACAACATAGAATATCTCCAATGATATTAGTTAAAACAATGAATAGAGATAAGGGGAAAGATTTTTATATAGTTGAATTTTCTATCACTACTGAATGCTACGAAAGAAAAATAAACAAAACTGTTTTAAAAGAAGACTGGAAAGAAATATTTAGATATACAGCACCGCATTGGCTATGACTAATTTAATAAATCTATTCAATGAATCCGACTAATTTAAACATACTTTATTTTTTAGTGTACGTTGAAATTATCATAATCATCTTCGTTATTTTACGACATGTATTAAATATGATTGTTTCAATTTTTACTGTATCATTTAATGTAATAGAATACAAGGCAACTGTTATAAGTTTAATTACTGAAATTCCAGCAATGCTTCTTATAATTTTGACCGTGGGACGGTTAGCTTACATAAATACAGTTGACGACAGTTTAGGGATTAAAATTTTATACTTTCAACTTCCGCATTTCTTCTAACTATATATCGGATACTTTATCAAGGCGACATCTACGAAATAGCCAATAAACGTGACGATTTTCTACTATGGTATCACGGAAGAAAATTTTTTAAAATTACTTACTGGATTTATTTGATTTTCTTTTTGATTTTAATTTTAGGATTGGTTAATAGGATAACTCGGTCACAACCTTATGCTTTAATATTGTTCATTGGTTTTTGACAATAAAATATATTGGCTGGTTAATCCCTTGGGTAGCTGGACTAATGGTTATAGGAAGTATTAAGATTGCATGCTTTGGTTCATTGATTTTAATAATGCGAAAAAATAAAAGCATGACACAACAAACTTGACAAAACAAAAACGGCAGCCAACATTGGTATCCTTCCCGTATCCCTAAACATCACTTAATTCCTCCATTTTACTCTTCTCCTTCACCCCCTACAATTCATATTCTTTAATCACCCGCAATACTTCTCCTACACTCCATGCCTGGGCAATGCATCCACGTGGGTGATGCGGTGCTTCTGCATCAAAAATCTCTGAAATGCTTCCAATGCAACCTTCATTTAAATGGTATTTGAAATCATCAATTACTTTTTGAGCATCCACTTTTCCCCATTCGCCCTTTACTTTTATTATCGCATCTACATAAGGGCCGAGCAGCCAACTCCACACGGTTCCTTCATGGTAAGCCGAATCCCTGTGCCAGGCATCGCCGCCGTACACCGGAATATAATGCGAATCAGTTTTTGGGAGGCTTTTTAATCCAACAGGAGTATATAATTGTTCCTCTACAATTTTGAGAACTGCTTTAGCCTGCTCACCTTCAATTAATGGAAAAGGAAGACTGATGGCAAATAGTTGGTTCGGTCTTATTTCTTTACAGGGATTATTATGTTCATCAATTACATCGTATAAATAATTTCCTTCCTCATACCAGAATTTTTCGGAAAAGCTTTGCCTTGCTTTCTCCGCGCTTATATCTACCAGCGATGCATCACTTTCCTGGTTGTTCAATAGTAATAATTCTGAAAATATTTTCAATGTATTGTACCAAAGCGCCTGTATCTCCACCGGCTTTCCCATACGTGGTGTCACCACCCATGTTCCTATACGTGCATCCATCCACGTAAGTTGTTGTCCTTCTTCACCGGCATATAACAAACCATCTTCATCCACATGAATATTATATCGCGTTCCCCTGAAATGCCAGTCAATGATATCCTTTAGTACAGGTAAGATTTCATGGAGTACAAATTCCAGATCATTTGTGTGCTGCAGGTATTTATAAACCGCGATGAAGTACCAGAGGGTGCCGTCAACATTATTATATTCAGGTGGTTCATTATTATCCTGGAAGCGGTTGGGCAACATTCCCATACTTACATTTTTTGCAAATGCGGCAATAATTTTTTTTGCATCATCGTACCTGCCGGTGCTTAAACACAGGCCGGGCAATGATATCATCGTGTCCCTTCCCCAGTCGGTAAACCAGTGATAGCCGGCAATAACGGTTTTCAAATCTTCACCACGCTTTACAATAAACTGGTCGGCAGCAAGGGTCAATTGCTGAATGGTTTCATCACTTAATTGTTTAATAAGAGACTCTCTTCTGTCGTTTTCTTTTTGAAATAATTCTAACGTATCTCTTTCTTCCGGATTCTCTGTTGATATGATGATACCAAGAGTATCTCCTTCTTTTAATTCAACATTAAATTTTCCATGAGTAAAAAGGTCTTCAATAAAATCCAGCCCGCGGTATTGTTCTATGCTGTAGTTAAAATTATAAAACCATTGGGGGTCCGGGTGATAATTACCACCGGGCACTTTGATGAATATATCAGGGGTTCCTTCATATGCTTTTGTTTTAAAAATATTATTATCAAATGATGCATGCCTGTTTATCGCGTCATTGGCATGCATCATGCTGTGATAGCCTCTTACTGAAAGAAGCGGTAGTAATTCAAGGATAAATGATTTGTCTGCTTTCAACACATCATAAATTATAACAACTGTATTTTCTCCATGAATCATGGCAATTGTTTTCTTCAGTATTATTCCTGCTGCTTCATAAACAAATTCAGGAAATAGATTTTTTGTAAATGATGATAAAAAATTATATCCTTTCGGCGATATGGCCTGTCCGTAATTGTTAGTACCTAATTCAAATCTCTCGTTATCTAAAATTATCGTTTCATCTATTTTCGCCACTAATGCCATTCTTTCTGCAGGAGGCACTGTAGCAGCAACAAGTAAACCATGGTAACGACGGGTATTGCAGCCTATAACGGATGAGCTGCTCCAGCCACCGAGTCCATTTGCTTCAAGCCATTCGTGCTGAACAGCTTCTTCGTAATTTTCGAGAATTTGTTTATTGAGATGTAACATGATTTATCACGCCCCGTCTCTTTCCCCAAGGGGAGAGGGACGAGGATTATTTTTAATTAATCAATAGTTATTTCAGAAAGCATTTTTTCTTTCTCCGTAATTTCTTTTTCATTTCTTCTTGGTTGCAATAGTTTCGCTACCAAACCTGTCCAGCCTGTTTGGTGCGATGCTCCTACTCCCCTCCCACTGTCGCCGTGGAAGTATTCATAGAACAAAATGTAATTATTGAAGTTAGGATCATTCTGTAATTTTTCATTGTCTCCAAGAAAAGCACGGCGTCCATTTTCATCCCTTACAAATAATCCGGCCAGGCGTTTTGAAATTTCACCGGCGACTTCGTCCAGGGTCATGTACACGCCACTCCCCGTAGGACATTCAACTTTAAAATCATCCCCATAATAATAATGAAAGCGCTGCAGGCTTTCCACCAGTAAATAATTTACCGGCATCCAAATAGGGCCACGCCAGTTACTATTGCCACCAAACAAACTTGTAGTAGATTCACCCGGGGTATATTCAACACTAAACCTATTTTCATCAACCCAAAATTCGTAAGGATGCTGGTCGTGGAATTTTGAAATCGCACGAATACCATAGTCACTGAAGAATTCACTTTCATCCAGCATTCTTTGAAGAATCTTTTTCATGCGATGGCCACGTAATAAACTCAGCAAATGCTTTTCGTCCTGGTTCTTTTCCTGCCAGCGCGAAACGAGACTTGCCAGGTCCGGCCTGTTTTTCAGGAACCACTCCATTCGCTTTGAAAATTCAGGAACGGCTTCCAGCAATTCATGATCGAGCACTTCAACAGCAAACAAAGGAATCAGGCCAACCATGCTGCGGACTTTTAATTTTATGCTTCCGTCATTAGGCATTTTCAATACATCATAAAAGAACTGGTCTTCCTCATCCCAAAGACCACCGCTTTCCATGGCCATGTTGGCCATAGCCCCTGCTATGTATAAAAAGTGTTCAAAAAATTTAGTGGCCATGTCCTGGTAAGAAGGAGTTGTATTTTGCAAGCTCCAATGAAATGCGCATGAGGTTGAGAGAGTACATTGCCATCCAGCTCGTGCCATCAGCCTGCTCAATGTGGCCACCGGTGGGCAACGGTGCACTCCTGTCAAACACTCCAATATTATCCAAACCTAAAAACCCACCCTGGAAAATATTATTCCCTTCGGCATCTTTACGATTTACCCACCATGTAAAGTTGAGCAGCAGTTTATGAAATATGCATTCCAAAAATTTAATATCGCCTTTGCCATTATTATTCCTCTCATCAATTTTATAAACCCGCCACGCCGACCATGCATGCACCGGAGGATTCACATCACCGAACGCCCATTCGTATGCAGGCAACTGACCGTTGGGATGCATGTACCATTCTTTGGTGAGCAAAGACAATTGATTTTTTGCAAATTCTGCATCAACCAGTGCAAAAGAAATACAATGAAAAGCAAGATCCCATGCAGCATACCAGGGATATTCCCATTTGTCGGGCATTGAAATAATGTCAGCGTTGTTAAGATGCGGCCATTCATGGTTGCGGCCTTTCTTTCTTGAAGAAGGAGGAGCAGGCTGTGCAGGGTCTCCCTTTATCCACTGATCAACATCATAATAAAAAAATTGCTTGCTCCACAGCATGCCCGCAAGAGCCTGGCGCTGCACTAATTTTTCATCATCTGACTGAATATCTTTTTGCAATTCATAATAAAATGAATGCGCCTCGGCTAAACGCTTCCTGAAAATATTATCAAAGTCATCAAAAGCATCTGAGTTATTATCTTTCCTAAGTCTTAATCTAAATGTTTGAGAGCTGCCGGCTTTAATAGTTACATCAAAATTCATTGCGGCTTTTGTTCCCTGCTGATTTTTATTAATCGCATTTTCGTTACCATGCACAAGAAAGTCATTGATGCCGTCTTTACAATAAGAGTGTCCGTTTTCGGAACCGTACAATTTTTTATTATTGGACTCATTATCGCAAAAAAGTGATTCTGTGTTGCTATCGGCATAGAGCGTAAAATTGCCAAGCTCTTTATGATTGATCATTATATGGCCATCATTCGAAGACATCATTTGGGGCTTGTAATCATCATATCCCCATGCCCACGTATTGCGAAACCAAACTGTTGGCAGCACATTCAATGATGCATCTTCATTGCCGCGATTGTGCACGGTGATTTTGATCATAACATCATCGGCCCCTGCTTTTGCGTATTCCACAAAAACATCAAAATATTTATTCTCATTAAAAATGCCGGTATCAATTAATTCAAATTCCGGTTGTGTTTTATCTCTTCTCCTGTTTTCATTTACTAATTCGGCATAAGGATATTCAGCCTGGGGATATTTATACAGCATCTTCATGTAAGAATGCGTAGGCGTGGAATCTAAATAGTAATACAATTCCTTTACATCCTCACCATGATTGCCTTCGTTACCTGTAACTCCAAAATATCTTTCTTTTATTATAGGATCTTTTTTGTTCCAAAGAGCAAGAGCAAAACAAAGCAGTTGCTGATCGTCACTGATGCCGGCAATACCTTCTTCACCCCAGCGATAGGCTTTACTCCGCGCCGCATCATGACTTACGAATTCCCACGCCGTTCCATAATCACTGTAGTCTTCACGCACAGTGCCCCATTGACGATCGGTCACATACGGGCCCCACTTTTTCCAGTTGATTTTTTTCTCTTTGTCTTCCTGCAATCTTTTTTGCTCTTGCATAGTTTTAAGTTTAAAAAGTTATTTGTCTGAACTATGATTTATGACTATTGGATTTCTATGATTTTGAAAAAAAGGATTTCATTTCCCCTTCGCGTTGTTGGCCGTACAATTATAGTTCGTGCATCTTAGCGTCACATGAAATCCATAGAATCATTTTTAGACACCTTCATAATAATCACGTTAATCTCATAAATCATAGTTCAGACAGGGGACTATCCATTCGTTGTAAACCCGGGGTACAATGTCATACCTCCATCAACAAATAATGTGGTGCCATTTACATAGTCACTATCATCGCTGGCAAGCCATACAGCAGCATTGCCTATATCTTCCGGCTTCCCAATTCTTTTGTACGGAATTAATGTGAGTAAAGATGCAAGTGCTTCAGGCGTATCCCATGCATCGCGGTTGATAGGCGTTTGTATTGCGCCTGGCCCAATACTGTTGATGCGGATTTTTTCATGGGCGAATTCCTGGGATATACTTTTCATCATAAGCATAATGCCGCCCTTTGCTGGCTGCATAATTTGCGTGGCCGGCCCATGGAATTACTTCATGCACACTGCTCATACAAATTATTTTACCGGCAGCTTTACTTCTTTTTTCATCAACGCCTCTTCTTAAAAATTCCCTAATGGCTTCCCTGGCACACAAGAACTGTCCTGTAAGATTTACACTCAATACGAAGTTCCATTGGTCTAATGTCATCTTATCAAATGGAGAATCTTTTTGCAGTCCTGCATTGTTTACTAAAATGTCAACGGTTCCAAATTGCTTAACAACATCGGCAAACATATTTACTACTTCGTCTTCTTTACTTACATCGCATTGAGCGCTAACCGCTTCATTTCCTGCATCTGTAATTTCCTTTCACAACATCTTCAGCCATTGCTTTGTTTGATGCAACCGGATAATTCACGATAACAGTTGCGCCAGCGGCGGCCATTGATTTAGAGACACCCGCACCTATTCCACTGCTGGCTCCTGTAACGATCGCAACCTGGCCCTGTAATTTTTTTTCCATTTCTGATAATTGATTTAATGATTTATGATTTTTAAAAATAACTATGGTATTTGCAAAGGTGAGGCTGGTACTTCCCGAAAGTTTCAAAAAGGCGCCGCCACTTAAGCGGCGCCTTAACTTTACCCAACTAAAAAACGAATATGAAAAAAATCATTTTTTGTTTTCATCGGGTACAAAATTATATAGTGAAGGGAAATTGGATTGTCGGGTTTTTGACAATAGCTGCAACTTATTTCAATTCCACACCATAGGATTATTGAGCTCTATTCTTTTACGGTTGTAAAACAAAAGTCCTGAATCGCGGAGTTCATTAAAAAGTACATTTACGCTTTGGCGTGATGTTGCAATTACACCGGCAATTTCACTATGCGTCAAATAATTATTCAAAATAATTTTATCATCCGATACGATTGCCATCTGTCCGCGCCCAGTTTTTAATAAAGCGGATCAGCCGTGCTTTAGCGTCATAAAATACCAGGTCAGCGTGACGGCTTTCAACCTTCTTAAGCTTATTATTTACCGCGTTGGCATAGTTTAATGCGAGGAGTATATTGTCCTGCAAAACTTTCTTAAAATCTGCCGCATTAAAAGAACAAACGACTGTATTAGACGTAAGCGCCTCAGTGTATTCATCCGCAGAAGGCTTGCCTTCAAGGCTCAGATCGCCGAAGATATCGGGTGCGGTTAAAATATCTTTTACTAACTCGTTATCCATGTCATCGCTGAGAGTAATCTTAATTTTTCCCTTGATAAGTAGATAGAGTTTGCTGAAAGGACCTGCGCCGTAGTCAAAATATTCACCGCGGTACACAGTTCTAACTTTCATAATTTGCGCAGCATCTTTTATTTGCTGATCTGTGAGGTTTGCGAAAAGCGGATGGCTTTTCAGGTAAACAAATTTGATTTCGTCGCACATAGTTTTGGTATTTAAATTGTGATTGTTTTTTTTGATTGTTAATTTGATAATGCATTTTCGATTTTGGAGATCAATAAATTTTTGGCAATTAGTCCAATACTGTGGTCTATCAATTTTCCATTCTTATAAAAAAGAATCGTGGGAGCTTCCATCACGCCATACTCCGTAACTAAGCCACCCTCATTTTCAAAATCGACAGTGTAAAAATTTACCAAACCGTTATAAGACTTTGCCAGGTCATCGTAAATCATTGAAACAATTTGGCAACTTCCTCTCCATTCTGTTTTGAACTGAACCAGCGATAAAGTCATACTTTCCAGGACTTCTTTTTTAAAGTTTTTCTGAGTGATCATTTTCTTCATTTTGATTTCTAAATTTGCTTTTAGATAGCCAATGGATGTGCCAGATTTTTTTTGCAATATTTTTTTTGCCCTGAAACGCTTTACAGTAAAGGGTATAAAAAATTCTATGAAATGTCTTTTCAAAAACAGCGTCCTAAATTTTCTCCCAACCTATTGGGAGTTTTCCAAAATATTGGGAGTAATTTAATGGGATTTGTCAGCTATTTTGAGAAACATGTAATTGTCTCCGGCCGGAGAAATGACAACTGTAATATTAATCCATGCAGTTTGTGGTACTGAAAATTTTTAGGCAAAATGCAGTATCCTGTCACGTAGCCGACAGGGATAAATATTCCGGAGGTTAGCTTTGTAAAATTTTAAAAAATGGCTATGAAAATTGAGAAAACAATTCAAAACGTATTGACTCAATTAAGTGATTCTGTACAACAACTCACTAATGAGGAATATTCATGCCCTGTAAGTATCCTTTCCAATGCCACCATAGGGCAGCATGTAAGGCACGTTTTGGAATTATTTATTTGCCTCTTTAATGGCTATGAAAATGGCACGGTGAATTACGACGAAAGAAAAAGAGACAAAAGAATAGAGACTGATAAAGATTTGGCTATCGAGCTATTGCAAATGATAGGTAACAATCTCGAAAAAACAAATAAAGATCTGCAACTTGAAGGAAGTTATGATGACCGTTCCTGCCAATACATTATCAATACAAATTATTACCGCGAAATAGTTTATAATCTTGAGCACACCGTACACCACATGGCATTGATAAGAGTGGGTATCAGCGAGGTTTCTGCTATCCCGATTCCTGATGAATTTGGTGTAGCATCGTCCACCATTAAATACCGAAAAGAATGTGCACAGTAACTTTTATTCCCTTAAAAAATAAATATTTTCTCACATCTAATCGTGATGAAAAATACAGCCGTAAGAATGCAATTCCACCGGCAATCTATACGATGGGCCAAAGGAAGCTGTTGTTTCCAAAAGATGCAAGCGCTGGTGGAACATGGATCGCCTTACACGAGAATGGAAATGCTGCGGTGTTATTAAATGGCGCTTTTGTGAAGCACGATTACAGATCAACCTATAAAAAAAGCCGTGGTCAAATTTTGCTGGATATTATTGAGGCAAATAATCCCGTAAGGTATTTTACAAAAATGGATCTCGGGTTGATTGAGCCATTCACTCTTGTAGTTTTCGATGATAATTTTCTTTACGAATGCCGTTGGGATGGTTTGCAAAAATATTGCGTACAATTGAAAAAGAACCGCCATTACATCTGGTCATCTTCTACGTTATACGATGAGACTGTTGCTAAAAAAAGAGAGCAATGGTTTGCAACATTTTTAAACAGGCACCCAAATCCTACCCGGGAAGATATTTTACATTTCCATCAATGTGGCGGGGAAGGCGACAAAAAAAATGATTTAAGAATAGATCGCGAAGGCCTTGTATCTACGGTAAGCGTTACAAGTATTTTACTTGACAATGAAACCGGCAACATGAAATACCTGGATCTTAAAGAAAATAAAGTTTCTGAGGAAGAAATAAATTTTCTCTACTCACTTCAGGACGAAGCTTTTTATTAATCCAGGATTATGCTTACAAAAATATTGCACCGGCCATTTTTTATAAAATTATTTAGCCTGCAAATGATCAGGGAAAACAGCCGGTACAAAAAAATGATGAACGAAGCCTTAAAAAAACCATTGACTGTTTCGTGAAAAAGTTACTCCGGATATTTTTTTGGGGAATGATAATAAGCTTCCTTGGTTCATTGCCACTTGGCGTAATGAACATTACTGCAACGCATATAGCAATCGACCAGGGAATAAAGGCGGGCCTTATATACGCAACAGGTTCAATGTTGGTAGAGATAATGGTAGTTCGGCTCACATTAGTTGGCATGAACTGGCTTGCCCGGCGGCAAAAAATTTTCTTTTTTTTGGAAGTTATTACAACAGGATTATTATTACTTGTAGCCATCGGAAGTTTTATCGCAGCTTATAAAATGAAAGCATTTTCAAACGCACTACTCCCCGGAAAATTTCTTGATCCTTTCTGGACAGGAGCTATACTTAGCATTACTAATCCTTTGCATATTCCGTTCTGGCTTGGGTGGAGTACTATTCTTTTGAATAAACAAATTCTTGAGCCCCGCCCCACTCAATATAATTGGTTTGTGGCCGGCATTGGAACCGGCACCATACTTGGGTTTATGGTGTTTATTTATGCCGGAACCTATCTTGTTGCTCAAATCACAAAACATCAAAATATATTAAACTGGATCATTGGAATCTTATTATTAGGAACAGCCATTCTCCAGGCAAAAAAAATAATTTTTGTTCCTGCTGCGGTGAGAAATGCGAAAATGCTGAACCACAGAGAAGGTTAACTAAAAATTACTATTAGTTTACGTGCCTTAATCTTTTTAGCGGAGAGAAATCTTGCCTTAACGGAAATAGATATCAAAATAACCTTGTCAACGTGATATATAAAAATTCGCTGGCCTTAAATATAAAAGCTGTCAGCCTGAGCTCGTCGAAGGCGGCCACACTTTAGTAAGACGCATTTTTCGAGTTCGATACCGCCGCCTTCGACAAGCTCAGGCTGACATTAAAATGATTTGAAAACTGATTTGCATTTATCGGAAATATTCTAAACAACCTCTGATGAATGTGGCCGTCTTTTAATTCCAAGCTTTTTCATTCGGGCTTCCAGGGTTGTGGCATTTAATCCAAGAATTTTTGCTGCTCCTTTTTCACCGCTCACTTTCCAGTTTGTACTATTTAACACGGTAATAATATGTTCCTTTTCAACATCATCAAGCTTCTGAGTGTAAGCTTTCCCGATAGTTCCTGTGGATTTAGAAGCCGGTAACCAGGAACCACAGTCAAGGATATTACTAGGGCTAAGTATCATCGCTCTTTCAATTACATTTTCGAGCTCCCGTATATTTCCAGGCCAGTTGTATGCGGCCAGGTCCGCCATCGCTTTGGAGGAAACATTGGTTATTTTCTTTCCAACTCTTGGCTCGTGTTTCTGGCAAAAATGTTTTACGAGAAGTGGTATGTCCTCTTTCCTCTCACGCAACGGTGAACAAATAATTGGAAAAACATTTAACCGGTAATACAAGTCTTCCCTGAATTCTTTTTTATCAATCGCCTGCTCAAGGTTGCGATTAGTAGCAGCAATCACTCTTACATTCACTTTGAATGTTTTTGGATTTCCCAATCTTTCAAACTCACCTTCCTGCAAGACGCGAAGTAATTTTGACTGAAGTTCCACAGGCAGTTCTCCAATCTCATCTAAAAAAATGGTACCTCCGTCTGCCAATTCAAAGCGGCCAATTTTTCTGTCCATAGCTCCCGTAAAAGCGCCTTTTTCGTGGCCGAATAATTCACTTTCTATAAGATTAGCCGGAAGCGTGGCACAGTTAATTTTAACCAGTGGCCTTTTGCTCCGGTTACTAATATTGTGAATTGCCCTTGCCACTAATTCCTTGCCGGTACCTGATTCACCAAGGATTAAGACTGTGGCTTCCGTAGGAGCAACCTGTTCTATTTGCTGCAATACTTTGTGGAACCTTTTGCTTTTACTTATTATTTCATCAAAATTGTTATTCAGTTTTATTTCTTCCTGCAAATAAGTATTTTCTGCCTGCAACTGGTTTTTAAGGGATTCAATTTCAACCAGCCGTTTTGCTAATTCTGCATTTGCATGAACAAGTTTTTCCTGTGCTTCCATCCGTTCCATTTCCGCACCGGCACGGGCTGCAAAGATCCTGAGTATATCCGCCTGGTTTTGATTTTTATCCATAGCCACTTTATCAAAGGCGCCAATATTTCCAATAGGTCCACCCGTGGAAGGGCTATAAATTGGCACAGCCACCCAGGAACGGATTCCCTCTTCTCTTGGATAAATAGCGTGAAGGTTCTCAGCACAGAAGAAATCATTTCCTTTCATAACTATTTCACAAGGCGTACCAACAGGATCATATTCGAATCCTGCAAGTACTTCCTGTTTATCTACATAAGAAATCATTTTAAGTCTTGTCTTTTCAGGATTCGAGTATTTACAAACCATTGAATAACGTACTCCCAGCGTAGCAGTGACAGATTTTGCCAGCTCAAGTAAGTATTTCTCACCAGTGATCCCGGCTGTGTTTTCAGAAATAATTCTGAGTAACTGTTCTTCCATTTTTCGCTTACGAATATCACGAACTGAACTACAGAAATATTCCATGCCATCATGCTCTATAAAATTATTAGTTACTTCTACTTCATAGGTTTCACCATACTTATTTTGATGAATAGTATCATGAATAACCTGGCCTTGTTCACGGGTTTCTTCCCAGGATTTTTGCCAGCTTTTTTTTGTGAGTGAAGGATTTAAATCAAACACTGTCATGTTCAATAATTCATCAGCGGTGTAAGCTGATAGCCGACTCACGGCATTATTCACCATTATAAACTTTCCTTCTTTGTTGATCCAGAAAATCTGGTCACGAAGGTTTTTCATAGTGGAATGATAAAGCTCAATTTCATTAAGCCTTTGCTTTAATTCCTCGTTTTTTCTTTCAAGCTCGCTTTCTACTTTCATCCGCTCGAGTTCGGCTCCTGCACGCGAAGCAAATATTTTAAGAACAGCTGCCTGGTTATTGGATGCTGAAACGGGCTTTGGGTCAACAGCAATTATATGGCCCATTACTTCGCCGTTCTTAGGACTCAATATTGGTACACCAACATAAGATTCAATTCCTACTTCCTTCGGGAAATATTTCTGTACATCCTTTGCCATGAAAAAATCTTCGCCACGCATGATTATCTCGCAAGGTATTTCGCTTACGTCATATTCTATGTTGTCGAGAACCAATTGTCCATCAACATAACATAGTGTGCGCAATCTTGTTTTTTCTTTATTGGCGCATTCTGTTATAAGCGCATATTTCATGGAAAGCGTGAAAGTGATGTGCTTTGCAAGAACAGTAAAAAAATCTTTCCCTACGAGACTGGATGTAGCTTCAGAGATCACACGCAACAATTCCTCTTCCATTTTTTTCTTACGAATATCACGGACAATGCTGCAGGTGAGTTCCTGTCCTTTATATTCGATAAAATTTCCTGTAATTTCAACATCGTATAGATAGCCTGTCTTGTGCTTATGTTGGGCTTCGAATGTAAATTTCTTTTCCTTCTTTAGCATTTTCCAAAATCCCGGGAAATCCGAGACTATACGCGAAGGATTTAAATCAGCAACGTGCAGCCGGGTAAGTTCCTTTTTTGAATAGCCGGTCATTTGACACGCCATATCATTTGCCTGGAAAATACTTCCTTCCGATGTCACCCAAAAAACAGCCTCAAGAAGATTCTCAATAGTGAAATGAGAAAGCATCAGGTCTTTTTCCAAATCTTTGACTAAAGTATTTGCCATAGTGAGGGCAGTTTAAGAGAACACAAATTTTGGTTTTGTAAAATTAAACAAAGAAGGCAAAGGAAACAGGAAAACTCCTTATTAATTGTCTCCTGGATGACACTGTAAAAGAAGAAAAAATAAAGCCTTTCAAATCAATTTCCAATACGTCGTGTAATAATATAGAAAGTTCCTTTAGGTGAATTTTCTGAGCTTTATTTAGTAAGTTTTATTGCTTTTTTAAACCCGGATCATCTGCCGAATCTCAACAATTGGCAGCATCAAAATACTTGCATTGAAATTATTCTTACAAGTTTATCCTTTGTTGGTCTGAAGTTTTAGTTTCCGCAAAAACTGTATAATTTCCACCAGAAATCTTGTCAGAAATATCATACCAATCTTTCTCTTTTGTCTTGTATAATTTATAGATTTCTCCATTGCAATTTGTGATAAGTTATTCCTCTAAAATTGCAATAATTGCACCCAACGAGTTGGAAATTTCAACGAGTTTTATGGTGTAGAAATACTGGCTGTTATCATCAAGATTTATGCAATTACTTTTTTTGTCGGGACAAGTGCATTTTCACCGCACCATTATGGATTGATGAAATAACAACAAGCCTATTTTCTTACCTGGCTAAAATATAGTCAGCTATCTGTTGCAAATGATATAAAATCTACCTTTATAACGTGGTAGATTATTAGCGAAAAAGAATAGTGATGAAAGATAAAAATATCGACCTGAGATATGCAATTGAAGTAGTACTTTCTGTTGCCTTCAGCACCCCGTCTTTATAGTTTAACCATTCATTTTAAGTAGCTATAACACTGCAGGTCTTATACCCCTTACTACCTTTACAAAAGCAGACTTTACTTTAATCGAGTATTTAATCGAGTAAAGTCAGCCAAAATGAATTTACCTATTAAAGCAATTTGCGAAAAAAGGTTCACGCGAAAAGATGGAACCTGTCTCATTTATATTCAGTATTGCTACAGTCCCGAGAAACGCACATTGTTGAATACGAAAATTTCTATCCCACCGAATTATTGGAACAGGAAGAAGGCATGTATTTCAGAAAAGCTACCAAATCAATTTGGAATAGTAAAAATACTTAATGATAAACTGCGGGATATTATTAAGAACGTTGAAGATCTAATTATTTATGCAACGAAAAATGTTTTAAGCATCGGAAAATTTGTTAAGGCAAACTTTACATCGGATTTAGAAATAAATAGTTTAGCCATCGACATACAAGATAAACGATGTAATGAAATCAACCTGGGTATATATCATCAGATTTGATGATTATATCAAATCAAAAGAAAGGAAGGTTTGTAAGGATATGCCAAGGATCTATCAGAATAGGAACAACCACTTCTTAGGAGGTGGGTTGGACCGCGCAGAACCCTTTTTAACTCTCAGAAGGTGGATTGAACAAATAAAAATGTATTTGAAATGGACTGAGTTTTCCTGAATAGATCTCCCAGTTTTATCATAATTCACGGATGTATAAAAATTTTACATCCACGACCGTTCGGTTATGGTAATGACAAAGCTGAAATCCGATACTACCTTCAGAAAAACCTGCATCGTGTACAATGTCAATTGTCTTTACACCATTGAGCCAGGCCATTATATGATGGCCTTTTGCTACTATGTAGTAATGGTTCCAATCATTTTGATGCACCAGCCTTTGTACAAGCGTATCCGGAAATTTTTGCACCATCTCTGCCCGTCGTTCTTCCCAAAGCGAGCCCCAATAACCTTTTCCCATATCAACCTGGTAACCCGGTGCATTATCAAAGTTTGTTGGATTTATACGGATGCAAACCCCGGAATTTGCATCTTCATCACCTACCATTCGTATCATTACATTTAATTCAAAATCTTTGTAGATTTTTTTTGTATAACTGTAGTGATGTTCCTTTTCTTTTCCCATAGCGGCATGAAAACCTGAATCAGTAAATTGCCAAAAAGCAGATTCGTAATTCCATTCAGACGGAGTTGCCAGGAGATTTACCCAGCCTTTTCCATTAGGTTTGTCGTTGTGCATTCTGCCAGCTTTTGGCATGGTTTGCCGCAACGCAGTATCAACCTGTGCATGTGATATGAAGCAGTTGAAGAGCAGTAATAATGAAACAGAAATTGGCTTTAAAGCTCTTTGCATATTGGGAGTAATTGACATATTTTTCATTTTAATCAGTATGGTTGGTTGAAATAAATTGGTTGTAAAATAAATCGCTTTTATTTAGCCCATTCTTTTCCTTCGGGTGTCCGTCTCCATTCAAAATATTTATCCAGCACTTTCAATGATTCAGCGCTGGGTACAGGCCCAACATGGGGTGTTGCACTAAAATACATAACCTGCGGATTTGAAACAGTAAAAGCCGGCCACACAGGCACGCCTTTACTATTTGGTTGCCCGTATTTTGCAAAGTTTGTCCAGTAGGTACTCATAGCTTCTGATATGTCAATGTCGCTTTTAGTAGTTTGGGAATTTGAAGAATCGAGATGCCGGAACACATAGGCCACTTCCTGCCCATGTGGCGAACCATAACCGTAGTGAGGTGAACTCTCCGGGTAATCAGGATGCTGATCAAAATAATAATAGAATACTTTTGATTTCCCGGTCTTTGACTGCAACGTTGCCCAACTCCATGTTTGCCAGCCAAAAGCGGCATCACGGGATAAGTCTCGTGCGGTCTTAGGAACGGCATTTTCACTTGCAGGATACGCTTTAATAAGATCATCAGCAAACTTGCCATAACGCTTCCGCACACCCGAAATATAGTCTGCCGGTGTTTTGTCGCGGGAAAAACTTGCACCTTCATCAGAGTTATAGCCAACCAATATAGGTACGTCATTATACTTTCCAGCTTCATACAAATTATGCTGGTCACCAGGAATTACATATCCATCAATGATGGGCCACGACATCCCAAGCCCACGACCGGGAAGTTTGTCCGCATCAATTTTCCGTAGTTCCGCAATAGAATTAACACCAGCACTTTTTACATAAGCTGCCCCATCGTTTTCGGCGGCGTGCAAAGTTTTTAAATTTTCGCCGGGGTAAGTAGTCAGACGCGGTGGCCCAAACGATCCGCCACTTTCTGAAATTGCTCCCTGAAATAAGCCTTTCGCCAATGGTGATGCACATAACATACTAACGGCAATGCCACCCGCTGACTCGCCAAAAATGGTTACCTTATCCGGATCGCCACCAAATGCAGCTATATTTTGTTTAATCCATTTAAGACCAGCAATCATATCAAGCAGACCATAATTTCCAGATACATGATTTGGGTTCTCTTTACTTAATTCTGCGTCTGCTAAAAAACCCAACTGGCCCACACGATAGGCAATACTTACCAGCACCACACCTTTCTCAGCCAGTTTTGCCCCGTTGTACATCGGATCCGAGGTGTAGCCAACTGCAAATCCGCCACCGTAAATCCACACTAACACCGGCACCTTTTCTTGTGCTGATTTTGCAGGTGTCCAAACGTTCAGGTAAAGACAATCTTCACTCTTGCCCGAAGGTGGATTTATGCCCTGTATAGCACCCGGAGCAAACTTGTCAGCCATACGTACTCCATCCCATTTTGCAGGAGGCTGAGGAGCTTTCCATCTCAATGTACCTACTGGCGGGGCAGCGAAAGGAATTCCCTTATACACGGTCAGTCCATTTTCATAAGTTCCTTGTAATAATCCGTCATCTATTTTGATCGGTTTGGGTTGCTGCGCCGCAGCTGCACAAGTAAGGAAAATCACAATCAGGGAAAGCATTTTTTTCATAACAATTGTTCTTTTTATGAATGTATTTAAATCGTTGTTTTTTTAACTGAACTGTTTAAGCACAATATCCTACGATGCTTTAAAAATTTCCATTGGCTTCAATTACAGTTCCGTTGTCGGTGTTGTACAATTGCATTTTTCTTATCTTTTTAAATTGTCAATTTTATGATTTTTTTATATCACTCCGAAATAGCGTTTATGCTTAATTGTTATTTCAAGGGAATTAATAAAAAGTTCGATTATTCTTTTACTAAAAAAGATTTCGTTTCTCTTTAATGAAATGAAAGCCACGTTTGGTAGTGAAAATTACAGTTTTGCGTTATAGATGTATCAAAGAAATAATCGCTAGTGCGAATCCCTGGTCACCTCACTTCCTGAATTTCCCTGTAAAAAATCAAGATCGGCACCTTTATCAGAACCCATCACATGTTTTATGTATAAACTTACATACCCTCTTTCAGCTGCAGGTTTAGGAGCGGTCCAGCTTTTTCTTCTTGATTCTAATTCTTTATTTGTTACGTGCAAGTGTAATTTTCTTTGAGTCACATCCAGTTCAATCATATCTCCATTATGTACCAGGGCCAAATTGCCGCCAATGGCTGATTCTGGTGAAACATGTAGTACGGCTGTGCCGTAGGCAGTACCACTCATGCGCCCATCACTTATCCTAACCATATCCTTAACACCTTTGTCTAATATTTTTTTGGGTAAAGCCATATTACCGACTTCCGGCATTCCGGGATAACCAACAGGGCCTACGTATTTCAAAACCATTACGCAGCTTTCATCGATATCCAGCTCAGGATCATCAATCCTGGCATTGTAGTCTTCGATACTTTCAAATACTACTGCACGACCCGTGTGCTTCAATAAAGCGGGTGTGGCTGCTGAAGGTTTTATTACCGCGCCATTTAAAGCAAGATTGCCTTTTACTACAACACAACCTGCGTTCGGTAAAAATGGCTTTTCATAAGTAGCAATTACCTCATTATTGTAACAATCAGTTCTGCCTTTAATATTCTCATGATGATTTTTGCCGGTAACCGTTATTACATTTTTATGTAAAAGATCTTTTAATTCATTTAAGATTACCGGTAAACCACCAGCATAATAAAAATCTTCCATCAGGTGTTTGCCGGAAGGCATTAAGTTTAAAAGCAATGGCATTTTGCTGCTAAGCTTATCAAAATCGTCAAGTTTTATGTCAACACCAATTCTTCCTGCAATAGCAGTAAGATGAATTATAAAATTGGATGAACCACCAACGGCTGCATTTACAAGGATTGCATTTTCAAATGCTTCCTTTGTCAATATTTTATCGATGGTTAAATTTTCTTTTACCATTCCTACTATTCTTCTGCCACTTAACTGCGCCATTTGCTTTTTTCGGCTATCGGCTGCGGGGATAGCAGAAGCGCCACTTAATGTTAAGCCTAATGATTCCGCCATAACAGCCATGGTACTCGCCGTGCCCATCGTCATACAATGTCCTACACTTCGGCTCATACAGCTTTCAGCTACTTCACATTCTTCTTGTGTCATTTTGCCCGTCTTCATATCTTCATCAAACTTCCAAACGTGTGTACCGCTGCCGATAGTTTGTCCTTTATATCTGCCATTCAGCATGGGGCCGCCGGGCACCACTATTGTTGGCAAACCCACACTGGAAGCGCCCATTACAGTTGAGGGAGTGGTTTTGTCGCACCCGGTCAATAATACAACCCCATCAATAGGATTGCCGCGAATACTTTCTTCTGCATCCATGCTTGCGAGGTTTCGAAAGAGCATGGCCGTTGGTTTCAGCAATGTTTCACCGAGGCTCATGATAGGGAATTCTAATGGAAACCCACCCGCTTCCAGGACGCCACGTTTCACCATTTCAGCATGCTCACGAAAATGCGCATTACAAGGGGTTAGCTCACTAAATGTATTACAAATACCAATTACCGGCCTTCCATCAAACATATCGACGGGCATACCCTGGTTCTTCATCCAGCTCCGGTAGAGGATGCCGTCTTTATTTTTCTTGCCAAACCAATTGTGGCTCCTTAATTTTTCAAGCATATATTATAATTTAGAGAAACTCAATCGTTACTCTTTGTTATTGTTTCTTTAGTACGTTTACCATTCATTAACCTGTAAATTTTCATGGGATTCGTATCCATTAATTCTTTCGTAATAAATCTTGAGGCATCTTTTGATAGCATACTGGTTTTACGAAACGATATATTGCCGCCGTTCCCACAGAACTTATTCTGCTTTCTGTAGTCGCGGGAAAATGGGCCGCCGTGTACCATGGAATTACTTACTTCCACCCCGGCCGGGAATCCATTAATGATAATTCTGCCCGTTTTTTCTTTAAGGATCAGCAAAAGATCTTTGTATTCAATAAGATCTCCCCCGGTACCATGAACGGTAGCTCTTAACTGATCTGCAAGATTGATAGTCTCCAGGAAAGCTACCCTTTCAACATCGCTTTTTAGCTCGTAATACTTAAAAACGATTGTTGCTTTTTCGGCGGCCACGCTAATTTCCTCTGATGTTGATTTATAAAAAAGATAGTGGTTATTATTGTCTGCAGAAGAGTTGTAAGAATAAAAAGTTTGGTTCCCTAAGCCGGAAAATTTAACCCCTATAATTTGTTTTTCTATTGTCATTTAAGTTGTTTAAATAATTGTATAACTCAAGAGCTAATTTTAAAAAGGCCCATTATAGAAACAAAAGGTCGTATTACAGTATGAGAGAACGAAACCGCAATTTCGGTTTCATAATTTAATAGTATAGCAAACATGGTTTACTCAAAAATACAAAGCACCTCTTAGTGCAGACAGATTAGCTTTATTAAGATGGATTACTGACACACGTAAATACTGATTTTTTTATTATTATATAAACTTTCTAAAGTTTATCGAGGAACTTTCATCAAATCACCAGTCGCTGTAACAAAAATTAAAACTGTGATTGGTGGTTACCAAATCATATAAAAACTATCTGCTTTGCATTGTCGATTCTTTTAATTATTTATCCCACCAAATTTTTGTGCTCAACTTATCTGCTCCCTGGGAGGCAATCGCTGCGTTTACATTATCTGTATTTACTGATAACTCGGAAGTAGGGTAAGTAAGTCTCCTGATGAAAGTTCCGTTTGGCACATCAGGATTGCTCGGCTGGCCGTAGGGGTTAGGTGTTAAATCAGGGTAACCACTTCTCCTGAAATTGGCGAATGTTTCCGGGCCATTTAAAAAGGATGCAATCCAATATTGTGTATTGATTTGCTCCAGCTCGGTTCCGGACAAAAGCGGATTTGCGGCAACATAAAGATCCCTTGCAGCCGGGTCCACAGCGGAACCGGCATCATAGACAGCCATCTGGTCCATGTGTGCTTTTATTCCGTCAGCAAAGTATTGTGCTGCTGTTCCTGAACTTATCCAACCTCTGAAAGCAGCTTCTGCTAATAATAAATTTGTTTGAGCTGCCGTAACCAAAAATACGGGTGCAGACGTTTTCACCATTCTTTTTCGGTCGGCCTGGCTGTACCCATAGAAGCTGGCAAGCCCATCGGCCGTGGCTTGTGCAACAATGCTTCCATTGTCATATCCCATGGGCATTCCAATTTGTTTTGTCGGGTCACTGGTTGCTACATCAGGCGTTTGCCCATTTCCGGTAGTGGCGCCTACATATCGTACGGCTATTGCAGATAAACGTGGATCCATGGTGTTTTTTAGCTGGTCAACAAATGGCTTTGCCAGGTAAAAATTGGATGCTTCACTTCCATTAAGTGTATTTCCGAGCTGCTGCGTATAGTTTGCATCATGCCGTATATATGCATTATCTGCGTTGTCGGTTATTACACCGGCGGTAAAAGCTGCCTGCACTGTGGACTGGGCTTTGGCAGCATCTGCCTTGCTAAGCCTCATGCCTGCTCTCAGCAGTAAAGAATAGGCAAATTTTTTCCATTTTGTAATATTTCCGGCATACAGAACGTCCTGGCTTTCTATGGTGCCTGAAGGATTCAACGCCGCTGCTGCATCTGTTAGTTCCTGTATAATCTGCGGGTAAATGTTCTGCTGCTGATCATAGGAAGGAAAAAATACCTGGTCGGAGTAACCGGCACCTCCCTCGGAATAAGGGATATCTCCGTATTCATCCGTTAGAACCATAAATGCAAAAGATTGAAATATACGGGCCATATTGTAGAGATTACTCCTCGCAGGCAACTCTTTCGTTGTCACAATTACATCATGCGTATACTTTATTACATTTCGATAATAGTTTTCCCAGATACTTCCCGTTTGCCGGTTATCCTGGTTAAAATTAGCTCCTGCTAATACTCCCCCGTTGGGCGTTACCATTTGCTGTACAATTCCGATATCATATACCAGTGAATTCACAGGAAATGAACTGCTGATTACTGCATTATTCAGAAGCAGAGCAGGATCAATAGCCGTTGGGTCCGTTAAATTTTGATTTAGTTTTTCCAGGCCCTTTTCACACGATCCGGCGAATAATAACAGGGCCAGTAAACTATAGCTAAATATTTTTTTCATAATAATCATATTAAAATTTAATATTTAAATTAAATCCCAAACCTCTTGTTGTTGGGATGCTCGGAGATTCCAGCCCGACAAAATTGTCAGATCCATAACCGGAAGATTCAGGATCTATGTTATCAATCCATTTCTTGATGATGAATACATTATTGGCCACAAAATCGAGCTTGACTCCCTTAACAGGCCAGGTAGACGGAATGAACTTTGTAAAATCGTATCCAAGGGTAATCTGGCGAAGCTTCCAGTAACCGCCATTATAAATAACAGCTTCTACCAGCGCTTGCGAGCGAAGATGCTCCCAATACGTTTGGTTTGCAGCCACGGCTGTATTTACATTTCCATTTGGATCTACGCCGTCTCCAACTACACCCCCTTCTCTTCCCTCCAGGGTAATTTTATGAAGGCCTTCGCGGATGGCATTGAAATTGGTACCGGATAACACTTTGTTGCCTAATTTATAATCTATGAAAACCGACAGACTCACACCTTTATAATTGAAAGAATTTAGAAAGCCGCCTATCCACTTCGGTAAGGCGCTTCCAAATAAAACGAGATCAGGAGTACGTAACGGAATTCCGTTTGTTTGAAAAATCCTTTGTCCTTTAGCATCCCTTGCATAGCCATAGCCTGCAATTTGTCCCAATTCCTCACCTACAACATCCCTTACTTCTCCGTTAAAAGGATGTGCTCCTATAGTGATCCTCTCGCCGGGAGTACTCGTAATAATATTGAGCAATTTTGTTTTATTGAAGGAAGTATTAGCAGTAAAATCCCATGTGAAGTTTTTCGATCTTACAGGCACTAAATTTAAGAGCACTTCAAAGCCCAGGTTGCGGCTTTTGCCACTATTAATACGGGTATTGATAAAACCGGAAGCATCTGAAATCTGCACCGGGATGATCTGGTCTGTGGTTATTTTCCTATAAACCGCTACATCCAGGCCTACCCTGTTGTTGAACATTTTTAACTCCAGTCCAAGTTCTGTTTCTGCTACCCTGCTCGGTCTCAGGTTTGCGTTAGGTACTGTGGTCCCGCTACCGCCAACTGTTACTGCGGTTCCATTAGGATTGTTTATAAGATTGGAGTTAATAGAGTAGAATAATTGATTTGAATAGGGGCCTACGTCACCATCGCTGCCCACTTCAGCATACCCTGCCCTGATTTTTCCAAAATTTAACCAACCAACGTTCTTCAGGGATTCTGAGAAAACATAAGCGCCCGATACAGATGGATATAGTATGCTCCTGTTTGCCGCAGATAATGTAGAGAACCAATCGTTTCTCACGGTACCATTTAAATACAACGTACGATTCCATGATACCTCGCCGGAACTATATAAAGAATTTACCCCTAACTGGGATATGGAATAAACAGGATTTTTTGCCCTGCCGTTCTGTACGGTATAGAGTCCTCTTATAACAAAGTCGGTTACCTGTACATTGTTGATGTCTGCACGTCTCCGCATTTGGTTGCCACCGCCGGTAAGGTTTGCGGAGAAATTTCCAAAATCCTTATTAGCAGTTATTAAAAAATCAAGATTGGTTTCCCGGAAACGACGTGATTCCTGGGTATAAATTCCATTCACAAAACCTGCTTGTGCCGGGGCCCGCGATGCCTGGCCGGTTGGAAAATTATTCACGTCCTCATCGCGGGACCAGTAATCTTCTCCAAAGCGGCCTTGTACGGAAAGCCATGAAAGCAGGTTATATTTTAAAAAGACGTTTCCAAAAATCCGGTCTCTTTTTATATTATGGAATTGCTGCGCCAGTTCCCAATAGGGATTGGTCCTGTTTTTAAACCTGGAATAGACATACTCGTCTTCCGTTCCGGGATAATATTTATTTTCACTCAGCACACTTAGTGGCATTGAATTAGCCAGTGCCATTAATGCCGTAGGAATTGAATTGTCCTGGTTGGCAATATTTGGTGGGTTCTTATTATCCTCCCTGGTATAGTTTACGTTTCCGCCAAAATTGAATTTGTCTGATAAATTGTAATTAAAGCCCAGGTTCATACCTTTTCGGTTGAAAGTGTTATTGGGTACGATTCCCCTGTTGTCAGTATTGTTTAGTGAAAGATGAATGCCTCCTTGTTCCGTGCTTGATTCCAGCGTAATTGTGTTTGAAAAATTTTGTCCATGGCGGTAAAACTCCTTAATCCTGCTTCCCTGCGGTTCGTATGGAATGCCGGAAGTATTAAATAAGGTTTGCGTTAATCCCGGCGCAAACTTTTCACCAAAAGACCACTCACCCGAAGTGGGATCCGGAGCATTGGGACGAACCCCACCTTCTCCCTGGCCATATACTTTTTGATAATCGGTAAAATCCAAAGGAGTTTCATCCGTAAAGTTTCCATTATAGGACACCCCAAGCCCTTTGCCCTTGCCTCTTGTTTTCGTGGTGATCATAATAACACCATCTTTGGCGCGGCTGCCATAAAGTGCAGATGCCGGTGCGCCTTTCAGTATGGTCATGGTTTCTACATCATCGGGGTTGATGCTGGAGAGGCCGTCTCCTCCATCTGAATACACACCTCCACCCGTAACACCTTCGGTACTTCCGTTAAAATTAGTATTATCTATGGGTACGCCATTTATTACAATCAATGGATTGTTTTGCCCGGAAATTGAAGATTGCCCGCGGATGCGGATTTTCGAGGTACTCCCCGGACCGGTACCTAAAGAAGATATATTTACCCCCGCTACCTTGCCCTGCAAGGCATTCATGACATTTGGTGTACGATTCACAGAAACTTCATCAGGGTTAACGCTTGTTGCAGCATAGCCTAATCCTCTTGATTGCTTTTTAATACCTAAAGCGGTAACTACTACCTCGCGAAGGTTCTGGGCACTTCCGGCAACGTGGATATTTATAATTTTCCTGTTGCCAACAGCTTCTGTTTGTGTTGGCGTGCCAACGTAACTGAATTCCAGTACGTCATTAGCTGATGCATTTATTTCATATCTGCCCGTTATATTAGAAATAGTTGCCCGGTTAGTATTCTTAACCTGAACGGTAACCCCCGGCACTGGTTGGTTGTTATCATCCGTAACTGTCCCGGTTACAGTTGTTTGAGCGTTTGCGGAATTATAAAAAGCAAAGAGCATGAGAGAAAACATTAACCTCATCAAGCCCGGTACATAAGCCGGTTGTAGTTTTTTCTTCATAAAGCAAATCGTTTTAGTAAATAAATAATTACGGGAGTTTATATTTGGCTCCCTTAGTCTAACAAGCAACGCTAAGGTAGAAATGCATTAATGCAAAAACTTCCAATAAGTAACTTCGTTGGATTTTAGAAATCCGCTTAAAATAAATTCCTTTCCTTTATACCGTAATTTTTAGTATTAGCGATTGCAAAAAAGCCTTAAAATATTCTGCGTTTAAATTGTACATGAAACAGTTTCTACTTTGCCAAAAGAAAGCACTGGAATTACTTCTGTTTCCGCATATTACAGAAATAGGCGTAATAAAGAATTCAGCCATTCGGCTAAATGGGTTTATTAATATCGTGGACAATGGGTTAAAAATATATTATGTACAGGAAGGCAAATTTGAATGGACAATTAATCACCTGCCTTTTATTTTATATCCCGGCGATGTCGCACTAATATTACCCGGAACAGAGTTTGGAAATGAAAATAATGTATTAGAAATTGGCTCCTTTTCGTGGATTCATATCCAGGTAAAAACCAACGTAAAAGGACAACTCGTAACAGGTTCCTGGAGCAGTTTATCAGATGGAGAAACTCAGGCAATTAGTAAGATTCTGCAAATGAATAACTCTCCCGTGCTTCAGAAATTTACAGAAGCAGGTAACATTTTCAAATCTATTCAATCAGAATTATTTAACCAGGAAATAGGCTACCAGTCAAGAGTAAATCATTTACTTGATGAGATTTTTATCCAGATGGCGAGGCAATTCTCCGGGATATCTAATCCCGGACGAGATTTTCCATCAACATTTATGAAATTGGAATATGAGCTGAGACGGAATCTTTCACATCAATGGACGGTGGAAGAAATGGCGACGTTTGTAGGATTGGGCACTACATTATTTAATGACAAGGTCAAAAGTTATTCAGGTTTTTCACCGGTAAGTTATCTGATCAATATCAGGATTTCCGAAGCAATCAAGCTATTGAAAAACCCGGATATCAGCTTAACCGATATTGCATTGGATATTGGGTTTTATTCGTCACAGCATTTCTCTACTACTTTTAAAAAATTGACCGGCTACACACCAAGCCAATTTAGAAAGAATCATTTACAAACAAAATAATTATTTTAAAAATGGAATGTATTATCACTATAGAGATTGGAACCAATGCAGTAAGAGTATATGCATTTGATTTGAATGGCAATATTCTTGGCTCACTAAAAGGATATTGCCCTACATTTCATACCGAACCTGATTACAGTGAACAGGATCCTGATCAGATATTTATCACTACATTGTATGTTCTCAAAAACCTGTTAAACGATTTAATACATCCAAAAAAATATAAAGTCTTATCAATTTGCTTTAGTTCTTCGATGCATAGTGTACTTGCCGTTGATAAAACAGGAAACCCGATGGGTAATGCTATTACCTGGGCTGATAACAGGGCTAATAAGGAAGCTGCAGAACTAAATAATTCATCCCTCGGTAAAAAGATATACAAAACTACAGGTACGCCGCTGCACCCTATGTCACCATTAGCAAAAATTGCCTGGATTAAAAATAATGAAAAAGAAAAATTCAAAAAGGTCAGTAAATTTTTATCGCTTAAAGGTTATATCCTGCAACAATTAACAGGTGAGTATATGATTGACTATAGTATTGCATCGGCTACAGGTTTGCTTAATATCTATAAAATAAAATGGGAGCCGGAGGCGCTTAAATTTGCGGGCATCACTTCAGCTATGTTACCAGACCTGGTACCTGTTTTTACCTCTGCAGGAAAATTAAATAAAACTTACCAAACATCCCTGGGGCTTTCAGCCGATACCAGAATTCTTGTTGGTTCCAGCGATGGCTGTATGGCTATGCTGGGTGATGGAATAAATGGGGAAGGCATGGCTAATATAACTGTTGAAGATAGTGGTGCTGTGAGAGTAATGGGAGATAAGGTTTTGCGGGATGACAAGCAACGTTTATTCAATTATCTACTCACAGAAAACACGTATGTGTCCGGCGGGCCTACCAATAACGGAGGCATCGTTTTTGAATGGTTTACCAGGCAATTTGGCAATTTTAAAAACCCCTTCGATATTGAAGATAGTATGCTGGAGTTCATCAGCGAGGCTTCGGGAATTTCAGCCGGATCAGACGGTTTAATATTCCTGCCATATTTATTAGGTGAAAGAGCGCCCATCTGGAATCCCAATGCACGAGGTGTTTATTTCGGGATAAATATAAAGCATACAAAAGCCCATTTTTTAAGAGCCGTTATTGAAGGTATTTTATATGAAATTTATAGTATCGGCAAGATACTCCAGGAACATCGTGCCTTCAGCAGTCTTACTCTTAACGGAAGTTTCGGCACACTGCCTTTTTTTGCGCAAATGGTCGCTGATATTTATAATAAACCTGTTCGGCTCAGGCAAAATTATCATAGCGTAAGCTACGGTTCCTATTTAATAAGCGCAACAGAAATGGGTATTTACAATTCTCTTAATGAAGCGGTTAAAACCGTTGTATTGGATGAATTTGTAGCCCCGGAAAAAAATAATCATAGAACCTATTTAAAATATTATAAAATATTTGAAACACTCAGTACCAAACTGGCTGATGAGTTTGCTAATATTGCTGCACTGCAACAGTCATAATCGAAAACCATCATCCTTTGTAAAAATTATTTATCTAAATTATGCCGCTTAAAACCCGTTCTAAACCCTTTTATATTCTTGCTGCTCTTTGCGTTGTTTTATCTGTAATCTTCCGGGTAGCGGGAGAAATAAATATAACGGGATGGCTGATTGCTCTGTTCTTTGTGTGCATTGCATTCGCATTCAGGGGGAATGTTTTGCTAAAAGGTATGTCGTTCACTGCTATTATTTTCGCTTCTGTAACTCTGGCAATGTTTCACCCACAATATTTTACCGCCTGGGGAGATTACAAATTAAGCAACTCTATTATTCCCCTCATACAGGTGCTTATGTTTGGTATGGGTTCTTCAATGGGCGTTAAAGATTTTGCGTCCATCGCCAAATCCCCTAAAGGAGTAATGATTGGTGTGGCCTGCCAGTTTTCTATAATGCCATTACTCGGTTTTACATTGGCAAGCCTCACCAACTTTCCGCCTGAAATAGCCGCCGGTATTATTTTAATCGGCTGTTCTCCCAGCGGGCTGGCGTCTAACGTGATGGCTTACCTGGCCAAGGCAAATCTTGCCTTGTCTATTACTATCACTTCCGTCACCACCTTATTAGCGCCGTTTGTTACTCCTTTGCTAATGAAAGTTTTTGCCGGAGCTTTAATCGAAATCGATGTGATGGCCATGATGTGGGACATTTTGCAAATGATCATTATTCCCATCGGTGCGGGCTTACTATTTAATAGACTCTTATTTGGAAAATTAAAATGGCTTGATAACGTAATGCCATTTATTTCCATGTTTAGCATTGCCGCGATTGTTACCATAATTGTAGCCGCCGGCAGGGATAATCTAATGAAAATCGGGCTGCTGTTGATTCTTGTCGGCTTAATACATAACGTGTTCGGTTATTTATTAGGGTACTGGTCTGCCAGGCTATTTAAATTACCCGAACGGGATTGCCGTACTGTTGCGATTGAAGTAGGTATGCAAAATGCTGGCCTTGCTTCAGGTATTGCCAAGCAAATGGGAAAAATTGGAACAATCGGCCTGGCGGCTGCTGTGTTTGGACCATTGATGAACATAACAGGATCTGCACTGGCAAGTTGGTGGCATAACCGGTTGCCTGATAATGAACAACCCGAAATTGGTATTTGATCCATCTTCTAAATAAAAACATGCTATATGAAAAAAATCAAAATTTTGCTAACCACACTTTCTTTATTTGTTGTTCTGCAAAGTGTACATAGCCAGCAGGTGCAAATAAGTAAGGAAGAATTAATTGCGTTGACACCCGATTGGAAAGGGGAACGGTTTGCTGATGGAAGGCCAAAAGTATCGGACGATATCATACGAAGAATGAAATCAGTTAGTGTAGAAGAAGCCTGGGCTGTAATGAGCAATGCCGGTTACAAATACCAGATCGCCGAAGATTGGCAAATAATCAATCCGGATAGTGTACTTGTTGGCCGGGCAGTAACCACAACGTTTATGCCTGGCCGGCCCGATGTATGGAAGGCTATTGATTCGTTAGGAAAAAAGCAAGGGAAAAGAGCGCAAAATGTTTGGGCTGTGGAGATGTTGGTGAAAGGAGATGTGTATGTAGCGGATCAGTTTGGGGCTAAGCGAAACGGGCCTACTATCGGGGACAATGTAGGTAATGCCATTTATGCAAGAACAGGAAATGGAATTGTTTATGATGGTGCAATAAGAGACCTGGAAGGTTTGAAAGAAATTGGAGGTTTCACTTCGTATTATACGAGTTATGATCCTTCTTATCATAACCCCGGAGGTGGACAAAACAGGGATTTAACTACGATGATTGTTGGCATCAACCATCCTACCCGCATAAGAACAGTCACCGTAATGCCCGGCGATGTGGTGTTGGGCAAAATGGGTGTGGTTGTTTTTATTCCACCGCAATTAGCTGAAAAGGTAGTAAAGACATCAGAAATTGTTCGATTACGCGATCAGTTTGGCCACGAGCGTTTGAGAGAAGGAAAATATACAGCCGGCCAAATAGATGCCCGCTGGACGGATGAAATTGAAAAAGATTTTTCAAAATGGCTGAACGATCACATCAATGAATTGCCTGTTGGCAAAGAACAAATACAGGAATATTTGAAAGGAACGAACCTGGTAAAAGAAGTAACATCAGAGGCTATTCCGAAAACAATTAATTAATAAAATAAAATCTATATCATGCTAAACTCAAGAAGATCATTTTTGACAAAAGCCGCTGTGGCTGCGGCCATCACACCCTTTGCATCTTTATCATCATTTGGAAATGGGATTACTGAAGCTGTAGAAAGAACGCCAAAATCTTCACCACCATCGGACTTAAAAATAACCGGTGTTAAGTGCGCTTATTCCGGCGGTGGATTATTTGTAAAAATTCTTACTAACCAGGATATATGGGGAACGGGGGAAGCCGTGGATGCTATAGGGGGCACCTATTATTTAGTACAACGTATCGGAAGGCAAATAACCGGGAGAAGCCCATTAAACCCAAACCGGATTTTTGAAGAGTTGAGAAAAGGAAATTTTTTCGGAGGTGCACAATCAGGAATGTATGTAGCGGTGTTATCGGCGTTTGATGCTGCTTTATGGGACCTATGTGGTAAAGCGTTGGGGCTGCCCGTGTATCAATTGCTGGGCGGCAAGTTTCGGGATAAAGTACGGGTGTATTGCGATACGGAATTATATGCCGTAAGAAACCCCACGCCGGAAGACTATGCAAAAGCTGCTAAAGATGCAGTAAGCCGCGGATATACTGCTGTTAAGTTTGATATTGATGAAGCAAACGATCCTAATAAATTTGACCGCTACAACTGGACAGCAAGTAATGCTGAGTTGGAAAGAATGTACAATTCTATTGAAGCTGTTCGAAAAGAAGTAGGGCCGCATATTGATATTTGCGTAGACATGCATGGCCGCTACGATGCGCCAACAGGACGAAAGGTGGCCAAAATGATGGAGCCATTAAATCTTATGTGGCTGGAAGAACCGGTACCGGCGGATAATATTGACGTGTATAAAACCATCACGCAGGAAACAAGTACGCCAATATGTGGTGGAGAAAATTTTTATCTCGGGTATGGTTATACGCGTTTATTATCAGAAGCGGCTATAGATATCATTATGCCGGATCTTCAGAAGTGCGGCGGCCTCGGTGAAGGGCAGCGCATAGCTAACCTGGCTAATTTATATTATACACCTTTTTCACCTCATATGGTTGGTTCATTTTTAGGCGCAATGGCTACTGCACATGTTTGTGCCTCTGTACCTAATTTTCACATATTGGAATGGCAAACTTTAAGTGATACGCAGCCAAAATGGAAAGAGATCATAACATATGATAAGCCATTTATTGAAAAAGGATTTCTTGGTGGTTTCTGATAAACCCGGCATTGGTGTAGAACTTAATGTGGAAGGATTGAAAAAATATGCGGTCCCCGGGGTTCCGTTTTTTGAATAAGGCCGCTGAACCATGGCAGGATTTTCAAGACCACGCTTCATGAATTTTAAGGGCGACTTGCAATGATATAAACAAAAAATTTTGCTTTGGCCACATGCATTTTTTTTGTCGTCGGGGTTCATTCAATATAATTCTTAAAAAACAATTGCATTACGCATGCAACTAACGGCTACGGGCACACTAAGCGTAGCCGGGGCACGGATCGCTGTTCTTATCTGGAACAAATAAAGATTAATGGCCCGCTTTTTCGTTTTCCAACTTCTTTTGAGCTGCATTGCGCAATTCAATTAACCACGCTTGAAATGCTATCGGATCAACATAAGGGTTCGGTTCCCCGGTTTTACGCTGTTTCAAAAGTGTGTATCGTTCTAAAATTTTTCCCGGGGCGGGATGATTGGTAATGTTGACCTGTATGCCTTTCATCCCTAACAGCCGATCTACACTTTGCAGATATAGTTGCGTTTGTTCGACACCGGCAAAGTTCAGTCCTACCCCACCAAAAAGAAATGCTTTGTAAATATTCTTCCCTTCACGCACGGGGAAGGCCATAGAAAGCACACCAAGAGTATGCCCGGGTGTGACGTAGAAAGAAATTGTTGTATTGCCTAAAGTTAGTGAATCGCCATCTCCCATTACAAGATCGCGTTTCAATATAACGCGTTTGCTTGCATATTCATTTTTCACTTTGCCCTCAGCAATCTGCCAATCAGCTTCGGTCATTGCAACGTGGCATGGGTTAGTTTTTGAAGCGTGTCAGCTCCTTCATAATGATCGAAGTGCCCATGGGTACAAAGGATATACTTTATATTTTCCGGATCAAAACCAAGATTCCGGATTGATTGAATAATGTCGTTCGTGTATCTTCCATACAATGCATCAATCAGAATCAACCCCTTGTTGGTGGTCAGCAAATAAGCGCTGGTACCGTCGTTACCAACATAATAAAGGTTATCAAACATCTTAAATGGCGCAATCGTCCTGGCTGAATCAAACCCGGGCCCATATTGAGCATGAGAGGAAAGATGTAATAAGCAGCAGGTCAAGAAGAGAAAAATTATTTTTTGCATGATGAGTGATTTTTATCAGCGCTTAATGGGTCTTTGGTAAAGAACTTAATCAACCTGAATTAGGTGACGCTCTGCAATATTGTGTCAGTTTTAATTTCTGTTACTAAAAACCCGGACTTCCGATCCGGGTTTCTTTTCGTTTTAATAAGCGAATTATTTTATCATGGTATATCCCAGAATACACGTTGTGTAATTCCATCTCCGCCCATGCTCGCAGCCGCCGCAGCATAGTTGGTTCCGTTTGATGCTTTCTCGGCATCAGGATAAGACATGCGTCTTACAAATCCGCCGCCTGGGACTAAGTCATCGTTGTAAGTATTACGCAGCAATGCCGGGAATCCGCTTCTTCTCCAGTTAGCAAAACCTTCAGGGCCGTTTGTTATAGAGCATATCCAGTATTGTGTATTGATAAGCTTCAATGCGTTTGCATCATTATATGCAACTGCAGGGCCAAGCAGGTAGTTGTCTTTTTCCGCGTCTGATACGGCGGGGATAAATGTGCCGGGAAATAAGTTCCAGTCATCCATAGCAGCTTTCACGCCGGCTTCATAGTATTCCTGAGCTGTAGTGCTACTGGTAATCCACCCCCTGAATGTAGCTTCTGCCAATAATAATTGAGTTTGTGCATTGGTAATAAAAAGGGCAGGGGCAACAGTACTCACCATTACCTGGTAATTGAGCTGTGTGTAGTTTAGTCCTCCGCCTTTGGCGCCTCGGGTACCCGGAGCGGTTAAAATGGTTACCGCGTCATATCCCACCGGAAATCCGTATTGGTTAGCTGTTGTGGTATCAGGTGTGGTGCTGATTGTTGTAGGATTGGCATAGCTGGCGCCGATATACTTCAACCTGGGATCATTGGTGCTTTTTAACTGGTTAACAAAAGGCTCAGCTAAATAATAAAAATAGGGACTGATGTTGCGTTGCAAGTTAGAAAAACCGTTGGGAACTGTACCATTATATTGAGTCACAACAACATTATCGCTGTTTGAAAGAATAACACCACCTGCAAATGCTTCTTGTGCAATACTTGCGGCTTTGGCAGCATCAACTTTTGAGTAGCGCATACCCAGGCGCAGCATTAGAGAGTAACCCATTTTTTTCCAATGGTCCACCTGTGCGGCTACAGTACCGGAAGCACCACCAAAAAATAAATCACTGGCTACATATTCATTTGAAGCAGACAAATCAGCCGTAGCCGTTTTAAGCTCACTGTAAAGGTCGGCATAGATCTCGGCCATTTTATCATACTTTGGATAGCTTATACTCTCCAGGTATACTTTTCCTGCTTCGCTGTAAGGCACATCACCATAGGTGTCAACGAGCGTCATAAACGCAAACGCTTTCCATATCCTCACCATGTTATAAAGGTTTTTCTTACCTGGGTCATCTTTGACAATATTGATGATTTGTACCAAAGGTTTGATAACACCCACGTAAGCGCCCCAACGATCGTTGCTATAACCATCTATGTCAAGGTTAAATTGAAACCCTGCGGTAGCGCCTGCGTTATATGCATTTATATATTGTTGTACGATGGTTTGTTCTCCATCCCAACTGCCGATGTTCATACCCCGTTCTGCCCCGGTAAATAACAATCCCGGGTCAATTTTTGTAATTGCATAAGGGTCCTGGTTTTTTGCTTCAAACCCTTTTGTGCAGCTCACGAAGCAAAGCGCTGCAGCAAGCGGGATTATAAGACAACTAATTTTTTTCATATAAATAATTTTAAAATTTCACATTTAAGTTAAGCCCCAGAGTACGGGTTGTGGGTTCAGTATGTTGCTCATATCCTAAACGGCTATCGCTTGTTGAAGCGAACGCCTCAGGATCAACGGTAGGTATATGCTTCATCAGAAGCGCTGCATTTCGGCAGAAAGCAGATAGCGTCAGCCCTTTTACAAACTTTGCTTTATTACTGATAAAACGGGAGAGGTCATAAGTAAGTGTGATGTTTCTTAACTTGATAAAGTCGCTGCTGAAAACGAAAGGATCTCCTATATTTTGAGAGCGATATTGAGCATAAAATGTTTGCGGAGCAACTACTTTATTATTCGGGCTTCCATCAGGCAGCACCCCATCGAAAGTAACACCTTCGCGGCCTACTAAAGAATTCTTACCTATACCTGATCTTAAACCGTTTAATGCCGTTGAGGAAAACACTTTGCCACCAAATTTGCCATCAACCTGAACTAATAAACTCAGGTTCTTATATTGGAAAGTGTTGGTAATGCCACCGATCCATTTATAGTTTGCACTACCATAATTTACGAAATCTGTTGAATGCTGCAGTCCTCCTGAACTGTTTAACATTACCTCGCCTTTATCATTGCGCAGATATGTGTAGTCTACCAACTGGTTCATCTCTTTACCAACATCGTACGTCAAATAACCTATAAACTCGTTTCCTGTGCCATTAAAAAAAGTTACCACCTGGCGGGTTTGCCCTGGATTTAATGCTAATACTTTTGATTTGTTGTAGGATGCGTTTACCGATATATTCCAGCTAAAGTTTGACGTTTGAACAGGTGTTCCATCAATCATGACCTCTACACCTGCGTTTTTCAATTTTGCAATATTTACATTTTTACTGCCATATCCTGTAGCGGTTGATAAAGCAACCGGCAAAATCTGATCAGTAGTCCTCTTGTCATAAACGGCAATGTCGAAATTAAGGCGGCTGTTTAAGGTTCTTAGTGCCAGGCCTATTTCCTTTTCGCTTATACGATAAGGCTTTATATATGGATTTGGAGTGGTTCCATTAGGATCAGTCCCGTTAAGAGCAATAGTTCCGATTGGGTAGGTGCCGAACAGTTGTGACGCGATTGTGTAGGTCAGTTGGCTGCTAAAGGGAGCCACTCCGTTTACATTACCCACATCCGCATAACTCATTCTTAATTTACCAAAATTCAGCCATTTTACATTGGGCAGTAATTCAGAAAAAATGAAACTGGCGCTTGCAGATGGATAGTTAAAAGAATTTTTCGGATTAGCAACTATTGAACTGGGTGGCGTAAGCACAGAAAAATAGTCAGTACGATCAGTAAGATTCAGGTACAGGAAATTTTTATAACTGAAATCTGCAAAAGCATATATAGAGTTTACCTGCGATCTGCTAATACCGTAATCCTGGGTTTTGGTAATACCATTTGATATGCTATAGATGTCTCTAACCACAAAGTCTGTCACACTTTGTGTGGAAACGTTTCTGTCAACTGTATACATATTGCCACCTACGCTTGCGTCTATTGTAAAATTGCCCAATTTGTGGGTAGTTCCTAAGAGAAAGTCGCTATTCAATTCTTTGTTGTAACCCGTGGAAACGTTATAACTGCCCGCCCAGCCACCGGTGGCACTATTGATTGGTGCGTTAGGTGCATAATTACTTGGATTATTACCTTCATTATTATTATACCCGAAGTCCGCATTTACACGACCCTGTAGATACAACCATTTAGTGAAATCATACCTAAGTGAAACAGTACCTAACAAACGATCCCTTTTCGTTTTATTGAACATCCGCCCGATAAGATAATACGGGTTAGTCAAAAGGCCATTAAAGGGGTTAGTTGACAATATAGTGCCGTCAGGATTTTCAACACTCGTTTTCAAAGTAGAAATTGCAACCGTTAATGGGATACGGTTCAGGAAGCTGGAAAAGCCGATACCCTGGGCGCCAACCAGCGGAGGATTATTATTTTCCTCGTGGGTATAGTTAATATTCAACTGCAGCGTGAGCTTATTAGTAACCTTGCTGTTAAGGCCTAAGTTAAAAATCCTTTTGTGATAGCTATTACCAGGGGAAATACCATTAGCATCCTGGTTTGAAAAAGATACCCGGTAGCTTGTTGAGGCGTTACCGCCGGAAAGTGCTAACGTATTCACATACGAATTTCCGGTGTTATAAAATTCCTTAGTGCGGTTTTTATCAGGAAGATAAGGCCTTAAAATACCGTCATACTGGACCGTAGGAACGCCGTCATATTTTTCGCCCCATGCCAGGTTTCCGAATGATTGCGCCTGAGCCTGTGTGGAAGGACGGACTCCATTAGAGCCGGTACCGTATTCGGTTTGGTAATCTGAATAATCTAACGCCTGGGCAGTAGCATAGTTTGAAGTAAATTCCACTCCAAATTTCGAATTTTTAGCGCCGCTTTTAGTAGTGATAATAATGGCGCCATTCGATGCTCTTGAACCGTAAAGCGCTGCTGCTGTTGCACCTTTCAGCACGGTCATTGACTCAATATCATCCGGGTTGATCTGTTGCAGATTGTCGCCCTGGTCAATGGCAGGCCCACCGCCCTCGGCGCTACGGGCACCCTGATCCATTGGCAGACCGTTAATAACAATTAAAGGGGAGTTGGTTTGACCATTAAACCCCGCCTGGCCACGCAAACGAATCCGGTTACTTGCACCTGCACCGGCAGTTGGAGGAGCAATTTCCAAACCAGCTATTTTACCTTCTAAAGAGGTCATCAGGTTGGTAGTGCGGTTCTGGGCAATTTCATCAACTTTTACAGTAGAAGCAGCGTAACCCAGTTTTCTTGCTTCCTTCCGTATCCCCAGGGCGGTGACTACCACTTCATTCATACTTCCGGCAGCAGCGCTTAAAACCACGTCAACCACCTTGCGGCCTGCTACAGAAACTTCCTGCCTTATATACCCAACGGAACTGAATTCTAAAACTGCGGCGGAAGAGACGCTAATACTATATCGCCCGGAAGCATTAGTAATGGTTCCTGTAGATGAACCTTTTACCACTACTGAAATGGAGGAAAGTGCTTTGCCCTCTTCGTCTGTAACCTTTCCGGTCACCGTTTGGCAATAAGCTGTAATGGAAAAACAAAGGGGAAGAACAAACAAAATGAGCCGTTTGCCCATAGCCGGCATAAATGCCGGGATTAATTTCTTTCTCATAATAAAGCAGTCGTTTGATTTATAAATAATTTTCTTCAGGATGAGCCTGATCGTTTAAAACCCAACACAATAGTAGAATAACTTAGAGTAAAAAACTTCCAATATGGTACAGCGTTGAATTTTACACAATCGATTGAAAAATCATTTTCAAAATATTTCAACCTCCATATAAATTATTGAGGGACCGTGCGAAAGGGGCACTATGAAGATCTATTTCATTTATACATGAGCCGGTAACTGATAAGCGTAACGGATCTCATTTTTTAAGCTTTATTTTGTAGGTTACTGTCAATTTTTTTTAAAGATTAAAACCCCCTTTGTCCGTTTGTTTCATTTAATTTTAAAACCAGGCAAGGCAAGCATTGCAGCGGCATACCGGCCACCGAATTCTCTATATCCTCCGGCATTAAAATGCAGATGATCCGGGCCGGCCGCACAACCGGCTGATGAAATAATGTGGGCAGTTGGAATGGTTTGTGGCAACTCGTCAATAATCGTATTCATACCGGCACAAATACCACCCTGGTCTGCATTTACAACTTCGCCGGCGAGCAAAGGGACGGAAGCAGCATCCAGGTTTAAATCTTTTAATAAATTATCATATACTTTTTTTACCTGGGCAGGCCAGGTTGTATCCCCGGTATTCGATTCGCCCTGGTGTAATAATATGCCTTTTATCACACCGTCTTTCTGCGCCAGCTTTGCCATCTCCACCAGCCGGCCGTAAGGATTACCATCGTATTCTTTTATCATACCCTTCATCCAAACCGGCGCCGTATCAGCATACGCTTTATAATTTTCTTTATCGAAGAGTATAATTTTACAGCCACCTACAGCCACATTGATAACGCCCACTTTTACATCTTTTGGAAGATTTGCAATTAGTGTTCTGCCAAAATAATCAGCTGGCGTTAGTCCGGTACGACAACGGCACAAAGGGGGAACAGCCGTGTACCATTGACCTTTTAGCCTGTTGAGGTTGGGGCAATCAACCGCTTCCATAACCTGGAATCGGCTGTCAACAGTAGTATCCTGCGGTTCAAACCTTGCATTGCCTTCCATATTTGATTGGCCGAAACAAAGAAAAATATAAAATTTTTGATCTTGTGCAAAAGAATGCGCCATCATCAAAAAGAGCATCGCCAATAATAGCAGGCTCTTTTCTTTAAATTTTGTATGGTTCATATAATGTTTTTCATTGCGTGAACAATAGTTTGTATTGATGCCTGCCATCGGTATTGGGGGTGTGTTGAAATAAATATGCTGATCCAATGCATCAGGGAAAAAGATAGACGAGTCACTTTCTAAATTTTATTTTTTAAAAAGTAATCCTGCAAATTGTTCCAAATCTCTTCTCCAGGTAAGCCATTCATGTGATGTACCCGGCGATTGGTAAAACACATATTTAATATCTTGCTTGTCCAACATATTTCTGAAGGCGCCAACAGAGCCAGGAAAGGGATTAGGCTCTTTCGTACCCAGGCCAATAAACAGCACTTTAAATTGTTTGTTGATGGATGCACCATCGCTAAATTTTCCATCGAGGAATGTGGTAGTATTAATAACATCTGTGCCGGGATAATTTGACGTACCACTAAAAGCACCAAGGGAAGAGAACTTATCCAAATTATTCATGATGATGCGCATGGTTTGATTGGCACCCATAGAAAGTCCTGCAATCGCCCTGTGGTCACGATTGGCAATCGTGCGAAACTTGCCATCAATCATTGGCACAATTTCGTTTATCATCACCTGTTCGAAAATTGATTCGGGACGGACTTTGCTATCCGTAACATTTTCCTGGGGTTTATATGCATACCCATTATCCATCACGATGATCATCGGAACAGCCTTGCCTGCAGCAATGAGATTATCAAGAATCAGGTTTGCATGCCCTTGCTGCGCCCAGCCGGTTTCATCTTCAAAACTTCCATGCTGCAAATACAAAACAGGGTAACGTGTTTTAATATCTTTTTGATAGCCTGGTGGAGTGTACACAAAACAACGCCGCCATGCATTCGTGAGTTTGGAAAAATAAATATTTTCACTTACGAGTCCGTGTGGTACATCTTTTAATGCATAGAAATCCTGGTCAGTTGCAGGAACTTCAATGCCACTTCCCCAACGGCCTGCACCATAGAAATAAAGGCTTCCCGGGTCTGGAACCGAAACACCATCAATGTTTAGCTGGTAGTAATGAAAGCCTTCATCCTGTGGAAGTGATTCTCCTGTCCATACTCCTTTTTCATCTTTCGCCATATCATATTTTTTTCCGCCAATATCAAGCTGCACTTTTTGTGCCTCCGGGGCAGCTATGCTGGCTCTTACTTTGCCGTCTGCACTCACCTGCGGATATTGCTTGCCCGGCTGATTGGTGGAGGCAGGTTTAAAACTATCAGATTGCGCAAAACAGAAGCCACCCGTTAAGATGGCTGTAAAAAAAACAATAAAAAGCTTCATTATAACTACTTTTTTTTTATTTGAAATAAAATGTTTTTTTTAATCCTTAAACAATAGTGGCGCAAGTTCATGCAGGCTGCGGCGCCAGGTCAGGAATTCGTGTGCAGTATTCTCAGAAATAAAAGAGACAGCATTGTAGCCGGCCTCTTTCAATCCAGTCACAGCATTCTTAACGCCGTCGGGCCTCTCCTTGCTTCCACAACTTATAAATATGAGATTAGGTTTTGCTTTGTCTTTTAGCTCTTCGGGTGTAAAGATGCCACCACTAAGAAGTGCATAGTATGAGAATACATCAGGTTTATTCAGTGTAATTGTATGGGTTTCCATGCCGCCCATGGAAAGGCCTCCCATAGCACGATGCGACTTATCTGCGAGCGTGCGAAAATTAGCATCAACATAAGGTATCAATTCATTAACCAGCACTGTTTGAAACGGGTCAATTTTGAATTCCTTCATGTGGCCCCATTTTAACTCGTTAGTCATTCCGTAGGTCATTACAATAATGAATGGTTTCGTCTTGCCTTCGGCAATAAGGTTATCCATAATTAGGTTGGCATGTCCCTGGTTGCTCCACGCAGTTTCATCTTCGCCCCAGCCGTGTTGGAGGTACAAGACAGGATATTTTTTTGACTTGTCTTTTTCATAACCCGGTGGTGTATAAACAAAAGCACGACGCTGAGTCCCGGTGCTTTTGGAAGGAAAAAGAATTTGCTGCACATTACCATGTGGAACATCTTTCAGCGCATAAAAATCCTGGTCATGCGCAGGAATTTCGATGCCACTTTCCCATCGTGTAGAACCATAATAATTCATTGCTCCCGGGTCATTAAACTTACCGCCATCAATCGTAAGGTGATAATAATGAAACCCTTCATCCATTGGGCCTTCTGTTGTGCCCATCCAGGTACTGTCTTCCATTTGTTTCAGTTTAGTACCTCCCCTTCCACCAAGACCAAGGCTCACCCTTACACTATCTGCAAAGGGAGCAATGATTTTAAAGCGGGCATAGCCCTGCGAATTTACCTGCGGGTATTCCTGCCCGGGCTGATTTAAGGTAGAAGGCTTGAAGTCTTCTATCACGGCGGGCTGTGCCGACTGTGCCAAACAGTTAGCAGTTGATAATATAATTGCGAAAAAAATTCTTAACGATTTGATCTTCATTTTCTGATTTTTATGATATAAAAAAAACTGTTTAAGGTTGTATAAAATTGCATCACTACCTGTGAATATAAGAAAATCAACCCGCTGTAAAACAGAGAGTTGATTTCCCATTTACTTTTTTCCGCAGGGGAAATTATTAATTACCTTTTCTCTATAATTAATTAAGAAATAAATCAGCAAATAATAATTAGTTTCGCTTACCTGAATCTCTCTACTCCCTTCACATTCATCTTTACTGAAGTAATCCTGTCTGCCGGTCCTGTCATGAATAACAATTTATTATTCTTACCCGCAAAAACATTGTTGGTGCCACCACCGGGAGAAATCGTCATGATCTTATTGCCATGAGGATCAAAAGCGTTTACACCCACTCCCCCGCTTACATAAATATTTCCATCTTCATCCATTGACATGCCATCGCAAAAGTTTAAATTATCAACAAACGTCTTCATGTTAGAGAGCCTGCCATTTGGGTTGATATCAAAAGAGCGGATTTTGCCGGTACCATCATAAGTCCAGTTGTTTACATAAAGTTTCTTGCCATCAGGCGTTCCGGTAATACCATTAGGCCATGTATTGGAGTCCCATCCTGGTAGTGTAGTCACCCTTACTAATTCATGGTGGCCCGGTGCAAGGTAATACACGTGCCCACCTTTACCCGTCGCATCTTGTTCGGAGTGAGTAGGTTCCCAGGGTTGACTCCGTGGATCAGATGGATCCCAATAATCTCTCGGGAATATCGGGTCGGTTATATAAATACCGCCAGTGACAGGATTGATCCATACATCATTGGGACCGTTCAAAAGTTTTCCGTGATAATTATTGACGAGCACTTCGTGTGTACCATTAGGATGAATTTTCCATAGCTCACCATGCATATCGGCACAGGCAATAAGGTCGCCGTTTTTATCAAAGGCCATTCCGTTTGCACGCCCGGTCCCTGTTAAAAACAATGATATAGCGCCTGAAGCCGCATCCCAACGATAAATTTTATCATTAGGCTGATCAGTAAAGAACACATTTCCTTCCCTGTCTACAGCCGGGCCTTCTGTAAATCCAAACCCTTTTTGAATAGTATCCAGGATACCTTTTTGACTGGCGGAAATAAGGCATGTAGGATCGAAGAATGTACTTCCCGGAATGGGGTGGCAGTCTCCCCTCGATGACCTGGCTTTGTTTTGCAAATCGTCATCTTGCATCGCAAATGTCTTCTGCTCAAGTTTTTGGCAGGAGAAAAATCCCAGGCATAGAATTGCCTGGAAAAGAAACAATTTTTTTGACATAATTGATAGTTTTAATTTATGAAATAATCAAGCATCATCTCGTTTAGTTAACAGGAGCCTGTCAACTTATTGCCAAGGTAAATAGCGGGAAAATAAAAAGCTACCAATAAACTACGGTGAAGAATATTATACAAATGCATCAAAATTTTCTACAATGTTATTGCAAAAACAATTGTGAAAGATTTGATGTTCATTTTCTTTGTTTTTATGAAATAGAAAAAGTTATCTAAATAGTCCTATAAATCTATTGCCTGCCGGAGAAACATAATTAACCATAATCTTTTATTAGGCCTAAGCGCCTAAGATATTTTATCAAAAGAATCATCATTACCATATCAGTGTGAATAGCTGTTCACGCTGCTTAGGGAGATCATAAACAAAAGAATAAGATTAACAAGGTACTATACTACCAGTTGAGATTTTTTTCTGTAGGTCTGCGGAGAGCATTCCGCATATTTCATAAATTGACGATAAAAGAACTGAAGGCATTCATATCCGCAAGCATAGCCTATTTCATTAGCCCGCATGTCTGTTTCAGAGAGAAGTTTACGCGCCATTTTTATGCGGTATTCATTTAGAAAGCTGAAAAAAGGCTTTTTTGTTGTCTGGCTGAAAAACTTGGAAAAAGCACCTTCGCTCATATTCACCAAAGTAGCAGCGTTAGCGAGGGTAATCTTTTCTGAATATTTCTCTTTTATGAAATTGCAAATTATGTCAAGGCGGGAATTAGGAATATGGGTATTAAATGAGAATTCTTCGTCACAAAGTATTTTAAACTCATTCGATTTTGCAAGTTCATTTAACAACTGTAATAAAAGGACCAACTTCTCAAAAGGAGGAAGTATGAGCAGGTCTGATTGCTTTTTTTTAATTTCCTTTCCGGTGTACTTGTCAAATTTTATTCCTTTCACTGACAGTTCCAGTAACCTGCGGATGTCTTTGAATTCAGGAGTGGAAAGCCAATCTTTACCAAGAAAATCATCACCCCATTGCATTACAAGCGAAGAGTAATCGTGGTGCTTATTGCTGGTGTTTTGCCAACGATGCGGAACGCTGGGTGCTAATAAAATAAGATCACCTTCTTCAAAATCCCCGATATTATTCCCAACATACCTTGTACCATTACCCTTAATTACGAAGTTCATTTCATAGTTCGGGTGAGAATGCAAAGGAGCATTTTCAACTCCCTGCGTTTTTAAAAAAATGGAAGAAGAGTTTTTTGGAAGCAAAGGGTATTCAAAATTTGCCCTCATAATCGCGTGTTTTGGATAATTAAAATTATGAATAATTAACAGCAACCCGAAATATTCACATCCTTTAACTTCAGTTCTCAAGGCAATGGCTTAGGATTCACCAAAACCGACGCAAAAGTTACAATTGATTTGTCAATAATCAATATTATCTAAATGACAAGGTAACCTTGTTTTGTACAATCTATTAAAAGCTTTCTTACCTCACATGAGCAGGCGAAACCCCGTTTTATAAACCATAATAGGCGAACTAATGGTCATAATTGTGGAGTTTAAATTATCCGTGTTCGTTTAGTTTCGTTTCATTGGAATGTGATGTGAATGTAATTAAGAGAGGCCAGTTCAGACGATTGAATATCTCACCTGTCACAACGGAATGAAAGACGGTATTTCAACAATAAAGATGGAAAAGAAGAATCCTTCATGGCGCTTGAGCACCATGGTGCTGGTGGGGATTTCCCTTGCTATCGGTTGGGGTATTCGGGGAAATTTTGGACATGAAGACGGAGCTGCGTTTGCCGGTTGTTTGGCAGCAATTACGGTAGCACTTTTATCGGGGAGGGAAGACTGGCGGGAACGAGTTGCTTACTTCGCGTTTTTCGGTGCACTTGGCTGGGGCCTTGGCGGTTCTCAATCTTACATGCAGGTAATGTCTTATACAGAAAGCGGACAAGTCGCTTCCCAGCTATATGGATATTGGTGCCTCTTTATAATGGGCTTTTTATGGGCATCGATGGGCACTGTTGGTACTGCTTTTCCAGCCGTGGCAACTAAGGAAAGTTTAACCAAAATATTCAAGCCCTTACTTTTTGTCTTTGGCGCATGGATGCTCTTGCATATTATAGAAGATCCTCTTTCCAAATGGCTTGAACCCAAGGCAAATTTTGACGATACCTGGCACAGGCATGAGAATCCGTTATATTGGTTCGATTCGAATTATCTGTCTGCGGTATTTGCCTTGCTGGGTTTAGGCGTTTACGACCTCTGGGAGCGACGCGGCGAGCGCAATAGGTTACTGCTGCCTGTATTTGGTATCGCAGGGGCATTAGGTGGTTTTGGCACACAACTATTGTTACGAACTGTGGGATGGGAAGGCCGCTTCGCATCAGCACTCACTTATTTGCAAGGTGATTTTTCTTATATTAATCCCGCAACCGGGCAACCGGCTTACGCTTCTTCGGATATGTTGAATAACTGGCCGCAGTTTTTTAGCGATTATCCGCAACACATTGGTTGGCTGATTGGATTAATTATAGGAATAACAATCTATTTTTTTGTCTACGGAAAGTTCCGAAACGGGGCGTCATTTTTTGTTTATATGGCGGCAGGTTTTCTTATCGCATTCCTGGCATTTCCGGTGTTGGGCGGTAATTTATTCGCCAATTACGGAGGGCTAAGAATGACGCCGCCGCGGGGCGATAATTGGGCAGGTATGCTTGGGATGTTTATTGGTGCCAGTATTTGGCTTTGGAGAAATAAGTTACGCTCTGTCGCCCGGGTTTCTATAATTGGTGGAACTATTGGCGGCCTTGGATTTGCCGGCGCACAATTTATAAAAACCAGTTTGATAGCTTTGGGTGATCCGAAAATTCTTATATGGAAAGGTATTCTGCCGGCCACAAAAAAGTATGATGAAATTTCGCAGGCTTGGGCAAATTGGGAAAGTCAAAACTGGCATAGCTTCTTTGAGCAGACCTACGGCTTTATAAATGGTATCGCTGTCGCAGTCGCTTTGGCATTGCTTTCATCGAGGGTAAAAATGGAAAAGTTAGAAAACAGTGTCAACATGCAGGCAGTTAAATCTACCCATTGGACCAAAATTTTTTCAACGCTCTTCGTTCTGCTTGCTATCACCTATTTTAATGTCTCTGGCAATGTGGAGGTTTGGAGCAAAAACCTGGGGCCAGCCAATTGGCAAAGAGTCACTAATTTACCCGGTTCTATAAAAACTGAAGCTGCTCAATGGGATGTACCATTACTGGGGCGTTTACCGGGCATAAACTTTTTGCATACATCGCCGGAAGGTTGGTTTAATATATCGTGGCTCTTTTTAGTGATGGCATGTTTGCTTATTGTCAAACGGCATTTGCAACAACCGCTTTCTATTATTCCTAAATCGGCTCTTGGAAAAGGTCAATTAATATTTCTACTGTTGCTTTGGATAATGGTTATCGCAAATTTTGAACGTGCATTGCCACAATTCAATTCCTCAAGATTGCTTACTGAATGGACCATCTTTGTAAATGCTTTAATTGCTACTGTGCTTGTTCTTTTATTACCCCGGGAGCAGGAGAATATCGCAATCAACGAAAATGAAAGTTTTAAAAAGCCATATAAAAGGAGCTTGGTCCTGGCGCTTGCGGGTTTTCTGATTCCGGGTATCATATTTACCGGAGCTAACAGGTTAATGTATCATTATCCTTCGGCTGATAACTTAGAATTATTGAAAAATAAACAGACTCGTTTTGGAACAGAAGCGACGTGGCGCTCAACGCCAAATTTGAAAAATGAGAAAGGACAGTAAAGGACTTGAACAGGCAGATAAAATAAAAAATAAAAGCCCTAAATGACGCGGCATTATGTATAGAATTACTTTTTTGAAAACGTTTTTACTTTGTGTGGCATTGCTATGCACAAGCCCTTCATCAGCACAAATAATAGACTTAAGTAAAGCAGTTATTATTGCTTCTGCAACCATCAATCATCCAGTGAGAGAAACAGCGATAAGGGTATTGCAGGAAGAAGTAGCCCAGCGTTCTTTCATTCATCTTAAGATTGTTTCACAATCGTCCAACGCTTCTGTAATTATATTAGCGACCATAAAAGATAAAGAGATCAATGGCGTGCCGGTGCCGATAGGTACAGGAGAAAATCTTCCTGAAACAAAAGCAGAAGGTTTTAGAATCACGGTTACACAACAAGGTAGAAATAATATTTTATGGCTTATCGGCGCCGATGACAGGGCGGTCATTTTTGCTATCGGGGAGTTCCTTCGCAAGGCTGATATTTCCAGCAATAAAATTCTGTTCGACAAAGTAAATGAAATCGCCACTTCGCCTGTTTATCCTATACGTGGGCACCAGCTCGGCTATCGTAACACGGCTAATTCCTGGGATGCATGGACGGTAGATCAGTTTGAAAAATATATTCGTGAGCTCGCCATGTTTGGAACCAACAGCATTGAAAACATTCCATTCCAGGATGATAAACCCGGGCCGCTTATGAAGGTGCCGCGGGAGGTAATGAACGTTAAGATAAGTGACATCTGTAAAAACTATGGACTCGACTATTGGGTATGGACGCCTGCTGATGTGGACCTTTCTGACAAAACAAAGTTTGAAGATGAAATAAAAAAACATGCACAGTTCTATAAGGAATGTCCTCGCCTCGATGGCGTATTTTTCCCCGGCGGCGATCCGGGCGACAATGATCCAAAATATGTAATGCCCTTTCTTGAAAGGATTGCTGCGGAGTTAAAGAAATATCATCCAAATGCAGGAGTGTGGATTTCATTGCAGGGCTTTCACGATTCGCAAGTCGACTATTTTTATGACTATCTCGAAAGGAATAATCCAACCTGGTTAACTGGCGTCATCACCGGGCCAAGCAGCCCTGATCTTGCTGAAACACGTTTTCGTTTACCGTCGAAATATAAACATATTTCTTACCCGGATATAACTCATACGGTTAGATGCCAATATCCCGTGTTGAATTGGGACCAGGCTTTTGCTCTAACAGAAGGACGGGAAGTTTGTAACCCCCAACCTTTTTATTATGCAAAAATTCATAATCGTTTCGCACCATTTACTGATGGATTTATTTCTTACTCTGATGGCGTACACGATGATGTAAATAAAGCCCTTTGGAGCCAGTTGGCGTGGAATCCAAACAAAGACGTCAACAAGGTGATACAAGAATATGCCCGGTTTTTCTTCGGGCCTTCACTCACAGAGCCCGCAGCCAATGGCATTTTAGCATTGGAGAGAAATTGGGTTGGACCGTTGGAAGAAAACGGCGGTGTGGAAACAACCTTTTCGTTTTGGGAAAATCTTGAATCAAAAAATCAGCAGTTAAAAGGTAACTGGCGCTGGCAACAATTAATGATGCGTTCCTATTACGATATCTATGACAGGCGCAGAAAATTTTATGAGCAAGACCTCGAAAAGAAAGCAAATGAAGTATTGGAAAAAGCGGTCGTCATTGGTGCGGATAAAGCTGTGGACGATGCATTGCAAATAGTAAATGAAGCAGACACCAAACCCGTCTACCCGGAATTGAGACAAAAAATTGTTGATTATTGCGATGCTCTTTTTAAATCAATAGGCATGCAAACAAGCGTAAAAAAGTACAACGCAAGCGGCGAAGAACGCGGAGCTATTCTCGATTTTATCGATTATCCTTTGAACAATCGCTGGTGGTTAACAGATGAGTTTGCAAAAATCCGCGCAATGAAAACGGAAGAAGAAAAACTCGCCCGTCTTGATATGATAAGCAAATGGGAAAATCCCGGACCGGGAAGTTATTATGATGACATCTCAGATATTTCCAAAGAGTCTCACGTCACTACTACCTCTGACGATGCAACAGATGTAGCATGGTGGGATAATGGAATGAGTCGGAAGCGCTTGTCCACACAGCTTTTCCAGAATTTTCCAAAATTGACTTATGAAGATCTCGATCCGAAGGGAGATTACACAATTAGGATTGCAGGATATGGGGAAGCCTTGTTGCGGGTAAATGGCGTGCGGGTTGATCCTTTTATTTATAACAAAGATCTTGAAGAATTTAAAGAGTTTCATATAGCAAGTAAATATATCCGCGATGGCAGAATCGAAGTTTCTTTCGATGAACCTGAAGAGTCGAAACTTAACTGGAGGCAAAAATCGAAAGTGTGCGATATATGGTTGTTGAAGAAATAAAGAGCAACTTGATTTGATAGAATAATTGAGAATAGTATTAAACGGATTTAAACAATATAGAATGAGTTCAAAAAGATTTATTTTAATGTTCGTGTTGTGTGTGTTGATTCGTCAGACTATTCTTGCGCAGCAGGCAGATTTTTCGAACGCGGTAATCTTTGCAACGCAAGAAAATAACGGACAACTGCAGGAAGCTGCGACACTTTTGCATGATGTTATCAAAGAGCATACAAATATCGATTTGCCCATTTTGCATGAAATTCCCGGTGCTAAAAGACCTGTCATTTTTATTTGTACGGACGAAAAAGCAAGTGGAATTCCAAAGAATTATTTAACCGTGCTGAATAAACTTTCACCTACTAAAAAAGATGGCTATAAGATCTCGTTTTTAAAAAATGAACAAACCATTGTAGTTGCCGGAAATGACGAACGTGGCGCATTATACGGTGTCGGCTACCTGCTTCGTAAAATGGAACTGAAGCCGGGACAAATTTTTGCTCCGGCGAATATCGACACTTCTTCCAGCCCCGCTTATCCTATTCGCGGACACCAGTTAGGATACAGGCCAAAGACAAACGCTTACGATGCGTGGACTGTCGCACAGTTTGATCATTACATCCGTGACCTGGCACTTTTTGGAGCCAACAGTATTGAGATCATGCCACCCAGAACAGATGATGATTCCATTAGTAGTCACATGAAACTACCTGCTATTAAAATGATTGAAGAGCAATCACGAATTTGCAAAAAGTATGGGCTTGATGTATGGATGTGGTATCCAAATATGGGGAACGATTACACTTCACCGTCTGCTATTCAAAAAGAATTGGATGAGCGAATCGAAGTCTTTAAAGTTTTACCGAAGCTGGATGCAGTTTTCGTTCCCGGCGGAGATCCCGGCGATCTCGAACCCGGTGTATTATTTGATTGGCTAAAGAAGATGTCTGTTGTGCTAAAGCAATATCATCCCAATGCCAAAATATGGGTTTCACCGCAAGTGTTTCGCCCATCGCAAAAATGGTATGATGCTTTTTACAAACAAGTCAATCAAAAGTATCCATGGTTTGGGGGAGTAGTTTTTGGCCCGTGGGTAAAAGAATCCATCCGTGAAGTGAGGCGACTTGTGAATAAAGATATTCCTATAAGGCGATATCCCGACATCACACACAGTTTAAGTTGCCAATACCCAATCCCTCAATGGGATCTTGCCTATGCTATTACGTTAGGCAGGGAATGTTATAATCCAAGGCCTTCTGATGAAAAGCAAATTCAAAATGTTTTTGCAAAATATGCACAGGGAAGCATTAGCTATTCGGAGGGCATCAATGATGACATCAATAAATTTGTGTGGAGCGGCCAGGACTGGGATCCAACAACACCGGTAATAGAAACGCTCCATGATTATGCGAGGTTTTTTATTGGACCGGAATACACGCAAACTTTTGCAGACGGAATAATTTCACTTGAGAAAAATTTGAAAGGCCCGTTGCTTACAAAAGATAGTGTTGACAGCACTTTACAAAAATGGCAGCAGATGGAAAAAGAAGCATCACCGCAGGTATTAGTCAAATTTTAGATTTCAAATGGGCCTCTTACGTGCATATTATGATGCTTACGTGCACAGCCGCCTGGTTTACGAAACTGCTCTTGAAAGACGTGCGAAGGATGTGTTGGCGAATGCAAAAAATACAGGTGCGTTACAAGCAATCGACAATGCCACACACATGCTTGAACAGGCAGTTCAGCAACCAATAGGGCCTGAACTACGGCAACGTTGTTTTGCACTTGCGGATTCAGTATACAATTCTATAGGCTCGCAATTAACGGTAAAAAAACCGCAGGATGCTATGGCGGGCAGGGGAAATTTTATGGACAATATTGATTTGCCTTTAAATGATTCCAGGTGGTTACTGTCACAATCTGCAAAAATAAAAAAACTACCCACCGAGCGGGAAAGGATAGAGGCAATTGATAAATTACTAAACAGAACAAATCCTGGCTCAGGCGGCTTTTACGATAATCTTGGTTCTACCGGAAATTGGAAACATGTTGTTCGTCAAAAAACATGGGCGCAGGATCCCGGCAGTCTTGAGTCTCCGTTAAGTGATTTCGGCGCAAGCCTTAAAGGCGAAGAATGGGTTGATATTTTACCGGTTGGCTTTGAAGGCCAGGCAATACCGCAAGCATGGATGACCCAGGTAACTACCTTATATGACACACCACTAATGATGAAGTATGAGAACCTAAATCCCAAAAGCTCATACATATTAAGAGTAGCTTATACTGGCCGTTTCAATTCCAGGTTGAAGCTCCTGGCCGATGGAAAATATCTTATTCATGATTTTATTCAAACCGGTAAACAACCTATTTATGAGTTTCCGGTTCCGGCAGGAGCTGTGGCTGATGGAAAAATCACTTTTACATGGACCTGCGATAGCGGCCAAAGAGGAACACAGGTTGCTGAAGTATGGCTGATAAAAAAATAATAAAATGTTGCTTATCTATTAAGAACACTCAATGTATGGTCGATAAAATAAATGATTTGTATGAATTTAAAAATTAGCAACGTAAAAAGAAAACTGAAAGAAGGACAAGTGTGCTTTGGCACCATGCTGCGCATACTAAAATCGCCGCAAGCAGTTGCCATGTGCGCTTCAGAAGGGTGGGATTATATCATTCTGGACACAGAGCATAATGATTATGATTACGAAACACTCGGTAATTTTTCATTGGTAGCCAAATATGAGGAGATCGCTTTATTTGCCCGCGTACCGGATAAACTATACCATCAAATGGCGCAGATGCTGGATATTGGCGCGGAAGGTCTGATACTACCGCAGGTGAAAACCCGCGATGAAACAGAGCATATCATTAGCTCTACTAAATACGCTCCCATGGGCAAAAGAGGTGTGAGCATATCTACGACGGCTACCTTATTTAGAGACTATAAAATTGAAGAATATACAGAATGGGCTAACCGCGAACTTATGACGATTGTGCAAATAGAAAGTGAAGAAGGAATAAATAATGCTGAACAAATAATTTCCACACCGGGAGTTGATGCGATAATGATTGGCCCTGCAGACCTCAGCCATGATATGGGAATTTCAGGCCAGATGGATCATCCAAGAATGGAAGAGGCCCTTCGGGAAGTGATCAGGCAATGCAATAAATATGGAGTAGCACCAGGCATACATCTTGGCAATATGGAGGATGTAGATAAATGGGTAAATGAAGGCATGCGGTTTATTAGTTACAGTTACGATTCGAAATTTTTTAAAGATGCATTGAAAGAGTCTTTGCATAAACTTCGGTCTATTGCGGAAAGATGAAAAGTAGTTAAATAATTTTTATAACCAATAATAAAATAAAATTTTAACGTATGCGGTGGCGCATCCTTTAAACAAAACTGTATGATGAAAAATCTCACACTGCCGGATCTTTCAATTATCGTTATCTACCTTTTGGCGATGGTGGCAGTGGGCATTTATTTTTCCAGGAAAAATAAAACAACGGAGCAATTCACTAAGGCTTCCGGTAAGATACCAAGCTGGGCGATCGGGCTCTCTCTTTATGCCACTTTTTTAAGCAGCAATACTTTTCTCGGCGTTCCGGGCAAAGCATTTGGAAGTAACTGGAATGCCTTTGTATTCAGCCTTTCCATGCCTTTGGCCGCATGGGTTGCCACCAAATATTTCGTTCCTTTTTACCGGCGCAGTGGCGAGATTTCGGCTTATACACACTTCGAACACCGCTTCGGCCCATGGGCACGGACTTACGCGGTAATTTGTTTTTTGCTCACCCAGCTTGCCCGTATTGGATCCGTCTTTTTTGGCATAGCATTAAGCCTACAGGCCTTAACTGGTTACAGCATGGCCTCAATCATGCTCGTCGTGGGAATCTGCATTATTATTTACACAGTTGCGGGCGGTATGGAAGCCATTATATGGACAGAAGTAGTTCAGGCGGTATTGAAAACCTTGGGCGCGTTATTAATTCTATATCTCATCATCCAGGGAATGCCTGGTGGTGTTTCCAAAATAATAGAGATAGGAAAACAGGACCACAAATTCAGTCTTGGTGGCTTCTCTCCTAACCTTACCGAATCAACTTTCTGGGTAATTCTTTTATATGGTTTTTTCATCAACCTGAACAACTTTGGCATGGATCAAAATTATGTGCAACGATATCACACTGCCAGTTCTGAGAAGGGAGCAGCAAAGTCTGTTTGGCTTTGCGTGAAATTATACGTTCCCATATCACTGCTGTTTTTCATTATCGGTACTGCGCTCTACGCTTATTATCAAATGCATCCAGAACTTACGCAAACCATACGTTTGCAAGCCGCCGCAGAACGCCTCCCGCTTACCGCATCAAAGGAATTAATTGCAAGAACGGCTGCATCATTAAAGCCATCGGACTTTGGCGATAAGATCATGCCGCATTTTATGGTTACCCAATTACCAATCGGAGCATTGGGTCTTATCATTTCAGCAATACTTGCAGCAGCTATGAGCACGATCAGTTCGGGTATGAATGCGTCTGCAACTGTTTTCACAGAAGATATTTATAAAAGATATTTTAATAAAAATGCTGCGCAAAAAAAATCCCTCTCCATACTCTATATCAGCACTTTTATCTGCGGCCTTTTAGGTATGTCCTGCGGTATCGCCATGATCGGCATCAGCAGTGTACTCGATACCTGGTGGGTTCTTTCGGGCATTTTCGCAGCGGGAATGTTAGGGTTGTTTTTACTTGGAATAATAAGCCGGCATACAGGAAATGCGGCAGCCTTAACCGCCACTATTATTGGAATCGTTGTGATTGTATGGATGGCACTGCCGCAATTAATTCCTGAAAAATATGCTTACCTGCGAAACCCCCTGGATAAAAACTTGATAATCGTTATTGGCACACTTGTAATTTTTCTGACAGGCGTAACGATAACAAAAATCCGAACTGCTATCAAATAATAGTGCGAGACTAACCAAATGCGCAATGTTACCATGGACATCAAACAGTATTGAATTAAAAAAATATTTCAAATGGAAAAAATACCAGAAAAAAAATTTATTCCTGTAATGCTTACTCCTTTTAGAGATAATGGTAGCATTGACTTCGACGGCCTCACGAGGCTAACAGAAATGTATCTTCATGCAGGGGTGCAAGGACTTTTTGCCAATTGCCAGTCCAGTGAAATGTATGAGCTTAACGATGAAGAGAAGTTACAGGTCGTGGACCATGTAATGAAAATTGCCGGGGGAAGCGTTCCGGTTGTAGCCGTTGGTAATTTCGGAAAAACTATTTCCGCACAAGCTGCGTTTATGAACAGAATTTATGAAAAGGGCGTGCAGGCGGTTATCATAGTTACCAGCCTTATTGCAATGGCAAATGAAGATCCGGACGTTTTCGAAGAAAGGATATTCCAATTGTTTGATTTAACCGGAACGATTCCATTGGGATTTTATGAATGCCCGGAACCCTACAAAAGATTATTAACTCCAAAACAACTATCAAAATTCGTTGCCACCGGTAGAGTAATTTATCATAAAGACACGTGCCTGGATATAGTGCAGGTTCGTGAAAAGCTGAAGGCCACGGCTGCGTATCAATCTTTCGGCTTATATGACGCTTATGCGGTAAATGCTGTTGATTCTTTAAAAGCGGGTGCAGCGGGCCTCTCCTGCATACAAGGCAACTTTTTCCCGGAGCTTATTGTATGGTTATGTGAATACTACGATGACGGCGGGCACAAAGAAGAGGTAAGTAAAGTGCAGGAATTTCTAAAGGATAATATGGAAGTTATTCATACTTCTTACCCAATGGCGGCCAAATATTATCTTCAGAAATCAGGACTCAATATTTCCACCTATACACGTACCCGGTCGGGAAACGTCACGAGCCCTATGGAGAAAAAACTTGATGAACTGTTTATGCAATGTAACCGGCTAAAAAAGGAAATAGAAATACAGGAACTTAAATTGATGTAATGATGAGCCAGTTCAGGTTGCGCTTTCATGCTTTGCAGGTATTGTGTATTATGGCAATCACCAATGCCTGTCAGGCCCAGGAAATATTTCACAAACAATTTAAACTAATGCAGCTTACTCACGATAACAGTGGACATACCATCCATAATACACAATGTTTTTCGCCAAATGATGAATGGATTGTCTATGATACCCGTAACGTCGATTCAATGATAGGCAGTACAGGTAGTATCGCAATAGTGAATACAAAAACGGGAGAGATAAGGGAATTATATCATACAAAAAATCAAACTACTTATGGACCCGGGGTTGGAGCTGTTACTTTCTCACCTACGCGTGACCGTGTTTTGTTTATTCATGGCATTCGAAATGCAGCCAAGAACAATCCCTATGGCTTTACGCGGCGAACAGGCGTTGCGATTGACGTAGCAAACCCATTTCATCCAATTTTTATGGACGCCCGCAGTATCATTTCACCTTTCACTCCGGGCGCTCTTCGCGGAGGAACCCACGCACATTCATGGAGTGCCGATGGCAAGTGGATTAGTTTTACTTATAACGATTACATTATTCAACAATTAAGTAAAACAGATTCATCTTTAAAAGACCTGCGGACTGTGGGAGTAATGGTGCCTGGCCATCCGGTTAAGGTTCCGGGCGATGCAAGCGGCGAAAATAATGATGGTGAAATGTTTGCGGTGGTAGTGGCTAAAGTAAAAGAAAATCCAGCTCCTGGAAGCGACGAAATAAGTAAAGCATTTGATGAAGGTTGGATAGGAACTAAGGGTTATCAAAAGTCGGATGGAAGCTGGCAGCATCGTGCTATTGCCTTCCAGGGCGAAGTAAAAAATGCCGACGGAACAAACAAGACAGAAGTGTTTGTTGTGGATTTACCAGAGGATCTCACAAAAGCTACCCCCGGATTTCCATTAGAAGGAACCGCTTCTTCCCGGCCCAACGTTCCGGCCGGCGTACTTCAACGCAGGATCACTTACAGCCAAAATGTTGTAACTGGTCCGAGGCACTGGCTTCGTACAACTCCTGATGGAAAGCTGATTGCTTTTTTATCCAACGATGAAAAAGGTATTGTTCAAATATTTGGCGTTTCTCCAAATGGAGGAAATATAAGTCAACTTACTTTTAACGCATATTCTATACAAGGAACATTCAACTTCAGCCCTGATGGAAAACTATTGGCTTACTCATGTGACAACAGTGTTTACATTTCCGATGTAAAAACGGGAGCCTCGAGACAAATAACACCACGGTATTCAGAAAAAGAACAGCCAACCAGTGGCGTAGTTTGGTCACATAATGGAAAGATGATCGCCTTTAATAAATATGTAAGAGATAAAAGCGGAAAGGCAGTTCCTCCAGATCTTTTTATTGAATGCTAATTAGATAGTCATCCATTGAGAACCCTAAACCATTATTGACCAGGTTAAATATGTGGGTGGTCTGGTGCCTCCTTCTTATATTTCAAAAATTGCTTAACCCTTAGTCAGGTGGCAGGTGAACTATCGAGCAAGGTCAAAATAATGGAGTTATTGGTCATAATTGTGGAGTTTTTGTTGTCCCGGTTCTCTTAACTTTATATTAGATTTGGAAATGATTTTGATGGCAAATATTCATCACAATGCATAGCACTCAATTTTTTTTTGACATCCAAAACAAAATTGAGAATTGTCAGCGGAGGTGGAAAATGCGATCAGGCGATAGAGAAATATTTTTTACCCGCTACCTTTTTATAAAACAACAAAAATCCCTCATCCTGCTATACGAAAAAGCCACGATTTTCGAGAACAAAAATAAACCAACTGCATGTCTGCCCAGGTAGTCAATAAGGTATATTTATTTGAAGACTCCAGACTTACAACTACCCAATTACAAGCACAAAAAAAAATGGAATTACAACTGGGAGGAACTGGCCGGTGCTGACAGGTAAATACTAATGATACTTTTACCTTACGTTGCAAAGTGCAGAATAATGATGCAGGCAGTACAAAATTTTTATAAGTTAAAATCACATATATGAGCCATAAATTTCCAATGATCGTGCTATTCGTTTTAGGAATATTTTTTATTTCCGGGACGAGTGCGCAAAATACAGTTACCGGTACCATTACAGATACCAAAACCGGCGAAGCCTTGCCGGGCGCCTCCATAAAAGTCGATGGAACTTCGATTGGCGTCTCGACTGATGGCCAGGGTAAATACTCCATCAGTGTTCCCTCTTCAAATGCAAAGCTTTTGTTCAGTTTTATTGGGTATCAATCGAAAGAAATTGCCGTTGCCGGTCAGAAAGTGATCGATGTGCAGATGGTCAATAATGCAGCTTCGCTAAACGAGGTTGTGGTGACTGCACTCGGTATCAACCGGGCAAAAAAATCCCTTGGGTACTCGGTAAGCGAGGTCACTTCTGACAATTTGGTTAAAGCTGCCAATCCAAATGTGCTTAAATCATTGGATGGCAAGGTAAGCGGTGTAAACCTTACTAATCTTAGCAGTGATCCTACATCTTCTGTATTAGTGAATATAAGAGGAACAACAACATTGCCCTCGATAAGCAGTGGTGCCGATGTTTCAGCCAGGTCACAACCGTTGTATGTAATAGACGGGATACCTGTAGGTACGCAAACTTTCACCTCAAAGGACGGTGTCGATTTTGGAAATATACTTTCACAATTAAACCCGGAAGACATTGCATCTGTTACGATACTAAAAGGCGGAAGCGCAGGAGCATTGTATGGAGCAGAGGGCGGTAACGGCGTTATAATGATTACTACCAAGTCCGGCCGGGGCGGCCAAAAGGGATTGGGCGTTTCATATACAAGTTCTGCGTTAGTTGACGAGGCCTACCAGTTTTTTCCTGAGCAATATTTATTCGGGCAGGGAGAGCGATCTTATGAATGGCAGTACGACAACACAGACACCTGGGGTCCTCCGCTTGATGGAAGTTTCACTGCCGACTACTGGGATGTAAAAGGACAGCAGTGGAAAAACGGCCCCCAATTTTCATCCAATGAGGATAGGGTAAAAGCCTATTTGCAAACAGGAAATACCATCTCAAACAGCATCAGCGTTTTTGGAAATTATGACAGAGGCTCGTTCCGCTTATCAATGTCCAATATGGATAATAAGGGTGTGATGCCAAATACCAAAACAAATCAAAAATCAATCACACTTAATACAGAATACAAGCTCACCAAAAATATAAAGGTTACGGCCAGTGCAAGTTACTTGCGCAGTTATTCACCAAATAAAGCCAACAGCGTTGGATCAAACAGTGTTCTGAACGAACTGCTGTTTGATTTCCCGATCAACCTGGCGCCTCTTTCAGAAATGCATAACTATTGGCTGAAGGGTTTTGAAGGCGTGCTGCAAAACGGGGCAATTATGAAAACGAACGGATTAGATGTCGCGGCTGACAATCCCTGGTGGACAACAAACGAAGTACTGCATCGCTTTAGCAGGGACAATTATTTTGGGAAATTGCAATTGGATTGGAATTTTTCAAACACACTTTCATTATTGCTTCGCACCGGCGTAGAAAATGTGAAAGAAAATTACGAACTGAGACAATCATGGGGTGCCCGCAGAGATAAGTATGGCCAATTTGTTAGCGGAACAAACAGTAGTTTGCTTGCGAATTCAGATGCCATTCTTACCTATCATAATAATTTTGGGAAAATATCTTTGTCCGCTTCTGTGGGAGGCAATTATTCGTACGGCAATTACAGCACATTGGAAGCAACTGCCGGCGACCTTACTTCTCCTGCGCTCTTTACCCTTGCCAATGCTGCACCCGGAACTTTAAATATTTCCAGCAGCACCCCTTACAGTATTTCGCAGGGATTCAGCGCTTACGGACTTGCCACAATAGGTTACAACGACGAAATCTTCCTGGATGTAACCGGCAGAAATGACTGGAAAGGTGTTTTAGAAGAAGAGAAAATTCACTATTTCTATCCATCTGCTTCACTAAGCTGGATTGCTTCGCAAACATTTCACCTTCCGGATGTCTTCAACCTTGTAAAAGGTCGGCTCGCTTTAGCGGATGTAGGCAACGGCCTCCTTAAAAGAAGATCTATTGATACCTATTCATACGAAACAAATGATTGGGGTGCAGCTAAAACCGTTGTGTTAAACGCTTCCCTGGTTGATCCAGATATAAAACCACAGCATTCCATTACCCAGGAAGCAGGCGTAGACATTTGGATGGTAGACAATCGTATAAAGTTCGACTTTACTTATTTTATCAAAACCCAGAAAAATCAACTTGACAACATTCCGCTCGTTGCAGGTACGGGTTATTCCGGCTTATTGACGAATATTGGTGATGTGCGCAGCAAGGGCTATGAATGGGGATTAACGGTAACTCCGGTAAGATCTAAAATAATGAGCTGGGACATTTCCGGCAGTTTTACACACTATAAAGCGACCATTACCAGGCTGTCAGATAAATTTGCCTCCAACGGTTACATATTCGCTAACTACGATGGAAAGACCAGGGTGAAATTGGCCGTAGGCGAAGAAATAGGTAACATCTACGAACAAAACCCGATACTAAGAGTAAAGACCGGCAAATATGCAGGAATGCCCCTGCTGGACGACGAAGGGGGGGAATTTCAAACAAGTGGTGATGAAAGAGACCGCGAGATGTTAGGCAACTTTAATCCCGATTATATTCTTGGTCTGAACACTACTTTTAGATACAAACAATTTTCTTTAAACCTTGTTGGAAGTTTTCGCAAGGGGGGTAAGTATATTTCTGTTAACCAGCAGTACGCTGAATCCGATGGACGATTACCCACAACCTTTGGCTCAGGCTCTAACAATCCTTACTGGCAAGGAGGACGTAGTAGTGAATATGGAGGATTGCCATGGCCTGCAGCGGGATCTAGCATGTATGATGCTATTAACAATAATAATGACGGCCAGCGTACCGACCAGGCAAACGACGCCAGTTATGCAAAAGGCGTATTCCTGAATCCGGACTACACCGGTGATCCTGCAAATGCAACGGATGCTGATTATATCGTGAACGGTGCTGATCCAAATAACACCTTTTACCAGTATCCTTATAACAGCTATGGGGATGTTATTTGGGACTTCTCATCTACCCGCACATTTGACGCGACTAATTTTAAGATGAGAGAGATATCAATTTCTTATGCAATTCCCGACAGGATCACAAGTCGCTACAAACTTAATAACGTAATCATTTCACTTATTGGACGGAACTTTTTTCAATGGAATAAGTCTGGCAGAAACGAAGATCCCGAATCAGCATTTAGTGGCGTAGGCACTAACCAGGGTATAATGAGAGCGACTCTACCAAGCATCCGGTCTTATGGGCTAAAGCTGGGACTTAATTTTTAATCTAAAATGCTAATCGTAAAATAAAAAATATGAAACTATTTTCAATAAGATTTTGCGCAGTCTTTTTAATGGTGATGACAGCTTCCTGCGGCAAAGACGCATTGAGAAGTGACGACAGTCTGCAGCAACTCAATGCAGTGGAGGCTGTAAACGACCCTTATCTTTTGTCATCTGTTATCAAGCAAACCGCACTTTTTTACCAGAACATGGGTTATGAAAACAGCAGGCTCCCAGGCGCTGTTCAATATATGGTAAGAAACTACCAGGGTGGTGACAACTATTACTCCGGTTTCAAACAACCCATAGACGACATGTATGCCGCGATGAATATTCTTAAGTTGGTAGATGGTGCCATTGGCCTTGCCGATAAAAGAGGATCCATGACACACAAAGGAATATTTACCATTTTCCGGGTATTACTGTTTTCTTTTATGACAGATTTCTATGGTGATGTTTATTACTCGCAGGCACTTAAGGCACAGGAAGGCATATTGTATCCGAAGTATGATAAGCAACAGGATATCTATGCGGGACTGCTCCAGGAATTAGATGATGCAAATACCCTTATTGCATCGGGAACCGACCCGCTATCCCCTACTTATGACCTTGTATTCAAGGGCAATAAATTGCAATGGCAGGAATTTGCCAATTCACTTAAGCTTCGCTTACTCATGCGGGCTTCCAATAAGTTGGCGGATGCGGGAGCTAAAATTGCGGCGATTGTAAATAACGCTTCCGCCACTCCGATTTTCAGCACGGCCGACGATAACGTATCTATCTCTTATATCGGAACTACTTCTGCAAATTCATGGCAGGGTGGAACATTGAACGACAATGATGGCGGAGAGTTTGATAGGAGAAGGCCAAGCAAAACGCTCGTTGATAAGCTTACAATGTTGAACGATCCGCGCCTGCAAGTGTGGATCGCTCCGGTTGAAATGCCGTGGACCAGCATTGTTGCAAAGGATGGCGTCACCGTGAATACCACCGACCCAAACGGGTTTAGTTATACATCTACGTGGGAGTATATTGACCGGTCCAATCCTGCGATTGCCGCATACGCCACACCTGATGTATTGATAGATTCCAATAAATTATATGTTGGTTTTATAGCGGGCATGTTCGGAGACTATAAAAATGGCAATGGCCACTATAATACCGCCGCCGGAGGAACCTATGGTAATTTTAAGGTTTCTAAATTTTCTAAATTGTTCAGGCAAAATAGTCATCCGCTGTTGAAGGCAATGATCATGAATAGTGACGAGGTTCAGTTTATTCTTGCGGAAGCCGCAGCAAAGGGCATGATTAGTGGAAGTGCTGACACCTATTATAGAAATGGTATTCGCTTTTCAATGGAGCGTTGGGGAATATCAGACGCTGATATCGATACCTACCTTGCTCAGCCGGCAATTGCTTTACCTGCTGACCAACCTGGACAACTCGCAAAAATTGCCGATCAAAAATGGCTTGGGCTTTTCTTTGTTTCTGCTGAAGCATACCTTGATCTTAGAAGAACCCAATTGCCTGATATTTTCAACAACGGCCTGTTAGGCAGCTATGAATTTCCGTTGCGTTACCGCTATCCAGGTAACGAACTTGGGCAAAATGTGGATGCTTACGACGGGGGCGTGCAAACTTTATCGCCAGCGGTGGATGACCAGTATTCAAAAATGTGGTTATTACAGTAAGCTATCCGAATCCCACAAAGAAACAAAGAACACTAAGAATGATTGCCTTTGTGATCTCCGTGTCTTTGTGGGATAACACTAAGATTAAAAATACTCAAAGGATTTTCAGCAATTTGGCTATGCCGCATTGTATCCAATAATATTTTAACCAATCATTCCCAAACTGGTGGAGTGAGTATAGATATCATCGGCTTTGTATACCCGGTCTCAAAAAATTCAATAAAATGAAAAACAGGATTTACATTCTTATTGTTCTTCTCTTTCATAACGGACTTGCAAATTGCGTTAGGGCTGCTGATCCGGATACTTCGTTTTTACAACCCATTTCGGTTAAGTACAATTTGTCTGAAGATTTTACAGGTAGTATGCTTAAGAAAGTGGTGATTGATTATAACAATATCGTTTATGTTTTGACAGATAAGGGCCTGGGAAGAGTGAGTAAAAATGAAGTTGTGAAAGATTTGCTTTATCGTCCTTTGGCGGGTAAAGTTCCCGTGGATATTACGACACAGGAGAAGACAGGCTATTTGTATTATTTATATGATAGCTGCTTTCTTACAAATTCTTATGCAGGTGAAGTATATGGGGCTTTACCCCGGACCAGATATACTAAAACGGCCGTTGCAGCAGATGGCAGCGTTTTGTTAGCAGGAGATGGAATTCTCGGCCTCTTCATCAATGGAAAGCTTAGTGATATCGAGGCGCCTGCTGACAAGATTATTTCGATTCAGGTTAACCAGGGTATATTTTATGTTTTGTGCCAAAATGCATTATATCGCCTTAGCGGTAATAAGCTTACAATGATCCATGATGATAATGGATTGCAAACTTTTACCTTTTATAAAAATATGGTAATACTGGGCACCGCAAATGGATACTACGGCGTGGATAAGCTCAGTGGAAAAATCACCCTGCCATTAAAAACGCAAATACCCGTTCAGGATGTTAGCAGCGTAATAAATGTGGGAGGTAAATTATGGGCAGGCACACCGGGAGGAGCTTTTATGCAAATAGGCAGTGGCTTTCGTTACTACGCTTCAAAGCGGTGGCTTAATGAAAACAACGTGATCTCGATGGCCGCCGACTCTGAAGGAAACGTCTATGCGCTTACACCTTCGGGCCTCAACCAGATAAAATTTACCAGGAACACACTATTTCAAAAAGCAGTTCATTTTCAAAATGAAGTAAGGCAAAGGCACATTCGCTACGGACTTCTTTCCGAGGTAAGAATGAAAACACCTGGTGATCTTTCCACGGCAGAAATGGTCGACACAGATAATGATGGATTGTGGAGTTCATTTTACCTGGGAAGCCAGGCTTTCCGTTATGCGGTAACTAAAGATCCCGAAGCCAAACAATATGTATGGGAATGTTTTAGCGCTTATGAGCGCCTTATATCAATCAATCAACTAAAAGGATTTCCTTCCCGCACCTTCGAAAGAAAAGGTTTTAAAGTCTCTGATCCCGATGCGTGGCGGGCATCCCCGGATTCAGGGTGGGAATGGAAAGGCACTACCAGCAGTGATGAATTTGTAGGCTATATTTTTATAACCTCTGTCATGGATCAGTTTATCGCGAAAACACCAACGGAGAAAAAAAGAGTGGCAGATTTCATTGATAAGATTCTCACACACATCATTGATAATAAATATAATTTTATAGACTTAGACGGAAAGCCTACCAGGTGGGCAAGATGGAATCCTGAATATGTTAACTGGTATCCTAAAACAATAGGCGACCGAAAACAGACCAGCACCAATATCATCGCTGGGCTGCAACTCGGTTATGCGCTAACTGGAAAAAGTCTCTACAAAACTGAAGCGCTCCGGCTTATGTATAAGTTTGGTTATTTAGAAAATATCATGATCGATTTGCGCAATATAAAATCCACTCCCGGTTATATCTTCCTGGGAGATGATATGGGAAGCGGCCACGCAAATCACTCTGATGATGAAATGACTTTTCTTACCTTTTGGGTGCTTTATCATTATGCGTTCGATAAAGATTTGCAAAAAAAATACGCCCGTGTCATTACCAATTACTGGCAGGTAATTCTTCCTGAAAGAAATCCGCTTTGGAATCTCATAACCTACGGCACCTCGGGTTCATTTGACAAAACCTCAACGCTTTGGTACATGCGGGAATTTCCTATGGACATGATACGGTGGACAGTAAAAAACTCAGATAGAAAAGACCTGGAATTTCTGAAGCCCAACTTTCGTGATCAGGTTACAGCGCAACTATTAACTCCGGAAGAACAGCCAATTCATCGCCATAATGCCAATCCGTTTGAGTTGGATGGCGGTTCTGATGGCAGATCAGAGTTGTCAGGCTCTGAATATCTCTTACCTTATTGGATGGCGAGATATCTAAAAGTGCTGGATAAAAGCAATGAATATTGAAACGAAAGATTTGCAGGTCATGTAGAACAGGTGCCAGCTTGAATGCACATTTATACCACCCCTTCGGGGTTGGCTGAATTCCGGTTTTGTATTTATTCTATAATAATATCAGTCCTTCGGACTTTGAATAATTGTTTAATCCCGAAGGGATGTCATTATTATAGCGTTAAAAATAAGAAGTATGTAATAACCCCGGGAGGGGTGATATAGGGATTTTGAGCAACTTCTATTTAATCCCAAAGAATTGAATTAAATGTAATGAAGCAACTATTTCTAATTTCTTTTTGTTACACGATTTTTTTCTACGCCGATGGGCAACAATTAAAACGTGAGTTTACCAGCAATCTGACGGTATTGGCAAATAATTCTTTCTGGCAGGAATATCATCAGCCCTTCATTCTTGAAAATCCAGAGCAAAATGATGTTCGAAGTATTACAGTTGATCAATCCTCAAACATTTGGATTGCTACTGCAGCCGGCATTTTTAAAAAAGATAAAAATGGGAACACATGGTTACCGATCATTGATGAAGCCTCGAGAGGCCCTGCTTATGCGGTTCTTGCTGATAACCTGACTAGCGTTTGGCTGGCAACATGGAATGGCGTTTATCAATACCGGGATAACAAGCTTCGCAAAATAGAAGGTGTTGATGCGCCAATATCAGTGCTATGCAAATCGAAGGAAGGAATCTATGCTCTTGGCCCCAAAGGAGTTTGGCTTTATAGCGATAATCTTTTTCAAAAGAAGAATTATTCCGTTGCCCGCTCAATTAAGAATGCAATTTCTGACCGAGATGGTGGATTATGGGTCGCGACTAAAGTAGGTTTATATCATTGCTCCAAAAAAAGTACAACTGTTTACAACGATACCACTCAATTGGTCAGCGCATATGTAGAGGACGTTTCTCTGAATAAAAATGGACAGCTTTGGGCCGTCGGTTTGGGCGGGGTTAGCATCCGGCAGGGTGATCGAATGATAAAATCTCTTAGAACCAAAGACGGCTTGCCTACGGTTTACGCAAATTGTATATCCCAGGCACCTGATGGTAGTGTATGGGTCGGTACACAAAAAGGTATTGTGAGATATGGAACTGATGGAACACACACCCTGCGCTTTAGCAGGCGTTGGCTTATCAATGATGATGTAAAGGATATAAGTTTCGATACTAACGGTGACGCCTGGATTGCAACAGCAGCTGGTGTAAGTGTCATTAAAAGAGCAAAGATGACATTGGAGAGTAAAGCTCGTTTCTTTTATGATGTGCTTATGAAAAGACATATTCGTGACCCATGGATTGCAGGTCAGTGTAATCTTAAGATTGCAGGAGACACTTCAACATGGAGGCCGGAGGATGATGACAATGATGGTGAATACACTTCGAACTACCTTGCTATGGAAAGCTTTCGCTATGCTGTCACCAAAGATGAGGATGCCAAAATCAAAGCGAATAAAGCATTTCAATTTTTAAAGCTTTTGCAGGAGGTAACGGCTACTGACGGTTTTTTTGCCCGTACGATTGTTCCCGCCGATTGGACTTCCGTGCACGATGGCAACAGGACATACACAGATAGACAGTTAGCAGATGAACTGGTACAAGATCCAAGAGCAAAACCTGTCGAAGTTCGCTGGCATAAATCCGCCGATGGAAAATGGCTCTGGAAGGGCGATACCAGCAGCGACGAAATGTGTGGCCACATGATGGGCTATTTTTTCTATTATGAATTAGTCGCGGATGATCGGGAAAAAGAATTGATTCGAAATCATGTTCGGAAAATTATGGATTATCTTATTGCCAACAATTACAATTTTATTGATGTTGATGGTACTTACACCCGCTGGGGCGTCTGGTCTCCGGACCAAATTAATCGAGATCCGGAATGGGCCTCTGAAAAAAGTATAAACTCGTTTGAACTGCTCGCCTTTCTTAAATTTACTTATGGTATTACGCAGGATAAGAAATATCAAAATGAATACTTGCGGCTAATCAGCAAGGAAGGTTATTTAAAGAATATCGCATCCCTGAACCATATAAATCCGGCCTGGTATATTTTTTTTGACGAAACAATGAATTGCTATCTCTTTCCATTGTTGCTTAAATATGAAAAGGATCCCTCGATAAAAAAGGTATATGAAGAAATCATGGATGAATGGTATACGATCAATAAAAAAGCTGAATGCCCGCTTTTTGATTTCATGTATGCGTACGCCCGTCACAAAAAAATTAACCCTGAAAAAGATATCGAATTTTTAATAGATACACCTTTGGACCTGGTTGACTGGCATATTGATCATACCGCAAGAGAAGATATTAAATTGGTGAGGACCCCTTCAGTGGAAGAACTTCAGGTGGATCAGTTGCCGCCCGCAAGCATGAGATCAACGGTACGATGGGATAAGAATCCATGGGCCGCTGAAAGCGGCGACCCGCATGTGGAACGTGAACCGGTTTTCTGGTTATTACCTTATTGGATGGGCCGTTATTTAAAACTAATAAAGGATGCTCCTTAAAGCATATTGGTTATTTATGAAAAAGAAATTATTTGCTTTTCCTTTTTGGGGTTTATTCCTATTGATATTTTACGTACTCGTATCTGGCTGCCATAACAAGGCAAATTCTCCATTCAGCGAATCAGCGGAAAAGGCGCTTTCTACATTTGAGTTGCCTCCGGGATTTAAAATTGAACTCGTCGCCGCGGATCCACTAATCTCCGATCCTGTGGATATGACGATAGATGAAGAAGGCAGGATGTATGTGGTAGAGATGCACGGCTACCCGCTCGACCTTAATCACACCGGAAAAGTGATCATGCTGAAGGATACAGACGGAGATGGGAAAATGGATACACGATCGGTCTTTGCGGATGGCCTTATACTTCCAACTGGTGTGATGCGCTGGAAGAAAGGTATTCTTGTTACGGACCCGCCAAATGTATATTACATGGAAGATACTACTGGCGACGGAAAGGCTGATATTAAAAAAGTAATGCTTACCGGTTTCGCATTAACCAATCCGCAATACCTCGTAAACCGTCCTTTATATGGTATTGACAATTGGATTTATCTCGCCCATGAAGGCATTGAAGAAACCAATATTTATCCCAAAAAATTTGGTGATATAGGTACCGATATTTTTTATCCTGATGACTCTAACGGTGTGCGCTTACCTGTAAATGCGGAAGGCAGAACCGTAAGATTTCAACCGGACACTCATGCCCTGGAAGAAACCTCAAGCTCAACACAATTCGGGCAAACATTTGACGATTGGGGGCATCATTTCCTTGTGTCAAATGCGAATCATATTTTCCAGGAAGTAATAGCAAACAGGTATTTGAAACGCAATCCTGATCAGCTTGTGGGCAATGCTACTGAATCTATTTCTGATCACCAGGAGGCCTGCGAAGTATTTCCGATCACTAAGAATCCGGAGAACCAATTGCTCACCGATGTAGGTGTTATTACTTCTGCATGTGGCATCACAGATTACCAGGGAGGGGCGTTTCCTGATAAGTTCAATAATAATGTAACATTTGTATGCGAACCCGTGAGCAATCTTGTGCATGTAGATAAGCTTACCAGTAAAGGCGCCACTTTTACCGCCAGCCGCATATTTGATCAAAAGGAATTTTTAGCATCAACCGACGCCTGGTTCCGGCCGGTAAATATGTACATAGGCCCCGACGGAGCGCTCTATGTAGTGGACTACTACCGTGAAATTATTGAACACCCTGAATGGATGTCGGAAGCGGCGGTTAATTCCGGAAAGCTTTATAATGGCCGTGATAAAGGGCGCATATATCGTATCAGCTCAACGGACGCGCCTTCTCCCACATGGGGCAATCATCTCAACCTTAACGATTCCACAGACGAGCAATTGGTCGCAAAACTTGCTGCTCCGAACATCTGGTGGAGAAGCAATGCGCAACGGTTACTTTTGGACAGAAAACATCCGCAAGCCATCCCGGCTCTCATAAAAATGGCCCAAAACATACAAGCCCCACTGGGACGCTTACACGCATTATGGACGCTTGAGGGAATGCATAAATTAACACCGGAGTTGATTGTGGAAGTACTGCATGATCCGGTTGCCGGCGTTCGGGAAAATGCTATAAAGCTCGCCGAGCTTAATTTGGACTCGTCTGCTAAACTTGTACCTGCCCTCTTAGCTTTAGAAAATGACGTTGATGAAAAAGTAAGGTACCAATTGCTTTGTACACTGGGCTCGATCAATACTCCCGAAGTGAATGATGCAAGAGAGAAATTATTGTTTAAAGACATTGATGATAATTGGGTGCAGATTGCTGCGCTCAGCGCATCATCTTCCCAAAGCGTCGAAATGATGAATGCGATCCTTTCTAAATATAATTCAAGCATTCCTGCTTACGGATCGCTGGTAAAGCGATTGGCAGTGATGATCGGCGCAAGCCAAAATACAAGTACTATTCATACTTTTCTTTTAAAAGCAGTTAAACCGGCAGATGACCAGAGAAACCACGTGGCAGGCGCCGTTATTAGAAGGTATAGCAGACGGACTCAAAAGCAGAAAATCTTTGCCTGAAGGAATACAGGGAGAACGGAGCATGATGGTAAATAGTTGTTTTAATCAACCAGATGTCGCAATCAGGGAAAGTGCCCGCCATGTGCTCCAGGTCATAGGTCTCCCCGGAGGGGAACAGGCTCAGACAGATCATGCAACGTGCAAAACAGTTAGCAGAAAACGACACATTATCTTCTGAAAAAAGAACCGAAGCTATTCACTTGCTGGCAATACAAAATCCTAAACCTTTTGCTTCATTCCTGCAAAATCTTATTAGGCCGGAGATACCTTTAAATGTACAGATAGCCGCATTACAGGCACTGAGTTCGATTCCGGATTCAGAGGTTTCATCATTTATCCTGGATCAATGGACTGCTTTGACACCAGGTATAAGAGAAACTGCGCTGAATACTTTTATTGATGAACCTTTCAATGTGCAACGGATAAGGTTATTGCTGGATGCTATTAAAAAAGGTATAGTAGAAAAGGGTGCGTTAGGTTGGTCGAGAACGGTTATCATTATGCGTGATATACCCGACTCGCTTAAAGAGGAAGCCAGGACACTACTAACAAATAAAGATGAAGATCGAAAATCGGTAATACAAGATTATGAGGCTGCACTCAAGTTAAACGGCGATCCTGTAAAAGGCAAAAAAGTATTTCAGATCAATTGCGTCATTTGCCACCAGGTAAGAGGCAAATTGGGCGTGGCATTCGGGCCAGACCTGGGAACCGTCCATAACTGGACCGCGGAAGGAATTATGATTAATATTCTTGATCCAAATATTTCCATTTCTCATGGTTACGACATGTGGGATGTTGCGCTGAATAATGGAACCTCTGTGCAGGGAGTTATTTCGACAGAGACCCCGAACGCCATTATTTTAAGCAAGGAAGGCGGGGTCAAAACAACGGTAGCACGACAGAATATAAAATCGCTAAAGACTATGGGAGTATCAGCCATGACCGTTGGTTTTGAAAAGAAAATAGATAAACAACAAATGGCAGATCTTATCGCATTCCTCCGTGAGAACAAATAGAATGGTTTGTTTGCGTGGCTTCGTTTGCAAAAGATCATTTGGGTTAAATTTTTGAATTGATTTATTGGTTTAAAAGTTTAATTAAGAATGTATCACTATTTAAGATCGATAAAACTTAACTTAGTCATTTTAGTAATTGCTTTGTATTTGTCACGCTTTAAAAAAAATATCCAAACATGAATATTGGCCAGAACAGCCCTTTGAAATTAGTGCTTGTATTATTAGTTCCTATTGTTTTAGGAACTTCCTGTAAACAACCGAGTAAAGACAACAAAAATGTAGATCCCAAAATTGCGAAGCTGAAGTTGCCGGAAGGGTTTCATGCAGAACATTTATACAGTCCCGGAGACAGTGCTCAGGGTTCATGGGTTGCTATGACTTTTGACGATAAAGGACGGATGATCGCTTCTGACCAATACGGTTACCTGTATCGCCTCACCATTCCCCCGGTTGGCTATGATACTGCAACATCAAAAGTGGTTGTAGAAAAGCTCGATATTCAAGTGCCGGGTGATACCTCAAAAGCAAAGATAAAAATGGGTCTTGCCCACGGCTTGCTGTATGCATTCAATAGCTTGTATGTTACAGTGAATGATGAAGGTGAGGCAGATAGTCTTACAAGGCCGAGTGGACTTTACCGCGTTCAGGATACTAACGGTGATGATAAGTTTGATAAAATTACTTTGCTAAAAAGGTTTGAAGGCGAGGGGGAACATGGGCCTCATAATGCCGTTTTATCTCCTGATAAAAAATCGATCTATGTAATTGCTGGAAATTTTACCAATCTGCCGCCGATGGATAATTACATGCTGCCTGATACGTGGAAAGTGGATAATTTACTGCCATTGGTATTGGATCCTAATGGATTTGGAAATAATCGTCAGCCGCCGGGAGGCTGGATTGTAAAGACTGATTCCGCCGGAACTCGTTGGGAGCTAGTTAGCTCAGGCTATCGGAATCCTTTTGACATGGCGTTCAATGAAGATGGGGAACTATTTACTTTTGATTCTGATATGGAGTGGGATATGGGCCTTCCGTGGTACAGACCAATCCGCATAAATCATGTAACGAGTGGAAGTGATTATGGATACCGGGAAAATAATGAGAAATGGTCCCCCGCCTACCCCGACAATTTACCGGCAGTTATAAATGTAGGCCAGGGATCCCCGACCAACGTAATGAGTGGCATGAATGCCCGTTTCCCTGAAAAGTATCGCAGGGGTATATTCACCTTTGATTGGAGCTATGGAATCATGTATCATTTTGAGCTGGTTCCGGATGGATCATCCTACAAAGGAAAAGCTGAAGAATTTATTTCCGGCTCGCCGTTACCGTTAACTGATGGCGCTATAGGACCTGATGGCGCTTTGTATTTTCTTACAGGAGGACGCAGAATTGAGTCAGACCTTTACCGGGTTTACTATGGAGATAACACAGAAAAAATTGAACCCTTATCCGCATCCAGTGGAGCAAATGAAGCACAAGCCCGAAAAACCAGGAAGCAGTTGGAAGATTTCCAGGGAAAGCCCGATACATCAGCTGTTACAATCGCCTGGCCATATTTAAAAGATAATGATCGGTTCATCAGGTACGCTGCCCGTATTGCGGTGGAGCATCAGCCAGTAAGCCAATGGCAGTCAAAAGCATTAGCAGAAAAAGACCCGGTTACCTTAACCCAGGCAATGATAGCTTTGGCGCGAAATGGCAATAAAGATGTAAAAGACGGAATTTTAAACGCATTAATGGGCGTCAATTATGAAACATTATCTGAACCTCAGCAAATAGATTTTTTACGGGCAATCGAATTAACGCTTTCCCACATGGGAAAACCAAACTCCGCTCAAAGTGCACAATTAATTTCGTACCTGGGACCTAAGTATCCTGCTGGCACCAATGAATTAAACCGGTCGCTTAGCAAAATTCTTGTGTTCATAGAAGACCCACAGGCGGCAGATAAAACGCTTGCTTTAATGGATGTTTCAAAAGATGATACTTCTTATCAAAAAACGGCGACTCAGTCATCAGATCTTATCTTACGTAATCAGCAATATGGCCTCGACGTGGCTAACATGCTGGCGCATCAGCCACCTGCACAACAGATATATCTCGCCACAGTATTAAGCTCTGATAAAGTCGGCTGGACACCTGAGATGAGAGAAAAATATTTTAAATATTTTTATGATTTCCTTGGCCGTACAGGCGGTAACAGCTACACCGGATACATTAATTTGGCCAGGAAGATGGCCCTGGCAAATGTGCCGAAAGAACAGTTTGCACACTATGATAGTATTTCCGGAAATGCTTTGCTTAACGATCGTGGAATTCATTTGGCAAATAATGATATAGGACCTAAAGGCCCCGGGCGGGATTGGACGCTGGCTGAAGGCGCTCCTTTAGTAGAAAATTTAACCGGTAGAGATTTTGATCAGGGTAAGGCAATGTTTAAAGCATCTCTCTGCAGTTCGTGCCACAGCATAGGTGGAGAAGGCGGTTCGGTTGGTCCTGATTTGACTCAATTAGGTACACGGTTTTCCGGTAAAGACATACTGGAATCAATAATAGAACCCAGTAAAGTGATTTCCGATCAGTATGCCGCTACTAATTTTCTTCTAAAGGACGGTAGTACTGTAATGGGAAGGCTTATCAGGCAAGACGATGATAAGTACTATGTCTCGCAAAATCCGTTTGCTCCGCAGATACTCAGGGAAATCTCAAAGAAGGACGTAGCCTCAACTAAACTTTCAGACGTTTCTATAATGCTTCCAGGATTGATCAACCGATTAAACCCGGAAGAGTTAAAAGACCTCGTGGCATATCTTAAATCGGGTGGAAATAAAACTGATACAATTTTTGTAAACAAAAAGAAATAGTCTTGAACTAAGATTGAAAATGATTGAATGAAACCTATGATAGAGGACAGCATATAATCATAGTCAATCGAAAAAAACAAATAATTGTTCAGACAAGCAGGCAAAATCATAGTCTATCAAAAAATCAAATGAATCATAGTTCAGACAAGCAAGAAATAAATTTCCGACCAAACTGGAAAGATAAAATCTCCTGTCCTGCACAGTTAGGCGGCATAGAGACTTCTATACTTGATAATGGCTTAGGCCGGGGCAATCGAATTGCATGGGTAAATACAGGAACAGGCTTGCGTTATAAAGTGGTGATAGACCGTGCTATGGACATTGCAGATGCTTTTTATAATCGCCATAGTCTCGGATGGATAAATCAGTTAGGAATTACAAGCCCGCAGCCATTTTCTGACAAAGGACTGGATTGGTTAAGAACATTTGGAGGAGGGCTACTTATGACCTGTGGACTTGATCATGTGGGTGGACCTGAAAAAGATGAATATGGAGAGCGGGGAATCCACGGATTGATCAGTAATATTCCTGCTGAAATAGAATCAATAATTCAGCCCGATCCCGTAAGAGGAAAAATGGATATGAGTATTACAGGTAAGATTAAACAAACAAAGATATTTGGCCCGAGCCTCGAATTGAGAAGAACAATTTCTGCTACAATTGGCCAGGCATCTATTCGCATTCATGATGAAGTTACCAACCTTGGAAATGCTGCCGCTCCGCACATGATCCTATACCATTTTAATTTCGGATGGCCTTTGGTCGACGAAGGAACGGATATAATTTGGAAAGGCGAATGGCAATCACGGGAAGGTGGAATAAATGATAAAATTTTCAGAGAAGGAAATAACTTCCGTAAATGCCCTCCACCACTAGAAGAACATTGCGGCACAGGGGAAGCTGTTGCATATATTAATGTGACACCCGATAGTACTGGCAAATGTGTCTGCGGACTCTACAATTCTCAAATAGGTATCGCACTGGCGTTGCGGTTTAATAAAAAGCAATTGCCATGGTTAACAAATTGGCAACATTGGGGCAAAGGTGAATATGTTACCGGCCTTGAGCCTGGCACTAATCCACCCATAGGGCAAGCCAAGGCCAGGGAAGATCAACAATTAATTTTCCTGGAACCAGGAGAAACCCGCGCTTACGATCTTGAAATTGAAGTAATGGAAAGTGATGTAAAAATTGAAGAGTTTTTGAAAAACGGATAGTGTCATGACAAGTTTAATATACCTTAACAGCCCGATGATTGCAGGGCTTAAAAAAGCCCAAAGTCCACTAAGAAAATTGCTTTGTGATCATTGTGCCTTTGTGGGATAATTAAATTAAATATCGCTTAATTATAAAAATCACTTTAAATGGAAACAGCAGTAAAAATAAGTTTAGCCCAAAAAGCTATGGATCAGGGAAAGGGAATTTTGCGTTTGGCTCCCAATTGGGTACCGCGATCATTTTGTGTACCCGGTCGAAGAATCAAATTACACCCTGATGATTATTATGTATTAGGTGGTGAGCGTGGCGGTATTGATGAACGATGGTTTTCTTCCACCACTCCGGCCAAGAATGGGCCTCTAACGGGTGAGCATGAAGGCTTGAGTTTTATTGTATTTAATGACGGTGATAAAGAAAAATTACTTTTATTAAAAGACGCCGTTGATGAATTAAAAGGCGAACTGATCGGCCAACGGCTTTGGGACGAATATAAAAGCTGGCCAATGTATTCCAAGTTCTTTGATAACATGGGACCGCTCCCGCATCATATTCATCATAATGATGAAAAGGCTGCATTGATAGGCCAGAAAGGAAAACCCGAAGCTTATTATTTTCCGCCGCAGGTAAATAACCATGGCGGTGATTTTCCATATACATTTTTTGGAATTGCACCCGGTACTACAAAAGAACAAATCCGGGAATGTCTTGTGAACTTCACAAAAGGTGATAATAAAATCACCACTTACTCGCAGGCTTTTAAGTTAGAGCCAGGCACGGGCTGGGACGTACCGCCGGGCATGTTACATGCTCCCGGTAGCATGTGTACGTATGAGCCTCAAAAAGCATCGGATGTGTTCGCCATGTATCAGTCACTCGTAAACGAAGCTATTATTCCAGAAGTATTATTATGGAATGGAACTCCGGCAGATAAGATCGGCGATTTCGATGCCTTGATGGATGTGATAGATTGGGAATTGAATGTAAATCCGAATATTTTAGAAACCCGTTTTATGAATCCAATACCAGTAAAATCATTGGATGAAATGCAGGCAGAAGGCTATGTCGAAAAATGGGTGTGTTATAAAGCAACTGCATTTAGCGCCAAAGAATTAACCGTGCAGCCGGGTGCAAGCGTAACGATCAAAGACAGCGCAGCATATGGAATGATTATGATGCAGGGGCACGGTACAATGGGTGTATGGGATATTGAAACGCCGGCGCTCATCCGTTACGGACAGTTAACTCATGATGAATACTTTGTCAGTGAATCTGCAGCTAAAGAAGGTGTGAAGATCGTCAACAAATCTGCCACTGATCCAATTGTGATGTTGAAACATTTCGGCCCTGAAAATCCGGATATGATTTTATAGCTAAAAATTTAGAAACATAGCAATTCAGCAGAGGGATTCGGTGGCGATGGCCGGACAAACACGCGGAGCGATTGGGTTGTCCTTGATTTTTTGTTTCTTTTGCATCAAGGCAAAAAAAAATAACTCTCTAAATAAATTAAATAATCAAAAAAAGTTCTTTGGTGACAAATTGCAGAAGAGCGCGAAATCTTTACATTTAATCACATCCAATAATTTTTATTATTTATGAACGAAAATAATTATCCAAAATTACACAATGCCACCTGGCCGGGTATTGTGGGAAAAGGACAAGATTCCGAACCAATTATTTCTTTTGATACCATGTTGGAGATGACCGCTGCCGCTGAGGTGAACGGTGTTAAATTCGATGGTATTGACATCGGGCTTTTTGATCCGCACGTGGGGGTTGATAGTTCAGATGATGGCCTCAAAAAACTGGCAGATAAACTATCCTCTTATAATCTTAAGATTGGCAGCCTCGTGGCTCCTGTGTGGCCACCTTCGGGAGGTGCAGCTATGGGCAGCAAAGAAGAAAGAACCCGTTTTGTTGAGCAGGTTCGAAAATCATGCAGCGTAGCAAAAAAATTACGGGAGCTTGGTATCCGCCCTTACGGGGTTGTTCGAATCGATTCTGCGAGCACACCTGAGAGTTGGCTTTCAGATCCGTCCGCTAACACAAAACTGATTGCTGAAACATTTCGTGAAGCTTGTGATGTGGCTGCGGAGTATGGCGAAAAACTTGCTGCCGAAGGTGAGATCTGTTGGGGAGGCATGCACAGTTGGAAAGCGATGATCGACACGCTGGAAGCGGTCGATCGTCCTAACATCGGCTTCCAGGCAGACATGGCGCATACTCTTTTATATCTTCTTGGATACAACAGCCCTGAAGACAGGATACTGCCGGAAAATTTTGATTGGAATGACAGGGAAACTTTAGAAGAAGGGCTAAAAACACTTACCCGTGCGCTACGCCCGTGGACGATTGATTTCCATGTGGCACAGAATGACGGAACAGTACATGGAACAGGATCACATGATAAAACGGGCCGGCATTGCCTCGCTACCGATCCTAACGGAAGATTAAACATTCCTCACGATGCCGGCTACTGGTTGCGGGACGAGAATGGAGTACTCACAAAAGCTTTCAGGCATATTTGCTGGGACGGTTGTATGTTTCCTAACGAGGTAATGACACAACAACAAACATGGAATGATATACTGGGAACTATGATAAAAGTCCGTGAACAACATGGTTGGTATGAAGCAGAATAAGCAGCGTGTTCTAAAACTTGTAGAGCGAAATAAAGTTCATTTAATAAAAATTCTTACGTAACAGCAAGGATAAAATATATGCACCGCAGGTCGTCAATCACTTCGTGTTTTTTCTTTGGATCACTGGTACTTTTCGTATTCAGCAGCTTCAATGTTCTTAATCAAAAGCGATTTGACAAGGGCGGCTTCAAAAATATCTTTGATGGTAAAACTCTTAAAGGCTGGGAAGGCGACTCCGCATATTGGCATGTTGAAAATGGCGAGATGGTCGGAACCGTAACGCCCGAAACATTGCTGAAAAGAAATACATTTCTTATTTGGCGTGGAGGCATAACTAAAGATTTCGAACTAAAAGTAGAATACAGGATTTCTGAAAATGGTAATAGTGGCATTAATTACCGAAGCGAAGAAGTAAAAGATATCCCTTATGCGTTAAGAGGATACCAGTCAGATATTGACGGTAAAAATCAATACACCGGGCAAAACTATGAAGAGCGTGGCCGATGCATAATAGCATATCGCGGACAAAAAGTTACGCTGCCAAATGTAACGGCGCCATTGCAATCTCTTGTAAAAAATAATGTGTGGACTGCAGCCAAAGTAACCGATTCGTTAGGTAACATGGACTCACTAAAAAGGTACATCAATGAAGATTGGAATGAATGCCACTTGATTGTGAAAGGCAATCGGATGCAACACTTTATTAATGGCGTATTAATGAGTGATGTAACAGACAATGATAGTATCAGTAGGAAATTCAGCGGACTATTAGGTGTACAGGTACACGTGGGACCACCGATGAAAGTAGCGTATCGCAACTTCAGGCTAAAAGAATTAAAATAGAAAATCTATGCGGGTTTGAAGTTGAATAAAATGATGGCAACATATTCTTCAATGCATTTAACAATTTACTATTATGGCTAAAAAGAAAGAACTGAGAATTGGATTGATCGGGTGCGGCTTTATGGGGCGCACACATTCCAATGCATACAACCGTATTAAAAACTTTTTTCCTGACCTGGCATATCATCCTGTTTTAAAAGCAGTGTGTTCCCGCAGCAAAGAAAAAGTAAGCTGCATTTGCAGAGCAATGGGGTTATGAATCTTTTGAAACCGATTGGAAAAATATCATATCGCGAAATGATATTGATGCAATAGACATTTGTACACCTAATGACACACATGCTGAAATTGCTATCGCCGCTGCCGCTGCAGGCAAAATGGTGCTCACTGAAAAACCCCTCGCAAGAAACTTAGCCGAGGCGCAACAGATGGTGGATGCGGTTGAAAAGGCTGGTGTAAAAAATACAGTTTGGTATAATTACAGGCGCATACCTGCTGTCACATTGGCCAAGCAAATCATAGACTCTGGTAAGCTGGGAAAAATATTTCATTACCGGGCAAATTTTTTACAAGACTGGACAATCAATGCCAATTTACCACAAGGTGGCGAAGCCTTATGGCGCATGGATGCGGACGTGGCCGGTTCCGGTGTAACGGGCGACCTGCTTGCACATTGCATTGACACTGCTCTATGGCTGAATGGCGGTATCAAAGATGTGTCTGCAGTTACCGAAACGTTTATCAAAGAGCGTGATACATCAGCTAACCGGGAAAGTGCAAAAGGTTAGCATTGATGATGCGTGTATTTTTCAGTGTCATTTCAACAACGGCTCACTTGGGCTTTTTGAATCTACGCGTTATGCCCGTGGGCACAAGGCTTTATATACTTTTGAAATCAACGGAGAGCATGCTTCTATTCGTTGGGATTTGCATGACCTAAACAGGCTGGAATATTTCGATCATGCTGACGATTCAATCGTTCGCGGATGGCGATCTGTTCATGTTACGGATGGTGATCAGCCGTATATGGACAAATGGTGGGTTCCCGGTCTTTCGATCGGCTATGAGCATAGCTTTGTTCACCAGGCAGCCGACTTTCTTAAAAGCCTTGAAGCGGGAGAGCCTTGTTCGCCAACTTTTAAAGAGGCATTGGAAACCCAGAAAGTTTGCGAAGCAGTTCTTGATTCAGCCGCTTCAAAGAGTTGGAAAGATATCGATCATATGAAATGACATTGTGAGTGAAGAAAATTTATTCCTGACGAAATAGAAAATATAGTGCCCGCTGATAAAATTTAATTTAAAAAATTCTTTAACCAATCAATTAACTCCATGTATAATTATCTAAAATCTATAAGGAGTGAATGTTCCTTAATAGTACTATCCGCCTGCCTGATCTTCAGCAGTTGCGATTCCTCCTCTAATGCGAACGAAGATGTGCAAAAAGAAACCACGCAGGATTCATCTGGTTTTGTGTCATTATTCGATGGCACATCTCTCAAAGGATGGGAGGGTGACACCGCGGTGTGGCATGCAAAAGATGGACTGATTGTTGGAGAAGTAACGCCTTCCTCAACGCCGTTAAAAACTAATACCTTTCTTATTTGGCGCGATGGCAAACCCGCCGACTTTGAGCTGAAAGGCGAATATGAAATATCTGCTGAGGGAAACAGTGGCATACAATATCGCAGCGAAGAAGTAGAAGGCGTGCCCTTTGGTTTAAGAGGCTATCAATTTGATATAGACGGCGCCAATACTTACACCGGTCAAAACTATGAAGAACGTGCAAGAAGCATTATAGCATTTCGCGGACAGAAAGTTACACTTCCGCCGGTAACGGAACCGATAGCAACGCTTGCCAAAAATAATATATGGTCTGTTGCAATATTAACCGATTCCCTGGGGAGCAGAGATTCTTTAAAAGCACTTATCCATGAAGGTTGGAACTCCTTTCATATTGTGGCAAACGGCAATCACCTGCAACATTATATCAATGACGTGTTGATGTGCGATGTAACGGATAATGATACAACCAATCGCAAAGCAACCGGGGTTATTGGCTTGCAAATGCATGCAGGCCACATTATGCGGGTAGCCTTCAAAAATCTTATGCTTAAGGAAATAAAATAGTGCGTGTTTCACTTTAAGATAAACTCAACAGAATTAATTTTAAGGGAGACTCTAAGGACATTAAATATGAAATAAATTAATCGCTAAATAAAAAACAATGAGAAATCAAATGAAGGCAAATCGCTCCTCTAAACTATCACTTCTGCTAACTGCGCTGGCTTTAATAATTTTTAATATAAGCCCTGCTTCAGCAAAGCAAACTCCTAAAGTACTTGTATTCTGCAAAACTGCGGGGTATCACCACAGTTCAATCGCGGTTGGTGTAATCGCCATCCAAAAACTGGGTGTGGAAAATAAATTTGACGTAGATACATCTACCGATGCTACTAAAATTAATCCCGAAAATTTAAAGCAATATAAAGCTGTAATATTTTTAAGCACTACCGGCGATATATTAAATGATGACCAACAGGAGGCTTTTAAAAAATATATTGAAGCGGGCGGCGGTTTCATGGGTATTCATGCAGCCACAGATTGTGAATACGATTGGCCATGGTATGGTAATCTTGTGGGAGCTTATTTTGGAGGGCATCCTGCACAGCAGACTGCGACATTAAATATTATTGATACAAATGATCCTTCTACCAAAAATTTGCCTAACCCGTGGCAACGAAAAGATGAGTGGTACAGTTTTAAGTGGATGGCAGAAGGTCTGCATGAATTGATTGCTATTGATGAAAAAAGTTATGATCTCGGTAAGATTGCGCCCATGGGACATCATCCAATGGCCTGGTATCATGAATACGATGGTGGCAGATCCTTTTACACAGAATTAGGCCATACAGAAGAGTCTTTCGCTGATCCGCTTTACCTGCAACACATACTTGCCGGCATTAAATATGCAATGGGAAAATCTTAGTCAACGCTCACTATTCGGAAGAAACTAAGATGAAAATTATAAACTGAAATAATAATTAATCTGACATGAAAATTAAATTGCAGGTTCTATGCCTGGTGGTTTTTTCTATAATGGTTTTTACCTGTAATATGCGGGATGAAAATCAAAAGCCAGCATTTAATCCGCACCCAACAGCAAAGTATTTATCGCCGGAAGAAAGTATGAAAACTATGTATCTGCCTAAAGGATACCATATAGAATTAGTGGCCAGCGAGCCGATGATACAAGATCCTGTAGCGATTACCTGGGATGGCAATGGCAGAATGTACGTCGCGGAAATGCTTACCTATATGCAGGATGCAGATGCGACCGGTGAGCAAAAACCCTGGAGTAGAATAATGCTGCTTGAGGATACTGATAATGATGGAAAAATGGACAAGAGTTCCATATTTGTCGACAGTCTTTTATTGCCAAGAATGATGCAAAGCATAGGAAATGAGTTGCTGGTAAATGAAACGAACTCAATTAATATTACAAGCTACTCTGATACGAATGGTGATGGAAAAGCAGATTTCAAAAAGATCGTTTATAAAGATGACAACTACATTCCCAGCGATGCCAATATGGAGCACCAGCGAAGTGGGCTGGATTGGAACCTTGACAACTGGATGTATATGACCTATGATCCTGTTCGTTTCCGCTATACTAACGGTACCATAAAGGTAGACAGCATCCCCAGCGGAGTAGAGGGCCAATGGGGTTTAACCCATGATAATTACGGGCGTTTATTTTTCTCCAGTGCCGGTGGGGAAACTCCCGTGCTGGGGTTTCAGATCAACCCGGTGTATGGAAGTCTCGATTTGCCCGACCAGTTCAGTCCTGAATTCCAGGAAGTATGGCCTATTATGGCTACTCCCGATGTACAGGGAGGAAATGAGAGGTTACGGCCAAACAATACGCTTAATCATTTTACGGCCTGTTGCGGCCAGTCGATTTACAGGGGCGACAGGCTGCCGGGGGATCTTGTCGGTGATTACATCGTTTGCGAACCAGTGGGAAGAATAATACGAAGGGCGAAAGTTATTGACATGAAAGGAAAAATCGTACTCAAAAATGCTTATGATAGCATGGAATTTATATCATCAACAGACATGAATTTTCGCCCTGTGAACAGCGCTACCGGCCCTGATGGAAATTTATACATCGTAGACATGAATCATGGAATTATCCAGCAGGGAAACTGGACAAAACCCGGATCTTTTCTCCGCAATAAAATTGATAGCCTTGGCCTCGCTAAAAACATAACCGGGGGCCGCATCTATAGAGTCGTTTATGATGGTTTCAAGGACGGCCCCAAGCCAAATATGCTGAATGAATCTTCTTCAACACTCCTCAATTACCTTGGGCATCCAAATGGCTGGTGGCGGGATAATGCGCAAAAGCTCATCATTCATCGTGGAGACAGATCGGTAATTCCTGCTTTAAAAGAGATTGCCACCGGGCAACAAAACATTTCGAAAAATGACACCGACCAACTGGCACGGATACATGCTTTGTGGACGTTAGAAGGATTGGATGCGATTGACAAACCAGTTCTCTCACATGCTTTAAATGATCCTGATCCGCAGGTAAGAAAAACAGCCGTGTGGATAAGTGAATCTTTTATGAAGAAGAACGATAGCACGATAATAGATGAGGTGGCAAAACTTAAAGACGATGTAAGTTACGATGTTCGCCTGCAGGTACTTCTTTCAATGTATAACAGCAATTCCAATGAAGCAAAAGCTGTTGTCAGACAAATTATAGAACAGAATGCAAATAATGAAATAGTTAAAGCTGCAAAAGATGCGCTCGATGAAAACGATCTTGTAAAAAATCTTTCAAGCAGGCTTACCAATATGACCGCAAAAGACAAAAAAACGATACTGAAAGGAGCGACTACTTTTAGATCACTTTGTGCAAATTGCCACGGAGGTGATGGAAAGGGATTGACTGCCGGTGGCACTATGGCAGCACCACCTCTGGTTGGCGCAAAACCATTTCAATTTGCTGAAAAAGATAATACAATCAGGATATTGCTTAATGGTTTAACAGGCCCTGTTGAAGGGAAAACATATCCCGGTGAAATGCCCTCTATGGCGGACAATAGCGATAGATGGATAGCATCAGTATTGAGTTATGCCCGGTATGAATTTGGTAACATTCATGGAAATGACGAAACTTCTTCCCCCATTGTGAAACAAGGTGAAGTAAAAAAGATAAGGGAGGAAAATAAAGACAGGAATAAACCGTGGACACTTGCTGAGCTCAGAAATAAAAAGTAAGCCAGGGAGCATTTCTAATGCAAAAAATAATTTCTATCCATTCTTGAAACGATTTCAAGAGTGGATATTTTTCATCACTTTATTTTTGCAACTATTTTATTGTGAATATCACTCTTTGATACCTCGTTAAGGCAGGTGTTCCATCGTCCGTTCCTTCAACAATAATATGTATGGTGTCGCCGCTCTTTGCAGTGTAAGGAATTTGAATGACCGCCTGTTTACCTTTCGGCTCAATAGAAACTTTTTCGGGTGATGTCCCGGCCTCCAGGTATTGCCAAAAAGAAAGATTTACCCCATTTCTATCCGGATCCGTAGCGGCAGCCACGACCTTTACTTTCTGCCCGGCTTTTACCTGTAATTGTTTGTTTTTTACAAAAATTTTCGGGGGATGATTGGCATCTTTGTAATCTTTTACACACCAATCGGCGCGTGCCGCAAAATCATTTTGAATCGCCTCAAGCCATCTTATTTGAGGATATGCCAAATCCATCTTGTTAGAATATGGATTGTAATCGGCTACCTCTTCGCCATCTTCCCAGCGCTTAGGATTTGTATTTGATTGTTTCAGGCGGCCGCCCCAGCCACCAAATTCGGGATTTCTCAAATTTCCCAGGCCTACATCAATCAAATGCAGGAATGCCGGGGAATCTCCTTCTGAAATAAAATCATATTTATGAAAACTTCCCCATTGTGTATTTGCAATTTTTGTGATATCACCGTGTATATGTTCATCATCCCCGGGTTGCTTTTGACCATCACCATAGCTGTAATACATTTTCATTAGCGGGCCATGATTGTTGATAATTTTTTCACCCATGAATTTTCCCTCCAAAAATGGCTGAAGCTTTTCACTTACGGCTTGTTTCCAGGGATAAGCCAAACACCAAAACTGGTGAGAATTATAATACACTTTAATATCCTTCCAATTTACTGAAATGTATTTCCGGTAAGTGGCGTCCTGGTCAAGTATTGCATATATGATAGCCTTATCGCATACTTTTTTATAAATTTTCCCCCAATCAGCCGTGCCGGAATATTCGTCTTCTATAGATTTCAAAGCTCTTGCAATCGTATTAGTTCCGCCCCAAACCTGCAAATAAATAGGTTGCAGATTATCGTCGAGAAGCTTCGCTTTTATAAAATCCGAACCTTTTGAATCATGTTCCATTTCTCCTTCAAAATCGATATTACCGACCTTTATAATGCTTCGCAAAGCTGAAGGATCAGGAAAGCCTTTTGCATTCGCACTTAATTTCGGGTATACTTTTTCGTAAGCATCTATTAAATCCTGCATCCAACGTGTACCAGCCCAGCGCAAATCCGTTTTCTCACCATACATTTTTTTTGTCATTTCCATTTCAGAAATCATCTTTGTTCCTTTTCCATCTCCTTTATAATGCCACATAGAACTGCTGTATATGAGCCCTTCGATATTAAATTCATTGGAATAAAGCAGCATTCTTATAAATGAATCCACATCATCAATTTCGCCGTCAGTTGTAACAATAGTCCGGGGCTTTTCCATTGACGTTGTTTGACATAATACCGGATTTGAAAAAATTACCAGTAAAAAAAATACAATGCATTTCATGTTCCCGAATTCATTTATTTATTCTTATAGGCGTTATCCAGGAATTCATAGCGATCATCGTTAGTTGCATTTACCGTTTTTGATTCCACATCCAATACCATCACGGCGGGAGTATGCTCACCTGCTTTCGCAGGATCCCATGCCGGCAATTTGCCGTCGTTGGGGTTTCCTGTTTTGATAAAATTTGCAAAGTAATTAAACATGGTTTCAGATACTTTATAATCATCGGCCGTCCATGCATAGTCATTCACAAGGTTTAGATTTCCCATGCAATATTCAATTTCACTTGCATGAGCTGCGCCAATGGGCGGCGGCGGCTTTGGAGCATCGGAATCTTTTTTTACAGTTCCACCTGCCAGGCCCGGCGTCATGGAATTATCTGCCAATGGCGGACGTATCCTGCTGAATAAATACCGATAGACGGGCTTAGGACTATTGTTAACCTGGAGATCAAACCACTTCCAGGTACTGTACGCAATGAACCTGTCAGCGGCTAATGCTGTTGCGGAAAGTTCGATGTCTTTGTCTGAGCTGTGAGGATACAATGTGAGCACCTTTTCAAAGTCATTTGGATACTCCTGTTTTACCCGTGCAACATAGTTTTGATCATTGTATGGTTTGCCTTGCATAAAAGCCTGTCCGGGAATTTCAGCAGAGTTCCAGCCAACCAGCAATGGCACCTGTGCCTGCTCTTTAGCATTAAAAATTTGGGGTAATGTTTTTGACAAAAAATACCCATCCAATACCACGGGAAATCCAAATCTTCTTGATTCATTATAAATTTCATAAACTTCTCTTGTACTCAATTTCCTCAATTGAGCTATGGTTGGATAACCGGCAGTTTTAGCGAAATCCGCTCCCGTCTTTTCCGCGTCGGCCAAAGGTACAGGTGCAAGTGTGGGATTAATTCCTGCACCACTTTCTCCAATAGCGCCTGCTATTAAGTTTTTAGAGAGTGGCGAAGCCATTTGATAGCTCACCGAAATAGAACCTGCAGACTCACCTGCGATGGTAACCTTTTTAGGATCACCTCCAAAAGCCGCAATATTTTTTTGCACCCATTTCAAAGCCGCAACCTGGTCTAATAAACCATAATTACCCGAAGCCTTGTAAGGAGATTCAGCGCTTAAATCAGGGTGAGCTAAAAAACCAAAAATACCGAGGCGATAATTACAGGTAACAACCACAATGCCTTTCTTAGACATGTTTTCACCATCATATCTTGGCTCAGATGCATCACCTGCGACAAAACCACCTCCGTAAAAATAAACAAGCACCGGCAAGTCTTTGGTATTACGTTTCGCTGGTGTCCACACGTTAAGATAAAGACAGTCTTCACTTACACCATCCGAACGCGACTTCATGTCTCCAAAAACAACAGTTTGCATCGGCCGCGGTCCAAACTTTTTAGTCTGTTTCACACCTTTCCAATTTCCTAATGACTGTGGAGCTTTCCAGCGCAAATCACCTATAGGTGGTTTGGCAAATGGAACACCAAAGTATTTCTGTATCCCGGTTTGTGTATCATAGTTTCCCTCTATAACACCATTCTCAATAGTCGCTCGTACAGCAAAGGCATTATTTTCCTGTGCATTCGTAGTGATGTCTATTATAACCAGGAAGACCAGGAAGATGATTTTTTTCATTATCTATATTTTTAAATTTAAGTTTCAGTATAAAAAGCCCAATACATCGATTCAATTCAAATGTTTAAACAATATCCTTCGCCATGATCGATAATAATATGCGGCGATGTTACTCTCACTTTCATAAATTTCCTTTCTTTAACTCACTCACTGCATAATCAGCCGCCCTTGCTGTAAGCGCCATATAAGTAAGTGATGGATTTTGGCAGGCGCTTGAAACCATACAGGCGCCATCCGTTATGAAAACATTTTTTGCATCCCATACCTGGTTGTGCGAATTGAGAACAGATGTGTTTGTATCTTTTCCCATGCGAGCTGAGCCCATTTCATGTATGCCCTGCCCTATCGCATAATTTTTATCCCACGTTGTTATGTTTTTTACTCCTGCTACTTCAAACATTGCTACCAGTTCTTTAATGATGTCTTTTCTCATCTCTATTTCGTTTTCTTTTAAGCCTGCATCCATTGCAAGAACAGGAAGTCCCCATTTATCTTTCACATTTTTATCGAGTGATATTTTGTTATCATGATAAGGCAGTATTTCTCCGAAGCCCGTTGCCCCCATTGTCCACGCACCCGGCTCCGTTAGTGCTTCTTTAAATTCAGCACCTATATTGAGCTCAGCCACATCGCGACTCCACCCTTCTCTGCTTGCACTTCCCTGATAACCATAACCACGTATGAAATTTCTTTTATCTCCAAATAAATTCGCAAAGCGGGGAATATAAAATCCATTCGCTCTACGGCCATAATAATATTTGTCTTCATAGCCTTCGATCGTTCCCTGTGCTCCAAGCATATAATGATGATCCATAATATTATGCCCCAATTCACCACTTGCGCTTCCCAGGCCATCAGGCCATACATCTGTTGCAGAATTCATCAATACCCATGCACTATTCAATGCAGATGCATTTAAAAAAATAATTTTAGAATTGAATGTATAGGTCTTATTTGTTTCTCCATCCAACACTTCAACTCCTGTAGCTTTCTTGCTGTCCTTATCATAAATAATTTTTGTAACAATAGACCATGGCCTCACGGTTAGATTTCCTGTGGCAGTAGCGGCAGGAAGCGTGGAAGATTGCGTACTGAAATATCCTCCAAAGGGACACCCCTCCCAACAACGATTTCTGAACTGGCACTTGGTTCTGCCGGGAATGGCCTGTGTCAAATTTGCTACGCGGCCTATGAACATGTGGCGATTGCCTTTATAATAATCTCTTATCCTTGATGCGACATCTTTTTCAACACAATTCAAATCCATTGGTGGCAAAAATTGCCCGTCCGGTAAATGAGGCAGTCCTTCTTTGGAACCGCTAATTCCTGCAAACGTTTCAACATAATCATACCACGGCGCCATTTCTTTGTAGCGAATAGGCCAGTCTATTGCGATTCCATCTTTTGCATTTGCTTCAAAGTCAAAATCGCTCCAGCGATAACTTTGTCTTCCCCATAAAATGGAACGGCCTCCAAGCTGGTAGCTACGCCACCATGTAAAAGGCTTCACTTCTACATAAGGACAATCTTTTTCATTGGTCCAATAATCCATTATCGCCTCCTGGGCCGCTGTACCATACATGGCCCAATCTCTTGATATTACAGGATTATCTTCCTTTTGCTTTAATGTGGCCTTACCACGGTGCTCAAACTCCCAGGGTCGCTTAGGTGCACTTTTATAATCTTTTATATGCTCAAAGTTGCGGCCACGTTCCAGCATTAATACTTTCAGGCCTTTCTCCGTGAGTTCTTTCGCAGCCCAGCCACCGCTGATACCTGAACCAATTACAATGGCATCGTAGGTGTTTTGAGCAACTGCTTTGTTATTTACATAGAGGGAATCTCCTGGCATAGATTTAATTTTTATTCATCATCATTTTGTCTTCTAAAACAATTCTGCTTAATAAACAGGCACTTTTTTTATTCCAATGAGCATTAAGAAAAACTAAGAGGTATGTAGATACCGGGGCTAAAATTAGATTTATTATTTGCAATCGTTTCATCCAATCCGGTTGGTTATCTGCCTGGCATTTATGAAAAGTAAATTGATATTCTGCCGAGGACTAAATTACTCATTTTTTTACTACCTGTCATTCTTACAATTAATTTTTCTCCGCAGTTTTACGAAGAAGATAGTATTTATTTCTCTTATCAAATTTTCCATATTCAATTATGGTAAAGAACCAGGAAATTGAATTAGAAATACTGGCATCTAAAGTTCCATTAATGCAATACTTTTATCTAAATAATTTTTCCTTTGCATAATTCCGGAAATACGATTTGCAAACTCAACTATTAAATCATCACTAATGAAGTTTTTGTTTACAACCTTTTTCAGTTTCATTCTGTTTTGTAATATATCTGCACAAACTTATACACCTGCTCCTGAAAATTTAAGAGCGAGAGATTGGTTCGGGGATGCAAAATTTGGCTTGTTCATTCATTGGGGGCCATTTAGCATTCCCGGCGATGGCGAATGGGTGATGAATAACAGGAAGATAACCGTGAAAAATTACACCCGTCTCATGCATTTTTTTAATCCAATAGAATTTAATGCTGAGCAATGGGTGAGCATGGCAAAGAATGCAGGCATGAAATACATAACATTAATCACACGGCATCACGATGGATTTAGTATGTGGGACACAAAATATTCTGATTTCAACATCATGAATACTCCCTACAAAAAAGATATCGTAAAGATGATGGCGGATGAATGTCACAAACAAGGAATTAAACTGTTTTTATATTATTCTTTACTGGACTGGAGAAGAGAAGATTATCCCCATGAAACGGGCAGAACAGGGCAGTACAGCGGCAGGAAAGGCCATGGCGATTATGCGAGCTATCTTCAATTCATGAAAAACCAACTCACAGAATTATTAACAAACTATGGAGAAATTGCGGGTATTTGGTTCGATGGCCATTGGGACCAAACTAAACCTGAAGGGGAGAAAGATCGTTCTTCACGGATCGACTGGCATTATGATGAAATATATGGATTGATACACAAACTTCAGCCGCAATGTTTAATCGGCAATAATCATCATCTTACTCCATTTGCCGGTGAAGATTTTCAAATGTTTGAACGAGACCTTCCGGGAGAAAATAAATCCGGACTAAGCTTCCAGGAAGCTTCACAACAAATGCCGTTGGAAACTTGTGAAACGATGAATAATTCATGGGGCTTTAATATTACAGACACAAATTATAAATCTTCGAAACAATTAATCCATTACCTGGTAAACGCCGCCGGACGAAATGCGAATTTCTTATTGAATGTCGGCCCAATGCCTGATGGCATAATACAACAAGAATTCCGGGATACTTTAAAAGAGATGGGTAAATGGCTTCAGCAAAATGGAGAAAGCATTTATGGTACAAAAGGCAATTTGATAGGCCCGCAACCATGGGGCGTTGTAACCGCAAAAGATAAAATGATATACGTACATATTTTGAAAAAACCAGGTCAATCATCTATCGTTTTTGAAAGCTTGCCCGGAAAGATCCAAAGTGCTCACTGATGGCAAATAGTCAACCTCTAAAATTCAAACAGGATAAAAATGGTATTACTGTAAATTTGGATGATGTTGCATTTGATGATGTTGATACCATTATTGAAATGCAAATAAAGTAAAACTTACAAATTCAAAATCATCCTACGAATCCATAACTTTTTTTAATGAAAATATTTATTGCAATCCTTTTTTTGTTTACCACCTCACCGACCAGTGCGCAAACAAATAAAAGCACCGAACCAAAGCCAACAAAAGCGCAACTCGCCTGGCATGACATGGAATTTTATTTGTTTACCCATTTCGGCCCAAACACATTTACTGATCTTGAATGGGGGCATGGAAATGAAAAAGAAGAAGTTTTCAATCCTACCGAATTGAATTGTGACCAATGGTGCCGCGTTGCAAAAGAAGCGGGAGCAAAAGGAATTATTATTACAGCCAAACACCATGACGGCTTTTGCCTTTGGCCAAGCAAATTCAGTACGCATACTGTAAGAGAAAGCAATTGGAAAGATGGTAAAGGAGATGTATTGAAAGAATTGTCTGAATCCTGCAAAAAGTATGGTTTAAAATTTGGCGTGTACCTGTCACCGTGGGATAGAAATCATCCTGCATACGGCACCGACAAATACAACGATGTATTTGCAAATATGCTGAAGGAAATTTTTACAAACTATGGCCCCATTTGGGAACTATGGTGGGATGGAGCCAATGGCGAAGGGCCTAATGGCAAAAAGCAGGTTTATGATTTTAATCGCTTTGAAAAACTAATAAGAACGCTTTCGCCTAATACAGTAATCTTTAGTGACATTGGCCCTGATATAAGATGGGTGGGCAATGAAAAAGGTATTGCCGGAAAAACAAACTGGAACACACTGGATACTGCAGGTTTCATGCGGGGAGCAGGCGCACCACCAACGGACACATTAAACATAGGAAATATTTATGGCAAAAACTGGATACCCGCGGAATGTGATGTAAGTATTCGCCCGGGATGGTTTTATCATAAAAAGGAAGACAGTTTAGTAAAAACACCGCAACAACTTTTTGAATTGTATTTAAAAAGTGTAGGCAGAGGCGCTTGTTTGTTATTGAATGTACCTCCGGATGGAAGAGGTTTAATTACTACATATGATTCCGCATCACTTGTTGGTTTCAACAAATTAAGAAGTGAAAGTTTTGGAAATAATCTTTCCAGGAGAGGCCGTGGATATTTTATACCACAAAACGGAAAAAGAATAACTGCGAAAATAAATGACGGAAATACTGCGTCCTTTGAACTGGTTAATTTTCCTTTTGTTCAATCGATGGGAATTGAATTTAGAAGCCCTCAAAAAATGAATTGCATTGTCTTGAAAGAAAACCTGGTAAACGGCCAGCACTGCATACAATTCACTATAAAGCTCCTGAACTCAAAATATGAAATGGTAAAAGAAATAAACGGGACTACAATAGGCCATAAAAGAATACTCACTTTCCCGGCTGTAGAAGCCAGTCATGTCGTTCTATCCATTGACAAACAAAAAAAACCAACCAGGATATCTGAGATTGAAACCTATCTAATTGATGAAAGTCTTATCGAAAAATAATCAACCATGAATAAAATATTTTTCTTTTTCGTTTTATTAATCGCGACAAAATCATTTTCTCAAAAATATGATTCTACCTGGGAAAGCCTTGACAAACGGCCCGTTCCCGAATGGTACACCGATGCAAAGTTTGGAATTTTTATTCATTGGGGAGTTTATTCAGTGCCTGCGTGGGCGCCGAAAGGAAGCTACGCAGAGTGGTATCAAAATGCGCTGAATAATCCCGGAAGTAAAACCGCGGAATACCATAAAAAAAAATACGGCGACATGAGTTATTATAAGTTCGGAGACATGTTCAAAGCTGAATTATTCAACCCGGATGAGTGGGCACAATTGTTTGAAAAATCAGGAGCAAAATATATTGTGCTTACCTCAAAACATCACGATGGATTTTGCCTGTGGCCAAGCAAAGAGGCAGACCGGGAATGGGGATTTCCATGGAATGCCGCAGAGGTAGGGCCAAAGAGAGATTTACTGGGCGATCTTTTTAAAGCAGTGAGAAAAACATCTGTGCATGCCGGTATGTACTATTCATTGTATGAATGGTACGATCCTTTATGGCTTGCTGACAAGAAAAAATTTGCAATCGAACACACATGGCCGCAGATGAAGGATCTCATTAATAATTATAAGCCTGACGTTTTCTGGACGGATGGCGAATGGGATGCAAGTGAGGAAGTATGGAAGAGCAAACAATTTTTAGCGTGGATGTATAACGAGAGCCCCGTGAAAGATAAGGTGGTAACATACGATCGCTGGGGAAGTGGCGTGCGCTTCCATCACGGTGGCGTATATACGCCGGAATACCAGCCCGATCTTGACTTTGAAGATCACCCCTGGGAAGAAAGTCGTGGCATGGGTTTTAGCTATGGCTATAACCGCGAAGAAGATTCATGGGATTATAATTCTGCTCAGTCGCTGGTACTACAATTAATTGATAAAGTAAGCCGTGGAGGAAATTTTCTATTAGACATCGGGCCCGATGGGCATGGAAAAATTCCACCCATAATGCAGGAGCGTCTTTTAAATATTGGTGAATGGTTAAAAATAAATGGCGAAGCGATTTATGGAACCTCAAGATGGAAAATACATTCGCAATGGAGCGAGGGTAACCGCGAGTATAAAGAAAAAAGCGGCGATATGCTTTTGAAAATCACAATAGACCCTGATCCCGGATATGCTGTGAAAGAAGTATTTTATACGTACAATGCAAAAACAAATTCACTCTATGCCATTTTTCCAAAGTATCCTGCAGATAAAAAATTAGTTCTGAAGGATATTTCAATTCCGGAAGGAAACACAATAAGCTTTTTTTATCCAACGGAGATAAATTATCCTGGAAACAGGAAGGTGAAAATATTGTAATTGCTTTGCCCGAATATGATCCGGCAATGAAAGTGCCTTACGCTTTCGTGGTAAAGATTAATGATTTTGGAAAATTCGCGCATAAGCCAACAATCAATTCCACTTATAAAAGAGGATCCTTGCAACCCATGATTGATTTGAGTTCTGATTCTCTTTCCACTATTTATTATACTATTGATGGCAGCTCTCCAACCGCGTCTTCATTGGTTTATAAAAAACCTTTTTCCATTTCTAAAACTGCCGATGTGAAAGCAATCGCTTTAATGGCAGGTGCTCTACCCAGTGACGTTGCCGACGATCATATCATAAAATATAACTGGATTCCTGCCGAAAACCCCGGGGATGTTCAACAAGGAATTTCTTATAATTATTATGAGCCAGGTGATAATTCAAGTATGACTTCATCGCTAAACAGTAAGATCATAGCCTCCGGCGTAAGCAATACTTTTTCTTTAGATAAAAAACAACGCAAAGAAAAATTTGCTTTTGATTTTACAGGGTATATTAAAATTATGAAAGATGGCCAATATACTTTTTATACATCTTCAGATGATGGAAGCAAACTTTTTATAGATGATATGGAAGTAGTAGATAATGATGGTGAACATGGCGAAGTTGAAAAAAGTGGCATTGCTTTTTTGAAAAAGGGCTATCATAAAATAGAGGTAAAATATTTTGATTCAAGCGGGGGGAATACTTTGAAAGTATCCATGCAGGCGGAAGGAAAAAATAAACAGGAAATCTCCGGAGATATTTTGTTTCATTAACAAACTATTTCCTGTTATTTGAAATATAATTTCCCTGTTCAATTTTAGAAAGAAGTATGGCCTTACCTGAAATGAACTCTTTATCATAATCGGCCGTTGAGATTGTAGAGTCCTGTATCTTATAGTTATCATAGTCCTGGAAAATTACCCCCTCCACTTTTTGGCGCTTTATTGCTTTTCGAAATCTTGGGCCGCCATTTGAATAAGAGAGAAAGTCCATAGTGTGGGTATTTTTATTTATCCAATAACAAAATTCATCCTGGTGATCTTTACCACCGGCCTCTTTATCAAATGTGACATCGATTTTATCATAAGTATTATTTCCGATATTTATTTCACCGAGGTATTTAAGATTAACTGCCGGCTCAGAAAGTTTATAAGGCAATAAAGCAAAATAGGCGATCGCATTTAAGCCATCTTTGTATTTTTCGTTGTCCTTTTTCGAAAGATCCTGAACTTTACCGTTTATTTTTCTTATGAAGCCATCGTTGTTAAGAGCGTCATGTATCTCATTACCCACAGAATCTTTGGTTGTTCGTTCATAAAGAAATGTTCCCTTTTCCTGCATAAGATGTATCCTGAATTTTCGATAGTCAAAAGACACATCAAGGTGTCGGTAATTCTCTCCGCCATGGGTTGCAATACATTGTTCAATTATAGTGTAGGCTTTATCATTTTTCTTCTTGTTGGCACAAGATGCAACCGTAAAGAAAGCAATTGTAATTATTAAGTATTTCATTATAGTAGTTAACAGGTGGCGATTTAGCCATGCGCTTGCGACAAAATACGATTATTTTATTTTTCAGGTTTACCGTTAAAAACTATTATTGCGAAGTTTTATGAATATTTGGAAAAGAAGGACCGGCGCAACAAACCCGGTAGCAACAATAAAGCCTGGAAAATAATAGTTTTAGTTTTGAATAAAATTTTACGGTCATGGTAAAAGGCTCAATGTATTGAAACAGATAAAACAATTAGATGCTTTAAGAGGAATTGCAGTTGTACTGGTAGTCGGCTTTCACTGGCTACCTGAGAATGTACTGTTGAGTACATACCCCAATCGCCCTTTTGATGTTGATTTCTTTTTTGTACTAAGCGGATTTTTAATTACAAGTATTTTATTCATCAGCAGAAATAAGGCAGAGGAACTGGATCTTCCCATAACGCTTGTTTATAAAAACTTTTTTATTCGCAGAGCGCTGCGAATATTTCCGGCATATTTTCTTACTGTTTTCCTGATAGTGATTTTTCACATAACGCATCTTATACCGTCAACTATTAAGCAGGAACTCCTGCCAAGCCTCACTTACACGATGAATTTTTATTTGTACCATACGAAGGTTTGGGCAGATATGACGTCACACTTCTGGACACTTGCTGTGGAAGAACAATACTACCTATTTTGGCCTTGGGTAATACTATTAATCAATAGAAAATATTTGCTGCATGCCATAATTATTTTTATTTCCATCGGGTTTATAAGCCAAACACTCATAACCGATATGGATTTTGGCTACATGCCGACTTACACTTGCTTTGATGCTTTCGGCATTGGTGCATTTATTTCATGGATAGCGATATATCATCCTCAGCACGTGCGAAAAATGTTCCTGGTTTTCCAGGTGCTTGCAATCATCAGCCTGATAATTTTCTTTACCGTAATACTTGTTGATCATAACTACTTTATTCACCAGCAAAGATTTCTTCGTTCCATTATGGGTGGCTGCGTAATCTCTTACATTGTATACAAAGGTGAAAGTAAGAAGATGAATTTTTCTTTTATTTTCAACAACCGCTTTTTGATATTTCTTGGTAAAATAAGTTATGGCATGTACCTCTATCATGTTTTTCTGCCGTGGGATTCGCCATTACTCGACAAACTTTTTAATCGTTTTCTGCCCGCATGGGCACTTCCTCATATTGAGTCGATCATCGTTATTGAAAATCTAATATTATTGGTCTTGTTTTCCTGGCTGTCCCTTAAGTTTTACGAAGAGCCAATCAATAACCTGAAAAGATATTTTCGGTATAAAAAAGGCGAACTAGGCGAGCTAAAAAAGTCTAGGCCAACTCCTGCATAGATTTTTATCGAACATCCCTAAGTAAATTCATACTGCCATGCTCTTTGCGTGTGTTGAAAGAAATGCTCTTCATTTGTTTAATGTTCTGTCAACTTATATCTTTTCTTAATTTACTTTTTCTAAATATTCAAAAAGCGAATCGATCTAAAAAAAGTAATTGATTTGAAACATTTAAAAAAGTAATTTTAAGTTCCAGGTCATCCGATTTCCCTTATAAAAAATATGCATGGAAGATATCCAGGTATCGTCGGACAAAAGAAAGAAGCGATGCTTCGTCGTAATGGGATTTGGCAAAAAAATAGATTTTGCCACCGGCCGAACCATAAACCTGGATTACTCCTACAATGCATTAATAAAACCTGTTGTTGAAGGTAAAGGCCTCGAATGCATAAGGGCCGATGAAATAAAATATTCCGGCTCAATAGATGTGCCCATGTACCAGGAATTGCTCACGGCAGATATAGTTATTGCTGACCTTTCCACAGCTAATACAAATGCGGTATATGAGTTGGGGTTACGACATGCTTTACGTCCGCGAACAACTATTGTTATTTCTGAGCAGCAGCTTTCTTATCCATTCGACCTGAGCCATATTTTCATAACCCGGTACAAAACACTTGGCGACAGTATCGACTATTTTGAAGTTCTAAGATTTCAGAAAATCCTGGCTGACTTAATTGATAGTGTATTGAACAATGATGTAACTGACAGCCCGGTTTATACTTTTCTCAATAATCTAATTCCTCCATTTTTAAAAGAACAAGTACAACAAACAACAATTGATGTAACAAATGCCATCATATCCAATGATGCAAATGACGACACCACGAATAAAAATGCCGATCAAAATCAAACACTAGCTCTTCTGGTAAAACAAGGCGAAGAAGCAATACACAATCGAAATTTTGAACTTGCCAAAAGTCTTTTTAATTCCACAATTGAAATTTCGAAATCCAACTCACCTGACAGCACACTTTCTTACAACCCTTATTTGATCCAGCGACTTGCGTTGGCGACTTACAAGGCAAAACAGCCAGACGAGATTTCTGCATTACTATCTGCAATAAATATTTTAAACCAGCTCGACCTCAGCCACACCAACGATACAGAGACTGTGGCGCTTGCCGGAAAAATCGAAAAAAGATTACACAATTACGGGGAAGGAGATGACCATCTTCGAAATGCTATAACCTATTTCGAGCGGGCTTATTATTTACTTAGCAACAGGTACCATGGCATCAACCTTGCTTATCTTATTAACCTGCGGGTTGATTCAAAAATATATGCCACTACAGAAGATCAAATCGCTGATCTTACCTGGGCATCGAGGTACAGGAGTGAAGTGTTGGATCTTTGCGAAAAAGATTTGGCGGAATTATCGGAAAGGAAAAAAAATAATGCGGGATCTATATCACCCTCCCCTCTTGACGAGATAGCAATCAACCAGCAAAAAATTCAAAATGAAGAAGAATATTATATTCTTGCAAACAAAGCGGAAGCTTATTTTGGCCGTGGCGAAATGGATGAATACAAAAAAGCTGATGCAATGGCAAGAGCATTACAACCAGGCGACTGGATACTTAAGGGCTATGAAGACCATATTGCGGGCCTTGAAAAATTGTTAACACAATATGGCCACTTTATGAATCCAACCTGGACGCGATAAAACCAGCTCCCATTTTGCGAAAAATTAAATTATTTTAGAAAGCTCCTCTTTTAAGCCTTCTATCTTTTTTCTTAAGCTAACAGCCTCTCTTTTCCTGGTTTGTGCCAGTGCGTCTGTTAACAAGTCCATGTGTTCAATTTCAGAAAGCTTATACCCTTTCGAGCCTGCCATCTGCCACACCTTTCTATAAGCCATGAGAACGTCGTCCCAGGCTTTTGTATCCGTAACGGAAGAAGGACTAACTATGAGTGTACACAAATCAATATCAACTGCTTCAACAAGTTTCCAGTAGTCCATGTCGCCGGTGGTAGAAACATTTAAAGCATCTTTAATATTTTGTAATTCTGCAAGCGCATCGGGATAATCAAAAAGTTTATAAGAATCCTTTTCGAAAGAAATAGTATCACCCCATTTATGAACGCCCAGCAATACCATAAGACTTTCTATTTCAAGCCAGTTAGAAAGTGAATAAGCCTTATTGCTATTGGTTGGCGAGTAATGAGCCTTCATATAATAATATGCAGCGGTAGTTAATGCCTTTGTTTTATCCGCAGCACTAGTGGAGATAAATGCCTTGCGCTTGTAAGCACTTCCCAGCAAATTATTTCGCTCCGTGGTTGAATGTATTTCCATCAACATTTTCAGGCTCTTAATTATTCCATCTATCTCCTTTAAAAATTTGGCAGGCTTTTTAATTTTTACATATTCGCTCACGCATCTTTTAGCCCTCACATTGCAATACTTTTCAAGTGCCCTTACTGAAAAATTGGCTTTTTCCATCGCCATTACCAATTCAAATTTTGCAACCGCCATATCATACATGAAGAGATCGGCATAAATAAATGCCTCCATGCTTGTTATTTCAGAATTGCGCAGTTCAGCGTCATCTACAGCCTGCGATATCGCAATTAGCCTGGTGAGTAAATCATTCTCATCGTATTGGCCAAGATCCATTTCGTTGTGAAGATTGTACAAAGCGATTTCAGCCTCTTCAGCTATAATATACTTGGGCGCAAATTTCCAGTTTTGCCGTGCACGATTATCAAATTTATAAAACGGATCACCATAGCACTGATAAGCTCCCCACGTATTATTAACTGTATGATAATTGTCATAAATAGTTTTGCGTGCTTTTTGAACCGCCTCACCAAAGCCTGCACCGGAAAGCATCTCAGCATAAAATACCTTAGTAAATTCCATCGCCGCGGCATCATCAACAGCCCAGCCGGCAACCACCACAGCTTTCACACCATTTTCTATAAGCTGAGTACCTATGTTGGCGGCAAGCTTATACCGGCCACGATACAAGTCTTCGGATACACCATCCGTTTTTCCAAGAAAACAACAGTTCACAAAAACAAGTTCCGGGGTCATGCTCATCTGCGAAATTTCGGCTGTTGTCAGGTAAACTTCATTACCAATTACCATTCCCGATGTTGCCGGATCGTCGGGATTAAACATACCATGTCCTGCCAGGTGAATTATTTTATAATCTTCTGAAAAAAGATTCTTAATAATATCTGCGGCCGAACCTCTCAGAATTAAAGTGGGTGTAAAGTCATTCGTCTTTAAAGATGCCGAAACCATTTCGGCTTCTGCATAAGCGCCGGGCAGTTGTGTAACATAGCCATCAAGAAAGGGATCGCCTACAACTAGTGCAGTGTTTTTAGAAACAAGGTTAATTTTTATCCTGTCATCCTGGGTAGCAAGCTGGCGTATCATTCCAGCATTTACACATAAAGGCTTCGCATCGGCAGATCTATCCTGCAGCAATTCCCAAGGATACGATGCGGTATTTTTATCCAGGATCCAGTTGATATTGCCTTGCCTTGTTAACTGTTCTTTAAAATCATTTGGAATCAGCAATTCAAAAATAGTTTTCGCAAGGTCCTCAGACCACATATTTTTTACAGAAATATCATCAATTATTTTCTCTATTATTTTAGGATTGCTTCTTAATTTTCTTTGCTTTTCTCTTGCGCCTCCGGTAGAAGTATTGAATAGCATGGAGCGAATGGCAGATGAATCTTTATCTTGTTTGTCAAGCTGAATCGTTATTCTATTCCACCACCCTTCTGAAGTTTGTGACAGAATTCTCTTTTTTGACCCTAAAAGAATTTTTATTTTTTGACTGTCTTTTTTAATTCTTAAAGACGTGCTGTCCTCTTCCTCAATCCTGCTTAATGAATAGAAGGCACTCAATGCGGCATCCTCGTAAAGTTCAATAAACTCGAGGTACTCAATGGCTAGATAATTTTCAGGCCGAAGCTTTTTAATTTTATCATTGGCGTTTTGAATTCCCTGCATAATAGCCCTTATGGAATTCTCGTAAGAAAGGCCACCATAACCACTCCCAATTATAAGCGAAGAAATACCAAACTTACCTTGTTGTTCTTTTGAATCATAAATTTCAGAATCTTTGCGGCTAAGGTTCAGTAGATATTTGCTTACTCCCTGCTCGATCGTTTGCATAAGCTGGTAGGCTGTAAAGTCACCATTTTCTCCAAGTCCTACTATGATAGCCCCATTGAAGCTATCATTCTTCTGAATAAAAATTTCACTGCTGCCGATATCGCCCGGATAAATTGAAAGCTTGTGCATTTCAGATAAAGCAAAATTGAGGTTCTTATCAACTTCCCTTTCTGCGTTTAAAATACCGTCATTCAAAAAATGCCCCGCAAGCAAAGGATATGACGCATACCTGAGGTCTCCGTTACTGATGGTTACATTAATTTTCGATTGTTCCTTTTCCGGTGTAGCCGTGCCGTCGAGCCCCAAAAGTGTATTGGTAACTCCATCTGCGGAGAGATCGAAATCTTGTTGGTCAGGGGATTTAAACACTTTTTTAGTTCCGCGTATTTCCGGCCTTACCTTACTTAGGGAATTTGTAGAACCGGAGGCAATGATATCCGTAATGCCCTTAAATATCGAAGGCTCATTAGCAAGCGCACCATGCGAAACATTTACATAATACACCGAATTATTTTCGATCATCTTCTTAGGAATGCCACTCTCCCACGTCACACTCTGGTCGCCTTCTGCTGTGCTTAGGAAAACCAGCTCATCACCCCGATTGGTTTTTTCTATGGTATAACCGCAAGGTGTAGCCGCATCTTTACCCGCTATGTAAATAATATTTGAGAAGTCAATATTTTCCATCGAAGAGATAATATTATCCCTGTATTTTTGAAATTCTTTCAGGTCAGCCGCCTGGGGTACAGGCCAGTCTCCTAGCGAAGCAGTCATAGTTTTCCATGTGTCTACGTTTGAAAAGTCATTCCCCGCATCCGAAGTAAGAGGAAGCAGGCTTAGTAGTCCCGGCATTTTTGAGAACATACTTATCAGTCCTTTTTTGGTATGAAACAGGTCGATTTTAGCGAGCTTATCTATAATAGAATCTTTGCCCGCGAATACAACCGGGATCCTGAAAGAACCGCCTAACGGGGCTCCCAGGAAAAGCAGTTTGAAGCCTGTGGATTCATTTAGCTTTTTCCATGTGTCCGGATAAGTAAGTATAAAATCTCTTACCAGCACACCACCCATTGAATGTCCTATTATTTTTATTGGCTGATGAAATGATAACAACTTATTGATCTTATCATTTAATGACGACGCAACCTTATTGAGTTGCAATCTCCAGTCAAAAGGAAAAGTCACTACGTCGTAATCGGCGGCCAGAAATTTTACGAGCTTCTTGTAAGACGTGCTTACAATGGACGGAGCGGTAACATCAGTGTATTTAATATCTAATTTTTCAAGCCCGCCACTAAGGAATCTCAGGTAATTAATCCAAACTGAATGCTCATCGTTAGAAAGATTTGATCCCATAATTCCCGGCAACACAATTACAATTGGTTTTGTTCCGGTTACTGTATCACTAAATACCTGCCCGCCATCAAGTTTCAATAACGCATTTCTATCCATCTCTGCCAACGTAGCTTGCTCAAGAAAACTAAAACCGGGCACCAGTGTATTGTCCGTTGTCTTCAACGCCATCATTATTCCATCATTTGTTTTTTTATTTTTGAAATAATGGAAGTGATCAACATCAGTCGCTTCATCAAAAAGATATTGAACCGGAGTATCTCTTTTTGTTCCTGAATACATAGACCTTGTATTTACCACGAGGTCATTATCTTTTAAATAAAATAACTTGCTTACGATAATCAGGAGCGCCTTCAGGTTTAATTTTGTTTTGCAATTGCCTGATACGATCCTTAGCGGCTGATCGAGTATGACGCTTGATCCCGGGCTGTTAAGCACTTTGATAAACGGAGAATCGGGATTCATTGCCTCAAGGCCGGGAAGTACATCCACTTCATTTTTACAATCAATTACGGTGGATATAAGATTTTTAAAAGCGCCATATACAGGGCTCGCAACAAAACCCCCTGCCATACCTAACAGGTTAAACGTGACATTAAAAAAATGATCCATTCTTTTTGACGCAAGCGTAGTTCCCTGGGCAGGGCAGGCAACACGAATAAACCGGTTTACGGTTATCTTTTTATTTGAAAGAGCCTTTTTTATGGCTTCAATATTGGAAAGATCATCCGTCCTGTTTCCTGCTTTTTTTAGATAGGCAATTTCATTCTCGTCAAAGCCTTTATTGTTTTCATTGGTGTTGCAAAAGCGCGCCAATGTATCGCCCACAAGTCCGCCGCGGGAATGGCTTATAATATCAAATGCAATATTTTGAGGTAATTGTTTTACAAGTTCCAGCACATTCTGCAATGGGCTCTTGGTAAGACTCTCATGCTGAAATGCCAATACGTTGCTTCCATACGTATTTTGAATATATTTCCAGAGGTCTGTGTTTAGCAATTCGCCAAAAGAACTTTTAGTAGACGATGCAGTGCCGTGCAGGAACAAAAGAACCGGCTTGCCGGCAACCGTGGAAGAAAATTGATGCAATTGAAAATTAGCATCGAGCTGGTACAAGCCACTGGTATTTTCCAATTGTTTTTTCTCAAAATCTTCCGCAACTTCTTTTACTTTTTTATCTATTGTTTTTTTTGCAAAAATGTTAAGCCCCTTCAGCAAAATACTTCCTACAACCCCTCTTTCCGCATCCGTACTTGTAAGAGACATGGGGATTTCAAAAGCGTTGTCGCCGGAACGTTTTGCATTTGCTGCATCAGGAAAAACCTCATCAATTGTATCTGTGTTGCAATACCATAAAGTATCATCGTTAAAAACCAGCTCAACAAGATCATCTTTTTTGAGCTCAATATCATGTGACTCGGTAATGCCTCTTACGTTTCCACCTACCAGGTATGACTTGCGTAATTCTATTATGTCATCTGTTGATTTGGGATTTACCGGAAGCGTTTGCTCTGTTCCTTTAATTACAATTTTCTGAATACTCATTGGGGGAGATTTTTATTTGAAGCTTAAATAATAAATAATTTTCAACAGTATTAATTCTTCTGTTAGAAAAACAGGCAGGGGTTAATGTAGGGAAGCAATCGCCTGAATAAAAATAAATCTTATCGGGACGTATGTATAAAAAGAGATTGATCTAAGGGATTGGAAATAATGAATAGTGAAAGGTGAGTTGTGAGTAAAATAGAAATACCCTACATCAATGCTCACAACTCACCGCTGACAACTCACGATCAACTTAACGTCATGATAAATTTTCGTGACAAGCCATGATCGAATTATGAAGGTAGTACAATTAGAGAATTTTATGAAACCAAACAATTGTGTGACAAAGTGTTATTATAATATTTTTCATTTTAAATGAGAAGCTTTCTTATAGGAGCAATTTAATATGCCTATGTTTTCTTCGCTCTATTCACTTTGCGCTCGCCTTCGGGCTTAGTTGATTTGAAAAATTGGCAGGGAAGCCACTTCCATAAACATCGGCGTATTTCAAATCGGTGATGTTGGTATTAGATTTTGAAACAGGAGCATTTTGCTGCTGCTGCTGTTGAGCTTGATTATTCTGCAAATCAAATTTTACCTGCACCTTGTTATATTTTAATTTTTGCAAATAATTTTGAAGATTGTTTTGATAGCCTTGTGCTTCTTTTTGCGAATAATCGTCACTGTAATAAAGAACAATGCGAATATTAGGATTAACGTAATTAATCTTGCCGCCAATATATTCTACAATTTGTTTCAATGCTACCTGTGCATCAGCATCGGGATAACCTTTTTCATCAAGGTTGATTCTTGTCAATAATGTTTCCCTGGTTTGGGATTGTTCAGCATCATATTGCACGATAATTTTCGGAAACGCGGCTTTTAATTTATTGATTTCATCACCTGGTATTTGATTACCGCGTAAATCAAGGGATTGTAAATTTTTAAACTGGTAAACTTCAGAGGGCACTGCGGTTAAATTTTGTTTTGCCAGGTTAAGTTTACAAATCACGGTAGCATTTACAGTCAAGGCCTCCTTCATTGAGGTAAAAGTTCTGTTGCAATCAGGATTTGTGGGGAAATTTGTTGGCATTGCCAACTGAAAAATCGTGACATAGTTTCTATCGAACGGAGTTCCTTTAAGCTGTTTGGTATCATAACTATTAATTGTAACTCCGGGAAAGAGCGCAACCACCGCTGCTTTTATAGCCACCGGATTTATGGGCCCAGCGCTAAAAGTATTGCCAAAAATATCCATACCAAACATCTGATCTTTTCTTGAAGCAATGCCTTTTGCTATGTAATCCTCTAATTTGGCTAATTGATTTGAGGACAATTTTCCACCTCTACTCAAAAATGCTTTCGAGTTATCAGTCTCATAATAAACATGCATCACATTAAAATGATCGCAATAACTTTCATTCACTGATCTTGCTTCCTCTATAGTCTGGTATCGGTTTTGGCAAATGGATAATTCGAAAGATGTGGCATTCACATTCCTTATCAGAAAATCCTGGTAGCCATTTCCAACATTTGTTATGATCCTGTAGAGGCCCTTGGCATTGGAGCATATCTCCTGAATACGATAAGTGCCATACGTTTTTTTATCACCGGTAGAATAGTAGATCATTTTTTTACCCGGAATAATATTTATTAAACGATTACTTGTGCCGCCACTCCATATTTCGTTAAGGCTTGCCGGCAAAGCATCTGTGTTAATAACGTTACACTGATTATTTGACAGATTCAGGTATAATATTGGAATCCCAGGTGGATTTGTTGATTGTGTCACAAGTTCAGTAAGCACATTTATACCAAAATTTTCTTTGGCAATTTGAACTACTGAATCGGCCCTCGCTTTTTGATTGTTTTCATCATAAACAACCCGTGATGAATCTGAAAAATTTGCTTCGGTTGCAGTAATATCAAAATCAGAAAAAGCATTCTGCACCTGCTGTTCTATAGCAGCATAAGCAGCGGGATCATTATATCTTATGTGCAATGGAACGGGCGCCCTTGGTCGATTGATTGCAACAGCATATTGCTCCGAATTAAGATTCACCAGCTTCTGAAAATTGGAAATGCTGTCACCAGATAATTGTATGATGATCTGCTGAGAAGTATCTATGGGTAAATTCTTTACAACAATTGAGCTATCGGAAACTATTTCTCCGTTATAAGTTTTATCATTCGCCGTGACCGAGAAAAGAATATTTTTGAAATTGCCAAGAGCACTATTTCTTAAAAGATTAAAAGTTACATCTGCAAATTGCTTTGGTGTTTTATAGTTAGAATCAGTCCTAAAAAAATTGTACATAAAATAAAAGCCTGCAAGTAAAACCGCGGCGGCCAATAGGCGCCGGGTATTTCGATCACGGCTTCTTTTTTTAGTTTCGACGATGTCTTCATTTTTAAAGTATTCAGCAGGTGAAATACTTTTATTGCCTGTTGCATCTTTAAGAAGTGTATTATCGGCGCGGTCAAGATATTTCTCAAGCGGCTGGTCAAGCCATTGATTTTCGACATAGCTTTTCATCCTTTCATTTTCTGCGGCACTCAACACGTGTTCTGCGGGATTACGGGTATGTAGCAAAAACTTATTTACGGTTTTGTTCAATTCAAATTCATCTACAATCATTGATGAAGCGGTAATATTTTCTTCCACTTCGTGAAATAATTCAAGCATCGTTTTTCTTGCAATTGCTTCTGAGTCATTGCTAAGATGCGAAAGCATTTCGAGCCGCAGCGAATCAGGAATTAATCCGGTCTGCATCCATTTGATTCTTGAAAGCTTCAGCAGGTTGGCATAATTAACCAGCTTTATTTTAGCATTACTTTTTTCCTCCAATGCCTTGCCAATAGCTACCGTAGCTTTCCAGTCTATGTATGCATAAACAGCAAGTGCAGATGTCCATTGAATCATTTCAGGATCGTTACCGAGATATTTTACCAATTGACTCCATTCATCAAAATTTACAAAGCGGGAAGAATATGAAGCGGGAATAACAACATTTTGAATCTTTTGCCTGTTGATGAGATCATTAATTTCATTAGTGATAAGGTGATGTGCATTGAGATCTGCCGGCACTAACGTAAAGCCGGCAGCCACCAATGTATTTTCTTTATAGTCCCAATCATTTACAGAAACCGGTGTCAAAATAATCTTATGTGTCCATGATTTAAACTTATCAATAACCCACGGTTTTAATTTTGTGGAAAGCGTTTCAAAAAATTCTCTTGTGTCAGAAAAAATAAACAGGATTGTATTCGGGTATAGTCGGGCTACTTTATCCACCGGCAACATACTTTGATTCATCTTCTCATTGCTGAGCAACAGCGGTTCCTTATAAAAACTAAAGGAATTAATATTTACCTGTTCTGTTTCTAATCTTTTAATAACATATTCAAATAGTTTCACCTGCAGGCTTTCAGCATATTCCTTATCAATAAAAATCAAAAAGTCTGTTGGTTGGGTTTTAGGCGAAAATTGTAAAAATGGAAATCCACCGGAACGTATGGTAGCCAAAATTGTCTTGGGTACATTCAAAAAAGAAATATCATTCACATGTCTCTTGCGCATTGTTTCAGCTAAAAGGCTGATTTCTTTTTCCGGAGAAATTTTTTCGACCTGGTCTTTGAACTCAATTTTATACGGCCCGGTATATTCTTTAAGTTCTGTGTGTTCCTGCATACCACCTTTCTCTTCTACATTCTTTTTTCTTTTTATAAATAAGATAAGAGTTGCCAAAGTAAGCGGTAGTAAAAAAGTGTAAAAACCGGCGATTAAGATTTTCCTCCAATTGGTATCTGCAGATAGGTTCAAAGGTTTGGTGCCAATAACCGACAACTGGTAAGCGGGCCTTTCATTAAAAAAAGCAGTAAGTGAATCGGTGCATTTAAATGATCCTTTAGTATCTACAACCACTTTAACCGTGTATGCTTTATTAGAATGATAAGCGGATTGAAGATGCGGAGAATCAGATACAAGGCTATCATTTATATACCATTTATATTTATAGCTACTGCTGTCTTGCGCATTGGTAAATTGAAGCGAATAATTCTTCTTCGAAGTTTTAGTTGTTTCATTTGCGTCTTTTGCAATGGTTACTGATGGTTGCCTTTCGCAATTAACCAGCAAATTATCATTGCTGTAAAAGGTTACGGTATCATTATTTTCATCCAATAAGAAAGCGGCAATCTTTTTGTTGCCTTCTGTAGCGAAATACTTTTTTTACTTCTCTTGTATTTTGAAAAACACTGTCATCAATTTTAAATGTAACATGATATTTTTTTGAAGAAACCGTATCCTTTAATTCTGCACGAAAAAGTACAGGTTCACCCTGAACTAAATAGCCCAGGCTGTCACTTGATATAGTAGCGACATTTATTGATGGCAAAGGTTTTCGGGCCTTGTCTGAAAATCAAATACAAAATCCCTGATAATACCAGCAAAATCACCACGCCTATTAAAACAATTTTTTTATACTTATTTTTTTTCGAAACTTCTATAACAGGATCGGCTGCCTGGTAAGTTTTCTCTTTTATATAAGTTTCATATTTTACAAAAACAGCATTGAAAGTGTTCCTGCTCTTCTTTATTGCGGCAAATGAGCGGGCTGATAATTGATCGCAGTTCAGAAAAGTCCTGCATCTTTTCATCACCCAGGTTTGCCAACACCTTTTGCAAATCAATAAGTGTAGATGTGCTTATATCGAAGCCTTCCTGCTTTAACATTGCCAGCAGAGTGGCCAAGGGAGTTGCGATATGGGAGAAGATCGACATTTGGGGGCCTCACCCCAACCCCTCTTCGCCGTGGCGAAGAGGGGTATGAAGTATTAGCAGTACTTATTTAAGATTATAATTTTATCGTACCTGTTCATAAAAGTCTCAATTTCAAAATTCATCACATTCACTTTCTCACGATCATACATCAAACATCGCACATCGTACTTTACTCTCATAACGCAATCTTCTCCCGGTCATCTTTACTTTTTGCGATTATCGGAAGCGTGTATTGCAATATTGTTTTTTGCCCCGGAGTCAATTTCAAAAAATCAACATCTTCTGTAAAAAATCCTTCTACTTCCAGAACCTTAATCCACTCCAGCAATTCTGAATTGGACGGTGGCTTATCCGGCATCTTTTCTTTATACTGTTGAAATTCTGAAATCACATTTTTTACTTTTTTTCTTAAGATCGTCAAATTTATTTTGCACAGATTGCTCCGTTTCATTTTTATAAATAGCATTCAAATAAGGTTCCATTCGCGAGCAAACTATTTTATATAAGGTATCTTCATCAGGAGAAGGAATGTGATAAAATAAACAACGGCGTAAAAATGCATCGGGAAGATTTTTTTCAAAATTACTCGTCATGATTACCACGATTCTTGCCGTTGGTTCATTTTCCTTTTGCGGTGCTCTTTTTATTTTCAGGCTGCTGTTGAGTTCATTAATTGAAAATTCATAATATTCAATTTCATTCAAAAGATCATTAGGAAAATCACGGGGAGCTTTATCAATTTCATCAATCAATACAACCGTGCTTCGTGGCGCATTGCCAATCTCGTTGTAATTTTTAAGCAACTGCAATTCCATAAGTTTTTCATCCGCAGCAATTTTTGTACTGCCATAAGTTTGTAAAATGGCTTTGCCCAGCGCATTCAATTTTATGAAAGGATGTGCCTGGCTTATCAATGCCGAATTACTATTTACCTGGTCAACACTTTTTTTCTGAAAATGCCCTATCGCATCATACGTGTAAAAGAGGTCAGAAGCGTTGGATGTAGTTTTAGTATTAAAAATAAAAGGCACGGGAAGAAACGGCGCAAAACCATTCAGGTCTTTTTCATCCATACTCTGCAAGTTCATTAGCAACTTTAAATGCGAGTTGGGTTTTACCGGTGCCAGGAGCGCCCGTCACCAATAAAGGCTTCTGCAACCATATTGCCATATTCACGGCTTTGGCCAGGCCCGTATCTTCAATCACATAATACCGCGGATCAAGATCGGCGGTAGTCTGAATATTTTTAAGATCAAATAATTTTTCAGAAGGCATACTTATATATTTTTCGATTTATCAAAAATTATCTTATCCAGCAAAAGTTCCGCGGCTGACATGGAAAATGTTTTTTCCGGCTTGTTATAATATTCAGGAAAATAATTTTGAAGGATTGCACTTATTCCCTGCTCACTTTCTTCAATCTTCCTGCTCAGCAACCAGTCTTCAATATCATCAATACATATTTTTTCCAGGCGCGGCAGTTTATTATTTGCGAGGAATGTAGGGATCATCTGTTATCTGGCTGCTTAGTTGAACATTCTCTTCAAGATCAGATTGCCTGAATAATAAAAACACAAGAATTTTCTTTTCTTCACCTGGCGCATTCAAAACCGAAATCTCTTTATAAAAATTTTCTATGGCTTTTTTATAAATGAGAATATTATTGTCTTTCAAATAAGAACTTTCTATAACAAGATTAATTACCAGGAAATCCTTTTTTGCCTTGCGAAGTGCATCAAATATATCTGAAGCCTGTATCTGCCGCAGCGGTAAGGTGAGAGCCTGTATCAACTGGCTTCTTATTTCATTTTTAATACGCAATAACAGCTGCACTTCACTTTGCAGCGGGAAATATTTTGTGATAACGGTCACCTCTACCACCTGCTTACCTTCGTACCGAAACTGGCACTCGTAGCGGTTTACAAAGGAAGTGTGGTTGTCTTCTTTATGCCCCGGCAATAAAAATAAATGAATAGGATTTTGGTAATCTGAAATGTAAAATGAATTATCAAATGCATCTGCCTGGTTGTACCGGTTACAGAAATATTTTAAATCACCGGATAAAGGTTTTACCTCATTTGCCGCAGACTGAATTACGATGGACTCCTGTTGAAATAATTTAATGTACTCCGGCTTATTTAATTCCCTGCGCAAAGAAGCCAATACGATACCCGGAAGGTCGTCCGCATTCTTAAATAAAGCAACGCCACGGGATTTTCCTATGCTTTCTGTAAATTTCTTTAGTCTTTCGTCAGTTGGCTCAATATCTTTTTTAAAGCAAAGAATTACCATGTCCTTCTTTTGGCAGGCGGCGTCGTATTCAAATTCCGTGAAGGATTTGCCCAGTAATACATCATCCTTTTCGGGAATAGAGCCATAAGATTCTCCAATCAATAAAATATAGATGGGGCATTGCTTTACGTAATCTTCCACTTCATCTTTGGGATGCCTGGTAAATGCTCCAAACCATTCCATACAGCATACTTCATAGTCTGCTGTCTGCAATAAATCTATAAGAGATTTTCTCTCTTTTTCAAGATCCCTTTTGGTGGATGATAAAAATATTTTAATAGAAGAAGCCATTTAATTCATTTGAAAAAATAATAAGAGGATAATGGAATTTAAATCTTCAAATGTTCAATGATACCAATGGTTGGAATATTAGTTGCCCTAAATTTAAATAAACTTCAATAAAGTTCACTCAATAACTATGAAGCGAAAGCGTCGCCCGTTTTAAAACAAAAATGTTGTACAAAAACTTAATCTTTCTTTTCCTTTATATATTGTAATGGAGAATCGCTCAATAATTTCTTTAATTTTCCAATCTGTGATTCTGTGGATTCCTGCATCCAGCTTTGAGTTGCTTTAGAATAAGCATCCTCCAAAAGCTCCGTTGCTTTTGCTTCATTCCCTGATCCTAAATATGCCTCCGCCAAACTAACCTGCACCCAATAACGGCTTTCCCAATATACACGAATTACATCGGGAGCCCCATCTTTTCCGGCAAGGAGGGGATTCTCTTTCATCCATTTCTCACAGATGTCGATCACTTCCAGCCTCGCTCTTTTTGCCAACATAAAATCAGTGATCGCCTCGGCGCTGTCCTTCGTTAGTGATGCACGGAGGTTTAAAAGATAGGCATAGTTAATACCATTATAATGATCTCTGCGAACATAAAATCCGCGCTCATACGCCTTGATAGCTTTATTAAGCGAGTCAAGATCGTTACCGATTTCGCAAAGCCTTTTATGTATGGCTCCCCACAATCCCAATGTTTCCGGATCATTAGAATTATTAGGATTTAATAGCTCCAACAGATTTTTTGCTGATTTTAACGAGGTTAGTTCATCAGGAATTTTAGCCTTGTAAGTCGCTAATGCCAGCCGCTGTAAAATGTAAGAATCCTCCTTATCAGGATTATCTGCTTTTAAATTTTTACGGATCGTAGCTAAAAATGTTTTCGCAGTAGCCCAGTCTCCCGCTTTTTGTGCGTCTTCCGCTTCCTTCATCAATTCACTATGCGTAGGCTTTTTTTCATCAGCAATATTTCTAATTTCCTGGCTTTTTACAGGAGGACTATTAACACCATTATTAGCAGCTTCTTCGATGACTGCAGCGATTTCAGGAGCTTTCAGGCGATTCAGAAACGTGTAAACAGGACTATCTTTTTCCCGCGGGCTTTTATTTAATATTTCAACGATAGCGCCCGTAAGGAGTTTACTAAATCTCCTGGCTTCACTGGAACCTATGTCTTCGCCGAGGTGATGATATTGCCGAACAAGAATATGATTTACATCAAATGCCTGGGATTTCATTCCATCTTCACATATAACCACTGTTGTATATGGCCGCAATGCATGACGCACGCCTAGTTCATAAAATGCATTTCTGTTCGACGTTGATAAATCTGCTACTACTACATCTGCATTGAGCAATTGCTCATACATAGGAAGATCGATCTCGCCTGAATGAACTATTTCATCTGCTCTTATACATTTAAGGCCTGCATCTTCTACCGCGGGCTTGATCATATTCTCATACGATTTATCAAGATCCAAAGTTCGTCCTGTTTCGAAATCAGTTTTCTTTCCGAATCCCATTACCACGAAGCATGTTGGTTCCATTCAATTATTTTTTTATTAACGTAAGCAATTTATTTCCCCGATGACATAATTTCTCTTCATTGCTTCTGTCCTAAAATGGTCTGTGGTGTCATCAGAATCTTTTGGTGCTCCCTCCCAAACAATAACAGCTATTTTTTCTTCATCCGTGTTAATATCGGGATTATTAAATATTGAATCTGCGGTATCCAAAATATCAAAATTTGTTTTTATATAAGCATCGGTATCGTCTTCAGCATAATTCAATATTATCACATTGGATTGCTCGTTCAGCCTTTCATATATCATATCAAACAATTGGCCCCAATCTCCCGGTCGGTCTGTAACCGACGAAAATCTAAATGTTTCCGCGTCAAAAGGCAGAATCATTTTTGCCATAATATTCAACTCTCGTGCTACATCCAATGCAATTAAATCGGAGCCGCAAGCCGCTGAACAAACCAGGCAGTGAATACCCCTTGCAATAAACAACTGTTTCAATTTTTCCTTTACCTTTTCAACATTTTCAAATGGAAATCGTGGTGTAGCAGCATCGGCTGCATCTATTCTTCTACCCGCGAGAACTGCTACCATATATTAAAGTTTATGAAACAAATTGCAACCGGTTTATAACTATTTTTTTAGCCGGCGATATTTTTGATAAAATAATGTTTACATTTTACACAAAGGATCCAAAATGCTCCATTGAAATTTGCTCCGCGGCTTTGCGTCCCACTTGTCGTAATTGGTCTATATAAAGAACGGAATCCATCTCACGCACATGGTCGGAATCAATGTTACTCAGTCCCAATTCATCCAAACCCCTCCTGCTTAAATCTGCATTATATCTCGCATATAAAAAATGTCTTTTCGTATCGCTCGCCAGGGGAACAAGGTTTCCCTTTTCATCCATGGGTACCATATACTTTAATTCGAGGTCAATGTTAGCCCCATAAGTGCATCTGCCAACCGTTCTGCAATTGATATCCTGATCTACCTGCATCGCATACATGAGATTATTTGGCAACCCTTTTGCAGCATCCAATAAATTATTATAAGCACCTGCACTTGGTGCTGAGCCGGTTCCCACCGATATAATCAACAACTTGTCTTCGCCCGTTGGCCAATTAAGATTATATGCAGGTTGCGTCGCTATTCTATACATTAAAAATGAAGGATTGTTGTAGGGAGTTACTCCACCGTCAACAAATACAAAAGTCTTTTCAGGATCATTAGGATCCCATTGCAAAGTTTCCGGGGGGAAATAAACCGGGGCGGCGGTGCTCGCCCTTACCAGTTGGAAAAGTTTAATTTTTGAATTACAATCCGGCAAAGACTCATCATTAAATTTGGCTAAAGGATTATTGCTTATGGGCCAGGGTGAGTCGGTACTCCTGTTCATGGTTACTACAAGCAATAAAGATTTGTATTTGCCTTTTCGTACCATCAGGTCAGTATCTTCTCCAAATGTTTCTTTCAACATTTCAAGTAAAGGGCCTGACTCATATAAAGCTTTCCATCTTTTTAAAATAAAATTTTTATCAAACATGTCCTTACCCTTTTTTATATAAAACTCAAGCAATTGGCCTACCGACATTCCTATTGATAGTCCTGCGGCAATAATAGCGCCTGTGCTGGTTCCGCCTATATAATCAAAATAGTCCCCCAGTACGAAATCATCGCCTTTGTTCAATTTTTGTCGCAACTGTTTTTCCATTTCCGCTAAAATCTCCAATGTTAAAACACCGCGGATACCCCCGCCATCAAGAGCTAAAATTTTTCTTGGCTGAGTAGTTTCGTAACGCTGTTGTAAGGGCCCCCAAAGTGACATAGTAGTTTTTTTAGTTTAAGAAATATTTTTTATAAATGAAAATCTATACAGGATTCTTTCGCAGTATATCATTCGAACTCAAATCCGAAAAATTGTTTTGGCTTAGATTATTTTTCAATTAAGTGTTGACGAAGCGCTTTATTTTCTGAGGGACGAAGATAGTTGTGATGCTTAAAATTAAGAAGGTAATTCGAAATTACAAGATTGACGTTTCGTTAAATCTGAAATTAACCTGATTACCTTTTAACCAGAGTAAACAGACTGCCGAAATTGCGGGAGATTAAAAATAGAATTGAAAGATTATTTTACCCTTACATGTACACGATATATAGCCACAAAAGATTTATAGGCTAATAATATGTCTTCTTACGAGGCAAGATTTATCGAGAAACTAAATATCGGCGGATTTGCCTTTAGCAAAGATTTTGCTTTTTCAATACCCTTAACTGTAATGCAAATTGCAATTTTATCAAGTTGTTTAATAACAATCAACTCCTCGTTCACCAACAATTGCAGGTACTGTTGAATAGTATCCCAATCCATCGATTGCCTGAGTATTATTTCCCGTGGACTACACAAGTAGCTTTCGGGATGAGCATCATACTTCACTATATCAAAAATTGTTTGCAATACCTGGTACTCATTTTCCATAAAATAAATGTACGCTTAACTCTGATTAATAAATATCATTTAAGAGTTAAAATTTATTAACACTGAAAGCACATTCCTACAGGAACCTATAGCTCCAGTTCATTTTGTGTTAGGCTGCGTGGTTAGTTATTTTTTTACTTTAAGTCAATTTACACATGGCCTCTCTTATACTTTTTTAATTACGAGTCCAAGTGGTAATACCTGCCTGCCATACATTTCATTCAGTAATGCCCCCACGCCGGTATAGATGGCGGACCCACCGCATACAATGCCTTCATAACCTGTAAAAGTTTTTATAGCTGCGTTACCTGTTGCATCGCCAAGTGCTAATAAAAAAAATAAAATCGTTAAAGTGGCGAAGACAAATTGTAAAGCCTTACTTATACGAAGCGTTCCAAAAAAAAGCAGGCCTGTGAATATTCCCCACATAATAAGATATGCGATCATGGCGCCTTCTGAAGCGGCAACCGTCCACCCCAATTTAGGCATTACAATGAGGCCTACCAGTGTGAGCCAGAAAAAACCATAAGAAACAAATGCGGTGAACCCAAAGGTGTTATTCTTTTTTACCTCCATAATTCCAGCGACAATCTGTGCCAGCCCTCCATAAAAAATTCCCATAGCGAGTATCATTGAGTTCATTTCAAAAAATCCTGCGTTGTGGAGATTGAGTAAAACAGTAGTGAGCCCAAACGCGAGAAGCCCAAGTGGGGCGGGATTTGCACTTGTGTCTTTAATTATAATAGCTGACTGGTCCATAATTATTGTTTTAAATGAAAGTTTAAAATACTAATCTTAATTGAAATTGTTTTGAAGATTTTTTTATAAGCAATTCGTGTATACTATTGATGAAGTAGCTATCGTATCATATTAAGAGGTAACTCTAAAATCTAAACCATTTTAAACCCATCTTTAAACTTGCCTTCCGGAAACCAGCTTCTTCTTAAAGTGGGGAGAAAAAATATTTTTAGGCACACCCTTACTACATGTTTTAAAAAACAATCGTTATGCGAACTTATGAATATTCCGTATAATAATACGAACTTTATTATAATTCGTATATTTATACGAACCGAATCAAAATTCGTATACTAACACGAACCAAAGCCAGTTCGTATAATTACACGAATAAAGTTAGAATTCGTATGTTTACAAATTAAATTTATGCAGGCAGTTCTTACAGGAGATATCGTAAACTCAACCCGGCTTTCTTCGGCAAAAGGAAAGGCTCTTATTAAATTATTAGAGCAAATACTGAAACCGCACAAGTATGAATTCTACCGCGGCGATAGTTTCCAGGTACTCATAAAAGAGCCCGGTAGTTCACTTCGTATTGCGTTACTTTGCAGAACGGGTGCTATAGGAATCACTGACAACGAGTCGGATGTAAAGGTGAGTATTGGCCTGGGCAATGTAGACGAACGTATCAAAACCCTTGGCTCGGCAAAAGGCGAAGCATTTATTTTATCGGGCCGCGCATTTGACGAATTAGAAAAATCAGGTTCAAGGCTGGTGGTCTCTACTGAGAATACATTGGCCAATATCAGTTTGCAGGTAATTTCAGATTATATTAACTCGATTTACAGCAGAATGACATCAAAGCAGGCCAAAGTAATTTTTGAATTATTGAAAGGAGGATTGCAGCAGGACGTAGTAAAGAGATTAAAAAAATCAAAAAGCACAATTAGCCAGCATGCAAATTCAGGTCGGTGGACTGAAATAGAAAAAATTTTAAATCAATACGAATTGCTGGTTAAAGCCATGGGATAAAATATCAAAAAGGCTTCTATTAAACAACCCGGCTAAAACAATAAAACTATCAGCTATTAATTACTACGAATGTTCATTGCATCTATATGGTTCATAAAGTTAATATTGGCACATCTCCTTACAGATTTTATTTTGCAACCCCGGAGTTGGGTGGTAAGCCGGAATAAAAATCATTTCTCCGCGGGAAAATTGTACCTACATGGGTTTATCACGGGGATGGTCGCGTGGCTATTGATTGGATGGAAATACTGGATCGTAGCACTAATAATTTTTATAACGCATACCCTTATTGACGGATGGAAATCTTATCAAAAGCAGAACAGCATTTATTTTTTAGTTGACCAGCTATTTCATATTATCGTAATCACCGGTTGCTGGTATTTTACATTTATACACTGGGAAAATGTACAGCACACCTGGGAAATGCTAAACAGCAATCCCCATTTCTGGCTTGCATTTACTGCATGTGTTTTTCTTACAACACCGTCGGGAATTTTAATAGGACAGTTAACTAAAAACTGGAGAGAGCAAATTCCTGATTCTGAAAACCTGGCCAATGCAGGAAAATGGATTGGTATTGCAGAAAGGCTCATAATACTCATCTTCGTTACGCAAGGCCAATACTCCGCAATTGGTTTGTTGATTGCCGCAAAAGGTATTATAAGATTTAATGAAAAAGACCGGCAGGAAATCAAAACCGAATATTTAGTAATAGGCACCTTGCTAAGTATAGGAATTGCAATTGTTGCCGGGTTGATAATAAAACTACTAAACTATGAGGTATTACAAGGTAATTGGCTTACTGGCATGTGCTTTATTAATTGTGAGCTGCATTATGCCATGGGCCTATTACGCCGATCTTAATAAAACCTTTAATGGCTTTTTCTCCGAAGGAAATAATTATGGCAAGCCGGGAAAGTTTTTTGTTTTTTTTGCGGTAGCATCCATGGCACTAATTTACCTTGACAAGATATGGGCTAAGCGGGTACATTTATTTTTATCGGCGCTCAACATCGGATATCTCATAAAGACCTTTATCCTGTTTACCTCCTGCTACAATACCTATTGCCCCGAAAAGAGAGCAGGGCTTTACCTGGTAATAATAAGTTCAGTTTTGATTATGATCGTCGCCATTTTTCCCGATTTAAAAACTGCCAACGATTCGCTGGAAGAAAAAAATTAGTGGTCCGGGCAAATTATTCAAAAAGCTCCAGCCTGTTTTTAGGTCGCTTATCATCGAGCCAAATAAAATCTTTTAGCCTGGATTCTTCCTTTGGAATTTCTCTCATCGGGTACATTTTCCCCTTCACGTCGTTTACAAAAAGAACCTTTATAAGGTCATCATTTTTGAAGTAAAGATCAATAACGTCGCCGGTAGCACGGTTCATCCCTATATACGAACTGTCGTCGTCCAGCGCATAATATATACTTTCTGCCTGTGAGCCTTTCACACGCATGTAATCAATTTTCCCATCCACAAAATAGCCGTTGATTGTTTTACCGGCCATCTGGTTGTAAAAGCCCTGGGTCGTTTTGTTTACAATCATTCCTTTGTCAAAAACATATAACCTTTCAGCCTTTTTATTTTTTGTGTAGAGAAAAATAGTATCACCTGTTACCTGGCTTCTTCCGCTCCAAACAACGGGATCATAAAATAATCTAAAAATGGAATCTTTGGCTGAAAAGAAAAGGCTATCGCAAATACTTTGAAGTGAATCATTAAATATTTTCACATGATGAAATGCAAGGAAGTATCGAACAGCAGAGTCGGCTTTGTTCACTGTATCTTTTAGTATTTTATCACCAACCTTTATGCTGTCGCCTATATTAAGCGTTGAAACATTACGGGATGAATCCACGATAGATGAATCGTGTATAAATAAATTCACTGGAGGAGAAATCATTTTGGAACTGTCTATTACAGGTGGAATTTCTGGTGCATTTAAGCCAGAATTTTTCGCAACATCTGCCCTATGAGATTTCAACGAATCAATTACACGCATAAGATTGCTGGCGGAGTCACTAATCTTTCCCCTTTGTAAATTCAAAACACTATCTCCCGGAGCATGAGTATTGCTACTGTCCCCGGCACTGATAATTTCAATGCTATCTTTTAGAACGCTATCTTTTTGTAACATCATTTTCTTGCTATCTACAAATGCGGATAGACCAGAGAAAAGCGTGTCCGCCGCGATATAGGTGCTGTCATCTTTTTGCTTAATAATCATTACCGGTTTCCTGGTTGCAAGGAATGAGTTATTTTTTTTATCTAAAAATATTTGGTTGCCGGTAACAATAAATCCATTTGCTGAGTCTCTTATAATAGCGTTTCCTTCAAGCTGTGCGTTACCCGATTTATCTTCAAGTGCCATAGTGTTTGAAACATAAAATCGCCCGCTGCTGTCCTTAACAGAAGTGCGACTCGTAAAAAAAGCATTACTGGTCTTGAGGTCGTAAGTTCCCTGCGTGGTAACGATATCTACTTCCTTATTTTTAATGCTGGTATTGCCCGTAAACGTTACTACTTCCGTTTGCATATTGTAGATAAGTGAATCGGCCTTTATTCGATTCTTTGGGCCAATCACATCTACATTTTTTCTAAAATAGACATCTTTGGTATCCGCATAATAGGTGCCTTCAGTGCTTGTAATAGTGTTCTCCCTGTCAATAACTTTGCCGCCATTGTGGTAGTTCCCGATGCCGGTATTTAGATTATAATCCAAGTCCTGCGTGTATAATGTTCCTTTTTTATCTGTAAGTTTTACATTTCTTTTTAAGTAGGCGGTTTTTTCAGTTCCTATGTATTTTAAGTAATCACCGTAAGTTTGAACACTATCGGCCTGGTTGATGTGAACATTTCCAAATGCTTCTACAATATGTGTTGTAGGATTTATTACAGCACTGTCACTTGTAAATAGGGTTGTTTCCTGCTTTATAATTGCCCCACCGGCGATTGTTTGCAAAGTAGTAAGGGAATCCAGGCGTACCGTACGCATGCTTGGCCCTCTTATTATTTCAAATTCCCTTATTGTATCAGCAGGGTTTGGCGGAGGTGCTACCTGCGCATACGAATTGAAACCAATGCTTATTAAAATGAAAAGGCATAGAATTTTAGATCGTGTGAACATCCCGGTTAGTTAACCACTTTAAGTGTATCATCTATTAAAGGAGCCGTTATGTAATCGCCTTTGTCTTTTTTGCCGAAAACGGAAATGTTTACATAGCGCTTGGGATGAACCCTGATATCATCAAGAAGAATATTTATTTTATTTGTAGTTGACTCAAGATTTTCGTATAGCTTTTTATCATTAAGAAGCAAGCCAAGTGAACCTTCCTTGCTGTTTATTTTTTCTGACCCTTTTTTGAAATTCTCAACCGCCGCATTCAACGTATCCAGGGTTTGCTTTAAATCTATTTCGGCAAATTTTGCCGATGCTTTTTGTGCGTTCCCAAGAATATCATTGAGCTTTTCGTTATTAGAATTTAAGTTAGCGGTGAAAGCATTTACATTATCAAGAGTATGTGAGAGTGCACCCGTTTGATTATTCAACAATTGCTGTAGTGAGGAAGCTGATACAGAAAACGACGCAGTTGTCTTATTCAGATTTTCTATGATTCCTCTCAAATTATTTTTAGTATTGGGATCAAAAACACCTGTGACGATCTGCAAAACCGAGTCCAAAGATTTTACAGCATTTCGTACTTCGTATAAAACCGGGTTGATTAATTTCAACGCCTCGTCAAAGGCACCGCCACTTAGCGAAGTAATTAATGTGTCGCCCGACTTCAGATAATCAGATGAATTTCCTAATTGAATTTCAAGTACCGGGTTGCCAAGAAGGTTTGGATTAATTACAGCAAGAGAATTGGATGGAATATTTACGTCTTTTGTAAGATTAACGGTAACTACTATTTCCCTCATATCTTTACCGCCATCAAGATTGGCTATACTGCCAACCTGCAAACCGTTAATGATTACAGAATTGGATTTCGAAAGCCCCTGCACGTTTTGATAGACCGCGTAAATATGTGTTTCTTTCTTAAAAAGGCTCTTACCTTTTAGATAATTAAAACCGAAAAACAACAGTGCAACACCCAAAATTGCCAGTAATCCTATTTTCGTTTCGTTATTAATTTTCATTTTTTATGTTTGATGAATGCAGCACCTTTCTTTTTAATTGATAAGATGCGATCACGAAAATAGTAAAATCTTTATTGGCATAGAGAACTCAATATCAATATAGCTATATGAAAAATGGCGATTAAGGATAACCGCTTCGCAGGAATTGAAAAAGTGATCCATTATTTGGACTGCGTTATTTCAGTGCCCGCATTTACTTCAGTGGTGCCCTCTACAATTGCTTTGTATTTTATGAGAGCGCGGGTTATAGATTCTGCAATTTCCTGCTGGCCTTTTTCACTATTAAGGTATCTTTCGTCATCATAGTTAGCTATGAAACCGGTTTCAACCAGAACTGCCGGCATTGAAGTTGCCTGAAGCACCCATATTCCCTTTTGCCGCTGGTGTACACCCAAATCCTGCCGTCCCATTTCTGCAATATCTTCCTGGATCACAGATGCAAGCTTGTAACTCTTTTTAAAATAATTTTGAGTATATAATAAGGCCTTTGCCCTCCACTCCGGGCTATCGTCGTTGATATCAAGTGTGCTATCGTTCTCTTCTGTGGCAAAAATAAGGTCGCTCTTTTCCATCGCCTTTATTTTGTCATTGGTTTTATGCGCAGCAAAGATCCATGTGCTCGTTCCTTTTCGCTCAGTGGGAATTTTATAATATTGCTTTATGGGGACAGTACGTGTATGCGGAGTAACGATTTTTTTTCGCTTCTTTCCTTTACCAATGTACTTAACAGTGTTATAAGTCTGCTTCTTGTAACCAAGAATCCGTGAGCCTGTTTTTAAATCAACAGCATCTGCATGGATACACACAAAAAGATCTCCGTGATTATCATTTGCAATTTGCGCCTTCTCGTGAACAGGTTGATAGACATCAGTAGTCCTCGTCGGAATAATTTCTACTCCTGGCATTTGCTCTTTTAACGTTTGCACCAGTTTTTTCGAAATTGCAAGGGTAATATCTTTTTCTGATGAACCGAGTGTGCCTTCATATTCCCCACGAGCGCCGGCATCACTGCCACCGTGACCCGCATCTATAATAATTGTTTTAATTTTTTTGCCCTGCGCATTCGTATTCGAAGAAATCAACATAAATGCAGTCAAGAAAATAAAAACAGTGTTAAGGATTGATAAAAAAGAAAATGTTCTCCTGAGTTTAACCATGTAGCTTAAAAATTTATTAATTGGTACGAAATTGATATTCAGTAATCTTCACAAATCCTTAATTGAAATCTGTCTATTTTTGTTCACTACTGCTATGAACATGATAAACAAAGTTAGCTTAAAAACTATATTGACTCTCGCTTCTGCAGTTATACTATTTACACTAACGGTTCAAAGTAAGGATAAAGCGCATTTAAAAATTCCCTTTCACAGATTTTTAACTTCACGTTCAGATACACTCCCTCCGGAAAAAAAGGATATTTCAATTCCGGAAAAACAAATTTCAAATTCTGACTCAATTAAAGAAATCAGGATTCCGGTTGTTGATACAATTCCATTAAATAAAATTGATTCCTTAGCAGGCAGGGATTCCTCTTCTTTAACCCAAACCCCGGATACTTTATTGTATAAATTATCAAAAAATGCAATTGAAGCGGTGTTGGATTATTCCGCTGAAGATTCTATGGTACTTAATGTCCCCGGTAAAACTGTAACGCTTTACGGAAAAAAAGCCGTGACCAACTATAAGGACAATGAACTTACTGCCCCTGTGATTGCATTTGACCAGGCAACCGGAGACATTAACGCTTCCATTAAAAGAGACAGTGCCGGAAATGTAATTGCTTTTCCCACATACAAGCAAGGCGATTTTACTTCTCAAAGCGACTCCATAAGATTTAATATGAAAAGCCTGAAGGGATTGACAAAAAGCACCTACACCCAGCAAGGTGAAATGTATGTGTATGGAAAGGTGATAAAGAAAATAGACAACGATGTTTTTTATGCCTTGAGAGGGAGATTTACCACATGCGATCTGGACACTCCCCATTTTGCGTTTATCAGTAACCGGATAAAATTCATCAATAACAAAGTGGCGATTACCGGCCCGGTGCATCCGGAATTTGAAGGGGTACCCATACCAATATACCTTCCGTTCGGAATTTATCCATTGAGCCAGGGAAGGCATTCTGGATTTTTGCCACCCAATTTTGCAACAAATCAACAGTTGGGCCTTGGGCTGGAAGGATTGGGATATTACAAAGTGCTCAGTGACTATTGGGATATTATTGTAAGATCAAGTATTTATTCCTATGGTGGATGGACGCTAAACTTGAGCCCGCATTATAGAAAACGATACCGGTACACAGGTAATATTGCTTTTGATATGCAAACCTTTAAATACAACTTTAAAGGAGATCCGGATTATTCCCGAAACCGAAGTTACCACATTGCGTGGAGCCATTCTACGGACAGTAAAGCGAGGCCGGGAGTTACATTTAGCGCGAATGTAAATGCCGGTAGCAGTAGCTACAATTCCTATGTGCCCGACAGGCCAATACAAAATTTTCAAAATCAGTTAACCTCTTCAATATCTTATTCCAAAACGTGGAAAGACAAACCGTTTAACTTAACAGTAACCGCCAACCATAACCAGAACACCAACTTAAAAATCATAAATGTAAACCTTCCCGATGTTGGTTTTAATGTGCAAACGATTTATCCTTTTAGAAAAAAAGAATTTGTGGGTACGCCAAAGTGGTACGAAAACCTGGGAATCGCTTACAACGGAAATGCGAAAAGCCTCTTTTCTTTTTATGATACGCTTGGACATATTTTCCGGCAGATAGCGGATACCCTTCAATTTGGGGCACATCATTCATTACCCATATCTCTTTCGCTCCCGCAAATAGGAGCTTTCCAGGTAGCCCCATCCGTTAGTTATGATGAAACATGGTACCAGAGAAAAGTTTTCAGAACATGGGACACCGCAAGAAAAAAAATGGATACCACCATCCAAAAAGGATTTTATACAGCAAGGCAAATGTCATTTGGAATAGGGATTTCCACAAGGATATTCGGTATGATAACCGCCAAAAATAAAGACGCAAAGATCCAGGCGATACGACATGAAGTACGTCCCACGCTCGGTTTTAGCTATAAACCGGATTTTAACAAGAATAGCTTTTATTACACCCAGGTTGACACGACAGGACGAAAAAGCCAGTTTTCGGTTTATGAAAAAAACGTCTTTAGCGCTTACTCGCCTGGAAGGTTTGGTGGCTTAACTTTTAATCTTGACAATAACCTTTCTATGAAGGTGCGCAATAAAAAGGACACTGGTGAAAACGCACTAAAAAAAGTATCATTGATAGATGGGTTTGGTCTAGCAACGAGTTATAATTTTTTCGCGGATTCCTTTCAACTGAGCCCTATTACTGTGTCGGCACGAAGTAATTTATTTGACAAAGTAAATATAACAGCTGGTGCGGTGCTCGATCCTTACCAGGTAAATGCACAAGGACAAAGAGTGAACGAACTCTTATGGCGGCGTAATGCATTTTCATTAGGCCGGCTGGTAAGTGGCAACGTATCCGTGTCAAGTAATTTTAGGGGAGGCGATAAAAAAGCGGATTCTAAAACCCCCACTGATCAGCAACGTGACGACTTGTTACGAAATGATGGATATACCGATGATACCTACAACAGCGAGTTGGCTTATATTACCAATAATCCCGGGCAATTTGCCGATTTCAATATTCCATGGTCAGTTAACTTCTCTTATTCATTAAGCTTTTCAAAAGTTTTTGTGGTGAACCAGGGCTTTAAAACTAATGTTTCGCAGAATACAAACTTCGGTGGCACATTGAACTTAACACCCAAATGGCAAATGGGAGTGAACGGTTATTATAATCTTACAACAGGAGAACTGGGCACTATCGCTCTTTCTATTTCGAGAGATATGCATTGCTGGCAAATGGCAATAAATGTGTCGCCTGTAGGAAAGTATCGCTTCTTTAGCATTAATATAAGCCCTAAGTCACCTTTGCTTCGCGATATTAAAGTAAATAAGACAAGTTCGTTCCGCGATTTCTAATTCTGAGTAACTACTGTAGTTTTGATTAAGATTGAATCGGAAAAACAGGAGTTATTTTCCGGCGCTTTTGATATACTTTATCCATGTGTTGATATAAAAAGCGTTGTTCGCGTTGCTGATTTTTGCATCACTCAGGTGCATGCTGATTTTCATATCACCACAATCCGAAGTAATTACATAATCTAATCTGTCACCTGATTGCAGCGAAACGGTGTGGCCAATAAATTTTGCGCATCCGATTTGGTATTGCTTTGCATTGCCCATGGGCGCCTTACTGGTAAGTTTTTTGGAAATCTCTTCAAGGGCGCTAACAAATTCAGAAAGGTACTTTTTCTCCACAGGAAAAAACCCATTAAATTTATCAGTTTGGGTGACCTTATCGGTATAAGTGATAGGCTGGGCAAGTCTTTTGTCCAATAATGCAAATTTCTGCCCCTGGCTGCTGATAAAAAATAGAGAGAAGAAAAAAGGTAAAAAATATTTCATAAAATAATTTGTCCGGATTTATTTGTATTCTCCAAAAACCGTTCTTAACGCATCAGAAATCTCGCCCAATGTGCAATAATTTTCGACGGCTTCTATCACTATAGGCATTAAATTATTACCATTAGTTGCATTCTCTTTAATTTTTTCCAGGATCACAGCAACTTTTGGATTGTCTCTTTTTTCCTTTAAAGCCTTTAGCTTATCTGATTGAACCTGCCGAATATTATCATCAATGGTGAATTTCGGAGGCTTTAATTCCTCATCTTCTACAAACGCGTTCACACCCACAATTATTTTCTTTTTTGATTCGATGTTCCGTTGATACTCATAAGCGCTCCTTGCGATTTCATTTTGTATAAAACCCTGTTCAATTGCATATACACTTCCCCCCATCGCATCAATCTTTTCAATGATCTTCCAGGCTTCATCTTCTACTTCGTTGGTTAACTTTTCAATAAAATAACTTCCTGCAAGCGGATCAACGGTGTCAGCAATGCCGCTCTCGTAAGCCACTATCTGTTGTGTTTTTAACGCTGTTGCAGCCGCTGCCTCGGTTGGCAAATTCAAAGCCTCATCATATCCATTGGTATGAAGGCTTTGGGTTCCTCCAAGAACTGCGGCAATGGTCTGCACGGTTACTCTGCTGATATTGTTAAGTGGTTGCTGTGCTGTAAGTGTGCTCCCGCCCGTTTGAGTGTGAAAGCGCATCATCATGGCTTTTTCATCAGTAGCTCCCGCATCTTTCATAATTTTTGCCCACATCCTCCTTCCGGCCCTGAACTTGGCCACTTCTTCAAAAAGATTATTATGTGCATTGAAGAAAAATGATAGCCTTTTCCCGAATACATCTATGTCCAGGCCCTTTTGCTTTGCGGCCTGTATATAAGCCTTACCATTGCTTAGCGTAAAAGCAATTTCCTGCACAGCCGTGCTGCCTGCTTCGCGTATGTGGTATCCTGATATTGAAATGGTATTCCATTTAGGCAGTTCTTTACTGCACCATTCAAAAATGTCGGTAATGATACGCATGGAAGGCTGAGGAGGATAGATATAGGTTCCTCTTGCAGCATATTCTTTCAATATATCATTTTGAATAGTTCCCCGAAGTTCAGTAAGATTAGCGCCTTGTTTTTTAGCCAGTGCAACATAAAAAGCAAGCAGAATAAAACCTGTCGCATTAATCGTCATGGAAGTAGAGACATCTTGTAAACTAATGTCCTTGAACAGCGCTTCGATATCTTCAATTGAATCTATGGCTACGCCCACTTTACCAACCTCGCCTTCTGAAAGTGGGTGATCGCTGTCGTATCCTATCTGTGTAGGAAGGTCAAAAGCGACACTTAAACCGTTCACGCCCTGCGATAAAAGATAATGATAACGTTTATTACTTTCTTCTGCAGTGCTGAAACCTGAATATTGACGCATAGTCCAGAGTCGTCCGCGGTACATATCCTCCTGAACGCCTCTTGTAAAGGGAAATTCTCCCGGCTTTAATTCCTTCTCCTCTCCATTGGAGACATCTGCGGATGTATATAGTTTTTTGATTTCTATACCTGAATCCGTGTAAATCTTTTTCATTGCATGGCACTTAAATATTGTGCAAAGAAATTACATAATTTTCTTTGCTTCAAAATTTAAGGCATCCAATACTACGTTATGCAGGGAAGCTTTGGGATTATTAATAAGAAAATCAATGATCTGCTTGTTCAGATCCATACCGGACGCCTTGAAAGGAAGGGTTGAGGCAAGTTGATTTACAACATAAATATTTTGCTCCTTAAGATTATTGATCGCCCTCCATACTTCTGTGGAAACATATACCTGCTGGCTCACGTTGTACTCATATTCCTGCTTAATTGCGTCAATTAGCGATATCTGCATCTGGCGTGACGAGAGGCCGGCGTTTGGTGTACGGGATAATAAGTTTTGGAGTGATATCCTTTCAGCAAGCAGCGTAAGCCTTTCATAAGCCTGCAATCTCAGTTTCAAGGTTTCGGGATCTATGCCTGTTTTTTCTTTTATCTCTCTTTTTAGGCCCGTGAATTCTGTAATCATCCAAATGGTAGCTAAAAGAATTACACCCATTAGGATAATAACAACGGTTTCAAATGTTGACATTGTGATAATTTCAGGCAAAATTAGTTAATCCCTAAGCAAAGGGTTGTAAATTTGCAGGTGAAAAGATTTAATATTTTGTTGAAATAGTAACGGCTAAAAGGTCAAGTTCGTATTCAAAAAAAAAATAATTATGGAAACAATCAATAAAACACCGGTAACCTTTACAAATGGAGCAGTGAATGAAATTAAACGCCTGATGAATGAGCCGGGCTTTGATAATGATAAGTTTCTGCGTGTAGGTGTAAAAGGCGGTGGTTGCTCAGGTATGACCTATATACTTGATTTTGATGCTAAAACCGAAAAAGATGATGTGTTCGAAATTGAAGGCATTCCATGCATAATCAATCCTGCACATAGCATCTATTTAGTAGACATGGAAGTTCACTGGGAAGGCGGATTAAACTCGCGTGGGTTTACGTTTAATAATCCCAATGCGAGCACAACTTGTGGCTGTGGGACATCCTTTGGCGTTTAAATTAGCAGTAGGCATTATCACCCGAAACAAGTTATATTTTCTATATCAATGACTTCGTAGCTCAGTTGGTAGAGCAGCTGACTCTTAATCAGCGGGTCCAGAGTTCGAGTCTCTGCGGGGTCACCGAATTTTTATTAAATTTTTTTTGAGTAAAAGAGCTATTAGCCTACTTTTTCTGATTGCATAACTTTACAAAAAAATCACCTGAGTTTCCCATCTGCTTTAAGAAAATTAAGATCTTTTTCGCCAAAATCATATTGGAGAGAGATACTTGCGGCCTTAATGATATTACTTGCTTTTATTTTTTTTCGAAGTGAAAGAAAGGAGCTTCAGCAGATTATACCACAAATTGAGCATGCCGACGCAAGATGGCTTTTCGCAGGAATTGCCGTCACCCTTGTTTATATTTTTTTTCAAAGTGGTATGTATGTAAGCAGTTTTGCTTCAATCGGCCTTTCGTTAAAATGGATTGATTCAATTGAACTTTTCCTTAAAAGAAATTTACTTAGTATTTTCTTGCCCGCCGGTGGAGTGAGTGCCCTGGCATACACCCCCTCCCAACTGAGAAAAAAAGCGTTTAATAAAACCCAGATACACCAGGCAAGCGGATTATATGCCTTTGCGGGTTTATTCACAGTATTTCTCGTAGGTTTTCCGGTGGTGATATTATTTGCAATATCTACGAATCAACATTTGAAAAGCGCGTGGATTGGGTTAATCCTGGTTGTTTTTATCCTTGCCGGTATTGTATGGATCGCTAAATCACTTAAGGAAAAAGGTAAGTTATACGGCTATGTTGAAAAGAAATTTCCAGGCATTGTACCCCTGATGGATGAGCTTTTTGCGGCAAATGTCAAAACTAAGAAATACGCTGGCAGCATTTTATTTTCGACAGGTGTGGAATTTACAGGCATGTTTCACATTTATATTGCGATGCTTGCCCTCGGCTTCACGGCTTCGTTTTCTGTAGCCGCCATCGCATACATGGTTTCCGTATTGCTAATGGTATCCTCGCCCTTCTTAAGGGGTTTAGGGGCAGTAGAACTATCATTGGTTTATATATTGGAATTGTACGGCTACACCACCGTTCAGGCTTTATCCATAACTGTTTTGTACCGGGTATTTGAATTCTGGCTTCCGATGGTTTTTGGAATCCTGGCATTTGCCTGGCGGGGAAGGCAGTTATTTGTCAGGATTGTTCCGGCTTTACTCATTTTTACTTTAGGTCTCATAAATATTATTTCAGTTGTTACACCACCTTTAAGGATACGACTTAAGCTGATCCGCGAATTTCTTCCTTTAGAAGCAATAAATGCCTCGAACGTTCTTGTGCTTTTTATCGGTTTAGCATTGCTGATCACTTCTGCCTTTATGTTTAAGGGGTTAAAAAATGCATGGCGCCTGGCGCTGTTGCTTTCGCTTTTATCATTAATAGGTAACCTTACAAAGGCCTTCGATTACGAGGAAGCAACTTTCGCAGGCGTAATCATTTTATTGCTGCTCGTTAGCAGCAGCCAATATAGGATTAGAAGCAGCATTAAATGGATTCGCCTCGGCGTGTTATCAGTTTCGATAATTTTCTTGTCGGTTTTGATTTTTGGCTACATAAGTTTTTATTTTATTGATGTAAAGCATTTCGGCATTGACTTTACCTGGCGTCAGTCATTGATTAACACCATCAATATTTTTTTATTGGGTGGCAAAGATTTGCATCCTCTTACACCTTTTGGCCACCAGTTTATATTCATGATTCATTTGCTCGGCTTCCTAAGCTGGGGTTTTCTTTTGTTCACGCTTATTAAGCCATTTTTAAAAGTAGAGCCGGGAAATGAATCCTCCAGGGAAAGGGCGAAATTTCTTCTATCCCAGTATGGCAACTCCTCGGTCGATTATTTTAAACTATACAGGGATAAATTATTTTTCTTTTCTGATTTTCATGATGCTTTCGTATCCTATCGCATTGCAAATGGATTTGCTATAGTACTGGAAGAACCTGTGTGTGCTGAAGAACATAAGATAGACGTATTAGCAGAATTTTATAAACAGTGTAGTAAAATGGGACTGAGAATTGCTTTTTACCGTGTTGATGAAAATAGCATTTTATGGTTTAATCAATTACGAAAACAAAAAATGATTATAGGCCAGGAAGCCATACTTGATGCTGCTAATTTTAAGTTGGAAGGAAAGGATAAAAAATCTCTTAGAAATGGCCTCAATAGTTTACAGAAAAAAGGATACTTAGCTAATATTAATAAAGCGCCACTTTCCAGTGAACTGGTTGCAGAATTGAAAGAAATATCCGATGAATGGCTTGAAGCATTTGATAAGGAAGAGCAAATATTTTCCCAGGGTATGTTTGATGTAAAAGAAATTATTTCTCAGGATGTAATTACCGTTTCAGACGGCGAAGGAAAAATTGTTGCCTTTCTCAATATTATACCTGATTATTCTCCCGATGAATGTACTTATGACCTCATAAGAAAAACCTCCGAAGCGCCCGGCGGCTGTATGGATGCGCTAATAATTAAGATGATTGAATATGCTAAAGAAAATAATTGCCAGTACATAAATCTCGGCCTTGTGCCTATGACCGGCATTATTGAACCACAAAACCCTGCTGAGCAACTTGTGAAATATGCGGGTGAGAAATTAAAGCGCTTTAAACATTATCATGGTTTGCGTGATTTCAAAGAAAAATATGCGACCATTTGGGAAGATAAATTCCTGGTATACGAAAGTGACTATGATCTGCTGCAATTACCTGCGGCACTCAATAAAGTTATGCAACCTTAATATTCACGTATGAAAAAAAAAGTAATTTTCGTTTTTATTTTTTCGATCTCATTTTTATTAACCTCGAAACTGGTGGCCCAAAAACTGCCCGTAAAAGAATGGCCGTTTGCCACGCATGACAAACCTTTAATTTTTTACATCTCAGGAGATGGAGGCTTTAATAAATTTTCAAATGCTCTCTGCCAGGCATTGAATAAAAAAGGTTACGATGTTTATGCGCTGAATGCCAGATCTTATTTCAATGACAAAAAAACACCTGATCAAACAAGTAATGATGTGAAAAATTATTTAGACGTTAAAATAGCCGGCAGGCAAAACAAACAGGTAATATTTATCGGTTATTCTTTTGGCGCAGACGTACTTCCCTTTATTCTTAACAGGCTTCCAAAAAATATTGATGATAATGTAACGGCTGCATTCCTTATGGCTTCTTCAGGCAATACTGATTTTGAAATTCACTGGTCTGATATCTTTGGCGGTAATACCAAAAGAGATATGGATGTGGTAAACGAAATAAATAAACTGAATGATGAACGTCTCGTTATCATTAACGGAAGCGATGAAAATGGCCTGGCGCTGAATAGAATTTCTTTAAAAAAATACACGCATGAGGTATTGCCAGGAGGTCACCATTTTGATGGTGATACGGACGAAATTGTCAATGTAATATTGAATCATGTTGATTAAAAGTTCGCTGATAACTTATTCAACATAACCAAGATTCTCAAAAACATCTTCAACAACTTCTGTATCTGAAGCAAGCACTAAAAGCTTATCTCCTTGTTCAATTACAGTGGAGCCTCCCGGCCGAATATATTTACCATCTCTTTGAATCATTACAATAAATGCTTTTTTGGGAAAGTTCAGGTTCACTAAAGAATTGCCGATTGCAGGACTGGTATCCGGCAAAAGTATTTCTATCATTTCAGAGTCAGGTGAATCTGAAAGCTCAATATCCAATGCAAATTTCCGCTTTACCTTTTGAGGCACAATCACCCTTAACCATTTTGCTACTATCGGTAAAGTTGTGCCTTGCAGCAACACCGAAATTGTTGAGATAAAAAATACAAGATTAAAAATAATGTGCGATTTCCCCACATTAGCTATAAGCGGATAAGTGGCAAAGACTATCGGCACAGCGCCCCTTAAGCCCACCCATGATATAAATAATTTTTCACGAAGTTGTATTCGTTTAAAAAAAGAAAGGCTTACTAAAACACCTATAGGCCTTGCAACAAATATTAAGATCAATGATATTAAAACACCTAAACCTATTACCGGTAAAATATGGGATGGAAATACCAGTAAGCCAAGCGTCAAAAACATGATGATTTGCATAAGCCATGCCATGCCATCATAAAATCTAATAATGCTCTTTTTGTGAATAAAATTTTTATTGCCTAATACCAGGCCGGCAATATAAACCGCAAGGAATCCATTGCCGCCCAAAAGACCGGTGAATGAGAAAGTAAAAAAGACAAAAGCCATTAAAAAAACCGGGTACAAACCTTCGATATCAAGTGATACTTTATTCAAAATAAATAATACGATTCTGCCTAACAATAAGCCAATGACAGCGCCGAAAAATATCTCTTTTAAAAAATGAAATATTAATCCAAAACCCGGGGTTTCTCCTGTCACGATAAGAGAGGTAAGCGTAATCGTTAGTCCGAAGGCGAATGGATCATTGCTTCCACTCTCCAGTTCAAGCGTGGGCCGTATATACCCTTTTAGCCCAATATTTTTTGATCTTAATATTGAAAAGACAGCAGCAGCATCTGTAGAGGATACAATGGCTCCCAACAGCAATCCCTCCAATAAAGTAAAATCGGTAACAAGGTGCACAAATATCCCTACTGTAGCCGCAGTCAACAAAACTCCAATTGTTGACAGAGAAATTCCCCTCCACAATACAGGCCTTATACTTTCAAATTTTGTATCGAGTCCGCCGGAGAATAAAATAAAGTTTAGTGCAATTACACCAAGTGTCTGTGCAAGCTTTGGGTCATAAAAATAAATTCCACCGGGTCCTTCGGAGCCTGCCAGCATACCGACCCCTATAAAAAGTACTAATGTGGGAATACCAAACCGCGCCGATGTTTTACTAGTGAAAACGCTCGCCAGTAAAAGAATGGAACCAATCAGTAAAATATTTTCGGGGGTAAAGGTCATGTGTAAAACAATGACGCATAAAGATAAAATAAAAAACCTGTGACGATACACAGGCTTTAAATCAATAAAAATGATATAAAATTATTTCGCTTTAGCAAGCCTTTTTGACGCTTCCGCTCTCTTTATATTTTCAGTCGCCAGGTCTGCTGAACCCAAAGGTTTGTCTTTGGCAAAATCAACCAATATAGGAGCTGCTACGAATATTGATGAGTACGTTCCCGTAATTACACCTATCAGCATCGCAAAAGAAAAACCTCTTGTTACTTCACCGCCAAAAATGAATAATACCAGTAGCGTAATAAATACTGTTGCAGAGGTCATAATGGTACGGCTCAAAGTATCATTGATAGCTCTGTTAATAATGGTGGGTTTATCTGCCCCCTTCATATTATGGCTATATTCCCTTATCCTGTCAAATACAATTACCGTATCGTTCATCGAGAAACCAATCACCGTAAGAATTGCTGCGATAAAATGCTGGTCAATTTCCAATGGGAAAGGCACAATGTTTTTGAAGAAAGAAAATACCGCAAGTGCCACAAATACGTCATGCAGCAACGCAACGATGGTACCCAGGGAATATCTCCAGTCTCTGAAGCGGATAAAGATGTAAAGTATAATTGCTATCAAAGCAAATATGGTCGCTTTTATAGCACCGTTCCTAAGGTCCTTTGAAATAATCGGTTGCACCACTTGTGAACTTTGAATGCTTCCTTTTACAAATTGCTGGTACGTAAGGCCAGCATGCAAATGAGATTTTAATCCCTGGTATAAGTGAGTTTGAACCGCACTGTCTGCATTTTCCTGTCCTATCAGGTAAGATGTTGTTATGTTCAAGTGCTTATCATCACCAACCGTTTTTATTACAGGATAATCACCACCCAGTGATTCGTGAAGCGAACTGGCAATTGCATCCCTGGTTACCGGTTGTTCAAATTGAACCGTATAACTTCTACCACCTTTAAATTCCACACCCTGTTCAAAACCGTTAAAAAACGACGATACGCCAAGAATCAATACTATTACGGAAATTCCATAAGCAATCTTACGATACTCGATGAATTTGAAACTTGCATGCTTAAATATTTTTTTAGAAACGCCTGTAAAATATTTAAAGTGTCTTTGCTTATTTGTCCATACATCTGTAATCAACCTGCTCAATAAAATACCGCAGAAAAGAGATAGGGAAATACCGAGCATTTGCGTGGTGGCGAAACCAAGTACAGGTCCAAGTCCGAAATAAAATAATATAGCTGCAGTTAAGAAAGTAGTTACGTGCGCATCAATAACCGGCGCAAGCGATCTCCTGTAACCATCATTAACTGCCTGTTGGTAATTTTTGCCACGGGTAAGCTCTTCTTTTATTCTTTCAAAAATAATTACGTTGGTATCCACAGCCATACCAATTGTAAGCACAAGACCCGCAATACCCGCAGCAGTAAGGGTTGCGCCAAGGGCACTCAAAATTCCTATAGTAAAAAGAAGGTTTAAGATCAATGCGATATTTGCAACCCAGCCTGCTGTATTGTAATACAACAACATCAGGATGAATATGATCAAAAATGAAATTGCAAAAGCTTTAGCACCACCATTTACCGCATCCTGCCCAAGAGTTGGCCCTACTATTTGCTCCTGCACAATTTTTGCAGGTGCATCTATTTTACCAATCTTTAAAATATTAGCAAGATCCTGTGCTTCTTCCACAGAAAAGTTTCCGCTTATCTCAGAGTTTCCTCCTTCGATAGGGCCATTTACATTGGGTGCACTATACACAATATCATCGAGAACGATCGCGATTGGCTTATTCACATTATCCGTAGTCATCTTCGCCCATGTGCGGCTGCCAGATGGAGTCATTTGCATTTTTATAGCAGGGCGGCCACGCTCGTCATAGTCCGCTCTTGAATCTTCAACTCCTTCTCCTTCCAGTTTTGCTTTATCAGTTCCGGGAACAGTTTTGATCGCGTATAGCTCAAAATATTTCCGATTTGATTTTTCATCTTTCTGTTCAAGTCCATACAACAATTTCATATCAGATGGAAAATTGTTTTTCACAACATCCATATTCAAATATTCATTTGCCTTAGAAGTATCTTTCAATTCAACATTGGCAATCGCTGCAAAATATTGAGGCTTACCGGATTTATCCTGCTGCGGCCCAATAAAATGGATCACATTTGCCAGCGGATGCTCGTTAGCAAGAAGCTTTGAAGAATCAATAGCAGTTTTGGAGCTATCAATTAAATTCTTTGATGTGTCGGGTGTAATTCCGCTTAAATATTGGCCGAGAGCTTTATCAGCATCATCAATATTTTTACCAATCTCTCCAATGTTATAAACTTCCCAAAACTGCAAATGCGCAGATGCCTGCAACAGGTTTCTTACTCTTACAGCATCCTGCACACCGGCAAGTTCTACTGTTATAATTCCTTTATTTTCATCAAGGTTGATATTAGGTTGCGCAACACCAAACTGGTCAATACGCTTCAATAAAATTTTATAAGTTTGATTGATCGCTCCTTTTGAAATAGTCCTTAACTGATCGAGAACCTGGTTATCGTTATCAGTAATTTTAATCGTTTTGCCAGCTCCCGCAAATAATGAAGCGAGATTGATTGATGGATTTTGTTGCTTAAACACCTGCCCAAAGAGCGAGATATAATCAAGATCGCTGGTAACTTTTTCCTGGTTTGTTTTATTCAAAGCATTGATGAGCTGCGGATCTTTTGGATTGTTACTAAGGGATTTTAAAAGACCCTCAAGGCTCACATTCAACGTAACGTTCATTCCGCCTTGCAGATCGAGGCCAAGATTCAATTCGTTTTCTTTACACTTTTGATAGGTGGTGCCCAGAACAGGATATATTTTGGCATCTCTTGAGCTATCGCGCAAATGGCTTAATTCAGCCTTTAAAAAATTCTCTTTTTCATCGGCGGTAGCATTCGGATGCCTCATTTTTATTACTTTCTCAGCTTTCTGTTGTAATTTCTTTTCATAGCTGTTTACAACCCATGTAAAAGAAAGCTGGTAAACGGAAATGAGAATAAGAGTAATGGCAAAAAACCACACCAAACCTTTCAATTTCATATCTTAATTTTTAGAAGTTTGCAAAGATAAGGTTTTGATGTCGAAAACGCCCATCATTTAAAGTGGTTTAAAGGCTTTATGAAATAATTGAAGTCCGCTACACTAATTGTATTTTTCTAATTTTGCTTAACAAGTTATAAATGAAATTAAAAGACATTATCCTTCTGAGTTTTACAATTGCGCTACTGTCGGCTTGCAATTCATCCAAAAAAATCCAGGTAATTTTACCGGGAGCAATGAAAGAAAGTGTAAAAATTAAGCCCGATACGGCTAAAGTAGCAGTTCCTAAACAAGAAATTGACAATGCGAAAACGTCTCCATTCTTAGAAAATCTTCTAAAACAATTTCCAGAATATTTCGACAGCATTTTGAAATACAGGAAAGCGAAGAAACGTCCAAATCATCTATACGTCTATTGACCGCGATGAAAATAATAATCCGGCCTTTACTGATTACTTTTTCAATGTAGATAGCTCTCAATATTTTTATCCTGCCTCCACTGTAAAGCTTCCTACTGCATTACTTGCTTTGCAAAAGCTTAATGAGCTGCAAAATAGCAGGTATTAACATGGGTACCACTATGATAACAGAAGATGCTTACAGCGGCCAAACCCCAACTTATAACGATCCGCAAACTGCAGACGGCAGGCCAAATATTGAAAGCTATATTAAAAAGATTTTTTTAGTAAGCGATAATGATGCGTTCAACAGGTTGTATGAATTTTTGGGGCCGGAATATATAAATGAAGAACTTCACAGAAGAGGTTATAATGATGCGCAAATAATTCATCGCCTCGAAATATCATTGTCTGAAGATGAAAACAGGCATACAAACCCGGTAAAATTTTTAGACAAAAAAAATAACATTTTATACAGCCAGCCATTGGCATTTAGATGCAACCAGATATGCAAAAAGGAACGATACACTTGGAAAAGCCCATTACAAAGCTGGTCAGCTTATAAATGCACCGATGAATTTCTCGAAGAAAAACAGGATATCACTCGAAGACCTGCACAGCATATTAAGAAGTGTCATTTTCCCTGGAAGCGTGCCGGAGAATAAAAGATTTGACCTTACTGATTCAGATTATGCGTTTGTCCGTCATTATATGTCCCAGTTTCCGGGCGAAACAATTTATCCGCCCTTTGACTCGATGAACTATTATGACGCCTATGGCAAATTTCTTTTGTACGGATCCAGGAAGGAACCTTTGCCAAAAAATATACGGATATTCAATAAAGAAGGAGATGCATACGGAGAGCTTATTGACATAGCTTACATTGTTGATTTTGATAAGAACATTGAGTTCTTTTTATCTGCTGCTATTAACTGCAACACAAACGAAATTGTAAACGACGATACTTATGATTACGACTCAATAGGCTTTCCATTTATGAAAAATCTTGGCCAGGTAATTTATGATTATGAGCTAAAACGAAGCCGTTCACATATACCCGATCTTTCTGCATTTAAAATTGTTTATGACAAATAAGGATTGATCGAATTGATTTATGGTAACAAACCTTAACAATACAGAAATTATTAACCGCCAATAGTTTAGTATTTTAATTAACATCTTTAAATAAATAAGTACCGTAGGTAAGAAAAATAAAATTCTAATGAAATACATATCCCGTTTGTTTATAGTTCTTGCAGTTGCGACAGGTATAATGTCTTGCGGAGAATCCGATTCAAAAAAAATAGTATCAACGCCAGCACTATCCAAAGAAGAACTTGCAAAATATAGCCAGGCCACATTTGCCGGTGGCTGTTTCTGGTGCGAAGAAGCGATTTTTGAAAGCGTCAAGGGAGTAAAAGAAGTTATATCAGGATATTCAGGCGGAACAGAAGCAAATCCAACTTATGAGCAGGTTGGCAGCGGAAGCACGGGCCATGCTGAATCGGTAAATATTTATTATGATTCCGCGGAAGTCAGTTACGCAACTTTATTAAAAGTATATTTTGGCTCTGAAGATGCCACACAGGTAAATGGGCAGGGGCCGGATGAGGGAAGGCAGTACCGCTCCATAGTTTTTTACAGAAATGAAAACGAAAAAAACGAAGCTGAAAAATACATCAATGAATTAAATGCTTCGAAAAAGTTTGATGGCCCTATCGCAGCACAGGTAGTACCTTTCGTAAAATTCTGGGATGCTGAGGACTATCATCAAAATTATATAGTAAACAATCCCAATGTGCCTTATGTGCGCATGGAATCTATACCTAGAATCAGGAGATTCCAGAAACAATTTCCGGAATTAATTAAGCCCGATCATATTTTTTAGAAGGGCTTCAGGTGTTATTCCGTTACCTGCAATAAAGTTAGTTTTGCGTATTAACAGGCAAATAGTTGAAGCGAACCATCTTTACGTTCAACAATCGCCAATCCCTTACTTTTGCAAAAAATAATTTTATGCAGGCACTCCTTGTAATACATAATTTATTGAGGTGGCTCATTCTGCTTTTCGGAATATGGACCATGCTGGCGGCTTTAGCTGGTGTGTTCAGTAAAAAAGAATTTACACACGGCGACAGCCGCGGTAATTTCTTTTTCATGCTTAGCATGGATATCCAGTTGCTCGTTGGGCTCGCACTTTACTTTGTTGGCTCCTGGTACGACCGGTTGAAGCATTTAGGTGAGAACATGAAAGATGCCAATCTTCGCTTTTTCACGATGGAGCACGAAGTAATGATGATACTTGCGTGGATATTAGTACATGCGGGCAGGGTATTCGTAAAAAAAGCAACTACTTCACGGGGAAAATTCATAAGAAGCCTGGTTTTTTTCGGAATTGCATTAGTACTTATACTATTTGCAACACCATGGCCGTTTAGAGAAATGGTAGGAAGGCCATTATTCAGGTGGTTTTAGATTGCGTTGGGTTTTACGAAGGCACTTAACAGTCGTAATTATCCCATCGTAGATCGCACGTAACAAATATTTAAAATTTAATGACAGATTTTTCGACAGACAAGCCAATTATACTCATAACGAACGATGATGGAATAACAGCGCCGGGCATACGTAATTTGATAGAGGCTGTAAAAGACCTTGGCCATGTAGTAGTGGTAGCGCCGGACAAACCACAAAGTGGCATGGGTCACGCGATTACCATTGGCGTTCCTCTCAGGTTAAACAAAATCGAGGATATTTTTGAAGGCGTGGAGTGCTGGCAGACCAGCGGTACCCCGGTTGATTGCGTAAAATTAGCCGTTGATAAAGTATTACATCGTAAGCCGGATATATGCCTTAGTGGCATTAACCATGGTGCAAATCATTCTATAAATGTAATTTATTCAGGCACTATGAGTGCCGCAATGGAAGCTTCTATTGAAAGCATTCCGTCAGTTGGATTTTCATTGCTTGATTACAGGTTCGAGGCTGACTTTGGCCCTGCAAAACATTACGCATACAAGATTGTAAAAAGTCTTTTGGAAACAAAAATGGATAAGCATCTTTTGCTAAATGTAAATATTCCATCAGTACCGCTTGAAGAAATGCAGGGCATTAAAATCTGCAAACAGGCTTATGCAAAATATGATGAAGATTTCTATGAGCGTATTGATCCCCATGGCAAAAAATATTACTGGCTAACCGGCGAGTTTAAAAATTTTGATAAAGGGGATGATACAGATGTGTGGGCCTTACAAAACAATTATGTGAGTGTTGTTCCCGTGCAATTTGACCTCACCAACTATGCGCTAAAAAAAGAACTGGAAAAGAACTGGAAAATATGATGCTATTCAAAAAAGATAATTTCATTTTTGGCCTTGCCCTTGGTTTTGTTGCTCCGGTGTTGGGTTTCATGATTTTTAAGCTATTTAAATTCCGGGACCTTAGTCTTGCCGAAATGATGCAATGGATGAAATTTAATCCCAATTTAATTACTGTCTCTATAAGCGTTTCATTAATGGCCAACGCTATTTTGTTTACAATCTATATAAACGGCCACCGCGACAAAACCGCAAAAGGCATATTTGTTCTCACCGTCATTTACGCAATTATTGCCATGATTTTTAAGTATTGGTAACCCAACAACTTATCTATCAAAAAGACTTGAATTATTAGTCGTCTTTTCAGCAGCCATACGTGATTGAATTCTAACGGACCTTTACCTCACCCAATCCGACTTACCGAATAGTACGTTTATTACATACCAAAACATTTATCCAAAACAGTCCTATGCCTTTTTTTAAAATCGCGACGCGGTAATTCTAAAAAATTGAAGCTTATAACCTGAATAACTACCCATTGCATTTTGCCCTACAGATATGAATTCTAATTATCTTTAAAACTTGTATTAAAACTAACAGCAGGTATGAAATATTACATTATCGCGGGCGAAGCCTCGGGTGACCTCCATGGAAGCAACTTCATCAAAGAGCTTCTCAAACTGGATCCTTCTGCACAAATACGGGGCTGGGGTGGAGATAAAATGGAAGCTGCAGGCGCGACAATTGCCAAGCATTACAGGGACCTTGCCTTTATGGGCTTTGCAGAGATAATTAAGAATCTTCCTGCAATTCTAAAAAATATCACTTTTTGCAAACAGGATATTTCAAGTTTCAAACCCGATGTAGTTGTACTTATAAATTATTCGGCCTTCAACTTGAGGATAGCGGAATGGACAAAGAAAAATAATTTCCGGAACGTATTTTATATATCGCCACAGGTATGGGCGTGGAAGGAGAGCAGAATAAAAACCATAAAAAAGTACGTTGATAAAATGATTGTTATTCTTCCTTTCGAAAAACAATTTTTTAAAACATGGGATTACGAAGTTGACTATGTAGGCCATCCTCTCGTGCAGGTTATAGATAACTTCAAAGCATCCCATCCGGACATTGAAGAATCTATAAATACAATTGCACTGCTGCCGGGAAGCAGGAAACAGGAGATAAAAACGAAGCTTCCGCTGATGCTGGAGGCTACAAAAAATTTTCCGGAAAATACTTTTATCGTTGCCAAAGCGCCATCAATTCCTGACGAATTTTACGAGCCCTTCCTAAAACCTTTTGGCAATGTAAAAATGGTTTCAGATGATACTTACGCTCTACTGATGCAAGCTTATGCTGCTCTCGTTACTTCGGGAACGGCCACGCTTGAAACGGCATTATTTGGTGTACCGGAAATTGTTTGTTACAAAGCAGGAAGTATCTCTTACTCTATTGCGAAATGGCTTGTAAAACTCAAATACATTTCGTTGGTAAACCTGATCATGAATAAAGAAGTAGTAAAAGAATTAATCCAGGATGAACTTACCCCCGAGAATATCACCAGGGAACTAAATGAAATCCTTTACGATCCTGTAAAAAGAGAAAAAATTCAATTCGAATATTACCTGCTCAAAAAGCAACTTTCTGAAGGCGGAAATGCGTCAGCAAATGCTGCAAAAATTGTTTATGAAAGCATATAAGTCCATACTGTGTAAACAAAATTGATCTTTCTAACTTCTCATCAATTTTATCACAATTATAATAAGGGCAAGCAAAAAAAGTAAAATTGAAAGCCTGTTAATACCATGCATATATCTAGTAAACTGTGTGCGTGGTGTATTAGGGTCTTTCTTTCTTAACCATAGATATTCAGCTATTTGTTTCCATACGCCCATACTGCTATTTTATGTCTATAAATACCGGCTAATTTTGTGCAACTAATTCAATCAATAATACGTATATGAATATCAAAGTTAATTATAAACCCAAAGGTGGTTATTGTACAATGAAAAATATTATAACATTATTAGTTCCTGTATTGTTTACTTTATTTAGCTGTGCCCAAAAGACCCAGGAGAAATACGAAGTAATGAAAACTGATGCCGAATGGAGAAAACAACTTACTCCCGGGCAATTTAATGTTACACGTAAAGAGGGAACAGAAATGGCATTTAGCGGAAAATATTGGGACAACCACGAGAGTGGAATTTATAAATGCGTAGGCTGTGGCCAGGAAGTTTTTACATCAGATACAAAATTTGAAAGCGGCACCGGCTGGCCAAGTTTTTATAAGCCCATAAATACAAAAAATGTTGGTGAAACCATCGACAATAGTTTTGGTATGACCCGCACCGAAGTTCATTGCAGCCGCTGTGGTGCACATTTAGGCCATGTCTTTTCTGATGGCCCAAACCCAACTGGTCTGCGGTACTGTATAAATTCAGCGTCGCTCACGTTTATTAAAAAATAATAATTCAGTCACGTGCTTGCGCACAACTAATTAATCCTTATGAGAAACATAATCTTGATTTTTGCAATCATTACAACTGCCTTTTTTTCTTCCTGCAAAAAGGCTTCTACCGAAACGCTCGACCAGGTAATAAGCCCTACGGATACTACAGCCATACTGGAATATGGAGGCACATTTTCAAGCGGTCCATCGGGCACTGTAAGCGGGCAGGCAAAGGTTTATGTTAAAGAAGGAAAGTACATCCTGGCATTAGAAAATTTTGTAACAACTAATGGCCCGGATCTCAAGGTCTATATTTCACAGGAAAAATTTCCTGTAAACTTTATAAAACTCGGCAACCTGCAATCCACTAATGGCAACCAGCTCTATGAGATCCCCGGTAAGCCCGACTTTTCTATTTATAAATACGCATTAATACATTGTGAAAAGTACAACCACCTTTATGGTTTTGCTGAATTAAATAAATAGCTTTATCCTGAAATAACGGCCAAAACTATTTTCACTTTGCAAGCATGAAAAAAGTATTAAAAAAGCATCCTCTTGCCATAAGGTGGTTTCACTGGATCAATTTTCCGGTGCTGGCTATTATGATATGGAGTGGCATGTTGATTTACTGGGCAAGTGACGTATACCGCCTGGGTTGGGGTAACACAACTATTTTGAAATTTTTTCCAAAATCATTTTATTCAGCGCTCCATATACCATTCAGGCTGGCCGAAGGAATGAGCCTGCATTTTGTGTTTATGTGGATCTTTGCCATCAATGGTTTTATTTATGTTCTGTATCTAATTTTTTCAGGCGAATGGCGGCTGATTTTTCCAAATAAGAAATCACTGAAAGAATCGTGGCTTGTCGTGTTACATGATTTACACATCAGGAAATCGGCTCCACCGCAAAAGAAATATAATGCCGCACAAAGGATTGCTTATACCGGTGTAATTTTTATGGGAATCGGTTCCCTGCTTACCGGGCTGGCCATTTATAAGCCCGTTCAATTTCATTTATTGGTAGCAGCACTCGGAGGATACGAGTGGGCACGTGCTGAACATTTCATTCTTACTATTTTATTCACTCTATTTTTCCTCGTTCACGTAATCCAGGTAATTATTGCTGGCTGGAATAATTTTAGAAGCATGGTTACCGGGCTTGATGTATTGCCCCGGGACAAGTTACAACTGGCAACCAGTATGCTGGTAGAAAAAACAGAAGCGCCTGTTAAAAACATTTCCACGGGCCAGGAAATAATCGAGCAAGAAGAGAAAATTAAAAATGAGAATGTTACGGAAGAAGAGAAAGTAGTAGTAGAGCATTTAACAGAAATACCTGATACCGAAATTGACAACGAAAAAGATGTAACATCAGAGAAAACTTTGAAGCAGGACAACCCTCAGCAACAAAACAATACAAATGAATTATAAAAAAGAAATTCTTATTTCTGAAAAAAAATTAAGAAATAAAACAATCGTTTCTTTTATAGTATTTATCCTTTTTTTCGTTGCGGTATTTTATTCGTGGAAATGGTTATATAAGCAGCCAAAGGAAGCGGGTGCGCTCAAGCCTTTACGGACTGTTTTAGATTACAATCAAACTTTTTTTTCAAATTTTTTAAGTGACGGTCATCTTGCTAAATCTTATCCTCTTTCCCTGGCAAAAAAGCCGCTACGCCTGAATGGATTTATTGGCATGAAGGGAGATTTTGATCCTCAATCCTGGAAATTGAAAGTTGCAAGGAGTACCGGGGACACGTTGTTCATCACTTTAGATGAAATAAAAGCGCTGCCCAAAACCGATATTATTTTTGATTTCAAATGTATTGAAGGGTGGAGCCAGGTTACACATTGGGCAGGTGTAAGGTTCTAGCGACTTTGCTGCAAAATATCATCTTGATGCCGACACACAATTGAAATATGCCGGCCTTATTACTCCCGATAAAAAATATTATGTAGGCATTGATATGCCAAGCCTCATGCATCCTCAAACGATATTGTGTTACGAGATGAATGGCAAGCCGCTCCCTATGAACCAGGGCGCTCCACTCCGTTTAATTATACCCGTTAAGTATGGTATTAAACATCTTAAACGAATCAGTACGATAACTTTTAGCAACCAACGCCCACCTGATTATTGGTATGAAAGAGGATACGATTATTATTCCGGTTTATAAAAGGCCGCGGAAATAATACATCTAGATCTTCACAATTAATTCACTTCGAGATAATCCTTTGATGGCAGTTTAGGAAAAGGCGCATGAGGTTCTGACTGGTACCAATACACAACCGAACTGATGTCAGATTGCTGCTGAAGATACCGACCATCATGCCGCCAGCCAAGATCCTGGATGATCACTTTCAAATCTTTTTCAAAACGAATAGGATCCATAATATGCCACCTGTATAAACCAAAGCGATGCGTGGATTTATACAACCCGTCAGGTTGTATTACCTGGTGCAAGCCGGAATACGCAGTTGAGAAAGGTTGATATTGATGTGTCTTTTGATTTTCAAAATTATAAGAACCACAAAAGTAATCTTCCGTACCTGTACCATTTATGGTAGGAAATTTTGTGTCTCCATCCATATAAAATTTTATTTCTCCTTCGCCCCACCAGCCATTATTACTTAAACCCCAGGCGAGGTAAGTCCCCACATATTGCCCCTTACCTTTTATGCCGTCAACCAATGTATGGAAACCACCCTCAGTAGGATTACTTCTTCTAAACTGGGCGTGAAAATACCCGGCATCAGCAGGCACATTGGTTAGCGTATAATCTACCTGGTAATACAATACCATTTTCTCTGTGTTGATGTTTTGCAAAGTGATCTTACATTTTTTTCTGAAAGGCATTGCCCAGTAAGAATTGAAAGCGCTACCCGGATTTACGGCAACGGCAAGCGAGTTTAAATGTGCATACTCTCCCCACCCCATTCCAAAAAAATCTCCTACAGGAACTTCCACAGAAGGTTCTGTTTCACCGTCCCAGTAAAAACGCAAAATTGAAAATCGCCAGTTACCTGTCGGAGTCATCCATATATGTTGAATGGCGCCAGGGCCATTAATATCAGCTACAGTAAAAGTTTGGCCGGCTTCGATAACAACGAATGGACTTACTTTCCAGCCCTGTCCCAGGTCTCTTGCTGCATTGCGGGCAGAACCGTTTTCTAAAGTTGCCATGCCGCCCTTCCCGGGTTCGCCACTAAAATTTTCCGGGCTTATGGATCGCGTTTTAGCATCAGAAAGCATAAAGAGATTACCGAGGTTCATATTCAAACCATCGAAACCTTGTTTGTTTTGTGGAAAACAATCAATCACGGGAAAAAGAAACAGCAGCAGAATAATTTTTTTCATGGAAATTTTTTTTTCTTTAAATATTAAATGATAAGTCGCGATTCATACTAAAAGTTTAAATAAATATTTTCATGGAGGAGAGTTCCTAATATACAAGCCAATTCTTTTACGTTACAATTTGAAATAATAACATCTTTTTTTTCATGAATATATTTCAAGGTAAAAAAAGAAATAGAAATCAGATGAAAGAAATTAGATAAAAGCTTTACTGTCTCACCTTCTTTAAGTCCCGATAATTAATTTGAATTTTAGATCCTTTAGTTTTTAAAGCCCGCAAAAAACTAAAAGTTTGCGTAATTTACTATTCAAAGTGACTTCTCCATGTCTCAGTCAAGACAACTACTTGCGATAATGTTTACTGACATTGAAGGGTATTCTGCAATTATGCAGCGGGATGAAGCCAAAGCAATCATGCTAAAAGATCGTCATCGTACAATCGTAGAAGCAGAACACAACACTTTTAACGGCAATATTATTCACTATTATGGGGATGGCACTCTTAGTACTTTCGCCAGCGCAGTAGACGCGGTAGAATGCGCAATAAGGATTCAAAAGATTTTTCAGCAATCACCTCACGTTCCGGTACGTATTGGGCTGCACATAGGTGATATTATCATTAACGATGGGAATATATTTGGTGACGGAGTTAATCTTGCATCACGTATTGAATCGCTGGGAGTTGTCGGTAGCGTACTAATTTCGGATAGGGTGAATGATGAACTTCGTAACCACCCGGCATTTCAAACACTTTCAATGGGAATTTATAATCTTAAAAATATAGAAAGGGAAGTGGAGGTATTTGCACTGGATCATGAAGGGTTGGTAAAGCCGGTTCGTAATTCTTTGAAAGGAAAAACAGGGGAGAAAAAAGTCACCCCCCTGGAATCATCGAGGTCTGAAAAAAGCATTGCGGTATTACCTTTCGTAAATATGAGCAACGATCCTGAGCAGGAATATTTTAGTGACGGCATATCAGAAGAAATACTTAATTCACTGGCACATTTAAAAAATCTAAAAGTCGCCGGCCGTACTTCGTCTTTTCAATTTAAGGGAACCAATATTGACCTGCGTGATTTAGGAAAAAAACTTGGGGTAAACACAGTGCTTGAGGGGAGTGTTCGTAAATATAAAAACCTGTTAAGGATAACTGTACAACTAATTAATACCGCAGACGGCTTTCATTTATGGAGCGAAAGATATGATCGTGAGATCGAAGATATTTTTGCCATACAGGATGAGATCGCTTTATCAGTCACAGAAAAATTAAAGATTACTTTACTTGATACTGAAATCACAGCAATAACAAACAATCCCACCGAAAATAAAGAAGCTTATGACCTTTATCTAAAAGGCCGGTTTTATTGGAACCGCCGCGGTCCTGGATTAGAAAAAGCGCTCGAATATTTTCAGCAAGCTGCCCAGCTTGATCCGGAATTCTTTTTAGCACATGCAGGGATAGCCGATGCATATACGTTGATCGCTTTCTACTCAGGTATGCCACCCCACAAGGTGATTCCCCTGGCGAGACAAGCCGCCGAAAAAGCGATGCAGCTAAATCCTGCACGTGTTGAGCCCTATTCAGCATTAGCTTATATTACTACTTTTTACGACTGGGACTGGGCTAAATCAAAAGTACTTTTCAGTAAAGCCCTCGCTATTAATCCCAGTTATACTGCTTTGCATTATTGGCACAGTAATTACTTGAGCTGGGTAACGAGGGATCATTTACTGGCCATTAAACAGGCCTTTAGGGCCATCGAACTTGAACCAATGATGTCCCACTCGCATAGCACATTGTCGTCAGCTTACATATGTTACGGAAAACATCAGGAAGCCCTTATATCGGGCCAAACGGCAGTGGAGCTCGATGATAATTCCTTTCTGGGTTATTGTGCCGTGTGTATGGCACTAAACAGGCTGGGAAGAAATGATGAGGCAATAGAAACTATTAAAAAGGGTGTAACCGTTTCCGCGAGGCATCAATACGCATTGCACTTGTTGGGTTGGCTTTACGGCGTGATTGATAACATAGTGGAAGCTCAAAAAATTTTAGACGAATTGATTTTGAGGTCAAAAACGGAATTTATTTCCGGGGTATCCTTGTCGGTCGCTGCTTATTACTCCAGGAATTATGATCAGTCGTTCGCATTCCTGGAAGAAGCATTCGAGCAAAGGGTAGGTTTACTTATTAGCATGAGTAGCTGGCCATTTCTTGATTACATAAGAACCGATGAACGCTTTCAACCTTTCCTTCGGAGAATGAATTTCCCTTCATGAAATGTAGTCGCTAAATGTAATTCCGGAATCTGCATGTCGGGTAAATTATCCTCCCCTTACTTACTTTCGTTTCTTTTTTAACTTCTGGTCAATTCATCATTTTCGCAATGAAACGGCTTCCCGGGATTGGCTTTCCCGAAAACATCCTTGCAAAAACTTTTACAACAATTTTGTCGCGTAGCCACGACTTTCGGCTACGATCAATCTCCTTTTTCTTTAAAAAATTTTTCGAGCCGGTTTGTATAGCATACATCGCCTTATAATCTTCGATAATCGGGTGACTTTGTAAACGCTCTTTATAAGTTTCCGGACTCACCTTCTGCAATGGCGGTAGCACAAAGCTTCCCGGAAAGAACGGACGCCAGGATACCCTCTCCGGTCATTGGCTGCGCAAGACCGAGTGCATCACCTATTATGAAAGCGTTATCTGCCTGGCAGGATTCAAGATGATCTGTATTAAAAAATACATAACCATGACCCTTCATTTTCTCGAGTATGGGCCGCGCTGAAACCGGGATTGTGCCGCTACTCTCAAAAAAATCCCTGGCTTTAGTCCATGCAGGAAGGACATCCCTCGCCACTAAGGTACCTGAGCCGATATTTAACCAATCGCCTTTTGGAACATTCCATGAATATCCTTTCATGTCGTCATGCAACAATATCTCCGGCTCGCCGTCATCACCTGCGCGGGTAGCCGCTATTTCTTCAGCATCTCCCTGGAATTCTTTCTCCTGTGTGCCGCATTGCATGTTCTCCTGTTTTGGGAACAATGCCCTGGCCACAGGGCAATGGGTACCACCGGCTCCGATAAGATACTTAGCGCGGTATTCATTATTAATTACCCAGTAGCCATCTTTATCTTTTTCTACCTGGCGAACATTATATCCTTCCACTGTCTCCACATTACTCCGCTTTAAAAGAAAATTATCAAGTTCATAACGACGCACGAAATACCCGTTTGCTTTTAGCCTGTACTTCTTTCCATGAAAGCGGATATGAACATGCTTAAATTTCCATAATCGTGGAGTATAATCTTTAGGCGATATGCCGAGGACATCCCAAATAGGAGCTGAGAGCCAGCCCCCACAAAGCTTAACGCGGGGAAAATCAGCCCTGTCCAATAGCAAGGTTTTTATTCCAGCCTTCACCAGTGTTGAAGCACAGGTACTGCCTGACGGACCGCCACCAACTATAATAGCATCGTATGTTTGAATAGCATTCATCCAGGATATAATTCTAAGGTATGTAGGACACTTAATTATTATTAAAAAATTATCTCACCGCTTCATAACCTCCGGGCACACCCTTTTTTGACAATACAAATTGCCAAAGCTGGTTGTGTCGTGCCCTGAAAGCACCGGCATTTGCAAGCAGGTAATATTTCCACATGCGATAAAATCTCTCGCCATATTCATCCTTAAGTTCATCCCAGTGCTTGTCGAAATTATTAAACCATGCCACCAGGGTAGGATCGTAATAACTTCCGAAATTATGGAGGTCCTCTACTTTGAAAACGCCTTCCATTGCAGCGGTGAGTTGTTTCGTGGAAGGCACCAGGCAATTCGGGAAAATATATTTATTTATAAAAGGATCGGGTGCTGTTTTGGATAAGGGTTGCCCAATCGTATGCAGCAAAAACAAGCCATCATCATCCAGGCAACGAGATGCTGTTTGCATAAATGTGCGATAGTTTCTATAGCCGATATGCTCTGCCAATCCGATGGCAACCACATGATCATATTTTCCATTCACATCGCGATAGTCCTGCAACCTGATCTCCACCGGCAGTCCTTTGCATAGTTCATTGCCCAGGGCTACCTGGTTGTGAGATACGGTTACGCCCGTTACTCTTGCGCCATATTTTTCGGCGGCAAATTTTGCAAAGGTGCCCCAACCACAGCCCATATCAAGCACATGCTGCCCTTCTTTCAATTTTATTTTTTTACAAATCAAATCGAGCTTGTTTTCCTGGGCCTGGTCAAGATTATCAGCATCCTTCCAATAACCACATGTATAGGCCATCCGTTTATCAAGCATAAACTGGTAAAGTTTATTGCCAATATCATAATGTCTTTGAGCATTATAGGCTGCTTTTTTCTTCACCTGCAAATTGAAGAACCGGGCACTCAACAGATCTATTTTTGATTTGAACCCCAGGTTTGCCTGTTTATAAAGATCTGCCCGCATTACACGAAAAGTAAATTCATCTAATTGATTACAGTCCCACCATCCGTCCATATAGGATTCTCCCAGCCCAAGCGACCCTTCACTAATTACACGTTTATAAAACCCATCATTGTGTACTTGCAGATCCCACGGATCAGATCCATTTATTGCTATGCCTGCTGTTGCAAGAATATCCGAAATACTTTTTTGTAGAGACGAGCTTTTCATTCTTATAAAAAAGAAAAGGTAAGGTTTTATTTTAAAGATGCCGGCAATTAAAATGCATTGATCTTCTCAATAATAAAAAGTGTCCTTTACTCAAAAAGGCTTTTCCAGTAATATTGTAGAAAATAATATTATGTACTCTCTAAAGTGCTTTCGGAATATTCACAAAATACCGATTGTTGCATTTAGTTTTTTATCGGTACTTTGAAAAAATAAACCTAAATAATAAATCAATTACAAATATGAAAAATTTGAATCGTCAGCTCTTTATGTTAGCCCTTTTGGTATTAGCTATCCCAATGGCAACAAAAGCCCAGGTGAATGTTTCTAAAAATAATCCCGCTTCCCCGATTGAAGGTCGGTGGGATATCACCGTGGATATAGATGGGAAAAAAGCTCCCTCCTGGCTTGAAGTACGACATTCAGGATTGCATACGCTCACCGGTCAGTTTGTAGGCACGGGCGGAAGTGCACGCCCTGTTTCGAAAGTAAATTTTGTGGATGGAAAAATGAGCTTTTCCATACCGCCGCAATGGGAACCCGAAGACAATGACCTTGTAGTAGAAGGCACACTCGAGGGAGACAAGCTAACCGGGAAAATGACTTTTAGTAATGGAAAGATTCATGATTGGACAGGTGTAAGAGCTCCGGCGCTTCGACGTGAGTCTGCACCAGTGTGGGGGAAACCAATTGTTTTATTTGACGGGAAAAATATAGCTGAGTGGCATACCGAGGGCGAGAACCAATGGGTAGCCGAAGGCGGACTTTTGCGCAGCCCCAGACCTGGCTCCAATCTTATTACCAATAAAACTTTCAATGATTTCAAATTACATATTGAATTTCGCTATCCTGCAGAAAGCAACAGCGGCGTTTACCTGAGAGGAAGATATGAAGTGCAGGTTGCTGACAACAAAGGACAGGAGCCTTTAAAAGATTTGATGGGCGCCATTTATGGTTTTATAGCACCTTCTGAAATGGTTGCAAAATCTCCCGGCGAATGGCAATCGTATGACATTACACTTGTAGGAAGAATGGTTACAGTTGTTGCCAACGGAAAGCAGATTATTTGCAACCAGGAAATACCAGGCATTACCGGTGGAGCGCTTGATAGTAATGAAGGTGAACCGGGACCGATATATCTGCAAGGCGATCATGGGACTATTGATTATAGAAACATTATTATAACACCGGCGAAGTAGACGTGAGTAATGAGTTGGTCAGTTATGAGTCCTTGACCGGCACCCTATACCCACTGCCTATCTCGTAGCCCTGTCTTCCATATTCAGGTTGTTATCGAACGGGCTTTTGGTAAAAGGATACACTAATTGTTTTACATAGCCTTTCGGAAAATTAGCTTCATGCAGGCCGGTGCCTTCAGGCCATGTCGTACCGGGCAAATAATAAGTGCCGAATATTTTATCGATAAATGGAAAGATGGTCGCGAAATTTTTGCCATAATATTTTGGGTCTTCACAGTGATGCCAATGATGATATTGTGGTGTTGCAATAATGTATTTTAAAAAACCAAAATTGATACGTGTGTTGGCATGTATGAGCACCGCATGAATGGCCATAAAAATGATATAGGTATTGAAAGTTATTTCAGAAAAGCCAAAGACATACAGCGGAATAAACGTCATAGAGCGGGTAACAAAAATATCTACAAAGTGGGTACGAGATCCTGCCAGCCAGTCCATGTTTTTAGTGGAATGATGCACTGAGTGAAAGCGCCATAAATAATGATGGCTGTGAAAAAAACGGTGAGCCCAATACTGGAATAGATCTGTAACAAGAAAAGCAAATAACAATTCGACCAAATAAGGCAAAGATTGCACCCATGTATGCAAACCGGAAAGGCCCATCCATCCGAAAAATAAAGTGGCCGGTTTTTGAGTAATCACACCAAAAAATTGTACAAAAAGATGACTGATTACAAAATAAACAAGATCTGTTTTCCACTCTTCATGAAACCTCGATTGATTTTTATTTTTTGGCATTACCATTTCAATGGGTATAAAAATTACTGCCATCAATAAAAGGTCGAGAAGCAGCCAGTCAAGACCAAGATGCCAACCCGTTTTTTCAACAGAACGTCCTTCTACATTAAACCCGCCAAGCACAATAGAGGCCGTGCAAATCAATACACCAATACAGGCCAACTTTTTTTGACGACTCAGAAAAAAGCTCAGCACTGCAAAAAAGAAAGAAGCGATGATCACAGAAGTCAATAATGTCTTCATAGATTCACCCGTATAAACTTCCCTGAATTCGGGCGTGGTAAACCATTCCGGGTATTTGAAACAGATAACACCAAATAAGGATAAGAGCCCAAGGAAAATGGAACTGTATCCACTTATTTTTCCTTCACCGAATTTAAAAACCGAAGCTTCTGAGTTCATGTTAGTTTTGGTTAAAGCCATAGAACAAATAGTTAGAATTCCATTGCATAAACGTAAAGTTTACGCCATTTATGCAGCCAAGATAGCTAAAAAGATTTCTTAGAGCTACGTTCTTTTGCCACTCCAAAGAGCAGATGAATTGTACAGTACACTTCTAATCGCAAGTGCATAAAAAAAACAAAACCTATTTTCATGCTTGGAATCCGGCTAAAAGGCTTTGCTCTTTTACTTATATTTTATTTATAGAAAAGAATAACCATGGCAAATACAAGTGTTATGCCGTTGGCGATGATGATTGGCAGGTTGTGGCTAAATAGTCCATAACACAACCAAAGACGTGTTCCAAAATAAAAAGTCCATACATCGAAAGAGAAATGCCAGTTGTATTTTTTGTTTGAATTGTTTCTGTTGCCTACGGCAAAAATGAAATTGTGGTGCAAAAAGCAGCCACCAGGCCAAGTATGGTTGTAAATGTCATTCTAAAGCTTTCCGCAAAATAATTCAGGGAAATCAATATATGATTTTAAAAACGCTACTGTATTAATCTGCAGCCAGAATACGCAACTGTAATCTGTACATTGTTATATAGCATTTAGACATTGCTACGGGAAGCGTGTTAAGACATCTTTGACATAAAAAATTATAAACAATGAAAAATTATTTTATGAAAAAGAAATTAATTCACCTGTTGCTTATCATTGCCGCCTTAACTTCTTTAGCAAGTTGCAAGCATGATCATTTACCTGTTTCAAATACTTATGTTTTATTACACGGTGCATGGCAGGCTCCTTACGTTTGGAAATCAGTAAAAGAACAATTAGAAAGCGCCGGGCAAAAAGTATTGGTAGTAGAATTACCTGCGCATGGTAATGACTTTACTTCACCGGAAAGTGTGTCCGTCGATGTGTACCGGGATAAGGTGATTGAAGCAATATTAAGCACCAAACAAAAAGTAATATTGGTCGGTCACAGCATGGGTGGCGTTGTGGTGACCGCAGTTGCCGAAAAAATCCCCGGCAAGATTAAAAAGCTTATCTACATCGGAGCATTTGTGCCCGCCCACGGGCAGTCTCTTCAAGACCTCGCAGCCCAGGACAAGCAATCGTTGCTTGGACCGTCTCTTATTCTTTCTGCAGACCAATTGACATTGGATGTAAAGCACGACAACATCACAAACATATTTTGCCAAGACGGAAGTGATGCCGTGAAACAATTAGTGTTAGATAATTATCGTGCAGAGCCATCAATTCCTTTTGCAAATCCGGTTAGTATTACTAATGACAACTTCGGCAAAGTTGACAAATATTATATCCACACTTTAATGGATCATGCAATAGGAATCGATCTTCAAAACAGGATGACGGATGCAGCGCACATCAGCAAAATATTTTCAGTGAACACCGGCCACTCTCCTTTCTTAACGCAGCCAACAGAAGTAACGGAGATCTTGCTCGCGATTGGGCAATAGAAGGAATACACGAGGCGCTTAATATTACACTGGCTCCTTACTATTTGCATTGGACATTGTAAATGAAGGAACATCTTCTATAGGAAATTGCTTTTTTAAAAACTAATTCAATCTGCTCATTATTAAATAATTTCTCTTCAACATCGCCAAATTTATTTTTTTGCTTTCGTCTTATACAGCGAATTCTTCATCGATAAAAAAAGCAATAATTCCGGTAAACCGTCTATTGATTTCGCCATTAGGAAAAAGCAATTTTGTATAAATCATTTATAATTTTTAAACTTCAAAATTTCCAATCATGAACACACAAAATGCATCTTCGACAGCAACTGTTACAGAAAAAGAATTTCGCGACGGGGTAATGCCAAGAGCACAACTTTCAAAACTCGCTTGTGAACTTGCTCTTGAAAAAACCATCCAGGAAGATGTAAAGCAATTTGCCGGCTGGGAATTAATGGAAGCCACAACTGTAGTTAATATATTGGAAGACCTGGGTACAACTGCTCCGCCAATAAGTAAAGACGCTGAATCATTCCTTTCAAAACTAAAAGGCTTAAACGGAAAAGATTTTGACAAGGAATATATGGCCGCTGAATTATCCAATCATGAATTTTTGCGTGACCTTGCCCAGGACTATATTGACGGCGTTGATGAAAAAATATTGGGCAACAAGGAAATATTTCATGTTGCAAACCTCGCTTTATTTGCATTTACAGAACATGTGGGTTTATGCAAAAAAATTATTGACGATGCCAATGTTTGATGTGGGATTTTAGCACCTTAAATTTTTACGAAGCTGTTCGCCGTTGGAACAGCTTCTTCTATTTTGCGAAGTTTCGACTGCTCTATGCTTTAATATTATTATGCAAGTATCGCCACTGTGGACGTCTTTTTAAAACTTAATTTAATCTGCGCGCCTTTGTTATTTTCAAAATGAACTTGACCATCCAATTGTTCTGCAAATAGATTTATCAACTGGATCCCCAAAGATTTGTTGGAAAAGAAATCTAACTTGTCGGGGAAACCTTTTCCATTATCACTTATAGTTAGCGCTATGTCATCGTCACCCGTTTGGTGCAGTGTAATTGAAATAGTTCCTTTTTGACCCGGAACAAAAGCATATTTCAGTGAATTGGTTATTCCTTCATTTAAAATTAATCCCAGGGGAACCGCCTGTGAAACATCAAGTCCTATATCCTCTATATCTAACTTAAAAAACACTTGCTTCGAACCTGAAAAATTGCCGAGATATCCAGCCATCTCTTCAATATAAGATTTCATTTTAATCAGCGTACCATAATTTGGCTGATACAATTTCTGGTGAATCAAAGCAATCGCCTGCATACGTTCCCTGCTTTCCTGTATGGCATTTAGTGCAGATGGATTATCGAGATAATCGGATTGCACATTCAGCAGGCTGATCACAATTTGTAAATTATTTTTTACCCTGTGATGGATTTCCTTTACAAGCCATTCCTTTTCTGTAACCAGTTTTTGCTGCTCTGTTAATAAATCACGTAGCCGTCTGTTTTGGCTATTGATCTCATTTTGTTGGGCCTGTAGTTGCCTGTTACTTTTTTGTTTAATCTGGTAGCGATTGTAAATCAGCGCGATCAGTATTACTAAAACGACCAGAAGCGTGATGGTAAATTTTTTCGTCTCAGCGGACTGCTGCAATTCCTTTTCTTGTACCTGTGCCCTTGCTGATAAAACATTCAAATCTTTTTGTTTTTGGTCAGTTTCATAAACTACTTTTAACTCTTCAATGTCCCTTGTCTTCGTAATATTAAAAATTGAATCATGCAGTTGTTTATGAATTACAAAATTGTTCAGAGCGGATAGATAATTTCCCTGGGCTGAATCGACGCGGTATAGCAAGAAATAAATATCACTTTGGCGTTCCAATGTTGCTGCAAAAAATTTTATTGTTAAGGCTTTCTCCAGGTAAGGTCCAGCTTTATCGAAGCGCTTACTTTCTACGTAAAAATTTCCTATCGTGTAGTTGGCCTCCGCTCCTGTAATAATATCCCTTGTGGCCGATGGCGAGATTTCATTTGCGAAGTGCTTTTGCTGTTCATCATCTAATTCAATCATCGCCAGGTAACTTTTTTCTGCCAGGTCATATTTACCGAGTGCCATAAAACAATCGCCTTTTGCCGCTGCGACAATTTCTTTGTCATTTATGCGAGCAGGAACATTTTTTTTAATAAAGTTTTCAAGAAATGAAAGCGCTTTATTGCAGCTATCTTTCTGAATTAATCCTTCTATTACTCTTCTTAATACCGGGAATAAATTAAGGTCATTTTCTCCCAGCAGGTTCAACGCATTTGTGAATGACGTAAAACTATTTTCTTTTTCACCCACAGCTTCATAAGCTGTCCCAAGCTCATAATAAGCTATACCGGCTGTGTATTTATCTGAAGTTGTATCGACATTTTTTAATACCTCAAGTGCATAGTAGATGGTGCTATGAAGATTACCTTTTAGTACTGCCAGTTGAACGAGAGCATTATAGTCTTTAAGCAGGCGCTTGTCATTTAAGGATTTTCTAATGGCGACAGCCTCTAACAAAAGTGGCTCTGCAAGGTCTGGCTTATTGTGAATTTTATATATAAAGGCCATATCTTCCAAAACAGAAGGTTGTTGTTCTTTTGCATTTATTTTTTTATATAAATCATAAGCGTTTGAAAAACTACCGATCTCATCCTGGAAAGTTTTGTCAGCATCCGGGAGATAGGTAGCTAATTCATTCCACCAAAATGCTTCTTCCATTTCATTGCCCGACTTATGATAATCATTAATAATGCGCATGAAACAACTTTTACCTTCCTCTATATTTTCAATTCTGAAATAATATTTCCCCAGCAGGCGCAAACTCTTGTAGATCCATTCCTGGGAATTGATTGAATCGCTGATATATCTTGCCTGCACAATAAATGAATAAGCGCTGTCGATATTTTGCTTCAATGCCCCCTGTCTGAAAAGATACCGTTCGCCCAGCATAATCAGCAGTCGTATCTTCAACGGGCCTTCTGCATCTTGCATCACAGCAATCGCCGAATTGATGTCATTTTTTTCTGCAAATGAATTGCCTATCATAAACGTGGCATCCTGGTAACCTTTTAAATAGTGAATAGAAGAACTCATTGATTTAGCCTGCCGTGCCATTAAAAGAGCACTGTCGAGAACAGTTTTTGTATCAGGTCTCCTGTACAAATACACACTGTCTATTTGCAATAAAAGTTTTACTTTATTAGAATCGGGGGCACAATTTTCATATCGCGAAAACAATTCTTCTAAAGAACCTTTGCCCGCTTGTGAATAGGCAAAAGCTGTTGTTAATATCAATGCATATGCTAGTATGAACCTGGCCATTTACTAATTTAAAAAATATTGATTCTACTAAATCTTAATTCTTGAGATTTATTAAAAAACCGCTATTCGTCGCAATAAAAAATAGTGTCAATCTCCGCTTTTTTTATTGTAGTAATTTATTTGTTTATAAATCGTACCACACAATCCTTAACCGATACATTATAAGACACAAAATGAAAAGTAGATTTCTGCAAAGCACGGCGTTAAATTTTTATTTCAGGGCTTACAGAAGTTTGGTATTAAAACACGAAATACAAATCATTGCGACGTAAAACCATGAAATGTCGTGGTTGGCACAAAGCAATAAAATCACAACTGCCTGTATTTTAATATAAAATATTTCAGGCACACGATTGGACTTGCTTATTACAAAATCTTTAATCATGAAGACGACAGAAGAATTCGCAAAAACAAATCTGCTAAAAAGTACCAACGCTGACCAACCTTTTGAAATTCACTCCCTGCAACGGCTGTATGAAAACACGGCGTACTCTTTTAATATGCCACAAAGCAACAAGAATTTTAAAATCATCTGGATGACTAAAGGAAGCGGTATTCACTATGTTGATTTTCAAAAAACGAACATTGAAAATAATAGCCTGCTGTTCGTAAAACCTGGGCAGGTTCACCAGCTTGATTTGGTTAATCCGTTCGAAGGTTACGTAATCTCTTTTTCCGAGTCATTTCTTTGTATAGAAGACCAGGAATCTAATTCCAGCTATCATACAAGCCTCTTTAAATTATTCGCCGCAGCAAGAAGTATTAAGGTTCTGAACGATTTTCTTGACATGAAGAATATCGTCGAAAAAATGATTAAAGAATATGATGGTCATAATTTGTTCAGGACAGAAATATTGAGAAGGTATTTTAAGATTTTGCTGATCTATATAACAAGACAACTGGAAGGAAAATTTGAAACAGTAAGGCCCACCAGAAATATGGAAATTGTTCAACAGTTTATGGGGCTTCTCGAAAAAAATTATAAGGAACTAAAAATGGTTGCCGATTATGCTTCGATGTTATCGATAACGCCCAACTACCTGAATGAAATTATTAAGAAGACAACCGGGTTTTCAGCAGGTCATCACATAAGACAACGCATTGTGCTCGAAGCAAAGCGGCAAGCTACTTATTCAGGTAACTGCATGAAGGAGATTGCATACTTCCTGGGATTCTGTGATATGGCGCATTTCAGCAAATTTTTTAAAAACACCACTGGGGAAAAATTTTCAGATTTTAAAAAGGAACAATTTATTTTTTCAGAAATCGCGTCGTTTGCCAATTGAAATAAAAAAAATTATGTCAGCAAGATTTAACATGTCCACAGTGCAGCCCCAGGCCTACAAATTATTATTCGAAATGAATAAATACATTCTCAAATCAGGCATCGATAAACTGCAGCGCGAAATGATCAAGATAAGAGCTTCTCAAATAAATGGCTGCGCTTATTGTGTGAACAGCCATACTAAAGATGCCCGGAAATTGGGGGAAACGGAGCAGCGAATTTATTTGATGAGCGTATGGCGTGAAGCTCCAAATGTTTTTAGTGAAGAAGACCAATTACTGTTGGCAATGACCGAAGAAATTACTTTGATACATCAACATGGTTTGAGCGATGAACTTTATGATAAAGCGATAAATATTTTTGGAAAAGAAAAAACTGCTCAAATAATTATGGCGATTATTACTATCAATTGCTGGAACAGGATTGGTGTTGCATTGAATATGCATCCGGAGTTATAATGCTGCGTCTTTTTGAAGACATAGGAAACTTAACTCAATCGATAAACTTTCTTTTAATTCCGAGCTTTTTCATTTTTGAACTCAAAGTAGTTGGCGGTATATTCAACAATTCGGCCGCACCTCCTGACCCATAAATTTTTCCGCCCGATTTTTTAAGGATTGATAAAATGTATTCCCTTTCATTTTCATGAATGCTTTTAGTGTGGTTTTCTTCGGCACTGGCGGTGACATCAGTACGATGAAACGCTGGCAATGTAATATCTTCAATAATGTTTCCTTTTGCAAGAAGAACATGTCTCTCTATTAAATGTTCCAATTCCCTAATGTTACCGGGCCAACTATAGCTAGCAAGGCTTTTTGCAACTTTTTCTGAAACGCCGAGAATCCTTTTACCAGCCTTTCTGCTGTACTGATTTATAAAGTGAGCCGTAAGAATAGAAATATCATCTTTACGATCACGTAAAGCTGGCAGCGCTATGGGAAAAACATTCAGGCGGTAATATAAATCGAGCCTGAATCTTCCTTCTGCAACTTCACGTTCGAGGTTACGATTAGTTGCAGCTATTATGCGAACGTCAATTTTTAACGGCGCCCGCCCGCCAACCCTTTCAATTTCTTTTTCCTGCAAAACCCGTAATAATTTTACCTGCAGATCCAAGGGCATTTCGCCAATCTCATCCAGGAAAATTGTTCCATTTGCTGCCTGTTCAAACTTGCCAATCCTTTTTTCAAGTGCACCGGTAAAAGATCCTTTTTCATGTCCGAATAATTCCGATTCAATCAGTGTCGGCGGAAGTGTGGCACAATTTATTTTTACAAGCGGTTTATTTTTTCGTGGAGAAAGCTGGTGAATACAGTCTGCGATTCGCTCCTTGCCAGTGCCGCTTTCACCGTGTATTAATACGGAAGTATCCATTGGTGCAACTTGTGTCACCTGGTCGAAAACATTTAACAGGAGATCGCTTTTTCCTACAATTTTATCGAAGCAGGATATATCGCCCTTCCGCCCGGTGTCTTCGAACTCGTTTGGAGCAGGAGTCTCAGGAAGTCTGCTCTTTTCATTCTCCACCATAATCTCAATGCTTCGCGTCAAAGTATATTGAAGATGGTTTAATAAATGAATGTGCTGTGCCAGGAAAACATCAGACCTCCTGCTAAAAAATGAAAAAGTAAATGGCCTCTTGCCCGGGAGATGCAACGGCATTGACAAATTGGATTTCATTTGAAAAGTATCGGCAAATAATTTTTTCAATGGGGATTGCCGCAATGTTTTATTAAAACTTTCTTCATCATAAACTGTAATCGCATTTCCCGGTTTTTCGGCAGCAGTCATTGCCATGAGTTCATCCATTGATATGCCAGCTATCATCATTAATTCCTTTAAACCGATTGACTGGTATTCATTAAACCCAATTCTTAAAAAACTATGTCCACTGAAAGATATTTGTCCCATATCGTTAAAGCCTGCGGCCAGTAAGTCGAATGGAATATATGGCTGAAGAATGATAGCTATTTTTAAAAGTTTTTGCTCCCAGGTTGATGACTCGGTAATAATGTTTTCCAACTGTTTTTGTAACTCAGCCTCTTTCCTGTAAGTTGTTTCAATGCTGTGCTCATGCCGGTAATGAGCAATTTCCAACGTCACTAAAAGATCTTTTTCCCGAAAAGGTTTTACTATGAATCCATAAGGCTCTGTTGTTTTTGCAGCGGCTAAAATTTCTTCATTTGCATTTGCGGAAATATAGATAAAAGCGATATTCGCCTCTTTTAATCTTTTTGCAATATCAATACCCGTAAGGCTTCCCGTCAGAAATATATCCAGCAAAACCATATCCGGTTTTTCCTGCCGAACAATTTCAAAAGCCTTTTCATAAGACCGGGCAACACCAATTACCTTATAGTTATTTTTTTCAAGCACAAGGCGTAGATCCGTTGCAACGATCATTTCATCTTCAACAATTAATACTTTGTCAGGCATATAAAATCATTGATGGTAAATCTCATTCCCGAGACGATTTTTTGATAGAACAGATTTTACAAATGAAATGCTAATCTCAAGGCCATCGGTATTATTGAAATGCAATGTACCTCCTAATTGTTCAGCGAGCGTTTCAATTAAAGCCATACCAATAGATCCGCTTTTTTTATAATCAAAATCCGGCAGCAAGCCCGGGCCGTTATCGGCAATTAGCAAAAGCCATTGATCCTCCCCTGATGGCTGCAGGGAAATTTTTACTACAGCCGGCTTGCTATTTTTAAAAGCATATTTAATAGAGTTAGTAACAGCTTCATTTAGAATAAGGCCGATTGGTACGGCATGCGATACATCAAGCTCAACATCCGGCACATTAATTATGGAATCAATTTTTTTATTTCCTCCAAAACTTTGCATTATGTAATCAACAAGCTCTTTTATGTATTTATCCATATTCACCGAAATAAATGACGGCGACTGATACAATTTTTGATGAATAAGTGACATGGCATTTACGCGACTCTGGCTTTCTTTAATCGCGTCTAAGGCAGCACCGTCCGGTAGAAAATTAGATTGTATATTCATGAGACTGCTGACGATTTGCAAATTATTTTTTACCCTGTGATGAATCTCTTTCACAAGCCATTCTTTTTCCTTCACCGAATGTTGAAGAGACATATTTTGCTTTTCAATCTCCGCCTGTTGTTGCCGTAACTGCCTGTTCATTTTCAGCCTGTGTTGCGAATTTTTATACAGCAGTGCTAAAACAATCACCAACAATGCTAACCCGGAAAGTATTATTTTTTTAAATAGCCTTTCTTTCTGAAGTTGATTTTTTTGCAGTTGTCCTTGCTTTGTGAGCAATTGAATGTTCTGTTGCTGAAGGGTTAAATCCTTATCTTTTTTCTGCGTTTCATATTCAACCTGAAGTTGCTCTATGTGCTTGCGTGTAATTTCATTTAAAGATAAATCAGCTAAGATTTTGTATTGCTGGTAATGCGCAATTGCCGGTAAATAATTGTCCTGGGCAGAATCCAGTTTAAACCATAGTAAATGGTTTCTTGATAATTCCCCATGACTTTGACTTTGTATGTCTTTATAAAAAGCGTCAGTAATGATAAGTCGCTCACGGGCAAGATCGTATTGATGCGTTGCCAGGTAAAATTCTATAACCGGGAACTGGGCTTCGCTTTGATCCGTGTCATGCGGATCAAGTTTTTGCGAAATACTCAATAACTGGTCACAATATTTTTGTGCTTCTTTATATTGTTTTAGTTGTTTGTAAGTAATCAAAAAACTGCTGGTGATATACAATTGCAGATAGATATCTTTTACAGGATACTTTTGATGAGCGTATAGCAAAATGGCAAGCGCCTCCCGCGGCTTATTCATTGCGATCAATGTTCGCGAAATATTTGATGTCAATAAAACAATTGTTTCACCATCATTATTTTTTTTTGCGACAGCTAATGCTTTTTGAAAATATTTATAAGCAAGCTCGTTTTTTTTCATACGGAGGTAGGTTGAGCCTATGCGGTTAAACACCGTAGCCCATTGCATGGTACTATCCTTCGCGAGGTCAGGGGTATTTATCGCAAGCAATCCATATTTTAAAGCTTGTTCATTATTTCCTGTGTTACTGTAAACACTTCCCATAAGGTCGTAGACTCCCTGGAGATTGCGATAGCCAATAGATTGGTACAATTGAAGAGAACGATTAAGGACTGACAAGGCCTTCAAATAATCTCCATTTAGCTGCAACAAATCACCGAGCTCTTTTAATATATCGGCTTCCTTCAATTTGCTTCCCGACTCCCGGAATGCAGGTAAAGCCAATTGTTCTACAATGCGAATTCTTTCGATAATTTCAGCACTGCTATTAATTGAATAATATCCTGAGAGATCATAATATGCATAACCCAATTCAATCAGGAAACTGTTGGCTTTAAAAATCTCTATGGCTTTATTAGCATAATATTTTCCTTTAGTTGTATCGTTGTGAAAATGGAATATTTTTGAAATTTGCTCATAACTATTGCCAAGGCCTTTTTCATAATACAGCTTATTACTTAATGCTTCCGCATTATTTGCGTATAACATTGAAGTGTCAAGATCAGTACTTTGTTTTGGATTTTTTAAAAAATAATAATCACTTACTTGCAATAATAAATTCACTTTTGATGTGTCGTTATTACTTGATTTCAATGCTTGTTTTAATTCCAAAACATTTACATCTCCCTGTTGCTGGGCGACAACGGAGATGATAGTAAAGACAAACAGTCCGTTAAAAAAAAGCCGTCTCAGCATCTCTCAATTTTTTATAAGATTTCATAAAACGAGCCGTTTTTTCAAGCATTTTATTTTTATAGGAAATATAACCCCATAGTCCCAGCAGAAGTCCCTTTCAATAAGATTTTGGAGATGTATCGGAGGAATATTTTCCTTCAATTCAGATGTAATTCTTCTTAAAGATAAAATTAAATTCAGCTTTATTTCGTGATTTTGGTTCATGGGATAACGAAATATAGTTGTTATAAAATTTTACCTTATTGCTTAAACATTGATTTCTATAGTAGTGCATAATTGGCGTTGCGTTTGAATAAACTGGAGAAATTATTATAAGCGTGAACAGTAATCAATCCAAAACAATCGTCTTCATCACCGGTGCATTTGTGGGTCACAACTGCTGGGATGAATGGAAAATTTATTTTGAAAACAAAGGTTATAAAACCATTGCACCACCGTGGCCCAATAAAGGTGCGTCGCCGGAAGAACTGAGAAACCGGCAGCCAGATGCGGGTATAGCATCTCTCCGGCTCGCTACTGTTACGGCTCATTATGAAAATTTAATAAAGCAATTGCCCGAGAAGCCAATACTAATAGGGCACTCCATCGGTGGCCTGATTATTCAAATATTATTGCAGCGAAATGTTGCGTTGGCAGGTGTTGCCATTCATTCAGTTCCGCCGTTAGGTGTATTCACTTTCAAGTGGTCATTTTTTAAAGCGAGCTGGGGGCCGCTTGGATTTTTTACATCAACTAAAAAATCTTTTTTAATGAATTTCAAACAATGGCAATACGCTTTTACGAACGGAATGACCTGCGATGAGCAAACGGAAGCTTATTATAATTTTGCCATACCGGAATCAAAATTAGTAGTACGGGACGGGCTGACGAAAGCGGCCAAAGTTGATTTTAAAAAACCACATGATCCTTTGTTAATCATTTCTGGCAGCACAGACAATTTCATTCCAGCTTCTCTCAATTATTCGAATTACAAAAAATATAAAGGCAATAGATCAATTACGGATTATAAAGAATTCAACGGGCGGAATCATTTCGTACTAGGCCAGGTAACGTGGAAAGAAGATGCCGCTTATATCCTTGACTGGATTGAAAAAATATAGTGCTGTCTACTCACAAGCTCCCAACAATAACTCTTCAAATAAAACTAAAATGAAAAAGAAACTTTTCTTAATGGCGGGTTTATTAATAATGCTATTATCATTTGAAAGTCTATCGGCTCAAGTTGTTAAGCCTGCTTTTCCGCCGCCAGGGTTTTCCCACAAATATGAAACCATAAATGGCATAAAAATTCACTACGTCACAGGTGGCAAAGGAGAGCCATTATTGCTAATACATGGCTTCGGGCAAAACTGGTTTATGTGGAACAGGATAATGCCGGAGCTTTCAAAACACTTTACTATAATAGCTCCGGACTTACCTGGTGTTGGCGAATCAGGTAAACCTAAAGATGGCTATGATAAAAAAACAATGGCGGCCGATCTGCATGACCTCATGAAAAAACTTGGTTACAGTAATATCAATCTCGCAGGTCATGACATTGGATTAATGGTCGCCTACGCTTATGCCGCACAATTTGGAAATGATGTAAAAAAAGTTGCTTTGTTAGACGCGCTTATTCCCGGCGTAGAACCTGTATGGTCTGATTTGTATAACAAGCTCTGGTGGTTTGGTTTTTTTGCAAGACCAATTTCAGGTGAACTTGTTGCAGGGCAGGCAGGTATTTTTCTTCGTGATTTCTGGCCAATCGTTGGCCATGTAAAAGATGCTTTTACCAAGCAGGAAACTGATGAATTTATAAGAGCTTATTCTGTGCCCGGTGCGACTACCGGTGCCTTTCATTGGTTTGGAGAATTTCCGCAGGATGCAAAAGACAATCTTGAATTTATGAAGCACAAACTTGAAATGCCATTGCTCGCCATGGGCGCCGAATATTCTGCGGCTTCTTATTTTGGAGACCATTGCAGACTCGTTGCCAATAATGTTACTGAAGTAAAAATAGACGGAGCAGGACATTGGATCGTGCAGGAAAATACGCCCGAGGTTTTAAAAGGATTGGAAGATTTTTTTGAAAAGTAAAACTGTTTCCTTTTCTAATATCAATGAGAATAACCAAAGAATTCGATTCCAAAAAAAATTCTTATCATCAATCACTAAAACCTTTTTTATGTATTTATACAAACTTTTTAATAAAAATATTTTACGCAAAATTCAATGTTGCCTCGCCCTTGGACTTGTTACAGGGATTTCATCAGCCTATGCTCAGACTGATAGCAACGGGCAACTGCGAATGACCCAACAGGAAATTATCGCCGCCAAAGCAAGTGGCCCAAGCGCACCAGGCTCTTCTAACCTAAGTGCTGTACAGTTAGTAGTAATCTATGGCGATCCTTCTAAAGCTGGACTGTATACTATTTTATTAAAGGTCGCACCTAATACAAAAATTCCCGGCCACCTTCATCCCGATGATCGTGTTGGTACCGTTGTTTCAGGAACCTGGTATTTTGGTTATGGCAATAAATTTGACGAAAGCCAATTGAAACAGTTACCCGTGGGAAGTGTCTATTCAGAAGTTGAAAATCAAAATCATTTTGCCATGGCAAAAGACGAACCGGTTATTGTAGAGATCACTGGTTATGGGCCTTCAGGGGTAACCTATGTGAATGCGGATGATGATCCGAAAAATAAAAAATAGTAAACGGCTGAGCTATCTGTCAATATTTATGCGTTCCACTTTTCCGACAAGAAATATATAACTCATGGCACCCATAAATGCCATGCATCCAATGAAAACTAATGCGGGCGAAAAATCGCCTCCATTTACCAGGTAGCCGATTGCGATAGGAACAACGATTGCGGCAAGGCCACCAATAAAATTGAAAGTTCCGCCTGTCAGCCCTATCAGGTCTTTCGGCGCAAGCAATGATACAAAGACCCATGTGATGGAAGCAAGACCATTTCCAAAAAATGCCAGTGACATATAAAAAATTACCCAATTAGGATTGCTCACATAATTTGCGCCGATGATAGAAATCGATAAGAATAAGCCAATCACTATCGGCGCTTTTCTCGCGATACCCTGTGAAACATTTTTTCTAACTAAAAAATCAGAGAAAAAACCTGATACCAACACCCCCGCAAATGCCGCGATAAAGGGCACTGACGCATAAAAACCGGATCTGATAAAATCCATTTTTCTATATTCAATAAGGTATTTGGGAAACCAGGTTAGAAAAAACAACAACGTTCCTCCAAGGCAAAACTGTCCTATATAAATGCCCCATAACTTTTTTTGAGAAAGTACAATGCGGAGATTTTCCCAGGCAAATTTTTTATAACCTTCATCCTTTGTTTGCCTGTTAAAAACACCACCTCCACTTTCTATATAATCAAGTTCTGCCTCGGTCACTTTTTTATGCTGCATCGGTGAGCGATAAAAAAAATACCAGGCTATTCCCCAGAGAATACCAACACCACCTGTAATAAAAAATAATCCGCGCCAGCCCGCATACACTTCAATAAATGTGAGCACGGGAGTAAGAAATGCGAGACCTATAAATTGGCCCGACGTATAAGTGGCAATTGCCGATGCCCTTTCTTTTTCAGGGAACCAACTTGTTACAATGCGATTATTCATCGGGTAAGAAGGCGCTTCAAATGCACCGATCAGAACGCGTAAAAACATGAGAGAAATAAACCCTGCAACAAGTCCGAGACCGAAGGTCGCCAACGACCACGCAATTAAAGTGATTGCATATAGTTTTCTTATTCCATACCTGTCAGCAAGAATACCTCCGGGAATTTGCAGCGTTGCATAAGTCCATCCAAATGCAGAAAACACATAACCCATCTGGATAGTACTAAGATGAAGATCTTTACTTATTAATGTACCGGCAACAGAAATATTACTCCTGTCCATATAATTAATGACGACATTCACAAAAACAGCAGCAAGAATGGTATATCGTATTTTACCGGGCTTCATTTTTATTTTTAGTAGGTGACCTCACCCCCAACCCCTCTCCTTCGGAGAGGGGACAGGACTTTTTGACGCGAAAGAAATTACAGATTACGGTTCACCATTCGGCAACACTTCCATCTTCGTGATACCACAATGGGTTCTTCCAGTTGTGTCCTTCCGTGGCCATTTTTCTTACATAGTCTTCGTTAATAGTAATTCCCAATCCTGGTTTCGACGGAATATTTACATAACCTTTTTCATAATTGAAAACAGATTTATCTTCCAGGTAATCCAGTAAATCATTTCCGGTATTGTAGTGAATGCCCAAACTCTGTTCCTGTATAAAGGCATTATGGCAAGTTGCATCAACCTGAAGGCAAGCGGCTAAAGCAATAGGGCCTAACGGGCAATGCGGCGCTGCTGCAACGTCATAGGCTTCCGCTATTGAAATTATTTTTTTGCATTCCGTGATACCGCCGGCGTGGGAAAGGTCCGGTTGAATAATGTCAACATAACCGTCCTGCAACAATTGTTTAAAATGCCAGCGGCTAAACATTCTTTCACCAGTCGCAATTGGTATTGAGGTGAGCTGCGCTATTTCTTTCAACGCTTCATTATTTTCAGGCAACACAGGTTCTTCAATAAACATGGGATGGTACTGCTCAAGCTCTCTTGCTAGAACCTTTGCCATCGGTTTGTGGAGCCGCCCATGAAAATCGATACCCACCTCCAGATCCATTCCTACCGCTTCTCTTAATGCCGCAACTCTTTCCAATACCCTTTCAATTTTCTTATAAGAATCGAGGTATTGCATTTCATCAGTCGCATTCATTTTTACGGCAGTGAATCCATTTTCAAGCGCCTGCTTCGCGGAACTACCGATATCGCCCGGCCTGTCACCACCAATCCAGGAATACACTTTCATCTTATCTTTTGCTTTGCCACCTATCAATTGATATATTGGCGCATTAAAATATTTTCCTTTGATATCCCATAATGCCTGGTCAATGCCAGAGATGGCACTCATAAGAATAGGGCCGCCACGGTAAAAACCACCACGGTACATATTATTCCAATGTGCCTCAATATCCATAGGATCTTTATCCATCAAGCCTTGCATCAATTCTTCCACAGCCGTTTTTACAGTAGCAGCTTTACCTTCAATGATTGGTTCACCCCAACCTGTGATTCCCTCGTCGGTTTCGATTTTTAAAAACAGCCAGCGCGGCGGTACCTGGAATAACTCGTAGCTTTTTATTTTCATAATCGCTGTTTGGAAATATTATTTAATAAAAGATAGGCCTTTAAAATTCGCATCATGAAACTGATTTAAAAAATTTCTTGACGTTATTTGACAAAAACAAAGAAAAATAGCCAGGCAATATATGCAGTCAAATATAAATTTTATGAAAATAATGGTTGATGCAACTGCTATCAATTCTCCGATGGGTGAACGCGAAATTCTTACAATAAGCAATCGTTTCAGTAAGATCGTAGAAAATAGTTCAAATAAGGTGTTGAGGAAAATCGGTCACTTTTTTGCAGCATATCTGTTCCATCACTTGCTGAAGCTGTGTTTTTAAAATGGAAATAGTATGATTGCCGCCGTCGTTGCCCAACGCGGAAACTCCATACATAAATGTTCTTCCCATAAAAGTAAAATCTGCCCCGGAAGCCAAAGCCCTTGCCACATCCGGGCCAGACCGAAGGCCGCTGTCAATCATTATTTTTATTTGTCCCTTATATTTTTCCACGATAGGAATAAGTGATTTTATTGATGACTGGCCGGCATCTAACTGCCTGCCACCATGATTAGAAACTATTATTCCATCTAAACCTAATTTCATTGCCATTTCGGTATCTTCTACTGCTTGCTACTCCTTTTAATACTAATTTCCCTTTCCACATATCTCTTATTGGTGCAATTTTTTCTTCATTCAACCTCCCGGAAAATGTCTTGTTCATGAACAGCCCAAGTTGCTTCATGTTTAATCCTTTGGGCATATAAGGTTTCATTGTTTCAAAAGCAGGCTGGCCATGAAACAAAGTTTTCAAAGCCCACTCAGGCTTACCCATAATCTGTAACATGTTTTTCAATGTCATCCTGGGTGGCATCGCCAATCCATTTCTTATATCACGCGGACGGTAACCGAAGGTGGGCACATCACAGAGAATGACCAGGACAGGGCATTGAGCCGCTTCGGCTCTTTTAATAATACTATCTCTTACTTGTTCTTCTGCGGGATGATACAACTGAAACCAGGCTTTGCCTTCCGTTAATTCACTCACTCTTTCAATACTGGAAGTTGTAACGGTGCTTAATATGAAAGGAATGTTATGCTGAGCGGCAGCTTTTGCAAGTATCTCCGGAGCGGCGGGCCACATTAATCCCTGCAAGCCAACCGGCGCTACCCCGAAAGGAGCATCATACACGTGACCAAATAATTCAGTCTTCATGTCCGAGGTAATATGCCTGGTAAGGTAATAAGGCTTCAATTCAACCTCTCTTATCTCTGCGGTATTTTTATAAAGATTCACATCTTCATTGCAACCACCATCTAAATATTCAAAAGCAAACTTTGGAATCTTTTTCTTTGCTTTTTTTATAAGGTCATCAATAGAAGGATACTGTGCGTTGTATTTTATTTGCATGTACTTAAATTAATAAATGATACACGAATCAATTTTATACTTCGTTTTCTTCTGTAGAAATTTCCCGAAAAACGAATATGCTTATTATTAAAATGTTTCCTGCTTTGTCGTATAGTATTTTAATTCGATAATATCAGATGGCAAAGGCTTACTGTTCCAATGTTGGTGAATAATCAATGCCGCCCCGAGCGCAGAGGCTTGCGGAACTGTTGCGGCATATACCTCCATTTCAGGAAATGCCCTCGCCAACAGGTTCATATAAATCGGGTTATTGCTAAAACCTCCGTCAACAAAAATTCTTTTGCAATTTGTTCCTTTTAATACCAGGTTAGTGCTTCGGTATTGTTGCACAATAATATCTTCTATTAATTGATGATACGCTTCTTCATAATTCTTAAACGAATGCGGGTTACGATCGCTAAATTCAGATTGAGCTAGTGAGCTCTTATCAGCATGACCCGAAACAATATCATTGTACAAATTTCTATTTAAAAATTTACCGTCGAATTTTACCTGCTTATAATAATCCACCGACGTCCCAAAATGCTCCGCTAACGTTTTTACCTGCTGTTCATGTTCGTACCCTGCAAAAAGCCGCGATGCTTTTACGGGATTTCTCTTATAGGACAAAAAGCATAAGCAATCCTGTTGCAGTTCACTTTCAGTCAAAGGCGAATTATTAAAGGGATTTAATGTAATGCACCAGGTGCCCGTAGAAAGAAGTATAAATGGTTCGCTGAATGAAATTAAATAGGGAATTAATGCTGCAGAACTATCGTGCAATCCTATGCCCGTCGGAATTGATTCATTTACGGTGGTTGTTATTTCATCACTGTTTATTATACCGGGTAGCTTTTCTATTATGCCCTCTTTTGCTACCCATGCATGATATTGATCATTTTGAAAATTCCACAGATTGGTGTGGCAACCTATGCTTGTAATCTCCGAATTTAATTTGCCGGTTAAAACAAAACTTACATATTGCGGAAGATGCAAAGCGTATTTTATTTTATCAAAAAATTCCGGCCTCTCATATTTTAAACGATACAATTGCATACCCGAATTAAGGTTTCCTAAAACAGGTGAAGCAGTTGCCTTGGCAAAATTTTCTTCACCACCGTAGGCGTTATAAAACTTTTCTTTTAGCTCTGCAGAAAAAGGTTTTAGATAATTATATAAAGGAGGTACTACATTTAATGATTCATCGATGTAAACGAAACTGGCACCATACGCAGAGAAATTAACAGCTTTTATTTTAAATCTTTCATCCTTTGTTATTGTATCGAAGGAGTCTTTTATCCATTGTGTCAATACCTGAACATCTTCACAAGGGAAACCATCTTCATCTTTTGATTCCCGCAATTGTGTATTTTCTTCATAAACCAATTTATATACTTCATCAAACAACAATAATTTTTTATTGGTTTTGCCTATATCGAAGATCGCTATGACGGGAATTCTCTTCATCACAATCCCGTTGCTACTGTTTTGTTTCCTCTTTCTTTTGTCAAATTCTCTCTTATTTTTTGTTCTCTGAAAAATTGCAATGGATTTAAGGCTCCGCCACTTCTCAATCTTGCTTCTGCGACAATAGCTCTCACATCTCTGCGAAAAGTGTCTTGCAGGATTTCCTGTGCCGCAACCACATCATTACTTTCCTGTACCCCATTTAACTTCTGCCTGTCTAACAGTAATGCCTGGGCATAAGCGATCATAATAGCTTCGACAGATTGCAGTAAATCTTCCAGGGGATCTTTTACATTATGGCTGGCATCTATCATCCAACCCAAATCCGTCGCATGATTCATGTGCCTCGCATCCATTCCTTCAACCAATTCATTAAAAATTAAGAAGAGTTGATATGGTTTGATGCTGCCCACCGTTAAATCATCATCGCCATATTTACTATCGTTAAAATGGAAGCCCGCGAGCTTACCTTCCATTAATAACAATGAAACGATCTGCTCAATATTTGCATTGGGCAAATGATGGCCAAGATCAACTAACGTGAATGCTTTTGGGCCTAACTTGTTCGCATATAATAATGATTGGCCCCAATCACCAACCGTCGTAGAATAAAAGTTAGGTTCATACGCTTTATACTCAACAAACATTTTCCAGTCATCCGGTAATGCATCATAAATCTCTTTCAGACTTTCCAAAGTATTTTGAAATGCTTTACGAAAATTTAATTGGCCGGGAAAGCAACTGCCATCACTTAGCCATACCGTTAGTGCCTTAGAGCCCAATTCAATTCCATGTTTTATCACTTCAATATTATGCCCTATGGCATGCTTGCGTACCGCTTTGTTTACATGTTGTAGTGAACCAAACTTATAACTCAATTCCTGGTCTTTCTGGTCCTGGAAAGTGTTGGAATTAACAGCATCAAACTTTAACCCGAGCTGTGCCGCTAAGGTTTTTATCGCCGCATAATTTTCCGGAATGTCCCAGGGAATGTGAAGGGAGATTGCTCCGCTGGATTGATTTAGCGCATGCAATACTCCGACGTCTTCTAATTTTTCTTCCAGAGAACGCGGTTCTCCCGATCCTGAAAATCTTCCAAACCTTGTTCCGCCGGTACCGAGCGCCCATGATGGAATGGCGACATTAAAATCAACAAGCTGTTGAATAATGTCTTCGATATTTTGAATATCAGCAGCAATAAATTCAAACCTGCGTTGATGATCTTTTAATGCAGACTGATTGTGTTGTTCGAGTTTATATTTTTCTATTTGCATCGAGAAGATATTATGATATTTAGATATTGGGTTATTAGATATTTGGAGTTATATTTTCTTTTAGTGTTTTGATATAAGTATTGAGCTTAAAATGTAAGGCTTTAAGTTTATACATTAATGTATCAAATTCTTCCTTTGAAATTAAATCACGGTCTTTGGATTTTGTTGCCCATGTTTTGGTTTCCATCAGCGAGCCTCTGCTGTAATAACAAAATTGTTTTCTCTCCTTATAAAAATATCTTCCATAACCCTCAGAAATATTTGCAGCGATAGAATCTGCGGCTTCAGCAAATTGACTTCCTAATGTTTTCTTTGAAAAGTAATCCCAACTCAAAATAAGTTTCCAAACACATTCACCAATATCAAGGGCAAGCTGATATATTTCCAAATCTTCCAGCAGTATTAGATCCTTCATAATTTAAGCGTAAAATTTTGAGTCAAGGCGTTAAGTCATGAATTCAATATCGAATATCTCAATCACTTAATATCTTAATCTCCTACTATCCATCACCTCAAAAATCCCATCGCCACGCCACCATCAACGTTCAATGCATTGCCTGTTGATTTATTCATTAATCCTCCTACAAAAACAAAACAAGCATTGGCAATATCTTCGGGCAAAATTGATTCATTAAGCAAAGTACGTTTCGCATAATAGGCGGGTAACTCCTCAACAGTGATACCGTATGCCTTCGCTCTGCCTTCTGCCCAGCCGCCGGCCCATATATTACTGTCTGCAATAACAGCGTCAGGGTTTACCATGTTCACACGAATCTTATCGATGCCTAATTCTGCTGCCATTAACCTTGTAAGATGTGCCTGCGCTGCTTTGGCTGAACCATAACCCGGATTATTGGGACCGGCAACCACTGCATTTTTTGAAACGATGTTTACGAGATCTCCTCCAAAGCCTTGCTTGCGCATAACAGCAATACCTGCTTTTGAAACGATGAACTGGCCCTTTACAAGAATATTATACAGCCTGTCCCACTCTTCCAGCGTTTGCTCGGCAATTGATTTTGAAATACTGATACCTGCATTATTTACGATTATATCAACACCACCAAAAGCAAGAGCAGCATCATCAAAAGCCTTTGCTACGGAAGCATCATCAGCCACATTCAGTATTGTTGATGACACTACGTCTTTCCCAAACTGTTTTTGAAATTCATCCATTGCACTTTGCATTCGTCCTTCGTTGATATCATTAATGACAACACAGGCGCCTTCTTCAGCAAATTTTTTTGCAATGGCCTTACCAATGCCACCAGCACTGCCCGTTATCAATGCAATTCTTCCGCTTAGTGATTTTGGCTTGGGCATACGTTGCAGCTTGGCTTCTTCCAGTAACCAATATTCAATGTTGAACGCTTCCTGCTTTGGTAATGAAGTATATTCAGAAATGGCTTCGGCACCTTTCATCACATTGATTGCGTTGATATAAAATTCGGATGCAACTCTTGTTGTTTGCTTGTCTTTCGCAAAGCTGAACATGCCAACGCCGGGATATAAAATAATCACGGGATTAGCGTCACGCATCGCCGGACTGTTTGGATGTTTGCAGTTATTATAATAATCTGCATACATCTTTCTATACTCTTCAAATTGCGGTTGCAATTTTTGTTTGATGCCATCAGCATTATTTACATCTTCATCAGCAGTTAAATTTAAAACAAGAGGAGAAATTTTAGTGCGCAGGAAATGATCCGGACAACTGGTACCCATAGGCGCCAATCTTTCCAAATCATTTGAATTGATATATTCCAGCACTCTTTCATCATCAGTAAAATGGCCAATCATCCTCGTTTGCGACGAACAAAATCCTCTCAATACCGGGGCAAGTGAAACAGCTTTTTTTAGTCTTTCTTCTTTGGGCAATGATTGAATTTTTTGTCCGCCGAATATCAATGCTTTTTTGCCATAATTCTCTTCGAGAAATTGCGCACATCGCTCAATTACCTCAAGCGTGTTTATATAACTTTCATACGCGGTATCGCCCCAGGTAAACAAACCATGCGACCCCAACATGATTCCGCGTATGCCGGGATTTTCTTCGAGGCAGGCTTGCAGCTTTAATCCAAGATCAAAGCCCGGCCTTTGCCACTCCACCCAACCGATAGTACCGTTGAATAATTCCTGCGTTATCTTCTTGCCATCTTTTGCGGCGGCGATTGCTATAGCCGCATCAGGATGCAAATGATCTATGTGTTTAAAAGGAAGAAAGCCATGCAACGGTGTATCGATAGACGGGGCTTTTGAAGCCAAATCGTAAATGCAGTGATTGAACAGCTCGACCATTTCATCTTCGTGATCTATACCTCTATATACATGTGTTAAGCTGCGCAAACGATCAACATATAAAGCCGCGAGTCCGCCACGTTTCATAGTTCCCAAATCGCCCCCGGAACCTTTTACCCACATCACTTCCACTTCTTCATTTGTCAACGGATCTTTTGCCATTGCTTTGCATGATGTGTTGCCTCCTCCATAATTTGTTAATCTCAAATCCGCTCCTAATAAATTAGAGCGATATACTAGTAAAGCAACCTGGTCATCACCAAGTTCTGCGGCTATTGCATCATCCCACAAGTAGCTTACGTGTTTAAATTTTGTTGTTGCCACTGACATATGTTGTAGTTTTTTCTTGTTTTGATTTTTCATGTAGGTTATTTCCACGCCCTACCAATAAAACAGATAATATAATAACTATGATACCTATTGTAATAGTAGTGATGGTTTTCTTATTGACTCCTTTCCACTCTCTCAACACCAGACCCCACATATTCGCCACCAGGATAATGAATGCCATATGTAATATCCAGGAGCTCGGGCCATTGCCCAGTTTGCTTTCTCCCATTCCATAAAAGAAAAACTGCAGGAACCAGGTAGTACCAGCCAATGCAGCAAATAAATAATTATTAAACAATGGCGTTTTTTTATCGGTATAATCGCCAAATGTTTTGTTACGTGCATTTAGAATCATACACCAGATAAAGTTAGTGGTGAGGCCTCCCCACAGCAGCACAACATAAATAACATTGTTGCGGAACAGAAATTCGCCTTGTCCGGGATTAGCAACTTTCCAGGCATTGTTAGCGACAGCAGCCATTGACTGGCCTGCTTCCAAACCAAAATTGAAACAAGCACTAAGGACACCGGATATAATTGACACCAACATACCTAGCCCAAACTTATACTCCGTCTTTATGTCGAGGCCATGCGGATCGGTAACTGCACCGGCCATTTGTTTCTCTTTCATCATTCCCGCCCTTCCGCAAATGATGATGCCCACAACACAAATCAGCAAACCGGTTAAAACAGTTAATCCCCACGTCGAACCAGCCATCATGCTAAATGTATCCTTGCCGGCTACCGGAGAATAGTCATAATATATAGCCGGTATCAATGAACCAAACACCATGCAAAGTCCGAGTATGATACTGCTGCCCAGTGCAACGCCAAGATAACGCACGCCCAGCCCGTAGGTCAACCCCCCGATGCCCCACAGTAAGCCGAATAAAAAAGTGTAGCAAAGTGTAGAAAATTCTGTTCCCCTGATGATTTCAGCAAAACCCGGAATAGTGAGCCATGCGGCGAGTGGCGGCACGATGAGCCATGAAAATAAACCACCGACAATCCAATAACTTTCCCAATGCCATCCCTTAACTTTCTTAAAAGGAATATAAAAACTCCCGGATGCAAAGCCCCCGATGAAGTGAAAAATGACGCCCAATATAACCTGCATTCGTTGATTGTTTTAAAAAAAGGAAACACTAAAATTAAAAGTAATTTACCGACATATTTTTGATGTCATACACCGCCTGTTTAAATATTTGTGGATTTGTGCAATCTAAAATCCATGCATAGATAAACAACTGCTGATCTATCTATCCACGTGTCAACAGTAAGCTTTTGTTTTTTCGTTCCAAAAACATTTTTTCCCGTTACGTTTATATGCAATTTTGCAGGATGATTTTTTCCGATCCGGAAAGATTTTTCTCATAATAACAAGTTTGAAAAATAAAAGTATGGAACATGCATAGTTAAACTGTCATGAGCCGTCATGCCCATATTTCAGAACTATGTAATTCTAAAGCAAGAAACCCAATTAGTTTTAAAGCTCTTATGAATTTTATTAAACAAATCATGACAGCTAAAATCATTAAATGTACTTCGTTGTCGTCAAATGAGATGAAAGGGGAAATTTGCTTGGAACATTACTTGCATAGAATAGGTCACCTATATATGGTTACTATCAGAATGCGGCCACACTCCGCCAGGGTAAATAGCCTTTTATTTTTGAGCAAATGCAAGAGATAGAACTAATGTGAAGCATAAAGTGAGCAGATGCTTTTAATAAATTCTTTCGTTGACCAGGCACAATTTAAAATTTAATTGTCGGCTCGGCCACTTTCCGACAAACAGTACAAGCGTGCGACGCAAGAAAAGCATCATGCTTATGCTGTCGCCTGGCTAATAAAAAGATCCTCCTCTTTTTATCGCGTAGTAATCACAGCTTCGGATTTTTTAAAACCAGTTGCTTCTTCTTTACTGTATTCTGCTTGAAGTGCAGTTATCAGCAGAAAAAGCCCGCTGATAATTGTTGTTGTTTTAACCATATATCTTTCCAGATTACTATGAGCATAATTTTAATCGCTCTATTTATAATACAACTTGATTAATCATGCTCAGCTTGCAACACTGATTATTTGCACTTTTATTTTCCTGCACTTTTAAACGTAATGAAGGTGATACTTGCAGAAGGCAATGCTACATTGCCTGCATTTATTTTTTTCCCTTTTATAGCAGGCAGCATGTCATCACCACTCAATTTTAAATCTTGCCCGTTTAACTGTACATGGTCACTTTGCAAGTCATTTGAACTTAAAGTGTATTGCTCACCGCCGGAGGCGATATTAATTGTAGCAGATGCTTTATTCGCGTTGAGAACTAAAAGCGTTATTCCATCATTATTCCCTTTCATGTTATGCGCAAATAAATAAACACCTAGCGCTCCTTCTCCGGCTTCATACACTTTTGTTCCCATCAGTTTTGCCCATAACAATGCCGCCCAGTAATTGGGTTTGGGCAGATGCGTGTCCTGGTCAACAAGACTGTATTCACTTGCAGCAAGTGTATTGTGCATAACAACCTGCACTCCCTTTTTTGCTAAAGAACCAAGCTGGTATAGATAGCGGAAACAATCCAGATAAGTAGCTGCGAAAGGGTCGCCGCCTGCTGAAGCTTCTGCTGTTTCTGTAACCCATATAGGTTTACCAGAACTGTATTTATCTCTTAGCCCGATATAATAATCTGCAACTGCATCCGTTCTTTGTAACCATTGAGGATTGAGTGCATTTTCTGCTTTAATTGAATAGGGACCACTTCGCATCACACGCATTGATACAGCACCATAATAATGATAAGAAAAAATATCAAACACCGGTTTGGGATCATAAGACATCAAAGAATCGGTTGTAATAAAGTGTTTTAATACTCCTGCAAAGGATTGACCCGGAATTCCCTCTGCAGTCGATCCGGGACCAATAAGCAACATATCAGGAACTTCTTTTTTTGCCCATCCCCGAAAAACGGCTACATCGTCTGCAAAATTCTGCCCATTATAATTTGTATCAACACCTGCAGCCATAGGTATAGTAGGTTCATTAAAAAGTTCTGCGCCAGCGATTTTTCCGCCAATACTTTTGGTATAGTTTACAATTTTCTGTGCTTCCGTTGGTGTCCAGGTTCCTTTAGAATCTCTTGCACCTGTAGAAACAGCAAATGAAGTAACCAGTTTAGAATTAGTAGCCTTTACAAAATCAATAACTCCTTTCCACTGGTTCCTGGTTAATGTATTTACAAAGCCTGCCGGTGCTTTTGTTTGAGGACGATCATTGTCCTGGAAGTAAACAGTATTAGTCCACGAACCACTTACACGCACATAAGCAGGAGCAAGTGCTTTGGCTAAATTCAGCAATCTTTTATCTGTAAGATTTATGGGAGGAAGTTTTCGAAACATTTGTTCGCTCGAAAAATCAAAGGATGGTGTTGATGATGGCAAGCTGTCCATTGTTTTATAAGGTCTCCAAAATCTGCCACCAACTACTTCAGCCATCTCCACATTATAGGATTGATAGCGTTCATCTACGCTTCCGAGATATTTCATTTCTTTCAGGTTGACAGTGGTAATACCGGTGTCAGCGCTATAAGATGTGCCAGTACCATTGGGTGCGCTCCATCCACTAAAACCAAGTATGACGGAAATGGTCGTCAAGGCAACAACAAATAACATTAAATACTTTTTCATGTTTTATTGTTTATTGATTGAATAATATCATCCTGCTTCAGTAACCTGATAATGGTAGGATCGGATTGACATCCGCGATGATTTTAATATTAAAGTTAGATATTGATATTTTTAAAAAATTAAGATAGTGTTCTTATTTCTTAAAATAAATTCTCCATTGCCTTTACGAAACTTATTTCATCGAAACTCACGTTACTGAACTTTATCAATACCTGTATAACTTATATTTCACAATGTTATAATTTCCGGCGGACGATGGTGGGAATCTAAACATACCGGAGAAGCCTTTATTAAATCCAAAACCGTAATCACCGCCACCGGTTCCTTCATCACCATTCAATCTTCTTGTGGTTAACCATTTGCCATTTACAAACGATCCTTCATCCATATACTCGATGTCTATTTTTGGTTTTTGGGCATCTGCTTTCAAAGGGGTAAATGTTGCTGAGAAGTCTTTACCAACAACAATAAATTCATCCGGACCTGTGGCAAAAACAATTCCGCCTGCTGAAGTAACTCTTTTATCTGATGATGAAAGTCCTGCCACTTCACCGCCTGCAGGTGCAAACATGGGTTGCGAAAGATTTACTTTCACGCTATAACCATTTAGTTCAAAGTTTTGGGATTTTGATGATGTATCTACATACACACCAACCATTGTTCCCCTTCCCTGGTGTTGTAAAATCAACTGCTGCACCTGTGATAATGCCGCATAACTTTTTGTGATAGGATCTTCTTCAGGCGTAGATTCATCAATACCAAATGGAGAAAAGCTGATAGCATCGTGCTGAGCATAAGCCCAAAAGACTAAACTTGCTGAAGCAGCCCCCGGCTTAAATTCAGGAATAAATACAGGATTGCCGGGACGGTGGTATTGTTCAATAGTATAACGGGCTTCCGGTATAGCTACATAAATATCAGGTGCGATAAAATCTATTGCCGGTGCGTTCGCTCTCCATAAATCCAGCGTATGCGGTATTGGTCCTCCGCTGGGATAATTTGAAGGCGGCCCCATACGCGGTTGTTTTATCCAGGCGTTCACATACATAGGAATTGGGTATGCTTCTTTACCTGCCGCGGCCACCTGGCCAATGTATTTGGCATAATGATACACCGTAAACAATTCTTCAGGCAAATAAGAAAGCGTTTTCCAATTCTCTTTATCTACAACATTTTTTCCAAATACATCTTCCCAACTTCCTGAAGTTTTGTAACCATTCGCTTTCCACGCACTGTCCAATTCCGGCTGCAGTTTTACTTTATTGGCAACTAAATAATTCATCAGGTCAGAAGGAACACCTTTTTCATATGCTTTAATTGCTTGTTCACTGTAATCACGTGGATCGTAGAATAAGCCCACTTCATTTTCTATTTGTGCAGTTATTACAGTCTGGTACTTTTCATCTACCTGGCGAATATGCTGCATCAGCATTTTGAAAGCTTTTGCATCAGCTTTCATAGAAGCTTCACTCAACGCAGAAAGCACCACAAAGGATTCTCCTTTTTTATTCTTTACCCTCGGGAATCTTTCCGTATCATTTTTAACCCATCCCGGAACATACATGGAGTATCCGTTCTTCCAGGAGCCAAACCATAAGATAACGAGATGCAGGTTTTGTTTCCTGGCACCATAGATCATACTATCAACTAAAGAAAAATCAAACTTTCCCTCCTTTGGTTCAAGCAACTCCCAATACACCGGCGCGATAACAGTATTGAGATTTTTTTTCTTCATCTGTTTCCAAATTGATCGCATATAAGCAGCACCGGAAGTGCTTGAGTTATGTAACTCGCCGCCTAATATTAAAAATGGTTTGCCCTGAACAATCAACTGAATAGTGTTTCCATTTTTTTCAAGATGGGGTGCTGGTATTTTTTGTGCAAGGCCCGCAGAAAAACAAAAACACATTGACAAAAAAAGTATGATTTTTTTCATGCTCTTAATTTTATTTGAGTTGCTTTTTGTAACCGGCATTTCATCCTTACTCAACATAGTTGTGTCACTCACTTGTACCCATTGCTCACTATTGAACTGAAAGTACAAGAGTGCGATGCAACGATGGGGCCCAGTTATCTTAAGCCTGGCTCATAATTATTCTCAACACATTTCTATTGCGTATTAATGATGATCTGAGCTTCTTTCAAACCTGGTGCTTCGGCTTTTAATATGATCTTTCCTGCATTACCTTTTGGGCGAACAATTGCCAAACATTTTCCTTCAAAAGTTTTGTGCTGAGGTTGTTGCATACTTGCCACATCCGAAGGATTTGCGTTGCCCGTTGCAATAATTTCGCCGTTGCCACTAACGCTAAAAAGCAAAAGCAATTCAGCATTTGGAACAACCTGCCCGTTTACATCAATTACTTCTGCCGTAACATAAGCAAGATCATTAGCGTCTGCCCGTATATTCTTACGGTCGGCAACGAGACGTATGCCAGCCGGCTTACCAGCCGTTTTCAATCTAACAGAATCAACCGCTTTACCGTTTTTTATACCAATTGCTTTTAATTCGCCAGGTTCATAATTAATGCTGAATGTTGCCGTAAGTTTTGTTTGCTCGGATGCACTTTGCTCACCGATTGCTTTACCATTAAGCACAAGGCGCACGGTATCATATTTTGTGTAAACATGCACCTGCAAAGGTTTGCCTTCAGCGCCGGGAAAAGTGTAAGCAGCTGATTCGTCGGGCCAACCCCAAAAACTTATTGTTTCTTTATGACCTTCAGGAACGGGCGAATGAACCAATAGTTCCAACTTACTTCTGTTCCAAACAACGTCGCGATAATACGATTGCGGCTTTTTGCCACCGATAAGATCAATATCACCACACCACGCATTGAACCATGGAAACTCCATTACAAATTTTGTATTATTATCAAGTGCTGTATGGCCAATACCTGTTTCGCCAAGGTAATCCATCGCAGTCCAAACAAAATCGCCGATAACATAAGGATGTTGTTCTACCATCTCCCAGTTTTCAAATGCCTGTATTGGAAAAGATTCTGTACCCATCATTACACGTTGAGGATATTTTGCATGATCGCTTTCATATTCTTTTAGCTGATAATTGTATCCGCCTACATCAAGTACTGCATAGGCTGCAGCGGTTGTATCCCATTTGTATTTTGGATGATCCCAAAAGAAACAAATAGCTTCTGTAACTGGTCGTGTATTATCCAGGAGTTTCACTTCATCACGCAATTTTTTTTCTATCACAATACCGGAAGAATCCGCCCGTTCATTGATCTCGTTGCCGATGCTCCAGAAAACAACTGATGGATGATTGCGGTCGCGAAGCACCATGGCATCAATATCACGTTGCCAGCAGGTATCGAAATACAAGCCATAATCATCAGGGTTTTTATGTCGCTGCCACTGATCAAATGCTTCATCAATAACAATAAGACCGAGACGATCACAGGCATCAAGGAATTGCATGGAAGGCGGATTGTGACTTGTACGCACAGCATTGTATCCAAACTGTTTTAATAGCTCAACTCTTCTTTCTTCCGCACGATCAATTGTTGCAGAACCTAATGGACCATTATCGTGATGTACACATCCACCTTTCAGTTCAACAGGTTTACCATTGAGAAGAAATCCTTTGTCTGCGGTAATGTTAATAGAACGGACTCCAAAATTTGTTACGACATGATCAATGACTTTTTCACCGTGTAAAATATCTGATTCCGCGTGATAGAGATATGGTGATTCGGGTGACCAAAGATGAGGTTTTGATAATTGGATGGACTGGTTGGTTGGTTGACTGATTGCTGTTTCTGCTTTTGCAACAACATTATTTTTTGCATCAAGGATACTGGTGCGGAGTTTCAATGACTGCGCATTTTTTTCATCATCAATTATTGATGTTTGAATATTTACTGTAGCCGATGTTTCAGAAACATTTGGCGTAGTGATATAAACGCCCCATTGTTCAATATGCGCAGGATTTGTTACTGTTAACCATACGTGACGATAAATGCCGGAGCCGCTGTACCAGCGTGAGTTCTTTCCTTCGTTACGAACACGCACTGCAAGAATATTTTCGCCGCTTTTATTCAGGTAAGGAGTGAGGTCGTAATAAAACGCCGTATAACCATAAGGATGATTACCGAGATGATGACCATTGATCCAGACATCGCTGTTCATGTAAACCCCGTCAAAATAAATGGTAACCTTTTTACCTTCGACATTATTTAATGTAAAATGTTTTCGATACCAGCCAATACCGCCGACAGTGTAGCCCGTTGCTGTCGTACCAATGCTTTGTGTAGTAAATGGACCCACAACAGAGTCAGATTGATTGGGTAAATCTTCAATGCTCCAATCATGAGGAAGATCAACGGTTCGCCATTTCGAATCATCGAAAGTTGCAACGGATGCATCAACAGTGTTATCTTTTGTGAAACGCCAATTTGCATCGAATAACCTGTTGCGATTATCCCGCATGTTTTGTGCGTGGACAATCACAACAGACATGATGAAACGCAGAATAAAAATCGTCTTTTTCATAAATATTTGTTTACTGATCCTGGAGCTTCAAACCTTGTCTTATCACAACGGGCCCGATCAAACCGTAGACATCAATTGGTCTCCTTTATTCTTAAATTGGGCAAATCTTATCACCACCCTTTTATTTTCCGATATATCCATTCAGTTGCCCCCTAAACACTGGGAAGAAGGCAGCAAACCGCCACCCATTATTTATTTAATTAGAATCTTTGATACGTTCACCTTCTGCATCAAACATGCTCATCAGGCTTCCTGTGGTATGATCATCATCTTTCTTTGTCATTAGCAGATTTACATCATAACCCGATGCCGTAAAATAAACGGTAACCTCATTGTCCTTCAATTCTGCACTCGTAATTTTTGCAATTTCCATACCTGTTGAATCCTGTACTAAGCCTACAATTGAGTCGTTCCTGTTTTCAAGAAGAAAGATCATTTTTGTGTCACCATTTGGTAATCCCTTCATTAGCACACTCCACTTTCCATTAAAGTAATCAGCGCCGGCTTTTGATTGTGCATTAACACCTGTAGATACTACAAGGCAAACAATTCCCACGAGAATTGAAGTCAATTTTTTCATTTTTTTTTATTTTAATGTTTGTGTATTATTTAATTTCTGTGATTTAAAATGCCGGCTTTTAGCCTGTTGTTGTAAAGTCCGGCAATTACAATCAGGAAATATATTTTACAAATATAATGCCTATTGTATCATTTTGATACATTAATGCGTAATTTTATTTTTAGATAGAAAATCCTCATTGCCCAAGTTCATCAAGATCAGTGAAGTCATCATAAATTGCATTAGAAATGAGTAACATAGATATTATAAGCAACGAAGAATTAAAAAAAGGAATCAAACAATTTCTTGAAACTGCTCCCGATATTTACATGGCGGGGGTTTCAGTTGATACCGTGATTTTTGGATTTCACAATGATAAACTGAAAGCATTACTGTTGCGATTTGCTAACACACCCTATTTCGTATTGCCCGGCGGATATGTCATGAAAGAAGAAAGTCTCGATGATGCGGCTTTGCGCATACTACAGGAGAGAACGGGATTGAAAAATATTTACCTTGAACAGTTCTATACTTCAGGAAATACAAGCCGCTCAAAGGAAAAGGTTGCTATAGAGCTAACGCAAAAAATGATCGGCACTATACCGCATAGTAATTGGTTTGCGCAACGCTTTGTTTCCGTATGTTATTATGCTTTGATAGACGACACAAAAGTAAATCCCATAACGGAAGCATTCTTTACAGAAGTTAAATGGTTTGACGTACATAAGCTTCCCAAAGTTTTATATGATCATGATGCAATAATCGCCAGGGCTTTAAAAAGATTGCAGGCAGACCTTGATGAAAAGCTTATTGGCTCCAACTTAATGGGGGAAACATTTACAATGGCGCAGTTACAAAAATTATACGAAGCCGTTTACCAAAAGGAATTTGTACGCACCAACTTCCAGAGAAAGATGCTAAGCCTTAATGTACTTGAACGATTGGAAAAACAGTACAATGGCAAATCGCATAAAGCGCCTTATTTATACAGGTTTATAAAAAGTAAAAAACCAAAAGTAGAAAAACATTAAAGCTGTTTACTTTTAATAATTAACTTTCTTATCGTTTTATGAGGTCGTGCATAGCAAGCCAATCGGCAAATCTATCCATCCAAGTATCTACAGGCAGGCCTTGCTTTTTTGTACCGAATCCATGCTTTCCCTTTTCATACATGTGCAACTCCGCGGGTTGATTTGCAGCAAGCCATTTGACGTAAATATGTACGCTGTGTGTTGCAAAACCGAGATCATCATCGCTTGCGGCACAAATAAAAATGGGTGTCTTTGCTGATGGAACTGCTGATCCTATGATGGCATTTTCGTAAGCATAAATGGGTGCGACAAAATTGGGACGATCTTCATCCGCAGCACTGTACACGACAGACATTGTTAACGTAGCTCCTGCGGAAAAGCCCATAAACCCAATTTTGGTTGGGTCTATCTTATAATCAGCCGCATGCTCACGGACATACTTAACTGCAGTCAAACCATCCTGTAAAGCAAGTGGTATAACAGGTGCATTGAGTGAATCAAGCTTTTTAAAATTTCCGGTTGCCATCAAATTACCTATGCTATTTTCAGGGTGTGCAGGGTCATCATGCACCAAACGATATTTCAATACAAAAGCAGTAATGCCATTTGCATTCAAACGTTTTGCAACTTCAGTTCCTTCATGATCAAAAGCCAGTGCATGAAACGCGCCACCTGGCGCAATGATGACTGCAGTGCCTTTTGGATTCGCCGGAACATAAACAGTCAATGATGGTTTGGAAACATCCATTAAAATAGTACCAATATCAACTTTAATTTCTTTTTCTTCCCAGTTCCAGTTTTCAGAACCGGGGGCTGCACCCTTGTATAGTGGAAGCACTGTTTGAGCATTTGCATAAAATGCTATTGACACAACAAACAAGGTTAATAATTTTTTCATTTCCATCATTAGGTTTTATTACAAGGCTTTTATAAATTTATCGCATTCTCTCCTGGCTTCAATGTGTAACTTTTACTTCCCCACACAAACCTCCCGGTCACTTTTCCAGGAAGAGTGATTACTGCATTTCTTTTCCCGTTTGAATTACTGTATTGCACCAATATTTTTCCATCCGGATGCGGCATCTCGCCACTTATGTTTTTTAAATTACCTAAATGCGGTTCTATTTTAACTTTCGCAAAACCGGGTGCATCACTGTCAATCCCCAATATGGTTCTGAAAAATTCAATGTTCGGGCTGGCTCCCCATGCATGGCAATCTGAACGGGTCATGTTAATATCAGATGTTTCTGCCCATGTTGTCAATCCCATTTTTATATTTTCACGCCACTTGTCCAGCCAGCTTAGATAATCATTTCCATAACCTGCTTTTGTGAGAGCCTGGTGCAAATAATATTTGAAGTAGATAGAAGCAGGCGCCAGTGAAGTATCGGCCAATAATTTTTTACCGATCTCTGTTGCTTCATCTTTGCTTACGGCTCCGGTAAGTATTGCCAATGCATTGGCATGTTGTGAGAACAAATCTTTTTCTGATCTGTCTGCAAAAAGTTTTTTGTTGTTATCCCAATATTTATTCCTGATTGTTTTTTTAAGTTGTTCTGCATATTGAAGGTATGATGTCGCGATTGCCTTGATGCCTATTTTATTTTCCAGATCTGCAGCTAACTCGTATGCCCATAATAACTGTAAGTCCAATAGTGCAGCGTTTCCATTTTTGCCCACCGGCGCAACACCGGCTTTCCATCCGTACCCGTCAACCCAGTCCGTGAATGTCCAATAAGGAACATCTTTCAAAGACCCATCCTCCTGCTGATAATGCCTGAAAAAATTTAATACTCCTCTGGCGCCGTCAAGTTTGTTTTTTATAAAACTGCTGTCCTTTCCGTACATCATATAATCATGTAACATTCCGATGTACCATAAAGAAAATGTGGGAATGTATTGCGGCGTATAAGACGGATGACGGCTTAATGTAACACCCTCCGGCTGGCGGGAGTTATCCATTTGATTGAGGGCATTCTTTAACAGCCGGTCATCACCACTATTGTATAAGAGAGACTAAGCCTTGTATTCTTGAGTCACCAATATATTGCAACTGTTCATAGTAAGGACAATCCGTGTAAGTTTCAACAGCGCAGAGACGGGCAGTACGCCATCCAATTTCAATTATTTTGTTCAGTTCGCTATCCTCTGATTCAAGCTTTGCATTGTAACGGAAAGGGTAACCTGTAAATGTTCCATACAGGTCTTCAATAGTTAAAGGTTCTTCTTTAGTTGTTACTCTTAGTTGTATGTAGCGGTATGTCCTAAAATACAATGACGTAAATGACTGTGCTTTCCCGCCATCAGAAATAATACTGTCCTTTCTTCCCATAAAAATCTTACCGTCAATTTCATCCCTATTTCCCTTTGCGGGATATTTTGTAAATAAAGCCTCAGCATAACTTAACGAAACAGTTGCATTGTTACCGCCACTGAAAATGAGAGTTGGGTAAGCATTGGTTAGATATGTTTGATCAAGCAAAACAGTGCCCACGGTATTTGCTGGGACAGTGAATGACGTTTTATTTCCAGGAAAAGAAGAAGGCACTGAAACACCTTCAGCCTTCCTTACTTTCATCAACCGTTGCTGCTTTAATTCCATTTGCGGAATGCCGGATGGTACCAGCATCCATCCCTGCGGTGTGCCATACGGCCCCAAAATATTTTTTGGATTACCGGGATAAACTGCTTGTGCCATCTTCCACTCACTATCGTTGTAATTATTCTTTTCCCAATTACTGATATAAGTATGCATGTCGATCAGTTCACCTGCCCCGGCTACATAGTAGGTGGCCAATGCTACCTTCAAAGGTTTATAGCTGCTGTCTTTTATACATTTCCAACTATTATTGGTATTCACCAATTGCTCCGCATCGCTGGCGCCTTGTACTATAAAACCAGTACGCAATGATATCTGTGCCTCAGGACGAAAGTCACCGTCATTCCAAACCTGTGCGGCTATAATATTATTACCTGCATGCAGTAAAGATGCTATATCAACGGTCTCAAAATTCCAGTGTAAAAGATCTCCTCTTGCAGGGCCGAGTGACACCAATTTTTCATTTACAAATAATTTGTACCGGTTATCGGCAGAAACATGAATCACGAACGATCCAGGCTTTGACGGCAGATCAATATTTTTACGGAACAGGTAAACTCCGTACCCTTCAGGCAGTTCGCCGGGCACTGCTATCCATGATGCCTTCCATTGTTTTTGTAAAATAGACGGATCAATTTTTTGCGCTGTCACATTAAACATGTTAAGCAAAAAGGAGGCAGCAACAAAATACCTCGTGAGCATAAAATATTTTTTCATACAAGCTTTTATTATAATTACAAGAACAAAAACGGCGGATGCTAAATATCGGTAAAAACCTCTGCCCGAAAATTTTAATTCCTGTCAACAGACATTACCTGCACCGGCCCCAATAGACCCGAAGGCTGCAATGGTGAATTAGCCTGGTAAAAGGGCATAGTTGTATAAGTGATCTTGTGGGTAACGCCTGGTTGTGCATCGCCGATCAGACGGTTTACCCAAAGGTTTGTAACCTTTACCACCAATGTATTTGCGCCGGGCTTTAGTGCGCTTGAAATATCAACACGGAAAGGTTTTTTCCAGAGAATACCGAGGGACTTTCCGTTCACAATTACTTCAGCGAGATTTTTTACATCACCAAGATTTAGCCACAACTCTACATCTTTCTTAAACCAGCCCGATGGCGCAGTAATTTTTTTTGTATAAGTGGCTGTCCCGGAAAAATATTTTACACCTGCATCGGCATTTTCAGTGAATGATTTTAGTACATTCATTTTTATGGAAGCAGGAGCACCGCGGCTTTTTTGAAAATCAATATTCCATTCACCACTTATTGTTGCAAGCTCTTTTACTTTAACAGCAGGTAACTCTACAGAAGCTTTTGTTGCTTTGTCATTAAACACGATGAAGAATGCATCATTTGGTTCCATGTGCAGCTTAACTTTTGTAACACCATTTGAAATGGTATAAGAAAGCGGTTCTGTTTTACCGGTTTCTGCAAACCAAAGCAGGGGAACTTTTCCAGCTACCCGAAACGTTGCTTCGAGATCCTGAACATCACTTGTTCTGCTGTTTATCCAATAAATATCACGGTCTGTTGTTTTGCGATGGACGTACAAAAGTTTTGTACTGCTTTGTGGCTTTGTGTAAGTAAAATCAGGCGTAGCATTCATTGCACCCAGCACATCGCTCAAAGATTTTCTTTCTGTAACTTTTGCATTTGAAGAAGACCATATTTCATTAACGAGTTTATTGAATTCATTCTGATCATCGGCAAGACTGGGTGTTGCCGCCGGTTTAACACCTGCAACAACTGCACCTGCTTTTACCAATGCACTTATCTTACGTAGTACAGGCAATGACATTTTTGTTGCATTGCTATCAAGTACCAGCACACGATAACTCATCCCACTTGGAGTAACAAGCTTTCCATCTTTTATTGATAGTACATTGATCAATGCATCTGCATTTATAAAATCATAATTATAGCCTTCAGGAATAACCGGTGGTTTTTTGCCAAATAAATAAGTGATGTTATTGTCTTCTCCATAATAGTAAACAATATCTGCAATAAACTTGCCCTGCTGTAACATATAGCTGCTTCTTGAGAGATAAGCGTTCCATGCAACAGCCTCCTCAGCCCATGTTTCATGGCGAGTATACCACTGACCAAAAGGTCCAAGACCAAGACCCGGAATTTTATCATCAACAGGCTGATGTGGAGAGCAATGAATTACAAACCTGTTCAAGCCATTTGCTAATTCAAGATCAACACTTGGCTTTAAATTTTCAGGATAATAAGACCAGGCTACTCCTCCAATACCTAATGCCGTTAATGATTCTGCTGCTACCAAATTTTGTCCATAGATATGTGCAACAGATGCAGACTCACGGATATCAGCAGTATATTTCGTCTGATCATTCTGGTTCATATAAGGATTGGGCGTCCATAATGCAGCCATTGGTATAGCAGCCGTTCTTTTTACTTCCATACCATCGGCGATTAATGCGCGGCCATCTTCGTGTGACTCAGAATAACGCTTCATGCCATGCGCTGCAAGAATTTTTGTCAAGCCATCATAATGATATTCAGATACCATTTCACTTAACGTATGCCTGAAATCAAACAGGAATTGTTCACTTGCCTGTGCACTCTTTACTATCTGGCCTGTTAATACAGGCAACCACGGAATAATACTGTAGCCCCTGCGCTTCTGAAATTCTGCAGGAAGATTTGCCGTCCAGTTTTGTGCACCCGCTTCCCAGCTATCAGTTACCATAAATTGTAAACCACCTTTGCCTCCCATTAAACCACCCGTTGCATCCTTATACTGACCAAGATAATTTTCAAAATAGTTTTTGATGGCAACAGGATCTAACTTGTCAACTTCCAAACCGGTTGCTTCAGGAGATGCAGGATGGTTATCTATACCCAACAATGAATAGCCAAGGCGAACTATTTTCCACTCTCCTTCTGGTGCTGTCCAGTTGAGTGTTCCATCTGCATTCATTTTACCCGTAAGATCAATAATGTCATTTGTTGCAACAACATCATTTGACGCAGCAGTCATCTTTGAATTCAGGTCACCAATGGGTGCAAATGCAGCTTTCTCTTCAAAGCGATTAATAACATCTGACGGATGCAAATAAATTTCAGCTATCTCAGTGCCGGGTGGTGTTACAGGCTTTGCATCCATTCCAACCATTGCAGCCAACGCATTTATTTGTGAAGGAGGGTTTTTTACCGTAACGCGAAAATATTTTGCTGTGGTAGCAGGTATGGCAAGTGTTTGTTCTAAAATAGCACCGGGAGGAATATTGCAGACGAATGTAAAATTCACACCATCAGCACTTACTTCCAATTTTCTTGAATCAGCTGCAGTTGCGCCCTGGCCGAACACGCCTGGCTCTCCACCGCCAACCATTGTAATTGCTTTAATGGTTTGCGGTTGCGGAAAAGCAAATTGTATCCACGCAAATCCTTTTACAGAATCCCTGGGTAGCAACACACTTGTCCCTACATCACCATCCGTTAATTGTTGCAATGTAAAATCCCCACCACTTGATGTTACTACAGCACCCAAATCTTCTAATGATCTATCTGCTGCCACAACTTTATATGCAACTACGGCAACATCCTTGTAAAACGCCGGAAGTTTTGATGCGTCTATTTTCTCTCCAAATCCCGGTTGCTTTACGATGCCTTGAAAAGGACCTGTTACTGCAGAAGGTTGCGCAAGTTTTATACCTGTCGCGCCACCTTTTACTCTCATTTCTGTCCATACATATTTCTTCATTCCATCTTCCGGTTTAACCCAGGGACCACCACTTTCACTCCAACCCGGCGATCCTGCTATTGCCATCTCCAGGTGTAATGAATCTGCAAGTTTTGTAGTAAACCTGAATGCATCTTTCCATCCAGGCGTCATATATGTTAAACGCTTTCTCAACAATTTGCGGCGTCAACAAACTCGCATCAAAATTCTGAAAACCACCAATACCCACGCGATGCATCCATTGAAGATCTTTGCGTATACCATCTTTTGTAATGTTACCATTCATCCAATGCCACCATACACGGGGCTTTGCTGAGTTAGGTGGCGCTACAAAGCCTGCGTAGAAAGTGTCTTTTGAAAACGTGGCCGTTTGCGAAAGAGCAGTGAAAGAAATTAAGACTACAACCGGAAGTAAAAATATTTTTTTAATCATAACAAGCTTTAAGGGCTAAAATTATTAAAGGCAGATAGAGTGACTGTCATGAGCCATCATGCCTTGACATTTTCTGTTCTATCCGACAGCCGAATAGTTTGGCAACGTCATTTAAATGGCACTTTCATAAATGAACACGCAATCATAAGGGAAATCTAAGATATGATAAAAGAGATCTCTGCGAATTAATTTGCATGTTTTTGTTTTACCCCCGGCTGCAACTGTCCCGTACTGTTATGCTGCATCAACTAAAAAAAGAATCTATATTTATGCATTGCTTAAATATATGGCTTCAGAGAATATATACCGGATCATTAAAATAGATGAACAATCTATCACGCCAAAATACCTGCAACTTGCCAATTCCGTTTTGCAGGCAATAGAACAACGAAGGCTGGAAAAAGATTATTTGCTGCCATCCATTAATGAGCTAAGCTATGAACTGGAAATAGCCCGTGACACTGCGGAAAAAGCATATCGGTATTTAAAAAAGTTTGGTGTAATAGGTTCTGTTCCCGGCAAAGGATATTTTATCGCTCAAACAGATTTCAGGCAGGATATAAAAGTTTTCCTGATATTTAATAAGCTTAGTGCTCATAAAAAAATCATTTATGATTCATTTGTAAAAACGTTGGGCGAACACGCTGCCATCGATTTTTATATTTATAATAATGATTTTAGCCTGTTTAAAAAGCTATTGCAAAACAGGAAAGAGGATTACACGCATTATGTAATCATTCCGCATTTCCTTGAAGGAGGCGAAAATGCCAATGAAATCATCAATGAAATTAACACCGGCCAATTGATCTTATTAGATAAATTAATTCCCGGCATCAGCCGGGAGTATGGCGCTGTGTATGAAAATTTTGAAAAGGATATTTTCGGTGCATTGAAAGAGGCGCTGCCTCAACTAAGTAAATACCAAACACTAAAAATTGTTTTCCCGGAATATACTTATCACCCTGAAGAAATTTTAAAAGGCTTTAAATCCTTTTGCAGTGAGTATGCTTTTAGCCATAAGGTAGTACACAAAATTGCTGATGAACCAATACAAGATGGTGAAGCATATATAAACCTGATGGAAGATGATTTGGTGGTGCTGCTCGGAAAAATCCGGGAAACCCAACTTCAAGTGGGAACAAACATCGGTATCATTTCCTATAATGAAACTCCCTGGAAACAATTTATAATGAACGGGGTTACTACCGTATCAACTGACTTTAGAAAGATGGGTGAAATAGCCGCGGAGATGGTTTTGAATAATGATAAAAAACATATCGAGGTTCCGTTTGCATTGACGCGAAGAAATTCTCTTTAAGGTAAAACCACGGTACATTTTTTTAATTTATACACTTCACTTGCTCCCAATTAAAATACCTGGTTAACAGAAATGCTATTTATTCAACAAATACTTTTTCAGCTTGCAATGCTTTAAATTTTTAATTCCATCAATTACAATATCAGCATTAAAAATCGCACCCTCTTTATTGGTATGTGTATGTTCCTGCGGAAAAAAAGAGGCGGTTTTTTTCTGCCCGATTTTCTCAAATGCATCGCCGATAACATTATTCAGGTCGATAAAATAAGCGCCTGTTTGCATCGCGATTTGCCTTGCCCACAAGGCATAACCATCATTGCTGCGAACAACCTTCCCGTCTTTCCAATCATTGCGGGGAATAGGCGAACATACAATAGGAACGGCTCCGGCAGTCTTCGTATCATTCACATATTTTCGCATGTACCAACCGTAACTGTGCACCACCTCCTTTTGCTTACGAATCGGATTATAAATTTCCGTGCTATCATCACCGACGCCTTTTATTGTACCTCTTGCCCTTGAGGTATCATCCAAAGCGCCGCCATCATTGTGTCCAAACTGCATAATTACATAGTCACCTTTATGCAATGTTGAAAGAATTTTATCCCATCTCCCATCGGTAAGAAACGTGCGGCTGCTTCTGCCTCCAATAGCATCATTTTCTACAGTGATTCTTGTTGTATCGAAATAGGTGTCTATAAAGCTTCCCCAGCCTTGCAACTGATTTGCATTTTTCCCATCACCATTTTTAACTGTAGAATCACCGATAATGTAGAACACAGGTTTGTGTCTGTTTACTGTAAACGCCAGGGCAGTAAGTGTAAATAATAAAGCAAATAATTTTAAAGGTTTTATAGTTTCCATTTTACTGATTTTTATCTTTTTATTCAGCTTCCAAAATAATTTGACATGGCTTGAAAATTAGTTAACGAAATAATTTTTACTATTATCATTCAATTTTTCAACCGTTCATTTTGTTCTTTGCTGCCATCGCCGCTTGAATCGATTTCTTTTTTATCTATGCTTATTGAAACGTTATTAAACTTCCAGCCTTTGGTAAATTCAAGCACCCCTATAGAAGTTGCGGAAATCGTACAATTCGTAAAGACGAAGTTTTCAAGCAAAGACAGTTCGTAGCCTGAGCCTACAAACGCCTGGTTGGCATTGGTAACTTTTACATTCTCTATGTAAATATTTTTTGCATGCGGGATTCCTCTTTCAATTGGTTCCACCTTATGCAACATAGCTTTCCAGTAGGCAGGTATTGAATCATATACGTATCCTTTCGGCAATTCAGAATAGCTGTAAGCCGGATACCAGTTTAGATTAAACTGGAAGGCGTTGTTTACGGAGTCCAAAACGGTATTGGTAAAGTGAATGTCTTCAATCAAACCGCCACGGGTAAATGCAGATTTCAGTCGCAGGCCGTTATCAGTATGTTTTGCAAAAAGATTGGTTGCGAGTACATGTCTTATGCCACCCGAGGTTTCGCTTCCAAGTGTAATAAGGCCTGCGCCTCTCCGTGCAATACATTTTTGTATCACGATATATTCTGCAGGTCTGTTTACGCGAAGCCCGTCCCAATCGCGGCCTGCCTTTAAACAAACATTATCATCATTGCAATCAATATCACAATTTTCAACCAGTACCCACGATGAAGAATCGATATCAATACCATCCGTGCTCGGGCCGTGCCCGTCTTCATTATTGCGAATGATAAGCCCATCGACACTCACATGACTGGAATATAAAACCTGCACTGTCCAGAAGCCTGCATTTTTTAAGGTGATTCCTTCTAAAGTAATGTCAGAGGAATTTTGAACAAGTAATGTCCTAACTCTTTTGGCATCATAATCAACAATCCAGCGAAGCCCTTTGGCTTCATACTCTTTACGCATTGCCCAATATTTATCCCAGCAAAATTTTCCCCTTGCGTTCACAACACCTTCGCCTGTTACCGCGGTATTTTTTGCATCAATAACATTTATCAGTGCCGATGGCCATTTCATTTCTATGCCCGCAATGCGGGTATCAATTTCGGGATAATCATCGAAGCTTTGAGAGCCGAGCAATGTAACTCCCTTATCAATCTGAAGACGCACATTTGATTTTAAGAAGATAGCTCCGGTGACATATACACCCGGATTGAATGATACAATGCCGCCACCACTTTTCTCACATTTATCTATTGCCTCTTGTATACGTTTTGAAATAACTTTAGAAGTATCGCTTTTGGCTTTTACGACAAAGCTTTTTGTTGAGGATGGAAATTGTTTCGCACCAACATCGGAGGTCCAGCTTAAATCCTCATCATTTGTCGTTTGAGCAGTACCATTATAATATTCAAAAGAGAAGAATAAGCTTAAGATAAGAATAGCAATATTTTTATGCTGCATATTAAGAATCGTTATAAGGAATGAATCGACTTTTTTCACTGTGTAATTTTTAATTTTTTTGAGCAAAGAATTGAAATACTATAGCATTAAATACGCATTTTCACAACCTTTTTAATGGCATTTATTTAGTGAGAGGGATTAATTTAACAACGCCATCTATGCCCGAAGGTTGCACTTTCCAATTACTCGCATCAAAATTTTTATAATCAATGTTTACAAAGTTTATCTCATGATATTTACGCCAAACCATTTTGTGCTGATCCATATATCGAATACGATTAGCCATTAAATTACATACTTCAATGCTGATGGTGTTTTTTCCTTCATGCAAATACTTCCCGATTTTTGTTTCAAAAGGAAGACTCCAGATTAATCCGGCGTCTTTCCCATTTATTATTACTCTTGCACTTTCATATAATTTATCCAACTGCAATAAGTAATCTGCCGCTTTATTTTTTAAAGTAAAAGTGGTGGAATAGACACCGGTGCCACTAAAAAATTGCGTGGTGCTATCATCAGTAAATTTTGTCCAGGGTTGAGTGGTATTCATTTCTTTATCGGCAGGCAAATATGGACCACCGGCCGTAAAATGTAATTTCCAATGATTGTTTTCTAAATTAATTTCCTTGGCGGATTCATTTGCATAATTCCATTTAGCGGTTGTTTTCGCATTCGTACAATTTACTAAAATGCTTTGTCCCGATTGTAACTGTAAACGAAGCTGACTTTGCTTATTTAGCTTTTTAAAATTTACATTGCCGGATTTATTGTTTAGAGGATTAGTAAAAGAAATATTATTAGCAGCAACGTTTAAAACAACAGAGTCATCAAAATCGTTTGCTGTATTGTTTACAATAAAATAATATTCTTCGTTACCCTGTTTTCTTTTGATGAACTGTAATCCTTTGCTGGCCACCATTTCGGGCATTACGTTTAATTCATTCAAGGCAGTTTTTACATCGCCCAAAACAATTTTGCCTTTACCATAACTATTTACACTTATTGATTGATCACTTTTATTTAATAAAAATTTCGGTATGCTATTTATAAATTGTTGCTGTTCATTGGCTACATCATAAAAGCCTTTTACATCTTTTGGCAATGATTGAATAATTACTGTTCCTCCACTATGCGCTATTTGCAAAATACTTTTAAATGTTTCTACAGAAATTTTATCGCATGCCGGAAGGATCAGTACTTTATGTTTGGCGCCTATTTCATTGATGCTTATTTCACCATTTTTAATTATTGCTTTTGCTAACATTTTGTCACTTGCAAAATCTAACGAATACCCTGACGCCTGTAATTGTTTTACATTTTTGTAAAATGCTGAAGGATGCAGCCAGCCATCAATAGTGTGTATTTGCAAAGGCATATCTAATCCTTTTGCATTATTCCACACATCATAAATCGGCCAATATATTAGTAACTCATTGTCGGGTTCCCCTTTTTGCAGCATGACCTGGCAATTTTTTATATAGTCATTTAAGCCTTTTAAATGTGGCCACAAACTGTTGAATGGCACAAAGTTTACCGAGGCATAAAACAACCATCCCGGAAATTTTACATCAACAGGTGAGTATGTAGTTCCATGATAAAAAACATGATTAATGCCCGATAAAAACACTTGGTCAACTTCCGGTTTGCATTGGCTCCAACTTGTTTTAAAATGTTCTCCCAACCAGGTAAAGGTTTCGCAACTGGTTAATTTTTTTCCATAAGCATGTGCCGCACTGCTGGCAAATTTCAGCATCACCGGATCCGGGTCTACATTGCGGATATCTGGACTATCTCTTCTAAGCCCTCTTACGTCAAATGCGCTGCTGCCAAAAGTTTCGCACTCCGGTATATCGAAAGCACCATATAAATCCAACAGGTTTCCCGGGCTGCCGTGTGCCTGGTTTACAGATTGTGTATTTCGCTTATTTGTCCATGAGGTAAATACCGTACTAAAATTTTGTAACATCAAATCCGATATTGTTTCCCTGTAATCACTCTTTAATCTTGCCACCGTATCGCTTAAAGAATTACTTATAAATAAGTTTAGATATTTTTTTAAATCGTAGCCTCTGCGTTTTTGAAATTCACTAAAAAAATCCGGGGTCCAATCAGCATCATATACTTCGTAGCTATCATTAAAAAATGCTTTTACACCGTGAGAAGAATTGCCAAAGGCCGTATCAAATATTCTAAAATAATCTGCTGTTGCTGTTTTACTAAAATGATCAATGGTATACCCTTCTCCGCCAGGTGCAGCACGCTTTACCATTTGCAACGTTTTGCCAACAAATGCGGCTATCAATTCTGCATCTTCATTGCTTGTAAAATTTAATGTACCATCTGCTTCAACTTTGTTAGTAAGGTCAACAGCTTCACCATCTTTTTTAAACATCATTAAGGCAGAGAGGTTTGTATATTTTTTTTGCTTAGGATCATCAACAATAATTTTATCAGTCAATTTTTCATTCGCTTTTAAAAAATATTTTTGGGTAATTAATTTCGTTGCAGCATCATCAATACTAACGTCGCTGCCGCCAATTGGCCAACCTGTGCCAACAGAAATATAAACACCCATGTCTCTGGCTTTCGCTTCAGATACCGTGTAGTCAAGCATCTTCATCCACTTTGGTGATAAATAATTTATGTACCTGTTTTCAAAACCGATGGCTCCATAAATCGGGACAATCTCTACACCACCAAAACCAGCGCCTGATAACTGCGTTAATTGTTTTTTTATTCCTGCCTCATCAATCGCACTCCCCATCCACCACCATCTCGTCCAGGGCTTAGCTTCGTTAGCTGCAACAGGCCATGTGCGCTGAGCAAAAGAAGTTTGCATCAGGCAAATGAGCAGCAAGAGAAAAAGGCATTTTTTATTCATTAGGGTTCTTACGATCGGTGTAAAGATTGCGGAGCAAACAGATAGAAAAAAGAAAGAGGTCTGAAGATATTTTTTAGCAGGCATCGCAATCGTTTAAAGAAAAAATATTGACGAATAATAAAAGTATTGAAAGGACTCAAATGCATTTGTATCTCCCCAATAACCTGAAAGCGTTTTCGCATGGACAAGATATCTATCATGTCCGTACTTGTGCTTCTACTAACTAAAAAGACAGGCTTACACCTGTCTTTTCGCAGACTTAATTTTTTTAATTAATACCCCGGGTTCTGCATGGTTTGTTTTTGATCCGGTGTTAAAGCAGCACCTCCGCTTTGAATACCATCCAGGAAGCTCTGTGGTATTGGCCTGAGGGCATGGAAATCCTGAACATGTGCGGTTGCTTCCGGGTTAAATGTCTTGGCACGGGAAACCAGGGTTTGCGTACGTGATAAATCCTCCCAGCGTTTATACTCTCCCATTAATTCACGGGAGCGTTCATCCAGCACAAGGCATAACATTCTATCATATGAACCTGACAAGCCTAAAGTGCTAATAATATATTCATCTTGTGCAGGTAAAGAACCAATATCTGCAATAGTCAGATCTGCAGAGGCTGCAGTAGTTACCGGAATATTGTTCGATTCATAATAGGAATTGCCCGGATAAAAAGAATTGGCTACACCAGCAGGCTGGAGTGACTTAGACTGTAATGTATTACCTCCATCATAATAAGCAGCTCTGTCTTCTCCATTAACGTATTCTGAACGTTTACGAACTGCATTAATGTAAAGCAATGCGTCAGCATAGCTTCCCTGGCCAGCCTTAGCCAACCTGATTTTTATTTCCGCAGCCATTAAATAAGTTTCAGCCGAACGTGCTAAAATAAAATCTCTATGACCAACAACATCATTTAAGGAATTTCTTGACCCATCGAGATATTTACTTAAGGATGGGAAAGCCTGATAAGCAGTCGTCAAATCAGTATTCAATGCACCATCTGCTGTTGCACCATTCGGATAAGCTACATAAGTAGTTGGTATCGGTTTCCCAGGATTATTAACATCCTGAACAAGACTATAAGATGTGTTCTTTATTGTACCTGCACAAATTTTCGACAAGGGGAATCGTGTATCCCCTGGCTGATCGATTACAAACATTATTCCCAAGTCTCCCTGGACATTCGGGGCAACAGTTTTTGCTCCATTTATAGCACTTTTAGTTCTGAATGATTTCCAAAATCTTGAATCATTAACCATATCGTACAAATGGTAATCGTAATAAGTAGCTGCCATTCTGCTAAAGGGCCGGTCGCCCGTTAGGTCCCGGGCCATCTGGTCCTGTATATCATATCTTGACACAAAATATAGATGCTGGGTATTCCCGTTACCCAGGTTGGTAGTTACATCATTTGTAAATTGAGCAGAAAGAATAACTTCAGGCAAAGATTCATTCGCCGAATTAATGGCCGTAAAATTCCATAAACTTTTAAAATCCGGAGCTAATGGATGGTTGGCGATTACTTCGTCGCAAAGTGTAGCAGCAGTTGTTAAATCTGACGTTACTGTTGAAGAATTCCATGAACTATTTATTTCACTTGCCCTGGATAAATATGCTTTTGCTAAATAATGTGCAGCAGCATCTTTTGTGATATGATAAGGGCCTCCTGAATTTGACAACAAATTATGAGCACTATCTAAATCAATTATGATCTGTTTAAAAACATCTTCCGGGGTGGCACGTGTAAATTCAAGGCTTACCGCAGTAGTTGGTTGGGTTACCAGCGGAACTCCACCATATTGAGATACTAATCTTAAATAGTTATATGCACGCATAAAAAGTCCTTCCCCCAGGGAAGTACTCTTAATGGCAGCGGAAGTAGAAGTGCTGTTTCTGGCATTTTCAACTAATAAATTAGCGTCTCCAATACCTGTATATAAGGCATCCCATTGAACATTTATTCCTTGTAGATTACCATTGGTAGTAAGTCCGGGATTAAAAGTTTGATCATAATTGTTCCAGGGCGAATTGGAAGGATCCCCACCAACATGAAATTCATCGGTTCCATAATTAGCAGCAGAAAAATACCATTCTCCGTTTTCCGGAACAGTAAAAACCTGGTAATAAGTACCCACCGCCAATTGCAATATGCCGGCATCAGTTTTATAAAAATCGGTAGTTCTCGCAGTGGTAAGATTTTCATCTAAGAAACTCTTTTTGCAAGATGACGTGATAAAAAGTACTGCTGCAATAATAGCCAGCGGTATTAAAAATTTATTTTTATACATAATATTTAAATTTAAATTTATTAAAATGATGCATTAAATCCAACGGTAACACCCCTGTTCCAGGTTGGGCTGACTACATCCATATCCCGGAATTTGATTTGAGAAAATAACATTCCCGGATTCGTCATTTGCACATAAACCTTTAAATTAGAAACCCCTTTATTCTCTAATTTTTTGCCAGCCAAATTATATCCTAACGATATGTTCCGGATTTTAATAAATGAAGCTTTCAGATATCCTAACGCGGCATAATAGGGATCAACAGGCGCACCGCCGGCATTAAATATAGGTTTTTGAAGGTCAGCATTTGTATTATTTTCATTATAATAATTAACCTGCCTGGTAACATAGCGCGCTGCTTCTGCTTCACCTCCGTAATTATATAGATAATGTAATCGTCCGTAGAGGAAGAAAGATAATTCCGCTCCTTTATAATTAATTGTATTGGTCATGCCAACTACCCACCGCGGCCTTGTCCATCCAATAATCTCGCGATCATTGTTTGCATCAATTTTATTATCGCCGTTAAGATCTGCAATTCTTACATTGCCCGGGCCAAATGCATTTCCATTTGCATTAAAGGCTTTTATTGCGGCGTCATCAGTAGTATGCCACAAGCCCAAAGCATTATAACCATAAATTACACCGAGTGGTTGGCCAGGAAACCAGGTATTGCTTATATCCGGTTGAGTTCCATTTGACAACGACACAATATGGTCTTTTTGCCATGAAGCATTTAAAGTGGTAGTCCAGGTTAAGTGTTTTGTATTAATGTTAAGCGTGGTTACAGAAATATCAATACCCTTGTTAGCAGTTTTGCCAATATTTTCATAAGTAGTAGTGTAACCTGTAGTAGTTGGAATGTTAGCTTTCAATAATAAATCTGATGTGTTGGAGCTGTACACATCTATACTTCCGGATACTCTTCTGTTAAATAAAATATAGTCTAACCCGATGTTGTATTGAGTAGTTTTTTCCCATCCCAGATCTTTATTTGCGAAAACCGGATTTAGTATGGAACCTGCAGAACTGGAAGAAGAAAATGGATAAAAAAGTGAGATTACTCCACCTTGCGTCTGATAAGGAATAACGGCTGAGTTTCCGGTGACCCCTACACCAACTCTTAATTTCAAATCATTTATCCAACTCGTTTGCATGAAATTTTCTTTGCTGATTCTCCAGGCCAATGCTGCAGAAGGAAACCATGAATATTTATGCCCCTCAGCAAGTACCGAAGAACCATCCTGGCGAGCCGAAACCGTCAACAAATATTTATCTCTATAACTATAATTAAGTCTGCCCATATAAGACAATAATTGTTGCTGAATAATACCGGTACCGGTACTGAGCTGCCCTGTAACAGTACCACTGGAAAGTGAATTCCACAATTGAGATGACAAGGGAACTCCGTTTCCTGTAATAATACTCGTATCCATTGTAAAAGCAGTTTGACTTGCTAATAATGTTACGCCAAAAGTATGTTGCCCGATTGTTCTGTCGTAATAAAGCAAATTATCCAATGTATATGAATAGGTATTCACCTTTTTAAGTGAAGCATAACTACTACTGCCTCCATTAGCCACTGAGTTTTTATCGATATAATTTCCATCACTATAATAAGATAAGTCCGGTCCGAAATTCACGCGGTACTTTAATCCTTGCAATACAGGGGAAATTGACCCAAAATTTACCTGGGCATATATACTTCCAAAAGCTCTCAGTGTTGTCCTTTCATCTATATTATATTTCCATTCGTCAACAATAGTCTTAACAGCATTATCACCTCCCGGAAATGAAATTCTATTACCTGCAGAATCATAGGGAACCGCATATGGATATACACCCCTTGCGGATTCATATAACCCTCCCTGGGGATTACCAACAGTTGAAACCCCAATATTCGATTGCCCATATTCCTGCTTGTTATAATTAATGTTGATATTAGTTCCTAAAGAAAACCATTTAGTAGCAGCAATATCAACATTTGCCCGTGCAGTATATCTTTCAAATGATTGTCCGCGTATGGTTCCCGTATTGTTCAAATAACCAAAAGAGCCGTACGCCTTAATTTTATCAGTACCACCACTTACACTGATTGTATTATTTGAAGTTACTCCTTGTTGGGTAACCTTACCTCTCCAATCAGTGGTTTGAACTTTAGATGGATCCCATGTTCCGCCAGCCCATCCCTGCTCAATATTAGCCCACGCATAAGGATCCGCAGTGGCACTAAAATAAGTTTTATCAAAAGCTTCATCGGGCTGATCTCCTCTTGGATACGTACTGATACCGGTGGTTGTATTTAAGCCCGCATAGTAATATGCCCAACGACGGAAAGTAATAAAATCCGGGGCATTAAACATTTTTTGATTATCCTGTAAATTTTCAAATGTAACGGAGCTATTAAGACTTAATGTCGCTTTCCCTGCTTTGCCTTGTTTGGTAGTTACAATAACAACTCCGTTGGCGCCACGCGAACCGTAAATAGCAGTTGCAGAAGCATCTTTCAATACATCAATTGATTCAATATCTGACGGATTAATATTTTCAATTCCGCCGGTAATCAATGGAATTCCATCAACCACAAAAAGTGGAGAATTTGATGCCGTTAAAGAACGAACACCACGGATACTAATATCGCCGACTGTTCCGGGACGTTCATTGGAAGAAATATCCACACCCGCAACTTTACCCTGCATTGCTTCCAATGCATTATCTACCGGCCTTGATTTAATTTCTTCCTGACCAATGCCGGAAACCGCGCCTGTTAAATCTTTTCTTTTAACAGTGTTGTAGCCGACTACGACTACTTCATCGAGTTCTTTAGTAAATACAGACAAAGCAATATTTACATTACCTGACTGGGCAGTAACCGGAACTATTTTGTCTGAATAGCCTGTATGAGTTACAACCAGGTTGGCGCTCGGCCTGGTGATTGCAATTCTAAATTTCCCGGAAGCATCTGTCACTACATTTTCATTAGTATTTTGTTCATGAACGACAACTCCCTGTAAGGGCTCTCCCTTTTCATTGGAAACAGTTCCTTCAACAACATGACCCGTTGGCTTTTGAGCAAAAAGATTTTGCTGAAAAATTAGCGGGAAGAATAAGATTGCAAAAAACAAATGTTTAAAAAGGGGATTACTTTTTTTCATATACCAAGCATTTAATGATGTAAATAATTTGAATAAAATTTGAAACCGCAATCAACGATGAATAACTTTTATGTTATCATAAAAATGATTTTGTGGTAAAAAAATACTATTGATTTTAGGGGGAAGTCGTTTACCTTTTTACATACACCGGGTGACTTGTTTCGTGCCTTTACACGTGGCAGACTGTTAAAAACAAACGCTGAAAATATAAATGCAAAGTTTTTTGCAAACGGAGATTTTAATTTCATACAAGCAATTCTTTTGGCAACCCGGTTAAACCGCACTGTAAATGTAAATATATCCTGATAATAATTAACCCGCATCCTGTACCATCCTGCAATTGTATCATTCGTGCACACCAAAAATGAGGTAATTAAACTAAGGCAATATTTTACAATCAGTGCACTTTTATGAATCAACCACACAGGAAAAACAGACGCTTTTTCACCGAACATTCAAAGTAATAAATTACAATAGATCAAAAAATATTGATATACAGAAGTTTCGTTCGCATTGACACTAACAAATTCTCTTTAAGATAAAATCAGGTTTCATTTTTTTAAATTTATACCCGTCGCTTGCTTCCAATAAAAAACATCGCAATCAAGTATAATTATACGTAAACAGGAAATATCACAAAGGAAAATAAAACAATCTATTTCGTTTGAAATACAAACTGAAGGCTTCGCTGAAATTTCAATAGGTGGGTGCAGCTTTAGCAAGACACAATAGTTGGTATTGAAAATGCTGCACATATCTGCCAGTCTGCTGTGCATCCAAAGAGTTTTTTATTTCTTTGGATGGAGCAGATCATTTACTTTCTGATCCAAACGATTTTCTCCCTCTCAGCTATTTGATTACAACTCATTTATTTCAAATATTTTTCTAAAAGCAGCTTGCATTTTATTTATCTCAGCATCGGTTAGCCTGGCAAACTGCTCACGCCTTCTTTTTGGGAATGTACCTTTATTCTGATGAAGAAAGGTTATCATCAGGTCAATATCTTTATCAGGCATGTCTACAATATATTGCAATGTTTTCTTCACTTCATCATACCGCTGTATAAAAATAAGTTCACCAGGCATATCTTCTTTAAGTGTGGCATGGATAGTTTCGGCAAGGTATATACACTGATTAGTCAAATCAGGATAGCGAAAATAGCCTTCTATTTCATCACTGTTAATTACTTCAATTTCTCCGCCTTCTTTTTTATTATATCTTATTTTCTGCATTAAGGGTTTCGAATAATTTTCCAGGATGTTGTCGTAGTCCCTTATGTTATTTAGCATGTGGGCCGATACAGGGATGATCAGGCCTTGCGGTACCATACCATCATGTACCAGGATATCATGTATAAGAAACCTGTGCAGCCTGCCGTTCCCGTCTTCAAAAGGATGTATAAATACAAAACCGAATGCAATAATCGCCGCCCTTACTTGCGGGTCAATACCAGCAGTTTTTTCAGCGCTATTCTTTAAGCCATCCATTAATGTTCTTAAAATTTCCGGAGGTGGGCAGATATAATGTATCAGTTCCTGGAAACCAGCCAAAGACTGGCCGATATAATTTTGAAAATCCCTGAATGCCGCCGCGGCAAATCGTGAATCCACAATAGCATTTTGCAATTCTACCAGGCTGGCTTCATTTAACAGTTCGGCTGTTTGTTCTGTTCCTGCTCTCCTTAGTAGTGCAATGAACTTCTCCATTCTGTCAGGTGACGGTTGTTCCTTCTCTATTTCATACGAAGAACGGGTTTCTTTATTATACAGGTAATTGTTGGCTCTTTGGAAAATGTCAGCCGGAAAGTCATTTTTAAGCTTTTCAATTTTTTGAGGAATACTTTGGTTCAGGAGATTAGTAAGAATGCTGGTTTTTCTTACCGTGGGACACCAGGAAGTTGTTCCTAATAAATTATTATTGATCCTCCAGCGGCTATCCTTTATTATATTTCCTGTAATGTATTTGTTCGTCTCCAAAAGATCGAAATAATTACCAGTTATTGCTTTAGTGAGTTCCAGCTTCTCTCCTGTTAAAAATTCGTAGAAAAACCCGATTTTTCTGGCATACCTGCCTGACGGAGATTTTTCGATGAAGACCACGATGTCTTCAACCGGTATATTTCTAAATATGGCTTTTAAAAAATCAAGATCCAGATCATCATACTTTAATGCAAATTCCAGGTGCAGTAAAGGCGTATCAGTTTGAACGGCATATTTTAATCCATATACTTGTTCTATATTTCCTTTCGAAGTAAGCTCAATAGAGTCATTGCTTCCTATGTATGAGCTATGGGTTAATGAATAACCGTTTAACCGGTAACGTTCCTTTAGCCAAAGGTTTCCTGCTGATACGTTAGGCATAGCTCCTTTTTACGGTAAAACGATTATTTAGTACGGTAAAATAGTTATTTTCTTCAAATAATACGGTAAAATGATTATTCATAATCGGCAGAAAAGACAGTAAAATGATTTCCTGCTACAGTAAAACAATTATAAATCATATTTTTTACGGTAAATCTATTATGCGGAATCAGGAACAGAAAGCAGTAAAGGTCTAATTGCGCTTTTTTTTGATTTGGCCTATTTCCTGATTTAAAATTGAATAACCGTTTTACCAATGGTTTTCCCTGACTCCTGCATTTTATGGGCCTCCTTCAAATTCTCTACAGTAAAACCTTTAAGGGTCGTCGTTAGTGTTGTCTTTAATGTTCCGGCATCCAGTAAGTCGGATAGTTCATTTAAGATCTGGTGTTGCCTTTCCATATCATCTGTAGTGAACATAGAACGGGTGTACATAAATTCCCAGGAAAAACTTACACTTTTATTTTTGAGTAAATTCAGATTCAATGGTTTGCTGCTGCCGGTAATAGAAACGATGTGTCCTTGTGGCTTTATAATTTCCGTTGCAGTTTCCCAATAGCCTTCCAAGTCCACAAAATCTAAAATGTAATCAACGTGGCTGTAACCAATTTTTTCCAGTTCGGCTTTCAGATTGTGGTGATTCACTACAAAGTCGGCACCCAGATCTTTACACCATTTTTCAGAATCAGGTCTTGACGCAGTAGCAATGACAGTAAGTCCGGCCAATTTTTTTGCAATTTGTATGGCGATGGAGCCAACGCCGCCGGCACCAGCTAAAATCAATACTGCTTTTCCTTTATCGGTTTGAGGATTGATCTTGATGCGATCGAATAAAGATTCCCAGGCAGTTAATCCAGTTAACGGAATGGCAGCCGCTTCGGCATCTGTCAAATTTTTTGGCTTACGGCCAACAATACGTTCATCAATCAACTGGTATTCCGCATTGCTGCCGCTTCGGGTAAGATCTCCGGCATAGTAAACCTGGTCGCCTGCTTTGGATCTTAATGTTTTATCGCCAACGGCTTCCACCGTGCCCACTGCATCCCAGCCAATGATTTTTGGAATGTCGAGTACGGTATTTTTCGCAGCATTTTGCCTGATCTTAAAATCAACCGGGTTTACTGAAATGGCGGCTATTTTCACCAGCAAATCATAACCAGCAGGAGTTGGTTTTTCGGTTTCGAATTCAATAAAACTCTCTTTCTCTTCAATCGGTAATGATTGTTTAAATCCTATTGCTTTCATAATTGTATGGTTTTAATTAAATGATGATGCAAAATCCTGACGATAAAAATAACCAGCATTTGCCACCTGCTTTTGTTATCCTGTTTTTTACTTAGCATTTTCCATTCAAGAATTTTTCCGACCAACAATTCTTATCACTTGTCTCTTTTTTTATATCAATTAATACATCGTATTACCATTGGCTGTGCCATCGGGTATTTGCTGTATGCTATCCCAATGTTCTGCAATTTTGCCATTTTCATCGAAGCGGAAAAAATCCATGGTTACGTATTCATCGTTACCCGGCCATACCTGGTGCGTATGCAAGGCAACTAAATTTCCCTCGGCCACTACACGCACAAATTCGATGGATTTAACGGGGTATTCCTTTTGCATTCTATCAAAATATTCAATAAAAGGTTGGGTGACCGTCGCCCACCAAAGGATTGTGTTGAATATATGCATCGCCTACATACAATCTTACAGCGTTTGCAGGGTTTCCTTCGTAAGCCATTTTATAAAAGGCCACTGCATTTGTCTTGTTTTGCTCTACATTCATTTGTGTTTTATTTAATTGATTTCAATATCGCTAATTGTTTTTGCAAAATCGCGCAAACGTTGATGGCAGGTCTAATTGCATCGGCAATTATGAGCTTTTATATTTATGGCTCTTATAATGGGTTTGCCAAAAATGAATCCTGCAGAAATACTTCCAGGTATTATGGAATTACTATTGAATACCTGTGCACTTTATGATTGAGATTATAATAACACAACCTTTCCGGTTCTTACCGACTCATCACACGCAAAGGCAATTCGCAGGCTATTTACTGCATCTTCAGCATGGGCGCTAAGGTCGATATCCTCTATAACCGATCTCAGGAAATACCTTTGTTCCCGGTTACAAAGCTCCTGGTGGTCGGGTTCATCTTCCAGGTTTATCCATGTATCTTCTTTTAGAAACTTTTCATTTTTATCGAGGTCGGCATGATGAAAACGCAGCGATTCCGTTTTTGTGTGTGCCTCTATGGAAGAAGACTTCCCGACACCACCAGCATCTTTTGCCACTATCGATACAGATCCTTTGGGACCGAAAACATCTTTTACAAAAAATGCCGTTTCGCTGATCATCGGCCCCCAGCCGGCTTCATACCAACCCACAGATCCATCCTCAAAGCGTATTTGCAGTTGGCCATAATTATAATTTCCTGCAGGAATCTCTTCGGTAAGCCTGGCTCCAATTGCATATACCTGTACCGGCCTTGACCGGGTCATCTGGCACATTACATCAATATAGTGTACGCCGCAATCAACAATAGGACTTAAGCTATTCATCAGGTTGCGATGAAGTCTCCACATGCTTCCATCGCTTTGCTGGTTGAGATTCATCCGCATCACGAGCGGCTTGCCAAGTTCCCTGGTCAACTCAATGAACCGCTCCCATGAAGGATGATGCCGCAGGATATAACCCACGACCAGCTTCTTTTTGGCTTTCCTGGCAGCAGCGACTATCCGCTCTGCTCCCTCAACGGAATCGGCCAGTGGTTTTTCTATGAATACATGGCATCCATTCTCAAATGCTTTTATGGCAAAAAGTTCATGAGTGTCCGGGTAAGTGGAAATACAGACCGCATCGGGCCGGGTAGTCGTTATGGCTTCATCGAAATCATCGAACAACGCATAACTATTACCAAGCTTCGCATTTAATATTTGTTTTGAGTTTCCCCGGGACACAAGTCCGCAAATCTCAAACCCATCAATGGTATGATAGGCCATTGCATGAGAAGACCCCATATTCCCGCAACCAACTACAAGGATGCGTAAATCTTTTTTTTGGTTTTGCATGAAGTCAAAATTTTCAGATTAGCCAATGGCGAATTTAAATTAAAAATTAATTTGGATTTTTAATATGGATTTTTCTAAAACTCACTTTATAGTTCTAATGAATATATGAGCTACGCAATAGCTTCCTTTCCTCCACAATCAATAATCTCTGAGATCAACCAGGACATAGCGGGTTTAGTGGCAGAGTGCGACGACTCGTGGTATGTTATAGAGAAAACATGTCGTCTTATTACCTTTTCATTAATATAATTCAGCTTGATTATTTGCAACTTTCTGTCTTGTAGGTCACTGTTTTTCGGTGCAATAGAGTCTGTATATTTACGAGTTAGCAACAAGCAAAAAATTCACGATTAAACCATGAAACGAATAATAAAATATACGCTCCTTATAATCGTAATCTTACTTACAATTATTGTAATTCTAAATTACCCGGTTTCTTCTAAAGCTAAAAGTTTTGTAAGATTGGCGGACACCGCAAATATTAGAAGAAACCTTGAGTCAATCATTAATACACCTGATTATCGTAATTATAAAAATATAACAGTGCTTGACACCGTTGCAGAGCGGATAAAAAAAGAATTTAAACGATATACTAACAGGGTATCTACGCAAGATTACACGGTTGATGAAAGAGGCTATAAAAACATCATTGCATCTTTTGGCCCGGAAGACGGCGAAAGAATTATTGTTGGCGCGCATTATGATGTTTCCCACGAGCAAGACGGTGCCGACGATAATGCAAGTGGCGTTGCCGGTGTTTTAGAATTAGCAAAACTTCTTAAAGGCCAACCGTTAAAATACGGAATTGATTTAGTTGCATTTTCTTTAGAGGAGCCTCCTTTTTTTCATACAAAGAATATGGGGAGTTATATACATGCAAAATCATTACACGACAGCAATATAGCAGTGAAAGGAATGATAAGCCTTGAAATGATTGGTTATTTTTCTGATAGAGAAAATTCTCAAAGTTATCCTGTCGGCATGATGAAATGGTTTTATGGTGATAAAGGTAATTTCATTACAGTAGTTCAAAGTTTCTTTCGTGGAGAGTTTGCCAAAGAATTTAAAGAGCTATCATTTAAAAATAATTCAATTGATATAAAATCTATAAGAGCTCCCTGGTTTGTAGCAGGAGACAATTCAGACCAAATAAACTATTGGAAATTTGGATATAGCGCAGTAATGATTACAAATACGGCTTATTTCAGAAATCATAATTATCATACTAATGCAGACAAATTAGACTTGTTGGATATTCCAAAAATGGCATTAGTAATTGATGGACTTATGAGGACACTTGTTCAAATGAAATAACAGAGATTCCTCCATAGGTGCCGCTACTCCAGGTAATCTAATTATAGAAAAGGAAATTAACATGGATGCTATAAAATCTCAACCAGTGTAGGGGTTCTCATTCTTTTACGAGCTCAACCTCTCTGCCCGTAAGAGCCGTCGGGGCGTTCCTGGCTTTTAGTTGCTTATAGATTAAAACGCGAAAACCCACAAAGGCAAAAATGTTGTCCCGAAAATTAAAAAAGCCTTGAAAGTTAATACTAACAAGGCTTTTATAATTTAATTGTACCCGGGATGGGAGTTGAACCCACACTTGCATTGCTGCAAACAGGATTTTAAGTCCTGCGTGTCTACCAGTTCCACCACCCGGGTAAACATCTTAGATATTTTAATCGAAACTTGTTTACCTGCCTTGATAACCTTTCAAGTTCCACCACCAAGTAAACACAGTTTCTATTCAAAAAAAATCCCGACAAGGCCGGGATAAATGTGAGCGGAAGACCGGGCTCGAACCGGCCACCCCGACCTTGGCAAGGTCGTGCTCTACCAAATGAGCTACTTCCGCTTATAAAGAACTTCGTGTTTGCCGCCCCGCAATTACCGGGAAAAGCAATTTCCGCAAAATGTTAAGAACTAAAAAACGGACGGCAAAAATAACCATTGCAGTTTTGTAAGCAAAATTTATTTGTACTGCGGGTTGTATTGAGTATTACCGGGAACTTCCACATTTGGTTTACCGGTATACCTGTGTTTGTACATTGTATAACAACCTCCTAAAATAAGTGCAGCAAATATCACAAGTTGACAATAAAAAAGAAAACGTGAAGAGGAGACCCAGTTGTGAGCTATATCCTTGTCCTGGCCGTCATTTATTTCTTCGTGATCCATATTATTCATTTTGCTGGGCAAAAATAAAACATTGAGTCCTAAAAATCATTTTTTGTCACAAACAATTTCAGAAAATGTCCTTTTTTTATTTACAAAATATTTCCACACAATGCTGCCTTCATAAACGCCCTGCAATTGCGACAAACTTTTTTTGACTATTTTTTTTCCTCGTCTCCCCGTAAATATCCATTCAATATAGTGAAGATGGGCGCTCCCTATCGAGATAAATGTGCTGAAATTTGCATCAATTAAAGCCCGGTATGCAGCTATCATATCAAGAAATATCCGCAGCGGAATTTTCCAAATCACCTGTGCCACAGGAAGGTTCTTACTTATCATTACGAGATTATTCCGGAAGTTTAAAAAAACTTTTTTTCGATCGCCCATCGGTAGTGTTCCACCACCTACATGATAAACTTTGGAGGAAGGAACCGCATAAATTATGTAGCCGGCTCTTTGCATTCTCCAGCACAAATCAATTTCTTCCTGGTGTGCAAAAAAGTATTCGTCAAATCCACCCATTTCATGAAATACCCTTGATCTTACAAATAAGCAGGCGCCGGTTGCCCAAAAAATTTCCCGGGTACTATCATACTGGCCACTATCCTGTTCACACGTTTCAAAAATTCTTCCGCGTGTGAAAGGGTAGCCTAAAGAATCGATGAATCCTCCGGCTGCACCCGCATATTCAAATTGATCTTTGTTATCAAACGACAAAATTTTTGGCTGGCACGCTGCAATCTTTTCATTTGATTCCATTAATGAAATTATGGGTGCAATCCACCCTTCCGATACTTCAACATCACTATTTAATAAAATATAATAATCAGTATTTACTCTTTTCAAAGCGGAGTTGTAACCTTTTGAAAACCCTTCATTATTATCGCTTAATATTAAACGTACTTCCGGATGGTTTTTACGAAGAAAATCAAGAGAATCGTCAGTCGATGCATTGTCTGCGACGATCACCAAAAGGTTTTCATATTGCGATGCCAATACTGATGGGATAAACTTTTGTAGAAAATGTTTTCCATTCCAGTTTAGTATAACAATAGCTACCGATGGCGATGAATTCAATTAAATTTATTTAAGCGATAACGCAAACATAAAAGATTTTAGTTTGTAGATTATACATTTTAGATTTGATGCCAATCGACTATTGATGCTAAGACAGCTTTTAAATATACGTACTGTGCTTGCTTTGACCGCTGTAGCTATTGTTTCAGGCACTATTTTTTACTCGAATCTCCTGGCAAAAAAAATAGAAAGCGAAGAAAGAGTAAAATTAAGCCAGTGGGTAGAGGCTAATAAATTTATAGCAACCGCAAATGAAAATGCAGATCTCACACTCGCCAGCCAGATACAGCAGCAAAATGCAGATATACCTATTATTCAAACAAATGAACAGGATAGTATTATTGATTCAAGAAATTTAGATTCTTTAGAGATTAGAAATTCCAAAAGCTATCTTCAAAAAAAACTTAAGGAATTTAAATCAGACCATCCTCCTATTTTGCTGGTGCTAAATAAAGAACCATTCGTTGCTGACAAATATTACTATGGCGATTCCGTATTGTTGAAGCAGGTAAAATATTATCCATTGGTTCAGTTGCTTATTATTGCACTGTTTATATTCATCACACTCTACGCAATTTCTACGAGAAATAAATCCACACAAAACCAGGTATGGGCAGGCATGGCAAAAGAAACTGCTCACCAGTTGGGAACGCCAATTTCATCGCTGGAAGGCTGGGTTGAAATGCTGAAAGAAAATGATGCGAACCAATCTATCTCCACAGAGATGGAAAAAGATGTAAATCGCCTGAAGCTTATAAGCGATCGCTTTGGTAAAATAGGCAGCACTCCTAAGCTCGAAGAATCAAACATCACAGATCAGGTTGAAAAGATGGTTAGCTATATAAAAAGACGGGCGACCGATAAAGTAAATTTCACCATAGATGCGCCAAAAGAAGCGCCTGTCATTGCAAAAATTTCAGGGCCTTTATTTGACTGGGTAATTGAAAATTTGCTGAAAAATGCACTGGACGCTATGGAGGGAAAAGGATTGATTGCCGTAAAAATAATAGAGCGTCCGGGAACTATTGTTATTGATGTTTCAGACAGCGGAAAAGGGATAAGCAAACAAAACATTTCAAAAGTTTTTAAACCGGGTTTTACCACCAAGAAAAGAGGCTGGGGGCTGGGGCTTTCCCTCTCAAAAAGAATTATTGAGCAATACCATAAAGGCCAGTTATTTGTAAAATCTTCAGAAGCCGGCAAAGGGACAACTTTCAGAATTATATTAAATACTTAGAAATTTTATAGCGCACTTTTTATTAAATTTGCAACCCTAAGTATTTTTTATAAACAGAAGAATTTATTATGAAGATTACTAACAATGCGGCGATGGCGAAATTGGTAGACGCACTACTTTGAGGTGGTAGCGCCCGAAAGGGTGTGGGAGTTCGAATCTCCTTTGCCGCACAAATCCTGGAAGTTAATTTCCAGGATTTTTATTTTCATTAATAATTTTTAATTATAGAATCAAGTTCTATTTTTAAGAATAAAATTCTATTTTTATAATTTATATTTATGGTTATTATTTCAAAAGCAATAATTAGAGATTTTTCAAAAAAATATCCTGATGCAGAAATTGCTTTACAAAAGTGGTATGAAGAAACAAAAGCTGCTGACTGGAAAAACTTTACGGCCCTAAAAAAGACTTTTAACTCTGTTGATTCTGTGGGAAACGACAGGTATGTTTTTGATTTGAGGGGTAACCACTATCGTATGATAGCTCTAATTATTTTTAGTGTAAGAACTGTGTTTATACTATTTATAGGCACCCATAAAGAATATGATAAAGTAAAAGCAGCTTATGTAACTTTTAAAAAATAAAATATTATGAAACATATAATTAATTCAAAAAAAGGCTACCACGAAACAATGGTTGCTGTATACAATCTGATGAATAAAGGAGAGGCTAATTTGAGTTCAGCAGAACTTAAAAAACTTTCAGGTATGGCTGCAGCCGCCGAAAAATATGAAGATGAAGTTTTAGGTTTGAAGCCGCCAAAACAGCCAACAACTATTGCCGAAATAGTAGAATTAAAGATGTTTGAAAATAAGATGACCCAGGCAAAACTTGCGGAAGAGCTTGGATTAGGCAAATCTAAGATATCTGAAATACTTGCCGGTAAACGCAAAGCCGATGTACCTTTTCTAAAAGGGTTACACAAGGTTTTAAAGATAGATGCCAATTTTTTACTCGAACATGCGTAAGATCAATTACCTATTTGTTTAGAACGCTTCGGTAAGTTTTCTTGATTACTTATACCCTTATTTATAATAAAAGATATGCCAACAACATTAATCACATGCCCCAACTGTAAAAATGAATTTGCCCCTGAAGATGCTATTGCGAAATCTCTGGAGAAAGAATATGCAGAAAAATTTAACAAAGATGCTGAGAAACTCAGAATGCGTTTCGCCGAGCAGGAAAAAAAATTAGAGGAACAGTTGAAGGAATTTGAAAAAAAGAAGGAGAAGGAAAATGAATTGTTTGCTGAAAGGATGCAGAAGGAAAGACTGAAAATAGAAAATGAAACGCAGGAAAGACTTCGAAAATCAATTAGTGTTGATTTTGAAAATCAATTAAAAGTTTTACACCAGGCAAATAATGATAATGAAGAAAAGTTAAAATTAGCAAGACAAAAAGAGCTTGATTTTTTAAAGAAAGTGCAGGAACTTAAAACCAAAGAGGAAGAAATGGAAATTGCGCTGCAAAAACAATTATCGGAAGAAAGAGCGACGCTGAGCGAACAGATAAGAAAGCAGGAAATAGAAAAAAATGCTATAAAAGAAACTGAGAATAATTTAAAATTTAAAGAACTCGAGAAGCAATTAGAAGATCAAAAAAGATTAGTTGATGAAATGAAACGCAAAGCCGAGCAGGGTTCTATGCAACGGCAGGGCGAAGTGCAGGAAATTGCACTTGAAGAAATTTTACGCAATAATTTTCCTTTTGATGTTATTACTGAAGTCGGTAAAGGCGTAAGAGGCGCGGACTGCATTCAATTAGTAAGAAATAATTTCGGCCAGGAATGCGGCAAAATTATTTATGAAAGCAAGCGGACCGAAAATTTTGGCGCAGACTGGATAGAAAAATTTAAAAAAGATATGCGCAGTACCGGCGCCGATATTGCCGTGCTTGTTACTAAAACAATGCCGAAGGATATGGATTGTTTCGGACTTAAAGATGGTTTGTGGGTTTGTACTTTTTCTGAAGTTAAAGCGCTTGCCAATGTTTTAAGAGATGGGATCATACGCATTTATACTTCCGCTAAAAGCCAGGAAAACAGGGGTGATAAAATGCATCTCCTCTACGACTATCTTACAAGCAATGAATTCAGCGAACAATGGAAGGCCATTCGTGAAGGCTTTTTTGCGATGAAGATCGGTATACAAAAAGAACGCGACGCTATGGAACGTTTATGGAAGGCGAGAGAAAAACAATTAGAAAAAGTACTGCTAAACTCGGCCCACGTTAAAGGTTCTATTGAAGGAATCGCAGGCCAGGACTCTATTGACATGGGGTTGATTGACGAGCCTGATTTACTTGAAGGCTAAGATTTGATAAGAGTGCTATTTTATTCGGCTATCCAGGCAAGAGAGAGCTTTTCAAAAAAAATAAAATTTATTTTCAATTTTCTTTCTTCCTCTTTAGTAAAGAGACAATCAACAGTTCCGTGATCATAGTTCATCGAGATTTTTTTCACCGTCATATTTTTTTTAAAATCAACCCCACCGTTTCCGTACCACTTAAACATAGCTTCTTTACAACTCCATAAAAGAGTAAGTTGCTGAAGATTATTTTTTTTAACCAGGAGCATTTCGGCTTCGCTTAAGAATTTATGTTTTATCAATTCTATTTTAGGCGTTATTAATTCAATATCTATTCCTACACGTTTTTCTTCACTCACAATACTGGCTGCGTAATCACCACAATGCGAAATGGAGAAATGATATTTTTCACCCGGTAAAAATGGCTTTTTTGTATCTGCAATTTCTATAAGGTGATAAGGAAAGCCGGGGTAAAGTTCCTGCAATAAATATCTTCCCGCCAGGTGCTGTAGCCGCTTGTGCCAGTGTGTTATATTATTCTGTAGTGGAACTTTATTTAAAAAAAAGTCCTCTGTTTCGGTAATGTGCCATATTGCAAGCTTTGTGGTAAGGTTAATATTATGTTGATAAAACAAAGGCATGCAAAAAAATTAAGGCTTTAGTTTGCAGATGTATGATTTATTTTGCAAACCAAAAAAATAAAGGCATTAAATGATTTTATCTGATACGCGAATTCTTGAAGAGATTGAAAAAAAGACGATCATCATTGAACCATACGATCGTGAAAAACTGGGCAGTAATAGCTACGATGTTCATTTAGGAAAATACCTGGCAACATATAAAGATAAAGTCCTCGATGCGAAAAAACACAACGAGATATATCATTTCGAAATTCCTGATGAAGGATATGTTTTAGATCCCGGTATATTGTATCTCGGTGTTACGCTTGAATATACTGAGACACATGCGCATGTTCCTTTTCTTGAAGGCAAATCTTCTACAGGCCGCCTTGGAATTGACATTCACGCCACCGCCGGAAAAGGTGATGTTGGTTTTTGCGGCAACTGGACTTTGGAAATTTCAAGTAAAATACCTGTGAGAATCTACCACGGAATGCCTATAGGGCAGCTTATTTATTTCCCTGTGGATGGTGAGGTAGCAATAAAATACAATGAGAAAAAAAATGCAAAGTACAGTGGGCAGCCCGGAAAGCCTGTAGAGAGTATGATGTGGAAGAATAAGTTTTAACCTGACACCCCTGACCGAGGCGGGGAACTTAAATCAGGTGCGTATTCAAGGTGCTAACATTTTTTAGGAATACGAAGTAGATTTATCGTTACTTCCTTTAGAGTCGCAATAAAATAACGAACGGCGAACTTAGGTTCCCCTCCTTAGGGGTTAGGGGTGCTTCCAATTCAATCACCGTTATTTCCGGCAATATCCCAACCCTGCCCGGATAACCAATAAATCCAAACCCGGGGTTAACATATAATTTTTGTTTTCCTTCTTCGTAGAGGCCATCCCATTCTTTATAGACGTATTGTACAGGACTCCATTTAAAGCCCGGAATTTCAATGCCAAACTGCATACCGTGGGTATGGCCGCTAAACATCAAATCAACATCACTATATTGAGGCCGCACCTGGGCATCCCAGTGACTGGGATCGTGACTTATTAAAAGTTTAAAAGGATATTTTTCCGTGCCTGCATAAGCTTTTGCCATGTCGCCATATTTGGGGAAGCGGGCTTTATCACTCCAGTTTTCTATTCCTATTATCGCAATCTCTTCACCATTTTTTTCGAGCGCTACATGTTCATTCATTAGCAGTCTCCAGCCCAGCGTTGCATGAACTTTAGCAAGATCAACCAGGTTTTGCGCTTTGGTAACACCATTTACCGGCCAGCTTACATAGTCGCCATAATCATGATTTCCAAGGGTAGAGTATACACCCATCGGCGCTTTTATTTTGCTAAAAATATCCATGTATTGTTCCATTTCAGTTGCCATATTATTCACCAGGTCGCCACTAAAAATTATAAGATCGGCATTCTGCGCTATAATCTTTTCGATGCCTTGTTTGACAGCTTTTTTGTTAGTAAAACTGCCTGAATGCACATCACTAAAATGAACAATTTTCAAACCGCTAAATGAAGCGGGCAAATTATCGAATGAAAGTTTGAGCTTCTTAACCTGGTAATTATATTTATTGCCAAATCCATAAACCAGGCTCCCGAAAAGCGTGCTGCCTGCTGCAAGGCCAAGCCAACTTAAAAAAACAGAGCGGCTTATTCCATCATCATTCATTTGCGATCCTTCAGTGTTTGAAAAAAATAATTTTCCGGCACCCCATTGAATTAAGCGCCTTATATCGTCAATAAAAAAGAAAACCACCGATATGAATTTTGCAAAAAATAATCCAACGACGGTTGCAAAAAGATAGGTTCTCACTTTTTTTGGCAAAAATTCCGGGCTGGTAAAAACGAAAGTTAGAAATCCAAGAATTGCAATAACTGAAATAACCCAGTAAACGGAAAAAATAATTGTTCTTGCTTTTGGCGAAGCAGCATGGCTTACTGTTTTTATTGCAAGAAATACATAACTATCGAGCAACATCATAATAAAAACAATTATGAAAGCTCCTAACGGTGTGCGCATAAAGTATTATTGATACTGTTGGGTTAAAATTAAAAATTTATGAATTCATCTAATTGTTCATTGATGGCTTTCAAGGTTGCATCATTTAGGCGGCCATGTTTGTCCATTACTTTATCAATTATCGATATGGGCAATTTATTGTAGTGTACGTGCATTTTCAGGTAATGCAGGCAGGCAGAAAGATGATCCATCCCACGCAAATTACCCGCCCTGCCGGTGGAAACTCCGGTGAGAAGCACTTTTTTACCGTACCATGCCTTTTTTATTTCACTCGTATCTATCATTGCTTTTAACACGCCCGGGAAGGTTCCATTATACTCAGGGATTATGAAAATAAATTTATTGGTCGGGAATAAAATTTCGTTTTCTATTTTTTTGAAATCTTTATTCCTTTGAAGAACGTCAACATTTTGTAATGAAAATATGGTTGAATCAACATCCTTCGCCATCAACAACCTGTGATATTCAGCAGCAACTTTTTCACTATGGCTTTCAGCCCGGTTGGTACCACTTATAATTGTGTACATCGTATAAATTTACATGGCTTTGCCATCAGGGTGATAAAAAAATTATAATGTTAATAGTTAGGGGATAGATAAAACGTTTTTACAGGGTGTTTGTTCCCTAATATTATACCTAATATTTAAATTTGCCAATCTGGCATTGAAAGACGCGGAATTTCGAAATAGCTTACAACAGCCATCCGGGATTGCCAGTATATAATTCTCAATTTTAAAACGAACCTCCATGAAATTTACTTATTACGGTCATTCTTGCTTTGCAGTAGAATTAAATAAAAAAACGCTTTTATTTGATCCTTTCATTTCGCCCAATCCACTGGCAAAAGAGATTGATATTGATAAAATAAATCCCGATTATATTTTAATAACACATGCCCATGGCGACCATATTGCCGATGCCGAGCAAATCGCAAAGAAATCAGGAGCGCCTATTATTTCCTCATTTGAAGTCTGTAACTGGTTTCAAAAAAAAGAGATTAAAAAACTTCATCCCCTTGGGCTGGGAGGAAAAAAAACATTTGATTTCGGAACCGTAAAATATGTATCGGCTTTACACTCAAGCAGCTTTCCGGATGGCAGCTATGGCGGTAATCCTGGAGGTTTTATAATCACTTCGCCGGAGGGAAATTTTTATTATGCAGGCGATACGGCGCTTACACTGGATATGCAATTAATACCTTCTTATGCGGAAATTGGATTCGCTATATTGCCGATCGGGGACAATTTTACGGTTGGTTACGAGGACGCAGTGGAAATAGCCAAATTGGTGAAAACAAAAAAGGTCATTGGTGTTCACTATAATACGTTTGACCTTATTAAAATTGATACCGGTAAAGCGCAGGATTATTTTTCCAAGAATGGATTCACACTGCTGCTTCCTGCTATCGGAGAAACAATAGATGTTTAATATAATGATTATTTTAGCGCGCTTTCGGGATAATCTACATTAGCATAAAAGATAATTTTTTTGAAATGATGTATATGTTTTTTGAAAATAATACTGAGGAATAATAATTATGGGGAAAATAATAGGAATTGCAAATCAAAAAGGTGGCGTTGGCAAAACAACTACGGCTATTAACCTGGCTGCAAGCCTTGCCGTGCTTGAATTTAAAACGCTTTTGGTCGACGCCGATCCGCAGGCAAACTGCACGACCGGTGTTGGTTTCAACCTGCACAATATCACGACCGGCCTGTATGATTGCATGGTAAACGAGACACCTGCAAAAGATGTAATTCTAAAGACTGAGATACCTTATCTTGATCTTATGCCTTCGCATATTGATCTTGTAGGTGCCGAGATAGAAATGATCAACTACCCTGACAGGGAAAGTGTTTTAAAAAATATTTTAAAAGAAATAAAAGATCAGTACGAGTTTATAATTATTGATTGCTCTCCTTCTCTTGGATTGATCACTGTGAATGCACTTACCGCCGCAGACAGCGTGTTGGTACCTGTGCAAGCTGAGTTTTTTGCATTGGAAGGGCTTGGTAAATTATTGAACACAATAAAGATTGTTCAAAACAGGCTGAACACTGAACTGCAAATTGAGGGCCTTCTTATGACGATGTACGATGGCAGGTTGCGATTGTGTAACCAGGTAGTGAGCGAAGTAAGAAGGCATTTTGAAGACCTGGTTTTTACAAGTATCATTCACCGCAATACGCGGCTTAGCGAAGCGCCGAGTTTTGGTAAACCGGCAATACTTTACGATGCTGAAAGTAAGGGCGCAATAAACTATCTGAATCTTGCCAAGGAAATTCTTCAAAGGAATGAGATGACAAAAATGACCCAGAAAGAAAAAGTTATGAGTGATCAAGGGTAGTCATTGGTGATACATTGGTGATAAGTCACGAGTAAAAGTAACTGCCTGCTGTGGATGATAAAACGATAGCTAAACGCTGATAAAATAATAACAGATAAAATAAATAACCGACACAAAAGGTAATGAGTACTCCAAGTAAAAAAGATGCATTAGGAAAAGGTATAAGGTCATTGTTGCAGAATATTGACAGCGACCTTTCTAATACTTCCAATAGCCTGATGAAGGAATCTAAAGAAAAATTCACACAGGCAAACATGCGCATTCCCCTGCACATGATTGAAGCTAATCCGGAGCAACCGCGGCATGACTTTGATGAAACCGCCTTGAGCGAACTGGCAGCATCGGTGAAAATGCACGACATTATTCAACCGCTCACCGTTTTAAAACTTACTAACGGAAAGTACAGGATCATCGCCGGTGAAAGAAGATACCGCGCTGCTAAAATAGCAGGCCTGGCTGATGTTCCTGTATATATAAAAGAAGCAAACGATTCAAAAATACTTGAGCTCGCCTTACTCGAAAATTTGCAGCGTGAAGATCTCAATGCCATCGAGATTGCTTTAAGTTATAAGCACCTGATGGATGATCTTGATTATACACAGGAACAACTTGCTGAGAGAATGGGTAAGGAAAGAAGCACAGTTACGAACTATATAAGGCTTTTGAAACTGCCACCGGATATACAGGCTGCTGTAAGGAATGGCAGTATAAGCATGGGGCATGCCCGTGCGCTTATTAATGTTGATATGATTGATAAGCAATTATTTATTTTTAACGAAATAAAAAGCAAAGAACTCTCGGTAAGGCAAACCGAAGAACTGGTACGAAAACTATACGCTCCCGCAAAAGATGGTGTTAATAATTCCGTAAAACAATCACTGCCGCCCTCCATAAAAAAAATTGAAGATAATTTAGCATCTCATTTTAGTACCAAGGTAAAAATGACGCAAACTAAAAAGGGAACCGGCAGTATTATTTTTGATTATTATTCTGTAGAAGAATTGAATTCCATATTAGATAAAATGCGGGTTTCTGTGGATTAAGCTTATGCTAAAAATATCCTCATTCGTTACAATATTTTTCTTCCTTTTCATTTTTAATGATGCTTCTATTTTTGCGCAGCAAAAAGAAGATAGCACATCCGTTGATAAGGGTGTGCGTGTTGATATGGATAAGCCCAATGAAGACACACTATTACTGCTAGGAAATAAAGAAGATACCACCGGAAAAAATGTACTGGCTCTTGATACCGCTTTGAGGAAAAAATTTGATCCAAAAAAAGCAACGATTCGATCGGCCATTATACCCGGTTGGGGGCAGGCCTATAATAAAAAATATTGGAAAATTCCAATAGTTTATGGAGCATTAGGCATAACGGCTGGCGTCTTTTTTGATAATTTGAAAGTATATAAACAATTAAGACAAGCAGTCATTCTTCTTTCAGATAAGGATAAAACCAATGATTCGTTGGTTGTGGATCGGTTCAGAGGATTACCGCTAGAGACTGTACGCACCGGAAGAAATGTCTTCCGGCAAAACATAGATTATTCTGTTCTTTTTTTTCTTTTATTCTGGGGGTTAAATGTTGTAGATGCCACTGTTGACGCTCATCTTAAAGGGTTTGATGTATCTCCAAATATTACAATGAAGATACGGCCGGGATTCAATTACGCCACCAACAGCCCCGGCATTTCTCTTGTTTTTAATTTTAAAGACAAGCACTAAATAGCTAAATACAGAAGGGCAAAATTTTTATGTTCTATTTTTACTTCTCAATTTAATGATATGAATATCGCTTTGATAGGATATGGGAAAATGGGCAAGGCAATAGAAGAAATTGCTTTAAATAAAGGACACAATGTAGTACTCAGGATTGATGATCGAAACCTTGAGGACCTTACGAAAGAAAATCTTCAAAAAGCAGATGTTGCCATAGAGTTTACAATTCCGGAAAGCGCAGTCGCGAATATATTATTATGCTTCGATGCGGGTGTGCCTGTAGTGTGCGGCACTACAGGATGGCTGCAACAAAAAGAAATGATAGAAGAAAAATGCCGGGAAGCCGATGGCACTTTTTTAACGACAACAAACTTCAGCATAGGTGTAAACATTTTTTTCGAGATAAATAAAAAACTGGCTGCGATGATGAACCAGCAAAAAGACTATGATGTTCGGATTGAAGAAACGCATCATACACAAAAAAAAGATGCGCCTAGCGGAACTGCCATCTCTCTTGCGGAGCAGGTTATCGCAAACTCATCACAAAAAAGGATTTGGGTTAACAGGGACACCGACAATATCAGCGAACTTTCAATTACAAGTAAAAGAATAGATCCAGCCGCAGGCACACACTCAGTAAAATATACATCGGAGGTAGATGATATCGAAATAGTACACACCGCTCATAACCGGAAAGGCTTTGCGGCAGGCGCTTTACTGGCCGCAGAATTTATTCATGATAAAAAAGGAATTTTTATTATGAAGGATGTGCTCGGCATATAATAACCTGCACAACGAAAAGCACAGAAGCTTTATGCGAGCTTAACAATTACCAAAATATTTTTTTTAATAACGACGGAGAAGATAATGCACTCCAAACTGGAAGTTATTATTTTTAAATTTAAACCCTGAACTGTTTCCCTTTACTATATCTGTAAGGCCAAGTTGATAGCGGGCATCGAAACCAAAGCCACCGATCGTGGTATATCCCGCGCCGATTACACCGGCAATTTCCGTAGTTGTAAATTGAGATTTTATATCAGTGGATATATTGGTTCCTTTGTCATTGGCAGCTACTAAAAAACTTATTTGCGGGCCTGCAACAATCGAAAGGCCTTCTTTAATATAGGATGCCAAAACCGGAACGCTTATGTAACTCAAATTCCTGTTTACACTTACATTACTGAATTTATACCTGGCCCCAAGAAGCGAGTACATAATTTCGGGCTGAACGGCAAAGTTTTGCGCAATGCCCAACTGGGCGAATGCTCCGGCATAAAATCCAATTTTAGAGTCGCTGTTAAAAGTTGTTCCACCGCCCGTTGTTTTAAGGCTTGACGCATTGAGGCCACCTTTTAAGCCAAGTCGATTGTTTTGCGCTTTGGTTGTACAAATGGAAACTGCGATAAGAGTGAGTGATACTATTATTTTTTTCATAAATATTTTTTGATCTTTTGGTTAGTGAAGAGAAAAAGTTCGGTGTTATAAAATGTTTTGCTGCAAAGATGGATTAATAAACCTAAATAAATACCGGTCTTCCGGGCTTTCTATTTAATGAATGGTTTCATATTCTTCAACATGTCTTTTGTCATTTCAGTAAGGCCATAAGCTGGCTTCCATTTCCAGTCTTTAGCGGCAACAGTATCGTCAATACTTTGAGGCCAGCTCTCGGCTATCTGTTGCCGGTAGTCTGGCTTATAAATGGTTTCAAAGCCAGGCATTTGCTTCTCAATTTCTGCTGAAATTTCTTTTGGAGAAAAACTCATGCCTGAAATATTATAAGAAGTGCGCACTGTAATTTGTTTGGCCTCAGATTCCATCAATTCAATAGTTGCCCTTATGGCATCGGGCATGTACATCATGGGCAGGAATGTATCTTCCTGGAGAAAACAAGTATACTTGTTCTCCTCAAGAGCTGCATAAAATATCTCAACAGCATAATCTGTTGTGCCACCACCGGGTTCACTTTTATAACTTATCAGGCCGGGATAACGAAGGCTCCTCACGTCAACTCCGTATCGGTGGTGATAATAATTACACCAGAATTCACCGGCATATTTACTAATACCATATACAGTTATCGGCTCAATAATGGTTTGCTGGGGGCAATTCTTTTTAGGAGATGTAGGCCCGAAAACCGCAATACTGCTTGGCCAGTAAACTTTTTGAAGGTTTTCTTCTTTGGCAATTTCCAAAACATTTAAAAGGCTTTGCATATTCAGGTGCCATGCAAGGGCCGGATTCTTCTCCCCGGTTGCCGAAAGTATGGCTGCAAGCAGATAAATTTGAGTGATGTTTTGCCTTATCACCTGCACATGCAACATTTCCTTATTCATTACATCCAGGCTTACATACGGGCCGGTTCCTTTTAGTAAATCGTTCTCTTCTCTCAGGTCCGACGCTATTACATTCGCTCCTCCGTATATTCGTCTTAATTCGAGAGTAAGTTCTACCCCGATCTGCCCCGAGGCCCCTATCACCAAAATTTTTTCTCTTATCATAGTAATTAAAAACAGCAAATTACAATGAGAAATTTTAATGTAAGGGGTGTTAAAAAAAACTTAGCAAGTTTCGGGTAGGATGCCGCATTATTCACCCATACTTTTGTGTAATAATTACAAAAACAGGAACATGAAAGAGCAGGATAAAACAAACTATAGCCGCATAGAAGAAGCTATAAGTTATATAAATACCAATTTCAAAAACCAACCGCCCCTGGAAGAAATAGCCGAAAAGATACATCTCAGCCCGTTTCATTTCCAACGTCTTTTTACCGAATGGGCAGGAGTAAGCCCAAAGAAATTTTTACAATATTTAAGTGTCGAACACGCCAAATATATTTTAAAGGACAAACAGGCAACACTATTCGATGCGGCTTACGATACGGGCCTGTCCGGCACCAGTCGTCTGCATGATCTTTTTATCAACATCGAAGGAATGACGCCCGGGGAATTTAAAAATGGTGGTGAAAATCTTTCCATCAATTATAGCTATGCAGAAAGCCCCTTCGGCGAAATATTGGTAGCATCAACTTCGAAAGGAATTTGTCATATCTCTTTTGCTGATGACCAAACACGAGCCTTGCATAGTCTCCAAAAAAGTTTTCCAAATGCACAATACAGGCAAATGGTTGATCTGATTCAACAAAATGCTTTGTACATTTTTACACACTGCCCGTCCCGCGAAAGCGCGAACTGGAGCAAACTCAATAAAATAAAACTACATCTTAAGGGAACCGATTTTCAACTTAAGGTATGGGAAGCGCTACTAAAAATTCCGATGGGGAAATTATCTACTTATGGAAATATTGCTCATAAAATTGAAAACCCTAACGCATCCAGGGCAGTTGGCAGCGCTATCGGCAGCAACCCCGTAGCCTTCTTGATTCCATGTCACAGAGTAATTCAATCAACAGGGGCTTTCGGCCAATATATGTGGGGGGCAAACAGGAAAGCTGCTATGATTGGCTGGGAAGGCGTAAAATCTTCATTAGGGAATTAATCACCGGTGTTTTTGAAATCAATTTTTTAATCCAAATAGGATACCGGATATCCGTTAAGGGAATATAATTTTTTGAATTATAAAACTATAAATAGAAACTCTTCTTTGTAAGCTGGCAAGAAAAAGCGACTGCCCAAAGCAGTCGCGCTAAAAACTAAAACAAACAATCCGTATTACTAAAAAGGAAGATCATCCGCAGGTTCACCCATATCAGCGGTAGCAGGTTTATTAACTGAAGATGATGAAGAGTTTGTATTTGTATTTTCCTGGTTATTATCTGTGCGGCCTCCTAATAATTGAATATCACGAACCCGCATTCTTAAGGTAGCCGCAGCCTGGTTTTCTTTATTCATGTACCCTTCTGCTTCCGGTGTTCCTTCCGCAAATACTAATTGACCTTTTTTGAGGTAAGGTGCAATAGCAGTTCTGTCTGTCCAGAAAGCGCATTCAACCCAGGTGGTACGTTCCCTTTGCGCACCTGTTGAGTCTTTAAATCTTTCAGTGTGTGCCACACTAAAATTGATCACGTTTTTTCCATTAACTTCTTTAAGGATGCAATCTTTGCCAAGGTTGCCAATAATCTGCAATTTAATCATGACTGTGTTTTTAATTGTTAATCGATGTATCTGTACGGCCGCATTCTAATTGTAAGAATGAAGCGAAATCTAATGAGTAATTACAAACCTAATTCATTTTTTTCTTTAGTGTGCTCACCTGGTCCTGCAGGTTGCTTACAAGATTTACCAATGAATCAACATCCCATCTTTGCTGCTGCGTAACTTTATTTATTACAGCCTGCGCCTGCCACATTTCCAGTACGTCGGCTGTGTTTACCTGGTAAGGTTGATATGCAGGATTATCACTTACAAGCGTAAGCTTACTTTTATTTTTATTGCTTTTAACAACCCTCTTATAAACGATGCCTTCGCTATTACTTACAACAATATAGGCGTTATTGCTTTTCAAATTTTCTATATTTTCAATTTTTTCGCCTACGATAATACTGCCGCTCGGCGTAGGCATCATACTATCACCTATTATTTCGAACGCCCGGTAGTTACCCCCGGATAGCATGGGTAATGTGAAAGTGTTGAGCTCATCAATAAACTCACTGTCGGCATATCCCGCGAGGTAACCGGCAGCCGCTTTTACCGGAACAAAATGTATGATGTTCCTGTCGGCGCTCATCATTTTTAACTGGCGTCTTTTGGCAAGATAATTCGAGCCTTTTGTTTCGGTTAGATCCCGCAACAATAGCTCATCGAGAGTTACTTTAAAAATATCACCAACGATCTCAAGAACATCGATCCTTGGTTCTGCCCGTTCTTCTTCATAAGCTCCCACAAGTGAGCGCTTGATACCAAGTTTATTTGCAAATTCTTCCTGGGTCCACCCACGAAGCTTGCGTAGATACTTTAAATTTTGTCCTGCTACCGGCATAGTAAGCTAATTTATTTAGACAAAAATACTAATTAGTTTAGTTTAACCAAAAAAAATATTTGAAATTATTAATTCATAGAATTATTTATTAAATAGAGCTATATACGCTCATTGCCGGTATGACCTACGGTGCCGACCTGAACGAGCCGTCAGTACCGCAGGTCGGACGGCGGACGCTCATTAAAATGATCGTGCATATATAAATTCATACATGCTGCGATTGAAGGCAATGCAGCGTTACCATCCGGGCACTTTCAGTTCCCAACTATTTACTCAATTTGGCTTTATTAATTTATATTTGAAACACTTCAAAACAATTGATTGCTTAAATGGAAATTCTTAAACAACCCGCGGTTATCTGGTTCATAATAGGGTTTATTCTATTCCTGTTGGAATTTGCTGTGCCGGGGCTAATACTTTTCTTTTTTGCTGTTGGTGCATGGATCGTTGCAATACTTACCTTACTTTTTGATCTCTCCATAAATTTTCAGTTGATCATTTTTGTTATAAGTTCTGTACTTACCATTCTCTTATTGAGAAAATGGGTACGACAATTAATCTACGGCAAAAATCCATCAAGGGAACTTTTAGAGGATGAATTCCTGGGCAAAATCGCCCGTGCCGAAACGCCAATTTCACCGGGAGAAAATGGGAAGGTCGACTTTAAAGGAACAACGTGGCCAGCAGCTTCAAAAGATTTTATTGAGAAAGGTGAAAATGTAATTATTACAGGAAATGAAAGCATTTTATTAATTGTAAAAACAACTAAAAAGTTATGATATCAGCATCAACGATTATTCTTATAGTCTTAGTAATATTTCTTTTAGTAGCCTTTCTTTCAACTTTTAAAGTAGTACCGCAACGGTCGGTTTATATAGTAGAAAGGCTGGGGAAATACAGCCGTTCACTCGAAGCAGGTTTTCATATATTGATTCCCTTTATTGATAAAATATCTTACAAACAAAACCTAAAGGAGCAGGCAATTGACGTAGCGTCGCAGATATGCATTACCCGTGATAATATTGCGGTCGAAGTAGATGGCGTGTTATACCTGCAGGTAATCGATCCCCAAAAGGCTTCTTACGGAATAGACAATTATAAGTTTGCGGTAATTCAAATTTCACAAACTACTATGCGTAGTGTGATAGGAAAAATGGAACTGGATAAAACTTTTGAAGAGCGTGAAACCGTGAATGGCACTATCGTGGAAGCTGTAGATAAAGCAAGCGTTCCCTGGGGTATAAAAGTATCCCGCTACGAGGTAAAAAATATTTCACCCCCGCAAAGTATTAAAGATGCGATGGAAAAACAGATGCGTGCAGAGCGTGAAAAAAGAGCATTAATTGCAGAATCGGAAGGTGACAAACAGGCGAAAATAAATCGTGCCGAAGGTGTAAAGCAGGAAACGATAGCCTTCTCCGAAGGTGAAAAACAAAAGCGTATAAATGAAGCAACCGGAAGGGCAGCCGAGATCGAACTCGTGGCTGTGGCAACCGCAAAAGGCATACGTGAAATTGCTTCATCTATAAATGAAGAAGGCGGATTGAATGCTGTAAATCTGAGGATAGCTGAGCAGTATCTTAACGAATTTGGTAAACTTGCCAAGACAAATAATACCATGATCGTACCTGCAGACCTTTCTGATATTGCCGGCGTAATTTCAAGTATTACCTCTGTTATAAATAAATCAAAAACTGAAATTATAAAGTCGTAAAAAAACAGCAAACGATTCTAAATTCGATTACTTCGATTTTACCTTTCCAACTTCCTCAAAAAAAGGATCTAAGATATTACCGATGTTATCCACCATACATTTCCAAACGGATCAGTAACACCGCCACTTCTTCCATATTCCTGGTTAGAAAGTTCCCTTAAAATAGTTGCGCCATTTTCAACTGCACCATTATATGTCTCATCAGCATTTTCCACGTAAACAAAAAAGTTGCCGGTTTTAGTTTTCCATTCTTCGGTAGCTTCCGAAAGCATGATGGTACTTCCACTTATCTGAATTTCAGAATGCATAACTGTTTTGTTATCTTCCCTCATACTGCTATAAGTAAGATCTGCATTGAAAACCTTCTTAGTAAATTCAATAAACTGTAATGCGTCTTTTATTATCAGATACGACATCACAGCCTGGTGTCCTTTTGGGATTTCCATTTTTCAAAATTTAAGATTAATTAATGCTGTAAAAATATTTTGATTGACTTATGAAAAATTGGAAAAAACCGACATATTAATCGCGCCATTTAGTGGCCTCGGAATTTCCAGAGAAATAGTGTTTGGGATGATGCCCGGAAAATTCTTTGAAATCATGGATAAAATGCGATTGATCATAGTAACCGCATTCATAAGCAATGTCAGTTAGTGATTTGTTATTCGAGCCATAGCGGCCCATCGCCGATTGAAACCGAACGATACGTAAAAATTTTTTAGGATTGAATCCTGCAAATTGTTGGAACTGTCTTTCGAATTGCCTTTCTGATAAAAAATAATCCCTGGCCAGATCATTCACTTTTACCGTGCCTTTAATTTTGATAATACATTCAATAGCATCAAAAACCGGCAAGCGACTTCTATAATTTATAGCTAATTTTCTTTCAATAAATTGCTCTGTTATTTTTACTCTTTTAATATTGCTTTCCGCCATTGCCATTTTCTCTTCAAGCCAGTCACCTTCGCTTTTTAAAAGATCATTTAAACCAGGCATTTGATTGGTTAATTCCTTTGATGACAGGTTAAATAAAAAAGGGATTGCATGCGGGAAAAAATAAACTCCGAAAAGGCCAAAGCCCTTGTCGATATAAAATTGACGTGTAGAGGAAGTTTGTCCGTGTACACCTGCAGTGAATGATTTCTCTATTTTGCCGCCCTGAAAAATTTCTTCAAACTGCCCATCGTAATGAAATAAAAGTTCAGGGCACACATCGGCCATAGAATAATGAGTGTAAGGTTCGCTACTCTCGAGCACCCAGAAGTACCTGACAAAATTTCGCAGGTGGTGGGATGGTTTTATGATATTATATTTGATCACAATCTTACAATATTCATTATTTCTATCGGGGGTAAAAAGTTAGTATTATTATCGGGTTGTGAATGAATCTGCCTTACATATTCCATTCCTTTTATCACCTTTCCAAATGCGGCAAATCCTTGCTTGTCAGCATTTGCAGCGCCCCCATAATCGTAAGCAGGTTGGTCGCCCACACAAATAAAAAACTCCGAAGTGGCCGTGCCGGTATCTCCGCGCGCCAAAGAAATAGCGCCGTCTTTATGTAAAATACCCGTTTGCTTTGTGTTCTCATGCGGAATCCCTTTCAGGCTTGCCAATAGTTTGTTTTTAATGCCCCAGATTCCTCCTTGTATTAATTCAGATTTAAAGGCAATTGATGGCTGGTCTTCTTCTTTCAACACCCGATAAAAGAAGATTCTTTATAATATCCTGAATCCACGTAGGAGAGAAAAGCCGCAACCGTTTTCGGAGCTTTTTCAGGATATAGTTCAACAATAATGTCGCCGAAATTGGTTTCAATTTTTAAGGTTGGCTCTTTATATTTCGTTTGTGTGCATGAAATATAAATGCACATCCCGATTAATAGAAAATAGGTGAAAGTTTTTTTCATAAATGATTAGACAAATTATATTGAGGATAATGCATGCTAATGAAAATATCTTATACTTCTCAAGATACTCAAAGTGCTGAAGTTTATCTCTTGTTTAGTTTAGACTCCTGCCAGTTTTTTGGTGATTATAGAAACATCCGCACAACCTGCCCGATTTCCTGCGTAAGCACGCAACAATGGCATAGGGACTCTACAGAAATGGTGATTATTTAGGAACACCAACGCCTGTGGCAAATAAATAAACTACTTATGACACCAAAGTAGATCATATTCTGTATTATTTTGTTACTCTGATTCAAAGCAAATTTCTATTTTGCGTAAAATAAAAATAGATAGGCGTATGGAAACCCTTGCAAACACTATCGAAAAAACTGGGGCATCTCCGATAAAGATATACGCTGTCACACGTGATCTTTTGGCTGCACACCGGGAGAAATACCAACTCAACTGGAAAGAGTTCATAGAGTGGTTTAAAAGCGCATCACAAAAATTTGCGCCTTCTGTTAATTTTACACAAAAAGTTTTTCAAAACAACAAGATCGGTAACCTCATAATCCGCCAAGCATTTGATAATGATTTGCTAGAAGGGTCTTCTGAAAGCGATTATGCATATTTTTTTTTAGAAAGTCTATACGCAAAGGCCATTAAAGAAAGCTTTGAATCTGAAGGCCATTATAGTTTTGAGAGTAAAGAATCGAATGATTTTTTAGCAATATTAAATCAAGCTGGGAATGACGAATCTTCAATTCTTGTTGAGTACTCCAAAACAGATGCTTGGTTTGACTGGAAAACCACTCATCAACAATACAAGGAGTTCAAACTTGAAGTTGAAACCGAATTAAAGCAGCATCAATGATCAATGCCTTTTTGCCCTCGTTGCTCTTCCTCTAAAAAATAGTTTCCAAAAATAAAAAAGAGACCGCCGATGTTTGGTGATCGTGATGATGGCTTTGCGAGCAGGTTATCACCAACGTCAGTTTAAAGCCATAATACCAAATTATTTTATGCCATCCAATGGGTTAGAAAACCAAATTTATCCTCTCCGCGACATAAGTAATGACTATTTATTCAAGCTCTTAGGATACAAATAACCCATCACTGCAAATGCAATCAGATATAATAAGATAATTACTATCCAAGTCGCAAAACCATAATTAGAACTTTTATGAATATTTATAATTGTCCAAACCATATGAACCAATAAAAGAGATAAAATAATCGCCCAAACTATTTTATTATTAAAAAATAGTTGGAATAAAAGAGTAACTATTATTATTACATCCACAATCCAGTAACTCAATCCAATTGAACTTTTAAAAAAAAGAGTTTTATAGTTCTCGTTTAAAATCCATAAAACTACATATAGTAAAAAAGCAATGAGATAAATTCCTTTTTGTATTATAGGCTTTTGCACAATCCTTTTTAAATTTTTAAAATTCCAGGTATGGTAAGCAAGATTTTTGCGCTCGTTGGTCTTCCTCCCGAAATTAAAACCAGTTTCCAAAAATAAAAAGGGATCGCCGATGTTCGGTGTTCCCAGCGTGAAGCAAGGTATTTACGACTCGAATTCAACAGTACAAATCTCTTTTACATGGCACAGGCATAGCTAACACACATGGCTTTGCTACCAAGCCTGCGCCAACGGGGGGCTTTTGTATCTATTGCAAGTGTTTTCCCCACCATTTTATTCGACCCTCGTTCAAAAAATGATAATCAGGTAATTTTCCTGTATCCTTATATAGTTTATACCAAGCTCTGTATCGCTCTACCATTATATTGATAAGACAATTATTGTTATTAATTTCCTGCTTCGTTTCTGAATCATACAATACAGGGTAACACCCAATACGGTATGTGTATGTATTATATATCACCCTGTTGATAATAAATAACGCTTCTATTCTGATGGAAAAATTATTAGAGGCTGGAGTTTTATTATAACACCCAGGATATTCAACATTGTCGTAAGATTGCACCACATTACAGCAGATTGATGTATCAAAAGTAAATTGCAACAAATACTCTACAATTTTTAATCTGACCGAATCATGAAGTTTATAAATATTTGAATAGTCATAATACTTTCTCCGTGCTGAATCGAGAAGAACTCCGTCTTTTCTCACCTCTACGTTCAATCTACTGTAACCAGTATTGCAAGTTTGCTTAGATACCGTCGTAATTTTCACTTGTCCCAAAACAGTATTATAGCTAAAAAATAAAAAAACATTCACACAGATATATAACCTAATAATTCCTTTCATTTTTTCCTATAGTTGGTATTTCCTCCCGAAATTAAAAACAGTTTCCAAAAATAAAAAAGAGATTGCCAATGTTCGGTGTTCCCAGCAGGAAACAGGGTATTTACGGCTCGAATTCAACAGTACAAATCTCTTTTACATGGCACAGGCATAGCTAACACACATACCTTTGCTACCAAGCCTGCGCCAACGGCATTCTTTATACCTGGACGAAAGTTGGGAGTTGCACTACTTATTAAATGAACGCAATAACCTTCTCCCATAAATTTTCAAATTCCTCTTTATCAATCTCGTGGGCTTGTCTATTAGACAAAGCATTTATTTCCGGTATCGTAAGTAAAGGCTCCTTTGCCAAAACGGTTCCATGAAACTCAACGTCAATTCCAGCGAATCCGATCAAATTACCGTCTGCTAGTTCGATTTTCCTTGTTTCCATAAAATTGTCATCCAACTCTATGAAGAATGTCAAAATAGTTTTGGGATCGTTTAAGCTTATTACTTTAATATACTTCATAAAAAATGCTTACTTTTTACTTTTTAGGCTGTAAACGTTTTATTTCTGTCAACAACGAATTAAACCATTTAGTTATAGGCGAGTGTTCCTGACTTGTCAAATATGTTCTATCTGAAGGATCCGTTGGAGAACCTCCAAACTTTACAGGAGTGTTTTCATGTATTTCCTTTCCTACAGCAGCTGGATCAGTTTTTGCCCTCGTTGGTCTTCCTCTAAAAAATAGCTCCCAAAAATAAAAAAACCGCGGACGTTCGGTGTTCGTGCTTTGCCCTCGTTGGTCTTACTTCCGAAATTGAAAACAGCTTCCAAAATTAAAAAAAAGGCCGCCGATGTTAGGTGTTCGTGCTGAGGGATTTGCGGCCAGGCTATCACCAACATCTAAGTGCACCCTTATTTTATTTAACTAAATAGAAATCTATTATCTTCCCATTTCGCATATCCAATAAAAATTGGTAACCAGAACCAGTCCTTGCAACTAATACGTTTGAATTCGTGTCAATTTTCATATCAAAATATGATCGGTTGTATGGCCAGAATATTGAGAATAACCTTTCTGTAATAATTTCACTATTTTTAGTTTAAAAAATATCCGGCAATACCGATTACTCTTTTCATTAATTCTCTTTTGCTTTAAAAAATAATCCACGAAAACAAACTAATTACAAAGAAATAAAAATTAAAACCTTTTCGCTACTTTTCAGCCTATACCTGCAAAATAACTAATGGAGAAAGCTGCCAATACCGGTACAAAAGAAAAAATATTTTTTCCAAACCTCGATGGCTTGCGTTTTTTAAGCTTTTTCGTTGTGTTTCTCTTTCACATTTGGCTGCTTCTCTTCGACAGGTATTCACTTTCGGGAACAGCACCCGGTATCGTAAAGTTTTTATTTCAAAACGGGGAGATCGGCGTCAACTTTTTTTTCGTGCTTAGCGGCTTTCTTATAACCTATCTTTTAATACAGGAAAAAAAAATAACCGGCAAAATACATGTCGGTAATTTTTATGTAAGAAGAATTTTAAGAATATGGCCATTGTTTTATGTGTGCATTTTATTCGGCCTGGTTTTGTATCCGTTGTTAAAAAAAGTTATTGGCGGTGAACTGTTCGCCGTTGCGCATCCGTGGACATACTTTGTATTTCTAAATAATTTTGATTTCTTAAAAAATGGTGCTCCTGCTATCATATCGGTGTTGTGGTCTGTGGCCATTGAGGAACAATTTTACTTGTTCTGGCCGCTGTTGCTTGGATTGTTCCCTGTTAAAAGTTACCGGCTTCTTTTGTACTCAATCATTTTCGGCTCATTTATTTTCAGGTGTTTTTATTTTGATAATGAAAGAGTATTGCAATTTCACACGCTGGCTGTGATCGGCGATATGGCGCTGGGCGGCCTTCTCGCGTATTACATAATTTTCAATAAAACATTTCAAAAAAAGATAGCAGCATTAAGCAGGTTCACCATTGCATGCGTTTATGTTGTTGCGGTCATTTTATTTTTATTCAGAAAAGAAATTTTTCCGGGGTCGCTAATGGTCGTGGAAAGGATAATAATTGCATCTGTATTTGGATTGATAATCCTGGAGCAAAATTTTTCTAAAAACTCTTTCTTTAAAATGTCCTCATTTAAATTCATCAGCAGGTGGGGAATATATACGTACGGCTTGTATTGCATACATGTAATCGCTATCATTTTTGCAGAGATCGCTTTTAAGAAAGCTGGTTTCGATATGCAAAACCCATACAGACTTCTTTTAGTAGCTATAGTTGCATTTGTTGTTTGCATGGTATTGGCATTTATCTCCTACAACTATTTTGAAAAAAGGTTTTTAAAGCTGAAAGATAAATTTGCTTTCATTGTGAAGAAATAACATTAAAACGCATTAAAAATTTTGAAAACGAAAACCCCGGCTAACTTTCGTCTCCGGGGCAAATGAATATTAAATTGGTAGAGACGCGACGCATTGCGTCTCTACCAATTTAATCAGGTTTTTTTCCTTCTAAAAAAGTATTGATCGTACTTATTTCTGCTTTATTATTTTCATCTGACTTTACGGTATAGTTGCTGTAAAAACTTTCTACGTCTGCAATAGAGTTATGCAATTCCATATTGCGACGGAGATAAGCAGGAACCGACTCAAACTCATTGTTAGGATCCGCAGCATTAACGTTGAACGATAGGTTTCTCAACTTCGCAATGCGCTCCATAGCCCGGCGCTTTAATTCTTCTGCTTCGTCCACCGTAGGCGGTTCCTCAACAGAAGACATCATGATGGGCATTGTTTGGTGTACTTTCGGGTCTTCCTTAATCTCCGCCGCCTCATGGGAATCTTTAACCACTAACTGCATCTCAATAGCAGGTTCGTCTTCCTGTTTTGAAATCATCAGCGGGGTTGGTTCCTCTACAGGTTTGGATTCCGACTGAGGCTTGTCCTCTGCATAAATCTGCACAGGCTTTGCCAAATAACCGCCTGACGTTGGGGCGGCGCTAGCTTCTTTATTATTATTATTATTCGATTGATTTTTGAGACTTGTAGTCTCCGCAGTTTTCGGATTGCTTTGGCTGGCTTTCGAAAGTATCGGATCAGGGTCCGAAGATAATATGAAATGTATAACGCCTTCGGTCGATTTATCAACAGTAACTTCCTCACTTGCCTCTCGTGTTTTTACGGAAGCGCTCCCTGGTATTTCTACTATTCTCGGGGCCATCTCTTTTTCAATTGATTGTTCGTCAGGCATAAAAGATATTACATCTTCTTCTTTTACGGTCCTGAACCCTTTTTGCTCAACGATGTTATCCACATCGTTTAAATCATCCTCTTCCACTTTTGAATTTATTTCTGGCTCTTGCTTTTTATCATCAAATACAAAAACCGGTTGCCTGTATTTCTTTTTCTCATCTTCCTCCTTAAGAACCATTACAATTTTTTCATCTTCTTTCTTTTCCTCTTTAGGAGGCTCTTTTCTGTCAAAGGGATCTTTGTGTTCAAAGCCGGTTGCGATCAGCGTTATCCCTATTTTATTTTCTAACGTATTGTCATATCCCAAACCTAAAATGACATCAGTGTCTTCACCTGCCTGGCTTAATAAATGATTTTGTATCGTTTCCACTTCATCCATAGTAAACTCTGTATCACCTTCGGCCGAATTTATATTTATTAATATCCATTTCGCCCCGCGAATATCATTGTCGTTTAACAACGGTGAATTAAGCGCCTGCTCAATTGCGAGCTGAGCTCTGTTCTCTCCTTCGCATTCCGCGCTGCCAAGTATGGCTACACCACCACTACGCATAACCGTGCATACATCCGCAAAGTCAACGTTTATCTGGCCGGTACTATTTATCACATCAGTAATGCATTTTGCCGCTGTTGCCAATACATTATCCGCTTTAGTAAAGGCCGCCTTCATCGTGAGATTACCAAACTGGTGCCTTAACTTATCATTGCTTATTACAAGAAGCGTATCCACATGATCTTTTAATTTACTAATGCCTTCTTCTGCCTGTGCAATTCTTTTCTTGCCTTCATAAGCAAATGGAGTAGTAACAATTCCAACAGTAAGGATTCCAAGATCTTTACAAATTTTTGCAATAATAGGCGCGCCGCCAGTGCCGGTACCACCTCCCATTCCCGCGGTAATGAAAGCCATTTTTGTATTTACTTCAAGAATCCGTTTTATTTCTTCAAGGCTTTCTTCTGTTGCTTCACGGCCAATTTGCGGGTTGGCTCCTGCGCCCAGCCCTTGTGTTAAATGAGGGCCAAGCTGCACTTTATTTGGCACCTTACTGTTAGCAATAGCCTGCGCATCAGTATTGCAGATAATAAAGTTTACGCCATCTATGTTCTGGCTGTACATATGGTTAACAGCATTGCTGCCACCTCCACCTATTCCTATTACTTTTAGAATAGATGATTGTTCTTTAGGCAAATCAAAATGTATCATGTCTTAAAATTAAAATGGGTTAGGACCACTCCCGGATCTTCGGGCTTCGTTCAAGCCTGTAGGAAAACGGGAATATTATTTTTTTGGTTTAGTATTGTTTTAAAAAATTCAAATATTAATCATCAAATATTTTGCAACCGAATCTCTCGTTATTTTTTTATGATATCCTACAACTCAGAATCACCTTCTTCCTTAAACATTTCTATCAAACCGTTTTTAAATGAATCCATAAAGCTTTTCAAGGTTTTACGGGATTTAACGGTTACTTGTTTTTTATCAGGGAACACATCTAAAGTTTCGTCCACGCTTTTGTGTTGCAAGCTTGCAGGCACCGCAATTTTTTGATATTCCAGCTCAAATTGCTTTCTCTTATTTTCATAATCATTATAGCCTTTCAATATTAACCCGAGGCAAGTGGAATACATAGGCTTGGCGAGTTCTTCAATGTGACCGGCAGCAAGATGTTCATTTGGATAACCAATTCGTGCATTCAATCCGGTTACATACTCGGTAAGCTGTATTAAATGTTTAAGTTGTGACCCGCCACCCGTAAGAATAACTCCGCCATTAAGAAGGCGGTTGTCAAGTCCTACCTGTTTCAGATGATAAGAAACAAAGTCCATGATTTCGCTCATACGTGCTTGTATAATGCCTGCAAGATTCTTTACACTTATTTCCTTTGGAGCCATGCCACGCAAACCGGGAATAGTTATGAAGGCATTTGATTTGGCTTCATCAGAAAGAGCGCTTCCAAACTGAACTTTCATTTGCTCTGCCTGTGTTTTTAAAACACCAAGGCCCGTTTTTATATCGTTGGTAATATTTTCTCCACCGAATGGTATTACCGCAGTATGTTTCAAAATACCTTCATAGAAAACAGCAAGATCCGTAGTGCCGCCGCCAATATCCACAATGGCAACACCCGCTTCGAGATCATGATCGCACATCACCGCGGCGGCTGATGCAAGAGGCTGCAACACGAGATCTTTGGTTATTAATCCGGCTTTCTCAACACTACGGTTTATGTTTCTTATGGCATTCTTATCGCCGGTAATAATGTGAAAATTGGCGCCGACTTTCACGCCACTATATCCTATCGGGTCCGGAATGTTTTGGAAATTATCCACGGTGAATTCCTGCGGTATCACGTCAATTATCTGGTCCCCGGCAGGTATATAAGTTTTATACTGGTCATTTACCAGTTGATCTATTTCACTCTGCTTTATTTCCTCATCCGTATTTTGCCTTACGATATCTCCACGGGTTTGCAGGCTTTTGATGTGATGCCCGGCGATACCCACATACACTTCCGTGATCGGAAGATTTGGATTGCTGGCATAGCAATTTTCCAATGCGGTTTGTATGGCTTTAATGGTTTGATCAATGTTCAACACCATGCCGTGTTGCACACCGTTGCTGTTAGCCCGGCCAAAGCCAAGAATTTCAAGCTTGCCGAATTCATTTTTTCTACCGGCGATTGCTGCGATTTTTGTTGTGCCAATGTCGAGGCCTACGATAATGGGTTGTTCGTTGTTCATTGTTTGTTTTTTATGCGCTCATTTTTTTATTAGCTCAAAAGCAAAATAAATTAAGAGCCTGTGTACTGTTTTTTAATTCAATCAAGACACCTGTCATGTCTTTTGTTAGTCACTTTTCGGAGGCATTACTGCCTTTGGTTTTACTTTTTGTGTTTGTGGCGCTTGTGATTCCGCCGGTTTAATAATTTTTTTCTTCGAAGGGTCAGGACCTGGTTTTTTAAAGGATGATGGGTTGGTTGCCGAAACAACTGAAAGATTTCCTGCCTTTTTTTCTGTTTCGGGCTTTTTGTTTTCTGTACTTATTGATCCATTAATTTTATTGTCAACTTTTGTTGTTGCATCTGCATCTTCGGATGGAACATCATCATGTTCCGAAGACTTATTAATAGTACTGTTATCATCTTCCGGTTGCGTGAGCTGAATATTTGTTGAGTCGTTTACATGTTTTTGAGTGTTGACTATTATGGTTTTCATAATTTGAACTGCCCTCAAAGAATCCGCTTTTATCTCCTGGGCGCCCCGCTTAACACCTACTACCTGGTTCTTGTATTTTAAATCAATCACCGAATATTTATTCCATCCTTCAACAGCTTCTATCCGGCGATAAAAAACCAGGAGCTTTGCAAATTTTTCCTTGTAGTCATCCGCATTACCAAAATCAATAACCTGGTTTCCAACTTTTGGGGTTAATTCAAAAGTTCGATTTTCATTTATATCAATTTGCTCAATTTGTGCCATCCAAAAAGGATTGGCCTGAATAAATTCACCAAGCATTTTTATCTCTCTCAATAAGCTGCTGTCCTTTTTTGTAAGCACCTTTACATCTGTAGGGAAGTTTGTGAACACAGGAAGCCTTGCAGAAAATTTATCACTTAATGGAAGCGTTTTCAAAGAGCTGTCCATATAAAATGATGCACCCGAGGAAGTAAATATTCTTGCGATCGGTTCCCTTTCTGATATCCTTACCTGCAGCACATTATTATTGTCAAAAAACAATTCGGCCTTCCTTATCCATTGATCTTTTTGCAAAGCAATTTCCATGGAAGCAAGATCAATATTGTGAATAGATTTATTTTCTAATTTACCACCATTCACTTTTCTTAATATCGCGGTCACATCTTCCTTGTCGATAAAAAAATTATTTTGAACACCGGTAATATCAATGTTAGTTTTAAGGCAATGTTCATTATTTCGTTTAGTAATAGCAGCCACCAGCAATACAATAGTTCCCGAGCCAAGGAGAATCCACACCATGACTGTTAGAATTTTTGAAAGCTTGTATTTACTATTTATTTTCATTTTATCTATTGACCTTTAGTCAAAATATTTTTTATTGGTTCAATAAGGCGGTCTATATCGCCCGCTCCTGCGGTAATTAATAATTGACCATTTACACTTTGCTTTATTGATGTTAAGTATCCGGCTGAGAGGTATTTTAATAATTCTTCAACTGATACAACACTTGCATTTTTATTTTTCATTTTATCCAAAATCATTTGGCTCGTTACGCCTTCGATGGGCAACTCCCTGGCAGGATAAATAGGCAGTATCAATACCTCGTCTGCCATGTCAAGCACTTGTGCAAATTCACTAGCCAGGTCTCTCGTTCTGGAAAAAAGATGTGGTTGAAAAATGACCGTACATTTCATTTTACTAAACAAGCTCTTTCCACTTTTTATAAGCGCTTCTAATTCCTGCGGATGGTGCGCATAATCATCAATAAAAATTACAGGCTGTTTGTCATTGGCATTTTGATAAAATCCTTTTTCATTATTTGGCTGTGGAGGAGCAATAATGTATTCAAATCTTCTTTTTACTCCTTTAAAATCTTCGACCGCTTTTTTAATTTTTACAGGGTCAATTTCCAGGTGATGTGCAATCATGATCGCCGCTACTGCATTTTCCACATTGTGCATTCCTCCCATATTGAGCTTTACATTATCAAGCATCCAGTCTTTGGTCATCACGTCAAACTCATAACTTCCGTGATGCATAGTCACATTGGATGCATACACATCGGCTGCATCATTTTGAAGGCTGTAACGTAAATGATGAGCCGCAATAAAGTTTTTATCGGCAAGTCCGTATTTTGTTAACAAGAGCCCCGCTGGCTTTACTTTAGCGGAAAAATCAACGAAAGCTTGTACCATATTTTCTTTGGTTCCATAGATATCGAGATGATCGGCATCCATAGAAGAGATCACTGCTATATCCGGAGACAATTGCAGAAAACTCCTGTCATATTCATCAGCTTCAGCAACAGAAACATTATTATCACTACTCCAAAAATTCGTGTTATAATTCACTGAAATACCTCCAAGAAAAGCATTACAACCGAACCCGGTATGTCTTAATATATGAGCCACCATAGTACTAATGGTGGTTTTTCCATGAGTGCCTGCAATGCAAATACTAAAAGATGATTTGGTTATATCACCCAGCACTTTACTGCGCTTTACCATCTCATAATTATTGGCCAGGTAATAATTATACTCTTTATGATCTTTAGGAACCGCAGGCGTATACACGATCAACTGGGCGTTCCTGTCCAGCATATCAATGCTGTCTTCGTAATGTATCTTTATGCCTTCATTTTCCATTTCCTTCGTAAGTAATGTTGCCGTTTTATCGTAGCCGCTTACGGCGGCATTCCTGCTTAAATAATATTTAGCAAGAGCGCTCATTCCTATGCCGCCGATCCCTATAAAATAAACACGCGATATGTTAGTATAATCTTTCATTAATTTCTTTCCGTAAAGGGAAAGGCTTAAATTTTTCTTTATTGTTTTTTTACTGTTTAATATTCTTTAAAATTTCCTTCGCAATTAATTCATCTGCATTGTTGATTCCCATTTTTGAAATATTCGTTTCAAGCGTTTCAATTTTTTGCTGGTCCTGCGCCAGCTCAAGAATAGAACTCATCAACTTTGTTTGAGTTTCATCATCCTTTACCATTAATGCAGCCTGCTTCTGCACAAGAGCCGTTGCATTTACAGCCTGGTGATCTTCCGCAGCAAATGGATAGGGAACAAAAATTGCCGGCTTGCCCACCACACATAACTCTGCAATCGTCATTGCACCAGATCTTGAAACCACTATATCTGCAGCATTGTAAGCGTACTCCATTTTATTAATAAATGCATTCGTCCATATATTACTCCTGTCTTCTTCAACCCGCGCTGCCCGTTCAGCAAAAGGTTTCCCGGTTTGCCATATCAACTGAAGATTATTTTTTTTGAAAGAATCAATATTTGCTTCAATTGTTTCATTAATACTTTTTGCGCCGAGGCTTCCACCCATTACAAAAACAGTTTTCAATTCAGGCTTCAGCCCAAAAAATTTCAATGCTTCATCCTTTGGAATTTTCTCTAAAAAAACATTCCGCACCGGGTTTCCCGTTACTACTATTTTATTCGCAGGAAAATATTTTTCCATATTTTCTGATGCTACAAAAATCTCTTTCGCTCTTTTACCCAACATGATATTGCTTTTTCCAGGCAAAGAATTGCTTTCATGAATGAACGTTGGAATTCCGCGTGTTTGCGCAATTCTTAATACAGGAAAACTTGAATAACCGCCCACTCCAATTACTGCCCGAGGTTTAAAGTTTTTCAGGATACTAGTAACTTCAAAAAAACTTTTAACCAGCTTAAATGGTAAAGCAATATTTTTCATCAAAGAACTTCTGTTGTACCCGGCAATTGTGAGGCCTATAATTTTATAACCGGCCTCTGGAATTTTATCCATTTCCATTTTTCCTTTTGCCCCAACAAATAAAATTTCTACATCGGGCTCTAATTTTTTTAATGCGTTTGCAATTGCCAACGCAGGAAAAATATGACCGCCCGTACCGCCTCCTGCAATTATTATCCTTGTACCTCCTTCTGAAAAAGGAATTACCTGTTCTATTTTATCAATTACATTTTTATCTATTCATTCTACATTAATCAATCGTTATTGTATCACTCAGCCTCTATCTGCACCGTTACCAGTTCTGATTCCTTACCTTCCATTTGTTCCACATTCCTGGCCACACTTAGAATAATACCGATCGCGAAACAGGTGAACCAAAGGCTGCTGCCTCCCATGCTTATCAGCGGCAACGTAACACCGGTTGTAGGAAAAATATCTACGGTCACTGCCATATTTACCATTGCCTGTATTACCAAAGTAAAACTGAGTGCTATCGCAAGAAATGCTCCAAACGCAAAGGGGCATCGCTGAAAAATACGGATGCTTCGAAATAGAAAAAGCAAGTAAATCAGTACAATTACAACACCGCCTACGAGACCATACTCTTCGATAATTATTGCATATATAAAATCGCTGTATGGATGCGGTAAAAAATTTCTCTGCTCACTTTTTCCAGGCCCCTTGCCAAGCCAGCCGCCTTTGGCAATTGCAATTTTCGATTGCTCTATCTGGTAGCTTTCATTGTCCTTGCCAGCATATATAAAATTTTGAACACGCTTAATCCACGTCCCCATTCTTCCAACGGTAAATACCGCGGGAATTTCTTTTGAAGTATGCTCCTCTTTATTATAATAATTTGTTGAAATAAGAATCAGTATAACAAGGGGGATTAATGCCGCTCCTACCACTATCATAATATGCCTGACTCTCACTCTTCCTATAAACATCATCATAAGTGCGATGCCGCCCGTGAGCAAAGCGGTTGATAAATTTGCCGGAGCAATTAACAGGCATATGATACCAACGGGGACGATTAATGGCAAAAAACCTTTTTTAAAATCTTTAATGACATCCTGCTTTTTACTAAGCTGCCTGCTCATATACATAAACAGGGCAAGTTTAGCAAGATCGGAAGTTTGGAACGTAAGATTGAGTACGGGTAATTTTATCCACCGGTTAGCTTCATTGATATTACTTCCAAACTTTAGCGTATAAATTAAAAGCGGAATGGAAATCAAAAATAAAATAAGAGCAACTCGTGAATAAATTGTGTAGTTAACCCTGTGGGCAAAATAAATAATCACTACTCCTAAAGCTATAAATCCTACTTGCTTGAACAGGTAACTCTCCGTGCTTTTATTCATCCTGTAAGCAAGTGAGCCGACGCTGCTGTACACAACAAGAATGCTTACCATAGTAAGAAGTATTACAATTGCCCATATTAACTTATCGCCTTTAGTACGGTTCAAAAGATTGCCCGTAACTGTTTGCGCAGTTGATAATTTTCCGGATAATATGTTTTTTGTATTGTTCATGGCCTCACCCCAACCCCTCTCCAACAGAGAGGGAAATGGATTTTATATCTGCTAAATTTAATTTTTGTTATCTGGTATGTCATACTTGATACTTGTTACTTGTTACTTGGTTCTTGGTTTGTGATATTATAAATCTTTTACAGCTTCTTTAAATTGCTTCCCCCGATCTTCATAGTTTTTAAAAAGATCAAAGCTGGCGCATGCGGGAGAAAGCAAAACAACATCGCCCTTGTCCGCAAAATGAAAAGCTGATTGAACTGCGTCCTTTGCATTATCAGTATTTATTATCAATTCAACATCGTTTCCAAACGCCTCATGTATTTTCCTGTTGTCTAATTCCCATGCATACAATCGCCTTTACTTTTTCTTTCACTATTTCTTTCATGAAAGAATAATCGTTGCCTTTATCTACTCCGCCAAGGATAAGAATTGTTGGCTTAGTCATGCTTTCAAGTGCATACCAGGTACTGTTGGTATTTGTTGCTTTGCTGTCATTAATAAATTCAACACCGCGTACAGTAGCGACAGGTTCCATACGATGCTCAAGGCTTTCAAAGGTCTGCACAGCATCCCTTATTTTTTCCTTGCGTATATCCATTACAACAGCCGAAAGGCTTGCTGCCATTGTATTATACTGATTATGTTTTCCTTTTACAGCGAAATCGTCAACACTCATACTCATTTCTTCTTTTTTCCATTTTATATGCATCTCTGCATTTGATATATATGCGCCTTGTGGTAATTGTTTACTCATGCTAATTGGTAATGGGTTGGTATCATTTAAAAAATTGTTCAGATATTTTCGTGTTATTTCATCATCAGCATTGTAAATAAATACGTCGCCTTTGTCCTGGTTTTTTATAATATTGAATTTGCTTTTTATATAATTGTCGAACTTGTAGTTGTACCTGTCTAAGTGATCTTCCGTTATATTAGTTACCACAGCAACATCCGGTTTAAATAATTTTATATCATCCAACTGAAAAGAACTTATTTCCGCGACATACAATTTTTTTGGATCAGCCGCTATTTGCCTGGCAAATGAAAAACCGATGTTACCAACCATTGCGCAATCAAGGCCTGCTTCCCTGCAGATGTGAAAAATCATAGCTGTAGTTGTTGTCTTTCCATTGCTTCCTGTTACCGCTATTATTTTACTCTCTCCTTTGTACCTGTATGCAAATTCTATTTCGCTTATTATTTCTATTCCTCTTTCACGCAGTTCCTGCACCATTTCGTTCTTTTCAGGAATTCCCGGACTTTTCACGACAAAAGCTGCATCAAAAATCTTTTGTTTGTCATGCGTGCCTTCTTCGAAATCAATCCTGTTTAATAATAGTTCGCTTTTAAAAACATCCTTAATCGAAGAACTATCGCTTACGAAAACCTCATACCCCTTTTGCTGTGCAAGCAACGCTGCTCCCACTCCGCTTTCGCCGGCGCCAAGTATTACTATTCTTTTTTTCATTCCGTTTTTCTTTGGCTCAGCCAAAAAATTGGTTTTTCAACGGTATGAACCTAATGGGTCAGAAATCTGGCTTCACAGGAATCGGCAAGGATGAATTATTTCAAAAAATATTTTCACAGGAACAAACATTCAGAAACATATTATTCTTATAATCCTATCTTAATTTTAATGTCACTATCGCGAACACAACAGATAAAATAGTTACTACCCAAAAACGAACTGCTATTTTACTTTCATGATATCCTAATTTCTGATAGTGATGATGCAATGGGCTCATTAAAAAAATCCTTCTGCCCTCTCCATACTTTTTCTTAGTGTATTTGAAATACGTCACCTGAATCATTACACTCAGGAGCTCAATTAAAAACACAAAACAAAATATAGGTATCAACCATTCTTTTCTTACAATAATTGCGAGTGATGCTATAATACCGCCAAGCGCCAGGCTGCCCGTATCACCCATAAAAACCTGCGCCGGATAAGCGTTGTACCAAAGAAATCCAACACACGCACCAACAAATGCTGCTATGAATATGGACAATTCTGTAAGGTTGGGTATGTACATAATATTGAGGTAATCTGCAATACGCACATCACCACTTACAAAAACAAACACTCCAAGGCATAGTCCAATTATTGCGCTCACACCGGTTGCCAATCCATCGAGGCCATCTGTAATATTTGCGCCGTTAGAAACTGCTGTCACAATAAATATTACAATAAGAATGTATAGTATGTATGTATAGTTTTCCCAACTCTGCGGCAAAAGTTTTGCATAATTAAATTCATGATTTTTTACAAATGGTATGGTTGTAATTGGCGTCTTAACAGTTACAAACCGCGTTATTTTTCCATCAACGATGATGGTATCTTCCGCAACTTTATGTTCGCCACGTCCAAGAATTGTTTGGCTGCCCGAAGCATCGCTGATAACTTCTCTTTTTACCACAACGCTTTGGTTAAAATATAAAGTAGAGCCGATAATAATCCCCAACATCACCTGTCCAAAAATTTTAAACTTTCCAGCCAATCCATCGGCATTTGTTTTTTTGAAATCAATTCCTTTTGCCTTTGCAATTCTCTTCGCTTTTATTTTTAAATAATCATCTACAAAACCTATGAGTCCCAGCCATACAGTACATAAAAGCATCAATCTCACATACACTTTATCAAGGTTGGCGAGCAGTAAAGTAGGGACCAAAATGGCTAATAATATTATAATACCTCCCATGGTAGGCGTTCCGGTTTTCATCTTTTCACCCGCTAAACCAAGTTCGCGAACCGACTCACCAATTTGCTTTTTCTTTAAAATATTTATGAGCCTCTTACCGTAAACTGTTGTAATTATGAGAGATAACAATACCGACACCAACACCCTGAAGGTGATGAAATGAAAAAGCCCGCTCCCCGGAAACTTGATTCCATTTTTACTAAACCATTCAAAAAGGTGATAGAGCATTATTGTTTGTTCCAAAATTTTATTTATCTATTTTTCCAGCATTGTCAGCATTTCCTGCAATACCTGTTTGTCATCGAAATCATATTTCACTCCATTTATTTCCTGGTATTTCTCGTGGCCCTTTCCTGCAATCAAAACAATGTCTTCTTTATTCGCAAGGTTAACTGCAGCTTTGATGGCTTCTTTTCTATCGACAATAGAAATGTATTTCTTGCGGGCAATCACCGGTACACCCTCTTCCATATCTTTTATAATTTTGCCAGGATTTTCACTACGCGGATTGTCAGATGTAAAAATTATCTTATCACTGTATTCGCAGGCAACCTCAGCCATCACAGGTCGCTTGGTTTTATCGCGGTCACCGCCACAACCAACCACAGTGATTATTTTTTCTTCTCCCTGCCTTAAGTTTTTTATGGTAGCAAGCACATTTAACAGGGCATCAGGAGTATGAGCATAATCCACAATCCCAACAATCTTTTCATTAGGTGATTGTATAAAATCAAATCTTCCTTCTGCGCCGGTTAAGCTGCTAAGTATCTGCAGAACTTTTTGTTTATCCTCTCCAAGACAAACTGCGGCGCCATATACGGCCAATAAATTATAAGCATTAAAAGCGCCAATCAACCTGAAGTGAACTTCAATATCGTTGACTAATATTAAAAGGCCCAGCAGCGAATTCTCAATAATCTTTCCCTTAAAATCCGCCATAGTTTTAAGGCTATAGAGATATTTTTTTGCTCGTGTGTTTTGCAGCATTACTGCACCACGTTTGTCATCGGCATTGCTAAGCGCAAATGAAGAAGCAGGAAGAGAATCGAAAAACTGTTTTTTGACTTTTATGTATTCATCAAATGTTTTATGATAGTCAAGGTGATCGTGAGTTATGTTACTAAAAATTCCGCCCGCAAATTGTAATCCCGCAATTCTGTGTTGGTGTATTGCATGAGAACTTACCTCCATGAATACATGCGTACAACCTTCATGGAGCATATCGGCGATTAACTTGTTTAAACTTATTGCATCGGGTGTGGTATGCGTGGAAGGCAATACCTTGTCGCCAATTTGATTTTGAACGGTGCTTATCAGCCCACATTTATAATCCAACCCGGAAAATAATTTAAATAATAAAGTTGCAATAGTTGTTTTTCCATTTGTACCCGTAACACCTACAAGCGAAAGTTTTTCTGATGCGCTGCCATAAGAATTATGGGCCATAACACCGGCGGCGATACTGCTGTTTTCAACAACTGTGTATTGAACATTCTCGGCGGGCTTTTCCGGTAATATTTCACATATAATTGAAGAAGCACCATTTGATATAGCTGTATCAATGAATTGATGCCCATCAGAAACGGATCCTTTGATTGCTATAAAACAATTACCGGGCTTCACTTTGCGGGAATCTATTTCCAGGCCATTAACCTCAGTTACCGGTGCTCCTACTATGGATAGAATTTTTACTTTGTATAATATGTGTTGCAACAATGCCATTAATTCAATTGAATATTTATTGATTGCCCATTAATAAAATCTGCATCCTGTGGCAGTGATTGATGTGATACTTTACCTCTTCCAGACGCAATCACCCTCAACCCCATATTTTCAAGTAAGTACACGGCATCTTTTAATCCCAGGCCTGTAACATCAGGAACTTTGTTTTTAAAAGAAGAAGTATCGTATCCCTTATTCAATTCTGTCTGCCTTCCCTGCAAAGCCATTGTCCTCCAAGGCCCTGATGATGTGTCAGAATCAACAGAGGCGTATTGAAAAATATTTACTATCCGGTTGAGATCTGGTTTCAGGCCGTACATCATGTAAGTATTACTGTCTCCCCTGTTTTGAAAGTTCTCGGAAGGATCAATTGAAAACTGGCTTGCATATATCCTGTCTGCTACGTCTCTAAACACAGGTGCGGATACTACTCCACCGTATGCCAGTCGTGATTCACTCGTATTCTGAATCACTACTGCAATAGTATACCTGGGGTTGTCCGAAGGAAAATACCCGATAAAAGATGATTGATATATTTTGTTACTCTTATTATATCCACGGTTATCCATAGCCGTTACGGCCGTTCCGGTCTTGCCCGCAAATCTGTAAACATTGCTTTTCAACTGGTGTGCAGTGCCGTGCTCACGCTCTACTACTGCAAGCAGGCATTCCTTCAATTTACCCAGCGTCTCGTCGCTGCAAATTTTATCTACCAATACAGTTGGATGAAAAGACTTTATTTCAACACCCATATCCTTTATCGAATTCACGAGATACGGTTTCATCATTTTTCCATTGTTGGCAACTGCGTTATATAGCATCAGCATGTGCAATGGTGTCACAAGTTCTTCATAGCCATGCGCCATAAATGGAATGGTAAATTTTGTCCAGTATTTGCCGTCAGGGTTCTTTATAAGAGGCACAGCGGCGCCCACAATGTCAATTCCGGTCACAGTATCAAGGCGAAGATTATGAAGATGATTGTAAAATTTTTTTGGCTGATTGTGGTAATATTGATCAGCAAGTTTTGCAAAGGCAACATTTGAAGAACGGGCAAAGGCTTCCTTTACGGTAAGCAATCCTGTTCCCATGTGAGAATCTTTTATCCGTAAACCGTAAAAAGATTTTTGTCCTCCTTCACAATCTACTATACTGCTTGTATCAACATATTTATCTTCAAGAAGAGATAATAATGTTGCTAATTTAAAAATGGAGCCAGGCTCCGTTTTTTTCCCGAGGCCATAATTATAGTCTTCTATATAATCCCCATCGGGTCTCCTACCGAGATTGGCTATTGCTTTTATCTTACCCGTTTGTGTTTCCATAACTATACAGGTGCCATGCAACGAGCTATTTTCCACCATCATTTTCATGAGTGCATTCTCGGCCACATCCTGCATGTAAGTGTCAATAGTGGTGATAATGTCCTTGCCATTTTCCGGTTCAATTTCACCACCATCAACCGGCACATATGCTCCAGCCATATATCTCATAAGGCGCTGGCCGGTTTGACCTTTCAGCACACTGTCGTAAGACCTTTCCAGTCCTACATTCCTACTTGTATCTCCTCTTGAAAGCCCAATTGTTCTGTTAGCCAGCAATACGTAAGGATTTACCCTGTTATCCCGTACATCTATTATAAATCCACTCTTATTTCGGCCTTGCCGTACGAGCGGAAAATCTCGAAGAACCTGGTAGTCTTCAAATGAAATTTTCTTCTTTAAAGGGTAATATCTTGCTTCCTTTTTATAGGCAGCAAGTAAAAGTCTTTTGTAAAAAACTTTCGTGCCATCTTTAAATAAATGAGATAGCGAGTAACTTAATGAGTCCAGGTTATCATAAAATCTTTTACCGTTTTTTTCGCGCAATCCATCCGCATCAAAATCTACATAGATATCAAAAACAGGGATGGAAGTACTAAGCATGTTTCCATCTTCACTGTAAATACTTCCGCGTTCTGCATTTATCTCAAAATATTTTAAGTGCTGGGTATTGCTCATGCTTTTCCAGTAGTTGCCCTGCACCCGCTGAATGTATACAGCACGCGACAATACAACTACTCCCAGCACTATCACCCCGATAAAGCAGAGATACACACGCCACGATATGTCCTTTTTTACATCCAACTATCCTATTGCTTTTATTTATTATTATTAAGTGTATCAATAAGTCTCACGGGAGGCACCAGTAATTCCTGCAAACCAAGCGGCTCAACTGCCTTCGCCAACTCGCTTTCTTTACTCCTGAAAATAACATCACGCTTTACTGTTTTATATTCATATTCCATTTCCTTAAGATGCTTTGCCGTTGAATTAATTTTACGGATCGTCTTATCAGCATAGTGTCCATTTGCTATATAAATAATGGCGAGCAAGGCAACAAAGAGATAAAAGGGAATATTCATTACGATCCATTTATTGTAAATAAATGATCGTTTGAATTTCTTTAGTGAAGCCTTCTTTTTTGCCTTCTGTGTATTATCCTTCTCTGCTTCCATTATCCTTTTTATTTAGGCTGACTGTTTATTTTGAAACTTTTTCTTTTCCGCAATCCTCAACTTGGCACTCCTGGATCGTGGATTTCTTTTTATTTCCCGCATTGAAGGAGCAATCGGCTTTTTTGTAATAATCAGAAGATCGTTTTCTATAGGTGTACCATATATATCGCTCTTCTGTTGTTCATCGAAATCTCCATACCTGAAAAAATTCTTGACGATCCTGTCTTCAAGAGAATGAAATGTGATGCATGCAATGCGGCCTCCATCCTCAAGTAGCCCGGGTACCTGTGTAAGCAATTCCTTTAATGCACCCAATTCATCATTTACCTCAATCCGTAACGCCTGGAAAACCTGTGAAAAATATTTCTCTGGATTTCCCTTCACGATTGGATACAGCGCATTCTTAAACTCATTGATCGTGCCAAGCGAATGAGATTTTCTCTCCATAACTATTGTTTTAGCAAGTGTTTTCGAATTAGTCACCTCGCCATACACTTCAAAAATTTTATGCAATTGCCCCTCACTGTAAGTCGAAATTATTTTTGACGCGTCAAGCTTTTCGCTCTGATTCATACGCATATCCAGGTGTGCATCAAAGCGTGTAGAAAATCCTCTTTCAGCAATATCAATCTGGTGGCTTGAAATTCCGAGATCAGCGAGAATTCCATTCACTTTCGAAATTTTATGGAAACGAAGAAAACGGCTGAGGTGCCGGAAATTGTGCGGAACAAATAGCAGGCGTTGATCATCCGGAAGATTTTCCCTGGCATCAGCATCCTGGTCAAAAGCTATTAATTTTCCTTCGCTATCCAGCTTTTCAAGAATTGCCCTGCTGTGCCCGCCGCCGCCATAAGTGCAATCCACATATATTCCTGACGGAATAATATTGAGGCCGTGAATTACCTCATCAAGCATTACCGGCACATGATATATGCCTTCCTGCATAACTATATTTTTACATATTGATCACCCGTCATTACTTCTTTTGCCAAATCGCTAAATGCTTCGGGTGAAAAAGTTTCAAAGAACTCTTTATATTTTGCCTTATCCCAAATCTCAATTTTATCAATGGCTGAAACCAATACAATTTCTTTTTCAAGGCCGGCATATTCCATCAGGTTTTTGGGCAAGAGCATCCGGCCGGCATTATCAAGTTCGACCTGTGTAGCTCCGTTCAAAAAATACCGCTTGAATTGCCTTACCTTGGGATCAAAATCGTTTAAGTTGCTCAGGTCAGAAAAAATAGGTTTCCAGCTTTTAGATGTGTATAAGCTCAGGCATTTTTCAAAGCCCCGGTTTAGTACAAAAGGTTCAGCTCCGCTATCAGGCATTTGCTTTTTAAATCCTGCAGGAAGTAGAAATCGGCCTTTCGCGTCTAATGTAGCTTCGTACTCACCTATAAAGCCTGTCATTATGAACTAATTATATTAATTTTTGAGATAATTACCACAAAATAACACTTTTTCCCACTATGACAACAAATTTGTCTACATCTTTTTTATGCACAATGCCGTATTTTCATATAGGCGCGGGGCGGTAATGAAATTTACAGCAGGGCTTTGTGGGTAGCTTGTTAATTAAGGGTGTACAATTTGTTAATATTTTGTTTATGAATGCGGGCTATTCAAATACACCCCTGGTCAAAAAATTAGGGATCACTGATTTCCAAAAAATTTTATTGATACATGAGCTCGCAGATTACTACGATCTAAATGGGCGGGACCTCACGAGCCAGTTGTGCAAAAAAGGAGAATACCCTGACTTTATACACCTGTTTATTTTAAACAGGAAAGGATTAGAAAAGGAAATGACCTTGATTTTGAAAAAAATTAAATCAACAACAGTAATATGGGTTTCATGGTATAAAAAAAGCAGCGGACTTAAAACTGACGTTACGGAAGATGTAATAAGAAATTGGGCCTTAAGTAATGGCCTGGTTGATGTAAAAGTATGTGCTGTGAGTGATGCCTGGAGTGGATTGAAACTGGTAGTTCCATTAAAGATGCGGAAGTAAAAACAGAACGCTTATTCAGCTTCTTTTACAACAGGAAGGTCAAGAATAAAACAACTTCCTTTCCCTGGAGTACTTTCGGCTTTTATTTTTCCCTTGTGAGCGTCAACAATAGTTTTTACGTAACTGAGGCCAAGCCCAAATCCTTTCACGTTATGAATATTTCCTGTGTGTGCCCGGTAAAATTTTTCAAAAATACGGTGTAAGGTTTCTTTATTCATCCCAATACCATTGTCTTCAATTTTTATGCGCAAATGACTATTTATATTCTGCGTTGACAATTTAATTACCAGGTTATCTTTAGAATATTTAATAGCATTATCCAGGAGGTTATTAATTATGTTGATTAGATGAACCTCGTCTCCCATAAGCAGGTCATTTTTTGCATTAAAGCAAGTTTCAAGCTTGCCATTTTTTTCATCAAGAGGAAGTCTTATGTTATTCAAGGCGGCATCTATAAGGCTATGCGCATGCACTGGTTTTTCATTTAATTGAATTTCCTGTTTATCTAGCAAAGCCGCCTGGAGTATGGTTTCTACCTGTTTATTCATCCGCCTGTTTTCATCCTTAATGATTCCTGAAAAATAATCCATCTTCACCCTGTCATTAATAACTTTTTCATTTTTTAAGGCATCTACTGCAAGTGAAATTGTTGCAAGTGGCGTTTTAAACTCATGAGTCATGTTATTAATAAAATCCGACTTTATTTCGCTTAGCTTTTTTTGATTTAGTAAGGCTCTTAATGTAATGAAAAACGCCGCGAAAATAATACACGTGAAAAGTATAGCACCTATTACCATCCAGTACATTTGTTTCCAGATTATGTTTTTTACATGCGGCACCACAATAACTAAAAGCTCTTCTGTTGAAAGACCTTCCGCCAGACTACCGCTTGGAGCTTGAATAGGATAAACAAATGATAAGTTATGTGTTGTATCAAGATAAGCCTCCATATAATGTTTCGACTGAAGATCGTCGCCAATCATGGAAGTAGTTGTTATGGCAAATTCAAAACCCACGTCCTTCAGATTATTTTTCTCAAAAGCTTTCCTGATTTTATCACGTATTTCCTCCCGCGTGAACTTGTGCACTATGGTAGTGGGAAAAACATTTAAAGGAAAAAGAATATCTGTATTTTTTCTTTTGTCAAAAGGTGAAAGATTTCCTTTTTCTTCGGCAAGGTCATTCGCTGCCATGACCGTTACCATAGAAACCCCTTTTTCAAATTGCTGCTCTTTATCCTGGAGTGCTTGTTTTATCCAGACAATTTGAAAAAAAATTATCCCCAGTAAGGAAATAAAGATCAGTATGGTGATGATAGGGAAAATTTTCTTCATGCACAGCAAATTTAAACTTCACAACTACTAAATCGCCACAGAATTGTTCAACTGAGGGATTTTTAACTAACTCTTATCTTTAAAGTTGATTTATAAAAATGTAAGTATGTATATTTTCAACAAATAAATATAAATTAGAATTATGATTTCCCCCTCGCGTGGTACGTTATTAATTGCAAATCCGTTTTTAAAGGATCCGAACTTTAGCAGGAGTGTTATTTTTCTATGTGAGCATAAGGATGAAGGAAGTTTTGGTTTTGTGCTAAACAAAAGATTTCCAAAAATGCTAAGTGAACTGGTTCCCGAGCTGGGCGATTTTTCTTTACCCGTCTACCAGGGTGGACCTGTTCAGGGCGATACGCTTCACTTTTTACACCAATATCCAGACCTGATAAGCGGGGGGGAAGAAGTTTTTAAAAATGTGTATTGGGGAGGAAATTTTGAAAGCCTTTTAATTAACCTGAAGAATAATGATATTGATGCAAAACGCATTCGCTTTTTCATCGGCTATAGCGGTTGGACAGGAGGGCAACTGGATAACGAAATGAAAGAAGAAAGCTGGCTTACAGTTTCAGCAACCCAGAAATTAATTTTTAATACTCAGCCAGAGGATATATGGAAAAATTCTTTAAAACATCTTGGCGGAAATTATGAGATGATGATAAATTTCCCGATAGACCCGCAACTGAATTAAGAAGATATATCACTATTAAGCATGATCGAATTAAAGGTGAGCCCAACAATGTTAAACCTCCATCAATAAGTTTTTATATTTTTAATAAAAAAGTTTGCTTTATAAGCTGTTACTGTTTCCCGCCAGGATATTCATTCACTTTTATTGTCGCAAGATCATCATAAATAAAAGAAATTTACTTTATCAAAAAGGCCCGCTGCTTATAGCGGCCAATCATCCGAATTCATTCTTAGATGCTATAATTCTTGCAACGCTCTTCAAAAATCCTATTCATTCCTTAGCCCGTGGGGACGCTTTTGCAAGCAAATTAATTACAAAGATTCTTGAATCCTTTAATATGCTACCGGTTTATCGTGTAAGTGAAGGGGTTGAAAATCTTGAAAACAATTACGACACATTTAAAGCGTGCCAGGATATTTTCGCAAACAACGGTATTGTTTTAATTTTTAGTGAAGGAAGATGCGTCAATGAATGGCATCTGAGGCCGTTGAAAAAAGGTACGGCAAGGCTTGCGCTGGAAGCGTGGAAAAACGATGTAAGCTTAAAGGTTTTACCGCTAGGAATTAATTATAGTTCTTTCAGGAAATTCGGTAAAACTTTGTCTTTAAATTTCGGGGATTTTATCACAAAAGAAGAAATGGAAGAAGGCGTTTATTCAGGTAAAGCGATAATTGCTTTCAATCAAAAATTAAAATCCCAACTAGAACCGCTTGTTTTTGAAATTGACAATAACGACAAACAGAAACATGAGGAATGCTTTCCTGCCAGGCGATCATTTTTAAAATTCTTACTGTTATTCATACCGTCACTTGTGGGAATAATCGTGCATTGGCCATTATACATTTCGATTCATTTGTCAATAAAAAATAAGGCCGAAGATCATTATGATTCTATTATGACGGGATTGTTATTTTTTGTTTATCCTGTTTATGTGGTATTGATAACTGTTATATTCATGATTGTGGTGAAAAGCTGGACCGCCCTATTACTTCTTTTCTTAATTCCGTTTACTTTATGGAGTTACGTACAAATAAATGGCAAATGATTAAATAGCAAATTGTCAGCAAACGTTGTGTTTTACAAATATTCCTGCTCCAAAAAAAATTTGGTTTATAAAAAAAAATAGGCAATCTTTCCTATACGGCCAGTTGTTTAATGAATTACCAAAAGGCTTCCGCTTACTCTCATGCAAACCCATCATCATCATTTAATTACTATTGTAATTTATAACTATGGCCGATACTATTTTTCCTTTTGATTCTAAGATCACTTATGATCAGCGTAAAAAAGCGCTAATGCAGGAGCCACGCCTGATATGGCTTACAGGCCTTTCGGGAGCGGGCAAAACAACATTGGCACTCAGGCTCGAACATTATTTTTTTTCCAAAGGTTTTAAAGTATTTATGCTCGATGGAGATAACGTGCGCAACGGTTTGTGCAGTGATCTAAGTTTTACCGAAGATGATCGTAAAGAAAATTTGCGACAGAGTTGCTGAAGTATCAAGGCTAATGCTTGATGCCGGGCTTATGATCATTTGTGCTTTTATCTCACCAAATGGTGACGACAGGCTCGCTATCAAAAAGATCGTAGGAGATGAAAGGTTTGTGGAAGTTTATGTGAATTGCTCGGTTGAAGTCTGTGAGGAGCGGGATGTGAAAGGATTGTATGCGAAAGCGAGAAAAGGAATAATTCCAAATTTCACCGGAGTGAGCGCGCCTTACGATGCGCCGGTCTTGCCCGACATAGAGGTACGCACTGCGGAAGAAACAGTAGAACAATCTGTGAACAAAATTATCAAAATAGTAGAACCTCTTTCCACATACAAAGATTCTATAAGTTCCGCTGTTTAATAATAATTAAGAAATACACATGAATGATATCGCAGGGCTGATTGAGTTGGCTAAGGCGGCAGCGCTGGAAGCCGGAAAAGCAATTTTAAAAATATATGCCTCGGGTGACTTCGGCATAGAAATGAAGAGCGACCAATCACCACTGACACTCGCTGATAAAGCGGCACATTCGATTATTGCATCACACCTGGAAAAAACTGGTTTGCCCCTCTTGTCAGAAGAGGGGAGTAGCATTCCCTATGAGGATCGTAAACACTGGGATTATTTCTGGCTTATAGATCCGTTAGATGGAACAAAGGAATTTGTGAAAAAAACCGGCGAGTTTACGGTGAATATTGCATTGATGCGCTCAGGTATTCCCGTTGGAGGCGTTGTTTATGCGCCTTGTATTGACGTGTTGTATTATGGCTCCAGGGAAAATGGTGTATATAAAATTGATAAAGGAAAGCAAATTCAATTATCGTTTGTTGCAGAAAAAAGGACAATCGAACAACTGCTGCAGAAAGAAAAAATAACAATTGTAGCATCTAAATCGCACATGAACGATGAAACTAAAAATTTCATTGACCAGTTTCGGAACCCCGAACTTTCCTCAATGGGTAGCTCATTAAAATTAATGCTGCTTGCAGAAGGATCCGCTGACATTTACCCAAGGCTTGGCCCAACTATGGAGTGGGACACGGCTGCCGCCGATGCACTTTTAAGATCATTAAATTTTGGCGTCTATCAAACAGATTTACAAACAGAACTTTTATACAACAAGGAAAATTTATTGAACCCTTCTTTTATTGCGTTGTAATGTGGGGCATAAAAAAAGAAAAGAGGAATCACATTTCAATGATCGTGAATCTCCTTTCTAATTACTTATAATTCTCCCTACACTAAATTGCCGCTAAAAAGTTCTTTAACCATTTCATGAAAATCCTCTTTTTTATTTGTATGAGGAAGTGGTTCGCTGGGCACTTCTACACCTAAAAATTTACAAAGCGGCTCCCAGCCTTCAGTCACATCGTAAACGAGTAATTTATCTGCCGGAACATATCTTTTTGCTTCTTCATGGTGGTCATCAAAAACTTTTTCCATGAATTCTTTATCCGTAAATCTGCCCTGGAAATGCTCTTCAGTCATCACTTGTTTTGAAAACCCCATTACCTTCATTACAGATTGAAGGCGCGGGTCGGCGGCTATTCTCTCTCCCATTGCCGCTCTCTCTGCGTCCGGGGGATTCTGTGCTTTCCAGATCGTGCTATAATAAGCTGGTATACCATTTTTCAAATGGCCTTGTACTCAAAATAACTTTTGCATCAGGATATTGTTTCATGTGCTCCTTGTACCATGGATAACAAGGGAAATCAACCGTAGCCTGGTAGCCATCATACAATGCATCCCAATCGGTTGTTCCTGTTGCTTTCAGCGTTGTCCAATAATGAAGATTTTCAGGATGTACCAGCAATTGCTTCATATGATACGTTTTGCTAAAGCCGAGAATTTCAAGAGCTTCTCTAAGCGTGTTTGTGCCGGTACGCGGTAAACCGGCTCCGATAATTTTGATTGACATTTTAAGGAGAGATTTTGGTAATGTAATAATGTAAGATAATATTTAATTTTACCGGCACGAAAAATAATTAGCCATCCGGGCATTCTATTTAGTAGTTGGATACTAAGATACCACCAATTGTTGCTACATTGCAGCACTCTACCTTATCGCAAAACTCTGCTTCCATAATTTTTATTTGCAAACAATTCAAACTACTTACATGTCAAAAGCGTGTTTTCTCTTGTTATTATTATCATGTATGGCTCCTGTTACATTTAGCCAAACAAACAGCAAAGATTCAACAACCAAGCCCGAACCACCCCAGGATAGAAATATGTTTGGTCTTCATGTTCCGCGGGGTCTCATTAAAACTTCTGATGGGCTTGCAGACGGTTACATTCTATTTGGTGTTCCAAATTCTCCGCTGGTGTATTTAATCAACCGCAAAGGTGAAGTCGTGCACCAATGGAAAAGTAATTATGGAAGTCCTGCAGTAAGTTCCTATTTACAAGATGATGGCTCGTTAATTCAAAACGTTGCCGATCCCGATTTTCCGGTATTTGCCGGGGGCGGAGAATCGGGAAGAATACAAAAAATTTCATGGGATAGTAAAATGCTTTGGGATTTTGAATATGCTACCGAAGAATATTTGCATCATCACGACTTTGCTGTGATGCCTAACGGGCACATACTTGCTATTGCATGGGAAGCAAAAACACCCGAAGAGGTAGCAGCAGCTGGTCGTAAGCCCAACATGATTCCGAAGGCTGGTCTGTGGCCTGATAAGATAGTAGAGATTGTTCCCGATGGACCGCGTCACGGAAATATTGTTTGGGAATGGCATGTGTGGAACCATTTGATCCAGGATTTCGATTCAAAAAAAGCCAACTATGGCAAGCCCGCTGACCATCCCGAGCTTTTAGATTTCAATGTTGGAGATACTGTGCCGCCTCTTATGACACAGGCTCATATGGATACCTTGCATATGCAAGGCCGTGCCTGGAGAAATGAAACACCTGAAAACGAAGGCTCAGAAGTTTATCATTTTAATGCAATAAAGTACAATGCGGATCTTGACCAGATTGTTTTTAGCTCGCCAAACCTGAGTGAAATATTTATTATCGATCATAGCACAACCACTAAAGAAGCTGCGAGTCATAAAGGGGGTAAATCAGGCAAAGGCGGAGACTTCTTATACCGCTGGGGCAATCCTCAAAATTATCATCACGGAGACTCTGCAGATCAGAAATTATTTGGGCAGCATGATGTTCGCTGGATTGAAAAAGGGAAACCGGGCGCCGGTGATCTAACGGTGTTCGATAACGATGTTCCCGCTCCTAACCACATGCCATACTCCGCTGTTTATGAATTATCAACTCCAATGGATAAAAAAGGAAATTATTTCCTGGAAAACAATGGAACATTTGGACCAGAGAAGCCGACGTGGAAATACATGGCGCCGGACACTTTTTCTTTTTTCAGCAGTTTTATTTCGGGAGCTCAAAGAATGCCTAATGGCAATACGTTCATTAACCAGGGAGCAGCGGCCAGGTTTTTTGAAGTAACTCCTGATGGTAAGATTGTTTGGGAATACTGGAATCCATACCGTGGTGATATGCATCTGCCAAATGGTGACCCGATTAATCCAATTCCACTTACCTATTTTGCATTTAGATCTAACTTTATTCCGGCAGACCATCCCGGGCTGGCAAATAAAAAACTGGAACCCTTAAACCCGCAGCCTACCGTATTTAAGCTACCACCAATGCCTTCTCCACCGCCGAATAAATAAAAATTTGCATGAGTCGTATGAAAAAAACCTGGTAACATCTGCTTTCAATTAATCAACACAAACAAAATGAAAAAGGTATCTGTTCTTTTAGTTTTTATAATTTTTATTTCAACAGAAATTTTTTCACAACCCGTGTTGAGTGACAAAGATTCGTCGGGGAAGGAACAACCTCCACCTAAAGACCGGAATATGTTTGGACACAATATTCCACGCGGCCTAAAAATAAATTCGCCGGGGCTGGCAGATGGGTATATAATGTTCGCCGTTCCTAATTCACCATTAGTTTATTTGATCAACCGCAGGGGAGATGTAGTGCACCAATGGAAAGGAAACTATGAAGTGATGAGCGCTTATTTGATGAATGACGGATCGTTGGTTCAAGGTGCGCAGGATCCGGACTATCCAACTTTTGGTTTTGGTGGTCCTTATGGCCGTTTGCAAAAAATTACATGGGATGGAAAAATATTGTGGGATTTTGAATATGCCGATGAAAAGGAAATGATCCACCATGATTTTAATGTAATGCCAAATGGAAATATCCTCGCGCTATCCTATGAAACCAAGTCGTATGATGAAGCGATAGCCAAGGGAAGAAAGCCGGCGATGATACCAAAGTCCGGGCCGTGGCTGGAAAAAATTATTGAGATACAACCACAGGGGCCACGGGGAGGAAAGATTGTTTGGGAGTGGCATGTTTGGGATCATTTGATCCAGGACAATGATGCGAAAAAAGGCAATTATGGAAAGGTAGCGGATCATCCGGAACTACTGGATTTCAATGATGGCATTCCGTTGCCACCAGCTATCACGCAAGATAGTATGGACATTTTGCAGGCTAAAGGTTGGGCTGATAGAAATGAAACAGCGGATAACCGGGGTTCGGATATTTTTCATTTCAATGCGATAAAATACAATCCTGACCTCGATCAAATTGTTTTTAGTTCGCCGAATCTAAATGAAATATTTATTATTGATCATAGCACAACAACCAAAGAAGCCGCAAGCCACAGCGGCGGAAAGTATGGCAAAGGCGGAGACTTTTTGTATCGTTGGGGTAATCCTAAAAATTACCAACGCGGCGACTCAACAGACAGACAATTATTTGGCCAGCACGATGTAAGATGGATCGAGAAAGGAAAGCCAGGAGCGGGAAATTTAACTGTGTTCAATAATCACCCCCCGAAAGATATTGATTGGGATACTCCCGGTGGTGATGCTCAAAATTATTCTGCAATATATGAGATAACGCCGCCCGTGGAAAATGGAAAATACATGATAGAAAAGAACAAACCTTTTGGCCCTGAAAAGCCAACATGGAAATATATTGCCGCGGATACGTTTTCATTTTTTGGCAGCTTTATTTCCGGTGCGCATCGCATGAAAAATGGTAACACGTTTATAAATGAAGGAGCCAAAGGGACGTTTTTTTGAAGTAACGCCGTGATGGCAAAATAGTATGGGAATATCTGAATCCTTATCGCGGCGATATACGGAAAATGAATGGCGATCCCAACTCACCGATGCCCATGACGTATTCAAATTTCCGCTCTACTTTCATACCTGCCGATCATCCGGGGTTGGCAAATAGAAAACTGGAACCTTTGTTGCCGCCGCCACATCCGTACTTTTTACCGCCGCCACAACATGACATGCAATAAATTGTTTGATTTGGTAATAGATTAATCACGCGGAATTATTGATTCTCCGCTATTATAACGCCATTATCTTTTACATAGTCATTCCAATGCGTGATCATTTCCGAATATACCTCGGGGTATTGTTTAGATAAGTCGAGTGATTCGGTTGGATCTTTTTCCATATCAAATAATTCAAAGTCTCCTTTACCAAAAGGAGATTCGATTTTCCTTATTTTCCATTTCCCTTTTCTTATTGCGCATCGTCCGAAAAGCTCCCAGCCCATCACATAATCTTTATTATGAACATTAATTTTTTTCTTATTTAAAAGGGGAAGCATTGATGCTCCTTTATATGGTGTAATATTTTGTCCATTATAAACTGACGGATAGGTGCCACCGGCAACATCAAGAAATGTGGGAGCAATATCCATAATAGTTGTAAAGGCTTTTACGATGCCCCGACCTTCTTTTTGAAATGGCATTTTTATGATCATTGGCGTATGAATACCGCCTTCTGAACTATAACCTTTATAAAAACTATTGACTGCACTTGAAGCATGCGCCCATTGCGGACCGTAAGCAGTATAAGAATTTGCAGTGCCCATGTATGGATAAGGATTTGCTTTATCAGGTGTTTCATTAAATTCAAAAGCATCAGGGCCGTTATCAGATAAAAAGACAAACATCGTATTATCGTACTCTCCTATCTCTTTTAAATATTGAACCAGCCGGCCAATGTTATAATCAAGGTTATCAATCATGCCGGCATAGATTTCCATTTTTCTTGCTTCAATTTTTTGCTCTTCCTTACCAAGAGATGTCCAGCGAAGCAGCGGCTCTTTTGTAATAAAATATAAACTTCCTTTTACGGCCGGAAGTTCTGGCAACGTTACATCTTTTGCAACAATGCCTTTTTCTTTTAAGGCATTAAAGCGTGCTGTTCTAAGGCTATCATAACCTATGTCATATTTGCCATGATATTTTTCTATGTATTCCGGCGGCGCCTGCAATGGCCAATGAGGCGCGGTATAAGCAGCATATAAAAAAAATGGTTTCGCATCTTGGTGATCATCTTTAATAAAACCGATTGCTTTATCTGTATAAACATCGGTAGAATATTTTCCATCAGGGTAAACCGTGTATTTGCCATCTTCCCAAAAAGAAATATTCTCGCTTGTCAGGATAATAGTGGCTGGCAGCAGCATCCAATAATGCGAATGATCTTTCAAATCCTTTGGCGGTAGGGCTTTGATCGGTAGTAAGTCCCAAATGCCATTTACCGGAAATATAAGTATGATAACCTGCATCCTTCATTAGCTGTGAAATGGATACTACTTTATTATTGAGAAATCCTTCATATCCCGGGTGTCCAATTTGCTGCGGAAAGTAGGTAACATGTTCCGCCATATTTCCCAGTCCTGCAATATGATTGTCCGTTCCCGTTAGTAGCATCGCCCTCGAGGGTGAGCAGGTTGCCGCCGTATAAAAATTGGTAAATATTTGCCCTTGCTTTGCTAAAGCATCAATATTTGGCGTAGCGATTTCGCTTCCGAAACATCCAAGATCTGAATATCCCAGGTCGTCTGCCAGGATCAAAACTATATTAGGTCTTTTTTCCTTCGGCGGATTTTGCAAGGAATAAAACAAACAGCAAAAAATGATAAGTAATAGTTTACTTTTGGAATTCGCCATCTTCTAAAGATAATCATTAGCAAATCTTGCATCAATCTTAAGTAAAAGATAAGACTGTTGTAAATTAATCTTGGAAAGATAACTGCTTCCCTCTAAAAATACTTACCCTCGTAAAGTAGTTTACCAATAAATCTCACACCAAAGGATAATTCTAATAAATAGATAAACGCAATGGAACCTAAAAAATGGAAATTGAAGCTTACACTTCTGCTGGTGAGTAGCCTTACAATTATGTCGATAATCACCATTTCACCTGCATTGCCACAAATGGTCCTTGCGTTTCCGGAAGTAAAAAATGCCGGCTTCCTTGTAAAATTAGTATTGACAATACCGGCATTAATGATTGCAATATTTTCACCCATTACAGGGCGGCTTATTGACCGCTATGGAAGATTAAAAATTTTGTGGTTGTCGCTTGTGCTGTATGCAATAGCAGGATCGGGCGGATATTACCTCGATAGTCTTTATGAAATTCTTTTCTCAAGAATTCTGCTTGGAATTGCTGTAGGTATGTCTATGACTATCGTGATTACACTTATAGCAGATTATTTTGAGGGCATGGAACGACAAAAATTTGTTGGTTTACAAATCGCATTTATGTCAATGGGAGGAATTATTTTTATTGGCCTCGGAGGTATTCTATCCGATATTGGCTGGAGATACCCATTTCTTATTTATTTATCGGCCTTACTGATTCTTCCTCTCAGCATCATGTATCTCCGTGAACCTGCTATCACACAAAAAAATCAAATTAATAAAGTTGCCAGAGCACCGGGAATTATTTGGATGTTGTTTATCAACACAATGATCATGTGGATTATTTTCTTTTTAATTCCTGTACAGATACCTTTTCATCTTAAAGGTTTGGGAGTCGAAAAAAATTCTTTGATAGGCGCGGCCATCGCGACCAGCACGTTATTTTCAGCCGTTTCGTCATTTTCTTATTCAAAGATAAAACAGCGTTTTAGTTTCCTTTCCATTTTTTCTGTCGGATATTTATTCATGGCCGCCGGATTCGGATGCATTGCTATTTCCAATACTTATATAATGGTGGTGATTGCGATGATGCTATCAGGCCTGGGAATGGGAATGATGATTCCTAATACCAATATGTGGGTAATGAAAATTGTTCCCCCTGAAATCAGGGGAAAGGAAATTGGAAAGCTTACCACATTCTGGTTCCTTGGTCAATTCCTATCACCGATTATTATTTTTCCGGTATTAAATGTGTTGTCGGTTTCTTCAACATTTATGGTAGCAGCGGGATTTCTTCTCCTGATGTCGTTAAGCTTTACAGTTTTCTATTTCAGCAAGCAGGGGAAACTTATTATCCAATAACAGATTTGTGAAACGCCAACTTTGCGGACGGGAATAAAAGAAGAAATGAAGGCTATATCTCTTTTGCGCCTTCCACTAAAACAGAGGTAGTGTTTTTCAAAACTTCAACAAAACCACTTTGAATATCGTAACTGGAAGTTGCGTTTTTATCTTTCAGGATTTTCAGTTTGCCTGCTTTCAATGCGCTCACTAGCGGTGCATGCTTTTCCAGAACTTCAAACATGCCATCAATGCCGGGAAGTTGCACTCCATATACATCTCCGCTAAATATTTTCTTTTCCGGTGTTAAGATTTCTAATGTCATATTCCAAACCCTGAAGGGCCAATTTATTAAGTGTAAGATATCCCTGTTCCCCTTTAGGGGCTAGGGGTTTAGCTACTCGCTGCTTCCATCATTTTCTTCCCTTTCTCAATAGCATCTTCAAGGTTACCTACAAGGTTAAATGCTGCTTCAGGATATTCATCAACTTCTCCATCCATAATTGCATTAAAGCCGCGGATGGTATCTTCAATAGGAACCAACACACCTTTTAATCCTGTGAATTGTTCAGCAACATGGAAAGGTTGAGAAAGAAAACGCTGAACCCGGCGGGCACGGCTTACTGTTAGTTTATCTTCATCACTCAATTCATCAAGACCAAGGATCGCAATAATATCCTGTAATTCTTTATAACGCTGTAAGGTCAGTTTCACCCTGTTCGCACAATTGTAATGTTCATCTCCCACGATCGCAGGAGTTAAAATTCTTGAAGTGGAATCCAAGTGGATCCACTGCAGGATAAATACCAAGATCCGCAATTTTTCTGCTCAAAACCGTTGTCGCGTCAAGATGCGCAAAAGTCGTAGCAGGAGCAGGGTCTGTAAGATCATCCGCAGGAACGTATACAGCCTGAACCGAAGTAATAGAACCGTTTCTTGTGGAAGTAATTCTTTCCTGCATCAAACCCATCTCAGTAGCCAGCGTTGGCTGGTATCCTACCGCTGATGGCATCCTTCCAAGCAATGCAGATACTTCTGAACCTGCCTGGGTAAACCGAAATATATTATCAACAAAAAATAAAATGTCTTTTCCTTTGCCGGTGCCATCTCCGTCGCGAAAATATTCTGCAACAGTTAATCCGCTCAATGCAACTCTTGCCCTGGCACCTGGTGGTTCATTCATTTGCCCAAATACAAATGTTGCTTTCGAATCTTTCAATCCTTCCATATCAACAGAATCAAGATCCCATCCACCTTCTTCCATACTATGAATGAATTTATCACCGTATTTCATGATACCGGCTTCAATCATCTCACGCATCAGGTCGTTCCCTTCTCTCGTTCTTTCCCCCACACCTGCAAATACTGATAAACCACTATATGCTTTCGCAATATTGTTGATCAATTCCTGGATCAAAACGGTTTTACCAACACCTGCACCGCCGAAAAGGCCAATCTTTCCACCTTTTGCATAGGGCTCGATAAGATCAATAACTTTAATACCAGTAAATAAAATTTCTGAAGCAGTACTTAAATTTTCAAATAATGGTGGCTTGGCGTGTATCGGGCGGCCATTCTTTTTACTCACCTGCGGTAAACCGTCAATTGCATCCCCGGTTACGTTAAATAAACGGCCGTTAATTGCCTCGCCAACAGGCATTAAAATTGGAGAACCCAGATCAACGACTTCCATATTACGGGTAAGCCCTTCAGTACCATCCATCGCTATACAACGCACACTGTCTTCGCCAAGATGCTGTTGCACTTCCATTATGAGTTTATCCCCATTTGGTTTGGTAAGTTCCAATGCATGAAATATCTCAGGAAGCTTGTTTTCATCAGCGAAATGCACGTCTACAACAGCCCCGATGATCTGTTTTATTGTTCCAATATTTGCCATAAAATTTTATAAATTAAGTCCTGTTTCAAATTGGCGGCAAAGGTAAGGGGATAGAGCCAAAAAGTCAAACTGATTTAAGATAATTTATGCCTTTTTAGAAACTTTCAAAATTCGCTATTTAGAACGCACCACGCATATTAGAAATGATTCCATAATTTTATTACAACTACTCAAAATTGAAAATACCGGCACTTTTGTGAATGCAATGCACCGGACTCATTCTTAATAAAAAGTTAGTATTGAAAAAACTACAAATCAGGTAATTTCACTTATTTAAATCTATTAACTCCTAAACATGAAAATAACCGTCCTTGTTTTTTGCTTTTTGGGCATTTTCATTTCTGCCCATGCACAAGACCCGCTAAATTCCGGTAGAAGATTGACATTGCCAAATGGCTGGTCTCTTACCCCGGCAGGCAAAGGATATTTGCTAGGAGACCTGCCACTGAATATTGCAGTAAGCAATTCAAAAAAATTCCTGGCCGTTACCAATAACGGGCAAAGCACCCAGAGTATACAACTCATTGATGCGGCGTCTGGTAATATTCTTGATAATATTGAGGTGGCAAAATGTTGGGTGGGATTGACATTCAGCAAGGATGAAAAATTTCTATATGCTTCCGGGGGAAACGATAATTGGATATTAAAATATGCAATATCCAATAACAAGCTTCTTCTGAAAGATTCCCTAAAACTTGGCAAGAAATGGCCTAATAAAATATCGCCCGCGGGAATAGATATTGACGATCAAAAAAGTCTATTATATGTAGTTACAAAAGAAAACAATTCACTTTACCTTCTGGATTTAAAAACTAAAAAAGTCATCAATAAATATGCATTAGATGCCGAGGCCTATACTTGTAAACTATCTCCCAATAAAAAGGAACTGTACATCAGTTGTTGGGGTTGCGATAAAGTGGTTGTATTTAACACACTTACAAAAAAGTTTACAAACAAAATACAGGTAGGAGATAATCCCAATGACATTTGCATCGCCAAAAACGGCAAATATCTTTTTGTGGCAAATGCAAATGATAATTCTGTTTCCATAATAAATACCTATTCGAAAAGAGTGATCGAAACACTTTCTTCTTCGCTTTATCCAGATGCGCCACAGGGATCTACCACAAACGGCCTCGCCCTTAGCCCCGATGAAAAGACTTTATACATTGCAAACGCAGATAATAATTGCCTCTCTGTATTTGATGTGAGTGAACCGGGGAAAAGTATTTCAAAGGGTTTTATACCAACAGGCTGGTATCCTACCGCAGTGAAGGCTGTAGGCGATAAAATATTTGTAACAAATGGAAAGGGATTTTCATCTTTTCCAAATCCTTATGGACCTAATCCGGCCCGCAAAAGTGATAAGGTTAACTACCAGCAGGGAGATACAACTAAAGTACAAAAAGAGCAATACATTGGTGGGCTGCTTATAGGCACCATGTCAGTTATCGATGTTCCTGGTGAAAAAGAATTAGCAGACTATTCGCAACAGGTCTATCAAAACACCCCATACTCAAAACAAAGAGAAACCGAATCCCCGGGCGAAGCTGGTAATCCAATACCGCAAAAAGTAGGCGACGGTTCACCAATCAAATATGTTTTTTACGTAGTAAAAGAAAACCGCACCTATGACCAGGTATTGGGAGATATAAAAGAAGGAAATGGAGATACAAGTCTCGTTTTATTCGGAGAAAAAATAACGCCCAATCAACATAAGCTTGCAAAAGATTTTGTACTGCTTGATAATTTTTATGTAGACGGTGAAGTAAGTGCCGATGGCCACAACTGGAGCCTCGGCGCTTATGCAACAGATTACCTGGAAAAGAACTGGGTTACAAGTTATGGTGGCCGCGGAGGCTCATATCCTGGCGAGGGCGAAATAAAGATTGCAAATAATAAAAATGGATTTATCTGGAACGACTGTGCAAGAGCGGGTGTCAGTTTCAGAACGTATGGTGAATTTGCTACAGATTATAAACCGAATATTCCAATTCTAAAAAATCATTTTTGTCCTTATTTTACAAGTTGGGATCTTAACATTCCCGACACAACAAGATTTAGCCAATGGAAAAGAGAATTTGACTCACTCGTAAGCGTAAATGCTTTACCACAATTGAATACATTACGCTTTCCTAATGATCATACTGCGGGATTAAGAGTTGGAAGTCCAACACCATTTGCTTATGCAGCAGACAATGACCTTGCAGTTGGAATGTTTATCGATTACTTAAGTAAAAGCCCGGTTTGGAAAGAAAGTGTAGTTTTTATAGTAGAAGACGATGCTCAGAACGGGTCTGATCATGTAGATGCACACAGAAGCCCGGCATATATTGCAGGGCCTTTTGTGAAAAGAAATTTTGTGGATCATACTTCCTATACAACTTCCGGAATTTTAAGAACTATGGAACTAATACTGGGCCTTCCACCTATGAGCCAGTATGATGCCGCTGCCACTCCGCTTTACAGATGCTTCACCGCTACTCCTGATGAAAGTGTATTTAATCACCTGCCTGCGCAGGTTGACCTTAATGAAAAAAATACAGCCGTAAATAGGCTTTCTGAAAAAAGTGCCGCTTTCAATTTTTCAAAAGAAGATGCTATTGACGACGCAGAATTTAATGATGTGCTATGGAAAGGAATTAAAGGTATGAATAGTGTGATGCCATCGCCAAAAAGAGCCGCATTTTTAAGTATAAGGAAAGAAGTGGACGACGATGACGATTAAATCAGGGCTTTAAATCTTTTATCAAACTTTCCAATTCTTTTTCCTCAAGTACAGAGCGGAGAGAATGATCATTATCCCAATGCCATTTTATGAGTCTTATTTTTCCTTCACCGATTTCGATTCCTGTTATATCTCCATCATTATAACAACAACATCCGCTATTAAAGTATGACGGACATAACGAGGTTGTGTAAGGCTTTTTTCCATTTTTATTCTCATAAATTGTATTATTAGGATGGCTGGAATACAGCCCTGCCGCGAAAACCGGCTTGTGCGTATGCCCGGTTATAAGCAGGAGATCCTTTTTGCGGCTGCTCCATTCATACATCATAATATTATGCCGGTCTCTCAGTGTAAAATCTTTTGCCGGGGTATTTATATTTATTTCCAGGTATCGCTGAAGCGGCCGCCAAATATGGCTTACAAGCCACGTGCTAAAACCATTATTATCGCTTAATTTATCGCCCTGGTGGCCATGGGTTACAAAAATCGATAAAGGTTTGCTGTCGATTTTTGTATATAAAAGAATTCCTTCCCATACCGGCAAAGGCAAATCAAAAATTCCTTTAAACCATTTATCTACCTCAAGTTTATCTTTCCAGGTAAGATCGTGGTTGCCGAATGTTTTATGATATTTACCAAGCTTTTGAAACCTCGCTTCAGATTGCAAAACCGTCGCATTTTTTGAGATAACCTGTTCGGGTTTGTATTTCCAAAGTTCTTCACTATCTCCCAGGTTAATGTAATGAAATTGATTGCTGTAATAATAATCCAGCGCGGCTAAATAATTTTTTTCATTACCTGCAAAGTCATCGCCATGATCCCTATTGCCTTTATGGTGATCGCTGAATATGATAAATTTATCTGCCGTGAAGTTAACTTCAAGAGTAATACCGCGCCTGCCCGGTCTCTCCTTTAAATTTCGCAACAGCTTGCTCAAAGATTTAAATACCTCTTTTTTATCAGGGGCTGAAGCGTTTGATGCGAGTCTTGTAAGTAAGGGGCCTAATATTTTCTTTAAAAACTTTTTCAAAATAAATTGGATTGGCTCACTAAAGGGTATCGGCACACCTACTTAAAATATTTTCCAATAACAGGGAGTCGTTGAAATTCTTTTGCTTCTACCTGTAAAATAAACCACACATATAATGCAAGCAAAACGGTTGCCACGGTAAGACTTACAACGTCACCGCTAAAAAAGTAAATGATGCCCGAATGTATAAAATAAAGAAGCACAACTATAACTATATAAGCGACAAGCTTTTTCCACGCGTAAGGTATCGGATATGCTTTTTGGCCCCACGTATAAGACAGCACCATCATACTGCCATAGCATAAAAATGTAGCCCAGGCACAAGCCATATAGCCAAACGTTGGAATAAAGAAATAGTTTATAACTAAAGTTATTAAGGCACCGATGATGGTGATATAAGCACCGGCAATAGTTTTTTGTGTAAGCTTGTACCAAATAGAAAGATTATAATAAATACCTAAAAACATATTTGCCAAAAGTAAAATCGGAACCACTTTTAACCCGGCCCAATATTTTGGCCCGATAAAAATTTTCCAAATAGGAATGTATAAGCTTACAACTAAAAACATGATGCTTATAATGATTATAAAAAATTTCATCACCCTTGCATAAACTTTTTGAGGGTTCTGGCCTTCTGCCTGTTTGAAAAAAAATGGCTCTGCACCAAGCTTGAATGCCTGGATAAAAAGCGTGATTAATATTGCCAGCTTATAACATGCAGAATAAATACCGACCTGTTGTTCTTTAAATACAACCGACCCGGGTTGCCACCACCGTAACATCAACCTGTCGAATGTTTCATTGACCATACCGCCCATTCCTACTATTATCAGCGGCAAGGAATAAATCGCCATTTCTTTCCACAAGGCGACATTGAATTTTAATTTAATGGAAGCAATTTCACTGCCCAATAAAATTAAAGTGAATATAGCCTGGATTAGGTTTGCTATCAGGACATATACTATCGGATTTACGGCGGGTTTATAAATAAAAATTAAAAGAGAATTAGAAACCTGTTCACTATGCGATGGGCAATACCCAACGAAAAACCAGGTTAATAAAATGTTCAATAAAATGCCACCAACTTTTATTAAAGCATATTTCCTGGGCCTTTCTTCGAGCCGCAATTTTGCAAAAGGAATTATACTCAGTGCATCAAATGCAATTACAAAAATGCTTATGTTGACGATTGCAGGAACATCATTCAGTCCAACAATATCAGCAAATGAACCTCTCACAAACCAAAGTAAACCAGTGAAGAGAATTGTAGAAAAAATCAACGACAACGCGGAAGTATTATATAAGCTGCTTTGATATTCTTTACGGGAAGCAAAACGGAAATAGGCTGTTTCAAAGCCGTAAGTAAACAACACGTTTAGCAATGGAATTGCGGCATAGATTAAACTCATCTTGCCATAATCACTCGTCTTTGCCAACGTATAAGTGAGAAATGGAGTAAGAAGATAATTAATGAACCTTGCAGCGATAGAACTTACACCATACCACATTGTTTGTCCGGCTAATTTTTTTATGCTGCTCAAGAATCAGGATTTAAAAAGGTGCAAATTTACTTTTATAATTCTTAATGAATTAAAAGAACGTTTAGGGTTGGGCAAATCTTTTGTTGTTAAGAAAAGAAGTATCTTTTAATGTATGTAAGAAATAGACGAGGTCATTTTTTTCAGCGTCTGAAAATATAATCGGCTTTCTTAATACAGAATCGAGAGTAGGGCTTATCTGTATGCCGGATGTATAATGATCAACTACTTTGTATAATGAATACAGCCTGCCATCGTGCATATAAGGAAAAGTTACCGAAACATTACGGAGGCTGGGAACCACAAACTTTAATGAATCCGCCGGATCATCAGTAATTCTCATTCGCCCATAGTCTTTCAGGAATTTATTTAACGTAAGCCCATTGTTTCGAAAAGAGTTATCAGTAAACAAAGGCTCTTTATGGCAGGTCGCACAATTTGCCTTAAACAATTCATAGCCGTGGGCTTCTGCAGAATTGAATTTATCTTCTCCCCTTTTTACTTTATCATATTTTGAATTGGCGGATACAAGTGTTCCAACAAATTGAGCGAGGGCTTTCAACATTCTTTGGCTGTTTACCAGGTTGCTGCCGAAAGCTGCCTTAAACATTCGAACATAGGAAGTGTCTTTTCTTAATTTCAATAAAACAGAATCAACATTTTCCGCCATTTCATTTGGCGCGGTCATTGGTGAAAGGGCCTGCACTTCTATGTGATTAACTCCCCCATCCCAGTGATATGACTTTTTCCAGGCGAGGTTAAAAAGTGGTGGTGCATTCCTTGTTGTAAACTGGTCGTGGAAGCCGTGGCTAAGATCGTGGTCGTAAGTAGCAAAAGCTGCGAACTGCTGGTGACAGGAGGCACACGCAAAATTTCCATCTTTGCTTAACCGCCCATCGTAAAATAATTTTCTTCCTAGTTGAAATCCTTCTTCAGTAAGTGGATTATTTGCAAAAATATTTGTAGGAGGCTTTGGCCATCCATCAGGAATAACAAACTTTAGAGGAGTGGTTTTACCAATATCAGACGAGGCAGTTTCTTTTCGCTTGCCTGCATCAAGTATCAATACAAATACTGAAACAAATAAAAAAATCAATATCGTTATCTTGCCTTTCAACTATTGGGATATCATCTTCTCTACACTGAACATTTTTACGTAGTTATTGCTTATTGCCAAAGCAAATTTCCCGGGGGAGGTAATATTTGCATGCTCTGCAATTTTTATATCATTGGCCCCGGACCACCATGTATTAATATCGGCATTAATTATTATTTCAATTGTTTTTCCTGCGGTAACCTCAAAACTTTTATTATTAAAATCAAGCTGTATTTTTTTAATCACATTATAAGGGCCGGCATAGCCACCAATATGAAATTCATATTTATTATTAACAAGATTGGATGCAGGCGAATTGCCTTCCATCTTGGCCATCACATAACCGCTGTTCCATGTCCAAAACATATCCTTTGTTGGATCAAGATCGCCCGTTTGTGCTCCGGACACATTGTGAAGACTATCGACACCTAATAAAAATTGAAGTGAGGTGTAGTTTCCTGGAGGAACATTAAAAGTAAAGCTTTGCGATTCTTCCTTACTCTCATCAATAAGATGGTAACTGCTCTTTTCGATGCAAGATTTTGAACCATTATTTAAAGAAACATTGGTGACATAATATCTCAATTTAGAAATGGAGTATTTTTCTTCGAATGGATTTGTATATACCGAATCGTTTAAAACAATTCGCGAATTTTTTACAGTATTAATAAAGGAAATTTTTACACTGGCTGAATCATTGTCAGGCCTTCCTTTTACCCTATTAGAAGAAATAAAAACAGAAGCAAAAAAAAGTAAAGTCACCAGTCTCATATTAGTTCTGAAATCATTCATCTGCATTTTTTATTTTTTTTCGATCCTTTTTAATAAGAGACTTTTGTTTTTTTGCTTTCGCTGTTTTTAGCTTTGAGGCCTTAGTTGGCGTGGTTGGCTTTCTTCTTTTTCTTCTGATTAAAGCGTTATTTATAAGCAGGTGAATTTTCAAAGTTACCTGCTCTTTATTCCCAAGTTGCGATCTTTCAGTTTGGCTTTTTACAAGCAAATAGCCTTCGCCCGTAATTTTATTCGCAAGCTTTTCTTTTATGGTTGCCTTTTGTCTGTCGGTTAAAATTCGGGATGAATCCACATGAAACCAGGCTTCCACCATTGTCTCCACTTTGTTTACATTTTGTCCCCCGCTTCCTCCACTTCGGGCCGTTTTAAATTGTATTTCTTTTAAAACATTTACCATACCTCAAACTTACAAAATAATGAAGGAGTAATATCGGCAGGAACATTACAATGATTTAATACGTAATTTGTTAATAGTTAATTTTTATAAGAACAAAAAAATTGACATTTTTGCATATAACCACAGTAAATGAAGCTAATAAGTATATACCATTCACTTTGTGAACGAAAAAGCTCGGGTAAAAAATCATTCGCTGTACTAATTGATCCGGACAAAGTTGATGATGAGAAAATGCAGCACCTTGTTGAACTATCTGTAAATGCAGGTGTCGATTATTTTTTGGTTGGAGGGAGCCTCGTTATTTCCAACTACCTCGACGAGTGTGTAAAAAATATTAAAGCCAACTGTTCAATACCTGTCATACTGTTCCCCGGCAGCCCCAGCCAGGTATCTAAATATGCTGATTCCCTTCTGTATCTTTCATTGATAAGTGGCCGCAATCCGGAATTGCTCATAGGACAGCACGTAGTGAGTGCCCCTTTTATAAAACAAAGCGGGCTAGAAATAATGAGTACCGGCTACATGGTAATTGATGGCGGCGCTCCTACAACAGTTTCCTATATTTCTAACGCCACACCATTACCTGCAGACAAAAATGAAATCGCTATGTGTACTGCTATGGCGGGCGAAATGCTCGGTATGAAACTGATCTACATGGATTCAGGTAGCGGAGCAAAGCGACCGGTGTCAGAAAGCATGATCGAGAAAGTTTCAAATTGCATTTCAGTTCCTTTAATTGTTGGCGGGGGTATTTCTCACCCTGAAAAAGCATATCTAAATTGCAAAGCCGGCGCGGACGTAATAGTAGTAGGAAATGCGATTGAAAAAGATGAAAGTCTCATTATGGAAATGGCTGCTGCCGTGCATTCGGTACCGGTAGCTACAGAAATTACTCAAGACTTACTATAAATTTTCGCGGAGGTATTTTCTTTGTCTCGCGGCTATAATAATTGGCCTTAAGAATTTTATTTACTATTCGTTTACCAACAGAAGGCTCATATTCATGTGGCCGCGGATGTATTCGGATAAATCTATCACCTGAACTAACGGTAGTAAGTGGAGAATACCGGATTCGAACCGGTGGCCTCTTGCATGCCATGCAAGCGCTCTAGCCAACTGAGCTAATCCCCCATTTTGAAATTTAATTATTAAGGAATGCAAATATAAAAGAGATTTGCATACCCTCATGCTTCATTCTCCAAGCTGCACGCCATTAGATCAATCTCCCCAAATTTCTTCTTTACCCTGTAGCCAAAGCTTTATGACCCTGTTGGAAACCGATTTTGGCCGCTCAAGTGGTAAGCCCAAAGCCCTGTCCCAGCAAAGGCTTGCAAGAACTCCGAGCGATCTAGATACCCCGAAGAGTACCGTATAAAATTCATATTCAACAAGGCCGTAGTGTACCAATAAAGCTCCGCTATGTGCGTCTACGTTCGGCCAGGGATTTTTTACCTTGCCCAGAGATTGCAAAATAGGTGGAACTGCTTCATAGATATTCCATACCGTGTTCACCAATGGATCGTCTGGTAAATGCTTTTTACCGAATTGCATTTGCGCATCAAAACGTGGATCAGTTTTTCTCAACACGGCATGGCCATAGCCCGGAACTACTTTTCCTTCCGCCAGGGTTTTCTCTACATACCCGGCAATCTGATCCTTCGTAGGCAATTCTGTGTCAAGTTCTTTACGCATATCATATATCCACTTAATTACCTCCTGGTTTGCAAGGCCATGTAATGGACCAGCAAGTCCGTTCATGCCTGCTGCAAATGCCAGGTAAGGGTCGCTCAATGCTGAACCTACAAGATGTGTGGCATGGGCGGAAACATTACCCCCTTCATGATCACAATGTATGGTCATATATAATCGCATCAATTCGCGAAAACTTTCATCTTCAAAACCCATCATGTGTGCAAAATTGCCCGCCCAGTCAAGCAGTCCGTCAGGTTGAATATGGTTTCCAAACTTATATTTGCGGCGATAGATATAGGCCGCAATGCGGGGTAATCTTGCAATAAGATCCATAGCATCCTCAAATGTCGCGGACCAATAATCTTTTTTGCTCATGCCTGCTGCATACTTTTTCGCAAAGCGGCTTTCAGTTTGTAATGCCATTATTCCAACAACAAACTGGGTCATCGGATGGGCACTCAAGGGCAGCGCCTCTATAGTTGAAAATACGTGGCTGGGTACATGGCTGCGTCTTTGCCACACATTGCTTACATGTTGTGCATCTTCTTCACTAGGTAATTCACCTACAAGCATCAGGTAAAATAATCCCTCAGGTAAGGGCTCGCTGCCTCCTTCTGCTTTTGGCAGTTTTTCCTGAAGCTCGGGAATTGAATACCCCCGAAACCTAATGCCATCCTGGGAATCAAGCAGTGAAGTTTCGGTAACAAGGCCTGTAATACCACGCATACCCTGGTAAATCTGGGAGAGTTTTACCTCTCCTATTACCTTATCGCCATGCTCGTGTAATATTTCTTTAACTTCTGCTGATAAGATGTCAGCCTTTTCTTTAAACCGGTCTTGAATTACTCCCATAAACTTTTTTTTAAAAAATATTTAATGCCTGGTGCAAAATATACTGCAATAGCCCTAAAGTTAACATTACGCGAAACGCCAAACAAATGAATTATTCATTTGAACAAAGAGGTAACCATAATTAAATATGAAATTTATTTCGAATTTCTCCTGTAAAGATACCAGGCTAATAATCCAAAAACTACGTTGGGTAACCATGCAGCCACTATAGGATTAAAATTTCCTTTCATTGCAAAAACCGAAGAAAACCGTCCAACGAGGATATACAGTACACAAATAAGTACGCCAAGCGCAAGGTGAAAGCCACTGCCACCGCGTATTTTACGGGAAGATATCGAGGCGCCGATCATGGTCAGAACGAACACAGAAACCGGGTTGGCATTCCTGTTATGTTTTTCGAGCAGCAATGTATTCACGTTTTCTGAGCCCCTCAATTTTTCCAGTTTTATATACTCGTCGAGATCAGGAGTCGTGAGTTTGTCTTTCATATAATCATCACGTTGTAAGTCGCGGGGTTTAAAATTAAAATTCATTTGCTTTACCGGTGATTCAGTTATTTTACTTCTTAAACCATTAATACGACGCTCTACAACGTTTGAAAGTCGCCACTTTCTTGTAGCCGTATCCCAATTAATTGATTGTGCTCTCAAATTGTATACGAGGTTAGTATTATTAAATGTTTGAATAAAAAAATTATTACCACTCCTGTTTGTGGTATCATAGTATCTTATTCCTGCATAAGAAAATGAATCCAGCTTAAAATATTTATTACTTATTGTTGACGTGTTTTGATAAGCGGCATAGTTATAGTCGATATATGTGGAGGTAAATGTCGCCCACTTTTGGTTAGCCGGCGGAAGAACATATTGATTGCACCACCACAAAAAAAATGTAAACAGGAGACCTCCAAACAGGTAAGGCCTGAGGAATCGGCCAAAACTTGTTCCGCTACTCAGTATGGCAATTATTTCAGAACGGTTTGCCATTTTTGAAGTAAAAAATATAACGGCGATAAAAATAAAAAGCGGAAACAACATGGCATCAATGCGGGGAATAAAGCCAAAGTAATATTGCGTAATTATTGTGCTTACGGGAAGTTTTGTCTTTGCAAAATCATCAGTTTTTTCGCTCAGATCAATAACAACAACCAATACCGTGAGCGCCAGCAGGCAAAAGAAAAAAGTCACGAAAAACTTCTTAAGTATGTACCAGTCAATAATTTTCATGCGGCGCCTGCTGATAAGTTTAGGCTCAAATGTAATTGAAAATCCAAACTCTAAATTAGAGGAGATGTTAAAACAAAATTATGATGCCCGGGAAGGACAGATGCACAGCCTGTAAATGTGCTTCTAATTATTTCTTTCTTTTTGCAACAAGAAAATAAGAATCCTCAATAAATCCTTTTAATTGCGAAACGCTTAAGGAGCCATCAACTATTATTGTATTCCAGTGTTTTTTATTCATGTGGTACCCTGGCAAAATGCACGGATACTTTTCACGTAACTCCTCCGCATATTCGGGATTACATTTTACATTGAATTGCAAAATTTCGGAAGTGAGGGATGCCAGCAGAAATATTTTATTATTTATTTTAAATACAAGAGTCTCATCTCCGAAAGGGAAACTTTCCGTTGCAGAATCTAATGACAATGCATACTCTCTTAATTCTTCTATGTTCATTTTCGGGAGCTATTTGCAAAAAATGTAAAAATAAAATTTCCAGAAAAAAATTACAAAGCGATCAATTATTTCTGGAGAATGTTTATACACCTTTCCACGCTATCTTTCCAAAATGGAATTTCCAAATTTAGCATTGTTCGTATTTTAGTGGTATCCAGGATTGAATACGCAGGCCTTATTGCTGCTGTTTTATATTGAGAAGCAGGGATAGGAAATATTTCGCAACTACTTTGTGTTAATGATTTAATTGCGAGGGCAAATTCATACCACGATGTAGTGCCGCTGTTGCAATAGTTAACTATACCGCTATGGTCTTTACTAATCTCAGCTTCTTCAATAAATTTCATTATCACCTCTGCAAGATCAGCAGCATAAGTAGGGCTACCGAATTGATCATTTATAACATTTAGCTTATCCCTTTCTTTACACAAACGCAGGATCGTTTTCACAAAATTATTTCCAAAAGAAGAGTATACCCAGGAAGTTCTTATGATGAGTGATGATGGATATCGGTTTAAAATAAGCTCTTCTCCCCTAAGCTTCGACCAGCCATATACATTTAAAGGCGCAACGGCATATTCCTCTTTCAAAGGTTCGTTGCGACTTCCATCATATACATAATCTGTGGAGATATGAATAAGTTTTGTTTGATTGTCGCTGCAAATGGATGCAAGTGTGCCAACTGCCTCCGCATTTATCAGAAATGCCTGCTCTTTTTCTTCTTCCGCTTTATCGACGGCAGTGTAGGCTGCACAGTTTATACAGTAATGAACCTGTTGCTTCTCAAAAAAATTTATTAATGCCTCCCTATTATCAAGAGGAAGATCTTCACGCGTTGTAAATAAAAAATTGAAAGAAGGAAAATTTGCCGCGATTTGCCTCAACTCGTTCCCAAGCTGACCGTTTGCTCCGGTTACCAGTATCACCTTTTTAAATTCCCCGGTATTCATGACTTAATTTTTTCAGCTATTAAAAACAAAATTAAGATCGCTGCCTGATAATGGCGGGTAGTTAGAATCCTTCTCAGAAATTACAGCGTCACTCCCCAGGACTTTCCAGTCAATATCTAAAGCGGGATCATTCCATGCAATACCTCCTTCGCTGTCTTTATTGTAAAATGCATCGCATTTATAAAAGACCTCTGCAGTTTCACTTATCACTGAGTATCCATGAGCGAACCCTTTTGGAATTAGTAACTGCTTTTTATTTTCCGCAGAAAGTTCAATAGAAAATGCTTTGCCGTAAGTCGGAGAATTTTTACGAATATCAACTGCTACATCAATGATCTTGCCGCTTAAAACCCTTATAAGTTTTGTTTGCGCAAACGGATTTTTTTGATAGTGAAGGCCACGGATAACGCCAAAGGAAGAACTCGCCTGGTTATCCTGTATAAATTGAATGTCTATTCCGCCAGCGGAAAAAGTTTTTTGATTATAACTTTCAAAAAAATATCCTCTTTTATCTTCAAAGATCGCCGGGCTATAAACAAGTAATCCCGGGAAACCAGTTTCTTCAAAAGCCATTTTTGTATTAATTAATTGGTAGTTAAGTTTAATTTTTTTGGAATCAGCTTACGAATAAAGATCTTTAAAATATTCAATAGTCCTTTGTAATCCCTGGTCAAATTTGGTTGCAGGTTGATATCCCAATAAATTTTTTGCCAGCGAAATATCCGCCAACGAATTTCTTATGTCTCCTTCCCTTTGCTCGCGGTGAGTGGCTTTGTGATCACTCTGTAAATATTTTCGTATTTCATCGTACAAATGATTAACAGTATAATTTTCACCAACAGCTACATTATAAACTTTATTACCTGCATCATCATTTTTTGATAGCATTCCCTTAATATTCACCTGTACGGCGTTATCAACAAAAGTAAAATCCCTTGTTTGGTTACCATCGCCATTTATATATGCGGGCGACCTGTTCATAATGGCTTTTACAAAAAGCGGAATAACGGCAGCATAAGGGCCATCAGGATCCTGCCTTGGTCCGAATATATTGAAATACCTGAACCCTATTAATTGAATATCATAGACTGCTGCGAAAACCTGGGCGTATAATTCATCAGCCTTTTTGCTCACGGCATACGGCGATAAGCAATTGCCCGTTTTCTCTTCCTTTTTAGGCAGTGAGGGTTCATCCCCGTACACTGATGAGGAAGATGCATACACAAGCTTGCCGATATTATTTTCAACCGCCGCCTTCACAATATTTACAAAGCCACCTACATTCACATCATTAGTGTAGGCAGGTTCCTTTATAGAGCGGGGCACTGAGCCTACTGCAGCCTGGTGGCTTACATAATTAATTTCTTTGCAGGCATTCCGGCAGGTTTCAATATCCCTGATGTCTCCGTCAATAAATTCAAAAGAAGCGTAACCACGTAAAATATGGAGATTAGTTTCAAACCCATTGGTCATATTATCTAAGACCCGCACCTTACCAGCGCCATTCTTTAGAAGATATTCCGCTATGTGGCCACCGATAAAACCGGCTCCGCCGGTAATCAGAAACGATAAATTGCCAAGATCGGCATCGTGAAATTTATGATCCAAAATATTTTTTTTGCGAATATCGTTCACGTATTCCTAAAGGCTCCAATATTTGCGGCTATTTATTTTGTTGCGAAATATTCCTTTAATATCCGCAACAATTGCATTGGGCTTTGTAATCGCCGCAAACTCACCGTCGTTCATATTCATATAAGCCTTGTGCGGTACCGTTACAATCACTGCTTCATAATCGTTTGATATCTCCTTTGTAAGTTCAAATCCATATTCATGCATCAGTTCATCACTGCTTGCATGCGGATCCGTTACATGAACCTGCAAAGAATAAGACTTAAGCTCTCTCACAACATCGGCAACCTTTGAGTTCCTGATGTCGCTGACATTTTCTTTGAAAGTCGCACCCATCACCAGCACTTTCGCTTTTTTTAAATCGCCGTTACTCTTAATTATATGCTGCAGTACTTTTTTTGCTATGTAGGCAGCCATGCTATCATTTATCTCACGACCGGCAAGTATTACCTGCGAATTATATCCAAGCTTATTTGATTTATAAGTAAGATAATAGGGATCCACACCAATACAATGGCCTCCTACGAGCCCGGGTTGAAATTTTAGAAAATTCCATTTTGTTCCGGCAGCTTCAAGTACTTCGAAAGTATTAATATTCATTTTGTCAAAAATAATTGAGAGCTCATTCATGAGTGCAATATTGAGATCCCGCTGCGTATTCTCAATTATTTTTGCTGCTTCCGCAACCTTTATGCTTGATGCCCTATGAACGCCTGCCGTTACCACCAGTTCATAAACTTTTGCGATAGTATCAAGGCTTTCTTCGTCACATCCACTTACTACCTTTACAATGCTTGACAAAGTATGTTCTTTATCTCCCGGGTTTATTCTTTCGGGTGAATAGCCGAGTTTAAAATCAGTTTTATTTTTAAGGCCTGACAATTCCTCAATCACCGGCAGACAGTCTTCTTCTGTGCAACCGGGGTAAACAGTGCTTTCAAATACAACATAGTCGCCCTTCTTGATTACTTTACCAATTGTTTCGCTTGCCATTTGCACCGGAACTAAATTAGGAACATTGTTTGCATCAACCGGGGTAGGAACGGCCACAATGAAAAAATTCGCCTCACGTAATTTGTCGAGGCTATCAGTAAATTCAATATCACAGCCATTGAAAGACTCTTTTTCCAACTCTTTACTGGGATCAATTCCCGCCTTCATCATTTCTATTCGATCTGCATTAATATCAAAACCTATCACTGAAATTTTCTTAGCAAATTCCAGTGCGATAGGCAGCCCAACATAACCGAGTCCTATAATCGCAAGCTTCTTTTTTTTATTGAGTAGATCTGTGTACATAATTTATTTCCTCATACTTTCAAATTCTTTAGGAAGCTTAAATAGATCTTCATTTGATAATGATTTAAAATAATCATAAGTGATCTTAAGCCCTTCGGCCCGGTTAACTTTTGGCTCCCATTTCAAAAGTTCTTTTGCCTTTGTAATATCCGGCTGTCTTTGCTTCGGATCATCCTGTGGTAAAGGATGATAGGCTATTTTCTGCTTTGTGCCCGTGAGCGCAATTATTTCTTCTGCAAAATCTTTTAAAGTAATCTGGTCTGGGTTACCAATATTTACAGGCATTGCATAATCACTTAATAATAATCTGAAGATCCCCTCTACAAGATCAGAAACATAACAAAAACTTCTTGTTTGGCTTCCATCTCCAAAAACAGTTAAATCTTCGCCCCGAAGTGCCTGGCCAATGAAAGCCGGCAAAGCACGGCCATCATTTAGTCTCATTCTTGGGCCATAAGTATTAAATATTCTTACTATTCTTGTTTCTAAACCATGAAAGGTGTGATAGGCAGTTGTTATGGCTTCCTGGAAACGCTTAGCTTCATCATAAACTCCGCGTGGACCAATCGGGTTTACATTGCCCCAATAATCTTCACTTTGGGGATGTACTAACGGATCGCCGTACACTTCGCTTGTAGAGGCAACAAGTATTCTCGCATTTTTTGAAAGCGCCAGTCCCAGGCAATTGTGCGTACCAAGAGAACCAACTTTTAAAGTCTGTATAGGAATTTTTAAATAATCAATCGGACTTGCAGGTGAGGCAAAATGCAGAATATAATCAAGCTTGCCAGGAACATAAATAAATTTTGAAACATCACAGTTATAGAATTCGAATTCTTTCAGTTTAAAAAGATGCTCAATGTTTTTAAGATCCCCGGTTATCAGATTGTCCATCCCGATAACATGCATATCCTCTTTAATAAAACGATCGCATAAATGGGAACCTAAAAAACCGGCCGCCCCTGTAATGAGGACGCGGGAACCCGTTAATCTTTTTACAGGCGAATCGACTTTTGATGACTCTTCTGAATTATTCTTGTTCATGTGCTATTGATGATTCATTTTTAATTCCTCTTTAAGGCATGGTATCCACCGTCACAGTCTTTCTTCCAATGCTCACATAATGGAACCCACATTCCTGCATACGAGAAAGATCGAAAAGGTTTCTTCCGTCGAATATCGCGTTTCCTTTTAGCTGATCTTTCATCTTATTGAAATCAGGTGTCCTGAACTCACTCCACTCAGTTGCTATTACAAGTGCGTCTGCATCGATCAATGCATCATATTGATTTTCGGCGTATGATATTTTATCTCCTATTTCTCTCTTTACGTTAGGCATCGCTTCAGGATCATAAGCCGTTATAGAAGCCCCGCTGGCAACCAAATCCTCAATCATCGTTAATGCAGGCGCTTCTCTTATATCATCGGTATTTGGCTTAAAGGCTAAGCCCCATAAGGCTATTTTTTTGCCTTTAATATCATTGTTGAAATAGCCTTTTATTTTGGGTAATAAATGATGCTTTTGGGTTTCATTCACTTGCATCACCGCTTCGAGTATCTTAAAATCATACGATACCTGGTGCGATGATTTTGCCAGCGCCTTTACATCTTTAGGAAAACAACTTCCGCCATATCCAATGCCGGGAAATAAAAATCTTCTTCCTATTCTCTCATCGCTTCCCAAACCCCTTCGCACCATATCAACATCAGCACCCATCTTTTCGCACAGCTGTCCAATCTCATTCATGAATGAAATTTTCGTGGCAAGAAAAGAGTTTGCTGCGTACTTGGTAAGCTCCGCAGATTTTTCATCCATATAAAGTATAGGATTTCCCTGCCTTACAAAGGGCGCATACAATTCGCCTAATAATTTTTTTGACTTTTCAGATGAAGTACCAATTACAACCCGGTCGGGTTTCATAAAATCATCTACCGCTACGCCTTCCCGAAGAAACTCAGGATTACTCACTACATCAAAGGCCTTGTCAATGTTATGATTCCCAAATTCCTTTGCACTTTTTAAGATTGCTTCTCTCACCTTATCTGCCGTACCCACCGGCACCGTACTTTTATTAATTACAATTTTATAATCATCCTTGCCGAGCAGCTTACCTATCTCGTTTGCCACACTTAAAACGTATTTAAGATCCGCACTTCCATCCTCATCCGGAGGCGTGGGCAGTGCCAAAAAAATTATTCTCGCATCCGCAATCGCTTCTTTCAGGGAAGTGGTAAAATGCAGTCTTTCTTCCTTTTGATTTCTTAAAAAAATCTTTTCAAGCCCTGGTTCATAAATAGTTACTTTGCCAGAAGATAATTTCTTTACTTTCTTTTCATCAATATCAACACAGGTAACATTATTACCCGTTTCCGAGAAACAAGTTCCCGTTACAAGTCCTACATAGCCGGTTCCAATTACTGCTAAATTCATTTTTATCTATTTGTATATTCTAAAACTTTTTTTGTGACGTGGCTCAATTGTTCTTCATCCATTTCAGTATGTATTGGCAAAGAAATTACTCTTTCAGTAAGCCAATCTGTTTTTTTAAGATTGTAATTTGCACCTCCAAAGGCGGCAAACATTTCCTGCCTATGAGCAGGTACTGGATAATAAATCATTGAAGGGACATGCTGCTCTGATAAAAAACTCACCAGGCCATCGCGGTATTTCCTTGCATCTTCAACGTTCTTTAGAACTAAAGTGTATTGATGAAAAACGTGCTGGCAATATGGCGCCCGGTATGGGGTTGCAATTTTTTCATTCCCTGCGAAAGCATTGTCATAATAGTCAGCCACCTTTATCCTAGCATTTATATAATCATCCAATAACGGAAGTTTTATATTCAATATTGCCGCCTGCAACGCGTCGAGCCTTGAGTTACATCCCACTATCTCATGATAATACCTTGTTCTTTGTCCGTGGTTCGCAATCATTTTCAATTTCTCTGCCAAAGTATCATCATTTGTAAAAATCGCGCCGCCGTCACCATAGCAGCCTAAATTTTTGCTGGGGAAAAAAGATGTGCAACCAATGGTGCCGATACTGCCGGTTTTTTTAACTGATCCATCCTTAAAAAAGTAGCTGCTTCCAATAGCCTGTGCATTGTCCTCAATAACGAATAGATTATGCTCATTAGCAATTGACATTATTTCCTCCATTTTAGCGGAATGGCCATATAAATGCACGGGGACAATTGCTTTTGTTTTAGGAGTAATTGCTTTTTTTATGGCTTCGGGCTCTATGCAAAAAGTGGAAGGATCTACTTCAACAAAAACAGGCTTTAATCTTAATAAGGCAATTACCTCCGTAGTGGCAACATAAGTAAATGATGGAGTAATTACTTCATCCCCGGGCTCAAGGCCAAGAGCCATCATTGAAATCTGGAGCGCATCAGTACCATTGGCACACGGTATCACATGGTTTACTCCAAGATATTCCTCAAGACTTGAAGCAAATTTATTAACCTGTGGCCCGCCAATAAAAAGTGAACTTTCAATGACACTGGAAACAGCTGCATCTACCTCTTCTTTTATCCTAAGGTACTGCTGCTTTAAATCCACCATTTGAAGGGGTTTCATACGCTTTTTTTAAAAGGGTGCAAAGATAGCAATTGAAATAAGAACTGGAAATTTCAAATATTGTACATTGAATCCACTTGAAGAAATTAGATTTGTCAAAAAAATATCAGCTATTGATCGTATTTTATCACATCTTCCTGGCAATTTATTCAACTGGTATCAGGGTCGCTTCACTTTGGAATAAAAAAGCAAAACTTTGGGTGAATGGCCGAAAGAACTTTTTCAAAAAATTACAAGATTCTTTTACATCTACAAGCGGTAAAACAGTTTGGATGCATTGTGCAAGCCTTGGAGAATTTGAGCAGGGTCGCCCGTTATTAAAAAAAATAAAAGAGGTCTATCCCGATGCATCTATTGTTATCACTTTTTTTTCTCCCTCCGGTTATGAAATTGTAAAGAATGATAAAGAATTCCGGCAGGTCTATTATATGCCGATGGATTCTGCGGCGAATGCGCGGGAACTGGTAGCAGCCTTCAAGCCTGACCTCGTACTATGGATTAAATATGAGTATTGGCATTACTACCTGCGTGAATTAAAAAACAAAAACATTCCCGTCCTGCTAATATCCGGTGTTTTTCTGCCGAACCAACCTTTCTTTAAATGGTACGGTAGATTCTGGATAAAAATGCTTGACGTGTTTAGCCATTTTTTTGTTCAGAATAAGTCTTCAAAAGAACTTTTAGGCAGTTTAGTGCAGGAAGAGAAAATTACCATTTCAGGAGATACGAGATGTGACCGTGTAATTAACATTGCCTCGAATTTTATTGATATTCCTGGCATTGTAGAATTTTGCAGCGATCATAAAGTGGTTGTCGCAGGAAGCACATGGGAAGATGATGAGGCTGAATGGATTCATTTCGTAAGGGAGCACCCTGCCATGAAATTTATTATTGCGCCACACGAAGTTGATGCTGAAAATATTGCTGATGTAAGGAAGGAATTTCCAGGCTCGGTAACTTATTCGGAATGGCTCAATAATTATCTGGCGACAGGCAATGAACAAGAAACGCCAAACTGCCTTATTATAGATAATATCGGAATGCTTTCCCGCCTTTATAAATATGCAACGATAACCTATGTTGGCGGCGGTTTTGGTGATGACGGCCTGCATAATATACTTGAGGCAGCCGTGTATAGTAAACCGGTAATTTTTGGACCAGCATTTTATAAAAATTTCGAAGCGCAGGAACTTATCGATTGTAATGGTGCTATCAGTATTGAGAGCGCTTTAGAACTTGAAGAGGTTATGAATAATCTACTATCTAGTGATGAAGAAATCCTGGCCATGGGGGAAGCTGCCGGGCAATATGTCTATAAAAATGCGGGCGCTTCAGAAAAAATAATGAAATATATAAAAGGAAAAATATAATCATCACCGAAGCCATCGGTAATAATTTAAGAAAATCTTCTTTTTACGAGTTGATCAAATTGCTTTACAACCGGGTGGCCATCATGCCAGCCTATCTTAACTTTGAGTTCCCGCTTTATCCAGTATTCAGCTTCAGCAAATATTGAGAAATTCTGGATGGTTTTTATACTCCTCTCGTACATAGCTTCGTCTCCCCGAAACAATTCGTTTAAAAATAAATACCTGTCATTTACACCTATGGCTTTTCTTAAATCTTTAATGGGTGTTTCAGTAAGTTTTTCTGAAAGTTCAATTTTAGTTTCCTTAAGCCTGTCGTTGAGCGATTCCTGGTATTCAAAGCGTTGTTCGTTCCTTTTTTCCGGTTTTTTTTCTATGGGAGTCTGGTGAGCAAGGGTAGGCATATCTTCAATAGGATCATATACAAAGCCTGGCTTGGCATTTGCGCTCATCGAGTTTACTACCTCTGCATGTTTTTTTATTCGTTCCAATTCTTCCTCAATCTCTTTTTCATCGACCTGCAGTATTTCAAATAATTTTTCTTCAGGTTCAATTTCGGTTGCATTAGAGTAACCCTGGTCTTGAAAAATATTCATAACCGTGGGCATTATTACGGAAACCTTTTCACGATTCTTTTCAGGGTTACTTTCTTCACTACCTGCCAATTCCACGACCAACATTTGAGCGGTACGCAGCAACAATTCAGCAGAACTATTTTCATCAAGTTGCTTTTGTAATTTTTTTATGAGTGTTGACACTCTTTCCATCGCTAATTTTAAATAACGGTTTTCAATTATGTCAATGAAAAATGTTTGTTTTGAATTAACATAAATCATTAACCTTGCAATTAAGGCTAAGTTACAAATTGAATTCAAAATGAAATACAAAAATGTTTATAGAACCAAATTATAAGGGCGAACGAAGAGGGTGGATCGAAGTTATCTGCGGCAGCATGTTCAGCGGTAAAACAGAAGAACTTATAAGAAGGTTAAACCGCGTAAAAATTGCAAACCTTAAAGCAGAAATTTTTAAGCCATCCATTGATGTAAGGTATGACCAATTGAAAATTGTAAGCCATGATGAAAATAAAATACATTCTACACCCGTAGACAATTCGCAAACCATCCTTCTTTTGGCACAGGATGTAGATGTGGTAGGTATTGATGAAGCGCAGTTTTTCGATGACCAGATAACGGTTGTCTGCGAAAAGCTTGCACTAAAAGGCATCAGGGTGATTGTGGCAGGGCTGGATATGGATTATAAAGGAAAACCTTTTGGGCAGATGCCAAATCTGCTCGCCATCGCTGATTATATTACAAAGCTTCATGCAATCTGCATGATATGCGGAAATATTGCCAATGTGAGTTATCGTAAGGTTGCTGGTGGAGCCCAGGTATTACTTGGGGAAAAAGATCTTTACGAGCCGAGATGCAGGCATTGCGCAACGTTAAGTTAGTAATAGACAAAAAAAACGAGCCTCAATTGAAGCCCGTTTTTTAAAGTGTTTAAAGTTTGTTATTGAATTATCTTCCGATCATCAGTTTTTTCATTTGCACCTCTTTGCCATTAATTAATTTTAAGAAGTACATCCCTGGAGTTATTTTGCTCACATCCAAATTGGTTGTGTTTATTCCATCATCTACTCCTACGGTTTTCCGCAGTATTTGCTGGCCCAGCCGGTTCGTAATTATAAGATCAGCTGTACCTCTTTTGTAAGCATCGAAGGAAACTGTTAATGATGAAGATGCCGGTACCGGGAACACTTTCAGCCCGCTTCTTAGCGTTGTCGTAGCTTCATTGGTTGCGGGTGCCGCAGGGTCAAATTCGGTGAAGTTTGCAGAACCTATCTGAATATTAAGCGTGTAGCATTGGCCGCTACTAAATGCGCCTGTAGTGCTGTAAACACGAACCACATAGCTTCCATTGTTAACAGTATTCAGAATAACAGACTCATCCATGATGCCCGGATTTTGTGAAGTTCTGGTAACAAAACCAGTTTTAGTAAAGAGCTGTAAATCATAGTCAGCCGGAAGATTCGTAAGCGTCACTTTGATTTTGCTTTGGCTTGGCGAATTACTAAACCGATAAAAATCCTCATCTCCACTATGGCTTATTTGAGCATCTATATCTATGCCTGTACTTACATCAGCAGCCGTTGCATATGAGTCATTAGGTTCAAATTGATCGGAGCACCCGGTTGAAGTGAGTGTTGTGAACTGTGCAAGGCTGTAAGAACTACTTCCTGAGGAGCAATTAGCTCTAACCCGCCAGTCATAAGAAGTAAATGGAGCAAGCGTTGAAAAGCTAACTGATGTTGCGGGAGTTGACGTTGCTGCACTGATCCACGTAGAGGATGTCGTCAGCTTATAGTCTACGTCATAATTATTTGCTCCGCTTACAGCGCTCCATGAAACGTCTGCACCCGTTGATGTAACAGAAGAAGAAGTAAGCCCTGAAGGCGCATTACAAGTTGCTCCTGCCGTTGTTGTGAATCCCGCAAAGATAAATGAGCTACCTCCCGACGTGCAATTTGCTTTTACTCTCCATGTATAATCAGTTGATGGCGATAGACCAGACAACGTAAACACCGTACTATTGATATTCCTTGCTCCGAGACTCCAGTTATTAACGCTATTTGCTTTATAGAATACATTGTAATCTATCGCTCCGCCAACAGGATTCCATGAAACATCTGCTGAAGTTGCCGTTATATTAGAAGCTGTGAGGCCGATAGGATCAGTGCAACCTCCCGCAGTTGCGGTTGTAAACTGGGCGCTGCTAAAGCTGCTGCTTCCTGATGAGCAATTTGATCTTACTCTCCAATCATAAGAAGTAGCTGCGGCTAATCCACTAAGGTTGGCTGAGGTTGACGTAGTACCCGTTGCCACGCTTATCCACGTGGAAGAAATCGTTGCCTTGTATTCTATATCATAACTATTGGCCCCCGTAGCGCTGCTCCACGAAATGTTTGCACTGTTGCTGGTAATAGAAGAAGTAGTAAGCCCTATTGGTGCGTTACAAGGCATGGTGGTTGTGAACTGCGTACTTACATAATTTCCACTCCCCCCAGAACAATTTGCCCTTACTCTCCAATCATAAGTTGTTCCCTGTGTTAACCCCGTTATATTTTTAGATGTTCCTGCAAGAGCTGTTGCTGCATTCTCCATGTAGAGGTAGTAGTTAGTTTATAATCTACATCGTAACTCAACGCATTAGGCACAGCGGCCCAACTCACCGTCGCGCTTGTATTAGTAATTGCAGATGAAGACAGCCCGGTAGGATCGCCGCAAACCGGAGGAATACAAGGATCCAGCGTGAATGATGCTATACGTGTACTCCACGTAGACGCTGCATTATACTCGCAGGTGAACCAAAAGGTAACGCCATCCGGATCGCATACCAATTCATTATAATCTCCATAACGGGTGCTTGCGTTTGAAGCCGTTCCAGCTATGATAACATCTTCACTATATGTCATCGTGTTTAGTGGATCACATTCTTGTCTTCCGGTATATCTTGCCCCCGGAAATACTCCTGTAGCTGAAGATGCAACGTTATAGGCCAATCCGATATTTCCGTTCGCATCATAACAAATCGTGGACATCCACCTGTGCGTATTATCAGGAGCGTAAGTGCTTTGCTGATAGATGCCCCAATTACCAGTTGTTTTTCGGAGTTCATACCAGCGCACCCCGGAAATATTGGAACCTTTATCAACAACATGCGACATTACAATACCCTCATACCCCGGGAAATTTCTATAAATAGGCTGGTTCATAATTTTCTGATGTAGTGCTTCCACTTTAATAGATGTTCCAGGCTGCGTGATACACTGTCCTCTTGTGGTTGTGCAGATATCCGACTTGTAGGCCACAGTGGCCAATGAAGCTTTTGTAGTTACACGTGAATTGGCCGGAGTTACAAAATCAACTTTAAATTCCAGGATGCCGATGCTATCCACATCAGAAGTCGTGGATGTCCATGCATCATCCGCCATGTAAGCAATTAACCCTCCCGTACCTGATGGTGGAAGTGATGTACCCTCAAGATCCACAGGGCACATTGAAAAGAATTTGCTCGTGCTCCCAAGCGTGAGTTTTTGCATGGTAGCGGTTGCGTTACCCGCAATCATTTTCGCACGGTCAAAAGCATATACACTTGATCCGGAATAAGTAGCTGCGTTTGCAAAATCATTCGTAGTAGCATAATATGCATCAGGCCAAACAGAAAATTTCGGATAGTCGGGAAAAGTATTTCCAGTGCTAAAAAAATACACATACCACTGTCCGGCTGGGTCACTTGTTTTAGTAATGGCGACAATTAATCCTTCAGTGCCGGTTTCAGGCTTGTTGGCAAATTCAGTCAGAATAAATCTATCTGCAAGCTGATCATATAGAGCTATTGGATCACCCAAACCGCCCTTGCCGGTAATGGCATCCAAATAAGTTTGTGCTACTACCTGGCCTCCACTTTTATTATAAACTTTAAATAGAGCTCCGGATGCGCCATTGATCATTTGAATGATATGATTGGGACCGGCGCACATGTGTTGGGTCTGGAGGATTCAATGGTTGGTAAGGCATACCTGCAAAATTTCCGGATGATAGCACCTGTCAATTGCCGATTGTGTATGCGTCTTGGAAGGATAATTTTTTTGCAATGCAGGATCTTCTGCAAAACACCTGTGTAGGATACAACACGGGATCACTTCCTTCTTCAAACTCTTCATCCTTTCCAATGATACCATCCTCATCTCTTACTATTACATCCGGAATTGATTTGTCCGCGGATGTAAAATTTCTAATATCCTTTGTTATCTTGATTAAATTACCCGTGATAACTTCAGGATTTTTTGCAATTACAGATTCCTGCGCATTGGCAGTATAAACTAGTAAAAATGAAATGAGGAGAAGTGAATATTTTCTCATGTGTGTTAATTTTGAAATGTTAAGGGAATCCTAAATTAATTCAATTCGTTGAAAGTTTTACAGGGGAGTGAATTTTTTATTTCCAACATTTTTTTTCAAACTTTCGCAGTTACGGGAACAATTTTCACTTATTAAATTCAAAGATGTTTTTGAATAAATGGAAGACCGAAATTTTAGTAGTAAGCTTGCAAAATGTCAAAAATTATTATTTTATTAAAAAAGGATTTACTTCTTGAGTTAAGGCAGCAACACATTTTTTATGGCGTATTGCTATACGTTGCCTCTACGATTTTTGTGTTATATCTCGCTATGGGGCAACCGGAAAGCACCGTCTATAATGGGCTTTTCTGGATGATACAATTATTTGTATGCGTAAACGCGGTAGCGAAAAGCTTCTTGCAGGAGAGCAAGGGCCGGATGTTGTATTTCTTTTCTATTACGAGCCCCGCCAAATTCATTCTTGCAAAGCTTATTTATAGCACTTTGGTCATGTGTGTTATGATTGTAGTAAGTCTTGTGCTTTTTGGAATTTTACTTGGTCATCCTGTCCTGAATCAATTTCGTTTTGCATTAATCGCATTTTTAGGAGGGATAAGCCTGAGCCTTGTATTTACATTAATGGCCGCCATAGCTGCCAAGGCTCAACAAAACGCGGCAGTGATGGCAATCCTCGGATTTCCTCTCATAATTCCCCAGCTAATGTTATTGATGAAACTCTCAAAATCCGCCTTTGGAGAAGTTTTCAGAGAAGGTGCCTTGATACAAATGTTGTCGTTGCTTCTTGGATTCGATGCAATGGTTATTGCATTGGCTATAATACTATTTCCCTTTTTATGGAAGGACTGATTAATGTGAAAATGATTGAAAATGCTAAGAGTGTTGCAATTTCCCAATTAAGCCATTGCTAATTTTCATGTTTGCTAATTGAATTATTTACCCTTCATAACATCGGCCATAGTTTTTCCAATATCAGCCGGGCTGGCAACCACGTGCACTCCGCACTCAGCAAGTATCTTCATCTTAGCAGCCGCAGTGTCTTCAGCGCCTCCAACTATTGCGCCGGCATGGCCCATGCGGCGACCTGCGGGGGCGGTTTGGCCTGCAATAAAACCGACAACCGGTTTGGTTCCGTTTTCTTTTATCCAGTAGGCAGCATCAGCTTCCATGCTTCCTCCTATTTCTCCTATCATAACAATGCCGTCCGTTTCTTTATCATTCATAAAAAGCTCTACGGCTTCTTTTGTAGTAGTTCCGATTATAGGATCTCCGCCAATGCCTATTGCGGTTGATATTCCAAGACCAGCCTTAGCTACCTGGTCGGCAGCCTCGTAAGTAAGTGTTCCCGACTTTGAAACAATTCCTATTTTACCTTTCTTAAAAATAAACCCTGGCATAATACCCACTTTACATTCATCGGCAGTAATTACGCCGGGACAATTCGGACCAATCAATCTTGAATTAGAATCCAATAAATAATTTTTCACTTTTACCATATCCTGTACAGGTATTCCTTCTGTAATACAAACGATCAGTTTTATTCCTGCATTGGCCGCTTCCATGATTGCATCCGCTGCAAATGCCGGCGGCACAAATATGATGCTCACATCGGCCCCGGTTTCCTTTACAGCCTCTTCAACTGTATTAAATACCGGCCTGTCAAGATGGGTTGTTCCACCTTTATTTGGCGTCACACCACCAACAACCTTTGTTCCGTATTCTATCATTTGTGTTGCGTGGAATGTACCTTCAGTGCCTGTAAAGCCTTGCACTATAATCTTTGAATCTTTGTTTACTAATACTGACATGAATAAATTTTAAGTCCGCAAATATAAGAAAAGAACCCCTATCCCCTAAAGCAGTAAAGGCTTTTTACTTCAATGTTTCAATGTATGCCACAATCTTTTATTTCTGAAAATTATTTCCCCGGTTCAAGCCCTTCTTCTCCGGAGAGATGTTGGGATGCGGCGGCCTTATACCATTTCTTAATCACATCTTCAGCCGGTTTTCCCTGCGGCGTGAAATCTACTTTATTCATTCCGCGGGAATAATTTTCGCCATACCACTTCCAAACAAAACCTCCCGCAAACCAATTTTTATTTGCAAAGCTTTCATAAAAGGCTTCATAGGCATTTTCCTGTGCTCTATTATTCACAGAGTTCCCATCTTCTTTCCATGGTTCCGCCGTGCATCCATCGGCATTTCTGTATCCATATTCAGTAAAAAGAACAGGTCGTTTATTCTCAGCACTAATTTTTTCAAGCCCGGGTAAATATTTATCCCAGGCATCTATGATATCCTGTGTAGATGGCGTTTTATCGTTTACCAAAGGGAAATACGCATCAACGCCAATAAAATCCATTTTCCTCCAAAATGGCACTTTATCATAATCGTCCCAATTGGCTGCGTATGTTATTTGTCCATGATATATTTGTTTTACGGAATCAATTAATTTATTCCAGAATGATGGCCTTTGGCTGATAGTGTTTCCAAGCTCCGTTCCTATGCAAAATACTTCTACATGAGTAGAATCGGCGATTTTGGCAAAATGCAATATATAGTTACTATAGCTGTCCTCCCATATTCGCCATGCCTCTTCATCAGGCAATGCGAATTGTCCGGTATATACACCATCCCGGATCCATAAATGAGGCTTAATCATTACAGATAAGTTCTTTCGTTTTGCGGCTTGCACGCAACCGATAACGCCTGCATCAGTTTCGCCCCACCACTGCCGCGGCGAATTGTAAATGACTGAAGGGCTTTCCGTGCTGCAAAAAGCATAAGGGATTATTGCCACCGCATTTGCATTGACGTTTTTTATACTGATAAACTCATTGCTATCTATTTCATGAACGGTTGCCACAAGTCCAACTCCTTTTATTGCAAATCCACTTGAGTTTTTATTATTTCGGGTATCAACTTTTTCTGCTATTTTATTTCCCCCCTGGCTCACATCATTGCAACCCCCATGAAAAAAAATTATCCCAAAAGGAAGAAAAAAATATAGAAATGATTTACGCAAAATAAAACCAGGTTGTATTATTTTTTATAAAAGCCTTTTCATCATTATGTAGAAAACATTATTTTACAAAACTAAAATTATCACCATCGAACAATCCTAAATCACTCAACTTTAAGTGGGGAATTACTAGCAAGGCCATAAAAGACAGGGTCATAAATGGTGCAGATAGTTGAGACCCCAATTGTTTTGCGGCCATATCAATTTCGGTATAAGCTTCAGCAACTTTATAACCATCTTCGTTGCTCATAAGTCCCGCCACAGGCAATGGTAATATTTGCTCAAATGGTGCGTCGATGGTATCAACACAACTTACGCCACCTTTTTTTTCAATAATAAGATTTACCGCTTTACAAATACTTTCATCATCAACGCCTATTGCAATTACATTATGACTATCATGCGCAACCGAAGAAGCAATTGCGCCTTTTTTTAATCCAAAATTTTTAATAAATCCTTTCGCAACAGGAGCATCTTTGTAGCGATTAATTACTACCATCTTTAAGATATCGTTATCAATATCACTTACATAAAAATCATTATCAATTTTTGGCTGAGCATTTATTTTGTTAGTGATAAGTTGCCCATCCAGTGCCTCAATAACCTGCACTTCTTTCGGAAAGTCTGCAATTGAAAATTTAAAATCAGTCACTTTCTTTTCCTTGCAATTGAAATTGTTTATGATCTTAGATTTTGATGCGGAAATTTTTGAACTTCCTTTTTCCGCTACAATGACTCCATCGATATAAGTAGCCAGCACTTCAAAATTCACAAGATCTTTTACGATAATAAAATCAGCAGGATCACCAGCTTTCAACAAACCAACATTCATTCTATAGTGCTTGACAGGATTGATGCATGCTGCCTTCAATACATTAAATATATCAATACCTTTTGCAACTGCTCTTCTGCAAAGATCATTTATGTGACCGTTCACAAGGCTATCAGGATGTTTGTCATCACTGCAAAACATTATCTCATCCGGATGATCATTTAATAAATCAATTAAAGCTTCAAAATTTTTAGCGGCACTTCCTTCACGAATTAAAATCTTCATTCCATATTTTAATTTATCAACCGCTTCCTCTTTGGTAAAACATTCGTGGTCGGTACTTATAACTACCCGGCCCGGTATCCCTGCCTCAATATATTTTTTTGCATCTTCTCCTCTCAAGCCCGGTGCATGTCCATCAACCGGTTTATCATATTTTTTTGCAGAACTTATTTTTTTCAAAACTTCTTCATCTCCGTGCAACACGCCGGGAAAGTTCATCATTTCGCTCAGGTAATTAATTTCCTTTTTAGCCAAAAGTGAGTCAACTTCTTGCGCACTTAGCGTGGCACCGGCGGTTTCGAAAATAGTTGCAGGCACGCAACTCGGCGCACCAAAGTGAAATTTAAAGGGTACTTCTTTACCATTGTCAATCATAAACTCAACACCTTCAACTCCGCAGACATTCGCAATTTCATGCGGATCGCTTATAGTAGCAACCGTTCCATGTACAACCGCAAGCCGTGCAAACTCCGAAGGCACAAGCATGGAACTTTCTATATGAACATGTGCATCCACAAACCCGGGAAGGATATAAAAGGAAGGATGCTCCCCTTGACCATCACTAATCACAGCGTCTATTTTTCCATTTATAACAGATACGGTCCCCGAAAAAATGCTACGTGATTCTATATCTATAATATTTCCCTTGACATTAAAATTCATCAATCAAAATTTTCTTTTAAAATTATTACAATACTAAAATTGTAAAGCTTTAAATTTATTATTTCCAAAGTAAACTGAAAAAAAATACAGTTTGAATATTACTTTACCTTGCGTAATTAAAATTTGATAAATGAAAAATATTATCCTGTTTGTCCTGTTTATACTTGCGATTGTGTTCTTTCAATTTACCACGGCACAATCTGTTGATGATATCATAAGCCAGTATATAACTGCCCGTGGAGGCATCGACAAATTAAATTCCATTCAATCTATTTACCTGGAAGGAACCAGGCAAATGATGGGTAGTGAAGTGGAAGTAAAAGTTACAAAAGTCGAAGGCAAATTATTCAGAACAGATTTTGAATTCGGCGGCAACAATGGGTACACAATTGTAACTCCTGACAAAGGCTGGTCATATATTCCCATGCGTTCTGATAAACCAAATGAAATTCCTGCTCCTGTTTTAAAATCCATGCAAAGCCAACTGGATATTGCAGGGCCTCTCGTGAATTATAAATCCAAAGGATACCAGGCCGAGTTAAAAGGAAAGGAAAATATTAATGGAAGCGATGCCTACAATATACAACTTACTTCAGCAGATGGAAAAAATATCAATTATTATATAGATACAAAAACCAACCTTCTTGTGCAAACAAGGCAGATGAGCGAAGGCGGTCGTAACGGTGGCGGCCAGCCCAAAGAAATAGTTACAAATTTCAAGGACTACACAGAAGTCAATGGCATTGAATTTCCGCAAACAATAGTAACCGAGGGAGAGGGAATGGGAGGCGGTGCAATGACATTTGACAAGATCGAAATAAATGTGCCTGTTGATGAAAAAATGTACAAGCCAGGTAACTAATCTATCAGTAATCGGTAATGAGCTATCACCTTTTTATGATAGTTTCTATTTGGCTTTTATTCTTTATTAAAGGACCGCTTTAAGATAATATATCTTCTTTCTGTACATTCGTGACATAAATACGAAAACGTTTACATGAAAAAAATCTTACTCTCCATCATCTTTTTACATATACTAAGTTTTTCCTTTTGCTCAAAAGAAAAAACAATCGTTGACATCAACCAGTTCTGAGGACAGCATTTTACTGTCAACCACAAAGTTCAGGCTGGTTGGGCCTTTTCGTGGAGGAAGAAGCGGTGGCTGTGGCGGGAGATTATAAAGAGAAAAACACTTTTTATTTCGCAAGTACCGGCGGCGGGGTGTGGAAAACACAGGACGGAGGAAGTAACTGGAAAAATATATCTGATAAATTTTTTGGTGGATCTATAGGCAGTGTAGCAGTGGCTCCGTCTAATTCTTCCATCATATATGTTGGTGAAGGTGAGACAACATTACGCGGCAACGTTAGTGAAGGCCATGGTATGTGGAAAAGTGATGATGGCGGCCGTAATTGGAAACATATTGGCCTCGATAATTCAAGGCATATTATGCGTATCGTGATTGATCCAAATAACCCTGATATCGTTTGGGTCGCTGCGCTTGGGCATTTGTTCGGTCCGTCAAATGACAGGGGCGTTTATAAAACAATTGATGGAGGTAAAAATTGGAAGAGAACATTATTCAGCGATGACCAGAGCGGGGCCGCAGAACTGGTAATGGAACCCGGAAATCCTTCTGTTTTATACGCATCAACATGGACCGTATTGCGCACTCCGTACAGTCTTGAAAGTGGCGGCAAAGGAAGCGCCTTGTGGAAGAGTATTGACGGCGGCGAAAGCTGGAAAAAACTCAATGATAAAAAAGGATTCCCCGGAAAAACTACAATAGGAAATATTGGTATTGCGGTATCCCCAGCCAATCCTGAAAGGGTATTTGCATTGGTTGAATCAGAAAAAGGCGGCTTGCTGAGGAGTGAAGATGCTGGTGAAACATGGAATATTGTTAGCACGGATGCCAATATTCGCCAGCGTGCATGGTACTTCAGTAAAATATATTGCGATCCAAAAAATGCCGACGGCATTTATGCTTTAAATGTTAATATGTATGGAAGCACAGATGGTGGTAAAACTTTCAAAGAAATAAACACGCCACATGGCGATCATCATGATCTTTGGATTGATCCTGAAAACAGTCAGCGTATGATAGTAGCAGATGATGGCGGAGCCCAGGTAAGTTTTGACGCGGGCACTAACTGGAGTACTTATCAGAATCAACCTACAGCACAATTTTACAGGGTTTCAACCGATAATAATTTTCCTTACAGGCTACTGGCTGCGCAACAGGATAATTCTACCGTGCGCATTCTATCAAGAACAGAAGGAAATCAAATTGATCAAAGCGATTGGTCTCCTACTGCAGGTTTCGAAAGCGGTTATGTTGTTGCAGATCCAGCGAATCCGGATATTGTTTATGGAGGTAATTACGGAGGTTTTATTTCCCGGTATGATCATAAAACCGGGGAGAATCGAGCCGTAAGTGTATGGCCGGTTTACGACCTCGGCAATGGTGCAGATATTTCCAAATATCGATTTCAATGGAACTTTCCCATTTTCTTTTCTCCACACAACCCTAAAAAGTTATATGCCGGCGGAAATATATTATTCGCAACCGAGAATGAAGGCGCAACATGGAAAGCTTTGAGTGGAGACCTCACAACAAATGACAAAAGCAAACAAAAGTCCAGCGGTGGCCCTATTACTAAAGATAACACCGGCGTTGAAGTATACTGTACCATCTTCACAGGAATGGAATCGCCACTTGAGAAAGATTTGCTATGGACGGGAAGTGACGACGGCCTGATTAATGTAAGCAAAGATGGCGGTGAACATTGGGAAAATGTAACGCCACCGGCGGCAGGTAAATGGATGATGTGGAACTGTGCCGAAGCAGATCCTTTTAAAAAGGGAACAGCATATTTCGTAGGGACAAAATATAAACTCGATGATTATGCACCTTATATTTTTGTAACCAACGACTATGGAAAAACATGGAATTCTATAACTAACGGTATACCCGCAACGCATTTTACAAGGTGCCTCCGGGCAGATAAAAAAGTTCCGGGCTTACTTTATTGCGGTACTGAATATGGGATGTATATAAGCTATGACTATGGGCAGAACTGGAAATCCTTTCAACTAAATCTTCCTGTAGTTCCTATTACCGATCTTGCTACAAAAAATAATGATTTAATTGTAGCTACACAGGGCAGGGCTTTCTGGATATTGGATGACCTTAGCGTGGTTCAAAACATGGGCAAAAATCTTGACAACAATACGATTTCCATTTTCCCCATCGACGATGCGTGGCGTATGGATGGTTCTCAAAATCTAAATGTAAAAAATGCTGGCATGAATCCACCAAATGGAATTGTCGTAAATTATTTTCTCAAAGATTTTACAGATAGTTCCCTTTTGAAAATTTTTGTTTTGGATAAGCACAAAAAGGTAGTAAGCTCCTTTAGTACAAAGCCGTCCGGTGATACGGCAAAGATAGAAGCAGCTAAAGGAATGAATCAATTTATTTGGAATATGAATTACGCGCCTGCAGAAAAAATTGAGGGAATGATTCTATGGAATGGCAATGTGCCAGGGCCTAAGGCAATACCTGGAAAATATTTTATCCGCATTATAAAAGATTCCAAAGACAGCGCAGAGGTTGAAGCTAACATAAAATCAAATCCAAATTACAAAGAGTCCCAGCAGGAATACGAAGACCAGTTTAATTTCCTCATCTCCGTGCGGGATAAATTTTCCGAGATTCAAAAAGGAATAAAGAATATCCGTGAAATAAGAAAACAGATAAATGATTTTATGGGCAGGCAGGGAAGCGATACCGCAGGGGCAATAAAAATGATGGCCGATTCAATAAATAACGGCATGACAAAAATTGAAGAAGCACTTTACCAAACCAAAGCAAAAAGCGGACAGGATGTTTTAAACTATCCGATCAGGTTGAATGACCAGGTTTCCGGCCTGTATGATTATGCGGCATCAGGAAATTATCCACCCACGCAACAGGTAAAAGACGCGTACACGTTTTTAACCCAAAAGTCTGATGCCGAATTAAAAAAACTAAAAACAATCATGGAAGTTGATTTACCGAAATTCAATGCACTGATAAGAGAGAAGCAATTACCTATAATAGGTGTAAAGAAAGAATAATAGTTTTATTTCAAGAGATCAGGTCGTTTCTCTATAGTTTTTTTTTCTGCCTGCTCATCACGCCAGTCTTCAATTTTTGAATGGTTACCGCTCATTAATACATCCGGTACTTTCCAACCGCGAAAATCCTCGGGCCGGGTATAAACTGGCGGCGCCAGCAAATTATCCTGGAAGGAATCAGTAAGGGCCGATGTTTCATCATTTAACACACCAGGTATTAACCGACCAATAGCATCTGTTAGTACGGCTGCACCTAATTCACCGCCACTCAAAACATAGTCGCCTATAGAAATTTCCTTTGTAATAAAATGATCCCTTACCCGCTGATCAATTCCTTTATAATGGCCGCAAATCAGCATTAAATTTTTCTTTAATGATAAACCATTTGCAGTTTGTTGCGTAAATTTTTCTCCATCGGGGGTAAGAAAAATTATTTCATCGTAGATAGTATTTAGTTGCAATGATTCAATGGCATTTGCCAAAGGCTCAATCATCATTACCAGTCCTGCTCCGCCACCAAACTGGTAATCATCCACCTGCCCATGTTTGTAATTAGTATAGTCTCTTAAGTTAAAAATATTTACTTCCAGCAATCCCTTTTCTTTTGCACGTTTTAAGATTGAATGTGCAAAAAAGCTTTCCATCAATTGAGGAACTACAGAAATAATATCAATCTTCATTTTGCAAACTTATATTAATTAGGGGTGCCTGGCCAGTTAAGTGGCCATACTCTGTAACATCTAAAAATCTTTAAAATCATCAAGATCCCGCTTTTCTTTTTTGGTAGGACGTCCCTGCTTACTTTTTCTTTTGCCCGTATTAAAAACAAAGGCGGTTGTGTGCACTTTTTCGATAGACTCTTCAGGAGTAAGATCGATATAATATTTTATAGCTTCGGAAAATTGAACCCTGTTATGTAGCAGTCCTGCTACCTGGATTACCCATTTCTTTGCCTCTGTTTTTACTTCATATTGCTCCCCGATGTTTACGGGCTTTGCAGCTTTTATATTTATTCCCTCGCATTTTACTTTACCGTTATTACAAGCTTCGGCAGATAAACTGCGTGTCTTAAATAACCTTATTGCCCACAAATATTTATCGATTCTTAGTTTTTCTTTTTCGGCCATGCACAAATTTATTAAGGAATATATAAATGGTGCGCCCACGTGATCTTGATTGAGTACTTTTACCGCTAAAAAAATTTTAGATGCGATACAAGGCAACAAAAACACTCCTTTTAATTATTTTTTCATTCAGTACGCTTCTTGTTTTCCCGCAATTTCGTGCGAAGGAGATTGATTGGACACCTGACGGTAATTCCTACCTGAAAATATCCGATGGAAATATTGTAAAAACAGATGTCGCTTCAAATAAAGAGATCATAATCGTAAAAAAAGAGCAATTAATTCCTGAAGGGAGCGACCGGCCTTTGTCATTTGAAATTTATAGTTTTTCGCAAGACAACAAAAAACTCTTAGTCTTTACCAATACTGCAAAAGTGTGGCGGTACCATACCCGCGGTGATTATTGGGTGCTTGATATCTCTTCCAATCAACTTACTCAACTTGGGAAATCTTTACCACCTCAATCTTTGATGTATGCTAAATTATCTCCGGATGGAAAAAAGGCTGCTTATGTGAGCGGACACAATTTGTATGTAGAGGACCTTACTTCTCACGAACTTACCCAACTCACAAAAGATGGCACAAGAAAATTTATCAACGGCACTTTCGATTGGGTATATGAAGAAGAGTTTGGATGCAGAGATGGTTTTAGATGGAGCCCTGATAGCAAAATGATTGCCTTTTGGCAGGTAGATGCCACTAAAATCAGGGATTATTACATGTTGAACACGACAGACTCGGTTTACTCACAAATTATTCCGGTGGAGTACCCTAAAGTTGGCCAGCCGCCATCGCCGGTGCGCATAGGTGTTCTTACTGTTGAAAATGCTAAAGTAACCTGGATGGATATTCCGGGTGATCCTCAGCAGCATTATCTCCCCAGGATGGAGTGGGCAGATAATTCCACCGAACTGGTAGTGCAACAATTGAACAGGAAACAAAACGAAAGCAAACTTTTTTATTGTGATGCTTTCACTGGTGCTGCAAGTAATTTTTATACGGAAAATGATAGTGCATTTATTGACATAAAATCACGATGGAATGATGATGATCCCACTGGTTGGGAATGGCTCAATGGAGGCAAAAGCTTTTTATGGGTAAGCGAAAAAGATGGATGGCGTCATTTATTTTTAGTGAGCCGCGACGGGAAAAAGGAAACTTTGATTACAAAAGGGGATTATGATATTGCAAGCATTCACGGTATTGACGAGAAGAGTAATTATGTTTATTTTATGGCGTCGCCAAATAATCCTACCCAGCTTTATTTATACAGAACAAAAATGGATGGCAAAGGGAAATTGGAATTGATATCGCCTTCTGATTTAAAAGGGACCCACGATTACAACATTTCGCCAACCGCAAAGTACGCTTTACATAAATTTTCAAATTATAAGACACTGCCTGCAAGAGAATGGATTTCGTTGCCGGATCATAAAGCTTTAAATGCAGACGAAAGTATTGCCAATACAATGAAAGTAAATGAGGCGAGCAATGTTGAGTATTTTAAAGTAACAACAGAAGATAATATTACGCTTGATGGCTGGATGGTAAAGCCTGCCGGATTTGACAGTACAAAAAAATACCCCGTTGTATTTTATGTTTACGGAGAACCAGCGGCTTCTACGGTTGAGGACAGGTATGGCTCGCAACATAATTTTCTTTTTAATGGAGATATGAGTATTGAAGGTTACATCCAGGTTTCAGTTGATAATCGTGGCACGCCTTCATTGCGGGGTGCAGCTTGGCGCAAATCGATATATGGGCAATTAGGGAGAATAAATATTCACGATCAGGCGATGGCTGCAAAAAAACTTCTGCAAAAACCCTATTTCGATAAAGACCGCGTTGCCGTGTGGGGATGGAGCGGTGGGGGATCTTCTACTTTAAATCTAATGTTTCAATATCCTGAAATTTATAAAACAGGAATTTCAATTTCGGCCGTTGATAATCTTTTGTTTTATGATAATATTTACGAAGAGCGGTATATGGGGTTGCCACAGGAAAATATGGACAATTATTTGAAGGGATCACCCGTTTATTATGCAAAGGGCCTTAAGGGAAATTTGCTGTTCATTCATGGTACTGGCGATGATAATGTGCAATATGATAATGCAGAAGCTATGTTGAACGAACTCATAAAATATAATAAGACATTTCAATTTATGCCTTATCCTAACAGAACCCATACTATATCAGAAGGTGAAGGCACACGGAAACATTTGTCAACATTGTATTCCGATTTTTTGAGAAAAAACTGCCCGCCAGGGGGAAAATAATTGCTAATAATTATATTTGATAATAAATTACAGAGATGCGTACCCATTCATATTTACTTTGCATTTTTGCAACTATCCTAATTCTTTCAGCGTGTCAAAAGGAATTTGAGAATCCGGAATTTGTCGTCGTACCCCCGGCAAGTTCCCTGGATACTTTCAGGGTTGTAATAGATGGAACAACTTTCCCCACATATGGAATTTCCACTACCAATTCCTCAAACGTAATTAGCCTTACGGCTACCGATGTGCGTGCCTTTCAAAGAGTTTCTCTTGTGGTACCTGCCAATGTTACTCCCGGTTCGTATCCAATGGATTATTTTGGGAAGGTTTATTTTGGGGTTTATTATCCGGATACCTCCAACTCTCTGATTTCGAACCCCGGTACCATAAACATTATCTCAAATAATATAAGTACAAAAAGAATCTCCGGGACCTTTGATTTCAATGCACAAACTTTAAATGGAGGGGCTGCGGTGAGCTTTTTAACCAATGGATATTTTTCAGTAAAATATCCGTAAATAAAAAAAGGCCACATTAATAAATGCAGCCTTTACCATTTATCTTAAAAGTGTTACTGATACATACTTTTCAATTCTGATTTCAACTTTCCGACGCCGGGCGAGCTGCTTTCTGTTGAATTAGAAAACAAAGCTTTTGCACTCGCGTCATTTCCATAAAATGCACTATTGCCTTTTTCGTCAATATCTATGGCCAATCCATTTAGGCTTATTCCTGCGAATAATCCTTTACTTCTTGAATAAGAGTATACTTCAGCTTCTAACTTATAATCGGTGCTGGCTGAAGAACTGCGTCCGACAGGACCCGCTGCAACTGATATATCACCGCCTAAGGTAAAGCTGCCTTTGCCAATATTTTCTAAAGTTTCTCTATTCTTAAAGATCAAAACAAGATCTATTGATTGCAACCCTGCCTGTAAACCAACACCGCCACCAGTAAGAGTAACAAACACAGGATTACTCCATGAGCCATCAGGTAACTTCACCATCGCAAGCCCTTTACCTCTCTTACCGGAAAGCACAAAGCCTGCATTTATTAATTTAGGAACAATGATTATCCCCTGGGTAACTTCTAATAATTCCGAAGGTATACTTTCTTTCATTTTGCTAAAATCTGTCAAAACTTGCGTTGCCGCTTCTACTTTGTCTTCCTGTTTTTCCTGGCTCTTTACAGGCGTAAAAAAAGCGCACATGCATATAATCATCAGTGAGCCCCCTATAATTCGTACTATTTTCATTTTGTAAGTTTTTTATATTAAATAAATAGTTCCGGGGTAGGTGGAACAATTTTGATGCCACTAAAATTTTTAATTTGGAATGTTTCGTTGTAAATGCAAAATCCAAAAATGAGAGAATTTCACTGCTAAATGAAGATCATACCAAGGTTGCTCAAATCCAGTTATAACGGAAATGCTAATTTAAAATTAAAAAGTTGCCCCATAAATGAGACAACTTTTTAAAGCTATTTATTGTGAAAATTATTCCGCAGGTTTAGAATCGTCTTTTGCTTCTGCCGCTTCTTTTACCGGCTCTGTTTTACTTTCTTTCACTGTCTCCGTTTTGCTCTTTGCAGATTCGCCGTTTGCGGTTGCACTTGCTGCAGGTTTCGCTGCCGGTGCCGCCTGGCTTGTTTTCCTTGCTATGGGCGTGCGGCTGGTGGTCCTGCTTTTTTTATGTGACTCCTGTCGCTTTGCGAATTCAGAATCATGCTCAGTACTCCATTTAGTGAACTTCTCCATTGCGGCAGCCTCATCAAATAAACCAAGTGTTACACCTCGCAGTAAATGCTTCAGGTACAATACACCTTTAAAACTTAAGATTCTGCGTACAGTGTCAGTTGGTTGTGCACCCTTGTGCAACCACTCCAGTGCCTTTTGCCTGTCAATCTGAATGCTCGCAGGAACAGTCAACGGGTTATAAGAGCCTAATTTTTGGATGAATTTGCCATCACGTGGGCTACGGGCGTCTGCAACTACTATAAAATAAAATGGTCGTTTCTTTGAACCATGGCGTTGCAATCTCATTTTTACAGCCATAAAAAATAGAAATTTTTTTGGGTTGTTATTAAATTTAGTTTCGAAAGGATTGCGAAGATAAGAGGTGTAATTGAAAATTACAAATCAATAATTTAAAACGCATAAAATCCTAATCTTTTATAAATAACTTCCGTGTGTTAATAAAATTATTTAAAGTTCAAAATTACTTTTTCCCAAGCCCTGCCAATTTCCCCATCGGCATTTTATTCATCATCTTCATCATGTTCTTCATTTGCTCAAACTGCTTTATAAACTGGTTAAGCTCACTTATATCTTTCCCGCTGCCGGCGGCTATACGCTGCTTGCGACTTGGATTAATAATATCAGGGTTTCGGCGTTCTTCTACTGTCATTGAATTAATCATAGCTTCAATTCCCTTGAAAGAATCATCGTTAATATCTACATCTTTAATTTGTTTACCTACTCCGGGTATCATTCCCATGAGATCTTTCAAGTTTCCCATCTTCTTAATTTGCTGAAGCTGTGTTTTGAAATCCTCAAAGTCAAACTGGTTTTTTCTTATTCTCTTTTCCAACTTTGCCGCCTGCACCTCGTCAAATTGCTCCTGTGCCTTTTCAACGAGACTTACAATATCTCCCATTCCAAGAATACGCTGCGCCATTCTTTCAGGATAAAACACATCGATGGTATCCATCTTCTCACCGCTGCTCACGAATTTAATAGGCTTATTTACAGTGTACTTGATTGAGATCGCCGCGCCACCACGCGTATCTCCGTCAAGCTTCGTAAGGACAACTCCGGTATAATTCAACCTTTGGTTAAAAGCCGCTGCTGTGTTCACTGCGTCCTGGCCAGTCATGCTATCAACGACAAATAATATCTCTTTAGGATCGACCGCCTTTTTTATATTGGCAACTTCTGTCATCATTACCTCATCAATGGCAAGGCGCCCTGCAGTATCAATTATCAGTACATTTTTATTTTTTGTTTTTGCTTCTTTTATTGCATTTTGAACAATAGAAACGGCATCTTTATTTTCCGGCTCACTATAGACATCCACATTGATTTGTTCACCCAATATCTTCAACTGGTCAATCGCCGCGGGACGGTAGATATCAGCGGCAACCAATAAAGGAGATTTGGCTTTTTTTGTTTTAAGATAATTTGCCAACTTCCCGCTAAAGGTAGTTTTGCCGCTACCTTGCAATCCTGCAATTAAAATGATCGCAGGATTACCGCTAAGGTCAAGGTGAGTTTCAATTCCACCCATCAATTCCGTAAGCTCATCTTTAACTATTTTAACCATTAACTGACCGGGACTTACGGCATTAATCACCTTTTCACCGGTTGCTTTATCTTTAATGCTGTCTGTAAACTCTTTAGCTATTTTATAATTCACATCTGCGTCTACTAATGCCCGTCTTATATCTTTTACGGTTGACGCGATATTAAGTTCTGTAATTCTACCCTGTCCTTTTAAATTCTTAAAAGCGGAATCTAACCGATCACTTAACGACTCAAACATAATTTACCCGTTTATTTATACTAATTTGAATAAAAAAGTGAATATAAAAATTACATTCACTTAAATGGAACTGTAAATTTAGGAAAAGTTGAAATGAATAAAAACTTCAGACTTCGAAGTTACTTCTGATCCTGTTCTTTTGTAAATCATACTTGTATTACTTCGGCTAAAACTTTTTTCCCTAAATCGGTTACATAAATACACAATAGCTTTTTATTATTTACATATTCCATTCTTGTTTCGATTAATCCGCGCTTGTACAATCCTGCGAGTGAGGATTTCATTTCTTCGGGCATACACGGAACCTGGCCGTTATTACTCAACTCTTTTTCAAGACATTCCTTAAGTTTTGCAAGCATTCTTTTTGTTGGCGGTCGGCTTGAAATTTTCATAGATTTATTTTGTTTAAAACAACATAAATTAGACCACAATTTTATTGATATTGAAATAGGGATGAATGCGGAAATGAATGTCTTTTCAACAGCGCCCAAAATAAAAGCCACAGGTTATTAAAATAACATGCGGCTTAAGTTGTCCCACGAGGACAACTTTTAACCTGACTTAACTTTCACCACCTTCATTTGTCTTTCCTTTGAAACCCTGTATGGTATTATATTTCATGGATCGTTATAAAAAATTGCATAAATTTAAATTTGAAAAAAGTGTCAATCACAGTGTCAATCAAGATTGATTTTATTTATTTAATTTATTCAACGAATTATAGCAATTATGAAGATCAAATTTTATCTGCTGAGAAAGCAAAATAAAATAGCAACGGATTAATCTGTTCTGTTAGTTATCATAATAATAGGATTCGGTTTTGTATTAATGAAAGTATTCTTCCCCAGTATTGGAATTTTAAAACCTGTCGCGCCAGAAACACTCCATCATTTTCTGAATCAATGGCATTTAATTACAAACTTGATTCCATTGTTTCAAAGATAAATAAACATTACTTGGATTGTTTTAATAAGGATGGCATTATACCTTCCAAACCCTCACTTGAAAATTTCATCCGAACAGAAATTTTAAATGATAAGAAACAATTCTCTTTCTATGATTTTTATGAGGAATTTATAAATAGTACAACTTCTGGAAGCAGGATAAATTCTAAAGGCTCAGTTATAAAGCCCGAAGCGGCCAAGTATTATAAACGGGCATTGAGGATTTTAAGAGAATATAGAAGCCATCTGGATTTTGAAGATATTACTCTGGAATTTTATAAAGATTTTGTGGCTCATTTAAATAAGAAAGGTCTTTCTTTAAATACTGTAGGTGACAATATAAAAAAACTTAAAGCGGTTATGGCGGCTTCTATGGAACTGGGCTACCATAAAAATACTGCCTTCAAAGGAAAATTTTTTACCAAACCTTCGGAAGAAGCCGATAATATTTATTTGTCTCTTGTAGAGCTAGAGCATATCACAATCATTAGACTTGGATGATAATAGGTCATGGAATAATGTCCGGGATTTATTTTTAATTGGTTGCTACACTGGCCTTCGGTTTTCGGATTTTTCAAAGCTTGTCCAGAAAAATATTGCCGATGGTTATATTACAATACAACAGACAAAAACTGGTGAAAATGTCATTATCACGGTTCATAATGTTGTTAGGCAAATTATAAAGAAACATAATGGAATACCTCCCATAGTTTCAAATCAAAAGTTTAATGTTTATCTGAAAGAAATCTGCAAAACTGTTCCCGCTTTTTTGGAGGTGGTACCCAAAGTAATAACAAAAGCAGGAAAAAAGGTCACCCTAACCCTGCGAAAATGGGAGATGATATCAAGTCATACAGCCAGGCGTTCCTTCGCAACAAATGAATATTTAAATGGTACACCTTCAATCACAATAATGGCGGTAACGGGGCATAAAACAGAAAAAGCATTTCTTAAATACATAAAGGTTACGTCCAAAGAGCATGCAGAAAAAATGAAATTCTTATGGGAAAAAAGAGATCTTAAATTGGTAGTAGTTTAGTTCATGCATCCGATGTACTTTTAGCCTTTGACTACAATCTCTGAGAATTAAGCATCTGCTACTCTGATTTTTAGCGCAGCTGTATATAGGATCGCTTCTGGATCGAGTCTCAACAAGTTCACGATGAATACAATAAACCCTTCAAGTGCTTAATGTTTAAGGGTTTATTATTTTGATGAGGAAAGGTCAGAGTCCCAAAACGTATTTTAAACCATGATGGTAGTTTTTGCAGATTATATATTTTATTAGAAATCAAACTCAAATAATTGTTTGGCCTTTTGGCCTTTAATAAGCGGTAACCCAGATCCCCGTTATTTAGCATCCTTGATCTGGTCAAACTTCATATGACTTAAACCTTCGCCTTGGCCATTTTCTTTTTTACGTCCCATCCATAGTGCTGAGCTGCCTTAAAAAGAAGCTGGTTGATTTCATCGGAGACAAAGTGCCTGAAATCAAGCATTCGTCCCAGCATATCTGTAGTGTGTGTGGCAACAGGAAAACCAACTTCTTCAAATTGATTGATCCTTCTTGACCAACGTTGCGTTGCCCATGCCTTATTGAGATTGTCAAGAGTGGAGTACTTTTTCTTTAGCCATACAATAAATCTTTTTCTTGCTGTTTCAGAATAAGAAATCGGTCCGTCCCCTGATTCATTGTCAATTCCAAATGCCATCAATGCAGGATGTTTTCCATAATGCTTTGTAAGTGCATCCGCATATTGAACATATTTTTGATACATCGGATCACCAACATCTTCCATGTAGCGGTGATTTGGATAGTGCCTATTGCCATTGACATCTACAATGTCAATGGAAGCATATTTATGATGTAACCAGATTGGAGCAGGACGTATTGCAATATCTAAAATCACATTTATCCTTGCTTTATTCATCATGTCCATTACAGTATCGAACAATGCAAAATCATATTTACCTTCAGATGGTTCATAGCTGTCCCAGGCAAGATGGTCCATACGAACTACTGTAAGCCCGGCATCTTTCATGAGTTGAATGTCCTTCTTTTATTTTTTCCGGATTTTTATTATCGTGTGGATGATAATTTGCCCCAACATAAAGTTGCTGAGAATAGACACCTGCTATTGAGCAGAAAAGAATTGCGGCCAAAACATAAAAACACTTAACCGGGAGCCTCATCGATTTGTCTTTTAATTTATGAAAAATGAAATAATTTTTCTGCCACTGGCAGCACCACCCAAGGCACTATGAAAGGATCTTTATCACATTCGCAAATGTCAATTCATCAGAAGCTTTTTCAGGCAAAGAAACAATCAATCCATTTTCATTTCTTTCAAAATTCAGAGATTGCCTGGTTGGCAACCACTCTATTTTTTGAATTTCTTTTGGAAAGTGTTCATTGTTTTTTGCAAGCGTTTTAATAACCAGTTTTCCATCCTGCGGCCAACCCATAGCAGTTGCATAAAGCGCATTGCCTTTTGTGGCAAAGCGAATGTCTTCATTCGAGAATGGCTTTCCTTTTCCTTCATTGAAGCCTTGTGCAGTCAATTTTGATGCTGCCTGTTGCGCAGGCCCTTCGCCAAATATTTTCCACGGCCTTGTACCATAAATACTTTCGTTGTTTAACTTCATCCACGCACCTATCCCTTCAACAATTTTTCGTTCTTTTTCATCAATAGTACCGTCTCCACGAACAGGTATGTTCAACATTAAATTGCCATTCTTGCTAACAATATCTACCAAAGTTTGAATAACTGTTTTTGAAGTTTTGTATCTGTCCTTGTTATATACATCCCTGTTATAATGCCAATCTCCAATGCAGGTATCTGTTTGCCAGGGCAATGGTTGAATCTCGTTTGCCTGGCCTCTTTCAATATCCCACACCATAGCCTTGCGTTGATTTTCATCTAAAATTTTCCCATTGATCACTGCACGAAGTTCTCCATGCTCTTTAATGCTTTTGTTGTACAGGTGAGCAGCAATGCGTAAACCCACATCGCTCACAGGCCATAATGGCAATTGCGAATCGTCAAAATAAACTACATCAGGATTGTATTTGTTGATGAGATCTATTGTGCGGTTGTAAAACTTTTCAATGTAGGCTTTGCTCGAGCGGGTATACGCCATTTTCCCAACCCCACTGCCTGTGAATGGAATTATCATCCAGGCTTTCTTCACTCAAAGGATGATTTTGTGCATACAGTTCCTGCGGATCTAAACCTTCCCACCATTTTCCTTTGCCATCTGCTTTGGTAAGTTTTCCATCATAAGGAATGCCTGTATAAGGGCCGGTTTTATCTGAACGTTGCGCCACTTCGTACCAACGCCATGCATGCGAAGCATGAACACTCACACCAAATGGTAATCCATTGTTTCTTGCAGCTTTTACCCAACCGCCAATTAGATCTTTCTTTGGCCCAATCTTAACCGAGTTCCATTGCTTTTGATATTTGCTATCGTACAAATCAAAATTATCGTGATGATTGGCAAGCGCCATGAAATATTGTGCACCTGCATTTTTATACAAGCTCACTAATTCTTCCGCGTTCCATTGCTCAGCCTTCCATTCATTGATCACATCTTTAAATCCGAACTTTGATGGATGGCCATATTTTTCAAGATGAATTTTATATTGCCACGAACCTTCCTGGTACATTCCTCTTGCATACCAGTCGCCGGATTCAGGCTGGCATTGTGGCCCCCAATGTGCCCACATCCCAAACTTTGCATCACGGTACCATTCGGGCGTTTGATAATTCTCCAGGGATTCCCAAGTTGGTTTAAACGGGCCATCTGCCAAAGGTTCAATTTCTAAATTATTTATATTTGAAAAAGACATGGCTCCTGCATAATTTTTTAGCAATAGTGCAGGCGTGGCTGCAAGCAATCCTTTAATAAGTTTTCTTCTTTGCATATATCGTTTTTATATGTTTAAAAACACGTATCATTTTAGTTTTTGTTCTTTGGTTTTTCACCTAAAGAAACTTATAATTTTACCAGGTTAAGAAAGAACACATCGTTTTCACGTATATCCAATTTTTTACCATAGGCACTCCTTTTTTTATGGTAATGATTTCCCGTGAAACCGGGGAACCATTGTATTGTTTTTTGTTTGGTCTACCTGCTGCCGGTTAAGTTGTGCGGGCTCCCCCATTGATAAATAGGTAGAATAAACATCATTGCTGCGATAACCAACTTTATAAACTTCAAGAGCATATTTGCCATTGGGAACATTTGCGTGTAGTTATGCTCTTCAAACATCAACCTGTCAGTCGTTGGAGATCTTATCATTGAATCGTATCCGTAATATGAAAGAAATCAAAAGCGGCGGCACCACCGGTTATTTTGGTGGCGTAGTTAAACAACGCAAAACGATAGCCCATAAAATGTGGAAACGTGTAAGCCATCTTAAGCTGTGTGCCTAATGCTTTCCAGGTTTTTCCATCAAGGCTGTAAAAGAAATTCAGCTTTATCTTTTTTGTTGGTAAAATCGCATTCGGCTTTAAAGAAAATCGTGTTTTGTGTAAGCGGTATCGATTGAACTTCCTCCGGCTTGCCGGTGCTGGCATTGATCATCACGATTGACTTACTATCGCCGTCAACTCTTACACCAATCAGTCCGAAGTTCTTTTGCAAAAGCCCGAGGCCTGCAAAATCGCCGTCTTTCATTTTCGATACATCCAACGAAACAGAACCGCTGCAAACCGGGCCAATAGTGCGCTGGGTCAGCGTATTTCTTGCAGACAGGAAACTGGTATCAATCCTTCCTGTTTTAAGCGTTAGATACCCTTTGCGTTCTGTTACTGACCATAAACTGTTATCGGGGTTATGATTCCACTGCCAAACCGGTGGCAGGGCGGGCTCTCCTTTTTTGCGCTCAAATTCATCTGAATTCACAATGCCGGGAATAAGACCTTTGCTGGCTGGCAGTTCGAGCGTTTGCGGAACTTTTCCATTTATTCCCAGCACGGGCCAACCATCTTTCCATGTAACGGGAACCAGGTAAGGGATACGACCGACCGAGCCATAATCGCGGAACAAATAAGCGAACCATCTTCCATCGGGCAAATCAATTAAACCACCTTGCGCAATGCCGGAATCCTGCAATGCTACACGTCCTTCCCATGGTCCGGTAATTTTATCGGCACGATGAATGACTACCGTACGCATGCCTCCGGGAGGCCAGGTGATATTAAACAGGTAATACTTGCCCTTTACTTTAAACAACTGCGAACCTTCTGCGCCCAGGCCACCTGTCTTCCCTTCCGGCATACTCGGGGCGCTGGCATTTTCAATAGCTACCTGGTTGATGCCACCTTCCTTTACACCGGTTACATTTTCATTTAATTCCAACAGGCTAATTTTACCGCCTCCATAAATCAGGTACACTTTTCCATCGTCATCAAAAAACAAGGAATGATCGCCAACACATGGTGAAAATGAAACGGACTTCCATGGGCCTTTCTCAATATTTTTTGTACTGTAGATATGCGTTTTATTAGTGGTTGCTGAAAACGTGGTTACATAAAATGTGTTGTTATGATAACGGATGCTGCTTGCCCATGAACCGAGGCCATAAGCGCTTTTGCCATTGGTCAGATTTAGTTCGTCCATGTTGGCAAGGGTATCATAAGCATAGCTAACCAATTGCCAGTTTACGAGATCCTTAGATTTCATAATCGGCACACCAGGGCTCATATGCATGGTGGTACTGCTCATGTAGTAAGTATCACCCACACGCACCATCGATATATCAGGAACATCAGCAAAAATGATTGGATTGGTTGCTTGTTGTGCATGAACATTATTTGAAAAAAACAGGCAACTCAAAAGCGCAACGCAGGATAAAAAAGTTTTGATCATTAGTCGAAAAGAATTACGGATGTTTTATTGAATCTGTTTCAAATCTGAATGCAACCGGAATTAATAAATGAATTTCCATTCATCAAACAAAAAATTTTCTCCCTCAAATACTAAATAGATATTCACCACCGCTTTATCTATTGTCCGTTCTATTTTCTCTGAGAGCGTAGTCCAATTGCTCCCATCACATGTAAGCGAAACAAGAGGAGTACCTTTAAGATTATTTACATAAACATCAATTTTACCTTTTCCTTTCACCCTGGCTTCGAATTTGGAAGGAATTTGTTTGCTAAAATCGGCTCCCCGCACCATGAGACATTGTTTATCTGCTTTTCCTTTGGCAACCATATTGCCCGGATCACCAACAGCTTCGAACTGGACTTGCCCCGAAGTGCCTGCAGTAGTTTCTGCCTGCTGAAGAACAAATGGATTTAATGGGTTAAGTTGTGACGGACCTTTAAAAGTTGCGTTGACCATGGGGAAATTCACATTCTCTTCATCCACCTGTATTGCTTCGATACCCACATTACGAAAACCACCCTTCGTGCCGAAATAATCCTGTAAATACATGGCATGGTAAGCAATATAATATTTCCCTTTAAACTTGAAAATGTGCGTGTGATTGTTTGTCATAGGACCCACGTTAACGTCGCCGGTATTCTTGAAGTAATTATCGCGATACTTCCAACTATCCGCATCTAACGGTGTTTTAGTCGTCATATAAGATATGTTGCATGCGGTTGGTTTATCAATATTGCTATAAGGCCATTCAGTGCGTTCACCCCAATCTGTACAATAGCTATAAACCCAGGTTCCATTGATAAAGTTAAGGTCGCTGGCCTCATTGAAATAAGGAGCGGGTATCTTAGCAATATTGCTGGCCAAACTGATCATATCTGCTCCTAATTTGACGATCCTGGCATTATCCGGCATATATTTTGTTTTAGGCGTTCCGGCTCCAAAACTCAGCCAGCCTGTACCCTGGTCGTCAATCAAAACTCCGGGATCGAATGGAGCTCCGACATCCACACCGGGGACAGAACGGTCGACTATATTCTTTCCCAGTGGGTCTTTCCAGGGGCCAACGGGAGAAGTGGAAGTAAGCACGGCTGAGCCACCACCGCCATTGGAGTAATACAAATAGAAGTGCGTCTTACCATCTGCTTCCAGCCTGGAGGTAATGGAAGGCGCCCAGGAATTCTGACTCCATGGTGCCAGCTTTGCTGTATTTATGAGACCATGATAAGTCCAGTTCACCATATCATCGGAAGACATCATGACCAGCGTACGGATATGCTCGTATGTATTTTTCCCATCCTTTCCTACCTTCTCATACTGTTGATGATCATTCGTGGCATACACATAAATTCTTCCATTGTATTCTACAGCTGTTGGGTCGGCCGTAAACATAAAATCTAATAAAGGATTCGCATTATTGGAGATAAGTTTCGGCGAAACATTTGCGAATTTTTCTTCCAGGTTTTCATATAACCACTTTCGGTTTATGCGCATTAGTCTGCGCTTCTACATCTTTTTTATATCCCAAAAAAGAGATAGCAAGTAGTGTACTTAACAACACTTTTTTTATAAACATGCTTTTTTATTTTATCTAAAAAACGGATACTCGTCAGCTTTCCCCGGGACCGGCAAAACGCTTAACCAACCTCAGGGGAAGGAAAATAAACTTATGCCATAATGGACACTATACTATTATT
>CAWDTY010000009.1:0-76315 GCA_963805365.1 uncultured Chitinophagaceae bacterium
GCCGGTAGTAATTTCGATTCTTTAAAAATTCCTTGTCTAAATAGCTATAAGTCCTTGCTCGTTGTAAATTGCCCCCGGCAGAAAACGTTGTCAACGGCGTGAATGTGAGCAGATCATAACTTTTTTCGACGGTAAAATATTTCGTGTTGAATTCGTATTCGGTTCTCCAGCGAAGCATGACTGACTCGTTTTGGTATTTGCCGGAGAAATCAGTAAGCGTAACCGGTAGCACCTGCGGATAATTATCGACGATACCATTATAAGGATTGCTGAAGCCTAAACAGGTTGAATCCTGCGACGTATTGTGATCAGTAATCGCACCTGCAACCGCTATATTAGCTACATCACCAAAAGTATTTTTTTTAAGAAAGAGCCCCGCTCCCTGCTTAATATCCAGGTTGCCTGCACAAGCGAATTTATAAGGTACACCATGGTTGGGCACGAGCACCAGTTGACCACCTTCGATTTGTGTTGCTCCAGCGACATACAAAGAATTCGTGCAAGTAACCTTCGCACATCCGGTTTTATTGATAACGAGTGTATCAACGGGGAAACCGATATCCCAGGAAATATTGCTGTTGGTGTTTCCAAAAAATTCCAATTTGTAATGACAAAAGTCCTGTACGCAATTATCGATGATAAGATTATTGCCGAAATTTCTAATCCCGGCGATAGCAAATGCAGCCGCCCCATTTACCATGACGTGTGGTGTATCCGGATATGCATTGGCTGGGTAATAACCTGTAAGGCTTCCTGAAATTTTTAACTCCCCACTGATACCGGCACCTGGATCCTCAGTAATGATAACGTCACCATTGATAATGTTGGGTAGCGCATGAGCGGAATCTTCCTGGCTGAAGTTAAAGTACCACCCTTGAACATCTCCATTAAAGACGGATCCCGATGTGGTGAAGTTTAGTGTGCCATAAAAAACATAAATGGTATCATTTTGAGAAACGAAACTGGAATTTTTACCTATTAAAAACTTTACGCCACCAGAATTAATACCATTAGGCCTTATACTGCTGTTTAAAAAGGTGTCAACAGAATTATCGCCTAAAATAAATTGACCCGCATTGAAAGTACTGCTGTCGGCACACAAACCTCCACCGGTAGCATTAGTGCCGTCATATCTACCAGCACTTCCGAAATAAAAGCCTGCAAAGGAACTTCTTTTAAAAAGAGCCCTTCCATCATCTTCAAAAAATAGTTCAGCATTTATCCTGTTGTGCTGGGTCTCCTGGCCAAACCTACTATCACGCACCTCTAAAGCAATTACAGCAGGATTTTCTCCATACAAATGAAATTGCCCCGCATGAAGAATTGAACCGGAATCCAGTACAAGCCCGCCCCCGGTTGAAGTGTGAACACGCACGTCTGCCCCGCTTTGATCCACGTCGTCTGCACGGAATTCTATGTCCATTCCGTACACATACATACGGCGACAAAATGAAGAAGAGCCTCCACCAATGCCAAAGGTGTCGCTGGCGCTCACACCAAAAAAGATCATAGACAGGCCCGACTGCGCCTTGCTGAACACCACATCATCGACGGAAGTAGGCGGCCTCTGTACCGGGGTTTGCCCCGGGGGGACATCAATCTGAACCCAACTGGCAGGATCACCATACGATATGCCAGCGCCAGTATATAGCAATGTGATTCCCTGCGAAAAAATATTTACAAACTGAAATAAACTCAGCAGAACAACAATGATCTTTTTCATAGTGATGTCTTAAAATTTGTTTGATTAGGTGGATGTGTCAGGACAGGTAACGGGAAAAAAGCAGCCGGTTCAATTAGTATTTAATATTAATTAAAATTTCGATAATAGCGAAATTTTTGCGAAGCGCCGAAGGTCGCATATGATGTTAAGGTGATAAATATTGATCAAGGAATGTGCGGTGGGGCAGTAGCCAGAATGGAAAATATTTTCTTAAAAGCTTATCAAAACTCAGGTTAAAATAGATAAATTGAAACGATATTCAATCACAAAAAGTGGTAACCTGTTTCAGGGTGAGACAGGACACTTCAAAAATTAAATAATCAACTATGAAATTTATCGCTCTATTACTTTTACCGATTTTTAGTTTCGGACAAATCAAACTTGACAAGAAAATCTCTTTGCTTGAAAACAAAGTTGAAATTCTTGCGCCAAAAGAGTTATCAAAAATGTCGGACGAAATGTGGACTTTAAAATATCGCACCTTACCAAGACCTGAACTTGTTCTCACAGATGAAAATGGCGAAATAAATCTTTTGGTGGACTTAACTCAACAACCGGCAGCAGAAAACCAAACAGCAGCATATAAAGATTTTCGTATTAGTAATTTGAAAAAAAACAGGACAGACATAAAAATTTTGAGTGACGGAATTAAGATTGTTGACGGAAAGAAAATTGGCTTTATCAAATTCTCATCGGAAGCAAGCGACCAAAATATTTTTAATTTTTATTTCTTCACGATCGTTAACGGAAAAATTTTGCTTTTTACTTTTAACTGTACTGAAACACTTCAAAAGACCTGGGAAAAGACTGCTGACGAAATACTTGATTCTTTAAAGATAAAATAGAATTCCTGAAAGCATCATCTCTATTTATGCATTGACTTCTTCTTGTCGGGTATACCCAGCCCGCATTCCAAGATCGTAATTTATTCCACAATTGGTAAGTATTCTAAACTCATCTTCTTGCGAAACAGGCTGATGATTCCTCCTTGATATTCAACAGGCGTATTGCGTATTTAGCAATACGCAAGTTATTCCGCAATGACATTGAAAAGCCCCGACGTGGTTTCCGGGGCTTTCACTTTTTGCGAACTCTAAATAATTTCAACTATCCACCACAGTTGGGCGGCACACTTTGTACGTCACTCTTCGATTTGAAAATCTTATCCATCGTGGCTATGCCTCTAAGTGTTACTTCAATATAATCATCACCTATCTCTGTAATAACACCGTTAAAACCATTGAAATGAAATTGGCTGGCAATTTCATCCCCCGTTAGTTTTTTACTGGTATTGAAGTCGGTCGCCCTTATCCGGAGCCTTTGCACCAGGTTTACCTTGATGTTGTCATAACTCTGGTAGGCATCATACACCAGGGAGGCTGTTTTAGGAGGAACCGTGACTTCACGTTGAGAGAAAAAAGTTTCGCTTGTAGAGCCCGTTGCTTCGTTCCAGTTTTGCGTTTCGGTAGTACTCGAGGTTGTGTATTCATAACTCCCGGTAATCTCCGCCGAATAAGTGGCCCCGTTACCAAAAAAACTTCCTGAAACTTCCATACCCAGTTTCAGAGATGCCGACGACGTATGACTTGACATAGTTGAAATAGATTCCTGCCAGCCCACGGTGGTAACAGTTTCCACCGTTTTAGAATTGCCAACAGTTTGCGTTAGTTGTCCCTCGCCGCAGTTTACCAATGTACTGTTGAAACTGAATCCGTTCCTGGCGGCGGGTAAAATAGGCTGCAGGTACCGGGTTTCTATGCTCTCAATGCTCCAATCGATATTCATTGGCACCAATCGGAAATACACATCTTTCACCTGGGCAGTATTATTATTGATTAACAAATAGGTGAAACTCGGAAATTTTGCATTCTTAATTATTTCTCCCTTTACACTCTGCAACTGGTATACCCCGTTACCCACCTTTTTCACCACAAACCGGGCGTCGGTATTTCCATTGATGAAATCGGATGGAAAAGTCCAATCCAGATCAGCTCGTACGACTGACAATTTTTGCAACAGGTTGGCGCTGACATCATGGAGATGATCCCTTTCGATTCTTAAATATTTGTTCGTAAGAAGGCTCTTTATTGCGAACGTATTGGTAGTGTTGGGAATGGCCTGAAAAGTATAAAGAAAGTTTTTTTCCGATCCCGTAAATTTTGCGCCATCCATTGGGTAGGTAATATCGTCCTCCCTCCAAAAAGTAAATGACTGCTTACCTGAGTTGTGAATTGACACAGAGGTCGGCGTTCCGTCTTTATTGACGATTTGAACATAGTATAGTGATGCTGGATTGAGATGGACATCTGTATCTATATCTTTCAGGCCGGTAGCTGTAATTGGAATTGTTGAAGGATTCGATTGAAAGGAAATCTTACTAAATGGTTCTTGCCAAATTTGTGATCCTGAAGCGTCAAGGACCTGGGCAACGACGGCTACGCCTTGTTTTAGTTCGTTTTGAGCTTCCTTAGTCAGGCTATCAGCGGGCAGTTTAATCTGGCCCATTAAAGTATATGGATTCAAATCAACTGTTTTTGAAAAATTGCCTGAAGTGGCCTTTACCGTCAACTTTAGTGTTCCCGGCTTGTACCCTTTCTTCTGTATTGCCCCGGCATCAAGTACGATTCCGATATCCCCTCCGTATGTTGCGAGGTCGGTATCTGAGATACCGTCCTTACTAACAATTTCACCTGTACCACCGCCATTATCGGTGGTTTGGACATTTTTTTTGCATCCCAAACATCCAATAAGCAACATGGCCATGATGGACATGGACCATAAACCTTGTTTCAATTTTTTCATAATTTCAAAATTTTGTGGTTAAAACTTCGATCGTTTTTGTGTGATCTACCCGGTTGAGGTCTGCAGCCCCTGGCCGGGCAGGTAACCACAAAATCGATCTGTTGCTTTGTGCAACACCACAAACATAGAAGGCCTTACATGGGATGCAAAAAAAACGGGGTGGACAAGAGGTGGACACCTCGAAAACAGCTAAAATACCAAAGACGGGCACGCCTGTAAAGGCATGATAATTAAAGTGTAAGAATCAAATCCTGTAAAGAGTCCTCAGTACTCATATCCAGCTTTTTGCGCAGGCGATACCGGGCTTTTTTGATGCCTTCCTGGGAAATATTGAGGATATTGGCGATTTCTTTAGAGGAGAGATTCATTTTTAATAGTGCCAGCAACCGCAACTCGTTGGAAGTTACCTCGGGAAATTTTGCCTTTACATTACTATTAAAATCTTTGTGCACTTCTTCAAAATAGCGGGCGAAATTTTCCCAGTTGTCGTCGTCCTGCAAATCAAAATTAATGGTGTGTATAATTTGGTTGTAAGCCATATTGCCATTTTCGGCAGCTTTCAATTCCCGGGCTTTTAACTTGAGCCCTTCCAAAGTCTCATTTTTCTTGGCCAAATGCAGCGCATGGGTTGTAAGTTCTTTTCTTTTAAATTCGAGTTCGGCATCCACTTTTTCTTTTTCTACTTTGATGCGTTTCATTCTTTGACGGATACCATAAAAGCCCAAACCAAAAACGAGGAGCGAAAGTACAAGGCCAGTACCCAATAACCAGTTATGAAGACGGCTTACTCTTTCTTTCTCTTTCAAAAGGCTTATCGCAATATTTTGATGCGCTATCTGTTGCTCTTTTTTTTCGGTGTTAAATATGGCACGCATTTCTTCTATTTGTTGCGATTTTGCTGTATTGAAAAGCGAATCATTTAAAGCGTGGAAATGTTTGTAATCTTCCAGGGCAATCTTATTATCTCCCAGTTTTTCATAGGCAAGAGAACGCAATTCATAAGCCCGTGCAAGATTACTTTTGGCATCTATATCTTTTGCAAGATGAACGGACCTGTTTAGGTATTGGAGCGCTTCAGCAGGCTTGTTCATTTTAATATGGATATTTCCTAACGTATTAAGTGACTCCACAATCATATCGTTCAAGCCGGTTTTTCCATAAATCTCCAGTCCCTTTTGAGCATATACCAATGCGTTTTCGTTATCTCCCCTATCGAGATATATTCTTGCCAAATTATTCCACGAAGACCCTTCAATGTCGAATGCTGACATTTGTTTTGATAACGCTATTGCCTCACGCAGATACTTTTCTGCATTGTCAAAATCTTTCAGGTAATAATAATTGTCGCCGATATTGTTGGTAATTACAGCTTGAAAGTACACGTCCTTTTGCGCCTTGAATACTTCATAACACTCAAGTCCATAGTTAATGGCATTTTTATAATGCATGAGCCGGTTTTCTAGAATTGCCAGTTGAAGCATTGCGTCAGCCTTTCTTATTTCATCATTAAGATTACTGTAAATTTTTATTGCCTTGAGCGAGGCTTCCAAAGCTCTTTTATAATAGCCCTGGCGATCATATACCCGGCTCAACATGTCATAGTTCTTTGCCACATCTAAGGACTCACCTAAAAACTTCCGGTAAATGGTAACGTTCTTTGAAAATACGCTGTCTGCCTTTTTATAATTGCCTTTCTTAAATTCAAGTCCGGCCAAGTTATCCTCTGCCCTGGATTGATCGACGGTATCGTGGGATGTTTTATAATACTCCAAAGATTTGGTATAGTAGATGGCGGCCGAATCATTTTGTTCCGATACCTGGAAAAAATCGCCAATACTGCTATAGGCCCTGGCGAGGTATGGCTCAACATTTATTTTTTCTGCCAATGCAACTTCATCCCTTATATATTGCTCCGCTTTTGCAAAATCATTGTATAAAGAGTTGTAAAATAATTTCCCAAGTACATTTAGGCGAACTGTATCCGCTGTTGATGAGTTGTTATAAATCTCCATCAAACTATCAACTTTCTTACTGTTTTGCGCACGAAGTGCCGAACAAAACATAATTGTTAGCACCAGGTATATTTTGACAAATTTGATAGTAGTTGGTTTTCTTTTCAACATTAGCTAAGAAAGGAAAACTTTTTGAAAAAGCAATGTATAGAAGGCAAAAACCCCGTTCTGGCGAAAGCATCTCCGCCGCCGCCTAATGAATCAATGGAGAATTTATTGCTATACCATTCTGCCCTTACATCTATGCCTTCGCAGGCAATATTTGCAAGCAGCTTTTTCCGGTAATATTCCATGATGTCTATCTCGCCATTGGCAGGCCATCGCCCATCCACGCCAATATGCCCCGCGGGAACAAATATTTTTAAATAATTTCAATTAAAAAAAAACCCCAACTTTTTTAAGGCATAACAATCACACACAACAGCATTTATTTATGAAAGAAATAGTTTTAAACGATGGTAATAAGATTTCAATAGTAGGTTTTGGAACATACAAATCAACTGACCAGGAAGGAATTCAATCTGTTATAAATGCTTTAGCCAATGGTTATCGACTGATTGACACTGCAGCTAAATATGAAAATGAAGAGGCTGTAGGAAAAGGGATAAAGGCAAGTGGTATTTCAAGGGATAAAATTGTAGTTACTACAAAATTATGGAGAGAAAATTTAGGATATGAACAAACTAAAACAGCTTTTGAAGAATCTCTCAACAAACTGGGATTAGCCTACATCGACCTGTACCTGGTGCACTGGCCAGCCAATGCAAGGAACTATAAAAACTGGCAACAGACCAATGCCGAAACCTGGCGTGCTATGGAGGAATTACAAGCCGAAGGAAAGATTAAATCCATAGGTGTAAGCAACTTTTGGCAAGAACACCTGGAGGCACTTTTTCAGACAGCAAAGGTGATTCCTGCTCTCAATCAAATAGAGTTCCATCCGGGTTACTGGCAACCGGAATTAACTGAGTATTGTAAAAAACAAGGGATTATAGTTGAGTCCTGGTCACCTTTGGCAAGAGGTAAAGTATTTGGAAATGAGGTTTTAGAAAGCATAGCTAATAAGCACAACAAATCTATTTCTCAAGTTTGCCTGCGCTGGGTAATTCAGCACAATGTGATTGTGATTCCAAAATCGACCACACCAAAAAGAATTGAAGAAAATATCAACCTGTTCGACTTTGAATTGCCAGAAGAAGAAATGAAACAAATCAATGAACTCCCGGAAATGGGTTTCAGCGGAGAATTACCTAATATATGGCCAGACAGGATTTGAAATATCTGAATTAAACCAGGCACATTAAAAAAGTAAAAAACGAAATAGAATTTTGGGGAAGATTATCAATGTTCCGGCAAGCCGGTTAACTCTAAAGTGTACCTCAAAGCCCGGCAACAAACTTTTATATCGGGGCTTTTTAAGGGTGCATTGCGGATACTTTTCTTTATGTTGTGTACTACTTCAAAAGGCCCTACATGCTTAGGTTTTCTAAAAATATTATAAACAATTACAAAATTGCAGACGGAACAATTATTGATAATGGCTTCGAATATAATATTATTGACAAGGGACAATTGCTTTACACAAAAGGGTACTACTGGTTATCATATGAAACAAAACAATATTTGGTTGACAAATCTTTTCAAATCACAGATAGAGAAACAAATACAAAAATTGGGCACTACGAACTTTCTAACTGGACTATTTTTATGGGGTACAAGGATAAATTACTTTGGCAAGGGCAGGAATACAAATTCAAAAAAATCGAACCCGAAATTCGGTATTCACTGTTCAATAAAGACACTTGGGGACACTTCAAATTTCAATTATCGAAAGACAATGAAACAGTAATTTATACTTTTGAAATTGACACGCCGAAAATTGGTATTGGCAGTCCTTATACAGAGAAATCATTTGAAGGCCACATTGACATAAAAGGCACAAGTCTATTGACTGCTTTAGCCGGGCTTATTTTAGTTGACCGAGCATTAGATAATGAAAGTATTCCAAATGACTACAAGTAGCACCCCCTCCTCCAACCCATAAGCTATGAAATTATATTCACGACTTTTATTAGTAGCTCCATTAATCATCCTGACTTTCGGTTATTGCAAATTGCATAATCCAGATGAACAATGCGAAGGTTTAGTTAATAAACTGATTGATTTATTTTTTTACATTGCACTTTTAGTAACAATCACTCTTGCATTAGTTGGGGCATTTCGTATAACACGATTACTAAAAAACAAATTTGAACCAATCACATTTTCAGTAACAATTTTGACACTTCTTATTTTGATAATCTTTTCATTTTTACCAGGACACACGTGTGGCGAAAAATGGATTTATGCAGAAAACATAAATCCGGTTCACTTAGTTTCAAAACAAAGCTTGGCACTAAGAAAGAATGGAAATTTTACTATCGGTTTAATTGAGGCAGATTTCAGTTGCTCCATTTCCGGAAGTTATTTAAAGAAAGGGGACACAATTTTTTTAGACCGGGCAACAATTGACAGAACACATCAAGATTCAAAAATGACTTCAATTTATTTAATGAAATCAAATGAACTTACTCCATTATTTGATACAATAAATAAAACGACGTTCAACATTACCCAGATAAAGTAGGCGGCCGGCGACACTGGTAGTGGTTGCTGAACTATTTTAAAAAAATACTTTCTCCGGTTAAAAAGGAGGTTTTTCTTTTTAAATTCATCCTTTTCTGAAACATAGAACTTTGCTGAAAGCTTTCGATCTGGCTTTACCAACATCAGTCCGTACCATACAATTAGTTATTTTAACCCATCCAATGCGCTAAAAAACCCTGAAACTCGTTGCTATTACTTGCATAAAATTTTGCTGAAGAAGAGTTATAACCGACGAGGCAGAATTATGTTACCTCTTTTACTTCTTTTGATAAACTCTTACATAATCAACTTCAAACCTGTTTGGGAATTTTGTTTTCGTCAAATCGCCACCGTTCATTCCACCAAGTGCAAGGTCGAGCAACATATAATGCGGTTGTTTAAAAGGATTGACCCCTGGGCTATCTTTATTTACCAATTTATCTAAGGTTACTTTATTTAATAACTGATCGTCCACATACAACGCTATTTTGTTTTCATCCCAATCCATGCGCCATACATGAAATTGCGAAGCCCACTGCCTGCCACCTAATGAATCAATGGAGAACTTATTGCTATACCATTCTGCTCTTCCATCTTTGCCTTTGCAGGCAATATTTGCAAGCAGTTTTTTCCGGTAATATTCCATGATGTCTATCTCGCCATTGGCAGGCCATCGCCCATCCACACCCAGTGTCCACCATGCCGGCCATAACCCCGAACTAATATCAATTCTGCCCCGCATAATAAATCTTCCATATTGCCACGAATGTTTATGGGATGTATTGATGCTGGAAGAAGTATAAGAAATCTGTGAACGTTTTAGCTTCCAATTTTCGCTACCTTCCCGGTACAATGGATTTGGACGCGACTCTTTCCGGGCCTCTATTACAAGTACTCCTTTTTTGCAAAAAGCATTTTCCTCCTGGTACCATTGGTCTTCTTCATTGCGAACAAATCCTTTTTCAAATTGCCAATTTGCCGAATCAGGAGGATCGCCGTTATTGAACTCATCGGCCCAAACCAATTCATAACCATCTTTAGCATTGAGTTCCTTTAGCGAAGCATCGGACTTTATTTGACCTGCCCCCTTGCAACCTAATAAAAGTGTGAAACCAAAAAATAAAATGTGAATACCTGGCAATCTCATGTGTTTACTTTAGATACTAAAATCACATTAAGTTATAGCTTATTTTAGAAACGCCGATTTCATTTCAGGAATTGAACTCACCTCAAGGAAATACCGGTAACTTCCTATGCTCCGAAATACTATTTCTTACCAGAAACAATTACACTACCTGCCTTCTTCCTGTATACCTGCAACGCATAATCGCCATTGCCCAAATCTTTTAAAGTATAGCCTTCATTTCCTTGTTGTGAGCCGCGAGAAACCTTTTTACCGTTTAGCGTTACGATCGTTGGTTTAAAAGAAAGCCGCAGGTAGTCTGTACCGGTTTTTTGCGTTGCTGTATAGGTTACTTTTTTATCAGCATACGAAACATCCTTCAGTACATTTTCTGAATAAAGAATATGATTTTCATGCACCGGCGCCCATTCCGGGATGGCTGCGAAAACATGATAAAACATTCTCGGGCCTTCGCCATAGCAATCTGACCACCACGAATGAACATCTTTACTTACCGGGCTTTCAAAAGCTTTACCGGTAGAATCATTGCAATAAGTAACCCAGTTCAAAGATCGAAATGCTTTGTCTTTATAAGCTTCATCTCCGGAGATCGCGTACCAGGTGGCGCATTGGGCTGCATACCTTGCCGTTTGGTAATCCATCTTAGGCATAAAGTCATTCTGCTCACTTACTATGTTAGCTCCCCACATGGTAGAAGGTTCACCGGGAGCAGATTTGGTAACAAAATTCTCTTCTGTCCACTTTATCAGTTGTGGAAGCGTTGTCTTCCATCCCGGATCAAATTCCTTGAAATCGGCAATAAACAAACCTGCGTTACTTGCACTCATATTACTAAGGTTGCCCGTTCCCTTGGTAAGATTATCAGTATGCCCATCTACCCATGTACCATTTTGTACCGGGTATTTCAACAGCCAGGCTCTTGCTTTTTGCAATGCAATTTTATATGCGTTTACATCGCCGGTATTATCAGCTATCAACATTTTTAAAAGCCGTAAGACATCCAAACCAATTCGTGCCATAGTCAGAAACAACTTTTCCTGTGCTCATATTTACAACATAGGGCCATGGGGATTGTGTTGCATTTCCTGTTCCTATTTTCTTCGCCAGTACATTGGCCACATTGATCGCTGCTTGTTTATATTTTGTCGTCTCCATAAAAAAGATACATCCTGTAATAAGTCGCCCCGATATCTCCTGCGTGATCAACCTGCACATCATCAGTTGAAAATCTTTTTGCGGAAGCAAAGCCGCGAAATTCTGTAGAACCTGCGTCAGATGCAGACTGCGGAAAATTTGGCCAGCTATATGTTGACGGCGTGATGCCATGTTCGAGTGTATAATCCACCATTCCCTTTGTAATAGTTAGCGGTTTCATATCCCCTGTATATGCATAAAACGACAAAGCAGATTCAAACCAGTTTGGAATTTTTTCACCTACATCATTCATCCACATGTCGGGCAAAAGAACATTGGCAGAATCAATAAAAGCGCAATAAAAATAATATTGCGGATAAGAAGAACGTGGCGCCGGCGCCGGACTCATGGGCGCTTTTGTTTCTACAAAATTCCAGCGAAGCCGTAGAAAATGATCATACGCATTTTTTGAATTATCCTTCCAGGGAAGTAATTTTTGGCTGTTATCTAAAACAATGGCATGTCCGCAAAGTGTAGAATCGGTATAGTATTGTCCAAAAAGATTGATCGAGCAGATACATATGAGAAGTGTAAAAATTATTTGGTATTTTATGGTTACATGCATCGTAATTCGTTTATAGTGTGTAAAAATTATTGTATTAGCTTTCTTTTTTTCGATAACTCAATTCATCCAGGATACCACAAATAGCTGCCGCTTAAAACACCCTATTCCGTCCTAATTCGAGAATAACCAACAACGACATTATAAACAGACCCCAGACTCATTGTAACCAATGCATATTGTTGACCTTTTATTGATCTGACAGAATAAATTTGCGACACTCCGTTGCTGGTTATTTTATTTATTTGTTTTCCATTATAAACAAAAGGAATCATGTAAGTAATGCTGTTAGTGTGTGTTAATGAAGATCTTATTTTGAATGACAGCTTATTACTCTTCCAGGCTATATCACTGAAAGAAGCTTCATTTTTAGCCCTAAGAAAATCGAGTAATTTAATTTCTGTCCAAACCGGTATGTGTTTGCTGTTTGCATAGTCCAGCATTTTCATCAGTGGTTTTTCAGAAAAAAAATATTCCGCGTTATGCGCTTTCACGCTTACGAAAGAATAGATTTCGCTATCCACGCTTCTGTCCAAAAGGCCTTTAAAGCAATTATAAAAACCGTCCTTATCATCGTGCTCCATATATTGCTGATCGTATACATTATTGAAGTGCTGGTATAGATCAATCACATTGCCTTGCAAATTTGCAAATTTCATAGTTAGTCCGCTCCCGGCATAATTGCCCTGGTTAGTTCCAAAAGCTCCAAGGAAATGTCCCTGGTTGGAACCATTATCATAATGCGCATAATTACAGTCCTGTTCTATTCCATTATTCGCTTCTATTTGAGCTTGTGCTGAAAAATCGCTTTCACCATCTTTATCTTTTCCGCACCATACAAACCAATGATTGGTCACAGTGCGCATTGGTTCAATATCATATTTGTTTTTCAACCGAATGTTCAAATTTTTAAACACCGTGTCCATTGTTTGCCAGTCGGGGTTCGTTGCCTGTTTTGTATCGTCAGGATGGCCAGACATTTCAAAGCCTTTCGCGGCCCATTTTTGAATCCATTCTTTTGAAATAAAATCAACTTCTTTTACATATAGGGTCATCTTCGCACCTTTTGCATTTACATCTTCAAACTGCTTTTCAAACTCGACTTCCTTCGTGTCTTCGCCATCGTTATTAAGGGTGACGAGACATTTTAATGTATCAGGAAAGTACCAGAAACGTGGTAAGGGCTTAGAGTATATACTCATCTTTTCAATGCCGTGAGACAATAATCTCATTTGTTCGTCTGCCTGGTTGAGCGTGTTCTTAGATGTGTCAACCCAGCCGTTTGTAAAAAGATCCATGGCGCGGATACCGGTTATTCCATCCATCTCTTTACCGGCATCATGATAATTACCTTGACGTGTATAGGCAATATTCTGAGGTAGATTATAAGAAAAGCACATTGCATGTCCTTTCCCATATTCATTGGTAATTACTGCAGGGTATTCTGTGGAAATGAAAGCATCCTTGTACAAAGCAGCTATTATTTTACCGCCTTTTAAAATATATTTATCAGCCGTGCTATGGAGTTGTAAAGTCTGGGAAATAAGTCCTTGTCCGATGTCAGTACCTGAGTTAATTAAAATGTAAGCATCATCAATTGTCCCCGCGGTCTCCGTAATTCCAAAAATACTATTCAACTTCTTGTGGGGCCGAAAGGCAATTAAATTTCCTCCCTCCTTTACATATTTTTCAAGCATGTTCGTTTGCTGGTTCGTAAGTGAAACCGTAGTTAAAATGACTATATTAAATTTCTTTAGAAAGGTCAACGTTATTTTAGTGTCGGCTAAAGATTCTATCTGAAATTCATTAAATCCTTCGGTCTTTAAAATTTCACCTGTGTAAGGTCCAAAACTTTTATCGCCGGCTAACACCAGGATAGGATTTTGTGTATTGCCTGATGCATAACAAGTCCGGCTAATAAACAAACCAAGCATAAGAAGGAGCGGTACAAATTGCCTGGCGTAGTTTTTCATTTTTATTTTTTTAAGTTGATAACCTTTCAAAAAAATCAAAGTCAATTTTCAGTACATTCCTTCAATATATTCTCATAAACATTTCTTGCTTCTATATACCGTTCTTTCACTGTGTCTATATCGTTAGGAAAATATTTATTCCATTTACCGCCCGGCTTAATATTTTCCAGGATATTATCAATCCATGCTATAAAAAATCTCGCATCATCGGCGCTTGCCCGAACCGGTTTTTTATTTATAGTTATATACACAGGTGCAGTATGGGTTTCATGCCCTTCCTCATCCATTCTTCTTGCGCATAGCCAGCTACTTTTTGTAAAGTCTGCGGTAGTATTAAAAACTAAAGGCTTGCCCGGCCCCGCTGATCCGGGCATGGTGGCGATTACTTTTCCATTGCTCACTAATTCTATTCTGCCCGTGAGTTCTTTGGTAGCAGTCCATGTAACCTGCACATTGACCCGGCCTTTCTTTTTAAACTTAATATCGTCTCCAGGAATATATTTCTGATTAATTTTCATCGATAGAAATTCATCATGCCCATTTCGTGATACTACCGTCCTGCCATCCTTTATTCCATCTATCCATTTCTGATAGGTAAGTTTATCTTTTACATTTACATAAGTCAATAAAGTACCAAGCGGTTCATTGGCATTGCAGGGATAATCTGTTCCCGCAGCAAGGCCTAGGCGAAATCCGCAATTCAATAATTTATAATAAGCATTGATCACACCTTCACTAAAATAATTGCCATTATTTGGCGATCGTTTTCCGTAAACATCTTCAGATACAAAATCTATAGTGCCCAATGCTGCCTCCACCGGGTAATCAACAGGTATGCAACAGTTCAATTCGATTCTGAACACTGTCATTCAAATATTCAAGATGTGCAAAGCCGCTTACGGCATTTTGCTTTCTTCCCCACTCCAGGATTTTATATGGCGACTCTTCCCAAATTTGATGCGCATTATTTAATCCCAATAAAACAAGATGGCCACCGAGCGCCTGGTTGCTAAAATTTGAATAGGTAGCATCCCAATGCCATTCTGTGTCCCAGTGAATAATGCGGCCCTGCGTTGATTGCGGAGCATCCTGGCCGTTTACTTTTGGTAAGTCTCTTTTGCTGTCTTGTACTTCACCATTACCCATATCAGCCAGAACGGAAATGACCGCTAAATCGTTTGGCTCCATCATTTGAGCAAGTTTATCCTCAGGTAATATAGTTGTGCCTTCTCCGCAATTTAGGTGTACATGTATGTCGCCTGCATACCAATCGGGAGGCTCCGGTTTTATTGAACTCTGCTTAATTTGATATGTCTCGTTATAGTTGCTTATAGTGAAAATAGATTTCGGTGGAATGGAAGCTTTAAATATCTTACCCTTTACTTTCAAGTCTCCTTCCCTGTGAACATTTTCAGTATTGTTGGTGATGTACATTTCAAAACTATTAACAGCAGGTAAATTTTTTAGCACTCCATTTAGGCCAATAGAATTATGACTTTTGTTGACACCAACAATACTTACTTTTTGCAATGTTTCATTATAAAATGCGAGCATAGTAAGACTGTCACTTTGGTTTGAAATATTAACCCGCCACGAGCCAGGCAGTACAAATTTCGAAACCTGCTGAATTGCATAAAAATTTTTCCTGGGCACATACGTTTTTGTTTCAGGCTCATATGCGAGTAATCCCCAATAACTAAAGGGCGATGGCGCGTGGTGTTCGTAGTAGCTATCATAACCTTCCCAGGCTAACCCTGCAGTGGCACCATTCTCTAAAAGGTCCAATAAATAGCCAATACTTTTGGCGGCAAAATCATAATTATATTCTCCCAAAATACCGTTGTCGCAACCGTTGCACCACGCATTCCATTCCGTTTCCCAATAGTCTGATCCGGGATAGGCAGAATGCTTGAGAGAGGAATCAACACTTGCATAATAACCACCGTAACTGTGCAATCCAAAGTGTACAATTTGAGACATGACAGCCGTATCTTTCATAAGCAGCGGTATGTAATTTTTAACACCGTTATCCATGCCGGCAACGTCGGGTGCTACATATTTTATATCTCCCATATTAAGGCTTTGCATCCTTTTAATAAATTTACCAAGGAGACGTACATACTGCTCCGGGCCAACAGTCGGCCCTTCATTCTCAATGTCGGGTTCATTCATGATAGAGATTAATCCAATTTGCAAATGCTTTGTAAAGCGTGCATAGTAAAAAAAGGAAACAAGCATTTCAATATATTCATCTTCGTATTTTTCTGTAACTACCTTACCCCCCATCCATAAAGGTATCGGACCCATAAAGTTTATCATTAAATTATCAGTGATGCCATGTTGATTAAGATAGGCGATCATGTCCCATGCCTTTTGAAATTTGGGCGTCGCATACAGCTCGTTGTAATACTCCCAATTAAATACAAACGGGTCGTTATTATCATTCTTATCTTCCCAATTATACACTGTTTCTACAATCACCCGCCAAATGGTGGCATTCGCAGAATCAAGCAATAAATTCAATGCCGGTTCAAGCTCTTTGCCATCCCAACTTCGCGTATTTGCATTGACTCCAAAACCATCTACCTGTTGAAACCTTGTTGCACCATCAACTTGTATTGAGACATTTTGCGCTTTACCGGTTGCCTGGCTATAAACAAAATTTGATAGTATTATAAAAGTGATGAACAGTATTATAAAACAGTAATATCTTTTCATTGTAAGATTTTGTATCCACGCAAATGTAGATTTATAAAGGAACTATTTCTTACCCGATACTGACCGATGATTCGCCCATTTTGTTTTTTATTTGACGGTGCAATCAATTTAAAAATTTTTATTGATCATTTGGCAAACTTAAATTGTATAAAGCAAGAGGGTAGGGTTTCACAAAATGCTTATAGAAACTGATAAGCAAGTTAGTGATATCTTTTATGTTGCAGGATTTGAAAGCATTCCTTCTTTTTACAGACACTTTTTAAAATTAATATACGGGAAATGATTCCTGGATATGCTACAGGCAAAAGCGGTGAGCCATTGTGCCACTGTTGCAAAAATTGCCTGGGTGAATCATGTTGATATCATTAACAAGATCGAAGAGACGTTGACTTTCACGCGCATTGATCAAACCCCTCAAATTGTTTTACATTTAATAGATCTTATTCTGCAAATACCTTCACTAAAATATTTACGATGAAAGGACTGATGATGCATTACCCGTTAACCGTGCCGTTGATACTTAATCATGGATATAATGTCTATTCGCAAAAAGAAATCATAAGTATTTTACCTGATAAAACGCGGCACCGGTATACGTATACAGATTTATATAAGCGAAGCAAGAAGCTGATGCATGCGCTGGTAAACAAGCTGGACGTAAAAAAAGGAGATATCATTGGAACTTTTGCATGGAATCATTTCCAACACCTTGAGTTATATTACGGCATACCCGGCAGCGGTGCGGTTTGCCATACCATTAATATCAGGCTTTCGGGCCCGCAAACCGAATTCATTATAAATAATGCGGAAGACCGTTTTATTTTTATTGATGCTTCGCTTGTTTCCCTAATAGAGCCGATTGCTGCGCTGCTGCCAACCGTAGAAGCATATATAATTTTGAATGCCCCCGAAGGATTTACGACAAACCTGCAACCTTCCATTGATTATGAAGACTTGATTGCAGATGCCTCAGACGATGCCGATTGGGTGCAGGTAGAAGAGACAGATGCCTGCGCCATGTGTTATACAAGCGGTACCACTGGTTTACCTAAAGGAGTTTTGTATTCGCACAGGTCAACCTATTTGCATGCACTGGTGCTTTCGTTACCAAACTACGCGAATATATCATTCAACGACAGGATACTGGTAGGCGTTCCGCAGTTTCATGTTATGGCATGGGGAACTCCCTTCGCATGCCTATTAGCAGGCGCTGTAATGATCCTTCCTTCATCACATCTCCAGCCCGATTCTCTTATGCCTATCATCACCGGTGAGAATGCTAATAAGGCGAACGGCGTGCCTACTCTCTGGCTGGGAATTTATGCCGCTTTGAAAAAATGCCTGCCCGCTTCATTCCCGTTAAAAGAAATAATGGTTGGTGGAGCTGCGGCACCGCCAAGCCTTATTGAGAACTTTCAAAAAGACTTTGGGATAAAGATTGTACACGCATGGGGAATGACTGAAACATCACCGGTTGGCACAGTAAGCAGACTGCAGCCAGAGCACGATTCCCTTTCTGACGCTGAGAAAGTAAAACTTAGGGCCATGCAGGGACAGCAGGTTCCCTGTATTGAGATAAGAGCGGTTCTTGAAAACGGCGCCATTGCTCCACATGATGGAATCACGGCGGGAGAAATAGAAGTCAGGGGAGCGTGGGTTATTAATTCCTATTTTAAATCAAATAACATGGAAAATTTTAGTGAGGATGGCTGGTTTAAAACAGGCGACGTAGGAATGATTAACACTGAAGGCTACATGCAGATTACCGACAGATCAAAAGACCTGATAAAAAGCGGTGGCGAATGGATATCGAGTATTGCGCTGGAAGTAGCTATTATGGCTCATCCCAAAGTGAAGGAAGCCTCGGTGATTGCCATTCCCGATGAATTATGGACTGAAAGGCCTTTGGCAGCAATCGTTTTGAACAATCCGAAGGAGATATTATCAATCCAGGAATTGAATAGTTTTTTATCAGCATCGTTCGCCAAATATCAGTTGCCTGACAAATTGGTATTTATAGAAGAGATCCCAAAAACCAGCGTAGGGAAATTTAACAAAAAAGAGTTGCGGCGTTTGTATTCCGAAGGGAAATTGTAAAATGTTCAAAGGCTCTTTCGCCATTAACAACACATCTATATTCCATCCTGTTTTTAATAGTGGGCAAAACAACTTTCCGAAAAGCAAATGCAAAATTTTAGAATAAACCATTACTCCACTTTCCATTCATGTATGCCAGTCGAATTATCTGCGGGAAGCTGTACTTCAAGTTTTAACGCAGTGGTCATTACGGGGTCAAACTTTACCGAATCATATTTGTCTTTAGTAATTTCATAAGGCGTTGTGTTTTTAACCGGAACCCATTCGCCCGAATCTGATTTATAATATATCTTCCATGCAGCGGGTATACGGCAACCACCCCATGGCCCGTCGTCGAACCAATACACTTCACTTGATGAAACTGTATGTGGCTGATCAAAAGTATAAGCAACCCATTCAGTGGTATCTTTCTTTGGCCACCAATGAAAATATGGCGCTGAGGCATCTTTCGAATCTGCAGGATCGTATTGATCATTGATCGCCATCAGGCTTCTTGACTTAATAGAAGCAGTTACTTTACTTGTATTGGCAACGGTTGGCGCAGGCAGCGGCCTTGATGCAGTTACCGTGTAAGGGATCCATACTTCCATTTCGCCAGGGCCACGATTGTCCCAGGCATAATAGGGAATGGCTGTTACAGTTTGTTCTGAAGTTAACAGCGCATCGCTTTTAAGCTGGCGTTTTGCAGACTTTCCTTCCACGGTGATCACATTAACGCCATTGAGTAAATTGGCTACATACCGCACTTCCATTTTTGCAGAAGTATCTACTATGATGTTTTGTACGAGGCTATCTTTGTTATCAACGCCTTCAAGGCAATACACAACCGGGCCGTATTGCAGCGCAAATCTTCCCTTATCTGCCTTTACCTTTTCATTTGCAAAAATATGTAGCGGCTCCATTGGCAGAACAACATTTACTTCATCACCTTTCTTCCATTCACGGTTTATAACCGCATATCCTTTGTCCACTTTATAGGATGATGATGCGCCATTAATTTTTATAGTTACCGGCAGTTTCTCTTCGTCAGAAGAATAGAGATTTCCTGAAACAGGTACATCTTTTACCCAACCGGGTATACGCACCCGAAGTGTGAATGATTGTGTTTTGGAAGGATTTATTCTCATGTCGATATTGCCTTTCCACGGATAACTGGTGGTTTGTGTAATATTCACTTTACCGGACGATAATTCGATATCACTACTATTGCTCATAAAAAGATTCACATACAAATTGTTTCCATCCTTTGCATACACATAACCTGGAACTGATGGAAGAAAACGTGTCATATTCGTAATGCAACAAGCACAGGAAAACCATTCACTTCTTTGATGCTGGCCTACGGAAGCAAGTGGGTTGGGATAAAAGAAATTAGTGCCATCAAGGGAAACGCCCGAGAGCAAACCGTTATACAGCGTACGTTCGAGCACATCTATATATTTTGAATCTCCGTGCAGCAGGAACATACGGTTGTTCCAGTAAACATTTGCGATGGCGGCACAGGTTTCAGCGTAGGCGCTCATATTGGGTAACTCATATGCCGCACCAAAAGCTTCGCCATTGCCTGTTGCACCGATTCCGCCGGTTATATACAATTTTTTATTGGCCACATCTTCCCATATTGCATCAATGGCTTTTAAGTAATCTTTGTCGCCGGTAAGCGCAGCCACATCTGCCATGCCACTGTACATATAAGCAGCTCTTACTGCATGCCCTTCGGCTTCTGTCTGGTCGATTACTTTTTTATTTGCCTGGTTGTATGCTTCACCGTTAGGCCCGCGTACATCAAGAAAAAATTTAGCAAGATCAAGGTATTTTTTATCACCGGTAATGCGATATAATTTTACCAAGCCGATTTCCACTATTTGATGACCCGGGTAAATTTCCAGTTTTCCATATCCAAAAGTTCTTGTTAAGAGGTCAGCATTCTTTAGGGCGATATTCAGCAAAGATCTTTTACCAGTTGCATTATAATGCGCATAGGCAGCTTCATACAAATGGCCTGCATTATATAATTCATGGCTAAGGTCTTCGTCTTTTAGCCAGCGCTTATCGCCAAGCCAGGGATGAAGCACCGCAGGCTTGATTGTTCTGAAAGTATATAAGTAGCCATCCTTTTCCTGCGCTTTGCCAATGATGGCTATCAACGAATCAAGAAACCTGGAAAGGCGTGGGTTAGGCTCCGCCTGCATTGCGTAAGATGCACCCTCAATCCATTTGTAAACATCTGTGTCATCAAATGGAAATTCTGAGCAAACCTTATTATCTCTTTCACCTGCAGCAGCAAGAAAATTATCTATCCTTCCCTCCGTTTTTAATTTGCCTAAGATAAAAGGAATGGTTTCTTCAGCATTTACTTTCATCTTGGGTTTCCAGAAGTTATCGTTTACATGCACATGTGTAAAAACAACAGGCTGTATAGGATAATCTTTTGTTTGCGCATTTGCCGCAAACACAAAAAGTAAAGACACCTGCAGCAATATTTTTTTCATCTTGTTATTTTTTTGCCTTGATATATCAACGTTTTCAATCATTGCCGAGTAATCCGCTAACATCTCCTTTTACGATTTTTGCACCATAGATCGGGCCGGCGGTATTGTGCGGTTTTGGAACAAATTTTATAACTGTGCTGGTTTTATTGCTGGTTATTTCCTGCGGAATTGAATAGGCAATTTCATAAAACTTACTGCTTTTAAATTTGTTCAGGTCTTCACTCGCAATCTTTATGTCGTTTACATAGATGTCAAAATTTCGGCCGCGGTTGTCCATGCCCCAATACGTGCATAAGAGCGTATTTTTTTCCGAAGGATCGATCTTCATTTCAAAAGATATGTAACCGCTGTCTTCCGCTGTTCTCCATTTCCTGTTGTGATCATCTCCTGTGAAAGTCCTTTCCGCAACAAGGTTATGATCTCTCTCCGGCTGCATTTCGCCGATGCGGAGTTCATCTACTGTGTGTAATTCCAATTCCTTTTTCCGTTGCTTCTCTTCTTCATATATTTTCTTTTGCGCAACCCATTGCTCACGGCGTAAACACATCCCAATAAACCGTGTAATGCTGGTCTGCCGTGCGGTTGAAAGGAATAAGTTTTACTTTGTCGGTAGTAACATTGCTGGTAGTATGAAAGATTAACGGGCTTTGTCCATCTTCTGTTAGCCATTTGTTTGCATTATTATCGCTGGTAACAAACACAGGAATTTCTGATGGATCCGGTTCCTTGTCACCTAAGATGCCTGCTAACAATACCGGGCCATAGAACACGGCTCTTCTGCCAGGATTATCAGGCATTGATTCGGTATAAAAGTCGAGAGGTGTTATGAATTCTATTTTATCATTGTTCATCCACTTTCTATTCAAAGCGATGTAGCCGTCTTTATCTGCAGAAACATTTTTCAAAGCGCCGTTTATCTTTACAGTTACACCTTCTGACCAATGTGGCTTGCGAATTCGAATGGCAAACGATTGTGGCGACGATGTGTTTATAGTAAAGGTTGTTTTATCTTTTGCAGGCAATTCCGTTTCCTGCTTTACCGTTACACCTTTCTCTTTCCAGGTTAATATAGATGGAATAAAAAGATTGACATAAAGGCTTCCGTCTTTACCACGGTAATAAATATTCTCACCATATTTCACATGATTCTCCATGCCCGTTCCTACGCAACATGTAAACGAATTGTATTCGTCACTGTATTCTTTTTTCCCGCCCATTCTTAATGAAACAAAATAAGTAACCATCCCGGTCTCGTGATTTTGGGAAGCAAGAATATGATTGTAAAGCGCCTTCTCATAATAATCCATTAGCGAAGACGACGGGTTCGTAACAAAAAGCTCGCGGGTGAGCTTAAGCATATTATAAGTGTTACATGTCTCTGTTGTATTGTCCGTGAGCTTATCATTCAGTTGGTCCGGTGCGCTTAAATATTCATAATTACTATTACCGCCTGTTGCGTAAGAATGATGTCTGGTAACTGTTTGCCAAAAGAAATCTGCAATCACCGAATCTTTTTTATCGCCTGTAAGCTGGTAGCGGCGGGCGCTTCCGATTATCTTTGGTATTTGTGTATTAGAATGTTTGCCTGGGAGCACATCTGTTTTTTCTGCAAGAGAATCCAATATGCGCCTGTCGTAAAATTTATAAGAAAGATCAAGGTATTTTTTATTGCCGGTGATTGCATACGTATTTACAAGCGCATCATTCATACCGCCATATTCTGTCACCAACATTTTTTGTATTAAAGAATCATCAAGATTAGCAATTTCTTTGCCGGTCCAGTCGGCCATGCCTTTCTCAATTTTTAAAGCTTTGGTGTTATGACAATATAAATATGCATCAAGTAAACCACCCATTATTTTATGTACAGTGTACCACGGCGACCATGCACCATCAAGATCGAATCCTCTTGAATGTATATTGCCTTTCGCGACTTCCATCCACAAACTATCTTCGTTAGGAATGGCGCCTATGTACCCGGTCTTTCTTGCACGCTGGCATTCATCCAGTTCATCTACAATATAATTAACACGCCTAAGAAATTCCTGATCCCCGGTAGATGCATAATGCATAGAAAGTGCTGACAAATAATGACCGAGCGTATGCCCTGCAAGCCCCGAAGATTCCCAGCCACCATATCTTTTTCCCTTAGGTTTTAGGCGTGAATGTGCACGAAAATCGGAGAGTAAACGATCAGGCTCTAACAATAGAAGATACTTTACGTCTTCCTGCATCGCCTTTGTAAATAAGCTGGGTAAAAGTTTCACATCCGTAAGGTCAAAAGCATACGCTTTAATATTTGCTTTTGATTTTATTTGCATCCTGCTATCGTTCCATTCGGGCACATAAGACTGCGCCACGCACTCAGAGGCAGTAAACATTATCAAAATAAAAAATCCGAAAATATATTTCTTGTTCATAATGTAATCCGCAATTTTTCAAAAGAGAGGTAGTCAAAAAAATAAAGCTACCGGAAAATAAAATTTTAAGGCAAAATAAATTCCTCAGAAGTGTATGCTCAAAGCTCTTACTTTTTTGGCGTGATCAATACTATGATTGGCTTTTTCGTTACTTTACTTTTCTATTGCTTTCAGAATGATAAAAAAGGAAACATGAAATTAAAATATTCTATCACCATTACTTTACTGCTAATCATCGGAAGTGGCTTTTCCCAACAGAATTATTCAGCAGATTGGAGTTCTATTGATAAGCGGCCGCTGCCCGGGTGGTTTGAAGACGCCAAATTCGGAATCTTTATTCATTGGGGTGTTTTTTCAGTTCCCGCTTATAGCCCAACAGCCCGGGATAGTGTGGGTGTTTATGAAAGATATGCGGAACATTACTGGAGGCGATTAACAGAAAAAAGTCCGATACAACATTATTTTACAGAATTCCATAACAGGGTGTTCGGTGAGAAAACCAAATACCAGGATCTTGCCAATGATTTCAAAGCGGAAATGTTTCAGCCGGATGATTGGGCTCAACTCTTCGAGAGATCAGGTGCGAAATATGTGGTACTTACTTCAAAACACCACGAGGGTTTTTGTTTATGGCCTTCTAAGTATTCATGGAACTGGAATGCTGCGGATGTAGGATCACATCGCGATTTACTTGGTGATCTTACGCAGGCAGTACGTAAGAAGGGAATAAAGATGGGTTACTACTATTCATTATTGGAATGGTATAATCCATTGTATAAAAAGGAAACGATCAATGAATATGTTGACATGCACATGCTGCCGCAGATGAAGGAATTGGTCACTTCTTATAAACCAGATATATTCTGGACGGATGGTGAATGGGATTACACTTCGGATGTATTGAAAAGCCCTGATTTCTTGTCCTGGTTATATAACGAATCCCCGGTAAAAGATTATGTGGTGGTAAACGACCGGTGGGGTAAGGAAACCCGGAGCAAACATGGCGGCTTTTTCACCACTGAGTACGACCTCGTGCATAGTGCCGATTCAAAGGACACTCAATTTGACCGGCCATGGGAAGAGTGCCGGGGCATGGCAGGATCTTTTGGATACAACAGAAATGAAATACTCGACGATTATTCAACGTCAGAAGAATTGGTACATATACTGATCAACAAAGTTGGTCGCGGCGGCAACTTGTTGTTGAATATCGGTCCTACAGCCGATGGAAGAATTCCCGTAATCATGCAGCAACGGCTTGCCGACATGGGTGCCTGGTTAAAGGTAAATGGTGAGGCCATTTATAATACACGCAAGTGGAACGGTGCACCTGCAGTAACAGGTATTACCACAGTATATTTTACTAAAAAAGGAAACGATCTCTATGTATTATGTACAAAGTTTCCCGAAAAAGAGATCGTAGTTGAAAATGTAAAAAAACCTGTAAACGTTTCTATGCTGGGGCTAAAAGAAGAAGTAAAATATTCTTTTAAAAATGGAAAGCTGCATGTTATTCCACCAAGGGTAACTCCGGCAAATAATCCCTGCGATTATGCATGGGTGTTTAAGTTGGATGGTGCACTATGATTATGTAAGAGTAAAACAGTAATAAGTAAACGATGAAAAAACTTTTGTATTTAGCTTTCTTTTTTATAACCACAATCAATTCCCATGGCCAAACTGTGCAAGTGGCCAATAAACCGGAAAGAGTCAACTGGTTCCAGGACCTTGGTTTTGGTATGTTTATTCACTGGGGAGTGGACGTATCGCTTGGAGCTGTGATCTCGCATTCCCTTGCCGGCGCGTCGGATGAGTACGTGGAAAAATATATTAATGAACTGCCTGGTTATTTTAACCCGAAAAAATTTGACCCCGATGAATGGGCTATGCTGGCAAAACTTGCAGGTATGAAGTATGTCATATTTACTGCCAAACATCACTCAGGCTTTTGCATGTTTAATACAAAGACAACATCATTTAATGTGATGAATACACCGTTTGCCCGGGACATTACGAAAGAGATTATTGCAGCTTTTCGCAAACAAGGAATTGCTATCGGCATATATTTTTCGCCTGAAGATTTTTATTATTTCCATCAACATGGAATTCCAATAGGAAGACTTCAGAACCCGCAACATTACCCGGTAAACAATCCCGGACTGATGGAATATGATAAACAACAATTAAAAGACCTCCTTACCAACTATGGCAAAATTGATATCCTGTTTATTGACGGTCCCGGAGATGGATTGCGGGAATACGCATGGAGACTGAACCCGGATCTCGTAATTACACGAGACGCTATGAACACACCGGAGCAGTCAACACCAGATGCTCCACTGCCACGACCATGGGAGGCCTGCTACACCATGGGTACCGACTGGGGTTACAAGCCAACTAATGATCCCCAAAAAAGCGGAACAGAAATAATAAATAAGCTGATAGAAATAAGGGCCAAAGGCGGAAATTTTTTATTGAACGTAGGGCCTAAACCCGATGGTGAAATACAAATAGAACAACAGGACAGGTTACGGGAAATAGCGCTGTGGAATTTTGCCAACAGCGAGGCTATTTACAAAGTGAAACCTTTACCTGTCATCCGGGAAGGCAATACCTGGTACACCCAATCAAACAATGGTAAGATCATCTATGCTTTTATACTAAGAAGCGGCCCCGATGACTGGAAACACGGCGATAGAAGAACGATGGTGCTTTCACATATTGAAGGCAGTGATAAAACAACGGTAAGCGTGTTGGGCTATAAAAGTGAATTGGTAGAATATAAAAAAGATTTTGACAGTAAAGTTTATACGAATGCCACTCCTCTCGGCCTTGTTGTAATCGCCGTAAATGGTCAACGTTTTTATACAAATTATCAGTGGCCCAATGCGGTTGTGTTGAAGATCGAAGGAGCTAAGTTTAAGGCAATAACAACGGCAGCCGGCACAAAATGAAAAAGGAACAACTTATAATTCCTTCCGTATACTGAAACGAAAATGGCTCAAAGATCTTTCAGCAACTTTATTTCATTGCGATAAAGAATAATTTTTTTATCATTTTCCAGTTGCTTGAGCAGGCGGGATATTACTACTCTTGATGTAGCTAATTCATCGGCTATAAGATAATGCGATGCCTTAATAACACTTGATCCGGACAGGCGTTGCTTTTCTTTGAGGTAGTTGATAAGGCGTTCATCTAATTTATGAAACGCAATACTTTCAATGGATTTAAGCATTTCTAAAAACCGTTCATTAAAACTCCGCATGATATAGTTTTTCCAGCTTGGGTATTTACAAAGCCACTCATCTAATTTTAAATGCGGGATAGCAATCAATTCAACATCGTCTTCTGCAATGGCCTTCACTTCACTTTTTTTAGCCTCCATACAGCAGCTATAAGCCATGGAACAACTTTCATTGCTTGACAAATAATATAATAGAATTTCTTTGCCCTCTTCATCCTTGCGAAATACTTTAATCGTGCCATTTATTATCAATGGCATCATCCGGATATACTTCCCATAATCCATAATAATGTCGCCTTCTTTATAGTATTTTATTTCGCCAAACTGGTGCATCTCTTTTACCAGGGCAGGTTCAAAAATTGAATCAAATGTTGTTTTATAATTCATTGGATCACTTTGAGATGATAGTTTAAAAAAGCGCATTAAGATTTCAAATCTGTTACGTTTACCTCTCACCAAAAGATTTACTCCCGGCTCTTTGAAGTTATCGGCAAAAGTATATCTTAAATAGATACCTGGTGGTCTATATGAGAGAAGGTCGGCAATGTTAGGGCATAAAAAAAGTACTGTTTCAGATGCATAACATCAAACAGTACTTCTTCAATAAATACTTTACCCAAATCAATTTTAAGAATGGAAGGTGGCCATCTGAGTCGTCGAAAGCAAATATGGCCGCTTTTACCTAGTATTCATATCAGGGTTTTAATAATAGACTATTAGTCTACAAGACTATTTTACAAACCCATTTACATAATCCCAAGTACCACCATTTATCACATTTGTAAATCCGTTTTGTTCCAGGATAGACTTTGCCTGGCTACTGCGGGCTCCGCTGCGGCAAAACACAATAATATTTTTCTTGTCTTTGAATTTTGCTAATTGGGCCGGCACTGTATCCAAAGGAATATTTACAGAACCTTTTACATGGCCTTCTAAAAATTCTCCCGGGGTTCTTACATCCACCAGGAAAGCTCCCTGCTCAATAACATTTTTTAAATCTGCGGTTTGTCCACCGCCAAATAATGATTGAAGAATACTCATAGTTTTATATTTTATATTTTGAATTTTTTATTTACACTTACTAACCCGGCTTTTGATACTACCCGCTCTGCCTCCACAGCAACTTTCCGTTTTTAAATAATATTAATGTCGGTACTCCTTGTACCTGGTAGTGACCGGTAGCCCTGGGGCTTTTATCCACGTCAACTTTTAATATCGTGACAGAATCACCAACCTCCTTTTTCACATCTTTAAGAACAGGAGCCATCATTTTACAGGGGCCACACCACTCAGCGGAAAAATCTACCAGCACCGTTTTATCTGACTGTATGATCTCGTTAAAAGTCATTACCAATAATTTTTATTTTTCTTCTTCTAAAGTTTGTTTTTTATTTTCTTTCTTAAATATCCCAAACAGTAAAGCACCCATAAGTGCACCATAGACCGTACTGTTAAGGGGGTTCGAGGTAATCATACAGGTTCCGGATGAACACCCGATTTGTTGCCAGTATAAATAACCTGCAACGGCCCCTATAAATATCCCTGCCAGGTATAATTTATTATTGTTAAACCACTTCTTCATAAGTAATATCTTTTGTGGTTTCAGAAGTTTTTTTTTGAGGAGTCGTAGCACAACCTCCGGCACCGCAGCAACCAATATTAAATACGGGCATCACGGTAAATAATGCTCCCACAATTCCCATTGTCCAGTCTTTTGCAACTACTGACTGTACTATAATTGCGATTCCTAAGGCCAGTCTTAAAAACCTCATTAAATTCCAGTTGCTGAATATTGCTTGTTTCATGATTGTACTATTTTATTTTACTATACTTGCCGACAGCACAGTTGACATAAGATTTTGCTTTGCTTAAAAGATTATTGTTCCCCTTTTGCGGATAGCCCAGGGAAGCAAGCTTTATCAGCAATACTTCCTTTTCTATCGCAATGCCACTAACGCATACTTTATCTTTTTCTTTAAATATTTCAACGGCGGTAACACCTCTTAGTTTCAAAAGGGTTGTTTTAATGCTATTAACACAGCAGCCGCATTTAATGTTTTCTACAAATATTTGATGCGTTGTCATATTATTTTTTTACTTATGCAAATGTAAATGTCAACACTCGCCCTTTTGGTAACAAAGGTTACAAAGCAAGATGGCAGCCGAGGGCTGCCATCTAAGAAATAACATATTTATTGCGGCGTAAACGACTGAAAAGAACTTGTCTCCTTACTATCTCAGTTTAACCACCTTTCTTTGCAGGGCAGGTATTTAATCCTACCAATTTATACAGCGGACAAAAACTTACCAAACTTGTCAGTACCAAAATTCCCGCTATTACTACTAACGCAATGCCAAGTGTACCTGTAATGGTTTCGTTGTAATACAAATAAGCTACCACGGCGGCAATGATAATTCTGATAATTCTGTCGGCAGAGCCCATATTCTTTTTCATAATATATTTTTTTAATTGATTGAGTAATTACTATAATTATTATTTCTACATTGTTACAAATAATTTAGTGGTGTTTTTCCAAAGCCGCTATAAAAACAACTACGCAGTTCCCTTCAATATCTTATTCCAGTATAGCCAGGGCAATACTTTAGTTTTTAACATCCACATAGACCACCTCGGCTTTGCCTGGTTAAAAGGGAAAGTCATTGCAGGTTTGTTTGAGTAGTCAAACTCGGCAAGCATCAACTTGCCATATTGCGTTGGAATAGGACAGGCACTATAGCCCGTGTATTCGCCAGCCATAGCCTGACCAGATAAAAACGCCAAGAGATTTTGTACAACAACAGGCGCCTGCTTACGAATGGCAGCACCTGTTTTACTGCATGGTGCATTAATACTATCTCCTAATGCAAACACATTTGGATAACGACTGTGTTGCAAAGTTTTTTGATCTACCTCGATATATCCGTAAGGATTTTTAGCGTCAGCCAACGGACTGTTTTTTATAAAATCCGGGGCAGATTGTGGTGGAACCGCATGACATAAATCAAACTTTATTTCCTTTCGCTCCAAGACTCCATCGGCATTTTTTTCTTCGTAATAAACCATTTTATTGGCACCGTCAATTTCTTTTACGTCAACACTATAGTGAGGTTTAATATTGTCATGTTTAACTAATTCAGTAAGTGTTTCTGCATATTCTTCAACACCAAATATTACCCCTCCACCGGATAGATAATGAACATCACACTTATCTAAAATGCCCTTCTTACGCCAATAGTCGCAAGCCAGGTACATGATCTTGTGAGGTGCTCCACCACATTTTATCGGACCAACAGGGTTAGTAAAAACGGCTGTTCCTCCTCTAAAGTTTTTAATCATCTCCCATGTATAGGGAGCCATATCGAAAGAATAATTACAGCTCACACTATTTTTACCCAAGGTTTCTTTAAAGCCTTTTAGTTTATTCCAGTCAAGTTGAATTCCGGGGCAAACAATCATAGCATCGTATTGATACGATGCACCGCTTTTACAAATCATTTTGTTTTCACTTGGAAGAAATGTTTCTACAGCGTCTTTAATCCATGTGACTCCTTTTGGAATGCAGCTTTTTTCAGAACGTTCTGTTTTTTTTATATCGAATATACCTGCTCCCACCAATGTCCAGGCAGGCTGGTAATAGTGCTTTTCTGATGGATCAATGACACTTACCTCAAGACTTTTATCCTTACGCAAAAGCTGTGCGGCAACAGAAAGACCAGCATTTCCACCGCCAACAATGAGAATTTTTTTATTAAGCATATCTTTTAATTTATGCTTAAAGATATTTCTATACAACCGGTACTTTGGTAACATCTGTTACATTCAATAGCTTCTTTTTCTGATTGCAAGAGAACCGCTTCCTGTACTTTGCAACGAGCGCCTTTTTCTTTCTTTTTTAGGCAGTAATATCTGCAAAATTTATAATCTTAATAAAGGAAAGGAAATAGCCTTGATGTATGTTTTATATAATCATCATAGCTCTTAAATTTTTCAGAAAGCATTTTTTCCTCCCAATTAAGTTTAATGATTAACACCATCGTCAAAGCAAGTGCAAACGCAAAACGCATCCATGTAAAGTGTGCGATTAATAACCCTGAGCAGCCCAGTAAAATTCCTGTGTACATGGGATGGCGAATAAAACGATAGGGACCACTAGTTATTAAAGTAGCATCATTCGAAGGTTCCGGCAATATCCGCAATTTACTTTTTTGCATCGTGATTATTGCCCAAAAAACAAGTGAGGTGGCGAGGATAATGAAACTACAAGACGATGCGGATAAATTATACAATGGAGTTTCTGATAACAGCAGGAGTATAAATATGAACTGTAGTGCAACAAGTAAAATTGACTTTAGGCGACGGCTCATTACATAAATTTCGGCAAAAAAACAGCCGGGATATTAATGGCCCGGCTGATGATGTTCTATATCAATAAATTTACTCTTAATTATCTTGCTCTTCAACCTTTACAGGAATCAATAGATTTTCTTCAATTATCTTTTTAAAAACATGTTTAGGAAAAGCGCCCGGCTGCATTATTGGTTCGCCATCGGCTCCAATAAAAAGCATGGTTGGAATACTTTGTATCCCAAATACAGAAGATAGTTCTTGCTCAACATCTGTATTTACTTTATAAATAACCAATCTGCCTTCATATTCTTTGGAAAGATCTTCAAGTACCGGAGCCACCATTTTGCATGGGCCGCACCAATCAGCATAAAAATCAATGATGGCTGGTAATGCCCCCTTGTATTTCCAGTCTTTTTCAGTTTCGTAGTTAAATACTTTTTCTTTAAAACCCTGTGTGGTGAGTTGTATCGTTGCCATAGTGAAGTTTTATTTTCTGTAAAGGTAAAACCGGCAACTGAGCTTGATCGGTAACTTTTGTTACTATTCTATAAAAGCAATCTTTATGCAGCGATTACATTTTAATGCCAATAACCCTAATAATATGCGAAGCGCCACAATGATTTACTTTCTATTGAAACCATTGAAGCGATTCAACTTTTATTTCTTGAAATCAACGCAAATAAAAAAAGGCAATCTTTCGATCGCCTCTTTTTACTCAGCATTTAAATCGTTATTACTGTTGTAAGAAAGGTTTCTTTTTATGCTTTCATTACTTTACTCTGGCACACATAATCCGTCTTAGGTAAAGTTGTAGTGCTTATAGCATTAAAGCCGCCGTCTATTTCAGTGAAGTTTCTGTAGCCCCTTGCCTGAAGAATTGATGCTGCCACCATGCTGCGGTAACCGCTTCCACAGTGCATGTAAAAATGTTCTTCCGGGTTAATATCTTTTATCCATTCGTTGATGGCAGCAAGTGGCCTGTTGTAAGCATTTTCAATATGCTCTGCCGCGTATTCTGTTTCTTTTCTTATGTCAAGGATTTTGTCTTTTGCTGTATCCACTTCAACCGCAAATTGTTCCGCCGATATTCTATCAATCGTATCAGCTTCTTTGCCTGCTTCAAGCCATGCGGCAAAGCCACCTTCTAAATGCCCCAATATATTATCAAACCCAACACGGCTTAACCGGGTTACAGTTTCTTCTTCTTTTCCTTCGTCGGTAACCAGTAGCAATGGTTGTTTTACATCAACGATCATTGCACCAACCCACGGTGCAAAATCTCCGTTCAACCCAATATTTACTGATTGCGGAATGAAGCCTTTATAAAAATCAGAAGAGTTTCGAGTGTCAAGTATCAGAGCTTCCGAGGTTTCTGCTGCTGCTTCAAATTCATCGGGAGTTAAAGCTTTCATACCATGATTTAATACGGATTCAAAACTTTCATAGCCCTTTTTATTCATCGCTACATTCAAACCAAAATATCCGGGCGGTGGAAGTAAGCCTTCTGTAACTGCTTTTATGAAAGAGGCTTTATCGGGTTGGTTTAATGCATAGTTCATCTTCTTCTGATTGCCAAGCGAATCAACAGTTTCCTTCATCATGTTTTTACCACAGGCGCTTCCGGCTCCGTGTGCAGGATAAACAATTACATCATCGGCCAGTGGCATTATTTTAGTCATCAGACTTTCGTATAACAAACCTGCCAATTCTTCCTGCGTCATGTGCGCAGCTTTCTGTGCAAGATCGGGCCGGCCAACATCGCCCAGGAATAATGTATCTCCGCTAAAGATGCAATAATCCTTTCCACTTTCATCCTTTAGCAAATAGGTAGTGCTTTCCATTGTGTGGCCCGGAGTGTGCAGTACTTTTATGATTATATCACCCACTTTAAATTCTTCGCCATCTTTAGCTGAAATGCATTCAAACTCACAGGCGGCATTTGGGCCGTACACAATAGCGGCTCCTGTCTTTTTACTTAAGTCAATATGCCCGCTTACAAAATCGGCATGAAAGTGCGTTTCAAAAACATATTTCAATTTAACACCGTCTTTTTCTAACCTGCTTATGTAAGGCGCGGTTTCACGCAGTGGGTCAATAATTGCTGCTTCCCCGTTAGAAGTGATGTAATAAGCACCCTGTGCTAAACATCCGGTATAAATTTGTTCTATAGTCATAGCCATGTTTTTTAATTTTTTAGAATGTAAAGATGGGATATAGATTTTAGGTATTTGGTAACTTTTGTTGCATTCGGAAAGAGCAGTTTCAATATTATCAAATGGTTTATTTGATCGATTAATCACGGGCTTTCGATTGTGCCATTCTTTCATTAAGCTCATCCAGCTTTGCTTCTATTTGCATAAGCCGGTTAATTATGAGAATATGTGTATGGACCGCATCGATACCGACCACGCTGTCTTTACTGGTTATTTCGTTTTTTATCTGCTGGTACAGTTCGGGCGGAACGTTGTCTACTTTTGTATCCATAGTATGTTTTTATTGTTACAAATCTCAAAATTAAGAGCAATTGCCGGTAACATTCGTTACACAGAAGAAGTGATAAGAAAGATTTTTTATAGAAGAAAAGGTATGCCATTTCCGTGTTATTGACTGCGCCATTATGGAAAAAATATTTCCTTTACTAAAATGTAGATACCCATTACCAGTACAAACCAGCCAAAGGCTTTTTTCAATTTATCACCTTCAATCTTTTTTGCCAAAAATCCACCAATAAATATTCCAGCCACAGCAATCAACGTGATGATAGTTAAAAAATTCCAGTCAATTTTGAAATGTCCAATATCACCGGTAAAGCCAATAAGGGAGTTCAAGGCAATAATCAATAAGGAAGTGCCTACTGCTTTTTTCATCGGCATTTTGAGCATAAGAACCAGTGCGGGTATTAATAGAAAGCCACCGCCCGCGCCTAAAAAACCTGTAGCCAAACCTATTAGAACGCCATATAATAATAGCCTTGCAATGCCCGTATCATTTCGGCTGGCGCCTTCCTTTGTATTTGCCGGAACTTTCTTTTCCCTTATCATAGCAATGGATGCCATCAACATTAAAATGGCAAATAGAACCATTATCGCCATAGACTGGGTAATAATATGTAATGGCGGAATATTGATAAGAACTGATGGAATTTCCGGCATGATTAATTTTCTTGTAATAAACACGGTGGTAATAGATGCTATGCCAAACAAGAGTGCCGTCTTTATACTCACAAAACCTTTACGATAGTTAGTAACTGCGCCTACCATCGAAGTAGAGCCAACAATAAATAAGGAATAAGATGTTGCCAGAACCGGGTTTACTCTCATTACATACACCAGGATAGGAACCGTCAAAATAGAACCGCCTCCCCCAATTAAACCCAGTGAAATACCTACCAATGCTGCGAGCAAATACCCTAATAATTCCATTATTGTTATTTAAGTGACTGCAAAGATGTTATAATCATGGGGTAGTATTGGTTACAAAAGTTACACAACAAGCAGGTTAATCATTTTGTAGAATGATTCATTTCAACATTTATTGTTGCGACTTGATTACTCTCGTTCGCAGGATTAAGTAAGTGATGAAAAGAACAGGGGAAATTATTTCTCAAACTAAAAAGTCGCCTAAAATCTTTGCCTTTTGCTACTTTAATAAGAACAGTTTTTCAATATTGCCGTTGTGCAGGGAAATTGGGTCTAACCCCTACATATTGCAGGGAGCTTTATTTTTTGCAACAACGTTTAAATACCTATTCTACCACTAATCCACTTATATTACCGCTCAACAGCCCTTAACAAACCATTCGTATTCGTTTTTTTACCGTTTGTGAAAGAAGAAATCCCGTTTATATCGAATGTATATGCAAGATATTCCGCCCCTATATATCTTTACATCATCAAATTAAAAAATGGAGTACTTCTCCAAAGATTATGTACAAAAAATTTCTGGAAAAGCTATTTACCCTTGTAAGACAGAGGGAAAATCCACCGGAAATCTCCAGCCTGTAAGCTTCAAACAGTAAAGATTAAAACGTGATGATTTACCGGTCTTCAACAGGCCATTGGTAGATTGTTTCCCCCACTATTTAAGATCAAAAAGATGAAAAGATTTAAACTGGTACTTATCGGTATTGGCCTTCTTATATGCACAATACTGGTGGTGGCCACAAATCATAAGGAAAAAATACCAGCATGTAAAAGCGTACCGGTCCAGGAAGGGGGCATCGATGTATACGGGTCGCAATTTGAATGGTATCCACCATATCCTTTCGGAATCTAAGCATAGATGGCTCATTAAAATTTCAGCAGTCAAGTTAGTGCCTGAAAAAAAGTAATGAAAGTTACCCAGGCGACGCTATGCCCAATTGAAAATGTAAACAACTGTTTTAACAACTAAAAAACGACAACCATGGCAAGTTTAGGTAAAAAGTTTCTTTCTGCATTTGTGGAAGTAACAGACGAAGAAAAAGCTGTTATAACGTCGAAGGAACAAAAGAATTATTCCACCCAGTTAGTATCAGAAAAGCCACTGCCTTCGAACACTGCTGAAAAGTTCAGGCAGTATTTCGATAAGCTGTTCAGCGAGGCAAACCTGCCGGGGCCAGACTATTACGAGTTTGCAAAAATGACGCAGGCAATGATAGCCATCTGCCGATGAAAAAGCCAGGTACAGTGCGGCTTTTGCCGGATTAAGTGTGCAGGGTTTGGATAAGAGCAAACTGTTGAGTACTGCCGCTGAGTATTTAAAAATCCTGGATACAGATGCAGTCAATTTTAACTCCACTGTTGATGCAGCGCTCAATGAAAAGGTGCAGGCAAAGCAACAGGAAATTCAAAGCAAGCAGCAGCGAATTGATGAGCTAAGCCGCGAGATGAGTGACCTGCAAAATCAGATACACGCTTTGCAAATTGAAGTGAAAGAAAATGAAGAAAAGATTGAAAGCAATACAGGTGGGTACAAAATATCCTCTGAAAAAATGAAGGAGCAGATACTGGCCGACATTGAAAAAATAAATCAACATATATCGTGAATTGTGAATAGAAGGGATTTTCTGATATGTACAATAAAAAAACATGAAACGAAACAACAATATTAACAACTAAAAACAAACAAGATGATCAACGCAATTAAACAAACAAAAAAGCCCGGTTGGTTTGCTGAGCCAAAAAACGTAGCAACCACCGTGGTCGGGTTATCACTTTTTGCCGGACTGGCTTACGGCTTTCTAACATTCGTGTTACCCTGGCTGGTAACGGTAACCTGGAACCTTGTAAACCTGGTGATAGGTGGTGTGATACTGGGTTTCTTACTCATGATCGTTACCAACAAAAAGTTTTGGCGTGCCCTGAGATATTTCTCTGAGTTCATCGCCAACTATACCTTGGGACTGGCGATCGAGTTAAATCCTTTCAACATCCTGCAACTAAAAATTGAGCAGGGATATAAAGACAGGAACACACTGTACCAGCAGTCTGCCAGGCTAAAAGGTAAGCAGAGTGAACTGATGGATAAACTCAGCGACAAAGAAAAAGAGTTGCAACTAAACGTGCAGAAAGTAAAAATTCTGCAGCAGGAAAAAAATCAATCCAAGCAGGTTGATCTGTATGCAAACAATGTACTGCGTTGCCAGGAATACATCAACAATGTAACGCCTATTGTAGGCGACCTGAACAAGCTGATCAAATTCTCAGATACTGCATATGAAGAAAGCGGGATCATGCTGGAAGATGCAAAGCTTGACCTGGAAGCGAAGAAAGATTTGTACTATTCTGTAACAACAGGTTTGTCAGCCGTAACCAGTGCTATGAAAGCATTTAAAGGTGATGATGAACTGAACCAGGATGCGGAAAAAGCGCTTGCAATATTAAAGCAACAGATTGGTGAAAAGATCGGCCACATTAAATCAGCCATCGATGTAACCAGCAGGTTTATGGACGACAAGGTACTGGAAGATAAAGCAAAGTCTGCACAGGCCTTAGAACTCATTAACCGTTTTGATCTGAATACAGATTTTAACTACACCAACAATGCATTGCAAAACAACAGCAATAGTGGCAAACTGAAAGATGTGAATATAACAGACAGGTATAGGGGACTGTTAGATTAGTGTCACGCAAAGAAGCAAAGAACGCAAAGAGGCTCAATACAGTACCAAAAGTACAAGTGAGTGATCCCGAAACAAGTTCGGGACAGGCTCCACAATGTTGACCAATGCTTCAACTGCTCGTCCCCAAAAAAATTTCATGCATTAAAACAACGACTGCAAAAAAATGGGCAGGCAGCCGGAGTACAAACTATTGCCCAAACAAAAACAAAAACAAGATTTTAAACAACTATAAAACATACAACTATGGCAATCAAATTAAAACCAGCCGGAAAATTATTCATCATTGCAGCAGTAATAACTGCAGGCATATTGAGTGTAAGATGGTATCAAAACCGTCCGAAAGAAGTGGGCCAATCGGTAGAACTGGGCAAGGTAACACTGCCCGATGCACCGGAAGCCTCACTCAGCGGCAACGCAATACTACTGCCTCTTCCATCAGGTGATAAAGCCGTGAACGGCGGTACCCAAATCAACTGGGAACGCATGGCATGGAACAGCCAGTTCAGCGGAATGTATGCTAACGGTAGCGCACGTACGACAAAAAATTCTCTGTTCGATGCAGCACACCTGGATGTAACCTATGTTCGCCAGGACGACTGCAACAGGCAGATGGCAGACCTTGTAAAGTTTGCCAGTGATTACAAAACAAATCCAAACACCGCGGGTGTGTTGATCACTTTTATGGGTGATGGTATGCCGGCCTTTATGACTTCACTTTCAAAAGAGCTGGAGCCATTGGGTGCAGAGTATCAACCCATCATTATCCCGGTTGCACATGGTAAATCTTTCGGCGAAGACCAGGTGATGGCACCTGCAAGCTGGAAGCTGGATCCTAAAAATGCGATCGGTAAAACTGTCGCCGGTGTACTGCGTGACGGCGACATCAACATACTGCTGAAATGGGCCGGCGACAATGGATTAAAAGTAAACCCTGATGAAACCACTTATGACGGCGGAGCTATCAACATCATTGCAGCAAACGATTTCCTGGATGCACCCAACAAGTACATTACAGGATACAGTGAAAAAAGGAAAGTGGTGGAAAATGGTAAAACAACCGGTCGTGATACGACAGTTGGTGTGGATGGTGTGGCCACCTGGACACCCGGCGACGTAAACATCGCCACTAAAAAAGGCGGACTGGTAACCATTGCTAACACTAAGCAGTATGCGAGCCAGATGCCTAACCAAACCATCGCCATAAAAAAATGGGCTAATGATCACAGGACCGATATTGAAAACATGATCATAGCCCTCGCAGAGGCCGGCGACCAGGTACGTTCTTTCAATGAAGCAAAAGCATTTGCTGCTAAAGTGAGTGCTGATGTGTACCAGGAAAAAGATGCCGCCTATTGGTTGAAGTATTACAATGGCGTGGTGGAAAAAGATTTACAAGGTCAGCAGGTAAGCCTGGGCGGTAGTATGGTATTTAACCTGCAGGATATGGCCAACACTTTTGGTTTAGGTGATGATAAGGTTGATCGCTACAAAGCAGTGTACAACACATTCGGCAACCTGATGGTTAAAATGTATCCATCATTGATGCCCACATTCCTGCCTTATGAAAAGGCAGTTGACAAAAGCTTTTTGTTAAGCGTGATATCTAATCATCCCGAACTATTGCAGGGCAAAGCCATGCAAACAACCTATGCCAGCGAGATCACTTCGGCTGTATCATCAAAGAGTTACAGCATAGAGTTTGAGACCGGTTCTGCTAACATCAAAACCGCTTCTTACAAACTGCTCGACGAAATTTTTGAAAGCGCCGTGGTGGCAGAGGGATTAAAGATTGGTGTATACGGCCATACTGATAATAGCGGCTCAGATGCAGTGAACATTCCCCTTTCGGAAAAGAGAGCAGAAGCTGTGAAAGGCTATCTGTTGAAGAAAGGTTTATCAAACGACCGTGTGGAAGCGAAAGGATATGGTTCAGCCAAACCAATTGCAGATAACAATACCAACGATGGTAAAAGCAAGAACCGCCGGGTGGAAATTGTACTGGGTGAGTAAGCTTCCAGGAATGGAGCTGTAAAGGCTCCATTCTTTTTTATTAAGATTATTAAAGCAAAAGCAGTTGCCTCCACAGCCGGCGGGCTGCGTTACCGGAACGGTGCTGCTTTTGCTTCTTTCAAAAAATATGCTTCGCATTTCTTGAATCCCGATTTCATCGGAACCGTACCAAAAGAGGCGTCTTACCCGGTAACTGGTGAGAGTAAAAGAGTTTGAGCAAAAGCAGTATGATAAATCTATATCACTGAAAATGATAGTTATTCAAATTTTTATTGACTACTGATAAACAACAAAAACAAAACAATGAAAAATATTCAAATCACAACAAGCCCTCAAATACTTGAACCAGGCCATGCTGGAATGAAAACCATTCCAATAAAAAAGCAAAGAGCAACAAGCGCTATTTTAAGGGCTGGAGGATTCAGGGGGATTTTTAACCCATTCGGTAAACTCAGCAAACAAAACTTCATCATCATGATTGTGATGCAGGTGCTGATCACTTTACTCGTATGGCATACCACATCAAATGGCTTGATACCAAAGCCGGGCCAGGTGGCCAGTGCCTTCGGCAAATTGCTTGGCACAAAATTGCTACTGGACAATATGCTCGTAAGCCTCGTGCTTACACTGCAGGCGATGTTGTATTCTATCATCATCACTTTGTTCTTCGCGTATGCTTCGGTGATACCGTTCTTTAAAAGCATCGCACAGTTCATTGTAAAATGCAGGTATCTCACCCTTACCGGTTTGATCTTTGTTTTTACGCTGCTCACGAAAGACGGAAGCGAGTTAAAATTATCGCTGCTCATTTTTGGTATCGTGCCCTTCTTTACCACTTCTTTTTTAGCAGTGATATTAAACATCGATAAGCAGGAATATGAACTCTGCAAAACGCTTGGCTACAACAACTGGCAAACACTGTACGAAGTGATCATAGTAGGTAAGGCGGACCAGGTGTTTGAAATACTGCGGCAGAACTTTGCTATCTCCTGGTTGATGATCACCATGGTGGAAGGACTGAGCATGAGCGAAGGAGGCATTGGTTCATTGCTCATTAAATACAATAAGTACAACGACCTCACCAATGTGATCGCTTTGCAGCTCGTCATCTTTATCATCGGTCTTTGCTTCGATTATTTATTGGGCAGCATGCGGCATTGGTTATTCCCTCACAGTAAATTAAAACAAGCAACATGACAACACATATAAAAGACAAAACATTGCTGCAGGCAACTAACATCAGCTTGCAGTATGATGAAAACATAATTTTAAGAGACATCAACTTCTGCATCAAAGACATTATACGTCCGGGTATGCAGCAGGGCCAGGTGATCTCACTTATTGGCAGGAGCGGTATTGGCAAAACACAATTGTTCAAGATACTTTCCGGTCTGCAACAGCCCACTGGCGGTGCAGTAACCATTCATGGTGATGAAACTGTAAAAGCCGGTGACATGGGTGTTATTTTTCAAAACTATTATTTGTTTGAATGGAGAAGCGTTTACCAGTCACTGTTATTAGCGGCAAAAAAGAACCCGGCATTGAAAGGACAGGAAACTGCCATGATCGAACATTACGCAAAAGAGTTCCACCTGCAAGAAGAGTTGAAAAAATATCCGCAGCAATTATCCGGCGGCCAGCGCCAGCGGGCAAGCATCATCCAGCAATTGCTCAAAGGCTCCGATTTCTTATTACTCGATGAACCCTTCAGTGGCCTGGATGTATGTGTGCTGGATAGAGTAACAGAACTGCTGTTGCAGGTGTCAGTTTCTGATGAATTGAAAACACTCATAATAGTATCGCATGATATTGTAACGTCCGTTGCCATTTCAGATACGGTGCTCATCATGGGCAATGAAGCCGGCAAGCCCGGCGCCACTATCAAAAAAGAAATTGACCTTATAGAGCGCGACCTGGCCTGGAAAAAAGACATCAAAAAAGAAAAAGCTTTCATAGACACTGTGGAAGAAATAAAAGCTTGTTTGTAGTTGTTGTTTGCAGTCCCTTCTGTTTTCGGCGGAAGGGCTGTTTTTATAACTCAATTCATCACACATAAAAACTTATAAAAAATGATTCACACATCAAATCATCACAACCAACCGGTTGAGTTGTCACGTAAGGCAAAAAAAAGATTAGGTTTTGCATTTATTGGCATTATCGCAATCATAGCCTTAGTACTAATTATTTGTAACACTGAAAACTATTCCAATGGTGAACGCATCGGATTAATTACGCAATATTCAAACACCGGCATTGTATGGAAAACATGGGAAGGAGAACTGCATGTGACACAGACAGGCATGAACAGTACCATGAATGATTTTCAATTTTCCATTGATCGTGATAACCAGGATCTGCTGGTGGTTTCAAAGATTGACAGTGCTGCAGAATTCGGATGGAAAGTCAAACTCACCTATCATGAAACCTTTGCAAAAAACTGGTTCAAGAACCGCGGAGAAACCGATCACTTCATTACAGCAGTTGAGGTGTTGGATAAAAATCCTGTGGCAAACTTGCTGGGCAAAGACAGTTTGCGTGCCGATCACATTATTGATACAATTTATTTGGTAATAGATAAGTCGAGATAACTGACATAGTTGCCAGGGGAAATTTTCCTTAACCAGGTGAAGTAACACTATCGACGCCAGCATCAGAAATAGAGAAGAGGACCTGTCGTGAAGAAAATATCAACAACGGGAAGAAGTTTATCGAAGTGATTAAATAAAACATACTTGTAAGCAACATTCAACCCATTAAAATTGGTACTTAAAAAGGGCCGGTAATTATCGGCCTTTTTAAGTATTCTGGTGGAGCTGCAGGGATTCGAACCCTGGTCCAAACATACTCGCCGTAAGCCTTCTACATGTTTATTTCTGCATTAATTGTCGGGAAAAGGCAGGAGCAAAACAAACCAACCTATTCCTTAGCTGTATGGTCTTAAGCGATCCGCACAGCCTTGGATCGCAGCAACCTGTTATTTGTTTGAGTCGGCGGAAGAGCGTGGCAACAGGTAAGCCCACTCAACGGCCCTAATGGTTGCTAAGCTATCGCTTAGGCAGCCATGGCATACGAAGTATTGCCATTTAAAGTTTTGAATATTCAGATTTAAGTGCTAATTATCCAACGCACTACATGCTTATACTTACAAAGAACTATGCTGTCAAAACCGGTCAGCCCCAAATTCAATTGAGCCTGCAAATTTACAAAAATTTAAGCGCCTTTTTGAATCTTATTGTCTTGATGAAGCACTTGATTTAAATTGCCAGATTTTCACCCGGATGCGATGATTGTGGACGGTGGAAGCACTGGCCATAAGCCCCACTGAGGGGCGTTGTATTCATGAGCGGGTGACAATTTGGAAGGATCGTTCCCGAACACTTCTTAAATAGACCATACATTTGTATTTTACATTCGGAAAAAATTTTATGACCCTATTGTTTTTATGAGGAGACAGCTTGTAATATTCCGTGCCTTTTTTTTGTTCGCAACATGTATTTTCACCCATGCTGCCACTGCACAATTATGCAAGGGAAGTCTTGGTGATCCTGTGGTAAATATTAATTTCGGTGCAGGTACGGGTCCGGCATCAGCTCTACCCGGAACTCTTACCAATTATGCATTTGTGCCGTACTCATGTCCGGCTGACGGACTTTATTCTATAGGAAACTCTTCGCCTGTGTGTTTTGGTGATACCTGGCATACGATACCGGAAGACCATACTCCAAATGATGCTAACGGGTATATGATGATAGTAAATGCATCATATACACCAGGTGATTTTTACGTGCAAACTGTTGATGGACTCTGCGATAATACCACCTATGAATTTGCCGCCTGGATACTTAATATTTTGAAGCCCAGCGCATGTGGATTTGCAGGGATAAAACCTAATGTAACTTTTAACATTGAAACTACTTCAGGCACTGTTTTACAGTCTTATAAAACCGGTGATATACAGGCAACTGATGTACCAACCTGGAAACAGTATGGTCTTTTTTTTACAACTCCGGTAAATACAAATTCAATCGTAATTAGGATGACTAACAATGCCCCAGGGGGCTGCGGAAATGACCTGGTACTGGATGATATTACCTTCCGGCCATGTGGACCGCTGGTAAATGTGGTCATTAATAATACCGCAACATCCGTGAATGTATGTGAAGGCGATTTCCCCACATTCACCTTTTCAAGTGATGTTACACCAATACTTGGCAACACTTCCTACCAATGGCAAATAAGCACGGACATGGGCGCTACCTGGACTGATATTGCAGGCGCCACAAACGCGACCTATACAAGGTTGCCATTAATCGGGCTCGGTGTATATAAGTATAGAGTGGCTGTTGCGCAGGGCAATTATATTCTCATTCCTTCGTGCAGCCGGGTCCTGTCGGAAGCGCTTACGGTAAACCAAATATCATTGCCTGTGCCGGCAGCATCCAATAATGGCCCTGTATGTGAAGGTTCCACTCTTGTATTAATGTCCAATAGTGCGAGTACTTATTCATGGACGGGGCCTGCGAATTTTTCCAGCACTCAATCTTCGCCCGCTATCGGCAAGGTTTCCCTAAATTATAACGGGAAATTTTATCTAAAAATAGTTTCTCCCGAAGGTTGTACTAATACAGATTCGACAGTTGTAACAATTATTCCAGGCCCTACAGTCAATGCCGGTAGCGATATCAATATTTGTGAAGGCACTACTGCGCAACTAAATGGGTCAACCAATGCAGCCAGTTATTTATGGGTGCCTGCACAAAACCTTTCAGACAATTTGATTCTAAACCCTGTTGCATCACCAACTGAAACTACTGAATACATTCTTTCTGTTGATAATGGTACCTGCCAAAAATCGGATTCAGTTATTGTAGGAGTTTATAAAAAACCAGTGGCAGATGCCGGGCCGGATAAGGTACTTATACAAGGTAGTGCAACTACCCTGGATGCCACCTCAAATATTTCTGAGGTTTCCATTTTATGGCAACCAAATTTTAATATTACAACAGCAACAGACCTTGTCCCGCTTGTAAATCCTATTACCAGCACAATGTATACATTAACCCTAAACTCCAACTATGGCTGTGGAATCTCCAGGGATACAGTATTTGTAAAAGTGTTTGCAAAATTATTTATCCCAAATGCATTTTCTCCTAACAATGACGGTATAAACGACCAATGGAACATCGAACCCTTGCAAGCATATCCATCTGCTATACTTAAAGTGTTCAACCGTTTTGGGCAAATGGTTTTCACCAATAATGGTATAAGCAAAGCATGGGATGGCAGATACAAAGGCAAAATACAACCAACCGGTGCCTACCCCTACATTATTGACCTCCGCAATGGTGGACCTGTAATTAAAGGAATTGTATACTTGTTGCTGTAGTGATAAAAATCTTTCGCAATTAATCTCAGCAACTAATTGAGGCCGGAGTTTTTAGAAAGACGGGAGTAAATTTTATTTAATAATTCCTGGGCGTCGAAAGGTTTTGCAATGAAGTCATCTGCGAGGCATTCACTAAAGTGTTTATGCACGCCCATCTTCGCAGAAAATAAAACTATATGAATATGCTTTAATGAATCTTTTGATTTTATTTTTCTTGAAATATTCCTGCCATCTTCTCCCCCCAGGGTGATATCAAGCAAAATAAGATCGGGCTTAAACGATTCAATTTTACTAAAAGTTTTTTCCCACCTGCTTTCAGTTTCCACTTCGTAACCCTCCATGGTAAGTATTAGTTTTACTACGTTGAGAATTTCGACATCATCATCTATTACTAAAATCTTATCCATTGTTGTTTAATTTAAATCAACAAGAAAATGAAAGGTAAAACTTTCAATAGTAAATCTTTACTAATCTTTTAAATTTCAAGTTAAGAGCCTTCAACCGGTATCTTAAAACAGAACGTTGACCCTCTACCTTTATTACTTTTTACTGAAATACATCCGCCATGCCGTTTGATTATTTCTGAAGAAATGTATAAACCCAGGCCGAGGCCCGGATAGGTGTCTTCTTTAGCGCCATTGACCCTAAAAAATCGTTCAAAGATCTTATCCTGTTTTTCTTTGCCAATCCCTATTCCGTAATCTTTTACACATACGCTTATAAATTTTTCATCAATAGATGAGCTTACGTCAATTGCATCGGCTCTTGGAGAATATTTTATAGCATTTGAAAGAAGATTTGTGAGTACCTGGCTTATCCTGTCTTTGTCTCCAAATACTGGCGAAGCTTTTACAAGACTCAAATTAATTGTATGGATTTTTGTGGTGAGCTGCATTTCTCTTACCGTATCGTGTACCATCTCATTAAAATCAAAATATGCAAGATGATATTGAAGTTTACCGCCTGCTATTCTTGAGATATCCAGCAAATCTCCAATCAGACTTGTAAGTTTTACTATTTGAAGATTCATCCGCGAAAGCATCTTAGCCGCGTTAGTATTTCCTATGTCAGCAAAATCCTGCTCCAGCAATTGAGCAAAAGCTTTAATACTTGTGACAGGAGTTTTCAATTCGTGGGAAGCCATACTGATGAAATCATCTTTTTGCCGGGAGACATCCTGCAAACGTTGGTTTTCCGCCAGGATATTTTTTTCTTTCTCAACCTGCTGCTCATACTTTTTTTTATCAGTTATATCTTCGATAACCATTAGAATCATTGGCTTTTTTTCACCTTCCATAATTATCTTCCTCGCATTGAAGAGCATTATCTTCTTTCCCGTTTTTTTAAATGGAATGGTTATTTCATAGTCATTAAAGGAAGTTTTTGCGCGCAATATTCTTTCTAAAAATATTTTCAACTCCGGAACATTCCATTGTCCGTTATCCAGCTCGTAAATTAATTTTTGCTCCGCTTTTTCAGGAGTAACCTTGAAAGTTTTATAAAATTTCTGGTTAGCATTTCTAATTGTCAAATCGGGATATAATACAATGAGCGGCTCATGAATGGCGTCAATAATAGCCTCGGCGTATGCGAGCGCATCTTTAAGTATCTCCATCTCCCTATGTGCTTGTCTAAGGGGCATCGGGCTTTTTAGATAAAAAAATTGAGAAAAACATTTCTCATAATTTACAGGTCTGCATTATGAAAGTTTTGGGGGCTTTGCATTTATTGACCTGTCTAAATTTATCACAAAAATCATAATTAATTCTACAAAATCGAATTAATTAGAAAATTAACTACATAAGTAAGAGTTTCAAGGCCAATATTTAAGCCCGATGGGATGGTAAACAAAGCAAGTAAATGGTGGGAAAACAAATCACATCTTTATTTGGCGCAAATAACAAAAACATCAATTTGTCATTTTGATTTATTGTACTCTGTTTTTACAGAATCCAATAACTGTATAAACTTCTTTACATCGGGATCATAGCCGTAGCCATCGGGAGCCAACCGGTTTTCATTACCATCAAGAAAAAAATAAAACGGTTGTGTATTCGCGTTATATTTTGAAACCTGCAGGTCCACATTTTTATCACCTAAGGTTTCTATATTTTGATTTAATGCTTTAGAAAAATATTGTTCGTTTTTTTGCAGGTAAACATTATGCACATCAATGTATAATGACACTATAATAAAATCCTCCTTTAGTCTCTTCATCACTTCAGGATCGCTCCATACCTGCCCTTCCATCTTGCGGCAATTCACGCAGTTAATGCCTGTAAAATCGAGCATCAATGGCTTATGCACTTTTTTAGCAACGGCTAGCGCTTCATCATAATCATAATAAATTACCATTCCGTATTTTGTAACTACGTCAGGTTCATAAATCCTCATCTGCTCAAAATATTTCTTAGGATGCGGGGCATCAGACATTTGCAGTTGATGCATCCTGCGATCCATTTTTTTCAACAGGAGCCGAGGTAAAATCCTGCGTACCCATTGGAGGCACAAATGCGCTAATGCCTTTAAGTGGTGCGCCCCAGAGCCCCGGTATCATATATACGGCGAACGCAAAAGAAGCTATTGCAAAAAATAATCTCGGAATAGTTATGTAAGGAATATCAAAATCATTTTTCGGTAATTCATCATCATGGTGAAATTTAATTTTACCAAGCAGGTATATTCCCAGTAAAATGAAAATGACGATCCATAATGTTATGAATATTTCACGGTCAAGAATACGCCATCCTTTTGAAAGGTCAGCGTTTGATAAAAATTTTAACGCTAATGCCAATTCGAGAAACCCCAGGGTAACCTTTACCGAGTTGAGCCAGCCGCCTGCTTTTCCCAGTACGTTTAGCTTGCCCGGGAAAAAAGCGAATAATGCAAAGGGCAATGCAAGTGCTAATGAAAATCCGAACATGCCAACGAGAGGGCCATAGTAACTTCCTCTTGAGGCAACTACAAGCAAAGGCCCAATAATTGGCCCTGTACATGAGAAAGATATAATCACAAGCGTGAGCGCCATAAAAAATATTCCCATGAAATTTTTTGTTCCTGCTTTATTATCGGCTTTGTTGGCCCAGGAAGAAGGCAATTCAATATTAAAGGCACCGAGGAACGAAATACCAAAAACAAGAAACAGTGCAAAAAACAAAAGATTCGCTATCCAGTTTGTCGCAATATTATTAAGTGCCGTCGGGCCAAAAATCACCGTTATTAAAAATCCTATTATCGTAAAGATTGCAACTATGGAAGATGAATAATAAATAGCATTGCGAATGCCTTCGGATTTAGTTTTACTTCGCTTTGTAAAAAAACTTACAGTTACGGGGATCATTGAATACACACATGGTGTTAATAATGCAAGGAGGCCTCCGGCAAATGCTGTAATAAAAATCCACCAAAGCGACTGGGTACCCACATTCACTCCGGCGGAAAGAATTGTTGAAGATTCTTTTGAATCCGGCTGTATAAAATATTTAAAATCCTTTTCTGCAGGTAAATACTGATCACCTTTTTTATACATGTAGCTAACGGCGCCCTTCAATAAAAAACTATCCTCAACACCTGCCTGCAATTTTTGTTGCCACTCTACAGAATCGGAAAAGTAATGTACACGCCCTTGTACGAGGCTATCATATTCATTATGTTCTATGCCGCTTGTACTAATTGAATCGACGAGAAGTTTTGAAGCTGAGGAGTCAAATGCAATATTAGAATATAGAAGATCCTCGGGAGATTTTTGAATACCAAACAATTCTATCCCTGGAGCCAACGTGGCTTTTATTTTTAGGAGAACCTGCTTGTCATTTAAGCGCTCCTTTGTAAAAGAGAAATTAACAGAAGAGTCCTGTGAGAATACGTTGCCGGAAAATAAGAACATCAAAACAAAAACCGAAACCCTGGTATACCTGGCCATCAAAATGATTTAATTTTTAAAGAGCAACCGAAAATTTCTTTGTTACCGGGGGCAGGCATTGCCGGTCATTACACACCATGTATTCCACAGAAATATTAGCAGATGTTTTTACAGGAGATTTCAATTTCAATACCTGTACAAAATCGACTTTATCAGAAAATTGCTTTACGTCAACCCCAAATATTTCTTCGTGCCGTTGTTCAAGTTTTCCGGATTCCTTTGCATTGCCAACGAGGTCGAATAGCGGATTTTTTGTAAAACTTATTGATGTTGGTACAGGCCCGCCCTCTGGTGTAAATTGGGAATATATATGCCAGCCTTTATTTACAGTCGCAGTTAAATGAACTTCGTAGGTTTTATCTTTTAATTTCTTTGAAGTAACGCTCCAGCTAACAGGATTTAAAACCTGGCTGAATAATACTGGAGAACAAAATAACAGCAGTAACGCAAATAATATTTTCTTCATAATAAATAAATCAAATTAAAACGAAATACCTTATAAAGTGTATCTAAAGAATCCGCAAATTAGTTAAAAAAGTACAGGGTTATGTTAATCAAGAACTAAGATGTTGGTTTCAGGCATTTGGTTGGCAAGGCCTGGCAGCAACATCAATTTAAAATAGGAACTTACGTTTCAAAAGCAACGAAACACGAATTAATTTTTATCATCTTTAACATTAAAGTATAAGTACAATGGTGCCGGCAATTATCATTAACGCTCCTACCGCCATTTTAAGTGTTAAGGTTTCGCCTAAAAAAATCACCGATAAAATAATTGCAATAGCCACACTTGCTTTGTCGACCGGAGCCACGAGCGAGACCTTCCCCATTTGTAAAGCCTTAAAATAAAATATCCATGAAAGCCCTGTAGCAATACCCGAAAGAATTAAAAATACCAGGTTATGCCTGGTAAGTGTATTCATCGTATTAACACCACCTCTAAAAAATGCGATTCCCCATGCTAATATTAAAATTACAACGGTTCGTATAGCCGTTGCAAGATCAGTATCTACACCTTTAATACCTACCTTGGCAAAGATGGCTGTAAGCGCCGCAAAAAACGCCGAAAGAAGTGCATAAATCCACCACATAGTTTTTTAATTTAAAAATTATATAATTTCAATTAGTCAAAGCTATGATTTGCAATGCAACAATGGTTTTTATCGATCGCAGCTTTAATTATGTGGAGCAGAATTACGTATTGCTGTTATAAATAATTAAATTCAATATTTTAAAAAAATCCCCGGAGTATTTTATTAGGCATTAAACAGAATCTCAACTACTATGTATTTGTACAGATTTGGGATTTAGCGAAAGTATATAGGCTTTTAACGATTAAATCGAATAAATGAATTCATTATATAAATTATCATTTCTTACTTGCTTTTGTTTTTTTGCGATTGCCGAAAACGCATTTGCACAAAATATGGCTGACTCAACCACAATCTCAAAATATAAAATCGTAAGCGCTGGGCCGCAATACAAACGTTCGGGATGGCATGACTTTTTTTGGGGAAAAAATTATCGCAAAGAATGGTCTGCTCCTGTAAAGCTTCCCGTTTTTTTATTGGATGAAGAAAAAGGCGGACTTATTGCAGTAAAAGAAGGCGGTGGCCATCAGACAAGTTCCCTGCACCTCGAAACTAAAGACGGTGATAATTATTCGCTTCGCTCTGTTGATAAAAGGCTAGGAAAAGTTCTTCCGGAAGAATTCCTTGGGAACCTTTATTGAAGATTTGGCAAACGATGAAGTCTCTATGTCAAATCCTTATGGCGCGGTTACCGTTCCTCTTATGGCGCACAGCGCAGGAATCTATCATACCAATCCGCAATATGTTTACGTGCCGGAGCAACCCGCTCTCGATACTTTCAATAAAAAATTTGCGGGCCATGTTTACCTGTTTGAGCAGAGAATAAAAGGAAGCTGGAAGAGCGCAGATAACCTGGGCAACTTCGATAAATATCTTGATACTAAGGATATGATAAAAGAAATATTTGACGAAACGGAGAATCGCGTTGACCAGGAGGCTTATTTAAAGGCAAGGCTTTTCGATATATTCCTTGGAGATTGGGACCGGCACGAAGACCAGTGGGCATGGGGTATTAGGGAAGATGGCAAGAAAAAAATATTTGTTCCTGTACCACAAGATAGGGACCAGGTTTATTTTAAGCATAATGGTGTACTGCTTGACCTTGCGATCGCCGCTTCTGGCTTAAATTATTTCCAAAGTTTCAAACCCAAGGTTGGCGATGTAAAAACTTTCACTTTTGAGGAAAGAGGATCCGACCGCCTGTTCACAAATAAATTAACCCTAAACGACTGGCAAAAGATTGCAAAAGATTTACAGGTATCATTAACCGATGATATAATCGAACAAGCTGTAAAAAAACTTCCTCCCGAAGTGTATGACATCAGGGGGGAAAAAATAACGGCGGCTTTAAAAGCAAGGCGAGAACAAATATTGGACTACGCTACGACTTATTATTATTTTTTAGCCAAAGAGGTAGAGATTGTTGGTAGTACAGGGACAGAATATTTTGAAGTAAAACCAATTAATGAAGACGAGGTTTCGGTGCAGCTATTTAACAAAACAAAGGACGATGAGAAGAAATCGAAGCCCTTCTATTCAAGAACTTTTTTAAATAAAGAAACAAAAGAGATAAGGCTTTATGGGCTTGATGGTAAGGATATTTATACAATTGGCGGAGATCAACACAATAAGATTAAGATAAGGATTATTGGCGGCCCTGATCCTGATTCTGTAACGACCATCAATAGTGGCATGAAGACTTACGTGTACGACGACAAAGACAACAATTACTTTCAAACCGGACCCAACACCAAATTTCATCTTTCCAACGATACTGCAAAACATTCATATGTCTATAGGAATTATATGTATGATAAAAGGGGTATAAAGCCCACTTTTTTTTATAGTGATGCAGATCGCTTTTATTTGGGGCTTGGTTATGGATGGGAGCACCACAAATGGAAAAAACTTCCTTTCGCATTCAAGCAGTATATAGGAGTAAACTACTCAATTTCGCAACAGGCATTTAGTGTAACCTATAAAGGATTATTTCCGGGCTTCATTGGAAAATTTGAACTTTCATTATTGGCAAATTATGATTTGGTAAGATGGACTAACTTTTATGGATTGGGGAACGAAACACTATTAACAACAAAAGACAGGGATTACAACAGGATGCGAACCAAAGAGGCCATTGGAAGCATAGGGCTAAATCGAAGCTTTGGCAGAAGCACTATAAGCTTAAATGCATTTTACCAATCCATCAAAATAATTAATGATGAAGAGAGATATGTGGCAAAAGTGATAGCTCCTGTGGCTACAGATGTTTTTGATACCAGGAATTTTGCGGGGGCAGTTTTTAAATACACCTTTAGCCAGCTTAACGATCTTGCTGTGCCAACAAGAGGTGTCTCACTATCAGGAAATATCTCTTTTACCCAAAATGTAAATCAAACGGATTTATCATTCTGGAAATATGGTGGAAAAGTTCAGTTATACGTTCCTCTTATTTCTAAATTCTCTATAGCTACCTCCGCCGCAGTTTCATCAGTAAGTGGTGATCCTGAATTTTACCAATACCCGTCAATTGGCGGTGGCATGGATCTCCGGGGCTTTCAACGACAGAGGTTTTATGGAAAGACTTCCTTCTACAACAGCAATGAATTGCGGTTTATAAGCAAGTTCAAAACTTATCTTGTGAATGGAAAGGCCGGCCTGCTCGTATTTGTTGACGAGGGAAGAGTTTGGATTCCGCAGGAAAAATCAAACACCTGGCATGTAGGCTATGGAGGAGGCATTTTATTTGCACCGTTTAGTAAAGTATTATTTGATGTAACCTATGGAATTTCCGACGAGGATAAATTAATTCAACTGAGATTAAGTTTGACTTTGTAGGTGGCACTGTATGCTGGATTCCTGATCTTGATTCTCGATACTTGATACTTGATTCTTGATACCTGATACTTGCAACAACCATCACCTTATAAGCCCAATTGTTTTAGAATGCTCTATCGCCTCTGCGCTATGTTGAAAATAACAGCAATGCACACCTGATAATATCATTTTGTCAACTATAGCCTGCACACTTTCGTGCCTGGTTTTACGAACTCTCCTGATATACACTGCAAAAATATTTTTTGGAAAATACTCTGTTATCGATAAATAAATATTGGGATCTTCCTGTGTGTCATCGCCCATTAAAGTAAATTGTAAACCGGGATAAGTTTCGATAATTCGCACTATACGGGTAAACTTCCCCGAATGTTTGTTCTGCCCTGTGCGCAAGACCTGGCTTATTTTTTTTACCTGGTTCAAAAGATAAACTCCTTTCGGAAGATGATTCTCCCTTGAAAATTCTACAATTAAATCGTAGAGGTTCCATTCGCTGCTCGAAACATAAAAGAAAGGATTAAACAGATGTTCATCCTGTCCTGATTTGACAAGCTGGCAGTAATGATCCGCTACACCTTTGAAAGGTTTTCGGCTTCGGGCGTTCTTTGTAAACAGGACATAGAGCCGTTTGCGCAACTTTGAAGAGTGCGAAATTAAAAATGTATCGTCAATATCGCTGACAAAGGCATGCTGGGATTCGTAGGGTATAAGCATCTCCGATGTGCCCGATATGTCTTGTGATTTGTATTTTTCCTCATTTAAATAAACAGTGAGATGATGCCAGCCCGGAGTCGGCACCAACTGTGGCTTCCATTCGAATCTAAAATAACCATCATCCTGCGTTTCCACCTCCATAAAAGTTCCATTCCATTCCATTCGCACCCGCGCATTTGCAAATGGTTTTACCATAAATAGTCTTAGCATGGAAAAAAAATTGACGATCCAGTTTTGCCTGTAAGTCTTACGCCTCATCGGGACTTAATTTAAACACGTGTCCAAACACAATTATTTTTTCTGAATTGCCATATCCCCGGTAGACTTTCACTACCGGGCTGTAGCGAAGCCTGAATAAAAAGAATATTTTTCGTTTTATCTTTTTAAACAGTGAAAGTTTCCTTTCTTTATGACCTGGTAAATTTTGCATAGTGTAAGAACCTCAAAGATATAAATGGAGCAGCCCTTAAATTTAAAAATATTATTTGTTCTTAATCCCGTATCGGGTGGAAAAAAGAAAATTCACTGGGAACCCATCATAAGGCAATATTTTAAAGAGCTGCCTCACACGATAGAATTTTTCGTTTTATCGGGCAAGGATGATCAGGACTCTTTGCAATATTGGTTTGAAAAATTTAAACCAGATCGTGTAATCGCCGTTGGGGGTGATGGCACCATTTCGTTGGTTGCAAAGCAAATGCTCGGCACTGAAATGGCAATGGGTATATTACCGGCCGGATCTGCAAACGGCATGGCAAAAGAATTAGCTATTCCTGAAAATCACCGAAGAAGCTATTGATATAATTGTGAATGGGAAGATAAAATGCTGCGATATTATTAAAATAAATGAAGAAGATATCTGCCTTCATCTTGCAGACTTTGGCCTAAATGCAAGGCTAATAAAATATTTCGAAGAAAGCGCCTGGCGGGGAATGTGGGGTTATGTAAGAATGGTCGTCAAGGTTATGTGGCGAAAAAAATTAATGGATGCACATGTAGTAACAGATAGCGATGAAATTAATACACGGGCTTATATGATCGTTATTGCAAATGCAAGTAAGTATGGTACAGGCGCAGTTATTAATCCCGACGGAAAAGTCAATGATGGAAAATTTGAGATCGTTATTATGCGCAAATTTTCCTTTTTACAATTGTTGCGAATGTTTGTGAGTTACAGGAATTTTAATCCGAAAAAAGTTGAAATTATACAAACCACACGGGCTACTATTCGTACAAAACGAGCTACACATTTCCAGGTGGACGGTGAATTTAAAGGAAAGCTCAATGAAGTGACTGCCGAAATTATTCCATCTCAATTGAACATACTTACCAGGAATGGAAAAAATAATTGATGATTAAAGTTTACATCTCAAAGATTGGCATTACTTCACTCATACACATTTCCAGATTACATCTGCAAACCATTTATTTTTATCAAAAAAATGCGCAACCGGTATAAAGCCTGAATGCACAGCTATTTCGTCGGTTTGTTCGACGGTATATTTTTGAGAAATTTCCATAAAGATGGTTTCATCTTTTGCAAAAGAGATTGTTTCGTTTTTACCAATGCGTGCTTCCTGTTTCGCCAGCGATACCAGGAAACTCTTACACGCTCCACTTTGTGGATCGTAAGTTGCATAGTGGTCAAAAGAATCCAGGTTAAAATCTCCGCCAAGTTCAGTATTGATTCGCCGCAACAGGTTAAGGTTAAATTCCTTCGTATAGCCGCCACTGTCATTATAGGCAGCAAGTACTTGTTTCGGATTTTTCTTAAGATCTATGCCAACAAGTACCATATCACCGGGCGACAACTGGCTCCTCAAGTCTTTACAAAAAACAGGAACATCCTGCAAAGAAAGATTTCCAATATTTGAACCCAGAAATAGCACCAGTTTTATTTTATGTGAAATGCTTTTTGCGGATCTAAGCATTTCGAGATACTCTCCATTTAGTCCATGTATATTTAAATGAGGAACCTGTACCGGAAGTTTTTGCTGAAGCAGGTTGATAATATTATTGGAGATATCTACGGGGAAATAAGTAGAGATCGCTTTTTTGTTGACCAGCTCTTTTAGAAGATAAATAGATTTGATCGCATCACCGGCACCTAATTCCACCACGTCAAAATCAGCATGCTGTTGAATAATAATTTCCGCCAGGGATGACGTCTGTTCAGAGAAAATTTCCAGTTCGCAATCAGTGAGATAATATTCTTCGCAATTCATAATCTGCCTGGAATAATTCATCACCTCTTTTATCGTAAAAATATTTTGATTGCAAATATTTTGGCGTTGACTGCAATCCCCTTAACACATCCTCTAAAAATCGTTTCATCTTGTAATTATTTCAAGCATAAATTTTATTGCACCAATCTTAAACCTGTATATTGCCAGCGCAAATGTGGATGAAAGAAATTCCTGTAAGTGATACGGCTATGGCCTGGCGAAGTAACAGCAGATGCGCCTCTTAACACTTTTTGATTCACCATAAACTTTCCATTATACTCTCCGATTGCACCGGGAGCTTTTGCAAAACCGGGATACGGCAGGTAAGCACTTTCTGTCCACTCCCACCTGCTTCCCCACTTAAATTTTTGCTGCAGCAATTTCCCATTCAAATTCAGTAGGCAATCTCATACGTTTCCACGATGCAAAAGCTGCGGCTTCGTAAAAACTGACGTGGCACAATTCATCCGATGGATTTAGCCGCTTTAATCCCTCATAAGTATATTGATACCATTCTCCATTAATAAAGTGCCAATACAGGGGGAGCATTAATATTATTAGTTTTTACCCAATCCCATCCCTCGGCATGCCAGTAATTAAAATCCCTGTATCCGCCAGCATCCATAAATTCAAGGAATTCTCTATTGGTAACAAGGCGATTTGAAATGGCGAAATCATTAATAAAAACTTTATGCCTGCTCAGCTCATTATCAAAACAAAATTCGTTGCCATTATAACCTACTTCATAAATTCCATTTTCAATTTTTAAAAAATCACCTTCAATATTTTTATTCCTGAACTCTCCTCCTCTCGCCGGAGTTTTGTAGGCAGGAAACAAAGGGTTGTTTCCTAAAATATATTTTATATCGGTCCATAAAAGCTCCTGGTGCTGCTGTTCATGATTCAAACCAAGCGTAACCAATTCATGCACTTCTTTAGATATATTTTTTGACAAAAAATCCTGCATAGCACTATCTACATGTTTCCGAAATTTATAAACGTCTTCAACTGCGGGCCTGCTAAGATTTCCACGATCGGTGCGAATAACCCTTGCTCCTACCGTTTCGTAATAGCTGTTGAAAACATAATTGTATTCAGGATCGTATTCAATATAATTCCCCACATTTGGCTTTAAGAATAAATGTTTCAAAGAACCAGGTCGTATGCCCGATATGCCACTTGGGCGGGCTCACATCTACAATGGGCTGCACTACATAGTCCTCAGTTTTCAAAGGAGCGCAGATGTCCTCGGTGTATTTTCTAACCTCAATATATTTTTCTAATAATTCCATAATCATCTTTTAGGCACTTCTTTTTTCTTAGTCATTTCCGAGAGAGAATCATTGGCGAGGTAATTCCTGAGATCACTTATTGTCTTTATATGCAACCGCTCCGATTGCTCTCGTCGCATCATTAAAGCATACGCATTATTAAAGCCTATTGGTTGCAACCATTTTAAATGATACTGCTTGTCGAATTCCTCCTGAACATAATCATACACTTTATCTTTATTACCGCTTAATGAAGAAACAGTCGAATCGCTTGCTTTTAAAATCACCAGCAAGCCCGTGCCTGTATATTCAGGATACATATCTATCTGGTTATTGGCCAAGGCATCAAAGCAAATTTTTGTTCCCCCCAATCCCGTTTTAGTTTCCACCTGCAAATCAGTATTTCCTTTAATCAACATTGAATACATAGCAGTAAGAATATATTGTTCACCAAAGATTTTCGACCCAAGTCTTACAACACCAGAATCGCCATTTTTAGGTTCCTTATACAAACTTTGTTCCATCAAAAAATCTTTAGCCACTTTTTCAGGGCTTTGCTTTAAATAATCCACCCGATAATTCAGTTCCGTCATTATAGAATCATTAATATGGCCTGCCAATTCGCTAAGAACGCCTTCGAGATAGGGGTATCTTTTTAGCGTCTCTTCACGAATTACCGGGGCGGCATAATACGGAGGAAAAATTCCCTTATCGTCCTGTAATACAATGAGATCAAATGCCTTCAATCTGCCGTCAGTACTGTATCCACTTATTACATCCAATTTCTTTTCATAAGCGGCCTTATACATCACCGCATCGCTTATAACAACCGTTCTTATATTTAGTTCGTAAGTTTCCTTAAGCCCGAGATAACCATCTTTCCGCCCCATAAATTCGGGTGTAAAACCTGCCAGCATTTTACTGCCATAAAGATTGGGGAGCAGGTAAAATGATGATAATATAACAAGTGAAAGCGGTAATAGCCATAACCCTGTTCTTATTTTTTTAAGATTTATTTTCTGCACTTTTGACAAAATGAAGTCGAATAAAATGGCGAGCAAGGCCGCCGGTATGGCGCCTGCAAGAATCATATTTGTGTTATTAAGCGCTATTCCACCAAAAATGAATTCACCTAGGCCACCTGCTGCTATATATGCTGCAAGCGTTGCTACGCCTACATTTATCACCGTAGCTGTACGGACACCAGCCAGTATAACAGGAAGGGCTAATGGCAATTCTACTTTTGCAAGTATTTGTCTTCCACTCATGCCCATTCCCTTTGCCGCATCACTAACCGCTGTGTCAACACCGGTAATGCCGGTAAATGTGTTTCTCACAATTGGCAGTAACGCGTATAAAAATAAAGCAACAATGGCAGGCTTTGGGCCGATACCCAATAACGGAATCATAAACCCAAGTAAAGCTATGCTTGGAATTGTTTGTAATATTCCCGTGAATCCCAATACCGGGGCAGCAAATTTTTTTCTTTTGGCGATAAAAATACCCAATGGCAGTCCTATAACCACCGCGATGAGTAATGAAATAAATGTAAGGCCGATGTGGGCAAGCACCTGGTCCAGGATCTTTCCCGACTGCTCGCGCATGAAATCAAGTAAAGATTGGCCCGATTCGTTCATTTATTTTCCTTTAATGCACTAAGTGCGGTGAACAATGAATTATAGCCCGCCCGCCTTATTTCCCCACTCGCAGCATTGCGCACAGCAATATCAATAGTTTTTTGATTTGATAGAATGTCCAGGGCCTCCCAAAGTGTTTTATTTTCACCTACCTCAGTTAAAATTTCGTTATCCGTGTTATTGTTTGAAAGGAGTGGCCAAATATCTTTTAGCAATACCGCATGCAACTCAAGTTGCATTTGTTGCGCCTCAAAAAATGCTGACACGAATTCATTCGCCGGCCTGAATAACAAATCGACAGGTGTCCCTGCCTGTACAATTTTTCCTTTGTCCATTAATAAAATCTTATCGCCCATATCAAATGCTTCTCTTATGTCGTGCGTTACCATCACAATAGTTTTCTTTTGAAGTACCTCCAACTGGGAAAATTCTTTGGTAATGTTGCCGCGGGTTACGGCATCGAGAGCGCCAAACGGCTCATCCATAAGTAACACTGGAGGATCAGCGGCAAGCGCCCTCGCCAATCCCACTCTTTGCTGTTGGCCGCCACTTAGTTGGTCCGGGTAAAGAGATGCATAATCAGCGGGAAGATTCAACTGCTCTAGTAATTTTGAAACCCTGCTGGCGATTTTATTTTTGGGCCACTGTAATAGATTGGGAACAACAGCAATGTTTTCGGCAACGGTATAGTGAGGAAACAGCCCATTGTGTTGCAGCACATAACCTATATTCCGGCGAAGGCTTTCAGGGGGAACATCTCTGATATTTTTGCCTTCAATAAAAACCGAACCGCCTGAAATTTCCACAAGCCGGTTGATCATCCTGAGGGTAGTGGTTTTACCACAACCGCTGGTGCCAAGAAGTACCACATTTTCAGCTTCCCCTGCCTCAAATGAAATGCCGTCAACAGCTTTTGTTTTGCCAAAATATTTTACTACCCTCTCAACCTTTATCATCATTCATTTTTATATAAGACAGATTCATGATAAGACAAGTTCCGGAAGAATTAATTCAATGGCTGAGCGTTAAAATTGAGGAAATAAAAAATAGGAAATTTTGAAAGGCCGGGAACCTAAAGTATGAAAAGGGCCATCGTATATCAAAGAAGAATCGCATATCGGACAGGCTTTAGGCTGTTGGAGATATATAATTCCGTCAAGCCGCGGTACCACTGTTAAATTTATAATTAAAAATTCATTGCTTTTTACTAAAGTTCAAGATGTTTGTCCTGCTGAAACTGATGCTTGGCTTTGCTTTTAGCTGATGTTTGTTGGTCAAGTCCTAATAGCATAAAACCCCACGTTACCGGTTCATTGTTCATTGTCTGCACCACTTTCGAATAGTTTTTTTCCGGCAATACTTTTTTATGACATTTTATTCAATATTATTTAAAGATATCTGCCAAAGCAAAAAATACTAAATTGTTCTTTTGATAAGGAACCGTATTCGCTTTTATCGGTTCTGTATTTTCGATAATTATATACACATTTCATAACCGGGGCATTAATTGTGGGCTTAGTGATGTGCTGATTCTTAACCTGATAATTTCTTTTATTGGGTTAATAAATGGTGCAACCGATTAACCATAAATTTGTCCGATTGGTAGAATGATATAAAAATTAAAGTAGAGCTAAACAAAAGAAATTATAAAATAGAATTGGCTTTGTTGAGATCGCAAATAAATCCACATTTTTTATGTCAGCACAATTAATAACATTGATGTGTGATTACTAAAGATGCAATAAGAGCATCTGAATATTTGAACAAGCTATCAGACATTATGTCGGTTTAATTGTTATGAAACAAAGCCGGCAAAAATCCCTTTAAGCAAAGAACTTAACTACATCAAAAAATTTATCGAACTGCAGGAAATAAGAACGACTAATGAACATTATATCAATTATTCTCTAAAAGGCGACCCCACAAATTTCATGATACCTCCAATGATTTTGATTCCCTTTATTGAAAATGCTTTTAAGCATGCAGAAAATAAAAAAGCAGAAAATGCAATCAATATTAAAATTGATATTGAAGAAGAAAAATTCATTTTCAAATGTGAGAACTCTTACAGCCACAACACACAAATCAAACCTGAATATAGCGGCCTTGGGAGTGAATTAATAAAAAAAAGGTTATCGTTATTGTATCCTGGCAAACATAAATTGACAATCACAAATAATAACGAGCTTTATAAAGTTGAATTATCACTTTATTAATTATCAAATGGAGCATATAAATTTTCGGGCAACTTTAAGCCAACTGCAAAGAAAATTTTTACGCGGAATTACATGTGGCAATTAAAAAATATAAAAATGAACACATGAACCTTAATTGTATTGTAGTGGAAGATGAACCTTTGGCCATTGAACGGGCTAAAGATTTTATTTTAAAATTACCCTTTCTAAATCTGCTCAATACATTTATAATGCATTATGCATTGGCTTTTTTGAAATCTAACAAGGTTGATTTACTTTTTTTAGATATCAACATCGGTGAAGTTTCAGGCATCCGGTTATTAGAGTCATCAACGATCAACAGCCAGGTAATAATTACGATTGCGTACCAGGAATACGCCCTGAAGGGATTTGACTTGCAGGTATGTGATTATCTTTTGAAGCCTTATACCTTTGAACTTTTGTGCAGGCGGTTGACAGGGCACAGTATAATTTATCAAAAGATGAAATAGCAAATCAGAAGAGTTTTATTTTCGTTAAAACGGAATATCGTCTTGAAAAAATTCTTTTAAGTGAAGTGCTCTACATTGAAGGGATGAAAGACTATCGCAGAATTCACACCCTTAATAAGCATATAATGACGCTGCAAACATTCAACGAGTTTGAAAAAGAGATTTCTTCCAGTATTATTTCAGGGTTCACAAATCATTTATGTATCAGTTGAAAAAATTGAATCAGTTGAAAAAGACCGTTTAAAAATCCAAAACAAATACATCCTTTATCAGAAACCTACAGGAAATAATTTTATGACCTGATCATTCATTTGTGACAGAGAGTGCAAAATTTACAAAGATAGATAATTGAACATTTAAAATAATTTATTCTCCCATACTCTCGATATCACTCGTTTTGCTGCTATTAGCAATCTGTTTATTTATTTCCATGATTTCATCCTGCGTGAAATACCGCCATTTTCCAGTCTTGAGATTACCTAATTTGATGTGCATTATGCGGACTCTTTTTAGAGAGGCCACTTTATAATCAAGCGCAGCACACATTCTTCGAATCTGCCGGTTAAGTCCCTGGGTAAGAATAATCGTAAATCTTTTTTCTGCATCCTGCTTTACAAAACACTTATTAGTAACAGTTCCCAATATTCTTATACCATTACCCATCTTATAGATAAAATCTTTAGTGATCATTTTGTCGGTTGTTACTACATATTCCTTTTCATGTCCGTTTCCCGCACGAAGAATTTTATTTACGATATCACCATCATTGGTAAGAAATATTAATCCTTCCGAAAGTTTATCAAGCCTGCCGATGGGGAAGATGCGGGTTTTATAGTTTATGAAATCAATGATATTGGTTTTGTCTTTAAGGTCAGTGGTGCAGGTAATTCCTTTGGGCTTATTAAGCATAATGTAGACAGGCACCATCTTTTTCTTTAATGCCTCACCGTCAACAAGTACTTTATCGTTTTCTGTTGCGCGATTACCTTTTTTCGCAACTTTCCCATTTATGCTTACCCTGCCTTCTTCAATATATTTATCAGCCTCCCTGCGGCTACAAAAGCCGGTATCGCTAATATATTTGTTCAGGCTAATATCCATAAATATGAAAAGCAAATTAAAAGAAATATTCCTGAGAATTATTTATAGACTACCAATGTAATAATGGACGTAAGTGTAAAAGCAATCAGAGCCTGAATGAAAAACCTAAAAAGTAACTTTTTGGCGATGTATTTTTCAGGCCGTAATAAATTCCTATATCGACATTCACATTATCTGCGACTGCATAAACCAAACCACCATCGGCAAAGTATTCATACTCCTTAATTTCAGTTTCCCTGGTAACTACACCTTCCACAAAAAAATCAAAATTTTTAGACAATGGATGAGAGGCGGTGGCGGAAAGTAATAAATTGATATGATGGCCTTTGCCTGTAGCATTGCTTGTGAGCTCTGTTTCCACTTGAGCACCAAAGCCCCAATCACCTGGCAATGCAAGCGCAAAAGGAACTATTATTCCACCGGAAATTTTCTCAGAAGACATGGAAGGAACGTTGACAAATGGCAAAACCGCCAAAGCGGTTTTGCCACCATTGTTGCCCCAAATATTTTGCTTTACTCTAATGGCGAGACCTTCGAATCCCGATTGCCTATCGGTAAAAGTGCCATCTGTAATTTTTGCTGTGAATAAAGTGCCGGCCACAACTTGTAAATCCAATGAGCGTGTAATGCCCAACTTAAGATTGGCCACATTGAAAGAATTTTTAATTGTTTTTAGTTCCCCGATAGAAGTTCTTTCCATCTTAAAAACATCAGTCTCAAACTGAAAATGCCCGGCGTCAACCGTGTAGGCGCTTTCTGTTACATCAGGTCGATCCATCGAAAATTCCCTCATTCGCTTTTTGGAAGTGGGATGAAATAGATCGTCATTCAAACGGGAGCTATCCTGCTTTTGTGCAAAGCCCGGAGTTATGAATGCGCAGGAAAACAAGAGGAAAATATATTTCACAAGTATTAATTGATGACTAACACGGGGATTTTTATTTTATGTCTTAAAGCCTCCACAGTGCTTCCAAACGCCAGGTCCTTAAAACCTTTATGCCCGTGTGCCCCCATTACCAGTAAATCAATATTATCGCGATCAATTATTTTCGAGACTTCAATAGCAGGATTTCCAAAGCCCATCTCTGCGGCGGCTTTATATCCTAATCCTTCCACTTTTTCCTTGTACTGCATAAGGTTACTTCTGTCAAGTTGTGTTTCATGATCTAAGGCATTTTTTCCAAGATAGCGGGCAGCAGCACTCTCCACTACGTGTATGAAAGTATATGTAGCCTGTTTCCCTCCTATCATTAACGCATTTTGCACGATCTTTTGATCATTGCCGGAAAAATCGATTGCTATACCAATGTGTTTGTAGTTTATAGACTCGCCTACCGTAATGCGCTCAGCAGGGCCGTGGGGAAGTTGTTTTCTTTCTTTGAGGCCTTTTGATAAATAAGGATGAATAAAAACGTACAACAGCAATGCGAGACTTGCGACTGCAATAGGTATTACGATAGCGTAAATAAGAATTTTATTTCCGCCGGCAGAATCAATCCAGTCATTGATTTGTTGAATAACCAGTTGCATATTTAAGTAAACAATGATGGCGGCGCTTATCCACGCTAAAATTTTGACCCAGGTCTTAATAGCAAATTCCTTCATTAATTTTTTATCCGAATTAAAATGAATAAGTGGAATAACGGCAAAGCCTAATTGAAGACTTAAAACAACCTGGCTCAGGACGAGTAACTTCCCCAGCGCTTCGGATCCAAAATAGAAAATGGTAAATAATGCAGGAAGAATAGCAAGCAACCTCGTTATTAACCTCCTTAACCATGGCTGGATCCTGATATTCAAATGCCCTTCCATAACAATTTGCCCCGCCAATGTGCCGGTAATTGTAGAACTCTGTCCTGCAGCAATTAACGCAATCGCGAAGAACATAGGCGCGGCCTTTCCAAACAATTTTTCCAGCAACACAGAGGCATCCTGAATTTCGGCAACATTAAAATATCCATTAACATAAAATGCGGCAGCAGCTAAAATCAAGATAGCGGCATTAACAAGAAAGGCAAGATTAAGAGCAATGGTTGTATCAAATAAATTAAATTTAATTGCCTTCTTCATTCCACTATGTGACCGCTCAAATTTCCTTGTCTGTACCAATGAAGAATGCAAATACAAATTATGTGGCATCACAGTAGCTCCGATAATTCCTATCGCAATATACAATCCTTCTCCGCTGAGCTGCGATGGAACGAATCCCTTAATTACATCACCATAAACGGGGGAAACAATAAACATTTCCACCAAAAAGGAAAGGCCAATAATTAAAACCAGTGTAATAATAAAAGCTTCTAACACCCGCATTCCCCTGTTGAGCAAAAGAAGTAACAGCAAAGTATCTAAAGCAGTAAAGCAAATCCCCCAGACAAGAGGAAGCCCGAACAGTAAATTAAGACCAATAGCCATGCCCACAATTTCTGCCAGGTCACAAGCTGCAATCGCAATCTCAGCGAGTATGTATAAAGGGATATTTGCCCACATCGGGTAAGCATTCTTCGATGCCTGGGCGAGGTCCAAACCTCTTACTATGCCCAACCTGGCGCTTAACGATTGCAAAAGAATCGCGATGAGATTAGACATTAGCAGCACCCAGATAAGGTTGTATCCAAATGCGGAACCGCCGGCAATATCCGTAGCCCAATTTCCCGGATCCATATAGCCTACACTTACCAAATATGCAGGCCCAAGGAAGGCCAGAACCTGCCGCCAGCCTTTCTTTTCTGTTACGACCGACGAATGAACTTCGTGTAGAGAATGTGTTTCACCGTGTTTTACGATACTCATAATAAATTCGATTTCTGTATTTGCTGTGTCCCTTTCACGCTGCCGCAATCTTCCTAAACGCCAAGCCAGTCTTCCCAGCAAAAGTATAAAGTTAGACTGATCTAACAAATTTTTTTATTTGATATAACATTTTATTCGTACATATCTAATTATTATTAGCTTTGCTTTATGAACTCACTCACGGAAGAAAATTATCTAAAAGCTTTGTTTAACATAGCCAATGAAAGCGGCGAGGTAAATGTTGCAGAATTATCCAAGAGCCTTGAGATAAAAATGCCCACAGTGACCAGTATGATGAAAAAGCTGGGAGAAAAAAAACTGGTTCATTATGAAAGCTACAAGCCTTTACGCCTTACGGAAAAAGGAAAGAAGGAAGCAGGTCTTATTATACGAAAACATCGCCTTACCGAAATGTTTCTCGTTGATAAAATGAAGATGGGTTGGGAAGACGTTCACGATATAGCTGAACAAATTGAACACATACAATCCGTAGCATTTTTTGAAAAGATGGATGAAATGCTTGGCTATCCCAAAATTGATCCGCACGGCTCGCCTATACCTGATAAAAATGGAAAAGTAGTTTGGAAGGATTATAACAAGCTAAGCGATTGCGAAGTTGGTGAAACGGTTAAGCTTGCCGCAGTAATCAATACTTCCTCAGAGTTTCTTAAATTTTTGAATGCACGTGAAATGCGTTTGGGGCTCAAAATCAAGATTAAGGCCATAGAACCATTCGACAAGTCTATAATTATTAGCTATGGCAAAAGGCAGGCAGAATCATTGAGTAATGTAGTCTGCGAAAGATTGCTTGTAGAAAAGGAATACTAAAAATATATTAAAGCATTTAAAATCTTCATGGCCAAGTCTGAATTTTATTTTACAAAAACTTGTCGTTGGTAAGTATCTTGTCGGGCCACTAGCTGGATGGTAAATTCAAATTTTAAAAAATGTTTTTTGTAGTTTCCAAACTGATCACCTTTCTGCTTTCGCCAATATTCTGGGTAGTCTTGTTTTTCGCTATAGGCTATTTCACCAGGAGAAAACGGTTGAAAAAGATCTCCTACAGTATTTCACTTGCAACTTTTCTCTTGTTCTCTAACCCTTTTTTGCTTGACAGGTTTGCAAGACGGTGGGACGCCAAAGAAACAACATTGCCTGCCGATAGCAAATATAGCTGCGCAATTGTGCTGGGTGGTTTCGTTTCTGAAGATTATCACGGCCATGGTTATTTCAATTCCACATCCGACAGATTTATACAGCTTATTAAATTAAAGGCAGAAGGCAAAGTTTCGCATCTTCTCATTTCAGGCGGCAATGCAAAACTATTGCCTACTGATTTTAGGGAAAGCGATTGGGTTGCCACACAGCTTAAAGATTTTAATATTCCGGACAGTGATATTATTGTCGAAAACCGCTCGAGAAATTCTTATGAAAATGCATTGTTTTCAAAGAAATTATTAGATAGCGCTCATTTAAAACCGCCCTTTATCCTTGTCACTTCTGCATATCACATGCGGAGAGCTTTGGCTACCTACAAAAAGATGGGAGTGGATGTAATACCTTATCCGTGCAACTATATTGCCGGCAAGGGGAAGACCGAAATAGAAGATTTTGTGCCGTCACTATCTACTTTGGGAACCTGGTATTATTATATTAAGGAATTAGTCGGGTATGCTGTTTATAGTTTTAAAAAGAGATGAACCCATTTCTAAACTGCCATTTCATAATTCAGCGTTCTTATTTCGTTTGTAGAATAACTCCGCTTTAAAAACAGGTATATGGCAAAATTTTTGCTATAATATCTCCTGCTCACAATTAAACTCCCGAACCAAAATTTTCTTATGAAAAATCCAAAACCTTCTGCCCGGATGCTGTTGGCATTCTTACTCATCACTTCAAACTTTTTTTCTGTTGCTCAGCCATCAACCTGGCAGCCGCGTGGAGTTGGCGGTGGCGGCAGCTTATTTTATCCCACTATCAATCCGGCAAATGATAATGAATTTTATATCGCCTGCGATATGAGTGAGCTTTTTCATAGCACAGATTTTGGAAGCACCTATTCCCAGGTTCCTTTTACAAAACTGCAAATAGGTAATATTTCCACTTACGAATTTACTAACAACAACAGCGTCGCTTATTGTATTGCAAATGATGGGAATATTAATTATGCGGCACGAACCATAGATGGAGGAAATACATGGAACGCATTACCCGGAAATCCTTTGAGCGGCGAAGACGTGTATGCATTAAAAGCAGATTATGCAAATCCAAATCGTGTGTTAATAGATTATTATGGCTCACTGTATATATCCAATGACTATGGAGTAAATTTTACGTTAATAAAGACAGCGGCTAACAGTGGCGCCGGCATTACGCTTGCGGGTATTTTTTTTGACGGCAACAATATTTATATTGGAACAAATGAAGGTATTTTGTTTTCTTCTAATGGTGGCGGTTCGTTTTCTAAGTTAAGTACTTCCGGTATGCCTGCTGCCGAAAATATCTTTTCATTCGCCGGAGCAAAAGTTGGATCGGTTACCCGCTTCTTTTGCATCAGCGCAAATGCAACAGATGTTTACAATGGGATTTTTCCCTGGGATTATTATGGTTTTGCAAAAGGTGTCTATTCATTGGATGCAGGTACTAATGTATGGACTTCAAAAATGAACGGCATCAACATTGCCAACGATTTTGTAATGTATGTAGGCATGGCCGGGAACGATATTAATACAGTTTATCTCGGAGGAAGCGATGCAACTACCGGCGGCAACTGTGTTATGAAAACTATCAATGCCGGAAGCAACTGGAACAAAGTTTTTTTAACTGCAAATAATCAAAACATACGTACAGGATGGTCAGGGCAGGGTGGCGACAGGGGCTGGGGTTATGGTGAAACATGTTTTGGTATTACTGTTGCTCCCAATAACGCTAACAAAGTTTTGTTTGGAGATTTTGGTTTTGTGCATAAAACAAGTGATGGCGGTACCAACTGGCAACAGGCTTATGTAAATATAAATGATGAACATCCTGCTGGGGCTGTCACTCCACAAAAAAAATATTACCATAGCGTTGGGCTCGAGAATACTTCTGCGTGGCAGGTGCATTGGCAGGATGCCAATAATATGTTTGCGGGATTTTCCGATATAAATGGTATCAGAAGTACGGACGCTGGTGTAACATGGAGTTTTGATTACACAGGAAATACTGTGAACAGTATGTATCGTATTGTAAAACACATAACCAACAATACTATGTTCGCAGCGAATTCCGGCATTCATGATATGTATCAAAGTACCCGCTTGCAGGACAACATTCTTGATGCCAATGATGCTGGTGGCAGAATTATTTACTCGACCAATAATGGCGCAGCCTGGCAAGTGCTTCACCAGTTTAACCACCCTGTATTCTGGCTTGCAACCGATCCCAACAATGCAAATCGTATGTACGCCAGCGTAATCAATTATGGAGGCGGAACCGGTCAGGGTGGAATATGGATAACAAATGATTTGAATAATCTCGGTAGTTCAATATGGACTAAGCTTTCCAATCCTCCGCGTACGGAAGGCCACCCTGCAAGTATTGTTGTTTTGAACGATGGAAAGATGATTTGTACTTTTTCAGGACGAAGAAATTCAGGCGGCACTTTCACCGCCAGTTCGGGAGTATTTGTTTACGATCCTGTAGCAAATTCATGGACGGATGTTTCGCATACTGATATGCAATATTGGACAAAAGACATAATAATTGACCCATCTGACCCTGCACAAAATACTTGGTATGTATGTGTATTTAGCGGCTGGGGAGGCGCTCCGAATGGCAAAGGTGGCCTGTTCAAAACGATCAATAGAGGCACATCGTGGACAAAGCTTACAGGTACACAATTCGACAGGGTTACTTCTATTACTTTTAACCCGTCAATATCTTCGCAGGCATACCTCACTACAGAAACCCAGGGATTATGGATCAGCAATAATATGAATGCAGCCACTCCTTCGTGGGCATTAGTGAACAGTTATCCTTTCCGGCAGCCGGAGAGAGTTTTTTTTAATCCATATAATCTCACCGAAGTTTGGGTAAGCAGTTTTGGAAACGGTTTAAAGATGGGGATACAATCCGGAACCTTACCGGTAAAATTAATTTCTTTTTCAGCGACACAAAAAAACGGAATAGCAACATTGAATTGGAGCACAGCCAATGAAGACAAGAACGATCAATTTGAAATAGAAAGAAGTACCAATGGAATAGATTTTATTAAAGCGGGCACAGAAGCTGGAAAGGGAAATTCATTTAATCAATACACCTATAGTGATAATTTTTACGCTCCATTGGTATATTATCGGATTAAAATTGTTACTGCAGGCGACACCTCTTACAGTAATATTATTGCATTGAAAGAGCATAATAATTTTTTGAGTGATGTACAACTATTGAAGAACCCGGTAACAGACGTAATAAATTTCCAGGCCGTTGTGCAAGATGCGGGAACACTTCACATCGTGCTTTCTGACCTAACAGGCAAAAGCTATTTACGCAGCAGGATTAATTGTAAATCCGGGAATTAATCAATTTAATATTCCTGTTCCACAAACCTGTGCAAATGGAATTTACATTCTGAAAGTGGAAGCAGAAGGTACCAGGAAAGATTTGCGGGTCATGGTGGCCAAATGAGATTTACCATGAGCTAATATTAGCAGGATAAAGATAAATTTACTCTAATGTCATGTCAAATGTATTATCTCTTAAACAATTTCCGCAAAGCCACAAAAGATACTAAGAATATTGCTTGGTGGCTTTCATGCCTCTGTGGGCAATGCCTCAGTTTAAAGTTGACTTATTTCTAAAGCTTTGGAGCAACCGGCTTATATGGCTTCTCAAAAGTATTTGCACCGCGAACTTTAAGCTTACGCCTATAAACTTTATCAACTGCGGTAACATAAATGGTGTCAAAATCCTTTCCACCAAAGCAAATATTAGATGCCTGGCCCGAAGGAATTGGGATGATTGCATTAACTCTTCCAGTTTGATCAAGGATCTGAATGCCCAGGCGTGAAGCGATATACACTCTTCCGGCAGTATCGCACCTCACACCATCAGACCATGCGTTTTCCTGGTCGTCCGGTACGTGCAGCCAGCCATAGCGCTGTTTAAAAGCAAGTGTCCCATCAGGCTGAACCTGGTAAACCCACACCCAATGAGAAGCGGATTCTGTAACGTATAACTGAGTTTGATCCGGTGAAAGGGTTACACCATTAGCGAATTTTATCCCTTCATCCACGATCAGCTTTTCGCCTCCGGGACGTACAAGATATATTTTAGAAGGCTTTTGCGTTCCATCTGGTTCAGTGACGTAAATATTGCCATTGTTGGCGACTACAAGGTCGTTGCCTGCAATACTATCTGCGACTACTGTTTCTTTTTCTCCCGCATCATAGGAAAGTATTTGCTTTGTTCCGCCTGCCGCAACATATCTCTTACCATCAGGGCCAAACGAAGTTCCACTGGCTCTTTTTGCATCCAGCTTTAATGCCGTCAGCTTTCCATTAATATCTACTTTGTATGTTTTAGAATTTGGTATATCCTGGTAAAAAACTTCGCCGGCCGAATTGGTCGCAGTGCCTTCGGTAAATCTATATCCATCACCTACCAATTGCCAGTCTTCTCCCGGAATTAAAATATCACTTAAAAATTGATTTTTAGAATTACCTGCCTTTACCGGTTGAGGCCAGTCTTTCCAAAGCCATCTCATTGCCTGCGGAAATAAGGATGTGCCTTGCTTTCCATTGTGTTGTCCTTCGCCCCACACATGCTGAACTTCGTATCCTGAAAAAGTAAGTGCACGCTCCATCGTTTCATTGGCTTTCCACCAGTCTCCTGCATAAATATTAAGATCATTAGAACCATCTTGTAAAAATATTCTTATGGGCTTTGGCTCGTATTTTCTTATAAGAGTGGGATAACGTTCAGCGCCCCGCAAACCAACATAGGTGCCAATCGCCGAGAAAACCCTTGAGAAATCATTTGGGCGCTCCCATGCTGCCGTGAAAGCACAAACGGCGCCGCTGCTGGAGCCGCCGATAGCATGGTCATTTCCGTTCCGGGAAATATGAATTGGCCTGCCATCACTTGTTTTTTGTTTTTCTACCGTCGGTAAAATTTCATTTAAAATGAAACGGACATACGCATCGCCAAGTCCGTCATACTCAAAACTGCGGTTATAACGGTCTAGGGCAGGCGTTGAACTTTTTGCTTTCACAACTCCAGGAGTGATAAAAACTCCAATGGTTACCGGCATCTCTTTAGAATAGATGAGGTTATCAAAAACTGTCGGTGCATTCCACTGGATGCCATCCTGGTTTACATAAAGGCAGGCGGGTTTATCGGGAGTGTATTGAGCAGGAACATACACCCAATAGTTGCGGGTGGTGCCGGGGAAAATTTTCGAAGTATCGAAAGTAAATTTCAATACTTCTCCCTTAGGCACACCTTTATGCTCAACCGAAGCGCTGTCGATAGAATAATTTTCCGAAACCTGTGCAAGTGACGACAAATGAAATACAAGCAAAGCAATGGGCAATAATATTTTCATGGAAGTTTTGGTTTTGACATGCTCAATTTAATACTTTCAATTCATCTTTCCCGCGTGGGAGTTTAAAAATCCATCCAGAAGCGCGGCTGATATAAAAGCATTTCACAAGAAGAAATCTTTGCCACCGAAGCGCCATAGAAATTCATTTCCAAATATTATCTGAAGTTTCTAAAACATTTTTGGGCTTTGTTAAAACCATGTTAATCGAACTTTCGTAAATCTCATACACTTATATCGCTATAATACTTATCCGCTTCCTGTATAAAATCATCGCCCTTAACACCTGTAGATAATGGATTGCTTGTCCACATTCGCAGTTACGTTTATTCACCACCTCATACCCACTTCAAGAAATAATAATCCTGTTTCCATGAGTAATTATTACACATGATTTCTTAACACTAAAATCAAAAAAATGAAAAAAAGTTTTACCATTAGTAAGCTGAAAGTATTTGCGGCAATGGCTGCAGTAACTGCGATTTCGGCTGTACTAATGTCTTCAAGTCACCGTGAGGCGCCTATGATCTCTAATGATCCACTGGCGGACAACACCGATCTGTACGCTTTCAGAAGCCCGGCAGACCCTAATAAAGTGGTGATTATCGCCAACTACATTCCGGGACAATTACCGAACGGCGGCCCGAATTATTACTCCTTTGGAGAAAATGTGCGTTACGAAATTCACATTGATAACGATGTATCAACAGCTGGAGATGACATTGTTTACCGTTTTACTTTTTACAAAGAAAACCAGGACCCTACCACTTTCTTTAACATCAGGCTCGGTAAGGAAAATTTAAAAACGCGTTACTCTCTCGAAAGGAGTGTTGATGGAGGCAAAAGTTTCAGGGAAATAGTTTCCCGCCAGCAAGGAGTTGTTCCCGCATACAATATCGGGCCACGCTCTATCAGTTCGCCTGTAGGATTAAATGCGCCTGGCTACAACAGCCTTATCACAAAATCAATTGTTACTTCAAGAACTGGTGAAAAAGTATTTGCGGGCACAGCCGATGATCCTTTCTTTGTTGACCTGGGTGGTATTTTTGATTTAGGAAATGCACCTCGCCAGGGGCCAAGCCGCTCCGAAGATGCTTTAAAATGTAAAAACGTTTCGACGCTTGCATTGGAAATTGATATCAAGACTTTATCCAGGATTCACAAATCGGTTAATGATGCAAAAAATATCCTTGACCCCAATTATGTAATTGGTGTTTGGGCGTCTGCCAGCAGGCAAAAAATAAGAACATTAAACGGAGATGGCACTGAATCAAATATGGGCCCATGGGTACAAGTATCCAGGCTTGGAATGCCATTGACTAACGAGGCCGTTGTACCTATAGGTTACAAAGACTACTGGAACAGCTTAACGCCATACCAGGATCTTTCTAAACTAAGCACCTTTGGAAAATTCTTTTACAATCCAGAGCTGGCGCTCTACATGGATGATGACCAGTTTGGCGGTGCGGTTCCTGCATTTGCTCCGTTGAGGATTCAGAAAAAATCATTGGGCATGTTTAATTTCAGCAATGGAAATGATGGATTGTACAGACTAAAAGGTAACCCTGCATTAGATGGCTCTGCATTGAGCGAGGCTGCATTCGGCGGTTTATTATTGCCCGCCGAAAAATCCCCAAGATCCGTTGATCTGTGGCCAATTTTTCATACAGGTGTCCCTAATCTAAAACCTTATCAGCTCGCAACGGGCAAAATGGGAAACCCACTTGCAGACGGCAAACCGTTTATCAACAACTTTTTGCCAAACGGCGGAGATATGCTTCGTTTAAACATGGCAGTTCCCGTAACAGACCGCACTTCTCCTGACTTCAGTTCAGAAGGTTTGGTGCAGGCTGCAGTATTGGGCTTAACCGATCCAAGATATAACGGAGACGCTAACCTCCAATTTATTCCAAACATGGATGGCTTTCCTAATGGCAGAAGGCTTGAAGATGACGTTACCCGTATAGAATTGCAGGCAGTGAGTGGCGTTGTATTAGCGGCAATAGGCTTATGGTATGATGATTATGTAGCGGGAGGTAGCCCGGTAACTCCGAATCTTGTAAGCGTTTTGACTTACAGCACCGGAGTAAATGCCAACGATACTTCATTTAAAACTACTTTCCCTTTTGTACAAACTCCATGGTCAGGTGATCACAATTGCGATTGCGCTACACCAACATCAGCACCTTCAGTTAACATGAAAACTAATGGTCCTGCAACTTCACAACCCCTTGGCCTTGCTTCCCCGGGTATTGAAATCGCAACTTCACCCAATCCGATAAGCACCACAGGAGGCAATACATTACGGTATCATGTTGCGGCTCCTTCCGTAGTGAAGATTATGCTGTATGATGCTTCAGGCAAGCCATTGAAAGTGTTGGTAAATAAAAAAGTTGAGGCCGGCACCTATACAACTCAATGGAATGCAAATGGAATGGCCAAAGGTTCTTATTTCATTTCGGGAAATAGAGATGGTAGCACCAAGCAAACAATAACAGTAGTAAAAGAATAATTTAAATCAATTAATACAATAAGTCCGCAGTGAAAATTGCGGGCTTATTTTCCAAAGCTTTACTCCCTTACAACATTACATTATGAAAAAGAAATTTATCTACATTTTATTAATTGCATTTTTCTTCTCTATATCTGCGTTTGTGGTAATTCGTTATAGCATCAACCAGGTAAAACTAAAAAATGCCACTTATCCTCTTATTGAAAGAAAAGATACAAAGGGTGTTGCCGCTGAATGGCAGCAAACTAAAGAGGCCGCAGAAAAACTTATTAATACGGTACATAGTAATCCAAAAGATATAAAAGCCGCCATAGCGCTATCCAGTCTCTATATACAGGAAGCGCGAATTACAGGTAACTATGTATATTATGATGCTGCCGCTATGAAATACATTAGCAGTGTTCTTGAAGATCAACCTGAAAATTTTGAAGCGCTTAACGTTAAAAGCTTTGCTCTATATGTCGCAGCATCATTTTGCTGATGGGCTTAGCATTGCTGAGAAAGCTCAAAAAATAAATCCTTACAATGCATTAATATATGGAATACTGGTAGATGGAAATGTTGAAATGGGCAATTATAAAGCAGCAGTTGAGAACTCAGATAAGATGGTTTCCATTCGCCCGGATATTCGTTCCTATGCACGCATCTCATACTTACGTGAAATTTATGGTGATTACCCCGGTGCAATACAGGCAATGAAACTTGCTGTCGAAGCAGGTGGCGCAGGTGACGAGCCCACCGAATGGACAAGAATACAACTGGCACGATTGTACGAGAATGTCGGCGATTTAAAAAGTGCAGAGATGCACTATATGATCGCACTGCAGGAGCGGCCAGGTTATCCTTATGCAACTGCCGGACTTGGCCACATCGCCATGTTAAATAAAGATTTCCCGAAAGCAATTTCATATTATGAGCAGGCATCTGCGGCAGTAGATGATTACGCAATCAAAGAACAATTGTCGCAACTGTATCGCCTGAATGGGAATAAAGAAAAAGCAGGCAATCTCCTGAAAAATATTATTGATGGAATGAATAATGACGGCAAAAAAGGAGAGCAGGATGAGAGTATTGGACATTATGCTGACAGGGAACTTGCTTACGCCTACCTTTTGCAAAACGACACCGAAGACGCATTGAAGCATGCATTAATTGAATACAACAGGAGGCCTGGAAATATAGATGTAAACCAAACCGTAGGTTGGGTATATTACAAGAGCGGCGATGCTCAGAAAGCTGCTAATTACATGGAAATGGCATTAAAAACAAATTGTCAAAATCCTACCTTACTCTGCCAGGCAGGACTCGTGTATGCAAAAAGCGGAAACAAATCAAAAGCAAAAGCGCTTTTGAATGCGGGGTTAAAAAATAATCCAGGAATAGATCCGGAATTAAAATCGGAGAGTGAAAGAGTGCTAAAAGGATTATAGAATAATGGAATTAAAATCTAAAAATAATTACGGAATTATTGCAGGGCTTATTTTGATGATAATGCCTTTTACATCGTTTGGGCATACTATAAATTACGATCTTGAAAAAGCACCTGCCGGAGATGTAGTGTGGTACTATCTAAAATTAGGTATCAGCCACATTGTTCCCTACGGACTTGACCACATCTTATTTGTTGTAAGCCTGTGTCTTTTGAATACTAAATTCAAAACGATTCTATGGCAGGCTACCGCTTTCACAGTTGCGCATACAATAACACTCGCTTTAAGCATGAAAGGAATTATAAAAATGCCGGCAGATATTGTTGAGCCTTTGATTGCATTGTCAATTGCATTTGTAGCTATTGAAAATATTTTGCTGAATGAATTGAAAGCATGGAGAATAGCAATCATATTTATGTTCGGCCTGGTGCATGGAATGGGATTTGCCAGTGCTCTTAATGAAATCGGCCTACCGAGAAATAAATTTTTCACCTCTATTTTTTCATTCAATGTGGGAGTCGAACTTGGACAAATAAGCGTGATAACTCTCGTTTTCCTGCTTTTGATTTTACCCTTCGGCAAAAGGAGTTGGTATAAACAGGTAATCGTTTATCCATTATCAGCAGTCATTGCGTTGGTTGCTTTGTTCTGGACATTCCAGAGGA
>CAWDTY010000010.1:0-25405 GCA_963805365.1 uncultured Chitinophagaceae bacterium
TTTTATTATTAAGCTATCGGAGGCAGATCAGTAGGTGAGTGCTATGCAGATTCAGGTAATAAATCAATCTTGCAACTACCGACACGAATAAAACTTTGGATTTTATTTTTCATTATACCAGTATATCCCTCATCGGTTATTTCGCCATCATCTTTATGCACACTGCATAACTCACGCCGGTATACCGGTATCTCTCCCTCTCCAACATCGAGGCCTTCATAGTCCAACGTTGCCCGAATACAAATGAAAAATCGTGTTCATTATTCAGCTCATACAACTCTCCATCAATATAAGAGTCGCTCCCGACGGGCATTCCGCGCAGCTCTCCATCTGCATCCTCTATAGCGCCTTTTACTTTTGCCTTAGCAACAAAGGTGAAGTATTGTGTAATGTAGTTATAAGAGTTTTTGTGGAAACCCGTACGAAGTGAGCTGTATGTAAATAAATATTTTGAAGATGCTTTTACCATAATATATTGCGATGATTGTTTCTTTATAAATACAACACGCTACGAACTGGTCAATTATTATGCTTTAAGATTTTCATCAGGTGTCATAACTATCTATCAGTTCTTTTTGATTTTCATTTAATAAAAAATTGCCGCATACAACTAACAAAGTTCCGATAACCAGGCAGATTGTATGAAGTAAGTTAAACTTCCAGATTAATATAACCTGTATTATTATCCAACAGATTAATATACCTCCCTGTATTATTATAAAAAAAGGAAAATTCTTAGTTCTTTTTATAACCATAATTGCAATCGCGATACTTGAAATACCATTCACCACAAACAAGACAATACCCGGAATGAGATAATTTTTAAAGGGCGAATACTGTAACATACGCACGTCCCATCCCAGCGCTCTTCCGCTTGGATCGTGTATCAGTTCCCAACCTCCCGCCATTGCCGAAATACCTAAAAGAAATAACAGTATTAAGGAAAATATACGAATAAGTTTATTGGTGGCTGAAGACATGGTTATATGATACAAAAATCATATAACAACACCAAAATTCAAATGATCCTTAAATCCAGTTTACATGATTATGGTCAGTCGTTTGGATGCTGTCTATTGTCTTATTGCTTTCATACCGAAGAAGTGTCGTACGCTCCACCCCCCGATTGGTGTCCCACGAATCGTAATAATGTTGGTTCGCGGGACACGATTACGGCTTATAAAATACAAGGTTTAAATCATAGAGGTTATCATCTTTACCCGTTAATTACTAGCCAACATTTCTTACTTTGCGGTATAACTAATTGCTCCTACGCTTTTAAGCTGGAATGTAGATAAAATCACAGGCGATTGCCTTTACCAAAGAATAGAAAGACGAAGTAAGTGAAGATGCCGAAGCCAAAAGCTTTTTGGATGAATACAGGTCGCAAGCTTTTATAAATGAAACAAAGAGGATAGAGTTGTATGATAGGTTGGTGAGTGGGATGTTTAGTGGGAAGGTGAAGAACGTCTGAACCACTGATTGAGGGGATTACCTGATGATCCTGACTTACTTTCAAATCAGGATCATCAGTAAATCAGTTTAATCTGAGGCGCTGACAATTAAACAAATTATGGAATACAAATATTCAGATACGACACAAAGCATTATTGCCGCAGCATTAGAGGTGCATAAAATATTAGGGAATGGATTCCAGGAAGTAATTTATCAAAGAGCATTGGATATTGAGCTGACTAATTATAAACTGTTAGCGGCACGCGAAATTGAAATGGCAGTTTTATATAAAGGCTCGGCTATCGGGAGTCGCAGAGTAGATTTTTTGATTAATAATATTATTTGCGTTGAGATTAAAGCACTGATAAAATTTGAAGATGTTCACCTTGCACAAGGATTGAATTATCTTGAAGCCTTTAATTTAGAGGTAGGCTTATTAATAAATTTTGGCGCGAAATCTTTGGAAGTAAAAAGGCTTTATAATAAAAAGTATAAAGAACAAAACCAGGATAATCAGTAAATCAGTTTAATCTGAGGCGCTGACTTACACAAGCTTTTATAAATGAAACAAAGAGGATAGAGTTGTATGATAGGTTGGTGAGTGGGATGTTTGGTGGGAAGGTGAAGAACGTCTGAACCACTGATTGAGGGGATTACCTGATTATCCTGACTTACTTTCAAATCAGGATCATCAGTAAATCAGTTAAACTGAGGTTCTGACTTCCGCCAGCGTGTTACTTGCCTATAAAATAATTCAGCACGATGGATTTAAGAAGTTTATGAATAAATAAAATATGATCAATCACCCCGGATCATGTCTCACGAATCGGAATAATATCGATCAGTGAGACACGAACCACGGCTGAACCGCTGAGCCCCCTGCAAGAGATTCAGCTACAACATAGACTTCAAACAACTTTCGGCGTATACCAAATCAAATAATTTTTGAGATCACGAACTTTTATACGTTTCCCTCACCGGGCTGAAAGTATCTATGACAACGCAATCGGTAATTGCAACAGCACTGTGACGTACGTTAGCATAAATAACATGATACATACCCTCGGTTAACGAATATTGCCCGCCATCGATGATCATATCGAGCTGCCCTTTCAGAATATAAGTTATTTGCTCATGCATGTGATGATGCTCCGGAACAATACTGCCTTTTTTAATTTCCAGGCGCCCCAGCGTGTGTTTATCCCCATGAATATAATACCCGGTTATGCCCGGCGCAATTTCTTTTGGTGTTACATCCTTAAGATATGTCATCGTGTAAGTTTTAGGACTTTTGTAATGTTTTATTAGGTTGTAAATTAATTCAAACAACCGGGTTCGCTGTGCTTTTACTTTTTTTGACTGCAGGCAATTGAAATTGATTTTTAAAAAATATATTTGAAATGTTTTAAAAGCTGTGGATGACTTCGATAACACACTTTTAAAAACAATTAAGAAGCCTGCAGGAATGCTCAATATTATTACCATGAAAACAACATATAAAATATTGCCACTCGTATTTCTATTGCTGTGTTCAGTTGGCGCACATACACAGTCAATCGATTCTATTCAGCAAAAAGTGATGGAATCCTTAAAAAGTGAATTGGGTAAAAAAGGTATTACCGGCACTTTTTTGGATTCCGCAATTATAAACTTTACCCAGACACAGCTTAATGAAACATTTGAAAGCCTTAATAAGGCATTACAAATTGCGAAACAAGCAGGCAATATGAAAGAACTACTGGGCGGCTACTACAACCTCACAAAACTTGACAGCGCACAGGGCGACTATAAGAATGCATACGAACACTATAAATTATATACGTTATATCGCGACAGTCTTATTAAGCAGGAAACAGAAAAAAAGGCTTTGCAGGCTAAAATGCAATATGAGTTTGACAAAAAACAAGCTGTTGCCAAAGCGGAGCAGGATAAGAAAGATGCAGAACAAAAGAGAATAAAAAATATACAATACTTTACCATTGGTGCACTCATTGTGCTTGTACTGGTTATTTTATTAATCGCATATATACAATGGAGAAATAATAACCAGAAGAAGAAAGCCAACATCTTATTGCAACAACAAAAAGAAAAGGCGGAAGAAACGCTGGTAGAACTGAAGGCTACCCAATCGCAACTCATCTATTCAGAAAAGATGGCGTCTCTTGGCGAGCTTACTGCAGGCATTGCACATGAAATTCAAAACCCTTTGAACTTTGTAAATAATTTCTCGGAGGTAAATAAAGAATTGATTGCAGAGATGAGAGAAGAAATTGCAAACGGGAACTATGGCGGCGTAAGTGTTTTAGCGAGAGACGTGGAAGAAAATGAAGAAAAAATTAATCATCATGGCAAGCGTGCAGATTCAATAGTAAAAGGCATGTTGCAGCATTCAAGAGCAGGCATCGGACAAAAGGAACCAATTGATTTTAATGCACTGGCAGACGAATATTTAAGGCTCAGCTATCATGGCCTGAGAGCAAAAGATAAAAGCTTCCAGGCAGAAATTAAGACAGATTTTGATGATAGCATTGGTAAGATAAATATTGTACCCCAGGATATTGGAAGGATGCTGCTTAACCTTTATAATAATGCATTTTATGCAGTAAATGATGCTTTGGCAAACGCCCTTCCGGGGTATAACCCAACAGTTACTGTAAGTACAAAAAAATTGCGTACCGGCATTGAACTCACGGTAAAGGACAATGGCAAAGGCATTCCACAAAAAGCAGTCGATAAAATATTTCAACCATTCTTTACAACAAAACCAGCAGGCCAGGGCACTGGTTTAGGCTTAAGTGTAAGCTATGATATTGTAAAAGCACACAGTGGCGAAATAAAAGTAGAGACAAAGGAAGGTGAAGGGAGTAAGTTCATAATAACACTGCCACGATAAATTTATCTATTTGCTATTCAAATTAAAAAAGGTAATTGCATATTTCTTACGCTTGTTCATGAATAAAAAAGTCTTTTGCTTCTTATCTGCGATGATAATCTGCTTTCATCTTTCAGCGCAAAACAATGAAGGCATTTTGTGGTATAATCAACCTGCTGTAAATTTTAATGAAGCATTACCTGTTGGCAATGGAAGAATGGGCGCAATGATTTATGGCCGGGTACAAGAGGAATATATTTCACTTAACGAAAATACTTTATGGAGTGGTGGGCCGAATATTAAATGGAATAATCCCGGGGCAAAAAAATATCTACCGTTGGTAAGAGAAGCGGCGTTAAAAGGTGAATATAAAAAGGCAGATAGCTTGTGTAAGTTTATGCAAGGGCCTTACACTGAGTCGTACATGCCAATGGCTGATTTAAAAATTATTTACCATAACATAAAAGATTCTTCGCATTATAAAAGGCAATTAAATATTGATAGCGCCATAGCAACAACATCGTTTGAAAGTAATGGCGTCCACTACAAGCGAACTGTGTTTGCAACTTTTCCGGATAGTGTTATTGTTATAAGAAATGAAGCAGATAAAAAGGCTTCCATTTCTTTTGATATTTTGCTTAAAAGCAAGCTTCATTATTCAATTCAAAATATTAATAACAATGAAATTATTTTAAGCGGAAAATGCCCGAAGCATGTTGAGCCTGTCTATTTATGGAAGATAAAAGACAGCGCTGCAGTTCAATATGGAGATGAGGGAATGACTTTCACAGCCAGGTTAAAAATTATCAATTCTGGTGGAAAGTTATTTGCCGATGATAAAGGCTTGCATGTTTCAAGTGCAGATGCAGTTACTATTTTAATAACAGCGGCCACCAGCTTTAATGGTTTTGATAAATCGCCATCCAGGCAGGGGAAGAACGATGCTTTAATAGCGCAACATGTGATGCAGAATGCATCAGCAAAATCTTATGCAACATTACTATCAGATCACATCAATGATTATAAACCAATCTACAAACGTGTTGTGTATAACCTTGGTAAAAGCAAAAATGAAAACCTGCCAACGGATGAAAGATTGAAAAAGATGCCGTATGAATTCGATGCAGCATTGCTTGCAACAATTGTTCAGTATGGAAGATATATTTTGATTGCCAGTTCAAGGCCCGGCGGACAACCATCAAACTTAAAAGGATTATGGAATGAGAAACTTCGCCCTGAATATAGCAGCAACTGGTGTATTGATCATGATGCGCAAATGTTTTATTATGCTGTTGAAACAAATAATCTTTCTGAAATGCATCAGCCGTTTTTGCAATTGATAAAGGAGCTTTCGGAAAATGGTTATAAAACGGCGGCAATAAATTATGGTATGAAGGGATGGTGTGCACATCATAATACAGACATATGGCGCAAGTCTTCACCGGTAGGCAATTGGGGCGAGGGAAATCCACATTGGGCAAACTGGAACCTAAGCAACGCATGGCTAAGCGAACATTATTTTGAGCATTATCAATTCACACTTGATACGAATTTTTTAAGAGACGAAGCATTCCCAATCATGCAGGGGGCAGGGCAATTTATTTTGGATTGGCTGATAGAAGACAGTACCGGAAAATATCTTATCAGCGTGCCATCTTTTTCACCGGAAAATACTTTCATCACAGAAAATGGTGACACAGCGCAAACCAGTATTAGCACAACAAGCGATATTGAATTAATGAAAGATCTTTTCTCAAACCTAATCAAAGCTGCTACTATTTTACATATAAAAAATTCTTTTATTGATAGCGTTACGAATGCTTACAATAAGCTGATGCCTTACCCCGTTGGAAAGAATGGGAACCTTTTAGAATGGCAACATGATTGGCGTTCAACCGATCCTGCACATCGTCATTTGTCGCACATGTACGCAGTATTTCCCGGCTCAGAAATTTCTCCTTTAACGAAACCTCAATTGGCTGAAGCAGCAAAGAAAGCATTAACGCTACGGGCTAAAACCAACGGCAGTTGGGGTTTTGCGTGGAAAGCAGCCTGTTGGGCGAGATTATATGAAGGAGACAGTGCCATGCAAACATTGCAATACCAGTTACGTTATGTTGATGCGCAAAGCAAATCGCCGGTTAATAATTTAGGTTTATATCCAAATTTATTTAATAGTGAAGTACCCGGTGTTATCTTAAATGGAAATACTTGTGTAACTGCAGCGGTTACAGAAATGTTGTTGCAATCGCACACAGGCATTATTGATCTGTTGCCTGCATTGCCAACTGCCATGCATCAGGGTTCGGTAAAGGGTTTGTGTGCACGTGGTGGTTTTAGTATTGATCTCGATTGGAAGAATAATGTATTAACATCAGCAACGATATATTCAAAATTCGATAACACTTGCAGAATAAGGCTTAATAAAAATTATAAACTTTATGCCGGCAACAAACTTGTGATTTTGAAAAATGAAGGTCATTCAATCTATTCTTTTCAAACAGAAAAAAATAAAGCTTATACTATAAAAAAATAAGTATAAATTTTATGCCAGCCAGCGTAGAGGTTGCAAACTCATATCTTTAAATTTTAAACGGAAAGCAGAGGATTAGAACCCAGGCAGTGGATTGTTGCTTACGAACGTCTACTCATCACCAATTACAATCCTTTTATAATTTTCAGGAACAACAATTTCTCGCCTTTGTGGTGTATCATTAGCTCCCTCTTCATCATTTTCTTCTATTTTAAGATATTTTTGATCGTCTATTGATTTATAATAAATTCTCAATTTCTCTAACGATTCTTTATCAATCTTTGCTCCGGTAAAATCGCAATCGACAAATTCTATTTTTTTCCCCTCCTCATTCTCGTACTCTTCATGATCATAAATATCTAAATGTCTTATTTCACACTGAGAAAAATTTACTTTTTTAAATGTTGATTTTGTAATTCTTAGTTCAGAAATATAAGCATCTTCAAAAGAACAATTTTCCAAATTGCTTAAGTAGAAATTAATACCCATGCTAAACGCTCCTATAAACTTAGTATTCTCAAATGAGCAGTTATTAAATATCGTATTATGAAGGTCGCAGGCCATAAAATTTGTGTTATTAAATAAACAACTAAAAAAGGAAACGCCATTCAACGACACAGCAGAAAAATCTTGAAAGCTAAAATCGAAAGTAATTGAATCAGCAAGTTCCCAAGTATGTAAAAATTTTAGATATTGGGATATTTTCTCTTTTATAGATAGTGTTGTTAAATAATTCTTTTTTAATCTTAAGGATGAAATAAAATACCAAAAGCCATAAAAAGAAAGGAGTGAATAATCTATGCTTCCCTTATTTTGACCCATACGATATTCAATTATAAAATCGCTTTTTACAAAATCTTCTAAAAATAGACACATCCTATCAGACAGTTCTTCGCGATTAAGTGTTGTTGCATTTTTTACTATCTCTCTTAAATGAAATTTAATTTCCAGAGAAAGTTTTTGTGGCCCGAAAATTTCATTGATTATACCTAATGCTGCCTTGTGATCATCAATTACATATTTGCCGCTTGTCCTTCTATCAAGAAATTGCTCTTTTATCGAATTAAATATTTTTTCAGCAGTCAAGTATTCTCTGAGAGACTTGTGCAAAAATTCAATTGCGAAGTTGCTCCGATCTTGATCATGTTCATCAATTTTATTCTTTTCAATTTCTTTGAAATAAAAAGAAATCATAACTCCTTTAATGCTGTCTCTAAAATTTGCTCCTGGTAGCAATTTTAGGAAAGACTGTGTGGCAGTTAACTTCATTAAATCAGTCTTAGTAATATATTCGTTCCCAGATTCAAAAATAGAAAAGGCGATTTCCCTGATTAAATTTCTTAGATCTTCTTTGTTGATATTTTTAAGAATTTCGAGTTGCCCTTCGACCGCATATTTTCTATCAATGAGTTCATTAAAAAGTTCTTCATATATTTTCGCACGATTTGTATCTTCATGTATTTCATTGCTAATTGACGCAATCATGTGTAAAAGTAAGGGCTGTTCAATAAGTTCTTTTATATGCCGATATTTACTATCGGAATTGAACTTTTCTAGTTTTTCATTAGAAACCCAGGTTTCAGGATGATACATTTTGTATTTTGATAACCATTCTAATTGTAGATTATATTTAAAAAGTGACAGCTGTATAATAAGAATGTCTTCCTTAGTCAATTTTTCATCATCAACATAACCATATCTTGAAGTTAAAATAATATGTATTTCTGGATATTTTTCTATTAACCTTACGAGCTCGATGCACAACCTGTCAATATCTTCAAGTTTTAAATTATCTCTCATATACAACTCATCAAGCCCATCAAGAACTAAAAAGGATTTATTAAATTCAAATTTATCAAGATGTTGTTCAGTTCGATTGCAGGCTTCTTCGTGTAAAACAGTTAACGGGTTATATATAAACTCTCTTGCCTGTCTTATATTTCTCAATTGAAAATAAAAAATAGGTTTATTTTTTATCTTGTCATTACTAATATATTGATTCAATAATTTTTTGCATAAAGAGGACTTCCCTTGGCCAGGATAACCCAACAATAGAATAAGTCTATGATTTTTTTTAAAATCTAAAGTATTATTACCTGCTAACATATCATCAATAAACTCATGGATTTTATATCTTTCATCCGCTTCATAAAATTTGAGTTCTCTCTTATTTAGAAATCGCGTATCATCTTTTCGAAAAGCAGAGTGAATAATTGAAAAGGATGGTTCAACATAAATTTGATCTAAAGTCATACCCTTTTGATCGTCCATCACAATATCATAGAATAAATTTTTTAATTGTTTGTAATACTTTAATAAGTCATCTTTCTCATCAATAATTTCAAATTGGCTTTTGAGTAATTTCTCAACCTTGTTGATTTTCTCCAGATTATTATCAGCATTTAGTTTGTTATATAAATCTATTTTATCAATAATATTAGTAGCAGGTTCAAACGTAAATTTCATTTCAGAGATATTGCTGATTTCACCTTTAGTTAATAACATTTGAATTTCTTCTTCAATTTTATTTTTGATTGAATCATTAGAATAACTTTTCTGTTTAGAAGTTAATATGTATAAATTGAGCTGATCTGCTTCTTTGTATATTCCATTTCTAAAGAATTTTTGAATACAATCTTTTACTTTATCTATAGTATTAGTGCTGGTAATTTGAAATGATATTTTCTTTAATGGATCTTTATCTAAAAGGTCAATCGCAGAGTAATTTCTGGAATCTGATTTATTGAGGTTTACGAGATTTAAATCATAAACTATATTTAAGACATTTACCAATAAATTTTCAGCATGAATATTTATACTAAACTCACTATTGCTATTGAGAATTTTTATTTGCTCTGAAAATCTTGCAAAGTATTTGGATATGCTTTGCATAAGTTCTAATTGATTCATGATTTCTATAATTTAGAAGCAATGTACTTTCTATAATTTATATACCTTCCTTTTTCCCGCAAGGTTATCATTATGCAGATGTTAGTGTTTCCAGCCTGCATCGGTCTTCACCCTAACGTCCCGGCGGGTTTTCATAGCAAAGCAAAGCGGAAGGCATGAAACCCCGACGAAGAATAATCCTTCAACCTAATAAAGCCACTCTTTTGAATTGGAATGCTTACAAAGCCATTCAGCTTAGAGCAAGATAATTGATAGCTTGTTCATTTGTCGGGGTTTCACGATAGTTCTTTTATGATTTATAGTTCATGCTGTGAAAACCCCTCCTCGACGCAATCGTTAAAAACTTTTGTTATTCTAATGAAATATTTTCCTTCAATGAACAGGAAATATTTTTTGCATTCTGTTTCTCAACATCAGGGTGATGTCATTTTAGTAAGGAATCAATTTCTTCACTTTATTTTAAAAGAAAACCAAAGCGAAAACCAGCGGTAAATGCGAAGTTGACAGAAGGATTATCCTTTGCTACGGCCAGGACAAACGGATGCCCATATAAATCATCTTCGTCCTTCACATTGTCAATTTCTGCCCCTCCACCAAAATATAATTCAAAAACTATGTTACTGTCAAATGCCCATTGATGTCCCAAATTCAGCATCAAGGCACCAAAGCGGTGATGTTTTCTAATTGTAGCTTTCGTGGAATCATCGCGGAATTGGTTGAAGCTGTAAGCTCCGACTAAAAAAGAAGGCTTTATATATGACCCTTCGATGGTATTAACTGCATTGTAATTGTTTGGAGATATTTCATTAGAATGGATCGGCTTTATAAATTTATACGCAAACTCAAAAAAGCCACCGAATTGATTTTTATGGCCTGCCCGGTATTTGTAAGGACCAAAACGATCACGGGTCAAACTTATGGAATGTGGTTGGATGTTTAAATTCTTGCCCGCCCCTATAATACCAAGGCCAAATTCAATGTTTCTTAGGTGGCTAATATATCTTTCCAAAGAAAATTGCGAGTAGCCAAGTAAAGGCGCAAAAATATTCACCTTTAATACACTTGCTGACTTGGAGGATGCATTTGAAGATTCATTATCCGGAACTGCAGCTATTCTTTCTTTAGCAGATATGTTTTGAGCAACAACCTGGCCGTAGAAAAAGAGGAATAAAGTTGAAAATAGAATTTTTCTCATATAGCGGCTTACAAATATGACCGCTTGTAAGGGGAAATGCTGCTTCGCCAAATTGATATTTATGCAGCTTTTGGTCTTCTTAAAAAATATTCTATCTCTGCAGAACAACCCCCGCCGTTGCGTGTTTCGTGCGGATGGTTTTGCAGCCTGGCAATCACCAACAAATCTTAGGGGGGGGTATGAACAGTCAATAGGTTTATAATTTTTCGTATGCTTCTAAAATTTTAGCTTTTGACAGTTGCCCTATAACAATTTCAATTTTATAATGCACGATTGCTTCTGACTTACCATTCAAAGAGTCAAGGCTGTATACTTTAATTTGATAGTGATTTTTCTCCTGCGTTGCCATTGCCAGATAATGAAAATACTTATTGTCTTGAGGAAATCGGGCATTTATTATGCTGTCAGCTTGTATCTGTATTTGGTTGGTTATATAATATTCTGTATTGAAATTTTTTCTCCATCCTTTTCCATATCGTTTTTCCAAAATATTATAGGTTCTATTATTTACTCTATCAACACTATCCATTTTTTGTGCGCTCACCACACAGCCAATTGGATAATATTTGAATCCGTATTTTTTTGCAAGACTGTCTAATTGAATAATCGATTCTAAATCTGCAAGGCCCGTTACAATGATTTTTAAAGATGTGTCTTTAGCAATGTTTCTTTGCAATGGCGGATGCCCATTGTCAGCACAGGAAAATAAATCAATAACCAATAGAAGTAAAACAAGTCTGAACATTCCCTTTTATTTTCTAAGATGCAGCCTTTAAAAATTTGCATAACTATTCCAAGCTAACACATAGACAGGTATCCGCATGGCTCCTCAACATGACGCTTATCATCTATTTCAGCCTTCTTAGGTGTTCCACTTCTTCGCAAGCCCACACCAGTCACTCGTGGATGCCGCTGACTTTCCCGCCAGCGTAGGAGTTGCAAATTCAGGACAACGGCACTTTTTTATTGTTGATGTTACTATGGATAGCAGGGTACGATAGCCAGCGTAGGTTTTTCCAACACACATAAAGGATAAAATTATCGTATGCTCCTATATTCCCAATTGCGAGGCGGCGCCAGGCGATGATCGTTTATGAATTTTTCAATCTTGCTTAGAGCCACCTTTTATTTGCTTCATTACAGTTCATTCATGGGCTGGTAATTTACCCCGGTGTTTTGCCCAACCTTCCCGGGTATTGTGACTCAATATAAAAAACAATCCCAGTGGAACCCGTAACTAACTGCACATTGCAAACTATTAAAACATTCTTCTTTCCGTTTTTGATTATCCTCAGCACATACTGCAGCGGCCAATCGCATTCCTACACAAACACCGTAAGAGGATCTGTGATCGATGCAGACTCAAGACAACCCATGACCGGCGTAACGGTTAGTATTGCCGGTAGTAATACCAGTACGACCAGTGATTCATTGGGCATTTTTAAATTTATAAACGTACCAATAGGAACACAAAACCTGGCATTTTCAGCCACCGGCTACGAGACAAAAAATTATCCTGGTATTGAGGTGAGCAGTGGCAAAGAAGTTTTTTTAGAGGCAACGCTAACGGAGAAAATTACCACGCTCAACGAAGTGATGGTAACGGGCGGAAGAAAGCCGAATAATGCATTAAACGAATTTGCTTCGGCAAGCGTACGATCATTTTCTTTGGATGACGCGAAAAAATACCCGGTAACAGGTTTCGATCCGGGAAGAATTGCACAAAATTTTGCAGGTGTAACGTTCATGGAAGATAATAGCAATGCGATTATAATACGCGGCAATTCGCCAAGGGGAATATTGTGGAAATTGGACGGAATTGAGATTCCCAATCCAAATCATTTTGGAAATACCGGCAGCGGTGGTGGCAACATAAGCATGCTTAGCAGCAGTACGCTTGATAAGTCTGATTTTTATACCGGCGCCTTTCCGGCGGAATTTGGTGATGCATTGTCGGGTGTTTTCGATCTCAGGTTGAGAAAAGGAAATAAGGATAAACACGAATATTCATTAATGCTTGGTGCATTGGGTGTAGAGGCAGCTATCGCCGGGCCTTTTAATAAAAGGTCTTCCTCCTCTTATATCGTTAATTATCGCTATTCCACTTTTGCCCTACTAAAAGGTATAGCCGAAATAGAGGGAGTTACCCCTGACTACCAGGATCTTTCTTTCAAAATTTCATTACCCACAAAAAAAGCGGGCAGTTTTTCTGTATTTGGGCTTGGCGGCATTAACAAATCCTTCCGTGATCCGCAACAAATTGATTTTGCGTTTGGTGATGCCTTCGGACCCTTATTTTCTATCCATGAAAAAGGAAAAATGGGTGTGTTCGGCGTGTCGCACCAAATCTTTCTTTCGCCCAAAGCTTACCTGCATACGACATTGGCAATAACGGCCGACAACTACATTAATAAAAGTGACAGCTTCGATGTGCATAACAACTATGCACGAGGGGAAACAGGCAGAACAGATTTCTTAAACATTGCTTATAAATCATCATGTATCTATAATAATAAGATCAATAGCCGTAATACTATGCAGGCTGGCGTAACCATTAGCCTCCTGGCGTACAACTTTACTGATCGCCGATACAATCCCGGCACAAGAGTTTATGACCAGATTTTCGACAGCCGTGGCAATTCAATTTTGTATGAAAGTTTTCTGCAATGGAAATGGAAATCACAAAGCGGTATTGAGGTGATTCCCGGCGTGCATTTTACAAGTTTGTCTCTCACCCGTGAACAAAGTGTTGAGCCACGATTTTCTATAAGTTACAGTATGCCAAACAATCAAAAATTTCTTGTGGCCGCCGGTTTGCATAGCCGCCCTGAACATTTATCCACTTATTTTTTCCGAAACTTAAAAGACAATACGACGGAAGCTTCACAAAATCTCAAATTTCCAAAAGCGATACACCTTGTACTGGGATACCAAAAGAAGTTTCATAGTGTTTTATTTAAAGTGGAAGCATATTATCAATATCTATACCAGGTAGCTGTGGAAAAAAAGGATCCTGGTTTTTTCTCCATGTCAAATGCATTGAGCGTTTATGATTTGTATGATCTTGATTCAACCCTGGTAAGTACAGGCAGCGGTAGAAATTACGGGTTGGATATTACGGTGGAAAAACCTCTTGTAAAGAACTGGCACTTTCTATTAACAGCTTCATTATCCAGGTCCTTTTTTACCACCTATAATGGAAAAGAATTTCCGACCCGTTTTGACAGGATTTATCATTTGACTGCCATCGCCGGAAAAGAATGGAGCATAGATAAAAATGAAAAAAGAAAATTTGCCATTAATGGGAAATTATTAACTGCAGGAGGATTACGGGAATCCCCGGTGGACCAGGTGCAGTCAGGAATGCAAAACAAGATTGTGTATGTAAAGGATAAATATTATTCCACACAAACATCACCCTATTTTCGTGCAGACGTCGGAGTTAGTTATAAAATAAATTTTCGTAAATCAACCCATACTCTTATGCTGGATATTCAGAATGTTTTTAATCAAAAAAATATTTACAGTACGACCTACCACATACAAACCAACCAATTCGAGAATGAGTATGGGTTGGGATTATTCCCACTTATAAACTATCGCGTCGAATTTTGACTCAGCCTTCGTGGGTGTTCCACTTTTTCGCAAGCCCACACCAGCCACTCGTGAAAGCCGCTGCCTGGTCTCATGACCAGCAGGTAACCGTCCTAATATCTCCATTGAATGCTTAAACTGTTCTGCTCTAATGCCTGCTCCGTCCCAACACATTACCTCCTTCGCCCATGAAAGCATTCCACTGCGTTACGAGTGCGTTAATTAACGCAGTGGTAACGCCATGGGTACGGCTATGGCAGGTAGCAGGTACGAGGAGGATATAAAGAGAACTCAAGGCTTCTATTTTCCAGCGCCGTGGGTGTAGCCTTTCTTTTCTTGCAGGCGTTGGTGTTTTGTTTTTTCAAAGACTCCGTAGGATCAATTCTTGGCTCTATACTGATGTTGGTGATTGCTGAGCTACTAAACCATCCGCACAGCCCGTCCCCGCTCGTTCGCGGGAAACACGCAACCTCGGCGGTGTCTTTTTACTCTTTGTAAATGCTTTAATTTCAGAAGAAGAAACACCAACACCGGTATAAAAAACCTACGAGTATAGACGCCGGTGTGAAGTCAATTTAATCTAAACATTTTTTGAAAAAATCAACTGCCAGGTCTTCAACTTTTTTGTGCACCGCATGCCTGTCAACACCGGGATCATCCGTAAAATAGATTGGGCCTGATTTCTTAAGTTCGTCATCGGCTTCACCAAGCATTACATAGTGGCCTGTATTGCCTGGAAACTGAAAATACTGCGAGTTCTTTATCAGTTTGTGATAATGCAAAGCGTTTTGTTTTGCCGGGGCCATACTATCACTTTGGGCGCCAATAATGAAAACCTGCCCGGTAATACTTTTGAACTGGCTACTGCTTTTAAACGCAGGGCCTGTGCCGGGGCATATGGAAAAAAATGCTTTAATCCGGTTATCCTTTAAGTTGGGAACATGTTTGCTATCTGCAATGAGTGTACTATCATACAACATCTTGCCAAGGCCCGGGTATTCAGGAAAATTAACTTCTTTCTGACCTACGGTCCTGTAATAATCAAGCGCCACCTGGAAATCAGCAACGGCTCCCGCCAATGCAAGCACGGTATAACCTCCGACTGAAAATCCGGCGGCGCCTATCCTGTTATTATTAATGATTGATTTAAGTTCCGGCTTATTTAATAATGCGGTTAATACAAAACTTATATCAAGAGGACGCTGCCATATCTCAAAAAAGTTGAGCGGAATTTTATTATCGTATGTATTTCCCCAATGATCAACGGCGGCAACAACAAAGCCATTTTGCACAAGGTTTTGCGCAAGCCATTCGAGTGAAAACCTGTTTCCTCCCGTGCCGTGGGAAAGCATAATGAGTGGAAATTTTGCTGAAGGAAGCTTGCCATCTCGTACCGTGTATTGTCTTTTGAAAGGTGAAAAATGCCGGTCACTGTCTTTTACGGTATCGCTTGTCGGATACCAGATTTCAGTAGTAAGTGGCCGGCTTCTCGACGAATCAATAAAACGAAACGTCCTTTCGCCAATAAAATGAAAATCCTTCAACTGAGCATGGCCGGCCAGGTAGAAATGAAAAGAAAAAATAATCAGGAATGCAGTTTTCATCAACAAATTTATTTAAGCAATAAAGAATATAATTATTTCAAAATTACGCAAGCGGCTGCAATATCCGGATCAGTACCGGTACCCCGGCTCTCCTAAGTAATTTCACCAAAGTTGGTACGTATAGTATCATGGTGGTTTTCTCTCAAAGTAACATAGTTAAATGGTCAATTAGACCTGCAGATTTCCCTAAGTTAGTTAGTAGGTTTAAAATTGGTAGTGTTTTCCACCTACTTCAGTGGCTGGTGAATCTTTTTAAAGGTTGATGCCCAATATACTGAAGTGGAGCAGGTTGATGTAGAGGACTGGTTTGTATACAAGGATTGGGAGCCATTAAGGCATCTTTATCAGCAATGTTTCTATTCCGGGGGCAACTCCAACCGGTTGGGTAATGGCAACTTTTCCTTCGAGCCGTGTCTGGTACTGATCCTGTTTTGGAAAAGTAAATAGGGATAATTTTGAAGATCAGGCAAGAGAATCTTTTCTAAATATCAGAATATGATCATAAGTGTTCCCTACAAATCGGGAAATGGCTACAAATTTCAGGATCAAAAACGAAAAAAGAAAAGTTCAGGATATAAAAAACTAATTCATAAATTTGATATAAGTCTAATGTATTAACCCGTGCGACTCACGGAAGATTAAAGCGCCAGCTAACATGTAGAACCCCTAAATAAGTAATACATTAATGAATTAAAACAAGCTAAGCGGGATGTACAATTTGCATTCTCAAATAGTAAGTAACCCGGAATATTTCAAGCAACTTACCATTGGCGATTCGCTGATCACTCTCTACGATTGTCCGCTAAAAAATAAATTCGAAGACGTATGGAGCGAACAAAGTTACATTGCCTACGTAGTCGAAGGCAGAAAAATCTGGCACACCTCGCAAGGTTCATTTGAATTACAAAAGGGAAGCTGTGTGCTGATTAGAAAAGGAGCTTGCATAGTGGAGCAATTTTTTGATACAAAATTTTGCCTCATATTCTTTTTTATTCCTGATAAATTTATTTGTGATGTATTAAAGAGCAAATCCAAACCATTGTACAATTTCAATAAAATGTACCGGACAGTTATTTCGATTGATACCAATGATGCGGTGCATAATTTTTTTAGTTCAATGATCACTTATTTTAATACAAAGCAACAACCTGACAACGCCATATTGGATTTAAAATTCAGAGAACTAATACTGACCATTGCCGATAACCCCGTGAACGCGGAACTGTTATCATACTTCTGCGATTTGGTTAAAGAGCCAAATAGTATTTCATTGCAAAGAATAATGGAAGAAAATTTTTGCTTTAATTTAAAACTGGAAGGCTTTGCCGCTTTATGTGCGAGAAGTTTATCCTCTTTTAAAAGAGATTTTCAAAGTGTTTACCATACTTCGCCGGCAAAATGGTTGCTGGAAAAAAGGCTTGCTCATGCACATAACCTGATTGTGAATGCAGGCAAGACAGTTGCTGAAGCTTCTTTTGAAAGCGGGTTTGAGAATATTTCCCACTTCAGCAGCGCTTTCAGGAAGCGCTTTGGTGTAGCCGCTGCATCGCTAAAGCAGCAACCGGCAATTTGAGCCAGCCAACAAAATCATTGAACCGTTAAGCAAAAATGCTCCTGTTTTGGCAATCTATTTTTGTGTCTTAAAAATTAAACACAAAAATTATGAACACGAAAAGCATGCAATCCAGGAGAAATTTTCTTGGAAAGCTCGCAGCAGTCAGTGCTGCTACTACCGGTATAGCATTAATGCCGAATCCATTAAAGGCTGCAGATAAAATCATGTACAAGGCTGCCGGATGGGATTCTCCTGCAGATGGAGAGGAAAGATGGCTCAATAGCCTGGAAGGGAAAAAATTTCCTGTGTTATATGACATGCATGAACACAAGGATTTCTGGGCAGGCGTTTGGGCCAATATTTACCTGGCGACAAATCAGACTGTAAAAAATGTAGGAGTTGCTATTGTTATGAGGCATGGAGGATTTCCCTTTGCCCTGAATGATGCAATGATTTCAAAGTATAAGTTAGGCGAGCTTTTTAAATTCATTGACAAAAATACCGGTGCTCCATCAGTCCGCAACATGTATTGGGAACCTACCGGCAAAGACTACCCGCTACCGGGCCTTGATGGCATAAAGGCACTACAGCAAAAAGGTGTTGCGTTTTGTGTATGCAATATGGCATTAAAAGTTTTCAGCGGTGTTGTCGCCAAGGCACAGGGGCTCTCTGGTGAAGAGGTCTATAATGACTTTGTAAAAAATATACTGCCGGGCATTCAGCTTGTTCCATCCGGGGTATGGGCACTTGGCCGGTTGCAACAAGCGCCGTTAAGTTATGGTTACATTAACGCAGGATGATATTGAAGCAGGTGCCAAAACAAATGGAAGCTTCGGCAATGATGGCTCATAAGAAATGCATCCAGGCAGGAGCAGTTACTATTAAATTAAAGTAGATATGAAATCAAATAAAAGTTCAATTAGTGATTTAGGCATTCTTGGATTAAGAATACAGGGGTGGACCTGTGCGGTGCCGCAATTAGCGGAGTACCAGTTGGGCATAAGGTTCGCTTATGGAACCTGTGCTGTTATTGTATTACTGGGGCTCGTCTTTCAAAACGTATATTTTTATTATATCGCTTTTGCAATCACTATAGGAGGAATGATACCGCCCAGGCATCCTGTCGATTATATCTACAATGGAATCATCAGGCACCTTTTTAAAAAACCAGCCATTCCCAGGCGTCCGCCCCAGAGCCGGTTTGCGTGTAGCCTTGCCTTTATGTGGATGGGGCTGGCTTTATTATGCTGGCATAACGATTCCCACTGGATAGCCAATGCATTAGCAAGTGCATTGGTTATGCAGGCGGGCATTGTCACCTTCACTGATATTTGCTTTCCATCCATGATTTATAATTTCTTTTTTAAAAAACAAAAAGCAAACGCCGGTAAGTTTGGTAGTAAAACAATAACACAACATACATAACGAATTATGACAAACGATTATTTAGACAGCGTAAGAAAACAATTTGAATATTACAAAATGCTTGGAGAGAAAACGTTTTCGCAAGTGCAGGACGAGAAATTGTTTTGGCAATACAATGAAGACAGCAACAGCATTGCTACAATCGTAAAACATCTTTGGGGAAATATGCTTTCTCGTTGGACAGACTTTCTCACTTCCGACGGCGAAAAAGAATTTCGTGATAGAGACGCTGAATTTGAAAACGACATAAAAAGCAGGGAAGAACTTTTAGAACAAGTGGAACGAAGGTTGGGCTTGTCTTTTCAATGCAATCAACACATTGACTACTGATGATCTTGAAAAAATTATATACATACGAAACCAGGGACACACCGTGACTGAAGCCATTAACAGGCAACTTGCACATTATTCATATCACGTCGGGCAAATTGTATTCTTAGGAAAAATGCTTGCAGAAAACGGCTGGACTTCATTGTCGATTCCAAAAGGAAATTCGCAGGCGTTCAACAAAGACAAATTTTCCAAACCAAAACAAAGAGGACATTTTACAGATGAACTTTTAAAAGACAAAAAATGAAAACCCAAAGCGCTAACAGCACAAGAAATAATTTATCGGCTAAGCCTTGGGTTTAAGAATATCGCTTAAAAAAAAACAGTATGAACAATAAAAACATTCTTATTTCAGGAGCCGGCATTGCAGGTACGACACTTGCATTTTGGCTGAAGAAGTTTGGTTTCAATCCAACTATAGTTGAGGTTTCACCCAAATTGAGAGAAGGTGGTTATGCCATCGATTTTATGGGAGCGGGATTTGATGTTGCTGAAAAAATGGAAATTATACCCGCCCTGGAAAAAGCAGACATTGATATTTCAAAAGTTGCATTTGTTGATAAAAACGACAAAGAGAAAGGCAGCATGAATTATCGGAAAATCAAAGAACTAATGAACAACCGGGCGTTTACATTTCTTAGAAGTGACCTGGCGAAGGTGATTTATGAAAGCTTAGATAATAACGTTGAAATTATTTTTGGTGACTCAATTGAAAAAGTTGAGCAAGATCAAGACAATGTAATCGTAACATTTCGAAGTGGTAAAAATCGTTCTTTTGATTTACTTGTTGGAGCAGACGGCCTGCATTCAAATGTTCGCAATTTGATCTTTGGAAGCGAAGCGCAATTTGAAAGATACTACGGATACTATACTTCATCTTTTACATTGGAAAATTATCCGGCCAAAGGCAGGGCATTTTCTATGTTCAATGTGCCGGGTAAACAAGCTGCTGTTTATTCATACAGTGCTAACAGCACGGCAGCATTTTTTGTTTTTACTTCACCGGAAAAACTAAAGTATAATCACCATGACATTGAAAAACAAAAACAAATTTTGAAGGATGAATTTATGGGTATTGGCTGGAGATGCCCGGAGATTCTCGCAAAAATCGACTCCTCATCAGACTTCTATTTTGATACAATCAGCCAGGTAAAAATGGACAATTGGTCCAGGGGTAGAACAACTTTAGTTGGCGATGCTTGTGATTGTCCATCATTATTATCAGGAAAAGGATCAACGCTGGCAATGGTTGGCGCATATATTCTTGCAGGAGAATTAAAACTGGCAAATGGCAATTACGAAACCGGCTTTAAAAACTATGAAGACATCTTCAAACCATTTATAAGTAAAAAACAAAAATCAGCACAAGGCTTTGCAAAATCATTTATTCCTAAAAGTAATTTTGGAATTTGGGTGAGAAACCAGGCGCTTAAAATAATGTCATTACCCTTCGTTTCGAAGTTATATTTGAATCAGTTTAATGATAGAGAACTAAAACTAAAAGAATATAGATAGTTGGTGGCAATTCTCAGAGTTAAACAATAAAAAGTATACTGTAACAAGTGCTGTATCGGCTCATTTTTTATATTTGTTGAAACCACTCCAATGCACGGTTCTGTTTTAAAGATTGCACTATACTGTTGTATCACTTGTCTTCTCCACCAAACCGCAACATCGCAGGTTGCATTTCCTTTAATAATAAGTGACAACAAGCGTTACCTCGTTGACCAACATAATGTACCTTTTCCCATACTTGGCCGTACGGCCTGGTTTATTGTTTCGCAAACGGAGGCGAATTATAAACTTTTTATAGAAAACACATTGGCCAAAGGCTATAATGCTATTGAGTTAAGCGCGATCACCCATTGGGCGATGGGCAATCATGCCCCTTATAACGCCCGGGGTGAAACGCCTTTCACGGAAAGACTCAATGGCAACAGTTGGGATGGCAAGCTTACTTATGACGACTTCCGCACAGAAAGTCCTGACCTTACCACGCCCAATGAAAAATACTGGAGTTTTGTAGACACGTTCTTAAACTACTGCCAGCAAAAGAATATTTTGGTGCTGATGTTTCCGGGGTATGTGGGCTATTCCAGCGAAAAGGAAGAGCAGGGATGGATGAAAGAACTGGTGGCAAACGGTGACAAGACGGAACAATACGGCGCATGGGTCGCGAGCCGGTATAAGAATCAAAAAAATATTGTGTGGATGCTTCTGGGTGATAAAGGAAAATATACCCCGGAAGAAGCCAAAGCAGAAGCAGCACTTATCAGGGGATTGAAAAGCGTGATTGGCCAGCAGTCTGTGTTATATACTGCCGAGTCCGGAAGCGGAGAGAATGCAGCCGACAATGCACTTTTTGGCCATGAGATGAATATCAACGGTTGTTATACATGGGAATTAAAAGTGCCTGTGCCTTATATGGCCCGCAAGGGTTATGCCCACGAACCTGCAATGCCTGCTTTTCTGCTTGAAGAACCTTACGACGAAGAAGGCCCTGACGGCAATAACTATAACCCGAATGCAACGCAGCCCGTCCGCCGCTTCCAGTGGTGGGGATGGCTGGGTACCATCGGTGGTTATATGGCAGGCAATGGTTATATCTGGCAATTTGTGGACCCGGTATGGCAACAACACCTGGATACCAAAGGCGCCAGGGACATGCAGAGGCTGAACGATTTTATCAAACAAAGAAAATGGTGGAACCTTGTGCCGTCCGGATTGAATGAGATGCCTATTCTTATTGCAGGAAGCGACAACGTGGATACTTCCGCAGCTTATGTGAGCGCCGCAGCTACCAAAGACGGGGAAATGTTGGTAGCTTATGTACCCCCGGCACACAAGGGCCCTATTCAGGTAAACATGTCCGTTATGAATGGTCGGGTAAAAACAGAATGGTTTGATCCCACCAATGGAACATATATTAAGGCAACAGGTAAACATGCTGACTCAAAAACCTTCCGCTTATTTACACCTCCCGGAAAGAACAGTAATGGAGATACGGACTGGGTGCTGGTGCTTACAGCCGAATAATGGATTGGTTTATATTTCGTACCCCTGCATTAACCACTGGCAAAAGTCGGCGGTGAGGCTGATAGTATTTTAGAATTAAAACCGGAAGACCTGCGAGGGTGCATTCCAAATTTTCGCATTTATGTGCGTAGGCACTACCTGTTTGTAGAATAAATGTTTTTCGCGTTCGTATTTTGCCACGTAGTGGCTACCTATTCGTTGCGTACCTACAGCACGCCTGACGATTTTTAGATTGCGATTGCTACAAACAGGTAGCCCCGATGGGGCAAAAAATTGCCGCGACAATTTGGAATGCACTCACCTGCAATGGTTGCAACATTTTTTATTGGGCCCGAATACTTTTGTGGCAGGAAGCTGTATATATTTAGAAGTTCGCGGCTATTTTATTTCACAATCTTCATTTTTTTATCATGGACTATTTAAACAAAATTATTGGTGAGATTGAAACACATTCGGTTGAGGGTATAAAAGAATGCTTTGCTAATGGGCTTGATCCAAATGTGTACTTCAATAATGAACCACTCATTTACGAATTGACAAGCGAATATTTAAGAAGTTCAAGATTCAAGGATTGCGTAAAAACATTTATGAATTATGGTTTGGTGTTCGACGACGAATTATTATTATCCGTGTTATCAGACGATGCTCAATCACTGGAAACTAAATTGAGAGATAAACCCGAAATAGTTGACAAAAGGTATTCACTTCGTTGCGCTTTCACGCCGTTGCATGAAGTTACTTTATTACACATTTGTGCTGAATTTAATCATGTTTCCTGCGCCGGGGTTCTTGTAAAACATGGAGCAGACATTAATGCCAAAGCAGGATTTGATACAAATGGTTTTGGAGGACAGACACCAATTTTTCATACAGTAAATCAAATCTTAAATCATTCGATTGAGATGCTCGATTTTCTTTTATCAAATTCTGCAGATTTAAAAATTACGGTTAACGGGCTTATTTGGGGAAAAGGTTACGAATGGGAAACGTTAATTCCTTCTGTGAACCCGATTAGTTATGCAATGATGGGGCTGCTTCCGCAAATGCATAGAAATGAAATTGAAATCTCTAAAAATGTATCCCAACTTCTTAAAGCGGCCTGTGGAATTGACTACAAACCATCAAATGTTCCTAATAAATATTTGAAAGGCTAATAATATGAAAGTTTTAATTTTTGGACTGGCTTGAACAAGAGGCGGAAAAGAGAAAATAAGCCGATTTTTCAATCAACAAACTTCATCCTGAAGTGTAGCTGCGCCCTGGGAATAACGCTCCCCTATTTTTTATGAACGGTTCTATTTTTATATGAAGCCTGCCATAGAGTGCTGTTTCCGATTGGCCGCGAGGCTTATATTGGTTACCTTTGCACCTTTCATTCACATTGATCAATCGCTTTTCAAAAAGCAAATATGTGAATCACCGCCGGTTTGTTCCGGACAGCAGTGTACTTTTCTGCGGCCACCGATTAAAACAGTTTTATGCGGCATCCTTTACTTTTTATTATTTGTATTTTCTCTTTTTTAAGCGGAGTCGCACAAAGCGAAGGTGAACAGCAAGGTAATATGGAAGCGCCTGCTGCTATAAAGGTAAATTCGAACAGTATATATGGCAAATTAGTGGATAATACCAGCGGTAAGCACGTAGAAGCAGCAACTGTATTACTTTACCGGTCAGTAAAAAACAAAAAGGACAGCCTGCTGGGAGCCATGTCCGCAGAGCGCAGTGGAGAATTTCGCTTCCTGGACCTTCCGGCAGAAAGACGTTTTCATCTTGTGATATCGGCTGTCGGTTATGAAACCCGTGAGGAAACCGTAACAATTCCTAATGAAAAAGCGGGAAGACGTGGCTTTAAAAAAGATCTCGGAAATATAGGATTGGTGTCTAATTTTAAAAAGCTTAAGACAGTAACGGTGGTTTCCAGCACGCCCACGCTTCAAATGGGCATCGACAGGAAGATATTTAATGTCGACAAAAGCCTGGTATCTACAGGCGGTACGGCTCTTGACGTTATGAAAAATATACCTTCGGTTTCAGTAGATATTGACGGTAACGTAGAATTGCGTAACAGTACTCCACAAATTTTCGTTGACGGGCTCCCTACCATTTTGACACTGGACCAGATACCTTCCGACCAAATTGAAAAAATAGAGCTCATCACCAATCCTTCTGCAAAGTTTGATGCTTCCAGTTCAGGCGGAATCATTAACGTGGTACTAAAAAAGAATAAACGCGGCGGCCTCAACGGAGTAGCGACACTTAGCGGCGGCGTTCCAAAAATTCTCAGCGGAAACCTGAATTTGAATTTACGGCAGGGCAAATTCAACTTTTTTCTAAGTGCCGGGAATAATGAATCGGGAGGTAAGGCTAAAGGTGAAGCTAAAAGACAAAACAGGAATAATGGTATTGTCACTGATTATTTTAATCAAAATTCTGTAAATAAAAGGTCACGTAATTTTAATTCAATACGGTTTGGCACAGACTTTTTCATCAGCAACCGCAATACTATTACCCTGTCTCAGAATTTTGTAAAAGGAGATTTTAGAAATGATGAAATACAAAACCAGGAATACCTGGATAATACAAAAACCCTGACGCGATATGGATTGCGCAACTCGGATGGTAATTTCGGATTTAACCGCAGCAGCACCCGCATAAATTACAAGCATACCTTTCCCAAAGAAGGAAAGGAGTTAGGGGCTAATTTTAATTATAACTATGGAAAAAGGTCAAATAATTCGGTTCTCTTTAATTCGCTATTCGATCCCGATGGCGCCCAACACCAGGCGCCTTCCATAGTTTTAAATGATGGAAAAAGCAATGAAAAAGAATGGACTTTCCAGGCAGACTATACTGATCCTATCACCGATCAGGCGAAAATAGAAACAGGCATCAGAAG
>CAWDTY010000011.1:0-1516483 GCA_963805365.1 uncultured Chitinophagaceae bacterium
GAGCTTTATATTTCCGATATCGCGATGGAAAAAATGAAAATTTTCCTAAGCCATTATTACCAGATGAAAAAGTAGCCGTAATAGAGTCTCGATTATCTTTAATGGTACCTTCTGTTTTTATAGGCCTTCCTGCCTGGTCGTGTACGTAAAAAGCCACACTGGAATTAGCGCCTGTAATAAGTGAACCTCCTTCAGGAAAAAAATCCATGGAGATTGTACGTTCCTGATCTTCATTTTGCCGGGAAACTTTTGTTTTAGTGGCAGTGTAAGAATTGGGATTGAAAACATAAATAGATTTTATTGCGCAATAATCACTGTCACCTTTTGTCATATTCCTTGTATATGCGCGAAGCCAATAATAACCTGTAGAAATAGAATCGGGCAAAATAATCCTTGAGCTTAATTGCTGATGAGCAGCATCCAGTATTACTATTTTTAAAACCTCATCGTTTTCATTTACAAGATCTACAATAAGGTATTTGTCTTGCGTACTTACTTTTTGCGAAACAAATTTAAGAGCAACGCGTTAAACCAAATTGTTTCACCAGCCTTAAAGATTGATTTATCCGTATTGAGTAAAGCTCTTGGCCTCGATTGAGCCCTGATATTTGTAATTAGTTTAGCCGAAAAAGAATCTAACCTGTTCTGTAAAATATCCTGGCTTTTTACCGAGATACAGAATAGCAGATAGATACAGAGCACGGTGGTATACTTACAGCAATTCGTAAACATAGTTCTGGTTTTGTTCAATTTAATAAAATAATCTATGTAAACAATAAAACTTTTAGATAGTATTATCTAAAAAACCATAATACCGGGATGCTGACAAAGAGTGCATTAAGAAGGGATAGAGAGGATGATAACAACGCCGGTCGCTTAGGATTTAATTAATTATTTTTATCAATTAGATGAGGGGAGCATGCATTATCGCTTTATTGCCAATTTCGTAAAAATTAAATATGGATAAAATTATCAGGGTTGGTCTAATTGGATTTGGTGTTGGAGGACAAATATTTCACGCCCCATTATTAACAACTATAAAAGGTATGGAGCTTGCAAAAATAAGAGCAGTTAAACCCGAACGGTTTCTGTAGCTAAAGGAAAATATCCGCAGGCTGAAATTGTAAGTACTTCTGAGGAAATATTTAATGACAAAAATGTTGATCTTGTCGTTATCACCACACCCAACACATCGCATCATTCACTGGCGATACAGGCCTTAAAAGCAGGCAAGCATGTGGTAGTGGATAAGCCCTTTACCATAACGACGTCTGAGGCGGATGAAATTATTGCAATAGCGAATGCAAGTAACCTGGTATTATCCGTTTACCATAGCAGGCGCTTAGATAGCGATTTTTATACCCTGGAGGAAATAGTTGAGAACGATTTGCTGGGGGACATTGTTGAATTTGAGAGTCGATACGACCGTTTCAGAAACTTCCTGCGGCCCGGCGCATGGCGCGAAGAAGATGCTCCCGGAACGGGGATATTGTACGACCTTGGCTCGCATCTTATTGACCAGGTACAGGTGCTATTTGGGCTACCCGATGCAGTTAGCGCTGACTTGCGTATTCAAAGAAAGGGAGCAAAGGCTATTGACAATTTTGAAGTAATTCTTCATTACCCGGGCATAAAAGCTTCCATAAAAGCGGGGATGCTTCTAAGAGAACCACTGCCACGATTTATACTTTCGGGAACTCGTGGATCCTTTGTAAAGTATGGGATGGATGTTCAGGAAGAAGCATTGAAAGCGGGATTTACTCCGGCCACTAAAGACAACTGGGGTGTAGAACCTCTTGATCTATGGGGTACCGTAAACTCGGATGTAAATGGCCAGCATATTGTTGGGAAGGTTGAAAGTAAAAAAGGGAACTACGCAGCTTTTTACCAAAATATTTATAATGCAATCTCGGGCGGTGAAAAACTCATTGTTACACCAGAACAGGCAAGAAATAATGTACGCATCATTGAGCTGGCAATGCAAAGCGAACGTGAAAAAAGAACAATAGATTTTTCTTTTTCATAAAAATATTCATTGCAAAATTAAAAGCAGTGGTATATTTTGTTGTTAATTTGGCTGTTACTTAATCTCCATTAGGATTGCGGTACATATCTATTTTCTACAATACCCATCTGATTCTTCCACAGGATATTTTTTGTCGAGATCCACATTATTCGCAGAATGCTTAACGCCCCAGCTAAAAAGCTTTTCAAAATAGGGCAGAACTTTACTGTCTTTGATTTTATCCCTGAAATAAATTTCATGTTCTTTTTCTTTCATGCCCATTTCATATAAAATAATATCCCAATCGTGAATACCAAGATCATTGAAAAAATGCTTCATTCTGAAGTATTCGCACACATTGCCACTTTCAAGCTTCCCGGCAAAAAAGAAGGGCATAAACCATCCGATTACATAACAACTCGCGGATATTAATTTTCCAATAATTGCAAATCGATCTCATACCAGCGTGATACAGGGATGTTATAATAATTCATTATTGTCAGCACTTCTTTACGATGGTTCCACTCATCGTCTTCAATTTGCTTTATTGCAATTTTTTCAAACTTATTTTTTACAGAAGCAGCATGGCCCTTGTAAGCATAAGATGCTGCCTTTTCAGCCGAGTATGCTTTTTGCAACAATCGCCTTAGCTCAGTATGAGTTAATGTTTTTTCAGGAAGTTTTTGTTGAGAACGCGACCGTTCGATATCAGCGATGTTGGGCATAACAGGAATTAATACTTTGTAAGATAAGGAGCGGTTTGAATAAGCTAAAGAAATTTCTTTGGCGTCGAAAATCTATTTAATTGGGAACGTTTATTTTGCCCGGGAAATTTTTGTTCACTAATAAATAATCATCTTTGCTTCAATGGTGAAAGTCCTGATCATAGATGATGAAGAAAAATTACGCGGCTTATTGTCACGTATTATTAAGTTAGAAGGCTTTGAAGTGATAGAAGCAGGTAATTTGAAAGCCGCACAAAAAGTCATCGAAAAAGAAGGGCCGGATGTAATCCTTTGCGATGTAAAATTACCTGATGGCAATGGCATTGATTTTATTAAAGAAATAAAAGCAAAACATCCAATTGTAGAAACGATTTTGCTAACAGCTTATGGTAATATTGCTGATGGAATACAGGCCATGAAAAATGGCGCTTTTGATTATATAACGAAAGGTGATGATAATGATAAAGTAATCCCTTTATTGAATAAAGCAATTGAAAAAGTTGAATTACAAAAAAAGATTGCAAGACTAGAAGAACGGGTTGGAAAGAAATACGGCTTTGAAAGTATCATCGGCAATTCCGCGCCCATAACCGACGCCATTGCTTTGGCCAAAAGAGTGGCTCCCACAGATGCGACCGTTCTATTAACCGGTGAAACCGGAACCGGCAAGGAAGTGTTTGCACAGGCAATACATAACGCCGGTAAGAGATTTGGTAAATCATTTCTTGCACTTAATTGCAGCGCATTTTCAAAAGAAATTTTAGAGAGTGAAATATTCGGACACAAAGCCGGTGCTTTTACCGGGGCGTTAAAAGATAAAAAGGGTCTTATTGAAGAAGCTGATGGAGGCACGTTATTCCTGGATGAAATTGGGGAAATGCCGGTTGACCTGCAAAGCAAATTACTCAGGGTACTTGAGACGTCTGAGTTTATAAAGGTGGGCGATACTAAGATTACTAAAGTAGATGTACGATTTATTGCAGCCACTAATCGCAACATAGAACAGGAAGTGAAGGAAGGAAAATTCAGGGAAGATCTTTTTTATCGCCTGAATATTTTTTCCATCGAGCTACCTCCTTTACGAGACCGGAAGGATGATATCTCTGGTTTGACAAAATATTTCATGGCAGTTTTTGCAACCAAGATTAATAAAAAGATAAACGGAATAACCAAAGAAGCCGGAGATTTATTGAAACAGTTTTATTGGAAAGGAAATATCCGCGAACTAAAAAATATAATTGAAAGAGCGGTCATATTAGAGGAAGGTGAAATGATTACAAAAGAAAGCCTGCCCTTCAATTTTCAGTCCTCTGTTTCAAATGAAGAAAACAGTTATGACCTGGCGATTATGGAGAAACAACATATTCAAAAAGTTCTCAGGCATACAAACGGTAATAAGTCAGAGGCAGCAAGATTGCTAAACATTGGCTTAACAACATTGTATAGAAAAATTGAGGAATATCATTTATCGTAGGATCACTCCATGGCATGCCCCTACCAAAATGAAAATCGACCCTTCCAAAATGGAAGGATTTTTTATTAATACCAAATCGTTATTTCGAATAAAATATAGCTCAAATCCTTGTCCCGCATAGCTTTCATTTAAACCTTTCTTCTTCGTTAAAAAAGGGCACCTGTTTGGCACAGGGGAGATATGCAAAGTCAAACACCCAGGCTCAAAGATTTTATTACAGTCGTAATCATATTCCTTCTTGTAGTCGCATTGTCTTACATCGCCTGGTATAAGTTCCCCCTTTTGCGCACTAAATTTTTATACGATGACAGCTATTTTATTAATTCTGTCAGGGCTTTTTTGCTTCTGGCTCTTTTTTAAATCAATTGAATTTTTTGAAAAAATCTAAACAATGACAGCATTATTTATCCTGGCAATAATAGTCTTTATCTACATCTGCTATGTATTGCTTAAACCGGAAAAATTTTAAAGAACGAAACAATGAATACAGAAATTTTAGGCGCAATAGCAATGGTTATCCTCATGGTGGTTTTAGCGATTCCACTGGGTAGGTACATTGGAAAAGTTTACCTGGGCGAAAAGACCTGGCTTGACGTGCTTTTCAATCCCATAGAAAAAATATTTTTTAAAATAAGCAGTATTAATGCTTCTAAAGAGATGAGCTGGAAAGAAAATATGGTTGCGCTTTTGGTCATCAATCTTTTTTGGTTTCTGCTGGCAATGTTTATTTTAATGAACCAGGGTTGGCTTCCGCTGAATCCTGATAGCAATCCTTCTATGTCTCCTGATCTTGCGTTCAACACAGCAATCAGTTTTTTAGTGAACTGCAACCTGCAACACTATAGCGGGGAAACAGGATTGAGTTATTTCTCGCAAATCGGTTGTGTTATGTTTTTGCAATTTGTTACGGCCGGCACAGGCATGGCGGCGGCCGCTGTTGTGTTTAATGCAATGCGTGAGCGCACGACTAAGAAGCTCGGCAACTTCTATAATTACTTTGTAAAAAGTTGTACCCGCGTTCTATTGCCCGTTGCAATAGTTACTGCTGTTATACTTTTTTTCAGCGGCACACCCATGACCTTCGAAGGAAAAGATCATTTTATTTCCTTGCAGGGTGATACTGTTAACGTAAGCCGCGGGCCGGCAGCAGCCATGATCGCGATAAAACAAGCGGGTACGAATGGTGGCGGTTTTTTTGGTGCTAATTCATCGCATCCTTTTGAGAATCCGACCTACCTCACCAATATGGTCGAGACGGTTCTTATCCTTCTAATCCCCATAGCAATGATCTTTGCCCTGGGCTATTATTTAAAAAGAAAAAAACTTGCGTGGATCATCTTTGGTGTGATGATGATGGGTTTTCTCCTGCTGCTTATACCAACAATTCAGCAGGAAATGAATGGGAATCCGGCTATTGCAAAAATGGGTATCAGTCAGGCAATGGGAAGTATGGAAGGTAAAGAAGTTCGGTTTGGCCCGGCTGCGTCTGCCACGTGGGCGATTGCCACAACAGTAACATCTAATGGATCTGTAAATACAATGCATGATAGTCTCACACCTTTAAGCGGCATGTTTGCCATGCTGGGCATGATGATCAATTCTTTCTTCGGCGGCGTAGGCGTTGGCTTTTTGAACTTTTATATTTTCATGATCATTGCAGTGTTTATTAGCGGGCTAATGGTAGGGCGAACACCTGAATTTTTAGGCAAGAAAGTAGAAGTGAAAGAAATGAAGATCGCGATGATTATCGCGTTGCTGCATCCGTTGTTGATCCTGGCCGGAACTGCTTTGGCCGCATATTTATATACGCACAATCCTCAAGCTAATGTTGCCTGGTTAAATAATCCCGGTTATCATGGCTTCAGCGAAATGTTATATGAATACACTTCTGCCTCAGCGAACAATGGCAGCGGGTTTGAAGGCCTCGGCGACAATACTCCCTGGTGGAATATCAGCACAGGAATCGTATTGATATTAGGCCGCTATTTACCCATTATCGGGCCGGTTGCGATCGCCGGTATTTTGGCCCAAAAAAAATATGTTCCGGAAGGAGCAGGCACGTTGAAAACAGATACCACCACATTCGGAATTGTTGTGTTTACAGTGATCATTATTGTGGCTGCATTATCATTTTTTCCGGCACTCACTTTAGGGCCGCTTGCTGAATTTTTCAGTGCTAAATAATTTAAAAAAAAGGTTGATTAAAAGATTATAAAATGTCTAAAAATAAAAATACAAGATTGTTTGAACCGGCGCTCGTTAAAGAAGCGCTTACGCAAGCTTTTGTAAAATTGAATCCGCGTATTATGTTTCGCAACCCGGTAATGTTTACGGTAGAACTGGGTACGATAGTAATGTTAATCGTTTGTGCGTGGATACTTACAGGCGTGCAATCGCAAGGTAATTTCTTGTACAACTTTATAGTATTTCTTGTACTGTTCGTAACCTTACTTTTTGCAAATTTTGCAGAAGCCATTGCGGAAGCAAGAGGTAAAGCACAGGCTGATAGCCTGCGTAAGACGAGGCAAGACACACCTGCGAAAAAAATATTTGCCATAGGAGAAATATTTACAGATGAAATAAAAATTGTGCCTTCCGCGCAATTGCAATTAGGCGATCACTTTATGTGTGAAGCCGGCGATATCATTCCCATGGACGGCGAGATAATAAAAGGTATTGCAACGATTGACGAAAGTGCCATAACCGGCGAAAGTGCACCGGTTATTCGTGAGGCCGGTGGCGATAAGTCTTCTGTAACCGGTGGTACAAAAGTACTTTCGGATAAAATTATTGTGAAGGTGAGCACGGCACACGGCGAAAGTTTTTTGGATAAAATGATCGCGTTGGTTGAAGGCGCTTCACGGCAAAAAACACCGAACGAAATTGCCTTAACCATCCTGCTGGCGGGCTTCACTTTAGTATTCATTATTGTTTGTGTAACGCTTAAGCCTTTTGCTGACTATGCAAATACTCCTATTACAATTGCAGCTTTTATCTCGTTGTTTGTGTGTTTGATTCCCACTACCATCGGCGGTTTGTTAAGCGCTATCGGCATTGCCGGAATGGACAGGGCATTGAGAGCGAACGTCATTACAAAAAGCGGTAAGGCAGTCGAAACTGCCGGAGATATTGATACATTGTTACTTGATAAAACCGGCACCATAACTATAGGCAACAGGAAGGCCACCAATTTTTATCCGGCAAACGGAATCGCAGAAGAGATGTTCGTTGAAGCGAGTGTACTGTCTTCCCTTGCAGATGAAACGCCGGAAGGAAAATCGATTGTTGAGTTAGGTAAATTAGATATTGATTCTTTTAATACCCAACATTCAAAGTTTATAAAGTTTACTGCAGAAACAAGAAGCAGTGGTTTGGATATGGCAGATGGAACGAAAGTTCGTAAAGGCGCATTTGACGCCATCTTTAATATGGTAACAAAGGCTGGTAATCCCTTTCCACCAGACACAGAAGAAACTGTAAAAAAGATTTCTTCCAATGGCGGTACTCCTTTGGTAGTGAGCCGAAATAACATTGCACTCGGTGTTATAGAATTACAGGATATCGTTAAGCCGGGCATACAGGAACGCTTTGAGCGGTTAAGAAAAATGGGTGTGAAAACGGTAATGGTCACAGGCGATAATCCGCTCACGGCAAAGTTCATTGCAGAAAAGGCAGGCGTAGATGATTTTATTGCTGAGGCAAAGCCTGAGGATAAAATGAATTATATAAAACAGGAACAAAAAAGTGGCAAACTGGTAGCAATGATGGGTGATGGCACTAACGATGCACCTGCCCTTGCACAGGCGGATGTAGGCGTTGCGATGAACAGCGGAACCGCTGCTGCAAAGGAAGCCGGCAACATGGTTGATCTTGACAATGACCCAACAAAGCTGATAGAAATTGTTGAGATAGGCAAGCAACTCCTAATGACAAGAGGAACGTTAACTACTTTTTCCATTGCCAATGATGTTGCCAAATATTTTGCTATTGTTCCTGCATTATTTATTGCCTCACTTCCAGGGCTGCAGTCATTAAACATTATGCATTTGCACAGTCCTGAAAGCGCTATTTTATCGGCGGTGATTTTTAACGCGATCATCATTCCGCTATTAATTCCATTGGCCTTGAGAGGTGTTGCTTACAAGCCAATCGGCGCAAGCGCGCTTCTCAGGAGAAACTTATTGATTTATGGCCTGGGAGGTGTTATCGTACCATTTATAGGTATAAAATTAATTGACTTAATAGTGTCACTGTGGTTTTAAATTTTTAAAAAGAAGTAAATAAATAAACAATGAAACATCATATTTTACCGGCTGTCAAACTCACTTTTATTTTATTCATATTTTTTGCGGTCATTTACCCCGCATTAATTTGGGTAGGTGCCCAGGCTGCGCCAAACAAAGGAAAGGGAGAAATATCGATAGTAGATGGAAAGGTTGTTGGCTATACGAATGAAGGCCAAAGCTTTACTTTAGATAAATATTTCTGGTCGCGTCCTTCTGCAGTGGGATACAATGCAGCAGGAAGTGGTGGCAGTAATAAAGGGCCAAATAACGAGGCTTATTTAAAAGAAGTTAACGACAGGCTTGACTCATTCCTGGTGCATAATCCCGGAATAAAAAAAGAACAAGTGCCCGCCGATTTGGTTACTGCATCCGGCAGTGGCCTTGATCCTGATATTTCGCCGGAAGCAGCTTACATACAAGTTTCACGTATCGCAAAAAACCGGGCTTTATTAGAAACAGATCTGAAAAAATTAATTGATAAAAGAATCGAAAAACCATCAGCAGGATTATTTGGAACATCTAAAATAAATGTCCTCAAATTGAATATTGCTTTAGATAATTTAAAGAAGTAGCTTCCTAACAAATAAAGAATGGTTGCTTAAATATCAAAAAAGTAAACCATGTAGTGGAAGGACGAACTTTGCATGAAACAGAAATGCTTGCCAATATATTGTTCATACATCATTTACTATAAGTGAGTAAACCTGACGATAAAGAAAAAAGGGTCCAACAGTTTTTAGACCTCAACCAACAAAACGCAGAGGGAAGGCTAAAAATATATATCGGCATGAGCGCCGGCGTGGGCAAGACTTTCAGAATGTTGCAGGAAGCGCATGCACTGATGCAAAATGACGTAAATATTAAAGTCGGTTATGTGGAAACCCACGGAAGAAAAGATACGCAAGCTCTTATTGAAGGGCTGCCGGTAATCCCACGTCGCGAAGTTTTTTATAGAGGCAAGCGCCTGGAGGAATTGGACGTACAGGCAATTTTATTACTTCATCCAAAAGTGGTAATTATAGATGAATTGGCTCATACAAATATTCCCGGAAGCAGGAATGAAAAACGCTGGCAGGATGTACTGGATGTTTTACGGGCAGGCATAGATGTTATATCGGCAGTAAATATTCAGCATATAGAAAGTATTAATGAAGAAGTAAAGAAAATTACGGGGATAGAAGTAAAGGAGCGGATACCAGATAAAATGTTACAGATCGCCGATGAAGTAGTGAACATAGATCTTACCGCTGATGAATTGATATCAAGATTAAAAGAGGGTAAAATTTATGATCCGGCAAAAGTGCACCAGGCATTACAAAATTTTTTTCAGCCGGATAAAATATTGCAGCTTCGGGAACTTGCATTAAAGGAAGTCGCCGGGCAGGTGGAAAGAAAAGTTGATTACCAGATAACGGCTAAACAAACTCCTTTTGCACACGATCGTTTTTTAGCATGCATTTCTTCCAACCACGAAATTGCGCAACGCATTATAAGAAAAACTGCCAGGCTTGCCTCTTATTATAACAGTAAATGGTATGTTCTGTACGTGCAAGCTGCAAAAGAAGCTGCAGACAAAATTCCTTTGGCGGCCCAACGGCATTTAATTAATAATTTTAAAAATGCAACAGAATTGGGTGCAGAAGTAATTCAGAAGAAGGGAGAAAACATTGCATCTTTAATAATTGAAACGGTTAGTGAAAAAGGTATCACCACAATATGCCTGGGAAAGCCTCATGTAAGTTTATTTCAAATTATCTTACGAACAGGTATTTTCAATCAATTGCTGAAAACGCTTTCGAAAAATAACATAGATCTCATTATTCTTTCCTGATGGCATTAACTGTAAAAAGTAAAATATGGTTGGGAACATTCTTCCTGTTCCTGCTCTTGTTATTGACGGGTGGTGCCGGCATTTATTACATGGCAAAATTAAAAACTGAAGGTAAAAATGTATTGAAGGATAACTACAAGAGTTTGTCCTATTGCAACACGATGCAACAACAGTTGAACCGAATCAAAAACTACAATGAGCTGTCGATTGACAATTTCGAAAATGCCTTACAACAACAGGAAAAGAATATTACTGAGCCGGGGGAAGATAAAGCAACCCTTGTATTAAGAAATTATTTTAACAAGTATAAAACGGGAGATACCACCAGGCAAAATTTCATATCGATCGAGGAACAGATACAAACTATTTTGTCGTTAAATATGGCGGCGATTCAGAAAAAAAGTATGATCGCTGAGAAGACGGCCGAAGATGCTCTCGGCATTATCGTTTTACTGGGAAGTCTTGTTTTTCTTATTGCCTTAACTTTCCTGGTCAACTTTCCTTCAATAGTTACAAGCCCCATTAGGCGTTTAACAGAAGCGATAAAAGAAATTGCAAATAAGAATTATAAGCACCGGATTCATATCAACAACAAAGATGAATTTGGAATATTAGCAGATGCATTTAATGAGATGGCTGCCCGCCTTGAATATTTTGAAAGCAGCAACCTGAATCAGTTAATGTTTGAAAAGAACCGTGCGGAGGCAGTGATAAATAGTTTAAAAGATGCCAGCATTGGGATAGATAAAAACAACGTAATCTTGTTTGCAAATTACCAGGCGCTGCAGTTATTAGGATTACCATCGGAAGAAGTGGTAGGCAAAAATGTTGATGAATTAAAAACCAAAAATGACCTGTTTGGTTTTTTAACAGGCAATGAAACTAATGTCCCTTTTAAAGTAGTGGTTGAAAACAGGGAAAATTATTTCGTTAAAGAAGTAATTGAAATTGAACACGGCAATGCAAAAAATAAAGTGATTGTTTTAAAAAATATTACTTCGTTTAAAGAATTGGATGTAGCGAAAACAAACTTTATTTCAACGATATCGCATGAATTAAAAACACCTTTAGCATCATCCGATTTCAGTTTGAAATTGCTGGAAGACGAGCGTGTAAGTAAACTCTCACCAGAGCAAAAAGAGTTGATAATACATTTGAAAGAGGATAATCAGCGGATGCTCAAAATCCTGAGTGAGCTGCTTAACATGTCACAGGCAGAAGCAGGAAAAATACAGTTAAATATTCAAAGAGTACATCCACTTCAAATTATAGAAAATGCGATACAGGCGGTTTCGGGCAATGCAAAAGAAAGGGACGTAGAAATTAAAAATAATTCTGAAAAAGACTTACCTGAAATAGAAGCAGACGCGGACAAAACAACCTGGGTACTGAACAATTTTCTTACAAATGCGGTTAAGTATTCTTATACAAATAGTACGATAGAGGTTGAGGCATCATCGGAGGATAATAATGTGATTTTTTCAGTTACAGATCATGGTCCCGGTATAGATGAAACTTATTTGCCCAGATTGTTTGAAAGATATTTCCAGGTGCCGGGTTCTAAGGAAAAGGGTACCGGTTTGGGGTTGGCAATCTCAAAAGAATTTGTGGAAGCGCAGGGTGGAAATATCTGGGTTGAAAGTGAGATTGGTAAGGGATCGATCTTCAAATTTATGCTGCCGGTAAAATAATTATACTTTTTTAAGATTCCCTGCAACGTTTTAGAATAACGCGTTGTCATCGGCTAAAATCCTTAAAAAATAATTCAATAATGAAAATTCCTAAATCGATTCTGCAGGCAATGCTAATTGCTGTAACTACAGGGGCCGTTGTTTCCTGCGAAAAGCCTAAAAAAGATGAGGTGGCAAAACCAGCTATCCACAGCACAAAAACTGTTAGTCCACCGGTAAGTTGCCCGGCTTGCGGAATGGGGTAGGAAAATTTTACTAATTCCATTTTCATGCGTGAGATTTTTTCGGCCATATCCTGTAATCTTGATGAAAATATTTTATCTGCGGCGCTCCCACTTTTTGAAAATGAAAAGGTAGATGCACTAGAATGGTCTTTTGATACTCTTTACAAAAAAGAAAATATTCCTGGATGGTTCGTGGAACTGCTCCACGCGTTTGGTAATAAGAAAAGGTTAATTGGTCATGGAGTTTATTTCTCTCTTTTCTCGGGTTCATGGTCGCCGGGGCAACAAAAATGGCTTGCACACCTTGAAAAAATTTCCGAGTCATTTCAATTTGCTCATATAACAGAGCATTTTGGATTTATGACCGGAGAAAACTTTCACCACGGCGCGCCAATTAGTATTCCCTTTACTTCAACAACATTAGCTATTGGGAGAGACCGTTTAAAGAGAATTTATAATTCGTGCAAATGCCCTGTTGGCATTGAAAACCTCGCCTTTGCTTATTCACCTGAAGAAGTAAAAAGACATGGAGTTTTTTTAGATGAATTGGTTTCGCCTATCAACGGATTCATAATTCTTGATCTACATAATCTATATTGCCAGTCACAAAATTTTAAAATTCCTATAGAAGAAATGTTCCAGCTTTATCCGCTGCATCGCGTAAGAGAGATTCACATTTCAGGCGGAAGCTGGGAAGATTCGACCGTTGCTCCAGGTAGAAAAGTGAGGAGAGATACGCATGATGACAAAGTGCCGGAAGAAGTTTTCGGCTTATTAAAAATGGCAATTGGCAAATGCCCGCAATTAAAATATGTGGTATTGGAGCAGCTCAGTGATGCTTTAATGACTGAAGAAATGAGAAACCAATACAGGCTCGATTTTATAAAAATGAATTTAATAACGAGCAACGAATCCAATAGAGAAAGTAAAGTAGAAGTGAACAATTTTATACCATCGGAATTAATAATTCCGGAGGAGCCACTACAAGACGTTGTTTTACAAAAAGAACAATTTGTGCTTTCAAATATTTTGGAATCAGCCACTTCTTATAAATCTGCGGTTGAGATGCTTCAGTCATCCGTATTATCTGGTACAGCCTGGAAAACAGAACAATGGGAACCGTGCATGCTCGAGACTGCAATCGTCATAGCGCAAAAATGGAAGAATGGTTTTCAATAGATGATATTCTATAGTGGATTGTATTTTTTTGCAGTAGTGATTTTATCGGATGCTTTCTCTCCCTAATATGCCTTGATATTTTAGTTAGAGCCTCTTTCAAAAAAATTATTGGAACCGGCTTTTAAAAAAGTTTATTGATGCGAAATTGAATCAGGCTTGACTCCCCGGAACGTCCATAGGTAATAGTTCCGCTAAATAAATTGAAAGGAGCAAACATTATTCCACAACCATAAGCTGTATGTAGTGTCGTTGAATTTTCATTGGGAATCCAAACCTTCCCATCATCAAAAAAAACAAGTAGTCCGGCTTTTGCATTTAAAAAATGTGTTCTTACATTAGTAATGTACCTCAACTCGTTACTATTGAAAAAAGCTGTTTTGCCCCAGAACCTTTCGCGACGAAATCCCCGCATGTTTTCCGGCCCTCCGAGAATTGCATGTTCGTAAAATTCAGCACTGTTAGTAATAGCTCCGTCACCAATAATTGCAGCCCCACCGTTCCTAATCGCCATTGAAAATTTATCAAATAGCGGAATATACAATTGTAATTTTCCGGAATATTTCTGAAAGAATTCACCATGGGAAAGATTGCTAATGTAGTTGGCTTCGCCCGAAAAGCTAATGCCTTTTAACGGAACAATTGAATCATCCACGTTTAAGTAAGTGTATGCAAATTGCGCACCAGCGTAATTATTATTCTCTAGTGCATCTGTATCAAATGGAACAAAAATTTTTACAACAAACCTGTCGGTGTCATTTAAAATTTTTACGCTTTGAAAAAAGGCATTGATTGAAAAATTACTCTTACCAAAATTCTTGTTGATGCCAGCCTTGGCGAGCCACTCCCTCGTACGTATTCTATAAAAATTTTTATCAGCGGTTTCAGAAGAAGTTTCATTTCCCAGTCCATAAAAATTAGTCCATCTTATGGCATCATAATTTGCAGAGAAAGCAAGATTCCATTTTGCGAACAGTTGGGGGTAAAGTGCAGTGTAAGATGAACTAAAGGCATTTTGTGAAAGCGAATAATGAACATCTATTAGTTGTTTTGTAGCATAAGGTTTTCTGCGCCAACCATACTTTTTAAATCCATAGCCGAAACCTACATACAAACGGTCCTGGTTATTAAAAAATATTGATGGAGCAAATCCGCTTGAATTATAATTATAGCTGTCGTATTCATAAGCATGAATAGAGCTGTCATTCTTAATATGCAATCTCGCATATTTCGTCTGCAAAATATTTTCCTCATCATCATAAACATGATTTCTTTTGGTTCCGTCTGTTTCTGTAATTGAATCCCGCGACGGTCCTCCAATTATTTGCACCCGCATTTTATTCGCGGTTCCATTTATCGCATATACATCATTACCATCGATGCCGTATATCCTTACCTCTTTTGTTTCTGAAGTATTGAATGTTCTTGAATAAAATGGAGCAGCCATCTTTTGGCCGAAACTATCTATGCCAAATACCTTCATAACAGTCTGAGAGGGATTAATTCTCTTTACCTCAAAATATTCTCTATTTCTGCTTCCGGTAACTTCTACTTCCTGCGCAAGAAACAGGTAATATTCAATAGCATATTTTACCAGTTTTTCCCTACGTGCAATTAGTTTTTTAATAAGTTCATCACCGGATATTTTAAAAATCTCTGGTGGCAATTGCTCAACGGAACTTTGTATAACAGAATCAGCAATTAGTTGCTGAAGAGATTTCGCTGCATGTATCCAATCTTCTTTCGTCATTTCATTGCTAAAGAATCTATCCATACTTCCTTCTTCAAAATTTAGTCGCCATATGTCAGGAATATCATAGTTGAAATTTTGCATGTAGCTCAGTCCCGCTGCAGATAACACCCGATCTATCAGGACCCCGTTATGTGTATAAAATGCCTGGTCACGATCACGGGGAACCGGGTAGTAAACTGCTACGCCCGATGTGTCTCGCGTTCCCCAGCGCCAATTGTCTTCATGCCTGTCCCAGTCGGCTATAAGCATATCAAACAACCGGGCTTTTATAAATTCAAATTGCATTAGCTTAACGCTATTGTCATTTTGTATGCGTGCCACCAGGTCTTCAGGAGCATCGAAGTCTACAAAATTCCCAAGATTATCCGCATCGCTCCAATCGCCATCGAGCCTTTGCTCAAGCAGGTACAGGTTATTCCCAAACTGGTCATTAAAACTGTCGAGCGCAGGCTGCCTGGGAACATACACCATTCTCGGGATGCTATGATAGATGCCTGCAGCATTTTCCATTACAGGCAGGGCGAAAGCTCCATAAGGATAGGACATGGAAATACCATCATTAATGATATCTTGTACAAAAGTGTTTTTAAAATCCGGCAACACTACGTCGCTTCTTGATTTATTGATTGAATGAAGTGTATATTCTTTTCCCCCGGTTGATTTTAGTCGCAATGTTTTTGATTCATTACCGCCACCTTTTTTATATGGAATTAATTTTTCTTTTTCTTTATCCAGCCACAGCACAGGTACCGTCACTGGCGTTGTCCATTCTCTTCGTCTGTTCCTTCCCCACAGCCATTGGTGAAAATTGGATTTCTTGTATTCAGCCCCGGCTCTTATTGTTTTATAAGCAAAGGTGTCTGCACTCTCGTCTTGAGCAAGGCAAGCATAGGGGATAAATAAGAAATATAAAAAGCAGATTTTTTTCAAACAATAAATTTTTAGACTAAAGATGAATGATAAATTGTTTGTCTCCAAACAGGAACGTTTCTGCAATTAGCACAAATTATTTACCAGTTTTTCGGGGCTGGTAATAAACATCACACAGACACTGTTCTCCATAGATGTTTTCAATACAATAGTAAGCAAAGAAATTTTTAAGAAAGAAGTACCCTGCAATTATATAATTCGGGTAAATACTGTGGCATAGGCTGTTTTGTATTCAATTGATATTTGCTTTTAGGTATCTCACATTTTTCATTTTGCGAATGCCAGGGAATCATTGTGGCTTTCGATTTCATGACTCACGTCGCTGAAATTGCCCGGTTCGTCGCAACATTTGTTTAGGAGCTACTATTATACATTTGTTATTGTTAATTTGGCACGATGAAAAAAGATTGGTATGCAAAAAAATGGATAACTGTACTTATTCATGCTTTTGCCTGGATCTTATTGTTTTCGCTTCCTTATCTGCTACGGCCATCGTATAATCCAGATCATGGTAAGCCGCCTGAACCACAGGACTCCGCCATTAGTATTTTTATGATAACTGTGGCGAGTGACATCCTGATCGTTTTATTTTTCTATCTCAATGCAGGGCTGCTGATTCCCCGGCTACTTTACAAGAAAAAATATACACTTTATACATTATTGATCTTAATTTCATTTGCCTGTTATGTGATAACTGTTGGAATATTGAGAAAGACATTTCTTACCAGCCAACATTTTACCTGGGACGCTCATATTTTTTTTAGCACCTTTATTTTTCTCTTCATATTATCCTGCAGTACTGCCTACAAAACTATTCGGGATAAAATTATTGCCGATAACCTTGCAAAAGAGAAAGAAAATGAAAATCTAAAAACAGAATTGTCATTGCTTCGGTCACAGGTGAGCCCACACTTTATGTTCAACGTGCTAAACAACATGGTGGCCCTTGCACGTAAAAAATCTGACCTACTGGAGCCGTCTCTCATAAAACTTTCTTCCCTAATGCGGTATATGCTTTATGAAACTGATGAAGAAAAAGTGCCTATAGAAAAAGAGACGGAATACCTGCAAAGTTACATAGATCTGCAGCAACAGCGTTATGGAAAAAAAGTTACTATCAATACCAATATATTTCCACCAGATAAAAATTATAATATAGAGCCAATGCTTTTAATTCCTTTTGTGGAAAATGCCTTTAAGCACGGAACAGGTATGATAGAGAATGCCTATATTGATATTGATATGAAGGCTAAAAACAATATTCTTTACTTTAGCGTAACCAATAAATACGACGCGTCTTCTAATGAAATAAAGGATAAGGCAAGTGGTATAGGCCTGGCCAATGTGAAGAGGAGACTGGAGCTGCTTCATCCTTCCAGGCATGAACTTTACATTACTAAAGAGGACGACATATTTGCAGTTTCGCTGAAAATAAATATTACCGAATGATACGTTGCCTCGCGATAGATGATGAGCCTTTAGCCCTGGAACTCCTTGAGGATAATATCAGCAAAGTACCTTTTCTGAAACTGGTGGCAGCCTGTGATAATGCGATGGAGGCAATGAAAGTAATGCAGCAGGAAAGCATTGACCTTTTGTTTCTTGATATTCAAATGCCAGGACTTACAGGGTTGCAATTCATACAATCAATGCCTACCCCGCCAATGATCATCCTGATAACGGCCTATGAAAAGTATGCGTTAGAAGGATTCAACCTCGACGTTACAGATTACCTCGTAAAGCCTGTATCCCTTGACCGGTTTGTAAAGGCCTGCAATAAAGCCAAACAATTATTTGATTTAAAAAAACAACAAAAGACTACCGGTGTTTCATCTCAGCCCGGATATTTTTTTGTGAATGTTGACTATAGCCTTTTAAAAATCACCTTGGCTGATGTGATATATGTTGAAGGCCTGAAGGATTATATAAAAATCCACCTAAAAAGCACCTCCCGGCCCGTGGTTACACGCATGCCTGTTAAGACAATTGAAGAACAATTGCCTTCCTCAGAATTTATTCGTATTCACAAATCGTACATTGTATCTGTGGCGTTTATCACAGCCATTCGCAAGTCGAGTGTGTTTGTTGATACACTTGAATTACCTGTAGGCGACAGTTACCGGGATTCAGTAAATAGCCTTACCGGAAAAGCATAATCCTCTTCTCCACCGTTGCCGGTAGAAATACTGAGCACTTTTACTAAATTCACTTTTACGATTGTTTTGCCCTCACATCAGTGAATTTTTTTAGTTCATCAGAATAAAGCATTTTTTATGAAATACTTTCTAAGCGTATTTCCTCCAGATGACCACAATTATAATTTTGGCTTCGGTTTCAATTAGAAAGGTGTAACAAGTGATAAGAGAACCGCGAAATATAAAAATAATTGTACCTATTCTCTACCGTTTCTTGGATCGGATGAAAAACTAAGTTTATATTCTTTTGGCGGTTCTTTACCCAAAAGGTTTTTTACAAAATAATCCCAGCGGCGACGCATCATGTAAAGTGAATATGGGCCGTAGCCATGCCTGCTGTTGGGAAATAGTACCAGGTCATAATCTTTGTTTGCTTTTTCCAAAGCTTCTATTACAAGTAAGGTATTATAAGGCGGTACATTGTCATCCATCATTCCATGAGCAAGCATTAGTTTCCCTTTTAGATTTTTTGCATACACCTGGTTGGCCTGCGATTCATAATTGTCCACGCCATTTGCTCCTGGTTTAAGAAGCCCGATATATCTTTCACCCCAATCGTCTTCGTAGTTGCGGTTATCATGATTGCCGGATTCAGAGATACCTACTTTAAAAAAATCAGGATAACGGAACATGGCTGCAGCCGTTGCAAAGCCTCCGCCGGAATGCCCCCAGATGCCAACACGGCTTGTATCCATGTAGGTAAATTTTTGTGCCAATTGCCTTATGCCGGAAACCTGGTCTGGCAGTGTATTTTCAGCCATGTTCCCATAGCTCATATCATGGAAGCTTTTTGAGCGCAGTGGGTTGCTGGTTCCTTCAAGTTGCACGACTATAAATCCTAACTCGGCGAGGGCCTGGTGGTCTCCCCTTAACGCTACAAACGACCACGAGCCTACGCTTCCGCCCTGCGGCCCCGGGTAGATATAGTCTATCACCGGGTACTTTTTAGTGGGATCAAGATTAGTAGGTGTAAACATCAATCCATACAGATCTGTCACTCCATCATGTGCTTTTACGGTTATGGGTTTGGGCGGCTGCCAGCCAATCGCTTTCAATCTTGACACATCCATTTTTTCTAAAGTTGAAATAAGCTTGCCATTGATATCTCTTAAATTAATAACAGCAGGAACATCTGGTTGCGAATAACTATCTATAAAATATTTTTCTGAAGGCGAGAACGTAATAGAATGATCGCCTTCTTCAGGTGTAAGTGCATTTAGCTTTTTACCCTCAAAAGCTATCTTATACAGATGCGAGAAGTAAGGATTTTTTTTATCCAATCCATCCGCCAGGAAATACAATTCGCGTTTCTTTTCATCTACCTTAAGTAGTTCGGTAACAACATAATCACCTTCAGTTATTTTGTTTTTCAACTTTCCTGTTGTCGCATCATATAGATATAAATGCCCCCAATTATCCCGCTCCGAGTACCAGATGATTTCGTTTGTTTTCGGAAGATAACGCCAGTTGATGCTGCCCTGTCCTGATTCAAACTGTGTAGGAACGGTTTCTTCAAATACTTCCCTTACTTCGCCTGTAACTGCATCTGCTATACGAAATTTTTCCTGTTTGTGGTCCCGTGATGTAGAAACAAAAGCAAGTTGCGAACCATCGGCATTCCAGTCTACATCATCAAAAGTTCCGCTGCTGGAAATATCGTCACTTAGGGTGCCGCGATGGGGATCGGGAGGAATCTGTAATCTTATTACTTTAGGAGTATCTACGTTTATGATCACTCTTTGGATGGTCATGATATTGCTGTCTCCCGGTAACGGATACTTCCAGGATTTAAGAGTAGGGTGGCCCACATTAGTTGTTACAAGATACATATCGCCAGCTTTACGTTCATCTTGTTGAAATGTTGCAATTTTCTTTGAATCAGGAGACCATTGTAAGATGGCTTCATCACTGTGTTTCCATCCTGCATTGTCCGTTGCGTATCCAAAGTATTGTACGCCGTCTGTTGTTAACTGTGTTTGTTTATTGCTGGCAATATCTCTCACCCACAAATTATAATCTTTAATAAATGCTGTCTTATTACCATCAGGTGAAAGCACTTCATTTTTTGAGACATCAGCGTAGGAATTTATATCACCTCTTACATCCTGCGTGCACTGGTAATTCCGGAGATCGCATTTCCATTGCCTCCCGTTTGCGCTAAAATAAATGGATTTTTCATCATCAGAAAAGCTAAAATTTTGAAAGGGTAGTTTGTTGCCTTCGTATGTTTTGCCTGTTGCTGCTGATAGTGAACTGGCCAGTTTTTGTTGATCGAAGGCAGGTGTTAATTTGCCATTGGCCGGGTTTACCAAAATAAATTCACTTCCGTTAGCATTAAGATCTCGGAACCAAAAGCGGTCGCCCGAAAGCCAATTGGGCCTCACACTACCGTGATCGATGTATTGAGGAGCGTTGTAAAATAGAAAACTTTCGGCATGCGCATAATCTGCTGCGGATAAGGAATCTTTTTGTTGCGCATGTGTGCTAAGGATAAAACTAAAGCAGAAAAAAGTAAATAAAGAACTTTTCATGATTTTGTCTCGAGTTTGAAAATGATAAGATTAGTTCACAAGGGAGCAGTGCAAATTAATGACTTTTAAATTAGATTGATTTTACGACTGATGATTCTATTTTTTGTTCCCGAATGCTGTGTATAAAAAATGATAACATCAATGTCTTACCAATGTTTGGAGTAGAATAATTAATTATCTTACCTCAAAAATTATCGTTATTAAATGAAATCTCCGCTTTGTCTTTTTATTATTTTTCTATGTGTTTTACAATCTTGCAATTCCAATAAAATTGCTTCCGGTAAAAAAAATAATAAAAAATGGGTGAGTCTTTTTAACGGAAAGGACCTTAATAATTGGATACCAAAAATAGCGGGGTATAAAGCCGGCATCAATTATGGAAACACTTTTAGAGTCGCTCATGGTAAACTAAGCATCCGGTACAATGAGTACGATAGTGGCTTCAAAAAAAAATTTGGGTCATTGTATTATAAAAAAAAATTTACCAACTTCAGGCTAAGGGTTCAATATAGATTTGTAGGAGAAACGGTGGAAGGCGGGCCGCCATGGGGTTACAAAGATGGCAGCATTCAATATTATTGCCAGCCGCCTGAAACTGTTGGCATAGACCAGCCCTTCCCGGTATGCCTTGAGTATCATTTGCTGGGCGGTAATATTAAACTGCAGCGCCCTACAGGAGGAGTTTGTGCTTCCGGAATGTATATTCAAATCAATAAAAAAAGAAATACCTCCTATTGCACTGAACCCTTTGTAGAAAAAAACTTCAAGCGGTCTCAATGGATAGTTGCGGAAATTGATGTAAACAATGGAAAAATAACTCACTTTGTAAATGGCAAAGAAGTCATTCAATTTGAAAACCCCAGGTTTATTTCTACGAATGCTCTTGCAAGAAAATTGATTATTAATGGTGACGATGTTGTAAGGGATGGCTATATTGCTCTTCAATCGAATAGCCATCCGATAGATTTTAAAAAAATTGAAATTATGGAATATTAATAAAAAATTAATTTTACTTCCCCTTCAATGCAAGATATTCCTGTCGTATAATGTTGACTTTTAAATAATGATAACCGCTGAAATATTTTCATTAGCTCAAATACTTTGGGACTATCATCAAATGCACCACAGCCTTGTTAAATCGGATTGCATACTTGCTCTTGGCAGCCACGATTTGCGGGTCGCACATAGAACCGCAGAACTTTACCTTGAAGGATGGGCGCCGCTATTGGTTATGTCAGGTGGGCTCGGGAATTTTACAAAGGAAATATGGGATGTTTCAGAAGCAGATCAGTTTGCAGAAATAGCTATTAAAAAAGGGGTTCCTGCGGAAAATATTTTAATTGAAAACCAATCCACCAATACAGGAGAAAATATCTTATTCACTCAACAATTATTGCAACGAAAGGGCCTTAGTCCGCAAAGTTTTATTGTAGTCCAAAAGCCTTACATGGAACGCAGGTCATATGCTACTTTTAAAAAGCATTGGCCTGAAAAAAAGTTAATTGTTACCTCGCCGCAAATATCATTTACAACATATCCCACATCAGCAATTCCTATGGAAAAGGTGATTAATATTATGATGGGCGATTTGCAGCGTATTAAGGTCTACCCGGCAAAGGGGTTTCAAATTTACCAGGAGATTCCCCTAAAGGTTTGGAGCGCCTATGAAAAGTTGCTTGCCGCGGGTTTCGATAAGCACTTAATTAAAGAATAACTAGTAAAATGAGAGTAGTGAATATGAACAGTTTTTTCGTCTCGGAAACCAAGATAAGGCAGCGCTCAGAGAATCATTATTTTTTAAAATTCAAGGACCCATAAGCCACACCGTTCATTACTATTTGGCAGTAACTGAATTCTTCTCGTATGGGCCTTTAAATTGGGAGGTATTTATAGTGAAATGACGGGTATTTGTATTGGAAATCTTAAATAAATTTTTCAATCTCGTGGCAGATTGTTCAAATGCCTTGCCATCCTGGGTATCAAAATCATTTAATACAAGCCCGTTAGCCTCTTTCATCATTAGCTGGGGATCATCCAGGTAATAATAGATCACTGCGAGATTATAATAGCTGGCATATCTTATTTTACGATCATGCCTGCTCGAAGAAGTGTAAGTTTTTTTTATTTTCTCGAAATATTTGATTACCGGCTCTAATTGTTCGCGTATGTTTTCAACTTGGCCATTAGCGGTAAGAGTAAATAGAGCATCGTTCATTTGCTGGATTGCATGACGACTATCGGTATATTCAGGATGTTTTTTATTACCAACAACCCATACAAAATCGTTAACTGTAACATCTTTAGAACCAAAACTGGTAGTGATCTCATCACTTAGGTAATGCATCGCTCTTGTAACACAACTTTGATAAAGATTACTGGTAATATTTAAAGCATTTACACCAAAGTAGCCTTCTGCTACTGCTTTTATGCTAAATTCGGGACTGCTGTAAACTTGTTTGTATCCACGGTCTGCAAGCTGTTCGTCAATTATGTGAGCTCCCTGGTAATCACTAATACTTGCATTCGCAGCAAACGTATAAATCATTTCCTGGTGGTAAAGTAACCGGGTGCTTGTTACCTGTCCGAGATGATTTTTAATAGTTTCAAGGCGTTCCTTTACCGTAAATGATTCCGGTAATAAGTCGTCAAGTTTTACTTTAATAGCGAGGTGACCATAATTGTCCAGCTTCCGCCATCCCTCTAATATCACTGAATTTTCAGGAGAAAGTTCTTTCAAAAATGGGCGCATTAATTTCGTGCCTTCTATCTCTACATTATAAGTATGATAGCTACTATCCAACTGTATAGCCGGCAGCGACCTGTACTGGACAGTAAATCGGTAACGGTCAAGGTCTACTCTTTTTTGAGCGGATATAAATAAAGGGAATAGGAACAATGTAATCGCGTAAACTTTTTTCATTTTGGATATGACAGATGGTTAAGTTATTAACGATCTGCCTTCCGATATATTTTATTCCTTTCTGTATTCCGTCACCTTCCCGCTCAGTTCAATTCAACTGGTGTTTTAATATAAACCAACATATGCAAGTAACGCAATGATTAGCTGCTAATGTATTTTACAAAGCTTCTTTTCGCGATCGGTAATAAAGTTTCTTCCATCGGGTAAGTTAGAGGAGTTTCTATGTTATAGACAGCGGGATTAGGAAAATCTTTCCTGTCTCTTATTAATTCTGCTTTTATATTTTCGGCAGTATTGCTTACAGATCTTATCCACTTTTGTACAAACGAAGTCCTCAAGCCGCGATATTTCTCATTATGCTTCTCGTATATGGAAAGCTGATATTGATAAGCGACGGTAGTATTATAATAGCCGTCACTTATGAGAAGGTAACCCTCTTTAGTATCGAGAGGGATTATACCAACCGGCTCAATATTTAATTTTGCCTCTACAAATTCGTAGATTTCTGTGCCATTTTGTATGGCCCCTCTTATTTTTTGGGCAGAGTAATGTACAATCTCTTCAAGTTCTTTCATTAGCTCATCATCTTCAATAATTCTTTCGTATTCGAGCTGGAGTTTCTTGATGCTTACATCAGTTAGTTGCTTTGGAAATTGTTCCTGGAGAAATCGCCTGTTCTCTCTAAAGGCAACGATATTATTATAGTGAAAAATAATATCAGCCAATTGTGGGTACAACTTGTTTTGATGGAAATAGGAATCTACGTGTTGAAGATAAGCGAGAAGAGTATATTTTTTTAGTTCAAAATCAATATAGCCTTCAGTAAACCATGTTTCGGATAGGGACTTCATAGTTTTATTTTTTTGACAATTGATAAATGAATTTACGTTATTGGCGCCATATTTTTGTAAACGAAAATTTTCGGAAAATGTTTCAATGGCTATTTTGGTTAGAAAATCTACTACCTGAAGACAGAATTTTATGTAATTGAACCTTGATTTATCATTGAAAACTTGCGAAAGTTGAAAATCTAATCTCTAAATGTTATTTTTATTAATGCGAATTATCATTCTGTCTGTCTTTTATTTTTTCTTTTCTCCTCCTGTTATGGCGCAGGTTGCGGTAAGTAAAGAGCCACGACATCACACGGTTTTTGAGAATGATAAAGTGAGGATATTGAATGTGCTTCTCGCTGCCGGGGATACAACACAATACCATGTTCATTCTACCCCGTCAGTATTTGTCATGTTCACAAAAACACTTACAGGTTCCGAACGGGTGAATGAACCACCACAGTATAGCACTTCTGTTCCTGGAAATGTGTGGTACGAGGATTTAAGTGAGCCACATATTAAAATACACCGGGTGTGGAATATGGATACTTCTGTTTATCATGTGATGGATATCGAGCTGTTGTCAAAGGAGGCGAGTTTTATTATTAACCTGCAACCCATCGCTCATGCCCATTTACAGATTGATACTCCGTGGGCGGCTGTATATAAAGTTCAACTTGCAAATAATGAAAAACTTACCATTAGGGATATCCCTTCCGATTTTGTTTTAGCAGCCATTAATGATGCTGAAATCAAAACGGTTGAAAATAATAAAGAGACTTCTTCTTTCATTAAAGCCGGGCAATACTATTGGATAAATGCAAATGATAAATTTTTCCTCTTAAATTTGGGAAGTGCAGCTGCCAGTTTTGCGCTTATTTCGATTCGATAGTTTTGTGAAATAAGCTTCCCCCAAATAAATTTCACCTGGCTTTTATGATTTGCAAATTGTGGAATAACTTTTGAAAAATATCGCAGTCAGGTTATGTTAACCTTGCAGTTGATTTTAGAGTTACTTCTAATGATTTGAAAATAAATACAGGTTCATTGAAAAACGTCCGGTTGTGAAAAGTATTCTCAATGATGTCTTGATTGTATCGGTAAGAAAAATGGAGAGAATGTTGCTTAGTTACAACTTTGATCGAAGTAAATAATTAGCCTGAAGCATTTCATTAAGCCAAACAAAAAATCCTTCCCAATAAATTGGAAAGGATTTTAATTTTCTTCTATGATGATTTCTTAATAATCTTTGTTATATCCACCGCCGCCGCCGCTTCTGCTGCTTCCGCCGCCGTATCCACCGCCACCGCTTTTCTTGTATCCACCGCCACCGCCGCCGTATCCACCACCGCCGCCGCTTCTGCCGCCGCCGTATCCACCGCCGCCACTTCTGCCACCGCCATATCCACCGCCGCCACTTTTCTTGTAGCCGCCGCCTTCAGGACGAGGTTGAGATTCGTTAACAATCAATTTACGACCTTGAACTTCACTTTCGTTTAATGTAGCGATGGCAGTTTTCGCTGCTTCATCGTCTTCCATTTCCACAAAACCGAAACCCTTGCTGCGGCCCGTATTTTTTTCTTTAAGAATTTTTGCACTTGTAACAGAACCATACTGGCTGAATAAGTTGCTTAAATCATCATCAGTCATTGACCAACTGAGATTACCTACATAAATGTTCATTGTAAAAACTTTTGTTTAAATTAATTTTTGAATTCCATTAATGAATTAGTAGCTACAATGAACTGAAGAAACCGGGAAAAGAGAAACATCAGCCTAATGGAAAACAAACTAAACCCATTAATTAACGATAAAGATAGGGATTTCTTTGACACCAGATAAAATAAAAAATTAATTTTATTTGCATAGCGTCTAAAAAGGGCCGCTAATACCGCGTGATACGTTAAATCTTAAAACCGGGTTACACCAAATAAAAAAAACCTGACTAAATAACAGGCAGGTTTCACTATTTCAAAAGAAAATCTTATTCAGCGGCCACTTCAAAATCAACTTCAATTTCCTGGCCTTTGCCAAAATCAATCTTGGCTTTGTAGCTACCTAATTCCTTAACGTCATCAATAATTTGGATGCGCCTTCTGTCTATTTCATATCCTTTCTGTTCGCGGATAGCCCTGGCTATTTGTACAGAAGTTACACTACCGAAGATTTTTCCACTTGTACCTGTTTTTGCACCAATTTTTAGAGGTGATTCCTGTAAAACAGTTACTACGCTATTTATTTCTGCCAGAAGTTTCTCTTCTTTCTTGGCAAGTTGCTTTCTGCGTTCTTCAAGCTGCTTAAGATTACTGGGATTTGCCTCCACAGCCAGCTTAGAGGGTATCAGGAAGTTACGGCCATAACCACTTTTTACATTGACAAGTTCATGAGCGCCCCCTAAATTATTTACGTCCTGTACTAATATTACCTGCATATTTAATGTTTTAAAACCATTGCTCCACTTTTAATAAAGAGAGCTCATGGATATTATTTTAAAAGGTCTGTTACATACGGCAATATTGCCATTTGGCGTGCTTTTTTTACAGCGTCACTTACTTTACGTTGATATTTAAGTGAATTACCGGTTATACGGCGGGGTAATAATTTGCCTTGTTCGTTTAAGAATTTTTTCAAAAAGTCAGCATCCTTGTAATCAATATACCTAATGCCCAATTTTTTAAAACGACAGTATTTTTTTGGCCGCTTTTCAGCTTTTATCGCTGTTAAATATTTTATCTCGTTTGCTTTTGCCATTTTATACCTCCGCTTTTTCGGTTCCAGATGCTACACCATTTCTCTTTTTTGCATTGTACTCGACGGCGTATTTATCGAGTGCAGTGTACATGTGCCGAATAACTGATTCGTCACGCAGGAGCTGAGTCTTCAGCTTCTCATTGAAGTCGGTTGGCGCCTCATATTCCAAAACCCAGTATAAACCTGTAGTTTTTTTCTGAATAGGGTATGCCAGTGATTTTAGTCCCCATGCATTTTCATGCACTATTTTGCCTTCGTTCTCAGTTAGGAACGAGGCGTACTTTTTCTGAGCAGCTTTGTATTCTTCTTCAGAAAGTACAGGGGTAAAAATCACCATCAATTCGTAGTTCTGCATTTACTTGTTTTTTGCTGTCACTAACAGCTTGTGAGTAATAATTTTAATTTGGGCTGCGAAATTAAGGCATTTTTCTTTCCAAAAAAAGAATAAAATAGCTATTCTCATTTTTAAAATGCAGAACACCCTTGTATCTTAGGTGGAGATCGACTGAAGTCTAAATATTAGTGAATTACATAATTATTGAACTTACGAATCAAAATCATAACTCCGTAAGAATAAAGATCACGTCACCAAAATAAAAAACCTGCTACAATTGTAACAGGCCTGTATCATTACTTGTATTTTATTATTTTGCTAAAGACTGCACTCCTTTTGTTAGTTTGCTTTTTAAATTTGCGGCTTTATTCTTATGAATAATTCCACGTTTCGCAAGCTTATCAAGCATTGAGGCTAAAGCCGGAATCTTTTCTGAAGCGGCCGCTTTTGTATCGAGTGTTTTAAAATCACGAATCGCATTACGTGTAGTTTTCCCATGATAGCGATTACGCTCATTACGCTTACTGCTTTGACGTACATCTTTCTTTGTTGCTGAATGGTTGGCCATTAATTATTAATTTTTGGGGTGCAAAGATAGTATTTAAAACTAAAAAAGCTGCTCCTCATTCAAATTAATTTAAAATGGTTCTTATTATTAAATCGTGCGAAAGCAATTTTAAGTTTTCGTGATATGTTTCCTGATAAAAAAACAACCGATATTTGCAATGTTAAATACTACTTTACCAATTATTATGAAAGATTTCTCTTACGTCACCAGTTCTCACCCTGCTTACATTGAAAATTTGTATTCCGATTTCCTAAAAGATCCGGAGAGTGTTGATTCTGATATGAGGAAGTTTTTTGAAGGTTTTGATTTTGCTTTTTCACAGGGAAATGGTAAAACAAACGGCAATGCAGTCGCGGCTTTTCCTCTTCAGGGTGTGCAAATTGAAAAAGAGTTTTCAGTTTACCGTCTAATTCTCGCATACAGGAATAAAGGGCATTTAGTTGCCAAAACAAATCCGATCCGTGAGAGAAAGGATCGACATGCTAATCTCGATCTTAAATATTTTGGCCTTGATGAAAACGACCTTCAAACAGAATTTCTTGCAGGAAAATTCACACGCTTAGGAAAGGCAAAGCTGGAGGATATTATTCAATACCTTAAAAAATGTTATACGGGTTCTGTTGGGGTGGAGTTCAGTTCTTTAAATGACAGCAAAAAAATCGATTGGATCATTGATGCGGCGGAAAATAAGATGATGGCCCCCATACCTCTTGAACAAAAAAGAAGGATACTTCAAAAATTAAATGAAGGAGTAATGTTTGAAAAATTCCTTCATACAAAATATATCGGGCAAAAGAGATTTTCCCTTGAAGGAGGTGAAAGCACGATTGCTGCGCTGGATGCAATTATTAACACCGCTTCTGAAAATGATGTGCAGGAAGTTATAATTGGAATGGCCCATCGTGGCAGATTAAATATTCTTGCTAATATAATGGGTAAAACCTACGAGCAGATATTCACGGAATTTGAAGGAAGCGCTACACCGGACACAACAATGGGAAGCGGGGATGTTAAATATCACATGGGATTCAGCAGTGAGGTGGAAAGCGCCGCGGGAAAGAAGATGTATCTGAAACTTGCACCAAATCCCTCACATCTTGAAGCTGTAGACCCTGTGGTAATCGGATTCGCAAGAAGTAAGGCTGATGTAATTTATGAAAGCGATTACGATAAAATTTTACCCGTTTTAATTCATGGAGATTCTTCGTTGGCAGGCCAGGGAATAGTGTATGAAGTTTTACAAATGAGTGAATTGAAAGGATATAATACTGGTGGTACACTCCATTTTGTTATCAATAACCAAATAGGATTTACTACCGACTTTGATGATGCCCGCTCATCAGATTATTGCACCTCAATCGCGTCTATAGTGGAGGCGCCCGTATTTCATGTGAATGGCGATGATGTGGAAGCAGTAGTTAAGGCTTCACAAATTGCAATGCTTTATCGCCAGGAATTCAACACTGATATTTTTGTTGATATGGTTTGTTATCGACGGCATGGGCACAATGAGGGAGATGACCCAAAGTTTACGCAGCCGGGCTTGTATGCATTGATTGATAAGCAGCCCAACCCCCGGGAGGTATATGTAAAGTGGCTAAGAATGCATGGGGAAGATGGAACATCGGAACTTGCAGAAGAGATGGAAAAAAAATTCTGGAGCGATCTCCAGGAACGGCTTGATGAAATAAAACAAAACCCCCTTCCTTATAATTATCAGACCCCGGAAATGTGGTGGCAAAGCCTTAGAAAGGCTACCACAGAAGATTTTGAGTCTTCCCCAATAACGGCTATTTCAAAAGAAAATGCCGAAGATCTGTTTGGAAAAATAATGAAATGGCCTGAAGGTTTTAAACCTTTAAGAAAGGTTGAAAAAATTCTCCAGGACAAAATAAAATTGTTTGAGAACGAAGGCAAACTTGACTGGGCTACCGGCGAATTACTCGCTTATGCAAGCATAATAAAGGAACAGAAGGACGTTCGAATGAGCGGGCAAGATATAAGAAGGGGAACTTTTAGCCATCGTCATGCGATTCTACGTGATGAAAATACAGATGAATTTTATAACAGATTAAGTAATATTTCTGAGCAACAAGGACATTTCAGGATTTATAATTCCCTATTAAGTGAATACGCAGTGCTTGGTTTTGAATATGGTTATGCTATGGCAAATCCAAACTCGTTAGTGCTTTGGGAGGCGCAATTTGGAGATTTTGCAAATACAGCTCAATCAATAATTGACCAGTTTATTACCTGCTCCGAGCAGAAATGGAGAAGAATGAACGGGGTGGTTTTGCTATTACCTCATGGTTACGAGGGGCAGGGACCTGAACACAGTAGTGCACGCATGGAGCGTTTCCTTCAAATGTGCGCCGAATTAAATATTGTAGTGACCAATATTACAACAGCCGCAAATTTATTCCATGCCTTCCGAAGGCAAATTGCATGGCCCTTCAGAAAACCCCTGGTAAATTTTTCGCCGAAGGCAAACCTGCGGCATCCTGGCAGTTATAGTTATCTGGAAGAATTTACATCAGGCGGGTTTAAAGAAATTATTGACGACAGTTCCGTAGGGGATGCGGCAGGCATTACAAAAGTGTTGTTCTGCAGCGGTAAAATTTATTTTGATCTTGAAGAAAAAAGAGAAAAAGATAAGAACAAAAATATAGCCATTTTGAGGCTGGAACAATTATATCCTTTACCTGAAAAGCAATTGAAGCAGCTATACAAAAAATACAGTAAAGCAATTTGGTATTGGGTTCAGGAAGAGCCTTTAAATATGGGTGCCGCCTCTTTTTTGAGAATGAACCTTACTTCTCTTAATTATGGAATAATCAGCAGACCCGCCAGTGCTGCTACCGCCACAGGGTTCTCTAAGATCCATGCACAGGAGCAGGCGGAAATTATTAGCACGGCATTCAGCATATAGATTTTTTCGCGGGTAAGACGAGTTGGCGATTCAATGCTATACAACCTTGAGACTATACGGCTCATACCTTTACTGAGAGACAAACCGGTTTGTGACTGAAAAACCTAAGAAGGTTTTTAGAAATCATTTGATTTAAAGCTTCTGCAATAATCCATTCCAGTATGCATTCAGGGCGGCCTTCTTGGTTGTGACTGAACACAAAAAAGCCGATACAATATATTGTACCGGCTTTCAACTTGTATAAAAATATTATTCTTTGATTAGTGAAACTGTCTGAACCTCACTTCCGTTGTTAACCTTGATCATATAAGAGCCACTCGCTAATTTCGACAGATCAATTCTCTTCTGGTTCAGCCCCTTAAAACCAGTGAATTCCATGTTTTGAACGATCCTTCCGGCAGCGTCTGCGATGCTTAAAATAATCTGCGAAGGATTGCTAAGTTCTATACTTAAATTACTAAATCCTTTTGCGGGATTAGGATATAAGTTTACTGCAAAAGCTTTAAGCGACAGTTTTATATTCTTGATATCGCTGTAGGTGAACTTGCCGTCTTTATCAACCATTTTCAAGCGATAAAAAATGACTCCATTTGATTTGGCTATGGCAATATTTACATCGTTGAAGGAATAGGTTGCAGTCGCACCCGAATTAAGATTTACATCAACCCTGCCAATGCTCTTAAAGTCAGTTCCTGTAAACCCTCTTTCTACATCGAAATAGGATGAATTAGCATCCTGGTTTGCAACCTGCCAGTTTAGAATAGCATCTTTGTCTTTTCTTACTGCAGAGAAATTAGAAAGTGAAATTGGCAATGGATTTAATGCAGAGCAATTCAGAAATGTCAAATCTGAATTAGTTGAATTTAATTGTCCTGTAGAGGGCGAAAATAAAAAAGATGTTATATCATAGGTACCCACAGCCATCGGGATCCAATGGGTCGAAGCATTAACAACATGCCGTTGCTTAAAGACTCCTGCGCAATTTGCCCCTGCGCCAAAAGAAAAACTGAATAATTTTACAGGGCTGCCAGCTGGAACGATAGCGATAAGCCGATCCATTAGAAAGAAAATTTATGAATTTATATCCGTTTAAGGGACCGGCGACTGTAATTGTTCACTTTATCTTGGGCCACCCATGGTCCGCCATTCGACGAAGTAGTAACAGTGGCGTTATTGACATCAAAACCTGCATCAAAAAGAATTGATACTGTACTGGCACCTTGCTGAAAGTTAGCGTACGACACAGTTGAGGTAGAAACAAAATAACTTCAAAATTCGTTCAAATTGTAACGAAGTTATACTGAGTAGTACCCATGATGGTGCAAAAACCAGCTTTCACAACAGCAATAAAATAAACGAGAATAGAAATTTTTTCATAATTTATTATTGATGTTTTAATTAGGTAATTGTTGATTAAAAGAATTATAAGTATAACTTCCAGTGGTGTTAGATGGATAATTTATGACATTTGTGAGTATTACATTTACGTCATTTGTGCTGCCCGCAAATATTTACTCTCGCTATCCATATTTACGTCGCCGCTAAAATAGCCGATTGCATTGTTATAAGTGTAAGAGCCGGTCGTATTTCCAGGGAAATGTAATTACCTTGAGTAAATATAGTATTCGGATCATTAGAAGAACCCGAATATTTAACTTTCCCGTCGCTGCCACCGTCACCGGACCAAAGTAACATTTTTTCCAGTTAAAACTGTATAAGCCGTTGAAGTTCCAAAAAGATTCGGATCGTTTGAACCGTTAAATCCACTAAACTTGCTGTTGATTTTGTTTCCCCCAATAGCAGGTTTATACGTTGCAGGGTCGGTGCTCAAACCAAGATGATTTCTGTGCCTTACTGCGATTACATAATTTGCAGAAGCTACATTATTAAATGTAACAGGGCTTACGCCATCAATATCCACAATATCTCCATCACGCTGAACTAATGCGCTTCTTGTCTGCAAAACGGTATTGCCTGGAGAAACAGTAGTATTTCTTAATTCAAGAAACACCCAATCAACAATATTGTCGTTAGTTGATGCCTGGTTGCTAAAAACGCTTCCTGCAGCTACTTCCGTAATTGAATTCGCTACATGCGTGAAATGAGGTATTATATGGAGCCGTTCTGTAAGGATCAGAAAGAGGTATGTAATTAGTCGGAGTCCTCAAAGCATCACTCATTACTCCGGTAGAAGTATTAAACGCACCTTGTAAAAAAACCTTAGCTTTTAAAAGATCAAACTTATCTAAGGCACTAAGATCCCCTGAGGCCGTAGTAATTGGCGCAGAAATTTGATTGGTGGAAATATTATGCGTTTCACTTGTGGAACTCCAGTCAGTTCCGTTAAAAAAATAACCTCTTATGTTAGCTTCTGCGCCAGTTGTTAGATCAGGATCAACGTATTGCCCTGCAACCGTTACTGTTCCCGTAATACCTGTTTTTGTAATCGGCCAATAAGCATTGATATAATCTGAAAGTTTCGGAGGCCTGTTTGGATCAGCGACCGCAAGAACACGTACTCCGATTTTCGCGCTGCTATAAGTTCCTGAAGTAGTCAGAAAAGCGGGACGATAAGTAGTGCCTGCACCTACGGGAATTTCATTTGAAGAAACATTCGCTGTCAATTCCTTAAATACCTGTCCCGTACCGGTTGTTTCAATAAACTTACTTGTTCCTGCTCCCGTGAAAGTTGCAACATTAGCAAGAGTAAGGTTAAAATTGGCCGTTTTTATTTTGCCCGCTGTAAAAGTGAGGCTTGTTCCAATTCTTGTGTCGCCCGTGAGCGTCGCACCGGTGGCATTATTAATTTCCAACACAGGAATAGTAAATCCATTCATATTTACATTCTGATTCGTCGATCCCTGTAATAGAATTTTCCCGGGGCCAAGTATATCAGTGTTGCCTGTAACGTCACCCTGCACTGTAATTACAGCACCTGACTGAATAAAAAGCTGGGCGCCACTTACAGTGAGTTGGGCTTTAACCTGGAATGCAAAAAACGCACTTGCAATGGTTAACAAATAAGTAAGTTTTCTTATCATAAAGAATGATTTAAAATATTCAAAAAATACAAAAATTAATTTTACCCTAAATATAATATTCTTTAAAGAAATTATTTTTTGTAATGATTAAACGGCAGGAATGGATTATTAAGCAGTTAAATACGGTAATGCAATTTAATAAAAAAACGATCAGAAATTCATCAATGTTTATAAATGTAATAAATTCTTTATTTTTTAATATTGACCCTTTGTACTCTGCTTTTGCGCATTTCTCAATTTAGCTTAGGTTTGTAAATCTTAAAAACAATTCATGTCTATAGAAATTAAAGTTCCTTCGGTTGGGGAAAGTATTAATGAAGTAACGCTCACGAAGTGGATAAAAAAGGATGGTGATTGGGTTGACCGTGACGAGGTAATAGCCGAACTGGAAAGTGAAAAGGCAACCTTTGAAATAAATGCAGAACAGCAGGGTATTCTTCATACAGTTGCAAAAGAAAATGATACGCTTAAAGTAGGAGATATAGCTTGTACGATTGACGATAAAGCGGAAAAGCCCGCTTCGGCAAAAAGTAACAATGGGGTGGGAAAAAAAGAGACCAGCAAGGATACGCCTGTAAATGAATCAAAAGAATCTTCCTCGAAAGAAGAACTCCCTGCTAAAGAGAAAGCACAAACTGATGCTGGAGGGAATAAAGATATAAAAGCCACACCTGTTGCAGCAGCAATTTTAGCAGATAAGAAAATAGACGTAAAAAGAGTAACACCCACAGGCTCCAACGGAAAGATTACAAAGCATGACGTAATGGATGCCCTCGCTATCCCCGGAAGAGCAATTGGTAAGGAACTGTTTAGCCGCAATGAGAAGCCTGAGAAAATGAGCAACCTGCGAAGAACGATAAGCCGCAGGTTGGTTGAGGCAAAAAATACAACCGCCATGCTCACCACTTTCAATGAAGTGGATATGACTCCCATTATGGAGTTGAGGACAAAATATAAAGAGGTATTCAAAAAGCATCATGAGGTAAATCTTGGGTTCATGAGCTTTTTTACAAAAGCCTGTTGTTTTGCATTGCAGGAATGGCCAGCCGTGAATGCGGGTATTGATGGAGACAATATAGTATATCATGACTATTGTGATATTTCCATCGCGGTATCTTCTCCTAAAGGATTGGTGGTTCCGGTGATTAGAAATGCAGAAAGCCTGAGCATGGCTGAGATCGAAAAAGAAGTTGTTCAACTTGCCACCAAGGCAAAAGAAAGTAAACTGACGATCGAGGAAATGACCGGCGGAACTTTTACCATAACAAACGGAGGGATTTTTGGCTCTTTAATGAGCACACCTATTATAAACATTCCTCAAAGTGCAATCCTTGGTATGCACAATATTGTAGAAAGGCCGGTTGCTGTAAAAGGACAGGTCGTTGTAAAACCTATGATGTACCTGGCGGTAAGCTATGATCATAGAATAATTGATGGCCGTGAGTCGGTAAGCTTTTTAGTAAGGGTAAAAGAAATGCTTGAAAACCCTGAGCAATTATTATTTGGAAAGGATCCCATAAAGGCTTTGCTTGAGCTATAAAGATTTGACTCCAAAGAAAACAATATTATAAATGGATATTCCTGGGGATTCATTTTCTGCAAACAAATCAGGAAAATATTTTTACAAATACCTTCAATTCGCAGAATCCTTAGTCTCTGACTACAATGGCGATCAACCATTCCATTTGTATATCAAAAAATATTTTTCCTCCAATAAAAAACATGGCTCCAGGGATCGAAAGCAAATAACATCTTTGTGTTATAGTTATTTTCGTTTAGGCGCCGGGGTTACCGGCAGTATCACATACCAGGATAAATTTCTGCTTGGCCTGTTTTTATCTGGTTCAAAGCCTTCAATTTTATTAGAAGATATAAGACCAGCATGGAATGAAAAGATGGATTGCCCGCTAAATGAAAAGCTGAAAATTGTAGAAAATATTTTTGACCCTAATAATATTTTTCCTTTCTCTCAATTTCTCAGCAGCGAAATTGATTCTGAGAAATTCGCTACTTCTTTTCTGCAGCAGCCAAAACTGTTTTTAAGAATAAGGCCGGGAAAGGAAGCCATGGCGCTCGAAAAATTGAATGCTGCAGATTTTTCTTTTCAAAAGATGACTGATAATTGCCTCGCGTTTTCACAAAATGAAAAGATAACCGATGTACTGAAAATAGACAACGAAGCTGTTGTGCAGGATTATAATTCGCAACGTACCATTGCATTTGCCGCCCGATGCCTGTTAGCGCAAGCGCGAAATGATGCAGGAAAAATAAACTCACAAATTTCTGTTTGGGATTGCTGTGCCGGCAGCGGTGGTAAATCGATTCTCACTTTTGACACTCTCAAAAACATTAAGTTAACGGTCACAGATAAACGCCCTTCTATTCTTCAGAACCTTAAAAAGCGCTTTGTATCCGCTGGCATAAAAATATATAAAGCTTCGGTTTTAGACCTGTCGATCGCGACGCAGCCACCGGCAGATCAGGATGTAGGAAACTTTAACCTTATCGTTGCCGATGTTCCGTGTTCCGGTTCCGGTACATGGGCAAGAACACCTGAAAGCCTGTTTTTTTTTAAAGAAGATGAGATAGACAAATATGCTTTGCTCCAAAAAAATATTGTTAGAAACATAAAGTCACACCTCCAGCGGAGCGGTATTCTATTATATATTACCTGCTCTGTTTTTAAAAAGGAAAACGAAGAAAATGTTGATTACATCTTGCAACATTTTAATCTTAATTTATTGCATACAGAATATTTGAAAGGGTATGAAATGCAGGCGGATACTTTGTTCGTCGCTGTTTTTAAGAAAGGTTGAATTGTATTTTCCTAAAGGCAATTATATATATACACCGTTTACAACGGTTTGAGTGGCCTAAACCAAGAAGGTTTTCTCAGATTCTCTTTAAATTCAAAGCCTTCAGTGAAACCTTCTTGGTTTCACCTGTACATTAGCGTGTATACTACTTTGTTGCGCGGTAAGAGCAGATGAATTTGTCTTGCGAAGTGATAATAGCGTATAGATTCTAATTTATTGCACAACCAATTTAAAACTTTGTTTACTTTCTCCATCAATATATTTCAGGATATAAAGCCCTCTCGAAAGCGGTTGCAGATCGGTGAACCTTATAAATTGCGATTGTCCTTCCAGCAGGCTAACTGATTTTAAGAATAACAATTTTCCGGACGCCGTATAAAAAGCAAAGGAGCCCGTTCCGGATTTTTTAGGTCTTATCAGAACAGAAAAATTATCCTTAAATGGATTCGGAAAGATTTTTATGTTTTTGTTCCCCAATATCGAATCCATGTTTTTACTGATGCGTTGTTGTTCAAGGTTATCATAAGCAATATGAAAATTTGGAATACCATACCCGATGCGATCATCCGGCGTATTATAAATGCTGCTGCTTTTTTCAACTGCCTGTATAATTTCCATATTTGAAAATTCAGGGAATGCCTGCCAAAGGCAGGTGACGAGGCCTGCTAAATTTGGAGTGGCGAAAGAGGTGCCATTTCCAGCGCCGATTGTGCCAGAAGTTAAAGATAAAGCTGTAGAAACGCCAACCGACGCTACTTGTGGTTTTATCCTGCCATCGCTGGAAGGCCCGTAACTGCTAAAGCTTGCCGGAACTCCGGAAGAATTGACCGCACCAACCGTAAGCACACTATCTGCATCAGCCGGAGTAATAATAAAATGCCATGGTTTAGCTCCTTCATTTCCCGCGGCAACCATTACGATCATTCCTTTTTTTGCCGCCAGGTCCGCTGCTTTTGCAATAATGGTAGTGTTCCCGTCCATATCAGCATATGTATGATTGAAAGCAGGATTATCGAATGTGTTATACCCTAAAGAAGTTGTAATAACATCCACTCCGATACTGTCAGCCCTTTCCGCTGCGGCCGCCCAATATTGTTCTTCAACGGGCGATTCACTGGAAACATCTTCTGTTCTGTATAAATAATAATTCGCTTTTGGGCTGCTGCCCACTAGTTGCCCCGGAATGTTGCCTGCGATAATTGAAAAACATTGCATGCCATGCGCATGGTCTTCATCCACACTTGTCTCGTTGTTTACATAATCATACGTTTCTATTACTTGATGATTGTTTCTCACGCTGTCAAAGGCTGGTAAAGTGAGGTAATGATAAAATCCCGCATCAAGTATTGCCAACAGCATTCCTTCGCCGTGAAAACCTTTATTATGCAAATACTCCCCTTCATGTATATGAATTTGCTGGGTAGAGTTTCCATAATCAAAAAAGTCTGTTATGTTGTTTACGACTTGCGGTGCTGTAATGGAACCTACTTCTTCATTGAATTTATTGTTTGCGGGAGATTGGGCGTTTACAGGCCTCATTAGCGGCTGCGAATTTATAACAAACGGCATGCTATTAATTTTTGATAAAGCCGCCGCATCGGTAGTTTGTATGCAAACCTGGTTGAGCCATTTTGATTTATCAAGTATAGTAACATTACCGGCTAAACGCACACTATCAATGTAAGAAGGAGTAATAGGAAGGTCTGTCTCGTCAATGACAATATTTTGCTTTATTCGTCTTTGAATTGCTTTCTGCGATAAATATTTTGAGGGATCATTTATCGTAAAAGGCGTGCCTGCCTTATCCTTAAATCTTACAATATATTTGGTAAACTGAGCCGAGGTATTAGTCACAAAAAAGCATAGGGCAAAGGCAAGAAGATGGATATTTTTCATCAGTGAATATTTTTATGGCTGATGATTTTAAAATTGAAATTAATTATGATCAATTATAGTCAATGTTACTCCATAGCCATCATAATAACCCGGTCTTCCCGGCTGTGCGCCCTGGTATTCCCAATGCAGAAATTCTTTATAAATTAATCCAATTCCCTTTCCATATTTCTCTACAGCATAGTTTTTTTCTGCGTATTGCGTCCCGGGTATGGAAGGATCCTGGCCAAGAAATTCGTCACGCTCGAATACTTTTAGCGTACTATCTATTGTAAGTGAATTGATAGTGAGAGGTACGCCGACACTGTCATAAATATAATCCCAGTCATCAAGGTAGGTTATATCTGTATAGTTCGAATAAGTGTCAATATAGGAATTGCCCTTCCATGAAAAATCTTGCTTTACCGGGAGTTCAAGTTTTAGATAGCGAAGGTTGTTTTCAACGAATTCTATCGAGTTGGCTGTTGGCACCGCCATAAAAGTATTATTTGGAGTCCATGGCTGCGAAGCATCCTGCCTTATGAATCGCAGTATGCGGAAGGCGGGACGGCCGAGGTTATCTGTTATCTGCGCATCAACCCTATCCTGCACCTGGTAATGTATTACGCTTGCCTGCTGGCCAAAATTTATATAAAAAACAGTTGAGTCGAGATCGTAGGTAATATATTTGCCCACCTCTAATGGATAGTATTCGGTTACTTGCGCAGAGGTAAAATGTTCTGTTTTTTTACACGATGAAATCAAAAATGAAATAAAAATAAATCCAAGAATATATTTCATCATTTCAGAATATTATAGGTTTCAGTTTGTAAAAAGAGTATTAAGAAAGTAAATACGCTGCGTTAAGTGTTTAGCTTCTCTGGATAATACCTCCCCCAATCACATCATCACCTTCGTAAAATACGGCACTCTGCCCGGGAGCAATTCCTTTCACATTTCCATAGAAACGGACATTCACCCCATTTTCGTATTTAAAAAGTTGAGAAAGCGCACCTTTATCTTTATACCTGATTTTTGTATGTGCCTCCATACCATCTCCTATGCCTTCATACTTTATCCAGTTAATACCAGATACCCGCATTTTATTCTTGTTTAAATCCTCTTCATCGCCGAGCACGACGGTATTTGTTTCAGGAATTATTTCAGTAACAAATGCAGGTTTTCCTAGTGCAATATCAAGTCCTTTACGCTGGCCTACAGTATAAAAAGGGTAACCCTTATGCAATCCAAGGACGTCTCCTTCAGGATTTACAAACAAGCCGCCGGAAACTCTTTCTTCAAGTCCCGGTACCTTTCTTTTGAGAAAACCGCGATAGTCATTATCGGGCACAAAGCAAATTTCATAACTCTCGCTTTTCTTAGCCAATTCAGGATAACCAAAGTCGTGAGCCATTTGCCTGATTTCAGTTTTACGATATGAACCTAATGGCAATATAGTACGGGCCAAAAGATCCTGCTTTAGTCCCCAAAGAGCATAGCTTTGATCCTTCGTCTCGTCAATACCTTTTCTTATAAAATACCGGTCATTAGAATGTTGATGTACCTGGGCGTAGTGGCCGGTTGCAATAAAATCGCAATTTAAGGCGTCAGCCCTTTTTAGAAGAGCCCGCCATTTGATATGTGTATTGCACATAACACATGGATTGGGAGTACGGCCTGCAATATATTCCTCCACAAAATTGTCAATAACAAAATCACCAAATTCTTCCCTTATGTCCAAAATAAAATGTGGAAATCCATGTTGCACCGCGGCAGTCCGGGCGTCGTTGAAACTGTCAAGATTGCAGCAACCGGTTTCTTTTTTATTATTGCCGGTACTGGTTGCATAATCCCAGGTTTTCATGGTAATTCCAACCACCTCATACCCTTCGTGGTGGAGCATAAGAGATGCAACAGTGCTATCGATGCCCCCGCTCATTGCCATTAATACTTTACCTTTCTTGCTCATAATTTTATAAGACCTGCAAAGATAAGAAGATTAATGTCGGGTTATTATCCAAAAAACGCATTACGTGAATCTGTTGGATTTATTTCTTTGTTTTAATAAAACTTTAGTTAAAAAAAGTGATTAATCTGCAGATTTATTCTTTCTCTTTAGAAAAACATTGTGCCTGTTGTACGGAAATTTTTTGTCTCTCTTTGCGAATTAGTTTCTGATTCATAGCCTGTTAGTTTTTGCTTTTTGCTTAATAGAAAGTCCATAAGTAAAGAATATCAAATTGGCAATATGTAAATAAGCAGTTGCGATTTACATAGAAATCGGTGCTGCATTAATTTTTTTGAATTTGGTTTTATAATTTTGCGCAGCGTTTTTGATTCAAATCCATAGTTTTAAGAAAAACCATTCGCAACTTGCGTGATTCTCTTCAACATAACTCTTCTCAACCTGATTTAATAAAATGGGTTCGTGAATTCTCAAAACATCTCAAGATCCACCCCGAAGATAATTTTATACAGTATCCTGAAAACTTCGCCACGGGATTTGCAAAAGTTTGCAGTATTGAACCGGGCCTTACTTATCGTATTGTAGATTACACCATTAATACAGATTTTGTTTTTACCCGTGAACCTTCAGATGAATTTTACCTTATTATTTATTTATACCAATATAAAAATTCTCCAAAACTTCGGTATACGGTCAACAACCAAACGATTTTTGATGGAGTTGGGAGTAATTTTTCAACCATTTTAATGACAAACAGCCTGGTTTCTCAAAGACTGGAATTAGTCGCGGGAACAATCGTAAAAGGGCTTACTATTCAGTTGACGGATGAATGGTTATCAGCCAAAATAAGACAGGATAAGACTTCTAATTATTCTTTGTTTCGCCAAAAAGACGTTTTTAAATTCTTTCTAAATCCTAAAAGTAAAAAGCTTTTAAACGAAATATTCTCCAACAATGTGGATAGCCCGACTCCTGAACTTCATTTGAAAACCAGGGTGCTTAGAATTTTAGAAGGTTTCCTGGAAAATATTCTTTACAATGGAACGATAGAAAATGCTTTTCCTTTTCCTGAAAAGGATTTTCAAAGTATCTTGAAAGTAGAGAGCTTGCTTTTGGAAAATTACAAATCGGGGTTTCCAAAAATTGAAAATCTTTCCCGTATCGCTCTTATGAGTGAAACCAAACTAAAGACTTTTTTCAAAAGAGCTTTTGGAATGGGTCTTTACGAGTATTACCAGAAAAACAGGATGCACAAGGCAAAAGAGCTTTTGGAAACAGCAAAATATTCTGTATCGGAAGTAGGATCGCTTTTAGGTTATCAGAATCTAAGCAATTTTTCGCATGCGTTTAAAAAGGAATTTGGCCAGTTGCCGAAGGATCATAATAAAATAGGATAGAAGTGCTTTATTCAAAGCAACGAATTATGTCATTAGTAAGTAACTATACATATTGACTTTTTGTCTTCAACGGGCATTTCTAAGCCGGATACAGTGTGTGTCCCGTTTCGTTCTTTGCTACATTTGGCACTGTTACATAAAAACCTAAGCAAAAAAACCTGAAATTCATAATTGTCCTTTTGGTAAACCAACCCCTGGTTACTAATCAAAAGCATTTAGAATGCTGGTAACTACCAATAATTTAACAAGGCCTCCTTTTGGGGGCTTTTTTGTGGATAGTACATACATGGTTTTATACCTTCATTCACTTAACTTTGCACCCCGTAAATATAAAAATATGAGTGGCGCTTTAAAAGAAGTAAGAAACAGGATTACCAGTGTTCAAAGTACGCAGCAGATAACCAAAGCTATGAAGATGGTGAGTGCTGCAAAGTTGCGGAGGGCACAGGATGCGATTATTCAAATGCGTCCTTATGCAAAAAAATTGCAGGAGATGCTCAATAATATCGTTAGCAATGCTGACGGAAATATTAATATGGCGCTTGCCGCCGAGAGGCCGGTTGAAAAACTTATGGTGATTGTGATAACGAGCGACAGGGGGTTGTGTGGTGGTTATAACAGTAACCTGATTAAGCTTGCAAAGCAGGTGATCGCTGATAAATACCCTTCATTGTCTTCGAAATCAAATTCTACGATTCTCCCGATTGGTAAAAAAGGGTATGAGCATTTCTTAAAGAATAAATTTAAAGTGGTCGATCAATACTGGAGCATATTTTCTGATCTTAGTTTTGAAAACATAGCTGCAGTTTCAAAGTACGCAATGGATGCTTTTTCTAATGGGGATGTAGATGCAGTAGAACTTGTGTATAGTGAATTCAAAAATGCCGCCACCCAAAATTTTATTGCAGAGCAATTTCTGCCGGTACAAAAAACGGAAAAAAAGAAAGGAGAGGCTAATGCCGATTTTATTTTTGAGCCTGGTAAAGATGTTCTTATTGCAGAGCTGATGCCTAAAATATTGAATACGCAACTATATAAAGCCATTCTTGATGCGCATGCAAGTGAGCACGGCGCCAGGATGACCGCTATGGATAAGGCTACGGACAATGCCCAGGAACTTTTGAAGGCTTTAAAAATAAGCTACAACCGTGCAAGGCAGGCCGCGATAACAACAGAACTTACGGAAATTGTAAGCGGGGCTGCGGCGCTACAGGGGTAAAACCCTATCCCGGCCATATGCTTGGAGTTAGGAATTTTGAATTTTTAAATTAATATTGCCCCGCCTCAGGCGGTTTAGGGTATGGAAATCAGCCAAATAATTCCACATATAGAAGCATTAATATTTGCAAGTGACAAACCTCTCACACAAGTTGAGTTGGTCGAGCTTGTGAACAATGCCCTCGGGTTTATAGAAGACCGTGCGACACCAGAGCAGGTGGAATCTTCGGTGAATGCGATAGAGGAAAAATACAATTCCGAATTTTATCCGTTCGAAGTAGTTCAAAGCGGGGGTGGCTGGCAGTTTCTTACCAAGAAGGAATTCCACAAAACCATAGCACAGCTTAATGGGGATAAATTTTTGAAAAAGCTTTCTGTGGCCTCGCTCGAAACACTTTCAATCATTGCCTACAAACAGCCGGTTACAAAATCAGAAATTGAGATCATAAGAGGAGTGAACTGTGATTATGCCGTTCAGAAATTATTGGAAAAAGAATTGGTAGTAATTGCGGGCAGGAAAGAAGACGCTCCCGGTAAGCCGCTCGTCTATACAACTTCGAAATCTTTCATGGATTATTTTGGAATAAACAGCCCCGACGACCTTCCAAAAATAAGAGAGGTGCTGAACCAGGAAATAATTGAAGCTACAAAGATCGAACGTGCTGAAAATGGTGACAATTTTGATGAGGATTCTGTAGTAAATTCAGAGAATGAAAATATTACTGAAGAGGCCGAGTCAGTAGAGGTAGAAAGAGATTCAGCAAACCAGCTTTCAGAATAAATATCTTCCATTTTATTTTAGATATTAAACTTAATTTCCCAAATGCCCACGGTTTTAAAACATAAAGAGCTGGCAGAAATTGCCAGGGAATTTGGAACCCCTGTATATATTTATCATGCAGAAAAAATTGCTGAGCAGTACAATAAACTGGTATCTGCATTTAAAAAGACAGATGCGAAATTCTTTTACGCCTGCAAGGCGCTGTCTAATATTAATGTGCTGAAGTATGTTCAAAGCCTGGGCGCTTCCCTTGATTGTGTAAGCATCAACGAGGTAAAGCTTGGGTTAATGGCAGGTTTTACAAATGATAATATTTTATACACTCCCAATTGTGTAGACCTTGCTGAAATAATTGAAGCAAAAGATCTTGGTGTCATCATCAACATTGATAACATTTCTATTCTGGAACAATTTGGCCATAAATTCGGCGGGAGTTATCCTGTATGTGTAAGGTTAAATCCTCACATTATGGCTGGAGGAAATTTCAAAATATCTACCGGCCACATCGATAGCAAATTTGGAATAAGCATTCACCAAATGCGACACATTGAAAGGGTTGTAAAAAGCACAGGGCTCAATGTTACCGGCATACACATGCATACCGGGAGCGAAATAAAAGATGTAAATGTTTTTCTGCAGGGCCTTGATGTGATGTTTGAAATGGCTTCACATTTTCCCAATATAAATTTCATTGATCTCGGCAGTGGTTTTAAAGTTCCTTACAAAGAAGGAGATATTGAAACCGATATTGAATTACTTGCACAAAAGGTGGCCGTGGCTTTTAAAAATTTTGAAAAAGATCGCGGGAAAAAAATACAAATATGGTTTGAGCCCGGAAAATACCTTGTAAGTGAAGCTGGTTATTTTGTTGTGAAAGCCAATGTGGTAAAGCAAACACCCGCTACTGTTTTTGCCGGCGTTAACAGCGGGTTCAATCATTTGATTCGCCCTATGTTTTATGAATCGTACCATTATATTGAGAACATAACAAATGATAAAGGCCCTGAACGCATTTACACGGTGGTAGGGAATATTTGCGAGACGGATACTTTTGCCTGGGATAGAAAACTCCATGAGGTAAGGGAAGGAGATTTTCTTGTATTTTATAATGCCGGTGCCTATGGATTTGAAATGTCTTCTAACTTTAATTCAAGGCTAAAACCTGCTGAAGTATTTGTGAAAGACGGAAAAGCCACTCTCATTCGTAAGAGAGACGTGTTTGAAGACCTTTTAAAAAACCAGGTGATATAATTTATGTGAGGCCTTCTGTATATAGGTTTCTTTCACTTTTAAATTCAACTAAAGTAAACCATGCGGTTACAAAAGTTGATATAAAGAACCATGCAATCATTATATAGGTTGCTGCTGAAAAATACGATTCTGCGTGAAACCAATCTCCCGTTTTGTAAATAACCAGGCAGCCCAAAATATTCTTTACAACTTCCCAAAAAAGTGCATACCGGTTTCTATCCATTAACTCGGTAAAGGCATACACGGCAAGAAAAATATATAGCCCATACAGGAATATTCCCGGTGTTCCTATTGCAGCAATATTTGCAAAAAGATAACTCGTAAAAAGAAGTAGCATTACAAGCTGCACCCAGCACCAGCCAAGCAATGACGAAGAATATTTCGGATCATATTTCTTAAAGTTGTAAACATCTTCAATCTTATAAACAGGAAATTTTTCAACAACATCTTTGGGGCGCCAGCCAAGAGGCATAAACCAAATCCTTAATTTATCTTTCCAGTTTTTAGCATTCCAGGCATCTTTTATCAAAAGCCATAGATGTAGAAAGTTTATCTTAACAGGGTTCCATGTTCTCACCGGGCGTGTAATGCCATAAACGGGCTTTACATTGGGCAGTTCTTCCTGGAACGTTCCAAATAATTTATCCCATATTATAAAAATCTGCGAAAAGTTTTTATCGAGATACAGGGGATTTATCGCATGATGAACCCGGTGATGTGATGGTGTAACGATAACTTTTTCGAGCCACCCCATTTTATTAATATGTTGGGTATGGTACCAAAACTGCGCAAACAATTGGATGGGAGCAACAATAGCAATTACCTTTCCCGGAACGCCCAGCAAAGCGGCAGGTAAAAGGAAGATGGCAAATATTTTTACGATGGTGGAAACACTTTGCCTGAGCGCACAAGCCAGGTTAAATTCTTCGCTGCTATGATGTATGATATGGTTATTCCAAAAAAGATTATAATGATGTGAAATGCGATGCACCCAATATCCGGCAAAATCCAACGCGATAAATGCAATTATATAAACCAAAATTTCTGGTGCGATATGAACAATCGCAATCTTATTAACAAGCCATTCATAACTTATGATTACAAGGCTAAGGCCCAATACATCTTTGGTAACATTGGTAACACCGGAACTTAAGCTGGATATCATATCCATTTGCCTCACAGTATCCTTTCCTTTATGCCATCCATACCATTTTTCAAATAGCACAAGCAATAGAAAAACCGGCATAGCAACCAATAATATTTTACCGTACGTTTCCATAATTTGACTTTTACTAAAGTAATAAATTTTTCGTATTAACCAGGTAAACAAATAATGAAGTTTTCAGGAATATCTTTTTAAGCTTATTGCAGAGAATCAACTAAGCCTTGTAACTATCATTTACAAATTCATATTATAGCTATTTTTGCAACTCCTTTTCAATTGATAATTTCACTCTTACAAAATATTAAATCCGCCCATTGCATGAATTCAGGAATATCTAATGCTCCCTCAAAAAAAGAAAACGTAATAATTATAGGAGGAGGAGTTACTGGACTTTGTACTGCTTATTATCTTTTAAAAAAAGGGTACCGGCCTACGGTAATAGACAGTGGTGAAATTGTTGACGGATGTTCTTTTGGCAATATGGGCTATTTATCTCCAAGCCATTTTATTCCTCTGGCATCGCCCGGTATTATTTCCGAAGGATTGAAATATATGTTGAATAGCAAGAGCCCTTTTTACATTAAGCCCCGGTTAAACCTAAGCTTTTTGCAATGGGCACTTCTTTTTTACAAAAGCAGTAACCAGCAAACTGTTGAGAAGAACACGCCACATTTGAATGATCTTTTACAACTGAGCAGGAGGCTAATGAATGATATAAAAGACGACATCGGCGATGTATTTGATATGCAGGAAATCGGGTGCCTTATGATGTGCCGCAGCCGGCTGACTTTTGAACATGAATTGAAGCTCGCAGATAAGGCGGAAAAACTCGGACTTGCTGTTGAGAGATTGGATGGTGCAAAGGTTCAGGACCTTGAGCCTGATGTTGAGGTTAAAGTAGCCGGAGCTGTTCTCTTTAAAGATGATGCCCATATTGATCCGGGAAAGTTCATGATTGCTATGAAAAAATATCTTGAACAAAACGGGGTAATATTCCTGCTAAATACAAAAGTGACAGGCTTCCAAAAAAATGGTGAAAAAATTTCAGCGGCCATCACGGATAAGGGAACAGTCGGTGCAGACAATATTGTATTGAGTTCCGGCAGTTGGCTCCCTGAAATGGCAAGATGCTTGGTATTAAATTATTGATACAGCCCGGCAAAGGATATAGTTATACTTACGACCATGTTGAAAAAAATATTCGATATCCGGCAATATTGGTTGATGGAAGATGCGCGATAACGCCGTGGAAAAATAAATTGCGTATAGGTGGTACCATGGAATTTAGCGGGATCAATAATAAAGTATTAATAAACAGGATGCAAGGAATCTATGACTCGGTTAAAAGTTTTTATCCCGGGCTAAAAATCGACTTCCCCCCTAAGGACAAGATATGGACAGGCCTTCGTCCGGTAACTCCGGACGGATTGCCATATATTGGAAAATCTCCAAATTATAAAAACGTAATAATTGCAGGTGGCCATGCGATGCTAGGCATTTCTGAGGGATCGGGCACCGGCAAAATAGTGAGTGATATCATTAGCAACAAAAGTTCCGAGATAGATATAACTGCTTTCAGGCCCGAAAGATTCTAACAGTCTTTTTTTATTCATTCTTAACAGGCAACTTGTAATTTCTAAACTGTGTCATTTTGTCTAATATTTGTTATTGGCAAAAAGTTTGACAATGCTACCTTTGCAGCCAATTTTAATATATGGAAAATAACAAAAAAGAAGCTTACGAAACCAATGATAACGCCCCGATAGAAGCGGAAGATTTTTCGGTCAACGAAGACAGGCAGTCGCAAACTATTGAAAGCGAGGGGTTTGAGCCTTCATTGCCGTCTGATGAAACCGCGAAGTTGAGAGCTGAGCTTGAAGAGCAGAAAGATAAGTATGTACGCCTGTTTGCTGAGTTTGACAATTATAAGAGACGCAGTGCTAAAGAACGCATTGAGTTAATACAAACTGCAGGGAAGGAAGTAATAACGTCTTTACTCCAGGTGCTTGATGATGCGGACCGGGCTGAGAGGCAAATGCAGGAGACAGATGATTCTGAGCAAATTAAGGAAGGCGTCAAGCTCGTATTTAACAAATTGAGGAAAACCATGAAGGCGAAAGGACTCGAGCCAATGGAAAGCGTGGGGACTGATTTTGATGTGGAAAAACATGAAGCAATAACCGAGATTCCTGTTGATGACAAAAAAAAGAAAGGTAAAGTAGTGGACGAAATTGAAAAAGGCTATTACTTAAACGATAAACTTATACGGTTTGCCAAAGTAGTTGTTGGCAAATAAATCCTATTAAACATCTTTTCACAACCTGGTAATTGCGGACAGGTTGTGAGATTTATATTTTTACGCAATTCATAAAATAGCATGGTAAGTTCAATGGCTTCAAAAAGAGATTATTACGAAATTCTGGGTGTAAGCAAATCAGTAAGTGCGGATGAAATTAAAAAAGCATACCGAAAAGTTGCAATGCAATTTCACCCCGATAGAAATCCTGGGGATCATACTGCGGAAGATAAATTTAAAGAAGCAGCGGAGGCTTATGAGGTACTGAGCGATCCTGATAAAAGAGCAAAATATGACAGGTTTGGACACAGTGCGTTCAGCGGTGGGCGTGGCGGTGGATTCTCCGGCCACGATATGAATATGGAAGATATCTTTAGCCAGTTTGGCGATATTTTCGGTGAAGATGTTTTTGGAAGTTTTTTTAGTGGCGGCAGAAGTAGTGGACGCTCAGGAAGAAGCAGGGGAGTGAGGGGCAGTAATCTTCGCGTAAAAATTAAAGTGAATTACGAAGAAATTGCAAAAGGTGCTTCGAAAACTATTAAGGTAAAAAAATATATTTCTTGTAATACATGCAATGGTTCAGGGGCGAAGGATAAAAACAGTATGCAAACCTGCGGTACCTGTGGAGGAAACGGACAGGTAAGACGAGTACAAAACACTTTTCTCGGCCAAATGCAAACTGTTACGACCTGCCCTACCTGTAATGGTGAGGGATCAGTGATTACGAGCAAGTGCACCACTTGTAAAGGGGAGGGAAGAGTTTACGGTGAAGAAACAGTAACGTTGGATATTCCTGCCGGAGTGCAGGATGGCATGCAGCTTAGTATGAGTGGAAAGGGTAACATGGGCGAAAGAGGTGGAGGCCCCGGCGATCTTATAATCTTAATAGAAGAAGAACCGCATCCGCACCTGCACAGGGAAGGATTAAATGTCGCTTTCGATTTATATATATCATTTCCTGATGCAGTATTTGGCACCCAGGCAGAAGTTCCAACAATAGATGGAAGGGCAAAAATTAAAATACCTTCAGGTACGCAAAGCGGAAAAATATTCCGTCTTAAAGGAAAAGGATTCCCATCAATAAATTCTCACGAGAAAGGCGATCAGCTTATTCATGTAAATGTGTGGACCCCGCAAAATGTGTCAGCAGAAGAAAAGGAAACGCTGGAGAAGATGCTTCAAAGCGACAATTTTCAACCAAAGCCTGATAAGAACGACAAAACTTTCTGGGAAAAGATAAGGGAAACGTTCGCATAGAAGCTATAGGCTCCTATCATTATTTCTCATTCATTAACCTGGCAATATTGATTTACTTTTTTGAATGATTGATCCGACTTTGTCGCCATCGATCTATAAATCATCTGTGCCCAGGCTAAACTATCTTTTAATATTTTTATATCTTAGGACGATTCTGTACATTTTAAAGATGGTGAACAACTTCTTTTAAAATGATTCCTTTTTTATATTTTGCAAAAAGAGTAACCGGGGCAATTGTATTGAAACCATCACCTCTAAATCTGCTTCAAATATTATTTAATCGGAAATTTGAAAGAACTTCCTATATCCAAAAAGAGCGGTATTTTAATTTATTTCATTCAATTTAAAAGAGATGAATGATTCAACTAATACAGGCGACGTTTATATTTCTTATGCTGGTAATGATGCAAACGATAATTACACAAACAGCAGGGATGAGATCGTTAAGAAAATTTGCAACCTGCTTGAGCAAAAAAATCTTCATGCAAGAGAATACAAGAGAGATGTGCAATATAAAGATGGTCTCGATGACTACATGCTCGATATAGCCTATGCTGAATTTATCATTCTTCTTATAAGCGAAAAATACCTTAAGAGTGAATATTGCATGTACGAGGCCATAGAGCTGCTTAGCATAAATAAAAGAGGATTAAAGGAAAAAATATTTCCCGTTGTTTTACCAGACGCAAAAATTTTTGACGATAATCAGCACATCGAATACATTGACTATTGGGATAAGATGTGCACCGAGTTGGATAAAAAGCTGAAGGGGAAAGACGCCAAAAAATATATGAGTCTTTATAGCAAAGGAATAAGGTACAGGGAAATTTCAGAAAACATGGATGAGTTTCTGATGCAGTTGAATAAAATGTGCCAGCTTTCTAAAGGATTGATAATCGAAAATAATTATGAGGTAGTTGTGGACTCCATAGTGAAGCAACTTGAGCAAAACCGCAAAGCAGCAATTCCGGTACAGGCAGCAGTCGTAAATGAAAATCCATCCGGAACTACCCTATTCCCTCAAATAATAAATAATAGCGGTCCTCAAAATGTTGCTGCTTTGTCAAAATCAGCCAATGATTTTATGAGCCTGGTTATGAATAAAGTGGATGACGTAATACTCGACAGTGAGAAAGCCAAAAAGGATTTCATTAATATAAATTTTGAAGAAATATCAGGCGAGGGAGAAATTCTCCCGGCAACGCTTAATTTTATTTTTAAACTAAGAACCGACAAAACAAAATATGAATCCTACAGGCAAAGCCTTATCATAAGTGCCTTATCACTTGGTTTAATAAAAAAATACGATGAGACAAAAGCACGCCTTCTTATAGACTTCGCAACAGACGATGACCCTGTGTTGTCATATAGGGCACTGACCGGTGTAGTAATTGGCCTTCTTGATAAAGAAAATTTTATAAGTGAAGACCTGCAACGAAAGCTTGATACCTTGCGGGATAATGTAAAAATTCAAAGATGTTTGCTGGTAATTTTTTTCTTTGTTGGCAACACACAAGAGCTGCGGAAAATTGCTAACTCACTGCAAACTCTAGACTACAATAAGTTTGAGTTTTTTAATCAAACACAGCACTGGTTTCAGCCATTTTATGAAGGCAACCCAATTCTTAAAGAAAATGTGAGCGACAAGAAGTTTGCGAAAGGTTTGCTTGAATCCATAATTTTTCTCGGCCTTGATAGCACCAAGTATGCTCTTGCGCTCTTGTTTCCCACACTTACCCAGGAAAATATTGACGAGTTTAAAAAGTTCCAGGAGATTGACAGGACATTTACTAATTTCATTAACACTGACTACCTCAAAGCTAAATTTTTGCTTGAGATTGAAGTCTCCAAATATGTATTAGAATTTTATATCTATGCCTTAACAAGTAAGGATAATTTTCTTATTAGTTTAATCGAGGATAAAAAAGAATTGCGTGCAGGCTATTTGTACAGGCTTGTTCTTAATGATACTTATCAATACTTATTAAAGGCAAACCAGCATTTTATTAAAAAAGAATATACAGAAGCTGCACAAACGATACTACCAGTGCTTGAAGATCAGCCAAATAATATAGAAGCGCTTTTGATGTATGGGCATTCCAGCTACTTTGGTGGTAATTTTGCTGAGGTGATTCCCTCATTTGAGAAGGTACTGGCAAAAGGTATTACCGAAAGCCAGGTATTGGCCTTTTTGGGCGATTCATATTTTAATACCAAAGAATTTGAGAAAGCGATTCCAACTTATAAACAGTTGCTAACCCTGCAAAATAATACTGCTGCGAATATCAATATAGGCCGCAGTTATCAATTAAAAGAAAACCCGGAGCCGGAGAAGGCGCTCGAATATTATCTGAAAACTTTTGAGCAGGAACCTGGTAATTACTATAATCTTTTATTATTGGGAGATTGTTATGCTAATCTTAATCCTTCGGATTATGCTCATGCATTCGTGTACTATGAGAAAGCTTTTATTATCGACGACAAAAATATTAACCTGCTAAATGCATTGACAAGTGCTACTATAAATCTTCCCGAATTAGAGTTTGAAAAATGTGAAAAGATCTATTCCAGGCAAATTGAACTGGAACCAAAAAACACACTTCCTTATATCGCATTGGGCGATCGTTATCAAGCTAAAGAACCTAAAGATTATTTAACTGCGATTGAATATTATGACAAAGCATTTGAGATTGATAATTTAAATATCAATCTAATTAAGGCTTACGCTAATTGCCTGGTAAACCTTCCCAAAGCACCGATGGAAAGAGCCGTAAAACTATTTACAAAATGGATAGAACTGGAACCGAAAAATACTTACCCATACCTTGCTTTAGGAGACTGTTATATGCGCCTTGATGTCCCCGACTACTTCAATGCATTTGACTATTACTTTAATGCATTTGAGATTGATGAGAATAATTTGAGTCTTATTAAATTCCTGGATGATTTTCTCTACAAAACCAATAAAATTGAATTTGAAAAAACAAATAAGATCTACACGAAATTTATTGAGCTCGATCCGCAAAATCCCTCGGGATATAACGGTATGGGATACATTTACACCTGCGAAAATCCGCCAAATTATGAACAGGCATATGAATATTACCATAAAGCATTTGAAATAAAAAACTCAGTTCCCTTAATTGAGGTGTTATTAACGTGCGCAGCAAAACTTAAAGACCACAGTGACGAAATTCCCGAAGCACTTTATTTAAAGTATAAGGAAATGGAGCAGGGCAGTATAAAGCCATCCCTTGCAATGGCAAGATATTATGAAGAAAAACTTCAACCCAATTTCGAGAAAGCAAAAGATTATTATTTAAAGGCTTTAGAAATTAATTCTTCGGATAAGGACCTGTTATTTTCTATAGGAAAATTTTACCAAATCATTCCCGAGCCTGATTATCCAAAATCCTTTCAATACTTAAACGAAGCGATTAAACTGGACCCCGATGATGCTTTCGTAAATTTTTATCTTGGGTGGGGAAATTTTGTTTTGGGAAATTATGATGTAGCAAAGACTTATTTTGAAAAGTGTAAACCAGGCGCTATAGATGACAAAGCCGTTTATCAGAATCTTGGACATATTGCCCTTATTCAAAAAGATGCAGAGAGTGCAAAAAATTTCTACAAAAAAAGCTGTCATCTTTTTGGAGATCCGGAAGAATTTTACAATTCAAGTATGAGCGATTTTAAATACATACAAAAATCAGGAATAAGCAGGGAAGAATTTGATTTAATTCTAAAAGAAATAGGTAAAGTGAACGGAGGCTGACAGTAACCTGTTACTTTCTTTTTCTTCTCTTTTTCTCATAGTAAATAGCATCAGTTTTATCCAGGAGAGAGACAAATTCATTTTGCAAATAATCGTCTTTAGCCGCGGCTTTTGAAGCTATGTCTTTTATATCTTCCCAGTCAATATTTGTGGGAAAATATTGGGACTCGCGGAGTTTTAATCCAAACATGCACACGGCAGTTGCAAATCTCAGGTTGTCACAAAGCGAATTAAAGGAAGTGTAATTATTAAGGCAATTGTAATTTAATAATTGTGACAAAGTATCGTTTGGTAACTTATAGTGCATGGTAAGTTTTGCAATATTCTCATCCGCTTTTTGTGCGGTATCTGTATTTGCAGGAACAATTTCAAAGACCGCCGTGTTGCTTGTGGCGGCTCCTATCTCTCCACCTTCAAGTTCATCACCCTTTTGCGAAAGCACATTTTTCTTATTATCATATCCCACCAGCCTGTATTGCTTCACCAGGTCCGGGTTAAACTGAACGCTGAAATAAACATCATTCGCAATGGAATACAAAGTTTGCGTGAACTCAGTAACCAGGATTTTTTCCGCTTCTCTTATATCGTCTATATATGCGAAATTACCGTTACCCTTTTTGGCAAGTACCTCAATTTTTGAATCTTTATAATTCCCCATTCCAACGCCAAGGCAGGTAAGGTAGACCCCTGATTGCCTTTCTTTTGAAATCAATTCTTCCAACTCTTTCTCTGTGGTTTGGCCTACATTAAAGTCACCATCTGTAGCGAGGATTATCCGGTTATTTCCTCCCTTTATGAATGTACTCTCTGACAACTTGTAAGCAGACCTTATGGCCGCTTCGCCGGGCGTGTCGCCGGAGGCGGTTAGCTCCTCTATGGCTTTAATAATTTTTTGTTTCTCAGAACCACTCGTTGGCTGCAACCACACGCCGACAGTTCCCCCATAAACGACTATCGATACGGTGTCTTTTTGCCGTAAATTTTTCACCAGCAATTGAAATGCTTCTTTTAGTAACGGAAGGCGGTTTGGTAAGTCCATACTGCCTGACACGTCGATTAAGAATACAAAATTAGATGGAGGTACTTTTTCAAGGTCTAATTTCTTGCCCGAAAGATTTAAAAAAAGCAGTCTGTTATCCTTATTCCAGGGGCAATCCGTCACTTTCGATTCTATGTTAAAAATATTTTTACCCGTCGGCTCCTTATAATTAAAATTGAAATAATTAAGCATTTCATCTATCCTTACGGCATCCGGCGGCACTTTACTGCCTTGATTGATAAACCTGCGAATATTGCTATAGGATGCCTTGTCTATTCGCATGGCAAATCCGGTACTATTATTTACACTGCTTTTGACAAATTCATTTTCCACCAGGCTGCTGTAACTTTCATCCCTGTAATAAGCGGTTGGATAAATGTGTCCTTCAGATCCTATCGTTATTGAAACGAGTTTCGGTTTTTTCACGCTCACATTAGTCGAGAGCATTTTCAGGGTAATTTCCTGGTATTCAGTGCACTTTACTTTTAAAGCTTTTGTTTCAAATCCATCGGAACTAAAAATCAAAGAATCGTAAAGATTGCTGCTGGGAATACCAAACCCGCCAGTGGTACCGCTGTAAAATAAAGAGCGGGTGGCGGGCATAAAGATTTTTACATTTTGAATGGGCTGGTTCTTTTCATCTTTTACCTCGCCTCGTATATAGTACTGGGCTGATGTGTGAAACATCAACGTAAGTAAACAGATAGTGAGGTAAGCTTTTTGCAATGGGTTTATTTTGAAAGATAGAGTGTAATACCGAAACCCGCAAGCAAGCGCCATAAAACGGGTATAACTTACAGAAAATAAGTTTAAATCAATTGATATATTTCCTTAATATTTCTTCCAAGGCCTTCGTAGTCAAGCCCATAACCTACCACAAATTTGTTAGGAATGGTAAAGCCCAGGTAGTCGATCTTAATCGGGTGTAACATAGCGTCAGGCTTGTGAAGAAGGGCTGCAATCTTTAAGGAAGCCGGGTGGTGATGTGTCAACTGCGGAAGAAAATGCGAAAGTGTTTTGCCAGTGTCCACAATGTCTTCAACTATTATTACATCCCGATGATAGATGTCAGCGTCAAGGCCGATCGCCGTTACTACCTGGCCAGTTGATTTTACGCCCTTATATGATGCGAGTTTTATAAAACAAATCTCCGCATCAACCTCAATTTCTTTGAAAAGATCCGAGGCAAACATAAATGCCCCGTTAAGTATGGCAATAAACAACGGTTTTTTATCTGCATAATCACGGTTAATTTCCGATGCTACTCTTTTAACTTGTTCTTCAATTTCCTCGGTAGTGAGATAAGGAACAAACTCTTTGTCGTGAACTTTAATAGAGTGCATATTTTATTTTGAAATGATAAGCTGCTGGCCGATTTTTAGATTGTCGTTTTGTAAACGGTTCCATTCTTTTAACTGTGCTACGGAAACACCGTATTTTTTTGATATAGTATACAACCCTTCTTTTGGTTGTACCTCGTGAATTCTTATAGAATTATTTTCGACTCCGTTTTTATTTAGATTGGCTTTTTCTTCTGCAGGCCTTAGCAAAATTTTAGTACCGGGATAAATATTATCTCCGGGCGACAATTTATTGAAGTCATATATGCTTTGGAGCAGCACACCGTTTTTTTGAGCTACATCATAAAGAGTTTCGTCTTGCCTGGATATATAGTATTCGCGGTCACCTTCTTTATGTTTCTTTTCAAGAAAGATCACCTGTCCTTTTTCAAGCAGGCCGTCTTTTTTCAAATCATTTATTTCGAGAAACTTCGCAAGGTTAATATTGTTTTGCGTTGCAACAGCTAATAGTGAAGTACCTTTTGCTGCAAATAATGCCTTGCTGCCGTTTATCAAAAAACTTCCCGGCCCGTACGATTCACCGTCGGGTGCCTCGATAATTTCCGCAGCAGAATCAGTTGCGTCCTTTATGTTATTCTCCTCTTTGTCGTCGGTATATTTTGAGGCGTCAAAAACCGGCACTTCGCCTTCGGCCATTAAGGTGTATTGCTGAAGATTATTGTCTTCAATATTTTTTATAAGAATGGCCGGATAGCGGGGGTTTGTAGCATAGCCTGCTTTTCTCAGTCCGTAAGCCCATGCTTTATAATCGCGTGGATCAAGATTAAACAGCGATGCATATCTTGTACTGCCTCTCAGAAAATTCGAATGATCACGGAAAGATTCTTCGGCATCTTTATACGCCCGGAAGCACTCCCCGGGAGCATCATCGTCGTGGCTAACGGTAGCTGCGGTCCAGTTACTCTTGCATTTTATGCCGAAATGATTGTTGGATCTTTTTACCAGGTCGCTGTTCCCATTTTCAGTTTCAAGCAGGCCCTGGGCAAGCGTGATGGCCGCTGGAATGCCCATACGCTTCATCTCACGCATGGCTATATCCTTATATTCATCAATATATTGTGCTGCGGTAATGGATTGTGCAAAAACGTGCAACGAAAATATTGTTGAGGTAGAAAGTAAAAAAAATATTTTTTTCATAAAAATAACAGGGGAATGTTAATAAGCTATATGAATTAAAATATCATTATTTTTTTACAATACACATTAATCCGTCTCTCACGGTAAGCATTACCTGTTCCACTCTTTCATCTTTTGAAACATATTCATTAAATGCATGAATGGCGACTGCATTTTTGCCGGAAATCTTTTCTTCCAAAACCTCTCCATGAAAAAGTACGTTATCGGCTAATATAAACCCGCCTTTTCTCAAACGGGGCAAAGTTAATTCGTAATAATTAATATAGTTCACTTTGTCAGCGTCAATAAAGATAAGGTCCCATGTTTCGTGTAGTTCAGGTATTATCGTGAGAGCATCACCAATGTGTAAAAATATCTGATTGCTTTGTGAAGATTTTGCAAAATAACTTTTCGCTCTTGTTGCATCTTCTTCCCTAAGTTCCAGTGTGTGCAATTCCCCACCCGGCCGCTGAAGCCCTTTTGCGAGGCATAGTGCGCTATATCCCATGAAGGTGCCTATCTCAAGTATTCGTTGGGGCCGCATCATACAGCTTATCATTTCCAATAATTTTCCTTGTATAGGCCCGCTTAGCATATTTGCGTGAGGATGATTCCGTATCGTATAATCCTCTATTTCTTTTAATAGTTCATCTGTGTCGCTCGTGAATCGCGCTGCATAATTTTCAACCGTGTTATTTATTATTTCCGTCATGCTAATATTTTATTTGAATTTTTCTTGGATGATACCATCAATAAGCCGAGAAATGTCAATAAACCATTTACGATAATTAGCTCTTCTGCGAAAACATACCCACCTAATAATTCTTTGGAATACTTATCAATAAAAAAACAAAGGATAGGTGCAATTATGCAAATAACCGGTGTTGCTTTGTCAAGAACATTTCGGTTTTTGGCATAAAGTGAAAATGCGAATAACCCGATAAGTGGGCCATAAGTAAATATGGCAACTTTAAATATCGCTGTTACTACGGAGGCATCATTTATCGCATTGAAGAGCAGGATAACCAGCAGTATAAGAATTGAAAACCCAACATGCACAAAATGGCGCTTGTTCACCATTTGCGCGGCATTTTCATTGGTTCTTTTATCAAAATTTAAGAAGTCAACACAAAACGAGGTGGTAAGTGCGGTGAGCCCGGAATCAGTAGTAGCAAAGGTGGCAGCGGTAAGCCCCAGCATAAAAACAATTGCCGGAACTCCTTTAAAATAATTGAGTGCTATTTCAGGAAATAAATAGTCAGTTCTTGGTTGACCTGTAACGGCATCCAGCGGAACAGCAATGCCATTTTTATTGGCATATATATAAAGTAGTGCGCCTACACTCAAAAAAAACAAATTGATAATTACAAATACAAATGTAAATGTGAGCATATTCTTCTGCGAGTCCCAAAGGTTTTTGCAGCTTAAGTTTTTTTGCATCAAATCCTGGTCGAGCCCAAACATGCCTATCGTAACAAAAATGCCACCGATAAACTGCTTGGTGAAATGAAACTTATTACCTACAAAATTATCAGTAAAAAATATTTTCGAATAATGGCTTTCTTTGATGGTTTTGAATGCCTGCCCGATATTAAGATCGAGGCTGGTGCAAATAAAATAGATGGAAAGAACAACCGAGGTAACTAAAAATACCGTCTGAAGGCTATCGGTAATTATGATTGTTTTCAACCCTCCCCGGAAGGTGTAGCCCCAGATTAATAAAAGGCAAATAACGATCGTAAGCCAGAAAGGTACTCCGTAAGAATCGAAAATAAATTTTTGCAGGACTATGGCAACGAGGTATAACCGGAATGCGGAGCCTATAGTTCGCGATAATAAAAATATGGCCGCTGCTGTCTTGTGGCTTACTTTGCCCAGCGTTCTTTCAATCACCTCGTAGATCGAGGTAAGATGCATCTTGTAATATAGCGGCAGTAAAATGCCGGCAACAATAAAATACCCCACCGCATTGCCTAATACAAACTGGAAATACCTGAATTGAGAGCCTGCAGTATTTCCTACTTCGCCGGGTACGGAAATAAAGGTAACACCGCTCAATGCGGTGCCTATCATACCAAAAGCAACGAGGTACCATTTTGATGAACGGTTTGCTATGAAGAAAGTAGAGTTGTCCGACGATTTTTTTGACGTTGCGTACGATATAAAAATCAATATCAAAAAGTAGCCAATGATAAACGAAAGCAAAACGGAGGGAGACATAAAATATGGATTAGTAAACCGTGTTTATAGTAACGGAATAGGTAAATTTTATAACAGGGATTTGAATAATATTAATTTTAATTTTTTTTCAAGTTAAATAAAATTATGTCAATTAAATCTGTAGCCGTTTTTTGCGGATCAAAGCCAGGAAATAATACTTTATTTGTTGAGCATGCGAGGCAGCTCGGCCACCTGCTTGCAGAAAATAATATTACACTTATTTATGGGGGAGGCAACAAAGGTATTATGGGGCAAATTGCAACTGCAGCTCTCGAAAAGAATGGAAAAGTAATTGGTATTATTCCAAAAATACTGACTGAATGGGAGCACCGGCACCATGGAGTATCTGAGCTGCATGAAGTAGCGGACATGCATACCCGCAAGCGCATGCTGTATGAAAAATGCGATGCCGCGATTATACTCCCCGGCGGGTATGGTACCATGGATGAATTGTTTGAAATACTTACCTGGAACCAGTTGAACATTCATGATAAAAAAATAATTATTTTTAACAGCGGCGGTTTTTATGACCATTTGATCTCTCATATTAAAACTATGGAAGAAGAGGGTTTTTTATATCACAAGGTGATTGATAAACTTACCATTGTTGTTGAGCCGGGAGAGATAGAATTTGTATAAGTGCATTGTACGGGAAAATGTCAAATAACGAGGGCTTTTGAAATTAAACCGTTATTTCAATTTTTATAAGGATAACTGCCCCGTGTACACGCTGTTAGCCGCCTCGTCTTCAGCAACATTTATAAAGCCGATCCATGTTTCGGCTGAAAGTCCCTGCATTAAGCCTGTTTTTAAAATTGCCTGGCAGTCGGCCCTTAATCCCGCGTCTGCAGAATAAATCACTTCACCTCTTTCGGCAAAGTAGGCAACGAGCACTGCTTTGTCATTGCCTTTTGCGGTTCCCCTTCCGCTGTTGTCCGTCCAGCCAAAGAGTATGTCTCCATTTCCATTGACTGATGCGGTTGCATTTTCCGGTGCAGGCAATTGTCCTTTTGAAATAAGCACGTGGGGGTATGAAAGGCTAATTAGCGGATAAGTACCGGTGATGGCGAGGTTCATAAGTGCGCTCATAGCCCTGCTATAACCTGTGCCCGCATTTCCATAAGCCGGGAAACTCTTATTGAAAAAGCCGGTGCCCGAAAAAGGCTTTACAAAATTATTACACAGCTTTAATTTTTCCTGTTGTGCCGTCCTTTTAGGCGTTACTTTATTATCTTTCCGGCGGCTGCTGGTGCGTATAATGTTCTGGCCGTTTCTTATATACCCGGTCACTGGCCCTGCCTTCCCGATAAATGAACCTAATATGCCACCTGGAATTTTTGCCATTGCAGAATATTTTGAAATGAATAATTGTTCAAAAGCTACCTGTGGATAGATTGAATTTGGTATTTAACGGGATGTAAATGACTTTATTATGTAAGCTGTTCGGTTGTTGGAGACGTGTATATACCGGCTATGTACCGAAGATATACCGGAATTTGAGTGGTATAAAGGATTTGCAATCAAAATAAATAAACATTCAAAGCAATCAAAATATGTTCAGGGTTATTGTTTTTTTTCTTCTCGCTTTTATTTCTTGTAATGGTAGCGGTCAACAGAAGAAAACTCCAAAGGAATTTATTAACGAGGTAAAGGTAGATAAGGCAATTTATTCAAAAGATAGTACAGCTATAGTTGCCAACTTATATCAAAAGATGAAAAATCATGAAGCATCTTTTACAAATCCTGAATATTACGATTCAACAGCATTGATAATTGATACTATTATTTATGACCCTTCCTTAAACAAAATAGCGGTCTTTGTTATTGCTAAAAATCCAACTTACAGAAACCCTCATTCAGATTCTAAATTACCTTATTACTATAATGCTAATTGCTATTTGGGAAAGAGAATGCAGGCTGATTCCACTGTATTTGAACTAAAACAATTAGGTCCTTTTTCTTTGGTAAATTTTCTGCCCCTGCCGGTGTTTCTAAAAAAACCTTCCCATCCGCGTAAAGCCACATACCGCCGTTGTTCGGTGTTCGTGCGCATGGTCTTGTAGCCTTGGCAATCACCAACAACTCTTAGGGAGTTATGAACTAAATAAAAGCAATACTTCATTACTTTAAAATACCTTAGCGAGTATAAAATACTTTCAGCATCACAACACATCACCCTCAATATTTTACCGCCACCATCTTAGAATGGAAGCATCTTTTAAAACCGGATAAATATAAAGACGTTATCACAGGTAGTCTTCAAACCATGGTCATAAAAAAATGGGTGGAGGTAAATGCATTCTCTGCCCCTGCCGGTGTTTCTAAAAAAGCCTTCCCATCCGCATAAAGCCACATACCGCCGTTGTTCGGTGTTCGGGCGGCGGGTTTGTTGCTTAGCAATCACCAACAACTCTTAGGGAGTTATGAACTAAATAAAAGCAATACTTCATTACTTTAAAATACCTTAGCGAGTATAAAATACTTTCAGTATCACAACACATCATCCTCAATATTTTACCGCCACCATATTAGAATGGAAGCATCTTTTAAAACCGGATAAATATAAAGACGTTATCACAGGTAGTCTTCAAACCATGGTCATAAAAAAATGGGTGGAGGTAAATGCATTTGTTATCATGAGTAATCATATACACCTGATATGGCAAATACAGGAAGGTTACCAGAGAGATGCTATACAAAGAAATTTTCTAAAGTTTGTTTCACAAACAATCAAAAGAGATTTAGAAAAAAATCATCCGAAAGTTTTGGAAAGATTTTATGTAGGAGCAAAAGACAGAAAATATCAATTCTGGGAACGCAATCCATTAAGTATAGATTTATGGACAAAGGAAGTATTTATACAAAAGATGGAATATATTCATTATAACCCGGTGGCAGCAGGCTTATGTACTTTTCCGGAAGAGTATAAATATTCTTCGGCCCGGTTTTATCAAAGCGGAGAGGATGAGTTTGGTTTTCTAAAGCATTGGATGGCATAAAATGATTTGGTACTACGGCTTTAAACTGATGTTGGTGATAGCCTGGCCGCAAAACCATCGGCACGAACACCCAACATCGGCGGTCCCTTTTTATTTTTGGAAACTGTTTTTAATTTCGGGAGGAAGACCAACGAGGGCAAGATAATGATTTGATGGTATGGCTCTAAACTGATGTTGGTGATAGCCTGGCCGCAAAACCATCGGCACGAACACCTAACATCGGCGGTCTCTTTTTTATTTTTGGAAACTGTTTTTAATTTCGGGAGGAAGACCAACGATGGCAGCAATCACCAACAACTCTTAGGGAGTTATGAACTATATAAAAGCAATACTTCATTACTTTAAAATACCTTAGCGAGTATAAAATACTTTCAGTATCACAACACATCATCCTCAATATTTTACAGCCACCATATTAGAATGCCCGCCCGGCTGAACCGTTCGGAAGGGGAAGCATCTTTTAAAGCATAATTCAGGTTGGCGCGAGCATATAGAAAACTGCACTCCGCTAAGTATAAAGAATGCCGTTGGCGCAGGCTTGGTAGCAAAGCCAGGTGTGTTAGCTATGCCTGTGCCATGTAAAAGAGATTTGTACTTTTGAAGCATGAGCAACCTTCCTGGCCGGTGTCCTTTAGATTTGTATTGATGATTATTTAAACAAATTACTATTTCTGCCCCTGCTGGTGTTTCTAAAAAAACCTTCCCATTCGCGTAAAGCCACACACTGCCGTTGTTCGGTGTTCGTGCGCATGGGTCTTGTAGCCTTGGCAATCACCAACAACTCTCAGGGAGTTATAAACTAAATAAAAGCAATACTTCATTACTTTAAAATACCTTAGCGAGTATAAAATACTTTCAGTATCACAACTCATCATCCTCAATATTTTACAGCCACCATATTAGAATGGAAGCATCTATTAAAGCCCGATAAATATAAAGATGTTATAACCGGTAGTCTTAGGACTATGGTTACAAAAAAATGGGTTGACGTAAACGCATTTGTTATTATGAGTAATCACATTCATTTGATATGGCAAATTCAGAATGGCTACGAGAGAGATGCGGTTCAAAGAAATTTTCTAAAGTTTGTGTCGCAGACAATCAAAAGAGATTTAGAAAAAAATCATCCGAAAGTTTTAGAAAGATTTTATGTAGGGGCAAAAGACAGAAAATATCAATTCTGGGAACGCAATCCATTAAGTATAGATTTATGGACAAAGGAAGTATTTATACAAAAGATGGAATATATTCATTATAACCCGGTGGCAGCAGGCTTATGTACTTTTCCGGAAGAGTATAAATATTCTTCGGCCCGGTTTTATCAAAGCGGAGAGGATGAGTTTGGTTTTCTAAAGCATTGGATGGCATAAAATGATTTGGTACTACGGCTTTAAACTGATGTTGGTGATAGCCTGGCCGCAAAACCATCGGCACGAACACCTAACATCGGCGGTCTCTTTTTTATTTTTGGAAACTGTTTTTAATTTCGGGAGGAAGACCAACGAGGGCAAAAAACATCGGGGGTCACTTTTTATATTTGGAAACTGTTTTTAATTTCGGGAGGAAGACCAACGAGGGCAAGAAAACTCAGGACAGCGCAACTTTCGGTTGAGGCGCAACTAAGGATAGCAGGGCCTATATTAGGTTGCCCGTCCGCCTGAACCGTTCGGAAGCGGAAGCATCTTTCAAAGCATATTTCCACCGACACCTTTTTTACTTAATTTAGTGCCTCAGTTTTAGAAAATTAGCCGGCCTTGATGAAGCAGATTTTATTCCTTTTTATTTTTGTTGCAGGTGCTTTCCAGGGTTTTGCAAGCCATATCGTGGGAGGAGAAATGACGTATGAATATGTTGGGCCGGGCGTGAGCCCCAATACAACACATTATACCATTACACTTAAGCTTTTCCGCGATGAATTGGGCGGGGGCGCTCCCATGCCGGCAAGCGTATATATCGGAATTTTTAATGGTGGCCAGCAGTACCCATCCTTCGGGCAACCGTATCTTGTAAATAAAACCCGTGAAGATGTAGTGCCTGTAAATCCATTTCCTCCATGTGTGGTAAACGCTGATCCTATAAGTTATCATGTAGGTATTTATGTGCTCAATGTAGATTTGCCTAACAGCCTGAATGGCTATACTGCGGCATATCAAACCTGTTGCCGCGTTTCGCCCCTGGAAAATGTAGATAACAGTATTCCCGAGGGAACGGGATCTACCTACACATGCGACATTCCTGCTTCTCCGGATGCCAGCCCTGATTTTTCGACAAACGTGAGCCTTATATGTAAAGGCAGGAGCTTTACCCTTGATTTTAGTGCAAAAGATACAGACTCCGATTCGCTCGTCTATTCGTTTTGCAATGCATATGACGGTGGGCTCTCAACAGGTGCGGGGCTTATAAACCCTGAGCCGCCACCTTATAATTCGGTTATTTATTATAATGGTTATACACAATTGACCCCACTCGGCCCATCGGTTACTATAGATCCGAAAACCGGTATTATTTCCGGGACGGCCCCTGAGGTAGGAAAATATGTGGTTGGTGTGTGTGTGAAATCATACAGGAACGGATCGCTTATAGGAGACCATCGGAAAGATTTTATTGTGAAAGTGGGTGACTGTGATTTTGCCGGGGCACAGCTTGTTCCCAAGCCTGTAAGTTGTGGCGGTTTTACCGTGAATTTTTCTAACGATAACCAATCTCCGCTTAACCAAACCTATTTTTGGGATTTCGGGGTTCCCTCTCTTACCAATGATACTTCTAATTTGCCTAATCCTGTTTTTACTTATCCGGATACGGGGGTGTATGTTTATAAACTTGTGGTAAACAGGAACCAGCCATGTGGAGATTCAATGTCGCAGGTGATAAAAGTGTACCCCGGATTCTTCCCCGGTTTTAAATGGGTGGGACAATGTGTAAACAACCCGGTACAGTTCATAGATACCACGTCAACCAAATATGGTTTTGTAAATTCATGGAGCTGGGACTTCGGCAACCCGCTGACGCTTGCCGATACCTCGCATGTAAAAAATCCTGTTTATACGTTTCCAAACTCTGGAAATCCGGTCGTCAGGCTTATTGTGAGCAATAGTAAAGGTTGCAACGATACGGTGAGTGTGCCCGTAAACATTATTAGTAATCCTGTCGTCACTACCTCTTTCAAAGACACAACCTATTGCGGAAAAGACTCGATAGTGTTGCATGCATCTGCCAGCAATGGGGGAACTTACAGCTGGTTGCCTTCAACCAATATATTAAATGGAAACACCCCCGATGCAACGGTTTTTCCATCAGCATTTACAAAATACACGGTGACGTTAGATGCCGGTGGCTGTTCGGCTACTGACACCGTAAATGTTAATCCATTACTTGATCTTACGGCTTCTATCACAACCTCGTCAGTAAATATATGTGAAGAAGACACGGTAACACTAAGTGCTGTATCCAACCATACCAATGTTAAGTTTTTATGGAGTCCTGCCGCAACATTGTCTTCACCGGCATCTATAACAACACAGGCGTTTCCGGCAACGACCACATCGTATGCATTGAATGCACGATGGGGTAATAATTGTGTTGCTTCATCATCCCAAATAATCAATGTAAAAAAACTTGCCGTTCCTGACGCAGGGACAGATACATCCTTTTGCATTGGTACGGCGGGTGTCATGCTGAATGCATCCGGTGGCAGTGATTATGTATGGACACCCGTAGCAGGCTTAAGCGATCCGAATATTCCGAACCCGGTAGCGAATCCGCAATCGGCAACCATATATGCTGTATCGGTTGGTATAACCGGGTGCGCTACACGAAAGAGCGACAGCGTATTGGTCACACCAAGGATGCAACCAGTAGTTTCATTGACTAACGATACATTGATTTGTTCTATCGATACGCTTCAATTGAATGCTGCTGCCCCAATGGCAATGCAGTTTTCATGGAGCCCCAATTACAACATAAACAACCAGAATATTGCTTTCCCGCTAGTGAGCCCCGATGTGCCCACTACTTATTACGTAAAAGTGATTGATGGATACAAATGCGTTAACACCGATTCTGTTTTTATAGATGTAAAGAGATTCGTAACAATTAACGCCGGCGTGGATACCACTATCTGCCAGGGAGATCCTGTAAGCCTGCAGGCAGCGGGCGATGCTTTATCTTATTCATGGGCACCCGGCGCAACTCTTGATAATAGCACTTTACAGGCACCTACAGCAACCCCGGTAAATACAACAACTTATACGGTAACGGGAAGTATTGGAAAGTGCCGTACCACAGATGCCGTTACCATAACGGTTGTGCCATATCCAAAGGCATTTGCAGGCAATGATACGGCAATCTGCTTTAATGGAATTGCCCAATTAAAAGCCTCCGGTGGAAGTAAATATGCCTGGTCTCCGGCAAGCTTTTTATCGGATTCAAATGTTCCAAATCCTTTCTCGAATCCTGACAGAACCACAACATATACCGTAAGCATTACCGACACACTAGGTTGCCCTAAACCTTCTTCTGATGATGTGGTTATAACTGTGTTTCCGCCTATTGCCACCGATGCAGGCCCACGCGATACATCTATTGTTTTGAATCAGCCTTTGCAGTTACATGCAACAGGGGGGCAGTTGTATACCTGGTTCCCATCAACCGGGCTAAATAATCCCAATATTGCTGATCCTGTTGCCAGGCTTGCCAATAACCAGCAATATATATTAAGGGCTTCCAACGCAGCGGGGTGCAGCGGTACGGATACAATTGATGTTACTGTATATAAAATTGATGCGGGATTGTATGTTCCTAACGCATTTTCACCAAATGGTGATGGGCTCAATGAAGTGTTCAGGGCGGTACCCCTCGGCATGAAGAAGCTGAATTATTTCCGGATTTATAACAGGTTTGGGCAGTTATTATTTTCAACAACTCAGCAGAATGCCGGATGGGATGGCACATTTAATGGTAAGCCGCAAAACCCGGATGTATACGTTTGGGTGGTGGAAGGAATAGATTACCTGGATAATAAAATTTCTAAACGGGGAATTGTAACATTGATCAGGTAGCTGATTTTTGAGGATAATTTGTATCTATAATATTAAAAGAATTTTTATGAATCGAATTGTATTTATTACGGGCGCCACTTCAGGTATCGGTAAAGCGTGTGCAGAGAAATTTGCTCAAAATGGCGATGCAATTATTATTAATGGAAGAAGAAATGACCGGCTCCTGGAACTTAAAAAAGTGCTGGAAAAAAAGTATAAAGTAAATGTGCTGTGTTTAGAATTTGATGTGCAGAACAGGGAAGAGGTTTTTGAAAAAATAAGTTCATTAAAGGATCAATGGAAAAACGTCGATATACTGGTAAATAATGCAGGCCTTGCTCTTGGCAGGGATTATTTTGATGAAGCAGATGTTGATGATTGGGATACGATGCTTCAAACTAATGTGAACGGCCTTTTATATGTAAGTAAAGCCGTGCTTCCTTTCATGGTAGAAAGAAAAAGCGGCCATATTATTAATATAGGATCAGTGGCGGGCGACGATATGTATGAAAAGGGAAATGTCTATTGTGCCACAAAGGCTGCTGTTGATGCTATTAGCAGGTCGATGAGAATTGACTTGCTTCATCAAAATATTAAGGTGACCAATATAAAGCCGGGAGCTGTTGAAACAGAATTTTCACTGGTTCGTTTCAAGGGCGATGCAGACACTGCCGCGAAGGTGTACGATGGCTTTAAACCTGTAACTGCTGTTGATGTTGCCGATGCAATATACTATTCAGCCTCCCTTCCGCCGAATGTCTGCATAAATGAGTTGGTCATCACATCTACTGCACAGGCCAATGGGGTATTTATATATCGGGGGTAAGTTTGCGGCAATAAATTAGCCCGAATTTCGTTTGCGATACAGGCCGGATTGACAAAAAAGCGAACGACTTTTTTAATAAAAAAATGTTCAAAACCGCTTTCAAAAATCAGCTATTTTTATTAATATTGTCCATCCACTTTCCGCAACCCAAACGAAACCTATTGAAAAACTTAATTCCAACTCTTGCCCTTTTGATTTTCTTGCAGATAAATGCAAACGCACAGGAAGTTATCCGGCAAGTATCATGTTTTGATTCCACATTAAAAAGAGAGGCAGATAGTTTAAAAGCTGGTTTTTATAAACAAGGGTTTGTAGTGGTAAGGGAAGCTACAATGATGATGGAGAGTGAGTATGAAATGCCGATAATTGTTCCCCTTAATGAAGGAAGTTTTTATCAATTTGTATTTATTGGAGATCTTTCTTCAAAATTGTACGAGGTAAGAATGTATGACTACAGAGAAAAACAGGTATTCTACCAGAAACACTATGGAGACGATGTACAGGGGAATATCATAAGCTATCCATATATTCCAAAATTTTCTGAGTATCACATGATTAAACCGGTACAGGTAAGTAAAGCGAAAAAGAAAAATGTTTGCGGCTACATAATAATGTTTAAAAAAGTAAGATAGTTTTTTGTATGCTTGTTGATAACGTAATCCGGGGCCTGATTAACCCCGGGTTTTTTGTTTCCTGGAGTTAGATTTGGGAGCTTTTTAGGGGTTATTTTTTTATCCATATTAATTCAACCGTAACTTATTGTATCTTGAATTACTTTATAAGGTCGATGGCGCAAGAGGAAATAACCGGACCAGCCTTCTGTATTTGGAACATTTAATGCACATAAGTTGAGAAATATTACGGTAGGGATTCAGATTTTTTTCAAAAGGAAACATCTTGTCTGTTTATTTTAAGCGCAAGAAAGCGCAATGCAAAATAGTTGGAGATTGTAGAGAAAAACCACGAAACTCCTTTACCAGTTTGGGTATGAGGCACCAACTATGAGGTTGCCCGTAGTATAATAACCCTACATTTAATTTTATCCGGCTGCCTATTAGAGATAATTTCAGCAGTACCCCTCAAGGAAGAACTATGCAAGGTTGACAACTCAGGTATTCTTTTCGCATTTATAGAATTTTGGAAATAATATAAAAATAAGAGACAGTAAATAGTTCAAGGCTTATGACAGAGAAAGGTTTATACTCATCACAATTCGAACATGATTCATGCGGTATTGGTTTTGTAGCTAATGTTAAGAGCAATAAAAGCCATCAAATTATTTCGGATGCATTAACCATTTTGGAAAATATGGAGCACCGTGGCGCATGTGGTTGTGAGAATAATACAGGTGATGGTGCGGGAATTCTTATACAAACTCCCCATGAATTTTTCTTTGATGAATGTATCAAACTGGGCATTCACTTACCCCCTTATGGTAAATATGGAGTTGGCGTATTGTTTTTCCCAAAAGATATACGCTTAAGGGAAGAATGCCGCGACATATTTAACAGGTGTGCCGAAACGCTCGGCTTAGAAATTATAGGATATCGTAAAGTTCCCGTAAATACACACGATATTGGCTTAACCGCACTGTCCGTGGAGCCGGAGATGGAGCAGGTTTTTGTGGCTTGTCCCGATCACCTTAATAAACCTGATGACTTCGAGAGAAAATTATTTGTTCTAAGGAATTATTCAGCCCAAACCATTCTTAATACGGTGAGGCAGGATTCCATTGGTTTTTATATCGCGTCACTTTCTTATAAAACCGTGATTTATAAGGGGCAGCTAACAAGTTTGCAGGTACGCACTTATTTTCCTGATCTCAGTAACAAAAAAATTGTATCTGCATTCGGTTTGATCCACTCACGGTTTGCGACGAACACGTTTCCTTCCTGGAAACTTGCCCAACCGTTCCGATATATTGCGCATAATGGTGAGATAAATACCTTACAGGGAAACCTGAACTGGCTGCGTACCAGTGAAAAAGGTTTTATATCTAAGTTTTTTACAAAAGAAGAAATGGATATGCTGTTGCCCGTTGTTGAAGCGGGGCAATCAGATTCTGCGAGTCTTGATAATATTATTGAACTTCTTATGCTATGCGGCAGGACGTTGCCCCATGTGATGATGATGTTGATACCGGAGGCGTGGGATGGTAATGATAAAATGGATCCTTTGAAAAAGGCCTTCTATGAATTTCATTCTTCTTTCATGGAGCCATGGGACGGGCCGGCTTCTATTTCCTTCACTGATGGAAAAATGATAGGGGCAACACTCGATAGAAATGGACTTCGCCCTTCAAGATATTGTGTTACCACCGATGACAGGGTTATCATGGCTTCTGAAACAGGTGTGTTGCCTGTAGATCCGAAACTCATAAAAGAGAAAGGAAGGCTGCAACCGGGAAAAATGTTTGTAGTAGATATGGAAGAAGGAAGGATCATAAGCGATGAAGAAATCAAACAAAAAATATGCTCTCAAAAGCCATACGGCGAATGGTTGAATAAATATAAAATCCGGCTTGAGGAACTGCCCGAGCCCAGGGTGATGTTCACCCACCTTGAGCATGACCAGGTTTTCAAATATCAAAAAACATTTGGATACACGACCGAAGATCTTGACGTACTAATTGCCCCGATGGCACTAGATGGTAAAGAGCCAACCGGTTCTATGGGCAGCGATGTTCCATTGGCAGTTTTAAGCGATCAACCTCAACACCTGAGTAGTTATTTTAAACAACTTTTTGCACAGGTTACTAACCCTCCCATTGATCCTATAAGGGAAAGGCTCGTAATGTCGCTCGTGACATTTGTGGGTAATAATGGAAACCTTCTTGAAGAAGACCCTCTGGCATGTCATAGCCTTGCTTTAAAACATCCGGTTCTTTCTAACAGGGAGCTGGAAAAAATAAGAAGTATTGATACAGGAATTTTCCAGGCGCACACATTGCAGTCATATTTCATAGCAGATGGCAAGCCGGGTTCTATGCAAAAGGGCCTTGATCGCCTTTGCAGATATGCCGCTGATGCAGTTGAAGATGGATTCGAGGTTTTGATAATATCAGATAGGGCAATAGATTCTGAACACGCAGCCATCCCATCGTTGTTAGCTACTGCTGCGGTTCATCACCACCTGATAAGAAAAGGGTTACGCGGGAAAGTAGGACTGGTAATTGAAGCGGCAGATGTTTGGGAAGTCCATCACTTTGCCTGCCTCATTGGCTTTGGAGCCACGGCTATTAATCCTTACCTGGCACTTTCTTCCATACGCGACATGAAGCTCACGGGGAAATTACAAACGGATTTAGACGCAAGGCAGCTCAAGAAAAATTATATCAAAGCTGTGAACGATGGCTTATTGAAAGTTTTCTCAAAAATGGGAATTTCAACGCTGCAATCTTACCAGGGAGCACAGATCTTTGAAATAATAGGCCTTAATAAAAGTGTGGTTGATAAATATTTTAAAGGAGCGGTTTCAAGAATTGAAGGAATGGGGCTTGATGAAATTGCAAGAGAAACTTTAATCAAACACTTCTTTTCATTCAGCAAAAAAAATATACCTATTGACCGGTTAACGGCCGGAGGGCTTTATCAGTGGAAGAGAAAAGGTGAATTTCATTTGTTCAATCCACAAACCATTCACTTGTTGCAATATTCAACAAGGTTGAATGACTATAATACTTTTAAAAAGTATTCCAAACTGGTAAATGACCAAAGTGAAAAAGCAGCTACCTTAAGAAGCTTATTTCAATTTAAACACAACCGGCCTTCTATATCAATTGACGAAGTAGAACCCGCAGAAAATATTTATAAAAGGTTCGCAACAGGCGCTATGTCATTTGGATCTATCTCCTGGGAAGCACACACTACTTTGGCGATCGCTATGAACCGTCTCGGAGGTAAAAGCAATACAGGTGAGGGTGGCGAAGATGAAGTTAGATATGAGAGACTTCCCAACGGAGACTTCATGAGAAGTGCCATAAAGCAGGTTGCTTCTGCGAGGTTTGGAGTGACAAGTCAATACCTCACTGAGGCAGATGAGTTACAAATAAAAATGGCTCAGGGAGCAAAGCCTGGAGAAGGTGGGCAGTTGCCAGGCCACAAGGTTGATGATTGGATTGGGAGGGTGCGCCATGCGACACCGGGTGTTGGATTAATTTCTCCGCCGCCTCATCATGATATTTATTCTATTGAAGACCTTGCACAGTTGATTTTTGACTTGAAAAATGCAAACAGAGCCGCCAGGATAAATGTAAAGCTGGTATCCAAGGCAGGTGTGGGAACTATAGCCGCAGGGGTTACAAAAGCAAAAGCGGATGTTATTTTGATATCAGGCCACGACGGAGGAACCGGCGCTTCACCAATCAGTTCTATAAAGCATGCTGGCTTGCCGTGGGAACTAGGCCTTGCAGAAACACATCAGACACTCGTAAAAAATAAATTAAGGAGCAGGGTAACTGTACAGACAGATGGTCAGCTAAAAACCGGTCGCGATATTGCAATTGCTACTTTACTTGGTGCAGAGGAATGGGGGGTAGCGACGGCTGCTCTAATTGTAGAAGGTTGTATCATGATGCGGAAGTGTCATCTCAATACTTGCCCTGTGGGGGTTGCTACACAAAACCCCGAGTTACGGAGCCGTTTTACAGGCGATGCTGATCATGTAGTAAATCTTTTTAAATTCCTTACACAGGAATTAAGGGAGATCATGGCTGAATTGGGTTTTAGAACAATAAATGAAATGGTGGGGCAGGTTGATTATCTTCAAAAAAGGGAAAATGTAAAGCATTGGAAATATAATAACCTTGATATATCTGCTATTTTGTATAAAGAACCTGCTGATGAATATACCGGGTTATATAAATCTGAGGAGCAGGATCATGGATTAAGTGAGGTGCTTGATTGGAAGTTATTAAAGGCTGCACAACCGGCGGTTCAATTCCGGGAAAAAATTAGTGCATCATTTGAAATCAAGAATACGGACCGGGCAGCAGGAACAATTCTATCCAATGAGATTACAAAAAAATATAAAGGAGAAGGATTGCCTGATGATACTATTAATTTTAAGTTGATCGGTACTGCAGGGCAAAGTTTTGCCGCTTTTAATACGAAGGGAGTAACATTTGAGTTGGAAGGAGATGCAAATGATTATTTTGGCAAAGGGTTGAGCGGCGCAAAACTTATAATTTATCCTTCTCTTGACGCAGGATTTACTCCCGAAGAAAATATCATTATAGGGAACGTCGCATTTTATGGTGCTACTTCAGGTGAAGCTTACATAAGAGGTAAAGCGGGCGAGCGTTTTTGCGTGCGAAATTCGGGGGCGAATGTAGTTGTTGAGGGAGTGGGGGACCATGGGTGCGAATACATGACCGGGGGAAATGTTGTAATCCTTGGAGAAGCCGGCAGAAATTTTGCCGCAGGTATGAGCGGTGGTATTGCATATATATACGACGTGCAACACCATTTTGAATCTCTCTGTAATTTGGAAATGGTGGACCTGGATATTCCGGAGCAGGAAGATGAAAGATTATTACATCATATGATCACTAAACATTTTCAATATACTAACAGTACTGTTGCAAAATTTGTATTGAATGATTTTGAAAATCAAATGAAAAATTTTGTGAAGGTTTTTCCAAAGGACTTTAAGAGGGTTTTAATGGAAAACAAGCAAAAGGTAGAAGTAAACAGATGATTCACCAGGATGAGTTTTTATCTGCAATCCTTTCGCAAAAGATTGCTAATAGTATTAATTCTTAGAAAAGTATAATTATTAATGGGAAAGACAACCGGCTTTTTAGAATTTACGAGAGAATTACCTGACAAGCGATTACCGCAGGAAAGGCTCAATGATTATAATGAATTTGTAAACAGGTATTCGGATGAAAAGTTGAATCAGCAGTCCGGGCGTTGCATGAATTGTGGAACTCCATTTTGCCATGAGGGCTGCCCTCTTGGCAATGTAATCCCTGAGTTTAATGATGCAGTTTACCGTAAGAGTTGGAAAGAAGCATATGATATTCTTTCCTCGACAAATAATTTTCCTGAATTTACAGGCCGCATTTGTCCTGCCCCATGTGAATCATCCTGTGTTTTAGCTATCAACCAACCCGCAATCACCATAGAGGAAATAGAAAAACATATTATTGAAATAGCATTCGACAAGGGATTTGTGCAGCCGAAAAAACCTAATGTAAGATCTGGAAAGAAAATAGCCATTGTGGGATCAGGCCCCGCTGGCCTGGCTGCTGCTGTCCAGTTGAACTACTGCAGGTCATGCGGTTACGATTTTCGAAAGAGATGACGAACCAGGTGGGCTTCTCCGGTACGGAATCCCTGATTTTAAACTGGAGAAATGGGTGGTGGAAAGAAGGGTAAAATTGATGGAAGAAGAAGGCATTACATTTTTGTGCAATGCAAATGTGGGTGTCGATATCAGCATTAACGATTTGGTGCGGGAATACAATGCAATTGTATTAGCCGGGGGATCTACGGTTCCGCGGGATCTAAATATTCCGGGGAGGCATTTTAAAGGGACTTATTTTGCCATGGATTTTTTAACACAACAAAATAGAAGAGTTTCTGACAAAGAAGTTAATGCGGAAGATATTTGGGCCAGCGATAAGAATGTAGTAATAATAGGTGGTGGAGATACGGGCAGCGATTGCGTAGGAACGTCTAACCGCCATAGGGCAAAATCTGTTACGCAATTTGAATTGTTGCCAAAGCCACCCGACAGCAGGCACACTTACATGCCGTGGCCCACTTATCCCATGATATTAAAAACCACCAGCTCACATGAAGAGGGCGTGCAGCGACATTGGGCTATTGCAACCAAAGAATTTATTGGTGATGAAAATGGCAAACTGAAAGCACTGAAAATCGTGGACCTTGAATGGAAGTTTTCTGAAGATAAGAAACCAGCAAAATACGAAGAGGTTCCCGGTAGCGAAACGGAGATACCGTGCGAACTTGCGTTACTGGCGATGGGCTTTGTACATCCTCAGCATGAAGGTATGATTGAAGAAATAGGAGTTGAACTTGACGATAGGGGCAATGTAAAAGCGAGCGAGAAAAATTATCAGACAAGTGTTCCCAAAATTTTCTCGGCGGGAGATATGCGTCGCGGCCAATCTTTAGTTGTCTGGGCGATATCTGAAGGTAGAGAATGTGCAAAAAAAGTTGACGAATATCTTATGGGATTCTCTTTGTTAGAAACAAAGGATCAAAATATTTTGCAAGAGATGTAACTTTTTCTTTTAAAAAATTGCTTGTCCATAGGGCGAGTTTTTTTGGTGCTCAGTCATTTTATATTAAAAATTAAAATATGTGACTTATATTTATTCACATCGATTGTGCAAAAAAAGCGATAGAAGAATAATTAATTAATAATCAACTTATTAAATAATAACATAAACATATTATAGAAATTAAAATGTGAATTATTAAATTCAAATTTTAAAAAAAAGAATGATATGTTTGAAAAAAATTAACTCTTATAATGAAAAAAATTACTTTAGGTCAAGCTATACCATTTATTGCCTTAATGGTAATTGCGATTATCGCTCTTTTTATTCCTTCATTTAAGAGTTTTGATGACGCCGGAAAATATAGCGCGGCCGACACTACCTGGATTATAGTTGCCACTGCTTTGGTTTTTTTAATGACACCAGGACTTGCTTTTTTCTATGGGGGTATGGTGCACAGAAAAAACGTGCTTTCCACCATGATTAAGAGTTTTGTTGCTACGGGTATTGTTAGCATTTTATGGGTAACGGTTGGTTTTAGTTTATGCTTTGGTGATTCAATTGGAGGCTTTATCGGGAATCCATTTACACATCTCTTTTTTAAGGGGGTGGCCTCTGGTGCTCCGTGGAGTTTAGCGCCCACTATTCCTTTGATGTTATTTGCTCTTTTTCAATTAATGTTTGCGATCATCACGCCTAGTCTTGTAGTGGGAGCGGTAGCCGAGAGAATCCGTTTTTCTTCCTACATACTCTTTATAGTAATGTTCGGTCTGCTGGTTTACGCACCTATTGCACATTGGACCTGGCATCCTGACGGATTCTTATTCAAATGGGGTGTGCTGGATTTCGCCGGTGGTACAGTCGTGCATATTTCCGCTGGTTGTGCTGCTTTAGCCGGGGCAATAGTTTTAAAACGCCGTAAGGTTCATTTGGAGCATAAGGAAATACCGCCTGCAAATATTCCATACGTTTTAATTGGTACCGGGCTGCTATGGTTTGGCTGGTTTGGTTTTAACGCCGGCTCAGCCTTAGGGGCTAATGCCTTGGCAGTTTCGGCATTTGCTACAACTAATACAGCCGCCGCAGCAGCGGGACTTGCCTGGATGTTTTTTGACGTATTAAAGGGTAAAAAACCTTCAGTGTTGGGATTCTGTATCGGTGCAGTGGTAGGCCTGGTTGCTATTACTCCCGCCGCTGGTTTTGTTGCCATTCCGCAAAGTATATTTATAGGTGCTGTAGCTGCACTTATATCAAATGTAGCCGTTTATTATAAATCGAAATCTATTTTAGACGATACCCTTGATGTTTTTCCATGTCATGGCTTGGGCGGCATGGTAGGAATGATTATGACCGGTATTTTTGCCAATATGAATGTAAACAGCGGTGGAAATAATGGATTGTTCTATGGAAATCCGGCGTTCTTTCTAACACAGTTAAAAGGGTTGGCCATAGTTGTATCCTATAGCTTTATAGTTTCTTATGGCATATTTAAATTTATCAATTGGGTTATGCCAATGAGGGTAAGTTCTGCTGATGAAGAAGAAGGACTTGATGCCTCTCAGCACAATGAAAAATATTTACAAGGCACCTTGCTGGTAAAAAATAATGGAACTCTGTCTGAACATGAAAGGGGTTTAGCTGAAAATATTAACTTCTGAGAAAAGTTAATTAGCTATACCCCTTCCAAATTTTAATCTTTAAATCTAAAACAATGATAAGAAAAATTTTCTTAGCAACACTCGTATTCCTTTGTTTTCTTTCCTCAAAAGCTCAAACAGATTCTACAACAAGCCCCGGTCCGGTTATCACCGGCTCTGTTGATGCTTATTTTCGTTACAACTTTAATGATCCCAAATCCGGCGCGACAAACAACTTCACGAGTTTTACCAATGCCCAAAATTCATTTCAACTTGGCATGGCCAGCGTAAGAGCAGACCACACCTTTGGCAAGGCCAGTGCTACCGTAGATTTAGGATTCGGCACAAGGGCAGAAGAATTTTCCTACGGAGATCCTTCTCACCCAACTTTATTTGCAGTTAAGCAGGCTTATATAAGCTATGCAGTTTCCGACAAGTTTAAATTGACAATTGGTAAATGGGCAACGCATGTAGGTTATGAAGTAACCGATGCATATCTAAATCGTAACTATAGCATGGACTATATGTTTTCGTATGGGCCATTTTCACACACGGGTATAAAGGCCGATATAGGCCTTGGTGGAAAAAGCGGACTAATGCTTGGCATAGCTAATACAACCGATGTAGTTGCTGAAGCCGGTTCAAGGAGATACGCGTTAGCCCAATTCAGTACCGGTTCTGCAGACGATAAAGTGAAAGCTTACCTGAATTACCAGGGGTCTTATGGAGGTTCTTTCAGCACTTCCCAATTTGATTTGGTGCTTACCGGAGCCGTATCCGATAAATTTAGCATTGGATATAATGGAACCGTGCAAACAGCAAAGCCAAAGGGCGGTGATAGTGATAGTTGGTGGGGATCTGCACTCTACCTCACTGCTGATCCTACTGCTGCTTTCGGTATAACATTACGCGGAGAATATTTTCATAATGAAAAAGGTGTTGTGGTTCCGGCACCTGCGAGCAATATATTCGATCTAACACTGTCTCCTAATTTCAGGGTGGGAAATCTTACAATTATTCCTGAGCTGAGAGTGGATGCCGGAAAGGATGACGATTTTTGAAAAAAGTGATGGAACTGCAACCAAAAGTACCGTTACAGGCATATTGGCAGCTACCTACCATTTTTAATAGTCAAACTAATCTTTAATCTTTTAATAATCTCTCCATCTACTAAACTAATAGCAATGATTAAAAAAAGCAACCAAAAACGAAGCCGTACCTATTTGTTTATCAGTTTTATTTTTTTATTTATTATCGCATGCATAGGGTTCCCTTCTACAGTTTCCGCCCAAACGGCTCCTGCGGAACCTGCACCCGCATTGCCGCAGGACGTTGCCAATATTATCTGGTTATGTCTCACGGGCTTCCTGGTGTTTTTTATGCAGGCTGGTTTTGCAATGGTAGAATCCGGCATGACCAGGGCAAAAAATTCGGTTAATATAATGATGAAGAACTTGCTGGATTTTTGCTTCGGTGCTATCTTATTTTGGGCGGTTGGCTATGCAATCATGTATTCAAGCGGAGACTCAAACTATTTCGGGTTTGACAAAGCACTTTCGTTCCTTGGATCTGCAAACGCCCCAACGGATACCGCTGGATATAGCATAAGTGCGGCATGGTTGTTCCAGGTAGTATTTGCTGCAACAGCAGCAACAATAGTTTCCGGAGCCATGGCAGAAAGGACAAAGCTTATCTCTTACATTTTATATTCTTGCATAATTTCCGCTGTCATATATCCCATTAGCGGCCACTGGATTTGGGGTGGCGGATGGCTAAGTGATATGGGTATGCGTGACTTCGCCGGATCAACTGTGGTACATTCTGTTGGCGGTTGGGCAGCACTAGCCGGAGCTATTTTAGTGGGACCAAGATTGGGTAAATATAATAAAGACGGTACGGTTAATAATATAACCGCGCATAATTTACCACTTGCTTCATTAGGTGTATTCATACTTTGGTTTGGATGGTATGGTTTTAACCCGGGTTCCACGCTCACTGCTGTGGCCGGAGTTTCACACATCGCGGTAACTACAACTCTTGCCGCTGCAGCCGGTGCAATCGGTGCGCTTATTACTTCATGGATCAAATTTAAAAAGCCTGATCTTCCAATGACTCTTAATGGTACGCTTGCGGGCCTCGTAGGTATTACTGCCCCATGTGCCTCTGTTAGCACAGGCAGTGCTGTTTTGATTGGTTTGATAGCAGGTATACTTGTATTTTTCTCTTGTCTTTTCTTTGAAAGGAAATTGAAGATTGACGATCCCGTTGGTGCAGTAAGCGTTCACGGCATTTGCGGCGCCTGGGGAACACTTGCTGTTGGTTTGTTTGGCCAGCGGTCAATTGATATCCAATATTGGGGAGATGATACCGCTATTAAGGATGGTTTATTTTATGGCGGAGGATGGCACCAGTTCGGTGTACAGGCCGCCGGTGTTTTAGCGGTTTTTGCATTTGTATTCATTTCTATGTTGATTGTCTTTTTAATAATTAAATCAATAATTGGCTTAAGAGTAAGTGATGCAGAGCAAATCGAAGGTTTGGATCTTGGAGAACACGGAAATGTCGCATACGGAGGTTTCGCCATGGAGCCAGAGGTAATCGTAGGAACTTAATAGAATATCAGAATTTCAGATACAAATCGATTTTCTATCGCCCTGTTGTATAGATAGCGCGAATCGTCAACAGAGAAATTATTCCCTTGAAAATGGGTAGTGCTTACGTTGACTGGCTTATCAGAAAACATGCTGTAACAAAGGTTACAGCATGTTTCTCTTTTAATTTCTTCAAAAGAAAGACAAATGTTACACACGGGTTACATGTTTTTTTCGAACCCTTCCAGTCTAAGATCTTCCCTTGAGCATCTTAATAGAATTAACATAGCCCTCCGGTCATCAAATATGACAAATATTTTTTATGAGTCGGGTTTAGTTTTTCATAAAAAAAATAGTATCAGCGTTACCTGTTCCAAACTTCGAGCCTGGATGAATTACCAGGTATTTTGTTTCGCTCTGCTAATTGCACCATTGTTCCTGGTGCATAAAAAATATGTGCCGTATCAGCTATCCGAAATTAATACAATACAGAAGGAAGCACTGTCACGTAAGAGTTCCTGGTGTTCTTATTTGTATACAAATACTTATTCCCCGAATGACCTGGAAGTCTCATTCATGCGGAAATATTTTGAAAATAAAAAAAGGATTCTTCCAGATGTAGCATCTAAAGAAAGGAAACGAATTTTTAATCCACCGTTTTCCCCAAGCTTTAAAGATGGTATCATTATTAGAGTTCCTGAACTGAGATTGGACGCCGGATAGAAAGCTTAGGGGGTTCTTATCACCCAACTTTCTTTCCATATTTCATAGGGCGTCAGCCTTATGCAAGTCTGTCATTTTACTCAGAAATTATTCAAAATATTAAAAATTTTGTTATGAAATATTCTCATTTTCCGGGAATCAAACGATTATCACATAGCGGGCTTATGAAATTTGTTTTGCCCGCACTATTCATATTATTTATTGCAATTGCAATTCCATCATTTGCTCAGGATGCAACGGGCGCAAAAACAGGAACTATTAATGATATAACTGCTGCAACAGTAGGAAAGCCAACGCTCGAGGAAATTGCTGCGGATACCGGGCACACAAAGATTGCTATTAATATTATGTGGACACTTATTGCCGGGTTTTTGGTAATGTTCATGCAGGCCGGTTTTGCAATGGTTGAAACCGGGTTCACCCAAAAGAAAAATGTTGCTCATACTATGGCCATGAATTTTATGGTATATGGCATAGGTATGCTTGGCTTCTGGATTTGTGGGTTTGCTTTTATGTTTGGAAACGGCCTGAGTGTTGCATCCCTGGGAGGCGCCCCCGGAGTGACAGGCGGTGAGTTTACTGTTCATTTGTTTGGCCATGATTTTGGCCTTTGGGGTAAAGCCGGCTATTTTCTTAACAGTAAAGTTTATGATGTGGGAGTTTTTACTTTATTCCTTTTTCAAATGGTATTTATGGATACTACTGCCACTATTCCTACAGGTGGCATGGCGGAAAGATGGAAGTTTAAATCGTTTATCGTATTCGGTTTCTTTATATCCATGTTCGTGTATCCAATTTTCGGTAACTGGGTGTGGGGTGGTGGATGGTTATCGCAGCTTGGCGCAAACTTTGGCCTTGGACATGGGCATGTAGATTTTGCAGGTTCATCGGTAGTACATGAAGTAGGAGGGGTTGCGGCTTTGGTAGGAGCATGGGTAATAGGTCCCCGCATCGGTAAATACGGCAAAGATGGAACGGTTAATACAATTCCAGGCCATAATATTCCAATGGCAATTATAGGAACATTCATCCTCGCATTTGGATGGTTTGGTTTCAACCCGGGTTCTACCTTATCCGGAAATGATATGCGCATAGCAGTTGTGGCGGTGAATACTATGCTCGCAAGCGCGGCTGGTGCTTTTGCATCCGCATTGTATATGAAAGCCAAAACAAATAAATGGGATCCCGCAATGATGGTAAATGGCATGTTGGCCGGCCTTGTTGCAATCACAGCGCCCTGCGCTTTTGTAAATCCACTTTCAGCAGTAATCATCGGTATTATTGCAGGCTTCCTGGTAATTTTTGCTTCATTCTTTGTTGAAAGAACTTTGAAAATTGATGATCCGGTTGGTGCATTTGCGGTACATGGCGCAAACGGATTCTGGGGAGTTCTTTCTCTTGGCCTCTTTGCAGATGGTTCTTATGGAGATGGATGGAACGGTGTGCCGGGCACTGTAAAAGGGCTATTTTATGGTGATGGAAAACAGTTTTTAGCTGAATTAATTGGAGGAGTAACATGCTTCATTTTTGTTTTCGCAGTGATGTATGTGTTTTTCAAGATATGCGCTAAAACACCTATTGGACTTAGATCAAGTGCAGCAGATGAAGAAGCAGGCCTGGATATTCCTGAAATGGGTATTTATGGCTATGTAGACTAATTATTAAATAGCATGCTGTAATCAGCTATATAATTACAGCATGCTTTCTTATAACTTTTAAAACTATAAGTAATGGTAAAAAGACTCATAAGAAAGGCGATCAATCCATTGAGATTTTTTATTTTGGACAGCAGGTTTATAGGCATCCTTTTAATAGCCTGTACCTTGATTTCATTGATATGGACGAATTCCTCTGGCGGGGAATGGTACCGCGGAATTTGGAATACTGAACTACATTATGGCCTGCCGATAAAACTTCCTCACTCAGGTCTAAAATGGATCAATGATTTTCTTATGGCTTTTTTCTTCTTGTTTGCCGGTATGGAAATTAAAAGGGAGTTGGTGGAAGGCGAACTTTCCTCTTTTAAGAGAGCAGTATTACCTTTTGCTGCCGCTATTGGCGGCATGCTTGTGCCAGCCCTTATTTACACAGCTTTTAATATTAATACACCTTTCGCCCATGGTTGGGGAATACCTTCAGCCACGGATATTGCTTTCTCGTTAGGCATCGCCTCATTATTTGGAAAACGAGTTCCGGCAAGCCTCAAGATTTTTTTGATGGCTCTCGCTATTATTGATGACCTGGGCGCCATCATAGTGATCGCCTTCTTTTATGGTGGCAAAGTTGAATGGATGTACCTGCTGGCCGCGGGTGTTATCTATGGCTTATTTTTACTTTGTAATTATCGCAAAATAAGGCCAGGCGTTTTACAGGCTATCCTCGGATGTTTGCTATGGTATGCAATTTTCAATTCGGGCATTGAGGCAAGCATAAGTGGCGTATTGATTGCGTTTGCAATTCCTATTAATTCCATTCCAAAATTTGAAAAGGCCATCCACAAGTTTGTGAACTTTATTATTCTGCCATTATTCGCTTTGGCAAATACGGCTATTATGATACCTCCTGATATCGCCAATTCTTTGAAAGATTCGGTTAGCATTGGCATTATGTCCGGATTGGTTATCGGCAAACCTGTAGGTATTTTTATTTTTAGTAAGGCAATGATTTCTTTAAAAATTGCACGGCTTCCGACAAATACCAACTTGAAACAGTTACTAGGTATAGGTTCTCTTGCAGGCATTGGGTTTACCATGTCGATTTTTACAACTGCCCTCGCATTTCATGATGAGATCTATAAGGATATTGCAAAAATTTCAATACTTGGTAGCCTTGTATTGTCCTTAATTTTAAGCTGGACTTATTTTTTAGTTATCGATAAAAAAATAACTAAGCCTGTGTATAAAAAGCACCAGGCTGGATATAAACCTGAACTTGCGATAGGATAGAGCGAAGATAAGAATATTCAAAAAAGCATTGAGATATTTGGATTTAATAATTCAATTTGGGGCATAAACATAAAAGCCTTTCATCTCGATGGAAGGCTTTTATGTTTAATTAAAAGATGTAAATGAAACGAGAAGCTGCCTGACACTAAATATATGACTGATAATATGAATTCTAATTTTTAGTAAAAGCAAATAGCACTAAGGAAAAACATAATTTGTAAATTAATTCTACAGCACTAAACATTAAACCACAATGTCAACAATAATAGTAATAGCTTTTATCCTTGTAATATTAATTGCATGTATTTTTTTAGCATGGAGAGATGATAAAATTGGAGACCTTGAAAAGAGAGTTGAATTCCTGGAGCAAAAATCGAATAAAAAAATAGTTAGCCGGCTGTTTTTTGTTGAGCTAAAATCAATTAATAGTGTATTGGATACCTTGAACAATTGCTTTTACGAAATTGACGAAAATGGTGATTATGATATTGATACTGAATACAGGCTGGAAGATGTGTCCGATGATTGGTGGGAATCTTTATCTATGGGCGACCTGGAAATAGTAAATAAAATGAAGCTGAATAAATAATACAAAATGTAATTGATTTCGCATTGCCACTCTATGTTATTACTCGTTATTCTTTCCTCTATTGCCCGATCAAAAATGATCAATTTTGACAATGTGGTCAAAAACACCTGCTGGCATTAAGTTTAACGGCCCCCCTCCGCCGCGGCGGAGAGGGGTTGGGAGTGAGGTTCCTATGCGGAATTCCTCCCTGCATTAATTATTCCAAAAGAGCAACGCATTGCCAGCTTTTCGTACGTGTCTTTTAAATCATTTGTAACAAGATCTTTTTCCATCCCTCGAATATTTGCAATCGCAAATTGTTGTATCGTAACTAATGGCAAAACAATTTTTTCCCGCATACTAATAGACATTTGCTCAACTGCATATTCGGCCATTAATTCGTTTTTCCCATTAAGTTTAAAAAGGAATTTTTCCGTGAGAAGATATTCTTTGTAGATCATATTCCATATCTCGCCATATTTTTCATCTTTAGACAAATATTCAGTAAGCGGGAAGAAACATTTCTTCATCGCCATTTCGCAATTGTCGATAAGCGTCTTAAAGAATAATGAATTTTGATACAAAGTTTTCAACTGGTTGAACTTACCTTTTTTATCAAGTTTTTCCATCGCGGTGCCTACGCCGTAGTACCCGGTTACGTTTTGCTTTAGCTGGCTCCACGCGCCTACAAACGGAATCGCTCTAAGGTCCTCAAGGTTCAATTTATCTGAAGCGCCCCTTTTCGATGGACGGCTTCCGATATTTGTTTTGCCGTAAAATTGTAACGGGCTTATGTGCGTTAAATAGTCAACAAAATCGGGGTGATTTTTTAGAGCAACATAGGCATTGAAACTTTCCTCGGCCAGTCGCTGTAATAATTGTTCTTCCTCCTCCTGTAACGTAATATACCTGTTGGAAAAAATATCGTTGGTAATACCCGCATGTATCAGTTGCTCTATATTATATTGCGCCGCATCAATGGTCCCGAAATTAGAACTAACAGTTTGCCCTTGTATCGTAAGTTGTATTTCTTTATTAGCAATATTTTTCCCCATCGAAGCATAGAATTTATGGGTTTTCCCACCACCCCTTGCAGGAGGGCCTCCGCGGCCATCGAAGAAAATTACATCGATGCCATATTCTTTTGACACGGCGGTAAGTTCTTCTTTTGTTTTATAGATACTCCAGTTACCCATAAGGTAGCCGCCATCCTTTGTACCATCAGAAAAACCAAGCATGATAACCTGGCGGTTGTTTCTTCTTTTTAAATGTTTCCTGTATTCTTTATCATTGTATAAAGTCCTGGCAATTGATGCACCGTTTCTAAGGTCATCAATTGTTTCAATGAGCGGAACGATATCCACGTTTAGTTGTTCTTTTTTCCATCCGCACAAGATGAAAAGCCCATATACTTCCAGCACATTTAAGGCGCTGCTGCTGTGGCTTATAATGTATCGGTTACATCCGGGTTCCCCGTTATATTCCTGAATTAATTTAATTGCTTTTATACTCTCAAGTGTATCATTTATTATAGGATCGTTATAGTCTTTTGCATCGAGTACTTTAGTATTGCCGGTAAGAAATTCCATCTTTTTTTCTTCAGTCAATTTTAGGTAATCCGCTGGTAAAATATGCCCGTCTGCCACCAGCGCCTCGAATACTTTTTTATGTATAGAGCTATCCTGCCTTATATCGAGGGATGCAAAGTGTAATCCAAAAACATGAATCTTGTTAATAAGCGCATCAACGAGGTAGAGGAACAAGCCATTGTGTTGATAGACCAATGTTTCCCTTACGGTATCTAAAACAGCCAGTATTTCCTCCTTAGCTAAACGGGTACGGTTGCCCGGTATAAAAATATTATTGTACAATTGAGTCTCGAGATCTGCCAATAGAACGTCTACTTTTTTGAAAGTGAGCCTGCGTCTTAATTTCCTTATCTCCAGGTAATAGCATTTAATAATGCCGCCACGTAAGGCATCTGCAACTTTTAATGTTATTTCTGAATTCACAAATGGATTGCCGTCCCTGTCACCACCCGGCCAAAATCCCATTTTTATTATTGGATTGTCCTGATGTACCGAATCAGGAAACTGGTTTCTTAAAAAAGATAGTATCCTGCCTGCAGCAGCAAAAAATACATTTTCCAGGTACCATAGCAGACTTAATGCTTCATCGTAAGGGGTAGGTTTTTCTTTTTTGAAAAAAGGTGTTTTGCCAAGCTGCTGTAAATACATATTTATTTGCGAAGCATTATTCTCTTTAAGAGCTTTTGAAAGGTCGTTGATAATTCCTAGCACGGAGCCGGGATAAAATTGCGTAGGATGCGCTGTAAGAACAAGTTCAATAGAAAAATCTTCCAGTTTTTTAGTTAATGCCGCTGTTTTATTACTTTGAATCACTTCTAGTTCAAGCTGCTTTAAAGTACCTGCGCCGCCTGTATCGTGCACATGTAAAAATGCGGCATCCTCAAGCGCATCAAACAAAACTACCTGCCGCTCTACAAACTGGGTAAACCTAAAGAGCAGGTCAAGTTTTTCATTGCGGGAAGTAAAAGAGGTGTGTTTCTGAAAAAACTCTTCAATAATTTCGATCGGGCTTAATTTCTTTTTGAACCCCTCTTCACAAATATTCACAAACAGCGACAAAAGGATCCCTGTTTTTTCAATGCGATGAAAAGGTAATGACGTGAAAAGGCTGTTATAGAGTTGGAATTTTATGCCAACGTAATTCTTAAAATGCTGCAATCCGCGTGAAGATTGATTATCCATTGTTGAAATTTATAAAAAATATTAATAGTAGCAGCAATCATAATTGTGCATGAAAATACTTCAAAATTTTCGTTTAAATTTTCTCTTTACAATCAATTATCTTATTTTCGATTTCTTTTCGTGCATACTAAACACAACCATATCATTTCGTGTACACACTCAACAGTAGTTTTCACTACTTTCACTACAATTATTACCCGTAAGGGTTAAACATTCCATACAAGCCTTTAGGCTTATAGCTTTGCCAAAAAACAGTTTATTTTATATTAAGAATTTAGAAATAGTTTCAAATATTTTTTATGCGGGTATTAAAATTCGGAGGTAGCTCGGTAGCAAATGCAGATAACATTAAAAGTGTAATCAATATTCTTCAGCAGTCTGTCGAAAAAGATGGCAGCATCATTATTGTTTTATCCGCTTTCGGCGGAGCTACCGATAATCTCCTGGAAGCCGCATCGCTTGCGTCGGAAGGTGATATTTCTTACAAAGAAAAATTGCAGGTTATTGAACACCGACATCTTTCCACGGTAAGAGAGTTGATACCACTAGACAGGCAGAGTAGCGTCCTGAGCATGGTTAAAAAGCGAAGTAACGAGATTGAAGATATTTGCAATGGCGTTTTTTTGCTAAAAGAACTTTCTATGCGCACTAAAGATAAAATCATCAGCTATGGTGAATTATTATCTTCTCAAATATTTGCAGCAAAATTAAAATCCCTGGAAATAAATAGTGAATGGAAAGATGCGAGAGACCTGGTTATTACAAACTCTCAATTTGGCGCCGCGAATGTAGATTTTGCATTGACAAACGAAAAGGTAAATGAATTTTTTAAGTCAATGAAAAGTTCTGTCTGTATAGTGCCGGGCTTCATATCATCAGATAATAATGGCAATACCACTACATTAGGAAGAGGAGGGTCAGATTATACGGCGGCGATCATCGGGGCGGCTTTGAATGTTTCAATGGTGGAAATATGGACAGATGTATCGGGAATGATGACGGCCGACCCGAGATTGGTCACTAATGCAAAGATCATCCAGGAACTTTCTTACCAGGAGGCTATGGAGTTATCGCACTTTGGCGCCAAGGTTATTTATCCGCCAACGATACAGCCGGTAATGAATAAAGGAATTCCGGTAAGCATAAAGAACACATTTTCGCCCGGTGACAGCGGTACACTGATTCATAATGACATTGATAAAAACGGGAATACAATCCGCGGAATTTCAAGCATCGGCAGCCTGGCGCTTTTAAGCCTTGAAGGCAGTGGAATGGTTGGTATTCCTGGCTTTTCAAAAAGACTCTTTGAGTCGCTGTCCGGTGAAAAAATAAATGTGATCCTGATTACGCAAAGCTCATCTGAACATTCAATTTGCGTAGGGATAAATGAAGAGAATGCTGCAAGAGCGAAGGAAGTAATTGACAATGCTTTCGAACATGAAATTGAAACAAAAAAAGTAGAAAAACTAATTGTAGAGAGAGACCTTTCAATAGTTGCATTAGTAGGTGATAACATGAAAAGCCACCCGGGTATAAGCGGTAAAATGTTTGGTGTGCTTGGCAGAAATGGTGTTAACATAAGAGCCATTGCCCAGGGATCTTCTGAAAGAAACATTTCTACTGTTATTGCAACCCGTGATGTAAAAAAGGCGATTAATGTATTACATGAAGAATTTTTTGAGACAACTTATAAACAGCTAAATCTTTTCATAAGTGGAACGGGAAATGTGGGGAGCAAACTGCTTGCACAGTTGCAACAACAGCAGCCATATTTGCAGGATCACCTTCGCCTCCAGGTGAGAATTGCAGGCATTGCCAACAGCCGTAAAATGTTGTTTAAAGATGAGGGTGTAGATCTTTCAAGGTGGAAAGAATCACTACAGGGTGCGGAGCCAATGATAATGACAGAAATGATTGATATTATTAAAAAGAAGAATCTCAGGAATTCGGTTTTTGTAGATGTCACCGCCAATGATGATGTCGCAAAAATTTATCCTCATTTTTTGCAAAAAAGCATTTCGGTAGTTGCGTGTAATAAAGTTGCCTGCTCTTCATCGTTTGAATATTACAAAAAGCTAAAAGATCTTTCGAGAGAATTCAATGCGCTGTTTCTTTTTGAAACCAACGTGGGAGCAGGATTACCCGTAATTGGGACTTTGAATGATCTGTTGCGTAGTGGAGATAAAGTAAATAGGATTGAAGCTGTACTTAGCGGAACACTTAATTTTGTTTTTAATAATTATAACGGCAAAAAAAGTTTTGCGAAAGTTGTAAGGCAAGCCCAGGATGAAGGATATACCGAACCGGACCCAAGGCTGGATTTAAGCGGTGTTGACGTAATGCGAAAGATTATGATTCTTGCGAGGGAGACAGGCGATAAAATTGAGATGGAAGACATCACTAATAGTTCATTTATGCCGACGAGTTGTATGGAAGGTGACGTTGAGAATTTTTACAGTGAAATGGAAAAAGAAGAAGCACATTTTTCAAAATTAGTTTCAGAAGCAAATGATGCCGGCAAAAAATTAAAGTTTGTGGCAAAATATGAAAATGGAAAAGCCTCTGTTGGGTTGCAACTTATCGATCCCGAACACGATTTTTATCACTTATACGGAAAGGATAATGCGGTGCTTTTTTATACAGATCGATATACGGAGCAACCGCTTGTTATTAAAGGAGCAGGCGCTGGCGCGGAGGTAACAGCTTCCGGCGTTTTTGCAGATATTATTAGAGCAGCAGGCTAACAGCGGTTCGGTGGCAGCGAACGATATAGAACATAATTACCCCTAAACCCCTAAGGGTAACACCATTTGAATACATTATTTAGAAAAGAATATGCAAGAAAAAAATAAAAACGTCAAAGATCCCCCTTTAGGGGTTAGGGGTATTACCGTTCTTGCCCCTGCCACGATAGCTAACCTTGTTTGCGGTTTTGATGTATTGGGACTTGCTTTAAAAGATCCCAGCGATATAATGAAAGTTACTCTTAGCGACCAACCCGGCATTCGCATTCAACATAATGATTCCTTTAACCTGCCGGAGATCCCCGAGGAGAATGTTGCAGGAGCCGCGCTTTTGGATATGATGCAGGAACTTGATGGAAGATCTGGATTTGACATAGTTATTGAGAAACATATAAAACCCGGCAGTGGCCTTGGTTCCAGTGCGGCGAGTGCGGCGGGCGTTGTGGTAGCGGTTAATCATTTATTAGGTAATATTTTTTCCAAGGAAGACCTCGTACGTTTTGCAATGGCCGGAGAAAAGCTGGCTTCCGGCGTGAAGCACGCCGATAATATTTCTCCGGGAATATATGGAGGCGTTACACTCATACGTTCTATTTTTCCTTTGGACATAATTTCTTTACCTGCTCCGCCAATGTTTGTTGCAGTGGTTCACCCGCAGATAGAAGTGAAAACTTCCGATGCAAGGGAAATTTTGCGTAAAGAAGTTTTGCTTAAAGACGCCATTAAACAGTGGGGAAACATAGCCGGGCTCGTAGCCGGGTTTATGAAAAATGATTATGGACTTATCAGCCGGTCTTTGGAAGATGTAATTATAGAACCCGTTAGAAGCATGCTTATTCCGGGTTTTGACGAGGTGAAAAAAAGAAGCGTTGATGCTGGGGCGTTAGGTGGTGGAATATCCGGATCGGGGCCATCTATTTTCATGCTATGTGAAAAGGAAAACACTGCTATAAAGGTGGAGAAAATAATGAAAGATATTTATGATAGCACCGGCCTTGCATATTATACGTATGTTACCACAATTAATAACGAAGGGATAGTGGTGCGTTAAAAAAAGAAGAGATCTACATTTTTAGAATCTTTATTCAGCAGGCCCACTGCCGCTAATATATTTTTAAATGCGCTACCGAAGTACTAATAACAATGCTCCAAAGGTAAATTTTAAAGAGGCTACTATCAAAGGGCTTGCTCCTGATAAAGGATTGTATTTCCCGGAAATAATTCCCTCATTAGATAAAAGATTTATTGATAATATTGAGCAATATACAAATGAAGAGATAGCGTTCGAAGTTATAAAACCTTACGTTGGCGATGTAATTCCCAATGATGAATTGAAAAGAATTGTCTCTGAGACGGTTAATTTTGATTTCCCTCTGGTTAGGATAGGTGAGCATATATTTTCCCTTGAATTGTATCATGGCCCTACTTTAGCTTTTAAAGATGTAGGCGCAAGATTTATGAGCAGGTGCCTTGGATATTTCGTGAAGAATGAAAACAAGAAAATTACTGTACTGGTTGCAACCTCGGGAGACACGGGCGGTGCTGTGGCAAATGGTTTTTATAATGTGGACGGCGTTGATGTCGTAATATTATATCCCTCCGGAAAGGTAAGTACCGTACAGGAGTTGCAATTAACTACATTAGGTAAAAATATTACGGCGCTTGAAATTGATGGCACTTTTGACGATTGCCAGAAAATGGTAAAGGCAGCATTTGGAGACGAGGAATTAAATAAAGAATTATTTCTCACATCCGCCAATTCTATTAATGTTGCCCGCTGGCTTCCTCAGCAATTTTATTATTTTTTTGCCTGGAAACAGTGGGCAGAAAAAGCCAATCCCCCTGTAATAAGTGTGCCTAGCGGTAATTTTGGAAACATCTGTGCCGGGTTGCTTGCAAAGTGCTCTGGCTTGCCCGTTAAGCATTTTATTGCTGCATGCAATGCAAATGATGTTGTAACGGAATATCTGGAAACAGGAAGTTACGTTCCAAAAAAATCCTTAGCTACTATATCCAATGCCATGGACGTTGGTAGCCCCAGTAACTTCGTTCGCATACTTGAATTATTTGACCAACAGTTTATCTCTCTTAAAAATAATATGAGCAGCTATTCCTTTACGGATGATGAAACAAAGGCTGTCCTTAAAGAAGTATTTCTTGATGAGAAATATTTGTTGGATCCGCATGGAGCTGTAGGCTATGCCGCGCTACAGAAATATTTAGATGAACATAAGAACCTGTCAGGTATTGTTCTGGAAACTGCTCACCCGGTAAATTTTATGATGTAGTGGAACCAATAATTGAGCAGGCCGTACCGATGCCTTCATCAATAAATGACCTTCTGATGTTGAAAAAAGAAAGCGTAAAGATGAATAGCAACTACAAAGAGTTGAAAGATTATTTATTGTCGCGACAATAAAAAAGATTGGAATTTATCTTCCGCAATTAATCCCGGGTATTTCTTGTCAACTTCGCATTTGCCGCGATCAGTCTTTACAATTGTTATCAATTTGATTTCCTGATAAAAGTATAGCTGGCATAACAGTTGTGCAATTAAAGTACTTAAATTTTATTATTATGAAATACAGGCAATTAAATAATACAGGCGAGAAATTATCCGCCATCGGTTTGGGTTGTATGGGCATGAGCTTTGCTTATGGCCCGCGAAACGATAAAGAAAGCGTTGCTGTTTTGGAAAGAGCTTTGGAATTAGGTATTAATTTTTGGGACACTGCCGATATGTATGGGCAAGGGCATAATGAAGAGTTAATTTCAAAAATACTTGTGCCCAATAGGAAGAAAGTTTTTATCGCAACAAAATTTGGTTTCCGCGTAAAAGAAGGAAGTGATGGTTTTGCGGGAAGGCCTGGAACTTATTTCGACGGTTCGCCTTCTTACGTAAAACAGGCCGTGGAAAATAGTTTGAAGCGGTTAAAAATCGACACCATTGATTTGTATTACGCTCACCGTATTGATCCAAACGTTCCAGTGGAAGATATGGTAGGCGCTATGGCGGAACTCGTGAAAGAAGGAAAAGTTCGTTTCCTGGGTATGTCAGAAGCTTCTGCTAAATCTATACGACGGGCACATAAAGTGCATCCGATCGCTGCACTTCAAAGCGAATATTCATTACTGACAAGAGATGTGGAAGGAGAGATTTTAAACACCGTCCGGGAACTTGGTATCACATTTATTCCCTATTCGCCACTGGCACGCGGCCTGGTCACTGCAACTGTGACTGATAAGAAAGATTTGGCCGAAGATGATTTTCGCAGAACGCTGCCGCGTTTTGATGATGAACATTGGCAAAATAACAAACAACTTGTTGATGATTTTGCTGATTTTGCCAAATCAAAAAATGCAACTCCCGCACAACTTGCACTGGCGTGGGTATTGGCGCAAGGCGACGATATCATTCCTATTCCCGGAACAAAACGTGTAAAATATCTTGAAGAAAATGCGAAAGCAGTTGACATCAATTTAATGGAGGATGATTTGGATACAATTCAAGCCATCGTTTCAAAACATCCTGATGTGGGTGAGAGATATAGTGAAGGTGCTATGAAACTGGTGAATCATTAATTTTTTTTAAAAGCCACGCGGGTATTTTCTTTTAAACAATAAATAAAAAAATAATGGATCTAAAATTAAAAGGACAAAATTGCATTGGTGACAGGGTCAACAGCCGGTATAGGTTTGGCTACTAACGGAGCTGCATTAAGAGTGGACGGCGGTGTCGCAAAAATTGTTATTTAAAATAAGTGAGAAATAATGTCAACAGAAGAAAATAAAAAAATAGTGCTTCGTTTCAATAAAGAATTTTTGGAGCAGGGAAATACAGAAGTATTAAAAGAAATTGTTGATGAAAATTTTACGAATCATACTGCTGCTGCTAATTTCCCAAAAGATGTGAATGGGTTAATTCAATTTGTAAGTATGCTGCACAAAGGTTTTAGCGATATGCGGATTGACATTCATGAACAAATAGGAGAAGGCGATGTTGTGGCGACAAGAAAAACAATTCATGCTATTCACACAGGAGAAATAATGGGCCATGCGCCATCGGGGAAAAAAGTAACCATGAATGTATTAGATATGGTGCGCTTAAAAGATGGGAAGTATATTGACCATTGGGGAAGAAATGATGTGATGCAGGTAATACAATCTTTGTAAAAAATTAAGAAGATGATGAAACAAACCATATTAATAACCGGGGCTACAGATGGTGTTGGTAAGTACGTGGCCATTGATCTTGCAAAACAAGATACAAGTTTACTTCTCCATGGAAGAAATAAACAAAAGCTGGATACAGTAATTAAAGAAATAAAATCATTGTCTGGCAATAATAGTATTGAGGGATTTGTTGCGGACTTTTCGTCACTGAGTGAAGTAAGAAGGCTTGCAAAAGACGTGTTGGCAAAATACGATAAGATTGATGTCCTGATAAACAATGCCGGTGCAGGCTTTGCAGCATCGCGTTATGGAAAAGATGGAACCGAATTGCGCCTGGCCGTAAATTATCTTGCTCCATTTCTGCTCACAAATTTATTATTGCCTGCCATAAAGAAGGCGGCTCCTTCACGCATTGTGAATGTAAGTTCTGCGGGGCAATCGCCCATAAATTTTGATGACATAATGATGGAGAAAAACTTTGATGGTGTAAATGCTTACTGCCAAAGCAAGCTTGCATTGATCATGTTCACCATTGATCTTGCCGAAGAATTGAAGAATGATAAGGTCACCGTAAATGCACTCCACCCCGGCACTTATCTTGATACAAATATGGTACGCGATGCAAAAATAAAACCACTGGGCACGCCGCAAAGTGGCGCGGATGCCGAGGTATATTTAGCAACTTCTCCCGATCTTAAAAATGTTTCCGGAAAATATTTTAATGTAAAGAAAGAGGCGAAAGCCAATTCGCAGGCTTATGATGAGAAAGCAAGAAAACGCTTGAAAGAATTGACTTTGCAGCTTACCGGGCTTAAAGAAATGGCAGATCATTAATTTGTTTTGTTTGGCAACTACGGGTTGAAAGCCAAATCAATAAATGGTTAACTTGCTCTTGCTATAGACTACATTTATCCAATCTTAAAAAATCACGATATGCTTCGCCGTTCATTTATCAGGAATACAAGCCTTGCTGCTGTCGCTTTAGCAACTAGTCCGTCGTTTAAATCAGACAGAATGCTGAGCAACTCTTTACCGGACTGGAGAGGGTTCAATTTACTTGATTTTTTTTCGCCGGATCCGTCCCATAACCGCCACTCAACAACTGCAGAACATTTCAAATGGATGCGTGATTGGGGATTTGACTTTGTGCGCCTCCCAATTGCGTATCCGTGCTATTTAAAAATTGATCGTACAAAAGATATTTCTGCAGATGATACTTATAAGATAGATGAAAAAGCAGTTGATGATATTTGTGACCTCATTGACCTGGCTCAAAAGAATAATCTGCACGTAAGCATCAATCTCCATAGGGCTCCCGGCTACTGTGTCAATGCCGGTTTCAATGAACCCTTTAATTTATGGAGAGATGAGGCTGCGCAAAATGCCTTTTATTTTCATTGGAATATGTGGGCAAAACGATATAAAAATACTTCCAACAAGCTCGTGAGTTTCGATTTGGTTAATGAGCCAAGCATGCGTGAGGATATGAACGACCAGCATTCGGCACGTGGCCCTGTACCAGGTGATGTTTATCGTAAAGTGGCAACCGGGGCAAGAGATGCTATAAGAAAGGAAAAGAAAGATGCAATAGTGATTGCAGATGGTAATAATGGGGGAAGCCTTGTGGTACCGGAATTGGCTGATCTGGGTATTGCCCAAAGTTGCAGGGGATACTATCCGGGGCAGATATCTCACTACAAAGCGCCATGGGCTAATAAAGACACTACTAATTTGCCGGAGCCTAAATGGCCGGGCCAGGTAGGAGAAAAATATTTAAACAGGCAATTACTCGAAGATTTTTATAGGCCATGGATAGAACTTTCCAAACAGGGAGTTGGTGTGCATTGCGGCGAAGGCGGATCATGGAGAAGAACACCGCATGATGTTTTTATAGCGTGGTTTACAGATGTGACAGACATTCTCTTTACAAATAATATTGGCATTGCTCTATGGAATTTTATTGGGGATTTTGGTATCCTTGATTCAGGAAGATCTGACGTTGACTATGAAGACTGGTATGGCCATAAACTGGATAGAAAATTATTGAATTTGATTGTGAGAAAATAGGAAAAGTAACTATGTTGGAATCAAGGCAATTTTACTCCAGGTGTATTTCTTTTATCTGTCATCTGTTTGCACCAACAGGCATAATATTTCTCTGTTTCGCTTCAAGCGAATTTTGCTTCTTTACTCTTTAGATCATAAAAACAAGAAATTGGACTCAAAAAAAATTGACTATAATAAATATTGTTTTGATATTTATTTCTCTTTTTTTAGCTTTCAAATTACCATTTGAACTTTTTCTTTTTTCTTATGTGGTACTGGGCCCTTTACATTACCTGACAGAGATCAATTGGCTTAGACAAAAAAAATATTTTGTCCATGACGGCAGATGGATATGGGTTTTTATTTTTTTGTCTCTAGTTATAGCAACACCAGTGTTACTGAATTTCGTGACAGGTAATGCCTATATAAACAACATAATCTTTAAAAAATTTTCCAGCTCAATACATAACTCTTATAGTGAGATCATACTAATTATGTTCCTGTTTGCCATAAGCCTTGTTTATTTTAGAAAAGGGAAACACATTTTATTTTCTTTTGTTGGAAGTATTGCTGCCGGAATTTTAATTATTAAATATGTGCCATTTTCATTCATAATTGCCGGTATCTTTTTGCCCACAATTATTCATGTTTATTTGTTTACGATCCTTTTCATAATTTTCGGTGCACTTAACACGAAAAGTACTGCAGGGATTATCGGGGCTATGCTCCTGTTACTTTGTCCGATATTGATCTTTACTTTAAAAATTGATCCATCTGTTTATGCAGTTTCATCATCTGCTCCGGCCTCCTATATCACGAGCAGATTTTCTAACGTCACCTTTTATATGGCACTTATTTTCAGGCCTTTCGAAACAGGTAGATTTCATTTTCTTTCCGATGTGCAAATCCGGATTCAAATTTTCATTGCATTTTGTTATACCTATCATTATCTAAATTGGTTTTCAAAGACGTCAATCATTGGATGGAATAAACTTTTATCCAAAGCAAAATTTGCCGCAATATTTCTTTTATGGATGTGTAGTATTCTTTTGTATTGGTACGATTATAAAACCGGATATATTGTATTGTTCTTCTTAAGTATTTTGCATGTCGTATTAGAGTTCCCGCTCAATATCACTTCGATGAAAGGAATAGTGGCTAAACTGAAATTGCGTTCGTTGTTTTCCGTATCTAAATAGATTTTTTGTAATCGTCTTTCCGGTAATAGTTATAACAATCCTCGCTTTTTGCTGAAAAAATAATTTTTTAAAAGTTTCGTTACTAAATAATACAGGCAATAACAGCTTGTGATAATTCCTATACACCAAACAAAATCTACCCTATGGACACCCTTATTTACGGCGAAGAATACTTTTGCTTTTACAAAGACGATTACATCGGCACCGCAACATTTATTGATGATCCCTATATTGGAGACTGTTTTATGAAGATGGAAGTTCATGAAAGACGCGGAATCGAAGAGATAATAATAATGCCCGACTATTGGATCATGAAAGAAGAACAGGACTGCTAAAATAGCTTACAACATTTGGAGGCCATTTCGTCTCGTTGTCAAATCGTTTTCAAAAATAAGACTGCAGGAATTTTACAACCTGTTATTCCACCAACTGTTTAAATAGTTTTTCCAGCATGTCGTTTGCATCTTCGCAAAAACCGGGATGTACTTTTGAAGTTTGCACCATGGTGCTGCGTGTAGCAGTAAGCCATCGGAAACGTTCTGCAATTGGCAACTTACCTATCGTTCCTGAATTATGAATTCCATTGGCAACCTGTTCGAATGCATGCAAATATTCTTTTACAGCAGGAATATCGCAATCGCTGCATAAAGCTTCGAGTCGTTTTTCGCTAATCTTATAAAGAACCTTCAAAAACTTTTGTTTAGCGCAATACAATACAACCCCCACATTGAGGAATTCTTCCCGCTCTACTCTCGGGACTACACGAATAACTGCGTACTCAAATAAGTCCTTCTCTTGCATGTTGTGCTTCTTTAATAAAAACCGGTGAATGTGCGAATCGATTGATTAAAAATTTTTCATAAGCTTCACGGTGAAGCTCGACGGTATCAAAAGGAGCATCTTTCATCAACCATTTCTCAGGAATCAATGCCACGATAGAGCGAATGATTTCATCATTGAGTAAGTCATGAAATTCTTTGTCAACCATATCCAGTTCACTTGCCTGGGCTAATAATACATGATTTTTTATATGAGTAAAAGGACGGGTTGCCTGCTCTTCCCAGTTGTTCCATGAATGATGAAAATATAAACCCGCTCCGTGATCAATAAGCCATAGCTCTTTATGCCACCAGAGCAAATTGGTATTTCTTGAAGTGCGGTCAACATTCATTATCAGGCTGTCCAGCCATACAATTTTTGAAGCAGTTACTGCATCAATGTTTGTAACAACCGGATCAAATGTCACAGCGCCTGAGAGATAATGTAAGCCTAAGTTTAACCCGACGCTCGCTTTTAACAAGTCCTGTATTTCTTCATCCGGCTCCGTACGCCCGAAGGCTTCGTCAAGATTCGGCAAATACAATTTCAGGAACATGCAATCCCATGATACGTGCGAGTTCTCCTCCAATTAATTCAGCAATTAGCGATTTTACTCCCTGTCCCGCTCCCATGAATTTAAGCACATACAAAAAGCCATCATCTGCCTCAACAATTGCAGGAAGCGAGCCACCTTCGCGTAAAGGCGTTACGTAGCGGGTTACCTGCACATTTCGAATATCAGGACAAAAACTTTTCATAAGGTGCAAACATACAAATATCCGGCTGGCCGGTTGCAAGTTGTGGCAGAGATGAGGACTGTCGGAGGTTGCCAACCTTTATCAGTTTGTTTCGATTTAATTCAAGCTAATAAGGTTGGCAACCCTGCAACCATTATTAATGCAAGAACGTGGTTTTATTTCGCCAGCCAACATTCATGTAAATTTGAGTATCAATTTAAGCGCACGGTTTTTGTGAACTAAATGATTCAAATAAAATGCTTTTGAATAAGACATTTCTTTTAAAATTATTTCATCAATTTTTTTATTAATTAACTATGAATAAATTGGAAAACAAAGTTGCCTATATCACAGGCGGATCAAAAGGAATAGGATACGGAATAGCAAAAACATTATTAGACAACGGAATGAAGGTTGCTATTACCAGCCGTAGCTTATCGGCAGCAAAAGAGGCCGCGGATTCTTTAAGTAAAGACGCTTCGAAAGTATTGGCTTTAGAATCAGACGTGAGTTCTCTTGAATCTGAAATAAAAGCAGTGAAGGCTGTGACAGATCATTTCGGTCAGCTCGATGTTGTGGTTGCCAATGCAGGCGTGGGTCATTTTGCATCTATTGAAAACATAACCGAAGACGAATGGAAAAGTACCATCGATACCAATCTTACAGGAGTTTTTAATAGTGTAAAAGCAAGTCTTGAATGGTTGAAAAAATCGGAAGGTTATATCATTACCATCGCTAGCCTTGCAGGAACTAATTTCTTTGCAAATGGATCTGCATACAATGCAAGTAAATTTGGCCTGGTAGGGTTTTCGCAGGCTATTATGCTCGATCTTCGCCAATATGGAATTAAGGTCACGACAATAATGCCTGGTTCGGTTGCTACTCATTTTAATGATCATACTCCAACTGACGCAGATGCATGGAAAATACAACCGGAAGATATAGGAGAAATGGTTGCCGATCTTTTGAAAATGAATCCGCGAACTTTACCCAGTAAGGTGGAAGTGAGGCCATTAAAGCCTGGCAAAGGTTAAAAGATTGATGATTTATTTTCCGGAGCTGAGTTTATTTTTTTAGATAGATAGCTAAAAAATTAAACACATCTTTTCTGATATATTCTGCGTCAAACATTTCACCATAATGTGGCGCGCCGGGAACGATGATTAATTTATTTTTTACGCCGGTAAGAGTTAACCACGAACTGAGAATCTTTGACTCGGTATTTGGTACCGATTCATCTTTTTCACCCTGTACAATTAGAAACGGCGGATCGTCTTTGTCTATATAAGTTACCGGGCTGGCATGTTTGGCAAGGTCGGGCCGGTCGACTGCCATGGCGCCCAATAATATCGAAACCGGATTGCGTTCATTATTAATCGATGTATCAGGATTGGTCGCGAGCATAATAAGATCCGAAGGCCCGTAAAAATCAAAAGCAAGCTTTATTTTAAAATGCGGGATTATTCCGGGAGGATAAAAATCTTTGACATGATTATTATTTGACAGCGCTAGCAAAGATGCAAGATGCCCGCCGGCAGAAAAACCAATTACGGCAATCCTGTTTTTGTCGAAATGATATTTTGCAGCATTCTGAAAAAGAAATTCTACCGCCTGGTTGCAATCCTGTATCTGCGCCGGAAATATGGCCTGTGTACTATGCCGGTAATCTATGGATGCTAGCGCATATCCGCTGTCAATAAACCCCTTCACCGTATTTTTCATATAGCCCATATCGGCATACTTATCGTTAAGCATCCATGCACCGCCGTGAAACCATACGACAAGCGGTAAGTTTTTCGACGTGTTCGCCGGAAGATAAATATCAAGCAAATGTTTCTTAAGAGTATCATTTGCGTAGGGAATATTGCTATAGGTCACTGTTCCTTGTGGAAAAATTTTTGTAACAGGCGACGATTGTGCAATGGAATTTTGTACAACGAAAATAAAGGCTGCGAAATAAATTGCTTTAAGATGGATTTTGATTTTCATAATTTAAAGTAGAAATATATTTTCACTTCCCGGAATAATTTTTATGAAGAAGATAACACTGTCTGGTCATCGTTAAATAAAAATTGCGCTTTACAATCTTATCTTGGTGGTATGAAATACATTCTATTCAGCATTCTTTGCATCACTGGCATCGCCACATTTGCACAGCGCGAAATAAAAGTCGATGATGCAAAAAATCATGCAGGTGAAACCGTAAAAGTCTGCACAAGAATTTATGGCGGTAAATCAATTGCAAATGCCCGTGATACAATCACATTGCTTGATGCAGGAAAGCCTTATCCTAATGCCCCACTACGACTAATAATAAAAGGAAAAGCTCAAGGTGAATTTACCGGCGATATTGTAAAGTATTACAGGGGAATGAATGTTTGCGTCTCTGGAAAAATCGAGCTATATAAAGGTAACCCTGAAATACAAATAACAGAAAAGGCACAAATTTTTGAGCAGATGAAAGACAAGGTGGATTCGCACGAGCCGAAGTAAAAACTCCGGGCAATCGCAGTTGTATAATATATCATGAGCTCTTAATTTTGTGCGCTTTTGAGCGTCTCTCACTTATTTTCCTATTGATTTTAAAGATTCTAAATCAGAATGGGTAAAAACCCGTTCGTAGATTTACTATCACAACAGTAATTTTAAGGTGCCAATAAATAGGCAGTAACGCTATTGCATAACCGTTGTGGTCGCCCTATCTTTGTACCAGAAGTTGATTGATGTTCAACAAACATTAATCACATATCCAAATCCAATGAAAAAGAGCCCGTTTCCAAATCCATGAAAACTAAAAATCCGATATCAATCAACTTCTATTTTTAAAATTCAATACCTGTAACCAACCAAATATCCAAAGAAAACCAGCCCGTAAAACGGCATCCAATGTATCCTTTTAAAAATCTATTACCCTGAATTAAAAATTCATTAAAAGCCCGCACTACACTGCGGGTTTTTTTATGGGCATGTAACATGCCTCTATACATTTCGAAACACTTTTTAAAATTGATTTTCAGATTTAAAGTAGTAAGTCTTTAAAAGATGCGTTTTTGAAATTCTATGATCCATGGTAACTCAAACTTTAAATAATTTTTGATTGCTCGTAGTTTTACCGGGTGCACCGTAATTTTAATGCGTGTATAATTGAGCAATACTGCTATTGCATAGCCCTTGCCGCCTGTATATCTTTGTATCAGAAGTTGATTGATGTTCAACAAACATTAATCAGATATCCAAATCCAATGAAAAAGAGCCCGTTTCCAAATCCATGAAAACTAAAAAATCCGATGTCAATCAACTTCTTTTTTTAAAATCCAATACCTGTAACCAACCAAAATATCCAAAGAAAACCAGCCGGTAAAATGGCACCAAATGATCCTTTAGAAATCCAAACCACTCTGAATTAAAAATTCATTAAAAGCCCGCACTAAACTGCGGGTTTTTTATTTATAAGGGTTATCATTTTCACTACAACCTACCCGGCTGATTAATGTATTCTTTTGTTTCTGAAGATTGATGTAGATAAAAATATTTGGCGGAATTTTTTTCATAACAATTTTATTGTGGTTATAATGGTTTGCTAATGCTCATGCATTTGTGGCTAACTTAGGGAATTATTTATTTAATTCTTAGTTTGATACATGCAAAAATTTATATCCCCGAGCCGCAGTCTTTTATTTTTTATTACTGTTCTTATCTCGTCAAATTTGATCTCGCAGCCTGTTGATTTATCTCTGTTTAATAGCTTACAATGGCGCAGCATCGGCCCTTATCGTGGGGGCAGAACCGTTGGAGCTGCGGGTATTCCACAACAACCAAATGTGTTTTATATCGGGGTAAATAATGGAGGTGTTTGGAAAACTACAGATTATGGAAGAACATGGTTTCCCATTTTTGATGATCAGCCTACGGGTTCTATTGGAACGATCGCCATTGCACCTTCCAACCCCGGTGTTATTTATGTAGGCAGTGGTGAGGGCTTGCACCGACCTGATCTCTCTACCGGTAACGGAATTTATAAATCTGTCGATGCCGGTAAATCATGGATGCATCTTGGCTTGCAGAATGGACAGCAAATTCCAAAGATTTCGATTGATCCTAAAAATCCAGATAGAATTTTCGTAGCGGTTTTGGGACATCCTTATGGTCCAAACGAAGAACGCGGAATTTTCCGTTCCGTAGATGGAGGAAAAACTTTTGAAAAAATATTATATGTAGATGAGAACACCGGCGGTGATGATGTGGAAATTGATCCGAATAATCCGGATATCATTTTTGCAACTCTATGGCAATCCCGAGAGGGGCCATGGGAAAATGGTGAATGGGCAGGTACAAAGGGTGGCATCTTCAAATCATCGGATGGAGGGAGTACATGGAAGAAATTATCTAAAGATTTTCCATCCGATATGGTGCAGGCGCATATTGCTATTGCTCCATCTTCATCGAATATTATCTATGCTGCTATCGGCACCACGGAATCAAACGAATATGGGACAGGCCAGGGAATGGGTATTTATCGTTCAGAAGATGGAGGGGAAAACTGGAAAAAAATATCCCAGGATGGAAGGCCGGGGGCGAGAATAGGAGGAGGTGACCTTCCGGAAATAAGCGTTGATCCGCAAAATCCTGAAATAGTGTATAGCACGAGTATTGTTATCTGGAGATCAACCGACGGAGCCCAAACATGGAAAGCTATTCGCGGCGCACCTGGTGGAGATGATTATCAAAATATTTGGATTAATCCTTTGAATACTAAAATCATGTTGGTTACCGGTGACCAGGGCGCCATAATTACGGTAAATGGAGGCGATACATGGAGTTCGTGGTATAACCAGCCTACAGCACAATTATACCATGTAAGTGCAGACAATGCTTTTCCATATAATGTTTATAGTGGCCAGCAGGAGAGCGGCTCTGTAGGCATTTCCTCGAGAGGCAACGACGGACAAATTACCTTTAGGGATTGGCACCCGGTAGGTGCGGAAGAATATGGATATGTTGCACCCGATCCCCTTAACAGCGATATTGTTTATGGTGGCAAGATATCCAGATACGATAAGGTTACAGGCCAGGCACAAAGTATAACTCCACAGCCTGTACGAAGTGGCAACTATCGTTTTGTACGCACAGAACCGGTTATCTTCTCACCTGTGGATCCTAAAACATTATACTTTGCAGGAAATGTTTTATTTAAGACCCGGGACGGAGGACAAAACTGGCAAGTGATCAGCCCCGATTTATCAAGAGACAAATGGGATATTCCCGCAAGTGTGGGTACTTACACTAATGATGAAATGAAAAAGATACCACGTAGTGGCGTGATCTACACAGTCGCCCCTTCGCCGCTTAATATCAATACAATTTGGGCTGGTACTGACGATGGTTATATCCACATAACAAAGGATGGTGGTAAAACCTGGAACAACATCACTCCGCCTGAAATTACTTCATGGAGTAAAGTCTCATTAATGGACGCAAGCCATTTCGAAGTGAATACAGCTTATGCTGCTGTGAATAGCATACGTTGTGATGATATGAATCCATACATTTATAAAACCAATGACGGGGGAAAAACCTGGGAAAAAATAGTGAACGGTTTACCACACGATCCCGTAAACGCAGTAAGAGAAGATCCCAAAAGAAAAGGGCTTTTATTCGCATCCACTGAAACAGCAGTTTATTTTTCTTTGGATGATGGAAACCACTGGCAATCGCTTCGTTTGAATATGCCGGCAACTTCTGTTCGCGACGTTATCATTAAAAATAATGACCTCGTAGTTGCTACCCATGGAAGAGGTTTTTGGATATTAGATGATATAACTCCGCTTCGCCAGCTTAGCAACGATGTCGTTCAGCACAACACTTTATTTCGGCCGGCACAAACTTACAGGGTAAGGTGGAATGTCAACACTGATACACCATTGCCGCCGGATGAGCCTGCCGGGCAAAATCCTCCTGACGGCGCCATCATCGATTATTATTTAAATGAAAATCCGCGCGGCGAGGTAACACTTGATATTATTGGTGCGAAAGGAACGCTGGTAAGCCACTACAGTTCTTATGATACGGCATTTAAAATTCCGGAAGTATATATTCCGCTTTTCTGGATTCGGCCTCAGCAGGTATTATCAGCAGAGGCAGGCTCGCACAGGTTTTTGTGGGATATGCATTACACATCGCTTAATCTTCCTCCATCTTATCCTATATCAGCCATTTACAAAAACACAGCGCCACGGCCTACTTCTCCATGGGCAATGCCCGGAAATTATACGGTCAAACTATCAGTGAATGGCAAGGTGTTTTTCCAGCCCCTGACAGTAAAAATGGACCCAAGAGTGAAAACATCTATTGCAGATCTTCAAAAACAGCATGATCTGTCAATGCTTTGTTACGATGGAAGAAAAAGGATTACCGCTATATCAGATGAGACCGTAAGCCTTCACCGCCAGCTCGTGGAATTAATGAAAAAAGCTGCGGGGGAATTATCTGCGAAGTTAAAAGGCTTTGATGAAACGGTGACCAGCATAGATAAAGGAAAACAGCAAGGTAATTCAAAAAATTTCAGTCAGGTGTATAGTGCCTTCGCTGCTTCATTTGAGATTCTGCAGGAATCGGACATGCCGGTAACATCGCAGGTTTCCAAAGCCATAACAGATAATCAACTGGCATTAAAACAACTTGAGGCGAAATGGTCAAAAATAAAGTCTGTCGAACTGCCGCGGCTAAATAATACTTTAGAGGCAGCGGGGTTGAGTGAGATTACGTTTAAGAAATAGGTAATAGAACTATACAGATGTAAAGGGAAGTTCTTAAGTAGATCGTTAATTTACTATTCCCACCGTAAATTCTTGCATAATATAATTAAGCAATACTGCTCTTTTGTGAGACTTGCTGTTAATATATCTTTGTTCCAGAAGTTGATTGATGTGTAAAAAGCATTAATCTTATATCCAAAATCCGTTGAAAAATTGTTATCCAAATCCAATTAAAAAACCAACAAAAATCCGATATCAATCAACTTCTTTTTTTCATTTTTCATTCTTGTATAAATAGCTAACTCATCATTCAAAAATCGTTATTCAGAAAGCCCCGCAAAATGCGGGGTTTTCTATTTTCAGCACTTTTATTTTAGAGGAATTTGTTGTCGAAATTTACGGCTGTTTAATAAAATGTATCTTAGTAATTCAATAATTACATTTTAGATTTTAATCAAATGACAGAAGTAATTTCTCCCCTTATTAATGCAGACAAGTTGGTTGAAACGTGTAACAACAAAAACACAATATTGATTGATGCACGTAGTGGTAATAATGCGCACGAAAAATATGTAACGGAACATCTTGGAGGCGCCATTTTCGTTGATCTCGAAAAGCAACTTGCGGATATAAAACCAGACGTGGCCGTTGGTGGCAGGCATCCATTGCCTGGGCCTGAAAAATTTGCACAGTTACTCGGAGGCCTGGGAATAGATACTGATTCGCGTGTGATAGTTTATGATGATAAAAATGGCGCTAATCCGGCGGCCCGCTTTTGGTGGATGCTACGTTCTATCGGTCATAACAAAGTACAGGTTCTTAATGGCGGTTACGCAGCCGCATTGAAGGCAGGATTCCCAACTCGCTCTGGCGAAGAAACGTCCCTAAAAAAGGAAAAATATAAAGCAGGAGAATGGTTATTGCCAACGGTAACAATGGCGGAAGTAGAGAAGGCCGCGGGCAATAATTCATTTAGAGTTATTGATGTGCGTGAAAAAATGCGATACGATGGAGAACACGAACCGATTGACTTAATAGCCGGTCATATTCCCGGTGCGATAAATGTACCTTATACAAATAACCTTAACCAGGATGGACTTTTTTTGCCATCGTCGGAACTCAGGAATAAATATGTAGGGATACTCAAGGAAACGAAACCGGAGAATGTGATCGTTCATTGTGGTTCTGGCGTAACTGCATGCCACACTATTTTAGCGCTGGATGCAGCAGGACTACCTATCCCCAGGCTCTATGTCGGATCATGGAGTGAGTGGTCAAGAAATAACAAGCCAATAGCTACATCATCTGATTAATTCTTATCTGCCGCCCAAAAAAGTGCATTCCGAAAAATGGTTGTGTAATAGGGATTATTAAAAAGATCAGGCGAATGACCCATAAAAATATAAACGTTCCTTGCGGGAAAGTTTAAGTTGGTCCAGATGACGGGATGATCCCCCATTTTTATATTTGAATCCGGGTTGTAGGTTGATTCATCAACACTCGCAATTACATGCACGTTGGCTCTTGGGCTTTTATTGTAGGTATACCATTCTTCTTTTTTAATTACAAATGAGGATGGAATTCCATGCATAACGGGGTGGCTTTTGTCTTCCACCTTTACTGTTGCAGACGCAAAAGTTGGAATGTAATTTTTATAAATGATATCGCCCATAAAAACCGAGAACCATTGCCACATTTTATAGCCATCAAATTCTCCCAGTAAACTGGCATGATGAAACCCAATCCAGCCCCCACGACCCTCCGTTATATAGCGTTGGAACGAAGCTACCGCCGTATCTTTCCATGCATAAGGCGGATAGTCGAGTTGAATAAAAAGCCGGTAATGGGATAAGAATGTATCGTTAATCTTGTCTGTGTTTTTAATGTAATCAATTGCAAAACCACTATCGGCTGCAAGCTTATCAAGCCATAGTATTGCTGCCTTTGAATACAATACATGATGGCCTCCGTTTTCATAAAGAGCCAACACGCGAAATTTCGGATCAGTCTTTTGTTGTGCCTTCGAAACGCCGCTTGTAATAATTGCGCAAAAGCAGCAGATTAATATTATTATTTTCTTTCTCAATGCAGCGTTGAAATTAACTGATGTAAAATAGTAAAAGGATTTTTATGAAATGATAATTGAGTAAATTGTATAAAATGAAAATACAATGGCAACATTAAATTCCCGTCGTCAATTTATGAAAAATACTGCCGGCGGGTTGGGATTAGTCACACTTCCATCGCTACTTTTTTCTCAAAAAAATTCACCCTTTAAAGGCAAAAAAATTGTTTGCGTAGGAGGCCATCCGGATGATCCTGAAAGCGGTTGCGGCGGTACGTTGGCAAAGTTGAGGAGTGCCGGCCATGATGTAACAGTTATTTATTTAACAACAGGGGAGGCGGGTATCCCTGGTAAAAGCCATGACGACGCTGCAGCAATAAGAAAACAGGAAGCAATTAATGCTTGTAAAATTTTGGATGCTAAGCCTGTTTTTGCAGGACAAATAGATGGAGATTCTATCTGCGATAATGAGTGGGTAAAAAAAATTCAGGAATTGATTACAAATGAAAACCCTGATGTTGTATTTACACATTGGCCATTAGATACGCACAAAGACCACCAGGTAGCAAGCCTGCTTACAATACAAACATGGGTTCGGGAATCGCAAAAATTTTCTTTGTACTTTTTTGAAGTTTGTACGGGAGAACAATCTTTGATCTTTCATCCAACAGATTATGTTGATGTTTCAGACACACAGGAACAGAAGAAAAAGGCAGTGTATTGTCACATAAGCCAGGATCCCGGTGGTATATATGATTGCGGTCATGCGGCTATGGAAGAATTCAGGGGCAGAGAGCTGGGTGTAAAAGCAGGTGAAGGATTTATAAGAATGGCTGGCAAATTGCAGGGCGGTATGTCGTTTTGAAAATTTTGTGAAACGTTATCTTTAGATCGAATTCCGATTAAAAATTAAACGATTGTCATGATAAAAACATTTTTGCAGCTTTCATTGCCGGTACTTTTTTGTGCAATGTTTTCCTGTAAAACAAATGTAACTGTAAGTGAAAAAAGTGATAATGATACCACGTTAGAAAAAACCTGGTGGAAAGAGGCAGTTATTTATCAAATTTATCCGCGAAGTTTCAAAGACAGCGATGGTGATGGAGTTGGCGATCTCAAAGGAATTATTTCCAAACTGGATTATATAAAAAGCCTGGGTATTGATGCAATATGGCTTAATCCAATTTATAAATCTCCCAACTATGATAATGGGTACGATGTAAGCGACTATTATAAAATCCAGCCACAGTTTGGTTCCATGGAAGATTTTGATTCGTTGCTGAATGGCTTGCACACAAGAGGCATAAAACTCGTGATGGATGTGGTAGTAAATCACAGCAGTTCGGAGCATGAATGGTTTAAGCAATCGCGAAGCTCAAGAGATAATCGGTATCGTAATTATTATCATTGGTGGAGCGTGGAGAGAGGCAAACCCACGCCCCGTTACAGTTTCTTTGACGTGAATAATGATGCCTGGAAATTTGATTCTTCAACCAACGCTTATTATCTGCATTATTTCGCGCAACAGCAACCGGATCTGAATTGGGAAAATCCGGCTTTGCGTAAAGACATCTACAAGATGATGCGCTTCTGGCTTGATAAAGGTGTTGATGGATTAAGGATGGACGCATTTCAATATGTCGCAAAGGATACAACATTTCCAAAGTTCCCTCCGGGATATGAAAATAATATTGCAAAGTATTATGGAGAGGGTCCACACCTTCACGATTATATACAGGAAATGAATAAAGAAGTTTTAAGCAAGTATAACGTAATGTCTGTTGCAGAGGGTGCCGGTACCTCACCGGAAGACGCCATGAAATTTGTTGATCCTGCACGCCATGAATTTAATATGGCCTATCATTTTGAAGGAATAGATTATGGCAATTTCCAACCCGATTATGATTTGGTGGGATTTAAACAGGTGTATTCATACTGGGACAGCAGCTTTGAAGACAAAGGCTGGCTGGCGATCTTTCTTGCTAACCACGATCAGCCGCGGATGGTTAGCCATTGGGGAAATGATGCGCCTGAATTCAGGGAGGCTTCTTCAAAGATGCTTACGACTTTCTTAATGACAATGCGCGGCACACCCTATTATTATTATGGCGATGAATTGGGAATGGATAATATAAAATTTGATAAGATAGAAGAATACCAGGATATTTCTACGATAAATGCATACAAACATGAACAGGATATCGGTGGGGATTTGGAAAGGTTTATAGAGGATAATAAAAGATCTGCAAGAGATAATGGCCGAACGCCGTTCCAATGGGACAGCAGCCTGAATGCTGGTTTCACTACGGGTAAGCCATGGCTAAAAATAAATGCTAATTACAAAAAGGTTAACGAGGCTACCGAAGAAACAGATCCAAATAGTGTTCTTAATTACTTTAAACGAATGGTAAAGTTTCGTAAAGACAATCCTGCTTTGATATATGGAAAGTACACCTTACTTGATAAAGAGAATCCTAATGTGTATGCCTACACAAGAGAATTAAATAGCAAGAAATTTCTAATCTTGCTAAACTTCAAACCCAAGGGCTCGACTCACAATATCAGCATCGACATAGATAAAGCGAAGCTCGTTTTTGATAACTATTCTATACAAACCGATGGCAAAATATTGTTGCCTTACCAGGCGATAATTTATGAGTTGAAATAAAATTTTGGCACCATGCAAATGAAAGATTATTTAACAGACACTTTTAGATTTAATGACACGGCAAATAAGAAGTTGTTAAGTAAGATCAAACTGCTTCCTGATAAAGCAGAAAGTATCAAGCTATTCAGCCATCTAATCAATTCTCAATACAAATGGATGGCAAGAGTTGTGCATGAGGAAGGTTATGAAAAAATGGATTGGTGGGAGCCTGTTTATGAGCTTGAAAAACTTGAAGAGGAATGGAATAAAAGCCTTGATATTTGGATACGATATATCGAGGCACATACCGACGAAGAATTATCTGCTGAAGTTTCTTTCAAGGGCTTTGATAATTCACAGTGGGCTGCCACGCCGAAAGACATTGCGTTGCAATTAAATTACCATTCTATACATCACAGGGCGCAAATACAAACGCTGATCAGGCAACAGGGAATTGAGCCGGACTTTATAGATTATATTGGCACAAAGTATAGAAAACTGGATTGAAATTTCGCATTAACTATGAACCACAATAAATTTTTTAAATGAATTCAAACCAGGAATTAATTGGGAGATTCTACCAGGCTTTTCAAAACAAAGATTACAAAGCCATGCAAGATTGCTACGCAGATGATGCCGTTTTTAATGATGCCGTTTTTTCAAATTTAAATGCGGGTCAAGTGCGAGCGATGTGGGAAATGTTGATTAAAAAAGGAAAAGACCTGCAATTGGTTTTTTCAGACATCCGGGCAAATGAAAAGAATGGAAACGCCGACTGGATAGCGACTTATAGCTTTTCGAAAACAAAAAATAGGGTCGTAAATCACATACATGCAAATTTTACTTTTAAAGAAGGAAAGATTTTCACGCACACTGATACATTCAACTTTTACAAGTGGGCCAGCCAGGCATTTGGCACTACAGGAATTCTGTTGGGATGGACTCCTTTCTTTAAGAATAAAGTGAGAAAAGAAGCAATGAATAATCTCGCAAAATTTATCCGCGGAGACTTACGCTAACGAAATGTATTTAGCACAATTCTTATTCACAAATATTGGAATTAAAAATTTCTGAAGATTAAAAAGGATGATTCATTTATTTTTGAATAAATAGTTTTCAATTAACGACTATGAAATTAAAACTCTTTACGGCTTGTATAATTTTAATTTGTCTCAGTTTTTTTTGTTTTGAACAATCAGCAAATGCTCAGTGGGTAAATCTTTTCAATGGTAGAGACCTTACAGGATGGAAACAACTGAATGGTAAAGCAACTTACGAAGTAAAAAATGGAGAGATCGTCGGTACAACAGTTGCCAATACTCCAAATAGTTTTTTAGCGACTGATAAAGTTTATGGCGATTTTATTTTTGAAACAGAATTTTTAGTGAATCCGGAAATGAATTCCGGCATACAATTCAGGAGCGAGATAAAAGATGCTAATGATACATGCCACGTAACCGACCTCAAAACTCCGGAAAGGGTTCATGGTTACCAAATGGAAATTGATCCGTCATTGCGTGCATGGAGCGGCGGTATTTACGATGAAGCACGAAGAGGTTGGCTATATCCCCTGGAATATAATCCCGGTGCGAAAAGCGCATTTAAGAATAACCAATGGAATCACTATCGTATAGAATGTATTGGTAACAGCATACGTACATGGGTAAACGGAATTCCCTGCGCACACCTTATAGATGATATGACTCCAAAAGGTTTTATTGCATTGCAGGTGCATCAGGTATCCGGCCCCGAAAATTCAGGGGAAGTAATTCGCTGGCGTAATATTCGTATCCAGACTGAGAATTTACAACCCTCTCCTCCTGATTCAATTTTTGTTATAAATACTATTCCAAATAATCTTTCGGAAGATGAAAAAAAATTGGGCATTAAATTATTATGGGATGGTAAAACTTCCAACGGATGGAGAGGCGCTTATAAAGATTATTTCCCTGATAAAGTCTGGTATATAAAAGATGGAACGTTGAATGTAAGAGGAAGCAACGGCGCAGAGTCTGCTAATGGTGGAGATATTGTTACGACCGGTGAATATGGAGCTTTTGACTTGCAATTTGAATTTAGAATTACTGACACGGCAAACAGCGGCGTGAAATATTTTGTTACGGAAAAGGAAGAAAACAAGGGTTCGGCAATTGGGTTGGAATACCAGATTCTTGATGATGATAAACATCCCGATGCAAAATTGGGTTCGATTGGCAACAGAACCCAGGCATCACTATACGATATGATACCCTCCAAAAAAATTCTGGATGATCATGGAAACAGGAGGGAAAAACTCCCTATAGGAGAATGGAACAGGGGAAGAATTGTAGTGTACCCGGATGGCCGCGTTGAACATTGGATTAATGGCTGGAAAGTATTGGAGTATAAAAGAGGGACACAGTATTTTTATGCCTTGGTAGCAAAAAGTAAGTATGTAATATGGCCTAACTTTGGAATGGCGCCTAAGGGGCATATTTTATTGCAGGAGCATGGAACGAATGTTTCTTTCAGAAGCATTAAAATAAAAGAACTTGAATAAAAGTTGTAACAGATCATTTAGATATCATCATTATTAAAAATAAAATGCTTGTATTATGTCTACAAATTCCCGTCGTTATTTCATTAAACAATCAACCTTAGCTGCCGCAGGAACATTGCTCGCTGCAAAAGGAATAAGTGCAAAAAGTTACCGGAACATTATGGGTGCCAACGATCGCGTACGCATAGGCGTTGTTGGTTTTTCTGATCGTTTCAGGTCGTCGCATGTTCCAAGTTTTATGCAGCACTATAAGGAGCTCAACTTCGATATTGTTGCTGTTTCTGACATTTGGAAACTACGACGGGAAGAAGGGCAGAGTTTTCTGAAAGAAAAAATGGGTCACGATATTATTGCGTGCCGGAATAACGACGAATTGTATGATAAAAAAGATATCGACGGAGTTTTTTTAAGCACAGCAGATTTTCAACATGCGTTACTTGCAACGGAGGCTGTTAATGCGAAATGCGATGTCTATTGCGAAAAGCCGTTTGCAGAAACTATGGCGGATAACCGCTTAGCTCTTAAAACAATAAAAGCATCAGACCGTATTGTACAGATCGGCTCACAAAGAAGGAGCGGAGCAAACTATAAAGCTGCTGCAGATTTTGTTCAGTCAGGAAAATTCGGGCCTATCACCATGGTGGAATTAACCTGGAATGTAAATCAGCCGGGCAGATGGCGCAGGCCGGATCTTGTAGCTAAATGTAAGGAAGAGGATCTCGATTGGAAGAGATATCTCTTAAACCGGCCTTTTGAAGCCTTTGATCCGAGAAAATATTTGGAATTTCGTTTGTTTTGGCCATATTCATCCGGCATGCCAGGGCAGTGGATGAGCCACCAGATTGATACGGTGCATTGGTTCTCTGGCTTGAAACATCCGAGGAGTGCGACTGCAAACGGGGGCATTTATATGTGGAAAGATGGCAGAAGAAACTGGGATACAACCACAGCCGTTTTTGACTACGGACCGCAGGATGATCCATCTAAAGGTTTCCAGGTTGTATTTATGTCTCGCATGCACAACGGCGATGAGAACCCTGCCGAAATTTATTATTCTAACGGAGGGGAGATGAATTTGAATACGAATAAAATTAGTCCGGCAGGAGGACTAACGGAACGCATGGCACAGCAAATGGGTATGCATGCCAATCTTTTACCCGAAGTCGATTTGTCTAACCTGGCTGAAAAGGTTGTAGCCAGCGCAAACACCGGAGGCGACTCGTTAACTTCAGCACATGTAAGAAACTGGATGGAATGTGTAAGAAGCAGGAAACAACCAAATGCACCTGTAGAGGTAGGTTATGCGCATTCGATAGCTAACATTATGGCAAATGCCGCTATACACACTGGTTACAAGGCAACCTTTGATGAAAAAACGCAGGAAGTAATGGTAAACGGGAAAGTGTTCAAGTATTGAAATGACCTCCAAATATTAGGGGGTAATAGAATAGTCTTAAAATTTAAATTTTTATTTATTGAATGATAAACATTAATTTAGAAAATATCTTCTAAATACAAAATTCGATTGGTGAAAGCTTCGTATGAATCAATTCTAATATTATCTTGAGTTTTCATAAAAAATATTAGATGTTAACTACCAAACAGCGAATTCTTAAAATATCGGAAAGGCTCTTTTTTGAACAGGGTATTGCGAATGTACGCCTCCAGCAGATTGCGGATAACTCCGGAATAAGTATTGGTAACCTCGCTTATCATTTCAAAAATAAAGAGGTTATTGTTGAAGAAGTTTATAACGAACTTTTAAAAGAACTTGCAGCCTTGCATGCGGGAAAAATTAATTTTGATGGCCTCAGGAGTTGCGACGATTATTTTTCTGCTATCTATAAATTTCAAATTGAAAACGGGTTTTATCTGAATAATTTTTGGGAAATAGAGCGAACCTATCCAAAGGTGAAAAAGGTGTGGCAAAAGTTAAACAATAAAATGCTGTCGCACCTGAATATGAGAATTGTTGAAAATGTAAAAAGCGGAAATTTTAAAGAAAGTGATTTCGATAAAGCGCATGAGCTACTCGCAAATTCCCTATTGCTGACCTTAAATTATCATATACCTCAGCGAATACTCAGAGGTAAACCTGTAAAGGAGATCTTTTTCAAGGAGGTTTTGTGGAATTTGCTTTACCCCTATTTGACCGCAAAAGGAAAAAAAGAATACAGCAAATTTCAGATTACCTAAACACTATCCTCATCTTAAAGCAAATTGAAATAATAATCCGTCATTTTTATTAGAAATAGTTTTCTGAATTGCGAACTGAATATTTAATTCGTCCAACGTCTTTAATACATATCATTTTTGACACAATATTAGTTAGCATTTTTTTGCCCACAATGGATAGAACGATTAGGAATATATCCAAAAAATAATGAATGCATTTCCACTTTTGCTTACAATTTATGCGGGCTTCGCCCATGCATTCGAGGCAGATCACTTATTGGCAGTTAGTAATATTGTATCGCGGCGCAATAATATCCTGCTTTCATTAAAAGATGGTATTTTTTGGGGCCTGGGCCATACATCGACTATTTTATTAATAGGTATTTTAGTTTTATTATTCAGGGTAAATATCTCTATTCAATATTTTCATTATCTCGAAGCCCTCGTGGGCCTTATGTTAGTTGTGCTGGGCACCTATCGTTTAAAAAAATTATTTCCACTCAAAAAAATTATTATACATACACATTCTCACGAACATAATGCTTCTTTGGAGTGTAAACACTTTCATATACACCGGGGGGGTAGCTCCAATCATTCGCATTCTCACTCGCTGGCTTATGGCGTAGGCCTTGTACACGGACTTGCCGGGAGTGGTGCGTTAATCCTAATGGTAATGATACAAATCAAAGAGCCTTTAAGCGGCCTTTTCTATTTATTAATTTTTGGATTTGGTTCGGTGGCAGGAATGCTTGTTGCAGCGGGTTTATTTAGTATTCCATTTTCAAAACGAATTATAAAAGCGAAGGCTCTCCAGGTTACCTTAATATCTATCTCAGCAGTTTTATGTGCAGGTTATGGGAGCTATGTTGTCTATAAAAATCTATATGGCTAACAATGTTGTTTCCAATGGAAGAATAAATATTTTTTTTTGATGCAGCATATTTTGCAAAATCATGCTCCATCCTGTTAACGATGCGTTCTTATGTATTTCTGTAAAAACAGATTTTAGATTCTCAATCCCGGGCTATTTTCATGAAATTGTACATTAATAAAAAGTTCAATAAGTAATATTTTTTTGACAATTTGGTATTTATTTAACAAATGTGTGTAAATTACACGACTGAAAATTTTAACAATATAAAAATTTACGAAAGCTTATGAGACAAAAATTGCTGCTCAGCATGGTTTTGGTGTGTTTTTGTTTTTTGCAGACAATAGCACAGCAAAGGACAATAACCGGAACGGTTATGTCAAAAGAAGGCACTCCACTTTCAGATGCGTCTATAACAGTGGTTGGTGCAAAAACAGGTGTCAGATCGAGCTCCGACGGTACTTTCTCAATCGATGTTCCTTCAACTGCTAAACAACTGCAAGTTAGTTACGTGGGTTCCGAGACGCAGAAAGTGAGCATTGTTGGTCTGTCTACACTTGCTGTGGTTATGGAGACAACTAGCCAGGCTTTGGAAAACGTTGTCATAATCGGATACGGAAGTGCCAGGAAAAAAGACCTTACAGGTGCGGTTGCACAGGTCCAGGCAAAAGATTTCAATAAAGGCACTTACACTGCTCCGGACCAGTTGATACAGGGTAAGGCAGCAGGAGTTTTGGTAATTAATAATACCGGGCAGCCGGGTAGTTCTACAACCATTCGTATTCGGGGTTCTTCTTCCATCAGATCTGGTAATTCGCCTCTTTTTGTTGTGGATGGAGTTCCATTATCAGGTGGCTCTGCAAGAGTAGGTGGACAAGGAGACAATGGTACAAATCCACTCAATTTCATGAATCCCAATGATATCGCAAGTATTGACATCTTAAAAGATGCATCTGCTACTGCCATCTATGGATCAAGAGGTGCTAACGGTGTGGTGCTTATTACGACCAAAAAGGGTAAATCCGGAGTTCCTCAAGTAAGTGCAAGCGCTTCCGCAGGCCTCTCTCACATAGCGAAGAAACTGAAAGTATTGAGTGGAGATGAATATAGGAAAGCTTTGAAAGATTATGGTTTAACTTCCGGAGATTTTGGAAAAAGTGTTGATGCACTCGATGAGGTTACCCGTACCGCTCTTACTCAAAATTATAATGTAGCTGTTGGAGGTGGTACTGATAATGGCAGATATCGCATTTCTGCAGGATACCTCGATCAACAGGGAATAGTTAAAACCACAGACTTGAAAAAAATAACAGCTAATCTCACTAGTAGTTTTAAGTTTTTGGAAAATAAGAGATTAGGACTCGATTTCAATGTATTGGTTACTCAAACAGACGAGAATGTAATATTTAATAATTCATTTGTCGGTTTCACCGGTAATGTAATTGCCCAGGCTCTGCAATGGAATCCAACACATCCATTAATAAAGCCCGGTACAGATTCAGCATGGATTGATCCGGCAGTAGGTTCAACTACTGTGAATCCTCTGGCGCAATTAAGGTATTTCCAGGACAAGCAAAAAGTAAATACAATAATAGCAAGTATATCACCTTCCTATAAAATAACCAACGACCTGGAATATAAGCTTGTATATAGTGTTAATCGGCAGGAGGGCCAGTTGTTGGAGCAGATCAACCGGCTTTTAAACAACCAGGGTGTTGAAAACAGAGGATCTGCGTCTATAGGGAACGCGCAAATAACAAATACCCAAGTCACTAACACCTTAAATTTTGTTAAGCAAGTTAGTTCTGATTTCAATTTGAACGCGACACTCGGCCACGAATATTTAAAATATGATACCAGATATAACAGCGAATCGGCTCTTGATTTTCCAAACGTTGGCCTAAATTATTATGACTTTATCGGGTATGGCACACAGGGTAGCAGAGGCGTTGGATCATTCGCTCTTCCTACTACTGAATTGCAGTCTTTTTTTGGAAGAGCAATTATCAACTATAAAGATAAATATTTGATTACCGGAACATATAGAGCCGATGGCTCTACCAGGTTTGGTAAAAATCATAAGTATGGATATTTCCCCTCAATAGGTGTAGCATGGAATGTATCACAGGAAGATTTTTTGGTTAACAATAGCCTGATCAACAATTTAAAACTTCGTTTGAGCTGGGGTAAGACAGGTAACCAGGAGTTCCCTTCAGGTGCATCTCTGAATAGATTTGGCTTTGGCCAGCAATCAATTTCCCAGTTAAATTATGGAAATGAAGATCTAAAATGGGAGACCTCAACAACTACAAATGCGGGAATCGATTTCAGCATTCTCAATAATAAGGTGAGCGGCTCTGTTGATTATTTTTATAAGAAAACTACCGATGTATTGTTTGAACAGAATATTGTACAACCAGCACCCGGTGGAAAAATCTGGGTGAATTTGCCAGGTAACGTGGTAAATGATGGAGTAGAGATTTCATTAAACGCATCTGTTATAAGTAAAAAAGATCTTAACTGGAACATAGGTGGAAACGCTTCATTTTTGCACAATGTAGTTAATGGCCTGGTAGGTTTTTACCAAACAGGGGCGCTACAAGGACAGGGCTTTTCTAATGTACTTGGCCAAAGAGTAGTTGCTGGCCAGCCGTTGAATGTATGGTACTTAAGGCAATATGAAGGGCTTGATAAGGCAACAGGGCAAAGTATTTATACTGACGGGGGGAATACGCTTTACTATTCAGGAAGTCCTAATCCAAAAATGTTGTTAGGCTTATTTACGGATCTTACTTATAAGAAGTTTAGTGCAGCCATCAACATGAATGGTACATTTGGACATTATATATACAACAATACTGCTGCATCTGTGTTAGGTATTGGTAACCTTGGAACAAGGAATATTGCAAAAGATATTTTAGGTGGATCTGTGATGGAAGCTATTTCGAATGCTCCGGCGCCATCCACACGTAACCTGGAGAAAGGAAATTACCTGAAAATGGCGAATGCAAGCATAGGATATAGGGTTGGCGATATCGGAAAAAATTTCAAGAACATGTATATTTCAATAACAGGACAAAATCTGTTTGTAATAACCAAGTATACAGGGTTTGATCCGGAAGTAAGTACAGACGCTGATGCCAACGGTATTCCTTCGATAGGAGTTGAATATGTACCTTATCCTTCTGCAAGGACTTTCCAAATTGGTGTGAATTTTTCCTTATAGTATAAAAAATAAAAATTTATGAAACATATAAAAATTTTGCTGGTTTTCTTTTTCGCCTTTGTATTCTTTTCGTGTACCAAACTGGATGAAAGATTTAGGAGTGAATTGGAGCAAAGTAATTCAAGCAATATTACGCCGGCTCAATTACTGACAAGTGCGTATAATACCCTCTATGATGATGTTACGCAGGGCAATCTTTGGAATGCAGGAGAGATTACCTCTGACGAAGCGATTGCGCCAACACGAGGCCCTGACTGGGATGATAACGGTTTGTGGAGAGCTCTGCACTCCCAGGCCTGGAATGCTGATCATGACTACCTTGCTGGTGCATACACTAGTTTATTAGGGTCGGAATTCGCAGCTTCAAACGTGCTCCAATTTAGTCCATCGGCTCAACAAGCGGCAGAAGCAAGATTCATAAGAGCTTACTCAATGTACCAGTGTTTAGATGGATGGGACCAGGTTCCCTACAGGGAGGATTTGACTAATTATAAAATTCTACCGAAAACTTTAAAAGGACTTGAGGTGGTAGATTTTTTAGTAAGCGAGTTAAATGGCATAATGAATGATCTACCAAACACAGGCCCGGCATACACGGCAAATCAAAATGCTGCAAAGGCTTTATTGATGAAGATTTATCTCAATAAAGGCGTTTATGCAAACAGGGCAGCGCCCACTTTTGATGCTGGTGATATGGGGCAGGTTATTACATTGGCTGACCAGATAATTGCGACCAATAAGTATCAACTGAATACTAATTTCTTCGATATTTTCGCTCCTGATAACGATGTAAAAGCAACAGAAAACATTTTTACTTTATATGACGAGAATGGTGTGAGAGGCGGAGGCGTTCAGGCAAGCACTTTCGCAGTTAGCCATTATAATATGAACCCTGCTGGTTGGAATGGGTTTAGCACGCTCTCTGATTTCTACGACAAATTTGAGGCTACCGATCAAAGAAGGGGCGTATATTATAATTATCCGGCAGGTTTACCAAATCCGGGTCACAGAATTAATGTTGGATTCTTAATTGGTCAACAATATAATCTTACAACTGATGCGGCATTGAGCGATAGAAAAGGAAATCCCCTTGCTTTCACTCCAACGGTGGCATTGAGAGAGACAGGAAATAATCTCGAGGTTACAGGTATCCGCGTTATTAAGTATCCATACGATTATCCTCATAAAGATGACCAGAGCAATAACGATTTTGTAATTTTCAGGCTGGGAGACGTTATGCTTATGAAAGCGGAAGCTCAGTTGAGATCCGGTGATGCGGCTGGTGCATTGGTGACTGTTAATCTTGTACGTGTAAAGCGTGGTGCTACACCGTTGGCATCGGTTACTCTTACTAATCTGTATGATGAAAGAGGAAGGGAAATGTATTGGGAAGGTTGGAGAAGGCAAGATCAGATTCGCTTTGGTACTTTTTTGGGAACATGGCTTGATAAATCTGCCACTGACGCCCACGTACTTTTATTCCCGATTCCAAGTAGCCAGTTAGCGGTTAATCCTAACTTAACTCAAAATCCCGGATACTAATTAAGAATTTTTTTAAATAAAATTTAAAAAGGTCATTTAAAAAAATGGCCTTTTTTTGCTTTATGAATATGTGGTCAAAAGTTTTTTCATCGCTGGTTTTACTTTCTTTATTTTTTTTGCCTTCCTGTAGCACAAAGCAAAAAGTGCCCTCCCTGTTTGATCTTGAAAAAAATACGGGGATAGATTTCTCTAACAATATAACAGATACGAAAGACTTTAATGTTCTCGTTTACCGTAACTTTTATAACGGTGCGGGAGTGGCCATAGGAGACATTAATAACGATGGGCTCGCAGATATTTTTTTCACGTCCAACCAGGGCGCAAATAAATTATACCTCAATAAGGGAAATTTTAAATTTGAAGATATAAGTGAAAAGGCCGGTTTAATTAATAAGGGTAAATGGGCAACCGGCGTGGTAATGGCCGACGTTAATGGTGATGGCTTTCTCGATATCTACGTCTGTTATGCCGGATATCAAAAAGGCATCGACCAGGAAAATGAATTGTACATAAACAATGGGCCTTCTCCCTCTCCTCCTGGAGAGGGCCGGGGTGAGGTCTCTTTCACGGAATCAGCGAAACAATATGGGTTAAATGATTCCGGTTATACAACTCACGCTGCATTTTTTGATTATGATATGGATGGGGATTTGGATTGTTTTATTATAAACAACAGCTTCATTCCTGTAAACACTTTAAACTATGCTAACAAACGCGACCTGCCATCAAAAGACTGGCCCGTTAAAGATTTTCTTAAGGGAGGTGGTAACCGCTTGTTGAGAAATGACAATGGGAAATTTGTGGATGTTACGCTTGAAACCGGTATACATAATAGCTTAATAAGTTTTGGTTTAGGTGTGAATATAGGCGATGTAAATGGAGATGGCTATCCGGATATTTATGTTTCAAATGACTTTTTTGAAAGAGATTATCTCTATATCAATCAAAAAAACGGCACTTATAAGGATGAACTTGAGCAGTACATGCAGCATACAAGCCTTGCATCCATGGGCGCTGATATGGGTGATATCAATAATGATGGTTATCCCGATATTTTTACGACCGATATGTTGCCCGATGATGATTACCGTTTAAAAACTACTTCTGTATTTGATAATATTGATGTGTACCGGTTAAAGGAGAGACAGGGCTTTTACCACCAGTTTATGCAGAATGCTTTACAACTAAACAATAAGGATGGTAAGTTTATGGATGTCGGTCATTTCAGCGGAGTTTCGGCGTCAGACTGGAGTTGGGGTGCTTTAATGTTTGATATGAACAACGACGGCCTCAACGATTTATATGTATGTAATGGAATTAACCACGATGTAACCAACCAGGATTTTATTGAATTTTTTGCCAATGACGTCATCCAGAAAATGGCTCTCACAGGCAAAAAAGAAGAGGTAGATGCAATAATCAAAAGAATGCCTTCCTATCCTTTATTGAACAAAGCATTTTTAAACATGGGCAATTTAAAATTTGCCGACACCGGGGTTGCCCTTGGTTTCACACAACCTTCATTCTCCAATGGTGCGGCTTACGGCGATCTTGACAATGATGGTGATCTTGACCTGGTGGTTAACAATATCAACCAGCAAGCTTTTATTTACAAAAATAATACTGAAGAAAAAGGTGGTAATAATTACATCGGGGTTTTATTAAAGGGCATTGGGAAAAATACTTTTGCAATAGGTAGTAAGGTAAAAATTTATAAAAGCGGGCAGGTGTATTCCCGGGAAGTTGTGCCGGGGAGAGGCTTTCAATCTTCAGTGGATTATAAGCAAATTATAGGCGTTGGTAAAGAAACCCAGGTGGATTCAATGATAATTATATGGCCCGACAGGACATATAGCAAGTACGAACATCCGCCGTTAAATAAAGTGATGGTTGTACAGCAGCCGCTACAAAAAGGAAAAAATTATTTCAATGATGAACCGGTACCGGAGAACCTGTTACAACCGGTGAAAGTAAATTTCGAAAAGCATTCTGAAGATGATTTTGTTGATTTTTATGAACAAAGAAATTTGCCGGAAATGCTGTCACGTGAAGGACCGCATATAGCAAAGGGCGACGTAAATGGCGATGGACTTGAAGATATTTATATAGGAGGCGCGAAAGGGCAGGCTGGCCAACTTTATTTGCAAACTGCCAATGGATTTGTTCGAAAGGAAGAAAATGTGTTTAAGGAGTTTGCCGATTTTGAAGATGTGGCGGTACTGCTTTTTGATGCTGACAAAGATGGAGACCTGGATCTATTTATTGGTTCCGGAGGAAATAATATACCGCCCAACAGTCGCCAGCTTCAACAAAGATTGTATCTCAATGATGGAAAGGGAAATTTCAAAATTCAGCCGGACGCTTTCCCCAAAAACAATATGAACATATCGGTTGTCGCACCCAATGACTTTGATGGAGATGGAGATATCGATTTATTCGTCGGTGGCCGAAGCGTACCTTTTTTGTATGGGATGGTTCCGGAAAGCTATTTGTATGTTAATGATGGACATGGACATTTTACCGATGTAGCTGCATCGATGAATGCGCAAATCGCGAATGCAGGAATGGTAACCGGTGCAGTTTGGGCTGATATCAACGGCGATAATAAAAATGAGTTGATTATAACAGGAGAATGGATGACTCCCAAAATATTTTCCTATAATGGCAAAACATTCGACGAGCTTAAAAATACGAATTTGGGCAAATTATATGGATTGTGGCAAACGGTTGCAGCAGCCGATATAAACGGAGACGGCAAGCAGGATTTAATATTGGGTAATATCGGAGAGAACTTCTACCTGAGGCCTGATGCAAATAACCCGGTAAAACTGTGGATAAATGACTATGATCAAAATGGCACCCCCGACCCGTTTCTCACCAGAACTATAAAGGGCAAAGATATGCCCGTATTCTTAAAGAAGGATATAACCGATCAATTTCCTGGGTTGAGAAAATTGAATTTTAATTATACTGATTACGCTACAAAAACTATTCAACAGTTATTCAGTGATGAGCTCATTAGAAATTCATCGGTTGATACTTTTGATTATTGCAGCTCTATAATTGCAATTAATGATGGTAATGGAAAATTTACTGTGCAAAAATTACCTTCAATGCTACAAGTATCTAGTATTAATGCTGTAGCAGCAGTTGATATTAATAATGATAATAAAATGGACCTGGTATTAGGAGAAAATAAATTTGAATTTCCACCCCAATTCGGCCGCCTTGATGCAGGTTTTGGGGATGTACTTATTAATCTTGGAAACAACAATTATTCATTGATGGAACATGGTAAGTCAGGTTTAAATCTAACAGGGGAAGTAAAAGACATTAAAGAAATAAAAGGGGTCGGTAAAAGATATATTTTGATGACTGTTAACGATGATTTTCCTGTTTTATATAAAATAAAAAATGCTACGGGTAAGCTACCATGATCTTAAAACGATTTTCAAATTTTAGTATTTCAATATTGTTACTATTGGCAACACTTCTTCAGTGTTGCAAGCCCGGGAAGAAAACAGGAGATCCGTTATTTCAGGTTTTAAATAGCAAGCGTACCGGGCTTGACTTCAGCAACAATCTTACTTACAATCAGCAATTCAATCTCTTTAAGTATATCTATTTCTATAATGGCAGCGGGCTTGGTGCCGGCGATTTTAATAATGATGGATTGATTGATTTATTTTTTGGTTCCAACCAGGGACAAAATAAATTATACCTCAATACGGGCGATTTAAAGTTTAAAGATGCAACTAAAGAAGCAGCGATTCCCAATGATGGAGGGTGGACTACCGGCATCTCTGTGGTTGACATTAATAATGACGGGTTGCTGGATGTTTATATCTGCCGGGTTGGTAATTACGAAACGTTGCATAGTAAAAATCAATTGCTCATAAACCAGGGGATTGATAGTAATGGTATCCCATCCTTTGTTGATAAAGCGCACGAATATGGTTTGGATTTTTCGGGTTTTAGTACACAAGCTGTATTCTTTGATTACGACTTGGATGGTGACCTCGATATGTTTCTTTTAAATCATTCGGTCCATGAAAACGGAAGTTTTCAGCCTCGCGATAAATTTATGGGAACTTACAGTCCTCTGTCCGGCGATCGCCTTTACCGGAACAATTCCAATTCCATAAATGATTCAACGCATAGTGAGAATCCTTTTACTGATGTGACAAAAGAATCAGGGATCAATAGTTCTGCAATTGGCTATGGGCTTGGTATTTCAGTGGCTGATGTTAACCTCGATGGTTACCCGGATATTTATGTTTGCAACGATTTCCATGAAGATGATTACCTGTACATCAATCAAATGAATGGGACATTTAAAGAAGAAGGAGAAGAAAGATTAATGCATACCAGCCAGTTTTCTATGGGCGCTGATATGGCCGATATTACCAATGATGGCTACCCGGAAATAATTTCTACTGACATGTTATCGGCAGATCCTTATATTTTAAAAAGATCTTTGAGCGAGGGCGCTTATGATATTTTTAACTATAAACTAAGTATTGGCTACAGCTACCAGTACACACGTAATAATTTGCAGTTAAATTTAAGGAACGGCATGTTTAGCGAAATAGGATTGTACAGTGGAATAGCCGCAACCGACTGGAGCTGGTCACCTTTGTTATTTGACTTTGATAATGATGGATTAAAAGATCTATTCATAACCAATGGTATTCCTAAGCGGCTCAATGATATTGATTATATAAATTTTGTTTCAAATGGAGATGTTCAGCAAAAGATTCAGGAAAATAATTTTCGCGAAAAAGACCTTGCATTAATTGATAAATTCCCAGTGATAAAATTGCCGGATAAATTTTTTAAAAATAATGGCAATGCATCTTTTACTGATGAAAATAATCTGATTGATGGAAGTCTGCCTACATTTTCTAATGGAGCAATTTACGCGGATCTGGATAATGATGGTGACCTGGATGTTGCTGTAAATAATATTGATGCAGCGGCATTAATTTATGAAAACAAAACCAGTAAGCCAGGTAAGAGATTGTCCGTGCAAATAAAATTGAAAGGTCCTTCTCAGAATGTAAATGCAATTGGCACAAAAATTATTTTATTTGCTGATAATGGCATCAGGACTTATGAAAATTACCCGGTAAAAGGCTTTATGTCTTCTATGCAGATACCGGTTACCGTTGGTTTAACTAATACGAAGGTTGATTCTGCTTTCCTGGTTTGGCCTGATAACTCTTATCAGAAAATATCATTTTCGCCAAAAGATTCCGTTTTGATGTTTACCTACGAAAAAGGCGGAAACCCGTTTGATTATAATTCAATTATTGGGTATTATAAAAATCCTACAACACCAATGATTGATATTACCAGGGAGTCAGGCTTCGACTACAAGCATGAAGAAAACCGGTTTTCTGAGTTTGACCGGGATCCTTTAATTCCACATTTCTTTTCTACTGAAGGCCCTGCACTAGCAATCGCGGATATTAATCATGATGGTCTGGAAGATGTTTTTATAGGCTCGTCTAGAAATAAAAAAGGCGCAATCTTTTTACAGCAACCTTCCGGAAAATTTATAAAAAGTAATCAGTCCATATTGGATGCAGATAGTATTTATGAAAACGTTGATGCCTGTTTTACAGATGTCAATAATGATGGAAATATTGACCTTGTAATTGCTAGTGGCGGCAATGAATTTTACGGAGAAGAGAGTCACAATTCTCCCCGGGTTTACTTAAACGATGGCAAAGCAAATTTTACAAAACTTGCCAATGCATTCACTAATTTATACCTGACTGCATCCTGCGTAGTCCCTTATGATTTTAATGGTGATGGATTTGTAGATTTATTCATTGGCGCAAGAACAGTCCCGTGGGAATATGGGGAAATTCCACAATCATATCTTTTGCAAAATGATGGTTCCGGAAAATTTAAAGATGTGACAGCGCGATATGCAAAGGATTTGTCAAACGTTGGTTTTGTAACACAGGCTTTATGGTACGATATTGATAAAGATGGAGACAAAGATCTTTTACTTTCACTAGAATGGGGTGGCATTGTTGCCTTCATAAATGATAAAGGAAAGTTTACAAAAAAAATATTGTCTGATAAAAAAGGCTGGTGGAATTTCATACTTCCCTGCGACATTGATAATGATGGCGACATTGATTTAATTGCCGGCAACCTCGGGTTGAACAGCCGCCTGAAAGCATCTGCAAAAGAACCCGTAAAAATGTATTACAATGATTTTGATGACAATGGTAAGAAAGAACAGGTGCTCACTTATTACCTGGGAGGAAAGGAAATACCTTTTGCCAGCAAAGCAGAATTGGAAAAGCAAATGCCCATTATTAAAAAGAAATTTTTATATGCTGAAGATTTTGCCAAAGCAAGTTTAAAGGAGCTTTTTGGCGCGGATAAAATTAAACAACGCTAAAGTATTATCGGCTGATTATTTTTCAAATGCGGTATTGATAAATAATGGAAACCTCCAATTTGAAACGAGAGCATTGCCCTGGCAGGCACAGCTTACCTCCCTTAAAGATGCAGTAATAGTAAATGCAAACAATGATAGTTTACCAGATATTTTATTGATGGGAAATTATTATGAAAACAATATTGAAATGGGAAGATATGATGCCGGGTTTGGAACTATTTTGGTCAATAAAGGAAAAGGGCAATTTCTCGCAGAAGGTATAAATGGCCTGCAGGTAAAAGGCCAGGTGCGCCATGTCAAAAAAATTAATTTAGGCAAAGAGGAAGCTTATATTCTGGCGAGAAATAATGACAGCGCTATGATCATAAAATTTGATCGCAGTAAAAAACTCAATAAATAGGATAATAAATTTTAGTAACCCATTTTGTTGTATCAGGTTCCTGCGATCGGTCTGTAATTAAAGATTCAAAGGGAATCGCCGGCGAAGAAAGATGGTGATCGCCTAAGTATAAATCTATTTGTTTTAATGCCTGCCTCGCAGTATAGTCACCTCCTTTTACTTCTGCCACCAAAATTTTCCCCGGCACCATTCTTTTAAAAACATAATTGCCTTTCTCCGGGAGTATTCTATCAACCGGTATAGCGACCATTGTTCGGTAATTGCCGGAATCATTATTTATGTTCAACATAGGAGGATTAGTTTCCCTGGCGCCTTCTTTGGAAATATAAGCCCGTAGATCCCCTATAAGCGCATATATTTCCTGAGTGGTTGGAAACGTATCGGAAAAATATTTCGTTGAGATTAATATAGTATCTGCTACCTGGTGTTCGGTAATGTCAAGGCCATAAGCGTTTTCTTTTTTATCTAAAAATATTTGCAATTGGCCTAAGATTGCCCCCATATTTTCTTTCATTTTTTCAGCCTCACTATAAGAACTAATCCTGCTGATCGGATTCGATCCCGCGTTTATTTCAGCTTTCCATTCTACCGCGACAGAATCCTCATTTACAGGGATCACGTTTATCAAACTATTTACAGATCTTCTTTTATTTGATATAGAAACCCCTGTCGTATTCATTATTGTATTGTCAAAGTCGTAATCATAATCTTTAAACCTAAAAGAATTGCCCGAATAAACTGAGTCTGGTGAAAGCCATTTCACCCATTTAGCTTCATTCATTAAAAGCCTGTTTACTACGGCTGGTTTGGTTTTTATGAAAACTACGTTTCCGATCTTAATATTTGCAGGAATAAAAACATAAACAGCAATCAAAGCCAGGCAGATGAGGACAAACATGGATAACAGTAATTTTTTCATAAAAAATTATAAGCGGTGCAAATTACTCAAACAATAGGTCACTAAGCGAATATCATTTTGTGAAACTTTTGCCGCCGAACATCATTTTTGGGTCGGCTATATTGGGAGAATCCCTGAATTCGAAAATGTTTTTTAAGCGGCATATATGCCAGGGAAAATTCTTGTATTTTAGTAGGATAGAATTTTTAACCATCCAAAATGAATTGCTTGTACTATTTTGTTTTTTTAATCCTGCTTTTTAATCTCAATAAAGCCGTCTGCCAAACAAGCTCTGCTTATCAATCTTCTGACTACAATAATATCAAAGCGTATTATCAAAACGAAATAGGAGACAAGTCCCACCTTTACACAGGAAAAGAATATCCCCCATATAAGGCCGGCATACAGGGAACGCAGTTTTTTATATCGCCGCAAATGCAGAATAGTACTCTCTTTTACGATGGCGTATTATTCGAGGATGTGCCGTTATTGTTTGATCTGGTTCGCCACGATGTTATTATTAATCGCTACGAGAGCAATACGCGGATAAAGTTGCTCAATGAAAAAATAAAATATTTTATTATTTCAGGGCACAGGTTTGAGAATCTTACATTCAGGGAAGTGAATAGTGAGCAAGTAAGCAATGATTTTTTTGATATTATTTTTAGCGGCAGAGTGGATGTATTGGTTAACCGTATAAAAAAAATTGAAATGACTCTGAGTCCCGAAGATCCGCCAAAGTTTACCGAAAGAGATAAATTTTTTATGCGAAATAATAACAATATTTATCCGGTAGAAAATACAAAATCGATAGCAAAAGCGCTTAATGATAAAAAGGACCAGGTAAAAGCTTTTATCAGGAAAAATAAATTCAAGTTTAAAAATAATGCAGAGGAGGAGATTGTAAAAGTGGCTGCTTATTATGAAACGTTAATAAAGTAATTATGCGTTTTTTCGCCCGTACTCTTATAGCCGGCTTGGTGTGTATTTTATATGCCTGTTCTGCAAATGGACAGCAAACTCATGTAAATGGTGAATTCAATAATATAACATTTCCCGATTTTGTAAAGCAGGTGGAGAGTGGTTCAGGATGGCATTTTTATTATGATGAAGCATCGCTTGATTCTTTTATCATCAATGCTACAATAACTGACAAATCTCTTCCAGATGCGTTGAATCAAATCTTTAATAATACCCCTTTTCATTATTCCATTGATGCCTTCAGCCATGTGTTTATTACGAAAAACGGTACAATCAAGACAACGCTTTCTGAAGACTTTTTTAGCCCGGATAAGACAATAGTTTCTAAAGAACCGGATGTAGATCAAACTGAAAACATAGCGAAGGAAAAGCCAAAGCCATCTTTTACGGAGTATAAATTATTTGAAATAGGTTCCAGGTCTAATCCGAAAAAAGGTAATATAATTCTTACGGGTTTTGTGAAAGATATGAAGAACGGGGAAGCATTACCCGGAGCTTCACTATACATTGACAGCATATATACTGGCATCGTTACTGATCAATTCGGATACTACTCTCTTACTGTTCCACCAGGTAACCACGTTTTGGAAGTTAGCAGTCTCGGCATGAAAGAAACTAAGCGTCGGCTTATTGTATACGGTGATGGGAAGCTAAATGTAGAAATGCAGGATGAAATACCTACCTTAAAAAACGTTGTCGTTACTTCCGAAAGGCATTCAAATGTGAGGAGCACGCAAATGGGAATAGAAAGGCTTTCCGTTAAAGCGATTAAAGAAGTTCCTGTTATTTTTGGCGAAACAGATATTTTAAGAGTGGTGCTCACATTACCTGGTGTGACTTCAGTAGGAGAGGCAAGTACAGGCTTTAATGTCCGCGGTGGCTCGGCAGATCAGAATTTAATTTTATTTGACGATGCCACTATATATAATCCTTCTCACTTGTTTGGATTTTTCTCCGCGTTTAATCCTGATGTAGTGAAAGGCGTAGAGCTTTATAAAAGTGTGGTGCCCGTAAAATATGGTGGCCGCCTTTCATCGGTTCTTGATGTTTCAACAAAAGATGGCAACGACAAAAAAATATCAGGCAACGGAGGAATAGGCTTACTTACGAGCAAGTTCAGCATTGAAGGACCTTTGAAGAAAGATAAGACCTCTTTCATTCTCGGAGGGCGCACTACTTATTCTAATTGGTTACTTAAAACAGTTCCTAACTCTGCCTACAGCAATAGCAGGGCTTCATTCTACGATGCAAATCTTCACATAAGCCATACCGTTAATTCAAAAAATAATTTATACCTCACCGGTTATTTAAGTAACGACGATTTCAGGTTTAACCGCGACACCACCTACAGGTATGGTAATAAAAATATTATTCTAAAATGGAAACATATTTTCAACAATAAATTGTTTGCACTCATATCAACAGGCCTGGATAATTATGAATACAATGTTACCAGTAATTCAAATCCCGTAAATAGCTATAAGCTTTCGTACAGTATCAATCAAAATAATTTTAAAGCAGATTTTACCTATAAGCCGGATAATAAGCAAGTGTTTAGTTTCGGACTGAACGCCATCTATTATAAGCTTAGCCCCGGAAGTTTCCTGCCCTACGGCAATCAATCACTGGTTAAGCCTGATGTTTTGCAGGATGAACGAGGGTTGGAAAGTGCCGCATATTTAGGTTATGAATACAACGTGACTTCCAACCTGTCAATAAATGCAGGGATACGCTATTCAATGTTTAATTATTTTGGCCCGCATGATGCCTACACATATCTCACAGGCATACCCAAGGATGTGAATACCATTACCGACACGACTTCGTATGGATCGGGAAAAATTATTAAAACCTACCAGGGACCAGAGTATCGTGTTTCATTAAGGTATGCCTTGCCGGGTGATGCATCGGTAAAAATTGGGTACAATACTCTAAGACAATACATCCACCAGCTTTCGAACACCATTTCGATTTCGCCTGTTGATATCTGGAAACTAAGCGACGGAAATATAAAGCCGCAAACGGGGCAACAAATCTCACTTGGCTTTTACAAAAATTTCAATTCAAATAATATCGAAACCTCCCTTGAAATTTATTATAAAGAATTTAAGAACATTATTGATTACAAAAGCGGCGCTTCCCTTTTACTCAACCATCACATAGAAACGGACATCATCAATTCAAAGGGCAAGGCTTATGGCGTTGAGTTTTTAGTAAAAAAATTGACTGGAAAATTAAATGGATGGCTGAGCTATACTTATTCACGTACTTTATTAAAACAGGATGATGCTTTCGCCGGCGAAACCATAAACAAAGGAGAATATTACCCGGCGAGTTATGATAAACCGCACAATGTGAACTTCATTAGTAACTATAGATTTTCCCATCGGATAAGTGTTTCTCTGAATGTTGTATACAGCACAGGAAGGCCCATCACATTACCTATTGCTGTTTTTAATTCCAACGGTTCCCAACGCGTGTTGTATTCTGACAGGAATGAATTCAGAATACCGGATTATTTCAGGAGCGATCTTTCGATCAACCTCGACGGTAATCATAAAGTAAAACAGGCGCTTCATAATTCATGGTCACTGGGAGTGTACAATCTTTCAGCAAGACAGAACGCCTATTCAGTATATTTTGTTCAGCAAAACGGCATTATTAAAGGATACCAGCTATCTATATTCGGAACCATTATTCCATACCTAACTTATAATTTCAGATTCTAAAAATGAAGAACAATATTTTATTTTTTTGTTTCATTTGTCTTACTGTGTTTGCAGGATGTCGGCGAGAATTTGAACCTCCTGAATTAACCGTCGATTATAATTACCTGGTAGTTGAAGGAGTTATGATAAGCAGTGTTGACTCACCAACGACTTTTGCATTAAGCCGAACGAGAAAATTATCAGATACAGTTTTAAACATTCCTGAAAGAAGTGCCAGTGTAAGTATTGAGGGAAGCGGAGGTGAAAATTTTCAGTTATCCGAATCGTCACCTGGAAATTATACGATAAATCATCTTACACTAAATACTTCATCGACGTACAGGCTAAAAATTGCCACCTCCTCAGGTGGACAATATCTTTCTGATTTTGTTGAAGTAAAGCAAACGCCACCAATAGACAGTTTAAATTATGCTCAGCCGGATGACCTTACTATTTACGTTAATACACACGACCCCACTAATTCAGCCAAATACTATCGTTGGGATTATGTGGAAACCGCTATATACCAGGCAGAAGGCCAAAGTGAAATAGGCGTCACTAATGGTCTCATGTATTTTAGAGATTCAACCAATCAAATATATAAATGCTGGCATATTACAAATTCCACTGACATTCTTTTGGCATCTACAGAAGCGCTTGCCGAAGATATCGTAAACCAGTTTCCTGTTACCACGATTCCTCAAAATTCGGAGAAAGTTGGACTGCGCTATAGCATCGAGGTAAAACAATATGCCATTACCCAAGCTGCTTATTTGTACTACCAGATACTTAAAAAGAACACCGAGCAGCAAGGTTCTATTTTTGATGTGCAACCTTCTCAATTAAGGGGCAATGTTCATTCTGTAAATAATCCTGATGAAACTGTTATTGGTTTTGTTACCGCAAGCAACGTAACTCAGAAAAGAATTTTTATAAGAAACGATCAGTTCACTAACTGGCAGCACCTTGATCCGATGGGTCTATGTACGGCTATTCAGGTGCCGACAAATCCTATTAACTATTTAATATACACCTATCCTGATCCTGCTTATGTACCTTGGTATTTTACAGGGATGGGAACCATACTTGTAATTGCTAAAATACCGTGCGTGGATTGCCGGGTACAAGGTGGTACTAATATTAAACCTTCTTACTGGTAAAAATATTTTAGTGAAAGAAAAAATTAAAACAATTATAGGAATTAGAAAGCACAGGAATTTGGCTTGTATAATTTCCTGTCTTCTTTTTGCCGGCAATATTTTTTCGCAAGACTCATCGGTTCGATTACTACCGAAGTAAGTTTGAAACGTTTAATGCAATTACAATTACCAGGAGAAAGTTTTTCTTCATACAGATAAAACAACTTATGTAACTGGAGAGATTTTATGGTTCAAGTGTTACATAACCGATGCTGCCAGTAATAAACTTTCTGCATTAAGTAAAATATGCTATGTAGAAGTTATTGACAATGATAAAAGAAAATTATTGCAGGCTAAAATATCCATTGATTCAGGAACCGGTAATGGCTCCTTCACCATACCTTCTTCCATCCGCACAGGCAAATATTTAATAAGAGCATATACGAACTGGATGAAAGAATTTTGACCCGGCATTTTATTTTGAACAGTCGGTAAGTATCATAAACCCTGATAAGAAGCCGGATGTTATTAAGAGCGATAGCATAAACAATTATTCGATTCAGTTTTTTCCTGAGGGTGGTAATCTTGTATATGGATTAACTAGCAACGTAGCTTTCAAAATTGCGGACGCTTACGGTAAAGGCGTTGCTGCAAATGGAATTATTACAGATGAAAAAAATGATACCATTCTACATTTCGAGACGGAACAATTTGGAATAGGAACTTTTGAATGTTACCCCTGTAAAGGGCATACCTATCGGGCTATTACTAAAATTGGCAATACAACATTTATTAGTAGTCTTCCGAAAGTGTATAATACGAGGTTGGGCCTTTCAGCTAAAAGATGAAGGCAACACGCTGCATGTTACTGCTGCGAGCAATATTGAAACTGAACATAGTGCTTATCTTTTTATTCAAACAAGAGGAGTGTTAAGCTGGCTAAAACGCAATTTCTAAAAAACGGAATGGCCGATTTTGTTATCAATAAATCTGATTTAGGGGAGGGTATTTCCCAATTCACATTATTTAATGAAAATAAACAACCTGTATGCGAGCGGTTATATTTTAAAAGGCCTACGCAGTTTTTGCAAATAAAAATTGATAGGTCTGGCGCTGATTTTCAAAAAAGAAAAAAAATCGAATTGCATATTGCAAGTAACGATCTTGGCGGCCAACCTGTAAAAGCAGACATGTCTGTTTCTGTTTATCTCCTGGACTCACTACAGCCTGTACAGGAAATGAATATATTAAACTATCTCTGGCTTTCCTCAGATATAAGAGGAAACATAGAGTCCCCACAATATTATTTTGATAACACAGGTCGCGGAAGTTGACAGGGCAATGGATAATTTAATGCTTACACAAGGATGGCGAAGATTTAAATGGGAAGATGTTCTTAAAAATGTAAAGACTTCATTTTCTTTTTTACCGGAGGATGAAGGCCATCTTATCACCGGAAAAATAATACCCGGCAATGCCGCTATACCGGATCCAGGTATTACCGCTTATCTTTCCGTGCCGGGAAATAATTTCAAATTTGCAACGAGCTATTTCTTCTTCAGGATTGGTAGAATTTAATGTTGAAAAATTTTATGGTGACCATGAATTAATTACCCAGGCCGGTTATAGCTGATAGTAATTATCGAATTGCTATTGATAATCCTTTTTCTGAAAAATTCGTCGAAAATAGTATTAAGCCTATAGTGATAGTGTCTGATCTTAAAGAATGAAATTTTAACGCGGAGCATAGCCGCACAATCAAACAATATTTATCAGCCCGGACAGCACTGACCATTATGTTTTACCGCAAAATTTTGATACTATCGCCTTCTTTGGCATTCCTTCAAAGACATACTATCTTGACAATTATACCCGCTTTCATACCATGGAAGAGGTTATGCGGGAATATGTTACTGAGGTTCATGTTAGAAACAGGCAGAACACTTTTCATTATGAAGTATATAATGAGCTTCAAAAACTTTATTTTAATGACGATCCTCTTGTACTTATAGATGGTGTTCCCGTTTTTAACATCAATAAAATAATGGAAATAGATCCGCTAAAAATTAAGAAGATTGATATAATTACAACAAGGTTTTTTCTTGGCGCCAGGGAATATGAAGGCATTGTAAGTTATTCAACATACGATGGCGACCTTCAAGGCTATGACTTATCGCCCGGATCTTTGGTAGTTGAATATGATGGACTGCAACTTGAAAGGGAATTTTATTCTCCACAATATGAAACTTCAGAACAATTCTCTTCGCGATTCCTGATATGAGAAATGTTTTGTACTGGTCACCACACATTAAAACAGTTAATGGCAGGGAGGATATTTCGTTCTATACTTCTGACATACCAGGAAATTATTTGGTGTTGGTGCAGGGAATCTCTGACAACGGGTTGGTGGGAACCGGCGTTGTAAAGTTTATGATAAATAGGTGACTTATTGCTCCTGGTACCGGTAAAATAAAGTTCTCCAGGTAGGAATTTTTTCTATATAGTGGATTTTTTGCAATTGGTATGGATCAAACGCTTGAATTTTAAAAAATTAAGAAGCCGAAAGTCTTTTTCCGGGATTTTTTTTTACGCAGCTTAGGGCTTCGCAACGGTTTCATTTCTGGTCATTTTTGTATCTTTAAGTACCGTCACAATTTCATTTCACATTTCAGCAATGCTCCGAAAACTTGTTTATGCAGCAGGCATAATTTTTATTTTCCTTATACAGTTCTACGGCCTTACCGGCTGCGAGAAAGAGTATAGTTACGAAGGAGGAACTGTTGCTGATACAATAATTACACCTGCAAATGATACAATTATTAAACCCGCGGCGGGCCTTCCTTTCTGTGCCGGTTGTGTCGATAATAATCCAACTGGTTTATTCTGGAATTTCAGGTATGACAGTTTGCTTTTGTGCGGTAGTGTTACCAATGCAGTAATAACTCCTTCGCGAGACGGCTTTACTTTTTTTGGCCCATCAACCTGTTCAATCGATACCGGCTTGATAATTACAGTTTTTTTAGACTCTGACAGCTTAAACAGGGATAGAAATAACATTACAACAAATCACGCCGCTCTTGAATACTATGACAATACAACGTCAGATGATATTTTCGTATCCCGGCGACCTTCAATTTTATTTACTATTGAAACCTACAGGCATGCAACAGGTATTGCTAAAGGAACTTTTAAAGGGAACGTTACATTAAAAGACGGAACACAAAAAGCAATTTTTTCCGGACAATTCGCTATACAATTTAAATGATCTTCGGCATGCTATCTCGATTGAAATAAACTAATAAGCATGCATCGGCTTGTCACGTATAGTCAAATTAATTCCCTTGTAGTGAAAATCATTTTGCTGCAGTGATACATTTCATTAAAACAATTTACTTTAAATTTAGCATCGTGTAAAAAAATGCTTGTAATGAAAAAAATATCTTCTCTACTTATACAAACCTTGTACTTTTTAATTTTTTTTTCTGCAGCTAAAAAATCCTTCTCCCAAAAACCAGATCCCTGGACCATCGTTGCCGACAAAATAGACCCTTCCGACTATTATGGTGAAACCGTAGCCAATGGTATGATTGGTATTGTGTCTTCACCCAATGTTTTACGTTGCAAAGATGTGGTGCTTAATGGTGCTTATGATCAATACGGACGCGGACGGGTGAGCAATTTTTTGCAAAGCTTCAACCTGGTAAATATGAACCTTGATATTGATGGCCGAAGAATTGGTAATGCCGATGCATCAAACATGAAACAAGTCCTTGATATGAAACATGGCAGCCTCAAAACGACTTTTGATTACCAGGACAAAGCCACCATATCTTATACCTATTATGCCTTGCGCAACTTGCCTTATACTGTGTTGGTAGATGTAACCATTAATGCGAAAAAGGACATTGAAATAATTCCTGCGAGTGTAATGGAAGCGCCAGATGCATTAAGAGACGTTCAGAATTATTACAATGAAATTGACCGGCCACATGTAACACTAAGTTTACTTTCTTCGATCGCAAAAAGCCCTACAGGTAAGTTGACTTTCGCATCGTCAACCACTTTTTTATTCGATGAGCCCCATGGAAACGAACCCCGGCTTATTCATGAAATGTGGGACAACAATATGCATCTTTCCAAATTCAAAAAAAATCTAAAAGCAGGAACTACCTACCATTTTTCAATTGCGGGTGCTTCCATCACAACAGCACAACATGATGATCCTCTGAATGAAGCAGAACGCTATGTCATTTATGCAAAACTGCAGGGAACAGACCGCTTATTAAAATTTCACAATGCGGCATGGGATGAATTATGGAAAAGCGATATCGTTGTTGATGGGGACGAACAAAGCCAGCAGGATATTCACGCTGCCATGTATCATCTCTATTCTTTCGTGCGGGAAGGTACTTCGTACAGCCCGTCGCCAATGGGCCTTAGCGGACTTGGTTATAACGGACATGTTTTCTGGGACACAGAATTGTGGATGTTTCCTGCTATACTTGTCCTTCACCCGGAAATGGCGAGGAGTATGGTAGAGTATCGGTACGAAAGATTGAAGGAAGCGAAACATAATGCCTTTGCTCATGGTTACAAGGGCGCCATGTATCCCTGGGAAAGCGCTGCAACCGGCAATGAAGAAACGCCGGTGTGGGCTTTGAGCGGTCCATTTGAACATCATATTACCGCTGATGTTGCCATAGCTGCATGGAACTACTTCGCAGTAACACAGGATACATCGTGGCTAAGGGATAAAGGATTCCCGGTAATAAAAGCTTGTGCGGATTTCTGGGTAAGCCGTGTCGAAAGAAACGGGCCGGGCCATTACGATATCAAAAATGTAGTAGCTGCAGACGAATGGGCTGAGAACGTGGATAACAACGCTTTTACGAATGCCGCTGCAAAAGCAAATCTTGAGTACGCGGTGTTGTCTGCAAATATTTTACATGAAAAAGTTGATCCGGAATGGACCGATGTAGAAAAAAATATTCCCATATTAAAGTTGAACAATGGAGTTACAGCAGAGCATGCATCATACAATGGAGAAAAAATTAAGCAGGCAGATGTAAATCTTTTGGCTTACCCACTAAAGGAGGTAACGGATCCCGCGCAGGTAAGAAATGACCTTGAATATTATGAAAGCAGGGTAGGAGAAGGATCTCCGGCAATGACGCACGCTATTTTTGCCATTTTATATGCAAGGCTGAATGAACCGGCGAAAGCATTCAATGCATTCCAGGAAGCACACAATCCTAATAAAAAAAATCCCTTTGGAGTACTTGCAGAAACTGCGGGTGGAACCAATCCATATTTTTCAACAGGCGCAGGTGGATTTTTGCAAAGTGTCCTTTTTGGTTTCGGTGGGCTTGATATAACTCCGGCAGGGATTATCCAGTTAAAAACTTCTTTGCCCAAACAATGGAAATCCTTAACTTTAACGCAAATTGGCGTTAATAAAAAGACGTTTGCTGTAAAATAATTGAAGAAATTAACTGCTATACTACTTCTTGCAATCCTCATTTTTAACTGGATTGGTTATCGGTTTGTTGTTGATTACCTGCAACATAAATCCGATATGCAATTGGAAGCACGTCTCGATAAAAACCAATACGATGAATCTCAACTGATCGAATTAAAGGTTCCCATACATCTTCCCTATCAAAATAATTGGGCTGCGTACGAGCGCTATGATGGTGAAATCACTTTGAACGGCACCTTATATAAATATGTTGAGCGTAAGGTATCGAATGATACGCTTTACCTCAGGTGCCTTCCGAATACTAAAAAAATGCATCTTGAAACTGCAAAAGATGACTATTTTAAAAACACAAACGATCTTGCTCAAAACAATAACTCGCAAAAATCAGGGAACTCAAAAACTATCGTTTTAAAAAAAGTACTAAGCGATTTTGATGAACCTCATCTCTTATATGCTTCTTCCATAATCAGACACCAGGTTAAATTATTTGGTATTTACGTGGAGCAGGATTTACTTTCTTCGCCACACGTTTCCCCGGAGCAACCTCCCGATTTACTTGTAGGATAATTCCTCGTATCAATTCATTCACGGTTTTTGCTTAATCATCAGGATTAAGTTAGGTATCAAATATTTGTAAACTGATTACAGAGTTTTTAAACTAATTATTTCTTTTTTACATTTTGTTTGCCGGCACAGCTAAAAAATATTACTAAGCATTTGGTGAATTGCATACATTATTAAGTGAAGTAACGTGCACTTCATTTTTACATTTTTATTTACAGGTAAAAAGGTCGACAATTGAAACTACTAACTGAACAAAAAATATATTTCACTTTGCGCATTGCATCAGCAATGTGTTTTATGGGCCATGGCGCATTTGGTATTATTACAAAGCCTGTTTGGGTTAATTATTTTGGCGTCTTTGATATAAGCCATGATCATGCCTGGCAACTAATGCCATGGGTTGGAACAATCGACATTTTATTGGGGTTGGCTATTTTGTTATACCCGGTAAGGGCGGTATTTGTGTGGCTGGTTATTTGGGGAACAACTACTGCGTTGCTACGTCCTCTATCAGGTGAACCATTCGCCGAATTCATTGAACGTGCAGGCAATTTTGGAGCGCCACTTGCCTTCCTGATCTTTTCTGGTGTAAAGGTTAATTCCTTAAGTAAGTTGCTTGCGCCAGTAAATAGTAATATTAAACTTGATGCAAAAACTTTGGATCGGCTTATAGCCTGTTTGAGAATAGTGGCGTTCCTGCTTATTTTGGGCCATGGATGGTTGAACCTGATTGAAAAAGAGGCATTCGTGAACATCTATCGTTCATTTGGTTTTGTAAACCCGGCCAGCACTGCGCAGGTCATTGGCCTCTTCGAAATTCTTGCCGCCTTCTCGATATTATTTCGCCCTTTCCGGTCGCTGGTTTTAGTAGTTTTCTTTTGGAAAGTTGCGAGTGAATTATTCTATCCTCATTATGGTTTCTTTGAATGGATAGAGCGTGGAGGCAGCTATGGGTCGTTACTTGCATTGTGGTTTTCGCTTGAGCTGATTCCGGAATCACAAAGAAAAAATGGGTATTCTATACTTAATCCATTTTCGCTAAAAGGCAGCAGCGCAAGTTTAAGAAAATCTTTTTCTAATCCTAAAAGAGATTACGCGAAATGAAGAAGTTATTAATCGTTTGTACGTTTTTGTGTTCATGCAGCAATAAAAAAGCTATTGAAATTGATAACGCTCATGTAGAAAACCTGGCGAAAGATTTTATGAAGACCACGGTGATACCGAAGATGAGCGATCCAAAGCCTTACGAGGTGGCAGATGCAAAAGTGGTTGTGAAAAGAGTGGCTGATCATATTGATGAATACAGGTTTGTGTACGATCATTTTTCATTTAATCATTTCGATTCGGTGCAAAATAAAAGGAACCTGGATTCAATGATAAGAGTTTCAACCAACCCTGATTCAATACTAAGTGTTACAGTGAATGTAGGCTATAGAACGCGGTATCAAAGAGGCAATGTAGTACTCGACAGTATCAAGTTAAAATATGATTACGAAAATGATAAAATTTCTTATTGGCCTTTTTAAACAAATTTTCTTTGGTCTTAATACTTAAATATGTTTTATAAAAATTTTAAAATGATGAAAAAAAATCCGGCCTTTTATTTCTTGTTGATGGTGCTTTGTTTTGTCACGGTTTTTTCCTCGTGTAAGCAAAAAAATAACGACTACGCGAAGGTGATGCATGATCCATACCTGTACGCGGAGGTAATGCATAAACTCAACTATGTTATCATCTATGATATTTTCACCCCTCCCGTTGCGTCAAGAATTTTTGCTTATTCGAACCTTGCAGCCTTCGAGGTTCTGGCGCATGAAGGCAGCCATTTTAAATCTTTGCAGGGAAAAGTAAATGGGCTGAATAATATTCCCCAACCACCAAAGGACGCAAAGATAGATTACCCGTTTGCGTCTATTATCGCAATGACAAAGGTGGGTAAACAATTTACTTTTTCGGATGATACGGTTAAGAACATTATAGATTCTGTAAAGATGCTGGCGCAAGATTCCGGCATGCCTGATGATCTTTTTGACAATTCTGTTAAATACGGTGAGCAGGTGGCTGACTCTATAATATCATGGAGTAAAAAGGATAATTATGCACAAACACGCGGCTCACGTTTTACGTTGTCCAGCGAGGAAGGCCATTGGTCACCTACTCCTCCGGGTTATTTTGATGCTGTTGAACCTATGTGGAAAACCATGAGGCCGGTGGTGATGGACTCTGCAAATATGTTTCCTCCGCCGGGATTGCCAGCCTTTAGTAAGGATTCTACGAGCGCCTTCTATAAAATGGCTGTTGATGTAATGTCAACAGGAACTGGTCTTGATTCAAATCAAAAATGGATTGCCAATTTCTGGGATTGCAACAGTTTTAAAATGCACGTGCAAGGTCATGCAATGTTTGCGACCAAAGCTATGACACCTGTTGGCCATTGGATGGAAGTTGTAGGGACTGTATCGAAAAATAACAATGCGGATTTCTATCAAACTGTGTATGCTTATACCGGCGTCAGCTTAGGAATTTTTGACGCGTTTCTTTCTTCCTGGTGTACCAAATTCAGAACCGATGTTATCAGGCCTGAGACCTACATTAATCGTTATATCGACCAGGAGTGGATGCCTTATTTGCAAACGCCACCTTTCCCCGAATATAATAGCGCACATTCTACTATTTCAGCCGCTGCTGCTACCGTGCTTGCGACTATGTATAAAAATACAGCTTTCAAAGATTCATCAGAAAGAGTATGGGGCTGGCCTGACAGGAGCTTTAAAACGAGCGATGAAGCGGCTGTGGAAGTTTCTTTCAGCAGGTTTTACGGTGGTATACATTACAGGCAATCTGTAACGGATGCCTATGAGCAAGGGAAAAAGATCGGCGCATTAGTAATGCAAAAACTATCAAAACAATAGAAAAATAATTTTGAAAAAAAATCAAAAACAACTGTTATGAAATTAATATTATCAATTTCACTTGGGCTATTAATATTAGTAGTCACAGCAAATAAGGTTACTGCACAAGGATGTGTGGCTATTAAAGGAAGTGGTGTAAGCTGTATGATGGCTCACCCTGAGGATACCAATAAATCCGGATGGGTTTTTACTTCAGGCATTCGCTATTTTAAATCGTTTCGTCATTTTTCCGGTAAAGAGGAAAATAAAGACAGGCTGGTCCAAGGCACAGAAGTGATCAATCATACCTACGCTGTTGATATTTCAATTACCAGGATATTAAATGACAGGTGGTCCGTTATGTTAGATGCCCCAATTACTTCCAATACCAGGTCTTCGTTGTATGAACACGGGTTGGTAAATGGCGCATACATAAAAAAAGAAAGACACTCTACACATTCATTTGGTCTTGGTGATGTGCGAATGGCTGTTTATCGTTGGATGTTTGATCCAGCCAAACACGGCAATGGTAATCTGCAATTAGGCGTTGGTATGAAATTACCGACTGGAGACGATGATGTTAAAGATTATTGGTATAATGTAGGACCCAACGGAACAAAGGAATTGCGTGAGGTGGATCAGTCTATTCAGTTAGGCGATGGGGGTACTGGTTTTACTATTGAAGCAAATACTTTTTATAATTTCAAAAGCAACTTCGGAGTTTATGGAAATTTTTATTACCTCATAAATCCGAGAGAGCAAAACGGAGTAAGAACCTTTCGCGAGACTTTAGTCGCTTCTTTAGCAAATGAAGCTATCTGCAGCGTTCCTGATCAGTACATGGCAAGAGCCGGATTTAATTATTCATTTAAACATTTAAAAGGATTATCTGCTTCAGGTGGTGTGAGGCTTGAGGGCATTCCCGTGTATGATCTTATAGGTGGCAGCGGAGATTTTCGCCGTCCGGGTTATGTTTGGTCGGTAGAGCCTGCAGTTAATTATTCATTCAATAAGTGTAGCCTCTTTGCTTCAGTGCCAGTAGCTTTTGTGAGGAATCGTACACAAAGTGTTACTGATAAAGAGAACAGCGCATTAACTAACAAATTTGTAAGAGGCGATGCTGCCTTTGCTAATTATACAATTAACATTGGTTTTTCAACAAGATTTTGACAAAGTATTTAAAAAGTAAAAATCTAAATTATAAATATTACCAAAATAAACTGTTATGAAACGAATATTAGCAACTTCATTGGCCGGGTTATTTTTACTTATTTATTCAAATAATATTAATGCACAGGGATGTGTGGCAATTCGCAGCACCGGCGGGGTTTGCACGATGGATCATTCGGAACAAATGGATACACTTTCCAAATGGTCGTTAAATGTAAATAACCGTTACTTTAAATCATTCCGCCATTTTGTAGGTACAAAAGAGCAAAAGCAACGTGTTGCAGGCGGTACGGAAGTTATCAATCATTCTTATACGATGGATATTTCCTTAACGTATAATATTAATAAATGGTGGTCAATTTCTTTTGACGCGCCCATACTTGCAAATACACGTTCTTCATTATATGAGCATGACGGTAAGAACCGGTTTAGCACGAATTCATTTGGACTTGGTGATATTCGCTTCGTTGCTTATCGTTGGATGCTCGATCCAGGAAAATCTCATAAAGGAAACATTCAGTTTGGGCTTGGTATTAAATTACCAACAGGCGATTATAAGTACCAGGATTTCTTCCATAAAAATGATTCGACAAATTTGCTGGGACCAGTTGATCAATCAATACAATTAGGCGATGGTGGCACTGGATTTACCGCTGAAGTAAATGCATATTATAATTTTTCTAAGCGTGTAAGCGTGTATGGTAATCTGTATTATTTGGCTAATCCACGGGAACAAAACGGTGTATCAACAGCACGCGGAGGCACTCCCTCTCAGAGCAGTCTCTTGTATGGCAGCAGCACTATGAGTGTGCCTGATCAGTACATGTTACGAGGCGGTGTAAATTTCTCGGCGAAAAATCTCACGTTGTCTTTGGGCGCCCGTGACGAATGTTTGCCAGTTCATGATCTCATTGGAAAAAGCGGTGGCTTTAGAAGGCCGGGATATATAATATCTGCGGAGCCGGGCATCAATTACAATTTCAAAAAAGTAAATGTATATGCCTTTGTGCCAATTGCATTGCAACGCGATCGTACACAAAGTGTTCCGGATAAAGTAAAAACAAACCTAACCGGGATGTATTCACAAGGCGATGCTGCGTTTGCTGATTACACAATAAATATTGGATTAACCGCAAGGTTCTAATAGAATATAAATTGATCTTTAGTTATAAGGTTTACCAAAATTTATTTTATGAATCAAAAAAATATCTCTTTTATAAGGCGGAGCTTCTTGTTCATAGTTTCCGCTTTTATTTTTAATCAATCACAGGCTCAAACAGATGTTGATGCGATTATGATGAACAAAAATCAATTCTGTAATGGGTTGATGTATAATTATTCCTCCTGGGATAATTATTGGGAAGGCACCTTAAGGCGAAATAATCTTAACCTCGGGACAGTTTCTACTCAATCGGTAATGTATGGCGCCAACTATGGTATTACCGGCAAGCTTAATGTCATGATTAGTGCACCTTATATCTGGACTAAAGCCTCAGCCGGAACGCTCCATGGATCAAGAGGCATCCAGGATGTATCCTTATTTGTAAAATGGAAGCCGGTGATCTTTTCTTTTGGGAAAGATAAACTGGCTCTGTACGCTATTGGCGGTTTCTCCACTCCGTTATCTAATTATCTCATAGATTACCTGCCCTTATCGATTGGTTTAGGATCTACAAATCTAATTACCAGGGGGATGATAGACTACAACCACAACCGGTTTACAATCACGGGCTCAGCAACCTACATCTTTCGTAGTAATATAAAAATTGACAGAGATTCTTATTACGACACGCAGGCACATCTCTCAAACGAGGTGGATATGCCCGATGCGACACAATTCCAGTTACGCACCGGGTATCGTGGCCGGTACTTGATTGCAGAAGCGTTGCTGACTCAGTGGACCACGTTGGGCGGCTTCGATATCACCAGGAATAATATGCCTTTCCCCAGCAACAAAATGAATGCGACAACTGCCGGTTTAAATCTTAAATATACCCTGAAAAAATTCAATAAGCTCTCTCTATTGGCTGGAGGCAATTACACAATTGCCGGAAGAAATGTAGGAGAAAGCATGGCATTCAATGCAGGCGCTTTTTATGCTTTTTATTTTAAAAGCAAAACCAAATAGATCATTTAAAAAATAGTCATCCGGCATCTGCAAGGTGATTCAATAAATTTTTATAAAAAAAATAAAAATGAAAAAGTTTTTTTTCTTATCAATAGCAGCAGTAACAATAATGATTGTTAGCTGCAGAAAAGGCATCGAGGGGCGCACAGATAATATTCCAGGCCTTACTCCTTCCAATCTGGATGTTAATGCCGGTACATGGAAACCTATTTTACTCACGGGTCCGACAGAATTTCCGGTTGCCGCTCCGGTAGCCGTTACCACGCCGGATTATATTGCTCAAATCAATGAAGTGAAATCCTGGCAAGCTCATTTATCATCCGAAGACAGGCAAATAGTAAAATACTGGAGTGCCGGCGCAGTGCTTCGCTGGAATGAAATACTTCGCCAGCTCGTAGCCAAACACAACCTGGCCCCTTATCAAAACGATGATAACACCTACCCGTTTCCAAGCGCTAATAACCCGCTGGCTTACCCGCAATTTCCGTTCTCTAATCCACCTTTTGCAGCAAGGGCTTATGCCTATGTGAGCGCAGCTCAATATGACGCATTGGTTGCCGCCTGGTACTATAAAAAATTATATAACCGTGCAGCTCCTTATACTGTGGATGCCACAGTAGAAGCGCTAATTCCAAAATCTGATCTTCCCTCGTACCCGTCTGAAGATGCTGTGGTGGCTGGCGCAGCAGTTGAGATTCTGAAACTGATGTTTCCTGCAGACCAGGATTTTATTCAGAAAAAAGCAGAAGAGCACAAGAGAGCAAGGCTTATCGCGGGAGCCAATGTGAGAAGTGATATTGAAGCTGGTGAGGCTTTGGGCAGGGCGGTAGCACAAAAATATGTGGCACGTGCAAGAACTGACAGAGCTGGAGCGGCGGCAGGTAACCAGGCGCAATGGACACAATTTGAAACCAATACTATTTCCATTGGACAGTTGCCCTGGTATAGCCTTGAAGCCCCTCACAGGCCGCCTATGCTTCCATTCTTCGGAAAGGTAAAGGGATTTTTGATCGATTCTCTTAGTGTGATTGCTTTGCGGCCCCCCCCACCTCCTTCAACTTCGAGTGAAGAATTCAAAACATTGAATGAAGCTGCATACGATGAGATTAAGACGCCGACGAGAGATCAAAACCGCATTGTACAATTCTGGGCTGACGGTATTGGAACCTTTACACCGCCGGGTCACTGGAATGTAATAGCTGCTGAAGATTTTATTAAACAAAATTATAGCGAAGTAAGGTGGGCAAGGAATATGGCGCTGCTTAATATGGCAGAAATGGATGCGGCAATTGTATGCTGGGATACAAAATTTTTCTATTTCAATCCACGTCCTACGCAAATGATCCCGGAGATAAAGACCCTTACAGGCATACCTAATTTTCCTTCTTACATATCCGGCCACTCCACTTTTAGCGAAGCGGCGGCTACCACTTTAAGCCATATTATACCTGCTAATGCGGCTAAATATGAGGCAATGTCAGAAGAGGCAGCCCTGTCAAGATTTATATCGGGTATTCATAATAAGCTGGATTGCGATGAAGGATTAAGAGTAGGAAAGAAAGTAGGTAATTATGCAGTTCAACGAGCTGTAGAGGATGGAGCTGAATAGAGAATTTTTTTTGAATACAATCAATTGTAGAGGGGTGTATTTTATTAGTACTTGTTTGTCGAAATTAAAATCGCGACGTAAAATCAATTTTTTTCTCATAAATATCAGGGCACGCTAATAGGCCTCTTCCGTTGAAACGGTGGGAGGCCTTTAGTTGTTGATTCTTATTCTTCATTAAATACGTCTGCCAAAATATTTGTATCAATGAAACACTAAAGATCTATGATGAAATTGTTTAAAATAAAATATTTCGGATTCATAATTTGTATGAACGCAGGAACATGCACTGCGCAGCAGATAAGCACTAATAATATAAATGATACGCTGCATAGTAAAACACTCGACAGTATAATTGTGAGCGCACGATTAAGCGCTTCAGCCGTATCGTACCTGGCGGATATAAACGGTATGAATATTTATGCAGGCAAGAGAACAAATGTTGTATTATTATCCCAAAATACCCACGGTCTTGAATTGAACCTTGGCCGCACGACCCTGGCGAAAATACCCGGGCTTACTATGTGGGAAATGGATGGTGCAGGAACGCAATTGAATATTGGCTCAAGAGGCACAGACCCGCATCGTTCTATCGAGATGAATATGCGGCAGAATGGGTATAATACTAATTCAGATATATTCGGTTATCCGGAAAATCATTACACAGTTCCTATGCAGGCCATACAGGAGGTTCAATTAGTGCGGGGGTCTGCGGCTTTACAATTTGGTCCGCAGTTCGGCGGCATGTTGAATTTTAAGTTGAAGCAAGGAGACAGCATTAAACCGTTTTCATTAGAAAGCGAACAAACAGCTGGCTCTAACAATTTTTTTAATTCCTATAATGCTGTTGGCGGTACAAAAGGGAAAGTGGATTATTATGCATTTTATGATAGCCGCCATGGCAATGGCTGGCGCGATAATGCAAAATTCAACTACCAATCATACTATTTCCATTTTGGTTATCAAATCAACAATAAAATAAAACTTACTGCGGAGTTTTCGCACATGGACTATGTACAGCAAATTGCCGGAGGACTTACAGATGAACAGTTCAAAATAGACCCTGCACAATCAGAGCGTGCCCGAAATTATTTTCAGCCAATTATTAATATTCCCGCGGTAAATCTTCAGTATAATATTTCCGCCAACACGCATTTTGAAATCATCGCCAATGCTCTGTTTGGCCAGCGAAATAGTGTGCAATTTATCAATGCAGGAAACATACGGGATACTTTTAATACAGCTATTGGCTCTTATAATCCCCGCCAGTTGGATAGGGATTATTATAATGGATTTACCACGGAAGCAAGAATTTTACATCATTATACCTTAGGAAAAATAAATAATGTTGTATCGGGGGGTATTCGCTATTTCTCTGAGCTTACTAAGCGGAGGCAGAAGGGGACAGGGACTGCAGGCAGTGATTTTGACCTAACGCTTATTCATCCCTATGGTATTGATCTTCGGTTGAGAACCGATAACTATGCAATATTTGCTGAGAATATTTTTCAGCTTGCGCCAAAATTTTCTATAACTCCCGGTATACGGTATGAGATTATCAAAACAAATCTCTCAGGAGTTATCAATAATGCGAATGCAGGAATTGCTTACAAGGGTAATAGAAATTTTCCATTATTCGGCACAGGCTTGCAATACCAAATGACTGCATCAGCGCAGGTATATAGCAATATTTCGCAGGCTTACCGGCCATACCTATACGCTTTTGTAACACCGGCAGACCGGCTTGACAAGATTGATCCTTCGTTGAAAGACAGTAAGGGCTATAATATTGACCTCGGATATCGAGGCCATTATAAAAACCTGTTACAATTTGATGTAAATGCCTTCTATCTTTTCTACGGCAATAAGATCGGCCTGGTGGCTCAGCAAGCTTCCGGGGGAGGAGGTTCTTATCTTTATACGACCAATATTGGAAACTCAGTAGCAAAAGGAATTGAAGCATTTGCAGAATTGTCGCTGCTAAAGTTGTTGCATAATAAAAATGGCAACTTTGATGTAAAAATATTCAACTCACTTGCTTACAACAATGCAAAGTATAAAACATCTGTAATCAACAAGGCTGGAATAAATACAAATATCACTGGAAATTTTGTTGAGAATGCTCCAGAATGGATCAATAAATCGGGCCTTAATTTAAGGTACAAAAATATATCAACCGGTTTTCAATACAGCTATACAAGTAAAAGCTATAATGATGCCTTCAATACCGAATTCAGCGCCAATGGCGTTACCGGGGCAATACCTGCTTATCATGTATGGGACTGGAATTGTAACTGGCAATTTTCAAAACAATGCCACCTGTCTGTTTCGGTTAATAATTTTATTAATAAAAAATATTTTAATCGCAGAATTACATTTTACCCTGGCCCGGGAATTTTGCCAGCCGACGGGAGAACTTTTAATGTTTCATTAGGTGTGAAAATATAATTTAAATTCTCTCGTTGATAATTTTCATCCGCTTCATTCCGGATAGATAAACATCGCGTATAAACAAACGGTTGAAATGCATTGCAAAATGAATTAATTGTATATTCGGTATTATTAATTCTAACGATTCGCTATGCATACCTGGAGAATAAAAGTTTCCCTGTTTCTTAACTATTTTGTCTTCGCCATATTATTAAATAGTGTGGGTACAGTTATTTTGCAGGTGCAGAATAACTATGGAGTTACCCAGGGTTCAGCGAGTGTGTTAGAAGCATTTAAAGATCTTAGTATTGCGATCGTTTCTTTTCTCGTGGCGTCATATATTACCCGGATTGGCTATAAAAATTCTATGTTACTGGCTTTGGCCTTAGTAATTATTGCCTGCCTGTTGATGCCGTTTATTGGAGGCTTTGCTATGACCAAGGTTTTATTTGCCGTAACGGGTGCGAGTTTCGCATTGATTAAAGTTTCGGTATATGCGACAATCGGCCTTGTCACTTCCAATAAAAAAGATCATGCGAGCTTTATGAATTTTATTGAATCTTTTTTCATGATTGGAATCCTGACAGGATATTTTATTTTCAGCGCATTTGTAAACGATGCTGATCCTACATCAAGATCCTGGCTGAACGTATATTACCTCCTGGCAGGAATTTCTGCTTTGGCATTTGTTTTATTATTAAGTTCATCACTTGACGAATCATCGGTAAAAAGCGAAGAAACAAAGTCCTTTATAGAAGACTTCGGCGATATGGTTAAGCTAGCGATTCGTCCCCTTGTGTTGGTGTTTATAATAAGTGCATTTTTTTATGTACTGATAGAGCAAAGCATTATGAGCTGGCTCCCTACTTTCAACAGCCAGGTGCTACACATGGCTACAAAATTGAGTATAGAAATGGCCAGCATACTTGCAGCCTCAACAGCCTTAGGTCGTTTTATTGCTGGTATCGTGCTGCGTAAAGTGCATTGGCTTTTAGTATTAATTGTTTGCCTTGTCGGTGCAGCCATACTAGTTTTGCTGGTAATACCTTTGGCTTCCACAATCGGTGTTACTTCGATCAACAGTTGGGCACAAGCGCCTTTTGTAGCTTTTATTTTCCCGGTAATCGGCTTATTACTTGCTCCGGTATATCCTGCTATAAATTCTGTCATTTTAAGTTCGCTGCCTCCAAGGCAACATGCTCCAATGAGTGGATTGATTGTTATATTTTCTGCATTGGGCGGCACAACCGGTTCAATAATTACAGGCCATATCTTCGAGGCCTATGGCGGAAAAATGGCTTTTTATTTTTCTCTTATACCAATTGGTATTCTTATTATAAGCCTCATTATCTTTAATGGATTACAGAAAAAAGCTGCGGGAATAGAGGCTGTTAAAAGAGTTACTATTTAAATAAATGGTTTAAAAAAATGTTATGAAGCCAGATGCAATTTTTCATTTAGGGGAATTATTTGAACAGGTACAAATACAAAAGATTTTCCCCGATAATAAAACATTTGTTGACGCCGTGCCAAAAGAGGATCTGTCACTTATACAAGAGCGTTATGAAGCCCAAAAAAATAACGATCATTTTAACCTGGGTAATTTTGTTCATCAATATTTTAGACCTCCACAACAACTCACCAGTTCTTATGAAAGTGATACTAACAAACCGGTAAGTGTTCACATAGAAGAACTTTGGGATATTCTTACCAGGAAACCAGATGATACAAAGGGATCACTGATACCGTTACCGTTTCCTTATATAGTTCCCGGCGGCCGTTTTCGGGAGATCTATTATTGGGATAGTTATTTTACTATGCTCGGCCTGCAAGTCTCGGGGCGTGTGGATCTTATTCAGAACATGGTTGATAATTTTGCATTCCTGATCGATAAGGTTGGATATATTCCGAATGGCAACCGCGCCTACTACATCGGGCGATCACAACCACCATTCTTTGCATCGATGGTAAATCTTTTAAGCGAAGAGAAAGGTCGTAGAATTTTATTGGACTATTTACCGCAACTTGAAAAAGAATATGATTTTTGGATGAAAGGCACTGCCGGATTGAACAAAGAAAATCTTGCCGTAAATCATATTGCACTCTTGCCAGATGGAAATATTCTGAATCACTATTGGGACGAAAATGATACGCCGAGGCCTGAGGCATATCAAAAAGAAATAAAATGGGCGGAACCAATAAAAGATAAAAAATCATTTCACAGAAACTTGCGGGCCGCATGTGAATCAGGCTGGGATTTTTCTTCAAGATGGTTTAAAAACGATAAGGAATTTACAAGCATACATGCCGGTGATATTATACCGGTGGACTTAAATTGCCTGCTACTTAATCTTGAAAAAATCATTGCGAAAGCATACGAATTTGCCGGGGATGATACATCGGCTCAAAAGTATGTTTCACTTGCCGTGAAAAGGAAACAGGCAATAGACACATACTGCTGGAATAATGAAAAAGGATTTTATTTCGATTATGATTTTGTTGCTTCCTCGCAAAAGAAATCATTAACGCTGGCAAGCACTTTTCCCCTATACTTTAAAATTGCATCTGCACAACAGGCAGATGCTGTCGCCCGAGTTATTGAGAGCCAATTTTTAAAACCCGGAGGCCTGGTTTCAACTACGGAAACAACCAGCGAACAATGGGATGCACCTAACGGCTGGGCGCCTTTGCAATGGATGGCAATAATCGGACTGGCAAATTATGGATATAACGAATTGGCTAAGGAGATTGCTACGCGATGGATGAATATAAATGAAAAAGTTTTTAAGAATACCGGGAAGATGATGGAAAAATATGATGTCGTTTCTACAGACCTTATGGCGGGAGGAGGAGAATATGAAACACAAGATGGTTTTGGCTGGACCAACGGCGTTTACCTGGCATTAAAAAAGTGGCTGGAAATATCTTAAGAATTAATGAAATCTGTATCCTAAAATTACTTTTGCAATGGCATTATCGGTGCTCTCGAGTAAATCCCCAACCAAAGCCGAAATTTAATTCCCAATCCGGCGACCAGGTTAAATCCGCCGCTGCAAATAGCTGGTGTTGCTGAATTTGATACGGCTGGTATTTGAATAAAGCTCCAAACGCCCCATAGTATTCAAACCCTCCGGCGATAACATTCGTAAAATTATAGGAAGCTTTTGCATTTGGCGCAAATTCAAATCCTTCATTTTTATTTGCACCATGAAAGGATTTCTCGAAAGTGGGATTAAAAGACAGGTACCATTTATCAAATTGCTTATCTACAATCGGCCTTATTTCAATCGACCAGTCATCTTCACTGTATGCTAATTTTTGAAAACCGGCCTCAAGCGATAAGCTTACGCCCACTGGCCAATTCCATTCTTTTGGCACTCTTACCCTTGGCCTTATGTGGCTTCCGACATAGCCTGTGCGACCATTGCTGCCGATTGTATTAAAAATATAAAATCCCGTTTCAAACCAGGAATTCCAGCCATGTGTTATTTCAATCGTTTCATGAAAAACATGATTGGTAGGTAATACACCGTTTATCACATCCCGAGTTCCATCAAAAGTAAAATTGCTATGCAGTTCCAGCATGGTGCTGCCTTTTGTCATTGTTTCAGAACCGTATACTTGTATTTCATAATTTTCCTGGGCCTTGCACGAAGCAAATAAAGCGAATGGCATTATAATAATTGGAGCAAGCGCCTTACTGCGATTAAATTTTGGTTTTCGAAAATGCATTAGTCAAATATTTTAGTAATATCTGTTTTCAGGCACGAAATCTTTGCGGGCAGGTGTCAAAAATAAAATAAACAAGGCAGGCTCTCAAATAAACTATAGGAACAAAAGGGCATTACGATAATTACATTCGGAAACGTGGCAAAATAGTGATATGCTATTCATCGATTTATTCTTTTAAGAATTAAATCACTTTTTTAGAATAAGGGTATCTCTTATCCCGTCAACTTAATGGGGCTTTATGAAAATAAAAATCCCGGATATGATCGTATCCGGGATTTTTAGAATCAATAGAATTGCGTTTATTCTTTCTCTTCTTTATCTGCGTCTTCGGTATTCGTATCTTCAACTGTCACCTGCGCTTCAGCAGTAGGCTCGGTTTTAGCTACCTTTTCAGTATCCTCTTTTTTCTCAGGAGTTTTTTCGCTTGCTTTGGAATCAACCTTTACTTCCTCAACTTTCTTTTCTTCCTTAGCTTCTTTCTTTACTTCAGGTGTTTTCTTACTCTCTGTTTCAATTTTTTCAGGGGCAACTTTGTTTGTTACCTCTGCATCGCTTTCGTTATCCATTTTCTTTTTCAAGTCAGCTAAAACACCAAGGTCTCCAAGAGTTGTTTTTTCAACTTTGCTCTGTATGGTCTTTACCGCTTTTTTAGTGGTTTCTGCATCGGTTCTTTTTTCTTTTATCTGTGCATTTTTTTCATCCACTTTTACCTGTTCCCAAATGCGGCTATGGCTTAAGATGATCTTTTTGTCGTTGCGATCAAATTCAATAACCATAAATGGCGCTATCTGATCTATGCCGATGGTTTTTTCATCTTCTGTGCGTAAATGACGGGCAGGCGCAAAACCTTCAAGGCCATAAGGTAATTGAACAATTGCTCCCTTATCGTCTTTTCTTGTAACAGTCCCTTCATGAATACTTCCAACCGGGAATGTTTCTTCAAGTGAGTTCCATGGATCTTCTTCAATTTGCTTATGTCCAAGCTGCAACTTGCGGTTCTCTTTATCAATACTCATGATGATCACATCAATCTCGTTACCCACTTTAGTGTACTCATTTGGGTTATTGAACCTCTTGAGCCAGCTAAGATCACTTATGTGGATCATTCCGCCGATGCCGGGAGATAGCTCAACAAACACGCCATATGGTGTAATATTTTTCACCAATCCTTTGTGCTTGCTTCCTTCAGGATATTGTTGCTCAATTGTGTTCCAAGGGTCTTCTGTCATTTGCTTGATAGAAAGACTCATCTTACGATCTTCTTTGCTAAGTGTAACAACTTTAGACTCATATTCATCACCCAGCTTAAAGAATTCTTTAGCATTGATCGGTGTGTTAGCCCATGTAATTTCACTTACGTGAACAAGGCCTTCGACTCCGGGGAAAATTTCAAGGAAAGCGCCATAGTCTTCTATGTTGACTACTTTACCTTTTACAATTTCACCTTCTTTAATATTATCTGGCAATGTATCCCATGGATGCGGAGTTAACTGTTTCAATCCAAGGCTTATTCTCTTTTTGTCATCATCAAAATCGAGAACAACAACATTCAGCTTTTGATCGAGCTTCAACACTTCACTTGGATGGTTTATGCGGCCCCAACTAATGTCAGTGATATATAATAAACCGTCTAATCCACCAAGATCAAGGAATGCACCGAAGTCCGTAATGTTTTTAATAGTTCCTTCAAGCACCTGGCCTTTTTCAAGTTTGCCGATAATTTCAGCACGCTGTTGTTCAATATCGCTTTCAATAAGTGCTTTATGAGAAACAACCGCATTCTTTATAGCTTCATTAATTTTTACAACTTTAAATTCCATTGTTTTGCCTACAAACTGATCGTAATCAGTTACAGGTTTTACGTCAATCTGTGAACCCGGTAAGAATGTTTCCATTCCAAAAACATCCACAATAAGCCCGCCCTTGGTTTTACTGGTTACGAGACCTTTTACAATTTCTCCGGTCTTGTGCATATCAACAATACGCTCCCATGCCCTGGTTGTTCTGGCTTGCTTGCGGCTTAAGTGAAGGTTACCATCTTTATCTTCTTTTTCGGCAACCATTACTTCTACTTCATCACCTACTTTAAGATTTGGTGTATCACGAAATTCATTCAACCCCACAAGCCCGTCACTTTTGAAGCCAATATTAATTACCACATCTGTTTTGGTTAAGCCCACAACAGTTCCGGTAACCATTTCATTGTCATTGATCTGCTTAAAAGTCTTATCATAAACTTCGTCATATTTCTTTCTTTCGTCTTTGTCGTAAGATGTTACATTTCTCTTATCTACGCTCCAGTCAAAATCATCATGTGCCGTAGCAAGCGCTTCTTTGTGAACTTCAGCTTCAGTAGGCTGTGGTTCAGTAGCTGCTGTGGTGGATTCTACATCGGGAAACTCCGGAAAAGGAACTCCTTCTATACCGCCCTGCGGCATCTCTTCAATCGAGGCTTTAATTTGGGAATCGGTAGGTACTTCTTGTTCTTCGGTGGTTGAATTGTCTTTTAAATTATCCATATTATTATTTACAGGTGATTTTTTTATTGCTGTATCCCGAAAAAATCCGGGCCCTGCACATCAGCATTTGGTTAATAAATTAATTTACATTTATAATTCCCCGAAATACTTTTTTATTTTGGGACTGCAAAAGTAATATAATTAAGGGATTTAACTACATTGCCCGCTGAATTTTCATATTTTTAGTTATTGCGATTAACGTGTTTTTATAATGCTTGTATGACATAAATTGCACACTATTCATTTTTTGCCCAAAAATATCTTTAATGAAGCGTTGGATTGAAAGTCTTCAGCATACGAGTGTTGCAAAGGCCGCTGTTTATTTCCTGGTCGGCATTTTTACCTACCCCGGCATTGCACTTATTAATACCATAAGCATAAGCGGCACAGAAAATTTTAAGAATCTTCCAAGAAGAAATGTCTTGTTTGTGAGCAATCACCAGACCTATTTTGCAGATGTGATTACTTTTCTTCACATCTTTTGCGCTGTCAAGTGGCGTAAGGAGAACAAACTTGGAATCCCCCTCTATTTGCTGAATCCCTTTACCCGTGTGTATTATGTGGCCGCCGCTGAGACCATGAAAAGCAGTTGGTTGACAAAAATTTTCAAATGGGCAGGCGCCATCACCGTAAAACGTACCTGGCGTGCTGAAGGTAAAGAAGTAAGGCGCGGCCTTGATCCCGGGGATACGCGTAAGATCGCAAAAGCACTCGAAAATAATTGGGTTATCACCTTTCCACAAGGCACTACGAAGCCATTTGCTCCGGGACGGAAAGGAACGGCATTCATCATAAAACATCACAAGCCTGTTGTAATACCGGTTGTAATCAGCGGATTTTGGAGAGCCTTTAATAAAAAGGGACTAAAATTTAAGAAGAAGGGCTCGTTGCTGAGTGTGAGATTTAAGGAACCGCTGGACCTGACCTATGAAGAAAGCGTTGACACCATACTTGAAAAAGTAATGGATGCGATTGAGCAAAGCAAGAAATTTATGATGAAAAGCAAGCACCATTTAATAAGTGCCATGGATAAATAATTTGATTACTAATTACGCTTGCGTAAAAAGCGCTTTTAATTCAACAGCATCAACCGGTTTCATTTTCCCGCCCAAAATCAGGCGAAGTTGCCTTCTGCGTAATGCGCTGTCAAAGAGAGCTTTCTCTTCCTCTGTTTCAGGAATCAATTGCGGTACGAGCCGAGGCTTGCTATTCGGGTCAAGAGCAACAAACGTGTAATAGGCCTCATTACTCTTATATCGATATTGCTGAATGATGTCTTCTCCCCACACTGTAAGATGCACTTCCATGCTCGTATTGAAAGCCCTGGTTACTTTAGCTTCAATATGAACCACATTGCCCAACTTGATGGGGCTTGTAAATGAAATATTATCAACTGAAGCGGTAACGACCGGCACATTACAATGTTTTGTACCGGCAATTGCTGCAGCAATGTCCATCCAATACATCAGCCTGCCACCCATTAAATTTCCAAAAGTGTTTGTATCGTTTGGTAAAACGAGTTCAGTCATTACTACTAAACTTTCAGAAGGTTTTTTTTCTATCATTCATTTAGATTTTTGCAAATATAAGTTTCAATATTTTGAGCTAAAGAATTGCATTAAGTGAAGCGCATCCAAATTTCAGCAAAGGATTCAAAGGTTGCAAACCTTAATAAAGAGTGGTTTGACTTCATAGAACTTAGTGAAGGTTGGCAACCCCGGTTGTGTAAGGCTGCATTCTTATGAATTTGTAAAATCATGTTGAGATGGCGCAGGACGGTTTTTAATATATTAATTTTGCACGCTTATAAATGAATTATGTTATTAGGATTACAAAATGTTACGTTTGAATTTGGTGCAAGAGTTATTGTAGAAGATGCCACATGGCATATTCAACCGAATGAGAGAATCGGGCTTATTGGATATAATGGTACCGGTAAGTCAACTCTTTTGAAAGTTTTTACCGGCCAATACTTACCCTCAAAAGGCACCGTCGAAAAAGGAAAGGAAACCACAATAGGATTTCTTCACCAGGATCTGCTAAGTTTCGATACGGACGATTCCATCTTAGAAGTAGCTTTAGGTGCCTTCGAAGAAGTGAAGAAATTAGAAAAGGAAATTGAGAAAATAGGAATCGAGCTGGAAAAAAATTCTGATGAAGAACTTGCCCATTTATATGCCGATAAATTACACGAACTTGAAATTTTAGGTGGTTATAATATTCATCATAAGACCGAGGAAATATTACAAGGTCTGGGATTTCCGAATGCAGATCTAACGCGGCCTTATAAAGAATTTAGCGGTGGCTGGAGGATGCGTGTGCTTCTTGCAAAAATGATTTTGATGCAGCCTGATGTTCTATTACTCGATGAACCGACAAACCACCTTGATCTTCCCTCTATCGAATGGCTGGAGAAATACCTGCAACATTATCGCGGGTCTGTTGTGATTGTATCGCATGACCGTTACTTTTTGGATAGAATGGTTACAAAGATTGTTGAACTTTATCAGCAAGAGCTTCATTTTTATACAGGAAATTATTCGTACTACCTGCAGGAAAAAATGCAGCGCATCGAATTACAAAAGCGGGCTTACGAAAACCAGCAGGATTATATTCGCCAACAGGAAAAATTTGTCGAACGATTTAAAGCAAAGGCCTCAAAAGCTGCACAGGCACAAAGCATCATGAAACGCCTGGATAAAATCGAGCGTATTGAAAACACCGATCTTGAGAGGCCAAATATGAGAATAAACTTTACCGTAGGAACAACACCAGGCAGAGTTTTATGCACCTTAAAAGATGCTTCTAAAAGTTTTGGGGCGGTGAAAATTGTTGATCATGCCAAAGCAGAAATAAGCAGGGGCGATAAGATTGGATTGATAGGTGCAAATGGAAAAGGAAAATCAACTCTACTTAGAATGGTTGCAGGCGTTGAAAAATTTGATGGCGAAAGAATTGAAGGGCATAATGTGAAAGATGCTTTTTATGCCCAGCACCAGCTCGAAGCATTGGATATAGAAAACACGGTGCTTGAAGAAATGAAAAACAGTGGCAGCGGTAAAACTGAGCTTGAACTGCGGAGCCTGCTTGGTTGTTTTTTATTTAGTGGCGACGATGTTGATAAAAAAATTAAAGTATTAAGCGGCGGCGAAAAAGCCCGCGTTGCACTTGCAAAAACGATTGTAAGTAAAGCCAACTTTCTCTTGCTCGATGAGCCTACCAATCACCTGGATATGCATTCGGTTGACTTATTGATTGAAGCATTGAATAAATATGAAGGCAGCTATATTCTTGTGAGTCACGACAGATATTTTGTAAATCAAACAGCAAATAAGGTTTGGGAAATAGAGGATTACAAAATAAAGGAGTTCGTAGGAACTTATGATGAATTGGAGGTGTGGAAGCAAGAAAGAAAAGCTGCTGAGAACGAGGCATCGAAGAAAAAAGAAGTAGTAAGTGAGAAGAAAAAGGTTCAGCCCGCAGAAAAAAAATCGAACAATACCTCAGCTCCCAATAAAGAAGCGCAAAAGGAATTTCAAAAGATACAAAAGCGTTTTCAGCAACTGGAACAAACAATTGAAGTTCTCAATAAAGAGAAAAGTGTTCTTGAATCAAATCTTGCTTTACCTGAGATCTATTCTGATTCGCAAAAATTTATGAATGCTGAAAAGCTGTATAATCAAAAAACTGCGGAGTTAAAAAGAGCCAATTCGGAATATGAAACCCTATTTGAAAAAATAATGGAAATGGAAAATGAGGCGGGAACGTAATGTACGAAGTACGATGTGAGATGTACGATGTTCTTGTCTTGTATGTCTCAATGAGCTCTTCTGGATACCGATTAAAATTTAAAATTCCAGGTTACCGAAGGAATTACAGGGAATAGTGAAACCTGTTTTGCCTGAACTTCCAGCGTACCGTTGTATGGATTCCCTGTTTGATCAAAGTAAATAAAATAAGGATTCTTCCTGCTGTAAATATTATATACGCTAAAGACCCATTCACTTTTCAATATTCTCTCCGGATGCTTTTTAGGACTGTAAGTCGCGGCCACATCAAGCCTGTGGTAGGACGGTAGCCGATATTCATTTATGCGGCTATACTGCTGCGTTAGTACTCCATCGTAGATATAAAAACGTTGCGGTAAAGTTGCCGCATTTCCCGAGCCAAATACAAATGTGCCGGACAGTTTCCATTTTTTAGATAATTCATAGATGCCCACAAGGGAAATATCATGTCGCCTGTCATACTTTGCTGGATATTGCTTACCTGAATTTAAGCCGGGAAATTTTCTGAAAGTCCAGCTAAGCGTATAGCCCAGCCAGCCTGTTAACCTCCCTTTTGTTTTATTAATAAAAAGTTCAGTGCCATAACTTTTTCCTCTTCCAAATGTGAAGAAATTTTCAGTGTCCTCAAGTGTTGCCGGTGTGTATCCTTCTTCATACTCAATCTGGTTTTGCAAATCTTTATAGTAGACTTCTACCGATGTTTCGTAAGTATTATCATTAAAATTCTTAAACAATCCCAAAGCATAGAGCCAGCTTATCTGCGGTTTTACTTTAATAGTGCTTGGTACCCATATATCAGTCGGCAGGGTTGTGCCGGCATTACTTACCAAATGAATATATTGTACATTTCTTGTTACCGAGGCTTTTATTGATGTAGCATCATCGAGCGCATATCGAATAGTAAAACGCGGCTCAAACCCGAAATAAGTCTTTACGGGCTCTCCTTTTTTATACACGGTGCTGTCAAGCCGGTTACCGTTTGCATCCGTTGTGTAGATTTTGTATTTACCCACTTGCTGAAAGGTGCTTTCGCGAATGCCTGCATTAATTTTTATTTTATCACTTATGTCCCAATCGTCCTGTATGTACACTGCACCTTCGTGCGAATATTTTTGTTGGGCATTGTTGGGCATGAATTCGACGCTGTCTTGTTTGCCTGTAAGTACCGAGGGAGTAAACGTATGGTAAGTATACAATGCGCCGAATTTTACTTTATGGTTTGTAAAAGGATATAGATCAAAATCCTGTTTTATATTCCAGTCTTTTATGCCAGACTTCAGGTTGATTTCAAAATTATTTTGATTAGCTCCAAAGTTGAAATTATAATCGTTATAAACTAAAGTGGTATTAGAGAATAGCCGGTTGTTCAATACGTGGTTCCACCGAAAGGTGCCTGTGGCATTGCCCCATGGAATATGCACATTCAATGATTGCTTGCCATTAACAAAATCAAATTTATCCTTGCCAAAATATCCACTCAGGTAAATGTGATCTTTTTCTGAAATTTTATAATTGATTTTGGCGTTGAGATCGTAAAAGTAATAGCCGGAGCCGCTGAATGAATTAGTTTTTTTAATGAAAGGTTTTACCAATGCATCTACATAAGTTCTCCTTGCAGAAATAATAAAAGAAGCCCTGTTTTTTTTCACCGGGCCTTGTATGGAAAACCGCGATGCAATTAACCCGATGCCACCTTCTACCTGGAAATTTTTGTCGTTTCCTTCCTTCATAGCAATATCCAATACACTGGATAAGCGGCCACCATATTGAGCGGGCATTCCTCCTTTAATCAACGAAGTATTTTTAATAGCGTCTCCGTTAAATATCGAGAAAAAGCCAAAGAGATGCCCCGTATTATAAACCACTGCATCGTCAAGTAGAATTAAATTCTGATCCGGGCCGCCACCTCTTACATACAAACCCGAACTTCCCTCACCCGCACTTTGTACGCCAGGCAAAAGCTGTATAGTTTTAAGAACATCAACTTCTCCAAGGAAAGCAGGGATGGATTTTATTTGATTTATAGAAAGATTGATTTTGCCCATCTGCGCATTCTTAACATTGGCATCTCTTTTTAGCGAGGAAATAATAACGGCTTGCTCGGTCGTAATCTTTGGAGACATTTCAAAATTGAAGACCACATCGCCGGTGAGATCAATTTTTTTTATCTGCGTGACGTAGCCAACATTAGAGCAAACAAATGTATAAGTACCCGGAGTGAGCGAGATTGAAAAAAATCCATAAGAATTGGAAGTAATGCCTTTTGATAAGCCGGCAACAGAGACGGTAGAACCTATAAGAGTCTCGCCGGACAGCGAATCTTTTACATACCCGCTTAACGTATATTTATTTTGAGAACATACAATAATTGGGAACAAAAAAAAGGTAACGGATAATAATTTTTTCACGGAGTTCTTATGAGGGCCTACTTAAGTGTGTCCTTTATTTCACCACAACCCAGCATCGACGATTTGTATTCGGGATGATTCTTCCCGAGATAGGGATTGATTATTTCTTTGGTTGCACTCAGCCAGTTACCTTCTTTATCTTCCCCGAAAGCCATAGGGCAATTTTGCCAATACAACTTTTCTCCTTCGTAGCCTATGGTTTTTAAAAATGGATACAAATTTTCTGATACCATTCTAAAATCCTGCCGCATCTCTGTAATATTATTTTCTAAAAGCATGGCTTCCGCATTCGCTTTAATATCACTTATTTCCTGCCTTGCCGCCATTACTATTTGCGAATCTTCTTTCTCCAGGTCAGTTAGTTTTATGCTGTCAACTGTCACAATAAAATTTTGACCTTCATTTTTAACCTTAAAAGTATCGGCATCAACAAACGCGTCCTTCATCGACAAATAGGCGTCAACTACGTTAGAAATGCTTTGGTTAAATTCCGGTGTGTGTTTGCCGATTTTTATAGATTCCTGTTTTGGTTCAGATTCGGTCTTTTCTGTTTTAAAAAACAACCACCAGGCTCCCAATAAAACAACTGCTAAAAAAATAATTGCTAATAAACTTTTCATCCGTTTCTTTTTTGCCGCAAAGTTAATACATAATAGGCCAACAGTTATGAGTGATGAGTTTATAAATGATGAGAGGCGGTAATAGATTACGGATAAACAATGTGCTAAAAAACAAGTGGTGAAAGAATGCTGATGATCGGCAGCCGAACTCATAACGTATAACCGACCACTACATTTATTTGGCAATTAGTTTTTGATGTCTCAATTTCGGGAGCAATTATATGAATATTTCATTTGAGAATACCGAGACCGCTTTTGAATACAAAACGACCGGTCAGCTTAAAAAAGCCAAATTCCTCTTTAGCTCAATGTCCATAGATTGGCTTGTGAAGCTGGGAACGAAGTTAACTCCATGGATCATCAAATCCGGATTGCCCGTAAAAGGTTTAATACGAAAAACTATTTTTAGTCAATTCGTCGGTGGTGAAACGCTTGCCGAAACCTCAAAGGTGGTTGATAAACTCAGCCGGTTTAATGTAAAAGTAATTCTTGATTATGGCGTCGAAGGAAAAGAAGGAGAGGAAAATTTTGACCATACGGCCGATAGTTTTATTAAAGTAATTGAGTATGCTGCATCACAGCCCCATATACCCTTCATAAGTGTTAAGCTCACTGGCTTTGCAAGGTTTGAATTATTACAAAAATTAGATGCCGGCGCAAAATATAATGACACACTAAACGGCAATGCGGCAACAGGACTTTTAAGTGAAGAAGAAAACCAGGAATGGCAAAGAGTGGAATCGCGGTTGGAAAAAGTTTGTGAAGCGGCCCGCAAAAGTAATACAGGGGTTTTAATAGATGCCGAGGAGAGCTGGATACAAAATCCGGTGGACGCTCTTACGGTGACAATGATGAAAAAATTTAATGTACAAAAGGCGGTCGTTTATAATACGATTCAGCTATATCGGCACGACCGGCTTACCTTTTTAAAAGACAGTTTCGAAGTGTCAATAAATAATAATTTCATTGCGGGCTTTAAACTCGTGAGAGGTGCTTACATGGAAAAGGAACGGAAACGTGCAGTCGAATTAAATTATTCGTCGCCTATACAGGCAGATAAACAAAAAACTGATGATGATTATAATGCGGCACTCACATTTTGCATAGAACAATTAAACAAACTCTATGCGATTGTAGCCAGCCACAATGAATTCAGTAATTTATATGCCGTTGAAATGATGGAGAAAATGCGATTCTCACTAAATCATCCTCATATTCATTTCTCACAATTATATGGAATGAGCGATAATATTACATTTAATCTTGCAAAAGCCGGTTGCCCTGTCAGTAAGTATTTGCCATTTGGCCCCATCAACGATGTAATACCCTATTTAATGAGAAGGGCCCAGGAAAATTCCTCGGTAAGTGGCCAGACAGGACGTGAACTTACATTGATAAAAAAAGAATTAAAAAGAAGAACAGGAAACAAATAGAGATCAATATCCCGTTGCTTTTATAGTATTATTACGCCTTAAATAAATAGTAATACTACCTTACTTACTCTTGCTATTTACCCCTATTTTCGCGCATACCAGGTGTGTTCATAAGCTTAAAAGCTAATCTGCTTATGGCGGTTTTTTCTAACTGTATGAATAAACTACTGCTTACTATTATTTTAATACTGCTTTTCTATTTCCCCTATTCCCAAAACAAAAGAATTGAGGCAATTAAAACAGGCGCTTCAATCAAAATTGATGGAGATACAAGTGACGCTGCCTGGAAAGAAATTACCCCAGTGACCAACTTTGTAACCTCGGTACCCGTTTACGGAAAAATACCAAAGCAAACCACTTTTGTAAAGATTGCCTACGATAACTCAGCCGTGTATGTTTTGGCATATATGCGCAATGATCCTTCGAATGTGCGCAAACAGCTAACGGCAAGAGACGATATAGATTTTCAGGATGTGGATGTGTTTAGCCTTGGCCTTGACACCTATCATGATAAACAAAATGGTTTTCTATTCCAGGTAACAGCAGCAGGTGTTCAAAGTGATGCAAGGATATCAGGAAGTGTCGATAAAACCTGGGATGCAGTTTGGGAAAGTAAAGTCAGCTTGAAAAATGACGGCTGGGTTGCTGAAATTAAAATCCCGTTCAGTGCTATAAGATTTTCTAAAGCACCAGTTCAAACGTGGGGAATTCAGTTTACAAGCTTTAGCAGAAAAGTTAATGAAACATCCACCTGGGCGCCCGACGATCCGGCCATAAATGGTACGATCAATAAGTGGGGAGAATGGAATGGCCTGCAAAATATTACACCTCCTTTGCGATTATCATTTTTGCCATACCTCTCCGGAGGTGTGAAGGTTTCACCTGTGGGCACAAGCAGGATCACAGAATATTTAAAGAGTGGCGGTATGGATGTAAAATATGGAATCAACGAAAGCTTCACACTTGATGCTACTCTTATTCCTGATTTTGCCCAGGTGCAATCTGATAATGTGGTTTTAAATCTTTCACCATTCGATATTAAGTTCGAAGATTACCGCCCTTTTTTTACAGAAGGAACAGAGCTATTCAATAAGGCCGGGATTTTTTATTCACGAAGAATTGGCGATGCGCCTTCCGGAGCGTATGGTATATTACAATTAGCTGCAGGCTCGCCGGATTACACTATCAAAAAAAACCCGGGTATCACAAGGCTTTATAACGCCACTAAATTCTCAGGGAGAACAAAAAATAACCTTGGAATAGCGATATTAAATTCTTTAACGGCGCCGATGTATGCAGAGGTACAGGATGACACCAAAGATTCCATTTTACAAATTCTTACAGAGCCACTAACTAACTATAATATTATTGTACTGGACCAGGCATTAAAAAATCGCTCTTCTATAACTTTTACGAATAGTAACGTGCTGCGAAAAGGAAATAGTCGTAATGCGAACGTTACTGCATTGGATATTTCACTTTATGATAAGAAAAACCTGCATCAATTTTTTATCGATGGATTGTATAGCAATATATGGGGTAAGGGAGGTAAATATGATGGTTACAAATCCGATGTAAGGTTTAGAAAAGTGAGCGGAAAAATTCAATACAACATAAATGCTGCGGTAATCTCCGATAATTATGATCCAAACGATCTTGGTTTTTTAAGAAATAATAACCAGTTTAGTTTTGGATCTACATTAAGCTATGTAAACTTTCAGCCCACGGCTCATTTTTTAAACCAACGATACGATGTCGGTTTCATTAACCTGTATTTATATAATCCATTCAAATGGCAAAATTTTGTAACGAACTCAAGTGTATTTTTTCTTCTTAAAAATTTCTGGGATGTTACGGCAACATTTCAAATGCAACCGTATTGGTCAAATGATTATTTTGAACTGCGTACCGAGGGTAAGTTTTTAAAAAGATCCCCGGTTTATTATCTGGATATAACTGGAAGCACAGACAGTCGGAAAAAACTTTTTGTGAATTATGATATTGGATTTGCTGAAAGCCCTCTTCCTAAAGATCCTTTTTATAGCGGGACGCTTGGTTTCAGGTATAGGTTTAATGATAAATTTCAAATGAATATTGAATTGCATGCTGAAACTGACAACAATAACTGGGGATATGCTTATCGTGATATGAACACGAGCGATCCTGTGATTGGAACAAGAAAGGTCCGCACCGATTACACAATATTAGGTGGTACTTATAATTTCAATCCATTAATGAATCTTACCATAAGAATGAGGCATTATTGGAGTATGGTAAATTATTCCAATTTCTACGATGTATTGGGTGATGGCTACTGGAAAGGGCGACCCTACGAAGCTGGCCACGATGAAAATTTCAACACCTTTAATCTCGATATGTTTTATACATGGAATTTTTTACCGGGAAGTCGGATTATTTTTGCCTGGAAAAATGCGCTTGGTGCCGATGTTGATATTGATGGAATGATAAACAAAACTTATACGAAAAACTTCACAACAGTTTTTCATAATCCTCACTCAAACGAAGTTTCCCTGAAAATTATTTACTATATCGATTATTTAAATCTTCATAAAAGGAGGTTTGGCTCGAAATAACTAAACCACATCATTGCATTTTTATAACCTGGTTTTCCACCAAAGCAAAAACGGTATCAGTCTTTTTAGGTGTTACTTTATATAAGCCGGTGAAAAGGCTGAAAGCGGGCAATACCGCGTACTTTTTTGTAAAATAAAAACACGGCAATTTAAAAGATTGTCTGCCGCCTCCATTCACTCTTATGCCGGGATGTATGTGTCCTGAAAAAGTAAATAAATCTTCCCCATCATCTTCTTCGCACACGGAAGCAATATCATGCGTGAAGCAAAACTTATTGAGAGAATATTTTTGTTTCGCTACCTTAATATTCGCATCTTCATAAAACTTATTCGACAAGACATCGTGATTCCCTTTTATTAAATGAATTACAAGATGAGGCATATCGTTTCTCCATTTTAGAAAAAAATCAATTTCTTTATTTGCGTGGCTGTGAAACATATCTCCTGCGATAAGCAATGTGGCTGGTTTGAAAAACTGGATTTGCGTAAACAGGCGTTGAAGATCTTCTTTATAAACACTCTGAGGCACACCAATTCCCGACTTTCTAAAGTGACCTGTCTTTCCAAAATGAAGATCGGAAAGTATTAACGCTTTCTCTTCTTCCCAATAAATGCATCGGGCAGGAGAGAGCCAGAGTGTTTGAGCGTGAAGCCTGAATTTCTGAGGTGAGAACAATAGTCTTTTATTTGCAAAAGTAACTGTAGAAAAACTTAAAAAAGACGCAACGAAAAAATATATAGGATTGTCATAGTGAAAAAATAATGCAAAAAATATTATTAGTTCTACTCGTTTCATTAACATTTTTTGGATGCAAAAAAAAATCAGATGAATGCACGAATGTGGTAGTTACACTTTCCGCCTCTTCTTGTAAGCATGTAGGTATTATAATTGACGGAAAAACTTTTCCTTCAGATGATTTGCCGGATCAGTATGCGATAGAGGGGAAGCGCATTTGTATTGATTATTCCTATTGGGATGACCTATCGCTTTGCCCCTGTTGCGGTGGAAAAAAAGTTCATGTAATCGCGGTTCACTAAAATCATTTTTCCAACTGCATTTGCATTCTCTTCACCCTGTCTTCTAATTTTTCTGAAGTAAGATTTTCCCGCATGCTATCAACTTTTATAGGAAAGCAAAACGGTGTCAACCTGTTGGGGAATGTAATAACAACCTTGCTCTTTTGAATTCGCTCCAGCATATCTCTCAGGCGTTGTTCTTCCATCTGCTGCTCCATAACTTCATTATACGCCTGTCTTAATAATAAGTTTCCAGGTTCATATTCTGAAAAGACATTGAACAAAAGTGATGCCGATGATTGTAAATGCCTCGCCTTCTTTTGCTCACCTGGAAAGCCCTGAAATATCAATCCTCCAATTACAGCAATATCCCTGAACTTTCTTTTCGCCATTTCAACACTGTTTAAACTTTTTTGGATATCTGCCAATAGGTTTTCAGGCGAAAAAAGTTCGTACACATTTGTGTCATCTACCGGTATGGGCTGATCGCTCAAAAGTTCAAATCCATAATCATTCATCGCGAAGGAAAAAGTGATAGGTGTGATCCGGCTAATGCGGTAGGCTAATACGGCCGCCATTGCTTCATGAACCAGTCGTCCTTCAAAGGGAAAAACAAAAAGATGAAATCCATCTTTGGTTTCAATATGCTCTATCAAAAGTTCATTTTGTTTGGGAATGTGAGAAAGATATTCCTGCAGTTCAAACAAAGGTTGTAAAGCTGTGACTTCTTCATCAATATTCTTTTTATTTTTTTTGTGCAAAAGAAAGCCCGCTTCATCAAACTTTTTTCTGAGCATAAAGCCAAGGTTTGCAGATAGAGGCATGCGGCCTCCCTGCCAACTTGGAATAATAGATTTTTTAGCATTGGACTTCCTTACAAGCGCGGTCATATCTTTTATCATGGCAAACTCAAGTGTTCTTCCTGCCAGTGTAAAAACATCGCCGGGTTGAAGTCTAGCGATAAACCATTCTTCGATAACGCCGACAAAGCCACCGCTGATAAATTTTACTTTCATCATTGGGTCGCTTACAATAGTACCAATATGCATTCGATGCCGCATCGCGACCCTGCGATTGTTGATTTTATAAAGGCCATCAATGATCTCAATTTTTTTAAAATCATCGTATTGTTGGAGTGCAACGCCGCCTGCGGTTGCGAACTGGAGGATCTGTTGCCATTCATCTTCGGTAATATCCCTGTAGCAATAAGCTGTTTTGATTTCTTTAAAGATTTGTTCGGGATAAAAGCCATCAGAAATAGCCAGCGTGCTCAGGTATTGTATCAACACATCAAAGCAAAGTATTCTTGGATCACGACTCTCAATCAATTTAATTTGCGTTGCTTCCTTAAGAGCCGCCGCTTCCATTAGCTCGAGAGAATGTGTTGGCAAAAAATAAATTTTACTTATTTCTCCAGGGCTATGGCCGCTTCTGCCGGCTCTCTGTAAAAATCTTGCAACACCCTTAGGCGATCCGACCTGTATAACAGTCTGCACTGGCCGAAAGTCAACTCCAAGATCAAGGCTCGCCGTGCATACTACAGCTTTTAATTTTCCGGTGTGCAAATTTTCTTCAACCCAAAACCTTAGTTCCTGTTCAATGCTTCCATGATGAAGGGCGATAGCCCCAGAAAGTTCCGGACATGCAGTTAGTAATGCCTGGTACCACATTTCACTCATGCCGCGGGTATTTATAAAAATTAGTGTTGTCTTGCTCCGCATTATTATCGGTATCACTTTATCTACCAGCTTTATTCCGAGATGTCCTGCCCATGGAAATTTTTCAATTTCATCAGGGAAAATGGATTCAATTTGAATGGGTTTATCGATTTGAGCAGTTACTGTTTCTGATATAACCGCGGACCCTTCTGCATTGGAAAGGGGAGAAAGCAATACTTCCTGCGCCTGCGAGAGATTTCCAATAGTTGCACTAATACCCCAAACACAACATTGAAAATTTTTAATTGAATAATGAGTATTCAAAATTCTTGAAATGGCAAGTTCTACTTGCACTCCGCGTTTGCTGCCCAGTAGCTCGTGCCATTCATCAACCGCTATAATTTTTAGAGATTTAAAAACAGAAGTATATTCTTTTTGTGCTAATAAGAGGTGAAGGCTTTCTGGCGTTGTGATCAATACTTCAGGCATTTGCCTTTTTTGCTTTTGTCGTTCACTTATAGTTGTGTCACCATTACGAATTCCCACTTTCCAATTCATGCCCAATTCATCTATTACTTCCTCCATGGCCCGGCCGATATCCTTTGCGAGGGCACGCAAAGGGGTGATCCATAAAAGCTGGAGATTTGATTTGCTTTTTGTTTTATAATTTTTTGGATTTTGATTAACGAAGTCGATAATTGCCCCGAAAAAAACGGAAAAAGTTTTTCCACATCCTGTTGGTGCATTTACCAACCCTGACTTTTTATTTATGATATGCTGCCAGGTTTCTTCCTGGAAAGCAAATGCAGTATACCCTTTTGAAGCGAGCCACTTTTGAATAACAGCATATCCCTGACTTTTTTGTAGCTCCACCGGTAGATTTAAAATTTAATGTCCCCTTTTTAAAATGAAATCCAAAGCTCCGTTATTTGCCATACATAGTCAACATCGCCTTCAAATCTTCAATGGTATTTATCTCATCAACAGTTTTATCTTTTCTCCAGCGGCTCATACGTGGAAACCGAAGCGCGACGCCACTCTTATGACGGCTACTTGCCGCAATACCCTCAAAAGCGATTTCAAAAACAAGCTCTGGTTTTACAGTTCGCACTGGTCCGAACTTTTCAATTGAATTTCTTTTTACAAAATTATCTATCTGCGCAAATTCTTTATCAGTTAATCCTGAATATGCTTTGGTAAATGTTACCAATTTATCACCATCTTTTACAGCAAAAGTATAATCGGTATATAGATTGCTTCTTCTGCCACTTCCTTTTTGCGCATAGACCATTACGCAATCTATGGTGAGCGGGTCAATTTTCCATTTCCACCAGTCGCCTCTTTTTCTTCCTACTTTATAATTCGAATCCTTTCTCTTAAGCATTATTCCCTCGCTATTCATTTCCCTGGAATTTTTTCGCAATTCAGCAAGCTCGCTCCATGAAGTAAAGGAAATGACTTGAGAAATTTGTATTGCATTGTTCCATATGGGAAGAATAATTTCTTCCAGTTTCTTTGTTCGTTCAATCAAAGTTCTTTCGCGCCAATCTTCGTAATTATATTCGAGAAGATCGTATGCAAAAAAACAAATGGGTGCTTCCTGTAATTGTTTTTTTCCGATGTTTTTTCTTCCAATGCGTGTTTGCAGCACGGCGAATGGCAACGGGTTTCCGTTGACTGCAGGGATAATTTCACCATCAATAACTACTCCATCCGGAAGTAAATCTTTTAGAATAAAATATTCCGGAAACTTATCTGTCATCAATTCTTCGCCGCGGCTCCATACAAATAGTTCATTGTTTCTTTTAATAACCTGGCCGCGTATTCCATCCCATTTCCATTCAGCCTGCCATTCTTCGGGACTGCCTAAAGTTTCCGGTGCTTCTTCCAGTGCATAAGCCAGGTAAAATGGATATGGCTTTGAAAAATCGGATACAGATGCACTTTCGCTTAGCAGTTCGTTGAAAGAAGTGGTTACCGGATCCCAGTTACCGCTGATGCGATGCGCGATTACAGAAGGTGTAAGATCGACTACTTTGCCCAATGCATTTACAATTGTTTTTTGGGAAACGCCAATACGAAAACTTCCGGTAATCAGTTTATTGAAAACAAATCTTTCATCCTTGTTCATCTGGTTCCAGCTATCTACAATAAATTTCTTTCGTATCGCTTCATCTTGTTTTTCAATTGAAATAAATGTTTCCAGGTAATATGAGAGACTTTTGTTTACTTGTTCATCCTTTTTTGTTTCGGGCAATAGCAACGCCAAAGTCTCTGCCAGGTCGCCAACGGTATGATAACATTCATCAAATAACCATGATGGATAGTTGGTAATTTCGGAACACCACTCACGCATAAGCCTTGAGTTAACAGCACGTCTTGGTCTGCGCCCGCTAAAAATTGCGATTACCCAAACCTTATCATCGTCAGGAGCAGTGGCGAAATAATCAACCAGGCTTTGAAGTTTATCATTTGTCTTGGTAGAGGTACTAAGTTCAGTTACCAATTGAGCAAATAGTTCCAGCCCGGAAAATTCCGGATCAATTAATGAAGATAAAATTGGCGCCGATTCATTTTTGCCTTGAAATTCTTCAATCATTTAGCCTCTAAATTACTTTCAAGTTTGTCCGTTTCCTCAATGTTAGAAATAGGGGATTCTTCATCTTCATTTCCATATTGCGTTTTTACTTCCGCCGCAATCGCGATGTTCTGTTCATTTAAATACCTGCTGAATGCAGATTGAAAACCATGCGTTACAAAAACTCTTTCTGCAGAAGTACCTTTAACTGTTTGCAACAGCCCATCCCAATCCGCATGATCACTTAGTGTAAAACCGGAATCAACATTTCTTCTCCGGGCGTTTCCCCTCACTTGCATCCAGCCGCTGCAAACTCCTACGGAATAAGGATGAAACTTTTTCAACCATGAAGTTCCGTCTGCTGACGGCGGGGCAATCACAACAGCCGCTTTTAATAATTCCTTTGGTGTTTCGGGAGTAACTCGTACTACAGGTGTAATGTCCCAGCCGGCATCTATCAGTGTTTGCTGCATATTGAAAATAGCCCCGTGAGCATATATGGTTTGAGTAGTTTCTTTTATTGCCTGAAGTACACGTTGTGCTTTACCGAGACTATAGGCAAGGAGGATACTTGTTTTACCATTTTCTTTATTCCTGGTAATCCAGGTGATAATGTTGTCGTAGATTTCCTGTTGAGGCTTCCATTTGTATATTGGCAGTCCAAAAGTTGATTCAGTAATAAGGGTATTGCATCTCACCGGCTCAAATTTTCCGCTAATGCCATCATTCTCCACTTTAAAATCTCCGGTTACAACCCATACTTCACCATCGCATTCAAGCCGTACTTGTGATGAGCCAATTATATGACCTGCCGGATGCAGAGATATAGTTACTCCATTAAGATTAATTACTTCACCCCATTCAAGTGTTTGATAATGGTTCTCGCCCAACCTTAATTGAAGAATAGGTTTTGTAGAGGGGTGACACAGATAATTTTTGTGACCGAAATAAGCATGATCACTATGGCCGTGGGTGATGATTGCTTTTTCGACCGGCTTCCATGGATCGATATAAAAGCCGCCTTTGTCACAAAAGAGTCCTTTTTCTGTAAAAGAAATTAGATCGGTCATATAAGAAAAAATTGCAAATAGCCTGCCTGAATTAAGGCAGCTATTCGAGTTAAAATATTAGTTTGATATTTTTCGGGCACATATAAAAACAGATTGGATTCGCTTATTAAATTTTGATACGTCACTTATTATAAGGTTAAAAAATTGCTTGCTTTATCTTTCAAATACATAGAAAAACCTGAATCAGACCACTATTAGTTACCATTTTGAATATTTGTATCTTGCAGTTTATTTTTTTAAAAATTAACCAGAGACATTAGAGTTTTCCACGAAAGACCTTATTTTTTTATGTTAGGAAGCTTTTGGTGTAATTTTTGCGCTCTTGCGTGGTTGTTATCAAAGGAGGTGTAATTTCCTGATTGAATACTTTTTTCCCCAAAGATGTATTTGTTAAGTTGAATGACAATAAACATGTATAGAGTTTCTATACATATCCTATATCTATGAATGACTATAATAATCATTATTGATAACCATTTTGAATCTATCGAATCTAACGTTTTATGAAGAATCAAAAAATCCGACTATTGAAGAAAGCCGTTTCTTTTTTTATTTTTATCTCCTCAGTTCTTAATTTCACTAATTCTTTCGCGCAGCAGTCTTTGGTCAATATAAATGGCTGGAATGCCTATGTGCATTTACCGTGGGATTATTATTCAAACCCTAATGCGACCTATCCTACCATAATATTTTTCCCCGGGACCGGCGAAGTTGGAACAAATGCAAGCCTGGTAATTAAATATGGACCGGGAGCAAACATTGCCCAGGGTTGGAACGGCAATGTAAAAATCGGGACCGATAGCGTTAAGTTTATTGTTATTAGCTTACAGCCTTCCGCATTATGGCCAATTGAAACTTATATAGATACGCGGATTCAAACGCTGAAGAAAATGTATCGCATTGACACCAAACGTTTACATCTCACAGGTCTGTCGATGGGAGGCTGGTGCGGCACCACTTATGTAACAGCAGATAATTATGGTGGTCCTTACAATTATGCGAGCCAGGTTGCAACTGTAGTAGAGGTAGAAGGCGTAAGGCCGGATGATAACCAACCCTATCCAAATTTATTTGACAATTTTGCAAAATCCGGAGGAAGATTACTTGGATTTGAGCAAATAAATGATGGACGTGACACAAAGACCCGGGTTGACCGCATGAACTATACCAGACCAGGCTCTGGCATTTTTGTTCCAACAAGTTATGGAACCGGCGCACACTGTTGCTATGATCAATTCTATGGAGGAAATGGAACGACAGCGGGCAAATTCACTTTAGATGGAATCAGTCAGAATATGTATGAGTGGATGGCGAGAAATCCCGCACCAGCAGCAGGTGCTTACGCAAATATTCCGCCGGTAGCAAATGCGGGTGCTGATAAGTCAATTACTTTGCCTGTTAATTCCACTACTTTAGCAGGAAGCGGTACTGATGCTGATGGTAGCATAGTAAGTTATAAATGGACGGAAATTTCCGGACCTTCTACGGGTAATATCTTAAATCCAACATCTGCGTCTGCAAACATTCAGAATCTTGTGGTCGGAGTTTACCTGTTTGAATTACTTGTAACAGATAACCTGGGAGCTACCGGAAAAGACACCATGCAAATAACTATGTGGCCAGGAAGTACCAGCCAACCCCCCGTTGCAAATGCAGGATCTGATAAATCAGTTACTTTGCCGGTAAACACGGTTACTTTAAGCGGTACCGGAACATCTTCCGCTGGCAACATCGCAGCATATTCATGGAGACAATTTGCTGGCCCTTCCACTGCAACCATAGTCTCTGCATCCTCGGCGATTACTGTTGTAAACAATTTGATCGCTGGAACTTATCAATTTCAATTCAGGGTAAAGGATATTGCTAACAATATTGCGGCGGACACAGTGCAGGTAACTGTAATAGCTTCAGCAAATATAGCCCCAGTTGCAAATGCAGGACCTGACAAATCGATCACGCTGCCTGTAAATTATACGACTTTAACAGGAAGCGGCACAGATGCGGATGGTAGTATTGTAAGTTATAAATGGACGAAGATTTCCGGTCCTTCTTCCGGAAGTATCGTAAATCCCAATTTAGCTGTTATCAGCATTAATAGTCTTGTCCAGGGAGTTTACCAGTTTGAATTGACCGTTACGGATAATGCAGGCGCTACCGGCAAGGATACCATGCAAATCACCATGTGGCCGGGACAATCTAATCAGCCACCGATTGCGAACGCAGGAAGCGACATTACTATCACTTCTCCTGCAAGTTCGGTAACTCTATATGGTAGCGGCACAGATGCCGATGGAACTATTGCCTCGTATTCATGGGCGCAGACTGCAGGTGCCTCAGCAAAGATATCGTCACAAAATGCAGCCACAACAAGTGTTACCAGTCTGATTTCTTCAGGCACATATACTTTCACTTTAACCGTAAGAGACAATAACGGTGCTACGGGAGTGGATAATGTAGTTGTAACCGTAAATCCTGCGGCTCCCGCACCTCCACCAGTCTCATCGGGTAAAAGGAAAATGATTCCTATTGCACCAGACGGCGGAATCTATTTTTTCAATAATAACTATTTACAACCGGGAGATACAGGCTGCATACAGGCCGGCACTTATCCCTATATATCCTTAAGCGGTATTGTGGGCACTGCTTCTCAACCAATAACGATCATTAACTGCGGCGGCCAGGTAATTAATACCGGGAACAATGGCCAAAGTTACTGCTATCGTATAGTGAACAGCCGTTTTTTCAAATTTACGGGTACCGGAGCACCGGGCATCAACTACGGCTTCAAGGCTTATTGGAAGGGAGGGTTCACAGGAGTGGGCATTTCAGTAAAGGATAGTACGAGCGACTATGAAATTGATCATTTTGAAGCCCAAAATGTTCAAAATGGTTTCTTGTGTAAGATAGATCCATATAATTGTGATCCTGGAACATGGAGTACAGGATGGACTATTAAAAACATTTCTATTCACGATAATTATGTCCACAATACAATCGGCGAAGGCTATTACCTCATTAATACCAGCGCTACAGCTACGGTAAATGATTGCACGGGCAAATCAATTACTGTAGAACCTGTAAAGGCAAATGGAGTAAAAGTGTATAATAATATATGCGATTCTACGGGATGGGATGGCATACAAGTGGCTGCATCTGCAAATGCACAAATCTACAACAACAGGGTCACAAACTATGGCAGATCTAATTCTGCGTCTCAGCAGGCCGGTATTATTCTTGGTGGCAAGAGTAGCGGTTCAGTTTATAATAATTATATTAATAACGGCACCGGTGAGGGGCTTGAAATATTTGGTACCGGTGATGTATATATTTACAATAATGTAATCTCCAATGCCGGATGGGATGGTACTTCAAGTAAACAAGATGCTATTGCGGTGGATGACCGGCCTCAGCCATACAACTGGTACGCAGGCCTGAGAGTGTACGTCATTAATAATACGATTGTAAATGCGGCCCGGAATGCTGTTCACTTATTTAATTCCTATGGAACGATGGCCGGGGGTAACAGGGTAAACAATAACCTGCTCGTGAAGCCAAATAATACAAGCCCATACGATAATCCTTATGTAAATGTTGACGGAAATACTTCGGTGGACACAACAAAAAATACCAGGCTGTCGGTTATATCTTCTGCAGGGTTTGTTAACTCGGGTTTAAATGACTATCATATCGTATCGACTTCTCCAGCGATTGACAGAGGACTTGATGCAACCAGCTACGGAATTACGAAAGATTACGATGGCATAAGCAGGCCGCAGGGGCCAGCCTATGACGCGGGAGCATTTGAATACAATAAAGGAACACAACCTGCACCGTCACCAGCTGCGTACACAAATGCGATACATGTAAATATTTATGATGGCAAAATTGCCTATAACAACTCTCAATGGAATAATTGGAACGTAAATTCAAGTCTTTCCAGCGGTAACCTTTTGTATGATGATAATAGTGGTAGCGGCGTGAACGCGTCACTTAACAGTAATAGCGGAATAGTAAACAACGGAAGCAACTACGCCCCTGGTGCCACTTCATGCCCGCCACCTGTCTTGCAATTAAACACTATATCTAAAATAGACAGGTATCTTGTTATAAACGGGCTCGATAATAATAAACAATACCGCGTGGAATTATACGCTGCCAGGGCAAACCTGGTGAATGCCACCCAGTTTACCGTTGGGAATGTTTCGGATACAATAACCATTTTAAATAATGTGAATGATTTCGCGAAATTTGATAATGTAAGCCCAACAAATGGGAGAATTACCGTAATCATAAAAGCTCTTATTGATTGGCAATATCTTGCAGGCTTTAGCATTCTTGAGCAAGGTGGCAATGCTCCCACGGGCACAACTATTAATCCTGGTTTAGCAAGCCAGGCAGAGCAGGCGGCCAACTCCGTTTCTTCAAACAATCTGGAAACCGTTTCGGAAAAAATGCTTGATGCAGATTTTGTCTCACTTCAAAACAACACACTTACATTAAGAATGAATAGTGGCAAGCAACAAGTAATGAATGTAACTGTAGTGGACGCAAGTGGCAGAACATTAATGAGCACTGATGTTACGCTTCAAAAGGGTTACAACACGTTTAATAAATTTATACCCAAGGCGACAAAAGGAATCTATTATATTAAATTACTTACAAATAGTGATTTTGTTGTTAAGCCTGTAATGAGTGGAATAAAATAAAAGAAGAATAATTTTGTTCATAAACCTGATCCCTCCGTTTCAAAAATGGAGGGATTTTTTCTTATAGTGGCATTCAAAAAAATTGATAAAGACGGCATTCAATATTTTATAAAATATTTGCTATTAAGCATTCAATTCATCAAAAGCAGCTCCCAAAGGTCTTTCAATTCCGTCACCTTTCCATTGCGGAGAACCCGGTATGGCCGTAGCTTTTAGAATTTCTTCTTTCGTTTTTCCTGATTTCATTTCATCTCCCACAAATTTTAGCACGTTCCCGAGATAGTCGTGAAATAACGCTAAGTCTTCTGCAGAACCCGTTACATCATAACCCTCGCCAGAGTGGCCGAAAACATATTTTGTTTTGCTATTAAATTTTTTCATTGCAGCAGACAGCACGTTCATCCAACTTTGTATATTGGCACCTGCTCCGCGATCGACAAAGGGGTGGCGGCGGTTAAAAACGAGGTCGCCCATGTGTACTACATTATTGTGCTGAAAATGAATAATGCCATCACCGTTAGTATGTCCGGCACCATAGTAGCGTAAAGTAATTTTTTCATTGCCGGAGCTTTCCTGCCATACGCTTCCAAAGGTTTCATTCGGGTAGTATTGCTTGTCCTCCGTTTTCTGTGCAATGGCAGAATTTTTTTGATTGATTAAAGAATTTTCATGAGCAAGTACACGACTCGTTGTATCTTTAAATGCGATATTTCCTGCTGTATGATCGCCATGATGGTGCGTATTTATCAATAGCCTGAATGGCTTCTCATTTCTTTTCTTAAGTTCTGCTATTAAGTGGGCAGCAGTATCCGGAAATTGCGCATCGACAACGGTAATACCATCTTTTGAAAAGTGAAATACAATTGTGCCCCCTTTTTCTGTAAATATTCCAAGGTCTTTTGTAAGCATAGTTATTTTCCAGGGCTCGTCAGAAAATAATTTTAGAATTTTTTGTTGGCTTACAGTTAAAGCACCAAGTGTAAATACAGAATTGTTGATGAATCTTCTTCTATTCATAATTTTCTTTTAAACAGTATACCATAAGATGTTAAGTTACGGATAAAACTTTTTTAAAATTGCGCTCCTTAGAAATTTGATTTAATATTTGAAGTCTCCTGAACTTCTTTTTTTTCGATAATCTTCTTTTCAATTCTCCTGTCGGGGATGAGCCAAATAGCAGCTACCAACGCGTACAGGCTTAGTCCAATCCGTGAATCAACATAGCACGAAACAATACCTGCAGCATATATCCAAAGCGACATTAATCCTTTCTGGTCTCTGCCTATTGCCTTTGCGAGTATCGAATTTTCTCCGTGAAGTTTTACAAGAGTTCGTGCTAAAATAAAATAAGCAATTCCGGCCATCATCAACAATGTTCCATATAATATTACCGGCCACAATGCAAACTCATTTTCGCCCATCCATCCCGAAGCAAAGGGTACTAGTGATAGCCAAAACAGCAAGTGTATATTTGCCCACAACACTTTTCCATTTACGTGCTCGGCAACGGACATTAAATGATGGTGATTGTTCCAATAGATTCCTATGTAAATAAAGCTGAGGACATAGCTAAAGAGAACAGGCAAAAGGGGCTTGAGAGCATCTAAATCTTGACCATGTGGAATTTTTAATTCCAAAACCATAATCGTAATAATGATTGCCAGAACCCCATCGCTAAAAGCTTCAAGTCTTGCAGTGCTCATTCCATTGTTCTATTAGATTTTACAAAATAATTTTTCTGCTCAATCTAAACTACAAAGAAAATCCGGATGGGAAGACTCGATGAAAATTAATTTAAGCATACCGAAGGCCCGTGAATTCAATTTTTACCAGGCTCTGTCAATTTCGCCATTTAGTATCTGCATTATAAAAAGATGATTGTTCTCAAAATAATCAGGAATGGTTCTTTGCTCACCAACGTATACAGGCATGAAGGTATAATTATGGAACACTGTATTTTTATTGTCGTTAATATGTTCCATGAAATCCGTAGGATGATTAAGCAAAAGGTTCGTAAAAAAATAAGTGGTTTGAAACCCTTTGTAAGCCATATCCGAAGGTTTTGATCTATAAAGTTGGAAGTATTTTTGAATCAATAAACTGTCAAACACGTTGCTTTTTGCTTCATAGTGCGGGGTCGTATAAAGAATAGGAAAATCGGGGTAAGCATCTTTTCGGCTCAGGCTTTTAAATCCATCCCAGTTAGGCATGCCGATTAAAACAAGTGGATGATTCTTTTGTATGGGATAGCATGCATCAGCCAGTTTAGTTGCAAACGTTTCATTGAGACTGGCACCTATTATTACGCACGATTCTGTTGTATCTATTTTTCTCAACAAAGCATTGGAAGAAATGGAGCTATCGATTGCGATTGTTTTAATATTCAACAGCGGTCTGCCGTCCTGCATATTCACTGCTTTGATATAATTCTCTATCCTGTCATCCCCCTTTTTTTTAACCAGGTAAATTTTATCGGTACCGTGTTTTTGCACCAGGTAACTAAATATGCCTTCGCAATGTGTCTTTAAGGTAGAGTTGACGATAAGCAAAAGCGGATTTTCTGTAATGCCCCCGTCATTAGGATAAGTGGCTGATACAAATGGAATTTCCTTTTGAACAGCAAAATTTGCCAGTTCCTGGTAATCCGGTTCTTTTACGCTGCCGATAATAAGATCGATACTATCAAGTAATTTATTTTTTATAAGGAATGAAATTGGTCTTGAAAAAGATTTAGAATCATAAATAAAAACTTCGGCTTTCTTACCGTTAAGGGTTAAAGTGTCCAAAGCTATCTGCGCACCCTGCACAAACTCTACAGCCGGCATAATAAACCTGGGGATCGAATTGCTCGTACTGAAGGAGGCATTAGAAAAAACAGAATCAAGGTACATCGGCGCAAAAATTGCTACCCTAGTCACTTTTGTATCCTGTGCACTATCGTTGTTTTGAGCAAAAGAAATTTTTGTACTAGTAATGATTAATACCAAAACCAAAAACCAAATATTTTTTTTCATATGCGTCTAATTTGCTTATGGCGTCATCATTATAAAACAAAATGAACATAAAGTTATGCTGATGCCCGTGTTCGTTACTATTCCCATTCTATCGTTGCCGGCGGTTTGCTGCTTATGTCGTACACCACCCTGTTTATTCCCTTTACATTGTTAATTATTTCATTGGAAACATATGCAAGAAAATCGTAAGGAAGGTGCGCCCAATCTGCTGTCATACCATCTACCGATGTTACAGCCCTTAGAGCTACTGTAAATTCATACGTTCTTTCATCACCCATTACGCCTACACTTTTTACAGGAAGTAAGATTGCGCCTGCTTGCCAAACGGTTGCATACAAATCATATTTTACCAATGCATTTGTATAAATTACGTCTGCTTGTTGCAGCAATTGTACTTTTTCTTCAGTCACCTCTCCTAAAATTCTAATAGCCAATCCGGGACCCGGAAATGGATGCCTGTTCAAAAGATCCGAAGGAATTCCAAGTTCTGCGCCAACTCTCCGAACTTCATCTTTGAATAAAGAGCGAAGTGGTTCAATTAATTTCAGTTTCATGTAGTCTGGAAGCCCGCCGACATTATGGTGCGACTTAATTGTCATGGAAGGCCCATGAACGGAAACAGATTCTATCACATCCGGATAAATAGTGCCCTGGCCCAAAAATTCTATTCCTTCAAGCTTATGTGCTTCCTGGTCAAAAATTTCTATAAAGCACTTGCCAATTGCTTTGCGCTTTTCCTCCGGGTCAGGCTTGCCGGCAAGCTTCGCATAGAAATGATCTCTCGCATCAACTCCTGTAATATTTAAACCAATGCTTTTACAAGATTCAAGGACTTGTTCAAATTCATTTTTTCTTAGTACACCATTGTCAACAAAAATTCCGAAAAGGTTCTTGCCAATAGCACGATGGATAAGTGTGGCTGCTACCGTTGAATCAACGCCGCCACTTAGGCCCATAACCACTTTTCTATTACCAATTTTTTCTTTGATTTCAGCAATCGTCTCGTTAATAAAATGAGCCGGCGTCCAATCCTGGTTGCATCCGCAAATGGTTACCAAAAAATTCTTTATTATTTTTTTACCCTCGACAGAATGATAGACTTCGGGGTGAAACTGCAAGCCATATAATTTAACACCGCCATCTTCATTTTTGAAAGCCGCCACGGGGATGGAATGTGTATTCGCCAGAAGCGAAAAATTTTCAGGCAGTTTGGTTATGGTATCGCTATGACTCATCCATACATCGGTATCATTTTTTACATCCTGTAATAACAAATCAGGCTTAGTTAACTGCAGTTTCGCTCTCCCATATTCACGCTTATCACTTTTTTCCACAAGACCACCGTACAACTTAGCTGTAAGTTGCGCACCATAACAAACCCCCAACACAGGCACATTCCCGGCCAATATTTTTACATCAACAGATGGATGGTTTTCTTCATTTACGGAAAAAGGAGAGCCGGAAAGAATAATACCTTTCAAATCTTCAGTAAACGTAATCTCTTTATTAAATGGGATGATTTCACAATACACATTTGCTTCCCGAACGGCCCTGGCAATTAGTTGAGTGTATTGTGAGCCGAAATCGAGGATCAGAATTTTTTCTGTCATTTGCTGCGAAGGTAGAAAGTTTATTGAAGTTTGTAAATTGCATTCTCTTTAATCTTAAAAAAATTAAGAATGAAAAAATTTGTAGCCATTATTTGCTTCGTAATATTCTGTAGCGGATGTTATATAGGTTGGAACGGTGAGTCTTATACTGGCAACGGAAATGTTCGCACCGAAACAAGGAACACCGGGAATTTTGATGGAATAAAAACGTCTGGTTCTATCGATTTGGAGATAAGTTCCGGTGATCAATATTCTGTAACTGTTGAAGATGATGAAAATATTTTACCCATAATTATTACAAAAGTTGAAAATGGAATTTTAAATGTTTATTACAAACACAATACTTCTATAAATAATGATCATGCTAAAGTTTATATCAAAGCGCCGTCTGTTGATAAAATAATTTCTTCAGGGTCAGCAAATATTACCATAACCGACGTGATTAAAAATTCACGTGAAATTGAAATTTCTGTTTCGGGCTCGGGAGATATTAAAGGCGGGGTGGATGCCCCCACTATAACCGCGTCTATTGGCGGTTCGGGAAATGTGAGTTTGGATGGCCGCACTAAAGATTTCAAGGGAAGGGTAAGCGGCAGTGGAGATTTAAACTGCCGGGGCCTGCAAAGTGAAAACGTCGAAGTGAGTGTTTCCGGCAGTGGGAACGCCCATGTATTTGCAAGCGTAAGCCTCAAAGCAAGAGCGAGTGGGAGCGGAGATGTATATTATCGCGGCAATCCTTCTTCTCCGGAAATACATACCTCGGGTAGTGGCTCTGTGCAGCCTGAGTAATATGATTTTAAGAAACAGGTTAGAATTGTCATGTTGTCAGCGCATTTAATGTGGCATTTTTTTTGAAAACAATGAAAAAAAATCTTAAGCAATGCAAAAAGGAAGTATAAGAGTACAGACGGAGAATATTTTTCCGATTATTAAAAAGTTTCTCTATAGTGATCACGAAATTTTTATTCGTGAACTGGTGAGTAACGCGGTTGATGCCACGCAAAAATTGGGAACACTTTCTTCTATTGGTGAGGCAAAAGGAGATATTGGGAATATTGATATTAATATATCTATAGATAAAGAAAAGAAGACGCTTACTATTTCTGATAAGGGAGTAGGCATGACCGAAGAAGAAGTTGATAAATATATAAACCAGGTAGCCTTTAGTGGTGCCGAAGAATTCCTTGAAAAATATAAGGGTAAAAATGAAGCGAATATAATCGGGCATTTTGGCTTAGGTTTTTACTCATCATTTATGGTGAGTGAAAAGGTCGAAATTGTTACAAAAAGTTTTAGAGAAGATGCAAAGCCCGTAAAGTGGGAATGCGATGGCAGTCCCGAATTTACACTGGAAGAAACAGAAAAAGAAAACCGTGGCACAGATATTATTCTTTATATAAATGAAGAAAGTAAAGAATTTCTTGAGCCTGAAAGAATAAGGCACATACTTGAAAAGTTCTGTAAATTTTTACCAGTTCCCATTAAGTTTGAGGATAAGCAGATAAATAATACAACACCTGCGTGGACAAAAAAGCCCGCAGATCTCACGCCCCAGGATTACCAGGATTTTTATAAAGAGCTTTATCCTTTTAGTGAAGCGCCATTGTTTTGGATACATCTTAATGTTGATTATCCTTTTAACTTAACCGGTATTTTATATTTCCCAAAAATTAAACAACGTTTCGAAAATCAAAAAGATAAGATACAATTATACAGCAACCAGGTATTTGTGACCGATGAGGTAAAAGACATTGTACCCGAATTCCTCATGCTCCTTCATGGTGTAATTGACAGCCCTGATATCCCATTGAATGTAAGCAGGAGTTATCTGCAAGGTGATCCAAATGTAAAAAAGATCAATTCTTATATAACCAAAAAAGTAGCTGATAAACTCGAAGAAATTTTTAAAGCCGATAGAAAAGCCTTTGAAGAAAAATGGGAAAGCCTTGGAATTTTTGTGAAGTATGGAATGATAACAGAAGATAGGTTTTTAGAGAAAGCGAATAAATTTAATTTATTTGAAGATGCAAATGGCGGGAAATTTTACACGCTTGATGAATATAAATTGGCGGCCGAAACATTACAGAAGAATAAAGATGGTAAGCTAGTGATGCTTTACACCACTGACCCTGTGCAACAAAACAGTTTTATTAAAGCTGCCCAGCAAAAAAACTATATTGTAGTGAAGCTCGAAACCATTGTGGATACTGCCTTTATCAACAATATGGAAATGAAATGGAACGATGTACAATTTGTAAGGGTCGATGCGGATATTGTAGATAACCTTATAGATAAAAATGAAAACATTGAAAGTGTTTTATCAAAAGATGAGGTTGAAAAAATACAAGAATTATTTAAGGTAGAGATACCTTCACTTCATGTGACTGTTGAAGTAAAAGGCCTTAGCGCGGATACTTTACCGGTAGTAGCTACCAGGCCGGAGTTTATGCGAAGAATGAAAGATATGGCTGAAGCGGGCGGCGGTGGAATGGGTAGTTTCTATGGAACCCTGCCAGAAGAGGTTACACTCACTGTAAATGGAAATCATCCGGTTTATAAAAATATTTTGCAGGAAGAAAATAGAGAGAAGCAGGAGAAACAAACCCGAAACCTTGCAGACCTTGCCTTGCTGTCACAGGGATTGTTGAAAGGCAATGAACTTACGAATTTTATAAATCGTAGCGTGGAAATGATGGAAGGAAAAGAAAAAAGTAAAATAATTCTGGAGGCATAATTATAAAAGAATCATTTTTAAAAAGCTCTGAACTTTCAGGGCTTTTTTGCTTTATGGGGTAACATATTCCTGATCTTCCTCATTGGACAAAATGCTCAACTCCAAATATTCTAATTTTTTCACGTAATATTCTTCCTCAAATCCCGCGCTTAAAAATATTTCTTTGTGAACCGGATTTACATAAACTATATGTATATGCCGCGGATTTTCTTTCAGTGAAAAGCGGATATTTTTGACAACTTCAAGCATTACAACTTCATCAAAGGGATTAAAAAAGAAAAAAACATTTTCATCGTGTTTCACCTTATAGTTGACCGCATCGTCGCATATCACGTTAAATTCTGTTAAGGGATAATTTGCGCATACCTTTGCAATATTATTCTTTGCGGAAATACACAAAGCTTTTGCAAAATCAATTCCAGTTATTTTATTAAAACCGTAATCTGCGGAAACCACAAGCACCCTTCCTTTTCCGCAACCAAAGTCAACAATAGATTTATTTACTTTTAAGTTTTTCAAATAATCAAATGCTTTTTCTAATAAGAAATAATTGGCGCCCTGGTAAATAGATGCATGAATTAAATTGTTGCCATAAACAGAAAGCTTATTTAACCTGTTTAATTCTATAGTGTTAATTCCATATTTTTTTTCACCCTTTATTTCCTGCAGCAGTGTAAAAAACGCAAGCCTGTAATTCCAATTAGACCCGACGAAATAAAAATACTTAAGATAATATTTGATATTCACTCTAAATTATTTTAAGCCATGGAACCTTCCGAAAGCCTTATATCGATTACTTTTAATTGGAGGGTTACTTCACCATTCCATTCGTTTTCATCAATGGTGTATACTATATCAACTGGCTTTTTCATTTGCAGTAAATGGAATTTTTCTGCCATATTGAAACCAATTCCTGTGAGTACTTTGTCATCTTGTTTGACAACAAATCTTATGTGTAACTCTTTCACTATTTTAGACCATGAAGTATCTAGGACATTTTTAGTTATGAAGACCGGCCTGAGATTTTCCGGTCCGTATGGTTCCATCTGCGATATGATTTCATAAAAGTTTTTAGTAATGTTGCTGAACGAAATTTCAGCATCTATCCTGATTTCGGGGATGAGCAAATGAGGTTCAATATTTGAAGAGACAACCTCTTCAAATTTATTACTAAACGCTTCTAAGTTTTGTGAATACATCGTCATACCTGCGGCTGCAAAGTGACCCCCATAACCAATAAGATGTTCGCGGCACGCATGTATTGCTTCATATAAATTATATCCTGGTACACTTCGTGCGCTGCCACCGACAAAATCGCCGCTTTGCGTAAGCACAACCGTAGGTCGGTAATATTTTTCAATAAGCCTGCTGGCAACTATTCCTACAACGCCCTTGTGCCAGTGGGATTGAAACACAACTGTGGTTTTTCTGCTTAGAAGTGTTTCATCGCTTTCAATCATAGCGAACGCTTCTTCTGTTATGGTGCTGTCTGCATCTTTGCGGTCGGTATTGTCACTATGAAGCATCTCTGCGTATTGCATAGCTTTTTTAAAATCGTCTTCAATAAACATCATGACCGCTTTAGACGCATCATCCATTCTGCCAGCCGCATTTACGCGGGGTGCAATAATAAAGACGACATTATTTATCGAAAATTTTTTTGTAACCCCGCTTAGTTCAATGAGGGCCTTTATTCCCGGTATGGGATTGGTATTTAATTTTCGCAAACCGTAGTAGGCCAAAATCCTGTTTTCGCCGGTAATAGGCACTATATCGGCACCTATAGCAGTCACAACAAGATCAAGGTAACAGAGATATTCTTCTTCAGGTAAACCGAGGCGTTGCGAGATGGCGGTAATTAACTTAAATCCTACGCCGCAACCACATAATTCTTTATACGGATAGTCACAATCTTTTTGCTTGGGATTTAAGATAGCAACCGCAGGAGGTAACTCATCATCAGGCATGTGATGGTCGCATACAATAAAATCGAGATCAAGAGACTTCGCGTAAGTTATTAGATCTACGGACTTTATACCGCAGTCAAGTGAAATGATGAGTTTGAAATTATTTTCTTTGGCAAAATCAATTCCCAATTTACTTACTCCATAACCTTCGCGGTAACGATGCGGTACATAAAATGCAATATTTTCTTCAACATAAATCTTTTTAAGAAACCGGAACATGGAGGCTACCGATGTTGTGCCATCGACATCATAATCACCAAATACAAGAATTTTTTCCTTTTGGTCTATCGCATTTAGAATACAATTTACAGCCTTATCCATGTCCTTCATCAGAAAGGGGTCATGTAAACGGGAAAGTTGAGGCCTGAAGAAATTTTTAGCTTTATCGAAAGTATCAATTCCCCGCTCTACAAGTACTTTGCATATTGGATAGGTTATATTCAGCGCTTGTTGCAGGTGAGTAACCCTGTCTTCGTCAGCAGTTAATATTTTCCATCTTTTTTCCATGATTTAGGTCGCCATGTTGTTTGATTCAAGATCCCACGCTTTCAAATTAGTACTTCCTGTCCGTTGTGTACAGCACCAATTCTTCCAATCCTTTCCGAATATTATTTTCAGGAAATTCATATAAAATTGCTAAAGCTTCATCCCGATATTGATTCATCTTACCATTGGCATATCTGATGCCTCCGGTCTCGGTAACTTTTTCTAAAACATATTTAATTTTTAAAGGATCCCTGTTTTCATTTTTAAGAATGTAAATGATTTTCCTTTTTTCGGCTGATTGTATGTTGTTAAGTGTATAAATCAGAGGCAAAGTCAACTTTTTTTCCTTAAGGTCATTGCCGGTTGGTTTTCCGATCTCCTCATTTCCATAATCAAAAAGGTCGTCTTTTATCTGAAAAGCTATCCCGGTTTTTTCACCAAAATTTTTCATTTTCGCCGTAATTATTTCATTCTTACTTGTGCTCCATGCACCCACACCGCACGCGGACGATAATAAAGAAGCTGTTTTACCTTTAATAATTTCAAAGTATGTGTCTTCTTTGAGGTTAAGTTTGCGCGATTTTTCTATTTGCAATAATTCTCCTTCGCTCATTTGCTTTACTGCTTCAGATAAAATGTGAAGATGTTTAAAATCTTCAGCCTCAGTTGATAGCAATAAACCTTTAGAAAGCAAATAGTCTCCAACCAGAACCGCAATTTTGTTTTTCCATAGCGCATTTATTGATAGAAAACCTCTTCTTTCAAGAGATTCGTCGACTACATCGTCGTGAACGAGCGTGGCGGTATGAAGGAGTTCTACCAGTGCCGCCGCTCTGTACGTAGATTCATTTACATCTCCGTGTAGTTTGGCACTTAGAAACACGAACATTGGCCTCAATTGTTTGCCCTTTCTTTTGATAATGTATTTCATTATCCTATCGAGAAGCGGCGTATGGCTTTTTACTGAATGAGCAAACTTTTGCTCAAAAATCTTAAGTTCATCCGCAATGAGATCTCTTGAAAACTGCATAGTCATGAAAAGGCAATATAGCACAGAAAGGCATAATTAAATAATTATTGTAAAAAGAGCGAACGCCATTTTTGGCATGTGTGAGACTGCAGAAAATCGGTAATTCATGAGTATGTAAAAACTTTTCTAACAAAGCAGCGGATAACGTCGGATAATAGTCATAGGTTTACAAAATTGTAAGGATATATAAATCGTTCAAAATCTAAATATTTGGTAAAAAAAATTTGGATTGTGATATTGGTTTAATATTTTTGCAAACAATCAACTCGTTTATTTAGAAATCATTAATCAAAAAGTTATGGCAAGCAAAAAGTACAAACTATTATTACTGGGGATATTTTCCCTCTTATCTTTCGGGGTCTTCGCCCAGGATACCGGAGTATATAATATTTACGATTCAAGTGTAATTCCGGCAAAAGGCATGGCACAACAAAATGAATTCATGAATAATACTTATGATTTTCCTGCAAAACCCCGCAGCGAATTTGAACTTGGTATATCTGCCGGTATGTTCTCTGTGAGTAGTGATGTTTCCGCTAAATTGCCAACTATAGGTTTGTCTATTCATGCCCGTAAGGCTTTAGGGTATGTATTTTCTTTGAGATTACAATATGTATACGGTGTTGCTAAAGGGCTTAACTGGAAACCATCTATTGGATATGGGAATAACCCGGTATTAGCGGCAAAGTATAATGCTGCTGGGCTTGAACCTGTCTATTATAATTATCGTACGCACGTTCAGGATCTTGGTCTACAGGGAATCTTCACCTTAAACAATATTCGTTTTCACAAACAAAAAACCGGAATGGTTCTGTATGGTGGTGTAGGAATTGGCGCTACGATTTATAATACGAAGACACAATTGCCGGCAAGTTTTAGCTCAATCGCTAGCGCAGGTTCGGGTTATAAGGACAGAAAGGCAATCAGGGATGCACTAAAATCATTGCTTAAAGATGTGCCTTATGTAGACGCTGAAAATAACAGGAAAAATACAGCTACGCTTGGTGACAAAAATACTTTAAAGCCTTCAGGAACTTTATTGGCGGGTATAGCCTTTAAGTTAAGTAAACGCATTAATCTCGCCCTTGAGGATAGATTCACCTTTATTAAGGACGATCTTCTTGATGGACAACAATGGCAGGAGCATGCGGCCACTGATCCTGCGCAGACACGCGATTACGACAGTTACAATTATGTTTCCCTGGGCTTAAACTTCAATATCGGTTCAAAAGCTGTTGAGCCTCTATGGTGGATCAATCCACTTGACTATGCCTACAGTGAAATCAACAATCCGAAGCACATGAAGATTCCAAAGCCTATACTTGATGATACTGATGGAGACGGAGTAACTGACCAATTTGATAGAGAGCCAAATACCCCGGCTGGATGCCCTGTTGATACGCACGGTGTAACAAAAGATACTGATGGTGATGGTGTTCCTGATTGCAAGGATAAGCAGTTAATTACTCCTACAGATTGTCAGCCGGTTGATGCTGATGGTGTTGGTAAATGCCCAGATCCGGAATGCTGCAAAAACATGATGGCGATCCCAGTTGGTTGTCAGATTGGTGATTTGCCAAGTGTTTCTTTCAGAAATAATTCAGGCGCTTTAAGCAGTGATGCAAAAGCGATGTTAGCAACGGTGGCTTCCAAGCTAAAAAATAATGCGGATTGTGGCATTACAATTACAGGATACCCAGCGGCTTCCAAGGCATCACAGGCATTATGTAACAGGAGGACTGATGCAATGAAAACATATTTAACTGAGAAGGAAGGTATAAGTGCAGATCGCATTGATACCAATTGCGAAGTTGGTGGAGGCGATTCCAACACAGTTGATATAAAATCAAAATAAGTACACTTTTTGCTCAATGATAAAGCCCTTCCGGTTTCGGAGGGGCTTTTTGTTATTGTGAAAATATTAACCAGGCTGATTTTGAACCCAAATTTTTATCAGTCAAATTTGTCTAAAATCACTTAATTTCGCACCTCTTTATGAAATTAGTAATAGTATCACTACTGTCGGTTTTCTTGTTGGTGTCATGTAGTAGTCATTTCAACAAAGTTTTGAAAAGCAATGATTTTGAGTTTAAGCTTAAGAAGGCCGATGAATACTATGCTAACAAGAAATATAACTATGCAGGTCAACTATATTTAGAGCTTTTCTCAGTTTTTAAGGGCACAGATAAATTTGAAGATTTATATTATAAATACGCATACTGTTCCTTTTATCAAAAAAATTATGCAGATGCCGAAAACCTCTTTAAGGGCTTTTTAGAGGTATTTCCGAATAGCGTTAAGGCGGAAGAAATAGCATATATGCATGCTTATACATACTATTTGCAGTCGCCCATTGCCGAGCTTGAACAAATTAATACGACAAAGGCAATTGGGATGATGCAGAGTTTCATTAATACTTATCCAAATTCACCTAGAGTCGCAGATGCAACAGCATTAATTGCAAAAAGCCGTGCAAAATTGGAACTGAAAGATTTTAAAACGGCACAATTATATTATAACTTACAACAATACCGGGCAGCTGGAATTTCTTTCACGGGACTTCTTAATAGCTACCCCGAATCAGAGAAAGGTGAAGAATATATGTTGATGGCGATTAAATCGTACTATCAATTTGCAAAATTGAGCTACTTCGATAAGCAACAGGAACGTTATGAAAAGGTGTCGACAGAATATTTCGATTTTGCTGACCGCTATCCGGGAAGCAAGCTCTTAAAGGAAGCAGAATATTATAGAAATCTTAGTCAGAATAACATTAAACAAATACAAAATGAGCAAATTAAGACGCCAGCAGAGCGCTAACACAAGTAATGTTGTCGAAACAAAAAACCTTACTGATGTAAAGGCAAAAACAGGGAATCTCTATGAATCTATAGCGGTGATAGCCAAACGTGCTAACCAGATTAATATTTCCATTAAGGAAGAATTGCATAATAAGCTTGAAGAATTTGCAAGCCACACAGATAGTCTTGAAGAAATTCATGAGAATAAAGAACAGATTGAGATATCAAAGGCATATGAAAGAATGCCAAATCCCGCACTCCTTGCCACCACTGAGTTTATGGAGGATAAGATTTATTATCGCAGGAATGAAGATAATCTGTTTGATTAATAGCAGATTTCTATGGCACGTTTTAATTTAATGTGATTTTATGATAGTTTTCGGTTAGAAATTATACTTTTAATGGCGGTTTAATACCGCCATTTTTATTAAAAATAATTTGTATCGAGTGTTATCCTCACCCAAATGACAGTCTTACAATAACAAAACCGGATTTGGCAATAATTTTTAGAATGTTGAAAGGAAAAAAAATCTTGCTATGTGTTACGGGCAGTATAGCTGCATATAAGGCTGTTGTTCTATTGCGAATGTTCATTAAAAATGAGGCGGAGGTAAAGGTGATAATGACCCCCACGGCAAAAGATTTTGTAACGCCTCTAACGTTTTCAACATTGTCGAAAAATAAAGTATTATCAGATCTGTCTGATGAGGAAACGTGGGCAAATCATGTGCTACTAGGCAGGTGGGCTGATCTGATAATTGTGTCGCCGGCGTCTTGCAATACCGTCGCGAAAATGGCTAACGGAATTTGCGATAACCTTTTAATGGCAGTTTATCTCTCGGCAACTTGTCCAGTATTGGTTGCCCCAGCTATGGATGAAGATATGTGGCATCACCCCGTTACAAAAAATAATATAGAGATTCTAAAAAGAAATGGCGTTTATCTGCTACCTGTAAATGATGGAGAACTTGCAAGCGGCTTAATTGGCCCGGGGAGAATGGCAGAACCGGAGGAAATTATGGACTATATAAATAATTTTTTTTCTCTTAAGTCATCCCTAAAAGGCAAGATAGCTCTCGTTACTGCAGGTCCTACGTATGAAGCCATCGATCCTGTCCGATTTATAGGAAATCATTCGAGCGGTAAAATGGGTATTGCTATTGCGAGGGAATTAGCCAGCAGAGGTGCAGAGGTCAACTTGATTTTGGGGCCCTCTCCAATCAATATACTGGACGGGATTAAAACTAAAAGAGTTATTTCGGCTAAAGAGATGTATGAAGCCGCCTTTGAACTTTTTGCAAAGAGCACTATCATTGTGATGGCTGCTGCGGTCGCAGACTATACGCCCAAAAATCCCGCTAAAGAAAAAATAAAAAAAGAGGGCGATGGATTAAATCTTGCCCTAACAAAAACAAAAGATATACTTGCAAGAGCCGGCGAGCTGAAAACAAAAGATCAAATTTTAGTTGGCTTTGCTTTAGAAACACAAAATGCCAAAAAAAATGCAATTAAGAAACTGACGGCAAAGAATGCAGATTTAATCGTGCTTAATTCACTAAATGATGACGGTGCAGGATTCGGATACGACACTAACAAAATAAGTATTTTTGAAAGGAATGGTCTTGAACATGTTTTTGAGAAAAAGCTGAAAGCTGAGGTGGCGATGGATATTGTCAATACAATTATCAATTATAGAAATGAGTAAAATAATCCTGTTCGTAATATTATGCTTTACGTTGAACATATCATACTCACAAGAGCTAAAAGCAAGGGTGAGCGTACTTAGCAACAGGGTGGGAAATAACGTTGATAAAAAGACCTTTCAAACCCTGCAAACCGCGTTGAACAATTTTGTAAATAACCGCAAATGGAGTAATGATCAATTTACACAAAAGGAAAAAATCGACTGCAATTTTTTACTGAATCTTGAATCTACAGGCGACGCAAATGTCTACAAAGGTTCGTTGACAATTCAATCGGCGAGGCCTATTTTCAATTCTTCGTATTCTTCGCCAATGATTAATTTCCAAGATAATGACATCATATTTAAATATTCTGAATTTCAGCAACTTGAATTCAATGATAACAGGGTTTCGGGCACCGATGCTTTGGTTTCAAATCTAACGGCGATTTTTGCTTATTATGTAAATATTATTCTTGGTATGGATTACGATTCATTTTCGCCGCGGGGTGGTGATACCTATTTCCAGAAGGCTCAAAATATAGTTAACAATGCACCCGAAGGCCGAAACATTTCGGGATGGAAAGCCTTTGATGGAACCAGGAATAGGTATTGGCTTACGGAAAATTTATTGAACAGCCGATATACAATAATGCATGATGTTATTTATGGCTACTATAGGCTGGGGATGGATAAACTTTACGAAGATGAAATTGGGGCAAGGAGCCAGGTGCTTAACATGCTTACACTGCTGAATACTTTCAACGTGGAAAATCCAAACACCATGATACTCCAGTTTTTTTTACAAGGGAAAAGTCAGGAGCTTATAAAAATATTTTCAAAAGCCACGCCGCCGGATAAATCCAAGGCTCTTGATCTTTTGCAACGTATTGATGTCACATCGGCTTCAAAATATAAAGAAGGACTTAAGTGAAAAGAATATTATTTGTAATTTTTGGGGTTTTTACACTGTGTTCATGTTCCAATAAGAACAAGATTCCCCCTGAAATAGTTCCTGCTAAAGAAATGTCGGAAATCATGTGGGATATGGTAAGGGCACAGGCACTGGCTATTGAGAATTCAAGAAAGGATTCTTCAATTAATGTTGAATCGCAAACGAAAGCTCTTGCGAATAAGGTATTTGAAATTCACCATATCACATCTTCTTATTTTGATAAAAGCTATGAATGGTATTCCAGTCGTCCGGATATTTTTAGGCTAATGTTTGACAGCCTTTATGCCCAAAAACAAAGGGAAAATGACTTGAAGATAAAGGAGCGCTATAATCATTTTGGCAAAGATTCCTTACTCGGAAAACTAAAAAAGAAATGAATAAAGTTTATAAAGATGCAGAATTAGCGTTACATGATTTAAGAGACGGAAGCATGATTATGTTGGGCGGATTCGGATTGTGTGGGATTCCTGAAAATTGTATTAACGCTCTGGTTAGAAAAAGGACAAAACATCTCACCTGCATTTCGAACAACGCTGGAGTGGATGATTTTGGAATCGGCTTATTGTTAAAGCAAAAACAAGTAAAGAAGATGATTGCTTCATACGTGGGAGAGAATGCTGAATTCGAGAGGCAACTATTAAGTGGTGAACTTATGGTAGACTTGATTCCGCAAGGAACTTTGGCTACAAGATGTATGGCGGCTGGGTATGGGCTACCCGCAATATTTACACCTGCCGGGGTGGGCACAGAAGTAGCCGAAGGCAAAGAAATTCGGGAATTTAAAGGAAAACAATACTTAATGGAGTATGCATTTGATGCCGATTTTGCACTTGTAAAAGCATGGAAGGGAGATAAGGAAGGCAACCTTATTTATAAAGCGACTGCCCGAAATTTCAATCCTCTCATGGCAATGGCTGGTAAAATCACAATCGCAGAAGTGGAAGAATTAGTTGAACCCGGGGTGCTTGATCCTAACGAAATTCACACACCAGGAATATATGTTCATCGCATTTTCGAGGGGATTAATTATGAAAAAAGAATTGAACAAAAAACGGTGAGAAAGTTAGCTAACTAAATGAAATGTTGGTAGTAAAAAAAGAGTACTGATAAATTTTACTTACTAAATCATCACATAAAAACTATGCTGGATAAAAATCAAATCGCGCAGAGAATAGCAAGGGAATTAAAAGACGGATTTTATGTGAATCTTGGAATTGGCATCCCTACTCTTGTTGCAAATTATATCCCTAAAGGTATCAATGTGGTTTTGCAATCTGAAAATGGATTGCTAGGTATGGGACCTTTCCCAATTGAGGGTGATGAAGACCCTGATTTAATAAATGCAGGTAAACAAACAATTACGACATTGTCTGGCTCATCCTTTTTTGATAGTGCTATGAGTTTTGGAATGATAAGAGCGGGCAAAGTAGATTTGACCGTCCTTGGCGCGATGGAAGTAAGTGAATCAGGCGACATTGCTAATTGGAAAATCCCGGGGAAAATGGTGAAAGGAATGGGTGGAGCGATGGACCTGGTAGCAAGTGCTAAGAATATTATAGTAGCAATGATGCACACAGACCCTAAAGGTCATTCGAAATTATTGTCTAAATGCACTCTTCCGTTAACCGGTGTAAAATGCGTAAAAAAAATCGTAACACATCTCGCAGTTCTGAATATAACAGATCAAGGATTTGAATTAATCGAAAGAGCGCCCGGCGTGAGCGTGGATGAAATAAAAGATAAAACTTCAGGGAAACTTATAATAGGAGACGTTGTTCCTGAAATGGTTTTTGAGGACGATTAGGTACCTGATAATATTTTTTAGTCAATTAGAGAGTTTTTCATAGCAAAGAAAACAAGTCCCACGGAGTTTTTTACACCAAAACGCTCCATAAGTCTATCTTTTATAGCTTCAACAGTTCTTGCACTTATATCCATTTTTTTTGCAATTTCCTGGGCGGTGTATTCCATACATACAAGATTAAGTACTTCCTTTTCCCTGTCACTTATAATCACCTCGCTATTTAAACTAGGATTAAATTTCTGTCGCGCATAATTTTTCTTGATGAGTACTCTGTTCACAAAATTGTTGAGATAGAAGCCGGTTCTCATAACGTCCGTAATTCCCTGCTTTATTTCTTCGGGCTCGGTGCTTTTTAGCAAATACCCATTTGCACCACTATCCATAAGATGACCTACAAATCGCTCGTCCTCGTACATAGTTAAGATAAGAATTCTAATCTTGGGAAAATGCTTATTGACATATTTTGTTGTTTCGATTCCGTCTTTAACCGGCATTTTAAGATCCATGAGAATAACATCAGGTTGCGATGCCTCAAGGCCGGCTATCAACTCTTCTCCATTTTCAGCCTCTAAAACAAATCTTATATTATTATACGGCCTCAACGAAAGAATTACTCCTTTCCTGAAAATTTTATGATCATCTGCGATGGCAACTTTGATGACTTCCATATGAATGTAAGAGAATTAAATATTTAAAGATACTGGATAGCGCATGTCATTTCGTTTATTCTATTTACCCATCTCCCTTGGCACTTCAATAGTAACCTTATAATAAGTGTGTGTACTATCAATATCAAACGAGATACTACCTCTTAACACTTTAATCCGGCTTTCTATATTTTTCAATCCAAGTCCCGCAGAATCAAAATTCAGTTTTTCAAAATCAGGCTGAAGAATGCCTTTTCCGTCATGGTGTATGCGAAAGTAAGAAAAATTTCCCTGCACGTTCTGAGTAAGATGAATAAAACCTGCGCGGCTGTGTTTAATTATATTGGTAACCAATTCTTGTACAACACGAAAAACTAACAATTCCTGTTCCTCTTTTAATCGTTCCCGGTTATCGTGAAAGCGTGCACTGGCATTGATAACTCCCGAACCATTAATTTTTTCAAAAAGATCTTTTATAGCAGACTCCAGGCCAAAATTTTTCAAGGTGGGCGGCATGAGGCTGTGAGAAATATTCCTGATCAATTGAATTGTATCATCAATAATTTGTTTGGCACTAAATATTGACTGAAGTTGTATAGCAGGTTCCTGGTGAATAAGATTTTCATTAAGATAAAGTCGCGCGGTTGCGAGCAACGGCCCTGCATCATCGTGCAGATCGGCAGCAATACGTTGTCTTTCCTCCTCCTGAAAACGGATAGAAGCCTTAAGCAGCATTTGTTGCTTTTCTTCTTCCAGTTTCTGCAACTGCTTGTTAAATTTAATTACCCTTCTTTGATGAAACACCACCACAGACACCAGGGTGATAGCTAAGGTAAACATTCCAATAGTACCAAGAATCAGCACGTTTGAAATCCCTAAAGTATTATCAGATGTCTGCAGAAAGAACATTTATATTTAATGGGTTAATCTTTAATTTATATCATTATAACCTATATCATCATAATTTTTTTAATTCAGGCTTTGTTTGGTCGGATTTCATCATCATGGCGATGGAAAGCAAGACATTTTTTAGTAAATTAAAGAACGAATTAATAAATGTATACAGGTCTTTGAAAACCTGGTTGTGTATCATAGTTTCAGCCAGGATATATAAGAAAAACGTTCCCGATAGAGTTATCAGAAACGTTATAATGATCCAAAAATTGGACGTTGAATAAATATATAGATCAGTTTTACCTTTTATTTGAATAACCAGGTAATAAATGCATAGCCCTATTATAAATATTGTTTGAAGCCCAGACGTGAAAGAATCAAATCCTTTCATCTTGTTCATGAAAAAGAAATCGATTACAGAGAATACAACAAAGCAAAGCCAGACAGGGAAAATAAATTTTTTATGATTGGTGTTGGGCAAAGCATAAAAATAAAAGATGCAAAAAAATGAGAACTCCGCCACAGTAAAAAAGGCAAAAATAAAAACATTCAGATCATCTCTTTGGATTTGATGAAGATAAAAGCCTAGTGATTCATTCACAATGCAATACACTATATAATAAAAAATTACCCTTAGAGATTTTTCTTTTGTCTTACGTTTGAACAAAAGAAAAAAAACCAAGGGTAATAAATGGGAAAACGACCCGATATATCTTATATAATGTAAAATAGCAGTTATGTTTGAAATCAAATATAACTATCTATTTTAATTTTTCGATTAAATCGAAACCTTATTCCTCATATAATTTCACATCGTCCCACCAAATTGTTTTATCAGCAACAATGGCTTCTTGCTTTACAATATCTCCTGTGTTAGTAACTACAGAAAGTTCAAGGATGTCCTTTCCTTCTGCGTCAACACCAGTGTAAACTAAATGCTCTTCACTTAAGTTCGTAAGGCATTTGCGGAAATTAATTCCAACGCATCCTGGCTGAGCCATGATTTGTTCAAGAATGTTGCGGCCAATGTAATAGCCTGATGTTGCGGTTGGGTTAGCTGCTTTAAAAGCATTTACTAATTCGATACCTTCTGCAAGTCCGATGTTCTCACCAACTTCAGCAAGGCTCTTGGTTTCTACCAGAGTGTTTTGATTCATGATTGTAAGTTTTTAATTGTTTGTGGTTAATTGTGTAATAGACTGCTAACTTCTATAAAATGAATATATTTGTCAATAGCTTTTTTTTTAATGAATATTTGTTTATTTTGCTTATATGTAGAACAGGCAAGGGTTATATCAGAAATTACGCGGTGTAATGCTAGCGAAAGAAAAAGTAAATGTACGTGTGAAAGCAGTAAATTTACTATCAGGTTTTCTGTAAATTTCCGATAGTATTTGTACTTTGGATAAGTTTTTTATGAAAGCAATTTTCGAAAATTGCTTTCGGAAACGCCAGAAACAAGAATTGTTTTTTGCCGTGTGCGAGATTTTAAATTTTAATAGTTAACTGCTTTATGTATAATTTATTTGGTATTATGCAGTTTAAAATTTTCCTAATGTTTAACAAACCATGTGCCTGATTTTTTACTGACAGTATTTTCATCATAGTATTAAACGGTTTTTTAACGGGGATCCACTATTGTAAAATTACTCGGTGATTGTTCTTTTTCCCTGAAAAATAGTAGGTAAACTTAGTAATAGAATCGTAAAATCTTCGTTATTGTTATATATTTATACCACCACCACTAAGCCATTATGATCATGCCGACTTCTTCGTTAGCTTCTGCAATTATTAAAATAGCCATTGCCGATGATCATAAAATTTTCAGAGATGGCATTAAGATGGCTCTTTCACCAAAACAAAACTTAAAAATGATTTGGGAGGCAGAAGATGGTAAAGATCTTCTGCATAAAATTACCATAAAGAAGCCAGATGTTTTATTGATGGACATAAGAATGCCGGAAATTGATGGTATCAATGCTATTGAGATGCTGCGAAAAGAATATGAAGATCTTAAGATAATTGTACTTACTATGTATGATGATCAGCAGATGATTAGCAAAATGATGGAGATGGGTGCAAATGCTTACCTTACCAAAACTACAGATCCCGATGAAATTTACGAAGCGATTCTTACCTGCATGAATGAAGATTTTTATTTTAACCAATTAGTGAATAATGCGGTAATGGGTAAGCTCATGCAAAAGAAAAATGTGCGCCAGCATTATGGCACTCAAATTCCGATTTCATTCAGTGAGAAAGAACTAAAAATTCTGCAACTATTGGCCGAGGATAAAACCACTGAAGATATTTCAAAGATAATTTTTTTAAGCCCCCGTACTATTGAGACCATTCGTCAAAATATGAAGAATAAAGTAGGTGCAAAAACAATTGGCGGATTGATTACCTACGGTATGCGAAATAAGATGATTGAATAAAGCACGAAGTAACAACCGTAGTTACTATTTTATATTTTTTACGTAATAATCTGTCATCATTTTAAAGACTTTTTCTTTCAAAGTTTCAAAATTATCTGATTCTTTAACCGGGACAGGAGGTAAAAAATGCAACTCCATTTTAGCAGGCCAAAAAAAGAAAACTTTATCCGGGGGAAGGACTTTCTTGGTATTAAACATCAGGGCGGGAAGTATTGATGTTCCGGTATCTGCCGCCAGTTTAAAGGCTCCGTCATAGAATTCCTTAAGAGGTAAGTTTGTCTTATTACGAGTTCCTTCAGGATAGATGCACATGTGTATGCCCAGGCTAAGGACTTCCTTCATTTTTTTAAAACTATTTTTCCTGCTGTTCTTGTCATTACGATCTACCAGTATTGACCCGCGTTTATATACTAATCCAAACAATGGGGTTTTAGCCATCTCAGCTTTAGCTATTGTTTTATTTGGACCCGGGATAAAGGGAGTACTAAGAGGAACATCCATTAACGAATTGTGGTTGCAGGTAACGATATAATTTTCTCCTTTTTTAAAGTTTTCTGTTCCTACAGTTTTGAGGCCGCAACCCGTTAGGAAAAAGAAGACCCTCATCCAGACTTTGGAAATGATCCTGAAAATCGAGGTCCTTTTTGGTTCGTCTATAGTTCCAATAATCCACATTGGAATTAATACCGGAATTAGCGTAATTATAAAAACTATAATCGCCCATGTTGCAAAAATTCTTGCAAATATTTGTTTCAAGGTTAAAAGATTATAGTTTCCAATTTATTGGTTCTTTCTTTTGTTTCGCAAGGAGCTCATTCGTTTTTGAAAAATGCCTGCATCCGAAAAATCCTTTATCAGCGCTGAACGGAGACGGATGGGCAGCCTTAAGAACAAAATGTTTTGTCTCATTAATAATAACTTGTTTTTCTTGCGCAAATTTCCCCCATAGCAAGAAAACAATTCCCTCTTTTTGTTCAGATATCTTTTCTATAACGGAGTCGGTGAATTGAAGCCATCCAATTTTACTATGGCTTCCCGGCTCGTTTTGTCTTACCGTTAGAGAGGCATTTAATAATAATACACCTTGTGTTGCCCAGCTTTCCAAATTACCAGTTTTTGGAATTTCAATACCAAGATCTGTTTTTAATTCTTTAAAAATATTGATTAAAGAAGGAGGAGGCGGAACCCCATCAGGCACCGAAAAACTTAACCCATGTGCCTGCCCTTTATTATGGTACGGATCCTGTCCTAATAATACCACCTTCAATTCCGGAAACGGTGTTTTGTAAAATGCATTAAAAATTAAATGTCCCGGTGGGTAAATAATTTTTCCGGCGGATTTTTCTGCTTTTATGAAAGTGGCTATTTGCTGAAAATAGGATTTATTAAACTCTCCTTTTAATACCTCTTTCCAACTTTCTTCCATCTTCACATCCATAGTTTTCGTTTAATAATTTAGTAAGAGATGTTTCCTTGGATATATAGAATTGTAATAACGGAAACCAAGGAGTAAAAACTATAAAAGTTAATGGTTTTAAAAAAAGAATGTGACCCCGACACGATTCGAACGTGTGACCCACAGCTTAGAAGGCTGTTGCTCTATCCACTGAGCTACGGGGCCCGATTCAAATATTAATGAATGAGGTAAATTCCAAAGACCCCATCATTAATTTTCGCAAATATAAAATAGTTTAATTCAAATCTTCGATCTTGCTAAATCTAATCTGTTTTCTAATGGAAGGTAACATTATATTTAACCCCATTTCTTAGTTTAAAAACTATTAAACGGTTCTATTTTAACGAATACCTTGAAGTAAATTAAAAAGAAATTTAATTGCTAAAGAAATAAGCCTAATTGCTTTCTGCCTTTTTTATTTAATAGCGGGTTTAAATCACTTCTGACATCCGAAAAATTATCTGTTAACTCTTCCCCCATATTTACCCTATAAGGAATTGCTTAATTACGCAAGCGGCACGTTGGAAATTTGCTGTGCCTTACTGATGGCGTTTCCCTCAACGAAGAAAGTTGCGATGTATCTTACTATAATTATTCTAATCGGCCTCATGCCCGCGCATATATATTTGATACAGTTAAGAAGATGCGCCTCTTCCGATTTTTGTTTTCCGGAATGGGTCGCATGGTTAAGGCTATTCCCGCTTCAATTTCTACTCATGTGGTGGGCATATAAAACCGGAAAAGATAACAACAATTACTTGTCTTTGTGGACAAAAACTACACTGCCACTTTTTTCGGTATCTGACGTGATTCTTACTTCGTATCTTTTATCTCCATCCGTTACGATCATCAGTGCTGTGTTAGGGGGGATAGTTCCTAAATTTTCGGCGTACATTGTCACTAAGTTTTCCCCGGTGTTATCGTCAAGCTGTAGTTTGAGGGAAATTGGTTTGTCGCTCAATCTTTGATGTGATAAAACCATTTTTCCGTTATAAAATACCGAGATAGAATCTCCATCAATTTCTCCGTTATCGTAGAAATCAATTTTGAAAGTTTCATTAGAAATAGGGATTGTTTTTATGATATCCTTTCTACGATATTTAAATCCAGAAACCGGGTTCATGGAAATTACGGGCTTTTCGATTTCTGGTTTGGTTTTTATTTCATCCCTTACCAGGTCACTCTCTGTTACCTCGGGGGTTGTTTTTTCTATTTTGGGTTTTACCAGTGCTTTTGTTGTTGGCCGCCTGTTATTCTTATTGGTTATGGCCACGTCATTTTTGGGAATCGTCTTTTTCTGTAATTTTTTGCCATTGGCAGCGATGCCCATTGGCAACTTTTTTATAATCCTTCGTGAAAGAAGTGTGGTGCCATAGCCGCAGTTTCCAGCCTGGTTTGGAGCAGGCATCCAGGTACCTTTCAGTATTTCTACATCTGCGCTGTCTTGCACATAATGCAGCTTATGGGTCTGAAAGCAATTTTGAAAATCGGGCGGTGTGTTAAATTTAGTTCGTTCAATTTCTGTCACTATTATTTCCTTCGTTGCCCTGTTAAGCGTGCCTGTTAGTTTACAAATGGTGTAATATCTTTTAGAACCCGTTCTGAAATAAGTGTAAGAATAACCGGAAACACTCGAGCCCTTGGTGTCGAGTTCTAATACATAGTCAATATCGTTACCTCCCAGGCCGGCAAGACCATAACTGGTCTCATTAAAGCCACCTTTCCATTGACCATTAAAATTTTGAGCATTAACTGTTGAAAAAATTAGTAAAGAGAAAAAAATGTAAAATATTTTCATTGCGATAAATAAATTTTTTGACGGCAGATGCCACGAAGCAATGCAGATTCTGCGGTATTCTTCGGCATTCTGTCATTCACACAAATTTATAAGTAATTAAAAGTTTATCATTCAAATGAATCGCTTCTTTGTCTAATACTTCGTTAAATTTGCATCTCGAAAAAAACTTAAATAAAACTAGTTGAGGTGAATGAAATCATGAACATTACTTTTCCGGATGGCGCTGTAAGGCAGTACGACAAAGGATCGACAGCATTGGATATTGCAAAAAAAATAAGCGAAGGTCTTGCCAGAAAAATTTTAGCTGCAGAGATTAATGATGAAGTTTGGGATCTTTCCCGTCCTATAAATAATGATGCTTCTATTAAATTTCTTACATGGGATGACGAAAAAGCAAAATCAACTTTTTGGCATTCATCAGCCCATCTCATGGCGGAGGCGGTCGAAGACTCTTTTCCAGGTGTAAAATTCTGGGTCGGTCCCCCTATTGAAAAGGGCTTTTATTACGATATGGATTTGGGCGACCAGCAAATTTCAGAAGCCGACCTTGAGAAGTTGGAAACTAAAATGAAAGAGTTAGCGAAACAAAATAGCTTGTTTGTAAGAAAAGAAATTTCCAAGGCAGATGCCATAAAATATTTTGAAGAAAAAGGAGATGAATACAAATTAGATTTATTGAACGGACTTGAAGACGGGAAAATCACTTTCTATACTCAGGGCAATTTTACCGATCTATGCCGCGGGCCTCACATACCTTCTACCGGTGTAATAAAGGGAATTAAGCTCACAAATATCGCCGGCGCTTATTACAAAGGTGATGAGAAAAATAAAATGCTTACGCGCATTTATGGCGTTTCATTTCCCAATCAAAAAGAACTTGATGAATACCTTGTCTTTTTGGAAGAGGCCAAAAAAAGAGATCATCGAAAATTAGGGAAAGAGCTTGAGTTATTTACTTTTTCGGAGAAAGTAGGCGCCGGGCTGCCTCTATGGCTACCAAAGGGAACTATGCTGCGCGAACGACTTCAGCAATTTTTGCAGAAGGAACAAATAGAAGCAGGTTATTTGCCGGTAATCACTCCCCATATTGGTTCAAAAAGTTTATATGTAACCAGTGGCCACTATGAGAAATATGGTAAAGACAGTTTTCAACCTATAAAGACCCCGGTTGAAGGAGAGGAGTTTTTTCTAAAACCTATGAACTGCCCGCATCATTGCGAAATTTATAAATCATCGCCACGAAGCTATAAAGATCTTCCATTAAGGTTTGCTGAGTTTGGAACCGTTTATCGTTACGAGCAATCCGGCGAATTGCATGGCCTTACCAGGGTGAGAGGTTTTACCCAGGATGATGCGCATCTGTTTTGTATGCCGGGGCAAGTAAAAGATGAATTTAAAAAAGTAATTGATCTTGTGCTATATGTTTTTGCTTCGCTTGGCTTTACTGAATATACTGCGCAGATTTCTCTGCGTGATAAAGAGGACAAGTCAAAATATATAGGAAGCGATGAAAACTGGGAAATTGCTGAAAGGTCCATTATGGAGGTTGCTGAAGAAAAAGGCCTGAAGACGGTGATTGAATATGGCGAGGCTGCATTTTATGGCCCGAAACTTGACTTTATGGTTCGGGATGCAATCGGAAGAAAATGGCAATTAGGTACTATTCAAGTTGATTATAATTTGCCGGAACGGTTTGATTTAACGTATATTGGAGAAGACAATGCGAAGCACAGGCCTGTAATGATACACCGGGCTCCTTTTGGAAGTTTGGAAAGGTTCATTGCAGTTCTTACGGAGCACTGCGCGGGCAAGTTTCCAATGTGGCTTACGCCAGTACAGGTAAAGGTTTTGCCGATAAGCGATAAATTTATTTCTTATGCACAAAATGTTTTGTCTGAATTGAAAAAATATGATATTCGTGCTGAAATAGATGACCGGGGTGAGAAGATTGGGAAAAAAATCAGGGACACGGAGTTGGCAAAAATCCCTTTAATGCTTATTATTGGAGAGAAAGAAGTGAATGAAGAAAAAGTTTCAGTAAGACGCCAGGGCAAAGGAGATGAAGGAGTGAAATCTTTACCTGAGTTTATTGAGATGGTACAAAAGGAAGTAAAAACCAAAAAAATATTTGATCAGGCTACCTAGCTGAATCATAAAACAAAGAAAACAATTTTTAAACTAAAATCAATTAATGGCATTTCCACCCAGGCAGCCAAGAGGCGCATTCAACCCACGTTTTAAAAAAGAACAACAGCAGGAACACCGTACCAACCACATGATAAGAGTACCTAATGTACGATTGGTTGGAGAAAATGTAGAAGTAGGCGTATATCCTACGGTAGAAGCACAAAAAATGGCAAATGACCAGGGCCTCGACCTGGTTGAAATTTCTCCGCAAGCCGATCCTCCTGTTTGTAAAATTATAGATTACAATAAGTTCCTTTACGAGAAGAAGAAGAAAGAAAAAGAAATGAAAGCCAAGAGCAAAGTCTCTGAGGTAAAAGAAATACGGTTTACACCGAATACTGATGATCATGATTTCGATTTCAAATCGAAACATGCGGAGAACTTTCTGAAAGATGGTAATAAAGTAAAAGCGTATGTTCAGTTTAAAGGCAGAGCTATTATGTTTAAAGAAAGAGGAGAATTGCTTTTACTGAAATTTGCCGAGCGCCTTGTTGAGGCAGGTACGCTTGAAAGCATGCCTAAACTCGAGGGTAAAAGGATGTTCGCAATTTTTGCTCCCAAAAGTCAAAAGAAAAAATAACTCCTCCAGCGAATAAGATACAAAATAGCGGCTAATTTTTTTGGATAATGCGATGATAAGGAGGAAGATATCTAAATCCGGTTATCCCTCGCCAGGTAATGATTGATTTCTTTTTGCTGCTAATATTTCACGTCCACATTGGTTTGTGTTTCGGAACAATCTGTTAGTCAACAGCTACATATAAAGCATGAAGGTGAAAATGATACTTTTTTCAAACTTCAGTGAATAAATTTTATTTAACGCTGCCATAATTTTATTTAACAAATAACGTTAATTATACGTATTATTACGATAGTAAAAATTTGGTGATTATTCGTATTATTTACGATTTAAATTACAGACTTTTGTATGCGTTCAATTAAAACCATTCAATACCCATGAAACAAGAAACCGGAGATGTTATAAATGTGATAATTGCTGATGACCACGTGCTTTACAGGGCAGGCGTTATTACGGCTCTTTCTTCGAAAAAAGATATAAAAATATTGGCAGAGGCAGATAATGGCGCTCACCTTTTGAACCTACTGAAAGGAATTCAACCCAATGTGATACTACTGGATATTCAAATGCCGATAATGGATGGAATTGCTACGCTTCCTGAAATAAAAAAACTGTATCCCGGTATTAAAATAATCATGCTTACTATGATGGACGATCAAAGCATGATAACCAAACTTATGGAGTTGGGAGCAAACAGCTACCTCACTAAAACATCCGATTCCGAAGTAATTTATGAGGCAATTAAAACCTGTCATGAACAGGAATTTTACTTTAATTCGTTAACCAATAAGGCCCTTTTAAATAATCTTCGCCAGAAGACACCTGCAAACTCAATAAAGCTTCAGCAGGAAGACGCGACGCTAAGTGATAAGGAAATTACTGTTCTAAGGTTGATGTGCGAAGAAAAAAGCACACGTGAAATTGCCGAAGTGGTGGAACTAAGCCCGCGGACGATTGAAGCCATTAGAGATAAGCTTAAAACAAAAACTGGCGCTAAAAGCACTGCCGGGACTTATCATGTTTGCTGTTAAGAACAAATTGCTTGACGAGGAGGTTTAGTTTTCCATTTTCGACTTGTTTTCTAATTTTCCTTTTTACCCAAAATGTTTCAGAGAATACCTACCCGAACAGAAAGTGGTAATTTTCTCGTTTCATAAGTTGCAGATTTTAAAATACCACTGTTCCAAATTTAGAAACAGTTTCGTTACAATTCAGTTTACCTATTCATACCTTATTTTTGCTCATTATCCTTCTATAATGAATGAGCAGTTTTTTATTTTCAACAATAAGTTTTATACAAATGACTCACCCGTTATATCTCCGTCGAGCAGGGGGCTAAGATATGGAGATGGTTTGTTTGAAACCATGAAGAGCATTAAAGGAAATATCATAAATGAAGATTTTCATTTCGAGCGGTTATTCAGCGGCCTTACTCTTTTAAAATTTGATGTTCCAAAAACTTTCAGCAAAGACTTTATTATTAAAAAAATTAAAGAACTGTGTGCGAAGAACAGGCATGATAATGTTGCACGCATCCGTCTTATGATCATTCGTGGCAATGGGGGAATATTTGACCCGGAAAACCTTTTCCCAAATTATATTATTGAGTCATGGAGACTTGACACTACAAATGATTTGAATTTAAATGGGCTTGAAATTGATTTGCTTCCCGGACCTAAAAAAAGTTGCGATAATTTTTCTAATCTTAAATCTAATAATTATCTCCCGTATGTGATGGCCGGCTTGTATGCCAGAGAAAATAAATTGAATGATTGCATAGTGCTTAATTCTTTTGATAGAATTTGTGATACCGCTATCGCTAATATTTTTATCGCAAAAGGAACTGAAATTTTCACTCCACCATTATCAGAAGGTTGTGTAGCGGGAATTATGCGAAGATGGATGCTGGAAAAATTTAACCTCGAAAATTTTAAAGTGATTGAAAAAGTGCTCATGGCGGATGACCTGCTTTCGGCAGATGAATGCTTTCTTACCAATTCAATCCACTACTTACGCTGGGTAAAAAGTTTCCGGAATAAGACATACACAAATAGTTCTGCACAAAAGATTTACAGTCATATTCTTCAAACCATTTGCAATTAAAATTGTTACTGTTTGAAGAAATGAAAAGATAACCTAATGGAAAAAATAAACATCTTTTGGTTTCGGCGCGACCTGAGACTTAATGATAATGCGGGCTTATATCATGCTTTGAAATCTGGTTTACCGGTTTTGCCCATATTCATATTTGATACTAATATCCTGGATAAACTGGAAGAAAAAAGAGACAGGCGAGTAGAATTTATAAGAGACACGCTGGTAAATATTCAAAAAGAACTTAAACAAATCAATTCTGATTTACACGTTTTTTATGGAACACCTGGCGAATGTTTTGACAAATTGTTAGGCGAATACAATATTGATACAGTTTTTACCAATCATGATTATGAGCCTTATGCCATCGAAAGGGATGACGCGATTGAAAAACTCTTAGATAAAAAAAATATTCAATTCAAAACATATAAAGACCAGGTGATTTTCGAAAAGGATGAGGTGTTGAAAGATGACGGAACGCCATATACGGTTTATACTCCGTACAGTAAAAAATGGAAAGAAAAGCTTACAGACTTTTACACAAAGCCTTATCCCTCTAAAAAATATTTTAAGAACTTTTTAAAACATTCGTCTACCCGGATTCCATCCCTTAGCTCCATGGGTTTTGAAGAAAAAAAACAAGAGATACCTTCTGATAATCCCTCCGCCGACAACTATAAAAAATTACACCAACACCCGTGATTTTCCTGCACTTGAAAAAGGAACTTCAAGGCTGGGAATACATTTAAGATTTGGTACTGTGAGTATAAGAAAAGAAGTTGCCAGGGCAAAAGAGCTAAATAATACATTTTTAAATGAACTAATATGGCGTGAGTTCTATATGTCTATTCTCTGGCATTTTCCTCATGTGGGAAATCATAAGTCTTTCAAGCCGGCTTACGATAATATTGAGTGGCGTAATAATGAAGATGAATTTACAAAGTGGTGCGAGGGACAAACCGGTTACCCGATAGTGGATGCAGGCATGCGGCAACTTAACGAAACAGGTTACATGCATAACAGGGTGAGGATGATCGCCGGCAGTTTTTTGTGCAAAGATCTGCTAATTGACTGGCGTTGGGGCGAAGCCTATTTTGCCCAAAAATTATTAGACTATGATCTTGCTGCTAACAATGGTGGCTGGCAATGGGTCTCAGGCAGCGGTTGCGATGGCGCCCCATATTTCAGAATATTTAATCCTGAATTGCAGACAAAAAAATTCGATAAAGACTTAGAATATATTAAGAGGTGGGTTCCGGAATTCCAGGAATTCACCTATCCTAAGCCGATAGTAGATCACCATGAAGCGAGAGAACGTTGCCTCGCCGCTTACAAAAAAGCGCTGGATGCTGAATAAAGCATTATGCTTTTGCAAACATTGGTTCTATCCTTTCAATTTTTTCTTTTTGGAAAGAGGGTAGTCGTGTTTTTAAATACATCAATCAAATTTTGAATAGCAGCTTTCCTGCTTCGCCAAGGTCGATTGAATAATCATTTACATAAAGGTCAATATGCTTTTTCATAACCTCTACCTCCATCTCCTGTGAATTTTGCTGAACGTACACCGGGATTTCCGGATAATTGCTGAAAGCATATTCAATACTTTGTTTTATAAGCGCATCTACGGTGTTTATGAATTTTTCATCTATTCTTTTATTCGCGACAATACCGCCAAGGGGTATAGGAAAACCGGTTTTTTCTTCCCAATAATTTCCGAGATCCACGATTTTATAAAGTCCCTTTGCAGCATAGGTAAACCTGTTCTCGTGGATGATAACTCCTAAATTATTTCCGCCGGAATTCAATACAAAATTTTCTATCTCATCATATCTTTTAAATACTTTGTTTCTTGCTCCGGGAAAGGCAACTGAAAAAAGAAGATGCGCAGTCGTGTTCTCTCCGGGGATTGCGATGGTGTAATCACTTACATCCTCAAATTCTACTGGCTTTTTCGAAATGAGAAGAGGCCCTACGCCCGTTCCCAATGCACTTCCACTGTTTAGTACTTTATAATTTTTAAGGATATTTGGCAATACTCCATAGCTTATTTTTGAGAAGTCTAGCTTGTTATTGAGAGCAAGTTCATTAAGCGTTTCAACATCTTCAAGTCTTACATCGAAGCTTATTCCCTGTGTGTCAATTTTATGATTAACCAGTGCATCAAAAATAAATGTGTCGTTAGGGCAGGGTGAAAATCCCAGTGTAAAATTCATAGTTAATAAAATTTTTCAATTAATTTTTGTAGTTCGATGTTAAGTGTGGTAATCGCTTCTTTCATTTTCCATTTTGTTTTATCGCGTTCACCCACCGCATTCGAAATGCTTCTGAGCTGCAGGAATTTTACTTTTTGTTGCAGGCATACATAATGAAAAGCTGCTCCTTCCATACTCTCGACTTCGGCGTTAAATTTTTGATTGAGATTTTTCAGCCGCATTTTATCATCTGTAATACTGTTTACTGTAATTGCTTTAGCGACTGGCAAGTTTGTTTTTTTAAGAAGCCCTGGTTCATTTTTTAACCATCCGGATTGATAAGGAAATTCGTTTTCGTTAGCAAACCCCATTTCAAATAATGTTTTGAAAGTACCTTTTTCATCTACTCCTATGTCTGCAAAAGTATCCTGTTCGATAATTACGGCATCAATTTTTTCAAACGGTTCCTTAAAACTTCCGCCTATACCTGCCTGAATTACCAGGTCATATCTTACCTGTGATAGCTTCCTGCTGAGTGTAAAAATGGTCGAGGGTATTCCAACCCCTGTGATGAGCACATCAGCTGAGTGATTAGTTGCGAGAAATGGCAATATTTCTAATTTTGTTGCCGCAACTATTAATAAATCCATACTGCAAATCTCGTATATAGCTGTCGTATTTTAAGTTTCTGAACCTACCTTTGCGAAAATTTTTGAAGAGAATGGTTTATTTAACACGGGTTGAACATTTTAATGCAGCGCATAAATTATACAACCCGGAATGGAGCAAGGAAAAAAATGAAATTGTTTTTGGTAAATGCGCCAATGAAAACTGGCACGGCCATAATTATGAATTGTATGTAACTATAAAGGGCGAAGTAGTAGAGGATACCGGGTTTCTTTTTGATGTAAAAATCCTTAGTCTTCTCATAAAGCAGTTTGTGCTTGATAAGCTCGACCATAAAAATTTAAATGTGGATGTTGAATTTTTAAAAAATAAGATGTGCTCGACGGAGAATCTTGCAAAAGCTATTTGGCAACAGCTTTATCCTCATTTGCCTGCGCCCGTTAAATTACATTGTATTAAACTTTATGAGACGCCGCGGATATATGTTGAATATTTCGGAGATTGATTTAAGAAAATCTTTTTTAATTATGAGTAATAAGGTATCCGTTTATAGAAAAGAACATTTTAATGCTGCACACAGGCTGAATAATCCTGCGTGGGATGCCGCAAAGAATGAGACCGTTTTTGGTAAGTGTAATAATCCTTCCTATCACGGCCATAATTATGAAATGGAGGTAAAAGTAACGGGCATTCCCGACAAGGAAACAGGGTTCGTAATAGATCTTAAAATGCTAAGCGATATCATCAACGACTTTGTGATTGAAAAGCTGGATCATAAAAATCTGAACCTTGACGTACCGGAATTTTCAAAAGTGAACCCAACAGCCGAAAATATTGTTATAGTGATCTATAATATTCTGCGTGAGAAAATTGACAGCGATCTTGACTTACAGGTTCGCCTGTATGAAACTCCACGAAATTTTGTAGAATATCCCGTAACATAAATTTTAAAAAAGAGAAAATGGCTTATAAAAAAACAGAAGAGTACGACGCTGATGTAACTAATGGCTTAATAAAAAGCTATAAAGATGCGCTTCATTTGATCGGCGAGGATCCGGAGAGAGAAGGACTTTTAAAAACTCCCGAAAGGCTTGCAAAGGCGATGCAGTATGCCACCCAGGGATACCAGGGAGATGCAAAAGCAATTTTAAATTCGGCAAAATTTCATGAAGAAATAAGTGAAATGATTATAGTAAAGGATATAGAATTGTATAGTATGTGTGAACATCACATGCTGCCTTTTTTCGGTAAGGCGCATATTGCCTATATTCCTAATGGTTGGATTACCGGCCTTAGTAAACTTGCCCGTGTTGTTGACGTATACGCAAGACGATTGCAGGTACAGGAGCGTCTAACGACCCAAATTCTTGGCGCCATACAGGAAACATTGAATCCATTGGGCGTTGCCGTTATTATTGAGGCGACACATTTGTGTATGATGATGCGTGGAGTTCAAAAACAAAATTCTGTTACAACTACTTCCGCCTTCTACGGGGAGTTTGAAAAGCAGTCAACAAGAAGTGAATTCATAAGTCTTGTGAATGCTGACCTTATTAAAAGAAGATAAATTATTGTTTACTGATATGAAGCATGCATATATTTTCCCCGGGCAAGGCTCACAATTTAGCGGCATGGGCAAAAATCTTTATGAGACGCAGCCTGATGCTAAAAAACTTTTCGATATCGCCGACGAACTACTCGGTTTCAGTATTTCCGACCATTATGTTTTCCGGCACTGCGGAAGAATTAAAGCAGACAAGCGTTACCCAGCCGGCCATTTTTCTTCATTCAGTCGCCGCTTTTAAAACACTGGCAACCTCAGCGCCGGAAATGGTTGCCGGCCATTCGCTGGGGGAATTTTCTGCCCTGGTTGCAAATGAGTGCCTTTCTTTCGAAGATGCATTGCGCCTGGTTTCCATAAGAGCTAAGGCAATGCAAAAGGCATGCGAGGCAAATCCTTCGTCAATGGCGGCTATACTTGGGTTGCCTGATGAAAAAGTGGAAGAAATATGCGCTTCAATCGGGCATGAAATCGTTGTGGCAGCCAACTATAATTGCCCCGGGCAGATTGTAATATCCGGCAGTAAAAAAGGAATAGAAGAGGCTTGCGTGCTGATGAAGGAAGCTGGTGCAAAACGGGCACTGGTTCTTCCGGTGGGCGGCGCTTTTCATTCCCCGCTTATGCAGCCTGCAAGGGAAGAATTGGCAGATGCAATTGAAAATACCTCGTTTAAAAACCCAACATGTCCTGTCTACCAGAATGTAGTGGCGATTGCTGTAACAGAACCTGATGAAATAAAAGCGAATCTTGTAGATCAGCTTACCGGCCCCGTTATGTGGACACAATCTGTAGAAAAAATGATCACCGATGGGGCCACGCATTTTACCGAAGCAGGCCCCGGTAAAGTATTGCAGGGCCTTGTTTTAAAAATCAACAAGGATATGATTGTTGACGGTATCGGTCAATGATTTTGTAATTAGTTTTCTTTTCAATCGCAATCATCGGGTGCACTTCATATGTATTTATCGGAGAATCAGGATCATTTGATTTCATTTCTATACCCTGTTCCTAAGAATCCGCTCATACAATTCCAACGGCAATAACACCAGCAGGATCTAACGCAGGCCAGATACCACGACTATATCATCATCCATTAATTCCACCGATAGTTTGCATGCCGCCATAGTGGTCTTTTCTTCATCGTTCATATCCGTAGCGAAAGAAGGACGCAACCAATTTTAAATAAAAATATTTCATCCAGATATTTTTATTTCAAAAAAAAATTTATTTACTGAGAGTGGCTGAAATTTATAGAAGGAGGATTTAGGAAGAAAGAAATTATTCCACATTATTTCTTTATTTTCAATCGTACTAAAGTTTACCAAACATGTCTCATCCGCTTTTTCGAAAAAAGACAATTTCTGCAATTTTAGCCGATGCGCAAACAGGGCTTTCTGATGCGACACATTCGGCGTCAGGTTTGTCAAAAGTTTTAAGGGTCAAAGATCTTGTTGCGATGGGAATTGCGGCAATCGTGGGCGCCGGCATATTCTCAACTATTGGGAATGCTTCTTACCAGGGAGGGCCAGGCGTATCTTTATTATTTGTTATTACTGCTGTTTGCTGCGGATTTTCAGCATTGTGCTATGCGGAGTTTGCCTCACGTATACCGGTAAGTGGCAGCGCTTATACGTACGCCTATGCAGCATTTGGTGAACTGATAGCCTGGATAATAGGGTGGGATCTTCTTATGGAATATGCGATTGGTAATATTGCTGTGGCTATTTCGTGGAGCCAGTATTTTGTAAATCTTTTAGAAGGTATCAACATTCACATTCCTGCTTTCTTAACCACAGATTATTTATCCGCCTCACGGGCTTTCGATGCAGCTTCTGTTGAAATCGCCAAAGGAACCAACCTGGCCGATCTTACAGAATCAATGAGGCAAGGATACAATGCGTGGCTGAATGCACCTAAGATTGGAGGGCTTAGAATAATTGCCGATTTGCCTGCACTGGCTATAGTTTTCTTTATTACATGGCTTGTATATACCGGTATTAAAGAAACAAGGAAGGCAACCAATCTTATGGTAGGTCTGAAAATTGTCATTATACTTGCGGTGATAGCTATAGGTTTTTTTTATGTGGCTCCCGCTAACTGGAGCCCATTCTTACCAAATGGATTCAGTGGAATGATGAAAGGAGTCTCCGCCGTATTCTTTGCATATATTGGTTTTGATGCTATATCAACCACAGCAGAAGAATGCCAGGATCCGCAAAGAGACCTTCCAAAAGGAATGATCTATTCGCTTATTATCTGCACGGTTCTTTATATCCTGATAGCACTGGTACTAACGGGAATGGTCTCCTATACCAAGCTGCAGGTAGGAGATCCCTTGGCATTTGTATTTAAAGAAGTTGGCCTTAATAAAATAAGTTATATCATTTCTTTTAGCGCTGTAATAGCGACAGCGAGTGTGCTGTTGGTTTTTCAAATGGGCCAGCCGCGAATATGGATGAGTATGAGCCGGGATGGCTTGCTGCCAAAAGCTTTCAGCCGCATTCATCCCAAATACAAAACGCCCTCTTTTTCTACTATCGTTACAGGACTCGTGGTAGCTATTCCCGCACTATTCTTAAATCTCACGGAAGTAACAGACCTCACGAGCATCGGTACTTTGTTTGCGTTTGTGCTTGTGTGTGGTGGCGTACTTTTATTACCTGCAAGAGAAGCGGGTGAAGGGAAGCCGAAATTTAAAATTCCTTTTGTAAGCTCTCAATTTATAGTTCCCGTTTTGTTTATTGTTGGCGTAATCATATTCTGGAATAATTTCCTCGGCCTTTTTGATTTCAGTGCCGGGTGGGAAGTCTTTCGCGACAAGCTCCCTTTCTTTTTATTCGTAATACTCGCAACGGCATTAACTATTGCTTCTTTCATAAAAAAGCTTTCTCTTATACCTGTACTTGGCCTGGCAAGTTGTTTTTATTTGATGACGGAGCTGGGATATACTAATTGGTTGCGATTTCTAATCTGGCTGGTGATAGGGCTTGTTATTTATTTTTTGTATAGCCGGCATCATAGTAAGCTGGCAGAGAAGGATGTGTTGTAGCACAGGATTCCTCGAACTAATATTATTTTTCTATCTTGATTGAAATTGCCAGTCATTTAAACCTATTGAGGTTATAATATACTGCGCCAGGACTCATTTATCCTGAAAGGCCCGCGCCAACAGGATATACATCTGTGTCTACTCACTTCTTCTGTTTTAAAAGAAAAATCTTTGCTTTATAAATTAGGTTTTTCGAGAGATGGATTTTCGATCTTTCAGCATCATTAATTCATGCGTCTTTTTCTTTACGCTTTGAATAAAACTTATTGTCAACGTTTTGGAGGGATGGACAGGTTCTTTTACAGCTGTCACGCTTTTTATAATCCCATTATCTTCTTCGATTTCAATAAAAATTGTTTCGCCAGGATATATTTGAACAGTTTTGTCGGGTAATATATAAGGTGTGGCTTTTAGTTCTTCTTCGTAGACGGAGTTTTTGTCAACGAAAACAGTCAACTTATAAGAGGGTCTGTTAAGTTCGTTGTGTCTTGTCCATATGTGAATAAAAAGTGAAACCATCAGGATTTCGGTTAGCAGAATAGAATATTTTTTTCATATGCGAGTAGCTTGCTGTTTAATTGCAGACAAACTTAAAAATATAGCAAAAATTTATTTCGTCAAATCTAATGCGCTTATACAAGGCTATTTTTTCGTAGCCAACTCTTCAAACTCCCAAACCCTCTATCTTTGCTCCATGAAATACCAGTTAGGTGATAAAGTATTAATTCTTCACTCACAGGAAGAAGGTGAAGTGGTAGATATCATTAATGATAAAATGGTATTGATAGATGTAGAAGGAGTAAGATTTCCCGTGTACATGGATCAAATAGACTTTCCTTATTTCAAAAGATTTTCCGACCCTTCGACCCGCTCAGGGCTTAGCGGCGAAAAGAAGAAAGAAAAAAAATACATTGATGATATAAAAAAAGAAAAAGCAAATTCTAAATACAAAGTGAGTGATGGCGTATGGGTTTCCTTTTTGCCCATATTTGATAAAGATGTTTTTGATGATGATGTGGTAGAGGCTTTTAAAATTTATCTTATCAATCAAACAAGTGAACCTTACCATTTTACATACCGCCTTCATTTTTTAGGAGCCGAAGATTTTAAACTCGATAACACCATCTACTCCTTCAACGATTTCTACCTGCACGATGTACCGTTTGAGGATATGAACGATGCGCCAAAATTTGAATTTGATTTTTCACTCGTGAATGCCAACAAAAAAAAAGCAGCACATTTTGAAGCCAGCTTAAAAATAAAAGCAAAGCAATTATTTCAAAAGATCGAAGAGATTAAAATGAAAAACGAGCCTACTTTTTCTTTTAAACTTTTTGAAAATTATCCTGATAAAACAGAAGAATTAATTCCTGAATATACCAACACGTATGGCCAGTTGTATGATGCTTCACACGCCCGGCAAAATCTTGAGCCGGCGAGATCAATGATTGATCTGCATATTGAAAAATTATCGGACGATTGGAGACGAATGAGCAATTTTGAAATCCTCTCTTTACAACTCAGCACTTTTGAAAAATATTTTAATCTTGCCATAGCGCATCATCAGCCAAATTTTATTGTTGTACATGGCATTGGAACCGGCAAACTGAGAGAAGAGATTCATGAGATTTTAAAACATAAAAAGGAAGTAAAGAGTTTTGTGAATCAATATCATCCCGGTTACGGTTATGGTGCCACGGAAATATTCTTTCAATATTAACCGCTTTGCCGTTCCTATCTTTACAATGCTACAAACCGGGTTATCGCTCTGTCGCTCGTAAGGACAGGGAGGAAAGTCCGGACAGCATAGAGTAACACACCGGTTAATGGCCGGTCTCGCCTACAGCGGGAAGATAGTGCCACAGAAAATTACCGTTCCTTATCCCTCTCCTTTGGAGAGGTTAGGTGAGGTTCAAGGGTGAAAACGTGAGGTAAGAGCTCACGATGGCAGTAAGTAATTATTGCGATGGGTAAACCTTGTGTGCTGTAATGCCACGTATATCAGTGCCTGAGGGCTACTCGCCCGATGCTGAAGGGTAGGCAGCAAGATTGTTGCAGTAATGTAACAGCAAGATAAATGATAACCTCCCGTTACTTTGCGGTATCGGGATACAGAATCCGGCTTACAGGTTTGTAGTACTTTTTTTAAAAATGCAGCCATCGTTGTGGTTGCTTTTTTATTTTTAGTGGCAAAGTATTTGCACCCATTTGAAAGTTAAAGCACTAATTATGAAGAACATATTTACCTACCTGGTTTGTTTTATTTCCATCATGATTTCTGGAAAAATTGTTGCACAAAAGCTCGCAGCAAAGCCTTTAGTAAGCGGGCTCACTTTGCCAATTGATCTTAAAAATTGCGGTGACGATCGGTTATTTGTAGCTGAACGCCCCGGGAGAATTCGCGTTATAAACCCTGATAGTACTTTGCGGCCCACGCCTTTCCTGGATATTTCTTCAAAAGTGTCTTCTTACACAAACGGTGAAGAAGGATTTTTAGGAATTGCATTCAGTCCAACTTATAAAACAGATAGGAAATTCTATGTCGATTACACCTCTACTATTTCGGGGCAATTAACAACGGTAGTTGAAGAATATAAAGCTGACCCAGCAGACTCAAATGTTGCATTGACTACGGGATTAACTATTCTCACCCAAAGCCAGCCTTATAGTAATCACAATGGAGGTAATCTTATGTTTGGTAAAGATGGCTATCTCTATATTAATCTTGGGGATGGCGGAAGTGGTGGGGATCCGCAGGGCAACGGGCAAAATAAAAATACATTTCTTGCAAAGATTTTACGAATAGATGTAAGTAATTCATCCATCGCCCAACCTTATGTAATACCTACATCAAATCCTTTTTATAATGATGCTACGCCGGGAATCAAAAAAGAAATATGGGCTTATGGCGTACGCAATCCATGGCGCAGCAGCTTTGACAGGATCACTGGCGATCTTTGGATTGCGGACGTGGGCCAGGGTGCCGTTGAAGAGATAGACTTTCAACCGGCAGGTGCAGCCGGAGGTAGAAATTATGGCTGGAATATTATGGAGGGTACCGCTTGTTATAATCCTTCGTCAGGTTGTAATCAATCCGGGTTGACTTTACCAATTTATGATTACACACATGCTGTCGGGAAATCGATCACGGGTGGATATGTGTACCGCAGCGCTCAATCCAAATCTCTTTTTGGTACCTACATCTTTGCGGACTATGTACAAAAATGGGTGGATGGTATTAGTGAAGTAAATGGTGCTTTATCCGGAAGCGTTACCCATTTCATTACTAATGCACAGGCAACAGGTAATCCCGTTTCTTTTGGTGAGGACAGGTACGGCGATCAGTACATTTTATTTAATAATAACGGAACGGTTTACAAACTCGAGGATACAAGTTATTTGCGCAGGCCGAAAGCATATTTTACCGCATCAGACCAGGGCAGCGGAAATTTTTTATTCCAGGGTTTGGAGGGACGTAACCTTACTTATCAATGGCTAAAAAATGATGTGATAATTCCGGGGGCCACTTCACCTTCCTATGCCACTTCTGCATCGGGTAGTTATACTTTAGTGGTAACAAATACTTTAAGTGCAAGCGATACGTCTTTGCCCTACACCCTGGGAGCGCTGCCCGTGGGTTTAGCATCCTTCTACGTGCAAAAACTAAATGGCAACCAGGCGCAGTTGCAATGGGTTACTTCTTCGGAGCAAAGTGTTGCCGGATTTTCAATACTGAGAAAAATAAATAATGAATCAAAATTTACTGATATTGGTTTTGTTGCCAGTAAATCAGTGAATGGCAATTCTAATTCGGAACTTGATTATACTTTTATTGATTCCGCGGTTTTAAGTAATTCAAAAATATTTTACAGGCTTCAAATAAAAAATAGTAACGGATCATATACTTATTCTGACATAAGGTCAATTTCTTTCAATGGCCACAGGAATGGCTTTTCGTTTTATCCTAATCCTGCAAAAGGTTTTGTACAAATAAATATAGACGATTACACACGCGCCTGTGGAAATGATAATGTATGATAACACAGGCAGAAGAATAAAAGAGCAAGTCCTGAATCAGCAGAATACTAAAGTTGATATTTCAGGACTCCGTGGAATTTATATTGTGCAATTAAGTGACCAGGGCGGCAGTAACGTGGTGAGAAATAAAATAGTAATAGAATAGCAAAATCTATTATACAAGGAAAATCAATTTCAGTAATCTTCCAATAACGAGTAATACCACTTCCTCTTCTTTTGTGGACTGCCAACCCCATTTTCCTTGAGGGTTGGGTGGGAGGCTATTTCCCATTATCTTTGCGCCCTCTAAACAGTTCTTTAATAAATGTTAAGCAGAAGAAATATAAGGGTGAAGGTGATGCAAACGCTTTACAGCATTGAATCTATGAATAATGAAACCCGCCCGGGCGAGCCATTGCAAATACTCAAAAAGAAGCTTGAACATTCGCAACAATTATTTACCTACCTCGTGTACTATATAGTGGAAGTTGCCAGGTTTGCAGAAAAAGATGCCGCTCAAAAATCACAAAAGCATTTACCATCCGCTCAGGACCTGAATATCAATACCAAAATTTCGGGTAATGAAATAATATGGTCTATTCTTGAGAATGCTTCGTTTAACAAATCTGTTGAGCAACTAAAAATCAAATACCTGGTAAATGATGATTTGATTAAAAAATGTTACCTCTCTTTGGTGGCCTCTCCTGAATACAAAGAATACATTACTGAAAAATCGCGTGATAAGAAATCGGAAAAGAAAATTCTTGAGTTTATTTTCGACGACCTTATGCTTCCCGACGATCATTTCATAAGTGATGTGGAAGAAAAATTTATCCACTGGGATGATGATGTGGACATGATGATTGTGTTAATGACGACCTTGTTACAAAAACCAGCGGCCTTTAACTTTACGGAATTGACCGGTAAAGAAAAAATGGACTTCGCGGTAGACCTTCTTGAGAGCGTAATTGGTAAAAAGGAGTATTGCCGCGAACTTATAAAGCCAAAATTAAAAAACTGGGATGCTGAGCGTATTGCCGCACTGGATATGATTCTTATGGAAATGGGGGTTTGTGAATTTCTGTATTTTGAAACAATACCCACAAAAGTTACCATCAATGAATATATTGACCTCGCAAAGGAATACAGTACCGAACAAAGCGGGCATTTTGTAAATGGAATATTGGATAATATTCTTAAAGAACTCGCTGCGAACGATAAAATACACAAGAAGAATTTCAAAAACAGTGTTTTATAATACCTTTGCAAAAAAATCAAAAAAAGATATGAATAAGTTGTTAGGAGTCATTTTTCTTATTTGTGTTCTTGTTTCCTGTGATATAAGGAATACAAAAAATAAAGGCGATGTGCTGGCTGCAAATACGTCGCAACAATTTACCGATTCCACTACCGTGCAAATGATAGATTCTGCCTATAATTTTGGGAAGGTTACAGATGGCGCACTGGTTGAATATAGTTATCGATTCAGGAATACAGGCAAAAATCCTTTGATCGTTTCTTCGGCGGTTGCCAGTTGTGGCTGTACCGTTCCTGAAAAACCTGAAGAGCCTATCAAGCCTGGCGAGACGGGTTTTTTAAAGGTTGTTTTCAATAGCAAAGGAAGAGTGGGACCGGTTCACAAGGATATTACCGTTACATCAAATGCCTACCCTAAATTCCCTGTTTTACAACTGACAGGTGAAGTTGAAAGCGCTCAAAAATAATTTTTCATAATGGCTGTCAGATAACAGCAAAACAAAACAAATCAGATAATATGAATTTAGCAATGGTTTTTTTAATGTTAGGGCAAGGTGGCTCAGGTGGCGGTGGTGGATTCCAGTTTATATTTTTAGGGCTGATGATCCTGGTTTTTTACATGTTTATGATAAGGCCGCAGGCAAAGAAAGCGAAGCAGCAAAAGCAGTTTCTTTCAAACATGCAGAAGGGAGATAAAATTGTAACCATTGCCGGTATTCATGGCACGGTAAATAAAGTGAATGAAGACGGCACTATGATGCTGGAAATCAATCCTGGTAGTTATATAAAAATTGAAAAGAGTGCAATAAGTATGGAGTGGACGGCGAATATTAATAAGCCGGTAGCGCCGATTAAATAATGTACGATGTAAGGATGTCGGATGTACGATGTGAAAAAAAATCGACGACTGAAAATGTTCTACGTGCGTGTCTGTCTTGTATTATCTCAATTCTTAATTATTATTTTAATATAACAGATTTCATACAGTAGTAGAATGATACTAAAGAATCCTTCCATTGCAAACATCGTACATCGAACATCTTACCTCGTACATTGCTACCTTATCCCATGCTAAAAATTGGTCTCACCGGCGGAATCGGCAGTGGCAAAAGTACTGTGGCAGCCATTTTTGAAGTGCTGGGTATTCCTGTATATTATTCTGACCAGGCATCGAAAAGGCTTATGATTGAAAACGAAGAATTGAAGACTTCTATCATAAATCATTTTGGGGCTGAAGCATATTCCGGGGGCGTACTTAACAGGAAATTTTTAGCCGCCCAGGTATTTAATAATAATGAAAAGATTAGCACTCCTTAACTCATTGGTACACCCGGTCACAATTAAAGATGCTGCCGATTGGTTTGAAAGGCAAACGTCTCCTTATGTTTTAAAAGAAGCCGCTCTTATTTTTGAAAGTGGTTCTAATAAATATCTTGATTTTGTAATTGGCGTAGATGCTCCGCAATCCCTTCGCATTCAAAGAGCGATGGAACGTGACCACATTTCTGCGCAACAAGTTGAAGACAGGATGAGCAAGCAAATGGATGAATCCGAAAAAATGCGGCTATGCGATTTTGTTATAGTAAACGATGAACAGCAAATGTTGATTCCTCAGGCGCTGGCTCTACATGAAAAGTTTATAAAAATGAAAAACGAATCGGCTTCATTAGCACATTAACTATAACTAATTAAGTTGCGATAAGCCTTTCTTGATTCTCTTAAAACCTTCTTCAATATTTTCCAGGTTATTTGCAAATGAAATTCTTATACAATCTGGTTCGCCAAATGCATCTCCTGTTACAGTTGACACATGCGAAGTATTAAGAAGAAACATGCAAAGGTCACTGGCATTATTGATGACTTCGTCGCCGGCTTTTTTACCAAAATAACTTTTCACTTCAGGAAAAATATAAAAGGCTCCATCAGGCTCGGTGCATTTAATACCCGGTAATTCTTTTAATAATTCCAATACTCTTTCTTTACGCGCCTTAAATTTTTTCACCATTTCAACAGTAGCAGAAAGCGGGGCATCCAAAGCAGTAATCGCTGCCCTTTGTGCTATTGAATTTGTGCCGCTCGTAAATTGTCCCTGGATCTTTTCACAGGCTTTTGTAATATCTAAATTAGCTGCAATGTATCCGAGCCTCCAGCCAGTCATCGCAAAGCCCTTGCTTAATCCATTCAATACAATTATCCTGTCTTTTATGGAATCAAATTGAGCTATACTCTGGTGGCCGCCGCCATTGTCGTGAGCGTAGTTTATATATTCGTAAATCTCATCGCTAAGTACAAAAACCTGGGGATGTTTTTCAAATACTTTTGCCAATGCTTCCAACTCATCTTTGGTGTAGACCGCCCCTGTAGGATTGGATGGAGATGAAAAAATAAACAATTTCGATTTTGGCGTAATGGCAGCTTCAAGCTGTTCCGGTGTAATTTTGAAATTCGCTTCAGGTGTTGTGTGAATGAACATTACTTTACCTCTTGCAAGTCTTACAATTTCAGAATACGTTACCCAGTATGGGGTAGGAATGATCACTTCATCACCATCATCAACAATCGCTAATACCGTGTTGGCAAGGCTTTGCTTCGCACCCGGTGCTTACTACTATTTGCTGCGGTGTATAGTCCAGCCCATTATCCCTTTTAAGTTTTCTGCAGATAGCTTCTCTTAATTCAAGATAACCCGGCACCGGTGTATAGTGGCTCCAGTTTTCATCAATCGCTTTTTTAGCCGCTTCCTTTATATGATCAGGTGTGTCAAAGTCAGGTTCACCAAGGCTAAGGTCCACTATATCAATTCCTTTGGCCCTCAATTCGCGGCCAAGTTTTGCCATTTTTAAAGTTTCCGGTTCATTAAATCTTGATAAGAGAGAAGAGAGTTGCATGTCGTAATTTTTTATTGAAACGCTGCAAAAGTAAGGGATAGAAGTATTGCAGGCAAAATAGTTATTGGAGGCAGTATTAAATTTTTTGAAATAAAAAACCGCCTTGTGAGTGGCGGCTTCATGGTAAACAATCAATTATGCAAATTAAAACCGGTGATCAGGCTTAATCATGTCAGGATATTCTTTTTGAAAATGTTTTATTTCAGGTATTGAAACGGCCTGTACATATCCCTGGTTGGGATTGTGCGCAATAAAATCCTGGTGATAATCTTCCGCTTCCCAGAATTTTTTTAGTGGCATTACCTGGGCAGCAATCGGCGCCTTATACTTTCCGGATGCATTCATTTGTTTTATATAATCTTCAATTTGTTTTTTTTCAGAATCATTGTTGTAAAACGCGATAGACCTGTACTGAGTCCCGTGATCCGGTCCCTGGCCGTTTACTTGCGTGGGATCCTGGCCGGCGAAATAAACTTTTAATAACGTGCCGTAAGAAATTACGGAAGGATCATAATATACCATCACACTTTCAGCATGACCGGTAACTCCTGTTTCAATTGATTCATAGCTTGGATCGCTTGTATGTCCGCCGGCATAGCCTGACACCGCTTCTTTCACGCCTTTCACACTTTCAAATAAGGCTTCCTCGTGCCAGAAACAGCCTGCGGCAAAAACAGCTTTGCTGTATTTTGAGAGATTTTTATCAGCATTTTTTTGAGCAAAAGATGTAAATCCTGAGATCATAAACGCTGCAATAAAAAGAGTAGTTAAATATTTCATTTTAATTTTATTTGTACATCAAATACGCAAACAGTATTCTCAAAGATGTTAAAGCAAAAATAAAATACCCAGGTGTGTTTTATGCAGATGCGTTTCGGTACTTAATGTGCAAAATCTATTTGATAGATATTAGCCCACATTTTTCCGGTCACAAATATTCTGTCAGTGGCTGAGTCATAGGCAATTCCATTCAAAACGTCTGCCCGGGGATTTTTGTTCCTTGCTTCACGAGTGAGTGAGCTTAAGTCAAGTTTGCCGATAATATTACCATTTGCAGGATTGATCTTAACAACAAAATTGCTCATCCAGATGTTCGCATAAATGAAGCCTTTTATATATTCAAGTTCATTCAGACTGTCTTGAGGCAGGCCGTTTTCAGTTACACTTAAAATCCGGACTGGTTTAAAATTAGCAGTGTCTATAAACGTGAGGTTACTTGTGCCATCACTCATGATTAAATCTTTTCCATCAGTTGTCAAACTCCAGCCTTCCAAATTGCTGTATGTAAACTCACCTGTTTTCCTAAAAGATGTTGCATCGTAGATAAATCCTACCTGGGCCTTATAAGTGAGTTGAAATAATCTATCGCCTAAAAAGACAATTCCTTCGCCAAAATATTTTGTTCTATCAAGTTCAATTTTTTTTGAAAATTTCCCCGTTGCCAAATCTGTTATTCCAATTAAAGATTGAGCCTGGGGAAGTTCAGCCGGTGAGCCTGTACTTTCATATAATTGCCCGTTATGAAATAAAAGGCCTTCCGTAAATAAACTGGTGTCATGGGCATAATAATTTTTGACTGCATAATTAATGACAGGTACACCAGGCTTTAATTGATCTCCATTAGAATCAGGCGATTTTGAATTATCCCGGCAACTGTAAATGACAATCAATATCGAAATAGCGATTTTTAGTTGTCTCTTCTTGAAAAACATTTTTAAAATTAGCAGATTTCCGATTTACATCGGCCTTAGTTTATTTTTCACAATTAATGATGAGTCACATGCGCTCCCGCTTACTCCCTCATGAGTTGTATTCCATATTTTTTCCTGTCTACTTCGGCAGTTAAAATATAAACACCATGGCTTATTGGCGACTGCCCCATATCCCATTGGTAAACCTGCATTGGTATCGCATTGATTTCCCTTAATGCAATTTTCTTTCCCGATAAATCTGTCAATTGCAAGCTCACTTTTCCCGCGGGTATTCTTTCAAACCTTATTGAAATATTATTTCTAAAAGGATTATTCAACACATGGACATTCTGTTTTGCAGAAGCATTTTTTATGACGACTACATTACTGATTTTTGTTTGCCCATCTTTATCAACCATCAATAGCCGGTAATAATTTATTTCTGATGCTACCTGTTTATCCAGTAGTGAATATTTACGATTGGACACACTATTCCCGGCAGCTTTTATAGTGCCGATTTTAGTAAAGTTTCTTCCGTCAAAAGATTTTTCCAGATCAAATTGTTTACTGTTTATTTCAGAAGAAGTTGTCCATTGCAAAAGGCTATAGTCGTTTTGCAGGCTTCCCGAAAAATCTAAAAGTGTGATAGGCAATGTTGAACCGGCGCCAGGAATACCAAATCCAAACCCGGAAAATCCGTTATTAAATGTTGCAGTGAGAGAATATTTTGTGCCGAGATTTGCAACTACCGGCGTCACAATTTGAGTGGTCCCCACGCCCCCCGGCTCCTGGTTCGAAGGCGTTGTTGTACTTATTTGCCCCGGAACTTTTACCATTTGAATGTTGCTGAATGTTTGCCCTGTAGCAGCTTCCCAACCGTCTACTTCAGCTTTTGTGAAATAAAATGTAGCCTGGTAAGTGCCGGCAGGGTCATTGGTTGACGGTAATATTCTAAACGTTTTATCCATTAAATAATTCGGTGGATTGTTGTTCCAAAACTTTGTCGCCCCGGTTCCTGCCCTGTCAATGACTACCTGCGTGCATCCGTAGTTACTAGTTCCGGTGTTTTTTACTCTTGCGAGAATTTCGCCCGTGGCCGAATAAAAATAAAGATCATTGTTGCCTGCAAAATTTTCAGTGCGTGTCGTATTCAAAGCTGTAGCGATTGTGGTGCCGGCAAAAGACGCGTTGAAAGTTATTCTTACACGGTTGTCGTTATCAACTGCATCCGGTAATGAACAACCAGCTACCGCTTCATTGGTGTAATCAGAAAATACCGAGGTTTTTACCCCGGTGCCTAAAGGCGCGAAATTGGATTCAACGGTGTATTGAGTTCCGGCAAGATCAGGGCCTCCATCAAAACAAAATTGGATAACGATATTAGAAACGCCATCCCATAAAAATGGCGATGAAAAAGTAAAATTATTTGCCGTTGGACTGTTGAACTGGCCGGCCGGAAGTGTTGTGTAATCCCCCGTATATACTTGCGTAAAAGGATCGGTTACAAAGCCGTAGTTTAAATTAGGTGCGGTTGAATTCGCCATTGAAATAGTAAAGCCATTGAACAATCTTGCATTTGGAGATGTGACATACAATTGCAGGTCGGTTATATTTCCGCTTCCTGAAAATCCGGCAGCTTTTAATTCTGATGCAGTATATATAGTTTGCAACCGGTGCTTAAGTTTATCAGTTCTGAATGGACAGAAAAGATAGCCGCCAACATTTGCATTACCTGAACTAAACAAGCCTGAGCCATCGCCTACCGGTGCAAAATCATTATCAGCAATAGTAAAAGTATAAGTTTGAAATCCGGCGCCTTTTTGAGCATTTGTAGTCCCGGTAATATTGTAGCCGATTTTTATATTTTCCGTCGGCTCTATCTCTGCATCATCATAAATTCTTAAGGTCACCGTTTTTGAAGTGGTTGCGCCATTGGCAAAAATAAGAGTAGAAGATGGTGAACTGAAGTTTCCGTTAGTAGTAAAATCAAAATCATTTCCTATAGTTGCTGTCGACGATCCCTGTACATTTAAAGTTACCGTCGCATCACCGGTGGGTGCGTTGGCAATGGACAATTGAAAAGTATAATCGGTGTAATTCCTGCAACCCGATGTGCCGGTTGTCTTTTCTATTCCGCTTGCAGAAGCAGTAACAAAATTTATATCAGGCGTGGTTATATTTGGCACAACCGCCGTAAACAGCCCTCGACCATGAGTAGCCGCTGCTATCGTTCTGTCGCCGGGCCTGTATTGCAGCATATCTATTCTTACATTGGCCAGGCCACTGTTTGTTGGCTGCCAGTCAGTGGATGCTCCGTTTAAATCATCGGTAGACCATACACCCAATTCAGTAGCCAATAAGGCCCAGTCGGAATTTCTTGGATCAAACATTGCCCATCGCACAGGCATGTCGGGTAAATTCCCTTTAGTGATTGTCCATGTCGGCGATGCCTGCGTGGCGTTCTTGCATTCCTCCACCAGGGCGGATCCATAGTTGGAAAGCGTGGCCAGCATGTGGTCTTCATTTGCAGCATCTATTGATATGGAAGAGATGGATGCTCCTAAACTTCCTATCACTTTCCCTACTAATGCATTGCCTGTATTGGCATTATCTACTCTTACTATGTCACCAGTTTGCAATCCAAAAAAGACACGGTTGGGTGTCAAAGGCGATACGGTTACGTTGGTAACTTTTGAGCCGTTGAACTGCGGAACAGTTACAAATGATGTGGCGCTACCCCCGGTTGCAGGATCTTCCCACCGTAAAAAGGTGTTGATGCTGCTAAATGCATTTACAAGATTTGCCGCATATAATTTTTTACTCTGGGCATCATAAGCAGCCGGGTTAATAAATGAACCATAGTTATTAAAGTATCGGCCGGAAAAAGTATTGCCGCCGTCGGTTGAAATGAAATAATTATTGTAAACAGTTGAGGTGATCTGAATAGTAGGATTTAACTGATCAATAAAGCAGAAGCCGCCGTCACCATCGCTTGCGGAAGTTGTGCTGTTGATTCCTGCTGCTGTATATTTCTGCGTGCCGTTGTCTTGTGAGCCCGCGAGAAAATAATTGGGATTGGTAGGATGGATGGCGGCAGAATAGTACTGTGTCACGTTATAGCTTAGATCTTTATTAAGAAAAGTGGGCTTGCTACCTGTTACATTTGCATTTGAAGTATATGCCACGCCACCATCTGTGCCCCATATCGCAATAGATGAACTGCCGGGAGAGTATATGATGGCATGGTGATCGGCGTGCACATTTTGTGCCGATGTAAACGCCGGAGCATTGTACAGGCTCCATGTTGTCATCTGGGTCCATGTGGCGCCAGCATCGTCCGAGCGCAAGGCATCTATGCCGCCTATATATAGAACATTCTCGTCATTTGGATCTACTGCTGCAATAAGATCATACCAGGCCTGCCCCCGCGTGAAATTAGAATTGTCTCCCTGGTCAACAATCGTAGGTACTGTTTTAGTCGTCCATATGTTCGTTGAAGCGTCATATCGTTGTATCGAACCGCAATCCCCTGAAGTGGAAGATTGAAATAATGCGTAAACAATATTTGCATTGGAAGGTGCACAAGCAAGTTCCACGCGAAATGCGGAAGTACCTGCAGGAGAAATATTTGTCCATGTGCCGACGTCTCCTGTAGCAGTTGTATTGACACTATAATCGGATCGGTAAACAACACCGGTACGCCCGGATGCACCCAGTGTGGCATAAACATCCCCGTTAGCCGCCAGTTCAAGATCGCCACCTGGCAGAGGATTACCGGAATACAAGCCTAACACATTTGTCCACGTTGCTCCCCCATCAATTGATTTTTGAATCCCATATCCGTCGGCAGGGTATTGTTGTTTTACTGCCGCGTACAGGTTACCGTTTTTATCAATCAGCAGATCATTTATGTATTTAAAATTCAGTGTAGAATTTAGTCTGGTCCAGTTAGCGCCACCATCTGAACTCTTCCATATTCCAAGGCCTCTTGCTGCATCCGAATTATACCAGCCTTCGCCCGTTCCAAAATACATCTCCTGTGGATTCAGGGGATTTTGAATAATGGCTGTTACTGCAATATTTTCAAAGAGATCATCTACCTTATTCCATGAGGGGCTCGCTGCGGTTATGTCATTGGTGTACCACAATCCTCCACCAACGCTTCCCGCCCATACTTTCTTGTAGCCATTTGCCACATCATTTAAATCAAACATTAAAGCCCTTGTACGCCCACCGACATTATTTGGTCCTCTTTCCTGCCAGTTAATTCCTGTTACCGCAACATCCTTAAATGCGGCTGCTGATATACGTTGCGTTTTTATATCCATTGCATTGATCAGCCTTTCACGGGGAACATCATTTAGCTTTAAGTCTTTAGTGAGCTCGAAATCCTGCTGCATAGCAAGGTCCATCCTGTCTTCGGTTTCTCGTTTTTCAGTCAATTTTTTTTCGGGATGTAATGGAGCGTGTGAAGAAATAAAAAATAAAATGCCAATAATAATCAGGATACTACTGCCTGCAAGAAAAAGGTAAAATTTTTTCATAAACAGAATATTGATACAGTTAAGGTTTAAAAGATATGAATGGATGGGTGCCCAAAGCTATTGTTTTGGCTTGTTAAATCTTAAGGGAAGGCATTTTTTTTTAATATAACCTGCGGGGTTACCAAAATTTACGTGGTGAAGTATAAAATAATGCCGAACAACGGAAGCATTTAAATGAATATTCCTTTTACAAAATGGTGATGTAATTCTTTGGCTTTTTTCACAATGTATACGTGAGAATGACCATTTCCGTGTAATGACTTTTGGTATCCGTGAGGATTAGCAAGGTTTCCTTTTTAATATTGCTGAACAAGGGTTTTCCACTCGAAAGTATTATGGGATGAATAGCTAATTAGATTGCATGAAAATTGTATCAATGCATTCTAAAAACTTGCGGTGTTTCTCATTTATATAGAGCCTGGGTCAGAAAATGAAATGTTGCAATGAAAAAACTAATTTCCTGGACAACCAATCTAAATTTGAGAAATGTGGCAGTTACAATGGTTCCATCCGTCAATTACGAAAAAACAGCAGGAACTTATGAAATAAATACGTCGAATGATATTTTAAATACTGTTTTTATTTATAAGAAAAGAATGGTAACGGATAAGTTTATAAATAGAAATTATGATGAAGAATCTTTTGAAAAAATCATGAAAGTTTTTTGAAGGCAGTTCCCAGCTATCGCGATTTCAGATGTCATTAGCTGATCGGCTGACTCACACATTGAGCTTATTTCGCTAATACCCACGTATCCTTACTTCCGCCACCCTGCGAAGAGTTTACGATCATTGATCCTTCTTTAAGGGCAACTCTTGTTAACCCACCGGGAACGATAGTTACTCCATCAGGGCCATACAATGCAAAAGGCCTTAAGTCAACGCGGCGCGGCTGTAAAAGCCCGTTAATATAGCATGGAGTAGAAGATAAACTTATGATTGGTTGCGCAATAAAATTCCTGGGCTCGGCATTTATGGCGTCTTTAAAAATTTTCATTTCCTCATCGGTTGCGATATTGCCCATCAGCATTCCATATCCGCCAGATTCATTCGTACGCTTGATCACCATATTGCTCATATTTTCAAAAACATATTTTTTACTATCATCATCTGCAAGCCTGTATGTCGGCACATTTTTTAATATGGGCTCTTCATTTAAATAATATCGAATCATATCGGGAACATACGAATAAATAGCCTTATCGTCTGCAACACCATTTCCCATTGCGTTTACGATTGCAACATTTCCCTTTCTATAAGCCCAGTATATTCCGGGAACTCCAAGGATGCTGTCTGGCCTGAAAACAAGAGGATCAATAAATTCATCATCGACTCTTCTATAAATAACATCAACCTGTTCCAGTCCTTTGGTTGTTTTCATGAAAACATGGTTGTTTTCCACTATAAGGTCGCGGCCTTCTACCAGTTCAATGCCCATTAATCTTGCAAGAGTGGTATGCTCAAAATACGCGGAATTATAAATGCCCGGTGTCAACAATACAACTGTTGGGTTACTTTTCTGTCGGTTCCCTACAGCTAATAAATTTTTATATAACAGGTCTGGATATTCCTTTACCGTACGCACATTATTTCTTGGTATCATGTCAGGGAAAATACGATAGGTAATACTCCTGTTCTCGAGCATGTAAGATACACCGGAAGGGGTACGCAGATTATCTTCAAGCACATAAAATTTGCCATCATGATCTCTTATCAGGTCTACACCGGATATATGCGTATAAATGTCGAAAGGCACATCCACATTCATCATTTCACGCAAAAAATTAGGGCATGAATAAATAAGCTGTGCGGGAATAATTCCATCATGCAAAATGAATTGCCGATGGTAAATATCTTTCAGAAATACATTGAGTGCTTTTAACCGCTGTTTCAAGCCTGACTCTATCATAGACCATTCTTCGGTAGTAATAATGCGCGGAATAATGTCGAAAGGAAATATTTTTTCAATACCCTCACCACTGCTATATACGGTAAAGGTGATGCCCTGGCTCATGAATAGTTTTTTTGCCATTTCATCTTTATGTGTCATTTCAACTGCCGGCAAATTATCTATTGTGGAAACAAAATTTCTGTAGGGAGGACGTATATGGCCATCTGTGCACATTTCGTCCCAAACACCGGATTGCTCCAGGTAAGCACTTAAAAGAGAATTCTCACTCATATAAAATGAATATACAAAAATTCAAAAAAAAACGCTGTTTAAGTTTTCTGCGATTTTATGATGTCCAGCAATCAATATGACCGAAACTTATCAAGATTTTTGACGAGCGGTTACTCAGAACTATGAGATGCGTAAAGCTTTGAATTTTTATTTTTTTTTATTAATTTATAGCTAAGTGATTGTTCGATAAAATAATAGATGCTTTAATGAAGCCAGACCTTATGGAATTATAAAAAGCCATCTCTGTCATCGCAACAAAAAACCGTGAAAAGAGGGGTAAAAAAAGAGCGATTTCACCGTAGTTTAAGAAACTGATATAAGCGACTTTTGTTTTCAATAATTACACATTCCTATATGATAAGAGATCTACATCAATAAATTTATCAGCCAATGAATATCTCATTTTTTACAATAAGTTGGTGAAGATTGCGGCCAATGGTGGTAAAGGAGATAGACGTAACAAAATCTTTCAAAAAATTCTGATAATCATTCTTACGAGTGGGATGCCATTTTAATAGAATGATACTTTTTTGAATCTTTCAAGCCTCCTGGCTAACTCTACGCCGCTGTTTTATAGGAAAATTTATACGCAAAATAATTCCTCACCAGGGGTTGCTAAGATTACCTGGGAAAATGCCTGCAAAAATTATTTTTAAACAAAAAAATTAAAATTATGAAAACAGTAGAAGAGGTTGTTGAAATCAAACAATCAGTAGAAAAGAAAATTATGGCAATGAAGGGCGTTACCGGAATTGATGTTGGTTACAAATACAAAAACGGACGACGCACTTCCGAAGTTTCAATAAGAATTCACGTGGCAAAAAAATTGAAAACTGTTCCCAAGGGGGAAAGTATTCCTAAAGAAATCGAAGGCATTTCAACAGACGTGCTGCAGGACGTTTTTGAGCCGCAATGGCTAAAGGTGAAAGAAGATGAAGTGATTGCTTTTGCCGATGTTGCTTCTTATTCTCCATTAATAGGTGGCATAAGCATCGGTCCCAACAGAGTTATCGGTGGATATGTTTATGTAGGCACCCTGGGAGCCCCGGTAATAGACAAGACGAATAACAAAACCGTTATGTTGAGCAACTTCCATGTTATGTGTGTAGATACCACCTGGTCTGTCGGCGATATTATGGATCAACCCGGACGGGTAGATGGGGGTACTATTGCTAACCGGGTAGGCACTTTAAAAAGGTCCTCTTTGAGCGGGCATGTCGATGGTGCAATAAGTGCTATAGACTCAGGAAAGACTACCAATTGCCAGATAAAAGATATCGGCGATATTAAAGGAACAGCATCCGCTGTTTTGAATAACCCTGTGAGAAAAAGAGGTCGTACTACGCTACTCACTTACGGGTTTGTAGATGCCATTAATGCAACCTTGAATGTAGATTATGGTCCGGGTCTCGGGGTAAAAACTTTTACCAATCAGATCGGAATCAGGCCCGACGTTTCTCACAATCCAAAATTCAGTGATCATGGAGATAGTGGCAGCGTGGTGGTGGATGCAAATAATAAAGTGATTGGTTTGTTATTCGCAGGTAATAGCTCTGGTTATACCTATATTAACCCAATCAATTTCGTGTTGAGTGAGCTCAATATAAAATTGTGTTCAAGCATCGTAGTAAAACCGGTAAAAGAATTCAAAGCTGAGAAAATAGAAAAGATAGAATTCAAAGAGGCTAAGTTGGAGAAAATTGAATTCAAAGAGCACAAATTGGAAAAACTCGAACACAAAGAATTTAAAGAAGGTAAATCTGAATTTGAGGTTCCAAAATTAATTGAAACCCGGATACCCGGTTCAGGCTTTTCTTATGGCGCAACTGGAAATGAAGCTGATATTGAACAGAGGTTGGCTGCTATAGAGGCTGCCATCGGAGAAATGGGTGCATTCATTTCCCAAAATATAAGGCCCGATCTTTCACACGGCGCTTATAGTAATGAGGAGTAAACCTTTTATGTACCGGCAGTTTTGCTGCCGGTACATTTATCTAAATTGAAAAATTATGTTTTTTTTATTTTGTTCAAAAACAGACATCGAAGCGACGTGGCTATACGACCAGGTTACAACGAACCAGGATGTTGATGCAGAAATATTGTACGTTGAAGACCTGTACGATTGCAGGAACTGGCATCTCAGGGTGAGTGATGACATAAGTTTTGCAGAAGTGATACTTCCGGGCGGCAGAAAAATTAATACGAAAAACGTAACACTTTTTTTAAACCGGGTCAATAGTATTAATCATCCCTTTTGGGAAAAGAAGGAATTGATAGAGCGGCAATATTTTCAACAGGAATGGAATGCATTCTTATTGGGTTGGCTCAAATCATTTGAATCCGTATTGGTAAATAAACTTTCGCCTACATCGTTTTCAGGGTTCTCAGGTACATCTCTGCGGTGGTCTTTAATGGCACATAAAGCAGGATTTGCTGTAAAACCACAAAGCTACTTATCAGATGATGAGAACATGGCCCGCATTTTTACACCAAAGATTTCGAAGCGTGCAAAATCCCTGCTAGTTTTCAATAAAAAAGTTTATTGCAACATAGAATTGGCCAGGTTTTCAGAAGAATGTTTAAACCTTGCTGCGCACTGCCATTGCAGATTGCTGGAAGTATTTGTAGAAAAAAGGGGTAATGGGCAGTATAAATTTATAACAGCAAATAGTTTACCTCCTTTCAGCAAATACTCTCAAAGCTTTATGCGGGCATTCCGGCTTTCCTTAATAGAAGCACAAAAACTATTACAGGGGAAAAAATACAAGAACAAACTGGTTGAAACACTTTAAAACTAGAAATCATGATACTTATTTGTGGAATACCATCTGAGCCTCCTATTGAGTTACTCACCGATGAACTGGATACAATAGGTGCCGATTATTTGCTCTGGAACCAGAGAGAATTTAAGAACACTAATCTCTCTCTTTTTCTTACCACCGCAGGGCGTGTATCAGGCACGTTGCAATATTGCGGTAGAGACTATAACCTTGAGAACATTTCTGCCATCTATTGCCGCCTTACTGACTGGACTACACTTCCTGAAATAGAAAATGATGATACTAACATGACACTTAGGGAGAAGTGTGAACATGTGCATATGCTTATGCAACTTTTTATTGATAATTGCCAGGGTACTGTAGTAAATCGCTCTGAAAATATGATGAGCAATAACAGCAAGCCTTACCAAATGTTTCTCGCAAAAGAAGCCGGAATAAAAATTCCGGATACTTGCGTTACCACCAGCGAGGAAACAGCTCTTGATTTTTATGAAGAAAAGCAACAGCGGGTTATTTACAAATCGATAAGCGGAACGAGGTCCGTTGTGCAGAAATTAAAAGAACAGGATTTGCCAAATCTGGGAAAATTATTTTTTTGCCCAACACAATTCCAGGAATTTGTAACGGGACAAAATCTGCGAGTCCATGTGATAAATGAAACCACCATTTCTACTGCCATCCACTCAGATGCTACGGATTACAGGTATGCCGCAAAAGAAGGCGGCGAATCTGCTACACTCAGTCATACGGAATTACGAGCACGCAATAAATTGAAATGTGTGCGCTTTAGTAAAAAACTGGGCCTGTTTTTTAGCGGCCTTGATTTTAAACAAGATGAAGAGGGAGAAATGACTTGCTTCGAGGCAAACCCAATGCCGGGTTACAGCTACTATGAGCAATCAGCATCACAGCCTATTGCCTACACATTAGCATGTGAGCTTCAGAAGATAGATGAACGCATTACATAGGAGTTATATCTTCCTTAGATATGATTACCGGTATATTGTCATAACGGTTTTTTATTCCTAAAGATTCGGGAGTAATGTTATCATCATCTACAATTATCTTCAGGCATACCTGTTCATATGCGCCCGGCATGGTGGACACGCTAACTCCGTTTACTCCTTTTTTTGACATCAGATCTTTTTCGAGCCTTTGCTGAAGTTTCAAAGCTTCGTCTAAGTGCTGTTGTGAAATAGCCATTGGAATATGATTTTATTTATTGAAATAGATTAGTGAATGTTAGAGCGATAGCAACGATATTTTCAAAAGGTCTCATTTGTTCACTAATGAAACTCTTCGCCCTTTCAAATATTTTTCTCTTATAATTTCATACACGGGTTTGTCGTACACTTTACTTTCCAGCCATGAAATAATATCGAGGTAAGCGAAAGCCCTTGTTTCAAATTTGCTTGTTTCGAATTGTTTTATGGTATCCAATAATTTCTCAAATTCAGGCTTCAGTTTTTTTGCGCTTAGATAAAAAGTTTTTCTCAGAAATTTAAATACCTCTTCTTCCACCAGGCTCAGGTTTTGCATCTTTGCCATAAACCGGTAAACTGATTTAACAAGATATTCCAGCAGTTGAAAATTACCGATCTCGTAATGGGCTATAAGGTGCAGCAGCCTTGCATAACATTGCAGGTCATTTCTTAAATCAACTTTCCAGTTGATTATTTTATTCAAATAATTGATTGCGGTATCATAATCTCCGGCGCCAAAATATAGTGAGGCAATCTTGTAATAAAACACAAGCACACGGTGGTTGTCAAGGTATAAACTGAATTCAGTAAGTTGCTCCATTATTGTCAGGAACTATTTGAATGCCTTCTTTAAAAGTTCCCTCTAAAAAATGCCGGTTGAGCTTTGAAGTGTAGAGGTAAACAAAAACCTGTATCCTGTTATTGTGATTTTGTTTTACAATATCAGAATCATTAAAATCCTCAAATAGTTGTAATGCTTTTCTAAATCCCGCATAATTCCTAAGGGTGAAATGTGCATTTAATAAGTTATGGAGGCCCTTTATGTAGTTTGCTGTTTCTATCGCAATCATAGCAGGCTGCATACTATAGAGGTCCACCCATTTTTGAGAATGCCGGTAATACATAAGAAAATCCTGCCTTATAAAGGCATACCAGCAATAGCTTTGACGGTAATAAAGGTTTTGATAGAATCCCTCCGGGGAATCAAGTTCGTTGATTAAGTGTTCATGAAAGTAGCTCTCCAGTTCCTTTTCGTCTTCATCGTTTCGCGCATGGCCATTCTTAATGTACCAGCTATATAATTGCAAAGCAAGGTTTGATAATTTGGTAATTCTAAAGAGCCTTTCGTTTGTTTTATCAGCTTCGAGTGTTAGTGCGTCGGCCCTGTCCTGCATACTCCTGGTAATGTGTAATGTTTCTATTTTTTTTTCTAAAAAAATTACTTCAGTGAGTGCGCTTACCTGGTTATTCGGCCGGGCAATTTCTTTTATCTTATCCAGAATTTTAAGGCTTTGCAGGTACAATCCTTTATTATAAAGTATCCAGGCATGGTCCAGTTGTTCATGAAGTTGTATCTCTATGTTTTCATTGCTTTCGAGCAGCCGGAGGCTTGCAAGAATTTGCCTGTAGAGATGGGCTTTCATATTCGAAAGCTGTTCCCGTTTTATTGAAGTGGTTTTATTGAGAAGTTCTTTATCATCGTATTCTTTCATTTTATCAATCGCATCGAATAACTGAACAATTTTCAGGTCGTTATTGGATGTATTTCGCTGAACATACAGCTTAAAATTTCTCTTTTCTGACTTCTGGAGAGATTGAATCAATTGAAACAGGGCATCGGTTGATCGGTTGGGCATCGTAAATCATTTATGCTGAAGAACAGTCCTAATAAGGCTTTTGCAAAATTACCATTCCGTTCGGCAATGTAAATTTCTGCTATTTTGTCCATTAATATCCTTGCATAATAGGCTATTTTCGAAGATACATTTAAGGCAGATTGCTTGCTTAATTTAAAATCCTTCCATAAAAATTATTGCTATGAATAAAATAATAATTTTTGATACCACTTTACGGGATGGTGAGCAGGTACCCGGTTGCAAGCTTAACACGAAAGAAAAAGTTGAGCTGGCCAGGGAACTGGAGTACCTCGGCGTGGATGTTATCGAAGCTGGTTTTCCTATATCAAGCCCGGGTGATTTTTCCTCTGTTCAGGAAATATCTAAAAATATAACGAATGCAACAGTTTGTGCCCTTACAAGAGCGGTGAAAAAAGATATAGAAGTAGCAGGCGCGGCTTTGAAATTTGCAAAGCGTCCACGCATTCACACCGGTATAGGCACATCGGATTCTCACATAAAAAGTAAATTCAACTCAACAAGAGAAGATATTTTACAGCGAGCAATTCAATGTGTAACATGGGCAAGAGATTATACTGACAATATTGAATTTTACGCCGAAGATGCCGGACGGACGGATAATGAATATCTCGCGACGGTGATAGAGGCTGTGATTAAGGCTGGCGCCACTACGGTTAATATACCTGATACGACGGGATACTGTTTGCCACACCAATACGGTGAGAAGATTGCTTATCTCATAAATAATGTACCAAATATTGATAAAGCAGTTATATCGTGTCACTGTCATAACGATCTTGGGCTTGCAACCGCCAACTCTATTTCGGGGGTAATTAACGGAGCGAGGCAGATCGAATGTACTATAAATGGACTCGGTGAAAGAGCGGGGAATACTTCTCTTGAAGAAGTGGTAATGATAATCAGGCAACATAAGGATCTTAATTGTTATACAGACATCAAAACCCAGCTTTTAAATCCAATAAGCAGAAGAGTTTCTGATATCATGCGAATGCCCGTGCAGCCGAATAAGGCGATCGTCGGCAGTAATGCTTTTTCTCATTCATCCGGAATTCACCAGGATGGTTTTTTGAAAAATGCTTCTACCTACGAAACAATAAACCCCGAAGACGTGGGTGCTGACAGTTCAAAAATTGTTCTCACAGCAAGAAGTGGACGCAGCGCCCTGGCTTTTCGTTTCCAAAAGTTAGGGTTTCAATTCGATCGTAATGATGTTGACTATTTGTATGATCGGTTTTTAGAAGTTGCAGATACAAAAAAGGAAATAGGTGATGCGGATCTTTCTGGCCTTGCAAAAGCATACCAGGAAAAAGGGTTGTTAACAACATAGTTTTCATGCGGTTTAGTTTTATATAGTGGGGGATTGTCCCCCGCTTTTTTTTAAAATGAAATTTGTGCGGAACGTGGAGTGGAAGAGAGATGTGGCAGTTTAGAACAGAATAAATGTATTTATTGAACAGATAGGATCATTTAGGTCATTTAATAAATAATTGAGACAAATAAGAACATTTGAAGCAACATTGGTTTAGTTGTTGCATGAATTATCCCATAAAGGTGCAAAAGATCGCACAGCCTTTTTCCTGGCGTTCTTTGCGTCCCCTGTGGCAGAGGTTTTAGTGAATCATTTTTTTAACATGAAACAATCATTACTTAAAGTTGAAGGTCTTACGGTTCAGAAATCCGGGAAAGCAGTTTTAGATAATGTTTCATTTTCTGTTAATAAAGGTGAATGCCTGGCAATCATTGGTTCTTCAGGAAGCGGTAAATCGACATTAATAAAGGCGCTCACGGAAAAATATTTTTGTAAAGGAAGTATCGATTTCCATTCTGAGGACGGAATTACACCTCGCATCTCGACAATCTCACATCAGCACCATTTTAAAAATCTTTCAAACACATCTTCTTTTTATTATCAGCAGAGATTTAATTCGAGTGATTCGGAGGATGCGCTGACGGTGAATGATTCCCTCCTTAATTTAGGGGTATCAGAAAAATCCATAAAGGAAACGCTTGCGTTGCTTGGAATTTCGCATGCTCAGTTTACACGGCTCATACAATTATCTAATGGTGAACATAAAAGATTCCAGTTAGCGAAAGCTGTTTTGCTAAATGCCCAATGGCTTTTATTAGACAGTCCATATACCGGGCTCGATGTTGCAGCCCGTAAATTATTAAATGAAATCATTGACAAATTAATTTCAAAAGGCATTCATGTTTTGCTTGTAACCTCGGCTGCTGATGTTCCCGAAGCAATTACACATATTGCCTTATTGGAAAATGGAGCGCTTAAAGAAAAGATTTCTTATGCTGAATTTAGAAAACACAAACAGGATCTTATGGTAAAAAATCAGTTGCCGGTATTAGACATCAATTTGTTGGAAAAAATGGCTCCGGCCTATTCTTATGCTGATTTTTTAGTTGCAATTGATATGGTAGATACCTCCGTGGAGTATGATAAGAAAAAAATTCTCGATAATATAAACTGGAAGGTTATTAAAGGTGAGTGCTGGAATGTATCCGGCCATAATGGTTCCGGAAAATCAACTTTATTGAGTCTTGTAACGGGTGATAACCCACAGGCATTTGCAAATGAAATTTATTTATTTGACAGGAAGAAAGGAAGCGGCGAATCCATTTGGGATATAAAACAAAAGATCGGCTACGTTTCTCCAGAGTTGCATCATTATTTTGATTCTGGCATTTCGTGCTTTGATGTAGTAGCCTCCGGGTTGTTCGATACTATTGGTTTATTTAAGCAACTAAGCGAGAATCAAAAAATGATCGTACAGCAATGGATGATGCTAATGCAGATAAATAAGTTTGATAAAAAATTATTCAGGCAATTATCTAATGGTGAGCAGAGGCTTGTACTACTTACACGGGCGTTAGTAAAAAATCCTCCATTGCTCATATTGGATGAACCTTGCCAGGGATTGGACCAGGAAGTGAGTGCGTGGTTCATTGCTTTAATAAATGACATTTGTGTAAGCATGAAAAAAACACTTGTTTATGTAAGTCATTATGAAGAGGAAATACCTTCCTGTGTTACCAAGACTTTAAGACTGCGGCAAGGGAAAATTGCGGCCTAACAATTAAAAGATTATAATAAGTAGAAATATTAATAAAGAATGGAAAAGAAGATAGCGATAATATTCGGCGATGGTATTGGTCCTGAAGTTACGCGACAATCAATAAAAGTTTTGAATGCCATCGCATCAAAGTATCATCATACTTTCAAATATTCTTATGGCTTGATGGGTGCTGTTGCGATTGATAAAACCGGCGATCCCTTGCCTCAAAAAACACTTGACATCTGCATGCAAAGTGATGCAATATTATTTGGCGCAATTGGCCATCCCAAATATGATAATAATCCTTCGGCAAAAGTGAGACCGGAACAAGGTTTATTAAAACTTAGAAAGGAATTGCAATTGTTTGCAAACATACGACCGGTATCAACCTACGCTTCGTTGCATCATCTTTCGCCGTTAAAAGAAAAGCAGCTTCACGATGTTAATTTTATTATTTACCGTGAGCTTACCGGGGGAATTTATTTTGGAAAGAAAGAGTTAAGTGAAGATGAAACAGAGGCGTCAGATCTGTGCATTTACAATAAAAGCGAAATTGAACGTATAGCAAAACTGGCTTTTGTAGCGGCGCAACAACGAAGAAAAAAATTGACGCTTGTCGATAAAGCTAATGTTCTGGAGACGTCGAGGCTTTGGCGAAAGACAGTGCAATATCTTTCATCAGAGTATCCTGATGTGAAGGTAGATTACATGTTTGTGGACAATGCCGCCATGCAGATAATTGTAAACCCAAAACAATTCGATGTTATATTGACAGAGAATATGTTTGGTGATATATTAAGCGATGAAGCAAGTGTTATCAGTGGCTCTCTTGGCCTGCTACCGTCAGCATCCGTAGGTGTTTCCACGGCATTGTTTGAGCCCATTCATGGTTCATACCCGCAAGCGGCCGGAAAAGATATTGCAAACCCTGTCGGATCAATTTTATCTTCTGCAATGATGCTCGATTATTTTGGATTACAACATGAAGCGAAGGAAGTAAGAGAGGCTGTAGCCTGGACTTTGGCCAATGGTTTTGTTTCACATGATATTGATCCTGTAAATGCGCATTACACTTCTACGATAGGTGAATTTGTGAGCGATTATATAAGTAATGATATACCGGTAAATATCAATGCAAAAAATATTGCTTTTGGAAAGGCTACAATTATTTAATAAAAAAGTTCTTTGTTTTTAATACGGGGTTTACTAAGTTTGCTATACATTTTCTTTCAATGACAAAAAGCAAACTAAATAACGGCGTTCAAAATATCACAGTAATTCTTATTGCTGTCATAGTCGTTATTGTGCTCCCAGGCATTGGAGGAGGAATTATTACTTAAAAAAATTTTATCAAAAGTATAAAGCCCCGTCTCCAAAAGAAGCGGGGCTTTTTTTATTAATAAAATAGAATCGAATATTATGTATTACAACAGCGACACATTTATTTATTGGAACGGAGAAATCGTAAAAGCAGCAGACGCAAAAACAGATTTATTCGGACAGACACTTCATTACGGCTGTGGCGTTTTTGAAGGTATTCGTTCCTATAAAACCGAAAATGGCAAAACAAAAATTTTCAAAGAAGTTGAGCATTTTGAAAGATTAAAGAATTCAGCGGATGCTTTGAACCTTCCATACACATGGACTTCGGAAGAATTGATAAAAGCAACCTACGAAGTTTTGCAATTAAATAATTTACAAGATGCCTACATCAGGCCGCTCGTGTATGCGCCGGCTAACATGAGTTTTAATCTCAATAAAGAATCTTTTATAGCGATTGAAACGTGGAAAATGCAGCCATTTTTAGGCGAAAAATTATTGCGTGTAATGACGTCTTCTTTCGAGCGGCCTAATCCAAAAGGTTTCAAAATAGAAGCAAAAGCAACCGGCCATTATGTAAATTCTATCCTGGCCAGCCAGGAAGCAAAAGCAAAAGGCTTTGATGAGGCGCTGCTAAATGATATGAATGGATTTATCGCGGAAGGTCCCGGTGCCAATGTGTTTATTGAAAAAAATAAAAAATTATATACCCCATCTATCGGTAACATTTTACCGGGAATTACAAGAGCCACTGTTTTGGAAATATGTGAGGCTCTTGATATACCGGTAATTGAAAAACAAATCACGACTGATGAAATTCATGGAGCCGATAGTGCATTTTTTTGTGGTACGGCGGCAGAAGTAATTGGCATGGAAAGCATCGATAATATTCCATTTGCAAAACAATGGAGCGAGACTTTAGGAATACAAATTCAAAACGCATATAAAAACCTGGTTGTAGAAAAGGATTACATCTCTACTGAAGCATTAGCATGAAAGAATTAAATAAATACTCGAAGACATTAACCCAGGATGAAACCCAACCTGGAGCACAGGCAATGTATTACGCCATTGGTTTTAAGGAAGAAGATTTCCAAAAAGGCCAGGTTGGTATAGTAAGTATGGGCTGGGATGGTAATCCATGCAATATGCATTTGAATGACCTGGCAACTACGGTGCAAAAAAGTATTAATGACGTTGATGATTTACTGGGTCTGCGTTTTTATACCATCGGTGTAAGCGATGGCATAAGTATGGGGACAGACGGTATGCGATATAGTTTGGTAAGCCGCGATGTAATTGCAGATAGCATAGAAACCAATGCCGGTGCTCAATATTATGATGCGATCGTTGCAATACCAGGTTGTGATAAAAATATGCCCGGTTGTATTATGGCCATGGGGAGATTGAATCGCCCTTCTATTATGTTATATGGCGGTACGATTGCGCCAGGGCATTTTAAGGGAGAAGATTTAAACATAGTTTCTGCATTTGAAGCATTAGGCCAAAAGATCGCGGGTAATATGGATGAAGCGGATTTTAAAGGTATTGTTCGCAACGCTTGCCCTGGAGCAGGCGCTTGCGGCGGCATGTACACAGCAAATACGATGGCAAGCGCTATTGAAGCTTTAGGTATGAGTTTGCCCAATTCATCAAGCAATCCCGCATTAAGCAAAGAGAAGCAAAAAGAATGTGCATCAATTGGTGAATCAATAAAATTATTGCTCGAAAAAGATATTAAGCCAAAGGATATCATGACACGTGAAGCATTTGAGAATGCAATTACGGTGGTGATGATTTTAGGCGGAAGTACAAATGCTGTGTTGCATTTAATTGCAATGGCAAAAAGTGTAGATGTAAAATTAACGCAGGATGATTTCCAGGCAATAAGTAACAAGATACCTGTGCTTGCTGATTTTAAACCAAGCGGAAAATATTTAATGGAAGATCTCCATCAGCATGGCGGCGTTCCCGCAGTGATGAAATATTTATTTGGCAAGGGGCTATTGCACGGCGATTGCATAACGGTAACTGGGAAATCCGTTGCAGAAAATTTAAAAGATGCCCCTGATTTAGATTTTGAAAAGCAGGATATTATTCATTCAATGGAAAATTCCATTAAGAAAACGGGTCATTTGCAAATTTTATATGGAAATCTTGCCGAAGGAGGAAGCGTTGCAAAAATAAGCGGAAAGGAAGGCGAGCGTTTTGAAGGCAAGGCCCGCGTATTTGAGGGAGAAAAGCATTTGATAGAGGGCATACAAAGTGGAAGAGTTCACGCAGGTGATGTTGTTGTAATAAGGCATATTGGGCCAAAAGGCGCACCAGGCATGCCAGAAATGTTGAAGCCCACAGGAGCTATTATTGGGGCCGGTTTGGGAAAATCTGTTGCCTTAATAACAGATGGAAGATTCAGTGGTGGCACGCATGGTTTTGTTGTGGGCCATATTACACCCGAAGCCTACGAAGGAGGCCTGATTGCTTTGGTAAACGATGATGATATTATTGAAATCGATGCAACGAAAAACACACTGACTCTTAAGGTTAGTGACGAGGAAATTGCAAAGCGAAAGGCAGCCTGGAAGAAGCCCGCATTAAAAGCAACGAAAGGTATTTTGTATAAATATGCAATAAGTGTAAAGGATGCGAGTGAAGGCTGTGTAACAGATGAGTGAAACCGGATGATTTAAAAATAAATTATGCAAATAATACGAAGCATACAAAATAGAATTTATGATATAAGAGGTGAAAGAGTAATGCTTGATTTTGATTTAGCAAACTTGTATGAAGTAGAAGCAAGGGTATTAAATCAGGCTGTAAAACGAAACATCCAAAGATTTCCTAATGATTTCATGTTTAGGCTTTCAAAATCTGAGTGGGAATCTTTAAGATCACAAATTGTGACCTTAGAAAATTACAAATCTTCAGGATCACAAAATGTGATCTTAAAAAGTGGTGATTCTCTAAGGTTGCAAAATGAAACCTTAAAGAAAGGAAGAGGGCAGCACAGTAAATATCTTCCCTATGCTTTTACAGAGCAAGGTGTCGCAATGTTGAGTGGAATCCTTAATAGCGATAAAGCTATCAATATGAACATAGCTATTATGCGGGCTTTCGTAGAAGTAAGAAAAATCTTTTTAAAAGAAAATGATTTGAAAGAACAATTAAAAGAGATTAAACATAGATTGGGTGAACATGATACACAACTAAATCAAATTTACAATGCCATTGAAAATCTTTTAGATGAAAAGGCCGAAGAAAGAAAATGGGAAGAACGAACAAGAATTGGTTATAAAAGTTAACACTTCAAAATAAAAATATTGTTATGAATACAATTGAATTAATAAAAGAAAAAGAAAAAGTTATAGCTCCTGAACCGGAATCCACCGACATAACCGGCTCGGCGGCTTTGTTGGAAATTTTTCTAGCAGAAAAAGTAGACACTATCTTCGGCTATCCCGGTGGCGCTATTATGCCGATCTATGACGTGCTATATGGATATCTCGAAAAGCTTAATCATATTTTAGTGCGCCATGAGCAAGGTGCTATTCACGCAGCGCAAGGCTATGCAAGATCTTCGGGGAAGGTAGGTGTAGTATTTGCAACAAGCGGTCCGGGTGCCACCAATCTTGTTACAGGTCTCGCAGATGCAATGATTGACAGTACGCCATTGGTTTGCATAACCGGCCAGGTGTATGCTCACTTGCTAGGTACAGATGCCTTTCAGGAAACTGATGTTATTAATATTACCACACCAGTTACAAAATGGAATTATCAAATAACAGACGCTACAGAAATACCGACCGTATTAGCCAAGGCATTTTATATTGCAAAAAGCGGCAGGCCCGGCCCGGTGTTAATTGATATCACCAAAAATGCCCAACTACAGAAATTCAATTTCGAAGGGTATGCCAAATGCGACCATATTCGCAGCTATCGCCCTTACCCGATTATAAGAAAAGAATATATTGAACAGGCGGCTGAGCTTATTAATGCTGCAGAAAAGCCTTTTGTAATTTTTGGGCAGGGTATAATCCTTGGAAAAGCAGAAGAGGAATTAAAAGCTTTTATAGAAAAGGCAGGAATTCCTGCGGCGTGGACTATTCTCGGCCTGAGCGCATTGCCTACCGATCATCCTTTAAATGTTGGTATGCTTGGAATGCATGGCAATTATGGGCCTAATGTTTTGACCAATGATTGTGACGTATTGATTGCAATAGGAATGCGTTTCGATGATCGCGTTACCGGGCGCCTTGATAAATATGCAAAGCAGGCGAAAGTGATTCACCTCGATATAGATCCATCAGAGATTGATAAGAATGTAAAGTCCACAGTCCCTGTTTGGGGAGATTGTAAAGCAACACTGCCGATGCTTACTCAGCTTGTAAAAGAAAAGACTTACCCGGAGTGGCTGGATACATTTAAGGAGTTTAAACAAATAGAAATTGATACCTGCATTCAAAAAGAAATGAATCCCACTGATGAACAACTGTCGATGGGCGAGGTAATCAAAGAGCTTAATGAATTAACAAACGGGAACGCAATTATAGTGACGGATGTTGGCCAGCATCAAATGGTAGCATGCCGTTATGCAAAATTCAATCAATCAAAAAGTAACATCACTTCAGGTGGATTGGGTACCATGGGATTTGCATTGCCGGCAGCCATCGGAGCTAAATACGGCGCGCCTGACAGAACAGTTATTGCCATAATTGGTGATGGGGGATTTCAAATGACCTTGCAGGAACTTGGCACTATCATGCAGGATGATATTAATGTAAAAATTATTATTCTCAACAATGAATTTCTTGGTATGGTGCGCCAGTGGCAGGAATTGTTTCATGAAAGACGTTATTCATTTACTGATATTAAGAGCCCCGATTTTGTTGCTCTTGCAAAAGCTTATAGGATAGAATCACAAAGAGTTTCCGAAAGAGAAAAATTAAAGGACGCACTTAATGAGATGCTGCAGCACAATGGTTCTTATTTGCTGGAAATAATGGTAGGAAAAGAAAACAATGTTTTCCCTATGGTACCCCAGGGATGCAGTGTTGCGGAAATAAGATTGAAATAAGAAGAAGTAAATGATGGATAATACTATAGAGATAATAAGATAACCAGGAACAATTTTTTAAAGCTCATGGATGACTTAACGATCGAAGAACTCAATAAAATTCCGAATGGTTTTAATAATAACATTCTTTGGAATTTTGGACACGTGATAGTCAGTCAGCAAATAATTTGCTATAAATTATCTAATCAACCGTTGAAGGTTAGCAATGAATATGTGAATAAATATGCAAAAGGTACAAAGCCTGAAGGCTTCATCGATCAGGATCACTTTGATAATTTAAAGACACTGAATGTAGAATTGATAAGCGAATTAAAGACGGATTTAGAAAAGGGGTTGTTCACAAATTATACTTCTTATAAAACAAATTTTGGAGTTGAATTGACAAATATTGATGACGGAATAAAATATGTTTCCAGCCATGAGGGCCTCCACCTTGGTTACGCGATGGCCTTAAAAAGAGCAATTAAAATATGAAACCTGTTATTGCAAATACAAAATGGAATGCCGGTCTTTATGACGATAAGCATTCTTTTGTTTCAAAATATGGAGAAGACCTGGTAAGTATGTTAAATCCACTTCCCGGTGAAAAAATTCTCGATGTGGGTTGCGGTACAGGTTACCTGGCAAATGTGATATCGCAAAAGGGTACACAGGTAACCGGGATCGATAGTTCCCGGGAAATGATTGCGAAAGCAAAGCGCGAATATCCCGGTATTGATTTTAGATTGATGTCGGCTACAGATTTTCACCTGGATATTTTGTTTGACGCAGTTTTTTCTAATGCGGCGCTGCATTGGGTTTTAGACAAGCAGTCTGCAATAGAATGTATCTATGATTGCTTAATACCCCGGGGAAGATTTGTTATGGAAATGGGTGGCAAAGGAAATGTACAGCACATAACCGGTGCAGTTAAACAGGTTTTGTTGCAGCATGGATTTAAAAAGGAGGCAGGCATAAACCTTTGGTATTTTCCTTCTTTAGGTGAGTATACTTCGCTGCTGGAGGCAAAGGGCTTTCGAGTCACTTCTGCATATCATTACGATAGGGATACAAAATTGGATGACAATGCAAATGGTATCAAAGATTGGTTGAAGATGTTTGGAGCTGGTTTTTTCAATACGATAGATGCTGGGATCGTAAATGATATTTTAGATGAAGTGCAGGATATTTTAAAGCCTGTTCTTTTTAGAAATGGAAGTTGGTATGCGGACTACAAAAGATTAAGAATAACAGCAATTAAACAAAAACATTAGTTGCAAAAAAATATTAAAGATGAAACAGGAATTCACATTAACGGTGTATACTGAAAACCAAATTGGATTATTAAACCGTATTGCGATTATTTTCTCACGAAGAAAAATTAATATTCACAGCCTGAATACCTCTCCTTCCGAAGTTACAGGTATTCACCGTTTTAACATCGTGATCGATGAGACGGAAGATGTTGTAAAGAAGGTTGTTCGCCAGATTGAGAAGCAGGTGGATGTTTTAAAAGCTTATTATCATACAAATGAAGAGATTATCTGGCAGGAAATGGCATTGTATAAAGTGCCAACAGATGCAGTTGCCGAAAAGGTAAAAGTTGAAAGATTATTGAGAGAGTTTGGCGCAAGAGCTGTTGCAATACGAAAGGACTACACAGTATTTGAAACAACAGGGCATCGCGAAGAGACCGATAAACTGGTTTCCTTTCTTGAACCTTACGGGTTAATCGAATTTGTAAGAAGTGCACGTGTAGCGATCATTAAAGAGAGTAAAGGATTTCACGAAAAGGTAAAGGAATTCGAAAAAACACAACCAGGCGAGGAAGTGATAGAGAATGAATACCTCGATAAGCAATCAGAAGTATTTAGTATGTAGTAAAATAATTTCAATGCAGAATGTAATTCCCATGTTGTCTTATGAAAACGGTGTTTCTTCATTAGAATGGTTAAAGAAGGCTTTTGGCTTCGAGGAAGATATCGAGATGCGTTTTATTGAGGATGGACGCTTAACTCATTCACAATTACGCGCTGGGGGAAATATAATAATGATTGCAACGCCAGGTTTAGATTACGAAAGCATAAATAAGCAAAGAGTCCGCGATAAGCAAATGGATAAATGGCTTTCTGTACCTTGGATAGTAAATGGGTTGCTGGTCTATGTAACAAATGTGGAAGCACATTTTAAGACGGCAAAAGAAAACGGCGCTGATATTTTATCTGAAATAGAGGAGGGCTTTCCGGGAAAGAGATATAGATGCGCTGATGTAGAGGGCCACCGCTGGATGTTTATGGAAAGATAATTTTTTAGAATGATTGTAGAAAAGACAATACCCATAATAAGAATATTTGATTATCGCAAGGCAATTGAATTTTATATAGATTGGTTGGGCTTTACAATTGTATGGGAGCATCATTTCGAAGAAAATACTCCTGTTTATATGGAGATAGAAAAAGACGGATTAATCTTACATTTAAGCGAGCATCACGGAGATGCTACACCAGGAGCAAGAGTTTTTATCTGGTGCACAGGACTAACGGAATATCATAAATTATTGATTGAGAAAAAGTATAAGTATAACAGGCCGGGATTGGAGAAAACATTTTATGATGCAATGTGCATGGAGGTTAATGATCCATTCGGAAATAAATTAACTTTCAACGAAAAGACAGAGGAATACAAAAACCGGGACGATAGGAATTGACTTTTTTGAAGGCGAAAAATAAAAACCCTTTACTTAATAGAACATAACAGAACTCAAAAACTATAAATTAAAAATCAAAAAATGGCAAAGTTAAATTTTGGTGGCACCGAAGAAAACGTTGTTACCCGTGATGAATTTCCTCTAGCAAAGGCACAGGAAGTTCTTAAAGATGAAGTAGTGGCAGTGATTGGCTACGGCGTGCAAGGCCCCGGCCAGGCATTGAATCAAAAAGAAAACGGGATTAACGTAATTGTAGGCCAACGTAAAAATTCCAAAAGCTGGGATAAAGCAGTACGTGATGGTTTTGTAGAAGGCAAAACTCTATTTGATATCGAAACTGCTTTGGAAAAGGGAACGATCATCTGTTATCTATTGAGCGATGCTGCACAGATTGCTATGTGGCCTACCGTTAAAAAGCATTTAACTCCTGGCAAAGCTTTGTATTTTTCTCATGGCTTTGGTATTACTTATCTTGATCAAACGGGAATTGTACCACCTAAAGATGTGGATGTATTTTTAGTAGCTCCTAAAGGTTCCGGAACTTCTTTAAGAAGAATGTTTTTACAAGGCCGTGGACTAAACAGTAGCTATGCAATATTCCAGGATGCAACGGGTAAGGCATTTGAAAGAGTAGTTGCTTTAGGAATCGCAATTGGTTCCGGCTATTTATTTGAAACCAATTTTAAGAAGGAAGTATATAGTGATCTCACTGGTGAAAGAGGTACGCTCATGGGAGCGATCCAGGGAATTTTTGCGGCACAATTTGAAGTGCTAAGAAAAAACGGGCATTCACCATCCGAAGCATTTAATGAAACGGTTGAAGAACTTACACAATCATTAATGCCGTTAGTTGCGGAAAATGGAATGGATTGGATGTATGCGAATTGTTCTACAACTGCACAGCGCGGTGCATTGGATTGGTGGAAAAAATTTAGAGATGCCACATTACCTGTTTTTACTGAATTATATGAAAGTGTAGCAACAGGCAAAGAAGCTGCAAAATCTATAGAAAGCAACAGTAAGCCTGATTATAGGGAAAAGCTTGAAGTTGAATTAAAAGAATTAGCGGATAGTGAAATGTGGCAGGCAGGAAAAACCGTTAGAAGTCTGCGCCCTGAAAATCAACCTGCGGCGGAAGGAGCTGCTGCAAAGAACGGAACAAAGATGCAAGCTGCATCGAATTGATTTGTTAGTTGAATTAAATTTGATATTAGAAAACAAGGTCCAACTTTAACGGGCCTTGTTTTTTTATGATAGCTTCAATCTTAACATTTATCCAATGCCTGCAAAATGTCATTCAAAATATCGTCGGCATATTCGAGGCCTACAGAAATACGTATAAGCCCCGGCGTTATGTTTACTTTCAATCTTTCCTCCCCGGTAAGTTTACTATGTGTGGTGCTTGCAGGATGAGATGCAATACTTCTCGAGTCGCCGAGGTTTGCAGTAAGGGATAGCATTTTCAAACTGTCTAGAAATTTTATTCCACTTGCCAGGCCTCCTTTTAATTCGAAACAAACAATTCCTCCGCCATTTTTCATTTGCTTAATTGCAATTGAATGTTGTGGATGGCTTTGTAGAAAGGGATATTTTAACCACGAGATTTTTGGATGATTCTCCAATGAATTTGCAATTTGCCATGCATTTTTTGCATGACGTTCCATTCTCACGTCAAGGGTTTCTATACTCTTGCTCAACACCCACGCATTAAAAGGAGACATTGATGGACCGGTGTTCCTGCAAAATAAATAAATGTCATTTATCAATTTTTCTTTGCCAACGATCACGCCGCCCAACACCCTTCCCTGGCCATCTATCCACTTGGTCGCCGAATGCAAAACGAGGTGAGCACCAAAATCAATGGGCCTTTGATTTACAGGCGTCGCAAAGCAATTGTCCACGTTTAAAATAAGATTGTGTTTTTTTGCCAGGTTCGCGGCAAATTCAAGATCTATAATATCAAGTCCCGGATTAGTTGGAGTTTCCAGGTAAATCATTTTTGTATTGGGCCTGATAGCGGCTTCCCATTCTTCCGGTTTATCAGCACTTACATAAGTATATTCGATGCCATAATTAGGCAAATATTTTTTTATAATATTGTGCGTACTTCCAAATACGGAGTCGCAGGATAAAAGATGATCGCCATTTTTTAATAAAGCCATAAAGCTTGCAAAGACTGCGCTCATTCCGGTTGAGGTCGCAACGCCTTTTTCCGCTCCTTCCAGCGCCACCATTTTATCAACAAATTCGTTGACTGTCGGATTAACGAAACGACTATAAATATTATCATCGGTTTCATCTGCAAAAGCGGCCCTCATATCTTCTGCATTATCAAAAATAAAACTGCTGGTCAAAAATAGCGGCGTGCTATGTTCTTTCTCCGGCGTACGTTCTGTTTGTATTCTAATCGCTTTTGTAATTGGATTTTGTTCCATAATTCTCTTGATACTTAATCGGGCTTATTAATAATTTTGGCAAATGTACTGCATGCAGAACGTTGCAGCAAAGCAAGAGAGAAATTCGTATGTTGATAACAGAAATCTTAAGCTAAAAGAAAATAGTTAAGAAATGTAATGCTATCTCATGAAAGCAGGGCAGGCCTTGTAGATTCGCGGATTACTAAAGTTGCATCTAAACTTACCTGCGCAATTTCCTTTTTATCATCAATTGTTTCCAACAAAATTTTTGTAGCCATTTGCCCCATTTCCTCAACCGGTTGTTTTAGGTAGGTGAGTGGTGCATAAAAGAGATCCGATGCATCGATTTCATCAAAAGTCACCAACGCGAGATCAGTAGGAATCTTTATTCCTTTAGAATGAATATATTTTAAACCAAAGATTGCCAGAGTGTTTGAAGTAAATAATAGCGCATCTATGGGTTCAGGGAGTGAAAGAAACGCGTGAATAGCGTTTTCAACTGACCGCTTTATATCACCGGCAAATGAAATTCCCGTACACCACTCCTTTTTGAGGGCAAGTTTATTGTCCCTCATTGCATCCTGATATCCCCTCTCTCTTTCTTTTAAATTAAAAAGATTTGAATTATAATTAATCATCCCAATTCGTTTATCACCTTCTTCAATAAGATGTTGAGTGGCCGTATAAGCAGCTTTGTAATTATCGAGGCATACCCAATTTGTTTCTATTCCCGGAAAATAACGGTCGATAAGCACAAAAGGAATATCATGTTCTTTTAAATAATTGATATTAGATTCACCATTTTCCGCCGGTGCTATTATGAAACCATCAACTTGCCGGTCGAGCAACGTATTCATTAACTTAAGAGACTTTTCGGCATTTTCATCGGCACTTCCAAAGATCACCGTATAATTTTTTTTATAAGCCTCATCTTCAATGATGCGGGCGAGGCTCGAAAAAAACGGATTTGAAATATCTCCTACTATTAAGCCTATTGTAAAAGTTTTTTGAAGTTTAAGGCTCCTGGCTATCTGGTTGGTACGGTAGTTTAATTCTTTAGCGGTTTCTTTTATTTTCAGTGCAACTTCCTTTCTTATACGCCCGGATTTTTGATTATTAAGAACATAGGAGACCAACGCAGTCGAAACGCCTACTTTGTTTGCAATATCTTTTAAGGACACTTTCTTTTTCATGACAATAATTCAGGTTGAACAAACCTTTAACAAGCAGCAAATTTCTGTAATCTACATAAAATCAGCTAATTAGAAAATAAATGGGTTACTATTTTTACTTTCTGGCATTATTATAGTACAACTGTTTAAACGATTAAACTAAATTAGATAATTTTACGTTATTGTATGTGAAAAGAAAGAATATTGAAAAGCAATTAAAATAAAAAAAATGAAAACGAATAAAAATATAGGATTAATAGAGTGTAGCTCAAGAGAAGGATTGTCGAGGATTACCTCACAAAATAACCCGGATGGCTACATAGTAAAGAAAATTAAAACCACCAATAAAGTTGCAGGTGAAAACGCTTTGGTGGAATACCCGGGTGTGCAGGTTGTAGAAGATATTAACTCAATTATCCAGGATTCTGATATTGATTTGATACTTATTTCACAACCGAAACAGGCAGACCTTGATATGGTTGGTGAAGTAGTAAATGCCGGAAAAAATGTCCGGATTATTTAAAATCATTTAAGAAAAAATAGAACTAAAACAAAATTGGGCTTTAACAATTATCACAAGCCCAAAAAATAACTACTAACGATTGCCTGCTAATGCTACAGCAGGCATTCCTTTTAGTAAAAATATTAAAATACAGATTATGAATTCAAGCATTAGCGTTGCAAAGCGGATCGTATTTGTGCCAGGCATTTCTAAAAAAACTGAAACATCAGAAGTACCTTTTTTAAATATGGGGATCTTGTCACGCATTTACAGAATTGCCACCAGTGTCTTCTTCTTTGTTGCAGGACTTACGTTTGCCACATGGGCAAGCCGGATACCCGATATTCAAAACAAATTGCAACTTAGCGATGCTGGCCTTGGGGGCGTCTTGTTTGCATTGCCTGCCGGATTAATGACGAGTCTTCCTCTTTCAGGTTGGCTTGTTGGAAATTTTGGCAGCCGAAAGTTGGTAGTTGCGGGCGCTATTTTGTATCCCATGACCTTAATTCTTCTTGGCGTGGCCGGCTCGGTATGGGTGCTCACATTAGGCTTGTTCCTGTTTGGACTATTTGCCAACGTGATAAATATTGCGATGAATACACAGGCCGTTGGCATAGAAAAACTATATGGAAAATCTATTATGGCATCTTTCCATGGCTTGTGGAGCGTGGCCGGATTTACCGGGCGCAGCGATCGGAACTTTGTTTGTTTCGCAAGGATTTTCCCCGCTGCTTCATTTCTCGTTGGTTTTTGTATTAGCCGGTCTGCTTGCTTTAATTTCATATCGCTTCACACTGCCGCATGATGATACTTCAAGCAAATCGCAAAAATTATTTGTAAAGCCTGACAGGCAAATCCTGGTGTTGGGAATCATTGCATTTTGTTGCCTGTTGTGCGAAGGAGCAATGGCGGATTGGAGTGGGGTTTATTTTAAGAAAGTAGTATCAGCGCCGGTATCATTAACCACCTTGGGATACCTGGCTTTCACAAGCACAATGGCTTTAGGCCGGTTCCTGGGAGATTGGATGGTAACGAAAATCGGCGTAAAACCTATGCTACAACTGAGCGGAGTATTAATAACGACCGGGCTAATGACTGCTGTTGCCTTTCCGTACCTGGCTACGGCAACCACTGGTTTTTTTCTTGTGGGGTTTGGCGTATCATCTGTAGTACCTATTGTATATGGTATTGCCGGGCGTTCAAAAACCATGTCTGCAAGTACTGCACTTGCCACGGTTTCTACCATTGGATTTTTAGGGTTCTTAATCGGCCCGCCACTTATTGGGTTTGTGGCACAGGCTATCAATTTAAGATGGTCATTTGCACTCATTGCCATATTAGGCTTTGGTACTGCATTTTTAACCCGCATAATGAAAACTGAATAAATAACAATTAAAAAGAAATTTTATGAATAACAATCTTGAAAAAAACAGATCTAAAAAGATTGGAGTACGCAAAAAAAACAGTCATAGCGTATTACCAACCACATCGGTTGCAGAAAAAAATATCGATATAGCTGAAAAGCGCCTAAAAGATGGAGGCTTTGTAGCCTGGCCTGAAATTAAAATAGTAAAACAAAATAAGGCTGTCGATAATGACATTATTGAAGGGCGTTCCAAAAAAGGAGGCTTTATTGCATTTCCAAAATTTGACTCCTGATGTATCGAAAGACTTATTGGGGTAGAAAAATGGAAGCCTCAATAATTTTAGAATATTTTATAAAGGTTATTGTAGTGAAAATACAGTAACCTTTTTTTATTCTTTCTATTAGCTTTTTTCTGATAGATATTAGCCAAAGAAAATGAGTTCAACGTTTAATCTTTCTTTTTTATAATGACTCCTTGTTGCTTATAATGTTCTTTTCTTAAATCATCTTCATCATCCATCTCAGGGCCCTTCATCACTTTGCGCCAGTCAATTTTTCTGTCATAACGCTTCATTGCGATTTGCGGGTCGAAAACTTCTTTCGATGGAAATACAAGCGAGTATGGTTTATAGTCTGGTTTGTCGGTAAAAAAATCCTGTAACAATGTTGCCGTGGCATCGTATTGATTTACGTAAGGAACATTAAGAATAGTATAAATAGCCTTTAGGATAGAACCAAAGTTGGCGTGTGTATGTGACACATATCCATGCTTTACATACGGTCCGGCCATCATTAATATACTGCGATGGGCATCTATATGATCGACACCACCCTGCGGGTCATCTTCGGTAATAATTACCAGCATGTTTTTCCAATAAGGAGTTCTTGAAAGAAAATGTAAAATTCTTCCTATTGCAAGATCATTATCTGCCACATAAGAATGATAGTAAGGATATCCATACTCAGCACGCGGCGATGCGGTATGATCATTAGGTACTTGCATGGTGATAAGTTGCGGCATTTTGCTTTTTCCATTCAGCCACATTTTGGTAAACTCACCTTCGAATTGATCCATTCTAAACTGGTCTGGAATGTTAGTATTGAAGCCTGCGTAATTATGACTCGTACGTGGATACAATGCCTTTTGCATAGGCACCATTACACCATGGCCGGAACCGGTTGCTGTGTCGTACCATTCTTCCCTGTTGTGGGCTGTTTCATTGGCTTCGCCGAAATTGTAAAACGATATTTTACTGCGCTCCATAGCTTCCCATAAACCACCTCTTTCGGCATAATCTTCCGGGTCCATACTTCCTGTTGAGCCGGGGAATCTCCTGCCTGATGCTTTGGAAAAAAGCTTTGATGTTTTATCTACACTTGAGTTTGTTTCCACCCATTCATTGGGTATTACACCCATCATCCAATGGTGCCCGTGAATAGATGCATCGCTATCGCAATAATAGTTATCACCAAAAGCAAACTGCTTTGCAATCTTCAAATGATTGGGTGCAATGTTTACATGATACAGCGTTTTATCCTTTGCGATAATATTTACGTCGACTCCAAATCTTGCAAGGGTGGGGTCACCAATACCAGTTTTTAATTGTCCCATAACTTCATCATAGGTTCTGTTTTCTTTGGTGATGTACACAATATATTTAATTGGACTTTTTCTCACATTTTGCAATGGCGGCAAGGGATTTTTTCCATCGTCTGTAACAGTTATTTTATGAAACGTATTATCAAGTACTTGCTTGGTATAAGCAGCCAATTGCTGTTGATCGGGCATTTTTATTTTTTGAAAAGTGGCGAGTTGTATATCTCCGATGTAAGTTCCCTGGATGGGTTCGATAAAATCCTTCCCACCGTTCGGTCCCGCGCCATAACCGCGGCAACTGATCACATACAGATCTTTTCCGTCGTTGGAGGGCAGCACACGCGTAGTGCCCCAGCCGGTTGGTATAAGGCCTTTAGTCTTTTTAGTATCAACATCAATAACGGCAACCGCATTAAAACCGAGCAAAGCTGCATATAAAGTTTTTTCATCTTTACTTAGTGATATCCCGAAAGGTAACAAGCCACGATAGTGGTCAATAAGCGGATCCGTCTTAATATCTATATGGCCGAGGATCTTATGCTCATGGTAATCGATAATCGAAATATTGTCGTTGGTTGCATTAGTAACATACGCATATTTATTGCCAACAGCTATTGAATTGGGACTGGCGCCACCCGTTACTTCCGCACCTTCTACCATTTGCCCTACCTGGTATCCTGTTTTAAACCTGTCCATCACTTTATTCGTATTCAGGTCTATAGTATAAACGCTCATGGCTTCAGGAGAAGATGGACTTCCAACTCCGGGAATTTTTCGGCCTTGCCAGGTGTAACCATTGATTGATTCTTTGGTATCGTTACCATAGGGCTGAATAGGTATTAAAAGACTGTCGTAATTCTCTGGAGTAAGACCAGGTAATAACGGGTAATCGTACATGCCAACATTAGCCACGAATGCGATTTTTTTATCGGGGCTTATAGAAAGGCCAAAAGGCTGTCTTCCTGTTTTAATAGAAGCAGTTATTTTTTTTGTTGTAAGATCAATACGCACCATCCTGAAATTTCCCCGATCTAAAACGAGTAACTCATTATTACTTTCATTTAGTAAAAGATCAGAAGTAAAGCTGTCTTCATAATCAACAGAATCAACCATTCCGTTTAATGAAATGGAATCAAGCCTTTCAAATTTTTCAATATCGTACACGATTACGGCTCCATTATCACCGCCGCTTAAATATACTTTCTTTGAATCGGGAGCAAAAGCCACTCCTAAAAATGATCCATTGGAAAAGGGAGATGCAATACTGCTGTCATAGCTGGGAACTCTTGTGTTGGAGAGGGTTTCATTATCAATGATTGTAAATACTCCGTTGTGTATCGTTACCGTTTTTTTGCCATCCGGGGATATGGCCATTCCAAAAGGATCATGGGTTATCTGGATCGTTTCACCGGCCGGAGTTACATATCTGCCACTTGCCAGTACACTATTTCCTTTGGTATTGATGTGTGTATATTCTTTTATGGCAGGCACGCTTAATACCTTGTAACTTTTTTGGGCAAACGAATGTGCAGTAATAAAAAGCAATAGAGGAAATAAAAGGTTAGCGCAATGACTTTTTTTTAAAAAAACATTGGAGCTAATATTGATGTGAATAGATTTCATTTTTAAGGATTAGAAGTTATAGCCAGTAGTTATCATAACATTCCTTGGTGCCCCGGGCCATTTATTTACATTATTGTATGCACCCATCCAATAAATCTTGTTAAAGACATTATTACAATTAATTGCCGCGGTAAAATTTTTGATTTGATATCTTACCCCCGCATGCAGCAAAAAATATCCAGGAAGTGTTAAGCCCGGTTCCAAAGTATTTCTAACACCTACCTGCGAGTGGCCCGCCGCAATACCAAAGCCTTTCAGACTTCCGTTTTTAAACGAATATTTTATCCAGGTGCTGCTTTGGTTCCGCGGAGCATTCTCAACCAACGTCCCTTCCTGCGATGCAATTTTACTTTTTATGACCTTTGCAACGCAGTATGAATAGGAGGCCGCAATACTAAGATTAGGAAAAATATTTCCATCCACTTCCGTTTCTATTCCCCTTGATCTGTCTTCACCTTGCTGTATATAAAGGTTTGGGTTTGAAATGTCATTTGCGTTCACCGCAACATTTTGGAGGGTTAATTGATACAGGGCAAGGGAGGCAAATAAATTATTATGAAAGAAATTTGCTTTTACCCCGGCTTCAAACAATTCACTGGTTACCGGCTTGAATGGTTCATCAAATAATTGCGTACTGGTAGATGCCTCAAAAGGATCAAAGCCTTTATTGTAAGTCGCATATAAACTTATCGACGGTTTTAATTCATAAACTAATCCAATTCTTGGAAGAAATACATTCGCTTCATTTTCATCGGAGCTATCGGCTTCTTCCGCGTCGCCGGCCTCATACATTTCTTCTCTTAGGCCAATAAGTAATTTCCATTTGTTCACACTTATTTGTTCCTGCACATATAACCCCTGCGTGTGATAAACAGATGGTTCTACATTGCTGGCTTCTGATTCGTAAGTTGAGAGGTTATATTTATCAACGGACCTCATAAAATATTTTGGATTTTTTAAACTAAAAGTACCAACAATGCCATTGCCTTCGCCAAAGTTATTTTGATCCTCATAATATTTTTGTTCAAGATCTACATTGCTGACTACATAATCATAGCCTGCTAAAAGCTGGTGACTAAATTTTCCCTTTTTAAAATGAAATGTAAAATAGTTAGTAAAGGTGTTTGTAGTTGTATGATAATCCCAGTCGCTATAATAGAGGTTAACTGAATCAGTCGTTATATAACTTTTAACGCCATGCTCGTTAGCATTTTGCTGCGTACTGTAATTTAAATAACCGCTGTTGAAATTAATGTTCTTATTTATTTTATAAGAAAATAATAAGGTTGTTGCCAAGTCCGTTTCATGAAGGTAATCGCCCGGTTGCGATGCTATAAGACTGATGGGCGTTGATTTTAAAGAGTGATCATTTTGAAAGCCCGGTTGTCCGCGATCAAGAATAGTATTGATGTGTGATAAAGAAAAATCTATATTAAACTGAATTTTTTCATTAGGTATAAATGAAATAGAAGGTGCCAGTTCATAAGATTTGGCAAAGTATTGATCACGGAACGAATTCGTTTTATCATAGCCTCCATTAAACCTGTATAGAAACGTTTTTTTTGCGTTCAAAGGCCCGGTAACATCACCGGTTATACGATAATGATTCCAGGTGCCGCCGCCAATGTTGATATCACCGCCTTGTTGATCCAACGGCTTTTTTGTTACAAGGTTGATAGTGCCACCGGGATCGCAATTTCCGTAGAGAGTAGCCGCCGGACCTTTCACTACTTCAATCCTTTCTATATTCAGAAGCATGGCACTTGTATAAGTCGTGTTATAACCACGAAGGCCATTAATCAATCTTGCATTTTCAGCTTTAAAACCTCTTATGGAATAATCATCGTACCCCGAATAATTATTGACTCCTGCAGCCTCACTGGCCGCATCTTTCAAGGTAAAATCCATCTTATCTTTTATAAGTTCTTTAGTAATGGATGAAATAGATTGAGGTATATCAAGCGCTGCCGTTTGCGTTTTAGTTCCTAAAAAAGAATAATCACTTTTATAAGAACGACTGGTGCGTCCTTTCACCTCTATGTCTTCTAAACGGGCAATATTGAAATCCAGTTGAATATCGCCTATATTCTTTGTCTCGTTTTTTTGAATAAATACAGGGAAAGTCTTTATTTGAGATTCGGCAGAAGTAATAACAAGGGTATCCTTTAAAGGAGGAAGGTTTATAAATTTAAAATTTCCGTTGTTATCAGTTGCTGTCAACTTATGAAGACTCTTTAATTCAACATTGACGAAGGCAGCACTTCCATCTGCTGCTATTATTTTTCCTTCTATGCTTCCATTATTTTTTTGAGCAGCTACTTTTTTTGAAAAAGATAAAATGGGAATAAATAGAAAATAAAATAAAATTTTTTGCATATTAAATTGGGGGATTACTTTTTCAGAAGAAACTGCTCTATAAATTTATAAAAATACAATTTAACAAAGAGATTAATCAATCTTTGAAGTAGGAGAAGAGTTCATTGAAATTTAACAATGAATGATTGTGTAATTGCAGTTAGGTTTACAGTTTTAAGGATACAAAAGGAGGAAATAAAAGAGCCTTCTCTTTTATATTTCCTCCTGGCTCCTGATATCCAATTTGTACCGAAATACAAACAAGTTTTCTATATGTTCATTAAAATAAATTTTCTACAGTCCACGCTACATAATATAAAGCGCCGATGGTAGGGCCGCCTGCATATTCGATATGCCGGTTATTAAAGACATTCGTTCCCCCAAATTTTATCGAAGATTTTGCCGAAGGCAGGCGAAGTGTAACTTGTGCATCCACGTTATTAATTGCTTCAATTTTCCCGGTAACTAACGGACTTTCCCACAAGAAACTGTCTTGCCATTTCCAGACTACATTAAACCCAATATTTTTTGTAATAGCCCGATTCCCTATCGATACATTGGTTGTCCAGTCGGGTGTATTGAATCCCGTTATGAATAAATCGGGAGTTGAATTGCCTTTTATTTTATTGTAATTCAAGTTGCCCGAGATAGTAAAAGTTTTATAAAAGTTATAAGTGAGTCCTAATGAAGAACCATAGGTCGTGTATTTATTTTTTGCATTTGTATAAACCCTATACCTGTCCTGCCCATTACTTGCGGCTGTGGCTTCTGAGGTTGGAGTTGCTTCTTTTGCTGGTTGCGCATCCCTGTTTCTATCGATCATTGCAAGTACTGCCGCGTAGGTACCAATTGTTTCTCCTATTGGAACAAATACTTGCACCTGGCCAAGAAAACCTTCATAGGTGTTGGTGTACGCGTCAAAATCTATGAACAATTTATTGTTACCTAATACAACTTTGTACCCGACTTCAAATGACGTGATTCCTTCGGGGCGGCCCTTCGGCAATGATCCGGGTACCAGCAATGCCCGGTTTGCTAAGGCTGCTGCATCCGTATTACCGGCCAGTTTTACAGCTGCATTAAATGCTGCTACTGACGATTGGGTATAGCTATTTTCGCGATATCCCAGGCCTTCATCAATGATCGGCAAAATTCCTACACGCTTAACCCTGCCATTATTTACATAAGACAGCGCCTCAAATAATGCAGGAAAACGGTAGCCCTGTTGGTAAGTAAAACGAAAATTATGTTTCTCTTTTAATGTATAAACAGCGGCAATACGCGGAGTAAGTTTTGCGCTAAATTCCGGGTTGTAATCTTCGCGAAGAGATCCCCACAGTTTTAGTTTCTCTTTGAACAATGTTTTGGTAACCTGTGCAAAGCCGCCGAACTTTTTGTAATATATATTGCTTCCAAAACTTCCATCAGCCAAAGGAATATTTCTTTCTGCTATGGACCTTTTAAAATCAACAAAATTATTGCCGTCCGGAATCACTTCATATACCCGGGCATCTGCGCCGATTAACAAATCAAAATATTTTACCTGTTTTGACAGATCCCATTGTCCTTCTACGTGGTAGAGGTTGCTTTTTTGAATAAGCGCAGCTCCGCCGGTTATAGGTGCATTGGGTATCGTACGCGATTTAATATCCCAATTATTAATTTTTATAATGGAATCTTTCACGATGTTGAATCGTTGAGTACCTGGTTCGGCACGGCCTGCATCTGCCTGCTGGCGTGCGTATTGAGTTGCCTCGGCAAGGTTTTCAGAGGTAAGACTTCCTCCGTGCGCAGAAGCAAATGAATTTAGTGCGCTTTTATATTTGTTGCCCCACACAGTTGCACTGCCACCCGTGTACAGATCCAAATTATCGGCTAATGGTTTCACGTTATAGGAGTCACCGGAATTTTCCTGGGAGACGTATGCCTTGATAGTGAAATTGCTGCCTTTTAATTCCAATTGATGATTCTGTACAACTACATTATGTAGTTTAATCTTGTTGCCTCTTTGAAAAACCCCATCCATCTGACCGATTCTGTAAGAGTAGGTCAGTTCAGTAGAAGGATTAAACCGGTAACGCAAGGCCGCATCGAATTTTAAATTCTGAACTTTAGGATCAACCAGGTCTTTTTCCCAATAACCTGTACGGGCAACGGTCAGCGTTCTGTTTGTTTGCCCATCAATCGTAAGGCCCGTAAGTGAGATCGTATTGCTGCCCGCGAGGGCATCATCTCCATATTTATTCCAGCCATCAAACGCAATATTATTTGTCCCATTTAAAGCCGGATATCCAGAATTGGCCATGTTTTTATTATTAGGATTTTGATCTAAACGCCTGTCGGATATCCAGTCAATCCCCTGCAGGTAGCTTGCATTAATTTTAAAAGCAAATTTATTATTGAATGCCTTTGCATATCGTATAGCTGTTTCAGTTAGTATTGCTGGTGTATGATCAATTCCATCTACATGATTAACTCCTGTTCGATGGTAAATGCTAAATCCCTGCGATGTAAAAGGATTTTTAGTAATCAGATTTGCCATGCCATTAATAGCATTCATGCCGTATAATGCAGAAGCTGCTCCCGGTGTTATTTCTATACTTTGTATATCAAGTTCAGTTGGGCCAATTGCATTCCCTAAGGGAACTCCTAAAGTGGCAGCTTGCATATCTATACCGTCCACCAATTGCATAAAGCGAAAGTTGTTGGGGATATTGAAGCCCCTTGTATTTGGCACTTTAAATGTAATAGATGACGTGGTTAATTGTACACCTTTCACGTTTCCCAAAGCGTCATAAAATGAAGCAGCAGGCGTTTCCTTTAAAGCTTTAATATCTAACTTTTCAATTGCCACCGGGGAATGTAATAATTTCTCTTCTTTGCGACTGGCAGTCACAACTATCTCATTTGCAAGATAAGACTGGGTTGATAATTGAACTGCTAATTTCGAATTAGGATTTTTCACTTCTAACTCTTCCGGAGAGAATCCGATTGAGGAAACCACAAGTCTGAATGGAAATTTTTGGTTAATTACAAAAGAGAAGTGCCCGGTTGAATCGGTTACGGCGCCGTTGGTCGAATTTTTAATGGTTACGCTGGCGGCGGCCAACGGCTCTCCCTTGTCGTTCACGACCTTTCCACTGATAATTGCCGAGCCATTTAATTGCGAAAAAGAAAAAAAGGGTATTAAAATTAGTGCGGATAAAATTATTTTTTTCATGATTGTACTGATAATGTTGAATGTAAAGTGTAGAGTTTATCGGCCCACACTTATTGCAGGCTAATGATAAAAAGAAAATTATTTTTTGGGAACGCTAACGATTAATGCTGCGATAAATGTATTCGATACAACATCGCAGAGATAGATTTGATGATATGTTTGAATGGCCTAGTAACATTTGCTACAAATAAAGTTTATACAAATATAAAGTGATTTTTAATAGTCTACCAAATTTGTAGGGTATTATTTAAAAATTTTTTTATTAAAAATTCAACTGCGCGATTGCCTTCCAAAGAGTCATGCAACTTGTTACAATTACCAGTGCTCCAATAGCGATGAACATTTTTTTAACCGGAACTTTTCCGACTAATCTTGCAGCTAATGGAGCAGCGAGCAATCCACCAAATATCAATCCCGCAATATCAATTAAGGGCAGGCTTTTTAAGAAAATAAAAAATGTAATAGAACTGCAAAGCACTACAAAAAATTCTGCAAGGCAAACCGAGCCAATTACGTAGCGCGGGTTTTTTCTTTTTGCGATCAACGTGCTGGTAACTAAAGTCCCCCAGCCACCACCGGCAAATGAATCCATGAAGCCACCAACTGTTGCGAGCCATCCGGCTCTTTTTATTTTACCCTGTGCCTGTTTCTTTTTAAATGCTTTTCTTAAAATAAAATAACCTAAATATAAAGTGTAAACGCAAAGAGGAATACGTATATAAGTTGAATATTTTTGAGCAAAAAAGGCGAGGGTGGCTCCAATGACGGCGCCTATGATGCCTGGTATAACGAGTGCCCTGAATAATTTCTTGTTGATATTTCCAAAACGGTGATGGCTGTAGCCAGAAACGCCGCTGGAGAAAACCCTCGCCGAATGGACCCTGCTGCTAACTATGGCAGGGCTTACACCATTAGCTAAAAGAAAAGTAGTAGATATGGTCCCATATCCCATACCCAAAGACCCATCAACCATCTGGGCGATGAAACCGGTTAAGAACATGATCAAAAATGGTTTTAGATCTGTGAATTCAGGGATTGATCTGAAGCTGGTCGCTATCTTGTGAAGCGGAACATAAGATAAAATCCAGTGTCCTATTATCATGAAACAAAAGGCGAATAAGCACCACTTAACAATTTTCTGCCATTTTCTTGTGCCATTTTTTTTACCTGTCTCAACAGTAGTTTGCTTCGCTGCAAGTACAGTCGTTATGTTGTTCAGGTGTTTCACTTTATCTGCAAAATCTCCATTCAGCCCGTTTCTAATGATATGCATGTTATCTAATACATTCCCTATTTCATCAGGCATCAACTCATTAATTTGTTCTTTCAGTCGCTTGGCTATTGTTGGCGATTTTCCATTTGTTGAAATTGCGATTTTAAGATTACCTTTTTTTACGATGGAACTTAAATAAAAATCGCACAATCCAGGTTTGTCTGCAACATTTACCAGCTTACTTTTTTGGTGGGCATCATGCCTGATCTGCTCACTGGTTTCAATATCGTTGACCGCGGCTATTATAAGGTCCACTTGTTCTATGTCAGTAGTTGTATAAGCTCTTTCTTCTATTATAATATTCGAAATATTTTTCGATAGTTCATATATTTTATCATTCACTGTTTTTGACACAAGGTGTATAGAAGTAGATGGAGAATTTTCTATTACTGCCGTTAACTTTTCAAGACCTACATTTCCGCCGCCTATAATAAGCAGGCGCAAAGTTTCGAGCTTCAAAAAAACAGGGAAGAGATTATTGCCTTCTTCAATTATTGTTTCTTCTTTTTCTTCTATCACGCTATGTTGTTTTATGTGATTCATGAAATTTCCTGTTTTTAAACAGCGAATAAATACTCAGCCGAATAATATTCTAATCTACAGAGATGATTCAATACTTCGCCGTTGACGGATTTTCATGTATTGGCTGGTAAACTCGTGATGGCAGAAGGTCTTAATTATTTCTGCGAAAGTTCTGTTTGGCTGAAAAAAGAGAATTGATTAAATGCCCCCGATCAATCAAACCTTCGCTTCTGACCTTTAGCGCGGTAGTATTTTCTGTTATAGGAAATTGTGATTGAGGCATGAACAGCATCGTAAACACGATATAATTTCCGCTGTACATTTATTTTAATTAAATAGCTTTCTAAAAGAGTAATCTCCAAACTTTTCATTGCCATTTCTCTCTTTTTTGAAATCCGCGAACCAGCTATTAAGCTCGTCAAGTATCGCAGTTTCATCAAGGCTTTCTTTATATATTCTATTTAGACGAAGCCCTTCATGATCTCCCCCAAGATGAAGGTTATATCTGCCGGCCGCTGTGCCCACAAAACCTATTTCAGCATTGTAAGATCTAGCACATCCATTGGGGCAGCCTGTCATTCTTATTATGATGTCTTCATCTTCAAGACTATATTTTGAAAGCAGGTTTTCTATTTTGGTAATCAATGAAGGCATGTAACGCTGTGCTTCTGCAAGAGCCAAAGGACAGGTTGGTAGTGCAACGCAGGCCATTGAATTTTTACGAATAGCCGATGCGGTATCTGTATGTTCAATAATTCTAAATTGTTCTAATATTTTATTTACAGCTTCTTTATCTTCCTCAGCGACATCACTAATAATTACATTTTGATTACCTGTAAATCTGAAGTTTACTTTACCTGTTTTTGCAACTTCAAGCAAAGCCGATTTCAAAGCCACTTGTTCATCGTCCAGTATTCGTCCATTTTCTATAAATGGCGTGTAATACCATTTGCCTTGTTCATTTTTAAACCAGCCATAGTAGTCATGACGATCAGTAAATGCGTAAGGCCTTGATTCTTCCAGTTTGAAATCGAGTCTTTTTTCAACTTCTGCCTTAAAATTTTCAACTCCCAATCTATCCACTGTGTATTTAAGGCGTGCAAACTTGCGGTCACTACGGTTTCCAAAGTCTCTTTGCACAGTAAGTATTTCATAAATAGCCCGTAGTGTTTTCTCTTCGCTGTCAGCAAATCCAATTACGGTACCCAATCGGGCATACGTTTGTGCGTTGCCGTGTGTTGTTGATAATCCGCCGCCGATTGCAATATTGAAACCCAGTAGTTTTTCGTTTTCAATGATTGCGATTAAGCCAATATCATTTGTAAAGACATCCACATCATTATTGGGAGGAATAGCAATGCCGATTTTAAATTTCCTGGGCATATACCTGTCCTGGTACAAAGGATCTTCTTCATCTTTTTTGTCCAGTATTTTTTCTTCATCGAGCCATATCTCATAATAGGCTCTTGTTTTAGGCATGAGCAAGCGGCTTATCTTGTCGGCATAGGCAAAAACCTGTTCATGTATCGCTGATTGCATAGGATGCGCACTGCACATTACATTACGATTAATATCGCCGCAAGTTGCTATAGAATCCAACTTCGCTTTGTTAAAATCCTGGATTGTAGGTTTCAGTTTGGACTTAAATAGACCGTGTAATTGAATAGTTTGCCTGGTAGTTATTTTAATCACGCCTGTTGAATAATCGCCGGCAATTTCATTCACGTCAATCCACTGATCCGAAGTCAAAAATCCCCCAGGCAAACGCAACCTTATCATAAAAGAAAACAGTCGTTCTAATTTCTTTTCAGCTCTTTCGTCACGACGATCACGATCGTCCTGCTGGTAAATGCCATGAAATTTTATTAAAGACTGGTCGTCCTCACGCAGGGCGCCGGTTAATTCATCGTGCAAACTTTCTTCTATGGTGCCACGCAAAGCATCACTTTCTGTTTTTATTTTTTCTATCGGTGACAATTGTTCAGCCATTATTCTTTAATTGTTGAGTTCTCTTTTTGAATTTTTCTTTAATAAACATCCGTAATATATCGCCCTTCTTCTTTTAAATTATCCAAATACTTTTCAGCATCGGGTTTTGATCTCTCACCAAATTGCTCGATAATTTTTATCAGCGTCGCTTCAACATCAAAACTCATAGGATCCTTCGTACCGCATACATACACATAGCCACCGGTATGTATCCATTCAAAAAGTTCGTTGCCGTGCTGCATCATCTTGTGCTGTACGTAAATTTTTTCTTTTTGATCTCTTGAAAATGCGGTACTCACTTTAGTAAGAACACCAGTGTCAAACCAGTTTTGTATTTCACTTTGATAAAGAAAATCAGTGACAAAATGTTGTTCTCCAAAAAATAACCAGTTCTTCCCGGAAGCACCTGTAGCATCACGCTCTGCAATGTAGGAACGGAAAGGAGCAATCCCGGTTCCGGGACCAATCATGATTATATTTTTATCTTCTTCCGGTAACCGGAAGCGATTGTTAGGGTGTATATAAAACTGGAGTTCATTCTCCATATTAAAATGAGATAAAAATTCAGAAGCTAATCCATATTCAATTTTACCATTTACTTTAAAAGAATTTTTCGCAACTGTAATATGAATTTCCCCGGAATGTGCTTCAGGTGAGGAAGCTATTGAGTACAACCTTGGTGCAGTAGGTTCTAATATTTTTATAACCTCTGTAAACTGGTCAGCATCTTTTACAGGATAAGTTTTCAGCAAATCAAGCAGATCAGTTCTTTGTATAATTACATCTTTCTCTACAATTGCCGCGTAGTGTTTCACCACACGCTCCGGTAGGTACGTGATGTTCAATTTTTTATGGAGAAGGTCATAAACTGAAAACAATTCATCCTTATAATCAACATTAGTAGTTTCATCCGTGCCTGTGATATAAATAATTTCTTCAACTATTGCTCTTTTATTTTCAGGAACAATTCCAATCGAATCTCCAGGGAGATAAGCCACATCTTCAGCTTCAATTTCTATATGCCAGGTTTCTTTATTACTGCCCCTGTCATTTAAATTTATATGAGAAAGTAATTTTCCATTGTATAGTTTTTTACCGGAAGATTTTTTAGTTAATATTTTCGGAGCAACTATTGAAGGGACTTCCGAATTTGTATTGAGGGTTTTTATTATTTCTTCAAACCATTCACTGGCTTCGGCTTCATAATCAACATCGCATTTTTGGATGGGGAAAAAACGCTTTCCTCCTAGCTTGGTAAGTTGTTCATCAACATCTTCGCCTGCTTTACAAAAGAGGGGATAGGAAGTATCGCCTAATGCGAGCACGCTGTATTTTAATTTTTCAAGCTTAAAGCCATTCTGATGCACATGGTCATAAAACTTTTTTGCAGCAGCAGGCGGCTCACCGTCGCCGTGAGTGCTTATGACTGCTAAAAAATATTCCTCTTTGGTAAGATCATTCAGGCGGTATTGATCCATGCTTTGCACCTTTGCATTAATACCGATTTTTTTTGCCTTGGAGGCAAATTCGGTTGCCAGCTTTTTTGAGTTACCCGTTTCCGTCCCGTAGGCAATGGTAATTTTATTTACTCCGCTTTTCGCGACAACAGGAGCATTTGTTGAAACCTCTTTTGATACAATGCCATTTAGGTAACCATTCATCCAAATCAATTCTTCTCTAGTAGATTTATCAATAAGGTCCAGTAAAGTTTTCAATTTATTTTCAGCCAACATTGTAATGCGAATTTTCAGGATTATTGAAGTTGAGCAGGGGATTTTTCAAAGGTTTAAAATAGCTTTCATGGTTATGATTATTTGTGAGCCACGCAAATTGTTCATGAAGAGAAACTACTTTTCCAATAATAACAAGGGATGGAGAAATGAAAGATTTCCCTTTTAATTTTTTATGGTAATCATATAAATTGGCAATATGAATATTTTGGAAAGGTGTTGTTGCCTGCTCCACTATTGCCAATAATTTATCTTCATGAATATGATTACCGGTCAGTTTCTCGACCACATTATCTAAAGTCTCAGAAGACATGTAAAACACAAGGGTGTCTTCTGTATTTGCCAGTTCCTTCCAATATGCGTCTGTAACAACATCAGATTTATAATAAGTAAGGAAACGTACCGATGTAGCATAACCCCTGGCCGTAAGAGGAATTCCTGCACACGCGGCGGCGCCTAACGCGGCCGTGACCCCGGGCACTATTTCATAAGGAATTTTATTATTGATAGCTGTCTCAAGCTCATCCATAATATTCGAAAAAATTGAAACATCCCCGCCCTTTAATCTCACGACTACCTTATCTAACAGGCAATAGTGTACTATCAGTTCATTGATGGTTTGCTGTGGTGTCGAGATGCCGCGCCGGCATTGCTTTCCTACACGAATAATTTCAGCGGCAGGATTCACATAGCTTTCTAAAATCTCCTCGCTTACGAGACGATCAGTCAGCACAACCTCAGCCTGTTGCAGGGATTTAACCGCTTTCATAGTAATCAAACCAGGATCGCCGGGCCCGGCGCCCGCAATAATCAACCTTCCGCTTTTTAGTTGTTGTGTCATTACCAGTCTACTTAATTAGTAGGATATGTTATCAAAAAAATTTATTAAACCTATTGAATCATACAGGCACCTACGGTAACGCAACTTGTTTCATCAATCAATATGGCGCCTCCGTTTTCTCTTAATTTTTTATATGAATCGAAAATTACCGGGGAAGCAGTTTTTATGGTTGCCTTCACGATGTCATTAAGCTCTGCTTTTTCGGGAGAATAATTTTTCTGTAAAGTATTTACGTCCAGTTTATATTCAATTTCTTTTACCACAGCTCTTACTACCTGGCTGTTGATTTGTAAAAAATATTTGTTGCGCGGTAGCAAAGGCTTATTTCCCATCCAGCAAAGCAGCACTTCAAATTCCTGCTCAGTTGTTGGTTGGTTATCCCTGTGGACGATCATATCACCACGGCTTACATCCACATTATCTTCAAGATGCATCACCACACTTTGAGGCGCGAATGCTTCCTCTATTTCTTTGCCACCTATTTCTATCGCTTTAATAGTGCTTTCAATTCCAGAAGGCTGAACAATAATTTTGTCACCTTTTTTATAAACGCCACTTATTATCTTCCCTGCATATCCCCTGTAATCGTGAAGCTCAGCAGCTTGTGGACGAATGACTAGCTGCACAGGAAATCTTCCATCCGTTAAATTGATATCGGATGTTAACTCTACATTTTCTAAAAGATGCAATAAAGACTCGCCCTCGTACCATGGAAATTTTTCAGACTTTTCAACAATGTTATCGCCATTTAATGCACTTATTGGAATATAAGTAACATCTTTCAAGCCTAAAGATTCTGCCACCTTCACATAATCAATCACGATGTTGTTGTATACATCCTGCGAATAATCAACAAGGTCCATTTTATTAATTGCCACAACAACGTGCGGAATATTTAAAAGAGAAGTTATGATGGAATGACGGCGTGTTTGCTCTACCACCCCGTTTCTTGCATCAACCAATATTATTGCAAGTTCGGAGTTAGAAGCGCCGGTAACCATATTTCGCGTGTACTGAATATGCCCCGGTGCATCAGCAATAATGAATTTCCTTTTAGGGGTTGAAAAATATTTATAAGCGACATCGATGGTGATTCCCTGTTCACGCTCAGCACGTAAACCATCTGTTAATAATGCAAGGTCTATCTCGCCGTTTTGTTTATTCCTACTTTGTTTTTCAATTGCAGCTAGCTGATCAATTAATATTGATTTGCTGTCATACAGTAATCTGCCTATTAACGTGCTTTTACCGTCATCAACACTTCCAGCAGTAATAAATCTTAGTATGTCCATAAACCCCTAACCCCTAAAGGGGAATTTTGTTTGTATCAGTATTCAATTTCAATTTGTCACTGATGATTAAAAAATGCTTTGAAATTAATTTCCCTTATTCCCCTTTAGGGGTTAGGGGTAGTTTAAAAATATCCCCCCTTTTTTCTATCCTCCATCGCTGCTTCTGAAACCCTGTCGTCAATTCTTGTTTCGCCACGCTCACTTGTTTTGGTTGCAATTATTTCCGTGATAATGTCATCGATTAGTGTTGCGTTGGATTCAACTGCTGCAGTACAAGTCATATCACCAACCGTTCTGTACCTTACTCGTTTTTTTGAAACCACATCTGTTGGTTCTAGCTGCATGTACTCGGATACAGCTACTAACTGGCCATCATATTCAATTACTTCTCTTTCGTGTGCGAAGTAGATAGAAGGCAGGTCAATTTTTTCACTGCGGATATAGTTCCAAATATCAAGTTCTGTCCAGTTGCTTATGGGAAAAGCACGAACGTTTTCGCCTTTGTGAATTTTACCATTGTAGGTGTTCCAAAGTTCAGGGCGTTGCAACTTTGGATTCCATTGTCCAAACTCATCTCTTACAGAAAATATTCTTTCCTTCGCTCTCGCTTTTTCTTCGTCCCTTCTTGCGCCACCTATCAGCACATCAAATTTGAATTCATCGATAATATCAAGAAGCGTATAAGTTTGCAATGCATTGCGGCTATTGAACTTTCCCTTAAGCTCAGTAAGGTTTTTTTCTTTAATAGTATCTTCTACTTTTCTCACTATTAGTTTTTCGCCTATTTTTTCTACAAGCGCGTCTCTGAAATTTAGCGCCTCTGGAAAATTATGCCCTGTATCAATATGTACCAATGGAAAAGGAAACTTACCGGGTCTGAAAGCCTTTAATGCAAGATGAACAAGTGTGATAGAATCTTTGCCGCCTGAAAATAGCAGCGCAGGGTGCTCAAACTGCCCTGCGACTTCACGCATAATATGAATGGCCTCCGATTCCAGTTGGCCCAAATAGTCTAAATAGTGTTTACTCATTTTTCAATTTTTTCATTCATATTTTTAATCAACAACGTGTACATGTAATCCGCATTCTTTTTTTGTGCTGTCTTCCCACCACCAGCGTCCTGCTCTGAAACTTTCGCCCGGCCTTACGGCTCTTGTACAGGGCGCACATCCAATGCTTACAAATCCACGGTCGTGTAATGGATTGTAAGGAATATCATTTTTATTGATGTATTGCTTTACCTCTTCGGTTGTCCAATGTAATATAGGATGGTATTTAATAACCTGGTTTCCTTCGTCCCACTCAACTTGCGGCATATCGTGGCGATTTTCAGAATGTTCCGCCCGTAAACCGGTTACCCAAATCGCCTTTCCTTTTAGTGCACGCTTAAGAGGCTCTACTTTTCTTATATAGCAACAACCCTTTCTATTCTCAACCGATTCATAGAATGAATTTGGGCCTTTTTCCGCCACGAATTCCTGCAATAAAGCCTGGTCAGGATAATACGCTGTTACTTTGGTTTTGTAATTTTCGTTGGTAGAATTCCATACGGAATACGTTTCAGGGAAAAGACGGCCGGTGTCCAATGTGAAGATGCTTATAGGAATTTGATTCTTCAAAATTTTATGAGTAATAAGCTGATCTTCAAAACTAAAGCTTGTTGAAAATGTCACCTGGCCGGGAAATTGTTCTGCTAAATCAGAAAGTACCTCTTCAATACTTAAAGCATCAACCTTTTCTGATATAAGAGAAATATGTTGTTGTAACGGATGCATTTTAAATATTTATCTCTTGTATAAAACGGTTAAAAATCGGGAGTTGGTTAGGAATAATATGGTAGGAATGTGGATAGTCATCGAAACTCAACAACAACCCATGGGCTGAGAAGAAATACACATAAACTTTATAGTAAATAAAGATTTCATCTGGTTGATAAATTCAATTGTCTACAACAAAGGTAGGGTATTCAGTTTTTAAATTATAGTAAACCGGGAAATTTTTTTGTAAATCTTTACATTAAAATTGTTGGACACTGTATTTCGTTGCGGCTCAATTGCTTTATGGTAAAGGGTTTTGGAGAGCAGAAATTAGTTTGCCCGTTGTATTGTTTTGGCAAATTAAGAGCTGCTTCAAATTTAGATGGTTTTGTCGAAATTGCACTTTTGACTTGAAATGGATGTAAAGTCAATATTTAAACTTAGCAGGATTCTGTTTCATCCCCCAGAAAAGTAATACTTGAATTTGCCTCTTCTTTGGCTTATAATGATAGATTAATTGTGTGTGCTTGTCCAAGATGCCAATACGAACATTTTTTCTCCTGGCTGAAGGACGGCACATTTCAGGATAACTTTTTAATGTAGATAACATTTCGGCTGTGCGGTTCACAAATTTTTCTGCTTCCCGTTCCGTCCATTCCCTGCAAAGGTAATCTACTATTTTGCCGAAGCTAATTTTTGCACTATCCGTCCAAAGTATCTCCTTCACTATTTCTTCAGCCATTTCTTATACTTTTTCATTACTTCATCATGCGGAGTAAGAATGCCCGCTTTCATTTCTGCCAATGCTTTATCAATCGCCTTTTGCTGTTCCTCACCGATTTCGTCCCACCAGTCTTTTTGGTCATCCATAAAAGTCTTTACTACTGTTAGTACCGTCTTTTTCTGTTTTGCATTTAAACGGGGAAGGTATTGAGTTATTTCTTCATCTAAGGATTTTGCTACATTCATAATCATATTAATTTAGTACAAATTTACTTTTTCCCTCAAACACTATTGTGCATTTCCAATGCAATGCTTTTTTTTATGCAAATTAGGATTGCATAGGGCAAACACTTATGGAGAGGCAATATTTTTATTAAAATAAAGATATCTTAGATAATAAACCCCCAAAGGCGGAACTATTAAGGAAAAAAATATCATTATAGTTCTTCCATTAATGACAGATACATTATTTCTTCCAAATAATAAGTTTGAAAAGCAAATAGCAAGATCAAAAAGGATTGTGGAATAAATAATTAAAAAGACAGTTTTATATATGCTGTTGATCATTATTTCTTTGCTAAAAAGAAGTGCTATAGAATAACCGCCATATACAAAAAGCAACGTGCCGCATTCAATTTTATTTCTTAGTTTAATAACTCCTGTTTTTTGTTTTTATCCCCAAATAGAAAAAATGTAAATCCCAAATAAAACAGAAAAAAAAGGATGCATAATACCGCAGGCTTCTCGGAAAAAACAAGACATGGTAAGGTGAAAAATATTAATAAAAGCCATATACTTAATTTCAATATCCGCATTATCAGATTTTTTTTTGAAACACTAATTTAAAAATGAAAAACGTGCAATCCCATGGACTCTACTATTTCAGTTTTACTGCGACAACGATACCCTCACCTGCACACCCGCCCTCGTATCAACTGTTGGCGGCGATGAAGAAATATAGGGATTCACCCTTCTTTGATCGAAGTACAATTTTACATTAATACGGTTGCTAATGTAATAATCTACAGTAGGGCTAATGGTAATTTCTTTACTTCCGTTTGTTGCGAATGCGCTGTTCTGGTCGAGGCGGCTATTGGAAGTTACATTATCTCTTATCTTGAAATCAAGCCTGAAATTAATTTCATTGTCCAGTTTCTTTGTATCCTGTTTGGTGAAAGGTACTTTGAAAGGAAGCTTTAGTCCACGCTTACGGAAACCGCCACCAAACGTATATTCTGTAGAGCGCACTTCACTCAACTGGTAATCAATAAGACTAAGGCTAAGCTGCCTTTGCTTGGTATATTCAAATTTCAACGAAAGCTGGTTGGTGAAACTCATATCAATTCCGACCAGCGGAGCGAATTGTTCCTGAATGGTAATGTTGGGAATTAAGAAGAATGGAATATAATTATTGGAAACGGTATCTATGAAGGACGGATATCCGAATCTTGAAACATCACGATATAATAAGGCTGAAGTAAAACTGTTCATTCCAAGACTTGCATTATACGCATGCGTTAGCGAGAAATTTGTAAATATCTTGTCCAGTCCTTTCACCCTGCTCAGTCCATTATACGTTATTCGCCAGTTTGGCTTCGGTAATATATCCCGGAACGGGTTTGATTTTAAATTAGGATTATTTTGTTTTACAAGCGAAACTTTTGTTGGGTCCTGGCCGGTGTAAGCCGCGATGAAAGCAGGAACGAGCACATCAACGGCGTAGCGTCCATAGCCTATGGCATAGCCATCAGCCCCTACAGGATTTCCGGCAAGTTTACTATAGGTATTCAATGCACCTAATCGTTTCGATAACACCTGCCGGTAATCCTGGAACTTAATAAATGTTCCGGAGATCTGGTTGGGATTATATTTTTCGAATAAGGTGTTAAAGGCTATATAACTTACATTAAATCCTCCACCAATGTAGGGAGTAAGGTGTGCGAATCCATTACCTGTACCGGAGGTATCCTTAAAGGTTTCCGAATAATTTTTATTGAAGGTTTTATCAATATTCACATCAATGGTAAGATCACGCACAGGTTCAAGCTGTGCCGATATTGTAATTCGTTGATCGAAATTCTGTACAAACAGATCGTTGAAGTTCGAGTCTTTCGTAATGAGTCCCCGGTCTGCAGCCCGGTTTAACCAGCTACTATCCGGTTGCCTTCCCAAAATAAAATCGAAACCTGGCGCCATACTGCGGAAATTTTCTCCAAGTATTTTAGTGCTGTCAGTATATCCCGGCAGCCTGGTATTACTATTTTGTGATAGCGTTGCATTCACCGATTTTATACTCGTTAGTATTTTTCCAAACGCTCTTACAGCACCGCTTAATTCAGGTAATGCCTTGGGATCTTTTTTTGCTTTCTGATTTGGTTTTCTTAAGGCAGAGGTATCGCCCTTGGCTGCGTTCGTCGTTGTGTCGCTTTGGGCCTTTGACCTCGGTTGGTCGAGTGCCCTTAACCATTTCGACTTGCTGTAAAGTTTTGTAAAATCAAATTGCATGTTAGCCTCTTCCTGTTGGCCATTCTCCAGGAAATTGCCAAGATTTACTGCGAGCCTCGAAGCTCCTATCCAGCGGTAATTTGCTGAATATCGCAATCTCAAAGTGGTCCAGTCAGTTAACGGAAACTTATTAAGTGGAACATTGTAAGAGAAATTAATTGATTGAGTAAACAATGTATTCCGTCCACCACTAAAGAAATTTCTTTCAAGGGTGTCCTTTTTGGCTTTTGTATCAATCCGCCCGAATGGCTCATCAATTCTTGCATTGTTCAATGCGGAATAATCAATATTTAATGAATGTGTAAGGTCCCAGCGGAAGATATAGCTCCTGTCGAAAGTGAAATACTTGTCATAGGTTTCAGGAATTACATATTTATCGTCACCAATGCTCCTTGGTTTTATTACTCCAAACTGCCTGAAGACATCGGCCTTAAACGTCAGTTGTGATGGAATCGGGTTCACGTTGAAATCTTTTATCAGGTCAAACCAATGTGTCTTTGTTTTTTTGAAAAGCTTTTTAAAAGGCTCAAAAAACTTTGGCTGTGGTGCATAGTTATATCCCACGCCTCCCCGCTGTTTCGTGACATCGTTGTACTCTACAAGAGGGTTGTGTGCAGTTGTTTTTGTAAAGGAATAACTGAGGTCAAGATTTTCCACATCCCATGGCATTGGCTTTTTGTTGTTGGTCCTGTTCTTATGAACGTTCGTAAAGCTTACTGTTTTGGTAGATGTAAAATCAATTGCCTGTTTTCTTATTGAATCCCGCTGGCTGGCAGGAGCAAGCTTTATCTTTTGTTTTAAATTAAGATCAAGATCAAACGGGTCGTATTCCGGAGTGCTGATTGACTGTGTAATGCTGGCGTAGAAGGGTATTGATAAAGCTGCGCTTTTAGGCAAAAGCTTTCCCAGTTCAAGATTGGCTGCAGCATCAAACTGGAGAAAATAATCCCTGAATCTTTCATTAACTTTTTGTTCCAGGGTACCAAAGCCTGTAGTATGTGTATTGACCGAAACTGATATAGTTCCAAGGTCAGCAAGGTTTGCATCAATGCGGGCCAGTCCTGCCCAGCCGCCCTTCTCGTCAAGCGATGAAAGCCTGAGTTCATTAAACCAAAGTTCACCACAGGCGCCCTCTACTTTATCATTTCTTACACCCATTAAAATTCCCTTTATCTCGCCCAGGTTAGGATTACCCATAATCGAGTAAGTCTGGCCGTTATCCTCAAGCACTGAGTACAAAACATTTATCGGCGAACTTGAAAGATTCCGCGCTGTTTTAATACGCGTGAGTTCCTGCAATTCGAGGTCGAGATTATTGGCCATGCGCCACAGGGTATCATTATAAGCATCGCTATTGGGATCGAGGCCTGAATTAAGCGGTGTAAGTTTTAAAGGAATTCTTACTTCATAATAATTCGAAACAAAATCACTTCCTATTCTTACGGTTGCGTACAGGTCATCATCATTCAAAGGCGTATTCTGCGCTTTTTCAGCATGAATGTACATTTCGAGTTTTTTAAACTGCCTTAGATCCCTGTTAGCAAATGTTTGGAAAACTGCTTTACCATCCTTGCGTGAAAGATCGCAAAACTTAAGTGTAAGGGCTTGTTCATTTTGCAGGAGATTCACCCCGTTGTTGCTCAATGTTTGAACCCGTTCTATTTCTCTTGGCGTGCGATACGGAAGGGGACTACGCTTGTCATTTTCTTCAATATTTACCGCGCCTACGTTAAAATCAGTAGTAATCTCGGGACTGTAATTTCCGGTCGAGTCAAGTTTGAACTGGAACTTCCTCCATGTATTTCTGACAAGATCCAGTTTGCCAAAACGCACCACAACACTGTCGGAGAAATCAGTTAAGAACATTCTTATAAAACGAATGGATTTAAAATCAGGAATGTTCCCAATCTTCTTATTGTATGAATTTATTGGAATCCTCAATTGGTACCATGTTTCAGCCCGTGTGCTGCCGTCAACCAGCTTCACATTTACTAATTTTTTGTCGACAATAAAATTTTGGCCTATTTGCATAGCCGGGTCAGCCGGCGGTTTCAGGTCAACTATGTACTGAAAATATTCTTCAGTTTCATTCAGCGTGTTATCCCGGTTTACATCTTCCTGGTCAGGATATAAGGTTGCTGCCGAGGAAAATTTCGCATTATTATCTGCTATCGGAGAATTTCCCTGCGGGTTATTAAATCTTTTATAGCGGGCAAGAATATCTGCCCCCTGTGCATCAAGATCGTCTCCGCGGTAATACCGATAGTTGTCTGAAGAAGGATCGGAAAGTGCGTCCAGGTAAACTTTGGAAGTTGCCCCGAAATTTGCGGCCAGTATGTTCAAGTAATCAGTCCTTCTTCTTGTTACTTCCGCAGTATCTGACAGGCCATCAAAACCAACATCCTGGTAGGGCCGGTCGGCTGGGTCGTTGCTAAAAGCATTGGTTACCTGTATTGGATTACGCGGTACATTCCCCCACACAGATGTATCTATTTGCGATGGAGCATTTGGTGTTGGAAGACCATTCTCATAAAATCTTCTTGAGTCTTTCAAAACATCTTCTGAGATGTTACCAAGGTTGATATAGAATTTACCACCATTCGATTGATCGGCATTCGGCCTGTCTGTGGTATTTATGAAGGGATCCTGGATCCAGCATTCAATATATTCTACATTAGCAGTTTCAAAATCTGTCTGGTCAATATTTCTCATCAGGCCGCCCCAGCGCTGCCTTGGATTCAATAATTTACCTGCTGCGTTTACATTGGCTGCATCGTAATTGTATGGCCCTCGGTCCGTTGGATAATACGCCAGGTCAAAGGTTATTAATTGGTTTTGGCCAAAATCTGTTGTTCTTTGGGGAAATATTTCTGATTGTGATACAGACCTTATCCTCGGATCTGATAAGGCAGTTTTTTGTCCTTTTAAAGGATTGTTGACATTTTTTGGATCTTGTAATGTTGGCTCAATCTGGTACCAGGCAATCTTCGCCCTGTTCTTTCCATAATCAAGATTGTTATTTAAACCTGCTTCGGGAAATAGCGTAATATTTCCGGTTTCATCAGTCGCTCCAAATGGGGTGGAAGCCAACGCCCATGATATAGGAGGGAAGCGCAGATCAATATCACTTTTACTTCCTTCAAAATTGTCAATATAAATTACACCCTTACTTCCCTTACCTATCTGTGGAGAATGGCCAGGTTTTAAGAACGCAACTTCCGCATAACCATTTATGGCAGATGGCGCTGTGGTGCTGTAAAAAGGAAGTTTATTTAATAGTTTAGTTAACCTTGGAACATCTCTGCGGTAGTTCGCATCCAGGCCATACATGGTATTTTTGATCGGGTCTTCGCCATAATCAACTTTGGTAAAGAAGGGCCTTTCGCTCAGCCGCACCATAGTTGCGCCCAATGATAATTGTTCCTTAGCCGTATTCTTAGCAAGATAATCAAGCCGTAAAGCAAGATAGCTTTTTGATTGAAGCCCAAAGGTGGCATTGTTTTCAAAATTCACCTGCACGGGAATGCCCGCATTTATGATTGCCTGGTTGATTACTTTAATGGTACCCAGATCGTAATTGATTGTATAATCAATATTCTCACTGAGCTGTTGTCCCCCGGCTGTTACTTTTACCGAACCCGGCGGTATATTATATCCAATGCTGATATCAGAATTAGCAGATGATTTTGCGGAGCCCTTCAGCACAAACCTGTTTAAGTTTGGGAATTGCTGCGCAACTGCTTTTATTGAATCATATAATGGATAAAATAAGCTGTCTTTTGCAATAGTAGTATCGCTAAAGACTTTTGGCGCAAGATCTCGCCCGAAAGGTTGTAACAATGGAAACATTACCCTGCTATATTGAGGGATCACTGTATAGCCTTCCACATAGTCGAATACTCCATCAGGCTGCGGATCATTTTGATTATTGAGCCTATCCAAATTGATCAGCGTCAAAATGGGAGTTCCCTGGTTAAGATCGCCAAAGGGCAAATATCTTTTCGCCCCATAACCCGGCTGCTCGAATAACACATTCAAATTAAAATCAAGTCTTTCCAATGTTCCAAAACCAACACTATACACATTTTTCATCATCAGTTGCCAAATGGGAAGTTTAGGGCGCTGAGATGTAGCCTTCAACAATTTTAAGAAAAGCACATTTTGATTGCTCGATACGGAATCTGGCGTTACGTCCTGCGAAAACTCACCCACCTGGTAAATTCTTCCATTGTAGGAATATTGATAGGCAACCGCTAATACTTCATCAGGCTGTAGTGGCTGGCTCAGCGAAAGAAAACCTACTTTGGAATTATATATGTATTGAGTAGAATCCAGTTTTCTTGCAAATGTTTTTTCAAAGTCCTGAACAGGATTTAAACCCATATTTAAAAGCTGGTTGGTAATAAGAGCCGCATTGCGACTAGAGGGATTGCTGGTTACCTGTTGATATTCGGAGTTTGTAGAGTTTGCGGGCAGCGTACCATTTACTACAAAAGGCCGGTAAGGGTTTGCTTCGCCAAGATCCATCAAACCAACAACATCTCTTGCCTGTGTAGTGGCTCCATTTTTATTGGTTACCCACACTTCCAGTCTTAAAATTTGCACCGGTGTTGTCACCGCGGGCAAATTGCTCATCACTTTATTATAATTCTCTTTAAAATATTGTCCCAATAAGAAGTGCCGGTTTTCTTCATATTCATCCGCTTTAAATTCAAATTGCTGTGCAGCAGCCCCACCTTGCAAATTCACCGATTGTCTCTGGGATTTTTGATTCGCAAGCACACCTGTCACGTATAGTTTTCCAAATTGTAGTTGTGTTTTTATTCCAAAAAGCGATTGCGCCCCTGGAATCAATGTGCTTCTTGACGGAAACGAAACATTACCCGCTTCAAATCTTTTTAAAATTTCATCATCTGTGCCACTGTAGTCGAGCTTCAACTGGTTAGTAAAGTCGAAGTTGGCCAACGTGTTGTAACTAATCGGGAATTTTAATTTATCTCCAATATTTGCATTCACATTCAATTGAGCCGCCATGTCAAAATCAAATCCGCCGTTTTTTCTTGCTCTTTCCGGCAAAGTAGGATTCTTAATGTTTTGTCCCTGGTAGCCCGCGGTTATATCTACATTACCTTGTGGTTGAATATCAATTTTGCCATTACCAAATAAACGATTGAATAGATTATCGTAAACATTAAGCTTTGGTTTTACTCTTCCCCGGTTTAAAATATTGAGGGTATTTGCTCTTTTTCTAAAATATTCTGTTTCAGATTTTTTTGCCTGCATGGCCGCAAATTCATCAAAGGTGTAAGAAGTAGGAGTTCGGTAGTAGCGGTTGCCAATTTTTTCAAAAACAATATACCTTTTTGTTTCAGGATCGTAGGCAATTGAATCCTTAACGTTCGATGGAGGATTAAAATCAAAAGTGCTTCGGGAATTTGAGTAAAAATCGCCGCGACGATCATGAATCGGGTAACGTAAAGTATCAGTTGTGCTATTGAATGTAGAATCCTGTGCTGAAGCGGTGCTGCATACAACTATTGAAAATGCCATGGAGAGAAGGCAAATCAATAACAACCCAAAGAAATCTGGAGCCAATTTTCTGTTCAGCAACATCCGACAAATTAATTAAGGTAGATTTCTCTCAAATGGCTTTTAGGGCTTTTTTTATTAACTCCTCCAGGGTGTGTATTGTTGGATCGGAAACAATGATTTTTTTAATTGCCTGTTCTCCCACGGGTCGTGAAATTCCAAGGGCCACTAATGCATTTAACGCATCTTGCTCCAAACTATTGCCATGAGATTGAATACCAACCGAAGTTGATGACATTTTGGAAACTTTGTCTCTTAGTTCAAGCACAAGCCGCTCAGCAGTTTTTCTCCCAATCCCTTTTACGTTTTCCAGTACTCTCGCATTGTTTTGTATAATGGCATTACTTATTTCGGATGGCTTCATATTAGACAGCATCATCCTTGCTGTTGCTGCACCTACTCCGGAAACACTTATCAGCAACACAAACATTTCTTTTTCCATGGCATCGAAAAAGCCATATAATGTATGTGCATCTTCTTTTATTTGCAGGTAGGTAAATAATTTTCCTTCAGTAAGATGCTGAATATGCGAATAAGTATTCAGGCTTATATTCACATCATACCCAACTCCATGAACGTCTACATAGACAACGGTTGGATTTTTATATGCAAATTTTCCTGAGAGGTATGCGATCATATTAGATTTTAGAGCGCCAAAAATAAGTAATTCGACTTAACAGGGCTAATATTAATAAATTGTTTTAATGTACGGATAATGGAATTGACAGGATGTTGTAATTTCGACACTTAAATAAAATCCTAAAAATATAGATGCAGGAAAAAATTACGGCGGCAATTACAGCGGTTGGCGCTTACGTTCCCGAGTACCGCCTTACAAATGCCGAGCTTGAGACAATGGTTGATACAAGCGATGAATGGATAAAGACAAGGACCGGGGTTGAAGAACGAAGAATTTTGAAAGGAGAAAACAAAGGCGTTTCGGAAATGGCAATTCCTGCAGTTTTGGAGCTTTGTAAAAAAAGGGGGATAGACCCCATAGAAATTGATTGCCTCATATGCTGCACTGTCACTCCCGACATGACTTTTCCTGCAACAGCAAATATCATTACTTACAAGGTTGGCGCTTCTAATGCATTTGGTTTTGACCTGTCTGCAGCCTGCTCCGGGTTTTTGTTTGGCGTAACTACCGGCGCATCCTTTATTGAAAGTGGCCGTTATAAAAAAGTGGTAGTAGTAGGAACTGATAAGATGAGTGGTATTGTCGATTACAGCGATCGCACCACTTGTGTGCTTTTTGGAGATGCAGCCGCGGCGATTTTACTTGAGCCAAATACCGAAGGCTATGGTGTACAGGATAGTCTTTTAAAAACAGATGGAAGCGGCGCCGAATATCTTAAGATGGTAGCAGGTGGCTCAGCGAAGCCGGCCTCTATCGAATCAGTAATGGCCAAAGAGCATTATATCTACCAGGAAGGTCCGGCAGTTTTCAAGTTTGCGGTAAAGGGTATGGCAGACATTTCTTTTGAATTATTAGAAAGGAATCATTTAACCGGTGATGATATTGCATGGCTGGTTCCTCACCAGGCTAATAAAAGAATAATTGATGCAACGGCTAACCGTATGGGTTTGAGTATGGATAAGGTGATGATCAATATTCAACGCTACGGTAATACAACTTCCGCAACTATTCCTTTGTGTTTATGGGAATGGGAAAAGCAATTGAAAAAAGATGATTTGATTGTGCTTGCTGCGTTTGGCGGAGGGTTTACCTGGGGAGCCACGCTCGTGAAGTGGGCGTATGATACTAAATAGGAATTGATAGTAACGACTCTAACTATCATAAGCTGCATATTGACTTTGCAGGCTTAACTCATCAAAATGTTTTTGAAGCATCCATTTTAACATATTTATTTAAATGAGGAACAATATTTGAATGCACCTCATTAATCAAATTATTTAAACAATGGATAAGACAGAAAAGCTCCACTTAATGGAAAAAATTCTTCGTGAACTGGATGATGTTGTACATAGCCAGACTTCATTATTGAAAAAGGTTGCACAACTCGAGGCAGAAAATATAAACCTTGGAAACAGGCTTCTTGAAACCCAATTACCCGAAATTCATTCAAAAGCCGATGAAGCACTAACCGTAGCCACAGCTTTACAATCTGACTTTAATGAAGTAAAAGATAAATTTATTAAAGACAATAAACTCGATGAAGTATTGCCTGAAGCAAAATAGGAGTTACCTGTTTTATGATTTAGTCCGAAAGGAATTTATTTTTTCCTGCTGAAGACAATAAAATCCGTCGCAGGAATCTTTTCAACTCCACCTTGTCGCATCATCGTTACTAATTGTCCCCGGTGAAATGTCTGGTGATTGAATAAGTGTAAAAGCATTTCATACGCCGGTTGCTTGAAGAATTCTTTCTTGGAGTTCTGATAGCCGAAGACATGTGTAATTTGTAATTCGGTTGCTTCAGAAACCCATTCATTCCACCGTTTTGAAAGTGTCAATAATTCTTTTGATAAACTTTCAAAATCGCCATCAAATGTTTTGCCGGGCCATTCTACGTGTTCCTGAAGCTTTAGGCGCTGCCACCAGATACTTTCCACATCCATTAAATGGACGACCGTTTTAAAAATACTTCTAAAGCTGCTCTCCATTTCTTTCTCAATTATATCATTTGGAAGCGTAGAAATTTTTTCAGTAATAGTCTTATTTGCCCACAGGTTATAGGCTGAATATTGCAGAAGTAGTTGCTTCATGTTTTGCTACATTTGTCCAAACTTAAAACATTTTTCAAAAAGGATATTCTACACATGCCCGATAAAAAAAAACTAACCGGCTTTAGTTCAATAGCAATACATTCCGGGAGTAATACCGATCCCAATCAATCGCACCTTATTCCAATTTATGCAAGCAGCACATACGTATTTGATAGCGCTGAACAAGGCATGCGCAGGTTCAACGGTGATGAAAAGGGATTTATCTACAGCCGTTGGGGAAATCCCACAATGACTGAGGTGGAAGAAAAAATTTCTGCTTTAGAAAGTTTTGGAATAATAAAAAATTATAAGCCACTGGAGTTAAAAACATTGTTGCATGCAAGTGGCATGGCAGCCCTCAGTACTTTAATGCTGGGCAATTTAAAAAGCGGCGATAAAATTTTATCCCACTTTTCTTTATATGGCGGCTCGCAGGAATTACTGGAAAAAGTGTTGCCGGGATTAGGTATTGAAGCAATTATCGTTGATCTGAGAGATTTGAATAAAGCGGAAGAAGCGATAAAGAGCAACAGCAACATAAAACTACTCTACCTTGAAACGCCTGCCAATCCAACCATACAGTGTGTAGATATAGAGGAACTAACGAAGATGGGAAAACGACACAATCTGATCGTAGCTGTTGACAATACATTTGCCACGCCTTACTTGCAGCAGCCTTTTAAATATGATGTGGATTATGTTTTTCATTCTACGACCAAATTTTTGAATGGGCATGGTACTGCAATCGGCGGTGCGCTTACCGGGAAAGATATTGAACACATGGAAACCAGGATGACAAAGGTTCACAGGCTGCTCGGCGGCAACAGTAATTCTTTCGATGCCTTTCTTCTTTCACAGGGAATGAAAACTCTTGAAGTAAGAATGGAAAGGCACTGTGAGAATGCTGTAAAAGTCGCCGGTTTTTTAAATGGCCATAGCGCGGTGAGTAAAGTAAATTACCTGGGGCTTTCTTCCCATCCCGATTATTTGACGGCGCAAAAGCAAATGAAGCACCCAGGCGCAATGATGAGTTTTGATATGAAAGGCGGTTTGCAGGCAGGAATTAATTTTATTAATAAACTGCAAATGTGTGTACGGGCAGTTTCATTAGGCACATGCGATACGCTATTAAGCCATCCGGCATCAATGACACATTACGGAGTACCAAAGGAGAAACGGCTTGAATATGGAATAACAGATGGACTTATAAGAATGAGTGTTGGGATCGAAAATGTGGAGGATATTTTAAGCGATCTTGATCAGGCCCTTTCTTAAAAAGTTTGAAATTAAAAATAGCGACAGGCTTTTAATAATTATCCAAAGAAACCAATGCGAAGAAAAATTTACTTTCTGTATACTTTACTTTTCCCGGTCATCATTTTTTCGTGCAAACAAAACACATACGATACCATTATTCACAATGCGATGATTTACGATGGCAATGGAGGCCAACCTTATAAAGGAGACATTGCTATTTCGGGAGACACGATTGCTTTCATTGGGGATCTTTCAAAAGCAAGTGCGACAAATGTTATTGATGCAAACGGAAATGCCGTTGCTCCCGGTTTTATTAATATGCTTAGCTGGGCCAATACCAGCTTAATCCAGGATGGCCGTTCTCAAAGTGATATTCGCCAGGGCGTTACTCTTGAAGTGATGGGCGAAGGTTCAAGCATGGGGCCATTGAATGCAAAGATGAAAGCACAAATGCAAAATGGCCAGGGAGATATAAAGTATAAAGTCGAATGGAATACCCTTGGTGAGTATCTAAGTTATTTAGAAAAAAAAGGTATCTCATGCAATGTTGCATCTTTTGTTGGTGCAACAACTGTAAGAGAATTTGTAATAGGAGAGGACGATCGTGCCCCAACGCCTGCAGAACTCGATAGCATGCGTTTGTTGGTAAAACAAGCTATGCAAGAAGGCGCACTGGGCGTGGGTTCTTCCCTTATTTATCCACCGGCATTTTTTGCAAAGACTGATGAATTGATTGCTTTATGCGAGGAAGCAGGAAAGTATGGCGGCGGCTACATTTCACACATACGAAGCGAAGGCAATAAACTATATGAAGCGGTTGAAGAACTTATTACAATTGCTCAAAAGGCAAAAGTCCATGGAGAAATATATCATTTAAAAGCTGCCGGAAAAGACAACTGGAATAAAATGGACAGTGTGATAAAGAGGATTGAAAAAGCAAGAAATGAAGGCATCGATATTGCCGCAAATATGTACAATTACCTTGCAGGCTCAACCGGTCTCACGGCGTCTTTTCCACCATCTCTTCAAGATGGTGGCTTTGATAAATTATGGCAGCGTTTGCACGATCCAGTTATAAGAAAACAAATGGCAAAAGCCATGCAAACAAATGCAGAAGATTGGGAAAATTTATATTATGCAGCAGGTTCTCCCGATAAAGTTTTATTGCTTGGATTTAAACAGGATTCTTTAAAAAAATTCGGTGGCAAAACTCTCGCACAAGTGGCCAAAATTCGCGGTACTTCACCGGAGGAAACCGCGATGGATTTAATAGTACAGGATAGCTCAAGAATAGGGGTTGCCTATTTTCTTATGAGCGAAGAAAATGTAAAAAAAGAAATGGCGCTTCCGTGGGTTAGCTTCGGTTCCGATGCCGGTTCCTACTCCAATGAAGGTGTTTTTCTGAAATCATTTACGCATCCGAGAGCCTATGGAAATTTTGCCAGGGTTATCGGGCATTATTCAAGAGACGAAAAAGTTATTACTTTGCCGGATGCAATAAGAAAATTAAGTAAGCTTTCAGCCGAAAAATTGCATATTAAAAAAAGAGGGTGAATTAAAGCCAGGTTATTACGCAGATGTGGTAATTTTTGATCCGGCTAAAGTAGAGGATCATGCAACGTATGAAAACCCTCATCAATATTCTACAGGAGTAATTGATGTTTTTGTAAATGGAATCCAGGTGCTAAAAAATGGAGAACATACAGGGGCAACTCCCGGAAGATTTATTAAGGGCCCGGGGTGGAAACCAGGTACAAAAAATTAGAAATATCTACTTCCATTTAAAAAAACCATTCGATGGAAATAAAAATACGGAGAGCGACAAAAGAGGATTGCACACGCATGATGGAACTGGTTCATGAGTTGGCACTTTTTGAAAAAGCTCCTAAAGAAGTGACTGTTGAATTTGATCATTTTGTTGAAAGTGGATTTGGTGAGCACCCTGTCTGGTGGGCTTTCGTTGCCGAAGTGGAGGGCATAGTGGAGGGCTTTGCTTTATATTATATTCGCTACTCAACATGGAAAGGGCAGCGCATGTATCTCGAAGATTTTGTGGTGAATGAAAAATTAAGGGGACATGGAATTGGTACGTTATTGTTCGATAGATTAATTGAAGAAGCGAAAGAAAGAAAGTTTAGTGGAATCGTTTGGCAGGTTTTAGATTGGAACGCAACGGCAATCAATTTTTACAACAAATATGAAGGCGTGGAAATAGATGGAGGTTGGTCCAATTTTTCTTATCCATTGAATTCATGATATAAAATAAATTAAATACTATTCTTATGCCCGAAAAAATAAAGATGTCCGGTAATGGAGAATTAAAAGTCTCTGATAATCCCATTATACCTTTTATTGAAGGAGATGGAATTGGCCCGGATATATGGAAGGCAAGTGTGCGGGTGTTTGACGCTGCCGTAAAGAAAGCTTATGAGGGCAAAAGAAAGATTGAATGGATGGAAGTGCTTGCCGGTGAAAAGGCATTTAACCAAACAGGTGAATGGATGCCGCAGGCAACCATGGATGCTTTTAGAGAATACCTACTATCTATAAAAGGGCCGCTGACAACGCCTGTCGGAGGAGGTATACGCAGCCTGAACGTCGCGTTGCGGCAGGAACTTGATCTATATGTAAATCTTAGGCCGGTAAGATATTTTGAAGGCGTGCCGTCCCCGATGTGGCACCCTGAAAAAGTAAACATGGTAATCTTCAGGGAGAATACGGAAGACATTTATGCAGGAATAGAATTTATGACAGGAACACCTGATGCAAAAAAATTATTAAAGTTTCTGCAGGAAGAATTGAGTATAAAAAAGATCCGTTTTCCGGATACCTCATCATTCGGAATAAAACCGGTGAGTAAAGAGGGATCTGAAAGATTGATACGTGCCGCCATAGAATATGCGATCACCAACAAATTGCCTTCAGTAACATTTGTACACAAGGGTAATATTATGAAGTTCACGGAAGGGCGCATTTAAGAACTGGGGCTATGAATTAGCTGTTCGTGAATTTGCAAATGATGTTTACACCTGGAATCAATGGGAAGCTACCAAAAAAGAAAGTGGCGAAGCAGTCGCCAATGAAGAAATGCGTATTGCAGAAATTGGTGGGAAAATTATTATCAAAGATGCTATTGCAGATAATTTTTTACAACAAGCCTTGCTGGCTCCGCAAAATTATTCGGTTATCGCGACCCTAAATTTGAACGGCGATTACATCAGCGATGCGTTGGCAGCGCAAGTAGGTGGAATAGGTATTGCACCGGGGGCCAACATTAACTTTCTCACCGGGCATGCTGTCTTTGAAGCAACACATGGCACAGCTCCCCGATTTGCAAATACCAATACAATGAACCCTTCGTCAGTAATATTAAGTGGTGTGATGATGTTGGATTATATGAATTGGAAAGAGGCCGGCGAACTCATAACTAACGGAATTGGTAAAACGATAAGGAATAAAAAAGTGACGATAGATTTTTATAATCTTATGAAGGACGCGACGCTTTTAAAAACGAGCGAATTCGCAAATGAGATAATAAAAAATTTGTAAATGTTTTTTTCTAATAAATTGAATTAATTTTCAAAATTCTGTTTCGCATAATTTCAATCGATCTTTTAAAAAATTAATAAACCAAAGTTTTAATTAAAATGACAAAAATTAAAGTAGCAAATCCTGTTGTAGAACTTGACGGAGATGAAATGACAAGAATCATCTGGAAATTTATAAAGGACAAATTGATATTGCCTTACCTGGATGTTGACATAAAATATTTTGATCTTGGAATGGAAAGCCGCGATAAAACAGATGACCAGGTAACTGTGGATGCGGCCAATGCTATAAAGGAATATGGAGTGGGAATTAAATGCGCTACGATTACTCCGGATGAGCAACGGGTAGAAGAATTTAAATTAAAACAAATGTGGAAAAGCCCTAATGGAACGATCAGAAATATTCTTGACGGTACCGTTTTTCGGGAACCAATTGTAATTAAAAATATCCCGCGGCTTGTAACCAACTGGACGGCTCCCATTATTGTTGGCCGCCACGCATTTGGTGATCAATACAGGGCAACCGACACCGTCATTAAGGGCAAAGGAAAACTTACAATGACTTTTACCCCGGAAGACGGAGGCGCGCCTCAAACATTTGAAGTATATAATTTTAAAGGCGATGGCGTTGCCATGAGTATGTATAATACAGATGAAAGTATTTCAGGATTTGCAAGAAGCTGTTTTAATATGGCGCTCAGCAAAAAATGGCCTTTATATCTTTCTACAAAAAACACGATCCTGAAAAAATACGACGGCCGGTTCAAAGATATTTTCCAGGACATTTATGAGAAAGAATTTAAATCGAAGTTTCAGGAAGCAAATATTGTTTACGAGCATCGCCTTATTGACGATATGGTGGCAAGTGCCTTAAAATGGAATGGCAATTTTGTATGGGCTTGCAAAAATTATGACGGAGATGTTCAAAGTGATACCGTTGCACAGGGATTTGGTTCATTGGGCCTGATGACTTCGGTTTTAATTACACCTGATGGAAAAACTATGGAAGCTGAAGCGGCGCATGGAACCGTGACGAGGCATTTCCGGGAGCATGAAAAGGGAAATCCTACATCAACAAATCCTATCGCATCAATTTTTGCGTGGACGAGAGGCCTCGCTTTTCGTGGTAAGGTTGATAATAATGAAGACTTAATAAAGTTCTGCCATGCCCTTGAAGAGGTTTGCATAGAAACCGTCGAGAGCGGTAAAATGACCAAAGATCTCGCCGTGTGTATCAGTGGTAGCAAGGTTTCGCATGGTACAGACTACCTGTACACGGAGGAGTTTTTGGAAGCGATTAATGAAAACCTGAGGAAAAAACTTGATGATTGAAATTTTTATGCTTAGCCGCTAAATTTTTCGGTCTAAAATTTGTGCGTAGTCGTCATTCTTTCTAACGATTGGCAATAAAGCTTACATATTTGTTTTCCTCTATTAAATTAATTTCAAATAGGTATTTATTAATGATGAAGTAATACCGTTGTTCGTTAAATTTGAAATATATTTAAGGTATAAATTATTCTAATTGAGTCTTGCAGATACGAGTAGAACAAAATTGACGTTAGGAATTGTATAAGGAAAACGCTAAAAGAACTTTAAGACAAGTTAAAATCTGCATAGCAGCAGGGTAACTTTATGATGTCTATACGGTAATTTTAATTGAAACCATTGTTTATTCTCTGTATTAATGAAAAACCAATACTATGTCAAGAATCCTTGTAGTCGATGATGATACTGATATATTATCCGTCATGGAAATTCTCCTTACTATGAAAGGGTTTGAAGTTGAAGTAACTGCCAAGGGAGAAAATACACTTCCTAAAATAAAGACTTTCCGGCCTGATCTTATTCTACTTGACGTTTTAATTTCGGGTCATGATGGCCGCACTATCTGCAAACAATTAAAATCAAATGAAGCGACAAAGCATATACCGGTAATCATGTTCTCTGCTCACCCCGGCGCTGCTGCTACAATAGCTGACTACGGTGCTGATGATTTTATTGCCAAACCTTTTGATGTAAATAATCTAATTCAAAAAGTAAATACCCAACTTACCGTTAAAAACGTTTAAGGAAAAGTCTCACGGTTTTCGTTAATCTCTGTTTCCATCCCCGCGTAAAAGAGCGACCAATAATAATAAAAATAGAGCTCCTCCTAAGATCCAAACCCACGGCTCCGTATACCAGGTTGTGCTTTCTTTGGTAATATTTTCATTTACGGTTTTACCGCTATCCTGCCCCAAAAGTACCGTAGAGAAAAAGTTGATGCACAATACAGCTGTGAGCTTGTAAATGCTTCTTTTGAATTGATAGATTTTCATACTTTTTATTTTAAACGATTAAGGCTTGAGGTGTTAGCCGGCAGGTTTTAAACAAAATGCAAATATTGCAAATACATCTGCTAATAAAATAAAATGAATTCAATAATTAAAATTCAATAGTAGCTTTAATAAAATAACATTCCATAGACAATTTATTCCTTTATAAATTAACGCAGAACAAAAATTATTTATGTACACTTTGTATATTGTATTAATAATTTAGGGCTAACAAAGGGTAATCTCATAAACTACTGCAACGTATCTAATATTTAAATAAATGAAATTGACACTTCCGGTTCTTGTTGGCAAGCATCGTTCGGTTAAACTTGTAACGATCGTATTGTCTTTGGTAATATTCCAGGCCTGTAACAAAGAAAAAAAATGGATTGAAGTTGACCCTGCCTTTAGCCAGTATATTGATGCATACACTTCGGGTATTGTCTCAAAAACTGCGGCAATCAGGGTTCAGTTATCTGCTGACGCATCAACTACACATCCAATTGGCGAAGTAGTTGATAAAGATCTTTTCAGTTTTTCCCCATCGGTAAAAGGAAAGGCAGTGTGGCTTGATGCGCGGACAATTGAATTTCAACCGGCAGAAAATCTTACTCCTGACAAATTATATAAGGTAACATTTCAATTGGGTAAGGTAACCCAGGTCCCTTCAAAATATGAGAAATTTACATTCAATATTCAAACGGTAAAGCCCTCATTTAAGGTGTATGATTTCGGATTAAGGAGCAGCGGGCAAAAGGATAAGATGGTTTTGATAGGAGAAATTGAAACTGCCGATGTCGAAGACGGCGCTTCGGTTGAAAAATTACTAACTGCCACAGAGAATAACAAAGCATTGCAAATAAGCTGGCAGCATAACGGCGTAGATAAAACGCACAATTTTACCGTGAAAGATATTGCACGCGGAAGTGCGGCCCAACAACTGCAACTCAACTGGAACGGTAAGCCATTAAGTATTGATATTACAGGCAACAAAACCCTCGAAGTACCTGCCATTGGAGATTTCAAGGTGATGACCGTAATGGCAATGAATGATGCTGAACAATATGCCTCAATTCAATTTAGCGATCCCATTGCATTGGGACAAGAACTTACCGGGCTTATCACCATCAGTAATCAATCTGATATCACTTACAGCATCAACGGTAGTGAAGTGAAACTGTACACCGGTGATAAACTGGATGGTGATTATACAATAAATGTAAATCCCGGGATTAAAAACACCTGGGGCGATACGTTGCAAAAAGGATATACTTCAAATGTATTTTTTGAAAACAGGATGCCGTCAGTTAAAATCCAGGGACGAGGAAACATACTGCCTAACACCGGCCGACTTGTATTGCCGTTTGAAGCGATTAATTTAAATGCGGTTGATATAAGCATTATAAAAATTTATGAAAATAATATCCCGCAGTTTTTACAAGGCAACGACCTGGGAGGTGAAGGTGATTTGCGGCGTGTGGCGATTCCGATTGTGCAGAAGACATTGCGGCTAGATGATGATAAATCATTGGACCTCCATAAAAAGCAAAGATTTTCACTCGACATTGATAAGTTTTTGAAGACAGAACCCGGCGCGATTTACAGGGTTACTATTGGCTTCAGGCCCGATTATTCATTATACACTTGCCATACTTCCGACTCTGCTGCAGAGGAAAATGATGATGAAGAAAATTACTACGGTGATGAAGAATATAGTGAATCTGAAAATACAGTTGATGATAATGATGAATTCTGGAAGAGGTATGATAATTACTATCCTTATGGTTATAGTTGGCAGCAGCGGGATAACCCATGCAAATCCTCTTACTACAACAAGGACCGATGGGCAACCCGAAACATTATCGCTTCCGGCATCGGGCTTACTGCAAAGCGTGGTGGAAATAATACAATAACAATTGCTGTTTCTGATATTTTAACCACACAACCAATACCTAATATTGAGTTACAAGTGCTCGATTACCAGCAACAAGTAGTTGCTAAGGCGAATAGCGATAATGATGGCTTTGCAACTTTCAATCTTAAGAGCAAGCCATACCTGGTGATTGCAAAAAGGGGTGATGAAAAAGGTTATCTGAAAGTGGATGATGGCAGCAGCTTGCCTCTTAGCCGTTTCGACATTTCGGGCGAAGAAGTAAAAAATGGAATTAAAGGTTTCATTTTTGGTGAAAGAGGCGTATGGAGGCCCGGCGATTCACTGTATATAAATTGTATTATCGAAGACAAGGAAAGTAAACTTCCCGAAGGCCATCCTGTTGAGTTGGATTTATTTACCCCGCAGGGGCAATTGTATAAAAAGCTTGTTCAAACAAATGCAAATGATGGCTTCAATGTTTTCAAAACAGCCACCGAACAAAACGCAGTTACCGGTAACTGGCTTGCAAAAGTAAAAGTAGGTGGCGTCACTTTTGAAAAAAGAATTAAAATAGAAACCGTGATGCCCAACCGGCTTAAAGTAGATCTTGATTTTGGGAAAGATCCTTTACTTGGTAAAAGTATTTCTAATGCAGGCGAACTGTCGGCGAGGTGGTTATTTGGTGCCACAGCGAAAAATTTGAAGGCAAAAATTGATGCGTCATTATATGCTAAGAAAACAGCGTTCCCGAAATTTGTGGGTTATACTTTTGACGATCCGACTACTAACTACACAACCCAAACCAAAACAATTTTTGACGGTGAATTAAATGAAGAAGGAAAGGCAACTGTAAAGCCGGATTTTGAAACCGATGATAATGCGCCGGGTATGTTGAGCGCAAATCTTTTTGTAAAAGTCTTTGAGCCCGGCGGCAGTTTTAGCATAGACAACGTTACCGTTCCATACAGTCCATACACCAGTTATGCCGGCATTAAAATGCCCGAAGGCGAAAAGCCGTGGGGCTTTTTATTGACAGGTAAGACCCATACCGTGCAAATTGCAGACGTGGATAATCACGGAGCATTGCTTGCTGGAAACCAGGACGTGGAAGTACAATTTTATAAAATTCAATGGCGCTGGTGGTGGGATAACAGTGGCGATAACCTCAGCAATTTCACACAGGACAAGTACAATAAATTGATAAAAACAGAAACGGTTCATTTAAATAACGGTACCGGAAAATGGAGTTTCAATGTAGGCAACAATGAGTGGGGAAGATACCTTGTGCTGGTGAAAGATATAAAGAGCGGGCATAAAACGGGTGATGTTGTTTACATAGATGAACCCGGATGGCAAAGCCGTGACAATATGGATGACCCCACCGCGGCATCCATGCTTTCTTTTACTGCTGATAAAGGAAAATACAATACTGGTGATGATGTTACACTAACGATACCAAGCAGTAAAGGTGGCCGTGCACTAATCAGTATTGAATCCGGCAGTAAAGTATTGAGAACCTTTTGGCAGGAAACCGACCAGGGGCAAACGCTTGTAAAGTTTAAAGCAGAAAAAGAAATGGCTCCAAACATCTATGTGAACGTAAGCCTGCTGCAGCCGCATGCGCAAACAATTAATGACTTGCCTATAAGAATGTATGGAGTGCTGCCCATATTTGTCGAAGACAAAAACACCATATTAAAACCTGTAATAACTATGGCCAATACCATTCGGCCAGAGCAACAGTCAACCATATCCGTTAGCGAGCAGAATGGAAAAGAAATGACTTATGCTATTGCTATAGTTGATGAAGGATTACTGGACCTTACCCGGTTTAAAACTCCCGATCCTCATGACTATTTTTATGCAAGGGAAGCGCTCGGTGTTAAAACCTGGGACTTGTTTGATTATGTGATAGGCGCATGGGGCAGTAATCTTGAGCGCATTCTTACCATTGGCGGCGACCAGGACCAGGGAGGACCAATACAGCCAAAACAGGCCAACCGCTTCAAGCCAGTGGTAAAATATCTTGGGCCTTTTCATTTAAGCAAAGGGGATAAAGCCTCACACAACTTTACGCTGCCTCAATATATAGGATCGGTGAGAGCGATGGTAATTGCGGCTAATGAAGGTAGTTATGGCAGCACAGAGAAAGCAGTTGCCGTAAAAAAGCCATTGATGCTTTTAGCAACCTTACCCAGGGTGCTGGGCCCTGCTGAAACCATTAAGATTCCGGTAACGGTTTTTGCAATGGAAAATAATATTAAGAATGTAAGTGTTTCACTCCAGGCAAATCCATATTTGGAGATAACAGGGCCAGGTTCGCAAACGGTAAATTTTAGTGAGCCGGGAGAACAGATCATTTATTTTGATGTAAAAGTAAAGCCGGATGTCGGAATAGGAAAAGTGAAACTCACTGCATCAAGTGGTAGGGAAAAAGCAGACTATGATGTGGAACTGGATATAAGAAATCCCAATCCTTATGTTACGAGTGTAAGCTCTCAAATCCTTTCCGGCGGCCAGCAGTGGACTACCACGGCAACCGCTATCGGCACTGTTTCTACCAGCAAGGCAGTTCTCGAATTATCCAGCATTCCTTCCATGAATCTTGAGAAGCGCCTTGATTATCTGATCAGGTATCCGCATGGGTGTATTGAGCAAACAACCTCAGGAGTTTTTCCGCAGTTGGTATTAAATCAATTGACTGAACTTTCCGATTACCGGAAAGCCCAGGTAGAAAAAAATATAAAGGCGGGCATTTCCGCCATACAAACTTTTCAGCGTAACGACGGTGGATTCAGCTACTGGCCGGGCGGCCCGCAAAGCGATGAATGGGGTACCAACTATGCCGGTCATTTTTTACTCGAAGCGCAGGATAGAGGATATACCGTGAGTGAACAGTTGTTGCAGCAATGGAAGTTATTCCAGAGAAGTAAAGCAAATGCATGGGTGCCAACAACCACCAATTTTTACGGCGGAGATCTTACACAAGCCTACCGGCTTTATCTCCTGGCATTGGCGAAATCACCGGAGTTGGGCGCCATGAACCGTCTCAAAGAGTTCAAATACATTTCACCGGAAGCTAAGTGGAGATTGGCTGCTGCCTATAAACTTGCGGGGCAGGACAATACTGCTTTACAATTGATAAGCGGCTTGCCCACCACTTTTAATACCAATCATACTCCGGGTTATACTTATGGTTCCGATACAAGGGACGAGGCGATGGTTTTAGAAACACTAACGATATTGGGCAGGCGTACTTTAGCAGCAGACCTCGTCAATCATCTTGCCGCAAAACTTTCTGATGATAACTGGTACAGCACACAAACAACAGCTTATTCTTTAATTGCTATTGCAAAATTTTGTGGCAAGAATCCTTCGGGCTCAAAAATTATTGCTTCCGGTACGGCGAATGGAAAAGCGATCAACGTTAATTCGTCTTCTTATGTATGGCAATTGCCGCTTGATTTAAGCAAAGGAACTTCAAATGTATCGTTGAGTAACAAAGGCAATAATGTAATCTATGCAAGAATTATTTCAGAAGGGCAACCTCTGACAGGTGAAAATTTACAGGTGCAAAACAACCCGGCGATCCTTGGTTTAACGGTTACATACCTCAACAGAAATCTGCAGGCTATAGATGTTTCCAAAATTACCCAGGGAACTGATTTTATTGCAAAAGTTACCGTAAGAAACCCGGGCAGGCGCGGTTACTACGAGCGAATGGCGCTTACACAAATTTTTCCTTCCGGCTGGGAGATTTTAAATACCCGCCTGCAGGATGGAGAAGGTGCATTCAAATCATCGCCATACGATTACCAGGATATAAGAGACGACCGGGTATATACCTATTTTAATATTAATCAAAATGAAACACTCACTTATTACTTTCAATTGAATGCCGCCTACCTCGGCAGGTATTTTTTACCAGGAACTTTTTGTGCTGCTATGTATGATAATACGATTAGTGCGGGGGTGAATGGGAAGTGGGTGGAGGTGGTGGGGCAGTAAGGGAAATGTAATTGATTAATAATAGATATTTTACTTGTGACTATTCCCAGTAAAAGTTCTTATGATTCGACAACATATTAAATTCATTGATGCAAGGAACATGAATAGAGCATGATTAGAAATGTATACTTATAAGTATTTATTGCGAAAAAAGTAAAACAAAAAGAAAGGCATTAAATTAGGCGGTATAAATGATCATTTTTGAAATGAATTCAATTGCTTTTATTGATACAGAGATTGAGCCGAAAAGCCAAAAGATTCTTGACATTGGAGGTATCATGGGTAATGGCAATCCGTTTCATTCAAACTCAGTGAATGACCTCACTACTTTTCTTAGAGGAACAGAGTTCGTTTGCGGACACAACATTTTCAATCACGACTTAAAATATATTAAGAAAGCTATTGAAGATGCTGGCATAAATCCGTCGAATATTATTGACACTTTGTTTCTATCTCCGCTACTGTTTCCAACTAAACCTTATCATGCTTTGCTCAAAGACGATAAGCTTCAAACGGAAGACGCAAACAATCCGCTTAACGATTCTATAAAAGCTAAAGATCTTTTCTTTGATGAAGTTGCAGTGTTTCAGCAAACAGACGAAACAATAAAACAAATTTTGTATTTGCTATTGAATGACAAAAAGGAGTTCCATTCCTTTTTCGAATTTATTGCGTACACAAGTAGTGATAAGAACCTTGAACAACTAATTCGTGGAAAATTTCATTCTGAAATTTGCGAACAGGCAGACCTCACAAAACTAATTTCAGAACAACCAGTTGAATTAGCTTACTGCATATCTTTAATAAATTGTCGAAACCGCTATTCAATTACACCGCGTTGGGTACTGAAAACTTACCCCGAAATAGAACGGGTAATGAATGCTTTAAGAAACAAGCCGTGTCTTAGGGGTTGCGCGTATTGCAATCAAGCTTTGAACATACACAAAGGGCTGAAAACATATTTTGGTTTCGATTCCTACCGAATATACGCTGGTGAACAATTACAAGAAGATGCAGTTAAAGCTGCTGTTGACAACAAATCACTTTTAGCAGTTTTTCCAACTGGTGGTGGCAAGTCAATTACATTTCAAGTTCCTGCTTTAATGAGTGGCGTTGCAACAAAAGGTTTAACGGTTGTAATTTCTCCTTTGCAGTCTTTGATGAAAGACCAGGTTGACAATCTTGAAAAAATTGGAATCACTGATGCTGTTACAATAAATGGTTTGCTTGACCCAATTGAAAGAGGAAAATCTTTTGAAAGAGTGGAAGATGGTTCAGCATCTCTGCTTTACATCTCACCAGAATCTTTGCGTTCAAAAACAATTGAACGACTTTTATTAGGCAGGAAAATCGTTCGCTTTGTAATTGATGAAGCTCACTGCTTTTCATCATGGGGACAAGATTTTAGAGTTGATTATTTATACATCGGTGATTTCATCAAACAAATTCAAGAGAAGAAAAATCTTGAAGAAACAATTCCTATTTCTTGTTTCACAGCAACGGCAAAGCGGAAAGTCATTGAAGATATTTGTGCCTACTTCAAAGAAAAGCTTTCTCTTGATTTAGAAATTTTCAGTTCAAGTGCCGCAAGAACAAACTTGCAATACAAAGTTTTTGAGAAGGGAGACGAAGAAGAAAAATATAATTCAGTCAGAGATTTAATTGAAGAAAAAAATTGCCCTACCATCATTTATGTTTCAAGAACAAAGAGAGCATATTCACTGGCAGAGCGATTGTCAAAAGATGGCTTCAATGCCAAACCGTATCACGGTAAAATGGATGTGAAAGAAAAGACTGCCAACCAGGATGCTTTCATAACAGGGGAGGTTCCAATTATGGTTGCCACTTCTGCTTTCGGAATGGGTGTTGACAAAAAGGATATTGGAATGGTAATTCATTATGATATTTCAGATTCATTGGAGAATTACATTCAAGAAGCAGGGAGAGCAGGACGAGATGAAAACATAACAGCAGATTGTTTTGTGTTGTTCGACGAAGAAGACCTTGGCAAACATTTCATTTTGCTAAACCAAACGAAACTTTCAATCAAAGAGATTCAACAAGTTTGGAAAGCGATAAAAGACATTACAAGATATCGTTCATCAGTTTCAAATTCTGCTTTGGAGATTGCACGGAAAGCAGGTTGGGATGATAATGTGGTAGAGATTGAAACAAGAGTAACAACAGCAATTGCAGCCCTTGAAGATGCTGGCTATTTGAAGCGGGGGCAAAACATGCCAAGGGTTTTTGCGAACAGTATTCTTTCAAAAAATGCGCAAGAGGCAATTGAAAAAATAAATGCTTCGCAAAGATTTGAAGAGAAGCAAAAAGAAAAAGGAATCCGAATTATCAAGAAACTTTTTTCGAGCAAAAGCAGAAAGCAAAGCAATGATGACGCAGCAGAATCAAGGATAGATTACATCTCCGACCATTTAGGAATTGTAAAAGAAGAAGTGATAAACATTGTGAATCTTCTTCGTGAAGAAAAGATTTTAGCTGATGCAAAAGACTTAACTGCATTCATCAAGAAGGGGGAAAATATAAATCGTTCATTGAAGATCGTGGAAACATTCAGTCATATTGAAAACTTTCTCTTGCCAGTATTTGAAGAAAAAGAAAAAACTTTTCACATAAAACAATTGAATGAAGATGCAGAGGAGAAAGGTTGCAAAGATGTTACACCCAACAAAATAAAAACTATTATCAATTTTTGGGCTATTAAAAATTGGATTAAACGACACAACGAAGAATATACAAAGAATCATGTTGTGATTCTTTGTATTCAGCCGAAAGATTCTTTAAAAGAAAAATTGGAGAAGCGACATGAGTTAGCAAAGTTCCTTGTTGAATTTCTCTATGAGAAAAGCAACTTGAACATTGGAGAAGATGAAAAAGAAAAGGAAGAAGTGTTGGTTGAGTTCTCAGTTCACGAACTGAAAGAAGAGTTTGAAAAAAGACCGAAGCTTTTTGAAATGAAAGTTTCAATTGACGATATTGAGGACACACTATTTTATCTTTCAAGAATTGACGCTATAAAAATTGAAGGTGGTTTTTTGGTAGTGTATAATCGCCTGACTATTGACCGAGTTGAGCAAGACAACAAGCGGAGATACAAAAATGAAGATTATCAAAAGCTAAATCAGTTTTACGAAAACAAGGTTCAGCAAATTCACATTGTTGGTGAGTATGCCAAAAAAATGATTAGTGATTACAAAGGAGCCTTGCAATTTGTTGATGATTATTTCCAGTTAAACTACACTTCTTTTCTCAATAAATATTTCAAAGGAAGCAGACAAAATGAAATCAAAAGAAATTTAACTCCGGCAAAGTTCCGTCAGTTGTTTGGTTCACTATCTCTAACACAATTAGAAATCATCAAGGACAATGAAACAAAACACATTGCAGTTGTGGCTGGACCTGGGAGTGGAAAGACAAGAGTGTTGGTTCACAAATTGGCATCACTGCTTTTGATGGAAGATGTAAAGCATGAGCAATTGCTCATGGTAACTTTTTCAAGAGCCGCCGCAACAGAATTTAAAAAGCGATTGATTTCACTCATTGGCAATGCTGCACACTATATTGAGATAAAAACATTTCACTCTTACTGTTTTGATTTGTTGGGTAGGGTTGGGAGTTTGGAAAAGTCAGATACCATTCTAAAAACCACGATTGAAAAAATTAAGAACGGAGAAGTTGAAGCAAACCGCATTACAAAAACAGTTTTGGTAATTGATGAAGCACAAGACATAAATGCTGATGAATTTGCTTTGATAAATACATTAATGGAACAGAACGAAGAAATGAGAGTAATTGCAGTTGGAGATGATGACCAAAACATTTACGAATTCAGAGGAGCAAGTTCAAAATATCTGGAACACTTCATGGAAGACATGAAAGCGACAAAACATGAGCTAATTGAAAATTACAGAAGCAAAAGCAACTTGGTTGAATTTACAAACGGATTTGTAAAGAAGATTAACCATCGATTGAAAGAAACTCTTATTACTGCCAAACAACTTGATAACGGAAATATAAAACTAGTACGTTATCAAACCGGAAATCTTATCTCTCCTTTGGTGCAAGAAATACTTTCAGCAGAACTTGCAGGAACTACATGTGTACTCACAAAGACAAACGATGAAGCATTGCAGATAACAGGTTTGCTTTTGAAAAATGGACTACAAGCAAAGTTGATTCAAAGCAATGATGGTTTTAACTTGCAAAACCTTTTGGAGATTCGTTTCCTTTTGGATGAAATAAACATGGGGGATGATGTAAAAGTTATCAGTGAAGAAGTTTGGGCAAACGCAAAAAACGAATTAAAAAAGAGATTTCAGCAGAGTTCAAAGTTCGAAGTATGCAACAACCTAGTCAAACAATTTGAAGAAAGCAATTCCAGGAAGAAGTACAAATCAGATTTAGAAGTTTTCGTAAGAGAATCAAAACTTGAAGATTTCTACAATGAAAACGGAGAAACAATTTTTGTTTCAACAATTCACAAAGCAAAAGGAAAAGAGTTTGACAATGTTTTCATTATGCTTGATAACTTCAATCCCACATCCGATGAGGCGAAACGCCAATTATACGTGGCAATGACAAGGGCCAAATGCAACTTAACAATTCACTTAAACGGAAATTATCTAGACAATATTATAGTGGATAATTTGGAGAGCATGGAAGACAGAAAAACACATCTACCTCCAAATGAAATGGCGATGCATCTGTCGTTCAAAGATGTTTGGTTGGATTATTTCATCAAAAGAGAATATCTCGTTTCACAACTTGCAAGTGGGGATACATTGTATATAAACAATGATGAATGCACAAACACAAAAGGGCAATCAGTATTGAAATTTTCAAAGCACTTTCTTAATACAATTGAAGCAGTGAAGCAAAAAGGATTTCATTTAAAAAAAGCAAAAGTGAATTTTATTGTTTACTGGAGAAAAGAAGATGCAGAACAAGAGGCAAAAATTATTTTACCTGAATTATATTTTGAGAGATAATACTTAATAAAATAACTCACATTTATTCACTACAAGTATAGAATTTTAAAACGATTTGGGCATGAAAGAACAAAAAATACATCAACTCTTTGAGCAGTTTGGAAATACGACTCTTACTATCAAAGCAAAAGATTTTGCAACTGAACTTACTAGCCATAATGTAACGGAAAAGGATCTGAGGGGAGAACACAACATTTCAAAAGAACATATTAATAATAACCTGGCAGTAAGAAAAATGCTAATTGAAAGAGGCGTAAAACCTGAACAACTTCCCGCCTCAGAGGATTTGAAAAAAGTTCAGCGCCGGTTTGAAAGTGATGAAAGAAAGTTATTAAAGATGCAAAGAAAAAGAAATGAAATTATACTTACTTTGGTATATAGCTATTAATAATATGCAAATGATTTACTAATTGATAAATGCTTGTTGAAAAAAATAAGATTCTTTAACAGAAACCAGATAATCTATGACTCTTAAAAAATATTTGTCGCAATTTTCCAAAGAACAACTCATCAATCAAATTTTTGAGCTTAATAAAAAGTATAAGGATGTGAAAGCGTATTATGAATTTTCCATCAACCCGGATGTAGCTGCCAAAAGGGACAATGTCAAAGAGGCTGTGCTCGAATGTTTCTATCCAAAACGTGGTTTTAAATTGCGATTAAAAGATGCCCGCAAAGCCATTACAGACTTTAAAAAATTAGAGCCTGATCCCGAATCGCTGGCAGATGTAATGCTGTATTATGTGGAATGTGGTGTTCGGTTCACAAATGATTTTGGAGATGTAGATGGGCCGTTTTACAATAGCATCGCAGGAATGTTTATTGATGCCGCAACTTTTATGCAGGAGAACGGTTTGAACGAAATATTTTTAGCAAGAGCAAATAAAATAGTGGAAGATACCAATGGCATGGGTTGGGGCTTTCACGATGATCTGTCAGATACCTACTATAATTTTTTTGAACCAGGGAGATAAGCTTTGTTTTGAAAATTTTAAAGATCAACTTTAAACAGAAGCAAGTCAGTTGTACGAAAAAATCGTACAACTGAGATTGAAAGCTTTGAATAAATAATACAAGCAGATCAAGCGAAAATATTATGCCCAACATCAAACTATTTGAAAGCAAAAAAATTCGCAGCCAATGGGATGCGGAGAAGGAAACATGGTATTTCAGTATTGTGGATGTGATTGAAGTGCTTACGGGAAGCCCGCGTCCAAGAAAATACTGGAATGCTTTAAAGACAAAGCTTAAAGTAGAAGGAAATGAGTTGTCCCAAAATATGGGACAACTGAAAATGGAATCGGAAGATGGTAAAATGTACAAAACGGATGTAGCCGATACAGAGCAACTATTGCGCCTCATCCAATCCATTCCCTCACCCAAAGCCGAACCCTTCAAGCAATGGCTGGCAAAAACAGGCTACGAAAGAATCGAGGAAATCCAGGACCCGGAAAAAAGTATAGACAGAGCAATGGAAAATTATCTGAAACTTGGCTACAGCAAAGAGTGCCTGCCCGAACTTGCGTAGCAGGCGGGGATAAATCAAAGACTAAAAAGCATTGAAGTACGAAAAGAGCTAACAGACGAATGGGAAAATCGCGGCGTAAAAAAAGGACAGGAATTCGCAACGCTTACAGATATTATTACACATGCCTGGAGCGGCAAAACAGTTAAACAATATAAGCAACATAAAAATCTAAAAAAGGAAAGCCTGAGAGATAATATTTACCCCGTTAGATATTTACAGTATTAAAAAAAATAAAGTGTCTAACGGGGTGAACCAATCTTGAGTTGGTACTTAATATGCTTGCAGAGGCAACTACTACCGAAATTAGCAAAGAGAAAAATCCAAAAACTTTTGATGATAATAAAACAATTGCAAAACAAGGAGGAACCATCGCCGGTAATACGCGAAAGGAAATTGAAGCAAAATCCGGGAAAAAGATTGTGAACCCATTGAATGCAAAGAAATTGAAATCAGGAGATGAAATGAAGAAATTGAAAAAATAATATTTTTTGATTGTTCCATTTAGAAATTGCTTCGTTGATCCGTGAATCCTCAAAAAATCCCTACGGTACAAGGGGAACCTCAGCCTGTTTTGCAGTTTTTTACTTTGAAACTTTTTGCATTACCAGGTTTAATGAAAACTGGTAGATTTTTATTGCTGTTAATTAAATTTCAATTTTGCCTTTATTTTAAAAGCAAAAGATAATAACCGCTATTTTGCCTTGAGCCATTCCCTAATAAGATAATTTTTGTTTTACATTTAAGCTGAAAAATGAATTCCGAAGCAAAAAAGACAGGTACGAAATTAAATACACAGCATTTATTTGCGGACGTTTGCCGGCTTATAAATGAAAGCAAAATTTCAATTGCGGTTGCCGTAAACCAGCGCCTCACTATCTTGTATTGGAATATCGGGAAGATGATAAAAAGCGAAATCCTTAATAATAAGAGAGCGGATTACGGCGAACAAGTCATTACAAATTTGTCAAAAAAATTAACAGGCGAATATGGCAGAGGATGGAGTAAACAGCAACTTTGGAATTGTCTCTACACTGTAGAGATTTTCCCGGGCGAAAAAATAATCTCTACACTGTCGGGAGAATTAAGCTGGTCGCATTTAAAGGAATTAGTCTATATAAAAGATAGTTTGCAAAGAGAATTTTATATTCAGTTATGCAGAAACGAACAGTGGAGTGTGCGCCAGTTAAGAGAAAGAATAAATAGCATGCTTTACGAACGTACCGCACTTTCAAAGAATCCGGAATCACTTATACGTAAAGAACTTTCTGCACTAAGTAATAAAGAACCGGTTTCACCCGATTTATTTTTCAGGGACCCTTATTTTCTTGATTTTTTGGGATTGCATGACACCTTCAGCGAAAAGGATCTCGAAACCTCGATACTCGCCGATTTGCAACGGTTTATTATTGAATTGGGTAATGACTTTGCTTTCCTCGCAAGACAAAAAAGAATACAGGTAGATGGAGAAGACTATTATATAGATTTACTTTTTTACAACCGCCAGTTACAGAGATTGGTGGCAATCGACCTTAAGTTGGGGAAATTTAAAACTGCCTATAAATCACAAATGGAATTATACCTCAACTGGTTAATTAAATATGAAAAGAAGGAAAATGAAAACACACCAATAGGTTTGATTTTATGCGCGGACAAAGCCGATGAACATATAGAGCTTCTTGAGCTCGATAAAGGAAATATTAGGGTTGCACAATATTACACAAGCCTGCCATCTAAAAAATTGTTACAGAAAAAACTGCATCATGCACTAATAATGGCAAAGGAAAAACTGGAAACAAAAATAACTTCTCAAAATAATACGGGTTAAATGGTCTTTTCAAACCTGCAAGCCTGATCTTTCAATGTCAAAAATTTCTTTAAAATCAAAAATATCGTTCCTCGTAGCCTTAGCGCTATTCACCTGGTTTTGGTTTTCCCTTCCTTCAAAATTATTTAACGACCCCACGAGTTTTGTAATAGAAGATAAAGATGGAAATCTTTTAAATGCATCTATCGCTTCAGACGGACAATGGCGTTTCCCTTATGATGAAAATGTGCCGGATAAATTTATAAAGTGCATCACCACTTTTGAAGACAAGAGATTTTACAGCCATCCCGGCGTTGATGTTTTGGCAATGGCAAGAGCAGCTTTAAGAAATTTAAGGAGCAAAGAAGTAGTGCAGGGAGGCAGCACGCTCACGATGCAGGTTATGCGCCTGAGCCGGCATGAAACCAGGAGAAATATCTGGGAAAAAATTATTGAAAGCATTCAATCTGTGCGGCTGGAATGCAGTTATTCAAAAAATCAAATTCTCGCTTTGTATGCATCCAATGCGCCATTTGGGAGCAATGTTGTAGGCCTCGATGCAGCAGCGTGGAGGTATTTTGGGCGCAGCCCTGAAAAACTAAGCTGGGGTGAAATGGCAGCATTAGCGGTATTGCCTAATGCACCGGCCCTTGTACATCCTGGTAAAAACCGTGATGTGTTATTAAAGAAAAGAAATGCATTGCTCGATAAACTTTTTGCAAATAAAATAATTGACAATGCGACATGCTATCTTTCTAAATTGGAACCGCTTCCGGGAAGCCCGCTGCCGCTGCCGCAGATAGCTCCGCATTTACTTCAGCGATATAAGCAAGATGTAAAAGAAAACGCCGACCTTTCTTCGCGAACGAAAACAACGATTGATATCAATCTTCAAAAAAATGTGATTGCGATTTTGGATCAGCACCACAATGTTTTAAAAGGAAACGGAATTAATAATGCCTGTGCGCTTGTGCTGGATGTGGAGACAGGAAATGCATTGGCCTATGTAGGAAATATTTATAAACCCGCAGACCCGGAAATGGAAAGTGATGTGGATGTGATAAAAGCGCCACGAAGCCCCGGCAGCGCATTGAAGCCTATTTTGTATGCCTCTATGTTTAGTGATGGAATGATCTTGCCCAATTCATTAATTCCCGACATTCCCACTCAAATAGGCGGATACACTCCGCAGAATTTTGATCTCGGATATGATGGCGCTGTACCGGCATCATTAGCTCTTTCACGGTCACTTAATATTCCTGCTGTAAAATTGTTGCAGCAATATAAGTACCAGCGGTTTTATGATTTGCTGAAGCAACTTGGTATGACAACTCTTAATCGCCCGGCTGATAATTATGGGCTTTCACTTATATTAGGCGGCAGCGAAGTTACTATGTGGGACCTCGCCGGAATCTATGCGGGTATGGCAAGAACATTAAATCACCAGAAGAAAAATAAAGGCCTTGCTTTAAAAGAAGATTTCCATTCGCCCAATTATTTTATAAATAAACAGGAAACGAAAAAGGTAGCAAGCGACGATGCCATCAATTCATTAGATGCTACTTCAACCTGGTTTACTTTCCAGGCGATGGAAGAAGTAATGCGGCCCGGCGAAGAAGGCCTGTGGCAGGAGTTTTCATCTTCGCAGCGCATTGCGTGGAAAACGGGAACGAGCTTTGGTTTCAGGGACGCGTGGGCTATCGGTATTACTCCAAAATATGTTGTTGCCGTGTGGACGGGAAATACAGATGGCGAAGGGCGGCCGGGCCTTATTGGGGTACAAACATCTGCTCCAATTATGTTTGATATTTTCAGGGAGTTGCCTTCATCAAAATGGTTTGCAAAACCTGGGAGTAATTTTTCATTCATTCCCGTTTGCAGGGAAAGTGGTTACAGGGCAAATGTGGATTGCCCGAACCCGGATACGATTATGGTTTCTAAAAACGGCTACAAGGCGCCGTTATGCCCATATCACAAGATGATTCACCTCGATGCAACCCGCACCTATCGTGTTGATGAAAGTTGTGAATCGCCCGCAAATATGATTCACCAAAGCTGGTTTGTTTTAACGCCTGCGATGGAATGGTATTACAAACAAAAGAATCATGATTATAAACCGCTGCCACCATTTAAGCCCGGTTGTGATCTTGCAAATATTGGAAGACAAATGGAATTAATATATCCGCAGCAGGATGCTAAAATATATGTTCCTTTGGAGATAAATGGCAGCCGTGGCAAAACAGTATTTACTGCCACTCATAGAAAACCTGGGAGTAAAATATTCTGGCATCTTGATGATGAATTTATAGGTACTACGATAAATTATCATCAAATGGCTTTAAGCCCTGCTCCCGGAAAACATTTGCTTACTATTGTGGATGAAAATGGGGAGAGTTTGAGCAGGCAGTTTGAAATTTTGGAGAAAGAGAAATAGAGTTGTTAGTCGTCAGTTAAAAATGAAAAGAGCCAAAATAGTAGTAACGCCTTTGCGAGGAGCCAGGATAAAAATGAATTAAATAAATCTTCCGGCGACAGCCTGTCCCGGGTTAACTTCAGGAAAGCAATCTCCTTGAGCAAGTTTTCCCAAGGAGATTGCCACAAAAATATGCCGGGTTACTTTTAATTCAAACCGCTCTAAAACTCAGGCATATTTTTTCGCAAAGGCGTGAACCTGCGAATAAAGCCTGTTGAAATATTTCAAACCTTACAAACGACCATGAACTATAAAAATGATTTTTTAAAGCTCGCGAACAACCCTTTTAAATTCGGGATGTATTTATTTTACAGACTTCCTGCTGCATTTTTTTCAGGGGTAAGAGTGAGGGAGATTGATGAAGAAAAATGTGTTACATCAGTTCCATTCAAATGGCTTACACAAAACCCTTTTAGGTCAACTTATTTTGCTTCATTAGCAATGGCCGCCGAAATGAGCACGGGAACTTTGGCATTAAGTAATGTTTACAAAAGAACTCCTTCAGTGTCTATGCTGCTCACAAAAATGGAAGCAACTTATTTCAAAAAGGCAACCGGCACTGTCTTATTTGTTTGTGAACAGGGGAAAGAAGTTGCAGCTATTATAGATGCGGCGATTGAAACAGGAGAAGGCAAAAGCATCGTTGCAAAATCTGCAGGCAAAAATAAAAATGGTGAACTGGTCGCAGAGTTTTTATTTACCTGGTCATTTAAAGCAAGGGCTAATAAAACGAGTACCTAAAAATTATATGGACACCTTTGTCTTGATTTACTTTTATCATTAAAAAAAATTATTTATGAAGATTGCATTTCACGGGGCAGCCCGCACCGTTACTGGTTCAAAACATTTACTTACTTTAAAGAATGGAAAAAAATATTTATTGGATTGCGGCATGTTCCAGGGGATGGGAAAAGATACCGATGAAATGAATCGTGATTTTGGATTTATAGCTTCGGAAATAGATTACCTGGTTCTGTCACATGCGCACATTGATCACTGCGGCCTTATTCCTAAATTGGTAAAAGAAGGTTTTAAAGGAAAAGTTTTTTCAACCCCTGCGACAAAAGATCTCTCTGCAATTCTTATGGCGGATAGTGCAGGCATACAGGAAAATGATATAAAGTTTGAAAATAAAACCCGTGCGGCTCAAGGCAAGCCTTATCTCTCACCTTTGTATGTGATGGAGGATGCGGTGAAGGCTGTTCAACATTTTGTTACTATTGATTACGGTACATGGCATGCGATAGATGAAAGTGTTCAATTTATGTATCTCGATGCAGGGCACATTATCGGGAGTGCGACGGTGCATCTAAAAATAAGTGAAAACGGAAAGGAAACGCACCTGACTTTCTCGGGTGATGTGGGAAGATACCGCGATGTGATATTAAGATCGCCTGCTGATTTCCCGCAGGCAGATTACATCATTATGGAATCAACTTATGGTAATAAACTACATGATGGTGTAGCGAGCACCCCGGATGATCTATTAAAATGGATTACCAGTACATGCCTGGAAAAGAAAGGCAAATTAATTATTCCGGCATTTAGTGTTGGTCGCACACAGGAAATTTTATTTTCACTAAACCAACTTGAAAACGAAAACAGGTTACCACAATTAAAATATTTTGTAGATAGCCCGTTGAGTCTCGAGGCGACAAAAGTGATTGAAAGCTATCCCCAATATTTCAATAGCCGTATTCAAAAGATATTAAAGAGCGACAAAGATCCTTTTGCGTTCAAAGGGTTAAAGTTTGTACAAAGCGTTGAAGAGAGTAAAATGCTCAACTATTTGAACGAGCCTTGCGTCATCATTTCCGCAAGTGGCATGGCCGATGCAGGAAGGGTGAAGCACCATATTAGCAATAACATTGAGAACAGCCGGAACTCCATTTTGTTTTCCGGATATTGCGAACCTCATTCTTTAGGTGGCAGATTAAAACTTCATCCAAAGGAAGTCGGAATTTTTGGAGTGACTCATGAAGTAAATGCTGAAATAGGAGAGATCAGAAGTATGAGTGCACATGGAGACTATAATGATCTGAGCCAATGGCTTTCGTGCCAGGATCCTAAACAGGTGAAGAAATTATTTTTAGTTCACGGTGAATATGATGTTCAACTGGATTTTAAAAACCGGTTAATCGGGAAAGGATTTGTTGATGTAGAAATTCCTGAAAGGCATTGGGAGATTGGGTTGGGATAGAAAGGCTATGCCGAAGTATCCATTAAACTTCCGGATATTACGTACGGGCAAGCCCCGTTAGCCCGAAGGGCTTAAATTCTAATAACCGCCGGTGAAACCGGTGACTGAAAACAATAAAATGAATCTCAACCCCAAAAGGGGTTGAACCCAGTCCTATCAATTAATCAAAATCAAATGGCTTACAGCCAGATTTTTTATCAAATTGTTTTCGGCACTAAACACCGGAGGCCAACAATCAACAGCGAGTTCGAAAAGGAATTATACAAATATATTTACGGAATAATAAAAAATAAAAAGTGTAAGCTGTATCGTATAAATGGGATGGAAGATCACATCCATATCATGTCCGATCTTCATCCTACAATATGTTTAAGTGATTATGTAAAGGATATAAAAGTGGCCAGCAGCATATGGATGAAAGAAAGTGGCAAATTTCCAGCATTTGAAGGCTGGCAGGATAAGTATGGAGCGTTCACGTATTCCGTTAGAGAAAAAGATATGATCATAAATTATATTAAAAATCAGAAAGAGCATCATAAGAAAGAAAGTTTTTATGATGAGTTTAAGCGATTGTTGATTTAGAATGAAATCGAATTTGATGAAAAATATTTACTGTAGTAGTTCTATTCAACCCCTGTCGGGGTTGGGATGAAGTTGTCAGTTTATTGCCCAGGGTTTCACCTTGGGTTACGGATATTTAAGCCCTTCGGGCTATCGGAGCAATGTTAAAATTTCAATTAGTATGAAAACTGGAGAAATAAATTAAAAGTAAATTTGCAACTGTAAAAAGTAAACAAATGCTACTAATATTAAAGTATGCTGTAACCAAAGAAAAATTAAGACCGTAGAAAAAAACTAACTAAAAAGGAGAGTAAGTCCGGCTCCAATGCGAAAAAAATAATAGGATTGTTTAGTTAAAGTATCACCCCTGTGATTATATGAGAGAGGCTACGAAATCAAGAGGAAAAGGATTTTAGTTGATATAAAAAATAGAATAAAAAGAAAATGGCAAAAGTTGGAATAAATATAGCAACAGGAACTTTACAACAGGATGAAATTATCGTGGGTATTGATTTGGGAACTACAAATAGCCTTATTGCAATCATTCATCCGGATACAAAAAAAGCAGTTGCACTGAAAGAACATGACAGTGCCTCGTTGGTTCCCTCTGTTATACATTTTGGAGACGCCGGAGAAATAAGTGTAGGGGAAGAAGCGAAACAATTTCTGATCACAGAACCTCAAAACACTATTTTTTCTGCGAAGAGGTTGATGGGAAAATCCTACAATGATCTTAAAGAACATAAAACCGTTTTTACTTATAAGATCATTGATGACGATACGGAAAGCCTTGTAAAAGTTCAGGTAGGAAACAAGTTTTATTCGCCCATAGAGCTTTCGTCTTTTATTTTGAAAGAATTAAAACAAAGGGCTGAGCATATTCTAAAAACTCCCGTAAACAAAGCCGTCATAACTGTTCCGGCTTATTTTAATGATGCACAAAGGCAGGCGACTCGTGATGCGGGGAAACTTGCAGGGCTTGATGTGCTGCGAATCATAAATGAACCAACTGCTGCAAGCCTTGCTTACGGTATAGGACTTAATAAAGAGGAGGAGAAAACAATTGCCGTGTATGACCTTGGTGGAGGCACCTTCGATATTTCGATCTTAAAAATCAACAATGGCGTTTTTGATGTGCTTTCTACAAATGGCGATACTTATCTTGGCGGAGATGATTTCGATAATGAGATTGTGAAATTCTGGGTACAACAGGCAGGATTAAACGAAAAAGAGACGCAGGAAAATAAAGAGCTTTCGCAGGAGCTTAGACTTAAGGCTGAGGAAGCTAAAAAATATCTTTCTTCTAATGAAAAATTTTCAACAGCGATCAATGAAATAATGCTTGAGATTTCTAACAAGGAATTTGAATCTTTAATTCAACCCTATGTAGAAAAAACAATTGCATCCTGCAGAAGTGCTTTGAAAGATGCGAAACTTTCCGCTTCCGACATACAGGATGTTGTGATGGTGGGAGGATCAACAAGAGTTCCTTTAGTGATAAAAAGTGTGGTTGAATTTTTTGGAAAAGATGTGAATAATACGGTAGATCCTGATGAAGTGGTTGCTCTCGGTGCAGCGATCCAGGCAGACATTTTGGCCGGGAATAATAAAGATTTTTTATTGCTCGACATCACACCGCTTTCACTTGGCATAGAAACCAGGGGCGGACTGATGGACGTATTGATTCCAAGAAACTCAAAAATCCCTTCCACCGCTTCACGACAATACACGACGCAGGTTGCCGGGCAAAGCGGAATGAAGATCGCCGTTTACCAGGGAGAAAGGGATTTGGTAAATGATAATAGAAAACTCGCGGAATTTAATCTTACGTCAATACCCGGTATGCCCGCGGGCTTACCAAAAGTTGAGGTTACGTTTCTTATAAATGCGGATGGTATTTTAGTAGTGAAAGCAAAAGAACTGAGAAGCGGAGTGGAACAAAGTATAGAAGTACAGCCTCAATACGGCTTGACAGATGAAGCGGTAGAAAAAATGCTATTGGAGTCAATTACTCACGCTAAAGATGATATTGCTACAAGGGCTTTGCTGGAAGCAAGAACAGAGGGAGAACAACTATTAGAAACTACCGAAAAATTCATTCAAAAAAATTCAGGCAATCTCTCCCGGCAAGAAATGGTCAATACTGCGAATGCTATGCAGGCGTTGCAACTCTCCCTCACCATGGACGATAAAGATTTGATTCAATCGAAGATTGAGGAGTTGAATGACATTTCGCGACCATACGCGGAAAGAATAATGGATAATGCGATTAGCTCCGCAATGAAAAATACAAGCGTTTACGATAATTGAGTTTTGTATCTTAATGCAGGCTTCTCAATATATATCCAGGAAAGAAATGCCAATATGCAGGAAGAGGTAAGAGACAAAAGAAGATTAACAAGTACAGATTGACTGAAGCCCGACATTTGAAAAAATAGTTGTTGCAGCGGGAATGTATATATGTAGACTCCGTAGGAAATATCGTTCCTAAGTAAAATATTAAATCGCCGTGTAAAAGCAATAAAATAAGTAGCGAGGCTAAAGAATATTACTTCATCAATTAATAAATTAACTGTTATTATCCCAGAGATTTTTAGGGCGAGGAATAAACCACTTATCAAAAATAAATATGGAAAATATTTCTTTGGGATAAAATCTGTTTGTAAGAGGGCTCCGAATAAAAAAGCTGCAGCAAGCAGCATGTTTTTCTGGTCGGGCATTATTGCTAATTGCAGCCCCATGTTTGTTAACACCAAAGAAAAACTAAACAGGATTATCAAAAGAACGATTAGCAGTTTCCTGTTTTTAAAAATACCAACCAGCAATAATATAAACAATACTGTGTACAGTTCCAGTTCAAGGCTTATGCTCCATAAAGAGCCATTAAAGCCTGCCATTGGGAAATCCCGGTCTGCTCAAAAACACCCGGCAATCTAAACCTGATCTTAAAGCCTGATGAAGTCCATAAATACTTCCACGTATCCGCATCGGTAAAATATTGTCGAAGGCTGAACTTTGTTAATAATGGCCCGGCAATAAACACGCTTATGATGACTACGACAATTAATGCGGGGTAAATTCTTAGTATTCTCTTTTTTAAAAATATCAACGCAGATTTGGAATTAGCCGCACTTAAGCTTACCAAATAGCCACTTGTGAAAAAGAAGATATACAAGCCGATTGATGACAGATAAAAATTTCCATTGGTGAGCCTATGAAGGAACTCCGTTTCGGCATGGCCTGTGATAGCATAAGAATGAGTCACTGCTACCAGGACTGCCGCGAATATTCGCAGGAAGTTAAAATTATTGCGATGACTCATGCCTGAACTTGATCAATTTAAAGCAGTGAAATGAATCACCGGAGCGATTGCAGGCGATTTACGTACTTGCCAATCATATCGAACTCGATATTTACTTTCTTACCTGTTTCCAAATACTGCATATTCGTATGCTTGAATGTGTACGGTATAATCGCAACACTAAACGTATTTATTCCAAGATTAAAAACGGTGAGGCTAATTCCATTTAAACAAATTGATCCTTTTTCAATGATAAGACCAGCAAACTTTTTATCAAATTCAAAAGTAAATTCATGGCTTCCGTCAGCGTCTCGTATTGATACACATGTGGCAGTGCTGTCTACGTGGCCTTGTACGATATGACCATCAAGCCGGCCATTCATTTTCATGGACCGCTCGAGATTGATTGATTCGCCGGTTTTCCAGGTGCCAATATTTGTTTTATCGAGGGTTTCTTTTATGGCAGTCACCCTATATAGATCGTTGCTAATGTCTTCTACCGTAAGACAAACACCATTATGACAAATGCTTTCATCCACTTTTATTTCAGAAGCGATATCGCTTTTGATGAAGAAAGTTTTATTTGTTCCTTTTTCAACAATCTCCTGTAAAATGCCCAACTTTTCAATGATTCCCGTAAACATACAAGTGCTTTATTGCTTTAACTTTTTTAAGATTTAACTGGCCCTGGATATTTTAAATTTAAAAATTTGCTTTATCTTCGCATTCCTAAAAAATAAAAAGGAATATTTATGCTGATTATTGATTCAAAAGATTGCGAAAATATTGATAAAGCGCTCAAAAAGTACAAGAAAAAATTTGAAAAGAGCCGTACATTATTGCAGTTGCGTGAACGCCAGGCTTTTACCAAGCCCTCCGTAAAGCGTCGTCACGAGGTACTGAAAGCAGTCTACAAGCAACAAATAGATAGCGGTAAGATAGAAGTGTAGAAAAATTTCTAATTTATATAATCATTATACCGGATAGCCAGAGGTTTCTTAACTTTATGCTGCCGGTTTTTTTATGCTTACGACTGAAACATATCCCATACAGGAATTTCTCAACTATCTCACGTTTCAGAAGCGTTATTCCCAACACACGATTATATCTTATAAAAATGATCTTTGTGCTTTTTTTGATTTTATAGGAGTTCAATATAATAATATTAAACTTGGCGAAATATCTCCTTCTATCGTTCGCTCGTGGCTTGCTTCGGTGAAAGAGAGTAAGGCTTCCTCAAAGACAATCAATCGTAAAATCTCGACACTTAAGTCGTTTTTCAAGTACCAGCTTCGAATGAAAAATGTTGCAGTGAGCCCTATGGTATCTATTAATTCGGTTAAAATCAGCAAGCGTTTGCCATCTTTCGTTGACCAGAAAGACATAAATACTTTATTTCAACAGGTAGACTTTCCCGGTACATGGGAGGGGAAAACAAATTTTCTTCTTTTGAATATTTTTTACAACACGGGGGTAAGGTTAAGTGAACTAATTAATTTAAAAGAAAGCCAGGTTGACAAAAGCAATGGCATTATTAAGGTGCTTGGTAAAGGAAATAAAGAAAGAATATTACCTGTCAATAACAAGTTACTGCTTGAGATTGAGAACTATGTTTCCGCAAAAAAAAGAAGACCTTATACTGTATCAACCGAATTCTTACTGGAAAATGAAAAAGGTAAAAAGCTGTATCCCAAATACGTATATAGAGTTGTAAAGCAGTATATAGGAGCCGTGTCTACTAATGAAAGGAAAAGCCCGCATGTTTTACGCCACAGCTTTGCCACTCATTTAACTAATAATGGCGCAGATATTAACGCAATCAAAGAATTGTTGGGCCATTCAAGCCTTGCGTCAACCCAGGTTTATACACATAATTCGATTGAGAAGCTTAAAGATGTATATAAATTATCTCATCCTAAATCATAATGTATGATACTAAAATCTTTTTTTGAAAAATGCGTTATGAAATGTAATTTCAATTACTCACTTATTCAATGCTTACTGTAAATCGAAAATAGCCAATGCGTTTTCAATTTTTTCCTCTTTATTATTATTCTTCACAACAAAAATCATGATTACAATGAACGTAAACATTCAAGCGCTGCATTTTGAAGCAGACTCAAAGTTGGTTTCGTATGTTGAAAAGAAACTTTCAAAGCTGACCCAGTTCCATGAACGAATTACAAAGGTTGATGTGTTCCTAAAACTCGATAACGTTGTGCACAACATTAAAGATAAAGTTGCTGAAATAAAGGTTCATGTTCCGCGACACGACTTTTTTGTAAAGCACTCTTCGAAGTCTTTTGAGGAGAGTTTTGATTTCGCCCTTGATTCTGTTATTACTCAAATAAAAAGAAAAAAAGAAAAGTTGGCTGCCTGATTTTAATATTTATAAATGTAATGTCACAAAGTCCCCGGAATTCCGGGGATTTTTTGTTGAAAGCATTTTTTTTGTTCGATAAGTACAAGTATGTTTTCCCTGCAAGAATTCTCTTAGTTTTTGGGCAATAATGTTTTTGAAATTTATGATTTTTGCCCCTTTGGATTCTGATTCCAAATATTCTTTTTCAAAATTTTTCCATTAAACATTTTCCATTACCTTTGCCTTCCCAAAAAATAACCTCCAAAGGTATGTTTCAGGGGAAGTTCATTGCAAGTCTGTATTTGAGGCAAATTGCCAGTGTAGCTCAGTTGGCCAGAGCAGCTGATTTGTAATCAGCTGGTCGGGGGTTCGAATCCCTCCACTGGCTCTTAGGTTATGATTTTAGATTTAAAGTTTAGAGAGCTAATTTATTTTCAATCTACATCGGCAATCTTAATTTTAGTATCATTTTCGGGCAGTTACCAGAGTGGCCAAATGGAGCGGACTGTAAATCCGCTGTCTTCGACTTCGGTGGTTCGAATCCACCACTGCCCACTGTATAGAAATTAGTTTTTTGAAATAGTGTTTAACAAGCGGAAGTAGCTCAATTGGTAGAGCGATAGCCTTCCAAGCTATAGGTCGCGAGTTCGAGGCTCGTCTTCCGCTCAATTGATGAGATGATATTCTTTGCAGATGAACTGCGGGAAACAAAGTTTTTTGAAATTACATATTTGACTTCTTTCAAGCTGTTGTAGCTCAGGGGTAGAGCACTTCCTTGGTAAGGAAGAGGTCGTGAGTTCAATTCTCATCAACAGCTCATTTTTCAGGCTATTTAGTGCATTTTAAAAAATGTCCTAATGACAATGTTAAGGCAAAGCATAAATTTTTAAAATCAAATATTAAAATAAAATAAAATGGCAAAAGAGAATTTTAAAAGGGATAAACCCCACGTTAACGTAGGTACTATAGGTCACGTGGATCATGGTAAAACCACGTTAACAGCCGCTATAACCGATATTTTGTCTAAAAAAGGTTTGGCGGAGAAAAGAAATTATGATGACATTGATGGTGCTCCTGAAGAAAAAGAAAGGGGTATTACAATTAATACTGCTCACGTAGAGTATGCCACAGCTAATCGTCACTATGCACACGTTGATTGCCCCGGTCACGCGGATTATGTAAAGAATATGATTACAGGTGCTGCGCAAATGGATGGTGCAATTTTAGTTGTTGCAGCAACAGACGGCCCTATGCCACAAACGAGAGAGCACATTCTGCTTGCACGCCAGGTGGGTGTTCCACGTATGGTTGTATTTATGAACAAGGTTGACCTTGTTGATGATCCTGAATTGATTGAGTTAGTTGAAATGGAAATTCGTGAATTGTTAACTAAGAACGGATTTGATGGTGATAATACTCCAATCATAAAAGGTTCTGCTACCGGAGCTTTGGCTGGTGATGCTAAATGGGTAACTGCGATCGATGAATTGATGGATGCTGTAGATACTTACATTCCGTTACCTCCACGCCCGGTTGATCAGCCATTCCTTATGAGTGTGGAAGATGTATTCTCTATCACAGGTCGTGGTACAGTTGCTACAGGCCGTATTGAAAGAGGGCGTATCAAGGTGGGTGAAGGTATTGAGATAGTAGGTTTAATGGAAAAGCCGTTAACTTCTACAGTTACAGGTGTTGAAATGTTTAAGAAGCTGCTTGATGAAGGTGAAGCAGGAGACAACGCAGGTTTGTTGCTACGCGGCATTGAAAAAACACAAATCCGCCGTGGTATGGTTCTTTGTAAGCCGGGTTCAATTACTCCACATACTGAATTTAAAGGTGAAGTATATGTATTGAGCAAAGAAGAAGGCGGTCGTCATACTCCATTCTTCCAAAAATATCGTCCTCAGTTCTACTTCAGAACTACAGACGTTACCGGAGAAGTTGAATTACCTGCAGGAACCGAAATGGTAATGCCCGGCGATAATACAAGCCTTACTGTGAAGTTGATCCAGCCAATTGCAATGGAAAAAGGTTTGAAATTTGCAATTCGTGAAGGTGGACGTACAGTGGGAGCGGGACAGGTTACAGAAATTATAAAGTAAAAACCCAATCCGCCACAGGCGGGCTTTGGAAACAGTTTCATAAATTTGCAAAGTACCTTCGGTAAATCCCTTAGGTACTTTGTTTTTTTAAGTTCTTTAAAAACCAGGCGCTTTAAAGTCTCCATCAAGGGAGGTTTGGAGGGCTTTTTTACGGGCATAGTTCAATGGTAGAATAGAGGTCTCCAAAACCTTTGATCAGGGTTCGAATCCTTGTGCCCGTGCTTGGTAATTGGTCGGTCTGATTTAGGTATAAGATGGCTGATATAAAAACTATTAATTTTTAGAAAATGAATAAAATATCATTATTTGTCAGGGATTCATATAAAGAATTGACGCAGAAAGTAACCTGGCCTAACTGGGAACAGCTACAACAATCGACGATGATCGTTCTTGCAGCTACCATAATTATTACGGCAATAGTTGCTTTGATGGATTTTGGAATAAATGGTATTTTAAAATTTGTTTATTCTTTATTTAAGTAATTATGACAGAAACAAAACAAGTCGAAGAGGAAATAAATCCGGATGCAACAAGTGAAGAACTAAATTCCACTCCAGATAAGGATACAAAATGGTATGTGCTGCGGGTTGTAAGTGGAAAGGAACGCAAGGTTAAAGAATATCTCGATAAAGACATTATTCGAAACGGATGGGATAAATTAATCCTGCAGATTTTTCTGCCAGTAGAAAAGGTTTATAAGGTTCAGAATGGCAAGAAGGTTATGAGGGAGCGTAATTTTTATCCCGGCTATGTAATGATAGAGGTTCTTGATGGTAAATTAACAGATGAAATTGTGCAGCATTTAAGTAACATCACAAATGTGATGCATTTCTTAACTGATGGAAAAGGATCAAAAGGAAATATCATTAGCCTTAGAAAAGCTGAAGTAAATAAGATGCTTGGTAAGGTAGATGAAATGGCAGATGCAGGTGGAATGACGATGAGTGAACCGTTTATCGTAGGAGAAACTATTAAAATTATTGACGGGCCTTTTAATGATTTCAACGGAGTAATTGAGGAAGTAACCGATGAAAAGAAAAAATTAAAAGTGCAGGTAAAAATATTTGGCCGTGCGACACCTGTAGAATTAAGTTATATGCAGGTGGAGAAAATTTCTTAAAAATATTTATTCTAAATATTTAGACCCATTTCAATTCGGAATGGGTTTTGCATTTTATAGAGTTGACATCATTCTTCTTCCTTTCGCTTGACCAACAAGTACCAATCATTTTCCAGTGGCAGGTATCCAAGATCGTAACAGAAAAAATAAACGTTACCCTTCTTGTTCGTATAAGTATTGGTAAAATATTTAAACTGAAATCCCTTCTGAAGTAATTTGTCTTTTGTGGTTTTGGTGATCTCTTCATTACCTGGAAACATGGATTCCAATATCCGCCTGTTCTTCCCCAAAGCGTTGTTTACATTTCTGACAAGATTGATAGAATTGGATTTTAGCTGGTTGTTATAATTGTTCCTGCAATAGTCATCGCAAAACTTTTTATCCGTTCTTCCTTTCACCTGTTTGCCGCAGGTAAGACAAAGCTTAGGACTATTTTCCGCTGTCATGCTTGTTGGTATTAGTTTGTAGTAGTAAGATACATTAATATTATTTACGTACAAGCGTTTACAAACGGTTATATACAACTATAAACGCTTAAAATACGAATACGACTTTTACTGCGATGCATCTTTGTGGTGTTGATGAAACAAACCGAATTTGAATTGTCAACTGAAATAAAAAATCTTTTAAAACAAGTTCATCCAAAAATGGTGAACACAAAACACAAAATCATGAATGCATTAAAAAACAAAGTACAGTTGATCGGAAATTTAGGCAATGCTCCTGAAGTACGTAACACAGAAAGCGGGAAGAAATTAGTTCGCTTCTCAATCGCCACTAACGAAAGTTATCGCAATGCGAAAGGCGAAAAAGTAACAGAGACCCAATGGCATAATTTAATCGCCTGGGGTAAAGTAGCCGATATCGCAGAAAAATATTTGACCAAGGGCAGCGAAGTTGCTATAGAAGGTAAATTAATGAACAACAACTACACTGACAAAGACGGTAATAAAAAATACAGCACCGAAATACAAGTGCACGAGTTGTTATTATTGGGAAGTAAAGCATCAGCTTAATTTAATATTAGCCACGAGTTACACATTCTTATGTAAATTAGTTTGTGTAACTCGTGGTTATTTTATAACATGGTAAAAAGCAAGATGCAATGCAAAATCTTAATTCAATAGAACGCAACGAAGTTTTTGATCTTGCGTATAGGTTCGTTACTGAAACAAGCGAAAATATTTTTCTCACCGGGAAAGCCGGTACAGGTAAAACAACTTTTTTAAAATTTCTGAAAGAGAATTGTTCAAAAAATATTGTTGTTGCCGCGCCTACAGGGGTCGCAGCTATCAACGCGGGCGGGGTTACTTTCCATAGTTTATTTCAATTGCCTTTTCATCCATTTTTACCTACAAAAAATAATAAAGATGAACTGCTCGCTAAAATTCGCTTCAACAGGCAAAGGCAACAATTGCTTAGAAAAATGGAACTTTTGGTAATTGATGAAATAAGTATGGTTCGTTGTGATGTAATGGATTCAATTGACACTATTCTAAAATCAGTTCGCAGAAGGCATGATGTTCCATTTGGCGGGGTTCAGCTTTTATGTATTGGAGACCTTTACCAGCTTCCCCCGGTCGCCCAAAATCACGAATGGAATATTTTGCAGGAATATTATTCGTCTCCATTCTTTTTTGACAGCACGGTTATAAAAGAACAAATGCCTTTATTGATTGAACTCAATAAAATTTATCGCCAGAAAGAGGATTCTTTCGTTGCCTTATTAAATAAAGTCCGCAACAACAACATGAGCGCCGATGATTTCGAAGACTTGCATCTTCGTTATAACCCATCATTTCGTCCGTCAATTGAAGAGAAATTTATCACTTTGACATCTCACAATAACCAGGCAGACCAAATCAATCATCGCGAACTCCAGAAAATTCTGGCTCCATCTTTCAAATACGAAGCAAATATTGACGGAGAATTCCCTGAAAATACTTATCCCGCGGAAGGTACCCTATTGTTAAAAGTAGGAGCACAAGTAATGTTTTTAAAAAATGATGTGATATACAAAAGATATTTTAATGGAAAGATAGGGGTGGTGAAATCTTTGGATGACGAAGAAATAATTGTGGAGTGTGATGGAATAGATATTTATGTATCTTCTGAAACGTGGGAAAATTCGCGCTACGTTTTGAACAGATCTGATGGGAAACTTGAACAGGAAACACTCGGAACTTTCACACAATTTCCATTAAGACTTGCCTGGGCAATTACCATTCATAAAAGCCAAGGGCTCACTTTCGAGAAAGTTATGATTGATGCCGGCGCGGCATTTAGCAGTGGCCAGGTATATGTTGCATTAAGCAGGTGTACAAGTCTTGATGGTATTGTTCTTTTATCTAAAATCCCTTCTGCCGCTATTTATAGCAATGAAAATGTGATCAAAGCACAGCACACTTTGACTCATAAAGGTTCATTGGCAGACAGATTTAATGGAGCCAGGCAAATCTTTACTCAGCAACTACTCGAAGAGATTTTTTCATTTAATGAAATAGGAATCGCTCTTGATCTTTTATATTTCCACATTGAAAAGCAAAAAGATAAATTAAATAAAGAAGGAATAGAATGGACTGAAAAATTAAAAGTCAGTTTTGCGGCAGATAAAAATATCGGGTTGAAGTTTATCAGCCAGGTTGCAACACTAATGAGAGAGGAAACAGTGATTGAAAAAAATGAAAATCTTCAAAAAAGGATAAACGCGGCGGCAAATCATTTTCTTCCAAAATTTTCGGCGTACCTTAAATCGATTCAAAATCACCCGATCATTACAGAACATCGGGAAGCCGCCAATGTCATTAATGAATATCTTAATCAGTTAATTCTTGCGGTGCATACCGCAAATTACTATTTAGGATATTGCAGGGAACCATTTTCTGTTACATCTTTCCTTGGGCATAAATTGCAATTTGCTCAGCCCCGTTTTAATATAACATCTTACGCTGCCGGGAAAAAACAAACTTTTTCAGATGTCTCAAATGCTGAGCTTTACGATGTTCTTAAAAACTGGCGGGACCGAATTTGCCAGGAAACAGGAATGCCGATTTATATGGTTGCCAATCGTTCAAGTTTAGCAGAAATATCTGCCTACTTACCCTTAGATAAACAAGATTTGCAAAAACTGAGTGGCTTTGGAAAGGCTAAAGTGGATAAATACGGCGATGAAATTATAGATATGGTTGAAGATTTCTGCACAAGAAATAATCTTAAGACAAATATGGAAGCGAAAGCTTCCGTTGCTAAAAGAGAAAGGAAAGAAAAAAGCAATGAGGTGAAAACTGACACTAAAACCATTTCCTTCAATTTATTTAAAGAGGGAAAAACCATAGCTGAAATAGCTAAGGAAAGAAATTTTACCGTTGGCACAATTGAAGCCCACCTCGCCCATTTTGTTCAGACTGGCGAAATCAACATTGACGAAGTAGTTACTCCACAAAAGCAAAAACTTATAAAAGAAGCGGCCAAAATTCATGGCTCAGAAAGCTTTAAAATTCTGTTTGATAGCTTGCCTGCCGGTACAACCTATGGCGAAATAAGATTGGTAATGGCAACACTAAGGGAACAAACTCCAGACTTTAACAATAAACCAAAGACCTTTTAAGAATGCTTTGGGCACTGTTTTATTTACATCAAAAAAGTTATTGCCAGAATAAATTATTTCTTTACCTTCGCACTCCCAAAAAAAGTTCTTTTTTAGAAATCGTGAATTGGGAGTTCCGCCTTAAACCGGAACGTTAACACCAAAAATTTAATTATGGCAAAAGAAATAACAGGCTTCGTCAAGCTTCAATGTAAAGGCGGACAAGCAAACCCGGCGCCTCCAATAGGCCCTGCCCTGGGTTCAAAGGGTATTAACATCATGGAGTTCTGTAAGCAGTTCAATGCAAGGACCCAGGATAAACAAGGGAAAGTTCTTCCCGTTCTCATTACAGTTTATGGAGACAAGTCATTTGACTTCGTTATTAAAACCCCTCCGGCTGCAGTTCAGTTAAAAGATGCTGCAAAAATTCAAAGTGGAAGTAAAGAGCCAAACAGGAATAAGGTAGGAAAGGTTTCCTGGGCACAGGTTGAAGAAATTGCCAAGGACAAGATGGAAGACCTTAATGCTTTCAGCCTGAATAGCGCCATGAAAATGGTAGCAGGAACTGCCCGTAGTATGGGTTTAACTGTAGATGGTAAAGCCCCTTGGGATAATTAAATTATAAGATGTCCCGATTGTATCGGGGTTAAACTTTCGAATATGATTACTAAAAAAAGAAAAGAAGCCAACGCAAAGGTTGATCAAAATAAGGCCTACTCATTGAAAGAGGCCTCAGCTCTCGTTAAAGATATTAATACAACAAAGTTTGATAGTTCAGTTGATCTGCACATTCGCCTTGGTGTGGATCCTAAAAAAGCTGACCAAGCCGTACGTGGAACGGTTTCTCTTCCGCATGGTACTGGCAAAACAAAAAAAGTATTGGTTCTTTGCACGCCAGATAAAGAAGAAGCGGCAAAGGCAGCAGGTGCAGATTTTGTAGGACTGGATGAATTTATCACCAAGATAGAAGGCGGTTGGACAGATGTAGATGTTATTATTGCAACGCCTTCTGTGATGCCTAAAATAGGTAGACTTGGTAAAGTGTTAGGCCCAAGAAACCTGATGCCAAATCCGAAAACGGGTACAGTTACTAATGATGTTGTTGCTGCTATCAATGATGTAAAGGGCGGAAAAATTGCCTTCAAAGTTGATAAGGTGGGTATTGTCCATGCTTCCATCGGCCGGGTAAGTTTTTCACCTGATAAAATTGAAGCGAACAGCCAGGAGTTGATTAACGCAATTGTCAGGCTTAAGCCTGCTACATCTAAGGGGATCTATTTGAAAAGTCTTAGTATGGCGAGTTCAATGAGTCCAGGTATAACCATAGATGCAAAATCAATATAGAAAAAATTATTTGCTTCGATTAGTAATTTATTTCGCGGCAGCAAAAAAAAGGATATGAACAAAGAACAAAAACAAGAAGTAATAGAAGCTTTGAAAGATAAGTTTACTCAATATTCTAACTTCTATATCACTAACACAGAAAGCCTGAGTGTTGCACAGGTTACCAATCTTCGCCGTCATTGCTTTAATAAGCAGGTTGAGATGAAAGTGGCTAAGAATACGCTCATCAAAAAGGCTTTGGAAAGCCTTGATAACGATAAATATTCAGGAGTTTATGATTCATTGCACCAGGTTACGGCTTTAATGTTTAGTGAAAGCCCAAAGGAACCCGCTCTTATCATAAGCAGTTTCCGCAAGCAATTAAATGCTGAAAGGCCGGTATTAAAAGCAGCATTTTTAAACGGGGATATTTTTGTAGGAGATAACCAGTTGGTAAATCTTACAAAAATTAAGACCAAGAATGAATTAATTGGAGAGGTGATCGGGTTATTAATGTCACCAATTCAGCGTGTTATCGGAGCTTTGCAAAACAGGCCTGAAGCCGTATCTGAGGCTGAAGTACCAAAGGCAGAAACTAATGCAGCACCGGAAGCGTCAGCAGCACCTCAAAATGAAACACCAAAAGCTGCCACAACAGAGGCTCCGGCGGCAGAAGTTACAGAAACACCAAAAGCTGAGGCAACTTCAACTCCTGCAGCAGAGACAACCGAAACTCCAAAAGCTGATGATAATAAGCCGGCTACAGATTCAGCAGAATCAGCTCCGGAAGCAGAAGCAAAATAATATTGAAAGTCTTTAAATAAATAAATTTTTTAAAAACCCTCCGCCGGATCGGCAAAGCTGAAAAGAAGGCGGAAAAAATTAAACTAAAACAAATGGCAGACGTAAAAGCATTAGCTGAAAACTTAGTAGGCTTAACAGTAAAAGAAGTTCAGGAATTAGCTGAATTCTTAAAATCAGAATATGGTATTGAGCCAGCAGCAGCAACAGTAGTTGCAAGCGCAGATGCAGGTAGCGGTGCGGCAGCAGTTGAGGAAAAAACATCTTTTGATGTGATTCTGAAAGCTCCTGGTGCAAACAAACTTGGTATAGTAAAAATTGTTAAAGAACTTACCGGTTTGGGCTTAAAAGAAGCTAAAGATCTTGTTGATAGCGCTCCTAAAGCTATCAAAGAAGGTGTTGATAAAGCTACTTCAGAAGAAATCAAAACCAAGCTTACCGAAGCTGGTGCTGACGTAGAAATTCAATAAATTTTTTATATCAGGTTAAAAGGCTGGGGTAATTTCCGGCCTTTGTTTGTTGATTTTTTTTATAAAAAATCCCGTTAAATGTTTCTGTAAAATATTTCCGGGCGGGTTTCACCTGAATTTATTTGGATAATAATACTTACTTTTGCACTCCTTTATTTTCGGGTAAGTCGCAAAATACCTGTAATTACCCTTTTAAAGGTCTCTCACTTTAAAATATTTTAACTAAAATATGCCTTCAACTAAAGTTGCTCCAGATCAAAGAATCAGTTTTGGAAAAATTGAACATTTGGCGGAAACCCCCGATCTATTGGGGATACAAATACAGTCTTTTAAAGACTTTTTTCAATTAGAAACGACTCCCGATAAACGTAACGTTGAGGGGTTATTTCGGGTGTTTAAAGAAAATTTTCCTATTACAGATACAAGGAACATTTTCATGCTGGAATTTCTTGACTATTTTGTAGATCCTCCACGCTACACTATTGAAGAATGTATTGAAAGAGGTCTTACGTATGCTGTTCCTTTAAAAGCTAAGCTCAGGTTGAGTTGCAATGATGAGGAGCACGTTGATTTCCAAACAATCGTTCAGGACGTTTTCCTTGGAAATATTCCTTACATGACTCCACGCGGTACGTTTGTAATTAACGGCGCAGAGAGAGTTGTGGTAAGCCAATTACATCGTTCACCTGGCGTATTTTTTGGTCAATCTGTACATCCAAACGGAACTAAAATTTACTCTGCAAGAGTGATACCTTTTAAAGGTGCCTGGATGGAATTTGCTACCGACATTAACAATGTGATGTATGCATATATTGACCGCAAGAAAAAATTCCCCGTAACAACTTTGCTGCGTTCAATTGGCTACGAAACTGATAAGGATATTCTTGAGCTTTTCGGAATGGCTGTGGAAGTAAAAGCAGATAAGAAAACATTACATACAAATCTTGGAAAGCGTTTGGCCGCAAGAGTATTGCGCACATGGGTTGAAGATTTTGTGGATGAAGATACCGGTGAAGTAGTAAGTCTTGAAAGAAATGAAATTGTTCTTGAAAGAGATACTATTCTTGACGAGGATAATATCGCAATGATTCTTGAACTTGAAGTAAAAAGTGTATTTATTCAGCGTGAAGAAGTGAGTGGTGATTATGCAATCATCTATAACACTTTAAATAAGGATACTTCAAATAGTGAAATTGAAGCGGTACAACATATTTATCGCCAGTTGCGCGGTGCTGATGCTCCGGATGATGAAACTGCTCGTGGTATAATTGATAAATTATTTTTCAGTGATAAGCGTTATGATCTTGGAGAAGTAGGACGTTATAAAATCAATCGCAAGCTTGGTTTGAATTACCCTATTGAAAAGAAAGTACTTACAAAAGAAGATATCATCGCCATCATTAAGTATCTCGTGTTACTTACTAATGCTAAAAGTGAAATTGATGATATTGATCACTTAAGTAATCGTCGTGTACGTACTGTTGGTGAGCAACTGTATGCACAGTTTGGCGTTGGTCTTGCACGTATGGCTCGTACTATTCGTGAAAGGATGAACGTAAGAGATAATGAAGTATTTACCCCGGTTGATTTGATCAATGCAAGAACATTGTCTTCTGTGATCAATTCATTCTTTGGTACTTCACAATTATCGCAGTTCTTAGATCAAACAAATCCTTTGAGTGAGATTACGCACAAGCGTAGAATCTCTGCACTCGGGCCCGGTGGCTTAAGCAGGGAGCGTGCAGGATTTGAAGTACGTGACGTTCACTATTCACATTATGGCCGTCTTTGTACTATTGAGACTCCTGAGGGTCCAAACATTGGATTGATCTCTACACTTTGCGTTCATGCCAAAATAAATGAAATGGGTTTCATTGAAACTCCATACAGGAAAGTGCATGATGGTAAGGTGGATATGAAAAAAGTATTTTTCTTAAGTGCGGAAGAGGAAGATTCTGCAAAAATTGCGCAGGCAAATGCTCCACTTGATGAAGATTCACAATTTATAAATGATAAGGTTAAATCACGCGAAACAGGTGATTTCCCGATTCTTGATAAAGGTGAAGTAGAATATATGGACGTTGCTCCTAACCAGATCGTTGGTTTGAGTGCTTCACTTATTCCTTTCCTTGAGCATGATGATGCCAACCGTGCCTTGATGGGTTCAAACATGCAACGCCAGGCAGTTCCACTTATTCTTCCCCAGGTGCCAATTGTAGGTACTGGTTTGGAAGGTAAAGCGGCAAGAGATGCAAGGATCCAGATTCACGCAGATGGTGATGGTGTAGTTGAGTACGTTGATGCAAATGAAATACACGTTCGGTATAATAGGAATCAATCTCAAAAGCTGGTAAGCTTCGAAGAAGATCTTATCATTTACAAGCTTACCAAGTTTATTAAAACAAACCAAAGTACTTGTATTAACCTTCGCCCTGCGGTGAAGAAAGGCCAGACTGTTAAGTCAGGAGATTTCTTAACTGAAGGATACGCTACTAAAGACGGAGAATTGGCGCTCGGACGTAATCTTAAAGTTGCATTCATGCCTTGGAAAGGTTACAATTTTGAGGATGCAATTGTGATAAGCGAGAAAGTTGTAAAAGAAGATCTATTTACTTCTATACACATTGATGAATTTGAATTGGAGGTTCGCGACACAAAGTTGGGTGAAGAAGAATTGACTCCTGATATTCCAAATGTAAGCGAAGAAGCTACTAAAGATCTGGATCAGCACGGTGTAATAAGAATTGGTGCTCACGTGAAAGAAGGTGATATTCTTATTGGGAAGATTACGCCAAAAGGCGAAAGTGATCCAACTCCGGAAGAAAAATTATTGAGAGCGATCTTTGGTGATAAAGCAGGAGATGCAAAAGATGCTTCTCTTAAAGCACCGAGTGGCACTGAAGGTGTAGTAATTGATAAAAAATTATTTCAGCGTGCAAAGAAGGACAAGAATGGTAAGGTAAAAGAAAAAGCTACGCTGGAAAAAATTGATAAAACGCATGAAAAGAATGAAGCGGATCAATTAGAATTACTTTTTAGCAAATTACTTACTTTATTAAAAGATAAATCATCTGCCGGAGTTACGAATAATTTCGGTGAAACTCTTATCGGCAAAGGTTCCAAGTTTACGGCAAAGAACCTGGCTAATATCGACTATCAGAATGTTAATCCTCTCGGCTGGAGCGGCGATGCAAAAATTGATGATAACATCAATACTTTATTGCACAACTATAATATTAAATACAACGAAGAATTAGGACGATACAAGAGGGAGAAATTTAATATTTCAATTGGAGACGAATTACCAGCGGGCGTGTTAAAGCTTGCGAAGGTTTACCTGGCTGTTAAGCGTAAGTTGAAAGTGGGAGATAAAATGGCTGGTCGTCATGGTAATAAAGGAATCGTTGCAAAAATTGTACGCCAGGAAGACATGCCATTCCTTGAGGATGGTACTCCTGTTGACATTGTTCTGAATCCGCTTGGTGTACCAAGTCGTATGAACCTCGGACAGATTTATGAAACTGTTCTTGGATGGGCAGGAGAGAAACTTGACAAGAGATTTGCTACTCCGATTTTTGACGGTGCTTCTGTTGATGAAATTGCAGAACAAATTGCACTGGCAAATCTTCCAACTTTTGGCCATACTTATTTGTATGATGGTGAAACCGGGGAACGCTTCGATCAAAAAGCTACTGTAGGTATCATTTACATCATCAAGTTGCATCACATGGTTGATGATAAGATGCATGCACGTTCAATCGGGCCATATAGTTTAATTACGCAGCAACCTTTGGGTGGTAAAGCACAGTTTGGTGGTCAACGTTTTGGTGAGATGGAAGTGTGGGCATTGGAAGCTTATGGTGCATCGAATATCCTCCAGGAATTATTGACCTTGAAATCTGATGATATCATCGGAAGAGCTAAAACTTACGAGGCAATAGTGAAGGGTGATAACATTCCACGCCCGGGTGTTCCTGAATCATTCAATGTGTTAGTGCACGAATTAAGAGGTTTAGGTTTGGATCTGCAATTTGAGTAAAACCCCTATCCCCTGAAGGGGAAATATGGAGGTTTAAATTATAACTTTAAAATAAAAGCCCCTTTAGGGGTTTGGGGTAAAAAATAATTTATGATAAAAAAAGAAAATCGTCCACGCTCAACGTTTTCTCAAATTACAATTGGCCTTACTTCTCCTGACTCCATTTTGGAAAGAAGTTATGGTGAAGTTTTGAAGCCTGAAACAATCAATTATCGTACTTACAAGCCTGAAAGAGATGGCTTGTTCTGCGAAAGAATTTTCGGTCCGGTAAAGGATTACGAATGTGCCTGCGGAAAGTATAAGCGTATCCGTTATAAGGGTATTGTGTGCGACCGTTGCGGTGTAGAAGTTACTGAAAAGAAAGTTCGGCGTGAAAGGATGGGACACATTAAACTGGTGGTTCCCGTAGTTCACATCTGGTATTTCAAATCCCTTCCAAATAAAATTGGTTATTTGCTCGGCATGAGCTCTAAGAAATTAGAGACCATTGTTTATTATGAAAGATTCGTAGTAATACAATCTGGTATCCGTGCGGACAAAGGGCAGAATTATGGCGATCTTCTAACAGAAGAGGAATACCTCGATATTTTAGATACACTTCCAAAAGATAACCAGCATTTACCTGATGAAGATCCTGATAAGTTCATTGCAAAAATGGGTGCTGAGGCAGTACATGATATGTTGCAGAGGATTGATCTTGATCAATTATCTTTTGATTTGCGTAATGCCGCTGCAAATGAAACTTCCCAGCAACGTAAAGCGGATGCGTTAAAGCGTCTTTCCGTAGTGGAAAGTTTTCGCGATGCAAATACAAGAATTAACAACCGTCCTGAATGGATGGTAATGCAATATATACCCGTTATTCCACCCGAACTGAGACCATTGGTTCCTTTGGATGGTGGCCGTTTTGCGTCATCAGATCTTAATGATCTTTACCGTCGTGTTATTATTCGTAACAACCGTTTAAAAAGATTATTAGAAATTAAAGCTCCTGAAGTGATTCTTCGTAACGAGAAGAGAATGCTGCAGGAAGCTATTGATTCTTTATTTGATAACTCAAGAAAATCAAATGCTGTAAAAGCCGAAGGTGGCCGTGCGTTAAAATCTTTGAGTGATGTATTGAAAGGTAAGCAGGGACGTTTCCGTCAAAACTTGCTTGGAAAGCGTGTTGATTATTCCGGTCGTTCTGTAATCGTTGTTGGACCTGAATTAAAAATGCACGAATGTGGTTTGCCAAAAGATATGGCTGCAGAATTATTCAAGCCATTTATCATTCGCAAACTGATTGAAAGAGGTATTGTAAAAACTGTAAAGAGTGCAAGGAAATTAGTTGATAAAAAAGAGGCGATCATTTGGGATATTCTTGAAAATATTTTGAAAGGACATCCTGTTATGTTGAACAGGGCTCCGACTTTGCACCGTTTATCAATCCAGGCATTTCAGCCCAAATTGATTGAAGGTAAAGCGATACAATTGCATCCGTTGGTAACAACAGCCTTCAATGCGGATTTCGATGGTGACCAAATGGCGGTTCACGTTCCTTTAAGTCACGCTGCCGTTTTGGAAGCACAAATGTTGATGCTTTCTTCTCATAACATTTTGAATCCTCAAAATGGTACTCCTATTACTTTACCATCACAGGACATGGTTTTGGGACTATATTATATTACCAAAGGAAAAAAGTCTACACCTGAGTTAAAAGTTAAAGGCGAAGGCAAAGCGTTCTATTCTTCGGAAGAAGTTATTATCGCATATAATGAACAGCGGATAGATCTTCACGCAAACATTAAAGTAAAAGTTGAGGTTCGTAATAACGATGGTTCATTTGAGAAAAAATTAATTGAAACTACAGTAGGTCGTGTAATATTTAACCAGCACGTTCCAAAAGGAGCCGGATATATAAATGCATTGCTTACAAAAAAAGCATTGCGCGAAATTATCGGTGACATCATTAAATGGACAAATATTCCTGCAACGGCGAAGTTTCTTGATGATATCAAGCAGCTTGGTTTCCGCATGGCATTTAAAGGAGGATTGTCATTTAATATAAACGACCTTATCATTCCTGACACCAAGCAGGAAATGATTGATAATGCAACCGGAGAGGTAGATGAAGTGTGGGATAATTATAACTCCGGTTTAATAACGAATAATGAAAGGTACAATGGTATCATTGATATCTGGAGCAGGGTAGATACACGCCTTACGGAGACGCTTATTCGCGAATTGGCTGCCGACAAACAGGGCTTTAACTCTGTGTACATGATGCTTGATTCAGGTGCAAGAGGTTCTAAGCAACAGATTAAGCAGCTTGCTGGGATCAGGGGATTGATGGCCAAGCCGCGTAAATCAGGTAGTTCAGGAAGTGAAATCATTGAGAACCCTATTCTTTCCAATTTTAAAGATGGATTGAATGTATTGGAATACTTCATCTCTACGCATGGTGCTCGTAAAGGTCTTGCCGATACTGCCTTGAAAACAGCAGATGCAGGTTACTTAACAAGAAGATTAGTGGACGTAGCGCAGGATGTAGTAATTAATGAAGAAGATTGCGGCACCTTGAGAGGCATTGCCACATCTGCATTAAAAGACAATGAAGATATTATTGAGCCTTTATACGACAGGATATTGGGAAGAACATCTCTCCACAATGTATACAATCCTGTTAGTGAAGAGTTGCTGGTTGGAGCAGGTGAAATGATTACGGAAGAAATTGCTCGGAGTATAGATGAAGCTGGCGTAGAAAGTGTGGAGATCCGCTCTGTACTTACTTGCGAAAGTCGTCGGGGAGTTTGTGTAAAATGCTATGGCAAAAACCTTGCATCAGGTTACACAGCGCAAAAAGGTGATGCAGTCGGAATTATCGCCGCACAGTCAATCGGTGAACCAGGTACCCAGCTTACATTGCGTACATTCCATGTGGGTGGTGTTGCAGGTTCTGCGTCAGTAGAATCTACGTTAGCTGCAAAATTCGATGGTACTATCCAGTTTGACGGTCTGCGTGTAGTAGAAGCAACCAACAATGCAGGTGAAAAATCTAAGGTGGTAATAGGCCGTACCGGTGAGGTAAGAATTATGGATGTGAAGAATGACAGGCTTCTTATCACTAACAACGTTCCTTATGGTGCTACGTTAAATGTAAAAGATGGCCAGAAGGTAACGAAAGGTGAAGTGATATGTACATGGGATCCGTTTAACAACGTAATAGTTTCTGAAATAGACGGCGCTGTTAAGTTTGATAATATCGCTGACGGTATTACCTACCGTGAAGAGGCAGATGAACAAACAGGCCACAGGGAAAAAGTTGTAATTGAAACAAAAGACAAGGCACGTATACCGTCTCTTATAATTGAGGGTAAAAAAGAATCTAAAAATTATAATCTTCCCGTGGGTTCGCATATAATAATGGAAGAGGGTGAAGATGTGAGAGCCGGGCAGGTTGTGGTAAAGATACCGAGGGTGTTAGGTAAATTGAGGGATATTACGGGTGGTCTGCCTCGTGTTACAGAATTGTTCGAAGCAAGGAACCCCGGTAATCCTGCCGTAGTTTCTGAAATTGATGGAGTAGTATCCTTCGGTAACATTAAGCGCGGTAACAGGGAAATTATTGTAGAAGCAAAAGATGGTGTTATAAAAAAATACCTTGTTCCACTTACGCGACAGATACTTGCACAAGATGGTGACTTTATAAAAGCAGGTATTGCATTATCTGATGGCCAGATTGCACCTGCAGATATACTTTCGATTAAAGGGCCATTTGCAGTTCAGGAATATGTGGTGAATGAAATTCAGGAAGTGTACAGATTACAAGGTGTAAAAATCAATGATAAGCATATAGAAGTAATCGTGAGGCAAATGATGCGCAAGATTACTATTGAGGATGCCGGCGATACTAAATTTCTTGAAGGAGATACAGAAGACAGGTATGACTTCAATACAGAGAATGACTGGATATTTGATAAAAAAGTAGTAACTGAATCTGGTGAGAGCACTAAAATGCGCCCTGGAAAAATCGTTACGCTACGTGAAGTGAGAGAAGAAAATTCAGTGTTACGCCGGGCAGATAAGAAGACCGTTGAATTCCGTGATGCAAGGCCTGCGACGTCTTCACCATTATTGCTGGGTATTACAAAAGCTTCACTGGGTACACAAAGTTGGATATCTGCGGCATCATTCCAGGAAACAACCAAGGTATTGTCATCTGCAGCTATACAAGGTAAAACAGATACAATGCTTGGCCTGAAAGAGAATGTAATTACCGGTCATCCGATACCTGCAGGAACGGGATTGAGAGAGTTTGAAAATATGATAGTAGGCAGCAAAGAAGAATATGAATTGCTTATGACCGCTAAGGAAGCAATGGCTTATGATGAAGAGGAATAGATAATTAGCCAATAATAAATTTGAGGAGTAAGAGAAATCTTACTCCTTTTTTTTGCAAACAGATTCAGCAATTTGAGGGCAAAAAATGGTTCAAGATTTTATTGATTATTCCGTTACAACCTTCGCTCCCAAAACCTCAAGCGCCACACTATCCGTTCCCTTAGGCGCAAAATATTTTGTTTTAAAATTCTTTGATTGGCCGGGCGGCAGTAATTCAAAAATGGTTTCTTTATCCGTTTCGAGCAATGCCTTGGTTTTGCTAAAAATAATTACTAATATGGAAGTTTTCTTTTACAAAATCAAGCGAGCAATTAGTGAGAGTCGAAATCTGGTTTACCTGATCAACGGGAATAAATAAATGATGGAGATTTCTATATAAAGGATTCAAGAAAGTCTATTGGCGGTTTTTTTTTGAAAAGATATAAGATATACTTAGCCCAATATACGATCCTGATATTTTATACTTACCACTTACTTCAGGTTGGTTACCGACATCGAAAACATAAGTTGCTTCTGCAAGATTTACAGGAGAAAAATTAAATTTTAAGTTTGCCTGAAGCGTACTCCCTGAATTTATTATCCACTCATGTCCGCCGGATATATGAAAGTTCAACGAGGGTTTGTGTTCAAAGTTATTGTACTGAATAAAAAGATACTCTTGTGCAGACTGAGAGTTTGAACCCCAAAGAATACCTGCGTTATATTCATCTCCTCTTTGTATCGGATATAATAGGCTTAACCCTGCAACCCCAACCCAACTGCTATTTTCTTTTTTGAGAAATTTTGACTGTAATTCAATCTGCGCTTTGAAATAAGAGCTACTCATTTTTATAGGGCCAACAGGATTAAAAGAGATGTTTATTCCCCCTACCGGATCAAACATCTCTTTTGGAATTTCATAATTAAAATTATGAACTAACAGTTCACCACCTGCGCTAAAAACTAATGTATAATTTGATTCAAAGTTGTAATAGTAGTTGATCAACACCTCTCCACCAAATTGAGGTGAACTCCTTATTCTATATGTATTCTTATCTCCATCAATATGCCCCTTTTTTAATTAATACCGGAGCAATAGAAATACCCCACGAATTTACTGGAAATAAATTTTCACCACTCCTGTCATTTTCCTGGGAGTAAGCAAAAACACCAAGTATCATCAGGAAAGTTATATTGAGCATTGTTCTAAAAATCATCGCTTTTGCAGTTATGTTATAAACTTACACCACCAGTAGCAATACCTTGTTATAATTGAGGGGCCTTCTTATAGTATTATTATCATTCAACTATTTTCGCTCCGAGCACTTCCAAGGCCACACTATCCGTGCCCTTAGGCGCAAAATATTTTGTTTTAAAATTCTTTGATTGGCCGGGCGGCAGTAATTCAAATATGGTTTCTTTATCCGTTTCAAGTAATGCCTTCGTTTTGCTGTAAAACGATAATTTTAGATCCACATCTTTATAGGTCGCTACCGTGGCATCATTTTTAATAATACCTTTTATTACCGTTTGCCCAAGCAGGTTTCTTTTGTCATTTCCTTTTACTACTAAAAAGATAATGGGATTTTTTTGCTCCTTAATTAATAGCGACTTTTTTGTTTCCTGGTAACTCGACTTTTCAGCGTCAACTTTTTTTTCACCATCGCTATTGCAGGAAAATAAAATGGAAAGAAAAATGGAGGAAAGAAAAAAAGACTTTTTCATCGTATGATTTTAAGAAGAAAATTAATCAAAATAAAAAGATCGATTCGTTAAAAAAATAATTTACGATCAGGCTTCGGTACCGAGCCACAATGCGCCGCCAATACTATCACGGGACGCACCGGTTACTGACGACAGGATGGTATATTGCTCCCGCCACCTCAATACTCCCAGGAGCGCCATTATAAGCGCCTCTTTGTATTTCACAACATCATCTTCCGGAATGTGAATTTCAAAATTTATTTCTGCCAAATGCTCTTTTAATCTTTCAGTTAAAAAAGTATTGAAGGCGCCCCCACCCGTTATAAATAATTTTTTTATTTCATTTTGTTTAAAAGGCTCAAGAGAATTTTTTATTTGAATACATATATGTTCCGTAAAAGTTGCTAAGGCATCTTCTGTAGATATTTCAAATGATTTAATTATTGGAAAAATAATATCGGTTCCAAAACTATTTGCCAGTGATTTGGGATATGCCTTACCGAAGTACTCAAGTGAATTTATTTCTTCCAGCATACTGGTATTTACTTTGCCAAGAGCCGAGAGCTTTCCTTCAGTCATCGTATGCAAGCCCCTTTTCTTCAGCCAGCATATTTAGTACCCTGTTGGCAGCACATACATCAAAAGCAATAACAGTGGTTTCATTATGAATCGAAAGATTGGCAATTCCGCCAAGGTTCAAAAAGTAGTTATAATCATTGAGTAATAATTTTTCTCCCATAGGTACTATCGGGGCGCCCTGGCCGCCGAAGGCAACATCCATAGCCCGCAGATCGCTTACTACGGGTAGCTGCGTCTCTGCCGCAATTGCGGAGCCGTCTCCCAACTGGTGTGTCATTTTTTTTTCAGGCAGATGAAATGTGGTGTGCCCATGTGAAGCTATAAGGTTTACCTTATGCTGTAAATTATTTGAATCGATAAATTCATTTATTTTTTGACCAATAAATTTTCCGTATTCAGCATGTAATAATTGATAGTCACATGCATTCAAATCGACAGCGCTCCTTAGTTTTTTTTGCCAGGCTTCATCATATTCTATACATGCCGAACTATTAATTTCATAGTTCCACTTTCCTGCTATCTCCTGTAATTCTGTAAACACAATATCCAGCCCGTCCAGGGAACTGCCGCTCATTAAACCAATCACTTTATAAATCATAATAATATTTTATTGCAGGTTTTAACTTTTAGATTTTAGATTTGTTCAAATTTATAACTTTAAGCATTGAAGCCAGACCTTAGAATCAACATTAAAATTTAAAAAATGGTAATTAATCTAAGTGAAAAACATTCTTTGGTGAGTAATTGGCTAAGCGAGTTAAGAGACGTAGAGATACAGGAAGACCGGCAGCGGTTTCGCAGAAATCTTGAGAAGATTGGAGAGGTGAGCGCTTATGAAATAAGTAAAAAACTTTCATGGGTGGAAAGGGAGGTTACTACACCCTTAGGAATATCAGCGTGCAGGGTGCTGGATAAACAACCGGTACTGGCGACTATTTTGCGGGCCGGGCTCGCCATGCACAATGGCCTGCTTAATTATTTTGACAAGGCAGACAACGCTTTTATAAGTGCTTATAGAAAACACAGGCCGGATGGTACTTTTGAGATTAGCCTTGATTACATAAGTTGCCCCGAAATGGAAAATCGTGTTGTAATTATTTCCGATCCTATGCTTGCAACAGGGTCTTCACTGGTAAAAACCATCCAGTTTATTCGGGAAGAGGGGAGCCCTTCCGAAATCCATATTGTATGCGCCCTGGCATGTACGGTTGGTGTGGAATACGTTCTGCGTGCAGAGCCTAAGGCGACTATATGGTGTGGAGATATCGATGATGAACTGACCGCTAAAGGCTATATAGTTCCCGGCCTTGGAGATGCCGGTGATCTTGCTTATGGAGTAAAAGTGCAAATGTGATTTCCGCATTCTATATAATGCTAATACCCTGTTCAATGCATGTTTCGAACACAATCTTAATTGACCAGAGAGCAGTTTTTATGATAAAATAATTCATTTTTTAGGCCTTGCTTCTTCCTGATAAAAATAAAACCTATCTTTAAATTCTGAACTTTCGCTTAAGATGAAAAAATATACCTGTACCTTACTTTTGCTTGTGTGTACCTGTTTTTTTGCTAACGCCCAGGACCCGCATTTTTCGCAGTTTTTCGCTTCCCCACTCACTTTGAACCCTGCACTTACCGGTAAATTTGATGGAACCTTACGTGTTGCGGGGAATTACCGTAATCAATGGCCAGCCTTCAACAATGTATATACAACTTCAACATTGAGCGTTGATTTTGCCATCTTAAAAAGCAAGCTTCCTGACTATGATACATGGGGTGTGGGTATATTAGCCCTCACTGATAAAGCAGGCGGTGGCGTTCTCACAAATAACTATCTCGGAATATCCACATCTTATCACAAGGCTCTCGATGAGGATGGTTTCCAACAAATAGGAATAGGTTTCCAGGGAACTTATGGACAAAAACGACTTGACAATAGTAAATTGTTATTTGAAGACCAGCTAACTCCCTTTGGTTTCACCGGTGTAACACAGGATATTTTCAATAGCGCAAATCTCAATATTAACTATCTGGATGTAAACGCGGGTATCATATATACGGGTTCTACAAACGATCAGAATAATTTTTATGTAGGTGCATCCATGTATCATATCAATCGTCCCAAAGAAAGTTTTAAAGGCGGTAATTGGAATATCGCAGCAAGAACAACTGTGAGTGCGGGAGGATACTTCCCGGTTTCTGACCAACTTACATTACATACAAGCGGCATTTACCAGGTTCAAAACAAGTCTTCTGAAGTTACCTTTGGTGGCGCTATAGCTGCCGCAATTGACGCTGAAAGTACCAACCCTTCCAACTTTTATATTGGTTCGTGGTATCGCGTAGGAGATGCGCTTATTCCCTATCTTGGTTTGGAGTTTGCAGGAATGCGTATCGGCGCTTCTTACGATGTGAATATTTCAGATTTAAAAGCGGGTTCTCAAAGCCGCGGCGGTATGGAAATTTCAATAATATACATTAAGCGCCCGGCCGGATATAAAGGTATTCCGTGTCCTAAATTTTAACCGGGCCAGGTCGTTTCTGTATCATTTCTTTCCATTTTTTATCATAAAATTTTGAATGAATTTCTGAATGAAGGCTGAATAATTTTCATTTAAGTCGTGATTATTGAATCGAAAGAAAATATTTGGCGGCAAATGCACCTAAGGTTATCTTTGCCGTCCCTTAGCAAAAAACGCCGCGTTGGTCAAGGGGTTAAGACGCCTCCCTTTCACGGAGGAATCACGGGTTCGAATCCCGTACGTGGTACAAAAATCTAATTTTGAATTGATTTCATGGGGGCTGTTCCAAAGGAAACAGCCCTTTTCTTTTGGCAGATACTGCTTAAGAATTATGTCGGATTATTTGAGGATTCAGCCATCAAGATTAAAATACCTTAGAACATTCTCTTTTAAACAACAAGGCATCAAGTTGTATTTTTTTCTTTCCATTTCCGTATCGGTTTTTCTTTGCGTTCCGGAGACTTCCATTGAATTTGTAAGAAGTTTTAAGAGATCGTTCCTTTTATGTTTGCTGTGCCCAAAATAAAAAGCCAGAAATGAAAACTTTATCAAATGATCTTTTGTCAAATTTAGTATAGTCAAAAAGTAAAATTACTTTTGACTATAATCTAAATCAAACCAATAAACAAGTTTATGATTGATTCTAAAGCTGGTTACCTCGATCGCAAGGAAGCTTTAAGAAGAATTGCAGGCTCAGGATATTTGGGATATGATCATAATCGGTGGTGGTGCTACCGGCTTAGGCGTGGCAGTAGATGCTGCCAGCCGCGGAGTATTCAACTTTAGTTACTTGAACAATCAGACTTCGCAAAAGGAACTTCAAGCCGCAGTACCAAGCTTGTTCATGGAGGTGTTCGCTATCTTGCCCAGGGCAATATCGGGCTGGTGTATGCGGCGTTGCGGGAAAGGGGAATCCTTATCAGGAACGCTTCACATATTGTAAAAAAGCAATCATTTGTTATTCCGTGCTACAGTATTTGGGAGAAATTAAAATATTTGACCGGCCTTAAAATGTATGATTGGCTTTCGGGCAGTTTTAGTTTTGGAAGGAGCCGCTTTATCAGCAGAAAAAAGATGGCCACACTTATGCCTGAAGTTAATGGAACAGGGACTGGCAGGTGGTGTAGAATATTTCGACGGGCAATTTGATGACGCTAGGCTGGCTATTAATCTTGCAGAAACAAGCGTTGCAAACGGCGGCGTTGTATTAAACTATTTCAAAGTAGAACGTCTTTTAAAAAAGGAAGATAAGGTGCAGGGGGTTGCAGTATTAGACATAGAAAATAACAGGGAATATAAGCTGCTATCAAAAACTGTTATCAATGCGACGGGAGTTTTTGTAGATGATATTTTGCAAATGGATCAACCCGAAAGCAACCCCATAGTGCAACCCAGCCAGGGAGTGCACCTGGTTTTTAAGAAGTCGTTTCTTAATTCCAAATCTGCCATTATGATTCCTAAAACTGCTGATGGCCGTGTGTTATTTGCAGTGCCGTGGCATGAACATGTATTGGTGGGCACTACAGATACACCGTTGGAAAAACATTCCCTGGAACCCCGGGCGCTGGATGAAGAAATTAATTTTATACTCAAAACGATCAAAGAATATTTTTCTGAACCGGTAAGTAAAAAAGATGTGTTGAGTGTTTTTGCAGGCCTTCGCCCTTTAGCCGCTCCTCAAAAGGAAACAGATAGCACTAAAGAAATTTCAAGAGATCATAAACTTATAGTGAGTAAATCACAGCTTATAACGATCACTGGTGGTAAATGGACTACTTATCGCAAGATGGCTGAGGTAACAGTTGATAAGGCGATTGAAATAGGTGGCTTACAAAAAGTTCCCTGTAAAACGAAGGATCTCCCAATACATGGCTCCGGGAAATCTTCCGTTGTGAATCGATCTGGTTTGTCAATTTATGGCAACGATGAAGAAGGCATACTTTCTTTAATAAAAGAAAATCCCTTGTGGAATAATAAAATACTTGACGATCAGCCTTACCTTCTGGCAGAAGTTGTATGGGTGGCAAGGTATGAAATGGCAAGAACCGTAGAAGATGTGCTTGCAAGAAGAATAAGATTATTATTTTTAGATGCAAAGGCGGCAATTAAAGCAGCACCTGCGGTGGCGGCATTGCTAATGGAAGAACTCGGTCAAAACGAAGAGTGGAAAGATGACCAGGTAAAAAAATTTAATGATCTTGCCGGCAATTATTTGCTGCAGCCGCAGACGCAGGAAGTATTCAGTAAGTAAAACGAAAATAAGCTTGATATGGGAAAATTTATCCTCTCACTCGACCAGGGTACTACCAGCTCCAGGGCAATCGTATTTAACAAAGAAGGAAATATTGTTGCGATAGCCCAGAAAGAATTTACGCAACACTATCCCCACTCTGGATGGGTGGAACACGATGCTTTGGAAATATGGTCATCACAGGCAACAGTATTAGCAGAGGCCATACTAAAAGCAGGCATTAAACCGATTGATATTGCTGCTATTGGAATTACCAATCAAAGAGAGACAACCATCATCTGGGACAAAAAAACAGGTGTGCCTGTTTACAACGCAATAGTTTGGCAGGACAGGCGCACTGCCGGTATATGTGATCATTTGAAAAAAGAAGGACATGAACAAATGATCCAGGAAAAAACCGGCTTAATGGTAGATGCATACTTTTCCGCAACTAAAATAAAATGGATACTTGACAATGTAGATGGTGCGAGGGAGAAAGCGGAAAAAGGGCAGCTTGCATTTGGTACTGTCGACTCGTGGCTTTTGTGGAATCTCACCGGCGGAAAAGTTCATGTAACCGATATTACGAATGCTTCACGCACCATGCTCTTCAATATTCATTCACAGAAATGGGATGATGAATTGATAAAGTTGCTCGATATTCCTGTCACTTTGTTGCCGGAAGTTAAATCGTCCAGCGAAGTTTATGGCGAAACATCAGGAGATATATTGGCTGTTAAAATTCCTATAGCAGGCATTGCCGGTGATCAACAGGCGGCATTATTTGGCCAAATGTGTACTCAAAAAGGTATGGTAAAAAATACGTACGGCACGGGTTGTTTTATGCTGATGAATATTGGCGATAAACCTATCATTTCTAAAAACAAATTGGTAACAACAATTGCATGGAAAATTGATGGTAAAGTTCAGTATGCTCTTGAAGGAAGCATATTCATAGGTGGCGCGGTTGTTCAATGGCTTCGTGATGGGCTTGGAATTATTTCCTCCTCTTCTGAAGTAGAAACAAAAGCCTCAAAAGTTACAGATAACGGTGGCGTGTACCTGGTGCCGGCATTTGCAGGATTGGGCGCCCCGCATTGGAATCCTTATGCACGTGGAATGATGGTTGGATTAACAAGAGGGACAACAGATGCTCATATTGCAAGGGCCGCATTGGAAAGCATTGCGTTGCAAACTATGGAAGTATTAAAGGCCATGGAGGCAGATTCAGGAACTGAAATAAAAGAGCTACGAGTAGATGGAGGTGCCACAATTGATAATTTATTATTACAAATACAGGCAGATGTTTTAAACACCATTGTGATTAGGCCAAAGGTTACCGAGACGACCGCAATTGGAGCGGCTTATTTGGCTGGTCTGGCTGTAGGCTTTTGGAAAGATATGGACGAAATTCAGCAACAGTGGCAAGCAGACCGCGTTTTCAAACCTGCGGAAAATAGTAATGCCGATGAATTAATTAAAGGCTGGCACAAAGCCGTGAAGGCCTGTAAAGCGTGGGCGGAGGAATAATTTCTTAACAAGCAAGTAATACATTCTAAATTTAAAAGCAAAATTTATGTCAGAATTTGTGGCCGAACTTATAGGTACCATGTTCTTAATTCTTTTAGGTAACGGCGTAGTAGCCAATGTAGTGCTTAAAGGCACTAAAGGATTTAACGGTGGATGGATAGTAATAACTACCGGATGGGCCCTGGCTGTGTTTGTAGGTGTAGTTATTGCAGGTCCTTTCAGCGGGGCTCATTTAAACCCGGCGGTTACTATTGGATTAGCAATGGCCGGCAAATTTGCGTGGTCGAAAGTTCTTTCATTTATTATCGCCCAAACTATTGGAGCCATGCTTGGATCTTTACTCGTATGGGTTATATATAAAGATCATTTTGACGCAACGGAGGATGCCGGAACCCAATTAGCTGTCTTCAGTACTTCACCTGCAATTAAAAATTTATTCTTCAATTTCATGAGTGAACTGGTAGGTACTTTTGTTTTGGTGTTCGTAGTTTTTTATTTTACTAACGCTGAAATTACTGATCAGAAAACACCCATTGGTTTAGGATCCCTGGGAGCACTACCGGTTGCGTTTTTAGTATGGGCTATAGGTCTTTCACTAGGAGGTACAACTGGTTATGCTATCAACCCTGCAAGAGATTTCGGACCACGTATTGTTCATGCCTTTTTACCATTAAAGCATAAGGGAAGCAGTGATTGGAAATATGCATGGGTTCCTGTTTTGGGGCCTTTTGTAGGCGCATCAATTGCGGCGCTACTCTATTTATTGCTAAACAAATAAAACCTTTGTAAGATCTGTTCTTTTAAAGCTACGACAACCAGAAAGTCGTAATCCACCTCTATACAGTCTTCTTTGCCCCCTCTATAATTTCTCTGTCAAAGATATTTTTGTAAAAGAAATCAAAATAATAAAACCGAAAAATAAAAAGATGCGCAAAGTAAAATTACAAATGCAAATGTCTATAGATGGATTTGTTGCAGGGCCTAATGGCGAAATGGACTGGATGAGCTGGAACTGGGGCGATGATATTAATAAATATGTTACCGATCTTACTACCCCTGTTGATACCATACTTTTAGGAAGAAATATGGCGGGAGGTTTTATCTCACATTGGAAAGAAATTTCCAAAAAACCGGATGAACCTGGATACCCCTTCGCAAGAATAATGTACGATACTCCTAAAGTAATTTTTTCAAAAACGTTGTCAGAAACGGACCCTGTTGTGAAGGAGTGGGATAATTCTATTCTCGCTACTGAAAATATTTCGGAAGAAATAAAACAGTTGAAAGCACAGCAGGGTAAAGACATCATCGTGTATGGTGGCGCTAACTTTGTCTCTAATTTGATTAAGTATAATTTGATTGATGAATACCATCTTTTTATTAATCCGGCAATTATAGGAAATGGTAAGACCATCTTTAAAGAAAGAGAGGAAAGGCTGAATTTAAAGCTTATCGAAGCTACAGCTTTCGACTGCGACATTGTTGTACTTTGTTATCATCCGGCCCAATGATATTTTTTATAGTTTTTATATGTACGATAATCTTTGAGTTAATAAATTAGCAATTCAAAAAATTCAGGAAATGAGAAAATTAATTATATCCATGCACATCTCCGTTGATGGATTTGTTGCGGGACCAAATGGAGAAATGGACTGGATTCACGTGGATGATGAAATATTTGATTATGCCGGGTATATGACCGATGAAGCTGATACCGCGCTTTACGGTCGTGTGACGTATCAAATGATGGATAACTATTGGCCTACTGCAGCTGATAACCCCAACGCTTCAAAACATGATATTCAACATTCTGCGTGGTACAACAGCGTCGAGAAAGTTGTGTTCTCAAAAACACTTGCCGAAAGTGAACTCAAGAATATTCGGATTATTAATGATAATATTTTTGATGAAATTCAAAAGATCAAAAATAAAAATGGAAAGAATATTTTGATGTTCGGCAGCCCAACAGCGGTCCATTCGCTTATGCAATACAATTTAATTGATGAATACTGGCTTTTTGTGAATCCGGCTATTCTGGGGAGAGGAATGTTGTTATTTGAAAACGTGAAGGAAGGGATACATCTAAAACTTGTAGAGGTAAAAGCTTTTACTTCCGGTGTGGTGGGGTTGAACTACAAAAAGTCAAAATGAAGGAACTAATATGTAGCCCTGCCTCCCGATATATCGTATATAAAACCTGTGGAAAAACTATTTTCATCGGAAACAATGAAACATGACATTGCCGCAACTTCTTCAACTGTACCTAAACGTTTCATCGGGATTTTTGACGTCATATACTCCAGTTGCTCTGCGGAAGTGTTTTCATTCATACTTGTTTTAATTACGGCCGGTGCAAGGCCATTGACCGTAATATCAGTATCAGTAAATTCTTTTGCAACCGCCTTCACTAATCCTATAACGCCGGCTTTGGTCGTTGAATATCCAATCATGCCTGGGTTTCCTTCCTTTCCTGCTATTGAGGAAATAAGCAACACACGCCCCCGACCTCTCTTTTGCATAATTTTCAACGCATATTTTGTAACAAGAAAAGTTCCCTTCAAATTTACTTGATACAACTTGTCAAAATCATCACTTGTATAATCTGTAATTTTTGTACTTGTTGGCCCGACAATGCCTGCTGAATTTACAAGGATATCTATAGTAAGAAAATCTTTTTCAACTTGTGAAATCGCTTTAGACACTTGCTTTTCATCACTTATGTCAACTAAATACTCCTTTGACTTAATTCCATTTTTTTTGAACTCAAGTACGGCGTTTTGCAATGACTTTTTATTTATGTCAAACAAAGCAACGGTTGCTCCTTCCTTACCCATTCTTGAGGCAATTGCTTTTCCTATACCTGTGGCGGCACCGGTGACAATCGCAATCTTTTTGGTAAATCTCTTAGTCATGTAGAATCGTTATTCGTAAAAAAAGTAGGCGCTCAAAAATCTTTTTATTTCTTTCCAAGTTTTATCAAAAATCCACCTCCGGGTGCAAGATGAATTTTAAATATATCATTCTTTTTAATTGTGGTATCGGATAAAATATAATCGGCAGCATAGCGATCTGCATTTACACCATCTTTACAAATTGTGGCTTTGTAATTAACGCCTGCATCGAGAAAATCAAATCTAATGTCAACATCTCTTGCAGACCAATCCGTCATTCCACCAACAAACCAGTTAGTACCTTTTTGTCTTGCAGTAACGATGTATTGTCCAACCCTCCCATCTAAAATATTTGTTTCATCCCATGTTGTTGGAATACTGCCGAGCAGCTCCATAAATTTTGGCTCCTGCCATCCCTGCGAGGGATTACCGGAAAATAATTCCATCGGGTTATCATACACCACAAACATCGCCAGTTGATGGCATCGTGTTCCCTGGCTTTGCACCATGCCTTCAATTTGCCTGAACCCTTTTTGCGTAGCATTGTTAAGAATACCTGGTTCATAATCAAAGAAACCTGCCAACATTCGTGTATACGGCAACGTTACATCATGCGGCGGACGTGGGTTTATCGCTCCAGATATTATATTCTGATCCGAGTACTCCTTCCCTCGATACATTGTTTGGATACGTGCGGTTGAATCCTTTCGGCGGATAAGCGCCATGGTACATGATCATGATATGATGATCCGCACAGGCTTTTGCAATCTTATGATAGAAGTTCACTGTCTTTTGATCGTCCCTGTCAATGAAGTCAGTCATGATATAATCCACGCCCCACCTGTTAAACCTGTCCAGAGCGCTGTCAAGCTGCCGGTTCAACGTGTGGGCAAGTGTCCACATACTTATCTTAATTCCTTTCTCCTTTGCATAGCTAAGAATACTATCCATGTTGATATCAGGATTAATTTTAAACAAATCTGTGTTATCGCTCCAGCCGGCATCCATCATAATGCGATCGAAGCCGAAACGTTTCGCAAAATCAATATAATATTTATAGGATGCGGTATTAACGCCTGACCTAAAAGGCACGTTAAAAAGATTCACATTAATAATCCATTCATCTGTTCCTTTTCCCGGATTTACCCAGGAGGCATCGCCAATTTTTGAGGGTGACGCCAGCCTGTAAACAATATCATTGGAAGGTAACTGCCTGTCTTCTTCTGCTATAAGCATCACGCGCCATGGAAAACTTCTTGTGCCTTTTGTCCTGGCAATATAATCCGCTCTTTTTGTAACCACTAATTGCGGGTAATCTCCTTCCGTTAGTCTTTCTTCCAAAGGATAAGGAGCAAATGTTCCTGTGAATGAGGAGGACCCCGTACCGGATAAAAACATACCTGGATAATCTTCCAGGTCAGATTCAGTGATGGCGATTTTTGGATTTGATTCCGGAACAAGAAGTACAGGTGTATATGCCATCTCCTTTTTTGCAATGCTATCAAGTTCTCTTAAAGGATACAGTTCTTCATAGCTAGTATGAAAAATATCGACATCATCGCGTTTATGGATGCCGGGGAAATAAGCAGAGGGCTTACCGGGAAAATTAAATTCCGCAATTTCATTTTTTACAGTAATAGAGTCCTTAAAAGCAGTAAGAAACCGGTAGGCAACCCCATCGTCATATACCCGCAATTCAATTTTGTAGGGTTGCTTAAACCCGATCGTCAGCAAATTATAATTGTCAGGTATGTTCTTTCTTTTTTCAGGAACGGGTGAAACGATTACATTATTTACTTTTTTTAGCGAATGCGATTTTATCCTGTTATTGAATGAAAAACTTTGGTTGTTTGTAAGCAACATATCTATTTCCGATGGCTTTAATATTGATTCTCCATTGAAATCAATTCTGTACTTTAGATTTTTTTCCATCCATATTTTTACCCAAATTTTTCCTGAAGGAGAACAAACTGATAATGTATCCAGGCACCATGATGTAACAGAAAAACTTATGCAAACGGCAACCAGCAAATATTTTTTCATACTTTAAGAAGCTGTTCAAAAATAGGATATAGAAAGTATTATATGGAAAAGGGAGTAAAAAAGTTGCTGCCTGATTAAAAATAAGATTTACTAATTGTGAATAATAATTACACTCAATCATTTTTAAACAGATTCTAAGAGATATATTAAAATCCGGTTGTATTTAATCAACATGAACTTCTTCCAGAAACTTTATCGCCTTACTTTCCCTGGTGCTGCCAACCTTGCTATATAAGATTGAAACACGCAATGCTTTCAGTCCTGTTACGCCCTGCAGATCTTTCAATGTGAGCCATTCTATTTCATTACCTAAATAATTAATGAATTGTAAGTAATGAATATAGTTCACGTATTCTTTCGCTTCCTTTTCGTTGGAATAAACTATGGCGATTTTTTTGGGTTGTGTAAGCCTTTCGCCTGTTTCTTTCACGGTAGCCTTATCTATTCTTTTCTTTATAATTTCATAACGGGCATTATAAGCGCCATCCACATCAAATTTCTTTTCTTCCATCCTGAACCGGATACTTAGTGCTTGGCTATGCACCAAAATTAACGAGCACACGTCAAGCTTGGTCTTAAGATTGGTTTTTAACCGGTGAATTTCATTTTCTACTTCACAAATTACCATCAATTGCCAGAGGCGAAGGTTTTGTAAATAAAGATTATGAAATTTCTTATTGTTTACCATCGACTGTCCAATGTATAAATTATGCTCGACGCCATCAGATTTATACTTTTCAAAATAATGAGGGAACATTGTTTGTGCGGCTTCCTGTACCTTATCGAGGTATCCTGAAATGTTTTCATTAATCAGTTTCACACTTTCATCATAATCTCTTCTCTTGCTATACAACAAACCTAATATAGGATCTAGCTGCTTTTCATAATGCTGTAGTGCTTCATGTATTTCTGTGTTGAGGCTATGAAGGTGATTAAATACAGGATAGATATCTTTCTTAAGAAACTCTAAAACCACATTTTCATCGCCGGCTGTTAATTCCTGTCCCAACTGCTGTATGTAGTTATCTACACGAAACCGTAAATCTTTATAAACAGGAAGTCCAAATCTTTTGACAGAAAGGTTTAAGATATTTTTTGCCAGGGACAATTGTTCAATCAAATCTGCCTGTATGGAGAGATTGCGATGAACAGATGAACCCTGAATATCTGTTTGCCCGTACAAAGGATATACGCCGGGGAAAACAATATCTTCCATTTTATCATCGTCATTCGTCATTTTTGACTCGATAAGTTTTTCTGCTGCTTCTATAAACCTCCAGGCAACTGTTGAATGTATTGCCGTACATTTTTGGCGGATGATTGCATCAATCTGGTTTTTCATTTCATCCTGCGAACGCTTCATGGCTATCGTAAACAGGGATGCGACGTCCTGCAATTTGTAAACAGTAATTGTGTTAAGCGCATTTACATCTTCGGAGCCCGCCTCGAGTATCCCAATCAATTCATCGTTATAGAATAACGGCATTGCGAGATAGCTTTTAAGGCCTAGCTTCGCAAGTTTTTTAACCAGGGTATTATCCTTGTATTTTTTGTCATCAATGTTTTGAAAGACAACTGATTGATTTTTTTCAAAAGAAATCTGGTTGGATGAGTCACAGAATGCTTCGCTGATTTTTATATTCTTTTTGACGGGCAGTGCGATGCTGTTTCCGTGGCCAAAGCCAATTGACTGTAATACTTCTCTTTCTTTGTTATAAGAGATGAAACCTATCTTTAGTTTTGGAATATTAAGCATCGCTCCCAGGTTTGCCTGTATTTGCTCAATGATGGCGGGCTTAGTTAAAGAGTCTTTTTTTATCAGGTCAAATTTTAATGCAGAAACAGATTCTTCACGGGTCACATCAAAGAGCGTCAAAATAGTAAAACCTTCGAAACCAAAACTGTTTGGAGGAATTTTTTTCTTCCATAATTCAGCATTTCCAAAATTATTCGTAAGCTCGTATATATCTTTTTCAGAAAGCTGTTGAACATTCGGGCCGGGAATCACATCTGTAAAATCAACATTTACAAAAGCCCTGTACTTTCTTACAATCCCTGTTTTTTTATCGCGGATATTAAAAAATAAATTTGGAGAAAGGCTCACATTCGCTTTGTAATATGCATTGAGGATAGTTATGCAACTGAACAAATAAATCAAGTCCGGTGAACTTTCCGGAACGAGAAAATCATTATCGGCTCCATCAAGAATATTAGTAAAACGTTTTGTGAGGTTAAACAGCATCGGCTTAAAAGGAATGCCGGCAGCTTTAATTTCATTAGTGGTAGTAAGCGACGGGAAAAAAGGTGACAATAGAAGGCGAATTTCCTCCTGGTATTTTTCAACGAGGCTGACATCTTTAAATGGCTTAGAAAGTTCTGGTGTTTTTTCAATTCTTTTTAATACTTCTTTTGCCCTGTAAGATTCGAGAGGGTCATCCAGTGCCGCTTGTTCTTTCCACCAATTTATAAGGTTAATAAAATTGATTTGCAATTTAAAAGGCAAATCATAATTATCTGGAAAAAAATTCTTTTTATAATTATATGTATATGCCATAGCTAAAATTTAATAATTGTTCTAACTACATTATGTTAGCAGGGTTGATTATCGTAGCTATGCAAAATTAGATAAAACAAGCGATTGGGGCTTACCACATATACAATAGTCATTTGCCCATTGTATCTACCCTGCTAAGGCATGCCAGGATAACACATACCAAGGAAATGATGGAGGCAACTGTTCTTATGTTGTGGAGCCTGTTCCACGGGCCTTCAAAAGCGATTCGAATTTTGGAGATTTCTGCGGAAGAAACTAATCGTAAATCAATTTTAGCCAACATATTATTTAAGGGAACATTTCCAAAAGCTGTTACTCCAAAAGCGCCGGTCGCATAAATTAATGTAGAAACTATTAAAAAAATAAAACGGGAAGTAACAGGTTGGCCGTAAGCCAGGAAACTACTAGCCGGCAATAATATCAATGCTCCAAAAAAGCCCATAAAGAAAACAGGATTAAGAATCTCTTTGTTAATCGACTGCATGGCGGCCAGGTATTCTCTATCGGGTAATCTGCCCAACCCTAAATTTACGGAACATGCGTATGCATATAAAAGGCCCGCACTCAGCCCGGTAAGTGTTGCGGTGACAAGGAGCAGGACATTTGCAACTGACATTTTATTAGGCTTTGATTGGTTAATAATTGTATGCATATCTATTTTATGATGAATGGAATCTTTCAATTAGCCGAAGATTTAATAGATGAAAACAATCGAGCTTTTCAAGCGACCGGCGCTATATTTAATAATGCTCAATTTCCATTTTTGCAATAAGCCCGTTTTCAAAAGAATAAATATGCTTTACAGTCCCATCCGCTAACACGTTTCCCTTCAGATCTTTCACCAATTGGTGAACCTCCACTTCTATTTGCTCATTATCGTTTTCATGAATTGAAACGGGTATAACTTTCGGATCAAATTCTTTCCATTGCCTGGTCCAGTAATCTCTCACTGCCTCGTGTCCATAAACATATCCACCTTCCCATCCATTCGGCCATTTTACGTCAGGATGCATTAATGAAAGCGCTTCATCAATGTTCCTTCCATTGAAAGACTCGTAAGCTTTTTTTATTAACTCTTCGTTCATTTACTTTATAATTTTACTTTTGGCCGCTAACTAAGATAATTAAAAAATGAAGTTTATTTCTCTTATGTGGACCGGGGAATAACTATAATCTCTCAAAATATCTTAAATGCGATTTATTTTGATTGCACTTATTTTTACTGAACTCTGTGGATCCAAAAGACATTTTAGGAATTGATATCTAATATTCCTTGCAAAAGAGATATTAATGTCGATTATATTTATTTATGAATCGGTTGTCAGTAAAATACTACTTCACAAATTCTCATTTTATATTTGCTATATATGCTATCAGTAAGTCACAGAGGTACAATAATGCCTGCATCGCCCATACGGAAATTAGTTCCGTATGCAGAGGTTGCCAAGAGCAAGGGAATTAAAATTTATCATCTCAATATAGGGCAGCCGGATATTGAAACACCGAAGCAAATACTGGATGCAGTGCGCCATTCGGATTTTAAAATTCTTGAATACAGCCACAGTGCCGGTAATGAAAGTTATAGAAGGAAACTGGTTGAGTACTATAAATCGGTTGACATACAGGTAACCCATCATGATATAATAATAACAACCGGTGGGAGCGAAGCTATTTTGTTTGGTTTTATGGCATGCCTCGATTCCGGAGATGAGGTTATAATCCCTGAACCATTTTATGCAAATTATAATGGCTTTGCAACCGAAGCAGATGTGGTTGTAAAACCAATAACCTCTTCGATCAAGACTGGTTTTGCGCTGCCCCCCATTGAAGATTTTGAAAAGGCCATTACTGAAAGAACGAAAGCAATAATGATCTGTAACCCTAACAATCCAACGGGTTACTTATACAGCAGAAAAGAAATAGAAACATTAAAGACGATCATCCATAAATATGACCTCTTTTTATTTTCAGATGAAGCATACCGGGAATTTTGTTATTCGGGGGACCATTTTAGTGCTATGCAACTTTCAGGAGTAGAAGATAATGTGATTCTTATGGATACGATAAGTAAAAGATATAGTGCTTGTGGTGCGAGGATTGGAACATTTGTGTCGAGGAATAAGCTTGTTTTGCAAACAGCCATCAAGTTTGCACAGGCAAGATTGAGCCCTCCCGCATTTGGACAAATTTTAGGAGAGGCGGCGCTTGACCTGCCTGCCGATTATTTTAAAGGCACAAAAGCTGAATACCAATTACGCCGAGATATACTTGTGAACCGGCTCAATGAGATGCCTGGTGTTTTTTGCCCTGAGCCCGGCGGTGCTTTTTACGCGATGGCCTCTTTGCCTGTTGATGATGCGGATGCTTTTTGCCAATGGCTGCTGGAATCTTTCAACTATAATGGATCTACAGTTATGCTTGCACCTGCAAGCGGTTTTTATGGTACAGAAGGGCTGGGAAAGAACGAGGTACGCCTCGCCTATGTACTAAATAAAGAATCCATTAACGCTGCTATGGATTGCCTGGAAGCAGCACTGGCAGTCTATCCGGGCCGACAATCACAAAACTAATTCCCAAAATGGTTCTTTTCGCTTTGCATTTTTGGGCAATACATTATCTTTGCCGCCCAAAATAAAATGTCGAGGTAGCTCAGCTGGTTAGAGCATCGGATTCATAACCCGAAGGTCGGCGGTTCAAGTCCGCTCCTCGATACTTAATCCCCTGTTTTTAAAGGGGATTTTTTAATCAAATTATCCTCAGATTTTTGGGAAATTATACATTGTCACAGATTTGGTGAGTCCTAAAAACTTTTCCCGGTAAACTAGACCTTCAGGGAATAAAGTTTTCATTTCTTTTTCGGTAAGTAATTGCACTTCATTCACCCTCCGCATAGCGGCTTCCCGTGTTTTTGATTTTTTATAATTCCCCAGGTTGAAATTTTTAGTAAGTGCCACTTTCATATTAAACGGAAAAAATTGAAAAAGGGGGAAAAGCCAGTGTGGCTCTATAGGAAAATAATAATTTGGAGTTTGCACGTAGTAATATTTACCTACCCGCCTGATCTCTTTAGCCATCTTCAACTGATTTTCATACGTGAATAGATGCTCAATCACTGAATTTGAAAATATAATGTCAAAGTGATCATCGCCAAAATTGGATAGGTCGCATGCATCGCCCACAAGGCTTGAAAAGTTCGGATATTTAACCGGAGCCAGATATAAGTTTAGTAAAGTGATATTCACGTTGTGACCTTCCGTAAAGTTCATGCTTTCCCAATAAGACTGCGTTCCGCCAATGTCCAAAATTTCAATTGGTTTATCGGACTGGATTCGCGAAAGTAATTCTTTGAAAAAGGCAAACCTGTTTTCTCTAAATTTTTGATTTATAGATTTTGAGTTATCAGGATCAAGTAAGGAACTTTTTTTCATTCAGCTGAAAATTTAAGAGTAGGTAATTTTTTCCACATTGCAATATAAGGGCCAAGAATCGACATTTTGGAATAATTTTTGAACATAGTTGCTTTTTTTGAACCAATCATCCTTATGAATTTTCTATTAATCCATCTTGAATCTAAAAATTATCAAAACTAATTATCCGACATTTCTATCACGCTACATGACTTATTTCTTAAATACCAAGACAAATTTCCTTTAAATTTTAGGACGATTGCCTGGGTTGATAATAAATTCCGGAGTTTTTCCGTTGCAAAGACCTAGTATAATCCATTTGTATAATCCATTTGTATAATCCAAATTAGAAAATTAATATTTTATGAAACACCGTTTAGTTCGCACTTTGCTCTTCCTGTTCTTTGTGGGCCTCTTAAATTCCGCCAGGTCTTCCAATTATTATTTCTCAAGCGTGTCCGGCAATGACAGCAGAACTACTGCCCAGGCGCAGAATCGTGCGACGCCGTGGCAAACTTTAAGTAAATTAAATTCTCTTATAAGTAGCCTTAATGCAGGTGATTCAGTGCTGTTTAAATGTGGTGAAACTTTCTATGGCTCCATAACAGTTACAAAATCAGGAACAACAACCCGTCCTATTGTATTTGCCAGTTACGGTACCGGAAGCAGGCCTGTGATCAGTGGTTTACAAACACTTTCAAACTGGGTATCAATTGGTAATGGCATCTATGAAAGTTACAATGCTTCATTTGGATCTACTATTAATACCGTGATTTTCAATGGGGCCATGCAGGCTATGGGTCGCTATCCAAATCCAAGTGCGGCTAATAAAGGATATCTTACCTTCGAATCTCATAATGGAAATTCCATCACCGATCAGCAACTGACTTCAGGAACAAACTGGACAGGTGCAGAGGTTGTAATACGGCCAAAAAGATGGGTACTTGACCGGTGTAAAATTACGTCTCACTCCGGAAATACATTATCGTTTACTCCTGCTTTAACTTACAATCCGTACGATAACTATGGTTATTTTATTCAGAACCATATTAAGACTCTTGACCAATTGGGCGAATGGTATTATAATCCTGCCACAAAGAAGCTGAATGTTTATTTTGGATCGGCCAATCCTTCATCATATAGCGTGCAGGCAAGTGCAACAAGCACTTTAGTCACCGTAAACAACCAAAATAATATCGTGTTCTATAATATAGGTTTCAATGGTTCTAACACAAAAGCATTCGATTTATACTATGCTCAGAATATCACCATACAAAGCTGCTCCGTTATGTACAGTGGCATTGACGGCATAGATGCATCTGCAACAACAAACCTTTGGGTAAGGACTACCTATTTCAATTATACCAATAACAACGCAATAGATCTGAATTATAATTGCAACAATTCAGTATTAAGATATAATTACATTGCCAATACAGGAATGACTGCAGGAATGGGTTTAAGCGGTACAACGACTTATCAGGCTGTTACGATTGTTGGAAATAATAATCTCGTTGAATATAACACGATTTTTAATACGGGCTGTATTGGGATAAGATTTGGCATGGGAGACTCGAATGTTATTAAGAATAATTTTATCAATTATTTTACGATGACAAAGGATGATGCGGGTGGAATATATACGTGGGCGCCAAAAAACTCCAATTATTCTAGTCAAAAAATCATTGGGAATATCGTATTAAATGGTATTGGCGCACCTGAAGGAACTGACAGACCGGGCACAGGTTCAAGCAATGGTATTTACCTTGATGATAATTGCACTAATATAGATATAGTTTCTAATTCAGTTGCAAACTGCGGAAGGAGCGGAATTCTTGTACATAATTCTTTTAATACAAATGTTCTAAATAATATATTATTTAACAACCTTACCCAGCTAACCTTAATTCATGACTATGGAATGCCGAATGCTCTATTGAGAAATATGGTTGTTAAGAATAACATCTGTTTTGCAAAGGTCGATTCACAGTATGCTTCGTATGTAAGAACAGAAGCCAACGATATTAATTTACTGGGCGTTATGGACAGTAATTATTTTTGCCGCCCTATGGACGATAACCTGACAATGTCCAGTTCTTTAATGGTTAATGGTTTAAGGGTGGATAGAGTTCAGGACCTTGCCGGGTGGCAGTCAACTTATGGTCTTGATAAGTCTTCAAAAAAGACACCTCTTTTGATTCCCCAGTATACGGTAAATTCTTTCGCAGGAGCTAATAAATTTTCCAATGGCACTTTCAATTCCAATATAACGGGCGCGTATGCTGCCCCAACATGTAGCTGGGTAAATAATAAACTGGACGGAGGGACATTCCAGGCAACCAACCAGTATAGCGACTTCAGCAACTACGCGGTTATTGTTGGGGTTGGCGCAGTTAGTTCCTCAAAAAGTTACATTTTAAGATTTAGCTCAATGTCATCCAAAGACACTTTGATAAATGCTTATTTAAGAATAAGCGGTCCCCCGTATAGTTGCATCTCTGATGTTAAGGTAATCGCCATCAAAACAGGGAGACAGGAAAATGAGTATCTTTTTACTGCACCCACATCGTGTTCAAATGCAAGTATAATTTTTACGACTAGATGTCCCAAGCTAAATTTCTGGCTTGACAATATTGAGTTGTATGATGCAAATGTGGCTCAAACTGATCCAGACAGCTACGTGTTTTATCAATATAATAACACTACAACAAGTAAAACTTTTTCGCTGTCTGGAACTTATCTTGACGTCTATGGAAAGGTATACACAAATAGCGTAACTATTCCTGCATATTCTTCTGTTGTGTTAATAAAGCAAACAACCGCGAATCTGCTTTATAGTTTTAATGATAGTAAAATTGGCCTGAAGGAGATCGATTTAGCGTTGCCCTCACTGCCATAGCTTTGTAAAAGTTTTTGTAAAGATTACGGCCGGGAAGTATAGGCATAGTATTTTCTGTTGTGACAAACAATAAATGACAGAAATGAAACTTTTTTTGTTAACGATATTTACCGGCTGTTTATCTACTGCCTTTGCAACAAACTATTATTTCTCTTCTACTTATGGCGATGATACACGCTCCCCGGCGCAGGCGCGGAAGTCGGCGACACCCTGGAAATCTATTTCCAAATTAAATTCTATTTTCAATACTTTTCAGCCAGGTGATTCAGTCTTACTTAAGAAAGACGATACATTTTATGGATCTATAATAGTGACCAAATCAGGATCAACTGATCAGCCAATAGTAATTGCTTCGTATGGCTCGGGAAAGCTACCGGTTATTACAGGTTTTGTTACACTTTCGAAATGGGATTCCAAAGGAAACGGAATATTTTCATCTTCGCAGACATTAGATGACTCCTCACTTAACATGGTTTTAATTAATAACTCAGAGTATGCGATGGGACGATATCCTAATGCTAATAATGCAGGAAACGGGTGGATTCCTATAATATCACACATGAAAAATAATTCCATCACTGCCGCACCACCTTTTCCAAATTTAGATTGGACGAGTGCTGAAATAGTAGTCAGAAAAAAGCACTATGTTATAGACCGGAATAGAATAATATCGCAGGCAGGTTCTACTTTAAATTATAAAAGTGGAAGTCAATATGAGCCTGGAGATGGTTTTGGCTTTTTTATTCAAAACCATATTGCAACTCTCGACCAATTTGGAGAATGGTATTACGACCCATCTTCGAAGCAGCTCAATTTATATTTTGGCAAAGGACAGCCTTCGGGCTTTACAATAAAGGCAAGTAATATTGATGTGTTGGTAACGATTAAAAAGCAGAATAACATTTCATTCGAAAACTTAGCTTTTGAAGGTTCAGACGCAAAGAGCTTTTACTTATATTATTCAAAAAATATTCATTTGAAAAACTGCGTCATCAATTTTTCAGGCTTGAATGCTATAGAAGGTTACAACACGCAAAACGTACAGGTTCAGAATTGCGTTATCAGTAATTCAAATAATAATGCTTTTGACTTAATGGGAAATTGTATTGGAACTCAAGTCAAAAGCAACCTGGTTAGTAATTCGGGCTCCTTCTCAGGAATGGCGGGCAATAGTCCTCATTCATTTATAGGAATTAATGTTAATGGAGACAACGTCATAATTGAAAATAATAAGGTCGACAGTTCAGGTTATGCGGCCATTCTTTTTTCAGGTAATTCTGTTATAATTAGAAACAATTTTGTCAACTACTTTTGTCTTTTAAAAGACGATGGCGGAGGCATCTACACTGGTAATAATATGGGTAATCCAAAAAAAGACCAGCTTATTGAAAATAATATTGTTTTAAATGGAATTGGAGCCAGCGAAGGTACTCCAGATACTTACGCTTTGGCTTCGGGTATTTACCTCGATGATAATTCGGCAAATATTACTGTAACAGGAAATTCAATGGCATATTGCAGTAAGGGTGGTATATTCTTACATAATTGCCATGAAGTTGATGTGACTAAGAATACAGTTTATTCAAATGCCACACAAATAATAATACAAAAAGATGCTGCATCTACTGCCTTGGTTCGCAATAACACGGTGATGAATAATATTTTTGTATCTAAGGATGCCAGCCAGTTTACGGCTTCTTTTTTTACAAATTCAAATGCAACTGATATTGATTCTTTTGGCAGAATAGACAGCAATTATTACAGCCGCCCGGTTGATGATAGTGTGACAATTTCAACATCCTACGTCGATAAGCCAATAGGAAAGATAAATAAGTTTTACAGTTTAAAGGAGTGGAAATCGGGATACAATAAAGACTTATCATCAAAAAAGTCATCATTTCAAATGAATGCTTTTAAAATTAACGACCTCGGCAAAGTCAATAAAGTCTCTAATGGAAATTTCGATAAGAATCAGCCAGGAATAAATGGTTTCAGATGTAAAATGGCATGGGAGAATTCCGGTATTTTGGATGGCGGTTATTTGAAAGTTACTTCTCTTCCAAATTTTTCAAATTCCTATATTACTATACCGGTGGGGAGTATTCAGGTAGGGAAAAATTATATCTTGCGATTTACCCTTGCCGGGGCCGACAGCGATGAAAAAACGATTGGAATATATTTAAGAGCGAATGGCGCTCCTTATGCGAACCTGGCACAAAAGGTTTATAGAAATATTCCACGAGCACGGCATAATTATGAGATAGTCTTTAATGCTGTAAAGGATGATCCCAATGCATTATTAATTTTTGCTCTTAATGAGCCAAATGTCACCTATTCAACTGATAACATACAATTGTATGAAACGAATGCTACTATCACAAGACCGGAAGATCATCTGCTTTTTGTGTACAATCCTGGGAGTTCACCGAAGAAATTTTCTTTGAAAGGCAGTTATAAAGACATTAGAAATGAAGCCTATCTTAATAGTATTGTACTGGCACCTAATTCTTCTGCAATACTTATGAAGCAAAACTAAACGGGTTAAGGAGATGAATATCCTTTCCCTTACCAGTATGTCTTTTGTAATAAAAATGGGAGGGCTATAATAAAAAAAGCATTAGAAACGATTCGTTTTGTTCAACCAACAATTTCCCGGGATCTTTTTCTTTGCATAAATAGATCATACATTTCTACCAATATTTCTTCAATGGAATATTTATAGTCCCATTCAGGATAGTGTGTCTTAAATTTTGATACATCACTTATGTACCAGATATGGTCACCACTCCTGTTATTTTCCGAATAAGAATAAGAGAATGTGTTGCCTGTTAATTTTTCACAAAGTTGTATACCTTCCAACATAGAACAATTGGAAAACCGGCTGCCACCAGCATTATACACTTCGCCAGTTCTTGGATTTTTATAAAAGTGCCAGAACATATTCACCAGATCGTAGCTGTGAATATTATCCCTTACCTGTTTCCCTTTATATCCAAAAATCGTATAGTGCTTTTTGTTAATCGCACACAGCATTAAATAAGAAAGGAACCCGTGAAGTTGTGCGCCGGAATGATTTGGACCTGTGAGGCATCCCCCTCTGAAAGTTCCTGTTTTCATTCCAAAATACTTGCCGTACTCCTGCACCATAACATCTGCAGCAACCTTGGACGCTCCAAATACAGAGTGCTTGCAATTATCAATGCTCATTTGCTCGTCTATACCTTTTTCAAAGTAAGGATGCGATTCCTCAATTTCCCATCTTAAATCCTGCTCCACAAGTGGTAAAAGATTTGGATTATCTCCGTAAACTTTATTGGTAGATGTGAAAATAAAAACTGCCTCCGGGCAATATAACCGTGTGAGCTCGAGCATATTCATCGTTCCATTGGCGTTGATTGTAAAATCAGTTAATGGTTCTTTGGCAGCCCAATCGTGGCTTGGCTGTGCCGCTGTATGAATCACAAGGGAAATATCTGAATTATACTCTTTAAAAATTTGTTCTAAGGCCGTATAATCCCGTATGTCAACATTGTTATGCCGATAATTTAAAAATTGATTTTGTAACCGTTCTACATTCCAAAAAGTAGATGCATTTTCCCCGAAGAAGTAGGCCCTGAGATTATTGTCAATGCCCACAATGAAGTCGAATTCTTTTGAAAGAAAGGATACGGATTCACTACCGATAAGTCCTCCCGAGCCGGTTACAACAGCTATATTCATGAACGGATTTTAAAATTGTACGTTACGGATTCCAGATTTGCAAAGGATAAAAAGGTATATAAAATACACATTGGTTGTAAGGTATCTTCTCCAAAGTTTTTTTGGATCCTGAACCAGGCGGTAAAGCCATTCAAGCCCGGAACTCTGCATCCAATGTGGCGCATGTTTTATGTTTCCTGCCATAAAATCGAATGCGGCGCCTATTGCCATCATAGGGGCGTGAATTTTTGATATGTGGCCAGCTACCCATTTCTCCTGCCGGGGGCATCCTCTTCCAACCAGTACGAGGTTTGCACCACTGTCATTAATTTTTTTAATGTCTTCGGCGTCTTCTTCCGGCGTGGCATCTCTAAACCTGTCTGAATGCATTCCGCATATTTCCAGGTGCGGGTATTGATCATTGAAAAATTCCTGCATCTTATTGAGCGTAGAAATTTTACTTCCGTAGAGATATACTTTTAGACGATTTTCGCTGGCTTTGGCTAATACGTGTTTGGTGAGAATGGGGCCTGCTACACGTTCCTTCAAACCCACCTTATAAAAACTGTTTAGAGCCCATTTAATAGGTTGTCCATCTGGCACAATCATATCGATTTGTTCCAGGCAATCTCTAAAACTTTTGTGCCTGACGCTTTCGATAAGGCCGTGAACAGCAAGGGCACTTACTCCGAAACTTTCCCGTGCCCTAGCTTTTTGAATGATAATGTCTGAAGCAGTACCATAATCAGTAATAGAATAACTTACTGAAAATAATTGTTTCTTGTTTATGTCCATATAGGTATAGGTGTAGATGTTAAATCATTCAATAAAAGCGATTAAAAAATGTTAACATAATGTCTTTTTGCAAATATTATTCCGAAAAATAATAATTAAAGTTTGTTTTGCCAATTCCACTGCATCCAGAACTGAAAAGAGCAAGCTAAAACTATTCGACCCCTCGTCTAATAAAATATTTATATAAAGATAATGTTTCGTCTGACATGTTATACCAGGAAAAACGAGCGACGTTATCCAATCCTTCTTCGGTTTTCCTTTTTAGTTTCTCTTTATTAAGTATTTCTTTTAAAAATACAGAGGCTTCTTCGTCACTGAAATCGGGATTGAGATAGATCGCAGATTCTTTTAAAACCTCCTCAAATATAGGTATCCTGGAACACGCTACCGGCACTGAATGAGACTGCGCTTCTAATACCGGCAACCCAAATCCTTCATACTCGGAAAGCAACAGAACCAAATCAAACCCCGCATAAATTTCTTCTAAACTTATTTTTTTTACAAATGGCTCAAACGTCACAAAATCTTCAAGTTCCAACCTCACTATTTCTTTTTCAACGTCAGAAACATAGGGTTTGTAGACTTTGCTTCCTCTCAGAAAAATCTTAAAATCAGTAAATCCTAAATCCAAAAATATCCTGGCAAGCTTCAGAACTTTAAAATGCCCCTTATGGGGATAAAAGCCCGCGACTACTCCAATATTTAATTTGTAATTATTCACCGTTGAAAGCCTCTTTTCTACTATTTTATTGCCAGGAAATTCAGAAGCTTCATGGATAGTGAGCGCCTTCTTATTTTTTAAAGAGAACATTTTGTTTAGTTCATCTAAAATTGTATCTGCAGGCACAATTATTCCATCACTAGCACCTATAGCCCAATGACAAAATTTTTTAAACAACCGAAATTTTAAAATGTTCGCCTTATCCAGGTATTTTTTTAGACGGGAATGTTGCAAATAAAAATCAAACATAAAATCATGCAGCGTGATAATGTATTTGCAAACTTTTATTGCCGGCAATTCCGGAACGATTCTGTGCAATACCATTACCTTCTTTTTTTTACAAAAAAGCGGGAGGCGTACATGGAGCCAATATAATCTTGAAAAAATATTACTGTTATTAACTTTTACATTAATAGTGGTAATATTATTGAATTCTACCAGGCCGGTTAGCTCACTATTTTTAACACAATAGATTTTGAAGCCATTATCATTGAGAAGGCTATCTAAATGTTTTATTAAATTTATGGCATAAGTGGTAATACCACCACCAGTACCACCTTTACCGGGTACAACGTTGGATATATCAATACAAATTATTTGTTTCTCCATAAACTGTTTCTATGAATGACAACCGAAGGTATTCGACTAAAACTTCTTCGTAGTAGTTTCCAGCAAAATGTTTAAGGCGTCAACAACTATTTTATTGGTGAAGGCAGTGAAATATGTTGAAAAAGAGGAATCTTCTGTTATCATTGTGAGGAACCCCTGACATAATCAATAGCTTTAACAATATTGGCTGCATGTGCTGCCGGATTATAACGGTTGGTTATAACTGCCTGGCAGTTTTTTTTAATTTCTTCTTTTGTAAATTTTATCTCTTTCCATTCTTTAAGTTTTGCCAAAAGATCTTCATAGTTATTATATTCAAATAGCAAACCTGTTTCACCAGGTACAATTGCCTCTACCTCCGGCCCTTGAAGCTGGAAATTATCGTGCGTTAAGACAGGAACTCCATAGGCCAAGGAATGCATACAATTTAAACCTACATTCCCTGGAGAGACCAGGAGATCCGACATTTGAAAGTATTTGCAAATCGCTTCTTCTTCATATAAAGCTCCTGTGAGATGGATATAATTTTCTAATTTATTGCCAGGTATAAAATTCTTAATGGTCTCCTTTTCGGGGCCGTCTCCAATAATTATACAATTAACAGGATCACCATTGTCCCATAATTCTTTCACTGCATTTAAAAGAAAAGGTACATTTTTAGCTTCTACCAATCTTCCAATAAAAATTATAGTCGTCAAATTGGGGTTACTAAACATTTTTGTTTTTTCTTCAAAAATCAAATCAGAATTGTAATTGTTTAATAACTCAAATTGTTTAGCGGTATCCAGGGAATTATAAATGACGAAGAGTTTTTTTTCATCAAATCCGCTTTCTACCATCAATTCTTTGGCACTATGGCCGTATAAAAGCAAGGCGTGCGCTAATTTAAAATACCAGCCACGAATCATTTTTTTTGAACCTTTATCCAGTCCTTTGAATCCATGGGTCCAGAATAATACTTTTTTACCATTTATCCGGCACAAGATGGCGAACAACCAGGTTGGCAGTTGAGATACGCCTCCCTCGAATATGAAATAGTTATATTCAGAAGAAAATATTTTTTTAATAATACCTGTTTGCCATAATAATTTCACAGGCCCGTAAAAATAATTGGATGTTTTTACCCAACTGATTCCATCACTAGTATTGGCTAAACTCCATGGAATCGTTTCTATGCCAGCTATTGGTTTTGTATCACAAAAGCAGGTAAAACTGTATTGTTCTTTAATTTTTGATAATTCGCGAAAGACTCCGAGTCTATATAAAGGCATCACTTTACATACTACTGCAACGTGTTTCATTATTGGTTAATTGATTTAATGACTAAAGAAATAAAATTGAGAGGCTTTATCATGTTTGAGTATTTTTCTGTCTGTACATTTTTTTATTTATTACCAACTATGTTTAAAAGCCTGTCAACAAAATACTCCCAGGAATTTGAATCATAATAATCCTTAATTCCCCTTCTAAGCCTTGTAAGCTCCTCGTTATAATAACGCTGATCTTTTAAAAGAGAATTAATAACAGTAAATAAATTTTTTAAATCCTCATACACAAGACAAGCTCCATATTGGTGTAAATCAATAAAATTACCAACTGCAGCCCCGATAATAACTTTATTAGAGCATAATGAATGAATAAGTGCCCCGGAAGAAAAAGTATCGCTGTTTTGATAAGGCAATACTATAATTTTTGAACTTTTAAAATAATACACTAACTCTTCCTCTGTAAGAAATTTGTCAATGATATCTATATTCACGCCTGCTGCTTCTTGCTTAATTATTTCCAGGTATTGTTTATTCGCATGGCCGATAATTTTTACTCCAAACGACTGATTATTTTTTTTATAGGCTGCTATAAATTCATTTAAACCCTTGTATGGGCTTATATTGCCCCAAATGAGCACATCTATGGATGCTTCGGTGTTATCTTCTTTTATTATTCCTGGCTTTAGATACACCGGATGATTTAGAAAATGTACCTTTTGTTTTATTTTACTAAAATGATCCAGGGCATCCTTTGACAGAACTATTATAACGTCTGAAATTTTCGTATAAAAAGACCGCGTTCTTTTCCTTAACCATTTAAATTTTTTTTTATGTGATTCCCTGTTGTGGCAAATCCAAACTATTTTTCCACCTTTAAGCTTAAAAAAGGTAATAATGATAAATGAACTGAATAATTGTAGTATTCCAAACCTGAGATGCAATATATCCTCAGGCCAGTTCAGTATCATAACGTCTGCCCGGATTGAGTATCTTAAATAATCTATCGATCTTGAAATTGCTTTTTTCCCGTAGTTTAATAAATTAACTTTTTTGGCAAGGGTATCATAAAAATGGTCTATATACTCATTTTTTCTTTGAGTAATGGGTTGTGGATTAAAAAAGTATTTATCTGCCATTTATCAAAACAATTAAGCCTGTAAAGATTGCGTGAAAAATATCGTTACGGTCTCATAATTTTATTTCACCATGAGATCCCTTTTTGCCTTTTAAAAAATCATAAAACCCTCTCAGGTGGTAGATTGCATTTTTTATTCTTCTGTTTTTTATGTGAAAAGCAAATTCATATATCAGAAAATAAACTTTGCTATGTAAGCGCATTTTTTTATTGAAAACGATAAACTTATTCCTTGTCATATAATACGTTTTCAAATGAGTTATATTTTTAGTGGTATAAGAAACATCGTGGAATATGACCAGGGCTGGCGTGTACAAAATTCTATATCCTTTTTCTTTTAGCTTTATAGAAAGGTCGGCCTCATCATAATACATAAATAAATCTTCATTAAACATGCCGGCTTCGATCACTTTTTTTAAATCAAATAATACGGCGCAGCCACTAAAAACATCGACATCATAATATTCGCCTATATCCTTTTTTACATTCACCGGATTATTATAAACACGCCCTTTGCTGATACTTAATGTTGCACCGGAATACCACGGATTTCCATCGGTATATAAAATACGCGGCGAAACTGCCGCCACATTTTTTTCCGATTGTATGATCCTATAAAGGTTTTCAATAAGGTGGGGGATGCTTAACGCATCCGGGTTAAAAAGAAAGAAATATTTTACGTGAGGCATTTTCTCAATAACATATTTCAATCCAAAATTAATTCCACCCGTAAATCCAAGATTTTTTTCAGATTTTAAAAGGTGCAACCTTTCGTCATTTATTGCTTCAAGCCCGGCATAAGTTTCCATTGTAGATGCATTGTCAATAATCAGAATTTCTACATCTATATTTTCCTGGATTGAATCAATCAACTTCCTAATCAGGTGCGAAGTCTTATAATTAATTATCATAACAGTGATCACCGAATTTGTCATAAGTTTTATCCCGGATTTTTTAGGCTATTAAAGTTTCGTGCACCAATTGGGAACTTGTTTCCCGCTCTGCCAATTTTTTTTCTTCAAATGATTTATCCGCCAGGTATAGAATAAAACAGTAGAATGGAATTACAGTAGGATTGGAATAGTACTCGCTTAAAACAATTAGCAACAGGGCATTTAGAAAAAATAATCGCATGTAGCCGCTATCATAATTAAAATATTTTCCTGTTAATCCCTTTATATTCAACCACAATATGTTTAAAACATATAATAATCCAAATTGATTAAATGCGCCAATTATACCAACATCACTTCTGTAAAAGTGATAGTAGAGATTAATATTTACAATTTCCTTTCCGTATTGTGATGATGCATAAGCAAGGCCGTTTCCAATGAATCTCGCAAACCTGCTCGGCCAGTATTCCGTAAGGAAAAAATTGGCAGACATCAATCGAATATCTTCTCCTCCGTATTTTAATTGCTCCTCGGTTAATTCCACATACTGGCCAAAAATCTGGTCTTTATAGTGGAGTATAACAGCGGTTGCAATACATAGAAAAGTGATCATATAAATTCTGTGTACGCCTTTTACAAAGAATGCTGAAATGACCATACAAATAACTGCTGACAATGCAAATTGCCTCGTTCCATAAAAATAAAGCCCAAGCATCCCTATAAAAACAAACGCAAGGTGTTTAAGTTTCCGTGTAATCAAAAAATTATAAAAGAAATAAAAGAGAATAAAATCTCCATACTGATGTCCCACAACCATGTAGCGATAAACACCTGCCCTGTATATTGATTGATCATTGTCATCTCTTGAATAAAAATAAAAATGCGGGTAGGTGAATTGTTGAACTATTGTTAAGAAGGCCCATACAAGTCCCATAAATATCATAAGCTGTATGATTCTCTTTTTTGGAATGTTAAAAATATGGAGTACAAAATATAAAAGCCAATAGAAATTTGTTCTTAATGCCAATATGGAGAGGCCAATGGATTGATGATGATAAAGTAAAGCTCCGTACGCGCTCAAGAAAGGTATCCATAGAAAAAAGTGAACATTGTATTTAAAAAGCAAATGATTTTTGTGGATCTTGTTGTAGCCATAAATCACAGTGCCAAACATGAACAATAATAGAAGCGTTTCCAATGGATTAAGTTGTCCTTCACTAACCTTATCGAAGGACCATAACCTTGTACTCACCACGGCGATAAGTGCAACTATGCAGAATTTTGTAAGGTCTTGCTTTTCTTCTAAAACCATTGGTGGGATTGCGGATTTACATGGTAAAAATTACAGTGCCCGGCCGCAAAAATATTTAAATAAACTTTAATCATTAAGTTGCTTCATTTTGGTGAGGTTATTTTCAGCATGTATTGTCGATAAAAGACTTTCACGGTATTATAAGCGGCCTCATCGCTCTTCCCAACGAAGGATTTCTTTATGCATACAGGGCGTAAAAGGATCTGGTAAAACGTTGTGATTAGATTGCTGTTTTTCAGGTGGCGGTAACTTCATATAATCTCCATATTGTCTTTTTAAACAATCGTGCCAGCCTTGCGGTATATAGAACTCTGCGTCTTCGAATTTTGTTTTTATTAACTTAGCAATATCTTCTTTTTTAATATAATTTGTTCCAAAATTTCTCATGCTAAAGTACACCAGGTAGTTGCTCGCATAAACAAGATTCAATGGAAAATATTTTGAAATAAATTTTAGCACGCTGGCGCGCCCTTTACTTTTTGTTACCCGTTTTAAAAATGCATTCTGGAAAATAATAAAAAAGTTGTGGGGTATGAATGCTTTGTCGTATATAAAAATGTCTACCTGTAATCCCTCATGCCACTTATTATTTTCCTTACCTATATGGCTGTAGCTTGAATACTTATCCCTTAGCCTTGCATCCACAGTGCTATTGTGCGGGTAATAGGTATCAGTTTCCGGATTCTGAAAAAAAATATCGTTGGGTAGTTCAGGCACTGCAAGCCTGACAAATTTTTCATATTCGTTTCGGGTCATGCCAATATCAATATCGTCATCCCATGGAATAAACCCCTTGTGTCGTATAGCTCCCAGCAAGGTTCCCCCGGTTAAAAAATATTGTATACCATGTTTTACACACAGGTAGTCGAGAATTTTAAGCATTCTCAGCATAACCAGTTGACAACGCCTGTGGCGTGTTTCGCCTTGCTCCCTGTTATCTATAAAATGACTGCTAAAATCCAATGATTGTTGTTGAATATGATATGGGTAAATAGTGAAAATCTAAAATCGTTCTCTTATAACTATAGGTTGCCCCTCCAATACATCAAATTCGTCGTAAAAACTTAGTTTGATAATTCTTGACACCGCCTCAGGCTGCATAATGGTAGAGGGATCTTCCTGCGGGGCAAGAATTTTCCTGAGAGGCGTGGCCGTTCTGCCCGGGCAGAATACAAATATCTTAATTGCATATTCTTTTAATTCTTCTGACATGGCGGCGGAAAAACTAATTATCCCGCTTTTTGCAGCAGCATAAGCACTCCAACCGGGCCGGGGTGTAAGTCCGGCTGTAGAAGAAATATTAATTATTTTGCCCCCCTTTATTTTCATAAGCCGCACAGCAAATTTTGTACATAAAAAGGTCCCCGTTAAATTAACTCCGATGGTAGTATTCCAGTTTTCAAGAGTTGTATCTAAAAGTCCCATAGGATTTGCATAGCCTGCGTTATTAACAAGAATACTTAAGAAGCCGAATTTGTCTTCTACAAATGAAAAAAAATCCACTACCGATTTTTCATTGCTCACATCAAGATTCTTTACATAATAATTTTTCTTATCTGCTAAAGCTGCCGGGATATTATTTTCAATATCCCTGGAGCAAAAAATAACTTTCGCCCCGGTTTCCAAAGCTGCGAGTCCAATTTCTAATCCTATACCGGTCCTGCTCCCGGTAACCACCACCACCTTATCCGAAAAATCATTCATTAGAATTTATTAACAGGTTAACTATAATGATATCAATCTTGCTGGTTATTTTAATATTCGACTCTCTTCCATTAACGAACTTCACTTTATGTCCCATTCGAAACATCAGAATTCCATCTTCAGTAGCGTCGAAACTATTTGCGATAGCATCCTCATGTGCTTTGGTTAATAGCTTCGTGTCGAAAAGCTGGGGCAGTTGAATATTCTTCAATTTTTTTCTGTCAAGAATATTTGTCATATAGTCTTCGCCTTCCGATACCGTAAACGGTATTGGTATAGTCGGTATTACAGCATCTTCATTTTCGTATGATAATATTTCTGTTACAAATTCCCTGGAGATAAGCGGACGTGCGGCTTCATGAATCAGCACTTTGGAAGTCGTGACTTTTTGAAGAGCAAGGTGCACTGACTCCTGCCTGGTTTTGCCTCCGGCTATTAAAATTGCTTTCTTAATGTTGTAGTGGTTAAGGTAGGTGCTATACTCTTGCATATAGTTGACTGCGCAGGTAATTATGATTGTGTTTACCTCTTTTATTTTTTCCAAAATTTCAAGTGGCATTATAAAAAAAGGCTTGCCATTAATTTTGTAAAACTGCTTTGGATAATTAAGCCCGGTTCTCGTACCTACGCCTGCAGCCAGAAGTATAACATCTATGGGACTGTTGCTCATAGTATGAAATCTTATTTAATTGTATTAGGTTAAAGTCTTAAAATTGCCGCTTTCTGATGTATAATAGAATTTTCCGTAAGTCTATAATTTTAAATGCAATAAGCGAGCCTAAAAATAATATAAACCATGCGCTTGTTCTAATTAAAATAAGCAACAATAGCGGCATAGAGCCTAATTTCAGGAAGTAAAGGGCCATAAAAGATATCCCCGCGAGTAACGTAGGAATAAAGAACGATTTAAATATCTTGAAAGAGTCGAGATGCAACACCTTATTATTAAAGTAGAAATAATAAAATGACATCTGAATGATTATATAAATGAGATACCCGATTACCGCCGACCCAACGCCGAAAGATTTAGCCAACACCGCATTGATGATTATTGAAATGACGCATGCAATAGATGCGCTATACACCAGCATCCTGGTTTTGCCGGTTGAAAGCACAAGGCTGGAAACGGGGCTGTTGTGCAAATAAAGTAAGATTGTAAAGACCCATAAGTTGAGCCACGGAGCAAGAAAACTGTATTTGTTTCCAACATAAAGTGCAAGAATATCCTGGCTGTTGAGCATAATGGGAAAACATAATAAGCACACAAGCACAGAAGTTAGCTGTGTGCCTTTAAGAGCCATCTTTTCGATTTTTGCCACTTGTTTTTGCTGTACAAGTTTAGTTGTGACCGGCAATAGAATTGTAAGGATCATTCCGCCAATTGAAATAATAAATATGGGAAAAACTTCTATGATCCTGTATTCAGCCAATATTCCTACGCCATTTACATTAAAAATACTTAGCACTATCGGTCGCGATTGAGTAGCTGTAAATTGAAATATTCCCATTGCAAAAATCGAGAGGCTGTAACGATATATTTTTTTAAAATTAAGCCAGTCTCTTCCTGGGAGAAATGATTTTATGAGGTTAGAAGATTTCGCTTTTACATAATAAGGAATAACAAAAGCGCTGTTTAATGTGGAAAAAAGAATAAAATAATTAATCAGCGACCAATGCAATTTGATTGTTATGAAAATGAGAGCTAGGTTACCAAAACTTTTTAAGATGTTAATCTGCTGAATAAAATTGATCCGCTCGTTTGCTATTAAAAGTTGGTTGAAAACAGAAGTGCTCCAGTTCAAAATGGCATAAAAGGCCATGATAAAAAACATAGTTTGCAGTAACCCAAATTCCTGACCGTTAATATTGAAGAGGTTTTGACCAAAAAATGCGATAATAACCAGTACGACTGAATTGATGATACCTATAATCAGGTAGAAGGTGATGCTGGTTCGGGCGACGCTGTGGATTAATGCATAATTTTTTTCAGCAATCCATTGCGAAAAAAATTTTACTGCTCCGGTGTTTATACCTAGGTTGAGTAAATTCATATACGCGTTGGTAGCGATTGCCAATGTAAGAATGCCATAATTATCCTTTCCAAAATAATGTAGCATTAACGGGATGGTAAAAAACTTAACGGCGGCATCCGCCACTTTTGAAACTACACTCCAGAAAAATGATCCTGCAAAATATCTGACTTGCCCCATTATTATGCTTTTAAATTCCTCAATTTTTTTGTTTATAAATCATTAAACTCTTACGCCCTTCAGTTTGTTGCATATTCCCATTTTTAATAATTGAGTTATAAAAGCGCTCTTTTTGATTCCCCCCGTGGCGGGCTCTCAAAAATAGTTATTGAACAAAATATCGCCGGAGTGTATATATGTATTTCGCTTTTTCGATGTGTAATTTGTCATTTTTCAACTATTCCTGAAATAAGATCAAGCAACATAGTTTCTTTTTTAGATACTTCATCTTGTAATATGCCATTTATTTTTTCTTTCAGTTCGAGTCTTTTTGAAAAGGCATATTTCATATCATTAAATACATCATCTATTTCCGAATTTACAAGATCTCCATAAAATTTATATCCAAGGGTATCTCCAAAAAGGCCATTGAACTTGCGGCTGTAAGCCAACGGATATACGGGAACCCCGGCAGAAAAAGAGGCAATGCAAGAGTGCATGCGGGCACCAGTAAAAAAATCCATGCCACTTATGAAAGATTTGGCTTCAATAGGATTTTTAAATGCAGGTGCGAGTTTTGCTGATGGATATATTTTGATTAATTCGTGGCAAACTTTTAAATCGTTATCCAGATTTTCATAATTCGGGCTTATTACATGAGCCACAAAAAAGATCTCATTATTACTATCCGCTAAAAAGTAGTTGATGGTCCTGGTCATTAAATCGGTGAAATTTGTCTTAAGAGAAAACTGGTTGTCTTTTGTGTATCCGCCATGCCACAATAAGCCAGAAATATTTATCCCAATCTTTACCTTATCGTTGGCCAACGTAGTTTTTTCGAACGGCATGAAAAAAGCTAAATCTATTAACTCATATACTTTTTTTGAAGGAAGATTTTTTACAATGTAATCGAAGCTCTGGCGGTCCCGGGCTAAAACAAGTTGTGTCTTATCAATACTTTCATTACCTGCCGCCTTCGCCTCTTCTGAATAGAAAGGCCCAATTGTTTGAGGCAACAAAACCTGTTTTTTGCCCATTAAACGAAACAATTTTTTGCTTCCATTTATTTTGCGAAATCTCCTGATGCCATATATATCGGAAAAGCTGTCGCCCTCTCCCATGTCAAAAATAATATCCAGCCTGGCAGCCGTAAATATTTGCTTCCACTTAAACAAGGCAACTTTCACGAAAGTTTTGAATGTACCCGTGTAGCCCCAGGCTATGTTGGTTATATCTACACTGCATTCTCCTATGTTTAGGGTATCATTTTCAGGTCCTGACCCATCAATGATAGTGTAAGTGAACTCTACATTTTTTTGTTTACTTACTTTTTCAAGGAGAAATAGTGATGAATACGCCAGCGCTGAAACCCCTAAATTCCCACTATATGGATTTGCCCAAATAAGCCCAACATTAATTTTCTTCATTGATTCAATTTAAATTTCGTACGAGACTACATCTATATTCTCGCAAACCTTATTTCTTTCGAAATAATTATTCGGGTAAAAAAATTTGATGGAAATGCTGAATGGTATATTCAATCTAATATATTACGACCTGCACAAACAGGAACTTTAACTTGAATGTTGTTAAAGCGGTAAAGATAAATATCTTTCCCTCTAAATTTCCGCGATGCATTTCAAATTGTTGCATTAATGAATTTATTGCTGATGATAACAAAGAAACAGGGAGGGTTGAAACTGGTTTGGCCGGCAGTCGTCCGCAATTCAAAATTCTACGCCAGGGCTCTTTCATATCCATACTGGCAGTGAATTTGTTTTTCAGTTTTGAGCAAAATATTACCTGCAACAATTTAGTGAAATGTAGTTGATGTTTTAGCTGAGAAACTCTGCTTCAGGGGATATCTTATAGTTATTTTGAAGAGCAGAAATAATAGTAAGCTTCGGCGATTCGATTTGGGTAATTAAATGATATCCTATAGAACGAAGAGTTACCTTAAAAGTTGTTACTCCGTTTATTTCCACCGAAGATACTTTTGGGCCGTCATGAATTTTTTGAAAATTAATCTTTGTTTTTTGAATTTTAATATCAAGGTTTTCAGAAGAAACAGACTTCATAATATCGATTTCGGAATCCTGTATTACCACTGGTTGCCCCAACCAAAACAAGAAATTGATCACACCGGATAAATTCTTTAAAGACTCTAGTTGCGTTTCCTCAACTTTCATGAATACGTAGGAAGGGAATAACGGCTCAAGCGAAGGTTTTCTTTGAAAATTCCATTTGTTTTTTGTAATCCTGAATGGGAAATAATTCTCGATACCCTTTCGGGTTAATTGATCAGATACTTTTTTCTCACAGTTTGGTCTTGTATAAACACCATACCATTTTGTTTTCATATTTTCGTTATTTAATGGCGATTCTAATATCATGCCCGAAATCTGATATTCAAGCAATCACTTAGTTACGAATAAAAATGGCTTTAAAAAGGATTAAAGGCTCAGAGATTTTGAGATGGTATACGCCAGAGTGATACCACCGTACATATTATGCCTAAATATTATGCCAAGGACAAATTTGGGGATAAAAACCACTATCGCCAAAAAAATTCATGATGCTGATTTATATAATCGCTCTCTTTTGAATTAATTTTCTATTCTTTTTTAATGCCTTGCTTTTCAAATCGGCCCAATGCGCACTCACAGTCTTGTTGTTGAAAATTCCCCTTGGCTTAAGGTCATTATATATTAATACAATCTTGCCCAATGATTTAATCCGAATGCTATCGTCGAGTTTCTTAATGAATAATTTAGGCGTGTACTTATGCCTCACGGTGTAAATGGTAGTGTCACAAACTTCAGACAATAGGTAAGCGTCTGTGGCTATACTCACTTCAGGTGAATCAAATACCACATGGTCAAAATTTTCCTCAAGAAATATTATCAAATCCTCAAGTTTACCATTCAAAAATAATTCGGTGGAATTCATTTTGGACTTCCCGGCAGGGATTACGAATAAATTATGAGTGTTGGTCCTTTTTAGTATTTGATTCGGAAGAAATTTATTTTCTAAAAAATCGGACAAGCCGGGAGCGCCGATTAAATTATACTCGATAGTAATTTGTGGATTCTTAAAATCGGTATCTATAAGCGCGACCTTCCTGCCTGAGGCGGCAATACTATTTGCAAGAGTATTGCTTATAAATGTTTTCCCCTCACCTGCAACGCTGGATGTTACGAGTAATTTCCTGTTGGTAATTGATTTATTGAAAAGCCCTAATGCAACTTTCAATTGACGAAATTGTGCCCCAATGAATTCATTGTCCATGCTTTTTGGAGAAAGATCTTTCTCCTTAAAATGCGGGAGCTCTCCTATAACCGAAACATTGGTATAATTTTTTACCTCCGATGAGGATATGATTTTGTTAGTAAGCAACTCTTTTAAAGTAACGTATGCAATTGTGAAACCAAATGCCAGAACCATTGCGGCGAGATAGACAATTTTTTCTCGTGGACTTACCGGAAAGAATGAAGCCTGTGCTCTTTCAATTATTTTACTGTCGGTTACATTTGATGCGTACGAAAGTGCAGTCTCTTCCCGCTTTTGAAGTAAAAATGAATACACATTGTTCTTAATAATCTGGTCCCTGCTTACTTCCACAAGTTGCCTTTGTTTTTGAGGGATAGATTGCAGATTGGAATTAAAAGTCTTTAAATCATTTTGAAGGTTGGCAATTGTAGTTTGCAGATTTGTTTTCTGGCTTTTAATGTTTTCCAAAATGCTCGGTCTTATACTTTGTATTTCGTTAGTATAAGATTGAATGATGGGATTGTTTTCAGCAGTTGTTTTCCTTAATCTTTGGTAATCAGTCTCTGCCTGGTAAAGGCGGTCAAGTAATTTAGAAAGCAGTGGATCAGTAACTCCTAAAGTAGATGGAACAATACCCGCAGAATTATCCTTGGAGTTTACATATCTCTCTACCTGGTTCAGTATGGATAATTGCATGGTTGCGTCAGCGATCTTTTGACTATTATCTCCAACATTTTGGAGATACATTTTTCCTTGTTCAGTAAGGTCCACAATTCCCTCATTCGCTTTATAATTTTGAATTTTCTTTTCAACCGAATTGAGTTCATCCGACACTACTCTTAATCTTTCATTTACAAAAGCAATAGTATTTTTCGCAAGCTTGTTTTTATATTCAATTGATTCGTCGCTATATTTCTGTAGTAGCGTATTGAGAATATCTTCTCCTCTTTTTGGCAATTCATCCGAAAGAGTAAGATCTACAACGCTTGAAAGCTTACTTGAAGTGGTTACATCCAGCCTCGATAAAAAAACATTGGTTACAACTTTTGGATCAATCAACGAAAAGTAAAATGAATCGCGGGAAGGTGTTATTAATTTAGTGTTGGCTGTGAACTTTAGATTTCCATAAGGCGTGTTTATAAAAGAATCAAGGTGATAAGCTACCTGGTCCAAGATTACGTTGTTGGTGGCCGTATCATATCGAAAATTTACTCTATCCACCGGAACAAGTTCCGACGGGTCTTTAACAACTACTGAAACCGGTGAAGAATTGTATGCCGGGGCATCGTTTGCCTCATGTATCGGTGCATATAAAAGGAGGGAAGTAACTACTTCATCCATTAAATCCCGTGAATGCAAAACGTCTAATTCATTCTCAACTATCTTTTTGGAAGAGAGTAAATTCAACGATTCAACCATACTATTTTCATCAGCACCCTTCCTTTCGTCAGTGATAAGCATTGATGCTGTGATTTCATATACCGGCGTTGCAAAATTGAGATATATCCACGAACCAATCAAAAACAGGAACAACAGTAATATGAATAATGGCCAATAGGGTAAATATTTATTTTTGAGGTCTTCAAATAGTGTTGTATTTGAATTTTCACTCTTCTGTTGTGCTATGTTCATTAGTGGTCCTGTTTTCTTTTAATAATTAATACGCGTGAAAATTATTGCAAGAAGCGATAAGCCGCTCAATATTATAGGCAGGTTTTGCCTTAGCGGTTGAGAACTTGAAATTTTTGTTTTATTAGGTTCTACATAGATTATGTCATTAGACTTAAGATAGTAATAGGGTGAATTAAAAATTTCTCCGTCATTTAAATTAATTCTTTTGATTAGTCTTTTTCCGTTTTCATCGCGTATGAGTGTAACATTATCCCTTCTTGCATAAATGGTAAGGTCTCCTGCCATGCCCAGGGCCTCCAGTAATGAAATTTTTTCATTTGGCACAGATACAACTGTGGGCTTAAGTACCTCTCCCAATACTGTTACCCTAAAGTTTAAATATCTTATAGAAACAACGGGATCTACCAATAATTTTTTATCTATGAGCGATGCTCTTAAAGTATCGGTTAATTGTTTCTTTGTTAAGTCCGATACTTTCAATTTGCCTAGTACAGGAAATTGAATATAGCCATCCTGGTCTACAAGGTAGCCGGGAGTCGCGCTCGGATTATTTGGGGATGAATTATTGAAAATGACGCTTGCTTCAGGATTAAGGCTTGTTACAGTAATACTCAGAATGTCGTTCGCCACGATCTTTTGTTCCTCATCGGGATTGATATTCAATGATTGATCCGGCACATTATTAAAATAAACGGCTTCTCTTGTATTTACACAGGAGCAAAACATAAGGCCCGAAATAAATGACACAAAAAATAATCTTAAAACATTTTTAGAATATGTGCTCATAAAGTGATTTAAACTGGGCTATTAATATTTAAATATGGGTACAGGTGCCGCGGATTTATAGGGAATAAAATTATGCAGAAAAAATAAACTGCAAGATAATACATTCTTTTTACGGTCATAATCGTCAATGATCGTTTGTCCGACAGTAAATATGCGTACCCGTTACCTGTTTTTTTTAAAAAAGCTTATTAACCAGGCAAGACACAAGCTACCTGACCAATAAATGCTCCTGGCATTAATATCGAATTTCAAAGCTCCTTTCATAAGTTTGAAAGATGTTGTCTTATTAGCATAATTTTTTTTGAACAGTTTATAAGCCGATTTTGAATAGCTTATTGAAAAGTTTTTCCTGGCAAGATGCTTTAATCTTTTTCTTTTTGATTGTGGGAGATAATTCTGAGCAATATCTATCACTTTAGCAAGATCCCTGAAATTTTCTCCCGCCAAAATCGACTTCGTTGAAATATTCGAGCTATGCCCACCACGGTAGGTGGCTAGGCATTTTGGCGAATATGCAACTTTATATTGCGATGCGATTCTTATCCACATTTCCCAATCTTCGCCATAATGCACTGCAAAAAAGCCGCCTAATTTTTCATAAACGCTTCTTTTAACAACTACTGCCGGAGGTTGCACCATCTGCCTCGAAGCGATTTTATACAGCCAGTTATCTATTATACCCGGTTTTGGCAACAGTTCGAGTGAGGATTTGGATTCCCTCTCACTTTCATCAACCCAATTATAATTAGTGATAGCACTTCCTATTTCAGGATATTGATCGAATAGATTTTTTATTTCATCGTAAAATCCCGGCTTTACGAGGTCGTCGCCATGAAGCAGGTGAACATAGATTCCATTTGTCCGGTTTATGCACGTTTCGAAATTTCGAAGACTCCCCCTGTTTTGACTCTGTTGAAAAAAAGAAACCCTGCCCTTGCCCACTTTATATACCAAACTTGCAACATCACCATCGGTGCTGCAATCATCAACCACTTCTATCTGCATTAATTCTCGTCCTGGATCCTGCATTAAGACACTTTCAAGTGTATTCCTTAAGTATTTTATGCAGTTGTAAGAAGGTATCATCACGGAGAACAATGGCCGTTTTTCAATATCCGTAACGGGCAATATTTCGGGAGGTGCGTCTGGAATGCGTTCGCTCACAATTTTTACTTTGAGATGGGGAAAGTAATAATTAAAAAAATGATAGCCCTTAGATTGATTTTATCAATTTGAAAATTTTTTCGCCAATTGTCTTCCAGTTCAGTTCGCTTACATATTTATCAAAGGACGAATAGCACAATTTATGATACTCAATATTGCTTTCTCTTAAGTTTAAAATATAATCAACTGAATTTTTTATGAATTCTGCGTGGGAATATACCATGCCATTAATTCCATCTTCGATCACACTTTTATGGCCGCCTACATTTGAAGCCAGGCAAGGTACACCGAACGCATTTGCTTCCGAAAACGATACGGGAGTACAATCGGCGAGACTGGGAAGAATCAAAAAATTACTTTTTGCGATTAAATTAGAGAGCTTCTTTTGGCCTTCTGCATTAGCTTTTGAAATATAGCCATGATCTATAATAAAGTTGCTTTTTACTGTAGAAGGCAAATGCTTAATACCGGCTATATGTAATGTTGTAGGAACACCTGCTGCATTTAAATTTTCGGTAACTCTTAAAGCATAGTCACCACCTTTTCTCGCCCAATCGACACCTAAAAACAGGAGGTTTATGTGAGACCCAATTTCGCGTTTTATGATAATATCCTTTGCTTCTGTCAGGTTCGGCGTAAAGTCAAGGTTGGCTCCAAACGGAAGAACAAATACCTTTTTGGGATCAGCATTGTAATCGTTAATCGCTGAATTGGCTGCCCATTTTGAAGTGTAAATAAGCAGGTCTGAATTTGTAATGGCGCGTTGGTCTATTTCGTGCCCATCTTCTAAACAAGCCTTGGTGAACTTGCTGTATTCAGGATAGAATTTTAGTAAACTCTGTAAGGTCGCATCAGCATATAAAATTGTTTTAAAACTTTTATTCAAATTCGCCAATACAACTGTATTGGGTGAAATAATATGAGAACCTTGTTTTATCCTTCCCTCTATTATCTGTGCATAGTTTTTTGATACGGTTTTATTGAACCTTGGCGAATATATCTTTTCCCACACCCTTTTATTATAGTGCTTCATTATAAAATGAAAAAGCGGATTCGGTAAAGCCAGGTCACTTAGGTAATCCATTTCAAACCCTGCCTGGCTAAGCATCTTTCCATAATAGACGCCGAGGCCCGACCAGTTGTGAATATTTTTTGAATCAAAGTCAGTTGCGTATACGAGTTTCATTAAATCGGTTTGTATTCCAGGTTACAGCTTACAATCAAAAACTTTTCTTATGACCTGTTTAGTCAAATAACCATTTTAATAGTACATAAATTAATTTAAGATTCAATAGTGCATTATTCAAAATATGCTCCCGCTAAACTATTCTTTTAAATCTTTTTATAAAAAATACTTTGATATTTTTACATGAATTGGGAAAAATACATTCAAAACCAGAAATAATTTTGGTGCTTTTTCACCTTAGTGATTTAGAATCGGTACAACGTTGAATCTATAAACGATATTTTTAAGATGGTTGGAAACGAATGATTAGAAAGGCAAAGAAAAACTATTAAAATGTACAATTGCAAAAAATAATCATATAAATTACCTGCATTACACCAATTTGTCTGCCAAATTTTTTTTGAATAATTCCGTTCATTGATGCAAAAAGCTGATTTAAAATGGCAATGGGAAATTACCTCCCGAACAAGCTACCGTGTTGAGGATATTAAAGCATTATGGTCTTACAGGCATTTTTTGGCCAGCCTGGTAAGAAGAGAGTTTTTACTTAATTATCAGCAAACAATCTTAGGTCCCTTTTGGCTTATTTTTCCTCCCTTAGTTACCCTGGTTACATACGTTTTTGTGTTTAATAAAATGGTAGGCATTACTACCGGTACAATACCAGCGGTACTTTTTTATTTTTCAGGAATAGTTTTGTGGAACTTTTTTAGTGACTGCTGGGGCGGAACTTCTGCAACGTTCAAGGAAAATGCCGACCTTTTTAGTAAAGTCTATTTTCCTCGAATCATAATTCCTGTTTCTGTTGTATGCACACATTTTCTTCGTTTTCTTTTGCAACTGGTATTTTTATTATGCATGGTCGGCTTCTATGTATTTTTTAAAGATTTTAAAATTATGGGGAATATTTGGCTGTTGCTACTACCTGTTTGTATTTTGTGTGTAGGCCTTATCGGCCTTGGCATGGGATTGATATTTTCAGTGCTCACGGCAAAGTATCGCGATATTAGTAACCTGGTAAGTTTGGGCGTTAGGTTGCTAATGTTTTTAACCCCGGTTATCTATCCGTTATCATCCATTTCATCAAAGTGGCGTTTTTTAGTTGAGGTTAATCCGCTCACATCTTTGTTTGAGATTTTTAGAAAGGGCTTGCTTGGCGAGGGGACAATTCATTCAGGAATGTTTGCGTACAGTATTTTGTTTACAATTTTTATTTCTTTCGGAGGGCTGATGATTTTTAATAAACAAGGCGATAAACTTATCGATGTAGTATGATGCAGGCTGAATCAAATGTGGTAATAGAGGTTGATCATTTGTCCAAGCTATATAAGCTTGGAACAATTGGTACCGGTTCACTTAGGCAGGATCTTCAATATTGGTGGGACAAATCTGTGTTGAAGAAACCAAACCCTTTTTTTGATTTGGGCCAAAATGAATCATCTTCTGACCATAAAGATTTTATATGGGCTCTCAAAGACGTCAATTTCACAGTAAATAAAGGAGAAGCACTAGGCATTATCGGGAGTAATGGCTCCGGCAAATCCACATTGCTCAAGATTATTTCCCGGATTGTGCGGCCCACAAACGGTTCTGTTAAAGGCAATGGTAAGTTAAGCAGTTTATTGGAAGTAGGAACGGGGTTTCACCAGGAACTTACCGGCCGCGAAAATATTTATATAAGTGGCTATACGCTTGGAATGAAAAAGGAAGAAATACGCCGAAAATTTAATGAGATTGTCGCATTTTCGGGTATTGAAAAATTTATCGATACTCCCGTGAAAAGGTATTCTTCCGGAATGTATGTAAGGCTTGCTTTCGCGGTTGCTGCACACCTTGAACCCGATATTTTAATTGTTGACGAAGTGCTTGCAGTAGGAGATGCTGATTTTCAAAAGAAATGCCTTAGTAAGATGCGTGAAGTTTCAGAGGCAGACGGAAGAACCATACTTTTTGTAAGTCATAGCATGCAGGCCATTAATAATCTTTGCGACCGGGCTCTTTGGTTAGATCATGGAATAATGAAAGAGATAGGAAGAACATCTGTTGTGGTAAATAAATACATTTCAAATATTCAAAAATTGAACATTCAGCAAAGCTGGAATAATCCGGAGGAAGCGCCGGGAAGTGACCTTATTCGGTTTAAGCAGGTAGAATTAATACCTCAACAGGTAACGCCCGGAGCTCCTTTGGATATCCGGACTCCATTCACAGTGAAATTTCAATTTTGGAATTATCTTGATAACGCTCAATTAAGCTCTGGTCTCGTTCTTTTCGCCTATTCGGGAGAATGTATATTTGATCTCCTCTCGCCCGTGGCTACCTGCAATGTTGGTGTGGTCGAAGGTGAATGCAACATTCCTGGTAATTTTTTAAATGATGGGCCATATTATATTTCCATAAACGTCGTACGCGATACATCAATTCCCTTATTCAATTTTGAAGAATGCCTTTCGTTTGAGCTTGAAGATTACCGGGGAGGCTTACAGTATTATGGTAAATGGTGGGGAGCAGTAAGGCCGCAGTTTCCATTTCAGCTTGTTCAAAAAGAGCTCAGCACCTAATAGAACATGCATGAAGAATTTCAAGCCATACGATATTATTGACATCCATCTTGAGCAGCCTAAAATCTTTACATTACCACCAAAAGATGGCAATGGAAAATATATTGTTGTGTGGTGGAAAGAAATCGCATTGGGGCAATTTTTTATTGAATCAAATGTCGAAATTGACCAAAAAGAATTTAAGGCGAAAATTACATCTGCAATAATCGGGACAATAGAGTTTTATGAAAAAAAAGCGAATGGTGTTCGCATTGATTGGAAAACGTGGTTGCTAAATCATAACCTTGAAGAGTGGCAAAGTAAAATGCGTGAAATTCTGGAACCATTTATCCCCAAAAATTTTCCGGAGACAGTTCCGATATCGGTTATCATTTGCACAAGGAACAGGACTGAATCATTATATCGTTGTCTTAGCTTTTTAGGAAAATCCCTTTGCCGGCCGGAGGAGATAATTGTTGTAGATAATGATCCTAATGATAATGGCGCATACAAAATAGCTACTCAATTTGAAAATGTCGTTTATGTAAAAGAGCCAAAGAAAGGACTTAGCACAGCCCGCAATACCGGTATAAAAAATGCAAAAACAGATATCGTTGCTTTTACAGATGATGATGTGCAAGTGCATCCGTTATGGACTTATTCACTGTGGAAATCCCTTGAAAACAAAGATGTTTCAGCATTGGCTGGCCTTGTAATAACATCAAGCCTTCAAACGGAATCTCAATTTGTTTTTGAAAAATATTGGAGCTTTAATCGTGGTTTCGTGGGGAAAATATATGACAAAGATTATTTTGAATCCGCCCTCAGAAAGGGGCCACCTGTTTGGGAGATCGGCGCCGGCGCGAATATGGCTTTCAGAAAATCCATTTTTGATGAGGTAGGATATTTCAACGAGTTTTTAGGTGCCGGTGCCGCCGGCTGCAATGAAGATTCTGAAATGTGGTTTAGGATTTTGGCCAACGGCCATAAGATTATGTATGATCCCAAAGCTATTACCTTTCACGAACACCGCCAGGAGCTGAACGAATTAAAAAAGCAAATTTTTAATTATATGCGGGGCTTTACGGTGGCAGCATTAATGCAGCAGAAACAATCGCCCGCAGCAGGATACAAAAAGCATCTCTACATAAGTCTGCCTCAATATTATTTTTCCCTTCTCAGAAAAGGATTTCCCTTTTACAAGGCCCAATTTCAAACACTTTCTTTTGAAGTACGGGGAATACTTTCCGGGATTCGCTACTATTTCAAAAATTATTTTAAGTTAATGCATTCGCTAAGGAAATAAAATAAATATGCCTCTTCCTGAAAATCCTTTCATTTCTATAATAATACCTAGTTACAATCATGGGCATTACTTACAGGATGCATTTGATAGTGTTTATTCTCAAAATTATCCCTGGATAGAAATAGTAGTGGTAGATGACGGATCAACAGATGAAACAAAAGCAGTTACAGAAAAAAATAAAGATGTAAAATATATTTATCAAAGTAATAAAGGCCTCTCTGCGGCGAGGAATACAGGAATAAAAAATAGTGAAGGAGAGTTACTTATTTTTTTAGATGCTGATGATTGGTTATTGCCTGGCGCAATTGCCACAAATTTATCTTTTTTAAAAGACCATCCGGAATCGGCCTTTGTATCGGGAGGTTATAAATTGGTTTTTGAAAATCCGGCTAAAAACACGGAGACTACTTACGAGGTGTATGCTGAACATTATATTCATTTTCTTGAAAGTAATTACATAGGCATGCATGCCGCGGTGATGTACCAGCGATGGGTTTTTAATGAATTTGAATTTGACGAAACATTGCGTTCTTGCGAAGATTATGATTTGTATTTACGGATATCAAAAAGGCATCCCGTGTTTCATCATGCAAAAATTACTGCCGCTTACAGGATGCATGGTTCTAACATGTCAGCAAATATTCCAATGATGCTGTACGGTGTTTTGAATGTATTAAAAAATCAAAAGCTAAATCTTAAAACACCGGCTGAGAGAAAGGCTTATTCAAAAGGAGTTGCAACCTGGAAAGAATACTATTGCCTTGAACTGTATGAAAAGCTCCACGATTTTAAAATAAAAGCTTCACCAGCCGAATTGTTACTTTTGATTAAATATTACCCTTTCCTGGCAACAAAATATTTGTTGAAAAAAAATTATCAAATGGTAAAAAAAATTTTGAGAAAGGTCATACCAGAGTCGGGGAAAAGATTTCTCGGTAAGGCAGGGTTGCGTGATTTTTTACCAGATGTAGGAAAGGTCGACGGGGGAGATTTTTTTCGTACTACTCCGTTCAGTACTGAATTTGGTTATGACAGGGGAGGGCCGGTCGACAGATACTACATTGAGAACTTTTTAAAAGATAAAGAACACTTGATAAAAGGCCGGGTGTTGGAAATTGGAGATAACGAATACACAGTTCTTTTCGGCGGAGACCGGGTTACCTCCAGCGATATTTTACACGTAGATGAAAGCAATAAAAGTGCAACCTTTATTGGTGACATCAGTAACGCTCCGCAGATTCCTGACAACACTTTCGACGCCATCATTCTTACACAAACGCTGCATTTGATTTACGAATTTAAGGATGCGCTTAATACATGTTATCGTATTTTAAAACCCGGCGGAACCTTATTGCTAACAGTACCGGGTATTACTCCTATTGATTATGGTGAATGGAAAGATATTTGGTATTGGTCTTTCACTGATAAATCTTTAAAAAAAATGATGCCCGAGGCTTTCCCTGGCGGTGACATCGAAGTGAATTCTTTTGGAAATGTTTTCGTGGCCACGGCATTTTTATATGGAATGGGTTTGCCGGAAGTTGAGAAAACTAAACTGGATTTTAACGACCCGCAATTCCAGGTGATCATTACTGTTACTGCAACAAAAGCAAGATGATATTAAATCCACTTTTTTATATAAAAAAATACCTGGAACATAAAGCGATTGTGCTCATGTACCATCGTATTGCAAACTCGCAGGCTGACGTGTGGGATATCGCTGTAAGTCCCGAAAACCTGGAGCAGCACCTTAAGTTTTTAAAAAAGACCCGAAGAGTTTTACCTCTTGCCGAGTTGGTAAAAGAAGTGAGAAACCATTCCATAAAAAAAAACAGTATTGCTATTACTTTCGATGATGGATATGCGGATAATTTCTATGCTGCAAAACCCCTATTGGAAAAATATGATTTGCCGGCTACATTTTTTATTCCCACTATCAACATTGGTCAATCAACGGAATTTTGGTGGGACGAACTTGAGAATATAATTCTTTACAAAGAAAAGCTTCCTTCATGTATAAATTTTAACGTAAACGAGATTAAGATAGAGTTTGATCTTGGAAGAGAGATTGACTTAGATGCTGGGATTATTTCAAAGCAGCTCAGGTGGAAAGCTTACGAAGAGTCGCCTCCAACGTTACGCTGCAATGTTTTTCTCACAATTTGGGAAGCACTTAAGCCATTATGCAATCAACAGCAGCAGAAATATTTACAACAAATAAGAAACTGGGCCGGATGCAATATTTCCGCACGCCCTGAATATTTATGTATGTCCGTTGAGCAATTGAAAAGATTGAGCGAAAATAGTCTATTCGATATTCAGGCACATTCAGAGACTCACGCTGCCCTGGCTTTTCACGATAAAAGCTTTCAGGAGAAAGAGCTTGTTGAGAACAAAGTCTTTTTAGAAAAGATTCTTAATAAGAACATTGAAATGATCGCTTATCCTTATGGAAGTTATAATACAGATACAATAAATGCTGCAACACATGGAGGTTACACTTCGGCTTTTACGACGGATGAAGAAACGGTTATAAATAAAACCGAACCATATCGTATCGGTAGGTTCCAGGTAAAAAATCAGGGCGTCAGTAAATTTGAAGAAAGCTTGGAAAGATGGTTAACTATGTAATGCAATGGAAAAAAAAACATCTTTTAAAATCTCTATAATTACCTGCTTCTACAACGTTGAAAATTTTATTGAGCAAACAATTAGAAGTGTTTTAAAGCAGCAGTACACTCATTGGGAGCTTTTATTAATTGACGATGGTTCACGAGATAGCAGCACTGCAATTGCAAAAAAATATGCTGAGAAATATCCTGAAAAAATTTTTTATTATGAACACGAAGCCCATACAAATAAAGGCCTGAGTTATAGTCGCAATGTTGCTATTGAAAAAGCAGATGGAACATTTATTTCATTCCTCGATGCCGATGACGTTTGGCTCCCAAACTATCTTTCGCACCAGGTTGCCAGTTATCCAAAATAACCCTTTGTGTACAATGGTATGCGAAGCAACTGAATATTGGTATAGCTGGAACAATGCTAAAGAAATAGATACTATTATCAAAGTAGGGGCTGATGCGGATCGCATGTATGCTCCTCCGCAACTTATGATAAATTTATATCCACTAGGCGACGGTGCTGCTCCTTGTGTATGCGGAATTCTCGTAGAAAAAAGCGTGCTTGAAAAATATGGCGGATTTGAAGAATCTTTTAAGGGCTTATATGAAGACCAGGTTTTTTTAAGTAAAATTTATTTGCATGAAAATGTATTTATTTCATCAGCTTGTAATAATCGCTACAGGCAAAGGCAGGATTCAATTATTGGTACATCTTCCGAAGAAGGGAATTACTATTTCATAAGGAGAAGATTCCTGGGTTGGCTCAAAAATTATCTTGCGGATAATGAGATTAACTACCCTGAAGTAAATGAGAAGCTGCAAAAGGCCATTGAATATGAACCATTGGTTTCGGTGGTGATTTGCTTTTACAATGAGGAAAAGTTTTTACTGGAAGCGATATCAAGTGTATTCAAACAGAATTATACAAATTGGGAAATGCAACTTGTTGATGATGGTTCAACAGATAACAGCGTTAAGATCGCTCGAGATTTCGCAGAAAAATATCCGGAAAAAGTTTTCTATTGTGAGCATGAAGAGCATAGTAATCGTGGATTAAGCGCCAGCCGTAACCTTGGGATAAGAAAGGCGAATGGTAGTCTCGTCGCACTTCTTGATGCGGACGATGTGTGGCTTGAAGGAAAGTTAGCTTCACAGGTTTCTATTTTTCAGCGTAACCCGGGCATCGGGATGGTGGCCGAAGCTTCACTATACTGGTACGATTGGAGTGATGCAACAAAGCCTAATGTTCAAATACCTGTGGGTGCCCATCCTGAATTAATATATGAGCCCTATGAACTGATGTATTATTTGTATCCTCTTGGAGCAGGCGCAGCTCCTGTTCCCTCAGGCTTGATGATACTAAAGGAAGCTTTTGAAAGAAGCGGCTTCTTTGAAGAATCATATGTAAAAGAATATTCATTGTACGAGGACCAGGCCTTTTTATCAAAAATGTATTTGCAGGAAAAAGTCTACATATCTTCTGCGTGTAATAATTTATATAGGCAGCGGCCCGGTTCGATTGTAACCTGGGTGAGAGAAAAAGGTCATTACTACAATGTACGGGAGTATTTTTTAAAATGGCTTCAAAACTTTTTACTTAAAAAAAACATAAAGGATAGGAAATTAAAAAGACTCATGAATAAAGCGTTTTTCAGATATAATTATCCCAAAATTTTTTACCTACTGCATGACATGCCCAGGCAAGTATGGAAAGGCTCTAAGAAATGTGTACCACCAAAGACAAAAAAATTTATTAAGCAAAAAGTGTTGAAGCGGAGGTGACATTTTCCCATACATAGCTTAATGGATAAGGAATAGTTTTATTTTTTTTAAACTAACAGAATCAATTTTAATTTATCTTTTCTAAATCAATCCCAAAGTTTTACTTTTTATGTCTTCTTTTAGCAAATCGGGCCGCATTATTATTACTTGCAGCAAGCGGCTATCAACATACCTTCAGATTGAGGTATTAGAATTAGGTTTTAAGATCGAAAAGGTGTTTACAACCGGCGTAGAAATCAGCGGCTCGTTGAATGATTGCATACGCCTGAATTTAAATTTGCGTTGCGCAAGCCAGGTTTTATTTTCGCTGCAATCATTTACTTGCAATAATCCCGATCAATTGTACAACGCTGTTACTGAAATGAGGTGGGAGGATATTATCGATAAGGAGGGATATTTTTCTGTAACAAGTATCGTAAATCATCCTACGATAAACAATTCATTATTCGCCAATGTAAAAGTTAAGGATGCTATTGTGGACAGGTTTCGCAAAACGACCAATGAACGGCCGGACTCGGGACCACAGTTACAGAGGGCAGTTATTCATTTATTTTGGAGAGAAGATCTGGCGGAAATTTTTATTGATACATCGGGCGAAACTTTATCGAAGCATGGATATAGAAAGATTCCCGGCCGTGCGCCCATGCTGGAATCTCTTGCTGCCGCTACGCTTCTGGCCACAACATGGGATCGTAAATCCCCTTTCATTAATCCAATGTGCGGGTCTTCGACCATTGCTATAGAAGCGACCTTGTTGACTACTAACAGGCGACCTGGTTTGTTCCGGGAAAATTACGGCTTTAAACATATTATTGGTTACGAAGAAATTGTTTATCAAAAAGAAAAAGAAGCTCTAGTATCACAGATTATCGAGGTACCGGGATTAATAATTATCGCGTCTGATATAAGCGAGGATGCCATAAATATTTCCCGGATAAATGCGGGCGCAGCAGGAGTCGAAAATTTGATAAAATTCATAGTATGTGATTTTGAAGAAACTGAAATACCACCAAACAGTTCCGGGGTTGTTTATATGAATCCGGAATATGGAGAAAGGATGGGAGAGATAGAGGAATTGAACGAAACTTACGGTAGGATAGGAGATTTTCTGAAGCAAAAATGTAAAGGTTACATGGGCTATGTTTTCACTGGTAATCTTCAACTGGCAAAAAAAATAGGTTTGAAAGCTAAGCGAAAAATTGAGTTCTATACCAGCAAAATTGATTGCAGGTTATTAGAATATGAACTTTACGAAGGTACAAGAAGGAGTGACATTATTTCATAAAGTATTGCGCATTAACATAATGAAATTCACATATTTATGCTCCGATATTCGCATAAATTCTTCCAACTTCTTATATTTTTTTTGAAATTTGTTGCATGTTTTAAATCTTCATCTTACATTTACATCGATTTACACGAAATAGTTTCTTTGTGTATATCCCTTCCTCTGAATTACAAACCACCCCATTGCTTTTGTATTAGACAACGAAGAATATCCCTTGAATTTTACAGGCTAATTATTTAAATTTCTATATATCGGCCCCTTTTCCTTAATCCTCTGTATTCCATTTCCAACTTTAATAATTTCCGGATTTCTTTTATATGATTTTCATATAACCTTCGACAAAACCGCAAAGCCTACTGAATCGTTAATAAAACAGGAAGCTTTTTCCTGGTATTAAAAACCTTTTAGCTTCTCCAGTATTCCTCCTATTTTTTTATCTCTAAATGGAATGAAAATGAACAAACAGGTTTTAAGTATTAGTGGAAATGCTGCAATGAATTATATTTTAAAGACAGGTTTTTCCGACAAGTATAATGTAATAACTGTAGCTAATGTATATGAGGCGTTATGTGAGTTAAAACGCAACGAAAAAATTGAAATGGTACTGATAGATGTAGATTATCAAACTGAAGAATGTGTGGATTTTGTCGAGCATATTAATAGCAGCACTATGTATTCTTGCCCGGTTATCATCCTTGGAAGCTCTCAGAATAGGGGAATCGCAAAAAAACTCGGGGACATAAAGGATGTACGGGAATTATTCATAAAACCTTTCGACCCAGTAAATCTATCGAAATCAATTGATGGCTTTATCTCTTTAAATGTTGCCTGATAATTATTACAGAGAAAATTAAAACTTCGTAAATTATGAATACTTTTTACACTGCTTACATAAGACCTGTTCACGGCGCAAATTATTATTTCGTAAAAAAATTCTCTTCGTTTCCTGAATTGAATGGAGTGCCAGACATCCTGGAGAATTTTGGAATGCACATGGATTTTAAAAGTGCGTGCCGCATTGCCGGATTAAAAGATCCCGCAACTATGCAAAGATTATTAAAGGATTTAGAAATTGCAAGCACTGTTAATGCCAAAATAATTCACATGAATTCTCAGACTGGGCTCACTGCTGTCCAATAGTTAGCAATTTATAGTTTATTTAATTCCGAAAAGAGGAAATTTAATCTGGCTGGCAGCAATGGTTGTCAAGAATGATAAAGGGTTATTTATGACTGCGACGCCACAGATTTTATCTCATCCAGGTGAATACCCGAATGGCTTTCATCATAAACACATTCGCCTTCCTTAATGATAAGTACCTGCGGCGATTGGTGATTTACACTAAATTCTTCAGCGATTTTATTGGAGATATTTCTGTTGTTGATTACATCCAGGTAATAAAAATCCATACCGGTAGGGCTATCATTTTTATCGAGGCGGTTCTTCGCCATGCTGCTAATGGAGCAGCGGGTGCTATGCTTAAAAATAATCTGCGGATTTTTTCCGGAATTCAATTTTATTTCTTCAATCTGCTCCTCAGATTTTAGGGGTATCCAGTTCATGCGCGTGCTTCAAAATAAAAATAAAAGGTAAGGAAACTTCTTTTTAGTGTATTATGTTTTGAGTCATTGGGCAACCCGTTCTGCGGGAGCTTGAGCAAGAGGTAAAGCTCACAATAATTGAAGATGCTAGTGCAATGACAAATAATAACTTTTTCATGGTTTTGTTTAGGTTTAAATTATTTTACAACCTTTTTGCAAATGTAAATTATCCAATTTAAGGTTGCTAAGGAAAAACGAATTATATTTCAATCTATTGTTAAATGTTTTAGAGAAACCCAGTTAAAATAATTTATGCGTATTCATTTTATTGCTATTGGAGGTAGCGTGATGCATCAGTTGGCCATTGCGTTAACCATTAAAGGTTATACTGTTACAGGCAGCGATGATGAAATTTTTGAACCTGCGGCTGCTAATCTAAAAAAGGCCGGAATATTCCCAAAGGCAGAAGGCTGGTACCCCGAAAAAATTGATGAAGATATTGAAGCAGTTATTCTCGGGATGCATGCGAAACAGGATAATCCTGAATTATTGAAAGCCCTAAATATTGGCCTAAAAGTGTATTCGTTCCCGGAGTACATATACCAGGAAAGCAAAAATAAAAAGCGGGTCGCTATAGGAGGTAGCCATGGAAAAACAACCACAACTGCCATGATAATGCATGTGCTTAGGTATGCAAAGACGGATTTTGATTATTTAGTGGGAGCAAGATTGGAAGGATTTGAGCAAAGTGTTAAAGTTACAAATGCTGATTTGATAATTTGTGAAGCTGATGAATATCCTGCAAGCACGATAGAAAAGCGTCCTAAATTCCATTTCCTCTTTCCACACATCGCTGTAATAACGGGTATTGCATGGGATCATATTAATGTATTCCCAACATTTGATTTCTATTTAGAACAGTTTGTAATATTCATAAATAAAATTGAAGAGAATGGGGTATTAATTTTTAATGAAACGGATCCCGTTTTGAAAAACCTTGTAGCAAATAATTTAAGAAAAGATATAAAATATATTCCTTACAAATTGCCTTCATATTCCATTGAGAACGGTATTACAAGTGTGATAATAGAAAACGAAAAAACCTGGATAAAAGTTTTCGGGAATCACAATCTGCTAAATTTAGAAGCTGCGTACCATGTTTGCAAGGAGCTTAAAATAGATGGACCTATATTTGCAAAAGGCATCGCCGATTTTACGGGAGCTTCAAAGCGTCTTGAACTGCTTGCTGATTCAGCCGATACCAATGTGTACCGAGATTTTGCGCATGCCCCAAGTAAAGTAATCGCGAGTGTCAACGCACTGAAACAGCAGTTTCCTGGTAGAAAACTAATTGCGATTCTTGAGTTACATACTTTTAGCAGTCTTAATGAAAAGTTTATGAAAGAATATTATGGTTCACTCGGAAACGCGGATGAAGCGATTGTGTTTTACAGCAGCCACGCACTTGAACTAAAGAGGATGCCGCCGCTTGATTCGAGTATTGTATCAAAGGGATTCGGCAAGCCGGGCCTCGAAGTTATTAACGACAGAAGTGAGCTTGAAAAAATGTTGGCGAAATATGAAAAAAGAAACACGAATTTTCTTTTTATGAGTAGTGGCAACTATGATGGAATTAATATTTTGGAGGCCCTTGAGATAAAAGAATGATGCAGAAATGAGCATAAGCTTAAATAAAAAAATTGGGAAATTTACGGCTATTTTAAAGTAAAAAGATAAATATACAATGCCTTTATTATTACAGCGACCATTAGCTTTTATTGACCTTGAAACCACAGGTGTTAACCTTGCTACAGATAGAATAGTTGAAATAGCAATTGTGAAAATTTTGCAGGATGGAACAAAAATAGTAAAACAGAAAATTATAAATCCCCAAATACCAATTTCTAAAAGCAGCAGCGACATTCATGGGATTACAGATGACAAAGTAAAGGATGCTCCTACATTTAAAGAGGTTGCTAATGAGCTTAAGCAATTTATTGATATTGCCGATCTTTCCGGGTACAATTCCAATCGTTTCGATGTCCCACTGTTAATGGAAGAATTTTTAAGGGCCGGCATTACTATCGACATGACGCACCGGAAAATGGTAGATGTTCAGCATATTTTCCACATGATGGAAAAAAGGACACTGGGAGCGGCATACAAGTTTTATTGTGAAAAAGAATTAGAGGGTGCACACTCTGCGGAAGCCGATGCAACAGCTACATGGGAGATCCTTGAGGCGCAATTGGGACGATATTCAAACCTGGGAAATACGCTCGAAACCATCCTTCAATTCACTGGTGAAGAAAAATTTGTGGATTTCGCGAGGCGTTTTGTAATGGAAAATGACGTGGAAGTGTTTAACTTTGGAAAACACAAAGGAAGGCCTGTATGTGAAGTGTTAAAAGCTGAACCCCAGTACTACGATTGGATGATGAAAGGGGATTTTCCGTTACATACCAAGCAAAAGCTAACCGAGATCCTCAACCGTACACTGCTTAGGAAATAAACCGCTTATCCGTTTATAACAGATTTAGTTTAAAGATAAATCGTAATTTGACTATAAAAACAAGGGTAATTTTTGGAAAAACTTCTTATTATACCTACTTACAATGAAAGAGATAACGTTGCATCTATTATAGAAGCAGTCTTTTCTTTAAAGGAAAATTTTCATATCCTTATTATAGATGACGGTTCTCCCGATGGTACGGCAGGCATAGTGAAAAATTATATTGATAAATTCCCGGGAGTTCTTTTTTTGCAGGAGCGAAAAGGCAAGCTTGGTTTGGGAACAGCATATATACTTGGTTTCAGGTGGGCACTTAGCAAAGGTTACCAGTTTATTTTTGAAATGGATTGCGATTTTTCACACGATCCTAATGATCTCGATAAACTTTACCAGGCATGCAAAGTTCAAAACGCAGACCTGGCAGTTGGGTCCCGTTATGTGAAAGGAGGACAGTTAAAAAACTGGCCATGGCTTAGAATTGGTTTATCAAAAGGGGCTTCATTTTACACTCGTATTATCACCTTTATGCCGCTAAAAGATCCGACCGCTGGTTTTGTATGTTACCGCCGCGAAGTACTTGAGGCCATTAACCTTGATGAAATTAGCTTTGTAGGATACGCTTTCCAGATAGAAATGAAATTTGCTGCATGGAAGTTGGGCTTCAAAATAAAGGAGGTGCCTATCACTTTTATAGACCGGAAATTTGGCATTTCCAAAATGAATAAAGGAATCGTGAAAGAGGGAATTTTCGGCGTTCTCCGGCTAAAATGGATGAGCATGTTTAAAAATTACAGGAACCGTGTAAAAAATGTCAACGAGGTTTCGGCCTATCATAGTGCCGATGTAATGATGGAAAGAAAATAATAGCATTCAGCGATCTCCAACATTCATTCCCTTTCTACCATCAAAAAAGATCATTGGTCAATTATTAAAAGCGGGGTGATACTGTTGCAAAACATCCCTCAAATACTCCCTGTCCAGGTGAGTGTAAATTTCAGTAGTCGTTATACTCTCGTGACCGAGCATTTCCTGCACAGCGCGAAGGTCTGCACCGCCTTCCACGAGATGCGTTGCAAATGAATGGCGAAAGGTATGCGGTGAAATATTTTTTGTAATACCTGCAGATTTTGCCAATTCTTTAATAATAATAAATATCATAACACGGGAAAGCATTCTGCCCCTTCGGTTTAGAAAAACCACATCTTCATTACCAGGCGTAACAGGCACATGCACACGATTATTTTCAATATATAAATTAATAAATTTAATTGCAGGCCCGCCAATAGGCACTAATCTTTCCTTGTCTCCTTTTCCAATAATTCTTACATAACCAACATCAAAGTAAAGGCATGATAACTTTAAATTTACAAGTTCGCTCACCCGGAGGCCACAACTATAGAGTGTTTCAATAATAGCTTTATTTCTACAGCCTTCAGGTTTACTTAAATCGATACTATTACTGATATTTTCTATTTCCGTAAAGCTAAGCACGTCCGGAAGATGTTTTGCAAGTTTGGGCGTTTCCAGTAATGCGGTGGAATCGGTTGTTGCAATATTTTCCTGAAGGCAATATTTATAAAAGCTCCGGAGCCCTGAGATGATTCGCGACTGCGAGGAAGGCGTCATTCCAAGTTCACTTATCCATTTCAAAAATTTCTCCAGGTGAAGAATTTCAATATCGCGTGGCGTTACATCCGGATAAGAAAATAGAAGAAATTGGGTGAACTTTTCTACGTCGTGTACATAAGCCTCCACCGAATTTTCAGACAATGATTTTTCCAACTGTAAATATGCCTTGAAGCCTTTTTTATATACCTGCCACATTAAAAATCCGGTTTGAATATCGTCGGGATGATTCCCTTTTTATAAAATTTATTGCGGGGTCAACCCCGCCAATAAAGCATTGCTTAATTGTTCTACAATATTAAGTTAAAATATGCGCTACATTTATGATTAAAAATCAGCATATCTGCTGGCTAACATAATTTTCATCTTTACATGCAAGTCGTCAATCTTCGAAAATTCGCAAAAAAATTTGAGAGTAATAAGAAGCAATTCAGGTCCTTCATTACGAGAACTGAAAAAAAACCACCTGAAAACCTGGAGATACTTTCGGAAAAAATAGATAAAGAAGTATGGGAACAGGTGGATTGCCTTAGCTGTGCAAATTGTTGCAAAGTGATGAGCCCTACATACACATTCCAGGATATAAAAAGAATATCAGCACACCTCGGCATGAAGCCAAAAGATTTTAAAGAGAAATGGCTTTACCTTGATAAAAGAGAGAATGATTGGATGAATAAATCGAGGCCTTGCCAGTTCCTTGACCTAAAAACCAACATGTGTTCTATCTATGAAGTGCGCCCGACGGATTGTGCCGGGTTTCCCCACCTGGCCAAGAAGCCGCCCACCGACTTTATTTATATTCATAAACAAAACGTAGAATATTGCCCGGCGACACTATTGTTTGTCGAGAAATTGAAAGAAGCGTTAGAGTCTTAAATTATTTCCTTTTAAATTTTATTGTGGTCATCGTCGGTGCAATGCGAAGACCCGCTTGGATTTGCTCAAAGTTTTCTAAAGGTCAGTGTCTTGCCGGTAGTAATAATATTTAATAGTTCTCCACTGTCAAAATGGTATTGCTGGGCATCCCTGATGTTTGAAACAAATTGCAAGCCCCAGGAAGTTTCAGCCACTTTCGTGATCTTAAGTGATGGAATGAACATGGTACGATTGAAACCAAGGGTGTAGTTATCAGGCCCTAAATCATTTGTTGGGGTATTCCCATTAAATATCCCGTTGGAAATATCATTGGAAACAAATGTAACAATCACATCGCCGTATAGAGAGGCAGGTTTTGTCATTGTTGTATTTGTGGAATTATCTTTTACGAGAACCATCTTCCATGTTCCATCCAACGACGTACAAATCACTTTGGAGTTATCCTTTTTACATGAGAAGAGAATCAAACATAAGGCCGGCATTAAAAATAACAAGCGTTTCATGCTTTTTGATTTCTATTATGACATCTTAATTTTGGGGAACGTTGCATCGTCATAGAAATCTGAAGTTGTAATTTATTTGTTTTGCTAATGAGAAAAAATTTTTTCAGGTATTTTACCTGTTGAAGAAGATATTGAACAGGATTAAAGAAACTGTTTTTATTTCCAAAGCAGAAGATCATCACGGCGATTATTTCCGAATGAACTTTAACTTAAGGTCGTTAATCGAAAAATGGACTAGTGTATTTTTTAATTATTTAGCATGCTATTTACATGATGCAATCATGCAGGAAAGGATGGATTTTTCTTCTGCCACGACAAAAAAACATACTATGGGTACAAAGAACTATGCGATAGTGAATGGGCTAAAAATGTATTATGAAATGCACGGTGATGGCAATCCTCTCGTGTTGATTCATGGCGGTGGATCTACTATTGAAACCACATTTGGAAATACACTCCCATTATTTGCGAAAAGATATAAAGTGATCGCGGTTGAAATGCAGGCGCATGGCCATAGCGGCGACCGGAATGCGCCTGAAACTTTTGAGCAGGATGCGGATGATGTGGCAACATTGCTAAAGCAACTCAATATTTCCAGGGCATATATACTTGGCTTTAGTAACGGCGGCAGTACAACTTTACAGATTGCTATTCGACACCCAGAGGTCGTTAATAAAATTGTGGCGATATCTGCAATTTATTTGCGTGAAGGGATGTTCCCAGGTTTCTTCGATATGATGAAAGATGCAAGCTTAAAAAATATGCCGCAGCCATTACAGGATGCATTTCTCGCAATTAACCCTGATAACGCCGCGTTGCAAAACATGCACGATAAAGACCGGGAACGAATGCTTGCCTTTAAAGACTGGCCCGAAGATGATATCCGTTCAATTCAGGCGCCCGCATTAATTATTGTTGGCAATAAGGATGTCGTGACGACTGAGCATGCCTTAAAAATGTCACAGGCAATACCAAAAGGAGAATTGGTGATACTTCCGGGAAGCCACGGTTCCTGCATTGGAGAAATATGTGCAGTGGAAAAAGGAAGCAAAATTCCGGAGCTAACGGTGGCGGTTATTGAGGAGTTTCTGGATAAATAAAAAATAATGAATGTGACCTGGAAATTTTACATTTCTTGGCAATTTTTTTAACGCTCGGATTTTGCTACCAGTTTTTAGCAACATTAAAAGCCTAAAAATAGCGATAGGTATTGCGATCTTTTTTTAAAATAGCAAATAAATTCTGTTATGAAATCGTTTCAGAGGTCAATTCCAAAACGATTTTGCGTATAAGACATATTTTTATCTGTATGTTTTTTTATTGCTGAAATTGAAATTCAGCTATAAAAGCATTTTTTGTTCAAGTACAATTTCCCAAAGAACAGTAATTTTACTGAGACCCTTATCCAGCCTGTATAATAAGCTATAGCTTAATGCGTTTTAGAAGTACCTAATTATGCATTGATGAAAAAATTTTACCCCTCGACCCTATTAGTAATTACTGCAGTATTAGCTTTAATGTTCCCTAAGCTTAGCTATTCACAACCGTGTAGTTCACTAACGGCTACCTATACTGTTCTGGAGTCCCGATGTGCTGCTACAGGTTCAATCAAAATTACCGCAAGTGGAGGATCCGGAAACTATCAGTATAAGGTCACCGGCCCTGTAAACACAAGTTATACTTCTTCGACAACCATTACGGGACTTTCCGCAGGTAATTATTTGGTAACGATTTTAGATATTAGCACCAATTGCCTGCTTAATAAAGATACGGTAACTGTACCCGGTAGTTACCAGACACCAACTTTTACTATGACCTCTACCGGAGTTTCTTGCCCTAATGGGAAGACCGGAACGATTACGGTTACGACCCAAAGTTTTGGCCTGGGACCATTTTCATATAAAATAATTGCTCCATCCCCTTCAAAAGTTGGAGCAGTAAGTGTTACCGGGGGATTCATAGGCTTGATAGCCGGAACTTACCTTATTCAACTTAGGGATTCTTGCGGGGCGATACAAACACGAAGTATAGTTGTGGACGATTATGACTGGTTTATTAATAACACAACAGTACTACCAAATGGTTGCGATAGCCTAAATATTACGATCAATCTAAAAGATATCTTTAATAACACAACTCCCAATGCTATTTTTAATGGTTATAAATATGGAGCAACAAGTATACCCGGTGATACTACCTGGTCTTCCAATAATACATTCAGTTATTACCTTGGAGGCCAGCGTTCCGCAACGTTGCTGGTAAAAGACAAGTGCGGCAATATCAAATCAGTGGTATGGAATAATACGGCAATTCCTAATGCGAATCCAAGCGTAGCAATATCTAATCAAAACTGCGCGACATTTACCGCTGCAATAACAGGGCAGATAAATCTTACCTCTCCCAATTATTGTTTGTATGATAACAGTAATGTATTAATTACTTGTAGTGCAGGCCCCGTTTTTTCAAATATTCCCTACGGCTCATACTGTATTAAAATAACCGATAATTGTTATGATACGACATTTTCACGCTGTTTTAGCGCCAGTAAACCAATCCCTGCCGTAGGGTCTACTGTAAAAACTAAAATTGATTGTTATTTATTTTCTGTATCTGTAACAGGGCAGTCAAATCTTACAAACCCTAATTACTGCTTATATGATTCAAGCAATACACTAATATCATGCAACACGACTGGCAATTTCACCAATCTTAATTATGGCGCTTATAACACCTATTGCATTAAGATAACCAATGATCCGAGTTGCTATGATACTACGATCACCCGCTGTTTTAATGCACCGAAGCCTGTGCCTTCTGTGAATGCGGTTGTAAATACTGTAACAAATTGCTCGTCATTTTCGGCTTCAATTACCGGGCAGGTGAATATTACGAATGCCTATTATTGCCTGTATGATTCCGCCAACGTTTTAATCAGGTGCGATTCTACCGGTACGTTTGATAGCCTCGCTTACGGAAGCTATTGCATAAGACTAATGAATGATCCATCCTGTTACGACACGACAATAATTCGTTGTTTTAGCGCATATAAACAAGTACCGGGATTGGGGAGTTCAGTAACGACAAAAAATTTCACCTGCACAACTTTTGATGTAAATACTAAAAGCGCATCTAATCTTACTAATCCACAATATTGTTTGTATGATTCTGCAGATGTCCTTATTACCTGTAACACTACAGGGGCATTCAATAATTTATTGTATGGGTCTTATTGTATAAAAATGATAAACGACCCTACGTGCTATGATACGACAATCACAAGATGCTTTACGGAGAATAAAAAGATTCCTTCTGTAAGTAATACCGTAACAATAAACGGGCAGACTTGCACTGCTTTTAACGCAACCATAAAGGGTCAGTCGAATCTAGTTAATCCGCAGTATTGTTTATATGATAGCATGAATGTATTGGTTTCCTGCAATGCAACCGGAATTTTTACCGGCATAAATTATGGTAGTTATTGTATTACGGTAAAAAATGATCCTACCTGTTATGATACCACCATTACAAGGTGTATTTCATTGGCGGCGGGCAGTATGGCTTTTAATATGTCTGCAAGTCCTTCTTGTTCTACAATTGGTGCCACAACAATTTCGGTCAACGTTACCTCAGGATCGCCCAACTATTCTTTTTCTTTATATACTCCCGGCGGCAGTTTGCTGCAAAACGGAACATCCAGTTCATCATATACTTTCAACAGTGTACCTGACGTACCGTCTCCTCAACAATATAAAATGATTGTAATGGATCAATGCGGACGAAAAGATTCAGGATATGTAACTACTATTCCAAGTAAGGTTAACAGGGCTATAACGATAAACCCCCACTGTCCTTCCTCAACATCGCCTAGTGGTTACTCGGATGTAATAATTGACATTACGGATCATAATTTATTTGGAGCTACAATTTCCAGTAAAATCATAAAGCAGAATGGTGTTGGGGTTACAATCAATCCAAGCCAGGTTGCAGGTTATGTTTATACTTATTTAAATCTAAATCCGGCCACCTATATTTTTGATACTTATATTCAGACTTGTAACAATCACCTATATGATACAGTTGTTGTAAACCCTTATATATATCCTAATCTTTCTGGTTCCCAGGCTTATCAATGCGATAATAGCAGTTTTACCGTAAGTGCCAGTACAACCAATGGTGTAGGGCCATATATGTACGAAATATTTGGGAGCCTGCCGGATAGTCCCGTAATTGTTGCACCTCCCCAGGTAAGTTCAGTCTTTAATATCAATAATGGAACAAGTTATTCTCTCATTAGGTTACGTGTGGTGGATGGTTGTGGCAATGCGAGTTTGACTGATGTGAGCGTGTTACCTCTTGCTAACTTCATTGTATATCCTGACACGAAAGAATGTTTTGATGAAGAGCTCACCTTATTTGTTGATTCTATTGACAATGCGACCTATCAATGGTATAAAAGAGTAGAACCGAACGATAGCGTATTGGTTGGTAGTTCGCCCACGTATAACATACAGACTTTAACTTTACAGGATACAGGAAGATATTTTTGTAAAGTTGTGGTGAATAGCGGATGCCTGGTAAAATATGCTAACTACATAATAACTGGCTATTGTAATTCGGTTTTACCATTGGATTATAAGTTAAGTGGCGCCAGGCGGGCTGATGGAAATGAATTGTCGTGGAAAAATACTCTCAACAATTCCCTAAGCTTTACATTACAAAGAAGTACCAATACCGGCACGGCCTTCCGTGATATAAATACCCTGGATAAAAGTTCCGCATCTCTTTTTGTGCACCTGGATAAGTCTCCGCCTCCCGGTAATAATTTTTATAGATTGAAAATCGTGGACAAAGACAAATCGATGCGATATAGTAATATTGTCCTGTTAAAGAGTACAAAATTTAATGTGAGTTTCTATCCAAATCCTGTTGATAATATTTTGTACATTTCAATTTCAAATAATGTCCTTAAGGATTACCAGGTGGAAGTAATTGACCCAACGGGTAAAACAGTATCTTCCAAGCTATATCAAAAAATATTCAATACAATTATAAGTTTTCCAAGAGAATATAACATGAAGGCAGGAATATATTTCGTAACAGTTACGGATGCCATCACCAAAGAGAAAGAGACATTCAGGATATTATTTAACTAAGAGCTAAAGGGATAATTGATAATTGAAGATCTCGTTCTGTTCAATCAAGTGGCTTCATTATACGATGGGTTTGTTGCTTTTTCAGATTCTCCATTTTCTTTTGAATCAAGTGTCTGTCCGTCTGCGTTTTTGCCAAGGCAAGTGCTTTTTGAAAATTCATATTTGCTTTTGAATCGTCAAGGTCTTTGTACAACTCGCCAAGTAGCGTAAAGTAAAAATGATTTTCATTTAGATTTAATTTTTCTGCTTCGATAATCGCCTGATGCTTACCGTTAGCTTTCGAGAGTGCATACGTTCTGTTGAGGGCAACAACGGGAGAATATGCTATTTGCAACAATTTATTAAAGAGCTGCAAAATGTTTTCCCACTTCTCCTTCGTATCAGTTTTTACAGTATGCCAGTATGCAATACTAGCTTCTATATGATATTTTGAAACAGTTTTTCCTTGCGAGGCTTTATGAAGAAAATACCCCCCTTTTGTGATTAGCCCATAATCCCAAAGTGCTTCATCCTGGTCATCGTATAGAATCATTTCACCATTTTCATTTTTCCTTGCTTCAAATCTTGAAGCATGAAAGCACATTAACGATAATAAAGCGTTTACGGAAGGCCGGTTTATCTGTTCGTTGTCAATAAGAAGTTGCGTTAATCGCATGGCCTCATCGCAAAGATCTTTTCGCATTATTGTGTCCTTGCTTTCAGAATAATAGCCTTCGTTGAATAGCAAATACAAAGTCGTTAAAACAGCCTCCAGCCTATTATTAATTTCAGCCTCGCCGGGAAATTTAATTTCTATTTTTTCATCCCGCAGTTTTTCTTTGGCCCTGAAGAGACGTTTGTTGATAGTTTCTTTATTAGTTAAAAAGGCATTTGCAATCTCATCAATGCCAAATCCACAAAGGATGCGAAGCGATAATCCTATTTGAGCTTCTTGTGAAATGGCAGGGTGACAAATGGCGAATAACATTTGCAACTGGCTGTCCATAATATTTTTTTGAGATAAATCTATTTCCAGGTCTTCCGTTTCCTGTGTGTGAAATTTTAATTGAGAATAAATTTTGTCTTTGAAAACCTGGTTGCGGATAAAATAATTTTTGGCTTTGTTTTTTGCAACAGAGTAAAGCCATGCCGTAGGATTTTCGGGGAGGCCCTTATAAGGCCATGTTTCCAACGCCGATAAAAAAGTTTCGCCTGCAAGATCTTCTGCGATTGCTATATGTTCTATACCGAATAGCTTACAAAGTACAGAAGTGATTTTTGTAAATTCTGTCCTGAATAAATGCGGTATTAGTTCCTGGTTTGTGCATAGGAAAAATAAGCCTTCCGGAATTGCCCGAAAGGCTTTGAAGATTTTAGTGAACGCCATCATTTTTGGCAACTTTTCTTACTTCAACACTGTTGCCTTCACCTTGTAATACGGGGCAACCTTTTGCAAATTCTACAGCCTCTTCTAGGGAATCTGCTTTCACAATAATGTAGCCGCCAATCGTTTCTTTGATGTCTCCAAAAGGACCATTGGTTACAATGTTATTAGGCCTCACAACTCTGGCATCATCAAAAGGTAAGCCGGTGCCTCCGCTGAATTTGTTTTGTGCAGCGATGTTACCAATCCAGTCCATTGTCTGTTTCATCCAGATTTGCATTTGTTCAGGTGAAGCGATTTTGCTGCCATCTTCGTGGCGCATGATCAATACGAACTCATCCATTGTTTAAGTTTTTAAATATTATTAAATATGTTGTATATATCAATAACAAGTGAGAGTAGGTTAATTGGACATCAGCGAAACTTTTTTATAATTTTTTTTCGCCACAAATTTTATTCTTGCATTTTTGGAGGTTGGTTGTGCGCTATTTTATTTCTTTTTCGAAACACACGCTATTTTCAATACCGGCATATTGCCCGTAGTTCGGGATAATCTTATATCCATTCTTCTTGTAAAGTGCGATGGCTTCAGGTTGTTTTTTGCCGGTCTCTAAAATACATTTGGTATAAGATAATTCAGCGGCCCATTTTTCCAGTTCGGATAGAACTTTGCCTGCAAATCCTTTGCCCCTGCTTGCCGGCTGGGTGTACATCCTTTTTATTTCCATAGTGTTTTGTGAAAACTCTTTTATAGCGCCGCATGCAATTGCTATATTATTTTCATAGACGACCACCGCATGCTTGATCGCAGCAACTTTGTTGAATTGATCGTAATATGCATGTTCTGCACCGTCTCTTTCAGCTAAATCAGCGTCAAGGTTTCTTACAAGAGCAATGAAGTCTTTGTTGTCGGAATCAGTTCGTGCTATTTTGATCATCTTTAATTGGTAACTATAATAAGTGGTGCAATTAAGCAGGTTTGGGTTCACAAAATTTAAATTAAAGTTCAAACATTAGGTCGGCTTATGCGCTACTTAATTATTTGACTAAAAAGCATTTGAAATTTTTCTTTGTATTTATAATCGTGTTTTCCATCAACATTCACCAACCCACTTTTGATGAGATGGGCATTAATAAAGGTTTTATTTTCTAAATATAAATAGCAAAGCAAATTGTTATTCTTGTCATACTTTATATTATCATATTTAAGAAAGACACGCTTTCCTTTTGTTTTTTCAACAAGGAAATCAGTCGCCTCTCCATTAATTAAAGGATTTTCTTTTATCCCAATAAGCCTGATTGTAAGATCACTACTCAGCCTGATTTTTTCGGCACTTATAACTTCTTTAACGGTGAATAATTCGTGGCGTTGACGGGAACTTTCCTTGTCAATCTTTGATCCGAATTGTAATTTCTTTACGTCAACTTTTTTATCCAATATATGCGGGTCTTTGAAGATATAGGCCAACTCTTTTATCTTTTTTGGAAAATCATTTTTTACATTTTGTTGCTGTGTAAATTCATAAGCGGAGCCATCTTTATCTTTTTGATGCACATTAAGTTTTTCCTTTATAACCGGGATAAACTCAGGGTTTATTTCGAACCCTACAGAATTCCTATCGAGATTCTTCGCTGCCAAAGTGGTAGTTCCGCTACCCGCAAAAGGGTCGAGAATTGTTTCCCCTGTGAATGAAAACATTTTGATCAATCGTCTTGGCAATTCCTCGGGGAACATGGCAATATGATTGCTTTGTTTTACGCCTCCGAAATTCCAATGGCCTGCAAAAAAAGTGTTCCATTCTTCGGCAGTCATTTTAGAGAGTTCTTTTTGTTCTTTTGTTGGCTTTGGTGCAAGGCCTAATTTTTTAAACACGAGGATAAATTCATAATCCAATTTCAAAATTCCGTTTCTTGGGTAGGGATATGAACCCATTTGTACGCCTCCACCCGTTGTGTTGGAAGTGGTAACTTTTTGCCAGATGATGGCGCCCATGTAATCAAATCCAATGCTCTCACAAAACTTAATAATTTCCTGCCGGATTGGAATGACTTTGTATCGTCCGTAATAGACCGCCCTTGCAAATTGATCGCCGATATTTATACACAACCTGCAGCCGTTATGCAGCGTGCGATAACATTCTTTCCAAACCAGGTTAAGATTGTTGATATAATTCTCATATGTGTCGTGGAAACCAATTTGGTCATCTGAACCGTAATCTTTTAGCTGCCAATACGGAGGGGAAGTAATTACAAGGTGTACAGAAGTATCGGCTAATTCCTTCATGTTCCTGCTATCGCCATTTACTATTATATGCTGATTTCGCAATTGTTATAGAGTTTGATCAAATTTAGGTAAAAAGACTTGGCGTATTCGGGCACCTCGGGGTTTTCCAGGCAAGCTAGCATTTTTTTAAAAAATATTTTATCAAATTCAGGCATAGTGTTGCGCCACCAGTGCAAAACATTCCCCTAACAATTTGTTAACTTTTTGTTTATATCTCCTTCTCCATCGGATACACCTACCGCGATACATTTGCATTTATAAAAACCTACTGTTATGAATCAAACTAATTGCCCCATTAAAAAAATTTTATGTCTTGCATTTTTCTTTCTTTTTTCCTCGGGCGCCCTCGTCGCTCAAAACAAAATTGAAGGCCGGGTAACGGATGCTGAAACGCAAGCCCCGCTTGAAGGCGTAAGCGTTTCTCTTAAAAATTCAAAGTCTGGTACTTCAACAAATGCTAATGGAGAATTTATTTTAGATGCTCCCAAAAACAGCAGGCTGCTTGTTAGTTTTGTAGGATATGAGCCAAAAGAAATCACTGCCGGTAATGGAAATGTTAGCATTCAACTTACATCTTCTGCCAAACAATTAAACGAGGTAGTGGTAACGGCTTTAGGTGTAAAAAAAGAAATCAAAAAATTAGGCTATTCCGTACAGGAAGTAAAGGGTGAAGACCTGGTGAAAGCAAGAGATCAGAATCCTATTTCGGGATTAACTGGAAAAGTGGCTGGTTTATCTGTTGGCCCATCTGCAGAATTGTTAAGAAAACCAACTGTCCTGCTTCGCGGCAATGAAATTACTTTGTATGTTGTAGATGGCATCCCTATTAGTTCTGATACATGGAACATTAGCCCTGACGATATAGAATCCTATACAGTATTGAAAGGTCCCACTGCAGCGGCATTATATGGAAGTCGTGCACAGTATGGCGCTATTTTAATTACAACTAAAAAAGGAAATAAGAATCGCAAAGGATGGACGGTTGAAATAAATTCAACCAACTCAATTGATAAAGGATTTCTTGCTTTTCCGAAAGTTCAGGATGAATATGGTCCTGGTGAAAACGCGTTATATGCGTTTGGCAATGGATTAGGTGGCGGCTTAAACGATGCCGATTATGATATATGGGGGCCCAAATTTGAAGGACAGCTAATACCTCAATGGGATGGCGAATATGATCCTAATCAAACATACACCACAACTTTTCCCGGCGGTTATGTTTGGACGGGTAACATTAAACCCACTCCCTATGTTGCACGTGGCAAGGGCAATTTGAATCGTTTTTTAAGAGCGGGCTTCCAAACCACCAATAATATTTCTCTGGGGGCTGCGGGCGATAATTATAATCTTCGTTTTTCTCTTTCACATTCTTACCAGGAAAGTATTATTCCTAATATGCAATTGAATATTACAAATTTTAATGTCTATGGCTCTTTCAATCCTTCAAAACGTTTGAAGATTGAAGCCAACATGAATTTCAACAGGCAATACACTCCTAATTATCCTGATGTGGATTACGGGCCTAATAGTTTGATATATAATATGTCAGTATGGACAGGAGATGACTGGGATGTGGAGTCTCCGTTAATCAAAGGCGAATGGCAACCCGGTAAAGTAGGAACACAAAATATTTTTGCAGAATACCAGCGATATCACAATCCATGGTTTATGGTGAATGAGTGGCTGCGCGGCCATCATAAATCAGATCTGTATAGTTATGTTTCCGCGAATTTCACGATAAATGATAATCTCAATCTTACCGGCCGTACACAGGTAACTACGTATAATTTATTAAGAACGGAAAAAATGCCCTATTCTGCACATCCTTACAGCAGGGAAGGTAACAAAGGTGACTATCGGGAAGATCACCGCAATCTTTTCGAAAATAATAGCGAAGTTCTGCTGAACTATAATTATACGGTAAAGGATTTTTTAAATCTTTCCGGTTTTGTGGGCGGCAGCTTAAGGTCGCTTTCATATAATTCAAATTTTACGTCTACCGATTATTTGAGTGTTCCCGGTGTATATAGTTTTAGTAATTCACTCAATCCCGTTCAAGCAAACAGCTTTGCATCAGACATGAGGGTTCTAAGTGCTTATGGTTCACTTGATGCTTCATTTGATAAATATGCCACTCTTTCTTTCACAGGGCGGGTAGATAAATCATCAGCTTTACCCACGAATCATAACAGTTACTTTTACCCAAGTATTTCTTTTGCTTCAGTCATTTCTGACTATGTGCATTTACCTGAAGGAATTTCATTTTTGAAAATACGGGGTTCTTTTGCAGATGTGCATGGCGATGCAACATCGGCTACTATCGGCATGGCCCCTTTTTCTACTATTTCTGCATTTGGCAATACGCCTTCAGGAACTTCATTGTTTGATTATCCGTTGGACTATGGAAATAATTATTCCTCTCCTTATGGCGGCCCTGATTATTCATTGATCCCGGTTTACTCTACTTTGAAACCATACAACAACCAGGCTGCTGCCACATACTCTACTCAAATTGTTGATCCGAATATCAAAACATTCAATCGTGTAAACTTCGAGGAAGGCTTTGATATAAAATTTTTGAGAAACAGGTTAGGATTCAGTGCTACAGCCTTCCAATATATTGATGGACCGAGAATCTTGTATAACCCAATTTCAACAGCAAGCGGTTATGGCACTTATGTTTTAAATGCTTTAAAAACAAAAAAAACAGGGTATGAATTTTCACTCTCGGGTACTCCGGTAAAAATAAGCAATGGATTTATGTGGGATGTATTGGTTAATGTCTCCACTTTCCAGGATAGATACCTGGAACTGCCGCCCGGCCAAACAACCTATAATACTTTTTTTAAAAATGGAGATCGCATAGATAAATTTTACAGCAGCGCTTTTGTAAGAACTCCCGAGGGCCAGATTATTAATGATGCCGCAGGAAAACCATTGTCCAATCCTGTTTCGCAATTCCTGGGATATCTGAATGCGAAATATCAGTGGGCTGTCCACAATCAGGTTTCATGGAAGGGCCTTTCTCTTGGTTTCCAATTTGACGGCAGTGTGGGTGGAGTTACCACTGACTACATGCACAACAAAACTATGCGGGGAGGAAGAAATATTGAAACGGTACAAGGAGCTTTGGGAGAAGCACGATCAACCGATAATGATCATGCAGGAGATCCAAACTATTCCGGAGTATATGTAGGCGAAGGCGTAGTTGTGTCAAACAGTACATCTATTAACTATGATGGTCAAACGGGAGCTATTCTTAACTACAAAGATCTTCAGTATGCTAACAACACCCAGGTAGTGCAGGTGCAGGACTATGTGAGTAAGTATTATAATATTAGTGAAGCCAATTTAATGAGTAAGACATTTGCAAAGCTCCGGGAAGTTACTATTGGTTATAATCTGCCTGCAAAGATGCTGAGTAAAAGTTTTATCAGTAAAGTCACTCTTTCGCTCGTAGGTCGCAACCTTATTTACTTCTATAAAGACAAAAGGTTTAAAGATGTGGATCTTGATCAATATAACTATGAATTAGGTGGTACAGGCCTGCAATCTCCTACCACCCGCAGGTATGGTTTTAACATTAACGTAGTATTCTGAAAAACAAAAAACTAAAAAAAATGAAACGTACATTTTATATACTTTTTATTGCAATCATCGCCTTTGCAGGTACAGGTTGTAAAAAAACATTCGAGGACTTAAATCTAAATGAAAATAAGCCAACGAGTGTTCCGCCCTCCTTGTTATTTAATAAGATTTTAAACGACATGTTTGATGCACCTTACGGATCAGGTGAAAGGTACTCGCAGTATTTTTTATGCAACTATGATTACTACGGCAATAATCGATACGATTTTGGCTCCGGTGATAATTACTATAATACGCTGAAAAATGCAAACAAGATGATAGATGAAGCTGCGAATAGCGGCTTGCCTGAACTAAACGCTTATGAGGCTATGGCAAAATTCTTTAAGGCATATTTTTTTACAAAGATGAGCCTGGAAATGGGCGATTTACCAATGACGGATGCGTTGCAAGGTTCAGCTGAGCTTACTCCGGCTTATGATGCCCAAAAAGCCATTTTTCTGAAAGCCTTTCTTTGGCTGGATAGCGCCAATACAGAGTTAGCACAATTGATTACCGATAATGCTACCATTAGTGGCGATATTTATTTCAATAATGACCTTTCAAAATGGAGAAAGGTGGTTAATACTTTTCATATTCGCCTTTTGATGGAATTAAGTAAAAAGGAAAGTGATGCTGAGCTAAATATCAAACAACAATTTGCCACCATATTGGGAGACGCAAATAAATATCCGGTCATGACCAGCATGGACGATAACCTGCAGTACCAGTTTATTCATCCCACAAACGACTACCCGATGAATCCGGATAATTTTGGATTTGACGCGTTACGCTATAATACTTCTGCTACCTACATAAGTCTTCTAACACAAACTAAAGACCCCCGTGTTTTTGTAACAGCAGAACCGGCTTCAGCATTGGTTGCAGGGGGTAAGAGTCCTACAAGTTTCGATGCTTTTTTAGGTGCTGATCCCGGAGAGGATTTGGGCATAATGTATGTAAAAGGAAATAGCGGCCAGTATTCCTTAATTAACCGCAAGCATTATTACGAAACATATACCGGCGAACCGAGTATTCAGATAGGTTATCCTGAATTGATGTTTACAATTGCAGAAGCGATTAACAGGGGTTGGATCAGCTCAGGTCCGTTAGGTGGGGCGGAAGTGTATTACACAGAAGGTATTAAAGCTTCAATGTCTTTCTATAGCATTCCCGAGTCGGGTTCATTTACTGCTTATTTTTATCAATCAGGAGCGCCGGGCTCAAATGCCGTTTACAATTCTTATAGTATAGATTTTGATTTCAATACTTTTTACAATCAGCCTTCTGTGAAATATGCGGGCGACAATGCTACAGGCTTGACCCAAATTTTGAAGGAAAGATATCTTGCATTATTCCGTCACTCTGGATTTGAATCATATTTTACATACAGGAGAACAGGTGTGCCCACATTTACAACCGGGCCTGGTACAGGTAATGGAGGAAGAATTGCTATGCGGTACAAATATCCGGGTTCAGAAGTTACGGCAAATACTGAAAACTACCAGGCTGCATTGCAGTCACAATTCGGTGGCAACGACGATATCAATGGAGTAATGTGGTTACTGAAATAATTTAGGTGCAGTTTGTTTATTAAACAGTGAAGTGGGTTAATTTGGTCCCGCTTCATTTTTTTTAATATAATTTAAAGATGAATAAGAATATTTGGATAACGATTTTTATTGCGATTTGCTGCGCTAATGTGTGCAATGCACAAACAAAAACTGAAAACCTTGTAATCGTCACCCTCGATGGAATGCGATGGGAAGAAGTGTATGGCGGTGCCGATTCTGCTCTTTTAAATAATAAGCAGTTTACAAAAGACAGTGCCGGTACCAGTTCGAAATTTTGGGACGATAATATAGATATGCGGAGAAAGAAATTGTTTCCTTTTTTGTGGAGCACTGTTGTGAGCCAGGGACAATTGTATGGCAACAGGTGGAAGGGAAGTAACGTGAATAATGCAAATATTTACAAATTTTCTTATCCCGGGTATAACGAGATATTTACAGGTTACCCTGACACTGCTGTAAATTCCAATGATAAAATCTGGAATAAGAATATTAATGTTCTTGAATTTATAAACCAGCAAAATGGGTTTAAAAATAAGGTAGCCGCCTTTTCAACGTGGGACGTTTTTCCATATATTTTGAATAAACAAAGAAGTAAACTTTATGTAAACAGCGACACAGATTCATTACCATATACTACTGAAAAGTTTAAGCTTATTGATGATATACAATCGCTCACCACAAGGCCGATAGGCGTGCGCCCCGATGTGCTCACATACATCGCTGCAAGGGAATATATGAAAGAAATGAAACCTAAAGTTTTGTATATAGCCTTCGATGAAACGGATGATCTTGCCCATGCAGGCATGTACGACCAATACCTTGCAAGTGCTTATGCTGAAGACAGAATGCTCGCAGATCTCTGGAATTATATTCAATCAACACCTCAGTATAAAAATAAAACAACATTGATCGTAACTTGCGATCATGGCAGGGGAGATAACCCAAAAGAAAACTGGCAGCATCATGGTGCCAAGATTGAAGATGCCGGGCAGATATGGATCGCCGCCATTGGCCCTGAAACAAAACCAATGGGAGAGATTACATCAAATAAAGTTTTGTACCAGGAACAGCTTGCCGCGACCTTTGCAAAATTACTTGGCTTTACCTTTACTGCCAATCATACTGTTGCCGCACCTATTGAAAGTATTTATAAAAATGAAATGAAAAATGCATCAGGGAATTGATGGGATATCTTTCTAATGCTGATAATTTTGCCGCAAAGATTCACTAAAAAGATTCTTTGTTTTTCTTTTTGACTTTGAGTTTTTGTGGTTAATGCTAATAATAAAGGTTTAAGATTTTAAAAACTTACTATGACTGAAACAGAAGCCATAAAAACAGCAGATGAAGTCTTATCGCTTTATAAGCAATATGGCGACCAGGATTACATTGGTGAACCAGTATCACAAATAGAACACATGTGCCAATGCGCACAACTAGCAGAGAAAGAAAATTATGATGAGGAAGTAATACTTGCCGCATTCTTTCATGATATAGGTCACTTATGTGAACACATAATGGAAGTGGATTACATGGATGAATATGGAATCGTCGATCATGAGAAAATTGGCGCCGAATATTTGGCGGGCAAGGGTTTCTCAAAAAAAATTACCAGTCTTATTGCCTCGCATGTAGAAGCGAAACGTTACCTCACTTTCGCCTATCCTGATTATTATAACAGGCTTTCCGAGGCAAGCAAAAGCACATTGAATTTCCAGGGCGGGCGAATGAATGAAAACGAAGCAAAGGATTTTAAAAAAGACGAATGGTTTCCCTTGTACATCACGTTGCGTGGCTGGGATGAGAAAGCCAAAGATGAAAATGTTCCATTACCTCCATTAGATCATTATCGTGCGATGATGATAAATCATTTAACCCAAAAAAATAAACAATGAGTATTGAATTGGTAGTATTTGACATGGCGGGCACCACCGTTTCAGACAAAGGGAACGTCAATGATTTTTTTCGTGATGCATTCTTAAATGCAGGTATGGAAGTCGACGCTGCTGATGTAGACGGTGTAATGGGTTATAGGAAAAAGGAAGCTATAGAAATCATTGTAGAAAAATATAAACCCGGTTCTGAAAATGATACTGATTTCATTGATGGCATCCACGAAGATTTTACGAAACAAATGGTGAATTTTTATGAAACGTATGAAGGCCTTTCGCCACTGCCCTTTGCTGAAAAAGTATTCCGGGAGCTTCAGGAAAACAAAATAAAAGTTGCCCTCAACACCGGATTTACCAGGGCCATAACAGCGCCCATTTTAAAAAGGCTTGGTTGGGACCAGGCCGCTTTTATAGATGAAGTTATTTGCAGCGACGAAGTTCCGGAAGGAAGGCCGCATCCTTATATGATAGAGAAACTCATGAAAGACCTGGGAATCGGGCATGCTGAAAATGTAGCCAAAGTAGGAGATACAAAGGTAGATATTGAAGAAGGAAGAAATACAGGCTGCGGTATAGTGATAGCAGTAACCACCGGCGCTTACACTAAAGAACAACTGGCAAAATATCACCCTGATCATATCATAGATTCGCTTGAATCATTGCCTTCTTTAATACTCTGATAGTGCAGGCAAATTCATTAAAAACTCACCAGGAAAAATACAAGGATACTTACGTTGCCATATTTGCGGCGATAATTACTTTCTTAACGTACGCATCAGTATATGCCTTTAGAAAGCCTTTTACGGTTGGTAGTTTTAGTAAAGCTCCGCTGATTTTTGGAATGGATTATAAAGATGCGCTGGTTATAAGCCAGGTGCTTGGTTACATGCTAAGTAAATTTTATGGAATAAAATTTATTGCAGAATTAAAACGCTTTGGCAGAGGGAAATTAATTCTTTTACTGGTCGGCATTTCCTGGTTTGCTTTATTACTTTTTGCTATAGTTCCGGCGCCTTTCAATATCATTTTTTTATTTATCAATGGTTTTCCTCTTGGCCTGCTTTGGGGAATTATTTTTACTTATGTTGAGGGACGAAAGGCAACTGATTTTATCGGAGCAGCGCTCGCTGTCAGTTTTATTTTTTCCTCGGGCTTTGTGAAGTCTGTTGGGAAATACCTGCAGGTTGATTTTCATGTTACCGACTGGTGGCTGCCTTTTCTTACCGGGCTTGTTTTTGTTGTTCCGTTATTACTTTTTGTGTATCTGCTCGAAAAAATTCCGGCTCCCTCTGCAGAGGATATTGAAAGCCGCATTGTGCGATTACCCATGAGTAAAACAGAACGTAAAAAATTCTTTTCCGAATTTCGCTACGGGCTGGTGATGCTCATTATCCTGTATGTTTTCCTGACGGTGTTTCGTGACATCCGCGATAATTTCGCAGCCGATATATGGAGCGAGCTTGGCTTTGGAAACCAACCCTCGGTTTTTACCGCAACAGAGATACCTATTACTATAATTGTTTTGATGCTGATCGGGAGTATGATTCTGATTCGCAACAATCGCAAAGCTTTGGTCATAACTCATATAATAATTGTCGCAGGATTTTTAACTGCAGGAATCAGCTCGTTTATGTTTATCAATCACCTGCTATCCCCATTTTTATGGATGACCTTTGTTGGCCTTGGATTGTATATGGGCTACATTCCTTTCAATTGCATTTTATTCGAAAGACTTATTGCGACTTTTAAAGTTGGTGGCAACGTGGGTTTCCTCATGTATGTTTCCGATTCATTTGGCTACCTGGGAAGTGTAGCCGTTATTATTAGCAAAACTATATTTAGTAATAAATTACAATGGGCAACCGTCTATTCAAATGGGGTGATGTATTTATCAGTAGTGGGAATTGCGGGAACTTTATTGGCCTTACAATATTTTAATAAAAAATATAAAGCAAGCGGGAATCTTGTAGTAATAAATCCTGAGGTATTAAATATTCCGGTAATCATTTAAGTTCTTATTGAAAAAAAAATTAGTTCAATGGCTTCAGCAATCGTAATAGGTGCAGGCATAGTAGGTTTGGCAACAGCCCGTGCACTTTCATTAAAAGGATTTGATGTAACTGTTATCGAAAGATCCGGTAAAGCAGTAGGCGCATCAGTAAGAAACTTTGGAATGATATGGCCCATTGGCCAGCCGGAAGGGAAAATGTATAACCGAGCCATTCGCAGCAGAAATGTATGGAAAGAAATTGCGGATGATGCTGGCTTTTGGAAAGATGAATGCGGAAGCCTGCATCTTGCTTATCACGAGGATGAGTGGAAAGTGTTACAGGAGTTGTATGAAGCGTTTACCAATAGTGGACGGTTAGTAAGTTTAAAAACTAAGGAAGAGATCGCCGGGAATTTTAACGGGGTCAACCCTAAAAATTTAATCGGCGGATTATTTAGTGATACCGAATTAATTATTGATCCCAGGGAAGGTATTGAGTCATTGCCTGGTTATCTATCAGAAAAATACAATGTTCATTTTGTATGGAATAAAAATGTGAATGCTGTTGAGACAAACAAAATATGGATGGGAGAGGAGTTTATGCAGGCAGATGTTATTTGCATTTGTTCCGGTGCCGATTTTGAAACATTATTTCCTGCAAAATTTTCTGAACTGAAAATTACCAAATGCAAATTGCAGATGATGCGTTTTGCGAATAGTGATACAAATTTTAAAATAGGCACCTCTTTATGTGGCGGGCTGTCTCTTATTCATTATGAAAGTTTTAAAGCGGCATCATCACTGCCTTTGCTGAAAGAAAGATACCAGGATGAGTTAAGCGAATATTTAAAGTTGGGTATTCATGTAATGGTTTCACAAAATGGAAAAGGCGAGCTTACTGTTGGCGATTCACATGAATATGGATTGACCTTTTCGCCTTTTGATGAAGCTTATATTAATGATCTGATTTTGAAATACCTCAAAACATTTGCTGACACCGATGGCTGGAATATGATTCAGTCGTGGCACGGTATATATCCAAAAATGCCGAATGGTAAAACAGATGTTTTTTTGAAAGCAGAAGACGGTGTTTATATTATTAATGGATTAGGCGGCGCAGGAATGACGCTTTCATTTGGCTTTGCGGAAGAAGTAGTGGAAAGTATAAAGTAGAAAGCAACTGGTATGTATCTAACCAAATTTTTTTTGTCGAACTTTTTTTCATTCCTGCGCCATGTCCTCAGGCCGCTTCATTCTTATTATAATAAAACGTCCAGATCTTGTTGTACTTATCGGCAACAACTCCAATTTTTGCACCATCCGGCATATCGCCCAGGGCTTCCTTAATGGAGCCGCCCGCTAAAAGATTATTGTAGAATTTTGTAATCTCTTCTTCGCTTTCACAATTCAGGCAAAGAGACACAGTATTTCCATCCGTTATCGGGCCCTTTCTCATGTCGGAACCCATCAGCATATTATTCCCGATAGTAAGAGAAGCATGTAAGATGGAATCCTTGTAAGAAGGCGGCATCATAGAAGCCATAGGCGATTCACCCACTGTGATTATTGTAAGTTCGCCACCCAGGCAATCTTTGTAAAAATTCATCGCTTCGCGGCAATTATCATTAAAAGTTAAATAGGAATTAAGTCGTGCCATTTTTGTAAGATTTAAATATTGATAAATTTATTTCTACAAAAATCGATTGTTTCATTGATATCAATGCGGTACAAACCTGACAACTTGAGGGGGTGATTGCGACTATTCATCCTGTAAGAATTTTATAAATTATTACGGTCGAAGTCCAGCTAAAGATTAAAGTATCGGCTACCACGCGAGGTTATTAAAAAAGCCAAAAGAGATTCTGCTCTTTTGGCTTTTGCATGCAGGTTGTTGCCACTTTTATTTCGTGGCAGGTTTTCAAAAGTGAAGTGGGATTGTGCTGGTCAGTTTTTGGCTTTTTTGAAGTTGCTCAGTTCATCTATTGAACCATTTTCAACTGCTACGGATACAAAGTTCTTGTCGCCATCGAGATTTATAATCCACACATGCCTGTTGTCTTCGTGTGCCTCAATAGCCTGGGTGATGTCGTAATCAATATATTCTCTTTTAACAATTCTTCTTATGTCGCGCGGTAAGTCTTTTTCTGATCCGTAAAAGAGAGAATAAATTAAATTTCCTTTCGCGTCATAAAGGCATTTGTATTGTTTCCCGGTTTTAATAAAATCAACGCTGTACTTTTTCCCGACACTGTTCCATTTTGTATCATTTGCATTCGGGAAAGAATTGGAAAAAGCATTTAAAGTTTTCTTGCTTACACGCGACTCCGCAAGAGCGCCATCATACCGGTCATTGGATAGTTTATCGCCGTATTCAAAACTGGTAACGACACCTGATTTTCTGTTCGACTGGCCAAATGAATTGCCAATGCATAAAGTTGTTGCCACAAAGGCGATCAACAAATAATTGAGTTTAGTTTTCATTGTTTCGATATTTAAAATGATAAGATAGTTTTTACAATATCAAAACTAAACACACAAAAAAGCCTGTGTTAGCCAAACTGAGTAAGTTATCATTTTGGCTAACCCGTAAAGAGTATGACTGAGTAATTAAATGTATCAATGCCGTGGCAGGATACAGTGTATTCAGGAGTTTATCTTTCCTGCTTTTTGATACGTTGATTGATGTGCCATCACTTAAGATGAGATGGCCGCCTTCGCCGCGAATATATTTTACAACTTCGTTAAGATTTACAATGTGTGAGTGATGCACACGAATGAAAAATTTAAAATCTTTCAATTGTTCTTCGATCTCCTTTAAGGTACGGCAGGCGATAATTTTATTTTTATCTTTCATGTAAAAGCAGGTGTAGTTATCATTGGCATTGCACCGCATTAACTGGTCCGCTGGGATTAGTTCAAAGCCTTCTAAGGTAGGTACAGCCAGCTTATTAAAGTCATGGCCTTTGGCGCGAATTTGATCAAGCAGCATCCCAAACTGTGATGCAACAGGTAAATCTTTCTTCTCTTCTACTTTTTTTACAGCGCCAATCAGTTCTTTGTAATCAATAGGTTTTAATAAATAATCCAGCGCACTAAAACGAATAGCTTTTATAGCATAATAATCGTAGCAGGTGGTAAATATTACGGCGAAAGAAATTTCATTAAGCTGCTCCAGTAATTCGAACCCAGTCATTCCGGGCATTTCAATATCAAGGAATACCAGATCGGGTTTTAATTTTTTTATTGCCTCAAGCCCGGCGATAGAAGACTTACATTGGCATACAATATTCACGAAGGAGCAATATTTTTTCAACTGAGCTTCCAGGTCTTCGATCCAACGAGCTTCATCATCTATAATAATTGCATTAATCATATAACCGGTATTTTCGGTAACGCATAACGAGCTGCAATAAGCACTTTCACGCTTTTAACAAACAATCATGCCCGGTTATTTTCATATTGGATATTGCGACTTATCTTCTGATAAAATTGAAATAGGGTAAAAATAATTTCTAAGGGTTCGGGGTTAAAATTTATAGAAGCCTGTAATGGTTATGCTTCCTTTCTGTTTAAAATTAATCCTGCCAATGTTGAAAAATTCGTTAAATGTTTTGAAAGGCTGATTTTGTGCAATGAAAACAGGATGGATAGAAATGAATGAATCAATCAACTTTCGTAAACCGGAATGAATAAACAAAAGGTTTTAATACCATTCCGTGTGAAAGGTCGATAGCAGCAGGCTGCTGCACTTTTATGATGGCCGTATTATCATTAATAAATTGCAGCCTGGCAGATGCACTAACTGATTTATTGGAACCCACAGTCATCACAGTATCGCCTGCTTTTCCTTCGCCGGGCCGGTCATGCTTTAGAATTCTATAGTAGTGAGAGCCCACCGCAATATCTTCCACCTTAAGTTTCATATCCTCTGCCAATGCACAGGAAGAGCAACCGGTGAAACCATTAAATACAGTCAGGAAAGAGCTGTCATTAGTCTTCAAATAATAAAACTGCACATAGCTCTTGATAGAAACTTTCTTTTCATCTATTGCGTCAATTTTCAGGTAACCGTTGGTTGACGCTGCCTTTTGATCAACGCTTACCAGTTTCCAGTCCCCTGCAAAAGTTTCAATGAGGTTTCCGGAAGTTGCAACAGGCTTGCTGATATTTGCGTTTTCTGTGTTGCTTGTTTTTTTATCGGTGGCCGAAGCATTTGCTTTTTTCTCATCAGTGCCGTTTAGCGGTTCATTATCTTTTCTTGTTTCATTGGGTTCGGTAGCAGTTTGCTTGTCATTATCTTCAACTCGCATTATTTGTGTCGACAACAGTATTATTTTCAGCGCCTGGAGTTTTGTTATTATTAAAAGTGTAAACGAGAAGTGCCGCAATTGCAAGCACGAGCAAGGCAGCTACTAATATAAGCCCGGCATATTTTTTATAAAACGGCTCCGGAGCTTTTACAAATGGTTTCGGTTCTGACGGTTCAAAGGATTCAGCGGCAGTTGTATCCTTAAGTTCGTTGATAAGCAGGTTCAGGCCGGAGTTATAATTTTTGCTGAAATCTATGTGTTGCAATCGTTGCAGCCGGAAAGGAGTTTTGCTATCAACAACAATAATCGGGATTACTTTTTTCTTTTCTTCCAGTGCATAATACACTTCGTCGAGCACATTGTTGGAGGTTACCGATTTTTCGGTTTCAATAAACAATAGGCAATCACAGGTTTCCAGGGCCTTCTCTATTTCAAGGTCCCATTCCGATCCTGCTCTTATGTCTTCCTGGTCAATCCACACATTAAAACCTTCCTTCTTAAGATCGAGCGCAAGCTTCAATGCAAATTCAGAACCATCAGCCCTGGAATAACTAAAGAAGATTTTTTCTAAAATCATGAAGCGAATTTAGTAAGTTGAATGTACAGTTAAAAAATGAAAAATTAAAAAGAGGGTACGGCTGTCCATTTGAACAGGCAGTTCATACAAATTTTCAAAACCTTCGCTACCTTGTTACAATAAAAAACTGAGATCTTCTCCCGGCTCAATTTGCTTTGTTAGTGTCTTCCTGCTATTTTCTTCTGCAGAAAATAAGACTGCGGCCTGGCTGCCAATAAATGTTAATACGGAATTCTTCAGCAATAACCCGGTGCCTTCCGGTAATCCAATAATTTTCAAAGAAGGATTCGTTTGGACGAACTCAAACAGTCTCTGGTTACGGGTCTCGCCATTAAAGCCTTCCGTCTTTTGATTAAAGTAATGTGGGTTTATTTGAAATGGGAAAAAGCCCAATGCCTTAAAACTTTTTGGTTGTACCACCGGCATATCGTTGGTAGTGCCGATGGTGGGGCCGGTAATATTTGAGCCTGCGCTCCAGCCAATGTAAGGGGCGCCTTCATTTATTTTATCGATGATAATTTCTAAAATTCCGGCTTCATAAATATCATGCAGCAGCTTAAAAGTATTGCCGCCGCCCACCATAATTGCATCGCTTTGCCCGATGATATTTTTTGCGTTGTGGTGATTTACCGAAGTAATATCGTGTGGCAAATCTTCTAACGCCGCGGCGACATCATTTGCATAATTATCATAATTTTTACCTACCAGGGCAAATGGGATGAATGCGATTTGCAAAGGCTGCTCTCCCAGAAAATTTTTTATAATGGGAGCCGCGGACTCGAGGTAATCCTCGTTTCCCAATCGGGAACTGCTTAATGCAAGAATTTGTTTTGATGCCATGTTATGATACTATAAAGTTACGATACACATTTTAAGTTGGCCAGAAGATATTTGTGCGTTCGTGAAGAATAAGAATTGGCTTTACAAATGTTTTAAAACTCGCGTATATTTCTATAACTTTCTAATTATAATTTTTTAAAAAAATATATGCAATTTGGTTGAGTGGAAAACATTTTTAAATAACTGAATTGGAAGTTATTTTATGGCAGACATTCTACGAAATCTTATAAATATCTTGAAGCAAACATCAGTTATTGCGTCACAACCATCATTGGTTGCAATCTTAACTGACATTGATAAGTACGGCGACAACAAATTCTCAAAAGCTTATTTATTGGGACACTTTTTTAAGAGCCAAATCCACACCGACAAATTATTGCCTGCTGACAAGAATATTCTTATAAACACGATTAAAGGAAATAACCTTGAAAATTATTTTTATTTGAAGACTGAGCCTAAAAGTGACCAGCTTGGATTTATTCTTTACATATTTATCATTGGAGGACTTGCTGTAATTATTGCAGGAATAATACAATTAATTAATGGCAATTTTTGGTATGGGCTTGGAACGATGTACATCGTCCCGATTGTTCGTGAGGGTGGATATAAAATCATTTTAGGACTTATTATGTTTGTTGGGGGACTTATCAAACTTAGGCATGAAAGGAAACGAAAGTTATTTATTAAATCATTTATGAATTCGACGAACAACGGCAACCAATAAGCAGTTTGGTAAAATACGGGCCATTTTATTACATTAAAATTATGCAAGCAATAATACTAAATCGAGCTTCGTTTTTATTCTACAAAAATCATTCTTATATGTTTTCAGTTGATGACTTCATTTTGCAATACGAGAAATATACAGATGGAGAATTACTTAATATTCACGCAAATATTTCAGGTTACAGTGACGAGGCACAAATCGCTTTGGGCAGAGTTATTAATAGTAAAGGGGGACTTGAAAGTTTATTAAAAAAAGCGGAATTAAATGCAATTTTATTAAAGGAAGAGAAACGAATTGCCCAGGAAACTGAGCACTTTGGCAAACAAGGGATAGACGCGTCTTTTATTAAGACCGTTACCGTCTCAAACATTTTGCCGGAAGAAAAAGTTAAGGAAATAATTGACAAAAAATACGTGGAAGTAGAAGCAGAAATCGAAGACAAAAAAATAAAGCCGCGTACAATTATTGGAAGTATAATTGGCGGTGGAATTGCAAGTATTATAGGTGGAATTTTTTGGGGACTGCAAATGATTTATTCTAACCGGATGTTTTATATCTTTTTTGTTGGACTTGGATTGATTAGTTATTACTTAATTAAAGTCTTCACAAACCAAACTAAGAATAATATTTTTGTATTTATTGCGACAATAGTATCAGTAATTGTTGCTTTGTTTATCGGCCAACTTTTGTATGACATCTTTGGGAATCGACCATAGAAACTACCTACACCAAGCGCATTATACAAGCCTGAGCGTGTTAACGATCCGTTGATTGAAGCGTAGAAAGTCGGCTATTTATTATGAGGTTTGAATAATTTGTATTGCTTCTTTACGGCTTTTAGCAAGAAGGTTTTTTTTGCATCCGTAGGCTTCCTCTTGTTGCACCCTTCCCATCTGTTAATAAAAATCTAACGTTATATTCAACAAGGACAGTCTCCCATTAAATGAAATTTCTATGACAAGACTATGAACCACGCTTTTTAGTTTTAATAAGAATTTCAGGACGGAGGATTAAGAATGAAAAAGACATACAGTTCCGTACCAGCTTTACGTAGATAGGAGTAGGAAAGCCCATAAACAATGTATTTTGTTATGGGCTTTATTTTTTAAGCATGTAGTTAAATCGTTTTCAATTTTGCGAGGCCGATAAAAATTATTTTTTTTCACGCCCCCAACCATTTTAAAATGCCAAACATTAATAACCAGGATGTATTGGTCTATAGAAAATGCCTGTTCGCCGATAATATGAATAGTACAATTTTTAAAACCAGGTATTTTGCCGGAGATAATTTTAAATAGGTCACCTGGTATTATCTTATAAAGATTTCTGGAATACAAAAGGGCGTAAATACGATTAGTGTTATTTCTTCTGCATCATCGCTTACATTTTACCGTAATAGTTTTTGGAAAAACGGAATCAGTTCATTTGCGAGAATCGCATGTTCTTCTACGGTAGGGTGCCCGGAACAGCCATGTGTCTGCATCGGGTTAAAAAAATACAATGCTATCTTTTTATCGCTTTCATGAGCTGCGTCAATATTTTGCTTTACAGCGGTAAGGCAGTTTTGAAGTAAAGTTCTTGAATCGCCATGCACCATGGGGCTGCTGAGTAAAGCGATTTGTGCCAGGGGATATTTGCTTTTTACCAATTCAACAAAATGGATATAATGATTTACAAACGTGGCACTGTCAAATGGAAGCCGTGGTTTCTTACCATCGCCGTGGCTAAAATCGTTTGTTCCTAAAGCGATACTTACAATGTTAGGCGTGTACTTTTTGAAGTTCCATGGCTCCGGCCCGGCAGCCGTAAGATTTGCTTTTTCATAAACATCGGGCATAGCGGGTCCGTCACTATTCCAGTTACGATAAACACCGATGCCGCTCACGCAACTCATAATAAAATTTACAGCGAGTGCTCTTGCTACCCGCGGGCCATATGCATAATAGGCGTTGTGTTGGTCATGGTAAACACCAGTGCCACAAGGCACTTCAGAAGGATCTGCTGCGGCACCGCAGGTAATACTATTACCAATAAATTCTATTAAAAGCCTGCCAGGAACTTTGAGTGATATCAGGCTTTTTCCTGTGATCTTTTGAATATTGATAGGCCCGGTTTGTGCTTCGGTGTTTTTGTAGATCCAGATGGTATGCTTACCCTCTTCAGGAGCACTAAGTACAATTGGCTGATTTGAATTTCCTTCTACTCTTACTTTTTTTTGATAGTCGCCATCCAAGGTGTATTGGAAATAATTGTGGCTATTGGCATCGGGCAGCGAAGCGAAAACCTGGCAATCTTTTCCTTCGAAGCTAAAGCCAAAATGAACTGCCGAACTTATGAGCTCAAGGTTCTTTTTGCCGTCTATAAGATACCGCCCAAAAGGTTGGAGGCTTGTTGCAGGCAATTCATTCGATGTCGTAATAATATTTTTACGGGAAGACGAGCAACTTGCCAAGAAAAAGCAAATGACAATTGCGAGGTTCGTGATTTTTTGTTTCATGATAATTTAGCCTAATCCAATTTAATTATTTTCTTTAATTATTTTCTTTCTAAAAAGATAATACCTTTTTCTCCCGCAATAATTGCTTTGTGTGCCAGTTTGTAAAAAAGCGACGTCTCTACTATGCCCGGTATATTTTTGCAAACAGGATTTATTTCAGATAAACCGGGCCAGCTTTCAAAATAAACATCCAACAGGTAATTCCCATTCTCTGTAATAACAGGGCCGTCTTTTTTATCATTCATCCGCATAGAACTTTTTACCCCTGTAAACAGTTGCGCGATTTTATCAGGAACAAATGCATTAGCCTGCGGAAGAATCTCAAGTACCAGCGGATACTTTGTGTCAAACATATCAACCAGTTTTGAATCATCCCCAACCAGCACAAATTGCTTTGCCATTGATGCCAGTAATTTTTCCTGGGTATGAATGCCTCCTCCGCTTTTTAAAGCATTTAATTGTTTGTCAAGTTGATCACAGCCGTCAAAATAGATATCAATTTCACTAAAGGTTTCTGTGGGTAATACAGGCGAGTTTTTCTTTTAATAGCAATTGCCTTGTAGTAAATGAAGAAGTAACAAATTTTAATGACATGCCATTCTTCTATTTCCTTTTTTAAAAATTCCACGACATAGGCGATCGTTGAGCCTGCACCCAGGCCAACGATATCGCCTTTACTTACAAGGGTACTGGCTTTTGCTGCGGCCTGCTGTTTGAAATTCATTTTGTAAAACAATTTTAACTAAGAAAGAAATTAATGATTGATAAATAGCAAGTTTCACAATGTAAGATTTTTGTAAGACGACTTCGTTACAAATTTCATTAAGCGGTTAAGTTTAGAAAGAGAACTATAACTATTAATGTTGGATGTTAACTTACTAATGCTAATAAATTTTTGAATGGATTACAATAAAATATTATTTACCTTTTGCCTGTTATAAAAAAGTAAATAAAAAGTCAATTCATGAAAATTTGGAAGAGCATCTTGTGGGCGTATCTGCTTACACTTTCACTAAACGTTTCAGCACAAAAAAACAAAAGCTACCAGGTAACTTCCCCGGATGGAAACATTGTTTTGAAAATTGATGCAGGTGAAAAATTGCAATGGTCTGTTATGGATCATTCATCCGTCGTGATTGCCCCATCGGCGATATCGATGCAATTGCAATCAGGTGAAGTGCTGGGAAATAAACCGCAAATCACTTCTGCGAAAACTGAAAAAGTAAACGCCACCATAGCCGCAATTCATTATATCAAAGACGTTATTCCTGACGTTTACAATCAACTTACTTTAAATTGTAAAGGAGACTATGGGGTCATTTTCCGTGCGTACAATGACGGTGTTGCCTACCGGTTTTTTTCCAAAAAGAAAGGAGACATTTTTATAACAAATGAAGAAGCGAATTTTAATTTTGATAAGGACTATAAATGTTACGTCCCTTTTGTAAGAGATTTTCGTTCAAAGGAACAATACATCCAATCATTCGAAGCATTATATACCGAAAAGAAAATATCAGAATTTACTAAAGATACACTCGCATTTTTACCAGCGCTGATAGATTTGGAGAATGGGAAAAAAGCAATTCTTCTCGAGGCCGATCTCGAGGATTATCCAGGCATGTTTATAAAAGTAAATGATGCCGCAGAGAATAGTTTTAAAGGCGTGTACGCTCCATACCCAATGGAAGAAACACAAGGCGGATATAAAATGCTAAACACAATAGTTACTAAAAGGGCAGACTATATTGCAAAGGTAAATGGCACAAGAAATTTTCCGTGGCGGGCGATAATAATCAGCAATAGCGATACGGCTTTACTCAACAATGATATGGTTCAAAAGCTGGCTTCGCCGTCGCGCCTCGCTGATCCTTCATGGATAAAACCCGGTAAGGTTGCCTGGGATTGGTGGAACGACTGGAACATCACTCATGTGGATTTCAGGGCGGGTATCAATACGGAAACCTATAAATATTATATTGATTTTGCAGCGGCTAATAAACTTGAATATATAATTCTTGATGAGGGTTGGAGCAATGATCTCGACCTGATGGATGTGTCTTCCAAAATAAATTTGCAGGAAATAATTGACTACGGCAAACAAAAAAATGTGGGCGTTATTTTATGGGCGGGTTGGTATGCCGTTGATTCAAAAATGGACTCTGTATTTACTAAATACGGCGACATGGGTGTAAAAGGCTTTAAGATCGATTTTATGGATCGGGACGACCAGAAGATGGTTAGCTCGCTTTATGCAATTGCAAAAAAAGCAGCCGAACACAAAATGCTTGTTGACTATCACGGAATGTATAAACCTACAGGCTTGCAAAGAACATGGCCCAATGTTATAAATTTTGAAGGTGTGAAAGGAATGGAAAATGTGAAGTGGACTCCTAATGATGATGTGCCTCGTTATGATGTTTCCATACCGTTTATCCGTATGGTTGCAGGGCCTATGGATTATACACCCGGTGCCATGCGCAATGCAACCAGGTCTGGCTTCAGGCCAAATAATTCTATGCCGATGAGCCAGGGCACAAGAAGCCACCAGTTGGCCATGTATGTGGTATTTGTTGCCCCATTGCAAATGCTGTCTGATAACCCCACTGTGTACATGCAGGAACAGGAGAGCACTGATTTTATTGCAAAAATTCCAACGGTTTTTGATGAGACTGTTGCTCTTGCCGGAAAGGTAGGAGAGTACGTTGCCGTAGCGAGGAGAAAAGATAAAGTGTGGTATGCCGGCGCCATGACCAACTGGAATGCAAGAGACCTCACTATAGATTTTTCGTTCTTAGGAAAAGGGAATTATGAAGCGGAAATATTTAAAGACGGTATAAATGCTGATAGAAATGCCACCGATTATAAAAAGGAAATAATAAAAATTACTCCCGGTGAAAAAATGAATATCCATCTTGCGCCGGGTGGGGGATGGGCGGCGAGAATTTATCCAATTCAATAATAACGAATGAAACGATTTAAGGCTTGGTTACAGTCGGGGCATCAGCCTGGCATCATAATCTATTTTTTATTACTGCTGTTACTGATCTCAGTAAACACATCTGCGCAGCAAACCGTTATTCAATATTTATCAGGCACTGATAAAGACCATACTGTGCAATGGGACTTCTTATGTACCGAAGGACGCAATAGTGGAAAATGGTCAACCATCCCCGTTCCTTCCTGCTGGGAAATGCAGGGCTTTGGCACATACAATTATTACCAGGATAAGATTAATCCCGGTGAGAAGGGTTTATATAAATACAATTTCAAAGTATCGCCCTCACAAAAAGGTAAAAAGATTTTTATTGTTTTTGAAGCAGCAATGACTGATGCAGAAGTGAAGATAAACGGCAAGCCGGCCGGGCCAATTCACCAGGGAGGTTTTTATCAATTCAAGTACGACATTACAGGGCTGGTGCAGTTCGAAAAATTTAATTTGCTCGAAGTAACGGTTAGCAAACACTCAACAAATAATTCCATCAACCTTGCAGAAAGAGAAGCGGACTTCTGGTTGTTCGGTGGTATTTTTCGCCCGGTCTATTTGGAAATAGTGCCGCAAACATTTATTGAAAGAGTTGCTATTGATGCAAAAGCAAATGGCGATTTCAATATGCAGGTGTTTACCAATGCAACAGGCAGGCAAACTGTTGAAGCGCAGGTAGTGGATTTGAAAGGTAAAAAAATTGACCAGCCTTTTCGTTTACAGTTGGGTGATAGTATGCTGCACCATCACTTCACGAATATCAAATTGTGGAATCCTGAGCAACCAAATCTTTATAACGTAGTTGTATCTGTTAAAGAAGGCGCAAAGACCATTCATACCATTACGCAACGTTTTGGCTTTCGTACTGCAGAGTTGCGTGAGGATGATGGCTTTTATGTAAACGGAAAGAAAGTGATTTTTAAAGGTGTTTGCCGCCATAGCGAATGGCCGGAAACCGGGCGAACATTGAGCCGCAGCGTTCACCTTATGGACATTGCTGCCATGAAGGGCATGAACATGAATGCGGTTCGTATGAGCCATTACCCGCCCGATATAGAATTTTTAGACCTGTGCGACAGCCTTGGTTTATTTGTGCTCGACGAACTCACCGGATGGCAGAAGGCTTATGATACCGTTACCGCAACAAGGTTGGTAAAAGAATTGGTAGTGCGTGATGTAAATCATCCATCCATTGTCATTTGGGATAATGGAAACGAAGGTGGATGGAACCGCGCAGTGGACAAGGATTTTGATTTATACGATCCGCAAAAGCGTCATGTAATTCATCCATGGGAAAGATTTAATGGCACCAATACCAAACACTATCCTGATTATAAATATGTAGAAAACGAAGTGGCGAATGCTAAGGAAGTATTTTTTCCCACGGAGTTTATGCATGGGTTATTTGATGGCGGCCAGGGCGCAGCGCTGGAAGATTTCTGGAATGAGATGATGAAGCACCCGCATGCGGCAGGCGGTTTTTTATGGTCATTTCACGATGAAGGCGTAGTGCGTGGCGACTGGCATGATAGTATTGATGTTGCCGGAAACAGGGCGCCGGATGGTATTGTAGGGCCACACCGTGAAAGGGAAGGAAGTTACTATACCACCAGGGAATTGTGGAGCCCCGTTTATATTGAAGCAAAAAATAGTACACCCGGTTTTAATGGAAAGATAGAAATAGAAAACAGGTATATTTTTTCGAACCTCGACAAGGTGAAATTTGATTGGAAACTTGTTTCGTTCCGCAAACCAAATGATAACGGTATAGCCCAAAATGTTTTGCAAAAAGGAGTTGCCAAACTATTGAAGATTGGACCCGGAGAAAAAGGCATATTGAATATTCCACTGCAAACTAACGGCAATGCGGATGCTTTTTATCTCACTGCATTTAATGAAAAGGGTGATACCATTTGCACCTGGAGTTGGGCGATGAAGACGCCACAGAACTTTGTAAAGTCGGTGCGCTATGCCATCATAAATTCTAAAGAAATCGTAAAAGAAGATTCCCAATCACTGGCGCTAACATGGGATGGTATCACTTATTATTTTGATAAGGCTACGGGATATCTTCAAAAAGTTTTTAATGGTACAAAATATATTTCCTTTGGCGGTGGCCCTGCATTAGCAGGGAGTAATCAATCACTTGCTGCATTTAAAAACTACAAACAGGGAGATGAATACATAATTGAGCCTTCCTATAAAGGTGACAGCCTGAAAGTAAAATGGACCTTTCATAAAGGCAGGCTTCCAAAGCTGGAATATAGTTACCTCACCAAAGATTCCACTGATTTTATGGGCATCACTTTCAATTATCCTGAAGAAAAAATTAAGGGAATGAAATGGATGGGAAGGGGGCCATACCGTGTTTGGAAGAACCGTTTGAAAGGGCAGCAATTTGGTGTGTGGGAGAAAGCATACAATAATACAATCACCGGCGAAAGCTGGAATTATCCTGAGTTTAAAGGCTGGCATTCAGAACTGTATTGGGTGAAGTTGCAGAATGAAGAAAGTGATTTTACAGTGTACACCGATCAACCCGGTATCTATCTTGAAATGCTGCAACCGCAAAAGCCGGAAGCCGCGCCAAACAACAATACAAGCCCGCCATTTCCTGAAGGCAATATTGGTTTCATGCATGGCATTTCTCCTATTGGAACCAAGTTTCAAAAGGCAGAAGTGATGGGGCCTCAAAGCCAAAGGAATGTGAGGCAGGGAAGTATTCCACTAAGCGGCGCGTTATATTTTGATTTTAGATAAGAAAAACTGGTGAAAGGTATTTGCAATAAACCACACATCATAACACCAAACCATAGCCGCAAAGTTCCTTCAACTAAAAACCCATAGTTCATAGAAGATCAGTCTCCGGCCTGCCCCGTTTATTCGGGGTTCCGTACAACATCGGACTTCATCGGAGGCACTACATGCCCGACAAAGTCTTATTCGTTAGTGGCAGTTTATTTAGTCAAATGCTTTGGGAATAAATGGAGCATCAACCTTAATCACATCACCATCAAAATACTGGTGAATATTCGTTCTTATTAAAGTGTCGACCCTTAAGATTTGCACGGAATCGCTATAATTGTTCCTAAACTTTTGCTTTGTATACATTATTTCAACTGGAATCAGATACACACTGTCGTCAAATGCAGCCCCTTTGCCTTTTGTCGGTACAATTTTTACCGCATATGCTTTGGCAAAATCCCTTAAATATTTACCCTCTGCATTTGCAACAAAGTAGCCTTGCTTGCCATTAAGGATATTTAGCGTGTTTCCGTCTTGTATATTTTCAGATGGAAAGAATATCGGTCCGCTCCATGATGTACTATAAAACAAATAATATCCTGAACTTTTATACAAGACACGAGACTTGTTTACCAAAGTCATTTTACAAGCGGAAAAAAAGACTATTAATAAAAATAAGCGTGTGTATATATGAGTCATTTGATCTGAAACAAACTGTCAGTTGAAATTGCCGCCAACACTTCGTATTTATGTTATTACTTGTAAGGATACAAAAAATATTTCTATTCATTATCCTCTATTTGCCATTATACTTTTTGCATTGTCGCTAGGACAATCGGAATTTCAACATTGCCAAATGCTCTGTGAATTATTAATATCCTTTTCGAATCAGCAGTTTTTTTTCGACATAAATTTTTTATTTCCGGTCGAAAAATTTCATTTCCAGTCGAATATAAATATATTGAAAGAAACCTCCTTAGTTGCAAACTAAGGATAGCAGCTTTTTTGCAATTTAATCTCTCTGCGAACTCTTAAAATTGGGTTCTTATATTTTGGAGTTGCTCAGGATAGCTAGGGGCGAAATCCCCCTTGCTTACTCGACTGGCCGCATACCTTTTTGCATCTTTAGTCCTCAATTAAATTAACGTCAATAACGTCATTGGCAAATTGAATTTGTTTATGTCTTGAAAGAAACTTGTATTCTTTTTTTGATTCTATAACTATTGTATTGTCATCTTTCCAATAAGCTCTGATATTCAATTTCACTCCTCTAAAGTCATACAAACCTGCTTGAGCATTTTCACTCCTAACAAAAACGGTTGTTGTGCCATATTCACCGTTTCTTTCATTTTCATATATTATTAATCTAAATTTTTCATTTGGTGATTTAATATGACTAAGCTCTTCAGGAACGTAGTCGTCTTTAAAATGTTTTGTTTTAGATCTACGTTTGTTAAAGTCACTACATAAATTATGCAGAACGTTAATCATACGAGCAACATCATGAAATTCTTCCTCATTTTTAATCTTATTCTGCTTTATAATCTTGTCAACACGTTCCTGAAAAATTTGAAAGATACTTATCTCATGCCCTGTTTTTTCTTGAATGTAATTGTCAAAGCCTGAATCACCTCGAGCTAATGGGTCTTCCAAAGCTTTGGAAAGCGTCTGTTTGAGTTTATCAAGTTGATTTTGTTTAAAATATTTTTCTGTATTTTGTTTTAGCTTTTGATAACGAGATTCGCCAGGCGCTTTCCCATCAATCTTCATTATATTAGCTGATTTTTCTAATGAGTAATCTATTGACGCAAGAATGATATCTCTGAGTCGTCTTAATTCTTTTTGATTTGTTTCGATTGTCAACGATTTTGTTTTGAATTTAAAAGCTGTGAAATAAGGTTGCAGCCAACGATATCATTTCTGGCATTACCTGTAAGGATACAAAAAATATTTCTATTCATTACCTACTATTCGCCATTATACTTTTTACATTGTCGTTAGGACCATCTGGATTTTAATGCTCGCCAAATGCCTTGCGAATTATTAATATCTTTTTCGAATCAGCAGATATTTTTTGTGAGGAGCAGGGGGTGAAATCCACCTTGCCCACTCGACTGTACGTTCGCTTTTGCCTGCCGAAAAAGATGAACGCTAAAATTTTACTTTGTCTCTGTCGCAATAATATTTCGCAGGTCCGCCTAAACAGCCCGCTTGGTATTTCCCTTTATAAATTGGGCTGTAACTTGTGTCGCCTGATTTACTAATAAGCATTGTTGAAACTGGTGCGTCGCTGTGCCTTATTTTGTAAACTTTGTCGGCGCGACTGCAGATAGGGCAAATAACTTTACCGAAAGCATTTTGTTTAAGTTGTCCAGGAATGTAAAATGTCATTTCGGGTGTGTCACTCTCAAAAGTCGTTACCGAAGCAATTAATAATGTGTCAATACCCAAACCCGTACAATAAAAATCAAAAGATTTTTCCTTGTTAGGTGTAAAACTAATTTCAAAGTTACCCTTGTCGTCTGTGAAAGATTTTCCTAATATTTTATTGTCGCCTTTTACAAAAACCAAAACTTTGTAATTGTATCCAGAAGTGTCATCAGGATTTTTCCTTAAGTGTCCAGTTATAGTAACAGGTAATGAAAAATGTCTGAACCCGAAAACCAGTGTCGCAGTGAAAATTGTCGATATGTAAATTATTAAACGCGATGTATGTTTAAAGTGACGCACAAAATTGGCATTTATGTTATTACCTGTAAGAATACAAAAATATTTCTATCCATTACCAACTATTTGCCATTATACTTTTTACATCGTCGTTAGGATAATCGGAATTTTAACGCTCGCCAAATGCCTCGCGAATTATTAATATCCTTTTCGAATCAGCAGATATTTGTATTACTATATCAATTTTTCATTTTTCTTGGAACCATCTTTTCGCTTGAGGCAAGTGAATAAATTGTCCATGCAAGCATAACAGCATTTTTCATTATATCGGGTTCACGTGCATACTCTGGCAGGTCAAGCGGCTTGTGGTGTGTAACCGGACGATAATCTAATGGGTCCTGGATGAACTGGAAGGAAGGGATATTGTAATAGTCAAACGTGACATGATCGGTACTCAATGTATTTTCAATGCTCACATAACTTTTTTGTGTAGCCGAAAAACGGCGGAAGATATCTTCAAATACCGGCCGGGCAAATTCATTGCCCTGTAAATAAATACCTCTTATAGCTCCTAAACCATTATCAAGATTAAGATAAGCCGTAACCTTTTCAGATGCACTATTGGGCTTGCTGTTGAACTCACCAAAATGTTTTGTAGCATAAGCAACCGAACCATTAAAATCTTCCTCTTCACCACCCCAAAATGCAAGCCGGATGGTTCGCTTAGGTGTCAAGCCGCTTTCTTTTAAAATTCTCAATGCTTCCAGTAACACCATACAATTGCCTCCATTGTCTGTTGCCCCGGTAGCACTGTGCCACGAGTCAAAATGCCCGCCAATCATTACCACTTCAGCTTTCAGTTTAGCATCGCTCCCCGTAATTTCTCCAACGATGTTCACGTTGTTATCCGGCTCATTATAAAAAACGGTTTCAAGATTGAGTTTTATCCTGGGCGTTATATGTTGCTTTAGAAGCCTGGTGAGTCTGCCCGCATGCTCCGACATTATGATAAAATACGGTAATGGTTTGGGGTCACTCTCCCGGTAAAAATAAGTTCCCCCTACATTCAGAATGCCTGCGGCAGTTGGGGAGGCTTTCAATAGGGCGATGGCTCCCTCATTTTCCACAAATTTAAGAAAGGCAGTATCTTCAAAATATTCGTCGTGCCATATCTCTAATTGTTTAGGTATGGGTATTGATTTTGTTTCAGGAACCAATCTTTCCTCCATCTCTTCCAATTCAGCATCAGTAAATCTTTTTAATAAAGTATCCGGTAAGGATTGTGGCATGGGTTCTTTTCCTACCAGTATAATTTTACCTTTCAATTTTCCGGCATATTGTTGTTTCACTGAATCCATGTCCGTAAAACTTTCAATATTTACAACATCTCCTTCTACAGTTCCCCTGGTACTTTTTGTCCATGCCAATGGATAGGCTGCAATATGCATGTAATTGGGCAACTGCATTTCCACATTAAAATTTGTCACATTCCAGCCAACACAATCCCTACAAAAATTTTCGAAGTGCACATTTGTAAGGCCTGCCTCTTTCATTTTACCTGAGGCCCATTTGGCGGCTGCAAGATATTCCCGGCTTCCGGTGAGCCTTTGTCCGTATACATCCGCCAATTCGTAAATCATTTGTTTTACCTGGGATTGCTGGTAACCAATATTCTTAATTCTTGCCAGTGTTGAATCATCAGTGCCGGACTGGGCATAGCTGTTTATGAAAATGCAACTAAATAAAGCCGTAATAAAAATTTTCATTTTCATAATCTCTTTTTTTTTTAAGTGTCCAGGTTGTTAAGTTGAGTAAAAGTAATTGTAGTGTGTTCCAAAATAAATATGGTTGCTAATGAGCAGGGCTTTGTGCAGGTGCGGAATTAGCAATTCGTCCGTCCACAGCCGCTACTGATTGAAAATATAAAGTTGAATTTAAGAACTAAAGTCCAAAGTTGTTTGTCCAGCCCGAACCACAGCCTGGATTTGCAATTATCTGATGTTTGTTTGTCCAGCCACACTTGCAAAAAACCAAAATGTTGTACGCCGTTTTTAACTTAATGGCTGGTTAGATTTAATACTATCGTATGCTTTTTTCAATTTTCGCCAATATCTTTTGGACATCCAACTATTTAGAAAATAAGAAATGCTGTTTCCTAAATCAAGTGTTTGCAACTTACGGGCAGGGCTTGCTGCTGCGGTGGCATTCAATGAACTTTTCGCCCGAACGTCAGCCCAATAACGAACCCAAAGAGAAGATAACTACAAAAGATGAACAATGAATTTTAAGCCCGGAACTGCTGATGAACAGCGAACAAAAGCTGATGATTATTCCTTCAGCCAGCGATAGCAGCAAACCCATCCTATGTTGTGCGTTCGTGCATTTGTTCATTATAGATTTGGACTCCCATCCATAGTATCAAAACGGTTTAGTCTTTTAGTCTTTTTGCTGTTAAGTTAACAGTGTCACCAACTGAGCGAACTACAAACCTGTCTTTAGAAAAATCACAAAATTTATATGCGTCTTTAGTAATTGTAGAATCATAATTCATGTGAAATTAGTCAAAATCTTATACTCAATTTCCATTTCCAATTCTCTGTTTGATTCTTGTCAAAGTTTTTATCGAATATTATGTCAGATTGAAGTCAATAAATTCATCTTCGTCTTGCCATTTTCCAACCAAGTCTGACTCAGGAACTTTGCCGTCGTACCCTGTAAAACTATTAATAGCTGCTTTTTTAATATTTTCGTTACATGAATTCAATACAATAAAATGAAATAGCTTCCAGTAGTAAGACTAAGAATTTCCTCTTCAGCTTTAGATTGATTGGTTTATAATTTTAAAGATAATATTTTTTACTAAACCTATTAAATGGAAGTTGCATAGGCACAACTTATTCATTGCAGCAACTTAAAACTAATCAATCCCATCAATACACCCAAATGGGCTGGCTTTACGAATGTTTTAGATACACACAAAAAAAAGACCACTCCTCAGGTGGTCTTTCATAAAAATAAAGGATCTAAAAACCTAAGCAGCTATGCGGCTTACAACATCGCTAAAAACGAGTTGGTCTTTTCGCCCTATTACGCCGAGCTAATCAAATAATTGGCAGCAAATAAGCTTTTGCTGTCGAAAATTTGAACGAGGTGAGCGCGGAATTTTAACATTGCCAAACGCTTTGCGAATTATTAATATCCTTTTCGAATCAGTAGATATTTTTTTTTTATTTCCATTCGAAAAATTTCATTCCCATTCGACTACTCCTCTTTTTCTGCAGGTAACCTTGCGCGAATTGAAGGGGTATTCCACTAAGCGGCGTGGTATATTTTGATTTTAGATAAGAAAGACTGGAGAAAGTTATTTGGAATAAACCGCACATCATAACACCAAACCATAGCCGCAAAATTCCTTCAACACAAAACCATAGTTCACAGAAGATCACTCACCGGTTTCGTACAACATCGGACTTCTTCGGAGACACTACTTGCCCGACGAAGTCTTATTTGTTAGCTGCATACCCTTATTTTTGAGCCATTACGCAAAATTTAGTAACACCAATTCTAACATAATAGTCTTTTTGTCATCATCTGGATGCTTGAAAATAAATGAAAATGAAGTGTCTTTCCTTTTGCCAACAAACTTCAAACATTGTTTATGTCCTTGCACTGCGTTTGTTGCGGTATCAATAACATCGGAAAATTTTTTTACGTCACGATTGAAAATTACAATAGCTAGTTTTTCATCTCGCCAATTCACATAGTTAAGTAAAAGCTGGTCGATAGCATCAACAAGATATTTCTCTCCTTTCCACAGCTTACATTCTGCAATAAAAATATTGTTTCCATTATTATCAAATACTAGAATATCTGTTTTCCCTTTCCGGTTAAAAACTTCTCCTTTTGCAGAATGGTGTTGTGAAATAGAATTTAGAAAGGGAATAAAATAGTCTCTGTATCTCTCTTCATCAAATTTTTCATTTAACTCTTTAAATGATTCTAGGTTTTTGCCTAACTGTATGATGTAGTCAATAATTTGAAAGTAGGCAACTTCGCTGATTGAAGAAATTGTTTCGGTCACGAATGATGGGTCAACATGGCTGCCTTCATAAAATGCCTTTAGGGTTAATGAAACTTCATCTTCAACCTCCTCAATACTATATGCTTTTTCTGGATACAGCGTTAAGTCTTTCTTACCACTTCTCTGTTCAGTGACATTTACCCTTTTCACTGAATAGAGTTTTTCTAGGTACTCCACCGGCTAAGCACATCTTGTTATAGACTAAAAGTGCAGATAACTTTGCATGAAAATAAAATATCATGCGCAACCCACCCGAGGTACGTGAGCAAATGTTTACTATGATAGAGCAGTGGCAACAGAGCGGGGTCACCCAAAAAGCATTTTGCGAGCAGCAATCTTTAAAGTATCATACCTTTTATTATTGGTACAAATGTTATCGGCGACGACAGGCAGGGCCTGATGAAAATATTCCTTCCTTTCGTTAAATTGAAAATTGAAAAGCCGGCTGAAGCTGGTTCAGTAGAAATAAATTACCCGGGTGGCATCCGCTTAACTTTTCATGAACCGGTAAGCGCAATTTATTTAAAAGCACTGCTGGGTTAACCATGCTTCATCTATCTGCGTCATGCCGGTATTATTTACATCGCGGCCCAACGGATATGCGTAAAGGTTTTGATAGCCTGTGTGGTATCGTTAGTTCTGGGTTGCAAATGAATATTCTTAGCGGAGCGATATTCATCTTTATCAATAAAAAGCAAACCCAGGTAAAGCTACTGTTGTGGGAAGGCGATGGGCTTTCCATTTATTATAAGCGATTAGAAAAAGGAACTTATGAAATACCTGCGGTTACCGGTAATGACAAAGACATTTCTATCAGCCATGAAGCCTTGCAACATATTTTGCAGGGCGTTTCTCTGGGAAGCGTGCGTAAGCGAAAAAGATATCAACAAATGGCCTGAAGCTGTGGATAAGGTATCTTCTGAAAGTATTGCGATTACTGAGTTGTAATATCTTTGAGTCCTATGATCGCAAGAGGCTATAGATTATAAAGATTTATATGAAGAATCAATTACGCTACATGAACAATCGATTCAGCAATTTGACCTTAAAATAGCCAGGCTGGAATACGAACTTGGTAACCTGAAACGTTTAATTTTTGGCAGTAAAAATGAACGCTTCATTCCCGCAAACGGTTCTCCTTCACAACTGAGTTTAGATATGCAGGCAGATGCAGTTGCTGCATGTTCTGTTACCAAAACACAGAAGATCGAATACGTTCGGGAACACCACACAGGTTACCAAAGAACACCCGGGCCGTACTAAACTTCCGGAACATTTAGAGCGCAGAGAAATTATTATTGAACCTGCAGAACTAACAGAAAGCTGTAAAAAAATCGGAGAAGAAATAACAGAAGAGATGGAATACGAGCCAGGCAAATTATTTGTAAACCGTTATGTGCGGCCTAAGTATGCAAAGCCAGGTAATGCAGGCATCATCATTGCGCCAATGATAGATCGCCCGTTACCAAAAGCCATAGTTGGCCCCGGATTGCTGGCACAGATCATCATTGATAAATATGTAGACCATCTGCCGCTGTACCGCCAGATGGAGCGTTTTAAAAGAGAAGGCATCAATATACCTTACAGCACTATCGGTGATTGGGTGAAGAACGGATGCATGCTTTAATAGATCCTTTGTATGAAGCGCTTGAAAAACTGGTTTTACAAACCGATTATTTACATGTCGATGAAAGCCCCATAAAAGTTTTGGATAAAGATAAAAAAGGTACTTCGGCAGGCTCAGTACATCGGGGCTATTATTGGGTATATCACAATAGTATAGAAGAGTTGGTATGATTTGATTACCAGGAAGGCCGGGGAAGAGAAGGGCCTGCAGAAAATGCTGAAAGATTTTAAAGGTCATTTGCAAACGGATGGCTATGCGGTGTATGATTTTTTCAAAGAAGAAAAGGACATAACCGTGCTGCATTGTATGGCGCATGCACGCCGGATGTTTTTTGAAGCAAAAGATAATGATAAGGCCATTGCTGAATATGCGTTAGAGCAAATAGGCCTGCTCTACCATATAGAACGCCAGGCCAAAAAGCAACAACTTACGACTGATCAGTTACTGCGATTGCGCCAGGATGAAGCTGTGCCGATATTACAATCACTGGGCAAATGGATGAAAGAAACCTATGTGAAAGCATTGCCTAAAAGCGCAATAGGCAAAGCCCTTGGCTATAGCATCGCAAGATGGCCGGAACTTATGCTCTATGCCACAGATGGTAAATTGAATATAGACAACAACCCAGTAGAAAACTCGATAAGGCCGGTTGCTCTGGGGAGGAAAAATTATCTATTTGCGGGTAGCCATGAAGCGGCAAAGCGCAGTGCCATGCTATATTCTCTTATGGGCACCTGCAAACTGCATGATATTAATCCTTTCATCTGGCTGAGAGATGTTTTGCAAAGAATCAATAATCATCACATCAATAAAATAGAAGAGCTACTACCGCACAACTGGAAACATATCATCAATCGGTTAACCGAAAAATAAAACTAATATGTTTGGTGTACTTAGCCGAAGGGATACTTTCTAAGTGAGTTTTCGCAGCAGCAAAATCAGCATCTCCTTTTAAAAACACTTTTAGATATGGCGGAACTGTACCATTATCCCGAATTTCTATTTCAAAATGTTTTGGCATATTTTTCTTATTGGGTTTATCTGATTCTGAATGTTTAAGATTGAATTTACTTATAAACTCAATCAAACTTTGGCAAACGGAAGCAAGTTGTGTGTTGTCCGACAAGTAATTGAAACTATACTTCTCCCTATTTATAACGGAATGTTTACTCCCAAAGTCAAGTCCTAAGTACATTTCCATTATATGGTAATTGTATATTGTAACTGTCGACCTATGAAATTCAAGAAAATCAAGACGTTCTTGAAAGTTGTTTAGCGCATCTAAGGATTCATTTTTATTAATGAAGTCATCCACTATAGCGTTTGATTTAGTAAGTTTTGTGTTGTAGTAGTCTCTTACTTCAATAGCTCTATCTTTAATTTCATTCAACTGATTCGTTAACACTGAAAGATTTGAGGTCGCTTCAAACCTTGTTGTGAATTCTTTTTTATAGAATTGCAAATTGAATAGCTCCACATCAGAAAGTAAATTTATACCAACAAGATATCGTCCGTCAATACCGCATCGTCCTTGGTTAATCGAGTAAAAATGGAAAAGGGTCTGTATTATCATATTTTAGATATTGAGCTTTAAAAATAGTGTCAATAATACCCAATTCCCTCAGTATTCTGTCAGCTGTAGTTATTGAATACTTTTGCTGTTCTGGGCTACTGATATTTTTGTACTCCATTAAATTTTTGAATTTTCATTTAATCTTTTACAGACTGTGTCCAATAGGGTCGCAGCTAACTCATGCATTGCAAACTTAAAACTAATCAATTGCGGCAATGCACCCAAATGGGTTGGCTTTACAAATGTTTTGAATACACACAAAAAAAAGACCACTCCCCAGGTGGTCTTTCATAAAAATAAAGGATCTAAAAAACTAAGCAGCTATGCGGCTTACAACATCGCTAAAAACCAGTTGGTCTTTTCGCCCTATTACGCCGAGCTATTCAAATAATTGGCAGCAAGTAACTTTGCTGTCAAAAGTTGAACGGGGACCTGGCTCTTGTGTAAGGTTAGGAAGTAGCGAATGCCAGGTGTCATCGCAGGTCGCTTTACTGAAAGGCTGACATAGGCTTATAATTTATTGAATAGAGCAATTATCAAAACACTATTTTTTCAATCACTTTACTGTTATCCGGTGCCGCAATTTCAAAACTAATCAATCGCGGGAATTTACATTGCTATCAATTGTTTCAATGCCCGCATCGCTGAGCTTTACTTTCCTGGAAACAAACAACTGTCCGGGCTTAATATCCATCTCGCGCCGGTTGGGGGATGGGCTGCGGGAATTTATCCAATTCAATAATACCTTCTTTCTCTTGACGGAATATTGGCTCCATAAATAATTAAACACCTCTTATAGCATAAGCGAACAAGTATTTTTTCTTGTTTTCTGCACAACCATTCAAATAAAAACACCCGTCACTTCAAAAAGCAGAAATTAACTTTCACGTTGAAAATAATTACATGTTTTTTAAGACTCACATACCATCATTTCCGCTTAACCAGTTTGTTGAGAGTTTTATTTACTACCGTGATTATAATCCCGTGCATTCGGTTGACAGGTTTTTGCCGGACGGAAATGTGAATATAGTTATTGATCTTACAGATTACCCCAAATACATTTATGACAACGAAACTCTAAAAGAAATCCAGGCCTGCCGGAAAGTTTGGTTCTCGGGTATCCGGAACAGGTATATCACGATTCCGTCGGGTAGAGATAGTGAAATGTTCGTGATTAATTTTCACAGGGGCAAGGCATATCCTTTCGTGGAAATGCCCTTAAATGAATTAACCGACAGTGTGGTAGATGGCGAGTTGGTATTGAGCAATGAAATAATGCATGCGCGGGAGATGATACTTGAAGCTTCTTCAATTTTTGAAAAATTTTATGCCGTTGAAAAATTCCTGCTTGCGAAATTTTGCGGGAAATTAATCGTAAATCCCTTTATAGAGTTTGCGGTTGATAAAATAGTTGAGTCTCCGAATAAAATGTCGATAGCGCAAATTTCTAACAAGGTTGGCTATTCTCAAAAGCACCTGATTAAATTATTTAAAGATAATGTTGGTGTTACGCCCAAAGAGTTCCTGAAAATTATCCGTTTCCAAAAAGCGATAGAGGAGATTGCTGCTGCAAAAGAAATAGAATGGACTTCTATAGCCAATGAATGCGGCTATTACGACCAGGCGCATTTTATAAATGACTTTAAGATATTTTCGGGCTTTACACCCGGGAGATACCAGCAGATACAATGCGACCATCTTAATTATGTACCCGTTGGGTAAGGTAAATTTTTTCCAATACTTTCCCGTTTTCTCACATTTCTTTTGCTGTAAAAATTTCGCATGGAACAATTTCATATTAATCATTTGGCTGTTGGGGTTTGTGCCATTGCAAACCTTGCTTTAGGTGCGCTATGGTATTCACCCGCTATGTTTTACAATGCGTGGAAAAAGGCAAATAATTTTACTGACGAGCAGTTGAAAGCTATTAACCCTTTAAAAGTTTATGGTATTACGTTTATTTTATCAATCATCATCAGTTACAACCTGGCATTTTTCTTAGGAGATGCTAAAACAGATGCCGTATGGGGCACTACAGCAGGCTTTCTTGCAGGTTTCGGCTTTGCAGGATTGATATTTACTATTGTCAGCCTTTTTGAGCAACGCACATGGAAATATATTTTCATAAATGTTGGTTATATTACTTTATACTTCACGCTGATTGGTTTTATATTAGGGGCATGGAGGTAAAATTTTAAAATAAAAAATTCAGAATTATTATGGCAAAAACACCAGGGGAATTTGAAAAAGAATTTATAGCTACTGCAAAAGAAAAAACGGGCAAAACAGTAGAACAATGGTTGCCTGTGGTTAAGGCTTCGGGCCTTTCAAGGCAAATGGAAATTCTTAACTGGCTCAAGGCGGAACACAAATTTAATCATATGCAGGCCTCGTTGCTTGCGGGGTTATACCTTAATAATGGCAAGCCCGTATACCAGGATGAAACAAACCTGCTGGAAAATCAATTTATAAAATGTGAGGCAATGCGCCCCTTATTTGATGAAGTTTCATCCAAAATATTGGCGCTGTTTCCGGGCACCCAACTCATTGCAAAAAAAACGTACCTGTCTTATACAGCCACGAGAGAATTTGCAGCGATAAATATTAAGCCCAAAGAAATCAGGTTGGGTATGGATTTGGGAGATGCAACTTTTAATGACACTTTGCAGAAATCGAAATTAACGGGCCCGATGGCCAGGATTTCTCACATGGTTGTAATTACAGATGCTGCTCAATTTGACAAAAAACTTATTGAGTATCTTAAATTGTCGTATAGACAGAACTCACAAGAAGTAATCAAAAGTTAGTACACTATTTTCTCAATCACTTTACTGTTATCCGGTTTTATTATTTCAGGTTGTAAATTCCGTGCGAAGCATTTACATTGATATCAATTGTTTAAGTTGTTCTGCTTTCATTTATTTTTCTTCTGTTAAATTCAAAAGAGTCAGTGCATTAAACCAATTGAAAAATGCTTCGGGGTTACTCTTTTTTAGTTTGTTTAATTTATTGTATTGCTGGTTGGCAATAGTCCAGTCTTTAATTTCCATCGGGTCGGCAAAACGATTAATTGTCTTTGCGCCTGTCTGAATTATTGCCGCCATATAGGCTGCCCTTGCAGCATGTGTAATGGCTTTTTCTATATGATAGTTTTCAGAAAAGATATATTGCTTTAGTTGTGCGATGCCATGCATTAAAGCATCAAGCTTTCCACCACCTAATTGTCCTCTTGTGCTTATGGTTAACGAGGTATCAATAATATCATCCAGTACAATATTTGTTTCGCCGCTGATATCCCGATAACCCAGCTCTGTTTTTGCAAATGCATGAAAAGTTGTTGTTGTTACAACGGGATTTTTTACATGTATAAAAATATTTCCAATATCATACAATTGTTTTATTATTTCCATTGTCCTGCTCTGTCCTCCCTTTTCATAAGGAATGCCGGTTGTATTTGGAGCAAAGGCGGTTAGTTTATCACCCATAATATCATCAAAGCCCGGAACCTGCACTTGTAGCGGGCTGCCTTTCTGAAATACAAATGTTGAATCAATATCTATTGAATTAATCTGCTGATATTGTGATTTCTCAAAAAGTATGTCCAATAATACATATTCTTCTGCCTGTGCTGTTTTATGCGTAGGCACATAATGAAATTTATAATGTGCTTTTTCAATGGTTGATATAGCCTTTCTTTCCTGCAACTCAACTCTTGTAAATCCTTTATACTTTACTATTGTTTCAAAAATATCATCTAATTCAATTTTATCCGTGACGATAATATCAATGTCAATAGAAAGCCTTTTTGTGCTTCCCTGCATTAACATCAGTGCAGTACCACCTTTAAAAATAAATTTTAGCCCTGATGCAGATAAGCCTTCCAGCAATAAAAGCACTCTTACAACTTTTTCTACTAATATTTTATCCGCCTTATTGTTTTTAGCAGAGGCTTCATTTATCCAATCAATATGTAATACGCCTGAATCAATCATGTCATATTGTTATTTTATTTTCTTTTAAAAAATCCAAAATTTGTTTCTTCTTCCGCTTTCTGTCAGCATACCGGATCAACTTGCTTTCACTAATGGTATATCTTTCAAATGCATTTTTGAAAATTAGGGTCATTTCATTTCCTCTCAGGTATGCAAATTCTTCATCTGTGAATATGTCTACTAATATTTTTTCCAATGTGGCTACAGGTGTGTTTCTAACTTCCCGGTATGGAGCTTCCGAAACAAGTGTCCTTACAAGAATTGTTTTTTTCAGATCGCTGATATAATTTTTCAGCATATCTTTTCCGGGCATCAAAAAAACCTGGGCAAATTGTTCTTTTAATAAATAGTAAACAGACTCCTCTGAGTTCCTTTCTACGTCTACTAGGGTAAAACTGGTTTTTGAAATATGCTGGCTGAATTCTTTTATGAATGAAGAGTCCCAGATACAAAAATTGATAAAAGGAAATTTATTTTTAATCGCAGCACTTACTTTAAAATGCTTGGTATTCAGGTCTGGTGTAAATAAAGCTCCTGAACCAAGTCTGAACTTTCCTTTTCCGATTCTTTCCAGCACATCCCTGTTTACAAGTTCATGCGCTCTCCAATTCACGGTAGATTTTAGCATTCCCGATTCAAATTTTTTATAAAATTGAAATATATCTGAACTGGTAAAAATTTCATTTTTGGTGAAAGCTTTTTTAAGCCTGTCTATATGTAGATTTCTGTCGATTGCGCTTATATTTCAGGCAAAGCTAATCAAATAATTGGCAGCAAACAAGCCTTTGCTGCCGAAAATTTGAACGAGGTAAGCGGAAACTTGGCTCTTTAGCAAGGTTGGGAAGTAGCCAATGCCAGGTGTCAACGCAAGTCGCTTTACTGTAAGGCTGGCAGAGGCGTATAATTTATTGAATAGAGCAATTGTCAATACACTATTTTCTCAATCATTTTACTGTTATCCGGTTTTATTATCTCCAGGTTGTAAATTCCGTGCGAAGCATTCACATTGATATCAATTCTTTCAATTCCCGCATTGTATGAATGATTTACTTTCCTGGAAACAAGCACCTGCCCTGGCTTATTAATCAAGCGCAGCACATAAACACCTTCGGGCTGGTTCACCAATTGCAGGTGGATGACACCATTCTTAACCGGGTTAGGATAAATTGTTATTGCCGGTTTTCTTTCAGCAACGGTTACCTGTACAATTTTACTGTATTGTACTTTGCCATTCAGGTCGGCGCTTTTAATACGGTAATAATTATTGCCTGTTACAGGTTTTGTATCAAGCCAGGTATAACTGCTTATGGGAATATTATGTGGCGCTACCATTGCAGCAGATGTAAACGACAAGCCGTTTGCAGATTTTTCTATTTCGTAATTTTTGATACCGGCTTCGTTTTCTACGCTCCACTCAACAGCAATGTCTTCATTTTTCTGGTAGGCCTTTACGTTGGTGAGGGTAACAGGCAGGGGACCTGCTGCTGCTTCAAATACCACCTGGAACCTGTTACTTGCTGCGGAACCTGCATTGTTGTCAACTGTAAAATCTACAGTAGTTGTCCCATTCAAATCCAGCAGGGTGCGTGTGTGTAGGTAATTGTCTTCGAAGTAAGCATCTACTCCCGCTTTATCCATCTGGTCGGCGATCAATTCAAAACGGTATGGTAAGGCTCTTAACCCCGAGATTTTATAAAATAAAGTATCGTTGGGTTGAACAGTCTTCTTTCTTTCCACCACCAGCGATTGATTGTTGCTTTGAATGGCAACGGTCTCTCCAAAGTTGGTAAGCTTACGTGCGTCCATACCATCTACGGCATTATTATAATCATCTGAAAAATTAATCAGCGTGCCATCAGCAAGCACTTTGCTGCCATCATCATTTACCGTGTATAAATTGGTGCGTATTCCGGGGTTGGGTAACCCAACCGGGGCAAAGGGGGCGATAGTAAATGTTGCATCGGTCTTCGCATTTTCGGTTAATTGCATGGTGAAGGGTGAACCGAGAGTGCCGGTAAAAAATGCCTGGCCACTTTCTATAAAGTTGTTAGTGGCGCCATAGCTGCCCGTATCCCGGAATTACATCATAGTCGGTGCCGTTCCATGCTAATGTTTGAAAAGCTCCTAAACCATAAGGTATCCCAAGCCTGTTTGGATCCCATATATAGTAAAACACTGTGGGCGACACAAATATTTTTCGGAGGTCAATCGAAGACGCATACGGATTATTTACTGCTGCAAACTTATTGGTTGGAGCGGTAAAACTTCCCTGGTTGCCCGTATATAGTTGGCCGCTGGAACGTAATGTAGTACTTGTAACAGGCGATCCAAAAGCGGTGGCGCTTCTGTCTCCCCTCACAAAGGTCATATATCCACCAACCGAAGGATCAAAGGGATTGAGCGTGGAAGAAATACCAATATAGCTGTTGGTACTTGGGTCATAATATTTCATAGAGGGGCCGCCGGCTGAATACGTATCAAATCCATTCGCCGACCACGTCGCGCTATTGTTATCGGTAATCTGCGTGCCGTAACCTGGTTTCGGATCTATATTTATTGCAGTAGCTCCTTCCTGCCACTGTTGCTTAATCGACTGTGCATGAGTTTACCGCAACTGATAAAAAGCGCCATGCTCTTTTTTGGGAAATAAATCTTTCTACCAAAAATTTCCCGGTACTATTATAATTAATAGCGGCGGTACCATTTAACTGCCCCAAACGCGCAGTCCTGTTTGCATCGGAGTGTAGTATGATTGTATCACTACTGCTGATAGAAAGCGTGGCGCCACTATTTACTTTTATGCTATCGATGATAGTGCTGGTACCCGATGTGATTTTAGTACCGTTCGATAGAATTAAATTGTTGTAAGTAAGGCCGGCAAAGTTTTGGGTACCTGAGACCGTTAAGCAGCACAGTACCGCCGTTATGGAGGAAGGTGCTGGTGCCGGAGTTCGTTAGATTTCCATTTACCGTTAGGACGCCTGCGGGAGCGGTTTTATTTCCGGAACCTGAAAATGCCAAATTGTAATATGGAAGCCCTGCCTGGTTTGTTATGGTTTGGTCTGGCATCACTATATTCAATGGTGCTGCCATCTTCAAAGTAACAGTTGGAGTATTTGCGTTATTGATAGCGGTACTGCTGCCGCCTGTAAAACCTGCAGTATTATCCAATTTGAAAGTACCAGTACTCTTTACAGTAAAAGTACCCAAGCCACCGGGTTTAAATTTTATTCCCGTAACGGTCGAATTGTTAGAAACACTTGTGCCGCTCACAATAATATTCGAATAAAATAAAGATGGAGAAATTCCCAGGCGGATAGTTACTCCTGAAGTGCCCGCAAATTCCATTGTGGTATTATCACCCAAAGTATATGTTCCTCCTGCATCAGGCTTGGTGTCCGATCCGCTCGCTAATATAGCGTGACGTTCCCGTCATAGTAAGATTGGTGCCTGCGGTTCCAAAAGTATAATTTTGAGCGTCGAAAATAGCAGAACCTGAAACTGTAATAGTGCCGGCACGGATTGTTATATACTCACTAAAGTTTTTGTGCCACTGCCGGAGAATGTAACATTATAATAATGGGTATTCAGTGCGCTCCCCTGTACAATCCTGGTCGCCATTTGCATTATATTCAATGGTGGAATTATTATTTAGACTAATAGTTCCGCCAGTAACCGTTGACTGGCCGGTGCCATATAAGCCCTTGGGACTTGAGGTTTTTAAAGTTCCATTTATACTCACACTTCCAGGCGGTATTTGACATATTTGTTGAATGCATATCAACAGTTCCATCGACTAAAAAAACACCATTAGCGTTTAGAAATGGTATTGGGAGAAGCGCCGATGATATTGCACTGAAGCTCCTAAAGGAATGGTAACCCCAGTAGGAAGTTGGAGATCTTTAATAAGATTAATAGTAACCGTACCACCAATTATTGCGGTAGGAGCGGTAATTGTATAGGTGCCTCCTGAACCAGCACTTAAAGTTAACTGCGCACTCCCGGAGATACCGTCCCGGAAAATCTTAGCTCCGGTTGTAGTTACTGCTAAATCAGAATTTACAACAAATAACCCGTTGACTGTTGCAGCGGTTCCACTGATTGTTCCAGGGCTTTGGGTTATCAAAAAATCAGGGATGCCGCTGCTTGAAGTGGTAGGGAAGTAAGTAACGACTCCTCCAAAAATAAAAGGAGTGGTAGTATTCCATTCAAATGTTGATCCATCATTCCAGAAAGCCAAACTACCGGTTGCGAACCCTTCATATCCGGTTCCAACGGCCACCGTGCCATCTCCTATTTCAATTTTACCACCCGTCGCAACATTTATCGAAGCGGATGATGCCGGAAGAATGGTACTGGTATAGCCGGCAGCACTTATAACTTGCAATACTCCATTGTTGCCTATAGAAATATCATCATTTACGCCATTTTTAATGTTTAGTACCCCGCTGCCAAGCACCTGCAAAGTACCGTTGATAGTTGTTTCATCCAATGAAATAGAAGAAGATGCAACAACAGTGTGCGTCGCCTGGATGGTAATGTGTTTATCGCTGGCGGCTGGTGGAAACGAAGCGGGGCTCCATGTAGCGCTATCTAATGAAGATTCCCAAATGGCAGGGTTTGCCCAGTTTCCTGACGAGACAGACCGGTAAAATTTAGATATAGGGGGCGCTGCACCATTAAACGTAAAATCATTTATACTAAAAGTGCCGCCAGATCCGCTTGCTCCCCAGGCATAGAATCTAAATGTAATTGAAGTTGTAATACCCTGGTATGCCGGATCCGGACAAATCGATAGTTGTTCCTGTTGCAGTAGCAACTCCAATATCTGACATAAAACCATCGGCTGATGACCTAAAAGAGAAATTACCCGGACCAGTCATTGAGGCCTGACCGGTGTACACAAAACTTACAAAATCGAGCTGATATGGAACTGTGGGTGTAAGGGTGAATTCAAAATATTTAGTTGGATCTAAGGACGCAACGTTCCAGCCGTCTGCATTATATCGATTAGTTGCATTCGCACCATTTATTCCAGTCCCTCTTCCAATACCTGAAACAGTAATATTTGGAAGATAATTTTGACCAGTAGTATAAGGATTGGCGGTGTTAGGATTGGTACCGGTAATGGTATTCGAAAAAATTGGTTGCCCGTAACTAAAAGTACTAAATGTTCCCACCACCAAAGCCACCATCAAAAATCTTTGAGTAAAAAATCTCCCCATAAGAATTAGGTTTTATTGATTCTATAATAAAAAAATAGTCCTGTTATAAATATTGCAGACTTATTATAAAGTTTCAGAGCCAGAGAGATGTTGGATTGCACACATGATCATTCAAAACTGATGCGGACATTTGTCACAATTTAGTCATACTAATTTAAAATCCCATATGCGATACCTTATTTTATTAGTATTTTTTCCACATTAATTTGTAGGGGATATAGACGCTGCGGTCAGTATTAATAGGGCAAGATTTTTAGACAGATCAGTAAGTTATCCAACCCGTTTGCCTAAAATTTTCAGGCCATGTTCCTGCCCGTCGAGCACGGCAATGTTTGGGAGTGTGGCCCAGTCTTCAAAGCCAAAATGCCTGAATAGTTTCAGGCTGGGTTCATTATGTGAAAAGATAAAGCCGAGTAAAGTTTTGATACCAAGTTTTGCGGCCTGCTCCATGGAGTAGCTAAGCGCTTCTTTGCCGAAGCCTTTACCCCGTTGCTGCGGGTGCAGGTAAATGCTTATTTCTGCAGTGGCATCGTAGGCGGGCCTTCCATAAAATGATTGAAAGCTGATCCATCCTACAATTTCATCATCCGCATTTTCAATTACCCAAAGCGGCCTCTTAAAAGAATTATGTTCTTCAAACCACTTTAGCCTGCTTTCAACCGTTACCGGTTCGGTATCTGCGGTAACCATTCTTGTAGGGATGGTGGAATTATAGATCTCTACAATTACGGGGAGGTCATTTTGAACAGCGTCTCTGTAATGCAACATGGCTTAATCTTATTCTGTAAGCCCTTTTAAATAAGCAATGCTCTTTGGCACATTTTCATATTCGAGATTGCTCTCATCTTCAATAAAGAAGTGCTTAATCCCTATTTTTTTTGCTTCCTTTATTACACCGGGAATATCAACTTCGCCCTCGCCAAGCGGTACATCGTTTTCGGCAGCAGTGCCGCCGGTAAGGTCTTTCACGGTGCCTTTTCGCATGTCTTTTAAATGGATGAGCTTCCAGCGGTTGCCATATTTTTTTAATAATCCAACAGGATCGCCCCCGCCAAACTGTATCCAGAAAATATCCATTTCGAAGGATACATATGCCGGGTTGGTGTTTTTAATAATATAATCAAGCAGCGTACCGCCATCGTATGGCTGAAATTCATAGCCATGTGCATGATAGCAAAGTGTAAGCCCGTTATCCTTCAAAACTTTGCCGGCATCGTTGAAATCTTTTACTGCCTTCCTCGCATCTTCGATGGTGAGCGCACCTTTATGCGGGATCCATGCACACATTACATAGTGTGCTCCCAATGCTTTTGCATTTTGTGCTACGGAGTCGGGAGAAGTTACCAACCGGTTGTAATCTGCGCCAGTAGCAGGTATGCTGATACCGCGTTCATCACACATTTTTTTAAACTCTTCCGGGGGCATCTTATTGCTGCCGCCTTCCATTTCTGTAAAACCCATCGCTTTTATGGTGTCCAGCGTTTTGGCTACATCCACAGGAAAGCTTTTTCTAAATGTGTACGCTTCAACACCTAACGGTGCTGTATAGAGTTTGTTTTGTGCCGAAGCGGGTTTATGGGTTGTAAGTGCAGCACCTAAAAGTAAAACCAGTGCGATATATTTTTTCATGTCGTTGTTTTTATTTTTCAAATTAGCATAAATAAATTTAATAAAACTGCCGGCTACCTAAAGTGGAAAATTACGGGTTGCAACAATTTTGATGGTTCGCTTTTTCGCGCTAAAACATTATGGTAACAACAATAAATATAGCTGCATCAATAGCAGAAAAATAAAAAGTTATATTTCTTAAGCAAAAGAGCTTAAACCAATTGGTTTTTATACAAATCAAAAAATATACAATGGCCTTTTACAACGGCATTGCCTGCCTCCACGTATTTTACTTTATTCTATCTTCAACCTTCGCAAGGCAATTTTATAAAATTTTCCAATCGTTTCATCACAAACAATTGTGCATGGGGTATCGGCATTTAGTTCCCGCAATTCAGTTCCAATTAACAGTCCGCTCAGGTAGCAATAATTTTCCTGCTTTGATAAATATTTAAAGAGATCATTTGTTCTCACCCGGAAAGCACTGTGCAAAATATTTACTCTAAGACTGTCATCAATTCCCTTTTCAAAACTTCTCAAATTTTCCTCGTTTGTTAAATCATCAACTCTTTCAACACTGTTTGATAAAATACTTTTTTTTGAAAGCAGTTCAAAAAACTCACCAGTCATATACGTCTTGAAGTTTATTACCTGCCCCTCTTTCACTATGGCATGCTTTGAATGTGTACCCGGGAAAATAAAGAGTTGCTCCTGTTTATCTGCACTGTCAATACTTCCTGTTAGTTGCGTTTCTTCTCCGCGCATCACATCGTTATTGGTTCTTGCACCGGATATAAGCAGCATGTTATGTGGGCAATCATTTGTTGATTCTAATATTTCTATGAGCAGGTCGTGGCCGCTTGTGCTGAAAGGAATTTCTTTATAGGAAATATTTTTCATGCCGATGGTGGCAGTGGCCATTCCGGAAATAATTATTGGCAGTCCGTTAGTCTGAGCCTTTGTTTTTTCTTCCAGTTTTCTTATCTCTCTTATTAAGATATTTTGGTAGAATGATAATCTTTGATCGTCCGTCTTGTTGCTTTGCTTCCATAGTTCAAATGCAGAAGATATACCCATGCTATTTGTTTCTTCTGCCAGTACTGACATGGTGTTTGCATCAACAATCCTGATCCTTAAAACAGAAGTACCCCAGTCAATGCTGATAAATGGTTGCATCAATATTTATTTAATAATTGCTCCGGCAATTTTGAAAATAGACATCCGGGTTTAAAATTAATTTATAGATCAACCCGAAATGGCATCAACAAACTTTCGGGCTTTGTTAGTTAGCTCTGAAAGATATTCATGGTTTACCGCTTTCTTTGTATCCACCAGGGCACTGCCAATGCCGAACCCTGCAGCTCCCGCTTTTTTATAATCTTTAATATTTTCAATGTTGATACCGCCGGTGGGAAGTAATTTTATTTGCGGCAAAGGCCCGGCGATATCTTTGATATAAGAGGGAGAAATTGCAGGAAATACTTTTACAATATCTGCCCCGTTTTTCCAGGCGTTATAAATTTCCGTTGCTGTAAAAGCACCGGGAATACTTACCACACCAAGGTCTTTCGCTGTTTTTATTATGTCCTCATTTGCAATTGGCGAAAGAATAAAACCGGCGCCTGCAGCAACGGCATCCCGGGCAGATTTTGCATCAAGAACGGTTCCCGCACCAATTGTCATTTTATCGCCCAGCTTATCTGCAACTTTTTTAATCACGTGCAATGGTTCAGCGGAATTCATAGTAATTTCTAAAATTCTTATTCCTCCCAGGTACAAAGCTTCCGCGATTTTTAATACATCATCCGGGTTGGCCCCTCTTATGATTGCTATTAATTTATTTTCTAAAATTTTTGATAATGTCGGCATGGAAATTTAAATATATACTTTTTTTCCTTCGATCAACTTTAGTAAATGATGATCCAAACCTCTCAGGATGGACATCGGTAAATGTTATATTAACTTGTCTTAGAATCCTGTTGACAGCTATAGTTTTCTACTTCGTTATTCTCGCAACAACGGCCGGAATTGCAGATTACAATTATGTCCTTTAAAAATTCATAAGTTTATTGATCGCCTTAAGAACGCCATCGTTGTTATTTGTATCGGTAACGTAATTGGCGGCTTCTTTTACAGCATCGGGGGCATTGCCCATGGCAACACCGCATCCCGCAAATTCAATCATTTCTTTATCGTTAAAATTATCACCGATGGCTATTGTTTCATGCTGCCTGATATCATATTTCTGCATCAGCAATTTTATCGCATTTAGTTTTGATGCCTGTTTATTCATAATCTCCAGGTAAGTGGGTTTGGATGTGGCAATATTCAACTCATTTATAAATTTTTGTTTCATCGCGTCCTGGATTTCGTTTGTTGCCTTTTCACTGGCTATTACCAGTATTTTATTTGGCCCCGTATTAATTTTTTTCCATAAATCTATAGTGGTATTGAATGGTTGAATGGTCACCGGTATGTGGGTGATTTTTTGCTCATGCGCTGTGCCTGCATCTTCCAATTCGCTGAACCAATTTTCCTGTTGGTAATAAATTATCGTAGTATCATATTTTTGCAACTGATCATTTACGTTAGTCACGGCTTCAATGCCGATAACTGAATCAAAAATGATTTCCCCATCAGCGGCTATGTAGGCCCCGTTAAGACTGGCTATAGGATTGTCAGCTAAATTGACTTTTTTCGGCAATAGGTATAATGCCGGAAAGCGGCCTGGCAGAGACCAATACAACCAATATATTTTTTTCTTTTAATTTTTGGATCACATCGAAGGTAGCGGTACTAATACTATGATCTTTCCTGATTAATGTTCCGTCGACGTCGATGAATACTGCTTTGTACAATTGATAGATTTAAAGGTTTCGCGAATAAAATCATTTTTATTCGAATGGATCTATTTTTTTGTAATATCTGGATTGTCGCCGGTGCGAAACATTCACGGCAAGTTAAACACCGGGGCCTACATGAATGTCATAATCAAAAGAGACTGCTTTGTATTAAAATTATTTCCATGTACTTTTTAACTTCATATAGCTTAACTGATCAACAGAGAGTTTTTCTTGAGAATCAAGAATTATTTTATTATAAGGTGTGGTAGGAAAAAAAATCTCAGTCATCATCGTCAATCCCTTATCCGCAAATAACTCCACGGAGGCATCGTCTATAATAAGGGTCATGTCAAGATTGGTTTCATTCGGGAAACGCGGAGCATAGTGAACTTTGCCAAAGCCTTTTTCAAAATCAACCTTGCCAGAGTTTGTCCTGTCTATATAATAATTATTTTTTGCTTTATCATAACCGACAACCAATCTCTCTCCTTGTTCATTTGACAACGTGATAGAAAAGGTTTCAATCTTACCCGAGGTCAAATTTATTTTTACCGGTCCCGCAAGTTTACCCACTTTTTCTGAAAGATTATAATTAGCAGCAGTCACATTTTCCAGGAGCATCGGCTTCTCTTCTAAAGTGTTTAATTCTTTCACAGGCAAAGAAGTTACCATATATTTCTCTCCCAGCTTTTCAATGCCAAGTTCGCGTGGAACCGTGCATGCACTTCGCCATTTTACGGTAGGCACTATGTTAGCATATTGCCAATTACTCATCCATCCAATAAAAATTTTCCGGTCACCTGTATTCGACCAGGTAATACCCGCATATTCATCCGGGCCATAATCCAGCCACCTGGTATCAGTTTGATAAGGTGTAAAAGTTTTGCCATCAAACTGCCCTGTAAAATATTGCGTGGCTGATCCACCGTTTGGGCCGCCGGGATTTATATTCACAATTAATATCCATACATTCTCTCCGTTGTAGTTTAATGCAAAAAGGTCGGGGCATTCCCATACGCCGCCATGTGCTCCAACCTCTTTTCCAAACTCGCTTTCCTTCGTCCATTCTTTGAGGTTAGGTGAAGAATAAAATGTTATATGATCCAAAGTTGCAAGCGTCATTATCCATTTTTTCACTTGCTCGTTCCAACTTACTTTAGGATCCCGAAAGTCTCTTATACCAGGATTTCTAAGCACAGGATTGCCGGCATACTTCGTCCATGATTTCCCTTCATCCAGGCTATAAGCAATACTTTGATTTTGAAAAGTCATACTTCCCGATTTTTCGCCAACAGGATCATGGTGCGTGAAAATTGCCACCAGCGGTACTTTACCATCTTTACCAAAGCCTGATGTATTATTTGAATCAACAACGGCACTTCCCGAAAAGATATAACCGAGGCTATCTGGATATAATGCGATAGGCTGTTGCTTCCAATGCACCAAATCTGTACTGGTGGCATGACCCCAATGCATTGGCCCCCACACTGTGCTATCAGGGTAATGTTGGTAAAATAAGTGATACTGTCCGTTGTAAAATACCATGCCATTGGGGTCGTTCATCCAACCTGCCTTGGGCGAGAAATGAACCTGCGGGCGATAGGTCTCTGCATATTCTTTTGAATTTGTTTGATCCTTTTCAACACTTGCACAGGAAGAAATAAAAAGCAGTATTATTAAATGAAAGTTTCTGATCATGGTAGTAATTATTTAGTTGTAAGGACCTGAAAAATTAAAAATGAGATTAAATATAACAATAAAGTCCACCTGATTGAGTGCTAGATAATTTTACGTGATGTATTAAAAAAACAAACGCACAGGATGATTAAAAACCTCTGCGTTTGAAAAATCTTTAGTTAGTCATAATAGCGCTAATAACTAATAACCGGGATTTTGCTTATACAATCCATTTGTAAACGTTATTTCGGATTGTGGAATGGGCAAATATTCATCTCTGCCTGCGGTAAATTTAGCGGTTGCTAAAAAGGTTCTCCTGGTTTTTTCAACATTTATATAAGCGTTTAAAGTCTGCTCGGCAATTCCCCACCTTACAAGGTCAAAGAAACGTGCACCTTCTGTTGCAAATTCTAACCGCCTTTCCCACTGCAAAGCCTGCCGTGCATAAGCCTGCGTCCAACCTGCAGACGGATATTGTTGTGTGTTATAATTTGAAGCGAATGTGCCGTCCAGTTTCTTGAGCCTGTCAGTACTTGCCGCTGCCCTTGCCCTTACTTCGTTGATCAACGGCAGTGCTTTATCCTGTTGACCTAATTCAATATATGCTTCGGCCTGCATCAATAGCACATCATCGTACCTGATGATGTCATAATTTTTTGCAACACCCATAAATGGCCCGTTTTTGAAATAAGATGAACTGGTTGCCAATTGTTGGTTACGCATGGTATGAAAATTTCCATATACACCAGCATCCCGAACCCAGCTATTACTGAATGGCTTAGTGTTATCGTATTTATAAGGATGCCCTTCTATCCCTACAGTGTGATCCAGACGCACATCTACTGTTGCAGTATTTAAATCAGCAATACCATTATTAAACGTATTGAAATTTGGTAACCCATTTGCGTCAGTAGTAAACGCGTTTACCAGGTTTTGGCTGGCCGCATGAAAACCGCAGCAACCATATTGAGGCGCGCCATGCGGATAGTTCAACCCGTCTTCATAGTTCAACCTGCCGGCGCTTGTTCCATCATTTATGGTAAACTGGATTGCAAAAACCGATTCGGGTCCATTCTCAGTTTCAGGTAAAAAATCATCCGCAATATCATTGCTTAAAGAATATTTACCGGATGAAATAACTGCCTGGGTTAATGTGACAACTTCCTGTAATCTTGATGCATTAATATTGGTTACGTGGTGAGTGGCATCTTGTTCGTACGCCTGGTACAATCTCAGCTTTGCGAGGTAAGCCTGCGCGGAAAGTTTATTGGCACGTGCCAGTTCGGGTTGTGATTCAGGCAGGTTGTCAATTGCGTATTGAAAATCATCCGCGATTTTATTCCAGGAATCTTCATTGCTCAAATCGTTTGAAACTGTCAGAATCTCTTCGCTGGTTGCATTTTCATCAAAGATTGGAATATTCTTGTACAATAATTTCATCGTAAAATAGCTGTGCGCCCTGAGAAACCGCAACTCCGCTAAGCGTACCGTCTTTTGAGGAAATGCGGCAGGATCCAAAGTATTTACAGCACGCAACGCTACATTAGCCCTTGAAATAGATTTAAACAAATTTTTCCAGGTGCGTGACACAAATGCGTCCATTGTTGGAGTAACCAGGTTATAATGTTCCATAGCATCTATTTCACCAACATCGCCGGTACCACCTCCGCCTTTATAGGCGTCATCAGAACGAACACTTCCGTAGGCCCAATCACTATAAATCGGGCCAATCATATCACCGTTTCCGATAGCAGCATACGCTGCAGTTACCAACCCTTCGATAGCATCCGGTGATGTTAAATCCGCGGACGACAACACGCCCGTAGGAGTGTAATCCAACGCCTTTTTACACGAATTAAAAAATAGCAGTGCCGATGTAAAAAAAGCTGTTATAATAATATTTTTCATTTTTATATAATTTATAATTCTTTAAAATGATGCGTTAACACCGATAGTAAAAGTTTTTGGAATAGGTACGGGATCAAGATCTATTCTTTCCGGATCAGGGCTTAAATAGCTTTTACTTTTGAACCTGAATAAGTTTTCAGCCATAGCAAAAAAACGTAGTCTTGAAAAGACGGCTTTGGGTTCAACAGCATATCCAAGCTGGATGTTACGCATTTTGAAGTAGGAAGTATTTACGATAAAATAATCGGAAGTACGACCTTCGTTGTTGTTATCTTTAAGGGTTAAGGCCGGAACATTGGTTTTGGTATTTTGTGGTGTCCAGGCATCGAATACACCTGGTCCTACATTTTCCCTGCTCTTCATCAGGTTGTTGAAAAGGGTATAGACATCAAATCCCTTTCTTCCTGCCACACCTGAGCCAAACATGGATAAATCAAATTTCTTGTAGGACAAATCAATTCTCAAACCGTATTCCACGTCAGGAAGTGTTGTACCTATCCAGGTTCTATCAAGGTCATTAATTACATTGTCGCCATTGATATCGACATAACGAATTCTGCCCGGGCCTGCGCCAATCTGTGTGGGTGCCTTATCAACATCGGCTTGTGATTGAAACAGCCCATCTGTTTTATACCCGAAAATATCAAATTGAGAATGCCCGATAATGGTACTTACCAGGTTACCTGCATAAGCCGGCCTTACAGCCTCCGGCAACTCTGTTATTTTATCTCTGAAATGGGCGAAATTAAGTTTGACATCATATTTAAAATCTCCCTTATTTTCGCTCTGATAACCCACGGAAAATTCCCAGCCTTTATTACTTTTTGATGCCCCATTTACGGCTTTGGATTGTCCTTCTCCCAATGCAGACGCAACTGGAGGTGTGATTAAGATACCAGTAGTTTTTCTTGAAAAGTAATCGAATGATCCGTAAACTCTATTGTTCAATATGGTGAAATCCAGCCCGGTATTTATTTCGTCCGTCGTTTCCCATTTAAGCCCGGAGTTTGCAGCCTGTATTTGCACAAAACCTGAGGGCAACGTTCCTGTGTTTGCGCCGGATAGCGAGTATGCCGTGCCTATATTCATGTATTGTTCCCAAAATCCGCCTACAAGCTGTGACAATATGGTTCCATATCTCGTATCAAAAAGCCCAAAACGAGCGAGATCGCCAATTTGTTGATTACCTACGCGGCCAACACCAACCCTTAATTTCAATTCGGAAAAGATTTTATTATTGGCCATAAAGCTTTCCTTATCTATTTTCCATCCTAATGAGGCAGCCGGGAAAATACCATATTGATTATCCGCGCCAAACCTGGAAGATCCATCACGGCGAACCGTAACCGCAGCCAGGTATTTATCAGAATAATTATAATCAATACGCCCAAACTGAGAGAACAACCTGTTGCCTGTTGATCCTCCTGAGGCAATTGTGTTACCAGTACCGGCATTCAAAGTGAAATAATCTTCGGTTTGCAAGGCATAGCCTTCCTTTTTAGTAAACTGGAAATCCAGGTCAGTTTTGATGTACTCTGTTCCAACTAAAAATTTGAAATTATTGTTTGCATTTAAATCCCAGTTATACCGTAATGTATTGGACCAGGTAATACTTAAATAATGATTTTGATCAAAAGACAAACTATTTGTGGTGCGGGCTAATGCACCTTCTGCGAACGTTGGCGTGATAATCTTATTTAAATAATTAGAATTATCAGCCCCGATGTTTGATTTAAAATATAAGTTTTTAACGGGCTGAATTTCCGCGAAAATATTTCCGAATGTACTCAACCGGTTGGCATTGTTCCATCGCGCCAGGTATTGCATGTGCAATGGGTTGTTTCTATCAGAATAACCAGCACCTAATTCTCCCGCATAGGTAGTGCCATCCTTTTGGAATACAGGAATTGTGGGCGCTAAAGTAACCGCTAAAAATGTTGTGGTAGCCCCTCCCAGGTCCCTGGCAGTCAGCGTTTCGTTGGAATTAGCAATTCGCAAATTCACTCCAAACGAAACCTTGTTATTGAATGCGCGGGTTATTGCATTGATGCTACCACCCAGGCGATCATAGCCTGTGTACCTTAACATACCTGAATTAGTCAGGTATCCGAGATTAATTTCTAAAGAGGAATTTTTATTGCCCGCGGAAACCGTTAAACTATTATTGGTTACTACGCCTTTTTTATACATTACATCCTGCCAATCCGTATTGCCGGCAGGGGTATTCGGATCTCCACCAACAAATGGCTGAACTGTTACACCATTCAGGACCGGATTGTTATAATCATTGTTCCAGTCAAATTGATAAATTTCACCGTAACCGGCAGCCGGGTCCTGTCCATCATTAACTGAAGCTTGCCACAATGCTTTACCCCTGTCCAGCGAGTTGAGCATTTTAAACCTCAATGATTTTTCCGATTGGATGGAAGTACTGTTGTTAAATTGAAAATTAACTTTGCCATTTGTGTTACCTCCATTTTTAGTGGTAACAATTATAACTCCGTTTGAGGCACGGGCGCCATAAATGGATTCGGCAGAAGCATCTTTTAAAACCTGAACAGACGAGATACTTGAAGGGTCCATATTTTGAAACACTTCCGGCCTCGTGGTAGGTATACCATCTATTACATACAGTGGATCATTATTTCCCAGCGTGTTAGCGCCTCGTATCAGTATCCTGCTGTTTGATCCATTTGGTGAGCCGTCTTTTTCAATGTATAAGCCAGCTACCCGGCCCTGCAGCGCTTGCATGGCATTGCCTGAGCTGTTATTTTTTACAGGGGCCATATCTACTACAGCAACTGCACCTGTCAGATCCTTCTTTCTTTGAGATGTATAACCTGTAACAACAACCGTTTCCAATTGACTTACATCCGGCTCCATTTCAACGGACACGTTTTGAGTAGCACCGGTAACCTTGACAGTAGTTGCCTTCATTCCAACATATGTAAATGTGAGGTTATCGCCAACATTTGCCTGGATAGAAAACTTTCCTGCATTATCGGTTAATACTGTATTATTTGATGTTTGCACGGTAACACCCTCAATCGGATTCTTATCTGATTTACCTGCAATAGTGCCCGTGATAGTTTTGGTTTGGCCAAAACTGAATAATGCCATCAACAACATGGGCAATAAGATTTGTAATTTTTTCATAAACAAGTTTTTTAGTGATTGAAATTTTTAGATTTTATATGGAGAGAATTGTGGAATTTTTTATTGGAAAGTTTTTTTATCCAAACATGGCATAGATATCATCAACACTTATATTCGGGACAGGCACCTTTTTGCGTCGCAATGAAGGCACCCAACTCGCTGGCAAAATCAAGGCTGTCAATTGGGGATGCATTATCCAGGAGTTTTGCTAAAAGTCCAGCCAAAAATGCGTCACCACTTCCTACTGTATCTACCACGTTTACTTTATAACCTTTATGCGTATAATCCTTACCGTTATAGTACAACACAGCGCCGTCGCCACCCATGGTAACTACAATATTTTGAATCTTAAATTTGTCGGTAATAGATCGCACCCTGTCTTCGATACTCGTGTGCTTCGAAAACCAGCCGGTTATTAATTCAAGCTCTGCAAGATTTAATTTCAGGAAATCAGCTTTAGATAATAGTTCCTCTACAATTCTCCTGTTGAAGTGAGGAGCCCGCAGGTTAATATCGAGCACTTTGTTTTCAGCGTATTCTAATAACTGGAAAAGCGTTTTTTTGGAAACATTATTCCTCGACGCAAGGCTTCCAAACACAAAATACTTTGCTTTGGAAACCAGGTTTTCAAAATCATCTTCCCACTTTATAAAGTCCCACGCTACAGGCTTTACAATATCATACACCACTTCATTATGTTCATTGGGCTCTGCAAACACTTTCCCTGTTTCATGCTCATAATCCACCTGGAAAAAATCGGTGCAGACACCATAATCAGAAAATATTTTTACCAGTTGTTCACCTTTTTCATCAATACCTATACTGGTGATTACCGCAGGATTTTTTTGTTGTTTCTGGAGGTGGTAGGCAACATTCATAGGTGCTCCGCCCGGTACTGCGCCTGAAGGAAGAATGTCCCAAAGCACTTCCCCAAAACAAACTACTTTATGATCGTTATTTCTATCCATGGGAATCATTTTTCAAATTTTCACGTTAATTTCTTCGAATAATAAATCAAGCGTTTAAACTTACAATTACCGGTTTCGGGCTCTTGTCCTTAACAAGCTTTGCTTCCAATTCTTCAAGAGATACACCTTTGGTTTCGGGCATTTTAAAAATTACCCACAGCAATTGTAACACCATCATGAAAGCAAAAAAGAGAAAGAGAGGAGCAGCTCCGAATCTTGCAGCCATTATCGGAAACACAGTTGTAATAATCGCCGCTAAAACCCAATGGGTGGTACAGCCAAGGGATTGCCCATAAGCCCTTACACTATTTGGAAATATTTCTGAAATAAATACCCAGATCACGGCGCCCTGGCCAATTGCATGAGAAGCAATGAATACAAAAAGTAATAAAGGAACTACCATGCCGCCGGCATGTCCTGAATAAAAAGCATACGCAACAGAAGCCAACGAAATAATATATCCCATAGAGCCTATCAGCATCAGCTTCTTTCTGCCCAACCTGTCTATGAGGTATAAGCCGAGCATGGTGAAAACAAGGTTGACCAGCCCGATACCGGCGCTTTGAAGAAATGCAGCTTCCTTGCCTATTCCCGCAAGCTCAAACACCCTGGGAGCAAAATAAATAACCGCGTTGATCCCGGACATTTGATTGAAAAATGCTATGAGCATAGCAAGGAAAATAGGAACACTGAATCTTTTAGTTAAAAAAGCAGAAAGGCTTTCCTTTTGATTATCTTCTTCTATGGATCTGTGAAGTGCGAGTATCGCTTCATCTACGCCTTCGGGATCACTTACTTCCAGTGTTTTGCGGGCTGTATCATAATCGCCCTTGTGCACCATGAGCCATCTCGGGCTTTCCGGAACGAAGAACACAAGTATAGTATATATCAACGCGGGGATGGCTACAATCCCTAACATAAGACGCCAGCTATCTTCTCCGCCAACTCCCTGCAATAAATAATTGGATAAGTAGGCTATTAATATTCCAAAGACAATATTGAACTGAAATGTAGCAACCAATTTCCCGCGATTTTTAGCGGGAGCTATCTCGGTGATATACATGGGTGCTACCACGGAAGATGCACCAATGGCCAGGCCTCCCAATACCCTGAACGCCATGAAAGAAAATACGCCTGGAGCCATTGCCGATCCTACGGCCGATATAAGATAAAAGATACCAATCCACAACAAGGTTTTCTTTCTTCCATATTTTGTTGCGGGGATACCACCTAATAAAGCTCCTATTACTGTACCATATAATGCAATGGCAATGGCAACACCGTGAAGAACATCGCTTAACGCCCATATTCTTTTGATGTCTTGTTCGGCTCCTGAAATAACAGCGGTATCAAATCCGAAAAGAAATCCTCCGAGCGCAACAACAATACTCCATAAAAGCAATTTTCTGTTCATATAGCAATCGATTTGAAGTCGAATGTAGATTCAAACCGCCTGCTTTATTGTTCGAATTCATAACTAAAACTTTCAAATTTGTGCCCTGAGAAAAGCTTTATATAATCAACTGAACTATCACTACTCTATATATGACTTTTTAGATGTAACCATTATATGACTTTTAAATTTGTATCAGTAATTTTCGATATTGTTGCATCGAATACTGGGATTCACTTGTCTTTTAAATAACAACCAACTTACGTCGCGCTTGTATACTACTATTTATTTCATATTGAGCCGTAAATTCTTGCTTGTAACAGTACTGATACTGACGGTATTGCTCAATTCCTCATGCAATAAAAAAGACAAGGAAAAGCATTTTGTTGTAGGTTTCTCACAATGTACCACACATGATGTCTGGAGACAATACATGCAAAAGGAAATGGAACGTGAATTAGCCTTTCATCCCGAAATAAAATTGATTGTGAAAGATGCTGAATTAAATTCTCAAAAGCAAATTGAACAGATCCGGGAATTGATGGATGAGAAAGTTGATTTAATTATAGCTTCCCCGGCGGAGGCAAAACCAGTTACACCTATTATAGAACAAGCCTACTCCAAAGGAATTCCTGTAATAATGGTGGATAGAAATATCACCTCCGACAAGTATACTGCGTATATAGGCGCCAGTAATTACAAGGTCGGTATAGATGCGGGAACTTATGCGAATTCAATTTTAAAAGGCAAGGGAAATGTTATGGAAATAGGAGGTTTTGATACTGGCTCATCCGCTGATATTGGCCGGCACAGTGGTTTTAAGGATTATATAAAACAATACCCGGGAATAAAATATGTGGCAAGGTTATCTGTGGATTGGGATGGATCTCGTGCAGAAGCAGAGAAAGAGATTACTAATGAACTAATCAGAAACAATGATATCCAGCTGATTTTCGCCCAAAATGACCGCATAGCTTTGGGTGCTTATAAAATTTGTAAAAAGCTTGGGATTGAGAAGAAAGTTTTTATCATCGGGGTGGATGGATTGCCTGGTCAAAACGGGGGAATCGATTTGGTGGACAGCGGCATTCTTAAAGCCACTATACTTTATCCCACGGGCGGAAAGGAAGCTATACTGGCTGCAGTCAATATTCTTGAGAAGAAACCATTTCAAAAAGAAAACCAATTGTTCACAACTATTATTGACTCGTCTAATGTGAGTATGATCAAATTGCAAAGCCAGAAAATATTATCACAACAAAATGATATTGAAAGGCAACAGGCAATGTTGAATGAACAAATAAGGATTTACAACAACCAGCGGACGTTTAATAATATACTTATAAGTTCCCTTTTGCTCGTGCTTCTTTTAGGTACGACTGTTTTCTTTTCATGGAGAAAAAACAAAAGAATTACCAAAAAACTCCAATTTCAAAACGATGAGATTTCCCGGCAAAGAAGTCAACTCATTGAAATGTCAGAGAAGACAGAAGAAGCGCACCAGGCAAAGCTTAATTTTTTCACGAACATATCCCATGAATTCCGCACGCCGCTTACGCTCATATTTGCTCCCCTGGGAGAGATGATCGCCAATCCAAAAATACAATTTGATACCCGGCAGGCGTTGCAATTAATTCAAAGAAACGTAATGCGATTATACAGGCTCGTTAATCAACTTATGGATTTTAGGAAAATAGAATTCAAAAAAATGAAGCCACATGTTTCAGAAACAGACCTGGTTAGTTTTACCAAAGAAATTGTCGATTCATTTAAAGTACTGGCAAAAAATAAAAATATTGATCTTGAATTCATAACCAGCGAGCGTAGCCTTTTTGTATGGATTGATACAACTATGATGGATAAAGTAATTTTTAATGTGCTTTCAAATGCTTTTAAATTCACAGGCGATTATGGCCTTATTCACGTAACGATTTCTCAACGTGATGGCAAGGCAATTATTAAAATTGAAGATAATGGCGTGGGGATGACAAGAGAAGTTATAGACCATGCCTTCGAACCATTTTTCCAGGGAGAATATGAAAATTATAAAGGCACGGGACTCGGCCTTGCTTTATCGAAAGAACTCATAGAATTGCATCACGGATCAATAGCTGTAAAAAGCGAACTAAAAAAAGGATCCACATTTGAAATAACCTTGCTTCCCGGAAATACTCATTTTGAAAAAAGTGAATTTGAAAATAGTGAAAGCAAGCAAGCTGTCGTAAATGAAGATGCTGATATTTATACGACTGACCTATACAATGTCAACAATATTCCAAAACAAAGTTTTGGCGCCGTTCTCCCAAAATTCCTCACGCTGCTTATTGTTGAGGATAACAACGAAATGCGGGATTATCTCACTTCAAGGCTTGGTACAGAGTATAATATTATTGAAGCTGCAGATGGGAACATCGCTCTTCAATCCGCGTTTGAAGCTGTACCTGATTTGATAATTATGGATATTGTGATGCCCGGCAAGAACGGCCTTGAGCTAACTCAGATATTTAAAAGTGACGTGCGAACCTCACACATCCCGGTAATTCTTTTAACAGCCAAAGACCAGGAAAATCAAAAGATTGAAGGAATGGAAACCCAGGCGGATGCTTATATAACAAAGCCGTTTAATTTATTGTTTTTGCAAAAGACCATTAAGAGCTTGCTTAAAAATCGTGAAAAGATAAAGGATCATTATTCCGGCGAAATTTTCTCGGAAGAAAAATCACAACTTTCGAAAAAAGCAGACCGCAAATTCATAATAGAGTTTGCTGCAATTGTTGAGAATAATATCAGCAACGAAAAATTTGGAGTGAGTGATATTTGCAATGCAATGGGAATCTCAAGAGTACAACTTTATCGCAAGGTAAAAGCTTTGTTGAATTGTAATGTGAACGACTATATTGTAACCACGCGCCTGCAGAAAGCAAAATATTATATGCAACATGAAAACTTAAGTATCTCTGAAGATAGCCTTTCAAATCCGGATTTTCTTCAGCAGCCTATTTCTCTACGGTTTTTAAATCTAAGTTTGGCGTAACACCTACTGCTTTTAAAGAAAACTAAATAGTGCCCCGCATCAGTGGCATTTTCAACAAGCCATTTGCAATACAATTTTTTTTTGAACTGGCTTTATCTTGTTATTTTCAATATCATTCGAAGCCAACAGTTAATAAGAATAATTAAAGATGATTATAAAAAAGAATAAGCTTTCTACTGTCATATTATTTTCTTTTGTGCCATTATTAATTTGTTGTAACCAGCAAAATAGTCAACCAAAAGACAAGGATAATGTACCAACCGCAGAAATTAAAAAAGTGGATGTTGTTCCTTCTAAAATGGTTCACATTCCTGCGGGAACTTTTCTTATGGGAACAAATGATCCTGCATTTCCTGATGCCCACCCGGTACATAAAGTAACGCTCAAAGATTTTTGGATGGATGAACACGAAGTAACAAATGCTGAATTTGAAAAGTTCGTAAATGCCACACATTATGTAACCGTTGCGGAAAGAAAATTAAACCCGGAAGATTTCCCAGGTGTGCCTGCAGAGAATTTAGTTCCGGGGTCAGGCGTGTTTACTCCTCCCGGCCAGCCGGTGGCGCTAAATAATCCGCTGCAATGGTGGAGGTATGTACCAGGCGCCAGTTGGCGTCATCCATCGGGCCCCCAAAGTGATATAACTAATAAACAAAATTACCCGGTAGTACAGGTAAGTTATGAGGATGCTATTTCTTATGCGATATGGGCGGGCAAAAGATTGCCGACGGAGGCCGAATGGGAATACGCTGCACAGGGCAATCATCCGGGACAGAAATATTACTGGGGCGATGAATTAAAACCAGTAGGGAAATGGATGGCAAATATTTACCAGGGAAACTTTCCTGATGGTAATACTGGTGAGGATGGCTTCATGGGCCTGGCTCCAGTAAAATCATTTTCGCCAAACGGCTATGGTTTGTATGATATGGATGGGAACGTGTGGGAATGGTGCAACGACTTTTACCGCCCCGACTATTACGGCCAAAGCCCTGCAAATAACCCGGCAGGCCCGAAAGATAGTTACGATCCGGATGAACCCAATGCGGTCAAGCGTGTGCAACGGGGAGGATCATTTTTGTGCAGCGATCAATATTGCATGCGTTACAGGCCGGGAAGCCGGGGCAAGGGTGAAGTGAGCAGTGCATCTGATAACCTTGGTTTCAGGTGTGTGAAGGATTCCGAAGAGGTGGCTGGTAAATAAACGGTTTTGGGTTGATACTACTCCTGCACCCCCTGCAGCCGGTATTGCAAAAGACATTCATCAGAAAATATTTGATCTTTTTTATTACAAAAGAAATGGAAAGGCACAGGGTTGGGGCTCGATGTCGTGAACAGGGTTATAAGGCAGCATAATGGTTCGCTTAAAGTAAATTCGCAACCGGGGACAACAGAACTTGAAGTATATTTTCCTATGGATGACTAAAAATTAAAACAAATGAATCAACCAATCATATTTGTAATTGATGATGACATGCAGGTGTTGAGAGCTATTACTAGAGACTTAAAGAATAAATACCGGCAGGACTACCGCGTACTTAGCACTTCATCTGCAAAAGAAGCACTGGATAGTTTGCTCGAGTTAAAGAACAAAGGCGAAACCGTTGCCATGTTTATTTCAGATCAGCGTATGCCTGAAATGGAAGGCGTTGATTTTTTAACCCAGGCGATGGAGTTTTATAATGATGCGAAAAAGGTTTTGTTAACCGCTTACTCTGATACAGATGCTGCGATAAAAGCCATCAACACCGTAAGACTTGATTATTATTTAACCAAGCCGTGGGATCCGCCGGAAGAAAAATTATATCCAGTCGTAGATGATTTACTGGACGACTGGCAAAGCGATTTTCACCCGGATTTTAAAGGAATAAAACTGGTAGGTTACCAGTTCTCTCCAAAGAGCCATGACATAAAAGTATTCCTTTCGGGTAATTTAATTCCCTATCAATGGCTGGAAGCAACCAGCGATGATGGTGCGCAATTAATGCAGATAAATAATCTTACCACCAAAGATTTGCCATCCATATTTTTTGAAGACGGTTCTTTGATTGCAACGCCCACCATCATCGATGTTGCAAGGCGGATAGGCCTTAACCCTGAAGTAAAAAATGAAATATATGACGTGGTAGTTATAGGCGCTGGCCCTGCCGGATTGGCCGCTTCCGTTTATGGTTCATCAGAGGGCTTAAAAACATTGTTGATTGAGCGCTCGGCACCCGGCGGGCAGGCAGGTACCAGTTCTCGCATCGAAAATTACCTGGGTTTTCCCACAGGTTTGAGTGGCGCCGACCTTACCCGGAGGGCCATCAGCCAAACAGTAAGGTTTGGTACGGAATTTCTTTCACCCCAATCCGTCAAGGCGATAACGATACAGGACAACTATAAAAAAATTATACTTGATGATGATAAAGAAATAGTAGCCAAAGCCATTGTGATTACTACCGGTGTGGATTACCGGCAACTCACAACGCCGGGTATCCCTGACTTTACCGGTGCTGGAATCTACTACGGCGCTGCAATGACTGAGGCTGCGTCCTGCAAAGGCAATGTTGTTTTTGTAGTGGGTGGTGGCAACTCTGCGGGGCAGGCAGCCATGTATCTTTCAAAATTTGCGAAGCAGGTAAATATTCTAATAAGACGGGATAGTTTGTCTTACACGATGTCATCGTATTTAATTGACCAGATAAAAGGCGTAAGCAATATTGGTGTTTGTGTTTGCAGGGAAGTTATTGAAGCAAAAGGTAATGGAAGACTGGAGCAGTTGGTAATAAAAAATATAAGCAATAATGAGACCTACACGGAAGATGCGGCTGCACTTTATATTTTTATCGGCGCAAAACCTTACACTGATTGGCTGGATAAAGAAATTATTACTAATGATAAAGGATTTATTGAAACAGGGAGGGATTTGCAGCAGTATGACGCTTTCCCCAAAGTATGGAAACTGGATCGGGATCCGTATCTGCTCGAAACGAGTTGTGCAGGCATCTTTGCCGCAGGTGATGTGCGTTCCGGTGCGATGAACCGCGTCGCATCAGCAGTTGGCGAAGGTTCAATGGCTATCAGTTTTGTACATAAATATTTGGCGGAGATTTAGAAAATAAGATTATGGTAGAATGGATATTCGGTCGCCGGAGCTATTTACTCCTAAAGCATACATTTGCTATTTGTTTAATCACCAAACCAACTATTTTGAAACGTCTCCTTTCTTTACTTACCATAATAATTGTAAGCACATGTAGCGTAAATGCGCAGGTAAATAATATCAATGATACCATTGAACCAAAAAGCACATTTGAGATTAATATTAGTGGCAGGCAATATATAATTGCTGAAGGTGAAGTTTTAAATTTGGACACAACCCTTACTAAGGCCTCAATTAAAGTAAAAGTTTCCGATAATAAAAAGTTTAAAAGTTCTTCTCTTTCATTCGAATATCCAAAGTACCTGGCCTTCGATTTTTCAAGCAGTGAGGGTTTAAAAAATTGGACATTCACAGGTAATAACATAGTTATAATACTTTTTGAGTTTGAAGAGAACGTTCCATTAGGTGACATAACTGAAGAAATGATCAATAAATTCGGAAAAGCGAATTGTTCTTCCGAAGATTTTCAAAAAGAACTTGGGTCAAGAAAATTGGATGGAAAGAGATTGAATGTAACTATCGCTGGTTCGCCTCTTGTGATAGATATGTATGACCTGAAAGTGCCGGGCAATAATAAGTGGGTTCTATATTTCCAAAACTCTGTGTCCGATGACGGCAACTATTCTGAAGAATCTAAACATATATTCCGGCTTCTTGATTCGACGCTTAAAGTGATGTAATTCGGCTCCGAACTTTATGTATCATTGGCCACTTAGCTAATAATCAAATCGCTAAATCTAATGTTCTCCCCCCTTCATAAATTCATCCACATCATTTATCCACTGTTGCTTATATTTTACCAGGTAATCGTCATGTCCTGCAAGAGGATAAGTTTTAAGTTGTTTGGTACCATGCAGGTTTGAAAATATTCTATCTATTTCATTTCGACTCACCTTTTCGTCCTGTCCGCCATATAATAAAAGTGTAGGGCATTGAACTGACTTCGCATATTCGACGGGTTTGTGAGAGAACGCCCAAAAGCCATTTTGCACTCCGCCCCAAAAATCCAGCAAACCTGCCATGGGGAAAACGGGAACGCCTAATGTTTTAAAACGTGCGCATGTTGTTTGATACATAGTTCCAAAAGGACATTCTATAATAATGGCTGCAGGATGAAAGTTATAATCAGCAATTGCCTTTAGGATCGCAACTGCTCCCATTGAAGAACCGAAGAGATAGATCTTTGATTCACCTTGCCTGGTCAAATAATCATAACAGCTTTTTACTTCTTCTGCTTCTTCAACGCCAATGGTTGTCCGGTTGCCCTCCGAACCGCCGGAACCCATGAAGTCGACCAAAAGTGTACTATAACCCAGTTTTAGGAACTCATTTGATTTAGCGAGCAGTGAAGATTTTGTACCGCCGTACCCATGAAATAAAATTATTGTTCCCTTTGAATTATCAGCTTTAATGCTCCAGCATTCAATTTTTTTGTTACTCTGTATTTGAATCGTTTTAAATTTTTGGGAAGGCATTGCATTGTTTGCCGGACGCGGATTATCAATCCCAAAGAGCAGTATTTTTATTTTAGAGGTTGCTGATAAAAGCTTCGATTCTTTGGTCTTGGCTACTTTGGCAGAAGTGAAGTGGGTAAATTTATAAGCGTGAAAAAAAGCAACAATATTCATCAGCAAAAAGATGGTTGCCAATGCCCAAAGAAGCCAATTAAATATTTTTTTGCGTTTCAAGGTTAGTGTTAGGTTAATCGTGAGGCATATTGGTAAACTTCTATTATTTTTTTGGTAAGATAAACATAGGCAAGAAAAGCGATACCAGTTTCAAATTCTTCTGTGTATTTCCGTACTTCAGGATTATCGCCGGAACTTGCGTATCTTCTGTCCGGGATACGTGCACTTACAAAACAGTATCGAGATAATTGTTAGCTGTAGGATGAACGATTAAAGAGTAATTACCATCCCTAATCCTCTTATTTTAAATTCTCCTTCGCGCTCAGGTATGGTACTCGAAGTGTCCGTGCCTTCTTTGTATCACTTACTCGTGAATGCATAGAAGAACTTACGAGATATTTCGAAGAAACCTGTAGATCAGCTTTTGGCGGTTTCAGGCCAATCATAGATCAGCAAAAGAAGAATGAAGAAATAAAATTGAATCAGCGGCATTTGTAAAAATTAATCATTAAAAGTTTTTTACAATGAACAATAACCGACGAGATTTTATAAAGAAAATCGGCACCGCAACAGGAGCAGGGTTTTTAGCAACTACCCCGGTTGCTTCAATAGCTGCAATAACAAATGATGATAACGGTGGCAAAGGACCTGCTGACAATAAACCATTTATTATTTCTATTTTACAAACAACGGATGTGCATTGCCAGGTTCATCCTCACGATGAATTATTCTGGGAAAATAACAAAGCTGTTTTTCGTAAAACAGGCGGTTATGCTCACTTAGCTACGTATTTGCAAAATGAAAGGAAGAAAAACCCTGATACCTTTATAATTGATACAGGGGATATGTTCCAGGGCAGCGAGCTTTCGGTTAAAACCACGGGAAAAGCGATGGTACCTATCTTAAATGCATTAGGTTACGATTTGTACTTGCCAGGAAATTGGGAAGTAGTGTATTACAAAAAAGCCATGCAGACTTTATTGGGATCGTTAAATGCACCGAAGGTTTGTGCAAACATGTATCATGATTTGGGTGATGGCAAAAAAGGCGAGTTAATTTTCCTTCCCTATTACATATGGAACGTAAAAGGAATCAAAATTGGTTTTGTAGGGTACACTGACCCGCTAGTTCCTATACGCCAGTCTCCAAATTATAGTAAAGGAATTATTTATACAAAGGCGGAAGAGAACCTTCCTTTTTATGTTGATGTATTGCGTAACCAGGAACAATGCGCATATGTAATATTATTATCTCACCTTGGCCTGTCGCAACAGGTAAGCCTTGCAAATATGGAAGAGTGCCAGGGAGTAGATTACATTTTTGGTGGCGATACACATGAAAGAGTTCGCATACCCATCCAGTGCAAATATGCCAAAGTTGTGGAGCCTGGTGCATTTGGCAGTTTTGTAGGCAAGCTTGATCTTACTATACAAGATGATAAAGTGATCAAAGATGCATATTCATTGGGAGAAGTGAGGGCTGATAAAAATAAACCTTCGGAAGCCATTACAGTCCTTATCAAAAATAACGAACAACCTTTTGCAGAAGACATCCATAAAATTGCGGGCTACAGCACGGTGCCTTTGTACAGGTATTTTGTTGTAGAAAATACTATTGATACATTGGTATTAGATGCTTTAAAATGGAAACTACCGGAAATAGATATTGTTTTATCAAATGGCTTTCGTTTCTGCCCACCCAATACAACTCCCGACCACACAGGAAACATTCCCATTACTTACGGATTTATTTATGATATGTTGCCGGTCGATAGTACAGTGAGAACCGGTACCGTTACCGGCGTGCAAATAAGAGATTGGTTAGAAAAAGAACTGAACAATGTATTTGCTAAAAGTGCTGCCGAGCGCTTAGGCGGCTGGGTTGTTAAGTTTAAAGGGATGCGCGTTTCTTTCAATGCTTTCGCAGAAGAAGGAAAACGTGTGCACGAAATGTCGGTTGCGGGAGCTCCACTCGATTTCAACAAAACATATGATATCTGCGCCTGCGAAAGAGACGGCGATCCTGCCGACATGCTTTGCAGAATGCAGGGAGTGGCAAACGCAGAAAATACAACCTTGACGCTGCATACAGTTATGAAAGATTATCTGGCAGCTAATTCGCCGGTGTCGCCAACACCACCAATGAATGCAAAAATTTTAGATGCTCCGCAAACTTTGCTTACGCAAGTCACTGGGGTCGACTATCAGTTTACATAGCGTAATGCTATTTTTAAAGGGTTCATATTATGCCGTACGTTTTGTAAGTATTATTGCCCTATCAATATTTTTTTTCATTTATTTACTTATTTGGTTTGCCTGTTTAAAACATTCCTGAATGGAAGAATATTAAAATCTGCTAATTTGTAATCATATCCACTTCGGCATACCCGGTATTATCATCACCCGCTGTATTCTTCAAAGCCCTTAGTTTGATATAGCGGGCTTTTTCAGTCACAAACTTTTTAGTTTGCCATAAAGGGTTGTTTTTAATATTGGAAAATTCACCTTCGTCAACCAGTTTCCATTCAACATTATCGTTCGAAACATAAAGCTGGTAGTTGGTAATGATGCCGGGATTCCATAATCCCTGGTCCGGCAGATACCTGAAACCAGACATTGTTTCTTCTTTTCCCAGATCAATGACTAAATCAACCGGCATTTTTTTATCACGGCTTTGATGCCATGCGGTAGAAGGATCTCCATCAATAATTGCTTTAGCCTTTTCGTCATCTATTCCTACAATTTTCCAATCCTTGCGGGGCAGGTCGAATGCATCCTCGCTTTCCGGGCTGCTCTTTCCAGTAGTAATATCATAGGCAATTGCCCTAACATCCAATTTCCCTTCGGTAGCAACGGGACCAGTATATTTTTTCGAATGCGGGGTCGGTTCACTTCCATCCATTGTATAATAAACCAAGGACTCCTTATCGCCAGGGGTAATAATTATTTCACCGGATTGGTTTCGGATGATAGAAGGAGCAGTCAAAATCTGCGGTGCATTATAAATACCGATGTTGGAAATAACGGGGCAACTTTTAGAATCAGTAATAGTAAAGCGGATTTTTGTTGCTGTTACACTCGGGAATATAAGAATGCGTTTATACCCAATTGTCGTACCGCTTGCTACATCTCTCCAACCACCATCAACTAACGCTTCAAGGGTAAACGCTTTTACGCGTTGCCCCAACCTGATATATTCCTGCACCAGGAAACGGTTGAAGGTGGTTGGTTTACCAAGATCGACGGTGAGCGAAGCTGTTTTTATATTGTCATCTGTCATCCAATAAGTTTTTTTGTCATTATCGACGGCTTTGTCAGCGCCAAATTTTTTATTGTTACCACGCACATTGGAAGCAGTTGCTTTTTTATTTTCAGCAAGATTTACGGCAAACGCTTCCTTAACCGCTTTACCAAATTCCAATGCAGCCTTTTCATCTCTTTCGTTAATTAACCCATTCGGCATAATCGGGAAGTTGAGTAACAACGTACCATTGTGCCCGATGGAATTGTAATAAGTTTCCATCAATTTGGGTAACGTTTTTACACGGGTATCTTCCGATGGATGATAAAACCATTCCGGGCGTATGGAAGTGTTTACTTCTGCCGGTACCCATGCGTTGCCGTTTTCTACTCCGTAGTGCAGCATATCGTACGGTACATCACCGGTGCTATCCAGCAAACTCCAGTTCGTTTCGCCAACAGCGCCTCCTTCGGTCCCAACCCAACGCAGATCAGCCCGGTCTCCTCCATCGTTCCATATAACAATATTGGGTTGCAGTTTGCGGACAAGTTTGTATGTATTTTTCCAGTCGTAATAGGTTTTCCGGTCTATCTTCCGGTTTTCATTTGCGCCGCCATAATAGCCGGTGCCTCCATTGGCGCCATCAAACCAAATTTCGAAAATGGGACCGTAGTTGGCAAGCAATTCGGTGAGTTGATTCCGGAAGTACGTGATATATTCAGGCTTACCGTAATCAGCACTATTTCTATCCCAGGGAGATAAATAGATACCTAATTTCAAACCATACTCTTTACACGCATCGGCCATTTCTCTTATTACATCTCCTTTGCCATTTTTCCACGGAGCATTTTTTACAGAATACTCTGTGTATTTCGATGGCCACAGGCAAAAGCCACAGTGATGCTTTGCGGTAATGATGATTCCTTTCATTCCCGCTTCCTTGCAGATCCGTGCCCATTGACGACAGTCCAGGTCTTTTGGATTGAACAAATTCACATCTTCATTTCCATATCCCCAGGATTGATCTGTATAAGTGTTTAATGAAAAATGTACAAACGCATAATATTCCATTTGCTGCCATCGTAGTTGATTTTCCGACGGGACAGGACCATAAGGAGCGGGAGCTTTTGTCTGAGCATACGAGAAGTTAATCATACAGGCGCAGAATAGCATTGTCATGAAACGGAACCTTGTCATAATGTTTTTGATATTTATTTTTTTAATAGTTTAAGTTTATTTCCCTCCATTCAGTTCAACGTGCATTTTTATCTCTTTCTGGCTAAAAGGTTCAATCGATAGAGATGAAGTTTCAGTATCCAGTACGACTCCTTTATTATCGGTAATTTTTGAAATGAGTGAAACGTCTCTTCTGGTTTTATTTTCGTTTTTGAGTATTCCTTTCATTGATATTTAAAAACAATGTACGGTCAGTTTTTCTGCCAGTGATCGGTATTTTTTTTCTCCAAAAAATCCGACCTCCATCATAGGGTAAAAGAAAAATTTGGGCATCATCCCTATTCCCTAAGTTTATGAATAAACTATTAAACGATATAGGGATTATTAAATATACTTACTTTAAAGCCCAGCCCCTGCCCGCAAAGAATCCAATGCCTGCTGGTCTGATATAGTGCTGGTTTCCCTATTAAATATACCTCCGGCCCGTAAAAGTGGAAAAACACCATTAGCACGAGCCTGCTGCGTCAAATATCTAAAGAAATGTGCCCTGGAATTGACCTGAAGGGTAGAAAGATGGCTGTTTAATTCTTTTATGCATTCAGTTTTCCCGCGAGCCCTTTCAGCTCTTTGATCCCATATTTCCGGATCACATTTGCGTGAACTAGTCATTTCTTTCACCTGTCCATCTACAGTAATTCGCATGTAAATGGGTATAGTTCCACATACATACTTTTTTGGCTTTTTTAAGTAGAAAAGCAAGCTAAAATTTTTTCCTAACATGATAACAAATTTTGGGTTATAAAATTAGAACTTCGGCTTAGCCTTGACAATGCATGTTCAAAGATTGAATATGTTCATTTTCAGATTTTTATCGCAAACATCGTGAGTCAATTCTCAAAGCCATAAAACTCACGAATTACTCACGATTACTTTGTGTTTAAATGAACATTTTGACTTATGCCAAAAAATAAAAAAGCCCGCAAGCATTGAGTTTGCAGACTTTTGATCTCGTTTGAATTGTAAATTAGCGGAGAGAGAGGGATTCGAACCCCCGGAGGTGTAACCCTCAACGGTTTTCAAGACCGCCGCATTAGACCGCTCTGCCATCTCTCCGGCGCAAAAATAAGATTGCAAATGAGTTCTTCCAAAATTTGTTTGATGTGGCTTGTTTCCGAACTGAAAAATATTCTTAATTGAATAATTTGTTCGGTAGTAATAATTTATTTTTAAATACTAAAATTTCAAAACTGAAAAATTCAGGACTCAAAGAACCGAAAGCAAAAGCGCTTACGCTTCAGGTTATAATTGCAATAATCTTATTCCTTATTACACTTGCGGTATTCGCGACCATTACCGACGAAATTGTTCTTGAACATGAAAATGGATTTGATGCAGCTATTTTCAAGGCTGTGTTAACTATACAGTCGCCGGCAGGCACAAAATTTTTTGAGGCAGTGACTTTCTTTGGGTCTTCGGCATTTTTATTCCCAGCGTATACAATTTTGATTTTGATTTTATTGATAAAGAAATCCTGGAACCTGGCTATTGACGTGCTTGTTGTCGGCCTCACCACTACTGCCATTTTAGATATTCTCAAAAATATATTCAAGCGTGCACGCCCGCTCGATCCATTGATAAAAAATGTAACCGGATTTAGCTATCCCAGCGGACATTCATTTTCTTCATACACTTTTTTTGGCTTAATTATATTTCTTATTTGGCAAACGCGAATTCAAGTTGCATGGAAAATATTGGCAGCCATACTGCTTTTTATTTTTGCCACTGCTATCGCCTTTAGTCGTGTGTATCTTCGGGTACACTATCCAAGCGATGTGATCGCAGGATTTTGCCTGAGTGTAATATGGCTTATGATTTCACTTTGGTTATTGCAAAAGAAGAAAAGATATTTCGTGAGATAAACTGAAACTCATTAGATGCACCTTCGTCCGTGACTATACCCTATGATGATCGGCTCGCCAGTTGACGATAGATTTTTTTATGTCCACCGGTTTCATATTTTCTTTTACTACCTTCTCGGCAAGCAAAACGAACTCACTGTCTTCCGCGAAACGCAATGCAATTACCTGTCCCATGGTGAGACTATTATCAAGGAGTTTGCCTGTGAGAGCAAGGTGCCTCAGGTTTTCCTCGGCCCGTATAGCGCGGTCCTGTGCAGCAATCGGGAAGGCGCGTGCGTACCATGCAAGAAGCACAAAACTTACACAAAATCCAACCAATACCGCGGCAACAATCCTTCCGGAATGATGCTCGTATGCACGATATAGATTCCATACGGAGAATATTAAGCAAACTGTTATTATTAGAAATAATACGTAATGAAACAGCGGTACCATTCTTGAATGGTTTTTGAAATTTTGTTCTTTCATAATATTGATTGTTTGATAAGATTCAGGAATTTATTTTCAATTATTTGAGCAAATCGAGAAGTCGCCACATTTTTTTTCTTACGTCATTGGCACCTCCATCGTAATTGTTGATGATAAAAGCAAACGTATAGTCTGCACCTGTTTTACTTTTAATGAATCCTGTGTAAGATACAACTCCCCCGATAGAACCGCTCTTCATTTTAATGCCATTTATTTCAGGCAGTGCATTGTAGAAGGAAGGAAACCATTGCTGCTTTTTTGCATACTGCATTACGGTTACCAACGATGCGGCAGTTACACGGTTACCGGGAGAAAGCCCGCTGCCATCTATAATATTCAGGGCAGAAGCTTCGATACCCTTTTCTTTCCAGAAGTTTTTGACAACGCTTATCCCACTGTCAGCCGAACCGGATTTTGTGAGCTCGTATCCCATGGCTTTTAACAGAGCCTCGCCATAGAGATTTACGCTTCGCTTTAGAAACCAATAAACGATACTATCCAGTGTCGGTGACCGATAGGTGTAAAACACATGCATTGAATCGATATTATCTAAAACGCTGTTGTCACTTAAAACATCTTCCAAGGATTTATTTTTTAACGCAGCTTTAAGGGTAGCAGCTAGCTGGTTTGCGGGGTGCGGAGTAGCTCCTGAAATACTGAATTTGTTTTCATTCACAGGTATGGTGCCTCTTACGAAACCATTTCCCTGATCGAGAGGAAAATAAATGTATGCATTATCGCCGCTGCCTCTTTGTGCAGAGGTAGCGAAGGATTTAAGATTAAGCCCAATGACTGTGGACGGCTCCGTTCCGACAATTTCAACACTATCACCAATTTTTTTTCCTGATTTTAAAAACAGATCGTACTGGTTCTCGTGCCAGTTGATCGCTCTTGCGCCTGCTCCGTAATAACTTCCTATATCCTGCCATATCCAGCCATCGGGCGTTACTTCGCCTAACCATTTACTTTCATCGGCAATCACATGGCCGCTGATGTAGTTTATTCCTTGATTCAATATCGCCTCCTTAAATTTTGAGATGGTGTTTTCTTCACTGGTAGCATCGTATCGCCAGCTTCCCAGAGTTGGGTCACCTTCACCGGCTATGACAATATTGCCGCCAAGTATTCCATTTTTAATTTGCCCAGTATAAGCCAGCGTTGTTTTGTAAGTAAAGTCGTGCCCAAGAAGCTCAAAAGCAGTGGACGCTGTGATAACTTTTTGGCAGCTTGCGGGCGCCATTCCCACCTGGATATTTTGGCTGGTTATTGCTTTTCCTGTGGAAGAATTTATAACATACAAACTTATCGTAGCATGATTGAAAGAGCGGTCTTCCTGGAATTTTTTAAAAGCTGCATTGAATTTTGTGTTTATCATTTGTGCATCCAATTGCACAAAAGCGAGTAGCGAAATAGCAAGAAATATTTTTTTCAATATGGGATGATTGTCTTCAAAACTAAAAGATTAATTCTGATTAAATAAAATGAAAGCGGCAGACAAAAAAATTTTTTAATTTTTTTACCGCTTAATTTTGCGGGATGAAAAATGTGTATGCAACAATTATTACCATTGGCGACGAATTGCTGATAGGCCAGGTAATTGATACCAACAGTGCGTGGATCGCGCAGGAGTTGAATAAAAATGGAATCGCGTTAAGAAAACGTGTAGCCGTAGGAGATAGCTCCACGGAAATTAAAGATGCTTTGGATATTGAAAGTAAAGACGCTGATATTATTTTGATAACAGGAGGGCTCGGCCCCACGTCCGACGACATAACTAAGCCCGCACTCAACGAATATTTTGGAGGAAAAATGATTATTAACGAACAGGCCCTCGAAAATGTAAAATATTTGTTTGAAAAAGTATTTAAGCGACCTGCAACCCAAGTTAATTTAAACCAGGCCGAAGTCCCTGACGTTTGTGAGGTTATTCAAAACAAAAGAGGTTCTGCGCCAGGAATGATTTTTCATAAAAAGGATACCATTTTTATAAGCATGCCGGGTGTGCCTTATGAGATGAAAGGCATGGTGGAGAATTCGGTGATTCCAATGTTGAAGAATAAATACGAACTCCCATACATTATTCACAGTACCATCCTCACGGCAGGTATCGGCGAATCCGCCCTTGCGGAGGTTATAAAAGAATTTGAATATTCTTTGCCGGCAGAAATAAAGCTTGCTTACTTGCCGAACTATGGTATGGTGAGGTTACGATTATCGACTTCCGGCTTTGATGAAATTAAGACCCGTGCAAACCTCGATACATATTTTAATGAACTGAGATCGCTTGTTAAAGAGTATATGGTTACAGATGTTGATGATTCCATGCCAGTTTTTATCGGGAAATTATTGAAGTCAAAAAATAAGACAATTTCTACTGCTGAAAGTTGTACGGGCGGATACATTGCACACCTTATAACGTCGATCCCAGGATCTTCCGATTATTTCCAGGGAAGTATTGTAAGCTATTCAAATGCTGTTAAGCAAAAAATCCTTGGCGTGCAGGAAGAAACTTTAAATAACTATGGAGCAGTGAGTGAGGAGACAGTTACAGAAATGTTGAAAGGGCTTTTAGGTAAGATGAATACTGACTACGGGATTGCCGTTTCCGGAATTATGGGACCGGGTGGCGGCTCTGAAGAGAAGCCGGTTGGAACTGTATGGATGGCGGTCGGTAACTTAGAAAATCATCAATGCCAAAAACTTAATCTTCGTTTTAAACGCGAAAGAAATATTGAGGTAGCCAGCATGATGGCGCTTAATTTCCTGAGAAAATTTATTGTAGAATCTTATAAAAAAGATTAAATATTTGTTTGAGTTTAAATGCTGTTGCTTGGAAATCAGGAATTGATCTTATAGATTTTTGATTAAAAAATCTGCACTTCTTTGATCAAAAAACACTTTGCTAATACTTACGGGTAACTTATTGATTTTACTTAATTTTGGCGCATATTGATTATAGATAAATCTAAAATAATTGTATGAGCATGGTAGATTTGGTAATGCCTAAGTTGGGGGAAAGCATCATGGAAGCGACGATTCTTAAGTGGCATAAAAAACCCGGTGATAAAGTTGAAAATGATGAGACGGTACTGGAAATTGCTACAGATAAGGTTGATAGCGAAGTGCCCTCAACAGCGGAAGGAATTATTTCTGAAATACTCTTTAATGAAAATGATGTTGTACCTATTGGTAGTGTGATCGCCAGGATAAATACTAATGGTAATGCTTCTGAAAATAAATCAACCAGTGATATATCATCTTCACATAAACGTGAACCTTACGAAGAAGCAAGCCTTATAGAAGAAGTTCCTTATCAGCCATCTGAAAAACCAAAGTCAACCAGCACAAATTCAGGAATACGTTTTTATTCACCGTTGGTCTTAAATATTGCTGCAAGCGAAGGTATTTCCATGAGCGAATTAGAAAATATGGAAGGTACCGGGCAGGATGGAAGAGTGAGCAAAAAAGACATCATGGCTTATCTCGAAAACCGGCAAGATGCACCGCAAAAGCCCGTTCAGAAAACACCTTCGACACCTGTGGAAGCCAGGGGCCACGATGTGCCGGAACCGGCATCAAAGCAAGAATACAGTACACCAGCCATGTTTACCGGAAATGTGGAAATAATTGAAATGGACCGCATGCGGAAAATGATTGCAAAGCATATGGTGGATAGCAAAAACATCAGTGCGCATGTAACCAGCTTTGCCGAATGTGATGTAACCAACCTCGTTCAATGGCGGGAGAAAATAAAAAAAGATTTTGAAAAGCAGGAAGGTGAAAAAATCACTTTCACTCCTTTATTTATAGAAGCCATTGTAAAGTGTATCAAAAAATATCCGCTGATAAACAGTAGTGTTGATGTGGACCGAATCATCATAAAAAAGGATATAAATATCGGGATGGCAACCGCACTTCAAAATGGAAATTTAATTGTACCGGTAATCAAGAGTGCCGGGCAACTTAACCTGACGGGTCTCACTAAGCAAGTAAACAGTCTCGCCGATGCGGCACGTAATAATAAGCTTAAGCCCGATGATACCACAGGCGGAACATTTACCATGACCAATGTCGGGACCTTTGGGAGTATCATGGGAACACCTATCATAAATCAACCACAGGTAGCCATCATGGCCGTAGGAGCTATTAAGAAACGGCCTATGGTTATTGAGACTCCGCAAGGAGACAGCATCGCTATCCGTCACATGATGTATATTTCTTTGAGCTACGATCATCGTATTATCGATGGCGCATTGGGTTCTACTTTCTTAAATGCTGTTTCTAAGGAGTTGGAAAATTTTGACTCGAAAAGAAGCATTTAGAATGTACGAAGTACGATGTTTGATGTACGATGTTTTTAAATGTACTACGTATGACGGGAGGTGTACAGAAATCGTCAAAACATTCCGTGCAAAGAAATTTGCAGATAAGCGGCCATCCACACGAAGTTTATTATTTATTTTTTTCTGAGCGTTTTTAACGAGGAAACGATTATTTTTAAAAGTTCTTCGCCTTCTTTATATAGAATTACAATTTTGTCTCTCTTATTTTTATTGAATTCTACAATCATTTCCAGAAAGAAAAGCGATTCATCAAGCTCTTCCTCAACAATTTTAAACTTATTAATAAAATCAGCATTCGATTTTGCTCTCCTGGTGGCCCGATAATTTGCGCCAACAGAACTGCTGCTACGAATTAGTTGAGAGCTGTAAGCACGATTAACAATATTCTGTTCCAGCGATAATATTAAGTGCCCGCAATCGACAGCAAATTGTTTCGTGCGTTTAATCATTTCGCTTGAATTCATTAAATCAATTTATTTGATAAGTCGCACCTCGTACATCAAACATCGTACTTAGTACATTGTATCTCACATTTCTTCCACCCACTTATCTCGCTCATCAGGGCTAAATTTCCAGGGAGCGAAATTGTTTTCAATATTGCTAAACATTCCGTTCCATTCGGCAGGTGCATTACTTTCTTCCATTACTAAAGAACGGCGCAGTTCAAGAATTATATTTAAAGGGTTAATACTTACGGGGCATTCTTCCACACAGGCATTGCAGGTAGTGCAAGCTCTTAATTCTTCCGTGGTGATATAATTGTGCAGTAATGTTTTACCATCATCAGTGAAGGTTTTGTTTTTTTGGATATTTTTTCCAATCTCTTCCATACGGTCACGGGTATCCATCATGATCTTTCTTGGGTTCAGCAATTTGCCGGTAATGTTTGCAGGGCAGGCGGCGGTGCATCTTCCGCATTCCGTACACGTATAAGCGTCCAGCAAACTTTTCCAGCTTAAATCAAAAATATCTTTGGCGCCAAACCTTTGCGGCTCAGCCTCAGCGTTAGCAGGAGCCAGTTCGGGCTTAAACATGTATTGAACTTCCTTTTCAACATTTTCCATATTTTCCATTTTGCCTTTCGGCTCAAGTGGTTTGTAATATGTATTGGGGAAGGCTAATAAAATATGAAAATGCTTACTATAGGGCAGGTAGTTAAGAAAAGCAAAAATGCCCGCAATGTGCAGCCACCAGCAAGTACGTTCAATTGCAATCAGCGTTGAGGCCGGCAGATTTTGCATTGAAGGCGCAAACAGGCCGGAGAAAAGAAAATTGCCGTGGTCAAGATAATGCTCGCTTCCCTGCAATTGCAACGCCCTGTCTGCAGAATTCATGGTTAAGAAAAGTGTCATCAGGACGATCTCAATTATAAGAATAAGATTTGCGTCCGTCTTTGGCCAGCCATCAAGTTCATGCTTCATGAACCGTTTTAACTTAAGCACATTTCTTCTTACTAAAAAAATGATACAGGCGACTAATACTGTGATAGCGAGCACCTCAAAAAAGTCGATAAGAAAAGTATAGAAACCTCCCAGGGTTTCGGCAAACATTCGGTGTGTTCCAAAAATGCCATCCAAGACTATTTCCAAAACCTCAATATTGATTATGATAAAACCTGCGTAGATAAAGAAATGCATGATGCCAACAAGCGGGTATCGGAACATTTTCTTTTGGCCAAGAGCAAGCAAAAGAAATTCTTCCAGCGTTCGCCCGCATTGTCAGAAAGATCTTCATCACGCCCGAGATTAATATTCCGGTAGATCTGTTTTACCTTTTTTGAAAAAAGAAAAATCGCAATGCCGGTAAGCAGTATGAAAAGGATTTGCTGGAGAATTTGCATAGAAATAGGTATGATTGCTAAGTTAACGATTTGCATTGTTTAATTGTTCAAATGTTCAGGAGTGTTTATATTCATAAAAAATACAAATATGCCATCTGAGAATCTAATTATAACAGCGGAAACAGCAGCAAAGAAATTGCAACGTATGGCCTATGAAATTGTGGAGCACAACATTGGCGAAAAGCAGATTATTCTCGCGGGAATTAAAGAGAATGGATTGATAATAGCCAATAAGATAAAGCAGTTTTTAGAGAATATTTTCGAGGGCGAAATAATCGTTCATGAAATTAATCTCGATAAAAAAGATCCAAAGAAGATAGCTATACCTGACAAGTACGACTTTAATGATAAAGTAATAATCATTACAGATGATGTGGCAAATACGGGCAAGACATTATCTTATGCAGCAAAACCTTTTCTTGATTTTTATCCTAAAAAAATACAAACTCTTGTATTGGTTGAAAGAAGCCACCGGGAATTTCCTGTATCGCCGGATTATGTCGGGCTATCAGTTTCTACAGGGCTCGATGAAAAAATAATTGTTGAAACAAAAGATAATGAAGTGGTGGGAGCAAGGCTTGAAGCCCATTCCCGTATATCTTAAAGCTCATCCCAGCATATCTTTGTTAAGGTGAAAGTTCCTGCTAAAGCCCCTTCCCGAAGGGAAGAGGAGCAACTTTTACTCTTTAAGAAAGGAAGCGACAACAGTCTTCTTTTTCAAAAGGTTTGCTATAAAGATCGGAGAGATTTGATCTAAGTTCCCAGCCGCAGCGGGTCAGGGGGTTAAAATACAATCCAATGGCCTTTAAATTCTCCATTAGAAAACTCCAGCGCGGGAGTCGGAAACTTTAAAATGCTTAAAACAAAGAATATAATTTTCAGGCTTTTTTTATTCGTTCTGATTTTCGTTAAATCAATATCAGGAGCAAGATACCATTGACGATACCGTTTAATGTCTGATCTGTCGAAGACAATTGTTCCTGTTTTATCAACTGCAATATTACTCCTCGCGCCAAACATTCCTTCGGCTCCATAGCCAACAGAAATGTTTAACCATCGCGGCAATTTTGATTCCGGCAAGAACGAATGAATATTTGCGCTTAGCCAATATGTTTGGGCATTGTAGTCTTTTATAAATCGCTCGATTTCTGTTTCGCCATAAATTTTATCTGCTCTTGCATTTAGATCCGCTTCACCATAATTTTTCTTATGAAAAGAAAACTTCAATTTAATACGTTGATCATCCCATGCCAGTTCCTGCGCAATGAACATGCCCGAGCCTATCAAATTGGCGGCGTAGTCCGTCACACTAAATCCATATTCGGAAGAGAAGCCATCGAGCACCTCGATCACAGACTCGTAGCCTATACCACTAAGGCCACCTATCCATATACGTTGTTTACGCGAAAGCCCGGCCCATCTCCATAGCTCCATACTCGCCCTGCTGCCACTGTATGCACTGAATGCATGCCCGGCTTTATCAACTTGCTGCCACTCGGCATAGTCATTAAAAAAATGAAAAGATGATCTCGGGTATTTAGCATACCATTCGGCATTCAATCCTATAAGCATGCCGCCAAAGCCGGTAATATTACCAAGCGCTACCAGTTTTACTCTTTTTTTATTATAAGGATAAAAATTATGTTGTTCTGAAGTATCTTTAAAATCCTGAAGCGTATTTAAAGTAATTGCTTGCTTGTAATTATATTGGGCATGTACGTTGGTAATTAAAAAAATACCAAAAACACTTGATAAAATGACAGCCCTCAACTTTCTTATTGCAAACAAAATATACATCATACAAAAATACGGGTAATGACTATTACTGGTTTCGCTTATCAAAATTGAATACCTTCAAATTGTAAAAAAAATATATGGAAGCAAAAACTGAAAAGAAAATTAATGAATGGCTTTCCGGTAAATACGACAAAGCCACAAAAGATGAAATAAGCAAATTGCAGAAAGAAGACCCTGCACAACTTGAAGATGCTTTTTATAAAGACCTTGAATTTGGTACGGGAGGCCTTAGAGGCGTTATGGGCGTAGGCACTAACAGGATGAATAAATATACGGTTGGGATGGCCACCCAGGGTTATGCAAATTATTTGAAGCAATGTTTTGATAATGTGAAGGTCGCCATTGCCCACGACAGCCGCAACCACAGTCGTGAATTTGCAGAGATTACGGCTAACATTTTTGCCGCCAACGATATAAAAGTTTATTTGTTCGAATCACTGCGGCCCACGCCCGAGTTGAGTTTTGCTATCCGGAGTTTTGGTTGCCAGGGAGGTGTTGTGTGTACCGCGTCGCATAACCCTAAAGAATATAATGGCTACAAGGCATATTGGGATGATGGTGCCCAAATGGTGCCGCCTCATGATGAAAATGTAATTACGGAAGTTGAAAAAATTAAAGGAGTTGATGATGTAAAATGGGAGGGTAAGGAAGAAAATATCACTATCATCGGTAAAGAATTTGACGAGAAATATATTGAAATGGTGAAATCGCTTAGTGTGAATCCCGGCGTGTGTAAAGAGCAGCACGATCTAAAAATAGTATACACTCCTATACATGGCACAGGTATCATGCTCGTGCCACAGGCTTTGAAGGCATTTGGTTTTGATAATGTTCACATCGTGGAAGAGCAGGCTAAGCCGGATGGAAACTTTCCGACCGTTGGCTATCCCAACCCGGAGGAGAAGGAAACCATGAGCATCGGCCTCAAAAAGGCAAAGGAACTTGATGCTGATATTTTATTGGGAACCGATCCGGATGCAGACAGGGTAGGCATTGGTGTTAAAAATAATAATGGCGAATGGATATTGCTAAATGGAAACCAGACTGCGCTTATTGTTTTTAATTATATAATTGAAGCAAGAAAAAATAACGGCCTGGCCAGGCCAAATGATATGGTTATTAAGACCATTGTAACTACAGATATGATAGATGTTATCGCGGAGGAAAGCAATATCAACTGTTACAATGTTCTTACAGGATTTAAGTGGATTGCCGAAATGATAAAGGAAAAAGAGGGCAAAGAAAATTATGTAGTAGGAGGTGAGGAAAGCTTTGGCTTGATGATAGGTGATAAAGTGCGTGATAAAGATGCGGTAAGTGCCGTGGCCATGATTTGTGAAATAGCGGCTTTTGAAAAAAGCAAAGGACAAACGCTGTTTTCCAAATTACTAGAGCTCTATGTAAAATTTGGATTTTACAAAGAAGATCTTATTTCCATTACAAAAAAAGGCATGAATGGCTCGAAAGAAATTGCAGAAATGATGCAGGCCTTCAGAGATAATCCTCCGAAGGAAATTGCAGGCAGCCCGGTAGTTAAGTTATACGATTATGAAAAGCAAGAAATGAAAAATGTGAAGACAGATAAAGTTGAAAAAATTTCATTGCCCAAAAGCAATGTACTACAGTTTATTACGGAGGATGGTAGTAAGATTTCAGCGAGGCCCAGTGGCACTGAACCGAAAATTAAATTTTATTTCGGCGTGAGCACTCCTTTAAAAAATACAGAAGATTTTGAAGCCGCTAACACGAAGGCTGAAGAAAAGATTAAGAATATTATTTCTTCGATGAATCTAAAATAGCCGGTTTGAAATATGGATTTATTGAAGTTTTGCTATTAATTTTTGAAGCTAAAAATTAATTTTTATTTTAAACGACTGGTAATAAACAGATTAAGAAAACTCGTCTTTTTTTGGCAACATTTTTGACAAATAATAGGTGATATAATTTGAAAAAACCAGTTATCTAAAATTCAGTAGGCTATAGAAACCGCCCCGTTTTACATCATTTGAAAAACCCAAAGAGTTAAAGGCAACTTAAGTGTTGCCTTTTTTTTGGATTACTAGTTCTTCTGATCGGAATAATGTTCTTTAGGATTAACGGGTTGAGCCATCCCTTATTTTTACTTTCTTTTTGCTGCTGTTCTTTTTTTCGTACTCAATCACTTCTTTGGGTTTAGTGTTTTTTGGAATATCGATCACCGTCTCAGTGGGATTTGATGCATCCATCAAATGGCCGCGGTCATATTTTTCCAATTTTAGAATTCTTCCGGTTGACGGATCGTAATAAGTCCAGTCACCGTCTTTTACACTGTACTGTTCTGCTTTTACAATTTTAAAGCTTAAGATTTCATTGCTCCCAGTTCCATAAACGGGTATCGTATCGTAAGGAGCATCCGGGTTGTAAGCTCTCCAGCTTTCTTCTCTTAGCAGATCACCCAGCGGGCTAAAATATTGGGATTTACCATCCTTGCCTCCATACCTGTAATTTTCAATTGCGATGACATCACTTTGTAAAGTATACTTTCTCCAGATGCCTTCCTTCTTGCCATTTACAAATACGCCTTCTTCTTCATAACCGGGCTCACCGCGTAAGGGATCTACGTGTATTACCCATTTCCCCTGCTTCATTCCTTTGGAATCGGTAAAATTTAAAGTGTCTCCCTTGGCGGAAATAGTATATGGCTTGGATTGAGCCCCAGCCTCTGTAAAAAAAAGTTGCAAGCTTAAAATAATCAATGCTAACTTTTGTATTTTTAAAAACATGCTTTCAATTTTAAAAACTGTATAATGGTATTCAATCATTTAATTACAATCCCATTGAACAAATTTACCGAATTCAAATCTTTATACTTCTTTACACTCCCGCTGTTTGTAACAATTTTAACCTTTACAAATTCATATTCACAAATTGCTCCCACGCCTGCGTCCGTAAGATTGAACGGTTTATCGGAAAGAAAATTATGGCAGAAAGACTCTTCTTTAAAGCATGTAAACTTTAGGAACATAGGCCCATCGGTTATGAGCGGCCGTGTTGTTGATATAGATGTTAACCCCACAGACCCGGTTGAGTTTTACGTAGCCTACGCTACTGGCGGCCTTTGGCATACAACAAATAACGGGCAGAGCTTTGATCCGGTATTTGATCATGAAGATGTTATAGGTATTGGCGACATTGCCGTAAACTGGAAGACCAGGGATATATGGGTGGGAACCGGTGAAGCAAATAGCAGCAGGTCTTCTTATTCCGGGTTGGGTATTTATAAAAGCAGTGATACGGGCAAAACATGGCAGTATTTAGGGCTTCCTGAAAGCCATCACATCGGCAAAATATTATTAGATCCAAATGACAACAATACTGCATGGGTTGCAGTGATCGGTCATCTTTATTCTCCCAATAAAGAAAGAGGCGTTTATAAAACTACCGATGGTGGAAAAACCTGGAAACAGTCGTTATACATCGATGACAATACCGGGGCCATCGATATGGACATCAACCGAAAAAATACCAAAGAAATTTACGCATGTATGTGGCACCGTGAGAGGAGGGCCTGGAACTTCACAGAAAGTGGAAACACTTCGGCTATTTACAAAAGCATGGACGGAGGCGATACTTGGAAAAAGATAACCGGGAAAAACTCCGGCTTCCCCCAGGATGATGGAACCGGCAGAATCGGCATCGCCGTGTATGAAGCCAATCCGCACATAATGTATGCAACGCTCGATAACCAAAACCACAGGCCTGATACGGCAGCAAAAAAAACGGATTCCACAAAATATTTATTAAGCGATTTCAAAAATATTTCCAAAGAAAAATTCCTGCAGCTTGATAGTATAAAGTTGGACTCGTTTCTAATTAAAAACGATTTCGATAAAAAATATCGTGATTCATCGCTGAAAGAAATGGTGCGTAATAATAAAATAAAACCTACGTCCATATACGATTATTTAAGTGATGCTAATTCTGAATTATTTGTTACACCCATAATAGGTTGCGAAATATATCGCAGCGACAACGCCGGGGAGACCTGGACAAAGGTTAATAAAAAAGGCCTTGATCTTTACAATACCTACGGCTATTATTTTGGCAAAATTTCAGTGTCTCCTGCAAATGAAAATAAAGTGATTATAAGTGGTTTCAGTCTTATGGTGAGTAATGATGGAGGAAAAACTTTTTCAGTAGCCGACAAACCGAACACTCATCCCGACTGGCATGGTGCATGGATAAACCCGCTACGTGATAGTAATTGGATAGCAGGAAATGATGGGGGTTGTAATATCACTTATGATAATGGTAAACACTGGTTTAAGGCCAATACACCACCTGTCGCCCAATTTTATGCAATAGCGGTTGATAATGCCAAACCGTATAATGTATATGGCGGTATCCAGGATAATGGCACATGGTATGGCTCATCAAAAAATAACACGGGCAGCGAAGATGATGAAGAGGAAGACGAGGGATATAATGGTGATGGTTGGAAAAACTTAGGTGGCGGGGATGGCATGCAGGTGCAGGTAGATACCAGGAATGATCAAACGGTATATTTCGGCTCGCAGTTTGGCGAATATGCGAGAAAAAACCTGGATGAAAAGAAAGGGATGAGAATACATCCAATGCCGGACATTGATGCAGAGAAGTTGCGCTATAACTGGCAGACACCAATATTATTAAGCGACTTTAACCAGGACATCTTATACATGGGGAACAATAAGTTTTACAGAAGCATGAATAAAGGAAATACCATGGAAGCGCTTGGCAGAGACCTTACAAATGGTAAGAAAGAAGGTGATGTTCCCTTTGGAACAATTGTAACCATTAGTGAATCTCCTTTAAAATTCGGTCTATTGTATGCAGGTACCGATGATGGCAATATTGAACTCTCAGAAGACGACGGTTATACCTGGACGGTAGTGAGTAATAATTTACCTAAAGAATTAAAAGGGCTGTATATAAGCCGGGTAGTTGCGTCGGGGTTTAAAGAAGGAAGGGTGTATGCAACGCTTAATGGATATCGCAATGATAATTTTACCCCCTGGTTGTTTGTAAGCAATGACTATGGAAAAACATGGGCCAACATTAGCAGTAATCTGCCTTACGAGCCCTTGAATGTGATAAAAGAAGACCCGGTATTTCAAGATATATTATATGTTGGGAGCGATAATGGTTTGTATGTTTCTTTTAACCAGGGGAAAAAATTTATATCCTTTAAAAATAACCTTCCTTCAGTGCCGGTACATGATATTGCCATACAAAAGGAGGCCAATGAAATAGTTATAGGCACCCACGGGCGAAGTATATATATTGCTTCGCTGGATGATATTCATAAAATTTATAAAGAATTTATAAAGTAGAATATATTACTGAGATAAAGCGTTGCTTTGCTAAAGCGAATCGCGGCAATCTGCCGGTATTATTTAAATCAAAATACAGAACCATGAAGATTAACTTACAGTCAGTACATTTTAAGGCGAGCCAACAACTCAAAGAGTTTGTCGATGAAAAGGTTGGTAAACTCTTTCATTTCGATGAAAAAATATTAAGCGCCGAAGTTACCCTTGTAGCTAACGACATTAAAATACAGAATAACAAAACTTGTGAAATAAGATTGGTAGTTCCGGGATACGATGATTTTGTAAAAAAGGAAGCTCAGAGTTTTGAAGAAGCTGTATCAACGGCAGTCGAAGCTTTACAAAAAATATTGAGGCGCAAAAAAGATAAGCATTAAAATTTTTCATTCAAAAATAAAAGGCTGGTCAACGCGACCAGCCTTTTATTTTTGAAACAATATTATATCAGTTTACATCTTTACCCTGGCCAAGCAGGTCAATCATTTTTGTAACAGAATCTTTATTCACTTTATCCGGTGCAAGCGGGAGTGCAAGTTTCGCATACTTCAATGCACTTTTATAATCACCGGCAGCGGAATACCCCCTGGCTAAGCCTACAGTTGTCATAAATACATTTGGATTCTTTTGAGCATTTAATTTAAAAACGTCTAATGCTTCTTTCGGTTTTTTCTCACCGATCAGTTGCCGGCCATACTGATGAAGCTCATTAATATCCCCAAGGGGTAAAGCTTCTTTCATCACTGCATCAGCCTCCGTAGATTTACCCTGTTTTTCAAGAATCATCGCTTTTGTACTTAAGGTTTTGAAATCCTTCTTGCCTACAAAAACACCATTTACGGAATAGTCGCTCCATTTTAATGCATCTTCCAGGTCATTATTAGCTGCTGCAAATTGTGCCGCCTGCACCCAGGTGTCGGAATTGAAGCCTTTATCAGATCTTAGTTCATTTTCAAACATGGCTAATTGTGTTTTTGGATAATCAACTTCTACTTTAAACGGGATTTTTAATTTTTCCCACTCTAAAGCGATAACAGCACCGTTATCTGTTTCGTTCATAAACTCGTATTTCAGCCATTCGACACTTTCATTCAATGGCTCTGTTTTTACAGTTACTCTTAATGCGTCTTCCTTTGGATCGTAAAAGAAAGAACCCCACGAGGTTGAGTTATTGCTAAATATCAATGTAGCATCTCCATTGCCCATCGCTACAAAAAAGCCATAAGTGCCGGCGGCCAATTGTTTGCCTTCAATCATTACATCGGTACTGAAAGTGATCGTAGTGTTTTCGTTTGCCCCTGCACGCCATGGCGCTTGCTTACTCGTTCCAAAACCAAGATCAGTAAAACCTGTGTGAACAAGGCCGTTCCATATTTTCCCTTCCCTTCCCTTTACTCCGGGCCGGTCGTAATGTATGGTCACATCTGTAATTCCGATTCTTTCACTTACCGATGCTTTTTTATTTCCACCGTTGGGGGGCACAGTAAGATTTTGAGCTGTAGTGGCACCTGTGAAGCATACCATTAAAATGAATAGATAAATTTTGTTTTGCATAAAAAGTTGTTTTAGAAACTAAAACTAATCTTTAGAAAACAGGCTTATCCCATTTTTTTTATGAGTGGCAGAAAAAATAAATGGATCAGGATTAATTTTGAAAAGTGTTTCGGCCCCCGGGATTTTCTTGATGAAAAAGGAATTTGAAGGAGCGCCACGAGGCCTTTAAAAAAAATCACGAATGCCCTTTACTGCGTGTTTAATTATTGATTTATGCGCTTATAATAAAAAAAATTGCATGTTAGTGCCGGTATATCAGTTTTATAAAATAGTTTTATTGGAAATATCGGTTCTTAAATGCTCAAAAAAGAAAGACAGGCTTTCATTATACACAAAGTAAATCTTCATAATAAGATTCTGTCAGGCGACCTGAGCCAGGAAATGAATGTTTCAGAAGATACGATCAGGCGGGATTTGAACGAACTGGCAGAGCTCAAGAAAATTATCAAAGTGCATGGTGGCGCTTTATCAAAATCTTTTCATAATTCATTTCAGCACAAAAATATTTATTCGCTAGAGCATAAAAAGATAATCGCGCAAAAAGCTGCAACACTTATAAAGGATGGGATGTTTGTACTTACTACCGGCGGAACAACTATTATTGAGCTGGCAAAAGCATTGCCTGAAGCAACTCAATGCTACTTTTTTTACCGGAAGCCTGCCGGCGGCTTTTGAATACATGCATCATCCCAATATAGAAGTAATAATTATTGGTGATCGTCTTTCAAAAAATTCCCAGATAACAGTAGGCGGCGCGGCTATCTCTAAAATAAAAGAAATAAAGGCTGACCTCGCATTTCTCGGAATAAATGCTATTGACGTGGAAAATGGTATTACTGATAATGACTGGGATATTGTTCAATTGAAACAGGCCATGATAGAATCCTCTTCAAAAGTGGTGGCCTTATCAATCTCGGAAAAAGTGAATACAACTATGAGGCTAAAAGTTTGTAATGTAAAGGACATTGATGTTCTGATAACGGAGTTGAAACCGGATAACAATATGCTGGCATGCTATGCAAAGTCAGGAATTGAAATCATGTAATCTGAATATATTTTTTAAACCCAAAAAAACTGTAACATGAAAATTAAAATTTCAGGATGGAAAGTTGACTGGAAAAAACCGGCCATGCTTTCGCTTATGAGCCTTATCATGAGCTTCAGCTTTGCCCAGGTTACCATTACGGGAAAAGTTACCAACGAAAGCGGGGAAGGTGTTTCCGCGGTTTCGGTAATCGTAAAAAATACTACTTATGGTACTGCCACTGATGCCAGTGGTAATTATGAATTGAAAGCTCCTTTAAAGCCGGGCAACTATGTACTGCGGTTTTCAGGGGTTGGACTCAAGACTTCTGACCAGCCCATAACTATAACCAACAGTGAAAATTATACAGCAAGTATCAAACTGGAGAATGATGCTTTGGGCCTTGATGAAGTAGTAGTAACCGGTACCTCGTTGGGGACAACAAGAAAACAGCTGGGTAGTTACATAAGTACTGTAAAAGGAGATGAATTAACAAAAGGTGCCACCGGAAATGTGTTAGCGGCTTTGCAGGGTAAAACTGCCGGAGCCCAGATTATACAGAACTCCGGTGATCCTGCCGGTGGAATTTCAGTAAGGTTAAGAGGTATCAGTTCTATATCGAGTTCGTCAGAGCCATTATATATTATAGATGGTGTAATTGTAAATAATGCGACCAATCGTGTTACCAATACTTCCGGTAATTACGATGGAAATAATTTTGTAGGAAACATCGGTCAGAACAGGTTGGTAGATATTAACCCGGCGGATATTGATCATATCGAGGTTTTAAACGGGGCAGCCGCTGCGGCAATTTATGGCAGCCGTGCAAATGCGGGTGTTGTGCAGATATTTACAAAGAGAGGAAAAACAGGTGCGCCACTGGTGAGTTTTACAACAGGTATTACGTTAAGTGAACTTAGAAAGAAACTTGAAGTAAATCAAGCGCCAATCAAATTTGGAGGTTCTCCTGATGTGCAAACACAGGATATTCTTACACCAAGCTTTACCGAATACTACGCCTGTAACCAGGTATGATTACCAGGATTATATTTTTAGAAAAGCAATTGGAACAGATAACAATGTTTCGGTTTCCGGTGGTACCGATAAAACAAAATATTTTGCATCGGCCTCTTATTTTTTTAACCAGGGAATCATAAAAAATACTGATTTTCAGCGATACAGTTTCCGGGTGAATGTTGATCAGACATTGAACAAATGGCTCACATTTACTATGGGGCTTAATTATATAAATAGTTCCGCGAATGAAAAGCCCGATGGTAATTCTTTCTTTTCTCCAATGAACTCAGTTACGATCATTGGTAATTTTCATGATATATGGAAAAGAGATGCCAATGGAAATATACAGGCTGTAGGGGAGAGAGGCCGTACCAATCCCGTTTCTATAATTGAAGATGTTAAGCAAAAAGAGATTACCAGCAGGGTATTGGCAAATGCAGGCCTGAAATTAAAAGTTACCAAAAATCTGAACATTGATTATACGTTGGGCATTGATAATTATTCGCAGTTAGGAACTACATTAATTCCACCTTATGCCTACAATGTTGGCGATGGTTTTTATGGCGGTGGCATCACGCTTGATCCTGCACGTAATGGATATGCAAGTACAGCATCAGATAATTTCTTTGCTATAAATCACGATATAAATGCAACTTATACGGCTAACATTTCTGATAAACTCGGCTCGACCACCCAGGTTGGTTTTTCACAGCAATATGAAAAAAATAATTACAGCCTTTTCCAGGGAAGAGGTCTTGCGCCATTTGTAGAAACAGTCACCGCTGCGGCAACTGTTCTTCCGGGTGTAGATGACAGGAGCGAGCTTTCTGTTTCGGGAGCATTTATACAACAGAATTTTAAGTTCAATAATCAACTATTTATTACCGGCGCTCTAAGATTAGACGGTTCATCGGTGTTTGGAGCAAACGAACGCAACCAGGTGTACTCTAAGGCAAGCGGTAGCTATGTTTTATCTTCTGCTGATTATTGGAGCAACTCATCTGTTGCCGATTGGTGGGATGTATTAAAATTCCGGATTGCTTATGGTGAAAGCGGAAACTTAACCGGCATAGGCCCTTACGCCCGCTTCAATACGTATTCATCGTCAACATTTGTTGGTAAATCTGCTTTGAGTGGGAGTAGTGTATTGGCAAATTCCAATATCAAACCTGAGCGCCAGCAGGAACTTGAATTCGGAACTGATATGGCTTTCTTTAAAAACAGGCTGAACTTCACTTTAAATGTTTATACTAAAAAAGTAAATGATTTATTGATAAACCGGGTGATCGCACCTACTACGGGCTTTAGCAGTTTTCTTAGTAACCTCGGGTCTTTAGAAAATAAAGGCTTCGAAATTGTTTTAGGCGGCACCCCGGTTTCTGGCAAAAATTTCAAATGGAACATCAACGGTATCTTCAATCATAACAGGAATAAAGCTACCAATATAGGTGCTGCGTTAACCCTTTTCAGTACAAACGGAGGCGCGCCGGTAGCCATTCTCCAGGGGCAACCCATAGGTGTTTTTTACGGGACTTTCTTTGCAACGGATGCGGATGGCAGCAAAATATTAAATGCTTCAGGTATTCCGGTAATAGCAAGAGGTACCCAAAACAGCCCGCAGGATTATACCCTGGATAAGGCAGGTTCAGCGGCGGGGACAGGGACTGTGTTAAGAAAGATTATTGGAGATCCTAATCCCGATTATACGGCTACGTTAGTGAATGAATTTTCCTATAAGAAATTAGGCTTGCGTGTGCAGCTCGATGCAGTGCAGGGCGTAGATGTTTTTAATGCAGATTTCAGAACACGCCAGGGTGTGGGTAATGGGCTGGTAGCACAACAGGAAGATCTCGGGCAGGTACCACGTGGATATGTTGCCGGAGTTTACGCGATTGAACAATGGAGAATTGACGATGGCTCGTTTGTAAAATTGAGAGAAGTTTCGCTAAGTTATAGCTTGGGAAATATAAAAGGGTTCAGGGATATTACAGCATCGCTTAGTGGCAGGAACCTCATAAGCTGGGACAATTACAATGGATACGATCCTGAAGTAAACGCTGCCGGTCAAAGCACTTTGTTGCGTGGAATTGATTTTGGTTCAGTGCCTATACCCAGAACTTTCAGTTTTACACTCCAGGCTAAATTCTAAAATTCTAAAACAAAAAGTATGAAAATCTTAATAAATAAAACATTCGTTGCCTTTGCCATATTTGCTTTGTTGATGAATATAACGAGTTGTAAAAAAGACTACAGTAATCCAAATGCGGCCCCGGATGACCAGGTGTTCTCTTCTTCACGAGGTTTGACTGCCGCGGCCATTGGTTTGCAAAGAACCTACTCACTTTCAAGAGCCGGCTCGATATATAATATTGTAACTGCAAATGGATTTGTTACCAATGAATTGATTATCCTTAACACGGGTAACACTTCTGAAGCGCAGTTAAACACCGGCGGGCCAAGTGTTGACGGAACCAACTCAATCATTGCGAATATTTGGGCCAATGCCAGCAAAATTACTTTCGATGCAGATCGTATAATTGATGCAGCAGCTTCATTACCTGATAAGGCTTATGCAAGTGGACTTATCGGTTATGTTTCTATTTATAAAGCCATGGCTTTGGGCAGCCTTGCTATGTTTTGGGAAAAAGTGCCCGACACAGTTGGAACCAATGTTTCATTCTCTGATCGTGCGACTGGATTCGCAAAAGCAATTGCGGTAATTGACCGTGCGTTAGCAACTATACAATCAACGCCTATCAGCGCATCTTTTGCCGGTAATATACCTGCGGGTACTAATATCGTGAATACACTATATGCCCTGAAAGCAAGATATTCCTTATTTGCCGGGAACTATACTGATGCTTTAACCGCTGCAAACATGGTTGATCTTTCCGTAAAAAGTGTAATGACTTTTGATGCAGTGAGCATTAATCCGATCTATGAAACCGCAACGTCCACAAATAATGTTTTTCAGCCGATTGATTCCACGTTTGGGTTACCAGTGGGACAGCGCCCCAGCCTTACTGATCAGCGTGTTCCCTTTTATACAACCATTAATACCGCGATTGCACCAAGATTCAGAGTTGGTGGTTTCGGTGCAACTTCTACCTCGCCGTGGCCTTATTATTTGCCAGGGGAAATCACGTTAATAAAAGCAGAAGCTTACGCGAGGATGTCTTCACCTGATCTTGTAAATGCGTTAGCAGAATTAAATAAGGTAATTACAAAGACCGCTGCCCAGGATCCTTTCGGCATTGGCGCCAATGAACCACCTTATGCAGGCCCGGTTACGCAAACAGATATACTTGATGAAATATACCGCCAGAGATGCATTGAGTTATTCATGTCGGGTTTGAAATTGGAAGATATGCGCCGGTTCGCAAGGCCTGTGGCAGAAAGAAAAAGAAATTTTTTCCCCTATCCATTCAGGGAAAGAGATAACAACCCAAATACACCCGCTGACCCACCGTTTTAAGAAACCACGATAAGAAAGCGCCTCATATTTATGGGGCGTTTTTATTTTGATTAAGTAGGAGCAAAAGTTTTTTACTACGAATAGAAAATCGCATGGCTAGATCTTTTGATTTCATGAAACACAGTGTGATTAAAACAGCAGGATCGGGTGAACTGTGATTTTTAATTGCCACGGCCTTTAGGCCGTGGATGGTTTAAGACGAATTATGGCTTTAGCCAAAACATGCGACGACAATAAGACGTTAAAGCATCCTTGCCATTTGTATTTCGGCTAAAGCCGACTTAGTCCTGGTATCATTCCACGTCTTGAGTATCGTGGCGATTATTTCCAAACTTAATATTCCTTTTGGTGCTTCTGCGGTAAGAATGGATTTTGAATAGCGCTCAATTTTTTGTGTAAATATTTTCAAAAATGATTATAATATCAATAACCTAAATCTGCTTCCACGGGATAATGATCAGAATATGGAACGTGAATAACTTTCGATTGCTCCACGGTAAATTTTTTATCGGAGAGTATGTAGTCAATGCGAAGCGTTGGTGAAATAAAGCGAAAAGTTCTGCCAATAAAAAAACCTGTTTTAAGAAATGAATCCTGCAGCTTTCCTTTTACTTTGAAATAGGTATTTGAATTGGGAACATCATTGAAATCTCCACAAACAATTACCGGGTAAGGGCTTGCTTGAATTTGCTCGTGAACCAATTCTGCCTGGCTGTAGCGATAGTTGTATCCTTTTTTTAATTTCGATACAATAGTTCGTGAATCCCGCAAACCCTGCCGGTCTCTATGTTTTATCTGGCTCAGGCTTTGGTATTCTTCAGCTTCAAATCGCACAGATTGAAGGTGGGTGGTAAGTATGCGAAAAATTTTATCCTTAACTTTTATATCTGCATAAATAAGATGTTCCGCAGATGAATTTTTTGCATACTCAAACTTTGCCGAATCAATAATGGGATATTTTGAAAAAATAGCAACGCCTGTTTGATAGTCACTTTCCCAGTCGATGGATGCGGCAAAGTAATGATAGGGGTAACCCATTTGTGTGAGCAGTGGAATATTTTGTGGCATGTAACCAGGATCGCGGGACTCAAAAAATTCCTGGAAACAAAGTACGTCCGCGTTTTGAGCCTGCACAAGGTCCAGCATTAACGGGCGATAATTGAGATCGCCAACATTCTTGTTATTGTATTGATCCCAACTGGAAACATTCCATTGTAAGATGCGAAGGGTGTTTCCCTTTTTAGCAGCTTGAAATTTAGCCGGGATATGAAAAGCAAAAACTGCGAATATTTGCTGAATACCTAAGAGTAAAACAATAACAGAAAGCCACACCCATTTAGATCTTGCAAATGCCCACACTACAATAAAAAAAAGAAGCGCCAAAACAGTTAAAGGAAAAATTAAACCGGTCAACGCCACATACCAGTATTCGCCGGTATTTATATAAGGCAAAATACATACGGGAAGATAGATGCCAATTACGCACAGATTAAAAAAAACAAAAATGCCTTTTAAGAGCTTGCCTCCTGTTCGCGCCATAGCCAATTTTAAAAAATAAGGATTAAAATTTTGGCAGCAAAGATGTAGATATTAAACCAAAGTTTCCATAAGCCCCGATTATAAAAATGTTTAAATTTTTGGAGACCGTTACATTTGAGAGGAGTTTTTACGAATTGAAATCCTTTTGCCCGGCTTCTCTTAAGGAGCCAAGGCAATTCCCTACTTAATAACTGTTGGAAGTTACTTTTATAGGAATAGCGGCAAACAATTTTCTATTAACGAAAAGCAATAAAAAGAAAATTTTTTATTCTAATTTGTATAATTATGCAAAGTTTTACAAGTGATATATCGCAAAAAAAATTTCCCCAGGCTGAAAAAATAGGCGGGAAGGCAGTACGAATTGGTATACTCAAAGAAATACAAAAAGATGCACCGGGCTTCAATGATGATTGCGTTTTATCTGTATCTGAGCTCAATCATTATAGGCAATTATACGTTCGTAATTTATTATCAAAAGAAGTAGGTACACTCACAGAACTTGAGCAGACAGTTTTGGATAATATCAATCAAAACCACCTGATATCAGACGAAGCAAGCGAAATAAAAAACCCTTCTACAAGGGGGCAGCGCTGGGCAGACCGGATTGCGGCCTTTGGTGGCAGTTGGAGATTCCTGGGCATTTTTGGCCTTTTTATGTTGGGCTGGATGAGCCTTAATATCATCTTTCTTCACGAAAAAGGCTTCGACCCATATCCCTTCATTTTACTTAATTTAATTCTCTCATGTATTGCTGCCATACAGGCGCCCGTGATTATGATGAGCCAAAATCGCCAGGAAGAAAAGGACCGTGAGAGAGCAAAGAATGATTATATGGTAAACCTTAAAGGAGAGTTGGAAATAAGAATGCTGCATGAAAAGATTGATCATCTCCTTATAACACAAGAAGAAAATTTGTTGGAGATGCAGCAGATCCAGATAAACCAGATGACTGAATTAATGAAAAAATTAGATAGCAAAAAGGAGTGACGCTATATATCAAAAGGTTCTTGGTTTTACGTCAGCAAATTAAAAAGTAAAAAAATTTATTATTAAATTGAAAAAATGAAAGCTCTTAATCTTAGCGATCGCTGTATTTATTTTTTGCCACTATAGTGTGGATTGAACAGAGCGTAATTCAGAATACGGTCTGCAAAATCATTCAGAATCCATTCAGAATTTTGTATCTTATTTACAAAAAAGTATAATGAAAGTTTTAGTAGTAGAAGATGAAATAGAGCTTTCAAAAAGTATAATTACGTATTTGCAGCGTGAAGGCTACACATGCGATATGGCTTTTAGTTTTAATGAAGGAATGAGCAGGATGGAAAGCTTTGAGTACGATTGTATTTTACTCGATATTTCACTACCGGGAGGAAGCGGGTTACAAATTTTAAAAGCATTAAAAGAGAATAAAAAATTAGATGGCGTAATTATTATTTCTGCTAAAGGCTCTATTGATGATAAGATCTCAGGCCTAAACCTTGGAGCCGATGATTATTTACCCAAACCTTTTCATTTATCAGAGTTAAGTGCCCGTATAGCCGCAGTTATAAGAAGAAAGAAATTCCAGGGAAGTAATATTTTGGAGTTTAACGAACTCGCTATTGATGTGTCGGCAAAAACTGTAATGGTGAATAATATGCCGGTGGATATTACTAGAAAGGAATACGATTTATTGCTTTACCTCGCATCCAATAAGAACCGGGTAATTTCTAAAAATGCCATTGCAGAAAATATTTCAGGGGATAGCGCCGACTTATACGATAACTATGATTTCATCTATGCGCACATGAAAAACCTGAAGAGGAAATTGACTGCCGCTGGTTGTGAAGATTATATTAAGTCAGTTTATGGAATGGGTTATAAGTTTACAATTTGATGAAACTTTTACAAAAAACAATCCGCAGTTATTTTATCTATTCAGTATTCATTTTACTGGTAGCCGTTCCCGTTTTTTATTTTACAATCCAGCGTATAGTAAGAGAAGATGTGGACAGGGATTTAATAGCAACAAAAGAAATGCTGAAGCCTAAAATCTCAAATGCCCTGTTGAATAATGCGATTAGCCAATTAAGATTTCTCGACCGCGACATCTCCATTTCTGTTTCAACGTATAGGAGGGAATTCGATTCGCTGCAGACCGTTGAAATTTATGATAGTAATACGCAGGAATCTGTTCCTCACCGGATTTTGACATCGGCATTTACTATTAACGGCGCACCTTGTTTGCTGCAAGTAAAAACTTCTTTGGTAAGCAAAAATGAACTGATTGAAAGTATTGTGAAAGTAGAAGTAGCATTATTATTTCTTTTGCTGGCAGGCTTGTTTATTATTAACCGCACTCTTTCAAAACGAATTTGGAAACCATTTTATACCACACTCGGGAAGCTGCACAAATATAAAGTAGAGAAACATGAATCACTGGCTCTTGCCAAATCATCAGTAAATGAATTTAACGATCTTAATGTATCGCTGGAAGAATTAACTAACCGCACTTATCAGGCTTATTTAAGCCAAAAAGAGTTTACAGAAAATGCTTCGCATGAAATGCAATCTCCCCTGGCTGTGTTTCAAAGCAAACTGGAACTGCTGATGCAAACCTCTCCGCTGAATGAAGAACAGGCGCAATTAATGGGCGACCTTGCAGATGCAAGCCAAAGGATGGCCAGGCTGAACAAGAGCCTTGTGTTGCTTACAAAAATTGATAATAACCAGTTTGCTGAAATTGAAAATGTATCATTGAAAAATGTTGTTGAAAGTTTTTTGCAGCAATATCACCCACAGGCAACAGAAAAACATATCAGGATTTACGAGGAAATTGACAATGAAATTACTCTCAAAGCCAATAAAGCTTTGATTGAAATATTAATCGCTAACGTCCTCGGAAATGCTATCCGGCACAACGTTGATAGAGGCTCAATCACAGTGATTATTAAGGATAATATTTTCGCTATTCAAAATACGGGAAAGCCTTCGCCTTTAGATGATAAAAAAATATTTCAGCGTTTTCAAAAGAACAGCACCGATACGAACAGCATAGGGCTCGGATTAGAAATGGTAAAAAAAATATGCAGTATTTACGACTATACCATCCGCTATCAATTTAATCACAGTCTGCACAGTTTCACCATTGGGTTTAACAATTCGTAAACTTCATTTTTCAGCTTTCATTCAGTTTTCAAAAAGAATTTAGTGCATTGGGAAAAGTTGAAACCAATTGAATTAGTCTTTTGGTCGCTGCTTTAAGTCCACCATGAAAAACCAGGAAACCCCTGAAGTACAGCATGAAAGCGGGCCGTCGGTAACTATGATGTAAAAAAGGTTTCCGCCCCGGTTGAAATACCGGGGCTCTTTTGATCAGAATGCAGTCCAGGATTGTTTTGCAATCTCTGGTAAGAAAATAAATGAAACCCTTTTGAAATTAATATTTAAAATAAAAAAAAGAAAAGATGAAAAGTAAATTTAAAATAGTTGCCATCATCATTGGTGCTATGGCCATTTTTGGCGGATACGCGTTCTTCGAAAACACTAATAAAAACTACAATGATATTTTTCAAGACGAAAAGGTACCAGTGGTAAAGACGTCATATACTGATGCAGTTGCTCCCCCTGTTGACTTTGAAAAAGCAGCTACAGCCGCGGTGCCCTCTATAGTGCATATTAAAACAACCACTAAGTTTAAGCAAATAACAGGAAGAAATCAACAACAGGAAGATCCTTTCGGCGACATGTTTGGTAATAACGACATGCTTAGACGATTTTTTGGCGATAATGGCCGCTCCTTTCAACAGCCTGATCAAAAGGCTTCGGGCTCCGGTGTGGTCATCAGCAGCGACGGATATATAGTTACCAACAACCACGTGGTGGATGGCGCAACCGATGTATCGGTAACTCTCAACGACCGTAAAACTTATAAAGCCAAAGTAATAGGTACTGATGCAAATACCGACCTCGCTTTAATAAAGATTGATGGGAAGAACCTAACGCCCATACAGATGGGCAATTCAGATGATGTGCATTTGGGACAGTGGGTTTTGGCAATTGGTTACCCGCTCAACCTGGATGTCACCGTAACACAGGGGATTGTAAGCGCCAAAAACCGTAGCATCGGTATTAACCGCCAGGGTGCTGCCCCTATTGAAGATTTTATACAAACTGATGCAGCCGTTAACCCGGGAAGCAGCGGTGGCGCTCTCATAAATACCAGTGGCGAATTAATCGGTATCAATTCCGCTATCGCCTCCCCAACCGGTTCTTATGCAGGTTATGCTTATTCCATCCCGTCCAATCTCATGAAAAAAGTGATTGGTGATATTATGAAGTATGGTTCAGTTCAAAGAGGATATTTGGGTATCAGCATGGCGCCCGCAGACCTGGACGATGCAAAGAAAAAAGAATTGGGCATTAATGATGATATGAATGGTGTATGGGTAATGGAAACCGACCCTGCCGGTGCAGCCGCTGAAGCAGGTATTAAAAAGGGCGATGATATTACTAAAATAAATGGAACAGCCGTAAATACTGGCTCAGAATTGGCCGAGCTGATAGCCACTCAAAAACCTGGTGATAAAATTACAGTGACGGCGCTAAGAGGAGGACAAGAAAAAACATTTGACGTAGTGCTGAAAAACAAGATAGGCACATTCGCCAGCGAGAAGGCCGCCGCAGTGGAAGCACTGGGTGCTGAGTTTGCAACAGTGAATAAAGATGACGCAGCTAAAATGGGTATTTCCGGGGGTGTGCAGGTAACGAATATAGGCGATGGTATTATTGGCAATCAAACCAATATGCGCCCTGGATTTGTTATCACTAAAATAGGAGACTCACAGGTAAAATCTGTTGATGAACTAAAAGATGCTTTAAATAAACAAGGATCTAATTTCCAGATACAGGGTGTTTATCCTGGCAGCGATGAAGTATATTTTTACGGTATAAACGACTTTAAGAAATAAGCAATTTGTGCCGCTGCTTTAAAATGTTTCGCGAATAACGGGGCGGCATTTTTCAAAAGAAGTTTCGCTTTCATAATGATGGATTAAGGAGTTCCCTTTACAGGGGCTCCTTTTTTATTTTTAGTACTTCGTTGAATTTGGATGAAGGTCCGCGCCATCTTTTATTTGCTTTTATCACTTTAAATTCTAAATGCTATCACTTTAATTTTTACTCATAATTATTTTTTATACTTTCTGAAAAATCACATTGCATGGTGAGCTTTGTGAAAATCTTGAAGACTGAAGAGTCATTAACAGCGGTTCATCGATTGCTATTTGTTACGATTATAAAGATTCGTTTTTTGAAATTACTCACAAAAAGAAATTTCTTCGGGATATGTAAATCACTTTGCCTATAGAACTTTTTTCAACGATTGTTACTGCCTTTTCTGCTAACATTATTCTAAGGCTCCAGGTATAAAGTATGTGCAACAACAAATCGGCAGGACTGTATTAGTGCGGAAGTTTTGCGCTTAATAATCCATAAACCCAGGTGCCTGCAATAGCACTCACTAAAGCCACAATAACTACTATAGCTCCGGTTCCTATCTGGGCAAACATAGGCCCGGGGCAGGCTCCGGTAAGTGCCCAGCCAAATCCAAAAAGTAAGCCGCCATATACCTGTCCTTTATTGAATTTTTTTTGTGGCAATTCTATCTTTTCACCTTTGATGGTTTTGATGTTAAATCGTTTTATCAATTGCACGGATAAAATTCCAGTAACAACTGCTGAGCCGATCACGCCATACATGTGAAAACTTTGCAGGCGAAACATTTCCTGTATGCGAAACCATGATATTACTTCTGATTTCACCAGGATGATTCCAAATAATATTCCTGTAACCAGGTACTTAATATAAGACGACCATGGCTCTTGCTGATAAGGTTTTCCGGCATGCAAAGAATCAAGGGAACGTACTTCAAAATCAGTGTTTATATCCTCTTGTAACGTTGTGAATTCACTCATAAATTTAATGCATTAAAATAAACGGAAGAATAAGATTAGCCATGATAAAGCCTCCAACCATAAAGCAAATAGTCGCGATAAAAGATGGAAGTTGAAGATTCGAAAGCCCCATGATAGAATGTCCTGATGTGCAACCTCCTGCATATCTTGTTCCGAAGCCAACAAGAAAGCCACCGCCAACTATCAGCAGAAATCCCTTTAGTGTAAACAGTTGCCTAAAATTGAAAAGCTGGGTGGGAACCTGGGAATTATAATCGGTGATTCCATAACCTGAAAGTTCATGGATCAACTTCGGATTAACTTGTATAGGTTGATCATTCATTAGGAAAGTGGCTGCTATAAAGCCCCCGACAAGGACGCCTGTTACTAACACAAGATTCCATGTTTCTTTTTTCCATTCATAACTAAAGAAAGGGATTTTAGAAGGGATACATGCTGCACATATATGCCTTAAAGATGATGATATGCCAAAGGTTTTGTTTCCGGCAATAAGTAGTACTGGAACCATCAAACCGATGAGGGGCCCGGAAATGTACCATGGCCATGGTTGCTTCAAAATTTCTATCATAGAATTTACCGTTGCGATGAAATAATTAATGCGCTGTTCGAATTTTACGGAGCAAATTTAGTTGTAATTGTGCTTGGTTTTTGTGATAGCTTCTCTTCTGCTTCATAGGAAAAATTCTTTGATAAGAATATATATCCCCATGAGCATTACAAACCATCCAAATATTTTTTTCAGCTTGTCGCCTTTTACTTTTTTACTTATTAATCCTCCCAATATAATTCCTGCGATTGCGATAGTGGTTATTATGGTGAGAAACATCCAGTCGATATTGAAATGACCGATATCTCCCGTGAATCCGATCAATGAATTTAGAGCGATAATCAGGAGGGAAGTACCCACGGCCTCTTTCATGCGCAGTCCAACAAAAAGCACCAGTGTAGGAATAAGTAAGAACCCTCCGCCAGCGCCCAAAAGCCCGGTCGCAAGGCCCACTGCAACTCCATACATTAATAACACCGGGAGATTCAATTTTACTTTTTTTACAGCGACTTCAACTTTATTCCCATTCCTGATCATGGCATTTGCGGCCATTATCATTAGTACGGCAAATAAAACCATTGTGATCACGGAATGTGTGAGTGTAAATTTCCCAATTGTCAACAATTTTTCAGGAATGAAAGGCATTATAAATTTGCGGGTGATGAAGACAGTTGTTACCGAAGAAATGCCAAATAGCAGGGCTACTTTTATACGAACGGAATCCTGATGGTAATTATTTATGGCACCTATCAAACTGGTAGAGCCTACTATAAACAAGGAGTAAGAAGTAGATAAAACGGGGTTAATGTTGAATAAGTATACTAAAACCGGTACAGTGAGTATGGAGCCGCCGCCACCTATTAAGCCCAATGAGATTCCAATAAGTAGTGACGCTGCGTAGCCTAATTCCTGCATAGATGTGCAAATTGCAATAATTTTTTCAGCATAGCTATGATATTTACAAAATATAAAAAACTGGATTCAATTTGCGCATGGAGGATGCTGTATCAAGGCGGTGTAAGTGAAGTTATAATTTGAATAGAATTGCCGGTTGGATTTTTTAGATGGTACTTTTGAGCAGGATTTTAAAATGTTTCAATGAAATTTTTCATCTTAATTATATTCTTCTTTACAACAATTTCCCTTCCGGCGCAGCAAATAAGACAACGCCCAAAAATCGGGCTTACACTTAGCGGCGGCGGCGCAAAGGGCCTGGCTCATATCGGCATTTTAAAAGCAATAGATTCGGCAGGTTTAAAAATTGATTATATCACCGGTACCAGTATGGGTGCTATTATAGGGTCTTTATATGCGATTGGATATTCAGGAAATCAAATAGAAAGAATTGTAAATAAAATTGATTGGGATCTTTTACTAAGCAATGAGCTTTCGCTTCGTTCTTTATCAATGGAAGAAAAGGAAGAGTATGGCAAATATGCCATTGAATTGCCATATGTAGATCATAAGCTCAAGTTGCCAGGTGGCATTTTAGACGGGCAGGAGCTGTGGTTTAAGTTTGCCCATCTCTACTATCCCGTTCATAATGTAAAAGACTTTACTAAATTTTCCATTCCCTTCAAATGTGTGGCCACTGCTATTTCTACAGGAGAGGCGGTCGTGATTGACTCAGGAGATATTACTACGGCTGTAAGGGCAAGCATGGCGATCCCTTCTGTGTTTTCTTCGGTTGACTATGGTGGGCATAAATTAGTGGATGGAGGGGTTACAAGAAATTTTCCGGTGATAGATGCAAAAGAAATGGGAGCCGATTTTATTATTGGCAGCAATGTGACGACCGGCTTATATCCGGAAGAAAAATTGAAAACCCCGGTTGATATTTTATTGCAGCTTGTTTTTCTAAAAGAAGCGGAGGACTTTAAAAAGGAAGTGCCTCTTTGCGATTTGTTTGTTTCACAGCCATTAGAAGATTATTCTATGGGCAGCTTTAACAAGGCGCACAAACTTATAGAAATTGGCAACAAAGAAGGAAGAAAATTATATCCGGCTTTAAAGCATCTTGCAGATTCTTTAAACAGCATTTATGGAACATTGATTCCGGATACAAACCGCCTTCCAAAAAGCGATTCGGTGTTTATAAGCGGTTATGAAATTATGGGCCTCAATAAAACAACCGAAACTTATTTCATTCATGCAATGGATTTTCATACAAATAAATTCTATTCTGAACCCGAAATTTCAAAAGCGATTCGCCGCGTTTTTGGGACACGATATTACCGGACCATAAATTATTTTTTGGAACCACAAGCCGATGGTTCTTCAAAAATCATTTTTGATGTAAAAGAAAATCCGTCTACTTATGCGAAGATAGGCCTCCACTATAATGAATTTTCAGGCATTAGCGTAATTGCTAATTTAACTACCCGCGATCTTTTTACGCCTTATTCAAGAAGCCTGGTTATCGTAAATATTGGCGACAATTTCCGGCTGAAAGGCGAGCATTTGCAATATTTCGGCAACAACAAAAACATAGCATTGATACCAAAGCTTCAGGTTGAAAGTTATAAAATTGACAGCTACGACAGTTTTAGAAAAAGCGGCCAATACAGGCAATATTATTTTGAAGGCGAAGTAAAATCTGAATATTCAGGAAGCAGGAGGGTTACGGCAGGTATAGGTAGTCGTTATGAATCGATAAGATTTAAACCGCTTATACAATCGCAGCTTGAGGCGAAGGGGAAAAACGGATTTTTAACTTCATTTGTATATTTCAATGCAAACACGCTGGATAAAAGTTTATACCCCAAAAAAGGAATTAAGATCAATGCTGAGTTGGGCTTTGTTTATAATCAAAATCCTGATGTTGATTTTTATTTAGACGGGAACCTGGTGACAAATACAGATTCAGCAGGAATCAACTATGACAATTATCAACGAATGGTATTGAATGCGGAAACTTATACGCCTATAACTAAAAATCTCACCTTTCTCACCTTATTTCAATCAGGCATCAATTTTAATTACAAACAGAATCTTGTAAATAATTTTCAGATTGGCGGCTTAACAAGAACTATAAGAAACCAGGTTCTATTTGCCGGACTCAATGAAACTACTATAGACGCGCCGAGTGTTGCATCGCTGCTAATTGGTTTAAATTTCCAGCTATCGAAAAGCATTTACCTGATGGCTAAAGCAAATGCGCTTGTCAACAATTTTATAAGTGAAGACAGAAAATTACAATTTGATAACTGGCTTACCGGCTACGCGACTACTTTTGCATATAATAGTCCCATCGGGCCACTGGAGTTTAGCTTAACCTATAGTGGCAATTCTAAAAAAGTATTGAGCTATGTAAATTTTGGAATTCCATTTTGAATGAATAAAAAAGTTTTTTAAAGTAATAGCCGAAAACGGTTATCGTTAATTATCTATCGAATCATTTTAGCTCTTACAGTTTTTCGAGTCATTGACTGCAGTCAATATCACACCTAAATATTTCCTTCTTTCGTTCCAAATCTGGGACTGGTTCCTTATTGGCTCAAACAATGTTTTTGCCGAAAGACATTTTCTTTTTTTATTACTGTTATCATAAGATAAATTTGCACGCATCACATCACGGAATACCATTCCACGCAGAAAATAAAAAACCTAAATGACAGGTCAACAGATTCGCAGGCAATTAAAAAAATCATTTGACAGAATAAGAAGTGAGAAATATAAACAGAATCTATTGCAGGCAATTCCATTTTGGGCAGCCTCTCTTTTAACCGGCCTTATAGCAGTATTTTATTCCCGCATATTTGCTTTTTTAGAAGGAGAAACCCTTACAATTATTAGTCATTACAAATGGCTGATATTTATTTTATCACCTGTTTGTTTTTTTCTCGCGTGGTGGGTAGTGGTGAAATTTGCGCCTTATGCAAGAGGCAGCGGCATTCCACAGGTAATGGCTGCTATTGAACTGGCTAATCCCAGGTATAATAAGAAAGTGGAAAAGCTGTTAAGCGTTAAGATTTTTTTTGTAAAAATGTTTTCCAGTTTTATTATGATACTGGGTGGCGGCGCAATAGGAAGGGAAGGCCCCACTATTCAACTCGCAGGCACAGTCTTCAGAAAAGTAAATGAATGGCTCCCGGACTGGTGGCCAAAAATTTCAAAGCGTAATATGATTATGACCGGTGCCGCGGCAGGGCTTGCGGCAGCTTTTAACACACCTTTGGGTGGAATCGTTTTTGCTGTTGAAGAACTTACCAAAACTCACATCAGCTATTTCAAGACTGCCTTATTTACGGCTGTGATCATTGCCGGTTTAACGGCCCAGGGGTTACTGGGACCATACCTCTACCTGGGCTATCCCGATGTTACCGGCTTATCAATATCGGTGTTCTTTGCGTTGATATTAGTGGGCGCCGTGGCAGGACTGTTGGGCAGCCTCATGTCGAAAGTGGTGCTGATGTTACTTAAGTGGAAATCAAAATTTGTCTTCAGGTACCAGCATGCGGCTTATGTTGTGTGCTGTGCGCTTATTGTTGCTTCAATAGCTTTCTTTATTGACGATCGCGTTTTGGGTTCAGGTAAGGAAATTATGATAACGACTTTGTTCAGTACCGAAAAAAATGTTCATTGGTACACCGCATTTTTTAGAATACTTGGCACTATTCTTTCTTTTACGACAGGTGCTGCAGGGGGTATTTTTGCTCCGTCGCTGGGTGCGGGTGCAGGCGTGGGTTCTCTTATTGCGGGATGGCTGGAGGCTTCAGTTACCAATACCAATCTTCTTATTTTATGCGGAATGGTGGGGTTCTTAACAGGCGTAACCCGCACTCCTTTTACCTCTGCCATTCTTGTACTTGAAATGACCGACCGGCATAATGTTATTTTTCACCTGATGATTGCAGGAATGGTTGCGAGTATCGTTTCAATGATTGTTGATAAGCATTCACTTTACGATCACCTCAAAGTTCAGTGCATGCACGATCTTCACCATGAGGATGATCCTCCTGAACTTCCCGATACAACTACTGAAATTTCGGAAGAGGAAAATAAGAGCGGATAGAATTCGTTCCATGAATACTTTTCCTATAATTACGGATTGAAAAATTACCTTCAATCCACAGATTGAACGCCGGATTTGAAACACTAAGAAAAAATATTTTATGAAAAAATGGATTGTAATTATTTGCCTTTTCGTATTCCCTCTTACCGGATGTGATACTGCCCGCAGCATCTTAAGTTCCGCTGGCTATGGCACCGGCCTTACCAATGATGAAGTAGTACAAGGGTTGAAGGAGGCATTGCATGTGGGTACAGATTCCACGACCTTTCATCTTTCAGCACTCAATGGGTTTTTTGGTGATAACATTATTAAAATTTTAATGCCGCCCGAGGCGGAAAAAGTGGAAAAGACTTTACGAAGTGTTGGTCTTGGAAAAACAGTGGATAATGCGATTCTTTCCATGAACAGGGCGGCGGAAGATGCGACTAAATATGTAGGTGATATATTTTGGAATTCGATCAAACAGATGACCATCCAGGACGCATTCGGAATTTTAAGAGGCGGCGATTTTGCAGCTACCGATTATTTGAAACGCACTACAACACTGCAATTGACCCAGGCATTTAAACCGGTTATAGGTAAATCGCTAGCAAATGTTAATGCAACAAAATACTGGAAAGATGTTTTTACAGCCTATAATCGTTTCAGCAGCACTCCTGTTAATACCGACCTCACGGATTATGTAACCGGAAAAGCTTTGGATGGATTATTTTATCATATAGGGCTGGAAGAACAAAAAATACGACAAAACCCGGCAGCAAGAGTAACTGATATATTGAAAAAAGTTTTTGGTAACCAAAATCAGCAAAAATCGGTGGGAATGTGAAGTTCTAATTATCTACCAGGCATCGCCTGTAACTCACGGCCTTTTTGGATTCAGGCTACTTCGTATTGGAAGAATTTTATACAGCCACCTTGATGTAATTTTTTTTAAGGTATTTTAAAATAGCTTGTCTTTTTTTAGTTGCGAAACTTTTATGCTATTAAAAAAGTAATTTTGAACCGCCAGGACGAAAAGTCACAATACTGAATCTAACAAATCCGTTGTAAATACTCCTAAACCTTAAGGTTTTAATATCCGTGTAAGACTGACTGATAGAATTAACCAAAACTGCCATCAGAATCGACTTAATAATGCCTGATCGTATTACTCACACAAGTGAATCAGCAAATATTGATAAACATGAAGCTAAGGAAATAGAATCCCAGACTAATAGTCAATCTACTCCCCCGACTTCTACAGATAAAGATGTACGCTACTTCAGGCACAAAGGAATAAAAATAAAATTTGAACAAATCGAAAAAGTCCTGAACGAATGTGAACTTGTCAATAAAGCATCCCTGCTTTCGCAGGAAGATATGGATGGAGCCAGAAAGCTGGTTGCATATATTGTGCCCCATGGAAAATATGATGAACAGGTAATTGTGGAATACATGACCCGAAAGGTTCCTCACTATATGATTCCTGATTTATGGGTTTGTGTGGAAGAGCTACCATTGACAAGAGATGGATTGGTGGACCAGTTTGCTTTGCCGAATCCAGTGATGAAGGAGGCGGCTGGCGAAGATCCTGTTGCACCCGCTACTGATACCGAGATGAGGTTGGCAGACATTGTCCAAAATATTTTGGGCCTCCAGTCCATAAGTGTAAACGATAATTTTTTCAGGCTTGGAGGAAATTCTATGCAGGCATTGAGGGTAATAGCGGCTATCCGGCGGGAATTTGATTTTGACCTTGATATAAAATCCTTTTTTATCTACCCGACAATTACTCAATTGGCCATTCATATTCAAAACCTTTCCAATCAAGATTCTGCTGAGAATGAACAGTTGAAAGACAATGGAAATTATGGGCTATACGACAGAGTTAGTAGCTCAATTGTTCCTATTAAGAATGGCAACTGCAGTGTGCCTCTTTATATCGTTTGCGGTGGCGGCGGTACTGCGTTTACTTTTGAAAAATTTGCATGTATGCTAGGCAATGAGCAACGTGTGTATGCATTGCAGCAGCCTTCGGTTATTGAAGAACTTCAGAACTTTCCCCATACTATTGAAGGCATTGCGGACAGATACTTACAGGAAATACTCCTGTCAAACCCAAATGGCCCTTACGCATTATCGGGCCATTGTATAGGCGGCGCTATTGCTTTCGAGATGGCGAGGAAGTTAAAGATGATGGGAAAAGAGATCAAACTGCTGGCGATGTTTGATGTAATACTTACTGTGAAAAATATTTCAGGATCTAAGCCCGTAAAGAAAATAAAAAACATTCCTGTTCTTATAAGGAAAGCAACCCAAAAGGCTTATTTAAAGGTGGATTTTGAGACTTATTTGCTATCCAAATATCCTAAGGATGCAATAGATTATAAGCTTAAAAGTTTAAAATCCTTGCTTAATAAGATTTATCCTTTTCAACAGGAAAACATTGAATTAGCTGTCTTTAAAAAGTTTGAACAAAAATTGGAAAATGCTTTTGAAAATTATGTTATAAACAAATATGATGGCGATCTTCTTGTTTTTTATGCCAGGGATCATTATCATTTCACGGATAAAAACAGGCAAATAGAATTCAGGAAATTAATTTTGGAAGAGGAGACTAAAAACAGGTGGAAGGAATACGCCGAATCTGTAACATTCTATGAAATTGAGGGAGAACATTCCACCATTTTTGAATCGAACAATTTTGCCAACCTGGTGCAACAACATTTAAATGAATAGAAGAGTGCACTGTTGAATTATAGTTTATACAGAAATAGCTTACCAAAATTTGCACTAGCAAAACCAAAGAGGTATTTTAATAAGAAACTACCAGGTGGTTTACCAGCAAATAACAGAAGTATATTATGTACGATATAAAAATAGCGCATATCAGTTATTATGTTCCGGAGAATAAACTTCCGGTTAATGACCTTATCGATAGTGTTTCCGATAAATATATTCCCGCAATATTTGCGGGGAAAGAAGAATATGCAGATTTTATAAAGAGTGAATTGAAGGTTGACTCAATAAGGGTAGAGAATAAGCTGAACGATAAAGAGATGCTTGCAAACACTGTGGAACAATTATTTATTGATGGAGCGGCAGACCCTACAGACATCGATTTAATAATACTTGCGCAGGAAGAAGATCAACGACAAACATTGAATCTTGGCCAATATATTCAATACGAATTTGACCTGGAGAATGCATATGTTATAAACCTTAGCGGAAATCATTGTGCAAACATTGATCATGCCTTGACACTTGCCTCACAAATTGCCGATAACAACGAGGCTATTAATAATGTACTCATACTTGGCAATGTTAAGATTAATAATATGGCAGAGAGACTGGTTGGAACCTATGGTGTTTTGTCAGATGGATCGGGAACAATTTTGTTGAGAAAAGATGGTAAAGGTCCGGCGTTGAAAAGGAGCAAGATTATTTCCGCCGGAAGGTTTTATGATATTAATCTTAACCGGGATGATTCATTGATACTTCTTAAATATTACATGAAATGCCTGAAGCAATTACTGGAAAGATCTGGCGTTGTACCGGGTGATATCTCTCATATCATAACTCAAAATGCAAATCCTTTGCTGATAAACCAATGCCTGGAAATGGTGGGTTTGGATACCAATAAAATATTTACTGCTAACCAAACAAGGTATTCACATCTCGATTGCCTGGATGTTTTGGTAAACTTAAAAGACCTGGTGGCGACAGATTGAAATAAAAAATAATGAGGGCTTAATATTATCGTTTGGAACGGGTTGGGCGGGATCATTTGTTTCCTCAATTCTGTCATATAGCTATTAATGGAAATTGATAAAATAAATAAACTTATCGGCAAACTGCATCACTGTACTTCGCAATTTGAAACCTATAAAAATGGGAAAAAAATAAGTCTGCCTTTTAGAGAATTGATACCAGTTATTATGAAGGTGATTGATTTTTTTAAGGGAAAAAATATAGCCAAAGGAGATAAGATTGGCATAATAGGAACAAATGGACTGGAATGGGTTGTAATTGATTTAGCATGTATTGCTGCGGGAATTGTGACAGTACCATTTGATCCGGCGGTAGATTACGAAGTCGATGATTTATTGATGGAGTTTGAGTTGCCTTTATTATTGTCAAATATCGAATCGTATAAAAAACACGAATTCGTTTTTGCTTTTGAAGACGTTTGCAAAATTGAATCAGGTCATGATGCAACAACGCTTAACCCCGTTCAATATGAAATGCAGGACATACTGACTTTTAAGTTCACATCAGGCTCCACTCAACGGCCCAAAGTGATAGGTGCGATGAAACAAAGTGTGGACGCGGCAATTACATTTATACAGGAAATTTTTCAGCATGATAAGAATGATAAAGTGATGATTTTTTTACCGTTACACACTTACCAGCAGCGTTATTGGATCTACTCCGCTATATTGTTTGATTTTAATATCGTCCTTATTCCGAAAGAATATGTGTTCTATTCTTTGCGCTCAGAAAGGCCGACAGTCGTTATGGGAGTGCCCTTTTTCTTCGAGACTATTATGAAAAATTTCCTTGCTGAGTCGGGAGTTGAAGATGCGAGGAATATCTCCGGTTTGAGAAACGATTTTCAACAACATTTGGGTGGAAAAATTCGTTACCTCTGGACCGGTTCTGCACCACTTGGTTCCGATACACTGGCATTTTATGAAGAGATGGAAGTGCCCCTGTTCCAGGGATACGGAATGAACGAAGTATGTATCGTTTCAAAAAATTACCCTGGAAACAATAAGACCGGCAGCGTAGGAAAACTGTTACCAGGCAAGCACGTGAAGTTTGATGAAAATAACCAGCTTCTTGTAAGAAGTGACTACCCGGTAAATTATTCCTATTACAAAGCAGTAGAAGAAGATAACGGGGCAACATTTCTTGATGACGGCTATGTGGCCACCGGGGATTTGGGATACATGGATGAAGATGGTTATCTATATATAAATGGCAGGATAAAAGAACTGATTGTGCTGGCAAATGCAATTAAAGTACATCCTTCAATTGTTGAAAAAAAAATGGAAAGCTCGCCACTAATAAAACACTGTATCGCTTATGGCGACGATCATCCATACCTGGTGGCGCTCATTGTAACGGAATCTTCGACTCCTGGTTACAACGAAATAAAACAGGAAGTGGCGCGGCTGAATGAAACGCTTAAGCCTTACGAGAGAGTATGCAACTTTTTTATTGCACCTGAAGATTTTTCCGGAAAGAGTAACCGGTTGTCGGCGCAAAATAAGTTACTTAGAAATAAAATTATCCATGATTACTCTCGAGAGTTAGAAACATTATATAACAGTTAAAATAGCAATTGGAATGGATATACAAGCCCAGGTAAATCAGAGCATTTTTGAAGTGAAAAAAATTGCAGACTTTCATGGCTCTTCGATGTTGAAAGAAGATTTGGGAATTGATTCATTACAATTTATAAGGATCATAACAAAGCTTACAGGAAAGCTTGATGTAAATATTTTTGAGCTAAGCGACCAGGATCTCGCGGCGGTAAAAACCGTTAACCAGTTGGTTGCGTTGTTTAGCGAAAAACAAGCTTAAAAGTTATATTAGTTGTAAATATTAATAGTCAATTATGAAGTACCCGGATGCAGAAGAATTGTTTACAGGCAATTTTGAATTTGAAAACAAAAAGGTTACTCTTAGGCCGTTATTACAAACCGATACCGAGGAATACCGACAAATTGTTTTTGATGAAAATATATGGACATACTTTGCTATTGCTATTAACAGCGAGGAGAATCTGGGAAATTTTATTAATTCAGCTTTGCAGGATAGAGCAAACAAAAGCAGGGTAACATTTACATCCATTGACAAACAAACAGGAAAGATAACTGGCAGTACATCTTTTGGAAATTTTTCATTCAGAGATAAAAGGGTGGAGATAGGATGGACATGGGTAGCTCCCCACTTTCAAAAAACGGGTGTAAACAGGAGTAATAAATTCTTATTACTGCAATATGCGTTTGAAGGCCTGGGAATGGAAAGAGTTGAGTTTAAAACAGATGTTCTAAATGTAAAAGCCAGAAAGGGTCTGAAGGGTATATGCGCAACCGAAGAAGGGATTTTGAGAAGCCATACACTTATGCAGTTTGGAAGGAGACGGGATACTATTTATTACAGTATCTTAAAGGATGAATGGCCTGGCATTAAAGGAAGTATTTTTTTGGATTTTTAATACCCGCAATTTTTACAAAACTTAATTACCGCTTATGAGTCCGAAGGCAGAGTTTGATCTAATTGGTATTGGCATAGGGCCATCCAATCTTAGTACCGCGGCACTTCTTGACCCTGTAAAAGAAATTAATAGTATTTTTTTTGATGCAAAAAAGGAATTTCAATGGTTTCCTGGAATGCTTTTTCCGGAGGCCACGATCCAGGTCTCCTGGTTGAAAGACCTGGTGACTCTTGTTGATCCGACCAGCAGGCATTCATTTCTTGCATTCCTCGCTCATAAAAAACGAATGTACCGCTTTGCCATGGCAAGATTTCCGAGAGTTAAAAGACGCGAGTTTAATCAATATTTTCAGTGGGTGAGTCAATCTTTGACTACACTGAACTTTGATACTTGCGTGGAAAGTGTAACATTCAATGACGGTCGTTTTACACTCAGGCATTCGAGAGGAGAAAATAATTCTAAAAATTTAGTGATTGCCGCGGGTCAAACAGCAAAAGTTCCTGCTTGCGTGAGGCCACATCTTTGCTCATCAGTCTTTCATGCAATCCAGTTTATTAAAGACAATAATGCATTTGTTGACAAAAGAATAATGGTGGTGGGTGGAGGACAAAGCGGCGCAGAACTTGTAAACCAATTATTGTTAAACAGGGCAGAACTGCCCGAGAGTGTATCATGGATATCACGTCGTCCTAATTTTTTACCTATTGACGATTCTCCATTTACCAATGAATTTTTTACGCCATCCTATAGTGAATATTTTTATCATTTGCCCGATGGGGAAAAAAGAAAATTACTTGCCCAGCAAAGCCTTGCCAGTGATGGTATCAATTTAGATCTGCTGGAAGAAATTTATCGAAACCTTTATGAGATTGACCTGATAGAAGGGAAGGCAAAATTCGCCAAATTATATTTTGATCACAATGTGATTGATTTTAAAAAAGAAGACAAGGGTTGGGCGCTTGTTTGCAAAAACACCTCAACAGGAGAGATCAATAAATATGAAGCTGACATAGTGATTTTTGCTACCGGTTTCGAATACCAGCCGCCGAAATTTCTTGAGCCAATTATGGGAAGATTGGCAACTACAGACCACGGGTTTGAGATTAATGAAGATTTTTGCATTCAGTGGGATGGCCCCGCTCAAAATAAAATTTTTATCCAAAATGGTGCACGCCACGTACGCGGTGTCGCTGATCCTAACTTAAGCCTGGTGGCATGGCGAAGCGCCAAGATAATTAACAGCCTCGCAGGTAAAAAAATCTATGATATTGAAAATGAAAGCTCTGTTTTTAATTGGCAGAAGTTTGTGCCACGCAACGAAAATGCACCCTACATTGGCGAGATCATGGAGGAGGGCTTCACAGAATTTAAAGGCGAGGAATAATTCATAAATAGCAAAAGGTTGAATAGCATAGCTGAAATTATATTAAGTGGGAACGCTTTCGAACGCGGGTTACAACATGGCCGTTTATTGCAAAGGCAGATCAATGATTTTTTGCAGGATAATAAAGCACGAATAAATTCCATCCGGCGAACGCCGCTTGACGATTCTATATTAAAAAGCCAGGTTCTTCAGCATGCCGCGGTAATTGAAGCCCAGTTACCTGAAATTGCATTGGAACTTCAGGGGCTGGCAGCAGGAGCAAATATTTCTTATGAAGATGCCGTTTTGTTGCAAATAAGAATGGAATTGATCGCCTTTAATGAGCAGGATATTCTTGAAGGAGACTGTTCCACTATTGCCATTAAGAGGCATTCCCGGGGAATTATTACCGGGCAAACAATTGACCTTCCCGGAAACATAGCGGACCTTGGTTGTATATTCCGAATAATTCCGGAGCAGGCAGACAAACCGGAAATTTTAATGTATGGTTTTGCCGGTTTACTTGGGTACGCAGGTCTTAATAATCATGGCCTGTCGGTTAACATCAACATGGTTGTATCTGGCGGCTGGCAGCCTGGCGTTTCACCCTACTTGTTAGTTAGACATTTCCTATCGCTATCTTCTGTGAAGGAATGTCTTGATGAATTCAAAAAAATCAAGCTTAGCAGTTCACGAAGCTTTCTTATAACGGACACAGAGCGGCTGGTAAACGTTGAATGCACAGCGAACGATTATAGAACAATAGAAGGTGCTGTCCTCTATGCATACCAATCATTACCTGCACGGTGAACTTCAAAAGGAAGACACCATGCATTTTCTTTTCAGGAATTCATCTGTAAAGCGCCTAAAATTGCTGCAGCAATTATTGCCCGAAGACACTGATACGGTTACACCTGAAATGCTCTTCGATATTTTTTCCGATCACACTTTATATCCCGTTGGAATTTGCGCTCATGGTGAGGGAAACATCAGGAGATCGGAAACAGTAGGGGCAATTGTAATGGAACCTTCAAAGTATCGACTGTACGCCCGCAAAGGTTATGCATGCAGTTCAACAACAGAAACATTTTATTTGAAACAATCCGTAAAGATTAATGATGATTTCTGCACAGAGAGATAAATAGTTTACCGAAAATCAGTTTGGTATATACAGATTAAAATATTTATGAAAACATTTCAGCGCTTAAAAGAAGGGAATAATAGATATCTTTTAATTCCTGTTATGCCTACGCCCAATGGGGGTTTACATTTAGGCCATCTCTCGGGACCATATCTTAAAATGGATGTACTTGCGAGAGCTCAAAGAAGAAATGGAAATGACGCTGCCATTTTTTTTGGATCAGATTCGTATGAGTCCTATATGAATTTAAAATCATGGCAAACGGGTAAAGATGAGGAAGAGCTATGCAATGAATGCCATGAGAGAATGAGGAAAGACCTCGATGCCGTGAGCATAGAATATGATGCATTCATAAATCCTGTTGCTCCTACTTACCGCGAAAATTTCAAGACTTTTTTTACCGATCTTGTTAAGGACCTGGCTAATAAAGGCGCTCTAACAATAAGGCATGAAAAATATTTATATTCAGAACAAGACGATAATTTTCTTGCTGGCTGCTGGATATCTGGAACGTGCCCTGTATGCGGGTCCGGAACCGGTAGCTATCAATGCGAGGAATGTGGAACTCAGTATAGACCTATGGATATTGTTTCACCCACTTTTAGGAAAGGTGATCGTTCACTCATCACTGTAGAAGACAAAGAGCTATACCTTATTATCAATAAAAAAGATGAATTATTAAAGCACCTGGAAAGAATGGGCCTTGGTAAGGAATTCATTGAAATTGCGAATACATATTTTGAGCAGCAGGGTGCGTACGTCAGGATAACTAATCCGGGCAAGTATGGAATTCCCTGGACGATAGAGAGTAACGATCAGCCTCATGTATTATTTACTTATTCAGCTTTGTATTTCTATTCAATTTTTTGTGGGGAGTTGTATAAAGAGAAATTCAACGAAGCTGTTAATCCTTTTCATAAAGAATCGAAAGTTATCACTATTGCCAGTTTTGGTATTGATTGTACTATTCCTTATTTAGTCGCAGGTGTCGGGCTCGGGTTAGAATCCGATTCTTATCGTCCCATAGATTTTTTACTGCCTAATCATTTTTTTACGTTAGAGAATTCTAAATTCTCCACCAGCCGAGGGCACGCAATATGGGGGAACGACATTGTGAATAAAACGCCAGTTCCTTCCGACGCGATCCGGTATTTCCTTGCCTGGAAAAACCCTGAGAATGAAATGTGTGATTTTAATGTTCAGGAATTTATTCAATTCATAAATGAGGAATTAGCCGGGGAACTTCAACCAACGCTCAATACCGCGTGGGCGGCCATACAAGAACAGCCTGGAAGTATCGTGGATGAAGGCTTTACAGAGAAGCTCGAGGACTTACTTATTACTCAACTGGGTTATTTAACACCGCCCGGCTTTCAACTTAAAAGAAGCTGTGAGCCTTTGAAAGAATGGATTGCTTATGGCAAGCAGCGACTTGACTCAAACCTTTCATACTGGTGGCTAAAGGGGTTTGCTTTGCTGGCATTTCCTGTTATGCCCGGCTGCGCCATATCAATCTGGAATCTTTTAGGGCATCCGGGAGTGCCGGAAGAAAAATCTCATTTTCAAGTTACACACGTGTCGGTTGAAAATGATTTGCCGGTGTATTTCAAAAAGATAACTTTTGAAGAAATAAAACCTGCACTTCCATCGACATTATTTTCGAATGAACATAAAAGTTAAAAAAGATGAATCAGATGCCTGTACGCTCATTTCTCCCTCCTGAATTATATGATAATGCTATGGTGGTGGACGAAATCGATTTTGGCCATTCAACCGGTAAGCCACTGGCGCCTTTCAAAGGATCAAGGTTTATTGTTTATCCAAATGAAACTTCGCCTATCGATGTTCATGACGTAAAGGAATGCTGGTTCATTGCTTCGGGTACGGGCGTCGTAACATACGACGGAGAATCAACCCGGGAAGTAAAACCAGGTGATGTATTACTCTTTAGCTCTCAGCAAAGCCACGAGGTTTTTAACAATGGCCCGGAAAATTTAGTAGTGTTTTCCGTATGGTGGTAAAAGAATAGCAATGAACGAAGACAATTTTGACCTCATTATTATCGGGGCCGGTATAATTGGCGCCTTTGCTTCCTTTTTTGCAAGGAAGCGTCACCCCGAATGGACATTAGGTCTGATAGACAAGTCAGAAGTTGGCAGCGGCGCCACCTTTTATTCTGCTGCCCTGGACATCCCTTACGGCCACACCCCGCTGCGTTATAAGCTTTCTAAAAGATCTCGGTCACTATATGCTGAGCTAAGAAACGAATTTCCGGCTTTACCGATTAAGGATTTAAACCTATACGGAATAACGGATCAAAAAAATGTTCAGAAGATCCGAAGCCGGTTGACACAACAAGGAGCAAAATCTTCACCTGAGAAAATTCCGTCAATTTTAGATGCTTATCCATTTCTTAGATTTCCGGTACAAACAACTGTGATAACTGGGTTCAATGCAACGCAGGCGTTGAATAATACCGTTCCGCACTTGCTGGCAGAAGATTATTGTAAAGAAAACAATTTGTTATCAGTAGCGAGGAACACTAAAGTAACCTCAGTAGTATTCCGGCAAGGAATATATGAGCTACAAACCGAAGGCGGGCAATGCTTCCGGGCTAAGCGGGTTATACAATCCACCGGGCCATGGATAAATGAATTTTTGGCCCCAGGGCTTATCAGCAATCAACACGTTAGAATAAAGAAAATTGTTGCTTTCCACATTTATAAACAACCGAATAAAAATGATCCTGTTTTTTATTTTTTTGATGACGACGCATTTCTAATGCCTAAATATGAAGACAATTATTGGTTGTTTAGTTTTAAATGTGATCATTGGGATGTTGTGCCGGAAATAAATACATTAAGTATCGATAAAAATGATGCAGAAAAGGCCCGGCTCATCCTTACAAAATATGCTCCTCAATTTGCCGGGCTATGTACAGAAGGACGGGTATTTTGTGATGCCTATACTCAAGATGACGATCCGGTAATAGAAGAAGTCAAAGGTCATCCCAACTACGTAATTGCCGGCGCTGCAGCTGGTTCGGGTTACCGGCTGGCACCCGCTATTGCTGAGGAAGCGTTAAACATTTTTGAGAATGATAAAAAAGTGTAGCCTCCTTGCAACTTTCATTTGCCCCAAAGGTTATCCCGTGTTCCTGATTTAGCCTCGTTTTGGTGTTTTTTTTCAAAAATAATTCCCTACTTTTGCACCCCGTTTAGAATTTTGTGTTTTGGCTAAATGTAGTTCTTAATAAAACATATTATCCACATGGCTCCATAAGTTTCCCGTCTGTTCGGGAACGCCGGCAGGATGTAAAAGTAAAAATAATATAATGCCAAAGGTTAAAACCAACTCCAGCGCCAAGAAGCGCTTTAAAGTAACCGGTACAGGTGAGATCACTTTCCAAAAAGCTTACAAACGCCACATCTTAACAAAAAAAAGCACCAAGCGCAAGCGCAGTTTACGCAAGAAAGGTATGGTAAGTGATGCCAACAGGCCATTTGTTATGCGCTTGTTACGTATGAAGTAACCACCCCTATCCCACAGGGAAATTCCAGACTTTAAAAAAATTATCCGGTTCAGCCGGTAACAATTAAAAATATTATCAATGCCACGTTCAAAAAATTCAGTTGCATCGAGAGCCAGGAGAAAAAGAGTTCTTAAAGCAGCAAAAGGTTATTATGGTAAAAGAAAAAATGTATATACCGTTGCGAAAAATGTGATGGAAAAAGGAATGACCTACAGTTATGTAGGCCGTAAACTTAAGAAGCGTGAGTACCGGACTTTGTGGATAGCGCGTATAAACGCAGCAGTAAGAGCAGAGGGAATGAACTACAGTCAATTCATTCACAAGCTTGCGGAAAAAAATATTGATCTTAACAGGAAAATTCTTGCTGATATGGCAATGAATGAACCGGAAAGTTTTAAGAGCCTTATAGATTCAGTTAAATAAATTGATTTATCGATATTGATAAACCGTTTCTAACCAGGGACGGTTTTTTTATTTGCGTGAATTCAGCATTCAGTTACATTTGTAACATTTTACAAAAGCCTAATCCATTTTAATGACCAACTCTTATAACGACCTTGTACATCAGACATTTAATTTCCCGCAGGAAGATTACGATCTCCAGGATGATTACCTGCAATACAATGGTGTAGATATAAAGGCATTGATTGATAAATACGGTACTCCATTAAAAATGACTTTTCTTCCCAAAATCGGGATGCAGATTAATAAGGCCAAGAAAATGTTTGCCAATGCCTTCAAAAAACATAAGTACGAAGGCGAATATTTTTATTGTTATTGTACTAAAAGCTCTCACTTTTCTTTCATTGTAGAAGAGGCTTTAAAAAGTAATATTCATCTGGAAACTTCTTATGCATATGATATAGAAATCATAAACAAGCTTTATGAAAAAAAGAAAATAAACAAGGATACCTTTATCATTTGTAACGGGTATAAGCAAAAGCCTTATATAAGCAGGATTGCAAGGTTATTGAATACGGGTTTCAAAAATGTGATACCGGTTCTTGATAATAAAGAGGAACTGGCAGGATATCGCAAATCGGTAAGAGTTCCTTTTAATATAGGGATTAGAGTAGCTGCGGAAGAAGAACCAACCTTCCCTTTCTATACCTCACGGCTCGGGATACGTGCAAGAGATATACTTGAGTTTTACGTGGATGAAATAGAAGGAAATGAAGATAGGTTCCAGTTGAAAATGCTTCACATTTTTTTGAATAAAGGTATTAAAGACGATATCTACTATTGGAGTGAGCTTAATAAAATTATCAATCTGTATTGCCAGCTTCGAAAAATTTGCCCCGAGCTTGATTCTATAAATATTGGTGGAGGTTTTCCCATAAAGCATTCGCTCGGATTTGACTACGACTACCAGTTTATGATAAACGAAATTGTAAGAAATATAAAGGTGGCTTGCAAGCGAACCAAAGTTCCGATGCCTAATATTTTCACCGAGTTCGGGAGCTATACCGTCGGTGAAAGCATGGCGCATATCTACAGCGTGATAGGAGAGAAGAAGCAAAACGATCGTGAAACATGGTATATGATTGATTCATCTTTTATCACCACATTGCCTGATACGTGGGGAATTGGCGAAAAGTTTCTATTGCTTCCCATTAATAAATGGAACGAAGAATACCAGAGGGTGACGCTTGGAGGAATTACCTGTGACAGCCATGACTATTACGATTCGGAGGAACATATTAATGAAGTTTTTCTTCCAAAGGTTGGAAGCGGAGAACCTCTTTATCTTGGCTTTTTTCATACAGGCGCGTACCAGGACCAGATAAGCGGCTATGGAGGTATTAAACATTGTCTTATTCCTTCGCCAAAACACATAGTTGTTGAGAAAGACAAAAATGGAAAATTAACTGATTGGGTATATGCAAAAGAACAAACGGCACAAAGTATGTTGAAAATTTTGGGATATAAGTAGAGCAACTTAATATAAACCCATGGATGAATTTACTTTAGAAATTGACGAAGCAAAATTCAGAAAAACAAATGGGCTTTGGAATGAATTATGCCTTAATGACCCCTGGAGTATCGGTTACGTATCTACTTTAATTGAAAGCCGTACTTTTCTTGCTAAAGAAAAATGGGAAGATTTTTATTACGAAAGCGGGCAGGAAAGAGAATTCAAAATTCAATCGCTCAGCGATCTTGAGCAAAGGATGGTTAATGACTACAGCCTCAAGCGAACAAATCCTCAACAAATACAAAGGCTTGAATGGCCTGTAAAAAATCTCAACTTTCAGTTTGGGCGAACGAAAGAACAGTTGTCTGAAAAAGGAAAAATCCTGCATGCACTGGCATCCCAAAGAGGAATTGATATCCATGTTGACGAATGTATTGAATGCGTTCGCTTCAGAATAATTTGTGAAACGTGGAATGGTATCATCATAAGGGAGCGAAACACTATTAAAAAATTAAAAGAGACATTCCCTGCATTCGACTTCATTAAAACAACCGGTGACTTTGATCATAAATATGCGGTCGATTACGAATTAAGTGATAGGGGAAATATATTATGTGGTATACAGATAAAGCCGCAGACTTATACATTTAATATGCCCTATATTGTCAAGGCACGCAATGCTAATATCAAGAAGAACCGTGAATATTTTGAAAGATTTCACAGGCCGGTTTTTGATATAATTTCAAAAAGTAATGGAGAAATCGAGAACCAGGATGTTATCGAAAAAGTTAAGGCAGCAATGGAGTAAAAACGATTCCAAAACTTTCTTGTTAATACATAAAAAAAACCTCCCATAAATGAGAGGTCTTAATAAATCCTGCTACGCTACAATTAGCTTATAGCAATTTCTTTAGGCTGAACTTTTACTTCTTCTTTTTTGGGGAGGGTTAAAGTAAGAATTCCGTTTTCATATTTTGCGGCAATATTATCTGCAGCAATTTTTTCATCTAAAGTAAACGACCTCTTAAATGACTGAAGGCTGAACTCTTTTTTGATTTGCTTTTTGTTCTCGTCTTTTACTTCTTCTTTTTTCTCAAAAGATACTGTAAGAATGTTTTTGTCAACAGTAATTTTAAAGTCTTCTTTGCTTCTGCCTGGTACATTAAACGCAAGTTCATAATCATCGTTGCTTTCGTTTATGTTTACCGCAGGGAAGTTTAAATTATTGTTCGGAGTGTAATGGAAGTCGTTTAAAAAACTATCCAGGAAACCATTTAAAGCTTTCGATCCGGGCTGATTGAATTTTACTAGTGTCATATTTTTTATTTTAATTTTTTAATAATTTGTTACATAACCATCAAATAAAATACCAGCAGAAATTTCAAATAATTTATAAGACATTCTGGCTCTTTTAAATTTTTTTTATGACAAAATTGCGAAAATCATTGAAATTTGAATGCTGTTATAACAGCCAAGTGCTGTAAATTTGCACTCTAAAATTTTAAAAGAATGTATCCAGAACAATTAGTAATACCCATGAAGGCTGAACTGACATCAAATGGGTTTAGCGATTTAGTTACAAACGAAGAAGTGGACAACGCAATAAATAGTGAAGGAACCGCGCTGGTAGTTATCAACTCAGTATGTGGTTGTTCGGCAGGTACTGCACGCCCCGGGGTTTTAATGGCTGTAGCGCAAAGCGAAAAAAAGCCCGACCTGTTAGCAACGAGCTTTGCAGGTTTCGATGCAGATGCAGTTAATAGAATACGCGAACATCTTTTACCTTATCCTCCATCTTCACCATCAATTGCTTTATTTAAAAATGGTAAGCTGGTGCATTTTGTTGAAAGGCACAGTATTGAAGGAAGATCTGCGCAAATGATCGCCAATAATCTTTCAGCAGCTTTCGAAGAATATTGCTGAGTCCCGGTTTGACCCGGCTAACTTTCGGATTTTCAAATTGACATACGTATGGAATGAATTCATCCAATTGAGGCCATTGCAAATATTATAGTCGGGCCTGGAGTGATGCAGAACCTTCTCTGCATTATGTGATTACCTTTAACTGGTTTTGGAATGAACGATCTATTTTTATACCTGTTGAATAAACTAACAAATGTTTATTTGCCAAAATTAAACGGCTGCTATGTATCCCAATTTATACTACGCTATTAATGATTGGTTTGGTTGGAAAATCAATGCGCTTAAAATTTTCTACACCTTTGGAATTTTTGTTGCTATTGCATTTGTAGCCGCAGCTTACTTTCTCACGCTCGAGCTTAAACGTAAGGAAAAGCAAGGATTATTAGCGCCCAGGGAAGAGACTATAATTGTAGGCAAACCTGCTTCCATTTTTGACCTCTTTATAAATGGACTTGTTGGTTTTATTTTTGGATATAAAATTATCGGGGTTTTTATAGCAAGTCGTTCGCAGGGCGTCGACTTACAGGAATATATTTTCTCCTCTGCCGGAAACCTGGTAGGAGGGCTTGTAATGGCTGCATTACTTATATATTTTAAATACCAGGAAAAAAATAAACAAAAGCTTCCGAAGCCTGAAAGAAGGATTATACGAATCTGGCCACACGACAGGGTGGGTGACATCGTGATCTTTGCTTTGATATTTGGTATTCTGGGAGCTAAACTTTTTGATAATCTTGAAAACTGGGATCGCTTTATACAAAATCCCATAGGCAATTTACTTTCTCCAAGCGGTCTTACTTTTTACGGCGGCCTCATTTGCGCAGCGGTTGCTATTTGTATTTATGCACGTAAAAAAGGGATAAGTTTATTACACCTTACGGATGCCGCCGCACCTGCTCTCATGATCGCTTACGCAATTGGACGTATCGGTTGCCAGGTAGCAGGAGATGGGGATTGGGGTATTTACAATAGTGCTTATATTTCCGATGTTCCCGGACATGTTATACCCGCAACTTCTACACAATTCAAAAATAATGTAGTTCAATACTCAACCTATTTCCTGAATGGCTCTGTTATGGAAAAGTCTGGTAGTTTAAATAATGTTACCGACCGGCATTCTGAAACCCTTGAAAAAGTGCCTCACAAAAGTTTTCGCGGCCCCTCTTTTTTACCCTCCTGGATGTTTGCTTATACTTATCCGCATAATGTGAATGAAGATGGTATTTTGTTAAACGATTGCGAAGATAAATATTGCAGGGCTTTGCCTCAACCCGTATTTCCAACCCCATTTTATGAAACAATCACATGTGGCCTTATATTTCTCTTTTTATGGCTCATAAGGAGAAGAATAAAAGCGCCTGGTGTAATGTTTTCTCTATATCTTATTTTGAATGGTATCGAGCGGTTTTTAGTCGAGACTATTCGGGTGAATAGTACTTACTCAATTTTTGGCCTTCATCCTACCCAGGCTGAGCTCATATCGGCATCGTTGGTAATAACCGGTTTACTCGGCATTGCAATCTTCAGCAGAAAAAATAAGACAAACGTAATTAAGGCCTGATCCAAACGCTTTTTGAGATTAGGGCATTGAAAATCAACCTAATAATAGGTGGAGGTTTTTATTATGCCGAATCCTTGCGTCTTTTCATACGTAAAATTTTCATGTAACTTTTTCTTTCGCTACAGCGTCCCACCTAAAAATTAATTAACCATTCACACAGCAATAATGCCTTCCATGTATAATTATGTACTATGCTTTGCAAAGTACTTAGTTTTGTGCTGTAATATTCAAAACATAGTAATATAAAATTTCAACCATGACCAGATCAACTCTTTTTACCCTTATTTTTTTAATACTATCAAAATTTTTAATTGCCCAAAGCACCGGAGAGGGTAGTATAACAGGAACCATTACCGATGGTGGTGATCAAAAAATTATTGACGCTGCAACAGTTTCATTATTTAAAGCAACAGACTCTTCACTGGTTAAGGTAAACCTTACTGATAAAAAAGGAAACTTCTCATTTGAGCATGTTGCTTTTGGAAATTACTTCCTTTTAGCAACCTCAACTGGTCATTTAAAAACATATAGCAGATCATTGGAGGTTAAAAACACTAACCCTGTTTCTGCGGGAAACTTACAATTAAAAAATAGTGTAAAAACGCTCGAAGCAGTTAACGTAAGTGCTGTAATAAAGAAACCGTTTATAGAAAGAAAAATTGACCGCACTGTTATTAATGTGGATGCATCTGTAACAAATGCGGGAACAACGGCTCTCGAGGTGCTCGAAAAAGCACCGGGTGTTACCGTAGATAAAGATGGGAATGTGAGCCTGAAGGGAAAGCAGGGCGTGATGATAATGATGGATGGGAAACCGGCTTACCTGAGCGGGCAGGAACTTGCAAATCTTTTAAAAAATATGCCTTCCTCTGCTATTGATCAAATAGAAATAATGACGAATCCTTCAGCGAAGTACGACGCTTCAGGTAATTCCGGGGTGATAAATATTAAGACGAAGAAAAATAAAATGAAAGGATTTAACGGGAGCGTCAGCGCAAGCATTATTCAGAGTAAGTTCACGCGGACTAATAATAGTCTTAACCTGAATTACCGGACAGGAAAGGTCAATTTGTTTGGAAATTATGGTTATTCATATTGGCAGGGATATAATGAGCTGACACTCCAAAGAAAATTTAGAAATGTTTCAACTAAAGAACTTGAAACAATTTTCGACCAGTCATCATTAATGAATCACCATTCAACTTTTCAGAATCTTAAAGCCGGCATGGACTTTTATGCAAGCAAAAAGACTACTCTTGGTGTTGTTTTCTCCGGATATCTAAATCCCGGTGGAAACACGGGAGACAACACTACTTTCTTAAAGAACGCAGAAGATATAACCGATTCAATTACAAAAGCGGTAAGTACTCAGAAAAGAAAATCGAATAATTTTTCCGCGAATTTTAACTTCCGCCACGAGTTTGATACAACAGGAAAAGAATTTACCATAGACATGGATTACCTCACTTATTATCAAACCTCCGATCAGTTGTTTGACAACAGTTTCCTCAATGCTGATTATTCTCCGTTGAGGCCGGCCAGTCAATTGATGGGAACACTGCCTTCGACGGTACACATTTATTCAGCAAAAACTGATTTTGTTTTTCCGCTTAAAAAATCTGCAAAGCTTGAAGCAGGTTTAAAAAGCAGCTATGTAACTACCGATAATGATGCCTTATATCAGAATAAAACATCAACAGGATATGAAACTGACGAAGGCAAAACCAACCATTTTATTTATAAAGAAAATATTAATGCCGGCTATTTAAATTACAGCAGGCAAATAAAAAAATGGGGAATGCAAGTTGGTGTACGTGCAGAAAATACCAATGCACAGGGACACCAGGTAGGGAATGCGACAAGGCCCGATTCTTCATTTACAAAAAATTATGTAAATCTTTTTCCCACTGCTTATCTTAGTTTTGAAGCCAACAAGAAAAATACTTTTTCCCTAAATTACGGACGGAGAATCGACCGCCCTGCATACCAGGATCTAAACCCGTTTTATTATTTTCTTGATCAATATACCTATGAAGTTGGAAATACTTTGCTTCAGCCACAGTTTACTGATAACATAGAGTTGTCGCATACATACAATGGATTCTTAACTACTACAATTAATTATAGTAAAACAAACAATGCGATTTCAGATGTTCTAAAACAAATTACAAGCGAAAGAAAAACATTTCAAACCAAAGACAATATAGCATCAAAGACAAATTATGGACTGGCTGTAAGTGCTAACTTTCCAGTGACGAAATTTTTCTCCACAAATATTTACAGCAACGTAGTTCATGATAATTATAAAGGTGCTCTCAATGGAGATTATTTAAATGTGAATAATGTAACCTTTTTCTCCAATGTAAACAACCAGTTCAAATTCAAAAAAGGCTGGAGTGCAGAGTTGAGTGGTTTTTATAGGACAAAAGGAATAGAAGGACAGATAGTGGTGAACCCTATGTGGCGCATGGATGCGGGTGTTGCCAAACAGGTCCTAAAAAATAAAGGAACGGTGAAACTAAGTGTAAGGGATATATTCAAAACCCAAAATTTCAGTGGGTATGTTAAGTACCAGGATATTGATGTGTACATAAAAAATACACGCGACAGCCGGGCAGCATCTTTAACTTTTAGCTACCGTTTTGGAAAGCCCATTAAAAACCAGCAGCGCAGAAAAACAGGTGGCGCATCTGAAGAACAAAACCGTGTGAAAACAGGAGATAATTAAGACTAAACCCTTAACCCGAATGAAAATAAAAGCTGCCTCAGACCGGGGCAGCTTTTTTAAATTTTAGCTCAAAAAGGAAGACAACACAGCTTGTGTAAGAAGGTTCCCGAAATAATATTTATCAAATGAATTCGGTCTCCTTGACAAGAGATTAGGATTTTGATTGATAAACGGGTAAAAAATCCATTTTATCAAATTCTGTGGGGAAATTATTTTCAATCAGCAGATGCGCTGCGATTTTTCCCAATGCATCAGAGCACATAGCTCCGTAGCCATTACCACCGGCAGCAACAAACAATCCTTTCTTATCCAATGCACCAATATAAGGCTTGCCATGTGGAGTGCGGGTTATGATACATTTTCTTGTTGTGAATTCTTCAACCTTCATTTGTGGTAAGAGTGTCATTAATAACTGTTGCAATATTTTTAGATTCTCATTATTGTCGGTTTTTCGAAACCAATTTTGAATCTCTTCCAAACTTTCAAAATAAATATCACCGGGTATATTGGCTCCCATCTTTAAATAATAATTACCATCAGGATATTTAACTGGCTGTATTAAGTAAATATTCTGAATTTCAGGAGTGTCAATTTCATAAAGCAATGACGGCAATTTGTTGAGGCGCATTGCTTCTTGTTGACTCACCTTTGCCCAAATGGTTGTTTCGCTTTTTAATTTAAAATCTAATTTTTTATCTAAGAGATTAAATGAATTGGTGAATGCGCCTGCGGCCACTAAAACTTTCTTGCATTTGAAAATGTTTCCTTCACTAGTTATAATTTTTATGCAATCATTTTCATGAATCACTTCCTGTGCAATCTCATCTATAACAGTTCCATTGTTTTTCTCAAATATTTTTAATTGGGCTTCCACCAACAGCCTTGGATTAATATATCCGGAGGGCGCATCTTCAAATATTCCTTTTGATATTTCTGGGAAATCAAATTCAGGGAATGCCTCTTTCAATGTTTTTTCAGTTTCAAAAAATTGATACACGGTATTAAATCTTCTGGAGAGTTCATCAACCTGTTCGAGATAAAAATCACTTCCATGTGGATTAACATATAAGCATCCTACGGGTGTGTGGAAGCTTATACCGCTTTCCTTTTGCAATGATGGATATTCAGCCGCAGACTGCTGATTAAGTAATGTCCATGTTGCATCTGTACCAATAATTCTCTGGATACGAGCCTGGTCATAGTGGCTTGAAAACACAATACCCTGTTGGGTATCCGAAGGTTCACCGGGTCCAATTATGGCAACTCTTTTTACAGACTCACTCAAATATTTTGCGGCAGCAGAACCGATTAGTCCTTTGCCAATAACAATGCAATCGAATTCCATAGTTTGAAATTATACCTTCTTCTTGAGCTCTCTTTTTTTGTCCGAAATACTTTTAGTTATTGTCATGCCTTGTCTAAGTTGAGTTTTATCTTTCACTTTCGATAAAGAATTATTGTATGCATCTTTCATAAGTTTTTTAAGGTATGCTTTTGGAAAATCCTCTTTATTTTTTACAAGTGTATACCGGTATTGCTTTCCTTTTCCGATAAGAATTTGCTTGGGATCAGAAATTTGACTCCCCCAATAAAAGCTAAAATGAATATTCTGATTGGTTCTGTAAAGGGCAATGCCACAAAATATATGGCCAACCTTTTCTGTAGGGGACCATCCGAATGCCAATGCATTATAATTGTCGTAAATCAATTCATTTGTCTGAGGATACAAATCCCAAATAAATTCTCTCAACCATAAAACGATCTCTTGAATATTCTTATCAAACGGCTTCAAAAATTTCAACACATCTTTTGTTTGATCTTTACTCATGTACAATTTTTTATTGCAACAATTTTATTTTACTAAAATTAGCATTCCGGAAATTGCAAACCAAAAACTGTAAAACGACAGAAATTTAATATCGTGCTAATAAAAAGAGCATCTCCGGGGAGATGCCTAAAACAGGAAGGTTTTTCAACTTTATTATTTGTGAATTATTTTCCCTGATCCTGAAATATGAGAATTAATTATCGGATTACCTGTATAAAAAACGGAGCCGCTCCCGGAAATGGTCACATCAAGGTTTTGCGAAGCATTGACTTGCATTTCACCTGAGCCGCTCGTGGTGGTAGTTACATCCGCTGCCAAAACATTTAGCGCATCGATATTGCCGCTGCCACTGATCCTAAATTTCTCGGTATTGGCCGCTCCATTCGCAATATTTATATTTCCTGATCCGCTTATATTGGCATCAACGGTTGTTGCTTTAAGTTTATCGATGGTAATATTTCCGGAGCCGCTCAATGTAAAATTCATTCCGGTGGTAACTATCGAATCTGAGGCGACAAGATTTCCCGAACCACTCAGTCGTAATCCATTTATAGTTGGTGAGCTAATATTTACGATAATGGTTTCGTGAGTTTTTACCTGTACGCCATTTCTGAATTTGATAACAAGTTCATTATTCACAATGTTTGTTTCAAGCACATTGAGAATATTTTGCTGTGCTCTTATTTCTACTTTGTATACAGGATCCTGCTTGTAATACACGTCAGCAGAAATTGTCGATGCCACAGAATTAAAATCGCCGGTCGTCCTGTTTTCGGTAACCAACGGGCCATCGCCTATTACTTTTTTGCACGAGATAAAACCTACGGTGATTGCCATAGAAAGCAATACAATACTTAACTTTTTCATTTTAGGGATTTGATAAATTTTTGAATAAATCTTTTATATGCTTTACTTATAACAGGATATAAAACCCTGTTATATTTTAATAACAACCAAAGGAAGAGATACCCCTATTTCAAAAAAATATTTAGAAAAGGGTTATGCCTGCATTCCAGCCGATCCACCCATTCACACTGTTTGAAAAATTGTAGGTGTGATAGCTCGCAGAAGGGATATTTATTTTGTATCCTTTGATCGCGTTGGTCTGATTGCTATAATACACATTAAAGGATGGCCCCGCAAAAAGGCTTATATATTTATTAAGATGAAGATTGAAATTGAGTGAAAATTTATTCAGCAAATTAGTATAGCTCCAGTCCCCAAGATATAAATATTGGGAAGACAATTCAGTTGATACGGAAAACGCTTTTGAAAAAATAAAATCATGGCCAAGGCCAAAACCAAAGGAATATATTTTAGAAGAATCACTGAGGTTCATGCCTCCCATCAGCATGCTGTATAGTTTTGAATTTCCCGTTTTTAAAGTGACGTTAGTATTCATTACTTCATTACCATACGCTGAAATTTTATGGTATCCTTTGGCGACAAAATTTAATAAGCCAATGCTGTATCCATCAGAGGTGTCAGAAACATTTATAAGGCCAATTTGCAATCCATGCAGCCGTTTTGCGTAGTTAAAAATACCAGCTATCTGTACGCCATTAATATCTCTGCGGCCGACATTTCCAATGCCGGCAATTTGCAGGCCATTCATTTTTTTATTTGCAAAATTCCCAATGCCGGCAATTTGAACACCTTTCACCGTATCAGAAGTATGGTTGTTAATGCCTGCTATTTGCACACCTTGTACTTTCCCTTTCACATAATTATTTATACCGGCTGCCTGGAATCCGTTAAGGTTATTAATTACTGTATTGTTAATTCCGGCCAACTGTACCCCGGTAACATTGCCTCCAACAAGATTAAATAATCCCGCTGCCTGGAAATATTGAACATTTTTTTTATCGAGATTAAATAAGCCGCCAAATTCAACACCATTAAGGCCACCTGTAGTATCCGCCAAACATATTCAGCGAAAAATTATTTACAATTTGCGGGCTCAGTTTTCCATGCGTGCTAAGGCCAGGAGTAACGGAAAACTGGAAGGGTCTTTCTGTAAAAAACTTTTTAAGATTAAGGCTTTGTATTTTTTGTTTGGATGAAAGAAGGAACTTACCTGCTGCCGTTTTCTCAAGCTTTACAGAATCTCTTTTTACATAAAGATATTCGGTAATGAGAGAGTCTGTTTCTATGCTAAGCTTTAGAGAATCCGGTGCATAAAGATCGCCCGGACCTACCGTTATCATTGACACGTGATCATCGACCGGCATGATGGTTATAGTAAGCTGTTGATTGTATTTCGGCTGAATTACAACGGTTGTGTCCTGGTAAAATTCTTTGCTCACTGTTAACTCTGCGGTTTTATTTTTACTCTTCAGCTTTATTTTAAAAAAGCCTTTTTCATCTGTGAGTGCCGAAGCGAGTAGCCTCTTTTCATAGATACTTGCATCACTTAGTTTCTCACCGGATTCATCGTCTAAAACATAACCACTGACCGTATAAATTTTATCTTCCGTAACAGCCTTATTTGTAATTAGCGAAACTTTTATAGGTGCTCTTCTAAGAATAATATATTTTCCACTTTCTACAAATTCATAACCATCACTAAAAATATAATCCAGCACTTGCTTAATCGTTTTATTGTAAACAGTCAATGTAACAAGGCTGTCTCTTTTTAAAATATTTGAGTTGTAGGAAAAATAAAAGTCTCCTTTATTGCTGATTATCTCCAGCACATTATCAAGCCGCTGAGCATTTACTTCAAAAGAAATATTTCTATAGAGAATATTTTGTGCCTGCCCGGAAAAATTATGAAGGGTTAATAAAATAAGTATGGCTATTGTTCTTTTCAAAAACATCGTAAAGAATTTATTATTTTTTATTTTAAAATGACTTGATTTCCTGTTTTGGTAACAGAAATATTAAATGTTTGCCGAATGATCTCCAGGATATTATCCAGAGATTCATTGTTGAAAGTGGTGGTTATCGGGAGATTTCGCAATTCTTTTCTTTGTATAACTATGTTTACATCGTAAGCCTGGTTTAAAACTTCTACCAGTTTCCATAAAGGCGTATTGTCACATTCAAATTCTTTGGTTCGGTAATAATTGTACAGCGTCCCTGTTTCGTTTTCTTTTGCCAAAACACTGTCATCTTTATTAACAAGAATCCTTTCTTCCGGGTGCAACTCGACTGTCTTTTTATTCTTTATAACCTGCACGATGCCCGTTTCTACAATTACTTCTGTATTTCCGTTTATACTTTTTATATTGAAGGAAGTACCAACCACTTTCACAGTTACATCATTTACATGGACGATGAAAGGCTTTGATTTATCAGGAGTGACGTTAAAAAAGGCTTCGCCTTGTAAAGTGATCGGCCTTATGTCTCCGTTAAATTTTTCCGGATAAGAAATGGAAGAATTTTTATTCAATGTAATTATTGAGCGGTCGGGTAGAGTGTCTGTAACAACTTTGTTTTGTGATTGAACCGCCAGTGTTTTTATTTCTTTGTTGTTAAAAATTTTATAGCCGAGAACAACTGCTCCTGCAATGATCACGATCATGGCTGCAATCTTAATCCACGAAAAACTGTTAATCGATTTTACTTCAGCATTTTTAGTTGGAACTGTTTGAATGCGATTACGAAAGCGCTGCCATGATGCTTCTTCATCAACTCTACTTGTATATGCAAACTGTTTGCTCTCTTCCCAGATCGTTTTGAAATCGTTATAATATTTTTGATTGATCTCATCTTCATTAATCCATTGCTCTACCGCGATATTTTCATCAACAGTAGATTCACCCAACAGGTATTTCACCAGCAACTCATCATCAATATGGTAGAATTTTTCTTTCAATCTGTCTATTTAAAAATTAGCAATAAGAAAATGGTAAGGGGTAAAAAGTCTATCAATTTCATTCTTAATAATTTCAATGCTTTCCCCATTTGATTTTCTACAGTTTTAGGAGAAATCTCTAGCCTGTCCGCAATCTCACGGTATTTTAATTCTTCGAAGCGGCTCAACTGGAAAATCGTTCTGCATTGTTCCGGAAGTTCCTGCAACGCCCGGTGAAGTTTCGCTTCCAGTTCTTTCAATAATATTTTTTTAGAGGCGCTATCTGTTTCATTTTTCATTTGATATGCCGCGTGTAATTGATATTTGGAACGCACCTTCAGGTGTTTTAAGTGATTTAGACATTCATTATGAACGGCCCTGTACAGGTAAGCGGCAATTGATCCGGATATAGAAAGCTTTTCCGGTCGTTCCCATATTTTATAAAAAATATTTTGTACCAGTTCTTCGGCGACCATTTCATCCTTAAGAATAGTGAAAGCATAGGCATGCAGGTTCTTAAAATGGGTTTTAAAAACCTGTTCGAAAATTTTCTCGTCCCGTTTTGCAAGCAAAGCAACGATCCCTTCTTCGTTTAATTCCATTCTTACGGTTTGATATCCCGGTTTAAAATATACAGCTTCTGTCAAGTCATCTTTTTATTATAACAACTAAACTGTCGTTTACCCCTTTATGGATCAAAATTAATTTTTTTTAGTAGGGTGATTTGTCAGGAAGGTTCTACTTTCCAGTTCTTTTTCAGAAAGAGAATTCTCGTTTTAGCAACACATTCCACGGCAATTACATAAATAAGTGCGGCAAGGAAAAGTGAATATGTATGGTTGGTTCATTTACTGTTTTACCGGAAACAAGGGTTTAGATTCTATTTTTTTGCCCAGCATTTTAAAGAATCTTCTATTTAAAAATAGAGATGAAAAAGTAAGGCCGCCCACAAAGCCGATCCACATTCCCACTGCGCCCATCTTAAATGTAAAAGCCATAATACATCCAAGGGGAATACCGATTAACCAGTAAGCTGCTGCTATATACCAGGTTGGAACACGAACGTCTTTAATTCCTCTCAGCAAGCCAGCGCCAATCGCCTGGGTCGAATCTGAAATTTGAAAGATTGCAGCGTATAACATTAATATGGCCGATAAGGCCAACACTTCTGCGTTGCCATTAAAAGCGCGTGGTATAATATTCCTGAAACAAATAAAGCATATAGCGCAAACGATCCCGTACGTTAGTCCACTAAGGATTGTGCTCTTGCCAATATTCCCAATGTCATTCCAGCTATTTCTCCCCCATGCATTACTTACCCTTATGGAGCCGCCTTGTGCCAGTCCCCACGACACCATGAATGTAATAGATGCACAACTAATCGCTATTTGGTGTGAGGCTAATTGCACCGCCCCCAATGTGCCAATAATGATTGCTGATACTGCAAAAGCACCGGATTCCAAACCCACCTGGAGGCTGCTCGGAATACCAATGTGTAACAACTCTTTGATCGTTTGTGCTTTTAATATCCATTGATTGCGCCTTACTGCAATGTATTTTTTGAAGAAAGAATGCTTTTGCAGAACTATTATAAATACAATTAAAATCAACACCCGGGTTGTTAGCGTTCCTATGCCCGCACCCACTAATTCCAGCCTTGGAAATCCCCAGTTACCATAAATCAAAAGCCAGTTTAAAAAAATATTTACGGGCAATGCACATACGGAAAGTGACATTGCCGTCCTTGTTCTTTCCAGGCCATCCGTAAATTGTTTTAAAGAAATAAACATAAGCATAGGAATGGTTGACCACCCCATAAGTTGCAAGAACGGGCCTGCCAGCTTTGCGACGGTGTAATCCTGGCCTAAATGAAATAAAAGAGGCCTGCTAAAATTTAGAAATATTGCAATAATGATCGCAACAAAAGTGCATAACCAAAATCCATTGTACAGGTAGTGAGAAACTTTAAGCCCATCCTTACGGCCATGCGCCATCGAAACAGTTTGAGATATGGAAATCGTAATTCCAATCCCTAATACAAATGGAATATTCATAACGCTGTTTACAAGGGCCGCAGCAGCCAGGTGCTTATAGCTGATAGAACCAACCATCATGTTATCTATAATACCTAATGCCATTTGGGTAAGTTCCCCCAAAATTATTGGTGTAGATAATTTCCACGTCTTCCATGCTTCGGTTCTCAAAATCATAAGGCGGCAAAGCTAATAAAATTGAAAATTGAAAAGGAAGAATTAAGAACACGCGATTTTTATCTAACCGGTTTTTTCTTACAGATCACTGCTCAGTGTTTTCACTGTACAATTTGGCTTATGATGAACAGGAAAATTGCAAGAGTTGGCAATGAAGCAAAGCTCGTTTGCTTTATGATGGAGTTCATATGCTTTGGCGATCATTGATTCATGCGTAACTACAATTTGCGGATGCAAAGTTACCTCATTAAAGCGGCCGCCGCCATCTGGAGTTTCTACCATAGTGCCGGTTGCGTTGTCAGCATATTCAACCACAACAACGCCTGCTACCGCACACAGGTGCAGGTAAGAAAGCATATGACAACCTGATAAGGAGGCCACCAATAGTTCCTCGGGATTATACCTTGTATTGTTTCCCCGAAAAGACGGATCAGAAGAGCCTGGTACATCGGGTTTATTTTCTGCAGATATAGTGTGATCGCGAGTGTAAGATCGATAATCACTCGTTCCTGTTCCGGTATTCCCGGTCCAGGTAATTTTTAAATTGTATTGGTGTTGCCCTTTCATTTTGCGATGATATTCGTTGCAGTCTTTTTTGTTAGATACTTCAATTTACAATTATTTTTTCTTGCTGGAATTAACATGCAGCGCCATAAATCTTGCATATTTATCAAAACAGGAAGTGGATTTTTATTTCCAAAAACCAACTAATTATCCATTGATAATAATTGTACGGTAGAAGGTGTGAGTCGATTTTCTTTATGATGTTTATTTGGACAAGTAGCTAATTTTTTTTATGCACACATGAAAACCGCACCCGAAAATTTAATAACTATAATGAAAAATGTTTTTCAACCCTGGTCAAATTGCTACTAAACCCGGGCGCAGGAATTACGTCCGGAGGGAATTCGGTAAGGCCTTTTATCTCCGGCAGCCCCAAAGATTGATCATATAATTTAATACCAAGTTTTGCATTTGCCTTCAACGTAAACTTTACGAGAAATCCCGGTTTGGGCGGGCCGTAAAAAATTATATTATTTAACGATGCGGTATTTTCATCCTGTTCACTCATACCTTCCGCGTCAACTATTTCAACTTTCAAAACTGATTGACGTGTAGTATCGTCTATCACTATCCCCATATCATTCACATTTTCCCTGGCTGTATTGCAAAGTAATGTCAGCTCTCTTGTATCGGGATAGGCCGTGTCTCTTGAAATAATTGCGGTGGGCGGTGCGAATGACAAGACAGGTGCGGAATGAATTAAAGCCCTGGTATTTTTTACACTTGTATCGATTGTTTTATCTGGAAAAAATTTTTTCGTAAACTTATCAGTAGTTGACGAATTACTTAACCAGGTGGCAGATGAATCTGTTGTATTAACCCGGTACATGATATTCGTTTGCAACGGATGATTTTTATCAAACCCTGCATTACGATGTGCTGCCAGCAAAGAAATAAATAAGCCTGCAAAACAAAGTATTGGAACCAGCCAGCGATAGTTTTTAAATACGTTGCTTAAAACAGGATATGATAGTGCTGAAATCAGCACGACAATAATGGTTATTACCGGCATCGTTTTCCCCAGCCCAAAAGAAAGAAACATGAAATAAGTAAGCGGGGCAAAAAGTAATATTGCGGGCAGAACTGAAATAAAATTTATCAAGTAATTGCCGGATTTTTTTTGATCATTATTCTTCCTTTTGTTTATTAACCAGCCATAGCCGGCTACTAAAAAAAGCAGGGGAATGAGTAAAAGCCAGCTTGCGGATGGGGCATATACATAAACCGCCCACATACTTGCAATACCAATTAATAATATGCCAGGGAAGGTTGAAGAATATTCCCATTTCCTGGAAATTGGCTGAAAGATCATTGAGAAAATGAATAAGGAAAGCATAGTCATTGCCAGGAAATACCATTCGCTGTTATAAGAATTATTTCCATAAAAATGCGTGTATAAAGGATAATGGTTTAGGATTCTTTTCAAAAGAAATACGCCTAAAAAATACGAAATGGCCATTGTTACGGGGAGCGCTACAACTCCGGCAATAAAACCGGGAGGTCTTACTATTTTTCTGCGAATCGCCGTAAATAAAATAAAAATGAAAAGGATAGTGGTGGCAATAATAAAATACAAATTCAATGAAGACGGATAATAAATAAACCAGTAACCAAATACATTAAAGAAAGAAACGTCTGCGGATTTTGTTTTTTCTAAGACAGGCAATTTACCCACATATTCTGTCATGCTCAACATATTGTCTCCCACCTGCTGTAAGCTCCGCTGGTCAAAGTTTCCAGGGTTGTCGGTCATGCTATGGTAGTTAGCATATCCGCCTATTAGTCCGTTTGTAAAACCTGTTACCCCTGCCTTTTTAAAATACAGGAAATCCACGCTATTGGGTAGCCGCTTCGCGATTTCGTAACCTATAGAATTCGCAATAGGATATTTTATTGCCTTGCTATATTGTTTTATAAGCCAGCCATTATGCGGATTAGTTTCATAGGTTATTACGGTACCACTGTTCCCCCTGAAGTCCCAATTCATGGCTAATCCTACATTGCTAAAAAGGCTGTCTTTTAAAAAAGCTTTTGCGCCAAAAAGACCTTCTTCTTCGCCATCGGTAAACAAAAAAATTACATCATGCGGCATCGGCGGCAGCGCCTTAATTGCACGAGCCGTTTCCAGCATCGACGCTACGCCCATCCCATCGTCGGTGGCGCCGGGTGTATTTGGCTGTGAATCGTAGTGGGCGCTTATTAATATCGACTTGCCCGGCCTGGTACCTTTTATTTCAGCGATTATATTTTGAACGTTTAAAGCGACAAGCGTATTAGATCTAAGATCTGTTTCTATTAAGTTTTGCATTCTAACCTGCAGCCCCATTTGCTCGCACGCGTTAACAATGTAATTTTTTACATGTTCGTGTTCTTTAGTGCCGACGGTATGAGGAGCCTTTGCAATTTGCAGCAGGTGTTGGTACGCTCTTTCAGCGGAAAAAGAGGTTTCAGGAGCGCTGCTTTTTACCACGCCCGGTGGATTGCCGGCAGATAATGATAATAAAAAAATGAGAATGGTAAGAGCAAAAAATAGAATTGAATATAGTTTTGCCTCTGTTTTTTTTTGCATAAAAAATAAATGTTTTGATAAAAGCAGGGGAGTGAAATGCAGAGGATAACGACTGTTAGTAATTAACAATTTTCGATACAAGCAAATTTATTGCATGGATTATTAATTCTTAATTTTACGAATATCAAGTTTACTATTGAATAAAACAAAAAAAATGAATATTCAAAATGGCATTTCCATATTGCAGGTTGAGGGGCTCAATGTTTCATATGGCTCTTTCAAAGCAGTTTGCGATGTTTCTTTTGATGTAAAAGCAGGTGAGATTTTTGGCTTGCTGGGGCCTAATGGTGCAGGTAAAACGAGTACGCTGAGCGCTATAGAAGGATTGCTGAAACCTCAAAGTGGTACCATAATCATATCAGGATTTGATGCAAAGAAAAAGCCTCTTCACGCAAGAGCTAACCTAGGTGTGCAATTGCAGTCAACAAGTTTTCAGCCGGAGCTTAAGGTAAATGAAATTATAAAATTGTACGCGGGTATATATTGCGTGCCACTTCCCACTGAAAAATTAAACGATATTCTTAAAGACATAAAGCTTGAAGGCTCAGCAGGCAAACGATTTGGGGAGCTTTCAGGAGGACAACAACAAAGAGTTTCTTTAGTTATTGCAACCATTCATAATCCTGTGCTGGTCTTGCTTGACGAGCCCACCACTGGTTTAGATCCGCAATCACGTCGCCAGCTTTGGGAACGTATAGAGGGTATGCGTGAGAAGGGCCATGCGGTATTACTTACAACTCATTCAATGGAAGAAGCCGAGGCAGTGTGCGACAGGATTGCGATTATGGATCATGGAAGGGTTTTAACCGTAGATACTCCCCAGGCTATTATCGATCAACATAGAAATGATCCCGAAGTAATAAGTGTTTCAAGAAAAGGAAAAATTACTTTGGAAGATGTTTTCATTGGCCTCACCGGCCGTAACGTCCGTGCATAAATTTTTATAAATGGAAACAATGGTACCTAAGACTTCTGCCGCGCTATCATCATTATTGCGTGCAGATTTCACTACGCAATGGCGCAACCGCCGATCAACGGTTTTGATTTTACTGGTTCCCGTTATTATTCTGATTTCCTGGAAAGGAATAATTGATAAGTTGGGCCCTGCCTTCGCATTGTCGACCTGCATTACTCTTGGTCTTATTGCAGTTGGCCTTATGGGATACTCAAATGCGATTGCACGTGACCGGGATAAAGGAGTCTTTCAGCGATTGCGTGTAACGCCTGTGCCTACCTGGTCAATAATGGTAAGCAGGCTTATCGTGCAATTGGCGATGATTATTTTAGTAACTGCAGGTGTTTTTATTGCGGGTTTCTATTTTGATAAAATCACTTTGAACCCCATGGGTTATATATTGTCTTTTTTAACTGCTATTGTTGGTGGTGCATTATACCTTGGCCTGGGGCAAATGATTGTCGGTTTGGTGAAAAATGCTGAAACGGTGAATTCCACCACACGCCTCGTATATTTCGTTTTCATTATGGTAGGCATGTTTGGTGAGTTAGGGGTGCTGGGTAACCAGTTTAAAGAAGCAGTACACTGGTCTCCTTATGGAACGGTGAAAAGTATTTTATCCGCCAGCATGGAGCCTTCCACATGGAACGGTGATACTACAATGTGCCTTTTGATAACTATTTTGTATGCGCTGTTATTTTCATTTTTAGGAATTAAAAAATTTAAATGGAGTACACAATAGCTCAGGTGGTATTCGAATAAGCGAGGCTTCTTCGGTCCGTGTTATTCAAGTAGCAAATCACGCCTGATCTGGTTGTTTTGGATGGGAATATTTAATTTCTTTCTCCTTATTCTTAACAATATTTATACTACAACGAAGGATTGTTAATCTATTTGCCTATTGTGCAAAAAATGACCTTTCTTTTCTCTCTTCTTTGGATTTCCTTCATAAATGTCAGTTTATTCCAGCGTATACAGATGAGCGCCGTATGGACTTCAAATTGAGTAATAGGGTATTGTGTTGGGGCAGAAAAATTAAGTAAAATCCCTCGCTGATTTATTTCGTATAATTACTGTCATACTGACAATTAATAACGTATTGGCTTTGACGAATGCACCGACTCAATGTGAACTTAGCGTTACCAAGTCCCTTTAGACGACCTGAAATTTATCGTTGGAGATCACGGAGAAATAGTTGTAAAATTCATTGTTGGCAAGGGTTTCATTAAATATCTACCTCCCTTAAGATGCATAAAAAATGAATAAGTTGGCTTGCACCCCGTTTTTTAACGTGTTACTTTTACACCATGATTGCTTGAATGAAGAAAAGTTTTATTAATCTTTAATCTAAAATTTGACTTTATGAAACAAGCAGTAAAAACAACAAAAATGGTTACAATGGGTTTATTTACCCTTTGTACAATGGGATTATCACACGCGACGTATGCCGGTGTAACAACTGAAAACCCGATAGAATTTAAATTCGTCGGTAAAGTAAACAGTAGCCCTGTATTTCAGCTTAATCTTAACAACGATGCATCTGAGGTTTACTACATCTATATTAAGGATGCAAGTAACAATGTTTTGTATTCTGAAAAGGTGAAAGCTACAGATGCAAACTACACAAGGAAATATCGTTTGGATATTGATCCGGCTGATTTGAGCGCTTATGGATTTGGTGTTAAAGTAGAAGTGACTTCTGCAAAAACACACAAAACACAGGTTTACAAGATCAGTTCTCAGACAACTGTGAAAGAAGACATTATTGTAGCACAATTATAATATAGTCCACCTAACTAAATCCCTATCAAAACATTAAGGCATGCCGCTGAGAACGGCAGGCCTTTTTTTATTTTCGTCAACTCATTTAATTATAAACGGTAACTAAAATTCACAATAAAAATAAATTGTCGTGCGTTTATATTTTATCATTAGTTATTGTTTTGAATATTAAGTAAACCCACCCCGACAGGGGTGGTTTTTTTTACATTTTTTATTTCCATATTTTTTATTTCCAGGAGCATTTTATTATCTGTGCCTTAAAATTACAGAGTCCCTTACCTTAACTGATGTTGAAGGTTGTATGGCTCCGGGTTGCCGGGTTATAGAAGTGTTTACTTTATCAGCCGTAGTTGTTGTTTTCGCCACAGGATTAGGCCCCTCATTAAATTTTTCTGTAGTTAATGCATTCGCTTTTTTCTGCGGGCCCCACACGATAATTCCTTTTTCAAATTTACTAACACGCGTATAGCCGGCTTTGCTCCAGCTTGCAAATATTCCCTTATCAGCATCATCAATATTCATTTCATCGCTTAGAGGAAATCCAAACTTTCCCATACCATTCTGCGCTTTGAATAGTTGATAAATATCTCCGTAAACGGCATAAACTCCATGGGTGGAATGATATATTTCACCAAAGTCAAACTGAACGTAAGTGGCGTTGAAAATTCCAAGGCTTATAACTGACGACTGGCAATCGCCCAACGCATTTTTATAAAAATCCCATTTATTTCTTATAAGATCATCTGCCACTCCAATGCAACCAGCTACTGGTACTTTTGAAGAAACAAACGGCATTTGAGAAGGAAACCTACTTATGCCTATGCCCCCATACAATTTGTCTAATCCGTCAAGATCCATCTTTGTTAAGGTTGCGCGGTTACCAATACAAGCAGGGCAGCCCACAATAGCTCCATTGCTTTTACAGAGGATGGTTGGCTGTGTGGGATCTATTGCAAAAGCCATAGTACTATACTGCATAATAGAACAGTAATCATACGCACTTCTTGCTGTGGCATTGCCTTCTATTTGAAAATTATATTTTGCCGATGGCTTGACATTATTCCAATTTATGTTTACAAAATTGTCCCGGTCGTTTCGAGCCTGTTCGTGATAAACACCCAGGGTATGCATCAATTCGTGGAGAACTGTGCCAATTGTAAACGTACCCCTGATCAACTCAAGCACATTGCTGCCATTTCTTTGCCTGCCTACGGGAGCGGAACCTGCTTTGCCGCTTCCGTCGTCGTCAATGCATTTTATCACGAGATAATCTTCCTCGCCGCCACGCTCTTTAAAAATTATGCCTGTATTGAAATTAAAATAATCAAGAGCTGATTTTATTACGTTGTAATTATTTCCTTCAAAGACAGAATTTTCAAGAACAACAGGCACCGTTCCCCCGGGCCATCTGTATAAATCATCTTTGCCAAACGTATGTGTTTCATCATCTCTCGTATAGCTCATCGTTGATGAAAGATTTCCATCATACACCACGATATCTCCGTTTAAGTAAAGCTTGCGGCCATACTTTTTTACATAATAGTCTGACTCTGTTGAACTACCCGGAAGCTTAAGCGAAATGACAGAGTACTCGCCTTGCTGCAAAGCAGCGAACTCGTTTTTTAGAGTGGTTGACGGGCCATTGATGTGTTTGATATTTTCCTGTACAATAGTAGCCGACTGCACCGAAGAATTAACCCTTGTTTGACTGACTCTGTCAGTATTGGTAAAAATTCTTTTTGGCCTGTCCTGGGCTTGCATTGATCCATTTACTAATAGTAAAATAATTAACGCCGAATTTTTTAATAAGGCCTGTGAAGATTTAATGTTGATATCAGTTGAAAGATTGTCAGGATTCATAATTGTAGTTTGAAAAGTTATAGATGAAATTTTAATTGGGAGTTGCTTGCGGGATATAAAAGTAAATTCCATGTAAAGACAAGGGAAACATCATTGAGCGATTCACGAGTGCAGTTTAGCAAATGGCGCTATATCTCGTTTGTCGAAATCCTCAAATACAATTCAGAATCTTTTTAGTAACATCAGGAATCAGTTTATCCTCCTGCTAATCCATTCTTGTCACCCGCTAAATCGCGCTTGAATGCTGATTGGTTAAAAGATAGATTTGAACAAATATCCTTGATAAAACTTTTCTCTCCCAGTTATCCGTATTAATACCTGGTTGCCGGTTTTTCTGCTTTGGCTTTTGCGAAGCACCGATTTTAAACTTCAACATTTAATTAAAATGCTTATGGTTAAAGTTTTTACATTATTGATGATTCTAATTACACTCAATGAAACTGCATCTGCTCAAAATATTGGAATTGGAACTTCAACGCCACACGCAAGTGCCGTACTGGAAATAAAAAGCAATACCAGAGGAATATTACTTCCACGCACTTCAACGACATCCAGAAATGCAATAGCAGGCCCTGCCAAAGGATTGATTTTATACGATACCACAACCTCAACCTTTTGGTTTCATAATGGATCTGCCTGGTCACAATTAGCGAGTGGTGGCAATGGGTGGAATATTACCGGGAATGCCGGGATAAATGCCACCAATAATTTTATTGGTACCAGCGATAATCAACCATTAAGATTTAGGGTGAACAATATATGGGGGGGAGAAATACATCCAACAACAGGGAATGTTTTTGTAGGACTCTCTTCCGGAAATTCATCAACTACCGGTCAGTCTAACTCCGCCTTTGGAGATCACTCACTTGCTATGCTTACAGACGGAAACTTTAATGCCGCCGCAGGCTATTATTCATTATCGGTTAACACCGCCGGATATAATAATGCCGGGTTTGGGGCCTACGCACTTTATAATAATACCACTGGTTTTTCCAACACCGGGTTAGGCAGGAATGCACTGTTTGCAAATACAACGGGAACATACAATACAGCAGTAGGTACCAACGCACTGTTAAGTGCGACAGGCTCTTTTAACACAGCTACCGGCTATAATGCGTTAACCACTACCACGATAGGTATTTTTAACACCTCAAGCGGGTATAAGTCACTGGAAGCAAATACCACTGGAAATTACAATACCGCCATTGGGGCAAACGCCCTCAACATCAGCAGCACCGGAGATTTTAATACGGCTACCGGTTCGCAGGCGCTCAGGTTAAATACAAGCGGGATGAATAATACTGCAACGGGGGCGAGGTCACTTTTGAATAACAGCACTGGCATCAATAACACTGCTAATGGCTTTGAGTCGCTGCTTACCAACAGTACGGGAAAAGAGAACACCGCAACAGGCTTCCAGGCGCTTTATTTTAATACCACTGGCAACAGTAATACTGCAAATGGCTATGCCGCTTTAGGCATTAATTCTACGGGAAGTAATAATACTGCCGATGGATACTACGCACTATTTTCAAATACTACCGGGGGGCAAAATACAGCTAGTGGAGATCACGCACTTTACGGTAATTCCTCAGGACTTGGTAATACAGCACAAGGTGCATATGCGCTGAGCAGTAATTCAATTGGGGGTAGTAATACTGCGGTGGGATCGTTTGCCAACAATTCAAATACTACAGGCGACGCCAACACATCAATGGGACAGGCTGCCCTATCATCTAACACCACAGGCTACCAGAATACAGCCATAGGAAGTGGCGCCTTGTTTAATAATGTAAGTGGTCATAACAATATTGCCATCGGCGCCAACTCCGGTACCGGTGGCGCCAATGCAGCAAATCTTTTTAATACAATTGGCATAGGCAACGATGGAGGCTTTTTAAATGGTGCCTCTAACCAGGCCATTATCGGAAATGCCAGCACGATATTTATCGGCGGAAAAGTTACATGGCAAACAGTCTCTGATGCCCGCATAAAAAATAATGTTACAGAAGACGTAAAGGGATTGGATTTTATTCTGCGGCTCAGGCCAGTAATGTACAATGTCAGCAACAAAGCCATTGCAGACATCACCGGCAACAAAGAGACTGCCGATTTCCCCGGAAAATATGATGGTGAGAAAATAAAATACACCGGTTTCCTGGCGCAGGAAGTAGAGCAGGCAGCCAAAGCAGCGAACTACAATTTTAGCGGCTATACTGTACCGAAGACGGAACATGGTTTATACACCTTGAGTTACGAGCAATTTGTGGTGCCGCTGGTAAAAGCCATGCAGGAACAGCAACAGATAATCAGGGAACTAAGGAACGATAATGATGAATTAAGAAAAAGGCTTGACCGGCTGGAAAAAATGATTTCTTCAAAATAATAATAAAAAAGGTCTATGAAAAGATGCTTACTTGTTCTGTTTATTTCAATCGGGACTGTCAATATCTTAATGGCGCAAAATGTTGGCATTGGTACTACAGCTCCTGACGCGAGTGCAATACTTGATGTAAAAAGTAATACAAAAGGAATGCTATTGCCCCGCACTTCAACTGCTTCAAGAACAGCGATAGTAAATCCTGCCAAAGGGCTGATACTATTTGATTCAACTACCTCAACTTTTTGGTTTCATAACGGAACGGTGTGGTCGCAGTTGCCCGCCAGTAATAATGCATGGAACCTTATAGGTAATACAGGAACAAACCCATCAACAAATTTTATCGGCACCAGCGATGCACAGCCATTACTATTTAGAATAAACAATACTTGGGCGGGAGAGCTTGATCCTGTTACTGCAAATGTTTTTTTAGGTTTAAGCGCAGGACAATCAAACACCTCAAGTGGTACCGGCAACACCGGGGCAGGCGGTTATGCCTTGAAGGATAATACAACAGGCTATGATAATACTGCCCTTGGAGGGGCTGCATTATATACAAACATTGATGGGTTCGAAAATACAGCTCTCGGAAGACAGTCACTTTTTTATAACACTAACGGCAGTGATAACACTGCCACCGGTTACAAAGCTCTTAGGAGCAATAATACCGGAAGTTATAATACAGCAGATGGCCCCCAGGCGCTATATTCCAACACTACCGGAAATTTTAATACTGCAATTGGAGGTAATGCACTCTTTAACAATATATCCGGGTCTCTGAATATCGCAATAGGCTATAATTCCGGAACCGGCGGCCCAAACGCGGCTACTCTTTTCAATACAATTGGCATTGGCAATTACGGCACCTTCATAGCTAATGCCTCCAACATAGCAGCCATTGGTAATGAGAATACTACGTTTATTGGCGGAAAAGTACCCTGGAGTGTTATTTCAGATGCCCGTGTAAAAAACACCATTACAGAAGATGTAAAAGGATTGGATTTTATTATGAAGCTGCGTCCAGTAACCTATCACATGAGCAACGATGCCATCACCACAATTTCAGGTAATAAAAAAACTCCTGATTTTCCCGGTAAGTACGATGGAGAAAAAATAAAATACACAGGCTTTTTAGCCCAGGAAGTAGAGCAGGCAGCCAAAGCGGCAAACTATGATTTTAGTGGTTATGCAGCACCTAAAAACCAATGGGGGCTTTATACTTTAAGTTATGAACAGTTTGTGGTGCCACTTGTAAAAGCCATGCAGGAACAGCAGGTAATTATAATCAATCAACAATCGCAAATAGATGATTTAAAAACCTTGCTTGCGCAAATGAAAAGTGAAATGGAATTAATAAAAAATAAAAAATAGAAACCATGAGGATTAAATTTTTAATAACCTTTTACTCAATTTGGTTTTCGTCTTTGTTATTTTCTCAGTCTGTAGGTATAAACACGACAACTCCAAACAGTAGCGCCATACTCGATGTAAAAAGCAATACAAAAGGAATGCTTTTGCCACGTACATCAACAACATCAAGAATAGCGATAGTAAATCCGGCTAAAGGACTAATACTTTATGATACCACAACCTCCGGTTTTTGGTTTAATAACGGTACAGCGTGGACGCAGTTATCCGCCAGTAATAACGTATGGAGTCTTGCAGGAAATGCAGGTACTAATCCTTTATCAAATTTTATTGGTACATCGGATAATCAACCGCTGCGTTTTAGAGTTAACAATGCCTGGGCAGGAGAAATACATTCTGGCAAGGACAATGTGTCGTTTGGTATAGGCGCAGGACAGTCAAACACAACAGGAACAGATAATACAGCAATTGGAGCGTATTCGTTATTTACGAATACTACCGGCGTTGAGAATACCGCTACCGGGTCTTTGGCGCTTTTTTTCAACACTACTGGTGGTGCAAATACTGCCAATGGAGGCAGAGCTCTTTACAACAATACTACAGGAACAAAAAATACTGCAAATGGAAACCAGGCCCTTGTTTTAAACACTACGGGAAACGAAAATACTGCAAACGGGTACCGGGCACTTTTTTCCAATGCAACAGGTTCTTTTAACACTGCTTCCGGTGTTGATGCGATGTTATCAAACACAACAGGAGGCTACAATACAGCGCATGGATACCAGTCACTTTATTCCAACACTACCGGTATTGCAAATGTCGCTAACGGATACCAGGCGCTTTATTCCAACACAACAGGGAGTGACAATACCGCAAATGGATTTGGTGCACTTTATTACAATACCACCGGCGATAGCAATACCGCAATTGGATCACTTGCACTTAATGATAATACAACCGGAAGCTATAATACCGCCAACGGTTACAGGGCGCTTCGGTTTAATACCACCGGGAAAAACAATACTGCCAATGGATTCCATGCCCTTTTTTTCAACTCTACCGGCAGCTATAATACCGCCAATGGAACGCAATCACTTTTGAACAACAGTACGGGAGTCAACAATACCGCAAATGGATTTAATGCACTTTCAGCAAACACAATTGGATTTAATAATACTGCCAATGGAACCCAGGCGCTTTTGTTCAATACAAGTGGAAATTATAATACTGCCAATGGAGCTGATGCCCTTCATTTCAACACTAACGGAAGTTTCAATATTGCCAATGGCGTTAATGCGCTTCAATACAATTCCAGTGGCAATTATAATGCTGCTAATGGATACCAGGCGCTCAATTCCAACAAAACCGGAGATAACAATACGGCAAGCGGGGCTAATTCACTTTCTTCCAACACAATTGGTTACAACAATACAGCCGTTGGAACTTCAGCGTTAAGTAACAATACCGGGGGGTATGGAAATATTGCTATTGGCGCTAATTCCGGCACCCACATAAGCACACCAAATATTTTCAACACCGTAAGCATTGGCAATGATGATATTTTAAATGCTTATCAAAACCAGGTAATTATCGGTAACACAAGCACTGGTTTTATTGGCGGAAAAGTACCCTGGAGCGTTATATCAGATGCCCGTGTGAAAAATACCATTACAGAAGATGTAAAAGGCCTGGATTTTATTTTGAGGCTGCGGCCTGTTACTTATCATATGAGTAACGATGCCATCACCACAATTTCAGGTAATAAAAAGACGCCGGATTTTCCAGGTAAGTATGATGGCGAAAAAATTAAATATACAGGCTTTTTAGCCCAGGAAGTTGAGCAGGCAGCCAAAGCGGCAAACTATGATTTTAGCGGTTATGCAGCACCTAAAAACCAATGGGGGCTTTATACTTTAAGTTACGAGCAGTTTGTGGTGCCACTGGTAAAAGCTATGCAGGAGCAGCAATTGATGATAAACGAACTGCAGAAACAAGTGGCTGCTGGTAAGGTGGAAACACATATAGATACAGCGGGCCAGGAAAACATAAATGAAGACCTCAAAAAGCAAATAGCAGAAATGAAAAAAGAGATAGAACTCTTGAAAAAGAAAAATTAATTCAACCCGGCTTTAAACATAAACGATATGAAAAAGAAATTCCTCATTACAGTTTCCTGCGTATTGTTTTCAATTGTAATGATTGCACAGTCAGTCGGTATAAATAACAGTACCCCGCATGCAAGTGCCATACTGGATGTAAAAAGTTTTACAAAAGGTGTGCTTCTTCCGCGTACATCCACAACCTCAAGAACAGCGATAGTAAATCCTGCAAAAGGATTGATATTATATGATACGACAACCTCAGGGTTTTGGTTTCATAACGGTACGGCATGGGTGCAGTTATCGAGCAACAGCAATGGATGGAATCTTACCGGTAATGCAGGTACTAATCCTTCATCAAATTTTATTGGTACAACGGATAATCAACCATTGCGTTTCAGGGTAAATAATACATGGGCCGGGGAAATGCATCCAACAAGCGGTAATGTGTTTTTAGGATTAAATGCAGGTAAGTCAAATACCACCGGAACAAAAAATACTGCAATTGGAAAAGACGCTCTCTTAAATAATACTACAGGATACGGCAATACTGCAAACGGGTTCGAGGCACTTTATTCCAATACTACAGGATACAACAACACAGCTTATGGATTTAATGCGCTTTATTTTAATACGACAGGTTTTAGCAACACTGCCATTGGCTGGGCACTTATCCGCAATACCACGGGAAATTTCAATACTGCTAACGGGCAGGGGGCACTTTTTAACAATACCACAGCAAGCGGGAATACCGCGATTGGAAATGATGCTTTATCATCTCAATCTTTTAGCAATGGCGGCACTTCCTGGACAAGCGGTAATACAGCGGTTGGGTATGAAGCTCTTTATGCCAACCAGCCCACATCAACTGCAAATGGAATTAACAATACTGCTGTCGGAACTTTAGCCTTGACTGCCAACACAACCGGATATGATAATACCGGCATGGGAACTACTGCGCTTTATTCCAACACCACAGGATATGAAAATACCGCAACCGGAAGGCAGTCGCTTTTTTACAACACCATCGGCAATGACAATACCGCCACGGGTTACAAGGCGCTCAGGAATAATAACTCCGGAAGTGCAAACACCGCCACCGGGCAATCTACGCTTTACTCTAACACTACCGGAATTTTTAATACCGCCACCGGAGTAAGTGCACTTTACTTCAACACTACCGGAAATTATAATACCGCCACCGGGGCAAGTGCACTTGTATCCAACACTACCGGAAGCGATAATACTGCCAATGGATACCAGGCGCTTTATTCTAATACTACAGGTGCTTACAATACTGCCACGGGTGAATATGCTTTAAGCACTAATACTACTGCCATTGGTAATACAGCAAATGGATATAACGCACTTTCCTTAAATAGTAGCGGTTCATATAATACTGCCGGAGGTGCCTATGCACTTACAAAAAATACCGTAGGACAAGCTAACACCGCTTTTGGCAACGGTGCACTTTCTGCCAATATTACGGGCAGTTCTAATATAGCAATTGGAGCAAATACCCTCTTAAATAATACAGGCGGCAACTACAATATTGCCATTGGTGTTCAGGCAGGAACCCACCCCAACGCCCCAAATATTTTCAATACCATAAGCATTGGCAATGATGATATTTTAAATGCCTACCAGAACCAGGTATTTATCGGTAACACAAGCACGGGATTTATTGGCGGCAAGGTACCCTGGAGTGTTATCTCAGATGCCCGTGTAAAAAATAGCATTACTGAAGATGTGAAGGGATTGGATTTTATTTTAAAGCTGCGGCCTGTTACTTATCACATGAGCAATGATGCCATCACCACAATTTCGGGGAATAAAAAAACTCCTGATTTTCCTGGTAAGTATGATGTAGAAAAAATAAAATATACAGGTTTTTTAGCCCAGGAGGTAGAACAGGCTGCTAAAGCGGCAAACTATGAGTTTAGTGGTTATGCTGCTCCCAAAAATCAATGGGGGCTTTATACTTTGAGCTATGAACAGTTTGTAGTGCCATTGGTAAAAGCCATGCAGGAGCAGCAGGTAATTATAACTAACCAGCAAGATAAAATAGATCTGTTGGAAAAAAGGTTAACTGCATTGGAAGCAAAATTATAAGCCCAGAGAGTAAACAAAATGAAGTCATGAAGCAATTGTTATTTCTTAAAATAAATACTAACGATAAAAATAATTTACACTTTTATCTTCCTGCAACTACAGTCAAAGAACTAATCGAAAGCCGAAATACCATGAGCAACTGTACCGAAAAAATTAAAACAGATGACTGCGCCAAAACACGTGATGTAGGTTATGATAAGTGTACGGATAATCGGGATGAAGGCTATAATGATTGTACTCAAAAAAGAGATGAAGGATATAATGAATGTTGCGACTGGTGGCCATGTTCATGGGCTTGCGACGCATTGGTCTGGATATCAAACATTGTTTGTGTTGTATGGACCTGGGTTTCCAATATGGTGTGTTATGCGTGGGAGTGGGTTAAAAACATTGTATGTGTGGCCTGGAAATATATTACCAAAATTATTTGTGTGGTGGCGGATGTTTTTTCAAGTATTTTAAATTTGATAGGAGCAATAATTGATGTAATAATTGGAATCATAGGCGGCATCATCGCATTTATCGTAGATATTATCACTTCGATACCTTTTATAGGAAGATTTATTGAATGGTCTTTGAATCTCGTTAAAACTGGTGTAAATGCTATTGCTTCTTTGCCTGATGCTATCTTAACCTTGTTGGGAATAATGCCCGAAAAGAAAATGAAGCTTCTTGTAATTATTCAAAATGATAGCCAAAGAGAACCTGTAGTAAAAAATATAAATGTTGTTTACCGCGATATTCAATATCTCATAAACACATTCCGTGCAGAGATGAACATCAGGGTTTTGCCTACTGACCTATTTATGTATCAATCCGCTTTTTCTGGTGATAATAATTCTCTTGAAAAATTTGTAAAAACAGATGACAGTGTGAGCAGTGATCGTACACTGGATGTTTGCTGTGATGCGTGTGCCGTAGGTGACGACCTGACAAGCATTGGAAGTAGTTTTAATTTATTAATGGCACGGCTGGGCTTTACAACTAACGCAAGAAGATTGATCGGTTACGGTGCTCCTATCATTGCCTTTGCAGTAAGATCATATACTGATGGAAAAGCGGGATGTTCGATAGGTCCTTTAGCAGATTATGTTACGGTAAAATTTAACGAAACTCAAAGTGGTGGCATGTTTCCGGGCGGCCCGTTCATTCCGATTGACCAACTAACAAATGATAAATCATTGGATGCTGTTACAGATCTTGCACACGAAGTAGGCCATTGTTGCAACTTACCGCACTTCAGATGGTGCCGGTAACAATTTAATGAATCCTGCACCACTGAGAACAGGTCATCTTACAGTTTGGCAAAAAATATTAGTAAGATCCTCAAGGCACGTAACCTACCTATAACAGTTATAATCTCATGCCATTTTCAATACAAAATACACATCAGTTAGAAGCGCTTTTAAATAAATATAAAAGGGTAAATTTTATTTTTGAATTCCCTGGGCTTGAGTTATGACGATAATCAACTATGGCTTGAAAAAATTAAGAAGAATTATTTTGAGTGCGGTTGTAATACAGGCAAAATATTTATGAAATATGCTTTGCTGTTGACCTTAGCGGGCTTGTCCTGTCATTTGCTTTTTTAAGAAAAGCCCATTGCCCTTCATGATTTATGTGTATTTGCTTTTATTTATTTTTTTAATGGCGGGTTTAGGAAAAGCTGTGGGGAAACTTGTTGCGTATAAAAATTTTAAAAAAGATATTAACTCACTAAAAAATTTACCTGGCATAAACTAGTTCGCGAAATGCTGTTGATAAAATTTTTACAGCAAAGAAAGGTTTTCCAATCCCGGAAAAAGGAAAGTTCAGCAACACCATCGGGATTGTAACAGCAAAAACTTGATACTTATATGCAAATTATAAAATTTAATAAAAACCAAATTTCTCATTCAAAATAATTTCTCATGAAAAAAATAATATCGTCATTACTTACCGTGCTTCTTACATCGGCTTACTTTGTTTCTTTTGCGCAGGAAAATAATGAAACAGAAATACGAAATCTTGAAAAATTGGAAGGCGAATCTTTTGTAAAAAAAGATACTGCCACATTGTTTAATTTATTCTCTCCGCAGCTGGTAGTAAACACTCCATTGAACAGGGTGGCAACTCTCGAAGATATTAAAAGACTTCTCCGTATTGGGAAAATCGATTTGACTTCCAGTGGAAAAAATATTGAAAAAATAACTTTCATCAACAATATGGCAATTGTGATGGGACAGGATATTATTACACCACAGGGAGCGATGGAAGGCGCCGGAAAAACAGTAACAAGAAGATACACTGATGTTTGGATAAAAGATGAAAACAGCTGGAAGCTTACAGTTCGGCAGGCAACAAATGTTTTGGTTAGTACACAATGAAATAATAAGAAAGTCCCAACTTGCCCGTACTAAAATTCATAAACTACAACTAACTTTAATAGATGTGCAATTGCCGTTCAATTATTCTATTGGTATTTGTTTTTTGTATCACTCAAAAAATAAAGGCACAGGAAAATCTGCATCATTTTTTTCGCCATATTACTGAAGCAGATGGATTATTACATAATAATGTTTATTCAATTGCACAGGATGGAAAAGGATTTATATGGATAGCAAATGCCAACGGGCTGCAACGTTATGATGGTTCGCGTTTTGTTTATTATCCGGAAATATTGAGCGATCCTTCTAAAGGATTTACGTTTAGCGCCGATATGTACGCGGATAAAAAAAATAACCTGCTATGGCTTATAAAAAATCGAATTATTGTAGAGAAGATGGAATTAGATAATAAAAATTTTACAACATTTACCCGCGAACAATTGTTAGACGATACTTCTTTTATTTTTAATTCGTATAGAGATGGGAATAATGAGGAATGGTTGTTAAGTACCAATGCAGTTTATCGTTATGATAGCATTACCAGGAAATATATTCCTTTTAATTTATCCAATGGTCCCGCATACGCAAATCAATCTTCTTTCATTAGCTCAGAGAACAATGGTAACTATACATGGGTTATGAGAGGATCTCAACTAAATTTATTTGACAGAAAAAACAAAGCTGTTTATTCTAATAATTTTAATCCGGGGCATCATCCATTGCTGGCATGGAAAATTATGGGAACAGGCAAGCAGTTCGCCCGGTATGTTATGGTAGACAGCAAGCAAAATATATGGGTTACTACCTGGGGTAATTTTTTTTATAAATACGATAGAGTGACGCAAAAGATCAGTACGTATTCTTTGTCATCTGTTAAGTCAAAACAAGAAGGCAGGAAGTCGTCTGACGTGGGCTTACTTATTAACTCCATGATAGAGGATCATAATCACAAAATTTGGATAGGCACTGAGAACGCCGGATTGTTGTGCTATAATGAGCAGAGAGATAATTTTGATTATGATATTATCGAAGAAAAAAACGCTGGCAGTATTCAATACAATTATCATATAAATAGCCTTTTCCAGGATAGAGAAGAAAACATCTGGATCGGTACCGACCGCGGCATAAGTATATTCAATCCGTATAAGCAGTTTTTTAAATCCATCCGTCACAAAGAAAACGATCTTTCAAACAGTATCAGTAAAAGCGAAATCATAAGCAGCATTCAAATTCCCAATGGTGATATTTATATTGGCACATGGGGTGGCGGTATGGCTGTTTATGACAGTAATTTTCTTTTCAAGAAAAATATCATTTATAAAACTCCCACAGAAAATAATTTTGTCTGGAGTTTCGTGCAGTTTGATAAACAAACATTATGGATCGGTTGCCAGCATGGATATCTTATGCATTACAACACACTTACAGGTGCGATGCAAAATAGCCAGCCGCCTGAAATGGAAAAGTCAACCATCAGGTGCATGGCAAAAGATAATTATGGCAACATTTATTTCGGGTTGCACAACGGGAAAATTGCAAAATGGAATGCTGAGAAAAATGAGTTCATGGCTTCGGGAGACAGCGTCCGGTTCAATTCCGGCATACTCAATATTTTCATTGATAAGGCAGAGCAATGCTGGGTAAGCACAGAAGCAGGATTCAAAAAATTTGATCCTGACAAAATGAAATTTATAAAAACATGGCTGCCGGGTAAAAACAATGATGGCTTTTTAGGAAGCGCTCCGGAGGGGATAGAGGAATTGAATGATAGTGTTTTGATGATAGGTTCAGTTTACGGAGGACTGAATTTTTTTAATAAAAAAGCTGAAAGGTTTTCTCACCTCACAGTGTCTGATGGGCTGCCTTCGAATAATGTGTACGCAATAAAAAAAGACCCGTACGGCTATGTTTGGATCACAACAGATTACGGGCTTTATAAATTTCTACCCGGCGATAAAAGATTTATACCTTATGGTATTGAGCCTGGAGTTATCAATTCGTCATTTGAATCGCCATACTTTTATCCCTTGAAAGATGGCCGCTGGCTTACATCTACTACCACCGAAGCGATTTGCTTTTTTCCACAATTGGAGGATTACAGGCATGTCAATGCTGTTAAAACCGAGATAACAGGATTCAGGCTTTTTGGAAAAGCCATGCAAATAGATTCTTTGCTTTATAACAATAAACCCCTTTCCTTATCCTATAAAGAAAATTTTTTCACTATTGAATTTGCTTCGCTAAATTTTTCAAGCCTGCAACAAACGAACTACTATTACAAGCTCGATGGTGTTGATAAAGACTGGGTAAACAGCGGAACAAAACGATTTGCAAATTATACCGACCTGCATCCCGGCGATTATGTTTTTTTTGTAAAAGCTGAAAATGGGTATGAACCGGGAAAAGAGACTTCTTTCCGGATAACGATTGCCCCACCGTTTTGGAAAACATGGTGGTTTATTACATTGGTTGCCCTTTGCGCTTTTGTAATTATTTATTCATTCATAAAATGGAGAATAAAAAATATTAATACTATCGCTTCGGAAAAATTAAAAGTTCAGCAGCTAAGCGCAGAGCATTATAAAACCCAACTGGAACTGGAGCAGATCATTAATTATTTCTCGTCTTCATTAATCGATAAAAATACGGTTAATGATGTTTTGTGGGATGTTGCTAAAAACCTGATCGGCAAGCTCGGTTTTGTTGATTGTATGATGTATCTGTGGAATGATGATAAAACAAAAATGGTACAGAAGGCCGGCTTTGGCCCTAAGGGTTCGGCACAGGAAATTTTTGACCAACCTTTCGATGTATTACCCGGTCAGGGTGTTGTCGGTTATGTGATAGCAACAAAGGAAGCAGTGCTAATTCCGGATACATCAAAGGACAGCCGTTACCGGACTGATGAAATGATGAGGCTTAGTGAGATTACCGTTCCGGTTATTTATAATAATGAACTTATTGGAGTAATAGATAGCGAACATCACGAAAAGAATTTTTTTACACGCCAGCACTTACAAATATTAAATACGATTGCAACACTTGTTGCGGATAAAATAAAATCTATTGAGGCAGCGCAGTTGTTACAGCATGCACGTATAGAAGTATATAGTATAAACGAGCAACTTTCCAAAGCCAGGCTGGAAGCTCTTCGCAGCCAGATGAACCCGCATTTTATTTTCAATTGTATTAATAGCATTGATGCACTAATACAGAGTAATGATAAATATAACGCGACAGTGTATTTGAATAAATTTGCCAAACTTCTTCGTGGCATATTGGATAGTTCCAGGCAAAATACAGTAAGTCTTGCAAATGATTTAGACACCTTGAAATTGTATATCGAGCTCGAACAATTCAGGCACGAGGATAAATTTACGGCAGAAATACAGGCTGACGACGACTTGTTGCAGGATGATTATAAAGTACCGCCGCTTATTATACAACCGTTTGTTGAAAATGCAATTCTGCATGGCCTGCGGTACAGGAATGATCACGACGGAAGGTTACAAATTTCTGTGAACAGGCGGGGTAATTATATAGAATATCTTGTAGAGGATAACGGCGTGGGCAGAAATAAATTTAATAATCATGTGCAAAAAAATAAATTGTCTTACGGGATAGATATGAGCAATGAAAGAGTGAAGCTTTTTAACCGTGAAGAAAAAGCATCTGTGCAGATAACGGATCTGTTTTCTAAAGGGAAACCCTCGGGAACTAAAGTGGAAGTGTACTTAAAGGTAGATGAATGTTAACAGCAATTATTATAGACGATGAAGTAAAAGGCCGGATGGCTTTGAAGCAAAAATTGCTTGACTATTGTGGAGAAATTCAATTGGCCGGAGAAGCAGAAAATGGTATAGAAGGCATAAAGCTTATTGAAAAAATCCAACCGGATATTGTGTTCCTTGATATTGAGATGCCACGAATGGATGGATTCGAAATGTTACACCGTTTACCGGAAAAAAATTTCCACATCATTTTTACAACAGCTTATGATCAATATGCAATTAAAGCCATAAAATATGCTGCCTTTGATTATTTATTGAAGCCTATTGATATAGAAGAATTGAAACTCGCTGTTTCCAAAATTCATTCACGCCAACAAATCTATACCGGTAAAAAGCTGGAGCTGCTGGATCAAAACCTGCATAAAAACAATTTCAATAAAATTGCGATTTCAACTCTTGAGGGTTTGTTGTTTTTCAATATCGCCGATATCATACATCTTGAAGCGAACAGCAATTACACTACCATATACTTCAATAACCGCCCAAAACTTCTTGCCAGCAAGACGCTGAAAGATTTTGAAGAACTACTGCCCGCAGACATCTTCTTTCGCACTCACCATTCTCACCTTATCAATTTAAATTACATCAAACGATACATTAAAGGTGATGGCGGCCAAATAGAATTGCAAAACGGAAATTATGTGGACGTATCCCGGCGAAAAAAAGAAGAGTTTTTGAATGCTATTGGTTATACCTGATCTACCCTGGGTTACGATATTTTCTAAACGGCCTTAAATATTTCACACCCTTTGATGTTAAAAATCTTGTTGGAACCTGTTGCCATCCGCCGTTTTTGTTTGTCCAAACAATAAAATGAAGATGCGGTAAAAAAGTGTAGCCGGTTTTACCACTTAACGCAATAAGTTGGCCTTGCTTTATGGTATCTCCAATATCTGCCAGTACACCATTTTTTTGCAAGTGCCAGTAGCCGGCCTTTGTCCCATCATCGTGTTCTATTACTACAAGATTTGCATCTTTACGATATTTTTTATTTCGGCCGCCTTTTGTATGCTGCTCCTCCAATCTTACGACAACACCGCCTCTTGCGGCATAAATCTTTGTTCCACGCTTCATTTTAAAATCAAGCGCTGCCCTGTTCTTATGAGAAAAGCTACTGAAGTATCCTTGTATCAAAAGATGAGACGTTCCCCTCGCATAGGGCAACGAATAAACATAGCTTGTATCTTCTGTTATTTTTCCTCTTTGTAAACGAAGGGCTGTTTTTCTTAAAGGATCTTTACTAACGCTGCAACCAGCGAAAAATAATATCGCAAGAAAATAACTAATCGATGAGAAGTTGGCTGTTTCGAATAAAGTATGAAAGTATTTTTTAAAGGACATTGTTTGTATACAATATAAAATCCTGCCAGCATTTTACAAAATTCAATTCCTGGAAAATTAAGGCAGACTCATTGTTTAGAACAGGAGAGGAAATTACCTAAATTGTAGACATAAAAATAATAAGGATAATTGCATAAATATTAAGATAATGAAACTTCTCAGGTCAATAGTGTTTATACAATTAATTTTTGCAAATGCTGTGGTGGCGCAAAAAAGTAATCCGACGTTTCATGTAGTTGCTTTTTACACTGCAAAAAATGACCTTGCTCATATAAGTTTTGTGCACGAAGCAAATAGGTGGTTTGATTCGGTAGCTTCAAAAAATCATTTCACGTACGACTCTACTAACAACTGGAATAATTTGAATGAAAACTTTTTATCAAAATACCAGGTCGTACTTTTTTTAGATACACGTCCTGATTCAACAGATCAACGTGAAGCATTTCAAAAGTATATGGAAAACGGCGGCGCATGGATGGGATTTCATTTTGCGGGCTTTGCATTAACGCCATCTGCCTATCCACAAAATTGGGATTGGTACCACAATGATTTTATGGGAGTGGGGCAATACAAAGGAAATAGCTGGAGGCCGGTCTCTGCAATATTACGGGTCGAAGATCAGCAGCATCCTGTAACCAAAAATTTGCCGCCAACATTTAAATCAGCGCCCAGTGAATGGTATAGCTGGGAGAAAGATATACGCAAGAATAAAAATATCAAAATTCTTCTGTCAATTGATTCTTCAAGCTTTCCCCTGGGCACAGGCCCGAAGCCTTACGAAATTTGGCACAGCGGCTATTACCCAATCGCGTGGACCAATACCAAGTATAAAATGATCTATACAAATATGGGCCACAACGATATGGATTATGAGAGAAGATTCTCCCCCGGGGAAAATACTCCCGTCCTGGAATTATCATCCACTTTCAGCAGCAAACTTCAAAATCAGTTTATCATCAATTCGCTGCTCTGGCTGGGCAATGGGAAGAAAAAAAGGGTAAAATAATTTACACAAAGCGCGGCAAAACTTATGGAATAAAAGCTCATCTGTATCTGATATGAAAATTACAGATGAGAATACTTTTTTTAATCCTGTTTATTTCAATTCTTCTTAGCTGTGAAAGCTCTTCGAACCAGCGAATAATAACTGGCCCTCAGCCACTACAGGAAATTGTTTCTTCTAAAAAATTTGACGAACAAAGCTGGCAATATTTTTTGCAGCACCTCCCGATAACTAAAGGGCCTGTTCTTGATTATAAAGGCAAGCCCATTTCATACCAGGAGAAGCATTTTGCAATTGTGAATTATGATGTAGGGCGAACCGACTTGCAGCAATGTGCGGATGCTTTGATGCGGCTGCGTGCAGAATATTTATTCAAGCAACAGCGCTATTCAGAAATAGGATTTCATTTTGTAAGTGGCCAGTATTATTCGTGGGATGACTATTGTAAGGGACTAAGAGTTTTACCGGACGGGAATAACATAAAGTTTGTTCACGCCTTGTCCTGTAGCAGAACGCATGAAAACCTGCGAAAATATCTTGATATAGTTTATACTTATGCAAGCACAATTTCTCTTGCAAAAGAATTGAAGAAGAAAAATATTTTTGAAATAGGAACTGTAGTTATTTTTCCGGGCAGCCCCGGTCATTGCTTTATCATTATTGATGAAGCAACGGATAATTCAGGCGAAAAAGTTTTTAAGCTTGTTGAAGGATATTCACCAGCGCAATCTATATATGTGTTGCGCAACACAGATGATGAATCAATCAGTCCATGGTATCATTTAACGAAGGGCATTATTGGCACCGCAAGCTTTGAATTTAGCAATTATCAATTGGGAGGTTTTGAGTGAATATTGCTTTTTTAAAACAGACTGCTCATAGGGGTTGAGATTAAAAGAATTAAAATAAAGCCTGCATTATCTTAATCTATGCTGGCTTTATTTTTCCGTTAAGAAAGACTAAAGAAAGAATTTAAACCCGATTCCAAAATTGGCTAGGAAATTAGAATTCAAATTTGCATTCGCCGAAAAAATATGTCCCTCATTGCTTGACGAGGATGAAGGGTTGGTATATGCATAATCTGTCTTTATATGCGAATAGCCGATTGACAATATATTTGGCATCAACAATTCCACCTGCATTTTCTTCCATACGTTATAAGATATACCAGGAATAAAAGATAATGTGCCCCCGTTTGAAATCATATTTGTAGTGGTTGTTGAAGATTGATAATATACAAATTTGCTTTTAGAATAAGCATATGAAGCATCTCCTTCCCCGAAAAAATAGAAGTTCCTGTAAAGGGTTTTGTATTTTCTATAAAATACGCCTGCATTGAATTGGGCAGTGTTATTATCCGGATTAGATTGCGTGGAGGTTTTGGTATGGCCATAAGAAAAGGTCGCTCCAACAGCGGTATTTTCTTTTATAAATTTCCCGATTTGAATACTAGAGTAAAGGGATTCAAAGTCTGCGTAAGTAGCCGGCTGCCCGGGTTGGGTATTTTTATTGCTGGAATAACCTATACTGCCTCCGAGCAAAATTTTTCCAGGATTAATTTGCGCACTTGAAACAAATGTTACACAACAAAGAATAATAACTGATAGTAAAATGTTTGATTTCATAATGATTAGTTTTAGGATACAAATAAACACGATATAGATGTCGGGGATGTCAACACATTTAGCGTTTAACAACAGATTACCTTAACCAAAAACTAAATTTATTTTGCAATGCAGCGTTTTGAAAATTGATATGCCAAAACAAATTAAGGATAAATTTTTTATAGAAGTCTATTGATGTTCCCGTAACGAACCTTCGAATAGTAAGTTCACATCGGGATCAAGTTGAACCGATTGGGGCTTTGTGCTGATGGGAATTATAACGTTGATGTTTCTCTTATCTATCTGTATTGTTTTAAGAACCAAGTTGCCATTTTCTATAATGCCTATTTGCAAAGGAAACTGAAATAAGAAGTCCTGCATTTGATTGATGTTGAGCGTAAATGTTTTTTTATTCGAATCGTAGCGCCACTTTCCTTGTAACACCGGATGGCCGGGCGTATACAGCCATTGGTTAAAAAAGATATGCAGGTTTTCTTTACTCACATTCTCCATCACTTTTTTAAAATCTTCGGTAGATGCATTCTTTCCTTTATACATTTTATAATAGGTTTGTATCCCTTTTTGAAAGATAGTATCACCCAGTTTTCTTCTGAGCATGTGTAGTACCCAGCCGCCTTTTTGATAAGAATTAGCATTCAATAATTCAAAAGGAGCTTTTTGCGAAGTTGTATCAACAACAGGCGTTTTTCGTTTTTTGTAAAATTCGATTACCATTTCTCTGTCAGTCTTCATCCTGCTTTTCAGGGTGTCTTTTCCATATCGATTTTCAAAATAAAGATGTGTCATGTACGTAGCGAAACCCTCACTCAGCCACACATGTTGCCAGCCGGTTTCCGACGCCTCATCACCAAACCATTGATGTGCTTCTTCATGAGCAAATAGCCCTTCGAGTTTTATCTCATCTTCATGCGTTACCGAATCCATCTTTACTGAATTCTGGTAGTAGAAAATGTTGCTGGCATTTTCCATCCCACCAAAGATTGTTTTGGATTGAACGTTTGCAAGTTTTTTATATGGATAAGGACCGATATAGTTTATAAAAAATGGAAGCATATTTTTTCCAATTGCGTACTGCTGGAATCCACTATCCCTGTTTTCAGGAAACACCCAACTCGTAACCGGAATATCATTAATGGTAGCGGCAAGTTGTACCGCGAAATCAGCAACACCAATCACCATTACTTTAGTTGGCAACGCCATATCTTCCTTCCAATGCGTAAATTTTAAATGATCCGGGAGATTTGATTCCCCAACAAGAATACCATTTGCAATTACCCTGTAATGGTTGGGCGCAGTCACCATAAATTCAACAGATGCTTTGTCAGAAGGATGGTCGTTGCAGGGAATCCAATTGTGTGCACGATTGGGCCAGTTATCTGCAAAAAAAGTTCGTCGTGCAAATTTATTGGTGTCTATAATAAGGCCATCCGCAGGTATCCCTGAGTAGCTAATGGTAATATCTGTTGATTCATTTAAACGCAAGCGGCCCGGGAAGTAAATGTTTATGTGACCGATGTCCTGGGAAAATTTTAACGCCTTTCCATTTTCTGAAACCTTTGTTACTTTCATTCCACTACCGGTAGAATCGTTAAAGCCTATGAGGTCGAAATAAACCATGTTTGCAGCCTTCGTCATTTTAAAATTGATCGTCGCATTTCCCTCGATAATATTTGTAGTGTCATTGAGTGATATTCCGAACCGGTAATGCTCAACATCAATTGAATTATTTTGTGCAAACAGATTGTTACCCACCAGGGTGATTAGAAGGAATAAAACTTTTCTATGAGTCATACGGTTTATTTTTCGGGCGAACACAAAGTAAGTTTTAAAAGTGATTTTTTATGACCGATCAGCAGCGGATTGTGGAATAATGTCAACTATAGTGCGCCTTCCATCGTAATATAATTAATGGCATAGTTTTCTATGGCTGTAGTATATTAAATTATCTAAAAAGATGTTATGAAAACGAAACGTTTTATAGCGATTACTATATGCCTCTTTTTCTTTCTTATTACTAATGGACAGGATAGTATTAGAACAAGAAATGATAAGCCAGGCACACCGCAATCCTTGCGGACAATAAACAATGCCCCTAAGAATAAAGTTCATTTAATTGATACGTACAGGCCGCCACAGCAACAGATTTTCCACGGAGCAACAGAGAGTAATAAAGTAGGTAACCTCGATAATGGAACAAAGATTTATCCCCATGTAAAAAATGCAACCAGGCTGCCGTCTACTCCGGCGGTTACAATTGATAACCGGTCGATAAATCAAACTATTCGCAGAGATACTGCTGTGAATAAAGGAACGATGGGCAATGGGGAAAGTAACGCAACAAACCCAATCCGTAAATAGACGCCCTGAAAATATCATAGTCCGAAGGCGTTACTTATTTGTGAGGTCGTGGTGCTAATTTTTTTGCAACAATAAAGCGCAGGTTTCCCGTTGGTAAAAAATATTCTTTGGACGAAGACTCACTTCCAACATATAAAGCATTTCCGGTGATATTTGCGCTCACGCTCCATGTGCTGCTATTATACCCAATTGCTGCTTTGTATATTCCGCCGGGAATTATGCTGGTTTTGTTCTTTTTGTTGCCTCCTTCTTCGGTCGAAAAATTCAGATCAATACTTCCTATCGCTGAGCCTGTGATAAAAAAGTTTTTTGCTATTACCAACGTATAGGCATAGCCCAAACCTGGTCCTATGCTAAAAAAATTAACTTTGTCAATTCCCGCCTGCTCGTAGAGACTGCTCACACTAGCTGGAACAATAACACTATCACCTTTTATTGAACCGTAATACGCCTCGCCGCCAAATAAGATAGAGCCGGCAGATTTTGTTTGCCAGTCGTTCGTTGTGAATGCGGCCCGGTAGGAAAATTTATGTGAATTGGGCACCCTGAAAACGGAAAGCCCGACTACGCTTCTATGTAAATCAGGTCGTACATAAAAGCCTGGCTGGCTGAGGCCATTATTCTTCTTTGGATCCAGGTAATACCCTTTACGAAAACTGCCTAATAAATCAACAGCCCACTTATGTGGGTACAAATGAAATTGGAAGTCGAGGCCTTTTGTTTTTCCCTTGCCATTGTCCTTGTTGGAAAGCCCGTAAGAGACGTTCAGGCCTAAACCATTATAAGCGAATCCCACTCCATAGTTCAATTTCGAAGTTGTTCTATAATTAAGTTCCTGTTCCTGCTTTGAAGAAATTGTGAGAGGTGCAAATTTCTGCATCGCATAAACGTCGAGCATAAGCCTGTCGGGGTAGGTAATATAATATCCATTATCGACAGACTCTTTTTTTTGAGCTTTGCCTTGATATGGAAAACTAAATACTATCAGAATTACTGTAAAAAATAAACAGTTGCAGTTTTGATATTTTATCACTTGATTAAATTTTACGTTTGCAATTAGGTTGGTTTATATGCAAAAATATATCTGTTAATTGAATATTTATACATCAGGTACTCCGTATTTTAAGAAAAGAAGATTACAAGTGGATTTCGAAAATGGCTTTAAATGGTTTTCGCCTCTTCCTGAATCTAGTCACAGCAATTCTTAATCTAAAAATTATTTTCGATAAAGCGCCTTATTTGAGTTTCTATGCTGCTTATGTTATTTGTATTTTCTAACGATATGTAGATATGCCCGCCAATATCGGCAGGAATTTTTGCCCCTTTTTCCACGATTATCAGAACCCTGTCTTTTCCTTTGGAGTTGATGAAATACCCTGTTTCAAAAATTACATTATCCCTGGGCGCTGCGGTAACATTACCCGCATCGAGCAGATCGTCATCTTTCGTAAAAAGAAATATACCACTTGAACTGTTTACTGATGCATTTTCTATCTGGTCTAATATTGTTTCACCGGCTTTAAAGTCTTTTGACCAGTCTAAAACTTTCACCTTTAAATCGTTTTGTAAAAAAACCTGTATCTCTCTTGCCGTGTTTTTCGACTTGCTGCAATATCCCAGGAATACATCGGATCTTTTATTAAGATCTTCAAGCCAAAAAGAGAAGTCTCTTTTAAATACAGTATCATCCATATAATCTCCGGCAGGATTTTCGACTAAATACGTAATTGGCCTGCCGCCGCCCTGGTCGGTAATTCCCCGGCGTAGTGTCGAATGCTCCGCTATAATCAATGTAGGTAATTTATGTTTTAAAGCGATAGCACCTTCGTAGTGTGAGTATTCACTCGGCATTTTTATAACATAGTCTCCTTCGGTAAATTCCCATCTTGGAAAAGCAATCATAATGGCACCACAGCAGGTTCTCATCACTTTTTCTACATTATCAAACGACCAGGAAAGGCTTCTTGAATTACCGGAAATGGAAAAAATTTCAGGAATAAATCCTTCGGCTTTTATTTTTTCAATTACGGCATTTTTAAATTTTAATTGCTTTTCGTTGAGAACACTATCCTTTGTGTGGCTTACAAAAATTCTTCTGTTCATAATTAAATATTTACAATAAGTTTTTGCTGTTCCCAAATCTATTACACTAAATCCATTTTTTTTCCAAATAGCGTGGCTATTTTACACTAGAGCACGAGAGGTAGTCTTTTCATGAAAGTGACTCAAAAATCAAAGAAATTAATTGCCAGGTATCTGTGTTGCTCAAATAAAAAATCTGTTTCTTTGCCTTGAATGTCATTATTTATAACATCATTGAATTCAGGAAGCAATGGCAATTGCTATTATATTGGCAATGAAAGGGACGCCATTCTTGTAGATGCCGGCATCTCGTGCAGGGAAATAGAGAAACGGATGAAGGAATTGGACCTGCACATTCACAAAGTAAAGGCAGTATTCGTTTCGCATGAGCATTCGGATCATATAAAGGGATTAAGTGTACTAAGTAAAAAATACAATTTCCCGGTTTATACAACTGCTGCCACAATGTTGCATGGCGGCTTTAGCATTGAAGAACATTTGGTGCAGAAATTTAAGGCAAATGAAAAAATTGCTATAGGAGATATCAGTATAACGCCATTTACAAAGCATCACGATGCATGCGATCCACACAGTTTTACCATTACCTATGATAATATAACGGTGGGTGTATTTACGGATATTGGCGTAGCATGTAAAAATGTAATCTCTCATTTTAAACAATGTCATGCTGCCTTTCTGGAAGCAAACTACGATGATACCATGCTGGAGCGGGGAAATTATCCGTATCACCTGAAGAAGAGGATTAAAGGTGGAATGGGGCATTTATCTAACAAGGAAGCCCTTGATCTTTTTCTAAAATACCGACCGGCTTTTATGAGCCATCTTTTTTTATCGCATCTTTCCAAAAACAATAATTGCCCCCAAATGGTGAGCGAACTGTTCAATGCACATGCGGGAGCAGTGCAGGTAATTATTGCGTCGAGAGATGCGGCAACGCCAGTATATCACATAAGAAGTGCATTTAATAAAAAGAAAAATAATAAATCTTCCTGCGTCTCAATGCAACAACTGGAGTTTTCTTTTTTGTAATTATTATCGCCGCGTTTGCTTATTCATCAAATACTCGTATCACTTTTACAAGCCTTGTGGCATAATAGTTACTCAATTCTGAAATGATAACACCAATTGACTTACCTGAAGACGCGTGAATGAATCTTATTTTGCCGTTATTGTTTTCTGTTATGAAACCCATGTGGCCCACAATCCACCCGGTAGTGTCGGTGCCCGTAAAAAGAATGAGATCTCCTGTCCTGCTTTTGTTTAAGGGAACAGGGGTGCCTGCGTTTGTAAAATCTTTGGAAACCCGTGGTACCGATATGTTGAAATGGTTAAAAACATAAGTAACGAAGCCTGAGCAATCAAATCCATTTTCTTTTATAGCAGAGCCGTATTTATACTTTGTTCCAATAAGGGTTTCAGCGAAATCAACCACAGAAACAGGGTCAGCGTTTTTTGTATTGATAGTTCGTGGAGGTATCAATTTTCCAGTAGGTGAGACTTTGCCGGTGGCAGGCAGTTCTTCCGTGGATCGTTTTCCTGTTTCGATGCCTGGGGAAGGCTTCGCATGCCTTGAGACGCTACAACCCTGGATTAATACGAATACAATAAGTGCGGTTACGAAAACAAAAAACTTCATCGGCAAAAATAATTCTTATAAACAGAGTAGAAATTTTAAAGACCTAAAATACATCTTTAGTAAAAAAAATCCCCTGATCACTATATCAAATTTCAAAATTATGCGGGGGGAATGCCCCGATTTTAAACATGATCTAAATGATTGTAATATTTAAAAATAGATTTGTTGTAATTGTATTGACAATGTATAATTGTATAACGGAAATTATTACAGCAAAAGTAACCGGGAGAATCCCGGCGACAACGAAATTCCACTTTTAATACAAAACTAAATGTTGATTGACGAAAAATATCTGCTTGTAAAGCGTTCACGCATTGCGCGTGCAGGTAAAGGGTTATTCACTAAAATTCCTATCAGGAAAGGCGAGTACATTATAGAATATACGGGCGTTATTACTACCTGGAAAAATGTGTTGCAATCGGAGGATTTTAACGGCTATGTTTTTTATATAAACCGAAATCATGTGATTGATGCAAAAGAAGTTCTTGACTCGCTGGGGAGATATGTTAACGATGCAAAAGGCATAACCAAAATGCAGGGATTATCTAATAATGCAAAATACATAGAAAACAAGGGAAAGGTTTTTGTGCAGGCAATAAGAGATATTCCTGCAGGTAGTGAAATACTGGTGAGTTATAAAAAAGGATATTGGGATGTGATTAGATATAATGCGCAGTTTAACCTCAGGAAGAAAAAAGGTGTTAAAGAAAAATAAGCACCAAGAAGTCTTTTATATTCTCCCTGCATTTCTGAAATGCTCACCTGTTGTCAAGTGAAAGAAAATTTTTGAACCCGAAGATTTAAATAATTGTTTCCTCTGATTTTCTTTTTTTAAACAACCAATAAAGCGGTACGCCGCTTAACATAAGCACCATGCCTATTACAGCTTCTCTTGGCCGGGCCACAATCGTATTAAAAAACAAGGCGGCGCAAAACAAAATTACAATCGCAGGCACTACCGGATAGCCCCACACTTTATAAGGACGATGGGCATCGGGCATTTTCTTTCTTAATATAAATACACCTAAGGTAGTGGCGCCATAATAAATAAACACAGCGAAAATGATCATATCGGTTAACTGGTCAAAAGTGCCCGAGAAAATTAACAGGATCGCCCACACGCATTGAAACAACAGCGAATTGCCCGGCACCTGTGCTTTATTCAATTTAGCCACGGATTTAAAAAACATACCTTCCTGGGCCATGGCATAATAAGGGCGGCAACTTACGAGGATTGTGGCATTGGTACAACCCAAAGTAGTAACACAAATAAGAAGTGAAATTAAGAACACACCGGTGTTACCACCAAAAACACGTACCGCTTCCACGGCTGCAATTTTATTACCTACCGCTTGCACCTGTTCCAGGCTTTGAACGGGCATTAAAGAAAGATATGCCGTATTTACCAACATGTAAATTGCGATAACAATGAATACCCCAATGGCAATCCCTAATGGCAGGTTTCGGTTAGCATTTTTTATTTCTCCCCCTATATATCCAATGGATGCCCACCCCTGGTAAGCCCAGAAGGCCGCAAGCATAGCAGTGAAGATGGCACTAAAGGTTACCGCAGATCCATCTGTAGTTTTTAAGTCAAACACGCCTTTGACATGAGACTCCGGGCTGGCGAAGCCGAATGCGATTATAAGCACTATGCCCGACAGAATTAAGACCATTAATGCCGTACTAAATCCCGCACCTGCCTTTATACCCTTGCTATTAATCCAGGTTAGTAAAACAATTAATGTAATCGCTGTGAGCTTAACATTTAAATCAGTGAAGGGGTGAAAGACTCCGCCGATACTTATGTTACTCCAGCCTGGTAATATTTGCGGCAATGCAATAATACTGTTTAATGATTCCGCAAACACATACGATAATGAAGAGATGGCGGCTGTTTGAATAATAGAAAACAGCGACCATCCAAAAAGGAATGCAAAAAATTTATTGTATATCCTTTTATAATAAACATATTCGCCACCGGTATCTGCCAATAGTCCTGCGACTTCAGCGTTGCTCAATGCGCCCATCAAGCTGATGATGCCTCCCAATACCCAGCATATCAATACCCATCCGGGCGAATGCAGTTCAGCCGCCATGGGAGCTACTTTTTTATAAACACCGGAGCCAATAATATTTCCAACAACTAATATAACTACAAAGGATAATCCAAGAGAACGTTTTAAATGGCCGGGCGAACTCATGCAGTATTGTTTTAGTTCCGGAAAGATAACATTAATGCTTTTGCATTTCAAAAGCATGTTTATTATTACGGCCTGCTACTTTTTTCGACATTCACTATAGCTTCACCTGGGAGACGCTAAACAAATGCTTTGATATTTAAAAACTAATTTCATAAATAACCAAACTCATAAAATAATGCTTTACAAAAGAATGCCTATTGAAATAGAAGCACCGGAAGGTTTCGGCTACGAAAATATTGATTGCAACCTTTCGGAAAGTTCTTTTACGGATCAGAAATTTGGCGATCTAAACATTAATATCAATGACCTGGTGTTGCTTTATGGCGACCATAAAGGCAAACCTGAACTAAGGGAATTGATTGCTGAAGACGGTAATTTTACTGCGGATGATGTGCTACTAACTTCCGGCGCGGCAACGGCATTATTTATTATAGCGACATCGTTCTTAAATAAGAACGATCATATTGTTATAGCTAAAACAAACTATGCCACCAATATTGAAACACCAACAGCGATTGGTGCAGACATATCCTTTCTAAATTTAAAATTTGAAGACGGCTTTAACCTTGATATAAAGACATTGGATAATTTGATAACGGAGCGAACGAAGCTGGTGAGTTTAACTTATCCTCACAATCCAACAGGCGTTTTAATTGATGAAGAAAAATTGAAAGCCATTGTGGAATTGATCGAAAAAAAAGCGACCTATTTATTGCTCGACGAAACTTACCGTGAAATGTCTTTCGGTGAAAAATTACCAGTGGCCGCAAGCTTATCAGACCGAGTTATCAGCATTTCTTCCATGTCAAAATCGTATGGGCTTCCCGGTATTCGTATCGGTTGGATCTTGTCGAAGAACAAGCAACTCATGGAAACATTTTTAGCCGCCAAAGAACAAATTTGTATTACCAATTCAGTGGTTGATGAAGAAATTGCTTTTCGATATCTGCAAAGGAAGGAGCAATTCTTTGCACCTGTCAGGGAAATGATTTTAAAGAACTTTAATATTTTAAAAGACTTTATGGACCATCAAAACGTACTGGAATGGATAGAGCCTCACGGAGGTTGCGTGTGTTTCCCGAGAATAAAAAGCGAATTAGATATTGACACGGATAAGTTTCACGAGATATTACTTAATAGGTATGCTACTTATATCGGCAGGGGGCATTGGTTTGAAGAAGACGCACGATATATGCGGATTGGTTATAGCTGGGATACATCTGAAAAGTTGCTTAAGGGTTTGAACAATATTTTAAAGGCAATAGAAGAATCAAGAAGGAAGTAAGAGATCAAATGTTGATAAGGCAATTGCCAAAGGAAGCGCCACAATCACTAATTATCCCTGCCACAAGGTCTTAAAAAAATTGACGGTGTTTGTAAGCCTTAAGGGTCTCAAATATTTTAGGCCTAAACCTAAAATCGTCGTTATAATAATGCCACATAAGAACAGAAGCGTAGTGTTGACTTGTAAAATTTATTGCGATGATGATTCGGACTGGATAAATTTCCGTTAGATTATTTTCTGAAAAGGATCCTGCTGTTGTCAATTTCCCTGCTTGACCACTATCACTCCACTAGCTAACGGTCATCATGTAAAATCGCTCACCGCGATAATAATTTTGAAGAAATATACAGCCAATGAAGAAGATATTACTTGGCCTTGATGCCGTCAACCCGCATAGAAATGCGTTGGATTTTGCATGCTTCCTGGCGCGATTAACCAAATCAAAGCTAACGGGCGTATTTCTTGAAAATCTCGTTAGCGAGGAAAAGCCGGTTCTCAAACACATGCAAGGTCTTGCTTACGTGGATTGGCAGGTGGACGAAAGTTCTGAAGAACACGTAAGCAAAATGGGGTTGGTAGAGAAAAATATTTCCTTTTTTAAGGAAGCTTGTTTAACAAGGGGTGTGACTGGTAATGTGCATAGGGACCGCGGCGTTCCTGCCAAAGAAATAATTGAAGAAAGCAGGTTTGCAGACCTGATCGTTATCGATCCTGAAACCTCATTTAATAAACGCTATGAAGGGACACCCACAGAATTTGTACGTGACGTACTCAAACAAGCGGAATGTCCTGTAGTAATTGCGCCTGAGAATTTTGATGAGGTTGATGAAATCGTATTCACCTATGATAAATCAGCATCTTCAGTATTTGCCATAAAGCAGTTTGCTTATCTTTTTCCTCAACTAAAAAATAAAAAGGTAAGCATTATACAGGTGAATACAACAGGGGAATGGCTTGGCACTGATAGATACAAACTTAAAGAATGGCTGAGTTACCACTATACCGATTTTTACTTTGAAACAGAAACGGGCGATAGTGAGACTAAGCTATTTGAACACCTCTTTAAGAGGAAAAATATTTTTATAATTATGGGAGCCTACGGCAGGAATACAATATCTCAGTTCTTTAAACGCAGCCATGCCGATCTCCTGATAAGCACAGTTCCACAGCCAATTTTTATTGCTCACCTCTAAAGCAATTTTAGTTTGTTACAAAAATCTTTGAAGAAAAAAAACTTCATCCATGAAAACAATATTAGTTGCGACGAACTTTCAATAGTTAAAAAACATTGTTTTAATAAAAACGAATAGTCATGAAAAAGATAATTATCCCCTTTGACGGCGGCCATTTTTCGGAAGGGGCTTTTAAGTTAGCAAGCATGCTTAACGAAACGAGCCCGGTCTTGCTCACCGGAATTTTCTTACCGGAAGTGGACTATGCTAAAATATTTTTCTTTCCCACGGCGTTTGCCGCGCCTGCTTATATTCCTGTGTTGGAAGATTTTGAAGAAGAAACTATTGAAAGAAACATCAATCTATTTATTGAACTCTGCCAGAAAAATAATATAAAACACAAGACCCATAAAGATTTGTATGATACCGCAGTTTCGCTGTTGACTATGGAGAGCCGTTTTGCAGATCTGATGATAATAGGTAGCGAAGTATTCTACACCGATGGCAGTGCCGGACCATTTGAATACCTAAAAGAAACATTGCATCATGCGGAGTGCCCCGTTATGATTGTTCCGGAAAAATTCAAAAAGCCTTCACAGGTGATTTTAGCATATGATGGCTCTCAGTCATCAGTATACGCAATCAAGCAATTTGCCTACTTATTTCCCGAGCTGTGCAAATTGAACACTAAGCTGGTATATTTTGGAGATGAGAAACAAGATGTTCCCCGGCGGGATTTAATTGAAGAACTTGCGTCTGCTCATTTTGAAAAATTCTCTATTACTAAAATTTCCGGTGAAGATAAAAGCGGTTTTGCGGGATGGTTGTCTGAGCATTGGGATCCGGTATTAGTAAGCGGTTCATTCAACCGTTCCGGCATTTCAGAGTTATTTAAAAAGAGCTTTGTTATAGAGACTATCAGGCAGCATAAAACTTCTGTTTTCATTGCCCATCAATGATCCTTCGAATGTTTTTCTTCAGAAGAATTTCTAATGTAGAATGAACATTTAATGAATCTATTTTTTTAAACGAAATAAAAAATAATAACGCTTTATCAAAAAAAGGTGGATGACTCCAGGTTAGAAACCTGAATAATCAACGTGCGGAACAAAGGATACTACCATTAATAAAATATTTATCTTTTTATAATTCTTTCGAAATTTTCATCCGTTAATTTTAACCAATCAGCATTTATTTTCATGCTGATAATTTGTAATTTTTCTATTTGTAGCAATAAGGTTCTTATTTGAGTTTTGGATTTTTATTAAAACATATTTCATCACATGGATAATAGCTTTTTTACATACCTGCAGCAGTTGGAGTTGATGGCTTTTTTTTCCGGCTATCCATTACTCTATACAGTTGTGTTATTTTTTGCAGGAAATAAAAAACCAGTGAATAATTTTAAAAGCAAGGTAGTATCGCTTTTACCTTTTGCCTATGCGCTGGTGGGTACTTTATATATAGGGCTTCAATTAAAAAATTTATACCTCAATTACTCACCTGAAAATCTTCGGCAGTTAACGCATCAACCCTATCTTATACTATGGGGGCTGCTTTCAATACTGTTTTGGTTGCCGGTACTTAGCAAAAGGAAAACGTGGAGTTTGATACATAGTTTGGTTTTCTTTTTCTTTTTAATTAAGGATCTTCTTTTTCAGCTTAAAGGGGCCGCCACAGGAACGAACATGGTAAGGAATGATATGAGAATATACACTATTAGCTTTCTATTGAACCTGGGAGCATTTGGTTTTGTATTGTTATTATCTTTTCTGTTTACCAATTATAAAAAGCATTTAAAATCTTAATCCCCAAAGTTAGCGTTCCTTTCTGCGCCCACAGCCGATACTTCAGAATCCGGCTTAATACAAGCAAACTGCGCCAAAAAGAAAATGTGTGAATTATATAATTGTTTTGAACAATCTTGTAACTTCTTTAAAAAGGATTTGCGTGATCTTTGTGTCATCAAATATAAATAGCTCGTTCAAACTTTTTTCTTCCCGGGGAGATTCTGCATGGGCCACCAATGCATGGGCTTAAACGAATTCTAAATATATGAAATTGGAGAAGCCGGTCTGAGACCAGCTTCTCTTGCCTGAGATTTATCCCCGTTCGATTTATCATTTGGTGTTATGATTTGAATCATACATGATGGTGATGATACTCATTCAATTTAATTATGACCCGGGATATTTTTGGAAATTCAAAAAACAAATCCTTTGTTACCTGCTTTAAAATTTTAACACACTAACTAAAAATAATTTTTATGAAACTTCTTAGCAACAAAACACTGATGATTCTCCTGATACTTATCAGTGGCTATGGGTACATTGCCAGTTGCACCCATGAAAATGATCTGCTACTTCCACCACCTGCTACAGGCGGTGTTGTAATAAACAGGGGCACACATATTCATCTTCCCGGCACTATGACGGTTGGTGACACTACTCAATGGAAAGTTGATAAGGCCCACTCAAGCGTACTATGGTCGACCAATTATGTAGGAGCCGCAGGTTTACTTACTGGTCGTTTTAACCAGTTTGGCGTGCACAATGTTACCGACGCTGAAATGACTGAGTATGTTACCACCGGCCAACCTCTTTTGGATACGTCCTGGGCATTTTATGAGAACGAGCCTGCTAAAACGTATCTAAATGGATATGTACAAATTAATCAATCCAACACCGGAGAGCCCGGTCGTGATGCGGGTTGTAATGTTTCAGGCATGGGGACTACCGCTATAATACCCGGTACACAAAATCTTACGGTAACGAATATTGCCAGAATCAAAAGTACTAAGGTAGAATTTGATCCCCTCAGCAGCGACTATATTGTGACATTAAATTTTACCTGGCAGGGTAAACTAACGGCTCCGCTTACCCAATCTATCGTTGGAAGATTAAAATATGTTCCCCAGGCAAATGTGTTGTCAAGCTACGATGTGTTTGGCCTTCAGTTAACTTTTCAATTTAACTGCAGGGACTTTGGTATTACCAGCACCAGTATTTCTGACAAAATTAATATTGAGGTCAATATCAACCTAAACAACAAGTAATTAAATAAATAAATTACGATGAAAAAAATAATTATATACGCAGGTGTCATTTTTTTTACCATGGGAATTACACTTGTCGGTTGCTATAAAGACGTTATCCTGCCAGATGCTGCAGTTGATCCGGATGGTCCGCCGCAAGCTGTGAGTTTTAGTGCAGACATCGCCCCGTTGGTAAGTTCGAAATGTGCATTATCAGGCTGTCATGTTTCGGGAGGGCATGCGCCTAATATGACTTTAGGCGGTTCTTATCTCGCAATTGTTAATGGAGGATTTGTAAATACCGACATTCCAAAACAAAGCATATTGTATAAAATGATCAACGGTGAAATGCAACAATACATTCCATCTGCTACAGACAGGCAAAAAATATATGACTGGATAAGGAATGGAGCACCTAATAATTGATGATCAAAAAAATAATAAAATGAAACTAAAAATAAATATACCAAAACATCTGTTTCCCTATTTTTATATGCCTGGCAGGATGTATGTTTTTACTCGAGACAAATATTTATGCACAGGACAGCACGGCAGTTGAAGAGCCTGCAGCAAAGGTGAAAGCCAAGCCGGTAAAAAATACTTTTCAAAGTATTTGGATTATCGATAACCAGACGGTGATGGTACCTTACAAAGGATCGTTCGAGGTGGATATTATGCACCGGTTTGGAACGGTAAAAAATGGCTACCAGGATTTTTGGGGCTTTTTTGCTCCGTCAAATATTCGGCTGGGAGTAATTATGCACCAGTTAAAAATTTGAACATTGGAATAGGCATTACAAAGAATAAAATGCTGTGGGACGGAAGTGCCAAATATGCGATCATCAGGCAAACAAAAGGAAGTGTACCCGGTAAGTGTTACGTACTATGGTAATATGGCGTACGACACAAGAAAGGATGCGGATAAAAGTATTTTTAAATACGAATCGCAGCGGATGTCATTTTTTAACCAATTAATCATTGCAAGAAAAGTTACTGATAAATTGTCTATACAGGTTGCGCCAAGTGTTTCCCATCAAAATTCTGTTGATGGATACTACACCAAAAATGATAGCACCGGCAAGGACATATTTAAAAAAATGAAGTTCGATCATTTTGCTGTATGCGGTATCTGCAAGATATAAATTAACCGAGGTAACATCATCTGATGGTTAACTATGATCAGCCACTTACAAAACATGCTACTAATAATCCTAATCCCAATGTATCTTTTGGGATTGAGTTCAATACAAGTGGCCATGCTTTCCAGTTTTTCCTGGGTAATTATTCCCTGCTAAACCCACAGCAAAATAATCTCTATAATACTAACAACCCCTTTGGATATAAAGAAGGCCGGTAATAAAGTTGAAGGAGGCCAGTTCCTTATTGGATTTAATATTACCAGGTTGTGGAGCTATTAGATCTTTTAAATTGATAGCGATTTGTTTTATTTAAGTTTTAAACATACCCCTGGCAAAGTTGCGGGGGTTATTTTTGTAATGATAGCAACATTATTTGCGTTCGTGACGCGTGCATCAATAATAACTTTGCGCTTCTAAAGCCATATTGCGGATTTGTGAAAAATAAAATATCAAAAAAAATGAGATTTTATTATTTGGCTTACTGTTTCATGCTGATACTTTTAGTCTCCTGCTCACACTCTTCAAGTCATAGAAAGATTACCCCTACCAAAATTGAAAAAAAGCCATTTCCGTATCAAAAGCCATCCAGTAGTTTTAATGACACTTTAAAAATTAATTCGCCGGCTGCCGTTTTTTATCATCCCGATTCAATGCAGCTTGAAAAAATAAAATTGACTACGGATGCACAAATATTCGACGGAACTATGCATGAATATTTTTATTTAATCAAAAATGCTCATGATGTTCCTAAGAAAATATTATCCCAATCTAAAAATCATAGATACACAAAATGTCAGGTACCTTTTTTTCGTAAAAGCCGATAAAAGTGGCAATTGTATTGACCTTGATACGAAACGTGAGCCATGCGGGTTATTCATATTCAACTCCAAAAAATTACCCCAATTCGTAGATATGGCAAACATAGATAGTGAACTCGGGTTTTATTTTTCAAAATAATTTCTCTAAACAATTCTATGACATTTCCCCCAATAAACTGTTGGCTATTTCAATCTTTCTCAAATCAAATAGGTTAGCCGCAAGTCACCCTTCTCTTATTATGATGTAAATCATCTATTGAAGTGATTGATCTCAGAAAATTTCATTTTATGCCTGTCTACTTTCGTTGATTATAAAAAGCAATCAACGTCTACTGCTTAAAAAATCAGATTAATAAAACCATTCATATGAAAATGTTCCAACAAAAGTCCTTTTGGATTTTAACTTCAGTAGTTCTATTTGTGGGTTATTGGGTGAGCTGTACCAAACACGACCAGGTTCTTGTCGTAAATAGCACGACGGATAACTCAACAGTTCTGCAGTCAATTAAAACAAGCACCCCGCCAACAATTGATGGTATAATCGACGCTGCATGGGATAATGCGACAAAACTGAGTGTTTTACCCACAGTACCTGATCCGGGAAATGGATTGTTTTCAGGTTATAGTGGTCAGCAATATTCCGCGACAGTTCGTTCCATGTACGACGACCAAAATGTTTATTTCTTAGTTGAAATTAAAGACGGGAGCCAGAGTGTAACGGTAGCTCCCTGGTACTTCAATGCCGCCACTAACGGTAACGGTAAAACAGGATGGGCAAAGGAACCAAGCAGTGACTCCTATGATGCAAACGGCATTTTAACCAGGGCAGGGAGTGGGCGAGGACAGAGTTGCCATGCTTTGGAACATTGATAATTCAACACCAAAATTTCTTACTCAAACCTGCTATGCAAGCTGCCACATATTTACTCCTTATACAGATTATTCTAAAACTCCACCTGTTTATACTGCTAACGCCAGCGGTAACCACTATACGAATGGTGCTTCAGAAAAAATCGATATGTGGTGGGGTCGTTTAGGATATATGAGTAAAGATGCATCACTGCGTTTTATGGATGATAACTACCAGGATTGGGCTGGCGGACCAAACTATACCAATATTACCGGTGGAAATGGAAATGGACGACATGTAGATGGAATAGTTCCGGACGGTACTAATTCTTTAACATGGCCCAACAGACCAAATTATACATCATCCCCAACACAGGGTGAAGTAAGTAATTCCCAGAACCTAAAATTAAATGGCACAGGTCCATCTGTTTCGGTTCCTATTTGGGTAGTGCCAGGATCAAAGAATGCAGGCTACATACTGATAGCTGATACTGCAAGCGGAATCGCGAAGAAAGTGATGGAAGTGGATTCATCAGGTGTTCTAACATTGAGTGATGGAACAACGATTGATCCTAATGTAGGCACAGACTACCAGAGGACGGGAGATCCTGTTACTGGACCTACGGCAATGAATGCAATCCCTTCCTATATCGGTGTTCCGTTATTAAGTGGAAGATCTGATATTACAGGAGCAGCATCATATGGCGCAGGCAGTTGGATCGTTGAGTACAAACGTGCCTTAAAAACCGGGGATCAATTAAAACAGGATATTGACTTTACCGGTCTGCAAGACCAGGTATTTGGCCTGGCTATTTGGGATAATTCAAATTACCAACATGGCATTCAGCCAAATTTAACCCTCACATTTAAGAAATGATATTTGACTGTTCTTTAAATACTTAAACTAAAACAAAGACCATGTCGAAGATAATAACAAGAGTAGGATTGATATTTATTATTGCGTTGGTTATTACCGTGGCCAGTTGCTCTAAAACAACAACGGTAATAGTAGATAACTCTCCTGCAATAACCGAAACGGTACAATTTTCCAAAACTATTGTACCGATATTAGTGCAAAGTTGCGCAGGAAGCGGATGTCACGGAGGCAGTGTTGGTCCCAATTTGACCGCTGCAAACGCTTATAATTCTTTAAAAACGGGTAACTATATTAACCTCGCAACGCCTGCATCCAGCTTAGTGTATTTATGGCTTACAGGGAAAGAATCTGCAACAATGCCACTGGGCGCTGCAAATAATCCATCAAACATAAATGCATTGATTCTTGCATGGATTAAACAAGGTGCCAAAAACAATTAAAAAAAAATTATGAAAAAGCAGCATATATATTTTACCACGATAAGTAGTATCGCGTTTTGTTTACTAATGTTCGTTAGCCCCGCGTTAGTGGCACAGGATTCAACTCAGGCTGAAAGTACTTCGCCAGAACCAGTGGTTAAAAAGAAATCTTTTGTAAAAAATACATTCGAAGGGAACTACTTAATAGATAATCAAACCGTAATGGTGGACGTTAAGGGAACTTTTGAATTTGCTATTCAACACAGGTTTGGTATCGCAAGCCATGGGTTCAAAGACCTCTTTGGTCTTTTTGCAGGTGCAAACATGAGATTAGGTTTTAGCTACGTGCCCGTTAAAAATTTACTGGTTGGCTTTGGCGCATCAAACGATAGAATGCAGGTTGACTGGGATGTAAAATATGCTCTCTTAAAACAAACGAAAGACAATGGCATGCCTGTAAGCATTACTTATTTTGCAAATGCAGTTATGGATACGAGAAAGCAGGATGCTACAACATTATTTTCATCACTATCAGATCGCTTCAGTTACTTTAACGAGCTTATTATTGCCAGGAAAATTTCAGATAAATTTTCCATACAGGTAGGTCCAAGTTTATCCCACTTTAATAATCTCGAAGGCTATCTTGATTCTACGGGGAAAGTGCAGCCATACATGAAAAATGACAATTTCGCAATTTCGTTTTCCGGGCGATATAAAATATCTCCACAAACGGCTATAATAGCTAATTATGATCAACCGCTGACGCAAAATCCTACCAATAATCCGCATCCAAACATTAGTATAGGGCTGGAGATGAGATACTAGTGGTCATGACTTTGAGGTATTTGTCGCAAACTATGGTGGCATACTCCCGCAAAATAACACCGTATTCAATCAGAATGATTTTACAAAAGGCCAGTTTTTGATTGGCTTTAATATAACAAGGCTTTGGAATTTTTAAAGACTTATAATACTACCTTGAAGCATTCACAACCAATTAATAAATAAAATAACATGAAAACAAAATTCTTAGTAACAATATTTCTTGCATTTGCTGGAGTTTTAATCTTCAGTATGATTACGGGTTTCCAGCCTAAAAAACCATGGGTGGTTCCGGATAAATATGAAAAGATGAAAAGCACCGTTGCTTCAAATGCAGAATCATTAAAAAATGGAAAAGAATTATGGGTAAAAAATTGCCAATCCTGCCATGGCAAATCCGGGCATGGTGATGGATCAAAAGCTGCCCAATTGAAAACTGAACCTGGTAATTTTTCCATACCTGATGTGCAAAAACAAACGGATGGAGCCTTCTTTTATAAAATATCCGAAGGCAGGGAAGATATGCCAAGTTTCAAGAAAAAAATACCTGATGAAGAAGATATCTGGAGCATGGTTGATTACATAAGAACATTGAACAAATAATTCCTTTAGCTCCTGCGTAAACATTTCCTCATTAACAAACAAAAATTATGGATAACGATAAAAAAATGCAGAGCCGAAAAAAATTTATCGGCGTAGGCATTTCTACTGCTGCTTTATTTACGGCCTTTAGATTTTTTCTGCCTGAAAAAAAGAAAAAAAACGAATACCGTTAAAATGCTTTCTGAAACAGGGGAACTTGTAGAGGTTGATATTGCCGCTCTTTCGGCCGGGAAGAAAAAAATTACCAACCATGAATTGCGAAACTGGATTAAAAAATAGCCCGTCCTATAATCAAACCGAAGCAAAATGAATGAAGACAAATCACGCAGGGAATTCCTGGCGGCTGGGATATTAACCACCTTAGCTGTTTCGTGTAATACAAAAAAATCTCCTTTTCCGACAGATGATGACATAGCACCATCAGGCGAAATGGTTAAACTCCTTTCCGTTGACGGAAATATTATAGAAGTAGATAAGGCGTTTTTAAAACCGGTTCCCCATTTACCGGCCGTAAGCAATGACGAAGCGAGAAAGGGAATACCAGGCAAAAAATTTGTGATGGTGATCGATCTTTCACGTTGTAAAAATGTAAAGGCATGCCAGGCTTCCTGCAACCATGCACACCATGTACAGGATGCACAGAACTGGATAAAAGTATATCCCATGCAGGATGCCGCTGAAACCGCGCCGTACTGGGAACCCACTACCTGCATGCATTGCGATGAACCGCCTTGCGTAAAAGTATGCCCGGTAGATGCCACTTTTAAGAGACAGGATGGAATAGTATTAATTGATAGTGACAGGTGTATCGGCTGCCGTTTTTGTATGGCCGCTTGCCCTTATTCTACCCGGGTATTTAATTGGGGAGACCCTGAGCTTCCGGTAGATATTGCAGACCAGCCTTACAACCCGGAAACAAGCTTGCCGCAGAAAAAAGGAACAGTAGGCAAATGTGATTTTTGCCCGGATATGACCCGTATGGGAATGCTGCCGCATTGCGTTTCCGCCTGCCCGAATGGTGTATTTTTCTTCGGGGATGCGATCGAGGATTCTGTAACTAACGGTGCAGAAACTTTTCGTTTTAGCGACCTGGTTAGGGATAAAGCAGGGTATCGCCTGATGGAAGATTTAGGAACAAAGCCAAGTGTTTATTACTTACCCCCGGTAAACAGAAATTTCAAATTTGAAGAAGGACTTGAGAAGAGAAGAGCCTACTGAACAAAAATCATAACTACTAATGGAAAATCTGCGAAGTTTATCTCCTGAGCAAATCACCAACGATTTATTGCCTCAAAAATTTGGACGCAGGGGAATGATATGGACCGCCGGCTTAATAGTAATATGCTGCATTGGCGCATTTGCCTACATCAAACAATTAAGAGAAGGATTGATAGTAACCAATATGGGCGATTATGTATCATGGGGTATTTATATTTCCAACTTTGTTTTCTTTGTTGCTGTGAGCCTGGTGGGTTCACTTATCACCGCGATTTTTCGTCTTTCGGGCGTGCCTTGGCGTACGCCACTAACACGCATAGCCGAAATTATTGCAGTATCCAATATCACCTTTGCTGCCCTCATTATTATTGTAGATATGGGGCGCCCGGAAAGGCTGGTGTATCTCTTTTCACATGGTCGCTTACAATCACCCATATTGTGGGATGTAATTGTAATCACTACCTATTTTTTCCTAAGCCTGTTTTTGTTGTACATAACATTGATTCCTGATGTAAGGATCATGATTCATGCAAGAAATAAATTAGGTAAACCTTTTTCAAAACTATATAAGTGGCTCGCTTCATTCTGGCAAGGCACACCTGCACAGGAAAAGATCAGGAACAGGTCTATTACCATACTTTGTATTGTAATTATACCCGTTGCCTTCTGTATCCATACGGTGACCTCCTGGCTGTTTGCCACTACGTACAGGCCGGGATGGGACAGCAGCAATTTCGGGGCATACTTCGTTTCTGGCGCCTTTCTCGTGGGTGCAGGAGCGGTGGTAGTAGCCATGTATGTTTTTCGCCGGGTGTATAAACTCGAGAAATACATCACTGAAATGCATTTTGATAAAATGGGTAAAATAACCGTGATGCTCGCCTTATTGTATTTGTATTTTAATGTAAACGAATTCCTGGTACCGGCTTTCAAGATGAAGAAGGAAGAGAAGGATTATTTGTACGGTCTTTTTACAGGTGACTTTGCACCAATGTTCTGGTTCGCTATTTTGGTGGGTATGATTATTCCAATATTAGTACTGGTATTTAAAAAAGGCAGAAGACCGGTGCCGATGTTTGTGGTGGGGGTAATGGTAGTAGTGGGCGCATGGTTTAAAAGATACTTAATTGTTACGCCGACATTGCTCCATCCTTTTTTACCTAAATATGATTCACCGGCAAGATTCAATCAATACTTCCCCAGTTGGGAAGAGTGGGCCATCACCATGGGCTCCATGGCAGGAGCATTACTGATCATAACTTTTTTCGTAAGAGTCTTCCCTGTAATATCAATTTATAAAACACTCGAAGACCGACATGCATTAAACAAGCAAAATGAAACAATTGACGAACATCAAACTGCACCCGCTGTATAAATTAATTACAGTCCTTTTGTTCCTGTCAGGCACGTCTGTTTCGCGCCGTACGTGCGCAGGACTCTGTTGCCTCGCCCACCATATTAAGCGTAAGTTATTTTCTGCCCGTAAACAAGGTGCCTTACCTGGAAATAAGTACAAAAAAGAAAGTGGGAAGAAAATTTGAACCGGTAAAAGATATCCCGGTAAGTATTTATTTTAATGAGGCCGAAGCAACCAATTTATTGGGGAAGGTTACAACTGGTGCCAATGGTAAAGGCAGGATGGGAATTCCGCCTTCCTTTAAAAATACCTGGGATTCACTTGATGAGTTTACCTTTCTTGCCCAATCAGATTTGCCTGCAGGACAAGAAGCTTTAAGCGCTGATATTACCATAAAAAAAGCAGTACTTACTATTGATACAACATCAGAAGATGGTGTGAGAACGGTGACCGCAATGCTGAAAGAAAAAAATGGAAATAATTGGGTGCCGGTAAAAGATATCGACATGAGACTTTCCATAAAAAGGATGCTTGGTAATTTATCAGTTGGAGATGAAGAAACTTATACCTCTGATTCTTCAGGAATTTCAAGCGCAGAATTTACAAGAGATTCTATACCCGGTGATAAGAAAGGAAATATTATTCTTGTAGCAAAGGTGGATGATAACGATACCTATGGCACCTAGTAACAGAAGAAACGGTGGCTGGGGAAAAGCAATTAAGCCTGCTGGAAATTTTTTTAAACAAAGGACACTATGGTCAACACGTTTTGAAACCCCGCTCTGGTTGCTGTTTACAGCTTACTTTATTGTTATTATCGTGTGGGGCACTATCGTTTATCTTGTATTCCAGATGGTAAAAATAAAGCGACTTGGAAAGGCTGAGGCTTAATAAGAAGAGCGTGAGAGAGAAAAATAATTATAAAAAAACCAGGAATTAATTCCTGGTTTTGCTTTTTTTAAGATTCCGGTTTTGTAAGGTTTTACTTTTTAAATTGCTTTACTGAATGTTTGCCCTGCTAACCCTTTCTTAAAGAGATAAGCATCAAAAGCGGCGCAGATGTTACGGATAAATAATCTTCCTTTTTCAGTAACACTTATTACATCGCCTTCTAAATTTATAAAGCCGTCCGTCTTGCATAGAGGCAAGCCTTGAATAAACATGTATGATAAAATCAACATCATGCATTTCTTTATGCAAGAGTTGTTTTATTTAAACACATTAGCTCGTGAATATAATTTTGAATCGTAAGATCTTCTTCGTTTAATAAGTGACCATTAACTAATGGAAGCGAACCTGAATTTATTTTAGCTTCATACTCTTCAACTACTTTTTCATTTTGAGCAAATGCATTTTTTGTTGCACTTATAGATGAAGCTCCCAGGCCTATTATCAGCTTAGACGTTGTTGTTGTGTAACCCATGAAGTTGCGGTGCAGTTTTCCTTGCTCTGCCGCTTTAAATAATTGATCTTCGGGCAAAGCAAAATGATCCATGCCAATACTTTTAAAGCCCGCTTGTTCGAGAAGAAATCTTCCCCTTTTATATATTTCCCATTTTACTGATGAGGCTGGGAGGTCGCTTTCTGTATACCTGCGCTGGGCCTTGCTCTTCCAGGGCACGTGGGCATAGGAATAAAATGCAATTCGGCCAGGCATAAGTGTTTTTATCAGCGAAATAGTATGCTCCACACTTTTTATTGTTTGATGCGGAAGACCATAAATTAAATCAACATTAATGCTCTTGTAATTATACTTTCTTCCCCAGTCAAAAACTTCTTTTGTTTGCTCGTAAGATTGTATCCTGTTAATAGTAAATTGTATTTGCGGATCAAAATCCTGTACCCCAATACTCATCCTGTTAAACCCGATTTCTGATAATTTTCTAAGATGATCTTCAGTCGTAAAATTGGGATGTATTTCAATGCTAAACTCATGATCATCTCTTACAATTGAAGTGCTGGTAATTTGATTAATAAGATAAACCAGGTTATCAGCGCTAAAAAAGGTTGGTGTTCCTCCACCTAGATGAATCTCTTTTATTACAGGTGTTCCGGGCAATATATCACGATACATTTGCCATTCTTTCAAGATAGTATCAATGTATAATTTTTCGACGTTGTGATTTTTGGTGATTCTTTTATTGCAGGCGCAAAAAGTGCAAAGACTCTCACAAAACGGCAAATGAATATAAATACACAATTCACCATTTTCCGCATGAAAACTATTAATAACGGATTGCTTCCACTGATAATCATTAAGAGAAGAAAAATTCCAGTAAGGCACCGTGGGGTAACTTGTATAACGCGGTGTTGCTACATCATATTTGGCAAGCAGTAACGCTAATGAATCAGTCATGGAAATTATTTTGAGAATACAGGCTGTAAAATTTTTTTCTGATGCTTTTCACCTGCTCTTTAAAAGAAACTTCATGGTACAGATTTTCCGCATCCCACGGAGAACTTATTGCCCTCTTTCCATTTGGTGAAGTTTCAACACGCTGATTCACCTGATCGAGTAATTTCCTGGCCTCAATTTTTAAAAGTATTAGCTCATTCATATAAATTGCTTGAAAAATACAAGTTGATATAAGTAGAAATTTATAAGCACAAATGTCAGGAACCAGCAAAACAACCACAATGACAATAATTAATGGCAGTACTGATTTATATCACCTGTTGTTCACTTTAATATCATCTCCAACGATCCGGATCTCAATTATTTTTGAAAAGCGCATAAATATTGCTCCTAAATAAATCTCCCACGAAATCATAAATGTGAATCAAAATAAAATACAGGGTTTGTCAAATGCTGAAGTAGAAAGCTCGAGGCAAATTCATGGAAACAATATTATCCTTGCGGGCGAAAGGCGTGTATTCGTTCACGTATTGAAAGAGATTGTTTTTGAGCCCATGTTTATTTTGCTGCTGGTAACCTGTTTCATTTATTTTTTTGCCGGCCAGCATACTGATGGATTTATTATGCTGGTGGCTATTTTCATTGTTTCAGGTATTTCGTTGTACCAGGAATACAGGAGTGAAAATGCGATTAATGAATTGAAAAAATTATCAGCGCCCAAATCAAACGTTATTCGCGATGGCACCGAATTAAAGATACCTACCGAAGAAATAGTAGTAGGCGATATTGTCGTAATTGAAGAAGGTGATATTATCTCTGCAGATGGTGAAATTATTTCTTCTCATGATTTATCGATTAATGAATCTATTCTCACAGGGGAGTCAATGCCCGTAAGTAAGAGTGCAGATAATAGTGATAACGTTTATAGAGGAACACAGGTAACCAGCGGCAATGCAATATTAAAAGTTAACGAGATTGGAAGCGAAACTAAGTTTGGTAAAATCGGGTTGTCGCTTAAAGAAATTAATGTAATAAAAACACCACTTCAAATCCAGATAAAGTCTTTCGTGCGCATAATGGTTTGGATTGGGGGGATCGCTTTTTTATTTGTTGTCTCTTATCATTATATACAATCCCGCGATATTGTACAATCGTTTTTGCAGGGCTTAACCCTTGCTATGAGTATACTCCCGGAAGAGATCCCGGTTGCATTTACCACTTTCATGGCATTGGGCGCTTTTCGTTTACTACGCAATAACGTTATTGTAAAGCAGCCCCAGTATGTAGAAACTTTAGGATCAGCTACCGTTATTTGCGTTGATAAAACCGGCACCCTTACTGAAAATAGAATGAGCATTGAATATGTATATGATGCCATTAATAAGGTTTCATTACATGTTACTGGTACAAATGATTTGCCGGCGGAGCTTATAGAATATGCGATGTGGTCCAGCGAAATTGATCCGTTTGATCCTATGGAAAAAGCAATTCACAATTTATACAAAGAAATTTCCGCGGAAGATAAACGCACAAAATACGAACAGGTGCACGAATACCCAATAAGCGGGAAACCGCCTATGATGACGCACATTTTCAGTAATGAGTCAGGCGATGTGATCATTGCTGCTAAAGGAGCACCGGAAGCCTTGCTGAAGCAAAGTGATTTATCGGGCGAAGAAATAAAAACAATTCAACAGCAATTGCAACAATATTCTAAAAAAGGATTCCGCGTATTAGGCGTTGGCAAAGGAAGCTGGAGCGAAAAAAACTGGCCGGTATCACAGGAAGAATTTGGAATGAAATTTTTAGGCCTTGTGGTGTTTCAGGATCCCCCAAAGGCTGGCATAACGGAGACTATTAAAAAATTTCAAAACGCAGGGATATCTGTAAAAATGCTAACCGGCGATTACCCCGAAACCGCAATCGCGATAGCCAGCCAGGTTGAACTGGGTAACACCGACAAGTGGCTTACAGGTAAAGAAGCTGTTGATCTTTCACCGGGAGAATTAAAAGACAAAGTAAGAAACACCGATATTTTTGCACGCATGTTTCCCGAGGCGAAGCTTAAAGTAGTTAATGCCCTGATAGAAAATGGCGAAGTAGTTGCCATGACCGGCGATGGTGTAAATGATGCGCCTGCATTAAAGGCTGCACACATCGGTATTGCAATGGGAAAGCGTGGTAGTGAAGTGGCAAAGAATACAGCGTCTATCATAATTTCAGATGATGACCTGGGCCACATGGCCGATGCGGTTGCCTTGGGAAGAAAGATATATGATAACCTTAAAAAAGCCATTCAATATATTGTTTCCATTCATATCCCCATAATCTTAATCGTAACCATTCCGCTACTCCTGGGCTGGCAGTTCAACGAAATTTTTACACCTGTACATGTTATATTTTTAGAATTAATCATGGGGCCAACGTGTTCTATTATTTATGAAAATGAACCCATGGAGCCCGGCAGTATGTTGCGCTTACCCAGGAACGCTTCTTCCAATTTCTTATCAGCAAAACAGCTAAGAATAAGCATCGTTCAGGGATTGGCCATCACGGCGGGCTGCCTTGGCGCAGGGTATTATTTTATGCAGCAGCAACAAGATGAAAATTTCATTCGAACTGCTGTTTTCATTACGCTGTTATTCTGTAATATTTTTCTTACGCTGGTAAACCGCTCTTTCACTTATACTATTTTCCGCACCATCCGTTATAAAAATTATCTTGTTCCTGCAATAATAATGCTCACCCTTGTTTTTATTTTTTCATTTGTTTATTTGCCGTTTTTCAGGAACTTGTTTGGACTTGCATACTTATCACCAGGTTATTTGCTAATCTTCCTTTCGGTTGCCTTATTAAGCACCTGTTGGATGGAGATAGTAAAGATAATTAGAAGAAAAGCGAATTAGGTTCATTCGCGTGTAAAATATTTTTTGCAAATGCCCGCCTTAGCCTTGGGATTCTTTCTAAAAAAATCTCGTCTTCACTATAGCCTTTTCATTTTTGCTGCATGTCGCAATTATCCATGTCCCTTTTCGGAATACACTATTTAAACCCATGCTACTTTTGTAAGTTCGGAATACGATACCGGCATCCTTCATATTCGCATTTCTAAGTCCGAAACTCCAATAAATTCCTTTAATTCTCACATAGTTACTTATTAGTTTCAGATTTTGACATAAGGTATAGATCGATTTTCGAATCGCACTTGCGCGCTATACGATTTTATAGAAATGGGGGCTCTTATTCATTTAACTGACGAATCTCATTACTTTAAGTGACCGATGTTCTTTAATTAAGCATTTTCAAAAAATACTTTTGTATGGGAAACAATATTTCAAAGCATTAATAGAATAATTATGGAAACGCGGGCATTAACAAGTCTGTCGCATAGAATGCCATCTTTATTTGGCGATTCTCCAACCGGCACATTGAATGTACCTGCCATAAATATTTCTGAACAGGATAACCAGTGCATGGTAACACTTGCTGCGCCTGGTATGAAGAAAAATGATTTTAAAATTGAAGTTGATCGAAACATGCTAACCAGCGGTAGTGAAAAAGAAGAAAGCACTGGGGGAAAGAATAAAAAATTTACACGGAAAGAGTATAATTATTCTTCATTCAACCGCTGCTTCTCGTTGCCTGAAGAGATTAAGCAGGAAAACATAGAAGCAAGGTATGAAGATGAAGTCTTTAAAATTGAGCTGCCTCGTAAGGAACCAGCAAAAAAGCCAGAAGTAAAGAATACTTCGATGAAATAAATACCGTTTTTTGCCCTTTCATTTTATGATAATGGAGGGGCAGTTTTATAAGATTTCCGATCCCTATGAACAAAACAAGAAATGTATAATAATTATAACACTCTTTTATGTTTCTTAAAAATCTGAATGCATAATTACCGGAATGGAACATATGCGGGGGGAGCGCAATTTCTTTTGTATAGAATAGAAATTTTTTAAAAAGCATCGAAGAAAAATGCCCAAATTATTAAATAGTAAACCCGGGAGGCAATGCATTATGCCACAAAAAAAAATGGAACAATTAAAAATTGAAACCGGCACATGGAAAAGATTGATCGATTTTTTCATGGAGGAAAATGTTAATTCGAAGAACAGGCTATCAAATATTCTAAAGGATAGATTTGACAGAAAATTGCTGGACGAATTTGAAAAGTTTCATAGTGAGTTTATGAAACAGGATGAAGTAATCAATCTGCTTAGAAGCGAGATTACAGAATTGGATAAACTGTTATTAAATCAAAAAATTAACGATGGCATAAGCCCGGAATTGATTGATAGAAAAGTTGAAAATCTCCGTCACAACCTCTCTGATTCCGAAAGGCGCTTTTCCGAGCTACAACTTGATTTCAACAGGTATTTATCACAAAATATTTCCTGATGGATGACATCGTACTAAACGAATGTTTTAGAAAATTGGAAAACTTACCCATTTATCACAGCTACTATAATTTATTTAGAAAATCAAAAGCGTAAAACAATAAATAATTACGCCATTTTATGAAAAGGAATATTGGAAAACGGCCAGGTTATATACAGATGTGATGGACTTTTTAATTTAGCAGGCGTTCAAGTTTTTTCTGATCTACTATGGTGATGTTTCCATGCATAATTTCAATCAACTTTTCCGAGCGAAAATCACTTAAAGTTCTTATTAAAGATTCGGTAGCGGTTCCTGCAATACTGGCGAGGTTTTCACGACTGATATCTATCGTAAAGTTTTCAGCATTTTGTTTATCGTATTTTTTTTGAAGCATGATTAATGCTTCTGCAACCTTTTTCCGTAATGAATTGTAAGCGAGCCCCAGCAAATGTTTTTCTTTTAAGGTAACATTACTCGCTAATAGTTGAATGAATTTCTTTGCGACTTCAGGATTTTTATTAAGAAGTTCTTCAAAATCTTCTTTGGGTATTATGGCCAGTTCAGTTACTTCCAATGCCTCTGCATTTTCTTTATAAACAGAGCCTTCCAGCAGAGCGATATATCCCAGGAAGTCACCCGCACTATATAAATCTGTTACCAATTCCTTACCATCTTCATGGGTTTTAAAAGTTTTTACTTTTCCTTTTACTACGTAATAAAGCCTGTTTGGATGATTCCCTTCTGAATAAATAGCCTGTTTTTTTTTGTAAATATTTATGTTCCTGTTTTCAGTAAGTGATTCCAGGGTGTTGTTGCCGGAAGATACTTCCATCAGGCGATTCAAACCTTCCATGCCGGGAGACAATTCCTCTTTCAACAGATCAAGTTTTTTCAGGCGACTGTCCACCGCATTTAGCAATTCAGTGCCATCAAAGGGCTTCGTAATGTAGTCATCGGCGCCTAGTTCCATGCCTTTGCGAAAATCATTTCGTTCTGATTTTGCTGTTAAAAAAATAAATGGTGTATTTTTTATACTTTCATTTCTATGCACAGCGTGCAACACGCCGTAGCCATCGAGCACCGGCATCATAATATCGCAAATGATAAGATCGGGCCTGTGCTCTAACGCCTTTTCAATCCCTGTTTTGCCATTTTCAGCCACTATCACTTTGTAGTTGGAAAGCTCAAGTATCTCCGCAGTATTATCACGGATGTCATCATTATCCTCTATAAGCAAAATTTTTTTCATTTTTTTTATTTAATGAGTAAATGTTATCATGAATTCGGTTCCATTTTCCAGCTCACTCTTGTAGCTTACCGAGCCATTCATGAGCTCTGCATACTTAGCCACGATATGTAAACCAAGGCCTGTGCCCTGGATATTGCCTGCATTTGAAGCCCTAAAAAAACGTTCCATCAAATGTTTCTGATCTTCCTTTGAAATTCCTATTCCGTAATCTTTAACGTAGAGCGTTAGGTGCTCTTTAGTTCGTACTGTTTTTATTTCAATCTTCTTGCCTTCAGGAGAGAATTTACTTGCATTGGACACCAGGTTCATTATAATATGCTTCAATAGTGATGGGTCAAGAATGACGTTGGTATTTCCCTCGTGGCTATAAATGACTTCCTGTTTTTTTCGCAAATTGTTCTTAATCTCTTCAATAATGGCTTTTATTGCAGTCTCAATATTAAATTCAGTGAGGCGCACCTGTATCTTGCCTTCTTCTATTTTGCCAACACTCAGGAAATCATTTAAAATGTCAGTGAGCATATTTACGGATGAAATGATCCTTTGCAAATGTTTTTCTCTTTTAGGCTGGTCGTCTTCAGATGAATATTTCTCAATTAAATAGGCCGATGAAAGCACGGTGCTCAATGGCGTACGAAATTCATGGGAGGCCATGGAAACAAAATTAGATTTCAACTCGTTTAGATCCTTCTCTATTTCCAAAGATTTTGAAAGTTCCTCTTTGGAGCGTTCCAGTTCATGAAGTGCATCTGTGAGCTGAATGGTTCTTTTCTCTACTGTTGCCTCAAGCTCATCATTTAGCTTTCTGATTTCTCTCTCCGCTTTTTTTCGTACAGTGATGTCAGTAATAAAAGCGATAACAGCAGTATCCCCGTTATTTGGGTAAGTACCAAGGCTTACTTCAACCGGAAATTCTGATCCATCCTTTCTTACAGCAAAAAGGTCCATCCCTAAGCCCATTGGCCTGCTCCTCGGATTATGGGTATACGCCTCTCTGTCTGCTACATGGTGCTGATGAAAACGCATTGGAATGAGGGCTTCAATGGGCTTTCCTGCAAGTTCTTCAGAAGTATAACCAAAAAGTTTAAGCGCAAAAGGATTAATAGATGTAATAATCCCTTTAGAATTCACAACCACAATTCCCATGGATGCGTGGTTAAAAAGAGCGACGTTTTGCGGGGAAAATTGCATCGCACAAATGTAACGTAAATAAGAATTTTGTTTCATCTTAAGTTCTTATCAAAACCCGGTTTATAGTTTGGCGTTTGCACATAAAATATGTCCGGGTTGATTTCAACCATTTGCTTGCAAGATTGTTCAGAGATTTGATTCATTAGTATCACGAATCTGGAAAAAGCTCTTTGTGCTTATATCGACTTTTTTATTAACGCGTAAATTTTACCGCTTATATTGTTTCAACTTCCAGATAAAATCGTGCTCGTATTTCTATGTAATATAAAAAAAATTGCCATACTTACTGTTGCTGGAAATGTCGAGCCCACCCCAAGAGGCGCAATTGCCAGGCCGAAAATGGTGCCACCGGGGCACCAAACTTTACCCATATTTTATTTAGACATTTACCGTTTCTGTCTTTGCTTCTGTTTTCATGAAATCGGTAAGTTGTTTTACTGTTCTTCAAGATTCATTGCCATAATTATTGATCTTAAAAATTAAATAGATTATTCAATTTATGAATGCATATGCAAAGCGCCAGTGTGCATTCTCTATTCTTAATGCCAGTTAATTTTTATCCGTAAAGTTGATATGAAAATGTTGCCGTATATACGGAGAAAAAATTAAGCCAATACAAATATGCGTTAGTTGTATTATTGGCTGAACTGACGGCAATTTCCCATTGAGTTACCCGGAAAGTTCTTAAGGCTGTAAGAACTTTTAAAAGCTTCCTGCCCTTTTCCGGGTTTTTCTTTTATAACTACCGGGATCCTGGTATCAATTTTAAGTTCCAGCAGAGATATCAAAAGCCACGACAGCAATAAAATAATGAGTAGTACTATGATCCACAGAAGCTGATTATTTATTGGCATCTTTTCCAAAACAAATTTGCATGCTAAGAGTTTGAACTTTCTTTTAAAGCTCGTGGAACGGGTATATTTCGTTTTATCATTTCTACTTTTAGCTTAGCAGGAACATCCTTGCGACATTGACAGTGCTTCAGGTGTTCTATGTGCCAGGCAATTCGTTGCTCTACCGATGGATTCTTTGGCATTGGATTTCTCAGATGCCATTCTTTATTTATTTTCATCTTCTATAATTTTATTCTTTGCAGTTATATCGAATATTTTCAGCCTTAAAGTTCCCGTAAGTAAATTCTCCATCAGGATAATGATATTTTGCATCTGCGTAGCTTGCCAGCATATGACCATTGAATTCTTTATAATCCGTTAGAGGTGTGGACCAGGGGAATCGCTTCATTTCTTTGTTTACAGTTGCAAAGCGATCGTCTGAAATGAAATTTATTAATTCGCCATTTTCCTTAAAGTATAGCCACGCCGTAATAGAGATATTATTGTCTGTAAAACATGCTTTCACTTTGTTTCCGTTAGTTTCAAGCCATTGTATTCTTGTATCAATTAAAGCTGCCGGCGCCATGCAACACATATCATTAAAAAAAGTGACGGTTTCGGAAATATTCATTTCTTTTCCGGACTGGTATTGCACTTTGAAGAATGATAACAGTCTTATATCCATAAAAGCTTTACCATTTTCAAAACAATGAAAACCGGCTACCGGCATGTGTTTCATAGTTGCATTCATAAAAAACAATCGTGTTGAAGCTTGTACGAAATTGTATTGCTCTGATGTAAACGGCATCCATTCAGATTGAGAATCCTTTCTGATTTGCCCTGAAAATTCTACTTTAAAATTTTTGACTTTTGGTTTATTGAGCACGCCGCAATAATGGAGGTATTTTTTGACAGGTTCCGGTAAATTTTGAATATCTGCTTCATTTAATAATACTTCAGCGATGCTATTATTTTGCTTTAGGTATCTTGTTACTTCGCGTTTGTATTTGTTGCTGAAGTTCCATGATATAAAACTGCCGATAGTGCCGAGCAAGATGATTGCGTTTGCAACAGTGCCGAACCAGGCATCCTGCCAATATGCAAACACGAGGTATTGCGATAACGCTACAGCCAGTAATGAAAATACCAGCCATATTTTTTTATTAAGAAATAACAGGAGTGCCGTGATAAAGAACAATATTGCCGCCGCGAGCCAAAAAAATCCAAAAATTTTGGAAACATTTTGTATGATGATATTTACATGCTCAAGATTAAATGCCTTACTGAAGCCGGCAATGTGAATAAGCCCGTGAAAAACAATAAGAATAAGTAAAAATCTTTTCATGATAATATGCATTATCTCTAATGAATTTTCCGTGAATGCAAGATTGATAAAAAGTATTAGTGATAAAATGATATGAATCAAATAACGGTGTAATCTTCATCACCACCTATTCGCGGGAATCAGTAATGGAAGTTATAGTGCATAGTTTTAGATAAATCACTCTTGAGCCTTTGTTCCAATGTGCGTTTGAGTTTCGACTTATCTTCCATAAACAGCTCTTTTATTCGAAGAAGTGATTCCTGGTTTTGTGTATTCAACTTGTAGATCCATTTGGGTTTTAGCAATTCAATCGCATTAAATGTATCCTGGTAGTTTCCAATTTCTTCAAGTAGCTGATCAAAATACATTTCATTCTTTCCGGCTATTCCATTTAATGCGATAACTCCTTCTTCAATTCTTGCCAATTCTTTAAGATTGTAGAACAAATCTTTAAGTAGTTTACGGACTTTGTGAATGTCTTCATCATTTATATTTTCCTGCTCAACGATGTGAAAAATTGAAGCCCGTATTTTCTCGGTATAATTTTTAAAATCACTCAGTTGAAGCGCCGGGGGAATAATCGTGTCAATTTTCTTTTTCTTTTTTTCGATTACTTTCTTCACAAGGAGTTTCTCCAGGTCTGGTTTTAATCTGTTGATATGCTGCTGCAGTAAATCGATATATCCCCAGGGTTTTTTAGGTTCCTGTTTGCTGATGTCAAGAATTCTCTGTTGCTGTAATTGTAAATCCCGAATGGAGCCTGCGACAGCATAGCACTGTTTTAATTTGCCGGAAATTTTTGCCGTTTCTTTTCTTCCGTTTACCCCGGAGATTAGCCTTAAAAATGCTCGTAGCTTTTTATATTCTACCCGCAACTGGTGTATGGCTTCGTCATCAAATCGCTTCTTAACTTTTTTAAAATGTTTTTTTAAATTCAGGTAATGCCTGTTGGTAATATTTTTAATGTGATGATGATGCATTGAAGAATTTTAAAACTAAACCCTGTCATTTTTTTGTATAAGGCCATAAAGTCTTTCTGCATCTTCCTTTTTGCAGAGTTCTGTCCCGGGATTCATAGTTGCAGCGGTGCCGCAGGCCACACCGAAACGTGCAGCCTCTTGAATGCTTTTGCCTTTTAATAGGTAAAAAATAATGCCGGCAACCATGCTATCACCAGCACCAACTGTGCTTTTTAGTTCAACTTTTGGCGAAGTTATTATGTCAACTGAGTCTTTTGTGATAAGTGTAGCGCCGATCACACCCATGGATACAACCAAAACTTCACACATTCCTTTTGCAATAATTCCTTTGGAAGCATCCACCACATCGCCGGGTTGTAGTTCTTCTACGCCGGCTAAATAAGCTAATTCCCCGAGATTGGGTTTTAGCAAATAAACACCCCTTTCTGCGGCATCTTTCAATGCTTCACCGGAAGTGTCAACAACAAATTTTGCTTTCTTCTGCGTGGCAATTTCTGCTAATGTTGCATAAATGTCTACAGGTACTCCCGGTGGTAAGCTGCCACTCGCTACAATGTATTCAACGTTATTTATTTCTTCTACAGCCTTCAGGCAATTTCTCCATTCTGATTCATTTAACTCAGTACCTGGCATGCCAAAGCGATATTGACAATTGGCAGATTGATCGAGCACAATAATATTTTCACGCGTTTCATTTTCTATTTCTATGATCCTGGAATGTATATTTTCCACTTCTATCAAATGGTTAAAGAACTTGCCGGTGTATCCTCCTGAGGGAAATATCGCGATGGCGTCTTCACCAAGTTTTTTTAAAGCCCTGGCAACATTGATACCACCACCACCGGGTTCAAGTTTAGGTGACGCACATAGTAATTTTTTTTCAGGAAGTAATTTGGGTACTGAAGTGCTTTTGTCAATACAGGGGCTTAACGTTATTGTTACGATACGAGACATGGTGTAATAATTTTTAGTTCTAAAAAGCGGTGGTGATTAAAGTTATAGGAAACCTGCGATCTGAATCTCACAATGCTATAGAAAGAATCTGTGGTGGGTGAATGTTTAAGAATTTTTTCAAATTATTCAGACGATCTGCAAAAGAAAGTTTTTAACTCAAAGAGTTAATACACGATATGTTTCAATGCATCTTTTTTAAAAATTATGACATCATCCTGCATGATATTTCGGCCTCGAATTATTTTATGTATGAATTTATAATTATCGATTTCTGTTATTCATGAAGCGCCAGCACAGGAACATGACTATGCAAAACCAATTGTTTTGTATGGCTTTTATGTATTAGTCTGTCCAGCAATGTATGCTGCCTTGGCATTACGATGAGAACATCGATATTATTTTTTTCAACGAAGTCTATTATACCCTCATCTATATTTTCACTGGTGATAAAATGGTACTCATGACTTAATGGTGCCAATATTTCCATGAGTGAGCCTGATTCAAAAGCCAGGTGTGGAGTGTACTGGTCCTTTTTACTGATATTAAGAACATGGAGCTCTGCGTTAAAGTCACGCACCATTCTTTTAACTTCCTTAAGATGCGCTGCATCAACTTTGCTTTCCAAATCGACTGCGAGGCCAATTTTTTTCACAGCATTGAATTTTGCCCCTCGGGGCACGGTGATTATCGGCCACCTGATTTGCTGCATGGCATTTACCGAGTGGCTTCCAAAAAACCGGTAATCAGAAGCAGAAGATCCCTGGCTTCCCATAACCACAGCATAAGGTTGTACATCTTCACAAACCGATTCCAGTTCCGTAATTAAAGTTCCCGTTTTTACCTCGGTACGAATGTTCAAAGCATCTCCATATTTATGCTCAAGTTGCTCTTTTAGTTCAGCTATTTTTAGTTCCAGATTTTCTTTCATTGCGCCGGCATCCACTATCACCGGAACTTCTGTATAACTTACAAAGACGTAAAAAACATGGAGCAATAAAAGGTCTGCATCAACTGCTTTAGCCATATCTGCAGCATAATTAGCCGCGTTTAAAGCAGCCGGCGAAAAATCGGTAGGAAGAATTATTGTTTTCATTTTTAAAATTTTTAAGTAATCTGATTATTCAATAAGTGCGATGTGATCATAACCCTGCAAGACCTCTTTATCTACAAACTCGACATCCCCGTTTTCTTCCAGAACTTTTTCTATTATATCATCCACCGTATCTTTTACATAGGACGACTGGTCATAATGCTGAACAGCCTGGTCAACTATTTCGTTGCCGATGACATATGTCAATGGATATCTGTAATCTTTTTCTACCAGGAGGAGATGCCCCTGGCGTCTCATTGCTTCGCTAAAAACATTATCTATCCCCGTTACCACCTTTTTCTGCGAAGAAGCATTTTTGAGCTGGTTGCGAATAGTCTTTTGCTTCACCTTTGCCCAATCTCTTGTAAATGGATCAACGGCTTTCTTTAATTGATAAAGCGTAATATCATCATAATAATGATCGATGTATTCGATTATGTACGACGAATGTTTAGTGACTTTTTTAAACTGGTTGTTTATCGTTTTATTGCCTAATACAAAAAAAGGTACTTTAAAAGACGGAAGCAGGATACCAAGTACGCTGTCAATATGCCGCAGGTAAATGTCGGTAAAACTTAAACCCATGTTTTTCTCCTTCTCATGATTTTCTTTCATAACGCTTTCTGATCGGTTGGAAAATACCTGTAAAAGGCTTTGTCCATCTCTGAAATACATTTTGCTTTCGCTTTCACCCAGAACAAGCAACAGGTATTGGCGAATTTCTTTTTTACTATTTATAAGCTGACGTAGCCCAAAGGAATTATCAATTGTGATTGTTGTTTGCACTTCCATATCTATGTAGAAAACTTTTTCGAATACCAGCGACACAAAAATGGCAAGGCTCTTTTTATGGGTATTATAATCAACGCCTTGAATAATCATGCGCAACTTTTCCGAAAGAGTCTCGGTGACATCATTTGGAAAGTTTGCCTCCAGCTCCTCTTCTGCTCTCAGGAGTGCATTGTTCAGCGCCAAAGACAATTCCCTCTTATCTTGCATTTTTGGCTCAAATGGTATAACGATTGAAATATAGGGGAAGCCCGAAACTGTTTCAACTTCCTCATGAAAAGCGGGCAATAATAGCTGGTTCATTGGATTCAGTTTAGTAACCAAATTTAGTCAACGCCTGTGCCGAAAGTACTGATGCATATCAGCATATATTTTGATTGTGCTCATTAGAAAATGAGCTTTTACCTGTAATGTTTGCAGAAAGAATTCCGAAAGCCCAAACCTATTGTCCGGTATGGTTTGGTTAGCGGCCGCAATATGATTTGTTACAAAAAATTCTTTGTGACTTAAAAGAGATGATTTCTTGTTAACTGATTTGAATCACCGGCGAGGGAATTATCCATCATGATCTATAGTAATTCGTCATAGTAATTTTGAGCGAATTTTTTTTCATATGGAATGGGAAAAAATGCTTAATGACCAATGGTTTTGATTTTATATAAATGATACGCATTGATTCTTTTGATACTTCGAGCCAGGTAATACTTTCCCCTTCGGGAAAATTATTCAGAAGTTTGCGGAGAGATGAATCACATTCCGTCATCCTTCATGGGATAGCTAATTTAAACTTGAAACACCAAATAGTATAAACATGCTGAAAATTATGAATGACCTGCCGGAAAACGTATTAGGTGTATCGGCAAACGGAAAAGTAACCGGCGAGGATTATGAAAATACTTTAATACCTGCCTTAGAAGAAAAATTTAAGACGCATCCAAAAATCAGGATGCTCTATCATCTTGGAAATACATTCGATGGATTTGATCTTAGCGCTATGCTGGATGATGCTAAGATCGGTATGAAACATTTATCTTCATTTGAAAAAGTTGCCCTCGTATCTGATCACCATTTGATAAATACTTTTGCAAAATTCTTTGGTTACCTACTGCCCTGTGAAGTGAGTATTTTTAAAAATACAGAGTTCGACAAAGCAAAAAAATGGATTGCTGGAGCATAAGTTGTATTTTAATATTTCGATTGCATAATCTCCATAAACATGGGTGAAGAAATATTACATCTTATTCCGCCGGGAATTTTTAAGTTTATCCTTATTGTTTTGTTTTCATTGCTCATTGGACTGGAGCAAAGAGGCCGTTATATCAAAGAGGAATTTGGAAGCCGGTTTGGAACCGACAGAACATTTACGCTGATTGGTATTTTAGGTTTTATTCTTTATGTCATCAGCCCGCAAACATTGTTTCCTTTTCTTGGCGGTGGATTTGCAATTATGGTGTTACTGGCAATTAATTATTATCAGAAAATAGCGATTCAGAAAAAATTTGGTATTACTTCCTTTGTCATTGCACTGATCACTTATTGTCTTGCACCACTCGTATACACGCAACCGAACTGGCTGGTTCTTTTAGTTGTTGTTTGTGTGCTTATCTTAACTGAATTAAAAGAGACGCTCTTCCAATTCTCTGAAAAATTTGATAACAATGAGTTCATCACTCTTGCAAAGTTCCTGGTGATTGCAGGCGTTATTCTTCCATTGCTTCCTGACAAACCAATATCCGAAACTTTACATTTCTCTCCTTATAAATTCTGGCTGGCAATAGTCGCGGTATCAGGTATTTCTTACCTCAGTTACCTGGTTAAGAAATTTGTATTTCCTCATTCTGGAATTATTCTCACCGGCATATTGGGTGGTATGTACAGCAGCACGGCAACCACTATTATACTCGCCAGGAAAAGCAAAGAACTCAATGAAAATAATAAAGTGGCAGCCGCTATTATTCTTGCTACAACTATGATGTATGTACGATTGTTTTTATTGGCTCTTTTCTTTAATGAAAATATCGCCATGGAACTCGCACCCTGGTTTGCTATTTTCATTACCGCTTCTTCTCTTATTGCATTATATTTTTACAGGTTTCATCGTGGTAAAAAGGAGCAGCCTGATGTTAAGTCCCTGCAGCCAAATAAAAATCCTCTTGAATTCACGACGGCTTTGATCTTCGCGGCTCTCTTCATATTTTTTGCAGTAGTCACAGAATTTGTAATGAGGCAATACGGAAGCAGTGGAATAAACGTGTTGTCATTCATAGTGGGCGTTACTGATATAGATCCTTTTATTCTCAACCTGTTTCAAAGCAAAGGAAATATTGCAGATGCTGTTCTTGTAATGGCTGTGGTGAACGCAGCAACAAGTAATAATTTATTGAAAATGATTTACGGAATTATTCTATGTGATAAATCGTTGCGGCTACGGTTGATTGTGGGATTTAGTATTTTAATTCTTGCGGGATTGGTGGTGTCGTTTGGGTTTCTGTGATGATGGTTGTTGAATTTGATTTTCTCACAGAGATGGCTCAGCATTGATTGGCTTGTAATAAAATCTTACTAAACTATTAATATAATTTTTACTTCAGAAAGCGAGTTGCTCAATTCCTTTCAAGGCTCGTAGAGCCGAAATATTGATAGCATCAAAATTTCAAACAGATCAAAAGCTCCGTAGGAGCGGCATCTATATAAATCGCTCCTGTGAAGCTTATATTATTAATGTTGGTAATTTCTTCTACCAATTTTTGCCTCTCTGAGGCAACGAAAATTTCTGCCCGTCATTTAAGCAACTTCTCACCATTTATATATACCAGTACATGATATACGATTGATAAAATGCCCAACGCCCAGCCTGTCACATGCATACCTGTGGCATATAATGCAAAAGCTGCCAAACCACTAATAAAGAGCTCCTGGATTAAACGCATAGGTTCCGCAAAGTTGCCCAATTGATGAAAATCAACAAGCCCCCAAAATCCAAAACCTACAAGCGGAAAAACGATACAAAACAAAATTTTTTGCCCCATTCCAGAACCTGTATGATAGCCGAAATAGCCAAATGCAAGCACAATACCCAATTCCATAATAACACGTAACCCGAGGTTAAGCCATTTTAATTTCACTTTCAATTTCTTTTAAGCCTTCCAATAGTAAAGAAAGTGGGTGTAAGGCAAATTTAAGAAAATTGACGGGGAGCCTGAAGCGGTAAGGTATTGCTATCCTAAATCAATAAATGAAATGACTAAAATCATTAACCGCTTAAGTCATTTTTCTAAATTTTGTATAGTGATTTCTTCACGAATATGAAACGTATGGATAACAGAATACATAAAATAGGATTTGTCTCGGGGTTAATCGCCTTTATTGCTGTCATCGCTTTTGTGATCGTGCAGTTATTGCAGGTAGCTGGTGTTCTTAAATACCCGCTTGATGAAGTATTAATTTACGGAACTTCTCTTTGTATTGTGATTCCTTTCCTTCTTGAAATGCTGGCGCTTCATTATGTTACGCCTGTTGATAAAAAGTTTTGGAGCCACGCAGCCCTTGTATTTTCAATGATCTATGCAGTCTTTGTTACGGCAAACTATGTGGTTCAACTGGCCACTGTAATTCCGGAAAAGCTAAGAGGCAACTTATCCGCAATAAGTGTTCTTGACCAAACACCTCATTCTATGTTTTGGGATTTTGATGCCTTAGGATACATATTCATGGGACTGGCAATGTTTGCAGCCATACCTGTATTTGAGAAACACGGATTTCAAAAATGGGTCAGGATTTCTTTTTTGGCCAATGCATTGGTTACACCGTTAATCACATTCGTATATTTCTATCCTGGCTATTCACAAAAACTTCTTATGCTTGGTTTGCCCTGGGCCTTTACAGCGCCTTTATCCATTTTATTACTCGCCATCATGTTCAGGAAAAATTATAAAGTGAAGAATAAAATGCCTGTCAAAAAATCAACCTCAGTCATAGCTAAGAATGGGCTCAAATATTAGGTAAAAAACCTCAGTACTCTTTTCTTTACGATGACAACTGTCATGTTTCCTGGTATCTTATGTCAGTCTTTGTAATAATACTCTCTTCTATTTTTGAAAGAATTAATGTATAAACTTAAAAGACCTTTTACATGCTTGGGGAATTAAATGAATTACAAATTGATCACTTATTGCTTAGCCAGTTTGTAGGAAGGATCGGGTGTGCGGATGGTAACAACCCCTACATCGTTCCTGTGACCTATGTGTACGATGGTAAATACATAATCGGGCAAACGAAGGAAGGACTTAAACTGGATATGATGCGCAAGAATCCCCACGTATGCTTTGAAGTTGATTCAATGACAAACATGGCTAACTGGCAAAGCGCTGTTATCTTAGGTACGTTTGAAGAACTGGAAGGAGACGATGCTGAGGTTGCCAGGAAGTATATGTTCAATCACATGTGGCCACTTCTTACCAGCGCAACTATTCATGCACACGAGCATGAAGTTTCTATGGGTGCGGTTGATGATGCAAACCGGGTAAAGCCTATTATGTATCGCATACGTGTAAATGAAAAAACCGGTAGATTTGAAAGACAATAACACCCGTGTATAACGTGTCTCAAAATTGCGCGATACTTATGACGAGCAATCTTTTTAGATTGCGTTTAAAATTTATAATATCTTATACTTAATGGAAGACAGGAAGAACCTTTCTGCCAGGAGAGGCAGTAAAAATTGTACAATCCGGCAACCGCGTTTTTATACATGGAAGTGCCGCAACTCCCCTGCATATTTTAGCAGCTTTACAAAAACGACATGAAGAGTTAAGAAATGTTGAACTCGTCAGCATTACTACCTTAGGAAATATCCACTTTGATGATCCTGTTTATAAAAAGAGTTTTTTCATAAACTCGTTATTCGTTTCCGAAAATAATCGCGCTATTGTGAATAGCGAATATGGAGATTACGTGCCTATTTTTCTGAGCCAGATACCGCAACTTTTTAAACGTAATATATTGCCGCTGGATGTTGCCATTGTACAAGTATCCCCCCCGGATGCCCACGGATACTGCTCTTTAGGCACTTCTGTTGACGTTGCACGTGCAGCGGTTGATACTGCAAAGCATATTATTGCACAGGTAAATTCAAAGATGCCGCGTACGCATGGCCAGGGATTTATTCATACAGATAAAATAGATGCGTTGGTATGGCACGATAGCGATCTTCCTGAAATTGATTACTCCTCAAAATCAAGTGACATAATTACCCAGATTGGAAGAAATGTAGCGTCGCTTATTGAGGACGGTGCCACCTTGCAGCTAGGCATAGGCGCAATTCCTGACCAGGTCTTGCGAAATCTTTCCAGCCACAAAGGCCTCGGCATACATACCGAAATGCTGTCTGATGGCGTAATACCTTTAATAGAAAATGGTATTATTGATAACAGCCGTAAAAAAATAAATATAGGGAAATCCGTGACAGGTTTTATGGCGGGCACCAGGAGGTTGTATGATTTTGTAAATGATAATCCTTCTGTGAGAGTTATGGATATAAGTTATGTAAACGATACAAGTATTATAAGAAAAAACCCCAAAGCAACAGCTATAAACAGCGCTATAGAAATCGATTTAACGGGACAGGTTTGCGCCGATTCATTTGGCACGTATCAATATTCAGGCATTGGCGGGCAAATGGATTTCATAAGAGGCGCATCATTATCCGAAGGAGGAAAACCAATCATAGCTATGCCCTCTGTTACATCGAAGGGCGTTTCGAGGATTGTTCCTTTTTTAAAAGAAGGCGCGGGAGTAGTAACAACAAGAGGGCATGTTCATTGGGTGGTTACCGAACATGGCATGACAGATTTATTTGGTAAGAATTTAAAACAAAGAGCCAGGGAACTGATCAGGATCGCACATCCTGATCAAAGAGAGTTTTTGGAAAGGTCATTTTACGAAAGGTTTAAAGTAATGTATTAAGAGAGCAGGCCAGGCAAACTTCGAAAGGGCCGAAAGGAAAATGCATTAATAAATGTATTGTGAAGGATTAATTCTACCGAAGAAAAGAGATAAATAAACGATAAATAACCCCGCCGCCTGGCGAGGTTATTAAGTGGGAGCACACGGGTTCGAACCGCGGACCCTCTGCTTGTAAGAAAGCCGACTCTTTTATTTGTTTTTAAAAAGGAAATAAGAGAATAGCTCCTAAACCGCTGATTACCTGTTAATATTTGGGAACTTGCATAAAAGAAAACAAAAGTCATTCTTTTATATTCTTTTAGATTTGTTGGCGAAATTTTACTTTATGCAATCACAATTCCGGACAGAATAAAAAATGTCCATATTGATGATTTTATCAAATCCGCAAAAATATTATTGCTATCTTCTATTATTAACAAGGACTATGCAATATAAAAGCACGGTGAAAAAAATAATAATCTGCAGCTACCTCGTGTTTGCTGTTACTTCACTGTACGCTCAATCATCTAAACTGGCGGAAGCTATCAAAGATGTATCGAAATCAACAAGCGATTCGGGCCGTGTAGATGCACTGGCAATATTGTCTTTCGCATATGCAGAAGTGAATCCAGACTCGGCAATTTACTATGCTCGCGAGGCGCTTACCTTAGCCAACAGTATTGATTATAATATTGGTATTGGTGATAGTTACAACAATCTCGGGTGGGCTTACTACCGTTCCTCGGATTTTGCGCAGGCAGAAACTTTCTTCACGAAATCAATTGAAATATTTAAGGCAACCAGGCTACCGATAAAAGCAAAAATGCCGCTTGCCAATCTGGCAACAGTATACATGGACCAGGCTGAATATGCCAAAAGCCTGGAATGTTTTATGCAGGTATTAAAATATGAGGAAAATTACGGTAAGGATAATAACGCCAATGCATTGATCAATAAGGCCGCTACTTTTCATGAAATTGGGAGATTGTATAACCTTATGAAACAGCCCGGGGAAGCAAAAGACTATTTTCAGCAGGCGTTACAAATTTCCCGGCTGGCACATTCAGACATACATATCGGTGAAAACCTTATGAGCATTGGAAACACATACCAGTCAGAGGGCGACCAAACAAAAGCGTTGCAATATTACAATGAATGCCTTAAATATCTTGCCCGGTCAAATGATTTTCGTCGCATTGGTTTGACGTACGAAAACAAAGCAATTTCTTACCTGCAATTTAAGAAATATGCTGAATCAATAAAACAATTCAGGCTGGCAAAAGAAAACTATACAAAGATTAACAGTAAAACTGATCTTTTTTATGCAGCAATTGGCATTGCAGATGTATATGCTGCATTAAAAGATAGCGTTAGCAATTTAATGGCCTTGAACGAAGCGATCTCTTATGCCAGGGAGCTCAATAATAAAACTTTGCAGCAGCAGGTTTTTGTATCGTTTGCTGACTTTTATAAAGTGCGTAATAATTATAAAATGGCATTACTTTATACCGATAGTTCTTATGCCATCAAAGACAGCATTTTTACCAAAGACAAGCAGCAGGAATTGGTGAAGATGCAAACACAGTTTGAAACAGATAAAAAGCAAAAGGAGATTGAGTTATTAAAGAAAGATCAGCAGTTGAATATGGCGAGCTTACAAAGGCAACGTATTTTTCGCTTTGCCGCATATATTATCACTGCGCTGCTACTGCTTATTGGTTTTCTTTTCTTTAAAAGATATCGGTACGTGCAGCGCATAAAAAGAACCGCTGAAATGCAGGACATGCGAAACAATATTGCACGAGACCTGCATGATGATATCGGGTCTACACTAACGAGCATCAATATACTGAGTGATATCACGCTGCAACTACCAACACAAACCGACGCGGTGAGTAATAACCTGCAGAAAATAAAAGACCGGTCAGCAGGCATTATGGAAAAGATGAATGACATTGTATGGGCCATCAACCCCGCCAACGATGCATTGGATAAAATTATTTTGAGGATAAGGGATTGGGCAAACGAAATTTGTGAGCAAAAAGGTATTCAGTTTATTTACAGCCAGCCTGATGAAGAGATTAGTGATATAGTTTTATCCCTGAAGCAACGCAGTAACATTTACCTGGTCTTTAAAGAAGCCTTGAACAATGGTGTGAAATATAGTGAGGCCACCGTGATAAAAGTTGAAGTGACAATGGCGGGCAACGACCTCAGCCTCAATATTATTGATAATGGAAAAGGCTTTGATGCAAACACTCAGCCTGGCGGAAATGGTTTACGAAACATGAAAAGCCGTGCCGCTGAAATGAATGCATCCTTAAAAGTCGAGTCGGTTATTGGTGAAGGAACAAGGGTTTCAATCAATGTGCCTGTCACATGATCTGGTGATAGGATGCCAGGAATAATTTTATTAAGTTGCAAAAGCGCTTAGTTTCAAAATTTAATAATGCCGGAACGAGTATGTATTTATGAGGATAATGATAACCTGCGGGAAAGCCTTTCCGGCCTCCTTTCGCTTGTGCCGGACTACGAAGTAGCAGGTGCTTTTGCCAATTGCAGCGAAATAGAAGCACAGGTAGTTTATCATGATCCTGGTGTTATTTTAATGGATATAGATTTGCCCGGTGTTGGGGGAATAGAAGCAGTAAAAAAAATTCGATCCTTTAATAAAACTGTTCAAATAATTATGCTGACAGTTTTTGATGATGACGAACATGTTTTTAATTCACTGGAGGCAGGGGCAAACGGCTACCTTTTAAAGAAAAACATTGTTGATAAATTGATCTTATCAATGCGGGAAGTTTTAAACGGCGGTGCCCCGATGAGCAGCGCTATAGCAAGAATGATCGTGAATAAAATGCACCAGCCTGCAGAAAAAACCGACTACCAGCTTACCATCAGGGAAAAAGAAATCCTAACCTCATTATCTAAAGGCAACAGTCACAAAATGATAGCCGGTGAAATGCAGATAAGCATTGATACCGTAAGAACTCATCTTAAAAATATTTACCAAAAGTTGCAGGTACATTCCCAAACAGAAGTATTGAATAAAGCATTCAATGAAAAACTTGTCTAAGTCTATCGTTCCCGAAATATTTACCGCTACGGCTCTGCAGCAATTTTTTTGATTGATTGTATTGGCATTATTTAACGCGTTTGGTGATAGTCCGCTACTGCAAGCGCTTTTTCTTCTTTTATCACTCATCACATCATCTTGGTATTGTTCGAGCCTGTCGCAATTGCCATCTTTACGGAGTAAAGGCTTTTACTATGACAAATTTTCCTTTAAATAATATTAGTGAGCCGTTAAATAATATTAATGCGAAATGACTTTTTGCATGACTTAATTTTTATAAAAATTTTATCGCATGAAAAAGATTTACCCCTTTCAAAACAACCTACAGCCAAAAACATTTTTCCCCCTGGCAGTCTTTTTTAAAAGAATCTTTTTCCGTTTTCAAAAATTAGGCATTCTCTTTTTAGGCCTAATTTTTATAAGCATTAGTAACAGGAGTTATGGTGATGTCACCCTTACCACTTTTACAGTTGCGGCCGGTAATGTTAGCCAGGGTTCAAATAATAATGTAGTGTATGTTGTAAAAATGGATGTAACTGTAAGCGCAGTAACAGTAAATAATTTGCAGTTCACTTTCACAGGAAGTCATGATGCGAATGATCTTACAACATTGAGTATTTATTTTAACCCAACAGCTCCTACGATTGCCGGTTCAGTTGGTGGCAGCAATGTGGCTGCTGCCACGTTTGCTGCACCGCATACTTATAGTGTAGGTGTATCAAGAATGATTGCGGCAGGTTCCAGTGCTTACTTTATCATTGCTGTAAACATAAATAGTGCGGCAACCGATAACAATACCATAAAAATAGATGGGCTCGCTAATCCTGTAGTATTTGGTTTTACTGCAGCGCCAAATATTATTAACAATCAAACAGATGTGGCAGGCTTGCAAACCATACAAGCTGCCGATGTAACACTTACGACAAGTACTGTTATGGCTTCGAACGTGAGCCAGGGATCGTCCAACAATGTTTTGTATGTGGTTAAGATGGATGTGGCTACTGAAGATGTAACAGTAAATAATTTACAATTCACCTTAACCGGAACTCATGATGCAAATGACCTTACAACATTAAGTATTTATTTTAATCCAACTGCTCCCACCATTGCCGGTTCAGTTGGCGGCAGCAATACTGCTGCTGCAACGTTTGCAGCACCTCATACTTATAGTGTGGGTGTATCAAGAATGATTGCGGCAGGTTTCAGTGCTTACTTTATTATTGCAATAAATACAAACAGTGCAGCAACTGACAATAACACCATAAAAATAGATGGACTCGCTAATCCTGTAGTATTTGGTTTTACTGCAGCGCCAAATATTATCAACAATCAAAGCGATGTTGCAGGGGTGCAAACCATACAAGCTGCCGATGTAACACTTACCACAAGTGCCGTTATGGCTTCAAACGTAAGCCAGGGCTCTTCCAACAATGTTTTGTATGTGGTTAAGATGGATGTGGCTACTGAAGATGTAACAGTAAATAATTTGCAGTTCACGCTCACGGGAACTCACGATGCGAATGATCTTACTACATTAAATATTTATTTTAATCCAACAGCCCCGACCATTGCCGGTTCAGTTGGCGGCAGCAATACTGCTGCTGCAACTTTTGCTGCACCGCATACTTATAGTGTGGGTGTATCAAGAATGATTGCGGCAGGTTCCAGTGCTTACTTTATTATCGCAATAAATACAAACAGTGCAGCAACTGATAATAACACCATAAAAATAGATGGACTCGCTAATCCTGTAGTATTTGGCTTTACTGCTGTACCTAATATTGTGAACAATCAAACAGATGTGGCAGGCCTGCAAACTATACAAGCTGCCGATGTAGCACTTACCACAAGTGCTGTTACGACTTCGAGTGTAGGCCCGGGCTCTTCCAACAATGTTTTATATGTGGTTAAAATGGATGTCGCTACCGAGGATGTAACAGTAAATAATTTGCAATTCACCTTAACGGGAACTCATGATGCGAATGATCTTACAACATTAAATATTTATTTTAATCCAACAGCTCCGACCATTGCCGGTTCAGTTGGTGGCAGCAATACTGCTGCTGCAACGTTTGCTGCGCCTCATACTTATAGTGTGGGTGTGGCAAGAACGATTACGGCAGGTTCCAGTGCTTACTTTATCATCGCTATAAATATTAGCGGTACCGGCAATGCGACCGCCGGAAACACTATAAAATTAGATGGCGCACTTAATCCCGTAGTATTTGGCTTTACTGCTGTGCCCAATATTGTCAACAGTCAAACAGATGTGGCAGGGATAAAAACGATTTCGGGAGTATTACCTGTAACCTTCCTTGGGCTAAGAGCTTATCAAAACCAAAGCGGGATAAATATAGAATGGCAGGTAGCCTCCGAATCGGGTATAAAAAACTACACAGTTGAGCGATCTGTTGACGGTGTTCTTTTCAATTCAATAGGCGATAATATGCCCGGCGGTACTACCACAAGTCTCAAGACATATAGTTTGATAGATAAGCAAGCTGTGGAAGGCACGAATTTTTATCGCATCGTCGCAGTAAATCTCGACGGTAAAAAGGAATACAGTTCTATTGTTAAGTTTCATTTCAATAAAGGCTTTGAAGGAATTTCTATTTATCCAAATCCCATTGTAAAAAATGGCCAATTCAATTTGCAATTGCAGAATTTATCTAAGGGACTTTACCACTTATACATATATAACGGTCAGGGTCAAATGTTACATAAGCAGCTAATAGATCATGCCGGGGGAAGCAGCGTGCAACCAATTTCTGCCATAGGAATTGCCCGCGGAGTTTATTCAATTGAGTTGCTAAGTAATGGGCAGAAATACGTAAGAACGATAATCGTTGACTAACGACCCTTTTAAAAATGTCTGTCGTTTTTAACAGGCAGGTAATAGAATTATCGGGCAATGGTGAAGCTTATACCCTGACGGTTAAGGCATTTATTTTACTATTTAAAAAAATAAACATCATGAAAAAATTATTTACCTTATTAATGCTTTTCTGCATGGCAAGCAGTTACGCACAGGTTAACTTTATTAAAACAGTAAGAATAGGCTCGCCTATTTATGTGGTGAATGGCAAGATGCTTTTTGCAGCGCTTGACGCCAATAGTCAATACCAGCTATGGGTTTCGGATGGCACTGACGTTGGAACTACCCTTTTAAAATCTTTCTATACGGTGATCGGCTCTTACCATGGCGGCAATATGTATCAGTCAGATAACTATGCCGGAGAGGGATTGTATAATCCTATTGTATTCAATAATGAATTGTACTTTTTTGCCAATGATCCGGCTAACAATCATTCTATTGATCTTTGGAAAAGCGATGGCACCGCTTCTGGTACTGTGCATCTCCAGGACTTTACAAGTTCTTTTAATAGCACCTTTTCTCCCAGCCTGGTGTCATTCTGTGTTTTCAATAGCGCCTTATATTTTAGTTGCGGAAACAACGGCAATGGCGCTAAACTTTGGAAAACTAATGGTGGAGTTCCAACAGTAGTCATAGATATTAATAACGGTCCCCTGGCCTGGGGCCCAAGATATATGACAGTCTTCAATAATGCCCTTTACTTTACGGCCAACGATGGCACAACCGGTGTAGAGATCTGGAAAAGTGATGGCACCGCCGCCGGAACGCATCTGCTTAAAGATATTTTTCCGGGAACACCCGGGGTGGAAAACAGGACATCATTTCTTTATCTAACCATTCCTCAATTTATTGTAAGCGGCAATTTTCTTTATTTTACGGGTTACAGGGATCTAAATTCTAATTTTCTGAACCTATACAGAACAGATGGCACACAAACTTTTACCATTCAATTAAACCCGAACATTTACAAGGAGCTACCTGGAATTTTCAGCCATACCAGGCAGATGCAGGAGGCACCTTATTATTTGCCGGCTATCCTGGGGGTAATCCCACCGGAACTTCGAACCTGATGAAAAGCAACGGTACTGTTTCAGGTACTACAGAATTAATCACCAACAACAATCTGCATAACTTATGGCATGTTCACCAGTTTTAAAAACAAAGCATTCTTTGCCGGAAGGCAGGGAACCAATGCTACTACCGAATACGGACTTTGTGTAAGTGACGGTACCACTGCTGGGACATCCATGGTGTATTCTTTCCCTTATAGTAGCGACGCAAATACCCTGGGCTTTTTAAGTACGCCCAATTCCCTTTTTTTCAGGGAACAATATTTAGTGGGTCCTTCTGCTACTACTGCTCGAATAGTTCAAACTGATGGTACAACCAATGGCACTAAAATTTTTTATGGAGCAATTGCATGGGGAGATCCTACGCTGTACAATGGGTACATTTATTTTTTGGGATCAGATACCACCGCAATTTATTCTTCCAGTTGGGGATTGTGCAGATTGCTGCCCATTCCGCAGGGAGGTACGTTGCCGGTAACGCTTAGTAACTTTAATGTGTCCCTCACCGGAAATAAGACGGTTAGCCTTAAATGGCAAACAGCCGGCGAAATAAACAGTAAGGGTTTTGACATCGAAAGGAGCCAGGATGGCTCGGCATTTATGTATCTCGGATCAGTTCCTTCTTCAGGAACATCAGGTACTTTTCAAAACTATACTTATGTTGATAACAACCCGCTTGAAGGATTTAATTATTACCGGTTGAAACAAAAAGATATAGATGGAAATTACGTTTACAGTCAAACCAGGGAAATAGAAATAATTTCCGCAGGAAAAATGTTTACTGTCAACCCCAATCCGGTTATCGGCAACCTGCTGACTATACAACATCATTTGCCAAAAGGAAATGCCCGGTTACAAATTACCGATATGGCGGGGAGAAGGATGATTGCAAAATCCTTTGAAGCAAACAACGGTGTAACGATTGAATGCAATGTTCAACAGTTAATTCCCGGCACTTACATTTTACAAATTATGCAGAAGGGCAGGTTAATAGGTACGTCCCGATTTTCAAAAGAATAACAGCAATACTTATAGTATGTGCCGGATGCAAAAAATAAATGGCAAGACAACGGAAATGTGCCCCCTGCATATTGTGAGCCATGAAGATGTAGATGTTGGATTTCATAAATTTTTTAAACATCAAAACTTTAAACATCAAATATGAAAACGAACTATATTATAGCTTTTGCTCTTATACTCTTTACAGGATGTACTAAAAATAATCCGGCCAACCCAACGCTTCCCGGGTGCAAAATTATTCATGTAACAAAAGATGTTGGCGGTAGTGAGGATATAACCTATAACAGTGATGGAACTATTAAAACCTTTACTCAATTTGGTCGTGTTTACACTCTTGTTTATAATGGAAATACCTACACTGCAACCGGAACCCTGAATGGGAATTTTTTTTCAAAATCAACGGTAACTTTTAATGTGGACAGCCTTATAACCAATTCGAGAACTTCCCCTTTACAAAATGGCAGTAACTGGCAGAATATTGCATATCAATATAATGGCACACAATTAAGCAAAGAAACATTTACAACAGATAGCACTACCGCGATACTGGTCACAGACTATCAATGGTCTGGTGGAAACTTAACCAGTAGCATTTCTTATGGTCCTCTATATAATTACTCTACTACCTATACTTATTATACTAATAAGCCCAACCAGGACGGCGACTACTTCTCAACGCTTGGTTTTGGTAGTATTAATACTATCAGGAACAAAAATCTGCTCAAGTCCATAGCAAACGATTCAAGTGTTGGTGATATAACCTACACATTCGACACTGACGGAAAAATAACTTCCTGGATAATAGACTACGGTACCTATACGCATACTAACGCCTACACGTATCAATGTAACTAATAAATTTCTCAGTGTATGTAGGTGGCGTTTGTGATGCAGGATTTACATTTTGTTGTTGAAGTTTGATAAAAGGAGCGGGCCGCCTGTTTGGTTCAATAAACCCGGCTATACGTTCCTGTAAGATATCCGTTTTTGAAAAATCGTGTAGTTCGAAATTGATCATTTTAAAAAATGGAATCAATTCATGCTTTTAAAATTTTTTAAAATGAATTCTAAAAAATTTTATTATGGAAACAAAATTCTCTTTTACCCCGCATCAATATCATTCCGGACTTAGCTTTCCGGTATATTAAAAATAAAAATATCCTTACACTTCTTTGTCTATGTTTTGCTTACAGCGCATATCCACAAGTTACATTGGTAAAAAATTTGGTAATCGGTTCGCCACTTTATTCGGTCAATGGGAAACTTTTATTTGCCGGGGACCCACTTAACACTAATATTTTCCAGCTATGGGTTTCAGACGGGACCACAGCCGGAACAACACTTTTGAAATCATTTTACCAAACAAGTGACCCGCTGGCTCATGGCTATATGTATAAATCAGGCACTGCAACTTGGGGAAGGTTTCTATCAACCTGTTGTATTTAATAATGAACTGTATTTTTTTGCCAATGTACCTGAAATTAATCACGGAATAGATCTCTGGAAAAGTGATGGCACTGCATCCGGCACAGTTTACCTGGGGACATACGATACTTATTTTTATGGCGGTTCATTTTCCCCTAATACCGTATCGTTCTGCGTTTTTAATAGCGCCTTGTATTTCAGTTTTGGCGATAACGTCAATGGCGCTGGTCTTTGGAAAACTACTGGTGGCACTCCTGCAAAGATTATTGATATTGCAAATGGTGCCGGCAACTGGGGGCCGAATTACCTGGCTGTTTTCAATAGTGCCTTGTACTTCATTGCCGGCGACGGTGTAAGTGGAATTGAAGTGTGGAAAAGCGACGGTACTTCTGCGGGCACGCATTTGCTTAAAGATATTTTTCCCGGCCCTGAAGGCGTGATGAGTGGTTCAACGCTCAATGTAAACAAACCAGAGTTTACCGTAAGTGGCAACTATCTTTATTTTACCGGGTATAGAAATAATGCTTATGATTTTTATAATTTATACCGAACGGATGGTACCAGTGCCGGAACCTTGCGGATGGATTCCAGCACTTATGTAAATAACAGTAACCCTTTTTATAAAGCTGATGCAAATGGAACGCTTTTGTTTTCAGGATACAACGAGAACACTTCGCTTAGCTATACTGCACTTATCAAAAGCGATGGTACGCCAGGTGGCACTGTAGAAGTAGCCACCAATAATAACCTGATGCCAAAGGGCGTATTTATCAGTTTTAAAAACAAAGCTTTTTTTTCCGGTACACAAGGCAATGGCGGATCCAGCCAGCAATACGGCTTATGTGTAAGTGATGGCACTACAAGTGGCACATCTATGATTTATTCTTTTCCGCACCTGAGCGCTTTACCTGAGACGGAAAATTTCTTAAATACAGGCAATCTCCTATTTCTTCCGACAGTTTATGAAAATAAATGCCGGTGTAGAAGGCACACGTATTATAGAGTCAGATGGCACAACTGCCGGCACTTTTATTCATTATGGAGCGGAAGCATTGGGAGGGCCTTCAATATATAACAGCAACATTTACTTTTTTGGCGATGATACTACGTCCGGTACAGGTATCACCTCTGGCCTGTATAAATTAATTCCTATAGCCGGTGGAACCTTACCCGTTTCTCTAACTGAATTTTCGGCTACACTTACCAGTCATAAGGAGGTACAATTAAAATGGCTTACCGCAAATGAAATAAACAGCAAAGGTTTTTATATAGAGCGAAGCGATAAAAGTTTGCAATTTTCTTCTCTTCAATTTATACCCGGGCAAAGTAATTTATCGCAGGGGAATAGTTATTCTTTTTTAGATACCAACCCTTTTGATGGAGTTAATTATTACCGGCTGAAACAGGTAGATAACGATGGCAAATTTATTTATTCACCGATAAGGCAGATAAGTGTAGAAAGAAAAAATGAAGTTATAATAAGCCCTAACCCGGTAAAAGGCCCACTTATTATCCATCATCATCTTACCGGGGGCAAAGTCATTTTACGAATAACAGATATGAAAGGAAGGGTATTGACCAATGGAATATATGATGCCAAAGAAAACCCCATTCGATATAACGCAAGTGGATTAGCAGCCGGCATCTATTTACTCAATCTTGAATATGAAGGACGAGTAATCAGTAGTGACCGTTTCGTAAAAGAATAAATAATGAATGATATGATGTGCTCGTTTATCGTGCTCAAAATTCCTTTCGGGACCCTATATATTTTTCCATGTAACCCTAAAAGTTATATATGGAAAAAAGCAGGGTTTTCTATTCATAATATTAAACAACTTAAAAAATTCATTTTATGAAAAAGTTATTTTTTGCAATCGCTTACTGCTTCCTGTTTTTAACTAACTATAGCCAGGGAGAGTTTACACGTGTAAATATTACCAGGCAGCAGCTAAATAAAATGAATGCTGCCAATGGCTCACTACATCGCTTCAAAGATGTTGTTCAGGATTACGATTACGAAACGGATTTGGGAAAGATAAAACCAATTGATCCGCAGCGAATGCGGCGCATAGATCCTTTTGAAAAAAAAGATGTATTAGATATATCCCATGGCAGGCCTGGTATTTTGAAGTATCAACCCCCACTTAAAACTTTTTATCCAACCCAGGGTCCGCCTGATTTAATGATTGCTGCCGGCGATCAATACCTCATTATTTCCGATGCTCACACATTTTCTTTTTATGATAAAAACGGTTATGTGCTCCCCCTTAAGACTGGTGGATGGAAATCTGAGTGGAGTGCCACTGACTTTTTTCAACCGCTTATTGACAGTGCCAATGCAAATAATTTTCCTTTTCTTCAAAATGCTCCCGACAATATAGTGGATTGGGCGGTATGTGGCCATGGCGATTCTCCCAATGACAAACTATTAGTTGAAGCGTATGATGTAAGAGTGATTTATGAGCCGGATATCAAGCGCTTTATAATTTGTGCGGGAATTAGAAACTTAGTTTGGCGTGGAAATGGAAAAAGCCTTTGCGACCAATATGCTGTAAGAATTTTTGCTTATGCACTCTCTGTAAGTAATGATCCCAGGGACGGTTTTATGATGTGGTACTGGACTAAAAATAACTATCGCGATTGGCCTCGCATCAGTGCCGATAAAGATGTGCTTATACAAGCGCATAATGATAGCAATGGAGACGATGGAACGCCTACTATCTATGTAATTTCTATGCACGACATGATATTTGGCTTGAGTCATATACGGTCGTTTACTTATCACAAGGGAATGGAAGGCACGCCTGCCAGCGTATTGCCGGTTGCAAAATTTAAAAAGGGAACTACTTCAACTCCTTTTGATAAGTATGAAATGTTCCTGCAAGGCTCAGGGGATAATGCAGTATTATATTATTTCAAAAAGAGCGCGGATATGTGGGATAATAAGCCTGAACTTAAGCACACTGATATTGTTCTGGAAGATGGTGTAAGCTTTGCTTCGCAGGACAGGCCGGTATTCAGGAATGGAAATATTTATTTTTCCAGCAGGATACTTTTCGACGACCAGGTTATAAATGTTCGTCCGCCAACATGGGGATTAAATTTATTTCGCTTGCCGCTAAAAATAAACGGGAGCGATCTTGAATTTGATGAAGGAGGCTCACAGAAAATGATCCTTACCATGTCCCCGGGGCTGCCTGTAGGAAATCTATGGAAGAGCTATGAAATGCCGGCAATAGCGGTAGATGAGCGCGGAACAATATGCACCGCTTTTGGAAGATTAGGCCATACAACTGGTAGTACCATTCATCCTGGGGCAAATTATTTTTTGTTTTATTATAACAAGACCGCTCCAGGTCCCATACAATTAATAAAGCCTGGAGATGCAAGTTCAATTTCCTCTTATCAGCCAGAAGGCTGGACTCCTCCACATACTACGATTGACGGATATTACAAAAAGGGTCAATACCTGGATTTTGCTACAGTGACCCCCGACCCACAACAACGATTTGTTTTTTGGATTGCACATGCTTATGCAAAGCCCACCGGTAGTTACAAAATGGTTGTAAGTAAAGTGTCGGCGTATTGATTTTACGGGATTTGATAAAATATTAAAAGAGAAAATGATTTTAAATATCGGCATGACCTACACGAATTTTAGAATGGCAACTATAGAGCATGATGTGTGGCAACGAAGAAGGCTTAGAAAAATGCAAAAGTAAAATTGAACATCTTTTAAATAAATAATTTTTATGAAAAAAATATTTTTAATTCTTACGGCCGCCTTTACTATATCAAAAAGCTTCCCCCAAAACGTAGGAATAGGAACTACCACTCCTGCATTTAAGCTCGATGTAAGATATGGAAGCATCAACACCGATTCTGTATATCGCATCAATACATTTCCTGTAATATCTCTAGGAAGCGGAGCTAATTTTTTTGCAGGGAAAAATGCGGGCGCATCATCTACGGGAGCTGGAAATACTTCAGCAGGGGACAGTACTTTATTTTCAAACACTATCGGCACTAGCAATACAGCGGTCGGAAATAAATCCCTTTTTTCAAATATCACCGGTTTTTACAATACTGCATGTGGCGATCTTTCTTTGAAGTCAAATACTTCTGGCATTCAGAATACAGCCGTTGGAGAAGAATCTTTATCTGCAAACACTATCGGCATCGCCAATGTTGCTGTAGGATCGGGGGCATTATTGGCAAACACAACTGGTACGTCAAATGCAGCTAATGGAAAAGACGCATTATATTCAAATACCACAGGCGATGCAAATACGGCAAGTGGCGAAAGCGCTCTTGGCGCAAATACAACCGGCAATTATAATACCGCCGTTGGTGGCGAGGCTCTTAATCTTAATCATACCGGCGTCTTTAACACTGCCATCGGCTTCTGGGCTGATGTTACCATTACTAACTTAAATAATGCAACTGCTATAGGTGCAAGTTCAAAGGTAAGTTGCAGCCATTGCCTTGCCTTGGGCGGCAACGGTTCCAATCACACCAACGTAGGCATTAATAATCCTGCACCGCTTACAGATCTTCACATTATTCAGCAAACCGATGCAGGAGGAGATAAAGTTCGCGGCATAAGATTGCAAAGATTCGTCAACACCAACCACTGGCGTACCCTTATTGATCCATCCAACAATTATGTGTTTGAATATAATGACGGACTCTACACATACATTAATCCTACTACAGGCGCATATATAAATCCTTCTGATGCCCGGTTGAAAAAAGATGTAACTCCTTTGGAAAATTTACTCAATAAAGTAATGGCTTTAACACCCAAAAAATTTCATTATAAAACCAATAAAGACGGAGACCCTTTACTATGGGGCTTCATTGCGCAGGATATACAAAAAATATTTCCTGAGTTTGTAGATGTAAAAGATGATGGGTATCTCGGTATTTCCTATACAAATTTTAGCGTAGTAGCTATTAAGGCTATACAGGAACAACAAGCGGAAATCGAAGAATTAAAAAACAGAAATCAAAAGTTAGAAGAAAGATTATTGAAAATAGAAAAGCAATTATTTTCTAAAAACGAACTACAATGAAAAAAATATTCTTTATCATCATAGCTATTGAAAGTTCAATGGCTGCCTTTTCTCAAAACGTTGGTATCGGTACCACAACACCAATGCATTTAAGCTTGATGTAAGATCAGGGAGTATCAATACTGATTCTGTTTATCGCATCAATAACTATCCTGTAATATCTATAAAAGGGAGAACTAATTTTTTTGCCGGGAAAAATGCAGGCGCCTCAACTACGGGCGGTACCAATACTTCAGCCGGTGATAGTACTTTATATTCAAACACTACCGGCTTTGGGAATACGGCGATCGGTAATCAATCGCTTTTTTTAAATACCAACGGTTCTTTTAATACCGGGTGTGGCAATTTTAGTTTGAGGTCGAATACCTCTGGCACTAATAACACAGCCGTTGGCAATTTATCTTTATCTGCAAATACTATTGGCACCACCAATGTTGCTGTAGGAGCGCAGGCATTATCTTTAAACACAACAGGCAGTTCAAATACCGCGAATGGAGTATTGTCATTACATGCTAACACTTCAGGAACTGCAAACACAGCATTGGGGGTTTCAGCCCTTACAGCTAATACCGCAGGATCTTACAACACATCTGTGGGTTATAGCGCAAGTGTTACTTCAGGTAATTTAACAGCAGCGGCTTCAATAGGTGCTTATGCATTAGTCGGCTGCAGCAATTGTCTTATACTGGGCGGCACCGGTCAGTATCATGTGAACGTTGGCATCAACAATCCTTTTCCAACAACGGACCTTCACATTATTCAGCATACGGATGGAGGCGGAGATAAACTTCGTGGCATAAGATTGCAAAGATCCGTAAATACGAACCATTGGCGAACGTTGATTGACCCGTCTAACAACTATGTGTTTGAATATAACGATGGATTGTACACTTACATAAATCCCATTACCGGCGCATACATAAATCCTTCTGATGCCCGGTTAAAAAAAGATATAACTCCTTTGGACAACATGCTCGATAAAGTAATGGCCCTAACACCCAAAAAATTTCATTATAAAACTAACAAGGACGGCGACCCTTTATCATGGGGCTTTATTGCGCAGGATGTACAAAAAATATTCCCTGAGTTTATAGATGTAAAAGATGATGGCTATCTCGGGATTGCTTATTCAAATTTTAGCATTGTTGCGATTAAAGCGATACAGGAGCAGCAAGATGAAATTGAAGATTTAAAAAAAGAAATTAATGAAATGAAAATGCAAATCAAAATTCTTATAAAGAAAAATAATTTATGAAAAAAATATTCCCTGGCATTGTTTGCCATATCTTCTTTTATCAAAAGTCTTTCCGCAAAACGTTGGCATCGGCACCACCGCTCCTGCATTTAAACTGGATGTAAAAAACGGAAGCATCAACACCGATTCGGTATATCGCATTAATACTTTCCAGGTATTGTCCATTAACGGCAACGGTAATTTTTTTGCAGGCAAGGACGCTGGTATCAGCAATACCGGAAATGGTAATACAGGCGCCGGTTCTTTGGCTTTATTTCAAAATACATCCGGAAGTTATAATACTGCAATAGGTTACAGCTCGCTTACAAAGAATATTACTGGTTCTAATAATACTGCTACGGGGTTTGCATCTCTGCCTAGCAATACCACCGGGCATAATAATACCAGTAATGGCAGTAATTCTCTTTATTTTACTAATACCGGAACTGATAATGCTTCTTTTGGCGCTTTTTCTATGTTTTTGAATACTGTCGGCTCGTTTAATGTGGCAGTGGGATCCGCCTCTTTAAATAATAATGCAACTGGAAAATTCAATTCGGCTAATGGATACCAGGCACTATATGCTAACTCGACAGGCGATTACAATGTAGCCACCGGATACCAGGCACTACAGTTAAATAATGGCTCTGCTAATGTAGCTGTTGGAAGCCAGGTATTGTTTTCAAATACAACCGGCAGTTCAAATACTGCTCTTGGCCAAATCGCACTTTCAGGAAACACTACCGGATCATTTAATACAGTTATAGGAGCTTACGCTGATGTTTCTAAAAACAACTTAACTGATGCAACTGCTATTGGTTCCGCTTCGCAGGTTGGTTGCAGCAATTGCCTTGTACTGGGTGGCACCCAGATAAATCACACTTATGTAGGCATCAATAACGCAATGCCGCTTACTGATCTGCACATTATTCAATACACCGATAATGGAGCGGATAAAGTTCGCGGCATAAGATTGCAAAGATCCGTAAACACCAATCACTGGCGAACGCTTATTGATCCGTCTAACAATTATGTGTTTGAATACAATAATGCTTTATACACTTACATCAATCCAACCACCGGCGCTTACATAAATCCTTCTGATGCAAGGTTGAAAAAAGATATAACTCCTTTGGGCAACATGCTTGATAAAGTAATGGCGCTAACACCCAAAAAATTTCATTATAAAACTAACAAGGGCGGCGACCCATTATCATGGGGCTTCATTGCGCAGGATGTACAAAAAATATTCCCTGAATTTATAGATGTGAAAGATGATGGCTATCTCGGCATTGCTTATTCAAACTTTAGCATTGTTGCGATTAAAGCGATACAGGAGCAGCAAACTGAAATTGAAGAATTAAAAAAAGAAAACCAAAAACTAAAGGAGGAAAATGAAGAATTAAAAAATCAACATGACAGGATGGATGAAAGGCTGACAAAAATAGAAAGCGAATTATTTAATAAAAAATATTCTCAATAAAAAAAGAAAGACAATCGCTTTTAATCTGTAAATAATTTTTATGAAAAAAATATTTTTTATTCTTATTGCCACCCTTAGTTTATCACGAGCCGATTCTCAAAACGTTGGCATCGGCACTACCACACCAATCTTCAAACTGGATGTAAGATCAGGAAGCATCAACACCGATTCTGTATATCGCATTACTACATTTCCTGTATTGTCCATTAAGGGCATTGGAAATCTTTTCGTAGGGCGTGATGCAGGAACAGTTACTACCGGGTTTTCCAATACCGGTGTAGGAACTTACGCATTGTTTAGTAATACCTCCGGTGGCGGCAATGCCGCTCTTGGCAACAGTGCACTTTTTTCAAATACTACGGGGGGTAGTAATACTGCAATCGGTGGACTATCACTAAATAAAAATACTACCGGCTCTAATAATACAGCTATCGGTTACCAGGCGTTGCGCGATAATAGTACCGGGCAACACAATATGGGCTCCGGTAATGCTTCGCTGTTAAGCAATACCTCGGGCTCTTTCAATGTAGCTTTGGGCTCTTCATCTTTGCTTTTAAATACCACCGGCTCTTCAAATGTTGCAATAGGTTATTACAGCCTTTATTCAAATACTGCAGGCGCCGAAAATACTTTTATTGGCAATAATGCGGGATACCATAATACAACTTCCAATTATAATGTGGGCGTGGGCAGTTATGCCGGTAATGCAAATACAACAGGCCAGCAAAATACTTATGTGGGTACCAGCGCAGGCCGCTCGAATGCGTTGGGAAGTTATAATGTGTGTGTGGGAATCAATGCAGGATTAAATAATTTACAAAGTGCCAATACTTTTTTAGGCGGTTCCGCCGGCTTTACCAATACGCAGGGTTATGATAATGTGGCTACGGGTTACCAGGCTTTTTATTTAAATACAGTCGGCAACTTTAATGTTGCCGCCGGGTACAGAGCTTTATATTCCAATACAACCGGTACAAATAATGTTGCCGGTGGCTTCGAGGCCATGTACTCAAATACCGGTGGGCTCAGCAATACTGCCATTGGTTACAAGGCATTATATTCAAACACAACCGCGCTGTATAATGTGGCTGTGGGTACTAATGCGTTGTATTCGAGTGTTTCAGCAGATGAGAATGTGGCTGTGGGTTCCGGTGCGTTGTATTCCAGCGTTTCAGCAGGTAATAATGTGGCATTTGGTTACAATGCAGGTTATAATAGTACAGGCGCATCAAATTCTTTCTTTGGCAGTTCAGCAGGCATTGATAATACATCCGGTTACCAAAACACATGTATAGGGGATAACGCAGGCGCCGGAAATTCAACCGGCATCAACAATACCTTTTTAGGCACAGGCGCTTACAGCAACGGTTCAGGCTTAACCAATTCAATTGCCCTGGGAGCCGGTTGCATTATCACTGCTTCAAACCAGGTAAGAGTTGGGAGGCCGTTCACGACTTCTATAGGTGGCTATGTAGGGTGGACCGTAATATCTGACGAGCGTGCAAAGAAAAATATTAATCAAAATGTGCCGGGGCTCGCATTTATAAATTTATTAAAATCGGTCACGTATAATTATGATTTGAATGCAGCAGAAAGTATTGTTTTACCATCCGGAAAACCAAATCAACAGAACAATAAATTATTTGCGCTGGCACAAGCGCAAACAACGCAGGACCGCCTCAACAAAGAAAAAATAGTGTACACAGGCTTCCTGGCGCAGGATGTAGAAATAGCTTGTAAAAAACTTGGCTACGATTTTAGTGGTGTAGATGCGCCTAAAAATAACAACGACTTATATGGCTTGCGATACGATGAGTTTGTGGTGCCGCTGGTAAAAGCAGTGCAGGAACTTTCTGCGCAAAATGATTTGTTACAAACACAAATTGATCAATTAAAAAAAGAAATTGATTTATTGAAAATTAAGAACTGATTAGAATGATTTTAAGTGCACAGTTGTATAATTTAAAATTTAAAAAAGAACCAAAATAATATGGCACAAAAAGTAATTAGAATTGTTTATTAGCTAATAAATAATTTTTAATAAAAACAGTATTTTCCACTCTCATGGTTGTGCTCGTTTTATTAAAAGCCTATCTCCAGAGGATTGAAAGAGGAGGCTATATAATCGGCGGCTGCTTTATAAACTATGCTATTTCGGCTGTCGGTCTGAGCCTAGCCAACATTATGGCTGATGAACAAGACAGTAGTAAGAAATATAAAAGAAAGTTTCTCTTATGCAAAAATTAATGACTGGTAGGCATGAGGCTTGTTTTAAATAGGCTCGGTTTGTATGGTGCCACTTCTTATTAATAGTTAAATTGCAGCACATGAACAATTATTTCGACCTACCTGTGCAATATAACGGCAATCCATACCTGTTCCCATCTTTCCTGGAAGTAGTCGGTTCATCGGTTCATTATGCACGTAAGCTGGCAAGAGAATCGGTTCGAATCGGACGAAGAGAGGCAGTACCGGGCAATACTTGATTATTCCGAACTTGATAAGGTGCGGACATCTATAAATGCTTTTTTCTCCAAGCCTATAGCCGAAGCAATCGAGGTAGTGTTGAAATAATTACTTTATAAACGGGCTGGATCAACTCAACAATGTGTAAATGATAGTCTAATACAAGTTTGAAAAACACAAAATTGTTGTTTAAATAAAAAGCCACCTATGAAATAAGCCATTGCCTTTGCAGTAACTCAATTGTCGATGAGGGAAATCCAAGTGAATTTGTAACGAACCCATGGAGCCAGGGCTGGCAAGTATATAACGAATAGCGCTATTCGATATATTGCTGAATTAGAATGATTCTTGAAGCGGCATAAAAGTGTAATTATTCCGGCAATATTTTTAATCTACTTCCAGTTGATCTTTTACTCCCTTTAAACTTATCTTCTTGAATATTCCATCAATTTCCGCAATCCTAACGGGTACCCTAAAGTAAAAGGTACTGCCTTTTTCCGGCTTGCTTTTAATTCTGAAAGAAATCAACTTTGTCGGGGCGAGCAGCATATTACCTTGCAGGGGTGGGTTTCGTGGATTAGAAAGTGAAACGAATAAAGGCCTATGAAAAGTTTAAAGAAGTCACAACTTCAATCTTTGTATTCTAACTGCATTCAGAATAGCCAGCAAAGCCACTCCTACATCAGCAATTACCGCTTCCCATAAAGTAGCAATACCGCCAGCACCCAGAATCAAAACAAATATTTTTACTGTCATTGCCAATGTAATATTTTGCCAAACTATGCTTCGTGTAATTTTTCCGATTTTGATTGCTGAAACTATTTTTGATGGCTGGTCATTCTGAATTACTATATCTGCTGTTTCAATTGTGGCATCACTTCCCAACCCACCCATTGCAATACCGGCGTCAGCCAAAGCAACAACCGGTGCATCATTTACACCATCGCCAACAAAAGCAATATGTTTACCTGCATTTTTAAGCTGCTGCACTTTGTCCACTTTTCCTTCTGGTAATAAATCACCGTATGCTTCATCAATCCCAACTGTCTTTGCCACTTCATCTACAACTGATTGTTTATCGCCTGAAAGCATTACTGTTTTAATTTTCAGGTTATGCATGTCTTTAACAGCCTGGAAAGCATCATCCTTAATTTCGTCAGCAATAGTGATGTAACCTGAGTATTGATTGTTGACGGCAACGAAAACTATTGTGTTAACAATTGTTTCAATTTCTGCCGGATAACTAATGCCGTATTTCTTCATCAGCTTTATATTGCCTGCCAGCACATCTTTACCTTCAACTTTTCCTTTTAGCCCATGCCCTGAAATTTCTTCAACATCTTCAGTTTTTACTCCATTGATAGTATCCCCTGCATAATCTGTAATGGCTTTGGCAATGGGATGTGTGGAGTTCTTTTCTAAGGCAGCTGTAAGTTTTATTAATTCTTTTTCATCAATACCATCGGCAACAACTTTCTGTACTTTAAAAACTCCTTTTGTAAGAGTCCCCGTCTTGTCCATCACAACCGCATTAATTTTTGTCATTACATCCAAAAAATTGCCTCCTTTAAACAAGATGCCGTGCCTGGATGCCAAACCAATTCCTCCAAAATAGCCCAATGGAACAGAAACAACCAATGCACAAGGACAACTAATAACCAGGAAAACTAATGCTCTGTAAAACCAAGTTTGAAAATTATAATCATTCACAAAGAAATAAGGAACAAAACAAACTGCTACTGCCAGAAAGAAAACTATTGGTGTATAAACTTTTGCAAAGCGACTGATGAATAATTGTGTTTGTGATTTTCTTGTAGTAGCATCCTGTACCATTTCTAAAATCTTACTTAGCTTACTGTCTTTAAACAGCGCTTTTACCTTTACTTCAGCTACTGTATTAAGATTAATCATTCCGGCTAAGATGGTTTCGCCTTTATGTTTTGAATCAGGTTTACTTTCTCCTGTTAAGGCTGCCGTATTAAAGGAAGCATTTTTTGAAATTAGTTCTCCATCTAAGGCAACTTTCTCTCCCGGTTTAACCTGTATGATTTCACCTAATTCAATTATGGACGGGTCTGCAACAAGAGGAGTATTGTTTCTTATAACAGTTACTTCTTCAGGTCTTATATCCAATAAGGCTTTGATATTTCGTTTTGCATTGCTGACTGCGGCATCCTGGAACCACTCTCCAATCTGGTAAAACACCATTACGGCAACTCCTTCTTCATAAGCGCCAATGACGAATGCGCCGATGGTTGCTACACTCATGAGTACAAATTCATTAAAAATATCTCCCCGTTTAGATTTACGAAAAGCAAGGTCTAATACTTTTCTCCCCGCCAGTAAATAGGCAATTCCATTAATAACTAACAATGGAATTTCAGGCAACTCAATAGAAAATCCATATTTCAATCCCAGCAATACAAATAAAATCAATAAAGCCAATAACAAATCCCAATGAGTTTTCCAGCCACTACTATCTATACCTGGTTCCTCATGGTTATGACCACCATCTGCACTGTGTTTATGCGTTTCATTATTTTCGGGTTGATTTAAAACCACTTTTTTTTGCAGGTCTTTTTCGCCTGATTCGCAACATTCCTGTGCCATATAAATTATTTTATGAAATAAAAAATGATATAACTCCCGTTATCACCAATGTCCATCCGGTAATAATGCCTGACTTATGTTCAAGTGAGTGCCAATTCAGTTTCAGAATGCCTTTATAAGCAAGCCTTACCCATATTACCATGCCTGTAACAGATATAACAAGATATAAGAATGCAATGCCCGCTACTGCCCAAAATCCGTGATACACCCGCCAGCAGGAAATAGGCTTCTATTTCCATACATGGCGACAGGAACATAGCTATTACCAAAGCCACTATAATTTTGTTTTTAGGAAGTGAAGCTTTGGGAGTTTGATGTAAATGAAAATGTTTATGCCGGTGATGCCGATAAATAAAAAATGCACCTAATAGTATTAGAATGGCAGGAGCAATAAAATGTGTGAAGTAGTCAATTTTATTTGCAAGTTGTAAGCCCAACAAACCTAAAATAATACCAATAACAGTTGTACTTAGTGCGTGTGCCAATCCAGATAAAAATGTGACTTTGGTTACTTCCTGTATAGTCCAGTTATCTTTTTTGCCAATAGCCAACACAGGCAGCCAGTGATTAGGAATCACTGCATGTAAAAGACTTAATAATACGCTACCAATAATGATACTATACATGGTTATTACAATTACAGTTTACTATTCATGTCCTTCCGTATTTGTTTGTTTTGCCAAAATAAAAAACGAACCTTTTACAACCACTTTAGCGTCGGCAGGAATTTCCTTTAACAAAGTAATTTCGCTGTAACCAATATCGCTTGTACCCTTTACAACAGGTATTCTTTTAAAATGGGTTTCATTTTTTTTGCTGTATACTGAGTCAACTATAAAAATAAAATCCTGCCCCTGGTAGTTTACAATGGCTTCGGTTGGTATGGCTGCTAAAGTAGCCTGGTCAAGGCTGATGTTTGCCGTTATATTCATCCCGTCGATCAATCCTGTTTTATCGCCCTTTACCATTGCATGTACCGAAACGGCTTTACTTTCATTTTCAAAAGAAGAACCTAAAGAAAATATTTCTGCATCATATTCTTTGCCGGGGTTATTAGTAACTGTAAAATGAATGGTTTGCTTATTTTTTATTTTCGGTAAATCTTTTTCATACACAAATAAATCAAGATGAAGGCGGCTATTGTCAACTACTTCGGCAACAACAGTACTGAGATCAACATAACTACCCATTTTTACATTTACATTACTCACTACGCCGCTTATCGGGCTATGAACCGATAAAACGGAAATCAACCTGCCGTTTGAAAGTGAAGCTGTGCTGATGCCCATTAATTGTATCTGCTGTTGCAATGAAGAACGTCTTGTTCTTAATGATTTTAATTCTGCATCGGCTGCCTGTAGATTTTTTAATGCTCCTGCATTACCGGCATTCAATTCCTTTTGGCGGTTATATTCCTGTTCGGCCAATACCATTCTTGAATTGATACCCAGGTATTCACTTTGCACCCGAATAAACTCGGGATTAGAAATGGTTGCAATGGTTTGCCCTCTTGAAACACTATTGCCCGGCTGTACCAGCAATGATTTTATTACCCCGCTGTAAACCGAATTGATACTGGCCTTATTCTGATTAGGGACTTTAAGCACTCCATTTGTTTTAAGCGAAGCCGTTAACTGCTTTTGTTCGATGGAACCAAATTCAATACCGATGGTTTTAATCTGATCTGCTGTGAGCATAGCCTCATCAGGATTTTCATGCTCATCAACATGTGTTTCTGCTTCAGGTGAAGTAGTTTCTGCCTTGTCTTTACCTCCGCAAGAGACAAGGAAAACAGCAGTAGCAAAAAGCGTAATAATGATGGCTGATTTATTTTTCATAAACGAAATTATTTGTTGATAAAGTAATTGTATTGAATAACTGTTTGATTATACGTATTAAGCACTTCCAGGTAATTTTTCTGAATGTCGATTGCCTGTGTTAAAAATTGTGATAGCTCTGCAAAACTTATTTCACCGGACCGGTAAGCAAGTGATGCAGCTTTTATAATTTCCTCTGCCTGCCTTAATCCGCTTTTTTCATAAAAAGATAAAAGGCTGTTATTCCTTTCCACTTGTTTTTGCATCTGCAATTGTTGGGTATTGAATAGCTGCTGCTGATATTCAAATTGCTTTTGCTGCAATAAAACTTCGGCCTGTGCAGTTTTTACTTTGCTGCGATAAGCGGATGCACCAAATAAAGGGAAAGATGCCGTAACCGAAAATCCGGTGAAAGGATTACTTGCTCCCCACAATCGCTGGCTGAAAAAACGGCCCGAAAAATCGGGTTTGTTTTCATTTTTAATGACTGAAACTCCTGCATTGGCAATATTAATATTTTGTGATTGCAAGGCCAGCAACGGATGTAATGAATCAGCAGACTCAGCAGGCATCATTAATTTATCAAGTGGCTGCATCAAAGGCAATATCAAATCATTACTATTGACTAACTGTGATAATGATTGCTGCTGAATGTTCATGTCGTTGTCCAATTTGATGCAACAAAGCCTGTAATTCCGCCATGCGCACATTAGCAGCAATACTGTCTAAACCACGGCTGTCGCCTGTTTTTACTTTCAATATTGCCGCTGCACTTAATGATCTGTAGATGCTGTCAAGACGAAGGAATAACTGCTGCTTATCCTGTAAGTACCATAGCTGATAATATACCGATCTGATGTCTCTTTTTAAATCCACCTCAATTGTCGCTGTTGTTGCTTCATAATATTTCAACTGCTCATTATACAGATTTTTCTTAGCCTTATACAATCCGGCCCAATCCATGCTTTGCGAAAGCCCTATTTTAAGGATACCCTTGCTGTCGCTTGGCCTGAAATCTTCATTTTCGGCAAACACTCCTGTCTTGGGTAACATGGTGGCTGTTTTCACCTGTTCCTTTCCTTTATTGATCTGTTGGGCATTGATGTCATATTGCAAATTATTTTTTGCTACGCCGATGGTTTCATCAATGCTCAGTCTTTTTTGAACCTGCTTTTGTGCTGTTGCGTTCAATGAAAACAATATCAGCAACAAGCCTGCAACTCCCTTTACAGTTAGCTTCATGATTTTTTTATTTCTCTTTGAAAAAATGATATATAAACAAGGCAACACAATCAGCGTTAAAAAAGTAGCCGTAATTAATCCGCCTATAACAACCGTTGCCAAAGGCCGTTGCACTTCGGCTCCTGCACCCGATGAAAGCGCCATGGGTAAAAAACCCAGCGAAGCAACCGTTGCTGTCATTAAAACTGGCCGTAACCTGATTTTAGTCCCTTCCCATACCCGTTGCAGCACATCGTCCATACCATCTTTTTTCAACTGGTTAAATGTGCTGATCAAAACAATGCCATTTAATACCGCTACTCCAAACAGCGCAATAAAACCAACGCCTGCCGAAATACTGAAAGGCATTCCTCTCATTAATAAAGCAAATACACCACCAATTGCACTCATCGGAATAGCCGTGAAAATTAATGTCGCATCTTTTACAGAACGGAATGTGAGATACAACATGAAAAATATTAACAGCAATGCAAGTGGTAATACAATCATTAATCTTGCAGATGCTTTTTGAAGGTTTTCAAATGTGCCTCCATAGGTATAATAATAACCTGCTGGCAGTTTTACTTTGGTGTTTAATTTTTCCTGGGCCTCTTTTACAACACTTGCCACATCACGGCCACTTACATTAAAGCTTACATAAATTCTGCGTTTGCCCGACTCGCGGCTTATTTGTGCAGGCCCTGTTTTGAAAGAAACATTTGCCACCTGTGATAATGGTATCTGGTTGCCATCCGGCAGCGGAACATACAAATCGCTTACATCGGTAAGCCCTGTGCGGTGTGCACTGTCTAACCGAACCACCAAATCAAATTTTCTTTCATTCTCAAATACAACTCCTGCTTCTTCACCTGCGAAAGCAGTACTGATAATATGGTTAATGTCCTCAATATTCAATCCATAACCTGCTATTTTCGCCCTGTCAAACTCAATGGTAATTTGCGGTAAACCATCAACCCTTTCTACTTGTGGTTGTGTAATGCCTTTTATTGGGCCGATAACAGCAGCCACTTTATCGGCATAAGCAACCAGGGTATCCAGATTTTCGCCAAATATTTTAATCGCAACATCCTGCCGGATACCCGTCATCAGTTCATTGAACCGCATTTGTATTGGTTGGCTCGGTTCGGCAATAACTCCGGGTATGGTCGACAATTTATCCCTCATCATATCAGCCAGTTCATAAAAGTCATTTGTGGTTGTCCATTCTTTTTTAGGTTTCATGATTACCATTAAATCTGATGCTTCCGGTGGCATTGGGTCTGTTGCAATATCGGCAGCACCTGTTTTGCCTACCACCATTTTTACTTCAGGATATTTCAATAACATCCGTTGTGCCATCATTACAGTTTCTGTTGTTTGACTGAGTGATGAACCCTGCGGTAAAACAAATTCTATGGCATAATCTCCTTCTTCCAGTGTGGGAATAAACTCACCACCCATGTTTTTAAAAGTGATGATGGAGATAATCAACAACCCTACGGCAATACCCGTAACCGCATATTTGAATTTTACAGCGCCTTTAATTAAGGGAGAATAGATGCGCTGAAAGAAATCCATCATCCTGTCTGCAAAAGTTCTTTTATGACTTATATTTTTAGAAAGAAATAAGGCACTCATCATCGGTATATAAGTGAGTGATAAAATCAATGCTCCTAATATGGCAAACGAAACAGTTTCTGCCATTGGGCGAAACATTTTTCCTTCAACTCCCTGTAAGGAAAGAATGGGTAGATAAACAATAAGAATAATAATTTGGCCGAAAGCTGCCGAACTCATCATGCGCCGGGCACTGCCGCCCACTGCATTATCCATCTGTTTCTGGGTAAGTTTTCCTTGTAGTTTTTCACTTGAAAAAAAGTGTAAGGTGGCTTCGACAATGATTACTGCTCCATCTACAATTAATCCAAAATCAATGGCACCCAGGCTCATCAGGTTTGCACTTACACCAAACAGATTCATCAATGCCAACGCAAATAAGAGAGATAAAGGAATCGCGGAAGCAACTATTAAACCTGCTCTTAGATTTCCGAGAAATAAAACCAATATCAGGATTACAATCAACGCTCCCTCAATCAGGTTTGTTTGAACCGTATTGATGGCGCGGTCAATTAAATTAGTTCGGTCTAAAAAAGCTTCAATCTCCACATCTTCCGGTAAAGATTTTTCTACTGTTTTCATCCGCTCTTTCACTAACTGCACTACTGTAGCACTGTTTGCTCCTTTCATCATTAAAACAATACCACCAACCACTTCTTTTTCGCCGTTGTAAGTCATAGCTCCGTATCGTGGTGGAGATCCAAACTGCACGTTAGCTACATCCCTTATCAGAACAGGAATCCCGCTTTGATGTTTGATGACAATGCTTTCAATATCGGCAAATGTTTTTACCAATCCCACACCACGGATGAAGTAGGCATTTGGTTTTTTATCGATATAAGCTCCCCCGGTATTTTCATTGTTTTTTTGTAAGGCGGTAAATATTTCAGGGATGGTAATATTCATAGCTTTTAACCGCTCGGGATTAATTGCTACCTCATATTGTTTGCTGATACCTCCAAAACCTGTTACTTCTGCAACACCTGCAATGCCGGTAAGCTGGCGACCAACTATCCAGTCCTGCATGGTGCATAGATCCATGGCAGAATACTTTTGTTCACTACCTTTTTTAGGATGGATAACATACTGGTATATTTCGCCAAGCCCGGTAGTAACCGGCCCCATTTCGGGAGTGCCCATACCTTTGGGAATTTCCGTTTCAGCAATTTTTAATTTTTCCGAAATAAGCTGACGGGCAAAATAAACGTCCATTTTTTCGTTGAACACCACCGTTATTACACTTAAGCCGAATCGGGAAAAGGAACGCATTTCCTCAATGCCCTGTATATTGGAAAGTGCCCGTTCAACCGGATAGGTAATGAACTGCTCTACCTCCTGTGCGGCCAGTGTTGGGGCCCGGGTAATAACCTGTACCTGGTTATTAGTAACATCTGGTAAGGCATCCAGTGGCAATTTGGTGGCACTCCACAAGCCCCAAATAATAAGTGCCAATGTCATTACACCTATTATCAGTTTATTCTTTATACTGAAGTGAATTATTTTATTCAACATGTTATATCTGTTTGGTTATATACTGTGGAAGTGGATTATTCTTTCAGCAATTGTGCTAAGAGAATGATACAACACAGTGCAACAATACATGCCAGTAACTTTGGCTATGCAGCAAATTCAATAAAGGAGTACCTATGCTATTTTGGGAGGTTGCCAGATATTGTCATACGTTTCAGTATGAAAGGCAATATTGAAAAGGGGAAATTTCTGGGATGAAAAAACAAATTTATCAATCTGTGGTCTTGAATTTGAAGAATAAAACGCAGATGCTGCACAACATGAACAGGTACAAAAAGGAGTACAAACTTCATTTTTGTGTTCATGATCCTGGTGATTGTCGGTAGCTGAAATTTTTGCTGCTGCATTCGCATTGCACTCTATACTGTCGCCACAAGGCAGGCAGGATAAGTATATCATGTAGAAAGCCACTAAGGTGAATAAAAATTTCATTGCGTGCAAATATAATAACTATATTTCTTTGAATAAAGCTTGCCACATGGTTGCAAAGAAAGGTATAGTCATTGCATAAACAAATTAAAAGAGGAATAAATTCATAAGACTATCACAACAACTTTTGTTTTGCTGTATAGGCAGACAGGGAACGGTACCGTAACTACAAAACACACAACAATCAGCTTCTTTTGGTTTCAGTCTTGTTTTACAGTTTGTGCATTCATAAAAAAACTGACAGGCATCTGTGGGCATTGTTTCTTCCTGTTTATTAAGGCAAACCGGGCAGGTTACTGCGATTGCGCCAGGATGAAGCTGTGCCGATATTAGAATCACTGGGCAAATGGATGAAAGAAACCTATGTGAAAGCCCTGCCCAAAAGCGCAATAGGCAAAGCCCTTGGCTATAGCATCGCAAGATGGCCGAAACTTATGCTCTATGCCACCGATGGTAAATTGAATATAGACAACAACCCGGTAGAAAACAAGGTAAGACCGGTAACGATAAAGGATTTATTATCATCTTGCATCCACACTGCGAAGATTCGGAAGCATTTTAATTCTATGATGAAACCTGCGATGGAAAGAAATGAATTAGCGGACAGGTAGTAGGAGAGTGATGATTCCTTGAATTAATATAATGAAAATTAATGAGATGAATACTGTCACATGGAACAGTGGAGATGATATTTATGAAAATGGCAATACTTCTGAAAATGGTAGAATCAAATCAGGGAAAGTAGATCTAACAAGTTCGTCCATTAAAAAATGGAATGTAGATACTGGCGATATGGGATTGACAGAGATAAAATTGAGGATGTATTAATATTGATTAAGTATAGGATTTAGTGATTTGCCGTTTCGAATAATGATCTGCGAAGATTTTATTTAGATCACTGGATTGAAGAGAATATTGCTTTAAAAGATAGCCACTTCGGATGTTTAGCCCACACACAAACTTCTTATTTCATGTACACGCTTGCGGCGACAAGACGAGTGGAATTCAAATCAGATAATTTTATTTTGTTTTGAGATTGACCCGAGAACAATTGGGGAGGTTGTGTCTTTGCAAAGCAAAATCAATGGCATTTAAACGAGATCTATGAGCACAGGAGAAAAGGAAGTGATATGATAAGCCGAATTATATCCTTTTTCTATCAATGTGGTATTTGCTTCCGTCGTAGGCTAACCTGGTAAACTCTATGCAAGCGCAAAAGATGCCCTTGCACCTCGTCGTGTAAATCATCTGCAATATCGTTGCAGGCAAGGCACTCCACCATATCAATACCATATTGCGCCAGCATGGCAACGGCTATGGGCAACTTCACAAATGACCAGCTGTTATCAATTGTACCGGTTATTGCTGGCGAGGATACGGCCAACAGTATATCTTCTGCTGGTTTCATTTATCGGCAGGCCATGGCAGTTTAAAACTCAGATTGAGCTTCTAATGTAGAAAGGGAAGTGCCGACCGACCGCTTAAGTAAGCAGATAGTTTTAAACGGTAAGACCTAAGCCAGTTTTTTAATTTTCGAACGATTATCAATTTCCGACCCTAATCCAAAAATCGTGAGTAAACGTCGATTACATACATAGTGATGGCAAATAGCAACCCCATCATTTAACCGGCTTCCTTTGATAAAAACGGTCGAAGAAAACCCGTCGAATTAAACATTGTAGGGTAAATAGTAGGGTATGTAAAAAAAGCCACATATGTCGTAAAACGTCATAAGTGGCTTATAATCAAGTGGGAGCACACGGGTTCGAACCGCGGACCCTCTGCTTGTAAGGCAGATGCTCTAAACCAACTGAGCTATGCTCCCTTTATTTTGGAGTGCAAATATAAGAGACGAACCGTATTCAAAAAAATTTAATCACAAGAACGCCTAAGTGCCAGTAAATGAAGGCATAAATAAGCTTTCGCAGATGTATTCTACCATTGTACACTATACATTTCAAAAATAAATTTGGGAAGTCACGGATCAGATTAAACGATAAGTTGTAACTAAACTAAAATAAACATCTAACTAGCTCTAACATGTAACGGTGGATCGTAAAGCGGAACAATAAATAAGGAAGGATAAACTCAAGTTAAATTGTCGGCCAAAAGATGATTTTCATAGGTCGGATTTAATGTTTTTAGGAACAATTAGAGAAATTTCCTATGACCAGCTTTTCATCGATATATCTCAAAGGTCACATTTTTGATAAACCTTGCTGGTAGAAATTGGCTTAACAAACTGTAGAAAATTTTCTATATTCAGTGGTCCGGCGCTATTACCTGGTAAACTCTTGCCAGTTCACGAATATCGATGATATTTTTGCAATTGAGTTTTTTGAAAATTCTTGCTTTATGGGTTCCTATAGTGGAAGTGTGCAGGTTTAATTTTTGACTTATTTCACCCACCGATTCTCCACGAATAATAAATTGGATTATTTTGAATTCCTGTGGTGATAAATTGTCAAATGGATTGGATGATTTATTGCCAAGAGCTTCTTCAGTAAGAGCCTGGCTTAAAGATGAGCTGATATATCTTTTATCATTCAAAACAGTATCGATTGCCGTTTTAATTTCACTCTCAGGTGCATCTTTACTTATATAACCCATGGCCCCGAGTTTTAGATATTTTTTTGCATATATCTCCTCTGCGTTCATGCTTATCATTAAAATTTTTGAATTCGGTTTTATAGCTATTGTATTACTCACTAACCCGAATGAATCCGTGCCAGGCATATTCACGTCCATTATGAGCAAATCATAATTTGTTTTTTTTATTTTTTCAAATGCAGTATCGCCATCTGAAGCCTCATCGATAGTTGAAAACGGAATTATCGTCTCAATATATATTTTCAAGCCGGTTCTGATTATTGCGTGATCATCTACTAAAAGAATATTTTTCATATCACTAAGCTTATGAAAGGGGGTTTTAACGCTCAAATTTAACTCAAGTTTTCTCCTGATTTTTTTTATTTATAAAAATCTTTTGTCCTAAAAAAAAATAATCTAATTTAGAATAACCGCCGCTAATTTTTAATGCAGTGATTGCTGCACTTCGTCAACTTGCTAACACATGTTTTAGATCATTGATAGTAACTATCGCAATTTTTTGACAACGTGCTTTAATTCATTTGCTAATACATTCGAAAAAATCTTACAAAAAAAACGGATCTGATATTAAGATGCCTGATGAATATGGCAAATCAAAAAATACTACAGGAAGATAATAAAATTTCGATAATTATCATTGAAAGTAATATCAATGATCAATTGTTACTGAAAGAATTTTTGCAAAGCACAAACTTAGATATTCATAATATTGAAATGGCGACCTCACTAGAAGAGGGAATACAATTGTTGAAGGAGAAATTTTTTTCATTGGTATTACTTGATCTTTTTTTACCTGATAGTGATGGACTCGAGTCTTACAGGAGCTTGCTACGCTTTAATCCACGGATTCCGGTAATTATTTTATCCGGTTTATCCGACACCAAGGTTTCGTTAAAGGCGCTCTCATTAGGCGCCCAGGATTTCTTGATAAAAGGAGATTATAATATAAAAATTTTAGAGAAAACGATTCGGTATAGTATTGAAAGAAAAAAGAACCTCGGGAGCTATTGAAGAAAATGTTGAACGCTTCAACCTCGTGAGTATGGCTACACATGATGTCGTGTGGGACTGGAACCTTAAGACAGGTGAGGTATATAGCACTAAAGAAAAAGGGAGAATTATTTTGAAAGATATTGAAGAAAAGGACCCGGAAGATAAAACGGATATCATAATACTTCATCCCGAAGACCGGGATAAAGTAAAGAAATTAAGGGACGAAATTTTCTTGTCTAAAACTCAAAGTTTGTTCGAAATAGAATGCAGAATTGCGACAGCCGGTGAAAAGTATGCTTTCGTTCAAGACAGGGGCTATGTGATTCGCGATAAGGAGGGTAATCCCATAAGGCTTATAGGAGCTATGCAGGATATTACTCAAAGAAAGGAAGCTGAGCAAAAAGTTTTATTAAGCGAGTTAAGATTTAAATCTCTTGTGCAGAATGGTTCTGATCTTATAGCAATTTTAGGTCGAAGAGGGTAATTATATATATGTGAGTCCCACCTCTAAACGAATACTTGGTTATGAGCCTGATTTTTTCTTAGGTAAAAATTCCTTCACTTTTATCCACCCCGACGATCTTCAAAACGTGCAGTTCTTTTTTGAAAAGATGAAACAGTCTGGCACACTCGATTTACCACCTTATCGTTTTCAAAATGCAGACGGACAATGGCGATGGCTTGAAACTAACGTTACCAATCTTGTGAATGATGATGCGGTAAATGGTATAGTGGCTAATTCAAGAGACATAACGGAGAGAAAATCCGAAGAAGAAAAGGCGGCACTTGAAAAGATAATTCGTCAAAAAGAGATAACGGAAGCAATTATCTCAGCGCAGGAAAATGAGCGTTCTCAAATAGGACGCGAGCTTCATGATAACGTAAATCAACTATTGGGAGCAATCCGCTTATATATTGATATGGCCGGTAAAGATGCCGAGAACCGGGATGCATATTTGAAGAGCTCTTCAACATATACCTTAAATGCGATTAATGAAATAAGGAAACTTTCTAAAACACTTATTACTCCGCTGATTAACGAAATAGGACTGGTTGAATCAGTCAAAGATATTATTAAGGGTATCATGGAGGTTCATCACTTAAAAATTGAATTCAACACACTGGGCTTTGAAGAAAAGAATCTTAATGAAAAATTTAAATTGAATTTATTCAGAATTGTGCAGGAGCAAATAAACAACACACTTAAGCATGCGAAAGCTACCTTAATGCAAATAAATTTTAAACAGTCTTCTGCCAATTTTTTGATTTCAATTTGCGACAATGGTATTGGGTTCGATCCATCAATTTCGAGGAAAGGAATGGGCATTAACAATCTCATAAGCCGGGCAGAATTATATAAAGGTAAAGTTCTGATTGACTCGAAACCCGGTGAGGGCTGTACGGTAACAATCACATTCAAAAATGTAGATCTCTTAATGAACTGAGTAAGTGATTGATGATGGCGAGCATATTTTCAACCAAATAAATCGCTGCTTAGATATCTGTCGCCACGGTCGCATGCAATAAATACTATTATCCCGGATCTTAATTCCCCCGCGAGGCGTATCGCCGCTGAAGCTGCGCCACCACTGCTCATGCCGGCAAAAATACCTTCTTCATTTGCAAGCCTCCGCGTAAAAGTGATAGCATCTTCCTGGGTTACATCCATTATCCTGTCAACTCTTGAGGGTTCAAATATTTTGGGGAGATACTCTACAGGCCATCTTCTTATTCCAGGTATTGATGCCTCTTCACTTGGCTGGCATCCTACTATTTGTACGTTATTATTTTGTTCTTTCAAATAACGGCTGCATCCCATAATAGTTCCGGTAGTGCCCATTGAACTTACAAAATGTGTGATGGATTGATTTGTATCCCGCCATATTTCCGGACCTGTAGTTTTATAATGGGCCTTATAATTGTCAGGATTTGCAAACTGGTTGAGAACGTATTTTTCTCCTGATACTCCTTTTGCATCAACATAATCCCTGCAATCTTCTATAGTTTCCAGTAACGTAACCTTCGCCCCGAAAGCCTCCATTGTAAGTACCCTTTCCCGTGTAGAGGTAGCTGGCATTGCTAATTCGATTTCAATTCCAAAAAGCTTTGCCATTAAGGCCATTGCTATTCCTGTATTGCCACTGGTTGCTTCAATTAGCTTTGTGTTTGTATTTATGTCGCCGCGTTCGAGAGCACTTCTTATCATATTTAAAGCAGGGCGATCTTTTACACTGCCACCTGGATTATTGCCCTCGAGCTTTGCGTATATTTTTACACCAGGGTTTATATTCATTTTTTGAATTTCCACCATTGGTGTGTTACCTACAGTATCTAAGATTGTCGGCATTCAATTCATTTAATAATTTACGATTTTACCTTCAAGAACAGTAAGTTCGGGAGTATGGAAAACAAGCGTGCCGGGAAGAACACTTTTTGTCAGCCATACATTACCGCCTATTACGCTGTGATGGCCAATTACGGTATCGCCACCAAGTATTGTAGCTCCTGAATAAATTACCACGTGGTCCTCAACAGTGGGATGTCTTTTTGTAGACGCCATAGCTTTATCAACACTTAATGCCCCTAAAGTCACCCCCTGGTAAAGTTTGACATAATCGCCTATTACAGCAGTTTCTCCTATAACAATACCGGTCCCATGATCTATAAAAAAATGTTCGCCTATTTTTGCGGCTGGATGAATATCTATCCCGGTTTTAGAATGAGCGTGCTCAGTAAGTATGCGCGGAAGCAGCGGAACTTCCAGTTTTAATAATTCGTGAGCGAGCCTGTAAAAGCATAAGGCATAAAAGCCGGGGTAAGCACGTATCACTTCAAATTCAAGCCTGGCTGCAGGATCACCATGTATCAAAGAGTGAATATCGGTATTTAGTATCCTGTATAGGCCGGGAATATTTTCAAAAAATTGTTTTGCGATCTCTTCGTTATTACAATTTATGCATGCCCGTGTTGCATTTAAAATAGTAATAAGCTCATCTTCAAGTTTTTTATATTCTTCTTCAATTTCCTTTGGAGAGGAATAAGAATATGTGGATTGTTCAGGAAATAAAAGACTTATAACACGTGACGCCCAGGTTGCAATAATTTCATTCGATGGGACAATTTCTTTTTTCTGTTGCTTACTGAAGAGTTGTTGAAAAAAATCTTTGTTCATTATGTAAAAATAAATCTAAGTCTTCATATGAAAAAAGCTTTAGATTTTATTTATCTTAATCAATCACCTCAATCTCGTAGGTGATCTCGGTTCCACCGCGTCTAAGCGTTTCTGCCACGGAGCAGTATTTATCCATGGATAGGAATGCTGCCTTCTCGGCTTTATCTTTATCAACTCCCTGTATTGTGAATAGAACTTTAATTGCTTTCCAGAGTGTTGGTATTTTGTGTACTTCTCTTTCGCCTTCAACAGTAATTTTGAATTGGCCGATCGTTTGTTTTTGTTTTTTGAGGATGGCGATCATGTCAATGGCGCTGCAGGTTCCCAATGCTGATAACAAAAGCTGCATGGGTCTAAAACCGTAATTGTTACCTCCTGATTCATCGCTGGTGTCGGTTCTTAAAGAATGATTTTTTTCATCTCTCACTTCAAATCCAAAATCGCCCTCGGTTTTTTCCATTACAATCCTATTCATAATTCTTATTTTATTATTTAAAATTATTCAAATAAAATTCAATTTTTTTCAAAAAACCTGTTGCGCTTTTTGGTGCGTGAATAACTTCTAAGATTTCTTTATTTACTTTCAGTACGTTTGAGTCAAATTTACTTCAATACAACGATTGCATTGCTGATATATTTTAAGCAAAACAAAATCTACTTTATATGACAACCACATCACATACTTCATCCAAAGTGAATGCGGCTATTGCAGTGCTTTTATTACTGCCTGCCCTAATTTTTTTTATAATGTGGTCATCTACCGGGCTGGGTGAAAACTCCCTTAATGCAAAAGAAAAGGTAAGCGCATACCTGGAAAAGTTTCCGGGTTTTATGCAAAACCTCACCGTCATCAATATCATTTCAATAGTATGTTGCCTCCTGGCAATAATTTTCGCAGCAAGAAGTTTTAAGAAAAAATTACTTTCAATCAGGGTGCTTATGATGCTCACTGTATTCGCAGCACTCTTCATTATTTTATTTGATATCTATCAACTACTTTAATAGGAATTATCCTGGCTGAAGTATTTATCATAAGCCCGGGTTTTTGATTCCAGGTGTAGTATCTTTTAAATAAAAGTACCAGAGGTATGCTCCGGGGTTTAAATTATTTGTACTCGTACTCAATTTTACCGAGCAGTCTCTTTTCTTTTGAAAAACATCTTTCGGTTTCGCGAAGATTTTTGTCGTTGTAGGAATATCTCCAGATAAAATAGTTATCGCCGGTTTCTGTTGCATTGATCATTTGAACAGGCTGGTCCTTCGTGTTGTATTCATAAATATAATCCGGAAGAAGTTTTTGTGCTCTGTCATTAAAGTGAACTACATCTGTGAGGCGATTTTTATCATCGTAATAGTAGTAATATTTTTTATCAGTGCTGCTGGCATCGGTAACATTTTCCTCAACAATATTATTCTTTTCATCTTTTACAAAATGTATGGTTGCTATCGGGATACTATTTTTTTTTCGCACCATTTTTTCTGGCTGTCCATTTCCGTCATAAGAATATTGCCTTGTCTCTGTAATGGAGCCTTCATTATCGTCCCCCTTTGCTAAAATGCTAACCGTGGTAAGCCTTCCCTCGTTATCATATTCATAAGTTGTGGTGCTATTTGCGGAGGGGGTCTCATCAACAGTTTTTACGATCCTGCCTTCTGCATTGTAGTCGGAGGAAAGCAATGACTGCCCGGTTATGTAAGATTTAGATATCATTTGCGATTGCGAATAATTTCCATTTATTTTTTTCTCACAAAAAAAGCCATCGCTTGGTTGTCCATCGTCTTCGAAACTTTTAATGTTAACTGTCCTTAATTTTTCATTTTTTAAAATGGCGAATTCGTTAGTCAACTGCTTCATGTTCCAAATGTCCTTATAATAGTACTGGGCGCTAAGTTGGCTAGTGATAAGTTGCAAAAAGAGAAAAAAGAAGGTATAAAGAAGGTGTGATTTCTTAATCATTTCAAAAGGAAAATTTGATTTTGTTTCAATTCGAATTTAATAAACGTGTAAAATAGGTCATTAATTTTGCAAGCAGATTTTGTTTCCTATTTTTAACCACTTTTTAAACAAACCTTTCACCGGCCTGTTTACTTTTGTTACTTTCTTTTAAATCTGCCTTTTTCAAAAGTCAAGTTTTACTATGCAAAAAAATGATAACGGCCTGGAGCGATTGATAACCATCATGAATGAGCTTCGGGAAAAATGTCCGTGGGACAAGAAGCAAACCATTCATACGCTGCGGCAACAAACTATAGAGGAAACTTACGAACTTGCGGATGCCATCACAGAAAAAGACTGGAAAGGGATAAAAGAGGAATTGGGAGATTTACTTTTGCATATTGTTTTCTATTCAAAAATAGGTGAAGAGGAAAACCACTTCACCATCCGCGAAGTTATCGATTCGGTTTGCGACAAATTGATTACCCGTCATCCTCACATATATGGAGATACAAAAGTGAATGATGAAGAAGATGTAAAAAGAAACTGGGAACAAATAAAATTAAAAGAAGGCAAAGAATCTGTATTAAGTGGGGTTCCCAAATCATTGCCCGCAATGATGAAAGCAATGCGGCTGCAGGAGAAAGCAAAACAGGTAGGATTTGAGTGGGAAACTAAAGAAGATGTGTGGGAAAAGATAGAAGAAGAAAAAAATGAATTTTTGGAAGCCGTCAATGCTGGCGATACCGAACATATAGAGGAAGAAGCCGGAGATCTTTTTTTCTCTGTAATTAATTATGTAAGATTTTTGAATGTTGATGCGGAGAACGCCCTGGAAATTACCAATAAGAAATTCATAAATCGTTTTACACAAATGGAAAAAATTGCGAAAGCAAATGGTAAAAATCTTGTTGAGATGTCATTGAAAGAAATGGATGAAATGTGGAACGAAATAAAGAAGCAAAAAACAATAAGTTGATCTTTAAGAACACAAATTCTTTTTTTGGGAAGAATGGCTTCCTGCTGGTGGCGGCTGCCTGGTTTTTGACTATATCTTTTATCATCGATAATTACTGGAGCGGCGTTGCTACTACCAATTCAGTGCAGAAAGCAATTCAAAGAGATATAGTAAAAAGACAAAAGAACATTTCCAATTTTTATAAGGATTCTTCTTTAATAAATACACTCATAAAAGGCCGGTATGACAAGCACCAGCTTGAAAGTCTTGTTGAGAAAAAATTCTTCATTTTTATCTATAAAAACTCACCTTTTCTTGAAAGACATCCTATCTTTTGGAACACTCAAATAATCGAGCCGGACGCAGGTGTTCTCAATGAGCCGGATGGCACAAACTTCCGGAAGCTTATCAACGGCTGGTACGTTGTAGATAAAAGAGACTACCGGGCGGATAATGGTTTAATGTATAAAATTATAACCCTTATACCTGTAAAGTGGAATTATTATGTCGAAAATAAATACCTCCAAAATTCCTTTACTGCAATAAGTAAAATTGAAGACACCTATAACATCAGCACAACGCCGAAAAATTTAGCTGTAAGAGATAAGAGCGGCGGAGTACTTTTTTACCTGGAAAAATTGAATGATAATAGTGTTGTTCACAATAATGTTTTTTCACTGTGGCTCCGGATTCTTGCAGGCATTTTAGTATTGTCATTTATACATAAGCTGGCTAAATTTTTTGTAAAGAGAAGAGGTTTTTGGTATGGGTTATCGGTTCTTTTGATAAGCGTTATCAGCTTGCGTACTCTAAGTTATTTTTTGCCAATCCCATTAAACTTCCGACAGCTAGAATTGTTTGATCCGGCTATTTATGGATCTAATCCGGTTCTTAGATCACTGGGTGATCTGTTAATTAATTCGCTTTTATTTATCTGGATAGTCTTGTTTATAAGGTTCCATTTTCGCAATGTCTCTTCTGGTTTGACCTTCGATACAAATTTCAAAAAATACTCAGCGATAATCGTCTTATCCATAATAATGATAGGCATCACCATTATTTGCGGAAATATCGTAAGAAGCCTTGTATCTGATTCTCAAATCTCTTTTGACGTAATTAATTTTTTTACTTTAAATATTTATTCGGTTGTAGGTTTCATTGTTTTATGCTGTGTTGCCACGGGCTATTTTTTTCTTGTGCAGATACTTCTTCAGCCTGTTAAAAATGAAATAAAGCCGAAAGCGCATGTGCTTTATTTGTCTATTGCTGTTATAGGCCTGGTGTTTTTATCCTTCTATCTTCATTCGCCTTTTGTAACATTTGATCTCAGCCTTCTTATTTGGTTGTTGCTTTTTATATACCTGCTTAATTTTGAAATTCTTTCTTTGCAGGCATTTAATCTCATTTCATCCCGTTTTATTTTTTGGTTGTTTTTCTTCTCTGTTTCCATTACGGCGGTAATAATATTGCACAACAGAAAAAAGGAAATTGAACAGAGAAAAAATTTCGCAGAAAATCTCGCGAACAAAGCCGATCCCTCTGGAGAACTTATGATGAATATTGTTCTCACCGATTTCAATAATGATTTTCTATCTGAAGCTTTTACAAGATTTGAAAAACCAATACAGAACAGCATTTTAAAAGATAGCCTTCTAAACGAAAACTTCTCCGGTTACCTTAATAAATATGATACGAAAATTTATACATTCGATCCTAATGAGCAACCGTTATACAACGAGGATTCGGTAAATTTTAATTCGTTAAACGCAATAATACAAACCCAGGGAAAGCCAACGGGTATTCCTAATCTTTATTATTACGATGTATCGTATGATCGCTTTAACTATATAAGTAAAAAAACAATTACCGATACTTCAGGAATTGTTAAGGGATATATTTTTATAGTTTCAAAGCCCAAAAAATATAAGAGCGATGCTTTGTATCCCGAGCTCTTTTCAAAAGGCAACAACAATTCTATAGAAAGTTCTTCGGTTTATGCTTTTGCGGTGTATAAAAAAAATCAGCTAAGTAGCAGCTATAACGATTATCCTTTTCCTACTGCCATTGATTCTACACAGTTCACCTACAATGAATTTCAGTCCGTGCACAATAATGGATACGATGAACTTTGGTTAAGAGCGAATGCGGATAAGGTGATTGTAATAGCAAGACAGGATAATTTTTTTATTGAATCAATCACCTTGTTTGCCTATCTGTTTTGTTCATTTTTATTAATCACCGTTTTATTTAATCTTCTTAATCAGCTTTTAACTGAAAAATTATTTTCGGGAGATTATAAATCCTTTTGGCAATTTACAATTCGTAACCAGGTACATGGCACTATCATTTCAATAAGCATATTTTCTTTTTTGATAATCGGTGTCACTACAATTCTTTTCTTTATTGGCCGGTATCATAGTAATAATAGGGAGAAACTCAGTCGGATAATTCATGTAATGGAAAACCAGGTACGCAATTCGATTGATACCATTCCTATGGCGCAATCGCAGTTAAACAACCTCGATAGAGTATCTGATGACCTTTTGGAGCAGACTATTAATAACGTTTCGGCAATTCACGCAGCGGACATAAATCTTTATGATCTGAATGGCGATCTTAAGGTTTCATCACTTCCATTGCCTTATAAGAAAGGCATTGTAAGTGAAAAAATGGATCCTGTAGCTTTCTTCCATTTGAATAAATTAAAAGATGTTCAGTTCTTCCAGGAACAAAAAATTGGCGAACTGGAATACCTCAGCAATTATGTACCCGTGAGGGATGAGACCGGGAAGGAGTATGCTTATATAAATATTCCATATTTCGAGTCGCAGAATAAGCTGCAGGACGAGATTTCAAATTTCCTGGTAACGATCATAAATCTAAATGCTTTTATTTTTTTGGTGGCAGGTATCATTGCTCTTTTTATCACTAATCGTATTACCAGGTCTTTCTCTGTCATAAGTAATAAAATGAAAGAGATAAATCTTGAAAAACGAAATGAAGAAATTGTCTGGAACCGCCAGGATGAAATAGGGGAACTGGTGAATGAATATAATAAGATGGTAAAAAAACTTGACATAAGTGCGGAGATGCTCGGGAAGAGTGAGAGAGAAGGAGCGTGGCGGGAAATGGCGAGACAGGTTGCTCACGAGATCAAAAATCCGCTTACGCCCATGAAGCTTAATCTTCAATATCTCCAAAGGGCGATTGACAATAACTCCCCCGAAGTAAAAAATATTTCGTTGTATGTAGCGAATATTTTGCTTGAGCAAATAGAACACCTTTCGCAAATTGCAAGCGACTTTGCGCAATTTGCAAATATTGGAAATGTGCGCAACCAGCTTTTTGATGTAAACCGCACACTGGAAAATGTGAGTACACTTTTTTCTGCTAATGGAAAAGTAGAAACAATAACAAATCTTCACCCGTACGAACTATTGATTGAAGGTGACAAAACCCAGATCAACCGGCTGTTTACAAATCTTCTGCAGAATGCTGTTCAATCTGTTCCGGAGAACCGCGCTGTAGTAATAGAAATAAAAAGTAAGCTCGCAGGAACAAAAGCGCTCATATCTATAAAAGATAATGGCAGCGGTATTCCACCGGGAATGCATAATAAAATATTTACGCCAAACTTTACAACAAAAACATCAGGTACCGGATTGGGGCTTGCGATGTGCAAAGGAATAGTAGAGAAGATGAATGGAAAAATATGGTTTGAAACTTTAGAAAACAAGTGGACTGTTTTTTTTGTAGAGTTGCCTATTGTTGAAGCCTAAGTAAGGTATAGATATTGTACGAGGTACGATTTCAGCGTCTGCAACTCCCTATTTGCTTTTTCTTCTCTTTAAAAATTGCTCAAATTCAATTAGTGAAAAACTGCTAAGGTTGTCTTTAGCCGTCACCATTCCTTTCTGCGCTACCAGCACTCCGTATTTGGTATTATCAAATTCTTTGATGGCATGTGAATCGGGGTCGATTGATATAAGGACATTTTTGGAAAGTGCATACTCAATCCATCGCCAGCTCATATCTAATCGTTTCGGATGAGCATTGATTTCGATGACCACATTATTTGCGGCACATGCATCAATAATTTTTATGTGATCCACGGGATAGCCCTTACGGCTTAGCAGCAGCCTTCCCGTCATGTGGCCCAATATGGTGGTATAAGGATTTTCAATAGCATTAATAAGCCGCATCATGGCCTTATCTTCATTCATCTTCAGGTTAGAATGTACGGAAGCAATAACGAGGTCAAAAGTTGAAAGAATACTACTACTGTAATCGAGGCTTCCATCATTTAATATATCACTTTCAATACTCTTAAAAATTTTAAATGGCTTCAGTTTGTCATTAAGTTCCTCTATAAGTTCGTGCTGCGCCTTTATGCGATCCTCATTAAGGCCCTGGGCATAGAAGGCCGATTTACTATGATCGCTTATCACGAGGTATTCATAGCCTTTTGTGATGCAGGCATTTGAAAGTTCTTCCAGCGTATTTGACCCATCACTCCAGTTGCTGTGACAATGTACAATTCCCCTAATGTCATTTGGTTGGATTACTCCGGGTATCTTATTTTGTGCTGCAACATTTATGATGTCCCCACTTTCACGCAGAAAGGGCGGGATAAATTGCAATCCTGATATTTCAAATATTTCTGCATCTGTAGTAGCCGCTGACATTTCTTTTTTCGAATCTTCAAGATGCTGTTTAAATGCATCTAGAAATTCAATTGTTCCACTCGTTTCAAAACATTTAAAAACGAAATTTTCTTTGGTAGCAGGAAAGAATTTAATTTTTATTTTGTTGTCGTAAGTGTACAAAACATATTGCGGGGTCTTTTCAATAAATTCAAATTCGGATGTCGAAGAAATCTTATCAATTATATTTTTTTCAGGCAGTTCAATAACAAATTCTAATTCGTCAACTGTCTCAGATTGTCTTGGAAAAGATCCTGTAATTTTTACATGTATGTCATTAAATAAATGTCCAAGTAAATCTTCAATGTCACACGAAAGTTGCTCTACTTGCGCATATAAATAATTGCCTTGTTGCTCCTGGTAAAACTCGATTGACTCAATTACATTTTGCTGAGTTTTTTTTCCAAAGCCTTTAGTTAAAGCCAAACGATTTTCATGACAGGCATATAATAATTCACCAATATTTTCAATCTCCATTTCTTTCCAAATGATAAAAATTTTTTTTGGACCGATGCCTTTTATTTTTATCATTTCTATAACTCCTTCAGGTGTTTTAGCAATTAATTCATCCAACTCCTTCATTTTCCCTGTGTCGAGTAATTGAAGAATTTTATTTCCAATGGCATCTCCTATACCATTTATTGTAAATATTTTTTCAGGCGAAAGCGTTTGTAGTTCAACCGTTAGTTGTTCTATTTTGTATGCCGCGATTGAATATGTTTTGGATTTAAAACTATTCTCTCCATTTATATCCATTAGTTTGGAAAGAAGCGAAAAAGATTTAGCGATCGTATAATTATCCATAGATCAAATGTAAAAATTCAGTAACTGTTATTAAAAAATATTTCCGGGAACAGAAGTGTGATCTGCTTGTGATGCAGTATTGGTAATAGTTCTGTAAGATTTTAATAAAATCGTCGGGGGAATAAAAAAAGTCCCGAAACTTTCGGGACTTTAGAAATACTATGCTTTAAAAATGCATTCTTACTTCTTTTTAGCAGCTTTCTTAGGAGCAGCTTTCTTAACTGCAGCCTTTTTAGGAGCAGCTTTTTTTGCAGCAGCCTTTTTAGGAGCAGCTTTTTTTGCAGCAGCCTTTTTAGGAGCAGCTTTTTTAGCGGCAGCCTTTTTAGGAGCAGCTTTTTTTGCCATTGCCATGTTTTTAGAATTTAATTGTTAGTAAATAATAATTAAAAATAAAAACATTTTTTTAACTGCCAAATTTTATTTAAAGAAAATTTGCGTGGAGATTGATATTATTTACGCAGATGCTTCGATTGCATTTACTGAAACGAATGTTTTATCACCTTTGGTTTTTCTAAATTCAACCACTCCATCAACGGTTGCAAAAATTGTAAAGTCCTTTCCAAGACCGACATTTTTTCCGGGATGATAAACAGTTCCTCTTTGACGAATAATAATATTTCCGGCAATTGCTGCCTGGCCTCCAAATATTTTTACACCAAGTCTTTTGCTTTGTGAATCGCGACCATTTTTTACTGAGCCTTCGCCTTTTTTGTGAGCCATAATATGAAGAATTAAAAATTGATAATTAAGATTTAGAAACTAGGCGATGCCTGTAACTTTTATATGAGTGTATTGAGTACGATGGCCATGTTTTTTTCTGAAACCTTTTCTTCTTTTCATTTTAAATGCGATTACCTTATCACCCTTTACAAGTTCATTTATAATTTCAGCTTTCACTGTAATTTTTGAATCTGCATTCAAAGAAATCTTGCCCTCATTTTCATGAAAAAGAACTTCAGAAAACTCAACCTTATCACCAGTTTTACCGGTGATGTGAGGTACATACAAATTTTGTCCTTGCTGAACTCTGAATTGTTGGCCGGCTATTTTTACTACTGCGTACATATATTCCAAATTTTTGGAGTGCAAATGTAAGGGATTTAGCGTAAAATTGCCTACCCACTGGATTAAAAATCTCCAAATAATTTAATTTTAATGTGATTTTTCATATTCAGGGGTCTGTTTCATGCCACTTTTTATATTTTTCCGCAATTTTCAACCATAACTTTAAGCTTAAAACAGTCTGTTTGCATAAGATTTCGAGGTGTTTATTTAGTATTTATGGTTTTTCCATATTTCTTCTACTTATGATTTTGCTCTTCCCTTTATTCCTATGTTCTTTTTTAATGGGGGAAATAACGGGCGGGAATGTGCTTTATAAAATATGCCGGTTTTGGGCTGATGCATTTTTTTTCCTCACCGGAATAAGACATAAAACTATTTATGAAGAAAAGCATGATCTCGGCGAGCAATATATTTTTGTAAGTAATCATATTTCTTACCTGGATATTCCGATGATGATGAAAGTCATACGGCATCAGCATGTAAGAATACTTGGGAAAGCAGAGATGGCAAAAATTCCCCTCTTTGGATTTATATATAAACAGGGGGCTGTTTTAGTAAATCGTGAAAGCCCAAAAGAACGATTGAAGAGTGTCGAAAACTTGATTTTTTTCCTGAAAAAAAAGATATCAGTATTCATTTGCCCCGAGGGGACCTTTAATGTTACCCACCTTCCGCTAAAAAGTTTTTATGATGGCGCTTTCCGTATTGCAATAGAAACTCAAAAACCCATTTGCCCTATTTTATTTTTAGACACATATGACAGGTTAAACTATCAAAGCATATTCTCTTTGAATCCTGGTAAGTGCCGTGCTGTGTACCTTTCCGCAACAGAAACAACTGGATTGACCATGAAGGATGTGCGCTTGTTGAGAGAGAAAATTTACCATCAAATGGAAGAAGGATTAATACGCTACCAAGCGAGTTGGATTGATCGCGATGTTCTTTCGAATACGGAATCTTAATGAAGGAGTATCATGGCGTCATCTTCAAAGACCCACGCGATCACAATCGCAATATAAATCCGGTGGCACATAATATCTTTGTATAGATGAATGAAATTAATAATGAGCCTTTATTATTTACTGAGCCTTTGCGTGAGCCTGATACCTGGATTGAAGTAATTCTTCCGCTCGCTATTCCAAAAACTTATACCTATTCAGTTCCCGAAACACTTCAACAAAAAATTAAAGTTGGTTGCCGGGCAGAAGTTGTATTCGGTAAAAACAAAAAGTACGCAGGCATTATAAAGCAGGTAAGCCATAGCCGCCCACCGTATGAAACCAAGGATATCCTTAATATTATAGACGAGGAGCCGATAGTGTACCCTCAGCAACTTTTATTGTGGAAGTGGATTAGTGATTACTACATGTGTAGCGAAGGGGAGGTAATGGCTGCTGCCTTACCAACGCATTTAAAGCTTAGCAGTGAGGCAATTTTAATTTATAACGAAGAATATGGAGAAGATTTTTCTGAGCTTGACAATGAGGAGTACCTCGTTGCTGAAGCGCTGCTGATAAAAAAGGAATTGAAACTTACGGAAGTTCAGCAGGTCTCGGACATTATTCATGTTTATCCATTGGTAAAGAGGCTAATTGAAAAAAAAGTTTGCTTCGTATGGGAAGCCTTTAGTGATAAATATAAAGAGAAGAAAGAAAGTTATGTGCTGCTGAATCCTGAGTATAACACGGATGAAAAGCTAAGTGAACTGCTGAATAATTTTAATAAAGCGCCAAAGCAAATGGAGCTGCTCCTTAGTTTTTTGCACTTCATGAAAACAGAAGGGGAGGTTTCTCAAAACCAGCTTTTAAAAAAATCAAGAGCTACCGTTGCACAATTAAAAGGCCTTGTTGATAAAAATATTCTTTTGATTCAAAAAAGAAACGTCGATCGTTTAAAGAGCTTACCTAAAAAAATGGAATTTAGTTTTGAGCTGAACAAGGCCCAGGCAACAGCTTATGCAGAGATCGATGAGGCTTTCAAAACTAAGGACGTTTGCTTGTTACACGGAGTAACCAGTAGCGGTAAAACACAGGTGTATATAAAGCAAATTGAAAAGTTTGTACGTGAAGGAAAGCAAGTACTCTACCTCCTTCCTGAAATAACGCTAACTGCACAGATCATACGAAGATTACAATTGAATTTTGGCGGGAATATTGCCATTTACCATTCAAAGTTTAACAATAACGAAAGGGTAGAACTTTGGAACAAAATAAAAACAGGGGAATTAAAAATCATACTCGGTGCGAGGAGCGCTTTGTTTCTCCCTTTCAAAAATCTCGGCTTGATAATAATTGATGAAGAACATGACCCTTCATTTAAACAACAGGAACCTGCGCCAAGATATAATGCAAGGGATACCGCCGTTTTCTATTCATCTCTTTTCAAGGCCAAAGTATTAATGGGTAGTGCAACTCCATCCGTTGAGAGTTATTATAATGCAAGTAAAAATAAATATGCTCTTGTTTCCATCAACGAAAGGTATGGTGGCGTGCAGCTACCGGAAATGCAGATTATCGATACACGAACCGTTGCCGCTGCGAAAAAAGGTAAAGTAATGATATCGCCGCAACTGAAAGCAGCGATTGAAACTACTTTGAAAAACGACAGGCAGGTTATACTTTTTCAAAATCGCCGCGGATATTCTCCTTTTTTAATTTGCGGAACCTGCGGATTTATTCCGCAATGTAAAAACTGCGCGGTTACTTTAACGTTACACAAATATTCAAATAAGCTTCATTGCCATTATTGTGGCAACACTTACCCTAAGCTCACTACATGCCCTGCCTGTGGAAGCGTAAATTGGATAGAGAAAAATTTTGGCACTGAAAAAATTGAGGAGGAGCTTGTTGCAGATTTCCCTAAAAATAAGATTGCGCGAATGGATGTTGATTCCGTAAAAGGGAAAAATGCCCATGATACATTGATCAAATTATTTGAACAACATCGCATTGATATTCTGGCAGGAACGCAGATGGTAGTAAAGGGCCTGGACTTTGAAAAGGTAAATCTTATTGGAATTCTTGATGCTGATGGATTGCTAAGCTTTGCGGATTTCCGGGTGAATGAAAGAGCGTTTCAATTGATGGAGCAGGTAAGTGGAAGGTCGGGCCGTAAATCGGAGCGGGGCCTGGTGATGATACAGGCCTCGAAAATTAACCACCCTGTTTTGTTATTTGTTCAGCAACATGATTATCAAAAATTTTATGATCATGAGATTGCAGTGCGAAAGCAATTTTTTTACCCGCCATACAGCAGGCTTATTCGTATTACACTAAAACATAAAATGAAGGAGGTGGTGCAGGAAGCTGGAGAAGTACTGGCAAATTTATTAAAGAAAGATTTTGCAAACCTTGTAGGCCCGGCAGCACCCGTAATCAACCGTGTGCGAAATATGTACATCATGGAAATTTTAATTAAACTTATCAGGGATGCGAAACAAATACAGGTTCAAAAAAAAGTGATCAGCAATTCCATAGATCTTTTGAGATCGGAGAAGAGATTCAGAAGCGTGGTGGTTATTCCTGACGTTGATCCAATTTAGATACTTCAATTGATGCCGTATAATTTTAAAGAGAATAAAAAAATATTTTGCAATCGTAAAATCAACTATGAAGCTTACAGAAAACTTCTCCCTTAGAAATTATAACACGTTCAGGATAGATGTTTATGCAAAATATTTTGCTGAGTTTAGTTCTGTCGATGATCTTTCTGAAATTTTAGAATATGGGAAACAAAATGATAAGCTGATTTTGGGTGGCGGCAGTAATATTCTTTTTACAAAAAACTTTGATGGCATCATTTTAAAAAATGAAATTCCCGGGATTAACGTCGTTGGTGAAGATGACGAATGTATTTATGTAAATGCGGGGGCCGGAGTTAACTGGCACCAATTCGTGATGTATTGTGTAAGCAACAATTTTGGTGGTGTGGAAAATCTCTCATTGATTCCCGGAAATACGGGCGCTTCACCAATGCAAAATATTGGTGCATATGGAGTAGAAATAAAAGATGTTTTTTACGAGTTAGAGGCACTGCATATAGAAGAGAATAGGATAGAAATATTTCAGAATGCTGATTGTGAATTTGGATACCGGGAAAGCGTATTCAAAAAAAAATATAAAGGACAATTTGTAATATTGAATGTTACTTTCAAGCTGCAAAAAAATCCAATCTTTAATATTTCTTACGGTGCTATAGAAGACGAATTGGCAAAAATGAAGGTTGAAAAATTAAGTGTGAAAGCAATATCGGATGCTGTAATCAGTATCAGGAGATCGAAACTACCAGACCCGGAAATGATAGGTAACGCCGGAAGCTTTTTTAAGAACCCTGAGATCGACACGGCGATATTAAAGGAATTGGCAGAAAAGGAACCGGGCATGCCTTCGTACAAAATCAATGATAATACTTTTAAAATTCCGGCAGGCTGGCTAATAGAAAAATGTGGCTGGAAAGGTTATAGAAAAGGTGATGCAGGTTGCTATGAAAAACAGGCATTGGTGCTAGTTAATTATGGAAAGGCAACGGGCAAAGAAATATATGACTTAAGCGGTGAGATAAAACAAAGCGTTTTGGAAAAATTTGGAGTTAAATTGGAAAGGGAAGTTAACGTGATTTAAAATGCCTAACGATTAGTGATAAGCATACCTAATTAAGCACTACGTTTACATTTTAATGACGTTATATTCACTACCAAATCTTTTTATGAGAATACATTTTATTTTTATTTTGGGTTTACTGGTATCACTTCAGGGCTTTTCACAAGACAGCAATAAGAGTGGCACAGCAAAAGTTATTTATGGTGAGGTTCTTTCGGTAAGCGGTCCCGCAGTTTTTACGGCAAACTTTGACATCAGGTTTAAACAACAGAAAGGTTTTGGAGCCCATGCGGGTTTCGGATTGTTGGGAAGTGGCGGAGCCGGCTCTATTCTAATATTCCCCATTGGCTTAAATTATTTGGCGGGAAAAGCGCCTCATTATTTTGAAGGAGGATTGGGTACTACTATTCTTACAATTGCAAGCAACGATTATTTTGGTGGCGAATCAGTTGCTGTTTTTGTACCATCCGCCGGCTACAGGTACCAGCCTTTAGGCAATGGTATTTCCGTTCGGGTCTTCGTTTCTCCATGGGTTGTATTCCAGGGAGGCATAGGCGCCATTTTCGCAGGCGGCCTAAGTCTTGGCTATAAGTTTTAAGAAGAAGGATTCGTATTGTTTATTTAAAATCTTCATCATCAAGTTCATCGTCGCTGAAAGATTGAGCACTCATATTTAGCATGCTTCCCATCAGATCTTTAAACTCTATTTTACCTTCCACAACTTTTTTGCTTATAAGAGAATAAGTTGATAAACCATGCAGCACAAATTCCATGAGCAGCGCATTTTCTTTCGCATTTGAATTGGGAAAATGTTTTTTTACAATACCATATAAACCATCAACCTTATACAGTAGTTGAACTTTATCTTCGTCTTTTAAGCCGAAGAAAATATTTAAATGATTGCCTGCATCAAACCATTTTGTAATGGCACGGTATGGATTTTCATCGGCTGAACTTTCCTTAATTCTTCTCTTTTTATACGTCTCAGGATTGGGAAAATATTTTGCAAACTGTGTGCGTATGGCTTTCTCCATTAAATTGTAAGCAACCTGGTACGGCCCTTCCTGCTCTCCTTCGTACACTAGTTCTATTTTGCCGGTAATCGAGGGAATTATGCCCACAAGATCGCTTATCCATACTTGTGTCTCTTTCTCTTTATTCATGATCGCACGTCTTTCGGCAGCGCTCACAGCATTTTCGTATGCGGCAATGGTAAGCCTTGCAGAGACACCACTTTTTTTATCAACATATTCGCTTGCCCGCGCTTCAAAAGAAACCTGCTCAATAAGCCGCTTTACGAGATCACTTACCTTTATTTTTTTCAACTGATCTTCATGAAGGCCGGCTTCCTGTTCTGTAATGGTCAGAGAGGTTTCTATCGACGTGGGGTAGTGAGTGAGGATCTGGCTTTCGATCCTGTCTTTAAGCGGTGTTACAATGGCGCCGCGATTCGTGTAGTCTTCGGGGTTAGCGGTGAACACGAACATGATATCAAGCGGAAGCCTCAACTTAAATCCTCTTATTTGAAGGTCGCCTTCCTCAAGTATATTAAATAACGAAACCTGTATGCGTGCCTGCAGATCTGGCAATTCATTAATTACAAAAATACCGCGGTTACTCCTCGGAATTATTCCATAATGGATCACGCGTTCATCGGCATAACTTAATTTAAGATTTGCGGCCTTTATCGGATCAATGTCTCCGATAAGATCGGCGACACTCACATCGGGAGTGGCGAGCTTCTCACCATAGCGCATGCTCCGATGTAACCATACAATAGGAGTTTCGTCTCCTTTTTCGTTTACAAGGTCTTTGGCATATTTACTTAAAGGATTAAATGGGTCATCATTTACTTCACTCCCTTCTACTATCGGAATATATTCATCCAATAATTCAGTCATTTGCCTTGCCATACGGGTCTTTGCCTGTCCGCGTAAACCAAGGAACAAAATGTTGTGGCGTGATAATAATGCTCTCTCAGTGTCAGGAATTACAGAATCTTCATAGCCAATGATGCCGGGAAAAGTGATTTCTTTTTTGCTGATTTTTTTAATAAGATTTTCTCTAAGTTCTTCTTTGATTGATCGCGGTTTATAGGCACTTTCTTTTAATTCACCTAATGTTTTTATTTTTTGTATGTCCATTTTATAAATGTTCTAAATTATGTCGATGTGAAAAAAATGATTAAAATTTGAAAAATTTATCCTTTTATAAAGGAAGAGGAATGCAGTGCTTACTTGTTGCATCACAAATATTATTTTCAGTGCCTGATGCTGCATCGGGCCTTTTAATTTTTATTTTATTGGAAAATAATAATTGTTTTAGTAATTCTTCGTTCTCCTCGTTAATACACTGTCTTCCTTTTTCCGCTTTCAAAGTCTTTAAAAATAAATGCTCCGAGCCTGTCAAGGGATGCGAAGAAAGCTTTACCATTATTAGTCTCAGTAAATTCCGTTACAAACTTTTGCAGGTAAGGATCGCTGGCGATCATAAATGTCGTAATAGGAATTTTCAATTTCTTACACTGCGCTGCAAGGTTCAGGCAGCGGCTTAATATTCTCCTGTCAACACCAAAACTATTTTTATAGTAACGCCTTCCTATTTTTAGACAAGTAGGCTTTCCATCGGTGATCATAAAAATTTGCTTATTAGGATTTTTTCTTCTTCTTAAAATATCCATTGCAAGTTCAAGCCCCGCAACCGTATTTGTATGGTACGGCCCCACCTGTAAATAAGGAAGATCCTTTATCTCAACGGTCCATGCGTCATTTCCAAAAACAACTATATCCAGCGTGTCCTTTGGATATTTTGTGGTGATAAGTTCACTTAAAGCCATAGCAACTTTTTTCGCCGGGGTTATCCTGTCTTCTCCATAAAGAATCATGCTGTGCGAAATGTCAATCATAAGCACGGTAGATGTCTGCGACTTAAAATCGGTTTCACGAATCTGGAGATCATCCTCATGCATGCTAAAGCTGTCTATTCCATGATTGATTTGGGCATTGCGGATTGATTCGGTAAAATCAATTTGCTCCAATGTATCGCCAAACTGAAATTGCCTTGTTTCGGGACTTATTTCATCACCACCGCCCGGTTTAAAAGTATTATGATTACCCTGCTTCGTCTTCTTTAGCTTTCCAAAAATTTCTTCAAGGCTGCGCTTTCTTATTCCCTGTTCTGTTTTTGGAGTGATTTTTATTTCGCCGTTTTGTTTATTTTCATCGATATAGCCTTTGTTTTTCAAATCTTCAATAAAATCTCCCATTCCATATTCATCGTCAGTAAGTTTATATTCTTTATCCAGTTCAGTAAGCCAACTTAAGGCTTCGCCCACATCGCCGTTTGTATAGGTAAGCAGTTGCATGAAAATGTCCAGTAACTTCTCGAAGGAAGATTTTTTATTTTCATTTGGATCGAACTTTGCGAAATTATGTCCAAGCATTTTTCTGTTATTATTTGTCAGCTAATATTTATAGTTATCAACTTTTTCATGGTCTTCTTGTCAGCCCTCATTTCCCGTGCAAATTACTAAACAAACTTCCTTTTAAAATGGTTCGATGTTAAATAAAAAATCCCGCTTCCTTGGTAGAAGCGGGATTGAAGTTATTTTTCAAAAAGTCTTATTGTGTTTTATCATTCGCCGGTGTGTCTTTGGGAGGCGCGGGAATATTATTAATTACCGGGTTTCCTTCTTCAGGATTTGCCGGAGCGGCCGCTTTTAAAATATTGCTCCATTTGCTGTAATTGCTGCAGCAATTGATTTACAATCTGGTTTTCATAAGCAAGTGATGCCTGCTTATTTTCATCAAGACTGTTGAAATAAGTTACCTGTTGCTCAAGATCCTTGCGTAATGCATCGGATACTTTTTTCGCTAACACGGTATCTCCGGCTTTATATGCAGCGAGCAAAAATTGTCCTGAAATCTGGTCCTGCTGCTGGCGGCGCGAAACAAGTCCATAAGGGAAATTTTCCTGAAGCATCATCTTATCGCATTTTTCGAGCATTTTCTTTGCATCATCTTTCCTGTCATGTTCTGCAAGGTTATTTGCCACTTGCGCATATTGCATCCTGATTGTATTTAGATGTCTCCTGTTTTCTTCGTCATAATATACGCCTGGTTTATCGGCATTCCCAAACACAAATTTATTCATCATTACATTGTATGCCCAGTCGCGATTTACTTCGCCACTACGCACGGGAACAAACCGGTAAGTAAGCCCATCCGTTCTGAGGTAAGGCTGAAAGCCAAGTTCGTCGTATGGTGATGTGAAATAAATAGGGCGCTTCCACTTATTGGCTGCAATGATGTTAAGTATTGCGGTTTCATTTTTTCCCAATGCATTTTTAGGAATATCAAAATCAACTTCGCTTACTACGCTGTCAGTTGCATTTACAGTACCATTTTGTTTTACAAGGTTTATGTCCACAGGAATTTTTACCTTTTTAGTAGGATATATATTAAGATAATCATCGCCGTTTTGAGCCATTCGGGTAGGGTCATCACTACCTGAATAATCCTTCAGCATTGTGTAAAGATCCATCGGTTGTGATTGATCTACTTTAGCACCCGGCGCATCAGGATAATAATAAATTGCGTCTCTTTTGCTACCCATTATCTGTTCAGGTGTCCATAGCACATCAATAGGGTCACTTTGGTTTACTTTGTAACGCAGTTGATTTATATACCAGTCAGTTCCTAACAGGCTTGAGTTAATTACCCTGATATCTCTTCTTATTCCCTGCACTTCCTGCGCATACCAAAGCGGATAAGTATCATTATCGCCAAAGGTGATAAGTATTGCATTGGGAGCACAACTTTGCAAGTAATCAACAGCAAGGTCTCTTGCCAATACTTTGTGGCTGCGGTCATGATCATTCCACTCCTGGCTTGCCATCAGTACAGGAACTGCAAGAAGGCATAATCCTGCGGCGGCATAATTTGCAAGAGCCGGTTTCATAAATTTCTCAAATAGTTCTTTCACATACAAAACTCCAAGCCCGATCCAAATTGCAAATGCATAAAAAGATCCAACATAAGCATAGTCTCTTTCGCGCGGCTGGTTGCCGGCCTGGTTGAGGTAAATGATGATGGCAAAGCCTGTAAAGAAAAATAAAAGTGCCGTTACAAGAGTATCCCTCTTGTCTTTTTTATACTGATATAAAAGCCCGAGAATACCAAGTATGAACGGAAGGCAAAAAAGGGTGTTATGTGCCTTGTTGTGTTTAATGGTGTCAGGCATTTTGCTTTGGTCGCCCAGTCTTGCATTATCCCAAAACGAAATACCAGTAAGCCAGTTGCCATCACGCACATTACCCATATCTACCCCCTGTATGTCATTTTGCTTTCCGGCAAAATTCCACATGAAGTACCTAAAGTACATCCAGTTGAACTGGTAGCTTACAAAAAATCTGAAGTTATCGCCCACTGTAGGCTTATCATAATAAGCGCCTGTCTTTTGATCTTTTCCAATTCCTGCAAAGCTAGCATAGTAATCGGCGTGCCCCTGGTCATTGCTATTATCCCACATACGTGGAAAGAAGTGTTTGTCTTCAGGCGCGTATTCGGTTACATATTTCCTGCCTTTTTTCTCATATTTATCCTTGCCTTTTACATACACATCTACCGGATCCTGGGATGTAGGCTGCGCCGTAAAATCCTGTCCATAGAGTACAGGCCAATCTCCATATTGCTCGCGGCTTAGGTAACCTACAAGACTCACAGGGTTATCAACGTTAAACATATCAACAGCAGGGTCTGCATTAGAGCGGATGAGCGTAGTATAATATGTTGAAAAGCCTATCAAAACAAAGGCAAAGCTCCACATAGCCAATTTCAAAAAGTTCCAGTTCTTCTGCCTTGCAAGCCTAAGCATATACCAGATAAGTACAGCCAGCAACACAAAGAAGAAAGTAAAACCTGTAAAGAAAGGAAGCCCGAAATCATTGACAAATAAAATATCGAATTGTCCGGCTAGCTTAATGGTCCATTGTATCATAGGAACCTGCACGATGCCGGTCACAAGGCAGCCAATTACAAATGCCCAAAACGTACCCCAGTTGGTTACATTATATCTTTTGAAATAATACACCATTACAATAGCCGGAATAGTAAGGATATTGAGTAAGTGAACTCCCACTGCAAGTCCTATCAGGTAAAATATCAATATAAGCCACCTGTCGGCACGCGTAAAATGTCCCTTTATACCATTCAGTTGTTCAGTAGTTACGTCTTGCTCCCATTTAAGTACAGCCCAAAAAACTATCGCTGTAAAAAAGGATGAACTGGCGTAAACCTCTGATTCTACCGCACTATACCAAAAAGAATCACTGAAAGTATAAGCCAATGCGCCAACAACACCTGCTGCCATGATCATGAAAACCTGGCCGTTGCTGAGTGAACCCGTGGCATCAATTTGTTTTTCAACAATTTTTCTGGCAAAGTGGGTAATGCTCCAGAATAAAAATAGAATAGTGAAACCGCTCATTAAAGCACTCATGCTATTCAAGCCAAGAATAGCATTATCAGGATTTGAAAAGGGAATCATGAAAATCCTTCCTAATAAAATAAATAAAGGCGCTCCGGGCGGATGCGGAATTTGAAGTTTATAAGCGCTGGAAGCAAATTCACCGCAATCCCAAAAACTGCCGGTTGCTTCCATAGTTAATAAATATACCATACAGGCAATGAGGCATACAGCCCAGCCTGTAATGTTATTGATGCGTTTAAAGCTCATAATTCCATTTTAAAAGAGGGGCAAATATAAAACTATGAACGGGACATTTCATAAGGCTATATTTTTTTTGTACAAAGGAATGTTAATATTATTCGTGATGTACAATGTTTGATGTGCGATGTGAAGGCAATCGGCAATTAGCAAAAAAGACAAAGGTAAAAGGCCAGTCGAAGATTTAGGACATCGCCAGATATCGTACATCGTACATTGCTCTCACGTCGTTACATTTGGCTGGTGAAAAAAGCGTTCCTTCAACTTCATGTCGCTGTTGTTTTAGCCGGGTTTACAGCAATCCTGGGGAAACTGATTGATTTAAATGAAGGCATGCTGGTTGTATATAGAATGTTGTTGAGTGCAGTCTTACTAGGGGTGATTTTGCTTTGGAAAAAAGAATTTTCAAAAATTCCTTTGCAGGATGTGGTCAAAATGTGCGGAGTAGGAACAATTGTGGCAATGCATTGGGTTACTTTTTATGGAAGCATTAAGTATTCTAATGTTTCCGTTTCAGTAACCTGCCTTTCGGCTATAGGATTTTTTACTTCTTTTTTTGAGCCGTTAATTAAAAAAAGAAGAATTGCTATCGTTGAAGTGATGCTTGGCCTCCTTGCCATTGCGGGAATATACCTCATATTCAATTTTTACCCGGAATATAAAACGGGAATAATCTTCGGAATTATTTCTGCAATGCTTGCAAGCCTTTTTCCCATTTATAATAAAACTATCCTGGAAAAATTTTCGCCTAAAATGGTAACGTTTTATGAAATGTCAGGCGGCTTCATAGCGCTCTGTTTTATTGTGCCTGTATACTTATATTTTTTTCCTGCTGCGTATTTAATTCCCACATTTTCCGACTGGATGTGGCTTTTGGTTTTGGCAGCTTTTTGTACGGTATTCAGCTTTATATTATCACTGAATGCACTTACATTAATTTCGGCATTTACAACCAATCTTACCTATAACCTGGAGCCCGTTTATTCTATTATACTGGCTTTCATAATTTTTAAAGAAAATAAATTTCTTGGAAAAGGTTTTTATTTTGGCTTTGCACTTATTTTACTGGCAATAATTCTTCAAATGGCGCGGGAATGGAAGCACAGGAGAGCCAGAAATGGAAAGAGAACTCTTATTTCAGAGATAAATAATCTTGCTGGATAGCTTTGCAAAAGCACGGAACATTTCACTTACGCCACAATATGTTTCCTGCGAGAGATCAACAGCTTTTTTAACCTTATCCTCGTTTTCTTTGTCTACTTTGATGGTATAGATCACCGTTACATCATCATAGATTTTCGGATGATCTTCTGTTAGGTGAGCCTCTACATTAATACTAAGATCAGAAAAGTTAACCCTCATTTTATTAAGGATGCCTACCACGTCTACACCGGTGCAACCGGCAAGCGATACAAGCATCAAAATTTTTGGACTGGTGCCAAGATCATTACCACCACTCGCCTTATTCAGGTCAATCGTTATATTATGGCCATTTATTAATGTAGAAAAAGCCATACCGCCCTGGTAAATAGAATTAATACTATTATTTCCCATAAAAATTATTGAATTAAGCTGATGTTCCAGCCAATCAAAGATGTGAATTTACTGCATCAGAAATTTGTTTTGCATTCATAGCCCCGGATTGTCGCCAAAGCACCTTTCCGTTTTTGAAAAGTATTAGTGTAGGTACGCCTTGTATATTATAATGCGAAGCGGTTGGTTGATTTTTGTCAATATCCACTTTTAATACCCTCACTGTTTCTTTATTATTCTGAGCATATTTTTTAAGTTCAGGGGCCATCATTTTGCAAGGGCCACACCATTCCGCATGAAAATCTACCAATACAGGCTTGTCATCATTGATTATTTTGCCAAATGTTTCCATAATTTCATTTTAGGAGTATCCAACATAAAGCATGCCTACACTACCTATCGAAGCAATTGCGACCATTATGTCAGGATATCTTCGTAAAACTGAAAAATAGTCCATTAATTATTTTTGAGGTAATAATTTCTTCGTTACCTTTGCCGTCCGAAAAAAAGATCATTATGGCCAGAGTATGTCAGGTTACAGGAAAAAGACCCATTACCGGGAATACTGTTTCCCATTCAAATATTAAAACACGCAGGCGCTTTTTACCTAACCTTCAGAAGAAAAGATATTTTCTTGCTGAAGAAGATAAGTGGATAACATTAAAATTATCTACTGAAGCAATTCGCACTATAAATAAAAATGGCCTTTTTCATGTTGTAAAACAGATGAGAGCAGAGGGCATAAAGATCTAAATGTGTTGCATGTTGATTGGCTGACATGTTGATTGGCCGGAATCATTAGATTATCACGTTATCAAATTAATAAAATGGCAAAAAAAGGAAACAGGGTACAGGTAATATTAGAATGTACGGAGCACAAAACATCCGGCCTGCCAGGCACAAGTCGTTATATTACCAAAAAGAATAAAAAAAATACCCCTGAAAGATTAGAATTGAAAAAGTTTAACCCTATTCTTAAAAAGGTTACGGTTCATAAAGAAATTAAGTAATGAGCTAATGGATTTTTCATTGGCATATTAGCACACTATTAAATTAAATTATCATGGCAAAATCAGCTAAAACGGCGATAAAAACGAAAGACCAAAAATCGGCGGCGGAAGCAAAGAACTGGACAAAAGTTGTCCGTACTGTTAGAAGCCCTAAATCTGGTTCTTACACTTTTAAAGAGTCCATCATTCATAAGGACAAGATCAAAGATTTTTTGGCAAGTTAATTTTGATCCATAAATTTTTATAAAGGCTATCCGGCACAAGTTGCGGATAGCTTTATTTATTTTTACCCTTTACTAAAATATTGGAAATGGGCATTTTTGATAAAATTTTCGGGAAAAAGGAACAGAAAGAAAGCCTGGATAAAGGGCTTGAAAAAACGAAGCAGGGATTTCTTGATAAGATTACAAAAGCAATTGCCGGTAAAAGTACCGTGGATGAGGAGGTACTTGATGATCTTGAAAACGCTTTGGTAAGTGCAGATGTGGGTGTTGATACAACCATAAAAATTATTGACGGGATTGAAAAAAGAGTTGCGAAAGATAAATACATAAACACGGCAGAGTTGAATCACATTCTTAAAGAAGAAATTCAGTCAATTCTGGTAGACTCCCCTGGTGATACTTCTTATAAAAGTTATGAATTGCCAGCTCACAAGCCCCACGTGATTTTGGTAGTAGGCGTAAATGGAGCGGGTAAAACAACAACCATCGGTAAGCTGGCGCACAATTTTTCTTTAGCCGGCAAGTCTGTATTATTAGGCGCAGCAGATACCTTCAGGGCTGCCGCCGTGGACCAATTGAATATATGGAGCCAGCGGGCAAATGTGCCAATTGTAAAACATGCCATGGGCGCAGACCCGAGTGCCGTTGCATTTGATACAGTACAAAGTGGAATAGCGAGAAATACAGATGTTATAATTATTGACACGGCTGGAAGACTGCATAATAAAATTCACCTTATGGATGAGCTCAGTAAAATAAAGCGCTCTATAAGTAAAGTGTTACCAAGTGCTCCCCACGAAATATTGTTGGTGCTTGACGGAAGTACCGGCCAAAATGCGCTGGAACAGGCAAAACATTTTACAGCGGCTACAGAAGTAACAGCGCTTGCCATTACAAAACTGGACGGAACCGCGAAAGGAGGTGTTGTACTTGCAGTAGCTGACCAGTTTAAGATACCTGTAAAATTTATTGGTGTAGGAGAAAAAGCAACGGATCTCCTGATTTTTGATAAAAAGGAATTTGTGGATTCGCTTTTCGAGGGAAGTGAAATTGTTAGTTGATTGGTTAAATATAATTCTTCAATTCGTGTTAATTAGTGTAATTCGTGGCGAATGAAAACAAAGCTAAAAAAAGATAAAGTAAATATCATCACCTTAGGTTGCAGCAAAAATTTGGTTGACAGCGAGGTGTTAAGTGGGCAGCTTGCTGCTGCTGATGTGAATGTGTTGCATGAAAGTAAGAAGCACGATCATAATATTGTTGTTGTAAATACTTGCGGATTTATTGATAAAGCAAAGGAAGAAAGTATTAATACGATACTGGAGCAGGTAGAATTAAAAAGGCGTGGCAAGCTCGATAAGGTCTATGTTACGGGCTGCCTTAGCGAACGATACAGGCAAAATCTCGAAGACGAAATTCCGGAAGTTGATGCATTTTTCGGAACAATGGATTTGCCTTTTCTTTTGAAAAAATTTGATGTTGATTATAAGGCAGAATTAATTGGTGAAAGGTTACTTGGAACACCCAACCATTACGCTTACCTGAAAATTAGTGAAGGCTGCAACCGCACTTGCGCTTTTTGCGCTATTCCTTTAATGCGCGGTAAACATATAAGCCGTAGTATTGAATCACTTGTTGATGAAGCAAAGAAATTAGTTGCCAGGGGCGTAAAGGAAATTATGCTGATTGCCCAGGAACTTACTTATTACGGGCTTGATATTTACAAAAAAAGAGAACTTCCCCGCTTGTTGCATGCCCTGGCTGATATTGAAGGTTTGCAATGGATACGGCTCCATTATGCATATCCCTCAAAATTTCCAATGGAAATAATTGATGCTATGAAGGAGCGTGAAAATATTTGCAACTACCTCGATATGCCTTTGCAGCATGCGAGTAACAGAATGCTCAAAGCTATGAAGCGGCAGATAAGCAGGGAAGAGATGGAAGATATCATTGCTGAAATAAAATATAAAATTCCGGGTATCTGTTTAAGGACGACTCTTATCGCCGGCTTTCCGGGAGAAACGCAGGATGATGTGGAAGAATTAAAAGCATTTCTTACGAAAATTGAATTTGACCGCGTTGGAATTTTTACCTATTCGCATGAAGAAAATACAACTGCCCACGATCTTGAAGACGATATAAGCGAAGACCTGAAAGAGCAAAGGGCACAGGAAATCATGGGAGTACAGCAGGAAATTTCTTATCGTAAGAATACTGATAAAATCGGTGAGACATTTAAAGTGATCATTGATAAAAAGGAAGCAGGCAAATACCTTGGCCGCACTGAATTTGACAGCGTTGAAGTAGACAACGAGGTAATAGTGAATTCGACAAAAAAATTGCATCCCGGCGATTTCGTGCAGGTAAAAATTACCAATGCCTTTGACTACGATCTTGAAGGCGAAGTGGTGGCTTAGTGGCATGCCTTTCTCCTGCCAAAGATTTTATATTGAATACCGTTAATTTTAAAAATCATTTTGGAAGAAAATAAAAATACGGTTAGAATATCCGCTGCAGCAATGCAGGAGCGATTCAAGGGTATTTTAATCCGTGAAGGATTTAGAGATGATAAGGCCTTAAAATGTGCCGAAACTTTTACCCATAATAGTTTGGATGGAGTTTATACCCACGGAGTATACCGTTTCCCAAGATTTGTTCAATATATAAAAGATGGTTTTGTAAAGGTGAATGAAACACCAACATTGGAAAATAAATTCGGTGGCATAGAACAATGGAATGGAAATCTTGGCCCGGGAATATTAAATGCATTTCAGGCAACCGAAACCGTTATCGGCCTTGCAAAACAGAATGGTATAGGCTGCGTCGGGTTAAGAAATACCAATCACTGGATGCGGGGCGGAACCTATGGCTGGAAGGCTGCCAAAGCCGGATATGTTTTTATTGGATGGACAAACACAATAGCCAATATGCCTGCGTGGGGAGCCAAAGACGCAAGATTAGGGAATAATCCACTTGTAATGGCACTTCCCTATAAAGACGAAGCAATTGTTTTGGATATGGCAATGTCCCAATATTCATTTGGAGCAATGGAGAAGGCGGCACTTAATAATGAAAAACTTTCTGTGTATGGTGGTTTTGATGAACAGGGCGTACTAACCGATGATCCGGCTTTGATATTAGAATCATTGCGGCCATTGCCGGTTGGTTATTGGAAAGGTGCAGGATTATCGTTATTACTTGATCTGCTTGCAACAATATTGTCCGGAGGTTTGGCCACGTATGAAATAAGTAAGAAGGAAGTTGAATATGGTTTATCGCAAGTATTTATTGCAATTGATATTTCGAAGTTGGGTAATCAATCTGCTATTACAAAAGTTATAGAAGGAATATTAAATGATTATCAACAGTCGGTTCCTGTAAGTGAATCAAAAAAAATGATGTATCCCGGCGAAAGAGCCCTCGCAAACACGAAGAACAAATTTAGCAGACGGAATCCCTGTGTTAAAAAAAGTTTGGGATGAAATTCTTGCCCTATAGCAATGATTTTATCGTCCAAATAAATAAGCCCTATTATTCTTTGGCAAATGCATCTGCTATTTTATTCAACTCTTCAGACGACAGCGTTTTTTTTCCTTCATCAATTATCATTCTAAAACGGAACGTTACAGATTCTCCTTTTTTCAAATGAAGATTTTTGAATGATTTGCCATTAGTGAATATTTTTTCTCCCAAAGGGTTTGCTGCAAATAAGCCATAGCCCCTTGCATGCCAAAAAGTAGGATAGTTTGGATTTTTTGGATAATCAATAATCGTAACACTTACTGAGTCATTTCCCATTTTGCCAAACACTTTGCACCACCTGCCCCTTGTGCTCCAGGCGTCGTCGCCGGTTTTGCCTTCACTGGTGATATAATTACCATTGGGCAATTTATCAGATCCGGCTTTTACTACGGTTACGTTGCCTTTATCATCCTTAAATTCCTGGTCTTTTTTTGCCGGAATTTCCAACGCGTGTGCAAGCCGTATTCCATACATTCCGTCTTTAGCGTCAGTAAATAAAACACTCGTATCTGCTGTCAGCGTAGTAGTTCTATCTATTACCCTCTGGTGAGCGGTCCCACTAAATTCCAGGCGTGTATTTTCTTCAAGCAATACATTTTTTTGCTGATCGGTCCAGTTGGCATGATAGGCGATCACCCCTTTCTCTCCACCGGAAATTTCATTCACTTTATCTGTTCTTATCCATCCATACAAATGTTTTTTGTCTGCAGGGATTGCATATGAATTGTTCCAGAAGTCGAGCCCGTTTACATTTTCAAAAGTGAACCAAATCCCAAGATGATGCGGATGATCCGTGGGATCTCCCGGTTGTGTGTTTAATGGGAAGCCTCTTGTGACAACGGTGCCGTTGGCAGCATGTACGGGATAAAGTACTGGTTTTTCAAGATCATCAGGATACAAAAAAGTTGTAAATGATTTACCCCCGATAAGAACCTCGATCTTTTTTTGATTACCGGATTTTACAACCTGCACCGTTTCATTTTTTTGTGCGACCAGGGAAGCAGGAATTGAGAACGTCAAAATGATGCATCCCAAAGATGGTAAGAAGGATTTCATATTTATTATTAATTGGTAAAAAATGTACAGCCTTTACAATTGCAACATGAAAATAAAATATTTCACCGTTAACTGAATAATGAGCTCAATGGTGCAATCGCTTTATGATGGTCTAAGGTATATCAATCTAAATAAATAGATATTATTGGATAGCCCATTTTTGGAAATAATGGCAAATTATTTTGTAATCATTATGTAGCTAATTTTGCGCAGCCAGAAATCAATATTTTTTCTAAAAAACAAGTATGAAAAGCAGCAACGATAACATCCAGCTAAATGCAGTTGAAGACCATGATGGTATCCTGACAATACGCGGTGGTGGCGCAAGAAGAGATTGGAATGGCATTCACTACAAACAAGGAATGTCTGCAAAAAATGTAGGAACTACAAAGTTATCTGCAAACATTGCAACCATTCCACCGGGTGGTATTGCTTACGCACACATTCATGTGGGGTTCGAATTGATCCTTTATATAATTGAAGGAAGAGTGCGTCACGAATTTGGGGAGGGGCTTAAAAAAGTGTTAGAGAATGAAGCGGGTGATTTTATTTATATAAAACCCGGAGTACCACATGAAGTTTTTAATATGAGTGATACGGAACCGGTTGTTGCCTTTGTGGCCCGTTCATCTGCTGAAGAGTGGGATAATATTATTCCGTATGATCGGAATGGTGGTAAAGTGTCGTAACTCTATTAACACCGGTTTACGTTACGCAATCAGGTTTTTGGTTTTAATTTCTTTGCTGAAGCATTCATGTTAGAATTCCAATCATCCATGGCAACTATTCCTCCATCCACCCAGGTCCATTCTATTTTTTCATAAACGAAACTAACTTCATCCATTATAGGCATTTTACTATTTTCCGGAATTTTATTATTCAGCATAAGGCTGCGAATGCCTATGATCTTCGCATTAGTAAGTTGTACGGTATAGTTATTTATCTCCTGGCCGGTACTTTTTATTGCAAAACATTGTAACTCCCACATGGTAAGAGTTTCATTTGTAGTTAATGCTTTGTAAAGCAATGGCGTTGCTTTATCTATTTCTTTTGTAATTACGAAAGGGTGGTGGATCTTTCTTCCCGTAGCAAGGCCGGTTGCTGAATCAATTGGGGCTTGTACTTCATGATTGAAGGCAATCACCATTATTTTACCTTCGCGGCCTTTTTGTGTAACACCGCCTTTTATGTCTCCCTGTATCTGCCCTTTTAGTTTGAGAAATGAATTAAGTGCCATCGTAAATATTTGAGAAGCTTAAATTAAAAAATGATTTTGACGATTGCAACATTAAAAGCAACATAAAATTCTGAAGTAAGTTCCATTGCCGTTTAACCGGAATTATGTTTCATCCATAAATACCCTCGTGAGTTTCAATTTGCTAACGGGGCTCACAATAAGCGGAAATTTTTCAACAACAACATTACTTTGTTCCAGCCCAAAACCTCTTTCTTCATTGAGGCTTTTGTCTTTTATCCATAGTTGCAATTTTATTATAAGTTTTTCTAAAAAAGGTAATTCGTTATCCTGCGATAAGAACTTTTCCATTACGATAAATTGAAAGTCGCCTAAAACATTATTGCGTTGTAAACTTTCGTAGCGGCTCAATATATTCACTTCTTTATTGGCAACCATATCCTCCACTACTTTTTTAAACATAAGATTGATACGGGGCTCCATTCTAAAGCCCAGCCGGAATTCAATTCTTATGATTTCATTAGGGATAATTGTTTCAACCGTATAATCTGAAGTATAAGGATCATCAAGAGTGTCCACATGTACGAACCAATAAATATCGGCACGTTTCGGTTTCCTGTTTAGGATAGAATAGATGATCTTATGTTCTATTTCCTTTGGATTATTTGCGCTGGTAAGATAAACAAGGTGGGTAGAATATTTAGGAATAGATTTATCATTGCTAAGTTCCTGCAATAGCGGAAGGTATTGTTCCAGCCTGACAAATTCAACATAGCGATTTTTAATTTTTCTGGCCCGGTACCAGATATACATTACAGCAAATAAAGCACCACCCACCAATACTGTAACAAAACCACCGTGAGGAAATTTATTGAGGTTAGCAACCAGGAAACTTATTTCAATGGTGATGTAAACGACGAGGTATAAATATATCAAGGGTTTTTTTACCCGCTTTATTACAAGAAAATTTGAAAATAAAATAGAGGTGGCAATCATACAAAGTGTAATGGCAAGGCCGTATGCTGCCTCCATATTTGAAGAACTTCTGAAGTAAAGGCTTATACCTACACAACCAATAAACAGCATGGTATTAATTCCCGGAATAAACAACTGGCCTCTCTCTTCTGTGGGATAATTTATTTTCATTTTTGGCCATAGGTTCAGGCGCATGCTTTCACTTATCAGGGTAAATGATCCGCTTATTAATGCCTGGCTTGCTATAATGGCAGCAACGGTTGCAATTATAATTCCTATTATCTTAAACCAATCGGGCATTACTCCGTAGAATGGATTGAAGCCATCGTCGATTATTGCTTTGGTAAAAATTTTACCTGTGTGGTGGGAGAGCAGCCAGGCTCCCTGGCCAAGATAATTTAGGATGAGTGCAGATTTTACAAATATCCATGACATGCGGATGTTATCTCTCCCGCAATGCCCAAGGTCACTGTACAATGCCTCCGCACCGGTAGTGCACAAAAACACAGCTCCCAGCAGCCAGAAGCCATCGGGGTATTGTGTCAGTATGTGAATGGCGTAATAGGGGTTAAAAGCTTTAAAAATATGCCATGCATCAAATAGATGAGTAAAGCCCAATGTGGCAAGCATCAAAAACCAAATGAACATAATAGGGCCAAACATTTTTCCTATGGATGCTGTACCAAATTGCTGTGAAAAAAAGAGGAGAATTAAAATTCCAATCACGATATAAACTACGGTTGATTCGCTTATATCGCTGAATAAATTGATTTGATTCAATCCTTCCACCGCAGAGGTTACAGAAATCGGTGGTGTGATGATTCCGTCAGCCAATAAAGAAGCGCCGCCTATCATAGCAGGAAACACAAGCCACTTTTTTTGCCTCCTTACAAGTGCATATAAAGAAAATATTCCTCCTTCTCCGCGGTTATCTGCTTTTAAAGTGAGTATCACATACTTCACCGTTGTTTGAAGTGTAAGTGTCCAGATGATGCAAGACAATCCTCCTAGAATAAGTTCCTGTGAAATTACCTTGTCTCTTATAATGGCATTTAAAACATAGAGTGGTGAGGTTCCTATATCTCCGTAAATAATTCCCAGTGCAATGAGTAAACCGGCCCCGGTTACTTTATTCAGGTCTTTTTTCAAAAAAAAATGTTTAAACTTTTACAATACTCATATACAATTGCAAAAAGTAAAAGTTTTACAAATCTCGGCCTGTATTCATTTAGAATCAACAGAAAAAGTAAATCTTTATAAAATCCTTATACATAGTACGGGTAATTTTATATTACACTTATGAATAGCAGTTTACTTTTGTACCCTCCATGGAGTTGTTCATAAATAAAATAAGTAAACCAAGTCAAACGCTTATAAGCATTATTGCTGTTTGCATTGTGTCAGCCTTATGTTATGCGATGTCTGGTTATCACCTGGATTATAAAGTTGTTGCCTTTATTTTATTACTTACTGTTTCCTTAGCCGCGGTTTTATTTGACATTATTCCTGTGTTTGCAGCAGCTATATTGAGTGCTTTGATATGGGACTATTTTTTTATTCCTCCGCATTTTACGTTGCAAGTAGGCTCCACGGAGGATTCAATTTTGTTACTAATGTATTTTGTGATTGCATTAGTCAATGCGGTGCTTACCTACAAAATACGTCAGATAGAAAAGGTGGCGAGGCTTAAGGAAGAAAGGGCAAATACCGTAAAGTTGTACGACACTTTATTGAATTCTCTTTCTCATGAACTCAGAACACCTATCGCCACTATCATTGGCGCCACTGATAACCTTCAGTCCAATAATCTAAATCTTACAGCAGCAAACAAGGAAGATCTTATATCAGAAATATCCAAAGCCACCTTTCGACTCAACCAGCAGGTAGAAAATCTTTTAAGCATGTCGCGGTTAGAGTCAGGTTTTCTTCAACCAAAAAAAGACTGGTGCGATATTATTGAAGTAGTATACGATGCGGTGAAAAGAATTGAGGAAAATAATATTTCACAGAAGATTGTAATAAATATCAACCCGGATATTCCTTTTTTCAAACTTGACAAGGCAATGCTGGAACAAATAATTTACAATCTTATAAACAATGCAATCCAATATACCAGGTACGACAGCAGGATAGACATTACTGCTCATTGCCATACAGATGTTTTGGAACTAATTGTGGAAGACAATGGTAAAGGATTTCCATTAGAAGAAATAGATAATGTATTTAATAAATTTTACCGGCTGAAGAACACAAGAACTGGCGGAACGGGTTTAGGTTTGTCGATAGTAAAAGGTTTTGCCGAAGCGATGGGTGGCGCTGTTCACTTGCAAAATCTAAGGACCGGAGGTGCAAGGTTTACAATAAATATTCCCGCGAAAACTTCTAATTTAAAAAGTTTGAAAAATGAATAGGGCGGAGATATTAATTATTGATGATGAGGTGCAGATCCGCAAGCTTTTGGAGATAACACTCCAGAGCAATAACTACACAGTGAACCAGGCGGAGAATGCAAGAACAGGATTGATTACAGCAGAAAATCATCCACCAGATATGATCATACTTGATCTTGGTTTGCCGGATGCAGATGGACAGTCTGTTCTTCGTAAACTAAGAGAGTGGTACACAAATCCCGTGTTGATTCTTTCAGTAAAAAATAATGAAGACGATATTATAAATGCGCTGGATAACGGTGCAAATGATTACCTGGTAAAGCCTTTCCGAACCGGGGAATTATTAGCACGTATCCGTTCTGCGTTGCGCAATTCAGTTGCAGACGAAGGTGGTACCACTATCACCTGCGGCGAAATAGTCATCGACCTTGAAGCAAGAACCATAAAGAAAAATAACGAGTCAATTAAACTTACTGCAACTGAGTACAGGTTACTTTCGGTACTTGCAAAAAATGAAGGCAAAGTGGTAACGCATCAATACCTCTTGCGTGAGGTTTGGGGCCCTGGATATATCAACCAATCCCAGTATTTAAGAGTATTTATTGCACAGCTTAGGAAAAAAATTGAGACAGATGCTAACCGCCCCGAATACATAGTTACCGAATCCGGGATTGGATACCGTTTTATAAGTAAGGAAGTTTGAAGACATAAATTCATATCGTCTCCATTATGTGAAAGCCATAAGGCTCCATCACTAAATATTCATTATCGTTTCCTACTGCATAATTTTCTTTAGTCCAGTGGTCATATAATTTGGCCGAAACAGTGCCGTTTTCTTTAAATGCAAACCAGGTAAGGAGCGCAGGGGCATTACTGAAATTAAACACGCAAAATATTTGCTGACCCTTTTTGGATCTGATAAATCCAGCGACATGAATATTATGGGCCTTCATCCATACGAGGTTGCTGTTATCTTCAATGGCAGACAATTTTTTTCTAATGCTCAAAAGTTTTTTTGTCCCGGAAAAGATCCGGTTTTCTACTGTGCCTGGCTCATCTCTTAATTTGTTTTTATCCCAGTCAATCTTTGGCCTGTGCATCCACCTGTTATCATAATACTGGCTTTCTTCATTTAGATATTCCTGGTCGTTTGTATACCCAATCTCGTCGCCATAAAATAACATAGGCAATCCTCCAACAAAAAAACTAAGCGCCTGCATCATCAATATTTTGTTTATTGATAATTCAATTTTCTTTCCATCATTTTCTTCAAGCGCCTTTTGTAAACCACATAGTGATGCGAGTGTTCCACTGATACGTGCATCTCCTGTTTTTGGATTGAAAGAAAACAATGCGCCCATGGAAGGCGATCCAATGAAATTTCCTGAATAATAATTTTTTAGATATTGCCTGTGCTGAAATGGGTCGTACCCTGCTTCTACAATCATGGCATCTTCATAACCAAGGCCAATATCATCGTGGCAGCGGGTGTAGGTAATCCATGAGGTACCAGGTGGTTTTTCCAATAAAACATGCTGCGCAGCAAGCATCACTTTTGTATCACCTGTAGCAAGCGCATCCCATTGCAGGGCCATTTGCGTAGCGTTATAGCAAAAATCACATTCCCGTGCTGCAAAAGGCCCTTTGCCAAAATAGGTCATTATTTGCCTGGGTGCTTGTATGGCTTCTCCTAGCAATGCCATACCGGGTGAAGCTACCTGCACACATAACTTTATCAATTGTAAAAGTGTATGAGCCTGGGGTAAATTGGTGCAGGTTGTACCTAATTGTTTCCAAATGAATGCAGGGGCATCTATCCGCAAAATGTCGACTCCTATATTAGCATAAAAAAAAATGTTTTCAAGCATCGCAATAAATACCTGCGGATTAGAATAATTAAGATCCCATTGGTAATTATGAAAAACCGTCATCACCCATTTATTGCATTCGGGCACCAACGTAAAGTTTCCGGGAGCGGCGGTAGGAAAAATTTCTTTCATCGTTTTTTCAAACTCATCAGGTATCGTTCTGTCATCATACATATAAAAGAAATCCTGGTATTTTTTATCACCTGCTTTTGCCTTCACGGCCCATTCATGTTGATGTGATGTATGATTCAGCACAATGTCGATCATCAGGTACATATTTTCCTTCGACATTTTTTTCTGAAAGTGTTTCAGATCCTTGAGGCTGCCAAAGCGTTCGTCTATTTTTCTGAAATTTGAAACGGCATATCCTCCGTCGCTTTCTCCGGCAGGGCTTTCGAACAAGGGCATCAGGTGAAGCACATTTATTCCCAGTTCTTCAAAGTAATCAATCTTATTTTCAAGCTCAGCAATATTGCCGCAGAATCTATCTACATAAAGGCTCATACCTGCAAGCTTATTGCTTAAGAACCATTGTCCCTTTTCATATTTGTAATTATCTCTTTTTTTTAATCTTTTAGCGCGGTCAGCGGAAGCATCCATTATCGTTTCAAGAAGTTGTTTGAAATTCTTTTTGCTATGCTCGTGTTGCCCGTAAATTTCATTGAACAATGCATGAATCGCTTCGGCATTAGCAATCAGTCTTGTATAAAACGGATTGTCCTGGCCTGCTTTTTCCAACGAATGCTTTACTGCAAGCTTTGTAACCTCGCTATGGATTTTGTAGTCGTACATACGTAAGCGTTATTAGTCAAAAATCTGGGCACTTAGATGTTTAAAGGCTTCCATGGCGCCCATATATTCGCAGGTCCGTGCACCTGCCTTGTTAGCATTAGTAATAATATTTTTCCAATCAGCGGCGCTCATTGCTTTCGTCATTTGTAATGAATGATTTCTTAGCTGGTATAAAATTGCTCCCACGAATGCATCGCCGGCGCCTGTGCTGTCGATAGACTTTACTGCGATTGTAGGAACGATTGTTTTAATTTTATTACGCATGAGCAAAGTGCCTTCTTTTCCAAGTGTTATTGCAAATGTAGCGTTGGTATTTTCCGCTAAAATTTTAGCTGCGTCATTTACCGATGACCTGCCGGTTAATAAAATGGCTTCCTCATCGCTCACTTTAAAAAAGTGGCATGCCTTCATAAAATCCCATGACTGTTCGATAAATGATGCTGTATCAGTCTTCCAAAGAAGTTGCCTGTAATTTGGATCAAAGCTGATGAATAGATTTTTGTCGAGCGCTTTTTGCAAAAGACTTTTGTAAGCTTGCTGCAAAGGCCCGGGCAGAAAAGCAGTTGCGGAGCCAAAATGGACAATTGAACATTTATCGAGATCAATTCCCTCAAGGTCGTTTTCGGTAAGTTCCCCATCGGCTCCCCGGTTAAAAACAAAATCTCTTTCACCATCCTGCATTAAGGATACAAATGCGAATGTGGTAAAGTGAACTTTATCTTTTACCATCCAGATAGTGGATACGCCAAAATCTTTCATAGTATCTATTAGTTGCTGGCCAAAAGGATCTGCACCTACTTTCGCAGAAAGCAAAACGTCACCACCTAATGCTGCAATTGCCGCAGCTACATTGGTGGGAGCGCCGCCTGGCTTTTTTAAAAAATGCTCGCCATTGGCAAGTGACGAGCCGGTGTCTGTACAGATCATGTCAATTAAAGCGCTTCACCAATACAAAGTATTTTCATGTGTAAATAATATTAAGTTCAAAAAGAATTGTTTCGCAATAAATTAAAATTAGAACAATTAAGAAAGAAGATCAGTGCGAACCAACAATTATGAAATCATATTTCATGTATTTGGCAATGTAAACTTAATGTCCCCCTCCTAACGGAATCACAATATCATCGTTCGGCTTATTGGCCTTTATAAGTAAAGTAAATGCTGCGGCTATCAATAAAAATATACCTGCAAAAGTTATAGCATTCCGTGGATCATTATTCAAAAAATGCTTTAGAATAAAACCAAAAGTGGTTGTTTGGATAAACATAGGTATCACGATCATCATGTTGATGATACCCATATATACACCATATCTTTCTTTTGGAATATTACTTACTACCATCAAATATGGAATACCCATCATGCTCGCCCAGCCAATTCCAAACCCGGTTATTGCAGGGAAAAGTAAATATTTATTTTCAATATGCGGAAAGGCAAGAAATCCAATTGCTGCTAAAATAAGACATGAAAAATGCACCAGCTTTGGCGAATATTTTTTTGCAAACCACACAAGGCCAAATGCGCACAAAAATGTAACAACGTTATACCAGGCATTTACCAGTCCCGTCCATCCAACTGCCTTTTCGTAAAGGGCAGCATTTTGTTGCGGGGTCGTATTCCATATTGATAATGCGACGCTTTTTGATGAATTCTGCCAGTAACAAAACAATGCATACCATTGAAACAAATATATCACGGCAAGTTGCCACATTACTTTCGGCATATTTAAAATGGCATCTATTATTTCAATATTTTGGGCAAATAATATTTTAAGTGTTGCATGCTGTTTAGCATTACTCAATACGTTTTTGAAAAGGCCTTTGAAAAAAAACGATGGAATTAATAAAACTAATAGTACAAGGTATGCGAGGACTGTTGTTATTATAGATAAAAAGAATTGAATAACAGGATGCGGCATACCTTTATTCTTTTCCTCTAAAACAGCAAGTTCATCTTCTGAAGGTGGAATTTCAGGAGTTGTTTTAATACTCCACAATATGGAACCAATAGAACAGGCCGCTCCCAAAAAGAACGAAGCAAAAACCCAGGTAGGCAACTTGCCCGTTTTGCCAATAAATATCAGCGGAAAAATAAATAAGGAAACATTGGCTAATGTTTGCCCGAATCCTGTAAAAAAACTTTGCGCCTGGAATCCGGTTGGTTGTTGGGAGGAATCTAATTTATCTGCAATAAAAGCACGGTAGGGTTCCATTGCTGTATTGTTTCCTGCATCTAACAGCCACAATAAACCCACAGCCATCCATAAAGCGCTGCTGAAGGGAAACAGGAATAGAGCAATGCTGCAGAGCATGGCGCCAATAAAAAAATAAGGTGTTCTTCTGCCCCACCTGAGATGCCAGGTTTTATCGCTCAAAGCACCTATAATGGGTTGTATGATTAATCCGGTCAGCGGTCCGGCAAGGTTGAGCCACGGAATCTCATCCGGGCTGGCTCCTAAAAAATCATAAATAGGATTTACTGCACTTTGTTGTAAGCCAAAGCTGTACTGAATGCCAAAGAATCCCACATTCATATTTATAATCTGGGAAAAGGAAAGTCTTGGTTTTAGCAGTTGCATTATTTATTGATAACGTTGAAGCAATCGGAAAAATAAATATAGCGATTAGTTGCTTTGAAATAATACATTGATCTGTTTAAAAATGCCCCCGGAACCTGGTTTAAGTTTTTAAGCCTTTATTTATCATACTCAGAACGATTATCAAAGAAACATTTTCATATCTTTCTGGAGTGATAAAAATATGGAACCGTATATAATAGGTGTAGACATAGGGACGGGAAGCGCTAAGGCAGTCGCCCTAAATTATTCCGGAGATGTTATTACATCTGCGCAATCTCATTACAAAATATTAGAAGCCTCAGTAGCCGGTTATTCGGAGCAGGAGCCGGAAACTATATGGAATGCTTTTCTACATTCCGTAAAGGAAGTAGTACATTCTTCAGGGAGGGTACCCGATGCTGTTAGCTTTAGTAGCGCCATGCATAGCCTCATTGTAATAGATAAAGACCATAGGCCCATCATTAACTTAATTACCTGGGCCGACACAAGAAGCGAAACAATTGCCGGAGAAATAAGAGCATCCGCCACAGCTGAATCATTGTATCGCGAGACGGGGACACCGATACATTCCATGTCGCCACTTTGTAAAATAATGTGGTTTAAGAAAAATGAGCCGGGAATTTTTGAAAAGGCCTATAAATTTATTTCGATCAAAGAGTTTATATGGTACCGTTTATTTAATGAATACGAAATTGATAAATCTATTGCTTCCGCAACCGGGTTATATAATATCTCTACCGGAGTTTGGAATAATAGATCCCTGGAATTGTGCGGTATCCGTTCCGATAATCTTTCGACGATAGTTTCAACAGGATTTACAAGGAAAAATATAAATAAAGTTGTCGGAGAAGAATTGGGCATTACTTCCGATACATGTTTTTGTATAGGTGCCAGCGACGGTTGTTTGGCTAATATAGGCAGCTTTGCGCTTGATAAGGGGACTGCCGCTATTACCATAGGGACAAGCGGCGCAGTGCGGGTTGCAAGCCATAACCCGGTTTTTAATTTTAATGCAATGATCTTTAACTATGTACTGGATGATAACACATTTATCTGTGGCGGCCCGGTGAATAATGGCGGTAATATTTTGAATTGGATGGTAAGCTCTTTTCTGAAAATTGAAAATCCGGATGATAATGTATATAACTCTTTCTTTAAAAAAGTGGACGAAGTTCCGGCAGGAAGTAAAGGGCTGTTATTTCTTCCTTACCTGTTTGGTGAGCGGGCTCCTATATGGGACGAAAAATCAACGGGCGTTTTTTTTGGTATAAAATCATACCATTCCCAACCTGATTTTTTACGTGCGTCTATGGAAGGGGTATGTTACGTTTTGAAAAATATTTTGCAGCTTATCGAGGAATCAACAGGTGCCATCGTTCAGCTAAATGTGAGTGGTGGGTTTATCCATTCACAAACCTGGGTACAAATTTTAGCAGATGTAACCGGCAAGGAAATTTGCCTTGTGCAATCGGATGATGCTTCAGCCATTGGTGCCGCTATGTTGTATATGAAATCTGCTAATCTTTTGGATAAATATGCTTCGCTGCAAAAAAAAGAAAATTCCATGGTAACACCCGATGCAAAAAATCATTTGGTTTATGAAAAATATTTGCCTGTATTTAAAAATCTATATTTTATTCTCAAAGATTCTATGCATCGTATGAACGATATGTATAATTGATTTTACCGAGTTTTTCTTCTAAATAATTTTTAAAGCCATTTCTTACAGGAAGGAAGTATCTTTCTTTTCTAATTGCTTATAGCCTGAACATAATTTAAACGGATGGTATCCAAAAAGATTTGTTGCATAATTGCGAAGGATATTATTTTCAATGTTTAGCATTTAGGCGTAGCCGGTATTAAGAAATAAAAATTGCTTATAAAGATTTTGAAAAGTTTTTTTAATGAAAAAAAGAGGAATCATTTTACTGATAATATTAGTTGTCATCATTATTGCCGTGGCAACAAAACCAGATGATAAAACGATCAAGATTAAAACCATTAATGCACTTTGGGGTGACAGGGTTCCGGACGTAAAAGATAAACCCGACTTCTACGAGATGTTTATGAATACAACCACCGTCAATATTGAAATTGACGACTGGCTACTTCTCAAACGAATAAAATATAAAATGAAGGATGGCGAAGAAACGGTGGGGTTTGCCGCATTTGGAAATGTAATAATCCGGCATTGATTTTAGCGCACAGGAGCTACCCGATTTTCTCAACAATTTTCCCTGTCGATTTATTCTTTAAAATAAATTTCTTCTCGCCATAGTGCGTGGTTTCTTCTTTCACGAGGTAATGCTCCTTATCAAATTCCACGAGGTGACTATCTTTTGTGTATCCTTCTTTTCCTCTCCAGATATCTAATTGTACAGGCTCCCACAATTTAGTCTTTGCAGATTTGTACGCTGCATCCAAAACGGCGTTCACCACATAGCCATCATAAAAAGTTTCTTTTGGTTGCTTACTCAGTTCTAATGAATTTAGCATATCCATAAACATATGATTGTATCCAAGTTCATTCACTTCGTCACCAACCGGGAAGAGCCAGCCTGAATCGCTTTCTGCTTTCTCGGCAATATATTCTCCACCTTTACCAGTAGTAAACATTTCAAAACCGGTTCTTAAGAAATTATTTATCCATATTGTTCCCTCGGTCCCCATCACTTCATCGCGCAAATCCATTCCACCACGAAAAGTCCAGCTCACTTCAAATTGGCCTATAGCGCCATTTTCATATTTTACCAGGGCAATAGCATGGTCTTCGGCATCAATAGGTTTTACTTGTGTATCTGCCCAGCACATTACTTCTACAGGTTTTATTTCCTTGCCAATATAGCTCCTGGCGATCTCAACGCAATGGCATCCCAAATCTAAAATACATCCCCCGCCAGCCTGTTCCAAATCCCAAAACCATTCACTATGCGGCCCAGGATGTGTTTCTCTTGATTTTGCCCAAAGTATTCTTCCCAAGGCTCCTTCTCTTACACTTTTTTCTGCTTTAATAAATTTTGGAGTGTATACAAGGTCTTCAAGATAACCATTAAAAATACCGGCTTCTTCTACGGCCAGCAACATTCGTTTGGCTTCTTCTGCATTTCTTCCCAAAGGTTTTGTAATCATAATTGCTTTCTTATGCTTGCAGCAGAGCAACACAGCTTCTTCATGTAGATTATTTGGAAGAGCAATACACACAATATCTACTTCGGCAAGTGAAATGGATTCCTCTATATTGGTGGTAAAATGTACTACTTCATAATCATCAGCAAACTTTTTCGCCGATAATTCTTTTCTCGAATAGACCGATACAATTTTATCCTTACTTCTGGCACCTTGCAATGAGTCTGCATAAAACCTTGCGATAAATCCTGAACCTAGCATAGCAATTTTTGTCATATTTATTAAAATTAAGATGTTAGTATTTGTAGTAAATAAGGATTGACAGTAAAATTACGATCTCTTTTTTTTTATAGAAAAATTATGGATCATTTAATGCTTAGAGGATTGAATCTTTTACAAATAAGTATAGTTCATCATTTTCAAAGCTGGTATTTTTTTATCTTTCTTTAATTTTTTTTCCCCTTGCATATTTATGAATATATAATTTTGTTAAATTACGTAAAAATTAAACGATTGCTATGAGACCAAAACTCACACTTATCCGTTCATGGATTACACTATGTTTTCTTATTATTGTTAATATCACTTTCGCGCAAACAAAGGAAATTTCCGGCAAGATTGTGGATGCATCCGGATCGCCTGTGGTAGGCTCAACAGTAGCAGTTGAAAATTCTAACGTGGCGACGCAGACCAACGGAAATGGGAACTTTTCCATTAGCGTACCTGCTTCTGCTAAGCGATTAATAATTTCTTCAGTCGGTTTTGAGTCACAAAGCGTTTTAATCAATGGTCGCAATGAAATTTCTGTTTCGTTAAAGACCTCTGTTTCTAATTTAAGTGAAGTGGTGGTTGTAGGTTACGGTACGCAAAAACGTAAAGATGTAACAGGCGCAGTATCCAGTGTTAGTGCTGCCACTATAGCTAAAGTGCCTGTGACCACTTTGGATCAGGCTTTGCAGGGAAGGGCACCAGGTGTTCAAATAATAAACAACGATGCCTCGCCCGGAGGAAATATAAGTGTATTGATAAGAGGAATTGGAAGCCTCGCAAGCGGAGGTAATAATCCGTTATATGTTGTGGATGGTTATCCTACAACAGGAGGTATCAATAATATTAACCCAAATGATATTGCCAGCATAGATGTGTTGAAAGACGCATCGGCAACGGCCATTTATGGTATTCGTGCGGCTAACGGGGTTGTGATTATAACTACAAAGAAAGGGACAAAAGGTAAAATGCAGGTTTCTTTAGATGCATATGTTTCTTCCCAGGATAAACCTAAAGAATATGACCTGTTAAATGCACATGACTTTGCCACTCTTTCTAACGAGGCTGAGGCTGCAGATTTAACGAATACTTATTTTGGATTACCGATCTGGCATACACCCGATTCGCTTCATAACCTGGATTGGCAGAATGCTGTTTACAGAACTGGCTTGACACAAAACTATACGATTGGTATTCGGGGAGGAAGTGATAAAGTTCAGGCCGCCATGTCGTTTGGATATTACGATCAAAAAGGTATTATAATCGGTTCCTTTTTTAAAAGATATAGTCTTAATCTCAACCTCGACTTCCAGGCTACCTCATGGCTCAAATCATCAACAAGCGTGAAATATTCTTACCAGGATGCAAATAATCCCCTCAATGGGTCTAATCTTGGAAATACAGCTATTAACCCACCTACCATGGACGGGGGTAGCAATATCACTACCCAGATAAAAGACGGAAAAGGGAATTATGGTTTTTACAATCCTCTTAAAAATGTTGTGAGCGCCTCTGGTAACCCGGTTTATTCTGTTGAGACCAATCAATATCAAAATGTAACCAATTACATATTAGCGAGTACTTATTTGGAAGCAACTATTTTTGACGGTCTTAAAATTAAAAGTAACCTCGGGGTGAATACGAGTAATTTCAACAGCTTTTATCTTCAGCCGGCAGATAACAGGGCGGCGCAGCAATATGCAGGGGCTGTAACAACCCCCGCAAATTTTCACCAGACTTTAAACAAGACATTTGAATGGTTGTGGGAGAATACGATTTCTTACGATAAAACTTTCGGCGAACACACCATCAATTTTGTGGGTGGTATTTCCGCCCAGGAAAATACCTGGACAGGCATGGGCGGCGGCGGTATTCCTCCAAACAACCTTACAAGGGATTTATCGCTTGTTTCAAACCTAACCCTTGATCAGAATATTCCGGGGACGAACACCGGCAATGGTCAAAACATCTATTCGCTGGCTTCAACATTTGGCAGGATAACCTACCAGTTTGCCGACAAATATATGCTAACTGCTACGGTAAGAAGGGATGGGTCTTCCAAGTTTGATCAGGGACATAAGTATGGCACCTTCCCCTCTGCGGCCGTGGGATGGAGAATAAAGAATGAATCTTTTATGAAGAGTGTAGATTGGATATCCGACCTGAAGCTAAGAGGCAGTTATGGCGAAGTGGGAAATGAGAGCCCCATAGGATTATTCCAATACCAGTCGCTGTATGCAGGTAATTATCCGTCAAATATAAATGGCGGGGGATCTGATAACCTCGGTTATCCATTTAATAAAATATACCAGAACGGTATTGCACAAATTCAGCCTGCCAACCCAACCCTGAAATGGGAAACCGATAAACAAACAGACATCGGTATTGATGCTGCATTTTTAAAGGGTGCTTTAACCTTTACTGCTGACTGGTTTAACCGCGATTCAAAAGACTTCCTGCTAAGGCTTGCAGCACCTGCACAAACCGGTTATAATTTCATTACCCGCAATATAGGAAGTATGAACAACAAAGGTTTTGAGTTTGCACTCAATTACAACGGGAACGGAAATAAAGATTTCCATTATGGTATTGGTTTAACAGGAACTACAATTCAAAATAAACTTACGAGCATCACATCAGGAACAGATTTCGTATCTAATTTTGGAGGGCTTACTTTAAACGGTTTCCAGGGATGGGGTGAATTTTCCCGCTCCTATATTGGACAACCTGTGGGAGAGTTTTTTGGCTTAAAAGCAATCGGAATTTATCAATCCCAGGCACAAATTGATGGTTTAAACGCAAAAGCTCCCGGTGGCATATACCGTCCAGGTACTATCGCTCACGTCGGCGATCGTTATTTTGCAGATATCAACGGAGACGGTTTGGTAAATGATGATGACAGAGTACTTATCGGAAACCCTCAACCTAAATTTTACGGCGGGCTTACCCTGGATGCTACGTACAAGGCATGGGATATCAATGTATACTTTTATGGTTCTGCAGGAAACAAAATATTGAACTATGTTGAAAGTAACCTGGAAAGTCTTTCCCGGCGGGGTAGCGTTGGATCTCAGAATGTAAATGAAGTATTCTTCAGGAATCACTGGACGCCGACGAACCCATCAGACAGGTATGCAAGGGTTATTGGTGGTGGAGGCGATGCCACTTCGCTTAACAATGTTCCATCCAGTGTGTGGATTGAAGATGGAAGTTTTGTTAAGCTGAAAAATGTTTCCATTGGTTATACGTTACCAACAAGTTTGTTGGACAAATATTCTATATCAAAGGTACGGGCCTATATATCGGCTCAAAACCTGTTTTTTATTACTAAATACACCGGGCTTGATCCGGAGATAGGTATCCAGAATGGAAACGCAACCCAAAATGGTGTTGATAATGGAGCTTATCCTTCATCCAAATATTTCACTTTTGGATTAAACGTAACATTTTAAATACAGACTATAACTTCAATAATATGAAAAGAATCAAAATAATAATCCTAATTAGTATTGTAATCTTAGCTACCGCAGCTATTCCAATAGCCTGTAACAAAAGCTTTTTAGATAAGACCAATACATTTGAAATTTCTCCCGATGCGGCTGCCAGTACAAGCGCCGGGGTAATTTCCCTGGTAAATGCTATTTATGATACTTACCAGAACAGCGATCTGCTTAAAAAGTGTATTTGGTATAGAGCTAATTTTGCGACTCATGACTTTTTTAACTGGGGCGCTGATGTGGCCTGGAATAATTATCAACTTCCGGCCAATTTTGTTGGGCTTATTACTTTTTGGAACCAATCTTATATTGGTATAGCCAGGGCAAACTCTGCATTTGGGATTATTACCAAAGCAGAAGCAGGCGGCGTGGTTGACCCTACGTTAGCAAACCGTTTAAGAGGTGAAGCATTTTTTCTAAGAGGAATGACTTATTATTACCTGGCTGCTTCATTTGGCGGCGTTCCACTTGAACTGGACACTTTACAAGCTACTCCTAATTTAGGACTAAGGCCACGTTCACCCAGGGATTCCGTTTTTATGCAGGTAGTGTCAGATATGCAGCAGGCAGAAGCTTTGTTATTGTCGAAATCAGCATTGTCATCTGCTGATTTGGGAAGAGCAACGAAAGGCGCCGCTTATTCTTATGAGGGTGCAGCTCGTATGTGGCTAAAAGACTATGCCGGAGCTTTGGCAGCGTTCAATAGTCCTGAATTTAATAACTATCACCTGATGCCAAATTTTGCAGACGTAAACGAATATACTCGTCAAAATAATGATGAATCAATTTTTGAAGTTCAGTTTTATTTAAAAGCCGGTGATCCTCAGGATTGGGGCGGAAGTTGGAACCCCCCGGGTGCTGAACTTGGCTGGATAGACAGTTTTAGCTGGCCGAACGAAATAACGCAGCAGGGTTACGACTATGGCAACCCGGCATTGTGGAACTCTTATCAGGCTGGGGATAAACGTAAATACCTAACCATTGTAGGCCCGGGTGATTCATTGCAAAGTCCTGGCATTATTGCCAAATGGGGTGGGATAAAAGGCTATCCTCCTGTAGTAGGAGGTTTTTCGAGTGGCAATCAAACATATAAAGGAGATGATGGTAAAATCATAAATACAGTTGGAACTTTAACGAGACCATGGTATGGAGATGACAAAGGACGTACTGGCTACGTTTGTGCAAAAAAATGGAGAGACCCCAATCTTACCGGCAATTATAATAGTCCCAGCGATAATACCGCACATATTTTTGGAGACCAGAACCAGATATTGATGCGTTATGCAGAAGTGTTGCTAAGCAGGGCCGAATGTAAAGTTCGCACTGGCGATGTTCCCGGCGCAATGGCTGATCTTAAATTGGTACGCGACAGGGCATGGGGTGGTACAGCACCGGCAGTAATGCAAGACAGCGCTGATTATAAGGGCGCTCCTGGTGTTCCTATTACAGATCCGCTCCAAATGGTCTTAAGCGAATACAGGCATGAGCTTACCGGAGAATATTCTACTTTTTTTGATCTTTGCAGAGCTGGCAATGCTGAAGCCTTAGCTTTTATAAAAGCCGCTAACGGCACTGTGGATGGCAGTGTTGACCCTGTTCCCAATCCGGCACCAGGCCCAACGCACGATGGACTAAAACATGGCTTATATAATACAACTCCGGTAGAAAATAATCTGCTGTTGCCAATCCCAACAGGGGCAAGATCACTCAACCCCAATTTAACTCAAAATCCGGGCTATTAATAGTATATAAAAATTTAATTAAAAGGTTTCTCCAAAAGGGAAGCCTTTTTTAATTAATGTTTGTAATAATTTTATTTATATGAATCCCTTTCGGTTAATTTTTTCCGGCATAACTATGTTGATGGTTTTCGGATGTAATAATAATAAGACATTATTTGAAGAAATTTCCTCGTCCCACTCGGGTATTACTTTTAGCAACAAAATCACGGAAAATGATTCTATCAACCCGCTGGATATTGTAAATATTTATAATGGTGGCGGAGTTGGAATTGGTGATTTTAACAACGATGGAAAACAGGATATTTTTTTTACCGGTAATATTGTCTCGTGCAAATTGTATTTAAATAAAGGCGATTTTAAATTTGAAGATGTTACAAAAGAAGCTGGTGTTACGGGAGAAGGCAGATGGGCGAGAGGTGTATCTGTAGTGGACATAAATAATGATGGGCTGGCTGACATTTATATCTGTAATACTATTTATAAAGATTCTCTCCGGCGGAGAAATATATTATACGTCAACCAGGGCGTAGATAAAGAAGGCATACCACATTTTAAAGATAGGGCTGCTGAGTATGGTTTGGATATTCACGTTCAATCAACCATGGCGAGTTTTTTTGATTATGACAACGATGGCGACCTTGATATGTACCTTACCGTAAACGAAGCGGCTACGGGCTATGATCAATCTGTTTTTGCCCGTCGTGCTATGCCCCGGCAGGCAGAAAGTATTGGCAGGCTTTATCGCAATGATTGGGATGTTAGTTTAAAGCATGCAGTGTATCATGATGTTTCTGCGCAGGCCGGGTTTACTTTGCCGGGTTATGGGCATTCCGCAACAATATGCGATCTGAATAGTGATGGCTGGAAAGATATTTATGTTTCAGATGATTTTATATCAAACAATCTCCTTTACATTAATAATCATGACGGAACATTTTCTAATAAACTTAAAGATTATTTTAAGCATACTTCCTTCAACTCAATGGGGCAGGATGTAATTGATATTAATAATGATGGCTTGCCCGATGTGATAGAGCTTGATATGAGTCCACAGGATAATCAACGAAAAAAAATGATGAGCTCTGCTAACAGCTATGTCACTTATCAAAACTTTGATAATTATGGTTATCAATATCAATATGTGCGCAATACGCTACAATTAAATAATGGGTCAACAATTGGTGAAGAAGATAGCATCGGTACGCCTGTTTTCAGTGATATTGGTTTTATGAGTGGCATTTCTCAAACAGACTGGAGTTGGACACCTGTAGTTGCCGATTTTGACAACGATAGTTATCGCGATATTATCATCACCAATGGTTTTCCAAAAGATGTAAGCGATCATGATTTTGCTAACTACCGCAAAGATGCTACAGGCCTCACTCCTAAGCTGGAGATGATCCGGCAGATACCCGAAATTAAACTGCACAATTATGCCTATCATAATAATGGTAACCTGATTTTCAGCGACGTCACCAGCAACTGGGGTTTATCTGTTCCTACGTTTTCAAACGGTGCAGCATATGCTGATTTTGATAACGACGGGGCTATGGATTTAGTGATTAATAATATTAATGATGACGCCTTAGTTTATAGAAATACATCCCGTGACAGGGATACGATCAACACTCATTATTTAAATATAAAATTTATAGGCCACCAACTAAATCGAAATGGCTTAGGTGCTATAGCTAACATTTATTACAATCATGGTAAGCAACAATCTTATGATAATAATCCTTACCGGGGATATTTGTCAACTATGCAATCTTTCGCGCACTTTGGCTTAGGTAAGATAACAGTTGTTGATTCAGTGGTAATAAAATGGTATAATAGCAAACAACAAACTATTAAAAAGCTAAAGAGCAACCAAACAGTTGTTGTAAATATTAAAGATGCACAAGAATCATATTTGTATAAGCAAATCCCGGTAAATAGCAACTCCTTGTTCAAAGAAGTTACCAAAGATTATAACATAAACTATAAAGATAGCGGCCAGGACTTTATAGATTTTAATATTCAAAAGTTGCTCCCGCACAAGCTTTCAGAATATAGCCCGGCATTAGCTGCGGGTGATATTAACGGTGATGGTTTAGATGACCTGGTAATTGGTGGAAACTCATACAATCTTGCGAAGGTATTTCTACAACTACCCAATGGCAAATTTAAACAGCAGGATTTGTTGCCCGAAAAGGATAAGCAATTCGATGCTTACAAAGACGAAGGTATTTGCTTATTTGATGCAAACGGAGATAATAAGCCCGACGTCTATATTGCCAGTGGTGGTTATAAATATGAATCCGGCAGCACCAAATACCAGGACCGCTTATATATCAATGATGGAAAGGGAAATTTCAAAATAGATTCCGTAGCCCTGCCGGCAAATCATACAAGTAACCTTTGTGTAAGAGCTTTTGATTATAATAATGATGGCAAGCTTGATTTATTTATTTCAGGCCGTGTTGACCCCTGGCATTATCCGAAGCCTGTGAGTAGTTTTATTTTAAGAAACGATTCAAAAGAGGGTGTTCCGCATTTTACCGATGTTACTGATGAAGTCGCCCCTGGCCTGAAAAATATTGGTCTTGTCTGCGATGCATTATTTACCGATTTTGATAATGACGGCGCAACTGACTTAATACTTGCCGGGGAATGGATGCCAATAACTTTCTTAAAAAATACCAATGGAAAATTTATAAACACAACCTCTTCGTCCGGCATTCAGGATAAGACCGGCTGGTGGAATTCAATTGTTGCCGGCGACTTCAGGCATACTGGCAGAATGGATTATATAGTAGGCAACGTAGGTGCAAATACCTTATACCAGGCAAGCGACAAATACCCGGTTTATATTACAGCTAAAGATTTTGATAACAATGGAAATTATGATGCAATTCCGTCACTTTATTTACCAGATAAAGATGGAATATTGAAAGAGTTTCCTGCTTTTGGCAGGGATGATATGATCAAAGAAATGATTACTATAAAGAAGAGATATGTTAATTATAGATCTTTTGCAAATGCAACCATGGATAGCATTATAACACCGGCAATGAGAAATGGCGCAATACGGTTAAAGGCGACGATGCTAAAATCCTGCTATTTGAGAAATGATGGCAACGGAAAATTTACGATGATTCCACTGCCTTTGCAGGCACAGGTGTCTCCTTTGAACGGAATGATTGTTGATGATTTTAATGGCGATGAAAATCTTGATGTGCTGATGAATGGAAATGATTTTGGTACAGATGTGAGCATAGGAAGATATGATTCTTTTAATGGCTTGCTTTTAAAAGGTGATGGCAAGGGAGGTTTCCAACCTTTAACCATTCAGGAAAGCGGCATTTACATTCCTGGTAATGGGAAGGCGCTGGTGAAGCTCCGAAGCAGCGCAGGCCAATATCTCGTAGCAGCGAGCCAGAATCGGGATGAGTTGAAATTGTTTTCGCTTATTAAAAAACAGAAACTGATAGAATTAAAACCCGATGACCTAAGCGCTGTGATCCATTTTAAAAATGGTAGCATTCAAAAAGAAGAATTTTATTATGGGTCTTCTTTTTTATCACAATCAGGAAGATTCCTTGGGGTTAGCGATGAAGTCTTATCGGTTGAAATTTTTAATCAAAAAGGCATTACCAGAAAACTATCTTTTTGACAATTAAATCGCGATAATTTTCGAAGTTAAAACAAGGAGCAGTAAGCAGATCAGGTAATTTCGCCTACCTGTAGCTTTTGGTTAGGTAAACGATAACTCCTCGCATAGCATACAAGATGCTATTCAAATTACATCATTTGGATAAAAGGGCCATCAGTAATTGAAGAACTTTTTGTAAGTACCTCGTCGGAAATTTGCACGGCGTTATTCCAATAAAATTTCTCGTTGTTAATTTTAGGATTTGTATTTTTAAGCAATCTCAAATCCTCTGCGGCTGACCTGGCTTTAAAAAATCACCTTGTCCTTAAAGGAATATAATGGTTCACCTGATTTTAAGATTGTATTGAATATGAAATTTTTTTACGGGCTGCTTTTGTTTCTTCTTTTATTTACTGTTAATGTGACGAAGGCTCAACTTTGTAATGGTGGCTTAAGCGACCCGATAGTTAATATCACATTCGGGAACACACCTGCCATGCTTACTGGTTTCACTACCACGTATCAATACGTGAGAGGTTGCCCTGCGAAGGGAGAGTACACGCTTTCAAATCTGATTTTTGGATGCGGCGAAACACCGGCTGCACATTCATGGTATATGTTGGCCGGGGATCATACCGGGAATCAAAACGGCCAATTCATGCTTGTAAATGCCGAAAGCAGGCCTGGCATCATAAACCAGGATACGGCTACGGGCTTATGTGGCAATACAGTTTACCAGTACTCGGCGTGGATAGCGAATGTAATGCAGAAATTCGCCTGTGGAGGTAACCCCGTTTTGCCCAATATAACCTTTACGGTGTCAACACTGTCAGGGCAGGTATTGCAGACCTACAACACAGGCGATCTGCCCGTAGAAGATGTAAGAACCTGGAAGCAATTGGGTTTGTCATTTACAACTCCTGCGAACGTTAGCGATGTAATCCTTAGTCTTTCGACTGATCCGGTATACGGCTGTGGCAGTGCATTTGTAGTCGACGATATAACGCTGAGTATGTGTGGTCCTAAGGTAACAGTTACCCTTGACGGATTGGTGCAGGACGGAAACGTATGTGCGGATTATACAAACCCTTTTATCCTCGGTGGCACCTATGACGCCGGCTTCAACGATCCCGTTTTTCAATGGCAACAAAGTGTAGATACCGGTACTACCTGGAGCGACATTGCCGGTGCAGCTACCCTTGCCTATAAAATCCCTCATCGACTAACCGGGGTAGTTATTTACAGGCTTGCTATGGCAGAGCGTCCAAATATTAATTCTCTTCACTGCCGTATTGTTTCAAATAAAATCTATACAGAGATACATCCTGTGCCAAATCATAATGCGCCTCAAAATGTTTTGGGATGCAAAGACAAAGATCTGCAATTGCCGCAGTCGGATCCATCAGCGCTTTCTATCAACTGGAGCGGCCCTCATGGCTATAACTCAACAACTCCCAAATCAACTGTCCCTGACATACAATTTGCCGACACAGGTATCTATGTTCTGAGGCAGGGTTTTTATTTTGGTTGCACATCGACAGATACTTTCAATGTGAATGTATTTCCCTCCACGACAATTTCTACTCCAACCTTATATACCGTTTGCGAAGGAAAGACGATCAATTTTTCTGCATCGGGCCAGGGTACTTTTAAGTGGGAGCCTTCCGTAGGCCTCTCAAATGATGCCATACCAAATCCCATATTAACTCCACACGATTCATTAGTATATAGAGTAACTGTTACAAACTCGTTCGGATGTAAAGACTCAGCTGATGTAACAATAAATGTTTTGAGAAATCCTGTTGCCAATGCCGGCCCCGACCAGGAAATAATTGTAGGGGATACTTTAACACTCAGCGGTTCTGTATCCGGGACCTCTATTCATTATTCGTGGGATCCCTCATTATATATTAGTAACACTCAAATTCTAAATCCAACGATATCCCCGCCACAAAGTATTCAATATACATTAACGGCCGTGTCGGATGTAGGATGTGGTGTAAATTCTTCAACGGTTAGCATAAAAGTTTTTAAAGACATTTACATACCTGGCGCCTTTACGCCTAATGGTGATGGAGTGAATGATATTTTTCACATTATTGCTCCTCAAACTTACCAGGTAAAACAATTTAGCATACATAGCAGGTGGGGGCAGGTCCTGTTCAAAACAAAAGACCCAGGTATTGGGTGGGATGGAAATTTCAGAAATGAACCACAGCCGAACGGGGCATACGTTTATTTTATTGAAATTGATTCCCCTCTCGGTAAAAAGTATGTTAGAAAAGGGGTTTTGTTTTTGCTCAGGTAATGCGAGATCCGGTAATATGAGTTGCAGCGGTAGCACAGCATAAATTTTATCCTTGTAATTCAAATATTCGCATTGATGACCACTCTTCCTGCTATATTTCCATTGGTATTTTTTTAACTTTTTTCGATAATATTTTTCGATCTGAGTTTTTAATATATTTTTTTGTTAATTTACACCCAAAATAAACCATTGCTATATGAGATTAAAACTTACGCTTTACCAGCTATGTACCCTAGCTGCACTTCTTCTATTTGTTAATATCGCTTCAGCACAAAAGGTCGTTACAGGAACTGTAACCGATGCTTCGGGCAAGGCTGTTGCAGGTGCAACAATTATCGTAAAAGGTACTAATACCGGAACCCAGACCGATGGCTCCGGAAAATTTTCGATATCTGCACCGGGTTCCAATTCAAGGTTGGTTGTTTCTTCAGTTGGTTTTGAGCCAAAAGAGTTTTCTGTTGGTAACAAAAGCAATTTCGATGTTTCATTAAGCTCTTCTACTTCTACATTAAATGAAGTAGTAGTTACGGGTTATACTTCTCAAAGAAAGAAGGAAATAACCGGGGCTGTTTCTGTAGTTAATGTGGCTCAAATGAAGCAAACTCCTGTTGGAACAGGTGAGGAAGCCCTGCAGGGAAGGGCTTCTGGCGTTACCATTATTTCATCCGGGCAACCAGGTGCGGCGAGTGATATCCGCATCAGGGGTATTACCGGCTTTGGTAATAACTCACCATTAATTATTGTAGATGGTGTAAGGGGAGATCTCCACAACATCAACGTTAATGACATTGAATCTGTACAAATATTGAAAGATGCATCCGCAGCCATATATGGTTTGGCAGGTTCTAACGGCGTTGTTATTGTGACAACTAAAAAAGGCAAAAGCGGAAAAGCCAGGGTAACCTATGATGCCTATGTTGGCAGTCAAACTCCTGGGCCGGGATACAAAATGGCAAACACACAACAGGAAGCTGATGCTATCTGGCTCCAACTTAAGAATTCCGGTCTTAACCCGGGAGATCCTACCTTTGGAAATGCCCAGTTTGGAAAAGGCGCTACTCCCGTTATTCCAGATTATATAACTCCGGCAGGGGGATTTGAAGGAGACCCCAAGGCGGATCCTGCCACTTATGATCTTAACAGTAATCAAATTACGAGAGCGAATAAAATAGGGACTAATTGGTACGATCAGATTACTCGCAATGCTTTTTCTCAAAATCATAATGTATCTGTAAGCGCAGGCTCAGATAAAAGTTCTTATTTCTTTTCTGTTGGTTACCAGGATATACAGGGTATACTAAAATACCAATACCTGAAAAGATATTCTGTAAGGGCTAATACCCAATTTAATATAGGGAATAAAATAAGGGTGGGTGAGAATGCCTATGTTTTTTATAAGCAAAACCCAACGTTCAGCAACCAGGGAGAGGGTAGCCCCTTTAGCACCGTGTTCCGTGAAGATGCTATCATCCCGGTTTACGATATTATGGGCAATTTTGGAGGAACTAAATCGCAGGGATTGGGTAACGCTCAAAACCCATTCGCAAATATTTACCGCACTAAAAATAACAGGGGTAATGCCTGGGATATGGCTGGCAACGTATATGCGGAAGTTGACTTATTAAAACATTTTACTGCCCGCACAAGCTTCGGCGGTGTAATGGACAATAACTACTACTACTACTTCAATTATGTAGGTTATGAAAACGCGGAAGGAAATACCGGTTCAAATTCATTTCATGAGGGCGCTAACTATAATACCACCTGGACATTTAATAATACTTTGAATTACACAAATACCTTTGGCCAGCATTCATTGAAAGTCCTGTTAGGTACAGAAGCGGTTAATTACCACGGCAGAAATCTAGAAGCCGGAAGAAGTAATTATTTCTCTGAAAATCCTAACTATTGGATACTTAACACCGGCTCGCCGTCCGGCCAGTCAAATACTGGGGGTGCTTACCAAAATTCCTTATGGTCACAGTTTGCCCGAGTTGATTATGGATATGCAGGAAAATACCTTTTAAATGGTAGTTTAAGAAGAGATGGAGCCTCAGTTTTTATAGGTGACGCAAGATTTAATTACTTTCCTGCAGCATCGGCCGCATGGGTAATTTCTGAAGAAAACTTCCTCAAACCGGTGACCTTTATTAATTCATTAAAGTTACGGTATAGCTGGGGTAAGTTGGGGTCTACAACAGGCGTACAAGGCACAAATCCTTATAATTTATATGGTTCAAGTGCAGGTCGCTCGTACTATGATATTAATGGTAATAGCACCACTCCTGCTTCAGGGTTTTACCGAAGCAATATCGGGAACGTGGCTACGACGTTCGAGGGAGATATTATTTCAAATATAGGGCTGGATGCAACACTTCTTAATAATAAAATTGATTTTACTATCGATTGGTATAAAAAGAAGATCAGCGGATTACTTTTTGATGCTTCCGGTACTAACTACGATATCGTATTTACCGGGGACGCTGCACTTCCAAAAGTAAATATTGGAGATATGCAAAATACAGGAATTGATTTGGGTGTGACTTACCACGGCACGGTAAGTAAAGATTTCAAATTTGACATTACGGGAACCTTTACCTCTTACAACAATAAGATTGTAAATTTACCCGGTCTTCCTTATTTCAACGGACCAACAGTTCGGAACGTTGTAATACAACGTAACCAGGAGGGTCACTCGGTTGGAGAGTTCTTCGGATATAAAGTGATCGGTCTTTTCCAGAGTGATGACGATGTTGCAAAATCTCCAACTCAAACAGATGCTTCTCCCGGGCTGTTTAAATACCAGGATACAAATAAGGATGGAAAAATTGATGAGAATGACAGAACCTTCCTGGGAAATCCAAATCCGGAGTTTACTTACGGATTGAATATTTCCTTCAGCTATAAGAATTTTGACTTCTCTACTTTCTTTTTTGGCTCAAAGGGTAATGATATTTTTAACCAGACACAGTACTATACCGATTTCCCTGACTTTTTTAAAGGTGGCATAAGAGAGGAAGTGGCGTTAAATTCCTGGACGCCGACCAATACGAACACCTCGATACCTAAACTGCGTACTACGGGAGGTTTTAGTTCAGATGCTGAAACAAACAGTTATTTTATTAGTAAAGGTTCCTATTTACGTAATAAGCAAATGCAGATTGGGTACAATTTACCATCCAATTTATTCTCAAAGTTTGGCATTGAGCGTCTCAGGATTTATGTACAATCGACGAATATGTTTACCATTACCAAATACAAAGGTCTTGATCCTGAATTGCAGAGTACTTCGGATAATAACGGCCAAAATATTAATAGTGTTTATACTTTCGGTATTGATCAGGGTAACTATCCACACACCCCCGCGTATCTGTTTGGTGTAAATCTTAATTTTTAATTCATACAATTAGTTTAATATGAAAAAGATAAAATATAAAATTTTAATTCCCGCGGTACTTGCCGGGCTTGTCATACTTGCCGCGTGTAGTAAAAGCTTTCTCGATAAGCCACCATTAGGAACATTAAATCCGGATATAATCGCCAATGAGGCGGGCGTTCAGGGATTGTTAATAGGGGCTTATTCATTAGTTGACGGAAATGGATCAAAAGGTGATGGCAACTATGGCTCTGCTGCATCCAATTGGGGATATGGGGGAGTTGCAAGCGATGATGCTTATAAAGGTTCTGATCCGACGGATGTGAATGACTTTGCACCATTCGAAAAATTTGTGTCTTTAACTCCGACAAATGGTGCCGTGCCGCAAAAATGGAACCTGTGCTATTCCGGAATTCAAAGATGTAACGACGTCATGAATACCATGGCGCTTGCCACGGACATCTCAGCAGACAAACAACTTATCATTACTGCCCAGGCTCGTTTTCTACGTGCTTTTTTTCACATGGAATTAAAAAAAGTATTCAATAATGTTCCGTATGTGGATGAGACCATTAATAAGGACAATACGGACATTACTAATACCGTCGACATTTGGCCAAAAATAGAAGAAGATTTAAATTTCGCGGTAGGCAATTTGCCAGAGACATTTGGTGAGGTGGGAAGAGCAAACGTATGGGCAGCAAAAGCTTACCTGGCAAAGGCATATATGTTTCAACAGAAATACAGCCAGGCATATCCAATATTACAGGATATAATTGCCAATGGAAAAACTACAGGAGGCACCAAATATGCATTGCTTCCTCACTATTATTCTAACTTTAATCCTGCACAAAAGAACAATGCGGAATCGATTTTTGCTGCTCAAACTTCGGTGCATGATGGATCATCAGAAGACTGGGGCGGTAGTCCAAATGGTAACTATGGTGACATCCTGAATTTCCCATATAATGGTGGCCCTGGCGCTTGCTGCGGTTTTTACAATCCGTCACAGGATTTGGCCAATGCATATAAAACTGATGCAAACGGACTTCCTTTGCTTGATGAATCTTATGCAACAGGCTTGAAAGTGAGCGATCCTACCACTCCTTATACGGGAACTTTGGATCCAAGACTTGATTGGGCTGCGGGCAGGCCAGGTATTCCATATTTGGATTGGGGCAAACACCCCGGTGATGCATGGATTAGAAACCCGATTAACGACGGACATCTCAGTCCAAAGAAAAATGTATATGCTCTGTCTCAAAAAGATGCCTTTACTGACGTAGGAAGCGCTTACTGGGGACCTACTGAATTGGTCGCCAATAACGTACTTCTCATAAGATTCGCCGACGTTATTTTATGGGCTGCAGAATGTGCGGTACAGGCAAATGATATACCCACTGCTATGAACTATGTTAATATGGTTCGTGCGAGGGCCGCAAATCCTACCGGGTGGGTTTACAAATATCCAAAAAAACCAGATGGTAATGGGGGCTTCGTAGATGATGTGTCATCATATGACGCAGCCTCTGCGACCTACAAGGATCAAACTACACCCGCTGATAATTACAAAATTGGCTTGTATACTGCAGCTACCTTTACTGCCGCAAATGCAATGAAGGCAGTTGAGTTTGAGAGAAGGCTTGAGTTATCAATGGAGGGTCATCGTTTCTTTGACCTGGTAAGATGGGGAATTGCAGCAACAACTATCAATACTTATATCGCCAGGGAAAAAGCAGCCAGGCCTTTAAAGTCTGATGCTAACTTCACTGCAGGTAAAAATGAGTATTTCCCAATTCCACAGGGAGAAATCGATAATCTCAACGCTGATGGAACGACTAGATTAGTGCAAAACCCAGGCTATTAGTATTTGCATCTTTATTTTATATAGTTAGTTAGTTTAACGGCAGGATTTATCCTGCCGTTTTTAATATTGGAGGATATTCTTATTATGAAATATTAGTAATGCTAAAAATCAGTTTATTTATTTGGAATACGCCCGGTAACTTTTTTAATAATTATTTTTAGGTTGCAAAAACATTTTCAGCAATGAGGCTTTGCCAAAGTTTATTAATTGTTTCTATTCTTTTTATATATTCCTGTCGCGGTAAAACGGACACCTTATTTATTCCAATTGCGTCATCTGAATCCGGCATTCATTTCAATAACCAGATTATTGAAAATGATACATTGAATCCCATCGATGTAACTAATATTTATAATGGCGGGGGCGTGGGTATTGGAGATTTTAATAATGATGGACTGCAGGATATTTATTTTACGGGAAATAAAGTATCCAACAAGCTGTACCTCAATAAGGGGAAATTTAAATTTAGAGACATTACAAATGAAGCAGGAGCCGGAGGAGAAGGCAGATGGTGTAAGGGGGTGTCGGTAGTTGACATCAATAATGACGGATGGCAGGATATTTACCTTAGTGTGTCTATGGAGAAGGATCCTCAGAAAAGACAAAATCTCCTATACATCAACCAGGGACTTGATAAAAACGGAATTCCGGTATTTAAAGAAATGGCTGGGGAATATGGTCTTAATGATACGACGCATACGACTATGGCGGCATTTTTTGATTATGACAATGATGGAGATTTGGATGTTTACCTTACTGTAAATGAAATATTGCCCAATGATAATCCCTCTGTCTTTCGCCCAAAAATCAATGACGGCTCCCACCACAGTACGGACAGGTTATACAGAAATGATTGGAACCCGCAATTAAAGCATCCCGTTTTTACTAATGTTTCCAAAGAAGCTGGAATTTTATTGGAAGGATATGCACACGCCGCTACTGTTGCTGACTTTAATAAAGATGGTTACAAAGATATTTTTGTTACCAATGACTTTATCTCAAATGATATACTCTATATCAATAATCGCGATGGCACATTTACGGATAAAGCCTCATCCTATTTCAAACACACGTCGGCGAATGGTATGGGCCAGGATGTAGCAGACATCAACAACGACGGGCTTTCTGACGTGATTGAACTGGATATGAATCCTGAGGATAATTACCGGAAAAAAATGATGATGGGCGGAAACAGCTATGTATTATTTCAGCACAGTGATTATTTCGGGTATCAATACCAGTATGTGAGAAATACTTTACAGTTGAACCAGGGCCCGCGAATTAATCAAAACGATTCAATAGGCGATCCGATTTTTAGCGATGTAGCTTATTTTTCCGGTATTGCGGAAACGGACTGGAGCTGGACGCCGCTTGTTACTGATTTTGATAATGATGGCTTCCGTGATGTTATTATAACCAATGGATACCCAAGGGATATTACTGACCATGACTTCATTGCCTTCAGGAGAGAAGCCTTTTCCATTGGGAGTAAGGAATACATTTTAAATCAGATACCAAAAGTGAAAATTCATAATTACGCCTTTCATAATAACGGGGATGTTACATTCAGTAACGTTACTGACGCCTGGGGCATGGACAGTCCCTCTTTCTCTAACGGAGCTGCTTACGCTGATTTAGATAATGATGGCGATATGGATGTGATTGTTAATAACATCAACGATGAGGCAAGTATTTTCGAAAACAATACTTCAGGACAAAAAGGAGACACGAGTCATTTTCTTGCGGTAAAACTTACCGGAGATTCTTTAAATATTGATGGGGTAGGCGCCTGGGTCGAATTGTTTTACCAGGGCAAGCTGCAGGTGAATGAGGAAAATCCATATAGGGGCTATTTATCATCAATACAAAAAGAGCCGCATTTTGGGTTGGGGAAAATAACGATGCTCGATTCCGTTGTTGTGAAATGGCCTGATTTAAGAAAGCAGGTGTTGAAAAATGTTAAGGCCGACCAGGTATTGAAAATCGACATAAAAAATGCAAATGAATTCTACTCATGGAAGCAACCCGTTTTCGATTCAAGTGTGATGTTAACGGATATAACAGATTCGCTTGGCATTCATTATGCTCATAAGCAAACTGATTATATTGATTTTAATATTCAAAAATTATTGCCCCATAAGTTTACTGAATATGGACCTGCGCTTGCCGCAGGCGATGTTAACGGAGATGGTATTGAAGACATGGTGATTGGGGGGAATTCAGTCGAAGGTGCCGCCGTTTTGTTACAACAGCCATCAGGATTATTTGTTAAGAAAGAAATTCCTCAACCGAAGATTACTACCAGTTTTCAATTGATAGATATGGGTGTCTCTTTATTTGATGCGGATGGGGACGGAGATTTGGATCTATACATTGCAAGTGGTGGTTATGATGCGCCTGAAAATTCGGAAACTTACAGAGATAAATTTTATATCAATGATGGAAAGGGGAATTTCACACTCGATACAACAGCGATTCCTCAGAATTTTACGAGCAAATCATGTGTGCGTGCAGCGGATTTTGATCATGATGGAGATCTCGATCTCTTTATCGCGGGTAGAGTTGATCCATGGCAATATCCTAAACCTGTGTCCAGTTTCATTTACCGTAACGACTCAAAAAATGGCATTGTCAAATTTACCGATGTCACGAATACCATTGCTCCTTCATTGAATAATATGGGTATGGTTTGCGATGCGGTGTGGACCGATTTTGACAACGATGGATGGCAGGATCTAATTTTGACGGGGGAATGGATGCCTATAAAATTTCTGAAAAATGATAAAGGTGTTCTCAAAGATATTAGCCCGTCCTCCGGAATTGACAATCAAATCGGCTGGTGGAGTAGCATAGTTCCGGGCGATTTTGATAATGATGGAGATATTGACTATATAGTCGGCAATCTTGGGTTGAACTCATTTTATAAAGCGAGCGACCAATATCCTGTAAAAATTTATGCAAAAGATTTTGATAATAACAGCAACTATGATGCAGTACCAACTACCTTCCTGCCTGCTTCACAAACAGACACTACTAAAATAGAATTTCCGGTGCATACCAGGGACGATATGGTGAAGCAGATTGTAAGAATGAGAAACAAGTATCAAAACTACAAGTCATATGCCGTCGCTCCTTTTAGTGAAATGTTTTCTGCTGATGACTTGAAAGGAGCTCTTATAATGAAGGCAAACGACTTAAGTAATAGCTATCTTGAAAATGAAGGAGGTGGCAAATTTAAATTGAGTCCGCTGCCATCCGTTGCCCAATACTCGTGTATGAACGGAATGTTGGCGGAGGATTTTGATGGAGATGGAAATTTGGATATTCTTATAAATGGAAATGATTACGGGACCGAGGTCTCCGTTGGCCGGTATGATGCATGCAACGGAATTCTGCTAAAAGGAAATGGTAAGTGGGGTTTTACGCCGGAATCAATTTTACAAAGCGGTTGGTTTGTACCAGGGAACGGAAAGGCACTAATAAAATTACGAGATGCAAAGGGTAAGGTATTAATTGCCGCGAGCCAGAATAAAGGTCCTTTAAAGGTTTTTAAACTTGATAAAAATCCAAAAACTATTACGTTGGGACCGGATGATGTGAGTGCAAAGTTGCATTATGATAATGGTAAAACAAGAATGGTGAATATTGATTATGGCTCATCGTTCCTGTCGCAGTCAGGCAGGTTTCTGAATATAGGTAGTAATGTAACGTCGGTAGATATCACAGATTCCCACGGCAGTACACGTACTGTAAAAATGTGATTGCGGCATTTTTGAAAATTTATTTCCGAAAGATGAGAACAAGACCTTACCCCTATGTTAAGATATTATGCAGATTGGTTTTGTTTATTTTTAGTCTCAGTGCTTGTAAGGCAAAAGTAAAAACGAACAGAAGCCATTCCACCGTTTCTATTTCGAGTATTGAGAAAGGAAAGACATTAGCTGCAAGATATTGTCAGTCCTGCCATTTGCTGCCGTCACCCGATCTTGTAAACAGTTCGTCATGGGAAAATGGTGTGCTGCCTAATATGGGACCAAGATTAGGAATTTTTAATTTCAAGCTTAAGCCCTATCCTGCCAGCCAATACGAGCCATCACTGGACAGTAATTTCTACCCGCACAGTCCTTTGTTAAGCGATGAAGAATGGCAAAACATAATTGATTATTACACGGCAACATCGCCGGATACATTACCTGGCCAGCAAAAAACGATTCAAATTTCAGAAGACACATCAATTTTCAAAATTGAAGTTCCTTTGTTTTCATATCCATATTCGGCTACCGCGTTTATTAATATAGATACTTCCAATAGTGGGCCCCGTGTGATGTTTAGTGATGTTTCACGAAAGACTACGTTTGTTTTGAATAACAAATTGAAAGTAATTGATTCGATAGTAAATCGCGGGCCGATCGTAAGTTTTGATAGAGAAGGAGCGAGGTTGCTTGGGTGTAATATCGGTATCATGAATCCTAATAATGGAAGATTTGGTAACGCAACATTTATTGATGTGGCCGTAAATGGAAGGTATAAAGAGGAATCATATCCTTTGTTCGACAGCCTCCAGCGTCCTGTTCAGGTAACGGCAACAGATTTCAATAATGATGGAAAAACAGATTATCTCGTTTGCGAATTCGGTTTCTTAACAGGAGCATTGTCATGGATGGAAAATGCAGGTGATAACAAATTCATAAAGCATATACTGAGGCCATTGCCCGGTGCTATAAAGGCCTATATAGATGATTATAATCACGATGGATTAAAGGATATCATGGTTCTATTTGCACAGGGAGATGAATCTATTATTCTTTTTACAAACAAGGGTAATGGTAATTTCAGCCAGCAACAATTACTTCGCTTTCCTCCTTCATACGGGTCTTCCTATTTTGAGCTTGATGATTTTAACCATGACGGGTATCCTGATATTGTTTATACCTGCGGTGATAATGCGGATTACTCTCCCGTATTAAAGCCTTATCATGGCGTATATATTTTTATGAACGATAAATCCAATCATTTTACTCAAAAATTTTTCTACCCCATACACGGATGTTACAAAGCAATGGCGAGAGATTTTGATGGAGATGGCGACCTGGATATTGCAACGATTTCTTTTTTTGCAGATTTTACCCGTCAGCCACAGGAAGGATTTGTTTACCTCAAGAACCTTGGCGGCTTTGATTTTTCACCCTTAAATGTCCCTGGTACTGAGGCAGGCAGGTGGCTCACGATGGATGCCGGTGATATTGATGGTGATGGAAAAATCGATATTGCACTTGGAAACTTTTCAATTGGTCCAATAACAAACAGGCCTAAAGCCGAATGGCAAAGGGCCCCGCCGTTTATCATTCTAAAAAATATCAGTAAATAATTACACATTACTTTAAAAGATTTTAATCATTCTATTTCTTTAAATTTGAACGATGCAAAAATTGAAGAGATCAAATTTTTTTACTTCCGTTTTATATATCCTATAATTACGGTTCGCCAAATGCTAAAAATGAAATCACGCCCTGCTTTTTTTAAAATAGCCATTCTTTCTTTAGTACTTTTTTATAGTTCAATTATCTGTGCTCAAAAACTACCAGCATTTTCAGTTCTTCAAACAAATGGTAAGACTTTAAATACTGCAAAGCTCCTGCATACAAAGCCGGTTCTCTTAATTTATTTTTCACCTGATTGCGAACATTGCACTACCTTATTAAACAGCATGTTTGCGCAAATTGAAAAGTTCAAAAAAGCAACCATATTGCTTGTTTCGTTCAGGCCGATGAGCGAGATCGCAGATTTTGAAAAAAAATATAAAACTGCAGCATATGGCAATATAATTGTGGGGATGGAGCAGCCCATTTTTTTTCTGCAAAAGCTTTATCAATTGCAATCAACCCCTTACACAGCGCTGTTTGACAGGAACGGTAAACTTGTCTACGAATACAAAAAAGAAACGCTGGTTGATGATTTGGCCATGCGGTTAAAACAAACCAGGTAATTTATTTATTTGGTTCAAAATGAAAATGTAAGCAACTAATTATTTAAAAGTTATTAATCATACATCCGGATTCAATTAAACTATAAACATACATACATGAAGAGATTTTTTTTATTCCTCATAATATCGGGTATTTGCTCCACCACTTTTTCGCAAAGCAAAGGCCTGTCTGCAAGGTTAATTCCCCTGCCTGTTTCCATAAAAGAGCGGACTGGGAATTTTATATTGAATAATAAGACATCCATACATATTTTGTCCTCCGATGCTTCAGTTACAAGAGTTGGTAATTTCTTATCGCAGCAATTAAAGCCAACCGGTTTCAATGTGCCTGTTAGTAAGGCTGCCTCAAAAACACCAAACGCTATAAGTCTTTCGCTTATAAAGGATGCATCACTTGGTGATGAAGGGTATAAACTTGATGTTTCAGCAAACATGATTAATATAAGCGCAAATAAACCTGCAGGATTATTTTATGGCATGCAAACCTTAGTTCAACTTATGCCAAAAGAAATTGAAAGTAAAGTTGTGGTTAAAAATATGACATGGAAAATTCCTGCATGCAGCATTACAGATTATCCTCGTTTTGGCTGGAGAGGATTAATGTTCGATGTGGCACGTCATTTTTTTACAAAGGATGAGGTGAAAAAATATATCGATGAAATGGTGAAATATAAATACAACTTATTGCATTTGCATCTTACGGATGATGAAGGATGGAGAATTGAAATTAAATCGCTGCCGAAGTTAACGGAAGTAGGCGCATGGAATGTGAAGAGGGTTGGTTACTTTGGAACGTTTCAGCCCCCTGCACCTGATGAACCACGCACTTACGGTGGGTTTTATACACAGGATGACATTAAAGAGATTGTTCAATACGCCAAAGATCGGTTCGTAGATATTTTGCCTGAGATAGACGTACCGGGCCACAGTCTTGCAGCTATTGCTGCCTATCCTGAACTGGCATGTTCGGCCGGACAAGGTCCAAAACCTGAAGTTAGCTCAGGTCAAAATATTAAAGATTGGTCGACACACACAGCGCTTATTGATGATAACCTGTGCCCTGCAAACGAAAACGTTTATGAATTCCTTGATAAGGTGCTCACTGAGCTTGCCCAATTATTTCCATTTGAATACATACACATGGGTGGCGATGAAACCTTTAAAACCTTTTGGGAAAAAAGCGATGCTGTAAAAGCGCTAATGCAAAAAGAAGGTTTAAAAACCATGGAAGAAGTGCAAAGCTATTTTGAAAAAAGAGTAGAAAAAATTGTAGAATCAAAAGGCAAAAAATTTATGGGATGGGACGAGATACTTGAAGGTGGCCTTGCTCCAAGCGCAGCCGTTATGAGCTGGCGCGGCATGAAGGGTGGGATAGAAGCCGCAAAGATGAAGCACGATGTAGTAATGAGTCCTACAGATTTTGCTTACATAGATTATATGCAGGGAGACCCGATAATTGAACCGCACATTTATGCAACCCTAAGGTTAAAAAAAGCTTACCAGTTTGAGCCGGTACCGGAAGGCGTGGATAGTAAATATATAAAAGGGGGCCAGGCAAATTTGTGGTCTGAGCAATTGTACACATTCCGGCATGCCGAATACATGACATGGCCACGCGGTTTCGCAATAGCCGAGGCATTATGGTCACCGAAAGAAAAAAGAGATTGGGATAATTTTTTCCCAAGAGTGGAGAACCAATTCAAAAGATTGGATGAATCTGAAGTCAACTATGCGCCAAGTGCCTATGATCCAATATTTGAGGCGACCAATACCGACGATAAGCAATTAATGATTGAATTGAGTACTGAGCCTAAGGGGCTCGACATTTATTACACATTTGATAATTCATTCCCGGACCGCTTCTCGCCAAAATATACAGAACCGCTCATAGTGCCCAAGGAATCAGTGATGCTGAAAGTAATAACATACAAAGGTAAAAATCCTGTAGGGCGACTTATTTATATGCCGATTGAAGAGCTACAAAAACGTGCAGATAACAAAAAATAAATTATTTGTAAAAAGGGTACGCGATTTGTGTTTTTATTAAAATAGGAAGCTTAGAAATAAAGCAGTTGATAATGATAGTATAGAATGATTATTTAATCGAAAACATTTATTATGAAAAGAAGAATTGGATCTTTAGCCCTGGTACTGTTTTTTGTTGGTTGCACTTCAGATAATGATATGCATTATAAAGACACTGATAAAGTTGAAAAAAAAGACGCAAAAAGTGAGAACACAGCCGGAGGAATTGAAAATGTAAATGGCGGTATACCTGATACCACCAATACCATCAACATAGCAACTCATAAAACGGCCGTTGATACGACTTTACAAAAAGATACTGCTAAATAAAACGAGGGCTTGTTACTGAATTAATCCAACGGTTTATACGTTTTTGTTGAGCATGAAATACATTCCGTAATACACCTAAAATGGTAAACGATAATCAATTTTACCAGTGACCCTTGATCCTAATAAATCAAGCCCAGGCTTTATCTCCTTTAGCATAAGGAACACAACCATCATAACGTCCGGGTGTTTCTATGTAGCGCATAGCCTGTGTACACCCGATTTCTGAAGTAAAATATCCTAACAGCGTAAGCTCTTTCATCATGCGGAAATAATGTGAGCGATCTTCAGGCTTTTTATTTTTCATGTATTCCTTCTGCTCATTGTCAAGAGCCACTAAAAATTCATGCCGTTGTTCAGGGGTAAGTTTTACAAATGTTGCGTTGTATTTTTTATCAGCAGCATCGTTTAATTTTTTTATTCCCTCGTGAAATATCTTTTGGTCGTCCGCATCATAACAGTCATTAACCATAACGGTCATAAACTTACCAACCCCTGCTGCTTTTGCACCGGGTGTTTTCGTTGGCGGTAAAATAGTATCTGATACTTCGTCTAATAAGACAACGTCGTCATCTGTAAATTCTTTTGTAGCTTTTGTTTCAGTTTTACAACCACTTAAGAAAAAAGTGGAACCTACAATGGTACCCCCTAATAGGAGCGAAATGTGTTGTACTGCTTCTCTTCTGTTCATAATAATTAATATTAATTTTTTAATTAAGCTTTTAAACTGTAACCTGCACGATAGTCACGTTTTACAAATTGGTTTACAGCATCAAAATTTGTAACCTTCATGTTATTATTATCCCACAACAACTCAATATATCTTCCGGGATAATTAAAGCCTTTGCCTGTGGTTCTTTCTACGCGAATATCATTTCCCCTTATTGCAAGGTTAGCCATTAGCAGAGCCTCAGTTAGCGGACCTGCAATTTCAAAAGGAGAACTTAGTTGCTTCTTTCCATACCCGGCAATAGCACCTTCAACCCACTGCGCATAGTGACCATTCGCACCACCAGGCACCCTCTCAATTTTTTGCGGAACCGATACTTCGTTGTTGCGTGAAAGCGGAAGTAATTTTGGATTTGCACCGTAAGTTGCACACATCATTTTTCCCTTAGTTCCAATGAACAAGGTACCATTTCCTCCATCGCCAAATACATCATTCGGTCCTAATTCTTCAGGACGCTTCGGTTGAATACCTCCGTCCATCCAATGCAATTCCACCGGTCCCTTTGTCTTACTTGTTTTTGGAAACCTTATTGTAACATGGCTTGATGGCGGACAACTTTCAGGGAAATAACCTCTTTGAAATTCATCTACATAAACACTTCCTACACTTGCCTGAACTGAATTAATATATCCCAGGTCAAGTACTCTGAAAGCGGGTTCAACAATATGGCAACCCATATCTCCCAATGCACCGGTGCCATAATCCCACCAGCCGCGCCAGTTGAACGGAACTAATTTTTCTACATACTCTTTATAAGGTGCGGTGCCCAGCCACAGATCCCAACTTAGTTCCGCAGGAACGGGCGCTGAAGCAGAAGGCCAGGGAATTCCCTGTGGCCATACAGGCCTGTCAGTGAAACAATATACCGTATGTACATCACCGATTACATCTGCATCGTACCATTCCATTAATTGTCTTACGCCATCTCCGGACGCTCCCTGGTTTCCCATTTGAGTAACAACTTTGTATTTTTTTGCAGCATCCGTTAACGCACGGGCTTCATACACATCATGTGTTAAAGGCTTTTGCACATATACATGTTTGCCAAGTTGCATAGCTGCAATCGCAGCAACTGCATGGGTATGATCTGGCGTTGACACTGAGACTGCATCAATGTTTTTTGATTCTTTATCCAGCAGTTCCCGCCAGTCCTTATAATATTTTGCCTTTGGAAAATTTTTAACCGTCGTTGCTGCCCGTCTGTCATCTACATCACATAGAAATGCAATATCTGCTTTTCCGCTTTTGTAAAAATTTGCAATATCACTTTCACCTTTTCCCCCGACACCTATTCCTGCAATCGTTAATCTGTCACTTGGCGCCAGGAAATCTTTTCCTCCCAATACATGACGCGGCACAATCATAAATCCCGCGGCGGTCAATGCCGTATTTTTTAGAAAGTCTCTTCTTGAATTGTCTACAGGTAATTTTTCTTCTTTTTCTTCCATAGTTTTCTTAATTCGTTTAATTAAATTATGAAAAATATTTTCTAAATGTTACGTTTCTTTAATTCACCTACTGCATGATCTACAGCCCTCGCCGTCATTGCCATATAAGTGAGTGAAGGGTTTACGCAATTTGCTGATACCATAAAAGAGCCATCAGTTACAAATACATTCTGCGCATCCCATACCTGGTTCCATTTATTTAGACACAGAAGTCTTTGGATCATGGCCCATACGTGCCGTTCCCATTTCATGAATTCCTCTTCCTATAGTGCCATCTCCGTCGCGGCCTTTTACATTTTTAACGCCAGCGGCTTCCAGCATCTCAACGGCATCGTTCTGCATATCAATTCTCATTTTTCTTTCGTTCTCTTTCCATTCCGCGTCGAATGCTATCACGTTTAATCCCCAGGCATCTTTCTTTGTCTTGTCAAGAGTCATTTTATTTTCATGATAAGGAAGTATCTCTCCAAAACCACCAATTCCCATAGACCATTGCCCCGGTTCAGCCAATGCATCTTTGAAATCGCCTCCTATTGATAATTCTGCAACATTGCGACTCCAGCCCTGGCGGCTTCCGCCACCCTGGTAGCCAAATCCCCGGATGTAATCTCTTTTATCCCCGAATAAGTTACGGTAGCGCGGAATGTAAATACCATTTGCCCTGCGGCCGTAATAATATTTATCATCGTAACCTTCAACCGTGCCACCTGCGCCTACCCCAAGATGATGATCCATGATGTTATGACCGAGTTCTCCGCTGCTGCTGCCAAGCCCGTCGGGCCATATATCGGTTGCTGAATTCATCAATATCCACGTGCTATTGAATGTTGATGCATTCAGGAATATGACTTTAGCAAAATATTGGTAAGTCTTTTTAGTTTCGCCGTCAAGTATTTCTACGCCGGTTGCTTTTTTTGTATCCTTATCGTATAAAATTTTTGTCACAATGGACCATGGCCTTACCGTAAGATTTCCCGTTGCCATAGCTGCAGGCAACGTAGAAGATTGCGTACTGAAGTAAGCTCCAAAAGGACAACCAAGCCAGCATTTATTTCTATACTGGCAATTGGTTCTGCCGGGTAAAGGCTCAGTGATATTTGCAGTGCGCCCAATGATCATCGTGCGTTTATTTTCATAATGTTCTTTTACGCGGGCCGCCACATCTTTCTCCACACAATTCATTTGCATCGCCGGCAAAAAATGACTATCGGGCAGTTGAGGAAGATTTTCTACCGAGCCACTTACCCCTGCAAATTTTTCAGCATAAGTGTACCACGGCTCTATGTCTTTATACCTGATTGGCCAATCTATTGCAATGCCATCTTTAGCGTTTGCTTCAAAATCATGGTCGCTCCAGCGATAGCATTGACGCCCCCAAAGTAAGGAGCGGCCCCCAACATGGTAACCTCGAAACCAGTCCATTCTTTTTATTTCGGTATAGGGTGACTCCTCGTCGCTTGCCCACCAATCCAGGTTCATTTCATTCAACGGGTAGTCCCGTTTTAACACAGGGTAATCTTCTATCATCTTCTGTGTGCGGCCTCCACGATGTGGAAATTCCCATATTCCTTTTTGAGCATTTACATAATCTTTTACATGCTTGATATCCTTCCCTCTTTCAAGCATAATAGTTTTCAATCCTTTTTCAGTAAGCTCCTTTGCTGCCCAGCCTCCTGAAATTCCGGACCCAATTACAATTGCATCGTAAGTATTGTCTGCCATATTTTATTAATTTATAGTTCTTGAAGTTCATAATAATTCTATTCAAGTCTCGCCAGTTTCAGCGGATTTACGGGGCTCGGGTTTACACATCACAAGTCATTACTGCTGCCCTTAAAGAAGCGATTTTATCTTCTCCTATAGGAATAAATTCCTGGGCCACATAATCTTTAAAGCCTGTTTTTAAAATAGCTTTCATTATAGCAGGATAATACAATTCCTGGGTCTCATCTATTTCATTTCTCCCGGGAACGCCGCCGGTATGGTAATGCCCAAGGTATTGATGGTTATCCTGTATGGTTCTTATCACATCGCCTTCATCAATCTGCATGTGGTAGATATCATAAAGCAATTTAAAATTTTCTGAGCCAACTCTTTTACAAAGCTCAACGCCCCATGGTGTGCGGTCACACATATAATCCTTGTGATTGATTTTGCTATTCAACAATTCCATCTGAACTATAATATTATTCTTTTCTGCCAGCGACATTATTTTTTTCAGTCCATCGGCACAGTTTTTTAATCCTGTTTCATCATCCATTCCATTACGGCTGCCGCTAAAGCAAATCACATTTTTATAACCCGCTTTTGCCGCTAATGGAATTACTTCCGTCATGTCTTTAGTAAGAACAGCATGATAGTCCGGATTGTTCCAGCCTTTCGTCAAACTATTTTCACCTGCTGTATAACACATAGAACTAAAAATACCATGCTGCTGAAGAACCGGCCATTCTTTTGGACCAACTAAATCAATGGCACTAAAGCCAATATCTTTAACGGCTTTACACAAGTCTTCCAATGGAAGAAAATTGTAAGTCCAGCGGCATACAGAATGATTAATGTTCCCTTTCATTTTGTATTTTTTTTTATTATCAAAATTTTTTGCAAAAGAAACGGCGGGTGAAGCAATAACTGCTGACGTACCCAATGCAATATTTTTAATTACATTTCTTCTTGTTGTTGACATATCGTTGTTTTTTTATGTTTTAAGAAAGTAAGCTCGCTTCAAGACCCTTCTCCAAATCATTATTCCCAATATTACTTTTCCTGTTATCCTTGAAAAACAGCAAAAATAAAATGACCACCAATACGGCAATTCCTGCAGGGATCAGCCAGATGGCTTTCCAGTCGTGGCCGCCGGATGTTACGTAAGCATCGACGATGGGGCCTGAAACTAAAGAGCCTATCATCATTCCTATACCATAGGTTGCTAATGTTATTAAGCCCTGGGCCGCACTTTTAAATCTTTCGCCTGCAAGGTTATCTGTATAAATTTGCCCTGTTACAAAAAAGAAATCATAACACACGCCATGCAGGACAATACCAACAATAAGCATCCAATAGCCTGCATCAATATTACCGTAGGCAAATAAAACATATCGTACGCCCCATGCGAGCATACCTATTGCCAGCATCTTCTTCACGCCAAACCGTATGAATAAAAAAGGCATGAGCAGCATAAATAATATCTCTGATACCTGGCCCAAAGATTGAATGCCGGCAGTCGACCCCATTCCTTTTTCATTCAAAAAAAGATTGGTGAAATTATAATAGAATGACAAGGGAATTGAAATAGCTATCGATGAAATAAAGAATATTAAGTAAGACCTGTTTTTTAACAAACGGATTGCGTCAAGGCCGAGAATATCTGCAACCGAAGTTTTCTCACCTTTTTTGGCAGGAGGCGTGGCTGGTAAAGTAAAGCTGAAAAGGCCCAGAATTATTGCACATATTCCGGCCATCTTGAAGGTATTTGCAAGCGCCCCTTCCTCGCCTTGCTTATCCCATCCTACCACACTTATTGCAACACCTGCAACTATCCACCCGATAGTACCCAACACCCTTATGAAAGGAAATTCTTTACTCGGATCTTTCATTTGACGAAATGAAATTGAATTTACCAAAGCAAGAGTCGGCATAAACAATATCATGTAGATTAAAAGGTAGGGAAAAAAACTACCAAAATTTTCAGCCGCGGCAGCGTACCATAACAATATGCCACCTACGATATGGAGCACACCTAATATTTTTTGAGCAGAAAAAAATTTATCTGCAATTAAACCAATAATAAAAGGAGCCACAATAGCTCCTATAGACTGGGTTAAATAGGCAAGGCTTATCTCCGTTCCGCTTGCCCCGAGCTTTTTGCCAAGAAAAGTGCCCATGGTAACGAACCATGCACCCCAGATAAAAAAATTCAAAAACATCATTGTGGAAAGCTGCAATCGTGTCGTAAATTTCATCCGGAGAATTTTCTTTTTTAATAGTTGTATTAAATACACTATTTCGGCTACAAGGTATTAATTAACCACTAAAAAAAAATAAATGATTGCTACTAATTTAAAATATCTTTTTTTTTAATATTCTTTTATGAATAATTTAGACGTGTTATAATTTCATTTTTATCCTTTTAAAATTAGTATATGAGAAAATTACGAATGGGAATGGTCGGTGGCGGCAAAGATGCTTTTATCGGAGCTATTCACCGCATCGCTGCAAACATGGATGGCCAGATAGAATTAGCTTGTGGCATGTTTAGCATCAATCCCGAAATTGCAAAAGATTCTGCCGAATCGCTTTTCATTCCTGAAGACAGGACTTATTATAGTTATGAAGACATGATCAAAAAAGAAAGTGAACTGCCGGCAGATAAACGTATGGATTTTGTTACTATCGTTACTCCAAACTTTGCTCATTTCGCTCCGGCAATGATGGCCCTTGATCATGGTTTTAATGTAGTGATAGAAAAGCCAATGACTTTCACGTTGGATGAAGCAAAGCAATTAAAAAAGAAAGTTGACGAAACCGGATTGATTTTGTGTCTTACGCACACTTATTCAGGATTTCCGATGGTGAAGCAGGCAAAAGCGATGATAGCGGAAGGTAAATTGGGAAAGGTTAGAAAAATTTATGTTGAATATCCGCAAGGCTGGTTGAGCAAATTATCTGAACGTGAAGGAAATGCACAGGCTGCCTGGAGAACAGATCCGAAAAAATCAGGCAAAGCAGGCTGTATGGGCGATATAGGAACACATGCTGCTCATCTTGCAGAATATGTTTCGGGCTTAAAAATTACAAAGCTTTGTGCAGATTTAAATATTGTAGTGGAAGGAAGAGCGCTGGATGATGATGGAGCAGTCTTATTAAAATTTGAAAAGGGAGCATCGGGAGTTTTAATGGCATCGCAGGTTGCGGCCGGTGAAGAAAATGTAATTAAAATCAGGCTATACGGAGAGAAGGGTGGCCTCGAATGGAGCCATCATGAACCTAACACTTTGCTCGTAAAATGGCTGGATGAACCTACCCAAATTTTTAGAGCCGGAGCAAATAATTCAAAATACTTAAGCAGCTTTGCAACGCATAATTGCAGAACACCTGCGGGCCATCCTGAAGGTTACCTTGAAGCGTTCGGAAATATTTATAGAAATTTTGCATTAACAGTTCAGGCTAAAATAAATGGTACTGAGCCTACTAAGGAAATGCTGGATTTTCCGGGAACAGAAGATGGAGTTCGCGGGATGGCTTTTATAGATAACGTTGTCGCATCAGCGCAGTCCGATCAAAAATGGACGGACTACGTTGTGTAGATTTTTAATAACAATTCAAACATTACGCTGCGCCGTTACGTTCCCTCTCCAATGGAGAAGAGTAGGGGTGAGGCCAAAATAAATTTCAAATGAAAACAATTAAAGGTCCCGGAATTTTTCTTGCACAATTTATTAGTGACGCCGCACCTTACAATAACCTGAAAGACATTTGCGAATGGGCAAAGTCTATAGGTTTTACGGGTGTGCAAATCCCAACCTGGGATGCTAAAATGATAGACCTTAAAAAAGCGGCGCAAAGTAAAACGTATGCACAGGAATTAAAGGGAATTGTAAATGACTGCGGCCTTGAAATTACCGAACTATCTACACACCTGCAGGGGCAACTCGTAGCCGTGAATCCTGCTTACGATAAACTGTTTGATGCATTCGCTCCGCCGGAATTTCGCAACAATTCCAAAGCGAGAACAAAGTGGGCAGTGCAACAATTGAAGTATGCGGCGAAAGCTTCTCAAAATCTTGGGCTGAATGCGCATCCCACTTTTAGCGGCGCATTGCTATGGCATACCATGTATCCCTGGCCTCAACGGCCGGCCGGACTTGTGGAAGAAGGCTTTAAAGAATTGGCAAAACGATGGTTGCCGATTTTGAATACATTCGATGAATGTGGTGTAGATGTTTGTTATGAAATACATCCCGGTGAAGATCTTCATGACGGCGTTAGTTATGAAATGTTTTTGGAGCAGGTAGGCAATCACCCGAGGGCATGCTTGTTATATGATCCCTCACACTTTGTTTTGCAATGCCTGGATTATTTAGAGTACATAGATAATTACCATGAAAGAATAAAAGCGTTCCATGTAAAGGATGCCGAGTTTAACCCAACCGGAAAGCAGGGAGTTTATGGCGGCTATCAAAGTTGGATAAACAGGGCCGGGCGTTTTCGTTCAACAGGCGACGGGCAGGTGGATTTTAAATCTATCTTTAGCAAATTAGCTGCTTATGACTATCCTGGGTGGGCGGTAATGGAGTGGGAGTGTTGCCTTAAAAATTCTGAAGACGGTGCAAAAGAAGGTGCTGTATTTATCAGAGACCATATTATTAAAGTTACTGACCACGCATTCGATGATTTTGCAGGCACCGCAAAAGACGACAAATTAAACCGCAGCGTGCTCGGCATATAATAAATTTTTTATTTTCAAGATTACTAATGAATATTTGTATATGAAAAAGTCAATTTTAATTCTATCATCCGTATTGTTTTTTGTTAGTTGTGGAAACAATACTGATACAAAGGAAACAAGTACCGATACTGTTGCAGCAGTAAAAGAAGAAGCTAAAGACCCTGCAATTGAAGCCGGGCTTAACCTTATGTCGGCCAGCGATTGCTTCACGTGCCATAAGCTTACGGAAACGTCTATTGGCCCTGCTTATGCGGCTGTTGCGGATAAATACAAATCGATGGACCGGCAGGCTGCGATAGATTCCATAGTTCACCAGATTCAGAATGGTGGTTCAGGAAAGTGGGGTACCGTAGCCATGCAGCCGCATCCTCTTGTTACGAAAGAAGAAGCCGATACTATGGCTATTTATATACTGTCGATAAAAAAATAATTAATGACCAGGTTAATAGTATTTGGTATCGCACTTGCGGTGCTGCAAAGTTGTAATCCTGGCGCTCAATCTGACACCACATCCACAACCGATAGTACTTCAGCAATGGGCAACGATAATGACAGCGGATGGATATCATTGTCGCTGGATAAATGGCATACCTATGGTAAGCCAACGCTTGAAGCAGGATGGTCCATCCAGGATAGCGCCCTTTTTCTTGACACCGCTGCGACAGCAAGAGATGCCGGGGTGATCGAATCGGCAATAATTTGGTGACCAATGAAGATTTTGGAAATTTCGATCTTAAGCTCGATTGGAAAATTTCAGAAAAAGGAAATAGCGGGATTATATTTTATGTAAAAGAAGACACCACTTTGTTTCCTGAAAATTATAATTCCGGCATGGAGATGCAGGTACTTGGATAATGGCACACCCACACGCTTAGGCCATCCTGATGGTAAGCTGTATACACATAGGGCAGGTGATCTCTACGATCTGCTTGCAGCCAAAGAAGCTGCAAATCCTTTGGGTGAATGGAACCATGCTGAAATCGTTGCAAATAATGGCAAACTGGATTTTTATTTAAATGGTGAGCATACACTTTCAACAACGCTGTGGGATGATAACTGGAGCAGGATGATCGCCATAAGTAAGTTTAAGGATATGAAAGGTTTTGGCACTTTTAAGGTGGGTAAAATTTCCTTACAGGATCACGGCAACACGGTTTGGTTTAAAAATATCAGGATAAAAAAATTGTAGATAAATATAAATTTCAAATATCTTTTAGAGCAACGGGAAACTGTTGCTTTTTTTATGAGTCAAATTTTTGTAGATAAGATAAATTGCGCCGCAATAAAATAAGAGCAAGAAATCATTTTCGCTATCAATCACCTTTTCATCTTTTTAAAAAAAACGGGAGACCTTCCTTCATCTACTCTTACGGCTTCCTTTAATAATTTTACGATAGCAGGTTCATCAATTTCTTCCGGAGATTTATAAATTTTATAAAAGATTTGTTTGTTGGTTCCGTGAGTAAGATAATGGTCATAATCATTAAGCTGGTTGCCGTACCAAAAACCCAATAATACACCTTCCTTAATTCCACCTCTGGGGACAGTAGCCGGCCAAACTATGCAAAGGCCCCTGTTCCGATAAAAGAACGGAACACCATAAGAAATTTTTTCTTTGCATTCCGGCGGAAGGGTTTCTATTATTATTTGCCGCAGTACATCCACGATTATTCTTTCGTTCCCGGGCAGGAGTTCATATAATTGGACAAGAGTGATTCGTTTCAAACTGTTGACATTTCAAATTCTATTAATTCTCCAGGATTGCTTTGGTAATTCGGTATAATTTCTCTCGATGATAATGCTACAAATTTTAAATTCAATTTAAAAATAACTAAGTTGTAAATGTCGATTTAATCACAGGACTAATAATGAGGTAATATTGTTTTAACCTCGGATTTATTTGCTTGCTTTTTAATTGTACATGGTTAAAACTCTATAATGTTTTTTTATCCGCGGTGGATAAAATCGAATACACTATTTCTACAAAAAAAAGTTACTCTATGCATCAAATTCATACCTTTGGTTGTCTATATAATTAATGATTGCTAATTCTCTCCCCTTTTTAATATTACTATAAAAACTTTAAGTATGTCCCTGAAAATAATTAAGCTTTCACGAAAACATTTTTGCCATGGGATTTTTTTCCTTCTTTTTGCATTCGGAGCTTTGGTTCCTTACCATATACTGGCCCAGTCAACTACCGTATCGGGAAGGGTGGTTGGTTCGGATGGTACCCCACTATCTGGTGTGACTGTTCAGGAAAAAGGCACCTCCGCCGGCACCGCTACTGACGCTTCAGGGAATTTTTTGCTCAGTGTGAGCGGTGCCAATGTATCGCTTGAAGTTTCGTCGTTAGGCTATGAATCCCAAACAATTCCTTTAGCCGGTCGCACCAGCATTAATGTTTCACTTAAAGGGGCCGCTGCGAAGGAACTTGAGCAGGTTGTTGTAATTGGCTACGGTACCGCTAATAAAAGAGATCTTACTGGTTCTATTGTAAAAGTATCCGGTAAAGAAGTCGCAGACAAACCCAATACTAACCCGGTAGCATCACTGCAAGGAAAAGTAGCGGGCTTGTCAGTTGTAAACGCAGGCGAGTTAGGTAAAGAGCCAGATATACGGATCAGAGGTACAGTGAGTAAAACCCAGACCAAGCCTTTGTATGTAGTTGATGGAATATTTAATGATAATATCGACTATATCAATCCTGCCGATATTGAATCCATGGAAATCTTAAAAGATCCTTCGTCGCTTGCAATTTTCGGTGTCAGGGGAGCTAATGGCGTTATCGTTGTTACCACAAAAAAAGGCAAGATTGGCCAGTTAACTGTCAATTTCAATAGCTCGGTAGGTGTAAAGCATATTGTAGACAAGATAAAACTTGTAGATGCCACCGGTTTTAAAACTTTATATACGGAGCAGTTGGCAAACCAGGGAACCACTCCATACCCATACTTCAATCTATATAGTGGAAATACCGATTGGCAGGATTTAATTTCCCAGGATGGATTTTTAAATTACGATAATATAAGTGTAACAAGTGGTACAGAGAAAAATAAGTTTTATATGGGTCTTGGGTATAAAACAGAAGAAGGGATAATCAAGCACGAACAACTGCAAAAATATATTTTGACCGTCAACGATGAATTACGGGTTTCGAAATCAATAAGGGTGGGTTTTGATCTCAATGGGTATAAGGCTATCAATCCTCAACTACAAAACTTCAATAGCGCTATCACTGCAACACCGATAGTTGAGCCTTTTAATACCCGGTTTGGAGTATATTCCAAGATGCCCTATAATATTGGCGATGCACAAATATCAAACCCACTAAGGGTTGTCGAAGAGACTCAGGGGCAGGACATTTCAAGTACCTATAGAGTTGTAGGGAGCATCTTTGGTGAAGTTTCATTTTTACGAAAGTTTACTTTTAAAGCAACTTATTATACCGATCTTGCCTTTAATGATGACAGGCATTATAACCCAATAGTAAAGACATTTGATGCAGTGGCTGATACCGTAACGGTACAAAATAGTAAGACCTCGATTTCACAACTGCAAAACAGGTTTGCCAAATTTCAGCAGGATTATTTGTTAACTTATAAAAATCAATTCGGAGATCATGGCTTAACGCTGCTGGGAGGCTTTTCAACAAATTTCAGTTCGTACAACGAGACTAACGGCTTAGTAAGCCAGTTTACAACCGGCCTGGCAACACCAATTCCTAACGATAAAAGATTTTGGTATCTTGATAATTTCTTTGCTGACCCTTCTTCACGTGTTCTTATTACGCCTGAAAAAGACCTCTTCAATAACCCTCAGCCCTTGGAATGGGAGCAGAGTACCGTTTCGTACCTAGCCAGAGCGTTATATAACTTTAAAGGCAAATATTTACTGAATGCTTCTTTCCGCCGGGATGGTTCTTCAGACATTTCACCAAGTCACAAGTATCAGAATTTCGAAGCCGTGGGAGCCGCGTGGGAAATGACGAGAGAAGAATTTATGAACAATCAAAAAATCTTTGATCTTTTAAAAATTAAAGGATCATGGGGAATTTTGGGGAACCAGTATACGGCGATACATTATCCATTTTATCCGTTGTTAACCGCAGAGAATGCAGCTGTTTTTGGGCCAAGTGGGGGTGTTTTGATTCCTGCTTATGAAGCGTCTTTTATCGCCGATCCAAATTTGCAATGGGAAACAATTACTTCTACTGAAGTTGGTGTTGAAATGGCAATGTTGCAAAATCGATTGAGCATTGAGGCAAACTACTTTGATAAAAAGACAAAGAATCTTTTGACCAACTTTCCTGCCGCGAATGGGCAGAAACCAGGAATAACAAACGCTGGAAAGATCAGCAACACAGGGGTTGAAATTTCTGTTTCATTCAAAGACAAGTTCCAAAATGGACTTTCCTACTATATCTCCGGAAACATTACGACCTTACATAACAAGGTGCTCGAGATTTATCAGCCAGGTTACGAAGTTTTTGATGGTCCTACACGCAGTCGCGCAGGAGACCCAATAGGATCATTCTATGGATACATTGTAGATGGAATTTACCAGAGTCCGGAAGATTCAGCTAAATCACCAAACAATGGATATCGCCCCGGCGATTTAAAATTCCATGATGTTAATGGAGACGGTAAAATATCTGCCGATGATAGGACAACAATAGGTAATCCAACCCCAAAGTTCATTTATGGATTTTCTGTTGGACTTGATTTTAAAGGCATTGATTTTTCAGCCGATTTCCAGGGAGTTTCAGGGAACCAGATTTTTAGGAACTGGGGCAACGGCGCTGGCTATGCCACTCTTAATTACAGGGCTGCCCGGTTAGGTAGGTGGCATGGTGAAGGAACTTCTAATTTTGAACCACAGGTGAATGACAATGAAGCAGTAAACCGTGAAAACTCTACTTATATGATTGAGAATGGAAGTTATCTCCGAATCAGGAATATTCAATTAGGATATAATTTTAATCAAAATATTTTTCACAAGGCTTTTAAGTCATTTAGAATATTTATAGGTGGGCAGAATATAAAAACGTTTAAATATAATTCCGGCTTTACTCCTGAGTTTGGTGGAAGTGCCACCCAATTCGGAGTTGATAATGGTTCGTATCCCGTTCCTGCAGTTTATACTGCAGGGGTAAATCTTAATTTTTAAAATTTAATGAATAAATTATGAAAGCTAATAAAACAGTATTGTTCGTAATGCTTTTGGTACCTATACTCTACGGTCAGCTTGGTTGTAAAAAATTTATTGATCGTAAGCCATTAGGCCAGGCGATTAATGGAGATATTCAACAAGGAGGGGTAGAGTCCCAGGTTTTTGGATTGTACGCTTCCCTTAAAAATTGGGGAATGACCCAACTGCCATTTTTGACAATGCACGCGGCACGGGCAGACGATGATCTTAATAGTACCCAGGGAGATGGATCGGACCAGCAGGATATTGTGGATCATTTTAACTATACAAAAGATCATTGGGCTCTTAACAGTCTTTGGGAAGATCACCTTGCATTCATTACACAGGCCAGCGGTATCATACATGATGTTGACTCTTTATACGCTAATGATCCTGCAAGCCAAGTCAATAAAGCGGAAGCTTCATTTTTACGGGCTTATGCTTATTTCGACATGGTGCGAGATTATGGAGAAGTTCCCAAAATTGATTTTAAAGTTTACCAGGCGAGCGACGCGAATGTGCCGAAATCAACTGTTGCAGATATCTATGCATTGATTGATGCTGACCTTACATTTGCTGAAGCGCATCTCCCTGTTGAGTGGGAAACAAAATATTTGGGAAGGCTTACAAGCGGAGCAGCTAAAACTTTGCAGGCCAAGGTTGATTTGTATCGTCAGAATTGGGCAGGAGCTATGGCTAAATGTGATGACGTGATAGCATCCAATAAATATTCACTATATAATTCATATTCCGGTTTATTTACCGAAGCGGCCGAAAATAGCACTGAGTCAATATTTGAAATTCAAAATTTTGAGAATGCAAATGGTTCACAAAATTCAAGTAATCAATTGGCCCAATACCAGGGAATTCGGGGATCCGGCCAGTGGGATCTTGGATGGGGCTGGAATTTACCGAGTGATCTATTAGTCAACGGTGGCTATGAACCGAATGATCCACGTAAAACCGCAACGATATTGTATTCGGGTAAGCCAGATAGTGTTTACGGTGTAACGCTGCCGCCTTCGCCGACACCCTATTGGAATAAGAAAGTGTACACAGATCCGGCACGTCGCGCAGCAACCGGCGATCGTTTCGGGCTATGGTTAAATACAATGATTTTACGTTATGCCGATGTGTTGCTGATGGATGCTGAGGCTGCGAATGAATTAGGTGGGCCGGCTAATACAACTAAGGCATTAAACTATTTGGAAATGGTGAGAGCAAGGGCAAGAGGTGGAAATGCAAATGTTTTACCTGAAATAATAAGTACCGATCAGGCCACAATAAGGACTGCAATCAAGCAGGAACGAAGGGCTGAGTTTGCAATGGAGTTTGAAAGATTTTATGATTTAGTTCGTTGGACACCCGCCTCCGATAATATTGATGCCATTCACGTTTTGGGTCCGTTGGGTTATAAGGATAGAAACAAATATTACCCAATACCGCAACCGGATATTGATAAGTCGCAAGGCGTATTAAAGCAAAATCCTGACTATCCATAGTTTCCCTTATTCAGTTAATGAAAGTAAAACAGCTAAAATTCAAAATTGATAGGCTTGTATAAATAAAAAGGGCGCATATAATGCAGCCCTTTTTATTTGATAAAATCTTTAAAGAGATTTAGTTGCTTACCTTAGAAATATTAGTTGTTTCAAAATTTTGTGTTATGGCTTTTAAAACATTGCTAATAGTTTTTCTTCTCATGTATTTGCCTTTTTTATTCTCCTGTAATCCTATGCAAAATTTTTTTGAAAGTATACCATCGTCTGTTTCCAATATAAGTTTTCAAAATAATTTACCAAAGCAAAAAGATCTAAATATTCTTTACTATTTATATTATAATGGCGGCGGAGGTGTGGCTATTGGCGATATAAATAATGATGGATTGCCGGATATTTATTTTACCGCAAATAGTCCAGGCAATAATAAACTATATATCAATAAAGGGAATTTTAAATTTGAAGATATCACTGAAACAGCAGGTGTAGCGGGAACTTCAGACTGGTGCAGCGGCGTAACTATGGCTGATGTAAATGGTGACGGATGGCTTGATATTTATGTATCAGCAGTTGCAAGCCAAAACTGGATTAAAAGGCCATAACGAGCTTTTTATAAATAATCACAACAATAGTTTTACGGAAAGATCGGCTAAATATGGCCTTGATTTTTCAGGTTTTACGGCACAGGCTGCTTTTTTTGATTATGACAACGATGGGGATCTCGATTGCTACTTGCTCAACAAGTCGAACCGCCCTAATCAAAATATTGTTGATACAGCTAATCGGCGCAAGATACGATGTATTTTCGGGAGACAGGCTATTATCGCAATGATATAAATACAGCGACAAAAAAATTTACAGATGTGTCTGCCACAGAGTGGAATTTACCAGAGTAGTTTGGGATATGGCCTGGGGTTAGCTATTGGAGATTTTAATAATGACGGCTGGAATGATATCTATGTGGGAAATGATTTTCATGAAAATGATTATTATTATATCAATAATGGTCTTTCTCCCTCTCCTGATGGAGAGGGTCGGGACGAGGTAACTTTTACAGAAAGTGGGGCAAAGCATTTTAACCATTACAGTCGTTTTAGTATGGGCAACGATGCGGCGGACTACAATAACGATGGGCAATTGGATATCGTAACTGTCAGATATGCTCCCGCCTGATGAAAAAATATTGAAAAGTTATGGAAGTGATGAAAACCCCGAAATCTATAAAGTGAAAATTTCAAACAATGGTTTTCAAAACCAATTTTCAAAAAATTGTTTACAACGCAATAATGGTAATGGAGCAAGTTTTAGTGAAACAGGTTTGCTGAGTGGCATTGCTGCCACAGACTGGAGTTGGTGCCCTCTTTTTGCAGATTTTGACAACGATGGTAATAAAGACCTTTTTATATCCAGCGGTATTCCCAAAAGGCCGGTGGATATGGATTATGTTCGTTTTGTTTCAAATCTTATATGCAGAAAGGCTAATAACCCAGACTGGAAACTATGATGATATGGCGCTTGAAAAAATGCCGGATGGAAGTTCGCATCCTTATCTGTATAAAGGTGATGGAGATCTTTCCTTTAAAGATGTGAGCAACGATTGGGGTACCGCAAGATATGAAAGGATATTACAACGGCGCTGCGTACGCCGACCTGGATAACGATGGAAATCTTGATCTTGTAATAAATTGTCTTGGATGCGCCGGCGGTGATATTAAAAAATACCGCCCCGAAGAAAAATTATATCTCAATTTCTTTTAAAGGTGAGACCTGAATACTTTTGGTATTGGCAGCAAAGCCTATATTTTTCAAAAAGATAAAATGCAATACCAGCAATTGATGCTTACGAGAGGTTTTCAATCTTCATCAGACACACGGTTACATTTCGGTCTTGATTCGTCATCAGTTATTGATAGTATTCTTATTGTTTGGCCAGATCAGAGATTTCAAATTTTAAAAAATATCCCGGGAAATAAACAAATTGTTGTTGAGCAAAAAAATGCTTCTGGCACGTTTGCGCACGATAACTATTTTAAAGCAGCTCCCGCTATTTTTTGAAACTATTAGTGATTCAATTAATATTGGCTGGAAACACAAAGAGAATGATTTTCACGATTTCAATGTGCAGTATTTAATCCCGCATGAGGAATCAACACGTGGGCCCAAAATCGCAATAGGGGATGTGAATGGAGATGGACTTGATGATTTTTATGCTTGCGGCGCAACCGGTTATCCGGGAGCATTGATGATCCAGCAAAAAGACGGAAAGTTTATTTCATCAGATACTGCAACTTTTTTGGCGGATGCAAAATGCGAAGATGTTGATGCCAGGTTCTTTGATGCCAACTGTGACGGTTACCCTGACTTATATGTTGCGAGCGGGGGAAACCAGTTTTCCGGAAATGATCCGTCCTTAGCCGACAGGCTTTATCTAAATGACGGCAAAGGTCATTTTGCAAAATCAGTGAATACACTGCCGTTAATATTTCAAAACAAGTCTTGCATTTCAATTGCAGATATTGATAAAGATGGTGACAATGACATCTTTGTTGGCACGATTGCCGATCCAAAAGCGTTTGGGATTCCTCAGACTTCCATTTTTACTAATCAATGACGGAAAGGGACATTTCAAAATTGCCGATGAAAATACAATTTCACTGGTGAACATTGGAGTAGTTACCTGTTCCGCGTTTGCTGATGTAAATAATGATGGATGGAACGATCTTATCGTTGCCGGCGAATGGATGCCGCTCACAATTTTTATAAACCAAAAAGGAAAGTTCATAAAATCAGTAGTTCCAAACTCTACCGGCCTATGGCAAACTCTTTTCATGGATGATGTAAATGGTGATGGCAATATTGATTTTTTTGCAGGCAACTGGGGGCTGGAACAATAAATTCTACAGCGGTAAAGATGGCCCTCTCAATTTATACGTTGCTGATTTTGATGGCAACGGCAAAGTGGATCAGCTACTTTCCTACGCATCTAACGGGCAGGATTATCCTTTTCTTCCAAAGGATGAGGTAGAACGGCAATTACCTTTACTCAAAAAGCACTACCTGCTATACGCTGACTACTCCGGTGTGCCTATGAAAGATGTGTTTTATGGCTGGATTGATACTGTAAAACCATATCACGCGGAAAGATTGGGGTCGGCAGTTTGTTATGGCGATGGGAAAGGTAATTTCAAAATATCAGATTTACCGCCACAACTTCAGTTGACGCCTTTATTTGCTTTTCAAAAGGTGCAACAATCAATTACTGGTAAAAAAATGTATATAGCCGGCGGAAACTTTTTTGATGTTATTCCTTATGAAGGCAGTTATGATGCGCAGGCATTAGGCTTATTTAGTATTGATAAAAGCAACGGCATTAACTTTATCCCTCAAATAAACCTATCGAATGTTGGGGGCCAGGTGAGAGATTTACAATGGATTAAAACTTCCAATTATGGAGATGTTTTAATGGCGGCAAGAAATGATAGCACAATTGTTTTACTCCGCAATAAAACTCGTTTTTAATTTGCCTGCAGACCCTTCATTACATCAAGTATTTTCTTTGTCTCTTCCCGGTAGACAGCTATATAATGCGAACGCATCAAAGCCGGTGTGAATTTATCAGATCCCTGGAACGATGCTGTAATCATTTGGGAAGGCTTCACAGGCATGTGACAATCTACGCAATTTGTCTTTATTATATTACCGGCACTCTCCAGTAGCTTACACTCTTTTTCGTGCCCATTACTGTGGCAACTTTGGCATCGCTGAGAAAATATCTCAATGTCTCCCTTTTCATTTTTATGTACATCGTGACAGGTACCACAGGTAATAGTTTGACTCATTTTAAAACACTTACTCTCACGCAACAATCCATATTGGTTTCCGTGAACGTCTACATCGCGTAGCGTAGGCGGGTAGGTATTTATCGTAAAAAAATCTGCCAAATTATCACCAGGCATAAAAGTGAAAGACTGTTTCGCTTTTTGCATTCGTCCCCCATGGCATAAAGCACACATATCCAGTTTTTGTTGTCTTGAAAATGCGGATGGGTTGATAATATATTTTCCAATGGTCTCTTTAGGATTGTTTGTTTGGTAAGATACATGCTGTGCTCCTGGCCCATGGCATTTTTCGCATTCTATACCATATATCATTTCCTTTTTGTTAAATTCATCACTCCCCGTCAATGACTCCGATATCGTATTAATGTATGTACTGTGGCATTCAAGGCAACGTGCACTGATAGCCCTGTCGAACATTGGGGCGTATGGAAAGCCGGGACTGTTAGACCATTTATCGGCACCGGTAAAATAAGATATGGGTAATTGATAAAGATGATCATCCGTCCAGTACAAATAACTTTGACCGACTGTTCCTAAACCTACTACTATGTCGAAGGGCTTCGATATTTTTTTTACTCCGTTTACATATTCAACCTGGTATAATGAATCATTTTGCTTTTCCATTACAACAACTTCATTATTGCCAAAATCAAATTTATTATTGGGTGGATCAAAACTTCCCCTGACGTATTTTAAGTAAGCCGGTTGCGAACTTAGGTGATGAGCACTGTGGATTTGTTTGTCATAGATATCTTTATGGCAGGTCATACAACTCACTGATCCTGCAAACTGTTCAAAATTTATACTATTTCCATCGGCATGTGATCTGTTGTTTGCATGTTTATCGCCGGTATTAATACAACGCACAAGAAAAAATACGCAAGTGGCAACAACGAGAATTACCATTGAAGAACGCTTATGATTTTTTAATTTCTTAATCACAATGAAGTATTTATTAGCACTCGCAAGCTACTTCTAAAACCTTTAAAACCCAAGCGCTCTAACGACCTAATAGGCTGTATCTTTACGAATATAATTGCAGTAAGCCTCGCCAAAGTTTGCGGCATTATTGAATACTTACAAAGGGATAAGAATATCCTGCTAACCGAATATTTAATTAAATGAAAAATTTATCCCTTTTTTGGTCCCCTTTCAAAACTTATTTACATCCTTTTAATATTAAATTTATTGCTACTTGTTTTTTTAGCAGCACCCTGATAATATCCTGTTCAAAAAAGTCAGCCGGTGTAGAACCTCCGCCGACGCCACCATCGGCATTGACTGTAAAAGCAACAACCATTAACGGCGGGGCTTTGTCTGCCGTAGTTTATAATATTAATACTACGCCGATAATCAAATACTCGTTTTCAGCTCCTGTTGATAAGAATACCGTGGCTGCCAGTTTTTCTTTTTCGTCCGCTAACAATTCTTCGGTTGCTTTTAATCCCGTATATGAAAATAATGATAGCACGGTAGCAATTCAACCTGCAGCGGCATTGAATTCCCTTTCCAAATATGTAGTGTCTGTTTCAACAAATTTAAAGTCCAAAGCAGGTGGATCATTACAATCAGCAACATCTATAGACTTTATTACCCAGATAGATTCAACTGATAAATTTACCCGCATCACCGATGATGCGTTACTTGATCTTATTGAAAAACAAACCTTCAAATATTTTTGGGATTTTGGCCACCCGGTTTCGGGTATGGCAAGGGAAAGAAATACATCTGGTGAGACGGTCACAACAGGTGGCACCGGCTTTGGAGTTATGTGCATTATTGCGGCCGTAAATAGAAATTTTATTACAAGAACACAAGGCTTGCAAAGGATAAATACCATTGTTGATTTTCTTAAGAACAATTGTACAAGATATCATGGAGCATTTTCTCATTGGATAAATGGTACAACAGGAGCTACTATTTCGTTTAGTGCAAATGATAATGGTGGCGATCTTGTGGAAACTTCTCTTCTGATGGAGGGCCTTTTATGTGCCAGGCAATATTTCAACACGGCTGACCCTGTTGAGGTTTCGTTACGGGCAACGATAAATGAACTTTGGGACGGTGTTGAATGGAACTGGTATCGCCAGGGAGGACAGAATGTTTTGTACTGGCATTGGAGTTCCAATTATGGTTTTCAAATCAACCAACAAATCAAAGGATGGAACGAAGCATTAATTGTGTATGCACTTGCTGCTTCTTCTAATACAGATTCCATTCCTGCAATAGTATATCATAATGGATGGGCATCTAATGGTGGCATAAAAAATGGCGCGACTTATTATGGGATGCAGTTACCGTTGGGGCCAAATCTTGGCGGGCCTTTATTCTTTTCGCATTATTCTTTTCTTGGCATTAATCCAAACAGCCTCACCGATACCTACGCAGATTATTTTACCCAAAATAAGGCGCACGCTCTCATCAACTATAATTATTGTGTTGCGAATCCATCGTCCTTCTATGGGTACAGTACCACGAATTGGGGACTTACTGCAAGCGACGATAACATCTCCGGCTATAAAGCGCATGCACCGGATAATGATGACGGAGTAATTACGCCGTCGGCAGCTATCTCGTCATTGCCTTATACACCCGCCCAATCAATAAATGCAATAAGATTTTTCTACTACACGTTGGGCGATAAACTTTGGAAAGATTATGGATTTATCGATGCATTCAATTTAAATGACCTTTGGTTTGCTGATTCATTTTTAGCGATAGACCAGGGGCCTGAGATTGTGATGATTGAAAATTACCGGAGTGGCTTGCTTTGGGATTTATTTATGAGTTGCCCCGAAATAAAAAGAGGCATGAAGCAGTTAGGATTCCAAAGCCCGAATTTATAAAAGTTAGTTCCCTCTCTGCCGAGGCCAAGAAGGATTGGGGCGAGCGTTCAATTCCATATCCCATTCATTTCGGTCAGGATGATTGGTATTCCATCTGTAATTATTATAGTGTGTTCGTGCTGTGCCACATACCCTCCTTTATCACCGATTAACGTCCAGCCATCATTTTGAGTTTTTGCAATGGTAGAGTGTGTCGAAATAAATGTTTCCACCGCAACAACAGAATTTTTTTTAAATCTTTTCATATTAAATCTGTCACGGTAATTAGCAATATTGTGCGGCTCTTCATGAAGACTTCTTCCTATGCCGTGACCCGTTAAATTTCTTATCACCTTATACCGGTATTTTTTTGCTTCAGTTTCTATTAGTTGCCCGATATCTGAAATCCGCACGCCACCTTTTATAGATTTAATTGCTTGTTGTAAAATTTGTTTCGAAGTATCAACCAAATGCTGGTGATCATTAACGTCTTCGCCAAGAACATATGAGCCACCGTTATCAGACCAAAAGCCATCGAGCTCGGCCGAAACATCTATGTTTATTAAATCACCTTCCCGTAGTATTTTATTTTCAGAAGGCACTCCGTGAGCAACTTCATTATTAACACTTATACAAGTCCAGCCGGGAAAACCATAAGTCAAACGTGGTGCAGACTTCGCTCCAAGATCATTTAAAATCTGGCCTCCGAAGTCATCTAATTCTTTAGCCGTCATCCCTGGTTTGGAATAATTTCTCATTTCTTTAAGTGTAATAGCAACCGCTTCACTTATTTTCTTTATGCCTGTTAGCTCTGATTCTAATGTGATGGACATAGCTTGTTATGATTTGTAATACTAAAGGTTGGGAAATTTTTTTACAATGCAAATTGCAACAGATCCTTTCCAATTATTATGTTTCCTGAAAAATTTTTTCGTACAGAATTTATCCAAACGTCTTCGGTCAGCGTCTTGTCATCCGGAGGAACAAAATGATTTAAAATAAGATTTTTTACATTAGCTGCTTTTGCAATTTTGCCTGCGTCTTCAGCAGACGTGTGATGTGATAAGATACTTGCTTTTAATTTAGGTGCATTGGGTCTTCGCTTTACCATTTCTTCGACCGCTGCCGGATACATGGCCTCGTGAATTAAATAATCGGCACCCGATGCAAATGTTGCCAGTGCAGGGAAATAAGCAGTATCCCCTGAAAAGACTATTTTCTTACCGGCAAATTTAAAGCCCAGCGCATAACTCTCGGTGACGGGCGGGTGCATATTTTTCAAAGAATTTATTTCGAAGTTCCCTGTTGATAAAATCCCGCCCTCAGTATATTCGTGGGTTATAACTAAATCTCTTATATCAAATCTCGCTTCATCTCTTATTCTAAGGTCGATATCATATTCATTAGATTTCCAATAATAGTTTAATAAGGAATTTAATCCAATTGGCCCATATACATTAACCGGTTCTGACAGGCCAGACACCCACGCATTATAAATAAGATTGCCCAATTCAAGATTATGATCAGAATGATGATGTGATATAAAAATATATTTCAGTTGTGATAAATTTATACCGGCTTCTTTTAGCTTTAATGTAACGCCATAACCTGCATCAATTACAAAGGGTATTTTGTTATGCACAATCAGGCTTGCTGACGGAGTTTGTTGATAAGAACGAATCACCGGACCTCCTTGTGTACCTAAAAGCACAAGGCGATCTCCCTCTTCATTTGTCCGATACTTTTTATTCGACTTGGTTTTAATATTGAGTCCAATCCCACCAGTAAGTAAGCTGGTGTTACGGATAAATTCTCTGCGACTGCTTGACATATCTGAGATTTTGTGAAACAAAGTTTCTTTTTGATAAACTTTCAAAAGGCCTCTTTACAATAAAACCTAACATTTCCAAACGGCTTTCACTAAGTCTATAAATTTGAAATTGAAAGATGAAAATCCAAACTAAGAAGATGTGTAAAGCGCAATCACTACAGTCCAATGGTGCCAACTCTTCCGCTCTCTGATTTAAAATGAATAAATGCTTCAGCAGCTTTTACACCGGCTTCCAATCCGCGAAATTCTTCTAACGGTTTAAAATAGTTGTTATAAATTTCTATTGGGTTTTGTGTTTTATGCGCAAACATGGCTTCTTTTTTTCTTTCATGAACAGAAGTAATATCTACATAATCGGTGGGTGTAAATGCCATCGTTTCACTGCCTGTATTTACTTCGTAAAAATAGAGATGAAATTTCCTGCCTGACCTTACCCACGCTGTTAAGGCAAGGAGCCCGGTAACCTGGTGATCCGGATGCCCGTCAACAGGCCACTGTGTAAAAACAATATCAGGTTTTCCCGCAGCTAAAAGTTCCCCCATCAAATCATTACTGCTTTTATCCAATATGGTATCTCCATCAATCTGCCCGGCAAATTTCGGGGTTACATTCAGCACTTTGCACGCAACTTCTGCTTCCTTCGTGCGCAATGCGGCCATGTCAGCATGTGATGTATGCGGGTCACTCGCCTCACCTCTTGTGAGATATAAAAAGGTAACAGAATGTCCTGCATCGCTGTACTTTGCCATTGTTCCGCCGCAGCCAAATTCAGGATCACCCGGGTGTGCTCCTACACAAACAATGCGCAGCTTTTCATTAGAATGTAAAACAGGTGCATCTTTTTTGCCTCCGATAGGATTGATAGTAAGGCCACCCAAACCCATCACGGAAAGTTTTATAAAATTGCGTCTTGCTGACTTAGTTTTTTTCATAAGCCAAAATAAGTTTTTGTTTTATAATTAGCCCCACATTTTCAATATGGTTTGTACAAATGGATCGTAATGTACATACTGCTGAAAAAACTGAAGAGAACCGGGTGGAAGGTTTTAAGATACTACCCCATTTGGCAACATGGGTAAATTCGTCAGGGCTACGCCTGTAGCGTCAAGGATCGCATTACGTATTGCCGGTGCAATACCAACAATACCAGCTTCACCTGCACCGGAGGATGGGAGATCTTTGCGGTCAATTAAAACGACTTCAATTTTTGGTATATCGCTAAATCTTGGAACTCTATAGGCTGAAAGGCCGGAGTTAAGAATTTTTCCATCTGCAAACTCAACCGCTTCAAATAACGCGCCACCCAGGCCCTGGATCATCGAACCAGCAATCTGGTTTTCTAAATGATGCGGATTGATAATGGCGCCGCATTCAAATGCCTGTGTTACACGAAGCACCTTCACTTCCTTATCGCCGTTTACTGTTACTTCTGCACAAGTTGCCACATAGCCGCCTTTTTCAAAAGCCCCGGCAATACCGTAGCCGGTCCCATTAGATTTGGCTTTATTCCAGCCAAAACTATCGGCGGCTTTTTTCAATACTGCAATAAACCGGTCGTCTTCTAAATTTTTTAAACGAAACTCAAGCTGATCCATTTTTATTAACCGGGCAAGATCAGTCATGTGACATTCACGGGCAAACACGTTAGCCGTTGCCGCGAGTCCGCGGTAAGAGCCTTCTCTTAGCGGAGAATCGGACGGAACATGAGCTATTTGTTGGTTGGCGATTTTATATTCTGTATCTAAGCCTGCACCGCCCGAATTATAGTTAGCAAATTTCCAGGCTGTGATGGTTCCGTCTTTATTAACGCCGCCGTTAACTTCAATTACTCCCCCTGGCCTGAAGTATGCCCACGTAAATTCTTCTTGTCTTGTCCATACTATCTTAACGGGCTTCTTTGCTTCCTGCGCAAGGCGGGCAGCTTCAACGGCAGCTTCGCCGCTGTGCTTTCCTCCATAACCCGAACCAGTATCGGGCATGATTACACGCACTTTTTCTTTATCTATTTTAAAAACACGGGAAAGTTCTTCCTGCACACCAAACGGGCGTTGGGTTCCAGTCCATACGGTAAGCTTTCCGTCCACCCATCCCGCGAGTGCTGCCCGTGGCTCCAGTGGCACATGCGCTATATAATTTATTTTGTAGCTTCCTGAATGTTTAAAATCAGCTTTGGCTAATCCCCGGTCCACGTCGCCTTTTGTATCGCCTGAATTTCTGCCACCTTTTTCACCGGATGCTTTTTTAATGAGATAATCAAATATATTTTCATTAGATGGCTGCCCGGAAACCTCTTCCCATTTGGCATCTATGGCCTGCAAAGCTTTTCCGGCAGTTTTTATATCCGGCGCGGCTACTCCAATAAAATCTCCATCCTTCACCACAATTACACCTTGCATTGCCTTTGCTTTTGTAACATCTGCATTTAGCAATTTTGCATTGTAAGATGGCGCCCGGAGTACCTTACCATAAAGCATACCTGGTACCTTCATATCTGAGACATAAAAATGTTTACCAGTTATAAAAGACTGTTCATTTACTTTACTAAACGGCTTGCCCGCCACTTTCCAATCACTTGCAGGAGTTACTTTAGCCTTGTCGGAAATAGGCATTAATAACTGCTGGCCTTTTGTTAGCTCGCCATAACTTATCTTCTTATTATTTATTGTGTTCAATACCATCCCATCTTCAGCGGTTAAATCTGTAGGATCAATGTTCCAGCTTTTTGCCGCCATGTCTACCAATGCCTCGCGGGCTGTGGCTGCTGCTTTACGCAACTGAGTTCCCATTTGCGGAGTACTACGGCTGCCGAAAGTACCGGCATCCCATGGCACAAGATCAGTATCACCCATGATCATTTTTACAGATGAGAAAGGCACCTTCAGCTCTTCTGCAACAATTTGGGATAATGATGTCCGTATGTTCTGTCCTACTTCGACTTTGCCGGTAAAAACGGTTACTGTTCCATCCTCTCCAATATGTATCCATGCACCTACCTCGTTTATGGGAACAGAAGATGATTTGGATGTTATTCCATTACTACCGAAAGAAAAAAGGTCTTGTAATACAAAGGCGACCACCAAACCACCACCGGTTACTTTAAGAAATTTGCGACGATCAAGTACAAAATGATGCCTTGCTTCGGGCGGCAACTCATCCTGCGTTGGCTCAAATGAATGTGGTAAATAATCCTGATCGTTCTTCATCAACTTATGTTTTTGAAGCCAGCTTAATGGCTTTTATAATATAGGGATAGGTTCCGCAGCGACACACATTGCCGTTCATTGCTTTCACAATTGCAGCCTCACTCGGCGATGGGTTATTTTTAAGCAACGCCACGGCGGACATGATCATGCCAGATGCACAATAAGAACATTGAAAGGCATCTGCGGTAAGAAAAGCTTCCTGCACCGGGTGTAATTTTCCATTTTTTTCAAGCCCTTCAATGGTGGTTACTTCTTTGCCGGCGACTGAACCTACAGGAGTTATACATGATCGCGTGGGTGCCCCGTTTATCAACACGGTGCATGCGCCGCAAGCCCCTTCACCACAGCCATATTTGCTGCCGGTTAAATCCAGTTCGTCACGCAACACGTACAATAATCCAACATCGGCGTCTGCCGTTATTTCGTGCGTTGTACCGTTGATATTTAGGATCATGATTGTGTTTTTTGCAGGTTGTAAATTTACGAAAAATAGCAGCAAAGGGGATGCAATTGGAATTTCAAATTGTTGTATTTATGTGCCGTTGGGGATGTACTACCAGCAAAACAAAAACTCCCTGCAGATTTTTACTTTCTTAACTTTGAGATAAACTATAATTTATGTCAAAACATTATCCACTTAAGTTTATTTTAGAAGATGGAGTTCATGTTGAGGTAGATAAAACCGGGGATAACACTTATGATTTTATATTAACACCAGAAAATGGCCCAGAACGTCGTTTTACGTATGTGGATGAAATCCCAAGAGATAAAGGAATTGACTCTTTGGATTTTGACCAGCTAAATGCAGTCCGAAGATTTTGGCTGGAACAGGAAGAGGGTATTGAATAATTTTCTGAACAGGACGTCGGCCACGACACGGTTATCAATGCAACTTTTAAAGTCTTGCGGGATTTATGCTTGCCTGTATTTTCCTATTCGCCATATTCACACCTTTTACGATCAAACAGAGGCATAATCGTAATTCTGCAATAAAAGAGGGCACAATAATCGCCGGGATTGCCACTGAAAATAACCATCAACCCTACAAGGTTTGTAACAATTAACGTAATGATCTTTTTACTTTAATTATTGCGACTTTTTAGAATATAAAAATATTCTTTTCATATAAAGTTCATAAATGATTGCAAGAATGTATCGCAGTTATAGGTTTACTTCACTTCTGTAATCTCAAGCACAACGCTCGATCTTCTTGCATTTAGACTTGGATTAAATCCAACATTCATTAAAAAATCACCGGAGTAAATTTGATCTGAATTGATTGGCGATGTTGTCCCGGGATACATATTGATCTCGGTGATTTTATATTTTTTGCTTGCATCCAATCCATTCAGTTTAACGGGCCTTTCAGTGGGATTTTCTGTGAAGCGAGTGCTGTGCAAATAAGTAAACATAACCGCATTTGATTTATCATCATTTACATACATGATCGACGCAAACGGATTTTCATAAGGGCTTGCCAAACGGTATTGCGTTCCATGCCATACGATATCTTTAAACGAGTCGTAATTTTTTATAGCCTGCTGGCAAAATGCCAAATCATTTGGAGACAGTTTGCTGGCTACAATATCAAATCCCAATTTACCCATGCTTGCCACATCCACCCTGAACTTGATTGGTTGCTTACCCCAATCTGTTACGTGGCAGTCCGTTGTGATTGATGGAAAAAAATAAGAATAGTTCCATTGTAAAAAAATGCGTTCTACCGGTTCTGTGTCGTCACTTGGCCAGAACTCAGTAAAATATTTTAGCAACTCATAATCTCCTCTGCCACCGCCGCCGGAACATAACATCATTGATACGGATGGATACTTTGCCCTGATGCGCTGCAATACACTATACAATCCTTTTACATAATCAACATACAAATGTGTTTGTGGAATTTTGTTCTTATTTAAATACGCATGAATACGCATTATAGATGACCGCATTGCAATCCCATTTTATAAAAGCCAGCTCAGGATTTTTGGTAAACAAATTATCAACAATTCCGAAAACAAAATTTTGCACCTCCGGGTTTGACAGGTCAAGAACCAATTGGTTGCGATAATATTTTTCAGGACGCTCAGGTTGCCTGATTACCCAATCTAAATGTTTCTCGTACAACTCACTTTTTGGATTTACCATTTCAGGCTCGATCCAGATGCCGAATTTTACACCTGCATCTTTGGCTTCTTTTACCAGGTATCCAATTCCATGCGGTAGCTTTTTTACATTCTCCTGCCAATCGCCCAAACCAGCATGGTCACTGTTTCTTGGATATTTATTTCCAAACCATCCATCATCCAGCAGGAACATATCAACTCCCAGCGTTTTCGCATCTTTGAATAGGGCAGACAATTTAGTTTCATCAAAATTGAAATAGGTAGCCTCCCAGTTATTCAGCAGTGTAAGCCTTTCACCTTCGCCGTTTAGTACGCGATATTTTCTTGCCCAGCTTTGCAATTGCCTGCTTGCTTCGCCGGTGCCGTTATTTGAAACGGTATAAATGAGAGAAGGCGTTTTGAATGTTTTGCCAGGTGCTAACGTATATGATGAGGCGTAAGGATTAATCCCGGCAATAAAGCGAAGATCTTTATGTGAATCAATTTCGAAATCAAGTTTGTAATTACCACTCCAGGCTAACTGGCCGAGTAAAACCTGCCCGCTGTTTTCTTTTGCCGGCCCACCGAATGATAAAATAAAATTGGGAGTTCCCAACAGCATGGCCCTCGTGCCTAATTTTGATTCAATTGTTTTGGTGCCTTGTAATAATTGTTCTTCAAGCGGCTGCATTTCTTTCAGGTATTCGCCCTGGAAGCTTGTGAGATAAGAATCTTTATTGGCGAAGAATAAGTTTGCAGAAGCATATTTGTTCAGAACCACATTTCCTTTTTCATTGTTTGTAATTTCCGTCCATTGTTCAATTACATTTTCGTTGCTCCATGTTTTGTAAAACAACTCAACGGTAAATTTATAAACAGGATCAGCTAGCTTAATAGAAGTAACCGACACATTCTCTCCTTCCTGCTTTGCCTGATGACTCACATACTTCAATTCCGTGGAAGGATTTCCGTCGCTATGAATTACCTCCAAAGCGGGTTCTGAAAGATTCCATGTTCCGGACGCTGTATATGAATTATTATAAATTCCTGCATTGGCATCGGAGTAGTGATATTGTTTGGAAGCGAACGTATAATCCACTGTATCCATCAGCCTGTTTCCAAAATATACAATCCATAGGCGGCTGTCTTTATCTGTCTGCAATACCAGTGCATTATTTTTTGTTTCAATGGGAATGGTAATGGATTGGCCATTTATTTTGTTGGCAATGAACACCGATAATAAGATTAGAACCAGCAAAATAAAATTGCCTTTTTTCATTTTAATAATTTGAGGTTAGGTGAAAGTTGGGATAATGATAGTTTTTACAAGCGATGTGCTACGTCAAATATAATTCAATTTAGAAACGATGCTTAGTAGCTTTATGGGTCCTACGTTTTACCGATCTTCCATTTTCCGGTTTCATATCTTAATACTTTCTGTGAAAATGGGACCCGCAGTTTTGTCACTTTAACATTAGAAATATGATTAACCAAACTAGTGCTAACACAAAAATTGGGTCCATAGGAAATTGTGAAAAAGACTGAAATTTAGTTTTAGGTTTCAAAATAAATAAGGCGAAAACGAAAGATAATATGGCCGATACGAAACTTGCTATCGTTGCTGCCTTAGCCCACTTGTTTGAAACATCGTTTCTACAGCTAAGCGACAAATAACTCTTTTCGTTTTTTGATAACCCGTATATTTTGGTGGATTTGTTGAACCAATTTGTTTCAAAAAATTTTGCCCGATCAGATCTTTTTATTTTTATTGAAACCGTATCACCTTTTTTAAAATTGCTGAGAATTATGTTAGTTGCGACACATTGATACTCCTCATAAGTTATAAGAAAAACTCTCTTTGTACTTGTAAATTTAAATTTCAACGAAGGGTGACTTCCCTTTCCGCCACCAATATCCTTATACGAATTTTCCGAAAGTATTAAATTGTAAATCGTGATTAAGTCATTTTCAGTTAATTGCTTGTTGTCGACAAAATTGAAAAGAGGTATGGAAATTATCGAGGCTGCAAAAGCCGTCCACGCCAAAACCCGTCTGCTTTTATTAGAATCATTCAAATGATACCTGGGAGTTTTAATTTGTAAAAATTCGCTTTATTTAAATGTTCAATTACTTAAAAAAATAAACGGGGATAATTTATTTTTTATTTACCAACTCCATCACCCTCTCTTTATACCTAATCCCAATAGGAATCGTTTCGTTTTCTATTTCAATGCTGTTTCCATAAATGCTTTTGATGTGTGCTAATGCGATTATATAAGATTTATGAATACGGATAAATTGTTTGGGAGGTAATATTTTCTCCATCTCGTTCATTGTTTGCAGCGTCACAAGATTGTATTCCGGTGTATGAATTTTAAGATAATCCCTCATGCCTTTTACATAGATGATCTCTGAAAAATTTACTTTGAAAAACTTGCTGTTGCTCTTTACAAAAATATGATCTGCCGGTAAACTGCTCTTTCTCTTTTGTACCCTGCGTAAATAACCCACCATCAACTATTTTATCAATTGTTTTGCTAAAGCGCTCAAAGGAAACTGGCTTCAGTAAATAATCTATTATGTTGAATTCATAGCTCTCTACAGCGTACTCGGAATAAGCAGTCGTAAGCACAACAAGTGGCGGATCCTGCAATGATCGTAGGAAATTTAAACCGGTCATTCCGGGCAATTGAATATCAAGAAACATCAGGTCAATATCCTGCTTGCTTAAAACTTCTCTTGCCTCGAGCGCATTGTTACAAGTGGCTACCAACTCACACCTGTCTATCTTTTGCAAATGATTTTGCAACACATGTTGAGCAAGCGTTTCATCTTCAACTATCATGCATTTTATCAAGCAGCCTTTGTTTTTATAGATTAATGAAACTGTGTAAGCATTCTTACTTAAAATTACATCAAGCGTGTGAGAATCCGGATAGAGGACTTCGAGGCGTTTCTTCGCATTGGTAATTCTTAAATCGCTCTTCCTGATTTCCTCTTTGTCCGTTTGAATAATATCCAAGGCATAGGAATCAGGATATACAAGCTCAAGCAGGCTTTTGCTATTTTTCATTCCAGTGCCGCCCGGAAGCTTCTTAGCCTGTGTTTCCAAATCGATATCGGTATTGTTAATTACATTCAAAATGATTTGACCGGGAATTGATTTGATAGTGATATAAATAAACGCATCGTTAAAAGAAGTATTAAATGCATGCTTAAAACCATTTTCGATAAACGAGATGAAGAGAAAGGGCTCGATCATGATTCCATCTGTTTCTCCTTCCACTGCAAAACGTACATCCGCTTTGTGCCGCATTTTTTCAATGTCTATATAATTTCTTATGAACTCTACTTCTTTATTTAAAGAAATTTTTTCCTCCTCGCAATCGTAAATCATATATCGCATAAGGTCAGCGAGTTTTACAACGACTTCAGGAGTCTTGTCAGACTTTTGCAGGCTGAGGGAATAGATACTGTTCAATGTGTTAAAGAAGAAATGAGGATTTAATTGTGAACGCAAATATTTTAATTTAAAATTGGCATTATCTTTTTCAAGAGCCGCGATCACATCTTTTTCATCAAAATTCTTTTTAAGAAAGGCAATGCTTGTTGCAAAAGTCATGTTTACAAAAATCCATAAACTCTCACGGCCAACTGTAGCCCAGGAAAAAGTAAAATAAGGTTGAAGAGACTGGAGATGAATTATAGGGTTTTCATCCAGGTGCACAAAAGAATACAGAAGCCATATGAAAGCAAGAATTGTTACATAAAAACTAATTGCCAAAAGCCTAAACCACGAAAATCGTCTTTGTAAAAAGAAGCCAGGGTATAATTGCTTTTGCATACAAAAAATAAAACGGAAATACCAGGAGGCTAACTAAAACCAGGATCGGTAAAAAGATTATATCCTTATTAAAAAACGTGAAGAAATTTACAAGCGGGTAAAAAAGGAAAATTCCTATCCAATAAAATATCTCAATTTTATAAACAGGTTTTATTGGCCGGTCGTTATCATATTCCATGGTGAGAAAGTTTTGGAATACTAATCTACTGAAGGCGATCCAAACGAATAAATCATTTCGACATATTAGGAAATACTATCGATGAAATTAATAGAATGCAACAAGCTAATAATTTCGTTTTCGAATTCTAAAATGTCGTCTTCCATAATATCTCTGTTGGATAATGATCCTGGCATTTAAAATAATTTTGAAACTAAATTAAAAGTATAACATTAGGTTTAGTTAACTAATAAAGAAAAAGAACCTTTATTTGCATTCTGTGGTATGCAGATTTATTGTTGACTAAGAGGCTGCAACGCTTTCGGCGTCGCATCTCCGGCTTCCTTTCGTTTGAGCATTCATTTGCGGTGATTAGCGTTCGATAATGAAAACTTTTTGAGATAGGCAAGGGCGGCGAATCAGATTTTCAAATACTTCGATCGCGGTTCTTACTTCATAAAACAACGCTTACGATGCAAACAACAAAAGAACAAGACGGTTTTTCTTTGCGTTGGAGTGTACTTTCAAAAAGGGATACCAATGTCCTGAAAGGCGTATTTATTTTATTGATCCTACTGCACAATTTCTTTCATGTATTTCCGGGGTGGGCTATTGAAAACGAATTTGTATTTAAGCGTTCCCGTTTCGACTTTTTTAGAAGCACCATCAGCGGCTCCGGCTTTTTTGATGCATTGGGTTTACTGTTTTCCTATTTCGGGCATTATGGTGTGCATATCTTTGTCTTCTTAAGTGCTTATGGCTTGTCTCTTTCTTATCGCAATAGGGAAATAAAGTATTGGCAGTTTCTAAAGGATCGCCTTTCAAAAATATATCCTACATTTTTTTTGGCGGTACTTCTTTACCTGGCTATAATAATTGTTACGACAAAAAGTCTCAATCATCCGGATCTATATCTGCGAAGTTTACTTCGATTAAGTTTTCTATCAAACCTGGTTCCGGGCGAGAGCCTTCGGCTTGTGGGGCCCTGGTGGTTCTATTCTATGATCGTTCAGTTTTACCTGGTCTTCCCGGTGCTGCGTCGATTATTTGATAGATACGGAGCACCGCCGCTCATAGTAATAGCGCTTTTTGGGCTTGTGTTGAAATTGCTTTTTAATAACACACTGGAACAGGAGGGGTTGCTTATTAACACTACGGTCATAGGGTTCCTTCCTGTTTTTGCCCTCGGCATTATACTGGCCAAAGAAAATAAAATTCTCATGCCATGGTGGCTATTCGCTATTGCCTTTCTGTTGTTTTATTTTGGCAATTTCAGTCGGGTCGGTTGGGTATTTATACCAATTTCGTTCGTCGTTACCATGCTTTATGCTTACGTCTTCCTAAAACGATTCTTTCATTCCAAAACAATTGTGCCTGCCCGTTTGTTCCTGTTCATAGGCAGTATTTCCATGTACATTTATGCCGTTAACGGTTTTTTACGCCATCCGTTCGTAAATGTGGTTTTGAAAACAAACTCCATTTACCTTAAACTCCTGTTAACCCTTTGTTTCGTTCTGTTTGTTATGGCTGTGGCCTTATTGCTGCGTGCTGCAGAACGCTTTTATTTCAGGATAACTTCGAGAGGTACTAAAAGCGACAAACTGCAACCATTAAAGTGATCCTTATAAAAATTATAGTTTAATTGTTCCCCTTTATATGAAGGTATCAATCTGCGGCACAGAAGATTCTTATGGATATTAACTTAGCTCCTCCGCTAAAATGTAAAGGAGCACTCAGTTAGTAGAACAGCCAGGTGTGAGAAGTGTGCATTAATAAATTGAAGGGTTACGTTTGTAATATTCCTAAATATTCCACCCAGGGGCCCACCGCTGCTTTATATTGTTTGGCCATTACCCGGGCTATTTGCGAGATATGATTAAGGTCGTGCACTGCCCATGTGGCAAGAAGTTGCGATAACGTTACTTTTCCAAAAGCAGGGTGGATGCCTGTTTTTTCAAGATCTTTAGTGGTAAGATCTTTTTGAAAGTAACTGTTCAACATTCTTGTTCCGCAGTTTTACAAATTCATCTAAAAGTTGCTGCAGTGATTTCCCTTTGCTCTCTTCAAATTGAGCGAACCGGTCATACGGCTCAAATTTTTTATCATCTTTTTCAGAAAGAATTATTTCTGCTCTCGGCATCCAATCGGTTTTTTCACCATAGATAAGATGGCCGATAATATCATATACGCTCCATGTATCACCGCCTTCGTTATTTGATGTCCATTCATTCGAAATGCCCTGCAGCATGGCGGTGAGAACACCTGGTGTACGTTGCAGAATTTCTATCGATTTTTCTAATGTAGCATCCATGAAATGTTTTTTATGAGAGCAAAATTAGAAAATTGTAACAATCTGTAGCTGGCGAGTTGTCCCGCGTGAAAATTCTGAACTGCAGTCTACAGCGGAGTTCATATTTCGAAAAAGAAGTATTAATTTAAAGTGAATTATAAATCGGAGAGATCCAAAACATCCGAAAACCTCAATGGCTTTCTTACCTAAACTTGCAATTAAATAGAATCCGCCTTATCTACTTTGGTTTACGCGGTAAAAAAGATAAAATAATTACTCATTTAAAAATAATAAAATGAAAAAGCAATATTTATTTCTTGCTGCATTTTTGATTTTCAATATTTCAAATGCACAAAACGTGGGGATTGGAACAACCACGCCTTCGGAAAAATTAGATGTTTCAGGCAACGTTAATGTAACAGGTACCATAAAAGCAAATGGTATAGATGGAACACCGGGACAGGTATTGATGAAAAACACTATCGGAAACCTTGCCTGGGGAGAAACTGGGCCTTATAAAAACGTTATTGCGATAAATCAATCTTTATCGTGGACCGTGCCGGCAAATGTTACTGATATTTTCGTTGAGGCCTGGGGTGGCGGGGGCGGGGGCGCATACGCCGGTGGCGGAGCCGGAGGTACATATGCTTATGAAAGTGCGAAGGTATCACCTGGTGAATCTGTCTCGATAACCATTGGCACAGGGGGCACGGCTTCTTCATCACAAGGAGGAACTGCAACAGATGGACAGAATACTATAGTTTTCGGCTCTCTCTTTTCCATTACGTCGAGAGGTGGCGGTGGTGCAAATGCCTCTGCCCCCGGATATGCTGGTATTTTTAGCACATCTGCCCCTTTTTTCGTACAGTTTAGCGGGCAGCCGGGACAGGCTACCAGTTATTCTTATTCCCAGGCAGGCTCAGGTGTATATTATGAGGTTAGAAATTATGGATCGGGCGGAGGTTCAGCGCCCTACTACAACAATGGAGGCCGGGGAGGAGTACAAGTTATAAATCTTGGCACTGCGATCGAAGTAAAGCGAACTTCCACGACATTTGCATCTTTTCCCGGGGGTGGAGGGGGTGGAGGTTATACAGGCACATCCTGGGGCACCGATGGTTCAAAGGGCGAGGTGATTATTCACTATTAAGCGTGCCGTAGTAATTGCGATACTTGCATGTTAGTTTAGAACACTCTTTTACTAATGTTTCAAAAAGATAAATTTTAGCTTAGAATAGGAATAGGGACATAGCGTTAAATCGCTATCCCGCAGCAAGCATAAATTTTTAGTTGGAGATTTTTTTGGAGTCACTATGAGTTTTTGTATTAAACTGTTTTTTCGTGTACACGAACCAATGCCGCAAAGTTCCCCTTCTATTTCATTTATGAATATTCTTCTTAGCCTTCTTGCGCACAATATTTTGTCACAATCTTGTAACAAAGAACCAGGCTTTTGATGATGATAATTTTTTACTCTTAATCCTATTACATATTTTGTTAACTTGACCCAAAGCATTCTATGAATTCAGTTTTTATTATAATTTTCCTGGCCACTACACTGGCGGTCTTGCCTTTCCTGAGGTCTGTAATAAAGCGAGGTTATGAAGGCAATTTTTTTCAAAAGCTGACATGGTCGGGTCGTCTCGTAATTTTATCCGGGATAATTCTGATAGCAGCAAGTATTTCGCAATACGAGGATTCCGTTAAAACTACACAGGTTCCCGATGATCTAAAAATAGTTACGAATACCCCGAAGCTTACATCACCCGCTACACTCGGGCTCGACGCAGATCGTGGTGCGGGCTCGATTGAAAAAGTTGAATCTACCGATAATACTACCACGGAGGAAGAAGAGCCTTTGTTGGATATTTCAGGGAATCCGCATTTTATTGAAGACGGCGATTCCACGACTATCGCATTGAACATTAAAAATTATTCTTCGCGAAATGCGAGGAATGTTGACGCGGAGGTCATGATTTTGCAAAAGATAAATGATAAGTTTAAAGTATTGGGTAAGTTCAACGAGGAGGAAGAACGCATTTTTCTGGCAGCACACAAAACTTATTTGTACTTAATTAACGATCACTTCCACGGTGCCAAAGACAGCAATTCAAATAATTTTTATTTCTTCTTTAAAATTAATTATACAAATGAAAGTGGAAACAAGCAGCCACCATTAAGAAAAATTTATCCAATTCCGTATCCTAACGCAGGGGTATATATTCAAAGCTTAAAGGATGTAGAAGCTTACCAGGTGGAAACTTTCCTGGTGCAAAATAATTATTGGTAGCTTTTGCAACTACCTGTTTGGGTTATTCTCATACTAACGCGATCACAAATATTTTAATAATTAAAGATTGTCATGACTTTGGAAGATTTCAAATCTTATGTCAGGTTTCGTGTTTTCATCTGCCTGGTATGAATTTGCAAAACCATATTTACTACAAAAAGAAAACCCACATTCGATACCAAACTTTCGGACATCTATGCAAATAAAAACTATCTTTTCAACTACTATACTTGTTGCATCTGCGATGTTCGCCCCGGCCCAGGGCCGCACAACTGGTATTGTTCCCGATTCTATTTTTAATAAATTGAAAGCCCATAATACAATAACTCATGAAGAATTGCTATTGTCCGGCATCGTCGACTCTGCTGACGTAGCTCAATCGAAAACTGGTGCAAATTGTGACACATCGGTTTCGCTCAACGATAGTATATTATGGTTAGTGATCAGGCTGGATAATTCGAGAAAGAAATGCATGAATTATTTCCTGGTTACCCTAAATTACCATATCAAAAGCCGCATTTCAAATGCACGCCTTTACACCGATTGCGACGTTTCAATTTCCGCGGATATTTGTAAACTATATAGCTATAAAATTACCTCAAATAATCATTTGATACTTTCTGCAAAAACGATGCACAGGCTGGTACACAGGCAAAATTTTGACGAGCAACCCGGTGATGTCACAAAGACCTTGTCCAATAAAAATATTTCATTCTGGATAAAACCGAATGGCGAAATTTCAAAAGGCCGAAAGGCTCCGGGATAAATTGGCACTGTTTAATTTCCCACCTTTTGATAAAGGCATTTTAAACTTTGGTGATCTTTCCGCTCCTAACAAAATATATTATCTAATAGCAGCGACCTGGAAGGTTTATCTTGCGATTAAGTAATAATAAATGATACGAATAAAGAAGTATTTGGTTGCATTCGTTTTTTTATGCCAATTATTATTTCAGGACACAGGGTGCCAGAAAGAGTTTACCCATAACGGCATTGATTCAACAAATGCAGGAGGAGATTCCGCAATAGTGCCACCACCACCTGTCGTTAATGATTTTCCGCCGTGTGCGCTTTGCAATTCTGCCGATACGATTACTCTTTCGCACTGGAGTTTTAAAAAAAGCAATTCTTTTTTTTGTGGCGTAATCAATAGTGCCGATTTTTCCGCCAATAGAACGGCCTTCACTTTCTTTGGGCCATCTGCCTGCTCCGCAGATACGGGGTTAGTAGTAACGATCTACCTGCCGGAAGTATTCGACAGTGACAAATTCAATATTACAACAACCAGTATTGACTTCTTGTATTATGACCGTTTCGGTACGAAGGATATATTTCTAAGCCTGCCGGAGAGATTGTTTACTGTAAATATCGAAAGCTATATCTATTCAACGGGTATTGCTACGGGCACCTTTAGGGGCTTTGTGTTTAAGGCTAACGGCGACACAACTTTCCTTGACGAGGGAAATTTTATGGCAAAGCTCAAATAGTCTAAGGCCTTGTACATAGCTATGAAAGTAAGAATGGACGGAGCTAATCATAGCATCATAAGAGTTTGGTTATCTTTATGTTTTTTAGCATGTCGTTATTTCATTCAATTCTTCATATCAGGTTATTTGCGTGGATAGGAAAGATTGGCTCTGATTGGATAATACTCGCCATTGGAGCTATGGTAGGATTTCTTTCAGGCCTGTTGGGGAAAGGCGGCAGCGCCATTACTACTCCGGCCTTACAGATATTTGCAGGAATAAATCCTTTTGCTGCTTTGGCTTCGCCGTTACCAGCAACTTTGCCCACTACGCTATCCGCGTCGTTTGCTTACAAGAAAGAGAACTTAATTAATAAAAAGGTAGTTGGTTTATCTATCTTATTAGGGATACCGGCAACGTTTATGGGCTCCTTCTTCAGTGATTGGTTGGGAGGCAAAATGCTGATGGTATTAACAGCGATATTTGTTTTATCACTTGGCATATCTTTTTTTGTCTTTTCCTCCCCGGAAGAAATTACAATAAATAGCTACATCCCGCGATGGAAAATCGCCACAGTAGCTCTTTTTGTGGGATTTCTTTCAGGCTTACTGGCCAACAGTGGCGGCGTTTTATTTGGGCCCATATTTATTCGTTTTTTAAAAATGCCTACGAAGCAGGCGCTTGCCTCTAGCCTTCTTATAGCAGCGGGGCTGGCAGTTCCCGGTACTATAGCTCATTGGTATTTGGGCCATATCGATTGGAAGCTGGTTATTTTATTATCAGTAAGTTCTATTCCTTTTTCATACATGGGCGCAAGGGTAGCCTTGCAATTAGATAATCTGCTTCTCGAAAAAATATTTGGCTTTATGCTGGTTGCGTTTGGGGCATTTGATCTTTGGTATTCTATTTCCGGTTAAACCCGGAAATATGAGTATTTACTCCGCAGTAGTTTCATCAAAGATGAAAAGGGGATAGGTGAGTAAGACAAAAGATGATACCGCGAAGCATAAGTTTTACTACCTCTCATAGTTTTCAGAGCAGGTGCGTTTACAAATTACACTTAAACCTTTTAACTCCTTTTACGCCGGGCGTTGCTATAAAAACATCGCCACTGTTGGGATATTTTTTTAATTGCTCTTCGTCTAAACCTTCTCTTGCAGTGGTGATGACAAGCTGGTCAAGATTCTCACCCGCGAATGCGCAAGAGGACACATTAGGTACGGGAATCTCAATGGTATCAATATGTTTGCCGGTAAAAGGATTCCACCTGTATATACCAAAACCACCCCAGTGGGCTATCCAAAGCATTCCTTCCTCGTCGATAGACATGCCATCGGGTGTGCCCATGCTGTTGGGTATTTCAATAGCATTTTTTTCGAAAGTTATGGTTCCGGACATTTCATCAAAAATATATGACTGAACCACCTGTGTAGGGCTGTCTATAAAATATAGCCTTGTATTATCTAGCGACCATGTAAGGCCGTTAGATATCGTAGTATTGGCAATTTTTTTATGAACCTGCTTTTGCTCATCAATGCAATATAAAGAGCCTTCCCCTGTAACATGTTTCTTATGCATGGTGCCAATCCACAATCTTCCTCTGCTATCGCACCTTGCATCGTTGCATCGGTGACTATTACCTTTTTCAATATCAAGCAGCCATGTATGCTCTCCCGTTACGGGATTGAATCTTGCAATGGATGTATCGAGGCTTATCACCAGGTCATCATTTTTATCAAGCAGCGCCACGGAGATGGTGTGATTAAATTTCCAAGTTTGAACCGATGTATCCAACCAGTTGTATTCATATAAAATCCCGTCTTCTATGTTTACCCAAAAGCAGCTTTTTCTACCGGCATGCCATAAAGGGCCTTCACCTAAGTAACATTGAGAGGGATAAAGTAATGTGGCTTTCATTAATTGAGATTATGATTTTGAATAAATTTTGTTTGAGGCTGCGACCATATTGTCAATGACTTTCAAGGCGACTGGTGAAAAGCCAAGTCTGCTGCATATTATAAAAACTTCATTTTTGGGTAAATATATTTTTAGCAGTAAACTTAAAAAAATTACTTGTGATGCGAGTTATGTGTGTGCCTTAGAATCAAAAAAATAATGTTTCTCTGCAAATGCTTCTCTTACCCTTTCTCCTTCGGCACAAAATCATTCATAACCGCTTCTCGTATTAATGCCGGTGGCAAAATACCCTGCGACAATATGAAGTCGTGAAAATGCTGTTGGTTGAATTTAGCACCAAGTGCTTTCTCAACATCCTTTCTGAATGCTATCATTTTTGTAAAGCCGTAGAAATAACTATTTGCCTGCCCGGGTGCTTTCAGCGCATAGCGCTCTACTTCCTGCTTTGCCATTGCATGCGATTGTACTACATCTTTCATCAGCAGGTTGAGCGCTTGTTCCTGCGTTATTTTTCCGGCCTGCAATTCAGGATCGAGGAACGCACGGGCAGCACGAAGCAAACGATAATCCAAAGAAACCAATTGTCCCTCAAGTGGCATATACGGCCTGGTAATATATTCGGAGTAAAGGCCCCAGCCTTCTACGTTAGTGGAGTTAAAAGCATACAATGCACGTGCCTGCGAAACGCCCTCTTCAACCATTTTATCAAACTGCAACTCATGTCCCGGGCGTGCCTCGTGCGCTATGATCGTCCATGAAGCCGCATCAAAAGTAAAATCATCATATTTATCAACTTTTTCACCGGGAGCAGCAGGCATATTTAATGGTAGTACAAAAACACCACGCTCACCGGTATTATTTAAAAAAGGAGGAGGTACCATGTGCGGCGCAGGCTGCTGCGCAGTTTCGGCTTCTGTTGCCAGGCGTATAATGGCGGGCCTGTCGGGCAAAGTAACCAAATGATGTTTCCTTATGATATCTTCTATATCGGCAAGGTGGCTTTTATACACAGCCATTATAGAATCACCTATGAGCTGATCCTTTTTCAGGTACTTAATTACATCCCGGTAATCTTTTGACCGAAGCTTATATTTTTTCGCCACTTGCTCCGCAATAGGTTTCATCTCGTTTTGTATATCGGTGAACAGCGCATGCGCCATGGTTGCAATTTCAGCAGGCGGGATGTCGATGCCATAGCCTTCCAGGGCAAGTTTGTATTCCTCCGGCGGCAATTTAAAATCAGTACGGGCCTTTGGTAATAGGGTTGCTTTTATCCACACATCATAATCTTCCAGTTGTTTTTTTATTACAGCATAAGCATCTTCCCATCCGGTAATATTATATTTTTTAAACAGCTCTGCAATGCCACCGACCATGCTGGCATTGCGTGAAAGCGCAACCTCCATTGCCTGCGTCGAAGGATAGATCATGCCTGGTTTGTTCATTTGAGTGGTTGTCCTGTCTTTATAAATGGCTGTTACAGGTTGGTATCCGTCCTCCAGGCCGGCATACTTACGCAAACGGATAACTGCTGCATTGCGTCTTTCAGGCGTTGTTTGGTCGTCTAGTAATATTTGCAGCCCGCGAAACACGCCACCCGTAGCGTTTAGAAATATCACTTCTTTACTTAACTCAAAATCCTGTCTCCTGAAACCCAGCTCGGCCTGGTCGATAAGTATATCAAGATCCTGCTTTATTGCAAGATCGGTTTCAGTTTGCTTGGCGGCTTTTAAGCGTGCTACCGCGTCTTCTGTTTCTTTTCTATTTGCAAACACATTTGCAAGTGTAGGCACAGTTATTAAAGTATCATAAAAGGCCAGCCCCTGGGCTGAGCCAAACTCCGGGGAATATTTTTCATCAATGTCAATAAGGATTTTGGTGTATTCGTTTGACTTTTTTACCCAGTCTTTGCTTTCAGCCGTATTGGTTTGGGCGTCTGCTGCAAAGGGTAGAAAGGCAATAGTAAGAAAAGAAAGGCTTTTAAGAATCGGGTCAAAATTGGTCATGTTAATGAGAATTAGAATCTAAAAATATTATTAAGATGAAGGTAAGAATTGAAACGCAGTAAATAGTAGTCAGCGCTTTTCTACTACAAATTTTTGCTTTCTATTTTATCAACGGTAAATATCAATGTTCAATCTCAATTGAATAGTTTTTTTATCAAAAATTAAATTGCATTCTTGCTGATACACATCAACCCAGGCAACCGATAAATTTTTTTTAGATCGGCAGATCATTTATAGATAGTTAATTCAGATCAATATTTCATAAGTTTATAGACAAATAAAGAGCGGTTAGCTCTGCCACCTTGTATATATAAACTTCAATAACATTATTATGGAAAGAAGAACATTTTTAAAAAGCGCTGCTACTGTTTCAAGCTTTACAATTTTAAGGCCGGAGATTGTTTTTGGTTCAAGGGCAAACTCAGCCATAAGAATGGGAGTGATTGGTTGTGGCAACAGAGGTACGGCTGTTATCTCATCAATCGTAGAAAATACCAACAGCAATATTGTCGCGATCGCAGATATTTTTGAGGACAAGCTGAAAACTGCCGCACCAGTTTTCAATAAGTTGAATACTGCCAAAGGATTTCCTGCATTCAAGGATTCAAATATGTACCAGGGATCGCAAGCATACATGAGGTTACTTGATAATAAAAATGTAGACGCAGTGCTTATTTCTTCCCCGGCGTACAGCCATGTTGGGTTTCTCGAAGCGGCGGTTGCCGCGGGCAAACATGTCTATTGTGAAAAACCTGTCGCAACAGATGTTGACGGATGTAAACGTGCGATGGAGGTTGGTGAAAAATTGAATGGTAAACAAAGTGTTGCTATCGGTTTCCAGATACGTTATGGAACTCCTTATGTTGAAATGGTACACAGGATACATCGTGGTGATATTGGCGACATCATAACAGTGCAGTTGTATTATTTTTCATCCGGCACCCCCATGATACCGCTCACCAATGCCTCTTATGACGAAATAAGAATACGCAATCATTATTATTTCCGGGCAATGTCCGGGGGCACATTATTGGACCAGGGTATTCACATGCTGGATGTTTGTAACTGGGCATTAAAAGCGCATCCGTTGCATGCTGTGGGGCAGGGTAATATAAAAGGCCGTCCTGATTTCGGAGATGAATTCAGTAATTACCAGGTGTTGTATCAATATCCTAACGATGTGGGAGTAAGCATTCATACCACAAAAGTGGGCCCGCAGTTTGGTGGTGTATGCTGCAGGTTTATCGGCACGAAAGGAACCGCTGAAGCGCATTACAGCGGTGGCGTGTTTATTACCGGCGAGAACAAATGGGATTCCGGTATCGCAAGAAACCCAACCGAACTTACACCAGAGCAACGGGCCTCAGGTGTTTTCCTTTCTGCATTATATGATGCTGATGCGAATAAGGAAAAAGCATTTATCGGCAGCATTGAATCAGGCAATTATTTGAACCAGGCACGCTCGGGAGCAGAGTCAACACTTACTGCAATACTTGGCAGAAATGCTGCCACCACCGAAAGAGAAATGACTTGGGATGAAATTTATTTCTCTAATGAAAGACTGGATCCAAAGTTGAATTTAGCGCAATTTGATAAATCGTGAAGTTTGGAAAGTTATAAGGATTGGTTGAATTAAGTCATAATTCGAAACCCAATATCCGGAAGACCCTTATTGCTCAAAAAAAGACATTTACATTCCCGGCAAAAATCGATACTCCCTTGCTCAGCATTTTGGTTAAGGAATATGTTTACAATTTGGTATAGATGACTTCGGAAAGCCACCTGCATTTGGAACTCCATACAAATGTTTTCATCCAAAAAGTTTACGTCAAAATGGATGGCATATGGCCAGTGTTAGTTCAAGATAACAAACCTGTCATCATAAAATTTTTAAACTGATAAATTTTTTTATGTGCTTATTTTTTTTACCGCAAGATTTAAATATGATTAGTTGAAATAAAGTCATCAATAGGATAATACCGGTAATTACGATGCAACTTTGGGAACTGTTGAATAAAATAGCACAAGCGATTGCGTTGTCATTTCAATCGTTTGCGTAAGATGGTATTAAGGGATGAAGAAGTGAAATGCATCAATTTGCGAAAAAAAGATTTTATATTGGTAATAGAATTAACAGGCTCGTAATTCAAAAGCAAACAAAAATTCTTTTGAACATTTAGTATCCATTGATAGCATTTGGGAAAATGCAGCTTGTTGGAAATTAATCAGAACCTGGATTAAATTTTTCTAGTAACAACTAAAATTGCTTTACCATGAATCAGTCCAAAAAATTGCTGCTCATTTTATGTCTTCTTTTTGGGTCTATAAATCTGGTGGCCCAAAACAAAATCCTCAAAGGAAAAATCATTTCAATAACAGATGCAACACCTGTTTCCGGCGCAACAGTTACTGTAAAAGGTACATCTAATTCTGTTGCTGCAGGTCCTGATGGAAGTTTTACTATTCCTGTGAGTGCGTCAAAAGTTACGCTTATAATCAGTTCTGTGGGGTATACCGCAAAAGAGCTTGTCGTGGGGCCTGGCCAAAACAATATTTCTATTCCTCTCGAAACAGATCAGACCACAATGGGCGAAGTTGTAGTAGTGGGTTACGGAAGCCAAAAGAAGAGTGACCTTACAGGGGCCATTAGTTCGGTAAAGGGCTCCGACCTCACCCAACTCTCTACCCAACGTGTTGACCAGGCCTTACAAGGCCGGGCTGCCGGAGTATTTGTTTTGAATACTGCAGGAGCACCGGGAGCAAATGCAACGATCCGCGTAAGAGGTATGAACTCTATCAATGGTGGCAATAATGCCCTGGTAGTTATTGATGGATTACAGGGCGGAAGCCTTACTTCGATTAATCCTAATGATATTGAGTCAATGGAAATATTGAAGGATGCATCGGCGACGGCCATTTATGGATCAAGAGGAGCAAATGGTGTTATCCTGATTACCACTAAAAATGGGAAAAAGGGCAAACCGGTTATCGACTATGGCTTTAGTTATGGATCACAAACCATTCGCCACAAGCTTGACCTGATGAGTGCCGCTGATTATGCGATAACAAGAAACGCCGATAAAGCGACCCAAAATGGCTCTGGCACGCCGACCCCGATTTTTAGCGATGCCCAGATAGCAGAATTAAAGACTTCCGGTGGAACAGACTGGCAGGATGTTATTTACAGAACCGCGCCTATCACGAACCACCAGTTATCAATAAGCGGCGGCACTGACAATATGAAATATATTGTTTCGGGCGGGTACCTTGATCAGCAAGGTATTCTTGTTAATTCCGCCTATAAAAGGTTCACCTTACGGGCAAACGTAAGCGCTGATATAACTAAAAGTGTGAGCTTTGGTTTAAACTGGGGAGGTTCAAAGGAAATGGGCAATTCACCCCCGTACGGAGGTGGCACTGCTCTTAGTTTTCTTGGCCAGGCAGTGAACATTGCCCCACGCTGGGATCCAACCACGCCTCCGTATGACGCAGATGGTAACTACAACAGGCATCCTTCCGGATACGGGGCATATGACACCTGGAATCCGCTGGCAGCCGCCCAGGAGCCGGATATTACCAATAATACTATAAGTAATAATGTGACCGCGTATCTGGAAGTAAAAATTATTGAGGGGTTGAAATTGAGAGTTTCCGGCGGAGCCATTATCGAAAACGGCAATAATAAGAGCTATTATAATAGCAAGACATGGGAGGGTAAACCTATCGGTGGAAAAGTGGGGTATGCAACGATTGATGATGCATTAAATACCTTTTATCAAAATTCAAATATTCTTACCTACGATAAAAGTATAGGAAAACAGCACCATTTTACTCTGATGGCCGTTGCAGAGCAGCAATATTCCAAATCTGAAACCTCCGGTCTTATCGCATCTAAATTTACAGTAGATCAAACCGGCGCTAATGACCTCGGCGGAGCAGAACAAATAAATTCAAAGTATTCAAATGTTAGTGAAAGAGTTTTGAATTCATACCTCGGAAGATTAAACTATTCCTTCGCAAATAAATATCTTTTGACTGTAAGCTACCGTGCAGATGGTTCTTCCGTTTTTGGCGCGAATAATAAGTGGGGTTATTTCCCATCCGGATCGCTGGCCTGGAAAATGAGTGAGGAACGCTTTATTCAAAACCTGGGCATCTTCTCAGAATTAAAGTTGCGTGGTAGCTGGGGTACGGTCGGTAACCAGGCAATCAGGGCTTACCAAACCATTTCTGCCATCAACTCCGGCGCCAATTACCCTTATGCCGGCAACGATGGAACCGACCTGGGATTTGTTATTGCGAATCCGGCAAATCCAAATCTAAAATGGGAAAGTACTACCCAAAAAAATATTGGGCTGGATGTATCAGTATTTAAAGGTCGTTTAAATGCAACTGTCGATCTGTATTCTAAAACCACCAAAGACCTGCTGTTAAATCGCACACTGCCTGGTTATAGTGGATTTTCAAGTATAATAGATAATGTAGGTTCGGTTGAAAATAAGGGTGTTGAAATTGCAATCAGCGGAGATCCTATTATTGGAAAGGTAAGGTGGAATTCAGGTTTTAATATTTCCTGGAACCGGAATAAAGTACTGGACCTTGGAGAAGTTAGCAGGTTAGAATTTAAAACAACATATGGCGGCTATAGTCTCAGAAATGGGTTTATGCAACTTCGGGTTGGCGAACCCTTTGGACAAATGTACGGGTACGGGTATGAAGGCACCTGGGGAACCAGTAAAGCTTCGGAAGCCGCAGCATACGGGCAATTGCCTGGCGACCCGCACTATACTGATTTCAATGGTGATGGAGTCATCAATTCCGCGGACATAATGAAAATCGGCAATGCAATCCCAGATTTTACTTTTGGTTGGAATAACCGCGTATCATACAATAATTTTGAATTGTCTTTCCTGATCCAGGGTTCAAAAGGCAATGATATTTTTAACCAGGCAAGAATACGCCTCGAAAACTCTTTTGAAGGAACCAGTGTTCGCTTGCTGGATCGTTGGACGGAGACTAACCAAAACACTGACGTACCTGCTTTTATTGATGTTGTCACTCGTCAAAACGCAGGCCTTTCCAGCAAGGTTAGCCTTGGCAGCGATGGAGGCAGGCTGCAAAGATATGTGGAGGATGGTTCCTATGTGCGATTAAAGAATATCACCTTAGGCTACTCGCTGCCTTCATCAGTCACTAACCGGATCGGCGTAACGAGACTAAGGGCTTACGTAAGCGGAACCAACTTAATTACCATAACTGATTATACAGGGTATGATCCTGAAGTAAGCGCTTATAATACAAACGATGCCATGATTGGTGTCGATCTAAGCAATTATCCTACTGCCAAAATAATTACTTTCGGATTAAACGTTACATTTTAATATTTATAGATATGAAAACAAAAATAATTTATACGCACAGTTGTTTTATACTTCTTGCTTTGATCGTCTTTGGTTTCGGATGCAAAAAGCTTGATGAAAAACCTATAAGTTCGGTGTCACCCGCGAACTTTGGGAATTCAGTATTGCAGATCGAAGCTGCATACGCAGGTTCTATGAACTACTTATGGAATTATTGGGAAGGCTATGGTTATGCCTATGGCCCTTTCATAAATGATGACCAGCTTAATAATGGTGACTTAAATATTCCCGATGATAACGCAGATGACCTTTGGAACAGACATTATATGGCGCTGCTGAATATAAATAATGCACTTGGCTCCATTAAAGAAGGAAACATTAAAGGAGAAACACAGGAAACGATTGATGGACTCGAAGCCCAGGGAAAGTTTTTACGGGCACACAATTACTTCATGCTGGTACGCATGTTTGGCGGTGTTCCACTTAATAACTGAGGACACGCCTGATCCCATACAGAACCCGATGCCCCGGGCTTCGGTAGCTGACGTGTACAGTTTAATTGTAAGCGATCTGACGTTTGCCGCGGCACATCTGCCCGTATCGTGGAGCGGAGCTCCCGGTAAGCCTACGAGCGGAGCGGCGAAAGGCATCCTTGCTAAAGTATATCTTACTATGGCAACCTATCCCTTAAACGAACCTGCCAATTATCAAAAGGCCGCTGATATGGCGCTTGAAGTAATGAACTCGGGTACGTATCACCTCGTTGATTCAGTAGCGGAAGTATTTAGCCTCGATAATAAATATGGACCTGAGATGATGTGGAGCTATAATTCAACCTATGACGATATCGCTACGGACCCGGAAATCTGGACCACTTCGAATTACCTGGATGGCGGATGGGGTGACGCCGCAATGGATACTTCTTTTGAACACAGGTGGCCTGATCAGAAAAGAAAAGAAGCTTACCTGTTTACTCACTGGAATGGTGATCAATATTCTGATTTTCCTGAGCAAACGCCGTTTTGTAAAAAGTTTTTCTTTTACATTTCTTCCGACGATTTTAATGGTTACTCATCAATTATAAATTACCCGATCATCCGCTATGCCGATGTTCTTTTAATATATGCCGAAGCGGCTAATATGGCCAATGCCGGCGGTACTGCACCCCAAACCGCCGTGGATGCCATCAATTTGGTTATTGATCGTGCTAATGGTTTTGTTCCGAATGCGGGGCATCCTTTACTAACCACCGCAATTTCGAAAGATGCATTTGATAAAGCGGTAATACAGGAAAGAAGCTGGGAGCTCGTATTTGAAAATTGCGACCGTTGGTTTGACATATGCAGAAAGAGAATATTGGATGATCCTAATGTAACAGTTCGTGCCTCAGACAGGGCTAATTTTTCTATGGATGATTACCTGTTTCCAATACCGCAAACCGATTTAAGATTAAATAAATTGCTTGAACAGAATCCCGGGCTACCCGACACCGTAAGAGGTATAATTGAGGTAAGGTAGAATATAAATTTTTTAGAAAATATTGTAAAAAATAACTTCCGGCAGGTAGAAGCAAAATCGCGGAATCGTTATACGAATTTATCCGTGTCCGCAATTAAAAAACTTCTGAAATTGAAGAGAAAAATAAAGGCCTCATCTTTTATAAAATTGTGTCTTAAAGGATATCTTCTGTATGTTATTTTTTTCTTATCCTCTTGTCAATCCAACACTCAAACGACGCAACAATCAGTAGTCGCGTCGACATGGGAAAAACTCGGGCCGGGAGGTGGAGGGTCTACCTTTATCCCTACTTTTTCTTTTAGCTCACCGGACAAATTCCTGGTGCGGTGTGACATGACGGGCTAATACCTCACAAACAATGGCGGAAGCTCTTACCAACAAATAAATTTAGCGAATGGCGCATCATGCTATGCCTATGATCCAAAAGATAGCAATATCATCTACATCGGATCCACTTTCCTGAACCGTTCCAGCGATGGCGGTAAAACATGGCAGCGGGTATTTCCCGATACTTCAGGTATAAAAAAAGAAATGTACCATGGCGATCATGCGGAGTATCATATAGTAACTGATGACACTTCCTTTTATAACGGCAATCACGCTATAAGCTCTATCCGCGTTGATCCGATGCAACCAGGTACTTTGTATTTCAGCAGCGGCACCGCATTATTTTACACATCCGATTCATGCAAAACATGGAAAAAAGAAATACTGGAAGAACCTGTAATTTCATTTTACACCAATAATTCCAGCGCAAAAAATGATCTTTTTATTTTTACCGCAAGCTCGGTTTGTACCTTCAATAAATCTTCGCATACGCTAACACGTAAGTACCTCCCACAATCCGTTTCTCCCGTGTTTTCCTATACATCAGGAACACTATCCAATACGGATAAAATAATAATGTATGCATTGCATCATGATTCTAAACAAGAGATCGATGGAGAATTTGGCTATAGTGAAGTTTGGCGATCTGAAGATAAAGGAGAAACATGGAGCCGGATCATGGATCCTCTAATTACAAATGCCTCTTCCGGTATAAACCCAAGCCTTTCGATGATCTCCTGCGCAGAATCTGATGCCGGGCAGGCCTACGTGGTTTGTAACCGCTACGAAGAAAGAAAAGATAATAAATTGTTGTATTGGTATGGCGCATTAAAAACAAACGATGCCGGTAAAAACTGGAACTGGGTTTGGAAAGGCGGTGGAGGCTCGGGACAAATATGGCGTAAAAGATGGAATAGGAGTTTCCAATCTTAAAGATGCCTGGGTAGAAAAGGCTTTTGGCGGCGAGTATATACGCTTATTAGATGTAGGCGTTTACCCGGCTGATGGGAACGTGGCTATTGTAACAGATTGGTATCGCATAATGAAAACCATGGATGGCGGCAAAACCTGGAACCAGGTGTATAGCAATCCGCAGGGCGATGGAAGTTTCAGCAGCAGGGGAATAGATGTTACTACCGCATACGGCGTACACTTTGATCCGTTTGACAGCAATCACATTGCTATAAGCTATACCGACATCGGCTATCAGCACTCATATAATGGTGGGAAAAGCTGGACCAGATCAGTGGATGGTGTTCCTGCTGAATGGGTAAATACATGCTACTGGATGGTATTTGATCCTGCGGTTAAGGATAAAGTTTGGTCTGTATGGTCGGGCATGCATGATATTCCCCGCGGCAAAATGACGCGTAATCCTCAATGGAAGGAGACAGCAAGAGGCGGCGTATGCGTTTCTACAAACGGAGGGAAAACATGGACGCCAGACGTTGAAGGCATGGGAAATAATTCACCCGCTACCTCGATAGTATTAGATAAAAAATCTCCTGCAGGCAATCGTACGCTGTATGTAAGTGTTTACAATAAGGGCGTATTCAAATCAACGGATGATGGTAAAACCTGGAATTTAAAAAACAAGGGCATTGAAGAAAACACCTGTGCTTTTGAACTGACACTTGCCGATAATGGCAATTTGTTTTTAACCGTAAGCCCGACACCCATGTATAAAAACGGAAAGAAAGGACGGGAATTCTATCCCGGTGCCGTTTACAAATCTACCGATGGCGCTGAAAACTGGACGAAGCTAAATGTATCCCCGGGCTTGTTGTTCCCCAATGGTATCTGCGTAGATCCTCAAAATCCTGAACGGATCTACCTCGCATGCTGGGCAGATATTGACCTGGCCGATCTCGTAGGCGGAGATGTAGCAAAATCCACCGGGGGAAATCAATCGCTCGATACAAAAGGCGGCATCTTTCTTTCAGAAGATGGCGGCAATACCTGGAAGTCTATTTTCGATGAAGATCAGTATGTGTACGATGTCACCGCAGATGAGCATCACCCCGGGAGATTCTATTGCAATACATTCAACCGGGCTGCATACCAAAGTAATGATTATGGCAAAACCTGGAAGAAAATAAAGGGATATGATTTTCATTGGGGCCACCGCATAATTGTTGACAGAAATAACCCTGATAGTATTTATATAACCACTTTTGGTTCCAGCGTATGGCATGGAAAGCCGGTGGTAGATTAACCGGCATTGCAAAAAAATTAAGGGCAATGAGAAAGTATTTGATATCAATAGGCACATACCCTTTTATGCGAAAGATCGCTTCTTTTTTATTCATTACTTTTTGTATGTACGACACTTGTTAGCTGCATATCTGAAATGGCCACAAACAAAGCCGAAGGCAAGACCAGCATACCTGTTACTAACGGAGAAAATTCATGGGAAACGATTGGATATGGAGGCGGAGGCGCGATGTTTTATCCGGAGGTAAGCCCTTTTAATTCAGGCTATGCTTTTGTAAGCTGCGACATGACGGGCGCATATGTTACTCATAACGGAGGCGAATCATGGCGAATGTTTAATCTCCATAGCCCCGTTCGTTTTTACGTTTTTGATCCGCTGGATTCTAACACGGTTTATGCGAATTCGATCGGCTTACTTAAAAGCACAGATAAAGGACTCACCTGGAGCCTGCTCTATCCCTCACCTTCGGAGACCACTGGGTTTGTAGCAAAGGGTGATCACGCAGAAGAGATATTAATTACCCGCGATAGCACGATCAGGGAAGTGCAGGCGCTCGCTGTCGATCCTGAAAATTCAAAAAAATTATATGCTGTTATTTCAATAGATAAAGTCATAGCCTTGTACATTTCTGATGATGGCGGATCAAATTGGACAAAAGAGAAAGACCTGGAAGAAAGAGCAAAAAATATTTATATCATTCCATCTTCTCCAAAGAATAACCGTGCGCTATACATAACCGGGAACACGGGCATAACAGTAAGGGATAATGGAAAATGGAAAATAAATAAGGCGCCGGCCGGCGTAAATACGCTCACTCATTTTACGGGAGGTTTTGATAAAACCAGGAATAAATATATTATTTATGCCATTTCCGGAAAATCGTATTTTGATCCTAAAGGTGATAAATCCGGCATCTATTATTCTGAAGACGGTGGCGCATCCTGGGAGAACAGGCAGGATGGCCTGACTTCATTTAATATGAAAGATGTTGACTTACCCGAGTGGAGAACCATTGCCACTTCTTCCGATCATCCCGAAGTGGTGTATGTTTCTTATAATAACATGAAAGCAAATAAGGATACTACTTTTATTGGAGTTGCAAAGAGTGAAGATTTCGGCAAAACGTGGACGCTGCCCTGGAAAGATGTGATCAAAAAGTAGTGGCAATGTGCCTTCGGCGAATTTTAAAAGTGGCTGGATAAATGAACGCTTTGGTCCTACCTGGGGCGAAAATCCCTTTTCGATTGGCGTATCACCGGTCAACCCGGATGTTTGCTATGCCACTGATTTTGGCAGAACGGTAAAAACAACCGATGGAGGCGCAACCTGGGAACAGGTCTACACAAAGAAAAAACAAGATGCAGGCTGGGTTTCAAGAGGGCTTGAAGTAACCACAGGCTACCTGATACTTTCCGATCCCTTTGATAAAAATCATGTCTTCATTTGCAATACTGATGTTGGGCTTAATGGAAAGTAACGATGGGGGAGCAAGCTGGCAAAGCGCTACAAAAAATAATGGCATTCCGCGTAAATGGCAAAATAGTATTTACTGGCTTGCATTTGATCCGGAGGTAAAAGGAAAAGCATGGGCGGCCCTGAGCGACGTACATGATTTACCACGGCCAAAAATGTTCCGAAAAAATGGCGTCAAAGGCTATGAAGGTGGCATTGCGGTTACCGAAGATGGAGGAAAGTCATGGAAGCCTATGAGTGAAGATATCGGGGAAGCAGCGATCACTCACATACTGGTCGATCCTTCCAGCAATAGAAACACAAGAACTTTATATGCCTGTGCCTTTGGAAAAGGAGTTTATAAATCTGTTGACGGTGGAAAAACCTGGAAGCAAAAAAATAATGGCATCGCGGGAAGCGAACCCTTCGCATGGAGAATTACCAGGAGGAATAAAGACGGTGTAATGTTCCTGGTGGTTAACAGGAGAAGCGATGATGGCAGCATTGGCAATTCGGGTGACGGTGCCGTTTACCGCTCTGATGACAACGCTGAAACATGGAAACCGGTTCCGCTTCCTTCCGGAACTAATGGCCCCATGTCCATAGTGGCAGACGCAGATCAAAGCGAAAGGCTTCTCTTATCAGCCTGGGGAAGAAGTACAAAAGGTAAATTTTCACCCGATACGGGGGGAGGTATATTTCTATCAAAAGATGATGGCAAAACATGGACTCACGTCCTTCAAAAAGATCAGCATATTCATGATATAACTTACGACCCAAGGAACAAAACCTATTATGCATGCGGCTTTACGGGTTCTGCATACAGGTCTGAGAATGGTGGAGAAACGTGGACACGAATCAAAGGATATAATTTTAAATGGGGTAAAAGAGTAGATCCCGATCCATCAGATCCGGATAAGATATTTATTATAACTTTTGGGGGTGGCGTGTGGCATGGCCCTGCCAAAGGAGATGAAAAATCCTTGGAGGATATTGTTACTCCTGTTTTAGCCTATTAATTCATTTTGTGAAATAAAAAATTCAATGATTAACTTATCCGGGAATCTATTCTTTTAACTAATTACTCAAACGGAATATGAAACAATTACGGCATTATTTGACACTGGTTTTACTCTTCATATGCTTATATGCTTCGGCCACAGATAGCAAAGATTTTGAGAAGCATTTTAAACTAATGCCGCAGCCTCAGAAGATTGAATTTCCGGATGGCAAAAGCCTCTCACCCGCTTCCATTCATTCCATATTTTTACAGGGAGCGGCCACCAGGCCCGTTTTATCCGGCATGTTGGCAACCTTGCCTCTTGGTGCAGCGGCTGCTCCCGGAGTACTTATTCTGAATATATCATTCTGATAAAAATATTCCTGCATCCAACGAAGGATATATTCTTGAAATTGGAAATAACCAGGTAATCATCAGTGCCCGCGACCAGGCCGGATTATTCTATGGATGCCAGACGCTGCAACAATTATTAGAAGATGCAAATGATCAGCAGATCAGTATTCCTGCCTGCAGGATCACCGATTATCCGGATATTGCTTACAGGGCAATTCACCTGGATTTAAAGCACCATGTTGATGCCGGAAATTATTATTACAAAATGATCGATCAACTGGCAGCGATTAAAATAAATGCCATCATTGTAGAATTTGAAGACAAGCTTCGGTACCGAAAAGCACCTTTGGTCGGTTCAGGAAATGCAATCTCTGTCGATGAATTTGCGGAGATCAGCCGTTATGCAAAAGACCGTAATATCGAGATTAGCCCGCTGGTGCAGGGCCTTGGCCATGCTGCCTTTATTTTAAAACATGAAGAATATAAAAATCTGCGGGACACGATATCCTCCGACTGGTCGTTTGACCCTATGAATCCTGCCACGTATGAGTTGCAGTTTTCTCTTTATGAAGATGCCATAGCTGCTACTCCTTATGGTAAATACCTGCATGTTGGCGGAGATGAAGTGGGCAATCTTGGCATGTCAGAGCTGTCAAAGAAATCCGGGCTTACTCCCATTCAATTACAAATGTTATGGCTTAATAAGGTTTCTGAATTTGCCATAAAACACCATCGTATTCCGATCTTCTGGGATGATATGGTTTTCAAACTTTCCGGTTTGTACCAGAGTACCTGGGACCCGGATCTACCCGAACAACAGGTAAAAGATATGTGGGCAAAAGACAGCGATAAGCTTGAAGAAAACATTTCCCTGTTTCCAAAAGAGTGTGTATATATGCGCTGGAATTACGATGCCCCCGATATATTGGGAAATCATAAAGCGCTTGACTGGTATAAAGCACATAATTTAAAAGTGATGGCTGCTACCGCCGCACAAACGATGTGGCCAATGCTTCCCCGCAACCATTCTAATTTTCAGCCGATCAAAGACTTTTCAAGAATAACGGCACAGAAGAAACTCGATGGAATATTATGTACCGCGTGGGACGATTGTTCCCCGCATTTTGAAACTTACTGGCGTGGCTTTTATGATTTTGCTTTTTTTAGCTGGCATTATACCGATGCAAAAGTAGAAGATGTACATGCCATGTTCCGCCAGCGTTTTTATGCGCCTGCTTTAGCTGATAAGTCTTTTGATTTCCGCGATCAGTTGGAAAAGGCGCTTGAGTTCTGGGAGACCGCTTTGATCAGCAAAGGTGAACGCGATACGTATCCTCGTTCCATTAACCTCATTGAATTGCCGGATGCTGCTCAGTCCGGTAAGTGGAGTATTGATCTATAAAGTAAAGCTGGATCGTGCGAGGGAAGAAATTAAACGGTACGGGTTAATCAGAAATCAATTGAATAGGGCAATGCAATTAGCCAGACGGAATACATATACTTTATCACTATTATACCAGGTCAACGAGCTACAGTCGTATGCCGCAAAACTATTGCTGTTATTGGAAAAGTACGATAAGGCATCGTCCACCTCTAACCGCGAGTCCGCAAAAATGGAGTTAAAAACATTCGTTACGGATTTCGGAGACATAAGGAAGAATTATGAAAAGGTATTTTCAAAGACCAGGATATTGGCTAATCCTGATAATTATATTCCGGATCAGAATCAACACCATCACCTCGCCAACGGCACAAATAACGATGACTGGATGTTTGTTTATGAACTGGCAATGAACAAAAAGATCAACGATTGGCTACCTGATTAATGCGGTTATTTAAAAGATGTTTATGCATTTCAATTATTTTTTGATCAGCTTACGAACGGTACTTGCTTTTGCATTTCTTTCCATCATATCCTGTACATCTGATACTCAAAAAGAATTCACTTCGTGGAAAGTATATGGCGGAACAAAGGAAATGATGCGCTACTCCTCCCTTTCGGAAATAGACACGAATAATGTTTCGCAATTACAGGTTGCGTGGACCTATAATAGCGGTGATGCGGATACTATAAATCATTCGCAGATCCAATGCAATCCCATCGTCATCGATGGAATATTATATGGAGTAAATCCGCAGATGAAATTATTTGCTATTGATGCTGAGACGGGCAAACAACAATGGGTATTTGATCCCAACACCAAAAGTGCTTTTGATAAAGATCCTGTTTCTTTTCATATCATGATAAACAGCCGCGGGGTTGCTTACTGGTCCGACGGCAAAGATGACAAACGCATTTTCTTCACAGCCGGTTCATATACGTATGCCATAAACGCTACCACAGGTAAGCCCATTCCATCGTTTGGGAACAACGGCTACATTGACCTGCATGACGGACTCGGCAGAGATGCAAAAGATCTTTTTGTTGTGAACAGCTCTCCCGGCATAATATATAAAAATCTCCTTATCCTCGGTACCCGCGTTGATGAAACTGCTCCGGCAGCGCCCGGACATATTCGTGCTTACGATGTGGTTACCGGCAAGCAAAAATGGATATTTCACACCATTCCCCAACCCGGTGAATTCGGCTATGATACATGGGAAGACAGTACCGCCTGGAAATATATTGGCGGAGCTAATGACTGGAGCGGTTTTGCACTTGATGAACAAAGAGGAATAGTGTTCGTATCTACCGGTTCCGCATCATACGATTTCTATGGAGGTAAGCGCAAGGGCTCCAACCTTTTTGCCAACTGCATCATCGCCCTTGATGCTGCAAGTGGTAAACGAATCTGGCATTTTCAACTGATGCACCACGATGTATGGGATAAGGATTTGCCTTCACCGCCAGCATTGGTTAGGATTGAACACAATGGAAAAATGGTAGATGCCGCGGCCCAGACCACCAAGAACGGACTGGTATATGTTTTTGAAAGAGCAACAGGTAATCCCATTTTTGATATTGAGGAAGTACCGGTGGATACGGTTGGTGGCCTGCCGGGAGAGAAACTATGGCCAACGCAGCCTATCCCACAAAAGCCTGCTCCCCTGGTACGACAGACCATCACACTAAATGATATAAATCCATACCTGCCCGACACGACTATTGCCAGGTTAAAAAAAGAGCTTCAGAGTTACCGTTTCGGAAACATGTATATTCCTCCCGGTAAACAAACTTCATTGGTATTACCGGGCTATGGTGGCGGCGCAGAATGGGGTGGGCCCGCATTCGATCCAAAGACAGGCATCCTGTATGTAAATGCGAATGAAAATGCATGCCTCATGGAAATGCTGGATAATGAATACAAGTCGGCATCACATGAAACTAATTTGCAGGCAGGAGTTCGGTTATATAAAGAAAAATGCATGAGCTGCCATGGAGAAGATAAAAAAGGGACAGGCGTTTACCCTTCGCTGTTAGCGGTACCTTCCAAATATTCTGCACAAGATTTTGACGCATTGCTAAACAATGGCCGCCGGATGATGCCGGCATTTAAACAATTATCTGGAGTAGAAAAAACGGCAATTGCCTCTTACGTACTTGACCAGGGAACAGAACAGGCAAAGAGTTTTGTTGCACCAAAAAAATCAATAGATAGTATCAATATGATACCTTACCGGCTAAAAGGCTACACAAGATTTCTAAGTCCCGAAGGCTACCCGGGCATTGCGCCTCCATGGGGAACGTTGAACGCAATTAACCTTAATACAGGTGAATTGGTATGGAAAACGCCGCTCGGAGAATATGAAGAATTGAAAGCAAAGGGCATTCCCGCTACAGGAACAGAAAGCTATGGCGGGCCTGTAGTCACAGCCGGAGGGCTGGTATTCATTGCGGCTACCCGTGACGGAAAGTTCAGGGCATTTAATAAAAGAACCGGTAAAATATTGTGGGAATATACATTACCGGCATCGGGATTCGCCACTCCGGCTATATATGAGTTACATGGAAAACAATATGTGGTAATTGCCTGCGGCGGCGGCAAGTGGGGACTAAAATCATCCGATGTTTATATTGCTTTTTCGCTGCCGGGCAACAGGTAGATAAATATCAACGCACAAAAAATAATGCTTTAAAAAAAGCAGCACTTAAAAAACCAATATGCAGGAAGTAACGAAAAAAATTGGCCGTTATCGCTACAGGATTCTTGCATTGGTTTTTATGGCTACTACAATCAACTATTTTGATCGGAGCATTATTGGTGTAATGGCGCCCACATTACAAAAGCTTTTCAATTGGTCCAATAAAGATTACGCCGCGATAATGGTGTCCTTCAAAATCGCCTACGGAATAGGATTGTTATTTATGGGAGGCATTATCGACAAGCTGGGCACTAAAATAGGGTACACCATTTCAATTGTAATATGGAGCATATTCGGTATGCTGCATGCTGCAATAAGGCCGGCCTTTAGCCTGGTGGGATTTATCGTGGCACGTTTCGGATTGGGAATCGGCGAGTCGGGAAATTTTCCTGCAGCCATTAAAACCGTAGCAGAGTGGTTTCCAAAAAAAGACCGGGCTTTTGCCACCGGAATCTTTGATGCGTCAACAAGCGTAGGAGCTATCTTAGCGCCATTCGTTGTTGGTGCGATTGTGACCGTTGAAGGTGATAATTGGCAGATACCTTTTCTTCTTACCGGGTTACTTAGCTCGCTATGGGTATTTCTTTGGGTAAAAACGTACAAGAAACCGGGCGTACATCCTAAACTTTCAAAAGAAGAGTTAGCTTACATTAACAGCGATTCAGATGAAGAGACAACAGGAAAAATTCCCTGGGTAAACTTATTAGCTAAAAGAGAAACCTGGGCTTTTTCTTTAACTACTTTAACGGATGGCGTCTGGTGGTTTTATCTTTTCTGGGGCGCAAAATTTCTCGCCGATCAGTTCAGTGTGGACATTAATAATATAGGGCTTCCATTCCTCATTATTTTTGTTATGGCCGATGCCGGAAGCCTTGTTGGAGGATATGTTTCCGGTGCATTAATTAAGAAAGGCTGGTCTATAAACAAGGCCCGAAAAATAACTATGCTGGTCTGCGCAATCATTATTTTACCGGTAAGTTTTGTGCCCGTTCTTACTGATAAATGGATCGCGGTTTTTTTAATTGGGCTGGCCGCTGCGGGCCATCAATCATGGTCGATTAACGGGTATACTTTAGTCCCGGACGTATTTCCTAAAAAAGCAGTCGCGTCTGTTATAGGAATAGGAAAAATGGTTGGAGTGGCCGTCGCCATCATTGCCGATATTGCTTTAGGAACTGTATTGGACACCGCCGGAAATACAGGTTATTTCTGGGCTTTCATGATCGCAGGGTTTTCTTATATCGTCATATTGGGATTTGTACATCTGCTTATGCCGAAGATGACTCCTCTCGATGATAATTTAAATTATATAAAGCAGGTAGATTAACGTTCTGTTGCACGTGAGTCTAACCCGCCTTCGACAAGCTCAGGCTGACAGTAAAAGGTAAAGAACAATTAAATACTAAAATAAAAAATACTGAAATGGCTAAAAACGAATTTTCAAGAAGAAAATTTATTGGAACCGCTGCAGCAGGATTGGCTGGAGTAGTTACAATGAACGCCGCACAGAGCGCTGCCTCCTATAACAGAATCATAGGAGCTAATGACCGGATAAATATCGGGTTTCTCGGATGCGGAGCCCGCAGCACCGGCCACCAAAGAATGGTTAAAATGTCGGAAAAAGACAAGAACCTCGGCGTGGTTGCGGTATGTGATATCTGGAAGCTGAACAGGGAAAAAACGGCCGCTAATTGCAAGAAACTTTTTGGAACAGATGCAAAGCAGTTTAAGTATTCTGAAGACATGCTTGCGATGAAAGAACTGGATGCTGTAATGATTGCTACAGGCGATTTTCAGCATGCAAAAATCCTGGCTGAAGTGGTGAAAGCAGGCAAAGATTGCTATTGCGAAAAGCCGATGGCCATCGACGTGGATGAGGCAAAAATGGCAAGAAGCGTTGTTCTCGGATCCAAACAAATTGTGCAGATGGGATCGCAATGGGTGAGCGATCCCATACAAAAAAAAGTACGGGATATGGTTCGTTCCGGGAAGCTGGGGCAGATCACAAAAATTGAACAGGTATGGAACGACAATGAACCCCGCTGGCATGTTCCCGATGATCCCGATGTGGCTGCAATCAGGGAAGAAGATACCGACTGGAAAAGGTGGCTTTTGGGCAAACCATATGTTCCGTTTGATCCATGGAAATATTTTGAATTCAGAATATTTCGTGATTACTCCGGCGGAATCACCTCGCAATGGATGAGCCATGGCAGCGGCCTGGTACATTTTTATACCGACACCGCCATTCCTGATTCTATGGTCGCAAACGGTGGTATTTTTGGCTGGCCCGACATACGTGAGAATCCGGACACTTTCCAGGCGTTGGCAACCTATGACGAGGCAAAGTTTTTATATTCATACGCCACCAATTTTGGAAACAGGTTTGGCGATTACACCTGCATTCGTGGTAAAGAAGGAACTTTATTTGCGCATGGAGGAGAAGGTAGTGCCCGCTGGTTTTTTATCCCGGAGCACCAGGATCTCTCGGGTGGATTTGATTTTTATGAAGGAATGAAAGACGCGGTAAAAAGCGGCAAAGCAAAAATAGTAACCGCTGAAGAATATGGTATGAAACTCGGGCCGGTCAATGTAAGTGATGACAGCAAATTCCATCTTGATAACTGGGTCGATTGCATGCGGAACAGGGACAGGATACCCAACGGAAATATTCACACCGGCTTCTGGCATTCGATAGCCTGTATAATGGCTACCCAGGCTTACCGCGAAGGCAAAAAGCTTTACTGGGATCGCACGAAAGAAGAGATAGCAGATCAACCAGTAAGTAAATAAAAAACATATCTAACTGGTAAAGCTGGCAAAAATTATTCGAAAATTCAGCGGGGATAAGCGAGTGGCATTTGAAATAATTAGTACTATAAAATATATAATGTCAATTAGTTGGATAAGAATAAATGAAATACAAAATATGGTAGAAGAAATATAAAATTAACTAGAAGATTAAAGATTTTTTGCTTCAGTTAGAAAATTATAAAAAACTTTAGTAGAAAACATAGATTATTATGAACATACCTAATGGCGTGATTTCCGGCTGCAGGCTGTAGATGGTTCTACTGTTTATTTATTAAATAAAGCAGAAATAATAAATCATTTTGGCACCCGTAATAATCAGCATGTGTCAGTTCCAATGGCAAGAGTAGTACAGGTGTATGATATATTAAATGATATAACCTTGTGGGGCGAGATGTATCCGATTAAAAAATCAGAACCAGCAATAATAGCAAGCCAGGTACCGCAATTAGTTAGTGACAGCCTAACGCTTTTTGACCGCGGATTTGCAGGTTATGGATTGATGTATTTAATGATGCATGAAGAAACACCCCGTCATTTTATTATGCGCTGCAAAACCACTTTTAATAAAGAAGTAATTGAATTTACACGCAGCGGTAAACGAAGCAGGATTGTTGAATTAAAACCTTGTTACAAGTCTATTGTAATGCTTAAGCAGAACGGTTATATTGTAACAGCAGGCACGGCCATCAAGGTAAGAATGGTCCAAATTAATTTACCTAATGGTGAACAGGAAATACTGCTAACCAATCTCTATAATGAAAAACTATACAGCATAGGAGACCTGAAATATTTATATGGATTACGATGGGGTATTGAAACAATGTATAACCAACAGAAGAATCAACTGCAGATAGAGCAGTTTAGCGGGCACAGAGTAATTTGCATACAACAGGATTATACAGCAAGTTTGTTTGTTGCCAATTTGCAAAGCTTAATAGAAAAGCAATGTGAAGATTATCTGCAGGGTATTAATCTCAGGCGTAAACACAGATACCGGGTTAACCGCAATGTAAGCTGGGCATCACTAAAGCATACCATCGTGCAACTGTTCTTAGCAGAACAACCCGTTAAAATATTAATACAATTGCAGAAAGCATTTGAACGAAATATAGAACCAGTGCGACCGGGAAGAAAATACCGGCGAAGTACCAAAACGAGACGTTTAAATGGCAAATACCAAACATTCACAAATTATAAAAGAGCAATATGATTCTTAACTAAATGACATTGACCTAAAGGTCATGGCAATTAAAAGCAAACAACCTATCTACCTACAAAAGATATCATAGAGCCCAATAATTAAATAAAAAATCTAATCATAGCAAGATGCACATATTTTCCAAAGCAATCAGAAACTACTCAACTTTCTTCAAACTTATTTTCGATTTTATTATTGGCCACATTACTGGTTAATAAGGGTAACGCCCAGGATAAATCCAATACAATAAACGATCTTGACGTGATACACTCGCCGGCAACGGCACCGAAGAATAATACCTGGGTTCAATTCACTGATGCTCCTAATTCTTTGTACCATTATCTTGCCGGTCAGGCCTACCAAATGCTTACAAAGCGGGAGGCTTCCATTTCCCGTCTGCATACATTGAACGATTGGCAGGAAAGACAACAACAGGTACGAAAAACACTCATGGATATTACAGGCCCCTTTCCTGAAAAGACGCCGATGCATGCAGAGATTACGAGAAAAATTGAAAAGGGCGATTACAGAATAGAGCATATCGTTTACCAGTCTCAGCCCGGATTTTATGTTACCTCTTCCCTCTTCATCCCTGCGAAATTGAAGGGCAAAGCGCCGGCCATAATTTACTGTAGCGGACATTCAGCGAACGGATACCGGTATGAATCTTACCAGCATGCAATTCTAAACCTCGTAAAAAAGGGATTTATAGTATTTGCATTTGACCCCGTGGGGCAGGGTGAACGCCTTGAATACTTTGACCCGATAACGGGCAAACCTGTTTTTGAAGGTTCAGATTGGGCACATTCTTATTCAGGCGCCCAGGCTTTTATCGCCGGAAGTTCCCAGGCCCGCTACATGATATGGGATGGCATCAGGGCTGTTGATTATCTTCTTACCCGCAAAGAAGTCGATCCTAAAAGAATAGGAATAACGGGTCGTTCCGGCGGAGGTACGCAGACTGCCCTCATAGCTGCATTTGATGACCGGATATATGCGGCAGCTCCTGAAAATTATATCACGAATTACAGGCGTTTAATCCAATCTATCGGGCCACAGGATGGTGAACAGAACCTGGATAATGAGATTGCCCGTGGAATAGATCATGCCGATCTGCTGGAGGTTCGTGCACCAAAGCCTTGTTTGATGATAACCACTACCCGCGATGAATTTAGCATACAGGGAGCCAGGGAAACTGCAAAAGAAGTGTCGCTTATATACAAGGCCTATAACCGGGAAGCAAGCTTCGGAAAGGTTGAAGATGATGCACCTCATGCATCAACGTTAAAGAACCGGGAAGCCATGTATGCGTTTTTTCAAAGAAATTTGAACAACCCCGGAGATTCGGCTGATGCAGAAACTGAGCTTTTAAGTAATGAAGAGTTGCAGGTTACCAAAACAGGCCAGGTTTCAACGTCGTATGAGGGAGAAACTGTTTTCAGTTTAAACAGAAAAGCTTCAGAGAAGCTGGTTAATAAATTAGATGCTTCCCGGAAAAATACAGCCAACCATCTTTCCGATGTATTAAAATCGGCAAGGAAACTTTCCGGCTATCGTGAACCAACCCAATTTCATGAACCGGTATTTACCGGGCGTTTTGTGCGGGATGGTTATGTGATTGAGAAATATTTTGTAGAAGGCGAAGGTGATTATGTGATTCCTTATCTCCTGGTGATTCCGGATAAACCAACAAATAAAGCACTGATATATTTACATCCCGGCGGTAAAGCTGTAGAAGCTATGCCCGGTGGCGAAATGGAATGGTTTGCGAGGAAAGGGTTTACCGTGCTGGCGCCTGATTTGATCGGTACAGGTGAAATGGGCCCCGGTGATTTTCATGGCGATTCATATATTGACAGCGTGTCTTATAATGTGTGGTTTTGTTCCATGCTTATTGGTAAAAGCATAACAGGAATAAGAGCCGGAGATGTAGTAAGGCTCGTCACACTATTGAAGAAAAACACTCAGATCAACACAGTTTTTGGTGTTGCCAAAAAGGAAATGGCGCCGGTATTATTGCATGCTGCAGCTTTTGACCCGGCAATTACCAGGGTAGCTCTTATCGAACCTTATACCTCCTACCGCTCCATAGTAATGAACCGGTTTTATAATCCGGCCTTTATCCACAGCACCGTTCCCGCGGCACTTACCGCTTATGATCTTCCTGACCTTGCAGCCAGCCTGGCGCCAAGGAAACTGGTGATAGCAGGTGTTACAGATGGATCTGGCAAAGCCGCAGATTCGGAAAGTATCAATACCGATCTTACTGTAATTAAAGATGCTTATCAAAACAAAAAAGCAGAGCGGCAATTATATATCGAACCTGTGAAAACAACTGAAAAGGCTGTATGATATTTATATGGAATTGATAAAATAAAATACAGAGGCTTTCACTTATTGCAGACAGGAATCAGGCAAATATTTAAATCAGGCAGGCCCGGATGCGAAGTCAACATTTACTGCGATCCTATTTTCCTCCAACAATTATTTTTTTGACCAGAGGCTTTCCCCATCCCGTCACTTTTATAAAGTAAATGCCTTTGGCATAAGTCTGCATATCAAGTATAATTGTGGCATTGGTAGCAGCCGGTAATAATGCTTTTTTCATAAGTCTGCCTAAGGCGTCGAAGATAAAATAGTTAATGGCCTTATCTGCTGTGTATTGAATGGTTGCTATATTATTGACGGGATTTGGGAAAATTTTCAAACCATTAGCATACACTACCGGCGCAGGAGGATCGGGTCTTGTTATGCAATAGTCTTCAGTGTGGCAAAGTCCATCATTGTCTATCCGAACATTTGCAAGCGCATTAAAGGCATCAACCTTTCCCCATCCTGAAATATTATTCGGCTGGTTTCCCCATGCGCCACAATAGGAATCAAAATTTGCGGAAGATTTTATAAGTTGAATAATATCATTTCGCTTATATTCAGGATGCTGTTCCCATATAAGGGCCGCGACGCCAGCAGTGATAGGGCTTGATGCACTGGTACCGCCAAAGGCGATCGTGTTGGTATCTATAATTGCATAATAGTTGTAATAATCGTTAAATCTCGAGCGTGCTGCAAATACATTTTCTCCGGGCGAAATGATGTCTGGTTTTATTCTTCCGTCCAAAGTGGGGCCATGGCTTGTAAAATAAGTGACCCTGCATCCCTCGTACTGGCTTACTACTTCGTTCTGCATGTTTACATAACACCTTCTTAAATTATAAGCGCCTGATGATAAAACGGTAAATGCATTGGTTGGTATTACTGTACTGAAATCGTTATCGGTGTTATGATAGGTGCTGTCGTTGGGGTAAGGATTATTATCAAAAAAGAAAAGAGGATGCAGGTTTAAAAATGGAAACCATGCATGCAAGGTGCCCGTACCTTTTAGAATAAATCGATAGAGATGTTCATCAATGAACGTGTTAGTCGATGTGTGCTCATAGGGCGTTACGATGAGCTCGTCGTAATCCTCATTGTAATGCGAAGCCGCGAAAGAAATGTCAGAAGCTAACCCTCCGTTTGGGAAGTAACTTTTAAAAACTGCCGGAGAAGGGCTATTGATAAGGCTGTCGATATTTAGAAATGGTGATTGATAAAAAACAGAGTCCCTGCTGATGTTCGGTGAAGCGTAGCTGCCAAACCTGGATTCGCCAATAGAAATGTTTAGCGTTTTACTGTCTTTTTTTGGGATTGAAAAATACAATGAAGCTTTGCTGACACAGGTAAAAAATCCAAAACTGGAATCTTTATTAATCGGGAAACCTCCCCAATGTTTCCAGTCGTTGCCTGTATTTCCGGCAGATGTGCACACAAGCAAGTCCGCATGTTCGAAGCAGAAATTATCAATGGCTTGTTCGAGTAAAGTTTTGCCATCATGTGGGCCTCCATCCATCACGCCGAGGCTGATGTTGATAATGCATTTTTTATTTTCTTCCACCGCTTTCCTATAGATATATGCGATTCCGTCGATTACCCTGTCTGAGCGGAGTAATGTATCTGCGGTCGCTGTCAATGCAACGCTTACAATTTCTGCATCCGTGGCTACGCCACTGTTTCCTGCGGCAAGGCTGGTTACTGATGTGCCATGATTAGAATAGCCAACAAGAAGTTGTATCGGGTAAATGCCAATCTTTTTTTCATTGAATAGCTTTCCATAATATTCCAGTGAATCAGCAGTCCATTCCCTTCCATAGGCGAATCCTTGCGGTGGCAGCGGACTATCAACATCCATGTTCCATAAATATTTGATCCTGATTTTTCCGTTTTCATCATAAAAATCAGGATGGCTGATATCTACTCCATCATCAATAATACCTATAAGAATATTTTTGCCGGTGTATGGCCTGTCCAATGGAGCCTGCCCTCGCAACACTTGCTTTACCGTTGTAAATTTTCGCATGATGGTGTCTGTTTTTCTTAAAAGGAGAGGCAACTCAATTCTTTTAACAGCACCCATCGCCGCAAGGTTGTAAATATTATCTTTATCAATATCAGCAGTAGATACAGTGCCCATTACCGTGCGTAACGAATAACCTTGTTTTTTTAAAATCAATGCATCCGACGGCAGGTTGGTTTCTATAAATACTGATAACATTTTTTTATGGTCTTTGTTTATAAGAAACCGGGAATGTGCTTTTTCATCTGAAAGTAGCAGCTTGAGAGTGGCGCCTAATTTTTCGTAACCAGGATGTTGCTGTGCATAAATTACATTCATGCAAGTAATTGAAAAAAGGAAAAAGACAAAAGGTTTTTTCATGCAGCAAGCTTTATCACCTGACCGTTTTTTTAATACAGATGTTGCATCAAAAAAGTTATTTTTTAAGGATCCACGATAATTGATTTAATCCGTGTTGAGATATTCAAAGAAATGAATATTTAGGTTTCGTTTACTTCATGCCTACCTAAAATGAGGATTTACTATGCCAGCCAGCTTTGCAGCAAAGACCCAAGGTTGTGTGTAGCGTTTACTGTTTTTTGAAGTTTAGTTTACTATTTTCAATGGCAACCTCGTATAAGTTATTTGTTTTTATACATTCCAAAACTTTTTTGTACAGTAAAGCCTTAGATTCGTCGGTAATGTTTTCATACCCTAACGAGCCTGTCTTTGGATGAAGGAACATTAGATAAATGTTTTCACTCTTGATGACCAATAAAAAGTATATTCTAAGCCTCCGCTGCCGTTTAATCTTTTCTTAATAAAAGGGGTGTCGTCACTATTATTCAATCTGGTACCGGCCGCTAATTGCTGTATATCTTTATCGAAGAAATATTCCACAATATCTTTTTCAATGGATGAGTAAGAGTTATTTTTCTTTAACTTTTCAAATTGAGCTTTAAAGTCTTCGAGGCAAAGTATTGTCATTAAATCAATGAAAGTTCTTTAGTGGTTTCTTGAAAATCAGTGATATTTGGGAGGAAAAAAAATCTGGATTCAAGGTCAGCTGCAACATCTTTTAAATCATCTATTGAAGCTTTAAATATTTTTATTTCTTCTTTAGCGATTCCTTTGGTGCGAAGGAAGTTTAGGGAAATGTATTGTCTCAATAAAGAAGAGTGCAAGTCTCTTATTGATGAAATCAAATCATTAATTGACATTAATGTGTCATCATCTAAATTATTAAACCAGGTTATTTGCTCAATTTTTTCAACAAGAGAGTTTATTTTATTTGCTTTATCGGTAAACATTCTTTTAAACTCTAAAATTTTGTCTAATAATTTGTTGATTTTTACTTCATCAAATAAAGATTCTTTCTTTTCCTTGAAAGACAGTTTCCTAACATTTTCAAAAGTTTGTGATATTCTGGATTTATATGATAGAGATTCCATTTTTATACGATTTAGTATCTATTGATAACGTAAATATAGAGTAATATCTTTTTTAGATAGGGGTTTGTTACATTTTAACTTTTCTGAATAATTATATGATTGATTTGCCATTTCCTGAAAGAAGTTTGCTCCCAAAGCATATTTGTTTTTAGGATGCATCTCCAGCCTTTCCCGATAGCGAACCGTATCGCGATACAGTTCTGTGCGGAGCAGGGCGTAACATCTCCCTTGCCTACTCGACTATTGGCCGCTGTTCGTTAAACGGTCTTATCAAATTATTTTTTTGCCTTGCTAATACTAAAAAAATAATTCCTAAAAGGAAACAAAGCAATAAGGATGTCAATGAATCTTGTGGTCCGGTTTCACCGCCTGTTAATAAAGAATTACCTGCAATTTTACTTGTGAACAAGCCCTCGGTCAGTGAGCCGCTTGGATTGATTCCGCCAAAAATACCCGGCTCTGCAAAGTCCCAACCAAAATGTAAAAATATAGGAAGCCATAAACTGCGGCTAAACACATAAGCCGCAGGAAGCATAAAACCTGCCTGCACAGCGGTTGCGCTGACAGATAAAATGGTCGCTCCTTTTGTTTTTAAATGTAAAACAACAAACAACAAAATAAAAATGATTAGCGCAATTACAGTTCCTGTTTGTTTTTCCAGCAAACGAAATATAATACCAATGATTATAATTTCAGCCACGAACCCGGCTGTTAACGCGAATGCAAGAGGCGCAAGGAGTGTTGAAGCAGGATTAACATGAGTAACTGAATAAGTGCCTGCTATATAAATAACTAAAATAAAAAGTGCCTGTAATAAAATGCCTGCCAGGAAACCTGTAATGGTATAGTTGATAAATGTTGCCCGGTTCAATTCATGAATTTGTCTTTTATCATATTTTCTGAAAAAAGCGATGTAGGCCGCGACAACGACAACTGCTTCTATAATCGCTATAGTTACTGCTTTGGTATCATCAGGTAAATTTGTTTTGTCAAGCAGGAAGGAGCGCAAGGCTTCTACAAGAGCTACCAAAGCAACAATGACGGCAACACCTACAACCATTTTTGTCAAAAAGAAATGAGATGCTTTTTGGAAGAATGTTTGTTTGCCCATCATGCAATAATCAAACTTTTTTCTGTATTAGCATTGGATGATATTAAATCTATACCAAAACTGCAATGTCATAAAATCAACTAAAAAATATCTGTAGTTGCAAAGGAGGATAGCAACTCTTTTATAAGAGAATCACATTACCGATAGCTCTTAGTGGTTGCTTGTATTTTTTAGGAGCTTAATGGTTACGCCTATTTGCCCCAAATGGTACAAGTCATGATGAATAATACCTTCAATTAAATAGTGAAAATTATAGTCTGTATGCAGAAATTTTGTTTCAAGATAAGTGTCGTCCTGGGATTCCATTAGGCGAATTAATTCAGACTGGCTGTTGTAAAAAGCGTTTTTTAAATCAGCCCAACCAATTTTACTTAACTCAGCATTGTCTTTCCAGTCATCCGGACTGTTCATTAATTCAGTTCTCAAACCTTTGAATCTTATCATGCATTCTTTTCTCCATTCCAACATGTGAGAAACATGTTCGGCTACGCTATGTACCTGGGGCAGGGGGCTTGTCAGGGCTTCGGAGTCGGACAGGCTATCAATTTTGTCTTTGAAGCATTGGTCAAACCACAGAGAGCCTTCCTGAATTTCATGGAGCTGTCGGACAATATTCTTTATTAAGACTTGTGCCATATTTTATATTATTTCTATTAAAGCGTTCCTGTGTCTCCTGATCTCCTTAGTCTGCATCCATTAAAAAGTGGCACTGTACTTAGGTAATATTAAATCTATACCAAAATTTCAATGCTATAAAATCAATTAAAAAATATCGGTAGTTGCAAACTACTGATAGCGGCTCTTTTATAATTTCAGCATACTACCTATGGCTGGGGAAATACTCCTTGCTTACTCAACTATGCGTTCGCCCTTCGTTAGAATAGTTTTGTTTGTAATTCTGTCTTAGGGTGAAATGTTCCAATAATGATAAAAGGATTTAGGGAAACATGATGATGAGCCTGGGTCGTACCTAAGTAAAAATGAAGGTCTTTGGTTTTAGCAAAATCATCAAAGTATTTTTTACGAACATCGGCAATTGCTTTCTTTTTATCTCCTTCGTGTCGGGCAAGGCAATTCCAAAAAAGTTGCCCCGTTTCCCAATCTTCAATCATCATTTTGCTTTCAGTCCCTTTGCTGTCTTTGAAAATAAACCTGAATTTATATGGAATTTCTGTACGACTTCAAATTTACCTGCTTTGTTAGTTTCAAAAAGGTTGAGTTGGTTCAATTTTGCTAATTTATCCTTGTCCCATTTACGGTCAGCTAACTCGGCGGTGAAATCTAAAATTTCAGTTGGTTTAAACACAGCTAAAGAGGTACAAGTCTGTTTATTCTTTGCTTCAGCAATTAATCCACTGAGGTTATAATAAATTTTTCTTAACAATTTTCTTCCGCTCTTCCCAATTTTGGTTGTGTCTATGTGCCCAATAACTTTTATTTCACTGTCAAAGCTTTTAGGTCGATAGCTGTCCGGTCTGAAGTCGCTGGTATTTTTTACTAAGTCAACTTCAATCCAATCATATTTTTTGTATTTTTCGTTATAAGATTTTTTTCGAAAACGAATAGGATAAATCCGTCTCCAGGTGCCATCTTCTTTGAACCCGGCTGTGCACACCAATTCGTCATATTTAGCGAGAGTGTCGGATAAGTTTTTACAGTGATTAATACTTTCGTTAAAGCCATAGATTAAATGTGTTTCACTTCATATTCAAATGCAGGAAGTTTTTCAATGGCTTCTGCTAAATGTTTGCGATGGCATTGACAAATATTGGCTTCAAAACATGTTAACGCTATGCGTTTGTGTTCTTGTAATAAATTTAAAATATCAATTTGCGTCCTGGTTGTTTTTGATAAGTTGTCGTTACGGTAAATCGTAAACAATTTATCATAATCAGTTTGTGTATTCAATTCCCGGCGTTGTTCTGATTGTATTCCGACTTGTGGAAAATGTACATACTTAATCCCCAAACTTTCGCAATACTTTTTTAACTGGCTTTTACTAAAACCATATTTCATACTTAAAGCGTTGTTACGAACATCTACTAAAATCTTTAAGTCATTTTTAAGTAGCCGAATAAATAATTCTCCAGGGATATTCCTTCATAACCAATCGTAAATAATACTGTTTTAGTCTCAGTTGATTTGGAATTGATTACTTCTTTCAATTCCTCTTTGCTTAAAATAGTTTCCACTACTTCGCTTCGTGTGGCATAAAAGGGAAAGTTTAAATATGTATGTTTCATTAATGCCGATGCAGACATTTTGCCGTAATTAGCTTTTACTTCCATCAACAGTTTATAATCAGTTGGCTTTATTTGTTTCAAGTAGTCGGTTTCGTCATTCTTTGCAAAACTTTTTTCATCCTCTTTCAGCATTCCTATTCTTACCATTGCCGTCATATCCGCGTTGGCGGAATAGGAATAACACCCGAATTTATATGGAATAAACTCGTATTCAGCTTTAGTTTGCTTGTTTGTAAAAAGGAAAAGGAGTTTTTGTAGCCTGATTTTATCCAATTGCCCGTCAAACAGTTGCAGTAATGACAAAATTATTTTTCTTCTATAAAACATAAGGCAAAGTTAAGTTTTTTAGGAAGCGTTGTCAATTTAAATACTATTTCATTAAACGTCCCAATCCCGCAAAATCGATTTTCAATTGTTTATTCTTAGCTATTTTCAATTGTGGTTGCTGCGATACAAGGAAATCTATAATCGCCTCTTTCTTTTTTACCGACTTGGTTAGCTCTTGCGTGGCAAAAATATTGAGTGGAATAAGTCCTTCATAATCCACAATCTTTTGCAGGTAAATTTGATCAGTGCCCATCCGAGGATACTATTGTATTTTTATAAAAAAGATTGCTTCTTATGCTAAAATATTTTTTCCTGTCTTCCATATTATTTATCGCCTGCCGGTCTTCTTCACAACAGGACGGTAAAACATCGGAAAATATAACTGTTGATAGCGCAAGTGTTTCAAATAAAAATATTTCAGATTCTATTTTATTTGACCTCGTTCAAAAGCAAACTTTTGAATATTTCTGGGATGGAGCGGAGCCAACAAGCGGGCTCGCAAGAGAACGTTTTCATGCAGATAATGTATATCCTGAAAATGATAAAAGCACAGTAACCAGTGGTGGTAGTGGCTTTGGGATCATGGCAATTTTAGCAGGGATTGAAAGAGGTTTTATAACCCACAATGAAGGAAGGCAGCGATTGGAGAAAGCGCTTCACTTTTTAGAAACTGCCGACCGCTTTCATGGAGCGTGGCCGCATTGGTGGTATGGTGAAACAGGGAAAGTAAGGCCCTTCAGTAAAAATGATGATGGCGGCGATCTGGTAGAAACTTCCTACTTGCTGCAGGGCTTGCTCTGTGCCCGCCAATATTTTAAAGATGGCAATGAAGCTGAAAAATCGGTTGCTCAAAGAATAGATAAATTATGGAAAGAAGTTGAATTCGATTGGTACCAGCATGGCCAAAATGTTTTGTATTGGCACTGGAGCCCGGATAACGGATGGAAAATGAATTTCCCGATTCATGGATATAATGAAACATTGATCACTTATATATTGGGAGCATCATCGCCTACACATTCCATTCCTGCCGCAACCTATCATGAAGGCTGGGGAGAGAATGGAAAAATAAAATCCATTCATGTAGAATATGGCGACACGTTGCAGATGCGTTACCAGGGAAATAATCCTTACGGCGGCCCTTTGTTCTGGGCGCACTATTCTTATCTCGGTCTTGACCCGCATGGATTAAAAGATGAATACGCTGATTACTGGAAAGAAAATACGAACCTCGCCCTGATCAATTATAAATGGTGTGTAGAAAATCCAAAAAAATTTAAAGGTTACGGCCCGGATGATTGGGGCCTTACCGCCAGTTATTCTATTAATGGTTACGCCGGCCATGCCCCGGGAGAAAAAAATGATTTGGGAGTAATTTCTCCTACTGCCGCACTATCATCATTTCCTTACACGCCGGATCAATCAATGGCTGCAATGAAACATTGGTACAGCGACATGAAAGATAAGATATGGGGGCCTTATGGTTTTTATGATGCCTTTAGCGAAACGGCTGATTGGTATCCTAAACGCTACCTTGCTATTGACCAGGGCCCGATTGTTGTGATGATGGAAAATTATAGAACAGGGCTATTGTGGAAACTTTTTATGAGTTGCCCCGAAGTAAAGACAGGTTTGAAAAAATTAGGTTTTGAAAGTCCTTATTTATAATATAAAAATTTCTGTTTCAAAATATTTGAAACTACTCAGTTCTGCTTTTCTAATTACCGGCCCCTCTCCATTGGAGAGAGGGGTTGGGGGTGAGATTAAATAATGTACTAATGAAACGATTGTTCCTAATCCTACTTTTATTTTCTTATTCCGCTTATGCGCAGGAGCATTTATATGATTACACTATTTTCAAAAACAGTATGATGGAGGGAGATTATTTTTTTAGTAAAACATCTGATGTATCTCCATCTTCAATAAAAAATAAAAATCAAAGATTACCTGTAAGTGATAAAATCTTTCATACACCCGGCAATGCATTAAAACTGGAATATGTAAATGGAAAGGGAGGAAACTGGAAAGCCAATGTTTACCGGGAAAATATAAGAGGCCAGGATCATTTTAAACCGGTTGAGTTTATTTCTTTCAGCATTTATCCAACTGCAAATGCAGTGCAGGATGAATTTCCATCGTTTTGCCTGGTATTTAAGGACAGTTCTTTTTCGAAAAAAATAACTTTCGCGACAGATCTCGTGAACGCATGGTCTGTTATTAGAGTTCCTTCTGCAACATTTATTAATGGCGCACATAAAATTCCGGATGATGTGATAGGATTTCAATTTTCACAAAATGGCCAGGAAGGGAAAAAGCATACGATGTATATAGATGATATAGAATTTTTACCAGTAAACAGAGATACCAACATTATTTCAAAACCGGTAATTATTTCTTCCAAAGGTTATGCAAAGCATGTAGATATTTCATGGACGCCCATTGCAGATAACGCGATAAAATATGTAAAAATCTACCGTTCAGAAAATGGAAAAGATTTCAAGGCAGTAGGCATACAATCTCCGCAAATTAACCGCTACGCTGATTTTACCGGAGTGACCGGGAAAAATTATAGCTATAAAATTTCCTTTCTCAATTATCAATACAAGGAAAGTGATTTATCAAATATGGTTTCTGCAAAAACAAAATCACTGACAGATGATGAATTTCTTTCTATGATACAGCAGGCATGTTTCAGGTATTATTGGGACGATGCAGAACGCGCCAGCGGCCTGGCAAAAGAAGATATTCCCGGAAGACAAAATATGATCGCTGCAGGTGCTTCGGGTTTTGGAATGATGGCATTGATCGTTGGTACGGAAAGAAAATTTATTACAAGAGAACAATCGGTAAATCGCTTTATTAAAATTGTAAACTTCCTGGAAAGAGCGGAAAAATTCCACGGAGCCTTTTCGCATTTTATTGATGGCCCTACCGCTAAAGTTGAACCTTTCTTCGGCCAACGGGATGATGGTGGCGACCTCGTTGAAACTTCTTTCTTATTGCAGGGATTATTAACTGCGAGAGCTTATTTTAATAAAGATGATGCTGATGAAAAAATGATCCGCGATAAGATCACAGCGATCTGGCAGGGCGTTGAATGGGATTGGTACAGGCGTTATCCCGACAGCAAATATTTATACTGGCACTGGTCGCCTGATAAAGCGTGGATCATCAATCACCGGCTAACAGGATGGAATGAAACAATGGTTACTTATTTGCTTGCGATTGCCTCTCCGACACATGCTGTTCCTGCAAGTCTTTATTATAGCGGCTGGGCTAACCAGGATAGCACCGGCCAGCAATACCGTATTAATTGGGGAGGCACAACTGATGGATCCATGTACACAAATGGCCATACTTATTTCGGAATAAAACTGGATGTAGGAGTATCCAATGGAGGACCACTTTTTTTTACGCATTATTCCTATCTCGGTTATGATCCGCATTTAATCAACGATAAATACACAAACTATTTTAAAAACAATAAGAACATTGCGTTGATCAACTATCGGTATTGCCTGGAGAATCCTAACAATTATAGTGGCTACGGCGATAGTTGCTGGGGCCTTACTGCAAGTGATGGCCCATATCATTACGGCGCCAATGAGCCCGTGCCTTCAAGAGACGATGGCCGAATTGCGCCTACAGGTGCCGTTAGTTCCTTTCCTTACACGCCCGAAGAATCCATGAAGGCATTAAAAAATTATTATAACAATTACGGCAAATTTCTTTGGGGAGAATATGGTTTCCGGGATGCATTTAATCTTTCACAAAATTGGTGTTCTCAAATTTACATGGGATTAAACCAGGCGCCGATGGCTGCAATGATTGAGAACTATCGAACCGGACTTTTATGGAAATTGTTTATGAGTAATGATGATATAAAGAATGGATTGGAAAAGTTGAAAGCCGAGACAGAAAAAATAAATTAACTCAAAAAGATCGAAATGTATTTTAAAATTCTTGTTACTTCTGCCGTTCTTTTTTTGAGTAATACACTATCGGCGCAAAAAAGCAAATCATCAAAAACATTTCCGGATTCTATCGCGCCGGTTGGCATTATTAAAAACCTTTCTGATTCAGCATTGCTCGATGTGGTGCAGCGGCAGACATTCCGGTTTTTCTGGCATTATGCGCATCCTGTGAGTGGCCTCGCAAGAGAAAGAGATAACACGGTAAGGGCAAATTACTATTGGGATTACATTAACGAAGCCAATGATGAACCTAACTTTAGCAAGGGAACATTTGGCCCTGAAGCGTGTGCTATTGGTGGAACGGGATTTGGTATTCTTTCAACAATTGTTGCAGTTAACCGTGGCTGGATTGGCCGAGATACTGCTTTGAAACGTTTGGTGAAGATTGTTGATTTTTTAATTAAGGCCGATTGTTATCATGGCATCTATCCGCATTTTATGAATGGAGCTACCGGCAAAACCATTCCTTTCGGAAGATTGGATGATGGCGCTGATATCGTCGAAACATCCTATTTATTTATGGGCCTTTTATGTGCCAAAGAATATTTTAATCGGGATACCCCTTTCGAAAAATATTTTAGAAACCGCATACAACAGATGTGGGATGTTGCCGACTGGAACTGGCACAGCAAGGGCGATGATAAATTTTTATACTGGCACTGGAGCCCCGATAATGATTTCGATATGAACTTTCCGGTGTATGGATATGACGAAGCTTTGATCACTTATATTATTGCTGCATCATCTCCATGGCATCCTATTTCAAAAGAGTTGTACGAAAATTCATGGGTGAAAAGTGCCAGTTGGAAAAATGGAAAATCCTATTACGGCATTAACCTCCCATTGGGAAATTTTGATAAAGGTGGTCCATTGTTCTTTGAGCAATATACCTTTATGGGAATTGACCCGAATGGTTTAAAAGATGATCATGGAATTAATTATGCAGAGCAAACAAAAAATCACACGCTGATAAACAGGGCCTATTGTATTGAGAATCCAAAAAAGTTTAAAGGCTATGGAGAAAACTGCTGGGGGCTTACCGCAGGCGATAGTTATAAGGGTTATGTGGCACATTGCCCCGAAGTAGATTTGGGCGTGATACAACCAACGGCGGCATTATCCTCTCTTCCTTATACACCTGAATATAGTATGGAGGCCTTGAAACATTTTTATTATGATTTGGGAGATAAAATTTGGGGGCCTTATGGTTTTGCAGATGGCTTTAGTGAATCTCGTAATTGGTATGCAAAAACACACCTGGCTATTGACCAGGGTCCTATAGTTGTGATGATTGAAAATTATAGAACGGGGTTGATATGGAAATTATTCATGAACATTCCGGAGATTCAAAAGGGATTGCAGAAACTGGGATTTACAACATCATGGGCAAAAGAATAAATATGAAAACTTTTTTAATCCGGCAATTTGTTACATGTATAAGTTTATGCATTGTTATAGCCGTGGCAAGTTCTTTTTCTGCGAAAGCCCAAAATGATACCTCTTTCATGCGCAATAAAATAAAAGGATTACTCACCGGAACTTTATTGGGAGATGCCTTGGGCGGCCCGATAGAATTTCAGAGTCACCCCGATATTCAAGCCACACCCAATCCGCCAAAGTTATGGACTGATACCAGCGATATAATTAATGCTGCTGCATTAAAAGCTGCAGCCGATAGAATTTATTTCAGGGAATATAAATACCTCTTGCCGGTGGCTCAATCTTATGGTACATGGAAAGCTAATGCAGCACCCGGCTCCGTTACGGACGACAGCCGGAATAAAATGGTGCTGATATCGATGCTTCGCAAAGCGTTGCAAAAAAACAAATGGCCGCTTACAGAAAAAAATATGGCGCAGGCTTATTTGGATTGGAGAAATACACCGACGATAAAATCAACTCCTGGTTATGATTCGCTTTGCAGAGACTGGATGATTGAAATGGATAAGACCATCAATTGGATAATGGGCAGCCGTGAAATCGGCAAAGCTTATCCGCCGGAAAGAATGTGGAATGCACTGCCTACCTGTTGGGGTCAAATGACTTTGCCGCCATTGGCTGCTATCTATCCCGGCGAGCCGGAGAAAGCATATTTGGCCGCATACAAATTGGCTTATTTTGATAATGGTTTCGCAAAAGATATGAATGCGGCATTGGTCGCTGGTTTATCCGTTGGCCTCATTCTTGATCCTGCGAAAATGACGAACGAACAAATGTGGACGTCTGTAATGGATGCAATTAGAAATACCGATCCCTATGCCTATGACAAAGTTCCCTGGTGCGACAGATCGGTAAAAAAATGGTTTTATTTATCAGATCTTTTTGTAAAAGACGCGAATGGCTCGCCGGTAAAATTATTTCATCGGCTGGATAAAGAATTTATGTACACAACCAAGTGGGAAGCACAGGTCCCGTTCGTAGTAATTTTTTCCGTGCTCAAAATTTGTAAGTATGATCCGCTTGCTGCATTGGAATTAAGTATAGAGTGGGGAAATGATCATGATACCTATCCGCAATTGCTTGGTGCATTTATTGGCGCCATCTATGGTCCTGAAATTTTTAAGGAAGATATGAGAACAATCGTTGCAAAAAGATTGCAACTGGATTATGACGAGAGTATAGACGAATGGGTAAATATCCTGATGAAAATTCAGCAGTTGGGTAAAACCAAAACGTTGTTTAAAAACTAATAACTAAAAAAAAATTGTATCACATAAAAAATGAATCGTGGAAAACAATAACGAAACAAGAGCAGGCATTAACCATCAGCAATTTTTAAAGCGTCCGGTAGCCGCAGGCACTGCCGGGGTTTTATTAAATTTAAAAGCCTTTACTGCAAAATTATTTTTTTGTGTTCTTCTATTATTGCCCACTTTCGCAATGGCTCAACATCACGGATCGTTTGGAAAATATTGGTTTATTCAGGATACGGATACGCTTCCTTATCGGTTGCTGCTTCCTGTGCGATACAATCCCGCTAAAAAATATCCTCTCGTCATTTTTCTTCATGGATCTGGCGGGCGGGGGAACAATAATGGATCTCAGCTAAATAATGGAGGAGCGCTATTTATAAAGGATAGTATCATGCTAAATTATCCGGCAATCGTTGTGTTTCCTCAATGTGAGGCAAGGAGTTCCTGGAACACAGTGATCATGCGACGGGACACCGCAAGAAAATGGACGTATACATTTCCCAAAGAAGCTCCTCCAAAAAGAAGTTTGCAACTGTTGATGGAACTGATTCCCGAATTGGAAACAAATTATGCAGTAGATAAACAAAGACTTTATGTGGGTGGTCTTTCCATGGGCGGCATGGGCACCTACGAACTCGTGGACAGAATGCCCGATACATTTGCGGCAGCCTTCGTAATTTGTGGGACGGGGGATACAGGTAAGGTGAACGAATGGAAGAAAACAGCCTGGTGGTTGTTTCATGGCCAAAAAGATTCTACGATATATGTAACGCAAGCTGAAAATATGGCGGAAGCTTTAAAAAAAGCTGGTGCGGACGTAAAGCTTACGATATATCCGGAAGACGGGCACGCTAGCTGGGATGATGCCTTCAAGGAGCCCGGGCTTTTCGAATGGATGTTTGAAAAGAAATTAAAGAATTAACCATAACGAATGCTTTTAATCGCCCCGTAAAATATTCTTCATAAAAATTTATCATCATGTCACAATTTAAATTTTCAGAACAACAAAAAGATTTGTATGAAAAGGATGGGTATGTAATTATTAAGAATTTTTTGACGGAGGGAGAAGTAAGCAAATTATATGCGATTGCCACGGGTGACGACACGCTTCAGAAACATGCGTTTGATCTCAATGATCAATCAGGAAAAAAAACAAAACTTACTTTGTGGTACACGCCAGGTAACGATGCCTACGGGCTCCTTACTAAAAGCGAGCGAATGGTTAATTCCGTAGATGAATTAATGGAAGGAGATAGCGCCGTTTGCCATTTTCACAGCAAGCTTATGCAAAAAGAGCCGAAGGTAGGAGGCGCCTGGGAATGGCACCAGGATTATGGCTATTGGTATAAAAATGAATTTCTGTTGCCCGGTCAAATGATGTCTGTGATGGTCGCGATTACAAATGCAAATAAAGAAAACGGATGCTTGCAGGTTATAAAAGGTTCTCATAAAATGGGTCGCATCGAACACGGTTTTGCAGGTGAACAAGTCGGCGCATCAGAACATTATGTCTACCTCGCATTAAAAACAATGCCGCTTGTGTATGTTGAAATAAATGCCGGCGATGCCTTGTTTTTTCACAGTAATTTACTGCATCGTTCCGAAGCAAATCTTTCTGATGCTGCCCGCTGGTCATTGATCTCAGTTTACAACAGGAGTGCCAATATTCCATACAATGAACCATCAAAATCAAGCACCGTACCTTTGAATGCTGTTCCTGACGAGGCGTTAATGGAGTGGGAGACAGAGGGTATTGGAGCGGGGGCAAATTTTTTAGAAAAGGAAAAAGATGAAGCTTTAAAATGATTTCACTTTAGCATGAATAAAATACTTTCACCTGCACCGTTATGGCAGAATGCAGCCGTAGGCTTTGCCCGCATCATTACAGGTATGTTCTTAATATATCATGGATGGGAAGTTTTTGATGAAAAGCAAATGCAGGAGTATGCTGAATGGGACCTGTTTAAAAATAGTGCCTATGCATCTTTGATGGTTTATTGCGGTAAGGGTACAGAATTCGTCACGGGGATTCTACTTACTTTAGGCCTGTTCACAAGAATAACTTGTATGACAATTGCCTGCACATTTCTTTATATCTCCTTTTTTGTCGGCAATGGCAAAATATGGTATGAAGATCAGTATCCTTTTTTATTCGTGATGCTGGCATTGCTATTTTTCTTTACCGGCCCGGGCAAATGGAGTATAGATAATATTGTGTTTAAAAAACAATAGTTAACTTTCAATAGTTGCAAATTCAACGGCAGGTTTGTTTTATGAAATCATTTCCATAACGTTATTGACTGCTTTTGGATTTAAGGGCTTCAGGTAAAAAATTACGATTGGAATAAAATAGTTATCCTTAATGAAGAAATGTTATAAATTTTTAATTTCAACTTCATTTTTTTTCACAATAATAAATGGCAGCCTTCATGCACAGTCGTTGAAATTGAATACCTATTGCAATCCCCTGAACCTGGATTACACTTACATGATCTATAATTCAAATAATGATATTTCTTATCGCTCCGGCGCCGACCCTGCGGTGGTAAAATTCAGAAATGAATACTACATGTTTGTAACGAGATCACTGGGTTACTGGCATTCCACTGACCTTAACAACTGGGATTTTATTTATCCCGAAAAATGGTATTTCCAGGGATCAAATGCGCCTGCGGCTCACAACTATAAAGATTCGGTTTTGTACGTAACGGGCGATCCTTCCGGCTCTATGAGCATCCTGTATACGGATGATCCAAAGAAGGGCGACTGGAAAGCGGTGCCTTCAATAATAAATAACCTGCAGGATCCCGATCTTTTTATTGATGATAACAACAATGCATACATGTATTGGGGTTCCAGTAATGTATATCCTATCAGGGCAAAGAAACTTGATATGGAAAAACGCTTCCGCCCCTCAGAAAAAACATGGGAATTGTTCAATCTCGATGGTAAGAAACATGGATGGGAGCGCTTCGGTGAAAATCATTCCGACACAGTATTAGGCGGTTATATGGAAGGGCCGTGGATGACAAAACATAATAATAAATATTACCTGCAGTATGCCGCACCCGGTACTGAGTTCAATGTGTATGGGGATGGTGTTTACATAAGTGATTCTGCCCTTGGCCCCTTTACTTATATGCCCAACAATCCTTTTTCCTATAAACCCGGAGGGTTCATGAATGGCGCAGGGCACGGCAGCACGGTCGTTGGACCTTATGATCAATATTGGCATTTCGCGTCAATGGCTGTTTCAGTAAATGTAAATTGGGAAAGACGTATTTGTATGTACCCGACCTGGTTTGATGATGATGGCTTAATGCATGCTGATACGAGATTTGGTGATTATCCGCATGCTGCTCCCGCAGTGCCCGGAATTGCCGGTGAATTTAAGGGATGGATGTTGTTATCTTACAACAAGCCGGTGAAGGCTTCATCAGTGTTGGAAAATTTTGATGCTAAAAATATTGATGATGAAAATGTGAAAACGTTTTGGATTGCTCAAAATAATGATGACAAACAGTGGATACAAATTGATCTTGAATCTCCGGGGAAAGTATTTGCCATACAGGTAAATTACCACGATTATAAATCAGGTTTATATGGTAAAATCCCGGGCCTTTATCACAGGTATTTTATAGAAGGCTCCATGGATGGAAAAAGCTGGATAACCCTTGTTGATAGAAAAAATAATTTCCGGGATGTACCGAATGATTATGTTGAGTTAGCCATTCCGCAAACAGTTCGCTACATCCGTTACAACAATATAAAAGTTCCTACGCCTTACCTGGCTATATCCGGATTGAGAATTTTTGGAAAGGGCCAGGGCAAGCCACCACAAGCTGTTAAGAATTTTTCAGCGCAGCGAAAGGTTGACAGGCGTGATGCAATGATAACCTGGGATAAACAATTAAATGCTCAGGGCTATAATGTGCTTTGGGGAATTGCCCCGGATAAATTATATAACTCCTGGATGGTGTATGATAAAAATTCTTTGGATTTAAAAAGCCTTGCAACCGACCAGGTATATTATATGTCTTTAGAAGCATTCAATGAGAATGGTGTGTCCGAAAAAACAAAAGTTGTAAAAGTTGAATAATTTGTTATACTAAATCATGCTCGTCACGTATAGTCTACTCTCCGAAGGAGATTGGGTGGGCGTGAGGCCTAAAAAATCAATCATGAAAAATGTTTTTAAAATTTTAATCCTTTGTGTATGCTTTCTATTCTTACGGCCAGGACTGTATGCGCAGGAACACGCACCATTTTATTGGGATATTCAATCTTTCAAAAAGCAGGATAGCCTTCATTCCCCGCCTGCTCATGCTATATTATTTATCGGAAGTTCATCCTTCACAAAATGGAAAGATGTACAGGATTATTTTCCCGGCTATACAATACTAAACCGGGGTTTTGGAGGATCTTCTTTGCCTGATGTGATTCGTTACGCGGATGATATTATTTTCCCGTACAACCCAAAGCAGATTGTAATTTATTGCGGAGAGAATGACTTAGCTGCTTCTGATACGGTAACGGCGAATATGGTATTCGCAAGGTTTACGCAATTATTTGATTTGATACGCAACCACATGCCCGGGGTGCCGGTAGATTTTGTTTCACTAAAGCCGAGCCCGAGCCGTATTCATTTAATGAAAAAAATGGAAGCGGCAAATACCATGATAAAGGAATTCTTAAAAAACAAAAAGAATGCAGCATTTATAGATGTTTATCCTGCCATGCTCAATGCTGATGGTAAGCCCATGAAAGATATTTTTTTAGAAGATAACCTTCACATGAATGCAAAAGGATACGCTATTTGGAAAAGAATATTTTTACCTTACTTATTAAAAAAATAAATCAATATGAACCTGTTGAAACGATTGCTGCTTGTATTATTTGTATCCTGCTCTTTGCCCGCATTTTCGCAATCTGCAAATGCAAAAATGAAAACCTTCATTGATGCGCTGATGAAAAAAATGACGCTTGAAGAAAAAATCGGGCAGTTGAATTTACCTGGCTCGGGGGATATCGTTACGGGCCAGGCTGCTAATTCTGATATCGGAAAAAAAATTAAGGAAGGAAAAGTGGGAGGTCTTGTTTAATATCAAAGGGGTTGATAAAATCCGCGCTGTACAGAAAGTTGCGGTAGAAGAGAGCCGACTGAAAATTCCACTCATATTTGGCATGGATGTTATTCACGGTTATCAAACCGTGTTCCCGATACCGTTAGGTCTGTCCTGCAGTTGGGATATGAATCTCATTGAAAATTCGGCAAGGGTAGCTGCGCAGGAAGCCAGTGCGGACGGCATTTGCTGGACATTTTCACCTATGGTTGATATTGCCCGTGATCCACGATGGGGGCGCATTGCAGAAGGATCAGGTGAAGATGCTTACCTGGGCTCACAAATTGCAAAAGCAATGGTGAAAGGTTACCAGGGAACTGATCTTACAAAAAATAATACCGTAATGGCATGCGTAAAACATTATGCCTTATACGGCGCTGCCGAAGCCGGCAGGGATTATAATACGACGGATATGAGCCACCAAACAATGTACAATGATTATTTTCCCCCTTATAAAGCCGCAGTGGATGCGGGTGTAGGTAGTGTAATGGCGTCCTTTAATGAAGTGGATGGTGTGCCCGCCACGGCCAATAAATGGTTAATGACTGATGTGCTTCGCAAACAATGGGGCTTTAATGGTTTTGTTGTTACGGATTACACCGGCATTAACGAAATGATCGCACATGGCATTGGTGATCTGCAAACAGTTTCAGCAAGAGCTTTAAATGCAGGTATTGATATGGATATGGTGGGAGAAGGGTTTTTGACAACTTTAAAAAAATCCCTGCAGGAGAAAAAAATTACACAGCAGCAAATCGATATGGCATGCAGAAGAGTACTGGAAGCAAAATATAAATTGGGTTTGTTTGATGACCCATATAAGTACTGTGATGACAATCGTTCAAAAACAGAAATATTTACCGCGGCAAACAGGAAGATTGAAAGAGAAACCGCCGCCCAAAGTTTTGTTTTATTGAAGAACGATAATAATACGCTGCCGGTTAAGAAAGCAGGAACCATTGCATTGATAGGGCCGCTGGCCGATGCGAAAGAAAACATGCCCGGTACCTGGAGTGTTGCAGCCGATTTTTCGAAATCAATTTCTGTGCTTGCAGGATTGCAAAACGCTGTAGGTAGCAACGCTAAAGTTGTGTATGCATTGGGGGCCAATCTCTCACAGGACAGCCTGTTCGAAATAAGAGCCGGTATGTTTGGTAAATCTTTTAAAAGAGATTCGCGTCCTGCACAGCAAATTATAGATGAAGCCGTTGCTGTTGCCAATCAAAGCGATGTAATTGTTGCTGCGCTGGGAGAGTCCGCAGAAATGACTGGTGAAAGCAGCAGCCGGACTAATATTGAAATACCGCAATCGCAGGAAGATCTGTTGAAAGCCCTTGTTAAAACCGGCAAGCCTTTGGTACTTGTATTATTTACCGGCAGGCCCTTGGCGCTGAAATGGGAAAACGATAATGTCCCTGCAATTTTAAATGTTTGGTTTGGTGGTTCAGAAGCTGGCAATGCTATTGCCGATGTATTGTTCGGTGATGTAAATCCCTCCGGCAAACTGAGTACCACTTTTCCGCAGAATGTTGGGCAGGTTCCACTGTACTACAACCATAAAAATACGGGCCGGCCATTGCAAGGCAAATGGTTTCAAAAATTCCAGTCCAATTACTTAGATGTTTCCAACGATCCTGTTTATCCATTTGGTTATGGATTGAGCTATACAACATTTACCTATAGCGATGTCACATTAAGCGCCAATGCGATGAGTGCCGCTGGGAATATCACTGCTTCTGTTACAGTTTCAAATACAGGTAAAACAGATGGAAAGGAAGTCGTGCAACTTTACCTGCGCGATCTGGTTGGCAGCACAACGAGACCTGTGAAAGAGCTGAAAGGATTTCAAAAAATTGAATTGAAAGCGGGCGAATCCAAAACGGTAACTTTTAAGATCACAAACGACGATCTTAAATTTTATAATTACGATTTGAAATATGTTTCCGAGCCGGGAGATTTTAAGGTGTTCATAGGTGGAAACAGCCGCGATGTAAAAGAAGCGGATTTTAAGTTGCTTTAATAGCTTACTGCTTAAATAAATAAAATGATAAAAACTAAAACCATTGCAAGTATCGCAATCGTGGTAATAATGGCTTTGTCTTTATCATGTTCGAAAAAAATATCGGGTAACAGTAGTTCCGCCAATACCCGGTCTGCTGACGATTCAAATAACAAGGTAGCATTTTGGTTAACCAAAGGGGACCAATCAGTTTTATTACAAAAGCAACCGGCCAATCTTTCTTTTGGCTCAACTCAAAATAATAATCCTACGATAGATGTTGATACAGCCTCAACCTTTCAAACTATTGATGGCTTTGGATATTCATTAACGGGAGGGAGCGCTTATGTCATTAATCGTTTACCCCAGGCTGTTAAGTCAGATTTACTGAAGGAGCTTTTTGGAAATAATGCCAATTCAATTAACGTAAGCTATCTCCGGATAAGCATTGGTGCTTCTGATCTTGATGCTTCGGTGTTTAGTTATGATGACCTGGCCAAAGGAGAAACAGATGTGAACCTTGATCACTTCTCGCTCGACCCCGACAGAACCGATCTAATTCCACTCTTAAAAGAAATTCTCGACATCAATCCCGCTATTAAGATTTTAGGTTCACCATGGAGCCCGCCCGTATGGATGAAAGATAATGGTAATTCAAAAGGCGGAAGTTTGTTGCCACAATATTACGATGTGTATGCCAGGTATTTTGTAAAATATATTCAGCAAATGAAAGCGGAGGGAATAACCATTGATGCTATCACTCCGCAAAATGAACCGCTGCATCCGGGTAATAATCCGAGTATGCTTATGATTGCCGAACAGGAAAGAGACTTTATTAAAAACGACCTTGGTCCAGCTTTCAGGAATGCTGGTGTTGCCACAAAGATTATAGCGTATGATCATAATTGTGACCATCCCGATTATCCTCTTACAATTTTAAGTGATGACAAAGCAAGAAGTTTTGTGAATGGCTCCGCTTTTCATTTGTACGCCGGTGACATAAGCGCTTTGTCGCAGGTTCATAATGCATACCCGAACAAGGCGGTGTATTTCACGGAACAATGGACAGGTGCGAAAGATTCATTTGAGGGCGATTTAAAATGGCATGTAAAAAATGTAATTATAGGTTCCATGCGCAACTGGAGCCGTATTGCATTGGAATGGAATCTTGCCAGCGACCCTGGTTATAATCCACATACACCCGGTGGTTGCACGGAATGCAAAGGAGCACTAACGATTGGTGATTCAATTAAGCGCAATGAGAGTTATTATATTATTGCCCATGCTTCAAAGTTTGTCCCGCCCGGTTCGGTACGTATAGGAAGTAATATTATAAGCGACTTATATAATGTTGCATTTAAAACGCCTGGTGGAAAAAAAGTTTTGATAGTTGAGAATGACGGCACTTCAACTATTACTTTTAATATCGCCTTTGGCGGTAAGCAGTTGACAACTTCATTACCCGGCAGTGGAGTAGGAACTTACATTTGGTAAATCAGCCGATCGCAGGTTTTAATGTGTACATGAAACCATGTAGAAAGAATTGTTTGAACCTCCTTTTAAAAAGTCGCAAAACTCCCTTTTATTGTCTTGTTTGCACCTCACTCAACATGATTGCCTGTTATAGTTTTGTGGTGTTAATAATTACATCAAAAAAAATCATTCACGTAAAAATTTAAAAAAATGAAAAAGACAAAAATTATCTTCTGGGTTACTACCATTATTATTTTCTTATTTGAAGGAGTAATGCCTGCATTTACATTTCAAACGGAGTTGGCCAAAGAAGGCATAAGGCATTTAGGCTATCCCGCATACTTTGGAAATATGCTCGTAGTATTTAAAGTTCTTGGTGCATTAGCACTAGTTATACCTCAGGTGCCGAAGCGTATTAAGGAGTGGGCTTATGCCGGTTTTGCATTTGACTTTATTGCAGCCTCCGTTTCTAATGCTTCCACCGATGGCGTTAGCTTTATGGCCTTCTTTCCGCTAATATTTCTCGTGTTGCTCGCACTTTCCTACAATGCTTTCCATAAAATAAATTCTGGCAACAAAACATCCCACAATCACGCAGCACATCAATTTAGTAATATGCCAGCCACAGTCTGATGACCATTTTACATTGATAAAAATTTCAAAGATGAAAAAGCTTGAATATAAAATCAGCATTGATGCACCGGTAAAAAAAGTATGGGATACTATGTTACACCCCGCCACCTACCAGGAATGGACAGCCGCTTCCTGGCCGGGTTCATTTTACAAAGGCGATTGGACAAAAGGGGAAAAAATAAAGTTTATTTCAGAAAACGGCAGCGGCACATTGGCTTTGATAACCGAATTAAAATTTTATCAGTTCCTTTTCGCAGAGCACATCGCCATATTGGGTGCAGGTAGTATTGAAGATTCGACTAGTGAGGAAGCAAAGGGATGGATTGGTACTACCGAAAGCTATCGCTTCATCGAAGAAAATGGTGTAACTAAACTTGTGGTGGAAATGACTGCCAACCCAGCCTGGGAGAAAATGTTCGATGATGGCTGGCCCAATGCACTTAAGAAGTTGAAGGAGATATGTGAGAGATAAACAAGCACAATGGTGAATAAGGAAAATTACACAGTGAGATTTCGACCTTTGCCGATGAGTCTCAATTGTTTTTCAAGACTACTCAGCAAAGAAGTTGCTATTGACGGGGGGATGATGCAGCAGCCTCATTAGTTTTTATTGATCGGAGAAATTATCATTGTCTTTATCCTCTATCCAGTTGTATTCAATTTGAAAAGCAACTTGCCTTGCAAATTCTATTCCGTGTAAATCGCTTAAAAGCCCCAAAGTCATATCCATGCCGGCGCTTACTCCTGACGATGTATAGTATTTATCATCAACTGTCCACCGGGATTTTTTTATCCAGTTCACTTTTTCACCTTGCGCTATTACCCAGTTGAATGCTCTTTTGTTGGAGGTAGCCTTTCTTCCATCTAATAAACCTGTTTTGGCAAGCAAGGCACTTCCTGTACAAACGGTAAGAACAAATTTGCTCAGGCCGGCTACTTTTCGAATCTTATCAAGAAGCAAAATGTTATCAATTTCTTTTCTTGTCCCGTGCCCTCCAGGTATTAAAAATATGCCTGCTTCCTTATTTACTTTTTCCAGCTTTTCGGTCGATATAGAAACCCCGTGGCTATTTTTTATAAGCCCACCGGAAAGTGAGTAAAACATGATTGTATAAAGATCTTTCAGCCGGCCTAAGATTTCAACTGGTCCAAAAACGTCTAAAGTTTCAAAGTCCTCGAAAAGTAAAACTGTTACATTCATAATATCGCGTAGTGATAAGTTGCGAAATCAACTTTTTACAAAAAGATAGTGCTAAGATATTTCAGAATACTCAAAGATGTCAGGAAGAACTTTACTTTGATGCAGATAAAAGCTTTTAAAAAGTAAACGCCACACTCTACTTACGTTTGCAATAAGGCTGCTTTTCTCAACAAAGGTTGTGTCATGGGTCAAATGAATCATAACAGATTTAATTACAGGCTTTATGCTTTATTTTTGAAAAGTCATTTTTTACAATATCTTTTAAAAAATAATATGATACATAAAACATTTTTTTCTGTTGCAGCCGTTATTTTTTTATCTTCTTTTTGTAATGCACAGTCGCCCTCTGTGAAAAATGATGAACAATCTCACCAGGTTACCATTAGCAACAATAAATTAAAATTTGTTGTGAATTATGATCACCAATGCCAGGTTTCAGAGATGGAAGTGAATGGACAAAAAGTGATTGAAGGAGATACCGGGATATACTCCGGGCTGCAAACTGAAGAAAATTCCTTTTCTACATTACACCTCGCTGCCTCACCAACGGTAAGGGTTAACGGTAATGTTGTGGACATAATCGGCATTACCTATGGCGATGATAAATCGCTGGTGCATGAAAGCTGGAAATTCTTCGTTAGCGACACCGCGATAAAATTTATCATCAGCAGGAACTGCCCAAAAGCCTTCGAAGCAGAAGCTGTTTCTTTCCCTGCTATTGAATTTAATAATGTCAATACCTGGGAAGGCGCTTTCCAGGGTTTTGGCGGCATCGCCTGGTTTTACTTGTTTAATGAAAAGCTATGCACCTATGGCGTGCATACCAATGAAGCTTCTTTCTGGAACAGTAAAACGAATAACGGCTTAAATATTTCAATAGATGCGCCGGGTAAGCGGGTGGCAATGAAATATACACGCACTAATAATGATAAGTTAGCATGTGGTATAAGTATTTCGCAGAATGAAATGATACCTCGTTATGATTCCGGAACCAACCGGCGTCGCTTCATTAGAAAAAATACGAACGTGTGGTCACCTTTTAAAGTGATGGCCGGCAACACATCTCAAACCATTGATTTTTCCTTTTTTGATTATGAAAAAGAATATGGCCGCGGCGATTTTAAAGGTGTAAATGGCGAGCAGGTTACTTCTGTTTTAAATACGATCGCCCGTATCGGCGTAATTGATGCGAACCACTTCGGCGGTAACAGTTGGCATACTCCTTATGGCCCAATCTGCCTGCATGAACAATACATTGCGGAAATGGGCCTCGGTATTAATGACAGCCGCTATCTCAATGGCTATAAACAATGCCTTGACTTTTACCGTGACAACGCGATACAGCCTAACGGCCGCGTGTGGCCGCGGTGGGCCTATACCAATGAAGATGCTATGCCCGGCCAATATACAAGCAAGGGATTTTATGAAGCACAGTGGGGTTACCTGCTGGATTCCAATCCTGATTTTGTAAGCAACGTATCTGAATTATATGATCAGACCGGCGACACAGCCTGGGTAAGAAAGCAACAAGTCGCTTGTGAAAAAGCCCTGGAATATCTTTTGAAAAGAGACTTCAACGGCAATCATCTTGTAGAGATGATGAATGACAACCATACACAACAAAGAAGCAGTGATTGGATAGACATTATCTGGGCCTCTTTTGAAAATGCTTTCGTGAATGCAAAGCTATATCATGCATTACAACTATGGTCCGGCATTGAAGAGCAATTGGGCAACAAACAGAAGGCCACTTATTACTCCGACTTTGCGGCTAAGCTTAAAGCCAGTTTCAATAAAAGCATTCATGATGGGGGATTCTGGGACGAGGATAAGGGCTACTACATTTACTGGCGTGATAAGAATAATTCCACGCATGGAGATAACCTTGTTACCCCGGTGAACTTTATGGCGATTGCTTATGGTATTTGTGATGATACGGCACGCCGTAATTCTATCCTCGACCAGGTGGAAACGCAGATGCAAAAAGAGAATTTATTTTTCTGGCCCATCAGCATGTTTCCTTATAAAACAGACGAAGGAAAAGAATACCAATTCCCATTTCCGTATTATGAAAATGGCGACATCTTTTTATCGTGGGGAAGTGTGGCGGTTAAAGCTTATGCCGCTTATAAGCCAGCGCTGGCGCTGAAGTATGTAAAAAATATTTTGAAACAGGATAGCGTTGATGGCCTGGCTTTTCAACGCTACTCACGCAAAAAACAAGATGGCCAGGGAGATGATATACTTTCAGGAAATAGTCTCGCGGTGGTTGGTTTGTACCAATCCATTTATGGTTTTAATCCATTGCATAATCGCTTTTATCTTGACCCGCATATTACTGAAGATCTCGCTGGCTCAAGGTTGCGCTATAACTACAGGGGGCAGCGTTTAACCATTGGACTCGATACCAATTTGTATTCAATCTCTAATGATCAATTCACCCTTAGCTGTAAAACAGACTTTGGCTTTTTCTCAACCGGTAATACACTTTTCTACTTTAATAAAGACAATCCTGTTTATTCCATAAAAGCTACTGCAAGCAATAGCAAGCATCTTTCGCTTAGTATTGTTGAGTGCAATAACAAAGAAATGCTTTGGGAACAGACTTTAAATGATGCACCCGGTCATATAAGTTACACACTCAATAATCTTAAGCCCGGTGCTTCTTATTTAATTTACGCTGATAACACATTGTTGAAGAAAGTTAAAAGCGATGGTAAAGGATATTTGATGTTTGATCAAGACGGTAAAGCAAAAAAAATGAAAGTGGTTTTGGGAAAATGAAATTATCATGCCGATAACAAAAATGTCAAATTACACCTTAACTTTCTTTTTAAAAAATAGGCTACAATTATGTTGCGTCCCAATAGGAGTCGACCATGCAGCGCATTTTAAGCCAGTGTGAATTTTGTATGATTTGACAACTTGTTCGATAACCAAAGAAGTAACACAGTGTCAAAAATCAATGTCAACGGAATTACTGTAAGGTTTTTAAAAAACAACAAAATTGTCCATTCAGATGAAGATCCTGCCAATATTCCATCTTTTTTTAGAGTAAGGTACAGGCATGTTTCATAAGCCAGTAGATTGATCAAATAATTTATAGCCCATGCGATAACAAGAAATACCAAAATATTCAGAAAAACCGAAAACCATTGCTTTTTTAACACCTGAATCGCATTAGTCAAAAGCACTTTGTTTTTACCCCGATGATTGAATATGCCTATTATTCTTGAAGCTCCGTTTTTTATATTTGCCAAACCCAGTACATAGAGGAATAGCAGGATTCGGGCAGCTTCAACTACCACTTCCAATGTAATATTCATTCCTGAAGTTATTTGTCCGAAACCGCCAAGTTGAATGACTCTTCCAAAGGCCGCAATGAGGCCAAGTCCTGTTATTCCCAGGAAATGTTTTTTGAAGAAATAAAGCGTGTTGTGTAACAAATTTAATTGGCCGGAAAGATTGGTGAATAAGCTCATAATTGTAAGATTTTAAAATTAGGTTTCATAACCTTGCCGCGCTATCTTTCTGACATTACCTGCGGGGATAGACTTCATAAATATCGTCCGATCATTTTATTTGTTCTCAACAAAATGCTTGTTGCCCAGCTGAGGGCAAGTGCCGATGCAAAAGTGATTATAAATTTTAAAAAAGCCGGAATTTCAAATCCCAGCAATAAGAACTATACCTACGTTACAAATAGGTAATGAACTAAATAAATCAAATAGGCATTATCAGATTGTGAATTCCACCAGTTTTTTTTGAGAATTTTTAAATCATCTAAACCTGTAAGAAAAGCCAGGCAAAAAAGTCCAAAGAAGTTCGTCCCTTTTTGTTTCTCAAACCTAACTAAGCAAAAGGCTCATGAAGAGATTTGGAGGGCTGAGAAAACCATTTTGGGCCCTCTTCAGTCATGTACACACAATCCTCGAGCCGCACACCAAATTCTCCGGGTATTGCAATAGTAGGTTCAACACTAAAACACATACCGGGCTCGATCAATTGTTTGTTACCTTTTACCATGTTGCCCCATTCATGCCCATCCAAGCCGATACCATGGCCTGTGCGGTGTGGAAGGCCGGGCAACTTATAGCCAGGCCCAAAACCTGCATCGGTAATCACTTTACGAGCAGCGGCATCAACTGCTTCGCAAGGCGCCCCGATTTTTGCAGCAGCAAAACCAGCAGCCTGTGCCTTTTTTTCAAGGTTCCATATTTCTTCCTGTCGCCTGGTGCGCTCTGCGCCAAAAATTATTGTTCGGGTAATATCAGAGTTATAACCATACACGGTGCATCCGCAATCCATTAAAACAATATCTCCTTTTTTCAAATGCTGTGGCTGTTTTGTTCCATGCGGAAAAGCCGAGGCTTTACCAAACAGGCATAAAGCAAATTCAGCATTGCCGCCCAATTCATTTTGCGCTTTCATGATCATAGAAGAAAGTTCGCCTTGCGACATGCCTTCCTTTAACTGGCCCGAACAGTTTTTTATCGCAGCAATAGTTATATCCGTTGCCTTTTGCATCAATGCAAGCTCTGCAGCGGATTTAATAATGCGGCAGGGAATGGTTACAGGGTCGCCGCTTACATAGTTTAAATGCGGGGCTTCTTTTCGTATGCCATCCATTATAAAGAAACGGACTGTTTCTTCTATAGCTACATTGCCGGAAAGGATACCTGCGTCTTTAAAAACTGTGGCAATCAGCCGGTAAGGGCTTTCGTCTTCCTGCCAGGTGAATACATCTTTTCCAATGCTGATCTGTTCCCGCAAACGGTCTTCTTCAAAGCCGGGGCAGATATATTTTACTTCTCCTTCTAGCAGGAATAATAGCCACCATGGTTCTTTCACTGGGCCACCACCTGATACCTGTAAAATATTCCAGTGAAGTGCCGCAATCAAGCACCAGTGCCTGCATTTTTTGTTCGGCAAGCAGGCGTTGTGCATTTGCAATCCTGGCAGCTCTTTCGGTTACCGAGATGGGCGCTACGTTATCAGTCATTGAAGTTAAGGCACACCGGCTGAGCCATTCGTTTCTTTTTGTTCGTCGTGCGGCGCAGGAACCAAGACTGGTTACGACTCCCGTAGCTGCTGCCATAGCCGTAAAACTTATAAAATCCCTTCTTTTTATCGACATAGAAATAGTTAGATTGATAAGGTGGTTGGGTGTTTGAAAATAAGCTTTTTTTGAATGCATGGCCTGCGCCTGACACCAGGCATATTAGAAAGCTCATGGCGATGTTACTACTTTTGGTATTTCAAAATCGTCTTAAATTTTGAAAGCAAGTGAGCATCCTGCGGCATCCAGATTGCCATCAGTAGAAAAGAATTTATAACGCTTTTTTATTCTAATTAACCATTGAAAAGAACTAAGACAATATCTTTAAAATCGTTAAATGCAAAGAAATTTCCCGCTTATAAATTGTTGCGGAAAAAAATAATGTAGAAGATTGAACATAATCACAACAGGCCTGTTATAACTGGTCGGAAATTGATTACAAATTTTCTGTGACAAGTAACATTAATCACAAAATTGTAAGCAATGAACTTAATAGGTAAAAGAGCGCCCAAAATAAAGGCGGCTGCCGTAATCAATGGTGAATGAAATCGTAGAAAAGTTTAGCCTCGATCAATACTTTGGCAAAAAAAATATCATCTTATTCTTTTACCCAAAGGATTTTAGTCCCGTCTGCCTGGCGGAAAATCATGCTTTCCAGGAAAAACTGGATGACTTTGAAAAAAGAGACGCCATAGTTATTGGCTGTTCTACAGACACGGAGGAAACTCATCTCGCCTGGTTAAATACTCCCAGGGAAAATGGCGGCATCCGGGGAGTAACCTTTCCAATTATTGCTGATACATCCAAAGTTATTGCACTTAACTATGGCGTGCTGGGGGGCGAATATTCATTTGATGATGAAAAGAAACTATGGTCTTTCAACGGCGCCCCTGTTGCACTCCGCGGTACTTTTCTTATAGACAAAGACGGAGTCGTACGCCACCAGTCAATTAATTATTTTCCTCTTGTACGCAACGTAGATGAATATCTCCGGTTACTGGATGCACAGGCGCATTTTGAAAAAAATGCAGAAGTATGCTCTGCCGATGAGGGAGAACCCGAAGAAGCCATGGTTGAATCAAAAGAAGAGATTAAAGAATATTTTTCAACTAATTAAATCCGGGTTGAAGTTGGGGCGGATTGCAAACGTTCAATTCAATAATCATTTACACGCACATCAGCCAGTCAAAATCTTTTGCACCGGTTTTTCAAAATCTTACTCAAGAGAGTGCACTCTAAAAAAATGATCAGTTGCCAAAAGATTATTGCACAACCTTAATTTTATAAACTTTGGTAAAGTCAACAAAGCCTGACCTGGTTGGATAGAATGTGCGTCGCAGAGTTCTTAAATCGGTAAGCTGAAAATGAACAGAAACAGTTGCCGAGTTTATATCTCTTTTAATTTCCCGCATAGGAATAGCGAAATTATAGGTGTTTTGTTTTATCGTCACCCTCGCGCTGCTGGCCGCTGCCCCGCAGGAGGTTGAAACGCCGCTGCTGATGATATATTGAACACAAAGTTTTTTATCACGTGTTAGTCCGTAAGCCCGGTCGTAGTTACCATCAATTTTAGAATTTTGATTTACATCAACCTGTATGGAAGGGGATTCATTTGTGGTAATTGAGAGTAAGAGGTATTGACTAGAAGCCCGGTACAGTATTTTATTTTTGCCATCATCTACAATTGGATTTTTAGTTACAACACCGCCGGCGGATCCATTCGTGTTGTCGCCTACATTTCCTCCGGGCTTCGTTCCTCCACCATCGTTGCTGTTTCCTTCATTTTTTTTGGGAGCCGATGTATCCCTGTCTGTTTTAGATGAATCTTTGTTTGTTGTATCTGCAGTAGTGGTATCCGCAATGGGTGGTTTTTTTGAAAGATTATTATTTTTCTTTGAGTGGTTACTGATTAAATACCAGGCAGCAATTGTAAACAGGGCTATTAATAAAAAATAGATTAGAGGCTTGTAATTTCTTTTTGGTATTACAATTTCATCGGCCCTGTATTCCTGCGCCGCCGGGGATGTAACTTTACCATCTCCGCCTTTTAAAGTGCGGCTGAGCAGTTCAAGCCCCGCATCATAATTTGAAGTAAAATCTATTTGTTGAAACCGCGCAATGCGAAACGGAACCTCGCAATCATCAATCAGCAGCGGGATAACTCTTTTGTTCTTTTTAATAGCGAAGGAAACCTCATCCAGCACATTCTCCGATTTTACGGAGGAGCGTGAAAGCACTACCAACATACATTCAGATTCGGTCAAAGCTTCCTCTACTGCTGCATCCCAGCGGGAGCCGGGTGGTATATCCATTTGGTCGAGCCATACATTTAAACCCTGCTGCTTTAGGTCTTTGGCAACCTTAAGCACAAATTGCGAGTCGGCTCTTGAGTAGCTAAAAAAACATTTCATTATTAAGCAACTTAAAAATTAATAATGATGGAAACAAGATTAGTGCACCTGATAAATATAATCAATTACGAGGAATAAGGGAATTGTAACTGCGATAGCGCCGGGTTATTTCACTGCGATCAAATTCGTTGGGTATAGCATTGATTTTTTTTCTTTGTGAGTAGAGGGACATGTTGACAGGGACGGAAACATAAGCAGGAGAAACCCTAAGTCTTAGCTGAGTCGCTCACAAGTACTCAGCGTTTTTTCTATCGTTGTAAAAATTTGTTTTTTTGGTTTCTATCCATTCGTTTTTCAAAATACTATAACAAACAGTATTGCGTCTAAAGCCGTCATACATTAAAGTGTGGCTTCTAAAAAGACCTTCGTATTGTCCGCCGATTTTTTAATAGCCGTTCTGGATTTTAAATTTCTTTCGTCTGTTCTAAATTCAAGTCTTTCCGCATTGAGCTTGTCAAATGCGAAACTGAGCATTAAGTATTTGCAGTTTCTGTTTAGTCCGGTCTTTTGAAAATCGTTACCAATCCAGGTCCCACCAATTTCAAGTCTGCTGTCGCCATTCGAAATGTTTAGAAAACTTGTACTACCTGCAAAAGCATTTTTTGTTTTGTCAAATATGCTGAAAGCGTAACGATTTTTGCTTTGTCTTTCCATAATAGCCTTTTCAATATATTGCCTTAGCAATTTTTCAGTGTAAATAGGTAGTGGTGAAAATTGAAGCAAGTTTTTGTCGCTTTTGGCAACGTGAAGTAAATTGGTATGGTCGGAGATTTGCAGGGGGCTTAATAATGCGAATGAGTTTTCAAGTCTAATTTCTTCGCCGAAAGGAAATGTCATAAGCGCAGCATGTTTTTATTGTTATAATGATAGGGCTTGCTGTTGTGCTGGCATTTTATATTTGTCAGCCGACAACTATAGCCCAATTGAAAAACTATTGATGAAGATATGTACAAAGCTTAATAATGAAAGTCAAGCCCGAACTGTGGCTGATGATAACATTACAAAAGATGAGGATATGCAGGTCAGCCAGCATAGCAGCAACCCCCGTGTAAGCAGCCGTTTATATTTTCGTTATTCAATTCTTGTCATAACTGGCTTTCCTGTGGAATCAACAATTTGGTAATAAATTTCTTTCTGGTCATACTGATTTACGAGATTTTCGCTGATTCTAAATCTATAATGAAGTTGAATTTGTCCATTATTTATTTTGTCAATAAAAGTTTCCGAACAACAATAATTTAAAAGTGAATGAATTTTTAAAGATTGCCACAAGCTATCTTTTTCGATATTTTCCGGAGTAAATTTATATTCAGTCCATTTGTTTGTTTTTAAACTACCGACTATAATTTTATCGGTGCCGAAACAATCTCCTGTTTTTAATATTGTCCAATTATTATACAGCACTAACTGTTCGTCTTTATTCCATTCACGTCCGTAATACGTTCCACTTCCAATGTCAATAACACTATCGTTAGGAGGTTTATACTGATATGAAATGTCATATTGCCAATCATGTATGTCAGCATTATAAACAGAATTGCAAATTAAAGTACCGCCAATATTTTGTTTGATTTCCGCTTTGTCACAATCAGGACCAAATCCTGATGAGCAACCATAAATAAAAAAAATGGCAAGTACTGGTAAAATAAAATTCAATTTAAAAGATTTCATATGAGTTTACGGTCTGATCGTGAATGGGAGCTTACTTGCGTTTTGCCGCTGCTTAAAACTAAACAATCGCGGCAATTCACGCAAACAACTGATCGACGAAGAAAAATTCTTCTCTCTGCTTCCCCCCAATCTCACGCAATCGTTTGCCCTCGCTTTCTGCATTGCTTTCTATAGAAAATAAACGTACTTCATAAAAATCATTTTTCAGCACTGCTATAATTATTGTAATGAAGAGATTTATTATTACTGCTTCTGCCTTTTTGTTTTCCTGCACAATCGTAATTGCCCAGCAAAAGGCTATTTTGAAAGAATACAATAAAACATTTACTACCTATCCTTTTTCTGATCCTGATCCTGTGCCGCATATGAACAAGATCTATCCCTACTTCCGCTTTGATGGCTATACTGATAAACCGGTACAGAAAGAATGGAAAGTGGTGGAGCTGGAAAATGATTACATCCGCGTGATGATCATGCCGGAGGTAGGTGGCAAGATTTGGGCGGCTATTGAAAAGTCAACCGGCCGGTCTTTTATATATTACAACCATGTGGTAAAGTTTCGTGATGTTGCTATGCGCGGACCATGGACAAGCGGCGGCATCGAGCCCAACTACGGCATTATAGGGCACACGCCCAATTGCGCTACGCCTGTTGATTACGTAACAATAGAAAGGCCCGATGGAAGTGTAAGCTGCGTGATCGGAGTGCTTGACCTGCTTACACGCACCTCGTGGAAAATAGATATTAACCTCGCAAAAGACAAAGCCTATTTCACCACTTCATCTTTCTGGTACAATGCCTCGCCTTTTGAGCAACCCTATTATACATGGATGAACACAGGAATAAAAGCAAGAGACGATTTGCAGTTTGTGTACCCCGGTACAAAATACCTCGGGCACGAAGGTGAGTATGCCGACTGGCCCATCAACAAAACAAATGGCAAAGATATTTCGTGGTATAAGAATAATAATTTCGGCGGCTATAAGTCGTACCATGTGTTTGGTAAGTACAGCGATTTTTTTGGAGCTTATTGGCACAACGATAATTTTGGAATGGGCCGCTACAGCACCCACGATACAAAGCCCGGCAAGAAATTGTGGATATGGGGCTTGTCGCAGCAGGGAATGATCTGGGAGAAACTGCTTACGGATACCGATGGTCAATACGTGGAAGTGCAGAGTGGGCGTATGTTTAACCAGGCCGCTGAAGGCAGCACCTTCACGCCTTTCAAGCACATTGGTTTTGGGCCACACGGTACCGATGTATGGACGGAGTACTGGTTCCCGGTGGTAAACACAAATGGCTTTGTGGTGGCTAATAATTATGGTGCGCTTAATGTTATAAAAGAAGAATGGCTGGCTGAAAATTTATTTCTCGCCCTTGCAGCCGATACAGGATGAATTAAAAATTACCAATGGTGACGACGTGGTGTATTCTAAAAAACTCAATCTTAAAACGATGGAGCTTTTTAAAGATTCTATTCGATTAAATATAAACAGCGATAGCCTCGTGACTACGCTGGGAGGTACCAAACTAAAATACGATGCATCTCCATCCGCCAATGTAATCAGCCGCCCTGTAGATACACCGGCTGACTTCGACTGGAACAGCGCCTATGGATTGTATATACAAGGCAAAGAAGATATGGACCAGCGGGACTACCTTGGCGCAGAAGAAAAATTAAAGGCAGCACTTCAAAAAGATCCAAACTACCTGCCGGCCTTAACTACTTATTCGGTACTGTTATATCGCAATCAAAAATATGATGAAGCACTTTCAGTAAGTAAAAAAGCGCTTTCGATTGATACGTACGATCCCGCCGCTAATTACAACTATGGTATCATCAATGTTGCATTGAATAATATTGTTGATGCAAAAGACGGGTTTGATATAGCCGCATTAGGAATTGAATACCGCAGCGCTGCTTATACTGAGTTGGCAAAAATATATTTTAAAGAAAAGAATTATGAGAAGGCTGTGGAGTTTGCAAATAAAAGTATTGACTTCAACAGGTATGCAATGGAAGCGTATCAATTGCTTGCGGTGATCAATCGTTTACAAAAAGACCAGCCGGGGGCAAATAAAATTCTTGATGGCATTTTAGCTTTTGATCCTTTGAATCATTTCGCTTTATTCGAAAAATATTTAAATGATCATTCCAGTGAAAATAAAGATCATTTTTTGTCAACAATAAAAAACGAACAACCGGCGCAAACTTTTTTAGAAACAGCCATTGAATATTTTAACCTCGGAAGAAATGAAGAAGCAGGCCAGGTGTTGCAATTGGCTCCGCAAAATACAGAAGTAAAATGTTGGGAGGCTTACCTGGAAAATAAGCCGGTGGATATAGAGGAGTCCGGCGAAGAAAAAATATTTCCTTTCAGAAGAGAGACTGCAACTGTGTTGAAGCAATTACTTAAGCAAAATGACAATTGGATTTTAAAATACCATCTTGCTTTGATTGAATGGAACGATAATAATCTGCAGGGCTGCAAAAGAATTATTCATGCAACCGGGGAATACGCCGGGCTACGCTCCCTTCTATGCAGCAAGAGCGGAATTATTTAAAGATGAAAGCGCTCAGTCTCTTGCAGATCTTCAAAAGGCAGCGCAACTTGATAAATCGCAATGGCGCTATGGGCAGGGCCTCATCAATTATTATTTGAAAAATAACGAGATGGCTAAGGCATTGTCCATCGCAAACCAGTATTACAAAATGTTCCCGGGGAATTATATTATAGGTATGCTTGATGTAAAAGTGTTGATGGAAAATGGTCAATATGATAAAGCAAATACGCTTTTAAAGGCAATTCACATTTTGCCCAACGAAGGAGCCACCGGCGGGCGACAGTTATACAGGGAAACACAGTTGATGCTGGCATTGGATCAAATGCAAAAAAAGAAATATAAAAATGCCTTGCAATACATTCAGGCTGCCCGCTTGTGGCCCGAAAACCTCGGAGTAGGAAAACCCTATGAAGAAGACATTGATGAAAGGCTGGAAGACTGGCTGGCTTATCAGAATTATGTACGACTTAAGAATAAGGGTGCTGCCATGCAGATGCTTGATCATATCATTTCTTTTTACAAAGAAGCAAACGGAGCCTATTATTCATCAGCCAATAATTTAATAACCACCCTCGCATTGAAGGAAGAAGGCAAACGGGATGAAGCCGGGAATTTCTTACAGAAATTATTGGAAAAAAAGCCGGGCGACATTTGGGCGCAATGGGCGTTGGATGTGTATAATGGAAGAACAGCCAACCTGCCCGAGGCAAATGCCTTAAATGATAACTATAGGATCCTAAAAAGATGGATTCAAATTTCAGAGCAAAAATAGCGAGACATGGGGATGAAATCTTTTAACCAAAATTATTCACTAAGGTCGATAACTAATGAAAACCAAAACATAATGAAGAATTTTACCAGTATATGAAAATAGCGCAAACGTTTGCGTTGCAAATTGCAACCGTTTGCGCAGGGAAATAGAAAATATGCGGAAAATTGCATGCATCATAATGAGAAAATAAATTGTCATATTTGCACAGATTTAACAAAAGAATAATTAAGGATAAACTTTTTTTGCTCCTGCGGTATTCTTATAGCCTGTGAATTCATCCACAAAATGACGCTTAATGACGCTTGCGGTTCGCCTTTTTATGAGTTTTTAATTTGAGTGCCTGGTAACAAAACGCAGCACTTGTGATTAGAAAATATTAATTAACCTTTTTTTTGTTTGCCTGGTGTTGATAAACCAGGATTATCGGTTTTGGGACTATAAAACTTTAGCCATTAAAAACTATACATTCATGAGAAAATTCCACCAATTATTTTTAATCCCGCTGGTGTTGCTGCTCTGCTTTACTGCAAATGCGCAAACCAGGACGATAACCGGAAAAGTTTTATCAGATAAAGGATAATAAGCCGGTTTCCGGGGCCTCGGTACAGATAAAAGGAAAGTCCGACAGGAACAGCAACCGGTAATGATGGATCATTTTCAATAAATGCTCCAGCGGGTAATGTAACACTTGTTGTTTCTTATGTGGGATTCGCTGGAAAAGAAATTGCCGTGGGAAAAGATGAAACAAGCGTTTCAGTAGAATTATCAGTTGCTTCCGCACAATTGGGCGAGGTGGTGGTGACGGCCTTGGGTGTTACTAAAAACAAAAGAAATCTGAACTATTCTACCCAAACGGTGGATACCAAAGACTTAACGAAGGCCCGTGAAACAAACGTCGCCAACTCATTGTCGGGAAAAGTAGCTGGCTTGGACGTAGTTCGGTCTTCACAAGGTGTGGGATCGAATGTACGAATCGTTCTCAGGGGTGACAGATCAATTAACAATCCTGCTCAGAGCCAGGCCCTGATTATCATCGATGGTGTACCGGGCGATATTGGTACACTGAACTCTGATGACATCGCTTCTATGAACGTCCTGAAAGGATCATCTGCCTCTGCACTGTATGGAAGTGATGCGGCAAATGGGGTCATTATTATTACGACTAAGAAAGGTGCAGCCGGTAAAGTACTTGCGATATCCATAAATAGTAGCGCCCAGGCGGATAAAGCTGTGAATCTTCGCGACTTTCAGAATGAATATTCCCAGGGCAGCAGCGGGGTATACTTATCAAATGCGGAAATCGCCTGGGGAGCTAAAATAACCGGCCAGACAGTAAAAAACTGGAGCATCGATCCGGCTGATGATACAACAACTGTTTTAACTGCTCATCCCAATAATTACGAAGATTTTTACAGTACCGGTACTACTTTTACGAATGGTGTTTCAATAAGTGGTGGTGGCGAGAAGATTCAATCGTATTTCTCTTACAACAATATCGCCGGTACGGGAATTGTCGACAATAATACATTCCTGCGTCATAATTTCAACTTCAGGGTGGGTGGAAATTTGACTGATAAACTTTCCTTTGATACTAAAATCACTTACTTCGATCAGGATGCGGATAACTATGTAAAATCAGGTGAAGACTTTAGCAATGTTAATCGCCAAATACTCCGCCTGCCAACCAACATTGGTTTGGATTATATCAAGAATCATTACGAGTTTTATAATGTTGACCGGGAACTAACACAAAATTACTGGCGCCCGGGATCCAATGGTGGTGAAAATCCTTATTGGGTGAAATATAATTGCACCAACTTTTTCAAGGCGAACAATGTGAAAGGATTAGCGTCCCTGAATTACAAGTTTACGCCAAACCTAAGCCTGCTGGTACGTGCGGGTCTGAACAGGTATACCAATAACAGCCAGGAACGCAGGTACAGAAATACTTATGTTATAGCAGAAGATGGCTATTTCAGTGTTAATACGAATACATATACTGAATCAAATACCGACTTTTTATTAAGTTACAACGCCAGTATCGGGGATTTTACCATTAACGCTAATGGCGGTGGTAATATGAAAAGTTGGACAACCACTTCATTAAATTCTACTGCGAGCGCCCTTGTAAATGAAAATGTTTTCACCCTTAATAATGCGCAATCAGGCAAGCTTTCTTCCAATGAGGGGCTGTCAGAATATAAAAAGAATTCCCTTTACGCCAGTACGGATATCGGGTTTAGGAAATATTTGGTGCTTAGCTTAACTGGCAGAAATGACTGGTCTTCTGCTTTGCCAGCCAGCAACAGGTCTTATTTCTTTGGATCGGTAGGCCTTACAGCTATCATTTCCGATATGGTTAAACTACCGTATGTGATTAATTTGCTTAAGCTCAGGGGTTCAGTTGCACAAACAGGTATTGATCCAGGTCCTTATCAAACTAAGGAATATTATTCTATCAGCCCTGGCGGCGGTATTTCCAAAAGTCAAACCAATCCGGTTGACACCTTGAAGCCGGAGATTACTACTTCCCAGGAGTTTGGCCTTGATCTGAGTCTCCTGCAAAGCCGAATCGGCGTGGAATTTACTTATTATAAAACGAACTCAAAAAACCAATTAATTGATGTGGCAACTCCGCCGGCATCCGGATATTCCAGCAAATTCATTAATGCGGGAAATGTTCAAAATACTGGTATTGAAATAACACTGAATGTTACACCGATAAAAACAAGTGATTTCACCTGGTCGTTTTATGTAAACTATGCAAAAAACAAAAACAAGGTTATTTCTATCTCACCAAATTCTCCTGAATTTGAACTTAACACTGATGGGTTTATGACGCGGACGAAGGTAGTGGAAGGAAAGCCTTTTGGTGAAATGTATAGCAGGGGTTTTATCAGAGATGGTGCGGGTAAAATAATGGTTAGAGATGACGGAGTGCCGATGGTAACCGCCGGACAAACTGTCTATATTGGAAACAGCCGGCCTGACTGGATTGGCGGATTGGGCAACCGTTTTACCTATAAAGACTTTTCGCTCAGCTTCCTGATCTCAGCAAGGATGGGCGGAAAAATTTGTTCCTTTACAAATGCTAATATTTACGGGGATGGTATGGCCGTCGAAACTATTGCGGGCAGGGATGGTTTTGTGGTTGATGGAGTAAAAGCTGATGGATCAAAAAATGCTACAACTATAACAGCTGAAACATATTGGAGCGCAATAGGCGGAAGAAATACACCTGCTGGCGAAGCTTTCACGTATGATGCTTCTAACATCAGGCTGAGGGAATTAGTATTGAGTTACACATTGCCGCAAGGTACCTTTAAAAAAACTCCGATTAAAGGAGCCTCAGTATCATTTACAGGGCGCAACCTGTTCTTTTTGAAAAATTCGGCTGGGGGGTTCGATCCGGAATTGGTGGTATCAACCGACAGCGGATTAATTGGAACAGAGTCTTTCTGTCTGCCATTTACACGCAGCTTTGGGCTTAACTTAAATCTCAATTTTTAATTTATTAAAGAACTTTAATATGAAAAAATACATCACAGGTTTTAATCTATTCACAGTCTTCGGCGCCCTGGTATTAGTATCATCATGTACGAAAAAATTTGATGAATTAAATACCGATAAGACAAAGATTGAAGTTCTGGCACCCAAGCAACTTGATAAATTATTCAGTACCGCAGAATATGCCGGTCTCATGAATACGGATCAATGGGCCGGAGGATATCAGTTACTTGTATCTCTTGCATCGGATGAGCAAGCTCAATTTTTCTCTTGCACGCAATCAGCTTTTCCAAGCGATCGTAATGCGATGGTTGGCCGCTGGATCAACGGCGGATGGGGATCATTCCTGCAGGGCGCGACTACCCTCGCAGAAATTATGAAACAAACCGGCCCTGATGCTCCCTCACCAGATCCATTAAGAGAAGCCGTATCAAAGGTATGGAAGGTATATATTAACATGCCGATGACTGATGCTTTTGGACCTATTCCTTACTCTGAAGTTGGAAACGGGCAGGATGTGGTTAACTATGATAGCCAGCAAGCTATTTACACTGATTTTTTCAAGATATTGGCTGAGGCTTCAACAGTCCTCAGTCAAAACCTGGATAAAAAAGCTTTTGCTACGGGTGATGTTATTTATGCAGGTGATTTATCAAAATGGTTAAAGCTGGGTAACAGTTTACGTTTAAGGGCCGCAATACGTATATCCAAAATATCGCCGGCCATTGCGAAAACTGAGGCCGAAGCTGCTATTGCCGCTACTGGGGGGTTGATAACAAGTTCTGATGACAATGCTAACATAACACCTACTCCTCCGAACTACTTAAATCCTCTTGGTGTAATATCAGAATGGGGAGAATTCAGAATGAGTGCCTCTATGGAAAGCGTCCTGAAAGGATATCAGGATCCGAGGTTACCCATGTATTTTGCTCCTGCAAAAAATACCGGACAATATAAAGGTATACGCAATGGACTTAGTATAGTGCAGATGTCAGAAGATTTCAATGCCAATGATAATAACAGTAATGTGGTGCCAAGATTTCAAAACGCTGCGGATGGTACAGAACCGCATACGCTTTATACCGCTGCTGAAACATGGTTTAATATGGCTGAAGCTGCTGTAAATGGCTGGAATGTTGGCGCATTCACGGCTAAACAGTGTTATGAAAATGGTATCACCGAATCAATGAAACAATGGGGAGTGTCAGGTTCTGCTGCTGCTTATATTGTAAGCAGTAAAACTCCGCAGGCATTTTCAGGGCCTGCTCCGTATCCGGCTCCTCCATTATCTGATATCCCTGTGGCATTTGGTGCTACAGAAGCGGTACAGCGGGAACAAATTGGCACCCAGAAATGGCTTGCCTTGTACCCATCTATGAGTGGTGAAGCGTGGGCGGAATTCAGACGTACCGGATTTCCTAAATTATACCCAAGAATAAATAATGAAAACCCGGATGCAAGCACTGAGGCGGCAAGTGTAAAGCGATTAATCTTTCCTCCTTCTGAAATAACCGTTAATGCAAGCGGTTATAACACAGGCGTAGAGCTCCTGGGGGGGCCGGATAAGACCAGCACTAAACTCTGGTGGAATCAATAGAATGTTCATTTTTTAAATAAATAAAAGGTCACTTCACTTAGGGAGGTGACCTTTTTTATAGAAGTAAATTTGCTAAAAGCTGTGTTGTCCTTAAGCAGCCTTTTATTAAACGAAGCTAAATATAGTTCTTATGGTTAGTCGAAAGCCTTCTAAATATTACAACGATCTGTACAATCAATTATTACACGGGTTATTTTTAATTGCCTTTGCATTTACAATTACCGGGTGCGGTAAATCAAATGATAAATTATTTACCAGGGTTTCGAGTGATGCGTCAAATATTAATTTTAAAAATCTTTTGATGGAAGATGACGAATTTAATGTGTTGAATTATCCATATTTCTACAATGGGGGAGGTGTTGCGGTAGGGGATATTAATAACGACGGCCTGGCCGATATTTTTTTTACAGGTAATATGGTTAAGAACAGACTTTACCTAAACGAGGGGAATTTTAAGTTTGAAGATATTACTGAAAAAAGTTCCGTGGCCGATAAACAAGGATGGTGTACCGGGGTTACAATGGCAGATGTTAATGCAGACGGCTGGCTGGATATTTATGTTTGCAGAAGTGCGGATGCAGATCCTGCGAAAAGAAAAAACCTTTTATTTATCAATAATCATGATAATACATTTACAGAACAAGCGGAAAAATACGGAATAGCGGATAAAGGCTACAGTACCCAAGCTGCTTTTTTTGATTATGATAAGGACAACGATTTAGACCTGGTAGTTATTAATCATAGCCGGAAAGAATACATGCAGGGAGCGCAGGAAAAGCCTGGTATCCGCCTTCAATCAAGCCCTGATTTCAGTACCCATCTTTACCGGAATGATAACGGACATTATAAAGATGTAACTAGATGAGGCGGGCATTACTTCTAATGTTCTCACGTTTGGGCTAGGCCTCGCCGTAAGCGAACTGAATAACGATACATGGCCCGACTTGTATATCAGTAACGACTTCAACGAGGCCGACTATTGTTTCATCAATCAAAAAAATGGAACTTTCAAAGAAATGAGTCGTGAAATGTTTTCTTATACAAGTCTATTCAGTATGGGCAATGATGCCGCAGATATAAATAACGATGGGCGGGAAGATATCGTCACTTTAGATATGCTGCCTGAAGGAAACTATTTGCAAAAGATGCATAATGGCTCCGAAAATTTTGACAAATTCCAAATTCTTTTCAAGAATGGATTTTTTAATCAATACAGTCGAAATATGCTTCAGTTAAATCGTGGCGATGGAACTTTTGACGAGGTAGGGCAATTTTCGGGAATAAGCAATACGGATTGGAGTTGGGCCCCCCTTGTAGCCGATTTTGATGATGACGGAAAGAAAGACATTTTTGTAACCAATGGATATGTGAAGGATTACACAAACATGGATTATTTAAAATACAATGTAGATATTATGTTGGAAAAGGATCCGGAGAAGCAGCGGGAAATGATGAGTAAAAGAATGGATAAACTTCCAACCATTAAACTTCCAAATTATGTTTTCAAAAATGAAGGTGATCTGAAATTCTCCGATAAAACAATAGAGTGGGGGATGGATGAGCCCAATATTTCCGCGGGTGCCGCATATGCTGATCTCGATAATGACGGTGATCTTGACATTATCACCAACAACTGCAACGAGGTTGCCAGCGTCTGGCAAAATAATCTTCGCAAATTAAATAAAGGAAGTAAATACCTTAATATTAAACTGGTTGGTAGCGGCCAGAACTTATTTGGTATCGGCTCCAAAATAACTTTGATAACCACCTCAGGTATTCAAACACAGGAGATGATGCCATCAAGGGGGTTTCAATCAAGCGTTGATTACGTGCTCCATTTTGGGATTGCGCCCACTGACTCCGTGAAAGCGGTAAATGTTCGTTGGCCAAATGGCTTTATTTCATCAATCAGTTCTCCAGGCATTAATAAAATCCTTATTATAAATATTGCAGGAGCGCATTCAGATTCTGCGCAAATGCTTCAGCCTGGGATTAGACCACCACTTTTTACATTTTTAGATTCATTACCCTTTAAACATTCTGAAAATCCTTATAATGATTTTGCCAAACAACCCTTATTGCCACAGTGGTTCAGCAGGCAAGGCCCGGCGATGGCTATGGGAGATATTAATGGAGATAAGCTTGAAGATATTTTCATCGGGGGCGCAAAAGGCCAGGCGGGGGTGTTTTTTATCCAAAATAAAAATAAAACATTTACCAAATATGTTGACCCATCTGTAAATGGTGATGCCGCATATGAAGATATAACGGCTGCCATTTTTGATGTGGACGGCGACGGAGATAACGACTTGTTTATCGGAAGCGGTGGTTATGAATTTCAACCGCATGATAGTTTATTGCAAAACAGGTTGTATATAAATAATGGAAAAGGGGTATTTACAAAAAATAAAAAGGCGCTGCCAGCGGATGTAATTAATGATAATACAGTGAGTGTTGCTGATTTCAATAATGATGGATCCCCTGATTTATTTAACGGGGGCTTTTGTGTACCAGGTCAATATCCTGAATCGAGTGGATCACAATTGTTGTTGAATGACGGGCATGGTAATTTTTTAAAACAAAATGATTCATGGCTTAAACATTTTAATCAACAAAATTTGATTACAACGTCAGCCACGGCAGATATTGATAAAGATGGGAAACAGGATTTGATAATTGCAGGTCACTGGATGGGCATTGAAATATGGTTGAATAAGGCAACTCATTTTGAAAAGGATACACTCTCGTCGCGTAATATTGACCAACCTGGCTTGTTTAATACAATCGCTGTAGGTGATATTGATGGTGATGGAGATATGGATATCATCGCTGGTAACCAGGGTTTGAATAACCAGTTTATTACCTCTGTAGCTGAACCTATGGAAATGTATTATAACGATTTTGATAATAATGGAACACGGGAACCTGTTATTTCGTATTATATTGATCATAAATTGTGGCCCATTTATAGTCGTGATGATTTGATGCAACAACTACCTTCCTATAATAAAAACTTTCTTTACTATAGCGATTACTCGAAAGCTGATATGAAGGATATTTTTGGTGAGAAGTTAAAAACAGCGGAACATTATACTGCCTCGCAGATGAGTAGTCTATTACTGGAAAATACCGGAAAGGGATTTACTTCACATCCATTGCCAATGCAGGCCCAATGGTATCCCATTTATAGCATCAATATCGTGGATGTAGATGGCGATGGCAAAAAAGATTTAATTATCGGCGGCAACGATGCTTATTCGAGAATAAAATTTGGAGCCTATGAATGTGGGAAAGGTGATGTATTTATCAATAAACGCAACTTTCGGTTTGAAAGACTTCCTCCTTCAGAATCCGGGATCAGAATTTCAGGAGATATAAGAAATGCTATTGTAACCGGCCAAATGGTAATTTTTGGAGTCAATGACCAGCACCCGTTGTACTACAATTTTCATAAATAATACTACATTCAATTATTACTCTTAATTTTTATCTCGCATGAGAGGGCTTTTGTTTATAGGAACTATTCTGCTTGTATTTTTATTTATGACCTGCAGAAATCAATCTGATAAACTTTTTTCAGAATTAAGTTCCGGAAAAACAGGCATTGATTTCAGGAATTTGTTAGTTGAAGATGAATCATTAAACGTTGCCAATTATATCTACTTCTATAATGGAGGTGGCGTAGCTATTGGCGATATCAACAATGATGGCTTGCAGGACATTTTTTTTACCGGGGCGATGGTTAGAAACCGGCTGTTTTTAAATAAAGGCAATTTTGAATTTGAAGACATTACCAAAGAGAGCACTGTCGACGGTAAACAAGGCTGGTGTACCGGCGCAACTATGGCAGACGTAAATGGTGACGGCAAACTGGATATTTACATCTGCAGGAGCGCCGATATAAATCCAAAAATGCGTGCTAACTTATTATTTATAAATAGCGGAAATAATACTTTTTCAGAAAGCGCCGAGAAATATGGCCTGGCGGATTCCGGCTATTCAACCCAGGCTGCTTTTTTTGATTTCGATAAAGATGGCGATCTCGATTGTTTTATCATTAATCATTCCATTCAAAAATATACGGCTGGTGTGCAGGAAAAGCCGGAACTGCGTAATGAATATAATGCTGCGTTTGCGAGCAAGCTTTATCGGAATGATAACGGGCACTTCACAGATATAAGCAGGCAGGCCGGGATTATTTCAGATGTACTCACTTTTGGTTTGGGGCTTGCCATTTCCGATTTTAATAACGATGGCTGGCCCGACGTATATGTATCCAATGATTTTAATGAACCGGATTATCTTTTCATAAATAATCGTAACGGCACTTTTACAGAACAGTTATCAAAATCTTTGGATGAAATCTCTTTGTACTCTATGGGATCCGATGCTGCGGACTATAATAATGACGGCAAAACAGATTTGTTGACCCTGGACATGATGCCTGAAGATAACAAGGCTATTAAAATGCACAGCGGGGCATGAAAACTATGATAAATTTCAAGCGCTGTTTACCAATGGGTTTTATTACCAATATAGCCGCAATATGCTCCAGGAAAACAATGGCGACGGAACCTTCAGCGAGGTAGGGCAGTTGTCCGGTGTTTCCAATACCGATTGGAGCTGGTCGGCGTTGTTTGGCGATTATGATAACGATGGCAATAAAGATCTTTTTGTAACAAACGGCTATACTAAGGATTATACCGACATGGATTTTATGAAGTATTCGATTGACCGGCTTATACGGTCCATGCATAAAGATAGTTTTGATGCAGTTCCCGAGTACATCAGGAAGATGCCTATTAATAAAATCCCGAATTTGATTTATCAAAATAATGGTAATGGAACGTTCTCAAAAAAGACCGGAGAATGGGGATTGAACCAGCCAACAGTATCCGCCGGTGCGGCTTATGCCGATCTGGACAATGATGGTGATCTTGACCTCGTAATAAGTAACTGTAATGACTTTGCAAGTATCTATAGGAATAATGCTGAAGGCAGTTTGAAAAATAATTTTCTTCGGGTTAAACTTGAAGGTAACCCGTTGAATAGAAGAGGCATTGGAGCCAAAGTGAAACTTTTTTGTAAGGGACAACAATATTACCAGGAGGAATCTCCTGTCCGTGGCTTTCAGTCTTCATCGGACCCTGTATTGAATTTTGGTATCGGGAAAAACACTTCAATAGATTCTGTATTGGTTATTTGGCCGGATGATAGTTATCAAAAACTTACGCAGGTAAAGCCAAACCAAACACTTACTATTAAAATTGCTGATGCAAAAGGAAGGTGGGATTATGATACCAGCTATTGCCGGAAATCAACTATTCATGCAAGCGGCTATGCCCTGGTGTTCAACATCATGAAAATAAGTTCAACGATTTTAATGTTCAAACATTATTGCCCAATTATCTTTCACGCCAGGGGCCTTGTATTGAAGTCGCCGACGTTAATAAAGACGGCCTTGAAGACTTTTTTATAGGAGGAGCAAAAGATCAGCCTTCACAAATTTTTATTCAGAACGCCAACAATACATTTACTGCGAAGCCAGAGCCTTCTTTATCAAAAGACGCCGCCAGTGAAGATGTGGCCGCTGTATTCTTTGATGCGGATAATGATGGTGACCAGGATCTGTACGTTGCAGGCGGCGGATATGAGTTCAATGAAAATGACCCTGCATTCCAGGATCGGCTTTACCTGAATGATGGCAAGGGAAATTTTGAGCAAGAAAGAAAATGCTTTACCTCAACTGCTATCGAGTAAGGGTTGCGTAAAAGCAGCAGATATTGATGGTGACGGCGATTTGGATTTATTTGTTGGCGGAAGGGTAGTGCCAGGCAAATATCCAACCGCTCCAGAAAGTTTTATTTTATTGAATGATGGGAAAGGAACATTTACAGATGGCACAGCAAGTGTATGTAAGGAGCTACAGCATATCGGAATGGTAACGGACGCATTGTGGATAGATCTTAATAATGATAAGCAGCCTGACCTGGTGGTGGTTGGCGAATGGATGCCGATAAAAGTTTTTATTAACCAAAAGGGAAAGCTCATAGATAAATCATCAACGTATATTCCATTTGCCAGTAGTGGGTGGTGGAACCGAATTTATGCTGATGATATGGATGGCGACGGCGATGTGGATCTTATTGTTGGCAACTGTGGGTTGAATACCCAGTTCCATGTTAATGAAAAAGAACCCATGACGATTTGTTACAAGGATTTTGATGATAATGGAACCATCGATCCGGTACTCTGTTATTATATCGATGGCGTTTCTTACCCATATAATTCACGGGATGATATTGTTGAGCAACTTCCCGGGTTGAAGAAGAAGTTTCTTGAATATAAAGAGTATTCTGTTGCAACAATCAACGACCTGTTTACGCCGGAGCAATTGAAAGATGCCACTACTTTAAAAGCAGAAATGATGCAAACCGTTTACCTGGAAAATAAGGGCAATGCAGGTTTTGCTGTACATCCTTTGCCTTTGGCTGCGCAATACGCTCCGGTATATGGCATCGTGACAGAAGATGTGAACGGTGATGGCAAAAAAGACATTGTACTAACGGGTAACAATACATGGACAAGAATAAAATTTGGACGATATAGCGCTAACCATGGCGTGGTATTACTTGGAAATGGGAAAGGTGAGTTTACCTATGTGCCGCAGCAAAAAAGCGGTTTAAATATCAGGGGAAATGCGAGGAGCCCTTCAATTAATTAAAACAGGAAAATCACAAAGCATTATAGCCGGAGTAAATGACACCACTGCGGTACTTGTTGAAATTGCGAACGCCCTGATCATTTTGCTTCTGGACCCCTTAGTAAGGGTTTTGCCTTTCATTTTTTTCTTAACAACATCAGCCGGGTATTTTAAAGCAAGCTTTCGTATTTTATAACTGAATTCAGTAAAAGTTTCTTCCCAAAGTTTAGCTTCTTCGGGAGTGTAGTCATAAAAACCTTTCGCATTTGCGACACCTTTGCCGCCATCTTTTACGATGTCGTCAATTAACTTAGGAATTTCTGTACTGTTAGAAAGAGTCGGGAACAAGTCTTTCATCACATTGTGATATGCAGGCACGCCGGTAAGGTCCATCCATCGGAAAACACCCACAAGCGTCATCCAATACCCTGCATTATTACGGCAGGCTCTGTCCACGTCTTCCACGGTTGCATAACCATTTTCGACCAGATAAAATGCTTCACGGTACATAGCATACATAAGGCGATTTGTGATAAAGCCTCTTATGTCTTTTCGTACAAGTGTCGGCTCTTTACCCCAATAGTGCGATAGCTCATACAAATATTCGCCTTTTGAAATATCACTTTGCTCACCGCAAATGATCTCAAGGAAACGTGTTGTGTGAGAAGGTTCGGCCCAATGCAATCCAAAAAAACGTTTCGGATATTTAGTTTCTTGCTGAAGGATACTGATCGGTATTGCCGATGTATTGCTGGTGAGAATGGCATCCTTATCAATTACCTTTTCAATTTTTTGATACACCGATTTTTTAATATCAATATTTTCAAGAGTACATTCTATTACCAGGTTGCAATCTTTCAGCAAAGAATAATCTTCAGTGATAGTAAGCTTTTTAAAAAAATATTTCGGCGAATGATTTATCAAATCTTCTTGCTTTGCTTTGGATAAATGATGATCGATTCTTTTTTTCGCATGCTCAAGATCGGCCGCGATAGGAGCTACGGCCACTACCTTATGCCCTGCCATTAATAAGCAGGTAGCGATGCTGCATCCCATTAAGCCAAGCCCAACCACACCTGTGTTTACATTAGCTGTGTTTATTTTTTGTGACATTAAATCAATTTTTGAATAAGTGAAAGGATTGGTTCTCTATAACGTTGTAAAAATTTCCTGGTAGAGTTTATACTGCATCGTTAGTCCCACACATATTTCCATTCTCCGTTTTTATTCTTTTTCCAAACGGTATGAAATATGCCGCGATATTCGACTGGTTTTCCTGAACTATCCTTTCCTTTCCATACATATTTCCCATACGTATAGCCCAAATCTCCGGAATCGGATACTTCTATAAAATCAGGGGACCATGTTACATTAGCAGCTTCATAAAAAGGTGTAGAATAAAATTTCCTGATATTTTCTTTGCCCGTAATTAAAGTATCATTCTGCCTTTTTATCGTTGCATTGTCATCAGCAAAATAATAGAATGCCTGCGCAATGCCTTGTTCAGCGGCCATTTTAGCGAAATCGGCTTCTGCATTTGCAATTTGTTTCTTTGCCAGTTCCGTATTTGTTTCCTGTGCTTTAAGCGATTGAGCGAATGCGCAGATAAAAAGAACCGGAAGCAGCAGGAAAAGAATTTTTGTTGTATAATTTTTCATGTATGACAGATTGTTTATTAGATCGGTTCCATTCATTGATAACACAATCCGGCAGCTCCAAGTATCCCTGCATTGTCAAGCTCAGAAATTTCAATTCGGAGGTGTTCTAAAGCTCTCGTAAAAGGAAATGTTTGAATCTGGTTCCACATGGCATCTTTAAAGTACGGCCATGCGTAACGCACTGATCCGCCCAGGATAATCAGTTCAACATCCAGCGCAAATAGAATCATCTTTATGGCGTTTCCGAGGTGCATGCCCATTTCTTTATACATTTTCAATGCCTCGTTATTTCCCTCTTGCGCATTTTTAAAAACGACGTCCCCTGGTATATCATAAACATTTTTAAAAAACTGCCCACTGGCGTAGTATTCGTAAAACTTATCGAGGTAATCGATCATTCCAAATTCACCGGCGCCGCCGTTTTTTCCTGCATATAATTTTTGATTAATAATAATTCCTGAACCCAGCCCGGTTCCAATGGTAAGGCCAATCATAGAATTGCAGCCTCTCCCTTTTCCAAAATAAAATTCACCAAGAGCAAAACAATTGGCATCATTATTAATTGCTACGGGAACTTTGTAACGGTCTTCCATCCATCTTTTTAACGGAACTATTTTCCATGATGGTATATTCATGACGTCTAATACCATCTGAGTTTCTTCATCCATCAGCCCCGGAACTCCAATGCCTATAGCTGTTACAGAGTTGATTCACCAATTCATCAGTAAACAAAAACAATTCATCACGTACTTCTTCCGCTGAAGCTTGTGCATTAATTTTTTTAGAAACAATGCCTGTCAGGGCAGATTCATTCACCAGCCCGCCACGCACATTAGTGCCACCCATGTCAATTCCCAAAATCGATTTTTTATCCATACTTATTTTTGTTTCAAATGAGCGGCAGCATCTTTATCTAAATAAACGTAAAAGTTTCTATGACGACGGAGAATACTTGCAGGCAGTTGCTCTGATATTTCTTCTTCCAATATCTTTTGAACGATTCCCGCCTTCTTACTTCCGCTAACGAGCAACATAACATTTTTTGTTTCCAGCAAAGTGTTTAATCCCAAAGTTAATCCATGAGTAAGCTTTCGTTCTTCTTTAAAATATTTCTGACCCACTGCCTGGGTCGTGCTATCTATTTCGGCCACATGTGTACGTGAGTCTGTAGGAGTACCCGGCTCATTCATTCCTACGTGGCCGTTCATTCCGAGTCCAACGATGGCAACATCAATCCCGCCATTATCAGCAATATATTTTTCTATGCGTTCACATTCTGCTTCGGGATCGGAAGCTCTTCCATCAAAAAATACAATCTTACTTTTTGTAACATTCAACGGGCCAAATAAATCATTATCTAAATGAAACCGGCAACTGCCCTCATCATTACCATTCATACCTTTCCATTCATCAAGGCTCAAGAACGTCCACTGCGAGATATCAATCTTTTTTTCTTGTACCTGTTTTATTAATTCTTTATACATTCCTTTCGGCGAATCTCCGGAAGCTGTGCACAATAGCGGCTCCTGGTTTGTTTGCAAAATTTCCAATAAATCATTCACTGCTTTTTTCGACATCTCGTCATAAGTGTCGCCAATAATAATTTCCATTCTTTTTATTTGATAATTATATTTTTTCAAGCAAAGAAGCAAAGTAAGATTAAGAAGCCCTATCAAAAACCAAGAAGGTTTATATTGCGAATTCTTGGTTCATAAGACCTCAACAAACCTTCTTGGTTTGCAGACAGTAAACACTTCCGGAAATTTGCGTCTTTGCTTCTTCGCGCCTTTGCGTGATACGTCTTAAACTTACATACTCTCAGAAGTTCCCAGCCAAAGATCAATTGGTTTTGTAACCATCGGTGTAAATGGAAGCATTATTTTTTTCCCTTCTGCCGCTGATGCGTATGCAGCGTAAATAATTTCAAGCACCGCTCTTCCATCTTCCCCGGTTACAACTGGTTGCTTGTCCTGCTGCACACATTCGATAAAATGTTTTAGCTCATGTGGGTAGCCCTGGTTGAAGGCTTCCTCAAAAACGGTAAAACTCCACCCAACCGTCGTATCCGCCTTTTCCATCGCATAGCCATAGCCATTCTTGCTATATGATATGGCAGCGTTGCCCATGAAAAGGTCTGCATATATAACACCGCCAGTTCCATAAACCTCGCTCTTATCATCCATGCCGCCATGCTTGGCCCAACTATTTTCAGCAACTGCCGTTACACCATTTTCAAATTCAATTATCACCACAGAATTGTCTTCTGCTTTCGTTCTTCCTTTATGCAACACCGTTGACATCGTTGCATACACACTTGTTGCCCTGGCATTTTTCAGCATCCATCTAAACCAGGCAATTGCATGGCATCCCATATCCATCAGCACACCACCACCCGAAAAGTTGATATCATAAAACCAATCAGAGTGAGGACCTGAATGTTTCTCAGCTTGCTTAAGCATATAGATATCGCCGATAGCTCCTTCATTCACAAGTTGCCTTACTCTTTCATACTTTGGCGCAAAACAAAGTTCTTCGGCATACATCAATTTTACGCCGGCTTTCTGACATGCCGAAATCATTTCATCTGCTTCCTCAAGAGTTATCGCCAGTGGCTTTTCAATAATGATGTGTTTGCCTGCCGCCGCAGCTTTGAAGAGTTGCTTCCGCATGAAGGTAATTGGGAAGACAAATGTCCACTACTTCGCATCCGGAGTTCTCGATGATTTCATCAAGATCATTAAACCATTGAGGAATGTGGTATTTTTCTGCGAATGCTTTTGCTTTGTCAATATTCCTGGCATATACCGCTACAATTTCTGCTTCGGGCACAAAACGATGATAACTTTCCATGTGGATGTCTGTGATAAAACCGGCGCCGAGAATGGCTACTTTCGTTTGTTGCATAATTTTCTCTTTTGAAAAACAAGAATTAAAAATTTAAGAGACATAAAATTAGAGTAAGAAAATTACAGATTTTTTCGTCAGGTATGGCAATAGTTTTGACGGCGTGAAAAACAAGTTCTGACCTGCAATTCTTTTTTGCGATTAAATAAATTTAGCATGGCGATATTCGAATGTATTTGGAGTGTTTTAATCAGTAAATTTGACTATTGTTTTTATTGAAATTAACAGATCTATGCAACAGAACGTATCAGAGGATATTACCAGGTTGAATCAGCAGCAGTTAGACATGTTGCGGCTATTTCAAAACCCAATGGCAGAGCAGGATTATGTTGAAATAAAAAGATTTGTGGTGAAAACCCTTGCCAAAAATATTGATGATGAAATGGAGCGCCTTGAAAAAGAGAAAGAATGGTCTCAGGACACTTATGAAGAATGGGGAAAGGAACACATGAGAACCCCTTATAAGAAATGAAGATTGTCCTGGATACAAATATTCTTTTGCAATCTATTGCACATGCCAGCAGGCTTCGCCCTATTTGGAGCGCTTTCCTTAATGAACAATTCGAATTGTTTATCACTACTCCTATTTTATTAGAATATGAAGAAAAGCTGTCCGAAAAAACCTCTGGGCAAGTAGCGCTTAATGTGGTTTCTCTCATTTATGAGGCGCCCAATGCACACCTCATTACCGTCTATTATGAATGGAAGGCTATCATTTCTGACTATGATGATAATAAATTTTTCGATGCTGCTGTAGCTGCGGGTGCAGATTATCTTGTGACAAATGATGCTCACTTTAACGAGGCAAAGAAAATACCATTTCCAAAAGTGAATATCATAAATGCGGACGAATTTTTACAACTGATTTTGAAAGGTGCTGCATTTTAATGACGGTCGCTTTGCTGGCCTTGGAATTTATCCGGATGCAACGTTTAAATATTAGGTATGCCTAAATGCCCGTATTTTAAATTCGGATTTTGATCAAAATTTATTAACTAAAAAAAGTTCTAACTTGAAATTTCTTTTTACGATTAAAAATCCTTGTGTATGCCCGGTGATTCTTTACAAGTAAATGTCAATTCAAAAGGTACCCAAAAAAATACATTTGATGCAATAGTTGTCGGCTCTGGAATAAGTGGCGGCTGGGCTGCAAAAGAACTTTGCGAAAAGGGTTTAAAAACATTGGTGCTTGAAAGAGGCAGGGATGTGGTTCATCTTAAAGATTATCCTACCGCTACTATGAACCCCTGGGAATTTGAACACCGCGGAGCTATGACTGAAAAATTTATGGAGGAAAATCCATTAATCACAAAGGCCGCAGGATTCGATGATTCTACCGATCATTTTTTTATAAAAGACAAAGATCATCCGTATGTGCAGGAAAAGCCTTTCGATTGGATTCGCGGCTACCAGGTTGGAGGCAAATCATTAATTTGGGGAAGAGCTTGCCCGAGGTGGAGTAAGTATGAATTTATAAATCCCGCAAAATATGGCTATGGTATTGAATGGCCGATAGGTTATGATGACATAGCTCCGTGGTACTCGCATGTAGAAATTTTCTCCGGCATTTGCGGTAACAAAGATGGACTCGAAGCAATGCCCGATGGAGAGTATCTTCCGCCCTTTGAAATGAATTGTCCTGAAAAAGATATGAAGCAGAAACTTGCTTCAAAGTATAAGGACAGGTTTATGATTCATGGACGCTGGGCACAATTGACCGAGGCAAAAGATATTCATCACCAGCAGGGCAGAGGACAATGCCAGGCACGTGACAAGTGTATGCGTGGATGCCCTTTTGGCGGGTATTTCAGCTCTAATTCATCTACGTTGCCCTGGGCAGAAAGAACAGGTAATTTGACAGTAAGACCTTTTTCAGTAGTGCATTCAATTATTTATGATGAACAAAAGGAAAAAGCAGTTGGCGTAAGAATAATTGATACAAATACAAAAGAGACAACCGATTATTTTGCCAGGATTATTTTTATGAATGCTTCTGCATTAAACACCAATCTTATTTTGCTTAACTCAACTTCCAATCGTTTCCCTAACGGGTTTGGAAATGATAATGGGTTGCTGGGAAAATATGTTTGCTTTCAAAACTACCGCGGCTCAGTGGGCGGCGAGGTTGAAGGATATCTTGACAAGTATTATTACGGCCGCCGGCCTTCTGAAAGCATGATGGCTAACTTTAGAAATATTCATTCAAACGATATGGATTTTGTAGGCGGCTACATGGCTTTTATGGGTTGCTATCGTAACCGTGCTGATGGGGAGCAACTTCCTGAACAAATCGGCGGAGCTTTTAAAGATAATCTCGCAACGATGGGCGGTTGGGGAATGTATATGTATATGCAGGGCGAAACGGTTCCGAAAGAAACCAATCATGTTGCGTTAAGTAAGGATAAAAAAGATCAATGGGGCATTCCATTATTAGTAACGAATGTTGACTATGATGATAACGATGAAAAATTATTAAAGGATTTTATTACGCAAGGGAGCGAAATGTTTGATGCGATGGGCATAAAAAATATTAGTCATTACGATAATCATTGGGCGCCCGGAAGAGACATTCATGAAATGGGAGGATGCAGAATGGGGAAAGATCCGAAGACATCTTTGCTGAATGGATGGAACCAGTTTCACAATTGCAAAAATGTTTTTGTAACAGATGGCGCCTGCATGACGAGTACTGCAAATCAAAGCCCTTCTATATTTTATATGGCATTAACTGCGAGAGCAACTAACTATGCAGTTGATGAAATGAAAAAAGGAAATTTATAACTCAAAATATTATTTAATGAAATCAACGACCAAATTTTTTAAAATATCGTTCCTGCTGGTGGCGGTTATTGCTGTAGCGGAATTCGCAGGTTGCAAACTTGCTGATAAAAAATCAGGGGACGAAGGAAAGGCTGAAACCGCCGAAACTAAAAACGACTGGACACCTTTGTTTGATGGAAAAACAACTGTAGGCTGGCATACATACGGACAAGACCATGTAGGTAAAGCCTGGAATATAAACGATAGTTCATTACATCTCGATGCCTCATCAAAGAATGATTGGCAAACTAAAGATGGAGGCGATATAGTTACCAATGATGAGTATGGAAATTTTGATCTGCAACTTGATTGGAAAATTGCAGAAGGCGGAAATAGTGGTATCATGTTTTATGTAAAAGAAGATACTGCGAAATATAAATACACGTGGTACACAGGCCCTGAAATGCAGGTATGCGACAATGAAAAAAATGAAGATGGGAAAGTTTATAAAAGCCAGGCTGGTGATATCTATGAACTTTTTCACACAACATCCGACCAATATGTAAAGCCCGGAGGCCAATGGAATCATGTGGAAATAAAATCCAATGACGGCAAACTGGATCTATACATGAACGACCATCATGTTTTGGATACAACCATTTGGGATGATGCCTGGAAGAAAAATATTGCCGGCACAAAGTTTAAAGACATGCCTGATTTCGGAACTTTCAAAAAAGGAAAGATTGCATTACAGGATCACGGTGCTGATGTGTGGTATAAAAATATAAAGATTAAGAATTTATAATCTAATTAAATGATGTCTTTCGATCCTTTATAGCTCAGTGCGTTTGGAAGCATCTGCAAAAATTTATCAGCTTCTGCATAATCAAGCTTCTCATAAAACATTCCCAAACGGTTCAGGTTTTTATAGTAATCATTTACATAATGATAATAATACTTTTCCGATTGAATATACCAGGCCGTTTCGCCCAGCATGACAGATAGAAACCATTTCTCCAGCAATCGTGCTGCTCTGCCGTTGCCATCGTTGAAAGGGTGAATGTTCACAAAGACCAAATGCAAGTAAGCTGCATAATAAAAAATTTCTTCATTGCTTAAATTCAATTTCAATAGCTCTGAAATATCATCCCACAATTTTTCCATCTCAGTTTCTACAACATTAAAAGGCGCTGCTTCAAATTGTATCCTGCCCGTGTTGTGTTCCATCACCAGCATTTCATTTTTGCGATAAGCGCCCCGCCATTTTTCAGTGAGCAAGTGCTCGGAAAGCAATACATGGCTTTGCAGAAAATTGTTTTTGGTCAACAGGTTATTTTTTGCAAAAAGATATGCCTGGAATAAATCGTTGGGCTTTTCTACCAGTTCGGGCAAGTACTCGATGTTCTGCATTTTGTGTTTAACATAGCTATCCAACTCCATTTTTTCTCCTTCAATACGTGAAGAAGAAATAACAGCTACTGAGGTATAAAAAGTAAAGCTATTTGGCGTAAGTTCTAATTCTTTTACTTCCTTTAAAACGTTGCCTAAGTCAACCTGTAACTGTTGTTTATATTGATCAAAATATTTATTACTTAGTATTTTCATTATGCTGTTCGTATAATCTCTTTCTAAATAATTCAAGCGATCAAATACTTCCCGGCTCAGCCAACGCTTTTCTTTCCCGCAAAATTCTATAAAACGAACGGCTTCTTATTTCATCTAATGTAAGCCCCGTAGCTAATGCTTCTTCTTCGGTGATAGCACCACAGTTAATTGCTTTTAAAAAGAAATTCAGCAGGCCCTGCCCGGTTGCAGCGTCATCAAAAATGTCACCGGTTAGTGTTGAAATTGCAGCGCGGTTTACAAAAGTTTTTAAGCGATGCACTGCGTCTTCATAGCTGCTTAAAAAGAAATTGTAAGTGGCCGCATATCGCATCGGAAGTTGCGCAGGATTAAGATCCCAACCTTGATAAAACCCATTGATTAAGGAGTGCGTCGTATGATTGAAACCTTGTCGCCATGCACTATGCACTGCTTCGCGGTTTTCGCTGAGTTGCTCATAAGTGAGGTCATCACCACGATGCGGGCCAATAGGCATAACATTCGTTGCGCCATCGGAAAGAAAAATTCCGGTTCCACCCAAAGCCACTTTGGTCATGTGATGTGCGAAGTCACAGACAGGGTGATCCATAGTCTGGTATTTTGCCGTGATGCCACAGGAGGCTGTGTAATCGTAGGTTCCAAAGTGTGCAGCAATCATTCTTCCTTCTGAAGCTCTTATTATTTTCATTAAAGGATTACGGCCTTCATCATCCATAATAATTTGTGTGGCTTCAACCATGGTCTCCATTTTAAGAGAGCCAGGCTTTAGATTATTTTCTTTTTCAATGATCTCAAATAATCTTACCAAAGTAGTAACCTGCTCAGGTATGGTAACTTTCGGCAACATCACCACGAAGTTGCCAGGAAGAACATTATTTGTTTTTTCAAGAAGAGTAGAAATGAAAAGATCCAGGGTTCGTACGCCACGATATTTCAAATCTTCTGTAAACGGTTTTATGCGAATGCCAATAAAAGGCGATAGCGTTTTGTTCTTCATAGCAATTGCCAGTTCATTGGCTGCATTCACAGCAGTTTCATCTTCTTCATCATCCGGCCTGTTGCCAAATCCATCTTCAAAATCAATCCGGAAATCTTCAACCGGTTCTGTTTCTAATTTCTTAATAATCTTATTGTAAACAGAATATGAGAGCCAGGCATTTTCCCTTTTTCTCTCATCTTCGCGCATGCCTTTCAGCTTCTGCGTGAGGTGCTCAATATCTTTTTCAAGATGTGGCAGATATTCAAAGCCTTGTAAGTGCAGCACCTTAGCGAGTGTCACAAAATTAGGTGCATACGTTTTTAAATTACGTAGAGCTATCTCGCCCATTTTTATAGCAGTATCCGATTTGAAAAGATTGGCTCCTCCATACACGGTATGTACCGGCTGTCTTTCAGGCTTATCGCCCGGATATTTTTTTTGAAATTCAATATTTGCTGATTGCAATGTGCTTAGCAAATTTTCTTTCTCATCTTCTTTTACAGAAAATTTCATTCAATATTTTTTAGATTTATGAACCCCGGTAAGTAGAATACCCGTATGGATTTAGCAATAGCGGAACATGATAATGTTCCTTATCTTTTATCTCAAAAATAATTTCTATAAAGGGGTAAAATGTTTGCACAGAATCCTTACTGAAGTATTCATGCGTTTCAAATTTTAATTTATAAATGCCCGGCGCAGGGATGACATTTTTTTCCAGCAGGTCAGTGATTCTTCCATCAACGTTAGTAATGCCGCCCGCAATAGTTATCCACTCTTCATCCTCGTTTTTAAATAAAATTATTTTAATGCCCTCCGCCGGTTTTCCTTTAGATGTATCCAAAACATGCGAAGTAATGTTGCTCATAAAAATAATTTTTCCAACCTGTTTTTTGTAATCCTTATCTGCTCTGCTGCGGCAATCCCGATTTCGTCTTCCAGGTTATTTTTCAGGCGTTCTTGTAAAAGTGCAAGCATTTCATCAGCGGATTTTCCTGTGGCATATACAATAAAAATGAATCCGAATTTTTCCTGGTATTTTTTATTTCCGTCGGCTAACGAATCTAATGTTTCCTTCGAAGCTTCACTGAGCGCCTGATTGCTCAACCTGGGCCCAGTCTGCGGTTGCGTAAAATTTTTCTTTCAAAGAATTAATGTCCCCGATTACAGGATGTTGTTCAAATGCCTCAAGCCAGTCTTCGGGTTTGCATTCGTCCCATTTTTCATCTGCATCCTCCAAAAGTTCTACCAGGTCATCGATGGGGAAAACGGTAAGCATTTTATTTACCCATGTTGAGGAACCACAGCAATTGTGTAGCAATTCCCTTTTTTTATCAATAGTAAGATGATCAAATTCTGCAATTGTCATGGTTCATTTTTTTTGACCTCACTCCAATCCCTCTCCGAAGGAGAGGGAACTATATTATTGTTGGAAACCTGTTTACATTTTTATAATAAATATAAACTGCGGGCTCTTTACCCATAGCCGTAAACCATTGCTGGCAATAAGGTGCCATCCAGATGGAATCACCTTTTTTTATGGGATACCAGTTATGATCAAGCATATAAATTCCTTGTCCCTGCAGATAGATCAGCCCGTGTTCCATAATATGCGTTTCCACCATTGGCAAATGGCCACCAGGATCATAAGTAAAAATATTTACCGCCATATCAAACGATAAATCATCTGGCAACAAAACCTGTAAACGCAGTGCCTCATCGCCAAGATATGCGGGGCCTTCCACCTTTGCGGAATCACCAAAAATTATGTCCGGAACTTTATGTCCGTCAATGCTATCATATACTTTATGAAATGTAAGTAACTGCGTTCCTTCTTCTATTTCTTCAAATTCATATTGCTTTTCTATTGGCACATATACAAATTGCCCTTGTGAAAGTTCCTGTTTATTGTCATTAATATTTACAGCGCATTTCCCCTTAATGATATAAAAAAAAATTTGAGATTTTTTAGTTGTTCCCGAAAGAAGGCAATCCTTATTTGCAGTTATTAAAGTTTGTGTGAGATTGGCACCCATCTGTTCGTTAATAATTACATTCACCGTGCAATTGTCCCAGCCGGGAACCCTGCTATTGATATAACCATCGGGGCTTATCACTGCATGGTTTCTTTTTACAACCGACCTTGTTAATGCTGATATTTCCATGAATTATTTTTTTCAGTCTGCCGCCATCATGCTTCACCGATTTTGCCAACATGCAGCTCTTTTTCGATCTCAACTTGTTTGCTAATCTGAGCTTGTTTGTCAATCTGAGCTTGTTGAAGATCTGCAGCTTTCGACGATAACTGCCCGATAAAATTATCTGATATTTCTAACGCTGTTGCGATATCCTTAATTTCCGCTTTCTCCAGCGGGTTGTGGCTAATTCCTTTAAAACATTTTACAAAAAGCATGGACACAGGCGCAACCTCGGAAATGGCAACTGCATCGTGCCCCGCACCACTTTCCATTTCAATTACCTCCATATCTTTTTGCTTAATTGATTTTTTCAACAGCTTAGTCAGAGCCTCGTCGCAGGTAACCGGGTTTGTTTCATGTATTAATTTCCATTCAAAATAAATTTTTCTTTTATCGCAGATTTCTTCACAGATTTCATTGAGGCTTTCATAAGCCCTTGTAAGTTTTTTCTTGCTTCCACTTCTCAGGTCAAGGCTGCACGTTGCTTTACCGGGAATTACGTTGCTGGCCGCATGTTGAATTTCTATTTTGCCAACTGTCGCAACCACACCACTTTTTTTAGCACCTGCAAACTGTTCAACTGCCAGGATAAATTCTGCTGCCGCACACAATGCATCGGTTCGCATCTTCATAGGTACAGTGCCCGCATGGCCTGCGATTCCTGTAAACTCAATGGACATTCTTCTTTGCCCTGCGATAGCCGTTACTATTCCCGCTGCAATATTGCTATTATACAAAACAGGGCCTTGCTCAATATGAATTTCGTAATAGCCAAGCCAATCTTCGGGCTTTATAGCATCGTCTGAAAGTTTTGCGCTATCGTAATGGAGTCCTTGTAATACTTGTTCCAGTGAAGTTCCATCGTGATCTTTTTTTTGCAACATTTCCACATTAAAGTTTCCCGCTACCACTTTACTTCCCAGGTAAGATGCATGAAAACGCACACCTTCTTCATCACTAAAGGCGATAACTTCAATATGAAAAGGGAGCTTTATATTTTGTTGAATGATATTTTCAACAACATCTAATCCTGCAAGTATGCCAAGTGCTCCGTCATATTTTCCCGCATTAATTACTGTATCGAAATGAGATCCAATTACAAAAGTTTTCGCATCCGGAACCTCTGAAAATAATTTCCCCCTTACGTTCCCGATATTATCAATATAAGTTTGAAGCCCTGCTTCTTTCATCCAGAATTCAATCTTCTGCTGGGCTTCCACAAAAGCCTTTGTGCCAAAGATCCTGCTCAGGCAATCGGGTTCATCACTGCATCGTGCAAGTTCCACGATTCTTGATTCAATTTTTTCCGCTCTTATTTTAGAATTTTTCATTGTTTATTTATGCAACGTTGGTTATTGATTCTAATTTTAAATTTAATTCCGTTTATTTGGCAAAAGTAATTCTCAATCTCTTAACTGGTACGAATAATGAATTTTCCCTTATTCAAAGCTGAAAAATTCCCATTCTTATAAACTTCTATGCCCCCAAGATAGGTTTGTTCTATAACTCCCCTTAAAGTTTTATCGAGGTAAGGCGTTACTTTATTCTTGTGCAGGATCATTTCTTCGGCTACAACAAATTCCTTTTCATCATCCCATACAATAATATCGGCGTCATAACCAGCTGCAATTTTTCCCTTATTGTGCTCTCTTCCAATAAGTTTTGCGGGATTTTCCGAAAGCCATTTCGCCATATCCAACACAGAGACATTTCTTTCCTTTGCGGCTGTCCATAAAGCTGGCAGCGCAAACTGCAATGATGCAATACCGCCCCATGCTTTCATAAAATTTCCGCTTTTCATTTCTTTAAGTATCCGGTGTTGCCGGCGAATGATCCGTTGCGACAAAATCAATAATTCCATCTTTTAGTGCCTGCCATAGCAGATCATTATTTTCTTTTTCACGAATGGGCGGTGCGCATTTAAATTGCTGTAGCGCCATCAGGAATTTCTTCGGCATTAAAGAACAGGTAATGCTGACCGGTTTCAACAGTGAGTGGTAATTTTTTTTGTTTTGCTTTTGCGATTTGTTCAATGGAGTTTGCGGAGGACAAATGAACGATGTGCACATGGCAATTGAATTCTTCACATAAACGTATCATCAATGCGATCGCGTCATCTTCCCATTTTTTTGGCCTTGATGCTAAATAATTTTTATAAGAAATATTGTTGGCGTTTACTTTGCTTTCAAAACTGTCGAGTTCACAATGTACCAATAGTGGTAATTTATGCCTTGCAATAACGGGCATTACTTTTCTAAGATCTTGTTCGGTTACATTAGGAAATTCATCAATGCCTGAATGCGTGAGAAAGGCTTTAAAGCCGAACACACCTTTATCAATAAGTTTTTCTATTTCATCTTCGTTACCAGGAACAACGCCACCCCAGAATCCGCAGTTGGCATGTAATTTATTTTTAGTTGAAGAAACTTTTTCTTCAAATGCTTTTGCCGTGGTAGTTACCGGCGAAGCATTTAATGGCATATCAACTAAAGTAGTAATACCCCCGGCAATCGCCGCTTTTGTTGCGGTATCAAATCCTTCCCATTCGGTTCGTCCCGGTTCATTTATATGTACATGTGGATCGATAATACCTGCCATTATGATTTTATTTCCAAGATCAATTATCTCACCGGAATAATTTTCAGGGACTCCATTTATAATTTCTGAAATTATTCCATTCTTAATTAAAATGGTTGCATCAACGATTTTATCATTTGTAATTACCCTGTTACCATGTAAAGCCAGCACAGTCATTTTATTTAACTAAAGAAATCAATCTATAAAAATAGAAAACAAAATTATAAATTGTCTTGTTTAAAATTCATCAATTGTCTAATCGTGTATGGTTTAATAGACTGATTGATAAAAATTTATTGTAGAATGCTTCCTGCTGTTATTTTTTTTGTGCTATTGTTTATTCTTGTTTTCCTGGTTGTGATGACCTATAGGTTTCGTGCATTTGAGAAAGAGCTTCCCGTAAGTTTTGATGATAACGATATTAATAGGGAAACGGGTAAAGAGAAAATAATACTTTCCAAGGGGTTTGTGTATGCTGCGCTGGTATTGACTATAATTGCTTTGCTCGTTTGTGTATATTTTTTTCTGCGCGGTACTATATGGGAAGCACACATGATGGATTGGCTTAACCTTATTATCCGGCTTACACACATAACTTTTGGTATTGCCTGGATTGGAGCTTCGTTTTATTTTGTTTTTCTTGAGAATGCGCTCAACAGAACAGAGAACGTAAGAGAAGAACTTGCCGGAAATTTATGGGCGGTTCATGGTGGCGGTTTCTATTATCTTGAAAAATATAAGATCGCTCCTAAAACAATTCCGAAACATTTACATTGGTTTAAATACGAAGCATACTTCACATGGCTCTCCGGATTTTGTTTGCTATTTGTCGTTTACTATTTTAACGCAAAAGAATTTTTAATAAGTAAAGATGTTCTTGATATAACTCCTGTTGCAGCAATTGCTATCGGCATTGGATCTTTTATAGCCGGTTGGTTGATTTATGATATTCTTTGTAAAACTCCTTTAGTAAAAAAAGGAGCATGGTTTGCGTTAATCGGCTTTATTATCGTCCTCGGGTTTGCCTATTTTTATGCGCATGTTTTCAGCGGACGTGCAGCGTATATTCACTTTGGTGCTATGCTGGGAACGATAATGGCAGCAAATGTTTTCTTTGTAATTATTCCTGCGCAAAAGGCTATGGTAAAGGCAGCAAAGGAGGGAAAGCCTTTAAATCCTGAACTCGGTAAAAATGCCGGCAGGCGATCTTTACATAATAATTACTTTACGCTCCCGGTCTTATTTGTAATGATCAGTAATCATTTTCCCGGCACTTACGGAAACAAAAATTCATGGTTGGTGCTGGCCGCATTAACGCTGGGAACTGCAGGCGTTAAGCATTATCTAAATCTCCGGGAGAAAGGACAATTAAGTATTTGGGTGATGCCGGTTTCTGTTTTAATAATCCTGGCAACATGTTTTGTTACGGCTCCGCAAAAAGAAACTACTGAATGTAAGGCGGAGATCAGCTTTGCAGAAGTGAATACAATTTTTCAGCAGCGTTGTATTAGTTGTCATTCTTCTCATCCAACAGATAATACGATCAGCGCTGCACCCAATGGAGTGATGTATGATACTCCTGCCGAAATAATTAAATACAAAGACAAAATTATGCAGCGTGCTGTCGTGACCAAAACGATGCCTCTTAATAATAAAACAAGTATGACACTGGAAGAACGTAACATGATTCGCTGCTGGATTGACCAGGGCGCTGTTGTGAAATGAAGTGTTGCTGTGAATGAGTGTTGAGAGTAACCTGTTTATTGGAAATTCACTGAGGTATCCTGTTAAACCTTAACAGGTAGCCTCGCTTTTCATTAATTCAATTATGCTAACTTTATTGCCAACAGAAAACGCCTTTGATTCAATTTATTTTAAATAGTAAAGAAATAAATACGGAACTACCTCCGGGCATGTTGCTACTAGATTTTGTGCGTTACCATCAAAACCTTATGGGCACGAAGATCGGGTGTAGAGAAGGCGATTGTGGCGCCTGTACTGTTCTCGTGGGAGAATTGATAAATGATGAGTTGGCGTATCGCTCGATGACTTCCTGTCTTTTGCCGTTGGGCAATGTACATCATAAACATATTGTAACCGTAGAGGGAATAAATATGCAGGAATTAAATCCCATGCAACAGTGTATGAGTGATGAGGGAGCTTCGCAATGTGGTTTTTGCACACCTGGGTTTGTGGTTTCTCTTGCAGGGTTTTGTTTGAGCCACGAGCAACCTTCTTATGAAAAAGCGATTGCCTCAATTGATGGTAATATATGCAGGTGCACCGGGTACAAATCAATCGAAAGAGCCGCTGCAAAACTGGCTGGTTTAATGGAGGAAAGAAACGATGCGAATACCATTGATTTTGTTATTGAAAGAAAAATATTGCCACTCTATTTTAAAGAAATAAAACAGCGTCTGCTTTCTATAAAAAGGAATACTAACGGTGTACTACAAGGCAAAGAGATTTACAAATACCTCGGCGGTGGAACCGATCTCTATGTTCAGCAACCTGAAAATATGCTTCACGCAGATATAGGCTTCTTATATGACAAAGTGAATTTGAAAGGAATAAAAAAAATTGGAAATCATTGCTACATCGGGGCTTCAGCAACAGTTACGGATCTTATCGAATCTGAAATTATCCGTAATCATTTTCCCGGAATTGCGGGGTTTATAAAATTAGTTTCTTCAACACCTATAAGAAACATGGCAACCATTGCCGGTAATTTTATTAACGCTTCTCCAATCGGAGATTTTACTATATTTCTTTCTTGCCCTTGATGCGCAATTGTTGTTAAGTGATGGCGAAAATGAAAGAGACAATTCCACTGAGAAATTTATACAAAGGATATAAAATTCTTGATAAACGTCCCGATGAATTCATTAAACAAATCTCTTTTGAGCTTCCGTCAAAAGATACTTTTTTCAATTTTGAAAAAGTAAGCAAGCGCACCCACCTGGATATCGCCAGTGTGAATACGGCGATTTCAATAGCCATGAAAGATGAAGAAATCATTAGTGCTTCTTTATCTGCGGGTGGCGTTGGCCCCATACCGTTATATCTTTCCCGTGCATCTGATTTTTTGAAAGGAAAAATGTTAACCGAAGAGATAATTTTTGAAACGATTGAAATTGCTAAATCAGAAATTTCCCCTATAAGTGATGCAAGAGGAAGTAAGGAATATAAAAGTTTATTATTAGGGCAATTGATAAAGGCACATTTTCTTGCGCTTTTCCCAGCGCTGAATGTAGAAAAAATGTTGAGTTACTAAATGAAGAATATAGACACATTTACACACGTACGCGGCGAATCCATTTACCTGGATGATATTCCTGTACTTGCAGGTACGCTGTACGGTGCTGCATTTGGTTCACCTATAGCTCATGGTAAAATTGTGCATCTTGATTTGTCGGAGGCAGAGAAAACAACCGGCGTCGTTAGAATATTTACTTCTAAGGATATTCCTGGCAGAAATCAAATTGGAGGTATCGTTGCCGATGAACCTTTACTTGCGAAAGAAAACGTTCATTTTAATGGAATGCCTATAGCATTCGTTGTTGCTGAATCTGCGGAGATTGCACAGGCAGCAGTAAAAAAAATTAAGATTGAAATAGAACCGTTGCCCGCTATTACTGACCCGAGAGAGGCAAAAGAAAAAGGAGAATTAATTGTTCCGCCCCGAACTTTTAAACTCGGCGATACTTCCTCGCAATGGAAGAATTGCACTCATATTTTTGAAGGTACTGCGAGCACTAACGGCCAGGAGCATTTGTATATAGAAACACAGGGAGCTTATACGATCCCCGTTGAAAATAATTGTATAAAAGTATATTCATCTACCCAAGGACCCACAGCCGTTCAGCGCCATATGGCAGATGTGCTCGATATACCAATGCATCGCCTTGAGATTGACGTGACCCGCCTTGGCGGTGGTTTTGGGGGCAAGGAAGACCAGGCTACTGTATGGGCAATTTTGTGTGCGCTGGCTACTTACCATCTTAAGAAGCCCGTAAAGTATTCCCTTCACAGGATGGAGGATATGCGTATGACAGGCAAAAGAAACCCTTATACATCCGATTTCAAAATAGGGCTTGATGACGATCTTAAGATCATTTGTTATGAAGCATCTTTTTATCAGAATGCGGGAGCATTTGCTGATCTTTCCCCGGCAGTTTTGGAGCGTACTTTATTTCATTGTACCAATTCTTATTTCGTTCCCAATGTAACGGCCACGGCTTACAGTTGCAGAACCAACCTTCCTCCAAATACTGCATTCCGGGGTTTCGGCGGTCCACAGGGAATGTTTGTGATGGAATCGGCCATCAACAAAGCAGCGGAAGAATTGGGAGTAACAGCTTCAGAAATTCAGAAAAAAAATCTTTTAAAAACAGGCGATGAATTTCCGTATGGCCAGCTTGCAGAAAGTGAAGCCAATGAATGCTGGAATCATGCAGCTTCCATGTATGAAATCGATAAATTACAAAAGGAAGTTGATCACTTTAACGATACAAATAAATTATTCAAAAAAGGCCTCGCCTTTATGCCGGTGTGCTTTGGAATTTCATTTACCAAAACACTAATGAACCAGGCCCGGGCTTTGGTGCATGTTTATACGGATGGCAGTATTGGAATAAGTACAGGCGCTGTTGAAATGGGGCAGGGCGTTAATACAAAAATGTTACAAGTGGCCGCACATGTTTTTTCTGTTGATACTTCAAGAATAAAAATTCATTCAACTAATACATTCAGAATTGCTAATACTTCGCCTTCTGCGGCAAGCGCCACCGCGGACCTTAACGGTAAGGCTGTTGAAATGGCTTGTAAAGAAATTGCAGGAAGATTAAAAAAGGTAGCTGCTGAAATTTTGAATACAGATGCTGCTGTAATAGAATTTAAAGATGAAATGATTTGGGCGAATGGTAAGGTAACAGATATTTCATGGAATAATATCGTACTAACTACCTATACTAAACGCATTAGCCTTTCAGAACATGCACATTATACGCCGCCGGGAATTCATTACGATCCTGTAATAGAAAAAGGCCATCCCTTTGCATACCATGTTTATGGTACTGCAATAACAACTGTTACGATTGATTGCCTGAGAGGAATATATGAAGTAGATGCTGTAAAAATTGTGCATGACTTCGGGGCAAGCATGAATCCTGTTGTTGACCTTGGGCAAATAGAGGGAGGCCTTGTGCAAGGTATTGGATGGATGACTATGGAGGAGATTATTTATGATGAAAACGGAAGGCTGCTATCGAATGCTTTATCGACCTATAAAATTCCCGACATCTATTCTGTTCCAAAAAATATAGAAGTTCACTTCCTCGAAACAAAAAATGATAACCTCGCCTTATTGCGTTCAAAGGCGGTGGGGGAGCCACCATTAATGTATGGCATCGGGACTTTTTTTGCGCTTCGCAATGCAATTAAGGCGTTTAATCCAAATGCCGATCCTGCATTTTCTGCACCGATGACTCCCGAAAAAGTATTATGCTCATTGTATTCCAAAGCCCCGGAATATATCAAGACTACAAATGAAGAAGCAATTAGCAATATGGAACTTAATAAGTAAAAGTCTAAAGGAAAAAATTCCGGTAATGCTTTTATATGTAGTGGAGAGCTATGGCAGCAGCCCGGGAAGACAAGGCTTTTTCATGGCTGTAAATGCTGAAGGAGTTTTGGAAGGTTCCGTGGGCGGGGGCATAATGGAGCATAAGTTTGTTGAGATGGCGAAGCAAAGGCTGAAGCATCATTCGAAAGAGACACTGGTAAAGAAACAGGTGCACGATAAAAATGCCGGAACAAATAAAAGTGGTATGATATGTTCGGGGGAGCAGACAATATTGCTATACATCGTACAAAAAAAGGATGCGGAAGTAGTAAAGGAAATCATCAAATCGCTAAAGAATAATAAAATCGGGCTGCTAAAAATTTCTCATAATGGTATCGAATTTTCTAAAGGCGTTCACACGCCTGAAAATTTTTCTTACAAATTTATTTCGGAGGATGAATGGCATTACACAGAAAATGTTGGTTATAGAAATCACCTGTACATCGTTGGTGGTGGCCATTGCGCATTAGCTCTTTCCAAATTAATGAGCAACTTAAACTTTTGCATTCATCTCTTTGATAACCGGGAAGAGCTAAATACAATGCAAAAAAATAAAAGCGTTCACGAAAAAAAATACCTTAAAAATTATACCACTCTTGCAAAGCATATTCCTTCTGGCCAAAATAATTATGTGGTAATAATGACCTTTGGTTACCGCACCGATGACGAAGCATTACGATCTATTTTCAACAAGAGCTTTAAATATCTTGGCGTATTGGGCAGTTCAAAAAAAATAGAAAAGATGTTTGATCAATACAAAACTGAAGGATTTGATGAAAACATTTTAAAAAAAATTCATGCTCCCGTTGGCCTCCAGATCAAAAGCCGTACACCAGAAGAAATAGCAGTAAGCATTGCGGCGGAGATAATAAAAGTAAAAAATCGAAAACCTTTAGCTATAATGCCTGTTAGTGTCTTAGTTTTGACTTAAACTTTGTTTCAACTATCAGAATTGGACAGGCGCGATTTTCAAAAATTAATGTTCTCATAATATACGCTTAAAGTTAAGGCCATATTCAGTCTGTTACTTTGTTTAGCTAAGATTACCGTTTTCAAAAGATTTGTGCTACTTACCTTATTCCTAACCATTAAAATTCAGATCATGAAAACAATCTCATACTTCTTTCAGAAAATTCTCATCCGGGTTTTTCTTCAGCGACTATCAGCCTTTTATTCTCCGCTTAAGTTTTACAAAGTTCAATTGTAATGGAGATTAAAAAAAGAAGGATTGAAATCCTTGTATTAAGCGATGTGCATTTGGGTACATACGGTTGCCATGCTAAAGAATTGTTATGCTACCTCAAGAGCATAAAACCAAAAACAATCGTATTGAATGGGGATATCATAGATATATGGCAATTCAGCAAACGCTATTGGCCAAAAAGCCACATGAAGATTGTGAAGCACATTATGGGTTGGATGGGCAAGGGAGTGAAAATTTATTATGTTACCGGCAATCATGATGAAATGCTTCGCAAGTTTGTTGGCTTTAAAATGGGTTCTTTGAGAATAGTGAATAAAGTGGTGCTCCCACTGGCTGACGATAAAAGTGCATGGTTCTTTCACGGGGACGTATTCGATGTGACCATGCAACATTCCAAGTGGCTTGCACAGTTAGGCGCCAAAGGTTATGACACCTTAATATTAATTAACCGCCTCGCCAATTTCATTTCAGCAAGAATATTTAAGAAAGGAAAACTTTCTCTTTCAAAGAAAATAAAAAACAGCGTAAAGAGTGCCGTTAAATTCATAAATAATTTTGAAGAAACCGCGGCGAACATTGGCATATCTAACAAGTACGACTATGTGGTATGTGGCCATATTCACCAGCCGGAAATGAAAGAGATTAAAAACCAGGATGGATCAATTATGTATCTGAACTCCGGTGACTGGATTGAAAATCTCACAGCACTCGAATATAATAATGGTGAATGGATAATTTACCGATATGAAGAAAGCGAAATGAATCAATCATTACCCGATGAGGAAAATGAGACGGAGCTTACGAACACGCAACTATTCGACAAGATGTTGCAGGAATTTAATTTAATGGATGTACAATGAAAATCCTTTATGCCATACAGGGAACAGGTAACGGCCACGTGAGCAGGGCACATGACATTATACCTTTATTGCAAAAAAAAGGAACACTTGATATACTTGTAAGTGGAACACAGGCTGATGTTGATGTGGGATACCCGGTGAAATATAAACTCAAAGGCATGAGTTTTATATTTGGAAAGAAAGGTGGGGTTGACCTGGTTGAAACTTATAAACAGGCGAGGCTTAAAAGATTTTTTAAAGAAATTCAAGACCTGCCGGTGGAAGAATATGACATAGTAATAAACGATTTTGAGCCGGTAAGTGCATGGGCATGCAAAATAAAACATAAGGAATGCATTGGCCTAAGTCACCAGGCAGCAGTACTTAATAAAAACAGTCCCCGTCCCGAAGATTCAGATATTGTTGGCAAAACTATTCTCAAGGAATATGCCCCCGTTACCGAAAAATATGGATTTCATTTTAAGTCTTATGATAAAAACATATTTACTCCCGTAATAAGAAATGAAATAAGAAATGCTGCTGTCAAAAAATTAAATCATTACACGGTATATCTTCCCGCTTATGAGGATGAGAGGCTTATAAAAGTATTGAAAGAAATTAAAAATATAGAGTGGCAGGTTTTTTCCAAACATTCAAAAAAATCGTACAAGGAGAAGAATGTTTATATAAATCCAATCAGCAATGAAGGATTTATTACAAGCTTAATAACCTGCGCGGGTGTGCTTTGCGGAGCCGGTTTTGAAACGCCAGCAGAAGCATTATATCTTCAAAAGAAATTAATGGTGATCCCCATGAAGGGGCAATACGAGCAGCAGTGTAACGCAGCAGCGTTGAAGGAAATGGGCGTACCGGTTTTAAAAAAATTAAAATTATCCAGGATAGAAAATATTAAAAATTGGGTTGACACCCCGCAGATAATTCCTGTTGATTTTCCTGATATTACGGAACAAATATTAGACCTGGTTTTTGCAAACCATGTTTCAGAAAATCAACACCCTTCTGCCATTTCTTTAGTAGCTCCTCTCCGCAGGAAAAAAATAAGAAAGATAAGTTTGGGAAATGTTCTCCATCAAATTACAGGGTAGTATATGTCCATGAAAAGAGAAGATTTTGGTGACGATTTCGTATGGGGAGTTTCCACCGCAGCCTACCAGGTTGAAGGAGGCTACAATACTCACGGAAAGGGCATGTCTATTTGGGACGTATTTGTAAAACGCAGAAACAAAATTTTTCAAAATCATCACGGTGATATTGCCTGCGATTTTTACAATCGTTATACAAAAGATATCAGCCTCATGGCAGATATGAATATTCCCAACTATCGCTTTTCCATTTCATGGAGCCGCATTCTGGCGAAGGGGACAGGACCTGTAAATACAGCCGGTATTGACTTTTACAATCGTGTGATTGATTTTTGTCTCGAAGTAGGAATCACGCCATGGATCACCTTATATCATTGGGATCTCCCACAGGCATTGCAGGAAAAAGGCGGATGGGTGAACAGGGATGTAGTTTCGTGGTTTGATGAATTTGTAAAGATATGCGTGAAGAATTTTGGAGATCGTGTTACAAACTGGATTGTGTTGAATGAGCCGATGGTCTTTACCGGCGCGGGATATTTTTTGGGTGTACATGCTCCGGGTAAAAAGGGTCTGGGGAATTTTTTGGCTGCCACACATCATGCTGCTCTTTGCCAGTCGCATGGCGGAAAAATTATCAAATCCTTGCAGCCGAAAAGTAATGTGGGCACTACGTTCTCATGTTCACATATTGATCCGTATACTAATAATGAAAAAGACATTATTGCCGCTAAAAAAGTAGATGCTTTACTCAACCGGCTTTTTATTGAGCCAGTACTCGGTAAGGGTTATCCGCTAAATGATTTGAAAATATTATCCCGTATTGAAAAATATATGAAGCCGGATGACGAGAAAGATTTGGCGTTTGATATGGATTTTGTTGGTATTCAAAACTATACCCGTGAGATGGTCGTTCATTCTACTTTTATGCCTTTTATAAATGCGAGGATCATAAAGGCCAATAAGCGAAATGTTGAAACGACCTTAATGAATTGGGAGGTTTATCCTGAATCCATTTATAAAATTTTAAAGAAATACAGTGAGTATTCTAATATGCCGTCAATCATGATCACAGAAAATGGAGCAGCGTTTCCTGATGTATATGCTGATGGAGAAGTGCACGATCCCGTACGACTGAAATACTTAAACGACCATATTTCACAGGTGTTACGTGCTAAGCAGGATGGGGTAAATGTGAAGGGATATTTCGTTTGGACCTTCCTCGATAATTTCGAATGGGCTGAAGGTTACTACCCCCGCTTTGGCCTGGTATATGTTGATTTCGCAACGCAAAGGCGTATCGTAAAAGCATCAGGGCACTGGTACTCAAAGTTCCTGAGGAGTAGGGTAGAATCGATTCCTTCAAATCTTAGCAAGACTTATTAAGCATTATTATTCCAAAGTTTTTTTCCTGCTGCGTAATGTTATTTTCAACATATTTGCAGTTTACATTTTCAACTAAAGCATGGATAAAAAAATTACAACCATCATTTTTGATTTAGGCGGTGTTCTTATTGATTGGAATCCGCGTTATGTCTACCGCCAGATTTTTGATACTGAAGAAAAGATAGATTGGTTTTTTGAAAATATATGCACGGGTGAATGGAATGAAAAGCAGGATGCAGGAAGATCCCTGCGGTGAAGCGACTGAAGAACTTGTATTGAAGCATCCGGAATATGAACATGAAGTGCGGGCATATTATGGAAGGTGGGAAGAAATGCTTGGCGGCCCGATCGCTGAGACCGTAGAGATTTTAAAGAAACTGATCGGTACAAAAAAATATAAGCTTTATGCGCTTACTAACTGGAGCGCTGAAACGTTCCCGGTTGCGCTGGACCGCTATGACTTTCTTCATTGGTTCGAAGGTATTGTTATGAGCGGCGAAGAGAAAACCCGAAAACCTTTTGCTGATATTTACCAGTTGTTATTGAATCGCTTTGAGGTAGATCCCGCCGAAGCTGTTTTTATAGATGATAGCCTGAGAAATATTAAGGGTGCAGAGCAGGAGGGTATTACTGGTATTCATTTTCAATCGCCACAGCAATTAGTGCAGGAACTTGCGAAATTGAATATCATAACAACAACCGGGGATTGAGCAAAAATTATTTAAACTTTAAAACATAAAATTAATGAGTGAGTTATTGCTCGGCAGAAATGTTTTTGGAGACCCTGCCAACGCAGGAAATGTTATTAGCAAAAGTGATGCGCATAAATTACTGAATGAATGGGTGCTGAATGAAAAGTTGAAAACGCATATGAAACAGGTTGCTCATCTTATGAGATGCTGGGCTGCGGAAAGGGAAAATTATAGTGAAGAAGATCAATGGCGATGGGAGATCGCCGGGTTGCTACACGATGCAGATTGGGATCAATGGCCGGACCAGCATTGCAATAAGATTATAGAGGAATTAGAATCCAGGAAGGTCGATCCTGAAATAATTCATGCGATAGCTTCACATGGCCCTAATTATTTTGGCGTACAACCCGAAACTAAAATGGATAAGATGCTATATGCATTTGATGAATTATCAGGCTTGATCCATGCTTATTCATTAATGCGTCCCGAGGGTTATAAAGGAATGGAATTGAAGGGGGTAAAAAAGAGGCTTAAAGAAAAGTCTTTTGCTGCAAATGTATCCCGCGAAGAAATCCAGGATGCATGCGACAAGGCAGGAATTTCTATTGAAGAAATCATTAACTTTATAATCGAACATCAGTCTTCCGCTGAATAGTTCACACCATTGTATCAGCACCTGGTATTACTGAAGAAATAACAAGGACAAGAAAGTAATTACTAAAACTAACTTTTAAAAATCCATGTTATGCAAAAGAATATTCTTTTCATTTTCGCGCTGCTGTTCTCCCCGGTTTTTTTATTAGCGCAATCCGATTACAAAGTCGTATTTGATCTTACCAGTAATGATACCATGAATCACAAGGCAGTCATCAGGTGGACGAATGAAATTATAAAAGCATCTAATGATGCACAGGTAGAAGTGGTGTTTTATGGCAATTCATTAGATATGGTGCAAAAAGACAAATCGGTAGTTGCGGACGACATCGAAAAACTTGCTGCAAATAAAAATGTTTCTTTTAAAGTTTGTCGTGTTGCAATGAAAGCTCACAATGTGGATCTAAGTCAGTTGATTCCCGGGGTTGAAACTGTACCTGATGGCATCTATGAAATTGTTACTAAGGAAAGAGAAGGATGGGCCTACATCAAGGGTATTCGCTAAGTTTATTACTATTTTCAATTTTAATTGATTTTTTATGGCAGAGTTAAAAACCAAAGAAAATACGGCAAGTGTGCGTGATTTTTTAAACGCAGTTGACGATGAAGAAAAGAGAAAAGACTGTTTCGCAATTGTAGAAATAATGAAGAGACAAACAAAAGCCGAACCCAAAATGTGGGGGACGAGTATCGTTGGTTTCGGAAGTTATCATTATAAATATGCGAGTGGCCACGAAGGCGACATGTGCATTGCTGGGTTTTCTCCGAGGAAACAAAATATATCCATGTATCTCTGCGGTACTTTGGATAAAAAAAGAAGCCTGCTTGAAAAATTGGGAAAACATAAGACCGGGGTTGGTTGCCTGTATATAAAAAAGTTAAGTGATGTTGATCCAAAAATCCTTGAACAACTAATAAAGGAATCGATTGCTTCACTTAAAGACCGCCTTCCTAAAAGTACCTCCTGAATTTTCTGAAGCATGAATTTTTCGTTCTGAAGCCAATATGGCTTTATCTATTTTTGTATCGACCCCTATTGGTTTCCGTATCCGCTGAAATTATTTTTCAAAATTATTTTTCTTTTGTCCAAAAACGATTGCTCCATTCGTCATTAGCATATAAATATTTTTTTACTCTTAAATAAAAAGTCATGGACAAAAATTCCAATTCACTCAACTGGTTTGAAATTCCCGCTCTTGATATTGCAAGGGCCACAAAATTTTATGAAACAATCTTCGATGTAAAAATGGAAGAGATGCAGGAAATGATGGGAATGAAAATGAGCGGTTTCCCTGCCGATATGGGAAATGGTAAAGCAAGTGGTGCACTTGTTCAAAGCCCGCAGCACAAGCCCTCCATGGATGGCTGCGTAATTTATCTAAATGCAAATCCAGAAATTCAAACCGTGATCGACCGTATTGAAGAAGCAAAGGGCAAAGTGTTGATGCCTAAAACACAGATCAGCCCTGAGATTGGCTATATGGCTTTCTTTGTTGATACCGAAGGAAACAAGGTCGCATTACATGCACAGAATTAAAAAACGGTGAACGATGCTTTGCAGTATTCAGTGGCTGGTTTGCTTTTGAATGGGTGTAAAAAAAATAATTTTATCAAACTTGTCCTGATTCCGCAGCCTTATTCGTCATGTTAAGAGATACAAATAATCACTAAAAATGTAAGAAATGAGCAATTCAATCTATCAATCAAAAATTATCTTTAACATGAACACCCGGCTTTTCACGAGCACGCTGGAAGGCATAAGCGAAGAGCAAGCGAGAGAAAGAATTACCGGGCACGTAAACCCAGTGATCTGGATCGCATCGCATACCGTGTGGGCGAGGTACAACACATTAATGTTCCTGGGCAAGCCTGCAGAGAATCCCTACAACGGCTTGTTTGAGAATTTTAAGGCATACGATCCATCTCTCGATTACACTTCTCTTGCAGAAATAAAAGCGCAATGGAACAAAGTATCACCGCTGCTCGTCGATGCGTTAGAATCTGCGACAGAGGAGCACCTTGCGGGCGAGTCACCCATTAAAAGTCCTATCGGGGATTTTACTAACGGTGGCACTATCGCCTTCCTGGCACAACATGAAAGTTATGATATCGGGCAATTGGGTTTGCTAAAGAAATTCTTTACTAAGGTAGCCATGAGTTATAATTGAAAATGACTTTAAAAAAATGGTTGATGTCACATCAAAAATTATAATTGATGCACCCGCAGGCAAAGTATCTGCATATAGCGCAGATCCGGATAATGCGCCGCATTGGTATAAGAATATTAAATCGGTAGAATGGAAAACACCAAAGCCATTGATCGTTGGTTCACAGATAGCCTTTAAAGCAAGATTTTTAGGAAAGGAACTTGCCTATATTTATGAAATTAAAGAATATGTTCCGGGGCAGCGTCTTGTTATGAGTACTTTCGAAGGCCCGTTTCCTATGGAGACGACCTATCTGTGGCAAGCGATTGATGATCATAGCTGCTCTATGACCTTAAGAAATACCGGTAAGCCGGCCGGTTTTTCAAAATTGTTTGCACCCCTCATGGAAATGGCAATGCGTAGCGCAAATAAAAAAGATCTAAAGCTTTTAAAATCCATATTGGAAAAATAATCTCAATTAAAATCAAACTTAAAAACTAATTCAATGAAAGAGTATTTATTATTATTCAGAGGAGGACGCGAAGAAATGGATGCTTCTTCTCCCGAGCAGGCGCAGGAACACATGCAACGCTGGATGGACTGGATGGGTAAACTTGGCAAAGAAGGAAAATTCGTAGGAGCGCAACCGTTAAATAAAGCCGGAAAGACCGTGGCAGGAAATAAAAAAGTTATTTCAGATGGCCCTTTTATGGAAGGTAAAGAAATGGTTGGCGGTTATCTTATTTGTAAAGCGGATACAATTGAAGAAGCCGTAGAAATTTCAAAGGGATGCCCGCTTCTTGAGCATGAAGATGGCGTGGTAGAAGTGAGAGAAATCCAGGAATTGAAGATGTAGTATTTTACGGGATATTAATATACAAATTTGCTTCGGTGACTTACGGGGCAAATTTGTTTTTATAAATGACTAAACATTTCAAAAAAATTTGTATGGCCAAAGAAATTAAAACTGCCGGCATTAAAGAAAATCCCTGGAAACTAAAAACGCCTCCGGGCACATCGGAGTACGAAATGTATAAAGATGTAAAAGACGGGAAAGAAATTATTGTATGCACGGTAGGCAAAACTGTTTTGCACTATGATGCTACATGCATAAACGATTTGCATGCAATGCTTAAAAAGCATGGCGACTGGATGGAACTTGGGAGCGCCGATGAGCAAAAGCCTGCAAAGGAAGGAACGGTAGAAGCATGGGGGCGTTCACCTAAAAATCCTGTTGGTGGCTGGTATGGATTGAAGAAGGGATTCCGGGGAAGGTTTGGCATGTATGTGCCTCCATTGATGGAAGCGCTGGGCCTTGCGGAAGTTGAGCACAATCCGAGAAATAACCGGATGCGGGCTTTATAGTAATTTTAATGAAATAGAAATTTGTGTCTTCAAATGATGAACCTGTTCAGCAACTAACAGCCCATCTTTTTCGTAATGAATCGAAAAAGATGATTTCAGTTTTGGTGAAAATTTTTGGTACAGAAAATCTTGAAACAGCAGAAGATGTGGTGCAGGATACATTGTTGCAGGCCATGCACATTTGGAAGATGAAGGGCGTTCCGGATAATCCTTCCGGTTGGCTCTTTCGCGTTGCAAAAAATAAAGCGATCGATATCATCAGGAGAAACAAACACTCCGTGCAATTTGACTTTACCGGTGAGGAGAAAATTTTGCTTACATCTGAATATACGCTCAACAATACCATGGAAAATTTCTGGAAAGAAGAATTCATAAAAGATGATCTTTTAAGAATGATGTTTACCTGCTGCCATCCTGAGATTTCTCTAGAAAATCAAATCACTTTAATGCTGAAGACACTTTGTGGTTTTAGCACTGCGGAAATTGCCAAAGCTTTTCTCACCAGCGAAGACACCGTTTCAAAAAGGCTTTACAGGACTAAAGAATTTTTCAGGCAACATAAAACGAAACTGGAAATCCCTTCTGTAGGTGAAATTAAAAACAGGACCGATTCGGTGTTGAATACTATTTACCTGATTTTTAATGAAGGATATAATTCCACTAATTCCGAAGAATTAATTCGTAAGGATGTAATTGCTGAAGCGATGATGCTTTGCAAATTACTCGCAGAAAATGAACATACGCAACAGCCGGAAGTATTTGCCTTGATGGCGTTAATGTGCTTTCATTCATCAAGAAGTGAAAGCCGCGTTACAACTGAGGGCGAAATTATTTTACTTCCTATGCAGGATCGTAAAAAATGGAACCGGTTTTTAATTGATGAAGGAAACGAATACATGAACAAAGCAGCTTTTGGAGATGTGGTTAGTACCTATCATTTGGAAGCAGCTATTGCTTATGAGCATTGCTCTGCGCAAAGTTTTAAAGACACGAACTGGAAAAGGATTTTAGAATATTACGAATGGCTTTGCAGAATTGCTCCTTCACCAATAAATGAACTAAACAGGACTATTGCGGTGATGGAGTTGCATGGGGCTGCGACAGCACTTGAACAGTTGGAAAATATCGAAGACAAAAAGAAACTGGAAACTTACTATTTGTACTATAGCCTTTTTGGCGAAATACATTCAAGGTTACATAACCTGCCTGCAGCAAAAAAATACTTTGAGACCGCAGTCCAACTTACCCATTCTGATAAGGAAAGAAACATGCTCCGGAACAAAATTCTTGCCTTGCTGAATTGATTTGTTAATTCCTTAACCCGTTGTGGAATTCAGGCATTGGAAATCGAGACCATGCAACGCTGGTATTTGCTGAACATCGTACATCAGACATCGTACTTCGCACATTCATTCACTTTCCCATATTCATATAATCAACCGTAAGATTTGCCAATGCTTTTACGCCAAGCTTAAAGCCACTTTCATCAATATAAAAATCCGGCGTGTGGTGCGATGGCGCAGTCTTTGGATCTCCACCCTTTGGCATTCCTCCTAAAAAAATGAATAGTCCCGGGGCTTTTTTCTGGTAGAAAGAAAAATCTTCAGCGCCTGTTACAGGAGGCTTTAATAATACGTTTGCGTCACCCGCGGTTTTGCGAAGAGATGGAAGCATTTTTTCAGTAAGCGCAGGATCGTTATAAGTAACGGGATAGTGCGACGTATAAGGTAATTTGATGTCCGCTGTGGCTCCTGCGGCTTCGGCAGTTTTGGTAACTATCTGTTTTATCCTGTCTATCATCATAGCTTCATCTTCTTTGGTGAAAGATCTTACAGTGCCCAGCATTTCCGCCTGCTCCGGAATTATATTAGGGCGATTGCCTGCATTGATAGCACCGATTGTTACTACCCCTGCATTTTCGGTAACATTCAAATTGCGACTCACTATTGTTTGTAAATTATTAATGATCTGTGCAGAAACTACTATAGGATCTATTGAAGACCATGGGTAAGCGCCGTGAGCAGATCTTCCTTTTATAGTAATCTTCATATCATTTACTCCCGCCATGGTGCCGCCCGGACGGTAAGATATTTTTCCAACTTCAGTTTGCGAATTGATATGAAGGCCAAATACAACATCTACTTTTGGATTTTCCATCACACCTTCTTTTACCATCAACTCTGCGCCCCCTTCTTCACCGGCAGGTGGTCCTTCTTCAGCAGGTTGAAATATAAATTTTACGGTTCCCTTTAAATCATTTTTCATTGATGATAAAATTTCCGCAACGCCCATTAAGATCGCAACGTGTGAATCGTGGCCACAGGCATGCATCACACCTACTTCCTGCCCGTTGTACATTGTTTTTACTTTTGATGCAAAAGGAACGTCTACTCTTTCCGTCACCGGAAGCGCATCCATATCAGCACGTAATGCTACAACCGGCCCTGGTTTTCCTCCCTTTAGAATTCCAACAACCCCGGTTTTTGCAACCCCTGTTGTGACTTCTATTCCCAGCGATTGAAGATGCTTTGCAATGATACCTGCAGTGCGGGTTTCATGATTTCCTAATTCAGGATGCTCGTGAATATCGCGGCGCCAGGCGATTACCTTTGGTTCTATTTTATCAGCAGCGATGCTTATTTTATTTCTCAGGTCATTGGTTTGAGAAAAAGACGAAACGGAAAATAACAGCAGGAATGATATCAATATTTTTTTCATCAATTTATTTTTAAAATACCTGTGTAAAATACAAGAATGAACTGAGAAAATTGTGTAGAGAATTGTCGTGGGTGCATTTCAAATTATCGCCAGCTGGTGGACTTGCATAAATGATATATTCTCAGTTACCGAAAAACGCGGATAGTACTGGCTCACTTATTGTAACATTGAAGTGACTTACATTTGCTAACCTTAAATTGGCCGTTTTGAAAAAAATTCTTGTAGTAGACGACGATCCGGATATTTTATATCTCGTAAAATATATTCTTAAGAACGCAGGATTTGAAGTGTACACCCATAGTACAGGGCTTGGGGTTCCCGCTAAAGTGGCCGCCTGCGGTCCCGATGTAATATTGCTCGATGTTATGCTGCCGGGAAGAATTGGCACCGAAGTCTGTAAAGACCTTAGAAAAGACTTTGCAATCCCGGTTGTATTCTTTTCTGCGCATGCAAATGAAAAGCAGGTATTACAGGAATGCAAGGCCTGTGCTTTTATCCCGAAGCCTTTCGATATTAAGGAGATGGTACACACTATAAGCGACTGTGCAAACCGGGCGTAAGACGAGATCACTATAACTTATACTTTACCGCGATACCTATACCTATAAAATTTCTTTTGATCGATAACAAGGAGTTTGCATGAATTTCCGGCTCTAAGTAAAATTTATTGCTGATTGGATATGTTTTACTTGCTTTGATTAAAACCCCGATTCCAACTGTTTTCCTCTCTTCGTCGGAAATGACTTTAAGATCAGGGGAATATTTATCTATAGTCCAAACTCCAAAAAAATCGATTGTCGGCCCCGCTGTAACATCAATTATAGGTGAATAGTATTTGTACAAAACAGGTACGGAGAAGTGGTTTTCTTTAAGGGTATACTTATAAAACAAATCGCCGGCTAATATGGAGCCATGAACTCTATAAGGCCTGTACCAGATTCCGGCTTCTATTCCGCTATGAGCAGTTATTTGTTTTTCAAACGACATTCCAACACCGGGGATGAAAAGCTTGTATCTTATAAATTCATCGGCAAGATTAATTTTTATAAAATTTGCTTTTTGTGAAAAAGATATATTTGATATAAGGGCAGTGAAAATAAACAAGAGACATTTTTTAAGTGTGGTGTTTTTATTCATAAGAAAATACTTTACAGCCGGACAACCAATTGCGTTGAAGCGTTGCACGATAAAATTTTTTGCAGCGAATACCAGGGGATTTGAAATATTAAAATTGAATCTTTTAATTATACTTTTAACTTCAGGCCTGCAACTTTAGCAGAATCATACTTAATGACATAACCTATTTTTAACTCTTATAAAGCAGATATCAGTAATGTTTTTAATCGATCCCGGAAATCCAGGCGAACTCACAAAATATTTAAGGCAAAGGGAATGGATCCCGGATGATGAAACTATTTTGGCCTTAGGTAAAGCAGGCGAAGGAAATATGAATTGTGTACTGAGGGCAGATACCGGCAAAAGAAAAATAATAATAAAGCAATCGCGGGGTTATGTTGAAAAATATCCGCAGGTAACCGCTCCTGAAAACCGGGTTGTAATAGAAGGCTCTTTCTACCAAAAAATATCGTCACAAATTAGTATCAGCCGAATGATGCCGGAACTCCTCGGCATTGATGAAGAAAATAATATCATGGTGCTTGAAGATTTGGGCGACGCCAAGGACTATACTTTTTTATATGATCGCAAAGAAGGATTGAGCGATAAGGAAATAATCAAACTGGTTTCCTACCTGGATGAACTGCATAACCAGGTAAAAAAATCGGATGAAGACACAGCATTATCCAACAGGGAAATGAAACTGTTGAACCATGAACATATTTTTAATTACCCCTTCCGGGAAAATAACGGTTTTAATTTAGATACTGTTGAAGCGGGGCTGCAGGCAATATCTATGCCCTATAAAACCGATAGTCTTCTTAAAAAGAAACTGGAAAACCTGGGTGCACTTTACTTATCCGATGGAACGTATTTATTACATGGAGATTTTTACCCGGGCAGTTGGCTAAAAACAGAAACCGGTATCAAAATAATCGACGCCGAATTTTGCTTTTATGGTTTAAGGGAATTTGACCTTGGGGTTGTGATAGCTCATCTTTACATTACAGGGCTCGATGAAAGGGCTTTGCCTATAATCAAAAAAAACTATACCGCTTTTAATGAGTTAGATATTGAAATCCTCGATGGATTTACCGGCGCCGAAATAATGAGAAGGCTATTAGGGCTGGCGCAACTACCGTTAAAATTAACCCTGGCAGAAAGGGAACAATTGATTGAAAAGGGATATAAATTGGTAATGAAATAGTGCTTTTGATTGGCTGCTATCAATCTTTTGGGATTTTTTGTAACACCGCAATGGCATGATTTTATACCGATACTTCTAGAAGAGAAAATATTAGAAATTAAAGAAATGAAACATGTCTTATAAAGAAGATGCCGTTTTAGATTTTTCTAAAACGGCATCTTTCTAATTTCAAACTCTTTACATTTCTTACTTTATGCTTTAAATGAATAGCCGTCTCTGTATTGTCTCCTCACAAATTGATTGGCTTCATCGAAGTTGGTAATCTTCATATTGTCGGCATCCCATAATAATTTCTTTCTTCCCGGGAAATTGCCAGACGCATCCTTTAGGTTCCAACTGCGAAGCGCAAGATTAGCAAACAGCACAGTCTCAGTAAGTGGCCCCGCATAATCAAAGTGAGAGCTTGTTTTACCTTTGCCATACCCTGCGATACAAGCATTCACCCATTGGGCATAGTGCCCATCCTGTCCGCCCGGTACTCTCTCTACTGTTTGCGGTACACTCACGCCTTTGGTTTTTGAAGTAGGTAATAATGTAGGATCATCGCCATAACAACCGCACATCATTTTTCCTTTTGTTCCTTCTATAATGGCGCCACCATCTGAGTTACCCATTTCTTCATTGGCTCCCAATTCTTCGGGGCGCTCCGGCCTTATATTGCCATCCATCCATGTCAGCGCTACATCCGGCTTGCCATTCTTTCCGGGGAATTTCATTTTTATAGAAGAGGCAACCGGGCAACTCTCCGGATGATAAGCAGGCGTCCACATTTTTTCGTAAACATCAGCAACACTGCATTCTACTTCTGACGGATATCCAAGACCAACTACTTTAAAAGCAGGATCGATAATATGGCAGCCCATATCGCCTAATGCGCCGGTGCCAAAGTCCCAATAGCCACGCCAGCTAAACGGAACAAAGCCGGTATGATACTCGTGAAATGCGGTAGGCCCCAGCCATAGATTCCAATCTAATTCCTTTGGTATTTCATCTTTGGTTGTGGGATACCCGGTGCCCTGCGGCCACACGGGCCTGTTAGTCCAGCAGTGAATAGTATGTGCATCACCTATCAGCCCGGCATTATACCAATCTTCCATAAGGCGCACACCATCACCGGATGAACCCTGGTTACCCATTTGAGTGACAACCTTATATTTCCTCGCCGCTTCTGTTAATACCCTCGCTTCGTAGATATCGTGCGTCATTGGTTTTTGCACATATACATGCTTGCCCATTTGCATAGCCATTAAAGCAGCAACTGCGTGTCCGTGGTCGGGAATAGAAACGGATACCGCATCAAGGTTTTTTCCTTCTTTATCCAGCATTTCCCTGTAGTCTTTGTAATATGGGGCTTTAGGAAAAGCGGCCCTTGTTTTAGCTGACGAACGATCGTCCACATCGCATAGCGCAACTATATTGGCGTTGCCCGATTTAAAAAAATTGGCAATGTCGCTCTGCCCTTTACCACCTGCCCCGATTCCGCCGATATTAAGCTTATCACTGGGAGCAACAAACCCCCTGCCCAAAACATGACGTGGCACAATGGTAATACCGGCAGCAACTAATGAGCCGTTACGGATAAAATTTCTCCTCGAAGAATTTATTGGTTTGTCTTCATTCATACAGCAATGTTTTTTTTAATTAAAGATTATTTTTTTTCGAATTAATTATTTTAATCCGATCGCCTTAAAGTTAAGAACTTGTAGGTATTGGGCTAATATTTTTTAAGGTCCTTAATTATTTATGTTTCCGTGTGGGCCGGCGGATATTCTGAATAGAACTCAGCGGACAGATATTTAGTCACGCTGAATCCTATTCAGAAGACCCCGGCTTAGATTAAGATTTAATAAAAGCCGACAAGTCTGCATTTATGGTTGCAGCTTCTGTCGCCGGCATTCCATGCGGAAAACCAGGATATGAAATCAGTTTCCCATTTTTTAAAAGTTTTACAGCCTTTGGGGCGGTAAGGTGAAAGGGAACTATCTGGTCATCTTCGCCATGCATTACAAGTACGGGCACATCCACGCTCTTAAGGTCTTCCGTAAAATCTGTTTCTGAAAAAGCCTTAACACAATCGTAATGTGCTTTTATACTACCCATCATTCCCTGGCGCCACCAATTATCCCTGATACCTTGCGATATTTTTGCACCTTCCCGATTAAATCCATAAAAAGGCATAGTAAAATCCAGGAAATATTGCGGGCGTTTTGTTGCGGTGCCTTCACGTATCTCATCAAATACAGATAGCGGAATACCATCAGGATTATTTTCGGTTTGAACCATTAGCGGAGTAACCGCACTTATCAACACAGCTTTCGCCACGCGGCCTTGTCCATGTTTTGCAACATAACGAATTACTTCGCCGCCGCCTGTTGAGTGGCCAATGTGTATAGCATTTTTTAAATCCAATGCCTGAGTAAGTTCGGCGACATCCGCAGCGTACGTATCCATTTCATGCCCGTTTGGCGTTTGGGTAGATCTTCCATGTCCGCGGCGATCGTGTGCGATAACTCTATATCCTTCGTTTAGGAAAAACATCATCTGTCCATCCCAATCATCTCCGGATAAAGGCCAGCCGTGATGAAAAACAAGTGGTTGACCGGTTCCCCAATCCTTGTAATAAATTTCGGTGCCGTCTTTTAGGGCAATTGTATTCATGTTTTTTGGGTTTTAATTATCATTGTTAATAGAATGTTTGACTATACGCATTTGCCTGAAAAAGTAAAAGTCCTGTAATTTTTTAACTAAGATAATTCATCCTGAAACAGGTTCATTTAAAAAAATTGTTATGCGTTATTGTTCATTCTTTCATGGTGTTATAGTTACTTCCCCGGTATTTACAAAAAAATAAAGGCCGCATTTAACGGCCTTTATGAACTGCTGATCCTGTTTTTTAATGCCCAATCAATAGACCCAGCAAAACCCCGGCTATTCCTCCTACTATCAAACCACCGCCAAATCCTTTTGACTTTTGTTGTCTTTCCTGTTCGGCTTCATTTATTCTCCGGTCTCTTTCATAGGTGTTAAGCGAACGGTCGTTTCTATATCCATTTACTCTTTGATCATATTGCTGGTTCATACGGTCATACTCTGCCTGGCGGTTGTGGTCATCATTGCGGCTCTTGCTGTTATTGTAGTTATTGCTTTTATTATAGGCATAATCATTTGAATGACCTTGATCATTATTGTACCGGTTATCCTTTGTTTGATTTACCTGGTAACGGTCCTGCCCTTTGTGGCTGTCGTTCCTGCTTTGGGCCGATGAGGCATTAAAGGATAGCGCAGCTATTAATATTATCATTAACTTTTTCATTGTTTTAATTTTTAATTGATTAAAAAAAATGGTGATAAATGTGCTATTTATGCGAATCATGGCCGGGTGTTTTTCTGTCGGCTTTCTGATTACTTTTTGCATACTGGTATTCCACCTTGCTTATTTCATTTTTCCGTTGAGCTTGCAGCAATTGAATTTGCTTTGCTTTCTCCCTGCTGCTTAAACGCCTGTTATGTTGTACAGCAGCAATTTTTTGATCAAACTCACGATCGATCTTTTCCAGCTTTACCTGCTTTTCTTTGTATGAAAAATAGGCGTCATTGTAACCCACACTTTTGTTTTTATCAAAGCCGGAATGTTGTCCATAATTATTGCTTATTTTATTATTGTCATTCCTGGCAATGTTTTTCTCGTTGCGGGATTGTGCAGAAGCAAAACTGATGGTTCCTGCTGCAACCAAAATCATTGTAAAAATCTTTTTCATAATTGTATTTTTTAAAAGTGAATCAATGTATATAAGATGGCTTATGGAGGTCTTTGTTTAAAACGGAGAATGCCACCACGTCGCAGGATGTAAGCAGTTCGTCGCATCATATTGAAATAGCCTGGTGATGATCGGGTTTTTTAGAAAACATAGGAAAAAGCAGCGGTTGTTATGCCGGTTGAGATTAACGTATTGAGCCAATGAAAATATGTTACGTTGTAACTGGCTGTGTGCAGAGAATACAGCGGCGGCTACTTGTTCACGTTATTAAGCACCTGCGGGTTGGTTTGCTTATTGTTCGCGAAATAAAGTACATTTAATTATTCCGATTGTTTAAAAATTGCCGGTTATTAGTTGTCCTAAATAAATGATGTTTTATATATCCGGTATATAACCAATTCTTTTAGATAAAATACTGATATTTGGCAAAGACGCTAATGCTGCCTGCTAAAATTTATGATGCAAAAGGGGCACCTGTTTCAACATGAAAAATATGAATACGATCAAAGTAAATTTCAAGGGCGGAATTATCCCACAGGTGGATCTTTACAATATCTTAGTGGCGGCGGGTAAATCGGGATTGCTATGTGTAAGGTTTGGTTTGCGGCAGCAGCTTTTTCTTGACATAGAAATAGAAGAACTCGCTAATTTTACAGCCGAACTTGACATGCTGGGCATCAGCTATGAAGTAAACAATGAAGAATTTCCAAATATCATGAGCTCTTTTCCGGCCGAAGGAGTTTTTATAAATAATACATGGCTTACAGAAAATGTATACCGCGAAATATTTGAATCAATAACGCACGCCCACCGGCTAAAAATAAATATCAGTGATGCCAACCAGAGTTTCACGCCATTGCTTACGGGAAATATTAACTGGGTAGCTTCACCCGCCGAACCGCATTTCTGGCATTTATTCATTCGCTTTCCGAAAACAAATATTATATATGAATGGAAGGATGTTATTCACACAAAAGATGTAGCCGCTGTATCGTCGGTCATTGAAGAGACGATCTTTATGGACAGGCTGAAGTTTTACGATAATAACGAAGCAAGTGGTGATGAACTTTATGAAAGAATAAACACCGGTACATTCAATACAAAGCCGGCGGGAGGCCCGCTACAACTGCCACCTTTCAACCTTCCTTATTATGAGGGCCTCAACCGTTACAATGATAAATACTGGCTGGGCATTTACAGGAGGGATGAATTATTCAGCATAAAATTTTTAAAAGATGTTTGCCAGCTTTGCATAAAAACAGAAACCGGGCAGTTGTGCTCCACGCCCTGGAAAACAATTATCATAAAAGGAATAGGCGAAGCAAACAAGGCTGACTGGAGTTACCTGCTGGATAAGTACCATATAAATATAAGGCATGCCGCTAATGAATTAAATTTCCAGGTGGAGGATAACAACCCGGATGCTTTGAAACTAAAACAGCTCCTGGTAAAGCACCTTAATGATGACGATATAAGAACATTTGGTGTGTGCATTGGCATAAAGACCCGGAAAAAAAGCGAGATTTTCAGCAATATACTAGTGCGACGCAAAGCTTTGTTCACCCTCGGTAACATGGGATTTTTTTATTCATATGATATCTTATTTGCTAAAGATTATAACCCAAACGAACGCACTGCTTTTATATTCAGCAGCGACAATCCCAAAATTGTACTTGCCGAGCAATTACGCCGTGCTGTTCTGTCTTTTTACAACTATACAAACCCGGAGCCAGATGAAGAGGAAGAGGGATTAACGTGGAGTGAATAGATTTCAAATATCAATTTTATTTTTGTCGCGATCGTTTTTCCTTTACAGTAACATCATGTGCCCGGGCCATTCTGCGTTCAAGCGTGAAACAAAAGCAACGGATACGTTTAGCCGTAATAACCTGTAGAATTTTTCTCGATATTTGCAAAAAAAAAACGCCCCCTAAGTGGGGACGTTGTTGAGAAAGCATGATCTACCATTTATGTGAATCATGACCGGGTGTTTTCCTGTCGGCTTTCTGATTGCTTTTTGCATATTGGTATTCCACCTTGCTTATTTCATTTTTACGTTGGGTTTGCAGCCACTTAATTTGCTTAACTTTTTCCCTGCTGCTTAAACGCCTGTTATGTTGTACGGCGGCAATTTTTTGATCAAACTCACGATCGATCCTTTCCAGCTTAGCCTGCTTTTCTTTGTATGAAAAGTAGTTGTCGTTGTAAGCGACGCTGTTGTTTTTGTCAAAGCCGGAATGTTGTCCATAATCATTGCTTATTTTATTATTGTCATTCCGGGCAATGTTTTTCTCGTTGCGAGATTGTGCAGAGGCGAAACTGATAGTGCCGGCTGCAACCAAAATAATTGTAAAAATCTTTTTCATAATTGTATTTTTTAAAAGTGAATCAATGTATATAAGATGGCTTGTGGAGATATTTGTTTAAAATAGGTAATGCCTCTACGTCGCGGGATGTACGGCGTTGGTCGCATCATTTGGATATAGCCTGGTAAGGATTGGTTTTTCGGCAGAAAACTTAGGGAAAAAGCGGTGAAGGTTACGCGGTATGCCTATCAACGGGGCGTATTATCATGAATCATTTTTCAGCAGCAAAATATCTATTGCGCCTTGTACCAACTTGGGGTTGCCTTCCTGGTTTGTGTGGGAGAATTGAACATTGTGAATGAATAGCCTCAAAAATCGACTTTCTATAAGGCATTAAATAGTAAATAAGCTACCACGCTGTCTTTAGTTTGCTTACTAAAAATGCACCTATGTTCCTTCCGTGTTGGTTCATTTCATTTTTTGAAATAATGCCGGTTACGTCATAATTAAAGTAAAATTTAGCAATTTCGTCTTTACCGAAGGTTTGGATTAAACCTTCTGCTTTTTTTCTCTGGGTTGGATATCCGTCAATATAATTAGTGATCCCATAATCTTTGTCAAGTATCTCTTTTGCATAGTGCGATGTGAGACCTTCGTTCAAATCAAATGCAAAGTTTGCTTCCTTTGCCCATGCTCCGTAAGAAATCAATTTTGGAAGCGCTGACACTTTGTGCACTGCTTCATGAAAAGCTATTCCAAATTCTGCATTAGGAACCAGGTGAATTTCCTGGGTCTTCGGACAATAAAAACCATCAGTACTGCTAAGGGTAGAAACATTGGTGCCATAGCATTTGTTGTATGCATTCACAAAATTCTGTTTTGACATTTCAATAATAAATTTCCCCTTTGCACCTACGGCGCCGGCACCCGTTAGCTTCTTAATAAAATATTTTGAGTAGCTGCTATTGGCAAGCGCTGCATTTATCAGTGAGGGGTGTGTTTTAGAACTTGCAGGATCTTTTGCACTTATTGAACTTAAATTGGGTTTAGCGGGAGCCTGCTGTGCCGGTTGTGTCTGTATGGTGTTATTTCCTGCCTTCGCAGAAAAAAAAGGTTTATATAAACCGGGTGAAAAAAAATTCCCCGCCACATTTCTTGTAGCTGAACCTGGTGAATTCTTTATGCGGAAAGAATGCATATACAAATGTAATAATTAGTTTTTCGGTACGACTAAAGCGATAACATTAACAATCACATTGGAGAAGTAGCCAGCAGGGAAGTGTCAATACCAAACTTATTCATCTCCGCGGCGGTCATCGTATGAATCTTGTTTTTACTCACCCAGTCAATTAAAAATTTTTTATCAATTGGCCAGATGATCACATCTTCATCTGCGGTACATTCAGCACAACAGCTAACGGTGTAAGTGTAAAATGCTTTGCCTCCGGGCAAAAAGCCAACCTTGCCTCCGAAGCCGGTTACGGAAAATATTTCGTTACCTTTTTTATCCCATAACCTGGTTTCCGGCAACGGTCCCTTGGGGCAGGTTGCTGTAAGAAACATTTCAGCATCATCAGAAATAGCTACTGAAGTAATCACGGAAGCATGGCCAATTAGCGACAAGATAGTTTTCCCGCTGCGGTCTGTGATTTTCGAACTGTTCATCATAAAAGAACCGTCCGGTGATTTAGCCCTTAGATCTTCTTCCCGGCTGTAGGACCCATAATAGCTCGCAGGTAATAATTTTTTCAATTTCATTTCTCTCCAATTTGCAATGCTTTCCGGCGCTTTTGTAAAGCCATCCAATATATTGTTTAATATCCCACTGCCGATTTTCACCCCCGCGAGATTCCAGATCGTGGCGGCTTTTCCCTGCACACTCATAACATACTCTCCATTTGTATCGGCGTAAATGTCCCTGCCCTTTAGTGGTAGTTTTGCCAAAGCGAACTTCTCCAGGTTGAAGCTGACGGTATCGCCTTTTAAATCGATGGTGGTAACTATGTGAGTTCCATCTTTGAAAGAAACTCTTGTGACCTGGGAATTAGAACTACTCACACCAAATTGGAAATAGTCACCCTGGTGGCCTGAATAATACTGCTCAAAGGTAGGCAGCTCCACAACGAATGCCTGGTTGTCTTTAGGTACCGCGATATATTTATCGTCGTCGGAAAAGTTGTGTTTATCAATTCCGTCAATTTGGGAGTATGACAGGTATTGTTCAAAAAAAGGTGCGGGATTGTAAGATTGTTTCTCCTGGCTCCACTGGTTGCCTTGCTTATTGTAATTGTCTTTCAGGTCCCAAAGCTGAACATTATATTCAGCATTGTCAGAAATGGGCTGGTAAAAAAACAATGCATAATCTTTTTTAGGCGAATAGATAATATCCCTCACTTCTTCAAATTCACCCGATAACGCAATTCCCTGGGCCTTGATAAAATCGTAAGGCCAGTCCTGTGGAAGCGAAGTACCATATTCCGCTTGCCTGCCTGATGCAGGCGGTACAGTTACATTTTCCTCATTGTAAAAGCTGCTGCCGTAGACCTTCCCCTGGAACACGTGCGGATTGGAATAGAAAGCTCTCAGTAATGCAGCATAACTATCTGCGTTCGTACTATCATATCGAAGAGCATACTCCGCAAGCCGAAAACTTAGCGTGGAATTTACCTGGCGATAGTAATTTGAAGAAGCAGTTAAGCTACTTGCGACCGCCTTTCTTGCCCGCTCCTTTGCAAGGATTGTTTGCTCAGTAGCTTTCTTTTCATTTTCCCTTGCGGTGTTGGCATTTCTTGTCGCCTGGAATGTTTGATAAACAGAGAAGGCCAGTAACACGGCAAGCACGATAAAAGCTATACTTCTTATAAGCTTCCATCTTCGTTGAGCCCTCAATTCATCACTTGCCAGGTCTTTGGGTTCTTTGCCATGCAACTGCGCGGCAAGTTTTAATACTTCTTTCTGGAAGATGGGATTTTTCAATGAAATTTCGGCTTCTTGTTTCAAAGGCCTCAGGTCAATATAGAATGGTTCCTCCCTGAATTTATTTTCTAATACGCTTGGTAGCGAGTTATTATCCGCATTGTCAAAAACCGATTCACTTTCATTCCAGGTAATATCCCCGTCAGTCAGGGCAATCAATAAAGTGTCTAAGGATTTATGTTCAAGCCAATATTCTATTTCCTGTATCACCCATTTTGAGGCGGCTGATTGAGGGGAGGCCATGTAGATTAGATATTCCGAATTGTCCAGCGCACCGGTAATGTTAGTCCAGAGATGAGGCGACGCGGACAAACTTGCTTCGTCTCTAAAGATATTCAGCACTCTTTTCTTCCACCAGGGAATGCTAAATCGTTGCAGCGCCTTTTCTAATGCGGGTGCCAGTTTACCATCTGCGGCATGCGAATATGAAATAAAAGCATTGTACATTTTTCCTTTTGCAATTATGCGGATTTCTTCGCTTTTAAAGGAATGGCATTTCCTCAGGAACGATCAAAGCAAAAGCACAAAGCGGTAAGATATCCTAAAGTGGCGTAAGAACTGATCGGTTTAAAGATAAGGAAATATGTTTTTTTTGTAACCGGGCCTCTCGCAGATGGATAGTGTTTTTTTTGAAGATAGTCAGAGCATCTAATTGCAGATAAAATGTGAAATATACAATTGCAAATAAAGCTACCTTCATAGCTCAACTGCGTTGCTTATGCTTTCTGTTTTAGGCTTTCTTACTATTATCACTTTTCTTGTTCTCATTATTACGAAAAAATTATCCGTGTTACTGTCATTGATATTGGTACCCGTAGTATTTGCTTTGATCGGTGGTTTTGGTGCAAAAGAGATCGGTGATATGATCATAGCAGGGCTTACAACTGTGGCGCCAACCGGCATCATGCTGATCTTCGCTGTACTTTATTTTGCTGTTATGATCGATGCCGGATTATTTGACCCGATGATATCAGGCATTGTAAAACTGGTGAAAGGTGATCCTTTAAAAATAACCATCGGCACGGCGTTGCTTACCATGCTGGTTCATTTGGATGGCGATGGCACTGCAACATTTATGATCACTATTTCCGCATTGCTGCCTATATACAAACGCCTCGGTATGAACAGGCTTATATTGCCATGCATTGTAGCATTAAGCGCCGGGGTCATGCATTTGGTTCCATGGTCGGGAACTATGGCAAGAGCCATGGCTGTAATGCAAACAGGAACCGCAAACCTGCTCGTACCTATTCTTCCCTCTATGGCGGCTGGTATTTTATGGGTGCTTGCTGTGGCATATTACCTGGGGAGAAAAGAAAGGAAAAGACTGGGGGTAGTTCACCTGGATTATGATCATGCGGGCGAACTGACTGAAGAACAAAAAGAAGCACGAAGACCGGCACTTACCTGGTTCAATCTTATATTAACTATTGCATTGATCGCGTCACTCATCGCGGGACTACTCCCCTTGCCTGCCTTATTTATTATAGGGTTTTCAATTGCTTTTCTTATCAATTATCCCAAACAAACTGATCAAAAGAAAAGGCTCGCAGCGCATGCATCTAATGGTTTTTTTGTTTCATTAATGATCTTTGCTGCAGGTATATTTTCCGGGATACTCACCGGCACAAAAATGATTGACGCGATGGCAGGAGCCCTAGTAACATTAGTGCCACACGAGCATGCCTCTTTTTTGCCCGCCATAGTTGGTTTAACAGGTATGCCGTTAAGTTTAGTGTTTACACCCGATGCCTATTATTTTGGTGTATTGCCTGTGTTAAAGCAGGCAGCTATTCATTATGGTATGAACCCGATTGAAATGGCAAGGGCTGCCGTACTTGGGCAAATGACAACAGGTTTCCCTTTGAGTCCTTTAACAGCATCTACTTTTGTACTGGTAGGCTTATCAGAAGTTGAGTTATCGGATCACCAAAAGTTTACCTTTAAATATGCATTTGGTACAACCATTATTATGACGATTGTTGCATTGCTTACAAGCGCCATTCATATATAGGAAAATAAAACAGGGCGAATATTTCAATAACCATTATCAACTATATAAAAATGAGTAAAACAAAAAACATCTTATTCCACCATAGCTTTTACGTGTTATTATTTCTGCTGGCAACTTTCGAAACACAAGCGCAGGACTCTACAACACACAGGCACCTGCCGATAATAGATGTACACGTGCATGCGATGAAAGTAAACCCAGCCTTTGCGGCAGATATGTGCCCCTGGTTCTTAAGTAATATGCCCGGTGGAGATCCTAACCAGCCACCGCCAAAATTTATCAGTACCGATTGTGCGACTCCGTTGAAAGCAGCCAGGACTGATAAAGAATTCCAGGATTCATTGATAAGCACCATGAAGCGATTGAACATGACCATAGTCGTTAGTGGCGATGCCGGCATCATTCGTAACTGGAAGAATGCTGCCGAGCCGGGTAGGGTTATTCCAAGCATTGGTATTAGTTCATCTAAAGAAATGACAGTCGTTGCTTTTACCGATTCCCTTTCATCGGGCTTTTATAAAGTAATGGGTGAAACAGCACCACAGTACCAGGGCATGTCGCCAGGTGATACTTCATTGGATGCCTATTTTGCTGCTGCTGAAAAATTAAATATACCCGTAGGTATTCACATGGGTACCGGTGGTAATGGCATGGCAAATATCACATCTCCAAAGTACCGTGCTTCTAAGGGCAATCCGCTGCTGCTCGAGGATTTGCTGGCGCGCCATCCGAAACTTAAAGTATGGGTTATGCATGCAGGTTACCCGATGATCAATGAAATGATTGCGCTAATGGGTGCTAACGCGTATGTGTATGTTGATGTTGCCGGCATGATCTGGAGTTATCCATTGGCAGAGGTAAATGATTATATTAAAAGATTGGTTCAGGCAGGTTTTGAAAAACGAATCATGTATGGCACCGACCTGATGATATGGCCAAAGCTGCTGGAAACTTCTATAGGTGTTATTGAAAATGCCAACTATTTATCCGACGATCAAAAGAGAGATATTTTCTTCAATAATGCAGTGCGATTTTTTCGACTCGATGAAAGCAAGTTTAAATAATTGAAGAAGTTTGTAAACTGCTTCATAAATAATAGTAAGAGGTATGAAAAGAAAAGGCATTCTACGAATCGGTTGCGGCGCAGGTTTCTCGGGGGACAGGCTGGAGCCTTCTGTCGTTTTGCTGAAAAATGCTGATCTTGATTATCTCGTGCTGGAATGTCTTGCAGAACGTACCATCGCATTGGCTCAAAAAAGAAAGGCCGCAGATCCGGCGAAAGGTTACGACCCTTTGCTGGAAAGAAGAATGCGTTTATACCTGCCGTTATTAAAGAAACATCAAACGAGATTGATCACTAACATGGGTGCAGCAAACGCCATTGCCGCTGCGGAAAAAATAATTGAAATAGCCACGGAATTGAATATAAACATTAAAGTCGCGGCTGTTACAGGTGATGATGTTTTTGATATGATCAGTAACGATGATATTGCACTTGAAACAAATGAGCCTTTATCAAAGGCTGGGGAGATCATTTCTGCCAATGCTTACCTCGGCGCTGATGCCATATTGCCTGCATTGCAAACAAATGCTGATATAATTATAACAGGCCGCGTGGCAGACCCTTCCTTATTTGTTGCACCGTTAGTACATGAATTTGGCTGGGATATGAATGATTATGATTTAATGGGGCAGGCAACTGTTATTGGTCATTTAATGGAATGTGCAGGGCAAATTACGGGCGGATACTTTGCAGATCCGGTAAAAAAGAAAGTGGAAGATATGGCGCATCTCGGTCATCCTTTTGTTGATGTACAAATGAATGGGGAGGCAACGATAAGTAAAGTGGATGGAACGGGCGGCCTGGTGAATCTCGCAACAGCTAAAGAACAACTACTCTATGAAGTAGTCAATCCTTACGAATATTTTACGCCCGATGTGGTAGCAAATTTTACAAGCGTTCAACTAAAAGAAACGGCAAAAAATACAGTTTTCGCAAAGGGCGGAACAGGTAAACCCAAACCTTCCACATTAAAGGTGAGCGTTGGATATAAAGCAGGCTTTATTGGCGAAGGAGAAATATCTTATGCGGGCAGCAGTGCACTGGAAAGGGCGAAGCTGGCTGGTGATATTTTACGAGAAAGGTTACAAAATGATTTCCCGGAAATGCGAATTGATTATATCGGTTACGACTCAACGCATCGTACAAACTTTGGAAATGTAGCGAGTCCATATGAAGTGAGAACACGGGTAGCAGCAAAAGCACTTACTGCAGAAGCTGCAATGATCGTTGGCGAAGAGGTAGAAGCGCTGTACACAAACGGCCCTGCCGGTGGTGGCGGTGTAAGAAAAAATATTACCGAAGTAATGGGCATCTTATCTGTGCTCATTGATCGCACTAAAATCCAATCATCTGTTACATTATATGAAACATGAAAAGAAAATTATACGATATAGCACATAGTCGTGCAGGTGATAAAGGCAATACACTTACACTTTCATTAATACCCTACGATGAAAAAGATTACGACATGTTATGTTCAGGGATCACCGCTGGGAAGGTAAAAGAACATATGAACGATATCGTTGCCGGAGAAATTACCCGTTATGAATTGCCCAATATTTCATCTCTGCTGTTTGTTTGTAAGCACGCATTGCTAACAGGAGTAACTACTTCGCTTGCGATAGATACGCATGGAAAAAGCCTCAGCTATGCATTACTGGAAATGGAGATCGAGATATAACGGTAGCAAAATCATTTACAGGATATTTTAGTTAATGGCCGTTCCGTTGTCTTTAAAAAACTTTGCAAAAAATAAAGCATGATAAGGCAATGAATTTTGCCAGTATTCCCAGGTGTGAGATCCCGGCCTTTCTGAGTAATCGTGCGGCGTACCATTGAATACCAGCCTGCGGTGCAATTCCCTGTTAGCTTCAATCAGAAAATCATCAACGCCATCATCAAAGATAAGCCTGGTTCCATTGGTTTTTATTTTATCAGCCATATTGATTACGGAAGCGTCAGCATATACCGCGGGATTAGTTTCAATTGGCCCGAGGATATCTTCGAATGCTTTCTTTATATTCTTCATCATTTCCGTTGGTAATTTCCATGCCTGCATGTCTGGGTTTAATGCACCGCTCATGCTTCCGGCTGCACCGAACAAATCCGGGTGACGGGCTGATAAATACAACGCACCATAACCGCCCATAGAAAGCCCCGTGATTGCCCTGCCTTTTTTATCTTTTAGGGTACGGTAAGTATTATCAATTTTTTCTATTACTTCTTTGGTAATGTAAGTTTCAAACTGGCTTTCCTTTATCACAGGGCTGTTGAGATAATAACTAAATACTTCCCCTTCCGGCATTACTATGATAAAATTATATTCGTCAGCCAGTCTTTGAATTAATGTTCTGTCAGGTGTCTTCAAAATCCAGTCATCAAAATGGCCATAGCCGCCGTGTAACAAATAAAGTACAGGATAGCTTTCATGATTATCAGCATAAGATGCCGGCAACACTATCACGGCTTTATAATTTTTATTCATCACTTTACTTGGAATAACAATGGTATCTACCACTGCCGTAAAGCCTTTTAAAGCGAGAGGGAAAATGAACATTAATAACACGAATAATTTTTTCATAACATCAAATTTTATAGGCGATATCCTTAATTGGATAGTAACTTCAGCTCCGATAAAAATAAATAGCTTACTCAAATTCCAAATAATCATTAAAGAATGGGAGCATTTCATTTAATACCCTTCCATCGGTTGTCCATATTTTGTTTACATGCGTCCCTATATATTCTTCCGCATAATGTTCTATGCCATGGTTCTCTAATTCCTGGCTGAACATGTTACACTGTAGCGGAAAACGAGGTGCATCATTTCTGCCCCAATCAAGTTTTATGGCTTTTAGCTTCCTGAGATTTGACGCATATTTATCAATCATATACAAAGGCATATTATCTCTCCACTTTTCATATACTACACTATCAACAACCAAACTGTCGCCTACATAGTTAAACGGAAGATCAAAATAAAAGGGCGCTTTGTTTGGATTGGGTGACCATGCTCTTGCACATGCGGCTATCACCCTCGGATAATAAGTTTTATCCAATTCGTCTTTTGTTTTAACTCTTGCTAACTGTTTATAGGAATCACTATTGGGGCCAAATTCTTTTACAAAAGCCAGTAATCCGGGGCTCAAAGCGTAAGCGCTGCTAAAAACATCCGGGTACAACATAGCAATCTTCAATACACCGTAGCCACCCATTGAATGGCCGCCTATGCCACGTGCATCACGGTTCGCAATTGTCCTGAAATTTTTGTCCATAAAGTCCACCAGTTCCCTGGCCTCAAAGTCACTCCAGTTTCCAATCAGTGTTGAGTTGCTGTAAAAGCTACCGGAAAATAAAGTGAAATTATCGGCTATAACAAGAATGTATGGCCGAATTTTATTTTTTTCAATACCCATATCCAAAATGCGCTTCATATTGGGTGTTATAGTATCAGTGCCCATAAAGCCGTGCAGGTAATAAATAACAGGAAAGCTCTTATTTGATTTATCATAACCCGGCGGCAGGTAAACCGATATTCTTCTGTTGGGGTTTTCGCCGCCCGTGTTTTGCAGCGCTGTTGAATGAATAATTTTTATGACGACCGTACCTTCCTTGCCCTGGCTAAATGCGGCAAGAAACAATAAGATAGTAGAAACAAGCAATAGTAATTTTTTCATATTGTAGAAGTTATGTTTTCAAGATACTTAAAAAGTAAATGCTGTACAGTTAGTCGTTACCCTCAATTCAAATGTTTATGTGGCGACAAGTCATGATTGTATAGAAAAGATATTAGCAGGGAAATTTATTCAAATTAATACAGAAGCTACAGTTAGATTTTAATTCACAATGGAAGCGACATCCAACGCTCTCAGCTTTATTTGCATTTGCTGAAACACTGATATGAATGCTGCATATTTGTTTTCCGTGTGTGGCCAGGCAATATCGTTCTTCAAAAGAATGAATTCTAAAATATCATTTGCCTTGCGACAATCAACAGTATCAAAAAAGAATGATTTCCATTTATCCGGAAGCGTATTATATGGCTTCAACGTAAATCCGTTTCCGTAAATTTTTATAAGAGTCGGCAGGCTTCTTACATCAATACTTTGGATATCGTTTTCCAAAGCCCACGTAAAATAGATTTCCCAAAACTGTAAATGATTGAGTAACCTGCTTTTTATTTCGGCAGATGATTCTTTTTTGCCTGGAGGAATTTGCCATAAATTATTTTCCAGCGAAAACGGATTTTTCTTTGCAGACGATAGGGGCTGACTTTCGAAATAGCCTATCGCTTTATCATCGAAAAGAAGTTGCAATTGTTTTTCGCTAAGAGAGTTGACCTTAATTAGCGATGTCTTCTTTTTATGGTCGGTAAGTTGCAGCCATTGGTCTTCAAATTTCCATTTACCATAATTGAAAGCTCTTAAGTTTGTAGTATAAGTTCCATCGTTTTCAAGATCAATAAAAGTTGTGGGGCTTAACGCTGAATCGCTGTTGAGAACATCGCTGCTATAAGTGTAAAACCATAACTTATCAACCTGTTCTTTCTTTAAATGACAACTCATTAAAGTAATCAAAGAGAAAAGAAACAGGTATGTAAAGATGGCACGCATGAAGACTGCAAATGTATTATAACATTAAGTTCTGCCTGGTGTTTTTTTCCGGTGCACGGCGCTTGTATGTGGGTTTAGAACTCATTGAATTACCGGCGACACCATAAAAAAACTGCCATCTTTCTTTCTTTTAAAAAGATGGCAGCTTAAATATATTGATTCATTTAACTCTTGGGAAAGTTGGGATCGGCTTTTACTTCTTCAATTTGTTTAATATGGCGTTCGTTATGTGCAGCTATGAATAATAAGACCTGGTATCCATCAATTGTACCAAAGGGTAATTGCTGGTATCGGTTTCTTAGATCAGCATCAGTGGATTCAACAAATTTAATATGCTCGTTTCTTTTATCCAGGAATGCTTGCAGGGTAGCTTCTTGTGAACCAAATTTTCCGGTTGGTTCAAATGGCTTCTGCGTTTTTACTTTATTGGTCCGGTCTTCAATCATATTGATTACCTGCTCATCCGTCATTTTTACATCTGCTCTTTTAGAAGGATCTGCATCTGTTTTTAAAACTCCTTGTATCATCCCGTCGAAATTGATTTCAGATAAAGCAATATGCTCTGTACATTCCGCAATTGACCAGGACTCCGGGCTGGCTTTGAAATTCAATTGGGCCGCACTTAGGCCTTTAACTGCTTCCTCCAGGTCGTTAGCTGATTTTGTAAAAAAGCTTGAAGCAAATTCTCTTTCTGCTTTTGTAAGAGGAGCGTTAGTTGTTGTGAAGCTCACCATTGCGAGCACCAGCATTGGTATTACTATTTTTTTCATAATTTCTTTGTTTTAAAGTTTATATTTTCATTTCCCGTTATTCTTTAATTGTTTCGATTTATAGCAGGATGACGAATGACGTATTTGATATTTGGACATAGGTTGAAAAATAATTTTCAAGGCTACATTTGAATTGATTTGTTTGTTGAATTTACTGCTCCTGTAAGAGACCGGGTTACTACATACACCCGCTTAGCCACCTCGACGAAAACGGGCAACTGCCATTATCTCAAAGGAGATTATGATTTAATTGAAGAAAATGAGAAAGGGTTTGGGAAGTATTGCTTTTTAAAATTGAATGACTGTTTTACCGATGGTGGTTCCCGACTCCTGCATCTGGTGGGCTTTTTTAAGATTCTCCACGGTAAACCCTTGCAGGGTGGTTGTTAAAGTTGTTTTTAACGTTCCTGCATCCAGCAAGTCGGCTATTTCATCCAGGATTTGGTGCTGCTTGTCCATATCATCCGTAGTAAACATGGAGCGGGTGTACATGAACTCCCAGGAAAAAGTCACGCTCTTGTTTTTAAGCAAATTCAGATTCAATGGTTTGCTGCTACCGGTTATGGATACTATATGTCCTTGTGGTTTTATGATGTCAGCAGCGATTTCCCAATAGGCTCCTAAATCCACAAAATCCAAAATGTAATCTACCTGACTATGGCCGGTTTTTTCCAGTTCAGCTTTCAGGTTGTGGTGGTTTATCACATAATCGGCACCCAATTGTTTACACCATTTTTCAGATTCTGGTCTTGATGCTGTAGCAATTACGGTAAGCCCCGCCACTTTTTTGGCTATTTGTATAGCGATGGAGCCTACACCACCGGCACCCGCCAATAACAGGGCCGTTTTTCCTTTATCGGTTCCGGGATTCACCTTAATACGGTCGAACAGGGATTCCCATGCAGTCAGCCCCGTTAGTGGAATTGCGGCAGCTTCCGCTATAGTCAAATTTTTAGGTTTATGGCCCACTATGCGCTCATCAATAAGCTGGTACTCGGCATTGCTACCACTTCGGGTAATGTCCCCGGCATAGTACACTTCGTCTCCTGCTTTGAATATTGAAGTTTTATCGCCCGCGGCTTCCACCGTTCCCACAGCATCCCATCCAATTATTTTGGGTGTATCAAGTATCGTATCCTTCGCCGCATTCTGCCTGACCTTGAAATCAACAGGGTTTACCGATATTGCCGATATTTTTACCAGTAAATCGCATCCGGCAGGAGTTGGCTTTTCGGTTTCAAACTCCATAAAACTTTCGTTTTCGGTAATGGGTAATGATTGTTTAAATCCTATTGCTCTCATCATTTTCTATTTATGTTTTTATGGTTTATTAAATATTGCCGATATTTTATAGATACTAAGTTATCTAATGTAGCGAAGGCTTGCCGAATTTTTATTCAGTAGCTATTATCTGTTGATGGTTATTGCGTTGCTGCAAAGCCTGGATGTGTTTTAGGTGTGCGTTTTTAGCAACCCTTACAACCGAACGACTATCTCACCGCAACCACCAGCCGCAAATCATTATAACCTGTGGAGTTTTGCCACACACCTGTATTGGCAAGACGGATACTGTAAGTCGGGTTGCTTGCAAGGCTTTCATAACCATCCGGCAGGTTTAAATACAGGTGGTACCTCCCCACTGGAGCATCGGCTGGCAGTTGTAATTTTTCAGAGATATGGCTCTTACCGCTAAACCACTTTTGTATGTTAGTATCGAGATCAATAGAAAAAATATTACCTGTGCTTTCATTCTTCATGATGAGTTTTACTGGCCTGGCGTTATACGGTGAGGCATAGCCGTCGTTGCGGAGATCGGCTTCTAATGTAAACTTTTTCCCGGGGTGAATGTTTTTGGATACGGAAGCTTTTTCCAACACAAAGCGGTATCCCAATTTTTCCTTGATGCTTTTCATGCAGCCCAGCGAATCCCAGTCATTGTTCACATCATTGTTATAAGCGGCATTCAGGTAGCTGTAATGCATCATGCGCATTTCTTCTTCGGCTCTTCCCACCGGCTCGCAATCATTCTGCGGGCTGAAGGTGTCATCACAGGTTTCGCCGCCAACTACCGTATATTTTGTATCACTGCTGATATAATTCCGAAGCGCTTCAAGAGCAGGTTGGCGTGGTTGCGTGGAACTGCCATAGTCGTAGTATGTGCCATAATCATCGGGCGAAGAAAGATAACAGTCGTTATGAAAGCCGAGCCGCGATGCATCCGAACCTGAATAAGCATCACTCAAAGTGAGAGGAGCGCTGGAAACATCGGCATGAGGCCCGTACAAATATTTCTGTTTTATCTGTGGTGTTCTTACCTGTATCATTCTTGTTTGCGGTAAAGCGTCAAGCAATCTTTTCAAAAACTCATTGCGTTTCATCCACCCGCTATCTGTCATCTTACCCGCCCCGTTTTGGGAGGCGTCGCCAAAATAATCGGTATAATAATTCTCGCCCCAGATGCCAATAAATCCTTCCTGCAAGACAGCAATCACATCAGCATTCTTTTGTAACAAAGGCTTTAATTGCTCGATGTGCTTATACACGATCGCCTCCGGTGCGTCACCGTATGGAGGACATATTTTGTTTTCATCCGGGCAATCACCGGGATGCGAAGCATTGGTATAAGCAAACCTTAATATCATTTTAGTGCCTGTCTTTCTTACGATATTAAAATCATTTTGCAAAAGGTCTAAAAATTCCTGTGACAGCGGTTTGTCTTTAAAGGTGTCCAGTTCATATCCGCGGTAGATAAGCGTTGACAGGACACTGTAACTGGCTTTGCTCATGGTTTGTGGCCTTGTCCTAAGCTGCACCAGCCTGGTGGAGTCGAGCGGTACAAAGTGGCTGGCCTTTGTTCCCATCGGTATGTAAAAACCACGCTCCGGGTTTACAAAGTCAGTATGATCTTCCCGGTATTGCACGTGCAGGCTCGGGCTACAGGAGAAAAGTATAAACACAAGTGACAAAGCAGTAAATAGGTATTTCAAATTGCAGGTTTTGATCTTAAAAAAAGAATTGAAAAAAGTATTACGGGAGGCAAAGATAACAGAACAGAAGTGGTAAGGAGGCAACCATTGCAATAGGTCTTTTAGGCCCTTTTCTCTGGCAATCAAAACCCCGCCGAAATACCAGTAGTCAAAGCATAAAGCTTTTAACACGCTTATCGCTAACTCCTTTTTCTTATCGTTGCGAATAATTTATCAGTCGATATATTCTTTGTAAGTTGAACGATAACCCAACAGGTAAGCAAATGGTGTCAAAATGATGAACACAATTTTCTGAACAAGATAAGGTGATTTAGAAAGCCGGAATACAGGTGAATATCTATTTGCAATCAAAGCGACTTGTAAAATGTTGGGCATTCCCTTGTCATTTGTTTTGTCATCAATAGCCAGCCCGGTCATAGTTTCCAATAGGTTTTCCGTGTTCATTGCCGGCATTACTTTCCAGTTTACAACTGTCTTACTGTCTGTGGCATTCCACATGGAATGTACTTTATTAGCAGCGATATGTAAAGTATCATCTTTCTTTAAAATTTTAAGATGACCATCAATTCGTACGCTTAGTTGTCCTGATAAAATGGTAAAGTCCTCCACTTGAGAAGGATGGTAATGTGCATCTGGTTCTTTGGAACGTGCATTGTATGTCGCTTCCATTTCCAAAAGTTTACCGTGGGTCTTTAAGATTGGCATGATGGCCTCGTTTGTAATCTGAAGCTGAAACAGTTTCACCTGTTAATTCTTTTGTGCAGGATGTTACGCATGCTGAGGCTAACAAAAGGACTGCGAATAAATTCTTTTTCATTTAAGTGTTTTTTAATGCAAGTAACATGACCCCCGAGGTGAAGTCAATGGCTAAACACTTGAAGCGTCTATGCCGCTTTTTGAAAAGTAGAAGACGAAAGTTGAATCGTTATAAATACGGGTTTTAGGAAATGAGTGCATCAATGAAATATCTCCTCATCGCGGTTAAATATCACCTGCGTTTCACTTCCTCTTTTTTACCATTAAGGTTGCGGTATTTACGTTTCGCAATACTTAACCTTGGAGATCAGGTCCTGCATCATTTATTTTGCGGCAAACTTTGAATTATGATCATGACAAAAAAGTTGTTGATTACTACAGGCTTGTTTATGGTAGCTTTTACAAGTTATTCACAAGCAGGCAACTTTCAATTTACTTCCAGTCAATTGAAGGAAGACTATAACATATTCGTGAATGCATTAAAAGAAGGGCATCCCGGTTTATATCGTTATACATCAAAAGAAAAGTTTGAAAAACTATTTGCGGAAACGCGGCGTAAACTTAATACCGAAATGAACGAAGAAGAATTTTACAAGTTGCTTACACCATTGATTGCATCCATAAAATGTGGGCACACAAAGTTTCATCGCCAGGGTAAGCCTGATGATCGTTTCCCTTTTCGTCATGACAACCTGTTTCCCTTGAAATTGTATTTTGCGAATGAAAAAGCGTATGTGTTGTACAGTTACGATACCTCTTTGCATATCCTACCTGGTAGTGAAGTGCTCACCATTAATGGTAGATCAATTCCTGGAATTATGCGACTCTTACGCAATTATATAACCATCGACGGCGACGTTCAGTCAGCTCTGTATGAAGAGTTGAATCATTCGTTCAACGGATATTATGCAACATTCATTGAGAACAAAAATGATTACAGTGATCACTTACAGAGAAAATGGCGGACAGCAATCTTCTTCATTACCGGCGGTGAACCTTGATAAAATAACCGAAAGAGAGGCACAAAACGTTGCCGAAAACAAACTGCCATTGCGGCTCGCTTACCCGGCAGACAGTATCGCTGTCTTAACCATCGAAAGTTTTTATGTGGATGAAAATGTTCAAAAATTTTATCCCTTTATTGATAGCGCTTTTAATGATATTAAAAATAAAAAGATCAGCAACCTTATTATTGATGTCCGCAATAATGAAGGAGGAGAAGAAGACTGGGGTGGCTACCTGTATTCATATCTAACCGATAAGAAATTTGTTTATTACAAAAAACTTACCCTTACCAAAAAAGGCGGGTATGGTTTTGAAAAATATGCAGAAATGCCGCCGCAACTGGATTATATTCATAAATTCATAAAAGAGAAAGATGACGAAATTTTGTTCACCGGGCAAAAGTATTTGTATGTACAGGAGCCACACAAAAACAGGTTTAAAGGGAACGTGTATATGCTGATAAACGGGCTGAGTTTTTCTGTTACCACCGAACTTGCATCGGTGGTCCACAATAACAAAAGAGCAATCTTTGTGGGCGAAGAATCCGGCGGCGCGTATTATGGCAACAACAGTGGCGTTTTTGCGATAGTGACATTGCCAAATACGAAGCTTACGATCGGAATACCCCTCGTTGGTTTTTATTCAAATGTTTCAGGATATCCATATAAGAGCAGGGGAGTGATACCGGACTACAAAGTTACCAGCACTGTTTATGATATTCTGAATAAAAAAGATGTGGTAATGGAAAAGACTTTACGGATCATTCAACAAAAACAATAATTGTTATTCATGCTTTGGAAAAAAAAGCCGGTTCTGAATGATCAATGGTTTCGCTTTTTAGGCATACCGCTTATTGCTCTTATGGGCCATATAATATTTTACAACCGCAATCAGTCAGGTGAAGAAAGATTTGGATTTTTGACCATTTACCTGATTTCATTGGCGGAAACTTATATTGTGTGGGAAACAGTGAGGCTGGTCATCATATATTTTCGAAAGCGGTACACAGGGATAAAAGAATCTAAGAAAAGGATAATTGCAACATTGCTAACGGGAACGGTTGTGGTGATCGTTATAAGAACTGCCAATATTTATTTATATGATAAAACGCAATTATGGGGGTACGCATTCCCGCTCGAAGGTTATTTGTACAGCATATTTGTCGCCTTTCTTTACCTGTTGATCGTTGGCGGCATTTACGAAGCCATTTACTACTTCAATATGTGGAAATACACTGCATGGGAAGCGGAAGCCTTGCGCAACGAAAACCTGCAAACGCAGCTTGATTCATTAAAATCACAGATCAATCCTCACTTTCTTTTTAATAGTCTTAGCTCACTTTCATCGCTTATTTCAGAAGATCCGCATAAAGCCGAAAACTTTGTAAACGAATTGTCTTCCGTGTATCGTTACCTTTTAAAAGCTAATGAAAGTGAGCTCACTACGGTAGAAGAAGAACTTACCTTCATCAGGGCCTACGCAGGCTTATTGCATATAAGATTCGGAGATGCCTTCCAGGTATCTGTAAGCGTGAGCGATAAATATCTGTCGTATAAATTACCACCACTTACGCTTCAACTGCTGGTTGAAAATGCGGTGAAACATAATATGATTCTTCCTCAAAAGCCATTGCGTGTAGATATATTTACGGATGAAGATGAAAACATAATTATTGAAAATAATCTTCAGAAAAAAGATAGCAGGTCAACATCCGAACGGCTTGGTTTGAAAAATATATCAGCTAAATACCGGCTACTAAAACAACGGGATATTATCGTACGGGAAACAGCAGCATCTTTTCGTGTAATTATTCATCTTATAAAATATAGCATATGCACCTATTGATTGTAGAAGATGAAACATTGCTTGCGAGGCGCATGGAAAAGCTGCTGAAGGAAATTTTTTCTTCGGCAGAAATAGCTACTACCTATACGATTAACGAAACTGTGCAATGGTTATCGTCAAACCAGCAGCCCGATATCATCTTTATGGACATTGAACTTGCAGACGGTAAAAGCTTTGAAATATTTGAGAAGATACCGGTAAAAAGCCCCGTCATTTTTACAACGGCCTATGATGAATATGCACTAAAAGCCTTCAAGGTAAATAGTATAGACTATTTATTAAAACCAATACAGAAAGAAGACCTGGAAAAAGCCATTGCAAAATTATCCGGCCTCAGGGCCACGCAAACGGAAAATATTTACCGGCTTATAGAAGATGTCCATGACAATAAAGAAGCGAAATTTCGAAACAGAATTCTTATCAGGAAGGGACAAAAAATGATTTCAGTAACTATGGATGAAGTGAGCCTTTTTTTTACCCGCAACAACGTTACTTTCCTCGTTGCAAAAAATAAGCAAAAGTATATAGTGGATTATCCACTTGATGAGATAGAGCAATCTCTCGATCCCAAAAAGTTTTACCGGGCAAACCGGCAAAATATTATTTCATACGATGCTATAACCGCCGTTCATCAATGGTTCAACGGTAAATTGAAAGTTGATATTAATGTACCTGAAACAGAACCCATAATAGTCAGCCGCGACAAAGCGCCGTTGCTTAAAGAATGGCTGGGAGAATAGTCATCCATTTCGCCATGCGGCCGGTGAGTTGGCCTTTAGCTTTTTTCTTAGCATTGAACTCCGTGGTCGGTGTCCTTTACCGACCAATAATGACCATCGTATCTTTTCAAGATGCTTACTGCTATCTTTTTATTGGGTACTGTTTTGTTTGCACTGCCTGTAATGTTAAAGTAATAAATAGCTTCATTCGAACGATACGTACTTCTGCCTTTGCATACTAACTACCGCGGAGGGCTTTCGTGGTACCACCACCTGTCAGAGTTAACTCAACAGGCTTGTTGGTTTTCCAGGCGCCTCTTGTAAAGTCCGGGATATTAATGGAGTTAGAGTTATGCGCAACAGACCACTCGCTTAATGGGCTTATAGAACTCCAGGCGGCCGCGTCATACACATCTTCATCGAGGGGTAAGCCGTTACGAAGGCAATCTATCGTTCTCCAATCCATTAAGAAATCCATGCCGCCGTGGCCACCTACTTCCTTCGCCAGTTCACCAACCGTTTTCACTATAGCAGGCTGGTATTTTTCTTCTAATGATTTCATTTCCTCTTCCGATACCCAATCTTCGCCGGTGGAAATTCGTGCAGGCTCCGGGTATTTCAAAGCCGTGCCTTTTGTACCTACAATTTTATGGATCCTGGAATAAATGTTAGGAGAAGTAACATCATGCTGTATCATAATAGTTTTGCCGTTCTGCGTGCGTATCGAACTCGTATTCATGTTGCCCCGAAAATGTGCATTCGCATAGGGCTTAAAAAAATCATCTGTTGCCGCAAGTTCCTTTGCCTTTGCGCCCATCATAAAGTCAATGCTGGATTTTGATTCCATAGAAATCATCCTGTCACCGCGATTGATATTCATTATTTGGCACACAGGGCCCAGCCCATGTGTAGGATATAAATTTCCGTTTCTCGTGGCATTTTCTTTTAGGCGCCACATTTCCCAATAGGCATTTTTATCAAAATTCTCACCCAATAAATTATGAATATAGGCGCCTTCTCCATGGATTATGTCACCAAAGAAACCTTGTCGCGCCATGTTCAGCGTAAGCAATTCAAAAAAGTCGTAGCAGCAGTTTTCCATCATCATGCAATGCTTACGTGTACGCTCAGACGTATCTACCAATTGCCAGCATTCTTGTAAAGTAACGGCCGCAGGCACTTCTATACATACATGCTTGCCCTGTTGCATGGCGTACACGGCCATAGGAGTATGCATCTTCCACGGGGTCGCAATAAATATCAAATCTATATCCTTGCTGTCGCACAATTTCTTCCATTCATCTTTATGTCCTGAATAAACCACAGGATTATGCCCGGCTTTCACAACGCTCTCTTTAGCCCGGTTGGCGTATTCGGGCCGTATGTCGCACACCGCTTTTATTTCAACATTTTCCAGTTTAGTCATATTTTTCAAATGCTGCGGACCGCGTTGTCCTAATCCTATAAAGCCAACACGCACTATATCTAACTTTGGCGCCGCGTAGCCGCACATATTAAACTGCTGAATGCCGGGTTCATGAAGTTCATGCATGCCGGACGATAAGCCCGCAGCATTGCCTAAAAGATGGGTGCCTGCCAGGCTAAACCCTGTAAGCCCGGTGAGTTTTAAAAAATCTCTGCGATTATTTTTCATATTGAAATGTTTTGTTTTTCTGCTGTTTGGTAAAAATATTTTATATTTTTTTAAATAGCGAAGCAAGGCTGCGTTGGGTGCATTTCAAATTGTCGCCGGTTGGTGGGACACCAACCGGGGCGGTCCGCCGTGGGCGGTGTCCACCGCCCACAAGCAGCATAGCAAAACGACAATTTGAAATGCACCCGCTGCGTTCCATACTTTATAATAGTGATTCTAAATTTTAATAAATATTTTTTCCTTATACATCCAGTATAAAATCAGCCATATAAATAATAAGGTAAGCCCGCCGCTGATCAGTGTTGAATACGGAGAGCCAAATATTTTGTCATAGTTCTGGCCAAGGTGAGTATACAGGGACCGGTGGATAAACGACCTTAACCCGCCATCGGATATTACATAAGCAGCAATAGAATTGACGCCGATAATCTTTAGAAAAAATGACCATTTCTTTTTGCCAGCCATATCTATTATACCATAAAAAAAAGCCAGCATCAAGAAGCAAATACCGCCGCTGAAGATCGTCCATGCGGGTGTCCAGATGCGTTTTACAATTGGGTTGATGCCGGTTACATGCAACAGTATTCCAAAGGCCAGTAAGCTTACGCCCATGATTAGAAAAAACTTTATTTTCTCCTGTTGGCTCTTCGGGGAATTTAAGGCATGGCCCGCAAACAAACCGAGGATCATGGTACCTAAAGTAGGGATGAAGCTAAGTGTTGCATATCCGCCTTCATTAAAAAGAAAAGGGCTTTTACGGGGAAACAGGTTTAAAAACCACCGGTCGAATGCCCAGGCGAGATTGGTATTTTTATTCCAGTGCGCTGCAAAGCCATGCAAATTATGCTCCCAATTTGGAGGAACTCCCGCAGATGCATAATCGAAGTTGCTGCCCGGCAAAGGGTATAATGCAAAGGCCAGCCAATAGCCCACTAAAATAATAATCAATGCAACCACCTGTACTCTCTTTGAACTAAACCCAAGCAGTACAAGGAAAGTATAGCCCAATCCAATCTGGGTAAGTGTATCTTCAAAAGTAAAATACGTTTGATCGGCATCAATCGAGCGCAGAAATATTCCAAGGAATATTAGAATAAGAGAACGTTTAATGGTATGCTGTATTATGCTCCCGGTTGTTGCTCCCCTGTTTCTTCTGCCTGCAATAGAGAAAGGCAACACCACGCCTACGAGGAAGGTAAAAGAAGGTTGAATCATATCGTGCAATCCCAGCCACACCCAGGGCACATGGCTCTGGTTGAAAGAAAAGATTTGCCAGAAAGTACTGTCGGGTAAAGCTTCTGAAACCCTCGAAAAATTAAGGACTTCCGCCATCATAAGCAGCATTACAAATCCGCGGTAGACATCAACAGAAGCAACTCTTTGCTGCGGCAAAGCAGGGTTCACAATTGATCCTGTTGCTTCAGGATGTACGGCGGGTGTAGTTGAATTTTTCATTTAATAAATATTGCCTCTTTAATACAATTTTTTGAATGATCCGTATTTACAATCCAGGGAAGGTGTTTTGATATGTCGCCGGTAAATTTTTTTATCGGGTAATCTAATGATGATAATTTAATCATTGCATTATTAGTTCTAAAAGTAGGTAGATTTCTGCTTCATAAATTTTAAATAAAAAAAATCTTTTTATATGGCCGGGTTGGACGGACTTGTTTTTGTCAACTATTGCTATTGGGATTTCATACCTGCGCCAAAGAAATGTTGATGTCTCGTATTAACGGGAGCATTGCTGCCATATAAGGTGCGCTACAAAGCGAGCAGTAGGGTAGCCTTCTTAATCCTCAATTTTAACCCCCAATTCTTTATCCATTTTTGTTCGCTGATCCTTGTTCAAGCGATTTCTTATTTCCCTGATAGTGTAGCCTCCTCTTAGAATATTTTCTTTTACATACATCCAATCCGTAATCTCATCTCTTCGAACAATTACAGTATCGCCATATTTTACTTCAGTAGTTTTTTCAGCAATATTATTTACAATCCCTTTGTACTTTCCATCGAAAAGAGTTATTTCATTAATCCACATGTATTCACCTCCATCCAAAGTTTTATATTTTTTCTTAACTGCAAAACCAGTGTATCCAGGATTATTACTTTTTAAAGCCTGATCAAATTCATCAATCGTTTTTTGGGCTTCATGTATAGCCGCATTCATAGATAAATCTTCTTCTTCAACAGAATAAATACCGGCACTTGTATCTAAGTCTGATTTATCTGAGCCTAAGATTTGATTGGAATGTTTTTGGCTACATCCTAAACAGAAAGAAAATAATATTAAAAGTCTAAGGAGCATTGTTTTGGTTTGGAGATGCCGGGTGTTATTTAGTTGAAATTTTTCCTTTGATAGTCTTCTTCCTCCGAAGTTAGGAACGTTTATCATGCGGGCCCTTTCCATGAGACTCGTTCCGGGCTGGAATGCCAAACATTTCCCGTCGATATTTTATTTTATCGCGCTGGTTTAGTATTAGCACATTAGAAGGTCTCGTGATTCCCAGGAGTAAAAGTTTATCATAATAGTTTTCATCAAACATTACGTTCCATGGTGTCAACCCCCAATAGGCATTCGCCAAATCTTTCATGGCTCCACATTCCCCATATGAACGACTCCCGATTGTTCCTGCTTTTCCGCCTCTGCCATCACCGGGAATAAATGCCTCCCGCGTTCTGAAAAGAATTTGCCACTCTCCATTTTCTAAAAGATCACCTTTGCATAGATGCATAATTGAAATGGGCCTCAACTTTTTAAACTCCGGAACACTTAAAACAGGACTGCCGGAACGCATGTCAAGCAACACGCAGGTACAGTTTTCCTTGTCCAAAACCTGTCCGAACGCAAAGCTGTTATCTTTAAGCGGAATTGCAAAAACATCGCCCGCTTCCCATTTCTTTGGCGTCGATGTGTTCTTTTTTGAGTTGGTAAAAAACTTTCTTAAATTCATTTGCCCGGGTTATTAAAATGAATTTTTATTGTTGCTATCGCAAAAATCGATAATTGTGTTTATCAGCAAAAGCAAGTGTCAACATTTCTTTTTCTTTACTGGTGCTCCTTGCCTGAATCAGGAGGAAGAACAGGTTAAGCATGCAGGAGCTTCAACTAATCTAACAACTTGTGTCTTCTGAGAAAATCATCAGTTGTCTTTAGAATATCTTCATCATAGTAGTGTGCGTATTTCGGATTGTCACCTCCCAGGTAATGTTTTCTCCCTTCAAACATGTGTTGTTCAAATTCATTACCCTCTTTTTTCATCGCAGTTTCGAAAAATTGTACAGTCCATTTTGGGACCTGCTCATCATCTGTACCATGAAACTCGATCATAGGGGGTAACCCTTTCCGGACATGATGAAACGGAGAAATACTCCATATTTTGGACCGGCGTTCAGCCAATAAATAGTCGCACCATCCCTCAACCGTATTCACGCAGGCTGAAAACAGCAAGATCGCATTGGGGCTGCTGCTTACCGAAAGATCGTCCGTCTTTTCATTATATTCATCAATCATAGCTGTTGATAATGCCAGTTGGCCGCCGGCAGATTGGCCTGCCACAACTATTTTATTTTTGTCAAGATGAAACTTCGCGGCATTTTCTCTCACCCATCGCATGGCAGACCTGGCATCCATTACCGCTTCGATAGGGCTGATCGTTTTACTGGGGGTAACGCCCTTATCAATTGACAAACGATAGTCCACCGAAAAGGTCACTATTCCCATTTCAGCATATCGTTCGCAGGTAGTGAAAAACTCATCCGGGGTTCCAAACGCCCAGCCTCCGCCATGAAAAAATACGATAGCGGTATTGTTATCGTGCTCATAGGATTGGTTTGTATGAAACACGTCTATCGTTAATTTGAACGAATCAATTACTTTATATACTTCCCGGGTATGAATAACTTTTTCGCCTGCTTTTGCAGGGTTAGATCCGAAGGATAGAAAAAACAAAAGCCAGCCAAAATAAAAGGACTTTACATTCATGATTTTAGGTTTATAGATCAATGCTAAATTTATGAATAGTATTTATGTATCCGAAATGCTTTTTTCCTTGGGCTTTAGGGTGATTTAGTTTGTTGCTGATAGTGTTTATGCCGCCTTCATGCCAACAGACCAGGCAATTGATAACAATTATAGTACTATTCACTGTATCGATTGGCTAATTCTGTCGCAATTTAAAAATTGTCGTAAGCATGTCGTAATTCTTAAACAATTGTCGCAACACCATCGATATTGTCGTAATTTTGTCGCAATTTTGTCGCAATATTGTCGTAATGAAAAATAAAAAATCAATAAAAGAAGAATTGGATCTCCTCACAAAGGCCCTAAACGATTTTCCGAAGGGGGCTTCTGCTGAAGAAATTAAAAAAGCTTCTTCATATCCATTTGAAGACCGAACATTTCAACGAAGATTAGCTAAACTGGTGGAATTACGCAAGGTGGAGACCACCGGAAATACTAACGCAAAACGGTATCTTCTTGTAAAAGCAGAAGCGGAAGAGAAGATTGAGCCTGAAAAAATACCAGGCTCTTTACACTTGTCACCAGAAAGTGTAAAAATCCTGAAAAGCATTACACAGCCACAGGGGACCCGCAAGCCTGTTGCATACAACCATGAATTTTTACAATTCTATCAGCCAAATAATACTTTTTACCTTACAACTGCGGAAAGGATACATCTTGCAGAATCAGGAAGAACCAACCGGCTCAACCAGCCGGCCGGCACGTATGCAAAAGAAATACTTAACCGTTTACTGATAGACCTGTCCTTTAACTCAAGCCGCCTGGAAGGCAACACGTATTCATTGCTGGATACGGAAAGACTTATATCGCAAGGCGAGGCCGCAGACAATAAGTCAGCAACGGATGCGCAGATGATACTAAATCATAAGGATGCAATTGAATTTATTGTCCAGGCGGGCGAAGAAATAGGATTCAATCGCCACACTATTACAAACCTGCATGCATTGCTATCTAATAACCTGTTGCCTGATCCCGCAGCATCAGGCAGGTTACGCAGCTTCGCTGTAGGAATTCATAAATCGGTTTATGTGCCACCGGCAATTCCACAACAGATCGAAGGAATATTTGAAGAAATACTTGGAAAAGCTGTGCTTATAGAAGATCCTTTTGAACAGGCATTTTTTATTATGGTTCATCTTCCATACCTGCAGCCATTTGACGATGTGAATAAAAGGGTTTCCCGTCTTGCAGCCAATATACCTCTGAACAGGCATAACCTTGCGCCATTATCATTCATTGATGTTCCGGCTGATACTTATATCAGCGGGCTGCTTGCGGTGTATGAACTTAACAGGACAGAGCTTTTAAAAGATGTATTTCTATGGGCTTATGAGAGATCGGCTGCACGGTATGCCGTGCTCCGCCAAACGCTTGGAGAGCCTGATCCATTCCGTTTGAAATATCGTGATAATATTCGCTCCGCCATCACACGGGTTGTTTCAGAAAATCTGTCAAAGCAAAAGGCTTCTTCCATAATCCATGCAGAATCTGTACGGGTTGATGAACCTGACCGTACGAAGTTTATTGAATCGGTTGAAACAGAACTGATGTCTCTTCATGAAGGAAACTTTGCCCGGTACAGAATAAGGCCATCGGAATATTGGGTATGGAAGAAGACCTGGGAGAATTCTGATAAATAAAACAAGAAAGCAGAACAGGCCCTGGTTACCGATTGTTCTATTATTGACCTGCCACAACTATTGCATTTTTGTCAAGATGAAACTTCGCGGCATTTTCTCTCACCCATCGCATGGCAGACCTGGCATCCATTACCGCTTCGATAGGGCTGATCGTTTTACTGGGGGTAACGCCCTTATCAATTGACAAACGATAGTCCACCGAAAAGGTCACTATTCCTATTTCAGCATATCGTTCGCAGGTAGTGAAAAACTCATCCGGGGTTCCGAACGCCCAGCCTCCGCCATGAAAAAATACGATAGCGGTATTGTTATCGTGCTCATAGGATTGGTGTGTATGAAACACGTCTATCGTTAATTTAAACGAATCAATTACTTTATATACTTCCCGGGTATGAATAACTTTTTCGCCTGCTTTTGCAGGGTTATATCCGAAGAATAGAAAAGACAAAAGCCAGCCAAAATAAAAGGACTTTACATTCATGATTTTAGGTTTATAGATCAATGCTAAATTTATGAATAGTATTTATGTATCCGAAACGCTTTTTTCCGACTTTATTATAGTAGTTTATTCATGTAATGATTAAGTATCTTATATTCATAACCTCCGGTTTCGTATAATCTTGCTGCTGACGTTAATTCGGAAATGTCCGGTGAGACACCCGCCAGGAGAAAAGAAATAGAAAACTAACAAAGGCGAAATTTCCACTAAAAAGATATATTTTGTGTTTCTAATTCTATCTTATGAGAAAGAGAACCTGGCTTGTCCTGTTCGTCACTGTCTTTTTTTTCGAGGCTTCTTCGCAATGCGGATTTTATTTTGAAAATTTTTTTGGTTCATTTCAAAAGATTCGGTTCTGGGACGAAATAAATGGCGTTATCATCGCTGATAAGGGAACTATGCTCGTAACCCAAGATGGCGGAACAACCTGGCGGCGGCAAACGGTACCATTGGTTCAATCGCTTTACAACAATCCTCTTAGAGATATATGCATCGCCGATAACTCTTACGGATATGCGGTGGGTTCTTTTGGCATGATTCTAAAGACGACTGATAAGGGACGAAACTGGAAACGATTAATCGGTACGAGGGGTAAGGAACAATTCAGTTCGGTAAGCTTTTGGAACAAATCAGAAGGGATTATAGTTGATCAAGACGGTAACATTATTAAAACAATTGATGGCGGGGATAACTGGAAACCTGTAAGCTCACCCGGCGCTTATTTTTTTACCGGTGTTTACTTTATCAATGCGGCAAAAGGGTTTGTCTGGGGAGATAATAAAGTGTTTGTTTCCACTGACAGCGCTAAAACCTGGCAGGAGAGCAACGGTTTCCCGGATACGCGAATCTTCAACATGCAATTTTTATCTGCCACTACGGGTTTTTATAATTCTTTCAGCGGCTACTCCAAAATTTACAGCACGACTGATGGCGGACAGACTTGGGTTGACAAAGTTCCCGCTTTTAGTGCGCCCAATTTCCAGATGGGTTCTTTCTTTATTGATGAACAAACCGGCTATTTCGGATCTACGAATGTAATTTATAAGACTATCAATGGCGGTACTGATTTTATCGATAGCTACCAGTTTAACCTGGGTAGTTACCGCCTGACCGATATATTCTTTGTCAACCGGAATACGGGATACGCAGTGGGAAAAGCCAATCAATATGTCGACGGGTATGGCCGTGTGCTATTTAAAACGACCAATGCTGGCGCCAGTTGGACTGTCCTGGATTATTCGTTCGAAGCAAATACACAAAGTGTGCTAAAAGTATCCCCATCCCGCTATTTTGTTTTTGCCGGCAACGATCCTACGCTCTGGACTAATGACAGTACAAATACATGGAATGTCAATCCGGCCTTCGACGATGGTACCGGCTATCGGTTTGGCCAGCAATTGAAAACCGGTGAATTAGTCGTTATCAATGATAACTTTCTTTTTACGTCTGACGATAACGGAAGCAATTGGTCTGAAAAACCATTGAATCTTCCGGCGAATACATATAAATTTTCTTTGAATCCCGTAAATTGGTTTGCGCGGGACAGTATGGTAATGCCAGTCAATACGCTGACAGGTGAAAAGCTATTGATTACAATGGATGGAACCGCCTCCTGGGAAACAATTGATTTACCGGCGGGCTTTACATTATCGCAATACCGTTTTTTTTCTGTCGATACAGGCTACATCGGGGGAATAGGAGATCATCCGACCGTATTCAGAACCACTGACAGGGGGCTGAACTGGGAACAGGTATTTAATCCCGATACGGTTAGTAACACTTTTTTCAAATCACAATTCGTCAATGACAGCACCATAGTCATCGTTGCCGGCAATTACCCGAGACGGTGCTATAAATCAACAGACCGTGGCGATCATTGGTCAGAAGTGCCGATGCCGTATGATCCAATAAGTAGTCCTGTATACGTCTTTGATTTTTTTGACGATCAAAAGGGAATCGTTGCTACCGTAGATGGGTATGTGTTTATCACCAAAAATTCGGGGAGAACATGGGAGTTACAGCTCAACTCTTTAGTTAATTCCGGAATCATCAACGGCGTAAAATTTTTAAGTGAGGAAGAGCAACTGGTGTACGGCCAGGGTGGTCGCTGCGAACGGTTAACTCCTTATATACCGGCTAAACCGTCAGTAATCAAAGGGCCGGTATCTGTACTGAAGGATAGCATCTATGAATACATTATTCCCCTGGACATCTTTTCATTTGATACATACTGGGAAGTAACAGGCAATGGGCAAATGCGTTACGATTCGACAGCGCCTGACCGGATTCTTGCCCGGTGGCCGGAAGCCGGTAATTATAAAGTAATTGCTTACTCTAAATCTGGATGCGGAAACGGTCAACCGTTTGAACTAACTGTAAACGTTTATAATAGCCCAACAGATACTATCCCTGTCGAACCAAAAGAAATACTGCTGTTCCCTGTCCCTGCGAACAATACCGTGAACATAAGGCTGCCTGTGCAGTCGAACTACAAACTTATTCGCATCTATTCAATGACCGGAGCGATGATTCATCAACGGCAGGTTAGTGGTAATACGATGGCTTTGGATGTATCGACTTTTGCCGCGGGTATGTATATCCTGCAATTTTACCCGGCTGATGGCAGTAAACCTGTCCTGAAACGAATTATTGTTAAGTAGCGGCTAACCATGTTCTATAAGAATAAAAAAGTAATGAGGGAATCTAGTCAGGGTGAGTCGTGGTGCCTCGTTTCAATCCCTTGCGCGAATCGATTGTAGTTTTTCAAACCAATAAATCCGCAGAGTTTGCTATGCAATTGACCTCTTTCCAACTCCCTTCTCCAAAACCTTCGTGATCCAAATTACAAAGTATTAATTCCGATTTCTATAGCAAAATGCAGAATTGCGCAGAAAGTTATGCTGCATATCTGCGCCAGTGGGGGAGTATTGTTATCGTGCTCATAGGATTGGTTTGTATGAAACACGTCTATCGTTAATTTAAACGAGTCAATTACTTTATATACTTCCCTGGTATGAATAACTTTTTCGTCTGCATTTGCAGGGTTAGATCCGAAGGATAGAAACAACAAAAGCCAGCCAAAATAAAAGGACTTTACATTCATGATTTTAGGTTTATAGATCAATGCTAAATTTATGAATAGTATTTATGTATCCGAAACGCTTTTTTCGGTAGGCTTTAAGGTCGGTGTTGTGTCGGGATAGGTGAAAAGGCAAAAGTGCCTGGACAGCCAAACGCACTGACCCGGCAATGGTGCTCTCCTTCCCCTTTTTCCTGGTGGATGTCCCTCACCCGGCTTTGTCATAAGGGCCTGTCAATCGGTTTATGATTATTTCCGATAGAAATTTTTCATTTCAGATCGGTTTGCGGTTTTTTCCGACAGATATTTTTAATTACCAATCGGTTTATGATTATTTCCGATAGAAATTTTTCATTTCAGATCGGTTTGCGGTTTTTTCCGACAGATATTTTTCATTTCGGATCAGTTTGCAATTTTTTCCGATAGAAATTTTTCATTTCAGATCGTGAAGCGATTATTTCTGACAGAAATTTTATGTCGTAGCCGAGTCTCTCACAGAGGACCCTGTGGTAAATTAAACAAACAAATTAATTGCTTGTAAGACTTTACGAACGCCGAGCACGCGATGGCGAAAGTATGCAGCTTAGCCCTTGCCAGACGTATTTGTGCCTCTGCGTACTAACTATAATTTAATTCAACCATTCCTTTGATCCCGCAAAAATCCCGTGCACTGCTGTACTTCCAATTCTCCTCTTTCGTTACAAAACCAGCCTGCACAGGAGGCTAAATTAAGTATGTTTATGCTTAGCACCACCTGTCCCGTATTAACGGGAAGCATGGCTAACACACAAGACTATGCTACCAAGCTTGTGTAAACGAACCTTCTATATACCTGGACGAAAACGGGACGACGGGTGGGTGTATTTAGCTGTGGGTTTTAGTAACACCAGCAAGGGCAAAAGGGCTTATGATGTTCTATTTGGGTTATCAAAGGAGGAAGTAAAATCTGCAAGTTTTTCATTTTTATATTGGTTAAAGGAGCTTTGTCTCATTTTAAGAGTTAACCATTTCCAGCCACTTTTTATTTTGTCTTTATCAAAAAGATATGATCTTCCAAATAGTTCAAATAGGAAAACAAGCGCAAGTGAAAACCATATCCAATTTTGCTTAGATCCGAGACCCTCAATTTTATTATTTAGTTCCTTATTGCCTTTCAAAAATAATGTTATAAAAGCAGGAAGAAATGTCATAAAGGTTACCATCAAATAATAAAAAAAATCCGATTTTTTTTTCCGAGCAAATTTCTCCCATTCTTGCTTTACAAATACTTCTTTTTCGTTGTTATATTTTAGTAGATTCTCCTGTTTCAATTTCTCATTGTCAGCCTGGATTCTTTTTTCTAATTCCTTTTGTAACTCCTCTTTTTCAATAATTACTTGTTTCAATTCCTTATCTTTTTTTTCTTTCTCTCTGAAGTAATCTTCAAAAAATTCGTCATTGTTTATAAACTCTAAAGCGTTATCCAATGAATCGATTGTTACATCTTCTGGGGTCGCTGATTTTTCTCTCAGAACATAACTTCTTTCAAGCGCCTCTTCCTTTGTTAAGGATCCATTTCGGAATTGGTCTTGAAGGGTAATAAATTCCTTGTAAATATTTTGATTTACCTGCGAGGACAATATAATTTGTGCTTTCGTAATTACGTCAAACGATTTTGGTATGGACTGTTTATTTCCAAACCCTTTTTTTAATTTAAACCAAAATTTGCTCGTTATATAATCGATATCTTTTGCAAAAGGAATATCATCCTCTTTAAATTTTACTTTTGTTTGATGTGCTAAAAAAAGGGCGAATCTATTGCCCGTAATGAAAATATTTCCAATATTTTCGAATTTCGTTTTGCTTTCGCCACCTCTGAAATAATTAATTTTTGTAAAAATTTGCATAAAGCGCCGACACGTCTGTTCATCAAATGGTCGTTGGTTTTCTTGAGCCTCTTTTTTTAGCGACTCTATAGTATTTGTATCCTCTACAACGTAATCATGATAGCTATAAATCGATTGACTAAACTCTTGGTATAAAATTCCCCTCTTTTTTAACTCTAAATCAAACTTCACCCGCTTGTTTTTAATATCGCTTGGCGTCTTGCAATCTTCAAGAATAGACTTCATTGCTGTCTTGCTCGGGTCAAGTGTTGCGGTTCCTTTTAGAATATATTCAGCCGTTTGAAAAAAGGCATCAACTTCTTCTCTTGTTTCTTGAAAGTACTTTAATTCGATTAGTTTTTCTCCATACTTATTCTTAGTCGTTGAATTGATTTCGAGAACTAAATTGTAGAAATCATCAAATATTTGCTGAAACAAGCTCCCATTATAACCTAAGGCATTGAAAAGATGTTCAGTGCTTAAAAAGATTTTTAATTCGGTTCTCCACTTACCTAATTCGTTTAAATCGGCCGTAAATCTTATTCCTTGATATAGGATGACTCCCTCTCGGATAAGATTTAGGTTCTGGGTAAATTGGATGTCATCCTGCTTTTTGATAACAAATGCACTTATGAGACTGGAATACTTGTCAGTGTTCCCTCTGTCTAAAAGGTAATTTTTAAAATTTTGGGCTACTATATCTTTTTCATCATTTGACAACGGAGTATTTACTTTCGAATCAATAAAATCTAATAAGGAATTAATTATCCCGATTTGAAGTTGGACAATTGAGTGGTAATTGTCATTCAAATCTGCATAATCATTTGCCATTGAGCTGTCAAACACATAATGACCTTGATTTGTTGCAGTAAGTTTTATAGTATTTCGTACAGTCGTTCGCACTACTGATTCCGGTATGTTAAATTCATATACTTTTTCTAAAAGATTAGTTAGCTCCCGAGAGTTTATTGTCCACTTATTTTCGGATACAACAGCTCCTTTAATAAATTCTGCAATAATATCGGATATACTTTTATACTTATCATTGTTATAAAGCGCACTAAACAACGCTACTGAAGCTAAGAGATTATTTTCTTTCATTTGCAGTTTTTTAACCTTATCATCAGCGTTTATTTACGCTAAAATACTATTCTGAAATCTATAAAACAATTTGATCTATCAATTGAAATTTAAGCATCTCAAAAAATTTACAAATGTTCTCTTTATTAATTCTCAGCTCTATAGTCACAGCTTCCGGATAACTGCGTAAAGCACTCGCCTGAAGCGTTATACTTATTCCTTTGCCAAGGCTTCCAGTTATTAGTCGAGACTGTCTATGCCCAGTACACCTATCCCTCACAACCCCATATTCCCTCAATCCCCCATTTAACGCAAACGATTGCCTGCCCACCCAACCCATAATACCTATATTTTTGAAAGGTTGAACCAAAATAATTTCTGAATTACGTAGCGGGCTTCTTCATTCAAATCCTTCCTTCTTATAAGAATCTTTTTCAATAAGGACTTGAATATACCCGGTGGCTTATGAGGTGTTTTTATTTCCGGCTTTATAAAACGTGTGGTAAATCTTTTTAATAAACAATAATGCGCAAATATTTTATTGGTTCCTTTTTACTGCTGTCGGTGCTGGGCCTTGTGCAATGCAAACATGGTTTGCCTGCCGGTGACCCCGGTAATGGCGGCCTTATGTTGCCGGGTGGCTTTGAGGCGGTTGTGGTGGTTGACAGCATTGGCGGGGCAAGGCATATTGCCGTAAATGACAATGGAGATATTTATGTAAAGCTTCGCAACTCTTACCCCGACGGAAGTAATGTGGCCATGCGGGATGAAGATGGTGATGGTAAAGCCGATATCATAAAAAAGTTTGGGGTGTATTCCGACCCTTCCGATTACGGAACTGCCATGCGCATTAACAATGGCTATTTATATTACAGCTCCACCGGAAGCATTTACCGGTGTAAGTTAGTACCCGGGCAGTTGTTGCCCGATACGGCTGTTGAAACCATTTTTACAGATGATTATTTGCACGATCCTTTTGGTTACCAGCATACGGCAAAGGCTATAGGTTTTGATGATAAAGGAATGATGTATGTCGGGATTGGCGCACCGTCTGATGTATGCCAGGTGTTCGACAGGATTCCCGAATCACCGGGACAGGATCCATGTCCCCAACTGGCGGAACATGCAGGCCTCTGGAAATTTGATCCCAACAAGCAAAACCAAACGATTAAAGACGGGAAACGATTTGCCACAGGCATACGAAGTATTGTAGCGATTAACTGGAACACGGAGGATAAACACATGTACATCCTGCAGCATGGAAGAGATGATCTGCACCGGACATGGCCGGCAATATATACCCGCCGGGAAAGTGTGCTGCTGCCTGCGGAAGAATTTTTAAAACTGGAGGAAGGCAGCGATGCAGGCTGGCCCTATTATTATTACGACCAGGTAAAGGGAAAAAAATTATTGAATCCTGAATATGGTGGCGATGGAACGAAGGAAGGGAATGGCGCGAAATATTTACAACCGCTGATTGGCTTTCCCGGACACTTTGCTCCCAACGATTTATTATTTTATACCGGTGACCAGTTTCCGGCGCGGTATAAGAACGGCGCCTTCATTGCCTTTCACGGATCAACCATTCGTGCACCGTATTCGCAGGGCGGATATATTATAGCTTTCGTTCCTTTTAAAAATGGCGCGCCTTCCGGCCCATGGGAAGTCTTTGCGGATGGCATTGCAGGAATGGACACCATCAGGAATACCACTGATGCGATAGGCAGGCCCATGGGGCTGGCGCAAGGTCCCGATGGTTCTTTGTACATTACAGAATCAGAAAAAGGAAAAGTGTGGCGGGTAATGTTCAAAGGTGATAAGTCAACATTCGGCGATGCCGATCTTGCCGCCATGGCAAAAAGAAAAACAACAAGCGCTCACATAAAAGATCCCGATGAGTTTGCAGACAACCTGGAAAAAGGAACCGCGGTTGGTGGCGAGCAGGTGTATAATATGTATTGCATCGCCTGCCACCAGGGAAATGGAAAAGGCGATGGCAGCAGGTTTCCGCCACTCGATAGTTCCGAATGGGTGAACGGCGATAAAAAAAGATTGATAGGCGTATTACTGAACGGCCTGGAAAAACCGATCACGATTAATGGGAAAACATTTAATAACCCGATGCCATCGCATGCCTTTTTATCGGATGATCAACTCGCATTGGTAATGACATACATCAGGCAAAATTTCAGTAACAAATCGAGCGAGGTTACAGCGGATGAAGTGGCGAGAGAAAGGAAAACACCTAATCCAAATAATCATTAAATACATTTTAAAAATGAAAATTTTATCGGCCATTATTTTAATAACTGCGCTTTCGTGCAACACGCCCATGCATGCGCAAAACAACACCATGGATGTGGAGGCGCATTTAAAAGAGCTTGGCATTACATTGATAAAGCCATCTGCTCCTGTAGCGAATTATGTAAAAGCAGTGCGTGTGGGAAATATGCTGTACCTCAGCGGCCATGGCCCCGACAAACCGGAAGGCGGCCTCGTGATTGGTAAAGTGGGTGTTGACCTTACGCTGGAGCAGGCGAAAGATGCAGCAAGACTGGTGGGCATTTCGTTGCTCTCCACCATTAAAGCGGAGATAGGTGATTTGAATAAAGTAAAACGTATCGTAAAAGTATTGGGCATGGTGAATGCAATTCCAACTTTTGATAAACAGCCCATGGTGATTAATGGATGCTCCGACCTGATGGTAGAGGTTTTTGGAGAAAACGGGAAGCATGCAAGATCGGCGGTTGGTGTTGGTTCGTTGCCTTCGAATATTCCTGTGGAGATAGAGATGATTGTGGAATTGAAGGATGAGAAGTGAGGGGGTGAGTTGTGAGTAGGGAGTTGTGAGTTGTGAGCACAATGTCGTAGCTGAGTCTCTCGAAGAGGACTCAGCGGTTACGTTTATGACGCCGAGTCAACATAGACTATGAAACGGAGAAACATATTCAGCGGTTACGCTTATGACGCCGAGTCCCTTTCAGGAGACTCGGCTCGGACTTGGATGTCCTATTGTTACAAGATGATGACGGCGGGTATCACCTGGGATTTTAGTTCGATCGAAACGTTTGAGAGAGTATGAATAATTAAAGCTTTAAAAACTAAATTTTAACGGGTTGTTCTGCGAAGAACAGTTGCACGATGGTATGCTTTAGTGATGCCCAGCTTACATTGCGGTTAACCCGGTATCTGTGTTTATGCCTGAGATTAATACCCTGCAGATAATCTTCACATTGCTTTTCTATTAAGCTTTGCAAATTGGCAACAAACAAACTTGCTGTATAATCCTGTTGTATGCAAATTACTCTGTGCCCGCTAAACTGCTCTATCTGCAGTTGATTCTTCTGTTGGTTATACATTGTTTCAATACCCCATCGTAATCCATATAAATATTTCAGGTCTCCTATGCTGTATAGTTTTTCATTATAGAGATTGGTTAGCAGTATTTCCTGTTCACCATTAGGTAAATTAATTTGGACCATTCTTACCTTGATGGCCGTGCCTGCTGTTACAATATAACCGTTCTGCTTAAGCATTACAATAGACTTGTAACAAGGTTTTAATTCAACAATCCTGCTTCGTTTACCGCTGCGTGTAAATTCAATTACTTCTTTATTAAAAGTGGTTTTGCAGCGCATAATAAAATGACGGGGTGTTTCTTCATGCATCATTAAATACATCAATCCATAACCTGCAAATCCGCGGTCAAAAAGCGTTAGGCTGTCACTAACTAATTGCGGTACCTGGCTTGCTATTATGGCTGGTTCTGATTTTTTAATCGGATACATCTCGCCCCACAAGGTTATATCATTTAATATATCATACACCTGTACTACTCTTGCCATTGGAACTGACACATGCTGATTATTACGGGTGCCAAAATGATTTATTATTTCTGCTTTATTTAATAAATAAACAGTAGAACCATCTACAGCCTGCAGCCGGAAATCACGCCACCGTTTTACCCGGTGTGCATAATAATGATAAAAATTATCTACCAGCCATTTGTTCCATACTTTAAAAAACAGCGGCTTTAATTTGCTTCGTTGTAAACTGAATGCTCCTTTGGTGCAGCCTTGCAGACCATTTCCCAAACTATCAAAGAACTCCTGCAGCTCTATGCTTAAGCTGCGCTTAGGCATGTTTATAATAATACCTGCAATGCGCTGCAACGGTAATTTCCTGTCACGGCTAAAGTCGTTTTCGCTTTCCGATACTAACTTTCTAAGCTCCGGATCTGACGATATGGACGCTAAGAAAAATTTTAATTCTTCTATTATTTTTATATTTGCTTCTACCATTGAGTTTTGTATTTAGTCATTACAAAGAACCGGTTTTTCGGCTCGTAACTCAATGGTTTTTCTTTTCTTATCCACTAACTAAATGACATTGACCTCCAGGTCGTGGATTATTAGAAAGTTGGTATTGGCTTCAGCCGAAATAGCCGACTGTCAAAATATTAATTCAATGAAAGATCATTTAAAAACTTACTTAAAACAATGCTTATGAAACGGAGAAATATATTAAAGGGTCTTACGATGCTCCCGCTTGCAGGAACATTATTTCCTTTCAAATCGCTTGTTGCAGCGCCTTCGGGTGAACCGGGCTTACTCTCTGATCCCACAAAATTATTTGGCGGTGGCGGTGAACTGGAAATAGGGCCTAATATTTTCCAGTCGATAGGTGTTGAGCCCATCATCAATTGCCGCGGCACATTTACCATCATTGGCGGCTCCATTGAAAAGCCAACGGTACGTGCGGCCATGGAAGCAGCGTCCAAAGATTTCGTGCAATACGATGAGCTTGCAGACGGAATAGGAAAACGCCTCGCAGAAATAACCGGCGCAGAGTGGGGGATGGTTTCATCCGGTTGCGCAGGCGGCATGAAACATGTAACTGCCGCATGTGTTACAGGAGGAAATCCCGAGAAGCTTATTCGTATTCCTGACCTTACGGGCTTCGATAAAACAGAAGTGATTATTCCATCATCTTCAAGAAATGTATATGATCATGCGATACGGAATATTGGCGTAAAGATCATTGAAGTGAACACGCCCGAAGAATTGGAAAATGCATTGAACACACATACCGCGATGATCTATGTAATGGCATTTGATGAATCGCAACCGGGACAGCCGTTGTCGTTAGAAACAATAGTGAAAATTGCAAAGCCACACAAAGTGCCGGTGCTGATTGATGCAGCAGCAGAAGTGCTTACGATTCCGAATGTTCATTTGCAACGAGGCGCCGACGTGGTTGTGTACAGTGGTGGCAAAGCGATATGCGGCCCGCAATGTGCAGGACTTGTTTTAGGGAGGAAAGATATTTTAATGTCTGCATGGCAGGCCAGTTCTCCGCACCATGGCCCGGGACGTGATAATAAAGTAGGCCGCGAAGAAATGATTGGTATGCTGGCAGCAGTGGAAACCTGGGTGAAAAGAAATCATGAACAGGAATGGAAAACATGGCTCTCTTATCTTAATACTATTGCAAAGAAAGTTTCAACCATTGATGGAGTAACTACTTCGATATTTGAACCAACAGAACTTTCGAACAGATCTCCGGTGCTTAATATATTCTGGGATCCCAAAGTGTTTAACATTACCGGAGACGAAATGGCAGAAGAACTCGGAAGGAATAAACCACGCGTTGCCATTGGCTCGGGAACCAAAGATGATAAGACTTCTATAGATATTACATCAGGGCAGATGCAGCCCGGCAATGATAAAATAGTTGCCGCAAGAATTCATGAAGTGCTTTCCCGGAAACGCGATCCAAAGTCCGACACATTAGCCGCACCTTCCGGAAATATTGCAGGGCGATGGGATGCGGACATTGAATTCTTCAGCAGCAACAGCAAACATACTTTGTACATGGAGCAGGATGGCAACTGGATAACGGGTTCGCATAAGGGGGAGTATTCAACGAGAGATATGCGGGGAACGATAGAAGGAAATACGGTGAAGCTGAGAAGCACTGATCGGCGCCCGGGAGATTCCATTACATTTATTTTTTCCGGTGAATTAGCCGGTGATGAAATAAAAGGTTCTATTTATATGGGTGAATACCGGACGGCGAATTTTGTGGCGAAAAGGAATAATACTAAAAGCCCGCATCAAAAGATTGTAGTGCCGGGAGGGCCGCCGCTGGCGACCTGACAATGAATGTCGATAATGCCATAAGTTATGCCGTCACCTCTACGATAGGAGAGGTCTCCCGAATTTTTTAGAGCTTAAATGTCCGGAGATGCCTCCTATCGTCGGCATGACGGAACATCGTAAAAACTAATGTCATAATCCTGTAGGATGCCTCATCAGCGAATTATCTAATAATGCTTAAAACTTAATGCATGTCATATCGAAATAAAAAACAAAGCAGGGCAGCACAAAAATCTTTTCAACTTATCCTATTTCTCATTTTCCTTTTTATCCTAAACATCTCACATGCCCAGCAAATAGACCTCCTCCTTAAAGGCGGCCATGTAATTGATCCGAAAAATAAAATTGACGGGCAAATGGATGTTGCCATTACCAACGGAAAAATTTCCGCCGTTGCAAAAGATATTTCTGCGAAAGATGCGAAAGAAAGTAATTGATGTAAATGGATATTATGTTACGCCCGGCATTATTGATATGCATGTGCATGTTTTTAATGGAGCAGATGTAGATGCATACATTGCAAATGCATTGACCAGTCTCCCACCTGATGGTTTTACATTCAGGGCGGGCGTTACAACCGTTGTGGATGCAGGCTCATCAGGATGGAGAAATTTTCCGCAGTTTAAAAAGCAAACTATTGACAAAGCACAAACGAGAGTACTGGCGCTTTTAAATATTGTAGGTAATGGAATGGTGAGCCGTTTTATGGAACAGGATGTAAATGATATGAACCCGCAGCAAACAGCTTACATGATAACACAAGCTATATCCTGATATTCTGGTTGGCATTAAGTCTGCTCATTTCTGGGGAGATTTTACGCAGGTTGATAAAGCAGTGGAAGCCGGGAAGTTGGCGAACGTTCCCGTGATGGTTGATTTTGGAGAACATCATCCGCCAAATTCTATTGAAGAGTTGTTTATGAAACACCTGCGGCCGGGAGATATGTTCACGCATACATTTGCCTATGGGCCAAAAGACAGGGAAGTCGTTGTAGATGAAAACGGCAAAGTAAAACCCTTTGTATTCGAAGCACAAAAAAGAGGAATCATTTTCGATGTGGGCCACGGTGGCGGTGCCTTCTCATGGCGGCAGGCAGTACCATCTTTTCAGCAAGGCTTTTATCCTAATGTGATAAGTACCGATCTTCACGCGGAAAGTATGAATGGCGGAATGAAAGACATGAGCAATGTAATGTCAAAGTTTCTTGCCATGGGAATGAGTTTGAAGGACGTTATTCTTCGCTCCACCTGGAACCCGGCTAATGTGATTCACAGGCCGGACCTTGGGAATTTAAGTGTTGGCTCAGACGCGGATGTGGCAGTATTCAATTTAAAAAAAGGAGATTTTGGTTTCCTTGATGTGAGAAATACAAAATTAAAAGCAGCACAAAAGCTCGACGCTGAATTAACTATTCGTGCGGGTAAGATTGTCTGGAACCTGAATGGCCTTGGTTCACCGACATGGCAGGAGGAATTACAACAAAATAAATGACAACTTTTACAAAATATTTTTCTTTCAGTTTAAAGATAACCGGCAGGGTAAGCCGAAGTTTAATAGTAAGTCTTTGTATTTTTTTATTTTTTGGAAATGGCTTCCTATTTGCACAGAAGCCATATGATCTTTTAATTAAGAATGGGTACGTCATTGATCCGAAGAATCATATCAATTCAAAAATGGATGTTGCCATAGCCGATGGAAAAATCGCAAAAGTTGCTAAACAAATTGATTCATCCCAATCCAAAAAAACTGTCGATGCAACAGGCTTGTATGTTGTGCCCGGCCTGATAGATATTCATACGCACGTATTTGTGGGAAGCAAGCCGGATGTTTTTGCCGATGGTATTTACAGTGTTTCTCCTGATGATTTTACTTTTAAATCAGGCGTCACAACGGTAGTGGATGCAGGTACTTCCGGCTGGCGGAATTTTCCATTATTCAAAACTCAGGTGATTGATAAATCACAGACACGCATTCTTTCTTTCGTAAATATTGTTGCTGACGGTATGAATGGAAAACCGTACCAGGAAAATATTGCTGACATGAATGTGGATTCTGCAGTAGCGGTAATCAGGAAGTATAAAGATATCATTGTCGGGGTGAAGATCGGCCATTATGAAGGTAACGACTGGACTCCCTTTGAGAGAGCATTACAGGCAGGTGAACAAACGGATGTGCCACTTTTTGTTGAATGCCATCTTCCTCAATTTAGTTTGGAAGACCAGTTAAATAAAATGCGCCCCGGTGATATCATTACTCATTCTTATGAACAGATCTCTGAAAGAATGCCGGTGATTGATGATCAAAATAAATTGCGCCCTTTTGTGATTGTCGCGCAAAAGAAAGGGGTATTGTTTGATGTAGGGCACGGTGGGGCTGGCTTCTGGTTCAGCCAGGCTATACCAGCATTTCGCCAGGGCCTCGTCCCTAATTCCTTTGGGACAGACCTGCATCGTTTCAGCATGAATGCAGGCATGAAAAGCATGTTGAATGTTATGTCAAAATATATGGCGATTGGAATGGAACTGCAGGATGTTATTGCGCATGCGACATGGAACCCTGCATTGTCAATTAAAAGAAATGATCTCGGAAATCTTTCAGTCGGTTCCGTTGCCGATGTTTCCGTGCTTAATTTATTGAATGGGAAATTCGGTTTTGTAGATGCTGCCGGAAACCGGCTTGATGGCAATCAAAAACTTGAGGCTGAGGTTACGATTCGTGCAGGAAAAATAGTTTGGGATTTGAATGGTTTATCTGCTAAACCGTGGAAGCAGTAATTATGGAATTTTTTTAACTCACTTTGGAGAGTAACCTTTTTTTGATTTTATGTTTAGAAGAAATGAATAAAAATTTTATAAGTTTCTTTTTATTAATAATCGTTGCAAGTGCTATAAAATGCAATACCCGGACTGAATTGCCAAAAGGTGATCCTGGTAATGGAGGGTTGTTTTTGCCAGGTAATTTTGAAGCAGTTGTTGTTGCAGATAGTATTGGCCCCGCTCGCCATATTGCCGTAAATGATAACGGGGACATCTATGTGAAACTAAGTTATTCAAAAAAAGGAGAGGGCGGAAATGTGGCTTTAAGAGATTCGAATAATGATGGTAAAGCCGATTCCATAGTTCGTTTTGGAGATTATGATAATAAAGGCAGCATGGCTAATTGTATGAGAATACACAATGGCTATTTATATTATGCATCTGAACTGGTCGTATATAGAAATAAATTGACTCCCGGCAAGTTGATTCCTGAAAGTCCCACGGAAGTGGTTCTTACAGAAGAATATTCCCTGGGCTCGCATTGGCATATTACAAAACCTGTTGCTTTTGATGATAAAGGACATATGTATGTTCCGTTCGGCGCTCCTTCCAATGCCTGCCAGGATTTGGTAAGAACTCCCGGCGGTACGCCCGGCTTGGCAGGACTCGATCCTTGTCCTGAACTGGAAAAGTATGCGGGCATCTGGCAATTCGACGCAAACAAGATTGGCCTTACTCAGGCTGATGGAAAAAAGTTTGCGACAGGTATAAGAAGTGTGGTCGCTATGGATTGGAATAAAGACGATAAGAATTTGTATATCGTAATGCATGGCAGGGATGACCTGCACATGTTGTGGCCGGATAAATTTACCCAGTGGCAAAGTGCGGTGTTGCCGTCGGAGGAATTTCTTCGCGTGAATGAGGGAAATAATTTCGGATGGCCTTATAGTTATTACGACCAGCTTCAAAAGAAAAATGTGTTGGCTCCTGAATATGGAGGTGATGGAAAAATGCCGGCAAGAGATTCTTCCGTGCAACTGCCCGTTATGGGTTTCCCCGGTCACTGGGCGCCAAATGATTTATTGTTCTATGAAGGCGACCAGTTCCCTGAACGCTACAAGCATGGAGCATTCATTGCATTTCACGGTTCTACTAACAGATCGCCTTACCCGCAGGCTGGTTATTTTGTTTGTTTTGTTCCATTTAAGAACGGTCAGCCTTCCGGCGATTGGGAAGTGTTTGCAGATGGCTTTGCCGGGGTGGATCCAATTGAAAATACAAGTGATGCAAAATACAGGCCCATGGGTTTAGCAATGGGGCCAGATGGTTCATTGTATATAAGTGATTCGCGAAAAGGAAAAATATGGCGCATCATGTACAAAGGTGACAGAAGCAAATTTGGCGACGCCGAATTAGCAGCTATGGAAAAAAGAAAAGCGAATTCAAACATTCGTACTCCTGATGAAGTGAACGATAATCTTTATAAAGAAAAAGGTTTGCCGGGAGCGCAGGTGTATCGCACCTATTGTATATCCTGCCACCAGTATAATGGTAAAGGCGATGGCAGCCGTTTTCCGCCGGTTGAAAATTCTGATTGGGTGAATGGCGATAAGCACAAACTGATAAGTGTGGTGTTGAATGGTTTGGATAAGCCTATTGAAGTGAATGGTAAATCGTACAGCAGCATTATGCCGCAACATAGTTTTTTAAAAGATGAAGAAATTGCGCAGGTGTTAACTTACATCAGGAAACATTTTAATAATAATACCGATAGTATAACAAGCGGGGAGGTTTCGGCGCTTCGCAAAAAATAATGACTTTCTTTTCGATGAACTCATACATAAAAATATATTCAGTTTTTTTTAACCTTTATTAAAAAATCGTAAAACAGCATCATGAAAAAAATACAATGTTTACTTGTGTCCTTTATCATTTTTTTTGGCGTTTCCGTTTTTGGGCAGTCTTATGATATAGTTATTAAAGGCGGACATGTGATTGATCCAAAAAATAATATTGATGCAATCATGGATGTTGCCATTAAGGATGGAAAAATTGCGGCGATGTCAAAAAATATTGATGGAAAACAGGCCGCGCAGGTCGTGAATGCAAAAGGGCCTGTATGTTAATGCCGGGTCTTATTGATTTGCATACGCATGTTTTCTTTGGCACCGAGCCGGATCATTACCTGAGCAATGGTTTGGTGGCGTTACCGCCGGATGGTTTTACGTTTCGTGTTGGTGTTACTACCGTCGCTGATGCCGGGGGCGCGGGCTGGAAATCTTTTCCTGAGTTCAAAAAAAATGTGATCGATAATTCTCAAACACGGGTGCTTTCATTCTTAAATATTGTGGGTGAAGGAATGCGTGGTGGCGCGTGGGAACAGGATATTGATGACATGAACCCAAAACTGAGCGCTATGGTGGCTAAGGAATATAAGGATTACATTGTTGGTTTTAAAGTGGCGCATTTCGAAGGGACATGACTGGACTCCGGTTGACCGGGCAGTAGAAGCCGGAAAACAAGCAGGTGTACCCGTTATGGTTGACTTTGGCGGCGCCCATCCACCTTTATCTATTGAAGAACTGTACATGAAACATTTAAGGCCGGGAGATATTTATACCCACACTTATACCTTGCTTGATGGTGATGTACGAGAAACCGTTGTGGATGAAGCAACCCATAAAGTGAAACCTTTTATTTGGGATGCCAGAAAAAAAGGGATCATCTTTGATGTGGGTTATGGCGGAGCAAGCTTTAATTTTACACAGGCTATTCCCGCAATCAAAGAAGGATTTTATCCTAATACTATCAGCACCGATCTGCACACGGGAAGTATGAATGCATCTATGAAAAACGAACTGGATATCATGTCGAAATTTTTGCTGATGGGTATGCCTTTAAATGAAGTGATCAAAGCAAGTACCTGGAGTCCTGCGCAGGTTATTCATCGCGAAGAGTTAGGTAATATTTCTGTCGGTGCTATTGCTGATGTTGCAGTGCTGGATTTAAAGCAAGGCGATTTTGGGTTCTATGATAAAACCGGTTATAAGGTAGAAGGCAAACAAAAATTCGAATGTGCGATGACAATAAAAGGCGGCAGGATTGTTTATGATCTTAATGGAATTGCTGATCCGATCTACGTAAAAAGCAAGTAAACAAAAAACAATAAAATTTAAAAAACTATTTAATGAAAAAATTATTTCCAATCTTTCTTTCTGTCTTAATTGTTGTTGCTTTTGCCTGTAACCAGGGGGGCGAGAATAGCGGTACAGATGCATTGTATAAATCTTCAGACTTTACACCTGTTAACAGCTTTACATCAGGGGCAGAAGGGCCTGCCGTTGATAATGATGGCAATGTGTATGCGGTAAATTATTCAAAACAGGGAACAATCGGTAAAATAACGCCGGCAGGAGAAGGAAGCATTTTTTTAGAGTTGCCCGATAGCAGTATAGGCAACGGCATTCGCTTTAATAGCAATGGTGACATGATGATTGCTGATTACATCAATCACAATATTCTTAAGGTGAATATGGCCGATAAACAAATAAGTGTGTATGCTCATGATAGTACCATGAATCAACCTAATGATATTGCCATTGATAGTAAAGACAGGCTGTATGCAAGTGATCCAAACTGGAAGGATAGCACCGGCAGAATATGGCGAATTGATACTGATGGAAAGATGCAGATTCTTGAAGATAATATGGGCACAACAAATGGAATTGAAGTGAGCCCCGATGAAAAACATTTATATGTAAATGAATCGGTGCAACGTAAGGTTTGGGTGTATGATCTCTCAGATAGTGGTACCGTTAGTAACAAAAAAGTGCTGATTGAATTTCCTGATTTTGGTATGGATGGTATGCGTTGTGATGTTGACGGGAACCTATACATTGCAAGACATGGAAAGGGAACCGTGGCAAAAGTTTCACCCGGGGGAAAATTGCTGGAAGAAATAATATTGGCAGGTAAAAAGCCGAGTAACGTAGCCTTTGGTGGTAAAGACGGAAGAACGGTTTATATAACATTACAAGATCGGCAGAACATAGAAATGTTCCGGGTTGATCAACCTGGGAGAGAATGGAAGAAGAAGTAATGATCATGCTATGATAGGCTGGCGGAGCTTTTAGTTGCCACGGCCTTTAGGCCGTGGATCATCGTTAGACAGGTGTTGGCTTTAGCCAAAAGTGTTTTCTGCACTAATGGTTTTGAAGACAGTTGGCCCCATATAATGAAGTGAGACACTAAGCCACATTTATTTTTTGGCTAAAGCCGGTTGTGCTTAATTCTCGTCCACGGCCTAAAGGCCGTGGCAACTTAAAAAAGGCAATTGAATAATCTCAAAATGAAAAATATTTAATTAAACCGAATAAGCGCTTGAATGAATTCTCTAATTAATATTTGTTCTTTACTGTTGAGCTTTTGTTTGCAAATAACATTATTGCATGCCCAAAGCAGTGTAGCTACAGGCAATAATTTAATTGTAAAACGTACCAATGATTTTACAATAACGGGCGATGGAAGCGCTGCTGAGTGGAACAACGCAGGTTGGAATACAATTACACAACGCGACAAAGAAACTCTCGAGAAAGAAGGATGGCGAATACCGGCTGATAGCCTGGGAAGCATTTCTTATGAAACAACTTTCAAAATATTATATTCTGATAAGGGCATTTATTGTTTGTATAAATGCGAAGACAGCGCTCTCACTGCTACCATAACGGAAGACTATGGCGCATTATACAATGAAGATGTGGTAGAATTATTCCTGCGGCCGGATACGACTTTGCCCGCTTATTTCGAATACGAATTATCGCCATTGAACTTTGAACTGCCGATAATGATACTGAATAATAAAGGTAACGCGATGGGATGGAAGCCCTGGCACTATGAAGGCAGGCGCAAAACTATACATGCCATCGATATTAATAAACCAGTAAAGCCAGGTGGCAGGTTTACATGGACTGCAGAATTTTTTATTCCTTATGCATTACTTGCACCAACCGTGAGTGCGCCTCCTATGAAAGGAACGATGTGGCGTGCAAATTTTTACCGGATAGATTATGACCGAAGCCCGGCGTATTCCAGCTGGCGACTCACAAGAGAAAATTACCACGATTACGAAAGGTTCGGAATAATCGAGTTTGAATAAAAACTTTATGAGAAAGTAATTGCGGCTAATCTTTATTATAACTCATTTTCCTGCGACGCAAAAACCGGTCAAAGAGCATAAGGCCTAATACTATATTGGCCATCATAAATATGTATAAGTATGTACTGTTGAAAGTTTTGCTGAGATCAATTTTGCCGGGATCAAAAGGAAATTTGCTTTTTCCCGTGGAACTCCAGTCTACCTGCGCGAATCCGTAAATTAAAAGCCCGGCAATTAATACGATGAAAAAAGATCCTATCGCCCAGATGATATTTTTATTGATATATTTTTTTGCTGCAGGCATTATGTTATAAACTGCAATTTTATCCATCACATTTTTTGTGAAACGCAATGATGGCTGCTCCAGTTCCGCAGATTGCAACGATTGATGCACTTCCATTAATTCCCTGTAAACATTCTTCCAATCTTCATCATCTGCCAGTAATTTTTCTATGACAGGTATCTCATTGGCAGGGGCTGTTCCATCAATATATTCCCACAGCCTTTCTTCAATCGATTGTTCTGATTTCATAAAATGAAATTTAAAATTAATAGTCCAGATCCTTTACTTCCTGTTTGAAATATTTTTCCATTTTCTCTTTCAATCTTATCCTCGCCCGGTGCAAACGAACTTTAACTGCACTTATTTCTATACCTAATATCCTGCTGATTTCTTCAATGCTTTGTTCAGCTTTATAAAACAAAGTTATGATCTCTGCATCATCCGGGCTCAATAAGGCTATTGCCTTTGTAGCCATATATACCCTTGATTTTTGTTCGAGTTGGTTCGCATCAAATCCTGAAGCCTGGTTGTTAACTGCCACAAAAACATTTTCATTATCAAGAGAATGAACTACCTGTTCCTTTTTTCTTAAAAAAGTGATACAGGTATTATGCACAATCGTATAAAGCCATGTACTGAACTTAGATAAGCCTTTAAAATCGTTCAGTGACCGGTAAGCTTTAATGAAAATATCCTGGGCAACTTCTTCGGCATCCTGCCTGTTTTTAATAAACCGTAACGTTAACGTAAAAACATACTCCTGGTACCTGTTTACAAGCCCCGCAAAGTGATGTTGCTCACCACGCAGAATTCTGCTAATTATCTCTTTATCATCCATTCCGGTCGACATTCAGTTTCTAAGACTACCAGTAAGCGAAATAGGTTACTTAAAATTACATTTATTTGTATTCAGGTTTTAGGTAAAAATCGGATAGTTAAAAAAGGCATTTTTTTTTGTAACCTTGTTTGCGATCGTGTAGTCTTAGTTTTTGTAAGATTGTTTTTAAATATTTTTTGGGTGTAACCCATACTTTAAAAAGGTAGTCATACAGATAAATAAATTTAAACAGAAAAAACTTAAGCAATGCAAGCAACAGAAATGTTAGTCGCCGTATTAATTCCGCTCGGCTTTTTTTTAATGATCTTTGGAATCATTTATATGCATAAAAGGGAGAACCTTGCCATGATAGATAAGGGTATGAATCCCAAAGAATTTGCCAACAGGCCGGCTCCCTATCACAACCTTAAATGGGGTTTGCTTTTGATAGGATCAGGAGTAGGACTACTACTTGCCTATTTTATTACGCAATATATCATCCACGATTATGAAAACCCCGCTCTTTGGTTTGCGCTGATCGCTATCGGCGGTGGTATAGGATTGATTTATTCTTATAAAATTGAAAAGAAAGAGTTACTGGACAAAGGGCCACAAGCATAATCAGATCTCCCTATCAGCAATAATTCAAGGGCAATGACTACGTTCATTGCTCTTGTTTTATAAAGGAATTTCAAACCTCCGCAAGTTTAAAATATTTATTATCCGGATTTTTTTTGATTATAGTTTGTAAATTGACGCATGATAAAATCGATTGCTGCAATTACCACTGCATTTATATTTCTGAGTTTTGGATGCCGGTCAAAAGAAAGCTACACGACCTGGTCAAACTACAAAGGATCACCGGCAAGTATCCAATATTCTTCACTAACGCAAATTGATACCTCCAATGTTACACAACTGCAGGTGGCGTGGGAATATCATTCCGGTGATGCCGATACAGCCCATCATTCCCAGATACAATGCAATCCAATTATTGTTGACGGAGTTTTGTATGGCACAACCCCGGAAATGAAATTGTTTGCGCTGGATGCCGCCACAGGTAAGCAAAACTGGATATTTAATCCCTTCGATTCACTCGACAGCAACAGGAGATCATTTTTCATAATGAATAATTGCCGGGGCGTTTCCTATTGGACCGATGGAAAAAATGACAAAAGGATTTATTACACAGCCGGTTCCGATCTGTACAGTATAAATGCACAAGACGGGAAGCCTGTGATGGCTTTTGGTGATAGCGGAAAAATTGATTTGCACAATGGGTTGGATCGTGATGTTTCCGATTTTTTCGTTACGTCAACATCGCCTCCCGCTATTTATAAAGACCTCGTGATTGCGTGTGCAAGGGTTGATGAAGGACAGCATGCTGCTCCCGGCCATATTCGTGCTTTTGATGCAAGAACAGGAGAGAGAAAATGGATCTTTCACACAATACCCTTTCCGGGGGAAGTTGGGTATAACACATGGGACGATACCGCTGCTTATAAATATATTGGTGGTGCAAACCCATGGAGTGGCTTTAGCCTCGATGTAAAACGCGGAATTCTTTTTGCTTCCACAGGTTCGGCTTCTTACGATTTTTATGGTGGAAAGAGAACAGGGGATAATTTATTTGGCAATACAATGCTGGCATTGGATGCATCAACAGGTAAACGCATCTGGCACTTTCAATATATCCATCACGATGTGTGGGATCGTGATTTTTCTTCAGCTCCTGCTTTAGTTACTCTTAATAAAGATGGAAAAAAAATTGATGCAGTTGCGCAAACCACCAAGACCGGCGTTGTTTTTATTCTCGATCGCGAAACCGGTAAACCGATATATGATGTGGTGGAAAAGCCGGTTCCGGATTCCTCGGAACTAAAGGGAGAAAAGCTTTCGCCTACCCAGCCATTTCCTACCATTCCCGAACCCTTCATGCGACACTCTTTTACAGAGAAAGATATTAATCCACTTTTATCACCTGATTCGTATGCTGATGTAAAAAAGAGATTAGCATCTTATAAAAGCGATAACATGTTCAATCCTCCTTCCCTGGAAGGCACAGTCGTTTTCCCGGGGCTAGATGGCGGCGGAGAGTGGGGTGGTCCTTCTTTTGATCCTGAGACAGGAATTTTATATGTAAATGCAAATGAAATGGCGTGGATCATACAGGCAGTTGATATTTCGAATAAGCAACCCGCCAGCGAAACGAATGTAGTTGCAGGGCGAGCGCCTTTATAGAAATAACTGCATGACTTGCCACGGCCCGGAAAGAAAAGGCTCCGGCAATTATCCTTCCATAATTGGTGTGGAAAAAAAGTATACAGTGCAGGCATTTAAAGGCTTATTGGAAACGGGCAGGAGAATGATGCCGGCTTTTAAACAGATTAATGAAAACGAGAAGGAAGCAATCGCGTCCTTTATATTAAATATTGATACAGCGAAATCAAAACCCTTTCATGATGTAAAAGCCGATGAAGAATTTTGCTGTTCCTTATACTATAACCGGCTACAATAAATTTTTAAGCAAAGAAGGGTACCCTGCAATAGCGCCACCATGGGGTACATTGAATGCGATCGATCTTAACACAGGAAAATTTGTTTGGAAAATTCCATTGGGAAATGACACCACTTTTAAGAATGCGAAGGAACCGACCGGGACAGAAAATTATGGCGCCCCTGCCATCACTGCAGGAGGCCTTGTATTTATTGGCGCTACAAAAGATGGAATGTTCAGGGCTTTCAATAAACGAAACGGAAAGTTATTATGGGAAACAAAATTGCCGGCTCCTGCATTTGCAACTCCGGCAGTGTATGAAGTAGATGGTAAGCAGTATGTGGTGATTGCCTGCGGTGGCGGAAAACTCGGAACGAATTCCGGGGATAGTTATATCGCTTTTGCATTACCCGGTAAATAAAATATCATGAAGAAAATCTTTTTACTTTTTATTACAATAATAGTAACCTTACATGCATACCCACAGTATAGCGTGAGTGCCAACAAACATTTTTTATTAAAAGACGGCAAACCGTTCTTTTGGATGGGCGATACTGCGTGGGAGCTATTTCACCGGCTGGATAGAGAAGACGCTGACAAGTATCTGAAAAGAAGAAGCGAGCAGGGCTTTACGGTGATCCAGGCAGTGGTCCTTGCGGAAATGGATGGCCTCCATACACCCAACGCTTACGGGGAAACGCCTTTAATCAATGATGATCCGGCCACACCAAATGAAAAATATTTCGAGCACGTTGATTATATAATTGATAAGGCAAATGAATATGGACTTACCATAGGCTTGCTGCCTACATGGGGCGATAAGATTAATAAAGATCGCTGGGGAACCGGCCCGGAAATTTTCAATCAACAGAATGCCGCTGTATATGGTGCATGGATTGCAAACCGTTACAAAAACAAAACCAATATCATCTGGATATTGGGTGGCGATCGCAATCCAAGGAATGAAAAAGACGTGGCTACCTGGAACGCTATGGGAAATGCCATTATGAAAGCTACCAACAACAAAGCGCTGATCAGCTTTCATCCTCAGCCCAATGAAACCGGCTCTGCACAGTGGTTTCATAATGAGCCCTGGCTGGCTTTTAATATGTTTCAAAACGGCCACTGCCGTGATATGAAAGTATATGATAAGATAAATACAGTGTATAAAATGCAACCCGTAAAACCCGTGATGGATGCAGAAGTTTTATATGAAGACCATCCTGTTTGTTTCAATGCAAAAGACCTGGGAACATCAAATGCGTATGATATAAGAAAATATGCTTACCTCGATCTCTTCTCCGGGGCACATGGACACACCTACGGTTGCCATGATATATGGCAAATGTATTCCCCTAAACGGGACGGTGTAAATGGCCCGCATCACTATTGGGAAGAGGCAATGGAGTTACCCGGTGCTAACGAAATGATTTTTGTAAAGAATTTGATTTTATCACATCCGTTTTTGGATCGTGTTCCGGATCAATCATTAATCGTGGAAAATAATCTTGCTCCTTCGGAGCGAATACAAGCGACAAGAGGTAAAGACTATGCTTTTATTTATACTTCAGAAGGGAAACCATTTACCGTAAACTTCAATAAGATATCGGGAAATAGTTTGCAGGTATATTGGTATGATCCACGTACCGGCAAATCAAGGGATGTTATAATGATTGCAAATGCAGGTTCAAAAAAATTTACACCTCCATCGTCAGGTTATGGTCAGGACTGGATTTTGGTGATGGATGATGTCTCAAAAAAATATCCGAAACTATAAGAGTTCCCGCTGACAGGAGGACGACAATTTCATAGTTATTAGCGCAAGCAAGTTAGGTAAAAGAAGGCGGGAAGGATTTGACCCAGGTTTTAAAAGCACAAAACAACCTGAAATAATCTTGAGATTGTAACCGGGGTAGACATTTATATTTTGTTTATATTTATATTACAGGCTTTCGGGATTAAAAAAGTTTTTTAGCGAGGAGCTCTTTTGACAATTTAGAAAATTTATTCTATTAATAATAATTCTTGTTGTCAACCTGGATATGGGTTAACGGCATATCCCAGGCCGGTTTTCGTTGGCGCTCTCCGTTTTTCTGACTAGCACCTTTATGACCAATGTTTGTTTTTATTTCAAAAAGTGTGCTGCCTTGAAAAAATGTCTTCAGGATAGAACACTACAGATGGATAAATAGATTGCTTGTAATTTAAATTCAGAAATTTCATGGTTGAGTAAATGCTTTAAAAGAATTTTGTATTTTCTCGACGGCTCAAATAAAACGATTGCTTAAAAATGGGTGAAGGTTCAACATATAATGAAGGAGAACTTTTAATAAAAGTGGCATCCGGTGAGCAGCAGGCATTTACTGTATTGGTAGATTATTACTGGAATAAAGTTTATAGCCATGCGCTGGCCTATTCTAAATCTGTTACCCGTGCACAGGAAATTACGCAGGATGTATTTTTAAAAGTCTGGCATAAAAGAGAAGCGTTAACGGAAGTGCGTGATTTTAAAAGCTATCTTTTTATCCTGGGAAGGCACCATATTATTTCTTCAATGCGTAAAAAACTGGAAAGTCTTACCGGCGAGGATCTATTGGAGACGCCTGAAGATATATATATTCCGGATCAACAACTTGAATGCAAAGAAACCTGGAACCGTATCCTGGAGGGTATTGAAAAGCTGCCGACCGTGAGAAAAGTTATTTTCAAGAAGAGCCGGTTAGAAGGCCTTAGCTATGAGGAAATTGCCAGGAGCAATAATATTTCAAAAAATACCGTGAAGGAACACATAGTACTTGCCTTAAATTTTCTGAGAACTTATATTTATTTTAATAAAGATTATCCCATTATTCTAATTGCCTGCCTCCTGTATGTATAGTTTTGTATAAATAAATAAAAATAAAATTCTTTCGCAACCACCCGCACTTAGTTTTTACAGCGTCTTTATAATAACGCTTGTAATATGAACCAGGAATCATTCAAAGACCTATTGTCGCAATATCTTTCAGGTAAACTCTCAAATGCACAAAAGCGCAGGCTGACAGATTTATTAAAACATAAAGAATACCAGGAACATCTTGAATTCGTAGTAAAAGAAGATTTTCTTGAAGACAGGTATTTGGGTGAGGAGAATAAAGAATTAAAATCTGCGATACAAAATTTTCTGACTAAAGAAATTTCCCGCGGAGCCAGGCCAGCTAAATTAGTACGACTGAGAAGAATGGTTGCAGCAGCTTCCGTTATCTTGTTTCTAGCGGCAGCTTCTTCACTTTTTATTTTAAAAAAATCAAACAAAAACAGTCTTGCTGCGGCTAAAACTGCGCAACCTGTTTCGCGGGACATTCCTCCAGGTAAAACAGGCGCTGTGCTTACACTTTCCGATGGAAGTAAAATAGTCCTTGACAGCTTACAGGGTTCAGTTGGATTGCAGGGAAATTCGCAAGTCATAAATAAAAACGGGCTTTTATCTTATTCGGTAAAAAATAATTCTTCTGAAGTAGCGTACAACACCATGTCAACTCCCGTTGGAAGGCAATACCACCTGATGCTTGCGGATGGTTCTGAAGTATGGCTCAATGCTGCAAGCTCAATTACCTACCCTACTTCTTTTCGTGGCAACAACCGAAAAGTAAGTATAACGGGTGAAGCCTACTTTGAAGTGGTGCACGATGCCAGCAAGCCCTTTCATGTTATGGTAAATAATATGGAAGTAAAAGTTTTAGGCACTCATTTTAATATTAATGCCTACGGGAATGAAGATGTGACAAAAACTACGCTCATTGAGGGCTCTGTGAAGGTTACTAAAAACAATTCAAATATTTTAATCGCGCCGGGCCAGCAGGCAATAGCAATCAATGGGAATAATGATATCCCCTTTCAAAAAAGAGAGGTTGACGTGGATGAAGTTATGGCCTGGAAAAATTCAAAATTTATTTTCCAGGATGCTGATATAAAAAATGTAATGAGACAACTTGAAAGATGGTATGGAGTAACAGCGAGCTATGATGGGAATGTAACCAGGGAAGAATTTGTTGGTGTTATCTCAAGGAATGTAAACATATCACAAATACTCGCTATGCTCGAAAAAACCGGGAGGGTGGGGTTTGAAATTCAAGGGAAAAATATTATTGTAAAATGATGAAAAGCCGTAAAAACAATGCCGGAAATGCTCGAACATTTCCGGCTGTTGAGGCTGATATAGAAATAAAATAAAACTGGTAAGAATCATTTATTCATTAACCTAAACAATGCAAATGTATGAATTTACAAACATGCAGCAACCAAAGCTGCGCTGCTGAAAGCCGAAACACGGTAGGCCGGTTGTTGACATCTCAAATTTTGAAGGCAATGAAGTTAACTTTCGTTTTACTGACCGCCGCATTTTTACAGATTTCTGCAAAAGGAGTCACCCAGACCGTTACGCTTTCTTTAAAAGATGCGCCTCTTTTTAAAGTGTTTAAAGAGATCGAAAAGCAAACCGGGTTCGGTTTTCTTTTTTCCAAAAATACTATGAAAGATGCGCCACGGGTAAGCATTAATGTAAAAGATGTTCCTGTGCTCGATGCGCTGCAATATTGTTTTAAAGGGCAGCCCCTTACGTACTCCATCGAACACAATACCATTGTAGTTTCACGCAAACCTGCAATGCAGGTACAATTCCAGGATGTGCCGTTGCCACCGCCGCCCATACAGGTAGGCGGCAAAGTTACCGACGAAGGTGGCCAGCCTGTTATAGGAGCAAGTGTTCAACTTAAGAATTCTTCTATAGGTACATCAACAAATTCAAATGGTGAATTCCAAATTGAGATTCCTGATAACTCATCGAAAATTCTTTTAATTTCTTATGTAGGTATGGAGACACAGGAAATTAATGTTAACGGGAAAACTTCAGTGAATGTGGTATTAAAAAGATTTCTTTCTCAGCAGGAAGAAGTCGTTGTAATTGGCTATGGAACCCGCCAGCGAAAAGATGTGACCGGGGCAATATCCGTAGTCAGTAATAAAGAAATTGAGAAAAGTACATCGCTCACACCGGAACTAGCATTGCAGGGAAGAGCTGCAGGTGTATTCGTGAGTTCGGGTGGAGGTGATCCCCAATCCCGGCCAACTATCCGGATTCGCGGCGTTAATACATTTGGAAATGCAGAGCCATTGTATGTTGTAGATGGCGTTCCTATTTTCGAAGGCGGAAGTGGCATAACCACAGGCGGCATCGGAGATATTCGGTCTCCTATAAATATTTTCTCGATGATTAATCCGCAGGATATTGAGTCTATAACTGTATTGAAAGATGCATCGGCTGCTGCGATATATGGTGTACGGGCTTCAAACGGCGTTATACTGATTACAACAAAGAAAGGCGCTACAGGCCGTCCGCGTGTTGAGTTTACGGCACAATATGGAATACAAAATATTCCTAAAGCAATTTCCACGCTTAATACCCAACAATACTTTGACCTGGTACGTGAAGCATACGCAGCAAATCCGGAACCGGGAAATACGTTTGAACAAAAGTTTGGGCCAAGATATGACCAGTCCAGTTCGTTATATGCAGGGAATAATAAGACTACAAATTGGCAGGATGCGTTAAAAAATAAGGATGCGCCCATCCAGGATTATAGCGTAAGAGTAAGCGGCGGCAATGAGGGAACAAAATATTATATCTCTATGGGATATGCAAAACAGGAAAGCCCGCTTAAATCAAATAACCTTGAGCGTTATACAGTCGCTGCAAACGTAGATACAAGGATTTCAAAATTTGTACAGGCTGGCTTAACCATTAGACTGGTAAATGAAAATGCACTGGTTAATACGCAAGCTGATTTGCCAACAATGACGTCATCAATTCCTTTTCAGCCGATTTATGATCCCAATGATCCAACGGGGTACGCGGCCGTTGCTTCAGGTACGTTTATCCCAAACCCGGATTATGATCCTACATTGCTCGATCCCGGTGCGCCCTTCATATACGCAACCGGCCCTGATTTGATATGGGGCGACCAGACAAGATTTAATGTTTTTGCATTTCAACAACTCAGTAACAACAAGTATAATTTAACCAGGGCTTTGGGAAACGCTTATGTGCAAATTGAACCCATTACGGGATTAAAATTAAAGGCTTCAGTTGGGGGGGATCATTTTATCAACCTGCGTAAGCAATGGCAGGACTATGATATGTGGCGCTTTTCACAAACGCCCGGGAATCCTTACGCCGGTGGCAATGCGCAGGCAGTAGGAACTTATGGAGAGAGACAGGGAAAGACCTACAACCTGAATAAAGAAATTACGCTTAATTATAATCATACTTTTTTCAAAGATCATTATATAGATTTTGTGGCAGCTGTTTCTGACCAATATACTAATTGGTACGTAAATGATTTGAGCGGGAAAGTTGATTATACAGATCCTCAATACAGGGGCATCAGGAACCAACCACCTTTTACAACGGGTTTTGCCGGAATTCTTGAAGAGCTTCAATTAATCGGTTATGTGGGACGCTTAAGTTACAAGTATAAGGATAAATATTACCTGGACGGAACCCTTCGTTATGATGGCGCCTCGAAGCTTGCTCCTGGATTTAAGTGGGATTATTTTCCGTCATTTGCCGCAGGCTGGAGAATTAGTTCTGAAAGGTTTTTTCCTAAAACAACATTCATTAATGATCTTAAGCTAAGAGGGGGGTGGGGAACTTTAGGTAACATCAATTCTGCCGGTGCTTATAAATTTTTGTCGAATGTAAATTTCAATGCGGATTATCCGTTAGGATCGGGCTCCGGCAATGGGCTCGGCACCCAAATCCAGGGCGCTACATTACCTGATTTTGCCAACACGACGCTCACGTGGGAAAAGCTTCATACCACTAATATTGGTTTCGATGCAGTTTTATTTAACAACACGGTTTCTTTTACAGCGGAATGGTATCACAAGCTGACCTATGGAATTATTCAATCCGTATCCTTACCGCCAAATACAGGTATTCAAAATCCTGCTGATCTTAACATTGGCGAAGTTCGTAACCAGGGTTTTGAATTTCAACTGGGTTACAATAACCAAATCGGCCCCGTGCAATTTAATGTAAGCGGAAATCTTACAACTGTTGACAATAAAGTCGTAAAGTTATATAATGGAAATCCATTGGGGGATGAGGGTGGAAGAATAGAAGAAGGATATTCTTTATTCTATCTATGGGGATATAAAGTGGGTGGTGTTTTTCAAACACAGGCCGAGATTGATGCGTGGAGAGCCTCGCATGCTGATGTAAACATCGGCCAGGTTTTGGGCGATCCGTCAAAGGGATATGTTTATCAACCAGGTGATATGTATTTCCAGGATGTTTATGGAAATCCAACGCAACCCAAAGAACGTTACAGCACGACGCCAGACAGTATCGTAAATAGCAATGACCGCACTTTTTTAGGAAAAACAATTCCCGGCTTTTACTACGGCCTTAATATCGGTGCAAGTTGGAAAGGATTTGATTTAACTGCGCTTTTCCAGGGAGTAGGTGACGTGAAAAAATACAATTACTTAAGAGCAGGCGGAGAGAGCATGAGTGGCCTTGCCAACCAATGGTCAACAGTTTTGGGCCGGTGGACAAGTTCAAAACCTTCGCCAGATATTCCGAGGGCCATTTATAACAATCCCTCTGATCCCTCAAGATTCTCAAGCAGGTATGTTGAGAGTGCTGCTTACCTGAGACTAAGAAATGTTCAGCTAGGATATAGCCTCAATTCAAATCTTTTAAACCAGGCAGGCTTTATCCAGAAACTTAGATTTTATGTATCGGCTGTAAATCTTTTTACCATAACCAAATGGACAGGTCTCGATCCCGAAAACGATGCGATACCGCCGACACGGCAGTTTTTATTCGGAATTAACGCATCCTTTTAATCCAACTTAATGCTTTATAAAATGAAAAAAATACTTTTAAAATTATTGACTATCTGGCTAATTCTTTCCGTTTCATTTATAATAAATGGTTGCCAAAAGAGTAAGCTTGATTTATTGCCGCATGGCCCCACAGAACAGTCTTATTTTACAAAAGAGGATGATTTTACAAAAGCAGTTTTAGGTGTTTATGCAAAAATGACTGACTTCTTTTGGTACAATGGTGGAAGCCCTGTTATACCTGTTTTTTTATTGCCGGGAGATGACATCACCACCAATGATAATAATGAACAGTTCGAAACCTTTGGGCCACTGCAGCCCAGTGATGGTACGTTGAGTACCGAGTATGCTGCTCATTACCAAATGATAGCAAGGGCTAACGTTGTATTGCAAAAAGTAACCGAAGCAGCACCCGGTATTTACACCACGCCTAATCTTCAAAACTATCACAAGGGCGAAGCACTGTTCTTGCGCGGTTATGCTTTTTATAACTTATGGAATCTATTCGGCACATCCCCCCTCGTTACTGAAAGGGTTACAAACGATGACCAGTTTACACCGCCGGGATCAACGGGCACTGAATTACTTGACCAGGCAATACAGGACTTTACGGATGCTGCCGGATTATTACCTGCAAACTGGGATGCGGCCAATGCTGGCCGGGTAACCGCTAATTCTGCCAATGGAATGTTGGGCAAATCACTTGTATTCCGTGCTTCGGTAAAAGGTGGTGACGCTGCTGATTATGCGGCAGCCATAGCAGCTTTTAATAAAATATCCGGCGCTCAATTGCAGGCCAACTTTGGTGATAATTTCGCTTTCGATACTGAAAATAATTCTGAGTCACTTTTTGAATTTCAGGCATCCCAGGCGTTTGGCTTCGACAACGTTTGGCTTTCAAATGATTTTGATAACGCAGTAGGCGCATTGTCTATTTTCTGGGGATTTTATGATAATAACTTTGCGCTATTTGGCAGGTCCCGTTTCTACGGAACTTCTAAATTGCTGAATACCTTTAACGCTAATGATCCTCGCTTGCCGCTTACAATGGATGCTACAGATCAAACGGTAAAAAAGTACGTTACGAGGGACAAACTTTCTCAATCAGGCGTAGCCTCTGTAAATAATTATCGCATCCTGCGCCTTGCCGATGTTTTACTATTAAAAGCGGAAGCAGTCTTGCAATCTGGCGGCTCCACTTCGGAAGCTATTGGTTATATAAACCAGGTAAGAACCCGGGCGAGAGCCATGGGGGCAGGCACTGAGCCGGCAGACAGGGCCGTGTCGGAAACCGACAAAACTAAAATCATGCAATGGATAATGGATGAACGATTAATTGAACTTGCCGGTGAAGGACAAAGATGGTTTGACATGAGGAGATGGCAATTACAAGGAATTTTAACCATAGATAATGCTTCTTTCAGTTCTAACGTTCCGGCAAATATGAATTTCCAATCGCCGAAGCATTTATATTTTCCGATTCCGAATAGCGAAATAGACGTAAATCCAAATGTGAAACAAAACCCGGGTTACTAAGCTAAATCGGTGTGTGCATTTAAATATTGCATTAACTTTTCTCTCATAGCAAGCAGTGGAGTAAGCAGACTTAGCTCCCCGAAAGGGGAGTTAAGTTTATGCTAATCCTTCAACTATCTGTTGCAAAAATTTAAGAGTGAAAAATATTCAATAAAATATTGGTATAAAAAATAGAAAAAATTTTGTGGCAAAATTTCAACTATGATTAAAAACATTCTCGTCCTGATGATCTTTGGTACTTTAACTTTTGCCTGTTCAAAAAAGGGAAGCGGGAATAACAGTAATGGAGTAAATCACCCGCCGCAGGCAAGTATTACTTCTGAGCTAATTTCTGTAAATCCATTTACATTCAAATTCACTGTGGCTGCTACTGACCAGGATATTGATCCTTTGACTTACAGTTGGGATTTTGGTGAGGGAACATTAAAGGACGGAACTGACACCGAAACTTTTCAATATGTAAGCGATAAAGACTATACAGTAAAAGTAAAAGTGAGTGATGGAAAATCAACCCCGGTAGAAGTAACAACCACCATAAGCACGACAACCATTGACGTCTTAATAGATGTTAGCAAAAAATTTCAAACTATGGAGGGGTTTGGTGGCTTCGGTGCGTTAAAGGAATATTGGGCCCAGGGGCCTTTCGTTTCAGATGCCTTTGTAAATACTTTAATCAATGATCTTGGCCTCACCATTCTTCGGGATAATTTAACCACAAGCTTTGAGCCTGTAAATGACAACAGCGATCCGTTTACGACCGATCTTTCAAAATTCAATATCAATTCTTCTGTGAATGGATTGGATGAACCGTTAAGTGAACACCTGGATTATTTAATTAAAATGAAGACAGCGGGTTTACAGAAATTAATTGTTTCTGTGTGGAGCCCTGCTGTTTGGATGAAATACAACAACCAACTTGGTAACGGCACACAAAATCAGAATTCTGCTCCTGTATACACATCAAATCCCACAGCAACAACTAACCAGTTGAAGACAGATATGTATGACGAATTCGCTGAAATGTGTGTGGCTTATATTAAAATCATAAAGCAACAGACTGGCATTGATATCTATGCATTGAGCATTCAAAACGAGCCTCGATTTTCACAATTTTATTCTTCGTGTGTGTATGATGGAGATGCCATGCGTGATCTTCTCAAAGTGGTTGGGAAGCGTTTCAGAGATGAGGGTCTTGCTACAAAATTATTTTTGCCGGAGGACGTCGGCTATTTGCAGGGAGTCGAAAGCATGATTGCTCCAACGCTGGCTGATCCGGTCGCAAGGCAATACGCTGATATTATCGCGGTGCACGGCTACGATCTTGATGGCGTAACTGCGGCTTCCACCAGTGCACAAACCTGGCAAACAATGTATGGCTGGGGTGCTCAATACAACAAGCCACTATGGATGACCGAAACATCGGGTTATGAAAATACACTTGATGGCGCAATCAAATTAGCAAAAGCAATGTACACGGCAATTAAGTTTGGAAATGTTTCTGCGTGGCTGCATTGGTCACTTAGTACTACCACACTTGACTCTTATTCGTTGATGAGTTCCTCCGGTGAAAAAAGCAAACGCTATTTTGTTTCAAAAAATTTTTACAAATACATACGCCCCGGTGCCGTAAGAGTTGATGCTAATGCGGCAGATGGAAATAATATTTATCCACTGGCTTTTCAAAATGTCACAGACAATACAACAACTATTGTTTTGATTAACGATAATGCTTCAGCGAAAGCCGTAAAATTAACAGGCAATAATTTACCTGTCGCAATTCTCAAAGATTACGACTTCTGCAATTGATGATGCAAAAGATTATGGACTGGCAAACAGCGCCGACATTATTCTTTTGCCCGCAAACAGCGTTGTCACATTGTTTAAATAGGATTTAAATTATTTTGAAAAACCAGCGAATATTTATTCAACCCGATTCGTACCTTTTTTAGTAATTTGTTTATAATAGAAAGCAAGTTTATACAAGTTACTGTGAAGCTCTAAGAGAATAATCTTTCGCTAAGTTTTTTAACCTAAACAATAGTTATCATGACAAAATCAAGGCGGCAGTTTTTATCGGATACCTCTAAAATTATTGCAGCCACGGGCGTTTCAGTTTTAGCTCCCACAGTGTCTTCGTTTGGTTCCGCAAAAAATTCGCCAGGTGATAAAATTGTACTTGGGCTCATCGGTGCACGAGGGCAGGGGATGGCTGATCTTCGGCAAGCACTAAAACAACCGGGAGTTGTGTGCGGTGCAATTTGTGATATTGATGATGCGGTGCTCCTGGAAAGAAGTGCAGATATTAAAAAAATCCAGGGAAGCGAGCCTAAACAATATAAAGATTTCAGGAAGCTGTTGGATAATAAAGATATCGATGCAGTGATGATCGGAACTCCGGATCACTGGCATGCCTACATGCTGATAGCAGCCTGCCAGGCTGGTAAAGATGTGTATGTGGAAAAGCCTTTGGCAAATAGTATCGGGGAATGTGAACTAATGGTAAAAGCGGTTAGAAAATATAATAAGGTGGTACAGGTAGGACAACAACAGAGAAGCGGTGATCATTGGAAAGCTGCTATGGATCTTATAAAGGCCGGGAAAATTGGCCAATTCAGAAAAACAAATGTATGGGCAAACTTTAATTACGGCATCGGTCAACCGAAAGTGCCTGATGAACCAGTACCCGCAGGTATTGACTTCGATATGTGGCTTGGCCCGGCACCTCAGCGTAGTTTTAATAGAGCAAGATTTCATGGCTCGTGGCGCATGTTTTGGGATTATGGAGGAGGACTTATAACTGACTGGGGTGTACATTTAATGGACATGGCCCTTTGGGCAAAAGACATTAATGCCGGTCCGTTATCAGTTGTTGCGACGGGAGGAAATTTTGCATACCCGGATCATGCCCATGAAACATTTGATACCATGAATGTCTCGTGGCAAATGCCCGACCATACCATCTCATGGCAAAATACTGCAGGGGTGGAGACCGGGCCATCGGGCCGGAATTATGGCCTTGCATTTATCGGCAATGATGCCTCAATCGTTATTGACCGCTCATCGTTTGATTTTATTCCTGAAATGCAAAACGGGCAATACAAGGTGGCGGCAATGCCAAGACAAACCGGTCACGATTCCCATGAAGCTCATGTTAGAAACTGGATAGATTGTTTGAAAACTCGCAAGGATCCTGTGTGCCCCATTGAGACAGGAAGATGGGCTGCCTTATACACGCATATGGGTAATATCGCTTTGCGTACAAATTCAAAAGTTACATGGAATAATGAGGCCAAAAATTTCGGAAATAATAAAGCGGCGAACGAATTATTAATGCCCTCATATCGAAATCCATGGAAACTTCCGGACTTATAATATGAAATGGTGAACAAAAATGTTCCAGGAATAAAAATTACGGAACGATCAGGTTTGTGCGGTGTTGGTTTGCTTGCAGATGCTTGTTGTCCTCTCCGATGAATATGCCATTGTTGATTTAGAATACACAATTTTGAAAAGCTTGTTATACTTAATATGAGACCATGAATCACAACATTTCGCAAGAACAAATTGATTTTTACGAGGAAAACGGTTATGTTATTATCAACGATTTTTTATCGCCGGATGAACTGGCCTTGTGGAGAGATGCGGTAGATGAGGCGGTGGTAAAAAGAAATGGCTTTAAGCTACCTGGCCAGGCAAAAGTATATGGGGAAGGAGATGATAAGGATAAAGATTATTTCGATAAAGTATTTGACCAATTGTTGAACCTTTGGATGGATAATGAAAAGATGCGTAGCATCATGCTTGATGAACGCATTGGAAAAATGGCGGCAACTCTCGCCGGCGTGGATGGAGTTCGTATCTGGCACGACCAGGCACTTATAAAAAAGCCCTGGGCCAATCCAACTTCATGGCATTTGGATACACCCTACTGGAGTTTTAGCGATAGGAAGGCGTTGTCAATTTGGGTTGCGCTCGATGATGCTACTTTGGAAAACGGGTGCTTATTTTTTATTCCCGGTTCTTCTAAAAAAACAAGGTTTAAACTCGCGGGCATAGGAAAAAACATGGATGATATATTTAAAACTTATCCCGAATTAAAATCTTCTAAAACAGTCGCTGCGCCAATGAAAGCAGGGAGTTGTTCTTTTCACAACGGTCTTACAATACATGGCGCAAATGCAAACATGACGCCTGGCTTCAGAAGAGCAATGACCTGTGCATTTATGCCTGATGGAAATGTATTTAACGGCACTCAAAATATTTTAAGCAACGAACAGGTCGAGGCTTTAACGCCTGGAGATTTACTAAACGATAATAATCAGAATCCTTTAATTTATTCTAAAGCCAGGGGCGATGCGTAAGCATAATAGTTGCTGTATTGAATGCAATTTTTGACGTGAAGGCTTCTTATAATTACTAATACATATAATTATGTGCTTTCGTAATATTTTAAATTTAACCAGGAGAGGACTGGTTATCTTTTTCGTGACGGTCGTAACAGCGATAAATGCACAGGTTCCAACACTTAGGTCGCAACTTGCAAAACCGATCGCATCGGTGAATCCGCTTGAAAAATTATTGATTACAAATGCCGGTGGAAGAAGGGTAATGGTACTCGATGGTGCCGGTAAAATATATTTTCAATCGCCTTCTAAACCGGTTATTCCATTTATTGTGGGAGGTGCGTTGGGAAAACATACTGTGATGGTGTTAGATAACCAAAATAAAAAATCAACTCTCTTTCAATTCGAAGTTACTGCTTCCACATCCATTGATGACGGAGGTACATTCAAAAATTTATTTTCAGTTTTAAAGAAGGGAATGTATATCTATTCAGATGCCGGCACAGAGTCAAGTATGATTTGGAACGGGAAGGAAATGAATTTCCTCGTTTCATGGGTGCTGGATAATTATAATACCATGAAGGGCATGCAATATTTTAGTGATTATGGAAAAAATTTAATAGACGTGATGCATGAAAAACAAAAGCCTGATGGAATGATCTGGAGCTTTATTGCAACAAATGAAGCTGAATATTATTTTGAAACAGCTTATAAAAAGTATGGCTTCTTTATGCGTGATGGCAATGCATATTTTGTAAGGCAACCTGTAGAAAATCATGTAGAGTACTGCTATGTCGCTTCCATTTATAAATGCTGGAAAGCAAGTGGCGATGATGTGTGGATGAGGAATTTGCTTTCTTCTGCATCTAAAGCACTGGATTATTGTGTGAATGATTCTTTACGATGGTCATCAAAATATCGGCTGTTAAAAAGAGCATTAACTATCGATTCATGGGACTTCCAGGTGGATGATGAATATACCCCTGCATTAGGAACCGGTAACCCAATGCTGGTGGATTATTACAAAACAAAATTCGGCGTTTTTTACGGCGATAATACAGGTTATGTAATGGCTTGTAATGATCTTGCCGCAATGCTTGATTATGCAGGACAAAAAGAGCAGGCAAAAAAATACAGGGAGAGAGCAAATGAAATACAGCAACGCTTAGATGCTCTTGCATGGAACGGGAAATTTTATACTCATTTTATTGAGGAAGATCCCTCTGTAAAAAGAAAGCTTGGAGTGGATGTATCAACGCAATTTTCACAATCAAATGCATATTCAATCAATCGTGGCATTTCACATGAAAAAAGTAAAGCGATTATTAATAGTTATTTGGATTTAAAGAAGCATCTTCCAAAGGGCTCTCCCGGTGAATGGTACACGATTTACCCACCTTACCCAAAAGGATTTGATGTTCACGACGTAATGTGGCAATATATGAATGGTGGAGTGGGAGGACATGTAGCGGGAGAACTGGCGCTTGGTGCTTTTGAAAATGGTTATGAAAATTATGGCGCTGATATTTTAAAACGTTTATTAGATCTCGGTTTAAAATATGGAGATGGAAAACGCATCTGGTTTGCTTACACAGGCAGCTTTCCTGATCCGCCCCAGGTACATTATAAGCCTGTTGATATTTCAAAATTTACCAACAGGAATTATACAACGGAATTACCTGGTATGCCTGTAGGCAAGCAAACTTATGATTCCATTTCATTTCTTATTCCTGATCCTTCAACATCCAATTCGGCAATTGCGGTTTCTGATAAAGAAGGATATGAAAAACGTGTAACTATAAATATCAGCGATAGCGCCAAAACGATTTATTTGCTTCACACAGGCATGGGGCCGGTTACAGATAATATATATGCAGGGCTGACATTTAAGTACGCAGATAGCTCCGAAAAAACTGTGTACATTTTTAAAGAAAAGCATCTTAGCAATTGGTGGTTTCCAAAATTGAAAAATGATTTTACGGACGTAGCCTGGCATGGGCCAAATGCACAGAGTGCCAGCGTGGGAACTTATTGGACTGCAATAAAAAATCCCGAACCGGGTAAAAAAATAATATCAATTGAAATAACCGCTGCTAAAAATGAGAGTATTTATAATGTTTTTGGAATTACTCTCGCTGACCAGTTTCATTATGTGAGACCTAAGCCGGAATCTTTTGGTGGCCCCGATAATTGGGCTGCTGCAACAGGCATGTCAGCTTTAGTGGAAGGATTGGCTGGTGTAACAGACGATAAAACGATATTTGAGTTTCCTGTCGTCGCTCCCCGCTGGATTTCATCAAATACTGATTCAGTAAATGTTACCATTAAATACGCTGCGTCGGAAGGCTATGTAAGTTATCAATATTACCATGATAAAAGAAAAAGACAGATTCGAACCATAGCAACCGGCAGCGGAGATAAAATGAGCTTTCACGTATTATTGCCCGAAGGTTTAAAGCCATTGAAAGCTTATATAGATAATAAGCAGGTTCCTTTTCAAACAACAAAAATAGAGCGGTCAACGTATGCAGACTTGTCCGTTGGTTTGCCTGGAGTTCATAACATCGTGATAGAATATAATTAGCAATATAAAAAATTTTCTGATGGATCCGCTGAAGTGATTAATAGCTTTTCCTGCAGTTCTTTTACCTTACTTTAAAACTTATAATGTCACACTATATGTTACATGCAAAAAAAATGTTTCTGTTGATTTCCCTTATTTTCATCGATGTTCTTCTGCTTGCTCAAACCGGCTTACAGCCTGCAGCCTTGCATTGTGAATACATTAATAATCCTTTAGGGATAGATACAAAACAACCTCGTTTCACATGGAATTTTGCCGCAGATGAACGTAATAAAATGCAATCTGCTTATGAGTTAATAGTGAGTGACAATGAAAAAGATATCGGGGGAGAAAAAGGAAATATGTGGTCACCAGGAAAAATAATTTCCGGTGATAACATAAATGTCTCATACGCAGGAAAACCATTGCAGCCGTTCACGCGATATTATTGGAGTGTAAAAATCTATGATGAAAATGGAAAAGCATCTGCCTGGAGTAAGCCTGCCTGGTTTGAAACCGCGATGCTAAGTCCAACTGACTGGAGTGCCAAATGGATTAATGATGGGAGTAAGAATCCGGCTATAGATTCGAATTATTATAAGCCAGACAGGATGCCATTGCTAAGAAGAGAATTTTCTGCAAATAAGAAAATTGCAAAAGCCCGATTATATATAAGCGGGCTGGGGTATTACGAGGCATATCTCAACGGAAAAAAAATTGGAGATCATGTTCTCGATCCCGGCTTTACCACCTACAGGAAAGAAGTATTGTACTCAATATATGATCTGACTACTATACATAAAGGTAAAAACGTGATTGGCATAATGTTGGGAAGTGGCTGGTGGAATCCTCTGCCTTTCAAATTATTTGGCCGATGGGATTTGCGGGACTACCAGCAGACCGGCAGGCCATGTGTTATTGCAGAAATACATATAGATTATACTGATGGATCAACAGAGAAAATAATTACCGATGAAAGTTGGTTGGCTGCACCCGGGCCGATGATACAAAACAATGTCTACCTCGGCGAAATTTATGATGCACGATTGGAGCAGAAAAACTGGAACAAAAACGTTATTGATAAAGACGCGTGGAAAAATGCCGTTGTTGTTGACGGGCCTTCAGGGAAATTGACAGCACAGATGCAGCCCCCCATAAGAATTACAAAAGTTTTAAATCCAATAAAAATTACCCGGCCCCGGCCAGATACTTTTATCGTGGATATGGGGCAGAACTTTGCAGGTGTTGCCAGGATTAAAATTAAAGGAAAAATAGGAACGGGAATATCATTACGATATGGCGAGGATTTATTTAAGGACGGTACCTTAAATTATCTCACGACAGCCGCGACCCAAATAAAAAAAGGCGCTATAAAAAGTGGCCCCGGTGGGCCGGAAACAGCTTGGCAACAGGATATCTATTTTTTAAATGGCGAAGGCACTGAAGTGTGGTCGCCGCGATTCACCTTTCATGGATTTCGATATGTTGAAATTACCGGCTGGCCCGGTGCTCCTGGCTTAGATGATATTGAAGGCCTTCGTATGAATTCGGATATTGACGGGGCTGGCGACTTTGCCTGTTCTAATCCGCAGTTGAATAAATTGCATGAAGCAATTCAATGGACTTTTAAGAGTAATATTTTTAGCGTCCAGTCAGATTGCCCCGGAAGAGAAAAAATGGGTTATGGTGGTGATATCGTAGCCACTGCAAATGCTTTTATTTACAATTATAATATGGCTCAGTTTTATACAAAAACTTTGAAGGATTTTGCAAATGAACAAAGGCCGGAAGGCGGCATAACGGAAATAGCTCCCTTTACCGGAATCGCCGATAGAGGCTACGGCGATGACTCCGGGCCATTAGGTTGGGAGCTTGCCTTTCCTTATTTGCAAAAACAGCTGTATGAATTTTATGGAGATAAACGAGTCATTGAACAGAATTATGAAGCATTCCAAAAGCAAATGGACTTTCTTCAATCAAAAGCTGTCGATAATTTATTTTATTGGGACATTAGTGACCATGAAGCATTGGACACAAAGCCTGAAGCGCTTACTGCCGCATCTTTTTATTACCATCACGTAAGGTTAGCTGAAGAATTCGCATCGATCCTGAATAAAAAAGATGATTCAATAAAATATGCCAGGCTGGCTGAACGGATTAAAAATGCGATTGTAAGAAAATACCTTGTTCCCAAGACAGGTCGCTTTGATAATGCTACACAAAGTGCGCAAATATTTGCGCTTTGGTATGGCCTGTCTCCGGAAGAAAAATTAAGTTGGAATGTTTTAATGGATGAATTTAAAAGACATGACTGGCATGTGGCGACAGGAATATTTTCTACTAAAATGATGTTTGATCTTTTTAGAGAAAATAATGCTAATGAAATCGCCTATAAAATTGCGACGCAACCCGATTACCCGGGCTGGCTCAACATGATAAATAATAAAGCAACAACACTCTGGGAAACGTGGGCCTACCCTGAGTCTTCTCCTTCACAAAATCATCCAATGTTTGGATCCGTTGATGAATGGTTTTACCGTTCATTACTAGGGATTAATAATGATGCGCCTGGCTTTAAAAAAATAATCATTAAGCCACAACCTGCTGGTGATCTTACCTGGGTAAAGGGAAGCTATAAGTCAATAACAGGCGATATTACGAGCGACTGGAAAAAAGAAGGGAATAATTTTATGTTCCACGTTATAATTCCTCCCAATACCTCCGCAACTATATTTATTCCATCAAATGAAAATGTTCCGGTTAAAGAGAGTGGCAAAAGCTTAAGTACACATTATGAAAAGGGCTATGCAATTTTTGAAGCCGGATCTGGTGATTATAATTTTAAATCAGTATGGAATGGAAGCGCTGAACAAACCAGTAATGAATAAAATACCGGAAAATAATCAAGATACCAGTTTGAACAATGTTTTTTCCAGTCACAGAACAGTATACTTTTCTTTTGGGACAAGTTAAATTTGTTGAATGCAGCCTTTTATTAAAATAATATTTATTTGCTGCGGAACTCTTATTTTTTGGAGTTGCCAGAAAGAATATAGTTATGAGGGTGGAATAATTTCGCCCCCTGCAAACGGGAGTGAATCTATAGTGAAAAGTGAATGGGAATTTACAGCAAATACTTCTTTATACAAAGGCCCTGTTGATACAGCATATCTCACTAAAGAAGGTGTATTCACCGTGTTAACCCTTACGGGTAAAACTTCAAATGGAAATGAATTTATTTCTATCAAATTAAAAACAACTGACTCACTTTTTCAAAAAGGTAAAACTTATAAAACATATTTGGACCAGGCGAAATTTATTTACCAAAATGAAACAGACACCATTTACTCCGCAATTTTATACAGCGGTGGTGATTTATATGTAACAATTTCAGCCATTGATGCTAATAAAGTAATGGCCACATTCCAGGGTGAAGCTATCAATGAAGCCGGGCAATCTATATCAATCACAGGTGGTCATTTCTCCTCACCAATAAAAAAAGGACTTCAATCAACTAATGGCTATGTAATGCTCTGGGCAAAAGTATTGTGCAACGGTCCAATAAATGTGAGCGTAAATAAAAGTCAGGGTACAATCGAAAAGAGCTTTTCTTCGGCTCCGGATTGTGGAGAATCCGGAACTGCAACTTATAATTTGCCTGAAGGTTTTTATAACTGGACGGCTTACTGCGGCAATGATTCTTTAACGGGCAATATAAATGTAACAGCAGGCAACTGTGCTAAAGTCTTAATTGATTTTCCTTACATGCCTGCACCAGTTACTAATACCGATAAGAATTGTAAGCTAAGTGAAATAATTTACGAAGATCCAAACATCATTCCTCTTGATAAAAAATTGGGGGGAAATCATGTTATTAATAATTACAACGGCATAGATGTTACAGCCTTGAAGTATTATGTATCGCCTGCTCCTTTCATAGTCACTCACAATGTGACACACAATAACGATACTATATATATTGATGCAGACAACCAGTACACCAGGTATTTCATTACTGATGCTATGGGCCGGGTAATATTATACCATGGCACTAAAGATCCCGGAGTTATTTATCCCCTGCCGCCTGAAATACAGGTTACATATACCTATGACAATCAAAACCAGTTGATCAAAAGACAAACCTTTAACCCGGCTAATTTGAATTTAGTTTCAGAAATTTTTTTTATTTGGAAAAACGGAAATATCATTAGCACTATAGAAAAATCTTCATTTTCAGCACAACCCAACATAGCAAATTATCAATATTATAACAAGCAAGTGAAGGCTATGCCTTTCGTTAATTCAGACGCATACGAATTGCTTTTTTATCAATCTTTGGTAAATTTTGGAAACCCGTGTAACAATTTGCTTAAGCAAAAAATACTACAGACCCCGGGCGGTGCCGTTACCTTTGATTATGATGGCTATCTCATTGATGATAATGATTATGTTTTCTCGTGCCGGATGTCGCATAATGCAAAGCATCTTAATTTTCAATTTAATTATCAATGCTTTTGATAGTCGCAACGGCAGTATTGTATAGTAAGGCTAATGTTTTGGATTAGATAAATTCGAATCTCCATTTTTAATATTTATATATGCTTGTACAATACTCAAACCAGGTTCGGTTAATAACTTTTACAAAAATTTTGAAAAGATTAATAATATACCTTTTGTTATTTGCCGCCTGCTCAACTGCGGTAGCGCAGGAAAAGCTAAGCTATCATACAATTGAAACAGATAAGCAGGGAAATATTATTCCATGGTATAATGAAAATCCCGGCACTTCATTTGATCATGTGATAAATCTTGTCTGGAATTTCTGGGATACGATGCGGAGGGATTATAACGGCCTTCCATATTATATGAACCACCAGGTTTGGAATCCATACTATGACGATCCCCGCGGAATTGGAGGTGATCAATTTGCAATGGCGTTATCGTCGTGGCGCTTGTATTACGCCTACAGCGGAAATGAAAATGTAAAAGAAGACATGAAATTTATTGCGGAATATTATCTCACCCATGGATTATCGCCCGGAAATGCAGTCTGGCCCAATATTCCTTACCCCTATAACACCTATGTTTACTCAGGGATTTATGATGGCGATATGATTTTAGGTAAAAATTTTACACAGCCGGATAAGGCGGGCTCATTTGGTATTGAACTGTTGCGATTATATAAACTAAATAACAATGAACGTTATCCAAATGTTACTGATAACCTGTACATGCAGGCGGCGATAAAAATTGCCAATACACTCGCCGCACATGTAAAGGAGGGGGATGAAAACAATTCTCCTTTACCATTTAAAGTAAATGCAATTACGGGTGAAACAGGAGTTTTAAAAAGCTATGGAAAAAATGGGAAAGTTGAAGGCCTAAGCAGCTACACTACCAACTGGAGTGGTACGCTGGAGTTGTTTCTCGAGCTTCAAAAAATGAACAAAGGCAATGTTCAGTTGTATCAATCCGCTTTTGACAAGATATTAAAATGGATGAAGAAATATCCCCTGCGAACAAATAAGTGGGGGCCCTTTTTTGAAGATATTTCCGGGTGGAGCGATACACAAATCAACGCCGTTACGTTTGCACAATTCATGATGAACCACCGCGAATTTTTTCCCGATTGGAAGACGGAGGTGAAAAAAATATTTGATTGGGTATATGAAAAATTAGGCAATAAAAACTGGGATAAATATGGAGTGACGGTAATAAATGAGCAAACCGCTTACCGCACTCCAGGGAATAGCCACTCCGCGCGGCAGGCATCTGCGCAATTGCAATATACCAGATTGACAGGAGAGACCACGTACTATACAAACGCTATACGCCAACTTATTTGGGCCACCTACATGGTAAACGACGATGGAAGAAACAGGTATCCACAGGATGAGAACTGGCTCACTGACGGATACGGAGATTATGTGCGACATTATTTGCGGGCGATGGCGGATGCACCTGAACTTGCCCCTGATGAGAACCATTTGTTATCTTCCACATCAGTTGTTCAGCAAGCGATGTATAAAGGGCAAATTTATAAACACTACTTTCTTCCCGTTAAAGATACCGTCAAGATCCTCTTACGGTACCGGGTATATGAAGAGGAGGGGCAAGAGTTAATAAGACTTACTCAAAAACCTTCCGGTCTATTATTCAATGATAAAGTTGCGGAAGCTACCGGGGATTCTTTTGAGTGGAAAGCCCTGGCAAAAGGCGGTGTATTGAAAGTGAAGAGAGTAACGGCAAATACAGTAACGATTTTAGAATGATGAGATGCAGCAGGAACAGTTGGCTACTGCAGCCCCCTATAGGGGAACGATAAAGATTGGAACTTGCTGTATGATATAGATTCTGTTGTAAAAAAGCATTTAAGCAATTTAAATATTTAATACTCTGTATCACTCTTCAGTGGTGAGTTGATAAATGAAATTTTATGAAACGTATTGCGTCAAAAATGAAATTACGGAAAGGCTATGCCGCCGAGTATAAAAAACGCCATGATGAGATATGGCAAGAACTGAAAGATTTGCTAAAGCAAACAGGCATTAGCGATTATTCCATTTATTTAGATGAAGAGACAAATGAACTATTCGCTTATTTCTATGTGGAAGATGAAACACAACTGGAAAATTTACCTCAACAGGAAATTATGAAAAAGTGGTGGAAGTATATGGCCGACATAATGGAAACAAATCCTGATAATTCTCCGGTTAACATTTCTTTAAAAGAAGTTTTTTATTTGCCATGAGAATAAAATCTTTTTGTGATAGGCAAAAAAGAAAGTGATTTCACATCAAATTTTTCACTTGACGAATTACACTTTCAATAACTTATTTTTGTGAAATAAATTTATTATGAAAATACGATTTGCAATTTTATTAATTTCTCTTGTTATGGCGGTTAACATTAGCGAAGCACAGGGCAAGCCTCTTATCAATCACATAGCAGTATATGTTGTCAATCTTGAAACAAGTACAAATTTTTATAAAGATATAATAGGGCTGGAAGTAATACCAGAACCATTTCATGATGGAAGACATACCTGGTTTTCCGTTGGAGATCACGCTGCATTGCACATTATCTCCGGGGCAAAGGCTAAGATCGATCATGATAAAGATTCACATCTTTGTTTCAGCATTGATTCGATGGATTCTTTTATCGACCGACTGAAAAAAAATAACGTTGCGTATGAAAACTGGCCAGGCCTGACAAATGCTGTTACTACGCGGCCCGATGGTGTTAAACAAATATATTTTAAAGATCCCGATGGTTACTGGATAGAGATAAATAATGACAGGTAAAAAAAATGCCGCCTCAACCTAATGAGACGGCGCAGTATTCATAAGTACATCATTTGTTCACTTTGTCTTTTACTTCCCCTTCTTTCGTGTCTACCTTGTGCTTTTTAGTTACACCATTATGTGTGTGCTTTGTTTTATAACCGTTGTGTTTTTTGTGTTTGCTAAAAGTATTATGAACCTTCTGGGGAACTGTTGATGTCGGCTTTATTTTATCCTTGTCTTGTGCTTGTGTTGCAACTGCCATGCTGAATGTAAATACCAGCAGCACTAAAATTTTTTTCATTTCCTTATTTTTTTAAATATTTGATTAAGCAGATCTATGGCAAATTGTATGCCCTTATTTTTGGGCCTAATCTATCCGGCTTTTTATCGTCGATAAGAGTTTTAGTACGGGATTTAAAAACCTCTATAGGGGAAGGAGGTAATTGGCGGGTTTTATAATTTCCCGGAGTGGGCAATTGAGGAATTTGTTTCACAGCCGCTGGCTTTAATATTTCAACTATTGGCCGTTAGCAGATTGCAGCCTCTTACGTCGCTGGCATCCTGCCTGCCCAGCACTTCGAAGGTTTCATTTTTATGAAGCCTTCCCACATCATCCGTAGCTATAAAACAACAGGAATAAATATTAGCGAGGTCTACAATATTTAACAATCCTGTTACAGATTTTTTAAGGTGTAAACTACCTGTAACACAAAACGGGTCATTCGGTTCTCTTATCAATACCTTCATCCACGAAGGGCAGTGAAATAAGCCGTTTTTACTGGAGTAGGCCTGGGAGAGCAGCTCAGTCATACCATATTCTGAGTGAACGGCTTTCACGTTCAGGCGTTCCTTTAAAATCGTATGAACTTCTTCACGGGTTAGTTCTTCGCCCTTTCCCTTCATGCCCCCGGTTTCCATTATCGATACGTGCTCCAGGTCCATGGAGTATTTTGCGGCAAAATCAAGCAAGGCATATGTCACGCCAATAAGCAATGTTGGCTGCTCTGTAATCTCGTTATGAACTATTGTTTTGTAGAGCTTTTCATAATCACGTAAATAAAATCCGCTGCAACTACTGTCAGAAGTGTTTATTAATTCATTCACCATGTACACCAGTGAGGAATTTTTCCGCTCAAGGTAGCCCGGCAGCAGGCCAATAATGCACCATTGCTTTGGGGCGCCATAAAAAAGCCGGAAGGCTCTATTAAAACTTTTCCTGTAAACGTCTGCGCTTTTTATAAAATGCCGGCTCGTATTTTCTCCCGTTGTGCCGCTGCTTTCAAATATTAATTCGGGTTCAAAATGGGTAGTGGTAACCCTGTTACTTTTAAAAAACTGGATAGGCAAAAAAGGGATTTTTTCCAGGGAATTCACTTCTTCGGGAACTATTCCCACTGTATCCACGTAAGTTCTGTAGATTTCATTATTTTCATACTGTAGCCTGAATAGCTCAAGCGCCATTTCATCGAAGTTGTAGTAAGAAGCGTTAAAAACTTTATCTTCCCATTGGGATATTTCTAAAATGTTATTCAGTTTTTAATATTTAAATTTGAAGTTCTATACATTCATTTTAAAGTACAAAGATGCGATACCCTATATTAATTTCAATCTTATTCTTTACGTTTCTTTCAGGTTGTAATAAAGACAAGTTTACCACAAAGCCTTCCCTGAAATTTAAGTCTGTAAATACCACTGTTTTAAACCAGGGTCAATCATTGATTTTTGACTTGTCTTTTACTGACGCGGAGGGAGATCTTACCGATACAATATTTATTACAAAGTTTGAGCCCAACTGCGCTGCCAGCGGGTTCGACGCTGCATACCCGATACCGGCCTTTCCTACCGGTAAAAATCAAAAAGGCGATGCAATTGTAACCTTTGATTATAATGGCGTATCGCCAAAATGTTTTCCAAGAAATGACACAGCCGTTTTTAAATTTGTTCTGAAGGATAAGGCACAAAACGTGAGTGATACCGTTGTGTCGCCAAACATTGTCATAATTAATTAAGCTTGATTAAAAAGTTTTTTTCATTCATTCTCTTTGGCAATATATTTATTTCACTTTGTGCAATTGCTTTATGTTTAGAAACAAGCCTGCTGCTGCAACTACCTTTCAATAATATAAGTTTCTATTTTTTTGTAGCCGGCGCTACTATAGTTCAATACAACCTGCACTACCTTGTAAAAACCACGGCAGTAAAGGATTCAGAGCGACTTAGATGGTCCCTTAAAAATAAGAATCTTCATATAGTGCTGTTTATAATAGGTTGTGTTTTCATAATTATAAGTTTATTTAGTTTCCGGTTGCAGCATTTCTATATTTTGTTGACGTTGGGTGCTATATCTTTCTTGTATTCCTTTCCGGCGCTGCCATTCGGCAAAAAAAAAAGAATTAAAGATTATGGTTTTCTCAAAATAATAACGCTGGCTCTGTTTTGGACCCTGGTTACTGTATGGTTTCCTGTAAGCGATCTTTCCGTTAATAAAACACTGTATCTTTTTATTTTCGCGAAACGGTTTGTATTTATGTTCGTGCTTTGCCTGTTGTTCGATGTGCGTGATATCGACGTGGATAGAAGTGAAAATATAAATACCCTTCCCGTTATATTAGGCAAAAAAAAATCATACAATATTGCACGGGCTATGGTTTTGGTTTTTTTAATTCTTTCATACGTTCAATATGCTTTATTCCCGGAAACGGGTGTTTTTCTTGCTATGATTCTATCTGCACTTGCAACTTTTATTGTGCTGGAGTTATCCAGGAAAATAAAGTCCGATTTCTTTTATCTTGCAGGCATCGATGGTATGATGCTGCTACAGGCCATACTCGTCTATCTTCTCAGTTTAAAACTTTAAATTTGCACCCACGTCACTAAAAAACTATTTTACAATATGGCTAAGAGCACCAAATCCAATTCCATAATTACGGAGAAATCCCTCAATTTTCTAAAGACTTATATTAATACTCCTTCCCCGGTTGGCTTTGAAGCCGGCGGGCAAAAGGTATGGCTTAATTACATAAAAGATTATGTAGATACCACTTTTACCGATTCATACGGTACAGCAGTGGGTGTTATAAATCCGGATAAACCCTTTAAAGTTGTGATAGAAGCTCATGCGGATGAAATAAGCTGGTTTGTAAACTATGTATCTCCTGAGGGCCTTATTTATTTAAAAAGAAATGGCGGGGTAGATCACCAGGTTGCACCATCGCAACGGGTATTAATTCATGGTAAAAAAGGCCCGGTGAAAGCAGTATTTGGCTGGCCGGCTATTCATACGCGTTCGGGTAATTCGGATGGTAAGGAGCAACAACCTAAAGTTGATAATTTATTTCTTGACTGTGGCGCACGCAATAAAAAAGAAGTGGAGAATGTAGGCATCCACGTGGGCAATGCTGTCACCTATGCCGATGGATTTGACGAAGTATCCTATGGTAACTTTATTGCCCGTGCATTTGATAATCGCATCGGTGGATTTATGATTGCCGAAGTTGCCAGGTTACTCAAAGAGAATAAAAAAACACTTCCTTTCGCTTTGTATATTGTAAATGCCGTGCAGGAAGAAATAGGGCTACGTGGTGCAGAGATGATAGCAAGAAGAATAAAACCCGATATAGCTATCATTACCGACGTTACCCACGATTCCACCACACCCATGATTAATAAATTGATTGAGGGTGATTGCGCATGCGGCAAAGGCCCGGCCTTGGTTTACGGCCCTGCGGTACATAATAAATTACTTGCCGTGATAGAAAAAGTGGCAGAGAAAAATAAGATCCCGTTGCAATTAAGAGCGGTGAGCAGGAGTACGGGAACTGATACAGATTCTTTCGCTTATGCAAATGATGGTTGCCCTTCGGTTCTTATTTCAATTCCTTTACGTTATATGCACACTACGGTTGAGATGCTTCACAGGGACGACGTAAACAATACAATAAAACTGATGTATGAAAGCGTTTTAACGCTTACTCCTAAAACCAATTTAAGTTATTTCTAATGGAAGTAAACCTGCTATACATCGATCCGGGAAGCGGAAGCTATCTCGTTCAAATGATTATAGCTGCTGTACTTGGAGGCATGTTTTATATCAAGACAATCTGGAAAAGAATTAAATTATTTTTTACAAAAAATAAAGAGTCTTCAGAGAACGAACCTATAGATGAGTAATATAGTACATCATCCTGCATCTTTCAAAGATCCCTGCGGCTTTGTGTTTCAGAAGAATGATATTTTTTACAGGCAGATTAATCAATGTTACAAAGAAGACTACGATTTGCTAATGAGTTCAGGATTATATAAAGAGCTCACGAAAAAAAAATACCTGCTTTCTCACGAAGAGATTAATGAAAATTTCACCGATTCCCCGGAATATTACAAAACTATTCTGCCGGAGCAATTGTCGTTTATCAGCTACCCGTATGAGTGGTGTTTTGCCCAATTAAAGGATGCCGCCCTTCTTACGCTTTCCATCCAAAAGATTGCCATTAATTATGGAATGATATTGAAAGATGCCACACATTTTAATATCCAGTTTCATAATGGAAGGCCTGTGTTTATTGATACTTTATCATTTGAAAAATACGATCCCTCAAAACCCTGGGTCGCATACAGGCAGTTTTGTGAATGTTTTTTGTTCCCGATATTCCTCCAGAAATTTTTGAAGATAGATGTTCAAAAATTAATGCTTACCTACCCTGAAGGGATACCCGCGAGTGTAACAAAGGAACTCTTGCCCTGGAAAAGTAATTTCAAATTAGGCGTAGGATTACATGTCTCGCTTCAAAGCAGAATCAAGGGAGGTAAAAATCCCGGAGACTACAAAGGCAGCTTTGATCAAAACAAAATGCTCCAGCTCGTAAGCAATCTTGAAGACAACATTAAAGAGTGTACATTAAATAAAAAAAATAAAACTACCTGGAGCAATTATTATGACGAAACAATCATAAGTCAGTCTTATCTCTCGGAAAAGGAAATCATTTTTCGCAAACTAATCAGTTTAGCAAAGTTTAGAACCGTTCTTGATATTGGCGCTAATGACGGATTTTTTTCAAAGATTATATCAGGAGAAGCAACTTCGGTCGTTTCTATTGATTTCGATTCGAATTGCATTGGCAGTTTATATTCTTATATCAAACAACAAAAGGTACTAAACATTCTTCCGCTTTGTATTGACTTCTCCAATCCAACACCAGCTACCGGCTTTGCCAATAAAGAGCGCAGTTCATTTCCAGATCGTGCAAAGTTTGACTTACTGCTGGCATTAGCCCTGGTTCATCACCTTGCAATAACTAAAAATATTCCCTTTGAAAATATTGCTGCGTCTTTCGGCGAATTAGCGGAAACCGCAATAGTAGAATTTGTTCCAAAGGAGGATGAGAAAGTACAGCAGCTTTTACAAAACAGGAGAGATATTTTTGACAATTATAACGAAGAAGAATTTCGAAACGCCTTCGAGAAATATTTTAATATTATTGTAGTATCTGAAGTACCAGGAACACATCGTACCATATTTATGATGAAAAGGAAATAAGATTAATATGATGCATTCATTGCGAAAACAACCATGGTATTTATTTTTATTACCACTGTTTTTTGTGATGCATGGCTTTGTTGAGAATTTCGGGTTTATAAATTTTTGGGATGTTTTAATCCTTGCAACTACTTATGTTGCTGCAGCAATAATTCTCTTCTTCTTAATTTTCCTTCTGTTTAAAAACAGGGTTAAAGCAGCACTGGCTGCATCGTTCATAATGGCCTTCTATTTATTTTTTGGAGCCATCCAGGATTTCTCCAAAAGTCATCTTCCTGTTTTAAACAAGTATTCTCTGTTACTTTCACTTTTTGCAATCGTGTTTATTGCACTGGTTGTTTATTTAAAGAAATCAAAAAATAGCTTTTCAAAACTGAATTTATTTTTAAACAGCCTGTTTCTACTTTACATTCTCGTTGATTTTGGTTCATTGGTTTATAAAAATTTTAATCCGCCTGTAAATAAATTAGCTGTTTATCCTTTTGAAAAAAGTTACTCTTACAAGCCTTGCGATAGTTGCCCAAAACCCGACATATATTTTCTGTTGTTTGATGAGTACGCAAGTTCCGCATCATTAAGAAGTCATTTCAATTTTGATAATTCACTTGACACTTTTCTATTAGGCCAGGGATTTGATGTACAATCACAGAGTACCGGCAACTATAATTTTACACCTTTTTCAATGGCTTCCCTTTTGAACATGTCTTACCTGGCCGGCATAAAACCTGGCGAAATTTCCATTGAGGATTATGCACGATGTACTGATTTAATAAAGAAAAATGCTGTAATAAATTTTCTTTCTGTCTTGGGATATGATATTGTAAACTACTCCATATTTGACCTTGCAGGAAACCCTTCATTAATTAGCCAGAACTTTTTACCGCTTAAAACAAAATTAATTTCGGATGGTACATTACTTAGCCGGCTTCAAAAAGACCTTGGCTGGTTGTTAGTAACTGGTAAGTTCGAAATAAAATGGTTATCGGATAAAGTGTTTTATCAGAACATGCGTAACAATGAGACTTTTATAAGCCATTTGAAAAAGTCATCTGCAAAAGTTGCGGATAAGCCCCGGTTTTTTTATGCTCATCTATTTATGCCCCATCGTCCATTTTACTTTGATAAGAATGGTCACGAGAAGAACAGCGAAGACATTTACAATACCTCGGAGGAACTTAATACAGATGCCTATTTACAGTACGTTACATACACAAATACCAGGATAAGGGATTTGATCGCCACCATAAAGGGAAATACAAATAATAAAGCGGTCATTATTTTTATGGGAGATCATGGTTTTAGAAAACCCACTACTGATGGCGACCTAACTCATTATTTCGAAAATCAAAATGCTGTGTATTTCCCTTCAAAAGATTATCATTTATTTTATGATAGTGTAAGCGCAGTCAACCAGTTTAGAATTACTTTTAATACCCTGTTCCGCCAGGATTTTCCTATATTGAAAGATTCCAGCATTTTTCTAAAGGATAAGAAATAAATTTGCACCGTTACTTTAAAAACAGAATATGATCAGGAATAACTGGACCAAAGAAGAGATTTCGGAAATATACAATTCTCCTTTGCTTGAACTTATATTTAAGGCGGCTACTATTCACCGTGAGTACCATGCAACAGGGGAGGTGCAGGTATGTACATTGCTCTCCATAAAAACAGGAGGTTGCCCTGAAGATTGCGCCTATTGCCCCCAGGCGGCCCGCTACAATACAGGCCTTGATGTGCAGGCATTGATGCAGAAAGAAGAGGTACTCGCTTATGCTCAAAAAGCAAAAGCCGCCGGTTCCACGAGATTTTGCATGGGCGCTGCATGGCGCGAAGTAAGGGACAACCGCGATTTCGATCGTGTGCTTGAAATGGTTGAAGGTGTAAATGAGCTGGGAATGGAGGTTTGTTGTACCATGGGAATGCTTACAGAAGGCCAGGCAAAAAAATTATACGACGCAGGGCTTTATGCATACAACCATAATGTTGATACTTCTGAAGAACATTACGCTGATATTATTACTACGCGTACTTATAAGGATCGCTTAAATACTTTGGGCAATGTGCGCAGAGCAGGAATAAGTGTTTGCAGTGGTGGCATCATTGGTTTGGGTGAAACCCATGAAGACAGGATAGGGATGTTACACACTTTATCGACCTTGCCGGAACATCCGGGTAGTGTACCTATCAATGCGCTGGTACGGGTGAAAGGAACGCCGCTGCAGGATAACGCTAAGGTAGATATATGGGATATGATAAAAATGATTGCAACCACAAGAATTATAATGCCACAGGCAATGGTGCGGTTAAGTGCGGGGCGTTCGGAAATGTCAGTTGCCGAGCAGGCACTTTGCTTTATGGCTGGAGCCAATTCAATTTTTTCCGGCGATAAATTACTTACAACTCCCAATCCTGCATTTGATGAAGACAATGCAATGTTTCAATTACTCGGGTTAAAACCAAGAGAAGCTTTTAAAGAAGAAAAGGTTTTCAATTAGCCCCGAAAGCTCCCGGGACTATTTGGCTAATTGGTTAATTATGGTAGATAAGGAAATTCTCCTAAATGCTTTTCGGTTGATGTGCACAGCCTCCGCAATGGCGAAGACTTATGACGACAACCGGCAGATTTGTAAATACGTGCATTCAACTTCACGTGGCCACGAAGCAATACAACTTGCCACAGCATTTAATTTACTGCCATGCGATTACATCAGTCCTTATTATCGCGACGAGAGTATATTACTTGGCCTTGGTTTTTCTCCTTATATCTTAATGCTTCAGTTGCTGGCCAAAGGTGATGATATTTTTACCGGGGGCAAGGAATACTATTCGCATCCCAACTACAGGGGAGATGATAAGCCTACCATGATTCACCAGAGCAGCGCAACCGGGATGCAGGCCATACCCGCAACAGGAATAGCGCAAGGGTTACAATACCTGCATAAGATCAATTCACCTCTCTATAAAAAAGGGAATAATGGTGAAGCGCCCATTGTAATATGTTCTCTGGGTGATGCGAGCCTGACAGAGGGCGAAGTAAGTGAAGCTTTGCAAGTTGCTGCCTTAAAGCAATTGCCCATTATTTTTTTAGTGCAGGATAATGATTGGGGAATAAGTGTCACATCGACCGAGGCACGAAGCATGGATGCTTTCAACTTTGCAAAAGGTTTCACCGGCCTTCAGCGTGTGAGCGTTGACGGTAGTGACTTTGTACAGAGCTATGAGATGATGCATAAAGTAATCGCTGCAGTGAGAGAATCGGGCGGCCCTTACCTCGTACATGCGAAGGTTCCATTACTGGGGCATCACACCAGCGGAGTCCGCAAAGAATTTTATCGTTCTGCTGAAGACCTCACAAAACATGCACAGAATGATCCACTGCCTAAATTAAAATGGAGATTAATCTCGCTTGGTATAGCTGAAAGTGATTTAGCTGAAATCCAATTTATAGTTGACGAAGCAGTTGCCCAGCAATTTGAGCAGGCTTCGAAGGCACCGGAGCCTGATGCGTCGAAAATTGAGGAACATATTTTTGTGCCTTCACCTGTAACTGAAGAAAAAGGTGATCGCAGTCCTGCCAGTAAGGAGAAAGTGATAATGGTAGATGCGGCACTTTTTGCTATACGCGAAATAATGGAGGAGTTCCCCGAGGCTGTACTATACGGACAGGACGTAGGACGCAGGCTTGGTGGTGTTTTCAGGGAAGCGGCTACGCTGGCCGAGCAGTTTGGTGATCATCGCGTTTTTAATACCGCAATACAGGAAGCATATATTATTGGTTCCACCGTGGGCATGTCGGCAACGGGGGTAAAGCCAATTGTAGAGGTACAGTTTGCCGATTATATTTTTCCCGGCATTAACCAGCTTGCTACTGAAGTAGCAAAGAGCTGTTACCTGAGTTGCGGAAAGTTTCCGGTTCAAACAGTTATTCGGGTGCCTGTTGGCGCTTACGGTGGTGGCGGCCCTTATCATAGCGGGTCTATTGAAACATTACTTCTCGCCATCAAAGGAATAAAAATTGTTTATCCTTCCAATGCTGCGGATATGAAAGGACTAATGAAGGCTGCATTCCTTGATCCCAACCCAGTCATTATGCTCGAGCATAAGGGTCTTTACTGGAGCAAGGTGCCGGGCACAGAAGACGCGAAATCCATTGAACCATCAAGCGATTATATTTTGCCGTTAGGAAAAGCAATTTCCATATTAAGTGCAGATGAGGAAAAGATAGATCACGGTGAAACCTGCTGTATTATTACCTATGGTATGGGTATCTATTGGGCGAAAGCGGCTGCAAAATTATTTCCCGGCCAGGTTGAAGTTGTTGACCTGCGAACACTTTTTCCTTTGGATGAAGAATTGATTTTTTCTTCCGTAGAAAAACATGGAAAATGCCTTGTACTTACAGAAGAGCAACAAAATAATTCTTTTGCAGAAGCTCTGGCAGGGCGTATTTCAAAGAAATGCTTTAAATTTCTGGATGCACCTGTAGAAGTATTGGGTTCGCTGAATTTACCTGCAGTGCCCATGAATATTAATCTTGAAAAGGCAATGTTGCCTAATGCTGAAAAAGTTGCTGAAAGGCTAAAATCTTTATTAAACTATTAATGGAAAATATCAGCGGGAAGGAACAAACTACGAAAACGGAAATACAATTTTTACAAGGCCCGCAAAGCAGGTGGAAAGATTTTAAATATGCGGTAAGTGTTTTTTTTGAATTCATAAAAGGTTTCCGGGTATTGCACTTTGTAGGGCCATGTGTAACGGTATTTGGGTCCGCAAGGTTTAAAGAAGATCATACCTTTTACAAACAGGCCAGGGAACTTTCCGCAGAAATCGCGAAGCTTGGCTTTACCATTATGACGGGCGGTGGGCCGGGTATTATGGAAGCTGCCAATCGCGGCGCCAAAGACGTGGGAGGCCGAAGTGTTGGTTGTAATATAATTCTGCCACACGAGCAACATCATAATCCTTATCTCGACAGGTGGGTCGATATAAAATATTTTTTCCTGAGAAAAATCCTGCTGCTAAAATATTCGTATGCCTTCGTTGTAATGCCCGGAGGTTTTGGCACTCTTGATGAATTCTATGAAGCACTTACTTTGGTTCAGACAAAGAAAATCAACATGTTTCCTATCATCATCTGGGATAAAGACTTCTATCAAAAAGTTCTTGAACACAACCAGCGCATGTCTAAAGAGGGAACGATTTCCGAAAGTGATGAAAGCCTTTACCTTGTTTCTGATTCTATTGAGGAAACAATATCATATATAAAAGAGAAAAGTATTATGGCTTTCGGGCTAAAATATATGGAACCTAAAAAGCCTTTCCGGGGCTTTTTTGAAAAAGGGCTTAGGAAAATTTTTTAAAATTAATAGAGTTGTGTCTATGGCTAAAATAGTTAATCAAACTTAATTAAGCATTTCAGCAAAATAACCGGCATAAGCATTAGTTAGATTAACGCCGGTAAAGGCTTCCAAAAATAGAAACTGCCCCTGCGGATTTACCTCTAGAAAATAAATTTCGCCGTTGATAATTTTTGCATCAATAACTCCCATTGTGAGATGCAACTTGTCCAAAAGGCGCCTGCATTTATCGGCAACATCACTGTCGGTATCGATATTTTGAATATCTATGTCATTTCTTTTACGCCAGTCAAGCTCTTTGCTTTTAATAAGAAAAACAAAAATTTTATCGGGCAAGCAAACAATGCGAAGATGATGATCGCCACCGATCTTTTGTTGATAGATTGCAGGAAACGCCTTAAAATCATTTGGGTGGTTAAAAGCATTCATTGTAAGATCAACAGTAAAAATTTGCTTTTTTGTTGAAGCCTTGAGTGGTTTTACAATAATCCCTCCAGGTTCAGACTCAAAGAAGTTTTTAATTTGATCCGGATCCTGGCTTACTAAAGTGTTCGGTATGCTAAACCCTGCTTCCCTGGCATGTATTAATTGCTGGGGTTTGTTTTCTGCATTGATAATACTTGCAGGTTTATCAATCCATTTATTGTTCGCATAATTTGCAAGAAACCAACCGGCAGCGTCCCACTGTTTAGTAAGAAAATCATTATCGTTGTCTTGCCGTTGCGCACGGGTAAATCTTCGGCACCATATTAAATCACTCTTTTTTAAATCAACCCATTCGCCATCGTTATTTTTAATAAGGGCAGAACTGGTCCCATCGGAGTTAGAAATATTCCAGGAAAACCCTCCGCTAACGGATCGCTCGTCCATATTAACCATGGATATCTCAAGCTTATTTCCAAACTGCCGCAACAAGTTTTGACCAACAATAAATGTGTGAAAGTCGCCTTTGACTGTAAGAAATACTGCACGTTTCATAATAACTATAGATTGCAGAGACGTTTACTCACAGTCATCTCCATATACACCATTATCAGGGTCAGCATCATCACCGCCGCAAAATGTCCAAATAATTACAAGGCCGGACGAGTCATGCACAAATGGATTATCCCGAACATCAAGAAGGTTAAGGCCGGCCCACCAATCTTCAAGCTGCTGAACCTGGGAAGGGGAATAGTCTTGTTTACGCATTTTTATAATGTGTGTAGGCTGAAAGCGGAACAACACATGATCCTGAAGCCTCCCTGGCTTGTAGTCTTCCACGTTTTTAGCATCCCAACCTTTTGCGATAACAGGTATGGCCGGGGAAGGGGCGATGTTTACAATATTTTTCATTTATTCTGTTTTATGGTTTAAAAAAAAAGCTGTCTTAAGTCTACTCCTGGGTAGGAAAAATCTGTAGTTCAAAACTCTTATATAAACGGGTGCCCTGCATTACCCCTACGGGTGATTTATTTGCCGTCAGTTCTATTGTAATATTCTCCCAAAACAGCCATAAGTGTCTCCTTCCATGAGTTTCGATTTAAGCGATTTTAAAATAATATTTTTATTACCTCTCCAAATCGTTATGAACAGATAGCATATTCACAAATTTATCTGTCTAAATTTGCGGAGTAAACATGTAGCCGCCGAATTTCAGAATTGTCCTTTTTTATACTTAATAATTGATAATTGAGTGTTAACTTGACGTAGTAATACCTCAGCTATATGTACGACCACTATGACACCAGAATCACAACTCATTTTGAAAAATAGCCCGTTGGGTTTTTTATCCGCCGGTGGAGAAATGGGAAAGCATGTGAGATCAATAGACTGGTCAAAAACCCCGATCGGCAATCCCTCCTCATGGCCGCAGTCTTTGCAGACAGCAATCAACATCTGCCTCAATTCCCCTTTTCCTATGCTTGTATTGTGCGGAAAAGATTTTGTGCAGATTTGTAACGATGCTTATCACGATATGATGAAAGAGAAGTATCCGGCAGCAATAGGGAAAAAGACAGAAAATGCGTGGGAAGAAAATTGGCCTGAAATAGCTCCTGTTTTGCAAAAAGTCATGAAAACTGGTGAAACTATTTTGACAAAAAACCGGCAGATAGTTCTCGAGCGAAACGACCGTCCCATAGCATGTTATTTTACTTTTTCTTATAGTCCTGTTTATAATGTTGAAACTGATTCGATAGATGGAATAGTGTGCAGTGTTGTTGAAATCTCGAAAGAAGTGCACGCAGAAAATAATCTCAAAAGCCAGTTGAGTAATTTGTTCGCAGAGGCGCCAAGCGGGCTTAGCATTTACAAGGGAGAAAATCATGTAATTACGGTCGCCAACCAGCGGATGCTCGAAATATGGGGAAGAAAAAAAGAAGAAGTTATCAATAAGCCGGTTTTCGAGGCTTTGCCTGAAGCGGCAAACCAGGGGTTCGAGCAACTCCTCGATAACGTTTACAATACGGGTAAAACATTTGTCGCGAATGAACTTCCTGTAAGTCTTTTACGTAATGGAAATTTAGAAACAATCTTTGTGAAATTCGTCTTCGAGGCATTACGCGACGATGACGGAAATATATATGCCGTAGCGTGCCTGGCTGATGAAATTACAGAAGTTAAAATAAAAGAACATGCATTGCTTGAAAATGAGGAGCGGCTTCGCCATGCTGTCGAATCAGGCAAAATAGGAACTTATGAAGTGGATAATAAATCGGGGAAGGTTATTTTTTCACGAAGATTTGCAGAAATATTTGGTCTTGATCCTTCAAAACCAATGACGCACCAGGACCTTAAAAATGCCATACATCCTGAAGACACACACATACGTCGTAATGCCCGCACCAGAGCAAAAGAAACGGGAATTTTATTTTACGAAGCCCGGGTTGTGTGGCCGGATAAAAGTGTCCATTGGGTTCGTTTTAATGGAAAAGTTGCATTCGACAACAATGGAAATGCATTGCTTACCTATGGAACGGCAGTGGATGTAACGGACCATAAACAGGTTGAGGCGATACTGAGGCAAAGCGAGCAGGAACTAAGGTTAATTGCCGACGCTATACCGCACATGGTGTGGGTGATAGACCCTGATGGCACCATCTCATACATCAATAAACAATGGGCCGATTGGACAGGAATGAACCTGGAAGAAATTAATGACGGGGTTTGGCAAGAAGTTTTTCACCCCGAAGATGTGGAGAATGTTGCTCTTACATGGCAGCAAGCGCTTCAAAATAAAACAGAGTACTTCGGTGAATATAGAATAAGGAATCGTGAGGGAATCTATTACTGGTTTATGGGTAGAACAACTCCTATTCAAAACAAGGAAGGCAAAATTATTAAATGGATAGGAACCAGTACAAATATTGATGAGCAAAAGAAGATACAGGATGCTTTGCAAAAAAGCGAGGAGCAATTCAGAGAACTTGCCGATTCAATGCCGCAGATCGTATGGACCGCACGGCCCGATGGGAAACTGGATTATTATAACAAGAAATGGTATGAGTTTACTGGTTTTGAACAAGGCATGGAGCCTGATGCTGCCCGGGAGCAAATACTTCATCCTGATGATGTGGAATTTTGCAGGGAAACCTGGTACAACTCCGTAAATACCGGCAAGCATTATCATATCGAGTATCGTTTTAAAAATCGCAGGAAGCCGGGAACATTCTGTTGGTATCTCGGGAAGGCGTTACCTATTTACGATTCTAATGGAAAGATTGTAAAATGGTATGGAACCTGCACAGACATCAATGACCAAAAGGAAATAGAAGCTTTATTAAAAGCGAGTGAAGAAAAGTTTCGACAGATGGCCGATGCAGTTCCTCAGCATGTGTGGACTGCAAAAGCTGATGGAGGACTTAATTATGTAAATCAGAGAGCCATAAATTATTTTGGCAAAACAGCAGAAGAGATTATTGGCGAGAGAAAGTTTGAATCAATACATCCTGATGATGTGCCTGCAGTAACGGAAAGATGGCAACACTCCTTAAAAACCAATGAGCCATTCCAGGTAGAGTATCGGTTAAAAGATAAAAACAATGTTTACAGGTGGCACCTTGGCAGGGCAACTCCATATACAAATAAATATGATGAAGTGATATGGTTTGGAACCAACACAGATATAGAAGAACATAAATATGGAGAACAGAAAAAAGATGAATTTATCAGCATCGCTTCACATGAATTGAAAACGCCTATAACAAGTCTTAAGGGCATTGTTTTTATTTTAAAAGAACTGCTGGAAGAAACCAGCGTGCCAAAGGCAGTAAAGTTGCTTAACACGATGGACAACCAGTTGGTCAAGTTAAACAAACTTGTGAGTGATTTGCTGGATGTAAATAATATTACAGGCAACCAACTTCAACTAAACAAAGAAGATTTTGAATTCAGTGAAATGGTAAAGGAAACGGTGGAAAGTGTTCAGCATATATCGCCTTTGCATTCTATTGTGATTGAATCCCAAGAAAAAGTGATGTATAATGGCGATAAGCTAAGGCTTGAGCAGGTTATAACTAATTTGCTTACCAATGCAGTTAAGTATTCTCCGGATGGTAAACAGGTAATTGTGCGATATGAAATTTCAGAAGAAAATATTGTTGCCTCAGTGCAGGATTTTGGCATAGGCATCGAAAGAGAAGAGATCAGTAAATTATTTGACAGGTTTTACCGGGTTCACAATTCTCTGCGGTTCGGGGGCCTGGGCCTTGGGCTATATATTTCTGCTAATATTATTAAAGCCCACAATGGCAGTTTATGGATCGAGAGTGAACCGGGTCAGGGCTCCTCCTTTTATTTTTTGCTGCCCCGGAATAAAGATTCTTTAACAATAAAGATTCAGACCGATAATGAGACTTTTTACAGGGATGAACATGTCTCTATAAATTATGACAAAGAAAATAAATGGATTGAAGCTGACTGGAAAGGTTTTCAGAATCTTGTATCCATACAGAGAGGCTGCGGGATTATGCTGGACCTTCTTACAAAAAATAATTGCACTAAAGTATTAAATGATAATACCAAAGTTTTAGGCAACTGGTCGGAGGCTGCTGAATGGGGTGGAAATATATGGTTCCCACAAATGCAGCATGCAGGCTTGCAATATTTTGCCTGGGTATATTCACCAAGCACTTTTAGCCAGTTAGCAGCAGAAAAAAGCGTGGATATAATGACGGGCAGTATCACTTCGCAATTTTTCAACGACGTAAACGAAGCGGTAGCATGGCTTAAAGAAATCAAATGATGCACATAGCGGACTTTCAGATCTTTTCCAGCATATTTCGTGTAAGTTCATTTTGAGTGTCCCCGGTATTTAATGTAGTTCCTGGTTCAAATAACATAACAGAGACTTCGGTTTCAGCCACCGGTTTATGTTCGACACCTTTCGGAACAATCAAAAATTCATTCTCTTTTATTTCCACGACCTTGTCGCGGAATTCCATTTTAAAATGCCCTTTGATGACGAGGAATAATTCATCTTCATTATCATGTTTGTGCCATATAAACTCTCCCTTAAATTTTACCAGCTTCACTTGTTGTCCATTAAGGTCTCCTACAATTCTTGGGTTCCAATAATCATGGAACAGGGATAGTTTTTCTTCAATATTTACCTTTTGCATTTACGAAGTGTTTTTAATTTGCTACAAATTTTCCTTTTATACATAATGAAAACTAAAGTATTCGGGATGCTTGCAAAGATTTATGTGCTTTCAATTTTGTACAACCGGTTTATCCGTTTTGCTTTAGCAGATTGTATTTTGAAAATGAAATTTTCTACCTGGTCTTTTGATAACTGCTCCACCTGAAAATTAAGCGAACTGCCCGCATGGGAAGATATCGATATTAAATTCCTTCTTGAAAGCCACCAAAGCAGAAATAGTATAGCGCCTCCTATATAACCAAAATTGTAGGAACCATGGGGATAATTTTGAAAAGACCCGTAGATTCCTGATGAAAGTGCCAGGCAGCCAAGTATGAGGAAAACTATATTGCCAACATATTTTGTTTGGATCGAACTTATATCTTCTAAAAATATTACGATACTGAAAGAACTATACCAGTCACTATCTGCCATATAAATACGATGGTTCGTCAGTATTATCTTTTCGCCATTGGATGTTACAAGTTTTTCTTCACCGGGTAGTAGTGTCATACAGATCAGTTTTTACAAAAATGCCTTTAATTTTTTAAATGATCCTGATCGATTTCCCATGGATGCTTTTCGCAAAATGATAACGAAAATTAAGTAATACAATATTTTACCTAAAAAATGTTTGAGAGTAGGCAGATTAAATTAAATATTGGCCGGACTGGTTATAAAGTTGCCTGGTAAATCTTACTAGGGCAAAATCGTCGAAATTTGAAATCGTAGGTGAGAAATCGGGCAGGCATCTAAGAAATATTTCCAGGCTTCTCCACAACATATTCACTTTGCAAATTATATTTTGGAGATGAATTGAGGCTTAATTACCTTTCAAGGAGTTTTCAAATAACAACTAAAAAAATTAACAACAAAGAACACTATGTCGAAATCGCAGGAAACTTTTAGCAAAAAGGAAAAGGAAAAGAAGAGATTAAAACAGAAACAGGATAAAAAAGAAAAAAAGGAGGAGCGCAAAGCCAATGCAAAAAAAGGTTTGCCGCTTGAAGATATGATGGCTTACATTGATGAAAATGGAAACATCTCATCGGTTCCGCCAGATCCTAAAAAGAAGAAAGTATTTAAGCAGGAAGATATGCAGATCAGCATTCCCCGGTACGAACCCGGAGAAGAAGGAGAGTCCGTAAGAACCGGGGTGATTACTTTCTTTAACCAGGACAAAGGTTTTGGATTTGTGAAAGATTCACAAACCCAGGAAAGCATTTTCGTGCACGTAAATCAACTTGACGGACCTGTAAGAGAAAATGATAAAATAAGTTTTGAGGTGGAGAAAGGCCCTAAAGGGTTGAATGCAGTAAATGCGAAAAAAGTAGTTTAATTGTAAGATTGATATTTCGATACTGCGAATTATATTTCAAAAAAAATAGTTGCCTTCAATAAGAGGCAACTATTTTTTTTTAAATTTTTTCCATTAAGAAATCTGGATCAGCCTTGGCGGCTTTTGTTTAGCCTCTTCTCTCTTAGGAACATTCAGGTGCAATACACCGTCTTCATATTTAGCCTTTATCTTATCAGAATCTACTACATCCTTTGGTAAAGTGAATGACCGCTGGAAAGATTGATAGCTAAATTCTCTCCTTGAATAATTGCCATCTTTCTCATCATTTTTCTCGCTGCTTGTTTCAGACGAAATAGTAAGTGTATTTCCGTCCAAATGAATTTTGAAATCATCCTTCTTCATTCCGGGTGCAGCAAGTTGAACTTCGAAATTGTCTTTCGTTTCTTTAATATTCACCGATGGTACTGTTGTTCCCGTATTGGAAAAATTTGTATTTCTCCAGTCAAACAAATCCCTGTTTAAAAAATCATCAAAGAGGACAGGGAATGTGTTCAATAAATCGCCGTTTCTTTTTACTATGCTCATAATAACCTCCTTTTTAAAATGATTAATAAATTTGTTTACGTGATGATAATTTCAATTTTTATGCCATGCGACTCTACAGGTTGCGGGCTGAATCATTGACATAATTTTTGTCAAATGTGCTATGTATGAGACTGAAATTTTTTCAGTTATGGTAATTTTTTTTTATAGAATAATGACGAACTGGGCTAAAAGCTGGTGAATGGAGAAATCAGCATTTAAATCAACTGCTTGTCTCAAATACTTTATATAAAAAAAGGAGGCAAAATTTATCAGGCTTATGCCACACTATGGAGCTCCTGTTTGACTTTATTACGGAAGAAGAGCGGAACAAATTGGTATCCAAAACATGCATATTTGTTTTTAAACAAATCAAAATCCCTGGTTGCTATATTGAAAGATCTGCTAACAAAAAATGTCCCTGCTCGGGGGACATTTTTTGTTAGCCAGGCCAGGAATATAAAATTCATCAGCCTTACTAACGTGTATCAATAGGGTTTAGAGATAGGAGATGTTTTTATAGGGTTTAATAGGTGAATGTATTATTAAGAAATGTCTTACAAGGAACTTGCTATGCCCTTGCGATTAATTTGAAAATGATCATGATCACTGCGATAACTAAGAGCACATGAATAATTCCTCCGGTAAAAAAGCCTCCCAGGAATGAAATCGCCCAAATCACAATAAGGACTACGGCGATGATGTATAAGATGTTTCCCATTTTAAAAAGTTTTAAGGTTATTAATAAATTATATGATGCTAATTGATAAAAACCTTGCCAAAGACCCTGCGACGTATTATTAATATAATATTCTAACCCCGGTAGTTGTAAATTTTCACGATGCGGGAATTTTAATCTACAATTCCTTACACTTGTTTGTTGGATGCTGAAGCTGATTTTCATTGGTATTACTTTTTATATTCCTTCGATTATTTCCAATGATTTATTTTCGCAGCATTATATGAAGTCAGGATTTGTAAACATTTTTGGAATGCCCAATGCAGGTAAAAGCACTTTGCTGAATGCATTGATGGGAGAGAAGCTTGCCATTGTTTCACCCAAAGCACAAACTACGAGGCATCGTATTAAAGGAATTTTAACCGCAGAAAATTACCAGGTAATTTTTTCAGATACTCCCGGAATAATTGAACCCAAATATAAGCTTCATGAAAAAATGATGCAGGCTGTAAAAGGAAGCCTTGAGGATGCGGACGTTGCCTTACTTATTGTTGACATTAAAGCAGGGCTGGAAGAGTCGGATACAATTTTTTCTTCGCTTCGTCTTAAAGTTCCTGCTTTGGTAGTACTCAACAAAATTGATGTTGCAGGTAAGACGGCAATTGAAGATGCTAAGGACTTTTTTCTGCAAAAAAATTATTGTAAAGGTGTTATTGGAGTGTCGGCTCTTAAAAAGGCAGGTATTGATGAATTACTTGATAAAATAATTTCTTTGCTACCGGAAGGGGAGCCGTTTTACAACGACGATAATTTAAGCGATCTTCCCACCAAATTTTTTGTAGGGGAAATAATAAGGGAAAAAATATTTTACCTGTACCAGGAGGAAATTCCTTACCATGCTACCGTGCTTGTACAGGAATACCAGGAAAAAACAACGCTCACCAAAATTTCGGCAGATATTATTTTACAAAGGGAAACACAGAAAGGTATTGTACTAGGAGAGGGAGGAAAAATGATAAAGCAATTAGGGACGATGGCACGAAGAGATATCGAGGAGTTTATTGGAAGGAAAGTATTCCTTGAGTTATTTGTGAAAGTGAGGCCTAAGTGGCGCGATAATGAAATACATTTGAAGGAATACGGATATTAAATGTACGGTGTATGATGTTTGATGTACGACGTGATAAATGAAATGCTTTTTTGTACTTTAACAATGATGTCTAAAGGAAGAGGAATAAACATTGTATCGCACTTCACACATATTTGAATACATAATCTTTATATTGATCAAACTATTAGCATGAATTCATTCGGACGGATATTCAGGGTTACAATTTTTGGAGAATCACACGGCCCTTTTGTAGGAATAAATATTGATGGTTGCCCGCCCGGAGTAGGAATTAGTCCGGGGGATTTCAGTGAAGATATTGAAAGAAGGAAGCCGGGGGCAAAGGGCACTACTCCACGTAAAGAAGATGACATCCCTGAAATTATTTCAGGTGTTTTTAATGAGATATCTACCGGCGCCCCGCTTACTATTTTATTTAAAAACAGTAACACAAGAAGTGGTGATTATGAAAAGCAAAAGGCAGTGCCGAGGCCGGGTCATGCCGATTTTGTGGCTTCAAAAAAATTTAAGGGATTTGAAGATTACCGTGGCGGCGGACATTTTAGTGGACGGCTTACGGTAGCTATTGTTGCTGCGGGCGTGGTTGCGAAGAAAGTAATTCAATTTTTTCAACCCGGAAACTCAATTGCCATTAATGCGAGCATATTGGAGATAGGCGGAGAGCAGGATGCAGAAAAAGGTTTACAAAAAGCAATTGATCACAAAGATTCTATCGGGGGTATTGTAGAATGTAAAGTGGCCAACCTTCCCATTGGCATGGGCGAACCTTTTTTCGACTCCGCGGAATCGCTATTGAGCCATGCTGTTTTTTCTATTCCTGCCGTGAAAGGCATTGAGTTCGGTGCAGGTTTTGCAGCAGCAAAAATGTTTGGAAGCGAACATAATGATGCGTTGTTAAATGATGATGGAAAAACTGCGACAAATCATGCCGGCGGTATTGTAGGAGGAATCACCAATGGAAATGATCTTGTGTTCAGGATTGCAGTAAAACCCACTTCTTCCACACCTAAGGAGCAACAGACGCTTAATGTAGAGACGGGAAACGTTGAATCGTTTTCTGTGAAAGGGAGACACGATTTATGTATCGCATTGAGAGTGCCTGTAGTACTGGAAGCCGTTACCGCTATGGTACTTGCAGATTTATCTCTTATTAGTCTTCCGAACATGGCGGGGCTTAGAGGTTCTTAAATGTTATACAGCTTACTTTTATATTTTAGGTGTTTAAATTGAAACATCTTCAATAAAAAAATATTCCGCGGGTTCATGTTTTGATAAACTGATTGAAAGAATATCAAACTGTATATTTTTCCAGCCGGGATATTGATGCATAAATTCTTCCGATGCGTTTATAAGATTTATTAATTTCTTTTTGGTAACATCTTCTTCGGGGAATCCAAACTTTTTAGTTCGCCTCGTTTTTATTTCAATGAAATGCAGCACGTTATTTAATGATGCGATAATATCAATTTCCCAATGACTATGTCTCCAGTTTTGGTGGAGGATTTCAAAGCCTTTGGAAGTAAGCCAGCTTGCAGCCATTTTTTCTCCCAATGCCCCCGTAGAATTATGATGTGCCATGCTGTTCAATTTTCATTTACGAAGGATCCCACAATGTGCTAAAATTCTCTATTTAAATTAAATAGCAAAAAGTATTCTGCCGTGCTAAAAAGATATCCTTCAACATTTAAAATGCAATCTGCATGAAAAAAATATTATACTTATTTTTGCGCAAAAAGAACAGATCATGAAAGTTACAAAGCAAATAGTTACGGGATTTATTTTATTAATTGTAATTGCTTCCCTATATAGAATTATGCCGGGCAGGCCTTATGGCTTTGCTCCGCAAATAGCTATGGCGATCTTTGGCGGAGCCATCATAAAAGATAAGAAGTTTGCTTTTCTACTGCCTCTTTTATCCATGTTTATTTCCGACGCTTTGTACGAAGTTCTATACAGAAATGGCGTAGGTAATATGTATGGTTTTTATGACGGGCAAATTACCAATTATATACTCTTTACTTCACTTACGATTTTTGGATTTTTTATTAAAAATTTTAATATTGGCCGCATTGCATTAGCTTCAATAGCGGCTCCTACTGCTTATTTTCTCGTTTCAAATTTTATGGTTTGGTTAAGCAATTCCCCACTTGCAGGTTTGCAAAGGCCAAAAACTTTTAATGGTCTGCTACTTTGTTATAGTGATGGCTTACCATTTTATCCATGGAGCGTAGCTGCAACTTTTGTTTTTTCTGCCATACTTTTTGGAAGCTATTATTTGCTAACAAAACAATCAACAAAACTTGCCGGGCAACATATAAAGGCGTAGCTCAAATTCAGAGTTACATTATTTTTTATATTCATTGTCTTCCTCGTACCCTTCATCAATCAAGAGGTTATTACCATCTGCCGCTGCCGTCGCAAGTTCGTCGCACCTGTTATTCATGATATTTTGTGCATGGCCCTTCACCCATTTAAACTCAACGTGATGCTTTCGTGAAAGTGAATCATACCTTAACCACAGGTCGCTGTTTTTGATATTCCCTTTGAAATTGGTCCTGATCCATTTTTTTAACCAGCCTTCCATTACGGCTTTGACCACATAATTACTATCAGAGTAGATAACCATATTCAGCGCATCTTTTTTTAATGCTTCAAGCGCAGCGATCACTGCCATAAGTTCCATGCGATTGTTAGTGGTAAGCCGGTACCCATTCGACAATTCTTTTTTATGATTACCGTACATCATCACAACTCCATAGCCGCCTTTGCCGGGGTTGCCTCTTGATGCGCCATCGGTATATATAGTAATTTTATTTTCGCTCATGATCCGGGTAAATATTTTAGTGGAAAGCTCATTATTTTTTCGCAATCCTTTCGCATATAAAGATTGTCAATGGTAATTATTTTTCGCTCCATTACCATTTTTTTTGTGATATGCTCATTCTTAAAAAAAGCAAAAACGGTTGGCTGCATTGTCTCGGGAATGTTCGCCTCTTTGATATGTATTCTGTCACCTGTAGCTTCCCGTAAAGCCTTATCAATTAATTCCGCGCAATACATTTTATCATTTGTGCGCAGATCATAAAGCCAGTCAAACCGTATATCCCTGGCTTTGTATTTCAACAATATTTCATTTAAAGAATCTTTTTCGCGGTTTGATATGTTATACCTGTACAGCGCACATTTTAGATTTCTTGCGGGATTTATGAACGAATCAACAGGTACAATCTGTATGGTATCATCTTTAGGGTCGTTGGGAGCTATGTGGCAAACAAAGGGCTGGCCATCTTTTATAATAACAATGCCTGCATGTGAATAGATCTTTTCTTTTTCATTCAAAAATTTTATCTGCTCACTTATAAGATCATCAGTCATCCTTACAATGAGATCTCCGGTTGTCGCATTTTCTTTTAAATGTGCAATATTATTTTTGACCTCATCTTCTTTTGAAAAGGGCTTGAGAGGTTCCTTTGCAGGAGAGTTGCATGAGAAAATAAATAGGACAGCGCAAAGAATTACCGCCGAAGAAAAATTCATAATACTTTGAAAATAATGTATAAGGGCCGGGGAAATTGATGACGCCGCTCTCAACGATTAACGGTGCACGAAAGAAAGCTGATCAACACCCACAACCGTTGGATTGTAATAAGTTCCTGAAACACCACTACCTCCCTGTAAACCTGCATCTACATTGTAATACCTGAATGCAAACCGGCCGTTAGCCATGCTCCCGTTGCCCGGAATGCCGGAAATCACTATAGTATATTTAGTCCATACCGCAGGGAATCCGCCCTGGTAATTGTAAACGCGATTTGGATTAATATCTAATAACAGTTTGGTGAAGCTTCCTGTGCTTGCATCTGTCTTGCCTACATTAGCAGTGCCATCTGTAAAATTTGCCCATACTTGCATACGATCTGTCGCAGCATCATAATACAAAGCATCGTTGGTTGCGCGGCTGTAAAAGGAAATGGAATCACCATTCTTCATGTCAAGCTGGAGGGGATATAAGCCATGCACTTATGTTGCCACCATTGCCCGACGCATCGCCAAGGCAGCTTACGTCGCAGCTTACAAAATCATTAGGCGTGTTGTGAGCGCTATAAGCAGGAAAACCAAGATATGGCCCCACATAGATAAATTTTACCTGGTTCGCTTCTTCATATCTTCCCTGCCTCCAGCCGGTTGATCCTACCGGGTTACTGTTATTCTGAAAGGCCCAGCCTTTTGAAGTAAGGTTGCCAACGGTATCAAACTCTTCAACAAAAGATGAGTTTTTTACGGGTGGTGGATATGGTGAGGGCGGATTGCTTGTCTTCAATTGATCTTTAGTACAGGAAGCAATAAATACCATCGACAAAACAAAAGCGAAAGAAATAAAAAATAAAATCCTGTTGTTTTTCATTTATAAAAATTTATTAAACCAAAACAGTTCTTTTGAATCAATACCCGGTGCTTTTATAAGAAACTGCGTCAATACCTACACCTGTGCCGTTCCCGTTAGAGCCGCCATTTGTAACAAAATACCTGAATGCAAACCTACCTTTTACCGGTGCGTTTATTCCCGATATAGTCGCTTCGAAACGGGTCCATTGAGAAGGATATGCTACAGGATCAGGAGCTATTACACTGCTATAGATCAATTGTGGATTTATAGAAAGCAGGCCTTTGGTAAAATTCCCCGGGTCAAGTCCGGCTCCTACGTTTGTGTTGGCATCAATTGTGTTGATTCTTAACTGGAGGCTGTTCCCAAAATCGGTAGTGTCACCGGTACCATCAGGGTATTGCTGTGCTCTTGTATAAAAAATGATTTTATCGCCATTTTGCATAAGCACGGGCGGAGACACAAGCCAATTACTAATAATTCCCTGGTCGGCCGAGGTGGAAAGATAATCCACGCCAACAAAACCGGCATTGCTTCCATTGTTGGAATAGGCGTTGAAAAAAGGGGGAATGCTTCCTCCGTTTTGCCATATGCTGCTGCCAGCAGGCTCACTCGCGTTTATGAATTGCCATCCGCGGGCCAATGCGGCAGAAGCGGTATCGAACTCTTCGGTAAATGATTGATCTGTTATGGGTGGAACTGTTGTGAGGTAGCTGTCGTCTTTACAACTTTGAAAAAGGAATATCGCAAGACTAACTATTAAAAGAAATTTTGGTAATTTTTTTTTTCTCATAAATTGCTGGTTCGGAATTTCTAATGGCCTGAGGGAGTGAAATTAGTATTTTTTTGTAAAAAACTTCGACTTAGTTTAATATGGAATGCAGCCTAAAATGCCACCCCGCATTATACTCACAGCACTCAAACCTGGAACACTCCCGTTTTAAAGTCAGCAATATCCGAATTGTTATTTGCGGCGCGAATATTTTCAGAAATAATATTTCTTGTTTCCAGCGGATCGATGATGGCGTCTATCCATAGCCTTGCCGCGGCGTAAAAAGGCGTTGTCTGGCTTGCATACCTTTCTGTCATTTCTGATAAAAGTCTTTGCTCATTTGCCGCTGTTATTTCCTCCCCTTTTGATTTGAGCGAAGCGACTTCTATCTGCAATAAAGTTTTGGCAGCCTGCTCTCCACCCATTACCGCAATTTTCGCAGAAGGCCACGCATAGATAAACCTGGGATCATACGCTTTGCCACACATGGCATAATTGCCCGCACCATAAGAATTTCCCAACACAATAGTAATTTTAGGCACTACGGAATTGGCAACAGCATTCACCATTTTAGCGCCATCCTTTATAATGCCGCTGTGCTCACTGCGGCTGCCAACCATAAATCCCGTAACATCCTGCAGGAATACCAGTGGTATTTTTTTCTGATTGCAATTCATTATGAATCTTGCGGCTTTGTCGGCACTGTCGTTATATATTACACCACCAATTTGCAATTCGCCTTTCTTATTTTTAATATTCAATCGCTGATTTGCTACAATTCCAACAGCCCAGCCGTCGATTCTTGCGTAGCCGCAAATAATTGTTTTGCCATATCCTTCTTTAAATTGTTCAAATGAACTCGCAGGTGTTGAGCCTTGATCAACTGTTTTTTGTTGCGCAGGAACATTTTGATTAAGCGGCGCAGCACCGTCCACTATTCGCTCGATAATCTCCAGCATGTCGTATGGCTTCGTGTTGCCTTCGGGAAATATTCCATAAATCTCTCCCGGATTTTTCGATGGCCGTGCCGGTGCAATCCTGTTAAACCCCGCCTTAGGAAATTCGCCGATTTTACCAATGATGTTTTTAATTTCATCGAGGCATTCTTCCTCGGTTTCGAATTTATAATCGGCGATACCACTTATCTCGGTATGTGTAGTGGCGCCGCCCAATGTTTCGTTGTCAGTAATTTCTCCAATTGCGGCTTTCACCAGGTAAGGGCCTGCTAAAAAAATGGATCCATTTCCCTCGACCATTAAAGTTTCGTCGCTCATGATAGGAAGGTAAGCGCCACCGGCAACACACGGGCCCATCACCGCGGCAATCTGGGTAATTCCCATCGCACTCATTCTTGCATTGTTCCTAAAAACGCGGCCGAAATGTTCTTTATCCGGAAAAATTTCATCCTGCATAGGAAGAAATACACCGGCACTATCGACCAAATAAATGACCGGTAATTTATTTTCCATAGCCATCTCCTGCATTCTCAAATTCTTTTTCCCCGTGATGGGAAACCAGGCGCCCGCCTTTACCGTTTGATCGTTTGCAATTATTACACATTGCTTCCCGCTCACATATCCTATGCCCGCAACAGTGCCGCCTGCAGGGCAGCCTCCATGTTCTGCATACATGCCATAGCCTGCGAAAGCGCCCATTTCTATAAAAGGCATATCGGTGTCGCGTAAGTATTCAATCCTTTCCCGGGCCGTTAATTTATTTCTTTCTCTTTGCTTAAGTATTGCTTTTTTACCACCCCCAAGCTCAATTTTATTTAACAAGTGTTCTACGTGACTTAGCGCCAGTTTCATGGCATCTTCATTTCTATTAAATTCTATATTCATAATAATTCGATATCTGTCAAAACTAAAACTTTAAATTTGAGTTGCGCTAACACCTCATTTTCTTACTATAAACAATGATATGCACCTACCGACCTTTTTAAAATCTGTCTCCCGTAAGTTTATTTTAATAACCGCAGGGATTGTTATTGCGCTTGGTATTGTATTTTTTATCTGGCAAAATAATAAATATAGGATTGTCAACGAGACTATTGCCAGCAAAGTAGCGAAGGAGACTGACAGCCTTTATACGATTTCATACGATTCTCTTCATTTTGATGAGGTATTAGGCACAGCCTATTTAAAAAACATACATGTCGTACCCGACACTGTCAGAGTTAAGAACACAGATGCAGCCGACCTACCTTACATCTTATTGGATATAAAAATTGCTTCTATTAATGTTACTGGTGTAAAAACAGATAAGGCATTGGTCGGGCAACAAATGATAGGCGACTCCGTGGTAATTGTCGATCCGGAGATAACAGTATATTTTTTGAAACCGATAAAAAAAGAAACGAATATTAATGTGGAAGCAAAGACAGTGTACGATGAGATACTTGGCAACCTTTCACTAATAAAAGCAGGCCATGTTTTTGTTAATAACGTTAATGTTAAAGGAATTGGCTTTATAAATAAAGAAAGACAATTCGATTTCATAAATGGAAATGTACACCTTAGAGATGTACTTATCGATAGTGCGCATAACCTTGATACCACCCGCACTTTGTTTTGTAAAGAAGCTGATTTAAATGTTGCGTCATTTGTAACATATAATAATGACCGGCCAGAATTGAGAGTGAACAATATTATTTTCCAGGGAGAGAACAATGCTCTGGCATTCGATGATATTTTAGTAAACAGGTTTGATGGCGACACATCAGACAGCAGTAAACTTTTAATTGCAAAAGGACTGACACTTGATGGCCTCGATGCAGATGAATTTGTAAAGAATAAAAATATAGTTGTAGAAAAGATCGGCTGCAGGCAAATAACACTTTATGAACCACCATTGCAAAACCTCAAATCTTCACCAGGCGGAAAAGAAAAAAAAGTGGACACCACAGGTTTCAGGCATGTGTACAGCATTGACATGCATCACCTGAGTTTTCCCAAGGTAAACTATGTATCCGCTACCAAAAGCGATTATAAGATTGGCAACATTTCCATTAAAATAAATAATGTAACGGCAGATGAAATATATAAGGTGCAGAAACACCCCTTAGATTTTAGTAAAGAGGTGGAACTTGGTTGCAGTAGTATAAGTATGAAATCCAAAGACGGAGTTTATTCTTATCTCTACCAGGATATAGTACTCAATTCTTTGAGGGAACAATTAGACATAGCATCGTATCAAATAAAGCCTTTATACACAGAAAGAGAGTTTGCAAAGCGGGAACCTTTTCAAAAAGACAGGTACGACGTGGCTTTTAAAGGTATTTCATTAAAAGGGATTGATATGAGAAATTTGCTTGAGAAGAAAATAATTGCTTCGAAATTATTGATCAATAGCACATCTGCAAAAATTTACCGTGATCTTAAAAAGCCGCTTAAGGATAAAAGTAAAGTGGGCAATTATCCTTCTCAAATGCTTTCGAAAATTGATTTGCCGGTCAATATTTCCAGGGCGACTTTATCCCACGTTTATGTTGAGTACAGAGAACGGGAGAAATTAAGCGATAGCACGGGTATTGTAAAATTTGCAGATGCTACTCATTAGACATCGATAATATAACCAATGTAACGGATGCGATCCAAAAAAATGATGCTATGAAAATTTCTTTTCATGCAAAAGCATTAGGCTCGATTCCGATGAGTGGCAGTTTTACTTTTACACTTAAAGACACCAGTGGTAAATTTATTGCTTCAGGGAATATTCCATCGTTCGATGCACACCTGCTTAATGACATTGCGGTGCCAATGGCACTGATGAGGATAAATACGGGTACGATAAATTCATTGGATTTTACTTTTAAAGGGAATAATTATGGAGCCGGCGGAAAGATGGTAATGAAATACAGCGACCTTAAAGTTGACGTACTAAAACGAGATGAGGAATCCGGTGGTGTAAAAAAGAAAGGCCTCAAGAGCCTGCTTGCAAATATTATTGTGAAGAACGATAACCCCCGTAATGGCGACCTTCGCGAAGTGAATCCTCATTTCGATCGGGACACACGTAAATCTTTTTTCAATCTTATATGGAAAACAATTTTTACAGGAATGAAAAAAACGGTAGGAATTCCATGAACAACCTGAGAAGTTTGAAAGTTGAATACAGGAATTATGATTCTTCTGAAAGTTTATGTGCTTGCAGCCATTTTATCTGCTTCTTCTTTACAATATTTGCTCAGAGTTTTAAATAGATCGTCCATTGTTTGCATAGTGGTGTAAATATTTACCGGGTTAATGCGAAACCATGTTTTACCTTTTAGCACAGTCGTGGCAAACCAAAAATTTCCTTCTTTTTCAATACGTGCGGCGACATGATGATGAAGTTGCGTAGTATCTTCTGCATTCAGCCCATCCCCGGTATACCTTATACAAATGGCCGACATCCTTGGTTCCGTCGCACTATCGAAATCTTTACTGTTGATAACAAGGTTGTGTAGATGCATGGCTTGCTCTGTATTATTATCTACCCATTGGCCCAGGGTATCTTTTCCATAATGCTGAAAGCTCATCCATACTTTCAGGCTACGAAAACGCTTCGATTGCTCAAAGCCATTTTCATAAAACTGGTAACGCTCATCTTTTTGACCACTCTGGTCGGTGAGGTATGCGTGCCGGATACCAAATGACTTTCGTAAACGGGCATGATCTTTCACAAGCACTGCGCCTACATCCAGCGGTGCATAAAACCATTTGTGCGGGTCAATCGTTACGGAATCTGCAAGGCTTAATCCTTGTAAAAGGTTCTTGTTTTTTTGCGAAAGCAACATGCCGCCACCATAAGCGGCATCTGCATGAAACCAGCATTTTTCACGCACTGCTATTTCATGCAAAGCTTCCAGGTCATCAACGGCGCCAAGATTCGTTGTGCCTGCCAGTCCTACAATACACAAAGGCTTTATGCCATTTGCTTTATCTTTTTTTAATACATCTTCCAATGCGGCTAAACTTACCCGGTAGTTATCATCAGTAGGTAATACACGCAGGCTGTTTCTTCCGGCACCTATGGCATCTACCGATTTATCAATGGAAACATGACGCTCTTCTGATACATACACAGCCCAGCCGCCCTTAAGGCCTTCATATTGTGCAACATCGCCTGTGGTAAAATCCCGTGCTAATTTTAAGCCGATGAAATTTGCAGTCATTCCGCCACTGGTAAGATTTCCACCCGCTTTTCCATCATATCCTATAAGATCATTTAGCCAGCGTATCACACGAAGCTCCATAACTGTTGCGGATGGACTGATTGAATAAGCGCCCAGGTTTTGATTTAATGCTGCTGCCAATAGATCACCCAGGATGCCGGCCGGATTTGGAGATGGCGTTATAAGGCCCATATACCCCGGATGATTTACATGAGTACTATAGGGAATTAATTTTTCTTCTAAAATTTTTTGAATGGCATCGAGCCGTTGTGGATTATTTGGAATGGGTTCTTCAAAAAGCTCAGTCAAAAATGAAGGGGCCTTATCCGCAAATAATGGTTTGTTATTTACATTTTGCAAATAGTCAGCAATGTAATCTATCAGGTAATGTCCGGCTTCACGAAATTCATTATACTCCATATTTTGGACTTTTATTTTTTAAGAATAGCTACCCGATAAAAATTTTAAAGGCGCAAAATAATCGTCTTTTTGCAAACCTGTATAATCAAAATACCTTAAGTCGCAATCAAAGATTTTTACACGAAATTATTTTTAAAAATAAACCACGTCGTTTTTCATAGCCATTTCTATCTGTCTCACTTCATAGTTATGCAGGTAAGGCTTGCCTATTTCGCGATCGGGAAGTACACCTCGAGTATGCATCCCTTTTCCGGCGCTGTTATTATATTGACGTAGCCGGAAAATGCTTTGGCCCTTGCTTCGATATTGTTTAGCCCAATTCCGTTCCGGCCTACCTGCGAGTCAAAACCTCTGCCGTTATCCTTTATGGTAAGTTTTATTTGCCCCTCTGTTTGCTCTAGCGAAATATAGGCAGATGTTGCTTGCGCATGCTTTAGAATATTATTTAATTGTTCCTGTACTACGCGGTAAATGGCTAGTTTTTGTTCCATCTCAATTTTGTCGACATATTCATCATGAGTAAACTGTACATGTATGTCGGCGGATGAATTCACATTTTGTAACAAATCATTTATGGAGTCGACCAACGATTTCGTACCAAGGGTAGGTGCACTAAGTGCATGGGAAAGATTGCGTATTTCATGAATGGAGCCAATTAGCAGATCGACGGATTTTGGTAAAAGTTCTTTGCCTGCATCTTTATTTTTAGTGACAATATCAAGGTAAAGTTTTACCGTAGATAATATCTGTCCCACATTATCGTGCAGTTCGCGGCCTATTGCTTCCCGTTCTCTTTCCTGCGCCTGAATTACCTGCTTCGTTATCATTTGTTGCCGGGTCTTTTTTTCTATCGACAAATTTTCTTCTAATTTCTTTCGTTCGGTAGTATCCCTTATCACGGCAACAATTACTGCGCTGTTTTTTGCATTGTGATAAGAAGAAGACGCTACTTCGCCATAAAACCACGAGCCATCCCTGCAGTAAAATTTGTGTTCGCCATTTAATTCCACTGGTCGTGAGGTATTTCGAATGGCTCCAGGATTTGAATTTTCATGCAAGGTTAATTCTGCAAAATTCAGCGGATCTTTTTCGTGGGATTCTATTTTAAATACATTATATGCCGAAGGATTGAGGGCTAAAATCTTACCATCGGTTCCATACAATACAATGGCATCTCTGCTGTTTTCGAAAATCAAACGATATTTCTCTTCATTCACTTTTAGCGCACGTAAATTTCTTCTCCTGTAAAGAATACCAATACAAACAAGCGACGAAAAAAGAATGATAAGACAGCTAACAATGAAAGAATTAATAATTTCCCTTTGTTCCCTTTGGTGATAAAATTCCAGTACATCGTTTTCGGATGTGCCTACTGTGGCAATAATGGGATACTGCTTTAATTTTCGGTAACTAAAATAGGTAGGAATACCGTGAACAGCATCTTTTGCAAAGTAAGATCCAACGGGAGTTTGTGCTAAATAGGTAAACAGTGGGCTTTTGCTAATGTTTTCCCCATAACCTGAAACTGACCCCGTCTGCCTGGCATAAGTAATGCCATCCGGTGCGATGAGCGAAACTATATCATGTGGATTAAGAACGGCGCCTTCATAAAACGAGGTAAAGGTTGAAGGAAGTATTCGTAATACAACAACACCTGCAAAGTTTCCTTCTTTACTATTTAGGCGCCTGCTAAATGTAATAACAGTTTTCCCGATGGCTTTGGATTGCGCGGGTTTGCTAATGTATAATATATCTGCCGGATAATTCAGGTGATAGGTAAAATACTCCCGGTCAGCAAAATTTAAAATGGTATCAGAATGATATGCATAACTGGAAGAAATGATTTTACCACCGTCATCAATAATGTCTATCGCATTTAATAAATTTCTATCAAAAGATGATCCTTTAAAAAGATCGTGGTACCCGCTGAATGTTTTATTTTTTTCATATTCCCACCTTACAAGTTGCAGCACCATGTCTGCATTTTCAATCGTTCGGATGGTATAGTTTTCTAACGCCAGCACCAGGTTAGAGTTACGCTGAATAGCCCTGGAAATGGTAGCTTCTTTGTCTGAATCCATTTGTTGTAATTCCTTGTTCCATAGCAGGGCAATAAGACCACAACAAAAAATTACCACGATGATAATGGCAGTTTTTACATTGATCAAAATGCGTCTGCTATGCAACTTCATTACTTAAGCTTTAAAACCAAAAAGTGATGGGTGCTACATAATCACAGGCTTGCAACGCTATACAAGTTATTCGCCGCTATGAAATAAATCATAGCGAGCGGATTTAAAACAAAAAAGGAAACTTCCCAGCAATCATTTGCCGGCTGCGCATATCCGCCGTCAAAACAGAATATGTCCTTCCTTCCGGCGATTTTACTTTTTTGTTTTTTTGCAGGAATGTTTTAATGCGAACAGATAAAGTGTCGGTATCATAATGTTGGGGGTTTATTCAAAGAAACAAAATAAATCAGATTTAGTTTAGATTATTTACGATTAGAAATTTCATCTAAATTTTTTCGGCGAAGTGTTGGGGATTTCGCATTTTCTATACTAAGGAGTGATGAATAAAAGCTTGTGCGTTCTTTTAATTTTTTTTACCCCGCACATTTACATAATGCAAAGATAGGGAGCTGTGTAACGCTTTTGTAGAAAATTTAGTTGCGTATCGGCAGATCATTTTATCGTAGCTGCCATAAGTTAAGCCTCAATTTGTATGGGCATTCGATATATGTGATTACAATGAGAACAGCAGGCTTACAAATATCTGCTCTTTTATGCAACAACTGCAGGGAATTGAGAAAGAAATTCTACAAATCGTTTATTAAATGCAGAGACAATTTCTACGATTTATGACCATATTTTGGAATGGCTCGCTATTTGTTTTACCGTGGGAAACTAATCAAAAATAAAAACCATGAAAAAGTTACCTGTATTATTATTATCATTTGCCTGCTTTGGAATTATGCAGGCGTGCAATGATTCATCGTCAAGCGATAGTGTAGAAAAAGCCGACAGCACAAACGATGCTCGAGACACAACCAGTATGATGTCATCACAACAAGACACAACATCCGGCATGGGCGTAAATGACGATGTAGCTGACTTCGCCGTTAAGGCTGCCAATGGTGGTATGATGGAAGTGCAACTGGGAGAATATGCTTCTAAAAATGCGAGCGACAAAAATGTGAAAGACTTTGGTAGTATGATGGTGAAAGATCATTCTAAAGGGAATGAAGAATTAAAACAACTGGCTTCATCAAAAAATATCGCGATACCTGCCAAACCAGGCGATGATAAAGCCGATATGATGAATGACCTTATGAAAAAGACGGGAAAAGATTTTGACAAAGCTTATATGAACAAAATGGTTGATGATCACAAAGAAGATATCGACATGTTTCAAAAAGAAGCTGATAACTCAAAAGATCCTGACATGAAGGCTTTTGCCTCAAAAGAATTGCCGACTCTTAAAAAACATCTAAGTGATGCCGAGGCAATTGTGAAATCACATAATTATTAGAATATATCTTTTTATATGTATCGCGGGGAGCTGTCTCAAATTTCGAGGCAGCTTTTTTTATAAGCGACGGAGTAATAAAAAAATTGGCCGTAGTGCAACTGGCAATGAAATGTGATAGTTGCTTCACCCCGCTTTAAATACAACAGCCTATTTTTTCAATGCTTCGAAAATTGATTAGAAAGAAAATAAGAAAGCAAGCGCCGGTCGGAATATTTTGTTTAATGATATCAATTAGCTCAGCAATAGCGAAGGGTTTTCTTAAATAACCATTTGCATTTGCCCTGATGCTTATTTCTTTTATGTTATCAAAGGCAGAAAAAAGAATTACCGGTATCTTACTGCTGTCTTCATTATTTTTGATAAGTTTTATTGCATTTTCTCCTTCCATTTGAGAGATACTCAGATCCATAAAAATAATTGCCGGCTTTACGAGGGTTATATCCTCAATAATGTGTTTGCAACCGGTTCTTGTTGCTACCTGGTAATTATGATGCTCCAAAATCAGCTTACTTACCGCCAGTATTTCCCGGTCATCATCATAAATTAAAATGCAATTTTCCATTAGTTAAATTGGAAGTGTAAAATAAAAAGTACTGCCTTTGCCAGGCTCACTCTCTACCCATATTTTACCATTGTGGCGACTTATAATTTCCTTCGCGATGGAAAGTCCGATACCCAATCCATGAAAATAGCCTGCCTGCCCTTCTTCGCGATAATACCGGTCAAAAATCTTATTGAGATTTTTTTTGCTTATCCCCACTCCAAAATCTTTTATCGAAACCTTCACTGAACCATCTTCCTGCGAAATATCTACTAAAACTTCGTCTGCATCCGGGGAATATTTTACCGCATTGGTTAGCAGATTTATCACAACCTGCTTTATCCTTTCTTCATCTCCTTTTATCCTCTTCTTTATTTCTCCGCTGAGTATTATTTTATGTTTTTTATCCGTCACCTGTATGCTCTCTATTGCGTCGCGCAATGTGTCGTTCATGTTAAATAACGATATATTAAAGCCAAGTTTTCCGTGCTGAATTTTAGTTACATCAAGCAATTCGGCAACAAGGTTGTTTAGCCTATCAATGGCATCGCCTGCTTTCTTCACATAAATCGCCTCACCCTTATTTTTTTTGTCCATACCATGCTCCAGTATTTGCAAAAAAGCCTTCGCGGTCGTAATAGGAGTTTTCAGTTCATGGCTGGCCATGCTTATGAATTCGTCCTTCGCCTTTTCTTTGGATTTTTGTTCATCGATATCGGTTGCAGTCCCCACCCAGGAGGTTACGGTTCCTTCATCATTAATTATTGCACTGGCCCGGCACAAATGCCACCGGTACATACCATCGCTCTTTCTCTTCAATTGAAATTCAAAATTGAAATTTTCGAGGGTTTTGATAGAATGATTCCAGGCCTTTAAAGCCTTGTCATACTGGCTGGTATTAATTACCGAGAGCCACCCGCTGTCAAGCGCTTTTTTAAAAGAAACGCCAGAGTAGTCCAGGAAAAAATTATTAAAGTAAGTGAAGCTGCCATCTGCCGATGCGGAAAAGGTGATCTGCGGGATTGACTCCAGTATTTGTTTAAGGTTTTGAAGGTTTTGAATTTTCTCGGCCTCCTTTCTTGGGGTAATATCATCAAGGGCAAGTAAAATAAGGTGCCTGTCATTCTCTTCCGGTATCGGCTGGGCATTGAAGCAAATAGTACGCTCACCGGCGGCAGGGAATTTGTAGGTGATTTCCCATTCGAGAAATTTTTCTTTCTTTTTCTGAAGTTGTAAAAGATTCTTTTTAAGGTCAGGGATATCCCATCCATTATTTTGCAATTCAAATAGCTTCTTGCCAAGTGTCTCTTTCTCAGTAAGGGAAAAAGTTTCATAAAAAGTATCGTTTGCACTCTTTACAACAAAGTCCCCCGTAAGTACCAGCATAGGTTCATGAATCGTGGTTACTATTCCTTCTGAATATATGCGGGCCTGGTTCAATTGCTCGTTGCGGTCGTAAAGTTCCTGGTTTACGGTAATTAATTCTTCATTGGTGCTTTGCAATTCTTCTTTGCTGGTTTCCAGTTCTTCATTCAGCGTCTGTAATTCTTCGCTGCCACTCAGCAATTCTTCATTGGCACTTTGCAATTCTTCGTTGGCGGCTTCCTGGTCTTCGGCAATACCCCGCATATCTTCACGGGCCTGCGCCAGGTCTTTTTCTAATTGCTTAATTCTCGCATCTTTTACATTATCTGTGGCTCGCTTGTTTTGCTTGCCCGTTTCATCTTGTGTGGCCGCAGCGTTATAATGTTGCGAGACCCGCGTCGCTTCTGTGTCTTTAAAAAGTATCAGGAAATGCGGGTCAATAGTTTCCGGTAATGGGATCACATCTATCGTTACCAGTTTTTTCCCATCATACAGTGGAATGTTACCCTTGCTAAAAGGCTTACCCGTAGATTTCGATTTATGCAGTGCATTTCGTAATTCAAAGGATAGCCCTTCGCGTGCCATCTTCAGCACATTCAAACTTGCCTTCCCGGGAGAAGGTTCCAGGTAAGGGCCGGTCGATCCGCGAAACTGCACAATATCAAATTGCTCATTTACAATGACCCCTGCCGGTGTATATTTTGCGAGTAAAATATCTTCTGCATTTTTTTGAAAATCATCTTTTTTCCTTTCATTGCTGCGCACTCCATAGTCTTTGTCTTTCAGCGCTTCTTCGTTTCGCATGGAGGTAACGTTCATAAATCTCCCCGGAATGCGATTTACGGGTGTATATTTTTTCCCTTGAGTCTGCTGCAAGAAAAAATTCAGATGCAACAGCGGCCGTTTCTGATTTACCCAGTAACAAATAACCTTTTTCATTAAGGGCATAGTGAAAAGTAATAAGCGCTTTTTTTTGTAAAAAAGGTTCCATATATATAAGTACATTACGGCAGGTAACCAGGTCTATTTTTGCAAAAGGTGGATCTTTCAAAAAATTATGCGATGCAAATACGCATAGATCCCTTATGTTTTTTTTAATCTGGTAATGCCCGTCTGTTTTGGCGAAAAATTGCTGAAGCCTTGTTTCGGAAATCCCCTCCAGTTGCCTTTTGTTATATATGCCTGCTCTCGCTTTTGCTATGGCTTGTTCGGAGATATCTGTTGCAAATATCTGGATCTTGGTAGCAGAAGTTTTATTGCCGAGATATTCATAAAGACAAATACCTATTGAATATGCTTCTTCACCGGTAGAGCAACCTGCTACCCAAATGCGTAGCGGGTTCGGAACTCTTAAAGCTATTGGGATATTTTTTATTAACTCAGGAAACACTTTACTGCATAAATACTCAAAAGTTTTTGGGTCGCGAAAAAAGCCCGTAACAGGTATAAGAAGGTCATGGAATAAAATGTCTTGTTCTGTTTTATTGCTCTTTAGATATTTATGATAATCATCAATTTTTTCTAGTTTGAGTATTGCAAGGCGCCGCAGAATTCGCCTTCGCACAGTTGTTTGTTTATAGTAGGTAAAATCGGCGCCGTTGCGCACCCTTAGCAACGCGAGTATATTTCGAAAACTCTCTTCTTCGGTTGCACGATCACTGGTAGCAGCGCTATCCCCGTTGAGTTTTTTAAAAGTGCTTTCCAGTTCAAGCAATTGTTTGGGCATCTCTTCGGGGGGGAGAATGAAATCAACAACTTCCGATCTTATTGCATTCTGCGGCATATCATCAAACGCCGCGGACGTGCTATCCTGCGCCATTGTGATACCACCGTGATCTTTAATTTTTTTTAATCCGGCTGTGCCATCTTCACCCGTGCCGGATAGTATGATACCTATCGCATGATTTTGGTGAACCTCGGCAAGGGAGGAAAAGAAAATATCGATGGGCATATTTTTTTTATCTTTTGGCCGGGGGCGTAACCTCAGCACACCATCATTTGCAATCAATATTTTATTTGCAGGGATTATATAAATTCTATTAGGTTTTACGATTACATTATCGCTTACCTCTTCCACTTTTACTTGTGTTTCTCTTTGTAAAATTTCGGGTAGTGAACTGTTATGTTCCGGGTGCAGATGTTGCACCAGTATGTAAGCCATGCCCGAGTTTTGAGAAATGGGTCTTATAAATTTTTTAAAAGCTTCCAGCCCGCCTGCAGAAGCGCCTATGCCTATCACAGGGAAGAGGTTTTTAGAAATAGTCGTTTTGGTATGCTTAACAGCTTTAGACATGAGCGGTTGTAATAGTGGTGATTTTTATTGGCATTAGCAGCAGAAAATTAAAGAATTTTAGCCCAATTAAAAAAAGATTAATAGCTTCTGAAATAATTACATTTCTCGCTGAGTATCTCCTTCTTTCAGGAAAATACATCCACTCCCATATCCTTTAAAATTTTCACAGCTTCCGGGGTAACTTCCCATGATGATTGTGTGTCATTTTCAGTCTTTATTTCCTTATGTACTATCAGCCCTTTTTTAATTAACGGGGCAAAAGATGCGCCTTTGATATCCGCAGGGCCAAATGGAATTCCTTGTTTTTGCTTTACAGTGGCTTCCACCAATGCAACAATCATCAACCGTGTAAGAGAATATTTTTTATTTTTTGGTAAGGAAATAACTTTAGAATCCATCATAGCAAGGTAACCTTTTTATTGGTCTGTAAAATACCCGTTAATTCGTTACTGGTACACGTCGATAATTATCCCCGTTAGTGCTTTGTCAACAAGAGATAATTTAGAACGCGTCCGGTTTGTGCCAGGTATCCGGCAATTATTATTATTTTACTATTTTTCTTCAATGAATTATAAACAAAAGTAGCAATGAATTTTAATATCAGAACGGCAACACCTGCGGATTTTTTGTCGGTGTTAGCTTTGATTAATGAGTTTTCGGTATTTCAAAAAACACCGGAGAAGGTTACTATTACTTTGGAGCAAATGCAGAACGATTGGAACCTGTTCAAATGTTTTGTTGCAGAAAACGAGGCGAAGCAAATTTTTGGGTTTGCTACTTTTTATTTCACCTATAATTCATGGTCGGGCAAAGGATTGTACCTGGATGATTTATATGTGCAGGAAAAATACAGGAAGCATAAAATCGGCTCGCGTCTTTTATATACGGTAATAGATTTTGCAAAAAAGGAAAACTGCAAAAGACTGCGCTGGCTGGTTTCAAAATGGAATACCAATGCTATTGAATTTTATAAAAAGATAGGAGCGGCAGTTGAAGAGACTGAAATGATGTGCGATTTGAAGTTGTGACGGTTGATATGCAAATAACTTTAGGGTCATCGTTTATTGCAAAGTAGCTCCCAATAACTGGTAAGCCTCTTACATGCTTAAAATGATATTATTTTTTTCCAGAAAATATTGTCCCAAATAATCATATTAGATGTGTGTATTCCGGCAGAGTAAGCAGTCAAATATTTATCAAAATCAAATTTCCATTAAGCTTTTTCTGCACGAGCAAACCATGACAAGACGTTTGGATTTAAAATTGCACGCGATTTAAATCTAAAACCGTTAATAATATAAAACACATAACAATATGAAAAAGAAAAATAAATCCCATTTTTTTGAGCGATTCGCAAATAAGGTAACCATTGCCACCGGCAGCACACCGGCCATTCTAATCGCTTTTGGCGTTGTTATAATATGGGCAGCGACAGGCCCTATATTTCATTATTCTGAAACATGGCAATTAGTGATTAATACCGGAACCACTATCATTACTTTCCTGATGGTATTTCTTATACAAAAGTCTCAGAATAAAGAATCGATGGCAGTTCAATTGAAGCTCAATGAACTTGTAGCGGCGAATAACCGTGCAAGTAACAGGCTTGTAGATGTGGAAGATTTAACAGAAGATGAACTAAAAGCCATAAGAAAATATTATGAGAAATTAAAAACAATGGCGCAAAAGGATCAGTCCTTGCAAAAATCTCATTCAATTGAGGAAGCAGAAAACAATCACCAATTTAAAAAACAAACTCGTACGGTTAGTCGAAAGAAAGCCACTGAATAATGACATTGATTAGCTGCGTTAAACCCGAACAAGCGGTGCAGGAAGTAGAAATTTTAGGGGATGTAAAATTGGGGGAGACTGCATTGCAAACGGTATCAGTAATGTATTGACGAATTATTTAGCAGTAATTAAATTGCCAGATGTAAATTGCCTGATGCCGGAAAATCAACTATCAAAAAAACAAGTATGGATAATGGCAATTGCTGCGGGTGCTGCTGTTGCTAATATTTATTACAATCAACCCATTTTAAAAGATATACAGGAGTCAGCTCATGTTACGGAATCGCAGGCAGGCGCTGTTTCTTTTTTATCGCAGGCCGGTTACGGATTAGGGTTATTTTTCATCACGCCGCTTGGTGATAAGATGAACCGTAAAAAGCTCATCCTTATTTTATTATTGCTTTTGTCGGCCTTTCTTTTAATGATGTCGTTCATTCAAAATATTTACTTCCTTTGGATAGCGAGTGTTTTTATCGGGCTGTTTTCAGTTGCAGCGCAAGTCATTCTGCCGCTTGCTGCATCGCTCGACAGGGTAAGCACCGGCAACACGATCGGTAAGATATTTAGCGGCATTCTTATTGGCATATTAGCAGCAAGAGTATTGAGCGGCTTTATAGCAAATTCACTGGGCTGGCATGCGGTTTATATGATTGCTTGCGCATTGAATTTAATCATTTGCTTTCTTTTGTATAAATATTTACCCGATGTAAAAAGCGGGTTCAACAGCAACTACCTCCAATTATTGAGATCAACGCTCTCGCAGGTAAGTCGTTTTTCTGTATTAAGGGTTTCATCTTTGATAGGTGCATTAATGTTTGGCGTGTTCTGCTCGTTTTGGACGAACCTTACTTTTCACCTGAGCGGAAAACCATTTAATTATGCGCCTGACCAGATCGGCCTCTTTGGTTTTGTGGCTATTGGAGGTGCATTGGCTGCACCTGTTTTTGGCAGATCGGCGGATGGCGGCAAGGCATTCCGTTCGCTCCTTATTGCAATAATACTTGTATTGCTAAGTGTTGCCGCAATGCATTTCTTCTCCACATCATTAGGTATCATCATAGCGGGTGTTTTTATTCTTGATATTGGTGTGCAGGCAGTACAGGTTACTAATGTTGCAAGGATTTACAGCCTTGATGAAAAATCAAACAGTCGCATTAATACCGTTTATATGACCTGCTATTTTATCGGGGGTTCTGGTGGAACGGCTTTGGGTTTATATTGCTGGAAGCGCGGTGGATGGGAATTGGCTACCTGGCAAATGATGGTTTTTACAATGCTCGCTTTTGTCGTTCTGCTGGCCAGCACTCAATTTTCCCGCATCCCCAAAAAGGCGGTTGAATTCAATTAACGAGCGTATTTTCGAAGGACTTAAATTATTTTAGAATTGAGATAGACGATCTGATACCTATTGAAAAAAAAATATACATTTAGCGTAATTATTTTTAAAGGTTACCCATCAGTGTTTGTATGAAAAATTCCGGTCCCAGTCAATTTGTAGCTGAAAATTTCCAATTCCTTTCCGGGGGTGGTGAAATGGGTAGGCTGATGCGTTCCAAAGACTGGTCGGCCACGGCCATCGGCATGCCAGGTAAATGGCCACAAAGTTTGCGAACAACGCTTAGTATTATTCTCAATTCTAAATTTCCGATGTTCCTTTTTTGGGGGCCGGAATTAATTTGTTTTTACAATGATGCCTACCGGCCAAGCCTTGGTGAAAATGGTAAACATCCTGGTATATTAGGCATGAAAGGAGAGGATGCCTGGGGGGAAATATGGCATATCATAAAACCTTTGATTGACCAGGTGCTGGCAGGCGGCGAAGCTAGTTGGAGTGAAGATCAATTGATACCCATTTATAGAAATGGAAAAATCGAAGCTGTGTATTGGACATTTAGTTACAGCCCTGTGAATGACGAATCAGGAAAACCTGCGGGTGTGTTTGTTACCTGCAGTGAAACCACAGACAAAGTCAACATCTTAAAAGAGATAAGTGAAAATAAAAATCAATTGCAATTTGCCATAGATGCTGCGGAACTGGGAACGTGGGACCTTAACCCTGTAACAAAAAAATTTACCGGCAACACCCGGCTAAAAGAATGGTTTGGCCTGCAGCCTGCAGAAGAAATAGAGCTATCGCTTGCTACTACTGTAATTGCAGAGCAGGATCGTGAGCGGGTAAAAGACGCGATTGAAAAAGCGCTGCAATTTTCCTCCGGCGGCTATTATGATGTTGAATATTCCATTATTCATCCGCATACCAAAGTTGAAAGAATTGTAAGAGCAAAAGGCCGGGCAAAATTCAACACCCATAAAATTGCTTATCGTTTCAATGGCACTCTTCAGGATATTACATCGCGGTCTATCGCAAAAAGAAAAACAGAAGAAAGTGAAAAACGGTTTCGCAATATTGTAAAGCAGGCTCCGCTGGGAATCACTATATTCAGGGGCCTTGATTTTATGGTTGAGATGGCTAATGAAAGCTACCTAAACATCATTGATAGAAAGGAAGCCGATTTTGTGGGCCGGCGCTTATTTGATTCTTTGCCTGAAGTAAAAGAGGCGGTAGAGCCGTTATTAAAAGACGTTTTAAAAACCGGCCGGCCATATTTTGGAACAGAGTTCCCGGTGTATATCAATCGGTATGGCAAAAAAGAATTGTCTTATTTCAATTTTGTATATCATCCGCTTCGGGAAGATAATGGAGATATTGGCGGCATTATCGTAGTCGCTTCTGATATTACGGCGTCTGTAAAAACAAAACATGAATTGGCGGAAAGCGAAAAGCAATTCAGGAATCTCGTGATGCAATCTCCTATACCTATGACTATATTCATGGGCGAAGATCATATTATCGAATTGGCCAATACCAATATGATGGAAAAAATATGGAGAAAGAAAGAAAGCGATGTTATTGGTAAAAAAGCCCTCGATGTTTTTCCCGAATTAAGCAATCAGAAATATCCCCAACTATTAAAGGAAGTCTATACTTCGGGTAAAGTGCACAGGGAAAATGAATCAGTGGCTTATGTAGAGGGAGATGACGGGCTTAAGAAATTTTACCTTGATTTTGAATATGCGCCTTTGTACGGTATCGATCGTTCCATAAATGGAATACTTATTACCGTAAATGATGTAACTGAAAAAGTGGAAGCCAGGCACCGCGTAGAAAATGCGGAAGAGAGATTAAGGCTCGCTACAGAAGCAACAGAACTTGCCACCTGGGAACTGGATCTTAAAACAAGGAACATAATTTACAGCCCGCGCCTTCCGGAAATATTCGGACATGATAGGACTTATATTTTTACCCATGCTCAAATGCGGGCGCAAATACATCCTGATGATATTCATGAAATAGTTGAAAAAGCCTTTGACCTCGCTATGCAGACGGGAATGTATAAATACGAAGCGAGAGTGGTAAAGCCCGACAATGAAGTAAGCTGGATAAACACACAGGGTAAAGTATTTTATGGTGAAAATAATGAACCGGAAAAAATAATTGGCACTCTCAGGGACGTTACTGAAGCAAAATATCATGAAAAGGTATTGCTTGAAAGCGAACAAAAATTCAGGCTGCTTGCTAACTCAATGCCCCAGCAGGTGTGGACTGCCGACACAGAAGGCAATCTCAACTATTTTAATGAGTCGGTATTTAGTTTTTCAGGACTTACTCCTGAACAGATATATAGAGATGGATGGTTAGAAATTGTACACCCGGATGACAGGGAGGAAAATCTGAAGCGATGGGTGCACTCTATAACTACAGGCGAAGACTTTTTATTTGAACACAGGTTTCGCAGGCACGACGGACAATACCGCTGGCAGTTGAGCCGTGCCATTCCTCACAGAGATGCAGAAGGCAGTATCCAGATGTGGGTAGGCAGTAGCACAGATATACAGGAACTAAAAGAACAGGAACAACAAAAAGATTTTTTTATAAGCATGGCGAGCCACGAATTGAAGACACCCATTACTTCAATAAAAGGCTATATACAATTATTGCAAATCACTCACGCAAATAGCGGAGATGATATACTTACTAAATCGCTTAAGAGCGTAGACAAGTTGGTAGAAAGGCTTACATCTTTAATTTCAGATCTTCTCGATCTTTCGAAAATTAAATCCGGCAAACTGTTTTTAGTTAAAGAATCTTTCGCCATAAATGACCTGGTGGAGGAAGTTACTGACGAGATAAGGCATATAAACCCTGAGTACAGTATTGCTATTGCGGAACAAACAAAATCCGCCGTATTTGCCGACAGGGAAAGAATAGGGCAGGTATTAATAAATTTGCTTACCAATGCGGTAAAATACTCCCCGGAGGCAATGGAAATAAAAGTGAAGAGTTACGAGCAAGATAACAGGGTAATCGTTTCCGTGGAAGATTCAGGCATTGGCATAAATAAGAAAGATCAGGAAAAAATATTTGAACGCTTCTATAGGGTAGAGGGAAAAAATGAAAAAACATTCCCGGGGTTTGGTATTGGCCTTTTTATATCAATGGAAATTATCCGGAGGCACGATGGTGATATCGGCGTAGTAAGTGAGCCCGGAAAAGGTTCCGTTTTTTATTTTTCACTACCCGCGGAGAATAGATAAAATGCTTATTCAGGAATTCATCCTATATTTTTTTCTTCTTGTTGCTATTTAGAAAGTTAACACCAGCCCGCACCTCCGAATCCATTATTAACAGACTGTGAAAAAAAGCGATAATATTTTTTTTCTAAAATCTTATATTTGCGGCAACATAGCCCGATCGTATAATGGTAGTACGTTAGATTCTGATTCTAATTGTCCTGGTTCGAATCCGGGTCGGGTGACAAAAATATTATCCAGGTCAATTCGTTCAACTGATAGATGCTTTGAACAAAAAACCGGTTACGCTAAACGTAGCCGGTTTTTTTTTATAAAAAATTACAAAACAGCCTTTGGAATTGAACTCCCAAAAAATAAATTACGCGATTGCCTCCGCAGCTCCTCTTGCTGCTGCTTCACGGTCGTCTTTGTGTTTTTTGTAAAAATTCTTACGGCTGAAATAGATTACAGTAAAAACCACTACCAGGATAGCTGGCATAATTGCCACCTTAAGAAAAGTATTTGACCCCGCAGCGGCGTCTGCAACTGCACCTGTTGCTCCTGAGGCAACGGCTTCAGCCCGGAAGTTATCGTACCAATGCCCCATAATAGGAACAAGAAGTGACGTAGAGAACATGCCGGCACCACCCATTATAGAAAGCCCGAGCGCACCTGTATCAGGAAGGTACTCTGATACGAAGCCTAGCATGGTGGGCCAGAAAAAACAAACTCCTACCGCAAATACAAAAGCGGCGGCAAAAGCGGCTGGTCCGCTTACCATGCTCAATAAAATAAGACCAATACCTGCGAATAAAGAAGAAAAAATCAACATACCATTTGGGTTCAAACGATGTACAACAGGACCTGCAAACGAACGGCCAAAAGCCATTAGTCCGTTAATAAAAACAAGGATCAATATTCCGGAAACATTTGCTCCCTGCAATAATGCCACAATCCAGGTATTAGTGCCTAATTCCGTTGCACCCGTCATAAACATACACACAACCATTATGATAAATAAAGGTTTTAAGCATGCGGAAAACATTTGTTTGGTGCTCACACCACTCGTCACTCTTTCTGTTTGCGGAAATTTTAATTTCAGGAACAGGAAACCATAAATAGCAGCCGGAATAAAAAGCGTGGCAATCAGTATGCGCCAGTCAATTTGCATCTTTTCAACCATTACGTAGGACAGCAAGCCTCCAATTACAATCCCCCCGGGGAACCAAACGTGAAAACGATTAAGCATCGTAGTCTTGTTTTGGGGATACAAAGTTACCGTAAGCGGATTACAAGCTGCTTCTACCATTCCGTTGCCAACTCCAATAAAAATGGTTCCGATAAAAAGCATAGTGGCGTCCTTCGCTACTAAATAGGTAACTATCCCGGCTACATGTCCAATGAATGCCAAAATCAAAATGCGTTTCATCCCGATCACATCGCAAAGCGAGCCACCAAATACCATGGCAAGGGTGAAGCCCCAAAACGCCGGGCTGAATATCCATCCAAGCTGTTCCTTTGTCAGGTGAAATTCATTGCTCCATACACCTTCAAGCGAAGCCCTGAAAGCGAAAGTCATTGCAGTTAAGATCAGGGCAATCCGGCTGGCGAGAAATAGTTGTTTGCGATTAATTGTGTCCATGTAGAAGTTGGTTTTTTTATATTAGAAATGGTTACTTAGACAATTATTGTAAAAACAGTTTTGGTGTTTTCGGAACGAAACTCGTACAAAGGCATCGCATCTGTAAAAGATGAATGGGTAAAACCTCCGGCAATTATTAGTCGTGGCTTAATCATTTGTTACAAGAATCGTTACGAAAACTAAAAATAGGATTTTTTTTTTCATAGACAAGCATTAACGCAGTGAAAATAAAATTTTTAAAATGCCATTCGCCAAACTTATGTAAGGCTATTTCCTATAACTTTACCTCAAGCTTGTAACAAATAGGGTACAGTTGGTTTTTCGACTGTCATTCATTCAATTCCCAAAAAAATAATATAAATATGGAAAGAAGAAATTTTATTCAACAATCATTTATGGCAGGTGCAGGGTTGATGACAACCAGTTTCTCATCTCCGCACAATGGAAAAAATAAACCTGCTGATAAGCCCTTTCATCTTGACTATGCCATTCACGATGGCATGTTTAAAAATAGTGCCGGAGCCGATTTTGTTGATCAGATTCAATTTGCTTACGACAATGGTTTCCGTGCCATAGAGGATAATGGGTTTATGGGAAGGACGGTAGCGGAGCAGGAAAAAATTGGCAATAAACTTATGAAGCTAAATATGAGGATGGGTGTGTTTGTTATGAACTTTGATAGTTGGCCTGTAAAAACATCGCTTACTTCCGGTGACAAAGAATGGAGAGAAAAGTTCTTAAAGTCCTGTAAGGAATCAATAGATTGTGCGAAGCGCTGCAATGCCAAATGGATCACAGTGGTACCTGGAAATTATGAGCATAAACTTTCATTGGAATATCAAACTGCCAATGTAATAGAAGCGCTTAGGCCTGCCTGTGATATATTGGAACCTCACGGCCTCGTCATGGTTTTGGAAGCATTAAGCGATACGCCTGAACTCTTTCTCAGGCATTCTGATCAAACGTATACTATTTGTAAAGCGGTAAATAGCCCATCGTGTAAATTCTTGTTCGACATGTATCATATGCAGCGGAACGAAGGCAACATCATTAACAATATAGACGCTTCGTGGGAAGCAATCGGTTATTTACAAATAGGAGATAACCCTGGCCGCAATGAACCTACTACAGGGGAAATGAATTACAAAAATATTTTTAAACATCTTTATGAGAAAGGTTATAAAGGCATTTTAGGGATGGAACATGGAAAGTCCATAGAGGGCAAACCGGGAGAACAAAAATTGATTGAAGCCTACCGCTACAGCGATGATTTTGTTTAAAAAAAAGGGCAGTTTATTTTAAGTGAGTTTGGCTCATATCGCCACTGGCCAAAAGTCGAATTAAATTTCAGCAGGTAACGCGTTAAAGCAACTAATTTGCACTTATTTGCAACGAAAGAATACTTTTACTGGTCATGAAAACTATGTTACCAAAACGTATCCCGGCTTTACTTTTCATTTTATTTAGCTACCTCGCAGTAAATGCGCAGACTACCTGCACAACTCTTGGCCAAAATCCATCTACAGCGTTTCCCGTTTGTGGAACCGATACGTTTAGCCAAAGCATTGTGCCTTATTGCGGTGGCACAAGCGTTCCGGGACCATGTGGTAATACAGGTTTTGCAGACCTAAACCCGTTTTGGTATAAGTTTACCTGTTTTACTCCCGGCACTCTGGGATTTGTTATTACTCCCAACGATCTTAATGATGATTATGACTGGCAATTATTTGATATAACAGGTCACGACCCAAATGATGTTTATTCAGACGCTTCCTTATTTGTTGCATGCAACTGGTCAGGTAATCCGGGGCTTACGGGCACATCTTCAGCCGGCACGAAGTTGGTAAATTGCGAAGGGTTTGCTTATCCGACTTTCAGCAGTATGCCAACTTTAAAGTTGGGACACACTTACATTTTATTGATCAGTCATTTCACGACATTTACACCTTCACAAAACGGTTATAAGCTTGCCTTTGGAGGAGGTACTGCAAGTATTATTGACCCCGTTCCTCCGGACCTTGATTATGTAAATGCATCCTGCGATGGTGGCCACGTTACCGTTAAGCTTAGTAAAAAAATGAAATGCAGCAGCCTTGCTAAGGATGGAAGTGATTTTGCAATTACACCATCCAGTGCAACAATCGTTTCGGCTGCGGGCAATAGCTGCACTGCAGGTTTCGATATGGATTCAATTGTTCTTGTTCTTAATAAACCTCTGTTGCCCGGGGATTATACACTTACAATTAAGAATGGAACAGATGGAAATACATTACTTGATAATTGCGATCGGGAAATACCGGTTGACAACTCTATTGATTTCAAGGTTTTTCCTATACAGCCGACTCCAATGGATAGTCTTACAAAACCCGCCTGCGCACCACAATCTTTGCAATTGATTTTTAAGAAAAATATTCAGTGCTCATCAATCGCAGTTGATGGAAGCGATTTTGTAGTGACAGGCCCGTCACCCGTTATCGTTAGTAGCGCCGCAGGAAATTGTTCTAATGGCTTAAGCAATGTGATCAGTGTAAACTTATCAGGCCCCATCGTGAATGGCGGTAATTACCAAATCAAATTGGTAAGCGGCAGCGATGGAAACACGCTCATTGATGAATGCAGCCAGGAAACTCCCGCGGGCTCGTTTTTAAATTTTGTTTTGAAAGACACCGTATCGGCTTCATTTAGTTATGACATACTGCAAGGGTGCACCGCTGATACAGTTGCATTTTTTCATAACGGAAACAATGGCGTTAATTCCTGGCTATGGAATCTTGATTACGCAGGAACCAGTACACAACAAAACCCTGTGGCTATTTTTAAAACATTTGGCCCGAAAAAAATTGTGTTGGTCTGTCTCGAATGGTTTTTGCTCCGATACATCCACGCAAACATTTTCACTGGGCAATGAAGTAAAAGCGGACTTTGAAGTAACCAATTTATTATGCCCTGAAGATGCCGCGGTTTTCATGAATAAGAGCATCGGCAACATCGTTTCTTACAACTGGAATCTTGACGATGGAAATACCAGTAATGCGCAGACTCCTATGCCGGAACATTACCCGATCCTGTCTGCAGAAAAGATTTACAACATTCAATTAATCGTAAAAAATGATATTGGATGTTTTGATACTGCTGTTAATAGTATGAAGGTTTTGAAGTCGTGCTACATCGCAGTGCCGACTGCATTTACTCCTAATGGTGATGGCCTGAATGATTACCTCTATCCGGTGAATGCTTATAAAGCGGATAATCTTGATTTTAAAGTTTACAACCGCGTGGGTCAATTGGTTTTTCACTCTACCGACTGGACCGTTAAATGGGATGGAAGAATAAAAGGCGAGCCGCAGGATACTGGAATTTTTGTGTGGTTACTTAGCTATACCAATCACGATACCGGCAAGAAAGTTTTTCAAAAGGGATCTACGACATTGATAAGGTAAAAAACTATTCTGCAACTAATAAGCCGGGATCCGATCCATCGGTATATGATTTAAAATAATTAAATTGAAACTGCTACTCTCTCTGCAGAAGAAATTATTTTTAATCAAAAACAGATAAAAAATGGAATCACATATTGTAAAAATAAAATCAATAGAAAAAGTTACCCACGATGTTTTAAGAATTGTTGTTGAACGCCCTGCCGGCTATGAATTTACTCCCGGCCAGGCGACAGAAGTAGCTATCAATAAAAATGAATGGAAAGAAGAAAGAAGGCCTTTTACATTCACCAGCTTGCCGGGTGATGACCATCTCGAATTCACTACAAAAACCTATCCTTCACACAAAGGAGTTACCAATCAGCTCCTGAGCTTACAGCCCGGCGATGAATTGATCTTACACGATGTGTGGGGCGCTATTTCTTATAAAGGAGAAGGAGTGTTCATTGCAGGCGGTGCAGGAGTGACGCCGTTCCTGTCTATATTAAGAGACCTGCATTCAAGAAATGAGATCAACAATAACATTTTGATTTTTGCCAATAAAACAAAGGCTGATATTATTCACAGGGAAGAATTTGAAAAAATATTAGGCAAGTCATTTATCAATATTTTATCCGATGAAGAGGTTCCCGGTTATGCGCACGGATGGATCACAAAAGATTTTTTGAAAAAAAATATTACCGATTTTAATAAACACTTTTATGTATGCGGGCCACCAGCGATGATGGATAATATACAAGGGCAATTGGCTGAACTTGGAGTTGGAGAGAATTCGGTTGTGGTGGAGATTTAGAAAATAAAGAGTTGTTCGGTAAATTCGGCTCAATCCATAAAGCCATGACATCTTAATTAAATATTTGATCGATCAAAATAACAGAAATTCTAAAAGATAATGGAATCATTTGTGCTGGTGATTTCTGTCTTGTCAAGAACGTATTGGACTTTCCCATGAACGAAAAAGACAGCATTGTACAAAGAGAAATTAGTTCTACTTTAGTCATATTGCAATCGGTTTGTTAATGCTTGTTAGTTTTATGAAGTTAAGAACCATTACAACAAAGACATATCCGGAACCTAAAAGGGAATCAATATTTATTTAAAATTGCTTTTATATGAGAAAAAATTCAGGCCGTCGTGCCTTTATCAGGAATGTTGGCATCAGCGGACTTAGCGCAACTATTCTTCCTGTTACCGGATTTGCAAATAGCATACATCAAAAGCCCGGTGAAGAAAATAAAAAATTATCCTCCCTGGAAAAAGGCAGGCCTTATAATACAGCCTATAAAAATGAACACCTGAATCGAATAGCTTTTCCCATCGGTGGAATGGGAGCAGGCATGTTTTGTATGGAAGGCACAGGATCTATCTCACACATTTCCGTTCGCAACAAGCCCGAAATTTTTAATACGCCGGCAATGTTCGCCGCGATTTCTGTGAAAGGTTTAAAGAATGGAGCAAAACTTCTCGAAGGTCCCGTGCCCGATTGGAAAAAATTTGGACAACTTGATGCAGGTAATGGCGCAACAGGTGCTACTACAGGCTTACCGCGTTTTCGTAATGCTTCTTTCAAAGCAAAATTTCCATTCGCTTATCTTGATATAAGCGATCCGGATTTGCCATTTAAGATAGAGGTTACCGGCTGGAGTCCCTTTCATTCCAACTGATGATGATAATTCAAGTTTGCCTGTAGGATCAATGGAATACAAATTTACCAACACAGGAAATAGTTCTGATTGAAGCGGTTTTTTCTTTTAATTCAAAAAATTTCCTGAAGATTGAAAAAGGAAAGAATTCGATTAGATCAATAAAGAACGGTTTTGTTTTATCAGAAGAAGGCACCACTGAAAAACCTTATAAGACAGACTTTGCAATTTTTACAAATGATGATGCAACTAAAGTTGATCATTGCTGGTTTCGCGGCGGATGGTGGGATCCGCTGACTATGGCGTGGAATGCAGTAAAAAATGGGGAAGTAAAATCAGTTGCCCCGGTTGATAATGACGCCCCGGGCGCTTCCGTATACGTTCCTTTTACAATTGCTCCGGGTAAAGAAAAGACAATTCGCTTAATGATGTCATGGTATTCACCGGACTCTGAATTTACTTTCGGACAGATGGGAACCAGGAAGGAAAATTGTGATCCTGCGTCGGGTTGCTGTAATTCGCCTTCGGATGTTTTGCTTGATAAATATGATAAGGATTTTAATGGCAAAACTTATAAGCCGTGGTACAGCAGCAGGTTTGCAAGTGTTGAAGAAGTAGCTGCTTACTGGAATGGGAAATACGATGAGCTTAAAAAAGAATTCAAAACTTTTTACAGACGCTTTTTATGCAAGCACACTTACCACCAGAAGTGATTGAAGCAGTTGCCGCTAACCTCACGATATTAAAATCACCAACGGTGATGCGACAGTATGATGGTCGGCTTTGGAACTTTGAAGGATGCGGAGATAACTTCGGTTGTTGCCATGGTTCCTGTACGCACGTATGGAATTATGCGCAGGCCATTCCGCACTTGTTTCCGGCGCTGGAAAGAAGCTTGCGCCATACAGAGTTTTGTGAAAATCAAAACAAAGAAGGCCACCAGAATTTCAGGGCTAATCTTCCTATTCAACCTAACACACATGACTTTCATTCAGCGGCAGATGGACAGTTGGGTGGCATTATGAAAGTGTATCGCGAGTGGCGCATAAGTGGTAATAATGAATGGCTGAAAAAAATGTACCCAATGGTGAAAACCAGCATGGATTATTGCATACAGACCTGGGATCCCCGCCACAAAGGTGTTATAGAGGAACCGCATCACAATACTTACGATATAGAATTCTGGGGACCGGATGGTATGCATACCAGTTTTTACATTGGAGCATTGAGTGCGATAAGCGCCATGGGAAAATTTTTGAACGAAGATGTATCGGCATATGAGGCTTTATTATCGAGCGCAAAAAAGATGATTGAAACAGAGTTGTATGATGGAGAATATTTTATTCAAAAAATAAAAGTTGAAGGACTGAACGCAAAAAATCCTGCGACTGAGAAATCATTTGGAGGTGAATATTCTAAAGAGGCAAGGGACCTGTTAGAAAAGGAAGGCCCGAAATATCAATACGGAAAAGGTTGTTTATCCGATGGAGTTTTGGGCGCATGGATCGGGAGAATGTGTGGCCTTGATGACACTATTGATGTCGCAAAAATCAAAAGCCATTTGCTTGCTATTCATAAATATAATTTAAAAGAAAATTTAAGCGAGCATGCGAACCCGCAACGACCTTCTTTTGCATTGGGCAATGAAGGTGGTCTGTTGTTATGTACATGGCCAAAGGGAGGAAAGCTTTCTTTACCCTTTGTTTACAGTGATGAAGTATGGACGGGCATTGAACACCAGGTCGCCTCACATTTAATGCTGATGGGACATGTGAGTGAAGGGCTTGAGATTCTTAAAGCTTCCCGTGATCGCTATGACGGTAAGGTAAGAAATCCATTCAACGAATATGAATGCGGCCATTGGTATGCACGTGCCTTATCAAGCTATGGTTACTTGCAAGCACTTACAGGTGTACGTTATGATGCTGTTGATAAAACTTTATTCATAGATTCCAAAGTAGGAGATTTTACTTCTTTTCTTTCAACTGAAAGTGGTTTCGGAACAGTAACTTTAAAAGCAGGTAAGCCATCTGTAAAAATAGTATTTGGAAAATTGCCACTTGAAAAAGTATTCGTGTCGGGCAAATCTTCTGCTTATAATATTTCATAATTAAAACGCTTTTATGGAAATCAACAACACACACTTAAGACGGTTAACTTCTTTATTGGCGGATCATAACCTTTTAAGTAAAGATGAATTGGCAGATGTAACCCAGGTAGCTTCTGAGGATTTTTCTTTTAAACAACAATTAGCTACTGCAGCGTCTGTCCACTTTCATATTCATGTGGAAGACATTGATGAATTACCCCACGACTTGTTGCAGATGAATGGTGGCAAAGTAGAAAATGAGGCCGAAGGATATATCAAATATGCATTTGATGGCGGGATCAATTTTATTTTTTCTCATATTCCAATTGCGCACAAAGAAAAAAATAAAAGAACAGAACATGTTTACCTGGATCACATAGGCATTGATATCCGTTCCAATGAAAAGGCCGCCTATGTTGTTTTTCAGCAGATACCGTTATTGTCTGCGCAGCATGATTATCTTTTTACCAGGCAAGGCGATGGCAAAGAATCGGTGAAATGTTGCCACATGCAGGTGAAAGAAAAATATTGGGTTTATCCAAACGACAGGCTGAATTACGAATTTGCTTTTGGGCCATTGGTAATAAATGAGGGTGGAACATTTGGTGTAGATCTTCGTCCTGCAAATCCTTTTAACGCAGTTGAGGAAACCACCACATGTTGTTCGGAATCAAAAATCAAGTCTTCCATTTTTATTCATCAATAAATGCACATACAAAATCAAACTGTTGTTTCACTTCGCTACATAATGAAGAATGCGGCCGGCGAAATTCTTGAAGACAATATGGGTGCTGCTCCGGTGCAATATCTTCATGGCTCAGGTAAAATATTGCCATCACTTGAATCTTCATTGCATGGATTGAAAGCAGGCGATAGAAAAGTCGTGAGCTTAAAAACTGGAGAAGACTTAACCACCGATTTTACTTTTGATGTAATTGTTGATGATGTTCGCATGGCGTCCGAAGACGAAATACTATGCGGTGAACCTGGAAAAGCCGCCGCTTGCGGACCGGAATGCAATTGTTAAATGGAATGACATAAATTATGAGAATGAAATTTGAATTTCAATTTTAGTATTGATGTTATAAATTATTTAGTCTCTCATCTTTACGATCAATGCTTACAAAACTTACATCATGGAAAGAAGAAAATTCATAAAAGAAACTGCCCTTGCAACAGCCGGGATCACCATTCTTAATTTTCCTATTTATGGAAGAAAGGCGCCATCAAACAAAGTCGTCTTAGCTGTGATGGGTGTAAACAGCCGCGGAAATTATCTTGCAGAAAGTTTTTCGAAACTGGAGAATGTTGAAATAGCCTACATATGTGATGTAGAAGATGGTGCCATTAAAAAAGGCCTTGATGCATTGAAAGATGCTAAACGAAAGCCAACAGTAATTAAGGATATTCGAAAGCTCGTAACATTAAAAGATTTTGACGGCCTTGTAATTGCAGCGCCTGATCACTGGCATACTCCTGCCGCTATTCTCGGTTCGCAAAATGGCAAGCATGTTTATGTGGAAAAACCATGCGGACAAAATCCACGTGAAGGAGAAATGATTGTTGATGCATACCATAAATATGGAAAGCATATTCAAATGGGAAGCCAGCGCCGTTCTTTCCCATCATTAATCGAGGCTGTTCAATCAGTGCGTGATGGAGCAATAGGGACGCCATACATGGCCAAAGCCTGGTACACCAATAACAGGAAGTCGATAGGAATAGGAAAAATTATCCCGGTTCCTTCGACGCTCGATTTTGAATTATGGCAAGGGCCCGCTCCAAGAAAGCCTTATAAAGATAACCTCGTACATTACAACTGGCATTGGTTCTGGAACTGGGGCACAGGCGAAGCGTGTAATAATGGTACACATGAAATTGATTGTTGCCGCTGGTTTCTTAATGTTGATTTTCCAACTAAGGTCACATCGGCTGGTGGCAGATATGCTTTTAAAGATGATTGGCAAACTCCCGATACACAGGTTGCTGCTTTTGAATTTGGAGACAAAGCCACTATAACATGGGAAGGCCGCAGTTGTAATAATTACCCTGTAGAAGGATCGGGGCGTGGCTTTATTATTTATGGCACCAATGGTTCCCTCGTTAATCTGGGCGGCGGTGATTATAAAATTTTTGACACACAAAACAAATTGCTAAAAGCAGTGAAATCAGAAGTGGTTGCTGATCCTAATAATCCGGTAAGTGCGAATGGTGACCTTGATAGTTATCACTTCCAGAATTTTGTAAGTACCATTCGCGGAGAAGCTAAACTCACAGCACCGGTCGATATAGGCGCAAAATCGGTATTGCTTTGCCACCTTGCTAATATAGCGCAACGCACAGGCAGCACTTTGCATTGCGATCCATCAAATGGCCATATTTTAAATAACAATGAAGCCATGAAATTGTGGGGAAGGACTTATGAAAAAGGATGGGAGCCGAAAGTGTAATGGTTATTGATTTTCAAAAACGTCACTGATCAAAATCCATCCAATGCCAATGTCATAAATATGCGATGTCACCCCTTCGGGGTTGCGCCAAAATTGTTTTATTTTCTATAATCATATCAGCCTTTTAGGCTTGGAGCTGTGTACGAATTCCATTCGTAAATATTTAAGAGAGATAATGAAGAGAGGATTAATAAAAGAAGAGGGGTAACCATAATATAGTCACTTTAGGTTTTTGCTGCGTGTTTTGAAATCTAATTCCTAAAATCCCGAAGGGATGCAACTATTATAGCACCAAAGAAAAAAATCGGTAATCCCGAAGGGATGCAATTATTATAGCAATATAAAAAAAATCGATAACCCCGAAGGGGTGACAAATAACTCAGAAACTTTATTGCCAAAAACATAAATTCTTACGCCATTTTACGAAATCCATTAACCTTATTTAACCTTTAATAAAAGTTAGTTAACCCACTTTGTTGATACTGCTGAATAGGTTTGCCTGTTCAAATTATCAGCCATGAAAAGAGTACTGCTTATCTTATTAATGTCTATTCGCCCATTTTATAAAAATTTCTGCTCAATCAAATACTGTTCTAACAGGAAATCTAAAAGATACAATGAACAGCCATCCTTTGAATGGCGCAACCATTTCACTCATCAACACCAAAGATTCATCCTTATTTAGTTTTGTACGAACAGACTCTACAGGCAGTTTTATTTTTAAGAATATGCCTAAAGGGAAGTATCGTTTGTCAGCGTCTTACACCGGCTTTCATACTGCATGGCGGAATTTACAAGTATCAGGAGAATCAATTATTGATCTTGGCCAGATATTTATGCGGGACAAGACAATGCTCGATGAAATAGTTGTTGATGCTGAAAGACCACCTGTTGTGGTAAATGGAGATACACTTGAATTTAATGCAGGTTCATTTGCGACAAAACCAAATGCAGTTGTTGAGGATCTTTTGAAAAAAATGCCGGGTATACAGGTTGATAAAGATGGAACCATTCGGGTGAACGGGCAGCGCATAAATAAAGTATTTGTAAACGGCAAAGAGTTTTTTACAGGCGATCCAAAAATTGCAACACGGAATTTACCAGCCGATGCGGTAGATAAAGTGCAGGTATTTGAAAAGCAATCTGATCAATCAGAATTTACTGGCTTTAAGGATGGAAATAGTGAAACTGCCTTGAATTTAAAACTAAAAAAAGATGCAAAGAACCCAACCTTCGGAAAAGTAAAAGCAGGTGCAGGTACTGCTGGGCGTTATGATGAGCAATTTAATATAAATCGCTTCAAAGGCGATCAGCAAATATCTGCAATTGGTATGGCCAATAATGCTAATAAGCAAGGTTTCTCTTTAATGGATATTTTGAATTTTACAGGCGAGACTAAAAACATGATGAAAGGCGGTGGGGGAGGGATGAAGATTGTAATAAATAATGGAGGTGGTACTGATTTCGGTTTGCCTGTAGATGGCGCGGGCCCTAATAATGCAGGGATCTCCACAACTCTTGCCGGTGGTATCAATTTTAATGATACCTGGAAAAAGAAGACTGATTTTAACGGAAGTTATTTTTATAACAACATTGCAGTTGGCACCGATCAACATTTAAATAGGGAATTTATTTCACCGCTGAATCCTTATAGCTATTCTGAAAACAGTATAAATAACCGATCGACTGAGAGCAACAGGTTTAATATAAGTGTCGATCATAAAATTGATTCGTTCAATTCAATTAAATACACTCCATCTTATACTCATCAAAAGAATCATTACAGTTCTTCCAACGATTATTTTTCTACCCTTACGGATAACACAAAACTTAATGAAGGATTTTCAAATACTTCATCTGAAGCAGTAGGAGATGATTTTAAAAACAACTTATTATTCAAACATCGTTTTGCAAAAAAAGGAAGGACGGTTTCCGCCAGCATCTCTTTTAATTATAATGATACATATTCTTCAGGATCGCAGCATTCGATCAATAACTTTTTTAACGGGAGCTCATCAAATAACGTAGATACAATAAACCAGGTAAACTCCTTGCAGAGTGTCACGCAAAACTATGGCGCCAATGTTATTTATACCGAACCACTATCTAAAAAAACTTTGATTGAATTGAATGGCTCATACAATTTTAATAAAGGATATCTTAATAAGCGCACTTTCGATTTTAATTTAAGTAATGAAAAATTTGATAAGCTTAATCCTGTTCAAAGCAACGCCTTCAACAATGAATACGAGTACACCGGATTTGGTTCAGCGCTGAAGCACATTACTAAAAAATACAGTTTGAATTTTGGCGCTAATCTTCAAAATGCGAAGCTTACAAGCAAGCTAAAGGATAGCAGTTTCATAGTTTCTCACACATTAGTTAGCCTGCTGCCATCTGCAAATTTTACTTACTTCCTGGCGAGAACTAAAACTTTTAAAATAGATTATAATACCAGTACACAGCAGCCGACTTCTACTCAATTGCAACCCGTTACTGACATTACTGATCCGCTAAATATTCGTAAAGGAAATCCTTTGCTCAAGCAGGAATATATACACAATGCATCAATACAGTTTTTTTCTGCCAGCCCTTTTTTACAAAAAAACCTTATGGTGTTACTAAATGCAAGTGCTTCAAAAAATGCAATTGTAAATGCTGATGATATCGATGCCCAGGGCATACGCACGACACATCCTGTGAATGCCAATGGAGTTTATAATGTTTTTGGAATTGTTGATTGGGGATTTAAAATAAAGAAGACCAACACGCGATTGACACTGGGAGGGAATGTTTTTTTAAACAATAATGTAAACCTGGTTAATGGAGCAAAGAACAACATTCACAATGTGTCTTATTCACCACGATTATCACTAAATTATAGCTACAAAGAAAAGCTGGATATATCCGCTGAAGCGAGGGTTAGTTACAATACAACAAAATATTCACTGCAGTCATCTCTTAACGACGACTACTGGCAACAACAATATTCCTTTGAAGTTAATAGTTCATTGCCTTTGGGCATTGGTCTGAATTCTGACGTTACTTATATCGCCAATACAGGAAGGCCGGCTGGTTTCAATACATACGCAACAAGATGGAATGCAGATATTACCAAACTGGTATTTAAGAACAAAAAGGGCGAATTAAAATTCAGTGTGAATGACATTTTAAATGAGAACATAGGCGTGAGCAGAAATGCCAATCAAAATTATATCGAGGATGTAACTTATAAAACGCTGAAGCGTTATTATATGGTAAGTTTTACATACAGTCTTTCGAAGGCCAGTAGTGGCGGACCCAAGGCTGTGATACGTACTTTTTGATTTTCTCATTCGGATATTTTAATTTTTACGGCTGTGTTTCTACACGGCTGTTTGTATCTAATATAATCAAGGCAGTGTATTTTATTTGGTTTACTTAAGTTGTTTTATCGGGTTGTGTTTAGTTGCCACGACCTTTAGGTCAATGTCATTTAGTTAGTGGATAAGAAAAGAAAAACCATTGAGTTACGAGCCGAAAAACCGGTTCTTTGTAATGACTAAATACAAAACTCAATGGTAGAAGCAAATATAAAAATAATAGAAGAATTAAAATTTTTCTTAGCGTCCATATCGTCAGATCCGGAGCTTAGAAAGTTAGTATCGGAAAGCGAAAACGACTTTAGCCGTGACAGGAAATTACCGTTGCAGCGCATTGCAGGTATTATTATAAACATGCCTAAGCGCAGCTTAAGCATAGAGCTGCAGGAGTTCTTTGATAGTTTGGGAAATGGTCTGCAAGGCTGCACCAAAGGAGCATTCAGTTTACAACGAAGCAAATTAAAGCCGCTGTTTTTTAAAGTATGGAACAAATGGCTGGTAGATAATTTTTATCATTATTATGCACACCGGGTAAAACGGTGGCGTGATTTCCGGCTGCAGGCTGTAGATGGTTCTACTGTTTATTTATTAAATAAAGCAGAAATAATAAATCATTTTGGCACCCGTAATAATCAGCATGTGTCAGTTCCAATGGCAAGAGTAGTACAGGTGTATGATATATTAAATGATATAACCTTGTGGGGCGAGATGTATCCGATTAAAAAATCAGAACCAGCAATAATAGCAAGCCAGGTACCGCAATTAGTTAGTGACAGCCTAACGCTTTTTGACCGCGGATTTGCAGGTTATGGATTGATGTATTTAATGATGCATGAAGAAACACCCCGTCATTTTATTATGCGCTGCAAAACCACTTTTAATAAAGAAGTAATTGAATTTACACGCAGCGGTAAACGAAGCAGGATTGTTGAATTAAAACCTTGTTACAAGTCTATTGTAATGCTTAAGCAGAACGGTTATATTGTAACAGCAGGCACGGCCATCAAGGTAAGAATGGTCCAAATTAATTTACCTAATGGTGAACAGGAAATACTGCTAACCAATCTCTATAATGAAAAACTATACAGCATAGGAGACCTGAAATATTTATATGGATTACGATGGGGTATTGAAACAATGTATAACCAACAGAAGAATCAACTGCAGATAGAGCAGTTTAGCGGGCACAGAGTAATTTGCATACAACAGGATTATACAGCAAGTTTGTTTGTTGCCAATTTGCAAAGCTTAATAGAAAAGCAATGTGAAGATTATCTGCAGGGTATTAATCTCAGGCGTAAACACAGATACCGGGTTAACCGCAATGTAAGCTGGGCATCACTAAAGCATACCATCGTGCAACTGTTCTTAGCAGAACAACCCGTTAAAATATTAATACAATTGCAGAAAGCATTTGAACGAAATATAGAACCAGTGCGACCGGGAAGAAAATACCGGCGAAGTACCAAAACGAGACGTTTAAATGGCAAATACCAAACATTCACAAATTATAAAAGAGCAATATGATTCTTAACTAAATGACATTGACCTGAAGGTCGTGGCAATTGTTGACGAGGAAAGGCTTACTCCTAAAAAGATGCCCTATTCACTTTTGACTGTTTCCGTAAATTTCAAATTTTTTTGCAGGAGTTCTTATTGTTAATATTCCTCATAAAAAAAGAAGCCCAAGAGCTTCTCAATAATTAATATCAATTGTATTTCAAACCCGTTATGGTAGAGATATTGGTTTATCGCCACATTAATTTCTATTAATCTTTATAATAGGCCCCGACTGATTGCCAAAAATCTCCTTCTGTAGCGCTGCAAAATCTGCCGGACTAACCTTTTTGCCTTTTGAAGGAATTTTTAATTCTTTTTTATCTGCACTCTTTTCTAAATTGATCGCAGTAATAAGAAATTCTTCTCTATTAATATCAACTTGTAAAATCATACCAGGCAATCCACCATAACTTTCAGGGCCTGAAGAAACCGGTATTTCTTCGGTGTACCAGGCTTCAACATCGCTGCCTCTTTCTGTTTTGCCAGTGGCTTTTTTACAGTTGTATCCTAATATGCTTTTTGATTCATCTTCCAGCTTCCATGTGAGGTGGCGGAGAGAATCTTCGATAACATAATCCTTATCGGCAAGCTCTCTTTTTTCTACCTGCTTTTGGGTGGAGAAATTTTTATAGTATTCAGCATTAGCTCCGCCAAAACGCATTACTACATTTCCATGGCCTGTATTTTCTGTTATATCCGGTTCTTCTTCCTGGATTTTATAAATGGATTGATTATCCGCAAAATTCAATTCATATTTTGAAGTCCTGAATTGCGGAATCATTGCTTTCATCTGTGCATCCTGCAGCCTTCGGTGCATATCAATTTTTTGTTCATAAATGATTTTCCCTTCTTTTATTTGTGCGCTTGCTGAATTGAAGAAGGTTATTGCAATCATTCCAAAGACTATTTTTTTCATAACTTTTTTTTCAAAAATATCTTTTACTATTTCCTAAAAAGGTTAAGCATCATTTCATTAATGTTAATTAAGGTTAATGAAGAAATAAAGCATTATTTTAAACTGGTAAATTTGGCATAGCATGAAAAAGCTTCGCACAGCAAGGGCATTAATGTTATTGAGTACGCTTGTAATTATTTGCTTCCAGGTTTATTGGCTTACGACTCTTTACAAGGATAAATACAGTAGTATTGAAAAAAATACAGACGTTGTCTTTCGTGAAATAATGTACAAATTGCAGGTTGACAGATTTGCAAAAGATTCACTTTTCCGGGGACTGCCTGGCGATAATCTTTTCACGGTTGATATGCTTAATGTTCTTAAAAAGCGAATTAATGACACAGCGCAGGGGCCGGGTGAGAAAAAAAGTATAGTGATTAAAATTGATCATAATGTTGATACGGCTATTGGGCACGGTCTTCTTGTTAAGGATTCTTTTGTGCGTAATAATATTTTTATCAGGCAGGGAAGCGGCCCGATCTTTACAGGGTCGATAAAAGACAGCAGCCAGCTTTTTGATTCAATCCCCTTAAATATTATAGCGGGCTCATTTCGGCATGAGCTATCAAAGACTAACATTGATATTCCGTTTTCCATTTCAAAAGTCAACATATCTAATGATACAAGCAAATGCACCGCGGTGTTTTGCACTGGGGTTGTGCCTATGGGATTATTTGGATTGATTGGTTATAAAGCTGCATTTGACAGCCCACGGCTTTGGATATTTAAAAGTATGAGTTTGCAAATGCTGTTATCAGCCCTCCTCGTCGCGTTGGTGATCGCTTCATTTTTATTTCTTTACCGGAATCTTGTTGCGCAGCAAAGACTCTCAGATATTAAGAATGAATTCATAAGCAATATTACACACGAACTGAAGACTCCTATTGCAACCGTAAATGTTGCTATTGAAGCGCTTCAAAATTTCGGAGCGTTATATGATCCTGCACGCACAAAAGAATACCTGGATATTTCCGCTTCAGAACTGCAACGGTTGAGTTTACTGGTAGATAAAGTTTTAAAAATTTCGATGTTTGAAAAAAAAGAAATCAATTTAAAAAAAGAACGATTCGATATTTTACAGCTATTCGGGGAAGTTATTGCTTCAATGAAATTGCAGTTTGAAAAACAAAATACGGCTATTGAGATTACATCGACAGGTGCTAACTTCATTATTGAAGCGGATAAAATGCATATGACAAGTGTAATATACAATTTGCTTGATAACGCCTTAAAATACAGTAACGAAAATTCGCGAATTTTCGTTGAGGTTCTTGACCAAAAGCAATACCTGGAATTTCGCGTAACGGATAATGGGATTGGAATTGCCAGCGAATACAAACAGAAAATTTTTGAAAAATTCTTTCGGGTTCCTGCAGGTGATACACACAATTCAAAAGGTTATGGACTTGGGCTGAGCTATGTAAATCATATCATACAACGCCACCAGGGCTTCGTTGAAGTAGAGAGCGAATTGAACAGGGGAAGCACATTCAAAATTAAAATACCTTTTGCCGAAGCCTCTACAATCTATTATGATAATAACAGGCGGGTAAGGCGAATAAGCTTAAAATTATGAGTATAAAAATTTTATACATGGAGGATGAAAGCTTTCTCGGCAAGATTGTAAAGGAAAGTCTCGAGAGCCGAAATTTTCAAATTTATATGGAAGAAGATGGAGCGTTGGCAATGGAGCTTTTTAAGACCTGTAATCCTGATATTTGCGTGCTTGATGTAATGCTTCCAAATAAAGATGGATTTAAAATAGCCGAGGAAATAAGAGCAACCGGTTCAATAGTTCCCATTCTTTTTCTTACTGCCAAATCGCAAACTGAAGATCTCGTTAAGGGCTTTAAACTTGGCGGAAACGATTATATAAAAAAGCCATTTAGCATGGAAGAATTGATAGTAAGAATTGAAAATGCTTTAAAAAATGGTAGCGAAAAACAATCGTTTGAAAATAAAGAAGTAATCAAGTTGGGCAAATACAGTTTCTTTACTGCAAAGCAATTATTGATTGAAGGGGAAAATGAAAAAAAGCTTTCTTACAAAGAAGCAGAATTATTAAAAATTCTATACTTCAATAAAGAAAAGCTTATTGACCGGCGGGAAATACTTAACCTGTTATGGGGTAATGATAATTTCTTTAACAGCAGGAACCTGGATGTTTATATAACCAAACTAAGGGGTTATTTGAAAGCTGATTCGAACCTGGAAATCCTTACAATTAAAGGAATAGGCTACCGCTTCTTACTTGAATGATTTTATAAAAAGAGCTCAAAGTAAATACCTCTCTTATCTATCAGCTTCTTCATACCTGTTGGCTTCAAGTCTTAGTGTTTTGCCCCATTCTTTAAAGTTTATTAAGATTTCCGTCTTGCCATCTTTCCCTTTAATACTTACTGTGGCGTCCTTCGTATCGCCGCGGCGATCTGCAAATTGCGCGGCGAAAGTTGTGATTCCTTTTTTAAAAGGTTCACTCCAGTTACAAGTGAAATTTGTGTTGTCGCCATTCAAAGTATCATCTTCGTCGTCATTATGGGTAAGAATCACACTCGTTTTGGAGACTTTCAAAACCACCCTGGCCTCTTCGCTGCGCTCTACTTTTCCGGCTGTATCAAGGAATTCTGCCTTGCCGGAAAAGTATATTACCCCTTTATCACATTGCGCAGCCGCTATAAGTGTTGAAGATGATAGCGCAAAAATTAAAAAGACCTTCTTCATGATTTTCTATTATTAATTGAAAAATAATTTTATATCTCAATTATAGAGGGCAATGCAATTGTTGAACTTACAATTGCCGGGGCACTTTCCGCAGATCCGCTAATTTCTTTTTCTGGTGATCTCTTTTGATCTTCCCGGGTAGAAATACCCAAAAAGAATAAAGTGGGTATCGCAATGCCTATTATAAGCACATGGAACGAAAACAAAATACGATTTAAAATTTCTAAGCCCTGTGTCGCTGTTTTATTAATTGCCTTTTTCATTGTTTTAAGTTTTTATGGTTTGTGTTAAATACATTGCAAAGATATAGTTTAAAGCATGTTCTATGCAATACATAGTACATTGAATGGCATAATACCGTTATCAGTGGTAGAAAAAGAAGTATTAGCGGAATTTGGGGATTTTCTTAGCTAAAACAACAGCCGAAACTGGAATGAACTATGGGAATAGGAGAATATAAACGTTCCATGCTTTTTACTTTGCTCTAATATATCGGGCCTAAGCATAGAATTCTACTTGTATTAATGAAATATAGGAAGATGACTTCTCTGCAAAAGAAAAGGTGCCGAATTACGGCACCTTAAAATTGGCTTTTCAATATCAGGGGAAAAGTTAATTAAAAATTTAAAATCGGGTTTTGCCAGTTCACTTTATCAATCAGCCCGAATTATAGTGAGAAGAAAATAACATCCTTTCACCTAAAATTTTTAAAATTTAAATAAGGTTTGGGATAATTAAGCGAATTCCGTTAGTAGAGTAAGAGGAAGTAAAGGTAGTTTAACCAGGTATAGTTTGATCGTTGCAAATCTATTAACTGAATTTCATATTTCAAAATTAATGTGTCTATTAAATCGTTTAAAATGGTTTTCTTTTTGCGAATGTTTTCCACATTTTTTTATTAATTGTTAATTCCACAGTTATTTTGAAGTGGGAGGCCTTTTTAGAACGGGTAATCTATACCGATAGTCGCATTAAAATTTTCATAGCGCCACTGCCTGTTAGCATCACCCGTTCCAAAGAGGTGCTGTAAATTAATGGCAGGTACCTGCCAGCCGTTATTTTCCAGTACATCGGGGCGCTTAAATCGAAAGCCCACGTCGAACCTTAAAAGGAAATAACTGAAGTCGAAACGAAAACCTACACCTGAAGAAACGCCCAATTGCTTATAAAGGTTTTGAAACTTGAATTGGGTTGTATCAGGACTTCCGTCGGGTTTGGTATTCTTAAAATTCCAAATATTCCCCACATCTGCGAATAGAGCCATTTTAAAAAGAATGGCATTGGAAAAAAGAGGGGCCACATTAAAACGGTATTCAGTATTTCCTTCCAATTGGATATCCCCGGTGCGATCATTAAATAATGCATTATTTACAAACGGTGCCAAAGCCTGGCCCCCAACGCCTATACCCCTTATTGGCCAACCGCGCATGCTATTGGGGCCTCCCCCAAAATATTGTTTGAAGAATGGAAGCGTGGTATCGCTCCGGGAAGTGGGAATGCCAACACCTGCAAAGGCGCGAAAGGCTATCGCGGATTTCGGGTGGTTAATCGTGTAGGTATATTCTATATCGGCCTTGATAAATTCCCTTAAATATTTATTGAAAAAATTGCCATTCTGGGAATTTTTATTTCTTAACTTAAGCAATCCATATGGTAAGCCGGACTCTTCGAGATTAGTTTTTAGGGTGCTTATGATTTTTGGATTTTTAGTATTTACATGAGCGCTCCTATAGCTTATACCTGCTCCCATAACAAGGGCCGTGTTAAATGAATACTGCAGGAAAGGGTATTTCATTAAAGTGCTGTCAAAACTCTTTGACCTGTTGTAAAGCCTGTGGTAGTCGAAATTGAAAAGCCGGAGGCTCCATATTCGATTTTCTTTTTTGGTAAAGTTGAAGCCGTAGCCAAGGCTTAATATTTGCTGGTCAAAAAAGTCAATCCTGTTTACAAGTGAAAGATTGGTATTAAGAAAAGACTGCTTAACAAGCAGATTTTTCCTGTTATACACGCTGAAAGGAAAAATGAATTTTGGGAAAAGCAGACTATTGCTATACGTTATCTCATTGGAATTTATAAAAGTGCCGCTGCTGTTACGTTTGGAAGTATTAAATTCCACTCCTGCCCTAATGGAGTTTGTCATCCTGATAGCTTCTTTTGCAAGATTCCGGTCGGTAACACTTAAGTTACCCGCCACGCCAAGCAGGTTTCCCGAATTTGCGCCTGATATATTGCTGGTCGTATTATTAGCCGAATAACTTAATTCAACATTTCCCTCAAATGCATATCTTTTTAAGGGTATTAATTTTATGACGAGATCTACAAGATTGCTATCTTTTTGTTCCAATATATCAACAGTAGGGCTTTCCCAGACGCCTAATTTGTAAAGGTTATTGATTGTTTTATAATAATCATCCTGGCGGTATACTTCCCCTTTTTTTATGAGTAGGTTGTTGTTGGGCAGGTAAAACTTAAAAAGCTTTTCGTGATACCTGGTGATGAAATTTCGTGAAAGGTGCTCTTTAAGTGAAGAATCGCGGTAATCGTCTCCGGGTTTATAATCCGGTAAAACATAAATATTATTAATGTAATATTTTTTCAGTTTGGTAGTATCGGGTGAATTATTGAGCTGGTATCCCAGCCTTATTGTAGGTTTATCTCTTTGTTCATTTGCTTCTGCCAGTAATCGAAGTTGTTCAAAAGGATCTTCGGCAACAGAGGTTAGAGCTGCTATTGATGTGTCGCCTGTTACCCTTATTTCATCAGCAGTAAACTTATAATAACCATTATTGCGATAGAGTGCGACAAGCCTGTTGGTTTCGGTTTGTATAGCACTCTTAGTAACGGGGCTGTTTTTTTGTAATGGTGAAGAGCCTTTTGATGAAATGGCAAGCTGTTCCAGTTCGGGTTCAGTAAAAAGATACGCCAGGGTATCAATAAGAGTTCTTTTTCCTGCAACTACATTATAGTTTGTAATTACTCTTTCCTGGCTGCCCTTTTTATGAAAAACGGTATCTGCAGTGTAGGTTACCTGCGGGTCGTAATATCCTATGTTCCGCATGGAAGATCGCATATTCTCAACAGACTGGTTTATTGCGTTAGTGTCGAAAACAGGAGGCTTGGTAATATAGTGAAATATGAAGGCTACATCTTTTATTTTCACTTTTGCGCTATCGTCAAATTGAGTGTTAAGCCTGGAATTAATCAACTACTTTCTCATCACTGCTTACATTATCTACAGTAAGATTGATATTGTTTTTAAAAACAAAAGGAATATTTTTTTGATATTTTCGTACAAATGTGAAACCTGAATATTTTTTTGTAGAAGAACATCCCGAGACAAAGGCCAATAAAATTATCAAAACAAAAAATGAGGAAAATTTTATAGGGAGAAGTGTTCCATTCATAATAAGCACAACATGTTGAGCAAAAAGTTGGTCAAATATATTCAAAGTTTAAGCCACAAAAAATTAAGGGATGAGGAGGACGTATTTATAGCCGAAGGGCCAAAGGTAGTTTCAGAGCTTTTGGCTTCCGGAATTTTTTTGTGTAAGATGATTTGTGCGGAAAAGGATTGGATTTTGGCCAATGAAAATTCTTTCACCGTTCCGCAAACGGATATTCATGAAATCGATGAGGATTTAATAAAAAAAATATCATTATTAAAAACCCCCAATAAGGTCGTTAGCAATATTTAAAAAAAGGGAACTTAATCCAGCATCCACTGCTAATTGGTAAAATAACGTTTGATTCTTGATGACATAAGTGATCCCGGAAACATGGGCACGATCATTCGTATTGCAGATTGGTTTGCAATCGAAAATATTATTTGCAGTTCAGATTGTGTGGATTGTTACAATCCAAAAGTGGTGCAGTCCACAATGGGAAGCCTCGCAAGAGTTGATATTTTATACACTGATTTGAAATCTGTATTGTTGTCAAATAAAGGTATTCACACATACGCGGCTACGCTGGCCGGTAAAGATATTTCTGAATTCAGGAATGTGGACGAAGGCTTTTTATTAATAGGCAACGAAGCAAAAGGCCTTAGTGAGCAATTATTGGCAATCGCAAAAGATCAAATTACAATTCCACGTTACGGCCACGCTGAATCACTCAACGCCGCAGTGGCAACCGGAATTATTTTATCACATCTTAAAAGGCCTTCATCTTAGCAAAATAGTTTTGGCGCTACTCCTCGTTTGCCTATAGCCATCCGAAGTATAAAAAAAATTGGATAGTAAATCGGTCATGGTTTACCCCTTTAGGGGATAGGGGTCACCTAAACTCAATCGCCTTCACAGGCTGTATTTTTCTTATCAGTAATGAAGGAATAATCAGCATTAAAAAGCAAACAGCCAGCGTTGCAACATCAACCGCTACAACCTGCCACCAAACCACATCAGCATGAGCTGCATCCATAAAATACGCTTCCTCGTCGAGTTTGATAAAACCGGTTTTTTCCTGGAGAAAGCAGATTCCTAACCCCAGCAACGTGCCCGCTACGATTCCCACGACGGCGATGATTGAAGTATTGTAAATAAATATTTTTTGAATCGTAAAATTTTTTGCACCGAGTGCTTTCAGAATTCCCGTCATTCTTGTTCTCTCAAGCACAAGGATAATAAGGCAGGTAATAAGATTTACCACCGCCACCACCATCATTATTCCAAGTAAAATACTTTTGATGCGTCCTTGCAGGTTGAGCCAGTCAAAAATATTGGGATATATTTCCTGGATTGTTTTGCTATACCATCTTCCCGGCAAAGCATCGGAGTCGAAGATGAAATTATTTACTGAATCCGTTTTTGTATAATCATTTAAAAAAATTTCATATCCGCCAATTTCATCCGGCGCCCAGTCATTCAGTCGTTGAATCAGCTTAATATCACCGAGGCAAAAATTATGATCGTACTCGTCAATACCGGTTTTATAAATTCCCGCAATTCTAAGTTTTCGTGCACGCTGGCTACCGTCGCTTTGTATAAAAAGTATAATCACGCTGTCATTCACGTTTGCTTCAAGTTGGTTGGCTGTATATTGGGAGATGTCAATGTCTTTACTATAGCCACTATCCTCAAATGATATCCAGGTACCTTTCATTAAAAATGAATTGATACGGCTGAAATCAAAACTGCTGTCAATGCCCTTCATCAGTACGCTTTCAATATCGTCTTTATACCTGATGATGGAAGATTTCGTAGCATATCGTTCCACGCTTTTTACATCCGGAATGCTTCGAAGAAAATGTTCAAGGGTGTCATTTCTTTCAATGGGAGATTCTTCGGCAATGTTTGCCTGTGCCATTACGGTTTGTTGCACTCTTATGTGGCCCCAAAAGCTGAAAACCTTATTACTTATTACATTTTGGAAACCATTAACAAAGCTTAGTGCAACTATCATCACAGCTACGCTTATCATGGTAGCGGTAATTGCCAGCCCAATTATGAAACGTGAAAAAGTTTTTTGCCTGTTGAAAGCTATACGCTTTGCAATAAAAGATGAAACATTCAAACCCCTTAAATTTGGTATCTTGTAAAACTAATTTTTTTTAAAACATTTAAATAAATTCATTGAGAAACTCCTCTTGTATTTTCTTTCAAATTGCCTTCTTCGTTATTTTATCCCAATTTGGTTATGCCCTTGCTCCCGATAGTATTTACGTAAACAATATAAGGAGTGCAAAATTGTACACTTATGGCAATCAGTTAAGCATGCCCGTCATTAATCTTGCCAGCGGCGACCAGGTAGAACTTCACTTTGATGATATGGATGCTGATGTAAAATATTATTATTACACATACCAGCTTTGTAATAATGACTGGACACCGGTAAACCTCAGCCAGTTTGATTATCTCAAGGGTTATACACAAATGCGTATTACCAACTACCGGTATTCTTCAATAGCTTATACACGCTATACCCATTACCAGGCTGTATTACCCGATAGGGGCAGCTATCCCATAAAATCCGGAAATTATATTTTGAAAGTTTATCTTGATGGGGATACTTCGAAGCTTGCTTTTACAAAAAGATTAATGGTTGTTCAAAGCAAAGCCGACAATCATTGCGAATGTCGTTCAACCTTTTGCCCCGGAATATTTTCGTACTCATCAGCGAATTCAATTTTCCGTTGATGCAAAGGGGATTGATGCCTTTAATCCGCAGCAGGTAAAGGTTGTGGTACTTCAGAATTACAGGTGGGACAATGCCATGAAGAATATGATTCCTACATTCATCAGGGGGAATGTTCTTGAATATAATTCACCAGATAAAGCAGTTTTCCCCGGTGGAAAGGAGTGGCGATGGCTCGACTTGCGGGATTTCCATTTGCAAAGCGACCGGGTGCTAACTGCCGACTACAAAAAAAATTCTACTGATATATTTGTACGTCCGGACGGACCCAAGAGAAGGACAGCGATATGTTTACTATCGTGATTTCAATGGCATGTATTCTATAGAAGCCATTCGCGGATTAAATCCGTTTTGGGAGGCAGATTATGCGACGGTTTATTTTACTTTTGTACCTCCTAACAATGTAGCCTATCCCAATAAAGATGTCTATCTTTTTGGACAACTCACCAATTATAATTATGCCGACAGCCTTAAAATGATATTTAATCCGGAAAAAAGAGTGTATGAAACCCACCTCTTTATGAAGCAGGGCTATTATGATTATACCTATGTGGGAGTGGATAAAACCAATCCTTCCGTGAAGGTTGAGTTTGATGGAAATTATTACGAAACTGAAAACCTGTACACCATTTTGGTTTATTATAAATCTTTCGTTGGCCGTTCTGATGAATTAATAGGCGTGGCAACTTTTGATTCCAGAACGGATAAGCCGGGGTTGAGTTTTTGAACTTATTAATTAGGCAGGTAATTAATTCGTGCAGTTCGTGTAATTAAAATAATTCGTGGCTATAATTTGTGCAATTAGTGTGATTGAGATAATTAGTGTGATTAATTATTATATTTGCAGCCGGCAAGTCTTATACGGCCAGCTCCTATAGAACTCCCCCAGGATCGGAAGATAGCAAGGGTATATGGTTGAGCGGTGCGATGTAAGTAACTTGCCGATTTTTTTTTGAAAAGACAATTGCACCCCAATAAAATACCGTGAAATCACCCTATCCTTAATAAATAATTGTCTTTACATTTACTTATTATTATCCCCTGAAGTTTTGTATGAAATACACTTATCTATTATTACTGCAACTTGCATTACTCCTATTTTATTCTCAACTATCATACTCCCAGATAACTTTCGGAGTTAAATCAGGGATGAATATAGCCACCACAAAAGACCTAACAGCGATTCCCAAAAATAGAATAGCATGGTATGCTGGTGTGGTATCGATCATACCTTTGCAAAACAAATTTTTTCTTCAATCGGAATTACTCTATTCTTCAAAGGGGCATAGATCTCCTAATGAGATTGGCCGGTCGAATATTACTTTGAGGGTTAATTATATAAATCTTCCCATTATGGTCGGTTATAAAATCGACCGTAAAACTTCTCTTCTGATTGGCCCTGAATTAGGATATTTAATAAATGCTAAATTAAAAATAGCAGATGTTAGAGAGCCCATTAGTGTATCGAAAAATTATGCTCCAAATGTTGACTTGGGCATGGATATCGCCGTTAATTACAAGCTCAAAAAAAACTTTAGTGTAGGAGTTTGCTATTGTTACGGATTCAAATTGTTGTATTATATCGACAATGCCGGTGTTAGGCATGATGAAATCAAGGGAGGAAACCGCGTTTTTCAAATAGGGTTAAATTACTCATTATAAATTATCACTTTTTAAAATTTAGAAAATGAAAAAATTGTTTACATCACTTGCCCTTTTTATTAGTATTTCTGCTTTCGCGGATATCGAAACAGTCTGCGTATTTGGTTCAAGTGGAAGTATTTGCAGCCCGTCGGCTTTGGGATATGTTGCCCCTGTTTGACCGTGCCGTTTATTGTTACAATGACGTTACCGCCTGGTTATGCAAGTGTAAAAAAATTTGAATGGTTTGTAAATGGAGTATTAGTAAAAACATCAACGACCCAAATGATTATGGTTTAGATTGGGTTGTTCAAACTAGGCCGACAAATGTATCTTGTATAGTTACATATCAAAAGACCGACGGTACACTTTCTGCACCATTTCCCTCGAACACATTCACTCCGTTAATAAAATATTTAGATTTTCCTCAAACCATTAGCACGTCTACCCCTCCCGCAAATTATGGCTGTACATCTGCTTCGGTCAGCTATAGCTTGCCCGAAACCTCCTGCTCTGGTGGACCGTTATGCGAGGGCATCTTCAATGTATTTGGCAATTACAGCATCACATGGCAAGCACCGAGCGGCTGGGTTCAAACCAGCCTTACTAATAATGGAAGTAACGTTTCATTCACACCAAATGCTACTTCCTCAGGTACTTTAACTGCAACAATACATTTAATCAGTTGCTCTTACACAGAAACGAGAACGTTTACGATAACTCGTGGAGCCTCTGCACCAACTTTTACAGCACCAAGCGTTACATCATGTACTTCGAGCGCTTCAATGTCAATAAATCCTACATGCGGCGCCTCTAATTATACATATGCGATTACTGGAAATGCGGGAGTGAAATTTGCAGCTAATAACCTTCAAACGTTGACTACTACGAGTACAACGGTTGGGATTAATATTTCCGGGGGCTACTCGACAAATACGGTAACTGCTAAAGCAAATTATGGTAATAGCACATCTAGTGCAAATGTGAGCGCTGACTTGGTTGCCGGTGTTCCTCCACCTAGCCCAATTAATACAATACTTGTCGATTACCATTTTGGTAAAATACAAGTTGAATCACTGCCTGCCATAGCCGGATCGCCGGCGCCCAATTACCGATGGTATAAAGACGGGACTTTACAAACAATTTATCATTCTACATTTGCACAGATACCCATTCCAAAAAATGTTTGTGACGTTGGTTATGCCATTACCGTGACTGAGACAAACGCCTGCGGTACCTCGGCTCCCACGTATCTGGGAGTATATGTGCCGTGCGATGGGTATTATTACAAAGTTTCACCGAACCCCGCGACGAGTCAAATAAATGTATATGCTGATGACACAAAAACAGAATCTTCACTGAATAAAACTTTTGATGAAGTTAGGATCTATGACTACCAGGGCACTCTTAAAAAATATCAATCGTTTAGTAAATCTTCTAACGCCTTGATCAATATTTCTGGTCTTCAATCCGGTAACTATTTTGTCGAAATAACCAATGGCGATTTTAAAGAAAGACAACCATTGGTTATTCAGTAAGTGCAGCTAAAATATCGATACAAAGGGCTTCTCATTAGTAAGAAGCCCTTTTTTATTTTCTGCAAGGCAAACTATTTTCATTAAATCATAATCGAATATCTTTGGAGTAAATACTAAAAAACAAAAATATTAATCATGAAATTTTTTATTGATACCGCAAATCTTGAACAGATAAAAGAAGCTAATGACCTTGGTATTCTTGATGGTGTTACAACCAATCCGTCTTTAATGGCAAAAGAAGGTATTAAAGGTTCGGAGGCTGTAAACAACCACTATAAAACAATTTGCGAGATGGTTGATGGTGACGTGAGTGCTGAAGTAGTGACAACAGAATTCAAGACGATAATTGAAGAAGGTAAGAAGCTCGCCGCCATTCACAAAAACATAGTAGTGAAAGTGCCCATGATACCGGAAGGAATCAAGGCGATCAAATGGTTTACTGATAATGGCATTCGTACGAATTGTACATTAATATTCAGCGCCGGACAGGCTATCCTCGCTTCAAAGGCAGGAGCGGCTTATGTTTCGCCATTCATTGGCCGGATTGATGATAGCGGTTGGGATGGTGTGGAGCTTATTGAACAGATTGCCCACATCTTCGATATACAAGGGTATGATACCGAAATTCTTGCTGCCTCTATTCGTAGCCCGTTACATATTATTAAATGTGCTGAAGCCGGAGCAAATATTTGCACTTGTCCTTTGGATTCGATTATTGGTTTAACAAAACACCCGTTAACTGATATCGGGCTTGCGAAATTCCTGGCTGATGCTAAAAAGTTTGCTTAACATTCTAAAAATAAAATGCCCTGCTGATCTTTAAACCGGCAGGGCATATTTGTGATTTCACAGGTCTCAACTCTTTTTTCTTCGCGACGATTTTTTTGTATCCATTTCCTGCATCAGTTCATCCATTGTTTTTAATTTTTCGTCGTTAGGTTTTTTCTTTATGTACATGGTAAATTCCTTGCTTAAAGAATGATCCGATTTTAAAACAGCTTTAATGGAAACCTTTTCTTTAGAGAAATTATTATCAATCCAGAGACTGTTTCCTGAAAATTTTCCATCGCTGGAGGTGAAAATTATATTACTGGTATCAAGGGGAATATAATGCCCGTTTGCTAATTTGCCATCTATGTTAATATAGTTGTAAGTCCCCTTTTTCAGACTGTCGGTATATAAGTTTACATATATCGCCTCAATCTTTTGAGCGTTTGCAGCCGAAGTAAGTGTTAATAAAAAGAAAAATAGAAATTGCTTCAAAAAAATTATTTATAAACAGATATAAAAATCTATGCCAGAGTTGCATTCCCTGGTTTTAAAATCTTTTAATATACACCTTACCGGCATGTTGGCTTTTCTATCCTGGAAAAAGGCCCAGCTATGCCTGTGCGAACCAGAAGTCAGATATGGAGTCAATAAAAAATTTGTCATTTAAAAAATTTCCCTACATCTTTGCAATCGTAAATGAAAATCAACAACACATACAATAGCTGGTGGCATACAATCAACTGATTGTGCCGCATTGCTGTTATTTGTGAACTAAAATAAATACAACGCCCCGGCACTAAGCCGGGGTTTTTTTATGCTATGAAGAAAATAGAATTATCAACCTCGTACAAAAAATTATTGGCAGATGTTTTTACGCCCGTGGGAATTTATCTCAGGCTCCGTGACAGGTTCAGGGATACCATTCTTTTAGAAAGCACTGACTTCCATGTAGGCGAGAACAGTTATACATTTATCGGCATCAATGCCATAGCCGGTATCGAGATACGAAACATGCAGGAGATTGAATATAAGTTCCCCTCTGAAGAGCCTAAAAAGATTCCTGTAAATAAAACCGAAGGCATTGCTAAAGAAATATGGGGTTTCATGCAAAATTTTAATATAGCTGAGCCTGCCGACATGCCCGTGAATATGGCCCAGGGGTTATTTGGTTATACAACCTTTGATGCGGTTCAATTTTATGAAACTATTCGATTCCAGGTTTCGAAGGCTTCTCCATCTGACGGCCGGTGAGGGGGCCATTCCATTGGTTCGTTATCGGCTATACCAATACGTTATAGTGATCAATCATTTTAAAGATGAATTGTTTATTTGTGAAAATCATGTGAAAGGAATCGAAAGTGAAATTGAAGTGGTTGAAAGCCTTATTAGAAGTAAAGATGTGCCGGCTTATCCATTTGCAGTAAGGGAAACGGAAACATCGTCCCTCACTGATGCAGGATATATTGAACTCGTGAAAAAAGGAATTGCGAGCTGTATAAGAGGAGATGTTTTCCAGATCGTGCTGAGCCGCAAGTTTCAGCAAAAATTTTCCGGAGATGAATTCAATGTATACAGGGCTTTAAGAAATATAAACCCGAGCCCTTATCTTTTTTATTTTGACTATGGTGATTATCGTCTTTTTGGCAGCAGCCCGGAAGCGCAGTTGATCGTAAAAAATAATACAGCAATCATGCACCCCATTGCCGGTACATTTAAAAGAACGGGTAACGATGTCACTGACGAAGCGCTTGCCGAGAAACTTTCAAAAGATGTCTAAAGAAACAGCTGAACACACAATGCTGGTTGACCTTGCACGCAACGACCTAAGCCGTATGTGCAGCGATGTTGTCGTGTCACGCTTTAGCGAGATACAATATTTTTCACACGTGATTCACATGGTAAGTGAAGTGAAAGGCACCGTTCAAAAAAATACAAACCCTTTTGAATTGCTGGGTGTAACCTTTCCGGCTGGCACTCTTAGCGGAGCGCCAAAATATAAAGCGATGCAACTCATAGATGAATATGAAAACGACCCAAGGAGTTTTTATGGAGGATGTATAGGCTTTGTAGGATTTAATGGGAGCCTCAATCATGCCATTATGATAAGAACTTTTCTCAGCAAAGGCAATAACCTTATCTACAGGGCAGGAGCGGGGATAGTGGCTGCATCCGTTCCGGAAAGCGAACTGCAGGAAGTAAATAACAAACTAAATGCATTAACCACAGCGATAAAATCAGCAGAAAAAATTTAAGAATGAAAATTTTGATCTTCGATAATTATGATTCTTTCACGTATAACCTTGTTCATGTGGTTGAAAAAATAATTCATGGGAAAGTGGACGTTTTTCGTAATGATAAAATAGCGCTTGAAAGAATAAATGATTATGATAAAATAATTTTATCGCCCGGGCCCGGTTTGCCAAATGAATCAGGTTTGTTATTACCTCTCATTAAAGAATATGCGTCTTCAAAATCTATATTGGGAGTATGTCTTGGCCACCAGGCAATAGGAGAAGTTTTTGGAGGAAGCCTTGTGAATTTAAGTACGGTATATCATGGAGTGGCTACTAATATTGAAGTGAAAAAGGAAAGGACGCCATCAAAGAATGATGTATTCAATAATCTTCCTGGCGAAATTGAAGTCGGGAGGTATCATTCCTGGATTGTAAACAAAGAAAACTTCCCTGAAGAACTTGAGATCACAGCGGAAGATGCCAAAGGATATATAATGGCATTACGGCATAAAACGTATGATGTGCAAGGTGTGCAGTTTCACCCAGAAAGTGTTTTGACTCCATTGGGAGAAAAGATGATGCGAAATTGGTTGGTATAGAATTTAATAATCCATCTCTTTAAAGAAAGAGATAAACATTTAATAACAAAAATCTTCATTTTAATCCAGCCCCTCGCCCTTTGGGGAGAGGGGTTGGGGTGAGAACAATAGACATGAAAAAAATACTTCAATATTTATTCGAGCACAAAACGCTCGATAGAAATGCGGCAAAGGAAGTGTTACTAAATATTTCCAAAGGGATTTATTCTGATGCCGAGATTGCTTCATTCACAACGGTATATCTCATGCGAAGCATTACAATTCCTGAATTGCTCGGATTTCGTGATGCCTTAATAGAGTTATGTGTGCCTGTAAAATTGAATGGGCACCAGGTTGTGGACATAGTTGGAACAGGTGGTGATGGAAAGAATACTTTTAACATCTCAACACTTAGTTGCTTTATTGTTGCAGGTGCAGGTGTGAAAGTTGCCAAACATGGAAACTATGGAGCAACTTCCATAAGCGGTTCCAGCAATGTAATGGAAACACATGGTTACAAATTTTCAGCAGATAATGAAAAATTAATCAATGAAATTGAGAAGGCAAATATCTGTTTTATGCATGCGCCTTTATTTCATCCGGCACTGAAAGTCGTCGGGCCAATAAGAAGAAATCTTGGAGTGCGTACCTTTTTTAATATGCTTGGCCCGATGGTAAACCCTGCCATACCGGAAGTGCAGGTGATAGGAGTTTATAATCTTGAAATGGCAAGAATATATTCTTATCTTCTGCAACAATCAGCAACAAAGTTTACAATTATTCACAGCCTTGAAGGCTATGATGAGATTTCACTCACAGGCGATACGAAAGTAATTACTAATGAAGGTGAAAAAATTCTAAGCGCTGAATATCTTGGTAAAAGAACAGTGAGCCCCGAAGATATTTATGGAGGGAATACTACAGAGGAAGCCGCAAAAATATTTTTGAAAATACTCGAAGGCAAAGCGACCTGGGCACAAAACGCAGTCGTAATTGCGAATGCGGCAATGGCTTTACATTCTACAGGAAATTTTAATAGTTATGAAGAGTGTTATAGCATGGCTGTTGACAGCCTTGAAAGCGGGAAAGCTTATAAAATTTTTAAAACATTAATGGCTTTGCAGAAATGAATATACTTGATACGATAATCGTCGCTAAAAGAAAAGAGGTGGAAGAAAAAAAAGTGTCTAAAACTATTGGCGAATTGGAAAACGGCCCTTTCTTTAAAAACAAGACTTTGTCTTTTGCAGAGTTTTTATTGAGGGATGATAGGACAGGGATTATTGCGGAATTTAAAAGACGGTCGCCATCCAAAGGAGTTATAAATAATAGCTCAACAGTTGAAGACGTAACAACTGCTTATGCAAAATATGGAGCAAGCGGAATTTCTGTTCTTACTGATAGTGAATTTTTTGGCGGATCGTTGGATGACCTTTTAGCAGCAACCGTAAATGAGGTGCCGCTTTTAAGGAAAGATTTTATTGTAGATGAATACCAGTTAATAGAATCAAAAGCCTTTGGTGCGGAAATAATTTTATTAATTGCCGCATGTCTTACCACACAGGAAGTGAAATCATTGGCTGCTGTTGCAAAAAATATTGGCTTAAATGTATTGCTTGAAATACATAATGATGAAGAACTTAATCATATTTGCGATGATGTTGATGTGGTAGGAATCAATAATCGCGACCTGAAAACTTTCAATGTAGATATCAACCGCTCTGTTGAATTGGGAAAAATGATTCCGGGTGATAAGGTGAAAATTTCAGAAAGTGGAATTGATGATGTTGCCACGATTAAACTTTTAAAATCGCATGGTTTCAATGGATTTTTAATGGGCGAAAAATTTATGAAAGAAAAGAATCCTGGGAAAGCATTTCAGGAATTTGTTGAAGAACTTATAGCATTATGATTTTTAAAAATTTTGTTGCTCTCCGCCGCGGCGGAGAGGCGTTAGGGTGAGGTCAAAAAATTTACTATGAAAGTTAAGGTCTGTGGAATTACAACTGTAAGTCAATTGGAAGAAGTAAACAGGATGGGCATTGATTATGCGGGTCTTATTTTTTACCAGGGATCTCCCCGTTACGTATTGTCAAAATTAAGGAGCAAAGAGGTAGCTGCGTTAAAAATGAAAACTAAGAAAGTGGGTGTTTTTGTAAATGCAAGTGAAAATGATATAATGACCCAAATTGAGTTGTTTGAATTGGATCTTGTTCAGCTTCATGGGAATGAAACGCCAACATTTTGCAATCATATAAGTAATCACGTTAAGGTTATTAAGGCCTTTCGGATTAATGAAGAAAATTCGCATGTCGACTGGATGGTAAAGCCCTATGAAGAGTCTTGTGATTTTTATTTATTTGACCACGGGTCTATTGGTATTTATGGCGGTACAGGTAAAAAGTTTAACTGGTCATTGCTTGAAAATGCAACTGTAGGCAAAAGCTTTTTTTTAAGTGGAGGTATTCGGCTGGAAGATGCTGAATCCTTGAAAAAATTTGAACATCCTTTCTTTCACGCTGTTGATATAAATAGCCAGTTCGAAACAGAGCCGGGCATAAAAAATATGGAATTGATAAAAGAATTTGTAAACATATTACAGGTGTAATAAAAAAAATAATACAATGTGGCAGGTAAATGAAAATGGATATTATGGTGATTTTGGTGGCGCATACATTCCCGAAATGTTATATAGTAATGTTGAGAATCTTAAGGATAAATATTTAAAGATCATCAGTGAAGAAAGCTTTCAGCAGGAATGTAATGCATTGCTGAAGGATTATGTGGGCAGGCCTACCCCTTTGTATTTTGCTAAAAGGCTAAGCGAAAAATACAAAGCGCAAATCTATCTAAAGCGTGAAGACCTTTGCCATACCGGCGCTCACAAGATCAACAATACAATTGGCCAGATATTATTAGCCGAAAAACTTGGTAAAAAAAGAATCATAGCTGAAACAGGTGCAGGCCAGCATGGCGTTGCAACAGCGACAGTTTGTGCATTGAAAGGACTTGAGTGTATTGTGTATATGGGCGAAAAAGATATTGAGCGGCAGGCGCCCAATGTTGCAAGAATGAAAATGCTTGGTGCAAAAGTGATACCTGCAACAAGCGGCAGCAAAACATTGAAAGATGCCACCAATGAAGCTATCCGTGACTGGATCAATAACCCTTTGGATACTTATTATTTAATTGGGAGCGTGGTAGGCCCTCATCCATATCCCGATATGGTTGCCCGCTTTCAGAGCGTGATAAGTGCGGAGATTCGTAAGCAATTGAAAGAAAAAACAGGCAATGAATTACCTTCTTATGTTATTGCATGTGTAGGTGGAGGAAGTAATGCGGCGGGAGCTTTTTATCATTTTTTAGATGATGAATCGGTAAAACTAATTGCGGTAGAAGCAGCAGGGAAAGGCATTGATAGCGGTATGAGTGCAGCTACAACGCAGTTGGGTACCCGTGGTATTTTACATGGAAGTAAAAGCCTGGTTATGCAAACAGAGGATGGACAGGTGGTAGAGCCACACAGTATTTCAGCCGGACTCGATTATCCGGGTATCGGGCCAATGCACGCTAATTTATATATCGGCAAAAGAGCGATTTTTATGAGTGCCACGGATGAAGAAGCACTCGAATCATCATTCGAACTTGCAAAACTTGAAGGCATAATTCCTGCTCTTGAATCGGCGCATGCCTTATATGCCTTGAATAAAATTAGTTTTTCAGAAAATGATGTAGTTGTAGTAAATCTGAGTGGACGAGGTGATAAGGACATGGACACTTACATGAAATACATGAACAGCTAAATATGGAGCAGGAACTGGTCATAATGGGATTCCAGGAAGATCTTGCGATTCATTTTACAGAACTCAATCATGCCTGGATTAAAAAATATTTTTCAGTAGAGCCAATGGATCTTAAAATTCTTTCAGATCCTCAAAATGAAATAATAAAAAAAGACGGTCATATTTTTTTCGCAGCCATCGACGGAAAAATTGTTGGCACGTTTGCTTTATTAAAAATTCAGGAAGGCATTTATGAATTGTCGAAAATGGCAGTTGATGAATCCTTCCAGGGGAAAAATATTGGAAATAAAATGCTCTTACATTCTATTGAAACTTGTAAAAATCTAAACGCAACAAAATTGATTTTATATTCAAATACAATATTGGAGCCTGCTATTCATTTATATAAAAAACATGGCTTCCGGGAAGTTTTGCTGGACCATTCCGAATACACAAGATCAAATATAAAAATGGAATTAGTTATCAATTGAGAATTATGAACAGGATCAAGAAATTATTTGAGCTGAAGAAAAAAAATATTCTAAGTATTTATTTTACTGCCGGCTTCCCGAAACTAAATGACACAAAGGAAATCCTCCGGGCTTTGCAGGAAAATGGAGCCGACTTAATTGAGATAGGAATTCCCTACAGCGATCCACTTGCCGATGGCCCGGTAATACAGCAAAGCAGCATGCAGGCATTGCAGAATGGAATGTCAATTAAATTATTATTCGAACAATTAAATAAATTTCAGGACGCTCCTTTAGAGATTGGGAATGAGGGCAATGAAGTTCCATTTATTTTAATGGGCTATTTGAATCCTGTACTGCAATATGGTTTTGAAAAATTTTGCGAAGATGCCAAAAGGGTTGGTGTAGATGGAATTATTTTACCTGATCTTCCTATCTATGAATATGAAAGTCAGTACAAAAGAATATTTGAGAAGAATGATCTCAATTTTATTTTTTTGATTACTCCTGAAACGAGTGAAGAGCGAATTAGAAAAATTGATGCCTTGAGCAATGGTTTTATTTACGCCGTGTCATCTTCCTCTATTACAGGAACCGACAAAAATATGGATGTACAAGAGAGTTATTTTCAGCGGCTTGAAAAAATGCAACTTAAAAATCAAATCCTTATTGGCTTTGGCATTAGAGACAACCATGACACTTTACTGCTGCCTGCAAACATGCGGCCGGGGCCATTATAGGAACAGCGTATATAAAAGCGATAGAAAATTCTCAAAATATAGAGACAGATACTAAAAATTTTCTTAACTCAATTTTACAGCATTAAATTCTTAGTTAGTTTTGTATCAGCCGAAAAAAAATTAAGTTTGCAACCAATTTAATCTAAAATGAAAAAAGCACTTATTCTATTCCTTCTCATTCCTGTTTTAGGGTTTTCACAATCAACAAAAAAAGCTGTTAAGGGAGATGATAAAGGTTTTGTAATTACCGGTAACGTTACTGGTTTTGCCGATGGCACAACAGTTTCATTTTTAAACGAACAAACCAGCCAGCCAGAAAAACAAACAACTATTGAAGGGGGAAAATTTACGGTAAAGGGTAAAATGGATCAACCCGGTTTTAAAGGTTTGATATTTGGTGATCAACCACCGCTTGTGCCTATGTTTATAGATAATAGCAATATTACTATTACAGGCGATAAAAACTCGATTGATCAGCTACAGATAAAAGGTTCTCCATCTCATGCATCTATACACAGAATATTCCAATGAATTAAAACCCTACGATAAAATAGTAGCAGCGGGAGAAAGCATTGATGAAAAAGCAGCAAACGAAGTAGAAAAAATAAGTAGCTGATTTTGTAAAAAAGCACCACGAATCTTATGTGGCTCCGTTGGCGATTATTCGAATGTTCCAAATGACACAGAATGGAACAAAGGCCGAAGAATTGTATAAACTATTGCCCGCGGGAGTGCAGGCAAGCGGTTTGGGTCAATTTGCCAATCAGCAAATACAGGAGTCAAAAATAAATCCTATTGGATCAACAATTAAAGACTTTTCTCAAAATGATACAACAGGTAAGCCTGTAAACATTTCCTCATTGAGAGGTAAATATGTTTTACTTGATTTTTGGGCAAGCTGGTGCAGGCCGTGCCGCATGGAAAATCCGAATGTAGTGGCTGCATACAAAAAATATCATGATAAAAATTTCACAGTTCTTGGAATTTCCCTTGACCAGGCAAAGCCAGCTTGGTTAAACGCAATACAAATGGATGGGCTCACCTGGAATCATGTAAGTGATTTAAAAGGTTGGAACAACGAAGTAGCTGCTCTTTTCCAGGTTCGCAGTATTCCCCAAAATTTATTGATTGACCCGAATGGAAAGATCATTGCGAAGAATCTTCGTGGCGAGGTATTAGAAAGTAAGCTGGAAGAGTTGTTGAAGTAACCTCCGGTTTTTTTGGAAACGTTTCTTCAGGGCGCCGGTTCGCTACTGCAATAGCCACGTGTTTCACATCGTACATCTCACATCGTACATTGTTTATCACATCAACTGTCTCTTATACAACTGCACCGCATTTTCCAAACCAAAATACAAAGCGTCTACGATCAATGCATGGCCAATAGAAACTTCTAAAAGGCCCGGAATATTTTGAGCAAAATATTTTAAGTTTTGAAGATCGAGATCGTGGCCGGCATTAATACCTAGTCCCAGTTCGTTCGCCTTTTTTGCGGCAGCGATATAGGAGGCGATTGCCTCTTCCACGTTGCCCTTTGCATATTTTTTTGCATAACCTTCCGTATACAATTCTATTCTGTCCGTACCCGTTTCTTTTGCGCCTTCAACCATGGCAACTTCAGGATCTACAAAGATGGAAACCCTTATCCCTGCTTGTTTAAACACAGAAATTGTTTCAACTAAATAGTCCTTGTTTTTGATTGTGTCCCAACCGTGGTCAGAAGTTATTTGCCCTTCAGCATCGGGAACTAATGTAACCTGGTCAGGTTTGTTAGCAAGTACGAGCTCAACAAATTTTTGCTCTTTTGGGTTGCCTTCAATATTGAATTCGGTTGTGATAATTTTTTTCAATTCGTATACATCTGCGTAACGAATATGCCTTTCATCAGGTCTCGGGTGCACCGTAATGCCATCGGCGCCGCAATTTTGTATATCCACAGCAGCCTTTACAACATCAGGATTATTACCACCCCTTGAATTTCGAAGCGTCGCAATTTTATTAATATTTACTGATAATTTGGTCATTGAATTCAATATTTAATTTCTAAAACAACCACAAAGTTATTTATGATTTGGCACTTTAGAATTTTGAATTAATAATTTCCATTTCATCTGCGGAAATAAAAGAGATTTACCTATAATCTTAATCATTTATATTTTTGTAAACAACAGGAAGTAAAGTTTTTAATCAATATGGTACAATACAAAACGGTAATAAAAAAATTTGGTGAGAAGGGCGAAAAGTCGGGGTGGCAATATATTGACGTACCGACAGAGATGGCTGATAGTCTTAAAAAGAACTACAAAAAATCTTTTCGCGTGAAAGGTTACCTGGATAAACATAAAATTGAAAGAACAAGTTTGTTACCCATGGGTGAAGGTAATTTTATCATTCCTATCAATGCCGAGATAAGAAAAGGTTTGGGCAAAAGAAAAGGCGCTATGGTTTTAGTAAAGCTTGAGGAAGATAAACGACCAGTAGAACTAAACAGTGAGTTCATGCAATGCCTTGCTGATGAACCGGCGGCTTTGGAATATTTTAATTCCTTAGCTGGCAGCCATAGAAATTATTTTAGCAAATGGATTGACAGTGCAAAAACTGAAGAGACAAAAGCGGTACGTATAGCCCGTGCGGTTAATGCATTGGCACGTAAACTTGGTTACCCGGAAATGTTAAGAATGGGAAAGATCGAAAAACTTGTATAAGGATTTAGGATAAATTACAATCATAATTCAGCTGTAAAAAACATGAACCGCATCGATCGTTTGGCCGCAATAATGATACAGCTTCAATCCCGGCCGCTCGTAAAGGCCCAGGATATTGCTGATAAGTTTTCGATAAGTCTGCGTACAGTTTACCGCGATGTGCATGCTTTAGAAGAAGCCGGCGTGCCGGTGATAGGCGAAGCCGGAATTGGTTACCGGTTAATGGAAGGTTATAAGCTACCACCTGTCATGTTTAATCCTGATGAAGTGTCCGCTATGTTGACTGCTTCCAAACTAATGCAATCAATGAGCGATGAAAAATCATCGAACCATTACATCTCCGCCTTGGATAAAATAAAAGCAGTGCTCAGGCTTGCTGAGAAAGATCATATAGAAGAAATCAATGAACATGTCGCGGTGGTACCCCATTCCGCGTTTGCTTACGAGAAACCTTCCGAGTTACATCTTCCCAAAATATTAAGAGCTATTGCGGGTTCAAAGGTGATAGAGATGAATTACACTTCTATTGAAAAAAGTGAATCCCTTCAACGAAAGGCGGAGCCTGTCGGAATTTATTACCAGGGCAGCCATTGGTATTTGATAGCGTTCTGCAGGTTGCGAAACGACTATAGAAATTTTAGAACCGACAAAATTAACAAGTTGGTTTTGACAGATGAGGGAATAGTCCAAAAACATCCTCCGTTGCAAAGTTTTATTAACCAGGTTACAAAGAAAAAGCACTTACGAAAAGTTGTGATTGACGTAGACATGGACACCATAAAATATTTTGGGGAGCAGAAATATTATAATGGATTTGTGAAAGAGGAAGTTGTGGGTGATTATATGCGAATGACATTTTTGAGCGGATCATTAATGGGATTTTCGAGATGGTTCATGTTGTTTGGCGATAGGGCTACAATAATAGAGCCCTTGGAGCTAAATGATATGGTCGCTGAAATCGCCGAAAATATTTTGAAAAAAATTGAAATTAGCCAAATGCTGCTGACATAGGGTTGTCAATAGAGCGTTGTTTCTTTGTAGAAATAAAAATTAATATTATGACATTCATTGAATTTTTTAAGAAGCAATTTATTGAAGAAGGCGCTACTACACGTAAGATGCTTTCGATAGTTCCCGATGATAAATTTGATTACAAGCCCCATGAAAAAAGCATGGATATAAAAAGGCTTGTAACGCATATTGCTGATCTTCCCGGGTGGATACACATGATTTTTACAACCGATGAGCTTGACTTTGCCAACGCTTACGAACAGCCGGATATCAATAATAACAAGCAATTGATGGACTATTTCGAAAAGCGCTATGCAGATGGCTTGTCTACGTTAGTACCGGAAAATGAGGCGCTGCTGGAAAAGCCCTGGACTTTGAGACATGGCGAAAAAATATTCAGTTCAGATCCTAAAATAGAAGTTATAAGAATGTCTTTGAGCCAGCAAATTCATCATCGTGCGCAACTGGGCGTTTATTTAAGATTATTGAATATTCCTATTCCCGGCAGTTATGGGCCGAGTGCAGATGAGAATAATTTTATGTGATTGATTCCTTGTATTAGCTCAAGCATGATAAATGAACGTTTAATCATTCATTTATCATGCTTTTGTATTTTTATGTCTAAATTCATTCATCATCTTTTTCTTTCACTAATTTATTTTATTTAGATGGCTGAGGCTGTTTTAGAACGAAGGCTAAGTCTTTCACAAGCCACGGCCATCAACATGACCGATATGGTAGGCATTGGGCCTTTCATCACAATGCCCATGGTAATTGGCATGATGAATGGCCCTTACTTTTTATATGCCTGGATTGCCGGTGCCTTCTTATCAATAGTCGACGCGATGGTTTGGAGCGAACTGGGAGCGGCGTTTCCAAAAGCCGGCGGCTCGTATAATTTTTTAAAGGAAGCTTATGGAAAGAAAAGTGCAGGCAAGATGATGAGTTTTTTATTTGTGTGGCAAACCATGATACAAGCGCCACTGGTTATCGCTTCGGCTGCGATTGGTTTTGCAAAATATTTTTCTTACCTGGTGGCGCTTACTGATCTTTCAGAAAAAATAGTGAGTGGGAGCGTGGTTATCCTTATCGTGATCTTGTTGTATAGAAAAATTGATGCCATTGGAAAAATTAGTTTGTTCTTATGGAGCGGCGTTATCACCACTATGTTTTGGATCATTGGCGGGGGAATAGCACATGGAAATTTTTTAGCCCCTGTAAGGAATATTAATTCAGGAATTTCGATTGACTATGCGTTTGTAACTGCCATTGGTTTCGCTAGTGTGAAATCAGTGTATAGTTATTTAGGCTATTATAATATCTGCCACCTCGGGAGCGAGATTAAAAATCCATCAAAAAATATTCCTCGAAGCATGTTTATTTCTATTGCGGGTATTGCTGTTTTATACATGCTCATGAATATAAGTGTAGTGAGCGTAATACCGTGGTGGGAGGCAAAAGAAAGTGCATTTGTAGTAAGTGAATTTATGCAACGCCTCGCAGGCGATAACGCCGCAAAGGTTGTTACCTGCTTAATTTTATGGGTTGCTTTTGCTTCGGTATTTTCAGCTACATTAGGCTATAGCCGTATTCCTTACGCAGCCGCGGCTGATGGAGAGTTCTTTAAGGTTTTTGCAAGGGTACATCCTACAAAAAACTTTCCGCATATTTCCTTACTTTTTCTTGCCTCGCTCGCATTTATTTTTAGCATGCTCTTTAAGCTTAGCGATGTGATAAGTGCTATTCTCGCAATGCGAATTATGATTCAATTTATCGGGCAGGCAATCGGCTTATTAATATTGAGGCGTAAAAAAACTGAAGTGGTGTTTCCCTACAAGATGCCGCTTTTTCCCATACCGGTAATTCTTGCGATTGCCATGTGGCTGTTCATTCTCGTATCAACGGGCAGTAAACTTATGCTTGGGGGCATTTTGGTTATTGCGATCGGGTTAGTTGTTTATTTTATTAAAGCTAAGGTTAATAAAGAATGGCCCTTTGCAAAACCGGAATTTCCGGTTGAAAGTTGAAAGTGTGATTACTCAGATTGAAGAATCGGGAAGACGATTCCTAAGCCTTATAATCTCTTCGTGCATCTTTTCTACTTTATCCAACAAGTGACTGATGGTTTCAAGACCCTCGATATTTATGTCAAAGTCGTAATGTAACCTGACAAATTTTTCCAGCTTTTTCAGTTCGTCAACATGAATAAATGTTGACCGTTTCACAAATGTTACATTTATTAACCCGGAACTTTCTAGTGAACTTATGAATGAGTATTCAATATTGTGGTGCAAACAAAAATCTTTCGCCGGTATTAAATCTTCTGGTTTCATATGAAAGAAGTTTTACTTATAGTTTTGAGAGTTGGGTAAATAATTCTTTTTGCTTCTCTGTTAAATTGGTAGGCAATTTAATATTCCACGTTATGTAAAGGTCTCCAAATTCACCTTCCTTTTTATAAACCGGAAAGCCTTTTCCTTTGAGCCTCACTTTAGTTCCATTTTGTGTTTCCGGAGTTACTTTCAGTTTTATTTTACCATTTAAAGTTTCAATGGTTTTTTCGCCACCTAACAAGGCGGTGTATAAATCAAGGTCTTCATCTTTATAAAGATTATTACCTTCTCGCCTAAAGTTTGTGTTGTTGCTCAAAATAAAAGTTATATAAAGGTCTCCGTTAGGGCCACCGTTCGCACCCGGGCTGCCATAGTTTTTCAGGCGTATAACCTGGCCATTTTCGACTCCTGCAGGAATTGTTATCCTTACATTTTTACCATTGATCGTTAGTGTTTGCTTGTGCGTTGTATAGGCATCGTTCAAAGATAAATGCAGTTCTGCATTATAATCCTGTCCGCGAAATTTTGCCTGTTGCCTTGTCCTTTTAGATCCGCCAAAAAGTGATTCAAAAAAATCAGAAAAGCCGGAGTCATCGCCCGACGAATAAGTGTACTCGCCAAAATCCTGTCCTCCGAATCCGCCTCCTCCAAAGCCTCCTCGGCCTTGTTGCTGCCTGGCTTTTTCAAATTGATCCGCATGCTTCCAGTCTTTTCCATACTGGTCGTATTTTTTTCTCTTTTCAGGATCACTTAACACTTCATTTGCTTCATTTATCTGCTGAAATTTTTTATGAGCTTCCTTATCATCAGGATTTACATCCGGGTGATATTTCCTTGCCAGTTTCCGGTATGCCTTTTTTATATCGGCTTCGGTTGCTGACTTTGCAATTCCAAGTGTTTTATAATAGTCTACAAAATCCATTTTAGTATTTAATTAAATGTAAATCTTCCGATAAAATTAAGAAGTAAAAAAGCAAAACCGGAAATGAAGTTTTGATATTAGATTTTCCCTTACCTGTTTAATGCTTTTATTTTGCAGAAATTATTTCCATTAAACCCTCTTTATGAAAAAGCTATTTTTTCTTCTCGTGATTTTCGTTTCCTCGTGCAGCATTGCGCCAAGAATAAATGTTACGGGCATCCCAGCTTCAAACCTTGTTACTGACGGGAAAATTTTTGCCACAGCATACCAGCAACATGCTGCTGAATACAGGGCATTGTGTTTCCAGGCTTATAATATTGCGCATCAAAAGGTTGATGAAATTGTAAAGACAACTACATCTTTGCCCAAGGCAATTATCACTGATATTGATGAAACGGTTTTGAACAATAGTCCCTATGAGGCGCATCAAACATTGCAGGGTAAGGATTACGAGTCAGCATCATGGAATGAATGGACTGCAATGGCAAAGGCTGATACAGTGCCAGGCGCATATTCCTTTTTGAAATACGCTTCGACTAAAGGCATAGAAATTTTTTATGTTACAAACCGGGGTGAAAACGAAAAGACCGTTACTCTAAAAAATCTTCAGAAATTTAACTTCCCCAACGCCGATAATGAACATATTTTTTTAAGAGAAAGTACTTCATCGAAAGAACCCAGGAGAAAGAATATTAAAGCAACTCATTCAGTCGTGATGTTACTTGGTGATAACCTTGCTGATTTTAGTTTCTTGTTTGATGTTAAAAATCCGGAGGAGCGGACGCAAAATGTAAATGCGGTCTCCTCTGCATTTGGAAATAAATTTATTGTGCTCCCCAATATGATCTATGGTGATTGGGAATCTTCTTTATATAATTTTAATTATTCACTCACTCCTTCGCAAAAAGATTCGGTTATAAGATCGGTATTGATTTCTTATTAATTATTACCGGAGAAATTCTGATAACCAATTTTTGTTTTATCACTGTTTAGAAACCCATTCTTTGGCTAATGCTAAATCTATTGTTTTAAACCCTTTCGTTTCTCCGGGAATTAATTTACCAAAGACATCAGTGAATTTTTTTATTCCATCACTTGGAGAAACAATCGCCAGCTTACGCCACTTAGTAAAATGTTTTAATCCCAACAATGCATCGTCAATCCATGCGCCTGCAGAATAATTTGACAGCGGTGTTTCTATTACAAGCAGGTAATTTATTTTCCCGAAAGCTTTTGCAATACTGTCCACATGTGGATAAATTATTTTTTGGTAATCATCACTGGTAACTTTTCCTGTGGCTTTAAAGCCCGCAACGTAAGCGGGTAAGCCGCTAATTACTTCTATCATGCAATAATTATTTTAAGAGTTGTTAAGCATACGTAAACATTCAGAAAACTTTCAGTGTAAGGGAGTAATTGTCCACGGGTTTTAAATTGCAGTGGAATTTTTTCCCCCAAAGTGTTTTTTGTTTCCACTATAAAGATAGCTATTACAATTGTGGGTTGCGCTGGCATCATTTTAGTTTACCTGTTAATCAAATAAAATAAATAATTATGAGTACAAATGATAAATTAACCGAAGTATTGAATGATCTTATCAGGATAAATAATGATAGGGTAGAAGGCTATGAAAATGCCGCGAAAGATATTAAGTCTTTCGATGTTGACCTGCAGGCTATCTTTAATAAGATGGCTGACGATAGCAGAAAATATGCAGCAGAGCTTACAAATGAAGTAGAGAGATTAGGAGGAGAACCCGCAACCGGCACTACAGGAAGTGGAAAAATTCACAGGGCATGGATGGATGTGAAAGCTACATTCTCAGGTAAGGACAGGCAATCAATGCTTGAGTCATGTGAATTTGGAGAAGATGCCGCTCAAAAAGCATATAAACAAGCTCTGGCTTCAGATGCTGAAATCAGTGCTGATACCAGGAAATTAATCACTGATCAACAATCCGCTTTGAAAACATCACATGATATTATTAAGAAATACAGAGATGCACAAAAAGCAGTAAATGCTTAGTGGCAAAGTAGATGTTACGTAATAATATCATCATTTGAGCCCGGTGTAATCGCCGGGCTTTTTATTTGCAAAAGATATTGAGATGATATTTTAGTTACTGGCCAGTTCTGTCCGGAACATCTAAACTGTTTAAAAAGTTTCGCTCTTCCTTTTTCCTTATCCCAAAATTATAACGGGCATTTATTCCAAATCTTCTTGTGTCCGATCTTCTGAATCCGCTTGCTGAAACACTTCCCTGGTTGAGTGTGAAATCGTTGTTGTTGGTATAGAAAAGATCATTGCCACTTATAGTAATGATCAATTTTTTTTTCAGCAATTGTTTGTTAACACTTAGGTTTAATGATCCGAATGGTGAAAGTTCATAAAACTGCTGCTGGCCTTTAAAACGGGCAAATCCGTATAAAGTAAGTTGTGATGTTTTGGAAAGTTTTAAAGTTTGATACGTGAAGAATGAAATGCTTCCTTTTTTATAAGAGAGCGGCAACCCTTCATAAAAGCCCTGGTAAAAGTTGTGGTTGTATTGAGCACCGGCTACAATAAAATATCTTCCGCCCGGTGGAATGGCGCCCAATACCCTGAAATAAGTTTCCCGGTTATTTCCAAGATTATCATACGTTCTGTATGCTGTTCTTTTGCTGGTATCTGCCTGGTAAACCACATTTGAAAAAATATCCTTTGTGTCATTTATTCCCAAAGCGAAAATTGGCCTTTCGTCTACAGAAATATTTGCTTCATAATTCTGCGTGAACTGTGGTCGTAACTCAGGATTTCCGGTTTCAAAAAGATATGGATCAATATATCGTTGCGATGGATTTAATAATTGATAACCGGGACGGCTAATGGTACGACGATAGACCAGGTAAGCACGCAAGCTATATCCCATTATCTTCATAAGAGACCTGCTGAGGTACACGTACGGAAAAAAATCGGTTCTGTTAATGTTGAAACTTGTATCAGCAGGTACTTGTTGTTCACCTTTCATGGAAGTATTCTCTACGCGGGTCCCTGCTTTTAACGTAATACCAAAGAGTGTTTTCGAAGCCTGTAAATAACCGGCATTAATGTTTTCGTGGTAATTATAAATACTTGATCTTATTTCATCTTTAGTTCTTATTCCATTTACCTGGTTAAAATAGTCAGTATTATTTTTGAAACCTGTTACCGTAGTTTTTAGTCCCGTTTCAATCAGAAAGCTCTTACGAAATTTCAATAATAAATTTGTTTCTGCTGAGAAAAAATTAAGATTGGTTTTCAAGTAACCGTCGCCGGCAGTACCCGGTCTCGCAGGTATTGAAAAATCGGTAGAGAAATCCTGGTTTGTTTTGTCAGGCGAGTAATTGTAAGAAACATCATTTGTCCATTCTGAGCCCAGTGTGTCAATTGATAATTTTGATGATATTCCCTGTGATATAAGGAAAGTATTGTTTTTATTGGAGACAGATGCGATATTATCAATAAAGATTTCGTTACTACTTATCTTACTAATCCGGCTGTTATTGTCAGATTGGTTCCTCGAATCGCTAAGGCTTAATCTTCCATCATAGCTTAACTCCCATTTTTTATTGAGCTGATAGCTGGTTCCAAAACCTATATAATATGTGTTGCCGGGATAAGTTGTGTAAGCGTCCTGGCTCAATAACGAGTCCGGTGCAAATATGCGATCTGTCTTAATTTCATCATAGGAATTCTTACGAGTTACCTGCATATTTATGTAACTTGATAAATCGCCATTATTATTATTGAGATTAAAGCCGGCATATTGTGTTCCATATTCCCCCTGGTTCATTCCGGCGTTTACACTACCTGTTAGTCCGATTTTAACTCCTTTCCTTAGAATGACATTTACGATACCTCCACTTCCCGAAGCATCGTATTTTGCAGATGGTGTACGTAATATTTCAATGCTTGCAATTGAGTTTGGCGGAAGGCTTTTTAATAAAGAGGCCACATCAGCAGTACTCATTTTTTGCTCTCTGCCATTTATGTAAATGGAAGCAGGAGTTGTGCTGTTCAGATAAATATTTCCATCCTGGTCTACAAAAAGACCGGGTGTTTTTTCAATAACTTCATAACCGCTGGTGGAACTCGCCACAAGATTTTCAGGATCTACAATTGTTTTGTCATCTTCCTGCCGCATCAACGGCTTGTTGGATTTAATAATAACAGCATCCAAAGTTTTTAACCCATTTTCAAGGGTAAAAATAAATGTGGGTTTATCATTTTTAATAGTAATTCCTTTTTCAAAAATGGTATAGTCAACTGATGTGACTATTACTCTATAGCGCTCATCATGAACCAGGTTAAAGATTGCTTTACCGGAGCTATCAGTTACTTGTTCTATGTAATGAAGAGAATCATTAATTGGCGTGACTCTTATCGTGGAGAAAGGAACGGAATGGGTTTGTTTGTCAATGATTTTAAAAGTGACGTTGGTTTCCTGCGCAGAAGATTGAAAAGACAAGCAAAAAATAATCACAAAGACAAGAAGAAGAAATCGGGTAAAATTAGTTTTCATAAAGCCGAAATAATAAAACAAATCTAAAAGAAGTGACTAACAGACTGCCCGCTAATTTGTTGCATTTTTGTGAAATTCAGATAAATAAATCAAACTGAATTAATAAATGCCAATACTTCCCGGATCATTTCTTCAAGCTGAGGATTTGTTCCATCAAAGGGATGTTTGGTATTGAAGGTGTGTGTAGCCGCAGGTATAATTTTCAGGGAGGCGCTTTTATTATTTTCTTTTATCCATTTGTATTTATTGAGTCCATGTTCAAGAGATACAGCTTCATCATTTTCACCATGAATAATTAAAACCGGCTGACGAAGTTTTTTTAACTCCGTTTCAACGTTCCATTTTGAATCGCTTTGTAATACTTCGTTTAAAAATTCTTCTCCTTGCGGCAACATCTGTTTCGTGCGATTGTTTTTCTTATAGTACATTTTATCCCTTTTCCATTCTTCCAGCATTTCTGCTGGCCAGAAATCTAATTGCTGCACAGTGCTGACTAAAATAATACCCGATAGTTTTATGTTTTCATCCTGTGCTTTGGAAGCTGCGAAGATTGCGGGAACACCACCAAGACTGTGGGCCAATAAAAATATTTTGGAATGATTTTTTAATTTTTCTGATGTGAGGTTATTTAATACAGCCATTGAATCTTCAACTTCAAGGCGCATGCAATTTTTTTCATACAAATCAAGGTCCTCAAAATTATCTGCATCTCCTCTTACTCCGCCGTGACTGAAATTGAAACTGTAACTCGCAACGTCCTTGGAAGCAAGGCTTTCCTGGATATAAGGAAACATTCCATAACTATAAAAGCCATTATGGCCGTTAATAATTATTACCAAAGGTGAATTATCTCCTGCAGAAATATAAATGCCTTCCACAGTGCCATCCGAATGACTGAATGAAAGTTTTTCTTTAAGCATGTCGAATATTTATTCTATAAAGTTCCGCAATTTTATTTTGTAGTAATATCAAGTCACATTGCAAATAATACGCGGCTAAAAAAAACTCCCGCATTTCTGCAGGAGCTTTTGGGAAATAACTTGTCGGAGGTTTAATTAGTTTCCCATGGAATAAAGGTTTACGGTGTTTTCATAGATCCTGTTGTTTCTCGGATATTGGATCAAACGAAGTTGACTGACATTGGTTTTTAGTTTTTCGGATATTGGTTGGTTTCGATTTAGGATATTGGATTAATGTTGTTATTGCATCAATCAACTTCTGGAACAAAGATATATAGTGACCCAACTTATGAAAGCGAAGGTTTGCTGAATTATGGTGACATTAAAATTACCGTCTCGGTGGTAATCTTACTAGCCCATGGAAGAGGAATATACAGTAAAAATATGTTGTGTAATTTTTTTTGGAGAATCTATACAATAAAAAAACTTCCGCAATAGTGCAGAAGTTTTTTAATTCTTTATCCCGGGGGCAAATGCTTTTCAGGACAATAGAAATCAACCTTGTGGTTGGCTCTTAGGTTATTTTGGTTGTTTCAGGATTTGAAAAAATTAAAAAGAAGTTGATTGATATCGTTTTTTTAGTTTTCGTGGATCGGATGTGAACTTTTCGATGGATTTGGACTTTCAGATTAATGTCTTTTGAACATCAATTAACTTCGGGGTTAAAGTTACCTACCTTAAAACCTTTTACAAGCGCAGGTGTACGCGATTTTGTGGGGATGAAAATTACGGCTACTTGCGTAGTTTTACGTGGTATTGCTAGTGAGCATAGTATTTGTACAAGGTTATTTACTATGCCGTAATAAGTAATTTCAGCTTTTAGGTCAACGATTTAATTTATGACAGTACATTTAGAAATTAGAGGAAAGGTACAAGGCGTTTTTTTCAGAGCAACTGCAAGAAAAATAGCCGAAGAAAACGGCCTTACCGGGTGGATAAGGAATAGGATTGATGGGAATGTGGAAGCAATTGTAAGTGGACGAAAGGAAAATGTGGAATTATTTACCAATTGGTGCAAACAAGGCCCGAAAAATGCGATAGTGGATGAAGTCACAATCACAAACCTGGAAGAAACTGCTTTCGAAGGATTTATTGTAAAAAGATAATTTTCTTTTCAGGAATTTCCTGTTTGATAATATTAGTATCTTTTAACCTTGGTTTGAATTCACATCGATTGAACTTTTTCACAATTTTGAAAATTATAAAAATGCGTAAATCCATTGTTTTGTTTTTTGTGCTCTTCTCGCTGCCTTCAATGGCACAGGACTTTTATTTATTTATCGGTACATATACCGGCACCGGCAGCAAAGGAATATATGTTTATCGCTTTAATGCAAGCTCCGGAAAAACAACCTTGCTGAGTACTACCGATAGCGTTGTTAACCCTTCTTATCTCACTGTTTCTCCAAATGCTAAATTCGTATATGCGGTAAATGAAACCGGGGGTAAAAGGCCCGGCATGGTAAGTTCCTTTTCTTTTAATAGCAGGAATGCACATCTTAATTTCATAAACACGGAGCCTACAGGAGGAGATGATCCTTGTTATGTTACCACCAATAGCACAGGTGAGTGGCTGGCTGTTGCCAACTATTCGGGGGGAAGTGCCAGCTTATTTTCAATAAATAATGATGGATCGTTAAATCCACGGGTTCAACTCATGCAGGATTCAGGCAGCAGTGCCATCAAAAATCGCCAGGAAAAAGCTCATGTACATTCCACGGTATTTTCACCAGATCAGAAATATTTGTTTACACCGGATTTGGGTTTAGACAAGGTAATGATTTATAAATTTAATCCTTCTGCAGCCAAGCCTCTTAGTCCTGCAGCAGTTCCTTTTGAAAAGACTCTTGACGGAGAAGGGCCGAGGCACTTTACTTTTGCGCCAAATAGAAAATATGCATACCTCATTAGCGAGTTGATGGGGACTGTGTCAGCGTATAAATATGAAGATGGCAGGCTTGAGAAAATTCAACATGTCGAAACACATCCCGATAATTTTAAGGGAGTGATTGGAAGTGCAGATATTCATATTTCTCCTGACGGAAATTTTCTATATGCTTCTAACCGGGGCGACGAGAATACCATTACCATATTTTCTATTGATAGTAAAACCGGTAAATTAAAGCTTAAAGGCTTTCAACCGGTGATGGGTAAAACTCCAAGAAACTTCGTTATTGATCCTACGGGAAATTATTTATTAGTTGCCAACCAGGATAGTGATAACATCGTAATTTTCAAAAGAAATAAAACGACAGGTTTATTAAAAGCGACTGGGGTAGGAGATAAAGGTACCGAAGCCCGTGTGTCTTAAAATGATTAGAATAAAATAAGTGATTCAGCAAACCTTAATGCAAGGATGATTTTTCAAATATTATCCGGAAGAAATAATTATTCTGCAATGTTCCAGCTTGTGGGAATTTGTTCATCAGCAGTAAGGACAGTTCTTTCTGCAGAAATATAACCTACTTCCGCATTATTAATGCCGCCTGCATAATCCGAAGTAATATCAGTAATCACGTTCATGATGTCTTCATCTGAAATAGTGTCGTTAATATCACTCAGGTGCCGCTCAATTTTTCTTTTTGTTACTTCATCATAAAAAAATTTATAATGATTTTTAACCGGAGTTGTTTGGGTGTTATTATTGCTGTCCATTTCAAATTTTTTAATTACAATTTCAAGATAGAAAATCAGGTACCAAAGTAGATTCTTCTAAAAAATGATAATGTAAACTTAACATTGAAGAGGAATGGGGAAAATTATTAGTGTGTTGAACATCATATCTTTATGGAAGTTTTGCACATTTTGAACACACATTTGTATTATTGAAAAAAAATTTGTTTCATAACAAATAATGGACTTCAAGTATTCTGAAGCCAGGTTTAATAAAATGGAAGGATTGGTTTTAATAATTCATCGGAAAAATCGGTAGTGCTACTTCGAAAATAAATTTTTCACTATGCTTTATTTGCTCTTAGATTGGTCTTAGCATTCAAAAAAATAATGGCTCGTCTTAATTCTATTTTCAAAACAGTCGTATATTTCATTATACTGTTTTTTATTTTTTATTTTAAAGGGTATGAGCGTTTTCAGCAATTTCAATAAAAAAGTTTTTATAGCTTTATTAATACTCATAGTGACGTATACTTTTTTAAGCTATTGGGCGGCTATTATTATTGAAGATAGACCTTCTGAAAGTCCGATCTTAAATTTTGTAGGGAGGAACTTTAGTGTATTTGCTAAGTATCCTTTTTTATTCCTTTTCATTCCCATACGACTTATCTCAACAATGTTTTTAGGATCATTTATTGACTTTATCTTTTGGGCAGTTCTAATGGAAAGAATTATTTACTTTATTCTATTAAAGTTAAATAACAAACCTGTTTAGAAGTGCAGGCGAATCCAGAATTGAAAACTAACCAACTGAAGGAATATTTAGGGGAGGTAGATATTAAAGATTTTGTTTTTCAATTTAATTATTTGCCCTCCCTGCTTGTATGTAATAAAAGAGATTTTAAATAACTGTGAAAATTAAAATCGTGCGATTTCACTTAAATATCATTTTATCTTTTATTGTGTTTTCTTTAGTTCAATGTAATGCCGCTAAAAAAGACAAACAGAGGAAAGCCGAAGAAAAGACTGAATATACATTTTCGAAACCATCAAGAGATGGAACCGGAAAATTCTACATGGGAAGAGAAATTTCGCAGGTGATGGGAACCGGAGGTGCTTCCTGGCTGGAAAGAGACGAAAGGCAACAGGAAGAAAATGTGAAGCTGGCAATAGAAAAAATGAACTTAGTGCCTGAGAGTGTCGTGGCTGATATTGGAGCAGGCACTGGTTATTATTCTTTTAAAATAGCGAAAGAAGTTACCCAGGGCAAAGTGTACGCAGTAGAAATTCAGGATGATTTCATAACATATTTGAAAAATAAGAAAGAAAAATTAAATGCCGGCAATGTTGAAATTGTAAAAGGAAGTGTACAGTCTCCTAACCTTCCGGAAGATTCGATTGATCTTGCAATGATGGCAGATGTTTATCACGAACTGGAGTATCCTCATGAAATGTTACAGTCTATAAAAAAATCACTCAGGAAGAGCGGAAAAATTTTATTGCTGGAGTATAGAGGAGAGGATTCCGCACTATCTATAAAGCCTTTGCATAAAACTACCGTGGTGCAAATAAACAAAGAACTTGATGCAAACGGGTTCAAACTTTTTTATGACGGGGAATTTTTGCCGATCCAGCATTTTTTGTTGTACGAAAAGAAATAGGTTGCGATTGCCAGCTTAAAGAAGTAAAGTTTTTTTATCCTGCTTTCTTATAATAGTCGTTTTAATCAGCACTCCCTTTTTCACCAATAAACCAGTTCTCTTTGTTCTTAAACAGCACATTGAAAGTTGTAAGAGAACCATAAATCCGGGTGATGTATTGTTGCAGATTTACTTTTTCTTCATCGCTTAAAATTTTATGTGCATTTATTTGTTGCTCCATTACTCTTAGCCTATCGCGCAGCATAACAATTTTATGAAAGAAAACATCAATTGGAATTTCCTTAGGCTTCTGTGATTTATCTGCGGGTTGCAGCAACATGGTACCTCCAACCCATCGATCGCCAAGAGGCACAATCTCTGAAGCATCTCCCCACAATCTTAAAATCTTTAAAAGAGATCTTTCTACCTCACTAATAGTTTCTATTTCGACCGTTACATTTTCAGCAATAATTTCCTCGAGTTTAGGATCTGTTTTATCAATCTCTTTGATGCCGTAGGTAATGAACGAAATAATATAGGTAGCAAAACGTACTCCCACAATTACGCCGGGGCCATATTGCATGTGCTGGAGCCTTGTTCCTATTCCCAATGTTAGTTGTTCCATAGCTTAGTTTTTTTAATTCGTGAAATTTATTAAATAATAATGTCTACAATATTATGTAAACCTTATCTTTTTGATACCAATACCCTTCTAAAAATAAGTTGATTTATTGCCATCTAATATCTCTTCATCAAAATCAATTGAATTAAAGTTTACTTTTAAAATTCAAAAAAATAAAAACTAAAATGAAATTCAGGCTGCTTTTGTTGCTCTTATTATTTACTTCTTTTACAATTGCTCAAACGGGTAAAACTGAATGGCAGTCGGCCTCCAGCGGAGGTTACAGCTATAAAACAGTACTAGGCGACCCAATGAAAGCCCGCTTTTATACACTAAAGAATGGGCTTTCAGTAATTTTAAGCGTAAATAAAAAAGAACCACGCATTCAATCGCTGGTTGCTGTGAGATCTGGAAGTAACAGCGACCCGAGAGATCACACCGGGCTTGCTCACTATCTTGAGCACGTGATGTTCAAAGGAACTGATAAATATGGAACGTTGAATTGGGCCAAGGAAAAGCCATTACTTGATAAAATCGATTCCTTATATGAAAAATACAATCACACAACCGATACCACAGTGCGTGCAGCTATTTATCGGGATATAGATAAAACAAGTGGTGAGGCTGCCAAATTTGCGATAGCGAATGAATATGACAAGTTGATGGCTTCTATGGGTGCAGAGGGAACGAATGCTTCTACCTGGTATGAATTTACAGTTTACACTGATGACATTCCATCCTCTGCAATCGATAAATATTTAACGGTTCAGGCGGAACGCTTCAGAAATCCGGTGTTCCGTATTTTTCATACAGAACTGGAGGCCGTGTATGAAGAAAAAAATATAAGCCTCGACTCTGATCCTGAGAAAGTAGACGAACTAATGTATGCAACATTGTTCCCCACAAATAACTATGGTCAGCAAACTACAATCGGAACGATTGAGCATCTTAAAAATCCATCGCTAAAAGCAATAAGGGATTTTTATAATAAGAATTATGTTCCCAATAATATGGCTGTGATAATGACCGGAGACTTTGACCCGGACTATTTGATTAAAAAAATAGATCAGCATTTTAGTTATATGAAGTCGGGAAAGGTTTCAGACTATAATCCTTCCCCGGAAGTTCCAATAACAAAACATGTTTACAAAGAAGTGTTTGGCCCTGATGCAGAAAGTGTGAATATGGCTTACCGGCTTTCGGGTGGTAACGATTTTAATTCATTTGTAAAAATGACCGCTTTAAAAAGTGTTCTCAGCAATGGAAAGGCAGGGCTTATTGATTTTGATCTTAATAAAAAGCAACAGGTGCTGAGTGCCAGGGCTTCTGTAAGTAGTTATCGGCTTTATTCATTATTTGAACTAACAGGAAGGCCTAAGTCAGATCAAAGCCTTGAAGATGTGAAAGATCTTTTGCTAAAGGAAATGGCAAAGGTGAAGGCCGGAGATTTTGATGAACAGCTTATAAAGGCAGCAGCAGTGAATTACAAGCTGAATGAACTGCAGGGATTGGAGGATAACCAATACCGTGCTTATAATTTATTCGACAACTTTATTTTGGATCGAAATAAATCGTGGGCACAAAAAGTTTCGATCAGTGAGTTATTGGGGAAGCTTACTAAGAAAGATTTGGTGGAATTTGCGAATAATAATTTCGAAAATAATTTCGCCTGCATTTATAAAAAGAAAGGTGAAGATAAAGATGTAATAAAAGTAAGTAAGCCGCCAATTACGCCGGTGGAAATGAACCGTGAGGCACAATCTGGTTTCCTGAAAATGGTTGCGGCAATGCCCGCCATGAAAGTTCAGCCACAGTGGCTCGATTATGATAAGGACATTCAGAAAGCTAAAATCGGAAACACGCAATTGTTGTATGTTCAAAATAAAGACAACGATATTTTTCGCCAGAGTTATCGCTTTGAAATGGGAAATTTTAATTCCAAAATGTTGTCTATTGCATCACAATATCTGCAGTTTTTAGGCACCGATAAAAAAGATGCCGAAGAAATAAGTAAAGAGTTTTATTACCTCGGTTGCAGTTATAATCTAAATGTCGGCGATGAGTTTACTACCATATTTCTTACGGGCCTCCAGGAAAATATGGTAAAGGCTGATGATTTGCTGGAAGATCTTTTAGCAAATTGCCGGGCAGATGAAGATGCCCTTGCTGCATTGAAAGCGAGGATATTAAAGGGGAGGTCAGACAATAAGCTTAATAAAAGGGCCATCCTTTCCGGCCTGAGATCTTACGCAATGTATGGCGAAAAAAATCCATTCAATAACCAATTTACCAATGATGAATTGAATACATTAAAAGCTTCGGAACTTATAGATTTTTTACACAACCTTACAAAGTATAAACATCTTATTATTTATTTTGGCCCGCTCACTTTGGATGATGCAACTGCTGCAATATCTAAGATTCACGAGTTACCTTCTGATTTTATTCCTTACCCTGCTTCAGATGAATTTAAGAAAATTGAGCAAACAAAGAATACGGTCTTATTTGCCGATTACGATATGGTTCAGGCAGAAATTGCATGGGTTCGAAATACGGTAAATTTTAATGCTGACAACGCTTCCACCGTGGAAGTATTTAACGAATATTATGGCGGAGGCATGGGTTCAATAGTTTTTCAAACCCTCAGGGAATCAAAAGCTTTGGCGTATAGTACCTATGCATTTTATTCTGTGCCATCAAAGGCAGATGATAAATATGCGGTAATTGGATACATTGGCACACAAGCCGATAAACTTGATGAAGCAATAGCGGGTATGAATGACCTTTTTACCAATGTGCCCGAATCGCAGAAGGTTCTTGAAGTATCAAAATTGAGTATTAAAAACCGGTACCAAACCGAAAGATACACTGAGGATGCGGTGATATATCAATACCTCGCGGACCAGAGATTAGGACTGAAAAGGGATTTAAGGAAAGATGTTTATGACAATTTTGAAAAAATAAGCTTTGGTGATTTGCAAAATTTCGCAAGCAATAATATTTCTAATAAACCATACACCTATTGCATTTTGGCTTCAGAAAAAAAGGTTACGCCGGAAGCACTCTCTAAATATGGTGAAGTAAAAAAATTGAGCCTTGAAGAGATTTTTGGTTACTAAGTTAGAAACACAATAAATAAAAAAACCGGCAGTCTTATTCTGCCGGCTTTTATTTAGATTTATTAGAATCTTTGTTATAACTATTTAAACGCTACTCATTAAATAAAATTGTTCCTTTCGTAAAAGTGCCTGAAGCTCTAAGAGAATACCTGCAAAGGCATAAATGAGTATGGATCTATTGAAAACTGTTTTTCTAATTCTAAATGTATCTCACCCAACTCAAGTTCTATGAATGAAGATCCTTCTCGTATTTCCCAGAGATATAGCTTTTTATTTACAGAATGTTGCTTGAATATCTCAGGAAGCATGGCGGGGAGTTGCCCATTCCAGCATGCTACTTCAAGCTTTTCTTTTTCACTCAAATGATTATAATTGATGCCATCGGTAGTTTGGGAAAATTCCTGAAGGGAAAAGCTCGTACCTGTGCAGAGTAATATTTCCTGCTGTGTGAAATTTGTTTTCATAATTTCTAATTTTAAAAACATCTGATAATAAGACACCAAACTTTCGTTGTTGTAATAGTCTTATCTCAAAATATTCTGTTAAATACTTTGATTAATATGTATAAAGAAATATAGGATTAATGATGCTGAAAATTACATTTTTGGGGATCCGGTAATACCCCGGACAATGTAATTATGTAAGCTTAAAATTTCAAAAGATGATTGGTAGGCGTGGAGAGTTCAACGTGTGAGCGTAAAAGTATATAACATTTTTTTATTTTGCAACGTCTCCGGAAAAAAATATTTATGGTTGAAAAAGAATGGCCGTGGCGGTTGAATTCATAAGTTGCATAGTATCAAATTTGCCTTAATGCTTTGGTTCAATGAGATCCCAAAGATTTCCATAAAGATCTGAAAATACCGCAACCTTTCCATAGCTCTCATTCACAGGCTCTCTTGTAAATAGAACACCTTTTGCCAACATATTTTCATAGTCTCTCTGGAAATCATCTGTATAAAGAAATAAGAAAACCCGCCCGCCCGTTTGATTTCCTATCCTGGAAATTTGTTCTTCATTATCTGCTTTGGCAAGTAATAAATAGCATTCGCTTGCGCCGGTCGGAGCCATTAATACCCATCTTTTTTTTTCATCTAAGGCTGTGTTCTGGATAATTTTAAAGCCTATCTTTTCAGAATAAAACTTAATCGCCTCGTCATAGTCTTTCACTATTAAAGCAATGTGGGCTATTTTTTTGTTCATTAAATGGTATCTTTTTTATTTAACAGTAGCAGCCCAGCGATCCATTTTATTTTCTAAAGTGGTTAATGGCATACTCCCATCTTTTAATAACTCATCATGAAAATCTGAAAGTTTGAATTTATTTCCCAGCTCTTTTTCATATTTTGTTCGCAATTCTTTTATTTTAAGAGCACCTATTTTATAACCAAGGGCCTGGCCTCCGCCTGACATATATCTTTCTATTTCGGCAGTAGCTCCCTGCAAACTTATTTGCTCATTGTCCATCATATAGTTTATGGCGTCCTCGCGGCTCATTCCCTTTGTGTGAATTGCTACGTCAACTACAAGCCTCACCGCCCGATGCATTTCATCTCCGAGCCCGCCCATATATTGATAAGGATCTGTGTAAAGGCCTAATTCTTTACCAAGGCTTTCACAATACAGTGCCCACCCTTCTATATATGCATTAGAAAACACATCGTGCTGGCGTATCGCAGGGAGTTCTTTATTTTCGCGCTGAAGGCTTATCTGGTAATGATGACCCGGAATGGCTTCATGAAGAAACAAGCTTTCCATGCCGCTTGTAATATTAAATTTAGTGGCGTCAATTATCGGAATGTAAAACACACCTGGCTTTATATTGTCGGGTGATGCATTATATTCTGCGCTGGCAGATTCCTGTCGAAATGCTTCTGTTTGCTTTATTTCAAAAGGAGTGTTTGGTGTATGTCCAAACATTTCTTTTAAATGAGGTTCCATGGTTTTATGAATTTTATGAAATGCATCCAGTACTTCCTGTGGAGTTTTATAGGGAGTAAATTTCGGGTCAGTTTGGAGGTATACAAAAAATGCTTTAAGGTCTCCTTTAAAGCCTACTTCATCTTTTACTTTTTCCATTTCCTTTCTTATACGTGCAACCTCGGTAAGGCCAAGAGCATAAATTTCATCCGGTGTCTTCTCGGGTTGTTGTATTCAGGCGCACTTTCAACTTGTAATATTCAAGCCCTCCCGGTAAGCTGCTGTAGCCGCTGGTAAGTCTAGCTTTAGGAAGGTATTCTGCTTTAAGAAAAGTTGCCATCTTTAGATTCATCGGCACTACTTTTTCATTAATGGCCTTTACATATTTTGATGTAATTAAATTTTTCTCGCTGTCGCTAAAATTTGCAGGGAAATTATTTAATGGGCCATAGTATAAATTTTCTTTTGGATCGGATGTAACCATCGCCTCAAATTGAGGGATCATTTTTATTACAAGGGATTTTGGTAAAACAAAATTTTCTGCAGCACCCTTTTTGAAATAAACAATAGCACTATCAATCCATATATCAAAAGCGTCAATACGTTTGAGCCAGTTATCGTAATCCTTAACGGTTTTAAAAGGTTGAGCACTGGTCCCACTGGCGAACTGACCCATTACGAGATGAACACCCCACATCTGGTCGGTTGGAATAAGGTTGAATTTGTAGTCAAATTCATGAATCAAAATGCTGTTATAGTATTCCAGAAAATCGTAACTGATCTTATCATTTTCATTAAGGTCTTCCCTTTTTACTTTATGCAAGTCGTTTAGCGTATTTGTATAGAAGTCTTTAATTTTTGTCCGATAACTATCGGTGAAATCTGCATAAAATTTATCGTTGTGGCTTGTGTCCCCATTCCATGTTGCTTCAATGGGGAACAGATTCATTCTTTCATTATAATAGTCTGCCATAATTTTTGCTAATTCTTTATTGTTGTCCGGAGTTTGTTTTTGATTGTTACTGTTACAACTAAAAAGAAGGGGAAAGGCTAATAAGGTAAAAATATATTTATTCATGGAAGTTAATTTATGGTAAAATTTTAATGACATGGTGTGTAATTTAATTTATTTATTGAAGGCTTAATATTCTATTTCTATAGCATGTAAAATCTGATTTAACGATCTGCCAAAATGCTAAAATGTTTTTTTTATGTTGATTCTATAGTAATTCTGAAGTTTAGAAAGGGGCCATTAAATTTAAACATGTTATAGAGTTGTTATAGATATATTTTAACCTCCAAATGCAACTATTTATATTAAACCCTATATCTTATATTATGTCAAATATGTCGTAAGCAACGAAAATAATAATCAATAAATTAAAAGAATTATTAACACATACAAGCTATTTCTTTCTAAGCATATAGATTAAATTTGGTAACACAATTATTTAAAATCATAAACATGAAAAGTATAAATATCATAATTCTACTCTTTGTTTTTTCGGTCGGTTTATTTTCAAATGCTGAAGGGCAAAGACGCGGGAACAATGGTGGCCAGCGGGATAACAGGCAATCAGGCGTTTTCCAATCTCGTGTTCAGAGCGCTCCTCAAAGAACTTTTAATACTCCGGCACGAACCGAACGGAACCAATAACAATTCTTTCAATAACCAGCGTGTCACACCGATAAATAGTAATACCGCAGCCAGGGCAAACCGACAAAATGCGTCGGGTAATAATATTGCAAGAGTCAATACCACCAGAAACCAACAGGTTGCTATTGAATCTCAAAGAAACAATTCTACGTCGAGGGTACTTCCACGTTCCTCATCAGGCGTTGATCAGCAAAGAAGATATGACCGCGATCCCGTAAGAGGAAATAATAATTATAGAGATAATAATAGTAATTACAGAAATAATAATAGGAATAATAATAACTACAGGAATAATAATAATTATAGAAACAATTCATACAGGAATGTTTCCTATAACAGGAATTATTACTATAGGAGTGGGTACAATCGCCCTATTTATAGGATGTCCGGACCAAGATATAGCTACAGGCCATATAATTGTGTATCGGTATATTTTGGAAGTTATCCTTATTATTATTCAAGTGGCCTTTTTTATGATTACTACGGCGGATATTATCAGCCAATATTCCCCCCATTTGGAGTTCGTATTTCAACGCTTCCGTTTGGATATAGTCGTATTTATGTAGGTCTTAATCCCTATTATTATTATGGCGGAATTTTCTACAGACAATATGAAAATAATTATGAAGTAATAGATGCGCCTATGGGTGCTACCGTTAGCTCTTTGCCTGATGGTGCTAAATCTGTGATAGTAAATGGTGAGAAATTTTATGAACTGAATGGTACCTACTTCAAAGAGGACAGGGATTCCAAAGGAAAGCGGGTGTATGTAGTGATAGGTAAAAATGGAGAGATCAATAATTCGTCTGAAGATGACAGCAATAATTTAGATGCTCCCCAATCATTGCAATTGCAAAATGGGGATATCGTACCTCAGTTACCAGAAGGTTCTAAGGTGATAACATTGAATGGGGAGAAATTGTATGTAGCTCCGGATAATACTTATCTGAAAGAAGAAACTGATGGAGATACCGTTCAATACCGTGTTGTAGGTAATGATGAAAAATAGAGTATTCGTTCCTTTCTATAATATACGATTTGTACATTTTAAGCCGGTAGATCCGGCTTTTTTTGTGATAATGATTTTTAATAAATTCTTTTGTTCTAAAAGCGATTACCGCAAGTAACTATTTATTTTTTTAGAAGTAATTGATTGAATTTTTTTAGCTCAGTATTCTCAGAAGCAGATAAAACCTCGTTGTTATCGTATTTAGCTTTTAGATATAATACTCTCTTGTGAAGTGGATATTTTAAAAGAATACCATCGATCATTTCACCTGCAATTTTATCCTTTTCAAACATCGGTGCATTTTCAGGTAGTTCTGATTTATATCTTGTCGGCATCTTTTTAATAATTGCTTCGAGCGTACCTAATTTGCCCGGAGAAATATCTTCGATCTTTGAAGCTTTGCTATATAAGCCTTGCAATTGCTTTTTACTAAGGCTTCCCCGTTGCATATACTGCTTATAAAGGCTTATAATAAATGATGACACCGGGAAAGCAGTAATGCAATCTTCCAAAACAGAATTTATAATATCGATTTTTGGCCTGTTGTTATTCATAATTGAAGAGAACCGTAAAATTAGTTTATTAGACAGTATACTTTTTGAAAAACCCGTTATTTTTTAGGGGTTTAAAAGACCTCTTCATACTCCAGATGTTAATAATTGGAGTATCTCTTTTTCAACTATTCGCACAGGTTAGTTGTAAACTTGCACGAAAAAGACTACCTGGAACCATTCATGCTGGCAACTTTCCACATGAAATTATTTTTAAGCTAAACTGTGAGGTGTTCTAATCTCGTGAAATTTTCATGTATGCTATACTTAATTGACAAACAAAAAAATAATATTTGATGGATACTTGTTTATCTATTTAACATACTAATGAACAACATTGGCTTTCAGTCGTTATCATTTTGTAAATTTGCAATTCCATATTTTTTACTCGAGAAAAGCTAATGTTCCGGAATATCATTTCACCTTTTGTTGCACAGCGACGATAAACACAATTTCGATGAAGTCTATTTTACTATTTACCATAGCTTTTTCCTATTCATTCACTTCCCAGTGCCAGATAGACAAGGAGCCCATTCCGGAAAACGATAATTCCGTTATTCGCATTGCTTCAAAGAACAGGGTATATGGTAAGGTTATTGATTTGCAAAAAAAACCGGTAGAGTCTGCAAGCGTTCAAATAATTGCAATAGTGAAAGATTTAAACGGCATGCAAGCTAAAGATTCTACGGTGGCTGCGATGTTAACAAGGCCTAACGGCGATTTTAATTTTCAAAACATTCCTCAATCTGATAGCTTACAAATCGTAATATCTGCGATAGGATATAGCCCTCACAGGGATTATATTTCTTTTGAAAAAAATGAAAGCGGCGTTGTTGGAAATAGCCAGGTAAAAGATATTGGAAACATCGTTATGGTGCAACAGGCACAGAAGCTAGACGCAGTTACCATCGTACTTGATAAACCTGCGTTGCAAATGGGAATTGATAAAAAAATATTTGATGTGGATAAAAGCCTTACTTCAAAAGGCGGCACAGCCGTTGATATCATGAAAAATATCCCCTCGGTATCTGTAGATGTTGATGGAAATGTTGAGTTGCGAAATTCCTCACCTACTATTTTTATCGATGGACGACCTACCATTTTAACGCTCGATCAAATTCCATCAGATAATATTGATCGTGTAGAACTCATTACAAATCCTTCAGCAAAATATGATGCCTCCAGTACCGGCGGAATCATTAATATTATTCTTAAGAAAAATAAACGCACCGGTCTGAACGGCTTAGTGTCGGTGGCTGCTGGTACCCAAAGCATACTTTCCGGCAATGCCAACATCAATCTAAGGCAAGGAAAATTAAATTTTTTCCTTAGCGGAAATTATAATCAATCCGGAGGAAAATCAGATAGTAAAAGTTTCAGGCAAAACAGGAATGACGGAATTACTGAAAATTATTTTAATCAATATTCAAATAATGAACGCACAAGAAAGTTTACATCAGTAAGATTTGGGATTGACTATTTTATCGATAACAGGAATACATTTACCGTATCTCAAGGCTTGGTACAGGGAAGGTTTACTAATACTGAATCTCAAAATCAGGAATACCTGAATAGTAATAAAATAATGGAACGATATGGCGAGAGAACCTCTGATAGCAGGTTCCAGTTTAACAGGTATAATACACAAGGTAATTACACACATAAATTTCCAAAGGAAGGTGAAGAAATAAATGCAAGTGTTGATATTAACTATGGTGACGTAAAAGATAATTCTAGTATTCTTAATACATTTTACTTACCCGATGGGTCTTTATACAGTGATCCAAATATCGTAAGGAACCAGGGAGCGAATAACAATAACCAGGTTACTGCGAAAATCGATTTTGTGAATCCGCTTAAAGACGAAAATAAAATAGAAACTGGTTTGCGCAGCTATACAAATAATTACACAAGTTATTTTAATTCATTTGCCCTCACTAACGGATCCGAAATAAAATTGCCTCTTAGTAATAATTATAAATACACCGAAATGGTGCACGCAGCCTATTTTACTTATACAGGTAAAATTAAAAGTATCGGATACCAGGCTGGCCTCAGGGGCGAGTATTCAAAATTTACGGGCACACTTATCGATAGTGCCAAAACATTTGGTTATGAATATCCGAGTCAATTAAAAAATATATGGGATGCTCTATTTCCAAGTTTATATCTTTCAAAAAAATTAAATGACAATGAAGAAATTCAGCTTAATTATTCCCGCCGGGTGCGTAGACCGAATTTCTGGCAATTAAATCCGTTTATTGATATTAATGATCCATTAAATATACAACAGGGAAATCCCCAACTAAAGCCTGAATTTACCAACTCGCTTGAATTCAACTATAGTAAGACTTTTAAAAACAGGAGTAATTTTCTTGCAACACTGTATTATCGTAATACACAACAAGATATAACCCGATATAGTGACACTATAACAGATGCGCAGTTTCAGCAATTAAATAATGCTGCAGTTGATCCCAACGCGATATTGAATACATTCATTAACGCACAAAGCACCAACAGGATGGGGCTGGAGCTTACACTGCAGCAAAAGTTCAGTAAAAATTTCGATGTTACGCCCTCGGTGAGTGTGGGGTATCGTACAGTAAAGGCGAATGTGAGCCAACAAAACCTAAGTAATGACGGCTTCAACTGGAGTACCAAACTCACTGCCAATTATAAGATTGAAACCAAAAATCCTTCTGTCTTCAATAAGTTGAGCGTCCAGGTCACCGGGCAATATGAATCTCCGCGTATTATACCGCAAGGCAAAAGACTAGAGCAATTCGATTCAGACTTTGCGCTAAGAAAGGATTTATTTAAGAACAATAAGGGTTCATTGACTTTCGCTATTAATGATATTTTTAATACCCATCGCTACGGCGTAATTTACGATACTGAGACCTTTTACCAGGAATCCTATCGCCGCTGGAGTGTAAGAAGATTCCGGATCACTTTCAGTTATAAGTTTGGCGATAGTGAATTTTCATTATTCAAAAAAGGCAGGGATAACCGGGAAAGAGAAGATTAAATAGAATTTTTTTTGATAATAGATAACAGGAATAATTAAGCACCTTTTGAAGGTTAGGGGCGCCTAAAAATCTGTTGTTTTCTGTTTTTGGGGGAAATGATCTTGGCCTTAGCAAAAATTAATTGAGTTACAATATAGTAGCTACAAGGTGCTAAATAAAAAACCCACTTGTAAAAGTGGGTCGCAAATAATTAAATCATTCAATGTCAGATAGCTGAACAAAGAATTCTTATTAGAAGCAATAAAGATCTGAGTTTAATCAGGCATTTTCTTCAACCTGCTTAACACCATTCTTATATTCTCCAAGAATAACTACTTTCTTAAATCTTGAATACTGTTTTGCGGCGATTTCCATTGCCTCTTCGCTTTCGCTTCTCAACTTTAAGCCTTTACCGTCTGGTGAATTATAAATTTCTATATAAAACCCATCTCTTAAAGTAATTGCCCTTTCTCTTGGTCTTCCTGTTCTCATTTTATTCTGTTTTTAAGGTTATAATGATTATTGATTTTGTACTGAAAATGTTTCAGCTTAATTTATCAATACAAAATCCTGACTTATGACAATATTAAGTGTGTTTTTGTTCAAAAAAATGAATTTTTTTTATCGCCACATAAGCTTAACAACTAATTCACATTAAAACTACACCACCGAAAGGTATTCTATTTTTGCCAAATTAAATCAAAACCCAATTCTTGATCAATATCTGTACATTTCCGGCTTGTAAGGTCCTTCTTTGGAAATTCCTAAATATTTGCTCTGTTCTGTAGTAAGTTCTTCAAGTTCAACACCGATCTTACTCAAATGCAGGCGTGCGACTTTTTCGTCAAGATGCTTGGGAAGTACATAAACTTTATTTTCATACTTGTCGCCCTGTAACCATAATTCGAGTTGGGCAAGAACCTGGTTAGTAAATGAATTACTCATTACAAAACTTGGGTGGCCTGTAGCGCATCCTAAATTAACAAGGCGTCCTTCTGCTAACACGATAATATCTTTCCCGTCAATTGTATACATGTCAACCTGTGGCTTGATGGTATCTTTTGTGTGGCCATAATTTTCATTAATCCACGCGATATCAATTTCAATATCGAAATGCCCGATGTTACATACAATTGCCTTATCTTTCATTGCAAGAAAATGCTCTTTTCTTATAAGGTCACGGCATCCTGAAGCAGTAACGATAATGTCAGCCTCTTTTACCGCATCTATCATTTTCTTCACTTCGTAACCGTCCATAGCTGCCTGCAAAGCACAAATAGGATCAATTTCAGTTACAATTACTCTTGCACCGGCACCACGCAAACTTGCCGCAGAACCTTTCCCCACGTCGCCATATCCACCCACAACTGCAACTTTACCTGCCATCATAATGTCGGTTGCCCTTCTTATTGCATCCACAAGACTTTCTTTGCAACCGTATTTGTTATCGAATTTAGATTTGGTAACAGAATCATTAATGTTAATCGCAGGAATAGGTAATGTGCCTTTTTCCATCCTTTCATACAGCCTGTGAACGCCTGTAGTTGTCTCTTCTGACAAGCCTTTTACATGTTGTATCAGTTCAGGGTATTGATCAAAAACCATATTGGTCAGGTCACCACCGTCATCTAATATCATGTTAAGCGGGCGGTCTTCGCTTCCGAAGAATAAAGTTTGCTCAATACACCAATCGCTCTCAGCTTGTGTTTGACCTTTCCATGCGAATACACCTATTCCTTCTGCAGCCACAGCGGCGGCAGCCTGATCCTGCGTAGAAAATATGTTGCACGAGCTCCATTTTACTTCAGCGCCTAACTCGATTAAAGTTTCAATCAGCACAGCAGTTTGAATGGTCATGTGCAGGCAGCCTGCTATACGGGCGCCTTTCAATGGTTTGTCTTTACCAAATTCTTCCCTTAAAGACATAAGGCCTGGCATTTCAGCTTCAGCCAGCTTAATTTCTTTACGGCCCCATTCAGCAAGACTCATATCCTTAACCTTATTTTTAAGGCTAAAATCAATTCTGTTTTTTGTAGTTGTTGACATAGTGATTTTTTTAAGGCACAAATTTACTCTATAGCAGGATAAATTCCTAAGTATAGAGATAAGTTCAGGATAAAACAATTATATTCATCTATAATAAAGAATAAACAGCCAAAGTTATATGTCAAAAGCGGAGCAAAAAGAAAAAATGCCGAATTCTGAGTTTGCATTAGACACTAAAGATCTTGCAATATTGAGACTGTTGCAGGAAAATGCAAGGATTACGATAAAAGAAATATCAGCGAAAGTGCACCTTAGCACAACACCTGTACATGAACGAATAAAAAGGATGGAAGACTCCGGGGTTATCAAACAATATGCAACACTAGTAGATCATGCAAAAGTGAAAAGAGGACTGATAGTGATCTGCTATGTCTCACTTAAACAACATAGTAAAAATGCCGGCGTAAAATTTATTAAAACAATACATGAATTAAATGAAGTAGTAGAATGTTTCAGCATTTCCGGCGAATTTGATTTTATGCTTAAAGTTGCTTGCGAAGACATGAATACCTATTACGACTTCCATGTAAATAAGCTAAGCCAGATAGAAAACATGGGCCATGTACAAAGTGTTTTTGTAATGGGTGTAATAAAACAAACCCACCAGTTGGTTTATTGAGCTATCGATTTAATAGCTATCTACCAGTTACCCACTTATCATTTTCAAAAATTCTTCCTTCTTCCGCCGCGAAATATCGATAAGAGTTCCATCCAGCAGCATTACGTGGCCACCCTTACTTCGCATATATTTTTTTATATAATTGAGATTTATCAGGTGTGAATTGTGTATGCGGTAAAAATTGTAGGGAACAAGCATTTCCTCAAAATCTTTTAGAATTTTTGATACCATTAAACTTTTATTTTCAGGGAGATAAATCTTACTGTAGTTGGATTTTGATTCAATGTGAAGGATATTTTTTATAGGAACAAATTCAATTCCTTCTGATGTTGAAATCGCAATTTTGTCCTCCTGGCTTTTATTATCACTTAATGATTTTTTTAGTATGTCTATTTTTTCTTTTGTTTGTATGTCATGTGTTTTTTTCAATCGCTCTATTGCTTTTTGCAGATCTTCAATGCCAATTGGTTTTACAAGATAATCGAAGGCACTTATGCGGATTGCATCTATCGAATAGTGATTGTAGGCCGTAGTAAATATGATTTCAAAATCATATTCGCCTATCTCTTCCAGCATTCTGAAGCCACTCATCCGCGGCATTTCGATGTCAAGAAACACAACATCAGGATTGTACTGCCGTATTAGCAACAAACCCTCTTCTGGTTTTTGGGATACTGCTATTACATTTACATCAGGGCAAAATCCTTCGAGCTTTTGTTGAAGGTTTTGCAGGCTGTTGAATTCATCATCGATGAGTATTGCTCTTATCTTTTCCATTTTAAGTCGCTTTTATTTTTACCTCAACCCTTGTGCCAACCGGGTTGTTATTGCCATCGACCAGGTCGAAAATTTTTACATAGCCGTTTGCATTGTGTTCCTGGTTATATAATTGAATTCGGTCCTCAGTTATTTTTAGCCCGACACTTTTATGACGAAGCTTATTAAGTTTATTGTAATCTGCCGCCTGGGCTCTGCCTATTCCATTGTCCTTAATTATATACTTTATATAGTCATCTTCAAGCGAGGCAGAAACTATTAATTTCAAATCACTCCTGTCGCTATGCGCCATTCCATGTACAATAGCATTTTCAACATACGGCTGTATTAATAATGATGGAACATAATAATCTCCTCTTAGGAGTTCGGGGTCAATATTTTCCTGGTAACAAAACTTATTGTGAAAACGCATTTGCTCCAGGTCAATATATAATTTTAATGCTTCGAGGTCGAGTAAAACGGTGGTTAGTTCATTACGGCTGCTCTCGAGTATTGTTCTTATGAGTAGCGCGAACTTGTGCATATAATCGCTTGCCTTTCTTTTCTCGTTCTGCATCATAAAATTTTCAATGCTGTTAAGGCTGTTGAAAATAAAATGAGGGTTCATTTGTGCACGGAGCGATTGTATTTGCGACTCAGCAATTTTTTGTTTGAAAAGAAATTCGGCCCTTTTCTTTTTGGATTGAAATGATTTGTTGATAAAAAATGCGATGATAATTGTGAGAAACAAAAGAATAAAAACTGCAAGCAGTAAAGCATTTTTAAAAACGATCTGTCGTTTTTGCAAATCGGCTAATTCTAACAAATGCCCGTTCTCAATTTCCTTCCGCTTTATCAGCCATTCAGATTCGTTGAGCAAAACATTTCGCCTGTTATTTTCTGAAAACAAGGAATCGGCAGCAGTTCTGTAAATATGATAAAAATATAATGATGAATCTTTATCTTTTTTCTGTTCATACACCAACGACATTTGCTCAGCGGCTTTTGAAATGCCTTCACTATACTCTGTTCTCCGTGCAATGTTCAGCGCGCTGTCGAGCAGAACCAAACGCCGGTTAGGAGATAATTTTTTTAAATATTGGGCTTCGGCAAGATAGACCTGGTATTTATTTCTTAAATCATTTTGCACCATGGCCTGGTTCATAGCTTTGTTAAAGTAGAATAGTGCTGAATCTATTTTGTTTTCAGTTGCATTTATCTTACCAAACCCCACAAAATATTGTGATAGAATATAATTCTCATTGGCCAGTATTGCATAAGGCATGCCTTTTTCAAGATTATTTTTTGCGTTCTTATATAGCTTTTCTTCAAGATCGCATTCCTGCAATAACTCATAATTAATTGCCACACCCCGCCATGCTTCGAGCTGCTTATTTATTTCGATGGCATCGTACGTATATTCCCGGCATTTCTTATAATTCTTTAACGTCTTAAAATTGTCGCCGATATTATTAAGAGAAACAGCTTTCACTCTTTGCGCACCGGATACCTCAGCATAGTCAATTGCTTTGAAGTATGCATTATTACTTGCTATTAGATCGCCTGAATTATAATGTAATATTCCAAGATTAATTTGTGCAAGGGATTTCCCGAAATTGAAATTAAGGCTGTCGCTCAACCGTGCAACTTTTTCATAATAGTAATAGGCACCATTAACATCTTTCTCGCTAAGCCTGTAACTTATTCGGTGGAGGGTTTGAATGTATTGCGAATCAATCGTAGGATTTTCCTTGATCCAGTTAAGGAGGCTGTCAACTACTTTACCCTGGCCATAGGTGGGGCCGAAAAGACAAAACATGAGTGAGAAAAAACAAAACTGCTTCCTCATAAGTAATTTGAAAATCAAAATTTTTATTACTGATATACACTTAAAACTAAAAAATAAATGAACAATAAAGAACACTCGTCACGTAAGTATGGATGCTTATGGCTTGTTAATGAATAAGTGGCAATTCCTTGGGGATTAACGGCCATTTCAGGCAAATAGATGGAAAGCTATTTCTAAATACTAAGCCGCATCACAAAATCGTTCATAAAATAACCTTTGCCTATGTCAATATCCTCCCGTGCAATAATTTCAAAGCCGGATTTCTCATAGAAGTACCGGGCCTTATTTTGCCGGTTCACATTCAATTCCAGTGATGTGCCACCGGCTGATTTTACGGAATTAATTATATAGGTTAATAACGATTTCCCTGTTCCGGTTCCCTGTTTTTGCGGCAATACATAGATTTTATGAAGCCGGTAGGCTGTACCTTTTTCTTCCTTTTGAGAAAACGAGGCAAACCCTACCGGAATATCATTATCAAGGATAATTAAAAAATTGTGTTTTAATTCAACCAGTTGGCGTTTAAGCGAATCCCGGGAATAAATCAATTCCAGCATGTATTCGAGCTGGCCCGGCGACAGAATTTCACAGTAGGCGAGCGGCCATATTTTGTGTGCGAGATTTTGTACGAGTTGCAAATCCTCTTCGGTCGCAGTTTTTATCGAAATCATTTATTTAATAGTGATCTTCAAGTCCGGTGCGAAGAATTTTCTCCCTTCCTTATCTTTTACAATGATGTCAAAAAAATACATTTCTTCTCCTTTTTGAAACCCGTTTTGAATATTATCAATCCATACTTTTGGAAGAGGAGTAGCAGTAAATAGATCAGCGACTGTTGTAAAGGTTACCTGGGAACGGCCTGTTTCTTCATCCTCAATAAGGCCTTTTCTTTTGTATAAAAAGTTATAAGATGCTATAGGATAAACATTGTTTTGTGAGTCAGTTATTTTTAAAGGCAGAGCAATTAGTTGGTTCGCTTCATCGCTTGTAACAGTCGCCCCATTGACATTCACGCCTAGATAAGATTTTACAATAGGTGGCTTGAATTTCGCAATCTTGGTTATTACCGGTTTTGGTGGTGATTGCTGTGCAAAGCAAAGAAGGCCGGCAAAAAAACAAGCGGTAAAAATGAGAAATTGCCTGAGGTATGTTTTCATAAATAGATTTTATTTGCCTTTAACACAATTCTGGTCAGTTTATTGCTAAAAGGCTTTGCTCGATCATTGTTATCTTTTCCTGTGCATCCGATTTCTTTTTTCTTTCTAATTCAATAACCTCGGGCTTTGCATTCTGCACAAATTTATCATTACTTAATTTTTTATCTACCGTATTTAGGAAACCTTTAAGATAATCAAGGTCTTTAAGCATTTTCTCTCTCTGAGATTTTAGGTCAATTTCAATATTGGTTTCAATAAATAATTTTTCCTTCCCTACAACGATTGTTATTGTTGCATCTGCCGGAGTTGTATTGAATTTGATAGAGTCAGCATTTATTTGTTTAATCAAAATCTGATGCAGAGAATCGTAAGAAGAAACTTCCTGGGTTTCAATATAAAGCCTTAAAGTCTCTTTAGGTTTAATATTATTTTTATTTCTTACATCGCGAATAGAAGTGATAATATCTTTAAGCTTACTGCCAAGTTGTAGCATTTCTTCATTGGGGAGCAGAGTTTCTTCAAATTGTTTTACTATTAGATCATCGTCCCTGTCTTTCAACTGGTGATATATTTCCTCCGTAATGAATGGCATATAGGGATGAAGTATCTGCAAAATTTCTTCAAAAAAATAAACGGCAGCATCATAAACCTCGTTGCTGATAGATTTGCCGTATTCAGGCTTGATCCATTCCAGGAACCAACTGCAATAGTCATCCCATATCAGTGAGTAAATTGTTTTTAAGCCTTCACTCAACCGAAATTCTTTCATTAGTTTTTCTACTTCAAGTTGTACCTCGCTAAGCCTGTTTTGAAACCAGGCTATCGCAAAATTCCCTGTAGCTGCTCCTGGTTCGGCATTTGCTTTGGTCGTTTCCTCGTGCGAATACCCGTTGTCATCCTGCCCCGTTTTGGCCGCCCACATTTTTATAAGCTTCAAGGCATTCCACAGTTTGTTGTTAAAGTGTTTGCCTTGTTCAAGGCTTCCTTCATCAAATAAAAGATCATTACCGGCAGGCGAGGATATCATTATCCCAAAGCGGACCGCATCTGCACCATACTCCTTAATTAGTTCCAAAAGATCGGGACTATTGCCAAGCTGCTTACTCATTTTTCTACCCATTTTATCGCGAACCATACCTGTGAAATAAACATCACTGAAAGGTTTCTCTTTCATGTATTCCATACCTGACATGATCATTCGGGCAACCCAAAAGAAAATAATATCCTGCCCCGTCACCAACACAGAGGTGGGGTAATAATATTTGATATCTGCATTGCCCGGCGATGTGATGCCATTGAAAACTTCTATGGGCCATAGCCATGATGAAAACCAGGTATCGAGAACATCTTCGTCCTGCTTTAATTGCGTATCGCCTGTTGAATATTCATCACTAAATATTTTTTTTGCCCCTGCTTCGCTTTCGGCTACTACAAATCTTCCCTCTTCATCGTACCAGGCAGGGATTCGTTGCCCCCACCATAGCTGCCTGCTTATACACCAGTCCTTTACATTTTCCAGCCAGTATTTATAAGTGGCGTTAAACTTGTCGCCCGGATGGATGGAGATGTCTCCTGATGTAACCGCCTCCAATGCAGGCTGTGCAAGTTCTCTCATCTTCAGGAACCATTGCGTAGATATCTTGGGCTCTACTACTACGTTAGTTCGTTGGCTATAGCCAATTCTTGTGGTATATTCTTCCTCTTTCACGAGTAGCCCCTTTTGCCTTAGCTCTTCAACAATTTTTTTGCGCACAGCAAAACGCTCTTCACCTACATATATCCGGGCAGCTTCGCTCATGGTGCCATCAGAGTTTAAAGTATCAACCACCGGCAGGTTATGTTTTAAGCCGATATTGTAATCATTAATATCATGTGCCGGCGTAATTTTTAAAACACCCGTTCCGAAATCTTTATCAACATAATCATCAAAAATTACTGGCACCGGTTTATTTATCAATGGCACCAAAACGCTTTGACCATTTAGATGGGCGTATCGCTCATCATTGGGGTTTGCGCACACCGCGGTATCGCCCATAATTGTTTCAGGGCGCTGTGTCGCAATTACGATGTGGTTGAGTTTACCTGGTGCATTTGGGCTACCATTCGAAGATGCAATCTCATATTTTATATAATACAATTTTCCTGTCACATCCTTATGCTCTACCTCCTCATCGCTCAAGGCAGTTTTGGCCGCCGGGTCCCAATTTATCATTCTTGCCCCCCGATAAACGAGTCCTTTGTTATACAGATCAACAAAAACTTTCATTACTGCTTTGTAGTAATGATCATCCATAGTAAAGGTGGTGCGGCTCCAATCGACACTACAACCCAATTTTGCAATCTGGCTGTAAATAATATTTCCATACTTTTCCTTCCATTCGAAGGCGTATTTCAAAAATTCTTCTCTCGAAAGATTATTTTTATCAATACCCTTTTCATGCTTCAGCATATCAACAACTTTTGCTTCAGTTGCAATAGATGCGTGATCACTTCCTGGTACCCAACATGTATTAAATCCACTCATCCTGGCCTTCCTGATAAGAATATCCTGTACAGTCTCATTCAAAGTGTGCCCCATGTGTAATACACCTGTTACGTTTGGTGGTGGTATTACCACCGTATAGGCAGGCCTTTCATCTGGCTTACTTATAAAATAATTTTTTTCAAGCCAGTGTTTGTACCATTTATCTTCCGTATTTGCGGGTATATAATTTTTGCTTAACTCCATAAATTTTCCTAAAATGTGTATTGCTGCAAATGTAATTAAAACAGCAGCTACTATTTTACGAAGAAGTTTTAAGTTTACATTCTAAACGATTTTTTTGGAATACGCTATAGTTGATATTGAAACTACCGGTGGCTATGCTGCTTCAAACGGGATAACTGAGATTGCCGTGTTCATAACCGATGGCAAGAATATTTTAAAGCGATATGCTACATTATTAAATCCCGTTTACACAATCCCGAGATATGTGGAGGCTCTTACCGGTATTACAAATGAAATGGTGGAATTTGAAAGGCCATTCAGCAGCATCGCTGATGAACTTTACGAACTTCTTGCAGATAGGGTTTTCGTTGCGCACAATGTAAATTTTGATTATTCATTTGTAAAATATCACCTGGCAAAATCCGGGTATGATCTTAATTGCCGGAAGCTGTGTACAGTAAGGCTTGGCAGGCAAATTCTTCCCGGATTGCAAGGCTATGGCCTTGGGAAAATATGCAAGCACCTTGGGATAGATATTGAATCAAGGCATAGGGCAAGTGGTGATGCCCATGCTACCGCACAGCTTTTTCATCACCTGCTGGCGTGCGATACTAACGGCCACGTTCAGGCGATGCTAAAAGTAAAAAGCAAGGAGCAATCACTTCCTCCCAATATCCCTGCCTCTATTGTAAGGCAAATACCGGGTGATCCTGGCGTCTATTATTTTCATGATAAAAAAGGAAAGGTTATTTACGTAGGTAAAGCGAAGAGTCTTAACAAGCGGGTGAGCAGCCATTTTACCAACAATAAAACTACAAGGCAAAAGCAGGAATTTTTAAAGAAAATTTATAACATCAGTTACCAGGCAACTGCTACGGAATTGATGGCTTTCATTCTAGAAAGTATCGAAATAAAAAAACTGTGGCCCGAACAAAACCGGAGTCAAAAACGGTTTGAGCAATCTTATGGACTATACACTTTCGAAGACAGAAGAGGCTACCAAAGATTGTGTATAGAAAAAAAGAAAAAAAATATAAAGCCACTATACACTTTTAACCTGCTTACAGAAGGGCACACTTTATTAAACAAGCTTATGTTGCAGTTTGAGCTTTGTCCCAAATTATGTTTTCTCCAGGCTGAACAAGTGCAGTGTCAGATGCTCCTGGATAAAAAGTGTAAGGGAGCCTGTGAGCAAAAGGAGCCTTCAACAAGATATAATAGCAGGGTGGATGCTTGTATACAGTATCTTAATAATGAATTACCAAGCTTTGCTGTAGTCGATTCAGGATTAAAAAAGGAAGAACAAAGTTGTATCCTAATCGAAAAAGGCAGGTTTTTCGGGATGGGCTATTTGCCTTCAGATATGACATTTCATACGATTGAAGATTTAAAATCTCAGCTCACTCCGCATGCTGAGAACGATTATATCCGCGGCCTTGTGTTCCAGCATATAAGCAGGTATCCGCATAAAAAAATCTCTTTGTCAAATTAATTTACCAAGAGCTTCGATAAATTTTTTTCGCGGTATAAATTCAGCCCCAAGGCTTTCTAAATGAGGTGTGTAAACCTGGCAATCAATTATTTCAATACCTTTTTTTTCTGCCTCTCTTACATAATTCATAAAAGCAAATTTGCTGGCGTTACTTTCGTGAGCAAACATGCTTTCACCAAAAAAAATTTTACCCATTTGTACTCCGTATAATCCGCCCACTAACTTATCATCCCGCCATGCCTCCGCACTATGCGCAAGACCATTTTCGAAAAGCATTGTGTATGCATTTTCTATCTCATCAGTGATCCACGTTCCGCCTTCACCTCTTCCTTTTGAGATGCGGCAATTTTTGATAACATCTGTAAAAGCCTCATCAATTGAGAAAGTGAATTTCCGGCTATTAAGAATTGTTTTCATGCTGCGACTCACTTTCAGGTTTTCCGGGTATAAGACAAATCTTGGATCGGGACAATACCAGCATACAGGCTCACCCTCATTACTCCAGGGGAATATTCCTTTCTGATAAGCATCAATAAGCCTTTCCAAGGAAAGGGTGCCGCCTATAGCAAGAAGGCCATCTTCATGTGCCAATTCAACTGGTGGAAAATCGCTATGATCACCTGCAATAAAAAAAGGCATCAAAATTTATTGTAATGTATACGGTAAAGAAAGGATGGGGATCAAAAAAGTTGTTAAAAAATAGATTCCATAACTATCGTTCTGAAAGTTGTTCGACGGTTGCACCAATTCCTCTATCGGTAATATTATCACACATCGGCTTTAAAAATTCGTATGAACCTTCTTTTACAGAATATTTTCCCTTGGTGTGTATAATCATAGCGCACTGTTCGGCTTGCTCGGTTGTATGGTTGCATACCTCAATTAAAGTGGTGATGACCCATTCAAATGTGGTTACTTCATCATTCCATACTATCAACTGGCAACCATTGTTTTCTTCGAGTAAGATATCGGTCTCCAGGGCTTCTTTTGTGTAGGGTTTAATTGTATCCATAGTATAAAAATTATTCAAATTTACAATTTTTAAAAATGAATACCAACCGCGCTTTCGACAGTTTTTTTTGCACTTTTAAATTTCAGGCATTGAATTTGGTTATGATAGGGTGTTGAACAGAAATTCGACTATTAACAGATCAAACAAACCTAAAATTTAAAAAATGAAACGTTATTTAAAATTAATCTCTTCACTTTTTATATTCTCATTATTGATGGGAAATGTGGAGGCTCAAACGAGAACTAAAACAAAAATTAAAGCAGCGCCCGCTCCAAAATTTGTAGAAACAAATTTTGGTAATCCATCTTCAATCACTGATGTTACAGACATAGCAGATAGTAACAGAGCTTACAATAGCGTGAAGAACCTTATTGGTGAACACGTTACTTTAACATACGATGACAATACATTCAGAGGTAATGAACCGCTGAGAAAAGGTGACTTTATTGTTGCTTTAAATTCTTCTCTTAATACTCTTAAAAACTTTGCTGTTGAAAATGGTATTGATAGCATGATGAACGCTAATAATGCTGCAGCAATGAGCACCCCGGAAAGTAGTGTGACTAATCTATCAGATTTTACCGATTTGGAAGAAGGAAGCGTTTATTATCCTGCGGTGCAATCACTTATGGAAAAAGGCGTAACAGCTCCCTTTACAGATTCAAAAAAGCTTGACCCCGGAGCTGTCATGAGTGAAAAAGATGTTTATGATGTGTTGAATAAAGTATTTAATTATGATAAAACCGGCATGAATCCCTATGCTACTTCTATGACACGTGATAAATTTGCAATGGTGCTGAATAATGCAGTTACTACCAAAATGCAGGAGCAATATGCAATGGTTGATCAAAAGAATGCAGCGGCTGAGCAGGCAAGGCAGGAAGAAAAAGCAAAAATGGCTGCAGAAATGCAAGAGCAGGAACAAATGAGAAAAGATTCGCTTAACAGTGCATACCAGGCTGAGCAACAGGAAATCGAAAAGAAAGCATTAGAAGCTCAATCAAAGAAAAAGCATAAAAACTAAAAGATATTAATTCCGCTTATCGACCGCGCCGTGAGGCGCGGTTTTTTTTGGATATTATTTTTGCATGTTTTGGACAAAAGGTGAGTCCAAAGCAGGTATAAATGTATTCAAGTGTGGTATTAGTTGCCTTCTAATATTTTAGAATGAATAGTCAATCTCATTGCTGATGCTGTAATTTAATTTTGAAGAAGTTAAAGCAGTCTTAGTGTCGTATAGGTAATACCAACTGGTGGTAAAGGAAAAGCGTTTCACAAACTTAAATTTCATATTAATCTCGTTTAGTAACCGGTAATCACCAAAATTTCTGAATAATGGCTGGTAGAAAGCAGTTCCAGTAAGCTCAGCATTTCGGAAGGTATATAAGTAAAGGAAAGATAGCTATTGCTTCGTATATCCCGATGGTAAATGAACGGGGTCGCTTGCTGTTTTTCATGTTCGTGCTCAGAAGGCGCGCCAGCAAACAACGAAAATCCTTTGCTGCCGAAAAATTTAAAACGCGGGCCGGTGCCCGATAGAAAGCGTAATTTAATTCCTGTCACACCATTTTACCGTAAGTGTGTAAAGAATTGCAAGCGCGGCCATTAATTGCCAGGAAAGGTAACGGCTTTTAGCACTTTTATATTCGACATGTTCGTCGGAATTATGTCGATAAACTTTACTGCTTTTTTTTGAAAAGGAAACCGGTTCCCAGGCCTTCAACCCAGCCGCCGTGTCACTTTGTATCAGTTGAATTCCGTATTTACAATTTGCGAAAATGAGCTTTCATGTATGACTGTCGTTATTACTCTTAATAATATATAATGCTTGCTGAAAGCTACAATAACTCTTAAACTGCTATTTGCGAAAGCCGATTTCAGCTTGGCGACCTATTTGTTTCCCTGGTAATTCCAGCAAAATTATTTTGTCACATATAAAGGTTGGGTACTACTGGCTAAAGAATAGTCTTTATAAAAAAGCATGTCCATAAATCCTATGTATTTACCGTAGGCAGGAAAACCACCAACAAAATATTGCCTCAATGTTTTTGGCTTTTTCCAGCTTGCCGTTGCATCATATATTGGAGTGGTTACGGCTGGAAAATTTGCATATTTAAAGGTTACGAGTCCGTTTAAAATACTTATTTCCAGTGGTTGGAATTGCAACAAAGTTGGGGAGAGTCCGGTAGCACTCGCAATTTTTGTTGAGTTACCATATATAGTAACTACCTTAGTGGCCGCTGAACCGGAATAGTAAAATCTGGCCAGAATTTTCCCGGCCGCATCCAATACATCTACGTAAGAGTTAATGCCTGAGCCTACAGTTACATCGCTAAATTCAAAGGAAACCTGCCCTGAAATCTTCCAGGATGCGGTTACATTATTGGTCCCGAGGTCTTTTTGTACGCTGGCAGTTCCTGAGAGTTGAGCAAAACTTGTGAAAATATCCGGTGCGCCGTCTAGTATATATTTTTTCGTACCGGTTACCGATGTTAATGTACCGGATGTGCTCCATCCGGCCGTTGCAGGTTTTACATTTAAAGGAAGGCCACTATGCAAATTAGTATAACCAAGGGCCGGTGCATTAGAAGAACTGGGATAAGGGATATTTATATATTGTTCCTTTATGGAACTAAGGTTGGTAATTTTCCATCGATGTATTCCGCCGTGATAACTTTCATCTCCGTGGTATAAATAGAGATTGCCATTGGCATCTTTGACTAAGGTGGGAGATAATGCATTACCTGCATTACCAATATCTGGGGTTGGATAGACATTTAGGTTAGAGGATATTTTATAGAAATCAGTTCCAAATTGACCAATCGCAAGACCATCTTCGTAATAATGATTAAAGTAGTTGGTTTGTCCATTTTTCCAGAATTCACCATGATAACCGGTAATGATATTATTATCCACTACATTAACGTTGCTGCCTGCGTATTGATTTACTCCATTACCAACTTCAAAATAATCTGCTTCGGGAAATGAACCTTTGTAACCTCGGGTATTTGCTTTTTGTGTTTTCCACAACCACTTATTTCCTCCTTTTTTGATTGCACCTAAATGATATCCATCATAAAGAGTTGCAGTTCCGCCATAATACAGCGATGGGTTATAAAAAATTACCTTGTCGGATAACGAAATAAAATTGTATGAGGTTGGGGAAACATTTCCGGGGAAATTATTAGGATCTTTCATGGTGTTTGGCGGCGTCGAAGCTAATAATGTTCCGGTAGCGCTCCATTTAGGATTATAAGATGCATCAAAACCTGAGAGTGAATACCGGGTGTAAGTGACACTACTTCCCGTGTTATATGATCCTGTAAACCTCGTGACAGATCCATCAGTATTTAGAACGCCGGTATTGGCTAAGCCGGTAGATCTTAACCCGGTAGATGTGAGTTCAACAAATCCTAAACCTCCGTAATCTTGTCCATATGTCCGGCCATTGCTGAGCGTAACAACATTCAGTAGTTTCCTGATATTACTGGTGGGCGATTGTGTCTTAAATGCCCAATTCTTTACTAATGTCCATCCAGTAGAACCGGTTAAGGGTTTGGTATAATCTACAGCAAATTCAAGATAATTTGCAAAAACCCTGGTTATATTATTGGGATCGACACAGGTGCTGTATGATGCGCCCAACGATTGAATAGTTGCTATGAAAGATCTTGTTGAAGTGTAATGAAGTTCGCGGTAATTCCCGGGATCTCCCACCCAAAAACTCCCATCAGGCGCAAAAGCCAAAAAAGAATTTGTATTGCCTCTAAAGTCATTAAACAAAAACTTTGTAGTCGTTACATTCGGGCTAGTTGCATAGCCACCAGGTGTTCCAAGAGTTGCAGTTTGCGCGCCTGTGGATGTATTAAAAAAACGAACAATTTGATTCGTGCCGGCATCTATGACGGCGATTGTTGTTCCCTTCACTGATATGGCTCCCGCAGTTCCTATTCCTGACAGCTTCAGGATTGGGGAAGATAGCGTGCCATTTGAATTCACTGTATATTTAGAAACAACATTAGTCCCCGTAACCATCCACAGATACGCTCCATCAGTTGCCAGGCCACTCACATTTGGATAGCTCAGGTTGCGAACCAAAGCGCCTGTGGTTTTGTTTAATATATGAAGCTGATTCAGCTTCCCATGTGCAACAAAAAGGTAATTTCCAGATAATTGTACTGCTAATCCTGTAGGTTTAGATTGTGAAATATTCAATTTATCAATAACGCTTGTATATTTTTTTGGAGCACCCAATTGCTGCATAGTGTACGATGAACCGTTAGCACCAAAACTCACCTGGGAATCATCACTTACTTTAGTGGCCATTACAAAACTATTCGCGGTTTTGTAGGCATCGTATCCCGCCCAATAAACATTTGTGCCATCAGTTACAACGTAATCAGCATTCATGGTAGATAACTTACCTGAAAATCCCTTTAGATCTAAGCGTGTTTGAGGAGCAGAGGTCGAAAACTTAGCTTGCGAGGAGTAAGCTTCTGAATATCCCTGGCAGAAATAAGCAGTATTACCAGCTATGGCCATACCTGTCATTGAAGTGTAATAGCCCCGGTGAACCGCCGTTCCCGTATTTGAAGAAGATGTGTTGCCTATAATACCGTCCCAATTATAATTTACGTTGCTGGATAATACTTTGACATTATAAGTTGCGTCGGGAGAAGTGATTTTAGTTCCATAATCATCTTTACCATCCCAATACTCTGTATAAGTTCCGGCAGCATAGCTTCTGTCAGCCCAAAGTGTTCTGACCAAAGTACTGTCCTTTTTGTAAACGCCGGCACTTGTACGGGCCGAGCTAGAAAGGGTGAAAGTGAAGGTACCTGTTTGAGATTGTACAACGAAAGGAAGTAAAAATAAGACCGGTAATAGTTTTTTCATTCAAGGTTGATTAAGGATATTGTGAGAAATTGATTTGACCAGGAGTCCATTTCATTGACTTTATGCTAACTATCAACAGCTCAGATGCTAATGATAATATGGCGGTGTTAAAATTTTAAAGTGATGTGTGTAAAGAACAAGTAGTTTATTAGTCTTAGTCCGGACAATCGTTTTACAGCCTTGATAATTTTTTTTACCACATAGTCAATAATCTTCACAAGCCCTTCAAGACAACAAGTGCTTTTAAATCCTGGGTAACTGGTATTGATTTTTGTAACTTGTCAATCTCTCTTAGAACTCTTTTTGCGTCGGGTTAAAATTTCGCGTTATCATAGTAAAAATTGTGCCATTTTTATGATTATAACATTTAAATATTTCTGTGGAAAATTTTATTAAAAAATAACATCGTTCAAGTATTGATAATGAATAGAAAATCAATCTTTTCTTTATGTATTCTTTTTAGAATAACGTTCTCTTATGGACAAGAGCATGAAGTAATAAATAGTTATATCTCATCAAATGGGTTACAAAAATTGAAAATCGAGCGGGTGATGATTTATTCTCCTGATACAAACTGGCTATATAATCATCACGCTTCCATCACTCATTTCAAAAATAGTTTTGTTGCTATCTGGAGCGACGGAATGAAAGACGAGGATAAGCCAGGGCAAAGGGTTTTAATTAGTACTTCTAATGACTTCCTGCACTGGTCGAAACCAAAGCCTCTTGCAGTTCCCTCCCGTTATAGGGAAGATACTTTGAACGTACTAACGGCCGCAGGCTTTCACCAGTTTAATGATACACTTGTCGCCTATTACGGCGAATACTCTCCTCATAAAACCAATACACATTTATGGGCCGTTACATCTGTTGACGGTATCAACTGGAGCAAACCTCTTGACATGCACGTGCCTGTGAATCCTAATCATGGTCCACAGGGTACAAGCACAGGCAGGTTAATTATCAGTGGCAATTTTACCTTCCCTTATACTGATGATTATCGCGGATTAACAGGGTGGTCTATGAGCAGCATTTACGATAAATCTCTTTACCGGGAAGACAACCCCGCAACATTTTACAAGCCGGCAGAGCGAATGGGATATCCACCATTGTGTGAAGGTTCTTTTTTTGAAACTGACGATCATACTTTGCACATGCTGCTAAGGGTTACCGGCAAAGGATGGAAAGGGCATTTATGGCTTACGGAAAGCTATGACGATGGAGGCCATTGGTCAAATCCTGTTCAGGTTAGTTTCTCTGACAATGATAGCAAGTTTCATTTCGGCCGCTTACCCGATAAGCGCTTCTACTATGTTGGTATTCCCGATACGCTTCATCACTACGACCGCACACCACTCATTTTATCTCTCTCAATCGATGGTAAACATTTTGATAAAAATTATGTAATAGCAGATGAGGCTTATAAATTGAAAAGAGAAGGCTTGTGGAAAGGGGGCCAGTACGGGTATCCACATACTGTGATCTTCGATGGCTATATGTATATAATTGTATCAAGGCAAAAAGAATCAATTGAAGTAATTCGATTCAAACTGGACCAGCTATAATTTTTTTCTAAAGGGTGCAGTGGCTTCGCAAAAAGATAGCTCGCTTTTTTATTGTAGTTGCCGGTGACAACCTGGTAACAATAATTAAACACATTTATTCTAAAGTCCTTAATTCATTAATCCTTAAATTTACTATCAAATAAACTTGCATATGATGGATGAAAAAACCTGCGATAACAAGGCAGAGATTTCTTTACACAAAGCCCGAAGAAATTTTCTCAAACAATCGTCTCTATTAACTGCAATTGCCATTGCGCCTCCTGCATTGATAAAGGCCGCGGAAAATAATTTAGATGAAAAGGCCTCCCGGTATTTTGAACAGCAAGCCCTAAAGCTCGAAATTAATGGTGTAGAACACCAATTAACTGTTGAACCACGTGTTACTTTACTGGATCTTTTGCGTGAGCAAATACATCTTACGGGCACTAAAAAGGGTTGCGACTTTGGGCAATGCGGCGCATGCACAGTGCATGTAGATGGCAAAAGGGTTTTATCGTGCCTGAGCCTTGCAATAATGCAGAACGGAAAAAAAGTCACCACTATTGAGGGCCTGGCCGACGGCGATAAACTTCACCCCATGCAGGAGGCATTTATAAAACACGACGGCTTTCAATGTGGTTATTGTACACCGGGCCAGATCATGTCGGCTGTTGCGTGTGTGCGTGAGGGGCATGCAGACACAGACGATAATATTCGCGAATACATGAGCGGGAATATTTGCCGCTGCGGCGCTTATCCTAACATTGTAGATGCTATTAAAGAAGTAAAAGAAAAAGGAGGAACGATATGATAAACTTCGATTATGTAAAAGTGTCTTCATCAAAATCGGCGATCGATGCATTAAATAAAGATGCAACTGCAAAGTTTATCGCAGGAGGAACCAACCTGGTTGATTTGATGAAAAGGGGAGTAGAAGCTCCTGAAAAATTAATTGATATTACCAATCTTCCTTTAAAGAATATTGAAGAGGATAATGGTATCATTCGTATTGGCGCACTTACGTTAAACAGTGAGGTAGCAGAGGATAAATTAATTATGGAAAAACTTCCTTTGCTTTCCATGGCATTGAAAGCCGGAGCTTCTCCACAGTTACGAAACATGGCTACTACCGGTGGTAACATGTTGCAGCGTACCCGGTGCCCCTATTTCTATGATACCACGATGCCTTGTAATAAAAGACAACCTGGTACCGGTTGCGGAGCTTTGAAAGGTTACAATCGTATGCACGCCATTTTTGGCGCTTCACAAAATTGTATTGCAGTTCACCCTAGTGATATGTGTGTTGCATTGGTTGCCTTAGATGCAAAAGTGATAGTAAGTGGTCCTAAAGGAGAAAGAAAAATTCCTTTTGCCGATTTCCATCGCCTGCCCGGTAACACGCCTGAAAAAGACAACAACCTTTTAAAAGGTGAATTGATAACAGCTATAGAAATTCCTGTGAATGAAGACCTGGCGAAAAATTCATTGTACATAAAAGTACGTGACCGTGCCTCTTATGCATTTGCTTTGGTATCGGTAGCCGCAGCACTTGACATGGATGGCAACACTATAAAAAATGCAAGGCTTGCAATGGGTGGTGTTGCACATAAGCCCTGGAGATTGACGGCTGCCGAAAATTTCCTGAAAGGTAAAAATGCATCTGAAGCCAATTTTAAACAAGCAGCGACTATAGCGATGAAAGATGCGAAGGGATATGGACAAAATAACTTTAAGCTTAAAATGGCTCCCAACACAATTGTTCAGACATTAAAAACAGTTTCAGGGATTTCTTAAATATTAGGATCTAAATTCTTTAAAATAAATCCTGGAAGGAGCTAAAGTAAAATCAATAAATAAAATGAAAGATTTAGAAAGAGTTGACGGTAAAGCTAAGGTTACAGGAACGGCTAAATATGCTGCCGAATATGAATTTCCTGATCTTGCTTATGGCGTGCTCGCTGGCAGCACTATTGCTAATGGAAGTATCATTGCCATGGATACAAAACAGGCGGAGCAGTCTCCCGGTGTTTTAGCTGTTATTACCCATCTCAATTTGCCAACCCCGCCCGGCTACAAACCGTCACCGGAAAGCGAAAAAAATCCTTCTTCTAAAAAAGACTATAGAGTATTTGAAGACAATATTATCCGCTTCAACGGCCAGCCCATCGCGTTAGTGATTGCAGATACATTTGAAAGAGCAACCTATGCAGCCTCGCTTGTAAAGGCGCAATACAAAAAGGAGGCTCCGCATACTGACTTTGAGGAAGAAATAAAAACAGGTAAATCATTGGAAGGTGGTGATGATTTTAAAGATTATGTGCGTGGAGAGGCAGATGCATGGAAGAAAGCGCCTGTGAAAATTGAGGAGGAGTACACCATTCCCCTTGAAGTGCATAACCCGATGGAGATGCATGCCGTAACAGTTGTGTGGGATGGTGATAAAGTTACACTTTATGACAAGACACAGTCTTTGGCGGATGCTCAAAAAAATATTATGAGTCTTTTTGATTTACCGGAGAAAAATGTTCATGTTATTTGCAAGTACATAGGTGGGGCATTTGGTTCGGCATTTACTTTTTGGCCCCACACCGCTGCCGCAGTAATAGGTGCAAAAAAAATTGGAAGGCCGTTAAAAGTCACGCTGACACGGCCTCAAATGTTCATGTTGGTTGGATACAGGCCGGAAGCGGTACAGAAGATTGGAATGGGCGCTACCCGTGACGGTAAGCTCACGGGCATTACACATGAAGCAGAAGCCATGACAGCTTCTTACCAAACTTTTACAGAAGGCATCGTAAATATATCCAGGACACTATATGCTTGCCCAAATGTAAATACGAGATATAAAGTATTTCCTTTAAACCTTAGCGTGCCCACATGGATGCGCGGGCCTGGTGAAACCACAGGTACCTTTGCACTTGAATGTGCTATAGATGAAATGGCTTATAAAGTGAACATGGATCCCCTTGCATTTCGGTTGCTTAATTATTCTGAAAATGATCCTGAACACAATCGTGCACACTCCAGTAAATTTTTAAAAGAAGCTTTCCAGTTAGGTTCCGATGGAATTGGATGGAAGGACCGGGACCCAAAACCAGGATCAATGAAAGAGGGCGATCAGTTGGTTGGATATGGTATGGGAACAGGTGTCTTTATTGCGTGGAGAGGAGGTTCATCAGTGGGCGTGAGGTTTACAAGCGATGGTACATTAATTCTCTCCAGCGCCGTTACGGATATGGGGCCGGGCACGGCTACCGCAATGACAAATCTGGCATCCCAGAAATTTGGTATTTCTCCGGATAAAATAAAATTTGAAATGGGTGATTCCAATCTGCCTCCGGGAATTTTCCAGGGTGGATCAGGTACTACATCGTCTCTTGGAACCACAGTAAATAATGCTGCTGTAACACTAAAGCAAAAATTAGTGGACATAGTTAAACAGACATCTTTTTTTCATACAGAAAAAATACACGAGGTTGACCTGAAAGATCTCATTTTTGAAGACGGTTTTATGCTGCTGGCTTCAGAACCAGACAGAAAAATAAGCTATACAGAAGTGTTGAAATATGGAAACCTGCCGGAGCTTAATATTATTGAAAAGTCTGAAGGTTTTGACGGTGGCGGATACACGAGCTATTCCTACTCGGCCCACTTTGTAAAAGTATTGGTGAACCCTGAGACGGGTGTTGTTACCGTAAACAAAGTAGTATCGGCTATAGATGCAGGAACAGTGATTAATGAATCTACGGCCAGGAGCCAGATAATAGGAGGTGTGATTGGTGGCATTGGAATGGCTTTGATGGAAGAAGGTGTTATTGACCATCGCTATGGCAGGTGGATGAATAATAATTTTGCCGATTATCATGTTCCCGTAAATAAAGATGTCCCGCACATTGAAGCATTGTTTGTAAATAAGCCGGACCCAATAATTAACCCGATGGGTTCAAAAGGAATCGGTGAAGTCTCCATGATCGGTTTTCCTGCAGCCGTTGCCAATGCGGTTTTCCATGCAACAGGTAAACGTGTACGTGAGTTGCCGATTACCCCGGATAAGCTTATCTGATTTTAAAAAGCATTTATGAAATTTAATTACGCGATTGCAGTTGGGTTAGCATTTATTATGCTAATAACATCTTCCCTGTCTATTCCCCTTTCATCCCCATCTTCTGCCAATAAATTTGTTTTTAAACGCGGTACAAACATCAGCCATTGGCTGTCTCAAAGTAATGCCCGTGGCGAGCAACGTAAAAATTACTTTACTGAAAAAGATGTGAAATACCTATCGGGTATAGGTTTTGATCATCTCAGGATTCCTATAGATGAAGAACAGATGTGGAACGATGATGGCTCAGAAAATGACGAAGGCTTTTCGCTTTTAAAGCAGGCCCTTGACTGGTGTAAAAAATACAATCTTGATGCTATAGTTGACTTGCATATTTTGAGGTCACATCATTTTAATCAAAAAGAAAAACCTTTATGGACAAAGCCAGAGGCGCAGGAACGTTTTTTTCAATGCTGGCGGGATCTTTCTAAAGAATTGAGAAATTACCCGGTTGAAGATGTTGCCTATGAACTTATGAATGAACCGGTTGCTGATGATCCCGAAGACTGGAATAGGCTGGTTAAAAAAGTGATACCAATTATACGTGAAGCCGAGCCTGCAAGAATAATTGTTCTTGGCTCTAACCGCTGGCAAAGTGCAAACACATTCGATCAATTATATATTCCGGAAAATGACCCAAATCTTATCCTAAGTTTTCACATGTATGAACCCTTTTTATTGACCCATCATACTGCATCATGGACACGCATAAAAGATTATAAAGGTCCGGTAAATTACCCCGGAGTTATTGTAAAGGAAGAAGATTTAAAAGGTTTACCCGACACGCTGCTAACGGAGATTTTAAGAAATAAAAATTCTTATAACATTGATAGCATACGGCATCACTTCATGAAACCAATTGCCATCGCAAAAAAATATAATCTTCCTTTAGACTGCGGAGAATGGGGTTGCCTCAACACTGTGCCGGATGAAGCCCGCCTTCAATGGTACAGGGATATGGTAACTGTTCTGGAAGAAAATAATATTGGCTGGTCAACATGGGATTACAAGGGAGGCTTTGGAATCATTGACGGAAAAGGTAAAGAGGAAAAAGAATTAATTAAGATATTAACAGGTAAATAAAGCGGTTTTTCTCAAAGAAAAAGCTGAAAATATCAACCCTTCACAAAAACTACTCTCGTACAATTTTAAAATATTTACAAGTATCAGGAGGTTACCTTATCAGTAAATGGTAATAAATACCAAACTATTGATATGAAACTTTTGCTTGTTGCTTTTGCCCTTACAACTTCATTGTATTTTGTAAGCTGTTCCCGTAATACGGAAGAAAAATATTTACCAACCTCATTGAGTGATTCTGTTTCAACCTCGGGCCTTACGGGTGATTCCGTTAAGCTGGTAAAGACCGCGGGGATAACTTTTAAAGTAAAAGATGTTGAAAAATCTGCAAGAGCTATCTCCGGCCTTGCCCGCAAATCCGGCGGAATGATTTATGATCAAACTTACGAAGCGCCTGAAGAGGGAAGAAACGAATTAAAGATTTCACCCGACTCAATAATGGTTGTAACTACCTATATGCCGCAGGCGGATATAACTGTTCGTGTACCATCTGAAAACCTTGAAGAGTTCATGTACAATATAGCCGACCTCGGATATTTTACCGGAAGCAGCCGCCTCCATATTGATGATAAAAGTATTGGATACCTGGAAAATGTTTTAAAACAAAAAAACAGGACAGAAGTATTATCAAGGCAAGATATTAACAAGAGCAAATCTTTTACAGCCGCTCAAATCGTTGCGGTGAAGGATGAAGTTACCAGTCAGCAAGTAGCAAACAGGATCATAGATGCCGATGTCAACTATAGTTCTGTACATCTTAATCTTTTTCAAAACTCGTTGCTAAGAAAGGAAATTATAGTCAATTATGTAACCTCCGATTATCAACTTCCTTTTGGCAAAAGATTGTCAAATGCTTTAAGTGATGGATGGCAGTATTTCTTAGGGCTTGTTATTGCACTGGCAAATTTGTGGATGTTTATACTGCTTGCAATAGCGATCGTTATTGGCTACAAATTTGCGCAACAAAAATCAAGGGTCGCGACGTTGAAGTTGAAAAGGAATAACTCGGTTCTGTAACGAATAGTTTGGGTACTATTGTTGCCACGGCCTTTAGGCCGTGGATCAATTAAAGTTAAAGAGGCTTTAGCCAAAAAAATCTTTAAGCAAAAGCCGGGTATTGACATTTATACACCTATTAAAAAAGAAATTGGCTAAAGCCCGCTACCATTTAGCTGATCCCACGACCTAAACCCGCCTGAACGGAACGGGCGGTCGTGGCAATTAAAGGCAATAACATATTTATTCCACCCAAACTGTGAGAGCGCCAAAAATTCTTTATTCCCGATTTTTTTGAAGCAGGAAGTTCTCCCGGTTTGATGTTTCAAAAGCCAAAAGAAAAGCTAAAAGTTTTATAGATTTATAGTTAAATATTAGCGATGACCATGATTAAAAGAACGGGCGCCAAAGGCGCTTTGCTCGATGAATATGAGAGAGCCATTATTGAATTAAGGGCGGTAATCAGTGATGTAACTCCGGGGGAATTAGATCATATAGTTGATAGCGATACTCGCGACCCCAGGTGCAGATCAATAAAAAGTATTTTGGCCCATGTTATTAGTGCCGGGTACTCTTATGCAAATTATATCCGTCGATTAAAGAATGTTTCTTATAAAGAATTTCCTGAAACTACAAGAGAGAATATAGAAGGTTACCAAGCTGACTTTTTAGAAATGTTTTCCTATAATATTGAAACATTCGATTCTTTCACCGAAGAAGAAGTAGAAGAACATGAAAGCGAAAAGAAGATGCTTACGCGATGGGGACAGCTTTATGATATTGAGCAACTGATGGAGCATGCGATAGTGCACATCCTCAGGCATAGAAGGCAAATTGAAAGCTTCAAACAAAAATTAAGAGTTGCTGCAAAATAGATTTACACTACTTGTTTAGCATGATGTTGCGGGTTGTATTATTTTACTTCGCTGAGGCAGTTACAACCGCGTTGGTGTACACGTGAAGCTTCTGCTTTTCCACTTCGATTTCCTTCTGAAAGTGCAGCCCAAGTTTAGTTAATAGTTTAATAGAATTTATGTTCTGCGGAATCGTTGTTGCCAGCACCACAGCATACTGAGGATTCTTACTTACAATTGACAGTACTTTTTTAGCGGCTTCATAAGCGTAGCCATTCCCGTTATATTCGGGAAGGAATGCAAAACCAATGTCGAAATTTTCAAGATAGTCTCGTTTGAGAAATGATATAATCCCGATGGACGTATTTTCATTTTTAATTCTCACAACCCAATAATATAAATTTTGCGTATTTCTTATTTTATTGATGTAAGCAACTGCATCATCGTCAGTATGCACGTTTCTGTCTCCTATAAATTTAATCCACCCTGGCGTGTTTACAAGTCTCTTTACAAAATCACGGTCATCTAAGGTCAAAAGATTCAGGCTAAGCCTCTCCGTAATAATTTTATTTTGCATTTTCTCCACTTCGGTCTTCTGCATAAAATTAGTTTACATTTTTGTTATCAGTGTTTATTAAAAAGGAAAAATATAAAATTATAAGTAATGTCGCAATTGCTGTTATTATAAATGTGGCACTTGCCCCAAACTGGTACCAAATTAGCCCTGCCAGTGAACTTGCCACCATGGTGAAAATGCTTTGAAAACCTGAAAATGTGCCGATAGCAGTAGCTGTATCTTTCTTATCTGTGATGTTACTAATCCAGGCTTTTGAAATGCCTTCGGTCGCTGCTGCATAAATGCCGTAAAGTAAAAATAGCCCAACAAAAACATAAATATTGGTCGTTAAACCAAATCCAAAATATACAATTGCAAAAAATGCAAGTCCGAAAACGAATATTTTTTTCAGGCCGATTTTGTCGGCAAGTATGCCAATAGGAAAAGCTGACAGGGCATAAACAAGATTGTAAAAAATATAAAGCCCGATTACTGATGTGTCGCTTATTCCCGATTGTTTGGCTTTTAATAAAAGAAAAACGTCAGAACTATTAAATAGTGTAAATGCTAAAAACCCCGCAACAACTTTTCGATAAACTGCCGGGCTGGACTTCCAATAGCCAAGGAACGAAAAAAATGGTGTTGCTTTTTTTTGTGTCTTCTCAGCTTTGTTTTTTTCTCTCAAAAAGAAGGATGCAAAAACGGCAAAGCAGCCCGGAATAAATGCGATGTAAAAAAGTGTTTTATAATCCTGCGGGTTAAAATAGAGATACAGCAATGCAAATGCTGGTCCTAATACTGCACCAAAAGTGTCCATTGATCGATGAAATCCAAAAACCTTTCCTTTGGTTGCCGGTGTTGCTTCATCTGAAAGTATGGCGTCTCTGGCACCTGTTCTGATTCCTTTGCCAAAACGGTCAATTGTTCGTGCAAAGAAAATCCAAAGCGGGTAGATAAACAGTGCCATCATCGGTTTTGAGATAGCACTAAATGCATAACCGATTTGAACAAATGGAACCCGTTTTCGTGAATTGTCAGAAAGTTTGCCAAAGTAACCTTTACTAAGTCCTGCTGTTGCCTCCGCTACACCTTCAAGAACACCGATAAGAACAATTGAAAAGCCAATCGTCTTTAAGTAAATCGGCATTATCGGATAGAGCATTTCGCTTGCTGTATCTGTAAATAAACTTACCAGCGATAAAATCCAAACCGTCCGCGTTATATATTTCAATGTCTTTGTTTTGTGTTGGTATGAATATCCAACAAGGATGCACAGCACATAAATATATGACGTAAGCCCTATTCCCTTTTCGTAAATTCAATTCTTTTTTTGCATCGATATTCCACAAACTAATGTAATAAATTTTGTGTCATGGTATCAGCAGGCAGGTTGTCGGTAGAACAGGTAATCATGGAAGTTGCTCCATTTATTTAAAAGAACACCGCAAATTTTAATTTCAAAAAAAACGGTGTACCCGCAGTAAAGTTGATATCATCAACAGGTGCGGGTTCATTCCTTAGCCTCGATTCCACTTCAAACTGTGCTTCCCTCCATTTTGTATTGAAAAGGTTTTGTATCTCCATGCCCAATTCATACTTGCGTCGTGTATAGTTGGCCGTGAGATCGGTAACAAAGTATCCCTGTGCTGTTAGTGTGTTGTCTTCATTGGCCGGCCTGTTTTTCATATACCGGTAGCTTAATCCTCCATTGAGCCCGTTGGCACATATAAAATTAAGCCCTCCCGTACTTGAAAAAGGTACTGCCAGCGGCAGGTAATCCTCACCCTTTGGATTATCCAGGCTCCGTGCCTTGCAAAGGTTTGCATCAATATTGGCAAAGAGCCACCGGGTAAACTGGTATCGTAACGACACATCAATACCTTGCCGCCGGGTTTTGCCGCCTGCTTCCAGCGTGCCCTCGTCAGCATCATACGTAAATTCCTGCTTCAGTTGCAAATACCACAGCGCTGCATTTATATACAGATGGGGCAAAGGTTTCCAGTTTATGCCAACATCTGCGCCATAGGCTGCGGGCAATATATCCAGCCCGTTATTGGCAATAACGGCTTTGGCATCATTTGAATGAAAGCCCTTGCCGGTCTTTACATAAAACTGGATGGCGGCATCGGGCGTGTACTCTATATTTACTTTAGGGCTTGCTATTATTTTTGATCGCGAAGGCTGCTGCGGATTCAACTTGTCTGCATAATTAAAATATAAGTAATCGAGCCTTGCACCAAAATTTACCAGCCACTTACCGGCAATGTAGTTTTCATCTATATAGCCATTTACGGTTGATTGCTTTACATCACCCAGGTTTATGTATTCTAAAACGGTAGTTTTATTTACCGTGTGAGAAAGCTCGCTGTTGTTTATTTTATTGTACTGCAAGCCAGCACCCGCAGTGGAAACAAGTGAGCTGCCGTTATTAAAATAACTATGATGAACCAGCCTGCCATTGTATCCCGCCAGGTTTCTCGATTCCCTTTGCCTCAACTGGTCGCCGTTTGCACTATCATCGGCAAAAAAGGTTGCATCATAATTCAGCCTGAAAAAATATTTGGAATAATAAATTTGATTTTCGAGCAGCGTGTTACGCGACAAATTGGTTGTCAATTTTACGATAGCATTAGTGCGGCTTGTGTAGCCGCCCTGCGCACTGTCTATATATCCGAAGCGGCCGGTAATGCCTTGCTCTACGGCCCTTGAGGGAATTTCGCCTGAAGACCTCCATCCGCTGCTGTACGTTGATAAAGTGACGCCCAGCCTGTTTTTGCTGTTGAGGTTTACATTGTATTTGCCAAATATATTAAGACGGTTAAAATGCTGTGGGTCATCAAAGGGCCCATCGGTGTAGGCATCTTCCGCCGCAATGTATGCATTCTCGCCACGCTCCCTGGCATGGTTGCTTAGCAGGTTTGCCATGGCAAGCAACCTGCCGGTATTAAACTGGCCTCCCTCTATTTTTACCATATTCTTATCCAATACATCAGCCGTTTTAAAACTTACAAAGCCCGCCGTAGCAAAATCTCCGTAAGGCGTATAGTAGGGGCCCTTACCAAATTCATATTTGTTCACCAGTTCGGGAATAAGAAAATGCAGATCGGCAAAGCCCTGCCCGTGTGCCTGCGATACAAGATTAACGGGCATACCATCTACCGACACATTTACATCGGTACCATGGTCGGCATCGAAGCCCCTGAAGAATATGTGCTCCGCAATGCCTCCGCCATGGTGTTGTCCCAGGAACAAACCGGGTACCAGTTTCATAAGGTCCTGTGAAGAATTTACGGGGCGGCTATGCAGGTCGATGGCACTAAGGTTATGAAAGGATGCAATGTTTTGTTGCGGGGTAACCACGACCTCTTTAAGGTCAACAGGGCCGGGCTCTAAAGAAATTTTAATTGATGATTGGTTGCTTATGTCAACAACCTGTGGCTGGTAACCAATATGGGAAATATTTAAAACATTATTACCGGCAGGTAACTTTATTTCAAAATGGCCGAGTGCATCCGTCAGGGTATTTCTTCCTTTTTTGCCTGTGCTTACCACGGCCGCTTCTACGGGCTCTTTTGTTTTTTGATCTGTTATATTGCCGGTTATTGTTTTTTGAGCAAAGCAGGCAATAGAAATATGTATAGAAAAGAAAAGTATAATAAATTTCAACATTGAATTAGAATTAAAATATAAGTATGCGTCAGCTATCAATGCATATAACGTTCCTCGCAGCGCAAAGGCTGCGGGCGTAAACATATTTGTAAGATGACTTAAATAATGCGGGAAGTAACTATGCGGGAAGTTCCTGCGGTGGCTCGAAGAATGACGGGCTAAATTCCTGTGATTTGCCGGCGAGGTAACATGAGTTGTAATGTATTTTCAAGAGTGGGGGAGCGAACGCAACAGGCACAATTTTATGAAGAAACAACTGCAACTGGCTATCGAGGTGGAGTATTTTACCGGAAGATTGCGGGGAGTCTTCATCGCCATCTAATTTCTTTTTCAAAAAGCATTTGCCTTTGCAACAACTGGAGGGCTTTGCCCTGTTGATACAAAGGTTTTTGGCTATGTAATCCTTATTAATTTCAAAGGCAGCGATCACAATCCATTTGCTAAAGGTTTGAATGGCGACTGTTATTATGAGCAGTATGGTGAAAATATATTTCAAAACTACCCGCAAAATTAATTGAAACTTTTAAGCGGCTCAAATAACATTTAGTGCGACGTGTCATTTAAGGCTATAAGATATTGAAATCAAAATGATAAAGCGCGGTTTAAATTTTACCGAGCAATTTGGAAGATGCAAACCTGAAATTTCTTATCGGTGAAAAGTGAGTTTAGTATGTTGCCTCTGCGTATCATCGTTAAACTGGTAGTCAGAGGTTGCTTACAGGAACGCATGCAGTGGGAAAATTTCCTTGCACTTTTTTATTATCCGGTGAGGCTTATTACAATCTATTGAAAGGCTTTAAAATCATCCCTGCTGTATACTCCCGGTGACGCATGGTCGCCTTCTTCAAATTGGTAGTTTACATATTTTATGCCTTTCGTTTCTGTTAAGGTAAAAGTGGTAGCCGCCATAAAATTTTCCGCCCCGGTGCTGCCGATGTTTTGCGTTAAGTAGTGACTGTTTGGAATGGCAACATACATGGTATCGTGCGATGTTTTTATATAATTGACATGTATGGAATCAGCATCTACCATGGATACGAGCCTCTGTGCAGAGAGCGTATCCAACCGTGCATTGGCAGGTTTGTGAATTTTGTAAGTGTTTGTGGTTGCCTCAAAATCAGCACTCCAGATGTCGGGATTATTTCTTATTACAATTGCTGAATCCGGTCCGGGTGTGTTTGATGTTTCGTACACGGTATCTTCCACTTCCACTTCGTCTCCCTGCTCCCCGGTAGAGTTAGAACTGCAACTTACAAAAGCAAATAAAATAAGTATGCCGCATAATTGTTTAACCATAGTATGGGATTTTTTAATTCGCTCTAATTTATACATTAAAACGGATATCCGATTGCTAAATTTAAGACAAGGTTTTGCCGCCTCCAATCGCGGTTGGAAAAATCAATTTGATTCAGGACCCATCTCTGCCCCGGGGCGAGCCATGGTTTTCTTACCGGGGTTGCCAGGTCTATTCTCAATAAAAGAATGGTGAGGTCAAGCCGCAACCCTATGCCCGTGCCTACGGCCAGTTGATTGAAAAAATCTTTGGTAAACTCGCCACCGGGCCGGTTAGGGTCTTTATTGTAGAGCCATATATTTCCTGCATCTACAAAAAAAGCGCCTTCCAATATGTTGTTTATTTTAAGCCTCAGCTCGGTGTTCATTTCGAGTTTTATATCCGCAGATTCATCGGGGAAAAAAGTAAGACTGTCGGCCAGCGGATCGCGATAAGTGCCAGGGCCTATCGACCGGCTACGGAATGCTCTTATACTATTATTACCGCCAATAAAAAATTGCTTTATAAATGGCAGCTCCTTTGAATTGCCATAGGGATAGCCCAGGCCAATAATAACCCTGTTGGCTAAGCGGGTATTTTTACTAAATGCATAATAGTACCTGCCCTCGAGCTGCGTTTTTATATATTGCGAGATCTGTTTTCCAAGTAATCTTTTTTTGCCATCCACCGCATCCGGTTTAATGAGCAGGCCGGCAATATTGCCCGATAGGTCTGCAAGGCCGCTAAAATAAAAACCACTACCGTAGGGATTATTGATCAAGGGATCTACGGTGTATGAATAATATGAACCAATTACAAACTGGGTGTCGATTGCATGTTTTAATATGGGATTGCTGGCAAGGCTGTCTATATATTTCTGTGTTACATTCAATGCTTTTACATAGTTCACCACGAAAGGATTAAACTCCTGCTGCACTTTTATGTTGGGCTTCCACGTATAGCCGAGGCTCGCTGTAATTGAATTGAGTGTATAGAGCTTTACCCTGTTGAGCAGATCGTAGTTAAAGGTAATTTTAGTATTAGGTACAAAGGCATTAGTAGTATTGAACCTGAAAAACGGCACTACGAATTTTGGAATGGTAAAAGTAAGGCCACCACCTAATGTATAAGTATTGTAGCCACTCTGTGAGCCGCTGTACTGCACCTCAGATCCTACATTGGCATGTACGTCCAGGTGCTCTGCACCACGAAAAATGTTCCTGTTCCTGAAAGTGAAGGTTACCAGTGAGCCAACATAATTGTTGGATTTGGTATTGCCGGAAATTTCTGCTTTTAATGATTTTCTCTTAAGTGGGGTGAGGTAATAAAATGTATTAAGCCTTCCGGTATCACCCTCACTGTTTGGAGAATTTTCAAACCTGTTATTTACGAATTTAAAAACATCAAGGTTTATAAGCCTGCTTAAGGTAAGGTTGTGATCTGTTCTGTTATAGACATCACCGGAATCAAATCTTAATACGCGTGGGAACAGTTGCGGCTTGAATTTTTTCTGTGGATCTACAATGTAATAGCCTTTGTAAAGAGAGCTGTTCGCATGGCTTGTATCGCTTCTCCTCGCATTTACTCTATAGTTTGGAAAGATATATACATCATCAATTATGTAAGGCTTTTTTGCAACAGCGGGCGTTTTCTCTTTTACAAGAAGGTGCATGTCCACCTTATGAACACCCACGGTACTGTCTGCATTTATGATCAATAATTCGGGACTGAAATAATAATACCCTTCTTCTTTTAAAATCGCATCTATTCTTCCACGCTCTGCTTTTATCACATCCAGGTTAAATGCGTCCCCTGTTTTAAGTAAAGAGTTTGCCCTCGTATTGCGTATCGCTCTGCCCAGTGAGGAGCTATCCATATCGAATTGAACATTTTGAATGGTATATAACGGCCCCGGAGTAAGCGTGTAGGTGGCATGTCCTTTTTTATGTTTTACAACGGTATCACCTTCTGCCTGTGCATTAAAATATCCAATATTCTCCTGGAAGTTTTGCAGCACTTTTGTATTGTAATCTACATTTACGCTGCTCAATAACACCGGGGGCTGCCCGATCTTTCTAAAAAACTTTCTTATGAACCCTCCCTTTTTAGGATCGCCCGCCAGGTTGTAAAAGAATAATTTAAAAGGTATTCCTAAAAATTTGCCGTTAGGAAGTGGCCGCGGCAGATGTTCCGTAAGATCCACTATCTTATTCTTTCGTTTTGCGGAAAGGGTACTGTCAGAAATTTTTATGGTAGCGCCCGTGTACAAAGCATCACCTTTTGGAACCAGCTTCGTTGTGTTACACGCTGTCAAAAATAAAATCGCCGCAATAAAAACTTTTCCGGATATACTATTGGTCATTCTGATTCGCTTTTGAAGGCACTGCAGTAATCTGTTCCTCTTCTTTCCTGGCACTGTCCTGGGTTTTATCTTGCCTGTTTTGCCTTCTTATTTGTCTTTTCTTTCTGCGTTGCTCTTTTGTGGTAAATAGCTCGTTTAATTTATTAAAGTCTACAGATATGATAAAGCCGATCCCTGTTTCAATTACGTAGCCTTGTATAATATCTGTGTAGTCGTTTTTGCGGTAAGCCCGCAGCATATATTTTCCATCTTTGCTCAATTTATAATTGATAGATATATTGCCCGCAAAATTTTGCTGTTGATTGCCAGAAGTCTGCGGCCCTCCCAATTGAAAATCGTTGCCAACGCTCACGGTTAAACGATCACTGAGCAGGCTTTTTGAGACCCCGACATTTAAATCCGTCCGGTTTTGTTCGGTTCCTGTGGTATAATCCTGTGAGGAAGCAAGATCGAAGTTGATGTCGACACCCTGTATTAAGTTTTTTGTAAGGTCATTCAATTGTTCTGTCAATAATCTTGTTACACTTTGCATAGCGAAGGTGCCCGCATTCAGGGAACTTCCGCCGCTGTTATCAAATGGATTCTGGCCCACAAACCTGTTTAAAAGTAACAGGGCAAACACCTGTTTATTCATCTCGCCCGGATCTTGTCTTATTTGTATCAATGAGTTTTGAACTGTGCTCACCACTTCACTGGAAACATTGTAATTTTTATCTGTTGGAAGTACAATGTCAAACGAAATCTGGGGTTTCAGCAATTCTCCCTGCATTCTCAGGTGGACTTCGAAGGGAAGTTTTTGTTTGTAGTATACCAGGTTATCTGTAACCTGCACGAGGTCAACAGGGGCAGTATTGGCTATATAAATGGCGGTAACATCTATCTGGGCAGTCGTCGGCTCGCCCGTCCACACGATACGGCTGCCTTTTTGAATTTTGAAAGTACGCTTTAAAAAGTTGAAAGAAAGATTATAAGACCCCTCATCAATTTCATAAGAACCAACAAGTGTGATCTTGCCGCTTGCGTCTATCCCGGCTGTTAGCTCGGCAGAACCCTTGAGCTTTAGAAAATCTCCGTTAGCGGCATCTACAATTAAATTAAACGAGGCCTCTTTACTTACTGTAATATTTAACGAAATATCATAACCAAGTAATGGAGATACATTCAATGAATCGTAGGGCACCATCAAGAGCGAATCTTCTGCCGTTGCGCTATAGTCGACAAACCTTACAATACCTTCCCGCTTTGCAACTCCCGGATCCTCCGAAGGCATTACTACCGTGAAATCCGTTTTATCATCAACGGACAAAGTGCCGGTAATTACCGGTTGATTGGGTGTGCCTTTTACAACAAGATTGGTTGAAAAAACCATCTTGCCGTAAAACAACTTATTGTCTTTATTAGTAGAGTTGATGGCCTGGAAATTCCTGGCTTTCACTGTAAGATCAAAGGTGTAATCGTAGAAATTAGTGGTATTTAGCATTCCATCAATTGTAATAGCGTTGTTGGCAGTATCTCTTATAGAGAATGTATTCAACTGAATGCCTTTGTTGTTTATAATGGCGATGGATTCTTTATCAACCTTGAAAAGATTGTTTAGCGCAGAGGCTATAAAAGCGGTATTATTAAACTGGATATTGCCATCTATATTAGGATCTTTTAAAGTTCCGTTAATTGCTATTTTGCCATATAGATTACCACGTGCGTCCCTTATGCCTCCTTTGGTAAATCCCTCAAGCGATTTCATTTGAAGAGATACGATGTTCAAGGTAAAATCAAAATTGCTGTTGTTACCAGGCTTTAAAAAATAATCTCCAAGTAGGTTCACTTCGTTGCCAAAACCATCCAGGCTTATGTTTGCGTGGAAAATATCGGCGGAACTGTTATCTACTTTTGCCGTTAAGTTTCCTAATGTATCCTTATAAACGCTCAGGTCTTGTACCGTAAGATCGGTAGTGAATGTCGGTTGGACCTGTATGTTTTTAACTACTGCGTTGCCATTCAGTAGTCCGCCAACCAGCAAAGAATCATTTTGTACAAAACCGGTAAGGGTTGCGATATTGAAATTTGTAAAATCGATCTTCAGTGGTTTATTAGTGCCTGATCCCATACTGTTTATAGCCAATTTTTGAGAACCCTGGCTTAGATTGAAGTTGGTAGCAGTAATGTCGCTGTTAATATATTGAATGCTATTATTATTGGTGACACTCCATTTATCATAATTAAGGAGCAGGCTATCTGGCTTTAAACTGAAACTGTAATTATTGAGAGAGGGAGCAGCGAGTAAGCCACTCACTGTATATTTATTTACCGACTTCGCATCCTTTACATTCAGTGTGAAATCGATATTGTTATTTTGAATACTACCATTTAACGATGTTGCATGCATTGCCAGTGAAGAGCCACTTTTTAACTGGCCTAGTGATGTTTTGAAAGTGAGGGCACCGTTGGATGTGTGTGCGGCAAAAACGATATCATCTATCGCAAAGCTCCCATACACGATAGAAGGTGCTTTCATAGCGGCACTCCATCCACTGTCGCTTGAGAAATGCGCAAGGAAATTTACAGGTTTTAATTTTTGGATGGCAGGTACTAATGCATGCAACGCCTGGTTGTCAGTAATGCCGGCACTTATTGTGAAGTTATAGGGATCAACTTTTACAATATTTTTTTTGCTGGTTAGAGAAAAGTATGGATCGATGGCTTGTTGGAAAACATCAGCGAGTTGGGTAAGCTTATATTCTCCTTTTATAGTTGCAGATGCAAAATCACTTTTTAGGATAAGGCTCTTGTTGCCGGCAGTATTATCTGCTATTACCTGCACGGAGTCAAACGTGATTCTCTGGCCATCATTCACTAGTATTGAATGTGTAACAAGCAAATTTCCCGCAAGGTTATCAGGGTCAATATTTGTAAAGTCACCATCTATTTGTCCATGGTATTTTACAGGCTGTGGAGTAAAACCAAGTGGCTTTGTATTTATGCTATCAATGGTTGCCTTTATATGTACCGATGGAAACTGTTGCAGGAACTCACCACTCGGCAGCAAATTCTGCCTCCAGGTTAGGATCGTGGACCGAAGCATTTAAAGCATAATTTTTATTGGCAATATTTCCATCCACATTTATATTACGGTAATTGTATTTGTTTAAGGTAACATTTGAAATTACTCCATTGAAAGCAGCATTAGCAGTTTCCGGTTTGAAGCCATGGCCTTTTACCGTTAAGTCTGCAGTAACGGTTCCCAGTTGCGGATTTTGCATCAGCTTTCCTATGTCAAGATTTCTTGCATTCGCATTAAGATCATATTGAGCTTTGTTTTGATCGGTAATATTTACCAGCGTCCCTTTTATTTTGGCTCCGCCTAAGGTCGAGTTTAAGGTAAGATCAGTATATAAATTACTCATACTTCCTTTCACATAGCCTGATGCTGAAAAAGATTCAGGCAGAGTAATGTTGGAAGGCAAAGTATTTGGTGGCATTAAAGTATTGATATCACTTCTTCCTGATTGAAACTTTTGGATATTAAGATCTGCGTATAATTTATTTGGATCGGGCAATCCTTTTATCGAGCCGCTTACATTTATATCAGTAGCTGTTAGCCCTCTTAATATTACTTTTTTCATATTAAGATCATTCACTTTTCCCGTCACTCTTGCATCAATGTACAAAGTTGCGCCTGCGGGTATATTGGCGGATTGGGCAGCTAAAGCAGGAACCAGGTTCAACAGGTCCTTCATGGCAAGCTTACTGTTTTCCAGGTCAAGATCAAGCCCGAGTACACCGGGATCTTTTTGCAATGCTGCCAGGGAAGGATACGTTATAACCGCAGATCGTTTTACCTCGGAGCCGGGAGTTTCTAATAGTAGATTCTTCAATGAAATACCCGTGGGATTCATGGAAAATTCTGTATTAAGATTATCCAACACAAACCCACTTTGCTCTTTCAGGCTCGCCGATTGTATGGAAACAAGCGTTGTATCCAGGCTGTATTCCAGGCCGGTCGCCTTAAGGAAAATATCCCGGAGATAAAGATGCGAATAGTCCATTCCTGTTGAAATATGTGGGGAAGACTTATCATCAAATTTCAAATTACTTTTGTCGATTTCAAGATCTGCAGCAATTATTTTGAATGGGGGAGTGGCGGCACCGGTTATAACGGAATCGGCTGGTTGCTGATTTACCTGCTTTGAATCCGTTTCTATTTTTATTGTTGAATTGCTTAGATGTGCTTTATCCAGGGTGATAATGCTGTTCTTAAGATCAATTGTTTTAGGATTGACGGTAAGGTCGCCGATAATATAAGAAGACTTTAAATGGGAGGGCTCACTGTTATAATCGACGTTAACGTGGCTTACTTGTATCTCTTTATTAAGAAATTGCAAATAATTGCCAGGCTCTGCCGAAGCTGTTGCAACTGTTTTTTCAATGGTTTGCTGCAAGGGTTTCATTTGATAGAAATGCCCCTTGAGGCCATCCAACTTTATAGAAGGAACATTAAATAACAGGTGAGTAGGATCAAATGTAAATATCTTGGCATCGAGGTGTCCAAATGTGAGATCCATGTCATTTCCGGACAACGGGTCATAATAAATAACCCTTGTATTGTTGACCAGAATCCTGTCGATATTCATTTGCAGCGTGGAAGAATCCTGTGTTGTTTGCTCCTTCGTCTGCTCTCCCATAAAAGCATCTGTAATAAACTGGAAATTAAAAACAGAATCAGGCGGTACTCTTTTTACTTTGGCAACAACATTATTGAGGGATATTTCCTGTATTTCGATGTCGCTTCTTAAAAGACGGAGCATGCTTATATCTACCTTAAGTTCGCCTCCATATAAAAGTGTGTCTTTGTTCTGGTCTTCTATATAAACTTTTTGAAGTGAAACTGCGGTGGGGAAATCGATATCAAGCTTCCCGATTTCAACCTTCGTATGCAGTTTATTTTCCAGGTAGGCCACTATTTTTTTGCGGGCATAATTTTGCACAGCCGGAACCTGTATGAGTATTAAAACAAGAAGTACGAGAAGAATGAGAGACGCGAAAATCCATGCAACAACTCTTCCCGCTTTCTCTAAAAGAGACCTTTTCTTCTTAGGTGTTTTAGGAGTTTCTGATTCCATATTGTTCATGGGGCAATTTAAAATGCACTGTACTTCAAAATTTAAACCAATAAATACCGGACTCGATATAAAGGAATCGTACCCAACAAAAATGCTGAATGGGAATGGGCTGACACAAATTTAAATTAAATTAAATTTTCAAAGTAAATAGCTCGAGTCTGCTCCCTTTGCCTTTAAGCTCAACCTCACCAAGGCTTTCGGTTTGCCATTGCTTGAGATCAATATTATCTACAAATGCTTTGGAAACAATAAAGTGGCGATTGAGCTCATTACAGGCACTGCGAATGCGGGCTGTTGTATTCATGGTATCGCCGCTCATAGCGAGGTCTTTTTTAACCACTCCTATTTCCCCAACTGTAACTTCGCCGACATGGATACCCACCCTGAATTCCGGAATGATGTCATATTTTCTCCGAAAATGCTCACTTCTTTGTTGAATATTCTTCCTGGATTCAATTACCGCATCCAGGCATTTCCTGGTATTCCCGGGTTTAAATAACCAGGAGCAAACCACTTCATCACCTACATATTGATATATGGTGCCGTCAAATTCAATTATCGCCTGCGAGATCCTGTAAATGAAATCCCTGATGAATTCAAAATACATCGCATGTCCAAGTTTCTCCGCTATAGGGGTGGAGTCTTTAAGGTCAATAAACATAACAATCCGCTTCTCCACTTTTGGGTTGGTATATTTTCCCCGCAATATGTCCAAAAAAACACCCGGCGAATATTTTTCATTGATGATAAGAATGAGTTGCGTTACAAAAAAGATGATCAGCCAGAAAATTATTTTCTTTAGCAACCAGTTTTTATATAGAGCATACGCTTCTATTACGTTCAAAGCTTTTTCGGCTCCCTGCTTTAAAATAAAAACAGAATTTGCGTATTGAATTATGAAAGTGAGAACAAAAGCTGACCCCAGCAGGATGGCGCTTTTGAGCAGAAAATTTAGCCATAGCGGAAATCTCCTGGACATTTTTCGAAGCCTGTACACAAAAAGATAACCCATAAAAAGGCTTACAGAAAACATGAGGCCTTCCCTGAACCAAATGCTGTTAACATGTTCCTGTTCGTCGGTGCGAAGCAGAACTATTATATAGTCCGTCACCGTCCAGAAAAGCGCAATATAAAATACGGTTTTGAAACGGAGCTTATTTACATGCGAGACATAAAAAAACCTGCTTATAGAACTCATTGTTTTGTTTCTAAAAAATTGTAAATAGATTGTTGCGCATTGATTTTCATCGCTCCGTTGTTAATAATTTTTTGTTGCTCAAAATCGGGTAAAAGCACCACTGCTTTATCAGTATCTTCCCATTGTATTTTGAAGTATTCAAGTAATTCTTTTTTGCAATCATCTTTTTTAATCCTCACATACACTTCAATCCGATGCCTCAGGTTTCTCGTCATCAGGTCGGCGGAGCCCATAAGTGCTTCCACATTTTCATCAGTACCAAAAAATAAAAGCCGCGGATGTTCCAGGTATCTGTCAACGAGGCGCTTTACGGTTATATTTTCACTCTCGCCTTGCAGGCCCGGCACAAGGCAGCAAATACTTCTTACTATCAGATCAATTTTTACGCCAGCTTGTGATGCTTTGTAAAGAAGCCCAATGAAATAAGGTTCTTCAAGGTTATTTACCTTTATTCTTATTAACGCGGCTTCGCCGCGTTTCGCTTTTTCAATTTCTTTATTAATCAATCTTTCAAGTTCATCCACCATATTGAATTGCGCCACAAGCAAGTCTTTAAATTTGAGATCCGTTTTTTGATCTGGTAATTTTTTAAGTTGCAGAAACTTAAAAAGCCTCAGGAGTTCTTTACAGATCTCTTCGTCGGTAGTCATTAATACATGATCGGTATAAAACTGGGCAGTTATCTCATTAAAATTACCGGTGCTCACTATGGCAAAAGATTGCTTGCCTGTGGCTGTTTTTTTTCTCGCCAGCGCTATCTTGGAATGTACTTTTATATCCGGCAGGCTGTAAATAATTTTAACGCCCGCATCCTTCATAATTTTACTCCACTTAATGTTATTGGCTTCATCGAAGCGGGCTTTTATTTCAATAAAAGCGGTAACATTTTTTCCATTCTTTGCTGCGCTGATAAGGGCATTTATGATATGCGACTCTTCCGCAACCCTATAGAGGGTAATAAATATATCCGTGACTTCTGCATCTATCGCAGCCTGGTTAAAAAAAGAAAGTACCGGGTTGTACGATTGATACGGTATGTGCAAAAGAATGTCGTCCCTCAGCAAGACATTGAAAATGTCGCCGCTATTTAAAACATGCGATGAAGAAAGAGGCTTTCGTTTTTGGTAGGTTAGTTTTTTCTCGAAGGTCGGAAATTTTATAAGATCGCTCAGGTTGTGATACCTGCCTCCCGCAAACATATCTTCGGATGTTACATTAAAAGCCGCGGCGAGAAACATTTGCAGATTTGCCGGCATTCCTTCTTCATATAGGAAACGGGATGGCAATCCAAAATCTCTTTTCTTAAGCTGGCCTTCAATTTTTGTCAAAAGGTCTCCGCTGAATTCATCAGAAAGATAAAGCTCGGCATCCCGGTTAACTTTTATGCTGTACACTCCAAGTATATGCAAGCCCGGGAAAAAGATACACAAGATTTTCACGCACTATATCATCGAGAAAAATAACATATTCGTTTCCATCAAGGGGAGTAAGTGTGAAAAACCTTTTTATTTTTTCTGACGGAATATTTACAATAGCCTGTTTTAAAGTGCCATCCCCGTTTTCATTCTCAAGCGTTATCACAAAATAGAGATGATTGTTTTCAGGCATGAAACCGTTTTCCGGTTTACCATCGAGATAAATCGGCTGAATAAATGAAAGAACATGCGAAAGAAAAATTTCTCTTATTTCTGAAAGATGTTCCTGCCGTATGGGCATATTGTAGTAAAAAATAATGCCCTCTTTTTTCAGCAGCGGTAAAATTTCTTCATGGAGTATTGAGCCAAAATAATTAAGTTGTTTTTTTATTTCATCCTGAATTTTCTCCGCAATATTTTCCTCTGCGCCATGAATGGCTTTCAAGGTTTTTTTGTTTAAAACAGAAAGTGCAACCACCCCGGGATACCTCACCCTGAAAAATTCATCAAGATTGGAAGAGAAGATTGCGAGGAACTTTAATCTTTCAAAAAGGGGCACATCGGGGTCGGCAGCTTCCTGTAAAACCCGTAAATTAAAACCAAGCCAGCTAAGGTCCCTGTTAAAAATAGTCATATAAACGAGCGAATTTATAAAGGCGATCCGCCACTGTTAATTACAGTGCCAACCGACTCGCCATCGTTGAGATATGCGGCGATGGCAAATGCAATAACCGACACAATAATGCCAATCATAAATATATTGTAAGCAATGCGTATGAGCCTGTATTTTCTTCCAAGGACCACGCCCAGAAAATAGATGTCTTTAATAAGTGAGCCATATAAATAATCCGTATCGAGCATCATTTCCCGCATAGCGGAATTATATTGTTCATAAGTAGCCTTATGAAAATTTCCAAAAAATAAAAGATTGGTTTTCTTCTGCGCAATATCTTCTGGCGTAAAAGTGCCTTCACTTATTTTGGGCCTTGTGGCCAGTATGGATATGATGATGGTGGTAACAGCGGATATCAGGAATATGACGGTTGGTATGGTGAGATAAGGTTCCTCCTGCAATTTGCGAAGAAGCACACCCAGGATCACAGAAATAATAATGGCGTTTACCGATATAAGTATGTTGGCCTTATGATCGGCCATATCGCTAAGCTTTAAATGGTTTTCCGAAGTAAGGCGCAACATGGTTTGTATGCCTTTACTCATCAGGCCGCTTTTATCTTTTTCCAATCCGGATAAAGTGCCAACCGACTCCTGGCCTTCACTTTCAGCTTTGGCAATTTTTTTTCTTAACTTTTTCATGTTTTTTGCTTTTCGCTCATTCAATAGCTCCTTAGCATAATTGGTGTAAAACTGGTGTGTTTCCAGCATTTTTATAGTGTCCTCGTTAAACTTCTCCACATCATTGTCACCGCCTCTCAGGGATCGCTCTTCGAATGCACGCTTATTGGTATTCTTAAAATCCTTAGTGCCGAAATGATAGGTATCGGCATCACAAATTATTTGCTCGAGTAAGTTTTTTGGATTTCTCGGAAACTTTGTTGCCATAATGCATTCCTCAACCTGCTCTATTATTTTTTCATCTTCAACCTGGTCTTTCATAAATTTTCTCATGATCTCGCAACTCATCTTTTCATGCTTGGATGGCTCGGTAAATAAATGTCCCGTATCATGAAACCACGCGGCAGTAAAAAGAATGAGCATTTCATCTTCAGTCACTTTATAATGACCCGCAATTTCAAGCGTACGTTTTACCACGGTTTCTGTGTGATCAAGATTATGAAAGGCAAGTGCCGGAGCATGCATTTGCTCAAATAACCCTGTTACGTATTCCTCGATTTTTTTGTACAGCTTGTGGTAATCCATTTTAAAAAGTTATGTTGAATTTTGTGCCCATAGAGAAATTAAAAAGGCTGCCTTCGTCGCCAAATGCGATTGTTGCAGATACAATCGCAAAATTGTAAGGCGAATAATAAAGTCCTGCTCCATAAGAATGGTGCCATTTTTTAGAAAACTCATCTTTCACCCACACCTTGCCAACTTCGTTAAATGCTAATAAGCCTACGTCTCCGGGTACAATATATGATTTTGAGGCAAATAATCTATACCTGAATTCGATAGTCTGGTAAAAAATCGATTTACCGGAAAACCGGTCTTTTCTAAAACCTCGCAGGAAATTGTTACTGCCTAAATTGAGCGCCTGGAAGTACTCATAATTTTCGCTGAAAATGTGACCGCCACCCACACGTAATACAGTCACCAGCCGCGTTGGATCTTTGAAGCTTGCGTACACCTCCATATCTGAGGTGATCTTTGTGATCTGCCTGCTGTTTTTATTAAGCCCGAAAAGTGATGAGAATTCGGTATTCCAAATTACACCGCGAGTGGGAAGCAAATCCCGGTTTGGATTGTGTATTGCAATATTTATTTTGGCCCCTGCGTAAGATTTATTAGAATAAATATCTGTGGAGTCAAGCCCGACAAAAGCCGGCTGCGACAAAATTTTTCCTTTGTTATCGTAATAGTTGTTCCAGTAATGATAATAGGAAGGCCCGAAACTGATCTCTGCTAAATTATGAAAGCGCTTACGCAACAACAGATCGGCTGATAAATAATTGTACCTGACCTTATAGAAATCCGCATTTGTGCCTGTCCTTATTTTGGTTTCGTTACCCAGCCCAAAAAAGTTATTTAAAACAGAGTTGTACAATTCACCACTAGCAACGATGTCATTTTTCTTGATTACGTGGTTAAATTCCCCGAAATATTTCAATTGGTAAGCACTTGGCCTGAAGCTATACATGCCGATAATTCGTTGGTATGTTGAGTACGGGTCTTTCCTAAAGCCATAAGTTTTTAACGAATAACCTATGCCAGCTATCAGCTTATCTTCCTCATTGTAAGCCACGCTTAATAACGGTATACGATAGCTGTTGTAATTGTAGCCGGTGATATCGAACAGGTTTACGGCAGGGTCGGTTGATATCTCGATATTCGATTTGCTGGTGTTACGAACATAATTACTGTCATACGAAAAATCATAAATGGTATTGCGCACCTTTCCGTTAATGTCAAAAGTGTCCCGCCCTTTACCGCCAATTATTCTTAATTTGATTTTAGAATTTGCGGTGGAGTCTACCTCAAAAATATCTTCACCATTGAGGCCATAAAGATTGATATATTTTGTAACAGAGGGGTCAAATACACGATCAAACATCACGCTGGCAGAGTCAGTGCTTTTTTTTCTTTTGAAAACTTTTATTTCAAGGCTATCGGCTTTATTAAACACCTTGAAATACTCATTTTTATTACTGCCAACAATGTTAACTTCTTTAGAAAGGAATCTATAATAGTTAATCCCTTCTTTCGATAGTAAATTTCTGCGGCTCTTCAATTTCTCTGTTATTACTTTTTTATCAAGATTATAAATTTGAGGAGGCAATTGTTTTACCGCATCCTGTATTACGCTATCAGTTTCATTAGCCTGGAATTCTGAAATTGCCTGTTTCCATTTGTTCTTATCGAGGTTATTCATAAAGAACCGGTCGAAGTTTCTTTCTTCCCAGTTAAACCAGTTGATATTGTGGAAGCGCTTCCGGAAACCATGGAGATAAGGCAAAGCGGCTATACTAAGGCTTCTTACAAAAAGACCATCAGAAAAAAAGAATGCATTATCGCGGTCCCTTGGGATAGGATAGTAAAAATTCTTGTTGGTTGAATCCCTGCCGAATCTCCATTGATCAAAATGCCGGTCCCAATCGCCGATCATCATATCAAGCAACCGCGCCCTAAGCATTGTCTCCTGGTCGACCTGGTATTTATTATCTTCAATCAGGGAGTTAATTATTTTTGCGGTGCTTTTGGTTTCGCTATCATCTGGTGTGGGATCATGCTTTTCGAGCATGCAAATTTTATTGGCAAACAGTGGACTGTACGCACCAAAAGCAGGATCGTCAGGAACAAAATAATATTGAGGGTTAGTATGCTCAACGCCTGCTGCCTCGGCCAGCGGGGGAACCATAAGAGCAGCGTAGGGATGCTCCGCGGAAACCATGTCTCTCATAATTTTCTTGTCAATGTAACCATTCAAAAGTTCCGGAACGGTGCCTTCGGGTTCTTTATCAACCGTTCGCAATACCCATTCCCTGCCTTGTTTATCCTTCAACCTCAATGATTGTGTTTGCTTTCCGCCGCCGAGGCTTTTTATGGTAAATCCTCCCATCTCCTTATTAATTCTAAATACTTTTAAATTGACTTTGGTGCCCCATTCTTTGCGATAATTGTTACCTGCAATTACTTTGTGAAATGGCGAAATTTCCCGGTAAATAGTGTCAATGGCAACTAGTACGCTGTCTTCAATAAGGTGCGCGGGCACAGCATCAGGCAGGGCTGAAGAATCCACACCCTCGTTTTCTATCGAAGAAAAATTAAGAAGGTTTTTAGAAAAGCTGTGACTTACTGAATCCCTATAAACGGAATAAAAATCGATATGCACATTCTTGTTCTTTGATATTTCCAGGGTAGAAAAGCCCAAAGTTTGATGGTAATACACGGTATTTTTGCCGTTGCTTACCCGGGTGCTCTTAGAGCCTGCGCCGCTTACGATATAATAGTGGCTGCTGTCTTTTATGAGTTGTAAAGTATGCTCGTGGCCCCCAGCAAAAATTACATTTTTATGTTTGCTTGCAATTTTGTCCACATTCGTAATCATATTTGCATAAGCAGGATAATGCAAATCTTCCGGTACTCCAAAAACACCCCTGGCAATAGGATAAATACTTCCGATAACCGGTAGCGGAATCCACAGTTTTGGACTAATGTCAGTTAAGGGGAATATATGTGTTTTAATAGGAAAATACCCTCCATGTATCCCATAACTTCTTAAGGTATGATGGCCTATGAGCAAGACCAGTTTCTTCGAATTCTTATTCAGCATATCCTCAAGCTCGTTATAAAATTCTTCCTCGGTCTTATTGCTACAGTCAGATTCAATACCCGGCCTGTTTCCTCTTTTTCTTATGAACCACTGGCTGTCGTACAGTATCAACGTGATTTCACTGTTTACTTCATATTCTACCGGGCCAGGGCAACCGTCGGTGGGCAGGAAATGAATGTTTTTTCCTTGTGATGTTACGTAGGCCTCTTGCCGCTTTAAAATGGTGGTGCCATCTTTTGCTTCATTATTCCAATCATGGTTTCCGGGAATAAAAACTACCTGTGCTCCTTTTCCTTGTGCAATGGCTATTTGGGAATCCAGTACCGCTCTTGCCGAATCGTAGCCCGGCATTACATCATCTGGTAAGCCAGAAGTGTACAAGTTGTCACCCAGGAAAACCACCGTTGTTTTACTGTCCATGGGAATTGAATCCCTTGCGGCATCTATTACCGGTTGCCTGCCAAAATCAAGTTCGCCCGCATCTCCTATAAGTACAATACGTGCCTGTATGGAGTCTGATTGCGCCACACATAGGTTATAGCTAAACAACAATAAAAGAATTCCGAAGCCTCTTTGCATTAACCTTTATTTTTTAGGTTTAAATATTAATAATGTTGCCGAACCATATTTGTCCCCGGCTTCGTTGGAAACAAGGAGGTCGCCCCATGGCGTAAAGGTTATTCCCTCAGGCTTATTGAATATTGAAGTATTTAAGGTATATACATCTTTCATATTCCCTTTGTGATCAATAACAACAATGACCGCATTAGTGGAAGAAATTATCCAGACGTCCTTCGTAATGGGGTTAACAGTCGCCGCGGAAGGCCGGAACTTTATTTGTTCAAGGCCCAGTTTCTCTGCTACAGGGCCAAGCGCTATTTTAAATATGGAAGGCGTATAATTGTCTGCCACGGGATCATACAACCATGCAGTGGTGGCTTTAGAGTTGTCATCTTCACAATCTTTACAGATCATCACAAATCCTTTATATTCTTCATCATAGTACAGTGATTCAAATTCTCTTTTCAATTTATTATCCCCTGGAAAAACAGTGCGGCGGTTGTATACGGTGTCGCCATTGGGGGCAAATGTTAATTTCTCGATATTTCCGTCGCTTTCCAAAACATAGAAGGCACTATCATGCAATACTACATCTTCATAATCTCTTTTTTTATCAAAAGTCCACTCGTTTATCTGGAACCCCTTTTTCAAATAGATTTTATAAAGAAATCCGGTTTCATCAGAAATGGCAAATACGCTGCTGTCCTTTGCATAGAAACTGATGCCCGATATTTCTGAAAGTGCGTCGCCAAGTACAAGCTTCGATGGATTGTTAAGGTCGTATTCTCCGGAAGCCAAAGTGATCTTGTGCTCCAGTGAACTGCATGCTGCCAGTGATATAAGAAAAATGAATAGCAAATTCCGGTTAAGCATATTTCTGTAAGTCTTCAATTGTGTGAGTGAGCGGTTTATTACAAATAAAATTACAATACATTACGGTCAAATTATTAATAAGTGTTTTTTAATTAATTTACCGTGCATATTCCCTTGCCCGATAAATAAACAAAGAACGGATAATAAGGTTCCGATTGGGTTTTATAATTATTATCTCACGTAGTCAATCTTATTACTTTGTGCGGAATGCAAATATTTTTTAAAATGATTCTGTTTAAATTCTGAACAAAAAATAAAAAATCTATTATGAAGTATCTTGTTACCACAAATTTTATCGGCGGCAAATTTATCGATTCCTCTTCGCCAAAAACGCTTGAAGTTATTTCACCCATAGACGGCACGTTGCTTTCGAAAGTTTGCCTCTCAACAGCCACCGATCTCGACGAAGCGGTGGAATCTTCAAAAAAGGCATTTACATCCTGGAGTAAAATTCCCATAAAAGAAAGGGTACAGGTTTTTTTTCGCTACAAAACTTTACTGGAAAGAAATATTGATTCACTGGCCACATTATGTTCGGAAGAGAATGGGAAAACGATGGCAGAATCAGTTGCAGAAATTGAGAAATGTATTGAACTTACCGAGTTTGCATGTTCACTTCCGCAGTTGATTAGCGGCGAATTGCTTGAAGTAAGCCGTGGTGTGGAGTGCAGAACGGAGCATGTACCCCTTGGCGTTGTAGCTTCCGTTGTTCCGTTTAATTTCCCCAGCATGGTTCCCAACTGGACCATCCCCAATGCAATTGCCCTGGGAAATTGTATGATCCTGAAGCCCTCAGAAAAAGTGCCGTTAAGCGTGGGTAGGTTAGCCATGTTATTAAAAGAAGCCGGCTTACCGGATGGTGTTTTAAATGTGGTTCACGGCGACCAGGAAATTGTAGAAGCCATTTGCGACCATCCGGGAATAGAAGCCGTTTCATTTGTAGGATCTACAAAAGTCGCAAAGATCGTTTACCGTCGTGCAACGCAAAATTATAAAAGATGCCTTGCCTTGGGAGGAGCTAAGAATCACCTGATCGTATTGCCCGATGCGATACCCGAAATGACTGCGCAAAATGTGGCTGCGAGTATGAGCGGGTGCGCAGGACAGCGTTGTATGGCAGCGAGTGCTATGGTAGGCGTGGGAGATGTTGATAATATTATTGATAAGATTTGTGGCGAAGCCAAAAAAATTATCCCGGGGAAAAATCTCGGGGCGGTTATCAACAAAGCTTCTCAACAGAGAATTGAAAAATACATTACGGAAGCGGAGGAACAAGGCGCGAAAATTTTGGTAGATGGAAGAAGAACTCACGTGGAAGGAAAGGAAAACGGCACCTACGTGGGGCCTACTGTTATTGACTATGTAACCCCTGACATGTCTGTAGCGAAAGAAGAAATATTTGGCCCTGTAATAAGCATCATGCGAACCAAAACTGTTGATGAAGCCCTCGCAATAGAAAATGCAAATCCTTATGGAAACGCGGCGAGCGTTTTTACACAAAACGGGGGAATGGCCAGGTACATTATTGACAAAGCAAGCGCTGGTATGATAGGCGTGAATGTAGGCGTGCCTGTACCAAGAGAACCGTTCTCTTTTGGAGGATGGAACGAAAGTAAATTTGGTGTGGGCGATATTACCGGTAAAAGCTCCATTGAATTTTGGACGAAGCTTAAAAAGTCAACGGTAAAATGGAATGCGGAAGCAGGGATTAATTGGATGAGTTAAGGTTCACAGCGAAAGGGAATCCAACAAGATTAAAATTTAATGAAACAAATATCAGCGCATGAAAAAAATAATTTTTTTCTTTTTATTGATTCCTGCATTCGGTTACCCGCAAACCAACGACACTACCAAAGTAGAGCAATATTGCGAGTTGGTTGCCCAATACCGGTTGTTGAGCCGAAAGGTTAATATCGATGTGGACTATGGCGATGAGCGAAAGTTTTTCAAAGATTACCGCTTGAAAGATGAAACGGGTAAATTGAAAAAATTCAATTCGGTAGTTGATGCTTTAAACTACATGGGACAGCAGGGATGGAAACTCGTAAACGCATTCCTGGTGAGTGAGGGATCTGGCACTACCATCAACAATGTTTATCATTACGTCTTCAAAAAAGAATTCTTAAAAGAAGACGTTGATAAGGCAGAACAGTAATAAGAAATTTTTTTTTTGCCTTAAAATTTCGATGTCTCTACCTGCCGCCGGTTTTATAAGGTGGCGAAGGATTTAACGTAAAAGACGAAAATGGAGGCGGTGGCAAATCGGGTGGCACGGAAGCAGCATGTGATTGTAATTTGATTTCCGCGCCTGCATATTTTTCCTCTTTATCCGGTGTATTGTTAATTAAATAACTCACATAATTACCTTCTCCTGCCTTCTCATCATTTAGAGGATAGAAGTATATATCAAAGGTGCCATCTATCCCATGCGCTTTCATAACATCAACATCTAATATTAGAATGCCTTTGTAGAAATTTCCTAATTTTTGCTTGCCATGCCTGTTCGTTTTTTTGGGCTTAAATGACTGCAAGATTGGCCTGTTATTTAAATCAAAAGGAGTGCCTTTCAATTTATAAGAAGCAAATAATGGCTTTTGGTATTTAAACACGAAGAAGGCAACATTATTGTCGTAATATCTTTTAATGTCTTCTTTTTTAATCGTTAAAATTCCATAATTTTTTTCCTGGGCGGTTACTGTCAGAGACATTAAAAAAAGTAAAGCGAAAAAAACTATGTTTTTTAGAATCAATTTCATAATAGTAAATTTTTGGGGAAAGCGTTATCTAAAATAACATCTTATTTTTAATACGAAAGAATTTTATTTATAAGTTTCGGTGCGAATTTGATTTGCAATCCTTGATTAGTGGGATTGTCATATGCAGGTAAGAGTACCCGGGCATTACCTCGATAACCGCCAACGTTCTGAACATATACTTTATCATTGTGAAAATATTTTGTTAGCCGTTTTAAAAAATCCTCTTTCGAAACACGTTAACTCTCATACCTTCACAATATCATTTTTTAAAATATACTTTATGGGCAAGCTACATTTCTTCCCCGACCTCGAACGGAAAAAAATATACTTTAACCAATCGGATATTACCCATTATAAAATTGATAATGCATGGGAGTTCGTTAACTGGTATGATCAATTTAAAGCATTGACCGGCGCGAATCCATTTGATAATTTTTTCAGAGGTGTAAATGAAGCCCGTTATAAATTGTATAATTCATCGCAACGGTATTGGATACAAAATAACCTTACACAGTTAGAAAGTTTGAAACAGCCACTTTCGTATGTTGATATGATACAGAACATGGTAAATAATGCCAAGGAAAATAAATTGTTTCAGCAGGTGTTCCAATATTATGAAATTCAAAAAGAGCAAATGGACATCCCCATCCTGAGCATTCTACAACACTATGCTGCACCCACACCACTTATGGATTGGACTTATGATATCGATATCGCATTATTCTTCGCTATCCAAAATTTAAGAAGATGTGAAATAGAAAATTCTATTGAAGATTATATTTCTATTTATCGCATTCATAAGACAGAGCACAATGCTTTTGTGATGAATAACCTCAATTATATTAGTGCGAATGTTTTTCCCAATGTAACCAACTTGTCGAATTACCTGGGAAATAACCGGACAGTTTATATATCCGATTTTGAAATTTCTGAATTTGATATTAAGGAAGATAAAAAAAATAGAAAAATTAAACCACTTACTACTTATTACAACCTTAATATACTTGCGCAAAAAGGGATCTTTATTTTTAACCCGAATGACGCTTTGCCTCTCGAGGAATTAGCAGGGCTACACCCAATTGCCGGCGTGGACAACCGAATCTATTGTTATAATATCAGCAAGGATTTAATAGAATTGATAAAACTTAAAATAGGCAAAAACGAAATAAACGAATCCTTTATCTACCCGGATCTTAAGAATTATGCCAATAGAATTTTGAACGATTATTTGCAATGGGTTGTGAATACCTGAGTTGATGTGCAATATGTCTATCTCATTGCCTATAAAGAATGTCCAATAGAAAAATTACTATCTAAAAAAGACCTTTATACTACAAAGGCCGAATTTTTCTCCTTATATATTTGTGTTGAGTCATACCGTTTACTTGTGTCCGGTTAATATCCCTATCCCTATGAAATTCCACACTGAAAAATATTCGCAGCAGGTAAAAATTGCCTCAGATAAAACAATCAACTTTTTCCTGGTCGGTTTTTTCCTTGTTGGCATAGCGTTTTCATTTTATTATAATACCTGGCTGATTGGGATAGGCTTGGGTGGCTTATCTCTTACAGCTTTCTACTCCGCGAAATTTTTGTTTCCGAACTCTTCCTTTTATCAATATGTATTGGGTGCGGTGTTTGGCATATTCACGGCTCAATTTATTTACCAGATGCACGGGCTATTCGAAATGCATTTTTTTGCTTTTATAGGTAGCGCCATACTTATTACTTACAGAAATTGGAAACTGCAAATTCCCCTCGCGATTGTAGTTTTTATTCACCATGCTATATTTGGTTATTTACAGTTTTTCGGGTTTACCAAAATGTATTTTACGCAGTTAGAGTACATGTCTTTAGAGACTTTTATTATTCACGTTTTGCTTGCAATCACAATTTTTTATATATGCGGTTTATGGGCGCGTAATTTTAAAAGGGCTGAATTACTCTTTATGCAAGAAAGTTTTAAGGTGGGACAACTACAGGAAGGCAGTGCTCAGAAAGATGTGCTGGTTGCTATGAGCGAAAATCTGCGCCAGAGCAATGCAAAGCTTTCGGCGGCAAAAGAGGAACTTGAAAGAATATTCAACAGTGTGGACCAGGTGTTGTTTTCTGTGGATATGAAAACAGAGAAGTTGATTCAGAAATCAAAGAAGTGTGAACAGATTTATGGATATACATTGTCCGAATTTAAGGCAGATGATAAACTTTGGCTTAAAGTGGTTCATAAAGAAGATCTGCCCATTGTAGAACGGATGGAAAAGGTGCTAGGTGAAGGAAAAATCGCAAATGTTGAATATCGCATAATTCATAAGAATAAAAGTATAAGGTGGCTGGAGATGAAAATAACTCCCACGATAAATCTTGACGGGGAACTTTCCAGGATTGACGGTATCTGTAATGATATTACAGATAAAAAACAACTCGAACATAAACTTGATGAGGAAAAGAAGCAAAGACAAAACCAGGTAACCACAGCTGCTTTGGCTGCGCAGGAGAATGAACGGAAATTTCTTGGAGAAGAACTACACGATAATATCAATCCAACCCTGGCTGCAGCGAGGCTTTATATTGATTGTGTAATAAAGGGACACCACGAATCTCTTAGCCTTATGCAGCAAAGCAAGGACTTTATTGGGACTGCGATGGAAGACATACGAACCCTTTCCAGGAAATTAGTTCCCCCTTCATTGGGTGAAATAGGATTGCGCGATGCCATTTCTGATATGGCTGACAATCTAAAAAAGGCAAGCCAGTTGGCTTTTGACTTTTGCTGGGATGGATTTGATGAAAGCCTTTTAAATGATAAATTAAAGCTTACTATATATCGTATTCTCCAGGAGCAATTTAATAACATAAATAAACATGCTGATGCAAGCAATGTTTTAATAGCCCTTAGGAATAAACAGGAGATGATTGAATTAATTATTAAGGACGATGGAAAAGGCTTTGATATTTCCAAAAAAAGAAACGGAGTCGGGCTTCACAACATAATAAGCAGGGCCGAATTATTTGATGGCCGGGTTACTATTAATTCAACACCGGGAAATGGATGCGAGTTAATTGTAAATTTCCATCCGAAAATAGAATACTGCATAAATGAATATTCGGCAAGAGCGTAGTAATTTTTCTACCAAAGATTGGCCACATTTTATCTTTTGTCTAAGATTGTTGTTGGCAGCGAGTTTGAGGCATTTTTACTGTCGTTAATGGCTTCTAATTGTACTTGCTTTTCAATTCCATTCAGCCCGGTATACTTTAAATTTTAACGATGCGTTCTGGTTTAACAGTGAATTACCTAACGTTAAATGCCAACCTAAGTCGGCCAGCGCTGATAGATTTTACTTTCAGCACCCTAAACCAAACTGCGCTTAATTATTAAGTTATCCTGTGGCGAATTTTATTTATTCACAAACCAATATCTAATGCAGAAAGTGATACTCATTCTACTATTGTTTTTTTCATTGAAAGGAATAAGTCAAACCCGGGTAGCCCCGGAATTGCCTGCTACGTCAAACGCAGGCGGCGGCTCAGCCATGATATCCCCCGGATTTATATTAGACTGGAGTATCGGTGAATCAACAATAGTTGAAACCTATTATGGAGAAAATTCTTATGCAAATTCTATAATGGGCATCAAGTGGAATGTAACCAGTGGTATTCTACAGCCTTATGACGCATCAACACTCGTCGTAAATCCTCTTTTGCCAACATGGACAAACCAGGAAATTCGTTTTTACCCTATACCTACACACAACATAGTTTACATAGATTTCAGATCAATAACCACGGGCAAAATTTCGGTACAATTAATTAGTCGTGAAGGAAAGTTGCTTGGTATAAAGGAATTTAACCAGGTTAACAGCGTCAGCACGCTCAAATGGGACATAACAAACCAGGCAGCAGGAGTTTATTATTTCCGGATATTCCTTAGTGCACCGAATGGTGACATACTGAAACAAGGCACATTTAATATAGAAAAATTATAATCCAATATTTATTATGAGAAGAATTGTACTGGCCGTTTTACTAATGGCATTAATCACGGTAGTTAAAGCTCAGGCTCCGCAGCAAATGAATTACCAGGGTATTGCCAGGAATTCCTACGGCGCACCGATCACTTATCAGAATATTACCGTTCGTATATCCATAATAGATAGCGCATTGGGCGGCCAGGCCGTTTACAGCGAAACACGAAGGGTGATGACCAACTATATTGGTTTATTTAATATAGTGATTGGAAGCCGGAATGCAACCGGTGTTTTAGGGTCAGTAGCTGGTGTGAACTGGTCGACTGGCAGGAAATTCCTAAAACTTGAGATAGATCCTCATGGCTTTACCAGTTTTAGTCTTGCCGGCGTTACAGAGTTACAAAGTGTGCCTTATGCATTAAGTGCAACGCCTTCAGGGAGCGCATCAGGTGATCTCTCGGGAACTTATCCTGCACCCACGATTGCAAATAATGCAGTTACCGCAAATAAAATAGCTGACGGAAATATTACCTTTTCGAAATTGGCACCCAATGTAAATTTGACTATAGCCGGCAAATTGAATATTTCGGATACGGCGGCGATGCTTGCTCCTTATGCGGGATCGTCTAATGTGATTTCTTCTTTAGCCACAAAATTGAATATATCGGATACAACAGCCATGTTGAGTCCTTATTATAAATCCGGAACCGCATTACTTGATTTAGCAACCAAAGAAGACGTTGCTAACAAAAGTATCGATGGCACATTTGCATCAAATTCTGATACAAAATATCCAAGTGAAAAAGCAACGAAGACTTATGTAGATGCCATTGCAAATACCGGTTCATCAGACCTTGCGGCAGAAATAATAAGAGCGACCAATGCAGAAGATATATTAACAACAAATCTTTCGGCAGAAACTGCAAATCGTACCAATGCAGATGCAACAATCACAACTAATTTAAATAACGAAGTAACAAGAGCAACCAATGCAGAAGGAGTTTAACCACTATCTGACAGAAACAGCTAACCGTACTAATGCCGATGCAACAATCACAACTGATTTAAATGCGAAGTAACAAGGGCAACCAATGCAGAAAATGATTTAGCCACAACTAAAGAAGATGTTGCTAATAAAAGTACAGACATCACAACCGACGCAACTTCTGATACAAAATACCCAAGTGTAAAATCTGTAAAGAATTATGTAGATGCCGCTTCAACAGGAAGCTCTGCAGCTTTGGCAAATGAAATTACAAGAGCAACCAATGCTGAAAATATATTAACAACAAATCTTTCATACAGAAACTACTGATCGTGCTAATGGGGATGTAACAATCACAACTAATTTAAATAATGAAGTAACAAGAGCGACCACTGCAGAAGGAGTTTTAACCACTGACCTGGCAGCAGAAGTTACTAACCGCACAAATGCGGATGCCTTAAAAGAAGATGTTGCTAACAAAAGTATCGATGGCACATTTGCATCAAATTCTGATACCAAATACCCAAGTGTAAAAGCAACGAAGACTTATGTAGATGCTATTGCAAATACCGGTTCATCAGACCTTGCGGCAGAAATAATAAGAGCGACCAATGCAGAAGATATATTAACAACAAATCTTTCGGCAGAAACTACTAACCGTACCAATGCCGATGCAACAATCACAACTAATTTAAATAGTGAAGTAACAAGGGCTACCAATGCTGAAGGAGTTCTATCAAATGATCTTTCGACAGAAGTAACGAGAGCAACAGCAACAGAAGCAACTAAAGAAGACGTTGCTAACAAAAGTATCGATGGCACATTTGCATCAAATTCTGATACAAAATATCCAAGTGAAAAAGCAACCAAAACTTATGTAGATGCTATTGCAAATACAGGTTCGTCGGACCTTGCCGCAGAAATAATAAGAGCAACCAATGCAGAAAATATATTAACAACAAACCTTTCGGCAGAAACTGCAAATCGTACAAACGCAGATGCAACAATCACAACTAATTTAAATAACGAAGTAACAAGAGCAACAAATGCAGAAGGAGTTTTAGCCACTGATCTGGTAACAGAAACAGCTAACCGCACTAATGCCGATGCAACAATCACAACTGATTTAAATGCGGAAGTAACAAGGGCAACCAATGCAGAAAATGTTTTAGCCACAGCTAAAGAAGATGTTGCTAATAAAAGTACGGACATCACAACCGATGCAACTTCTGATACAAAATACCCAAGTGTAAAAGCAACGAAGACTTATGTAGATGCTATTGCAAATACCGGTTCATCAGACCTTGCGGCGGAAATAATAAGAGCGACCAATGCAGAAGATATATTAACAACAAATCTTTCGGCAGAAACTACTAACCGTACCAATGCCGACGCCACAATCACAACTAATTTAAATAGTGAAGTAACAAGGGCTACCAATGCTGAAGGAGTTCTATCAAATGATCTTTCGACAGAAGTAACGAGAGCAACAGCAGCAGAAGCAACTAAAGAAGACGTTGCTAACAAAAGTATCGATGGCACATTTGCATCAAATTCTGATACAAAATACCCAAGTGAAAAAGCAACTAAGACTTATGTAGATGCCATTGCTAATACAGGTTCGTCAGATCTTGCGGCAGAAATAATAAGAGCAACAAATGCTGAAGATATATTAACAACAAACCTTTCTGCAGAAACTGCAAATCGTACCAATGCAGATGCGACAATCACAACTAATTTAAATAGCTGAAGTAACAAGAGCAACCAATGCTGAAGGCGTATTAAATGCTGACCTGGCAACGGAAGTGACTAATCGTACAAATGCGGATGCCTTAAAAGAAGATGTTGCTAACAAAAGTATCGATGGCACATTTGCATCAAATTCTGATACAAAATATCCGAGTGAAAAAGCAACAAAGACTTATGTAGATGCTATTGCAAATACCGGTTCAACAGACCTTGCAGCAGAAATAATAAGAGCAACCAATGCAGAAGATATATTAACAACAAACCTTTCTGCAGAAACTGTAGATCGTACCAATGCAGATGCAACAATCACAACTAATTTAAATAGTGAAGTAACAAGGGCAACCAATGCAGAAGGAGTTCTATCAAATGACCTTTCGACAGAAGTAACGAGAGCAACAGCAGCAGAAGCAACTAAAGAAGATGTTGCTAACAAAAGTACAGACGTCACAACCGACGCAACTTCTGATACAAAATACCCAAGTGTAAAATCTGTAAAGGATTATGTAGATGCCGCTTCAACAGGAAGCTCTGCAGCTTTGGCAAATGAAATTACAAGAGCAACTAATGCTGAAAATACACTAACAACCAATCTTAATACAGAAATTACTGATCGTACTAATGGGGATGTTACAATCACAAGTAATTTAAATAATGAAGTAACAAGAGCGACCACTGCAGAAGGAGTTTTAACCACTGACCTGGCAGCAGAAGTTACTAACCGCACAAATGCGGATGCCTTAAAAGAAGATGTTGCTAACAAAAGTATCGATGGCACATTTGCATCAAATTCTGACACAAAATATCCGAGTGAAAAAGCAACTAAGACTTATGTAGATGCCATTGCAAATACAGGTTCGTCAGATCTTGCGGCAGAAATAATAAGAGCGACAAATGCTGAAGACATATTAACAACAAACCTTTCTGCAGAAACTGTAAATCGCACAAATGCAGATGCAACGATCACGACTAATTTAAATAATGAAGTAACAAGAGCTACCAATGCAGAAGATATATTAACAACAAACCTTTCTGCAGAAACTGTAGATCGTACCAATGCAGATGCAACAATCACAACTAATTTAAATAGTGAAGTAACAAGGGCAACCAATGCAGAAGGAGTTCTATCAAATGACCTTTCGACAGAAGTAACGAGAGCAACAGCAGCAGAAGCAACTAAAGAAGACGTTGCTAACAAAAGTACAGACATCACAACCGACGCAACTTCTGATACAAAATACCCAAGTGTAAAATCTGTAAAGGATTATGTAGATGCCGCTTCAACAGGAAGCTCTGCAGCTTTGGCAAATGAAATTACAAGAGCAACTAATGCTGAAAATACACTAACAACCAATCTTAATACAGAAGTTACTGATCGTGCTAACGGGGATGTTACAATCACAACTAATTTAAATAATGAAGTAACAAGAGCGACCACTGCAGAAGGAGTTTTAACCACTGACCTGGCAGCAGAAGTTACTAACCGCACAAATGCGGATGCCTTAAAAGAAGACGTTGCTAACAAAAGTATCGATGGCACATTTGCATCAAATTCTGACACAAAATATCCAAGTGAAAAAGCAACGAAGACTTATGTAGATGCTATTGCAAATACCGGTTCATCAGATCTTGCGGCAGAGATAATTAGGGCGACAAATGCAGAGGATATATTAACAACAAATCTTTCAGCAGAAACTGCAAATCGTACCAATGCAGATGCGACAATCACAACTAATTTAAATAACGAAGCAACAAGAGCTACCAATGCGGAAGGAGTTTTGACCGCTGATCTTTCAACAGAAGTTGCGAGGGCAACAGCAGCCGAAGCAACTAAAGAAGATGTTGCTAATAAAAGTACAGACATCACAACCGATGCAACTTCTGATACTAAATACCCAAGTGTAAAATCTGTAAAAACGTATGTTGACGCAACTGCTTCAACCGGATCTTCAGATCTTGCTGCGGAAGTTACAAGAGCGACAAATGCTGAGGGTGTTTTAACTACTAACCTTTCAGCAGAAACTATTAACCGAAGTAATGCAGATGCAACAATCACAACTAATTTAAATAACGAAGTAACAAGAGCAACCAATGCCGAAGGAATTTTGACTACTGATCTTTCAACAGAAGTTACCAGGGCAACCAACGCAGAAGTAACAAAAGAGGATGTAGCAAACAAAAGTACAGATGGAACATTTGTATCAAATTCAGATACAAAATACCCGAGTGAGAAAGCAACTAAAACTTATGTAGATGCCATTGCAAATACAAGTTCATCGGACCTTGCAGCAGAAATAACAAGAGCAACCAATTCTGAAAATACTTTATCATCAGGTAAAGAAGATATTTCTAATAAATCAACTAGCACTGCATTAGGCACGAGCGATGCTTTGTACCCTACACAAAATGCTGTAAAAACATATGTAGATTTAGTTGCAACCAACAATGCCGCCGCCTATGTTGATTTGACAAATGATCAAACTATTGGTGGAACAAAAACTTTTAGCTCACAAATTATGGTTCCTGGCATGAATTCATCTGGAAATATTAATGTAAATGGTATAAATGTTGGAACTCCCGGAGGTAATCAAAATACTATGGTAGGTTCTGCCCCTTTTACCTGGTCTAGTCCAATTGGAAATAATAATACTGTGGTTGGAAATTACGCATTTACATCATCTTCCGGAAATTATAATACTGCAATTGGATCAAATGCTATTAGACAGGGTGCTGGCGGATCGGGAGATTACAATACGGCAGTAGGAGAATCTGCATTAAGTAACGCCCAGGCTGGAAATAAAAACACCGCTGTAGGTGTAAACACATTGAATGCAACTACAGGGTCGGACAATGCTTCATTAGGGTACATTGCCGGTAAAATTGTTACTACCGGAACTCAAAATACTTTTTTAGGAAGTAACGCAGACGCACAGACTGGTAGTGGAGCTATTATTAATTCAACCGCTCTTGGTTATAATGCAAAGGTTGCGTCCAATAACACTATTCAGTTAGGAAATGCAGCTATTACCAATGTGCAAACAAGTGGCAAACTTACCGCGGGTACAGTTACTTATCCAAATACAGATGGTTCCAGCGGGCAGGCATTGGTAACAAATGGGAGCGGTAACGTATCATGGTCAAGTGTATTGGTGAGAGATGTTGCTGATGAATTTTCTGCCAGTGCATCACAAACCAGTTTTACTTTAACTCAGACTCCATCAGCCAACAGCAAAGTAAAAATGTATGTAAATGGAATAAGAATAAGTAATACTGCGTATAGCGTAAGCGGTACAACACTTACCTACAATGCAGCAAATAACGGCGCCTATGCGTTAACGCTGAGTGACAGAATCCAATTTGACTATTACTATTAATCATTAAGAATATGAAAAATTTTCTTTTTGTCTTGATGATTGCCGTAATCACAAATAATATATCAGCACAAGGCATTACAAAAAACGGAAAGCCAACCAGTACGGTATCGACTTATGTTAATAGAAATGGTGCCATTGGAGTTTCAGGTTTGAATAAAAATGGAGCACGCTTTTCTGCTATAAACAATGGGGCTACCAATGCGCTTGATTTTGACGGAGTAAACGACTATATCTCTTTGCCGCCTGCAGTGTATTTTAGTGGAAACTTTACAATCGAATGTTGGGTTTATCCAAAAAGTATTGCAAGCTGGGGAAGGATTATTGACTTTGGAAATGGAGCGGGTAGTAATAACGTTTTATTGGCGTGTTCATTTGGCGCTAGCGGCGCCCCGGGGCTTTATGTGGAAGGCGCCCAGTTTCAGTCTACCCAAACACTTCCGCTCAATCAATGGTCTCATGTAGCTGCCACATTAAGTGGAACTACTGCTACTATATATGTTAATGGGGTTGCCGCTGGTACAGCTACTTTTCCAACACCTGTGAATGTAACACGAACCAAATGTTATATTGGTAAAAGCAACTGGGCAGATCCGTATGCAAATGCGGTTTTTGATGAATTGCGAATTTGGAATGTAGCGAAAACACAGGCTGAAATTCAATCTTCAATGAATACAGAACTGGCAGGAAATGAAGCCGGATTGATTGCTTATTATAATTTTAACCAGGGGGTTGCCGGCGCTAATAATGCCGGTGTTACTTCACTTATAGATAAAACAATTAATAACAGCAACGGCACGCTAAATAATTTTGCACTTACCGGAACTTCCAGCAACTGGGTGAATGGCGCACCACTTATTTATGATGGATCTTCTGCCCTAAAGGCCTCCAGCAGTGCTTATGCAATAAAGCAATCATATCCCGCTTCTACAGATGGTTATTACTGGATAAAAAATCCAAATATAAATGGCGGTGCACCGTTTCAAATTTATGCCGATATGACCACAGACGGCGGCGGCTGGACGCTGATAATGTGTAATGCTAGCAATGCAGGCTGGACTTATCTAAATGCTATTGCGCTAAACACAACTTCGCCGAGTATCAATTCAAATTACTCAATCATCGGTTGGGCAGATTATATCAAGAGAAGCACCAGCGGATTCCAATACATGATTGATGCAAACGCGAGACGCAGCAATGGAGCTATCTGGACTGCCAACGGTGCTTATACTTTTTTACAGCCTGATAATTCGCAAACTAATATTACCATCGACACTAAATTTGGCACGTGGACGTACAACGATGGCGGAATTGAACAGACCATGCCATGGTATTCTAACTGCAGCGGCTATATTACAACCAGCTCTGCATGTAGCGGAGGTAGTTGGTGGGGAACTTTAATTTCCCAAAGTGGATGGACTCCCGCTCCGTGGATTGCCGGCGGATGCGGCGTGGAAGGATGCATGCAGAATCCCGGAATTATTTGGTATTGGGTAAGGTGATATTAGTCCCGCTTTACATTTTGATAAAAGAGTTTGATGATTTACGAATCACAATTTTGACTTTTAGTCTTTTAAAAGTGACAATATTCATTGCATGCTCCTTTTATGAATAAACAAAACAACTTGTAGCTTTGACATTATATGAGCTTATTGTTTATAATCATTTATAGTGCCTGGTTACTTTCAGAAATAATCCTCAATCGCTTGTTGCGCTCCGGTGCTGCTGATAAGAAAAATGCAGATAGAGGATCTCTTTCACTAATTTGGATAACAATATTTATCAGCATACCGTTGGCTGTATTTATTTCCATGCGATACTATTTTCCTATCTCATTCAATCCTACTATTTCGTACGCAGGTCTTGCCCTCATTTTGACAGGTATTTTGCTAAGGATAGCTATTGTCAAATCACTTGGGAAATATTTTACTGTTGATGTTACTATACGTAGTGATCATCGTCTTAAAAAAGATGGATTTTATAATTACTTACGACATCCGTCTTATTTTGCCTCACTCTTGTCCTTTATCGGCTTTGGTCTTTCTCTCAACAACTGGGTCTCATTATTATTAATCACGATTGCCATTTTGGTTGTGTTTATTGTGCGAATTAAGATTGAGGAGAAAGCGCTTATTGAACAATTTGGGTCTGAGTATATTGAATATAAAAAGCAAACGAGACGATTAATTCCTTTTATTTATTGAATTACTTTCAGAGGGAAATAATTATTGAAGCAAATTTATTTCCTATGAATTATTATTACGTCCTGTCCTTTCAGCCGCTCACCTTTATTGTCTATTCCATGATCGGTATAGCTTGCTGTTAGTACGTAAGCGCCTTCCGGATTCTTTTTTGATGGAGCTGTAAAGCTAAAAGTACCTTGCGTTCCAATATAATAATGGACAGCGTCTCCGGAAGCATTTTCCATGATCCACTTTACCATGTTTTGGATTTGATTATTGGTTAATTCAGGATGTGAAGGCATTGCGACATCTCCCCATACACCCGTTGAACCTTCACGAATTCTTTTTGCCAGCAAAGTCTTATTCGATACCGTTGGCTTATAACGTTTATTGATGTCCGTGAATGTAGGGCCGATTACTTTGGTATCAAACCCATGACAATTAAAGCAGTTTGATGTTCTGATCGCGGCTAGTCCCGGTGCATCATTTTGAACGGTCTTATTAACGCCTTCATCACGCGTTGATACATTGCTTATATATTTTACTTCAAGCAATACTTCCTTCGGATTTATCTCATCGTATTTCGATTCGCCGTCTTCCTTGTCTGATACTGTAATTGAATAATGAATCGGAATACCGGCCGAAACAATGCTATTGTTTGCAGGAGAAATAATTTTCACTATCGGCGGATTGTTTTGCTGGCTTATAGTTCTATGGGGAGAAGCCACTGCATAAAAAACAAAAATAAAAGACAGGCTAATGAAAACAAATACAAATGCTTTTGCCATAGAATCAACCGTTGTGTTTAAGCTTTATTTATTTCCTCTACCACACGCTGTGCCGAACGTATACAGGATTCCATTCCCCTGCTCATATTATCGGCGTATGTTCCGGCAAAATATATTCTTCCCTCCGGCATTATAATCTGTGGCCAGAATTTATGCATTTCTCCAATGGGGAAAGGTTCCATTTCGCATACAGGAGCATATTTATCTTTCGACCAATCTTTGGTTAGCGCCTGCACTATGGTGTCATGTTTTCCGGGATATACTTCGCGGAAAGCTGCCAACACCCGTTGCGCAGAAAGGCCGCTGGGGCCATAAGCCTTGAGAATAATTCGGCTGGAATTAATCTCATTTGTTTCCATCCATATAGATGAAATATCCGGGTGTTCAAACTCCATATTGATCGTTTTAAAACCATCATCCAGCCAGAATTTTGTGCTTGCTTCAAAGACAAAAAAAGGATGTGAAGAATAAGAAAGATTATCGACCACATATTGCTTTTCGGAAGATAGTGCCGGAGTAACAGGTATGTTTTTAAAGACGGGAAGCGTAATGCAATTAATTAAATAATCCGCAGTCATTTCTTTTTCTTCATCGTATCCAAATGGCTTATAAGTAACACTAACGCCTTTAGTGTCGTGTTTAATAGCCGTAACCGGATGATTGAGCATTAATTTATCTCCCAGTTTTTTGGCGAAGGCAATTGGCAATTGTTCGTTCCCATCTTTTAAGTGAAACGTTTCACCTTCTGAGAGTGGAATGTTGCGTAAACGCATAAGTGCTAATCTCCAAGCTGAGTAAAGCGCAGATACATTTTTTCCGCCGAGAAAGCGAAGCGCTGTTGGTGATGCGCCTTCTTTCTTATAAAGATCGTTTGTAGATATTTTATCCAGGTCGTCATAACCAACCCCAAATGGTTGATAAGGGTCTGTGAATTTTGATGTGTACTTATCAAGGAACATTGACTGCAATGCATACCATGGATTTTCGGATAAGAATTTTATCTCCTTTTCATTGAACCCAAACTGTTTCAGCACTACAGGATCAGCAAGCATTTCAGGTGTATAAAATTTGCCATCGATCATTTTTAAAGTATGATGCCCCTCTGCTGCTTCTGAGCCTTCTGCATGTGGATAAGGAATTACTTTAAGATTAAATTCATCACAATACTCAAAGAACTTTTCATATCCTGGTTTGGTGATATGATCCGCTCCATAATCCGCGTATAAACCATCGGATAAACCATCATGACCGGTAAAAACATGGCCGCCATATCTTCCGCTCGCTTCCAGTACTGTTACATCATGACCAGCCCTCATCAATTCATAAGCACAGCATAAACCTGTAATCCCTGCACCGGCAACAATTACTTTTTTCTTTTCCGCGGGAAAAAGTTTTTTATACTCAACTTGAGAATGTTTTACTGTTTTGCCCTGTAAAATATCGGGCGCAATCGAAGCGCCGATGCCGGTAATTACGGAATTCCTGATAAATGTTCTTCTCTTTATATTACCCATGATTTTATTGTCCGTTTAGCTGGAATAAATATACAGTGAAATTCTTTTTCAGTTTATCTGCCGCCAAAGATTCCAATTGAGTTTCCATCACATTATTCACCAGTTTAATCACATTTAGATGCAAGCATTTGTATTGAAGAAGTAATCTTGCTGAAAAAATAATTTATTATGAAAGTAAAATGGAGGCAACATGAGATTACGTTGGCAACAGTTGTTTTTATTATTCTGTCAATTGCTTACTTCCGGGATTTGTACTTTACAGATCCTGCCCGATATACCGGAGCCATTCATCAACAATCATGTGCCCTTCAATTTATACAGGAATGTAATATTGCCGGATGCAGCGGTTGTTGTTTTCATATATCTCGCCTACCTGTTTATTAATTTAGTTACTATACCGCGTTTATTATTTCCTAAAAAGATTGAAGCTGGCACTTCAAAAATTTCGGTGAATCTCCCGAAAATTGCATTTCAGGGGATCGCCAAAAAAATGATGAAAGAATATGCATGGCTGTTGATACAAATTGTCTTGATAATATTAATACTGGCTATTGCGTTTGATACGGCCACTTATTTCAGGCATGAATGGCAGTTTCATTACCCGGGATTTTCTATTTTCTTCAACGAAGACAATCCCAATTCGCAGTTAAGTTTGTCTGCCGGTTTCTTTGCAGCCGCTACCATGTTAATTGTATATGGATTATATGTGACATTGCGGGAATTTATTATTAGGCTTATTCAATCATCAAGACAGCGCGAATACAATACTTTAATCAGTAATAAGGTTACGGGTTTTATAGTACAATTTATTTGTGCGGTTATCTTTTTAAAAGCATTCAACATTATTCATGAGCAACAGTTTTTTGTATCATTCTCATTATATATACCTGCGTTGTTTGCTATGTACATCACTAATGTATATTGGCTGTTTCCCAGGAAGGGCGATGCATCTTTTTTTAGTAAGAAGATCCTTATACCTTTATTATTTACCTCTCTTGTTTATTCAATTCCCTTATCACTATTTATCCATGAGCAGGGACTGATTGCTTTGATATATAGCTGGGCAGAGCAACTATTTATAGTTACCCCCCTTACATGGTGGTATTATCAAACGAATAAAAATAAAATATTACAGCTTCGAATTGTTGAGAAAAAATTGGTGCAATCAAACACGAACCTGCAGTTCCTTCGTTCACAGATCAATCCGCATTTTCTTTTTAATGTGCTTAATACGCTATATGGCTCAGCGTTGCAGGAAGATGCACAAAGAACTGCCGAAGGCATTCAAAAGCTTGGGGATATGATGCGTTTTATGTTGCACGAAAACAATCTTGATTTTATAGATATGCGTAAAGAGATTGAATACCTGGAAAACTATATCGCATTGCAAAAACTGCGTACACAATCTTCACCTGACATAATTATTGAAGACAATATTGATGAGCAGAACTGTAATTACCAGATAGCGCCAATGCTGCTGATACCGTTCGTTGAAAATGCTTTTAAGCACGGCATTAGTTTAAAAGAAAAATCCTGGATAAAGATTAACCTCGAGTGTAATGACAAAGAAATTCTGTTTGAAGTATATAACAGCATGCATGAAAAAGCAGTGAATGATACTGAGAAAGAAAAATCCGGTATTGGGTTTAACAATGTTATGGAGCGATTGAAATTGATATACGGGGGAAGATTCCGCATTTCCGTAAACGGCGATGGAAAAGAATTCTTTGTAAAGCTGGCGATCCAGCCGTAAAATAATAGAAATTAAAAACTCAATATGAAAAAAATAATTATTCTTATGTGCACGCTGAATATATGCAAGTGCGTGTTTGCGCAGGATTCAACAGCAAATAAATTAGATGCATTAATAACGGCTTATGCAAATGCCGGGAGGTTCAATGGCGCAGCATTGGTTGCACAGCACGGCAACATTTTATTGCAGAAAGGCTATGGGTTAAAGAACGCTGAAGATAACAGTTTGAATGATGCGAATACAAAATTTCAGATTGCATCTGTCACCAAAACATTTACATCAACCGTTGTTTTAAAATTGATTGAGTTAAAAAAAATGTCATTGACTGATAAGCTAAGTAAATACTACAAAGGCTTTCCTAACGGCGGCAGTATTACCATTGAAAACCTTCTTACGCACACCTCCGGCCTCCGAAATTTTACAGAAGAAGATTCTGCAATTACAGAAACGGATGAGAAAAGAATGATTCCCTATCTTAAAACATTACACCCGGATTTCGCTCCCGGCACCAACTGGAATTACAGCAATTCGGGTTATGTGATGCTGGCGTTTATTATTCAAAAAGTAAGCGGAATGAGTTACTGGCAGGCAGTGCACAAATATATTTTTGATCCATTGCAGATGAAAAATAGTGGCTTCGATTTTATTCACCTTAGAGATAATAAAAAAGCGGTCGGGTATGATGTGCTGAATGATTCCGTAAAGCAACCTTCAGTCATTGCTGATTCCACCGTTCCTTTTGGAGCAGGCGCTATTTATTCTACTGTAACAGATTTGTACAAATGGAACCAGGGGTTGCAATCTTATAAGATTATAAGTAAAAGTTTAATGGATAAAGCATATGCACCTTGTGCCTTGCACAACTATGGTTATGGCTGGCAGATAGATTCTGTCTATGGCCGAAAGATGGTTTCGCACAGTGGCGCGATCTCCGGCTTCGGCAGTAACTTTGCCCGCATACCGGCAGATGATGTTTGCATTGTGTTGCTAAGCAATAAAAGCGGGTCTACCTTTGACGTAATGCATATTACAGATCAATTGCTTGGGTTGCTATATCATCAGCCGTATAAGCTACCTGTGAAGAGAACGCCGGTCGCAATAAATAATGATGTCTTAAAAAAATATGTTGGCACTTATAAAAATGCTGAAATGAATTTGACCATAGAGGTGACGGCCGGGGAGAATATATTAATAGCACAACCCTTTCGTGACGGGCACCCGGGGCCAACTTCTTTCCTGCATCCTTTAAGTGAGGTTGCGTTTTATGATGAGCATGATGATGACCTGGAAGTGACGGTAGATGTGGCTGCAGCAGGCGGGGCAAAAGGGTTAACAATTTTGCAGAGAGGCGTAAAAAAATATGCTGAAAAAATAAAATAACCCATGCTTAGAGCAATCGCTATAGATGATGAACCCATTGCGCTGGAAGTGATTAAAAACCTTTCTGCTAAAATAAGTTTTATTAAAGTGACTGCTTTTTTTACAAACGCATTTGATGCAATAACTTATTTGCAGCATGAGAAGATTGATCTTATTTTTTTGGATATAAAAATGCCGGACATCTCCGGTATAGATTTTTTAAAATCAATTTCAAATCCGCCGATGGTAATATTTACTACAGCTTACAGTGAACATGCGGTGCAAAGTTTTGAACTTGATACGATAGATTATTTATTAAAACCGTTTTCTCAATCACGTTTTTTGAAGGCATGCAATAAAGCATTTGAGCAATTCGAGTTAAGGAGAAATACCGGCACCCTGGCTCCGGAATATATATTTATTAAAAGCGGCTATGAACAAATACGGGTGGCTCTTGATGAAATTTTATATGCCGAAAGCAATGGAAATTATATGCAATTTGTATTAATCAAATCGAAATTACTTTCCAGGCTCACGATGCTGGAAACAGAAGCGCTATTACCGGCTTTGGATTTTATACGCATTCATCGATCGTTTATTGTTGCAAAAAAACAGGTGACTAAAATTGACAAAAACTCTGTATGGATAAATGGAACCGAGCTTCCTATCGGAGCCAGCTATATGAACGAAACAGGAAAGCTAATAAGATAGAGGATATCGCAATTGACTTCCCCCTCAATAACTTAAAACTTAATAACCCCTGTAACTCTTGTTATCGACGCCACGATTATGGCCGGAATCACCATGGGTGTATCGGGAACTGTTACATGCGAATAATAAGCAAACGGATAAAGCCAGCACAATAGCAATTTTTAAAGTATTGTTTTTCATAGGTTCATTTTACTAATAAACTAATATTATTCCACATGGTTGTTGCAAGTGATTGGTCTATCAATAAAACGCCTTCGGCGCAATTTGAGTATGTGAAAGTGTAGCTGAGTTTGTAGAAATTTTCTTACCACCATATCGCTGAAATGCCGGTTCCTGAACACGGGTTGGCTTCGCCATACCCCGCGCAACCCTGGAAGTATCTTTTTAAACGCATGTTTATCTTATGATGGTTACTGTTCCTTTAAGTGTCAATTTATTCGCCTTGAAAGTAACCAGGTAAATATAAGTTCCTGCAGGTTGAATGCCGCTATGAAACCTGCCATCCCATGCAACAACATCGCCCGTTGCCTGGTACACTAATTGGCCATACCTGTTAAACACACGAACGGTTGCATTATATTCCGGATCAAGAAAGGGGATTTTCCACAGATCATTTATTCCATCATTATTAGGGGTAAACGCGTTTGGAATATATAATCCGTTCACAACTTTTACCAGTACGTCATCTTCCCCGGTGCAGCCATATAAAGACCTGGCGGAAAGTGTATACCTGGTATCCTCTGCAGGCGAGACGGTTGGTGTTAGTTTTGTAACATCATCGATATAACTGCCCGGCGCCCAGAGGTAGGCCAGTCCATCGCCTTCTGCTTTTGCATTAAGAACAATTGCAGCCCCGCTTATCACATTCCTGTCAGGCCCTGCATCTACTATTGGTTTTGGATGCACGTTTATTATTATGGCATTTGATGCGATTCCGCAGGCACGGCTGGTGTTGGCCTCAGTCTCGGTAAAGCGGTACCAATAATTGCCGGTTGCGGTCGGCAGCCGCTTGTAGGTAATAGCTGAAGCACCGGCGATATCATTCCATGTCGCGCCTTTATCTGTACTCAACTGCCATTGATATACCGGTGACTGATACCCGGAAGAAGGTGTTGCTTTAAAAGTATAGCTGCTATTATTACCTTCACACACATCGATTACGCCACTTGTATCTTCCAGCGCACTTGCCGTTATCAACTCCCCGCAAGGCCGAAAAGTAATATCATCCAGCGCAAGATCATTGCCTTCGCCACCCGGTGCATTGTTTGTCATGCGCAATACGATGTTCGATACATTTGCGGGGGTAGTAAAATAAAAGCCATATTGTTTCCACACAACAGTTTGCTCAACCGGTATATCGCCTGAATTATATGTTTGCAAAACCTGCCCGGTTGTTGTCTCAATGCTAAAAGTAATATTGGGTCTTGTGCCCTGTAAAACGTATTTCATGTTGAGCATCCATGCGGCAAACTCATAGGTAGTATTGGCGCAAAGATTCCTTACCGTATCCAAATAAAAGTCACTGGGCTCGAAGGAGGCATCTACCAGCATAAAATATCCGCCGGAATTGCCTGTGTGATCATGTTCTAAAACATGCCAGCCATAATTGCATTCAACGCCCCGGTTCAGCAACGTGTAGAATCCATTTACAGGGCATGCGTCTGATACAAAATGGTAACTGGTGGTGGCCGCGGCGAGCCTTGGGCCGGGGTTATCGCCCGCTCCAAAGGTGATGTTCACGACGGGATCTCCAAGGCTGCCATTGCATAGTTGAGCTATTGCCCGTGACTGAAAAGCAGCGATCAATAAAAGCGATGTTAGCAGAAAAAAGGAACTTTTAAGAAAGAAACGGTTGCACATTTTGTTGAGAAAGGTCCGCACAAATCTATGCTTTCCTGCACTCGTATGGCAGGCGATGTCTCAATTCTTTGAATATAGTAAGGTTTGGATGAGTGCATCGAGATAATTGTATCGCCAAATTTATGGGTGATGTACATGGCCGAAGGGAAGGGTGGAATTTGTGTAAAGCAAGTGTCCCAAATTCCTATCTTTAAGCCCGGTTATAATTTAAAAATTAATTAATGAAGAAAAATCTTCTCATCACAAGCCTCTTATTTTTTTGTGGAAGTATCGCTTTTGCCCAGGAAACAGTGGACATGCAAATGATGCAAAAAATAAAAGAGGAAGAAAAAAATAACTCACAGATTAGTATGATCGCACATAATATTACGGATGTGTGCGGGCCGCGACTCACCAATTCGCCCGGTTATAACCGTGCACTCGACTGGGTTACTCAAACCTGTAAAAAATGGGGCCTTCAGAATGCAGGCCGCGAGGCCTGGGGCGAATTTGGAAAAGGCTGGAGCAGTGAGCTGGCCACATTGTCTATGCGGGTTCCTTATTATGAAAACATCATTGCCTATCCCGTACCATGGTGTAAAAGCACAGGTAAAAGTATAAAGGCAGAATTGATAATGCTTGACGATTTAGACTCTGCCAGCATAGACAAAGCCGGCGCTTCTCTGCAAGGGAAAATAGTGATGATAAAACCCGGGAATACAAAAATCCCTGATGCTTTTAAACCTTATGCAACGAGATATCCTGATACAGCTCTGGATCATCTTCCTGATGATTATATGTTCACGCGCAAGCAAATTGAGGGATACTTGCCTTACATTAAAAAGAACTATTACACCATGCTTTATCTTGAGAAAAAAGGTGCCTCTGGCCTGATACTTAGCAACAGTGCCTCCATCGATGGTACTGTGTTTGTGGACGGGGGAAATGGTTATGCAAAAGGATATGAGCCTTCATTACCTGAAATGAAAATAAGCCGGGAAGACTATTTAAAGATGATGCGTTTACTGCAAGATCATGAGAAGGTAGAACTGGAAATGAATTTGCAAAATACTTTTTACGATAAGGATCTTACAGGCTACAATGTGGTTGCTGAAATACCGGGTACAGATCCAACTCTAAAAAGTGAGGTAGTAATGTTAGGGGGGCACCTGGATTCATGGGCAGGTGGCACCGGTGCCACTGATAATGGAGCGGGCTGTATCGTGATGCTTGAGGCTATGCGCATTTTGAAAACGTTGGATGTTCATCCGAAGCGCACCATTCGAATCGCATTGTGGGGTGGGGAAGAGCAGGGGTTATACGGATCTTTTGGTTATGTAAAAAAGCATTTTGGCGATCCTGCGGATATGAAATTAAAACCTGAGCAATCTAAGATATCGGCTTATTATAACCTTGATAACGGCTCGGGAAAAATACGTGGAATTTACACGCAGAATAATGAAGCAGTGCATGATCTGTTCAAAACATGGCTTGCTCCTTTTAGTGATATGGGTGCAACGGGTGTTACCAATAGCAATACCGGCAGCACAGATCATATCTCTTTTGATGCAGTGGGTATACCCGCCTTTCAATTTATACAGGATCCGCTGGAATATGAAACCCGTACGCACCATAGCAATATGGATACGTACGATCACCTGTCCATTGAAGACTTGCAGCAGGCTGCCGTTATAGTCTCTGCATTTGTTTATAATAGTGCTATGCGTAACGATATGCTTCCGCGAAAGCCTTTACCAAAACCGGAGAAATTTGTTTTTGATTTGGATTTTCCTTTTTAGATCTGAGCTAAAAGTCATCCTAACGCTCTTATGTGCATCTTTAAACTGATTGGTGTTTGCGATAGTTTTTTTTTCAATATTGATGAGCCAATTAATTTAGTTGAGAGAACTGTGGAGTTATTGACCGGCTGGCAGCATATTCCGGATAGCACTGATTTTCCAAATTTTCTTTTCGGCAACTACTATAAATGTACTCCACATTTTTCTTGTGGTACCATCTGTATTTTGTATTTCGTACCGGCAATCAACGATGGCACTTGCTGGGTTGAACATTCGTATATTTTCAATCCTTAGCGTCCTGGTACCCGGGCGGTTGCCCGAACTTTTCAACATGCCTTGCACGGCAGTGCCGATGCCGTTTCGCCATTCGCCTGTAGAAACCAATTGATCTACATCGTTAGTAAGGATTGTTTTCAGCAAGGCCGTATCACTTTTTTCCCTGGCTTCAGAATACTGATCAATTAAAGAAGTAATTGCTTTTCGTTGATGGTCATCCGGCGTGCCCTGCTGGCCATATAAAAACAACAGGCCGGTTACATTTAATAATATAAGTAAGACAAGTTTTTTCATGATGACCATTTTAGAGTTGCTGTTTAATGTCATAAATTTTGGCTATAGCCAACGCTAAATTAATAATTAGTGGCTGACTTTACTGCTATTCAATTACGGCAGTCAGCCAGAAAATTTAAAAAGTACACACCTGTTTGAAAATCGTAATGATCACTTTCAATTTCGTTAGAGAAGTTTTAATGTTTCAAATTCCTTTGCATCTTGCAGTTCTAATGATTCAAGCTGATGAAATATTTTTGGCCCTTACTGGTGTTCTAAAAATTGAAAGCGAAAAATGCAAGAAAGCATTTATTTTTATTGCAGAAAAAATTTCAACCTACAACAACATGACAACCAAAACTACCAACATTATTTATTGGGCATCTACAATTGTTTTTGCAGCACTAATGATATTTTCTTCTGCAGGCGGGCTGCAACCTTCACAACAGGCTATACAATTAATACATGATGGCCTTGGTTACCCCGTGTATTTTATTCAATTAATCAGTATCGCAAAATTGATCGGTTCTATTGTTATCCTGGTACCCGGTTTAAGTCGCAGCATAAAAGAATGGGCTTATGCAGGCTTGTTTTTTGACCTTGCAGGCGCTGTTTACTCAGGCATTGCATCGTCCGGTAAGTTTGATCTCTTAATGATTACGATGCTTATATGGATACTGCCGGGTATTGTATCTTATTATTACTGGCATAAGAAAATAAAAGGATAGCATTCCGCATAAAAAAGCCTTCACGAAAAATTCCCGGCACTTCTAAAGAGTCTTTAACAGCCGGCCTGTTTGAAAATCGTAATCTTTGCTTTGAATTTGGTTACAATAATTTTAGATAAAAAATTTCCTTTGCTTCTTTAAAGATGAAGCCTTTTATAACCCGGTACTTTTCGATTTGAAATTTATAAATTAAAGGAAAGAATATCATTGAAACGATGGAGGAATTTTACAAGTGGGTATTTGTAATAACAGGGCTGAACATTGGACCAGGTTGCAATTTCCTGGCAGGTTTATTCAGGATCAAATATTAATGCTTATCTTTTGCTTTCAATAAATACTGGTCAGCAACGATGCGATTATCGAGACTGCCTGAACAACTTTAAACAGTCACCTATCAACAAATTATCATGAATAGAAGATCCTTTTTAGGCAATACCGCAGGGCTCGCCGCTGCAGGAATTTTTACCTCTATTCCCTCCGCCGTCTTTGCCAGGTGGAAGACAAAAGGAATTGATATGCCGCTCGGCTTTCAGTCCTATGTATTTCGGGATGTGATCGGCAAGCAGCCGGAAGAGACAATGAAGCGGCTGGCAGGCTATGGTTACCAAAACGTGGAATGGTGCAGTCCAAAGGGATACCAGGGAGACTTTGCCCCACTGGCTAAATATTCAGGTAAAGAACTTAAAAAGATTACCAACGATTCCGGTCTGCAAACTACCAGTTGCCATTTCACCTGGAAAGAGATAACAGACGATGAAAGCCTGGCTGAACGTATCGCGTTCGCTAACGAATTAGGTTTGAAAAACATGGTCTGTTCAGGTGGGCTTATGGACAAAACGGAAGATGAGGTAAAGAAAAAATGCGACCAGATGAACCATGTAGGTGAGATGGTGAAGAAAGGCGGTATGGTTGCAGGATATCATAATCATAACGGAGAGTTTGACGAAAAATTAGATGGTCGTCCGCAATATGATTTGATGATGGAGCACCTCGATCCATCGCTGGTAAAGATGCAGTTCCAGGTGGCCGCCATTACCTCGGGGTATAAGGCGCAGGATTATTTCCGCAAATTCCCCGGCCGTTTCATTTCGGCGCACCTCCAGGATTATAGTCCTTCAGATCATAAGAAAGAAGTGGTGATGGGTACAGGCATTGTTGACTGGAAAGATTTTTTCGACGCCGCCAAAGTTGGCGGGCTTCAATATATTTTTGTAGAGATGGAATCTGACCCAACGGTTATGCAGGGATGCGCAGACTATATAAAAAAGATGGCGTAGGAAAGCCGTGCGGCATCGACCGACATTTTAAAAGCTGTAATTGATATCCGCTGAAACTATGACTATAGCGAATAGGCGTATTGCTGTCAATCCATCTTTGCAAAAAAAATTTCTAAATGATTTACTATGTATAAACAGTTTACCAAGCTCGTAAATATTGTACTATTTAGCATCCTTTTAATCATGACGGTTTCCGTAGCGGCCCAAGATGGGACAATTTACCCATTGGATGCACCAGCCGAACCCAATGCGATACTATTGGGAACGGGAGGAGTAGCCGACCAACCGGCGAAGGAAAGTTGGTTTCGCCAATGGGGTGACCCTATGGCACGGAATATCACAACTGCGACGCTCACTCCCTTTTTGCCTGAAAAAGGAAAAGCAAATGGAGCAGCCGTAATTGTGGCGCCTGGTGGCGGTTTCAGATGGCTCTCTATGGGCAATGAGGGCTGGGAAGTAGCTGAAGCTCTTGCAAAACAGGGCATCGCTGCTTTCGTGCTTAAATACCGTCTTTTCCCAACACCGCCTTCTCTTGATTCTTTCTCAGCCTGGATGAATCGCCCACGCCCTGTCGCTGCCCCGACGTCTGATAGTGCAGGCAGTGCACCCGCTCCACGCATGCAGATGGACCTTTCCAATCAACTGGCAGATGCTGAGGCGGCCTACGACATGATTGTCAAAAGGGCAAAAGAATGGGGTGTTGATACTTCCAGAATCGGGATGATTGGTTTTTCGGCAGGCGCCGGCCTAACTATGCATTCGACGCTTAACTCCAAAAAAATGCACCTGGCTTTCATCGGCCCAATATATGGCGGCATGGGTGCTGTAGATGTACCAAAAAATGCACCGCCCATGTTTAGCGTAATTGCAAGTGATGATTTTTTATTCGGTGGCCAGTTTGGTGTAATCGAGTCGTGGTATAAAGCAGGACGGCCTGTTGAGTTTCATCTTTACCAAAATGGTGGCCATGGTTTTGGTCTCGGCAATCCCAACAGAACCAGTAATCGCTGGTTTGATGCCTTCACACACTGGCTGGATGTCAACGGCTTTCTGGCTTCAACAAGCGCCAAAAAATAGGATTGGTATTTATGGGTGGAACTTTTGTCTGCACATATTGCTGCGCCGTTTTACCGGTTTCTTTTTTTATAAGATCACCAAAATATCCGGCTGATAAATTCAATTCACCAGCGGAATAGCCACTGAAAGTCTATAGTATGTGGCTTTACAATAAATGATGCTGTGGCCTCGAATAAATTTAAGCTCCGTCCCAGCCGAGTCCTTTAGATTTGTATTCGTACTTATTTAAACATATTACTATTATTAATACTTTTCTTTTTTTGGTTCTTTGGCCATGGCTGGTGTTCCTAAAAAAATTCTATTTTATATAAAGCCACCGCAGCCGTTGTTTGGTGTTTGTGTGGAGGGTTTTGCAGCAAAGCAATCACCAACAACACTTAGAGGGATATGAACTTAAAATAAAGTAAAACTATACTTACTTTAGATAACGTAGCAAATAATAAAATGCATTTATTATTACAACACACGAGTTTGGCTTACTTACACATTGGGTGGTTACAATAAATGATGCTATGGCCTCAAACAAATTTAAGCTGACCCATACCCCTCATCTACCCCCTCCCTATATAAGGCATTTGATTTGCCATTATTGCCAGAAAGGGAATATTGGTATCGGGTGGTAAACTGGCCATATAGGCAACAGTGCGGCCCACATCCTCAACATTCATTGTAGGTTCAACCTTCAGGGAGCCATCTGCCTGCGGTACGCCTGCTTCCATTTTTTTAGTCATGGCACTACTGGCATTCCCGATGTCTATTTGCCCGCAGGTGATATTAAAGGCACGGCCATCCAGTGAGATAGATTTGGTTAAACCTGTTATCGCATGTTTGCTTGCCGTATAAGGCGCCGAATTGGGGCGCGGTACATGGGCAGAAAGGGAACCGTTGTTTATAATGCGCCCACCCCTTGGGTCCTGCTGTTTCATAATTTTGAATGCCTCCTGCGCACATAAAAAAGCGCCGGTCAAATTAGTATCAATAACCCGTTGCCATTCCTCCAGGGTCAGCTCTTCAAACAGTTTTGCAGGCGCACTTATACCAGCGTTGTTGAAAAGCAAATCCAGGCGGCCAAAGGTTTTCATCGCCTGGCTAAAAAGATGCTGCACACTTTCCGGAATAGTAATGTCGGCAGGGACAACCAGCGCCCGTTTATCAGGACAGGCATTAGCCGTTTCCGTGAGTTGCTGTTCACGCCTGCCGGCAAGAACGATCGACCAGCCGTCATTAGCGAGTGCTATGGTCACTGCTCTTCCAATGCCGGAACCTGCCCCGGTTACTATTGCAATTTTATTGTGTACGCTCATCCTTCAATGCTGGTTTTTAAATTTGCTATTCCTTCCTCTGCTATAAATAATCTTATAATTTCTTCCACAGACGAATCGCTGTCAAACCCAAGTTGTTTAGCTCTTACCGTATCGAAATATGGAGGCCATGTAAGCACTATACTCTGAAGAAATGAATCCGGCTCATGAGTTATCAATTTCGTTACGTCAGCACCGGCAATTTGATCCAAACTATCTATCATTTCCCTCACGGAAACAGTGAGGCCCGGAAGATTGATCACCCTGTCATCACCAAGCAGTTTTTCATCAATATTGGCTGCGTGAATAAAGTTTTGGACGACACGTTTTGGAGACAAAATCCAACAGGGTGTTTCGGGAGGTACCGGGTAAGAAGCTTTTTCCCCATGTAAGGGTTCCCGGATGATAGAGCTTACAAATGATGAGGTGGCCGCGTTTGGTTTTCCCGGCCGTATAGCAATGGTAGGCAACCGCAGGCTTCGGGCATCTACGAACCCTCTGCGGCTATAATCATTCATCAGTAGTTCTACCATTGCTTTCTGCGTACCATAGGAGCTCCGAGGCTTCGGCGCCGTTTCGTCTGTTATTACCCGGGAAACGTCACCGCCAAATACTGCGCAGGAACTCGCAAAAACAATCCGGGGACGAATAGCAAGCTTTCTGCACAATTCTAAAAGCTGTAACGAAGCATGGAAATTTATCTCCATTCCCAACTCAAGATTTTTTTCCGCCTCTCCGCTTACAATGGCTGCAAGATGAAATATCACATTGGGCCGCTGCTGCAGAATACCTGTAATGGTGGCTTCATCACTAAAGTCCGCCTGGATGTATTCAAGTCTGGTATCCTGGAGTCTGTCTTCAGCAAAAGCAATATCCACCAATGTTAAATGAACAAGTTCGCCCTGTGCAAGCCCTCCGTTTTCGATGAGTTCTTTCGCCAGTCTTTTACCTAAAAAACCGCCACCGCCTAAAATAAGTACACGCATATAAACAAGTTATTATAAAATTCGTAATTACCGGGTGCAAAATCAACATATCATTTTAAAGGGAATAGCCAGGACAATAACATAACCTGGAAAAGTCCGACCAGGGCCAGTACTGCGAGCAAAAACGTCCAGGTTTGTAAGCCTTCCTTCTCGGTAAAACCACTCATGCGTGCTACTACCCAAAAGCCGCTGTCATTCATCCATGATATAAACATAGACCCAAACCCGATGGCCAGGAAAATATAAATCGGATGATAGGGAAGACTAACGCCACGGCCTATTAGTGCGGCCATAATCGCAGCAGCCGTAATCATAGCGACGGTGCCGGAACCTTGCGCAATTTTGATAACGGCAGCAATGATCCACGCCAGGAGTATATAATGGACATGAAATTGTTGGGTGGTAAGCCTGATTGCATCTCCAATGCCGCTGTGGTTTATCATGGCGCCATAAGCTCCACCGGCACTCGTGATCAGAATAATAATGCCTCCTACCTCCAATGGTTTGGCAACAGCTTTCCAGAGTTCCTTTGATGGTGAGTTTTTGCGTTCCCGCCCAAAGAAACAGTGCCAGGAAAGCGCCGACACCCATTGCAATATTTTTATTCCCCTGGAAAGCAATCCAACCAGGAAGGCTGCCCGTAACCACCTGTACAACAGATGCAAGGCTGATCATAAGCAATGGAACGAGAACCGGGAGTATGGAAAGTGCAAGTGACGGCGGGTTTGGAATGGAGGTAACGTGATCGTTGATAACCCTAACGGGGATGCGTAGCTTTTTATTCAGCCATTTTGCCATGCCCAGTACAACAATAGCCGGGACGATGCCTGCTATAAGTCCTCCTAAGATTGCAGTGCCTAAGTCAATACCAAGTGTTTCGGCCATAATCAATGGTCCGGGTGTGGGCGGAACAATACTGTGGGTGATGACTGCTCCACCTCCAATGGCAACAACATACAGCACGAAATTTTTGCCTGTCTTAAGCGCCAGGGTAATACCAAGAGGTATTAATAAGAGAAATACGGTATCAAAAAAAACAGGTATCGATAATATAAATCCGCTTATCATCAGGGCAATCGCGGCCCGCTTCTTCTCCAAAGACTTTCAGCAGCCGGTTTACGATCTGTTCTGCTGCTCCGCTTTCCATCATTGCCGTACCTATTACAGCCGCCAGTGCAATCACCCAGGCTATTTTGCCCGCCATAATTCCAAACTCGGTCATGGGCAGTTCAATGGCTGTTACCAACGGGTTTTGCCCCGGAACTGCCGGCAAAGCCGGCGATAGTAAGCCAACAAATATGGCCGATAACATTAGCGCAACAAAGGGATGAAAACGCCATTTGGTAATCAGGACCACCACCATCACCACACTAAGCAAGAGCACTACAAAGGGCCAATAAGCAGAATGAATATATGCTCCCATAAAACAATTATAAATAAAAAGCAGCTATCAGGATGAAATACTACAAGCCATTTTAAAAAGACAGACACGAATATAATCAGTATAGAAGTAAATATTTAAGTAGTTACTGATAAAGAAAGGTGCCATCTGTTGCGGATATTTGTTGCTTAACGGCCATTAAGCAATATATAATAAAATGTTACTTTGGCTCTCTGCCCGCCAGGTTTCCTACGGGAGACCCGGCTGGAACGGAGCAGCCAATAAGGGTGAAAACTTTTATAAAAAAATACAATTTTACAGCAAATTAGCCAGTAGTTTCGTAATACATAAAATCGATCTATTGTGAATAATTATTTACTCCCATCTTTGGAGGAGTATTTCAAAGAAATATGTTTTTTGAAAGGCAAGTTGCACATTGTTTGTGCATATTTACCGGACTATTCTAATTGTCTAATAAAAAATAATGCTGAAGATAGAGAGTTGAATTCTTCATTAACCGCATTTAGAGATCTAACCGTTACACCGAAATCTAATAATTTAGTTATTCCCAAATTTTGCTACTCAATTTATTTGAGTTCTATTTCAGACGAGATTATGAATTTGATAAGCAGAGAATCTTGCCTGACTGTAGCCCAGGCGTACGAGGTATTTGAGACTTTCTTTTTAAAAATCCTTACTGAATATTTAAGATACAATCCATCAAAACTTGTTGAATTAAAGCTTTTGAAAGTTGAATTGATTTTACCTGAAGCCGAAATCAAAGGAATGATAAAAAAGTCTTCAGGAAAAAATAATAAGGGCCTTATTTCAATTACCAAAAAAATTTCTGATCACTTCAAAAAATATGAAAACAAAAATTATTTCAGTGTAAATATTTTTCATTGGTTTGATCTTCTGTCTATGGTTCGACATACATTGGTCCATAATAGACAGGTTGTATCAAAAGGCTTTCTTGACTACTTGGAAAAGAACAAGTGTAATAAATCAATTGAGTTATTTGATAGGCAATTTGAGCGAAAAAAAATTGACGATAGAATTTGTATTTACTTAACACCAGATAAGGCAAGCGATATAATTACCTGGTTGAATTCGTTTGCACATTACATTTTCAAAAGTATATCTATTGATGCAGGGCTGCCTATCGGTATTCCAATCTTTAGTCCACACTATATTTAATCTGCTTTTCGTGCAGGGTTTTTTTACAGTATTACCTCTCGGCCGTAATATTGTTTCCATTAAAAGATGGCCTGTTTAATTTGAAGAACGTTTAGGCGTCGGGTTTAATTTCCTTATCTAATTCAGCCAACCTCTTTATTCATTTGGTGATTGCCCAACCCGCTTCTTAACAAGCCGCTAAAATGTTTGCCCTTGTTAGGTGTTCCCCACCAAAGCCGTTGTTTGATTTGCCGTCTTCATTAAAGGGTGCCGGATAGAAATGGAAAGCACGGCAGTCGAAGGTACTGTGTGGATGGTTTGCGGGCGGGACTTGCAGCCGATAGCCGGAACCTCCGCTGATATTTATTCTCCAACCGAGAGCCCCAAACTATTAACTGCTAAAATATCTAATCACTTACTTGTATTCAAGTTCCCAATTGTCTGTTCTGAAAGGCGCTACAGGCAATCCTTCTTTGCTGAATTGAATTAATAACTTTTATTCTTTTATCCTAAGCTTATTACTATTAATAACAGAAAACTTGTTAATCATTTTACCATAATGTTGTTTGATAGCAGCTACAACTGAAGATATTTTATATTCAGCTTTCTCTATTCTAATCAATAGTATACCACGATGCGGAAGTTGCAAGCGGAAAACCAACTCTCCAAATCCTTATCTTCTGTGATTAATAATGCGTTCTTCTCAAAGGCAATTGACAAAACGGAGTTATCTGTTATGGATGGAACTTCTTCAGCAATTGAATAAACAGTTACGCCAATATTTCGAAGCTGAATCACAATTCTAAAATCAACACTTTCATCTGTTATTACCTGGTAATCCATTTTATGCTACTGCGAATGTTTTTTCATGTTTTGTATTATCTGCAGCAAATAATAAGCACGCTTGTACATGGGCTGCTGTAATGCGCGGGTAGGCTTGTATTAAATCTTCAACTGTATTACCGGCAGCAAGTTTTTCTAATATTAATTCCACAGGTATCCTTGTGCCTTTTATCACCATTTTCCCAAACATAATTTCAGGATCAGATGATATATGTTTTTTCCAGTTCATTGTTAAAATGATTTGTTTAAAGATACAAATTGCAGGTACAATATATCAACATATTCTTCAGTTCATACGCTGCAGGCCAGGGTTAAGTGGCCGCAATTCGGTTGCTATTTATTAACTTTAACGTGGGCTTAAAAAATTAAAATGTTGGTCATGAAAAAATTTTTCATTCTACTGGCCTTCCTGTCAACCGGTTTTATTTCATGCAAAAAAGATAAGGCACTTGTCGCCGGCGAATCGGAAAACATGTCGCATGGAAAATGCTACTGTGATCGCCTCCGGAAACTTTTCTTTTTCTTTGGAAGCGGCTTCTGGTTTGGCAAAAATATACCGGCAGCAAACCGGCAAATATGTATTGGGGCTTGAGGAGATGAACCTTAACGCGGAAGCCTCGCTTTCTATTTTTCTTTCTCAATCAAAAACAGGAACCCTTCTCCGGGGCTATAAAAATTTTCAGTGTGATTGATTTGAACGGGGATATATTAATGGCGTTACCTTCCAATATTGATTTTGCGCTTTACAAATATGTAATCATCCAGTCAGAAATTTCCGAAGATATCGTTGGCAGCGCAGAACTCAATTAATTCCGTTACTGCCGGCCCTACTCTCGAAGTGCTTTTTTACCAGTGCCGGTTATTATGTTTGCCGGCACATCTTTTATTGATGCATCCGTCCTGTCTTTAATAAAATAAAATATATCCGGTGGCTGATTATACCACCAGCCTTCCAGCAATATTTCGATAGGTGAAACAGGGGATGGATTTTTCTTTAAAGATGCCACACCTGTGAGCCATTCCCCGCTGCCAATATACTGACAGCTAAAAGTGACTTCTTATATTTGAAGTAACCCGGGATAGCAGGGACTGAGTGTCAGCTTATTTTTCCGGCACCACTTTTCCTGTTGAGTCGACAAATATTATTTTGCCATTGAGTACCACTTTAGCTACGCCCTTTTTATAGGAGTACACATCATCATAAATGGGTGGTACGACTTCAACGCCATTGAGGTCTACGAATCCATAACGCCCATGTACATTTACAGGAGCATAGCCGTTAGAGAATCTAAAGGTTCTGCTATACTTGAAGGGCACTTTCACTGTACCTTTATCGTCAACATATCCCCAACTGTCCTTCAATTTTACGGCTGCTCTATTTTCATAGAAGAATAAGGCTTCGTCATAAATAAAAGGAACGATGATTTTATTAGCCATATTTAAAAATCCCCATTTACCACTAAGCTTTGCTGCCACATAACCGTTCGTTACAAAAGAACTTGTTTTTTCATAAATGAGTGGAATTATCACTTTACCTTCTTTGTCAATAAAACCATATTTTTCGCGCTGCGTAACCATTGCATAGCCATCTTTATAATTCCCCCTAAAACTATAGGTGAGTGGTAGTTCTTCACGCAACGTTGAAATCAGCTCACCTGAGGGCTCTTTCTTTATTACACTATTTGTATGTGTAGCATTTATTACGGCGGGTGCGACTAAGGCAACTTTTGGTTTAACAACATACGGACGGGGTGCTAACTTCGAACTCCCATATCTGCCTATCGTATACACCAAACTATCTTTCACAACTGTTGCCACCGCGTTATTATATCCCTCTTCTGAATACATTCCGGAGCCAAAATATTGGAACTTAGTTAGGATTGTGTCGTATTGAAATGCAATCAAGGTATTTCCAGCGGGAGAAATAAAACCCCACTTGCCGCCTTTTTTTACACCATACAAATCATATTCGCCAAAGTTCTCACGAAGGTAATCTTCATACACCTCTAAAATGGATCCGTTGCCATCCCTGGCGATAAAACCGTACCCGTTCTCCACTTTTTCAATATGAGCCACTCCTGCTGAAAACCTTCTTGCAGTAGTGTTTTTGGTTTTAGATGCCTCAGCATATTTTTTTGCGGGTGAAGAGGGAGTAGAGACTTTTGCCCGATTTCTTTCACTTTCCTCATACCTGCGTTGCTCAATACTTTTTACGTTTCCGTTTTTGTCATAAGTACTTTGTGCCAGCAAATGAGTTGAAAATAAAGTTGTAACAAGAAACGACGATAGTGCCAATGATAAAATCTGTTTGCACTTCATACAATATATTTTAGTATGACGTAAGGTAGATATTAAATATCATCGTTACCATAATATTATCCACCGCAAAAATCCCCTGCTTTCACTCCTTTGAAGTAAAAACCTGCGGAGCTATGTACATATCCTTCCGGAGAAGGTGCGAGTTTCCCCGCCCGGATAACACCAGTCGGACAGGCATTTTCCGCTGCATGGATTCCAGTGGATATAATCAGGTTTTTGCAAAATGAATTTGTTTTGTAAAACATTCTTTATTATCAAAAGAATCTGCGAATACTTCGTTAAGTTTTCCTCTTTTTTTATCAGAAGGTTTTACCGCATTTGAGAACTTAACTAATATGATATCATTGCTCGTTTCGGCCAGCCGGCAGGCATAAAACGTTTACCGTTTCCGATAGTGATATTTATACTTTTGCCGGTATTTACAAAGCTGATCAAAGCAACGTTCTGTACCGCCATTTCAGGCATTGTGTTGAAGGATTATCGGCCCCAACAAAAGTTTGAATAAATTGACTTAACCTTTGCAGTCAAAATGAATAAAAACCTGTAACATCATTTGTACATAACTATCCAGGTACTTTTACGCTATACTTTCAACAAAAAATTTGAACTATGGAATTAGGCATTGGCATGTTTGGCGATAATCATTATGACCAGGCGGGGAAACCGCAGCAACCCGGGGAGCGGCTGAAGGAACTGGTAGAAGAGATCAAACTGATGGATGAAGTAGGTGTTGATTTTTTTGGCATTGGTGAACATCACCGTCCGGACTATGCTGTATCTGCCCCGGAGATCATTTTAGCCGCCGCCGCTACAGTAACGAAGCATATAAAACTTGGCAGTGCAGTGAATGTTTTAAGTTCTTCAGATCCGGTGAGGCTTTATCAAAGCTTTGCAACGATTGACCTGATTACGGATGGCCGGGCGGAGATCATGGCGGGCCGTGGCAGCTTTATTGAATCCTTTCCTCTATTTGGTTACCAACTGGAAGACTATAATGAACTATTTGAAGAAAAGCTGGACCTGCTGGTACAGATCAATAAACAGAATCCCATTACCTGGAAGGGTAAATTCAGGCCACCGTTAGTTAACCAGGAGATATTACCACGTGCTGTAAATGATCACCTCAATATATGGGTGGCCGTGGGCGGCACACCGGAAAGTGTAGTGCGTGCTGCCAGACACGGACTGCCGGTGATCTTCGCTATTATTGGTGGCAATCCTGCCCAGTTCGCCACCTTGTTTGAGTATTATAAAAAAGCCTACCAGCAGTTTGGGCACGATATGAGCAAAATGCAGGTGGGCGTGCATATGCATGCCTTCTTTGGCGACGACAGTAAAAAAGTTGCCGATGAATATTACCCGGTATATTCCTCGCAGATGGACCGTGTAGGCCGCAGCCGCGGCTGGCCTCCCTTCCGGCAGCAGCAATACGACATGGGCAGGAGCAAGCAGGGGCATTTAATTATCGGCGACGCCAATGAATCCATTGATAAAATACTGCAAATGCACGAGCTTTTTGGCCTCAACCGTTTTTCCGCACACATGGATGTGGGCGGGCCTTCACACGCGTCCTTAATGAAATCCATTGAGATATACGGAACGAAGATCTCGCCGAAGGTGAGAGAGGCATTGAAAAGTGCATGATTTCAGTCCTAGCCGGGTCGCACATTAACACAAGTTTGCCGCTTAGCGTTGTGCCTGGTGCACTTGCGCTACCGAATGGGTAAGCGAATGTATTTGTGCAGGCCATCATAACCTTTTCCAAATAAATAATCGGTTCCCCGGTTCTTTAAAAATGTCCTATTCATCACATAAATCAGCCTTTCAATTCCAGGTAAAATGCAGCCATATTTTCTATTCAAACGGATGCTTACTCCTTTATTTGTTGTTTTAACTCCCCGAGTTTTTTGGCAGCCAGTTTTTCTGCTTTGTCCATCGTGGAAGTCAGCTTTTTCGGAGCGTTGAAGCGATAGCCGATGAAAAAAGAGCCTGTACCTTTTTCCCGGAGAATCACATTGTTGGCATCTGACTGGCCGTATCCGCGAGTGCCCGTCATAATTTGTATGCCCGTGAAAAAGCGGCGGGAATCATAGCCAAATGTGAAGGTGGTTTCAAGTTGATAAACAGTCTCGTTATATTTAATTTTCGTATTCCCGGATGACTCCCTCGTCAAAAGCTTTGTTCTGCTGAAACCTATACCGGGATTGATACCTGCGGACGCATATAGATTTGATGTAGTTACAAAGGTGTAATAATAGCCTGGTGAAAATACTATCTCGAATGTCTTTGATTTTTGTGAGCTGTTTTGGCCGGTCAATGGCTTTTGATCATTAACGACATAATGTTGGTAAGATAATGATGGCAAAAAGGTACCCGCACTTTTCAACTGCTTCTCTGTTTGCGAATTGATAGCGTTGAAAGAAAAATTATTATTGAATTTGTAAGCCGTTTGACCCGAAAAGCTTCTGTAAACGAGGCCGGGGAATTGTATATACGGGTCTCCGTTTTTCCAGGTTGCATCGAATTCATTTGTATTATCAAGATAATATCCTTTTACTCTTGAGTAGTTTACTTTTTGAATAATATGATTAAAATTGGAGCTGAATCCAAAGCCAAAAGATTTCGTTTCACCTTTTATTTTGTTGTCAATATTTTCGCTAAAAAACTTTGGCGCAAAGGTCAGGCTGAAGGCTAGCCAGCGATAGTTAATGCCTGCATTTAACTTCGTTTTATTGTTAGACTTTATTTTGTAGCGGCTTGTGTTCACTATATCAAACCCATCTTCCCTGCTACCTAATGACATTTTATAAGTGAGCAGTTCTTTATAGTTTTCAACATATTCATTGACGATTGAGTCCTTATACGTGCCGGCATCAGTTTGTGCAAACGAACTTAGAGTGGCTCCGTGCAAAAACAGAAAAATAACAAATGTGCAAACCAGCTTTTTTTTCCACATCTTGCCAAAATAGGAAACTCTATGATCTTGAATGATATTATCGCGTTAAAATAACAATTCATTTTATGTACACATCCGCCCACGCTGGTGCCTGCCGCAGACAAAGATCCGATGGAATTCAGGAGACAATATTTAAAAGATAAACGACTTAATAGACAGATTGATAAAATGATCGCAGTATCATGATGATGCTGCAGGTGGAGTCGGAGAGCCTGGTTTTCCGGCTTTTGCTCCTGCACTTACCAATTAAGGCCAACTGATAATTTATATCCGCCAACCGCTATTTCAGGTTGTGCGAGGCATAGTCACTTTTGTACTTTACTTCTCAAAAAAGCCATGAAGAAAAACATACTTTTTATCATTATATTCTTTTGCAGTGCACTACTGTGCCATGCACAGGATCTCGTGGAGGTAAAAGAAACCAATACCACGCCCGGTGGCAATGGCTACCCGTCTAATCTTACGCCGTGTAATGGTAAATTATTCTTTACTTCCAATGACAATAACAATTTCGCCAGCCTTTGGGTAACAAGTGGTACACCTGCCACATCGGTGCAGCTTCGTGCACCCACGCCCGGCCTCACCAGCGACCGGATGCTTGTGTCGTATAAAAACAAAATCTACTTCATGGGTGATGACGGCATTAACGGCCCGGAGTTATGGACAAGTGATGGCACCGTGGCGGGAACCGTACTTTTTAAAGATTTGTATCCCGGCAGCAACGGGTCGTTCCCGCAAAGCTTTACAGTGGCAAATAATAAACTCTTTTTTTACACCTACGACATCGATGGATTAAAAAAACTTTTTGTAACCGACGGAACGGTTGCCGGCACTATATTGCTCAAAACAGGCATACAGGATTTTAATGGCTACACTTCTTTCGCCATTCTTAATAATGATATCTATTTCATAGGTGATAACGGCACAGGCTCAGGATATGGCTTATGGAAAAGTGACGGCACATTTGGCGGAACAGCTTTGGTGAACAACACGCTAATACCCGGCGTAACCGGTGGCAACTATGCCGTTTTGAATAACAAGCTTTACTTCAGTGGATTTGACTATACCACTGGCAGCGAACTATGGGTGACGGACGGCACCAATACAGGCACCCACATCGTACAGAACCTGGCACCCGATGCCGGAGGCGTGTTATACAGCGGGTCTCCACAGAATATGGTAGTGTATAACGGCAAGCTCTATTTTAGTGGAAACGATCAGGTACATGGCCCGGAACTATTTGTATCGGATGGTGTAACCATCACGCTCGTAAAAGATGTAATAGCAGGCACCACCGGCGGCCAGCCCACACCGATAGTCTTTAACGGACTGCTTTATATTATATATAGCAATTTGTTCGAATTATGGAAAAGTGATGGAACCGCTGCGGGCACCGTGCTGGTAAAGGCCATAGCGCCCTACTCAAGATTTGCGGGTATATGGAACAATAAATTATACATGATTAATAATAATTTCGATTATTCGGTATGGGAAAGTGATGGCACTGCTGCCGGCACCGGCCTGTTAAAAGTTCAGAATACCAATAATCAAATATTCAGTTATAGCCAGGATCCCATGTTTGTAGGGTATGGCGGCGACTTTTATTTTTCAGGGCAATGTGGTGGTATCACCGGCGGGTACGAGTTAGTGAAGCTCACCCTGGGAGGCGCTGCGGTTACCTCTTTTACTTTTACCGGCTCCGGCAACTGGAGCAACCCTGCCAACTGGGCGGGCGGTATTGTACCACCATCCACGTTGCCGTCAGGATACAGTGTTGTTATAAACGGGGCATGCATACTTGATGTGGCTGTGGTGTTTCAAAGTGGATCCTCACTGACCGTTAATGCCGGGAAAAGTCTCTTAATATTAGGTTCTCTTATTGTACAATAAAACATGCTGCAATAAAAGCAATTAGTCTTAATGTTATCATCTAATTAGTTTTAAAGGCCGTGCTGTCAATTGCTCCCATGGATCGTTGAAGTTAAAATTAAAAGACTTGCTTAATGATTGAAGAAAATTAATTATATACATAACTTCTTTGTCAGTTTTCATAGTTAAGCAATTATCGTTAACCAGGATTTTCTTAATGGATTGCCCACTCCTGTCTCTATAAAATAGACATATCCTTTATCAAGATAAACGGCACTGTCTTTTGGCTGGCAATCTTTTAGATCCGGGAGTGAATCCACGTTAGTAATATCGCTAATATCATATTTACCGGTCGCTCTTAAGCGTTCTTTAATTATCATAAAGATTGAATCATTCTTCCTCTCACTTCTACACTTGTAAAGTGAGACTTCTATTGAGTCATTCTCAAAACGTGCTATATAAAATCTTTCACTCCAGACATCCGCATAATAAATTCTTATTTCTCTTGTGGCGGCAGATAAATTTGTAGGCTCTATAAAAAACGCTTTTTCCATTGCTGCGGAGAGCAAATTTGTTAAGGTATCTTTTTGAATGTCTCCAACTTTTCCATAAAAAACATATTCATCCAACGTTGATTTTTCTCTCTTTAATCTTACATTGTCGTCGCACGAAATAAAGAGAATAGAGGAGATTAGAAATGCATAGAAAACAGCCATAAAAAAATAATTAAAGCCGGGCAGTTAGTTTTACTCTTACCATTTTAAAGGTATGCATTACGTTGCGTTGAAGAGGTATGGCGCCCGGAGACTCATTTGTATTTCCAGTTATTTTGTTTTCAAAACCCGGTTTTGTTTTTCCGCTTCTGCATCCAGGTATTTACCAACTACCACACCTATTAAAAGGCCAAAAGATATTCCCATGGCTATCCCCAAAGATCTCTCAAACATCGATCCAAATACAGTTCCGGATACCACTCCAAATATTAGCCCAAGAGCTATGCCCATATTGGTATAATACCCTTCGATAATAAGGGAAAACTCCTTTTTAAGGTATTTTGAAAATTTTTCAAATTGCTTTCCCAGGTATTTTTTTCTGTTGCTGCTGTTGGCATCAAGCTTCAGCTCATGTAGCGCTGCCTCTATTGATGTTAATTGAACTTCGCTTAGGTCCTTATTCTTTAAGTCAGATAACACGGCAATGTATTTTTCATACAACCTGATCTCTGTTTTTTTTGCACTCCCTGTTACCAGGTTTCTAAAATAATTCACGGTTTTGTTAATGCTCATAATTTTGTTTTTTATTGGTTAGTGGCTTACCTGTTCATATTATTACAGGCTATATAATATTTTTTACTCGTCAGCTTCTTAACTCTTCTATGTCAGTTATTATTTCGTCAAGCTTTTTAAACACACGGCCATAAACCACACGCACATCCAAATTGTATAAGCGGCCTCCAAAGAAGCCCAGTATACAGGCAATTATGATGACCGTTAGCATCCAATAAAGTGGTATTCCGTTTACCAGGAATATGCCATTAGGTTTTGATAGAATATATTTAAATGCTGCCTGTCCATAATGTGAAAACCAGATACCCAGAACTGTTGTCAGAAAAAACAAGGGGTAATACAAATGGGCCATTCTTCTGTTAAAAGAAAGGTGCTCTTTCAGCCAACCGTCAAAGTCTTTAAGGTATTGATAGCTGTTTACATTTTTATCAATTCTATTTAATGAGATCATGAACTTCCTGTTTAAGATAACGATCACATTACAGATCAAAAAGAAGCTTATCCCAACAACAGGAATTCCAGTGATAATGGAAAATCCCAAAAACAGGGTTGAACCAACCACAATGGCAACCAGGTTTATCTTAATCATTCTTTTTATTTTATCGAGAATATGCCCCGACTTCTGTTTGTAGAGGTTATTCACTTTTGGGGATACCAGGGCGTCATTTTTTAAGAACCCTTCTTTCCAAATTGTTTCAATTGACTTTTCCATTTTAATATTTTAATTGGTTAATAATTTTTTTAATCGTTCTTTAATTCTTGTTATGCGTACTCCAATATTATTGGGATTGGTACCCATGATGTCCGCTATTTCCTGGTAGGTTTTTTCTTCCAGGTACAACAATATAACAGCACGGTCAACTTCAGATAAGTGCCGGATAGCAGCATATAGTTGATTGAGCGATTCATCTGCAAAAGCATGGCTTTCGATGACTACCTCGTCAGGCAGTACATCAGAAACAAAATGCTGCTTATTGTTTTTCTTTTTCTTAAGCAATGTCAAACAAACATTCAGCGATATTCTGTATATCCATGTTGACCATTCAGACGCCTTTTGAAACCTGTCCTTGCTTCTCCATATTTGCAAACACACTTCCTGGTAATAGTCTTCAAAATCTTCCTGGGTATCGGTATAAGCCCTGCATATCTTTATTATTATTCCGGAATAAGGTAAAATGGATGTTAAATAAAAATCACTACTCAAAATCTCTTACTTTATTAGTTAGTGGCTTATTTGAAAGATTATTACAGGTATGCAGAAATTATTTATTTCTACTGTGAGTCAATAACAATGTACTTCAATTTAATTTTATCGCCTTGCTTATCGGACAAATCGATCCGGGCTGGTTTCTCATAGCATCCTCCGAACAAAGAGGCGCATTTTGTTGAGAACGAAAGACCGGCAAGGGCGGGAGGAATATCCCGGGTTACTGTAAAAACAAGTCCTGAGTACACCCAGGGACAGCAGCTTTCTTATTATTTAAGGGCTCTCAGAATAGCGATCGATGACTCCTTGAATTTTAGGTTGCCAGCGTAATGCCAAAGCTGCGTTTTTGTGTTGTTCGTTCGGGAAGATTTGAAAGTATAAAATTCATAATCATAGCTGCTTAATATTTATTAAAAATGCAGGGAACCTAAGATTTCAACAACTGCAGGTACTCGTTCGTGTTATAGTTGTCCATGCCGTTATTCGATTTAATTAATTCACCTTTTTCATTAAAGATAAATGTAGCCGGGATTCCATTAATGTTAAAGATTGCAGGTAGTGGTTCTGCAGGATAATATACCGGTAACTGCAATTTACTTTTCTTTGCAAATCGTTTTGCCAGCTCGAAATTATCATCCAGTGATATCATCACGAATACCACCTTTTCCTTATCAAGTTTACTTTGCAGCTTTTCAATGGAAGGTATCTCCGCCCTGCATGGCGGGCACCATGTTGCCCATAAATTCACGAATACTTTTTTGCCCTTGAGATCTGCAAGATCAGTGATGCTGCCATCAGCGGCCATAATTTTAAACGCAGGCAGTACAGGCGTTGCATCAGTTGCAACATCGGAAGGTTGTTCAGCTTCTAGTGGTGAAATTTCGTTTGCTATATACAGAGAAGTTTCGCTTGTTGTGTTGGAAAAGGCTGCGATTGTTGTGAGCGCTAATCCCACTACCGCGATAAATTTAATGTTCATTTTTTTGTTTTATGGGTGATTGTTTTAGTTTATGATGTGGTTTTATTCATTGCGAATTTTTTCGCAGGCTGAATTAATATCGTTACAATTTTTATAAGAGTTCTTTTAACTGTTTAATAAATTCATCGGTGTTATAGCCTGCCAGGCCTTCATGCTTAAGCACAACTTTTCCCTGCTTGTTAAGTACAATAGTGGTTGGTAACGAGCCGCTAAAAATTTCAGCAGGAACATCTTCTGAACGATGGTATAACGGAAAAACAAAATTATTCTTATCAAGATATTTTATGGCCTTTGTTTTGTCTTCATCTTCATTTATAAAAAGAAAAACAAACCTGTTATCGTCTTTCAGTTTCTTATACAATTTATCCAGGGATGGCATTTCTGCGCGGCAAGGCGGGCACCATGATGCCCAAAAATTGATGAACACAACCTTGCCCCTTAAAGCAGTGGTATTAGCTGTTTTCCCCATAGCATCCGTAAATGAAAAAGAAGCTTCCTCCCTTGAAATTTCATTCACGCCATCTTTCTTTATTTCTGCATTAAACAAACCAATTGACACCAACTGTTGTAACAGCCATGACTTGGCGCCCGGGCTAACAATAAGGAGAAGCACAAAACCTGTAAGTAAAATGGTTACTGCATTTTTTTTAACTGTTTTATAAAATTTACCGGTTTGCATATATTATGTTTTAATGATTGTTGTCCCCATTTTGCCAAATTTCTTCCAGCGAATGCACTTTCTTTTGGCATGTATAACATGGCTCGAAAGCAGGCTCCGGGTAATGACCAATGCAAATATCTTATTTGTCATTTTGTTCTTCTATACTAATTGTATATTAGGCTGTGACTTCATTAAACGTTTGATTCCACAGCTTATAAAAAGTCGATGCTAAAAATGAAATCACTGCATCGAATGAAAAAGTTCAATCATGCCCGGACACGATGCGAAGATGTTTTTACTTTTTCGGTGGTGGCCATAAAAGTTGTTAAGATAGAATGAGAAGTTCTTTTCTTTTATTCTCAGCACAAGCATGGCCGACACACAAGACTATGCAACAAAGGTTGCGCTAACATCGGGAGTTGAAGATGAGACCAGATTAAGGTATTCTTTTCCTGAAAAAATACTTATCACTTGTAATTGAATTTAATAACACCATAGAATCAGAATTTATATAAAGAATTCTTCTCTTAAAACCTCTAACTATAATATCACTATCGTCCAATAATTCCCAAGTATTTGGATAATAACGTCTTCTTCAGGATACGGTATTTGTTGGCCGTCTTTCCGAATTGCAAACCTTCTACATACTCCATTTCTTTTAAACAGGTAACCTTCATATGCCTTTCCATTTCTGTAAAGATCCCAGTATGATGAATAGATACAATAATTGAACGAACTTTGTTATTTGAGCAGGAGGTAAGCATTACAACAATAATTACCAGTAATATTAATTTGATTATTCTGATGCTTTGTCTATTTTTTTTAATAAAGTCAATGGAGATAATAAATTATCATTTTTGCCGTATAGTGTAAATGCCTAACTTTCGAGCATATCCTAACTGCTATCGTAGGGTTGGCGCAAGCGTCCCGCTTGTTACACGACGTTAAAAGAAGCTTCCGATAGAGATCTCCGGTGTATTAGGTTTAATATTTTTCTGCGGATAAGAATTGCTTTAATCAGATTGAAGTTAGTTAAAAGCACAACCGGAAAAGCATGAATAGGGTAATTATAAGGAAATTATATTTTGTAATTCCAGGAGGCAAGATTTGTTTAAGAATAATGAGATAATCTTTTTAATTACTTCATATTTTGCGTAATTGTCTGCTGTGTATCATTAATCTTCTTTAATAAATTGCTGAGTGTCTCCATCATTTTGCTTAACCTGTCCATAGCCATTTGCAACCGCAGGCTTTCCATTTCACTCATTTCACTCATACCGTCAAGGTCATTTTTCATTTTGTCTGCAAGAGCGTCTATTTCTTTTTTGCTAACGGAGATGGAGTCGCTCAACTGCACAAGCTGACCTTTTAACCTGGCCACATCTTTTCTTATTAAAACAGCTTTTGAAGAGGGAACCATTTTTATACCGCTTGCAGGTCTTGCCGTAGTAACTTTTGAGGGAGAGTTTTGTGCCGACGCAATGAAACCTGCACTGACAAAGGCAAAAAAGATAGATAGCTTTTTCATATTTTAAATTAGTTTTAAAGTTAACCCGTTCCCTTCTTAAACTTCAAGCATTGCAAAAATAAAGCGGATGCTTATGGCGCAAGGCCTCCAAACCACGTTCGCGTAAGCATGTCTAACTGTTATCGCAGGGTTGGCGCATCCGCTTGTGACATGAATTGAAATGAAGCTTCCATAAATAAATCTAAGTCTATTCTAATTCCCCGCAACCCTTATCGGGTCTGCCGGTTGATGAATCTCTGTGTGCGGCTTCAACTCTTTCATGATGAGTTCAACGCCTTTTTCTAACTGGGCATCATGGCCGCTCAAAATATCTTGCGGATAATTTTCAACTTCCACATCCGGGGCAACACCCTGCTGCTCTATTATCCACTTTTCATCGGTACTGAAGATGCCAATATTGGGTGCAGTTATGTTGCCTCCATCCATCAGCCTGTGCCCCATGGAATTGCCCACCAATATTCCAAAGGTGGTGGTGCCCACGAGCTTGCCGACATTTTTTGCACGAAACATATAAGGCATCAGGTCGCCGCCCGACAAAGCATGTGAGTTTGTAAGCATAACTTTTGGGCCGTTAATAACAGCGTTGGGAATGGAGAATGGTTTATTGTCCCGCTGGTTAGAATACATAACGGTAGAGCGGGAGAGAAGGTCAACAATATAATCCGCTGCATATCCGCCCTCGTTATTGCGGTCGTCGGCGATCACGGCATCTTTATTTAATTGTGTAAAAAAATATCGGTTGATAAAATCAAAACCCTCGTTGGCTGTGTTTGGCAAATACACATAAGCAATTCTTCCATGGCTGAGCGAGTCAACCTTTCTCCTGTTGCCTTCTACCCAGTCCATCCTCCGTAAATTGGTTTCATCACTAACAGGTACAACCGTAAAATCTTTTGCGCCTTCTAACGTGGGCGAAGAATTTACAGTGATCTTTGTTTGCTTACCTGCTGTGTTTTGAAAAAGACTGTAAATATTTGTTTTATCGTCGAGCGGCAGGCCATTCACTGCAAGCAGGTAGTTCCCTGTTTTTACATCAATACCCGGCTGCGTAAGCGGTGCTGTAAGATCGGGGTTCCAGTTGAGCCCTGAATATATTTTCGTGATACGATAATAGTCGTTCGCTTTTTCATAATCTGCACCCAAAAGGCCCACGCTAACTTTTCTTGTTTTTGGAAAATCGCCACCACGCACGAACACATGCCCGAGGACTAATTCGCCAAGCATATTTTTGAAAAGATAATCAACATCACTTCGGTGAGCGAGGTAAGGAAGGAAAACCGAATACTTTTTCTTTAGTGCGTCGAGGTCTGCACCATTTGCATTTTTTACATACAGAAAATCTCTTTCAATGCGCCAAACCTCATCATACATTTGCAACCACTCTTTGGCCGGATCAACATATACCTTTACTGCTTTTACATTTAAAGCGCCGGAGCCAACGGTTGGCTTGCCGCCGGTAGCCACTATGCCGTAGGACTTATCAGCCTTATACAATAATTTTTTTCCATCAACACTAATAAAATAATTATCGATTCCCGGCATTACGACATCCGTTTTTCTTTTGTCAAAATCGTAGCTGTTTAATGTAAAATTTTCGCCACGGTAATCTCTCACGAGGTAATATAACTGGCCTTCAACATTGGCGTTTAAATTAGAAATATCCTTTGCAGGAACAGGTAAAGATTCTATTCGTTGCTGAATATTGTCAAGATCAATTTCTACCGTTGCAGGCTTTGTAGTGTCGGGAGATTTATCTTTTACATTACCTGCATTTTTCTTTTTTGATGTTGAATTATTATCCGTGGAATTCTTCGGCTTATCATCTTCCTTTACCATTTCTTCGTCGCTCTTTGGTTGCAATATGGAAGGTGTTTTTTTCGATAATACCATTGCATATATATTGCTTGTTGTCGCATGATCATAACTGCTTAGATCCAGCCAGGCTTCACCCGGTCCAAAATTTGTGCTCGCGGTAAAAAAAATGTATTTGCCATCTTTACTAAACACCGGGTTAGCGGCTTCACTCATGGCGTCAGTGAGTTGGTGCTTCCTGTTATTAGCTACGTCATAAATAAGTATGGCGCCAAAATGATTATCCATACGGTTATTGTACACGATCCATTTCGAATCCGGCGACCACGAGTAGTTTATCTGTGGCTCTCCCGGCGTGTACCAGTCTTTATCAATCTCTACTGGTTTCTTTTCTTCGATATCCACTACAAAGAATTTTCGTTCTTTATCAACGTAAGCAATCTTTTTGCTATCAGGGCTCCATACCGGGTGAAAGTAGAAACCTGCATTTCCTAATTTAATAGTGTTGGCTTCTTTATCTGCCTTCTGATCCCGATACTTCAAAGCATATTCTCCACCTTCATCGCTAAACCATGCAATATATTTTCCATCGGGGCTCCAGGCGGGATCGCGGTCATTGGCTCCTGTCGAGTTGGTAATATTCCTGGTATCGCCTTTTTCTGCCGGTATGGTAAATATGTCGCCGCGTATTTCCATCACGGCCCTTACTCCTGTGGGAGAAATATTTTCATTGTAAATAAAATTTTCCGCCTCAGAAAAATAGGACCGCTTTGCCACCATATCTTCGTGCACTAACACGGGCACTTGCGTTACAGCACTCGTAGCAGCATTGAGCAAATATATTTTTCCACCCTGCTCAAAAGAAAGTTCATTGCCGTTAGAGTACAATGTCTTTACATCAAAATCTTTAAACGAGGTAACGGGCGTTACCGTTTTTGTATCGATATCATATTTGTAAACATTTACAGAATGATTATCCCGGTCGCTTAGAAAAAATACAAGATGATCGTTGGTCCAAACCGGCAGTTGACTATTAGAGTTTGACGCAGGTATTTCTTCTATTTCATGCGTTTGATTATTGAATATCCATATGCGGGTTTTATCACCGCCACGGTATAGCCTAAACGCCGACCAGTCGTTTACATCCATTGACCGTACATAGGCTGTCAATTTCCCATCCGGTGATACGCTGCCCTGGCTCGCCTCCGGCATCGCCAACATACTTTCAGCCCCGGAATTGATATTTACCTCGAACAGGTTTTGTGCAAGAAAATGCCACTGAGCCCTTGACGATGCAAACACAATTTTATCGTTGCCATCCCAGCTTCTTACAACATCTGCAGCAGGGTGAAAGGTTAATCTCTTTGGCGAGCCACCGGAGGAAGGCATTACATAAATATCATTATTGCCATCATAGTTTCCGGTAAATGCAATCCATTTGCCGTCGGGTGAAAGCATGGGGTTCTCTTCCACACCCGGGTTGGTAGTAAGCTGCCGCGAATGCGATCCGTTGCGGTCGGCCAGCCACACATCTCCGCCATAGGCGAATACAATTTTATCGCTGCTTACGGAAGGTGAGCGTAGCAATAATGTTTCCTGGGCAAAGGCGCTCGTGCCTGCAAAGAGAAAAAGGATAATCAATTTGTACATAAAAATTTTTTAAGATAAGAGATCAGGACACATAATGATTTACTTTCAAAAACAGTTTTACTTTTCAAAAAATGGTAAATGATTACTGATGGTTTCGGGGTAGAGCAGCGTGTTATCTCAAGGAGATGCTAAAACTAAACATTCTATTTTGAAAGAGGAAAAATATGATTTCATGAATATATGCGCCTGCTGCGTGGCGCAAAATCAAGCCCGAACCAAATAACAGCGATCTTTCTCTACTATGCCCGGTTTGTCTTCAATTAAGGATGGTGCTCTCAAATTATTTATGCATTCTCCGGGCGGGCTCGGTTTATACAGGCACAAGGATTGTGAACCCGCAAGGATCATGCGACACCCTTGTGCAAGGCAGCTTTTCGATATTCCTGGACTAAGATAGGGATTGACTAATATGTCATGGATTAGCAATGTGGAAAACCATCCCATTAAGGGCGGTTTTTTCTGTTACCACAATCACTTTGTGTGGCTTTTAGGAAACTTTTTAAAACAAAACGCAGCAATTCATTATCAATAAAAAAGTTCACAACCACTGCCACAGCTATTCGTGCAGTTTGTTATTGTTCTTATCAATATAAAATACCTTACTGCTTTTCATGACACGCGCTTCTCCATTAGCAAAAACATCCGTAAAGTCATACGATGGGGAGATTACCCAACTACCTTTAGAGTTGATGTACCCCCAATATCCCTTTTCATTTTCTGCCGGCGCTAGTCCGTCTGAAAATGGGTGTGCATTAGAAAACTCGAACGGAATAACAACTTCGCCGGATGTGTTTATATATCCGAAGTGGCGATCCCTGGCAACCGCTGCCAATCCGTTACTGAAAGCTAATGCATCGTCAAAGACCGGCTGTGTAATTTCCTTGCCGGTGCTGTCAAAATATTGCCATTTGGCACCCTTTTTTACTGCGGTATAACCCTCACTGAAAGTCAACCCTTCATCATATTCCACTTTTATCACTACTTTCCCATCCTTATTTACATATCCCACCTTCCCGTCTTTTTTTACTTGTGAAAGGCCGCATACGCAGTCATCTACGTAATCATAATTCTTTTCCCATTTTTGTGAATAGCTGCATAGTACAGGGAAAAGTAATACAAGCAGCAATAACCTTTTCATGATATTTGTTTTTAAGATAAAATGAATGTTGCTAACAATACTATCAATTTATTTAAAAAAAAACGATGACGCCGGTAAGGGGAAAATATGATTACGGTTTCAATATTGTCCGGCACATTAAGTTGTTATATTGAAGTAGGTTTTAGAAGTCTCGTGCGAACAATCTGGTGGATAAATGCAATGGATCACTTGGAATAACAGACGCTATGACGCTAAATTGATGTTGGTGATGCCGGGCTAAATTGACTTCCATACTGACACACAACATCGGCAATTTATTTTATTTATTTGTACATGGTTTTATATTGAAGGCGAAAGACCAGCAAGCGCGGGAGTTCATAATAGTGGCAGTTAAATTTTATTCTTGCCTAATATTCTTTCTGTATTTTTAGTAATATCTTTTAATCTAAACTGGACTATATCTGGTAAGCTAAAAAGTATCCGCTTTTGTTCACTCTCCTTTATTGTAACATCGGTGGAAACTGATAAGACTTTAAGAAGCTTCAATTCTAAATCATCTAATCTAATATAGGTAGGACTCTCAAATTTATAAATCATATTTTGCCTTAGATTTCGGCCCCTTTCTATTTTATCTATATGATCTAAATAAATTTTGCCTAAGTCATTAATTATATTTCCTGCCTCATCGTAAAATTTATGCTCACTAGGTTGTTTTAGAGTAGCCTGTTTTTTCAAAAACTTTGATTGGATATTTACTCTTTCGAATTCTGGTCTCTGATTGACCCATTCTATATCTCCATTAACTATATTGTTTTCAAATTTTGATTCATAAACAGTATACTCTATGCCTAATGTTATTGAAGTGGAGTTTGTGCCTGTGACTAAAATATGCTCAGCAATTAATCGCGTACGTGCGTAGCCATATAGCTGAATTTCAATATGCGCATTTTCGATTTCTTTTAGCTGTAGAAGGTCAATTCCATTAGCAGTAGCTACTTCAGTAGCTCCTTTTTGATACCCAGATTTGGTTACAAAAATACCTTTTGGCTGTCCGGGCAGATCATTTAAAATTTCTTTAAATTGGAGGAGCGCACCTTTTGAAATCGGATAATTCCAATTTTTTGCTTGAACAATTGTTTGGTAAGTAATTCCACCCAATTCAAATTTCCAGTACACGTCAATTTGATGAGCTGTAGTTTTACCCTGCAATATAATATTATGCCGTACCGCAATATTTTTTACATCAGATTGGTTAAGTATGGCTTCAAATATCTCTTTAGTTAATAACTCATATATCGTGGCTTCAGTCATTTAAACAAGTTAAAATAAATAATATTTCGGTTCATTGACCTCCTATCAAAACGAGTCTCCCCACATGCTATCTCAAGATCACGAATTTTCCACATATTGATTACGAATCTTACATTCATCATTTGAGTACTGGTTCCTATCAACTATATCTTCCAAACAAAAATTCTTACCCACTTCTTCTTCGCTTACCTTTTTTAAAATTCTATCTTGATTTTTTTTGGAATGCTATCCAATCCAAAAACCAAAAATAGTATTAATGAAATGGGAATAACATATACCACTTCCGGTGCCCAAAAACCGACAAATGTGTTTATATATGCATTTCGTTTAAAAGCAGGATCATAGATGACTTTTACGGTATCCCCGGCATACAGGTTATCTCTCTGGTACCTGTTTCCGTAAAATTCATACGTGTTTCCATCAACCACAAAATCAACAAGAGGGTATTCATTATATTTTATTCCACCCCTGGAATTATATTTCCTTTGCTCAAAATATTTAATAACACCGGTAGTTTTCTTACACGTGCATGCATACCATATTTTAGGTACTACGCCATAACCCAGGAGCGCAGCCATAAGCACAAAGTATAGTATATACTTATTGAAGGTTAATTGCCCGGCCTTTTTATCGAAATTTATTATAGAGCTCAATGTTCACTCGCAGTTTTAAATGTAACCTTTACTTTGGGCTATGTTTGCCGTTAGATTGTTGTTGCACAAAATAAGAAATGTTGGCTGTTTACAGAAAGTTCGTTAAACCCATCTTTGATGCCAGCATATCCCCCGTCACCTGATTATTATCGGTTCTTAAAGCTACCTAATGATGCGAAGGATAGATGATAATATCAAAAATATACACAGGAAGATTTTCTCGTACTATATCTCTTGCTCTTACGGTGGGTTTGTCAAAGATCCTGTCAGTGTTGCAACCTTTGCAACTTAACATGACTTGCGTTTTATTAAAATCTATTTTGTCGCTTTCCCCCGGCTTTACCATAAATGCAAACTCCGATGAATTGCCATAGATTTCGAAATCGTTTTGATTGAGGCTGATGAGGTCCCGGATATCCATGCCGGCATAGATTCCGCTTGTTAACTTCCATTCATTATTACTAAACACTCCATCGTATTTCTCGGCGCCCTGGGTAGGTATCACATTGCTTACAAGAATATAGGCAAGATCTGTAAGATTATTTTCATCGTTCCACACGAAGACAACCTGGTAACTGCTGTGGCCAAATAATACGGAACACTTTTTTAATTGATTCTCGGAAAAATAAAGAAAGTCTTTTTCTACATTTTTCTTTCCAAAAAAGCTAATAAGAAATTCGTGTGATGTAAATCTCAGCAGGTCTTCAGCATGCTTAATATCAGACACATCAGGTAATGCCTTCTCCTCTATTACAAAAGTATATTCCGGAACACTGTCTTTCATTCCGGCGATAGCAGATATAACAAGGTTTCTTTTCTGAAAAAGCATTGAAGAGTCTTTGGAAACAGTTCTTGATGTGTCATAAAAATATCCCTCTTTTATTAATCTTCTTTGGCCATCAAGGTATTCATCCGGGGCAGTGGTGTGGAAAGCATAATAGTTTGTTCCATCTTTTTTATACATGTCAACACTACGGCCTGGTACTTCATCTTTCTTTTTAGATTTTACTTTTTCAACAAAGCTGGTCATCATTGCATTGCCATCCGCCCTGTTTTTATTAAGTGCATATTTGTTTCTGCCCATGAAGCGGTCTATATTTTTTGAGGGCATGGAAATGAGTGAGATCAGGTCATCTATAGTAAACGACTGACTGTACAAGCTTCCAAGGGCAAAACATTGAAAGCAGATAATAAGTAAAAATCTTTTCATGATTTGGTGTTTTCATCTTTCGATTAATGGTTAGTTAAAAGAAAACTCTTAAAAGAGAGTTGAAACCGTTAGCCCGGAGTCGTAGAAGAAGATTGTAAGATACATTACCTTTTCTTTAAAAGCCGAAAATTCCGGATAAATTCATACTATTCCCGGCGTTCCGAAAACTCCCACAACTAACTATGCCCACCAGTCCCGCTGCTTTTTATTTTCAACCATCTACCCTGTAGGGGATACCATCTGCCATTCCATGACCAGGAATTTATCCATGTAATATGCAGGCATCTTACATTCCTGCTGTTCCTCTTTGAAGTATAATTGATCGTGCATATTTCCCCCGAATGGGCGCAAAAAATAAATGGGAGGCATCAAAAAATAAATGCCGGTTTTCCCGCCAATGCAGAGTCAGTAAGTTTACAACGCACCATTTATTTTTCACTTTTACAAAACAATATTATCATGTCACAAGTAAAATTCACCGGGGTCAATATTGCCGCAGCGCTGCTGGTTCTTGGTTTTTTCTTTCCATGGGTCACCATACTGGGCAGTGCATCCATGTCCGGCTTTTCAATTGTCAGCACTGGCTTATCACCGGGTATGCTCAGTATGCTACTACACGGCCTGGACAGGCTGCTTATGGTAATCATCCTGGTAGTGCCGGTGAGCGGCGCTCTCATCCTGTATCAAAATATTACAGGGAATAAAAAATTTGAGCGTTTCTATAAGCCTGCCCATTTTATTCCTGCGGTTACGCTTATTGCGGGAATGATAATGATGTATTTTAAGATGAAGCCGGATGAGCCGGCCGGGGGATACGGCGGCTACGGTTCTATGGGGAGCATGTCAGGCTCGTTAAGAGATCTTTCTCCGGGCCTCTTCGATATCATGGGGTTTGGCATATACATTAGCGTGGCCGCTGCCTTATACCTGCTGCTGGTTAATATGGGCAAAGTGAAAGACAAGGAATATTACAAGCCGGCAACTGCGGCAAATACTCCTAAAGTTTCAGCGGTTGATGTACCAGCAAAAGAAGAGGAAAAAATATAAGGCCTATATAGTCAACAACGTAAATACGGCTTTGGCCAACTAACTGCATATATTTCCGCCCTGGTTGTTTTGAAATAAGCCGGGGCGGATTTTTTTTTGATGGACATTAGCTGAGTAACACACCCAACTCCGCAGGCAAATTTGTATTTAATCGTAGCTATTGAAATTATCAATTGATATGATAATAATATCTGTACTTTTAAGCAACGGTTGCAACGGCATCCATAACCTAGTAACAACATGATGCAATCTCTTGCAAGAAGATATAAATACAATTTTATACATTCAAAAATAACGATCACATGAAAAGAAAAACATTCATTCAATCAGGAGCACTTGCCACAGCAAGTTTACTCCTTGGACGTTCAGCCGTGGCAGGATTATTCGCAGGTAATAAAGCGGCCAGGCCAATAGGACTTCAGCTATATACACTCGGCGATTTAATGACAACAGATACCAAAGGCACCTTGCAAAAACTTGCTGCCATCGGCTACAAAGAACTGGAAAGCGCAGGCTCGCAAAAAGGAAATTTTTATGGTTATACACCAAAGGAATTGTCTGCTATGATAAAGGATGCCGGCATGACGTGGCGTTCAGCACATGTAGGCGGAGCAGCTTTTAATCCTGCACAATTTATGAAAATGGCTAAAACGGCTGCGGATTCAGCACGAATACAAAAGATGATGGACCGTTTTAAAGATGCGCCAAAATCACTTAACCTGGCGGAAAATTACCAGGAGCTTGCAGAGGCTGCAGCCGAAGGAGGACTCAGTTATTTGGTATGCTCCAGCATACCTGTACATACGCTGGATGAAATTAAAACAGCCGTAGAAGTATTCAACAAATCAGGAGAAGCATGTAAAAAAGTGGGGGTTCAATTCGCTTATCACAACCATACCACCGAGTTTGATGATGTTGAGGGGCATCGCCCGTTTGATTACATTCTTGACAACACGGACAAAGACCTGGTGAAAATGGAACTGGACCTTGCATGGGCAACAAAAGCAAAACAGGATCCTGTTGAATTATTTAAACTGCACCCGGGCCGTTACCCGCTGTGGCATGTAAAAGATCTTGATAAGACTACGATGAATCCTGCGGAAGTAGGCACAGGCGTTGTTGATTTCAAACGAATTTTTGATAATGCCAAAGAATCCGGTATGAAGTATTTCTTTGTGGAGCAGGATGGTGCGCCACAACCAATACAAAATGTTACTAATAGTTATGACTATTTGAAAAAGCTGTTGGCTTAAAGGTTCGGATTTGTCTTCTTTAAATGAAAATAAAAAAAAGAAGCTTGCTTCCCGTTTTGATTGCTGTTATACCGGCATTTCTTTTCTTCAACTTTGCTTCAGCCCAAAATAAAAACCAAATGGTGAGGCTGGCAAAAATTGTTGTTGATTCCGCCCAGTTGGACAGCTACAAGGCAGTTCTTAAAGAAGAAATTGAAACTTCTGTGCGGGTTGAGCCGGGTGTGCTGACATTATACGCGGTTTCCGAAAAAAATAATCCTACGCACATTACCATCTTAGAAATATATGCGGATACGATTGCTTATAAAGCGCATTTACAAACGCCTCATTTCATAAAATATAAAAACGGTACAAAGGACATGGTAAAAGCGCTTGAGCTTATAGAAACTGATCCGCTTGTGTCGGACATGAAGATCAAGTAAGGATACAAAAATTGGCTTACTTGTTTGATTTTCGTAAATAGTTATTTCGTTTTTGTTATTTCCTCAGCCGGCATCTCTTTAGCTTTGTATTATATTTAAAAATCTTAAATCATGAATACACAAATGCAAAAACGTAAACTGGGAAATGAGGGCCTCGAAGTTTCAGCCATTGGGCTTGGTTGTATGGGCATGACCTTTTCTTATGTACCATTTCCTGAAAAAAAAGATATGATTGTTCTTATGAACAAGGCTATAGAGCAAGGCGTTACTTTTTTTGATACCGCCGAAGTATATGGCCCTTATAACAATGAGGAACTTGTGGGCGAAGCGCTGGCGCCTTATCGTAATAAAGTAGTGATCGCTACAAAATTTGGTTTCAACATATCAGGATGGTAAAATGACGGGCGTAAACAGCCGGCCTGAACATATTAGAAAAGCAGTGGAAGGTTCACTTAAACGGCTGGAGGTTGATGTAATAGATCTGCTATACCAGCACCGCGTTGATCCAAATGTTCCCATAGAAGATGTGGCCGGTACCGTTAGGGATCTGATCCGGGAAGGAAAAGTAAAATACTTCGGCCTTTCAGAAGCAGGCGCAGAGTACAATTCGCAAGTGCACATGCGGTGCAACCTGTTTCTGCGCTGCAAAGTGAATACTCCATGTGGACCCGGCAGCATGAAAAAGAAATCATCCCCACCATAGAAGAACTTGGTATCGGGCTGGTAGCTTTTAGCCCGCTGGGAAAAGGATTTTTAGCGGGTAAAATGGATGAAAACACGAAGTTTGGGGAAGGCGACATTCGTAATATTCTGCCGAGGTACAGTGAAGAAGCCCGCATCGCCAACAAGGCCCTGTTGGATCTGCTCAATCAATTTGCCGCAAAACATAATGCCACTACTGCACAGATTGCATTGGCCTGGGTGCTGGCGCAAAAGCCCTGGATCGTGCCTATACCCGGCACTACAAAATTGCACCGGTTAAAGGAAAATAATGGCGCTGTTTCCATTGAATTAACGGCGAAAGAGCTGCAGGAAATTGAAGAAGCTTCCGAACAAATTAAAATAACGGGTGCCCGCTATACAGAAGCAATGGAGAAGTCAACAGGGTTATAAATAAAATGTGTGCTGTCTTATGCCCTCACATAACAACCGTTTTCCTATATTTTTGTGGCGATATATCGGCGTTAACTTTAAATAAACGACTGAAATAATATTCATCTTCAAAACCCAGCTCATAAGCAATTTCCTTAACTGCTTTATTGGTAAGATATAATTCTCTTTTAGCTTCAATAATAATTCGTTCGTTGATGATGTTTGAAAGTGTTTTATTATAATACATTCTTGAAACTTTGCATCCGGCACTTTTAAAATCCTTTGGGGCCTCCACGGTGTTGTATATACGGATAATTATTTTCTCCAATAGTTGCCATATAAAAACTATCACCAGTTTTTCCTGCATATCTTTTACCGCTGTGGTAAATGCTATTTCCGCAAAATTTCTTGCCATAATATTCTTTTTAATTCCAGTAAGATTGACTCAGCTCAATCTGCTTACGATTATAAAATAACATGCCTGCATCTCTTAATTCATTCAATAATAGATTTACACTTTGCCTTGATGCTGAAATTGAATTGGCAATATCAGAATGCGTCAGGTAGTTTTTTAAAATAATTTTATTTCCAATTTTATTTCCGTCTATCTGTGCCCAGTGCCGGATAAAGTGAATAAGCCGTGATTTGGTATCACAAAAAACAAGATCAGAATGGCGGTGTTCCAGGCGGCTTAGCTTTCGTGTTAGAATATTGGCAAAGGCAATCATCATCGCAGTGTTACTGGATAATAAGCTCTTAAAATCCGGAACATTAAATGCGCATAATAAAACATTAGAAGTTAAGGCTTCTGCATATACATCTTTTGACGGACGGCCATCCATATTCAGATTGCCGAAAACATCCGGGGCGGTAATAATATCTTTTATCAATTCAGTTCCATTTTTGCCAAACTCTGCAATTTTTATTTTCCCATTGATAAGCAAATAAACTTTACTGAATTCACCATCTCCAAAACTTATTGTTTCTCCACGATATACAGTCTTTATTTTCATTACGGATGCAGCTTCTGATATTTTCTGTTTGGTTGCGTTTGCAAACAACGGATGGTTTTGCAAGTAAACGTATTTGATTTCTGATGTCATGGCAATTTGGTTTTTAAGAGCAGTTAATGAATATTATTTTTTGGTTGATTCACTTCTAAACAAGCCACATTTTTATTTTCTTATTGTGCGGGACTTTTCTCCTGTTCAACTTTTTTCAATTGGTTGGCCTTGTCTTCCTGGGCTAATACATCATCCCACATGGTGTCTCCGCATTCATCATAAATCACTATTTCTTCTTTTGCGGGCTCGGCAGAAATTTTTGACAGTTCAATGCTAAGAGATGAAACTGTACCTTGCCCGGGGTTATTCTTTAAACTATTTTCCATAACCTATTTTGTTTTATAATTTTCTATCTGTTTCCTTTATTGCCAAATCGTTTATACTGGCATATCGTTTTGCCATTAATCCATTTTCATCAAACTCCCAGTTTTCATTACCATAAGCCCTGAACCATTCACCGGCCGCATTTTGATATTCGTATTCAAACCTCACTGCCATACGATTATTGCGAAAGCCCCACAGTTCCTTTTTTAATTTGTAATTCAATTCTTTTTCCCACTTAGCTTTTAGAAATTTCTTTACGGCTTCTCTTCCATTAATAAATTCAGTTCTGTTTCTCCATTCGGTGTCGATGGTGTATGCCAGGCAAACTTTTTCAGGATCTTTGCTGTTCCATGCATCTTCAGCGAGCTGTACTTTTAGCAATGCAGTTTCCATCGTAAAGGGCGGAAGTGGTGGTCTTTGATTTTCCATTTATAGAAATTTTATTTCGTGAGTAATGGCAGCAGCTTTACTAAACATAGCATACACACCACAATATTTCGTGATAGAAAGCTCAACGGCTTCGGTTACTTTGTTTCTATCTTTTTCCGCCACCTTGATGGTATAAACCATTTGTATTTTGTCGTAATATTTTGGGTAAGTTTCAGTAAGCTCTCCATCTACATCAATACTAAAATTTGAAAAATTGATTTTAAATTTCTTTGCCAGCAGTGACACTACATCCATGCCTGTGCAACCCGAAAGCCCGCTTAACAATATTCTCTTAGGGCTAACGCCTTCACTATGATTTCCGGGTAGCGACGTGGCATCAAAATGAATACTCTTGTTATCGAGTCCCGAAATAAAATGAAAGTCGTGCTCCCATTTTGTTGTAACCGAATGTTTCATAACGCTTTATTTTTTTCTTTCTTTGATAGGGTAAAAGTGCAAATAAAAAGGGGTTAGAAAAATGGAGGAAAGGTGCAAAGGGATGGATGATTTTCTCAATAGTAACCCTGGCGGAGCTTAGTTCTTATGCTCTTACACATCCAGCTGTGTTCCTGTATTTCTGCGGCGATATTTTCGTATTTACTTTAAAGAAGCGGCTGAAATAATATTCATCTTCATATCCAAGTTCATAAGCAATTTCTTTTACCGGTTTGTTGGTAAGGTATAATTCACTCTTTGCCTCAATAATTATTCGTTCATTGATGATGCCGGAGACTGTTTTATTATAATAAGATTTTGAAACCTTTGCCAATGTTTTTGTAGTAACAAAAAGCATTGCCGCATAATCACCAGGCGAATGTTTTGCCCGAAAATTTTCTTCAATAGCATTTCTTAGTTTTTGAAGAATATAGTGCTCTTTGCCTTCTTGCCTGGCTACTTCAGCCAGAGGCTGCTGCTTCATTTTTAACCGGGAGGTATTGATCAGAAATATGCTTAAATACGCAGCCAGTAAATCACGCTGAGCCAATGAAGAGTTTTGTATTTCAACTTCTATTTTCTGGCAAAGCATATCAAAGGTTAAAGTGGATTCGGTATCAATTTTTACAAATGGAGCCTGCTTCCCGCTGTTGTAAAGCACTTCCTTAAATGTTTTTCCCTTTTCGTGTTGATGGAAAAACATAAATTCAGATTGAAAATTAATAACTATCCCTTTAAGTGAATTATCTGTTGAAAACATGAATGGTTCGAAAGGCGCAAAGGCAAACAGGGTATTATCTACAAATTCAAATTCTGAAAACCCTGTTTTCACTTTTCCCGACCCTTCCTTAATCCAAATAAGGGAGAAATAATTATTGCGTTGTATTTGCCCGAAGAGGCTGTTTTCTTCAAATTTATATAGATTAAATATTGGGGCTTCATTCGTTTGATTTACCATTGAAAAGCCAGTTTGATTGTACATAATTTGTTTTTATTTGAATAAGAATAATTCGTCAACAATGGGTTATTCATAGAAAGAGACGGAAGATTATCAGACCAGTTTTTCTATCTTGGCAAAAAGGTCATCTCTTGAAATTAACCCGACTGCGAAATCAATAACAATCCCTTTTTTGTAAAACAAGATTGTTGGCAATTCTGTAATACCAAATTTCTTTTTTAATAAGGGAGCTTCATCAATATCAATTCGATAGAAGGAGGCAGACGTTTTATACATGTCAAACATTTCCTGGTAAATAGGCCCCATCATCTGGCAGGGACCACTCCATTCTGCACAAAATCTCACGATCTGTAAACCTGTGCCGCCTAATATTTTTTCTGTAAAGTTTTTCTCGTCTGTTATTTTAATCATGCTATTCTCTTAATTGGTACGGTTATTATAACCAAAGCAGATGCCAGCAAGTTTATCGGGTTTACCAGTTGCCCCAAACCCAATATGGTGAAGGCTTTAAGCGAATTGCAAATGCATAGCATAAATCACGTAGCCGAATTTATATTCACGAAATATCAGGAAAGTCACTACATTTCAGGAAAGAATTGAGGCAACAAAATTTCTTTCCCTAAATTTTTATCTTTCTTTCTATCATCAATTCTTAGGTAAATTTTAGATTAAAATATTACTGTATCGATTTCAGGCTTGCTATTGGAAAAGCAAACGGGTTTTATAAACAATTCAAAATACCTCATAAGTACAAACTTTCTGTAATGGCAAAAAAACAACTGTTGGATTTTGATAAAGATAGAAGCCTGGCCTACTTCACTTTTCAAAATTTGTCTGAAGCAATTTTCTGGGTAAATTCAGAAGAAGAAATCCTGTATGTAAATGATGTTGCGTCTAAAATGTCGGGATATTCCAAAGAAGAATTAACGGCCATGAAAGTGGGTGATATCAACCCTACTAACGGAGGAGCTGATTTTAAATTTTTTTGGAATAAATTAAGAACGTTAAAGCAAATTACTTTTGAAGCAAAACATAAACACAAAACGGGGTATTTATATGACGTAGAAATTGCCGCCAATTTTATAGAATACGAAGGACAGGAAATTACCTGCTCCGTTATCCGGGATATACGCCAAAGAAAAATAGCAGAACAGGAATTAACGCTTGCTAATACCAGGTTGGAAGATCTGCTGAAAGAAAGTGAAGAACGATTCCGTGACCTGTTTGAAGAAGCACCCATTGCTTATGTTCATGAAGGACTGGATTCCAAATTTATAAAGGCAAACAAGGCGGCTTTAAGAATCTTAGGAGTAAGGCCAGATCAGGTTCCATTCATGTATGGAAAAAATATGGCTGCTGATACCCCCGATGCAAAGCGTCGTATGAAGGAAGCCCTGGAATCAATAGGACGTGGTACAGATACCAGCGGTGTTGTACTGGAGATGCGCCGGGAGGATAATCGCAAACCACTCTGGATTCAATGGTGGAGCAACCCCGATCGTAGTGGAGATTTTACCAGAACTATGTTTCTCGACATTACGGATAAAGTATTAATGGAACAGGAACAAGCCATGTTAAAGGCACAGAATCAATATTTACAGGATGAAATTAAACTGAATAATAATTTTGAAGAAATTGTAAGCAGCAGTAAAAAATTTCATAAGGTTTTGCAACAGATTGAGCAGGTAGCATCTACCGATGCCTCTGTTTTAATTTTAGGTGAAAGTGGTACGGGAAAGGAATTACTGGCCAGGGCTGTACACAATATCAGTAAAAGAAGCAAACGCCCGCTTATAAAAATAAACTGCGCTACACTACCGGCCACTTTAATTGAAAGTGAATTATTTGGCCATGAACGTGGTGCATTTACGGGTGCCATGGAAAGAAAGATTGGGCGATTTGAACTGGCTGATGGCGGTACTATTTTTTTAGATGAAATTGGAGAATTACCGGTTGAATTACAGGCTAAACTATTAAGGATATTGCAGGAAGGTGAATTTGAAAGGCTCGGCAACCCTAAAACAATGAAAGTAAATGTGCGGGTAATTGCTGCTACAAACCGTAACCTTGAAGAGGCTATTGCCAGGAAAGAATTTAGAGAGGACTTATTTTACAGGCTAAACGTTTTCCAGATTGTTTCGCCTCCTTTACGTAACCGAAAAGAAGACATCCCGTTATTGGTTAAGCATTTTGTAAAAAAATACGAAAGCAAAATGGGCAGAGAAATCAAAAATATACCTGAGAAAGTAATTGATGCATTGATGCTGTATGACTGGCCGGGTAATATCAGGGAACTGGAGAACATGGTTGAAAGGGCATTAATACTTTCCGTTGGCGATACATTGGAATATGGTGACTGGATACCCACTGCAAAAAAAATTGGTGCCAATCAAACGAAGGTTCTAAAAATGGAAGATGTTGAAAAAGAGCATATCGTTAGTGTGCTCAATCAAACCAATTGGAAAGTAAGTGGTGAAAAAGGAGCTGCTAAAATATTAGGATTAAACCCAACGACTTTAGAATCCAGGATGAAGAAGCTTGAAATAAAAAGGGATAAATAGAATTTCCATGATTCCATATTTAAATGGTTGATATTTTTTTAATCAAACTATCCAATAACATTTCTAATTCCTGAATCGTTTCAGCGTTTGATATTTCCCCCGCTGCATTCATTTTACTTTTTATATTAGCAATGCTTAATGATGAACCAGCCCCCATATTAGTTCCTAATGCAGTAAGTGTAAGGATCAACGACGCCAGTGCCTTATCCCCCCCGGAATACAAAGGAGATGCGCTGATCGCAATAACAGGCTTTTCATTTAACTCTCCGGAAGATACCATCCAGTCTAATGCGTTTTTCAAAACACCCGGCACACCAAAAGCATATTCCGGCGTAGAGAATATTACGGCATCTGCATTCCTGATCTTTTGGCGGAAATTAATGACAGATAAAATTTCTTCTTTTGTTTCGGGATTAAAATGAGGTAAAGTATCCAGCCCTTCTACAATTTCAACTACAACATTTTCCGGGGTCATTTTAGCTAAAGCCCTTAATATATTTGTGTTTGCCGAAGTTGATTTTAAACTTCCTGAAATGGCTACAATGTTTAGCGATCTGATACCTGTCATGGCTGTTTATTTACACTTGAAGGGTTTCTGAAATTGATAAAAGCAAAAGCAATTGCGAAAGCTGTATATATTGATGTAATACCCCAAATTGTATAAGCCAATCCCGGGTTAGCTATCAGGCCTTTGATCAAAGCAAGGCCTCCTATAGTAAAATGTATAAAATTTGCTAACGCAATTGGTTTATTATAAATACCTCCAATTACACTCGTCCTGGCCATCCAGTTTAACATGGCAAAGGCAAAATAAAGAGCCCCTGAAATTTGTATCAGCAGAAACGAGAGTAATGATTTTTCCAGATTTAAATAGCTTAGTATTTTATCAGGAATAAATGTCAGCATTAGCCCTGCCAAACCAAGGGCAATTGCACTTGCAGTCATTATTATTTTTGTGTTCATATATCTTCCGGGTTTATAGGTGTGATTTTTGGTCTCTACAAGTAAGAGCCAGATATTTAATCCCGGCTCTTACTTTTGCTTTATTTAATTAAATTTATTTTCCCCCAGCCGTAACTTTTGCGGTATAAAAGCGATGCATTGCTTTGGAAATATAAGCAAGGTTATCTTCCACTGCAAAATGCCCTGCATCAAGTCGATGCATTTCAGCGTTGGGAAGGTCTTTCAAAAAAGCTTCTCCGCCCGCAGGTGTAAAGAAGATATCTTTCTGTCCCCAAAAAATTATTGTCTTCGGTTGATATTTCCGAAGAAATTCCTGCCACACCGGGTACAGCTCCACGTTAGTACGATAATCATAAAACAAATTAAGATTAATGCGAACTGCATTGGGCCTTTGCATAAAAGCATAATCCGATTCCCAGTTATCGGGGCTTATCAGATCGGGATCCTTTGCACCGTACAGGTAAATGCTTTTAATGGCATCATGAGTTAAAAAAGCAGCCAACGGCTTTTCAGTTTCCTCTGACCTGTTTTTCCATAATGCTCCCCTAAAGCCATCCCACGCGGCAGTAAAACCAACTTCGTATGCATTTGTGTTTTGTATGATCAGCCAGTCAAGCGCTTTCGGATTTCTACCAACAATTCTAAATCCAATTGGTCCGCCATAGTCCTGTGCAAACAATCCATAATGATCAAATCCTTTTAGTTTAAGAAAGTGTTCAACAATCCGGGAGATACCCTCAAAAGTATAATCGTATGTTGCAGGATCGGGCATATCACTCAAACCAAAGCCCGGGATAGTCAGGAGAAATTACATGGAATTTATCAGACAGGGATTGTATCAGGTCGCGGTACTGGTGCGACCCTGCAGGAAAACCATGCAATAAAACAATTTTTGGATTGGCAGGATTTCCTGCTTCCCGGTAGGCGATATTTAAACCGTCAACCTTAATATTTTTGTAAGAAACCTGTGCAAATGATGCGACAGATATAAGCAGCAATATTGCTGCAACAAATAATTTGGTAATCTTTTTCATTTTGTTTTTTTTAATGTTGATGTCGCTATTGACGGTACAAAGATGCTGCGGGATAAATCACTATAAAATGGAGGAACATCGCAAAAGGATGGATAATTTTTCAAGAAGAATTTTAACTGAATTCAATATTTATAAGAACGATAGAATATTTAAACAAAGCAAATAAAAAATGCCCCGCAATTTCTTCTGGGGCAGTTTCTTAGCTTTTTGGATATGATATATCTTATACAGCCATTGCTGTTTCCAATGATGGTGCCAAAGGAAAATCAACGGGAATTCGGATAAGGTTGTGCAAATAGTTCATAGCAGTTTTATCGCTTATTTGCAGCACCAGGTCAACGAGATTTTCGTTAGTATAACCTTGGGCAAAGAAATCTTCTACCAAATCATCTTCAGCTTTGCCACGGTTTTTTGTTATGCTTGCTGTCAACTGAACCAATGCATTCAATTTTGCATTCATAGATTTTCCGTTGCGAATGTCAATTAATTGGTCATCAGTAAAGCCATTCATTTTACCAATTACGGTATGCGCACTTTGGCAGTAAACACAGCCATTTACCTGGCTAACGATAAGATTAACGGCTTCCTTTTCTTTATTGCTTAAAGTTGTTTTGGCATTTTGATACGCCAGGTATCTTGCCAGGCCGTTATCAGAATAAGCAATAGCGGCATATAGATTTGGAACAAAACCCAAAGCTTTGTGCAACGTATCAAAAATGCCTTGGTTCACCGGGGCTACGTCTTCCCTTGCCGGGACTATAAATTTTTTCATCTCTATTTTTTAAATTTATGATGTCGTTATTGACAATGCAAAGATGCTTCGGCTAACGTCCGTTAAAAATGGAGAATGACCGCAAATGGATGGATAATTTTTTTGCGAGGTCTTGGAAATTTTTGATGGAGTACCTCTGCAATATCTAAAGGAATAGAATGTTGGGGGCGTTTAGGTAAGAATTCAGGTGGCTTCGTTAATCAACATGTTAGGGAAAACATTTTCAATTCAGGTCTCCTTGCAGGAAAACTTTTCGCAAAGCCGATGGTGGGTCGATTATGACTTGGCAATGTGATCTGCTTTTCAAAAACACGAATTTTCGACCCACCCTTGAATTTGCTTTTCAATACATTATCGTAATTCTATGACCGTTACTCTCCTTCACCAACAGGCTCTGTGCTTGTACCAAAAAATCCGCGGCCTTGTGCGAAATAGATATTCAAAGGGCTTTCATTCCTCAAAATATCGAGAACACTTTGAAACATAGTGCTGGGAAGATGCATGCGGATAATGTTGTTAGACACATAATCATTTTCGAAGGTCATTCCCGGATCGTTGAATCTAAGCCATGCAACAACAGTATTGCCATTCATGAGCTGAATTTGTGAACGATTGGTTTGGTACCCATCCGGGCTTCCATACACTAAAATACTATAGCTTGTTACGTTTGCCATTGTAAATTATTTTACTTGCCTACTCTTTGATTGGATTTTCGGCTTACTCCATATTAAATGCTTTATCTCTTAGCTTACTGCAAATACGAATACGCCGCGATCAAGATAAGTTCCTATGTCGTGCCAGTTAAATTGCATGAGGCAACTGTTTGCTATGTAGTTCGTTTTTTCAATACCCGATGGAACTTTCAATGAAAATTTTAATGTTGTTGAAGCTCCGGGTGCCAAACTAAGTCCACTAAAAGAAGGCTCGGTAAGTCTTGGGAAACGAGTATCTGCGTTTGCCAGGAAGGTGCCGTTGATGGGATCGACATTGCCCGATCCTACCCACACGTGGGCGAAAAGCCAAATGGATAATGTTGGGTCAGGATTATAAATTCCAAGATTGTAATTTATTGTTCCGCCGGGTGTGGTGCTATTCCAGCTTTGTGAAACAATCATGGGAGAATTGACACGCTTAAATTTCTTTTCAATTTCTTCCCTGGTAATTCCCGTAAAATTTTCCTGCTTATTATTCTTTTTGTTTTGCTCAACTATCTTCCAAAATTTTAGCAGTATGCTTTCTTATTTGTGCATTTGTCCATTTTGGTTTTTGAATCTTTGCCATAAAATTGTTATATAAATGTTATGCCTACTCTATTTTCCCTTTTCGGCTTATTGGGGTTTATTTTGTAAAAAATTTCCATGTAAATGACTGATTGTTTTTTAGTGTAAAAAGAATGGACTTGTCAAGGCTGAATTCGTCACAGTCTAACAGGCCAAACGGTTTTATAACCTACGGTTTTGTATAGCGGAATTTTGCGGTTGCAAACAACTGAGCTGGCGGCGGTTTTATTTCTTAGATGTAAAGAATGAAATAAAGCTTTCGTATTTATAGCGGTAGGTGACCTGCGTTTGATGATACAAAAATATCAACATTGCAAAAAGAATTAAAGAGTGAATTCACCTGTTTTTCAAAAGCGTTTTCACCCCGGATTGGCCGCAACAATGCATGATTTTTTAAGAGTTGATCCCTCAAGAACCAATGAATAATCCATGAATAGTTTTTTCAATATTTTTAATTCAAAAATGCATTCTTTCCAAAACCCGCACATTTCATTTGCTTTAGAAGCGGATAGTATTTCTATCAGGAACCTTTTGAATACTGCATATCGCGGTGATGCTTCCAAACAGGGCTGGACAACTGAAGCTAACCTCATAGCAGGTGATACCCGAGTCGATGATGCAACACTGCGTGGAGTAATGACATTAACTGGTAGCGTATTTCTAAAATACACTAACGATAAAAATCAAATTGTGGGGTGTGTAAACCTGCAGCAGCATGGGCAAAAGATATACCTCGGTATGTTCAGCGTAATGCCGCAGATGCAAGGAGCGGGTATCGGCAAACAATTATTAAAGGCAGCGGAAGAATATGCTGCATATAGACAATGTACATCTATTTACATGTCAGTTATTAGCCTGCGTACAGAGTTGATCAGTTGGTACGAGAGGCATGGTTATGCTGACAGCGGTAAAAGAATTCCTTTTAAAGAAGATGGTGTTACAGGTAAACATTTGAAACCACTTGAGTTTATGATTTTGGAAAAGGCAATTGGGTAAAAGGGGTTGTAGCCTTGCATGGTTATTATTTTGCTTGTGTTCATATTGATAGCGAACGAAGTTTACTTTAATGAAAGAAAAGAAATTAATATCATTATCCCTGGCTATCCCATCGCTGTTTCTTTTCCTGGTTTCTTTCAGAAAGTTTATCGAATATTATTTTAGGTTCTCGATAAAATATAAATTCATATACACTTTTGGCGATACGCTATCGTTCTTCCTTCAATTATCTTTAATATTACTTTCATTCCTATTTTCAATTTACATTTTTGTCAATCGCAAGCGATATAGATTTTGGGCGGCAATGTTTTCTTTGCTTTTTAGCTCAGCTCTGTTCTTATACATCACTGTAATGTTTTTGTTCTTTTTTATGGAAGATGTTTAACATGGATCCCATACGAATACCAGGCGATTGGAACTTGCTGGAATTTTTTTGGCAGTTGCCAGGGCGAATGATACATAGAGTTTATGTATTCTTCGCTATTTTATGGAAGGATCACAGTATATTTTGTAGTTGCAGGTATTGGAGCAACATAATTGTTTTGGCATCTTTGATTTCTCCGCTTTCAACCATGTTTACCGCATCTGTAAATTTTATTTCCATCACTTCAATATTTTCATGCTCATGTTCCACACCGCCACCATCGTTTACTTTCATGTCACTGGAATATTCCGCGATAAAAAAATATAAAATTTCCGTTACCGATCCGGGTGACATATAAGATTCAAACACCTTCCTGAGCTTTCCAATCTTATAGCCGGTTTCCTCTTCAGTCTCTCTTTTTATGCCATCTTCAGGCGATTCATCATCAAGCAGGCCTGCACATGCCTCTATAAGCATTCCGGTTTCATTTCCATTTAAGTAGGTCGGAAGCCTGAACTGTTTAGTAAGTATTACGGTGTGTTGGTTCCTGTTATACAATAATATAACGGCGCCATTCCCCCTGTCGTAAACTTCTCTTGTTTGTGTTTGCCATTTTCCGTCCCCGGTTGAATATTCGTAGTTAACCCGTCTAAGTTTGGCCCATTTGTCAAAGAGTACCTCAGTTGTTAGATTTCTTATTTCAAGATTCATTTAATGGAAGATTTTTGAAAGAGGTGCAATATTACACAGGTAATTGAAGAGTACAATAAAAGCATGAAAAAATTATCTCTTCAATCGTTCAACAGAACCGAAATGGGAATAACAATATCGTTGTTCACGTATGTGCTTTCGCGTGAATTGATTGCGTTCCTTCAAAAACGAATATGATTTTTTAATTGATATTTATTTCAATAAGGCAGTTATTACTTCTGAAAATACCGCAATGTCGTTCTGAGTATTATATAAATGTGGAGAAACCCTTATCGCATCGCCCCGATTTGAAACAAAAATTTTTCTTTCTTTCAGTTTCTCCAATAATTCATTGGCGTTACTATGTTGAGGCAACAAAAAGCCAAATAAATGGCTGGCTCTATATTGATCATCTTCAATCCAAAAATTATTTTCCTTCAATAACTGTATAAAAGGTTTAATGAGATTGGAGCAATAATCCTGTATGGAATTTACTTTCCAATTGTCGATTTGATCTAATGCTGCATTGAACATCGGCATAAGAATAAAATTGCTGTATTCGCCTACATTATACCTCGAAGCACCCGGTTTATATTCATCCACATAATTCGTTAAGCGGGCAAAATTATTTGCATTTGATTTGTTCATCCAGGTATCCTCTAACGGAATACCATTGTTAAAATGCTCACTCAAATAAGCAAAGCCGGTAGAGTAGGGCGCTAGCAACCACTTGTACGCGGCGCAAACCAAAGCATCAATATGGCAGGCTGCTACATCAATCGGTAAAGCACCAACAGATTGCGTTCCGTCAACCACAAATAAGGCATCAACTTCTTTGCATCTATTACCGATTCCTTGCAGATCGAATATAGTCCCGTCTATCCAGTGTATGCTTGATAGAAAGACAACCGCTGTATCTTTATCAATAGCTTCTAAAATTTTTTCATTCCATCTTTTGCCGCGATTGGTTTCGTACCCCGGTGGCTTTATTACTTTTAGTTCTTTGCTATTTTCTTTACACCAATTCAGGATGGTATAATAGCCGCTTGGAAATTCGTCGGCAACACATATAGCGTGTTGTCCATTGTTATCGAGTAGATTATTTACAGCAGATTTAAGCCCATACGAAGAGGAAGGAATCATCGCGATTTGCTGTGAAGCGCCATTAATAAGGTTTCCCAGCTTTTTGCCTATTTCTTCCTTTTCATCAAAAAAGTCTTCTGGCTTTATAAGAGAGGGATTTCTCTTGAGGGACATCCCTTCGATTCCTGCCAACTCAACAGATTTAAGAAGTGGTGACATGTAAGCGCAATTCAAATAAATTATATCTTCAGGAAGTTGGAATAAATGTTTTTGATCAGACAGCATGTAACTATTTTTTAGGATTTGCAGCGTGCGTTACTCCCAACACTGGAGCTAAATTAGGTGTAATTTTTTTCGCCCAGAGCTTAAATACAATATACCAGTGTGTTTTCACTTAAGAACGTAAATAACAATTAAAGAAATTACATTTGTTTAAGTCAGTCATAAACGTGGACAAGATCACAATTTTAAAATAATTCTATTATGAGAAAAATACTTTTTGCGTTAATGCTTTCCTCCTTTTTATTGACCGCATTTTCGCAGCAAAAACAAATTAAACTTATTATCCGTGGCGACGACATGGGATACAGCCATTCGGGAAATGAAGCATTGATAAAGTGTTATAAAGAGGGTTTTGAAAAATCAATCGAGGTGATCGTGGCATCGCCCTGGTTTCCGGAGGCGGTTAAATTATTAAAAGAGAATCCCGGTGTAGATGTAGGCGTTCATCTTGCAATTACCAGCGAATGGGAAAATGTAAAATGGAGGCCGTTGACTGATTGCAAAAGCTTGCGTGACGGTAATGGATATTTTTTCCCAATGGTATTTCCGAATAAAAATTATCCGGGTAAATCGATAAAAGAAAATGCATGGAAAATAGAAGACATCGAAAAGGAATTTCGTGCGCAGATAGAAATGGCGATCAAAAATATTCCCCGTGTAAGTCACATTTCGGCGCACATGGGCTGCACTGCCCTTTCTCCCGAAGTACAGGCGATGGCAAAGCGGCTTGCTATAGAGTATCATATTAATATCGACGGCGACGAATATCATTTGCAGTATGCAGGTTACGATGGCCCACACAAAACTTCTGCAGAAAAAATGGTGAGCTTTGCTAAAATGCTGGATAAACTTCAGCCGGGTAATACTTATCTCTTCGTGGATCATCCCGGGTTAGATAATGATGAGTTGAGGGCGATTTTTCACATTGGTTATGAAAATGTAGCAGAAGACAGGCAGGGGGTTACTGATTTATTTACCAATGAAAAGATAAAATTAATGATGCAGCAAAAAGGGATTATCCCTGTTAGCTACAAAGATCTTTTGGATGAAAAGAAATAGGGCTTTTTTGCAAAAATTTTAGTAAACCCGTTTGTTAAGAATGAGATTCTGCGTACTTCTTAAAGTTATCTAAGATTGCCTGCCAGCCTGTTTTTTGTATTTCCGGGGCATTCATATCTTCGGCTTCAAATGTTTCAACAACTTTGGTTTCACTCACACTACCTGTAAAGTAGATTTTTACTTTCCGGCCATCACCTATGGTATATTCAATAAATCTTTTTTCTTCCACAGCATCATAAACGCCTCCAAAGTCAAAACCAAAACTTCCATCTTTAGCTTCCATTCTTGAGAGAAATTTTCCGCCGGGCCGCAAATCATTTTCCGCATGTGGCGTATGCCAGTCATCAGAAGCATTGTTCCATTCCATGATGTGTTTTGGATCCGTCCACAATTGCCAAACTTTTTCTATAGGAGCATTGATGATATTTTGTACGGTGATAGTTTGCCTGTATCCTGTTCCCATATTTTTCCTTTAAAATTAATAAAACTAAAATAATTATAGATATTGCCTGAGCCATTCTACTGCCTCACTGCCATCAGCAAACGATTTCATTGGAATAGGAGGCGCTTTTAGTTTAAAGAGGATATTCATAATGAACTTTGCAAGGCCAGGCTTTGAAACCATTGCCATTGCTTTATAAACGTGTGGTAGCTGCTCTGCCGAAAATTTTCTCGTTTCCTTATCAGGAACGGGAGAGTTACTTAGATAAATCAAGAGAGGAACTTTTTTGCCGCCGGTTTTTTTACTTTTCCCCACTTTTTCCTTTAATAGTTCTTTTTTTTTTTTATTTTTTAAATGATAAATCTTCGGCAGCCAATGCGCTTCTTAACACTGGTATTGAGGCCTTTCCCATTCCGTGAAACTTAAGAATTTCTTTCTCGCTCAATGTAGAAAGTTGTTGCAATGTTTTTATCCCATTATTTTCCAATGCTCTTCTTGCTGGCGCAGAGAGTAATGCCAGGAAGCCATCGGTCGGTTTTTTTTCTTTTTCGCAAATAGGGCAAACCGGGCAGTCACTGCTTTTATAGTAGCTATGTCCCTTGCTACAGGTTTTTAATTGTTTCATACGTTTATTCTTTTATCATGTTCTTTTCTCGCAATATCTTTTGCGATTTTTTTAGCGTCAGAGGCTATTTCACGAATTTGCCCGGTGGGGCCTATCCAAAAGCCACAGAAATATAAACCCTCTTTGCCAAAATATTTTTGTTTACTAACGGGAACTTTTAAATCCTCGAAGCGATTTTTATCAACGTCAATAATTTCGGCATAATCCCTGTAATAGCCAATGCCGGCCACAATGGTATCAAATTTTTCGCATCTGCCTTCAGAAAAATAAACGACATTTCCTTCGATTCTTTCTATAGCCCCGTAAACAATTATGTGACCTTCACGAATATATTTTACCGTACCTATATCGAGCACAGGGACATGTCCTTCTCGCTGAATTTCTTCGAATGGCCCGTAAGGTTTCTTTTTCAAACCGAGTTTGGTGATGTCTCCAAAGATCCACCTCATCAAAGGGGCATTCACAGTGTCGGCTACCCTGGGTGGAAGGCGACTCAATAATAAACTTAGTTCCAGTATCGGAATACCCAAAATATCGCGTGGTATTATATTTACTGGTGAACGTACAGACATAAACGGAAATGCACCTTGCTCATATAAATCAATGGCAATTTCGCAAGCTGAGTTTCCAAAGCCTGCGATCAATACTTTTTGCCCTTTAAAATCTTTGCCGGTTCTGTATTGGGAACTATGGATAATTTTTCCAGGGAAAGTTTCCATACCTTGAAAACTAACTGGTTTCGGTTTACCGAACGGGCCGGTTGCAATTATAACATATTTGGATTTGAACGTTTCGTTTGTTGTTTCAGTAATCCAGCAATCATTTTCTCTTCTTATGGATTTTGCCTCTGTATTAAAAACCGGGTTGATGTTAAATTCCTTTTTATAATCTTCCAGGTAGTCTATCACCTGCTGCCGGGAGGGATATCGCGGAATGGCGCTGTCAAATTTTTTAAAGGGAAGATTTGATACTCTTTTGTTTGTATGAAGATGCAGCCGCTCATAGTGATTACGCCATGGAACTGCCACCTGCGATTCTTTTTCGATAATGATATATTCGATGTCTTGCTTTTGTAAACATGAAGCACAGGCAAGGCCAGAAAAGCTTGCCCCCACAACAAGTGTTTCTGATTGTATCATAATTTAACCCAAATTACGCAATAGAAAATTCAAAAGGGTACTCGAAGACTTTAGCATAGTTCCAAAGTCCACTAAACCAAGCCCGTCTTTTTTTACTAAGTGCTATTTTTAATACCAGCTTGTCGTTTAATTTTTCAAAGTAAGCTCCTATTGCAAAAGTTCTGTAGCGTAGTGTTGATAATGTTTTTTGAGTTTTTTCCTGCAACACAAATGTTCTAAAAAGTGCCATTAAATTATAGGCTATCATAGCAAAAGTTAAAGCTGCTTCTGTAGCATAAAAGTCTTTAAGATTAAAACTGTCAAAGCCAAAATCATATTTCAATTCTTTAATTCTATTTTCTGCATCGCCTCTTCCTCTGTAGAGTCTCCAAATTTCTGCAGGTGCAAGTTTTAGATTGGTTAGGTATGCGGAGTAGCGATAATTTTTATAGATTTCTTGTTCAGCAAACAAGCCCAATTGTTTGCCTGTGGCTTTTGGCCTGTCTTTTAGTGTTTGCCTTACAATAACTAATCGTCTTGATTTTGTCCAGGAATCGCTTTGGTATAGCTGTTCACAAATTTCAATTCCTGTATCCAGCAAAATCCAATTATTACTTGCCGCAATAAGCCTTTGTATGGGCTGGGAAAACTTTGCTGCCACTACATAATCCATTGTTTTAAATTCTAAATAATCTAAAATGTTTGACTGAAAAAAGCCACTGTCTAATCTTATTAAACTAACAGTTTTGTTTTTTAATTTGGATAAAGTATCCTCTAAAAAACCAAGAAAATTATTAGCCGAAGAGGTATCGCCACTGCGAAGCCACATATTGGCTACCAGTTTTACATCAGCAATAAAAGCAATTAATGGATGATGTGATGGCCTTCCTCTTTTAGCTGGATTGTATCCTTTTTTTGCACCTTGCTGAACCCCATAACGGGTCATTACTGACGAATCAATATCTAATGTAAAATTATCAAACTTGAAATTATCAAAAATCCACGAGTAAAAATATTGGCTGATATTATGGTTTTTAGCCTGTGTAAATTTGCTGAAAAACCGTTTGTAAGTATCTTGCCCAGGGGTATTTTTCCAGTCAAATATTTTACCCAAAGCACTATCATGACGGGTAACTTCTGTATGTAAAAACCTATTGGCACCACACCAGATACTGGTGATGAAGCCCTCAATAATGGTAGAGGTCTTATAGACTCTGTTAGAACCAGATTGAGGTAAGTCGGTATTTTGATCAATGAGTTCCCTAAAGCCTGTTTTCTGCAACATTTGCTTCAAAAAAACCATTCCGCCCCATGGCGTAATCTCTTTACTGGTATAGCTTATATCAAATTCCATTGGTCTGTTTTATCTAATGCTACGCATTAGAATGTAAATAGCTAAAGTAATTCCTTTTTGCTATTGCGGAATTTGGGTTTAAGGGACCTTACATTTTTTTGAAACCGGGTTATTCTTCGGCTAATTAAGATCGTTAGTTACAGTAATACTTTTATATTCCCATTCTAAAACTTCTCCGTCGTCTTCATCATGCACTTTTCCGATACATTCAAATCTATTTTTTTTGAGAACTTTAATTGATTTGTAATTGTTTTCTACTGTTCTCGCCATTATTCTTATAGAAGAGATTCGTTTTCAGGGATAGTAAAACTAACTGCAGGCATATTTCGGAGCCTATCCCCTTACCTTGTATTTTTTGAAAGTTCCATATGCAATTTCAATTTTCCCATCTTTTGGTTTTCCTTTATATCCACAGGCGCCTATAATTTCAATTCCGTCTTCAGTTACAAAATAGCCGATCCACGGTTGATTGTATCCCACTTTTTCATAATATTCCGGGTATACTTTTAATATTTCCATGCAGTGAGGATTCGGCACCGAACCTTATGTTTTTTGATGGATCTACGTCGATTGATATCAGTTGTATTGTTCTCGTTTGTGCCAATTAAAAAGCATTAAGTGATTGTGGGATTGCGTTTAAAGTAATACAGTCCGCCTATGCTAATCTATAAATAAATACCGAATGTCAGAACTAAATTCAACAATGAATCGTCATAGAAGGGTTGGATTATTTAACTTTCATTTTTCAATTAGCGGGATTTTTTTCTGAGGCTTTGAATCAAAAACAGCAACCCATATAAACAAGCTTATTTTTGCATTCATGAAAAATAAAAATTACGATATAAAAAATATTCTTTCGAGGCTGCGGATTGATGAACTTAACGAAATGCAGTTAGCCTCTTTGGCCGCTAATGAAAAAAGTGCGGATGTTATTTTGCTTTCTGCGACGGGTTCTGGTAAAACACTTGCATTTTTATTGCCGGTTCTTCAACAGCTTGATCCTGCCAACAAAAATACACAAGGACTAATCGTGGTTCCTTCCAGGGAACTTGCCATACAAATAGAGCAGGTTTTTAAAAGCATGGGCACAGCATTCAAGGTTACGAGTTGCTATGGTGGCCACAAAAGAGAGACTGAGGAAAATAACCTGGTACAACCTCCGGCACTAATCATTGGTACCCCGGGAAGGCTTGGTGATCATATTCGAAGAGGCAATATCACTGTGGATGCCATTAATTTTTTGGTGCTGGATGAATTTGATAAATCACTTGAACTCGGCTTCCTCGATGAAATGTCTTTCATTGTGGATTCACTAAAGCATTTGAAAAAAAGAATGCTTACATCGGCGACTGAAGCTGTTGATATCCCTGCTTTCATTGGGTTGCAGAACCCGGAAAAGTTGAATTTTTTGACGGATGAAGAAACGGAAGGGCTTGCCATTAAAACGGTTTCCTCGGCCGATAAGGATAAGTCGGAAACATTATTTAAACTGATATGCTTCCTTGGCAACAGGTCTTCTATAATATTTTGTAACCACCGGGAAGCGGTGGAAAGAACCAGTGCGTTGCTAAGTCAAAAGGGAATAAATAATGAATTTTATCATGGTGGAATGGAACAACAGGAAAGAGATAGTGCCCTCGTTAAATTCAAAAATGGCACAACGAACGTATTGGTAACAACAGATCTCGCATCCCGCGGACTCGATATTCCGAACATCCGCTACATTATACATTACCATCTCCCGCATACCGAGGATGCTTTTACGCATCGTAATGGAAGAACAGCGAGGATGGAGGCCAGCGGCACCGCCATTTTAATATTGCATGAGGATGAACAATTGCCTGGTTACATCCAGGGAGATGTAGAGAAAATAATACTTCCTGAAAACGATATCCTTCCTGAAAAGCCGAAATGGTCAACACTCTTTATCGCAGCAGGAAAAAAAGATAAGGTGAATAAAGTGGACATCGTAGGATTTTTATCTCACAAAGCGGAACTTAAGAAGGAAGATATAGGGCTGATAGAGGTGAAGGATTTTTTCTCTTTTGTTGCTGTGCGGAAAACGAAAATGGGGCATGCTCTTCAACTTATTAAGAACGAAAAGATCAAGAATAAAAAAGTGAAGATAGAGATTGCGAAATGAGTTCACGGACAATGGCACTCATTGCTACTCGCTCAGGCCTATAAATGAAACGTTTGCTTCATCGCCTTGAACATACCCGGTGTTGACCATTGACCCGGAACAATCATCCTGCGAATGGTATAAAGCGGTTCTGTAGAATCCCGTTTACTGGATAATATAAATGCCATTTTATATCCCCGGCTTTTGAGTTCAGGTATTGCAGCCTGGTTCCATAGCCCAAACGGATAAGCGAAATATTTTACCGGCTTTCCAGTGATAGCTTCCAGTTGCCTGGTGGGTTTTACAAGTTGCGTGTCCCAATCGGCGCCCTGGTATTTGGTAACCATGTGATGATCCCATGTATGTGCTTCTACAACATTACCGCTGTCTGCAAGTTGTTTCAATTGCTCTTTACTCATATAGCGGGGCCGGTTAATGGAAATCGTCATAATGAAATACACCCCTTTAAATCCATACTTCTTCATTTCAGTTTCGCCTATACTAAATTGCTCCTCATCGGTATCATCGAAAGTGAGCATTACAGGTTTTGCTGGCAGAGCAGCATCATGTACAAGGTGCTCATAAAGTTGGTCAGGGAGAATTGTTTCGTAGCCGCTGTCTTTTAATGCCTTCATTTGTTCGGCAAATTGCGATGGCGAAACAGAATAACTTTTCAGAGTCTCGCTTTGCCCGGGTTTTGGTTCCCGTATATGATGGTAACACAATACAGGAACTTGTTTCTTCGAAAGAATTGTTGCTACATCAGCAATCGGTTTTGTACTATTGGAATCTATGTTTGTTTTTGTGACTTCAGCCGTTGAATCTTTTGGATCTTTTGAATCATTTGTTTTAACGGTATCAGAAGAGCATGCTGCTAAAAACAGGGCAGCAGATAAAAAGGCGGGAAGGAATTTTTTCATGGATGTCGACCGGTATTATTATTATTGATATTGGATATAGATGGGCTTAGGAGTAAATCGTAGTAGTTCCTGGGGAGTATAGAGTTGGTCTGCCCCGGTCTTAGTATCATTTTTATAAAACAATTTAAAGCCAGAAAACTGCACAGGTTCTCTATAGATATAACGCAGATAACTTGATTTTTTTAATATCTTATCACCCCATCCATCCATGTCCATTACTACCTGCACTTCAGGCACATTTTTTATATCCTGGTATCCTCTCACCATTCCTTGTGTAAAACGGTGAACTACTAAAATTTTGGGAGGCAAGTTATTTTTTCTTACAAGATCCGCAAGAAAATCAATAGCATCATTAATGTCGTCTGCATTAAAGGTTCCGATCTTGCTACCGGGGACTTCACCGTTCTTTAAAGAAAATTCAGGATCAATTCCCAAATGAACGCCGGGCATTTTTAGATAAGTTTCAAGTGCCGGAACTTCATCTTTTACGAAACTGTGTCCTACCTGTATATCTAGAAAAACCAACGCATCTATTTCTTTAGCCCAGTTTACAATGGTATCTATCTGGTGAAAAGGCATACGCATACGATGTTTGCCATCTTTGCCCGGAGCGCCCTGGGCGGTAACAGCCACATAATGCAATGCGGGGATAACGGGTAGCGAAGAATCTGCAGCCTGCCATTTTGCAACTTCACCTTTTAATTTATTAAGCATCGAGTCTTTCGGAATCTCACCAAGTATTCCCATCTTTTTGGAATAAAGATTTCCATAAAATGCAACGATTCTATGATAGGGCAAAACGGCTCCAGGTAATGGGAACACTATTTTGGCCGGCCACAATCCGGTGGTATCATTATTAGCAAGCGCCTTCATAAGTCTGGTGTATTCGGCGGAATCAATTGGCTTTTTCTCATAAACAGATTTCTCTTTTGCAGGCTCTGTTTTGGAGGTTGAATCGGTCATTTCTTTTTCACTCACCGATTGAGCACTATTGCAGCTAACACAGGCAAAAATCAAAAAAAGGAAAAGTTGAAAGGGGGAGGGGCTACATTTTATATTCATAGGGCGCGAAGGTATTTCAATTTTATACAAAAATTTTTTCCATTAAAGATATTTGGATGTAATGCAAAAAAAATCTTAATAAAAGTGTGTAAGAAGGATTTTGTCCTGATAAAACGGATAAATAAAAAAAATCTTGTACAAGAGTATTTTATTTTTTGCAATCGTAAAGGTGGCAACAATCCGACTGCCTGATCCTGTGAATTTAAAACCTCCTATCTGCGTCCGGATACTTGTTCGCGGTATCTTTTTTAATCGGTCAATCCGCATTTTATCATAAAGTCATTGGTAAATACTTTTTGTGCTTCATCATTTAACAGAGACTTACGACAGGCTTTCCATTTTGCCAGGTTATCGCCATACATTTTTTGCAATAGCTCGGGGCTTAGGTTGAAATTGATCTTTCCCCAATGCAATGTGTAAGGTATGGATAGTTCTTCGAGCCGGTCCCACACTTTTTGGAAGAATGTTCTTGATAGTTGCGAATCAACACCATCAAGTTCAAGTATACAGGTTTTATCGAAATGAGTAAAGCCAAGTAATGCCTGCGTTCCCTTTACATATCGTAACGCAAGTGCTCCCGGAAATGGATTTTCGGCATTGATCTTTACAATCTCTTCCACAACTGTACTTGCGTTGGAAGTATGAATGCCTATTGCAGCGCTGCCTGCCTTGCCCCTGAATTTTGTATTGCTGAAGGTTTCTCCCAGGGTTCCTGTCATGGCTTCTGACGATTTAAAAGCAAGGGGAAATAATTTATTTACCAAGCCGGGAACCAGCATGGAAGAAAGACCGGGCCCAAGGTGATCAAGAATTGTTTGCACCACGCCCAGCAGATCGTCACCATAAGTAAATCCTTTGTCGTCCCTGGGTATCCTGGTATAATCTTCCCTGTAAGGCGTTTTATACATTGTTTTAAAAAACACACCTTTTGCGGGATTCCCCGGCTCGAACATCTGCGGGTTTACCAGTATTTCAAAATGATATAGTTCCTTGCCCGGTCCATCCGGCGGGGCAGGAAGCCTGTCTAAAATATTTGTAAAGTCGAGGTGGTTCATGGCTGGCTTGAGTGCGTCGTCATATACGATGTCACCCGCCCGAAATTGTTCCAGCAAAAAAATGGGCTCTGTTTCCACCAATATTCCATGTATGAAGCCAAAGCTTCCAAAGCTTACTACTGCAGCATTGAACATGTCATCGTTCTGTATGCGCTCGGCTCCCAGCCAGTTTATGAATTCATCAGAGGCCACCGGATTTGATTCTTTTTCAATCCACACATGCCTTACCGGGCTTACTACTATGTGTAATCCAACAATCGAATCATGCACAGCGCCTACATTAAATGCCGAACCGTGAGTACCTGTTGAAGTGCAACCTGCTATTGTTTGCCCATTGCTTGCCCCGGATGCTTTCAGTGATCTTTTAGGATTAGAATCCACTTCGAGTTTTTCATTCATGTCGAGTACGCTCATTCCACATTCTGTAAAGAAGAGATCGCCTGCACTATTACCTTTTTGCAAATATTCCTGTGCGACAAACGAATTTTTTAGATTGTAGGAAAGACGGAGCGCTTTTGTATCTACCAGGCCACCTTCGCAAACAGCCACTTCGGAGAAAGACCAGCCATTGCCCAAGGCCCGCATTTGAATATTGTTATCGATGGCGTACTGTATAAGCCACTGAAAATTCTTGGTAGTATCGAGATACGGGTTGGGAGATTGAGAAGAAGGAATTCTTAATTTAAATGAAGAGTCTTCTTTGAAATTATGAACGAAATTTTGGTGACCATTTTCCCATTTTGTAATGGGTAGTCTTTCGATACCGTCAGGTAATTGGGTTATAGTTGCCATAATGTTTTTGATTAATGTCCCAACGTATCTGTGGGCGGGCTGTAAGGTGCACAGCACCATTCAACTCTTTGTGGCATCACAATGCCGATTGTTAAGACAGATATTAAAGCAAAGCCAAGATTATTTTTTACAGTTACTTTATTCATGTGGTCGAACCTGCTGTCGCATTTCGGATTTATATCTTTTGGTTGTACAAGGCCCCAAGCAAATGACCAGGTTGTTTTTTTATTTAAAGGGTTATTTGCAAACGTATCGCAATCGTATTTTGAAACAATATGCGTAGTCGTGCAGGAACTAAAAGAATAAGAGCAAGCTGCCGTCAAAACAACCATTAAAAAATTTCGAAAATATTTATTGGTAACCATCTTACATAGTTTATTTTTTGGGTAAAAGTGGGGAGGTATGAAGGAATAATGATTAAAATACAGCAAAGTATCAGGTATACAAGAGTTTTAGGTTTTTACTGAAGTCTATCTATAATTTGCTGTATCATATTTTTTACAAAAAAACAATACTAATTATTTACAATCGGTTTTAATAAAAGGCCGCTCATCCTGGAATTGCAATTCGGCTATATTTTTGAACGTAGCAGTATCACCTTTCATGTCTATATCACCAAAGCCTTCTAAAAGTGAATCATTGCGCATTTTGAAAACTATCTGCCGTACCGATGTCATGCCTTCTGCCTGGAAAGTGTAATCCGCAATCAACAGGCTGTCCTGCAAAATGCCGCTTATAGTCCCCTTGTTATCATCTTTTTCGTGTAAACTGTAGGTAAGATCGCCTGAAACTATATTTCCAGAGATATCTAACTTTAGATAAGCCGAATCTTTTTTAACCGCGTACCCGTAACAACCGGATTTAACAGAAAGTACGGGAAAGACATCTTCCACAATGGCAGAAGTGTCCTTAGTTATTGATTTGAATTCATCATCTGCATTACCGGAGTTGCATCCTGCCAATAAAGTAAGCGCTAAAAGAACGATATTTCTCATAAATAAAACTTCCCTCTTACGAATTAATATAACTATCAAGGTGTTTGATAGTTTGCTGTTGCTTCAAAATGGTTTCCTTTACCACGTCAGTTATAGAAATGATTCCTTTTAATTCATCATTCACAAAAACCGGCAAGTATCTTATCTTGCTGTCTGTCATCAATTCCATACAATGTTCCACCGTATCATTCGGTTTGATGTGGGGGAGATCGGAGGTCATAATGTCGCTCACTTTGGTATTGGTTGAATTTTTTCCTTTTAATATTACCTTCCGGGAATAATCCCGTTCTGTTATAAGGCCCATATACTTATTATTTTCCATTACCAATACCGACCCAATATTGTTATCGGCCATCACCTTTAATGCTTCAATTACTGGTGTATCAGGCGTAACTGATATAGCGTTGCTTCCCTTGCGTGAAAGAATGTCTGAAACATGATTCATAATAAAGATTTTAATGGTAAATTACTAAGTTTATTAAAAATGTTTTCGGGGTCAGGGTACGGTAAGATACTACAATCGTTTGGTTATTTTATCATCAGGAAATTACGACTTATATCGTTTTCCAACAACAATAAGTTGAAGAATTATCATTTTTCGGATCTTTTTATGAAAAGCGAGTTGCACTAAAGTTGCCCAAAAGTTTGAATATTCAAACTTTAGATATTACCTTTGTGCTGTTGCGATTACCACTCTGATCCTTTCCCTGATTAAACTACAGCATTTTTTCCGCATCCTTTCGAAATACTTCTTTTAAATCACTTTTTAAAATTTAAACTGTAAGTATGAAAAAAGTTTACAAGACAGAAGTCACCGACACATTAGTAGCTATCGGTATCATTACCGGCTTTTATGGTCTGATGGCTATCATTGCTCTACTTTTTGGAATGTAGTTTCGGCTGCGTACACAAAATTCTTCATAATGGCACGGCCCAAAGCTGTGCCATTTTCTTTTTGTAAAAAAATGGCTTTCAATTCCCAACAACCGGCAGTTCGATATAAGTTGGATATTTTGACGAAAAATAAATGTGTTGTTCGGCTTTTATGAAATCACTTTCTTTTGCTGCAAAAATATTAGGGACGTATTTCTGTGGATTGCGATCAATTAAAGGAAACCAGGTGCTTTGAATTTGTATCATAATTTGATGGCCCTTTTTAAACGTGTGGTTAATGTCATGGAGATCAATCACAAATTCTTCGGGCATGCCGGGTATTAGTGGCGCCGGCTTGGAAAAGCTTTTTCTAAATCGCCCCCTGAAAACTTCCATCGCTACAGGTAACTGAAAATCACTCATTGAATAGCTTTCTTTATCAAAATGAGGATAAACATCTATTAATTTTACGATCCAGTCCGCATCAGTTCCGCTGGTACTGGCAAAAAGATGGGCTACAATTTTGCCCGTTACCGTAAAATCTTCTTTTAGCGAATCCATAGTAAAGCTTATTACATCCGGCCGGCTATAAACAAACCGTTGATCTTCAACCTGCCACGGCCGCCATCGGCTGCCCGGTCCATAGGTTGCCTCAATAGGTAAAGTGCGGTACGGAACTGGCTTTAACGGATCACTTATATAACTTATGTAGTCGTTCTGAGAAACGGGTTTTGTAAATGAGGCGGTGTTATCTTTGCCCGCATAAAGCCTTTTTATGGTTGCCTCCGCAGGTGGCCACTTTTTATAGGTCTTCCACTTGTTGGAGCCAGTTTGAAAGCAGGTGGCTTCGTCAAATTTTCCATCTCCTATGCCTTTCAGCCAGTAATCAAACCATTTTTTTTGAAGTTCACGAAAATAAGGACCCGTATTAACTTCAAAAGAAATTTTACCGAGGCTATCTCCTTTACTTCTTCCCCACTGCCCATGGTTCCAGGGGCCAAGTACAATAAAGTTCCTGTTGAACGTGTCTTTCTTTTCCATGTGGCTATACATAAGCTGTGGGCCGTTAATATCTTCCTGGTCAAAATAACCGCCTACATGTAACTGGGGAATTTCAGGATACTTTATGTATTGCAGCGGAGAATTTTTTTGCCAGTAGCTATCATAATTTGGATGCGCAACAAAACTGTTCCATGTCGGAATTGTGTTGTGAAAATATTTTTCATTTACATTTTTAAGTGAACCGAGGTGAAGGTACCAGTCGTACAAATCATATTGGGGGAAGGGGAAATCGCTATCGGTAGTTTTATCATGCTCAACCTCGTAAGTGTATTCCATTCCATAACTCAATCGAAAAGCTCCGTTGTGATGAAAATCATCACCAAGGAATAAATCGCCCATGCATGCCTGTTCCGAGGATGCTTTTAAAGCAGGATGAGGATCTACTGCTCCAACCAATGCCAGCCAGCCTGGGTAGGAAATCCCTAATATCCCTGCTTTACCGTTATTATTACTTTCGTTTTTTATCAACCAGTCAATCGTATCCCATGTATCAGTACTTTCATCTATCGCGCCTTTGACTTTCGTATGAGTGATTGGCTGGTGAATTTGCATAGTTCCCTCACTCCGGTATTTCCCGCGGATATCCTGCAGCACGAAAATATATCCCTCTTTTGCCATATTTGCGACGTAGGTCCAGTCATCAAGTGTGAACGTTCCAATTGTTGGATAATTAGTTGCCGCTCCGTAGGGAGTTCTCGTTATAAGAATGGGCAATTTACTGGTCGCATTTACAGGGCTAATAATCTCGGTGAATAATTTAACCCCATCCCGCATGGGAATCATCACCTCTTTTTTAGAATAAAAAAGCACGTCTGCCTGGCTGAACGAAGGATTGGATAAATAGCAGGCTGCGAAAAATAAGCAAAGTAACTTTTTCATATAAATGTTGTAAAAAATCCCGGACTAAAATATTAAGTCAACACCACCTTCCGAATGATGTCGCCGCCTGTAATGCTATCCAATACATCGAGGCCTTCTGTTATTTTACCAAAACAAGTGTGTACACCATCCAGGTGTTTTGTATTTGAACGATTGTGACAAATGAAAAATTGAGAGCCGCCGGTATTTGGGCCCCGGTGCGCCATCGACATTACACCGCGGTCATGTATTTGCCTGGTTCCTTTTGTTTCACAATCGATAGTATAGCCGGGGCCACCGGCTCCCGTTCCATTTGGGCAACCGCCCTGCACCATAAAGTTGGGAATTACACGATGGAAGGTTAGTCCGTCATAATAACCTTGTGAAATCAATTTTTTGAAATTAGCTACCGTACCAGGCGCATCATCATCATACAATTCAAATTTTAAAACCCCTTTTGCGGTAACAATTTCACCTGTTGTAAATTTTTCTTCACCCATTTTATTTTGTTTATTATGTTTTGCGAAAATAGTGCATACATCGCACTTGGTTTACATGATAATCTGCTATACGAACCGTTCAGTACACGTCCGTTATCACGTATTCTTCCTTGTTGAATATGATTGCGTCGCCGGCTCTCTTCCCCGATAATATTTTTGAAAGCGGAGCGCCGGGAGATACAAGAAAAATCACGTCGTTTTCGAAAGTTATTTTGCCCAGGCCGGCGGAAATAAAAAATGCAATGGTTCCACAGTTTACAAAGCTTCCTTTTTGTATAGAATCATAAAGACCATTACAATCCACTGAAAGCAAAGATTCGATTTCTTTCATGTTGGCAGCTAACTGTTTTGCCTGCATGTCCTTTTCCAAATGACTCATAGCACGGGATGTTTCATATTTGTCACCGGCACTGCTTTTCTCCTCGTTATTAGCAGAAGCTTGCGCATCGTTCATTGCCGCTCTTATTGAAGAAATTCTTGCCTCTAATATTTCAACACATTTTTTTTTCAATCTCTTTTTGTGTTTCTTCTTTTTTGAGTCAGTCATTTCATGGCGTTTACCTTTGAGCCTGGTATGTAGAAATAATCAATTAAAATAAGTAGCAAATATTATATATTAATTTTTGCTAATTGTATGCAATTGTTCAAAAGAAAGATCAAGCAATTCAAAATTTTGCGGATTTGGCAGACTAAAATGCCACCATTCTGTATCGAGACTGGAGAAGCCGTACTTTTCCATTACAGTTTTTAATAAATTCCTGTTGTATAATATTGAAGACGGCAGGTCTGCAAAGTCAGTATGGGCGGTGTCGCTGAAATTATCAAAACCGGTTCCCATTTTTAATTCATTCCCGGTAATTGTATTAACAAGTGTTAAGTCAACCGCGATTCCGCGATTATGACCACTTCCCTTTGATGGGTCGGCAGCGTAACGGTCGTCTTTTACAGCCTCCCACATTTTTTCAGTAACAGAATAAGGCCTGTATGCGTCAAATATTTTTAGGGTAAGGTTTTCTTTTTTTAATTCGTCCATCACATTTTTTAAGGCCTTTGTAGCAACTTTCCGCAGGTAAGTTGTGTGTATTTCAGGATATAATTTTTTCATCATAAAATTATTGGCCGTTGCATACCTGAGATCGAGAATTATTCCCGGCAGGCAATTTCGAATATTCATCATACGTTTATTGGTGTCGGATGCAATAGAGTTCTTGAAATTTCCGATATCGGCTATTACAAATAAGCCATATTTATTTGCGACATTTGATTGCGAATAGGAATGTTTGTTTATCCAAAATAAATTTATTGATAAAAGCAAAGATATCCGGAACAAAAAAATTAGCTTTCGGTTCATTATTTTTTTAATTGACACGGGATCATCAAAGGTAACTTCATTGCTATAAAATGAACAGAACGCTTCCAATTTATATTTTCTTAATATCTGTTACGCTTACTGTTTTTTATAGCTGCAGGAATCATACTCCTCCTGCCAAAAAAGAAATCGTAAAAAAGCCTGAGGAAATGGATGATAAAATTTCTGATAATCTAAAATCATTTTTACAATACGCGGATGACAACGATGGAAAAATTGATGATTCAATAAGTTTTTCGCTTCACCAGGTTGTTCAGTCATTTTATGAAGAAAATGATTACCATAATGTATGGAGCAAAAAGGAGCACTGGAACCCGCTGGCAGACTCGATGTTTGACTTTATTGAAAAATCAAAATATTTTGGGCTTTACCCAGGTGATTATCATTTCAAAGATCTCTCATTATTAAGGAAAAGGTTTACAGAAGATACGCTTGCGAGGAAGGATGCTGTCTTTTGGACTAAAGTCGACCTGCTTTTAAGCGACGCTTTTATGAAGACTATTAAGGATCTTAAAGAGGGAAGGTTGCTTGAGGATAGCGTTTCGGTTATATCGAACAAAGTATTTATCGATTCCTTATTTATAAAAGGCCTGCAAACTGCTGTTGAGACACAGTCAGTCGCAGCGCTTTTTAGCGGGGCTGAACCGTCAAATAAGGAGTATCAATCTCTAAAATATGCGTTAAGAAGTTTTGTTGATTCTATGGATACCGTACACTATGTCTACGTTCATTATCCTCAAAAGGATTCGGCAAATTTTATTAAAACGCTCCAGCGACGCCTTTATCAAGCGGGAGTTGCCGACGAAAATATTACGTTTCCCGACTCCCTCTTATTGACAAGTGAAATAAAAAAATACCAGCAAAGTAAAGACATTAAGGCCGATGGGAAAGTTTCAGCTAAACTTATAGCTTTTTTAAACGCAACCGATGCTGAAAAATTTAAAAGAATTGCGGTTACGCTTGATCGCTACAAGAGTTTACCGGTGCTTCCTGCAAAGTATATATGGGTTAATATACCGGGCTTTTATTTGAAACTATGGGACCAGGATAGCCTTATCCTCGTCTCCAAAGTAATAGTTGGGAAGCCGGCGACCCGTACACCTGAACTTACTTCCAAAATTACTGATATGGTCACCTATCCGCAATGGACCATTCCCGAAAGCATCATTAAAAAAGATATAATCCCTGCATTGAAAAGAGATCCTGGCTACCTAGCAAAAAAAGGATTTAGCCTCGTTGACTACAAAGGTGAAAGCGTAGATCCTTATTCTGTAGATTGGACAAAATATAAAACCGGCATTCCGTGGAAGGTGCAGCAAGGCAGCGGCGATGACAATGCGTTGGGAATTTTTAAATTTAATTTTGATAATCCTTTCAGTGTTTATTTGCATGATACAAATCAGAGGTACCTGTTTAATAATTCTTTCAGGGCACTAAGTCATGGTTGTGTACGTGTTCAAAGTTGGCAGCAACTTGCCTATTTTATCGCAAGAAACGATAGCCTAAACCTACCCGAAGGCCATAAAATTTCATATAATGAAGATTCAATAAAGACCTGGATAGGCAATAAGAGCAGGAAACGTATCATGCTAAAAAACAGATTACCTCTTTACATTGAATATTACACTTGCGAGGCGAGAGATAATAAAGTTGTCTTTTATGAGGATATTTACAATGAAGACAAATTATACACTGAGAAATATTTCGCGAATAAATAAAGAAAACTTTCGTTTACAATATACCGTTCTGTTAGCATTTTTTATTGAATAGTATAATTATGAAATCTCTTTTGCTTGTATTGGTCTTCACGGGTATTTTTTGCACACTTTGCTATGGTCAAAAAAAAATAAAGCATAAATCTTCAACTTCTGCAAAGCCTCCAATAGTTAAATACGGTACCGCCAGCTATTATGCAAAAAAATTCGATAAACGCCGGACTGCAAACGGTGAGATATACAGATCTGAAAAATACTCGGCAGCTTGTAATGTACTTCCTTTAGGAACCTGGATAAAAGTTACCAATTTAAGAAACAACAGATCAGTGGTGGTAAAGACCAACGACCGCCTTAACTCCAAAAATAAACGGCTGGTAGATTTATCGTGGATTGCCGCAAAAGAACTTGGTTATATTTCAAGGGGATTAACCAGGGTTAGAGTAGAGGTTTTAGATAATTTTCATTTAGCCGGCGAATAGAATTTACCTGCCTTCCACATTTCTGATTTTAGCGCCTTTTTTGGGATTGTTGCATCTCGCTCCTCCATAATATCGAACAATCATCGGATTATTTAATTTTATCCTTTGGAAGTAACCCTCTATTTTTGTTTGAAAGCAAACAAACCCTATTATGAAAAAATTATTTTTACTATTTATTACAGTTACTTTTTTTGCAACAACCCATGCTCAAACTACAGGCTATAAGAAAACCAAAGCATTGGGAGTTAGTTTTATCTTAAACGACTTTGAGACGGCTTCGGATATAAGAGACTAATGGTTTAGTAAGTGTTTTAAAAGCAAAGAACTTTTTTAATTCGAAGCGCCAGCATGCAGGATTAGCTATAAATTATCTTTCAGGATTAACAGAGCACATGGATTTTGCAGCCTCTCTTGAAGGGTCCTTTTTGGACTATCCAATTAAAAATAAACCTGATTTCAATGAGAACACTTTTTTGCTGGAGGCAACTGCCAACATAAACTTTAAATTACTCACCGACAGGTATTGGGTTACACCTTATATCGATCTTGGCCTTGGCGCAAGCAACTACAAAAAATATTTCGCAGCATTTGCGCCGATCGGCCTTGGCTTACAAATTAACCTCTTCAGGGAAGGCTTTATATATATAAACTCACAATACCGTGTACCTGTCACAGAAAATGCGAGCTATCATTTCACGCATAGTGTAGGAATCGCATCTAACATTGTTGCTAAAAAAGAACCGGCTCCACCAAAAGTTGTCGAGATACCGGAAATTAAAGATCGTGACGGAGATGGAATTGTGGATAGCCTTGATGCATGCCCTGATGAGGCAGGGCTCGCTGCTTTACAAGGGTGTCCAGACAAGGACGGTGATGGCATCGCTGATAAAGATGATAAGTGCCCCGACGTGGCCGGTCTTGCAAAATACCAGGGCTGTCCCATTCCTGATACTGATAAAGATGGTATAAATGATGAAGAAGATAAATGCCCTAATGTTCCGGGAGTTGCACGTTACCAGGGTTGTCCTGTTCCTGATAAGGACGGAGACGGCGTAAATGATGAAGAGGACAAATGTCCTAATGAAGCCGGTCCCGTGTCAAACTTTGGATGCCCTGTAATTGATGTAGTTGTCGTTGAGAAAGTAAATAAAGCAGCTCAGAATATTTTCTTTGCTACCGGTAGCGCAAAGCTTTTAGCTAAGTCCTTCAAATCGCTAAAAGAAGTAGCACAGGTAATGCAGGATAATCCAACATATAAAATCGACGTGGATGGCCACACCGATAATACAGGCGGCAACGAACTGAATCAAAAACTATCAGAAAGCAGGGCAAATTCTGTAAAACAATACCTTGTAGATAACGGGGTGGATGAAAGCAGAATCGTGGCTACGGGATACGGTGAAGAGAAGCCGATAGAAGATAATAGCACAGCGGCAGGCCGTGCGAAAAACAGGCGGGTGGAAATGAGATTGAGAAATTATTGATCCCTGTGCCCGAAAGGAGTAACAAAAATTTATTAATGACCCCGCGAATTTTCGCGGGGTTTTTTCTGCCTCGAATGAAACACAAATTATTTAGGCAACAGCCTTTCTTATTTTGATTAATTTTTTCAACAGTTCTTCCAGCAGATCGAGTTTCAACATATTGGCTCCGTCGCTTAGTGCGCACGAAGGATCGGGATGGGTTTCAATAAATAATCCATCTGCTCCTGTGGCAATAGCAGCTTTTGCAATTGTTTCGATCATGTCAGGATTCCCGCCGGTAACTCCGCTGCTTTGGTTGGGTTGCTGCAGGCTATGCGTACAATCCATAATTACGGGTGCTCCATGGTTTCTCATAACAGGAATATTTCGATAGTCAACCACAAGATCATTGTAGCCAAAAGTATTTCCCCGTTCCGTAAGCATCACCTTTTCATTACCGGCTTTATTTATTTTTTCCATGGCAAATTTCATTGACTCGCCATTTACAAACTGCCCTTTCTTTACATTCACTATTTTGCCTGTGAGGGCTGCGGCAACTAATAGATCAGTTTGACGGCAAAGAAATGCCGGAATCTGTAACACATCAATATATTTTGCAGCAATTCCCGCTTCTTCATGAGCATGAATATCGGATGTGGTAGGAAGAGAAAACTTTTTGCCGGCTTTGTTTACTATGTGCAGCGCATCTTCGTCGCCAAGGCCGGTAAAAGAATCTGCGCTCGTCCGGTTTGCTTTACGGTACGAAGCTTTAAATATGTAGGGGATGCCAAGATTTTTACAAATGCCCGCAACTTTTTCTGCAACTTCCATCACCAATTCTTCGCTCTCAACCACACAGGGGCCTGCAATAAGAAAGAAATTATTTTTATCAAATTGTTGAGAGGAAAAAAGATTGGTAAGGAAAGAATTCATTTTTTTTCTGCAAATATACCTTATCCTGCAAAGCCCTATTTCCCGCTGTTTTCAAAAAAATAAATGTAACTGGATATAAAAAAACCGCCTCGTGATCGGAGGCGGTCTGAAAATTTTAATTTATATCAATGGCGGAACATCTTCCGGAACCGCATGCGGGCTATCAGGTGGAAATTTCCCCGGATTTCTCAGCCTGCTATGGTAGCGGCTGTATCCGAAATAAATGATGAAGCCGATCAGTAACCAGCCAAACAATCTCGCCCAGTTGGTCCAGCCCAATCCAAAAATCATGGCGCCGCAAACGACAATGCCAAGTATGGAAACCAGCCCCACAGCCGGAACCCTGAACTCCCTTTTAATCTCTGGATGTTTCCTGCGCATGATCCATACTCCTGCACATACCAGTATAAAGGCAAACAAAGTTCCAATACTCGTCATATCTCCCACGATATCTCCCGGAATAAATGATGCAAAACATCCAACCAAAAGGAGGAAAATAAGATTGGATTTGTAAGGAGTTTTGAATTTGGAATGTATTTGAGAAAATACGTGAGGCACAAGCCCGTCTTTACTCATGGAATAAAATACTCTTGACTGCCCCATAAGCATTACGAGTATAACGGATGAAAAGCCCGCAAGAATTGCGATCGTTACCAGGTTGCTTAACCATTTATATGTTGGAATCCAAACGCCCCCAACCATTGAACCACTCATATGCTCGATGGCATACACTACAGAAGCCTCCTTGCCCTGAGTTCTGAAATCCTCAATGGATGCGACTCCTGTAAGCACATAAGAAAACAAAATGTATAAAATGGTGCAAATTACAAGTGAGCCAAGAATACCAATCGGCATATCCCGTTTTGGGTTTTTCGTTTCCTGGGCCGCTGTTGAAACTGCATCAAAGCCGATGAATGCAAAGAATACGACGCCCGCCGCTCCCAATATTCCAAGAATGCCTCCGAAATTATGTGTTATGCCCTGGTCATCTGTATATGTACCTGGGTCCGGGATGAAAGGCGTATGGTTTGCAGGTTTTATATATTGCCATCCCATGGCAATTACTACCACCACAATGGCTACTTTTAAAATAACGATAATTGCATTTACCACCGCTGACTCCTGCATGCCCCGAATTAATAACAAGGTAAGAACGATAATAATAAACAATGCTGGAATATTCATGATGCCGTGAACGCCAGACATAGAAACCTCGAACGGAGAATGGCACCATTCATAAGGGACTCGAACGCCAAAGATTTCAAGGAGTTTATTAAAATATTCACTCCAGGCAATAGCAACCGTTGCCGCACCAACTCCATATTCGAGTATAAGATCCCAACCTATAATCCACGCGATAAATTCTCCCATGGTAGCATACGAATAAGTGTATGCACTACCAGCAATAGGAATCATAGAAGCAAATTCAGCATAACATAATCCTGCAAAAGCGCAACCTACTGATGCTATTATAAAACCAATCGTTACGGATGGCCCTGCATTTTGCGCAGCAGCGGCGGCAGTTCTTACAAACAATCCCGCGCCAATGATGGCCCCTATACCAAGAGCGATTAAATTTCCCGGCCCCAAAGTTCTTTTCAAAGTATTGCCTGTATCTGCTGCCTCATTCATCAAGGCACTCATAGGTTTAGTTATAAATAAACTCATGCTAAGTAGTGGTGGGTTTGGTGATCAATAGAGTGGAAAAGTAAGGAATAAATTAAAAAGCTGGTAAAAAAATTAATGCTGTTTAATAATATGCCTGGCCGGATAATAGATTTTTTTCACAAAAATATTTTCGCATTCAATTCCTTAGTTTTGGCTAAATCTCATATTAATTGCACGTATGAATAAAAGAAAAAGTGGCATCCTCGTTTTTGTTGTTCTCACTATAGCTGCGATTATTCATCTTATTGATGTTTATAATTTCAACAGCATTTCTCCCGTCTTTCTAAGAATTTTGAGATGGGTTTTTATTGCCTCCCTGGTTCTCTTTGCTATTTATAAACGTTCACTTACTACATGGATATTAACGAGTATGGTGATAGGTGTGGAGGTAGGCCTGGACTATCCTCTCTTTGCACAAAATTTAAGAGTGCTTAGCCAGATATTTTTGAGAATGGTAAAGACGATTATTGCCCCCATTTTATTTTCAACACTCGTTGTAGGAATAGCAGGTCATTCAGATTTGAAACAGGTAGGGAGAATGGGATGGAAATCCATATTATATTTTGAAGTCGTTACAACAGTTGCTTTGGCAATTGGGCTGATTGCAATAAATATTTCACAGGCGGGCGTAGGTATTCATATACCACCGGGCTTTCACCAGGAATTGCCAGAAACAACGCCCCAAACATGGCAGGATGTTGTGCTTCATATTTTCCCGGAGAACATTGTAAAGTCAATGTATAACGGAGATGTTTTACCTATAGTAGTTTTCAGTGTAATCTTTGGTATTGGCCTCGCCATGGTTTCTGAGCAGAAGCGAAAGCCCATGCTGCAGTTCTCCGAAAGTCTTGCGGAAACGATGTTTAAGTTCACGAACATTATTATGCACTTTGCTCCGTTTGGTGTAGGCGCAGCTATCGCGGTAACGGTGGGGCACCTGGGCCTTGACATTCTTGCGTCACTGTTGAAGTTATTGCTCACGTTGTATGCTGCGCTTTTTGTTTTCTTAGGTGTCGTGCTTTTCTCAGTAGCCTACTTCATGAAAATTCCCATCCGCCAATTCATTAAAGCGGTATCAGAGCCGGTCTCCATTGCATTTGCTACAACCAGTTCGGAATCGGCTTTGCCGATTGCGATGGAGAATATGGAAAAGTTCGGGGTGCCTCAAAAAATAGTTTCTTTCGTAATACCAACAGGCTACACTTTTAACCTTGATGGAACTACATTATATCTTTCCCTTGCCAGTGTTTTTGTGGCACAGGCGGCAGGCATAGATATGCCTATAGGCACACAGATTATTATGGGACTTACCCTAATGCTTACCAGCAAAGGAGTTGCCGGGGTACCACGTGCCTCTTTAATTATTTTATTGGGAACCGTTTCTTCTTTCGGATTACCCGTATGGCCGGTAATGGCAATATTGGGTATTGATGAACTTATGGATATGGCCCGCACCTCTGTAAATGTGATAGGAAACACGCTGGCAAGTTGTGTTATTGCCCGCTGGGAGGGTGAATTCGATAACGAGAAGGCCCTTGGTTTCGCGCCTGATTAGGATTTAAATGCCGTCAATAATTTTTACCGGCTAACTTCTGTATCATAATTATTTCTCTTTCTTTTATGAATCTTTGTTGTTTCTTTATAAAATCGGAAATTTTTCTAACCCTGTAAAATCAATTCAAGTGGATCTGTTGAACATTTTAGGAATAAGTATAAAGGATCTTCTAAATCCCCAGTTTTATATTGAGCACGGGGGTCTATGGATGATTCTTTTCATTGTGTTTGCAGAAACCGGTTTATTTGCCGGATTTTTTTTACCGGGAGATGCATTGCTTTTCGTAACAGGAATTTTTAGTGAGCCGATTGTGAGCGCTGCATTATTTCACTCCGATAATCAATGGGTGGATCTTGGTATTTTATGGATCCTGATTTCTATAGCGGGTATTTTAGGCAACTTTGTAGGATATTGGTTTGGGAAAAAAAGCGGGCCGTTTTTATTCGAAAGAAAGGATACTTTTTTGTTCAAGAAAAAATACCTGGTAGAGGCACATGAGTTTTACGAAAAAAATGGAGGGGGCGCTATTGTGTTAGGTAGATTTGTTCCGTTTGTTCGCACCTTCGCTCCGATAGTTGCCGGCATAGTTCGTATGGATTGGAAGAAGTTTGTGTTTTACAATATCACCGGTTCAATGCTTTGGGTCGGTAGCATGCTTGTCGGGGGTCATTTTCTGCAAAAACTTATATGGAAAGAATTTAATTTTGACCTGAAAGAGCATCTCGAAATAATTGTCATCGGAATCATTGCTGTAACTACTATTCCTGTACTTTGGAAGGTATTCAGTAAGAAAAAAGAACCAACTAAAGTATAAAGAAATAAACAGCCAACAGTCCAGCTTTTTTATGAACAACAAACAAACTGCGGTTTTTTCGCTTCCTGTTATTGTTGCAGCTTTAGGTTATTTTGTTGATATATACGATTTGCTGCTTTTCAATATCGTAAGAATTCCAAGCCTTCGTTCGTTGGGTCTTTCTGCTACGGAAATAGATAAACAGGGAGAATTTATTATCGGTATTCAGATGATAGGCCTTTTAATTGGTGGTATTATTTGGGGAATCGCCGGGGATAAAAAAGGGCGGCTTAGTGTTTTATTTGGATCCATCATTTTGTATTCCCTTGCCAATATTGCCAATGGATTTGTACAAACAGTGCCTCAATATGCAATGGCAAGGTTCATTGCAGGTATAGGACTCGCAGGCGAGTTAGGAGCAGGTATTACCCTGGTATCAGAGCTTTTGAAAAAGGAGCAAAGAGGCATAGGGACATCAATTGTCGCGGGAATTGGCCTTACAGGAGCCGTTGTTGCATTTTTCATTTCACAGAATTACGACTGGAGAATATGCTATTTTATTGGAGGAGGATTGGGTATTTTGCTGCTCTTTATGCGCATTAGTATCTTCGAGTCGGGCATGTATAAATCTCTTGAAAAAAATATTTCCAGGGGAAATTTTTTGATGTTTTTTAATAATGGTAAACGTTTTAAAAAATACCTCTTCAGTATTTTGCTTGGGCTTCCCACCTGGTATGTAATTGGAATACTCATTGCATTCTCTAATAAGTTTGCAAAAAACTTTGGGATACCCGGAGACGTAAATCCGGGTAAGGCGACCATGTACGCATACATCGCTATTTCGATTGGCGACGTGCTTGCCGGGCTACTGAGCCAGTTGCTTAAAAGCAGAAAAAAAACTTTGTATGTTTTTTATGCGATCACTATTATTATGGTGGCGCTTTATTTTATGCAAACAGAAAAAAGCAGTTTGTCAAATTTTTACTGGATCGCGGCCGGGCTTGGATTTGCAACCGGCTTTTGGGCGATATTCGTAACGATGGGCGCTGAGCAATTTGGTACTAACTTACGGGCAACCGCCGCTACCACCATACCAAATATGGTCCGTGGATCATTGCCATTAATGCTGTTGTTATTTAACGGGCTTCAAAATTATTTTACTTATACATTGAGCGGGCTTCTAACGGGGGTGATAATAATGATCATAACCATTATCGCCGCCGTAAATACGGAAGAGACATTTCATAAGGAACTTAATTATGTGGAGGGTTAGCGGCCTTCCTGCATTCCGGGAGAGGGTTCTGAGGCATTGGTTCTATTTATTCTTGCCTCATTAATTATCCTCTATGTTTCAATTTGGGAGTAGTTTAATACTTGAAAATTAGTGTAATTCGGTGCAAAATTTGTTAGCATGAAATTCCTCATCATAAGATTTTCTTCCATAGGCGACATTGTACTTACTACACCGGTTATACGGTGCCTGGCAAAAAAATATCCCGGGTACGAAATTCATTATCTCACCAAAAAAAATTTTGCCGGTATTGTTGAATCAAATCCAAATGTGGCTAAAGTACATCTCCTTAAAAATGATCTCAAAGAAACTATAGAAGAACTGAAACATGAAAATTTTGATCACATCATTGACCTTCATCATAATCTGCGAACATTGCAAATAAAGAGAGCCTTTAAAAAAACACCAATTCATTCTTTCAAAAAACTTAATAAGCAAAAATGGATATACACTAATTTCAAGATTAACCTGATGCCTCACAAGCATATCGTTGACAGGTACATGGAAACTGTAGAATCTTTAGGTGTGATTAATGATGGATTAGGGCTGGAATATTTTATTCCCCAAAATGATTTCGTAAAAGAAGATGATATTCCTTTTTCTCATTCGCAGGGATATATCGCCATTGTGATAGGTGCTGCACACAACACAAAAAAACTTCCGAAAAATAAATTGACCGAGTTGTGCCGCATGATTGAATACCCGATAATTTTATTAGGGGGAAATGAAGATTACTATACCGGGCTCGAGATTTCAGCAGTTGATCCGGTTAAAATTTATAATGCCTGTGGTAAATTTAAATTGAACGAATCGGCAGATTTGTTGAGGCGCTCAAAAATGGCTATAAGCCACGATACAGGGCTGATGCACATCGCAGCCGCTTTCAAAAAAAATACACTCTCGGTTTGGGGAAATACAGTTCCTTCTTTTGGTATGTATCCTTACCAGACTCTTTATGAAAATTTCCAGGTAAATAAATTATGGTGTCGGCCCTGTAGCAAGATTGGATATGACAAATGCCCGCTCGGCCATTTTAAGTGCATGAACTTTCAATCTATGGAGGCCATAGCCGCAAGTGTTCATTCCTTTGTTAAAAAATAATATAAGGACAAGGCACATTCAGAAAACCTTTGTGTTTTTATTAATTGAAAGGGAAATCCAAGCATTAACTTTTTATATTAAATCCATTATGCATTTTTGTGAAGTATTTATGCCAATATGAAACTATTGTTTTTTTTATTTTCTCTCATTGTTGTTTCCCTTGAATGCTTTCCACAAAAAGTAATTGTGCATGCTTCTATAGAAAACAAAAAAACAAATTCTAATAACGATACTATTTACTATGACTTTAACCGGCAACTTACCTGGAGTGATTTTAAAGGAAAGCCCGATGAAAATCATTTCGGCGGTGCAGTTACAGCATCTGGTTTCGCATTTGATTCAAAAATGAATTCTGATGGCAGGGATATTTATCTCGATATACAGGTATATACTTTCTTTATAAAAAATGATTCCTGGAAAAAACCGCAGATAAATTCAGATTATCATTTGCTGCACGAGCAGCATCATTTCGATATTACAAGAATGGGGGCAGAAAAGCTGGTAGATGAACTTGCAAAAGCAAGGTTTACAAAAGATAATTATAACTCATTGCTTACTTCCATATTTGAAAAAGCGTATAAAAAAAATTCTGATGTACAACAACAGTATGACCGGGAAACGATGCACAGTATTGACACTGCAAAGCAGCAGCAATGGAATGATAAAATTGCAGGTGAAATAAAAAAATTAAAAGAAAGCTCAGTTGTCGAAAACTAAATTGCTTTTTGTTGGTTGACTACTGCAATTGCCCACTTTAATAATCCGTTTACTTTTTTAAGATTTACCATCGGTATCATTTACCAGTTGAGGTAAGATAATTTAATATCGATGATCAGCGTTATTTGCTAATGTAGATATAAGTGTAGAATAATTACATACTGCAGAAATCTTATTTAAGGGAATAAAATGTGTGTAATATTGACACTTCAAAGCTCTTAAACGCCTGATTTTCTAAATTTACTTTTATATTGCGCCCTCATTAAATTCACCAAGTATACATTATGAGTTTTAAAAACTATAGCGTTCCTTATGAAATTGATCATCGCTATTCCAAAAAAGTTGCTTACTTCTCAATGGAGTTTGCTATTCATCAGCCTTTAAAGATATATAGCGGAGGGTTAGGCTTTCTATCGGGTTCGCACTTACGAAGTGCATTTGAGTTAAGACAAAACCTGGTGGGTATTGGTATTTTGTGGAAAGAGGGTTATTACGACCAGGCACGTAATGCAGATCAGACATTGAAAGTTGTATGGATTGAAAAGATTTATAATTTCCTCGAAGACACGGGAATTTTGTTTCAAATAAATATTCATGATCATCCGGTTTGGGTGAGGGCTTTGTATTTGAATCCTAAAACTTTTAATACTGCTCCTCTCTTTCTTCTTACTACAGATTTACCGGAGAATGATTTTGTATCCCGTACTATTTGCAATAGGCTCTACGATGGAAATGCTGCAACAAAAATTGCGCAGTTTATTTTATTAGGAATGGGCGGCGCGAAGTTGATGGATGAAATAAATTTCAATCCCGACCTCTATCATTTAAACGAAGCCCATGGTGTAAGTTCTGTTTTTTACTTGTACAATAAATTTGGAAGTAAAGAAGAAGTGAAGAAGAGACTCGTGTTCACAACCCATACGCCTGAGGAAGCTGGCAATGAAAAACACGATATCTATCTATGTGAAAAGATGAGTTATTTTAATGGAATTCCTCTTGCAAAGGTGCGGGAATTAACCGGCATGACAGATGATCTTTTTAACCATTCACTTGCTGCATTGCGCTTTGCACATTTGGCAAATGGCGTTTCTCAACTCCATGGAGAAGTGAGCAGGCAAATGTGGGGGAAGTATGAGGGTATATGTGAAATCAAATCAATTACAAATGCGCAGAATTGGCAATACTGGGCCGATAAAGAGTTGTATAGGGCAAAGGAAGAATATAACGACGGTTGGTTTGACGAAAGAAAAAGAAATATCAAGAAAAGTGCGCTGGAAATTGTAGCAGATCAGACGGGCAAAATTATGAATCCAAAAGTACTTACAATTGTATGGGCCAGGAGATTTGCAGGCTACAAAAGGGCTGAACTTATAACCAGGGACCATAACCGTTTTGAGGCTTTACTAAATAATCCTAAATACCCTATCCAGATAATTTGGGCAGGTAAGCCTTACCCGTTAGACTTTCCGGCGATTAGTGATTTCAATCATTTGGTGCATTTAAGTAAACAATATAAAAATGTTGCTGTATGCATAGGATATGAACTTACACTCAGCAAGAATTTAAAGCAGGCAGCAGATGTGTGGCTTAATAACCCAAGGGTTCCAAGAGAGGCGAGTGGCACAAGCGGCATGAGTGCCGCAATGAATGGCGCGGTAAACTTAAGTACTAATGATGGATGGATATGTGAATTTATTAATAATGGTAACAATGGATTTGTAGTGCCGCCTGCTGATTACATGAATATGCATGTGGAAGAGCAGGACAATTATGATCTCAATAAGCTTTATGAAATATTAGAGAAAGAGATATTACCCCTGTACTATGATGATTATGATACATGGCGTCAGATAGTCAAGAACGGTATGCGGGATGTTCAAGTGCAGTTTGATAGTAACAGGATGGCTAATGAGTATTACGAAATTCTGTATAAGGATATGTAATAATTCTTTCTGAATAATTAGCAATAAACTTCCCGCGACTTATTAATGGCGGGAAGTTTTTTTATGTGTTTAATTTTAGCAAGTTCTTTTGTTTTATTTCCTCACCATCTTTATAAAGACTTTTTTCGTACGTACTATTTTACAAACAGTGATTTCAATGAAAAAGTTTCTCAGTCTTTCAATAATTTTTTTATCGGTAATATCGTGTGCGAAAAAGAAGCAGGACCAGTTCCAAGTCCCCACCACAATGACCGACACTATGCAAATAACCGACACGGTTCAAAGAACATATCTTGCACTCGGCGACTCTTATACTATTGGCTCATCTGTTTCTCAAGCTGAAAGATTTCCTGTGCAGGCAACTCAACTCCTGCGACAGCAAAATATTGACGCAATCGACCCTGAAATTATTGCGGTAAATGGCTGGACCACGCTTAATCTTTTGAGCTCTTTACGTTCGTCTCCTCCTCAAAAAAAAACGTACACATTTGTCACTCTTTTAATTGGTGTGAACAATCAATACCAGGGCGGGTCGCTCGAAGAATATAAAAGCGATTTTGCTAAACTGCTCGCTATGGCCATCTCTTATGCAGGCGATATTACGAGTCATGTTTTTGTTTTGTCCATTCCTGATTATAGTGTAACGCCTTTCGCCCATGGCTCAAACACTGCAAAAATTGCTACAGAAATTAACGCCTTTAATGCTGCTAATAAATCCATTTCACTTAATGCAGGTGCCCGTTATATCGACGTGACGGGAATTTCCAGGGAGGCTAAAAATGATCCTTCACTAATAGCCGGTGACGGGTTACATCCTTCGGGGCTTCAATACAAAAGATGGTGTGAGCTGTTAGTTCCCGCAATGCTCAATGAAATTCGCTAATGTAGTTTTCCCTATTTTTTTGCAACCCGCCATTTCCAATTTGCAGCTCCAATTTCAGGATTATATTTGTTGCTGAATGATCAGTAACACAATTTCTTTATACAAAAAAGCCTATGGCGGGCTCTCACGTGGCACGTGGTGGCTATCGCTTGTGATGCTGGTAAACCGCAGCGGTACGATGGTGGTGCCGTTTATGACGATGTATCTCACACAGCACTATGGAGTCTCAATTGGGAAGGCGGGTTTGGTAATGAGTTTGTTTGGGCTGGGTGCTGTTACCGGGGCACTGATTGGTGGTAAACTCGTGGACTCAAAAGGATATTATTATGTTCAGGTAACGGCATTGATAGGCGGAGGAGCGATGTTTATTGTATTGGGCCTTATGCATTCTTATGTATCTATTTGTATTAGCACTTTTGTACTCGCCATCATGAATGAATCTTTCAGGCCGGCGAATACCGTGGCAATTGCACATTACAGCAAAGAACAAAACCGCACAAGATCTTACTCTCTAAACAGGCTGGCGATAAATCTCGGATGGGCGGTGGGTGGTGCATTGGGCGGCATTTTAGCAAGCTTTGATTACAGCCTTTTATTTTGGGTTGATGGGATTACTAATCTGGTGGCGGCTCTTTTATTATACATAACGCTCTCGCCTGGCCGGAATATAGAGACGGAAAAAAGAATTAAAGAACAGAATACTGAAGTTAAAAATTCAGTGTACAAAGACCGGGTTTACATAATTTTTATTTTTTTAATTTTTGTATTTGCCCTTTGTTTTTTTCAATTGTTTACTACCATACCTGTTTTTTTTAAGGAGAAACTGCACTTGAGCGTGTTCTTTATTGGAATGGTGATGGCGTTGAATGGATTGATAATAGCAGCTTTTGAAATGATTACCATCTTTATGTTGGAAGGCAGGAGGCCATCGTTGCACTATATATCAAGTGGCGTTATACTTGTGGCTATTTCCTTTTTAATATTGAATATCCCCCAATATAATGCGGCACTAATCGCTTTGACTTCAATGGTATTTTTAACCTTTGGGGAAATTCTTGCGATGCCATTTATGAATGCGTGGTGGATTAGCAGAACATTGAAAAATAATCGCGGACAATATGCGGCACTATTCACAGTTGCGTGGGCGGGAGCACAAACAATTGGACCGTATGCAGGATCACTTGTCGCAGAACATTTTGGTTATAAATTTCTTTGGTATGCCGTTGCAGGTGTTTCGTTAGTGCTTGCGATTTTTTACTTCCGTTTGCAACGTCATGAACAATTGCCGGGGCAAAGAGGAATAGTAGAAACCAATGCGAAAACGGCAACTGAAACGAATGCAGTATTGTAAAAAATGCAAATGATTTCTTTATTTATAAAGTGAAAGGTAGGTTGCACCGTTTTATTGGAAACATCTTATTAAAAATTATATGAAGCTTTTTAAATACTATGTCAAACAGCATTTCCAGTGAACTGGTGGTTGATATAGAAAGGTATTAAGGAAGAAACGTAAAGCACCAAATAGAAAAATTTATTTTGGGTCTGTAAGAGTTACCGGTTGCATTCTGTACGAAGCAACGAAATTCCCGTTTTCTTTTGCCGGTATCCATTTTGGCCCGGTACGTAAAGCGTCAACAGCAATTTTTGCTAACTGGCTTTCCTGCATAGTTGTTGCTTCTACATTGCTTATACTTCCGTCTTTGTTTACTATAAACTTTACAACGCAGGTGCCGAAATCCTCATTCTTAAGTGAGTCCTTGTTTGCCTGAACTTTACTCACCATATATTTTATCCATGCTTTATGACCTCCTGGAAATTCGGCTTCATATTCAACTTTGGTAAAAAGTTTTTCCGGAATGGTGTCAGTTTGCACTTTTTCTTCCGGCTTCATGGTTATATTTATCACGCCATCCTTTCCCCTGTCTCCATAATTTTTTAAAGCATCCTCGCCTTTGATTACGTTTATGGATTCAATATTGCCAGGGGGAATGTTTTTCATTTCACTTACATTGGTTTCTTTTCCATCAACGAAATAAATGGGATTTTGCGTGGTGCCGTCACTCTTTTTAAATGTTATCATACCGGGGACCTGATGCAACGTTATCGTTGGCAAAAGGTTTGACAGCAGGAGCCTTATTCTCTTTCTTATTTATTAGAATAACTCCGCTTTTACCCCTTTCTCCGTAAAGAGCCACAGCACTCTCACCTTTCAAAACGTTTATTGATTCAATAGAGTGTGGCGAAATTGATTTCATCTCTGCTTTAGTAATCTCTTTCCCATCAAGAACATAAATAGGATCTCTTGCAGTATTAAGTAATCCTATACTTATACTTCCGTGTGCTTCTCCGCTTATATTTGAATTAGCCGGTTTATCGTTTGAGTTGATAATAATGGTATCAGCTTGCCCGGTTACTTTGCTAATTGAATCGTAAATGGTGGCATTGCCTGCAAGCCGGGCGAGGATTTTCAATCCCGAAGATGCTGGATTGGTATCATCTTTAGAAGATTTTATTTCAGTTTGAGTCGAAACATTTTCTTCCGCATATTTTTCTATTCCATTTAAAATATTTTGTGCAATTATTTTATGGTTTGCCGGATTTATTAAATAGTCGAGGTCAGCGGATGAACTTAAAAAACCTGTTTCAAGCAAAACAGCAGGATATTGATTTTCTTTCAAAATCCAAATGTTTTGTTCACGCTGTTTGAGATCATTAGCTACCTTGAGTGGATAATTATTTTTGAATGATTCTATCAACGCAGAGCCCAATAATTTGCTTTCTTTCAAATATGAGTTATCATCTTTAGGTATAAATATGACCAATCCGTTATGAACGTTCTTATTTTCTTCTGCATCAACATGAATAGAAATAAACAGGTCAGCCTTTTTTTCATCTGCAAAGTTCACCCTTTCCTTCACCGATTTGGTTTCGTCCCCTTCCCTTGATAAGATGATGTTTATATTTTCATTTTTATTAAGTTGTTTTATCAATTTTGCAATTGAAATATTCAGGTCTTTTTCTTTCACATTATTTTCTATTGCCCCATTGTCGTTTCCACCATGACCGGCATCAATAACCACATTTATTATTTTTCCTTCATATTTATTAACAGGGCTATTGGTTTTCATTTTTAGTGTAAATGCAAGGAAGACGAAGGCAGCAAGCGGCAACACTAGTAAGCGACTCAGGTAATTCACTTTCGGATTTTTATTTTTTGTGAACATGATTAATCTTCTTTTTAATGGTGAGTGAAAAAAATTATTGGTTAATGAAAATTGCTTTCCGGGATAGACTGTTTGGAGAATCATTTCGGCAAAAGAGCTGATGTCATCATCTTCAAGGGCTTCTTTATCTGCAATGAATTCATGTATCATACCGAGTTCTTTTTGAATGAGCCAAAAGAAAGGATTTATCCAGAAAAATATGAGCACGACATTCATAAATATTTTATCGTAAGAATGTTTCTCCTTTACATGAGCAATCTCATGATTGAATATTTGCTGGCCTTGCCTGGAATAGATATCAATTGCGTTGTTCCAGAAAATGGAATTGAAAAAAGAGAAAGGAGTTCCTTTTGCATCGGTTGTAATGAAATTGATTCCCTCATGTTTTGTCTCAGGGTATTTTTTCTTTAGTCTTATTATTTTATAAAGGGAAATAAAAAAAGCAGATAGAAATATAAGTGTAATTAACAGGTAAGTTCCTTTCACCATATTTTCTGATGTAAATTGAAGGCCGCCGTGCCGGTTATATTCAATTATTATTTCGTCGCCACTATTGATTGTTTGCAGCACTTTTATAACGGTTCCTTTATCAGCGTCAGAGTTGCGGAAAATATTAATTTTCATGAGAGGAACTGAGAATGCAAGAACTACCGAAGCCAACAAATAAAAGCGGTTCCACCTGTGAAAGATCTTATTGCGAAGCGCTATATAATAGTAGCCGCATAAAATACCGGAACATATAATTACTTTTAAAAGATACCAGGCAAGTGTGATCATAAAATGAATTTTATTTTATCAGCCTGGCTATTCCCGCCTGGCCGGTTCAAATTTTACTTCTCTTTTTTTAATTGCTTTAGAAGCATTTCAAGATCTTCAATGCTTATGTTATTTTCTTTTACCATCGAGGAGACCGCATTAGTAAATGATCCCTCAAAATATTTTTTCACCAGCGACTTCATACTGCCTTTTGAATAAGCATCTTTATTTACAAGCGAATAATACTGATGGCTTCTTCCAAAAACATTTACACCAACAAAATTTTTTTCAACTAATATTTTTACAATCGTGGCAACCGTATTTTGGTGTGGCTTCGGATTGGGAAGCTCGTTAATGATCTCCCGCAAAAAGGCTTTATCGAGTTTCCAGATCACTTGCATAATCTGCTCTTCTGCCTTGGTTAATGTCTTCATTTTACTTTGTATTTTTATCCTGAAAACAAATTTAAACTAATTATTTAGTTTAACAACTATTTTTTTAGTTTAATTAAAAATTTATTTTTTAACACATGTGGATCATTTCTTATAGAGAAAATATAATTATAAAACTAACTTTGCGGCATTGAGGAAAAGTATAGCTGAATAAGACTGATAATTGTACAAGCAGATAATATGGCAGAACAAATTTTAGAATTACGGAACGCAAATATTTACCAGGGTGACTCTCTTATATTGCAGGAGGTAAATATTTCCATAAATCGCGGAGAGTTTGTTTACCTGGTTGGGAAAACAGGTACTGGTAAATCAAGTCTTCTCAAAACATTATATGGCGACCTGGGGCTCAGAGAGGGGGAAGGAAGCGTAGTTGGGTACGACCTTCAATCTTTGGACTGGAAAAAAATTCCTTACCTCAGGAGAAACCTCGGTGTTGTTTTCCAGGATTTTCAATTGCTGACTGACCGGAATGTAAATGAGAATTTAAAGTTTGTATTAAAAGCGACAGGGTGGAAAGATTACAAATTAATGGATGAGAAAATTGCCGACGTTCTTGATAAAGTCGGCCTTAAAACAAAAGGGTTTAAGATGCCTTTTGAGCTTAGCGGTGGAGAGCAACAAAGAGTGGATATTGCGAGGGCACTTCTAAATTCTCCCAGGCTTATACTTGCAGATGAGCCAACAGGAAATCTTGACCCCGAAACTTCAGATGAAATAATGCAATTGTTATTTAGCATCAGCAGGGATTACGGAACTACTATTATTATGGCAACGCATGATTATCCTGTGATTAATAAATTTCCTGCACGTACTATAAAAACTGAAAGAGGGAAAGTATGGGATAATGCTACCATATCAATTGCATAAGTTGCCTGGCATTCGCATCATTATTATATACGGCGTTTAAAATTTTCTTTCTTTGTTCTATATCGTTTTCTGAAAATGATTTCGAAAACAAACGCGATAACTGCCTGATATATTCATCACCGGATTCGGCTATTTCGCATAGATGCTGCAAGCCCGATCCTTCTACGGCAGCATTATTTAGCAGCACAAATTTCCCATTGAATAGTGCATTCAGCAATTTTATTTTAACGCCTGTATTATTGAAAGATGGAAGAATATGAACATGGGCTTTCTTTATAAGGTCGTTCATTTCTGCCTGGGATGGGTTGGCTACCACGCACACGTTTTTATTTTGAAGAGCTATTCTCTCTAAAAATTTCGATGGACTCTTACCTGCTATTACAAATGGAATTTTGATGGCGCTGAAAATATTTTTCAGAATCCATAAAACTGCTTTCTCATTTTCAGGAACCGATAAATTACCATGATACAAACAAAATGTTCCATTGCCCGGTTCAGATTTTACTTCACTGAAGGGCAAAAAAACTGGTAAGTAGTTAACACGTTTTGAATGTAGTTTTTTTGCGTAAGTGCTTTTGTCTTTTTCGCTCACTGCAAGGAAAGCGGCTTCATTGGAAATATTTTTTTCATATTTTTTTAATAAGAAACTTTCACTTAGAAAATATATTTTTTTGAAAATATTTCTTGTTGTTTTAGCAAGCTCTCCATAATATTCAAATTCCACATTATGCAAGCGTACCATTATCTTTCTATTCTTTAGTTGCTTTTTAAATAAAAAATAAGTGCAATGAATGCCTTCCAACAGTATCGGTGAGTCATCTTTCAAAAGATTATTCAACAGCGAGCGATTGGCCCTTGATTTTACAATGTATGGTAAACTAAACGACAAACTATTTAAAGCTGTGCTTCTTTTATAGTAGGTAACAGACTCGCAATATTTATTTAATTCGGTTTGTTTTCCTCGTCCATATTCAAAACAGTGTAAATGGATTACAACGCCGTTTTCAAATAAAGATCTTATTTTGTACAAGAGATCATAAACGCCGCCATAGTCAGCAGGGTAGGGCACATCATGGCAAACGATATGTAAAGATTTCTTATTGATTGCTAAATAGTTTTTTACATGAGGAAATGGGTTCAATCAATTTCAAGTAGCCGTTTTTAAAAGTTACCGGGAAATTTTGTCATAAAATTCTATCAGCTTCTTTTCTTCATTTTGCCAGTTGTAAACCTCCCGTGCCCTAAGGCAATTTTGTTGAAGGTGCGCATAAAGGTCTTTATCTTCGAGTAGTTTGTTGAGTTGCTTTGCAATATTTGCGGAAGATAAATCATCTATTAAAACGGCAACTTCAAACTCTTTATTAATCTCTTCATAAGCGGGATAATTTACACACAACTGGGGGATGCCCGCCTGGATGTAATCAAAAAATCTGTTGGCTAATGAATAGTAATTACTAAGCGCTTTATCATCAAATAGTGTAATTCCAATAGAAGCTTCATTTGTAAGATTTCTTAAAATCTCAGGTTCTACTTTCCCTTTGAAAATTATTTTATCATCCAGTATATTTTCTTTGACAAGTTTCCTTGCCTGGTCGTAAAAGTTACCATCGCCGGCAATCACCAGCGTTGCATTTACAAGTTGCATAGCAGGTATTAATGTTTCGAAACTTCTTCCTTCGTTTACGGCGCCCTGGTATAATATAAATTCTTCTTCCTTTACTATCGGTTGATAATCCTGCTTCACTGCAATGCTTCTTATAACGGAGTAGTCCAGATCATACATTTTTTTGAATTCCCTGGCAATGGGCCTGTTGACAGTGTAGCCATTTGGAAATTTCGGAACAGAAAATTTTTCAATTTTTTTCCAAATATTATAGATCCGCGGACGGGTAATAATTTCTTTCATTTCGCAAAAAAGCTCGTGGGCATCGTAAACCCTTTTTATGCGTTTGATTTTCGAACAGAAGAGAACGGGTAAGATGGTATCGAGATCAATAGCACACAAACAATCTGCTTTCCTAAATAGGAGATAAAAAAACAGGCGAATATTATATTCTATGTAAAATGACTTTCCCTTTTCAAAAAAGCATTTTATTCTTTTTTGCTGAAATGGATATTTTGAAAGTGGAATAGAGTTTTTCATTTTTCTGCCAACGAGTTCAACCCTATGTCCTGCAACTGCCAGCGAAGAGCAAATACGAATCATTCTCTGATCGTAATTAAGATCATTAGTAACAGTTAAGCAGATAGTCATTTGATAAAAGTTCCAAATATAATTTTAATTTCATTCTCCGTCCATCGGCATCTATATATTACCATTCCTGATGTTTTCTAAATGTGTAATATTGTTATACAATATGATATTATGGAATCAAATTTATCTGAGTTCGAGCAGGAGCCGATTTCAAGGCCAACGCTTTTAAATGTTCTCTGTATCCTCACTTTTATCGGAAGTAGCTGGGCAATTCTCACCAATGTATGGGCTTATGTTACCGCAGCGGAATCTGCTAAAATGGTTTCTTACGCCAGTAAAATAGCACCAGATTCTTTAAATAAGAAGGATTCGGTGGTGTATGAAATAGGTAACAAGAAGAGATCAATGTTTGGAAAAAAAATGATGACCTCGATTGGCAAAATGTTTACCGAGGCTACCATCAAAAAGAATGCTATAGGCGCAATTGTTTCTGCTATTTTTACGCTTGTAGGCGCTATCATGATGTGGAAGTTGCGAAGAATTGGATTCTATTTATACATTGCCGGGGTGGTTATAGGCATTATTGTTCCCTTTTACCTTTATGGCAATAATATAATAGCAGTAGGAATATCGGCATTCACAAGTTTTTTTGGGCTGGTATTTATTGCTTTATATGCATTAAATTTTAAATCTTTCAGAGATTAGAAATTACAAATAAATTTTAGGGTACAATAACTTTATTTTTAGAGATACAGTACCAATCTTGAGCTAATTATTAAAATTTAATTATTACCTTCGCAGCCAATTTATAAATTTATTCAAGAAAATGTCTTATTTAACAGCTGAAAAAAAAGCGAAAGCATTCGCTGAATTTGGTGGCAAAGCCGAAAATACCGGCTCAATAGAAGCACAGGTGGCTTTACTTACAGAGAATATTAATCATATATCTGCACACCTTAAAACAAATAAAAAGGATTTTAGTACGCAACGCGGATTAATGCAAATGGTTGGTAAAAGAAAAAGCCTGCTAACTTATCTTAGCAAACACGATCTTACCGGTTACCGCGCATTAATTGAAAAGTTAGGACTCCGTAAATAATTGCATTCAGATGATATTGTTAGCTATTCCCAACTGATTCTTACGGTTGGGAATACTTTTTTTACTACTAATACGAATATAAAATATGACTCCAAATCCCATTTCTGTAACTTTTGATATTGGCGAAGGCCGGATCGTTACGATTGAAACCGGTAAATTGGCCCGCCAGGCGGACGGCGCAGTTACAGTGCGCCAGGGCGATTGCGTAATTCTTGCAACTGTTGTTGCCAACAAAGAACCCCGTGAAGGCCAATCCTTTTTTCCACTAACAGTTGATTACCAGGAAAAATTTGCTTCTGCAGGTCGTATTCCCGGTTCTTTTTTCAAAAGAGAAGCCCGACTAAATGATTATGAAATATTAACCTCCAGGCTTATTGATCGTGCGTTGCGTCCTTTATTTCCGGAAGATTATTTATGTGAAGTTCAGGTATTGGTCTCGTTGATTTCAAGTGACCCGGAAGTAATGCCTGATGCGATGGCATGCCTTGCAGCGTCTGCGGCATTAGCTGTGTCTGATGTGCCTATACAGGAAATTATTTCGGAAGTTCGTATTGGAAAAGTGAATGGTGAAATGGTAGTAAATCCAAGCAGGTCGCAACTTGCGGAAGCCGAAATGGATTTTATTATTGCAGCTACGGACCGAAACATAATGATGGTTGAGGGGAAAGGACATGAATGCCAGGAGGAAGATCTGATAAAAGCCATCGAATTGGCACATAACGCAATCAAAATACAAGTAAAAGCACAGCAGGAACTTAGAGAGAAATGTGGTGCAAAAGAAAAGCGTGATTTTACAAAGCCTTATCGCAACGAAGAAATCAATCAAAAGATAACCACTTTCGCAAAAGATAAATTGTATGCGATCGCATCTTCCGCCTCTGCTAAAAACGAGCGTTCAGAGGCCTTTAGCAAGCTTGCAGATGAAATTACAGCGTTTCTTGGCGAAGATCTTTCGGATGAAGACAAACCTTTGATAAAGCATTATTATGGCGAACTGCAGTATAATGTAGTAAGAGACATGATTTTAAATGATCAAAAGCGTCTCGATGGAAGAGGTGTTGAAGATATCAGGCCATTAACAATGGAAGTAAATTATCTTCCATCTCCGCATGGTTCGGCTCTCTTTACAAGAGGGGAGACACAGTCTTTAACAACCGTTACATTAGGGACTCCGCTTGATGAACTACTTGTAGAAAGTGCTGCTACCAGTGACTATTCTAAATTTATTCTTCATTATAATTTTCCACCTTTTTCAACCGGCGAAGTAAAAATGATGAGAGGGGTAGGCCGTCGCGAAGTGGGGCATGGTAATCTTGCTATGAGATCACTTAAAGAAATAATGCCCGGTAGCGACTACCCCTATACTGTAAGGATTGTGAGTGATATTCTTGAGAGCAATGGTTCATCTTCTATGGCTACCGTTTGCGCGGGTTCACTTGCGCTGATGGATGCAGGTGTTCCATTTAAAAAGCATGTAAGTGGAATCGCTATGGGTTTAATTTCCAAAGAAGGAAAATTCGCCGTCCTTTCAGATATACTGGGCGACGAAGATCATTTGGGTGATATGGACTTTAAAGTTACAGGTACCAGGGACGGGATATGTGGAGTACAGATGGATATAAAAGTAGATGGCCTAAGCATGGATATTATGAGAAAGGCTTTGGACCAGGCAAAACGGGGAAGGCTGCATATTTTGGAAGCGATGTACACATGTATTCCTGAACATAGGAGCGATGTGAAGCCGCATGCGCCTCGTATGGAAAAATTAATAATAGATTCTGAATTTATAGGTGCAGTTATAGGACCGGGAGGAAAAATCATCCAGGAAATACAAAAAACTACCGGGGCTACCGTAAATATAACAGAGGTAGGAAAAACGGGTGAAGTAAGTATTTTCTCAGCCAACAAAGAAAGTCTCGACCAGGCAGTAGCATGGATCAAAAGCATAGTATCTGTTCCGGAGGTAGGAGATGTGTATGAAGGAACGGTCAAGGGGATTAAGGAATTTGGGGCTTTTGTTGAATTTCTACCGGGCAAGCAGGGTCTGCTGCATATTTCAGAGATCATGTGGAAGAGACTGGAAAGCATGGACGGTGTTTTGAATGAGGGTGATAAAGTGAAAGTGAAACTTGTAGGTGTAGATCCTAAATCAGGTAAATTTAAACTTAGCCGTAAAGCGTTGATTCCAAAGCCTGAGTCCAATTCTGCTCAACAGCAGCGTTCTGATAAAAATTAAATTTTTAATCTAAATAACTATCAAGAAGCTTGTAGAAATCTACAGGCTTTTTTTATGGAAAAGTTCATTAAAATAGAGATCGAAACGTGTTCGCAGGAAAGGCTAGATGTGCTCATCGCCGAACTTTCAGACATAGATTTTTATGCATTTGAGCAAAATAAAAATGTCTTGGTGGCGTATATAGGTAAGGAACACTTTGATCTAGCAAAGTTTAAGGCGATCTTGTTGACAGATGAAGAGTATGAATTAGAACTGATTGAAGATAAGAATTGGAACGAAGAATGGGAAGCTGGTTTTAAACCGGTTTTTATAAAAGAGTTTGTGGGAATCAGGGCATCATTTCACGAACCTCTGCAAAACGTGAAGTATGAAATTATTATCACTCCCAAAATGAGTTTTGGTACCGGGCATCATGCTACTACTTATTTGATGATTGAGCAAATGGAAGGAATCAATTTTAGAGAAAAAACGGTAATTGATTTTGGTACAGGCACGGGCGTATTGGCGATTTTAGCAGAAAAACTTGGTGCAAAAGAAGTGATCGCGATAGATAATGACGAATGGAGTATAAATAACGCGTTGGACAATATCAAAGAGAATAATTGTGAAAAAATAAGAGTAGAAAAAAGAGACGACTTTTCCACGATTAGCCGCCAGGACGTAATTCTTGCAAATATTAATTTGAATGTGCTTACGAAAAATGCAGATGAAATTTCCTCTTTATCACATAGTGGAAGTTTATTGTTAATAAGCGGGTTATTAGTTTCTGACGAAAAGGAAATTTTAAGTTCATTTAATAAGGCCGGCTTTCTTAAAAAGAATATTATAGAAAGAAATAGTTGGATATCATTATTAATGGGTAGGGAGTAATTTTTTAAGAAAATAATAAATGGGCAGCATGGATTTTATATTATATTTGTCACTTGCCCGATATCACAGTTAAAATATGAAAGAACTTATTTTAATAGTAACAGCTTATCTTATTGGTTCAATACCAACTGCATTAATCATTAGCAAGTCTTTTTTTGATATTGATATACGTGAGTATGGGAGCGGCAATATGGGGGCTACCAATACCTTTAGGGTTTTGGGTTCCAAATTCGGCACCATAGTTATGGCCGGCGATATGTTAAAAGGAATTCTGGCAGTGGCTTTGTACAATCTTCTTCCTTATTACCTTACAAATGAGCTTGACCGCACCAACCTTATGATTGGCCTGGGTCTGGCGGCGGTAGTGGGGCATATTTACCCGATATGGGCTCAGTTCAGGGGTGGTAAAGGTGTTGCTACTCTATTCGGAATGTTACTAGCTATGCAGCCAATTGTAGCTGTGAGTTGTGTAGGTGTTTTCTTACTGGTATTATTCCTCACCAGGTATGTATCTCTGAGTTCTATTCTTGCAGGGGTGGCTTTGCCAATCTGCGTCCTGTGGATATACAATGAAAAGGAAGTTTTTTATAGAGTATTTGCAGTTGCAGTAGCGGCGCTCGTGATACTTACACACCAGAAAAATATTAGCCGCCTTCTCAATGGCAGTGAAAGCCGTGTCCCAATTCTGAAATACAGGGACCGAAAAAAATCCAGAAGAAAATCATAACTTTCACAGCTTTAGTTTTTAAATCTGCAACCATTTATTTACATTTTTACATCTCCTTCACACACGTCGGGTTAAACTTGGTACATCTATTGTTTATCAAAGTTGCCAGATAAATATTTATCGCAACGCAAAATCATTTTCAACATGAGAAATCTATCTATACTTCTTATCAGTTTTGGGCTTTTTATAGCCGGCTGCACAACAAATGCAATTACGGGACGCAATCAACTTTCATTGGTCTCGGAATCTACTCTCCAGCAGGAAGCTGTATCGCAATACCAATCTTTTCTTTCTCAGAATAAGGTCGTAAGCACCTCAGCAAGCAAAGATGCAGAAATGGTCAAGCGTGTCGGCAGCAGGATTGCCGCGGCCATCACAAAATATTATAGCGATAAAGGTTTGTCAAGTGAATTAGCCGGCTACAACTGGGAGTTTAACCTTATAGATAATAAGGAGGTAAATGCGTGGTGTATGCCCGGTGGTAAAGTGGTAGTGTACACAGGGCTTTTACCTGTTGCACAGAACGAAGCTGCACTTGCAATTGTAATGGGCCATGAGATTACGCATGCTGTTGCGCATCATGGGCAGGAGAGAATGAGCCAGGCTTTGCTGGCACAAGGGATTGGCCTTACCGGAGATATATTTACTTCGGGGAATGCGCAGGCAAATAATATATTTAAAAGCATTTATGCTCCTGGAGCGCAGATAGGGGTTTTGCTCCCTAACTCCAGGAATCAGGAGTACGAAGCAGATCATTATGGGCTTATTTTTGCGGCGATGGCGGGATATAATCCGAGAGAAGCAGTTCCCTTTTGGGAAAGAATGGCTGCCTTAAACAGTGCTTCGTCTACTCCTGAAATATTAAGCGACCATCCCCTCGATTCAAAAAGAATTGAAAAGATACAAGGATACATGACCGAGGCACTTAGATATTACAAGCCGGTAAATTCGAAATAATATTATAAAATGTATTTTTAATCGACCCCTATTTTAATGAACAGGGGTTTTTTATAGGTTTTAAGCAATAATTTTCGTAATTTTGCGGCTGTCTTCGCCACATTCTTAAATAATTTAGTTTCCAGCCCCGATGATTACAAGGTATGTGGTGCTTTATGGACGTATTTTTAATCTTAAAATATTGCTTCGCTTATGTCTCAAACTTTGTTTGAAAAATTGCAATTAGAGGATGAAAAAAATCTCTTAATACAAGGCCTCCCTTCGACAATCGAAAAACAGTTTTCAAAGCTTTCATTCTCCAAAAATGTTACTCCACTTTTAAAAACCCGGAAGATTGATTTTGCACTTGTTTTTGCTTTAAACTCAAAACAATTGCATAAGATTCTTTCCGAGGTTTGCCCGGCTTTGCATGCCGAGAGTAAATTGTGGGTTGCTTTTCCTAAAGCCACTTCTAAAATTACAAGTGACCTTAACAGGGATTGCACATGGGAATATCTCACAAAAGAAGGTTTCGAATCTGGTGAAAAAGTAGGATTGGATTATGTTTGGAGCGCACTTCGGTTCACTAAAAGTGAGTGTTGCGAGGGTGTATCAAATGCTTCATCTTCATTGAAGATTAAATCCTCTGCAGGAAGAAAAATCGTTGAAACCGCAGCCTATTGATTTTAATAGTTGCGTAGAAAATAGAAATGGGATGATATGTAAGTGATTGCATCATCCCATTTTTATTTTAATATCACCATACCCATTTCATTCGTTATTTTGATTTCCATGTTTTTTAAATGGCTATGTGTTTGAATTAAAAGAATTTGCCTTTCCGCGGAAGTCGCTTGCTCCAGTTCCTTTTCATTTTGGCTTATCAGCTTTTTGATCTTGTTAAGTTCAAGGTAGCTTAGAGTAGAAATAATTTCCCTTTTATAATTATCCTCCCTGGTAGGCACAGGCATTTCATAATTTTTCATCCAGCCAGGGCTTATGTCATAGGGAAACTCTATGATTGAGAGTACAGTTTTGGTCATTTCAGGGTCGTCACTGTAAAGAAAAGTCTTTATCCCGGGAGATTGGTCTTCTTCATACCAGATTTTATAAGTGTCGATAATTTTTTGCAGAGAAGGATTGCTGATCATTTCCTCGTCAATCATTTCATAAAGCAGGTAATCTGCAACGGTCTTGTCAGCCTCCCAATCCTTGAGACCAAATTCAAGCAAGCACCGTACAACTGCTCTTTCATTGGTTTCATCTTTGCTTAATAACTCAAGGGCGTCAAGGTTGTTCTCATCTATTTCCGGAGAAGAGGTATTGAAATTCTGAGAATTTTTGTCGTCAGCAAAAAAGCGTTTTTCATCTTTTGAGAATTTCTCTCTTATGTACTTATTTACAAGTGTGTGCAAACCCGTTTCATCAATCTTTAATACCTCAGCAGTTTTGCGAATGTAATCCTGCTGCTTTGTAAAATCTTCGGCCTTATTGATTTTTGAAATTGTCTCAGCTATTTTATTCACAACCTGCGATCTTTTGTTGGTGTCATCTCCCGCATCTTTTAAAGAATATTCCAACTGAAATATTATAAAGTCTTTTTTGTTTTCACGTATGAATGAAATAAATGGCCCGGCGCCCATTTTGGCAATAAAGCTGTCAGGATCTTCCTGGTTTGGCAATAAAACTAACATTACGTTCAAACCTTCCTCGAGAGCAAGATCGAGGCCACGCAAGGCTGCTTTTATACCTGCGCTGTCACCATCATATAGTATCGTAAGATTTTTGGTGTATTTTTTTATCAGTCTCAATTGATCTTGTGTTAGCGAAGTACCGCCACTTGCAACTACATTTTCAATACCAGCCTGGTGTAGCGCAATCACATCGGTATAGCCTTCCACTAAATAACATTCGTCTGCTTTGTCAATGGCCTGCCTCGCGAACCATGAGCCATATAATATTTTACTTTTTACATAAATTTCATTTTCAGGCGTGTTTATATACTTTGGGGCCTTATCATTTTTTCTAATAAGTCTCGCTCCAAAGCCCGCAATTTTTCCTGAATGATTATGTACCGGGAAAATAATGCGCCCCCTGTAATTGTCCTGCAGCCCATTATCTCTTAAGACAGCAAGTCCTGATTTCTGCAGAAAGTCTTCGTTGAATTTTGCCGTGATTGCAGATTTCGAAAAGGTATCCCTGGCTTCGGGATTGTATCCTATTTCAAATTTTTTAATAATCTCTTCGCGATATCCCCGTTCCTTCAAATATCCCAATCCAATATTTCTTCCTTCTTCAGTTTCGAATAGGGTTTCGCTAAAAAATTTTTGGGCAAATTTATTTATGATGTAAAGGCTGTCACTTATTTGTTGTTGCTCTTTAAACTCAGGGCTAGTTTCGGTTTCTTCTATTTGAACATTATACTTAGCTGCAAGCCATTTTAGAGCCTCAACATAACTATATTTTTCGTGCTCCATAAGGAAACCTACCGCATTACCGCTTCTGCCGCAACCAAAACATTTATATATTTCTTTAGAAGGAGATACTGTAAAGGAAGGTGTTTTCTCATTATGAAAAGGGCACAATCCTAAATAATTTTGTCCCCTTTTTTTTAGTTTCACAAAAGAGCTTAGAATCTCAATGATATCAATCCTGCTTACAATTTGTTGTATAGTCTCAGGTGCTATCATGCTAATTCTTAATTGTTTAAAATGGCGATTTCAAAAATTATTTGCCGGTAGTAATTATAAGCTTTAAAAGGAATGAATTTGCTTTGCCAAGGTCGCAAAATATTCCTCCGGGAAAGCCGAGGCGCCGCCGATGCCTTTCTATCAACCTACAATCTATACTGTAAAGAAAGGATTCCAATTAGGGAAAGTATAACTACGGTAATTATCATAATTGTTATAAACTTTTTCGTTTCAATCACTTTCATGGTTTTTAATTTGCGATTTAAATTATGTAAAATAACTTCAATTAATACAGAATATAAAATATAAAATATCAAATGTAAGCAGGCTATTACATTTCAATAATTTATCATTATCGGAGTGTTATGGTTTAATTCTTTTCTGAAAATAGTAAATACAAAAGGCCTGAAATTAGATGCTCTCGATGCTTTTATGATATTGAAAAATTATTTTATGACTTTTCGCGCCACAATGATCGCGGGAGCGATTTTCTCTTTGTTATCTTTGCAATTCAAATTTTATCATGGACAAAAAAGAAGTTTACATTATATCCGCGGTGCGAACGCCGATAGGCAGTTTCGGTGGTACGCTCAAAGATATTTCTGCTACAAAGCTTGGGTCGATCGCTATCAAAGGGGCTATAGAGAAGGCAGGAATAAAAGCAGAAGATGTTCAGGAAGTGTATATGGGTTGTGTATTGCAGGCAAACCTCGGGCAGGCACCGGCAAGACAAGCAGCGATGTTTGCCGGGCTACCGGAAAATGTGTGTTGCACAACTGTGAACAAAGTTTGTGCCAGCGGCATGAAAGCAATAATAAATGGAGCACAAAGTATTCTGCTCGGAGATGTAGAAGTAGTAATAGCCGGCGGCATGGAAAACATGAGTAGCGCACCATTCTATGCTCCTTCTTTACGTTGGGGGAATAAATATGGAAATTCACAATTGATAGATGGCCTTGCAAAAGATGGCTTGACCGATGTTTATAAAGATTATGCAATGGGCAACGCCGCGGAACTATGTGCAAAGGAATGCCATATTAGTCGCCAGGACCAGGATGCCTTTGCCATCGAAAGCTATAAGCGCAGCCAGGCCGCTGTGAATGAGGGAAAATTTACTGCTGAAATTGTGGGAGTAGAGATACCGCAAAGAAAGGGAGAGTCCATATTAATGCTTCGGGATGAAGAGCCGTTCAATGTAAATTTTGATAAGATTTCCCAATTGAATTCTCCATTTGAAAAGGGGGGAAGCGTGACGGCTGCGAACGCCAGCACAATAAATGATGGTGCAGCCGCCGTAGTTTTAATGAGTAAAGAAAAAGCTGAAGAGTTGAAAGTAAAACCGATCGCAAAAATAATTAGTTACGCAGACGCGGAGCAGGCGCCGGAATGGTTTACTACCACACCATCGTTGGCATTGCCACTCGCGGTAAAAAAAGCAGGATTGAAAATGGATCAAATTGATTTTTATGAACTCAATGAAGCGTTTAGTGTGGTGGGTATTGTAAATAGCCGAAAAATGGAACTCTCTCCCGCAAAGGTCAATGTAAATGGAGGCGCCGTTGCCCTGGGACATCCTTTGGGGGCCAGCGGCGCAAGGATTCTGGTTACCCTTATAAACGTACTCAAACAAAATAATGGCAAGATAGGAGCTGCAGCAATATGTAACGGTGGTGGCGGGGCAAGTTCTATGGTGATAGAGATTTTGTGATTGTTCTTTTGATATTTTTAATTTCCTGCCTATAATAGTTTCACATTTAAATTTTGTTTTTATCTTTACGAATTCTTTCCGGCTTACTTTTGAAAAATTATTATAGTCCAGCCTTTTTTCTATCCTGGAAAAAAATCAAACTTTTATAGGTAAATAAACGTAATTCACCTTGTGAACACTAAATTTTTTTCATGAAAAAAAATCAACTCGTATTTTTTTGTATTGTTGGTATTTTATGTTTTCAAACTATCAATGCCCAACAATTAAATGAAGGTTTTGAAGGAAATACTTTTCCTCCACCCGGATGGACAATAACGGATGTGCAAGGCCCAATAGGGTGGGTAAGCTCCACAGATGAAGCTCATAGTGGCAGCACTTCTGCATTTATAAATTATGAAGCGACTGGTCCCGGGGAGGATTGGTTAAAAACGCCCCAGATTTTTTCAGTTCAAAGCGGCGACAATGTAACTTTTTGGCTTAAAAACCAATTTACCCAGTCGTATCCACCGGATAACCTGGAGATATTAGTTTCCACTACAAATAACCAGAACGCAAGTTTTACGAATAGCATAGGAAATATCGACATATCAACACTTCTGAGTGGAGGATGGGTTCAGTTCAGCTATTCCTTAAGTGCCTTTGCGGGACAAAATATATACATTGCATTTAAGCATACTGATAATATGGGGAGCGGTGTTTACCTTGATGATGTTTCTGCCGGGTCGCTGTTAACGAACGATGCTGCAAGCAAAGGAATCAAAGTAAGTCCGTGGGGAATAATTACTCCGGGCACCAATGTAACCATTGTCGATACGGTTCGCAATGCCGGTTCCAACACTCTTGCTGCCGGGTTACCTGTAAAATATACCGTTAATAACGGAGCCGTATTGACGGGTGCGAGTACCGCCGCAAGTATTGCGCCGGGCGCCACAACAAACGTTTCTTTCACCTACAATCCACCTGCCGCAGGAACGTACATCCTAAAGGTTTTCTCTGCATTACCCGGAGATGTACACGCTGCCAATGATACGGTTACCTACACTTTAACTGTGCAGCAACCCATAACTGCATTCCCTTTCTTTGAGAATTTTTCTAATCCTTCTGCCTGGACTCTTGCAGGTACTGCGAATTGGGACATAATAAAGGCAACAAATCCCGCAGGAAGTAATAATGATAATGCCGCACGGGCAAGGTTTTTTAATACGTCATTTGGAAAAGTACTTTATCTGGAATCGCCTTTGTTTGATTTCACTTCCAATGCTAAACCAATGCTGGATTTCTATGTTGCATACCGCTCTTTTAGCAATCAAAATGACAGGCTTGAAGTGGTGGTATCTACTGATGGAGGTGCGACTTTCCAGGTTGCTCCTGTATTGTATAATAAATCCTATACTACACGGCTGTCTACTATAGGTAATGATCCTGCAATGCTTGAGTTTACCCCGGCTTCTGCAACTAACTGGAGGCATGAGGCTGTGGATCTTTCAGCTTATGCGGCAATGTCGAACGTGCTGATTGCATTTAAAGCAACCTCTGCAGTTGGAAATGATCTTTTTATTGATAACGTAAATGTCATCAATCAAAATGTATCTTTATATACCACCACGACTATAACTGTTGCCGCACAAGTTGCAACAGACCCATTTAACACGAAGGTGAAATTTAATACCATAGGAAATGCAGCAGGAGGAATTATCAAATTCCAGGGCAGCTCAAATTTACCACCAGTTAATGCGTTTTACCCAAATACAACAGCCACATCGAATGACGGAACTATATCTTCACCCAATTTTATATATCCTCAATATTCAACAATTACTTATACAGGTAACGATTCAGTGAAGGCGAATTATGATATCTCTTTGGACATAACAGGTTTAGGCATTGTATCTCCTGACAAGGCTTATATAGTAAAGCGTTCCGACCAATCGGGGCTTTGGATTGCGTATCCAACTACCCGGGTCAGGTAACATTTTAACGGCGACGGGATTTTCTAAATTTTCGGATTTTGCGGTTGCAACCTACTTGAGCACACTGCCACTAAATTTGCTGAGTTTTGATGGGCAGATAAAAAATGAAAAAGTCAATTTAAGGTGGCAAACGGCCAGTGAGACAAATGTTACCAGCTTTGACATTGAAAGGATGACCGGAAATAGCTGGATTAAAATCGGATCGGTACGTTCATCAGGAAACCCATCAGGTACAAATGATTATTCCTTTAGCGACGACCTGCCTGCAAAAGGGATAAATTACTATCGCCTTAAAATTATTGATGCTGATGGAAAATTTGCCTATTCACGAATTATCAACTTTGAGTTTAGAATAAGCAAAGCCTTTGTTTATCAAAATGTCCCCAATCCATTTTCTAATAGCACAATAGTACGATATGACATTGCGGAGAAAGCCCAGGTGAAAATTGTGATATACAATGTGGATGGATCGCAAATAACAGTGCTGGAAGATGAAATGAAAGCCGCAGGCTCTTATCAAATAAAATGGAACGCCGGAAACTTACCTGCCGGTAATTATTACTACAAAGTTATAATTGGTGATGAAGTGGTAACAAAAAAAATGTTGAAGATTAATTGATAATTTTCTTTGAAGAAAAACCCAGCGGAACGGCTGGGTTTTTTCGTCAGAATATGTATCAACAATTTCACTCCAGTTTCTGCCGAATAATAAATCGATGAATGGAAAGGGGGAGTTTTTAAAAATTATTACCTTTCAATATTTCAAAAAAAATTATGAAAATTCAGATACACTTATTTACTGCATTAGTTCTGCTTTCTCAATGCTTAAAGGCACAGGATTCGGCCTTTACGATAAATGGCCATCTTGAGAAAATTAAAAAAGGAACCATTGTACTGAATATTTACGAAGGAGATAAAACGGTTCGTGATTCTGCGCCGATCAATGATGGAAATTTTAAATTCGCCGGCAATGTTTCTGCTCCCTTCTTTGCCACGCTTACGATGAAGCGGAAGACCGATGATTTCTTTACTTTTTATGTAGAGCCATCTACACTTGAAATTTCGGGAAGAGGAGATTCTTTAAAGCTTCTTACCATAAAAGGTTCGCCAATAAATGACGACGACCGTTTATTGAAAGAGAGAATGAAATCTATTTCTAAATGGCAGGAAGCGAATAGTAAGTTGTATGAGAAAGCCTATAAAGAAAAGAACAAAAAAATAATGGATAGCCTTGACGAGGTTGACTTTGATATTTTAGCTGAAAAGCGAAAAGTGGTGTCGGCTTTTGTAAGACAAAACCCCGGTTCAATGCGTGGCGCTATGGCGATAACTGAGAACTATGGGTATTATGCAGAGGCAAGTGATGTAGCGCCGCTGTACGATGCTTTAAGCCCGGAAATTATTAGCTCCGAAAAAGGCATGGAAATTAAAAGACTTTTGGATACTTATAATGCCGTTGCGCTTGGGAAAAGTGCTCCTGAAATTATTCAAAGCACACCGGAAGGTAAATCCCTTAGTTTAAGTTCTCTGCACGGCAAATATGTTTTGATTGATTTTTGGGCAAGTTGGTGCGGGCCTTGCAGGAGAGAAAATCCAAATGTAGTGGCGACCTACAATAAGTATAAAGATAAAGGCTTTACTGTGTTGGGTGTTTCCTATGATGATGATAAGAATAAATGGAAAAAAGCCATTGACGATGATAAGCTTGAATGGAACCAGGTGTCCGACTTGCAAGGCTGGAAAAATTCAACTTCTGACCAGTATGGAATTAAGGCGATTCCCTCTAACGTACTGCTTGATAAGAACGGAAAGATTATAGCAAAAAATATTTTTGGCAAAAAATTAGACGAAAAGCTTTCGGGAATTCTCGGGAATTAAAGTGTTTAAAAAGTTTTGGACACCTTTTGAGCCAATATTTCTTAAGAATAAGTTGCTTTTTACCCATGCCAAAAAAGCTATATTGGTATAATGAGTTTTGCTCATTTGCCCCGTAACCAATATTTTTGCCACTCAAATTTTATACATGAGAGAAATTGCATTTAGAGAAGCACTACGTGAAGCAATGGTTGAAGAAATGAGACGTGATGAATCGGTATTTTTAATGGGAGAAGAAGTGGCAGAGTATAACGGAGCGTATAAAGTAAGCCAGGGCATGCTGGAAGAATTTGGTGATAGGAGAGTGATTGACACCCCAATAGCAGAACTTGGGTTTACAGGCATAGCCGTAGGGGCAGCACAAAACGGGTTGCGCCCGATAGTGGAATATATGACTTGGAATTTTGCAAACCTTGCTCTTGATCAAATATTAAACACTGCATCAAAAATGCTTGCTATGAGTGGGGGACAGGTTGGTTGTCCCATTGTTTTTCGCGGGCCTAATGGAAGTGCCGGACAATTGGGTGCACAACATTCAACTGCCTACGAATCTATGTATGCAAATATTCCCGGGTTAAAAGTGATTTCCGTGAGTAATCCTTACGATGGAAAAGGATTATTAAAAAGCGCTATCCGAGATAATGATCCGGTGATCTTTATGGAAAGCGAAGTGATGTACGGTGAAAAAGGAGAAGTGCCTGAGGAAGAATATTTAATTCCAATTGGGAAAGCTAAAGTAGTGAGGGAAGGGAAAGATGTTACCATTGTTTCATTTAACAAGATGATGAAAGTTGCCTTGGGTGCAGCCGAGGAACTTGCGAAAGAAAATATAAGCGCAGAAGTAATTGATCTGAGAACTATACGCCCCATGGATTGGTATACGATTCTTGAATCCGTTAAGAAAACAAACAGGCTTGTAATTGTGGAAGAACAATGGCCATTTGCCTCTGTATCATCAGAAATTTCATATCGCATCCAAAAGGAAGGATTTGATTACCTGGATGCACCTATAAGAAGAATTACATCGGTGGATGCCCCTATGCATTATGCGCCTAACCTCGTTGCCATGTATTTACCTGATGTACCCCGTACTGTGAACCTTGTGAAAGAAGTAATGTATCTGAAAAAATAATTTCAGCATATTCTTGCCATATTACTGCGATTTTTTTTAATCTCACAGATGCTTTGAAAACCTGTGATTAAATTATAATTTATGAATACAGGAAGTTTTTATTACCCGATGCCGGGCAATGAACCAGTGCTTGATTTTGCACCCGGAAGTAACGAACGGGAGCTCTTGAAAAAGGCGCTGGCGGAAGCAAAAAGTAAAAAGGCTGATATACCTATGTACATTGGCGCGGAAGAAGTACGCACCGGTGAAAAGATTGTTATAAATCCTCCGCATGAAAAAGATCATGTATTAGGAAGTTTTCATTTTGGGAATGCTACACATGTAAAGAAGGCGATCAATGCGGCATTAAAAGCAAAAGATAAATGGGCAAATTCAAGTTGGGAAAACAGGGCGAATATTTTTCTCAAAGCCGCCGAACTGCTAGCCACAAAATACAGGCCCCAGATGCTCGCATGCACAATGCTTGGTCAAAGCAAAAATGCCTACCAGGCAGAAATAGACGCAGCTTGTGAACTCATCGACTTTCTCAGGTTCAACGTTCATTTTTTGAGTGAAATTTACAGGCAGCAACCTGTAAGTGGTTCTGGCATTTATAACCGTATGGAATATCGCCCGCTTGAAGGATTTGTTCTTGCGATTACGCCCTTTAACTTTACTGCAATCGGAGGGAATCTTCCTACTTCCGCGGCGATGTGCGGAAATGTGGTTGTATGGAAATGTGCCCATACGCAGGTTTACAGTGCACAGATGTTTATGCGAATACTTAAAGAAGCAGGATTACCGGATGGAGTTATTAATTTAATATTTGTTGATGGCCCTGTTTTAGGGGAGGTATGTTTTAATCACCCTGACTTTGCTGGCATTCATTTTACAGGTAGTACAGGTGTATTTAATTCAATGTGGCAAATCATTGGAGAAAATACAAAGATTTATAAATCATATCCAAGAATTGTAGGGGAAACCGGGGGCAAAGATTTCGTTCTGGTTCATAAAAGTGCTGATGTTGACGTAGTGGTTACTGCGCTTTGCAGGGGAGCCTTCGAATACCAGGGACAGAAATGTTCCGCAGCGTCAAGAGCATATATTCCCTCAAACCTTGCACAGCAAATAAAGAAGAAGTTAGTGGCAGAAGTCAAAACCATGAAAATGGGAAGTGTTGAAGATTTCTCTTGCTTCATAAATGCCGTTATTGATGAAAAGAGCTTTGATAAGCTCGACGCCTATATCAAACAGGTGAAAAAAGATAAAGACGCAAAAATATTAGTAGGAGGGAAGTGTGATAAAACAACAGGTTATTTTATTGAGCCTACCGTTATCGAAGTTACGGATCCCCGTTATGTTACTATGTGCGAAGAGCTTTTTGGCCCGGTGCTTACTATATATGTGTACGATGAAAATAAATTTGATGAAGCAATTAAATTGGTAGATACAACTTCACCTTATGCACTTACCGGATCGGTGATTGCCCAGGATAGATACGCTGTAGAACTTGCAACAAAGAAACTGGCCAATAGCGCGGGTAATTTTTACATTAATGATAAGCCAACCGGTGCAGTGGTTGGGCAGCAACCTTTCGGCGGGGCAAGGGGAAGTGGCACTAATGATAAGGCAGGGAGTATTTTAAATCTCTATCGATGGTTAAGTGCGAGAACAATAAAGGAAACTTTTAATCCCGCCACAAATTATCGGTATCCGTTTATGAATGAAGAATGAAACAAAGACTTCGATGAAAACTATTCTTAATAAATACCAACTGCAAATTACTATCGAGCGATTAGCGTACCAGCTAATTGAGAATTTTGCTGAGCTTGATTCTGTTGTACTGATCGGAATTCAACCTCGTGGTATTTATCTTGGAGACAAAATTTTTGAACAGCTTCAAAAAATAAATCCGCATCCCAAAATCAATTACGGCAAGCTTGACATTACTTTTTACAGGGATGATATACGGAAAGAACTTCATCAGCCTAACCAGACGGATATTACATTTTCTATTGAGGATAAAAATGTGATATTAATTGACGATGTGCTATACACCGGAAGGACGATACGGGCTGCTTTGGATGCGTTGCTTGCGTTTGGCCGCCCAAAAAAAGTTGAACTATGTGTACTTATCAACCGTAGGTTTAGCCGGCAACTACCTATTCAACCGGACTATTGTGGTAAATCAATTGATTCCATCATTTCACAAAAGGTAAAAGTAGAATGGGATAAAGAAGAAGTTATTTTATATTGAATAATTAGGAGTGGCCCGGAATTTTAAACACACATTGCGATTTACAAACTACATTCTGATAAGCATATTGCTTGTAACTTTTTTCTCTTGTAATAGAATTAAGAGAAAAGGTCATGAAGTTTATGAACAGTCTAAACAGAGCATGAACGAAAAGAAAGCCAACCTTGAAGACAAGATAATCGCCCATTACAATCCCTATGAACCGGACACAAAATTCAATAAGAAGCGGTTTACGGAATTCTTCATGTTTGCTCCCACAGCGGATGTAAAAAATATTTATTGCTATGCAGATGAAATGGGTATTGATCATGACTATCAATTTTCATTTAACTGCGACACGACGACGATAAACAAAATTGTTTCTAATCTTAATTTAAAACAAGGACAGGTTCCGGACAATTATGGAAGTGGGCTTTGGCATGACTTTCCTTGGTGGGATAGTTCAAGAATTGAACATTTAAAACCTTATTTTAAAATTGGACCTCATGAAACATATTGGTATTTATGGTTTGATATAACAAAACAAAAGGCATACTATTTTTCATTTGACATGTGACCAGGACTGCCGTGTAATAGATGGTTCGGAAAAATGTTTTGCTATTGCAATTCACATTGATTGATCTATGGCACGGTAATATTTTTAGTTTCGATATACAATTAATTTTTTTTCTCTTAGCTTTGACCTTTAATGCAACTTTCTACCAAACATCTTCTTGGCATTAAAGATTTACAACCCGGAGATATTGATCTTATTCTTTCAACAGCCATTCAATTTAAAGAGGTATTACAGCGACCCATAAAAAAGGTGCCTTCCTTACGGGATACGACAATCGTAAATTTATTTTACGAAAATTCAACCCGTACAAGAATTTCATTTGAGCTTGCTGAAAAACGGCTTAGCGCAGATACGCTGAATTTTTCTGCATCGGGTTCCTCTGTTTCAAAAGGTGAAACCTTACTTGATACGGTGAATAATATTTTGTCGATGAAGGTTGATATGGTTGTCATGCGGCATAGTGCCAGCGGAGCCCCGCATTTTTTGGCCAGGCATATACCGGCAGCCATTATTAATGCGGGCGATGGCATTAATGAACATCCTACGCAGGCGTTACTGGATGCATTTTCAATAAAGGAAAAATGTGGAACTATTGAAGGAAAAAAGGTAGTATTGATCGGGGATATTATGCATTCAAGGGTTGCGCTAAGTAATATTTACTTGTTAAAAAAAGCAGGTGCGGAAGTAATGGTGGCTGGGCCGCCGACGCTTATTCCAAAATATATAAAAGCAGCATTCGATATCCAGGTTGAATATAATCTTAAAAAAGCTCTTCAATGGTGCGATGTCGCCAACGTTTTACGCATACAACTCGAGCGGCAAAACCAGGTACTATTCTCGTCTCTGCGGGAATACAATCTTGCTTATGGAGTGAGTAAAAAACTTTTAAACAGCCTGGATAAAGAAATTGTAATACTGCATCCCGGCCCCATAAACCGGGGAGTCGAAATTGATAGCGATGTTGCCGATTCAAAGCAATCGATTATTTTGCAGCAGGTTGAAAATGGTGTCGCAGTAAGAATGGCTGTGTTATATTTACTGAGCAATAAACAAAATTTCAATTAGATTTATTCTTCCAAAAAATAGGTATGGTAAGAAATTGTTTATTCCCGGGAACATTTGACCCCGTTACACTCGGGCATACTGATATTATTGACAGGGCTTTGCCTCTGTTCGATAAACTGGTTATTGGCATAGGACGAAACAGCAACAAGGTCCCCATGTTTTCAGAAGAACAAAGAATAGAATGGCTGCAAAAAATTTATGCAGACGAACCTAAAATACAGGTGCTCGCTTACGATGGATTAACGGTGAATTGCTGTAAAATGGTTGGAGCAAATTTTATTCTGAGGGGCATACGCTATGTAAACGATTTTGAATACGAGAAAGCTATCGCAGATATGAACAGGAGCCTGGCAGAGAATGTTGAAACGATATTTTTAACCTGCCTTCCTAAATATACATCAGTGGCCAGCACATTAATTCGCGATGTAATTCGCAACGGTGGTGATGTAGCACAATTCCTTCCGGACGTAGTAAGAAAATCTATCAAAAATAATGTCAATCTGGTTTAACAAATCCCTGTCGCTCGCAGATGTGAAAGATTTTGGAAGAGAAACCATGGCGGAATTCCTGCGTATAAAATGGGTTGATATTGGAGACAATTTTATAAAAATGTCGATCCCTGTTGATGAACGCACGCGGCAACCTTATGGAATGCTTCATGGAGGAGCATCCTGTGTTCTTGCAGAAACTATTGGAAGCCTCGGCTCCGCATTGGTTATCGATACGAATAAGTTTTATTGTGTAGGATTAGAAATCAACGCAAATCATATAAGGAGTGCCAGAAGCGGCCTTGTTACTGCAACTTGTATTCCTTTGCATTTAGGAAAATCAACTCACGTGTGGGATATAAAATTGCATGATGATCTTCAAAAGCTTACTTGTGCGTGCAGGTTAACCGTGGCAATAATTCCGATAAAAAAGAACGCGGACGAAGCGGTCGATTCGTAATTATATCAATTCTGCTTTTTCCAAAACAGCTTTGATCGTCGGAAATGTATTAGTAAGGTATTTTTTTAATTCCTCTTTTTTTGCCCACAATATTTCGGTAATGTCTTCTTCAACCTGCGGAACAAGTTCTTCGTGGTTGAGCGCATTCATTAAATACCAGTGCGATTCTTTAAGAATATGTTTTCCAAATTCAACGTAAGTGTGATAAGTAATATTAAGCGGCGAAACAATTTTTAATTTTTGAATGCCTGTTTCCTCCTGCACTTCTCTTATGGCGCATTCTTCAAGCGTTTCGCCTTCGTCAAGTTTTCCTTTTGGCAGGTCCCATTTTCCTCTTCTGAAAATAAGAAGTATTTCACCTGAATTATTTTTTACAACACCTCCGCCGGTTTGAACTTGCTTAAAATGTTTGAAGAAACTTTTTTTTAATTTATTGAAATCTTCGTGCAACATGATGCCGGCATGAAACGAAGGTTTTTTTATTTCGTGCAACAGTGAATTTATAGCTGCTGTGGAAAGTTCATCTATGAAAACGGCTTCCGGGTGATGTCTTATCTCATCGATCTCCGGCGTTAATGCGTCGCAGAGATAAACAGGTTTGTCATCAAAGTAAATTGTTATACAGCTCATTCGTGTTTATTATCTTCGCAGCATGAACAATAAAGATGCTGTCGCTGAGAAACTTTTACAAATTAATGCAATTAAATTAAGTGTAAATAATCCTTTTACATGGGCCAGTGGCTGGAAAAGTCCGATATATTGTGATAATAGAAAAGTATTATCCTTCCCTTCCACCCGCGATTTCATCAAATCGGAAATGTGTGATGTTATTTTTAAATCGTACAGTGATATAGATTTAATAGCAGGCGTTGCCACTGCCGGAATTCCATGGGGCGCGATCGTTGCTGACCAGTTAAAGCTTCCGTTTATATATGTAAGGCCTAAGCCTAAGGAGCATGGGCTTGGAAACCAGTTAGAAGGTTTTTATGAAGAGGGGCAAAGTGTGATTTTAGTAGAAGATCTTATCTCGACAGGAAAAAGCAGCCTGCAGGCTGCAGATGTTTTAAAAAATGCGGGCCTTCGTGTAAAAGGATTGGTTTCAATTTTCAATTATGGATTTGACCAGGCTAAAGATGCTTTTGCCAATGCGGGAATAGATTTTAAATCACTGACTGATTACGAATCTTTAATTTCAAAGGCAATTGAAAAAAATATTGTCAACGCGGACGATCAAAACACATTGTTAAACTGGAGAAAAGATCCTGCAAATTGGAAGGTAAATTCTTAAATTCGTCAAAACTTCATCTATGAAAGCTTATCTCCTCATCATCTCTTCATTTTTATTTTTTTCGGTTTCGGCATTTAGTCAAAAATCAACTCAAAAGGCGGTAATTAATACACCCGGCGTACAGTGCGAAGCGTGCAAAACCCGCATTGAAAATAGGCTTGTACATGAAGACGGCGTTTCTTCAGTGAGGGCTGATTTTAAAAGACACACTGTTACGGTTGTTTGGTATAAGGATCGCACGAATATAGAAAACATTAAAACTGCTCTTGCAAATATGGGCTACGACGCAGATGATGTAACTGCAGAACCAGATGCTTACAAGAGGCTTCCAAAAACCTGCCAGCATATAGTAGAAGAGAAAAAATCCTAAGTTTAGATAATCTGTTAGTGCAGTTAAAAAAGACTAAAAGTTTCCTTTGATTCATAATTAAGCGGAAAGCTCAGAAATACATTTCCCTTTCCAACTTTCAGCTTGCCTGTAAGTTTTACAGTCACTTCTTTTCCCATCAGCGTACTCATTGCGTTTTTAAACAGGTTTTGCATATCAACGTCAAACTTAATGGGCAATATAAAAGTACTTCTTCTGGGAATTTTTATAAGAGTATCTGACGAGCTATGTCCAAACCTGTTGCCATCTATGAATATGTCGAGATCACTGTTTCTTAACTGCAGCCCGAAATTATTAGGATTATAGTATTCAAGATCTAATGCTATTGTAGAGTTATTAAATCCAAGGCTCTTAACAGAAAAGTTATGATAAGTTTTATATTCTAACGCTTTTGGTGAGGCGCATGACAACATTAATAAGGTACAAGCGGCAACGAATAATTTCCACATTTTATAATTTTTTGCTTTTATCGCGACCTGTATCAAGCCGGCTAAAAAATATCACTTTTTACAATCTAAAAGTAGATCATAAAAAGCTAAGGTTTTATGAAAAATGCAAATCCGCAGTTTATCGAAATAAGATATTAGCGCGGGGACTACCACTTGTAGAATTGGAAATGATAACTGGACGCTACCAGCCAACATAATCCGGAGGCTTAATTCCCTTTAGTCTTAAATACACAATAATTTGACCGAGGTGATGTGACTGGTGATCATGCATAAGAATCAATATTTGTCTTCTCGTCATTGGGCCAGCAAAGAAGTTGACCATTTCATCAAGTTGCTTTGTACTTATACTTTTATGAGCAGCAAGACCCATGTCGTAAGCATCGCTTAATACTTTTATCACTGCCGCTTTATCTTTTGCACTCTCTCCTTTTTCGATTTTATTTTTATCCTGGAAAAGATAAGAGGTAGAAAGCCATTGCATATTTTGGGCGATGTGTAAAAGCTGTTCCCTAAAACTCATTTCTTCAGGAACAGGTTTAAAATCATAATATTCCTCCGGCATCAGTTCGGCCATTTTCAATGCATATACTTTGGCATTTTCCCATTTACGGGAAAGCTGTGTTATCAGGCTATCATTGGATTGGGCAAACGTTTTGACTGGAAAGAAAAAAAATAGCAGGGTGAAGTTGAAAATTACAAACCGCATTAATCTCATAAAGGCATTTTTGAATTGGTGCTAATGTAAATAATAATTAGCTATCTATTTGAATGAGAAATCCGTAGAATAGTTTCTTTAAGTATAAAAAAAATAGCGCGCTTTATTTTTGTATAAAAACGCCCTTCCGAAATGCCTAATGCCTATAAAAATACCTGTATATATTTGACCATTTAACTGAAGTTACACTTTCACTAAAACGATTCAATTATATTTTATAATTGTTACAATAATTCTTATTCTTATTTTTAATACCCATTAAAAGACTTTCATGAGTAATTCAAAGTTGTCCAGAGGTTCCGTTACAAGTCACCATAGATGCGCATCAGCATTTTTGGAAATTTGATCCGGTAAGAGATAGCTGGATCAATAGCGATATGGCGGTTATTCAAAAAGATTTTTTACCATCGGATCTTAAAACATTGCTGAAAGAAAACGGGGTAACAGGCTCGGTGGTTGTGCAATCGGATCAGTCGGAGGAAGAAAATGAATTTCAACTTAACAATGCGGCAGCAAACGATTTTATAAAAGGAGTTGTTGGCTGGGTAGATTTACAAGCAGATGACATAGAAAAAAAATTAATTTATTATAAACAATTTAAAAAACTTAAGGGCTTCAGGCATGTGCTGCAGGGAGAGCCGCAAAGAGACCTGATGCTGCAACCTGCCTTCACGAGAGGAATTGGCTTATTGCATAAATATGGCTTCACCTACGACCTTCTCATTTATCCTGACCAGCTAGTTTTTGCGAAAGAACTGGTTAAACAATTCCCCAACCAATTGTTTGTAGTAGATCATATTGCAAAGCCTGATATAAAAAATAAAAAGATAGATGATTGGAAAAAAGATATACTTGCTTTGGGTGCTTTCGAGAATGTGTATTGCAAGATATCAGGAATGGTAACGGAGGCCGATTGGAAAAACTGGACTAAGGATGATTTTATACCATATATTGATGTAGTTGTTAATGCATTTGGAACTAAAAGAATTATGTTTGGATCAGATTGGCCTGTATGCCTGGTTGCCGCATCTTACAAAAAGATGAAAGAAATAGTAGACGACTACTTCTCTTTTTTTTCAAAAAATGAACAGAAAAATTTCTATGGCAAAACAGCAATTCAATTCTATAACCTAAAATAGTATAAAATGGATCTTCAATTAAAAGATAAAGTGATTATCGTTTCCGGCGGCGCCAAAGGCATTGGAGCAGGCATCGTAAAAGTATTAGCCGGCGAAGGCGCCATCCCGGTGATCATCGGCAGAAACAAAGAAGATAATATAGAAATGGTAGAATCTCTTGGAGACGATGGCCGTAAAGCATTCCAGGTTGTTGCTGAATTATCCGACCCTGATGTCTGCGGCAAAGCTGTACAAGATGTGATGGAAAGATTTGGCCGCATTGATGGTCTTGTTAACAATGCAGGGGTAAATGATGGTGTTGGACTCGAGCATGGGAGCTATGATAAATTTATGGCTTCACTCCACAAGAACTTAGTGCATTATTATTTACTGGCACATCATGCACTGCCGGCATTGATAAAGACAAAAGGCTCGATTGTAAATATTACTTCCAAGACTGCTGAAACAGGCCAGGGAAATACTTCAGCTTACGCTGCGGCTAATGGTGGCCGTAATGGCCTGACAAGAGAATGGGCAGTGGAACTTTTAAAATACAGCATTCGCGTAAATGCGATTGTGGTGGCTGAATGCTGGACGCCACAATATGAGAAATGGATAAAAACGTTGTCAAATGCGAAAGAGAAACTGGAAGAAATTACTTCCAAAATACCGCTTGAAAAAAGAATGACAACGCCAGAAGAAATAGCAAATATGACAGCATTCTTATTGTCAAAATGTTCGAGTCATACCACCGGTCAATTAATTCATGTCGATGGAGGATATGTTCATTTGGATAGGGCGTTGGCAAATGCGTAGACCTCACCCCCAACCCCCTCTCCGCTGAGGCGGAGAGGGGCAAGATCGACAGATGCAAATAATTAAATTTGATTTTTCATAATTAGTAGTAATATGATTCCTGATCTTAAAATAAATCATTTTAATACTCCATGTCCCTGTCCATTTATGGAGAGGGGTTGGGGTGAGAAATTATGAAATCCTTAGTCTGCATAAAACCTGGTTTATTAGAATACAAAAATATTACACCACCCATATTACAACCGGGTCATGCAGTATTAAAAGTTAAACGTGTTGGGATATGCGGCACGGACCTCCACGCATACGAAGGGACACAGCCTTTTTTTAATTACCCAAGAATTTTAGGGCACGAGCTCGCAGCAGATCTTATAGAGGCAGACGGAGCAGAGGGGTTTGTGCCGGGAGAGGCAGTTACCGTCATTCCATATTTCAATTGCGGTGAATGCATTGCATGCAGAAATAATAAGCCTAACTGCTGCGCAAAAATTAATGTTTTTGGCGTGCACAGCGATGGCGCTATGGCTGAATACATCTCCGTTCCTTCTTATTCGTTGGTTAAAAGCGAAGGTCTTGGCTATGACGAGTTGGCCTTGATAGAACCATTGGCGATAGGTGCTCACGGAATAAGGCGTGCTAACATTTCAAAAGGCGAATTTGTTTTAATAATAGGAGCTGGTCCGATAGGATTGGGGACTATGGAGTTTGCACGTATTGCGGGTGCCAATGTTATTGCGCTTGATATTAATGAAAACCGGTTAAAGTTTTGTAAAAACAAATTAAAAGTTGACCATACGATTAGTGCATTGCAGGATGATGTATTTAAACAAATAGCTGAAATAACTAATGGTGATATGCCAACAGTTGTAATCGACGCCACAGGTAACAGGAAAGCTATCAACAATGCATTGCAATATTTGGCTCATGGCGGAAGGTTTATTTTGATAGGGCTACAAAAAGAAGAAATATGTTTTAGCCATCCTGAATTTCACAAGCGGGAAGCAACGCTTATGAGTAGCCGCAATGCAACAAGAGAAGATTTTGTTCATGTAATTAATTCAATTAAAAATGGCCTTGTTGATCCGGAGACATATATTACCCATCGTGTAAAATTTGATGACCTTAAAAAAACCTTTAAAGCATTGCTTGACCCCGCGAATAATGTTATTAAAGCGATGGTGGAGTTTGAGTGATCTTAGTAAAGAAAAAATACCATGAAGCGATCTTGTATATTGACTGCCGTAATAATATTTGCTGTTCAGCTTTCCTCATTTGCACAAAATGATTTAAAGCTGTGGTACGATAAACCTGCGGAAGTTTGGACAGAAGCGTTGCCTCTCGGCAACGGCAGGCTTGGCGCTATGATCTTTGGAAAAGTCGACGAAGAATTGATACAATTGAATGAAAGTTCATTATGGTCGGGCGGCCCCGTAAAAACAAATGTGAATTCACAGGCACCCTCTTACCTGCCTTTGATAAGAGAGGCACTTCTCAAAGAGGAAGATTATGCCAAAGCAAACGAGCTTACAAAAAAAATGCAGGGCGTATTTTCTGAATCCTATATGCCGCTTGGAAATTTAGTAATCAGGCAACACTTTCAATCAAAACAAATAACAGGTTACTATCGTGATCTCAATATTGAAGATGCGATTGCTAGCACACATTTTACTGCCAACGGAATTAAATTCACAAGAGAGATTTTTATATCTGCGCCGGATCAGGTTATTGTCGTGCGGCTGAAAGCCAGTAAAGACGGCTCTTTAAATTTTGATGCATCCATAAACAGCCAGTTGCGATATGTAAATACGGTTGCAGGTGATGACTTGGTGTTAAAAGGAAAAGCGCCTGCACACGTTGATCCGAATTACCACACCGGAGATGGAGATCCGGTTATTTATGAAGATACTTCCGGCTGCAACGGTATGCGTTTTCAAATGCGAATGAAGGCGATGAGCAAAGGAGGAAATGTCAAGATTGACACAGCAGGTATTCATGTTAGTGGCGCGACGGAAGTTTTGTTGTTCTTATCAGCCGCCACAAGTTTCAACGGCTTTGATAAATGCCCTGATAAAGATGGGAAAGATGAAAACAAAATTGCCAGCGGCTATCTTGACAAAGCCGTTAAAAAGTCATTCACCGGGTTATTTAAAAACCATATTTCTGACTATCATAAATATTTCAATCGCGTATCATTAAGTCTAAATAGCACAACTCAAAGCGATAAAAATAATTTACCGTCCGACCAGAGATTGCTCGCTTATTCAAAAGATGATCACGATTCCTGGGTAGAAAGAATGTATTTTCAATACGGCCGTTATTTGCTGATCTCATCCTCAAGGCCTGGTGGGGTCCCTGCCAATCTCCAGGGAATCTGGAATAAAGAAATAAGGCCGCCATGGAGTTCCAACTATACTATTAATATCAATACGCAAATGAATTACTGGCCGGCGGAGGTCACTAATCTTTCTGAAATGCATGAGCCGTTATTCAATTTAATAAAAGATATTTCTTTAACAGGTGCGGTTACTGCAAAGCAATTTTACAACATGCATGGATGGGTTGCACATCACAATTCTGATATATGGGCCTTATCTAATCCGGTCGGTAACAGGGGTGGCGGTGATCCAAAATGGGCCAACTGGAGCCAGGGCGCAAACTGGCTTTGCCAGGACCTTTGGGAGCATTACCTGTTCACTATGGATAAGAAATTTTTAAGGGATACCGCGTATCCTTTAATGAAAGGCGCAGCCATTTTTACTATGGACTGGTTGGTAGAAGATAAAAATGGTTATCTCGTTACCGCCCCTTCTGTTTCCCCGGAAAATGTTTTTTTATATGGAGACGGAAAACATGGCGATGTATCTGTTGCAACCACAATGGATATGTCAATCATTTGGGATTTGTTTACCAATCTTATTAATGCATCTGAGGTATTAAATGTTGATCCTGATTTCAGGAAACTATTGAATGAACAGAAAGCTAAATTATTTCCTTTGCACATAGGGCATAAAGGAAATTTGCAGGAATGGTATAAAGATTTTGAGGATGTGGAAGTTCACCACAGGCATGTATCGCATTTGTTTGGCCTTTATCCGGGCCATGAAATATCACCCATTACAACGCCTGAGTTTGCGAAGGCTGCAAAGAAGGCATTAGAGTTAAGAGGTGATGAGGGAACCGGCTGGAGTAAAGCCTGGAAGATAAATTTTTGGGCAAGGTTGCTTGATGGAAACCATGCTTATGTTTTATTGAAAGACCTGCTTCACGCAACAAGTGAATCCGGCACCAATTACCAGGGTGGTGGAGGCACATACCCAAATTTCTTTGATGCGCATCCTCCGTTCCAGATTGATGGAAATTTTGGTGGCACCGCAGGAATAGCAGAAATGCTGCTGCAAAGCCAGTTACGTGAAATCCAATTATTGCCTGCATTGCCCGATGCCTGGAAAGAGGGGTCAGTAAAAGGCCTAAAGGCAAGGGGTGATTTTGAAGTCGCTATTAACTGGAAAGATCATCGCTTGGATAAAGCGGTTATTAAATCTTTAGCCGGCGGTGTATGCAAGCTGAGAACATCAGTGCCCATTACGATTAGTGGCGTCAAAGCTAAGTCTGTCAAAGATTCGCATGGCTATCTCACTTCTTTTAATTCTGCTAAAGGAGACACCTATACTCTTACACCGGCTAAATAAGAATGCGGAGATTTTATGGTCACAGCGGATAAGAGACGTATAAAAAAATGAAAGTTTGAACTTTCATAAGTAGCGAAGTGTATAAAAAATAATTATTAATTGTCAGAATTACAATTGATATTATTTACATTTATAGCTGTATTTAATTTCTGGTAAGCACGAGGCCCTGATTGAAACGATTTGTTTGCTGGTTTTAAAAGGTTTATAAACTTCAAAAAGATTGCTTTTGTATAAAATCAGTTGTTCATAAGTGTCAATACATTTACTTTATCGATAATCGATTGCTGTCAAATCTGCCTAATGGCAATAAATATTTTTTATGAAAAAAACATTCCTGTTACTTACTCTTTTTTCCTTTTATTCAGTTGCAAATGCGCAAACAGAAATGGAATTAAAAGCAGATTCTGCCAAACAAATAATCAATAAAGATATTTACGGGCATTTTGCAGAGCACCTTGGTCGCTGTATTTATGATGGTTTTTATGTAGGTGATACGAACAAAACCATTCCCAACACAGAAGGTGTAAGGAACGATGTGATAGCAGCCCTGCGTAAAATGAAGATTCCTTTGTTGCGCTGGCCAGGCGGATGCTTTGCCGATACCTACCATTGGAAAGATGGTGTCGGGCCAAAGGATAAAAGACCAACAATGGTAAATACCTGGTGGGGAGGCGTTACAGAAGATAACAGTTTCGGCACACACAATTTTTTAAACATGTGTGAGCGCCTTGGAGCCGAGCCATACCTTTCCGGCAATGTGGGAAGCGGTACTGTGCAGGAATTTTCCCAATGGCTGCAATATGTAAATTTTGATGGTAAGAGTCCTATGTCGGACTGGAGGAGAGCCAATGGCCGGGATAAACCCTGGAACGTAAAGTACTGGGGTGTCGGTAACGAGGCGTGGGGCTGCGGTGGTAATATGACGCCTGAATATTATGTAAATATTTACCGGCAGTATGCAACATTCATGACTGACTGGACTAATAGCCATAATTTATTTCGTATCGCTTCCGGCGCCAATGGTGCAGACTATCACTGGACAGAAGTACTTATGCGTGACATTCCCCGGGGCATGATTGCGGGTACCGGTCTTCATCATTATTCAGTAATAGAATGGAATCATAAAGGCCCGGCGGTAGACTTTACCGAACAGCAATATTTTCAAACATTAAAGTCGGCCTGGGAAATGGAGGAGTTGGTGACAAAGCATTCCGCAATTATGGATAAATATGATCCCGAAAAGAAAGTTGCTTTGGCGGTTGATGAATGGGGTGGGTGGTATGATGTAGAACCTGGCACTAATCCGGGCTTCCTTTATCAGCAAAACACCATGCGTGACGCAATGATTGCAGGCATGACATTGAATATTTTTAATAATCACTCCGATCGTGTTCGCATGGCAAACCTGGCGCAAACCATCAATGTATTGCAGGCCGTTATTTTGACCAATAAAGAAAAAATAATTTTAACGCCGACCTATCATGTAATGGAAATGTACAATGTACACCAGGATGCGATGCTGTTGCCGCTCGATATTAAAACAGATAATTACACTTTTGGCAATGAAAATTTACCGGCAGTTTCAGGTTCGGCGTCGAAAGATTCAACAGGTCTTATTCATGTCTCGCTTACTAACATCAATCCTGCCAGGGAAGAAACGGTTGCTATAAAAATTGATGGGAAAAAGTTTAGTAAAGTAAGCGGCAGAGTATTGACTTCAAAAAAATTACAGGATCACAATACATTTGAAGAACCCAATAAAATTATACCACAGGTTTTTAATGGCGCTTCATTAAAAGGGGATGCATTGAATGTAAAGCTGCCGCCATTTTCGGTGGTGGTTCTGGAATTAAAATAATATCCCGCAAAGACACAAAGCGCACAAAATTTTTTCTTCGTGTTCTTTGTGCCTTAGTGGGACAAAGTGAAAATAATATCCCGCAAAGACACAAAGCTCACAAAGTATTTTCTTCGTGATCTTAGTGTCTTGGTGGGACAAAGTGAAAATAATATCCCGCAAAGACACAAGGCGCACAAAATTTTTTCTTCGTGTTCTTTGTGCCTTAGTGGAAAAAACAACAGACATGAATACAAAACGATTGCTTGCTTCTGTCATCATTGTTAGTGGAATTTTAGGCGCTAAAAATATAATGTCTCAACCAAAGGCGAACATCGTTGTTTCAGTAAACAAGCCAATAGCCGATGTACAACCTACCATGTGGGGTATCTTTTTCGAAGACATAAATTTTGGTGCTGATGGCGGCATTTATGCCGAGATGATCAAGAACCGTTCTTTTGAATTTTCTATGCCCTTGATGGGATGGACTGTGAAGAAAAATTATTTCAATGAAGGGGCTGTTCTCGTGCTGAATCGTGAGAATATGAATACCGGCAATCCTCGATTTTTGAGGTTAACAAAGGACGATAAAAAAGATTCTCTAAGCCTTGCGAATGAAGGCTTTCGCGGCATGGGTATTAAAAAAGGATTGCGATATGATTTCTCGGTGTTGTGCCGCCAACAAACGCCAGGATTAAAATTGGTTCTTGAACTTTTAAATTCTAAAGATGAAGTAATTGGCACGTCAACGCTTACTCCTACAGGAGGCGTAAATGAATGGAAAAAAGAAGTTGTGAATTTTACCGCAAGCGATACAGCGATGAAAGGCCGCTTCAGGATAACTTTCGAAGGCAAAGGAATAATTGATCTTGACATGATTTCTTTATTTCCTTCGGATACCTGGAAGAACCGACCCGGTGGAATGCGCAGCGATATGATACAATTATTGGCCGATATGAAACCGGGTTTTATTCGTTTTCCCGGTGGTTGTATTGTCGAGGGGCGTGACCTCGCAGGCCGTTACCAATGGAAAAAAACATTAGGCCCTATTGATGAACGCCAACTCATAATAAATCGTTGGAATACGGAATTTGCTCATCGTCCTGCGCCGGATTATTTTCAAACTTTCGGCCTTGGCTTCTATGAATATTTTCAACTGGCAGAAGACATTGGCGCCGAGCCACTGCCTATTTTGAATTGCGGGATGGCATGTCAGTTCAATACTGCAGAGGCGGTTCCATTGAATGAACTGGATCCTTACGTGCAAGATGCTTTGGATCTTATCGAATTTGCAAATGGCGACGTGAATACCACATGGGGTAAAGTTCGTGAGTCACTTGGCCACCCGGCTCCCTTCAATTTAAAAATGATGGGAATAGGAAATGAAAATTGGGGTCCGCAATATGTCGAGCGGCTGAAAGTTTTTTTTAAAGCAATAAAAGATAAGTATCCCGATTTTAAAATAATATCAAGTTCCGGCACCGACCCTAATGGTGAACGCTTTGATTATCTCAACGATGAAATAAGAAAATTAGGCACTGATCTCATTGATGAACATTACTACCGCAGGCCGGAATGGTTTTTGGCAAACGCATCCCGCTATGATGACTATCCGAGAAATGGTTCTAAAATATTTGCCGGAGAATATGCCGCTCAAAGTGATCACACAGTTAGCGTCAATAATAAAAATAACATGGCCACCGCTATTTCCGAAGCGGCTTTTATGACGGGCCTTGAGAGAAATGCTGCTGTCGTAAATATGGCGTCTTATGCGCCGCTTTTCGCACATGATGAAGCATGGCAATGGACGCCCGATCTTATTTGGGTTAACAACGTTACATCCTACGGCACAACCGATTATTATGTGCAAAAATTATTTTCAACAAACAGGGGAACGAATGTAGTTACCGCATTGCGGGATGGAAAAGCATTGACGGGGCAGGATAGTCTCTATGTTTCATCAGTGATTGATAAAGACAAAAAGGAGGTAATTATTAAGGTCGTAAATGCATCGGGTAAAGAACAAACAAATACATTCATGCTGGACGGAATAAAGAAAGCGGCCACGCAGGCAGATGTTACTACATTACACAGCAACGATCTTAACAGTGAAAATTCTTTCGGCAATCCTGGGAATGTAAGCCCACAAGAATTATCCGTCAATGTAAAAAACAAAAAAATAAATTTTACTTCAATGCCTTATTCTTTTTCGGTAATAAAGGTTAAGATGTAAACTTATTATTAATAAAAAAGTGATGAAAAAAAATCGGACAGTCTTATTTGTTATAGCTGCAACTTTTATTATTTCGTTAAGAGCAACAGCGCAGCAGCCAAAATTCCAACCCACGTGGCAATCACTGGAACAATACCAAATTCCTGGTTGGTTTCGTGATGCAAAATTTGGAATCTTTATTCATTGGGGCGTTTATTCCGTGCCTGCATTTGGTAACGAATGGTATCCCCGGAATATGTATTTAAAAGATTCAAAAGAATTTGAACATCATGTTGAAACTTACGGTAAGCAAAGTAAATTTGGTTACAAGGATTTTATCCCAATGTTTAAAGCGGAAAAGTTTGATGCAGAAAAATGGGTTGATTTATTTAAAAAGGCAGGTGCAAAATATGTAGTTCCGGTTGCAGAACACCATGATGGATTTGCTATGTATAATTCCGCGCTTACAAGATGGAATGCTTTTCTCATGGGGCCTAAACGTGATGTAGTAGGAGAGTTGGAAGCCGCAACCCGTAAGGCTGGTTTGATGTTTGGTGTATCCTCACACCGTATTGAACACTGGTGGTTCATGGGTGGCGGCCGCAATTTTGATTCTGATGTAAATGATCCCGCATATGCAGATTTTTATGGACCCGCTAAAAATACAGATGGTACAAAAACGGGTGAGGATCGCGAGCCAATGACGCCTGAATACATGAACGACTGGTTACTTCGCGATGTTGAGTTGGTTGATAAATACCATCCCGACCTGGTATGGTTCGATTGGTGGATAGCTCAAAAAGAACTGGAACCTTACAGGAAATCTTTTGCAGCTTTTTATTACAACAAGGCTCTGGAATTGAATAAAGAAGTTGTAATAAATTATAAGCACGATGCCTATCCCGATAGTGCTGCCGTTTTAGATCTCGAAAGAGGAAAGCTTTCGGGAATAAGGCCTTTGGCCTGGCAGACAGATGATGCTATTGGTAATAAATCGTGGGGATTTGCTAACGGCAATACTTTTAAAAGTGCGCAATATGTAATTACAAACCTTATAGATATAGTAAGCAAAAATGGCAATTTGTTATTGAACATTGGCCCACGCCCTGATGGAACAATTACTGATGAGGAGACAAATGTACTGCTCGGCACGGGTAAATGGCTTCACGTGAATGGCGAAGCAATTTATGGCACGCGGCCCTGGAAAATATATGGCGAAGGACCAACAGAATCGGCAAGTGGCGAATTTAAAATGCAAAAACCATATACTTCAAAAGACATTCGCTTTACAACAAAAAATGATACATTGTATGCGATCACTCTTGCATTACCCGGGCCGAAAGAAACTATAAATATTAATGCGCTTTCTTTGAAAAATAGTAATGGTTTAATTTCCGATGTGCAATTAATTGGAAGCGATGGAAAATTAAATTGGTCTCAAAAGAAGGATGCATTAGTGATAAAAGCGCCGGCCAATTATCCTTCAGAGGATGCGGCAGCATTTAGGATAACTTTTAAGAAATAGGCCAACCAGTTCAGTTCCCCTATCGAAGGATCGGAGAAGTATTGATGCGAAGGTCTTATAATCAAATACAAATACAAAAACAATAATATGAAACAATTAAATAAAATTCTCCCTGCGGTATTAGCTGTGACTTTAGCCCTGGCATCATGTGACAATAGCACAGAAAATAAAAATTCAGAAGGTAGTACAATTGATTCGACCAAATCCGGCATTACGCAAAAAGATTGGGGTGAGTTCGATGGTAAAAAAGTAGAACTCTTCACTTTGACCAATGATAATGGAACTACTGTTACCATTACTAACTATGGTGGTATAGTCACTTCTTTCATAACACCTGATAAAAACGGAAAGAAGTCCAGTATAGTCATTGGCTTCGACAGTCTTGCACCGTATCTCCGTAAACCTCCTTTTTTTGGGGCATTGGTTGGGCGTTATGGAAACAGGATTGGTGATGCAAAATTTACATTAGATGGTAAGACTTACCAGCTTGCCACCAACGATGGAAAGAACCACCTGCATGGGGGCTTGAAAGGTTTTGATAAAGTCGTGTGGGATGCTTCTGTAGCGAGCGATAGCATTCCATCTCTATCATTACATTATGTAAGCAAGGATGGAGAAGAAGGATATCCCGGTAATTTAGATGTCACTGTAAATTATACTTTAACCAACGATGATGGCCTTAAGATAGAATACAATGCAACAACTGATAAAGCGACGCCGGTTAATTTAACCAACCACAGTTATTTTAATTTAACAGGCGACGTAGACAATACGATTCTTGATCACACTTTGATGATTGATGCAGATAATTACACGCCTGTTGACAGTACGTTGATTCCAACAGGGGAGATCAAATCGGTGAAAGGAACACCTTTTGATTTTACAACACCTAAAAAGATCGGAAGAGATATAGACCAGGTAAAAGGAGGTTACGATCACAATTTCGTTTTAAATAAAACGGATTCATCCTTAGGGAAAATTGTGGAGGTCTCCGATTCAATAAGTGGAAGAACAATGGATGTTTATACAACACAACCCGGAGTGCAGTTTTATACAGGGAATTTTCTTGATGGTAGCCTGTTAAACCATGATGGAAAACAAATTAAACAGCATGCGGCGTTCTGCCTGGAGACTCAACATTTTCCTGACTCTCCTAATAAACCAAACTTTCCTTCAACGATTTTACAACCGGGAGAAAAATATCATTCTGTTACTATTTATAAAGTAAAACTTAATTAGAGTGACTGATGCAATTACAGTATCAGTTCGCCGGCGCAGCAACAAAATGATCAATCCTGGTCTTTTGAGAACAATGATCTTTATTTGTTTGCTGACATTTAATTGTATTGTTTTTGCCCAATCATCTTCAACAGAAATTACCATTAACGCCCGTAATATATCCGGCAGTTACAAACCTATCTGGTCGTATTTCGGATATGATGAAGCCAACTTCACAACCATGAAAGATGGCAGGAAGTTATTGACGGAATTAGCGAAAATAGGCCCTTCGCCGGTATATGTTCGCATGCACAATTTATTAACGTCCGGTGATGGTAAAGCTGCTCTGAAGTGGAGCTCAACCAATGTCTACACAGAAGATGCAGAGGGAAATCCTGTTTATGATTGGAAGATAGTTGATTCTATTTTTGATGCGTTAGTTAAACGAGGTATGAAGCCAATTGCAGAAATTGGTTTTATGCCGGAAGCGCTGTCAACAATGCCTGAACCATATCGACACCACTGGAAGCCCGGTGTACCTTACGATTCCATTTATACCGGCTGGGCCTATCCTCCAAAGGATTATAAAAGATGGAGTGAGTTGATTTATCAATGGGTAAAACATTGTATGACGAGATATGGAGTTGCCGAAGTAAAAACCTGGTATTGGGAGGTATGGAATGAACCGAATATTTCTTATTGGAAGGGCACTTTGGAAGAATATATTAAACTATATGATTATACAGTTGGTGCAGTTAAGAGAGCATTACCTGCTGCAAAAGTGGGTGGTCCTACATCAACCGGGCCTCGCTGGAATAAGGCCGGAGATTTTCTAAAAGCATTTTTGCAACATTGTGTTGATGGAAAAAATTATGCAACTGGCAAAAAAGGCGCACCACTTGACTACATAACTTTTCATGCAAAAGGATCGCCTTCAGTAGTCAAGAATCATGTTCAAATGAATATGGCGGTTCAGTTACAGGACGTAGAAAAAGGTTTTGAAATTGTCAGTTCATTTCCTTCATTAAAAAAGTTGCCGATAATTATTGGAGAGTTTGACCCCGAAGGGTGTGCAGCCTGCTCTGTTGATTACAGCCCGCAGAATGCTTATAGAAATGGTGTCATGTACTCAAGTTACACTGCCGCATCTTTTGCCCAATTGTATGCATTGGAGAAAAAGTATAACGTGAATCTTACAGGGGCGGTTAGCTGGTCTTTTGAATTCGAAAATCAGCCTTGGTTTGGCGGCTTTAGAGATCTTGCTACGAACGGAGTTGATAAGCCTGTGCTAAATGTTTTCCGCATGTTTGGAATGATGAAAGGAAATATACTTGCCGTAAATAATTCAGAAAAAATTCCCCTTCAAACTATTACCGATAGCAGTGTTCGTGACGAGCCGTATGTTGATGCATTGGCGACAGTTGATAAACACAGTATGTATATCATGCTTTGGAATTACCACGATGATGAGACAAAAAAAACTGATGCGGAAATAAGTTTAATACTGCAGAAACTACCATCAAAAAATATAATACTAAATAGCTACCTGGTTGATGAAGATCATAGCAATGCATACACCGTGTGGAAGAAAATGGGCTCGCCACAACAGGTTTCTGCCAGCCAATTTAATGAATTACAAAACTCAGGACAATTGCAAAAGAATGAAAGTGATAAGCCATTACATATTACGAATGCAACTTTAAATTATCACCTGATTTTGCGAGCTCACGCAGTTACTTTAATTAAGCTGACCTGGTAGAAAAACAGCCCCAAAAATTAAAAAGCTGGCCATTTAAAATACTCGATTTGGAAACAAATAAAACATCTCAAAAAATAATGAATCCCAGGTCACGGTCCCTCTCCCTCGGAGAGGGGGTTGGGGGTGAGGCCGCCTTCATCTTCGACCTCAACGGAACAATGATAAACGACATGCAATACCACGCAGACGCCTGGTCGGGCATACTGAATGATGATCTAAAAGTGGGGCTTACACGTGATGAAGTAAAGGCACAGATGTATGGGAAGAATGATGAATTGCTTGTGCGTGTTTTCGGCGACAATCATTTTTCGCCGGAAAGAATGAACGAATTATCTCTTGAAAAAGAAAGAAGATACCAGGCCGCATATTTGCCCAAACTTGAACTTATAAAAGGTCTACAACAATTCTTAGAGAGAGCACGACAGGAAAAAATTCCTATGGGTATAGGTTCTGCGGCGATTACTTTTAATATAGATTTTGTGTTGGATAATTTACACATACGCCATTTTTTCAACGCAATAGTAAGTGCCGATAATGTTGCCACCAGCAAACCTGATCCTGAAACATTTGTAAAATGTGCGCAATTGTTACACGCTCCTCCGGAAAAATGCATTGTATTTGAAGATGCCCCAAAAGGTGTGGAAGCAGCGCAAAATGCAGGTATGAAAACGGTGGTGTTAACTACCATGCATGATAAAGAAGAATTTGAAAAGTATAATAATGTGATTTCGTTTATTGAAGATTATGCATCTGTAAACCCGGTTGATTTTTTATCTTTTGATAAATGAAAATTTATTTGCGACGAATACATTTTTTTTATTTCTCATCTTAATGCTTAAAAAACTGTGAGAAATTCAACTTTTAAAATTGGGCTGTTTCGGGATTGGCTTACAAGCATATTGGGAGCAGTTTGAGGGATTACAACAGCGGCTGGAGGGCTATCTCGCAGACGTGTATAGAAAACTACAAACGTTTCATCCGGATGTTATTAACGCTGGAATGATTGACAGTGTCGACAAGGCATTTGCCGCAGGAAAATTATTTAAGCAGGAGGATGTTGATATCATTTTTTTATATGTTTCCACGTATGCCTTGTCATCAATGGTATTACCGGTTGTACAGCGGGCTAAGGTGCCCGTGATCATTCTAAATTTGGTGTCCGCAGCCGCCATTGATTATTCTTCTTTCAATGCAATGAAAGATCGCAGGCAAATGACCGGCGAATGGCTTGCATACTGCCAGCCATGCCCTGTGCCTGAAATTGCAAACGTGTTTAAAAGAACGGGTATTTGTTTTCACCAGGTGACAGGAACGCTGCATTCTGAAGACCCGTGCTGGAATGAAATAAGAGAATGGGCAGAAGCTGCCCGGGTAGCAAATGTTATGTTTTACAACAGAATGGGTTGTATGGGCCATTACTATTCTGGTATGCTGGATATTTACACCGACCTCACTTTACAAATAAAATATTTCGGCGGCCACTTTGAAATGATTGAAGTGGATGAGCTATCATCAATTAGCAAAACCATTCATGAAGAAGAAATAAAAAACCGGCTGCAATTTTTTCAAGAGATATTTGATATACAAAATGATTGCGCTCCTGCTGAATTAAAGCAGGCGGCAAAAGTATCTGTTGCTTTAGATATGCTTGTTGAAAAATACAAGCTCGGGTCACTCGCATATTATTATAAGGGCACTGGCAACAAAGAAAATGAGGATACGATGGATGCCATCATTTTAGGAAATTCCCTTCTTACCGCAAACGGAATTCCTGTAGCCGGTGAATATGAAATTAAGAATGCACAGGCAATGAAGATCATGGACAGTTTTGGTGCAGGTGGCTCCTTTACTGAATATTACGCCATTGATTTTAATGATGATGTAATTTTAATGGGCCATGATGGGCCGGGGCATATAAAAATTGCGGAGGGAAAAACAAAAGTAAAGCCCCTCTCTGTCTATCATGGTAAAACAGGTAAGGGGCTGTCCGTTGAAATGGCCGTAAAGCATGGCCCAATTACCTGCCTGTCAGTTGTTGAAACAGGCAAAGGCAAATTGATATTGCTTGTTGCAGAAGGCGCTTCTGTTCCAGGGGCCATTCTCGAGATTGGGAATACAAACAGCCGTTATCGTTTCAATATGGGAGCACGCAATTTTATCAATGCATGGAGTAGCTATGGCCCTGCACACCACTGTGCCATCGGTATAGGGCATATAGCATCTAAAATAAAAAAACTTGGCGATCTGCTTGGAATAGAAACTGTGCAAGTTTGTTAGAAAAGATCAGGTAGTAAGAAGCAAGAAGTCGAAGAAAATAGGAAAGAGTCAATAAACTTCAAAAAAATTTTTAATCGTCATAAATACAATTTAAATTAGCAATACGGTTGTAAACATGCGATTGCCAATGCAAGCTGAAAAAAAATATGAGGAATCAACATTACTGTCTCTCCTTTCAGAGGATAGTGAATATGCTTTCCAATTTATTTTCGACAGGTACAGGAATAAAATTTACAAAGTGGCGATGATGTATGTGAAAGCCCCTGTGGTAGCTGAAGAAATAGTGCAGGATGTTTTTCTTAAACTATGGTATCAAAGAAAAAACTTGACCGAAATTCGTTCGCTTGAAAGCTGGCTCTTTACATTGACAAGAAACCTCACTTTCAATTGCCTGAAAAAAATTGCCCACGAATGGACGGCAAGAGAAAAATGGATAGAGCAAAATATTTTCTCAGAAAATACGGCTGATCAAAAATTAGTAAATAAAGAATACCAGCAACTGCTTCAACAGGCTATAAGTAATTTATCAGAACAGCAAAAAGAAGTATATAGGCTTGGCAAAGAAGAAGAATTTTCCTACGAGGACATCAGTAAGCACTTATCTATTTCACCACTTACGGTGAAAACCCACATGGCAAGAGCACTGGCTTCTATTCGCCAGTTTTTCCATCAGCATGCTGAGCTTTTTACACTTTTTATAATGCTTTTTCAGACTACAAATTACACGGATTTTCGCGGATGATTTAATCAACTAATCATCGTTATAAGTGTAATTGCTTAGGAATTATCCCCTGTTATTTTCAGCCTGAACAACGAAGTCGCGAGGTACGCAATTCCGGATAAAAGATAAATCTGTGCTAAGCTGGGTAACCCGTCTGCCGTCAGGCCAGTCCTTGGCAGAAAGTTTTTTTTCAATCATTGTACTCCACTGCCTGCTCCCGATTGTCTTTATAATAACGATTGCCCTTATCTTTTACCTGGCGACGATAATTAAATCACGTAATGCTCAGCAGAGAAAAATTTACAATACTTCTTGCGAAATATGCCTCAGATATTTTGTCAACTGATGAAAGAAATGAATTATTTGATTGTATAACCTCAGGTGTATATGACGATGTATTATTACAACACATTGAACAGAATCTTAGAAATAAAAACGTGGAAGGCTCTGACCTTCTGCCTCAAAGGTCTGCCGGCATACTCCATAAAATCCTTTCTTCTGAAAAACAAAATTCCCTATTGATACCCAAAAGATCAAAGGTGAAAATGATTTATTGGGCTGGTGCGGCCGCTGTTATTATCGGTATTATATTTTCGCTTTTCTTAATTAAAAACGCTGAAAAGAAAAATAATTTTTCAGCATTAGCTTTTGCAAAAAACATCGATGAAAGAGCAAATACGACGGCGCAGCCTTTAAAAATAAAGATGGAAGATGGAAGTTTTATCACATTGCAACCAGGCTCCGCTATTCGGTATCCGTCACATTTTTTATCCGGCAAAAGAGAAATTTTTCTTGACGGTGCAGCTTTTTTTGAAGTAAGTAAAAATGCAAACCGCCCTTTTTTTGTATATAGTAAGAATCTTATAACACGTGTACTAGGTACGAGCTTTACTATTAAAGCAAACAGGGAAAACACACAGGTAGAAGTTGCCGTAAGGTCAGGCAGGGTGGAAGTTTACGAAAGTAAATCACCGGAAAAAGATAACGATGCAAAAGCAAAAGGAGGCGTAATTCTTTTACCCAACCAAAAAGTAATTTATGACCAGGAGACAAGTGTATTCGTTCCATCATTGGTAGATGACCCGTTACCTCTTGTAAAAGATTCGGTAAATGAGAAAATACCGATTGAAAGTTTTGTATTTGAAGAAGCCCCTCTTAAGAAAGTGCTTGCGTCCCTTGAAAAGACTTTTGAAATTGATATGGTAGTTGAAAATGAAAATCTCTACAACTGCCTCTTCACTGGTGATGTAAGCAGGCAAGACCTTTATACAAAGCTGAATATTATTTGCCAGGCTATACAGGCCTCTTATGAAATAAAGGGAACAAAGATCTTAATTAAAGGACCGGGCTGTAATTAAAAATGAATTTTAATAACCAAAACATTTTGCTATGACATAAAAAAAAGACAAAACAACGTGGTTAAAAAAAGCCGGCAACGTGAAGCATTGCCAGCTTTATAACAGAACCTTATTCAGGTACAATTTTGTCCGGATTATTTTACCAAACGAACAAAACCTTTTAAAATTATGAAAAAAAAGCAATTCGTTGCTGCAATACTGCTAGTAATGAAAATAACCATCGTACAATTAACACTTGCCTTCATTTTCACTTTCTCCCTGTATGCTAAAAAAACGTCAGGACAGGAAATTTTAGATAAAAAAGTTTCTTTGTCGGTTGTGAATATGGAAATAAAAAAAGTGATTTCCAAAGTGCAAAACCAAACAGGGGTGAAATTTATTTACAGCCCCAATACCATCAATGCGCGTCGTAAAATTTCTTTCAACGTAACCGACAAGGCGCTTGGAATATTTATTGATGAAATAATCCGTCCGCTTTCTATTGATTATAAAGTTGTAGACGGGCAGGTTTTATTATTTCCCCAGGCTAACGTCAGCGAAACAAATACAGACAGCAGCATTGTCCCATCTAATCAAAATCTGCAAGCAAACACTTTATTAATAAATGATAATATTGTAACAGGTACCGTAACTGATAATAATGGAAATTTCCTCGCCGGTGCAACCGTAGCGGTGAAGTCAAATAGAAGTATTGTTACAACTACCGATAATAATGGTAAGTTTAAATTGGATATAGGCACGCCAACTGCCGTACTTGTAATCAGTTATACAGGATTCAAATCGCAGGAGATTAGCGTCTCAGCAAATCAGGCTGTTTCAATTACACTAGTCATTGCTGAAAATAGTTTGGATGCAGTAATTGTAACCGGCTATTCAAAGCAATCTAAAAAAGATGTTACCGGCGCTGTGTCGACTGTGTCGTCGGATGTAATTGCAAAAACGCCTGTGACTGATGTGGGTTCTGTATTGCAGGGGCGTGTTGCTGGGGTAAGTGTTGATGACCAGGGCGGCCCGGGGGAAACAGCAGTTGTTCGCATACGAGGTTTTGGAACTAACGGTAACAATGACCCGCTTTATGTAATAGATGGAGTTCAAATGCGCGGAGGCAGCAACCTGATAAATCCAAATGACATCGAAACCATCACCGTCTTAAAAGATCCCTCTACTACCTCCTTGTACGGCGCCCAGGGGGGCAATGGCGTAATAGTTATCACTACCAAAACTGGTAAACGTGGCGCAGCCCCTAAACTGGAATATAGCGCTTACGGTTCCTGGGAAACTCCTACTACTTATCCAAAAAGCTTAAGCCCGCAGGAATATGCGGACGCTTACTGGAATTATTTAAAAAATTCTAACCTGCCATTAACCGACCAGTATTATGGAAATGGCGCCACACCTGTACTTCCCGATTATATTATAGAAAGAAATTCGGGTGTGCCCATCGTAGCCGCAGAAGGCAGCCCGGAAGCGAACACTTCCTTATATAATCTTAATAATTATAGAATTCTTAAAACAAATAAATCAGGAACAGATTGGTTTCGCTCTGTAATTCGGCAAAGCTTTACTAACAATCACCAGTTAACTTTAAGTGGTGCCACTGATAAAAGTAATTATTCCTTGGGCTTGGGTTATTTAGATAACCAGGGCACATTGTTGGCAACATATTTCAGAAGATATTCCATTAGAGTGAATACAGAATTTAAGCCGACTTCGTGGTTGAGAGTGGGAGAAAATGCTGAGTTTTCTTATACACAAGGTGCCGGTACAAGTAATCATAATCCACAAGGCACATTAGCTGACCTTTACCAGCGAAGCCCGTTGATACCAATATATGACATCGCGGGAAATTACTCCGGGCCAAAAGGTATTGCAGATACAAAATCATTACACGCCGGTGGCAACAATCCGGTGCTTGGGCAAACGAACGGGCGAAGTAACAGTGGCGGCTACAATGCCGGGCTGATAGGGTCTGCATTTATAGGCATAGAGCCTATAAAAGGATTGATTTTTGAAAGCAGGGTGGGCGCACAGTTTTATCCATATAGTTATCGTTTTTTTTTAGATACTTTTCCGCAGAATGTTTTTTCTGCGCCATATAATCAATTTACAGAAGGCGGAGGATACAGCAGCGATTTAAGATGGACCAATAAACTTTCCTACGATTTTCGTATTGGAACTTTGCATAAGATAAGCGCTTTTGCGGCGTACGAGTCAGATAAAAATCTTTCAAGATTTAATAGCGGCACCACGCCCAACTTACCTTACACCACGCCCGGCTATCTCAATTTAAACAATGGTGTTCCAACACTTAACGGAGGTCCTTATAATACGGTGAGCGGCGGCAGCGATAACGAAACAAGCACATCGGTATTTGGTAATATTAATTATACCCTGACAGATAGATATCTTTTAAGTTTTGTTGCCCGAAGGGATGGCTCTTCAAAATTTGGTCCGTTGAACCGGTACGGAAACTTTTTTTCATACAGTGGCGGGTGGCGGGTTTCGAAGGAAAAGTTTATGCAAAATATAAGTTGGGTTAATGATTTTAAATTACGGGCAGCTTATGGTGAAAATGGTAACAATGCTATTCCTTCTGGCTTGTACCAGGATAATTATATTACCAGCGGATATGTTAATTACAGCAGTTATGATTTAAACGGAACTAATAATTCTGCGTTTATAGGCGCAGGTTTATTTCAACTGGGAAATCCTTACATCCATTGGGAAACAAATAAAACAACCAATTTAGGATTTGATGCAACGCTGTTCGATAATCGTTTCAATGTTTCTTTCAGTTGGTTTGATAGAAAGACCAAAGACCTTCTCGCCGTGCCGCCAATAACAGGTTTAAGAGGCGACGCCCTTGCGCCTTTTGAAAATATTATGCAATTTTCCAATAAAGGGATTGAGTTGGAATTAGGGTACAATAATAAAATAGGAGAGTTTTCTTACGAAGCTAATTTTAATATCGCCACCTACCGCAACAATGTTGACTACATAAGCAGGGACAGCACGGCACACCTCGATGGCAACTCTTATGCACCCACACATTTTTCTCTTACACGAAGCCAGGTAGGCATGCCTGTTTCCAGCTTTTTCGGATTTGTGCAGGAAGGTATATTTCAGTCTGCCGATGATTATACAAAATATGGAGTGACGCACAATGGCCTCACCGCCGCAACAGCAGCAGGGCATTTTAAATTTAAGGACATCAATAATGATGGTAAAATAAATGATGATGACCGCACCTTTATCGGGAACCCGCATCCTAAATTCAGTTATGGCTTCAATTTAAATTTGTATTATAAAAACCTGGACCTGAGTATTTTCTTCCAGGGAGTTTATGGAAATAAAATATTTAATTACTGGCGTGCCTATACAATATTTCCTGGCGCACAGGGCTCAGGAGCTGATGACACATGGAGCCCAACCAACACCGGCGCCGAATTACCAATATGGAACAACACAACTTCCGACGACATAAAGCCTTCCAGCTTTTTTGTAGAAGATGGTTCCTACCTGCGATTAAAAAATTTGCAAATCGGTTATACAATTCCCGCCAACAAAGCTTTCAGTAAAATAAGGTTTTATGTGCAGGGATATAACCTCGCAACGTTCACAAAATATTCCGGTATAGACCCGGAGATTAGCACTGGCAGCGCCACCAACATCGGCGTTGATTTTGGAGGCAACTATCCCATTTCAAGAAAAATTATTATTGGTATCAATGTAGGATTATAAAATTATTAAAGTTTATACGATGAAAAAATTATTAATAATATCCGGGCTCTTTGCTTTAATAAGTACAGGATGCAAAAAGAGTTTTCTTGATGTGGACAACACATCCGGAATTACTTTAGGAGAATTAAAAAATAAAGCGGGCGTACAGCAATTGCTTGTTGCAGCCTACCACGATGTTACGGGGCTTACGGCCAAATCAAGCTGGTGGAGTACTTCCGGTACTAACTGGATATATGGTGATATTACTTCGGGAGATGCATACAGAGGGGGCAGTAATGATGGCTCGGATGCGGTAACCATTGAGCACTTTTTAGCGCAGTCTTCCACTGCCCATCTTGCTGATAAATGGCGTACAGTATATGATGGCGTTTCACGCTGCAATAAAGTGATACGTGCCGCGAATGCAGCTTCCGATATGACGGCCGATGAAAAGACGAAGGCGATTGCGGAGGCAAGATTCCTGAGAGGCCATTTTCATTTTGAAGCAAAAAAAATGTGGAACAATGTACCGTACATTGATGAAATAACTGATTCACTTTATGAAGTAACAAAAGATTTTAAAGTTTCAAATGATGTAGATATCTGGCCCAATATAGAAGCAGATTTTCAATTTGCATTTGACAATATGCCTGCAGTTCAAAAGTATAAAGGCCAGGCTAATAAATGGGCAGCCGCTTGCTACCTTGCAAAGGCATATATGTTTGAGAAAAAATTTGCAGAAGCGAAAGCGTTACTAAACACTATTATACCCGCGGCTTACGGCGGCAATGGCAATGGCGTGAATGCACAAGGCAAGCCATACGCGTTAATGACAAATTTTGATGACAACTTTAATCCCGAATTAGAAAACAGCCCCGAGCATATTTTTCAAATTGAATTTTCAGCCAATGATGGTTCTAATGCAGGCAATGCCAACCTCGGTGAATCGGGCAATACGCCTACTTTCTATCCATTAACGAGTTTTTATGTAAGCTGGAAACAGCCATCATTTAATTTGGTAAATGCATTTAAAACTGATGCAAGCGGGTTACCTATGCCGGATAATTTTAACGATGATAATATGACTAACGATGAAGACTACAAAGGATATGATTATTACAATACTTACCAGGAGACCGTGGACCCAAGGCTTGACTGGACGGTGGGCAGACGCGGCGTTCCTTACCTCGACTGGACAACGCCATCTTATTACAGCGGCTATGGAAGCAATCCCGGAAGCGACCCTGATTATGGCTGGATAACCGACCGCACTTTTGGTGGTCCTTATATTCCTGTAAAAAACAATTTCAGGTATGCCAATGGGGATTTTGCAAAATACAGTGATAATTATGCGCAGTATTATTTGCTCACCAGTGCTGTAAATGTTAGCATCATCCGCTTTGCAGATGTACTGCTCTGGGCGGCAGAATGTGAAGTGGAAGTGGGCAGTTTGGAGAGGGCAAGGGAATTGGTAAATTATGTGCGTGCCCGAGCAAGGGATGGGCGTTATGTAGAAGTAGTGTATGATGATATCGGCGGTTATGCGGCTTCAGCAAATTATTATGTGGATACTTACAATACCGCGTGGGGCGACCAAAACGAAGCCCGTAAAGCCGTTCGCTTTGAAAGACGATTAGAACTGGCATTAGAAGGCCACCGCTTTTTTGATTTAGTGCGTTGGGGAATTGCTGCCGATTATATTAATAAATATTTACAGGAAGAAAAAGATAGGTTGCCTGCTGACCTTACTGGTGTAAGTTTCACCGCAGGCAAAAATGAATATTTTCCTATTCCACAAAATGAAATTGATTTGAATTCTAAAATAAAACAGAATCCAGGCTATTGAAATTTTTTCTCAGGGGGTTATTACTGTTGATAAGAGGGTAGTAAAGAATTATTTGTTACTGCCCGTTTTTTTTTCTTTATGCTATGCTAATAAAAAAAATCATTCAAGCACTTTTTCTAAACGTAATAATGATCAATGCGGTTCAATCGCAATCTTCAAAAGTTTTTTTTACTTCAAAAGAAATTACCCGGGCTGCTGTTAATTCAAATTATTATTACCGCTTTGCTGCATCAGATTCCAATGGAAATGCCATTTCATATTCTGTAAAAAAATTACCGGGATGGCTTCAATACAAATCTGATGATTATTCCATTTCAGGAAGAGCCATAAAATCGGGGCAATTTCCAATAGGCATAATTGCTTGTACAAAAACTGATACGGCACATCAGCAATTCATGCTAACAGTTTACGATAAGCAAACAAAAAACATTTTATGTCTCGGTAATTCCATTACGAATGGCGTAGATACTTTTAACAGCTATCGTCGGGATCTTTGGCAAATGCTACATGAAGCGAATTATGATTTTGACTTTATTGGTTCATGGAGTAGGCATAGCAAAGGCAAGATTCCCATTCCTGATTTTGATATGGACCACGAAGGCCACTCCGGCTGGACATTTGAAGATATTTTAAAGACGCCATCATGGGACAGCGCAAGAGGCAACCTACATAAATGGATAAATGAATACACACCTGATATTGTTTTAATAGAGTTGGGAACGAATGACGTTTTCCAGTGTCGTACACCAAAAGAAATGTTTGGTAATTTGAATGTGATACTGTCCTTATTGCGTGAAAGAAATACACGTGTAAAAATTTTCCTTGCGCAAATTCCTCCACTTGGTAAACAATGGAGTGATAAAAAATTATGCGGCAATGATACCGCTTACGCAACTGCAATTATTAATTTAAATAAACAAATTGCTTTGTATGCACGTGAGCATTCCACAGCGAAGTCACCAATAAAAAGTGTTGACCAATATTCGGGTATTAATCCTGCAGAAGATATGTTTGATGATATTCATCCAAATACAAAAGGAGAAAAAATCATGGCAGAAAGATGGTTTGAGGCGATAAAAGGTGATTTGAAAAAATTGTGAGAACTATGCTCTGTTCATTTATTTTTTATTAAACAAGAATATGTATTCCACAAAAAAATATTTATCAGGAATAAGAGTATGCTCTCTCATTTTATTAGTAATCGCTTTTAGCGAAGAAGAGACTTATGCAGCGCCTTTAAAGGTTGCGAAAGCATACTACATAAATAATAAAGGCAGTGATAAAAATGCAGGAGATAAGAAACATCCTTTTAAAACAATTGCAAGGATCAACAGGATCAATCTTCATGCAGGGGATTCTGTAATATTCGAAAGCGGCCAGACTTTTAAGGGCTCTTTGCAAATCAGCAAGTATGCCTCAGCTTTAGAAGCTAAACCTGTTTTAGTTTTTTCAGTTGGAAAGGTAAAAGCAATAATTGATGGTGGCGATAAAGTTGGTATTGAAATTAACAATGCAAAGTTTGTAATAATTCGTAACCTCCAGGTAAAGGGTGCAGGCCGCAAAGAAGGGAGCAGCACCAATGGAGTTGTAATTAATAACTGTACTAATCTTGAAATTAACAACCTGGCCATAACCGGGTTTCAAAAAGCGGGCTTGCTTGTTTATTCATCGTCTTATATTACGATTACAAATGTCCATGCTTACGGAAATGGTTTTGCGGGAATCTCAGTTGAAAGCGATTACGGTAATAGAAATGCCAGCCATATTTTGATTTCAGATTGTGTTGCTGAAAATAACCCGGGCGATCCTTCAAACCTGAAGAATCATAGTGGCAACGGAATTATCGCGGGCAATTGTAAGAACGTCACTATTGAATATTGTATAGCAACGAACAACGGATGGGACATGCCACGCATTGGCAACGGCCCTGTTGGTATTTGGTGCTACGAAGCGGATAGCGTATCGATCCGGTATTGCATTTCATACAAAAATAAAACGGCAAAGGGCGCTGATGATGGCGGTGGCTTCGACCTCGATGGAGGCGTTACCAATTCGATTATTGAATATTGTTTTTCTTACGAAAACGAGGGAAGCGCATTTGGAATATTTCAATACGATGGCGCCAGCCCCTGGCATGATAATGTGATACGCAAAAATATCAGCGAAGATGATGGTGCGGTTTCGGCTGCTCATGCATCGGCTTATATCTGGAACAGCAGCGGTGACGAAAATCAATTCATGAATTTATCCTTCTATGATAACATTCTTTATAATACAAAAGGCGCCACTATTCATTATGCCGATCAGAATAAACGAAAAGCGTTCGACTTTTCTAAAAATATTTTTGTTGCAAAGGATGAGATCATAAAAGGAAATACCGGTAACGATAACTTTTCTGGTAATACCTGGTGGAGCATAGCGGACGGATTTAATGTTGACAGCATAAAAGACTTTAAAACATGGAAGCAAAAAACGGGAAAGGAGCAAAGTGACGGCAAAGTAACCGGCGTAAATAAGAATCCTGGTTTTACAAGTACCAACTGCAAAAAGATGACAGACCCTCACAAATTAAAATCATTTATAAAATCATTGCTTTTAAAGTATGGCGAAGGAAAATGAAAAAAAATAATCAGATGAAATATATACCAGCCTCGTTTTTCTCGCCCGGATTTTTGTTAGTCGTCGTTATTCTTGTGGCTAACAATCAATCTTATTCCCAGCGGAAAAAAGTAACGCCAAACCAGCCTATATTGACGGGAGAAGTTTGGAAAGATACTAATGGCAATCCTATTAATGCACATGGGGCCGGCCTACTTCATTATAATGACACGTACTATATGTTCGGCGAAATAAAAAAGGGTAAAACATGGTTTGTTCCTAATCAAAATTGGGAAGATTACCGCGTCCCTGCCGGTGGCGTGTCCTGCTATTCCTCAAAAGATTTACTTAATTGGAAATATGAAGGAGTTGGCTTGTCACCGGTAAAGGGTGATCCGGCAAATGATCTTGATACAGGTAAAGTCATCGAACGTCCGAAAGTGGTTTATAATAAGCTTACTAAAAAGTTTGTAATGTGGATGCACATAGATGCAAATGACTACAGCTATTCCCAGGCAGGCGCTGCCGTTAGTGATATGCCGCAAGGGCCTTACACATATTTAGGAAGTGTAAAGCCAAACGGGCAGATGTCCCGCGATATGACACTCTATAAAGATGATGATGAAAGAGCTTATCTTATTTACGCATCCGAAAGTAATAAGACCATGCATGTTTGTTTACTGAGCGATGATTATCTTTCTCCTGCGAAAACCTATACCAGGATTACATCCGCAGAAAACAGGGAAGCCCCCGCAGTATTCAAATATCACGGGAAGTACTATCTAATAACTTCTGGCTGTACAGGCTGGTCGCCCAATCCCGCCACCTATGCTGTTGCCGATAGCTTACTGGGGGAATGGACGCAAATGGGAAATCCATGTGCTGGTCCCGGAGCAGAAAACACTTTTCAATCTCAAAGCACTTATATTTTGCCAATGCCGGGCCATGACGATACTTTTATTTTTATGGCAGACAGGTGGAATAAAAAAGATCTTGAAGACTCAAGATATATATGGTTGCCATTAAAAATGGAAGACGATAAACCGGTAATAAAATGGGTGATAAAATGAAGCCTTAATAGAACTGAGATTCTGAATGAAACTAAGGAGGTTTTTTGAATGGTTTCCAAATTACAAATGCTTCAAAAAACCTTCTTGGTTTTTGCAAAACTTCTAATCCATTGAAAAAATTTCCTTCAAATGACCTAAATGGAGTATTATCGAAAAGTATAAATAGTATTAAATGAAAAGAAGGGTTTTTATAAAAGACACTGCGCTCACGGGATTGGCTTTATCTGTTCCCGGCGCTATTGCATCTACGCCTTTTTATAAAACCAATTCACGATTTTTAAAAGCAGTTGCTGATCTTCATTCTCCTCAGTTTAGTTTTTTCTCAATTGATTCTCTTGGAAGAAATAATGTAACCAACAATATTATTTTTCCATACGGTATGCAACAGGTTTATACAACCTCATATCATAATAATGAAACAATCTATAAACTTCCTTTCCAGGTTGCAAATGAATTACCGGTTTGGACAGCCGATATAAAAGAATCATCATTTGTATTGACCACTACTTATCATCCGGAACATGAGCAATCATTTGTTTTCAATGTAGAACAACATGCCAATCATGCTACCTTATTAGGAATGATTGATGATGAACAAAAAGTGACGCTTCCGGCGATTTTACATTTCCCTGATATGGGTACGCTGCGTGTTACATGCAATGTTCCTGGTATGAAAGTTGAATACAGCTCACAGAGATTTATTGAACATCCCTTTGTAAGGATTCAATTTCCATGTGCCAATAAAATATCACAAAAAATAGCATACCATTTTGAAGTTGTATCAATTTGTCCTGAAATAAAGGATGTAGAAAATGACGGACGCTATGATTGTTTTCGTAAAAATTTTATCAGCATCTTTCAGCTAAATCCATTTCTTAAAATTCTATCGAACAATTCGTCGAGCGATGCCTGTGCCTTTACATTATTTGAGTATGCTGAGGTAGCAGTATTTACTCCGCCGTTAACGAAAGATTTGTCGGCGTTGGATTTAATCCGTATGACCCTTGACAGGTATTTAGGCGGACAAAAAGGATATGGATTGCTTGGTTATGATTATGATAAAACGTGGGACATTCCTGAATCGGAAACGACCTGCGATTCATTGGATTCTTATCCATCACTGCTAATTGCAGCGTGCATTTATGCATTGGCGAATAAAGATAAAAAATGGTTCGTTGAACATTATGCAAAGATTAAAAAATGGGCAGATAAAATGCTGGCAACAGATAAGGACAATGATGGTTTGCTGGAGTTTTGTTTGTCCGGCAACAGCGGTAGTTGGAAAGGTGATAAAACACAACGGCCTGCAAACTGGTGGGATACCATTGGCTTCGGCCATAAAGATGCGTACTCAAATGCTTTGGCATATCGTGCGTTGAAATTTTTGGAAAAAGTTAATGATCAATATGGAACAGAAAGTGAGGCATTATTTTTTAAAGAGAAAGCGAAAAGATTAAAAGAAAGTTACACCTCCACTTTTTATAATCCTGTAACCGGCGTACTTGCAGGATGGAAAAGCGCTGACGGAAAATTACATGATTATTACTTCACTTTTGTAAGCGGCGTGGCAATAAGTTACGATTTAATTGAACCTGCGTTGGCTAATAAAATTATGGATGCATTGCTGTCAAAAATGAAGCAAGTTGAGTTTGCCAATTTTGAATTGGGCATGCCCGGCAATCTCATTCCCGTAATACGTGCAGATTACACAGATTTGCTATTGGAAGTTGGCGGCGGAAAGCGTGAAGATAACCTCGATGGTTTCCAAAGATATGAGAATGGCGGTGCGACTGCGTGCTTTACTTATTTTACTATAAATGCTTTGCAAAAATTAGGCAGAAAGAAAGATGCTGATGCAATTTTATTGCCACTATTAAAAAGTATGTCTGAAGGAAATTTCCAGGGAAGATGTGCTAATGGAAGAAGTAAAGACTGGAAGACATGGGATGGCGAATGTTGGGGTTATGAAGGTTTCTTAGTTGATAATTATATGTTTTTGATCACTGTATTGAAGCACGGAGGAGCTTGAAATGAGATGGCATCACGGTTTTGGAAAAAACTTTTTGTTGAATTTTTTTTGAAAATAATATTAAATGTTATTCTGACACTTGATATTAAAAAATGCTTAACTTGTACTTTTAAAGATTGCTTCGTAAATGTCTCAAAAATCTTACGTTATAGGGGTTGATTATGGAACTGATTCAGTTCGTTCAGTAATACTGGATACATCAAATGGAGATGAAATAGCCTCCTCAGTTTTTATGTACCCGCGCTGGAAAGCCGGTATGTATTGTGTTCCCGCACAAAATCAATTCAGGCAACACCCGCTGGACTACTCTGAAGGTTTGGAATTTACTATAAAGGAATGCCTGCAAAAAGCAGGAGCAGACGTAACTTCAAATGTAAAAGCGATTTCCATTGATACCACGGGTTCCACGCCTGTTGCGGTTGACAAGGCCGGTACACCCCTTGCGTTAATCCCCGGATTTGAAGATAATCCGAATGCCATGTTTGTTTTGTGGAAAGACCATACAGGAACAAAGGAGGCGGCGGAAATAAATGACTATGCTAAAAAATTTGATGTCAATTATCTTCAATATGTTGGTGGCATTTATTCTTCTGAATGGTTTTGGGCAAAGTTGCTCCACATTCTTCGTGCAGATGAAGCGGTCGGTAAGTCATGTTATTCCTGGGTAGAGCATTGCGACTGGATTCCTTTTTTACTAACTGGTGGAAATGATATTTCTAAAATGAAAAGAGGTGTTTGCTCTGCTGGCCATAAAGCACTTTGGGCTGCTGAATATGGTGGGCTGCCGCCAAATGAATTTTTTAAATCGCTGGATCCCAAACTGGATTGTTTTACTTCAAAATTATTTACAGAAACATATACTGCTGATAAGCCTGCCGGAAATTTATCCGCAGAATGGGCAGACCGTTTAGGCCTTTCAACCGATGTTGTTATCGGAGTCGGTGCATTTGACGCGCACATGGGCGCAGTGGGCGGACAAATTGAACCGTATCATTTAAGTAAAGTGATGGGCACTTCTACCTGCGATATGCTGGTAGCTCCAATGAAAGAAGTAGATGGCAAACTTGTGGGTGGTATTTGCGGACAGGTTCCTGGCTCTGTTATTCCGGGGATGATGGGCATGGAAGCCGGCCAGTCTGCATTTGGCGATACGTATGCCTGGTTTAAAAATATTTTGTCGTGGCCTTTGCAAAATTTATTGCTTTCTTCTTCTGTGATTGATGCCGGAACTGCAGATAAGTTATGGAAAGAATTGAGTGATAAACTAATTGTTGAACTTTCAAAAGCAGCCGAAAAAATTCCACTCAATGAAGATGATGAATTGAGCATTGACTGGCTAAATGGTAGAAGAACTCCTGATGCAAACCAGGAATTAAAAGCTGCAATAAGCGGTTTAAATTTAGGAACTGATGCACCACGAATTTTTAAATCGCTGGTGGAAGCGACGTGCTTTGGTGCTAAGGCAATTGTTGATAGATTTAACCAACAGGGGATTCCTGTGAAGGGATTAATCGGTTTAGGTGGTGTCGCAAAAAAATCTTCCTACATCATGCAAACAATGGCGGACGTAATGGACATGCCAATCCGGATTCATAAGTCAGAGCAAACCTGTGCGGCGGGCGCGGCAATGTTCGCAGCGACTGCCGCCGGTATATATAGTAAAGTCGAAGATGCCATGGAAGCTATGGGCCAGGGTTTTGACAAAGAATATTTCCCCAATAAAACTAACGTTCCCATTTATAAGAAAAGATACCTTAAGTATCAGCAGTTAGGAAACTGTATTGAACAAATGATAAATAAAGATGAATAATGATCAATGAATAATGAACAATAGATATTCAGGCAATGAAAGAAAATGTTCTTAAGGTGAAAAGCTATGATTTCGCAATAAGAGTAGTCAAGTTGTCACAATATTTGCAGGCAGAAAAGAAGGAATTTATTTTATCAAAACAAATATTGAGAAGTGGAACTGCAATAGGAGCGCTGGTTAGAGAAGCTGAATATGGGCAGAGCAAAATTGACTTTATTCATAAACTAACGATTTCTCTAAAAGAAGCAAATGAAACAGAATATTGGCTGAAACTATTAAAAGATACCGGATACATCGAAGAAAAACTCTTTTCGAGTTTGACCAAAGATTGTCAAGAATTATTAAAATTGCTGATTTCGTCAATAAAAACATCAAAGCAGATAAAAAATTAAATGTTTGAGAAAAATTCTGCCGACCGCCTTATATTGTTTATTATTAATTCATCATTAAGTAAACGTTTGCAATGATTTCACAAGGTGTGTTTTTATTATTAATTGATCATTATTCATTGTTCATTAATTAATGCCCGGATGTATAAAGATTTAAAAGAGGAAGCTTACGAAGCGAATATGCAACTGCCAAAATTAGGATTGGTTCTTTTTACTTTTGGTAATGTAAGTGCCGCTGATAGTTCATTGGGCGTGTTTGCGATAAAACCGAGTGGTGTGCCTTATGAAGAACTTACTCCGGATAAAATGGTAATCGTTGACTTTGATGGAAAAACTGTTAAAGGAAATTTAAGGCCATCATCTGATACTAAAACCCATGCAGTATTGTATAAACACTGGAATAAAATCAAGGGCATAGCGCATACGCATTCAACTTATGCAACTGCCTGGGCGCAGGCACAAATTGAAATCCCGATTTTTGGAACAACACATGCCGATCATAATACAGTTGACATCCCTTGTGCACCTCCCATGAATGATGAAATGATACAAGGCGATTATGAATATCAAACCGGTTTTCAGATCATAAATTACTTCGAAGAAAAAAAGCTAAGCTATGAAGAAGTGGAAATGATTTTGGTTGGAAATCATGCACCGTTTACCTGGGGGAAATCTGCTGCAAAAGCGGTGTACAATAGCGCTGTTCTTGAAAGCATTGCGCAGATGGCTTATCTCACACAGTCAATTAACGCCAACGCAATACGGTTAAAAGATTCCTTAATAAAAAAACATTACGAACGCAAACATGGCGCTGACAGCTATTATGGTCAATAATTAAATCATTTTATTTACATCTAAAAGTCTAATAAAAAATATGAAACGAATACTACTTCCGCTTTTTTTTCTTGGCAACCCGTTAATATATGCACAACAAAAAGATTGGGTCGTAAGGTATAATGATTAATAGTTAATAAAAAGAATAAAAATTTCTACTATGATTGATCTCAAAAAACTGGAAGTATGGTTTGCAACAGGCAGTCAGCATTTATATGGAGAGGAAACATTAAAGCTGGTTGCTGAACATTCGCAGGCTATTGCAAAATCCTTTAATGATGCTGAGGATATTCCTGTAAATGTGGTATTCAAACCAATAGTGAAAACAGAAGAAGAGATTTTTAGTCTGTGTCAGGAAGCTAATGTAGCTGAAAATTGTATTGGTGTTATAGCATGGATGCATACATTTTCTCCCGCTAAAATGTGGATTGGTGGATTAAAGATTTTACAAAAACCGCTGTGTCATTTGCACACTCAATTCAATCGCGATATTCCGTGGAAAGATATTGATATGGATTTCATGAATCTTAACCAAAGTGCCCATGGTGACAGAGAGTTTGGTTTTATGATGACCCGCATGCGTAGCCGCCGGAAGGTAGTTGTGGGACATTGGCAGGATTCAAAAGTGCTCGGACAAATAAATACCTGGTCAAGAGCTGCTGCGGCATGGCACGATTGGCAGGGAGCAAAATTTGTTCGCTTTGGCGATAACATGCGCCAGGTAGCCGTTACCGAAGGCGATAAAGTAGAAGCACAGTTGCAATTTGGATATTCAGTCAATACCTATGGTGTCGGCGATCTTGTAAAAGTTATTAATGATGTAAGCGATAAGCAAATTGATGGCTTGATAGATGAATATAATAGCCAATATTCATTGGCGGACAGTTTAAAAAAAAATGGGAAAAATTTTGCATCATTAAAAGCAGCAGCTAAGATCGAGCTCGGCCTCAGGAGTTTTATGGAGCAGGGAAATTTTAAGGGGTTTACGGATACATTTGAAGACCTGCATGGTATGGAACAGTTACCTGGCATAGCTGCTCAACGATTGATGGGAGCGGGTTATGGTTTCGCCGGAGAAGGCGATTGGAAAACTGCTGCATTGGTTCGGGCGATGAAAGTTATGGCTTCGGGTTTAAATGGAGGAAATTCATTTATGGAAGATTACACCTATCATTTTGAGCCGGGTAATGAAATGGTTTTAGGATCACACATGTTGGAAATATGTCCTTCGATTGCAGATGGCAAGCCTTCATGTGAAATTCATCCATTGGGCATCGGCGGTAAAGCTGATCCTGTCAGGCTGGTGTTTAATGTTAAGGCAGGGGCCGCATTAAATGCATCAGTAGTGGATATGGGAAATCGTTTCCGGTTGCTCGTGAATGAAGTCGACGCGGTTGCGCCGCAACATGATCTTCCTAAACTTCCGGTGGCAAGAGTACTTTGGAAACCTCAACCGAACATGAACACGGGATGTGCCGCCTGGATATTGGCAGGAGGAGCGCATCATACCTGTTTCAGCCAAAACTTAACGTCAGAGCACCTTGAGGACTTTGCAGATATGGCAGGAATCGAAACTGTGTTTATCGATAAGGATACAAAACTGCGTGATCTCAAGAATGGGCTTCGCTGGAGTGATGTTTATTACCAGTTGAACAAAAAGTAATATTAGGGTACTGGGTGGCTTGATGCATTAACTTTAAAATGGTATTAAATTTTTAATTAGGTTTATAAAATTATTCTTTCAAAACTTCAAATCAACGTTTGCTTATGAATCATAATCTCGCGACCGCAGACTACATTGTTTTCATAATTTATTTCATTATTGTAGCCGGCTACGGTTATACCATTTACCACAAGCGGAAAAGAAATGAGCATGATGCCAAGGCCTTTTTCCTTGCAGAAGGAACCCTCACATGGTGGGCTATCGGGGCTTCGTTGATCGCTTCAAATATTTCTGCAGAGCAGTTCATCGGCATGAGCGGTGAAGGTTTTTTTCTTGGAATTGCCGTGGCCGCTTATGAATGGATTGCGGCAATTGCACTCATAATAGTTGCAGTATGGTTTATACCTGTTTATTTGAAAAACAAGATTTATACTATGCCCCAGTTTTTGAAAACGAGGTATAATGAATCTGTGGCGCTTATAATGGCTATCTTCTGGTTGTTCCTTTATGTATTTGTAAATCTTACCTCCATCTTATACCTCGGCGCAGTTGCTATTAACGGCCTGGTAGGCGGCGACTACCTGCATGTGATAATGATCGGGCTTGCCATTTTTGCTTTGGTAATATCGTTAGGTGGCATGAAGGTTATAGGTTATACCGATGTTATACAGGTTGCTGTTTTAATCATCGGTGGCCTCGTCACTACTTACATCGCACTAACTGTAGTAGGTGAAAAATTTGGAGTAGGAGCAAATGCCATTGCCGGTTTTAAGGCCCTTTTGCATAATGCACCCGAGCATTTTAAAATGATAATACCGAGGCCTACGGCTACTTCTACGCAAAACGAAGTCGATAAATACATTACGTTCCCGGGTCTTATGTCTTACCTGGCTGGTATATGGATTATCAATCTTAATTATTGGGGATGTAACCAATACATTACACAAAGAGCCCTTGGTGCAGATCTGCAAACTGCCCGTACCGGAATTTTATTTGCCGGACTTTTAAAATTGTTGATGCCTCTTATTGTTATGTTACCGGGTATCGCCGCTTTCGTGCTATATAGTAAGGGTTATTTACCACAACTCGTTGGCGGCAAAGACGGTGCCTATTCCGCAGTTCTTACATTTTTGCCCACGGGTTTAAAAGGATTATCTGTTGCGGCATTGACCGCGGCTATCGTGGCATCGCTTGCGGGTAAAGTAAATAGTATTTCTACAATTTATACGCTGGACATTCATAAAAAATATATCGGCAAAATGGACGATGAAAGAAAACAAGTGATGATAGGAAGAGTCGCCGTTTTTGCTGCGATGATACTTGCTGTTCTTTTTACATGGAATGATTTATTGGGTATTGGCGGAGTAGGCGGCTTCACTTATATACAGAAATATACCGGTTTTATTAGTCCGGGTGTTTTCGCGATGTTCTTCCTGGGAATGTTTTGGAAGCGTACGACAGGCCTTGCAGCCATAGTGGGTGTGATAACCGGGTTTGTTTTATCAATTTTCTTTAATGAACTGGCGCCTGGTATTTTAGGAAATGAAACATTTTTATACACAGCATACAATAATGGCAAAGGTGGATATGAAATTCCTTTCCACATCTGCATGGGCTTGTCATTTGTGTTCACAATGATTATTATGATTGCCATCAGTCTTGGCGGCCCTAAAGTAAATCCTAAGGCGTTTGAATTGGATAAAACAATGTTCAGGTTGAGGCCTCAAACACTTATCTTAATCATTCTCACACTGTTAATAATCTCGGCTCTGTATGTAAAATTCTGGTAGCTCCATTATAATCTTAAATTAAAACTCGTCAGCACCTATAAAAATGCTATGAAAGTAATACGTGAATATAGAATTAATGACACAATACTAATAGCTGTGGATTGTATCATTTTTGGATTCGATGGCAAAAATTTAAAAGCGTTGCTGGTAAAGAGAGGATTTGACCCGGGACTTGGCAAATGGTCGCTTATGGGTGGATTTGTAAACAAAGATGAGTCTGTCGAAGCTGCCGCGTTTCGCGTGTTGGAAGTGCGCACCGGCTTAAAAGATATTTACCTTGAACAATTGTTTGTTTTCGGCGCGATTGATCGCGATCCGGGCGACCGTGTTGTTTCGGTCGCTTATTTTGCTTTGATAAAAATTGATGATTACTCGGGTGACCTGATGCGTGAGCACAATGCAAAATGGTTTAATATAAAACGAATACCACCTGTAATTTTTGACCACAAAAAAATGATAGTAATGGCGAAGGAACAGCTTCGGCAAAAAGTGGCTAACCACCCGATAGGCTTCGAACTACTGCCGGAAAAGTTTACGTTGCCGCAGTTGCAAAATTTATACGAAGCCATTTACGAAACAACTTTTGACAAGCGTAATTTCTCGCGGAAAATTTTATCGCTGCATATCTTAAAAAAGCTGGATGAAAAAGAGAAATCGTTTTCCAAGAAGGGAGCATTTTATTATACATTCGATAATAGTAAATATAAGAAACTCGCCAGTGAAGGATTGAAGTTTATCTGATAGCGCGACGGATATTTTTTGCAGCGAATTGCCTGAATTAGCCCGAATTTTTTTCATTAAACAAAACAAATTATCGTCTTTTCAATTCGTGAAAATTTGTGTAATTCGTGGCTACCTAATAAGAAACCCCTGCCTCCTTTAGTACTTCAGCCAAAATTTTACTGACAGTCAAAGTTACATCGTGTGAAAATTTATTGCTTTGTAATAAGCCTTTGTCAAGGCAATCCATTACTTCCTTTATCTCATGTTCAAATCCATTGCATAGATGTGGAATAGAAAAATCCTCTGTTTCACCATCATTTAATTTTACTGAAAAGTCTGTTGCTTTAAACCAGGGATTTTTGATTTTAATGGAGCCTTTTGTGCCAATGATTTCAGCCTCAATTCCTGAATTGAAAGTTATACCACATAATAGTTGTGCCGTTTCGCCACCCGGATATTGTAAAATCATATTCGAATACTCGTCTATACCTGTTGATGCGATTTTAGCAACAGATTTTATTGTGGAAGGTTCGCCTAAAATCAGGGTCGCAAAAGAAACCGGGTAAATACCAACATCAAGCGTAGCGCCACCTCCTAACGATTTGTTATATAACCTGTCATCCATATTCTTAGGCGCGGCGAAGCAAAAATCAGCGGATACATATTGCGGTTTCCCAATTACATCTTCAGCGATTAACGATTTGATTTTTTCAAGAAATGGCATGCATGCAGTCCACATTCCTTCCATTAAAAAAACTTTCTTCTCTTCGGCCAATGCAATCATCTCAGATGTTTGCCCGTATGTAAGCGACATGGGCTTTTCACACAAAACAGCTTTGCCATTCCGCAGGCAGTTCATCGTTTGTTCGTAGTGAAACGGGTGTGGCGTAGCGATATAAATAATATCTACGTTTTCATCTTTTATGAGGTCATCGTAATTATTATAGAATTTCGCAGCGTTATATTTTGTTGCGTATGCCTTTGCATTTTCAATATTTCGTGAGGCAACGGCATATACTTCAGAGCCTTCCACAAAGCAAAGTGCTTCACAAAATTTAGCTGCGATTCTTCCTGCGCCTAAGATGCCCCAGTGGTAGTTTTTATTCATGTAGGAAATTTTTAGCCTTTGCGATTAAAAGGTTTGCGAAAGTGAATGCCCGATGGCCACATCCAAATATAAGTAACTTTTTAACCCACGCTGCCAGGCGCATTACGCCAGGTGTTTTATATATTAAATTGCTTTTCTTCAATTTTGCCAATAAGAGAAAATAAATGTGTTAACTATTATATTAATACCGATTGTAATCTCATTCATTGCTTATATTTATTAAACTATTGTAATTGCTTTTGCCAAACTGAATCATGAAATTTCCGGTCGTTTTAGCCATCTTATTTTTTGCAAGTTGTTCCCGGCAAAAAAATACTAAAACAGAACATTCCTTTTATTATTGGCAAACCTCTTTCGCCGACACTGCAAATGTCGAAGCATATCTTAAAAAAGAAAATATCAATCACTTTTACATTCGCTTTTTTGATGTTGATTGGGATGACAATTTATATATGCCGGTGCCTGTGGCAGAAATAACGGGCTTTAAGAATATGACCCCATTTCTGAAATCTCATTTTACTCCCGTGATTTTTATTACGAATCGTTGTTTTCAAAGAATGGACGATAATTGGTGTGATTCCGTGGCACATAAAATCAAAAATAAGATCACGTTTATAACAAATCGAATAAGAGAAAACAGTGGATCAGATATTCAAATAGATGAAATTCAGATTGACTGCGACTGGACGGATTTAACGCAAAAAAAATATTTTAGTTTTCTTCGCACTTTTAAGAATCTTTATCCTGGTAAAATTATTTCTGCAACTGTACGCCTCTATCCTTATAAATATTATAGGAAAACCGGGGTGCCTCCTGTAGATAGAGGATTGCTAATGTGTTATAATCTTACGGACATAAAAGATGGTGACAATGTAAATTCTATTTTCAAACTAAATAATCTGAAACAGTATCTTGTTAGTGAAAAGTATCCATTACCTCTTGACATAGCGTTACCTGTTTTTGGTTGGTACGCGTGGTTCAGCGAGGGAAAATTCAAAGGCATTATTTATCCTGATGAGAAAGATTCTTTGACAGCCGACAAAAGATTCTTTAGTCAAAAAGAAAATAATTTCCTGCTTATCGGCGATACAGTTATTGGTAATAATTACCTTAGAGAAGGTGACGTCTTAAGGCTTGAGTATCCTGACAAAACAGAACTGGAACAGGCTGCAAAATTGTTGCACAACAAATTCCCCGGAGCAAACAGGATCGCGTTGTTTTACTGGAACACGTTTTTAATAAAAAGAAATGAAGAGGTTATCCATAAGATTTTTACTGCATTTTAGTTTTCTTGTCATGGGCGTGATAGTACCCTCCGGTCTTATCTGGAGTTGCGGCCCTATGCTTGCAACTGATGAATCGAGATTTTCGCTTTTCCGGCAGGGATTAGACAATGATAGTGGTCTTAGGCCTTTCAATTATTCGGAGTCCTTATTCAATTTTATGGAAAGCGATCCGGAAGAGAAGGATTATAAAAGAAATTGCAGAGAGTGGATTTCCTTTTGCGGCAATGGAATTAAAATGACGGACATTTTTAAAGTGCAATACGATATGTCTCCGGAAGAGTTTTTGAATACGCGATGGAAAGAAAGTAAGATAGCTGTCCAAAAGAACAGTTTTATAAAATGGCTTTTCAAAGAAGGTAATCATGAGGTGCTTGACTACATGATATTGGCTAAGGAAGCTGAAAGCACTCAATATAAAAACAACCAGGATCCATGGGACACCAGCATAATAAAAACTGCGGTTCAATGCGAAGAAATTGCGTTAAGAGCCACGCAGGCTTTAAGAAAAGACTTACCCGTTTTTTTGCGAGAACGATACGCCTTCCAGGCAATAAAAATGCTTTATTACAGCAAGAGTAAAAAGAATAATGCCGCTGAGTTACAAAAATTATATGATCAATATTTGTTGCGAAGCAAATCGATTGTGTCTGGCTGGGCATTGGTGTACTACGGCATGAGTCAATTCAATTCAAATAATAAAACCGCCGCGCTTTTACAGGCTTTTGACAGGACAGAAGAAAAAAAGGAATTTGCTTATTTACAATTATCGGTAAACGATCTTTCAAAACTGGAAAAAATAACTGCTGATAAAAACGTGCTGCTGTTAATAAACACTGTTAAAGCGATAAAAAATAAAGGCAGAGCTCTCGATCTAATTAAAAATGTTTATGGATACAATCCCGAAAGCCGGTATCTGCCTTTGCTTATAACACGGGAGATAAACAAACTTGAAAATTGGCTATGGTCTCCGGAAATGCTTTATTTCCCTGATAACTACAGGCCGGAATTTGAAGACTATGAAAAGGTGAACGACTCTTACCGGGAAAATCTAAAAATAAAAGACAGGAAGTACCTCGGCGAAGTACAAATTTTTGTAGAAAATATTGAAAGAAAAAAATCGGCCAATAGTGCGTTTGTGAAATTGGCGCTGGCACATTTGTATAATATGCAAAATGAGTTTAATAAAGCAAAACAAATGTTGCGAAACGTGAATACACTTTCAGATCCAAAACTTGAAACTCAAAAATTAATAGAAGAGGCAATTTCAAATGCGCACTTAGAAGATATTACTAAAGATGGAACAAAAGAAAATTTGGCAGCCATAATTAAAAAATTGATTAAGTTAAATCCTGTTTTTAAGAAACAAATAGATAGCACCAGTTTTGAAAGATGGAACCTTGAGGGGTTAAATAAAAATGATGAAAACCTTTCCCAGTTATTTATTTTATTAAGTCACTGTTTTGAACAAAGAAGGCGATTTTGTGACTGCGGCCTATTACATAATAGAGCAAATATTATTATAAACCGGTATGATGGTTTTGAGGATGATATTCTAGCGGGATATAAGAATATTTCATATTTAGACCGAAAGGCTTCATGCGAAATGACATAGACAAATTAGATTGCTTTCAAACATAAAAAACACAAAACTCAGTTTGAACAAATTAATAGTCTCCCAAAAGATGGGGTGTAGAATAATCAATATAAGGATCTAAAAGGAACTATTTTGTTTCGTCAAAAAAGGTATAAAGAAGCTTTATTGGTTTTCAAAACTATGCCTGCGGATTTTTGGGATAAAAATTATGAATATAAAAATTATTTGCCATTAACAACTATAACTCATACCGGTAAAATGTTCCCTTCGGAAAAATCACTGCCGGCGAAGTATGCAGTCGTAAGTAAGAGATTAATTGTGCAGGATATAGTAGACTTACAAAACAAAATAACTGCTGCCAGGCAGAACGAAGAAAAATCTTTACTTTATTATAAACTTGCGAATGCTTTTTTTAATACATCATATAATGGCAAAGCGTGGATGATGTTTAGCTATGGAAAATCTTCACGCGAAAATTACGAGCGGGAAACAGGAAACTACAATTGGGCATGGTTTAACTTTTACCCGAATAGCATAAAATATAAAAATTACTATTATCGTTGCACAGATGCAATTGAAATGTACAAAAAAGCGCTTTCCCTAACAGTTGATGAAGAGTTGTCAGCTAAATGTTTATTGTCTTTATCAGTGTGCGATAGAATACAACATGATTATGACGTGAATTTATCGCAAGGATGGACAAGTCATAATAAGGCATATACGCCACCTTACTTTAAAACCCTCAATACGAAATACAGAAATACGTCCGCATTCAGAGAAGCTGCGACTGAATGCCCTGATGTTAAAAGTTTTTTAGGTGGAAATTAAGAGAACTATTAACCGCTGAAAATTTATGATGTATTAATGTGAAGCTCAAAAAGACTTGTATATCTTTAGCTCCAACCAAAACGCTCCAACGTGGAAGGCATCATAATTCTGCTTTTGATAGTCATTTTAATAGTATTGGTAACATTCAAAAATTACGTTACCGGTTACTTTAAAAAAATTGACTCAGAAATCCAGGCATTAAAAAGGAAACTGGCTGACGCCCCAATTGAACCTTCCAAAATAATTAAAACCGAGGTTGCGAAAAGCCCGGAAAGAGCCAAAGAAGATAAGTGGGAATCATCTTTTAAGAGAATGGATGATCCATTGGTTGTACTCGCCGAAAAGGAAAATATCTCTAATGAAAAAGTAAATATTAAGCAGGATGTTACGGAAGAGAAAACCGCTGATCCCGTTGGAATAGGAGCTACCCCACCGCCTAAAAATATTCCCGCACAAAAACCATCATTCTTTGAGAGAAATCCTGATCTCGAGAAATTCATTGGCGAAAACCTGGTAAGTAAAATTGGAATCGCTATTCTCGTGTTAGCCATTGGCTTCTTTGTAAAGTTTGCCATCGATAATAACTGGATCGGCCCTGTAGGGCGGGTGGCTGTAGGATTGCTGTGCGGCGGGATCCTGGTTTTTCTGGCACACAGGCTTCGCAAAAATTACCAGGCATTTAGTTCAGTTCTCGTGGGCGGCGGACTTGCTGTTTTTTATTTTACAATCACGCTGGCCTATCACCAATTTCATTTGTTCAGTCAAACGATGGCTTTTGCAATTATGATAGTCATTACAATTTTTGCAGTTGTATTGTCCATTTTGTATGATCGCCAGGAGTTGGCAATCATAGCGCTTGTGGGAGGATTCTCGGCGCCATTTTTAGTAAGCGACGGAAGTGGTAATTATAAAACCTTATTTACTTACTTAATCGTTCTCAACACCGGCCTGCTGATAATTGCTTACAATAAAGCCTGGCGTTTGATGAATTTACTGGCCTTTATTTTTACCATAATTCTTTTTACCGGCTGGCTCGTGTCACTATCTTATGATACACCTGTGGCTGTATATGGTAATGCATTAATGTTTGCAGCGATTTTTTATCTCTTATTCTTCTTCATCAATATTGCCAATAATATCAAAGCAAATAAAAAATTTATTGCGGCTGATTTCAGTATTCTTTTAGCAAACACCGGATTGTTTTTCGCGGTCGGCCTGTACTGCCTGGCTGAGATGAATAAAACGGAATACCAGGGATTGCTCACCATCCTGCTTGGCGTGTTTAATCTTGTTGCTTCTTATTTTCTATTTAGAAAAAGAGAAGTCGATAAAAATATCCTGTACCTGTTTATTGGCATCACGCTCACCTTTATTTCTTTAACGGCGCCCATCCAATTACATGGTAACAATATCACTTTGTTCTGGGCATCGGAAGCGGTTCTGTTATACTGGTTGTTTCAAAAATCAAAAATTAAGATCATTCAATATGCTTCCCTGATTGTTTGGATTGCTATGTTACTTAGTTTGATGATGGACTGGAGTAATGTCTACAATGATGCTGGCGATGCCCTTACAATTATTGCGAACAAAGGATTTATTACCGGCTTATATTCAGCCATTGCATCTTATGTTCTATTTATTCTAAGAAGTAACGGCCCGGATGAAACCAGTTTTTTTGAAAAAATAATACCGAAAAATACATTTCGTATTACAGGTATTTTATTGCTATTTCTGACAGGAGCACTTGAAGTAAATTTTCAATGCAAGCATTTTTTTCCTCAAACAGCAATGAATGTACTTTATCTCCAACTGTATAGTTTTGTCTTTGTGCTGTTGCTTTTATTTGTAAATAATAAGATCGTAACAATAAAGATTTCACCAAGGATCCAGGTAATTCTCCTCTCGGCCTGCGTTTTATTTTTTCTCTTTAGCCTTGGGATAATTACCAATTTGCAGGGCCATTTATTAATTGAACAAAAGTTTTTGGGCCATTTCTATGCATTCTGGATTGTTGCTATACTGGTTGGTATTATTTTTTACAGGCTTATTAAAATTTCCGGGATAGAGAGCTCAATAGCCCCTGTAAGCCCTGAAGGTTTTGTGTGGCTTACCTGTATTGGGATAGTTCTCTTTTTAAGTTTTGAAACATTCTGGATTGCCAACAGGCTTTTTTATGATGCTCAAAATTCACTGGATAAAATTCAAAGAGTGTTCATAAAAACCTGCCTGCCCATTTTATGGGGAGTATGCTCTTTCTCTTTTATGTGGTTAGGGATGAAATACAAATTCAAAACGCTTCGCATTATTTCCCTGGTGCTTTTCCTCGTTACGCTTTTAAAGTTATTTATGTTTGATATAAGTAATATTCCTGCCGCAGGTAAGATTGCCGCATTCTTTTGCCTCGGTGTATTATTGCTGATTGTTTCATTCATGTATCAACGTTTAAAAAAACTTATCATTAATGATGAAGAAAAGAAGCCGGTTTAAGTTTTGCCTGTTTGTCTTTAGTTTTTTAATTGTGTTGAAAGCTCAATCTCAGAATCATTTTGCATATAGGGCCGCAATAGACACCATAAAAGAAACTAAGTTCTATAAAATAAATCTTTCGCCTGCGGTAGTTGCAAAGTGTAAGGCAGACCTCGACGACATCCGCATTTTTGATGAAGACGGAAAACAGGTTTCTTATATTTTAAATAATGATCTGCCGGTTTTTAAAACAGAAAATTTTGTCGAATTCCCAATTATCAAAACCAAAAAGGAAAGCGATAAGCAAACGCATGTGACGCTTGAAAACAGTATAGATAAAGCGATAGAAAATTTATTGCTCTTTGTGAAAAATACTGATGCACACCGGTCATTCAACATAAGTGGAAGTGATGACAGTATACACTGGTTTGTAATTAAGGAAAATATTTATCTTGATAATTCTTTTAGGGCAGACGGTGAAACGATCATTCAATCACTTTCCTTTCCTGCAAGTAATTATAAGTATTTTCAACTTACCATATTGGGAAAAGATTTGCTTCCTTTTAATATTATAAAAGCAGGGGCTTACAATGAAGATTTGAAATATGGCGGATATGTACAAATACCTCAGCCGCAAATTTCTCAAAAAGACAGTTCAGATAAAACAAGTTATATCCGCCTTCAATTTGATGATGATTACCTGGTAAACAAAATCGTTTTTGATGTTGAAGGTGCAAAATATTTTAAGCGCAAATTCGCTCTCTTTAAACAAAATCGCAATAATGAGTTTCTGCTGGAAGGATATCTCTCCTCAGAAGGATCCAATGAATTTATAATTAATAGTAAGAGTAGTGAATTTTTATTTACTATAGCTAATGAAGATAATATCCCTCTGAAAGTAAGAGCAGTCCAGGCTTTTCAATTGAACACCTATTTGCTTACCTACCTGCAGGCGGGGGAAAAATACTTTTTAAACTTTGGAGATTCGTCTGTCCAGGCACCTAAGTACGATCTTGAATTCTTTTCAGATAGTGCAAACAAGAGCCCTTCGGAAATATCTGTAAGCAATATTGAAAAAAACAACGTATCCATAGCCGCAGCCACATCTTCTAAAAATAACAAACTGCTTCTCTGGATTATTATAGGTGTTATTCTTATCGCGTTATCTTATTTCACTTTTAAAATGATGGGAGAGGTGAATAAGAGAAAGAGTTAGATTGATATAGCACTGAAGTGCTTATAAGGGGTTGACTATAGACTGAAAATCGTCCTCTTAAACGAATATTTTGCCCGTTCTTTATCCTGCAATTATTTTGTCGTCCAATCTTCCAATTTAATCCCGGTTATTCGTTTGAAATGACTTGTGTTATTAGTTACCATTATTAACTTGTGAGTTACTGAAGTTACTCCGATCAAGAGGTCAAAGTCGTCAAGGGGTATTCCGGCTTTTTGCAGCCGTGCTTTTTCCTTTGCGTATAAGTCTAAGGAATGGAAGATTGGTAATACTTGAACGCCTGTTAAAAAATTATCCAATGCTTTTTTATTCTTTTCAGGTTTCTCGCTCTTTTCAACACCAAATTTAAGCTCGGCTAAAGTCATTTCAGAAATGAAGCAATTGTCAGAAGTGATATTGTCAAATTTTGCTTCGAGGTCAAACTTGCCTTTCATGTAAAAAATGGCAATGTTTGTGTCAATAAGATACTTTTTCAAAACGATTCAATTTGTCTTGTAGAGACTCTGCTGTTGCGGATTTCAGCAATAATGTCCTCAGCAGTTTTCTTTGAATCAAATGCACCAAATGCTTTTTTAAATGAAGATTTTTTGTGGGCCAGATCGGTCTTAACTGATTCCGTTAACTGAGATATAAGGTCGAGTTTATTAGTTGTGCTTAGATTATCTAAAAGCCCAACATATCCATCAACTATCGTAGTATTATTTTCGGTTGTTTTCATATAGTCAAATTTATGGAAAAATTACATACAATTCAGGCCTGTATCTTGTTGTTTGAGGAACGACTGGTGCATCAGCTCCAATACCACTGAACTGTTAAGATTGCTCTACTCCGCTATCTTTAAATTGCGATACATAAGTATGCCCGATTTTGTGGGAGAATCGTTGTTCAGTAATCTAAAAAAAAATGACACCTCAATCCGTTGCTGTTAATTCAATCAATATTTAGGAGAATTTTTGTTGATCAAAATTTTACTACTACTGTTCCCGGCTTCCCACTCTCATTAGTCCAGCCAGGCCCATTTTCCAAAAGCCTTATCGCCTCTTTCTCACAAGCTTTGCAGGATGATTTTACGACTTTGATATTTTCCGGCCTTCCTTTTTTATTTACAACAAATGAAAGCAAAACTTCCCCGGTAAGGCGCTCGCCATTATCATTAAATAGCGGTTGAGTATTATTGGAAAGGTATTGATCAAATTTTTCATTTTTTGGGAAAGGCTTGATTCCATTTGTTGTTATTTCAACTCCCGCTACTTTTCCGCTTAATGCATTCTCTTTTGACAAGGCCCTCTTTTTTTTCTTTTCCTGTCCATACCCGGTTACAACTACTTCACTCAAATTTGTATCACTTTTATTCATTGCAATTGTGGGCTGCTCATCCTTTTGGAGAGTAACCTTTTTTGTGGCATACCCGTCCGCAGCTACTGATGCAACTGTGTTGCTATCCGGGGATTGCAGAACAAAATTTCCAGTAGTGTCTGTCAACGTGGTTTTTTTTCGGGCGTCATCATGTACGTTCGCCATAGCAATTGGCTTCCCCGTTTCATCGGTTACTTTCCCTTTCAGTTTATATTCCTTTTCGTTTTCTCTGTCGGCAGATTTATCTTCATAATTTTCTGAAGCACTATTGGCGGCTAATTCCTGCGGGGCTTTTTTTAGCGGTGCAGGTTCAGCACGCATTGCAACATCAACGGGGTTGCTATCGGCTTTTTTATTTTCCATTTTCGATTCTGCGGGAGCAGGTTTGTCTTTATTCGCGAAAGTGGATACCTCCGGTTTTTGAAATGCCATGTCACCGCTTGTTGTTGCAGAATCTGCTAAAGAGGTAACACCGCTGTCTTTATTTTTTGGAAAAGACTTTATTTCATTTGTGGCAAGTGAGCCTTCTTTGTCTATAAAATTTATCTTGTAAAATATAAACCCTACTCCGGCAATGATAATGAACAACGCAGCAATGCGCCACCATTTACTTTCGGTAATTGATGAGATTGAAAAAACATTTTTCTTTTTTTTCTTTTCTTCAAGACGTGATTTTAATTCCAAAATATCTGCTTCGAAATTCGTTGCGCTTGTATACCCTTCCAGTGCGTCAGCAAGAAACGGATCTTCAAGAGCGGCTTTTTCCAGCGAATGCATTTCATCTGCCGGCATGGTGCCGGAGTGATAGCGTTCAAAATCTGTGGCGGTATATTTTTTATTTGTTTCTTCCATCTCTTATGCTTTTTGCAAAGCCTGTTTTTCCATACATATTTTTAAGTTCCTTCTCCCGTTTTGTATAAAGCTTCTTACTTTATTGATATCTGTATTGGTTGCTTCTGCTATTTCCTTATAACATTTCTCCTGCAGGTAAAATAATTGCACTGCTGTTTTTTGTTCACCTGGCAATTGTTCTATACAAAATTCCATACTGTTTAGATTTCGTTCTTTCTCCATTACAGTATCCAGATGATTATTTTCTGATAAATGCACAAGATCCACATCAATATTTACAGGAATTTTTTTGCCGGCACGTAATTTCATCAGGCAATGATTTTTTGCCAATTGGTAAAGCCAGCCCTTAAAATTGTCGATTTCATATTTTTTTAGCTTGGTAACAAGCTCTTCAAAAATATTGATCACACAGTCTTTTGCCTCTTCAGGCTCCTTCATATACTTAAGGCATACGCCATAAACCAGTTCCATATAGCGGTTGTATAATTCGCCAAGCGTTTCCATGTCACCACCTTCCCTGTATTGTTGCACAAGTTCATGGTCAGTTTCCGCGGATAATATTTTTTTTATAAATGCCAATAAATAAAATTATTGAATTAGGTATTTCAAGTGCAAAGTCTTGCTCACATTATTTAGCTGTTCATTTACTTTTTTGTCTTGATACAAAAAAGTAACAAAAAAAATCAAGGCTTCATAAAAAACGCTAAAAATTTGAATGATTGTCTAAAATGAAATTAGCTCCAGCGATAGAATGTAGCCCAGCTATAGTGCGACTTACCAGCAATGTGCAAAGCCGAGCCACGGTAACATCAATTTCATTTCTTAACGACATTCATTCAAATTTTCTTAACGCCTTTTTTATGAGGCCGTCTCCAAAATCCTTTGGTAGTTTGTTTTGCGATTATTCTACCTGATTCAATAAAGTTATTCAAATATTTCCCGCCACGATTTATGTAATTCTTAAAGTTCCTGCATCCAATCTACAAATCATATTTCATAGCTGTAATTCTAAAAATGAATTACCGTATCCCATCACTTAAAAATTGTTTTTATGAAAAAAATTATTTTATTACTTCTCTCTGCATTCATCTTAATTGTAGCATTCAGAGGCCAGGCAAAGATCACGATTACCGGAAATGTAAAAGATGAAAACGCTAACCCTGTAGTTGCAAGTGTGAGAGCCGGCAAGGCTGGTACTACTGCCGATGCAAACGGAAATTATTCAATTGCGGTCAATGAGCAAGACGCTTATCTTGTTTTCTCCGCGACAGGTTATCAAACGCAAAAAGTAAAAATTGGCAAGAGGACTGTTATTAATGTAATTATAAAACAACGCTCAAGCGCTTTGCAGGATTCGTCTTTGAAAGAAGAAGAAATTGTAACAACTGCATTGGGTGTAACCGTGGAAGATAAAGCCTGGGGCTATGCATCCGCGAAAAGAAAAGTAAGTGGGCTGTATTCCCCTCCAGCTATTAGTCAATACAACCTTAGAGCGGACCAGGAATACAACACCGAAGAATACTCCAATATTGTTGAAAATGGTTTCCACAAAGTTTCGGATGATCCGCTTTCTACTTTTTCTATTGATGTAGACGCGGCATCGTACAGCAATGTGAGGCGCTATCTCAACAGTAATCAATTGCCTCCTGCCGGCGCTGTGCGTACTGAAGAGATGATCAATTATTTCAAATACCAATACCCGCAACCAACAGGCAAAGACCCTTTTTCAATCAATACAGAAATAAGTGATTGCCCATGGAACCCGGACAACAAACTTGTGCTTATTGGCTTACAGGGAAAAAATATTCCTGATTGAAAATCTACCTGCGTCTAATCTTGTTTTCTTAATTGATGTGTCCGGCTCGATGATGGATGAAAATAAATTGCCTCTTGTAAAAGCATCTATGAAAATGCTTACGGACCAGCTTCGCGAAGAAGATAAAATTTCCATAGTTGTTTATGCAGGGAATGCTGGTCTCGTGCTGCCCGCTACCAGTGGCGCCAATAAAACAAAAATTAAAACTGCCATTGATGCATTGGAAGCCGGTGGCTCTACCGCAGGTGGTGCCGGTATTGAACTTGCTTACAAAACTGCCATGCAAAATCTTATGAAGGAAGGAAACAACCGCATCATTCTTTGCACCGATGGAGATTTTAATGTGGGCGCCAGCAGTGATGATGACATGGTGCGATTAATAGAGAAGGAACGCAACCAGGGAATTTACCTTACCGTGCTCGGCTATGGCATGGGCAATTATAAGGATAGTAAAATGCAACAACTTGCTGATAAAGGAAACGGCAATCATGCATACATTGATGGTATTAATGAAGCAAAAAAAGTTTTGGTAAATGAATTCGGGGGCACGCTGTTCACGATCGCGAAAGATGTAAAACTTCAACTGGAATTTAATCCGGAGAAAGTTGCCGGATACAGGTTGATAGGATATGAGAATCGTATTTTAAACAAAGAAGATTTTAATGATGATAAAAAAGATGCAGGCGAACTCGGCAGTGGCCATACGGTTACTGCGTTGTATGAAATAATTCCTGCAGGTGTACAGTCTGAATTCCTGAAAAATGTTGATCCGCTGAAATATCAGAAGAGTAAAAACAAAAGCACCTCTTCTTTCAATGATGAAATTCTAACTGTAAAATTCCGGTACAAAGCTCCGGGCAGCGATAAAAGTGAACTGATTGTTCATCCTGTTATTGACGATAAAATTGACATTGAAAATACGTCGGATAATTTTCGCTTTGCAACATCAGTAGCAGACTTTGCCATGCTGCTTCGCAACAGTGAATACAAAGGCAACAGCTCTTACGACATGGTTTTAAGAATGGCCAATAACTCACTAGGAAATGATTTAGAAGGGTATCGTAAAGAATTTGTATCGCTTGTAAAGAAAGCGGCAAGTATGAAAGACAATACTACCAGACGCTAAACATCAGGGCAGAAAAATTAAATCAGAAAATATTAAAACCTGCAATCATCGCAGGTTTTAATATTTTATTTTTCTGGTAATAAAATTCTTTCAGTTTATTTCTTCCACCATTTCAAAGGAAACTTGATATCCTTTACAGAGCCCACAATCATATCCGGTTTAAAAGCGTAGTTGTTTAATTCTTCTTTTTTTGTAATGCCGGATAAAACAAGAATGGTCTTATAGCCCATCTGCACACCGCCTTGAATGTCGGTATCCATGGTATCTCCGATCACTGTTGTGTCTGCCGTTTCCAGGTTAAGGGCTTTACGTGCGGAGCGCATCATTACCGGGCTGGGCTTACCGGTAGAGAAAGCCTTAATGCCCGTTGCTTCTTCAATCATGGAAGTAGTTGCTGCAATGCCCAGGTTATTCCATCCCGGCTTTTTTGGTGAAGGATCCCGGTTGGTAGTAATAAATTTTGCACCGCCGAGAATCATATCAACTGCACGTTGTACCATCTCCAGGGTGAAATTTCTTCCCTCTCCGAGCACTACAAAATCAGGCTCGGAATCAACAAGCGTCAAGCCGTTGTCGTGGAGGCTCGTAAGCAAACCGCCTTCGCCTAAAACATACACCGTTCCCTTTGGAGCCTGGGCCGCGAGAAATTGCCCGGTAGCGATGGCACTTGTATATACATGTTCTTCCGTTACGCTAATGCCCAGCTTTTTTAATTTACGTACAACCTCAAGTTTGGTTCGCTGGCTGTTATTAGTCATAAATAAAAACGGGATATCATTTTTCAATAAGTAAGCAATAAATTCATCTGCGCCATGTATCATTTCATCACCGCCATATATAACGCCATCCATATCTATCAATAAACCTTGTTTCATAATTATTACATTTTGATTTCAGAATCTGCTTTAAAAAAATATTTATAAAAGTAGCATATCATGAACCTCTTTTAAAAATAACTTTAGTGTGTAAACGGGATATCCAAAGTTAAAAGCTAATATGTAAGTACATTTAATTTTGTACCATGGCCTTATCTTTAGATTAGATTTTACAGAGTTAGCCCGCGGAAAATAGAGAGGACAGAAAAATTTATTTATACCATAATACTTGCCGATATGAATTATGTCATCCTGGTAACTACGCTATTATTTGGCGTTACATTTCTTGCCGGCGTAAGTAATAAATATAATTTGCCCTTTCCCATTATCCTCGTTTTGACGGGCCTGTTGATCAGCGTCATTCCCGGTTTGCCCGCTATCACGCTGCGGCCGGAAATTGTATTCCTTATTTTTTTACCACCATTACTATACGAATCCGCGTGGAAAACCAACTGGCATAATTTCAGGAAATATAAAAGACCTATTCTATTATCAGCTTTCGTCCTTGTGTTCTTTACAACTTTGATGGTGGGAGTTGCCGCACATTATTTTATACCGGGTATCAGTTGGCCACTCGGCTTTCTTTTAGGCGCCATAGTTTCACCCACAGATGCTGTGGCTGCAACGTCCATAACAAAAAGATTGAACTTATCACCAAGAATAGTTACCATACTTGAAGGGGAAAGCCTGGTAAATGATGCAAGCGGCCTGGTCGCTTACAAATATGCGATAGGCGCTGTGATGGCCGGCAACTTTATTTTCTGGAAAGCGGGATTGAATTTTTTGATTGTAATTGTTGGAAGCATTGCAACGGGGCTCTTAATAGGATACATTGCGAGGGTAATTTTAAAGAGAATTTGTGTAGACAGTGTTATTCAAACTACGATCACTTTTATTATTCCTTTTACCTCTTATCTTATCGCTGAAGAGCTGGAAATTTCCGGGGTGCTGGCCGTGGTTTGTACGGGCTTGTATTTATCTTATAATGCTGATTCAATTATTACGAACAAATCGCGCATTACTATTTATGCTGTGTGGGATGTAGTTTCTTTTATTCTCAACGGGCTTATTTTTATTCTTATCGGCTTACAATTGAAAATAGTGATGAAGGGAATCACGGGTTACTCGGTGCGTGAATTAATTATCTATGGATTGTTTGTAAGTCTTGTGGTAATCATTTGCCGTTTTGTTTTTGCGGTTCCTGCGGCGCTGTTGCCACGTATATTAAGTAAGCGCATCAGGGAAACAGAATCTTTTAATCGCAGCAACATGTGGGTATTTGGATTTGCGGGCATACGCGGTGTGGTATCACTCGCGGCTGCGTTGGCATTGCCCAACCTGTTACCGGACGGTACTCCTTTCCCTGAACGTAATCTTATTATCTATCTTACTTTTTGTGTGATACTTACAACGCTTGTGTTGCTTGGGCATAATTTGCCGCCGATCATTCGCAGGCTGAAAATACCGGCACATTCACTGGTGGCAGAAGAATATGAAGCACGAACGGTAATTCTTGAAAACACGATCACGCATATTGAGCAAAATCTTTCATCGGTTAAAGAAGAATTTTTAAATAACCTGAAAAGAAAATACGATACCAAATACAAAAGAATTCAACGAACGGAATTACCCGCGGGTTATTTTAAAGAAGAAAAACATACCGATGCCGGTAGTGAAGTTTTTAATGAATACTCAAAACTGGAATTAGATATTTTATCGGTGGAGCGCAGGTGGCTTTTGCAGTTAACCCGTGAAGGAAAAGTAAGCGAAGAGATCGTTCGTAAAATTGAAAGAGAACTTGATTTGGAGGAGACGAGGCTGAGCATGGAATTGCAGGGATGAGGGATTGGTATTTTGTTTTAAAGACAGTTGAGCAAACACGGCTTATTTGGTATCATTTGAGCTAATGATTAGATTCAGATTTAATACGCGAGTTGACTGTAAGTCTGTTTAGATATTCGATGCATAAAAATGATTGAGAGATTAAAGCATAAAAAAATTAATAAAGTTATTGGCTTATTGGCAATATTCTTACTGACGCTTTCGCTCTACTTTATTTTCTTCTTTCAAAATCTTAAAATTGAGATTTTCAACAGGACCAATTATGATATTGACTCATTAAATATTGCCGATAATTTTTTCCATATCAAAAAAGGTACATCTTTATTTATTGAAAATTGCAAAAGCATTTCAATTCAAGCAGGCCTACCTTTTGGACTTCCAGAAGCTAAGATTAAAGGCAAAAACAGAGACGATTCCCGGTGGGATTTTTGTGGCACGGGCGTTAAGAAAATTAAGCGAGGTAAATATAAGTTTGATATTATGATCATGGAAGACGGTAGTTCGTATACGCTTTATTGGGAACAACACAAATAACCGTTGTTAGCGAGTTTAATAGAAAGGACTTTGTCTGGTAAGCCATGCCTGTGCCCGAATTGAAAAGATGCTTACATTTATTTTGCGAGAGATTTTGTGGGGTGAAAGGATTGCTTGAATTAATTTTTAGTTAGTATTTAAAGGCACAGGTACGCAGAGCGAAAATCTGAGCTGCACATCTGCGCCAGCATGGGGCAGTTTTTGGAAACTCTATATAAATGAAAATACTTTTTACCATCATTCCATTTTTAATTAATTTCTCTTTCGTGTCGGGTCAAAAAATCACTAAAACTGCTTTTGACAAAGACATGCCATTTATGCTCATTAGTTGGAAGAAAGGTATTACCAACCAATCATCATCTACTGACACTTTAACTTGTACTAATTGGAGAATTCCCAAAAGATTTATACCTCAAATTATCCGTCATAGTAATTATTTAAGCGGTACTGAATGGGATCTGACTTTTGACGTTTTACCTTGCATCATTAGCGGCGAGTTAAAGCAAAAAGACAAAATATTTAAATTCGAAATCAATGCTGGTTCCTGGATGTATATTAAGTCTGCCGATACCACAATTATTCTCGGTAATTATCAGAAGGCGAATCAAAAGTTTTTTCTTTCGAAACCTTATATTAAATGAAACGGCGCCTAACAGGTGGTGACCGATGCACAACTACAGGTATTAGCGCAAGTTTAGTAGAAAGGATTTTGCGCAGTAAGCCATACTTGTGCCCGAATTGAAAGACGCTTACATTTATTTTGCAAGAGATTTTGTGGTATGAAAGGATTGGTTGAATTAATTATAGTTAGTTACCCAAAGCACGGGTACACTGCCCCAAATCTAAGCTGCATACCTGCGCCAGGATAGGGGCTATAATCACTTCATGTTTGCTTTGTAAAATTTTTTCAAAAAAGTATCCAGTTCGTTACTTTTAAAAAAACTAATGCAGCCAAGCATGATTCTACTATTCTGAGTATTTTCTTTATTTTGACCGCGTCGAGAAGTTTTGTAGGGTATCATAAATTTATTAGTAAACATAGTTAGAGAGTCAATATAGTCAAAACTAAAATCTATTGATTCCATTAAGATATACATGCTTTGATCCTTAAATTGTAAACTATCATTTGGAAAACCAGTATTCAAGCAATTGCATAAACTTATTTCTTTAAGAATCCTTAGTGTATCATCTGACTTGAGGTTGACTATTTCATCAACTGCATTAGTCTGTTTTTGTGAATAACAGCTGTTTGAAAACAAAAAATACGCGAATAGATATAAAAAATATTTCATGATATTTATTTAAGAATCCATAGTAAAACTTCTCTAGCCCCCGTTACCCTTAGAATCTTTAAATTATAAAAGTGCTGCATACCACAGCCGCTAATGATTCCCCTTCTTCATTTCTTCCGCAGCATGATTAGCTGCCCGTGCTGCAAAAGCCATATATAATATTGACGGGCTTTGATTACCGGTGCTTGTCATACACGCGCCATCTGTTACATATACATTGTTGCACAGGTGAAGTTGGTTCCATTTATTTAGCAATGAAGTTTTGGGATCGAGGCCCATGCGGCAGCCACCCATTTCATGAATGTCAAGGCCGGGGGCCTGGTGTGTATCATGTTTTGCAACGTCTTTTGCTCCTGCTATTTCCAGCATCTCAGCAGACTGCTCCAAAAAATCAGCTACCATTTTTTCATCATTATCATCATACCCTACAGATGTGATAAGTTGAGGTATTCCCCACGGGTCTTTTTTATCTGCACTTAACCTTACGTGGTTGGTTTCTTTGGGAAGCGTTTCTCCCTGCATGTACATCCCCGCAACCCAAGGGCCGGGCTCAGACAAAGCATCTTTAAGACCGGCGCCTATGCCATCGCCATATCCCCGTGCCGGCCTGTTGGCATAAACAAAAGTCAGGAAACCGCCTAAGTAATCGGTGTCTTGTTTATGAAGATTCCTGTAGTTAGCGATCATCGGGTTGGTCGGGTTACGGCCATAATAATATTTATCTTCGAACCCCGGCATAATACCATGTACACTCGCCCGGTAGTTTTGGAAGGCAATATATTTCCCCAGCAAGCCATTGTCATTACCAAGCCCATTTGGGAACCGGGATGAAACAGAGTTTAATAATATAAGATTGGTATTTAAGCAAGCGGCATTCATGAATATTACTTTGGCGAAATACTCCGTTGCTTCATTGGTATTAGCGTCAATGACCCTTACACCGGTAGCCTTTCCTTTCTGTTCATCATAGATCACCGAGTGCACTACAGAAAATGGCCTGATCGTTAAGTTGCCGGTTTTTTTTGCCCAGGGCAGCGTGGAAGAAACAGAACTAAAATATCCACCGAAAGGACAACCGCGGGTACAACGATCCCTTGCCTGGCATTGTCCGCGACCCTGCTCCAGGTGAATGGGTTCTGGTTTGGTTAAATGCGCCCAACGGGTACGCACCATGTGGCGGTCTTTATAATGTGCATGTATTTTTTGCTGAATATCTGCTTCCACACAACTGAAATCGAAGGGTGGCAGGTATTCCCCGTCAGGCAAGGCTTCCAGGCCATCCTTATCTCCGCAAATGCCGGAAAATTTTTCTACATGAGAATACCACGGAGCTATATCGTCATATCTTATGGGCCAGTCCACAGCATAACTATAACGCTGAGGCGCTGAAAATTCAAAGTTGCTCCAGCGCTGGCATGCCCGTCCCCACATGATAGACTTACCGCCAACCTGGTAACCACGAATCCAGTCAAAAGGCTTTTCCTGGATGTAGGGATGCTCTCTATCTTTTACAAAAAAATGATCAGTGTCCTCGCCATAAGCGTAACACTTAGATATCACCGGGTTTTCCTGCAATACTTTTTCCGGCTCCTGCATGCGGTGGGGAAATTCCCATGGGCCCTTTGTTGCAGTGGGGTAATCTTTGATATGCTCAATATTGCGTCCCCGTTCCAATACCAATGTTTTTACTCCGAGGTCGCATAATTCCTTTGCAGCCCAGCCGCCACTGATACCGGAGCCGATCACAATTGCATCGTAGGTGTTATTTTCAGTTCCCTTGCCCATTGTACTTTATTGTTTTGTCAAATTAATTTTGTGTCTTCGAGCATCCCAATAGCTCAGTAAATACAGCACTTGTGAAGGTAAGCAAACAAATAAATGTTTGCCTCGGTTAGCATTAGTTTAGTGGAAAGGTTTTTGGGCGGCAAGCCATACTTGTGCCCGAATTGAAAAGAGACTTACATTTATTTTGCAAGACATTTTGAGAAATGAAAGGAGTGGTTGAATTAATTATAGTTAGTTAACCAAAGCACGGATAACGCCCGTGCACGGCTCTATCACCCCGAGTGCATACCTGGGGAAATATTGGAAATAAATTTTAGAGATTACTTCTCGTATGGAAAATTCCTTGCGACTTTCCGCATCATTCTTTCCATTAACTGGTCGGTAGAGGCAAATACATTATCGTCCATGGCTTTGTAAAATCGCCAAAGCAAGTTGCCATCCGAGCCATTATAAACCTGCATGGTTAGGGCGCCGCTGCCCGTCTTGCTACCAATGCCTCCAAGCAATACTGTTTTGGCAATTGCGCCCGCTTCTGAAGCAGTTTTTTCATAAGCATACCTACATTTGATTACAGCATCCACTTTAAGTATTTTGCAAATAGAGTCTTGTGTTATTTCATCCAGTCGTCCGTATACCCCACTGGATTTTAGTAAGGCGTTTGTACGATCTACATCCTGGAAGGTCACTGAATATTTATCAGCCTTGCGCAACAGGTAAGTGTACATCGATTGCTGCAGGTTCTTGGCAATATTCATTTCTTCATTTTTGTTAGCTGACGAATCATAATTTTTGGGAGTTCGTTTGTACGTAATCGCAGCATCAAAGGGAAGGATAGCGACGATTTTATGTTTTCCAATCTCTTCTTTGAGGTTTGAAGCAGAGTAGGTTTGCTTTGCTCCTTCAAATTGCGAAAAGCCCTGGAATGATACTGCAAGAAGTACGGCGAGTGCGAATGAAAATTTTTTTCTCATAATTTTTTTGGTATTTAAATAGCTGGTTTTTTTTAAGTAGAGACAATATTAGATAAAAATCTAATTATTACTAAATGCGTGTCTGGATTTTAGCGTTAATTAAAAACTAAGATAGGTTCTTCCGGTTTTGGGAAGTATTATATGAGTTGATCCTTATCAGAAAGGCTATTCATTCTCACTGTTAGCCAAAGTTTGGCAGAAAAGATTTTGCGCTGTTAGTCCCTGCTGATGTTGGTATCCGCGTCATGAACCCGGACGGTAAGCATTATACCTGGTTTTAAAGACAATAGATCGAATACTTATTTGGTTGCATTTTAGCTAATGATTAGATTTAGGTGCGCAAGTACGCGAGTACTAGCCATTTTATTCAGTCGCCGTAATGAAACGAGTTTCACCAATACTTTTCTTTCTTTTTGCCTGTTCAACAAACTCCAACAAGACAGAAAATAAAACTTCCAAAGCTGACAGTTTGTTGGTTAGGACAACAAGGAAAAAAGATATGTCTGACCCGACTAATACACTTACGGGAAAGACAGAAACCTTGCGACTTTACTATATCGTCTGGGGTTGTGCATGTGCCAATTGGGTGACGCCTGGAGATTTGAAAAAATATCAATACGAAGGCCTGGACAGGCATTGCATTTTTCTTGAACCGGCAAGTCCTGAACTGAACGTGCCACTTTATTTTGACCCAGGCCGCCACATGGTCAAAGTGACCGGACAGTTCTACATAAAACCGGATTACGCAAAAGGTACTGAAGAAACGGAGGAGCATTTAGACAAAGCAAAAGTTTTTCGTTATACAAAAATCGAAGTATTTAAAAAGGACATTGAATATTCAGCAAAAGACGACACAACACTTAATTTATCTTACAACGCTATTGAATGTACCTGCGCACAATGGAGCGACACAAAATCGACGTCAGATAAAGCAAGAGAACATTTTTTTTTGGAACCTTCTAATGACAAACTAATTGATGCAGACAAATTATGGAAAGGTGACAATCTTCCTTTGCAAATTCAAGTGACCGGGCAAATTGTTTCGTATGCCGGTTATCCAACCGGTTACATACCAGCTAAAGGAACCCCAGCCCCAGCGACAGTATTTCGCTATACAAAAATTAAAGTTCTTAAAAATGGGCAGACAAAAAAAAGCGACTAACAAAAGTTTGCGAACCCAGGGCTGCACAAGCTGCGTAATATCGCTAGTATGAGGCTAGCATGTTTTTAAGAAACTTTGGGAGACTTTTCTATATGTTAGTAGCCATTGTAAAAACTCTTAAATTATAACAGATGACAAGAAAAAGGAGATTAAAGAAAATCTTATTTGCTCACAGCGGGGGTCCGCAATATGGTGCGGGTAAAGGCAGTTACGACCTGGTAAAATACCTTAAATCAAAATTATCCGCTGAATTTGAAATTCTGTTTCCTACCATCAAAAAACCTACTGCACCAACTTACGAAAAATTCAAAAAAATGTTTGGGGCATCATTTGCCAACATAACAGAACCTGTTATTTTGATTGGCCATTCTCTTGGAGGATCTATGTTATTAAAATATTTGAGTGAAGAAAAAACAACTATTTCAATTCTAGGATTATTTTTAGTTTCCACTCCACATTGGAAAAGTAACATGAAAGAATTTCAATTAAAAACGGATTTTCAAAATCTTATGCCAGGCATTCCGGCAATATTTCTCTATCATAGTAAAAATGATAAATATGTGCCAATTGAACATTTGAAATTATATGAAACAGCTTTCAAAACGGCAACTGTTCGGGAATTGCCGGGTACAGACCACGCCTTTGCAAAAGGCTTACCAAAATTAGTTTCAGATATAAAACACCTGGCAATCGAAAACGGGTAACGATAATGTAAGCAACTATGATCTTTTTTATCAAAGCGTGTCATTATAATATTTATCAAAGCAAAGTGGGCGCCATGAAATCCCCGACCGAGAAATACTCCTTTTCATCATGTATATAATTTATACACGAGAAAGGTATCATGTATAAAAAAGTCGATTATCTTTACATGATAACATGTTCACGCATACATTCTATACATGACCAAAAAGGGCGCTGCACTAAAAATTGACCAACCTTTTAATAGTTTGCCTTCTTTGCCGCCGGACAAAGAAAAAACTGAAACAAAGAAAATTTTGCGCCATGCAATTACTTCATCAATTGCTCTGGCGGAGCTAAAAGGACTTGTACATACCTTACCCAATCCGGATATTCTGCTCAATGCAGTTATATTAAAAGAAGCAAAAGCAAGCTCGGAGATTGAAAATGTAATTACCACCCAGGATAAATTATACCAGGCATTATCTGTACAAAATGTTGAGGCAGATGCTGCTACTAAAGAAGTATTGCGATACAGGGAAGCAATGCTATCAGGATTTAAGCAAATTAAAAGAAAAGGATTTTTAAATACCAATATTATAATTGGAATACAAAAAATATTGGAAGAAAATAATGCCGGCATCCGAAAACTTCCCGGTACTGCATTAAAAAATGCTGCTAAAGGGAAGACAATCTATACACCCCCGGATGATTATAACACCATTTTAAAGTTGATGAAAAACCTTGATGAATATTTAAATGAACAAGACGAATTTTCACCATTAATTAAAATGGCCGTTCAGCACTACCAGTTTGAAAGCATCCATCCTTTCTATGACGGCAATGGTCGTACCGGTAGAATTATCAATGTGCTCTATTTAATATTGCATGCTTTATTGGAAAGCCCTATTTTATATTTGAGCGATTTTATAATCACAAATAAAAGCGAATACTACAGGCTTTTGCAGGAAGTACGGGTGAAAGATAATTGGGAAGACTGGATATTATTTATTCTAAAAGGAATAGAAGAAACAGCAAAGAAAACAATCATTCAAATACAGTTGATAAATAAACTATTTGAGAAAACAAGCGCGAAAATAAAAAGAAAAACACAACGGCCTTTTAATAAAGAACTGCTGGAACTCTTATTTGAACAACCTTACAGTAAAATTGATTATCTCGTTAAGCGACTGAATATTTCGAGAATCACCGCATCGAAATATTTGAAAGAACTAAAGGATATTGGAATTTTGGAATCGAAGCAGGTGTGGAAAGAAACGTTGTATATAAATAAAGAGCTTTTTGATTTGCTTAAGAGTTGAGTTTGTCAAATTGATTGAGGGTATGCTACTCAACTTCTTCCCCTGCCCACCTTTTCATGCGTGCTTTGTATAGCCGTATCTGTTCCGAATACATGTAATATGTCGCCTGCACGCAAATAAGTTTCAGGCTGAGGTATAAAAAAAGAATTGTTTCTTTTTACCATGATCACGATGGCGTCGCTATGAAAAGGAATTTCTTTAAACTGCAAGCCATCAACTTCCTTTTTAGTGATCGGGATTTCCTCTACGCTAAAATACTCGAGCGATTCGACCAGCGTGCGATAGGTGGCAGGCCGCAACAATAAATTTTCAATAGTAGTTGCCATTACTCCCACAACATCTACCGTATGAACACCCAGTTGCTTTAATTTAGCCTCAACAGCCGATGTGTTGACGAGGGATATAATGTTATCATGCATGAGCTCTTTCCGCAGATATTCGCAAATCAGGTAGTTCTCTTCCGGTTCACCCGTATCCACAATTAGGTAATCAGACGGTTTCAATTTTAGTTTTTCATATAAAGCAACTTGCCTTCCATCTCCTTCAATACATTCCAATCCCTTTGCCGAAATATCGCCGGCCCTGCCAGGATTTTTTTCTATAATAACCGATTTTTTTCCATGCATGCTCAGCCGCCTCGCCAATACCACTGCCATGTGGCTTCCCCCGATCATAAATATTTTTCCACCCGACGACTGTCCTTCAGGCACCAGCAGGTTATAAACTACCGGGGATACAAAGCAGGTAGCGATGGCCATTATAATAAAGCTTGCATTAATGCCGGGCGTAATCACACCCAGCTCGAGGCCCACCGCGGAAGCAGCTATAATAAGACTTAACCGTGAAGACATAAGGAAACCTCCTGCGATAGCTCTTTTGATTCCGAAGAGCGGCTTCCAAAGCAAGGCCGGTATAATCTTTACAGCAAGCAGCGTAATAAAGAGCAGCACAAGAAACCACATTAGTGACTGATCGAATTCCTTTAAAGCAGAAGGATCAAATTCTACACCCACCATGATGAAAAAGAAAGGTATAAAGAAACCATATCCCATGCCGTCGAGCTTGAGCAGCATCACGGATCTTTCACGATGCAGCATCGAGGAAAGCGCCAGGCCAATCAGGAAAGCTCCGAGCAGCACAGCTTCATCCCCTATAAACTGGGCGGCCACCACAAAAAGCATAATCATGAGCATGGAACTCCTGATACGTATTTGAGAAGCAGCATGCGATAATTGATATCCCAGGTTTTTTAAAAGGGGAATATTCTTAAGTCTTTTCCCGATCGAATAAAAAATAAGAAAAAAGAAGAATAACCCGAAGAGATATAATATTTCAATTTCAAAACCATTTTTGTAAACAATGGCGGTTATTGTAAATAAGACAATACTGAAAATGTCGGCAATGGCAGCCGCAATAACTATGTGTTGCCCGAAGTGTTCCTTGATTTCACCTCTTTCTTTTAAAACCGGCACCACAATACCGACCGATGTGGTGATAAGGATCAATGAAAAATACCAGATGTGCGGAATGTGAACAATCCGGGAAAGCAGAAATGTGCCGGCAAAAGCCAATAAAATAGAAAGGCAAAAATAAACGAGACTAACCAGTAACGGGTTCCTGATAAATCGCCTGTAGGTAAGTTTTCGCCTGGGCAAGGAAGCCAGTATCTGGTCTACATCAATCTCCAGGCCACCCAAAAACATCAGGAATATAAAACCGGTAAGGGCAAAAAATTCCAGTATCCGGAAACTCTCATGATCAACGTTGGCGAGAAAATATTTTCCAATGAAATAGCCGAGTATGATTTCAACGATTACAGAAGGAATCTTTTTAAGCTTTAATAAGGATAAAGCAATGGGTGTTACCCAGGCAATGACCGCCACCACCAGCAGGGGGAAATAATGAAAATGAAAAGAGATATTTAATAGCATTGAACGGGGGTTTATGCCTTTTTGAAAATCAGACCCAAATTATCCTTCCGGTCATTTATGAAAATAACCAATTTCAGCGATACACAGGGAATACGTGCTGCAGAAAAAGCCGTCGTAAATCGCGTAGAGGTATTGAGGGTCAGTTTTAATTATAAACACTTTTTTAGCGAAGAAATAATAATTCAGAAATTGAATTATATTCATGTAAACCAGTGTAAAGCAATCTGGCGATAGCGGAAAGCCTGGTTGGTCATAAACATAATTCGACCTTATTTTATAACACGTGCTACACATGGTTTATGCGGTATCCGCTCATGTGGAAACGGAAAATTTGGCTTGATAAAAAACTAACGTAATACTGCCGCAGGTCCGATCGGAAGGTTGGCTAAGAAATAAGGCTATTTATGATCGATTGCGAATTGAATTATATTTGGGAGGACATCCGAAGTTCTTAGAAGAACTGGTGTTATATACAATGATTTAATAACAGCATGAAGTATAATCTAGATGAATTGCATTGGCAAGAGTTTGAAGTATTAGTATTCAAAATTCTTCAGATTTTGATTTCTCCTTCCGTACAATTTATTGAAGGAGGGAATGATAAAGGGAGAGATATAATTTATGATGGAAGGGCTAAAGACTATCAAAAAGAGTACTCGGGAAAATGGATATTTCAAGTGAAGCACAAGTCCAAAATGGTGGAGGAAAAGGAATTATCATCCTCGCTACTAAGTGATTTAAGAAACGAACTTATAAAAGTATTTGTAAAGAATAAATTTGAGTGCGATAACTACATTTTTGTTACAAACAAAACTATCAATGGCCCATTATTTGACCAGCTAAATAACTCTTTTAAAGAATTTAAAGAAACAAGAAATATTAAATGTAATAAGTTTAATATTATAAGTTACAGGCACATTGAATCATGTATTGATAATAATAACACATTAAAATGGTCTTATCCGAACATTATCAATCATCCGGATTTTCTTTTGCTTATAAAGGAGTCATTTAATCACAATCTTGACACGAGAAGGAAAGCTTGGTTAAACGGTTTAGAAAAGCAAAGACAGAAGTTTGTGTATACGCAATTCTTTCAAAAGGCCAACGATAAATTGAATGAATTCCCTGCCATTATATTGTCTGGACCTCCTAAAAGTGGGAAAACCTTCAATGCAGAAATGCTTGCACTTAATTTCAGCACATTCAAGGGCTATCAGCCTATTTTGATTGACCATCCTGATGAAATTGAAAATTCTTATGAACGTTCGGGAAACCAAATATTCATTTGTGACGATGCATTTGGTAAATACTCTTTAGCTTATAGGTCTCAGGATTGGTTCAATAAACTTGAAAGAATTCTCAACTTGGCAGATGACTCGCATTTATTCATATTTACGAGTAGGGAGTATATTTTTAGGGCATTCATTAATTATGGAAATGAAGTCGCAAAGGAGGTCTTGGAAAAAATAATAGTTGAATCTCACAATTACTCTATCCAAGAAAAACTTGCGATATTAAAGAGATATACGACCTTATCAAATATATCAGATATTGATAAATCAATTATTCTCGATCATGAAACTGAGTTAATCAATCATAAAAATTTTTCCCCCGAAACTATCCGGGCTTTTTTTGCTAATGTAGATATTGCAAAAAACAATCACCAGCTAAGAGAACTCGAACAACATTTAGAAAAACCGGATAGTTACCTTTCCTCTGTTTTTTTCAAATTATCGAAAATCAAACAGGCTGCACTTTTATCTGTATTGTGCACGATAAAAAATAACAGGAAAATTATTTTTAAGGCTTTTGAATCAATTTGTAATGATCTTAATATTAGCGTAATCACCGATTCGCAAATAGAATTTGACGAATTAGACGACAGTATTCTTAGAATATTTAGGACCGATAAAATTGAGGAGATTTTTTTCTATCACCCCTCGATGCAAGAATTCTTAACAAGGCAGCTTATCGTTTCTGAAACTGGCAAATTAAGGGAAATAGTTCTTAAAAATATTAATAATGAATTATTAAGTCTTAGCATAATAAAGCCATCTATCAACTCATTATTTAATTATGAAAAGCAAGAGATTATTAAACTAAATAAGGCTGATCTTGCAAAAGTTGAAGTAGGTCTTAAAAGATTAGTGGGCAATGAGGATATTTCGCTTTATCAAGTTGCATCTATCTTCTACTGGTTTAGATCCGATTACCACGTACTTGATTTAAAAATAAATGACTCCCCATTGTTCATGTCTACAAAGGACATACTGGTTGCTCTAATATATTTGATCGGTAGTGAAGAGTTTTATTATCACCACAAAATGGAAACTACTTCTCAATGGTCCAGATTATTCGCGATCATTAAGAATACCTCAAAGTCTTACGGAATGGAACTGGATAACTATTCATTCAAGTATTTTACTGACATTTTAAAGGATAAAATTAAAGAAGCGTCTCATTGGATGATAGTATTTCGCATATTAGGTTTTACGAGCGATGATTATATCATTACTGAAGTAGGAAGAGACTGGCTGAATAACTTTTTTAAAACCCTAAAAAATGACATCAACGAATTAGGATACGAAATATTCGGAACGGATTTTCCGGAATTTAAGATTCATAACAAATATATTTTGGAAAATAAGCATCACAAGGAAAAGCTTAAAGAGAAACCAAATAGAACATGGTATCCAAGATTTCTTAATGTCAAGGATCGAATTGACATATTAAAGGAAATTAAAGGAAGTAATATTGGTAACAGCATTTTGGAAAGATTAATACTTCCATACGATGAGATTCAAAAATACAGTGACTTCGCAAAAAATAGACATGGCTTCAATATCAACAGGGGATGGTGGAAAGTTTGATTACTGTTCTTAAAAATAATATAAATGAAAAAAGTTAACTTATTGTTTTTGCTAATCATAATTGCAAACACTTTATTCGCTCAACCCGGCAACCCCCAGGTTTAAATTTAATCCGCGCAGAAGATTTGAAAGCAGAAGATTTTAAAAATGATCCGTGCGCATTAACCGATGCCTATTTTAAGGTCCGTTCGGCGGGGATACCTGATGAAATAAAAGCTATGATTGATTTGAAAAAAGGAGAAATGCTTTCTGTAAAAAATGGATTTGAATGATTTGATGCTTCACATAAGATGAATAAGATTGCTATTCACGATTTCATAAAAGATAAAATGAATGTGCAAATGAGATTGGTAATTTTGGCATGTTTGTCTTTGCTGCTTTCCTGTACATGCCCGGCGCAGCAACCGAATGATTGGGAAAATCCTCAACTCGTTTCACAAAATGCAATGGGACCTCATGCACACTTTACTCCTTACGGGAATGAGCGGGATGCAATGCAAAAAAATTCTTCGCCATTTATTTTATCATTAGATGGCCTATGGAAATTTCAGCTTGCAAACAATCCATCCGAACGACCGGAAGATTTTTATAAAAATAATTTTGATGTAAGCAAATGGAACAATATAAAAGTGCCCGCCAACTGGCAGGTGGAGGGCTATGATAAATTTATTTTTACTGATGTGGAATATCCGATTCCCCCGAACCCTCCTTTCGTTCCTAAAGATTATAATCCCGTTGGTTCCTACAAGAGAACATTCACGGTGCCGTCCGGCTGGAAAGACAAAAATGTATTTATTCACCTTGGAGCAGTTAACTCTTTTTTTTATTTATGGATAAATGAACATTATGTTGGCTTAAGCAAAGACAGTAAAACCCCTGCGGAATTTGATATTGGTAAGTTTCTTCAAAAAGGTAAGAACAGTATATCTGTCCAGGTGTTTCGGTTTAGTGATGGCACTTATCTTGAAGGGCAGGATATGTGGAAACTGAGCGGGATTGAACGAAGTGTTTATTTGATAGCAAGGCCAAAACTTTCGGTGTATGATTTTTTCATAAAAGCTGGCTTAGATGAAAATTATAAAAATGGATTGTTCGACTTAACAGTTACACTAAATAATTTGCCGGCTAAAAATGAAAGCTCTCAATCGCTCCGGGTAAAAATATTAGATGATGAAGACAAAATTATCTACCAGCAACAATCAAAATTTACTTCAAAGAAAGAACTTGATTTTTCTCACACTTTTACAAATGTGAAAAGCTGGAACGCAGAGCATCCAAATCTTTATAAACTTATCATCAATCATCTTGACGAAAAAGGAAACATAATTGAATCCATTTTTCAAAACATAGGATTTAGGACTATTGAAATAAAACATGGACTACTCCTTGTAAACGGTGTTGCCATAAAAATAAAAGGCGTAAACCGGCATGAACATGATATGTACAATGGAAAAGTTATTACAGTAGAAAGTATGGTGAATGATATTCGTCTATTTAAGCAATATAATATCAATGCCATGCGCTGCAGTCATTACCCGAATCGTGAGGAATGGTACGACCTGTGCGATAAATACGGCATTTATTTAATAGACGAAGCGAATATTGAATGTGATGGCATGAGTCTTTCTCCCATCAATACTTTAACGGATAAACCGGAATGGAAGGCAGCTTACTTAAATAGAACGCAACGCATGTTTGAAAGGGATAAAAATCATTGCAGCATCATTACCTGGTCGCTGGGTAATGAAAGCAGGTGGGGAGATAATTTTGTTGCTACATATAATTATCTCAAAGCTAGTGATGGCACGAGACCCGTTCAGTACGAAGAAGCAAGAGACAATCCTTATACCGATATTATTTGCCCGATGTACAAATCACTTAACGTGATGCAGGAGTATGTAAAGGAATGGCACGAGCGGCCCTTTATACAGGTGGAGTATGCACACATGATGGGCAACAGCGGTGGCAACCTTAAAGATGACTGGGATATGATGCACAAATACCCGCAACTGCAGGGTGGCTTTATCTGGGATTTTTGTGACCAGGCTTTTAAGAGAAAAGATAAAAACGGAAGAGATATTTGGGCCTATGGACGCGATATGGGCGTTGTCGGAAACACGAGCGATACAAGCTTTTGCGCCGATGGTATGTTTGCCGCCGATCGCACGCCACACCCACAGGCATTTGAAGTGAAAAAAGTGTATCAGAATATTTCTTTTGAACCCGTTAGCATTACCAACAATACTTTTCGTATTACAAACCGTTTTGATTTTACAAACCTTAATCGATATAATTTTCATTGGTATATAAAAGCCGATGGAAAAATCATAAAACAAGGAGATACCGGGGATATTGATATTGCACCACATCAATCAAAAACGATTGTGCTGAATATTACCGGCGTTGATATAAAACCGGCAACTGAATATTTTTTATATATACATGCAAAAGCAAAACAGGGTACTGAGCTTATACCAAAAGATTACCTCGTTGCGTGGGAACAATTTGAATTGCCCTGGCATAAAGATGCAACCACAAGGGACCGAACAAATTATCCCGCATTGCAACAATCAGACAATACGAAGGAAATAAAAATCTTCAACGAAAATTTTTCTGCCTCTTTTAATAAACAAACAGGATGGCTGCAATCTTACACACATCAAAATAATTCATTCATAAAAGAACCGTTGGAGCCGTATTTCTGGCGTGCAGCAACAGATAATGATATAGGGAACAGCCAGCAAATTCGTTGTGCCGTTTGGCAGCACGCTACTGATGATGCAAGGCTTAATAGTTTTACCATAAATACAATTAGTGACCAGCAAACGGAAATAAGAGCAGCCTATTATTTGCCGCAAGTAGAGGCAAAATATTTTGTGCAATATTCTGTCTATGCAAACGGCGATGTACAGGTACATGTAAGTATGAAAGCCGGTGATAAAAATTTCCCCGAAATGCCACGTTTTGGTATGCGGGTGATCGTGAACCCGGCTTTTGAAAACGTTACCTGGTTTGGGCGTGGGCCATTTGATAATTACCGCGACAGGAACTATGCCGCTGCAGTGGATATTTATAATATGCCTGCCGACAGTCTTTTTCATCCTTATGCACGGGCACAGGAAAGTGGCTACAGGACTGAGGTACGATGGATGGCATTACAGGATAAAAACGGTAATGGTTTAATGACATGTAGGCGCTCCTACATTCAGCACGGGTGTTTTACATTTTGATATGAACAAGCTTAATTTCAACAGGGATAGCAGCGGTAATAATCATGGTGGTTCCATGAGCAACGATGATTTAATTTGGTGGAATATAGATTATAAACAAATGGGAGTGGGAGGCGATAATGCGTGGGGCGCTAAGACACATTCCGAGTATATGTTGCCTTATGGTGATTATGAATATTCGTTTGTGTTGCGCCCGGTTTCAGCGAATGATAGTTTAATTGATAAGGCAAAATAATCATGACGCTGCTGCGTATCCTATGCCTTTTATAAAATAAAAATCAATCAGGTAAATGAATTTTACAGAAGAGTTTATCCGGGAATTTGCTTTACAACATTACAAACTTGATGTTGACGCTAAGGTCCTCAATGGTTACGATGAATTGAACTTTTTATTGAAAGATAAAGAGCGGCAACAATATATTTTGAAAGTAGCAACAGACGAACATGGTGTGCATTTTTTGGATGCACAGGTGCAAATTGTAAATCATTTGTCAAAGAGCCGGGTATCAAATAAATTTCAGCATTACCTTTTAAATATTGATGGGAGCGAGATAACAACATTGGTTCTTGATGGAACGAATTATTATTTCAGGATTCTATCTTTTCTCGAGGGAATATTTTGGGTTGATGCAAAAAATCACAGTGACGAATTGTTGCTGGCTCTCGGAAATTTTTTAGGCGAAATGGACAGCTCCTTAAAAGACTTTAGCCATTCTGCCATGCATAGGCACTACGAATGGGATATCGCAAATTCATTAGATGCAGAAGTGAATCTGCCCTATATAAAAGATCATGAAAAAAGAAGGATAGCAGCTTATTTTTTGATGCAGTTCCGTACGGAAGTACAACCGCTCCAACATGTTTTACGTAAGGCATACATCCACAACGATGCGAATGATTACAATGTATTGGTGCAGGGAAATACAGTGAGGGGGTTAATTGACTTTGGTGATATGGTTTTTACAAACCTCATCAACAATCTTGCGGTAGCCTGTACCTATGCTATGTTTGAGCAGAAGGATGTGCTCCATGCAGCGGCCATAGTAGTTAAAGGGTATCATGAAAAATATCCCCTGGCGGAACAGGAGGTTTCGATACTATATTATCTTATTGCCGGGCGGCTCTGCATAAGCGTTACCCGTTCAGCTTATAACGCATCATTAGATAGTGAAAATGAACATCACTTCATCACCGAAAAAAATGCATGGGAATTATTATTTAAGCTTATAGAAATAAATCCGGTAAAAGCGGAAGACCGTTTCAGATTGGCCTGTGGCTTTTCATCAATCATAAATGACGCGGATGATTACGCAGAACTGGAACAAAAAAGAAATGCGCATATTGGCCGCAACCTTAGTATCAGTCATAAGAAACATTTAAAAATTGTGAAAGGTGCTTTGCAATATTTATACGACGACAAGGGAAATACTTTTGTTGACTGTGTAAATAACGTAAGCCATGTAGGGCATTGCCATCCAGTAGTCGTGAAAGCAATGCAAAAGCAATTGGCGACATTAAATACCAATACCCGCTACCTGAATGATAACCTGGTAGAATATGCGGCAAGACTGACTGCAACATTGCCAGCCAGACTCAGCGTGTGTTACTTTACAAACAGTGGCAGCGAAGCCAATGACCTCGCGATTAGAATGAGTCGTCATTTTACCAGACAACAGGATGTAATTGTACTGGACCATGCCTATCATGGCACATCAACGACAGCCATTGAAATGAGTCCCTATAAATTTGATGGCAAAGGTGGTTTTGAAAAAAAGCCTTACATACATAAAGCCATGAACCCGGATTTGTACAGGGGCTACTATGGATACGAAGATGCTGATGCAGGGGAAAAATATGCAGCCGATGTAGAGCGAATCATTGCTTCTTTGAAAAATGAAAACAAAGCTCCTGCCGCATTTATCTGCGAAACTTTACTTGGTGTGGGTGGACAAATTCCTTTGCCAGAAGGTTACTTAAAAGAAGTTTATAAATATGTAAGAGCTGCCGGTGCGGTTTGTATTGCAGATGAAGTGCAGGTAGGTTTTGGAAGAGTGGGATCGGCATTTTGGGGATTTGAGCTGCAGGACGTAGTGCCGGATATCGTAGTAATGGGAAAGCCAATTGGCAACGGACATCCTTTAGCCGCGGTGGTGGTGACGGAGGAAATAGCCAATGCATTTAATAACGGGATGGAGTACTTCAACACATTTGGTGGTAACCCGGTTTCAATGGCGACGGGCCTGGCGGTGTTAGAAGTGATAAAGGATGAAGCGTTACAAAAAAATGCGATGGAAGTGGGCAATCATTTACTGAATGGCTTAAAAAAATTAATGACAAAACATTCATTGATTGGAGATGTAAGAGGGCATGGTTTATTCATAGGCGCTGAGTTGGTTACTGACAGGATATCCAAAGAGCCTGCTGTTCCTGCAATTGATATCGTTGTAGAAAAGATGAAGGACAGAGGTTTTCTGCTCAGTACCGACGGGCTTTTGCATAATGTTCTTAAAATAAAGCCGCCCATTGTTTTTTCAAAAAAGAACGCTGATGACATGGTTGAAAATCTTGATGAAGCGTTGAGCGAATTATAAATAATCTAAAGCCCTGGGGAAGGCGTATCACTTGAAGATCGTATGACATTTGATTGTATGAAAAAAGAAAAATTTTCTTTACCAAAAAGGAGCTTGAATAATATATGGTACTCCACCAAAATGTATAATATAAATTGGTGCGTTCACAAAATATAAATCGGGGCTGGCATTACTTTTCAGGAATTATTCGATCAACCCAAATCTTAAAAAGTATATTTAGAAGATTACCTAAAATCCGGCCATTTTAATCAGAAGGGATCCCTACACTTAAGATACTCTTTATTTCGTCGCATCATTTCCCCCTCTTGTCGCATTTTTTTTAAATCTAAGGATGCTCATGATACTTTTGCGGCACAAAGAATTATATATGAAACAGCTTCTTATCATTACAGGAATTATTATTACATCTTTTCAATTGGCAGCGCAAATGCCTGCAGGAGGAATGCCGCAGGGAAGGCCAGGTATGTCTGCTCCGGCCATTGGTCGCATATACGGGAAACTCGTGGATAGCACGGGTAAGCCAGTAGGCGAAGCCACCGTTCTTTTGCTGGGAGGCAAATTCGATACCACAACTAAAAAGATGAAAGAGGTTTTATTAAAAGGTGGCCTTACGCAACCAAATGGAGAATTTTCTTACGAGGAGCTTCCCATTTTTGGTCCTTTGAAACTTAAAATAAGTGCAACAGGCTTTAAGTCGATTGAGCAGGACGTCTCGTTTCAAAAATCAGGAGCTACCGGCGCACCGCTTACTTCGAAAGACCTGGGCAACATTACCCTGGTCACTGATTCGAAGATGTTGAATACCGTCACCATCACTGCAAATACCGGTACCTTAAAAATGGATATCGATAAAAAAACGTTCAGTGTAGATAAAAATTTAGTGAGTGTAGGAGGTACAGCCCTTGATGTAATGAAGAATGTGCCCTCTGTGCAGGTTGATATCGATGGAAATGTAAAATTGAGAAATGCGACGTCCGCAAATCTTCATTGAAGGCAGGCCAACAACACTTTCTCTTGACCAGATACCAGCCGATAACATTGAAAGCGTAGAAGTGATTACCAATCCTTCGGCAAAATATGATGCGAGTGGAGGTAATGCAGGAATACTGAATATTATTTTAAAGAAAAACCGCAAGAGCGGTTACAACGGAAACCTGAGAGCAGGTATTGATAAGCGCGGCGGAATTAATGGCGGAGGCGATTTTAGTTTTCGCCAGGGGAAATTTAATGTAAGCGCCAGCGGCATGATCAATCAAAACAAAGGCAGAAGCACAGGCACCACTGACCAGTTGAATTTATACGAAACACCCCAGACCTCTATTCACCAGGATAATGCGACCAGGAACAATGGAGGGTTTGCGTTCGGTAAAGTGGGCTTTGATTATTTTATGACCAATAGGACTACGCTCTCTTTAAATGGAATAAAAGTACACGGCAATTTCAAGAGTACGGATGTAATCAATTCAAATATCGCCAATGGCTCTGCATTAAGCCTGGCTGCAAGGAATGCTAACAGCGAACGTACATTTAATGCTAACGGACTGCAGTTTGGTATGAAGCATATCTTTCCGCGGGATGGTGAAGAACTTACGGTTGATGGAAATTATTTTTCTGGAAAAAACTCGGGGAATACTTTTTATAAAAGTGATAGCATGGATCTTTCTCATGTTGTCTATGCAACAGATCAGCAGAAGCAAATCAGTTTTGGCAATATGAAATTTTTTACCGCACAAACAGATTACACAAGGCCTCTTAAAAATAAAGGTAAAGTAGAAGCAGGCCTAAGGGTATCTGTTCAGCAACTGGTAAATGATAATCAAACGTATCTTCAAAATGACAGCACGGGAGTATTTCAAAAATTGGTTTCCGCAGGAAGTAATTACAGCAATACTAACAATGTATATGCTGCCTACACAACCTTTACCAATAGCATAAAGAATTTTGGTTACCAGGTGGGACTCCGCGCAGAAAGCTCCAACTATACAGGGGAATTGATCTCTTCGCACCAGCAATTTAGCAACAGTTATCCGCTTAGCCTGTTTCCATCAGTATTCCTGAGCCAGAAACTTAAAAAAGACCAACAGTTACAACTTAATTATTCAAGGCGAATCAACAGGCCCAATTTTTTCCAGCTAATTCCTTTTACTGATCGCAACGATCCGCTTAATATCACAAGGGGTAATCCGGATCTCGTACCTGAATTTACCAATTCACTGGAGGCATCATACAGTAAGAATTTCAAGAAGGGAAATAACCTGTTATTATCGGTTTACTATAAATCAACGAATGATTTAATTACCCGTTACCAGCAAAAAGAATATGATGCTGTATTAGCCAAAGAAGTTTTGATAAACAGTTACATCAATGCGAATTCAAGTTATTCAGTGGGTTCTGAAATAACGTCAGTGAACACGATAACAAAATGGTGGGATGTTACTACGAATGTAAATTTCTATAATTCTAAAATTACTACGGACAGCATTGCTTCCAATCAACAGGCTTTGTGGAGTTGGTTTGGAAAAGTAAATAATAATTTCAAGCTGCCTGCAAATTTTAAATTACAGTTATCAGCAAATTATCAATCAAAAACAAACCTTCCTGTAAGCAGTGGTGAAAGGGGTTTTGGACCGGGTTTTGGCCAATCGCAGAGCGCTTCACAGGGCTACATAAAATCTTTTTATTCTGTGGATGCAGCGTTACAAAAAACCTTTCTTAAAAATAAGTCGCTTTCCGCCACACTCAGCTTTAGCGATATCTTCAGGTCACGCAAGCAACAACAACATTCAGAGAGCGATTATTTCATCCAGGATGTAAGCCGCATGCGTGACCCACAAATGCTTCGCCTGAATATTGCTTACCGTTTTGGAAAAATAGATATGTCGTTGTTTAAGCGTAAAAATATGAAGGGTGAATCCGAAGGAACGCAGGGCGCCATGCAGGGGATCGGAAATTAGGTTCCTGCATTAAGTGAAATTAAACCCGGGGTGCAGAATATTAATTTCAAAATAATTGCAGCCGGTATATCATAGCCCTTTGCTGGTGCCTGGATTTTAATTTCAAAATTACGAATGATGAATATCCATAAAACGCAAATCATTTAGCATTTGCCGCAGGGCATCATGCTACTTTTACCAACCACATATTTTAGTTTGCTGCAAAATATTTACAGCTTTAGCTTTAAAAGGCCTTCCGATTTAGCTTAGTTTTCTCTACCTTATAAGGGAATTACTAAATACTGCGTGATGAAATTGTATGCTAAGTCATCTTTTTGTTTTGCATTCACCATTCTACTCCTTCTTAAAATATGTTCTGCGCAGAACCAGCAACTCGCATTCCAGCACGTTCCGTCACCGACAGGAGCATCAGCCAATGGAGGATTGGCTGGAGTGCAAGACGGGCAGGGGTATATGTGGTTTGCACAAGTTGGCATACACCGCTATGATGGCTACGAATATAAGTCCTACTTTAATGATCCGGTCAATCAAAATTCCTTGGCGAATGATTGGGTCGAAGCGCTTTGTGCTGATCACAGCGGTTTCATTTGGATTGGTACAAGATTAAGTGGTCTCGATAGGTTGGATCCAACAACGGGGCATTTCACACATTTCAGGCACGATCCGAAAAACAGCAACACGATAAGCAGTGATATCATAAGAACCTTATTGGAAGACCGTGAAGGAATGCTTTGGATAGGTACAGATAGCGGCCTTAATAAATACGATCCGCAAACAGGCATATTCCATCATTTTAATTATCAGCCCAACGATCCGCAGAGTCTAAGTTGCGATCACGTGTTTAAGTTATATCAAGACCGGCAGGGAACGCTTTGGGTTGGAACAGGGAGTATCTGGTACGGTGAAGGTGGAGAAACTGATGAAGGGGGTTTGAATCGCTTCGATAAAAACACCGGCAAATTCATTCGTTACCTGCATCAACCGGGCAATTCTCATTCGCTTATTGACAATAAAGTAAGAGCCATCTTTGAAGATAGCAGGGGCACATTCTGGATAGGCACGGCAGGTGATGGTTTACACATAATGAACAGGACAAATGGTACTTTCGAAAGGCATCACTATGATCCTGCTCATCCTGAAAAATTAAGCCGGCCTGCACAAAAAAAAGACCTTTACGTAGAAGATGTTATCACGTTCATTGCAGAGGATGTCGCCGGGGCTATTTGGATCGGCACATTCAACAATGGAGTAAATCGCTACGATACCAGGGCAAATAAAACAACATACTATCCTAATTTTGGAGATACTGCATCAGATATCCGGGCAAGCAGGGCTTCGTGGGCTTACACCTCCAGGGATGGTATGCTCTGGATTGGCTTTTGGGACGGCGTCTTTCGGATAAACCCTTTGCAAAAGGGGATACCCTATTTTAATGCGGGGAAATACATTAGCAGCATTATTGCAGATACTTCTGGTGTATTATGGTATGTCACGGATAAAGAATTAGTCCGAAGAGACCGAAACACCGGAACAGAACAGACACTTATTCATGATTCTGTTCGCCTGGTTTACGAAGACCGGAAAGGTGCATTGTGGGTTGCTGCCGGAAATGACTTGAATTATTTCGACCGGCGTACCGGGATATTTATCCTTTGCGGGCCAGGTTTAAATAAATACTCGATTCTATGTATTTACGAAGATCGCCAGGGTGCTCTTTGGATCGGAGCGCATGATAACAAAGGTTTGATCCTGTTGAACAAACAGAATGGTTCCTTTGAAAGCTACCGTTATAATCCCCAGGACACCACGAGCTTCGCCAACAATTCAGTTTCGTGTATATATGAAGACAGGTCTGGATACTTATGGACAGGAACTCTATATAATGGATTGAAGCGATTTCAAGTACAAACCAAAAGGTTTCAGTCCTTTTTCCAGGGTGCTACTGTTTTCAGCCTGTGCCAGGATTCAAAAGGCATCTTATGGGTGGGCACAGCAACGGGCCTTTACCACAGTAATTCCTCCCTGGACAGCTTTTCACGTTTTACGGATCCCAATGCTGTTTTACCGGAAAATATAATGGTAAATGGTCTTTTAGAAGACAGCCAGAGGGCGTTATGGATAAATGTATCTGACGGTATTTACCGGCTTAATCCGTCGCGGAACCAAATTGTGAACTACAGCCGGCACGGAGGCCGGTTTATTTACAGCCCGTTAGGTTCTTACAAAGGAAAAAACAATGAACTTTTTTTTGGCGCACCGAATGGGTATTATGCTTTTTTGCCGGAACAATTAAAAGAGAATAAACAAGCACCTCAAATTGTGTTGTCTGCATTTCGAATTGCCGATGAACCCATAATACCGGGTAGGGAAAGTCCTTTAAACAAATCGCTTTTCGAAACAAAAGAGATTCAGCTCAGTTACAACCAGAATGTTTTCTCATTCGATTTTGCAGGTATTCACTATGCAAACCCCGAGCAGAATCAGCATTTGTTTATGCTTGAAGGACTGGATGATATTTGGCATAAAGCAGGTGAAGAAAAAACTGCTTATTATTACAATGTACCACCCGGACACTACGTCTTTCGTATAAAGGCTGCAAACAGTGACGGAGTTTGGGCTGAAAAAGCGATTGCCATAATCATTGATCCGCCATGGTGGCGAACCTGGTGGGCATATGCATTATTTGCTTTATTGCTTGCGGGATTGATCTATGTATTTATTCAGTATCGCATAAGCAAAATTCGTGTGCAGCACGAGATAATCTTACAAAAGCATAGAGCCGCCGAACTTGAAATGCAGGCGCTTCGTGCACAAATGAACCCTCATTTTATTTTCAATTGTCTTAATGCTATCAACGGATATATTCTTAATAATGAAGCGGAAACGGCAGCTGATTATCTTACCAAATTTTCAAGATTAATAAGAATGGTATTAAACAACTCTCAAAAACAATTTATATCACTTGAGGAAGAACTGGAAACATTGGGTTTGTATTTATACATGGAAAGCCTTCGGTTTAAAGATAATTTTAATTACGAAATAAAATGCAATGATACCGTTGATGCATTTTCAATTTTCATTCCGCCAATGTTGCTGCAGCCTTTTGTTGAAAATGCAATCTGGCACGGCTTAATGAACAAAGACGGGTATCGGAAATTGATTATTGATCTTCACTTTGAAGATAATATATTGCATTGCAACATCACCGACAATGGCGTTGGGCGTAAAAAAGCAGCCCAGCTCAAAAGCAAATCTGTTGAAAAAAATAAATCAATGGGAATGGATATTACCAAGAACCGCATGGCATTACTCAATCATGATTTGAATGGACAGAGCTTCTATGAAATAGATGACCTTGAGGATGAATATGGTGTGTCGGCAGGAACAAAGGTGTCATTAAAAATTAAAACGCGTGATACACCAATCGAAAATATTGCGGAAGTTACCCATTACAAAATTATTGATGAATGATCAAAGCATTTATTGTTGATGATGAACCCAATTGTTGCCAGACCCTGGCAACATTATTAAAACGCTATTGTCCGCAAATAGAAATTGCAGGCATTTTTCATTCTGGCGTTACAGCTTTACCAGCCATCAAAGCTATGTCACCACAAATTCTTTTTCTTGATATTGAAATGCCCCAAATGAATGGTTTTGAATTGCTCGAACAATTGCCTGAAATAAATTTTGAGCTTATATTCACTACGAGCTACGACCAATATGCAATTAAGGCTTTTCACTTTAGTGCATTGGATTATTTGTTAAAACCAATTGATCGCGAAGAATTGCAAAAGGCCGTGCAAAAAGTTATACAGAGGCATTCTCATCCTTTGCCCCAACAGATAGATATTCTTTTAAAAAAGTTATATCAACCAGTCACGGCCATTGGTAAAATTGCATTGCCAACAATGGAAGGATTGCAAATGATACCTGTAGATTCGGTTATCAGTTGTGCTTCCGATGGTAACTACACCATCTTTTTTCTAAAGAATAAAAAGAAGCTTATAGTTTCCCGCATATTAAAGGAGATTGAAGAAATGCTCGAAGATCATTCCTTTGCCCGTGTCCATAATTCATATATCGTTAATCTTAACGAGATAGAAAAATATGTAAAAGGTGAAGGTGGCTATCTAATTATGAGCGATGGTTCATCTGTTGATGTTTCCAGGAGCCGTAAAGAAGCCCTTCTAAAAAAAATATCTCCCCGCCAGGCATAAGTCCAAATCAATTATTTGCCGCGAACGTTTAATCATTTCCCTCAGCCGCAAACCATACATTCAGGATAGTTTTCAGGTAATACACGATATAACTTTGTTTTTGTCAAGACGAGGTGATCATTAAATCAGCCACGGTTTATTCAAAATCTAAAATGATAAAAATGAAAAAGATTTTTTTTACTTATGCAGTAAGTTGCCTGTTTACATGCTTTGTTATTAATAAAGCTTCAGGCCAGTTTGGCAATGATCTCGCCAGTTTAAACACAGGAACAAAAGAAGTCTATCTTCCCATATACAATTCTGCATTGCCGGAAAATTCTGCCAAAGATTACAGAAACGCGATCAATACTAATGCGGTAAGAAAATTTGTGAGGGACTTCAAAGATGCGAAAAATGTAGTTTGGATCAAAGCGAATGATGGTTACGTTGCGAGGTTTATAAACGATTCTATACACATTACTGTGGCATATGACCCTCGAGGTTCATGGATTTATACTTTTAAGAAATATGCTGAAAATAAAATGCCGGTTGATGTGAGGGCTTTCGTTAAAAGCAACTTCTTTGATTATACGATTGCAGAAGTTACAGAGATAAGGCTGCCCGGGGAGCGTAATAGCGTTATCTACCGGGTGCTCATAAAGTATGCAGGTAATTTTAAAATTTTACAAATCTGCAATAAAGAAATGGAAGTAGTGGGCGATTATACAAAACCTTGAGTAGTACAGAAAAAGAATATAAGCTCCAGGCTTTTTATTTGAATTGATATTATTACATCCCGGACTTTAGCTCTCGCTTAAATGATATTATTTTGATTAGTGGTGTGTAATTTTAAAAAAATAGTAAGCTATGCCGGCAAAAATTAAGTTAACTGACCAGGAACAGGTAACTGCGCACATCAAAAAACTTGATCCTGCATTTGGTAAAATCATTGAAACCATAAGACAAATTATTTTAAGCACAGACAAAGAAATAGGAGAGCGGATAAAATGGAACAATCCAAGCTTTTATTATACCGGCGAAATGAAGCCTTTCGATCCGAAGGAATATAAAAGAGAGATAATAGTTTTCAATCTTTTTAAAAACAGGATCATGCTTGTGTTTCCGAGTGGAGCTAAAGTAAATGACACCACCGGTTTTCTTGAGGGTGATTATAAAGACGGAAGGAGGATCGTAATTTTCAAAGATATGGAAGATGTAAAATCCAAAGAAAAAACCTTAAAGAAAGTGATAAAGGACTGGCTCAAATTAGTTGATAAATGATAAAAGTTACAGCGTAATAAAAAGAGATTTACGTTTCCTGTTCTCGATATTTTTACTCCTGTGGCCTTTGCCGGTTGTATCTTCTGCAAGCAGTACTTCGCCTGTTTTAAAAACTCTTTTCTCACCCAATGAAGTTTCAATTTCTATTCCTCCATCGAGGAGAACAATATATTGCCGTTGCGGTGCATTATGAAAATTGTAATCATAAGTCGGAATTACTTCACGAAAAATAATCCCCGAAGCCTCGCTTGTCTCTGAAAGAAATCCAATATCACCTGCGTCGGTCAATGGGATTTGAATATCTTCAAAGTGGCTATCGCCATTAGCATCGCTGTAAATTCTTGTTATTGTAAACATAGTCATGATTACTTATTAAAAACTATTGCGTTTGCATTATTTATTTCATCCTGGTTGATCGTATGGCCCATGTTATCATAAATTCTTTGGGTAACATTTGCTCCCATGTTCTGCAAAATATTTGTTGTAGCATATACTCTTTCAACAGGTATGTGAAAATCAGGATTGCTGCTTCCAATAAAAACAGGCGTCTGTTCAAAATTGCCTTTATACTTTTCAGGGTAAATTTTGTCGCCAATCAATCCTCCGGTGAATGCAACAACTCCTCCATACCTTAAGGCATTTCTTGTGACAAATTCAAGAGTTAGACATGCGCCTTGTGAAAATCCCAAAAGATAAACGTTTTCTTTACTTATATTTTTTTCCGTTAAGTCTTTTATTAGATTTTCAATCAATGCCAAAGCATCGGAAAGCCACGGTTCATTTTGTGCTGGTGGCGCAAGAAAAGATTGCGGGTACCAGCTATTGTTTTTTGCCTGCGGGGCGAATAGGGCAAAATCTTCTATTTGAAGATGATCGCTTAATGAAAGAATATCTTCAGCATTCGCCCCACGGCCGTGGAGCATTATCAGCGCTTTTGAAGCATCATCTATTTTCTTCCCGGCAGTAATTATTTTTTCACTAAACATAGACTTGATTTTGGAACTCTCAATATTTCAATTCCTGCAAAGATTTCTCAATGTCTTTTCTCACACTTTCATATTGTGTGGGGAGTTTAAGATGCCGCCCCAGGTCAGCAAGAGGCTCGTCAACGGTGAAGCCAGGATTTTCTGTGGCAATTTCAAAAAGCACTCCACCCGGTTCACGGAAGTATATAGAATAAAAATAATCCCGGTTTATCTTAGGGGTTACTTGTAAATAATCTCTTACAAGTATTTCACGAAAAGCCATTTGTGTTTCTTCATCCTTAACTCTGAAAGCCACGTGATGATTCGTTCCCCCGGCATTGCTTCCGCGCTTGCCTTCCGGCGATTCTATAATGTCAATAATCGAAGCATTATCGACCGCATCGGTTATATAACGAAACCGGTTACTTTCCTGCGATTCTAACCGATATCCGAAAATATCGATAAGTACTTTTTCTGTATCGTCTTTTTTATTAAGCATCAACGTAACATTATGAAAACCCTTTGTGGCTGTTTCCTCTGTTATTTCTGCTGTTTCCCATGGTTTTCTTTCGTCGGACTTTTTGGGAACAATAAGATTAATATTGAGGCCGTCAGGATCTCTGAATGGCAAAAATATTTCACCAAATCTTTCTCCCCGTGTGCTGTAGGAAACGTCATGCTGTTTGAAACGATCTTCCCAAAAATCAAGACTGCCCTCCGGAACTGAATACCCGATTTCGGTTGCCATACCCGTGCCAATATGGCCTCGCCCGATGTTTCCCCATGGGAAAAAAGTAAGGATGGTGCCGGGTTCACCCGTTTCATTTCCATAATAAAAATGATACGTTCCCGGGTCATCGAAATTAACAGTCTTCTTTACAAATCTTAATCCCAATACTTTGGTATAAAAGTCATAGTTGCGTTGTGCGTTGCCCGCAATCGCGGTAACATGATGAAGACCTAAAATTTTTTCTTCCATCACCCATTGTTTAAGGTTATGTGTAATTTTTTTGCTGGTTCTTAAATTAATACCGGGTTATCCCAGGTGCGACCTTAGCATCCATGCCATTTTTTCATGAGTTTCCATAAGCCCTGTAATGTAGTCGCTGGTCCCCGCATCCTTTAAAGCATCTGCATAATCGTCAATATTTTCCCTGAGATGAATAAGAATGCTTTCATGATCGCCCAGTAATTCTTTTATGAAACCGGCGCTATCATTTTTACCGCTGTATTTTTCGGAAAGATGTGTAAGCTCAAGAAATTCTTTTAAAGAAGCGGGTGGAAAATGACCTAAAGTTCTGATACGTTCTGCTACCTCATCAACTATCTCCTCAAGCTCTCCATACTGTTTTTCAAAAAAGGTGTGTTTGGCATAAAAGTCTATACCTACTACGTTCCAATGCGCCTTACGGGTTTTGGTATACAATACAAATTCATCTGCAAGTATTTTACCAAGAGAATGCGCTACTGCCGCAAGGTTGTCTTGTTTTATTCCAATTTTTGCTTCCATTTTTGCTTTTTTTAAATTTGAGATTAGGATTATTCTGTCGTAAGTATTGTTTTGTTGTTTTCAAAGGAGGTTGTCTTCTAAAAATGCCGCTCTCTTTTCATCGGCAACTCTTTAATATATTGAAAGGCCATAAAGTTGAGATTTTTTTTGTAAAGCGGAATATACAATTCAATGTAATTGTTGTATAAATCAATTGTTACTATTATGGGAAAATATAAACTGACGGACGAGGAGCTAAAGATGCAGGATAAATTGTCTCACTAGATCGACTGCTGATCTTTAAAGAAAGCCGGCAGAAATTCATTTGCAAAATTCACTTCCTTAATTTTACGCGGTAAATTATTTTATGGCATCATGCCTGTTTTTTCAAAAAAATACTGTTATAAAAAAATAAGTATATAAATTGAAAAAAAATAATCAGTTACAAACTCCACGATGATTATAAATTCTTCATTAAAGCCATCAGACCTCGATTTAAAACTTAAAAGATTTTGGCAGTTCTCGGCAGCAAAGATTAGCCTTCTCGAAAAAAATTATGATGATAAAAAAGGTTCGCCTGTTTTTACTGTTAAAGGTAAATACACAACAAGAGGCTGGACGGAATGGACGCAGGGATTTTTATATGGCTCCATGATATTGCAGTTTGATGCGACAGGCGACAAAGCTGTATTGGAATCAGGGCGAAAGAAAACCGTAGAATTAATGGCACCTCACATAAGCCATACGGGCGTGCACGATCACGGCTTTAATAATGTAAGCACTTATGGAAACTTACTTCGATTAATGAAGGAAGGAAAAACTGATTTTAATGAATGGGAGAGAAACTTTTATTCTTTGGCATTAAAAATTTCAGGAGCGATACAGGCAAGCAGATGGACAGCAATCAAAGATGGTGGTTTCATTCACTCTTTCAATGGGTCACATTCTCTTTTTGTCGATACGATTCGTTCATGTCGCTCTCTTGTTCTCAGTCATGCTTTAGGCCATGTTCTTCAGTCCGAAGGTGACATACAAATTAGTTTGCTTCAACGTACTATTGATCACATGAAGGCGACCGCGAACTATTCTGTTTTTTATGGCGAAGGCCGTGATATATATGATGTGTGGGGAAGAACGGCGCATGAAAGTGTGTTCAATGTAAAGGACGGAAATTTCCGTTGTCCAAATTCACAACAAGGGTATTCAGGTTTTACCACGTGGACACGCGGGCTTGCATGGGCCGTGTGCGGCTTTGCTGAAGAACTTGAATGGTTTGATAGCCTTGATGACAAGGTCCTAAGATCTTTTTCTGGAAAAGAATCAACTATAGCATGGATGCTCAGGGCCGCGAAGGCTACCTGCGATTTTTATATTGCAAACACACCTTCAGACGGGATTCCATACTGGGATACCGGCGCACCTGGTCTTGAAAGTTTAGGGGATTACTTAAGTAAACCTGCCGACCCATATAATGACTATGAACCGGTTGATAGCTCCGCAGCAGCGATTGCAGCACAAGGTTTATTAAGATTAGGTAAATACCTCCGCGAACATGGTGACAGGGAAGCCGGGGATCACTATGAGCAGGCCGGACTAACGGTATTGAATAGTCTTTTTGATGATCCCTATCTTAGCACGGATGAAGATCACCAGGGACTTAATTTTGCATTCTGTTTATCATCGTCCGAATGGATGGGATTATATTCCGCCCGGAAGTAAAATTCCTAATGGAGAATCGAGTATGTGGGGAGATTATCACGCACGTGAAGCAGCTCTTTATTTGCAAAGAATTATTAATAACGAAACTTACTATACCTTTTTCAATATTCAATGAGTTTTAATCTTCATACAGACACTTCTAAATTGTGTATACATACTATCACAACTAAACCATGGACCATTGAAGAAGCCGCAAAAAATTTTTCCGCAGCAGGAGTAAAAGGAATTACCGTTTGGCGGGATACGCTCGAAGGAAGAAATATTAAGCAAACAGGTGCAATGCTTCGTGATCATGATTTAACGATTGTGTCACTTTGCCGCGGTGGATTTTTTCCTTCCAAAGATTTGAATAAGAGAAAATTGGCGATTGATGATAATAAAAAAGCTATTGAAGAAGCTGCAGCACTTGGGACTGACATGATCGTTCTTGTATGTGGTGCTGATCCCTCGCAGAGTTTGGAAGAATCAAGAAAGCAGATCAGGGATGGCATCGCAGAAATAATTCCGGAAGCTAAAGCGGCAGGTGTAAAGCTTGCAATAGAACCGTTGCATCCCATGTATGCCGATACCCGTTCGGCAATTAATACATTGGCGCAGGCAAACGATATGACTGAAGAATTAAACTCACCGTGGGTTGGTGTTGCAGTAGATGTTTATCACCTTTGGTGGGATTCGCTTTTAGAAAGCGAAATAATGCGTTGCGGAAAAAATGAAAATATTTTTGCGTTTCATATTTGCGACTGGAAAATACCAACAACGGATTTTTTACTGGATCGGGGATTGATGGGAGAGGGTTGTATTCCAATAAAAAAAATAAGATCGTGGGTAGAGGCTGCGGGCTTCAACGGTTTCAATGAGGTAGAAATTTTTTCAACAAGTTATTGGAAAGAAGACCAGGCGGAATTTCTCAAAAAGATCATCAGTGCATATAAAGATCATTCATAAATATTTTAAAGAATTAATAAATGACAGAGCATAAAATTGGCATCATCATGAATGGAGTAACAGGGCGCATGGGAACCAACCAGCACTTGTTGCGTTCGATCGCTGAAATCATAAAACAGGGAGGAGTAAAAATAAGCCCGGGTGAAACGATTATGCCGGATCCCATACTTGTTGGCCGTGATGAAAATAAATTGAAAAAGCTTTGTCAACTTTCCGGTGTTACAAAAATGACCACTAATTTGGATGAGGCACTCGCCGACTCGTACAATAGTATTTATTTCGATGCGCAAATAACAGGGAAGAGGGTAGAAGGAGTGACCAAAGCAATAAAAGCCGGGAAGCACATCTATTGTGAAAAGCCGGTTGCAACAGATACAAAAGCTGCCATGCAATTGTACCAACTATGCAAAGAGCACCATGTAAAAAATGGGGTGGTGCAGGATAAACTTTGGCTTCCCGGAATTTTAAAGATTAAACGTCTTATTCAGCAGGGTTTTTTTGGTGACATACTTTCAGTGCGGGGAGAATTCGGGTACTGGGTTTTTGAAGGGGATTCAATTCCCGCTCAAAGGCCATCATGGAACTACCGGAGTGAAGATGATGGTGGAATTATTGTTGATATGCTTTGCCACTGGCGTTATCTTCTGGATAATGTTTTTGGAAAAGTGAAAGCTGTTTCATGTTTGGGTGCAACGCATATTCCGCAAAGGATCGATGAACAGGGTAAGCCTTATAAATGCACAGCCGATGATTCGGCGTACGCGACCTTCGAATTGGAGGGCGGCGTGATTGCACAATTTAATTCTTCGTGGACGGTAAGAGTACGACGCGACGATTTACTGACGTTACAGGTTGATGGCACGAAAGGATCTGCTGTAGCCGGTTTACGAGAATGTTACATTCAACATTATGGTAATACTCCTAAGCCGGTCTGGAATCCCGACATTGCTCAACCCATTAATTTCTTTGAAGGTTGGGCTAAAGTTCCTGAACAGGAGGCTTATGAAAATGCTTTCAAAGTTCAATGGGAATTATTTTTAAAACATGTCGTGAAAGACGATCCATTTCCCTGGGATATGCGTGAGGGTGTAAAAGGAGTTCAGCTTGCTGAAAAAGGAATTGAAAGCTGGGAAAAAAGGTGCTGGGTTGATATTCCTGACTTGTAAATTTTATTAGATAATGAGAAGAATTGCTTTAATCACCGGTGGCAGCCGCGGTATTGGTTTTGGAATTGCAAAGGAACTTGCACAAAATAATTTTGACCTTGCTATAAATGGAACCCGTTCTGCAAGTCTTGTTGAGGGAGCAATAAAAGAATTGAAGGATTATGGTGCTGACGCTATTTATTGCCAGGGAAATATTGCGTCCCCAGTTGATAGAAATAAAATAGTCCAGGAAATAAAAGACCACTTTGGAAAATTGCATGTGCTGGTAAACAATGCAGGTGTTGCACCCAAGGAACGTAAAGATATTCTTACCGCGACTGAAGAAAGTTTTGATGATGTGATGGATATTAATTTAAAAGGCCCTTACTTCCTTACTCAACAAGTAGCAAACTGGATGATTCAGCAACAGAGTGTCGATAGAGGTTTCAAAGGTTGTATCATAAATATTTCTTCCATATCTGCCACCGTGGTTTCTGTAAACCGGGGTGAATACTGTGTTTCCAAGGCAGGCGTAAGTATGGCTACGCAACTATTTGCGGTAAGGCTTGGTGAATTTAATATTCCTGTTTATGAAGTGCGACCGGGAATTATTAATACAGATATGACGTCTGGTGTAAAGGAAAAATATGACAAACTAATTGCCGAGGGATTGTGCGTTCAGAGCAGGTGGGGTGAGCCGGAGGATGTTGGAAGAGTTGTTGCATCACTTGCTAAAGGCGATTTCGCTTATTCTACCGGACAGGTAATTATGGTGGATGGAGGATTAGCTATTCCGAGGTTGTAAATAGTTATTTAATTGCCACGACCTTTAGGTCAATGTCATTTAGTTAGTGGATAAGAAAAGAAAAACCATTGAGTTACGAGCCGAAAAACCGGTTCTTTGTAATGACTAAATACAAAACTCAATGGTAGAAGCAAATATAAAAATAATAGAAGAATTAAAATTTTTCTTAGCGTCCATATCGTCAGATCCGGAGCTTAGAAAGTTAGTATCGGAAAGCGAAAACGACTTTAGCCGTGACAGGAAATTACCGTTGCAGCGCATTGCAGGTATTATTATAAACATGCCTAAGCGCAGCTTAAGCATAGAGCTGCAGGAGTTCTTTGATAGTTTGGGAAATGGTCTGCAAGGCTGCACCAAAGGAGCATTCAGTTTAAAACGAAGCAAATTAAAGCCGCTGTTTTTTAAAGTATGGAACAAATGGCTGGTAGATAATTTTTATCATTATTATGCACACCGGGTAAAACGGTGGCGTGATTTCCGGCTGCAGGCTGTAGATGGTTCTACTGTTTATTTATTAAATAAAGCAGAAATAATAAATCATTTTGGCACCCGTAATAATCAGCATGTGTCAGTTCCAATGGCAAGAGTAGTACAGGTGTATGATATATTAAATGATATAACCTTGTGGGGCGAGATGTATCCGATTAAAAAATCAGAACCAGCAATAATAGCAAGCCAGGTACCGCAATTAGTTAGTGACAGCCTAACGCTTTTTGACCGCGGATTTGCAGGTTATGGATTGATGTATTTAATGATGCATGAAGAAACACCCCGTCATTTTATTATGCGCTGCAAAACCACTTTTAATAAAGAAGTAATTGAATTTACACGCAGCGGTAAACGAAGCAGGATTGTTGAATTAAAACCTTGTTACAAGTCTATTGTAATGCTTAAGCAGAACGGTTATATTGTAACAGCAGGCACGGCCATCAAGGTAAGAATGGTCCAAATTAATTTACCTAATGGTGAACAGGAAATACTGCTAACCAATCTCTATAATGAAAAACTATACAGCATAGGAGACCTGAAATATTTATATGGATTACGATGGGGTATTGAAACAATGTATAACCAACAGAAGAATCAACTGCAGATAGAGCAGTTTAGCGGGCACAGAGTAATTTGCATACAACAGGATTATACAGCAAGTTTGTTTGTTGCCAATTTGCAAAGCTTAATAGAAAAGCAATGTGAAGATTATCTGCAGGGTATTAATCTCAGGCGTAAACACAGATACCGGGTTAACCGCAATGTAAGCTGGGCATCACTAAAGCATACCATCGTGCAACTGTTCTTAGCAGAACAACCCGTTAAAATATTAATACAATTGCAGAAAGCATTTGAACGAAATATAGAACCAGTGCGACCGGGAAGAAAATACCGGCGAAGTACCAAAACGAGACGTTTAAATGGCAAATACCAAACATTCACAAATTATAAAAGAGCAATATGATTCTTAACTAAATGACATTGACCTAAAGGTCGTGGCAATTTATCAAACTCATAAATTGCAGGCAAAATGTTGATTAATAAAAAAAGAATACAAAACACAATGAAAAAATATCTTCTGATCATTGCAACTGCTGCACTTCTTCAGCTATATTTCTTTAGCTCCTGTAATTCCGGCGAATCTTCTAATGATAGCTCCATCACTACGGATCCTGCCACCATCACAAAAGGGGAGAAATCTTTTGCCGAAAAATGCAGCAGTTGCCACAATTTTTCACAGGATGGCATCGGTCCTGAACTAGGCGGTATCACAAAAGATCAGCCTGTTGATTGGATCAGAAATTTTATAAGTAATCCTAAAAAAACAATTGATAGCGGCGACACTACGGCTCAAAAATTATTTAAACGATACAAAGCTCTTATGCCTGCATTTGATTACCTGTCGCCTTCGGAAATGGATGCGCTTCTTGCCTTCATAAATACAAAACCAAAGCATGTAAGAATGGCTGTGGAGGAAGACACCAACAACATTAAAAATCCGTTCCCTGATTCAATAAAGACTTCCGGCCTTGTTGTTGATATTGATTCGGTAACTCAAATTCCTGCGTCATCCGTTCAAATGCCGCTTACGAGAATTACGAAACTGGACTATCAACCTAACACCGGCGATTTATATGTTCTTGACCTGCGTGGCAAACTATATAAGTTGCAAAATGGCAAGCCTGAAGTTTATATGGATATGGCGAAGCTTGAACCTAAATTTATTAACCAACCCGGCCTCGCAACTGGCTTTGGAAGCTTTGCCTTTCATCCGGACTTTTCAAAAAATGGCCTTATTTATACAACACACACAGAGCCTGCGGCTTCGGCAAAAGCGGATTTTAACTATCCAGATTCTATCCCTGTTGTGATGCAATGGGTGCTTACAGAATGGAAAACCGATCCCGGAACTTTTCCTTTTTCAGGAACGCCCAGGGAACTTTTTCGGATTGATGTGCCTACCGGTATTCACGGCATGCAGGAGATTACTTTTAACCGGCAGTCAAAGCCCGGCAATGAAGATTATGGCCTGCTTTACATCGGCATTGGAGACGGTGGAAGCGCTGAAATTGGGCATGCCCTGGTATCGCCAACTCCGAATAGGATATGGGGAAGTATTATTCGCATAGATCCTTCAGGCAACAATAGTTTAAATGGAAAATATGGCATTCCTCCCGGCAATCCTTTTATTAAAAAAACTACAGAGAATGCTGCTCCTGAAATTTATGCTTATGGTTTTAGAAACCCCCATCGTATCAGTTGGAGTACACAAGGAAAGCTGCTTGCCGTAAATATCGGCCAGAGTAATATTGAATCAGTAAACCTCGTATTGCCCGGGCATTTTTATGGATGGCCCATCAGGGAAGGAACTTTTGAAGAACGGTTTTTTAATGAGACAGGTAAGGTATACCCACTTCCGGCAAATGATTCAATATATCATGTAACCTACCCCGTTGCTCAACTGGATCACGACGAATCCACGGCAATCACAGGAGGATTTGAATATCATGGCAATGCGATACCGCTTTTAAAAGGAAAATATTTATTCGGAGATATTGGATCTGGTAAATTATTTTATGTGAATATGAAAGATATTGTTTTAGGAAAACAGGCAACTATTCAAAAATGGAATATCGCAATAAATGGTATGCCCACAAGCATAGCAAAGCTTTGCCACAATGATCGCGTTGATCTCAGGTTTGGTATGGATAGTAAAGGAGAATTGTATTTGACAACTAAAGAAGACGGGAAAGTATATAAATTAGTGAGCGCTCATGTAAAGAATTAGCTATCATACATATTGCTTGATGAGAGTTATGGTTTCGAATAAAAAGAATGGACATGTTTTAATTCTATATATAAATCAAAGAAGGCCGAATGATAAATTCACTAAAAGATACACCCGGTAATTATTCTTCCAAATCCATTGCCAGTGAGCTCTTGCGGATACCAGTATTAGTTGCGGCCCTGGGCTACATGGTTGACATGTATGATCTCTTCCTCTTCAGCATAGTACGCGTGCCCAGTTTGAAATCACTAAATATTTCAGGTGACAGCATTTTACAAAATGGTATTATGCTGCTCAATTTACAAATGGCGGGATTACTTATTGGTGGAATTTTTTGGGGAATCATCGGTGATAAAAAAGGGCGCCTCTCTGTTTTGTTCGGTTCGATACTTATTTATTCTTTAGCAAATATTGGGAATGGGTTTGTTACCTCTTTGGGAGCTTATGCCGTGTTGCGATTTATTGCCGGTTTTGGGCTCGCGGGTGAGTTGGGTGCTGGCATTACGCTTGTCACTGAAATTCTCCCAAATAAAATTCGTGGATATGGAACAACACTTGTGGCAACAATGGGCGTGTTTGGCGCATTGCTTGCCTATTTAATTTCGTGGCTGTTTGATTGGCGGGCATCCTATTTTATCGGCGGAGGTCTTGGGCTACTGCTGATGGTTATGCGGATCAGGGTTTTTGAATCGGACATCTTTATTAAAATAAAAGAGACTAATGTGAAGAGGGGGGACATTCGTATGCTCTTTAATAATAAAAGACGATTTTTAAAATATATCACCAGCATTGTAATAGGAATGCCGATTTGGTTTGTCGTTGGAGTCTTAATTACATTCTCACCAGAGTTTGGAAAAGCACTGGGCATAGATCAGCCCATTGATGCAGGCAAAGCTGTTCTATTTGCTTTCGCCGGGCAGGTTGCGGGGAACATTATCAGTGGTGCTCTTAGTCAATATTTGCAAAGCCGGAAAAGAGTAATTTTTTTATTTATGCTCGGCTCTTTTGTATTTGTATTAATCTATTTGCTGGTGCCATTAAAGAGTCCTGCATTGTTATATGTGTTATCCGCATGCCTTGGATTTTGCAGTGGTTACTGGACACTTTTCATTACGGTTGCTGCAGAACTTTTCGGCTCCAACCTCAGGGCAACGGTCGCTACTACTGTGCCTAATTTTGTAAGAGGCACTATTATCCCTATGACGGCACTTTTTTTATTAATGAAAACAAATATGGGCATAATAAAAAGCGCCCTGGTAGTTGCATTCATTACGTATGGTATAGCCGTTGTCGCACTTATTTTTTTAGAAGAAACTTTTAAGAAAGACATTAATTATGTCGAAGAAGATTAGTGAGCTGATTAGAGAAGCTGTCTAAAGATGATAGTACTCATTGTATAATTTTTTTATATCCCCGACACTCATTTTCCCGTTATGAATAATCACGCGGTAAGAAAGATGCAAGCCTTGCCTGGCTAATTCCACTGGTGTTCTGCCAGGATACGGAACGTTTTGCATGCTCGTCACACTTCGTAAAATCCATGGATATTCGGTATCGTTATTAGGTGGATATCCAAATACAATAACGCCGCTTTTTGGCTTATTTTCACCCTCAAACGAACCGGTAAAGTCCATCCATGGCCCAGCCAGCACAGCAGTTTCTTCCGGTGCTACCTTTTTGTTTTCAGAAATAAATGAAATATCCGTGGGAAGCTTTAATCGCAAACAAAATCCGCCATAACCTTTTGGATCATTCTGAGCCGCCAATTTTTAATTGGTCAACAAGGGCGAATAAATTAATGTCAAAATCCAATATCCGGTACTGGAGAGTTGCCTTAAATACGGTGATCGTGGTTTCCTCTTTTACAATAGGTGTAAGTTGATCCGGAGATAATTCTGCATTCCAGATTAATTGCGAGTGCAGTTTGACTTTGTTTCTTTCCTTTTTGGTTTTCACTCTTATGGGCTTCCAACTTATGTGCTCGGACATCCAGCCATCAGCAATGTTCTTACCATTTAATATGACCTGGTGCCATGCCCAAAAAATGCCTCTATGATAGGGATGATCAACCGGCGAATCGTCTGTCAAAGTATTCTCATTCAAACTGTAAAGGGGATGCACGTAGCCAGCTCTTTCATATTTTCCATCAACGGATTTGGGTTGCACCTGGTAAAACAAGACCTTTTTTCCATTTTCCATAATCAAGATACCTTCCCCTGTTTTTTTTGTCCTGAAATGTTGAGCAACAACCATGGTATTAATAAATAAGAAACAGAAAGCGAGTAAAAAATATTTATCCCGGGAAGTTTTGCCTTGCATGTATGTTGAATGTTTAAAAGAAACTGTCGTCAATTATTTAGATTAATCGAAGATAATTTATGCTCTTTTGTGCACTTTAGGAGTGTTGTAATAAAAATAAAGAACAATTAAATGTAAGCCGTTTGTATTTTATAATTTTAGAGGGCTCGTATTAATGAAGAAGTTACTCAAAATAACCAATAATGATCGGATTCCGCCCAATGAGAAATGATGATATCGCAGCCGGCCTGGCATTGTGCCGCGCCTCCAAATGGAATCAACTTGCGCGGGATTGGGAAATATTTTTACATCTTAGCCCGCATGGGTGCCTTGTAGCGACCTGCAACAAAAATGTTGTTGGAACAGTTACAACAATCGGTTACCAGCATTTTTTCAGTTGGATTGGAATGGTATTGGTAGATCCTGGTAGTCGTGGGCATGGCATAGGAATGCAATTGCTGCATGAAGCGTTACATGTTTTGAAAAATGAAGAAACCATAAAATTAGATGCTACACCAGCAGGCCGCGAAATATATTTGAAATTGAATTTTGTTGATGAATACCGCATTAGCAGGATGAGTGCAAAAGCGGTTGCAAAAGACTTTACGACTTCCTTAGCGAGACCTCTTGAGAAAAAAGATATAAAAGCAATTGCAAATTTTGACCGGGAAATTTTTGGGGCGGATCGTCTAAAGTTATTAGAATGGATGCAGCAAGGTGCTCCTGAATTCGCATTTATTATCGAAGATAAAAATGAAATAATCGGTTATTGCTTAGGACGCCATGGACATGACTTCACACACATCGGCCCCGTTGTTGCTAAAGATGTAAATATTGCAAAAGACCTTATTGCCGCTGCATTAATCAAATGTATCGGGCAACCCGTTATCATCGACGTAATGCAATTTGATCTTAAATGGATGGCATGGCTATCTTCAATTGGATTTGCTGAACAGCGATCCTTTATCCGGATGTATTGTGGAACAAATAAATTTCCCGGCGTACCGGAAAAACAATTTGCGATTTTGGGGCCGGAGTTTGGATGAGGAAAAGTATCTGAACCTTTGATTGAACTGATTAAATAATTTTTTATGGTAATGGAAAATATAAATAAAAAATCCTGGATATTGCCACCCTTTCAGGTAAAGAACAACTTAAAATAAAACGATGGCTTTACCAGTTCTTTTTTCATATCAAAGTTGTTCAGCATTGCACTTAACATCAATTGCACAGACTTATTTTTATTTGCTTTTTTTACTACAAAATTAATGATGCGGGGATAACGGAACAGTCGCTGCATGGAATGTCCAAACCTGAATTCGGTCCACATTTTATAATAGATTTCTTTATCATATTGTAGGTTAAAATCTGCATCAAACTGGTTTTGTTCAAAGCATTTCAGCACGTGTGCAGCAGCTACCCGGCCACTTCTTATTGCGTTGGCAATGCCTTCTCCGGTGAAAGGATCAATCAGGCCGGCGGCATCTCCCAACAATAAGAAACGCGTGCCGGAAATTGATCTTTTCATAGACCCAACAGGAAGCCCATAGCCTTGAATATTTTCTAATGGTTTTGCATCTTTGAAACGTTCTTTAAGGTTAGGATGATTCGCGATCAGTTCTGTCAGCTTATTTTTCAGATTGATTTTTTTCTTGCTTACTTCGCTGGAAAGCATTCCAAGGCCCACGTTCGCATTATTATTTGGCAATGGAAATATCCAAAAGTATCCCGGCAGTAATTCTTTGTAAAAGTGCAACTCGATATGGTTTCCAGGATGAAACCCATTCACGTTCGCATAGTATTGTCTTAGCCCCGCGCAGTAATGATTTTTTTCAACTTTATTTTCTGTGAGCTTCCTCTTGAGTACTGAGTGTGCCCCGTCTGCACCGAGTGCCATCTTAGCCTCAAAAGATGAAGTGGAAGTCTTTAATAAAATTTTCTCCCGGGAACTTACTACTTCCGTTACCTGTTGATTTTGAAAAATTTCCACGTCGGATAACGTACTGACTTCGGAGAAATAGAAGTTATCAAAATCCAAACGTTTGGCGACAAAGCCGCCTCCAAATTTATCTTTCGGAACAGCAAAATCAATATCCATCAATTTATGGTTAGGAGAAAAAAAACGCACACCATTTGAAGGAACCTTATTAGTGAATTGCTGTAGTTTTTTGGTTAGGTCTTCATTCATCAAATGAAATTGTTTGGTGACATCAGCGCCAAAAGCATCTCCGCAAATTTTATCCCGGGGAAAAGTATCTTTATCAAGGAGCGCTATCTTTAAGCCTTTTCCTGAAAGCATGAATGCCGCGCTACAACCTGCAGGGCCTGCTCCCACAATCACTACATCAAATTTTAATGGTTCCATATTGTAAAAATGGAAGCTACAACATTATTGTTTTACCAACCTATTGGGTGCTAAAGAAACATTGAAATATCAGAGTGTATCCAATAGGAAATGGCATTTCATCAACAAAATTTTTATGAAACATAGGAGCATGAATTATAAATACTTGCTTACTACTTTTTCTTTATTCGTTTTATTTCGTAATACTGTTCCCAGAACTTTTATTTTTAGATTGACAATACCCTGCCTTTATTTGTCCAAAGAAATGTGAGATATTTACTACTTCGCCCTCTTAGTTTCAAATTTTAGTACAAAAATTTACATGGTAAGTTGAATTAAAAAAATACAAAATGAAAAAACTGATCCTGTTTTTTGCTCTGCTCGAGAGCTTCATTCCATTGGTTTTATTGGCCCAAACCAACTCCGACTCCAAGCCATGTATTCCCTGCGAACAGCTTAAAGATTTACGGCTGCCAGATGTAACAATCCTGGAATCAAAATCATCACAAAATGACACTATCGAAGGACAAGTAATTACGGTCCCATTTTGTCGCGTGTTAGGAAGAATAAGTAAAGAAATCAATTTTGAATTGCTATTGCCATCGCAATGGAATGAAAGATTTCTGATGTCAGGTGGTGGAGGTTTTGTTGGAAGCATTCAAAATAGTTTTCGTTCGACCGTAAACGTCGGATATGCTACTGTTGGTACTGATGCCGGTCACGAAGGCTCGGGAATAGAAGCGGATTGGGCTCTCAACAATATGGAACGACAGCTTGACTTCGGCAAGCTGGCAATTCACCTTACTGCAGCAGTATCCAAATTTGTTATCCATACATATTATTGCGCCGATCCTGCCTATTCCTATTTCATGGGCTGTTCCAGGGGTGGCGGCCAGGCAATGGTAGAAGCACAGCAGTACCCGGCAGATTTTGATGGAATCGTTGCAGGTGCACCGGCTTTCAGTTGGCCTGCTATTGGCGCGAAATTTATACAGAATACCCAAAAAAATTATCCGGATCCTAAAGACCCGGGTAAACGTGTAATTACAGCGGATAATTTACGCTTACTGCAGGAACTGATATTGAAACAATGTGATGGCCTTGATGGGATCACAGATCATATCATTAATGATCCAAGGGATTGCAAATTTGATTTTTCTGCGCTACCTGTTTGCCCCGGTGACAAGGCCAGCGCTGGTTGTTTTACTTCGCAGCAATTAGATGCAATTAAAACAGTCTATGCGACACTCATTAATAAACAAGACACTATTTATCCGGGTTTTCCTTACGGTGCAGAAAATGAAGAAGGCAGTTGGGCCGACTGGATTGCCGGGACTGATCCCAATCTCCATGGTCCAAGTTTACATTACATGTTTGGTACAAATATGTTTAAATACCTGGTTTTTAATAACCCGGAATGGGACTATACTAAATATGATTTCTCCAATTTTTTTGATGAGACACGTTACGCGTCAGCTTACCTCGATGCTACACAAACGGACTACACCGAATTCAAGAATCTAAAAAGAAAAATGATTATGTACCATGGATGGAATGATCCTGCCCTTTCTGCTTTTGAGACAATCAAACATTATGAGGAAGCAGAACAAAAAGATAAGAACATACAATCCTCCATTCGGCTTTTCTTGTTGCCTGGTGTTTTACACTGCGGAGATGGGCCGGGACCAGACCAGGTTGATTGGCTTAGGGTGATACGGGATTGGGTGGAAAACGATAAAGCACCGGAGCGATTGGTAGTGTCAAAAATGGAAAAAGATAAAGTTATAATGACGCGGCCTGTTTTCCCTTATCCCAAAGTCGCGGTCTATGTTGGAAAAGGCGACACAAACCTTGAGAAAAACTTTATTGAGAAAAAAAAGTGAGGGTGTCTGAAAATATTTTTGTTCATGCATAACCCCATTCCTCCCTGGTATTCTAATAATAAATTCATTTATTTTATTTGTAAATGGAACCGCTGAAAGGTTACTATATTTAAGAATACATTGAACCTGTTTTTTGCCAGGAATTTGTATTTATCAATAATGGGAAAAATTAAAACCAACAACGATTTCGAACAAATTGCTACCCTCATTGAAGAAGCACGGAACAGGGCTTTTCAGAAGGTAAATGAAGAACTGGTGTTTTTATATTTTAATGTTGGAAATATTGTTTCTGCTAAAGTAGCTGAAGGTGTATGGGGTGAAAATACTGTTGGTGAATTAGCAGCTTTTGTTCAGAATAAATTCCCAGGCTTTAGTGGCTTTACCCGCAGGGGATTGTACCGCATGAAACAATTTTATGAGGTATATTCATCTGCTGAATTTGTGTCGCCAATAGCGACACAATTAGAAGTTTATTTTGCCGGAAATAAGGAAAATGTAAAAGTGTCGGCAGTGCCGACACAAATGTTTAAAGCGAAATCAAAAACTAAAAAAGTGTCGACACCGCCGACACAATCAAATCAACTTAGTGTCTTACAGGATAAATTGATTGCATTAATACTTTGTAAAGTAACCTGGTCTAATCACCTTGAAATCCTCTCTCAGACTAAGTCAGCGGAAGAAAAATTCTTTTACCTGCTGCATTGCATAAAAGAGAAATGGTCCATGAGAGATTTAAGAAGACAGTTATCATCTGGCTATTTTGAAAGAACAATGCTATCTGACAAAAAGATGTCAACCCTGTTGCCACAATTGCCACAAAACCTTTTTAAAGATCCTTACATATTTGAGTTCCTGGATTTACCGGATAGCCATTCCGAATCCGATCTCGAAAAGGCCCTGACTCTAAATCTGCAAAAGTTTATTCTCGAAATAGGTACGGGATTTACTTATATGGGAAATCAGTATCGCCTGCAGGTTGGTAACAAAGATTATTATAGCGACTTGCTTTTTTATCATCGTGACCTCAAGTGCCTCGTATTATTTGAATTGAAAATCCAGGAATTTGAACCGGAGTTTTTGGGCAAATTAAATTTTTACCTGGAGGCTCTTGACCGTGATGTAAAGCGTTCCTTTGAAAACAATAGCGTCGGCATTCTGCTATGTAAAGGGAAGGATACAGAGGTGGTGAAATATGCTATGGCCCGAAATGTTTCGCCGACAGTAATCGCTGATTATGAAACTAAACTGATACCAAAAAATATCCTGGCAAATAAATTACATCAGTTGGTAGAGCAATTATCTAAAGAAGAAAACTGACATGAACAACATTGATAAAATCTACGAGCAACTATTACAACCATCATCCGTATTAATTGCTGATATTGCTGGATTAAAAGGAGATATCATCATTTTAGGAGCAGGTGGTAAAATGGGCCCTGCACTTGCAAAACTTGCAAAACAAGCGACAGAACTTGCTGGCGTAAACAAGCGCATTATCGCTGTTTCCCGTTTTTCTGAAGAAGGATTAAAGGATGAACTAAATAGTTTTGGAATTGAAACATATGAGGCTGATCTTTTGCAGGATGATCAACTGAACGCACTTCCTTTCGCGGAAAATATTTTATACCTCGCCGGAACAAAATTTGGCACTACAGGGAATGAATCTTTTACATGGGCCATGAATGCTTACCTGCCAGGGCGCGTGGCGCAGAAATATAAAAATTCAAGGATCGTTGTTTTTTCAACAGGCAATGTGTATCCCTTAACCCCTGTGTTATCAGGCGGAGCCGATGAAGCAACCACTCCGGATCCTATCGGCGAATATGCACAGTCATGCCTGGGAAGGGAACGGTTGTTTCAATATTATGCTGCAAAAAATAATACACCTATTCTTATCTATCGCCTCAATTACGCGAATGATGTAACGTACGGTGTATTGCTTGAAATTGCGAAGTCAGTTCGAGACAAAAAACCGATCGACCTTCGCATGGGATATGTAAATGTAATATGGCAAGGCGATGCAAATGAAATTGCTTTGAGAGCTTTGCATCATTGTGCCTTTCCTCCAAAAATTCTGAATGTTACCGGCCCTGAAACTGTCTCCGTGCGTTGGCTCGCAAATGAGTTTGGAAAGTTGCTGGGGCAAACGCCTGAATTCATAAACAGCGAGGAGGACACTGCCTTGTTAAGCAATGCAGCAGAATTATGCCGACTGTTCGGGCATCCAAAAGTTTCTTTACAAAAAATGATTGAAGTAATTGTTGCGTGGCTCAACGAAGGCGGTAAGACAATTAATAAGCCAACACATTTCCAGGAAAGAACCGGGCAGTTTTAGATTAATTTGATCATGAATTGTAATTTGAATTTATGATAAGAAAAACTGATAGATAGCTTGCAAAAATTTTACAAATAAGCATTTAGCAGTTTTTCGTCCTATCAAATTTAGGATCTTGCTATTCAGCAGAAAGTCTCGGTGGCGAGAGCCGACAAACACGCGGAGCGATTGGGTTGTCCTTGATTTTTTGTTTCTTTTGCATCAAGGCAAAGAAAAGCAAAAAAATAAAAAGCGCTAAAGTCAAATTGGATATAGTCATTATTAATTTTCAACATGGAGAAGGCAACATTAAATACTGCAATTAAAGATTTACTACATAAAGGAACTATAATTCCAGCCCACCCTTTGGCGTTAGATGAAAACCGAAAACTCGACGAGGTACTGCAACGAAGGCTTACCCGTTATTACATGGCTGCAGGTGCAGGAGGCGTGGCTGTTGGTGTTCATACCACGCAATTTGAAATTAGGAAACCGGAAGTGAATCTTTTGGAAACTGTTTTACAATTAGCAGCGGAGGAAATACAGCGTGCAAATTTAGACCGACCATTCATAAAAGTTGCCGGTATTGTCGGCGCAAAGACCAATGCTATTAAGGAAGCAGCGCTTGCAGTAAAATATGGTTATCATCTTGGCCTTGTAAGTTTGGGTGGCCTTATCGATTATACAGATGCTGAACTTGTTGAGCATGTTCGTGCGGTTTCTGAAATTATCCCGGTCTTCGGTTTCTATCTTCAACCCGCCGTAGGTGGCCGTTTATTAAGTTATGATTTCTGGCGTGCTTTCGCAGAAATTCCAAATGTGCATGCCATCAAGGTAGCTGCGTTCAACAGGTATCAAACATTGGATGTAGTTAGAGCAGTTTGCAATTCCGGGAGAAGCGATGACATTGCATTATACACCGGTAATGATGATAATATAGTCGCCGATTTACTGACTCCTTACCGCTTTGCTATAAATGGGAAAGATCATTGAAAAAAGATTTGTTGGCGGTTTGCTTGGTCATTGGGCTGTGTGGACAAAAAATGCAGCTGAGCTTTTCAACGAGATTCAACAATGTGTTTCCAATAATTATAAAGGAGTTGGAAAACTATTATCAAAAGGAATTGAGATAACCGATATGAATGCAGTTATTTTTGATGCTGCGAATTCATTTCATGGCTGTATCCCGGGAATACACGAAGTATTGAGAAGACAAGGCTTGTTAGAAGGCACATGGTGCCTGGATCCAAATGAAAAGCTTTCAGCAGGACAAAGGGAAGAAATTGATCGCATCTATAAAATGTATCCCCATAATACTGATGATGATTTCGTGAAGAAGTTTCTTGACGGGGATAAAAGAAAGAACACAACTTCGGTTTTATAAATTATATCAATAATTGCCATGACCTTTAGGTCTGATTTCCGGCTGCAGGCTGTAGATGGTTCTACTGTTTATTTATTAAATAAAGCAGAAATAATAAATCATTTTGGCACCCGTAATAATCAGCATGTGTCAGTTCCAATGGCAAGAGTAGTACAGGTGTATGATATATTAAATGATATAACCTTGTGGGGCGAGATGTATCCGATTAAAAAATCAGAACCAGCAATAATAGCAAGCCAGGTACCGCAATTAGTTAGTGACAGCCTAACGCTTTTTGACCGCGGATTTGCAGGTTATGGATTGATGTATTTAATGATGCATGAAGAAACACCCCGTCATTTTATTATGCGCTGCAAAACCACTTTTAATAAAGAAGTAATTGAATTTACACGCAGCGGTAAACGAAGCAGGATTGTTGAATTAAAACCTTGTTACAAGTCTATTGTAATGCTTAAGCAGAACGGTTATATTGTAACAGCAGGCACGGCCATCAAGGTAAGAATGGTCCAAATTAATTTACCTAATGGTGAACAGGAAATACTGCTAACCAATCTCTATAATGAAAAACTATACAGCATAGGAGACCTGAAATATTTATATGGATTACGATGGGGTATTGAAACAATGTATAACCAACAGAAGAATCAACTGCAGATAGAGCAGTTTAGCGGGCACAGAGTAATTTGCATACAACAGGATTATACAGCAAGTTTGTTTGTTGCCAATTTGCAAAGCTTAATAGAAAAGCAATGTGAAGATTATCTGCAGGGTATTAATCTCAGGCGTAAACACAGATACCGGGTTAACCGCAATGTAAGCTGGGCATCACTAAAGCATACCATCGTGCAACTGTTCTTAGCAGAACAACCCGTTAAAATATTAATACAATTGCAGAAAGCATTTGAACGAAATATAGAACCAGTGCGACCGGGAAGAAAATACCGGCGAAGTACCAAAACGAGACGTTTAAATGGCAAATACCAAACATTCACAAATTATAAAAGAGCAATATGATTCTTAACTAAATGACATTGACCTTTAGGTCGTGGATTAATAAAATAGGTGGTCGGCTTTAGCCAAAAAAACATCTCAGTGTTTTTGTCTAAATGATATTTTTTTACAGGCTATAGTAAAAGCGAATGCGGGATAAAATGAAATTAGTTTGGCTAAAGCCAATATATATCAACTCCAAACCACGGCCTTAAGGCCGTGGCAACTTCTTGTAACATGCTTAAATTGACATTTTAATTATGCTAATAGATGAAATAAAACAACAAGCAAAAAGCAAAATTGATACTGTTCTTAATAACCGCAGGCATTTTCATGCGCATCCTGAATTATCTTTTTATGAATACGAAACATCAGCGTTCATAAAAGCACGTCTTGATGAAATGGAAATTGAATGGAAAGCGATGGCGGTAAACGGCATCGTTGCTTTGATAAAAGGAGACCTGCCATCAGGCAGAGTGATTGCTTTGCGTGCAGATATGGATGCACTTCCCATTGCTGAGACCAACGAGGTGGATTATAAATCAAAAAATGAAGGTGTAATGCATGCCTGCGGACACGATGTACATACTTCATCATTGCTTGGCGTCGCTGCTATTCTTCAATCAATAAAATCTCAATTTGGAGGAACTGTAAAATTAATTTTTCAGCCCGCTGAAGAGCGGCTTCCGGGAGGTGCTAATCTTATGATAAAAGAAGGTGTATTAAAAGACCCGGTGCCGGAAGTAGTAATAGGCCAACATGTTTCACCCGCCATTGAAGCGGGTAAGATTGGTATCCGTAAAGGAAAATTTATGGCCTCAACCGATGAGATATATGTTACCGTACGTGGAAAGGGAGGACATGCCGCACAACCTCATCAAAACATAGATCCGGTGATGATTACAGCGCAGATCCTCGTTTCATTGCAACAGGTAGTAAGCCGGATCGCAAACCCAACAATTCCCTCGGTTTTATCTTTCGGAAAAGTGATAGCGAACGGGGCTATGAATGTAATCCCGAATGAAGTGCATCTTGAAGGAACGTTCAGAACCCTTGATGAAGACTGGCGTAAAGAAGCACACATCCGTATGAAAAAAATGGCGGAAGGTATCGCCGAAAGTATGGGAGGAAGTTGTGAGTTTACAATAAATAAAGGATATCCTTTTTTAATTAATGAAGAAAAGCTTACGCAGCAGGTTTCAACTTTTGCAAAGGAATATCTCGGCAAAGAAAATGTGCAGGATATAGATATTTGGATGGCTGCTGAAGATTTTGCTTATTATTCCCAGGCAACAGATTCCTGTTTTTATCTTTTGGGAATCAGGAATGAAGAAAAAAGAATTACCTCTTCGCTTCATACTTCTACATTTAATGTGGATGAAGATGCGCTAATTACCAGTATAGGTCTTATGGCATTATATCGCAATTAAACAATTGGGAAATTACATTTCGAACTAAGTCTTTTTTGTAAAAACTTATTTCATCAATATTTTTTTACTGTTGCCGTTATATATTTTCTTAAGTGTGCCATCCGTGAGGGCCAGTCCATACAAAGGCCAGTGATAACCAAACCTGTCAAATTCATAAAAGTGTTCATCTGCCGATTCCAATATCCTGAATGTTGTTTCGTACATATCTTTTGTAGGTCCCATGTCGGTACCGTAAACTATTCGATCACTATATTTTTCTATGAATGCATGAGCAAAGCGGGGAATGGGTGCTATCTCACCGTAGCGTGCTGCAATATCTGCATAGAGATTAGGATATTTATCAAATAATCTTCCCAGCATATTTAAATCAGAACAACAGTTGGCAAGATGGCATGCGATAAAGGTGGTCTTTGGATTAGCTTTAACTGCATTTTCAAGAGTGGCGACCAATTGGTCGTGAGTAAGTAATCCTTTCTTAGTTTGATCCACATGCCAATTTGCGGCATTCATTAACCCGTCGTTTGTGGAATCAGGTTTTTCATACATCCATGCATCTTCAGCAACATGAATACTAACAGGCATGTGTAGCTCTGCACAACGTTTAAGTAATGGTTGCATTCGCGAATCGTCAATATGAATTCCGTATCCTGGTGTGGGTAAAGAATATAATTCACCCAAACCCTTGTCGCCAAGCTCGCCTACACCTCTTGCTCCTTTTTTATAGCATCTTTCCAATTCGGCAACTGCCTGTTGTTCCCATCCTGGCTGGTCAGCATCTGTATAATCAAAACCACACCACACTTCAAACCTATCTTTGTAAGGCGCATATCTTTCAGCAACGGAATCAAATCTTTTTCCGGTCGAATAAGAAAGAATAATTGATTTTGCTATACCGGCTTCGTCCATTGTCTTTAACCACGCTTTTACTTCAGCGTCGGACTTGGGATAATTATGCGAATGAAAATCAACAACCGGGTATTTTGCTTTTTCAATTTTTGATTGAGGTATTTTATAAATAGAAAACGGTCTGTAATCTTCAAGCTTGAGTTCTTTTACATCCTGCCCAAAAACAATTCCGCTTAAGCATAAAAGAAAAGATGATAAAATGAATCCGCGAAATCGCCCGGTTAGAAAATTGTGACAAGAATACATTTTGAGCATATATGTTTTTTTAAATGTACATCATAATGGAATTAATGCCATAGCGGATTTCATAAATATGTTTTTGAAATTTCTAAAAAGAGTATAAGAGTTATCTTGCTTTGTTGTTTTCTGAGCAGAATGAATTTGAAATGCCAAAAAAAACTGCCATCTGCTCTTTACATTTTTGTAATGTACTTTTACTAAAAGCGGGTTCTTGTATATTCATAGCAAACATTATCGAATACACATAAAAAATCTCTTCTATTTTGCAAATGATAAAATATTTGTTAACCACAATTTCTATGTTGGATTAAATAAACAAAATGGATACAGAAGGTCACATAGATAAAAAAATCCTGGAAAAGATCTCAAAGAAATTTGAGGAATTGTATGGTACTAAAGCCCTGGTGGTACGATCGCCGGGCCGTATAAATATTATTGGTGAACATACTGACTATAATGAAGGTTTTGTACTTCCGGCAGCAATTGATAAGGCAGCATATCTCGCCATTTCGCTGAGGGATGACAACGAAATACACTTGTACGCCCAGGATCTTGATCAAACGTTTTCGATCAATATTAATGATCTGAAACCGGTTGGTGATATAAGCTGGCCAAATTATATATTGGGTTCTGTGGCGCAGTTTAAGAAAGAAGGAATTGAGCTTAGAGGTTTTAATGCAGTGCTTGCAAGCAATGTGCCGATCGGCGCAGGGCTTTCTTCTTCTGCAGCCGTGGAATGCGCCACCACGTTTGCTTTGAACGAGTTGTTGAAAACTGATTTTCAAAGAATCGAGATGGTCAAAATGGCTCAAAAAGCCGAGCATGAATATGCAGGTGTTATGTGTGGAATTATGGATCAGTTTGCTTCGATGATGGGAAAAACGAATCATGTCATAAAACTGGACTGTCGCACATTAAACTACGATTATGTTCCTTTCACCCTTGATGGAATAAAGATATTGTTACTTGATACAAATGTGAAACATTCACTCGCATCATCAGAATATAACACGCGCCGTAGAGAATGCACACAGGCTGTTGATTGGATAAAGGAGCATGAAACAAATGTGAATTCACTTCGTGATGTTACAGAAGCTATGCTTGATAAATATGTTTTGCCAAAGGACGAGTTGATCGACATGCGTAGCCGTTTCATCGTACAGGAAATCGAACGCTTATTGCACGGCTGTAAAGACTTGCAAAAAGGAGATATAAAATCGCTGGGCAAAAAAATGTTCGCGACACATGATGGCTTAAGTAAAATGTATGGAGTGAGTTGCGATGAGCTTGATTATTTGGTTGACTTTGTGAAAGAAAATGATGCCGTAATTGGCGCGAGAATGATGGGTGGCGGCTTTGGGGGTTGTACTATCAACCTGGTAAAAGAAGACGAAATACCCGCTTTGGTAAAAGAAATATCTGCACAATATCTTGAGCATACAGGAAAAAAATTAAGCAGTTATGTTGTGTCGATAAGTGATGGCACCTCCAGGGCTTTTTAAATATTCATTCTTAATAATTGAAATATGAACGGCGTAAAATTTTGTTTACTATCCTGTTTTTTATTTGGCGCACCACACCTGGTAGCACAGCCTCAATCTTTATTTCTGCCGGTTTCACCGGGATATAAACTTTGAACACGATCACTTTGCCAGAAGACTTTGGTGTCAACATCCATGATGCTAAGCTTGCCTGTAAAAGCCGCGCCTGTATCCACGTTCCAAACATTACAACCTTGCATAGGCACTTCTACTTTATAATAGAGTGTGGGAGTATGGCCAATAAAAATTTCTTTAAAAAGTTTTAGTCGTTTTGGAAAGACCAGGGAATTTTTTTTGATCCTTTTATCCATAGTTAGCGCCATTTCCCATAAGGTTCTGTCCCAGCTAAAATTAGACAGGTGAAATTCTGCCCGTGGCCCGTGCATTGAAGTAAAGCCGGCATGAATGAACAAACGATTTTTTGCATCGACTTCATAATATTTCATTTGTTCTAAAAAGTTCAGTTGTTGCAATTTGGAAGTCTCGCTTACTGCTGAATAACTGTCAATAGTGGCTTGTCCTCCATGGAAAAGCCAGGTCTTATCCGCATCGCCAGAACGAAGCCATTCTTCACACCAGGCATCGTGATTTCCCTTTATAAAAATACAAGACTGTTGGGTTGAAAGGTTGATAATAAAGTCAATTACTTGCGCCGATTCACTCCAGCCATCGACATAGTCGCCTACAAAAATCAGTATATCATTTTTAGATATGCTTGCCCTGTCAAGCACTTGTTTCAATGCTTTTAGGCCGCCATGAATGTCTCCTATTACTAACGTTCTTTTCATCGTGAAATATATAAGGCAGGTACAGTCTCTGTTAACCAAACAGCATTTTCTGACAAATAAAATATAAAGCCTGCCTCTTGCATTGCCTTCGCATCAACGCTTAATACAATTGGTTTGCCGTGCCTGCTACCGACTGTCCTGGCGATTTCAATAGTAGTACTTAAATGCACGTGTTGGCGATTTTGTTTTTGCAAACCGATTTTTAAAATACTTTCTAAAAATTTGTCGGCTGTGCCATGATACAAAATATCCGGCGCAACCGTTTGTTGTAAGTTTAGTTCCACCTCAATACTGTGACCCTGGTTGGCTCTTATCAAAGTTTTATCTTCATTAAAAGTAAATCGTTTCTTGTCATTAGTTTCAACTATTGTATTAAGGATATCGAAGTTGATGACGAATCCATTTGCATTCATTTTATCTATTAATTCCTGCACATAGGCCCAACCATGTTCCTCTAACATCAAACCGATTTCCTGCGGTTTGTGGCGTAGAACAAAACTCATCATTTTGCTTATTTGTTTTAGCTGGTTAGTCATGCTTCCTAAAATGTATGTTCATATTTTTCGCCATAAAAAGAGTCGATTACTCTTATTTCTCCAACAATATTATTATTGAATTCTTCCAGGTCTTCGGCTGGTATCCAAAGTTCATTGTGAATTTCACCACCCACATTGTGGACCGGAAATTTTTTCAAATATTCTTCAGGTAAATCAAAAGCAGTGACATAGCCCGCATAGCCAGAAAATTGATCCTTAGTATTCCACTGAAGAGCAATTTGTGTTGCATAGGCCTGGTTTATTACAGGATAAAAAATGGGCTGCCATTCCAATCTTGGAGGAAATTTTTTATAGTTAGATTCTTTGATTAAATCAAGTTCTTTTTGGCCAACGGGGCGGTATAGTGTTATTACTTTCAAGATTGTATTTTTCCATATGAATCAATTCCAATACGCTTTTCTATTGCTAAATAATTGGGAACGATTGCTTCTGCAAATGGCACATTCAAATTATCAACTTTGTTATTCAATACTTTTTTACGTTCTTGATTCACAAATCCTGTGAGCTCCTCAATCTTTCTCTTACTTCTTGCAATGAAACATCATTGAGCAGTTTTCCATCTTTAAACACGGTTTTTAATTCACTATCTTTTTCTTCGTCCCAACCTACTTTATCATACAATACATACGTATTGCTTTCCTTCTTTACCTGTAATAAACCTGTCGCAGATCTTTTGGTACCATCATCAGTAACGGGATTTTTAAATATTTCCCGGCCCTCCCCGTTGACCTCAACATAGGTGGCTTTCATGGCCATCCCAAATGTATCACGTGTATTATATTGGTAGGTAAAACTTCCAATTCCAAAAACCGCCTGGCTTGCAAATCCTTTTTGTTTCAGGCCTTCGCAAATAGCTTCAGCACGCTGCAGATTAATACTGTCACCATATATCACACCGATATGTGCATCTAGTAATTTATATCCTTTATCAGTAATAGTTCCCCCAAAAACATCCCATAATAATTCGACTACTCCTTTACGTTCAGCGTTGGTTTTGCCATCAAGGTCTCCACAAATAATTTTAACCGGGTCGCCGCTGTCAGGTCGTATAACTACTTTGCCATCCCTTTTTAAAATAATTTCTTTTAAATCCAGAAGGTATTCGGTGCATACTTTCCATAGGTCCCACGTATCACTTACGATGCTTATGATTCCGTTAGGATATACTTCAGTAATCAACCTTTTGAAAGTTTCCAACTCGCCATCTTTGCTTCCGCTGCACATTACGCTATGTTCCGTTGCAGCCACGCTTCCCCCAATTAGTTCAGTTTCCGCGTTAGCATTATAATATTCTTCCAGCGCATCAATTGCAGGAATTGTATCCGTTCCTGTAAAAGATAACAAATGTGCCATTCCACTTGTGACAGCACTTTCAAGGCTACTCATGCCGCGAAAACTAAAATCATGCCCCTGCCATTGTACAAACTCATTGGGCATACCGGTATCGGTTGCATAGTGGTTTAAAAGTTTCCTGTATTCATGCGCTATTGTTGCGCTGGTACATGGTTGCCAGATAATAGCTGATAAAATACTCTCCAAAAAATTTGTAAGCCAATAGAACTCGGGCAATGTATTTATAAGCGTAATGCAAGGCACTTTCATAGGCACCAGACTGCCCTCCGGCAAGGCTTTTATTTCGATGGGTAAATAACCCAGGTCATGCAATCTTTCCAGGTGGTTGTAGGTTGGCAAAGGAACTCCCAGGGAAGAAGCAATCCTTCTTTTATAATTTTCTACAACTTTTTCTTTCGGCTGATCGAAAAAATTCTCTGTAAAATAGTCCATCAAATATTCTTTAATAAAATATTGCAGGCCAAAGAATACCATCTCATTTACTCCATCAAGCCTGCTGCTTCGGGGAGTGAGGTTGCTGTAAACGAGCGTTGTGTTTTTTGGATACTGAAACACATGGCCTACTTTATAATAGTCTGTTAGCAGAAAAGGATTTGTTTTCATATTTATTTTTTGATGGCAAATAAATTATGCAATTACAGCATTTATTTTCTTTACAATTTCAGATTCGTAATCTTTACAATAACTATCGCTAACGATTATTTCATTAAATTTTTTCTCTAGTAAAGCAAAGCCTTTGGAAAAAATCCCATGCGTGACGATCAAGGTTAAATGTGCTGGCTTTATTTTTTCTGCGATAGCAAGAAACGTGGCTCCTCCATCACATATATCGTCAATGATTACACAATTCCGGTTGATGCATACCTCAGGTTCCAGCACTTCGAGTGTAAGGTCACCTGTTGAGACATCCCTGTTTTTACTGCAATAAACAATGTCTTTTAAATTATTATTCCAATCAAAATATTTGCCTATTTTTTTTGCGGCACCTGCGTCAGGACAAATCAATACCGTGTTCGGTTTGGTATATTGTTCTACCATTTGTTTATTAGTGATATTAACTGCATGATCGATCAGCATTGTTGCCACATCTGAGTGCACATCAAACAGGTAAACTTTTTCAAAGCCACAACCGTTAATAAGGTTAGCTACTACCTTAAGATCAATACTGTCACCGTGTTGCATAAGTCTGTCAAATCGTGCACCCATTAAATATGGAATCACCAGTATTTTCTTTTTGGCGAAAAGGTTATCCAGGGCGTTTGCTGTTTGTAACAACTGCATCATTTTTTCACTGCTGGTTATTGAGCAAATTACTTTCACTTCATCGGCCTCTTCGATACCCTGGATATTTACATGGGGTTGGTTATCCGGGAAAAGTATGATTTGTATTCCTGCGCGGCTGTTTAAATTTATCGTTTTCATGATGATTAATTTGCTTTAATAATAAGCAAATATAACAGCCAGTTTTGTATAAACCAAATTTTGCTTCATAATTAAGCAAAATAAATTTTATAGGAAGGAATTGTCCTGATTTTTAAGATAGTCTTCAAATTCAATTTTAAATGGTTGGCCTTCCTTGCATTGCAGTTTACCAATTTAGATCTCAAAATGAAAGCCTTCCTTCAATAATTCATTGTAACGTTTTTGATTAAACTTATACATTTTACTTGGCCGGCCTTTGCCTGCGGATTTGGACAATTCTCCTGTTTCTTCCAGGAAGCCAAATGATAATATCTTTTTACTGAAGTTTCTCCTGTTGATTTCTTTATCAAGTAAAGCGGTATACAATTTCTCCAAATCTGAGAATGGAAATTTTTTGTCCAGCAATTCAAAACCGATAGGTTGGTAACGCACTTTTGCTCTAAGCCTTTCTATTGCAACGGACAATATATGACCATGATCAAAAGCAAGTTTTGGTATTTTTTTTATACTGAACCATTTTGCGTTTTCGGCATCTGTGCTTGCCTTTAAACGTTGGTATTGACTGGATTTTACCAGGCCAAAATATGCAATGGCAACTATGCGCTGACGAGGATCACGCCTGGGATCGCCGAAGCTATATAACTGCTCGAGATAATTTACCTGAATGCCGGTCTCTTCCAATAGTTCTCTCTCTACTGCTTCTTCAAGGGATTCCTCCTCCAATACGAATCCTCCTGGTATTGCCCAGCACATTTTATAAGGTTCGTATTTACGCTGGATCAATAAAATGGAAACACCATCTGTCTTTGAATATCCGAAAACAATTGCATCCACTGCTACTTTTATATTTGCTGATTGATCTTGCATGCAGTTCTGTTAATTTGTAAACGGTTCAATGAATAGGACATGAAATAAAATCACTTCGAGTAAAAAATTTTTAAACCCGAAACTACCGTCTTTCAAAATGAATCGGGTTAGCATCTTCTATTTGTCATTTTAATATTAAAAAAAATTACTCCTTCTCCAATGCTTCCATTCTAAAGGCACCAACATCCGGGGTATGATGTTCTTTCTTCATGATATCCTCCACCTGTTTTATTATTTCAGGATATTTTGCTGCAACATCATGCTGTTCCTGTATATCGGTTTCCAGGTCGAAGAGTTGAATTTTCATGTTCCCTTTTAGAATATTCGTGCGGAGACCTTTCCACTTACCAATGCGAACCGCTTGCTGGCCGCCATTTTGCGGGAACTCCCAATAAAGAGATGTATGCTTTACCTGCTTATTTTCTTTGCCTAATAAAGTGGGAAGATAACTGATTCCATCAATGTTCTTTGGGGGATTTATTTTAGCGATTTCGCAGGCAGTCGGCATAAAATCCCAATTGGCTGTGATCAAATCACTTTTACTGCCGGCTTTTATTTTGTTCGGCCATACGACTATCAGGGGCTCACGGATGCCGCCTTCATACAAAAATCCTTTGCCCCATCCGAATTCATTTTTAAAAGGCTTGTTGCTGTCAAAATATTCACAATCTGCGCCACCTTCATTTGATGCGCCATTATCACTGGAAAATATAATAATTGTATTTTCATAAACACCCTGGTCTTTCAATTTTTTTACGAGTGCGCCTACCTGTTTGTCTAGCAAAGTGATCATAGCAGCCCGTGTTGCCCGGGGATAGCGACATGGAACATAGCTTCCACCGGCAAATGGGTTCTCTTCTCCAAATTTTTTATGATAATATGCCACCAGGCTCGCTGGAGCTTGCATAGAAGCGTGTGGGAGAGGACTTGGATAATAAAGAAAAAATGGTTTACCCTTACACGAATCTAAAAACCGTAATGCTGCATCCAACATGAAATCGGGTGAATAATCTTTTTGACTGTAAGGCTTGTAATTTGCAGGATCCTGCGAATCGAGATCTCCGGGAAATTTTATATTGGGATCTTGCACTTTATTATTCAAGGGCACACGAAAAGTATTTTCCCATAAATGCGCCGGGTAATATTGATGATCCTGCCGCTGGCACAACGAGCCATAAAAATAATCGAAGCCCTGGTTATTGGGCTCTCCCGCAGTCATGGGTGCACCAAGGCCCCACTTCCCAGCCAGCGCAGTTTTATAGCCCCGTCTCTTTAATAATTTTGCAATCGTAATAGTGGAATCTGGTATTGGTAACTGCCCTTCCAGGGAAGGGTTTTCTTCCATCGCTTTAAAGCTCCATACATCACCTCTCTCATTCCATTCATTGTTGCCGCGGATAAAAGCTTTGCCGGAGTTGATTCCAGTCATTAAGCAATATCTTGAGGGTGCACAAACCGGCATAACATAATGTTGCGTAAAAAGCATTCCCTTCTGTGCCAGCGCATCAATATTGGGTGTCTCAATTTTCTGTTGTCCATAACAACCCAGGTCGCCATATCCCAGGTCATCTGCGAAGATGTAAACGATGTTGGGCTTTTGAATGTTTTCCTTTTTATGTTTGGGCAAAAGAAAAGAAGGCAGTTATTAGGTATAGAAGAGTGAAAAGAATTTTTACTTTCATGGTTATATTTTTAATCCTGGTTCTTGCCACGGCTATTAATTAATCTTAACTCTATTGAAAACTCTCCTCCGTTTTTTTCAAAAGATTTTTCAGTTCCAATAATTTCTCCGGATATTTTGATGCAAGATTGTGTAATTCCTGTGGATCGTTTTTCAAATCGTACAACTGGTCTTCTTTGCTATATCCACTCTCAATGTTTACTGCTTTCATCAGCGCTGGTCCATTGCTGGGAGTAATGTATTTCCATCCATCTTTTACAATTGCAAGAGCCATATTTATTGGCTGTTCAATAATAAAATCCCGGTTTGTATTTTCTGTTCCTATCAATGTGTTGAAATAATCGCGGCTGTCAGTAAATTCATTCACCGGTAATTTTTCATCCAACATTTTTGCAAAAGAAGCCATTAAATCTATTTGGGTAAACAATGCGTCCGAGACGGTATTCGGTTTTATTTTATCAGCCCAATAAACTATCATTGGAACACGGGTGCCGCCTTCAAGGGCACTGTATTTTCCTCCCCGGTAAATACCGGCAGGCTTGTAATGCTTCGCCAGTGAAGTTTCTACGGATTGGTCGAGATATCCATCGTTTAATACCGGGCCGTTATCGCTGCTGAATACGATTAACGTGTTATCTAAAATACCACGCTCTTTTAGTGCGTTCAAAATTACACCAACTGTATGATCCATTTCGAGGATCGCATCTCCCCGATAACCGAGTTTACTTTTGCCTTTGAACATACTCCCCGGCATGCGGGGAACGTGTATATCGTGAATGGCATAATATAGAAAAAATGGTTTCTTCTCTTTCAAACTTTCATCAATAAATCCTACGGCTTTGGTATTAAATGTAAATCCGAGTTCTTCATCTGTCCATTCAGCACGCTTGCCCCCTTTCATATAGCCAATACGACCGATACCATTTACGATGTGTTGGTCGTGTCCCTGCGTTGGATCATTTTTCATTTTCAACATTTCAGGATGCTCCTTACCTAAAAGTTCGCCTGCGAACGGGTGTTGGTAACTTACTTCAATTGGGTCGGAACGGTCTAACCCAATTACAACCTGGTTCTCCATAAAAACGGTCGGGGTGCGGTCAGCAGTTGCCGGAAAAATAAAGGAATAGTCAAATCCTATTTCCCGCGGGCCCGGTGAGACTTCTTTATTCCAATCGATAGGAAATGTATTACCCAAACCTAAATGCCATTTGCCAACAACTCCTGTTAAATAACCGGCGCTTTGAAAGACTTTAGGCAAAGTAGTGATATCAGTGGGGATGGTAAGATTTGCATTACCGGGTAAAATATTGGTTCCTTTTTTTCGCCATGCATACCTGCCCGAAAGAATAGAGAATCTTGATGGAGTACAGGTAGAAGCGGTGCAATGCGCATCCGTAAAGCGTAGTCCATTTTGTGCCAGCCAGTCAATATGCGGTGTGGAAATAGCCGTGGCGCCATAGCAGCTTAAGTCGCCATATCCCAAATCGTCAGTATAAAGAATTAAGACATTAGGCCTTTGCTGGGCTTTTAATTGAGCAACTGATAAACTGCATAGGAGAATGTAAAACAGAAATAATTTCATCATTTCATCTTATTTGAAAATTATTAACCGGCAGATTAGCCAATCATCGCATCATACTTTTTTGAAAATAGCAACCTGGCTTACTGTTCTTTTTAAAGTTATCTGTTTCCTGTATAACAAACCAACATGAATTGTTTGTTTATTTTTTGTTTCGGCTAACCAGCATAGTTAATTTTTTGCCAGACTCTTTATTGAAGTATCGCCGGGGGCCTTACCTCAGAACCAACCTGATTGGTAAGGCCATCTCCCAATTTCTCCCGATACTCGTCAGCAATGGAAGTTAGTTCTTTTACAATCTCAGGATATTGATCCTTTACATCTCTGTCTTCTCCCGGATCGGTCAATAAATTATACAATCCCAAATGAACAGAGTCTGATCCATACTTTCCCGGATAGCCATCCCTGCCTATAGTTGCCGGAGGCCCATACGTTTGTGAGATGCATGGAAAAACCAATTTCCATTCCTGGTTTCTGATAGCTTTTAAATTATTTTTATCGTAATAGTATACGAAAATGTCTCTCGGATTAGTGGCGTTGTCGCCAAACAATACTTTGCTCATATCAACACCATCAATTTTTTTTACCGGCATTTTAGCTTTGCAGAAATCAACAAGTGTTGGTAAAATATCCATAGTGGTCAGTAACTTATTGCATACTGTACCCGGTTTTATTTTACCCGGCCACACCATTATTCCCGGAACTTTTAGACCTCCATCCCAGGCAGTGCCTTTGCCTTCACGAAGACCACCTGTATTGCCTGCATGATTGCCAAACGTAAGCCAGGGCCCATTATCACTGGTAAATATTATGAGGGTGTTATCTGCTATACCATCTTTCTTTAATTCTTTCATCACTTCGCCCACAGACCAATCCACTTCTTCCATCACATCTCCAAATAATCCTGCACCACTTTTCCCCATGAATTTTGCAGACACTGCAATGGGTACATGTACCATTGACTGAGCCAGGTATAAAAAGAACGGCCTGCTCTTATTCTCGCGGATAAATTTCACGGCTCTTTGCGTATACATGGTTGTAAGTTGAGACTGGTCATCCAGGGTCTTAATAATTTTGACCACATTGTTTCCATCATATAGGGGCAGCGGTGCGTATTTAGCTCTCCAGAAAGAGGTATCCTTCCAGGGGTTACCACTATAATCGATGGGCCACATATCATTGGAATAGGGCAAGCCAAAGTATTCATCAAAACCGTTTTGAAGCGGCATATATGGCTGCTTGCTACCTAGGTGCCATTTGCCCACAATTGCTGTTCTGTAACCGGCGGGTTTGAGTATTTCAGCGATAGTTTGTTCATCAGGATTGATAGCAATTTTGCTCTTGTCGTCTATCGCGCCATGCATGCCAATCCTTGTAGGATAACATCCTGTAAGCAACGCCGATCTGGATGCAGTGCAAACTGCCTGGGCCGCGTAAAAATCAGTAAACCTCATTCCCTGCATCGCCAGGGCATCAATATTGGGAGTTTGATACGGGCCGCCTCCATAACAAACAGGATCGCCATAGCCCATGTCGTCCATGAATATGATGACTACGTTTGGAGGCTTTGGGGTTTTTGTTGAATTTTTTTGTTGGGCGAATAATAAATGCCATGATAAAACGATCAGCTAAAACTCAATAATAAAGTTTTGCTTTGTGGTTTAATTTTGAAGAGCATGTCCTGATCATATTTTGGACTAATGATAGAATATTTAATCAATGTCGATGTTGAAAACTAAAATAAGAATGAATTCATTCTAGTGTAAAACCATATACGGTTATTGAAATAAAGGTAAAAGAAAAATAAAAAAAATTATTTATTTCGCCGTGAAGCTATTCGGGGATGTAAACTTCTTAAGTGCTAAACAACTTCGTGCATCTCTATTCAAATTAAGATTACAATGATTAAGAAAATACTTCTGATACTATTTGCAGTTTGTAGTTATTACTTTTCAATGTCTCAAACTAAGGTGCCGGTTTTTGAGTCAGGTACTGATGGCCATAAAAGTTATCGTATCCCTGCAATTATACATCTACCCAACAATGATTTACTCGCATTTTGCGAAGGACGTGTAAATGGAAGCGGTGACTTTGGTGATATTAATATTGTTTTGAAAAGAAGCAGCGATAAAGGAAAGACATGGATGGCATTACAAACCATTGTTGATGCCGATAGCCTACAGGCTGGAAACCCAGCGCCAGTAGTAGATTTGAGCGATCCCGAATTTCCAAAAGGAAGGATATTTCTTTTTTATAATACCGGCAATAATCACGAGGGCGAGGTAAGAAAAGGAAAAGGATTGCGGGAGGTGTGGTATAAAACATCTGTTGATAATGGGGTAACATGGAGTGAAGCAGTAAATATTACGACCCAGGTTCATCGCCCCAAACAGCCCGTTAACAAACCCTGCATATAATTTCCCCGAAGATTGGAGAAGTTATGCAAATACGCCCGGCCATGCACTACAGTTCACGACAGGAAAATACAAAGGGAGGATTTATATTGCGGCCAACCATTCAGCCGGCGAACCGAAAAAAATGTCTGAAGATTATTATGCACATGGATATTATACTGATGACCATGGCAAAACATTTCATCTTAGTGAAACAATAGCTTTGCCTGGCGGTAATGAGGCTACTGCTGCTGAAATTTCAAATAATGGACTATTGTTTAATGCAAGAAATCAAAAAGGAGATATAAGGAATAGAATTGTAGCCAGGAGTGATGATGGAGGCGAGACGTGGAAGAATATTTCATTTGATAGAAATTTACCTGACCCGGTTTGTGAGGGTAGTATCTTAAACATCGGAATTAAAAAAGGAAAACACATTCTTGCATTTTGCAACGCTGCTGACACGGCAAGGCGGAATAATCTTACGCTTCGTATTAGTTTTGATGAGGGATTAACCTGGAAGAAAAATATGCTGATTGATAAATCGCCAGATGATGAGAAAAAGGATTTTACAGCATATTCAGATATTGTAAATTTTAACAAAAATGAAATCGGGGTTTTATATGAAAGAGACGATTATACACAAATCGTTTTCACTGTAGTCAATTGGAAAAATGATAAATAAAAAGATGATGATGAGAAACCTTTTTCTTGTTTTACTGTTAGCGATTTCCTTCCCTGCGTTTTGCCAGGATAAACACCGGTTTAGTTTAGGCAAAAATGATTTCTTATTGGATGGAAAGCCTTTCCAAATTATTAGCGGTGAAATGCATCCTGCAAGAATACCCAGGGAATATTGGAGACACCGCATTCAAATGGCAAAAGCAATGGGCTGCAATACTATCGCGGCTTATATTTTCTGGAATTACCAGGAAACTAAAGAAGGGGAATTTGATTTTTCCAAAGGAAACAAAAATGTTGCTGAATTTATTCGCATCTGCCAGGAAGAAGGGATGTGGGTGTTATTACGTCCCGGACCGTATGTATGTGCCGAATGGGATTTTGGTGGATTGCCCTCTTATCTTTTGAAAATCCCGGATATAAAAATCCGTTGCATGGATACAAGATATATGGCTGCAGTAACAAGATATATTGCAAGGCTGGCGCAGGAAGTGAAATCCTTACAATGCATAAACGGGGGGCCAATATTAATGGTGCAGATAGAAAATGAATATGGTAGTTATGGTAACGATAAAGAATATTTGGAGGCATTAAGATCACTATGGTTAAAGAATGGAATTAAGGTTCCGTTTTATACCTCTGATGGCGCTACACCTTACATGCTTGAAGCAGGCAATATTAATGGGGCGGCTATTGGATTAGACAGTGGTAGCGATTCAGCAGATTTCGCACAGGCAAAAAAAAGAAATCCTAATGTACCTGCATTTAGTGGCGAAACCTATCCTGGCTGGTTAACACACTGGGGCGAAAAATGGCAAAGGCCCGACACCAATAATTTAAAAAAAGAGGTAACCTTTTTATTAGAAAATAAAAAGTCGTTTAATTTTTATGTAGTCCACGGCGGAACAAATTTTGGGTTTACGGCCGGCGCCAATGCATTCTCTCCAACTCAGTATCAGCCTGACATTACCAGTTATGATTATGATGCCCCAATAAATGAGCAGGGGCAGCCGACGGCGAAATATTTCATGCTTCGTAACCTGCTCTCAAAATATGTGGCGTACAAAATTCCGGATGTTGCAAAACCAATTGCAACCATTGAAGTACCACCTTTTGAAATGAAAAAGATGCAAAATCTTTTCAACTATAATGTGCCTGTAATAAAATCTCCCCAACCAAAACCAATGGAAGTTTTCGGACAAAACCAGGGGTTGATTATTTACAAAACGAAATTAATCGGCCACAAAAGCGGCAGGTTGAAAATATGGGAGCCGCATGATTATGCATTGATTTTCCTTAACGGAAAATTTATTGATACAGTTTATCGTGATGGCGGTAAATGGGAAGTGACGCTTCCAAAAACAGATGTCCCCGATCCTGTCCTTGAAATTGTTGTGGAAGGAATGGGCCACATTAATTTCGCCCAGTTTATGATTGACCGAAAGGGAATAACAGACCGTGTTACTTTGAACGGGATGACATTGATGAATTGGGAAATAAGTTTATTGCCAATGGATGAATCATTCATTCAACAGCCACCAAAACTAAGTGCACTGCAATTTAAAAGTAATAAGCCTTGTAATTTTTTTAAAGGTGAATTTATGCTGACCGAAACAGGAGATACCTATTTTGATATGAGTAATTATTCAAAAGGTATCCTTTACGTTAATGGGCACAACCTTGGCCGTTTCTGGAAAATCGGGCCACAACAAAGATTGTATTGCCCTGCTTCCTGGTTGAAGAAAGGTAGGAATGAAATGATTGTGTTCGATTTTTTTGCTTTGGATGGAAGGACTGTTTCAGGATTTAGGGCGATGGAATAAACTATTTTATTTTATCGAATTTGAAATAATGCAATCGCTTTTTAAATTACAAACAAAAGATAGTGGCAAGCCATCTTATCAACCTATATTAATTATGTATTTGCAGAGGTTGGAATTAAAATAGTTAACGTGAGAGGTTTGATATTTTTCCCACTTCAAAAAAATTCGTTTTAATTTTAAGAGAGCGGTTGATATTTTAATATGGCTCTTTTACCCTTTCATAGAATGATCAAAACGAACTCATAATTATCGTGCCTATCGCAATGATTGCTATACTATAATTGTAAAACTTATCAAATTGAAATGAAAAAATTATATCTCTTTTGTTTTATCGCGTTCACTGCTTCCTCTTCCTATGGCCAAAACAACTGGCAAATTGCCGGAAAAAAAATTACCACTCCCTGGGTCGATAGTGTTAACCCGGCGAACGTTCTTCCTGAATATCCGCGTCCTCAATTGCAAAGAGAGCATTGGCAAAATCTCAACGGCCTTTGGGAATACGCTATAGTTCCAACGTCAGGTGGTGAAAATATACCCGGCACTTTCCAGGGAAATATTCTCGTTCCATTTGCAGTGGAATCTGCATTGTCAGGTGTTGGAAAAACTGTCGGTAAAGACAGTTTACTCTGGTACCAGACTACAATAAATGTTTCCTCTAAAACTAAGAACAAAAGGGTCTTGCTACATTTCGGCGCAGTTGATTGGAGAAGCGATATCTATATCAATGGAAATAAGATCGCTACGCATGAAGGCGGATACGATCCTTTTACCGTTGATATTACTGACGCGGTAAAGAAAGGGTCGAAACAACGTTTATCCGTACGTGTTTGGGACCCTACAGATGAAGGCCCACAGCCGCATGGCAAACAGGTTGTAAATCCACGGGGCATTTGGTACACGCCGGTTACAGGTATCTGGCAAACAGTTTGGCTTGAGACCGTTCCGGAAACCTATATCGCTTATACAAAGCAAACGCCTGACCTTGATCACAAATCTATTACTGTAGTTGTATCTGTAAAAAATTTACAACCCGGAGACCAGGTAAGTATTTCGGCGTGGAAGGGGAATGAAAAAGTAGCCGAAAAAATTGGTTCAGATACATCAGCCACTCTTACAATTAATACCCCTGAAACGTGGTCGCCATCGCATCCCTTTCTCTATGATCTAAAACTAACGGTGGCCCGAAACGAAAAAGTTATAGACGAGGTGAAAAGTTATTTTGCTATGCGTAAAATTTCCATAGCGCCAGATAAGAATGGTATACAAAAGATGATGCTGAATAATGCATTTTTATTTGAGTTTGGCCCTCTCGACCAGGGCTGGTGGCCCGATGGCTTATATACTGCTCCAACAGATAACGCTTTAAAATTTGACATAGAAAAAACAAAAGAGATGGGCTTCAATATGATTCGCAAGCACATCAAAGTGGAGCCTGCACGCTGGTACTATTACTGTGATATGCTCGGTATGCTTGTATGGCAGGATATGCCAAGCGGCGATCTCGGGAATAATTGGGAGCCCCGACCGGGTGTAGTTGGCAGGGGTACCGACAGGGAACGCACTCCTGAAAGCGAAGGGTACTATCGCAAAGAATGGAATGCGATAATCGATGCATTATATAATTATCCTTCGATTGTTGTATGGACACCTTTTAATGAAGCATGGGGACAATTTAAAACTGTTGAGATTGCCAACTGGACAAAACAAAAAGATCCGTCAAGGCTTGTGAACAGTGCAAGTGGAGGTAACTTTTATCCTGTCGGCGATATTGAAGACCTCCACAATTATCCCGATCCTGCAATGCCAAGGCCTGATATTTTTGGTGCAAAGAAGGCGCTTGTTTTGGGAGAATTTGGCGGGCTTGGCTTGCCGCTGGATGGCCATACATGGCAGGAAAAAAGTTGGGGTTACCAGAGCTTTAAGAGTAACGATAGTTTGTTTATGCGATATAATAATTTAATGGAAAAGCTGGAAGACCTTGTTCAGCAAGGTTTATCGGCTGCTGTTTATACTCAAACAACAGACGTGGAAGGCGAAGTAAATGGCTTCATGACTTATGACAGAAAAGTAATGAAAATGCCGATAGATAAATTGAGGCAGGCAAATGAAAAATTATACAACGTGCCGCCAGATGCGAAGCTTTGAAATAATAATAGTGATCCTTCACGTTAGTGACGAAGGTCTTAGGCCCTCTCCCCCGGAGAGGGGTTGGGGTGAGGCTCTACTTAAATATCTCTGAATTAAACTAGAATGATTGATAATAATAATTACTGGCGAAGGTTCATTCCCTCTCCTGAGCCTGTCGAAGGCTCGGAGAGAGCCTCTACTGATACTAAATCGGTAGGTTGGGGTGAGGCTTTAATCATAAAAAAATTAATTATAAACTTTCATTTGTTTTTTTGCATTTTGTGCAGGAGATACATTTGCACAAAAGAACTCCTTACAAGCAACCGTTGTTCAACGCCCTTTAACAACTTCGATAAATTCTTTTTACACAAGCAATAAGCCTCCTTTAAAACCCCTCTATTTTATAAAGCTCCCTGTTGGAGCTGTCAAACCCGAAGGATGGATTTTAAAATATTTGGAACTGCAAAGAGATGGCCTCACAGGGCAGCTTGGTGAAATAAGTGCATGGCTTGATAAAAAAAATAATGCATGGTTTAGCGGAAATGGAAAAGGCGATCATGGTTGGGAAGAGGTACCATATTGGCTAAAGGGATATGGTGATCTCGGCTATCTTTTAAAAGACCAAAAAATTATTGATGAAACAAAACTATGGTTGGAAAAAGTTTTTCAAAGCCAGCGTCCCGAAGGTTTCTTTGGTCCGGGTGAAATCGAAATAAACCAACAGAAACAAATAATAAAGATTCCCGGACCTGTGGCCTAATATGATTATGCTTTGGTGCCTGCAATCTTACTATGAATACAGTAATGATTCACGTGTGATTCCCTTCATGTCAAAATATTTTAAATGGCAGGTTACGGTGCCGGATAGCCTCCTTTTAAGAACGTATTGGGAGAACAGTCGTGGGGGAGATAACCTATATAGTATTTATTGGCTCTATGATCATACCGGCGAAAAATGGCTGCTTGATCTCGGCAATAAAATTCACAGAAATACCGCAAACTGGTCGCAGGATAATAATTTACCGAACTGGCATAATGTTAATGTCGCCCAAAGTTTCAGGGAGCCTGCTACTTACTACATGCAGGCTAATGACACGAGTTTTTTAAATGCTACTTATAAAGATTTTTATTTGATAAGAAATTTATATGGACAGGTGCCCGGTGGTATGTTTGGCGCCGATGAAAATGCAAGAAAAGGTTTCAATGATCCGCGGCAGGCAGTAGAAACATGTGGCATGGTTGAGCAGATGGCCTCTGATGAAATATTGACCGGAATTACCGGAGATCCAATGTGGGCAGACAATTGCGAAGATGTTGCATTCAATACATATCCTGCTGCAGTAATGCCTGACTTCAGAGGGTTGCGATATTTAACGGCGCCAAATATGGTAGTGAGCGACAGCAGGAATCATTCACCTGGCATACAAAACGAAGGACCTTTCTTGATGATGAATCCCTTTAGCAGCCGTTGTTGCCAGCACAATCATTCACAAGGGTGGCCGTATTATGCTGAACATTTGTGGATGGCTACACCTGATAATGGTATTGCGGCAATTTTATATAACAGCAGTGAAGTGGAGGCAAAAGTTGGAAGTAAAAAGGGAGGCACCGTTACTTTAAAACAAACAACGCATTACCCTTTTGATGAGAACATAAAAATTGAAGTTAACGCCACGAAGTCTGTTGATTTTCCTCTTTACCTCCGTGTCCCCGGATGGTGTGACAATGCGTCTGTTTCTGTCAATGGAAAAAATATCGATGTGAATGCGACGGCGGGTTCTTACATACGATTAGAAAATAAATGGAACCAGGGTGACGTAATTGAATTGATACTTCCGATGAAAGTGGTTGTACAGGAATGGGCAAAAAATAAGAACAGTGTAAGTGTAAATTACGGCCCGCTTACTTTCTCCTTAAAGATTGATGAATCCTATAAATTAATGGACAGTAAAGCCTCGGCGATAGGCGACTCAAAATGGCAGGCCGATGCCGATCAATCCAAATGGCCTTCTTATGAAATTTATCCTACCAGTATGTGGAATTATGGATTACCCTTAAACGATAAGCCTGCTGCTGATCAGTTTGAAATAATCAAACGGGAATGGCCGCAAAATGATTTTCCGTTTACCCAGGATAAGGTACCAATTGAAATAAAAACAAAAGGAAAAATTATTCCTGAATGGCAACTCGATAGGTACGGCCTGTGTGATGTACTGCCTCAAAGCCCCGTGACTGTTGATACGAAAGAAACCACAATCGAACTGATTCCCATGGGTGCTGCAAGATTACGCATATCGTCATTTCCGGTTGTGAAATAAATTTTTAAGTAAAAATGAAAATTAAATTACTAAAAATTCAATCCAGTCTTTCTGCAGGCACACCTTCAAAAGTGATTTTTACCGGTTTGATCATTCCGTTATTATCAAAATACATCCGGTCAATGCAAGTTACCCTGTGGTTGGCTTCCGTTTCACCAAGCGGCCTCCGGTGATAGACAATATACCAGCTATCATTTTTTGTATTATGAATGATTGAATGATGGCCTGCTCCTGTTGCCACCGCTGTATCCTGTTGTAAAATTTTGCCTGCCCTTTTAAAAGGGCCAAACGGAGAATCTGCTATCGCATAAGCTACGGAATAATTGGGGCCGCCCCATCCGCCTTCACTCCACATCAAATAGTACTTATTATTTCGTATAAACATCATAGGGCCCTCCACATAATTCTCCGGCGTTATTTCTTTAAAAATACTTCCATCTTCAAAAGGAATAAAACCCGTGAAATCATCTTTCAGCCTTGCAATATTGCAATGTTTCCAGCCGCCATAGATGATATAATATTTGTCATCTTTATCTTTGAAAACAAACTGGTCTATAGGCTGTGCGCCGTTATGAAATTTATCTATTAACGGCTTACCCAAATAATCTTTAAAAGGGCCTGCGGGACTATCCGCAACCGCAACTCCAATTCCTCCGTACTGCTGGTCATTTTGAATATCATTTGCTCCAAAAAATAAAAAATATTTTTTGTCCTTCTCTATAATAGCGGGCGCCCACACGGCACGTTTTGCCCATTTTACATTTACAGTATCCAGTATCTTATTGTGCTTTGTCCAGTGAACTAAATCAGGTGAAGAAAATGCATCAAAGAAAACCTGCTCCTCATATTTTGCTGAGTAGGTTGGGTATATCCAATACTGGTTACCAAATACAGCCGCTTCCGGATCTGCATACCATCCGGGAAAAACGGGATTGCCTGACGTTGCAGCCTTTTTGTTTTGTCCAGATGAATTGAATGTTAGAAATAAAATTGAAATGATTATTGGTAGTTGCTTCATTTTTAGTTATTAGTTTTTTACAACCCTCATTCAGGTGTAAGAAGATATTTTGCTAGTGAAATTAAAAGACCAGGCTTTATAAAAAATGTAATGAGCTCATAAACGCATACGAATGAAATTCATCACATCGATGCCGATTATTATTTCAAGTGATTTAATTCCTCCATTGTAAAACTTTTCTGCCGGTCTTTATATTTATTTCTGGACTCTGTTATATCTGACTCAGAAATTTTTTCCGCCTTGTTGTTCCACGAATTGCGGATGAAGCTTAATACCTGTGCAATATCTTCATCGGTATATTCCTTATTGGATCCAATGCCTGGCATATCACCGTTTATCGCGGGCGGTCCATACAGTTTATCTGCCACCTTTACCGGGCCTGTCAATCCGAATAAAACGATAGGGATTAGTTTATTTTTATCTCCCTGCACCCAATCGGAAGTATTTAGCGGAGGCGCCAAACCAGCTACCCCATCGCCATTCGCGCCATGGCAGGTTTGGCAAACCGATTGAAACAATGCAGCCCCTTTTGGAAATTCTTTAGCAAGCTTCCTGTCATCGCCGTTCAATTTTGCTTTAGCGATATCATCAATCACTTTTTCTATGCGTTTATTAATAAGAAGGCTTGTATCAGGATTGACGCTTAAAGATTCTTTTAGATACGCGGATTCTTCATTTTTAAGATTACTTATTATGGCATCCGCTACATAAATACTATTGGAATATTTTTCAGTAAGCGCTTTGAGCAACTCATACGAAAATACTTTATCGAATGGCTGAATATAGTGAACTAAAAATGAAATATACGGAGCAGCAAGCGTGTCATTTTCATTGATCATTCTTTGAAAAGAAGGGACAAACTGGTTATAATTTTTTTTTGTTAAGACGGATGGCAGTACGCTTAGCGCTTGCATGCGTATTGGCCAATTATTCAGATTGAGTAATGGAAGTACATCGCCTGGCTGTAATTCGCCCAGGCCTTCTAAAACCCAAAGTGCATGAATTGTAGCCAAAGGATTTCCGGTGTTTTGCAAAAGCGCCCTCAATTGAGGAACCACCTTCTTATCTTTTGCATCTACTAATAATTGTTGGGCTTTACTGCGTACCCACCCGTTTTCATTTTGCAATAAATGCACAAGATCCGTTGGCTCACCGGTGAACTTGATATTTTGTGCAGCCTTAGTTTTAGGAACGACCTTGTAGATGCGACCGCAGTTAAGCGGTCTCGTTAGGTTTCTCTCTTTAATTTCATTTTTAAGATAAGGCGTCAAATATGTTTTGTGTTGAATAATCCCACGATACATATCTACAATGTATAATGCACCATCTGGTCCATTATATAAATTCACCGGGCGAAATCTTTCATCTTCGCTTGCAAGAAATTCCTTTTTTTGATAGGCTTCTTTCCCGGTGATTATATAACCATGTTCATCTAAAATATCTCTCTTAATTAAATTAGCGGATGGCTCTGCTACAAAAGCATTGCCTTCATATTCTTTACTAAAGAGACCTCCACGGTAAATAACCGGCCCGCAAGCCGCTGTAAAGTCTACCAGCCGGAGGCTATCATCGAGTACATCCTCCATATACCCACGGTTAACTCCAGGGGTGGGTCTTGCCGGGTAGACCCTGTTGTCAGGTACTATATTTTTTACATAGCCGGCCACGGTACGTTGGTTGTTATTCTCTGCTCCCAACCCGGGGCTAAAATAATCTCCTATTAAATTTTCCGAATTGGTGTTGTAAAACAAACGACCATTGTCATCCTGGGAAATGCCCCACTGGCCCCGAAAATGTGTTCTTTCCACAAGCCATTTATTTCCTACTTTCCTGTAGCGCTTATCCGATTTAGCGCTGTATATCCAGTTGTCTAAAGCCCTTAATAATCCGTTAGGCTGGTGCTCCGCATTACCGCCTTTCGCATACAATGAATCTATTAGTGTCTTATTTTTTGGCGTATCGTTTACAATATCGTAGTACCAAAGATTTGGTGGCTCAGCAACAAGGACCCCATTTTCGACAAGGCAGATAGCGCGGGGCATCACCAATGAATCCAGGAAAACTTTCCTGTCATCCATCACGCCATCGCCGTTTGTATCTGTAAGAATTACAACTTTGCCGCCCGGCATATCTTCACCTGTGCCCAAAGTATCGGGCATGTAATCCTGCATCTCTACTTCCCAAATACGCCCCGTTTTGTCAAACGTCATTGCAACAGGTGCAACCACAAGCGGTTCGGCAGCTACGATCTTTATCTCAAAACCATCTTCAAGATGTACTTTTTTTAGAGATTCTTCAGGAGATAAAACAGGGGATTGTGGTATACTTTGCCTTATTGCAAGGGAATCTGAATGGCCATTTTGTTTTTCATTATTTGTGCAGCTTTGAAGATTGACTGAAAACACAAAACAAATTAAAGCTGCCGGTATTGTAAAACAAGCAACGCTTTTCATAAGGAGCTTTATATTAATATTGATTGAATTTTAATAGTAGTAATTTTTTGCAATTAGCATGCACCTTGTATCACGCCTCTGAAAAAACCTACAGATTCCGCGATGCCGGGTAAAGGATCTGTCATATCTTTTTCATACTCGATACTGCAGATTCCATTGTAATTAATTTTATTTAATGCTTTTACCAACGCTTTAAAATCAATAATTCCACGGCCGGTTTCGATGGCTTTACCTTCCTTGTAGGCGCCGGTTACATCTTTTATGTGCATATCAAAAAGCCTTGCTTTATAATTCAATATTACTTTTTCCAGGTCTGAGCCCGCCCTGGTCGCATGGCCAATGTCAAGGCAAAGACCCATTCTGCTGTCCCTGTTTTTGATGTGTTCATATACATTTTCCGGAGCGGGGTATAATGCATCTTCAGGGCCATGATTGTGTATCGCTATTTTTATGTTCGAAGTTTTTACTTTCTCTTCGGTATAATCAAGCAGGTCATAAGTAGGCACGCCCACTATCATATTTACACCTGTTTTTTTTGCATAGTTAAATGCGTCGTCAACGGCCTGTTTTGTTTTCATATAAATAACTCCTAATGCATATACTTTAATATTTGCACTTTCAAACTGTCCCATCACGCTTTTTATTTTTGCATCATCACTATCTATGGGTAAATGAAAATCTTTTAAAGAAATATAATGGACATCCAGTCGCTTCATCATATCAATAGATTTTTCTACATCAAAATGTAAGAACGTGTAACCCGCAATTCCCACTTTTAATTTTGACGCATTTTTTGAGGATGCTGAAGATGTTGAAGCTTTGGTAATTAAAGGAATACTTAATGAGCCTGTTAAGGCCAACGTCGTTTGCTGTATAAATTTTTTCCTGTTGATCATATTTCGAATTTATGATAAAAAAAAGTAAGTTGATTGTTTATGGATTACTTGTTTAAGAATGACACAAAATTGACGGAATATTGAAACAAATATTAATGATGTTTCTTTAAATTATGTTCTACTTTGTAAGAATTATTTGATTTACAGGTTTTACAATAGTTTAGTAAAGATGGGGCTACGGGCGAAAAAGCCGGGTTCTTTTATTTTAGACAGATGAAAATAAATTACACGCAAAAAATAATAAAATAGCATCAAATTAATAACCTAACAAACAATGAATATTTTATGAAAAGAATTCTCTTTCAGGTGCAAATTTGCCTGGCAATAATGATATTAATCAGTTGCAACAATGATAACAAGAGTAGTGAAAATAAAAAATCAGGTGATGTAAAAACAGAAGCTGAAAGAGAAGTTTGGAGCAAAGAAAAAGCGAATACCTGGTATGCTGACCAACCCTGGCCCGTAGGCGCAGATTACACAAGCAGTAATGCCATCAATCAATTAGAAATGTGGCAGGCAGAAACTTTTGATTCCGCATTAATAGATAAAGAATTAGGTTATGGTGAAGGAATTGGGATGAATACGATGCGTGTTTACCTGCATCATCTCGCATGGCAAATAGATAAAGAAGGATTTAAAAACCGAATGAATACGTTTTTAACGATTGCGGACAAGCACCATATAAAACCGCTTTTTGTTTTTTTTGATGATGTGTGGAATGATACTTATAAAGAAGGGTAAACAACCCGATCCAAAACCAGGCATCCATAATTCGGGTTGGGTACAAGACCCGGGTAAACTAATTTATACAGATTCCGCTTCTATAGGTATGCTGGAAGAATATGTAAAGGATATTCTCACCACTTTTAAAAATGACAAACGTATTTTATTATGGGACCTTTACAACGAACCAGGCAATTCCGGCTATGAAAATAAAAGTATGCCTTTGTTGAAAAAGGCATTTTCATGGGGGAGGCAGGTAAACCCCGATCAACCTTTATCAGCCGGTGTGTGGGCTTTGAATTTAAAAGACCTCAATGCCTATCAACTTGAGAATTCAGATGTAATAACCTATCATAATTACAGTGACGAAAAAGACCACCAAAAGTGGATTGATTCTTTTTTACTGAAAACAGGGCGTCCTCTCATTTGCACAGAGTATATGGCGCGTACAAGAAACAGTCGTTTTCAAAATATTCTTCCAATCTTAAAAGCGCACAAAATCGGGGCGATTAACTGGGGCCTTGTATCTGGAAAAACAAATACCATTTATGCGTGGGATACTCCGGTGCCTGACGGAAGTGAACCTAAGGTGTGGTTTCATGATATTTTTAGAAAAGATGGTACTCCTTTTAGCCAGCAAGAAGTTGAGTTTATAAAGAAGATGACTGAACGGTAGGCTGTAAGAAGACAGGTACGTTTTGTAATTTGATATCCTTTTCCCCGGCGGAATTGTTTGATTTTTTGTTTGGTCCTTATGCCTGTGAACAAAGCTTATAACTGGGGGCTGTTATAATTGAACTTACGATGATTTGATGTTAGTAGAGAGAAGCCAAAAAAGAATGCTTGAAAAAATTATCTCAAATGTAAAACGTCGTTCCTCCGGAACCGTTATTGGATATTTTATTTGTTGTTTTATAATAATAGAAATTTCAAATTGCCTCTTATAAAACTTATTTAATGATGAAATTAAAAGCCCTGATACTATTTACTATAACTATTGCAAGCTCCACTCTTATATGCGCTCAAAAGGAAAGCGCCTTTTTAAATGTAAAAGATTTTGGTGCAAAAGGTGACGGGGCCAACATGGACGGAACGGCGATCAATAAAGCGATTGATGAAGCCGCCGCCGCAGGCGGCGGCACAATTTATTTTCCTGCAGGCAATTATCTTAGCGGCTCTGTACATCTTAAAAGTAACATCTGTTTGTTCATTAGCCAGGGAGCAACGCTGATAGCTTCTGAAGACTCAAGTGAATTTGATGCGCCGGAGAAAAGTGTAAATGATATTTACCAGGATTATGGGCACAGCCATTGGCACAACAGCTTTATCTGGGGAGAAAACCTGCACGATGTTTCTATTCTCGGTACGGGAAAAATCTGGGGAAAAGGACTGGTAAGAAGTGGAAGAAACGGAGATGTTAAACCCAATAAAGCGATTAGTCTTTTATTATGCCGGAATGTGATCATTAAAGATGTTTCCATTTTGCATGGTGGATGGTTTGCGATTCTTGCAACAGGGGTAGATAATCTTACCATCGATAATTTGAAAGTAGATACCAACAGGGATGGCTTTGATATTGATTGCTGTAAAAATGTACGCGTTTCTAATTGCACCGTTAATTCACCACATGATGATGGCATTTGCCTGAAAAGCTCTTTCGGTTTGGGCTACGCAAAGGCAACAGAAAATGTTACTATAACCAATTGCCAGGTGAGTGGTTACGATGAAGGAACTTTGCTGGATGGCACATTCAAAAGAGAAGATGTAAAAAACGATGCGCCTGTGGGCAGAATTAAATTCGGTACTGAATCAAACGGTGGCTTCAAAAATATAACTATTACAAATTGCGTGTTCGAATATTGCCGTGGCCTTGCACTCGAAACAGTTGACGGCGCCTTGTTGGAAGATGTAACGATTTCAAATATTACCATGCGCGACATTGGCAATTCGCCCATCTTTGTTCGTATCGGTGCAAGAATGAGGGGCCCGGATACAATACCCGTTGGGAGTTGCAAAAGGATTATTATTAGCAATATTGTTGCTTACAATGTTGATTATGCCCAGGGGGCTTTGATTGTCGGGCTTCCCGGCCATGCGATAGAGGATCTGCAATTGAGTAACATAAGAATTTATTATAAGGGTGGCGGTTTAAAAGACTCGGTAAATCGCGATGTTCCTGACTATGACAAAATTTATCCCGAACCTGAACGCTGGAAGGTGTTGCCATCTTATGGCTTTTATATCCGTCATGTAAAAAACCTAAAGATGCATGACGTACAGGTTAGTTATATGAAAGATGATTATAGACCACCCTTTGTATTAGATGATGTGAAAGGAGCAATTATTTACGATGTGCAGGCAGAAAAAGCAGCAGGGGCGTCCTTGTTCATGTTGAGAAATGTGCAGGATATCGACATCGCAAAAACGGCTGGAGTAAAAGATATCTTCATTAAGAATTCTGTGAGGAAAGATTTGTGATAGCAAGGGCTATCTACCTTAGTCTGGCAGTAATTAAATCTTTAAGAAAGCTGTCATCCATTTATTCATGATTCATAAAAAAACAGTGGCGGTAAAAAAACGATTTCTTCTCCTGGTTTTTCTCTTTATTAATATCTGTTCTTTCGCCCAGGTTAATTTGCCCGCTCAAATTGACCGATGGACTATTGAGCCTGATGGATCAATAGAATGGAATATTGACGGACGCCTGCCGCATCGTGATCATATTGAAATGAGTGGGCAAAAAGTTTCTCTCTGGATGCAATATGCTGTTGACAGTAATGCCAGGCCATCCTTTGTAAGAACGATGGTGTTTCCAACTTTCAGGTTGCTGCCTGTGAGTACGACTGCTGCTATGATGTACGACATTAATGATGATGAATTACCAAGGATTTTAATAAATGACAAGTTGATGAAAGCGGGTATATATGATGCAAATATTTCACAGGATATGCCTGAAAAAGTTATCCGTATCCGGCACAAAGGCATCATGAAAGTGTGCAGTGAGATCGGGAGTGATGGAGCTTTGAAATTGGAACGTACTTTTTTCCCATCGACTGAAAAGCCTATGGCAATTGAAAAATTGGTATTTACCAATTCAGGTAAAAAGCCCCTGAACGTAGAAATGGAATATATGTACAGGCAAGTGCGTATTGCGCCGGAACGCAGCAGTGGTAAGGTTCACAGTTTTATTATTTCTACGTTGCATGATGGGTTAAAAAGAATTGTTCCGGGTGATTCGGCGATGTTTGCGATCACCTACCAGGCAGTTAATGCCGCTGCTGAAGTGGTGAAAGCAGACGTAGATGCAGAAGAAAATGCAAGAGCGAATCGCGTTACCCAAATACAATCGTTCCTGAAACTGGAAACGCCCGATACACTTTTGAATACCATGTTTGCCTTTGCGAAATTAAGAGGCACAGAAAGTATTTATAATACGAAAGGCGGCTTAATGCACGGCCCTGGCGGTTTGCGGTATTATGCTGCTATTTGGGCAAACGACCAGGCAGAATACATAAATCCCTTTTTTGCTTTTCTTGGGGATACCATTGCTAATAGATCTGCAATGAATGCTTACCGGCTATTTGCCCGTTACATGAATCCGGCTTACGATCCTATACCAAGTTCTATAATTGCTGAGGGTGATGATACCTGGCATGGAGCAGGCGACAGGGGAGATATGGCGATGATTGCCTATGGCGCAGGAAGGTTTTCACTGGCCTATGGCAATGTTGATTCTGCCAGGGTTTTATGGCCTTTAATACAATGGTGTTTGGAATATTGTAAAAGAAAAATAAATAGTGAAGGTGTAGTATGGAGTAATAAAGACGAGCTCGAAGGAAGATTTCCTTCCGGCAATGCTAACCTTAATACAAGCTCTTTATATTATGATGCTTTGAGGTCAGCCTCTCTGCTTGGTAAGCAATTAGGCGAGCCGGTTAGTTTGGTAAATGAATATGAACTTGAGGCAAACCAACTGCGTGCCAATATTGAAAAGTATTTTGGTGCAACCGTTGAAGGCTTTAAAACCTACCGCTATTATAAAGGCAACGATACCTTGCGGGCATGGATAACAACACCCCTGGTTATGGATATTTTTGACAGAAAAGAAGGAACGATTGCAGCATTGTTTTCCCCACGCTTATGGACTGAAGATGGCCTTGCCTCTCTTGCCGGTGATAAAACCTTTTGGGACCGTTCTACCCTCTATGGCCTGCGTGGTGTTTTCGCCGCCGGTGAAACTGAAAAAGCCTTGCGATTTTTAAAATATTATTCTCAAAGAAGATTGCTCGGTGAGCATGTTCCGTATGCGGTGGAAGCCTATCCGGAAGGCAACCAACGCCACCTTTCCGCTGAAAGCGGCCTCTATTGCCGTATATATACAGAAGGAATTTTTGGTATGCGTCCAATTGGTTTTCGTTCTTTTGATATCACGCCTCGTTTGCCAAAGGAATGGGACCGCATGGCTCTTAGAAATATTCATGCTTTTCAAAATCAGTTCGATCTTGTGATAACACGATTGCCAAAGAATAAATTATTGATCACAGTAAAAAAAGATGGCCGGGAAAAATCGTACAGAATTTCGGATGGCGCAACGCAAAGAGTTCAACTGTAGTTTTTTATTTCTTTAAAAAATTCTTATGATAATCGCGTGATGCCGGGAATAAACGTATACGATTGCTCCTCTAAATCAAATGCCCATAAAATGAAATTGATAAAACTGCTTCTCCTGATTTTTCTTGCTATAAACAATGAATCTACTCTTGCACAAGCCATTTCCTGGTCAGAAGTTTCACCGGGAATTTGGAAAGGCATTGTTGGTGTGCCGGAAGACTATGATCTTTTAAAAGCTGCCGGGGCAAAGCCAAATAATGCTGCTCTCGCGAACATGGCCAAAGTAATTTTTCCGTTAGCTAAGGATGAAATATCCGGGAAAATATCTGACGGTAAGACTTACCTGAGTTTTCCCCTTGATAAGCAGGAACAGCTATTTGGTTTCGGATTAAATTTTCAAACTGTGTATCAGCGTGGCCGCATTTTACGATTACATGCCGATCACTTTTCCGGAAGAGACGATGGACGTACCCATGCCCCGACGCCTTTCTATGTTTCTTCAAATGGGTATGGTGTTTTTATAAATGCGGCAAGATACATAACGGTATATGCCGGAAGCGCTGTAAAAAAAGACAGCAAACATCCGCCAGAGGTACAGGACAGGAATCTTGATAAAAACTGGACAGCACGCCCATACTCTGACGCAGTTGAAATCCTGGTGCCTGCAAAAGGTGTTGAAGTCTATGTATTTGCCGGGCCAACTATGCTGGATGCTGTCCGGCGTTATAACTTATTTAATGGCGGTGGGCCTTTACCACCAAGGTGGGGCTTAGGCTTTACGCAGCGTGTTGAGCGTTTATCCGACGCAGGTATGGTGAAGAAGGAGGCTGATGAATTTGAAGAAAAGGGCTACCCTTTAGATTTTATAGGGCTTGAGCCGGGATGGCAAAGTAAATCATATCCCTGTACGTTTGAATGGGATAGCTCACGCTTTTCCCAGCCGCGAGAATTTGTACAGCAAATGTTGAAACAACACATAAGGTTAAACCTTTGGACGAATCCTTATGTTTCTCCCGAGTCTCCAATTTATAAAAGTATAAAGCCTTTTACAGGTTCCCATACTGTATGGAATGGGGCTGTGCCTGATCTCACCATGCCTCAGGCAAGGAGTATATTTTTTGGGCAACTGAAAAAAAGCCAGGTAGACGTTGGCGTTAGCGGATATAAGTTTGACGAAGTAGATGGAGGAGATGAATACCTTTGGCCGGATGTTGCCACTTTTCCTTCAGGGCATTCCGCAGAGCAAATGCGGCAGACCTATGGTTTACTTATCATGCGCTATTCAACGCAGATGTTTCATCAGCTTAACAAAAGAACATTTGGCCTGGTGAGAGCCAACAATGGGGGAGGCTCATCATTTCCTTATGTGATATATAATGATTATTATGATCATAAAGACTTTATTACGGCTTTGATCAATAGTGGATTTGCAGGCGTACTCTGGACACCGGAAGTGCGGGCTTCAGAAACGGCGGAGGAGTGGCTAAGGCGCTTCCAGTCTAATGTGTTTTCACCTTTGGCAATGATCAATGCATGGTCAAGCGGCACAAAGCCATGGACTTTCCGTGAAGTAGCAAAACAGGTAAAAGATTATGCTTTATTGCGCATGCAAATGATGCCTTATTGGTACAGTGAATTTGCAAAATATCATTTTTATGGAACCCCGCCTTTCCGCGCAATGAACCTTGAAGAGGGTTTTAATATGGAAATAAAAAAGGAAACTGCTGAACAAAATTTTAAAAAGGATTCATACGAAGAAGCGTCTTTAAAGGAAATAAAAGACCAGTATATGGCTGGTGAATATTTGCTGGTAGCTCCCATGTTTACGGGACAAATTTCCAGGAAAGTTATTCTTCCAAAGGGTAGATGGTACGATTTTTACACCGGTGAATTTGCCGGGGATGGAACGGTTATCACAGTGACTCCGGGGCTTGATAAAATTCCGGTTTATGTAAAAGACGGAGGTATCATTCCGCTTATGCCGCCATTGTTACATGCACCAGAAGCTGGCGAAAAAGTAGATATTGAAATTCGGTATTATGGAGAGAAGCCGGGTAAATATTTATTGTATGATGATGATGGCGAAACCTTTAATTATGAAAAAGGAGACTATAGCTGGCGCGAAATAAAAGTTGAAAATAAAAAAGGAATAATCTCCGAACCTGCACCAGGGAAACCCAACACCATCAAAAACGTTAGCTGGAAATTTATGACGAAATAGAAAAAGAATTTTGATAGGAGAGCCCTTCGTGTTAAAAAAACATTGCAAATATTTGTTCGATCAAAAGCCGCACTCTCTTATAAATTCTCATTACCACAAGTATTGAAAAGATATTGAAGTAACTTCATCACGTTTACAGATACTTTATTAAAACAAAAAACAATATTTTTATGATTAAGACCCCGGCTTCAATTTTTTGTCTTCTTGCCTGCATACTATTTGTATGCTCATCTGCCAAAATAAATGCCCAAAATAATACCCTGACCGCAAAAGAAAAGAAAGACGGTTGGAAATTATTATTTGATGGCAAAACAACCAACGGCTGGCATACTTATAATAAAAATTCGGTTACCAAAAACTGGCAGGTGACTGATGGTGCACTAGTCATGAATCCCATTGCGGATGATAAAGAAAATCGTGGCGATCTGATAACCGATGATTCTTTTGAAAATTATGAAGTTTTCTACCGAATGGAGAATTTCCGAAGGCGGCAACAGTGGTATTATTTTCGATGTAAAAGAAGATCCTCAATTCAGGAACACCTACAATACCGGCGCAGAAATGCAGGTGCTCGATAACGTGAAAGCTGACGATAATAAAAAAGGAAATCATCTTGCTGGTTTATTATACGATTTAAGCGGAACGCCTGAACTGTCAAAGCCAAAACCCGTTGGTGACTGGAACGTAGCAAGCATAATTCAGAAGGATGGTCATCTTACTTTTTATTTTAACGGAGTAAAAACGTTGGATATACAGCAAGGTAGCGATGAATGGAAAAATATGGTTGCTAATAGTAAGTTCAAAACCTGGCCAAATTTTATGCTTTCCCCAAGTGGTAAAATAGCTTTCCAGGATCATGGCCACGAAGTTGCTTTTCGTAATGTTAAGATAAGGGTACTATAAAATCGGATTCAAAAGCAGGGCCGACGTAATAGTGTGGGCCACAAAGTTTAAATTAAAAAACGGCTTTGTTTTTCCGGCATCACAATAAATATTTTTTGTTAGGTTACACCGTATTTGCTTGTATTTATTTGCAGTTAAAAACCTATACGGGCTAGTAACACTTCCCTCTTAACCTTTATCAACTATTAAGTATTACATGAAAAATTTGATTTTTGTCACGGCCCTTTTTTTGACTGCTGTTAGCTACCCTAAGGACACATCAGCACAAAGCGGCACTTCATCTTTTAAAAGAAATATCGCATTCCCCGTACCGGTCGCTCTGAAAATGCCCGATGGATTTACCGCCACAATTATTGCAGAAAACCTTCCCGGGGCAAGACATATCGCGGTGAATAAACAAGGGGGAATATATATTAAACTATCAAAGTTGAAAGATGGCAAAGGCATTATTTATTTGAAGGATAAAAATGGCGATGGGAATTTCTTAATTGAGTCCGCATTTGGTGACTATCCCGGAACCGGCATTTTTATAAAAAGTGGATACCTGTATGCCTCTTCAAATGATGATGTATATAGATATAAGTTAAATGAAACCGGTGAAGTGATTCATCCTGATGCGCCCGAAAAAATTATCATGGGATTAGTAAACAGGAAAAAGGATAATTCAAAAGCAATTGCAATTGACGATAATAATAATATCTACGTGAATGTGGGTTCTTATATTAATGCCTGCCTTATCGACCCGGACTCGAAGCAGGCACCCAACCCTTGCCCGATACTTGATTCAGTGGGCGGCATCTGGCAGTTTAAAACTTCCAAACTCAACCAGCAATATATAGATGGAGTTCATTATGCCACTGGTTTTAAGAACGTGGTAGGTCTTGATTGGAACAGCAATACAAAATCCTTATTCATCATGCAGCATAACCGCGATCAGCTACATGATCTTTATCCTGAAAACTTTACCGAAGAACAAAGTAACCTGGTGCCCGCCGAAACAATGTATGAAGTGTCATAAAGGTTCTGATGGGGGATGGCCATATGCTTATTACGATCAGTACCAGCATAAACAGATTCTTTCTCCTGAATATGGCGGCGACGGAAAGAAAACGGGTGAGGTAAAAGCAATAGATCCTATAGTTGCTTTTCCAGCACACCTCGCACCAGACGGCTTATTATTTTACTCGGGCAACATGTTTCCTGCGAAATATAAGAATGGCGCATTCATCGCCTTTCACGGTAAATCACCGGAGTTGCAGAAGGGATATCTTGTTGCATTTGTCCCTTTTAAAAAAAACAAGCCGGCGGGGGATTGGGAAATATTTGCAGAAAATTTTAAAACCGGCGAAGATCAGCACAAGCCATGCGGGCTGGCACAGGCGCCAGATGGATCTATATTTGTAACTGATGATGCGAAGGGAACGGTGTATCGAATTCAGTACAGGAAATAACCTGATGCTTTCGTACCGTCTGATTTTTGTTGAAAACAACAATTCACTTAGCACTGTCAAAATGTATTTATAATCTTTTTAAAAAGTAAAAAATGAAAAGAGTACTTTATTTATGCTTATCTCTTATTCTCTTAAACAATGGAACGGCCAATGCGCAGAAAAAAAATAATGGATGGCAATCTTTGTTTGATGGAAAAACTTTGAACGGATGGAAGAGTGTCCGCGGTGATACACTGCCGGAAAAATCATGGGGTGTTGAAGATGGTAATATCGTATTTGATCCATCCAAGGGGCATGGACGTGATATTATTACTAAGCGTTCTTTTGGAGACTTTGAGCTTTCTGTCCAATTTAAAATTTCCGAAGGTGGCAACAGTGGTATTAAATATTTCCTGCTGCCAAATACTTCTTTGGGATGTGAGTTCCAGATCATAGACGATACAAAGCATCCGGATGCAAAGCTTGGTATTGACGGGGATAGGAAGACAGGCGCGCTTTATGATTTGATTGCGGCGGATCCGAATAAACCTTATAAGCCGGCAGGCGAATGGAACACAGTGAGGATTGTTGCCAAAGGAAATCACGTAGAGCATTGGTTAAATGGTAAAAAAATAGTAGAATATGACAGAAGCAGTGATGCTTTTAAAGCGGCGATTGCAAGAAGTAAATTCAAGGATACTAAAGGGTTTTCCCAGGCAACTTCTTCCCCGATTTTATTACAGGCGCACGGGGATAAGGTTTCCTTCCGGAACCTAAAGATCAAAGAGATCTAAGCCAAAAAATGAAATAGGGAAATTTGGAAAGGCAGAGGCGTTATTATTTCTCTGGTTAAAATTAATGTTCGAAAGAGATTGCCCTCAACCGCTGGAACTTGTGAATTTTCAAAAATTTATATGTAGTTCGACTAAAAAATAAAACCCGCAACTAATGCGGGTTTTAGATCAACCTTGCGGACCGGACGAAAATTAGAGCCTTTAAATTACTCTTCTGAACTATACATTACTTTACTTATCTTAACTGTAAGATGCTGATTATTATATATTTATAAACAATTCAGCATTTTTATCACTTCTACCTTTACATAGCTTGGTAGCACTATTATAGACCAAAAATAGACCAAGGTATGCGACAACCAATTAAACTTATTGTAAGAAAGGGCAAGGTACGAAACGATGGCACCGCCTTAATCTCATTGCAGTATTGTTATTCTTCAGAACAACGTGTCTTGTTAAGTACGGGTATCGGAATTCCAATTCAATTCTGGAATAAAAAAACCAGGCGAATCTCCAAAGACTTGCCAATCGCCTAGGGCAATGTGCAGCAACTCGAAACAAGTATCACTGAAAAACTGCGAAAGGCTGAGGATATGGTTACATACGCCATAAACCGAGAGAATATTTGCCCAATGAAATTCTTAAAAGAGAACTTTCATTTGAAAGAGATTTGGAAGCTAGATCAAATGTCGGACTCGAAAAAAAACTGGATGCTTACAGGAATATCGACGATTATGTTAGAGCAAACAAAGCATGGTAAAACGCTGTACGATAAATGTCATCAATGCAATGAAAGCTCATTTGAAGAGCTTTGAATTCTACTGAAAAGAGCCCATCACTTTGATTCATTCGATGCTCGCTTTTATGAAGACTTTGTCAGGTATCTAACCTATGATATTGTTCAATTAAGGAGAAGGGAAATTACCAAGGGATTAAAAGTGAATAGCGTTGGCAAGACTATTAAACATCTGAAATCATTCCTCAGAAATAGAATGCGGAAGAAGATTATCTAAGATTTCTCTTTTTTCTGATCACCTATATCACCGTATCCGGGTTTCACTTTAGTCTTGGCGGTTTTCCTAACGTCCTGGCTTAAAGATTTACCCTGATCATCGCTTTCTTTAAATTCGCCTTTACTATTTCGTTTAACGTAGCGTTTATCATTATTGGGTTCTATAAGATCTCGTTTGCCGGAAGTTTTTTTTGACGACTTTGCCATAATTTTTTATTTTTTAAGGTTAGATAATTTTACAAACAATCGATAGAAAAGTTTTGAAAAAGGAATGAATTTAAAAACTGCCGATTGCACGGCAGTTCCTAAACTGAACCAAATACTCAAAACCAATATACAACACGATTATTATTTTTCAATTTCCTCTGCGGCTTCATAATTAATATTATTTTCTGCGATGCTGGTTAAAGTTTCATCAGCTTCTTTTTCCTCTTCGAGTGTTTGAGAAAGTAAGTCCGCAACTCCATCCAACCCTAAAGTAATGGCAAGCTGATGAAGACCGCCATACGTGGAAATTTCATAATGCTCCACCTTTTGTGCAGCGAGAATTAAGCCTACATCGCGGGTGCTGGTTCCATCATCTGTTTCGTCAATAATTCCTTCACCTTCTGTGGTAATTCCTTCCATAGCATCACATTTTTTTGCTTGTGCTTTTTTGCCCAGCTTTTCAAAAGCCTGCTCAAGCCTCGTTACATGTGTTTTGGTCACTTCAAGGTGTTCTTCAAATGCATCTTGCAATTCGGTGGAAGTGGCGGCCTTTCTCATTTTGGGTAAAGTCTTTACAAGATGTTTTTCAGCCCAGTAAATATCCTTTAATTCATCGATAAAAAATTCTTTGAGCATGCTGTCTGAAGCGCCCTTTCCTGCTGAAGCAGACTTGCCCTTGGAAGCTTTTGCTGTTTTAGATTTTGTTGTACTCATGACTATTATTTTTTTGATTAATGATTATGATTGAATCAATAAATACCATGCCAGACGGCTTGTATTATGAAGCCTTATTTTTCATTTTTAGAATAAATAAAATTTAGAATAATAATGATGATGTTTACCAATAGTGAAAATGCATTTGTTACTATGATGGGCAGGTCTTGTTTTAAAAATCCATAGATAACCCACCCTGCGAGCCCGGCTAATAATATCAACAGCATCCATATAGAAATGTCCTCTGTTTTCTTTTCCTTAATAATTTTTATAAGCTGTGGCAATAATGAAATGCCGGTAAAGATGCCGGCAATGAAGCCCACTATTTCGGTAATTATCATTTGAAAAATTGTTGAATATTAAAAGACAATCCTCAACTTTTTGCATTAAAATTTTTCTATGAACGCTTCATTAGTGGGTAAATTAATACACTCTCTGAAAAAACAATTAATCGCATCTTCAAGGGGTGGGAGAAGTGTGGCTCGCCCGGACACAAGTGATGAATATAATGGTCGCCTGGCAGGAAGATTTAATTTTTTTTGTTCAACGCCTTCAATCATCCTATCATCATACCCGGCCTTTTCAGCAATCTGCACAGCAAAATCTTTCCAGCTAATAGAACCTCTGTTGGAGAGATGCCAGATGCCAGTCTCTCCGTCAATTAATAAATCAATAACTGTCTGAACTAGTATGAGGTATATAAGTCGGGGAAATAAAGACATCGCTTGCAGTAATAAATTTTTCACCTCGCGAAAGTGTTGTCAAAACATCAAAGGCAAAATTGTATTTGTCCCATGGTCCAAAGAATGCGCTGGTTCTTATTATTAGCGAGGAAGAATTTTGCGAAAGCACTTTTTCTTCAGCCATGACTTTCGAAAGGCCATAAACATTTACAGGATTCACCGTATCGTTCTCGCAATAAGGAATGTTTTTCTCTCCGTCAAAAACAAGATCGGATGAAAAAGTTATAAACCGAATATTTCTTTCTTTACAGTTTTTTGCCAAAAGTGCAGGACCATGTGTATTTATTTGGAAACATAACTGACTATCATTTTCTGCATCATCCACCCGTACATAACCGGCTGTGTTGATAACAGCCCATGGCTTATTTGCATCGAGGAAGCAATGAATATTTTCTTCATTGGTAATATCAAGCACGTCTCTGCCGGATAGCAGGTAGTCGATATTTCTATCACTGCAGATCCTGGCGAAAGCATTACCCAACGTACCTGTTTTACCTGTAATAACTATGTTTCTATTTTTTTCAAAACAATGGCTCGCAGTATTATTTATTTTCTCTTTTATATGAAAGCGGTTGCTCTTGTGCCACCATCCTTCTTGCTGCGACAATACATGACAATTATCTTTTCCGCTGGTGATATCCTTTATATATTCTGCAATAGCAGTGCTTCTTGGAGGCGTGCTTCTAAGGTCAAAAGCACCAGCCTCGTAATCCATGCTTTCCGAAGTAAGCAAGCTGTTCCACCCGTATGCACCCAATAATGACCAGAATGTAATGGCCTTCACATCAACACCTGAATTGACAGCATCACTGCATGATCTAATTGTTTCATGTAGCCATCGCAACTGATCTTCTCTGCCAGCATTGAGGTGTGCCTCGGTAACTGCAAGGGGCAACTGGTATCGTTCCCACGCCTCTTTAAGTAACAATGTTAGGCCGCAGGAGTTTTCGTGATTTACCCTTATTGCTTCCACATCTGCATACTCCTGAATTTCATTTCCACCGTGCAAGTGTGAAGGATATTTACCAAGCCTGTCATCTAAAAATCGTTCTGAAGTGATGTAATAATTACAGCCCATAACGTCGGGGTATGTTGCATTTTCGATGAAGAAATTAAGCATGCTTTCGGGTGTCCCCAGCCGCGTAAAATAATCCCACATGGCATGGCCAGGCTGTATTTTACCACAGAGTAAATCATAAGTAAGCCATCGCCTTTCGTTCTCAAACCGTGCCTGGTATTGGAGTGAAGGCGTTGAATATGTTTTAGAAAGATCTTCTGTTTGAACCAGTTTAGCAGCGGGATTCACCTTTCTTATTTCCTTCATCGCCAGGATGATGCCTTTTACCTGGTTGAGCAGCATTTTCGCAAAGCCTACATCATTTTTTTTATGAGGATACCACAATCCGTACAGCCCGCTAAAGCGAGCTGTAGTAAGGGGCTCGTTAATAGGCGTATAATATTCCAGGAACGGAAACTTCCTTGCAACCGCAGATGCATAGGTTGCTAAAAGCTTCGGAAAATTATCATCGGCAAGGTTGGTAAATGCCGGGCCGCTTCCATGATGTAAGAGACCGGCGATTGGGACAATGTTATGTTTCCTTATTTGCTCCAGGCGGTGGGCTGTATAGCTCCATTCGGGAGGCATCCCATGTTGCGGTTGATGTTTTTCCCATAGAACAGGATAGCGCAATTTCGTAATTCCAAGTTTTGCTATACGCCCGATGTCATCATCTCTTTGATAATGCCCTGCAAGATACAACTGATCCAAAAATCTATCATTAACGCGATTGATGGTACACTCAATGCCTCCCCAATATTCCGGTTTACAACTGGTATGCTGCCTCTTTGTTGACATATGAATGAGGTTCGGTTTGCATTAATTTTTTATAAAGTGTTAGAGATTGTGCAACTACCTGGTCCATGTTATAATATTTATAAGTAGCCAGCCGCCCTGTAAAAAATGTATTTTCTGTATTGGCTGCAAGCTTTTCATACTGTTTATAAAGAGAGGCATTTTCAGAACGTGGCACGGGATAATAAGGATCACCTTCTGCCCTGGGAAACTCGTAAACAATATTGGTTTTAGGATGCACCTGGCCGGTGAGATACTTGAAGTCAGTTATTCTTGTGTACATTTGATTGTTAGGGTAGTTGACGGTTCCTGTTTGTTGAAATTTTTCTGCATCCACTGTTTCAAATTTGAATTCCAGAGAGCGGTAGGGGAGTTTGCCATAACAATAATCAAAGTAGTAATCGATAGGTCCTGTATAAATCATCTTCCTGAAAGGTATAGAACCAATTACTTCTTTATAATCCGTATTAAGCAGCACCTTTATGCCCGGCTGGCCGAGCATTTTTTCGAACATCTTTGTATAACCATGGAAGGGCATTGCCTGGTAGGTGTCCGTAAAATATCTGTCGTCATTGTTGGTTCGTACGGGCACACGGGCTGTAACTGATGCGTCCAGCTGTGAAGGGTCAAGATCCCACTGCTTAATGGTATAGCCTTTGAAGAATTTTTCATATAACTCTCTTCCCACTTTGCTTACCACCACATCTTCTGAAGTACGCACAGGCGCTATCTTTTCTGCCCTCGATTCGTAAAATGAAGAGAGTTCATCTGAGTTCAAATTCAGGTTATACATTTTATTGATAGTAGTAAGATTGATGGGAATGGGCAACAGTTGCCCGTCTACGCTCGCGAGCACCCTGTGCTCATATGGTCGCCAACTTGTAAACATGCTCAGGTACTCATAAACTTCTTTGGAGTTGGTGTGAAAGATATGAGGCCCGTATTTATGAACAAGGATGCCATCGCCATTGTAAAAATCAAATGCATTACCAGCAATGTGGTTTCGTTTTTCTACGAGTAAAATTGATTTTCCCCGGTTCGACAACCGCTCTGCGAGCACACTGCCGGCAAAGCCTGCGCCAACTATCATGTAATCAAACATATATGCCTTCCTTTTTTATAGTGATCGTTGTAGTCTTTTTGTTATGTAAAGTTTTATTGATATGGTTTACCATCTGCCGCCAGGTTTCATCCCACGAATTTTCTTTTAAGAACAAATCTACATTCTGCAACCAGCGGGACTTGTCGGTAATTGATAGCTCTTTTTCTGCTGCTTCGATAAATGCGTCTGCATTATCGGCAATGTGTACCAGTTCATTTAAAGCGTAGGGGTTTACCACATCAACAATGGAGGTAGATATTACAGGTACACCTGCAGCTAAATACTCGGGAGTTTTTGTAGGGCTGATATATTTGGTAGAATCGTTAAGCAGGAAGGGTATCATAGCTATATCCCATCCGGAAAGATATGCTGGTAGTTCTTCATACTGCTTCGAACCTAAATAGTGAATATTTTCAAGTCGCGGTAAAATAGACGGATCAATTTTTATGACAGGCCCTATCAAAATAAAATGCCAATTCGGCCTGCGGGTAGCAACCTTTCTGATCAATTCCACATCAAAACGTTCATCTATCACACCATAAAAACCAAAACGGAGACGAGGAATATTAGCGTGGTCATACGGCTCAATACATCTTTTTCTTGCCCGCATGAAATGTTGCTTATCTATACTGCTGGGAAAGGCGAATATATTATGGTGTGCATCTTTTTTTGCCTGGTAAAGATTATGTCCGCCGGTAAAAACAAGATCAGCCAACCTGAACAAATCTTTTTCTTTTTGCTTTAGATCTACCGGGGCAAACTTAAAATTTGAAAGTTCGTCCATACAATCATAAATAACCATTTCAGGTTGCAGATGGCTGCTGATGGTAAGTGCCATAGGTGTGTAGTACCAATGGCTATAATGATTGATCGAGAAGTCCCTGTAAAGATTTTTTAATAATATTTTTTGGTGGAAAATAGCATCATCAACCCCTGATTCTTCGATAAGGAGCGGAGTAACAATCCATAACTGTTCACCAGCTTTATTGATTTGCAGATAGTTCTTTTCAATCTTTTTAAATATAGGTTCTTCTATAAAAAAGACCCTTTGGTATTTTGCAAACCGAGTTAAAAGATGTTGCGGTCTTTGAAACACAAATTCCCACCTTATATGACAAAAACATACGAGATCCATAAGTTAGCTTTTTTAAGATTAAATGAAAAAGGGTACTGACAGGAGATTTGATTCACCTAAGCTACAAATGTGCCAGTGTAATTGTATCTGAAATAAATCGATTGAAATAATAATAACAATTAAAATGTGTAAATAGGTACTCATTATTAATTTGGACGTAGAAAAAGAGATACAAACAATGCAAGCATGGAACTTAAATAAAGAAAAGATTTGGAGTTTATAACCGACGTCGATAATTTAATCAGTTCGCGTAATTTACCTAATAGTAAAAATCAGGCTGCCTTAATTTTACCATGATTTAATTAAATTATTGCACATTTTACAGTTCAAAAAAAAATCAGAAGTAAATCCATGTAGTTACAATTTTTTATATTAAAAGGTAGTTTAAGAAAAAATAAATCAGCAATGCCAGGAACAAAATTCATGTTTGCTACAGGAATAGAAAACAGTTACCCTAACATTATTTTGCCCAGCGGTAAAACGAAGAGGATTGATGAAATGGAAAAGGCTGCACTACTGCAATTGTCACACCAGCGGCAACTGTTGGTATGAACGGTGACACCCCTGCTACCGCTCTCCTTAGTACAGAACCTAAAATAATTACGATAATGGAATCGAAGGCCGATTTTTGACCAAAAGCCCGCATGCCTGAAATTTTGATTAACAGAAGAGTAATAACAAACATACAGATTGCTCTACAGACCATTTGTAAAGAGTCAAGATCTTTCCCATGGCCAAATAATGTATTTATTAAGTCGTTCATTGTATGATTGATTTTTTGATGAGTTTGATCGCCCTCGTCCTGCTACTGTTTTTGATCGGTTTAAATTTTTAATGGCTCAAGGCATTGTAGCTTATAAAAAAGTTATTTATATCATCTATCAGGTGATCGTCCAGGTCCTTAATGATCTTCCCGGCGGAAGGCTCATTCGCTTTCCGGATAGTCTTATTTTACAATCAGCAGTTTTTAACTATTCCTGGCCAAAATTTCCATACATACGGAACGAAATACCATTTCACATCGCCTATAATAGCGACCTGGAATTTGTCTAAACCGCCTTGGGAGAAGTAACGAAATCAATGTTGGATCCCGACTTTGCCGAGCACATTAATGATCTCAAAGATATAGTGAGAGATACTCCGGTAGATGAATTGCAAATAAAAGAATACCCGTAAATTTTTAATCTTCTTTTTTTGAAAACCATTTTCATGTCGCTTGTTGACAATAAAAAAGCGAAGCTTTTAACTCCGCTTGTAAAGCAAACACTTTATTTGCTCATTCCCTTTTGAGAATGCTTGCCGCCCTTTTTTGCGGCGTCCGGCGAGTTAGAAATTTTGGCTGCTCTTTCCTTGCTCATTCCTTGCTCATTCCTTTGTCCGGTAAAGCTTCATACTTATCAGGATCTTTTACATTACCATGTTTTTTGCCTGGCATAACATATAAATTTAAGGTGTTAATAGAAATTATCAACAATGTTGCCATTAAACGCACGCAAACTTTTGAAAAAGACTATTACTGCTTCACAGCGCGCCTGTTAAGAATAAAGTACCTGCTGGTTGATAGCCGGTGTTCCCGTAGCTAGCATTTGAGTTATGCGCAAGTTTTTGGTTATTCATCTTCGCCTTGCCCGCCAATTCAGTGTTTCATTGAAAGATTTTATTTCTTTTACAAGTGAAAAATTCCGGTCGTTGCATCTACTGTTTTGTGGCATGTTTTTTAGTTAAACTTTATAAATTCTTTTATTCCATACATTATTCAAACAAGTACGATTTGCAAACAAACGGTGTGGATTTTTTGGTTCATCGAAGATTCAATTCTATAGAGCGATTTTTAGTGCCAGGCGTCCGTTTTGAGCTTAGAATAACTAATGAATTGTTCCATCATCTAAACCTGTTATGATTTCTAAAAAAACGTTGTCAATTAAGAAAGCAAGCAAAAAGATAAAAATGCCATCGGGCATAAAACCAATGCTTGCAACACTTGTAGATAAACCCTTTGATGAGGAAGGTTGGTTATACGAAGTAAAGTGGGATGGCTACCGGGCGATTGTATACCTCAATGACGGCACTGTGGACATGCGCTCACGGAACAATAAATCTTTTGACGAAAAATTTTATTCTATTCACAAGGCTTTACAGCAATGGAAAATAAATGCTGTTATTGATGGTGAAATAGTTGTCACAAATGATAAGGGCATATCAAGCTTCAGTAGCCTGCAAAACTGGAGAAGCGAGGCTGATGGCGACCTGGTATTTTATATGTTTGATATATTGTGGCTGGAAGGGGAAGACCTCACAGGTCTCACACTTACACAGCGAAAGGAGATTCTTCAAAAAAACGTGCCTTCGATAAATAATATAAGATTCAGTGAAAGCTTTAATGCCGGTGCTACCGAGTTTTTTGAAGTAGCAAAAAAAATAAATCTCGAAGGCATCATTGCGAAGAAAGCTATCAGTAATTATTATCCAGGGCAGCGCTCCAAAGAATGGCTGAAAATTAAAACAGGTAAACGACAGGAAGTTGTTATAGGAGGATATACGAATAATGAAGGAAGCAACAAACCTTTCAGTGCCTTACTCGTTGGGTTACACGAAAACGACCGGTTAATTTATACCGGTAAAATCGGAACCGGCTTTTCTCAAAAATTACAAAGTGAGATGCTAAAGCTATTCAAGCCACTCATAGTTAAGAGATCTCCCTTTAGTATGGAACCTGATATCAACAAACCTTCACGGTTCAGACCAAATCCTCCCCATGCAAAAGCCACGTGGCTTAAACCGGAATTGATATGCGAAGTATCTTATGCAGAAATGACTTCTGATGGAGTAATGCGGCATCCTTCTTTTGAAGGAATGCGGGAAGATAAAAAAAGCAATGAAGTTATCATGGAAAAAGAAAACAAAACCGGGACCGTTATATCTTCATTATCTAATGGAAACAAATACAAAACCAAAGTGATGGTCCCAAAAAATAAAGGAAAGAATGTTAATAGTAATAAGCTTACAAAAAGGCTTCTTAAAGCAGCGGAAATACCTGAAAGAAAAAGCCTTTTGAATCCAAAGGATAAATCTCAGACAAGAAATATAAACGGTCATAACATTACATTCAATAACCTGAACAAAATTTATTTTCCTAAAAATAGAGTCACCAAGCGGGATGTTATAAATTTTTATTACCAGGTAGCGCCTTACATGTTGCCTTATATGAAAAACAGACCACAGACTTTAATACGTTACCCAAATGGTATTGATGGAAAATCATTTTACCAGAAAGACGTGACTGGGAAAGTACCTGCATGGGTGCAGAAATTTCCCTATAGCAGTGAACGCGGGGGTAAACGTAATTTTATGGTATGCACGAATGAAGCGAGCCTTCTTTTAATTGCATCGTTAGGGGGATTGGAAATGCATCCATGGAGTAGTCGCACGAGCAAACCTGATAACCCCGATTGGTGCATTATTGATCTTGATCCATCCGACAAGTCAACTTTTGACCAGGTAATTGAAGCGGCGCAAGTCACTAAAGAAGTATTAACCTCAGCTGATGTTCCGTGCTATTGCAAAACTTCCGGTTCAACGGGATTACATATATATATACCTCTTGGTGCAAAATATTCATACGAGCAGAGCAAAGAATTTGCAAGAATGATTGTAAAAATAATTAATTCGAAAATCCCCGATTTTACAAGTATAGAACGCATTATTGAAAACAGGGATGGAAAACTTTATCTCGACTTTCTCCAGAACCGTCCGCAGGCCACGCTTGCGGCTCCATATTCCTTGCGACCAAAACCAAATGCTACCGTAAGTATGCCTTTGGATTGGGATGAAGTAACAACCGGGCTGAAGATGAAAGATTTTACCATCTTCAATGCAGTGGAAAGAATAAAACAAAAGGGTGATATTTTTACCGGCGTTCTTGGCAAGGGAATTTCTCTTAAAGGGGTTTTAAAGAAAATAAATAAAATTTACGGCGAGCAGGAGATGCACAAATCCATAATGATCTAGATTAAATGCATGACGCCATAAGTAAAACCTGCATTGTTTGCTCGCCTCAATATTTTTAGTTCCAGGTTGTGACGTTTACAGCTTGATAATTCGATGGGCGGTTTTCTTGGATTTGTATCCGGTATTCGTTGGTATATCAAAAAATAACCGTTTCCGCGGTTTGTTTTTCCTGCTTAACTAAGCCCGATTGAAAAATTATCTTTTTGAAGTACCGGAGATTACAAAGGCAATTCCGCAATAGGCAAACGCGATAAAAGCGCTGGTAACCTCATTTCCCATATAAGTTGAAGGAGAAGCTATCACTCTGGGGATGTGGAGAATAATAAACCAGGTAAAAATCATTATACCTAAAAGAGTGGCAAACAGTCGGGGCTTGATTTTCAAAATAATTGCAAGGCCGGAACTAATTAATGCTGTGCCGGTAAGATACATCCAGAACAGGTGGTAGGGTATCCATGATGGAACATAGTCAGCAGCCTCTTTTGCAAACAGAAAATGATCAACACCAAAACTGATAATCGTTATCGAAAATAGAATAGCTCCCAAAGGTATTAGCTTCGCCAAAAACCTGATAAAAGCGGTTTCCTTTTCTTCGGAAAAGTATCCGGCAATTACAAATGCGCCGCCGGATAATGCTAATTCTTTCGCTGCATTCTCCCAATCTCCAAAATGCATATAATTTGCGCTCACCACAAATTGATATGGGATAAAAAAAAAGCAAAATATCAATAGAAGCACAGTGCCCAACAGCAGAGAAACTGTCCTGCCCTTTTTTTCAAAAATAATACACACTCCGGCCAATATAAGCATGGCCCCGGAAATACGGGCAACCGTTGCTAAGCTGGGGATCCATGAATGTTTCGGAGGTATAAGCATATAGGGAAAATCACCATAATAAATTGCCAGGAACCCGATAACAGCCATAGCGATACCATAGAAAATACGACCAGTGGCAGATAGATTAATCATGTGATAAAATTACCGGGAATAAAGTGTTTTGATCAAACTTATCTGTTCCGCTTTGGTTTCATTCTATAATTTTTATTTACTTTTCCAGGTGAATTATTTTTAGTTTCATATGTGGCGCAAACTCAGGACTAATCTTCATTAAGCAGCATCCACGAGGTTCCGAATTGATCCCGGAGCATGGCAAAACGATTGGCAAAAGCCGTCTTTTCCATCTTCATAAAAATTTCCCCCTCTTTGGAAAGCACTTTATACATACGCTCTGCCTCTTCCGGAGTACCGGTACGAATAGTAAGGTAGGCGCTTCGCATTGGTTCAGCATTGGGTATGTCTGCTCCCATTACCGTTGTACCGCCCAATTCTATCCTTGCGTGAAGAATGGGGTTTTTCCACTCTTTCGGAAAATTGGAAGGTGGATGCTGATGTGGGGTCATCATTGTTATTCTGCCGCCAAGATGCTTCTTATAAAATTGGAATGCTTTTTCGCAATGTCCTGGATAGTTAACATAAATATCAAGTTTCATTGAGTCTTTGCCCATAATTTTCTGTTTTATTTTAATGCTACATTTTTCCAATTGGGGTTTCTATCTTTAAATTCATCTCACTTTTTTTTCCTGGCAATCCCATAGTGAAGTATTACATTTCCTGAATTAAAACTCTTGGTTTTTAATAACTCAAGGTTAAGTTTTTTGACATCTTTAAATAACGGTTTTCCCTCACCTGCAATAACCGGGGTGAGTATAAATGCATACTCATCAATTAATCCTTCGTTTGATAATTGCTGCACAATGGTGCCACTGCCCATTATCATAATGTCTCCTCCTTTTTTTTGTTTTAATTTTTTTACCACCTCTGCAAGATTACCGGTAAACAGCGTTGTGTTCTCCCAGCTAATTTCGTTTTCTTTAAGTGTTTTGGAAAAAACCAGTTTGGGCATGTTGGTTAATTCTTCTGCCACCGCTTTCATCTCCTTAGGTGCATTTGGGTCTTTCAATCTTGGCACCCAGGCACTCTCAAATCCCTTATATGTTATTCTTCCCAATAACAGAGAAGGCGTGTCTGCATTATCACCCAGTTTGTGTGCGGCTTTGTCCACTTTGGGATCTTGTACAAACCAGTCCATACCAAATGTCTTTTCATTTAAGCTGGCAAAAAAGCCATCAATGGAAATTCTGTTGAGCATTATGATCTTTCTCATGATTTTATTTTTTTGTTTGATTAACTATTTAGAAATACCATTCATTAAAAAATATTTTGTTTAGTTATTCATTGAATGAAATGCGTTGCTCCTGTTAAGAATTTTTAGTATTTTTTTATTTCTGAAAACTCTATTTTATAAATATCACCCAGGCCGTTGCCTGCATGCTGCGGTTCTTTTTTTGAATTGCTTCATGTCTTCCCTTTGTAGCAACATATCTGTAATTGGATTCCGGCTGCTGCCAAAGAAAAGATATTTTCCATCACGGGTTACTTTTCCTCCCCATTCAGTAGCAGCCGTATTAATGGGTTCCGGAAGTTTTTCGGCTTTGCTCCAGGCCCCATTTCTATTATAGCTGATATAAAAATCGGCATTTGAAATGCCATTGGGAATGGTGGCCATAAAAATTAAATAACTTTCATCGGGTGCAATAAAAGGTTCGTATTCGTTATAAGAAGTGTTTATTGAGTCACCTAAATTTTCAGGCGCAGTATATTTATTATTAATAAATTTAGAAACGAAAATGTCGGCCCCGCCTTTACCTTTTTTCCCTGATGAACCAAAATAAAGATTCCCATTATCGGCAAGGGTAGGATAGTATTCGCTGGCGGTTGTATTGAAAGTACTGTCTAAATGAATAGGTTTTTCCCAGCCGGTTGAAGTCCATTCCGTTTTCCAGATATCCCAATCTTGTTTTACAGGTCCTCCCTCAATAAGCGGCCTGTTGGAAACAAAATACATGCTGTTACCATCTTTGGTAACAAAAGGGTCAGCATCAGAATATTGGCCAGAGAATGAAACCACTTCCGGCGCAGACCATTTATTATGTTTTTTGTAAGAAACACATATAGCGCAAAAGCTGGCATCGGGCTGGCATTTTAAAAAATAAAGTGTATCGCCGGATGGAGTAAAAGCAGGGTGAGTATCATAATCACCGGTACTGATAATACCTTCGGCAAATAGTTGTGGCTTTCCTGGTTCTTTACTTTGACCAAAACAATAATGTAAAGCGATAGTCAGGACAATTGATAAAATGAATTTCAATGATGACATGGTTATTCAATTATGTTACATTATAAATGATGGTTTTGCAAAACCAGATTGTCATTAATTTTAATATATGTAATTTACTCAGCGCTAAAATGCGGCACCTTCAAAATCTTGCTCTTTTTTACTTTCAGTGCTGTTTGTTTCTGATTATCTCACTCACCTGGGTATATTTGTATGGCGCTTATTACCCTGGCTATTTAAGTTTTTTTTATGAGTGACCAATCAGTACATACCACCATCACTACAGATGAAAGTTCAATAGCTGATAGTCTTTATAAATCTGATTTTTACGAGATTAAAAACTGGGCAGTTGACTGCAGAGAAAAACAAAAAAGTAATCAATGATTATAATGATTGTTTTTGTTTTGTATTTGTAACAAAGGGGAATTTCTTATTTGACGTATCAGGAAAACCCTATAACATGCACACGGGAAATATCATTATTGATAAACCAAACTATGAATACGGCCTGCAACCATCCACAGGTGAATGCTCCATTTTTAATTTTACGGATGATCTTTACCGCCAGCTTATAGATGACTTGAAACTAAAATATTCTTTCTTTTTTTCCAACTCCGATATCCTTTCTGTATTATTAAAATCAACCCCCGAAAAAGAATATTTGCATCACCAGATAATAAAAAGAATAAATAAAGCCGGGAAGCTGGAAATGGATAATCTTGTACTTGAACTGCTAAAATATATGGTAGCATCCATTACAAACAGTTCAGTTGATGAAGGGGCGCATACATACTTAAATAAACATCACCTGGTTACGATAGAGAGGGCGAAAGAATATATGCATGAGAAATTTGCCACTGATATTTCATTGTACGAAATTTCAACCTCTTCCCATGTAAGCCCATTTCATTTTAGCCGGATTTTTAAGACCTTAACAACCTATTCGCCATACCAATACTTACTTAATGTGCGGCTAAAGCATGGGGAGATGCTTCTTAAAAATAGTACAATACCAATTACAGATGTTGCATTTTCTTCAGGCTTTAACAGCGTTGAATACTTTGCAACTGCCTTTAAACAGAAGTTTAAGATGAACCCAACCATGTACAGGAGCGAGAAATGATTTGAGTAGTAAATCTATGTCATCATGTTATTATATTTGACTTATATGCTGGTATTGGATATTTAGATAGATGCCTAAGCTATATTGTTAATTTTTTGTTTCCCCCGGCTCTCCTTAGTCTACATCCAGCAAAAAGTTGCGCTGTACTCAGTTTTACAAAATAGTATTTAGATAATATTAAATCTATAACAAAATTTCAATGTTGTAAACTCATCAAAAAATAAAACAAGCCAGCGTAAATAACGTTACTGATAGTTGTCTCATAATGTGAATATAGAGTCATTGAGTTAAAATAGAGTTGGTATTCGCGGCACAGGTACGCCTGGCGCGTATCTAAGCTGCATACCTGCGCCAGATCGGGGTACTGGCATTAATAATTCCTCAAATATCAAAGCGTATTAAAGAGTGGGCCTACGCGGGTCTTGCCTTTGACTTTATTGCGGCAAGTATTTCACACGCTCGGGTTGACGGAATAGATTTTCAAACTTTCTTTCCGTTAATTTTTCCCGGCATACTTGTGGTTTCTTATTTATCTTATCATAAGAATCTTGCATTGTATTCTGTAAAACCCATGAACCGGGTATCAAAGAAAAAAGGCTTTGAAATTAAAGAAGAAGGGATGACACGAGTTGCTATAAGTTAAGGCTTTCAAATGTGTAAAAACTTAAAATTTGTCTTTAAGATCTTCCATTACATCTTCTTTTCTTCGTCTTGAAATTTCCACTTTTGAGCCATCTGTCATAGTAAGTTTGCCATCTGCCATATAATTCACTACATGGTCCTTATTTACCAGGTGCGACTTATGTACCCGGAGAAAACCGTAGTTAAATAGAATTTCTTCATAATTCTTAAGTGTATAGGCGGTAAGTAATGGTGTTTTATCTGCAAAAAAAAACTTTGTATAGCTGCCCTCTCCCTGCAACCGTATAATCTCTTCCAGTTTATAAAAAAAAGTACCTTGTAAAGTGGGCAAAGCCAACGTAAAATCCTTTTTATTTTTTACACTTAGGTTGTACATAAAATTATGATACAATGGTTGTGTCCCGGTTTTATTTTTCTGTTTGTCAGCAAATCGCGCAAAAGAATTTTGCAGTTCATCGGTATCAATCGGCTTTAATAAATAATCCAATGCACTAAAGCGGATAGCATCTATAGCATACTCATCATGAGCAGTAGTAAAAATGATACCGAAGTTTACACCAGTTACTTTTTTTAATAACTCAAAGCCGTTCATAAGGGGCATTTGTATATCTATAAATAATAACTGAGGCGCAAAGTTTCTCAACAACAATAATCCTTCATAAGGATCTGTTGTTGATTTGAGTTCTGTTATTTCTGGTACGTAGTGTTTAATCATCAGCGATAACGTTTGTACTGCTGTGATCTCATCATCAATAATCAATGCTTTGATTGTATTCATTGTTTTTTATTTCCGATAAAAATTTTCAGCGCCACCTGCGTACCCTGCACTTCCCCTTTGATGTCTGCTATGTCTGATACCGCCACTTCAAAGGGTTGATCATACTGCTGCTGCAGCAATTGCAGCCGCTGCTGCACCATTGACATTCCTTTTGACTCATGTACTGTTTTGCCGTTGTCATTGCTTTCTTTTAAACGGGCAGAAGCCAACCGCCCGATTCCATTATCCCTTAGGGTAACCAATAAAATATCATCTGTAGATAAATCAAGGTAGATGCTGAGTCTTCGTTCTGCCTTCTGTGGCATTAATCCATGCCAGATTGCGTTCTCAAGAAAAGGCTGCAATATCATCGGTGGTATTTTTATTTCCTCGGGTTCTATTTCTTCTATCATACTTATTTTATAACTAAAACTTTCTCCAAAGCGGTATTGCTCCAGTTGCAGGTATGTATTGATGATTTCCAGCTCTTTCTCCAGTGAAATAAACTGTTGACTGCTGCAATGCAAAATGTCCCGCTGCAATTTTGAAAACTTAGACAGGTACTTATTTGCATCTGCAACATTACCCTGTAGTATATAATGTTGTATGCTGTTGAGCGCATTAAAAATAAAATGAGGATTCATTTGCATCCGCAAAGCAGTAAGTTGTGAGGTGGCAAAATCTTTATTCAGTTTCAGCACTTCCATTTCTTTTTCCCGGGCCTGCTGCTGTGCCTCTATCATATAAATTTTATCTGCAAGCATTGAGGCGATAGTCGTGAGTATCTGTAAATGCCGGTCTGTATAAAAATTTTTTGTTGAATGCTCTGCATTGATAGCACCCATTGCCTGATTTTCGTGTACGATCGGCACACAGATTTCGCTCAGTCGCAGTGTTCCATCCGCAGAAAAATATCTCTTGTCCAGGGAAGTATCATTAACCAAGATGGCTTGCATGTTATCCACTGCTGTGCCAACTATGCCTTTACTCTTTGGTACATGATAAATGTTTCTGTCCGGTTCGCTTTGCATAGAACCTTTAATGCCAACCCCTGCCCTTTGCATAAGAACCGTTTGATCCTTGTTCCACAAATAGATCATAGCATCTTCGAAGCCAAGTTTACCTATGAGGTTTTGGGCTACATCCCAAAGCATTTCTTCTACCGTGGTTTGGCCAGAAATAGAGGTGGCGAAATAATTGATAACCTGCTCCGTTTCAAGTTTTGCCTGGTAGCTGTCTGCTTTTATTTTTTGCGAAGCTGTTTTCTCCGCCTCTCTTTTTTTAATAAAACTTATCCGTCGTTTAAATATAAAAACAGTTAGAGCCACAATAGTTGTAATCAGCAATGCAATAAACAACCAGGTTCGCCAGAAAGGCGCTGTAATTATGAAAGCATAAACGGCATCCTGTTTACTCCAGATGCCTTTACTGTTCAATGCTTTTACCCGAAACGAATAATTACCAGGTGAAAGATTTTCAAAACTTATACTGCGTTGATTGCCGGCATTGGTCCAGTTGGTATCCAGTCCATCTAATTTATAATAGTAACGGATATTTTCCTGGTTAGCATAATCCAATGCGGTAAAACTAAAGTTGAAAGAATTGTCTGAATAACGGAATCTGTTTTTTGCAGGATAGGGAGCAAAATTTTTATCCGGGCTTAATCGGCTTGTTTTTATTTTCCTCATCCCTGTGATATAAACTGTCGGCGAAGTATGAGACACCAAAAGCTGACCAGGCTTAAAAGATGTAAAGCCAAGCGAAGTAGCCGCCCAGATGCTGCTGTCCCCTGCCTGGAATAAGCGCAGGTAACTATAGCCGGGTTTTATAAAACCATCTGATTCATCAAAATTTAAAATCCTGTCTTTATTGCCGCCGTTCTGTCCAATAAAACTCAGCCCTTTTGAGCTGCCTGCCCAGATGTTGTTTTCGGCATCTGCCAGTAAGTTAAGGTAGTGCAGCGTATTGAGCCCATCATTTTCGGTGAACTGTTTTATAATCTCCAATTCATTTTTTTTTGTGAACCCACATTTTAAGATTCCCTGGCCTGCTGCAGCTATCCACACAATGCCTGCCTTATCTTTTATTAAATAGTTTACAGATAATTGTTTGACAGCAATTTTGAATTTGCGAAGTGTATCGTTTTCCAGGTAAACAATTCCCTCCTGGCCACCCAGCCAGATCCTTCCATTTGGAGCTTCAATACCTGAATAAAATTTTGCGTGCTGTGTACTGTTTGCTTCAAACAAAAATTTCTTGAATGAAACGGTATTATTATCAGTAACAATTATCTCACTTATCCCATGATCGCCAAAAACAAATAACTGGCCACTCACTGTTTTTAAAAACTGGTAATTAGAATCATCATGTAGTCCATTTGCGATGGAGTATCGTTCTGCTTTTTTATTTCTCAATAATACCAATCCCTGGTAACCTGTTGCTGCCCATAACCAGCCTCTTTCATCTTCATACAATGCTGTCAACTCGGCAAGTGGCACCAAATGGTCTTTATATAATTGAAAAGTATGGGCCTTTTTTGCATATAGCTTTCCCCGGTTGCCCCCTAATAATAATGTTCCATTTTTTAATGCTGTAACAGAATAATAATCGGTATAAACTGATGCGGGTTTTAATGAGTAAGTAGTAAAAATTGAATGCTTTACTTTTAGTAATCCATCATGAGAAGCTACCCAAATAAAATCATTATCTGGCAGCACGGCACTTGGCCATATTGTATAATCATCAATTGAATTATTATATTCAGAAACAGACCCTGATTCAGGATGAAAACAAAAAACTCCCCGGGTGCCTGCATACCAGTTGCCTGCATCATGATTACTGACAGCTTGGTTATATAATTTTTCGGGGTTAATGCTGCCTGCAATTCCGTTTTCTACTATGTTTAATTCTGTTTCTACTGCATCAAAATATATTTTTGAACTGTGGACAGGGAAGAGAGAAGTTATCTTGTCACGGCCTTTGGTGGAATGAATCAAATCAAGCTGGTTGTTCCACAGGCGAAATAAGTTATTGGTTTGTGCTATAAAGACGGCATCATCTTTTGCTTTGCTGATGAGCAGCGTTTGCCGGTTTTCTTTTATGCCCGTTTGCTGTTCCCATTGAGGAAGTACAAAGTTTGTAAGCAGTATTTTTTTCTTACCCGTAATGTCTGCTTCCTTGATATTAATATGTACCGGGCCATTTTCTGTGGCCAGCCAGGCATTACCATCCTGTGTTAATAAAATATCATTAACGCCCTGGGGCGATGAAGATGCTGCACTTATTTTAATGACCTCATTATTCACAAAACAAAACAACCCGGCACCAGATCCAATCCATAAGCGGTTACCGGTATCGGGCTTTATTACATTTACATATCCAATCCATTCGCCTTCTTTTGAATATGGATGATTTTGGAAATTATAACCATCATACATGCTCAATCCGGCGGAAGTGCCGAGCCACAAAAAACCTTTACTGTCTTTTGCCAGGCAAATAATTTCAGAAGATGGCAATCCATTAGAGCTATTATAAAACCGGTAAGACCAGGCTGTCGGTACTTGTGCAGTTAGTGTTTTGCAGTAGCAAATCACTATTGCAAAAACTAATAACCGGCAATATGATATCGTTGAGTGCTTCAATATACTAATGTAATAATTTTTGGCCTGCCTTTACAGGAGTTCCTCCACTCTGGGTTGCAGTTTATTGGGGAACATGTCAAATTGTTGACTGGGCTAAGGCCCAGGTCCCGTGTGTTTACTTGCCACGCATTTAAAGGCGTGGCGATTAAAATTGTTCCTTCTAATTATCAACACCAATGATGATAGCTTTAAAATTGCCATTAATATTAGCGGCTCCGGAAGTCGGGTTGTAAATGGTTACCTGTGCACTTATTGTTGTTACATCATGTACCGTATAAATTACTTTGTCGTACGAATTTGAACCTTCCGCAACTTGCGCCACTGAAATATGCGGTGCAGTTGAAAATGCAGAAAATCCAATATTGAAAGTAATTGAACCGCCGGCACTCAGATTTGCGCTAATGGCACCGGAGTAAAGCTGTGTTCTCAATTGATTTCCATTTGAGCTTCTTACAATTCCATCGCCACTATAAACGGTAGCTGTACCGGTTATACTTACATTTCCCTGCGATTGTATATTTCCCGATGCCCTTATGGCGCCTACTACATCTAATTTATACGCTGGCGTAGTTGTGCCAAGCCCTACATTTCCACCATTTAATATTACGAGCCGGGAAGCAGCATCTTCAGCAATTTGAAAGCGGTTACTGCTACTGTTATAACTCATTGCCCAGTCTTTTAAATCGGTAGTATTATGAATGGCTATACTACCATTATCTACCTGCAGTTTATAACCCGGAGAGTTGGTTCCTATGCCTACATTACCACTCGTATAAATATTCCCTGTATTATGAATACTGCCATTAACATCTAATTTATATGTGGCTAAATCAGGAGTTGTGGTCGCAATGCCCAGTCCGGTTGAAATAACTGCATCACCATTTACTGTTAGCTTGGCAGATGGTGTTGAGGCGCCAATCCCCACATTACCTGCGTTATTGTTATATAGGTCGTTTCCTAAAACTGACCAGTTGCTGCTTCCTCCTCCGGTAATTAATGCCGTCCATTGAGTGCCATTATAAAACCAAAAGCTGTTAGTACTATTATCAAAAACCAATAAACCGGCTGCCGGTGCTGCAATAGCGTTTCTTTCCCCAGTAGTCATGCGGGGAATAAGTATGCCTTTTGTTGTACTTGCCAAATCAAGCAGTGCGCTGCTGTTGGGGAGTGCATTGGTATTGTTAATAGCAACTCCGGTACCATTATCAGTAATAAGCCCGTTGGCTGCAAGCCCCCATATACTGTTGAACTTTGCCACTTTATTAGGGCTGCCATTAATAATTCCACTGTGAGAAATATTATTCCAGCTTGTACCATTATAATATTGAAAGCTGTTGGTGTTGGTATTAAATACCATTAATCCCTGTACAGGAGAAGGAATAGCGATTTTCTCTGCATCGGTCATCCGTGGAATTAGCATTCCTTTGGTAGTGCTGCTTACATCTAATTGGGCCGATGCATTGGGAGTATTGGTACCTACTCCTACAGATTGCGCTATAAGCAATTGATAACCGGGAAAGAGCAGCAGTACTGTAAATATTTTTTTCATAACAGAAATATTATTTTGATGAGTTCAATTCCTTTTTAGTAGTTCTATTTATTTCTGTTGATGGGCTTTTCTTTTTTTATTCCCCGTAATACATCTACTTCTTTTTTTAATTGCCAGAGCATTTTTTTTAATTCTTCATTTTCTTTTTGTAGTAGCTCCGTTCTTTTCTCCAATGCCTGAATGGCAATTAAACTTACCCCAGCGAAATCGGCGGAGTTAATAGTAGTGTCGTTACCGATAGTACCGTAGCTGTCTTTTCCAAAAGCCGCATAAAAATCCTGGGCCATGGGACCATAGTGGCGCAAGGTGGATGGGTTTTGTGTTTTATAGTTCCAGCTTGTGAGGTAAAAGCGGCTAATCTTTTTTAAAAAATCTTCTCCGTTTACTTCTGCAAAATTCTCTTTAGTACGTACATCGCTAAAGGTGCTCCAGGCATTGGAGCTTGCGTTTAAAAAAACTCCGGCGGTTAAATTGGGGTGGGTAAATAAACTGTACCCGCCCGCAAATCTTGCCGAAAAAGAATTTAACGCCGGAGAAATCATTACCGCAGCAGAAGAATTATCACCGATCATAAATGAACCTACCTTGTTATTGGTGGAAACATAATTACCAACAGCAGTTGAAAAATTGCCGCTGGCAGTTGCTTGATATCCCATTGCTGTTGAAAAAGTGCCACTGGCGGTTGCTTGATATCCCATTGCTGTTGAATAGGTGCCACTGGCAGTCGTACGAAACCCACTTGCAAATGAAATAGCTCCGCTTGCTAAACTGCTATCACCGATTGCTGTAGCTGCATATCCTGTTGCATCGGTATATTTTCCCAGTGCAGTTGAATAACTTCCATCAGCGTTTGTATTTCCCCCCATTGCCGTTGAAACAATGCCGAAGGCAACTGTATTTTGCCCCATTGCTGTTGAATAATCTCCATTAGCGTTTGTATTTTGTCCCATTGAAGTCGAACGAAGCCCGCTTGCGATTGTATTATCTCCCATTGCTGTTGAAACATTTCCACTGGCGACTGTACCATATCCTGTAGCTGTTGTAATATTTCCGCTGGCGTTAGTATTTTGTCCTATAGCCATTGAAAAACTTCCATTGGCGTTTGTATTAAACCCTATTGCAATTGAACCAGTTCCCATGGCGGTTGTATTTTGCCCCATTGCAGTGGAATAATTTCCGCTGGCAGTTGTGCCACTTCCCATTGCGGTTGAACTTGTTCCTATGGCGGTTGTATTATTTCCTGTAGCAAGAGAATAAATACCTATATTAACTTTATCCCAGCTATTTCCCGACGTATAACCTGCCCGAAATGCGGCTTTGTCTGCATACCACATCATTCTTCTTCCGGCACCTTGAATGGGAGGATTGCCTGGTGCCGGATTCGCCAGTCCAACTGCACTAAACAGCACACTGCTATCAATTACATGTAAGCGGGCTACTGGTGTGCTGGTACCGATGCCTACGTTTTGCGCCATCAACAATTGATGAATTGTAATCAATAATAAGAAAGTATTAAATTTTTTCATTATAAAATTTTATCGCTGTTTATTGATGCGAATTGTTTTAAACAGTCCGTTTGTGTTTGAAATAAAATAGGTGCCTAACGGAATTGTTTGTAAATCCCAACTGATTCGGTTACTGCCTTTTGTAACAGTAATTCGTTTTGATGCAATCTTCCTCCCTTCACTACTATGGAGTATTAATTCAATTTCTTCATCTTTTACGGCTATAATCTGAAGCGTTAATATATCAGTAACCGGGTTTGGAGATACATTAATTGAAAAACGGTTGATGGGCATATTCACTTTTACCACCGGTGAATAAGTAAACCGCCCATCAACATCCACCATTTTAAGCAGGTAAAAATTATCACCCCGAGCAGGAGTGCCATGCAAGAATGAATAGGCTATTGTTCCGCTGCTATTTCCTGCTGCCGGTTGCTCACCTATTTTTTGGAACACAGAGCCATCAGCACTCCATTCAATGTTGAAGGAACTTGTATTGATTTCCTGCGCTGTTTTCCATTGTAGTAGAATTCCTCCTGGTAAGGCAGTGCCGGAAAAATTAAGTAAAGTGATGGGGACTACTGACGGAGCACCAAGCTTTATAATAAAAGTGGCGCCATCGGCTGAGTTTAAGGTTACTGTTCCGGGACCTGGATCAAAATCGCAGACTTCCTGGAAATAACCTGTAGCATGTAATACATCTGCCTGATCTACATCAAGCGCCAGTCCTCCATCCAGCGTAGTGCCCCCAAATCTTACCGCATAAACAAAATTTCCCGCCGCATCCAGTTTTACAATAAATATATCGGTGCTTGGGCCAAACGAGGTTAAATCATACACAGCCAACCCGGGATCAAAATCTACCGTACCTATAAAAAGGCCTGTAACAAATATGTTGCCGGTAGCATCAATCACCACATCATGGCCAGCTTCGGCGTCAAGACCGGCAAAAGTTTTTACCCAGGCAAAATTTCCATTTACATCCAGTTTTAAAAGATATACATCGGTAACACCAGCTACTGTTACATTAAATGTTGCGGGGCCGGGGTCAAAATCTACTGTAAATGGAAAATTTCCTGTCACATATACATTCCCGGCTGCATCTGCTTTTACTGATTCAGCTACGTCAGTACCCAATCCACCAACACTTCTGCCCCAGACAAAATTTCCCGCCGCATCTAATTTTATTATAAACACATCAACACCACTTGTGGCGGTTACGTTATACACGCCTGCACCAGGATCAAGGTCTGCAGTAAAATTATAATTACCGCATATATACAGATTGCCTGCTGCATCTGTACTTATAGCATCTCCCTGCGAATAATTGCCGGCTACCTGTTTAGCCCACACAAAATTTCCGCCAGCATCTATTTTTACAATAAAACAATCGTTGTTGCCCCCGCCATTTAAATTAAATACAGCAGGCCCGGGATCAAAATCAACTATACCAATAAAAACGCCTGTAATAACAATATTCCCTGCTGCATCCATCACAAGAGAAAATGGAATATCTGATGTGGCGCCACCAATATTTTTTGCCCACACAAAATTTCCAGCAGCATCTACTTTTGAAATATAAATATCATACTGCCCGTTCGACGTCAGGTTAAATACAGCCGGCCCGGGGTCTAAGTCAACCGTACCGCTAAATTCACCAGTGCTGTAAACATTACCGGCAGCATCCACACCCAATGCCCTGCCATGATTAACACTACTGCCGCCCAGCCGGATGGCCCATAAAAAATTGCCATTTATATCCAGCTTACTCACGTAAGCATCATCGGCGCCTGCGCCATCGGCAGTCATGTAAAAGGTACCGGGGCCGGGGTCAAAATCTGCAACTCCGGCAAAATATCCGGTTGTATAAACATTGCCTGCTGCATCTACAATTATATCATCACCTCTTGAGCCACCTATATTTTTGGCCCACTGTAAACCGGGGTTTTGTGCGGCTGAAAATCCAACAGATAGTATGCAAAGTAGTGTTAGCTGAAAGTAGGAAGTTGTAAATATTTTTTTCATTGTATAATTATTTTTTCTGTTGTTGAAACTCCTATTTGTTTTGCCATTTAAAACTTACGTTGGCATTAAGCTTACTTATAAAAATATCTTCTTCACCTGCCGAAGTAAGGTTAAACACTCCAGGACCGGGATCGAAATCTACAGTGCCCCGCATCACACCAGTAGTCATTACATTTCCTGCTGCATACACCGATAGCGCTTTCCCTTCGCTTGTGCCGGTGCTGGCCATATTTCTTGCCCATTGAAATTGCGATTGTACTTCTGCACCAATGGTTGAATGAAAAAAAAGAAGTGACGAATAGGTATTTCATAATTTCTAAATTTTGCCGAAAACAGAATTTTTTACCGAAAACGCTGGATTTTATCTTTACTATATGGTGAATTCTATTGGCACCATTTGTCTGCAAAAAAGTAGTCATCATTGTTCGCAACATTGGTAGAATCCGTGTTTGGGTAAATTGTCATATACCTGAACTACCGGTAACTCATCACCCTTTTTGTTTTTGAAAATTGGAAAACTAAAATAATAAGCAGCCCCTCTTTATTTCCAAGGTGCAAATTTTTATAATTACACGGTTTTTATAATCCAGCACATAATTAATAATTAAGAAAAGTTTGAAAGCACCCATTTGGTAAACGGTGAGACCAATATGTTTTACGGAAAAAAGAAAGCAGAATGAACCGAATATAAGGTGACTGAACCTGAACGAGGTTTAGGCTCTGTTAATCTTTCTTTGGCGATATTATTGCAGGTTTAGATAAAAAATTTGCAAAGCGAAGATTACAAAAAAGCCTGGACGTGGTGTTCGCGCTTCAATTGCCTATCGTGAATCGTAACGATATTTTGTGAGCTTGCCTAGTGAAAAAATAAAGGAATGGGCCGGGACAAAAGAAAATTATACGATTAATTTCTTTAACTCATCGTCTGTTAATTTAAGAGAACCGATTCTCTTTTCTATGTTACGTAATTGCAAAGTTTTATACTTTAAATTGTTTACCTGCACTTCAATATTTCTATAAGGCTCAGACTTTGTTATCATATTCCATATAATTACTGCTAGTTTTCTCGCTGTCGCAGTTATAGCCGCAACTCTTCCTTTTCGAAAAGCTATTCTTTTAAAAAATGGAGTAAGGTCATGATCCTTTTGGTTCCCTATTGAGTTTGCCGCTTGTCGAAGTGCAATGGCAATATTGTTTTTACCAACAGGAGTTTTACTGCTTAGTATCCGCCCACTGCTGACTTTATTATTGGGCACTAATCTTAACCATGATGCAAAACTCTTTGCACTCCTGAATCGTCGTAAATCATCACCCATATTCGTTACCAGACAAAGGACAGTACCATAATTGACACCTGATATAGCGCTGATATCAGTTTTAAAATATTGGTATGCTATACGACGTATGTCAAAAGTTGGAGAGTTTTTACTTCTTGTTTTTAAACGACCATTTGGCGTTCTCACTTCTTGCATATTAACTGATGTGTCAGCGATATGATTTCTCAATTGTTCTTCAATGGCAGTATCACAATCTAATAGAGCTTGCTCATATAATTTGTAAAATGTAAGGCAACTCCTTATTTCAAAAATTAGCTCATCCCGCCACCAGCCTCGAAGTCCTTCCGCTATTTCTTCTACCGATTTTTTCACCCGTATATCCACAAGGCTTGCCAGATAATTCGGGTCTCTGTTCGCATTACTCGTCTTTTTTATATTCTGACGTCAGGACAGATTCTGATTTAAAGAAAAGGTCTGGTTTAAAAGTGAGTGTCTTACTATTAATATTTAGAATCACTGAGCATTCTTGTACGTGGTCACCAAATTTTGTCTTCATGAAATTTTTATTTAACTCCCATGGCCCTGCACTTTTGGTTGTTACCCGCCCTCCGAATGCGTTCATATCGACAATGACTTCCACACTGTCATTTGTAAATGTTAGCCTGATAGAATTGAAGTCTTTGTCTTTTTGAGGGTTTAATTTTGCTATTCACCACGCCAGGCACCAATCAAGTCGGCCCTGGTCATTGTCGCCTGTTTACAGCCAATGGAGCTTGATTCAGGTAATTATTTATTTTCTAGCTTTTGGATTTTTTTTTCGAGGCCTGAAATTTTTTTATCTTGTATATCAATAAGGATTTGCAGTTCCTGGACGGCTTTTACAAGAGGTACAGTAAATTCGGCATAACGTAAGCCATAATAATCATTTTCGTTTTTTGGAGCATCTACGCCACTAAAGTCATACCCCATTTTTTTTGCAACTGATTCTACCTCCTGGGCAATAAAGCCGGTTTGCAGGGTATTGGGCTTTGCCAATTCTCTTTCTTTATTTCCTAAACTATCGGGCATTTTAAAAAATGCTGCAATGGCCTGTGGGTTCAGGTTATAGGTTACAGGGCGTAGTTTTAATATGAAATCCAAGCCCGGTACTGTTTCCTGCACATTTGATTTAAAACGTGCATCAGATAAGGTTGACCAACCAACATTTCCCCCTATGCTGTTTACATACGCATCGCCAATCCGTACTATATTGCTTGCAAATACCTGGGTATTGTACCCAATGGCAGTAGAGTTGTAATAGTAATTTAAATTATATGGGTCATAACTAAAAGCCATATAACCAATTGCGGTATTGTCATTTCCTGCAGTGTTGGAATAAAGGGCTTGGTATCCAACTGCGGTATTATCGCTTCCTATAACGTTGGAATAAAGAGCCTGGAATCCATCGGCGGTGTTGTTGGTTCCAGCGGTGTTGGAATAAAGAGCCTGGCATCCATTAGCGGTATTCAAATTGCCATTAGTATTGGAATAAAGAGCCTGGAATCCATCGGCGGTATTTCTATAGCCGCTAGTGTTGGTATAAAGAGAATTTACGCCACTGGCAGTATTTTCAATTCCTGTTGAATTGGAAAAAAGAGACCGGTAACCGTTAGCTGTATTATTGATTCCATCAACATTAAAATAAAGAGAATATACTCCGCTGGCAGTATTGTAGTTTCCTGTAGTATTAGAATAAAGTGAATACACACCATTGGCGGTATTTTCAGTTCCTGTATCGTTGGAAAAAAGTGATCGGTATCCATTGGCCGTATTATAACTTCCGGAATAATTGTTATTTAAAGAATTAAACCCACTGGCGGTATTGTAACTGCCAGTAATGTTGTTATAAAGTGACCGGCCTCCGCTGGCGGTATTGAAACCTCCGGTAGTGTTGCTGTAAAGCGACCTGAGTCCAATGGCAGTATTACTCATTCCAATATTATTACTGTACAAAGCCTTGCTTCCTACCGCAGTATTATCAGCACCGTAAGTGGTAAAACTTGCTCCTGTACTATTATTATATAAAGCACTGTCGCCAACAGCTACAAGATTACTGCGGTTAGTATTTTGAAATAACGCACCTGTACCAATTGCTACATTGCTGTGTCCTGAAGTATTTGAAAAAAGGGACCTGTCCCCACTGGCGGTATTACTGTATCCGGTTGTGTTATTAGAAAGCGATTGAGATCCAAACGCTGAATTGATGGCAGCTGTATTCGAATTGCCAGCCCGGGAGCCAAAAAAAGTTTCACCAGTAGTTGCAATCCTGCCCGCCTGCTGGTTGTACACCCTGAAATTTAAGGGCACAGAATCACTTGTGCCAATAAACTGAATAGCCGGGTTGGTGCCGGCATTACCTCCAAGTGACCAGCCGTTGTTGCCTGTAGAAAATTCCGCCCATGCGCCACCGTTATAAAACCAAAAACTGCTGGTATTGTTATCAAACACTAACAAGCCTTTGGCAGGTGCAGCGATGGCGTTTCTCTCTGCAGTACTCATTCGGGGAATAAGTATGCCTTTGCTGGTATTTTTTATATCCAGCATTGCGCTGGCATTAGGCTGGCTGCCATCTGTATTTATGCCTACACTTTGTGAAAATACCAGCATATGATAAGAAGCGATTATTAAAAGCAGCATATATTTTTTCATATTTGTAGATTTATATTTTATAAGAAATTCCATCCGGACCGTCCGGCTTCACAAATACTTTTGCTTCTTTACTTCAATTGTTAGGTTGATTTTATCTAAAAGATTATGCTTTTGGCAAGGGAGAGATCCGGCAATTTGAAAAAACTGCAGTTCTGGATCATTTATTCAATAGGTGGTTTTTTTATCTGCAATCTACTTCAAACTCATCTTCAAACGCAATAAGCTGATTTTGGGCTGTCTCGAGTTCTTCCTTCAACTTTTGTATTTCTTTTTTGATTGCCTGGATTTTGGCTTTGTCCGGATTCGGTTGGCCTTGCAATTTGTGGAGTTGCTGTCAGTGTTGTGATCTTGCGTTTAATGTTTTTGATCTCTTGTTTGATATCTTTTATGCCTCTTGCCAGTAAGTCGCAAAACTTGCTCATTGATATAGTTTTTTCTTTTTTCATAGCTGACATTTTTTTATTCACATATATTTTTAAATTGAAGACAACAACTAAACCTTAATTACAAACGTTGGCTGAAACTAATGCTGGCATTGAGGTATAGTTGATTATTATTCCGCCAGCCAGGCTATTGCCAAAACTGCTGTGAGTTCGTGTTTCGCGTTGATCGGATTATGTTTGTCATTATTCAACAGAATAAACAGTTGATTGGCGGGCAACAAGCTGCCAGTTATTTTTATTGTTCATCCAGATATCTGTGAATCGCCTTTTGTCTGTTTTACCTGCAATTATCCTTATTTCCTGACCCATAACAATAGCGATGTTATTTGTAAATGTTATCGTTTCAATATTCTTTTCAAAAGATTGCGTGTCACCATTACCTTTTCTTAAAGTATTTCTTATATCCTCCATAGTTGCTATTTTGTTCCATGGTGAGGTAACTACATAATTTGGATAAAGAAGCTTAAATAAAACAATGCTGTCTCTGTTTAAATGAGCAGTCCTCATTTCATTCTCAAGTTCCCGTATCTTAATCTCTTCGGTACTTTGTGAATAGCTACCAAAAAAAATGAGCATTAATAGTAGGGGGAATAATAATTTTTTCATTGCTATTAATTAAGGGTTATAAAATAATCGTATTAAGATTTATTGGTCAACATTTAAAAAGGTTGTATTCAGAAAATTGAGACTTTTCTTAGTTATTCAGTTGTCAAACCTTTATGCCGCATTTTGTAGAATAAATCAATTGTTCCAATAAAGTTAGTATGGCTTAAAAAGATTCGCAATCCTCTTTTAGGAGGAGAATGAAATAGTAGCGGAGCAGAAGTACCTCAATATCGGATATGTTCAATAAGCGTGGTATCAATCCTGGTGAATTAAACAAGTTTGGAAAACGAGACTATCATGACGGGTGGACACTTGATTTTTGAATAACCATTCTTTCTATACGAATCGTCAATAATTCTTAGGAGAAAAATTTTTTGAATAGATCGTTTCGTTCTTTAGGGTGCCGTCAGTTTTCTGATATATCTTAAGGCAAGGTTTATAGTTTGTTAATCCTGAAAATTCTTTCTGCATTTCCATGTGCAATCTTTTTACGATCCGTATCTGATATTGACGCCGAGTCAATAAAAGATACAGCCGGAGCTGTAGGTTGAAAAGGATAATCTATAGCCCACATAATGCGATCAGCTCCTATTTTGTCAATACAATATTTCAGCGCTAAAGGATCTTCTACACCACTCGTTGTAATAACTATATTGCGCTGAAAATATTCACTTGGTTTAAGTTCATTCTTGCGACCTGCCCTGGCTCCGGGCGCACCCATGAAGTCCAACCTTCCTAACCAGAAGGGCAAAGCTTCGCCCATATGGCCAATGACAACTTGCAGCTTAGGGAAACGGTCGAAGATACCTCCGAAGATCAATCGCAGTATGTGTGTGCCGACCTCTACACCATATCCCCAAACAGCCCCTTCAAGACGATAATCCCCAAAAGGAGCCGCCATTCCATCGGAAGGTGCCCTTGGATGGATATAGAGTGGCGCGTCAAGGGCTTCCGCAGCTTCCCATATTGGTGAGAACCGGGGATCATCAAGATAGGCGTTTCCTGTATGGGAGTTGACAATGAATCCGTTAAGCTTTAGTGCCATAGCCCTTTCCATTTCCTTTGCCGCGGCGCCTGGATCCTGTGGCGCAAAACTTGCCAGGCCGGCAAACCGTCCCGGATGCCGCTTTATTACTTCGGCCAACCGGTCGTTTGAAAGTTGTGCGAGCTCGATCGCCTGCTCCCGCCCGAACATTTGAACGCCGGGCATAACCAACGACAGCACATGCATATCGACACCGTTAGTATCCATATTGTCCAGCCTCACCTTATCGAAGTCCAGCAATTTTGGCAACATTCCCTTTGATGCGTGATCGCGATCTGAAACCTGGCCGCTATCGGATTGAACCTGTGGCGGTGTTGTGACCGGCGTTTCATAGAACTGCTTCAAAAGAAGGAGGTCCAAATTTGAGCCCCCCTGCTTTACTACATTGCGGAAAGCCTCCGCTATTTCCGGGATGGTAAAAGCTTCCTCTGTAGCAATTTTTCTCAGGTGTGCTGCGGATACCACGCCTGGGATAGCGTTTGCAGCAGAAATACTTTCCTTCAAAAATGGCGGTAGCGTTGAAACCAATGCGAAAGAGGATAAATTTTTTAAAACAGCCCTGCGTTTCATAATTTTTGTTTTAGAGTCTGAAAATAAAAAAATTCTTATCGTCAGGAGCTACAGTTAGATGGCACAAAATAGGTTCGCTGAAGAATGTCATCGTATGACTTCGTTTAGTTTTTGGGATCTTCATACTATATTTTACAGGATGATTATTTTTTTTTATGTCATTGTGAAAATAAATTGACAGAAAGAGCCAGTCAATCCTCCTTTTGTAGCAGTAAGAAATAAAAGCATACGGAGAGAACTCAAAAGCGGATATGCTCACCCAGTACTTTGTCTATCGCTTCTATGCGGTAAATTACTTGCACATTTGCCACTATTATAACCTTGTTCGTTAGGCTCAAATCAGGTGGAAAGAATTTATTAATAACCTCTTGTATTACATTAGATGTGTTGTATTACATTCTATAAGACATAGCCATTCATGGCCAAACGATGACCAGCAAACCCTGTGGCATGTTTCCGTATCCGACTCTGTTGTGGGCTTAAGTAAACTAATTGTAACGGTTAAAGGAATCTCCGCAACACCATCTGCGCGAAAATGTTTTCCTGTAGCAGCCAAATTAAGTAATTTGTCCATTAATAGCACCCCCAATTGTTCTCTATTCCTTGCATACTTTCTGGCGTTCATTAAAAGTGATGTTCCATCAGCTTCGATTGAACTTACATTTAAATTTAATTCGTTTTCCATTTGATTGTTTTTAAGTTTTGAATAATGCAGTAAAATTGCGTATCGAATAGAAAAAAATCAATCCTCTTTTAGGAGGAGAAGAAATAAAAGTGTATCTGCAGAAACTCAAAACCGGATATGCTCACCCAGCACTTTAGCGATCGCTTCTTTGCCACAATTTACATGCAGCTTTGCGTAAATATTTTTCAGGTGGGAACGAACAGTATTAAAAGCAATCTTTAATTTATCTGCAATGGCTTTTGTACTATGCCCCTTTGACAGTAATTGTAATACCTCCAGTTCTCTTTCAGTAAGATCGTATTGGTCACTAAGGCGGGCCGTCTGGAAACTGCCGATTACTTTTTTGGCAATAGAAGGGCTCATGGGTGCGCCGCCTTCAATCACTTCATGAATAGCTTCGAATATTTTTTCGGGTGGGTGTTTTTTTTAAGAGATATCCATTGGCTCCGGCACAAAGGCATTGAAATAATTTTTCATCATCTTCAAATACAGTGTACATGATTACCGCCGTTTGCGGGCTGGCTTCCTTTACCATGCTAACTCCCTTTATACCACTTTCTCCCGGCATATCAATATCCATCAATACAATATCAGGCTTGTAAACTCTTGTTATGTTAGTTGCGTCGCTGCAATTATTATAATTGCCCAGTATTTCATAATCAGGTATTGAGTCCAACAGGTAAGTGAGCGACTCACGCAATCTGTCATTATCTTCAAATATGATTATGCGGGGCATTGATGCTAAATTAATATTGTTACTACAAATTAAAAATCATCTTTTTGTATTAGCAGGCATTTCAGGTTTCTATTTTTCCACCGGTATTTGGATAAGGATAGAGGTGCCGTTATTTTTTGCAGACTCAATTTGTATTTTTCCATTCCATCGTTTTACCCGTTCTTTCATTCCTTGTAATCCGTGACGGTGAAAGTTTTTATCCGTTTCAAAACCTTTACCATCATCTTTTATATGAAGCAGTAAATGATTATGTTCAACGGCGATTTTTATGATCACTTCTTTTGCATCAGCATGTTTAAAAATATTATTTATCGCTTCTTTATACAACAGGTAAATATCGCGGCGCTGCTCCATGATCAATTTTTTTTCTTCAAATGCAGGGTCAAGTTGCAGATCGTAGCTGATATTAGCAGCATCAAACAATTCGGCTGCATAGCGGCGCATTCTCGCTACTGTTTCTTCAAGCGTATCATGACTTGAATTTACACTCCATATAATATCGTCCAGCGCCTGGGAAGAAGAAGAAACTTCTTCGGAGATGCGTTGCAAAAAATCGTTGGCCTGCTGCGGATGCGAAATATTTTTTTTACTAAGATTAGAAAGGATGCTGATATTGGTAAGATTGGATCCTATTTCATCATGCAGGTCGGTGGCAATGCGATTGCGTACTTTTTGCAGGCGTATCAATTGTTGTATGCGATAGCGATAAAGAACATAAACCAATAACGCTATTGCAACAATGACCAATAAGATAAACCAGGGTTGCCGCCAGAATGGAGTGCTTACTATAAAAGGGTAAATGGAAGCTTGTCCCCATTTGCCATTAAACCCTAACGCCTTTACTTCAAATATATAATTGCCCGGTTGCAAGCTGGCAAAATAAACGCTACGCGATTTGCCGGCTGTCGTCCAGATGGTATCGTTACTGCCAACCAACCGATAACTGTATTCAGTAAAGTCTTCATTAATAAATTCAGGTGCGCTGAATTCAAAATAAATTTGTGCTTTATTATGCGGCAACCGGGTACGCCGGTTATCTTCTGTTGCGCTGCTGGCGTTAAGCCCGGTATAAACTTTGGTAATAAAAACAGCAGGAGCTGGAAGCGTATCCTGACGAAGATCCCGTGCATGGATGAGGTAAGGAAAACCTGCAGCCAATAGGTAACCATCTTTTAAAAAACAGATGTCATGCACTTGTGCAAATATCTTATTGATTTTCCCAAAGTTGAAAACACGATACCCATTTTTGTAAGGAATTAATTTGTCGATCCCCTGCATGGAGCCTGCCCAGATGTTTCCTTTTTGATCCCGGTTTATCGCACGTATAAAATTGGAGGAGAGCCCTTCAGTTGTTCCATAGTTTTGAATTTCCTTTTTCCCATTTCCATTTTCAAGCAACCGCACAAGTCCTTTGTACCTGGTGCCAATCCATAGTTCGCTTTCTTTAGTTGTATAAAGTGCCCGGATAAACCGGTCAGGCAGGTCATTGGTAACCGAGTCAATTAATTCAAATAAAATGTTGTCCTGATTCCGGTGTAATTTCATTTTATAAACACCGCTTTGCCAGGTACCGATCCAAAGCATATCATTTTTAAGAGGGGTGAAGACCGTTACCTGGCTATTAAATTGAATGTTGATTTTTTTCAATTCACTACCATTCGTAGTGATAAAGAGGTAGCCGTCTATTGAAACAAGAAAAGTTGCTGAATCAATTCGTGCTGCATAATCAAAATATTTATGTGGGAGGTTGATTGTTTTAATATGTTCCACACCATCTTTAAATAATCTACCTGTATTATCTTCAGACACGAGAAATTCTCCACTTCCAATCCTATAAGCCCTGCAGGTGGAACTGCAGTTAGATAAATTGCTTTTGATTTGACGGGTACCGAGATCCAGTTCATCCATTTTGATCCCGTTAAAAATCCGTATCCTGTTTTCTGTAAGCGGTGAAATGAACACCGGGTTATTTCCCGAAAGTCCATTATTGAGCGAATAAAGGTTTACTTCATTGATAAGTGAAAACTTTGCAAGTCCCAGGGCAGTACCTATCCATATATTATTTTGACGATCTTCCAACACACAGTTTACAGTTGACATAGGTAAGCCATCGCTTTTAGTAAATATGCGGGATGTACCGTTAGGTTGAATTTGAACAAGGCCTTCACTGGTTCCAATCCAGCAATTACCCCTACTATCTTCCAAAAAATCACTTATATAACTTTCTCGGAGTATAGGCAGGTTAAAAGAAGCAGGCAGTGGTATAAAAGAAATGTTTTTATCTCGTTGTTGTAAAGTATCAAGCAATCGTAGGCCCTTGGCGGCGCCGGCCCATGTTCGATGGTGGGAGTCTGTAAAAACTATCGTTGCATCAAGTTTGCTTTTTAGTGAATATGGTTTTAATTCTGATGTAATTAACTGAACATCGTAAGCTATTTGAGCGATTGCCCATAACGAATCATTCAGAACGGACATTCTGCCTATACTTTCTTTGTAAGATGAATTGACCGGCTGAAAATGATCGTTCTTCCATTCCATTATTCCCAGGTAGTCCGTTGCCGCAAGCAACCGCTTATTGTCGATCGTATAAAATTTATTCACTGTTAGATTACTTCGCGGCAACATTGTTTTTATGTATCCATTTTCTAATAATTTAGGCCCATCGGAGTTTTGAGCTATAATAAATTTTTGTGGCGCTATTTCATAAATATCATTGATCATATCATTACTAAGTCCATCGCTGGTAGTATAATTGGTAAAGCGAGTACCATCATAACGGCTCAGGCCGCCACGGGTACAAAGCCAGATAAAACCCCGGCTATCCTGGTAAATATTCAAGATGTCATTATTGACTAAACCATCTTCAATGGTGTATGTTTTTATATTGATTTGTTGAGCAAGGCATACCGAGGCATAGCAGTAGTAAAGAAAGGTCAGTAATATAATGATAAGGGCTTTCACCTGTAATTTATTCTGCGCTGTACTGCAGATCAATAGTAAGGTAGAAAATACCGGGCGCATTATCTAACAGATTTTTTCAATTCTGGATTGGGATTATTACAGCGTGTGAAGACCATCCTTAAATAAATTTTTTAGCAACGGCATTATAGGTAAACCCCTTAAAGAACACCAACGATGATGGCCTGATGCAACGAAAGCTATCTAACCACCCTTCCTTTTTCTTCTTCAGCACCGGTGAGCCTGTTCCTGTTTCCTTTCAATTTTTCTTTTCCAAAATTATGCGAGAATGTGAACTTAAATGTTGGCTGAGAAAATTGTGCACGACCATTTCCTACAAGATTTTGTTCGGGCAAATTGGTTGTTGACCTGCGTTGAAGTGTATTTAAGATATTAGAAGCAGCAAACTGGATCGAACTTTTTTGAGATAATTTTTTCTTTAAGCCAACGTCAAAAGTACCAAACCTTTTTACTTTAGTTATCCCTGATAAGGAGGCCGATTGGTAAAAGCCCGATAACTCTAATGAAAATTTTTGGGGAAGTGTGAAACGCTGGCTGCTATAAATATTAATATAAGCCTGGCTTAATTGTACCGCTACTTTTTTGTAAAGAGCATTTACCTGCTGCCATATCCCGGTAATATTATATTGCATGGTCCACCATTTTGTTACACTCAGCGGCAAAGAAATTATCCCCGAAACAGTTTTTTTATTAATGAGGTTTTGCGGGGTGATAATTGTTTTCAAAGTCACCGAATCCAAATCAGGCTGAAACCCTGTTATTGCCTTATCTTCCTTGCTATAAGAAATCGAAAACAGGTAAGTCTTAAATGCATAATCCCCCTTAATTGTATTAGTTACAGAAGCCTGCAATGCGGGATTGCCGGTGAGCAGCGTATATGCATCAATATAATACGTAAATGGAGCAAGGTCGGTAAAGGCAGGCCTGTTGATGCGGGCATTGTACGAAAAATTTATCTTATTGTTTTCATTCAATTTGTGTGATAAAAATATAGTTGGAAAAAAATTTCCATAATGCCTGTCAACAATATTTTTTGTTGTAGCAGTTCCGAGATTGGAATTAGTGTATTCATACCTCATACCGAATTTTATTTCTGTATTATGATCGAGGGAAATATTAAAGGAAGTGTAAGCCGCTGAATAATTTTCGTTTAATTTATATTCTGCCGAGAGCGCCGCATCTTTTACCCAATTGTTTTGATTAAAACTTTCGAAGCCGATATCATTTTTAAAACCGGAAATAGTTTCTTTAATACCAGCTTCCATAGTTATTTTTTTCCCGATTCGGCCTGTATATTCCAACCCACCTACATAAAAATCGATGTAGGTAATCTTCCCGCTGCGGCTTGTCCGGTTAAAAATAAAATCTCCGGAACCATCATAGTAAGTTGAAAAATAATTTACGGGTTGATCATTTTTATAGTGAACATAATCGAGGTTTACCGAAAGATTTTGATTCTCTTTAAAACTATGAAGACTGTTTAAGTTAATACTATAATTTTTCCAATCGTTAAGCTCGCTGTTTGAGAAGGTAGTTAACGTATTAGTGTTTTGATTCTTTAATAATAAGCTTTGCTTCTGTTCAGACTGGGTATAATATCTTTCATTGCCGGCAAGCAATATACCAATGATCGTTCGTTTATTAAGCTGGTAATCCAGGCCCAGTCGTCCATTTAAAAGTATAGTAGTATCCGTTCTATCTGTTGAATTATATTTTTCAAAAATATCTCCATCATTACTAACGCGGGTAAAGCCGTTTAACTCCAAAGGCTTTTTAATACGTGAATAAGAAATATCGCCGTAAATATTAATTTTTCCTTTGCGATGATTAATATTTAAACTTGCAGCGCTCATAAAGCCTTTGCCATATCCTGCGGTTAAACTATACGAGCCATTAGTGCCAAAATTATTATTCTCCTTTAATATAATGTTGATGTATCCTGCATTGCCGGCTGCATCGAGATTTGCGGGGGGTGTTGTAATAAGCTCTATTTTTTCAATATTCCCTGAGCTCATCCCCGCCAGCATCTGAACCGCCGCAGCAACGGGAATGCGGCTTATTTTATTATTAATCATCAACACAACGCCATCCTTGCCGTTGATAGAGAGAAGATTATTCTGATGGTCTATTATTACACCAGGCGTTCTTTCTAAAAATTCCAGTGCCGTGCTTCCGGCCGAAGTAATACTATTTTCAACATTAATGATAAGGCGGTCAATCTTTTGTTCCAACAAAGGTTTTTTTGCAGCCACTTTTGCTTCTTTCAATATGAAGGCATCAGGTGATAATACTACTGCGTCGGTTTCTTGCAAAATATTGCTGCCTGAAATATTCACAGGAAACCAATTGGTTTTAAACCCTGTGAAACTAATACTAATGAGGTAGTTGCCTGGGCCTACATTTCGCAAACGGAAACTGCCATCAGTATTGGATACTGCGCCCTTTATAAGACTTGTATCCGCTGTTTTGTGTAACAGTATATTGCAACCGGCAAGTGGTTTGTTTGTAGAGTCTGTAATTTTACCCGTTAATGAAAATTGCGCAAATAACAGATGAGTTATAATCGCAAATATAATCGTTAGCAAACATTGCCTCCAACACATCTTCTTTAATGGAAAAAGAAAAGCATAGCCGAAAAATATTTTTTTCATGGTAAGAGTTTAGAATTTCTATAAAATTCGGGTGACTTAAAAAGATTATCAATCCTCCTTTTGTAGGAGAAGGAAATAATTTACCGGTTAATAGGTTTTTGTTTAATGCGGGCTTATCCCTGCCTGAAGCTTAATTAATAATTCTTGCAACTCTAATATGGTGAGGGGTGGTATACCTCAATACTTTAAGCAAGTCGCAGAGGGAGAAAGCGCTATACAGGCTAGCAATGCTATACAGAATTTTATCACGAGCTATGAATAAATTTAATATAATTGGCTTTTGCATTCTCACTTTTGGACTTGTGATATGTTGCAATGGACAATCGTCGGTTAGAATAAAAAAAAAGATATTGTCATCACCAAATTCCACAAGCCATATTTTTCAATTTCCCCGTAATATTCTGAAAGATGCTTTGGCCACTTTATTCCGCTCTACACAATGGCGTTCGCCAGACCTAAAACAGGTTTTCTCTCATTATTCCGATGGCTATTCGATGCATGTAGAATTCCGTGCTGTGTATGCAAAGGATAATACTTACTATGAAAAGCCAAAAACAGAAAATGAGATTTTCTTAGACAGTTATTTATCGGCATGGGATTCCCCTCTCTACTACTTTAAAGGGAAACCACTCCCATACATAACATCATTCAGTCTGAAACTAGACAGCATGGACAACGAGCGCACGCTAATAATTGTTAAGGCAATACACCCGGAAATTTTTATTTGTCCTTTTTATTGGGAACAGTGCTCCACGTGTAGCGTGGATGTAATGGATTTAAGAACAAGAAAAGTGAAACCAACCATTATTGAAGAACATACACTACTCCTTTTTATTGCCGACATGTTAGGTGACAAAACAGTTGAACCATTGAAATTGCCAGAAACCCGACTCACGTAGACGAAACCCCGTTAAAGAAAATTATTTGTGATAGCCGGGAAACCTCTTCATCCAGGCATATAGAAGATTGTTTAGGGAAAGTCTTGTAGGGTAGCTATGTGTGTTTGATATAATTGCTATTATCCTGAGCAACGAAAAATTTGAAAAGCCACATTTGGCTATTCGGAGAAACCTTACATAATAAAAGGGGCTGTAGTATTGGAGCCATTAGTTTGTAGCTAACAACATAATTCCCGGTTATTGAATGGTTATTTCTTCTGGCTTTGAAAATGATAATTTCAGGCTTTCCATTATAGTCTTTCACGACACCGGTTACACAACGTTTTTGTCTGCATAAGTTTCAAGAGGCTCTTTAAATTTTACTTTATCCTTGACAAAGATTACAATCGTTAAAGGTGAATTGGGGTAGTTTGCTCCAAAGTTTATAAATGATATTTTTTCCAATGATTTTACTCCATAAACCTTCGAACAAACATTGATCTTCTGCCCAATATATTTTGAGACAGAATCAATAGATATGTTAGTTTGGCAATAAATTGATAGGCACAAAAATTTCGCAAGGGTAAAAAGTATCAGCTTCTTCGTACAACACTTAATAATTATAATTAAGTGTTGTTTTTCTATATTCTGTAACTCTCTTTGAATCTTTCCATCACAACCTTCACACAGTGTAACAATATTTAACTCGACTAAAAATTCGACTAATTGTGCTTTTACCAATCAAACCACTTTGCAATGCCGCAAAGGTGGGTCAGGATGGCGCCAGCCTTGTTTTTATCCAATTCTGTTTTAGTTCCGAGCATAAAACATTGCTAAATTCTTTTAAAATGTGGCAGGGATGAACTTCTCAGATTTTAAGAAAGAGAGGCGTTTGCCTGGGCGCGGCATCTTTTGCTAATTAAAAGTGCAGGGTAAAAAGAACGATATTATTTACATGAGAATTGATAATATACCAATTGTTCCTCCGGTTTGTAGTAGCGAATTTTGAACTATAAATTTTAAAAGTTTCAAAAATGTTTTTTCACACGGGAATTAAAAAAGCAATTGATGCAGAGAGCCGCAAATTTTTTAAGAGGTGGACAATCCGATCCTCAAGAGTAATCATATTAAATGAAATTGATTTGACAGTATTTTAATCATTAAATATTTTTTATCATGTCCACACAACCAGTTCCTGCACGTGGTTTACCCAATAAGTCTTTCGCCTCTGTTCGCCCGGAAGAAATTCAATGGATGCCTTACCCGGCAATCGGAAAAGAGGGGCATACGGCGGTGATTGTGGGAAATCCTTCGATGCCTGCCCCTTACGTTGTGAGGGTGAAGGTCGGGTCCGGCATGAAACTCATGCCTCATATGCACCCCGAGGACAGGATTTATACCGTCATCTCAGGGGTGTTCTATATTGGGAAGGGAAAGGTATTTGATTCGGAAAAACTGGTTGCCTATCCGCCGGGAAGCGTGATAGTACTCCCTGGTAATACGCCACATTTTCATTGGGCAAAATCAGGTGAATACGTGACCCAAATATATGCAATAGGGCCGTTGGGTACTATCTATGTAGAGACGGCGGACGATCCCCGGAATAAAAGATAGATTCTTAACTAATAAAACATAAAAAAAATGGAATTTAGTAAAGTTTTGTTTGTCGTAACGAGCCACGGCGAGATGGGCAATACAGGCAGAAAAACAGGAATTTGGATCGAAGAATTTGCTGCGCCGTATTATCATTTTCTGGATAACGGTAAGGAGATCGTCATTGCTTCTCCCAAGGGAGGCCAGGTGCCGATCGACCCCAAGAGTAATGCTCCGGAGAATAGGACAGAGGCGACCGTTCGCTTTTATAACGACCCCGAAACGATCAAACGCCTGAGCAATTCGGTGAAGATAAGTTCGGTTTCCGAAAAGGATTTTGACACCGTATTTTATCCCGGCGGACATGGACCGATGTGGGATCTGCCTGACGATGCCGATTCCATCGCCTTGCTTGAAAGTTTTAACCGTGCCGGAAAAGTTATGACACTGATGTGTCACTCTCCGGTGGCGTTAAAAAATGTCAAGGGTGTGGACGGGGACTGGTTGATCAGGGGAAAGCGGGTAACAGCATTTACCAACGGTGAAGAGACACAGGCGGAGTTAGATAAGATAGTGCCCTTCCTCCTGGAGGATATGCTGCGCAGCAGGGGCGCCAACTATGAGAAAGGGGAGAACTGGCTGCCGTTTGTCGTCCGTGAAGGCAAGTTGGTCACCGGGCAAAATCCGGCTTCGTCCGTACTTGCTGCGGATACAGTGATGGAATTATTTAAGAGAATGTGAGAAAGACCCGGTCGACGTTAGCGCTCTGCTTTGCGGAGCCCGGGACTTACAAACGATAATCTATTTAGAATGTGTAACATAAAACAGAAAGAAAATGGAAACAATAATGAAAACAACAGAAATGTTCCCGCAAGGACAGCGGTTACCAAACAATCAGTTTACCGGAGATGCTTTTTTAACACCATTAGTCGCAAGGGACGAGAACAATGAATTTTCAGTAGGCAGCCTAAAGTACGAACCAAAAACAAGAAGTAATTGGCATACACACCCAAGAGGGCAAGTGTTGATTATAATTAAAGGCGAGGGCTTTTACCAGGAAAAAGGTAAACCGGCACGAGCCATAAAAAAGGGCGATGTAGTAAACGCTCCTGCAAATGTAGAACATTGGCATGGCGCATCCGCAACAAGTGAAATGGTTGACATAGCAATTACCAATTACAAGGGCGATGAACAAGTGACGTGGCTTCAACCTGTAACGGACGAGGAATACAATAGTGTAAACTGACCGGCCAAATGAAATTTACCTATCATGAAAAAGTTTGTCGCGGCTCTTTTCTTACTGACCATATCCGGTTGCAGACTTCAAAAACAAAGGCGTCTTACCAAAAATGAAGTCATTGAGGTTATCAACCGCTTCGATAGTGGCTGGGAACATAAGAACATGAGGGAAGTCGATTCCGTGTTATCCCCGGCGTACATTTATTTTACGAGGAGTGGTGGAACTTTCAGCAGAGATAGTATAGTGGCAACTGCCGGGGAATCTTCCTACAGTTTAAGAGATGCAAGCCGAAGTGAATTTTTGGTAATGATTTATGACAATACAGCCATAGTCAGTACCCGGTGGAAAGGTAAAGGCACCTATCGCGGCAATACTTTTGACGAAGATCAACGTTGCAGTGTTGTCGTCGTAAAGGAGGGCGATAAGGTAGAAATATTATCTGAGCATTGCACGCCAATAGAAGAGAAAAGGGTTTTTCATTGAGTTCATTGGTCTTATGAAAACTTATGTAACAGAAGCGCATACACTGTTTAATCAAAAATGAATTTATGAGCAACGTGGTCTCACTTCCGTGGGGGGTGTCCACTCTATATTCTTTTCTCCGTGCCAGTGACTCTACGCTAAGCCTTTTTGCAGTACGATACGTCCGCGTATGAAATACGTAAACGAGGTTAACAAAAACGAACAGCAAAGTGCATAGCGGCTTTTTACTGCCCATGTTCAAAACCCCGCTGTCTGGAAAACATTCACAATTTAAAGGAACAAGAATGCCAGGAAGGTTTGGTGCGCGACCTGTTTGTAGAGGTGTTGGGTTATACATTAAATCCGCAGCCTGATTACAATCGGCAATATCCAAATAATAACGGGATGAATCCTAAGTTTGTAGTTCAGGGCTTTTTCTAAAATATTTTATTCGATGCAGGCTATCACACTTGGCAGCGCAACAGGAAAATGGATAATGACCTCTGTAATACTGGCTTCCGGAATGGCTTTTATCGATGCCACGGCATTGAATGTGGTTTTACCCGCCCTTCAAAAGGGTTTAAACGCATCGGGTACCGATCTTTTCTGGCTGTTGAATTCTTATTTACTGATGCTTGCTGCGCTCATTTTAGTGGGTGGTTCATTAGGTGATAAACTTGGCAGGAAAAAAATATTCATGATTGGCATTGCCCTGTTTATCATCGGCTCAGCTCTGTGCGGCTTTGCCCCGACAGTAGTTTTTTTAATCGGCTTCAGGGCTATCCAGGGAATTGGCGGTGCATTAATGATCCCCGGCAGCCTTTCCATTATCAATTCGAGTTTCGGTAAGAATGAAAGAGGAAAAGCCATTGGCACCTGGTCGGCAATCACTACTATGGTAACAGTTGGCGGCCCCATTCTTGGCGGAGCATTGGGGGACGTGGGCTTATGGCGAATGATTTTTTTTATCAATGTTCCCATTGGAATTACCTCGCTGATAATTCTTTGGCGAAAGGTTCCCGAAAGCTTTGACGAACAAACCGGTCACTCATTAGATTATGCAGGATCCGTTGCTATTGTTGCAGGACTTGCTTTGTTAACGTATGGTTTTTTAGAAATGCCGAAGACGGGATTTAATAACCGGCACGTTTATCTTTCTATTGCCGCAGGAATTATTTCTTTAATCATTTTTATAATTATTGAAAAAAAAAGCAAACATCCCATGATGCCTTTGCAATTGTTCAGTAATAAAATGTTCACCGGCGCAAATCTTTTGACGCTTTTTTTATATGCAGCGCTTTCATGTGCTATGTTGTTTCTTACATTAAACCTGGTGCAGGTTCAAGGTTACAGCCAGCTCCAGGCCGGACTTACGTTATTACCGTTCACCATTTTACTCATTACTTTTTCGAGATGGTCGGGTTTCCTGGTTGATAAGTATGGACCACGATGGTTTCTTATTTCCGGACCCGCGGTTGTTACCCTCGGATTATTGCTTTTGTCTTTTGTAAAACAAACAAACGGTCCTTCAGACTATTGGTCTACCTTTTTCCCGGGAATTGTACTTTTTGGTGTGGGCATGTCCTTCACCGTGACGCCACTTACTGTCACGGTTATGGGCGCATTACCCAGTCACTATTCAGGAACGGCTTCGGGAGTTAATAACGCCATCAGCCGTATTTCAAATGTTTTTGCCAATGCTATTATAGGCGCAATGGCGATCCTGCTTTTTACAGGTTTTTTAAATAATAAAGTGAGCCAGTCTTTTTTGAAAGAAGAAATAAAAAAACAGGTGGTGGCAGAGGCGGTGAATTTGGGTGATGCAAAAGTTCCTTCAACCGTTACCGGTGAAAATAAAATAAAAATTGAGCAGGATTATAAAGAAGGATTTATAAATAGTTATATAATGGTAATGCGCACATGCGCTTCCCTTGCTGCATTATCGGCATTGATGGCTTTTATTTTCATTAAGAATGAGCAGTTGAAAAAGGAATAGAGGCAAAAATTTACAGGAATTCGGGATCAATTTTTTCCCCGGGCATACAATAAAATATTCGAAATTCACCTGTTGTCAAGCCAAATTAAAAAATTGCTGACTTTGTCTTTTGGAATATGGAGTTTGTCTTTGCAAGACGCTAACGGCCCCACCACCACCGGCTTATAATCATTGCATCGGACTGTCTCATCTGATTATTTTTATATGACTTTCCAACAAGCGTCAACAAACCATTTTCTGTTATCCATTAAATTAATTATTGGTAAAAAGCCATTGGTTTGTGAGATGTCGTCAATCTGCTCAATGGTGTATTTCTGCGAAATTTCCATCCAGATATATTCGTTTTTTTTAAATAATATTTTTGCATCTCCAATCCATACAGTCCTGTCAGCGAGGCAAATCAGAAAACTTTTGCAAGCGCCTGTTTCTGGTTCATAGCTACAATAATGTTCAAAGTCATTCAAATTGAAATTTGCACCCAGCTCTTTGTTGATGCGATCGAGAAGATTGAGGTTGAATTTCTTTGTGACCCCCTCATGGTCATCATATGCCGTCCTTATAATTCGTGGATTCTTTACAAGATCAAATCCGATAATTACCAGGTCACCCGGATCCAGGCACTCATGCAAGTTTTGACAAAAAAGATCGCATTCGGGAATAGTCATGTTACCGATATTTCCACCCAGGAATAAGATTACTTTTCGGTTACCGGAATGTTTATTAGCACTGCGGAGCATTTGGAAATATTCTCCATGCATGCATTTAATTGGCATGCCGGGTAATATGGTAGGAAGGCTACTTTCTAAATGATTTAGAATAGCACCGGAAATATCGATTGGAATATAATTAAAGACAGCGTTCCATCTCATAAGCTCTTTCATCAGGTGCACGGATTTATAACAATCTCCCGCACCCAATTCTATAAGGTCGAAAGGTGTTTCATCATTTGTAATTAGTTGCGCTATTTCTGACCCCTTTGTGCTAAATATTTCGAGCTCACACCGTGTGGGGTAATAATCAGGGCTATGCATTATTTCCTGGAAAAGCCGGTCACCTGTTGCATCATAAAAATATTTCGACGGAAGTTTTTTGGGAGAATGCGATAAGCCTTCCACAACATCATCGAAGAACTGTCGCGAATCGTTCCTCACGCCTTCATTGAACGAATCTTTCTGCCCCGTATGGTTGATACAAATATCGTTGCTAACTGTATTCATCTTTGATGATTGGTTTATTTTAAATATTCTCGCGCTATTCGCATTATCTTAAAGTATAACTTTTTATAAATCAGGACTTTGATGTAAGCCGAAATTAAAATGATCATCTGTCCTGCGAGGATAATACTTGATTAAAAAGGCTGGCAACAAAAAATGGTGACAGCCTTTTTTCTTTTCGACGATATCAAACCTCACTAAACCTTTTTCTATTATGATTTAATAAAAGCCAGGAGATCTGCATTTATAGTTGCGCTTTCCGTAGTGGGCATTCCATGAGGGAACCCCGGATAAGTAATTAGTTTTCCATGCTTCAACAACTTCGCAGCCTTTACGCCGGCAAGTTGATAGGGAACAATCTGGTCATCTTCACCATGCATAACCAGTACCGGTACCTCTACACTTTTTAAGTCTTCTGTAAAATCCGTTTCTGAAAAAGCTTTAATGCAATCATAATGTGCCTTTATTGCACCCATCATTCCCTGGCGCCACCAATTATCCCTGGTGCCCTGCGATACTTTTGCGCCTTCACGATTGTAGCCATAAAACGCAATATTAAAATCCTCGAAATATTGCTGCCGTTTTGTTGCAGTACCTACACGTATTTCATCGAATATTGACATGGGAACTCCGTCAGGATTATTGTCGGTCCTTACCATTATTGGCGTAACCGAACTTATCAGTACGGCCTTTGCTACGCGGCCCTTCCCGTGTTTTGCCACATAACGGATCACTTCACCCCCACCCGTGGAATGGCCAATGTGCACGGCGTTTTTTAAATCAAGCGACTGTGTGAGTTCAGCAACATCTGCGGCATAGGTATCCATGTCGTGACCGTTGGCTGTTTGGGTAGATCTTCCATGCCCCCTGCGATCGTGAGCAATAACTCTAAATCCACGCTCCAGGAAAAACATCATTTGTCCGTCCCATTCATCCCCGGATAAAGGCCAGCCATGATGAAAGAAAATCGGTTGTCCCGTTCCCCAATCTTTGTAATAAATTTCGGTGCCGTCTTTTACTGTAATCTTATTCATGTTTTAAGTTTTATAGTTATTAATAAAATGTTCGCAGATTTTCCCTCGGGCCAGGTTTGGATGATTCATTTACTTCAATGCGTTTCCCAATGGGCACAACAATCCGCGCTACCCGAAGCATATTTCAATAAGGAGTGTCGGGACTATCTTCCTTCGCAAGCTGAGCAAAGGCGTAAGCCGAAGGCAAAAGAAGAACGCCAATAAATAAGAAACCGGCAAGAATAATTTTAGTCTTCTCCATCGTTTAAAATTTTAAATTGTTTATTCAAAAGTATTTCCGAATGAAAGCGTAATACAAGCATAAAACTGGTAAGCGGACGAAGTGGAGCATGAGCCAGCCATTTTTGAACTTAAAAAATTTTTGCTTTTATATTCCGGAGTGTGGAGATACCGGAAACTCGTTGTATCCGGAGCAAATTTATCCGGCAACATAGATGGATGAATACCCTTTCTTTGATAAGCCCGGGATGGTAGATATCCGGCTGAATTTATTGTATGATTACCAGACTATCGTTAATAGATATTCGAAATGATAGAGAGGGATGAAAAAATATGAACCATCTTTCGCAGATAATGTTGCTCCAACATGCCGGGAAGATACCTTCAAGGCAAAGGCAACCAGTTGAACAATACAAAAGATGAAAACAATAACTGATTAGTATTAATAATTTCCTTTTTCAATGCCCAGTTTTTTCATTTTAGATTTTAAAGTCGTTGGAGGAATATTCAAAATTTCGGCAGCACCGCCAACGCCCCATATTCTGCCGTTAGATTTTTTCAGCACCGCAATAATATAGTCCCGCTCATTTTCATAAATTGTTTTCATCCTTGACTCGATGGCAATGTCTTTTTTCGGAACGACTGGTAGTAAGGTATCTTCAATAATTGTTCCTTTCGCAAGCAAAACGCTTCGCTCAATTACATTTTCCAATTCCCGGATATTACCGGGCCAGTGATAAGCGATCATATTTTTTAATACCTTATCAGAAAGGCCGGTAATTTTTTTTCCCGCTTTACGATTGTAATATTTTATAAAATGATCAACGAGCAAGGGGATATCTTCTATTCGTTCCCGTAAGGGTGGCAATGACAGAGGGACAACATTAATACGGTAATACAAATCCAGGCGGAAACGCCCTTCAGCTACTTCTTTTTCAAGGTTTCGGTTTGTAGCCGCAATAACACGAACATCCACTTTAGTTACATCCCTCGAGCCAATTCGTTCAATATATTTTTCCTGTAACACCCTCAACAATTTAACCTGCAGATCAAGTGGCATTTCACCAATTTCATCTAAAAAAATAGTTCCCTTATCTGCCTTCTCAAATTTGCCGATGCGCTTATCCATAGCTCCTGTAAAAGAGCCCCGCTCGTGCCCGAACAATTCGGATTCGATCAGCGTAGAAGGCAGTGCCGCGCAATTGACTTTTACAAATGGCCTGTCCTTCCGGGGAGAAAGATGATGTATGGAATCTGCAATCCTCTCCTTACCTGTTCCGCTTTCACCTAAAATAAGAATAGAAGTGTCTGCAGGAGCTACTTGTTCTATCTGCTCAAATAACTCTAACAATAATCGACTTTTTCCAATAATTCCGCCAAAACCGTTCGCCTTATCAAAATTTGCCCGTACTTCGTGGGGGAATATCTTTTTTCCCCGTGGCCGTTATTATCCCCACATTCTTTAAAAAATATATTTTCGATTACAGTGGTCATCGTCGTATGCAGCCGGTTCATCAATCCCATGTGAGCCGTATTATAGGTGTCTGGCCGTTTACAGTAAAAACAGACTATAATAACTTTGTCATTTGAAAGATGAACCGGAAAATAGATATACGATTTAATTTGAAAGACTGTTGAAAACAGCTTGTTCAATGACGGGATATTGCAAGCTTCCGTGAACGCTTCTTCAGCCACGATACCCGGCATTGCTTCATAAGTCGTGTTGCTCACCAATACTGTAAGTTCATTCATATTCAATCGGGCAATATTCAACAATTCCTGCACTCCTATTTGTTGATATTCTTCATAACCGATCCTTAAAAAACTAATTGCTGTGCTTGAAAGAGTACTGATGGTATTGAACCCCACAGTTATATAATCGAAAGAGATGTGCTTTTTAAGTGTTGTGCAAACCGCCAGCATTTTTTTTTCCCAGCTACCCTCCTCTTGAGCAATTGCGGATAATTTATCCTTTAAAATATTTTCCTTTCTTGCATCTGCTTCCTTACTATGTTCATAACGATAACGTGCAATTTCCAGGGTTACGAGAAGATCCTTTTCCCGAAATGGTTTTACCAAAAAGCCATAGGGTTCGGTGGTTTTCGCAGCATTTAATACTTCTTCATTAGAATTGGCGGAGAGGTAAACGAAGGCAATATTTTCTTCAGTTAATTTTTTGGCCAGGTCAATACCGGTCAATTTCCCTCTCAGAAAAATATCCAGCAGGACAAAATCGGGTCGTTCTTTTTTAATAAGGTCCTGTGCCTGTTCGACGGAATGTGCAATGCCCATAACTCTATAACCTGCTTTGGTTAGCATAATGCGCAGATAATCTGCCTCCACAAATTTGTCTTCAACTATAAGGACCTTTTCTTTCATATTGCAGCATAAGAAAAGTAACACAACATCAGACCGCCGGGAGCTGTAGTTCGCCAATTAATAGTGCCTTTATATTCTTAATTAAACACCGGCGGAATTACTTTGTATTTGGAAAATAGCACCCTAAATTATTGCTTTTTTTCGTAGCAAATAAAGTGCCATCACGATATTTCGTGGCGCTGGTTGAACGCCAAAACACTAATCTCTTGATGGATAGTTATTTAATGTGATGGCACCTGGTTTGGATTCCTACCTACTCAAACAGCAACACAATGAACACCAGGAGGGCTTCAATTGTTTTTATAACCGGGACATTTGTTAGCAATAATTGTTGGGATGAATGGAAAATTTATTTCGAAAATGAAGGGTATAAGTGTATAGCTCCGGCCTGGCCTTATAAAGATGCTGCGCCGGAAGAGTTGCGTAACAGGGACGGCAATGATCCAATTGCACTAAATACGATAACTTCATTAGCAGATCATTTTGCTGAAATAATAAATAAATTCCCGGGAAAGCCAATACTCGTGGGTCATTCGTTAGGAGGGCTTCTTGTACAGCTATTATTACAGCGGTAGCCGGCGATTGCCGGGGTTGCCGTTCATTCGTTTCCACCGACAGGTTTAGACTCTGCAAAACTTTCATTTCTCAAAGCAATGTTAGAAGATATGGCCATTTATAGTTCTGATAAAAAAACATATCTGATGCCCTTTGCGACATGGCAACATGCCATCGTCAACGGGATGGACTATGAGCAACAAAAAGAATTGTATTATCTATATGCAATTCCGGAGTCAGGAAAAATTATCAGGGAAGCATTTAAGCGTGTGGTAAAAATAGATTTTACAAACCCGCATCCGCCGCTTTTGCTTACTTCAGGAAGCAACGACAAACTGATCCCGGCCTCGTTAAACTATTTCAATTATAAAAAATACGCGGCATCAGGTTCAGTTACAGACTATAAAGAATTCAAAGGTCACAATCATTTAGTGTTTGTTAATTCGGCATGGAGAAAGGAAGCAGATTATATTCTTCACTGGCTGCAGCAACTAAAATAAATTTTATCACCGCACTTAATCTCCGCCAATAAAAAATTATTAACACGAAACACAGTCAATCGCTGCCGATAATATAAGCCTCGGCCAAGACGACCTGCATTCATTAGTGAATAATAAAGGTGTGACTTCTATTGCAAAAACAGGACATCGAAAAAAGCAATACTAAATTAGCGCAGAGCCATTAAAAATCAGAGGAAAGATGGGAGATCTGGCGGCCGGTATATGCATGCAGCGTCTAACTTCTCCCTGTTTTACCGGAAATTCCGATCAGAGATTTACTGTTTTATTTCGCAATTAATTTAGCTACGCTACGGGATTTCGTGGTAAATAAATAGTAAGGAAAAAATAAGATGTTGAAAATTAGCAATTTAATAAATGGCCTTTTGTTTGACTTACTTCTGGTCAAACAAACAGCGGACAATGAAACCTTCACTATCGATTTTACTCATCAACGGCACTTTTTCAAGTAATAATTGTCCGGACGAATGTAAATCTCTTTTTGAATTTAAAGGACATAAATGCATTGCGACCGCACGGCCTCATAAAACAGTTCTTATGCACGACCCGGCACACGCCGGTTGATAATGCAATACAGACTTTATACTTGATTGGCTGGACCCAATAAATAATTAAAAATTAACAAAAAATGCAGATTCAAACAAAATCAACTGGCATTACCTCTATTAAGAACCTGGCCGTACACCGGCCCTCCTTGCAAGACGACAGGCAATATATCCTGGATGATTTGGTATTAAGAATTATGGCAAAGTCTGGGAAAAAAAGCTTCCTGGTTTTCAAGCACAATAAATATTTCACGATATCAACTACGGACATTGCTTTCTTCTATGTCAAATATGGAACCTCCATCATCGTGTGTTTTGACAGGCAGGAATATTTTGTGAATTACTCTTTAGAACAAATTCAAAACCTCGTAGCAGACAGGCAGTTCTTTAGGGTAAACAGGCAGTACCTGGTTAATTTTTCTGCTGTAAAAGAAACAGAGCATTATTTTGCCCGCAAATTGCTGGTAAATCTTCTTGTACCGGTTAATGATAAACTTCTTGTGCCTAAAGAAAAAGCGAGCGTTTTCCTGAAATGGCTTGAGGACAGATAGGATTTGCGTCCTATCCTATATAGCATCATCCATCGTAAAAATCTGGCTTGCAGTTATATTTAATTTGGAATTATTCTGATTATGTAGGCCCAAATCTTTCTGTTCTAATAATATTCGCGGGGATACCAAGATCGACAAGGCCGTTCGCCACATGTTCTACCAATCCGGAAGGCCCACAAACAAAGCATTGAGGGTGCTCCGTAAAATGACTCAGCTGTTGCGTAATCATTGCCTGGTCGATTCTACGGTGATAGCCTGCCCACCCGGGTGGTGTTTCACGTGTAAACGTAAACGTTATATCTGCATTATCTGCGTGGTTCATTAATTGCTCCAGTTCATTTCGATAAATAATTTCTTGCGGGGATCTTGCACTGTAAAGCAACGTGGTTGTATTACTTGCTCCGATAGCTGCCCTGTGCCGCAACATTGCCATAAGTGGCACAATGCCTGAACCTCCGGCTACGAGCAGCAGCGGGAGTTGTACCATCTCCGGAGACCAAACAAAGTGACCGCCAATCGGGCCTCTTACTTCCAGGGGATCTCCGGGAGAAACTCCTTCGTGTAAGTAGGAAGATATTTCTCCTCCCTCTATCAATTCAACCGTCAACTGTATTTCTCCAGCCTCTTCGGGTGGGGAGGCAATTGAATAGCTTCGCTCCGCCTGGTAGCCGTCTTCAGCCGTTAGCCTTATGTCATAATGCTGACCGGGCAAGTGCCTCTGCCATTGAGGTAGTGTGAGCGTGAAGGTCTTAACACGGTAAGTTTCCTGCACAATACTCTTCACCCGGGCAATCTGCCAGTAAAACTTTTCCATAAATCAGAGGTTTAGTTAATCGTCTGACCGGTACCGTTGTTCCTTCCACGGATCGCCATACAGGCTGTAGCCGTTTTCTTCCCAGAAGCCGGCTTCATTAGTAGCCATGAGGCGCAGACCTTTAATCCACTTGGCACTTTTCCAAAAATACAAATGAGGCACTACCAACCTACCCGGTCCGCCATGCTCCGGCTCCAAAGGCAATCCATCGAAACGAAGTCCTATGAAGGCTTTCCCATTTCGTAAGTCATCCAGGGCGATGTTAGTTGTATAGCCTCCGTGCGAAAAAGCCATCACATATTGTGCTTCGGGCGTGGGTGTAACATGTTCAAGCAAGGTATCAATGCTGACTCCTTCCCAATTCGTATCAAGCTTAGACCACTTGGTCACACAATGAATATCCTTTACAAACGATTGCTGAGGCAGTGCATTAAATTGGTCCCATGACCATTCCCTTGGTACTTCTACCATTCCCTCGATTCTAAAAGTCCAATCAGTAAGGGAAACACGGGGTGTAGGCCCGGCGCTTAGAACAGGAAAATCGTGGGTTTCATATTGACCAGGGGGAATCCGTTCGCCGTGGGCGTTTTCCCGTTTACGCCCGAAACCCTTGTTAAAGAATGCTGGCATTATAGATTATTTAAATTTAAAATAGTAAAAATATCCTCACGAAATGGAGAATCCAACAACAAACTGTGCAGGTGGACTAAGGCAATGTTGAAACAGCCGTTTTTAAATCTCAAAATTTATAACCCCTGGGGCAATACTCCGATCTTATTTCTTTTTCAGACGACGTAAGAACAGTACCGGGGAAATACATTTTGAATTGAGGGTATTCAAATAGAAGAGTCTCCGACACAAAAGGGCTAAATTCCCGGTAGCCAACGTCATCATCGATGGTAAACCGATAGAGCTTGGTAGAAGCAGCGATCTCTAATCATATTGCAAATTTTTCAAGTTTTAAAATGGCCGACTCAAGATCAATTTAGTCCACATAGCCTACCTGGTACTTGGACATTGCTTAATATGAGAAATACTTTTGTATAAATAATTTAAACAATTTAAGATGAAAACAATGAAAAAAGGTAAAACAATCCTCGCCGGTACAATGATCGCGGGAGCCCTTACCCTCAATAGCAACCTTAGTGATGCACAGGGTGGATCTTCCGGCGAAGCAGCATCTACCGAAACGGTTCGCCCATTCCGGGTCCATATTCCCCAATCCGATCTCGAAGACTTACGTCGCCGTGTTAAGACAACGAAGTGGCCTGATCGTGAATTAGTCGCTGATGAATCGCAGGGTGTGCAACTCGCTACGATGCAGAAACTCGCTAAATACTGGGCAACAAATTACGATTGGCGCAAAGTAGAAGCAAGACTAAATGCGTTACCACAATTTACGACAACGATCGATGGCGTCGACATTCACTTCATTCATGTTCGTTCGAAGGAAAAGAATGCCTTGCCTATTATTATCACCCACGGCTGGCCGGGCTCAATTATCGAACAGATGAAGATCATCGGTCCCCTTACAGATCCTGTTAAGTATGGAGGAAAGGCTGAAGACGCGTTCGACGTTGTCATTCCATCCCTTCCCGGCCATGGTTTTTCAGGCAAACCGACTGCAACCGGATGGGAACCTGTCCATATTGCAAAGGCATGGATAGAATTGATGAACCGACTTGGATACAAAAAATATGTAGCACAAGGCGGCGATTGGGGGAATGCTGTTTCGGAAACAATGGCGTTGATAGCACCTCCGGGATTGCTGGCCATCCATACCAACATGCCTGCTGCAGAGCCTGCAGATATTTCGAAAGCGCTGGCATTAGGTACAATGCCGGCGGGTCTTTCAGCCGATGAAAAAAATGCATACCGGCAATTGGATTTTTTCTTTAAAAAGGGTGTGGGTTATGCGAACGAGATGAGTCTCCGTCCGCAGACACTTTATGGAATTGAGGATTCACCCATCGGACTGGCAGCATGGATGCTCGATCATGATGCCCGCAGTTATGAGCTTATCGCACGTGTCTTCGATGGACAAAAAGAAGGTCTCACCCGGGATGATATTCTCGACAATATTACCTTATACTGGCTCACAAAAACAGCAGTCTCCTCGGCCCGCCTATATTGGGAAACCGCTCAGATTTCCAAGGGTGGCTTTTTCGATCCGCGAAATGTTACCATACCTGTTGCCGTGAGCGTTTTCCCGGATGAAATCTATGCAGCCCCGAAAAACTGGGTGGAGCAGGCATATCCAAAACTCATCTATTACAACAAGCTTCCAAAAGGCGGTCACTTCGCAGCCTGGGAACAGCCGCAATTTTTTACCGAAGAAATGAGGGCGGCTTTTAAATCATTGCGTTGACTATGCTGCAAGGCGAAGCATTACATGTGTCCCCTTGCCTCTTGATTTAGTATATGAGTTTGATAACAAATAAAATAATAACAATGAAAAAGAGACAACAAAACAAACACTCAATCACATCCGGACTGAGTTATTTACTGGTTTTCACAGCCATACTTTTTATGAGTTTCCTGGTGACCAAACCTTCAAAAAATGCAAAAGAGAAAAGCCTGCAAAAAAACAATCCAACGGAAGCTAAAATTGCAAAAAATATTGTAATTGTCCACGGCGCATTTGCCGATGGTTCAGGCTTTAAAGAAGTATACAGGATACTTACTGAAAAGGGATTCAATGTTACCATTGTCCAAAATCCTTTGACATCTCTTAAGGATGATGTTGATGCTACAGTTCGTACTTTGGATAAGCAAGATGGTCCGACAATTTTAGTCGGTCATTCATGGGCAGGTACGGTTATCACAGAAGCAGGAATGCACCCTAAAGTAGTAGCGCTGGTTTACGTCGCCGCGTTTGCACCGGATAAAGGAGAGACCACCGGAGAAGTGGCATCTTCATTACCTGCAGCTCCTGAAAATGGCATCTTGCCACCTGACGAAAAAGGTTTTGTCTATTTCGATAAAACTAAATTTCATGCAGGATTCGCAGCAGACCTGAGCCAGGAAGAGGCAGATTTTATGTATGCTTCACAGGTGCCTATTTCCGTTAAATGTTTTACAGATGTGGTTGAGGAAGCTGCATGGAAAACCAAGCCAAGTTATGGCATAGTTGCGACTGAAGATAAAGCTATCAATCCCGACATCGAACGGAACCTTTATAAGCGTGCAGGAGCAAAAATCACTGAAATAAAAGGTAACCACGTGATATTTATATCTCAGCCGGATGCTGTCGCGAAAGTGATCATGGAGGCCGCTGAATTGAAATAATTCGCCAAAAAAATGTATACCGACGGAATTAAATAAAGAGAGCTTTGTAAAAAATCAAGTATAATATTTTAAGTATGAAAACAGCACAGCAACCTATTCATTCAAGGTTTGACGAAACATCAACAGCAACCGATGTGCTTTCAGGTATTGACCTGGATGGGAGGGTAGCCATCGTAACGGGAGGACATTCTGGCATTGGACTTGAAACAACAAAAGCACTCTCCGCAGCAGGTGCAAAAGTGATTGTCGGTGCACGGGACATGGCAAAAGCTAACACGGCGCTCTCCGGAATAAAAAACGTGTATGCTTTAGCGTTAGACCTGTCAGAGCCTTTGTCGATAAACGCATTCACCAATCAATATCGCAAATCATTCAAAACATTAGATATTCTGATTAATAATGCGGGTATCATGGCAACTCCCCTGTTGCGAAATAGTTTAGGATACGAGATGCAATTTGCGACAAACCATCTTGGGCATTTTCAGTTAACCAAAAATCTTTGGAATGAACTTCGCGAATCACAAGGGCGGGTTGTCAGTTTATCATCACTGGGACATAGATTCAGCGGTATCAGGTTTGAGGATCCGAATTTCCTCACACATCCTTACGACAAATGGATCGCCTACGGGCAATCTAAGACGGCAAATTCTTTATTCGCAGTTTATCTTGATAAGATTGGAGCGCCTTTTAACGTCAGGGCATTTGCCGTTCATCCGGGACGCATCATATCCACGAACCTGAGCCGATACATGTCAGAAGAAGAGAAAGCCACTACAGCAAAGTCCACACCTTCAGACGCCAGGTTTGTGCCGTCTTTTGTGAAATCAATTGCGCAAGGCGCCGCAACAACTGTTTGGTGCGCAACGAGTCCGGAGTTGGTTGACAAAGGAGGAGTGTATTGCGCTGATTGCAATATTTCGCCGATAGTAGATGATGACAGTCCTCAAACAAACGGAGTGCGAAGGTGGGCGGTAGATCCTTTAATGGCAGAAAGACTTTGGACACTCAGCGAAGAACTGATCGGTTCTGCCTGGGAATATTAATTATGTAAATGAGATAATGGAAACCTTCTCGCAATCAGTTAAGATTTTGTGATAAACAATTAAATTTTTAATTACTGTTGATTACAATTCTCATTGATCGGTTGAATATTTTGCGTGCGAAAGATTTTCAGGACGGGGAACTCGCTACGAAAACTTTACAAAATAACTAAATTAATTATCTGAACATGTCGAAGCAAATATTATACAATCGTCGCCACTTTTTGGGAAAAACACTTTTAGCTGTCGGTGCAACAGAACTTGCAATGATCGGATTTGCAAGTGGCCGATTAATTAATGGAAATTCGACAAACGCGACACTAAATAAAAAAAACATGAATGCAACATTTGATCAATTGAAACAAATAGACGCGGGTGTTTTAAATGTCGGTTATGCCGAGGCTGGCCCCGTCGACAGTCCCGCAGTAATTCTCTTGCATGGTTGGCCGTACGACATTTATAGTTTTGTTGAGGTAACACATTTGTTGACATCGGCAGGTTATAGGGTGATCGTTCCTTATCTCCGGGGCTTTGGCACAACGCGGTTCCTCTCCGATCGAACGGTGCGGAATGGAGAGCAGGCTGCAATCGCTGTTGACATCATTGACCTTATGGATGCTCTCAAAATAACCAAAGCTATTGTTGCAGGTTTTGATTGGGGAGCACGAACAGCGGATATTATCGCTGCACTCTGGCCAGAGCGCTGTAAAGCCCTGGTGTCTGTCAGCGGTTACCTGATCGGCAACCAGGAATCAGGGAAGATGCCGTTGCCGCCTAAGGCTGAATTCCAATGGTGGTACCAATATTATTTCGCAAGCGAACGCGGCCGATTCTGGCTATGACAAATACCGCTATGACTTTGCAAAGCTCATTTGGCAGCTTGCTTCACCGAAGTGGAATTTCGATGATGATACTTTCAATCGCAGTGCACGATCCCTTGATAATCCGGACCATGTCGCTATCGTAATTCATAATTATCGCTGGCGCCTTGGTTTGGTGGAGGGTGAGGCAAAATATGACGATTTGGAAAAGAGGTTGGCCGAAGCACCAGTGATTACTGTACCATCCATTACGCTTGAAGGCGATGCCAATGGGGCGCCGCATCCGGACAGCAGTACCTATGCAAAAAAATTTTCAGGTAAATATGCGCACAAGGTTATTAATGGAGGGGTGGGACACAATTTGCCCCAGGAAGCGCCCGGGGCTTTTGCAGATGCTATCATTGAGGTCGATGGATATTCCAGTTAAAATAAAGCCGTCATTACATAACGAAGGATGAATCTTTGGGCTAACTTTGAACACCAGAAAAATAAAACGATATGAATAAGAAGTCCAAAAAAGATCTTGAACGTTCTGAGGAAGACAAAAAATTTCCCTTACCTGTTTACAACGAGAAAGATGACATTTATAGCCGGGATGAAGAGATATCCCTTGAGGATGAAGACTATCCCCAAAAAAGGAATGTGGCTAACAGTGATGAAAACCCGGGAGATGATCTTGATGTACCGGGTGCGGAATTAGATGACGCCGATGAAGCCATAGGGGAGGAAGATGAAGAAAATAATTACTACAGTCTTGGCGGTGATGATCATGATGACCTGGAAGAAGACAAGGGATAGATGCAATAGTCGCTCTTATTTAAATACAACTTTGCCATATCTTAAATTGGCTTGCAAATCTCAATAAGCAAAGCATCGCAATTTTATTTTGATAAGACTTAGAATTTTATTTTTTCATTACCAAATAAACACCTGCTATCATTAGAAGTACTCCTACGATTCGTGTTGTGCTAACAGAACGTACATCTACACCAAAGAAACCGAAGTGGTCTATAACAACAGCACAAATAATTTGCCCGGTTACTATTAGGCCGATGGAAGTTCCAACGCCTATTCGGGGTACTAAGATCGTTATCATAACGACGTAGACGGCGACAACTACTCCGCCGAGATAACTATACACCGGAGCGGAGACTAATTGCTGGCGCACGGGGAATGGCGTTCTTAACAATAGAACAAAAATAAACATCCCGACCAATCCGATTATGAAAACCATTAAGCCTGTTATTAGCGGGTCTCCAATGCTTTTACTAAATGTTGCATTGGTGGATGCCTGGATAGGAATTAGTGCACCGGTAGTTAATGCCAGCACGATGTAAATTAAATCACTCTTCATTGGAATATTATTTTAAACTTATAGATAAATCGGGCATGCAAAATTCCGACCTGGCGCTACGATTGAAAAATTTCAGGAAGTAATTACCGACTCATTGAAGTCAATACCTCATTTTGCTATTTGCATCAACCAAATATCAATTGACGCCGCGCCACTTCCCTTTATAATAATTATTAACAGTATTGAAAGCAGCATAAAGAAATATTCAACTCCTTCTCCCCGTTTCCTGCCGGTCCAGTTCATTACCCAGCCATCACGTAAATGACTAACGAACGCACCGGTAAAAATTATGAAGTTGCCGGCAGCAGCAATCCTTCCTAAAAAACCTAACATTAATAATACACTTCCAAATGATTGACCGATAATAATCATCCACGCAAATATTTTGGGCACCTTCTTTTTTCTTAACTCCGTCAGCGATGCCCTGATGCCGACACCGCCACCAAAATCATTAAACCATCCAAACAATTTTTGCATACCGTAAGGGAAGATAATTATTCCGGCCACCAGTCGAAGAAACAGGTACACGTAATTGGAATCTGTATGTAAAAGTTCTCGTATCATTAAAATTTTGCCAGTAAGAAAATTATTATCTCAACCTTCCGCGTCTTCCAACAGACGCAAAAATGACTAAGAAAATACCAATTACTTATTGTTTATAATCTGCTGAAACCGTTATAAGTTTCCAATGTTCTAATTCTGCGGTCATGGCTGTAAGTTTTGCAGATACGCGGTTATAAGCGTCCTGTCCTAAATACAGATGAAGGGGAGGTTCCTGACTTTCAGCGAGCGTCATAAATATCTCTGAGGCTTTATCGGGGTCGCCAGGCTGATTGCCATCGCCGGCTAAATACCGCTTGTAAGTGTCTTTAACCAACTGGTATCCGTCAATCATGGTTTCGGTGTAAACGAGTGAATTTGTTGTAAGAAAACCAGTACGAAAGCCGGATGGTTCTGCTACAGTTACCTTGATCCCGAATTCTTTAACGTCTAAAGCAAGTACTTCCGAGAAAGCCGCAATTGCTGCTTTGGTCGCCGAGTAAACCGACCAACCAGGTGCTCCCACAAATCCGGCCACCGAACCAATATTAATGATGTAACCCGATCGCTGCCTCCTCATGATGGGTAAAACACTTTTTACAACGTTGATCGCAGCCAAAACATTGATATCAAAAATATTCCTGGCATCCTCTTCTGGCAATTTCCTCCACTGTTCCAACCATGCCGTAACCAGCATTATTAACAACGACATCAATGCTACCAAATGCAGCAAATGTTCGCCGGACTGATTCATCAATGCTGTCGTGATTATGCAAATCGACGGACATCGGTAGGAATTTTTTTGCATCCTGCATGCCGACTGCTTCTTGAAGCGACGTCTGCGTTACGTGAAGTAGCGGCGACACGATATCCACCTTCCAATAGTTTTTTTACAAGAGCCAGGCCCAATCCCTGTGATGCTCCTGTGATATACCAAACTTTTGAATTGCCCATGACTTTTGTTTTTTAATATTAATGTCTTGTTTTCAATTACAATATGTGAAAGAGTTTTTCACGGGCCCATGATTTTCGATGCTTCCTCAATCAGCGACTGCATCAACGCTGATGCCTTAGTGTATTTAAGTATCGGTGCAATCTGTCCACCCCAGAACAATATCATGTCCCATTTCTCCTGCTCCAGGGAAGCTTTTCTTAGCGGTGACATAAATGCGGTCTGTAACGGGAAAGGCAAAAATTGGTTTTCCTTTCCTGAAAGATCTTTAGCCAGCCGGCTGGTGATACCACGGCCAAGCCTACCCGTAAATACGCGTGATAAAGTAGTGTACCTGGCCGCATCAGAAAACAACATCTGCCGGTGTACCGGTATTGCACCCGGATTCATCGCAGGCTAAAAACGCGGTACCAATCTGCGCCGCCTCGGCGCCTAACGTGAGTGCCGCCGCGATGCCGCGTCCGTTGGCAATACCGCCCGCTGCAATGATGGGCGTCTTCACTTTTTCTTTAAGCAGTTGTACCAGTACAAATGTGCCTGTTGTCGATTGCTCGGCAGGAGCTAAAAATGATGGACGATGGCCACCCGCTTCAAAGCCTGAAGCGATAATCATATCCACGCCGGCTGCTTCAACTACAAGAGCTTCATCCAGTGTTGTAGCGGCGCCAACAGTTTTGATCCCAAGCTTACGGCATTGCTCCAATATACCAGGAGATGGCACGCCAAACATAAAGCTGAAAACTTTAGGGCGGATATCCAATATTACCTGGACCTGGTTTTCGAACCTCGATTTAAAAGGTGCCGGCTTCTCCGGCAAGGCAATACCTGCTTCATCAAAATATGGCTTGAAGATTTTTACAGCCTGTTCGTATTGCTGATCGGTGACAGTACCATTAGGTGCATCAGTATCCGAAACCCATAAGTTAATGTTATAAGGTTTGTTAGTGGAGGCTTTGATTTTTTTATCGACTTCTATGATCTCTTGCGGGCTTAATGTGTAAGCTCCATAACCACCGAGCCCGCCGGCGTTGGATACAGTAGCAACCAGTTCCGGCGATGAAAGACTGCCGCCAAAAGGCCCCTGCATGATCGGGTAATCAATACCCAATATTTTCGTTGCTTTTGTGTTATTCCACATGGCTTTGGAATTTATTCGCTTACATCGCTGATCATTTTATTTACGATGAGCCACTTGCCATCCAGTTTATGGAACGACAAAAATTCGCTGATAGTTGAAATCGTACATTTTAACTTTTACTTCGGCTATGGCAATAGAGTTAATTAAATTGATGGAGATGATGTCACCTTTAAATGGCTTGCCCGATTCTTTTGGACTTTGCCGGTTTTTAACGCCATCGAGATATTGGGCAAGCGTCTTGGCATAGGGCTCGCCTTTCACGTCTCCAAAAAGCAGTGTGCCGGAATAATAGACCATGTTTAAAAGATCCAGGTTACCCTCGTAGATTCCTTTGAAGTAGTAATTCTCAAGTACCTGGGTAATCGCAATTTTGTCGCGTTGATCGTTCTCCATTTTCTTTATGTGTTGTGCTCTCAATCCCTGTAATGTAGAGAATAGAAGAGTGGTTAATAAAAGCGTTTTCATATCAGTTTAAGTTATAGCGTCCCGCGTAAAACCGAACAATGCATAACATAATTTGTTTCTATTTGAAAAAACCCTGACTTAATAAAAGGCCGCATTAAAATTCACAACAAAAATAAAAATGGCAGGACCGATTTCACCAACCGAAGGTAGGTGCGTGAAAGAGACGATTCAATTGTTGAATCACATGTTTTGTTGTACTTATTATCGCATTTGTTTTTTGGTTGGTCACCACAATTCTTTAGGAAGTTCATTTTGTTGGCTTGATTTTCTGATAAAAGTTAAGCAACAGGGAATTTACACAACAGAAACCTTAATCAGTCTATCCTTTCCCTTTTATATTTTTCCGAAAATTGCATAAAACGTTTTTGCAGTAAATCCCAGAAAAACTTTGTATCCATTGCTTCTATGTAAATCTTAAATGTTCGTCTGTTATCATATAATTTTCAAAATTAAATTTCAAACAATGGCTTTACATAAGTATTTAAAGATTACCGACGCAATAATTGGTTTAAATGCAAAAGGATTTCAATTTGATTTTTGCCTGCACGATAACAAACTGTTTTGCCCGCAAAGCAAGTTATTTTTAAATGCCAGGGATTTTGAGATATTGGAAATGCATTACTTTCCGGCGGATAAAAGAAGTCATTACGAAAGGATGGTTTACGCCATAGACTCACTTTTCCACAATATCAAAGGAATTTTAATTGCCGGTACAGAAGGTAATACGGCTTTCCCAATTTTTATAACAAAAAAACTGGATGAATTCCTATTTAAGAATCAGCATTTCTTTCTTAATGACTTAGTTTGATTAACTATAAAGACACGGCCACGTTTATACAATAAGCGGAAAAATGAATTATTCCTGCAACCTACTAAACCCGTTATGAGTTATGTCCCGTCGTGGATCAGGTTCCTTGTATTCCCTCCAGCCAGTATAGGATAAAATCCGCTTCTTCTTTGAACCACGGCTTATCGAAAATTAAATGGTTATGGTTTTTAAAGTCCTTGTAATCGGTAATTGATTTGCTCAATTTATATTTATTATAATTGCCATAATTTACGGAAGCAGGAACAATCCTGTCGCGGCCGCCTGAAGTAAACAATAAGGGAGCATGCTGGTTTTCGAAATTTATTTTTGCTACCGATCTGAATGAATCCCTGATCACCAGTTTTGATTCCGGAATCGCATACTTATAAAACGATTCCTTTTGCTGTTCACAGGTCATTGAGTTAGCAACGGTCTGTTTCCATTTCCTGAAAGACATCATGTAGGTTTTTTGGGGCGATGTAACAAGTCCCATGGCTGCCAATACGGCTTTTAAAAATGAGAAGTTTGATTTGGTTACACCTTTCGGAGGAAATGAATGAATAGCAATTCCCGCCGTTCCGCATTGTCGCTGTAATAGCAACTGTACAATCAATCCTCCTAAGGAATGCCCAATCATAATGGGTTTTTCCGGCAATTTTTGGATTATCATTTCGAAATAATCCAACAGGTAATCCAACCTGTTCGATCGCTATCGCAGCATCCGGATGCCTGTTTCGCAAATCTTCAGGCGGAGCATCCTTGTGCGGCCACGCAGGCACCAGGCAAGAGTATCCTTTACTTTCAAAATAAGTCATCCATTCTTGCCAGCAATTACTACCCAAAAAAGCCCCGGTTATAAAAACGACCGTTTTCGTTGATGTCTTCGCCATGCTCCCTTTTGTGATAACCATGGGATCACATAAAGTGCCATTTCAATAAATTGTTGTCAATCAGCAGGTTAATATTTTCATTATTGGATTATCTTCGTGAAATGTCGCGGTCTCGGCAAATTCACCGCGAAATGAAACGGTGGCCAGGGTTGAAGTTGACTCTTGATTGAAGCAAGCCTGTTCTTCGACGTCGCATGAAATGATTGATCTTTATAATTGGTATCCGGTCTCATAATTATGGCAAATGGGCGAACTACTTTTCAAATCATTACACGTAAAAATTGGGTCCCTTAGTGGATAACACGTAAAAAATAGAAGGATTTCCGGGAGGCTTTTCATAGGCAATGATGCTGTCCGGCGAGGTCTGTATTGCTAAATTGTTTTGAACCAGGGTGTCGAAATAATCGCTTTCAAATTACACTTTCGATATAGTGTAGCGATTTTATAATGTATTTGTCAAACGTATGACTAAGTTAATTTTCATATGTGGCTTCTTTTTCGTAGTAATAACTTCGAATGCTCAATCGCTCTCGAACGAATCTCCGTCTAAACTAATTGCAGCTTTGGAGACAAGTAGCCCTGATAGCAACAGGCTGTTTATTTTGCTGTTGTTGTCCCGACTTTATTATTTAGAAAAGGATGACACCGGGAGCAGCCTTGATAGCGCATTACTTTTTATAAACCAGGCCGAAAAACTAAGTGATGAAATTCATTTCACAGGATACCAACCTGAAATTTTTTGTTATTTGGGAAAATGCTATTACAAAGCAGGCAAAATAAGACAGGCTAATGATTATTTCAATAAAACACAAACCTTTATTGAAAATTCAGGACCTATTGACAGGCAGATCGGAGAATGGAAAGATCTTGCCTGGAGTATTAAGGTATTGGATACGGTCGGATTGACGAGAATAAATTGTTTTGAAAAAATGAGGTCCCTTTACCACCAGGTAAATAACAAAGAGAAAGAGATAGATGAACAAAGACAAATTGCGGACACCCATATGAAACAGGGAAAACTCGATCTTGCCGAAAACGAATTATTAGATGTCGTGGCCGAATACAAGGCAATTGGTTTTCACGAACTCTACCAAATCTACAATCTGCTTTCCGTAACTAACCATCTTAAAGGAAATTATAATAAGGCCCTTTATTATGCACTGCTCGTAATCAAGAGTATGCCAAAACCCATTGACACGGCTGAAGCATTAAATTACTATGGCCAGGTGGCTAATTTGTATCATGAACTCGGGCAAACGGATAAGAGTATTGAATATTACAGGATGTTTTTCAAACTACATCCTGTCCCTATTGACTTTTATTTCATCAGGGAAGCCGGAGTTTTTGTCCGCGATCTTATAAAAGAAAATAAAGAGGAGGAAGCACGCACTTTTTTATTTGATTTTTCAAAAAAATATCCCCCTGTTGATCCTTATGGAAAAGCGAGCTTAGCGAGAACATTTGCTTACTATTACAACGTTGTCCAAAATTATGGACAGGCAGAGAGGTATACCCGGGAAATGATCACCCTGGAAAAATCCCTCGGAAAAAACAACGAAATTAAGAAGAGATGTTGCATATGATATTGGCCAGTATTACTTCGATAAAAAACAATTTACAAAAGCTGAAGACTACTTTAAGATTGCCTTTAATGAAGCCCTTCTTAATAATTCTGCCAATACTATCAAAGATATTCAATTGATGCTTTTTAAGACTGATTCATCCCTTGGCAATTATGTTTCAGCAATCAGGCATTTGAACCAGTATCGTCAGTTAAATGATTCTATTTTTAATGTAGCGAAAACAAGACAATTACAAGAGGTAGAGGTTGAATATGAAACTGAAAAAAAAGAAAAGGATATCAAGCTGCTTGAAAAGGAAAGTAAGTTACAGCAAAGCAAATTAGATGCGGGCAATAGGGAACGTAACTGGATTATGGGGGGTACCGGACTGTTGCTGGTCATTGTGGTTCTGCTTGTACGCAATACCAGGCTCAAACAACGAACAAACAAAAAGCTGAAAATTCAGCAAAAAGAAATTGGGAAGCAAAACATTTCTCTGCGTCATTTGGTAAATGAAAAAGAGTGGTTGGTAAAGGAGATCCATCACCGCGTTAAAAACAATCTGCAAACGGTTGTGGGTTTACTTGGCACCCAATCAGGATACTTAAAAGATGATGCAGCGGTAAAAGCTATCACCGACAGCCAGCGCCGGATACAAGCCATGTCGTTGATTCATCAAAGACTATATCAGTCCAATACCCTCTCTGCCATCAGGATGACAGATTACATACATGAGTTGGTTGATTCCCTGGCTGACAGCTTCGACGCTGGTAACCGTATCCGATTTAACCTAAACATTGAGTCTGTGGAATTGGACCTGGCCCATTGTATTCCCCTTGGACTTATCATGAACGAAGCAATTACCAATTCGTTCAAGTATGCCTTTCCGGGCGGGCAGAAAGGAATTATCAGTATTTCATTAAAAAATACCTCAGCAAATAATTTTTTATTAACCGTTAAAGACGATGGAGCCGGCCTGCCTGAGGGATTCAATGTGGCCCGGTCAGATTCCATGGGAATGAACCTGATGCGGGGACTAAGTGCGGAGATCGGGGCGCAATTTACCCTGGTAAAAGAAAGAGGGACCCGGATTGATATCAGCTTTGCTTATAACCCGGACACCGTTATTGAAATCACGCAAGTGAAAACTGAAACAATTAACCCGATATGAAAGAGAAAATACTGATTGTAGAAGATCAGTTTGTAGAAGCCGATTATCTTCGTATGATGCTTACAAAGGTGGGCTACCAGGTAAAGCTCCTACGTGTGCTCCAGGAAAGAGAAATTGAACCAATTGGCGGCAGATCACCATTTAAAATCGATGTTCGTGTTATAGCTGCCACAAATAGAAATTTGGAAAAGGAAGTTGGAGAGGGTCGTTTCCGCCCTGATTTATTTTATCGCCTTAATGTATTCCCTATTGAACTACCTCCACTACGTGAGCGAATTGAAGATATCCCTGTACTCGCTTATCATTTTCTAAATTATTATAACCAAAAAGCCGGAAAAAAGATAATTGGGTTCTCGGATAAAGTATTAAAAAACATGGCCACTTATCTCTGGCCTGGAAATACCCGTGAATTAGAGAATTTAATAGAAAGGGCTGTATTGCTTTCGAAAGGAGCGATCATCGATGAGCTCTCACTACCGGTAGTACAAAAAAAAGGTGATTCCCGGGGTGCGCTGGATGGCCACGCGAAGACCATCCATGAAAATGAACGGGATTATATAATTTCGGTTCTAAAAAAATGCGGCGGCCGAATATGGGGCAGCGGTGGAGCTGCTGAAGTTTTAAATATCCCGCCGTCCACACTTAAGTCTAAAATGAAAAAGCTGGGCATCAGGAAGGAAAATAACGAATAGACAGGTCCAAACTTCACCCGGTAAGTGTGTGAGCTGCCTGGCTGAATCAAAAAAATCCGGTGATTTTAAATGCTTGCCCCGGGCTTCGTTTTTGGAATCTGTGCTTTCAACTTCTGCTAATAATTGCGCCGGGCGCTACATCATCTATGATTTATGAAATACCAACCAAATAACTCTTCCTTTATAGTTCCTGTACCAATCGTACGGTCCCCTCAAATAACAATTCTGAGTCAAGGACGATCTTTCCCTCGTTTTCAATGTTACTTAAGTCCAGCTCAAAATCATTTTTGTTTAATTTTCCCTTTACAGAATAGGTTGCAGCAGCCCGGCCACAATTATCGAATGTGTTTGAAATATATCGTAATGTTATTAATCTGTTCTTACCTGTGTTTTTAAATATCAGCAAGCCGCTGAAGGTTTCTCTCTTCCAGAACTGTTTGGGATTTTTATCTTCAAAAATCACCAGATTATAATTTACAGTTACAGGCCATTCTTCCACTGTTACATAGGGCTCTCTTCGTGTATTGCTCCCGTTATACAATTTCTCGGGAAATTCATTTGAAAAAAGCATGGCGGTATTAAATTCATCGATGCATGGTCCGCTGTTTGTCTTGCCAATTATATCATTCATACCACTGAGCACCACATATTTTATCCCGAAAGAGATTTCGCTATTCCCCGCGTCTATGGTCCATTTTATTCTTGTATTAAAAAACATGATAAAAAATATTAGATTCAAAATTCGTTAGACACAGTTAAAACTTCAATGGGCTTATAATCGCTTTTCTTGTAAATAATATCGCTGATTCCTCACCCCGGTTCTCAATTTGAGAAAGATGCGGCCGTCCGAAGCAAAAGTCTTTCCTTTTTAAAATCAGAAAAGTTCATACCGGTTGTATTTTTAAAAAACTTGCTGAAATGCGCGATGTCACAGAACCCCAGGAAATAGGCAATCTCCTTCATGCAATTACCCGAATAAGTAGCTTGCCGCTTTGCTTCCAGTACAATGCGTTGCCTGATATGATGACCCGCTGAAAACCCGGTTGTCTTCTTGATAATTTCATTCAGGTAGTTGGGTGTTACTGATAACATCGAAGCATAATCGGCGACCATTTTTAGTTCCTTATAATTGTTTTCGAGTAGCCCTATAAACTGTTGAACAATTTCCATATTTCTTGTGGGCTTTACCGTTTCAAATTTTCTTTCCTGCTGTCTTGTTATATAGATCAGCAAAATTTTAAAATATCTTCTCAATATTTCGGCCCTGAACAAATTATGACCATCATATTCTTTTATCATTCTTTCGGCGATATTTTTCATATCGACGAAATCGTTCTGAACGGGAATGCCTCTTGCTATCGCGAATAATTTAAAGAGGCTTGTGTGATAACTGGAATTAGATTCCTGGTCTTCTAAAGAAAGAAAGCATTCAGAGAATGAAATTACATAACCTTCAAATTCACCTGTCAGGTCGAGTTGGTGAACCTGCCGGGGTTTTACGAAAAACAGGCAATTATCTTCAACAGGCGTTTTTTGAAAATCGATATAATGAATTCCAGTTCCTTTGGTTATCCAGGTAATCTCAAAATTGTTATTGCTTTGTGGCTTATTAAAAAAGCCATCTTTATTTTCATATAACCATTGCAGAGAGTGAATTTCAAATGGCAGATTACCTTCGATACTTTTTTCTGAATTTGTCGTTATAAAGTCTTCCGTTGCTTTCATGATTACATATTTTAGTCAAAGTCATTCCAACGTTGTGCCTGAAAAGATGGGCGCTAAAAAACAATGAGTTATGTTTTTTGTTGCTTGTGCCAACCACGATATTTCAAGGTTTTGCAAAAAATGTTGTGACTATTCGTGTTTTGGCTATAGCTCAGGTAACAGGCACTTTTTACTTAATCCCCGTTTTTCATCTGAGCGTGTAAATCCATTTTTCCTTACCTATTCCAATCGCGGGATTATTATACTTCAAAAGAGTGTATGCCCCTATTGGAGCAAGTTGCTCGATATCAAAAAAAATAATTTTTGCTGATAAAAATATGGTTGATAAAAGCAATCGTAAAGGCTTATTCATTTTCCTTCACGATTGATCCGCCAGGTGGTTGGCCTTTCATTCCCTTGGCATCATTCTGTTTACTAAAATGGTTCTGGGTAGCTAGCTTATTCTGTTAAAGCCTTACGGATACTGGCTGCTGCCTGCAGGAGCGCCGTTTTTACTGCGGGGACACTGGCTATCGGATTTAACAAGCCATAATCATGAATCAAGCCTCCATATCTCGTCAAGGTTACAGGTACCCCGGCTTCGTCTAATTTGCGGGCATAGGCTTCTCCCTGATCACGAAGCACGTCATTTTCAGCAGTCTGAATCAACGCCGGTGGTAGTCCTTTCAGTTGATCTAAAGTAGCCTGCAAGGGAGATGCATAAATCTCTTTGCGCTTTTGTACATCAGGCAGGTAATTATCCCAAAACCAGGTCATCATACTCCTGGTAAGAGTGCTTCCTTCGCCTGACTCTTTGTAAGTTCCGGTTTCGAAATTCGCATCTGTCACCGGCCACAACATTACCTGGAGTTTTAATTCCGGGCCCCTCTTTTCTTTTGCCATCAATGCCACTGCCGCTGTCATATTGCCTCCGGCGCTGTTACCGACTATTGCAAGATTTTTTCCATTCACTCCTATATCATTACCTCGATCGGCTACCCATTTTGCCGCGGCATAAATTTGATTAACCGCTGTTGGATATTTGGCTTCGGGCGAAAGTGTATAGTCCGGAAAAACTGCGACTGCTCCACTTCCCACTACTAAATCCCTTACCAATCTTCTGTGTGTTGGATAATCCCCCAGTACCCATCCTCCGCCATGCACAAAGATGAAGACCGGCGCTCCAGGCTTACTGCCCAAAGGCTTTGTAACGTGAATAGTTACTGTTTCACCATCCTGGATTATTGTCTTTTCAGATTCTTCAATACCCGAATAATCCACGTCTACGGAATTTTGTTCATTCACTAATACTGCCCGGGCGTCCGAAGGAGTGAGTTGCTCCATAGGCTTTCCACCTCCCGAATTAAATGTTTTAAGGAAATCTCTCACCTGTGTAAAAATGCGGGAATCGTTTTCTGCTTTTGCAGGTTTAGCTGATTGTTCCATAATGAAAGTATTTATGTTTATTAACAATGTTCACGGGATGTCTATACAAAAGTGATTTTTATCGTAAAACGATTTTATTAAGTTATCGGGCGTTTGTTGTTGCAAAGGTTTCTGTTGATTTATGTTCAAAGATTTGCAGGAAGCTATCCCAATCATGTGCCTGAAATATTTTATATTAAAAAACAAGCAGTTATGATTTTATAGCCTTTATACCAACCACGACATTTCATGGTTTCAATAAATATGTGGTGACTCTTCGTGTTTTTGATTTACTGAAGTAAATCATTAGTATAATAAAAGAGCTATTGCCTCGATGCCTATTAGTTTGTATCTAACTATAATGTCTTAAATATATTTTTCATGGAGCAACACCATGCGTTTGATGTAGGTACCATAAAAATAAAAGCGAAAAAATTTACCAACTCGTTTCTATATAAAAAAGATGTTTAGCTCATTTTCGAAAAGAGGACAAATATGTACCTTTATAAAGTCAATCTGTCAAGCAGAATAAAGTAAGGTTAACTTAGGTAAGATTTAGGCCAGTATTGCTTTTTTATAGAATAAAAAATAGAATAAAAAAAGCAAAACCCGCTTCCAGAGCGGGCTTTAGTGCAAAACTTGCGGACCGGACGGGACTCGAACCCGCGACCTCCGCCGTGACAGGGCGGCATTCTAACCAACTGAACTACCGATCCTTTTGTAATTCGGGAGCGCAAGATAATTAAATTTCAATTTACCTGAACATTAAAGGGATTTTAATTTGACATTAATCTGAATCACATCCTTTTTACAGGGAATTAAAAAAGAAATTAAAGCAAAACCACGCCGCTAAAACACCTGCATATTTGTTTTTAATTTTGACATCGTAACTTCATCGCCCGAAAAGATAATTTCTTTTTGTAGGTTTAATTTTTGACAACATAACATTGGGCCCAAAAAATAATATATGAGGCAATTTCTTGAGTTTGAACAACCGATAAAGGAATTATACGAACAGATTGAAGAGAATAAAAAACTGGCTTCAAAAAACTCAAAAGTTGATTATGATTCGATTATTAATCAACTGGAAGAATCCATTCTGTTAAAGAGAAAAGAAATTACAGAGCATCTTACTCCCTGGCAGAAAGTTCAATTGAGCCGGCATCCTGACAGGCCATATACCCTTGAATATATATTAAAGATGTTCACTAATTTCCTTGAACTCCACGGAGACAGGAACGTGAAAGATGATAAGGCTATGGTGGGCGGTTTTGCACAACTCGATGGAGAAACCGTAATGGTGATTGGCCAACAAAAAGGTACCAATACAAAGATGCGCCAGATGCGTAATTTTGGAATGGCTAACCCGGAAGGTTATCGGAAAGCTTTGCGCCTGATGAGGCTGGCGGAAAAATTTGAAAAGCCAATAATAACTTTGATTGATACGCCGGGCGCTTTCCCGGGCCTTGAAGCAGAAGAGCGCGGCCAGGGAGAAGCGATAGCACGAAATATTTACGAAATGATTCGCCTTAAAGTTCCGGTTGTGTGTGTAATAATTGGTGAAGGAGCAAGCGGAGGTGCTTTAGGGATTGGGGTTGGCGATAAAGTATTGATGATGGAAAACTCCTGGTATAGCGTAATATCGCCTGAAAATTGCAGCACTATTCTTTGGCGTAGCTGGGCACAAAAGGAAATTGCAGCGGAACAATTGCATCTTACCTCCGAAGACATGTTCAAATTTGGCTTGGTTGATGGCATTATTCCTGAACCGCTTGGAGGAGCTCACTGGAATTATGATGAGGCAGCAGCCAATCTGAAAGCTTATATAAAACCTATTATTGCGGACTTGAAAAAAATCCTGCCCGAAGACAGAATAAAACAAAGAATTGAAAAATTCGGTAAGATGGGATTCTGGGATGAAGAATTAAATTGACAAAGTATCAATTTGAAAAATTAGTAAATAGAACACGTCGGAACGGCGTTCACCAGGGCGGCAGTAAATAAACAAATAGCAGATCAACAAACCAATTCAACTTACATGTCTTTAAAGAACTTTTTAAAAGGTACCGGGGTTGCGCTGATAACCCCATTCAAAAAAAACTTTGATGTAGATTACGAGGGATTAAAAAAAGTTATTGATTATGTAATTAAAGATGGGGTTGATTATATTGTTTCATTAGGTACAACCGGTGAGGCTTCTACTATAAGCACAGAGGAAAAAATTGATATAATAAATTTTACTATAAAAGAGGCGGCGGGAAAGTTACCGGTAGTGGTGGGTATTGGTGGTAACAATACTGCAGAAATGATCAAAAGTCTCGGTTCATTTCCTCTTCAAGAGGCCGCTGCTGTTCTAACAGCAAGTCCATACTACAACAAGCCATCACAGGAGGGAATATTTCAGCATTATAAGGCTTTTTCGGAAGCATCTCCCAAGCCGGTTATTTTATACAATGTTCCTGCCAGAACATCAAGTAACATAAGTGCAGAAACTACATTGCGCCTTGCAAATGAGTGCGAAAATATAGGAGGAATTAAGGAAGCAAGTGGTAACATTATTCAATGTATGCACATCTTAAAAAGCAGGCCAAAGGATTTCATGGTTGTGAGCGGCGATGACCAGATTACACTGCCTCTCATTGCATGCGGAATGGATGGCGTAATAAGCGTCGCGGCAAATTATTGCCCTAAGGATTTTTCCGCAATGGTAAATTATGCTCTCGAAGGAAATTTTAGCGCAGCGCAGGCATTGCATTATAAATTATTTGAAGCAAATGAGTTGCTCACAATTGAAAATAATCCGGCCGGTGTTAAAGCATACTTGTCAGAATTAGGAATGATCGAAAATTCACTACGCCTCCCATTGGTAAAGCTTGGCCCTCATTTTCATGAAAAAATAAAGGAAGCTGTCGCAAAATTATTTAAGTAAAATGTTTTCTAATGGCGGGCTTTCGGAAGCAAATTTTATGTTGCTTTTTTCTCTTTATGATAAATATCACAAATGCTCAGTTTTCTGTAATCTTTTCTTTAAAGCATATTTCCGCCTCTCATACTGCCGATACCTTTTTTATAACAGGAAATTTTAATGGATGGGATCCTGGCAATGAGCAATATTCATTCCACGCGGACAGCGACGGATCCGCCACAATTACCCTCTTGCTGCAAGCAGGTAATTACGAATATAAGTTTACCCGCGGTTCCTGGGCGGAAGTTGAGACAAATGCTGATGGTAAAAATCTTCTCAACCGAACTTTGGTTGTGAGTGAAGACACTTCCGCCGAAGTTGAAATAGCAGGCTGGGCAGATGATTTTACACAAGACGTTTTCCCGAAAAAAAAGCATACGGTTTCTTCGAATGTGAGCATAATTGACACTGCTTTCTACATGCCCCAGTTGCATCGTAGCAGGCGCATCTGGCTTTATTTGCCTCCCGGCTATGAGTCATCAAAAGAAAAGTACCCTGTTATTTATATGCACGATGGTCAAAATCTTTTTGACGAGGCAACTTCATTTGCAGGTGAATGGGGCATCGACGAATATCTTGATTCCATTTACTCCCAAGGTAAGAAGGCCGCAATTATTGTTGGAATAGATAATGGACAGGTGAAAAGAATGGTTGAGTACAATCCATATACTTCTCAGCAATTCGGTGAGGGTGAGGGAGATAAATATGTTGATTTCATGGTAAAAAATTTAAAGCCTTACATCGATCGTAACTATCGAACATTAAAAAATAAACAAAACACCTTCATAGCGGGAAGCTCCATGGGAGGGCTTATTTCGTTTTACGCAATTTTAAAATACCCAAAGGTTTTTGGAGGAGCAGGAGTTTTTTCGCCCTCTTTCTGGACGGCGGCTGGCATCGATAGTATGGTGCGCAGCCATGCGGCCGCTTTGAGTTCGCGTATTTTGTTTTATGCCGGGGGCAAAGAGGGTAACTCAATGCTGTCAAATATGGAGCGTATCGCAAATGAAACCAGGCAATATTCAACGTCAAAGATCAAAGAAGTAATTGATCCGGAAGCTCAACATAATGAGGCAGCCTGGAGGAATCATTTTCCTCACTTTTACGAATGGGTAGTTTTGAAAAAGTGATTTTTGAAGGCAAAAGATTGACAACTACACGAACAGTTATGCCAAATAGCAAACCCCTTCAATGGCACATTCTGTATTCTCAAAAATTTCGCAGGCCTCGGTTCCGAACTCGTCAAGGTGATCGTACATTGATGAGAAATGGCCGAGAAGCAATTTTTTTACATTAGCTTTTTTTGCTACAGTGGCAGCTTGCTTTGAAGTAGAGTGTAGCCTCGAGGATGCCTTTTCTTCGAGTGCGTGGAGGTATGTAGATTCATGATACAACAAATCAACATCCATGATTTTGTCAACGATCTGTTCAAAATATGCGGTGTCCGCGCAGTATGCGTAAGAACTCGCATGCGACCCGGGCTTGGTAAGTACCTCATTTTTTATTATTTCATTTGACGCGGAAACATAGTCAAGTCCTTCTTGTAAACTTTCATAAAAAGACGAGGAGATATTATATTTTGCAACCTTGTCAGGATCGATTTTTCTGTTATTCTTTTTCTCCCTGAAAAGAAACCCCCAGCATTCAATCCGATGCATTACTTTGAAGCATTCAACCTCAATTTTCTTATCTCCAAAAATAACCCCCTCGTTTTCCAACGCATGAAAATGTATGGTATAGGGCAAATGTGCATCCCCCACTTTAAACTGCAGTTCAATTATTTCTTTCAGCTCTTTTGGGGAATAGATATTGAGTTCATTCTTGCGACTATTGAGCCCCATTGTGGTCAGCAACCCTACAAGTCCAAAATAATGATCGCCATGGAGATGAGAAATAAAAATATGATTGATCCTGGCCGCCTTTATTTTGTACGCCGACAATTGCATTTGAGTTCCTTCGCCACAATCCACCAGGAATTTATGATCCAGGGTCTGAACCACTTGCGATGTCGGATGGCGATTATGGGCGGGCACAGCGGAATTATTTCCTAAAATTGTTACGGCAAGCAAAGCATAAAAAATGAAGGGTTATGATATCAAGTATCCGGTATCAAGTATATCCAGCCAAATCCCAATCAAAACAACTCCCTTTCGATCTCCTCCATTTGAACAATATCCCAGGCCTCACTTTCGGTGGGAGTAATATTCATAATCTCCAACAATTCTTTTTCATCTAAGAACGTTTCCACTTTAGGCTGCAAGTTGCAAAAGACGAGCGAACAATTTGAATCGTAAAATGTTTGTTGTATCGTTGCTAATGCATTTGCAGCAAGCTCATTGATTTGTTGAACATTTTTAAAATTAATAATTAGATTTCCGGGAATTTTATCAACGAATGAAAGCAACAATTTTTCTAATTCCTCTGTCATATTAGCAGGCAAATCAGGTTCTTCAATAGTTATGACGTGAAATTTTTCTTTGGTATCAATTTTGACTTTCATCGTAATTATTAGTTTTCAAATTGAAAAAATTCTCTTCAAAGGTATAGAAAAAGCAAGGCCAATAATTTAAAGGGCCAGTGACAGTTAATTTGATCTCTTAGATTTTCGCAGAAATTTATATTTTAATTTAACCTTTTTTTGTACGGTTTTCAACACGCTGTGAATTTGTTTTAGCAACTAATAGTAGAATTTATTCGTTATTATTGTATAGTATTAAATTGAATCATATGGACAACAATTTTTCAGCCCAGGTAAAAGAAATTATCTCCTATAGCAGGGAGGAAGCTTTGCGTTTGGGTAATGATTTTATAGGAACAGAACATCTTGTACTGGGTCTTATAAGAGATGGTGAAAATACTGCTATAAAAATATTGAAAGCTTTCAATGTTGACTTATACGAACTGCGAAAAGAGATTGAGCTTGCCGTAAAAGATAAAACCGGAAAAAATATTGCAAACATTAATTCCTTACCTCTCACAAAACAGGCGGAGAAGGTTATACGCATTACGGTTCTTGAGGCAAAAGCCAATAAAAGTCCTCTGGTAGAGAGTGAGCACTTGATGCTTTCGATTTTGAAAAATAAAGAAAACATTGCCACGCAAATCCTCAACCAGTTTGATGTGGACTATGACATGTTTAAAAATGAATTGGGATATGTAAAAACAGATCCCAAAGCCGAATTCCAGGATGATGAAGGTGAGGAATTTGACGAGGAAAGAAAATCCTATTCTCAACAGCGTACCTCTAAAGGATCTGCTGCACAAGCCAAATCAAAGACTCCTGTTCTGGACAATTTCGGTAGAGATATTACAAGGCTTGCGGAGTTAGGTACACTGGATCCCATAGTAGGCCGTGAGACAGAAATAGAACGGGTTTCACAAATATTAAGCCGTCGTAAAAAGAATAACCCGATTTTAATTGGTGAACCGGGTGTTGGTAAAACAGCTATCGTCGAGGGACTGGCATTGCGCATTATTCAAAGGAAGGTGAGCAGGGTTTTGTTTGATAAAAGAGTAGTGTCTCTTGATCTTGCAGCGTTGGTTGCAGGTACAAAATATCGTGGACAGTTTGAAGAAAGAATGAAAGCGATTATGAACGAGCTTGAGAAAAACCGCGACGTTATCTTATTCATTGATGAAATTCATACAATTGTAGGAGCAGGCGGGGCAAGCGGATCACTTGATGCCTCCAATATATTTAAACCCGCGCTTGCACGCGGTGAGCTACAATGTATCGGTGCAAGTACTTTAGATGAGTACAGGATGTATATTGAAAAAGACGGAGCCCTTGATCGCCGCTTTCAGAAGGTGATGGTTGAGCAACCGAGTGTGGAAGAAACAATAGAAATCCTTACTAACATAAAAAGTAAATACGAGGATTACCATAATGTAACTTATAACTCTGAAGCAATTGATGCTTGCGTAAAATTGAGTGATCGTTACATGACCGACAGGTTACTTCCTGATAAAGCTATCGACGTTCTTGATGAAGTAGGAGCAAGGGTGCATCTTAAAAACATAAATGTTCCCCAGGAAGTGGTAGAGCTGGAAAAAAAGATTGATGATATTAAACACGAAAAAAATAAGGTTGTAAAAAGCCAGCGCTTTGAAGAAGCAGCATCATTGCGGGATACTGAAAAAAGATTGCAGGAAGATCTTGAGAAAGCAAAAGCTGATTGGGAAGAAGAAAGCAAAAACAGGCGTTACCCAATAGATGAAGAGGCAATAGCAGAAGTAGTAAGTATGATGACTGGAATTCCCGTGAAGAGAATGGTACAGGCAGAGACTGAAAAGCTTCGTAGAATGGCCGAAGATCTTACGGGTGCTGTGGTTGGGCAGGACGATGCTATCCAAAAAGTAGTAAAGGCAATTCAGCGAAACAGGGTAGGGTTGAAAGATCCTAAAAAACCTATCGGAACATTTATATTCCTTGGCCCGACCGGCGTAGGTAAAACCGAGTTGGCAAGAGCATTGGCAAGGTACATGTTTGATAGTGATGATGCGTTGATCAGGATTGACATGAGTGAATACATGGAAAAATTTACAGTATCAAGATTAATTGGTGCGCCTCCGGGCTATGTAGGATACGAAGAAGGTGGCCAGCTAACAGAAAAGGTTAGACGCAAACCGTATTCAGTAATTCTTTTAGATGAAATAGAAAAAGCACATCCTGATATTTACAATATTTTATTGCAGGTTTTAGATGATGGTCAGCTCACTGATGGTCTTGGAAGAAAAATAGACTTCAAGAATACCATGATCATTATGACATCAAATATAGGCGCAAGGCAATTAAAAGATTTTGGCGATGGTGTGGGCTTCAGTACCGCATCAAGGCAATTGAATGCAGAAGAGAATACCAAAGCGGTAATTGAAAAAGCGTTGAAACGTACTTTTAGCCCTGAATTTTTAAACAGGATTGATGATGTAGTGATCTTTAATAATTTAACGCAGGAAGATATCTTCTCAATTATTGATATACTGATGAAGGGTGTTACAAAAAGGCTGCACAATCTTGGCCTGGCTTTGGAACTTACTCCTGAAGCAAAAACGTTCATTTCTGAGAAAGGATTCGATTCTAATTTTGGCGCGAGGCCTTTGCACAGGGCGATCCAGAAATATCTTGAAGATCCGCTGGCAGAAGAGATACTTAACCTTACCATTAAGAATGGCGACGTACTAATAGCCGATCTTGATAAAGAAAATTCAAAAATTACATTTGAAGTTAAGGGAGGCGTGAAGAAAGAAGAGAAGTCTGAAGCGTAAAATTTTAATAAAAAATCTTAAAAGTGCCATCGTAATGATGGCATTTTTTTTGCCATTCTAATTTTTTTCTTCTTAATTTTTAAACCATTTTTGTGGGTATGGAAGAAAGAATAATTATTACGATTGATGGGTGGTCGTCTTGCGGCAAAAGCACATTAGCGAAGCAGTTGGCCAAAAAATTAGGTTACCTGTATATCGATAGTGGCGCCATGTATCGTGCAATTACACTTTACTTTTTGCGAAATAATATCAATCGGTCAAGCGAAAAAGAAATAAAGAATGCTTTAAGTAATATAAACCTGGAATTTATTTACAATACTCAAGCCGGCCGGTCTGAAATATTTTTGAATGGGGAGAATGTAGAATATATAATACGTGATCTTGTAATTGCAGAAAAGGTGAGTGAAATTGCTGCGCTAAAGGATGTAAGAGCGTTCGCAGTTGCAGTGCAACAGAAAACCGGAATTGATAAAGGGATTGTAATGGATGGCAGAGATATTGGTACCACCGTTTTTCCTAACGCGGAAATTAAAATATTTATGGTCGCAGATGAAGCAGTGAGAGTGGAGCGTCGTTTTGCAGAAATGTTTGAGAAAAATCCAAATGTTACCTTAGAAGAAGTTAAGAACAATATCGCCATGAGGGACTATATCGATTCTCACCGGGAAGTAAGCCCGCTTCGCAAAGCCGCTGATGCCGTTGAACTTGACAACACTCATCTTACTGAAAAGGAGCAGCTTGATTTTGCATTAAAGCTTGTGAAGAAAAGGATGCAGCAAGTGTAAATTTACGCTGGAATTATTCAACTAAATTCTTCCAAAACTTCCTCAACAGGCCTGGTGTTTTTATAAAACGATAGGATTTTATAAATCACATCTTCCACTAAAGCATCTGGGCAACTTGCGCCACTTGTTACCAGTACCTTTACATGTTTTTTTTCAGGGAGAAACGAGAGTGTGGTTACTTCAGTTTTTTTATGAAGATTATAATGCCGTATTTCTTTTGAAGAGATGATATCTTCTTCCGAACGGATAAAATAAGTGTTCAGTCTCTCTTCACAAAGTTCCACGAGATGTGACGTGTTTGAACTGTTATATCCTCCTACTACAATTGCGAGGTCTGCTTTTGTCTCCAGCAATCCATACACTGCACTTTGATTTTCGTAAGTGGCATAACACAAGGTATCGCGGGTATCAGCAAAACGTTCACTGATATTTTTTTCGGAGAGACTGTATTTTTCGATCATCACATTTTTAAGATAATCGGCTATGGCCTGCGTATCACTGGCAAGCATGGTTGTTTGATTCACCACACCAATCCTCGCTAAATCTTTTTCAACATTAAAGCCTTCGGAAAACTGCCCGGCAAACTCACCATAGAAATCTTTCAACGGCTTTTCACCTTTAATATATTTTGCCAACTCAATAGTTTCATTCATGTCTTTTACAACAACCGTTGGCGTATTCGCAGCGCTATGGCTGAAAGTGGCCCGTGTTTCCTCATGTTGCGGCTTTCCGTGTACAACAATTGAATAACTATTTTTTGCAATCGTTGCCGCCCGGTTCCATACTTTTTCTACAAAAGGGCAGGTTGTATTGTATTGCTGTATTGCAATGCCACGTTTTTTCAAGTCCTCTTCAATTTCGAGCGTTGTTCCAAACGCAGGAACTATTACAACGTCTTTCGGGGATAAGGCATCTAACGGAATAACCTGGTTGCCACTTGTATCCATCAAAAATTTTACGCCCTTACTTTTCAAATCCATATTTACCTGCGGATTGTGGATCATCTCACTAAGTAAATAAATTTTCTTACCGGGATTTTCTTCTATGGTTCTAAAGGCAATTTCTATCGCATTCTCCACACCATAACAAAATCCAAAATGGCGGGAAAGATAAATTTGCACATCACCAAAATCTATAAGGCTTGGAGTAAAATCTTTTTTTAGCTTGTCGGCTTGTTTCCGTTTATTCTTAATCGCCGTTATTAGCGGGCTGCGGTAAATTAATGGAACATTAAATTTTTTCATATTTCTTCGCCGCCAAAGTTACAAAGACCCATTCATCGTCCAAGCCAATAAAAGATTAATAATGACTATTTTTATTTTTTAATTAAATTAAACCATGCCCGACAAAATCCCGGACCATCCTCATCCAAAATGGAGCTATTCGTCAAACATATATGAAGTAAACCTGCGGCAATACACGGTGGAAGGAACCTTCGAAGCTTTTGGCAAACACCTGCCGCGGCTTCGGGATATGGGCGTGAAGATATTATGGTTTATGCCGATAACACCAATAAGCAAGAAAGACAGGCTGGGTTCGCTCGGTAGTTATTATGCGGCCGAGCAACTACCTGGAAACAAATCCTGAATACGGAACGATAGAGAATTTCAAAAAGCTTGTGGAAGATGCGCACGAATTGGGTTTTAAAGTAATCATTGATTGGGTGGCCAACCATACCGGTAACGATCATCATTGGATTGCTGATCATCCGGAATACTACACGTATAATGAAAACGATGAATTGATCCATCCGCATGGATGGACGGATGTGAGCGAGCTTAATTATAAAAATGACGAGCTCTGGGACGCCATGATTGGTGCGATGAAATTCTGGATCAAAGAATGTGATATAGATGGTTTCCGGTGCGATATGGCCCACCTCGTTACACTTGATTTCTGGATTACCGCTAAAAAGAAACTATCGAAAGCAAAAAATAATTTGTTTTGGCTGGCTGAATGCGAAGTGCCGGAATATCATGTCGTGTTTGATGCGACCTACACCTGGAGATGGATGCATGCCTCCGAGGAATTTTATCATGGCAGAATGAATTTACAAAGCTTCCTCACCGTTCTATACAAATCGGTGACAGAATTTCCGGCGACGGCCTTCCGGGTTTATTTTACCAGCAACCATGATGAGAATAGCTGGAATGGGACTCAATTTGAAAAATATGGTGATGCGGCGAGGCTTATGGCCGTATTTACCTGCACCTGGAATGGTATGCCGATGATATATAGCGGCCAGGAATTGCCCAATAGAAAAAGATTAAAATTTTTTGATAAAGATCGCAATTGAATGGGATGGAAAATTTGAACTTCACGATTTTTACAAAACATTGCTTCTTCTTCATAGCTCTAATGATTCATTGCGTGCAGGCGATCCCGATGTGCTTACTAAAATCATCTCGCATCCCGATGACCACGAAATATTTTCCTACCTGCGAAAGAATGGCATTCACCAGGTGCTGGTTGTTCTAAATTGCTCGCCCAATCCTAAAAGCTTCCAGGTAAGAGGCGTGCGTGGAGTTTTTAGAAATGTATTTGGTGGCCCCGATTTAAATTTCGACCACGAGCATTATGTTGATTTGCATCGCTGGGGTTATTTGGTTTTTGAAAAGGTTCCTATGCTTTCTGAGTAGGTATACTGAGTAGCCATCGGTTCAAGTGAACTTATCAAATAAATTTTGGAAGGTGCTAAAAAAGTAAAACGTTAGAGAAATTAAAGTTCAGGTTAGTCAAATATAAAATAAGCTGTGGTGAAAATAATTAACCTCAATCATCTTATGTAAGATGCCTTTCCTGCAATCATTTTCCATTAATACAGAAAAGAAAAATCCTTTTCCTTTCAACATTCCGGCAGTCAAATTTGCCAAACAAATTCAACTAGACAAAAGGGTTACTATTTTTATTGGGGATAATGGTTATGGTAAATCAACTTTGTTGGAAAGTCTTGCACTTCAGCTTAACCTGCCGCTAATAGGTGGTTTTATAGGAAGACGTGCCGGCTTTGAAGGAGCCCGGATATTGAAGCCTTATATGAAAATAGAATGGAAGCGGGAAACCAGTACGGGCTTCTTTTTCCTAGCGGAGGATTTTAGTGATTTTATCAACTCAGTGGAAAATGAGAATAAAAAAATTGCGGGAGACCTTCATGAGCTGAAAGGCGTGGTAGATAATTACATCATTAAGCAGATGAGCGACAACATGAATTTCTCGCTTCGTGAGATGCGCAAAAATTACGGGGAAAATATGCAGGCGTTCTCACATGGCGAAGCCTATCTGAAAATATTGCAGATAAGGTTGGGTGATAAAGGTGTTTATCTTTTGGATGAACCCGAGGCAGCCCTCTCTCCATTGAAGCAATTGTCGCTTATCTTTCTTATTCTCGAAGTGTTGAAAAATAGAAATACCCAATTTATAATTTCCACCCACTCACCTATATTAATGGGCATACCCGAAGCATTGATCTATGAAATACGGGATGAGAGTATGGAGCAGGTAAGCTACGAGGATACCGATCATTATCGAATCACCAAAACGTTTCTCGGAAAATCCTGGTTATTATTTAAGGGAAAGTTGATTTCATTTCGTGCAGGTCTGACCTTGGGTGACCGACCGGAGTGATGCTGACCGGGTTGCCAACCAGCGCATAAAAAAAGCCACGACAATCAACCGCGGCTTTTGTATATATCGATTTAAGAATTGTTACTCCCCTGAATCATCCAACACCAAAGGATAATCGTAAGGCTCACTGTAGCCGGGATAATATCCGGTAATAGTCACCTGCTTTGAGTCACCAACCACCGCTTTCAATTCATCAACTGATTTTACGTTTTTACCATCTGCTTTTGTGATGATAAAGCCATCTCTCATCCTTGTCTGGTCATTGATAGCCCCTTCGTTTATTTTCTTTACAACTACACCACCGGGTAATCCATATTCTTTCGCTTTTTTAGGATCGAGCGTTACGAGGTCTGCACCAAATTTGTCGAGTGTTACATCAGCTTTAACTATATCATAGTTTCCGACATTATTCTTTAGAGTAACGGGGTACGTAATTTTTTTCCCATCTCTTTCGATCGTCACATTTATTTTATCACCAGGCTTGTAGTTGCTCAGTCGTTCCTGCAACTCAGATCCGGAATTGATAGACGCATCATTTATTTTCCTAATGATATCCCCCTTTTTAATACCTGCTTCAAGTGCGGCGCCAGTTTTCGTAAGATCTGTTATATAAACACCATCTGCGCTCGTAGGCACATTTGCTCTTTGTTTTTCCTGGTCGGTTAATGCACCTGCATCAATAAACATTGCTCCCAAAAAACCTCTTTGAACACTACCGAACTTAATAAGGTCATTGATGACCTTTTTCACAATGTTAACTGGTATTGCATAAGAGTATCCATTATAATACCCTGTAGGAGATGCAATCGCTGAGTTTATTCCTATCAGCTCGCCATTTGTATTTATCAATGCGCCACCACTGTTGCCCATATTCACCGCGGCGTCAGTTTGCAGGAACGATTCAACAGCCATATTTTTTTGACCGTTCTTATCCCTGTTCAAACCTAATGATCTCGATTTTGCACTAATGATACCGGCTGTTACGGTTGCTTCAAGATTAAGGGGATAACCCAACGCTAATACCCATTGGCCAATCTTTGTATCGTCGGAATTGCCATAAATAATAAATGGCAAATTCTTGGCATCAACTTTTACAACCGCAAGGTCATAGGACGGATCGGCGCCCACTACTTTGGCGGTGTATGTCTTCCTATCGCTCAGTGTAACGGTTACTTCATCTGCACCAGCTACCACATGATTATTAGTAACTATATAGCCGTCGTCGCTTATTATTACTCCGGAGCCTGATGCTTGCGATGGCATCATGCGTTGTCGGCCATTTCCGTTGCCGAAGAACTGGTTGAAAAGGTCATCATCTCCGAACAGATCAGAAAAGGGATTTTTTTGATTGGGCAGGTTATTACTTACCTGCCTTGGATTTGTTTTAGTTCTAATATGCACAACCGTTGGAATCGCTGCCTCTGCTGCCTGGGTGAAGTCCGCGGGGCCGGGCGTCGGGTTTCCTTTATCATCATAGAAGCCTGCATACTTATAATTAGAAGGGATATTTAATGACTGAAAATTTGGATTGTTACTGTTATGCTCGTATTTATTATACCCAAATATTACAGCCATTGTGGTAAGTGCACTAATAAGCACGGTAAAAAAAATGTTCTTCGTTTTCATTTATGGAAATTTTAATTGTAAATATTCGTCATTAAGTTTTGCATCAAATGTTATGCTAAGAATATAAAATTAAACAATCATTTTTAGTATATAAGAACCATTTATTTACGTTTAACAATTAATTAGTAAGGGTTTCGTACATCAAAAATCCAGGCAGGTTTCATACAAGTTCTTACACATCTTTTACATAATTCATAAACATAAATAAAATAAAAAAGTTCTATAAGCTTAGCAGAAATTGTATAGTGTCCACTCCATCCGCATAGTCTGTTAACCCTGGCTCCTGTGTACTTCCAAAAGGTAATTGCCCCTCGCCGCATACACATTGCACGTCTTTATGATTTTTCAAAAATTCAACAATACTATTTTTGTCAACGTAAAAGGAATAATGCAACTGGCTTAGGGGTGAGAAAATACTTTCGTCTTCAAAAAGTATAACGCTTTCGCTGGCCATATATTTCTTGTTATTCATTATGAGTAATGCCAGGCTGTAGTCATAGTTGTTCCTGTATTTCGTGTGGTTTGCAAAGTAGCTGTATTTTTTAAATGAATTAAGCAACGGAATAAAATTGTAGCTCTCCGGAACATAAATACTGGTGATATTCCTACACCCAAGACCAAAATAAGTATGTATATCATCAGCCAATAACTCAAGATCATTTTGTGTTTCATTACCGGTTAAAATACCTGCGGAGGTTTTATTTTGCCGGATTATCGACGGGTATTTCCCAAAGTAATAGTTGAAATATCTTGCAGAATTATTGGATCCGGTTGCAATAAAAGCATCGCAATCCTTAAGCACATTGGCAAATTCAACGAACAGGGTAATTTCAGGATCCCATTGTGAGAGCTTATTTAAAATATAGGGAAACAATACATCATCTTTTTCTGAAAGCTTTATTTGTTGCCTATGGCCACTTATGAATACACATAGGAAATCATGAAAGCCTACCAACGGGATATTGCCAGCCATTACGATCCCAACTTTCCTTGCAGATACGTTATCATCAAGGTGGTAAATCTTAATCCATTCTTCCAGTTTCGCCCGGTCAAGGAATTGTTGTGCAATATTTTTTAAAGCGAGGTCTGTAAATTGTTGGGTAAACCATTTATTTTTTTCAAGTGCTTTTTGTTTAATTGCTTGCAACTGCGGGCCATCTGCAGTTATATATTTCCCAAGCTTTTCCATTAAATCAATTCTTTCCGCTAAATTCATTTGCTAAATAATTATCTGTTATATATTTGTAGGAAATAAAAACAGTCAAAATTCGTAAATAATCTCCATGGTTTTGGAGCTTTAAACAAAAAGAAAATGGCAATAATAATTACTGACGAGTGTATTAATTGTGGAGCTTGTGAACCTGAATGCCCTAACAATGCAATTTATGAGGGTGGAGTAGAGTGGGCATTTAGCGATGGGACAACGGTAAAAGGTGAAGTAACCTTACTGGATGGAGGAACGATGGATGCTGAGCAGCGAAACCCCCCGATATCGAATGATATTTATTATATCGTGCCCAATAAGTGCACAGAATGCCAGGGTTTTCACGAGGAGCCCCAGTGTGCTGCAGTATGCCCGGTAGATTGCTGTGTTCCTGATGAGATGTACAGGGAAACAGTTGAGCAACTGCTCGCCAAAAAAGAAAAAATGCATTTATAATACTGAGGCTTTCGGGCCTGTTTGGCAGGTGATATTTCCTGCTTTTAGGCGAGGGTATTGAGAAATACTTTCGCCTTTTTTCTAAAAATAAAAATGATCAATGTCATTTAAGAGAATCCTTTTATTCTTTTGCTTCTTATTAATTTCCATTTCTTTTTTGTCTTCTTGTAAACCTAAGCCTGCAATTGTTAAAGAAGTTACCGTTGATAGCATAATAGATGCCGACATAGCATTTTCTGATATGAGTAAAGAAAAGGGCATGAAAAATGCATTTATTGAATTCATAGATAATGAAGGCCTCTTACTAAGGCCGGATCATCTCCCAATCAAAGGCGCTGACGCAATCGATTTTTTAAGCCAGGTGGACGATACTGCTTACATTTTAAAGTGGGTACCCGAGGGCGCCCAGATCGCAAAAGGTGGTGATATGGGATTTACTTATGGAATTTATACGCTGGAAGGAGCGGATACCGTTTTTAAAGGAACTTATGTGAACATTTGGAAAAAGCAGGAAGATGGGAAATGGAAATTTGTAATGAACAGTATCAATCAAGGCATAAGCAAAGAGCAATGAATCATCAATAGCATATTTTAAATTAAATTTTGTATAAATAAATGAGACCTACGATTGCTTTTGTTACCGGCGGTTTTTCGGGGGAGGCTGTAATTTCTTACCAATCAGCGATTGTTATTGAAAAAAATATTGATACTGAAAAGTTTAACTATTACAAAATCGATATAAGGACGGAAGGTTGGTTTCATGAGCGGCCCAATGGCGATAAAATTGAAGTTGACAAAAATGATTTCTCACTTTTGATTGACGGTAAAAAAGTAACTTTTGATGCGGTGCTCAATGGCATTCATGGTACGCCGGGAGAGGATGGAAAATTGCAGGGATATTTTGATATGATGCACATTCCCTACTCGACCTGCGATTGCGCTGTTTCGGGGCTTACCTTTAATAAACGTTATACAGTAGCGGTGGCGGCATTTAGCGGCCTGGCTGTTGCGAAGTCGGTTCTTTTATTTCGAAATACATTTAAAAGCCCCGATGAATTGATAAAGAATTTACAATTCCCGGTATTTATTAAACCTAATAACGGAGGTTCAAGTATTGGTATGTCAAAAGTAAATGCGCCTTCAGAGGAACTTGGAGCTGCGATTGAAAAAGCATTTAAAGAAGATGACCAGGTATTGGTGGAAGAGTTTATCAAGGGAAGGGAACTTACCATCGGTGTTTTTAAATCTAAGGGAAAAATTATTGCTTTGCCAATAACTGAAATTATTTCCAAAAAAGAGTTCTTTGATTATGAAGCGAAATATCATGGTGCAAGTGATGAAATAACTCCTGCAGATATTGATGAAGAGATCGCAGAAAAAATAAGAGATAGTGCGAAAAAAGCATACCGCATTTTTAATTGTAACGGTATTGTGAGAATCGATTTTATTTACAATGAAGAAGATGGCAGACCTTATATGCTGGAAATTAATACAGTTCCCGGCCAGAGTGAGGCCAGCCTGGTTCCGCAGCAAGTGAGAGCCATGGGATGGACTATGAAAGAATTTTACACAGCATTAATTGAAGAATGCTTACATATTTAAATCGTGCTATATTGCAACCGGCTTTTCATTTCTTAATCTATATATTTTACAGTGTTTAAACTTATCACCAGGCAACCATTTTGGGTTAATTTTCTTGTCGCTCTTGTATTGGTATTCCTTGTAGGCTTTCTTGTTCTACAATCACTTAGCTGGTTTACAAATCACGGGAGTTATCTTAAAGTGCCTGCAGTCACGGGTAAAAAAGTGGATGATGCGGTTAAGTTCCTGGAAAAAGAGGGGTTTGATGTAATAATTACTGATTCACTATACAACGATAGTGTACCGTTAAACACCGTAAAAAAGCAAATACCTGATGCGGGAGCTACGGTGAAAGTAAACAGGACCGTTTTTCTAAATATCAATCCAACGTTACTTCCTTTGGTTGACATGCCGAGACTTGAAGGCCTCAGTTATAGATTTGCTGTAGAAAAACTTCAAAAAAACCATTTGAAATTGGGAGACACCAGCTACAAAGCTGATTTTATGAAAGGCTCAATCCTTGAGCAGGATTATAATGGAAATAAAATTCAGCCAGGAACTAAATTGCGATGGGGCAGCTCAATCAACCTGGTGATCGGTGGCGGGTTGGTAGCCGAAGAAATACGTGTGCCGGATTTATTGGGGCTCACCGTATCAGAAGCCCGGGCCCGGCTACAGGTTACAGGTCTGCTACTCGCTGCCATACTTACTACAGGGCCTGTTAGCGATACCCTGAATGCATTCATAGTAAGACAAAATCCTGATGTAGTCGATCAAGATCAGAAACCCGCTTACATCCAACCTGGGCAGACAGTGGATATATGGGTATCAGTTGATCCCCCGGAAATAGATAGTTTACAAAAAGAAAATCAATAACAGACAACATGACAAATATTACTCCAGAGGAAGTTAAAAAAAGGCTTGACGCCGGAGAAAAACTAAATCTTATAGATGTAAGAGAACCTCACGAGAATGCCGAATTCAATATAGGCGGTACATTAATTCCTGTTGGTAAAATTCAATCGATGCAGATAGAAGACATAGAAGACCTTCGAAACGAAGAAGTAATTTTATATTGCCGCAGTGGTAATCGAAGCGGCATGGCAGCTATGGTGCTCGACCAATTGGGCTTCACAAATACAAAGAATTTAACCGGTGGAATGCTTGCGTGGGGAGAAAAGTTTAAGAGCTAATTTCATATCCGCAGCTCATATTCCTAAACAAATAAAGCGGACAAGAATGCCCGCTCGGAATGTGCTAAAACTAAAAAGCACATGAGAATACTCTAAAGGTAGAGGCCCATCCGAGCCCGCGCAAATCTTGATTACCCAAACATGAATTATAAGAATCTATCGATGAATAATTTTGCATGAGATGCCGCCGTGAGCTGCATTTTGAGACATTTAAGATGGCAGTACTACAGCTTTATATTGATCGCAGCCATAAAATTTGTGCCTGCCATGGGAAAGTAATAATTTTCTACAACCAGTTTCCCCCCGGAAAAATAATTGTAAGTATAACCATTCGACTCGTACATTTTATTAAATACATTATTCACCTGGAATATAAAATTCACCTCCTTAAAAAACGCTTTATGTAATGTATATGCGAACCTTACGTCCTCTACGAGATATGGGTCAATGCTTCTCTTCATGTTTGAAGTATTATCGAGAAACTGGCGGCTAACATACTTTGATTGAAAACTTACTTCTCCATTTTTAACCGGAATAATATTGAGTGCGGCAAAACCAACTGCGCCTGGTGAATAGGAAATATTGGTATTTGTAAATTCATTTATCAATTGCCCTCCATTGTCATAATCATCCACATATTCCGAGAATTTTTTTATTTTATTTTCACTAAAAGAAATATTGCCCGAAGTGTTTATCCAACTGGCAAACTTTACAGAGCCTTGCAACTCTATACCCAGCCGGTAACTTTCCGGAGTATTGGTTCTGGTGTATGCGCCTACGTCATTTATTTTCCCTGTATTTACCAGTTGATTCTTATAATTCATATAATAAAAGGTGGCCCCGTAAGAAAATGCAGCTCCGTTTTTTTCTGCCCCTATTTCAAGATCCCGAAGTATCTCCGGCTTTGGTTGTTGGTTTATGCCGGCTTCAAAATCATTCCTGTTTGGCTCCTTGGACGCGATTGAATAAGACAGGTAAGCCTGGAAATTATTCTTATTATAAGAAACTCCAATCTTGGGATTAAAGAACGCATACTTTTTATTAATATTTATCTCAGGGTGGTCTTCAAATCCCGGAATCTGATAATTTACAAATCGCCCCTGTACATCGGCGAAGGCTGAAAAACCGGGGCCGATTGTTTGTAAAATTTTTCCGTAGAAATTTAGATCGGATTTATTAGCAGGGAGATCCACATACGTATGATTTCCGGCGAACCCATATTGCGACCAGGTGACAATGTCGTAATGCTTACCATCATATTTACTGTAACCCCCGCCAAATGTGAGGTGGGTATTATTCTTATCATGCTGAATAGAAAAAATAGTTCCGTAGAAATAATTATCCAACCACAGTTGCCGCACAAGATCAGTGGATGTTAATGTATCAGTTCCGCTAACATAGTCGGGCAAACCATAGTCGCTAAAAGATTGATCGGCCCTGTATTCTTCGTAGTATCCTTTTCCTCTCGTAAGAAAAAGAGCCACGTTAAATTTAATAGCATCACTAATCTTCCTGTTATAGAAAAGTTGGTAATGCGTTTGCGTATAATTATCTGTTTCATTTTTGTAAGGCGCACCGGGTTTTTCAGTTCCCGCAGCATTATAAGTGCGGTTGCTATCGAGATAGCTTTCGGGAATTCCATACCAGGATTGGTAGGTTTTTTCTTTACCACTTAAAATATTAAATCGCAAAGAGCTATTATTATTGATATACGCGGTGCTTACGTAAAATGACTGAAGATTTGATTTTGCCCGATCAACATAACCATCACTGCTTATTCCTGAAACCCGCCCGTCTATTGTAAAGTGATTTCCCAATAAGCCGGTGCCCACTTTAATAGTATTCTTAAAAGTATTAAAAGAACCAATGCTGTTATTGAGCTCGGCATATCTTTCTTTGTTCACCGTATTTGTTGAAAGGTTGATGGTAGCTCCAAATGCTCCCGCGCCATTTGAAGAGGTACCCACGCCCCGTTGCACTTGTATGGAGTTTAGCGAGGAAGCAACATCAGGCAGATCAACAAAAAAAGTGCCCTGGCTTTCGGCATCGTTGTAAGGTATACCATTTAATGTCACGTTTATTCGTGAAGCATCAGACCCTCTTATTCGTATTCCGGTATAACCAACGCCATTGCCTGCGTCAGAATTTACAACTACTGCAGGAACCTGGTTTAATATAAACGGGAGGTCCTGCCCTAAGTTGGTTTTTGCAATCTGGACACTGCTAATATTCGTTTTGGTGAAGGGTGCTTTGGCACCTGCTCTTAAAGAAACTATTTCAATGTTCTCCAGCATTAATGTGTCATTAAGCTTGATTCTTGCTGAATCCTGTGCGGAGAGATTAAAGAAAGCAGAAATAAACAGTGAGACGAAAATAATTTTTTTCATGTGTGTATTTTAGGACCGTACAATGCATGAAAAAAGAGGCGTGAAAGTTTTATTAACCTCCCTTCGCAGGCATTATCCTGATCAGGTATGCGGGTATTATCTCAGCAATTTCGCCTTACGGCTAATGCACCCCGGTAATAATAAATTATTCAGCAAATATAAGAAGAATGCTATTTCTTTAATAAAACCTGTAACTTTTATTATTCTTATGCGTTACAGAAAAAAACTTTTATGAAATCTCTTCTTATTATTTTACTTACCACTTTTTGTTTTGGCGCTTTTGCGCAGCAAAATATCATCAACGATGCAAATGCTGAAGTAAGAAATGTATCTGCTTTTTCCGGGATAAAAGTTTCGGGCGGTATTGACGTTTGGTTATCGCAGGGCGATGATTATGCACTTGCAGTAAGTGCTATTGACAGTAAATATCGTGATAACATTAAATCCGAAATAAGGCATGGTGTCCTGGTGATATGGTATGATTCCGACAACTTGAGATGGAACAGGGGAGATAAAAAACTACGTGCCTATATTTCTTTTAAATCTCTTGAAAGCCTTGAAGCATCGGGAGCCTGCGATTTGAAAATCAATGAGACCCTTAATTCAGAAAGCCTGATGCTAAAGCTTTCCGGGGCATGCGATATAAATGGCGCTGTAAAGGTGAGTAATATGAATATGGATTTAAGCGGTGCTTCAACGGTAAAAATTACAGGTCATGTAGATAATTTAAAGTTGGAGAGCAGCGGCGCTAGCGATGTAAAGAATTATGACCTTGTTGTGGAAAACTGTATTGCAAAAATTTCAGGAGCATCTGATGTAAAAATTACAGTTACCAATTCAATATCTGCTTCAGCAAGTGGCGCAAGTTCCTTGTATTACAAAGGCAATCCGGAAAAAAGAGATGTTGCAACAAGCGGCGCAAGTTCTATTTCTCAAAGAAATAATTAGAGGGTAGCGACATTTTAAATGTGAAATATATGGCGGCAGAGTCACTTTTATCAGATATTGCCGCAACGTTCCTGCTTTTTTCGGTAAATCTGTGGAGCCGTTCCAAAATGATTTTTGAATAATTTACTAAAGGAAGATACATCTTCGTACCCTACCTTAACAGCGATGTCAAATAATGAACTGCTGTTTTTTTCTATTAATTTTTTAGCTTCCTGCATTCTTATATGAGTGAGGTATTTATGCGGTGTTGTCTTAAAATATTTTTTAAACTCTCTTAATAAATGAAAAGGGTTTAGAAAACAGATTTTAGATAAATCATCCAGGCAAATATTTTCATCGTAGCAAGACTGAATGTAATCTTTTGCGGTGTGGATTCGCTTGTATATCTCTTCGCGGGTTGTTCTTCTTTTTAACTGCACCTGGTCAATCTCAAAGTTAGTGGTTGCATTTAGGTTTATTAATTCTTCTAAAAAAAGGTAAAGTATCTCAACTAATAGCTTTGGATCATTTGAGGCATTATCATAATAGTTTTTTATGGACGCTATATAAAAATTTGTTTTATCATTATGGGAATAGAGTTTTTCAAAAACCCTGAAGTTTATGGCTGCTTCCTTAAATGGATCATCAACAATCCTGTCTCCCGGTTCTGAATTAAAAGCCATCAATGCCTTAATATTATTCGGGGTAAAATTTAATGTAAACGATTCTGTTATGGATTCTGAATTGATGTAACTCTCATACTTATTGCCTTCATTAAGCAATAAAAAATTAGAATCATTTACAGCATAAGTCGTATTTCTTAATTTATAAAATTCCTTGCCGTTGAAGGCACATTTTACGGACAATGGTGTCCAATGTTCGGGGTAATATATGCCCGAGCTTTTGCAATTAATTATAACTATGGAATTATCATGTTGTTTATACCAATCGTCCTCCCCATAGCGGCTATCAGTCGCAGGAAAATCAGTTATGTATTTGACTTCATGTTTCATCGAAGGTGTTTTATTTTTTTATAGCGAACCGAATAAATTTTTACGACACCGGATAAATGTGCCTTCGGAAAAATATCTATTTGTCAATATTCGCCATGTTAAAAAACGGATAAGCGTTTAAATTGAGCAATGGCAGATCAGTTAAATTTTTTCAAAATGTATTTCAGAATCATAAAACTTTTTATCGTATCATTTTGTATTTTTCTATTTGTCCCGGCAATTATAACTGCACAGGGAAATAAAAACATAGACAAACAAATCTCCTTAAATGCTGCGGATTCATTTTATTATTCCTTTGATTGGAAAAATGCAAAGATCATTTATGATCAACTTTTGACAGACACATCCACGGATGCTATTCATCTAAATCGTATTGGGTTTTGTGATTTTAAGTTAAAGAATTACGATGCTGCTAAAAAATTTTTCCAAAGATCGATAGACGCAAATCCCATTCAGCCGGTAAAGGCCTCAGTCTACTCGAGGATGGCAAGACTTAATGCCATTCATAATAATAGTGAACTTGCTTTTGCAAACATAGACAGCGCTGTTGCTGCAGGATTTGGTTCGTATGAAGAATTAGATACACTTTCAGATTTCAATAAGATCAGGAGCGACAAGCGCTTCAAAGAAGCCAGGAAAAGAGTTTATGGGATTCGCTTTCCATGTATGGTGAATCCAAAAGCCAGAGAGTTTGATTTTTGGGTGGGCGATTGGGATGTTTATGTGACCGGCACAAAAAATTATGCCGGGCATAATACCATTCAAATTATTTCAGGCGGATGTGCCCTGTTGGAAAACTGGGAAAATTCAGCCGGAACAGGGAAGAGTATCAACTTTATTGACCCCATTACAAATAAATGGAAACAAACATGGGTAGGTTCCTATCCTGGAGGAATACAGGAATTTGTAAATGGCGAATACAAGGACAGCGCTATGAGATTCGTATTTGAAACAACGAGTGCACAAGGCAATAAGCAGATAGGCAGATTTATTTTTTATAAGGAAGCTTCAGGCCAGGTAAGACAGTTTAATGAGACCTCAGGCGATAATGGTAAAACCTGGGTTACAAGCTATGACTTCACTTACATAAGAAAAGAGAAGAAATAGCATCACATCAATAGACCTTTCCTTAATAAAGATGCGTTAGCTAAAAATATCAATTTTCACCATTTCGACCGCTAATTTTCCTGCTACATTTATTAAAATTCACGCTTCAGTAAAAAATTGATTTTTACTGCAGGCGTATGGATGTATCCATACGTTCGATTAAATGGTAGTGCCCACGAGCTGGGATTGAAATTTTGTTCCATTGTAGTCGGCAAATGTAAAATTCTGACATTTTTTGTTTGCTATGATTGGTCCGAATAAACTCTTGATATTTATTATCCAATGCAGCGTTATCAGTAGTTTATATATCTTTTCTATAAAAAATATCTGATTATGAAAACTAAAACTATTTAATTCTTAACCACTCATAATTAAATGCCGCCACGAAAACTAATTTGCTATTCGTTAACAGGGGATGCAAATAAATTTGATTGATTTTTATCCTGTCAAAAACCACAACTTGATCTAAAAAGTCTTTAACCTCTTGCTGCTATGATTAAGGATAAATTTTTACGGCTTTTCTCTATTCCATTTTTGGGAGTAGTAATTCCTTTTTTATCTGGTATTATCACCTATTCCCGTTATTCAATATTCGAGCTCATAGCAATTCACTTGTATTTTATTTTGCTTTCGTTTTGTATTTGGTCGGGGGCAAGTTGGATTCACAAAAAGATCCGCTTCATTTTCAAAAATTTTCAGAATCCAATTATCAAAGTTTTCTCTGTTTCAATGATCAGTGGTCTATATGGAGCGGCCATCTCGGGTATTTTTTCTATTGCCTGGTTCAAGATGTCAGAAGAAGATTTTAACTGGCTCCCGGTATTTAAATGCATTGCGTTTTCCTCGTTTGCAGTTGTATTATTTACTTTAGTGTATGAAATATTATTTCTAGGTAACCAGCGCAACCTCTATACAAAGATTGTCGATCAACTGGATTGGGAGAGGTCAAAGGCGGAGATGGCTGTTTTAAAAAATGAACTGGAACCTCATTTTATTTTTAATTCGCTTAATACACTGTCTTATCTTATTTTGAATGATCCTAAAACTGCCCACGAATTCAACAGCAAACTTGCGTCGGTGTATAAATATTTCCTTATCAATAAAGACAGGGAACTTATAACATTGCAGGGTGAACTGGAATTTATTGAAAACTATTTCTTTGTTCTGCAGGTGCGCCATGACAATAAGCTTCATTTAACCACCGAGCTAAACAATCACCACGAAGGAACGATAATGATATTGCCCTACGCGTTGCAGGTATTGGTGGAGAATGCTATTAAGCACAATGAATTTACTGATGCAAATCCTCTTAACATTCGCGTTGTGCTTAACGGCGAATACATCCAGATAAAGAATAATAAAAAGCCAAAGCCTTATATCGTAAACTCAACCGGTATAGGATTACGCAATCTCAGTTCGCGTTACAAATTAGTATGTAATAAAAATATTCTTATAGAAGCAACAGAAAGCGAATTCACTGTAAAATTACCCTTAATCAAATCAAACTTAAACGATGCTTAATACTATAATAATCGAAGACGAAAAACCGGCAATGGAAGTACTCGTAAAAATGCTTGGAGAAATATCGGAAGGTGTAAATATAAAAGCAAGGTTGAATTCAGTAAAGGAAAGTATAGAATTTATCACAGCCCATCCTGATGCGGATATTATTTTCAGTGATGTCCAGTTGTCAGATGGCCTGTCATTTGAAATATTTAAACAAACAGGCGTGCAAATACCTGTGATCTTTACAACCGGCTACGACAAATTTGTGATGATGGCTTTCGAGAACAATGGAATCGATTATTTATTAAAACCGATAAGTAAAGCCGACCTGGATAAAGCGCTGTTGAAGTATAGAAAGCTACAAACACATTTTTCGCACACAGACGTAAGTACACCGGTAGAGAACCTGGTGAAATTCATAAGTGACAGAAAAAAGACAAGATTGCTTGTAAAAAAGGGAATGGAGAATATTGCACTCAGGCTGGAAGACATTACATTATTTTATACAGAAAATAAGGTTGTTTATGTGCTCGACCGTTTTTCAAAAAAATATATTTCCGATAAAACGCTTACGGAACTGGAACAGGAACTTGATGGGAATACTTTCTTCAGGGCCAACAGGCAGTACATCATTAATATCAATTATATAAGAGGATACAAAGCTTATGAAAAAGTAAAGCTTTCTGTAGATCTGAATATCCCGGAGATTAATCATTCTATTACGATTAGCCAGGAAACCGCGCCTGCATTTAGGAAATGGATGTTTGAAGCCTGAGAAAATAATTAGAAAATAAAGACAATAACCTGTTGATTTTTTTGATAAATAATTTTTTACGATTCGTGAGTATTGATCATTTTTAAAGGAGATTTATTATTGTATGGTCTGCGAAAATTTAAAGTCAAGGCTGCATATCGTCGAAGATAATACTACCGGTCTTTTTCATTTACCGGTCGATAAAAATATAATTTATTACAATGCATTTAAGAAAGCTAATATCAAAAATGTATTCAATAGTTTTTCCTTAAAATTTGTATTAAAAGGTACCGCTTATTATAAAATTGATTCAGGGCTATATAAAGTGACTTCTAACTCGGTACTTGTCGCTCCGGCTCAGCCGGGAAGAGTATATTTTAATGAAGAAGAAGAAGTGATTGTATTGTGTGTTTCTATCAATGATAGAATTATTACCGAAGCTTTTAATCTTGCAAAGGGCGAATTTTCATTTGATAATTTTCTTGACGGTTACTTTAAATTTCCATACTTCATGGAGGGATTGTATAAAAATAACGATGTGAGTTATTTAGAAACTTTGCAGGCTTTAACGAAGACAGTTTACAATACATCTGCTTTACCGTTTGTTTCAGAGGAATGGTTTTTTGACATGTCCGGAAAAATCGTAAACAACGAATTGAAAAATATCCGGTCATTATCCGGCATGTCGCCTGTAAAATTATCGACGCGAAAAGAACTACTAAAACGCCTGAATATCGCCAGGCAATTTATGGATGATAATTTTTTAGACATACCCGCAATCGGTACCATAGCGAAAGAATCAGCTCTCTCGCAATTCCACTTTTTTAGAAGCTTTAGGGAAGTATTTGATGTAACTCCTTTTAAGTATATGCAGGACAAACGCCTGGAATATGCGAGAGATTTACTCTTAAAAAAAGACCATAAAATTTGCGAGATAGCAAATGAATGTGGTTTCCCTGATTCATTTACTTTTAGCAAGGCGTTCAAAAAAAAGTATGGCTTGTCGCCCTCTCATTATTTGAAATAGGAGTGCAATACTTCATCTCCTTTTATCACTGCATTTTATTGGAATTCGATATTCCAAATTTTTCAATTAATTCTTTTCACATGCAATTTTACCTGCTTCATTTTTGTTAAAAAAGGTTTGGGTCAAATAATTAGCAATAATTGACATGTGAATTTATTTTTTGAGACTTAGTTTCAACTTATGAATTTCAGTTGATGGCGTTCAAAGCAGACATGGAATGCCATAACACCATCAATTAATCGTGTAGCAATTTCATAAGCAAAGAGTTCGCCAGCACAATACCCTTATCAAACTAAACTAAAAACGATGCTTAATGCGATAATAATTGAGGACGAAAAACCAGCAATGGAAGTCCTCATAAAGATGCTTCAGGAAATATCGAGCGGCGTAAATATAGCAGCGAGACTAAACTCAGTAAAGGAAAGTGTAGAATTTATCACCGCACATCCCGGTGCCGATATTATTTTTAGTGATGTTCAATTATCAGATGGCTTGTCATTTGAGATTTTTAGGCAGACTGGCGTGCAAACGCCGGTAATATTTACTACAGGTTACGATAAATTTATGATGATGGCTTTTGAAAACAATGGCATTGATTATTTATTAAAACCAATCAGTAAATCAGACCTTGACAAAGCGTTGCTAAAGTATAGAAAACTACAAACACATTTTTCGCAAACAGATATAAATATCCCGGTCCAGAACCTGGTCAGGTTTATCAACGGCAGAAAAAAGACGCGGCTTCTTGTAAAAAGAGGTATTGAAAATATCGCACTGAAACTTGAGGACATCATTTTGTTCTACACGGAAAATAAAATGGTGTATGTACTAGACCGCTTTTCCAAAAAATATATTTCAGATAAAACCCTGACTGAACTGGAAGAAGAATTAGACGAGTATACTTTTTTTCGCGCCAACCGGCAATACATAATTAATGTAAATTATGTAAGAGGGTTTAAGCCGTATGAAAAGGTAAAGTTATCGGTGGATTTCAACATCCCTGAAATCAATCATTCCATTACAATAAGCCAGGAAACAGCCCCGGCATTTAGAAAGTGGATGTGTGAAGTGTAACTTTTTTTCTTCACTCCGCTGCCCCGGTAAGTAATTCAGTGAGCATTTTTGTCGACTATTTATTTCCAAACATTTTCTTTCTCTCTCTCATTCACGCAACTTTCATTCACAAAGAATAGAAATTTTTTTTGAGAAACTTACGATGGTATTTTCAGAAATAATTTGTCCTGCTTCAATTATCAAAAATCATGTTTCAGTAATTCTTCAACACTTGTGTGAAGCATAAGTTAAGAAATTGTTGCCTCAATTTTATTCCAATTAATTATAATTTTTAAAATTAAACCATGAAAAGATTCTTAACATTGTTTACAATGCTGATGCTCTGTGGGGCATTGTCATTTGCGCAAAGCCGGATAGTGACTGGTAAAGTAGTCGACGAAAAAGGCGATGCTGTTAGTGGTGCTTCCATAGTGGTCAAGGGCACCTCGCGTGGCACCTCGGCAAATGTAACAGGCGATTTTTCAATATCTGTAAAACCGGGAGAAGTATTGCAGGTTACTGCAGCGAACTTCGGGCGAACGGAATCCAGGGTCGGCTCTGAAGATAATATTTCGATCACTTTAAAACCAGGATCGAATATCCTGGAAGAAGTTGTAGTGACTGCATTGGGAATTAAAAGAGAAAAGAGATCTCTTACCTATGCATCGGAAACAATCAATAGCGACCAGATAAATAAATCAGGCACAGGAAATCCTTTAAGTGAACTTTCAGGTAAGGCAGCAGGCCTTACCGTTATTAATAGTTCAGGGGACCCTGGTGGCGGAACGTATATAAGGCTTAGGGGTGTTACCTCGATAACAGGCGACAACCAGCCACTAATGGTGGTGGATGGCGTGCCGATTGATAATTCTATTAATAACTATGACCCCACAGCGGCTACACCTAATACCAGCGGGGCAAGCGCGAATCTTACCGGCGGGACCATTCCGTCTAACAGGGGCATAGACATTAACCCAAATGATATAGAATCAATAACAGTTCTTAAAGGGCCTGCGGCTACCGCTTTGTATGGAATAAGAGCCGCAAGTGGCGCATTGATAATAACGACGAAAAAAGGAAACTTTGGTAACCAGCGTACCAGCATTAGTTTTAATTCATCAGTCGGTCTCGATAAACCAAACAGGCTGCCTGAACTTCAAACTGAATACTCCCAGGGAAATGCGGGGCAGTATCTTGCGCCTTTCTCAAGCAATGGTAATAGGAGAGTAACATGGGGTGCTAAGATAGATACGCTCTCCTGGGATGGCAATAGTAACGAGTGGGATCCTCATGGAAATATTGTTGGCAACTCAGATCCTAATGCTAAAATTCCGGTGACCCCTTATGATCGCTACGATTTCTTCGACCAGGGCGTTACTACTAATAATAATATTTCAGTAACCGGCGGTTCGGAAAAAACCAGTTACCGGGTTTCTCTTGGAAACTTATATCAAAAAGGAATTATTCCGCTTTCGAAATATAGTAAGACAACCTTTGGGGTAAGCGGGCAGGCAAAAATCAATGAAAAGTTTAGCATTTCCGGGGGAATTAATTTTATTATTTCCGGGAATAATAAAATTCAGCAGGGTTCAAACACGTCGGGAGTTATGCTTGGATTATTAAGGACTCCGCCAACATTCGATAATTCGAATGGGCTGAGCGATCCTGCAAATAATATAGCCTCCTATGTAAATGCATCCACGCAGGCTCAGCGGAGCTACAGGGGTGGGATAGGGTACGATAATCCATACTGGACTGTAAACCGCAATCCTTTTCATGAAGACGTAAATCGCGAATACGGCTATGCACAGGCAACGTATAAGTTATTTGATTGGATGACTTTAAATTACAGGCTCGGCGGGGATGTTTATTCACAGGATTCCAAGAATTTTTACGACATAGGCTCCGCTGCCTTTACAGCAGGTAAAGGAATTATTACCGACTATTTTAATAATCAATACAATTCTGACTTTACCGTAAATCTTCAGAAATCTTTTGGAGAAAAATTATCGGGATCCCTTTTATTGGGACATAATTACTTTTATAATAAAACTAAAAGCAGGCTTACTATAGGCGACGGACTTATCACCCCTACGTTTTTTGATATTGTCAATGCTCTATCCTATTCAGCTTCTGAGCTTGATGGAGAAAAGCGTACATCTGCAATATATGGCCAGGCCGAACTGAGCTACGATAACATGCTTTTTATTAATCTTACCGGAAGGCGGGAAACCTCATCTTCATTACCTGAAAACAACAGGAACTTCTTTTATCCCTCTGCCGGTCTTGGCTTTGTATTCACACAGTTGCCGGGTATGAAAAATAGTAACAAAAGCTTTTTATCATTTGGAAAGCTTCGCCTATCGTATGCGCAGGTCGGTAAAGATGCGCCAATACAGGGATTGCAAACCTACTATGGATCCACCGCTATTGCAGATGGATTTACGGCCGGTGTACTTTTCCCCATAAGCTTTAACGGCGTACCTACAGGTGCTTATCAAATTACATCAGCCATTTCTGTAATTGGCAACCCTGATCTTCAGCCTGAAAAAACAAGTTCTTATGAAGTGGGTGCCGACCTGGGTTTTCTTCATAACCGGGTTAATTTAACCGCTACCTATTATTATTCAAAAACAAGCGAAGCGATATTTACGGTGCCTTACGCCTATTCAACCGGGTTTGCTTCTAAACTTCAAAATGCCGGCGAATTAACAAACAAAGGCGTGGAAGTATCGCTAAATACCACGCCGGTAAAAACCCGAAGCTTTAGCTGGGATCTCAATCTGAACTTTTCTACCAATAAGAACACAGTAACGAAATTATTTAACGGTGTTCAAAAAATATTAATCGCGGGTTTCACCGGGGGAGAAATTGATGCATTTGCAGGAGAAGCATTTGGCCAGATATATGGAGGTATCTATGAGCGTGCAAACCCTGGAACAGGTTCTAAAGGCCTGACATCAGGGGAACTTTTGATAAATGATATTCCCGGTGATCCCGGCCAGAGTAAACCCATTGTAAGTGCGCAAAATGCCTTGTTGGGTAATGTGAATCCAAAATGGCTGGGATCTGTTACTAATAACGTGACTTTTAAGAACCTGACTCTCGGGTTCCAAATTGATATAAAAAGTGGCGGCGATATCTGGAACGGCACAAGGGGGGCACTTTCCTACTTTGGTACTTCGAAGGAAACAGCAAACAGGGGAACTGCAACAACTTTTCATGGTTTGATGGGCCACCTGGATGCGGCAGGAAATGTTGTGCACTTTGCACCTGATGGCGTTACGGAGATTGCAGGACCTGGTGATGCAAATACCACTGCAACAACATTTGATCAATATTATTGGCAAAACATTGGGAGCAGCTTTATTGGTCCTTCCGAGCAATCGGTTGAAGACGGATCTTATGTGAAGTTACGTCAGGTAAGCCTTACCGTTGCAATTCCAAAAAAGGTGCTGGGCCACGCATTTAATAATGTGAGCTTTTCAGTATATGCCAACAATATAATTCTCCATACAAACTATTCCGGTGTTGATCCTGAAACAAATTTAGCAGGTCCTGCAAACGGGCAAGGCCTGGATTATTTTAACAACCCAAGTGCTAAGAGTTTCGGTGCACGCTTAAATATTGGTTTGTAAAATCCTAAAAAAAATAACATGAAATATTTAAATAGAAATTTTCAGATCCTTATAATTTTTGCTGCCACCTTTTTATTTGCATCATGCAGTAAAGAAAAGTTTACGTCGGCAAATGAAAATCCGAATGCTCCAAAATCAGTGGTGCCGGCGGTTATTTTACCCTCTGTTGAAATTTCGCTTGCCTATACACAAGGCGGCGACCTGGCGAGATTCTCGACTTTATTTGTTCAGCAAAACGTAGGATTTTCGAGACAAGCGCAGGCATATTACAGTTATGTGCTTACATCAACAGATTACGATACGCCCTGGGGCAATATGTACACTTCTGTACTCGGAAACAACAAGGACTTACTTGCAAGATCTGATGCAGGAGGTTATAACGTTTATAGTGGAATATCACGAATAATAATGGCATATAGCCTGCAATTACTTGTTGACGAATGGGGCAAAGTTCCTTATTCACAGGCATTGCAAGGAAACGATAATACCCAGCCCACCTACGATGATGATAAGGCCTTATATGATACCATTATCAATCTTGTTGACAAAGCAATAGTTCAGTTGAATGATCCCAATACAGGAGCTCTCACGCCCGGAACAGATGATATTATATATGGCGGTGATGTTTCAAAATGGATAAAATTTGGACACGCGATAAAGGCGCGAATTTATATACACCAAAGCAAAGGAGATGCTGCGATGGCAGTTAAGGCGTTGGAGGAAGCCGACCAATCATTCATAGATAACTCAGATAATGCTGTCTTCGTTTTTGGAAGTGCAGAAACTGCTGCAAATCCTGTTTACCAGTTTAACGAGCAAAGAGCTGATATTGATTATGCTTCAGGCGCATTAGTTGATAATTTAAACGCCCTTAATGATCCCAGGTTGACCATCTATACTGATCCTAGTTACAATGATCTTTTCCAGGTTGGGATCGGCAATATGTTTGGAGGAATAAGCGCACCTGTCGAGTTTATTACTTACGACGAAATGTTATTTGTGAAAGCAGAAGCTACGTTGAGAGCAACCGGTGATTACGCCACGGCAGAAGGATTTTATAAGGCCGGAATTATGGCTAATATGAATAAGCTTGGTGTAGCCGCAGGCGACATCGCCACGTACATAGCCGCAAACGGCACTCTGCCCGCTACTAACGTGACAGCAGCGGTTGCAAAAGTTTCTTTACAGGAATACCTGGCGCTGTATTTAAATCCCGAAGCGTGGACCTTGTGGCGCCGTACCGGGGAGCCAGCGCTTACTCCAGTAGCCGGATCAAATGGCATACCACGGAGGTATGTTTATCCCCAAAGTGAACTTTCTTTAAATACATCAAACGTTCCCCAGGCAACTTCATATACGCCTAAAATATTTTGGGATAAGTAATAATAATTGTTCATATAGTGTACAATTAAATCCGCCGCTAAAAATTGCAGGCGGATTTTTTTTCGAAATTTTCCTGGCAATATAGCGCTCCTGTTTTTTTCGCTACCTGCTGTTTGAATCTGTTTTTTTCATTATTGACAAGAAAATTATCACGCATCCCTCTTTGCAGTTCTGCATAGGCGATCCGGCTTATTAATGTTTGGATTGTCAGAATTCATGCTTCGGTAATTAAGGGATTATCACTTGAAACGCCAGCACTAAAATAATTGCCTGTAGAAATATATTCTTTACTAAAACTTAAAAGGCAATGAAAAAATTTACTTTATCATTTGTGTTTTTATTGATTACGTTGCTGTCGATGGCTCAGACGAGAACTATCCGCGGTAAGATAGTTGACAAAGCAGGGTTACCTGTAGCAAATGTTTCAGTCACCGTGAAAGGAAATGCCCAGGGAGTGTCAACAGAACAAGATGGAACCTTTACACTCACGGTGCCGGGTGATACAAAAACTTTGATCGTATCGTCCGTGGGATATGGAGACCAGGAAGTAGCTTTAGGGAGCAGCAGTACGATAGATGTGGTGTTGACACAACAGGAAAAGCAACTTGAAGCGGTGTTGGTCGTGGCTTATGGCGAGCAAAGCAGCAGAAAAATTACCGGGGCTATCGGCAGAATTCAGGGAAAGGAAGTTGAAAATATTCCGCTACCCTCGGTTGATCAAATGTTGCAGGGTAAGGTGGCCGGTTTACAATCGGTATCACCAAGCGGCCAGCCGGGCAGTTTACAGGATATCCGCATCAGGGGTATTGGTTCAATTAATGCATCATCCTCACCATTATTTGTAATAGATGGTATCCCTGTGACTACGGGCGATTTTTCCGGTGCAACCAATTCCAGTAATTTATTAGCCGGACTTAATCCAAATGATATTGAAAATATAAGTGTATTGAAAGATGCGGCTTCTGCATCTATATACGGCTCACGTGCAGCAAATGGCGTTATATTAATTACCACAAAAAAGGGCCGTTCTGGCAAAACAAAAATTCGGGTAGATGCTGAAGCGGGTTCCAATGATATTGCGTTCTTCCCGGACCTGGCAAGACCTCTCAATAAAGAAGAGTTCCGGCAACTGACCACAGAAGGCATTTTAAATGTCGGCGGAGCACAAACAGATGTCAATGATTATCTAGATGCGCTGGGCTATAATACTACGGCAAACTATAATTGGCTCGATCTTGTAAAACGTAACGGCCAACAGCAACAAGTGAACATTTCAGCAGCGGGCGGAGATGCTAAAACTCAGTTTTTTCTTTCGGGGGGTTATTTTAAGCAACAGAGTACGATCATAGGGTCTGATTTTAAAAGATACAGTACCAATTTAAGTATTCAACACCAGGCGAATAAGCGCCTTACTATTGGAGCTAATTTAAACATGTCGACTTTCCACCAGCAAGGAGAATCGGAGAGTGCGAATTTTAGAAATCCGGTTATTGCGGCATTTGCATTATTGCCTGTACAGGAAGCTTATAACCCTGACGGAAGTCCCAACTATGATCCCAATGTTTTTTTTCAGATATTCAATCCTCTTGCTATTCGCAAATACGACCGTTTGAGCAACCAGACATCCAAACTTCTCGGTTCAGTAAATGCAGAACTAAAAGTGCTTGACAATTTGAAACTCTCAACCCGGTACGGAATTGATTATAGCAATATTGAGGAGTCAACATACTATAATCCTTTCTTCGGAGATTTTTCAAGCAACGACCCCGCAACGACCGGTTACCTTTACAATAGGTACAATCGCATATTTAACTACGTATGGACCAATCTTGTAAATTATTCTTTTCACGCAATGCAGGAAAATATCCAGGGTAAAATTACCGCGGGATATGAAGTTCAAAAATCACAATTATTAACCGAAGATGGTTCAGGTAATGGGCTTCCGCTCACCACTTCTGTTGTCTATCCGTCGCCAGTTACACCTTTGACACCTACTTATTTTGGATCGGATTATGCCTTTGAGTCGTTATTGTCCAGTGCAGAAGTTGATTATTTGAACAAATATGTTTTGTCAGCCAGCGTTCGCAGGGACGGCTCATCCCGTTTTGGCGATAACAACAGGTATGGAACTTTCTGGAGTGTAGGTGCAGCATGGAACATCAGTGAAGAAAAGTTTATGCAGAAGCTAAAAGCAATCTCTCTTTTAAAATTAAGAGCCTCTTATGGTGTGAATGGTAATGCAGGAATTGGAAATTATGACTGGAGAGCAACCTATCAATATGCTGGCACCTACAATGGCTTGCCGGCTGCACAGCCTGATAACGTAGGTAATTTTAATCTTACATGGGAACAAAATAAGCCACTGGATATCGGGCTTGAAGTAGGTTTACTCGACAATAGGATTTCAATAGAAGCGGATTATTATAAGCGTATAACCGATCATCTTTTATTGAACGAACCACTTTCAAGCACAAGTGGATTTGCCTCCTTCAACAACAATATTGGAGCGATGGAAAATAAAGGCATAGAATTGACATTGAATGCTACACCCGTAAAAACAAGAAATTTTACCTGGAATATTTCTTTGATAGGAAGCTGGAACAAAAATAAAGTGACCCGCTTGCGTGAAGGACAAACAGAAATACGGACATTACCCTATCTTATAAGAATTGGCGAGGATGTTCAATCAATCTTCACCCGTCTTTGGGCAGGTGCAGATCCTCAAACAGGCGATCCGCTCTGGTATGTTGATGAAACTAAAAAAGAGACTACAAGTGATTTTAGCAAGGCTGATCGCGCTATAATCGGCAGCGCTTCTCCAAAGGGTTTTGGAAGTGTAAGTACCTCTTTAGCTTATAAATTTATTTCATTGGATGCGCAGTTTAATTATCAATATGGAAATTATATTTATGATCAGTGGGGTTTTTTATATACGGGCGACGGCGCTTTCGCCTATTTAAATCACAATCGTAAAGAGCTGCAGCGCTGGCAAAAGCCCGGAGACATCACACAGATACCCCGCTACGATAACTCCAACGCTACTAATTCCAACGCCAGTTCAAGCAGGTATTTTTATAAAGGCGATTACATTCGACTTCGCAACCTCACTCTTGGTTTTAATTTGCCTGATAATGTGGTGAAGAAAATTGGCCTTACAAAATTAAATTTCTACCTGAGGGGTACCAATCTTTGGACAAAAGCCTTTGATAAAAACATAACCATTGATCCGGAGGAACAGATTAACGGTACGAGTGACCTGCAATTTTTTAATGCGAGATCTTATACTGCAGGAATCAACATCCAGTTGTGAGAATTTTCCATTCATTCTAAATTTATTTCATCATGAAATCAAAAAATAAATTAAATATCATCATAATTGTAAGTTGCTTTGCTGCGGCGTCTTTATTCAGTTCCTGTAAAAAGGAATTTTTAAACCTGAGGCCTTACGATAAAGTGTCTGCCGATTTAGCTATCTCAAATGTTTCTGACATGCAGGCTGCTGTAAGCGGTGCCTACAATGCGCTGGAAAGCGTAAATCTATATGGTCGTACTTTGCCTCTTTATGGAGATCTTGTTGCCGATAATGTAATCATAAGTACTACTAACAGCAACCGATACCTTGATTTTTTCCAGATCAATTATACAATTGCGAATGGCAATGCGCAAGGCGTGTGGCAATCAGCATATACAGCTATTTTAAGGGCAAACAATGTTATAAATAGTACACTCAGCGGCACAACTCAAATTGATCAGCTTCGTGGAGAAGCCGAGGCGATTCGGGCATTAATGTACTTCGAATTGTTAAAGCATTTTGCAAAGGCTTATACAACAGATCCAAATGGCCTTGGAGTGCCCATCATACTTGAATATGATCCAACTGTGAAGCCAACACGAAATACAACGGGCGAAGTATATGCACAAATTGAAAAGGATCTTACCGAAGCAGCCACTCTTATGACAGAAAATAAATCTTCGGGCTTCTTTACCAAATACGCTGCAAAAGGACTACTTGCAAAAGTCTACCTCTTTAAGGGAGAATGGGACAAAGCACTAACCGCGGCGGAAGACGTTATCAATAATAGCGGCTACACCTTACTTCAATTAAGTGACGTTTTATCATATTGGGATAACAACACGGATCGTAATGATGGAGTCGAATCGCTTTTTGATGTTGTATTTGATGCCAACAGCACGATTGCCAATTCATCTCTCGCCTATTTCTATGACCAAAGCGGTTATGGAGATGCACTTGCTGCTGAATCATTATACAATCTTTATAGCAGCACCGATGTTCGCAGGGATCTTATTGTTGTTGGAAGTTCTATTCGTGGCCCCAATGCAAAAGTTGTAAACAAATATCCCAATGCCGGATCGCCTGATAAAGATGAAACCCCGGTTTTGAGAATGTCAGAAATATATCTAATCGCGTCTGAAGCCGCCTACCATGCGAATAACGAGGCAAAAGCCCTAACTTATTTAAATGATGTTGCTGAAGAGCGGGATGCCGCTTTTGGGGGATATTCTTCAACAGGTGCGGCTCTTCTTGCTGATATCTTGCTCGAGCGCCGTAAGGAACTTGCGTTTGAAGGACAACGGTATTGGGACCTCGTTAGAAATAACCTGGATGTAGTAAGAGTTAACCTCGCAAGTAATTATCCCGGCAACGTACCACTTACATTATCCGCCAGCGATTTTCACAGAATATTTCCTATTCCACAGGTAGAGTTAGATGCGAATCCAAATATTCGGGATCAGCAAAATGCGGGCTATTAAGGTTGAATCTGGTTTTTATGATGATGGTCAATTAAAAGGCGGTAGAATTTTTACCGCCTTTACTTAATTCTTTTCCGGGTGATTTAAGATAATAAATAAACGTATTGGAAGTAAAATTCAGGGATGTATCCTTAAGGAAGCATCCCTTATATATGACATAATCATTTGCGTATTCTGCATTTTATTATGCCTTTCAATATATAAGGGATGCTTTTTTGAAAGGTAGTTTTCTTCAGGATAATTTTTTAAAAACTGAGCCATCGCACCTGCCAACCGGCTCTATGTTTTGTTTTTATAGATCAGGATCAAAATAAAATATTTCTATGGCCTGTATTTAATCATCTACTTAATTTCAAATTTTTTCAATAAGTATCTTGTTGACCAACTATGGCAGCAAAACCTGGTCAATTACATGTATGACACCATTTGTAGCGACAATATTAGTTGCTATAATATTGGATGCCGTGGTATTACTATTTCCCTTAACCGTTGCACCCGCAGTAAGGCCGATTGTTACTTTCCCGCCATTAACGGTTGTCGATTGAAGACCATCAGAAAGATCGGATGAGAAGACTCTTGCACCAATAACATGATAGGTAAGAATGCTTGTCAGCAAATCCGGGTCTGCTGCCTGTATCGATGCAGCATCCGGAAAACCCGCCGCCCTGAATGCATTATTAGTTGGCGCGAAAACTGTAAAAGGGCCTGCACCTGTCAGCACCTGGGCTACATTAGTGCTGCCCTGGCTGGCTCTCAATACTGCCTCTACAAGTAAGGAAAAAGTTGTATCCGCCTGGGCAGCCTCCACAATGTTACCGGCCGGAGGCATCAGCACACTTCCAATTACATGTATCACGCCATTTGTAGCAGCTACATCGGCCTGGGTCACCTTTATTCCATTTACAAAAACGCCATTTGCATTACTGGTAAGGTAGATGCTGTCTCCGCCTGCTGTCGCTACTGCGGCGTTAGGGCCTACAGGAACCTGAGCCGCCAATACTTTTGCTCCAAGAGTATGGTATAGCAAAATTTTAGAAACATCAGCCGGGGTAAGACTATTAAGTACGGCCGTCGTTATCCCCGCCTGTTGAAAGGCGTTGTCGTCAGGCGCAAACACCGTAAATGGGCCTGTTCCGCTTAGCGTGGTTGCGAGGTTAGCTTTTACCACGGCAGCTTTCAAAGTACTAAAATTGCTGTTGTTTGAAACCACATCTGTAATGGTATTGGAAGGAACTACAGGGTCGTCTTTTTTATCGCAGGAATTAAATGAAAAAAGTAGCCCCGCTCCTAATAAAATAGATAACAATTTCTTTTTGTTTTGCATGATTGTTTTTTTAGGTCAAAAAATTAGTGATAATTCATTATTACATTAAGTGCTTAAAACCGCTGCTATGATAATTTGATGAACAGCTCTAACACTTATTGAATGATGACCAACAAAAACCTTATTAAAAAGTTTTTTAAATCGTAGTAAAATTTTGTTCTGTTTAATAAGTTGCTATGGCAAACAAAAATTGCCTAAACAATGTAAGTAGTGAGGATAAATTCTGTGGTTGAAACATCGGAGAATTTAAATAGTGCTTTTTGCTGAAGAGATTCGTCTATACCTGTCCGGTATTACTTCAGTTTATTTTCCATCGGCCCAAATTAGCATTTGAGGAAATACAGCACTCCATGATTCGTAATCGTGCTTTCCTTCTTTTATTTCTGTATAAATAATATCTTGTGACGGGCTCACATTTTTCTTCTTAATTAATTCGATAAGATCTTTTGTATCATCAACTACATCGATAATTCCATCCTTATCCCTGTCTGAGGTTTCTTCGTTACCTCCGGCATAAAACCAATATTTTAGATGTGGCCTTTTACGGGAAGATCTTATTTTGTTTATAATGATCCTGTCTTTATCATCGGAATAAGTTGGATCAGTTTGATCTTTATCTCTCAGCCAAAAAGACCCTGAGAATATGGCCACTTTATCAATTTTATCTGCGTGGTCCCATGCAAAATCAAATGCAGAAATGCCACCCAAGGAACATCCGGCAATAGTAATGGAATTAAACTTTCTTACTGCTGTCATTTTTTTAATGAACGGCAGCAATTCATTTTCAATGAACATCCCATATTTATCGGCGGCCGTGCCATTATTACTATAATCGGCATATCCTGCAACACCATATTCTTTTTCCCTGTCAAATGCATTGATAGCGACAACCACAAGCGGCAGAATCATTTTCTTTCTGTAGAGGCTATCAACAATACTTTTTACCCGAAACTTACCGATGTCCTGTCCGTCATTTAATAATAAAAGGTTAAAAGTTTTTTTATCATCAGGAACCGGCGTGCTGATAATGGTGAGATCTATATGCTTCTGCAGGTGCCGTGAGTAAATAGAATCGGTAGTTTCCTTTGTTTTAGTGCCACAGCCCGATAGCAAGATTATGCATGAAATGCAGAGAAAATTTTTGAGACGGTTGCCTGTTAGAAACTTTTGCATTTTGCTAATGTATTAAAATTTGGTTTCAATGGTGTAAGAGATTACCTTCGCACCTCAAAATCGCGAAGTAGAGCAGCGGTAGCTCGTCGGGCTCATAACCCGAAGGTCGGAGGTTCGAACCCTCCCTTCGCAACGAAGCCTCATTAATTTGGGGCTTTTTTGTTTTAATTATGCCTGGAATCCACTAAGGTCACTAAAATTTTTTTTTTCTATTTGGTTTTGGCGGTGCTTCCTGAAATTTCTATTATCTGCAAAAGTTATATTTGTCGTATCTACTGCCTCCTTTGTTTAGTGACGATTGTTTATTCCACGATGGCTAATAAATTTTTGTTCCTTTGTGGTCTTCGTGGCTCTGTGAGATTAAATTACTACACCACTATCCTTCTCAAAAAAAAGTTCCTCAAACCTGTGATTTTTTTGACCTTTCTGCGATTAATTATATAAAGCAGCAAAAGATTGACGCAAGCCGAAAGTGATAAAGCCGAATTATTAAAACTCATTTTAGAAAATAAAGGAATCATTTTAAAGATTTGTAATTCTTACTGCCACGATAAAGCGGACAGGGAGGACCTTGCGCAGGAAATTATCATTCAGCTTTGGAAATCGGGTAAAGGCTTTAATCCTGATTTTAAATTTACCACTTGGATGTATCGTGTTGCGCTCAACGTAGCGATTTCATTCTATCGAACGGGAAAAAAGCGGAGCGAAACAATTCCTATAGCTGAAAGCCATCTGGCCATACAGGATGAATTAATTGAACCTTTTCAATTAGAAGAAAAATCAAATCTTTTACAAAGACATATCGCTGACTTGAAAGATCTTGACAAGGCGTTGATCCTGCTTTATTTTGAAGAAAAAAGTTACAAAGAAATTGCTGAGATAATGGGTATCACTGAAACAAATGTAGCAACCAAAGTAAGCAGGATAAAAGAAAAGCTCAAACAAAATATTGACCAGGAAAAAAATAAATAAAATGGAAGACATTGAATTGAAAAACATGTGGAAAGAATATGACAGAAAGATTGAGGAGTCAAAAATTTTGAACCTCCAATCATGGGTTTTAAATTTACAGGCATTTGAATATATTAAAACAGAAAAAGCAAAATCTAAATTAAATGCGCTGAGCAGTCAGAAGAAGTGGATGATCGCGCTGGGCTTTACCTGGGTGCTTTTCCTGGTATTCCTTGTTGTAAATTCTTTGGAGGTTTCCAAAATATTTTTTGTTGTTTCCACTGGCAGCATTGCGATTTTTAGCATCCTTGCAATCATAACTTATATAAGGCACATAATCCTTATAAATGAAATTGATAATAGCGACAGCCTTGTTGAAGCGCAGCAAAAAACCGCATTGTTGCAAACATCTACCCTCAAAATTGTGAGAATTCTTTTTTTGCAATCTCCTTTTTATACAACTTTCTTTTGGAGCCCGCAAATGATAACTGGCAATTGGGTAGCCTTTTGGACAATTTCATTTCCCGTTACACTTTTTTTTATTTGGATATCTGTTTGGCTCTACAGAAATATATCTTTCAGGAATGCAAATAAGAAATGGTTTAGATTGTTATTCGCCGGCTCGGAGTGGACTTCTGTAACGAAGGCTATGAAATATTTAAATGAAATAGATGAGTTTAAAAAAGAAAGAGGATAATGAGAGGGCAGCATTTCTTATTCCGCTTTGTGCAGATTAATTTCTATTCAATTTTGCATTTTACTACGATAGTTTGATAATTCTTCTTCTGATAAGGTTAAACCATGCATTACATGACTTGAAGATGATAAAACCATTAGGTAAAAGGCATAAAGTTGCATTGGGAAATCAGCACAGTTTAATCTGCAGGAAATTACTGTACTGTCAGCTAATTGTGCTTCCAAAATATCCTCAATTTTATTATACTTTTTAATAGCTAATGACCAGAATGCATAAGCTCTGACATTCGGTTTATTGGTTCTTATGAGGCTAACTAATTCTTCGTTGGTGGCGTTCTGCAGAAGATAAAAAAAGCGTTCTAATTGATTTGTTATTATTCCGCCCGGTCCCACTACGTCAATATCTACCGAACTGAACTTTCCAATATTTGCTGCTGTGTCAGCAATAAAATGCCTGATTCCCTTTGCCTCTTGCCCAAATCCCGGCGATGTAGAAAATACCAAAGCAGAAATTACTATTATATGTAGAAACTTATTCATAGCTCGCGAGCCTGTTTACATTACGAATCTAAATCTAATCAATAGCATAAAGCCAACCAAATAACTTGCTTGCGGAACCCTTCATCTATTCCCATATTTCCTCCCGAATTTTTTCCCTATATCTTTGCCGTCAAAAAAATATTTGCTTCATAAAGAAATAAAAGAAATCATAGATGCCAAAACAATTTCAGGAAAAATATCTTTCTTATTCTCAAATTCAGAACTTTTCAAAAATTGTTTTGGATTATGTTGATGGCGCCAAAGATTTACGGAGTTTTTACGAGCATGATGTAAGCATGGATGGAATTAAAGCATCCATCGGGCAAAGGAAAAAATTCAATACGAACCGGCCTTTGCTGGTAGAGCAATTAGAAAAGCAATATGAAGGTGTTAGTGAAAGCGAAAGCGTGATGGGGAATATCAAGAGCCTTTTAAATGATAATACTTTTACCATTTGCACCGCTCACCAGCCAAATATTTTTACTGGCCATTTATATTTTATCTATAAAATTCTTCATACTATAAAGCTTGCTCAAGCCTGTAAAAAGCAATTGCCGCAAAATAATTTCGTTCCGGTTTTTTTTATTGGTAGTGAAGATGCAGACCTTGATGAATTAAATCACGTAGTAGTTGATGGTAAAAAATATAAGTGGGAAACAAATCAAAAAGGTGCGGTGGGAAGGATGATAGTAGATGATAAACTGGTTAAATTGATTGATGAGATTTCCGGAAGGATATCTGTTGAAGAATATGGTGAAGAAATTATTGAGGTCTTGAAAAGGTGTTTCAAAAAAAATACAAATATCGGGCAGGCTACATTTTTATTAATACATCAACTTTTTAAAAATTACGGTCTTATAGTTTTATTGCCGGATAACGCAGCTTACAAGAAAGAGATGCAATCAATTTTTGAGGATGATATTTTTAATAATACTCCTTCAGAAATTGTAAGTAAATCTTCAGAAAGACTTGGGAACAAATACAAGGTGCAGGCGCATCCGAGAGAGATCAATTTATTTTATTTAAAAGATGATATTCGTAATAGAATTGAAGCAGTGAAAGATCACTTTGTGGTTCACGATACCGATATTGTTTTTACTAAAGAAGAATTGAAAAGCGAGCTCCGAAATTATCCTGAACGCTTTAGCCCGAATGTAATATTGCGTGGACTTTTCCAGGAGATAATTTTGCCTAACATAGCTTTTGTTGGCGGAGGTGGTGAACTTGCCTATTGGTTGGAATTAAAAGATTTGTTTGTGCACTACAAAGTGCCGTACCCATTATTAATTTTAAGGAATTCTTTTTTACTGATAGAGGAAAAATATAATCACCTTATCCAGAAATTAAAAATAACGCAAGACGATCTTTTTAAAGGGGAGCAAATTCTGCTAACTGAAATTGTGAATGCTGAAACTAAAAATACGCTGCAGCTTGAAAGTGAAAAATTGCAATTGGATAAAATTTATAATGAAATAAAAAATAAAGTACAGCTAATTGATTCCACACTTCTTCAACATACCGAGGCTCTTGAAACAAAAGCCATGAAAAAATTGTCGGGCCTTGAAAAGAAAATGCTTCGTGCAGAGAAAAGGAAATTTTCTGATACGCAGAATCAGATCAAAAAAATTCTTGGTTCGTTATTTCCCGATGGCAACCTGCAGGAACGTACGGAAAACTTTATGCTTTATTATTCCAGGTGGGGGAGTGATTTTATAGAAATGCTTTACGAAAATTCGTTGACGCTTGAGCAGGAGTTTTGCGTAGTAGAAGAAAATTAAATCACCTGTTTTTTCATTTCTCCATCTTCACCGCTTTCTTCTCCACTTCTTCCTTCATATCATTTTTAAAATCCACCAGCTTCTGTGTAAGAGTTTCATCGGCAACCGCTAAAATTTCAGCCGCTAATATTCCTGCATTCTTTGCAGCATTCAACGCTACAGTCGCAACGGGTACCCCGTTCGGCATTTGTAAAATTGATAATACAGAATCCCAGCCGTCGATAGAATTGGATGATTTAATAGGCACACCAATTACAGGCAGTGTTGTAAGAGAAGCGATCATTCCGGGTAAATGTGCGGCGCCACCAGCACCGGCAATAATTACCTTTAAACCCCTTGAATGCGCATTGGTGGCATATTCCATCATTCGAACTGGCGTCCGGTGTGCGGACACAATCGTCATTTCAAAATCTATATCAAATCTTTTCAGGAAATCTGCAGCAGCTTCCATTACTTTTAAATCGCTGTCGCTGCCCATTATTATTCCAACTTTTACTGGCATCATGCAAATGTATATTCTTTATGAATAAGATAAGCAACGGGGCCTACAGGTTAGCAATATCGCCCGTAAGCAATGCTACCTGTGCTTCTGCAAGCTTTGCCTGGTAGAGGGCATTATACAGGCGGGTCTTGGCATCGTTGTAGCTTATCTGAATTTGCCGTAGTTCTACCGAAGTGATGTTTAATTTCTTAAACCTTTCAGTTGCAATAAAAATATTTTCAGTGGCTAATGCAAGATTACTTTTTTCAAGCTCCACGATTTTCAATGAATTGCTATAATTTATATAAGCATTTGTCAGTGCTGTTTGTAAATTATTTTTTGTTTCTGCAAGGGTGATATTTTGATTCCTGATTTGAATATCTGTTACGGACATCTGTTTTTTTATAAGCCCCCCGTTAAACAGTGGAATTGCGATGCCTATAGAACCTGATGGCCCATAAGTCTGGTTGAATAACGTAAAGCCTGCACCATTGCTGTTGCGGGAAAAATTATAGAAGCCGTTGAGTGTCACCACCGGCAATCTCTGCGCAGCAAGTTCTTTTTTTGATTCAAATAAAACTGTAAGGTCACTATTGGCAAGGAGGATATCAGGGTTTTGTTTTTCAATTTTATTTTTGGCTTCCTCTATTGACGGCAGTTCTTTTACCGTGATGGTATCAATAACAACATACATTGTATCGGGTACTTTCCCGATGATGTTGTTTAAAGATGTTTTTGAAATGGCTAAAGAATTTTGCAGTGAGAGCAATATAGATTTCTGTTCATTGAGATCCACCTGTGCTTCCAGTACTTCATATTTTGCACCGGTACCTATTTCAAAACGGCGTTGAGCAAGATTATAACGGTCACTGTAAAGTGTTATTTGCTCCTGTGTTGATTTTACCTGTTCTTTGATCGTTACTACATTATAATAAGATGAGATAACGTTATAAACTGTTTCATTCAGATTTTTTCTGAAAGCATACTCACCGTTTCTTTCCAGCTCTTCGAGCCTTCTTTTGGTCGCAAACATTTTAAGGCCGTCAAATACCGGCCAGTTGATCGCGATGCCTGCATTCGTATTTTTGGTGTTATTGCCATTACGTATGGTAGTGGTGCCGTTACTGAGTTTTTGCTGAAGGTTATTTACTCCAATTGTTTTATTAGCCGTCGCGCTGATAACCGGTACAGCACCGGCATTTGCCCAATTATTATTTATTTTTCCTATTTCAATATTGTTTTTGCTAATACTTATTCCATAGTTATGTTCAATAGCATATTTCACTGCATCTTCGGCTGTGAGTAACATGTCCTGGGCAAAAATGTTCCCGGAAAAAATTGGGAGTTGTAGTATAATTGAAAATGCAAAAATCCTAAAGCGCTTCATTCAACGGTGTCTTTTTTGATGAAAGAAATGCATACATCGCGGGCACCACATACAAAGTAAGTATCAGGGAAAACATAATACCTCCCACAATTACGACACCCAGTGGAATTCGGCTTGTTGAGGCATCTCCGATGGACAATGCTAATGGTAGTGCGCCGAGTGACATCGCAAGGCTAGTCATTAAAATAGGCCGCAATCTCGAGTATGCTGATTCTACTACGGCCTGTGTCTTTTCCATCCCCACTTTTCTTTTTTGATTGGCGAATTCAACAATTAATATTCCATTTTTTGTAACGAGGCCTATTAGCATTATCATTCCAATCTGTGAAAAAATATTAAATGTCTGGTCAAATATCCATAAAGAAAGCAAGGCGCCTGCCAAAGCTAACGGCACTGTGATCATTATGATGAAAGGATCGATAAAGCTTTCAAACTGTGCTGATAAAACAAGGTAGATCAATATAAGGGCCAGTACGAAGGCAAACAGTGTATTGCCGGAACTCTCAGCATAATCACGAGATGTACCACTGAGCGCGGTTGTAAACGACTCGTCTAATACCTTTTTTGCAATCCTGTCCATTTCTTTTATGCCGTCACCTACTGTATATCCGTCTGCGAGATCTGTGGAAATGGTGGCAGATTTATACCGGTTGAAATGATAGATTGTTGGCGGAGCTGATGCCTCGGTAGTGGAAACCAAATTGTCGAGCCTTATATTTTCATTCCGGTTATTTTTTACCATTAATTTACTTAAGTCATTTGGGTCGTCTCTTTCATTCCTGTCTACCTGCCCCAACACCTGGTATTGCTTTCCTGATTTCAGGAAATACCCAAATCGCCTGTCGCTATATGCAAGTTCCATTGCCCTGGAAATGTTATCCGCACTTACGCCCAATTCACTTGCCCTCATCCGGTCAATGTTAACGCGGAGTTCTGGTTTATTAAATTTGAGATCAGCGTCAACGCCTTCAAATACGGGGCTGTTTTTTGCCTCTTCTAAAAATTGGGGCAGCACCTTTCTTATTTTTTCGAAGTCGTTATTTTCTATCACAAATTGAATAGGAGGCCCACCACGGCGGTTTACAGAAATGGTTTGTTCCTGTGATGCGAATGCTCTTCCCTGTGGATATTTTTTAAGGTTTCTGTTAACCGCATCCACAATCTGCTGTTGCGATCGTTTCCTGTCCTTGGGGTCGGTCAGCATCACTCTTATAAATCCGCTGTTGGTTGCGCCACTCGAAAAGCCGGGAGCGGTAAGACTTATTATTTTAGTTTTTTCAGGAATAGAATCTATGATCATTTGGTCGAGACTGTCAATATACGAATCCATGTACTCGTATGAAGTGCCTTCAGGAGCAGTGACACCTAGCCGGAATTGATTGCGATCTTCTAATGGAGCTAACTCGGAAGGTATGGTTGTAAAAATACCCCAGATGATAGCAAAACAACCGGCAACAAGAATAAATGCTATCCATTTTACTTTCATAAAACGTGCAAGACTGTTCTTATATCCCATTTCCATTGCATTAAAAAACGGTTCAGTTTTTCTGTAGAACCAGGAGTGCCCCAATTTCTTACTGGTAAGTTTCACGTTAAGAACAGGTGTTAACGTGAGCGAAACAAATGCAGAAATAAGCACGGCGCCGGCCACCACAATTCCAAATTCCCTGAAGAGCCTTCCCACGAATCCCTCCAGGAAAATGATGGGCAGGAATACGATAGCAAGCGTAATTGATGTGGAGATAACCGCAAAGTAGATTTCTTTGGAACCTTCTTTAGCAGCCTGGTATTTGTTCATACCAGCCTCCATTTTTTTAAAAATGTTTTCGGTCACAACTATTCCATCATCCACCACAAGCCCTGTTGCAAGTACGATTGCAAGTAGTGTAAGTACATTAATAGTAAAACCGAACAGGTACATGATAAAGAAGGCGCCAATTAAAGAAACAGGTATATCCAGCAACGGCCTTAAAGCGATTAACCAGTCACGAAAAAATAAGTAAATGATAAGAATAACCAGGATCAAAGCAATGAAAAGGGTCTCTTCCACTTCGGAAATAGAACGCTTGATAAATTTTGTCTGGTCCATCCCGATGTCGAGTTTCAGGTCATCAGGAATATCTTTTTTTATTTGTTCAAGTCGTTTGTAAAATTCATTCGATATAGATACATAATTAGAACCAGGTTGCGGAACAATGGCAAGCATGATCATGGGAATTCCACTTTCCTTTAAACCGGATTGTTCATTTTCCGGCCCCAATACTACATCTGCCACATCTTTCAACTTAACATTTACGCCATTGATATTTTTGATAACGAGTTCATTAAACTGTTCTTCTGTATTTAACTTTCCAAAGGTGCGAACGGAAAGTTCCGTTGTATTACCATAGATTTTTCCTGCAGGAAGTTCAACACTTTGCGTGAGCAAAGCTTGTTGAATATCGTCTGCAGTAAGTCCATAAGCATTTAACTGATCAGCCTTGAGCCATATCCGCATCGCGTATCTTTTTTCTCCCCAAATAGAAACCGAACTTACTCCCGGGATTGTTTGTAATCGCTCAATTATATTGTTGTTAGCATATTCAGTAACCTCAAGGAGGTTGCGGGTATTGCTCTGTACGGTTACGGCTATAATAGGCTGGGCACTTGCGTCCGCTTTCGACACAACGGGCGGTGCATCTACATCCTGGGGAAGCGACCGTGTTGCCTGCGATACCTTATCACGTACATCGTTAGCCGCAGCTTCAAGGTCAACGCCAAGGTCAAATTCTACATTGATATTGCTGCTGCCTTCACTGCTGGAAGAAGTAATATTTTTTACACCCGCGATGCCGTTGATGGCTTTCTCAAGAGGTTCTGTTATTTGCGATTCAATGATATCAGAATTGGCCCCGGAATAAGAAGTACGCACAGAAATATTGGGAGGATCAATGGCCGGATAATCTCTTACCCCAAGGAACTTAAAACCAATTACACCAAACAAGACTATCACAAGGTTCATAACCACTGCGAAGACCGGACGGCGTAAACTTATGTGGGAAATATTCACTTGCTATCCTGCTTTTTTATAGATGAAAGACTTATTTTACTTCCTGGTTTTATGGATAAAAGGCCCGTAGTAATTATGGTATCTCCAACTGCGAGTCCCTTTAATATTTCAACTCTTGCGGAGTCTCTTTCGCCTGTAACTACTACATTAAAATCTGCAGTTCCATTTTTGTATACAATTACTTTCTTATCCCTCGCTTCCGGAATAATCGCCTGTGTAGGTACCAGTATAGCATCATTATTATTACCCATGTCGAAGTTCACTGTCGCAAATGAACCTGCTGTAATATTCTTATCAGTATTCTCGACGATTGCATGAACTTTCAGGCTGCGGTTCTCTGCCGTAATTCCTGATTCTGTTGCGATGATCTTTGCATTATACTTTTTGGAAGATGACTCCGTGGTAAATGAAATGGAATTACCTATTCCTATTTTTGACGTGTATTTTTCAGGTACTGAAAATTCAAGTTTTAATTTACTTGTCTGGCGAATGGTGGTAACAATAGTCGCGGGAGTTACGTAAGCACCAATGCTTATATTTTTGAATCCGATTTTTCCATCGAAAGGAGCCCTTATTATTGTTTTATTTATCGAGGCATTCAGTACCTGCATGTCAGCCTCGATTGTACTTACATTTAACAGGCTTAAATCATAATCCTGCTGACTAATACCACCAATTTTTAAGAGATCACTTTGGCGATCCTGTGTTTTTTTTGCAATTGCTAATTGCACATTTAGCTTATGAAGTTGTGCCTGTAGGTCTCCGTCGAAAAGCCTTGCTAATAAGGTACCACGCTTTACGATGCTCCCTTCCTTTATGGAAAGCATTACAACTTTTCCTGAAACTTCCGGGTGAATTTCTGTTTCCTCAAACGGCAATAAGCTGCCAGCAACATCAATACTGGAATTTAAAACGGAAGATTGCACCAGGTAACCTTCTACCGACAATGGTGCGCCAGCCCTTGGTTTGTCTTTTTTACTATCAGCGGGTGAAGGATCTTTTGATTTGCTTCCGCAGGAGGTTATGTATGATAAAAAAAGAACCCCTGCAAGGATTTTCCAATACTTCAATTTCATTATGCTGATTTCCTGATTATAAAAACTTTGTGATAAGACGATGAATTTTATAAAAACCTTCGCAAGTTACTCACTGATAACTTTCAACGTAGCTTTTACTTTATTGGAAGTATGTATCAACTCCTGGCGCTCATGACTAAGAATCGTTACGTGACCCATCTTTCTGCCGGGCCTTGTTTCTTTTTTGCCATAAATGTGAACGAATACATTATCAATTTCCAAAACCTTTTCAAGTCCTTCATATTTAACCTTACCTGAAAAATTTTCTTCGCCAATAAGATTTACTATCGCGCCTGGCATTATGTGGTCGGTATTACCCAATGGATACCCCAACATTATGCGCCAAAGCATATCGAATTGGGAACTATAATTTGCCTCAATGGTATGATGGCCACTGTTGTGAACTCTTGGGGCGATTTCATTTACCAGCAAATTGTTGGCCACATCGAGAAAAAGTTCCACGGCAAAGATACCTGCACTTTTAAAATTCTTCACAACCGTTAATGCTATTGCCTCAGCCTTCCATAATAATTGTTCATCAAGTTGCGCAGGGCTCAGTTGGTATTCCAGTAAATTAAAATCTTTATTAAAAATCATTTCCACAGGGGGATAAATTGCCACATCGCCTGTCCCGCTTATTGCAATAATTAAGGAAAGTTCCTTTTTTATATGAACTTCTTTTTCAAGTATGGCCGGTTCACTAAATCCATTTGAAATACTTTCTTTAGTCTTTAAAATCACAACACCTCTTCCGTCATACCCGCCCATAGCCAGTTTATGTACCGCCGGTAAAAAAGAAATATGATCTTTTAATTCTTCTTCATTTTGAGTAATGACAAAATCAGCGGTTGGAATTTGGTTGTCGAGGTAAAATTGTTTTTGAAGAATTTTATTTTTTACAATTGAAAGGGCGGAAGGCCGTGGAAAAATTTTTACGCCTTCTCCTTCAAGTTTCGCAAGTGCATCTACATTTACTGATTCAATCTCGATCGTAATTACATCGAGGCCCTTGCCAAAGTTATAGACGTCATCGAAATTGGTAATATCGCCTTTTGTGAAATGACTACAAAGGTGTGCCGCGGGACATTCATTATCATTTTCCAGAACAAATGTTTCCACAGGATAATTGGCTGCCGCCTGTAACAACATTTTTCCTAATTGCCCACCTCCCAGAATACCTGCTTTTTGCATTGAAATTTTTCTGCAAGATAATGTTCCCTCTGTATAAATGTGCAAAAAGGGGTGGTTGTGACCCAGATTCGATTATTAAACAAATATTTAATCTGGGGGGAGTATTAAATAAAACAATAAAAGATTAAAATAAAAAAAACCGGCCTAAAAGCCGGTTGAGTATATAGGTGGTAAAAAATTACTTGGTAAATGTATATGTTATATAACCCATTTTCCCATCACCAAGATCTATAGGCGATCTCGCAACAAAACTGCCGGATGAGATATTCATCAACTCCAGGCGATATCCATCATCTACGTTTTTCGCTTTCATGCCATTTAATTTTTTAAATTGAAATTGAGCAGTTTCTCCTTTGCCATAAATGCTCCAATAAATATCTTCCTTTTTACCACTTGATAAGGTAAAAGAGCCTTTTCCGTTTTTTATAAGATTCCATACACTTCCCTGGAAGTCCTGGTAAGGTCCCTCGTCAAATACATCTGTCACTTTAAAAGTTGGTGGTACATCTACTGCAATGTTTGAAACAGTCCATGTTCCATCAAGGTTGCCGTTAGTAGCTTTCAGGTTAGTTGCATTTTTAGAAGAGGAACAACTCGTAATAAGAAAAGCTGTTGTGATAATTATTAAACAATTGATCATTTTTTTCATAATAAATAAAATAGTTTGATCTGGGTATAACATAAATCCTGCCAAAAGCAGTATGACGTCAGCCACCCCACATGCCTTAATGTTGGCGACAGTCTCTGCTATAGCCTCTTCCGAATAAATAATGGCAAGTTCAACCCAATAAAGAGATAGGTAATGACAATTCCTTTTTAACCAAAAGCGATCATCAGTAGATAAACCCGATCTTATGTTCCCCTTTAGGGGTCAGGGGTAACAGCTTATTTTTTACCTTTGTTCAAAACGATTGTATGGAAACTACGAATATTCAAACCCTGGAGACCGATGATAAAGAAATTGATTTTTTACCGCTTTATGGGACAGATTATGTGGAATTTTACGTAGGTAATGCAAAGCAGGCCGCGCACTATTATAAAACCGCTTTTGGTTTTCAGTCGCTTGCTTATGCCGGGCCGGAAACAGGTATTAGAGATAAAGTAAGCTATGTGCTTCGGCAAAATAAGCTAACGTTTATATTAACAACTCCCTTAAAAACCAGTAATGAAATAGCAGATCATATTTACAAACATGGTGATGGCGTAAAAATGCTGGCTTTGAAAGTGGATGATGCAACATCTGCATGGGAAGAAACCACTAAGCGTGGCGCCAAAAGCTATATGGAGCCGTTTACCTTAAAAGATGATGATGGAGAATTGACCATGAGTGGGATTCACATCTATGGTGAAACGATACATTTGTTTATTGAAAGAAAAAATTACTCAGGCGTGTTTATGCCTGGCTTTCGTAAATGGGAGAGCAATTACAATCCAACGGAAACGGGCCTCTTATATGTTGATCATTGTGTGGGAAATGTAGGCTGGAATCAGATGAATAAATGGGTAAGCTTTTATGAAAATGTGATGGGCTTTAAAAATATACTGAGTTTTGACGACAAAGACATATCCACAGAATATTCCGCTTTGATGAGTAAGGTAATGAGTAACGGAAACGGATACGTCAAATTCCCGATAAATGAACCAGCCGAGGGAAAAAAGAAAAGCCAGGTAGAGGAATATCTTGAATTTTACAATGGTGAAGGTTGCCAGCATATTGCCATTGCTACTAATAATATTATTGAGACCGTTACACAGCTTCAGCAGCGGGGTGTAGAATTTTTGAAAATACCTGCCAGTTATTACGCCTCGGTTTTAGACAGGGTAGGGCATATAGATGAAGACCTTGAACCCTTGAAAAAACTGGGTATCCTGATTGATAAGGATGAAGAAGGATATCTTCTGCAAATCTTTAGCAAACCCGTAGAAGACAGGCCCACCCTGTTCTTTGAAATCATACAGCGGAAAGGCGCTCAAAGCTTTGGTAAGGGGAACTTCAAAGCCCTGTTCGAAGCCATTGAAAGAGAACAGGAACAAAGAGGCAATCTTTAATTTTGTCCCAAATAATTCTTCGTTAAGATATAATTACCCACAATTTTTTTTTCAATAAAAAATTTATTTTTACGTTACATTCTTATAACCGATAGACTAATGCAGAAAAACTTGTTGAAGATTTTCATTGTATCATTTTTGTTTTCTCTTTCTCCCTCCTTTTTAAGAGCGCAGTATTCGTTTGTTGATGAGCAAAAGACCTCTTTCAAGATGGCCAATGTTTTCAATAGCAAAGAGCAGGTGTTGCAAAAAGAGTTTGAAGCAAAGGGGTTGCAATGGCCTGCAAACTTTGTTTACATACGCAGTTTTAAATATGATTCGCAGCTAGAGGTGTGGGTAAAAAATACCGCTGCCGAAAAATATAAATTATTTAAAACTTATAAAGTTTGCATGCAAAGTGGAACTATGGGCCCAAAGCGATTGCAAGGTGACTACCAGGTTCCGGAAGGGTTTTATTATATCAACGAATTTAATCCTAAGAGCGCTTACCATCTTTCACTGGGATTGAACTATCCCAATGCGTCCGATAGGATTTTGAGTGATTCTCTCCGCCCGGGCGGAGCCATCTATATTCACGGTAGCTGCGTATCGGTTGGTTGTATTCCTGTAACTGACGAAGAGATAGAAGAGTTGTATATTATTACCAGTTATGCAAAATCAAATGGAGAAGATTTTATTCCTGTCCATGTTTTTCCCTTCAGGTATAATCAAAAGAAATCAATAGAGTATTTCAAGACAATCGCAAAAGACAATCCTTCTCTTGAAAAATTCGCTATGGAATTGAAATCAGCATTCGACAAATTTGAAGAATCCAGGCAATTGCCGATCGTCCTGATTGATAAAAAAGGTGACTACGTTATTGATTAATTTCCTTCATTAATAGTTGTATAGTGTCTCTCGTTTTTTGCTCAAGAACAATCAACTTATTTTCTGATAACTTTTTTACAAACTCCCCGGTATAATGCCTTACGGTGAGGAGCGTAAGCCCCTTTTCGATCGTTACATCAAAGAGTTCATCGCATTTTAATGCTGCTATCACTAATTTTTTCAGTTATATCATCAACGCATATAAAAAGACTGATCGCTGCATTCTGGCTAAGTGTAGGTTTTATTTTTACCTGCTCCAGTATTTCATTTAGTTTGTTCACCGGCTCGCCTTCCACGAAAGCAAAGTCCTTTGTTTGTAATGTCATCAATACCTGGTTCCGCTTAAAAACTATTATCGGCGGCAAATCATGGTTATTCTTTCCGGATATGATCGTACCGGGTAATTGAGGATCCAAAAAGCACTTAACAAACAATGGAATCTTTTTATTCTGAAGGGGCTTAATGGTTTTCGGATGAATTACCTGTGCCCCGTAGTATGCCATTTCAATAACTTCCTTATAGCTCAATCCAGGAAGCGTTACTGCTTCTTTGAAATCCTTTGGGTCAGCATTCATCACGCCTTCTACATCTTTCCAAATGGTAACGCTTTCTGCATTGAGGGCGTTTGCAAAAACCGCAGCCGTATAGTCACTTCCTTCTCTGCCAAGCGTTGTGCTTTCATTTTCATCTGTGCTTCCTATAAAGCCCTGGGTGATTACGATTTTACTTTTATCAAATAAAGGCACTATTTTTTCTCCTACTTGCTTTTCAGTAAACTGCCAGTCCACTATTGCATCCCTGAAATTATCATCGGTTCTCAGCACATCTCTTACATCAATCCATGTGTTCTTAATTTTCTCTTCGTTAAGGTAAAATGATAATATCGTTGTAGACATCAATTCACCGGTGCATACGATCTGGTCGTAGTAATAGTTGTAATCTTTTACAGGTTTATCATGAAGCAACCATTCAACCTCTGTGAAAATATTGAGCAGTTCATTGGTCGCTTTTTCCCATTCCTGAGTAACTGTATATTTTAGTGTTGTTAAATGGCTTTGTTTTATTTGGTCAAAAAGGCTCAAAGCCTCTTCTTTTCTTCCTTCAAAAAAGGCTTCTGCAACCTTTTCCAGGGCATTGGTCACTTTCCCCATGGCAGAAATTATTATAAGAATATTTTCATCTTTAAACTTATTTAAGATGCTGCCAAGGTTTTGGATACGCTCTACACTATTTATACTCGCACCCCCAAACTTAAATACCTTCATCTCTTATTTTTTTGATAATCCGCAAAGTAAAATCAAATATTAAACCATAAGTCATATTTTTTGAAACTGGCTCTTAAAATGAGACGCCAATGGGGCATTGATAAACAAGACAGATTAATTAATTGGCCTACATTTGTTACCTTCTAAAAAGTCGGGTTTAAATCATGATAGTTAACAGGCAGATTCTTACACTTGATGAATTTACATTGAAAGAAATGCGTGCATTTCCTAAGGCAACAGGAGAACTGGCGGGCCTTTTAAGAGATATCGGGCTCGCGGCAAAACGTGTAAATGTAGAAGTGAATAAGGCAGGCCTTGTTGACATTTTAGGTGATACCGGCGAAATAAATATCCAGGGCGAAGAAGTAAAGAAACTCGACGAGTATGCGAATGATCAGTTTACCGGTGTATTGCAGCACGGCATTAGCTGCGCAGGAATTGCAAGTGAAGAATTGGACGATACGGTTTCTTTTAATAACGAGATCAGTATGGCCTCCAAATACATCTGCATGTTTGACCCGCTGGATGGCAGCAGTAATATAGATGTCAATGTTTCTATCGGAACTATTTTTAGTGTTTACCGCCGCGTGTCAGAAACAGGTACTCCTCTTACAAAAAAAGATTTTCTTCAACCCGGAAACCGGCAGGTGGCAGCAGGATACATTATTTATGGATCTTCTACCATCTTTGTATACGCGACTAAAAGAGGTGTAAATGGCTTTACCCTTGACCAATCAATCGGTGAATTTTGCTTAAGTCATCCAGGAATAAAGTGTCCTGAACATGGTAAAATGTATTCGGTGAACCATGGTAAATTCTTCATGTACAGTGATGAGGTAAAAAAATATATTGACCGTTGCCAGAATAAAACGAGGGATAACGGCGGGCCTTATACGCAAAGGTACATAGGTAGCATGGTTTCTGATGTGCATCGTAATTTAATAAAGGGAGGCATTTTTATGTACCCCGGAACTGTCGACAAGCCAAATGGAAAACTCAGACTGCTGTACGAATGCAATCCGTTTGCGTATATTATTGAAGTCGCCGGTGGCAAAGCTACTGATGGCAAAGTACGCATCCTGGATAAGCAACCAACGGAACTGCATGAGCGTACTCCATTTTTTATTGGGAGTATCAAAATGATGGAAGAGTTGGAGGAGTGCACCGGAAAGGTTTGATAAATTCGTAATTCATGGTTTGCGATTTAAAGTTAGCAGATAGAAGCTTAAACGGATTAACGATAAAAACAATGAATAAAGATGAGTAGCGTAATTATTTCAGTAAAAGACCTCGTAAAAAACTACGGTAAGTTCGAGGCAGTAAAAGGTATTTCATTCGATGTATTCGAAGGCGAAATCTTTGGTCTTGCTTGGGCCTAATGGCGCGGGAAAATCAACGACACTTGAAATCATTGAAACTTTGCGTGATAAAACTTCGGGGAAAATAATAGTGGATGGGCTTGATCTTGATAGAGATCCCGATAAAATCAAAAAAGTTATCGGAGTTCAATTGCAAACTTCAGGATATTATCCCGGGCTTAATTTGCTTGAACTCATCGATCTGTTTTGCGGGCTTTATAATACGACCGCAGATCCTTATGCGCTGTTGGAAATGGTAAACCTCAAAGAAAAGGCAAAGAATAAATATAAAGAGATGAGTGGCGGCCAGAAACAGCGCTTTTCAATTGCAACTACCTTGATTAATAAGCCGAAAATTATTTTTTTGGATGAACCCACTACCGGTCTTGACCCGCAGGCGAGAAGGAATTTATGGGATCTTATTAAGAGGATACGCGAAAGTGGGACTACGGTAATCATCACCACGCATTATATGGATGAAGCGGAACAATTGTGTGAGCGGGTTGCTATTATGGATGAAGGCAGGATTATTGCTTTACAATCGCCGGATAAACTAATAGACGACCTGGTTGCCTCCGGTTTCGAAAGGCCGAAGGTTACAAAGGCCGCTAATCTTGAAGATGTTTTTATAAATCTGACCGGTAAAGATTTTAGGGAAGATTGAGATATATTTGCGCAGATTTTTTAAAAACTAAAAACAAATACCTAATGAAAAGGCTATTAATTATTGTACCTGTATTGATTTTGTTTTCATGCGCCGGCACAAAGAAGACGGCATCTGTTATGCCGTCTGCCCCGGTAGTTGAAATTCCCAAAGACACAGCAATGTCTGCAATTGACAGCCTCAGCTATGCGATGGGTGTGCAAACGGCCAGCTATTACAAAAGCCAGGGAGCCGAGAAAATAAATTCCGAGATGGTGAAGAAAGCTTATGATGATGTTTACAATAATGACAGCCTGAAAATACCCGCCGAAACCTGCAATACCACTATACAACAAAAGCTACAACAATATATGGCCGAGAAAAACGAGAAAGCAAAAGAAGAAGGAATCAAATTCCTCGAAGAAAATAAAAAGCGCCCGGGCGTTGTAACCCTTCCAAGCGGGTTGCAATACGAAGTTATTAAAGAAGGCACAGGCCCCATACCAAAATCCACAGACACGGTAAAAGCACATTACGCGGGTTCTTTAGTAGACGGGAAGGAATTTGATAACTCATACAAAAGAGGAGAACCTATTACCATTCCGGTGACCGGCGTTATCCAGGGCTGGGTGCAAGCTTTGCAATTGATGCCTGTTGGCAGCAAATGGAAATTATTTATCCCCTCTGACCTTGGTTACGGCGATAGGGGAGCTGGTGGTGCAATACCTGGCGGCGCTGTTTTGATTTTTGATATTGAGCTTTTGGAAATTGTAAATAAATAGAAAGTTTTTATGCCCAACGATAGCCAGGACCTAAGTTTCCCCATCGGAAAAGAAAGCGAAGCTACATACTTCAACAGCCTTTTCGATGAAAAAATTAAGACTGAGTTATTGCACGATATAAAAATGCTTCCGGCGCAGCTTGAGTATGCAATTCAAGACCTTGACGAGCACCAGTTGGAAACTCCATATCGCCCGGGAGGCTGGACTGTAAAGGAATTGGTTCATCATGTTGCTGACAGTCATATAAACGCTTACGTGAGATTCAAGCTCGGGCTAACAGAACTCAACCCTGCTATAAAGCCGTATGACCAGGAAGCATGGGCGAAATTACCGGATACAAAAAATTTGCCCGTAAACATTTCTTTAACCCTGCTGCATTCGTTGCATGCGAGGTGGTACCAGCTTATGTATGATATGACTGACGAACAATGGGAGCGCACTGTTTACCATCCGGAGAGGCAACAAACTTTAAGTTTATGGGATCTCTTAAAAAGTTATTCCTGGCACAGCAGGCATCATACAGCGCATATTACTTCCTTAAGGGAAAGAATGAAATGGCACTGAGTATCCGGATAAACTTAAGAAGACTTAATGGATAATAATTGAATGGGAAAATATGAAATGGAAAGTATTATCTTCTGAATACCTGGTCAAGTTTCCTTTTTTTACAGCCCGTAAAGATAAATGTGAAACACCCGAGGGGAAAATTGTAGAACAATATTATGTGGTGGAATTGCCAACAACAGCGTGTGCGTTGGCATTTACCGAAGAAGGCGAAGCGATAATGATAAAGCAATACAGGCATCCCATTGCTAAAGTGATCCTTGAATTACCGGGAGGGTTTATTGATGAAAATGAAACGCCTGAAGCTGCAATGGCCCGGGAATTAATAGAAGAAACAGGCTACGAATTTTCTTCGATCGAACAGGTTGGATTGATTGCGGCAAACCCCGGTGTGCTTAATAATTATACAGCGCTTTTTCTTGCTAAAGGCGGCAGAAAAACGAGTGCTCAAAATCTTGATCACAACGAATATATCGAGATAGAAAAAATTTCTCTTGCAGAATTAAAAAAGCTTTTTCTTGAAAATAAGATCGAGCAGGCATTGCATGGGATGTGTATTTTTTATGCATTGAGAAAGATGGGAGAGATTTAAGGAATTAACAACGAACAATGAATAATTGATAATGCTATAGTGAAATCAACTGACAAGATTTACTTCTCCCACAACAAACACACTTCCACATACAATAATTAAATCATCTTTAGAAGCCTTTGCCATAGCGGCTTTTAGTGCTTCGTTTACTTCCTGATATGCATTTCCCTGAAGATTAAATTTCCCGGCTCTCTCAAGCAATTCATTCTCCGGCAATGCACGTGCAATTTGTGCTTTGGTAAAGTAATAGGTTGCATTGGCGGGAAGATGAGATAAAACTTTTTCAATTTCTTTATCCTTCACCATGCCGAAAACAATATGGAGATTATCATACCTGGTTTGTTCAATTTGATTTACTAAATTTTTCACTCCGTCTTCATTATGGGCTACATCCAGAACTATTAAGGGATGCTTTTGAATGATGTCCCATCGCCCGTGAAGGCCCGTATAGGTTTTTACATTCATTAGCGCATTATGAATGGTTTCATTTTCCACAGGAAACTTGCTTCTGATTATATTAATCGAAGTAAGAACGGTTATGAGGTTTTTTTGCTGGTAGAGCCCATTGAGATCAAGAGTGTATTTTTCATGTTCGTTTTTATCAATGTTATTTACAACTACATCTAAGTTTTCTCCGTTGTTAACTGCTGAAATAACTTCGTATTTATCTTGTGCAAAAAAAACAGGCGATCCCGTTTCTTTTACTTTTCTCTCAAAAATAATTTTTGTTTCAGGAAGCGTTTCGCCAATTACCGCCGGAACTCCCGGCTTAATAATTCCGGCTTTTTCAAAAGCGATTTTATCAAGTGAATCGCCAAGGATATCCATGTGATCGTAAGCTATGTTCGTAATTATTGAAAGCTCAGGGGTAATCACGTTTGTGCTGTCAAGTCTGCCGCCGAGGCCTGTTTCAATAATAGCAATATCCGTTTTCTCAAAGGCAAAATATTCCAATGCCATCACGAAAGTAAGTTCAAAAAAAGAGGGCTCTATTTTCTCCGAAAATGATCTGATGTTTTCGACGTAGTCAACCACGAAATCCTGGCTGATCATTTCGCCATTCACCTTTATTCTTTCCCTGAAATCTTTCAGATGCGGCGAGGTGTAAAGGCCCGTCTTATAACCCGCACGCTGAAAAATTGCCGCAAGCATGTGGCTCGTTGAACCTTTGCCGTTAGTTCCGGCCACGTGAATCGTCTTTATTTTATTTTGCGGGTTACCAAGGAAATCACAGAGTGCTATTGTATTTTTCAGATCTGCTTTATAGGCCCTTCTGCCGATACTGCTGTATAGAGGAAGCTTATTGTAGAGATAATGTATCGTTTGCTCGTATGTCATGGGGAGCAAATATAATTTACAGTTCGGAGTTCACAGGTCACAGTCTATAGTTATCCTGTAGTTTCTGCAACTGCAAACTAAGAACTGGGAGTTTTCTTCTTTCTTAACTCTTCAAAACAAAATTGAAAAGAATGGTTCCCGTTTCAACATCATTCTGGCTTGTGGGGAATTTTAATTGCTTTGCCTTTTCTATGGCGATGCTTCTGAGAGAGCTATTCGAGGTAGTGGTTCCCCGTGCAATAGAGGCTTCTGTTACGCGGCCTGAAGCATCCACTTTTATATCTACATAAACCTTTGCATTTTCATTAAAATCATCCTGCATTGAAGGGAACGATATCGGCTTTCGCCCTGATAAACCACGCACCACGCTTACGCCACTTCTTCCGCCGGGTGAATTGCCATAAGCATCGGGTTTGCCCGTAGGGCTTCCTGCATCTCCATTGCCCGGCTTATATCCCTGGTTCCTATATCCATTGTCTTCCGTTGCCCCGTTTCCTCCGGTTCCGTTTCCTCCTTTGTAGAGGGGTAACTTGGGCTTAGGTGGGGCAGGATTAGGATTTACTACCGGTGACGGATTTACATTTTTCGTAGTCTTCGCAACCGACTCTTTATTCACTTCCTTCGCATCTTCTTTCGGCTTTTCACTTTTTACAACAGGCGCCGCTTCCTGATCATCACTGTTATCGTCTGCCTGTATATTTCTTGTTGGAGTTTCAGCAGCCTTTGCCACCTTTTGCTGCGATTGAATGCTCTGTGTTTCCGGTGCACGCTCACCTTTCACAAGTGGTTGTACATCGCCCATACCTTCAAAATCGTTTCCAAGGTTTACATCAATAAGATCTTCTACCTGCGGTACCGGCGGGATTTGCAATGGCCATGTATAAAATATGGCTATGATGAGGAATAAACCACAAATACCGGCAGTATATAAAAATGCTTTCCGGTTTTTTTCTGATTCGAATGAGTGGTCAATATATGCGGTTTCCAATGCTACTTATTTTATGCGTTCCAAATTTATACAATTATGAAAACTATAAAGATGTATAAATGTTAAAAGAAATTTGTTTACTTGTTGGTGTACGTTCTTTCTCCAAAAAGCAAGCTTCCAATTCTTACCATATGTACTTCCTTCTTCTATCGCAGTGTTATAATCTGCACTCATGCCCATACTTAGTATTTTAAAATCAAAATTTTCATTACCCGGGCCTGCATATTTATCAAACAGAGATTTCAAAACCTTGAATTCTTCTCTTACTTTTTCCATATCATCCGTAAATGACGCCATTCCCATTAAACCGGCAATATGCGCATTCGTGTAATTCGTGCCTGCTAATTCGTGTAATTCCCCTTCATCCAACCCAAATTTTGTTTCTTCTTTTGCAATATAGATTTGAAGCAAACAATCAATAACCCTGTCATTTTTCCTGGCCTCTTTATTTATTTCTTTTAAAAGTTTTTGGCTATCGACACTATGTACCAGCGAGATAAAAGGTGCGATATATTTTACTTTATTGGATTGAAGATGACCGATAAAGTGCCACCTGATATCCTTTGGAAGTTGCTCGTATTTCCCGGTTAATTCCTGCACATAATTTTCACCGAAATCTCTTTGCCCAAGATGGTATAATTCTAAAATATCTTCCGGGGATTTTGTTTTTGAAACAGCAACGAGCGTAACATTTTTGCTATCCAATTCTTTCCTGATCCTTTTAAATGCTTCTGTATTTACAGCCATAATTATTTCAATATTCCCCTGCTGATTACAATTCTTTGCATTTCACTCGTGCCTTCGTATATCTGGGTGATCTTGGCATCACGCATCATTCGTTCTACGTGATATTCTTTTACGTATCCATATCCCCCGTGTATTTGAACAGCTTCGGTTGTAGTCCACATGGCAGTTTCACTTGCAAATACTTTGGCCATTGCCGCACTTTCGGTATAATCAATCCCTTTGTCTTTTTGCCAGGCTGCCCTGAAACACAATAGCCTGGCAGCTTCTATTCTTGTCGCCATATCAGCAAGCTTGAATTGTATGATCTGGTGGCTTTTTATTTGTTTTCCAAAAGCCTTTCTTTCTTTCGAATAAGCCAGCGATCTTTCATACGCCCCGGAAGCTATGCCCAACGCCTGTGAAGCGATGCCAATTCTTCCTCCTGAAAGTGTCATCATTGCGAACTTAAAACCGAATCCATCTGCGCCAATGCGGTTTTCTTTGGGCACTTTTACGTCGGTAAATGAAATACTGTGTGTATCACTTCCCCGGATTCCTAATTTATTTTCTTTTGGCCCCACGCTTACACCGGGCCATTTTTTTTCTACAATAAATACATTAATGCCACGACTTCCTTTACCTGCATCTGTCTGGGCAAAAACCAAATAGCACGAAGCAGAATTCCCATTAGTGATCCAGTTTTTAACCCCATTGAGCAGGTAATGATCATCTTTCTCTTCGGCTGTAGTTTTTTGCGATGTGGCGTCACTACCCGCTTCCGGTTCACTGAGCAGGAAGGCGCCGATATATAATTCCCCATCTTTTTTACCCTGGGCCAGCGGGACTAAATATTGTTGCTTTTGTTCTTCAGAACCAAAAGCCTCGATACCGTAGCACACCAAACTATTGTTTACGCTCATGCATACACTGGTGCTCGCATCCACCTTACTTATTTCCTCCATAGCCAGTACATAGCTTATTGCATCCAGGCCGGAACCACCATAGTCAGGGCTTATCATCATGCCCATAAAGCCAAGGTCGGCAAGTTTCATAACCTGTTCACGGGGAAATTTTTGTAACTCGTCTCTTTCAATTACGCCCGGGAGACATTCATTAACTGCGAAGTCTCGTGCGGCCTGGCGTATCATCAATTGTTCTTCTGTAAGCTTAAATTCCATAATTTAATTTATTGTTGCAAAAGTAAGCAATTAGGATACAGCGGTTAAGCCACTTGTATTTACCGGAGATTTAGTGGTTATAGGAAAATCATAATTAATAAATATGCTTTTGCAATAAACTGATCAACCGGTGATTTTTATTAATTTTAGATGAATAAAATAAAAAATAATGTCGAAGCCTGATATAAAAAAACAACTTCATAATTATATTGATATGATCGAAGATGAAACCCAACTTGAAATGCTTCATGAAGCTGCGGAGGTTTATGCCGCAAAAACGCAACCTGATATAATTGATGCCCTCACACCTGAACAATTAAAAAGACTACAGCAATCGATAAAGCAAGCTGACGAAGGAAAATTGACTCCGCATGAAGATGTTTTGAAAATATCGAAGAAATGGCTTACAAAATAAGTTGGACAGACATCGCCATCGAAGATTATCAATCTATAATCGAATTCCTCATTTCTCATTGGTCAGTGCCCCGTTGCTTCAAATTTTGAAGATATAGTAAATAAAAAATTAAAAAATTTGTCGTTGTGGCCGTTAACGGGAATTTAATCAGAAAAATTCCCAACTGTAAGAAGTATATTATTTACAAAGCACAATAGATTGTATTATAGAATTACAGATGAAACAATTGAATTACTTACAATTATTGATACAAGAAGAAATCCTGAGATAAACCCATTCTAATATTTTTTAATAAAGTTTAGAGCTTATAGTACTCTCGTTCCTATAATCATGCTTTTCATTGATTCTGCTATTCGTCATTTCAGTAAATTATTAAACTATCATTCATTCCTTAACTTCGCAGCCAAAATTTTTACAGGACCAATGCAGACCGAGAATAATAAAAAATATAGTAATGAAATAGGGAAGCGCAGAACTTTTGCAATTATCTCCCACCCGGATGCCGGGAAGACTACGCTCACTGAAAAATTTTTGTTGTTTGGAGGTGCCATACAAACCGCGGGTGCCGTAAAAAGCAATAAGATTAAAAAGCACGCTACGAGTGATTTTATGGAAATTGAAAGGCAACGCGGAATTTCCGTAGCCACTTCAGTTATGAGTTTTGAATATAAAAATACATTGGTGAACCTGCTGGATACGCCCGGCCATAAGGACTTTGCAGAAGACACTTACCGTACTTTAACCGCGGTGGATAGCGTAGTGCTTGTAATAGATTGTGTAAAAGGGGTAGAGGAGCAGACCAAAAGATTAATGGAAGTTTGCCGTATGCGGGATACACCTGTTATTGTTTTTGTGAATAAACTTGATCGGGATGGTAAAAATCCTTTTGATCTTTTAGATGAAATAGAATCTGAATTAAATATAAACCTGCACCCGCTGAGCTGGCCCATAGGCATGGGAAGGGAATTTAAAGGTGTTTATAATTTATATGATAAAACCCTGTTGATTTTCAATCCAAACCAAAAAGCTACAGAAGAGGATTACCTGCCCCTTGAAAACCTGGATGATGATATTTTGCAAAGAAAAATAGGAGATAAAGATGCGGCACAGTTGCGGGAAGATGTTGAGTTGATCGAAGGTGTGTATGGAGATTTTGATAGAGAAGCCTTATTTGGCCGGCAAAGTAGCACCCGTGTTTTTTGGCAGTGCCATTAATAATTTTGGCGTGAAGGAATTACTGGAAACGTTTATTCAAATAGCGCCTTTGCCTCAGCACAGGGCTGTCACCACAAGAATGGTCGAGCCGGGCGAAGATAAATTCAGCGGTTTTATTTTTAAGATACATGCCAATCTCGATCCACGACATCGCGACCGGATTGCTTTCTTAAGAGTGTGCGCCGGCAAATTTGAACGTAACAAATATTTTCATCACGTACGGTTGGATAAAAATGTAAGGTTCAGCAATCCATATAGTTTTTTAGCAAGAGATAAAGATGTAATTGAATCGGCATTCCCCGGTGATGTGGTAGGATTATTTGACACAGGAAGCTTTAAAATAGGAGATACGCTTACAGAAGGCGAAGATTTTTATTTCACCGGCATTCCTTCTTTTTCACCTGAAATATTTAAGGAAGTAGTGAATAAAGATCCCATGAAAACCAAGCAATTGGAGAAAGGACTTTCACAACTTACGGATGAAGGAGTAGCCCAGCTTTTTACTCAATTTGGCGGTAATAAAAAGATTATTGGCTGCGTGGGAGAACTTCAGTTTGAAGTAATACAATACCGGCTTTTAAATGAATACAGCGCCTCTGTTCAATTAAATTCACTGCCATACTATAAGGCATGCTGGCTTACTTCCAAAGACCCAAAAAAATTACAGGAGTTTATTAAGTTTAAATCGGGTAATATTGCAGAAGATAAAGATGGCCATCTTGTCTATCTCGCCCAAAGTGAATGGTTCCTCAATACAGAACGAACTAACAACCCTGAAATTGAATTTCATTTTACGAGTGAAATACATAAATAACAATGAATGATATTTGAAACTGAACGATTGTATGTAACAAAGTGGAAAAAAGACGATCTTGAAACATTACACGATTTATACAACGATACTGCGATTAGAGGATCTATTTCACCACAGTTAACGATTGAGGAAACGACGATCTATTTTCAAAACACAATTAAACCACTACAATAGCCAGGCTCCCTTTGGAAGATATTTCATTTTTGAAAAATCGAGCGGGAAGTGTGTGGGCATTCTTCTTTTTAAAAGAGATAATAAAAAGCCCGGCGTTGAAATAGGCTATTCTCTTAAAAAAAATCACTGGAAAAAAGGTTATGCAACCGAAGTTGTAAAAGAAAGTATCAACTGGATATTTGAATCGAAAGGGTTTTACTCTATGTATGCCATCACAACATCGAAGAATGAAAGCTCTAAAAAAGTGCTGTTGCGGTGCGGGTTTCTTCCCGGGGAGCTTTTTACTGAACATGGAGAAGATTTGAACTTATTCAGTCTTCACCATTCCGAATCATAGCTTTTAAAGCATCTCGCTTTTGCCGGTATAGTTATGGGGAGTGATCGACTTCAATTCTTTTTTTACCGTCGCCTTTACTTTTAGAGAATCAATAAACCGGTGGATAATTTCTTTATTCATTTTTTCATTGCTCCTCGTTAAGTCCTTCAATGCCTCGTAAGGCTTGGGGTAATTCTCCCTTCTTAAAATAGTCTGGATAGCCTCTGCAACAACGGCCCAATTATCTTCAAGGTCAGCCTTTAATTTCTCTTCATTCAGGATCAATTTATTCAGGGCTTTTTCAATAGAACTTATCGCAAGCAAAGTGTGTGCAACCGGCATACCTATGTTTCTTATCACGGTAGAATCAGTAAGGTCCCGCTGTAATCTCGATATCGGTAGTTTGGCTGAAAGATGCTCCAGGAGTGCATTCGCAATCCCAAGATTTCCTTCAGCGTTTTCAAAATCTATTGGATTCACTTTATGAGGCATAGCGCTGCTTCCAACTTCGCCCTTCTTGATTTTTTGCTTAAAGTAGTCCATGCTCACGTAAGTCCACATATCTCGGCAAAAGTCGATGAGGATGTTGTTGATTCGTTTTATATTATCAAAATGCGCAGCAAGCAGATCATAGTGTTCTATCTGCGTGGTATATTGCTGGCGTTGCAGGGAGAGTTTGTTTTCAAGAAATTTATTGGCAAGCTTGATCCAGTCCTTTTTCGGATAAGCCGCGTAGTGAGCATTAAAATTCCCCGTCGCTCCTCCAAACTTCCCGGTAAAAGGAATGTAGCTGAATTGTTGAACCTGGTTTTCGATCCTTTCCACAAAAACCATTATTTCCTTTCCGAGTTTTGTAGGCGATGCCGGCTGTCCGTGAGTGCGTGCAAGCATAGGCACATTCTGCCACTTTATAGCCAATTCCTGCAACGCATGTTGAAGATTAATAACTCCGGGCAGGTATTCATACTCAACCGCATCTTTCCATAGGAGTGGAACGGCGGTATTGTTAATATCCTGCGAGGTAAGGCCAAAGTGAATCCATTCCTGTAACTCAGCGCAACCAAGCGCATGTAATTTTTCTTTTAAAAAATACTCAACAGCTTTTACGTCGTGATTGGTAATGCGCTCTGTGTCTTTTATTTTCTGTGCATCCTCCAGGGAAAATTCTCCAACAACTTTTATCAATTCCTTTTTTACGGATGGAGTGATTTTGAAAAACTTCTCTTCTGCCAAAAAAAGAAAATAGGCAACCTCAACTTCCACGCGGTATTTTATCAAGGCATATTCGGAGAAATAAGCATCAAGGTGATCAAGTTTACCACGGTAGCGGCCATCAATAGGAGAAATAGCAGTAAGAGTTTGTAATTGCATGTTAATACTTTTTTTATCTTTTATCAGGGCTTCAAACCAGGAAGGTTTCCCTGATGCTTACGAGCTTTAAACCAAGAAGGTTTTCTCAGACGTTCCTTAAATCAAATGCTCTCAAATAAACCTTCTTGGTTTCGGTGGACAGTTGGTTTCTATGACAGTCGCACGAAGCTCCAAACCAAGAATGCTTTTTCGGAGACACTTGAAATCGCAAGTAATCAAATAAACCGTCTTGGTTTTTAATTGACTTCCTGATTTTATCAAACATAAATCATTCTTCCATTTCATTTCCTTTTGGATAGATTTGTTGTTGATGAAATTGTATGAATTGTTCCTTTCCTCCAAAACAATCTAATACTTCCTCTCTCAGCAACAACGTTGGCGAGTCGCTTAATGTTGAAAGGTATGACGACCTTTTTTACGGATGGAGTGATTTTGAAAAACTTCTCTTCTGCTAAAAAAAGAAAATAAGCAATCTCTACTTCCACGCGATATTTTATCAGGGCATATTCAGAGAAATAAGCATCCAGGTGATCAAGTTTACCGCGGTAGCGGCCATCGATAGGAGAAATAGCAGTAAGAGTTTGTAATTGCATGTTAATTGATTGAATTAATGCTACACGGCAAACCAAGAAGGTTTTTCGCGGAAATTCTTTAAACCAAAAGCTCGCAAAGAAACCTTCTTGGTTTTTCTGCATTAAATTTGCGCCAAAATTAAAGTAATAGGTTTGCAAACAAAAATAAGGGTAGGCGCGGTAAGTTATCTCAACACCAGGCCGTTGATTTACGGATTCGACCGCGGAATGATGAATGGAAATGTAGATTTGATAATTGATTATCCCTCAAAGATCGCTTCGATGTTGTTGGAAAATAAGATTGATCTCGGGCTGGTGCCGGTTGCTATAATTCCCGAAATGGAAGAACATCATATTATTTCTGATTACTGCATAGGAAGTGAGGGAGCGGTCGCCAGCGTGTGTTTGTTTAGTGAGGTTCCTGTGGAAAAAATTGAGAGAATATTATTGGATTACCAGAGCCGTACTTCAGTTGAATTGCTGAAAATTTTGGTGAAAGAATATTGGAAGATTGATCCGGTATTTGAAGAAACTACCGGTGAATACCAACAGGAAATTTCCGGGAATACGGCGGCGCTTGGTGATAGGGGACAGGGCGCTTAAACAAAGAAAAATTTCAACATACATTTACGACCTTGGGCTTGAGTGGAAAAAGTTTACAGGATTTCCCTTTGTTTTTGCGGCATGGATAAGCAACAAGAAACTTGACGTGGATTTCATCAACGACTTCAACCTTGCAAATGAGTATGGATTGAATCGAATAGATGAAATAGTTTCTGAAAACGTTTTTGAGATTTTCGACCTTCATAAATATTACACGGAATACATTAGCTATACATTTGATGAAAACAAAAGAAAGGGTTTGAAAATTTTTCTTGATAAAATTGTAAAAGAAACGGAGCCTTTTGTAAACGCCAGCTTTTGAGAATATGATTTTATAAATTTCTATTTAAAAAAAATACTATGGCGGAAACGCTGGGAATGCTTTGCGATAAGTTAACGATTGTAAAACTCAAACAATATCATACTGAGGATGCAGGCAGGCTTGAAAGCCTTAACAGGCAGGCAAAAGATTTGCAGGAAGAAATTGATACTTATTTAGCAGATGCTATTAGTGGTAATATTCCGGCAAACAAGCTAACGTTTGAAGCAAATAAAGTTTTTAAAAAGCAAGGCAATGACGTAAAAGAAATCACCGGCAATATCGCTGAAGTTTTTTACCAGCTTGCAGATGTAAATTGCCGCCTGTGGCACGAGCAGGAAAAGGTGTATGAATTTGAAAAGGTACCTGCTGCCGAAAAAGATATTGTAGTGAAAAAACTTGCCCTGCTCAACCTCGAAAGAAATAAATGTATCGATTCCATCAATGTGCAATTGGGCGAGTTGATCAAAGAAAAAAATAAAGAAATCTAAAATGCATATTCGCAAAAGAACTACCTGCCGTGTTTGCGGGTCTCCGTCTTTAAAAAAAGTCATAGACCTTGGCCCTCAATATTTACAAGGTTCATTTATTAAGCCCGGGAAAGAAATGCCTTCTACCCGCAAAATTGATCTCACGCTGGTAAGGTGTAACCCTGAGGAAGATGAGAACTCTTGTGGATTATTGCAGATGCTTCATTCAGTACCGCCGGAAATTTTATACGATGCTTACTGGTATCGTTCAGGTACCAATGATACGATGAGAAACCACCTCAAAGAAATCGTACAGTCAGTAACAGAAATCATAAAGAAGAAGCACGCACTGGTTTTAGATATTGGTTGCAATGATGGAACCTTGCTGGGTTATTATCCACCTGTATTCATTAAGTATGGATGCGACCCAAGCGATGTGGCGCAGGAAGTAAAGGATGCTACAGTTGTGCAGGATATATTTCCTTCCGAAGAATTGTTTAAGATACTGGAAGGGAAGAGGCTTGATATCATCACCTCTATTGCCATGTTTTACGATCTCGAAAGTCCCGTTCAATTTGTGAATGGCATTAAGAGGTTCCTGGCGCCAAAAGGCATTTGGGTTTTTGAAATGAGCTATATGCCAGGCATGCTTAAGATGAATAGCTACGATACGCTTTGCCATGAGCATTTGGAATTTTACAGTCTTGCCGTTTTGGAGAAAATTCTTTCGATGGCAGGCATGAAAATTTTCAAAGTAGCATTTAATAATATTAACGGGGGAAGCATTCGCTGCTATGCAACCCACAGCGAGAACTCAGGTTTTGACGATAAGGAAAATTATGAACTGATTGACCGCGTACGCCAGGAAGAATTTGATATGGAGCTCGATACCGATAAGCCTTACACCGCTTTTCAAAGAAGGGTAGAGATATTAAGAGATGAATTGCACGAATCCATTTCAAATCTTAAAAGACAGGGTAAAGTGATCCATATCTACGGAGCGTCCACCAAAGGAAATACCATATTGCAATGGTGCCACCTTGATAATTCTCTTATTGATTACGCGGCAGAAAGGAACCCTGATAAATACGGTGCACAAACGCTTGGCACCAATATCCCGATAATAAGCGAAGCTGAAAGCCGCGCCATGAACCCCGATTATTATCTAGTATTGCCGTGGCATTTTAAAGAAGAGTTCCTGGAGCGGGAAAAGGAATCTTTGGAGAAAGGAACCGGCTTTATTTTCCCGGTACCGGAGGTAGAGATTTATAAGAAGGAGGGATAAAAAGTTGAGATTTGATTTTTGAAATATTATATTAGCTCAAAACTTAAATATGAAAATCATCTACTTTTTATCTCTTATTATTTTTCTTTCAATTGGCATTTCATGCTTTTCTCAAAATGTTGGTATTGGTACAACAAATCCTTCTGTGAAGTTTCATGTTGTCAACGGAACCACGGGATCAATGCTCCATCCATACGAGACGGCTATCGTGGAGAGCGACAATGATAATAAATTTGGAATTTATTCAACTTTGGCCAATCCTGCAAATGGTGGAAGTTCGGTTATTCTTGGATATTCAAGTTTTAAAATGCAAAATGGTCTCTATCCAAATTATGAAATGCAGCAAGGTCAATTCACAAGTGGCGTTAATAATTTTTACTTACGTTTCAATGCAGTCCCAAGAAATGACCTGGGAAATATAACAAGTATCTACCAGAATGTTCTCGTTATGGATAATGCCGGCCATGTCGGAATAAACTTATTTAATGGTCTGCCTGTGCCGGAACCTACCGCAAACTTACATGTAAATGGCACCGTAAGATTTCAAGGATTAGCCACGGGCGGCGGTAATTATTTAGTGGTCGATGGAAATGGAAATGTTTTCCAAAGTTCTAATTCCATCAACAATTCGCCGGTAGGAAATCAAACAATGAGTGATGAAATAAATTATTTAAAGGATGAAGTTGCTACTTTAAAAAACCGGGTAGATCAGCTAATGCAGCTTCTCAAGCAAAAAGATATTTCTGCTACGGAAAATTAACCTGGAAAGAACATGGTGGGATATCTATCCAAACATGTTCAGGTAACGGAATCGCTAAACCAAAACACAAAGGTGGGATTTATCAGCAGTTTTTTATAAATGATGACTAGGAAAAAAATTCTATTTGTTACACATAAGCCGAAGCAGTGTGGAGTCTACGAGTTTGGTAAAAATGTTTTCAAAGCAATATCATCTTCTCAAATTTTTGACTTTATCAAGGCTGAGTGCGACTCCTTAAACGACCTGCATCAGCAAATTTATTCTAATAATCCTGACATAGTAATTTATAATTATCACCCTTCGGTAATGCCCTGGGTTGCAACAAAAGTTGCAAAAGGTATTTATAAAAATAATATCGCAAATAAGAATACCATTCAAATTGGAATTATACATGAGATAACCCAGGAGGTGGCTGATAATGCCACAGGATATGGTAATAAATTTGTAATAGGTCCTTCTCAAAAAAGACTAAATGCTCTTTTTGATTTTTATATTGCTCCGGACCCAACCTTACTTTTAAAAAATCCATTGGTTTTCAAAACCGGCAGACTTATACCACGACTATGAGAATTCAAGAACAATTCCTATAATTCCAACAATAGGGAGTTTCGGATTTGGAACACCAAATAAAGGATTTGAAAAATTAGTTTCAAAAGTGCAAGAAGAATTTGCCGAGGCTTTGATACGTTTAAATATTCCTTCAGCCGACTTCGGTGATCCTGAAGGATTAAATGCAAAACAAATTGCAGACAATTGCAGAGAACTAATTCGAAATAAAAAAATAGAACTTGAAATTTCTCATCAATTTCTAAATGATACCGAACTTCTTGATTTCCTTGCTTCGAACTCTATAAATGCATTTATGTATGAAGATAGAGGCGGAAGAGGATTGTCTAGTACTGTTGACAATGCTTTAGCAGTTAACAGGCCAATTGCGGTTTCAAATAGCCCGATGTTTCGACATATTTTAAATAATTGTCCATCAGCAAATGCCCAACAATTTTCTATAAAGGAAATTATGGAAAATGGTGCCGACTGTTTAAACAAACTTTCAAAGGATTGGGATAGCGAGAATCTTCGCTGGGAATATGAAAGAATTTTATATACAGTGTTCAAAAGAATTGAAGAACCTTCGTCAGAAAGAAAAGGCATCTTAAAATCTTTACGTTCAGTTTGGCGTAAGTTTTTTTCTATTCCGGACGATGCATTTACGTGGATAACAAATAGTGAAGTGGCTTCAGAAGATAATTTATCCCGGTTCAATGATTTTGATTATACGCCCGTTAATTTAGAGAGCGACGGTTTAAATCGCATTCTTGACGACAAAGCGAGAGCACTCTACCAACCAGCAATTGAGACACTTCGAAAATTAGTTCCGCTGACCATGGCAAAAAAAATCGAGAGAGCTAATGTGCAGCAGGCTTTTGTTTTTGATACCGTCTTTCGATTTTGCAAAGAATATGACGATCCAAAATTGTTGTGTGTGGGAAGTTATGAGGATACAGCTTCTATGTCTTTGCAAAAGGCAGGATATGTTGTTGAAGAGGTTGATCCTATGATAAATTATTTTCTGCAGGATTTTTTTGAAAAGCCATCGACAAAAAAAAATTATTACGATATCATTTTTTCAACCTCAGTTATTGAGCATGATCCTGATGATAAATCTTTCATTGAATGTGTTGAAAAATTACTCGCTCCCGGCGGACTTGCGGTCATTACTTGCGATTATAAAGATGGTTGGAAGCCCGGTGATCCAAAACCTGGCGTAGATGCCCGTTTCTACACCAAAGAGGATATGGAAAAACGACTGCCTTCTTATTTATTAAATTCTCAAATAATTGACAAGCCCAATTGGGACTGCCGGAATCCCGATTTTAATTATTTAGGAAAATATCAATATACATTTGCCACTTTTGTATTCCGAAAGAATAAGTAATGACAGCAATTATTTTTGGAGCAGGCGGACAAGATGGATATTATCTCAACAAATTATTAGAAGATAAGAATGTTAAGGTTGTTGGAGTTTCAAGAAGGCAGGGATTTTTAGATATTGATATTGGTGATTATGATAGCATAAAGGACCTAATTAGAAAGTACACGCCAACATATATCTTTCATCTGGCAGCAAATTCTACGACCCGGCATGATGCAATGTTCGAAAATCATGTAACAATTTCCACAGGAACATTGAATATTTTGGAGTCTGTAAAAAACTTTTCTCCTCAGACTAAAGTTTTTATTTCCGGAAGTGGACTGCAATTCCGAAATCAAGATAAGCCCATCAAAGAAACAGACCCCTTCGAAGCAAGAGACGCGTACAGCGTAAGCAGAATTCAATCCGTATACGCCGCCCGTTATTTTAGAACATTGGGGGTAAAAGTTTACGTCGGATATTTTTATAACCATGACAGTCCTATGCGAACCGAAAGGCACATGGCAAAAAAAATTGCAATCGCTGCAAGGCACATTTCACGGGGTAGAGAAGAGAAAATTGAAATCGGGGATATAGAAGTGATAAAAGAATGGACATTTGCAGGCGATGTTGTAAGAGGGCTTTGGCAATTCATTTGCCAGGACGAAATTTTTGAAATGAATATCAGTTCTGGCATTGGCTATTCAATTAGGGAATGGGTCATCGAGTGTTTTAAAATTATTGGTAGGGACTATGAGCCGTACCTAATTCATAAAAATAATTTCATTGCAGAATACCGGCAACTCGTTTCAGACGCCACATTAATAAAATCTTTGGGATTTAAACAGGAAGTGTCATTTTCTCAGCTGGCTAATATGATGGTTTTGGAGTCGTGATTTTCAGTTTTTTTCAAATATTTTCTCCCCACTTTCGTTCATTAGCATGACTTTTAGTTAAGAGTGCCCGACAAATATGCAATAGTCGCAGTGCTGATATGAAAGGAATAATCCATACTTTGCAAACTAATTTACGCCAAACTAAAAAGTGGAAATTGCGCTGAGATATGCAATTTTAACTGTGCTGCACTATGAAAAGAATAACGCTATCTGCTATTTTAGTATTTATCCAGCTATTCGCATTTGCACAAACTGACACTACATTTTGGTTTGCGGCTCCGGATATTTCTTCAGACTATAGTTACGACAGACCGATACACTTAAGAATTTCGTCCCTGCAACAACCTTGTATGGTGACTGTTTCGCAACCTGCAAATGGAGGATTACCAACTCAAACCTTAAACATCCCTGCAAATTCAACGCAGTCGATAGATTTAACAACCTGGCTAAGTAATATTGAATGCGCTCCCGGAGATGTTGTACAAAACAAGGGAATAAAAATAACGTCCGATAATAAAATTTCGGTGTATTACGAAGTGAATGCGAATGGCCCCAACCCGGAATTATTTTCGTTGAAGGGAGGGAATGCTTTAGGCAATCAATTTTATATTTCTTCCCAATATATTTTAGACAATACACCGACGTATAATCCACTCCCATATTCATCTTTTAATATTGTAGCCTCTCAGGATAATACTGTAGTAACAATTACCCCGACTAAGAATATAATAGGCCATGCGGCAAACGTACCTTTTAATATAACTCTTAATAAAGGACAAACCTATGCGGCGATTGCCACTTCGCAGTTGGCTTCCCAGCACTTGCAAGGTTCATATGTAAATGCTACCAAACCGATTTCCATAACCTTGTCTGATGATCTATTATACGGGCCACCATATGGCGGAATCTGTTCTGATCTTGCCGGCGATCAAACCGTGCCCACAAGTGTTGTTGGTACTGAATATATTGCCTTCCAGAGTAGTCTTAATTCCCCCTATGATAAAGTTTATATCACCGCAACACAAAACGCAACTTCTGTAACCCAGGATGGTGTTTTAATTACTTCATTAAATGCAGGACAATCCATAGAGTTGACAGTTTCAAATAGTGTGACTTATATCAAAACGTCGGCCCCCGCATATGCATACCAGTTGTCGGGCTACGGATGCGAAGCGGGATCTGCCGTGTTGCCAAAAATCAATTGTACCGGGAGCAGTTCCGTGTCAGTGGCGAGAAGCACCAATGAGACTTTTACCGCTACTTTATTAATAAAAAATGGAAGTCAAAATAACTTCCTGGTGAACGGTGTGCCAGGTATCATTACTGCCGGCCAATTCAATGTAGTACCTGGCACCGGCGGTATTTATTACTATGCCAAAATCGATCTACCATTAGGCAGTTATCCAAATGGAACGATTATTAAAATAAGTAATTCTACAGACATATTTCAATGTGGCATTTTAGAAGGAGATGTCTCCGGCGTGGCTTTTGGATATTTTAGCGACTTTAATACGATCAACACAAATCTTTTTTCAAGTAATTCGAACCCATGCACGGGCACTAATGTTCAATTATCAGCAGGTACAATATCTTCGGCGACTTATAGTTGGAGTGGGCCAAACGGGTTTTCAAGTTCCAGTCAAAACCCGATGATAAATAATGTTTCTATTCTGAATTCTGGCAAGTATATCCTTACTTTAACAGAGCCAGGTTGCGGTGTTTTTAAAGATTCGATAACTATTGCGGTGAGGCCCAAGCCTGCTTCCATAATTAACCAAGCGATCTGTGCCGGCCAGAATTATGCAGGTTATACTGCCACAGGAACATATATTGATACATTGGTTGCTGCAAATGGCTGTGATAGCGTGAGAACAATCAATCTAACGGTTAAGCCAAGACAATTTGCATCCGTAAGCCTTTCAATATGTCAGGGGCAAACTTTTTTAGGGCACAGCACCACGGGAACTTATGTGGATACATTAGTTGCTTCAAATGGCTGTGACAGTATACTTACAATTAATTTAACTGTAAAGCCAAGATCTTTTTCGACCATCAGTCAAACTATTTGCCAGGGACAAACATATTTGGGTCACGGAGTTTCAGGGACATATATAGACACACTTGTTGCAGCTAATGGGTGTGATAGTTTAAGAACTCTTAACCTGACTGTAAAACCAAAATCTGTTTCTACAGTCAATCAATCTATTTGCCAGGGCCAGTCTTTCGCAGGCTACAATGTTACCGGCAAATATGTGGATACTTTAATCGCCGCCAATGGTTGTGATAGCATCAGAACCATTAATCTTATCGTTAACTCTAAAACATTTTCAACAATAAACCAGGTAATCTGTCCGGGTCAAAGTTTTGCCGGGTACACTACTACAGGAACTTATGTTGACACCTTAATTAACAGTCATGGTTGTGATAGCATCCGGACAATTAATCTCACGCTAAATCCCAGAATTTACGCAACAATTAATGTGTCCATCTGCCAGGGTCAAACATATTTGGGTCACAGTACGACCGGTACTTACATTGATACCTTGACAGCCACAAACGGGTGCGATAGTGTGCTTACCACTAATTTAACAACGAAACCCCGCACGTTTTCCAGTATTACTCAAATCATTTGCGAGGGACAAAATTACCTGGGACATAATCTTTCCGGTACCTATGTGGATACTTTAGTTGGAGCGAATGGGTGTGATAGTTTAAGAACATTAAATCTAACAGTAAAACCGAAATCTTTTTCAACGGTTAATCAATCTATCTGTGCTGGTCAAACTTATGCCGGATACAGCACTTCCGGAACTTATGTAGATACTTTGGTCTCAGCAAATGGATGTGACAGCATTAGAACTATCAATTTAGCCGTAATAAATAAACCAGTACCAAATCTTGGAAATGATACAAGTATTTGTATTAATGATAAGATATCGATTTCACCTGGGATTTTTGACAGCTACTTATGGCAAGACGGATCAACGCAAAATCCATTTACAGTAACTATGCCTGGTTTATATTCAGTTACTGTTTCAAATTTGTGTGGTTCAGCAAACGACAATATTGTTATTTCGGAAAGAAGTTGTGAGATATATTTTCCAAATGCTTTCACGCCAAACGCAGATGGCAATAACGATGTTTTCAATATTCTAAATGCTTTTAATCTCCAGGATTATCACTTGGCGATATTTGATCGCTGGGGTGTTAAGGTATTTGAAAGCAACGATTATACAAAAGGTTGGAATGGAAAGATAAAAGATGTCTCTGCTTCAGTGGGGGTTTATGTTTGGTATTGTAATTATAAAAAAGGGAATGTTCCTAAGTTTATGAAAGGTACTGTCACATTATTGAGATAATATGCGGTTTAGTTAAGTTTGTGACATGTCAAATGACCAG
>CAWDTY010000012.1:0-23616 GCA_963805365.1 uncultured Chitinophagaceae bacterium
AATTTTATATTTCAAAAAGAAAATGCAGCTTTTTCACCTCCTGAAATTTGTTTCGCCAGAAATGCAGATTCTTATCTTTTAGAAAAGCTGAAGGATATGCCGGCGTAAAAGTTTCTTCCTGCTGCTGCATTGTAATACCGTCCGCCAAATGCGTTAATATCATTTCCCAAACTGTACTTTGTATCAAAAATATTATCGGCCCCGGCAAAAATTTCAGCCCCGATCTTTTTAGAAAAATCTTTTTTGTACCCGAATCTTATACCTAATAGATTGTAAGAAGATGCATAAGCAGAGTTGGCGTCATCGAGAGCGATCTTGTCGGTATAATTATAGGTTACATTCATATAACATCCTGCTTTTGACTCTAAGTCAAGGCCTGCCACAACTACGTTTGGCGCTGCACCGGGCAACCTGTTTTTTGAAAAATCAGTATTCACCTGCTTAAAATTTCCATAATGGAAATTGTGCCACGCATAACTGGTAAATACTTTTCGCGGAATTAATGAAATGCAGCGGTGCATCAACGAACTGGTAAGAAACATACGTTTCTACACCATTTCTGTTTGGTAGAACCGGCATTTACATAATAGTAAACATTGTTGGAATCTATACGTTGTACGATTGTATTTTTTAAATCAAATAAAAATCCGCTAATATCGAAAAAGAGTTTGTTTTGGAGTAACGTGCCTTTAATACCCAATTCATAATCCATTCCATCTTCTGGTTGCAGATTGGTTCCGAATTTTCCATCGGAACGAAGTACCTCTGAAACAGTTGGCGGAGAAAAACCGCGGGCGATACTTCCATATACCGATACATTTTTCTTTAGCTGTTTAAGAACCGCAATATGCGGTGTCACTTGATTTTTGAAAACCCTCGTCTGTGTAGTGGATGGCCTGGACGAAAGGTGAACCAATTGAATTGATGATTTATTCAGGCTTGCTCCGCCTGTGACCGTCCAGCCATGAGGCAATTTTAAATCTGCCTGAGCAAAGAACATGTATTGCCAATTGTTTAAATTATCATCCGATTGCATTGAGTCAGCAACTCCGAGTTTATTGCCATAATCCCTTGTATTAAAAAAACCCTTCTGTGCTTCTGTTCCAAAATCAAGCTGGAAGCTGGTTTCCCCAATTTGCTTTGTGTATTCAAATACACTTCTGCCTCCAAAATGTGGTTCTTTCCGGTATTCATACACTCTTATATTAGGGTTGGTGAAATCGGTATAAGATCCATACAGGGAAGTTGTGTTATGCCAGTGGTCATTCAACGCATATTCATTACTAAACCCTGCCAAAAAAATCTTTTGGTAAATAGCCGCTTTGTTTTGTGCCGCTCCGGGCCTTGCCTGTTTTGGATCAGCATTATATTGTGCCAGGTTTAAGCCCCCGGGGGTTTGGTAATAAAGATCGCTGTACGACATGTAAGCATGAAGGGTTTGTTTGTTGTTAACTGTCAACAAACTTTCCCAGGTAGCAATATCTCTGCGCATCTTTGCCTGTTGGCGATAACCATCACTTGTTTGATGCGAATAAGTGAAACTATTTTCGTGATCAGCATCACCAGTTTTTATATTGGCGTTAATACTATTGGTATTAAAACTACCCGTTGTATAATCAAGCGAAACTCCATCGTTCCAGTTAGCCGGTAAAGTATGGATAAGCATTGCACCGCCAATACCAGCACCATATAAACTACTCGCCGGTCCTTTAATTATTTCGATCGAATTGAAATTATAAAAACTCAGTTGGTTCAAATAGGTATTGCCACTTCAATCCGTGAGCGGAATATCGTTCAGATAAATTTTTATATCGCGTACGCCAAACGGGGAACGCAGAGAGCTGCCGCGGATATTGAGACGATAACTACCCGGCGAGCGCTCTTCCATGCTTACTCCCGGAGTAATATTTAATGCCGGCAATATGCTCATATTACCGAAGCGGTTTAGTTGCGCATGGGTCGTAACACTTACAGGAGCTGCCACATTAATCAGGCTGCGGTTTTGTTCATACGCTTTTACAACGACTTCCTTTAAGGCCAGGGTGTCGCTTAATTCCTTTTGCGCATAGCTCACGTGATTTAAAAGCAGGAGGATGGATATAACAAAAATAAATTTCATAATAACGGCTCGTTGGTAAAATTCAAAGTTAGTTGCAAATGTTTCTAATATTAAAAAAATGAAACGCAGTGTTTAATAAAATTCTATCTTTCTCTCATGAAGGCTGCGAAGCAACTTACTCTTTTTGATACCACGATTATTATGGTAAGTTTTGTAATAGGCATGGGCATTTTCCGCACGCCCGTGAATGTTGCTAATGCCGTAAGCAGCCCTGCTATTTTTTTTGGAGCATGGATAGCCGGTGGATTAATTGCCTTGTGCGGAGCGCTCACCTACGCCGAAATTGGAAGCCGAATGCCGGTGACAGGCGGCTATTACAAAGTGTTTTCGTATGCATATCATCCATCCATTGCTTTCGCCGTGAACTGTATTATACTGGTTTCTAATGCCGCATCACTCGCTGCCGTTGCATTGGTAGGTGGTGAATATATTACCGGCATTCTCATTCCTTTATCAAACGATCTTAACTGGAGAATGATACCGGAAAATGCCTCTTATCTTCAAACCATACAAATTGTAATAGCTGTGGGGGCTGTGATAATTTTTTACACCGTGAATTTATTAGGTCTTAAAATGAGTGCACGTACTCAAAACGTGCTGACCGTTATTAAAATCTCAATGGTGATTTTATTAATAAGCCCGTTGTTTTTTGCCACCAGCACCTCGCTGCCGATGATGTCCTCTGCTTCTGCAGCAAGCCCGGTATTTACCGAATACTTAAAAGCATTTGGTATTGGGCTCGTTGCTGTAAGCTTTACCTATGGCGGCTATCAGCAAACAATAAATTTTGGTGAAGAAGTTACCAATGCAAAAAAGACCGTGCCGCGTGCTATTTTCCTGGGCATTGTCATCATTGTTGTTTTATACTTGCTTATCAACTATGCTTATGTAAAAGTGATTGGATTTGAAGAATTGAAAACAGCGAAGAATATAGCAGCCATAATGGCCTCAAAGGTTTTTGGCGTGAATGCCGAACGCATTTTATCCGTATTGCTTTTTTTTAGCGTAATGGGTTATGTAAATGTTTTGCTGATGAGCAACCCGCGTGTGATGGCAGCTATGAGCGATGACAAAATACTTCCCCCTGCATTTGGCAAAAGGCATATAAAAACTGAAGTACTTACTATATCATTAACTGTTTTTGCAGTAATGTGTGTACTAATAGTTTTCTGGGCAAAACAATTTGATGCAATATTAAGCTTCACCATTTTCCTTGATTGCTTTGGAATGGTATTTTCTGCCGGGAGCATTTTTGTTATACGCAAAAGAACTGCTCACTTAAACGGAACAGGAATCTACAGCATGAAGTTGTACCCATTGCTGCCAATTATATTTATTGGGGCTTATACTTTTGTGGGTATAAGCATATTTGTTACGAATACTAAAATATCATTGATTGCGCTTGCAGTACTGGCAGGCTTCATACTACTTTATTTTATCGCTGCTTCTATTAACAAAAGAGGAGAAAAACAAAATATTAAACAGGGAAATTAATGGATGCCAAAACAATTTCATTTATCATAAACGAGTTGGGAGAAGATCGGGAGAATTATTTTAACGCCATTGCGCCGCCAATCATTCAGACCAGCAATTTTGCCTTCAAAAAAGTTGACGGAATGCGAAAGGCATTTGAAAATGAATATTCAACTTTTCTTTATAGCCGGGGATTGAATCCTACGGTTTCAATTTTGTCCCAAAAGTTAGCTGCACTTGACGGGGCGGAAGATTGCCTGGTTTTTAACAGTGGCGCCTCCGCCATCTTTGCGTCGGTGTTGGCAAATGTAAAATCCGGCGATCATATAATATCGGTGAATAAGCCTTATACCTGGGCGCAAAAGTTGTTCAATGATATTTTGCCAAGGTTCCAGGTTACTACGACCTACATCGATGGCACCGATATTAAAAATTTTGAGAAAGCCCTTCAATCAAACACGAGAGTAATATACCTGGAAACTCCTAACAGTTGGAATTACGCCTTACAGGATTTGAGGGCTGTCGCAGAAATAGCTAAACAGAAAAATATTATTACTATTTGTGATAACAGTTACTGCACGCCGGTTTATCAAAGGCCGATCGAATATGGAATTGACCTCGTGCTGCAAAGCGCTACAAAATATATAGGTGGCCATAGCGATGTGGTGGCAGGTGTGTTGACCGGCAGCGCAAAAATGATTGAAAGAATTTTCAACAGCGAGTTCATGACAATTGGCAGCGGCATTCAACCTTTCAATGCATGGCTGCTTTTACGCGGATTGCGTACATTGCCTTCCCGCCTTGAAAAAATTTCTGCAACGACTGTTACGGTGGTTGATTATTTAAAAGGCCATGAAAAAGTTGAGGCGGTACTTTTTCCATTTGATAAAGATTTCCCCCAATATGATTTAGCCAAAAGGCAAATGGAAGGCGCCTGCGGATTATTTTCCTTTATTATAAAAGCGGACACCGTTGTTCAGATAGAAAATTTTTGTGAAAGCCTGAAGCATATATTAATGGCAGTAAGTTGGGGCGGCCACGAATCATTGATCATTCCAGGATGCGCCTCCGTGCCTGCTGAGAAATTTGATCCCCGAAACACCGATCACAGGATGATGAGAATGTATGCGGGACTTGAAGATGCCGGCTATCTTATAGACGATCTGGAGCAGGCCTTTGAAAATTTATAAGATTCATCTTGAAGGTTTGAAACGTTAATATATGATGTTTAATACCATTTATCAATTGATTAAATACAGAAACAGCCGATTTTATTATTTTTGCCAGATGTCGTTAAAATTTAAGTTGTTGATTTCTCTATGCTTTGTGGCCTCCCTTTCACGGGCGCAGGAAAAATGGAGTCTTCAAAAATGCGTTCAATATGCGCTTGATAATAATATATCTATTAAGCAACAGGCGATACAGGCAGACCTTTCTGCGATCACCTATAAGCAAAGCAAATTATCAAAGATTCCAACAGCGAATTTTAGTAACAACGAAGGATATAGATTCGGTAAATCGCAGAATCCTTCGACGGGTATATTAGAAAGTCAGAATTTTTTCCAGGTTGGACTCCAGTTTCAATCGAGTGTAGATATATTTAATTGGTTCTCTAAGAAAAATACAATCCTGGCAAATGAATGGTCATTGCAAGCTGCACAAGCGGCGACAGATAAATTAAAAAATGACATTGCGCTCACCGTTGCAAATTCTTACCTGCAGGTATTGCTTGCGCGTGAGCAACAGCAGATAGCGGATGTGCAAATAAAGCAATCGGCCGCGCAGCTTGATATTGTAAATAAACAAGTAAAAGCAGGTGCATTGCCTGAACTAAATTCGGTTGAACTGCAGGCGCAACTTGCTAACGACAGCGCAACCTATATTTCGGCAAGGGGAAGTGTTGACCAGGCGAAATATGTTTTGAAATCTTATATGAATCTTGATGCCGCCGCACCATTTGAGATTGAGGAGCCGCCGGCCGATCAAATTCCTATTGAACCGATTGCCGATCTTCAGCCTGAAAATGTTTATGCCCTTGCGCTGGCGAATCTGCCACAGCAAAGAGTTAATGAGTTTAATATTAAAGCGGCCGAAAAAAATTCGTTAGCGGCAAAAGGTGCGCTATATCCCACCATATCCGCCTATGGCAGCCTCAGTACCAACTATGGTTATTTCCGGTCTCCCACATTTGCGCAGATTTTAACCGGCTATGGTCCGAGTGGCCTCGTAGTAGATAATGGAACGGGAGGTTTTATTGATGTTCAAAGGCCACTTTATACTAACGGTGGTAAAACGGGTTATATCACTTCTGATCCATTGGGAACACAGTTCAGTAATAACTTTGGGCAGGCAATAGGAATAAGTCTTTCAGTTCCTATCTTCAACGGTTGGCAGGCAAAAGCGGCTTATCAAAGATCGAAGCTTAATATAAAAACCCTCCAGTACCAGAAAGAGCTTGATGACCAAACATTAAAGCAGGATATTTACCAGGCATATAATGCCGCCATCGTAGCACTGGAGAAATTTAATTCATCAGCCACGTCTGTTGACGCAGCCCAAAGAACCTACGACTTTGCCTTAAAAAGATTTAATATTGGAATGTTGGGCACTTTTGAATTAGTAACTGATCAAAATAATTTATTTCGGGCAAAGCTTCAATATGTGTTAAATCAATTTGATTATGTCTTTAAGATGAAGGTGCTTGAATTTTATAAGGGGCAGGGTATAAAATTGTAAAGATGATTTGTGATCAAAAAGAATATATTTTTCAAATAATTAAAAACTACAAAAACTCCTCCACCGGAGGGGCTTGAGGAGGCAGTATTATGAATAAGACATTAAAATGGGTAATAATTTCACTCGTAGTACTGATCGTCGTTTTGGTCGTGCTTAAAAAGAGTGGAGTATTGGGTAAAGATGAAGGCGTGAAAGTTTCTACGGAAAAAGTAGTGAAGCGCACTATCACAGAAACAGTGAATGCAAGCGGAAAAATTTACCCGGAGATAGAAGTAAAAATGAGTCCCGATATTTCAGGAGAAATTGTTGAGCTAAATGTAGAGGAAGGGGATAGCGTAAAAAAAGGCCAGGTACTCGCACGCATTTACGGAGATATTTATGCAACCCAGCGTGATCAGGCTGCCGCTATTGTAAGCCAACAACAGGCACAAACTGCGAATGCCCAGGCATCTATAGGTGCTATGCAGGCATCATTGGACCAGGCAAAAAAGACCTATGACATGCAAAAAGAATTGTATGACGAGAAGGTAATTTCTAAAAATGAATTTAATACGGCGGATGCTGCCTATAAATCAGCATTGGCAAATTATAATGCTGCGAAAGAGGGAATAGTTGGTAGCCAGGCGGGAGTGCAAAGCGCAAGAGCTGCATTGGCAAAAGCTAATAAAGATATAAGCAGGGCTACATTGGAAGCGCCCATGGATGGTGTTATTTCTTTGCTGAGTGTAAAGAAAGGGGAGCGGGTGGTAGGAAGCTCCATGATGGCGGGTACGGAAATGATGCGCATCGCAGATATGAGCAAAATAGAAGTAAGGGTAGATGTTGGTGAAAATGATATTCCTAAGGTTCATCTTGGTGACAGTGCTACCATAGAAGTAGATGCATACAACGATAAAAAATTTACCGGCATAGTTACACAGATTGCCAGCAGCAACAATGGGGCTGCAACGCAGTCTGCATTGTCGGCTACAAGTACGGATGTTACTAATTACAAGGTGTATATCAGGATTTCGCCTGATTCCTATAAAGACCTCATTGATCCATCAAAGAAAAAGAGTTTCCCATTCAGACCAGGTATGAGCGCAAGCGCTGATATACAAACCAAGACCCACAAAAATGTATTGGCGGTACCTATAAATGCAGTAACCACCCGCGACAAAAATGATTCAACCGGAACTAAAGCCATGCAGCCAGCTCCTAACGTTGACGCAAGCGATAACGCTGCTATAACCAACGGAGGAAATAGCAATACCAGCAACGATCTGGAGGTTGTGGTATTTATAGTACAGCCTGACAATACGGTAAGAAAACAAACAGTAAAAACTTCCATTCAGGACATTAACGATATAGAAATTACAGAAGGCTTGAAAGAAGGAGACGAGGTAGTCACCGGCCCTTATGAAGTAGTTTCCAAGACTTTAAAAGATAAAGCGAAAGTGAAGGTCGTTCCTAAAAGCGAATTGTTTGATACTAAGAAATAGTGGTAATGCAGCTTTTTACCGGCTTAGTGGTAAATTTGTATAAAAATTTTCTATGCGAACCCTGGCTTCATTTATCAGTGTAAATTCGGAGGTACAATTTGGTAAACCTGTCTTCAAAGGAACACGGGTTCCTGTGCAAAGTTTGTTTTGGCATTTAGAGAAGGGAATTGCTCTTGATTCCTTTTTAGCAGATTTCCCCAGCGTATCTAAAGATCAGGCTGAAGCAGTAATTGAATGGAGCGGAAAGCATTTTGAAATGCCTGAAATAATAGGAGATGAAACTATTATTGGATGAAAATATTCCTGTAAAACTGAAATTCAGATTTGTTGAAAATGGGATAAATGCGTTTACCGTCCGGGACATGAGTTGGTTAGGAAAGGGGAATGGCGATTTATTAAAGTTGATGGTAGCAAATGATTTTACCTGTTTTTTGACTATAGATAATAACCTGTCATTTCAAAACAATTTCGTGAATTATCCTATACCTGTTATCATTTTGATTGCCCCCGATAATACCTACTTTACCATTATGGAAATTTTCAAAAACGTTCTTGATTGTCTTCAAAACAATTTCATTGGTGTTAAAGTTTTAATTCATGACCAATACAGGTCTATTGAGTAATCAGGTGAATAATTTCTCGGCTTTGGCAATACTTTCCGGTTTACCTACATCTATAAATTTTGAATTATTATGGTCAAATGCTCCAATGGAGTGCGTTATGGCGAGTTCAAGATAGAGATCCACCATTGAAAATTTGCCTTCCATATGCATTAAGGAAAAAATCTTTGGGGAAATAAGATGAATCCCGCTGAATGCTTTTTGAATATAGCCTGATGCTTCACGGCTTATTTTTTGTTCACCGGTTTTTATATTTTTCCACCCGCACAAAAGATCAACTTCGTCAAATAGAAAATAGCGCGATGTATGCCTGTTAGTTACCGCCAACGTTGCCAGTGGTTTCAATTTGTTATGTTGTTCAATCATTGCCTTCAGGTGTATATCAGTAAGCACATCCACATTCATTACAACAAAAGGTGCATCATCAGCCTCAAAAAACCAGGCTGCTTTTTTTAAACCGCCGCCCGTTTCAAGTACCTCATCGCTCTCATCGGAGATAGTGATGTTGCTTCCGAAATTTTTGTTTCTGTCCAGGAACTCTATTATCTCGTTTGCAAAATGGTGCACATTTATTATGATATCAGTAATGCCAAACTTCGCAAGAAACTCAATATTTCTTTGCAAAATCGTTTTGCCATTTACGACGGCCAGGGCTTTAGGGTGGCTATCAGTAAAGGGTTTCAGCCGGGTACCGAGCCCTGCAGCAAGTATCATAGCCTTCATAAGAAATTATTTTTCAAAAGTTTTAAACTCATGTATACCCTGCTCAATATGATTGAGATCAATTACCACCCTGAACTTATTTCTCAGGTGCCGGGCAAGCGCATCGGCGGCATAAACACTTCTGTGCTGGCCGCCCGTGCATCCGAAACTTATCATCAGCGACGAAAATCCTCTCTTAATATAATCTTCCACAGCAATATCAACAATATTGTAAACACTATTTAGAAATTCCGGCATTTTTGTTTGCTGGTCGAGGAAATCCATAACAACCTTGTTTCGTCCGTTTATTAATTTATATTCTTCAAACCTGCCCGGATTAAGCAACCCTCGGCAATCAAAAACAAAGCCTCCGCCATTCTTACTCTCATCTTTTGGATAACCTGTTTTAAGAAAGGAAAAACTATTAATTTTTACGACCAGGGGACTTGTTGCGTCAGCCTGTACCGGCCGAAATTTTTGTATCACTTCATCCCGGACAATCAACTCCAAAATTCTTTCAAATTCCGGCAAAGCGATCCCGGTATTTTTGTTCTCTAAAAACCATTTAAGATTATTGAGCGCAAGAGGAATGCTTATTAAAAAATGCGCTTTTCTTTCAAACAAACCGCGAAACCCGTACGCTCCCAGAACCTGTAGCAATCTTATAAGAACATAGCCATTATATTGACTGGTAAAGCGAACTCTGTCCACCGGTGCATTTAGTATTTCACTTACACAATCAATATAATAATCCAGTAAAGAATTTTTCCATTCATCGGGAAGATTTGCTTTTGCCTGCCATAGTAATGAGGCAACATCGTACTGGAGCGCACCCTGCATACCGCCCTGGTAATCTATAAAATGTACTTCGCCATCTTTAATAAATATATTCCGGCTTTGAAAGTCACGAAACATAAAATATTTATTGGGAACATGAGTAAGGTAATTGCTCAGTGCTTCAAAGTCGTCAATAAGTTTTTCTTTATCGTAAGCGATTTTAAGCGGATCAAGAAAATAATATTTGAAATATAGCAGGTCGCTCATGATGGCCTGTTTGCCAAACTCTTTGGAAGTGAGGCAATAATTATAATCAATATTCTTATGGCCGTTTATCTGCAGGAGTGCCAGCGCTTTGAGGCTTTTTTGAAATAACCGGTAAACGAAATCGGTGTAGCCATGCTCTTCGAGTTCATTCAGCAGAGACCTGTCTCCAAAATCCTGTTGCAGGTAAATCGTTTGAACATCGTTTACCGCGTATATCTCGGGAACAGGCAAATCGCGTTGGCCGAAGTGTTTACTGTAGTAGATGAAAGTGTTATTCTCTTTCACGTTTTCATTATAGGTAGCAATGCAATTGCCTTCATTAGTAAATATTCTGAAATAAATTCTGTCACTACCGGATTGTGGTAATTTCTCAATTCTATCAATTTCAGAATCTTTATAATGCTTAAAGAGATTCCTTATATCATCTGCAATCAATTTCATTCACGAATTTTTAAGGAGGGTAAAAATAAATGATTTTACGTAACGCAACCAAAGCCGCATTTTGCAACGAAATTTATTATTGAATTGAAATACATTTGAAAGAAATTCACCTGTTAATCATTTATTGAGTTATGCCAATTCTTTTAAGAAAAATCGTGCCGTTTGTTATCTTTTTTCTTTCTCACTATGCCATAAATGCGCAAAATAATATCATCGTTTTCCAGTCTGATTTTGGTTTGAAGGATGGAGCAGTTTCAGAAATGAAAGGAGTGGCTATGACCGTTTCTGCGAATTTGGAATTATATGATCTCACTCATGAGATTCCGGCCTATAACATTTGGGAAGCAGCTTACCGCCTTCAGCAAACAGTTGCTTACTGGCCCGCCGGAACTGTATTTGTTTCTGTTGTAGATCCGGGAGTTGGTACGAATAGAAAGTCTGTAGTTTTAAAAACAAAATCCGGCCACTTTATCGTAACGCCCGATAATGGAACACTTACACTTGTTGCAGAATCATTAGGCATCGATTCTATAAGAGAAATAGATGAATCTGTTAACCGCAGAAAAGGCTCGCAGGAATCTTATACTTTTCATGGCCGTGATGTATATGCGTACACAGGTGCACGACTTGCGGCGGGGCTTATTAGCTTTGAACAGGTCGGTAAATTATTACCGGGCTCAGTTGTCAGTATCCCTTATCAAAAAGCTGTAATAGAAGGCAAAAAAATAAAGGGGAATATTTCTATTCTCGATATTCAGTACGGAAATATCTGGACGAATATCTCCGCGGACTTATTCAATAAATTAAGTCCGGTCTTCGGTGACATTTTGCATGTAGCCATTTTTAACAAGAATAAAAAAGTGTACGAAGGCAACATGCCTTACAGCGAAACTTTTGGTGAGGTAGCGAAGGGAAAGTCACTTGCTTACCTTAATAGTCTCTTACAATTATCATTTGCTTTAAACCAGGGAAGCTTCGCTGATGTGTATCGCATTTCAAGCGGCAGCGATTGGAGTGTAGAGGTGGAAAGAATAAAAATAAAATGACACATTGAGATTTTTTTTTAATACGCCATTATTCTAACTTTATCTCGGACTGTAAATTTTAACTTTCCGCGTTCTTACAAAATTGCTCTCTCTCTATAACTAAATGCTAACAGCCTTCACAATGCTTGCGAAAACTAAAATCTACCTGTTGCTGATCGCCTTCAGTTGTTTTATAAATCTTTCTTTGCAGGCACAGCATGGCAGTAATATCAAACTTGGTAAAATAAGCGCCGACGATTTCGCAATTTTGCCGCCCGCGTCCGATTCAAATGCAGGTGCTGTGGTAATCGCAGATATTGGAAGTTCTGAATTTGAAGGCAATAATAAAGGATGGTTTACACTTGTGTATAAAAGAATAAAGAGAATTAAAATCATAAACCCGAAAGGATTTGATATCGCAACTGTTAGTATCATTCTTTATGCAGATGACGGTTACTATAAAATAAGTAAGGATAAAGAAGTACTTGGGGATTTAAAGGCTGTTACTTATAATACTGACAATGGTACAATATCCACCTCAGCCTTGGATGTGGGTTCTGTTTATGAAACCACGATCGACAAAAACCATGTCGAAAAAAAATTCACCTTTCCTGCGGTTAAAGCAGGCTCTATTATCGAATACTCCTATACCATTAAATCCGATTTTATTTTCAACTTGCAATCATGGTACTTCCAGGGCAAATATCCTTGTTTATGGAGCGAGTACACTGTGCATATCCCCGATTGTTTTGCTTATATTTTTTTATCAAAAGGATATAATCAATTTTATATTAATGAAAAGAAAACGGAGCATATCGTTTATCATATTGAAGACCCTAATTTCAAAAGCTCCAGCTATGCAAGTGTTCCTGAACAGTATGTTTTAAATTCAATCGTTGCTGTAAACAGATGGGTTATTAAAAATGTACCCGCTTTGAAAGAAGAGAGTATGGTTTCCACCACAAAAAATTATGTATCAAAAATAGAATTTCAACTTGCTCAATATCGGTTTTCGGACCCTCCTGAAAATAAAATGCACAATTGGGCAGTAGTAAATAAGGAACTGCTTGAACTGGATGACTTTGGTGGCCAGTTAGATGAAAACGACTGGCTTGCCAATGAAGACAGTAAGATTGTTAACGACAAAATGTCTCAACTGGCAAAGGCTAAAGCTATTTTTTCTTTTGTGCGTGATAATTTTAGTGCCAATAGCCATAGGGGACTATCAATAGCAAGAGATATATCATTTAAGAATATTTTTAAAACCAAAGCCGGATCCGAAAGTGGCATTAATTTGCTATTGGTCTCCATGTTGAGAAAGGCAGGCATAACATCAGACCCGGTAATACTTAGTACACGCGATAATGGCGTGGTTCATCCCGTTTATCCCATATTAGCCAGGTTCAATTACACGATATGCAGGGCGATTATTAATGACACACCTTATTATTTAGACGCCAGTAATCATTTTCTTGGGTTTAATAAATTATCAGAAGGTTGTTTTAATGGAATTGCAAGGCCAATAAGTCCTGATACGGCTGTTGTGAATTTGAGCGCAGATTCGTTAAAGGAAGTTTCTACCAGGATGATATTTCTTTCGAATACCAGTTCACAAAATTTGTCGGGTACCGTCTCCACCACTTTGGGGTATAACGAGTCACTCGATTTACGAACCAAATATGTACAACAAGGGCAAGAGATTTTTTTTAAAGATTTGAGTTCAAAATTTTCGAACGACCTCATTATTAAAAACGGCACAATAGATTCTTTTAAAAATTATGATGATCCCGCAAGGATTAACTATGACATAGTATATAACTATAGCGTCATTGACAGTTTTATCTATATAAATCCAATGTTTGGTGGAGAATTAAAAAGCAATCCTTTCAAAGGTGAAACCGAAAGGCTTTATCCAATTGAAATGCCCTATTGCGAAGAACGGCTATTGGTTATGGATATGGAAGTTCCGGCAGGTTATAAGGTTGAAGAAATTCCAAAATCTGCACGTATTAAATTAGAAAATGACGCAGCCATATTCGAATATTTAATTCAACAGAGTGGTAACAGGATACAGCTAAGATGCACCTTCAAAATAAATAAAACTATTTACGATGCAGAAGATTATACTACACTGCAAAACTTTTACTCTTCCCTGGTAAATAAGGAAAACGAAAGAATTGTACTAAAGAAAATGAATTAAAAATGATAAATAAGAATATATAAATGGATTGTAAATTAATGGGCGACAGCTCGTCAACCTCTAAAATCATTCAAGCCTTTTCGCTCTATACTCGCCGCTGCCATTCTTAAAATAAATATCCGTAACCTTTCCGCTGCTGTCTTTTTCAATCTTAAGATTGAATGGAAGTTCAGGTGAGAAGAAGTCTTCTTCAGAAGAAAACAAAGAGATAATGCGGTGCCGCCGACTAAAGAGAAATTCTTTAGGTCAGGGATTTCCATTAATTCTTTTAATAGGGAAAAAGCAAGGGGTTCAACTGTCTCAATGTGTAGCACCTGAAATCTTTTAGCGGTTTGTTTATTACTGCACTTGCCAGATACATTCTTGTTTCAGGTAAAAATTTCGCGTTGAGCAACACCGTAGTAATTTTTTCATCACCGTAATAGCGGCGGCAATTGCGGATATCATCCACATCACCCCGTTCAAATACCCTTTCTATAACAGAATTTGCTTTGGTGTCATAGTCTATTTTTTCAAAATCAACATCCCAGAAAATACGCTTATTGAATACTGGTTTTGGTTTATCTGCCATAATATAAAGATATTGTAGAGTTGACGGCATTTTTATTGTTATAGCTGGGAAAGTCTTAAAATATAGTAGCAGCAGGCTGGCGGCATTAAGATATTGATGAGTTCATTATGGAGAAGAGAATGTAGCTGAGGAGTTTGCTGAGTCTTGTATTTTCGTTTGATGAAACATAATAAAAGTAATTTAAGGTTAAAGGCAAATTACGGTTGTTTATAGAAATGCATTGACGCTGCAACCAACTTCCAATCGCCATTAATTTTTTCGACCATCCACACTTCATAGGAATATGTTTTTGTTCCGTCTTTAGCAGTCGATATTTCATCAAAGCTTGTCCAGCCATTATCCCCATGTATGCTCATCCTGTAGTTTGTAGCTATGGCAAAGCCACCCTGGCCCATCGATGACGAAGGTTTGGCCAATGCTTCTGCGGGTATTGAGATAGCCCTTCCATCGGCAGTAGAAATAAATATTACGCTATATGGTTGAACGTGCCAGCAATCTGCATATGCTTTTGTATCGCCAGATCTAAAAGTGGTGGCTGCTTTATCAAGAAGTTTTACTATGGCGATGGAATCGTTGTTGCTTTGGGTATGACCGAATGCAGCAATTAAAAGCAAGCAAAGAGTAAGTAGATATTTCATATAAGTTTTGTTTGATAATAAAAATCTAATGTAACTGTATTTTATCTAAAACAATTTCATAATCGTTTGCTTGTGGCGAAGAATGTAAGAGAGCAGCTTGCTGAGATGTGTGGTTTTGTTTGAGGAAAGCATAATAAAAAAGTCCAAGGTCGGTTTGGTGAAAATTTTTAGTCTTCTATTTCTTTCTTTCAATTATATAGTTCATCTATATGCGATTAATCTAAATAAAAAATCATTTACTACTTTTAATTGACTTATTGAATTCTTATGGAAAAGATGACTTCAAAAGAATTTGTACACACACTTCTTGATATTTGGAAAAGTAGTGACAGAAGAATCTGTTTTGTTCTGGGCGCCGGAGCTTCGAAAAGCTCCGGTATCAGAACTGGTGGAGAATTGGCGAAACAGTGGTTAGGAGACATCGAACAACGAATGAAAGACCAATCTGAAAAGTTTGAAAAGTTTAAAGCTGATTTTAAAATTGAAGCAGATTATCCTGGAGCAGCATATCCGGAAATTTACAAAGAACGCTTTAGGTTTGACGCCGATTCTGGCTTCGATTTCATAAACAAAGAAATGGAAAAGGCACGGCCTGGTTATGGCTATTCTGTGTTGGCGCAGATTCTTGCAGAAAAGCAACATAATATTGTGATTACAACAAATTTTGATAATCTAACAGAGGAAGCTCTTTACATTTTTACATTAAAAAGACCTCTTATATGCGGGCATGAATCTCTTGCTGTTTTCGCAAAGCCAAGTGTAACCAGGCCCTTAATAGTAAAAATTCACAGGGATAGATATTTTGGGCCACAAAGTCAACCAGACGAAATAAGCCGGATGAACGTATTATGGGTTTCTGCTCTTACCGATATTTTCAGATCAAGCACTCCCGTGTTTATTGGTTATGGGGGGAATGATGGTAGCCTGATGGGTTATATGGAACAAGTTTCTGTGATTAATAATTTGTTCTGGTGTGAAAGAAAAGGCTCGGATATTTCCGAACGCGTTCAAAAATTACTTGATAAGCATAATGGAAAACTTGTAGAGATAGAAGGATTTGATGAATTAATGTTCTCCCTGCAAGATCAATTAAGTTTAAAATTATTAGATAAGGAAATTGTAGAGATAGCAACCGGAAGGTCAAAAGAGTACCAGGAAACAGTTGAAAAGATAAAAAATAAACAAGCAAAGTCCGTTGATAAAGAAGTACGACGGGCAGTAAAAAATATTGCGGAAAAAGCAGAAAATTCATGGTGGTCATGGGAACTCAAAACTCAAGCCACCAATAAGCCTGATGAAAAAGAAAAATTGTATTTAGCTGGCCTGGAAAAGTTTCCGAACAGTGCTGAATTAAATGGCAATTATGCTGTTTTCCTAAATGATATCCGCAAGAATTATGATAAAGCAGAAAAGTATTTTCAAAAAGCTTTAAGCCTTGATCCTGGTAATGCAACCAATAATGGTAATTATGCCAATTTCTTAACTAAAATCCGCAAGAATTATGATGAAGCAGAAAAGTATTTTCAAAAGACTTTAAGCCTTGATGCGGACGATGCAACATATAATGGCAATTATGCAATTTTTTTACATGATATCCGCAAGAATTATGATCAGGCAGAAAAATATTATCAAAAAGCGTTAAACCTTGACCCTGATAATGCGGGTTTTAATGGCAATTACGCCGTCTTATTATATGAAATCCGCAAGATTTATGATAAAGCAGAAAAGTACTATCAAAAAGCATTGCATCTTGATCCTGATAATATAAAGTATAATGGTAATTATGCTATTTTCTTAAACGATATTCGAAAGGATCATGGTAATGCAGAAAAGTATTATCAGAAAGCTTTAAGACTTGACCCTGATAATGCGAATTATAATAGCACTTATGCAGGCTTCCTAAGTGCTGTCCGCAAGAATTATGATGAAGCAGAAAAGTATTATCAAAGGGCTTTAAGCGTTGACTCTGATGATGCAAATTTTAATGGCAATTATGCCGGCTTTTTGTTTTCCGTCGGGAAAAATGAAAAAGCTAATCAATATTTGGCAAAAGCGTTTAATGCATGTAACCAGAATGAATTATTATCAGAATTATGGTTTTATAAATATGCACATGTTCCCGCAGAAAGCGCGATTGCACTTGCCGAATTGAAAAAATTACTTTGCGAAGAAAACGTGCGGTCATTAGGTTTTTCCCTTCAAAATAATGTTGACTACGCAATTCAGCATAATCATCCAGATCCTCAATTATTACAAACGATAGCAAATATTATTACAAACGATGCGCCAGCAGATGTATTTTGTCACGGTTAGACTAAGCGTTCAGCATTAAAACTTATTCCCCTTCCACATCACGCTTACCCGGCTTCCTCGTCCTATTAGTTTCTGCACCGCACATCTTTACAATCTTTGGTGTGAACTTACCAACAACATCAACCAATGCTTTCTGCGATTGCATCACCAACTCAATATCCTTGTATGCAAAAGGCGCTTCATCCAAACCGCCTCCGAGCAACTTTACATTGTGTTTGGTGAGTTCTTCTTTCAATGCATTGTGCGTAATGTTTGCCATGGCTTGTGTGCGGCTCATCTTACGTCCTGCACCATGCGATGCAGAGTTGATGCTCGCTTCTTCGCCTTTACCTTTTACAATAAAGCCGGGCGCCGTCATGCTGCCGGGAATAATACCCAGTACATCTTTACCAGCAGGTGTTGCACCTTTTCGATGCACAATCACTTCTTTACCGTTATGCTTTTCCTTCCATGCAAAGTTATGATGATTCTCTACCATCTTCAGTGGCCTGCGGCCTAACTGTTTTGCAATCTTATCATGTATTACGTGGTGACAAGCACTGGCATAATCGCCCGCCAAATTCATAGCCAGCCAGTATTCCATGCCTTCCGCTTCATCCAACGTAAACCATGCAAGATGTTTTGCTTCCTGCGGCAAACGGCGCTTGCTCATGGCAAGCCGTGTGTAATGATTCGCAATGTTAGCGCCTAATCCACGTGAGCCGCTATGCGTTACAAAGCCAACATATTTTCCTGCAGGCACATTCAGCACAGCATCTTTTTCATCAATCTCAATAATACCAAACTCTGCAAAGTGATTACCACTTCCTGAGGAGCCCAACTGTTTCCATGCACGTCCATGCAAATTCTTCAGCAAAGGCATTTCGGAAAATAATTTATTCTCCATCACTTCATGATTGGAAGGTTGCTGAAACTGTGCGCCGCTGCCAAACAAAGTAGCTTCATTGATCTCACGTGTGAAGAATGCTTCACGCTGCGTAAGGTCTCTCACATCAAGATCAAAAATGCTCAGGCACATACGACAGCCGATATCAACACCCACGCCATAAGGTATTACCGCGTTCTCTGTTGCCAGTACGCCACCGATTGGCAAACCATAACCATGATGAGCATCAGGCATCAATGCACCGGCTACTGCCACCGGTAATTTTGCTGCAGCATACATTTGATGCATGGCACCTTCTTCAATTTGTTCCGCGTCCAAAAATGTTGAAATGAATACCTGTATTATTCAAAGAAATTTCAGGCGCTTCTTTATCTTCTTTCGGCAATAATTTTTCGGTTATTGATTGCAATACTTCGTCACTTGCATAATCTTTTGGTGACTGCAATACTGCCTTCAATATTTCGAATGCTTCTTCTTTTGCGTGATGTTTAAAATGTTTTTCCATCACGTTCATCGCCACAGGAATCACCGGGCTTTCGGGATAACCGAGAGTGCGGAGTTCTTTGGCGGTGATTTTTAGTTTGTTCATTTTGTAATTTTTAGTGTGAGACCAGCTTATTGATTTGCATGGCCTCAAATGATTTCACTTTTAATTGTAAATTGCAGTAAATAATTTTTCATGCCTTCTTCAACTGTTAATACTAAAAAAGCTGTGCGTTCCAAACGTAAGTCAAAGGCCAGGTCCATGACTAAACTTGAAATGGTTCAAAAAATGCTCGCTGATCAAAAGATAATCAGGGACGCAATTCAGAACGGTATTAGCTTTGAACAACTTGAAAAAGAACATGGCTTCAAATTTGCACGCCTACCCCATATTCCAGGTAAGTGAACTTTCTTACCGTTTCATTACTAATGCAGGCATAGAATACGTTTGTTCATTTGTTACTTACGCCGAATACTTTAAAGAACATCCTCCAACTATTTCTTCTAAGTTTTATGCCTTTAACCTCGACCTTGTAAACAAGAAGCTAAAATCCAAAGGCACAGACAAACGCATTGCTGATACCGTCATTTCTATCGTCGGCGACTTTCTTAATTCTCAGATAAATGCTGTCGTCTATATCTGTGATAACTCAGACGGTCGCGAAGTAGCGAGAGCAAAAAAATTTCTGAGTTGGTATGATTATTATTCACACCCATCTCACCAAATACTTCAAGTTACCGGTGATCTTAAAATCGGTGAACTAAGACTTTATACTGCACTTCTGGTTCATAGAAAAAACAAATTAAAGAAGCAATTAATTGAAGCCTACATTGATCTAATAGATTATGATGACGATTCAAAATAAAATCAGGATTTTCATGTGACGAGTCTTCAATTTTGTTGTTATGCACTCATCACATACCTCTTTTTCCTTTATATATTTCATAATAACTTTCTCTCATCTCAATCAATAATTTATTTATCCTTTCGACATCAGGCGCACCAGGTAAATTTGATTTTTTAAATAATGCCGGTAACTCATTTTTTAATGCTTCAGCTTTTGAAAGCAACTCATCATACTCATATTCGCCTTCTTTGATCGACAGAAGGAATTCCCGGTCTTTCCTATAGACATTTATCTTTCCCTCTGTTGCGATTTCTTTTGCCATCAGCAATAGCCTGAACACATGCATCATATTCTTTGAATCATAGTTTTTGCCGTGTGACATGGTGGTATTATAGCGTGCCTCATTTCTTTTTTCTACCCATTCCCAATACTCTTTATACTTTTTACAGTAAACAGAATAACCATCCTTATTGAAATACAACATCCCGACTGGTCGCTCATCTTTCGGGATGTTACTCAGTGCAACATCATTTGCATCTTCAGTTCGAATTACACCTTTGTATTTTAAACTGTCCGAATGAAACAGGTTATAACAATCTTTCAGATGTGCAATTGCAGAAAGGCCTACGTTCTTTTGATCCTATCCTTTTGATTCAAGGAATTCTTTTAAAGCAACACTTTCTTTTCCCATATGCACATAACAGAAATCTAAAACAGATTTCCTTTCGGCATCAACCGGATTCACAAGTTTCTTTTCAAGTCCGTATGCTTTTTTTATTTGTGTATAAGCATAGTTGGCAAAAGTTTTTTCGCAAAGTTTCGATAAGAAAATGTTTTCTTTCAACCTGTCCATTATTGAATGCCTATGCAGAACAAACTGCCCAGGAACGCTCAGCATCTCAAGTATGTTGGGATTATTTTTTGCCAATAATTCCATGAATTTTTTCAACTCGTAATACACAATATCATTGGTTTCATTTGCAACCTGTGCTGTGTATTCAAGTGAATAATACATTTCCTTTGGTAATACAAACACCCCTCTTATATCTGTGTCAGATTGGGCTGTATCAAGACCATAAGCTTTGCTGCCGGTAATTGCCTCGAATACCAGTAAATCATTTTCTTTTACCCATTCAATTGCCGGCGTTTGCATGTAATAGTTTTATAAAAAAGTCATTCAATAAGGTATAACTCATACTGTTTATTCCCAGGTTGTCCTTTGAAGCATCAATTAGTTCCCACAACTTCAGTAACCATACATGCAGGTTTTCTTCTCTCTTATGCATATGCTTTTCGCCCACAGTAGCTTTCAATTCAATTAACTTTCTTAGTTCTTGCTTTTTTGTTTCGTCTATCATTTCCATTAATCCTTCGATATGCATTGGAACCACGCCGGTATTTCTTATGATCCAATTACATGACAGCAGCGATCTTATAAAATAGAAATACTGTTTGAGCTTTAACGTCTCCTGATCTTTTATGTCTTCCAAAAACTTTTTTGCCAAAGAATAGTGATGATAGAAAACTGCTGTTGGAGAATAATATTCCTTTATTAGCTTTTTAAAATCTTCCTTGAAGCCGGGCATTGCAAAATATTCAATCGGTGATTGGAACCTTTCTATCAATGCTGCGTTCGATTTTTTCAATAACACCAAACTCTTTTTAAGATCCCATCCTGTTACGTCCAGTTCTTCATTCAGCATGAATTCGATAGTGTCTTTTCTTTCTGACAGGGAGAGATACCAATCTCTTTCATGCATGTATATGAAACGAATATCATAATCACTATCAGGTGATGGAAAGCCCCAGGCTCTGCTGCCTGTTTCGCAGGCATATAATATTTTTACTTTATACTCATTTGCTATTTTCGTTCAATATCTTGATAATATTTTCCATTTCACTTGTTTCCCTCAGGCGTTTGTTAGTTTTGTTTTGAACGTGGATTACGATGAGTATGGTAATCGATGTGCGGTAAAGGTGAGGGCAGTTTATAGTTTTTACTTCTTAGTTGAGATAAAACCTCGTCTCTTGACAAGCCCCAATTATTGGATATGTAATGCAAGTGGGGTTTGCCTTCCCATCCTCTTTCTTCACCCTTTAAACTTTTATATGTCATAAAAAAGCAGTGCCAAGTATTTCCTCTATCGAGAAATTTAGAAATAGTAACTCTCCTAAAATCTATAGCGTGTTTTATTTGTCCTTTGTTTAAATTTGTTTTTCCGATAGTAGTAATATTTCCATCCTCTTCCTTATAAGCAAATCCCGGCATTTCTGTTTCATCCAAACCTTTGGATTGATGTTCTGATGTATACATACTGTATGTAAAATCATAGTTCTCCCATGCTTTAAAAGTGAATAGAATTAATTCATCCGTGGTTAACGAAAGACCCTTCAATGATTTGATTTGTTCTTTCTTCGAATTACTTTCAAGAATACTAAACATTTTTTCGGGAACTGTTTTTGAGATAATTTTTTTATATTCTTCTTTCCATATTGCCATTCCCTGTTTTAAAGCAACTTTTCTTATGATAGAATCAGGATCCCTTACTGGGATATTAGGCAGCTTATTATTTTCCTTTGCAAAAATTAATTTATTTGTTATCATTTGTGTCATGGATCCAATAACAGTTTCTGACATTTTTTGTACCGGGTTAACATATTCGAAATCCTCGATCTGCATCATGAAAAAATATCCATTCCGCTTTGGATCTTTTATATTAATTTGTTTCATAAAACTTTATTTTGCTTGTCAATCTTGATATATAACTCCTCCTCAACCTTCCACTCACTCTTCATCATCCTCAAAACAATCTTCACATCTTCAACCAACACTTCCACTTCATAAAAACTCCCCCAAAAACTTATCTTTTGTATTACTCCTTTTACGCCATCACTGTTATTTATAACAAACTCTTCAGGCCTCAGGATCACGTCTTTCCCATTTGAGTCAATTCCAAACAATGCAGCAACAGTTGGGTTTAATAAATTATATCTTCCAAACATTCCCGCCACATATTCATTCGCCGGTTGATGATAAATTGCTTCCGGTTTTCCCTGCTGAACGATCTTTCCTTCCTTCATTACAATTATTTCATCAGCCCAGGAAAGTGTATCATGCGGATCATGCGACGTTAGCAAACAGGTGATCTGCAATCTATCTGTGATATCTTCCAATACGGCTTTTAAAATATCTGTATGCATCGGGTCAAGATTTGAAAACGGCTCATCAAGTATCAGCATCTTCGGGGATTTTACCAGTAACATGCACAAAGCAATGCGCTGTTTCTCTCCCCCGGAAAGCTGGTCCGTCCTGCGTTCCAGCAGATTGCTGATCCTGCATATTTCAAATAACGCTGCTGCTGCCTGCTCCTCCACTTTAATCTGAAACCATATCAAATCTTTTACATAATAATTGTTCAGCAATTCATAATGCTGCGATAAATAAGCAATCTCTTTGTGACCGGGATACAATTGGTCTTGTGGCCCGATTACTTTTTCTCCATTGAAAATCACTACCCCACTATCTGTCTGCACATAGCCAGAGATGATTTTTAACAGGGTTGATTTGCCTGCACCTGATTCACCTGTAATTGCAATCTTTTGCAATGCCTCTTGTTGAAAACTTATATCATCAACAATAATCCTATCCGGCTGATGTTTGCTTATGTGTTGTACGTCCAGTAATGCCATACTCAAAAATACAAATGTCCTATCCGTATTAATCATTTGCAAATGCTACCTGCCAAAACATTCTTGCGGAGAGTATAAGAATCCCCGCCTGAATGACTTAGTCGGGCAGGGAACTTACTTTGGTTTTACCCAAACCTCGGTTTAGCATACCGGTGCCTTACCGTTTCGGCCAGCTCTCCATGGTGTGAGTAGCTGGAATCGAACCAACTCAGCCTAATGACAATGGTGTTACAGACCATCGCGACTCTCCAACTTCGCCGTACTCACATTTGCGGAAACAATCCCGATGAATCGGGATAACCCTTTGCTTAACAAGCAACCGTTCTACCATTGAACTATGTTTCCT
>CAWDTY010000013.1:0-209609 GCA_963805365.1 uncultured Chitinophagaceae bacterium
ATTAAAATGTCAACTTTTTTCAGGACGTGACAGCTTTCCATAATTTCAGTCAACCAAAAATACATTTCGGCTAAACTTTAATTTTATACTTTCAGACACTCAGTTTCCGGTTCATTAAAAACACCTTCATTAAGGAACTTTTCGGCATTTTTTTGAAGTCAAAGTCATGATTGTCGGTACTCAGCAGGCTGCAACTCCCTCACACCGCAATAGACATCTATTTGTGAGTTGGAATGTTTCGAAACAGGGTAACTGCTTCGGTTATGTTTCAATTTGGAATTTCCACTGCGAGGATTCATCCTTTATTTCCTGACCCCTGACTTTAAAGAAAAAATGGAGAGAAGTTCTTCATTATTTAATAATTTTAGTCTCAAAAATTAAATTCAATGAACATGCTAAAAACAATAACTGCCGCTGTAATGGTATTTATTTGCGGCACAATCTGCGCTCAAAATAATGTGGGTATCAATGTTGCTAATCCCACAGAGAATTTATCCGTGGCAAAAGGGGTAATTATAGATAACGACAATGAGAACACAGGAGCCGATCTTACTAATGGTTTAAAATTTGGCAAGGCAGCGCTTTCCACCCAGCTAGCTGGTATAAGTAGCACCCGCATTACCGGAAGCGAGTTATATAGCCTGAACTTTTATACCGGCGGCCTAAAGCGGATGGTGATATTGCAGAACGGCCTGGTGGGTATTAATATGGTACCGACCAGTTATTTTCTTGAAGTAGGAGGAACTATAAGAGGAAATACGCTGCGTTCTGTAGGAAGCATATATGCAGAAGGTGGTTCAGTTAATGCATCATCCAGTGTTAATGCCAGTACCAGCATTTCAGCAGTAACTAATATAACCACCAGCACCGGTGATATTATTGCCACAACTGGTGAACTTTCGGCTGGGGGCAGGGGAGTTATCATGAATAATGGCGCAGGGCGCTTAAAGTATGCCAGCTATACTGCAGGATTAACCGTTTCCAATCTTGCTCCGGGTTCGTCGGTTGTTGGCCATATAACTTACAGTTCCAGTACTTTTTCAGCACTTCCTGTAGCCTATGTAGGAAACGTTGTAAATGCTACGGGAGACTATTACAAGGTTATGCTGGTACTTGAGAATGTAACGGACACGGGCCTTGATGTAAGGGTAGTAAATGTTTCAACCACTTCTGCTAATTTTTCCGGAGCCACCTGGAAGGTCATTGCTATTGGCGCCTTTTAGGCGAATGAGTTGCAACTTCCTCATTCTGGCACAGGCGTTAGCTATGTCGAATCATTACTAGAGCAAACAATTCAATAACCTGGATTTATTTTAGTTTTTCTTCCAACGCTGAAAGTCGCTTCTCCAATGTTTAAATGCTTGGTCACGGCTTTCATCTTTTTTAATTATCATGGCTGCCACTAACATTAAGAACAATAGCCGAAGGCCCCCACGAAAAAAGCCCCGCATTAAAAAGTTGTTAATGGGGGCTTTTGGTTATTGTTTGTTGACCGACGCCGGGGCTAAACCTTCCTTTACTGCACTTAGGGCACTGCGTTATGTCTTTGCCATATTTTTCAAGCATGCGCTGGCTCACCGGTACTTTTACTTTTGGTGATAAGTCGCTAAGTCCAACTGCTTTCTAATTGCATTGAGCCGCTTTATTTTTCCGTGATTCTGCAACAATCCATAGTGACGGATTTTTACAAAACGTTTTGGAAGAATGTGTAATTCAAAGCGCCGCAAAAATTCAGCAACGGATAAAGTCATTTCTTTTTGCTTGTCACCGTCAGCGTAGTCCTTGTACTTAAAACTCATATTGCCATCAGAGATGCCCGTGATGTCCGATGTTGTACGGAACTGGTGATTGATCTTCTATGAACTATGGGTTTTGAGTTGAAGGAATTTTGCGGCTATGGTTTGGTGTTATAATGTGCGGTTTATTGCAAATATTTCTTTTAGTAGTCATCAACGCTTTGTTTTCAACTTGATGATTTATCATTCGGCTCGTTCCGCTGTAAAAAGTTTATCAAAAATGCTATATTCTTTTATTGAAATTCGTACAACAAGCGCATTAAGCTTCTGCAGATGTTCGCCTTCCAATCTATAAAAATCTCAAAGTCAGGAACGCCCCTGCATAGTCTCCCGACCAGCTGGATTATACGTCCGGCCTTACTATCCTGAAAAATGTTTCAGTATTTCAAAATCAGTTTTACCATCACCATGAAATCTTGCTGATGAATAATAAGGTAGACATTGTAATGGTTTTGCCGTTGGTCATAGACTACACGGTGGCTCTCACGAGTGGAAGGGTTGGACTTTTTTAAAGGGTTGAACACCTACACGGGCTGAAAAACATCGCCGGGGCTTAATTAGACGGTCTTTAGCAGCTAAAAAAGTTTTACCCTCAGAAATATATTCCGGGTTTCTTATCAAAAAATACAAAGCGCTTATCCTAATGACTATTACGATTATAGTCGAATATATGCGGGCCCTACGGGATTTTTTACCGGTCCTTTTTTGGAATTTATACGGGCACTTTTGTGGTTTGCCTCGTTCTTTTTAGCGTGCATAAGGAATTTTAATGTAGCTATTATCTCAAAATTGATAAAACCGAACGTTGACCGTATCAAAACCGAACACTCACGGCCGGCCCTCAATTATAAACTATTGAGAATCAAAATATAAGTTCGTGGCAATATTTTGGAGATGTAGCATTGGCTGTGGGCGGGTTATGCCCGGCCGTCAACTGTGGAGTTACCAAACCGATATGATAAAAAACGATTTTGTAAAGCTGCGTGGCGATTGCCATTGAGGCGCCTGTGTCGTGCAGACCTAGATAAGGCTGTATTTCTTCAGCATTATTGACTGGCCCAGGGATAGCATGGATAACCGCGAGCCGTGAATCAATAAAAGCAGTAGCAAACCCGGCGAAAATCATTAAGAACTGAATAAAAGCATCACCATGATAAAAAATTATTTCAAAATCGCATTTAGAAACCTGAAGAGAAATAAAATTTACTCCTTCATCAATATCTCAGGATTAAGTATTGGCCTTGCCTGTGCCATGCTCATTCTTTTGTATGTAAAAGATGAAGTAAGCTATGACCGCTTTCACAATAATGTGAATAATATTTACCGCGTAGTTACTGACAATAAAGATAAGGATGGCAACAGGCGGAAAGATGGCAACAGTGGTTATTTCCAGGGGCCACGTTTTACTCAAAATGTACCCGGCATCCAAATGTTTGTGCGTGTGAAAAGCGGCTCTGAAGACATGAAAACCGGAACAGAAATTCACCCGCAGGATTTGTTATATGTTGACTCCGGTTTCTTTTCCATTTTTTCATTTCCCCTGGTAAGCGGGAATCGAAACACATGTTTAAAAGATCCACATTCAGTTGTTATCTCTGAAGATATTGCAAAGAAGCAATTTGGTACAACCGATGCCGTTGGAAAAATAATAATGCTGAAAGAGGATAGTGTATTCTCACAATACCAGGTGACGGCCGTTGCTAAGAAAACACCGCAAAATTCTTCCATCAAGTTTGATATGCTGCTGCCATTGCGAATTCCACCGGGGGAGGGAGTTGACAACGAAGACTGGTTCAATTTTTTTCTGAACACTTTCGTGGTGCTTAATCCTAACGCGAATGTGCAAAACGTAGAAAGCCAGATGCAGAAGTTTTACCTGCAGGACGCTAAAGAAGGGATTAAGCTGGTTAAAGAAAAATATGGTGATATTCTCGGCACCAGTCGGTACCTGCTCCAGCCTTTTACGGCTATGCATATGAGTACGGAACTGCCTGCGCAGAATGGTTTAAGCGATGCCAGCAACCCTATGTACTCTTATATACTTTCGGGCATCGCTTTATTTATCTTGCTTATAGCCTGCATTAATTTTGTAAATCTTACGGTGGCCCGTTCGGTAAAGAGGGCAAAAGAAATCGGCATACGTAAAGTAGTTGGCGGAGAACGAAAGCAATTGATCTTACAGTTCCTCGGGGAGTCATTTTTCCTTTGCATCATTGCTTTCTTATTTGCAATTGTTATCGTGCAACTCATGCTCCCGGTTTTTAATAATCTTTCCAACAAGGCGCTGGCGCTTTCTTATTTGTTTGATGTAAAATTAGTGACAGGTTACATTGTGCTCTTCCTCGTTACCGGGTTTCTTGCCGGCTTTTATCCTGCATTGGTTTTGTCAGGGTATAAGCCGGTAGAAACATTATATAGCCGCTTTAACCTTGCGGGTAAAAGCTACCTGCAAAAGTCGTTGGTTATATTACAATTCACACTTGCGTCTTTCCTCATAATAGCCACATTTGTTATGTATGCGCAATTCAATTTTCTCACTACTGAAAAATTGGGTTATGATGACAGCAACCTCGTGATTGTAAATAAAGACCAGGTGAAACACGGTGAGGCTGCCCTGTTCAAAAATGAATTAATGAAGAGCCCGGGTATTGTTAATGTAACGGCAAAGAATGGTGGTACGTGGGGGACTGCCGCAAAAACCGCCAATGATTCTATCATACAATTTCAGTACGAGACAGTGGACGAATCGTATATTCCTTTACTAAAAATTCCGGTTTTGCAGGGAAGGAATTTTTCTACGGAGTATCCTGCGGACTCTAATAATTCTGTGCTCGTAAATGAAGCATTTGTAAAAAAAGCGGGCTGGAAAATTCCAATTGGACAGACGGTGAATTTCTGGTACCGAAACGAAATGTATCATGTAATCGGGGTGGTAAAAGATTATCATTTTGCTTCGCTAAATGAAAAAATAGGTCCGCAGTTATTTACCATGAAGAATGATAATCCTTACGGGATGTTTGGCATTAAAATAAGGCCGGGCAGTGATGCTGCGAGTCTTAAACAAATACAGAAAACGTTTAAAAAATTCTTTCCACTGAGCCCTTATTCATACGTATTCAAAGACCAGCAAAACCTGAAAAGCTATGAAGCCGAAGAAAAGTGGAAGCAGATAATGCTTTTCAGCGCAATACTCACCATTTTCATTTCCTGCATTGGTTTATTTGGTTTGTCAGTTCTTTCTGCAGAAAAAAGAACTAAGGAGATTGGCATACGAAAAGTGCTGGGGGCTTCAATAAATAATGTAGTAACCATTCTTTCAAAAGACTTCGTAAAACTGGTGATCGTTGCATTGCTTATCGCTGTTCCCTTATCATGGCTGGCAGCTAATAAATGGCTGGAGAATTATCCTTACCGAATTTCATTAAGCTGGGCAATGTTTGCTGTGGCAGCGGTTATTGTAATTTTTATTGCGATTGCGACAGTCAGTTTCCAGGCGATAAAAGCAGCGTTGGCAAATCCCGTGAAATCATTACGCACTGAATAAATAATAATTGGTGAAGACCTGTCGACAGGCAGGTTTGAGAACAGAGTAAAAATTTATTATGATAAAAAACTATTTTAAAACTGCGTTAAGAAGCTTGTGGAATAATAAATCCACAACTGCCATCAACATTACCGGTTTGGCAGTGGGCATGACGGCAGCGGTGCTTATTTTTTTGTGGGTGCAAAATGAGATGAATTATGATAGCTATCATAAGGATTCCGATAAAATTTACAGGCTTACAACGAACCTTTCAGCCAATAATTGGATTTGGGAAACCACGCCCTTACTGCTTGCCAATGCGGTAAAAAAAGATGTGCCCGAAGTGGAAACTGCTGCAAGACTTTATGATGGCAACTGGCCGGTATTTAATATCAACAATAATCTTTCTTACGAAAAGAAATGTGCGTATGTAGACGATGAATGGTTTGCATTATTTCACTATGATTTTATAAAAGGTAATGCGTCGGGTTTCGCCGGAGATCTAAACAGTATTATCCTCACCGAGACTGAAGCAAAAAAGTTTTTTGGTAACAGCAATGTGCTGGGCCAAACCATTCGCGTGGATAGCATGGATTATGTTGTAAAAGGAATTGTTGCAGATGCGCCCTCTAATTCCAGCTTTCAATACAAGGCATTTATTCCACTGGAAAATTTATTAAAAGATGCGGATAGAAAAGCAAATGATGAGCAATGGCAAAATGCAAACTATATAACATTTATAAAGGTTAAGCCAGGCGCAAATCAACATCTTTTATCAAAAAAAATCACGAATGTTTATGAAAGAAACAGTGGTGATAAGGAAGCCTCTGTAAGTCTTTTAGCCTTAAAAGAAATGCATTTTGAAAGCGATGTACAAAATTCTGTATTCCTGCATGGCAACAAGAATACGGTGTACATATTTACCCTGCTTGGTATCTTACTTTTGTTGATTGCATGTATCAACTATGTAAATTTAACAACGGCGAAAGCAAGTCTCAGGGCTAAAGAAGTAAGCGTGCGAAAAATGGCGGGCGCAAGCCGGCTGAATCTTTTTTACCAGTTTATTATTGAATCATTACTCGTAAGTGTTATTGCTTTAATGGCAACGCTCGTATTAATTCATTTTTGTTTGCCCGTCTTTAACACGGTTACGGAAAAACATTTTGAGTTACCGCTTACCTCTTTAAGTATATGGAAGGTCACAGGCATTACGTTGCTTGCTGCATTTGTCCTTAACAGCATTTATCCTGCACTGGTTTTATCTTCTTTCTCACCCTTACATGTGTTCAGGGGTTACAATGTTTTAAAAATCAAAGACAGCTTTTTCAGAAAAGGATTGGTGACTCTACAGTTCACTATTTCAGTAATGCTGATAGCAGGTACAATTATCATCTACCGGCAGATGCAGTTTATACAACAAACTGATCCCGGTTATAAGAGGTCACAGGTATTGTCATTTCCCATGCCGCCGGTTGCTGGCGGGCAAAACAGGGAAGCCTTGATGCAGGCAATAAAGCAGGATATGCTCACGCAGAGCAGCATTCAAAATGTATCAATGGCCAACCAGTCTATTGTAAACATCGGTAGCTATTCTACAGGCAGTGCGGATTGGAACGGCCACGATACTTCCTTCAATCCCAAAATTGCACAGCTTGCAGTGGATGCAGATTATGCAAATACCATGCAGTTGCGAATGAAAGAAGGAAGGTGGTTTCATAAAGGCAGCGCGGGAGATAAAAATAATGTAGTGCTGAATGAAGAGGCTGTAAAGGAATTAAAAATACCCCATCCCGTTATAGGGCAGCATTTCAGTTTCAAGGGCAGAACCGGGGAGATTATTGGTGTGGTTAATGATTTTAAATATAAAAGCATGCACGATAAAACGGGACCGCTCATCGCCTTTGAGGATCCGGCCTGGCTGAGATTATTTACAGTGAGGGTAGCACCGAACAATGCATCAAAGGCAATACAATCCATACAAAATACCTGGAAGAAATTCCTGCCGGGCAATCCCGCTTGAATATAATTTTTTAGACGAAACTTTTAATGAATTATATAACGAAGATCAACAGGCATCCTTCCTGATTTTTGCATTTGCGATCATTGCTGTGTTTATATCCTGTCTTGGATTATTTGGTTTGGCAGCTTTCACAGCAGCTCAACGTTCCAAAGAAATTGGCATCCGCAAAGTATTGGGCGCAAGCGTTGCCGGCATAGCGCAATTGGTAACAAAAGATTTTTTAAAACTGGTAGTATTTGCATTTGTAATAGCGATGCCTGTTTCATGGGTTGCGATGACTAAATGGCTGGAGGCTTTCGCCTTCAGGATAGATCTTAGTTGGTGGATGTTTGGACTGGCTGGTGGCATTGCAATATTTATTGCATTGATAACAGTAAGTTACCAGGCAATAAAAGCTGCCATTGCAAATCCGGTGAAGAGTTTGAGAACAGAATGAGCACAAATAGTGAATCGTGATACAAAACTTATAACTTAAAATAAAGAACTTAAAACTTGTTGGATGTTTAAAAACTATTTAAGAATCTCGTGGCGTAGTTTGTTTAAGAATGCAACTTATTCTTTTATTAATATAGTCGGTTTAACAATTGGACTTTGTGCCTGCATGCTGGTGGCAACAGTTGTTATTGATGATTCATCTTACGACAGGCAATGGAGTCGCAGCAACGATTTATACCGTATTATTTCTGTGAATAAAATGGGTGACGGTTTGTATGATCGCTCTGCTCAATCATTTGCAGGTCTTGCGAATACATTAAGAACTGGTTATCCCGAAGAGGATGCAGTTGCAATTATATATACTTACAAGCAAAGATTAAAGTTAAGTGAGGCTAACCCCAACGGCATTGAGATAAATGCATTACATGCTGATACTTCTTTTTGGAAAATGTTGGATGTCAAAATTGTATCAGGCAATCCACGTAGGTATATAGATGGCAGCAATAATGTGGTGATAACTGAAAGTTTCCGCAAAAAATTTTTCGCGAACGAAAACCCGGTAGGGAAGATTGTATATAATGTACCATCTTATGGCGATAAAGAATCTTACGTGATTACCGGCGTTATAAAAGATTTACCTCACAATACTATATTTCGCTCGGACATAATTGTGTTAGGAGAAGGCTCTGCCGAAATATTAAATAAACAGCAATATGGTTCACTGCTCCAGCAATATGTGCTGTTTAAAAAAGGTTCCAATGTGGCTCAGTTAGGAGGAAAGTTAAATAAATGGTACGCAAATTTTGTAGAAGTTAAAAATCCGTACCGTTTTGAGTTTCAGCCTCTAAAAGATGTTTATCTCCGTTCAGATTTTGCAGAAGGGCAAAAATTAAAAGGTAATTATAAGAACATCTATATTTTTTCCGGTGTTGCACTTTTGTTGTTATTAATTGCTTGTGTAAATTTTGTTAACCTGAGTTCGGCTAAAGCCACTGAACGTGTAAAAGAAACAGGAATAAGAAAAGTATTAGGTGCAAACCGCAGCCAGCTTGTTTTCCAGTTTCTCACAGAATCATTACTATTCTTTTTTATTGCGGCTCTTCTTTCTACTCTAATTTATCAATTGTCCTTACCCGCTGTTGAAAAATTTATCGATCATGATCTGCAAATAACATTTGTGTCGCATATATATCTTTTATTAGCCGCTTATGGAATCATGCTTTTAATAAGCATATTAACCGGTTTGTATCCTGCGTGTGTTCTATCTTCTTTTCACGCCGCCACAACATTAAAAGGCAATTTCGTTAGAGGCAAATCATCTGCTCAAAACATCTTTAGAAAAACGCTGGTAGTAGTTCAATTTTCCATTTCTATAGTTGTATTGATTGCATTAATTGTTGTATGGCAGCAGGTCAGTTTCCTGAACAATAAAGATATTGGATATGATAAGGACAATCTTTTATGCATTGATTTCATTTCATGGGATGGGAAAGGTGCAACTTTTAAAAATGAATTGCTAAAACAAGCTGGCGTCGTCAGCGCCAGTATCAGTGATTGGAAACCTACGCAAGGCTTGGGAAGTATGTCGAGAGAGATTGACGATCCTAATAATACCGGCAATACAATAAAGGTATGGTATATAATTGCCGACGCTGACTTTGCAAAAACGATGGGTATGCATTTACAAAAGGGGCGTTTATTAAATAATTCTTTTGGCGAAGATGTAATGAGCCAGGATTCGCTGATGAAGTTAGACCACGAACAATACGACGCAGCAGCCAACCAGCAATCATCTCTGTTGACGGCATACACAGCAAAAGTGTTAGCTGTAAAAGAATTGAATCAAACCATAAAAGAAGCACAAACAAAACCTGTCGGCATTATATCAGATTTTAATAGTGAATCTTTGAAGGATCCGCTTGGACCTACTATAATTCTAGCTGATAAATCACCTCAATATGGTGGCATGGTGATAAGAGTTGTTCCCGGTGCACAAGCTAATGTAACTTCGTTTATAAATAAATTATGGCGACAGTTTTATCCAGCAAAATTATTAACCATTAATTGGGTTGATGATATGATTGCCGGGCAGTATAGAGATGAAAGCAAACTGCAACAGTTATTTATTTTTTTTAGCAGTTTAAGCATGTTGCTGGCTGCCCTGGGAATTTTTGGTTTAACCGTGCAGGCAACACATCAGCGGGTAAAAGAAATAGGAATAAGAAAAGTATTAGGCGCAAGTATAACCGGCATCATTCAATTGCTTGCTAAAGATTTTGTGATGCTGGTATTAATTGCTATTCTTATTGCATCACCCATCGCGTGGTATTTTATGAATAAATGGCTGCGAGACTTTGCCTATAAAATAAATGTAGGCTTGGAAGTATTTATAATTTCCGGATCAGTGGCTATAATAATTGCTTTATTAACTATCAGCTTCCAGGCAATAAAGGCCGCGATTGCGAACCCGGTGAAAAGTTTGAGAACGGAGTAAATAATGTGAAGATTTAAAATGATAGATCCCGAATCAGAATAATCTTTTAATCATAAAAATCATAGTTCAGATAATGTTTAAAAATTATTTCAAAACTGCATTCAGAAACCTGCTGCATAATAAAGTTTATTCCTTTATCAATATGGCCGGATTAAGTCTTGGTTTGGCTTGTGCCATGCTTATTATGCTATACGTAAAAGATGAAGTGAGCTTTGACCGGTTTCATAAAAATGTAAATAACATTTATCGTATTGTATCGCAACGAAAAGGAAATAAAATTCCCGCCACAGGTCTTTTGCAGGGACCAAGATTTACACAAAATGTTCCCGGCATACAATCTTTTGTGCGGGTAGATAACCGCTATGAAGATATAAAAACAGGAGCAGCTATTCAATCGCAAAGTGTGTTGCATGTCGATTCGAATTTCTTTTCAGTATTTACTTTTCCGTTGCTGAGCGGCAATCCTGGAACTTGTTTAACAGAGCCTCATTCAATTGTGCTGAGTGAAGATGCGGCGAAAAAACAATTCGGCACCACCGATGCCCTCGGCAAAATAATGATGATAAAAGAAGACAGCACGTTTGTTTCTTATAAAGTAACGGCTGTTGCAAAACGTTGTCCTCAAAATTCTTCCGTCCGGTTTGAGATGCTCTTACCTTTTAAAGAATCTGATGCAGATGCAAAGGACACACATAACTGGTTCAACTCTTTCTTAAACACATTTGTAGTGTTGAATGATAAAGCCAACCTGCAAACCGTAGAAAAACAAATGCAAAGCTTTTATGTTGCAGATGCAAAACAAACTTTCTATCAGATGCTGAAAAATGATGGAGGGAATCCAGAGGATATTCCTATGGGCACCTATTTTTTACAACCTTATTCCGACATGCATTTGGATCCTGATTTACCTGCTACAACTGGTGCAGATAATTCAAGCAACCTGATGTATTCCTATATCCTTTCCGGCATCGCATTGTTTGTGTTGCTGATCGCCTGCATCAATTTTGTGAATCTCACCATTGCACGGTCTGTTAAGCGTGCAAAAGAAATCGGCATTCGCAAAGTGATGGGCAGTGATAGAAAGCAATTGATATATCAGTTTCTCGGCGAATCGTTTTTGCTCTGCACGGTTGCTTTTGTATTAGCCATTGCTTTGGTGCAATTGTTATTGCCTTTGTTTAATGAGCTTGCCAATAAAGCATTGTCAATTTCTTATTTGTTCGATGCAAAATTAATCACAGGTTATATTGCTTTGTATATCATCACGGGCCTGCTTTCAGGCTTTTATCCCGCATTGGTATTATCCGGTTACAATCCTGTGCAAACTTTGTATAGCCGTTTTCAAATTGCAGGGAAAAATTACCTGCAGAAATCGTTGGTGGTATTGCAGTTTACGCTGGCGTCATTTTTAATCATTGCCGCCTATACCATTTATGCACAGTTTAATTTATTAACCAAAACCAATTTGGGGTATGACGACAATAATCTTGTTATTGTAAATAAAAACGGGCTTAAAAATTCCGATGCTGCTGCTTTTAAAAATGAATTGCTCAAGAACCCAAACATTGCCGGCGTTAGTGTAAAGAATGCCGGCCAATGGGGCACCGGTACAAAAAATTCAGTTGGTTCTACCGTATACTTTGCCGGTGAAACTGTTGATGAAAATTATTTGCCTTTATTAAAGATCCCATTAATAGCAGGGAGAAATTTCTCAACCGCATTTGCCGCTGATTCTGCACAATCTGTTATTGTGAATGAAAGTTTTGTAAAAGCGGCAAAATGGAAAAACCCGGTTGGGGAGACTTTACAAATTTTAGGAAGCAGTAATGAAACGTATCATGTAATCGGCGTGGTAAAAGATTATCACTTTGCGTCATTGACCAAAAAAATAACACCACAGTTATTTAACATGCATGGCTCGTACGGAACTTATTATATCAAGATAAAACCTAACACGGCAGCTACAAGTTTAAAATGGATACAAAAAATATATCAGCAGTTTTATCCCATGAATCCTTATGCTTATGTGTTTAAAAACGATGAGAACAAGATGCAGTATGCTGGTGTTGAAAAATGGAAACAGATTATTTTGTTCGGCGCAATACTTACCATATTTATTTCATGCATCGGTTTGTTTGGCTTATCCGTTTTATCTGCCGAAAAAAGAACCAAAGAAATCGGGATACGCAAGGTGTTGGGTGCTTCTGTAAGCAGCATTATTTCTATTCTTTCAGCAGATTTTTTAAAGTTAATTTTTATTTCATTGATAATATCAATACCTCTCGCATGGATGTCAACAAACAAATGGTTGCAGAACTATCCGTATCGCATAACACTTAGCTGGTGGCTGTTTGTTTCAGCAGGAATGCTGGTAATATTAATTGCATTGCTTACAATAAGTTTTCAATCCATAAAAACAGCTTTCGCCAATCCTGTAAAAAGTTTGAGAACAGAATGAAATTTCATTAATCAAAAAATGAACAATTATGTTTAAAAATTATTTCAAAACGGCGTGGCGCAATCTTATTAAAGACAAGCAATTCAGCTTTCTTAACCTGGCGGGTCTGGCTGCCGGGCTGGCTTGCGTGTTACTCATTTACTTATGGATAAGTGATGAATTAAGTATTGATAAATTTAATAAAAACGATAGCCGGCTCTACGAGGTTTTAAAGAAAAATAAGGATAGTGAAGGCTCCATACGCATTGGCACAAATACCCAGGGATTGCTGGCGCAATCTATGGCGAAAGAGCTTCCTGGAATTGAATCGGCGACATGTGTAAAAAAACAAAGTGATCCCGGTATCCTTTCTTTTGGCGACAAACACATAAGGGCAAAGTTTGAATTCGCTGGTAAAGATTTTTTCAAAGTGTTTTCTTACGCGCTTATCAGTGGAGACAGATCAAATGCACTGTCTGATATATCTGGTATTCTTTTATCGGATAAAACAGCTTTAAAACTGTTCAATACCACAGATGTTATTGGTAAAACTATAAGATGGGATTATAAAGACGATGTTGACTTCAGCGATCTGTATAAGATAAGTGCCGTTTTTAAAGCACCACCTTCTAATGCTACCGATCAGTTTGATGTGTTGTTTCCGTTTGATCTGTATGCACGCCGAAATACAGGCGGTATGGGCGATATAACTTTCTGGGGGAGCAATATGGTTTCTACTTACGTGGTATTGAAACCGGGTACTGACATTGATATTTTTAATAATGAAATAAAAAATATTACTAAAACAAAAATCAAATCTTTATATGCAGATAAAGACATGGAGAAATGGGAGGGTGATCTGTTCGTCCAAAAATATTCTGACAGGTATTTGAATAACAACTTTGTGAATGGGATACAATCTGGCGGAAGAATTGAATATTTAAAACTGTTTTCCATTATTGCCATTTTTATTTTAATAATCGCCTGCATCAATTTTATGAATTTATCTACGGCAAGAGCATCCCGCCGTATGAAGGAAGTAGGAATAAAAAAGATTATAGGTGCAAGCAGAAGTTCACTAATATTTCAATACATGGGAGAGTCGTTACTGATGGCATTTGCTTCGCTGGTCATAGCATTATTATTGGTTGTGCTGCTTCTTCCCGTCTTTAAGGAAATCACGGGGAAAAATATCAATCTTCAGTTAAATGCTAATCTTATTGTGTCATCAGTCTGTATTACATTTATTACAGGCCTTATTGCAGGCAGTTATCCTGCCATTTATTTATCACGATTTAAACCCGTATTAATCTTAAAAGGCAAACTGAATACTTCCTGGGGAGAATCCCTGGTACGCAGGGGCTTGGTGATTTTTCAATTTTCTGTTTCTGTAATACTGGTTGTGTCTGTATTGGTTGTTTACCGGCAAATGAAATTAATCCAAACCACCAATCTTGGTTATAACAAAGACAACATCATTCGCTTTGCAAATGATGGTAACCTGGCTGAGAATCTTTCATCATTTATTACTGAAGTAAAAAACATTCCCGGTGTTATTAATGCATCGGGCGTAGATGGTGATTTAATGGGGCATTATTCACATGCCGGTGGTGGTGTTAGTTGGGAAGGGAAAGACCCTAAACTTGGGATAGAATATTATGGTAACAGCATTGGTGACGATTTTTTTGAAACGATGGGTTTACAGATGACTGAAGGCAGGGTTTTCTCGAAAGATTTTGCTGATAGTTCAGGTGTGATATTTAACCAGGCCGCCATCAAAGCGATGGGTTTAAAAAATCCGGTAGGTAAAACTGTTTCAATGTGGGGTGAAAAGAAACAAATTGTCGGTGTAGTAAAAGATTATCATTTCGAATCATTATATAAAAAAATCGGTCCGGCTTTTTTTACTTTTTCACCAACAAATCCAACCACTGTTGTAAAGATAAAAGCGGGCGCAGAGCAGCAAACAATTGCCGGTATACAAGCCTTATATAAGAAATATAACAGTGGCCTGGATTTCAGCTATGCTTTTCTTGACGAAGACTATAACAAGCTATATGCTTCCGAGCAAAGAGTAGCAGAGCTTTCAAAATATTTTGCAGGTGTTGCTGTTATTATTTCATGCCTTGGTTTATTTGGCCTGGTAGCATTCACGGCACAAAAGAGACAAAAAGAAATCGGTATAAGAAAAGTTGTTGGTGCTTCTATCGGCAATATTGCAGCTATGCTTTCGACTGATTTTCTCAGGTTAGTATTGGTTTCGCTTTTGATTGCAATTCCTATCTCATGGTGGGCCGCCAACCAGTGGTTACAAAGCTTTGCTTATCGTATACGATTAAACGCAGAAGTGTTTATTGTTACTGCCATTGCCATTATTGCGATTACATTAATTACCATAAGTTTTCAAACGATAAAAGCAGCATTGGCCAATCCCGTGAAAAGTTTGAGAACAGAATGAAATTTCATTAATCAAAAAATAATCAGTTATGCTTAAAAATTATTTCAAAATCGCGTGGCGAAACCTGGTTAAGAATAAAATATTTTCTTTCATTAATATTACAGGCCTGTCTCTTAGCCTTGCTGCTTTCTGGTTTATCGCACTTTTTATTGCGCAGGAGCTTAGCTACGATCGTTATCATAAAAATGCAGATCGTATATATCGTCTTGCATCGCATGGAAACTGGGAAGCAGAGAAGTTTGACGTTACGGGAACTTCCGGCCTCACAGCCAAAGCGCTAAAAAATGAATATCCCGAAGTAGAAGAAACCGTGCGCATTGATCCGGAAGGCGGAGGCATTATTAGTTATAATGAAAAACGTTTTAAAGAAGATGCTGTTTATTTTACTGATTCAACTTTTTTTAAAGTCTTTACATACCATTTCCTGGCTGGCAATCCGGTAAATGCACTGGCAAAACCAGGTGCTGTTGTGATAACTAAAACGCTTTGCGATAAACTATTTGCAAATCCGGAAGTCGCCATAAACAAAACCATTTATTTTGATAATAACTCGCCTAATGTTGTGAGTGGAGTTATCGAAGGTGTACCGGAGAACTCTCATTTTACTTTCCAGGCGTTGCGTACCATGCCTGCAGATTATACCGGAGATTGGGGGAATTTCAGCATTTACACTTATGTACTTCTGAAGAAAAATAATAATGCAAAAGCCCTTCAGGCAAAGATGCCTGCTTTTATTAAAAAATATTTTACGGCGAATGGTTTGGATATCGCTTACTCAATAGAATTTCAGCCGCTGACCTCCATCCATTTGCATTCGCATTTAAGTTATGAATTAGGAGAGAACAGGAATGTCAATTATCTATACGTACTTTCTATCGTAGGGTTGCTTATCCTGATCATTGCTTTCATCAACTACACAAATATTACCACAGCAAGGGCTGCTGTGCGCCTGCGTGAAGTTGCGGTAAGAAAAATCATCGGCTCCACCCGCAAGAATCTTATTTGGTTGTTTCTTACGGAATCAATAATGCTTATTCTTATTGCGGCGGCCTTAAGCGTCTTCCTGGTTATGTTGATAATGCCACTATTTAATACGCTTACAGGAAAGCATTTATCACCGTGGTATTTTGGAGGAATGAATAGTGTGGCCTGCCTGCTCATTTTTTCAATGGTTGGCGGCCTTATCGGCGGATTATATCCCTCTTTATTTTTATCCGGCTTTAAAACTATTCCTGCTTTAAAAAACCAGATGGGCAACCTGGGTTCGCAAATATTGTTTCGTAAGTCGTTGGTCGTTTTCCAGTTTACCGTTACGGTGGTTATGATCACTGCTTCAATAATTATCTATAGCCAGCTTCGTTTTGTTTCGCAGAAAGACCTGGGCTTTAATAAGAAGCAGGTACTTACCTTTCATGTTGATTCGCGGCCGCTACGGAAACAGTTTGCTGCCCTGCGTTTTGAACTGTTGCAGAATCCACAGGTAGAGGCAGTAGCATCCGCCGGCAACCCGATTGGAAATAATAACATAGGGATGATTGATTATAGCGTTGAAAAAAATGGCGTGCTGGATCCTCATAGCAATCTGGCATCTGCGCTAACTATTGATGAAAATTTTATTCCTGCTATGCAGATAAAATTAATGGAGGGAAGAAACTTTTTGAATAATATGTCCGCCGACAGCAACAACATAATTGTGAATGAAGCATTCTTAAAAAAACAGGGGTGGGCTAACGGAGTGGGTAAACGCGTACAAACCGGCTTAGATTCGGCAGGTACTGTTTTGTATTCAAATATAGTCGGTGTAGTCCATGATTTTCACATTTACTCCCTGCAGCATAAGATAGAACCCATGATAATGCAAATGCCGCATGCTGCAAACGACAGGGATAATGTATATGTGCGTTTGAGTGCCAATAATATCCCGCAAACATTACAATTCCTACAGCAGACTTTCAGAAAATTTGATCACGAGTCTCCTTTTGAATATCATTTTTTAGATAAGAATTTTGCCGATCAATATGTTGCAGAAGAAAAGCAGGGAGAGGTACTGCTTTCCTTTACCATACTTACTATTTGTATAGCATGCCTTGGATTGGTTGGCCTTATTACTTTCACCACAGAGCAGCGTGTAAAAGAAATAGGGATAAGAAAAGTACTTGGAGCAAGTGTGCAAAACCTGGTTGCCATGCTTAGCGGCGGATTGCTAAAACTCGTTTTGTTATCAATGCTTATCGCAATACCTCTTGGCTGGCTGGTAATGAATAAATGGTTGCAGGACTTTGCATATCGCATCCATATTCAATGGTGGATGTTTTTATTGGCTGGACTTGTTGCTTTATTTATAGCACTGGCTTCATTAAGTTTTCAATCTATAAAAGCAGCTATGGCAAATCCTGTGAAGAGTTTGAGAACGGAATAGAATAGAAATTTTCTGAACCATGATTAATCTGATTTATAGGCTATCATGATTCAGGGAAGAAATCATAAAAATTAAAGTTCAGGCTATGTTTAAAAATTATTTCAAGATGGCGTGGAGGGGCCTTGTTAAAAACAAAGTTTCCTCTTTTATTAATATTGGTGGGTTATCGATTGGGCTTGCGACCGCCATAGTCATTATGCTTGTAATAGTAAATGAAGTCAGTTACGATTCATTCAATACAAATCTTGCGGATATACGGCTATTGATGGAAAACCAGGATATGAATGGCGATATCATCACACATAGGCAAACTCCCGGCCCGCTTGCAGCAAGCGTTCGTGCTGAAATTCCGGAAGTAAAATTCGCTGCACGGTCGAGCCAAATGAGTAGTGAACTTTTGCGTAACGGCGATAAATCCCTATACTTAAATGGTATCTATGCCGATCCTGATTTTTTTAAGATAATGACCCTCCCGGCAGTAGAAGGAGATCCGGTTACTGCATTGAATGAACCCGGTTCAATTGTTATAACACAGGGCACTGCAAAAAAATTATTTGGTGATGAAGAGGCGATTGGAAAAATGATCGTACACAATAATCTTCATGCTTTAAAAGTTGCTGCAGTTATTCGTGACGTTCCGGAGAATAGTACAAATAAATTTGAGATTGTATTGCCATTTCGTTTGCTGGAAAAAGAAAATGACTGGGTAGCTAAATGGGATGATAACAGGATACAGACCTGGGTGCAGGTGCAGCCAAATACAAATACTGTGGCCTTTAATAAGAAGCTTACCAGGCTTTTTGTGGAAAAACAGGATGAAAAAAATATGTCTTTATTTGCTTACCCGTTTTCAGACTTGCGCCTATTTGGAAATTTCAAAAACGGGAAACCTAATGGAGGTATTATTTATATTATTGCGATGCTGAGCCTCGTTGGTTTGTTTGTTCTACTGATTGCTTGTGTCAATTTCATGAATCTTGCAACGGCACGCTCGGAACAAAGAGCAAGAGAAGTAGGTGTAAGAAAAGTAATGGGTGCTTCGAGAAAACTTATCATTTTTCAATTCCTCAGCGAAGCGATACTTATGTCTTTCCTGGCGCTTTTGATTGGGGTTGGATTATCTTATATCGCATTGCCCGGCTTTATGCAGGTTTCGGGAAATCATTTTATTCCTGATTATTTCAATTTGAAGATATGGAGTTTGCTGATTGCCCTTGGGTTAATTACCGGTGTGATTGCAGGAAGTTATCCTGCTCTTTATCTGAGCCGGTTTCAGCCGGTAAAGGTGCTCAAGGGTATTATAGTAAAAGGCAAACGAAGTGGCATGCTCAGAAAAGGACTGGTAACATTCCAGTTCATAATTTCTATTTTTCTCATTGTGGCAACTATCGTTTTTTTTAAGCAGGTAGATTACATGGAGCGCCGGCCTATCGGTTACAATGCCGATAACCTTATTGAAATTCCGGCCCGCGGCGATATGGCCGATAAATTCAGTATTGTAAAAAATGAATTGCTTCAAATTCCCGGAGTAAAAAATGTGTCTGCAGGTAATGATGATCTTATTCGTTTTGGAGGAGCGTTCAATGGGTTGGAGTGGCCGGGCAAAACTGATGACCAGGATTTTTACATTACTTCTACCGGTGTTCAATATGATTGGATAAAAACTGCGGGCCTCACATTAACAGAAGGGCGTGACTTCAGTGCCGAATATGGCGCAGATTCTATGTCGTGTCTAATTAACGAATCTGCGGCGAGGAGAATGGGGCTTAAAGAACCGATAACAGGAACTAAACTGGGGAATAACACCGTCATTGGTGTGGTAAAGGATTTTGTTTACAACAATTCATCTTCCGACGTTCAACCAATGATCATATACCTGAACACAGGAAGCTTAAGTCATTTTTTTGTGCGTATAGCCAACAACGATAGATGGAAGGACTGTGTGGCAAAAATTGAAGCAGCGGTAAAAAAAATCAATCCAAATATTCCGTTTGATTTTCATTTCACTAAAGAAGAATACCAGGCTAATCTCAGGCAAATACGTTCTGTAGGCCAGATGGCAAATATATTTGGAGGCATGGCTATTGTAATTTCATGTCTTGGACTTTTCGGACTTTCTATTTTCTTAGCGGAGCGCCGCAGTAAAGAATTGAGTGTAAGAAAAGTGCTGGGTGCCAGCGTAAAAAGTATCTGGTTCACGCTATCAAAAGATTTTCTAAAGCCCGTTTTTATCGCCTTCATTATTGCTGCTCCGTTGGCAGGTTTGGTACTGCAAAAAGCTTTATCTCTACTGGACTATCATATCCAATTGGCATGGTGGATGTTCGCTTTAGCCGGTATGCTTGCAATTGTAATTGCATTAATTACTGTAAGTTTTAATGGAATAAAAGCAGCGCTTGAAAACCCAATAAAGAGTTTGAGAACTGAGTAGCTTAATTTATAATAGTATTCTTTTGTCGCTAAATCATAATAATTTCAATGTCTTTTATTTTTTTAAATCCTTTATCAGAAGTTACAAGAGGTAATTGTAGAAAACGGGAGGTAGCTGCAATAATAGCATCCGGTGTTTTTAAAGCAGTTGATTGCCTGATTTCAATTGCCATCTCCTTTATTTCCGGAGTTAGATCTATGATAACGCAGTCTCGCAGCATAGCCCTAAGTTTAGTTTTCTCTTTAAGAGATAATTTTGGCCATCCCAGAAGTTCAATTTCAGAAATGATAGAGATTACGACCGTTCCTTCAAGAAAAGGTTCGGTACTGGGAATTCCTTCATGGACATTTATAAGAAAGTTTGTATCTGCGACGAAACTAAATCCATTCATTTCTTACTTTTTTCTGGTATGCCACTCCATCTATTCCGCGTTTGAGTTTGCCAAAATGTTTTCTCAGCGATTTCTTTTTACCTTCTTTAGAAATTTGCAAGAGCGCTTCTCTCACTTTTTCCTTGGTTACAGGTTTTTTAATTTCTATTATCATAATCTAAAAATAAAAAAAGTAATCCAAACCCTCAAAAAGGTTCATTGCGAATAGCTCAAAAATAAATTTTATGCTTAAAAATTATTTCAAAATTGCCTGGCGCAACATCATTAAAAGCCGGTTCTATTCTTCCGTAAATATTATCGGGTTATCAACCGGTATTGCATTTACATTATTAATTGGAGCTTACGTATGGAGCGAGCTACAGGTGAATAAAAACTTAAAGAATGCTGGCAGGCAATATATTTTGCAAAGCAAATGGAAAGACCCCAACCAGGGACTTGAACTTACCACCATGGGCCCGTTGGCAAAGGCTTTAAGAGAGCAATATCCTGACCTGGTAGCAAATTATTATCGTTGGGATGGTGTCACTTCCAATGTTTCGAAAGGAGATAAAAGTTTTAGGGAAGGATTGCAAATATGCGATACTTCAATGCTTGAGATGTATGGCTTCTCACTGCTTTACGGAGATGCAAAAACTGCATTCGATGGCCCGTTCTCTCTTGTTATTACCGGTGAGAGAGCTGAAAAATATTTTGGCAAAACAGATGTAATTGGCCAAACACTTACCATCGAAAGCTTTTCCGGCTCAAAACACGATTTTATTATCACCGGTGTCTTGAAAAATCCATCGAAAAATTCTGTTACCTATCTTAATGATGATAACAATAACCAGTTTTATATTTCATCAAATAACATAGGTTATTTTGGAAGAAATATGGATTGGCCCAATCAATACATTGTGGGCTACGTTGAATTGCAAAAAGGAGTAAAGCCACAAGACCTTGAAAAACCTATTCAGTACCTTATGAAGCAAAATGCACCTCCGCAGGTAGCTTCTGGTATGACGCCCTACCTCGTTCCGCTAAAAGATTATTATCTCTCTGCAAATAACGGCCTCATCAAAAAAATGATTTACGCCTTATCTGCAATTGCAATATTTATATTAATGATGGCAATTATCAATTTTGTCAATATGTCTGTAAGCCGGTCGACGACACGTATGCGGGAGATTGGAATACGAAAAGTGCTTGGCGGATTGAAGAAGCAATTAATTATGCAGTTTCTTATTGAATCAATCATCCTGGTCTTCTTTGCAACAGGCCTCGCTATTGTAGTGTATGCGTTGTCGCGGCATATGTTCAGCAATATTCTGGGAAAAGAAATTCCGTCGCTCCGCGATTTTCCGCTTTACTTCGTCGCATTTCCGTTGATGCTTATTTTCATCATTGGGTTTATAGCCGGTATTTATCCTGCATTTGTCCTGTCGTCTTTAAAGTCTGTCGAGTCATTGAAAGGAAAGCTTTCTTCTATAAAAGAAAATGTATGGCTTCGAAAATCATTAGTAGCATTTCAGTTTGGTACTGCTACCATCGCCTTCATTGGCGCCATAATTATTTCTTCGCAAATCAATCTCTTCTTTAGCAAAGACATTGGCTTTAATAAAGATTACATTCTATCAGCGCAACTCCCCCGTGACTGGACTCCACAAGGTGTTACAAAAAAGGAGGATATGCGTAAACAATTTGCTGCAATGCCCGAGGTAGTCAACGCGACGCTTTCTTTTACTGTGCCCGACGGTAATAGTTCCGGAAGTGCATCTTTATACAAAGCCGATGCGGACTCAAATACTGCTGTAGCATCGGAACAAATAGTTACGGATGAATACTATGCTTCTACATTTGGTATTTCCATGGCTGCGGGTAAATTTTTCAGTGCTCCCGGCGCATTCACTGATCCTTTCACTATGGTGATAAACCAGGCGCAGGCCAGGGCATTCGGATGGAATAATGCAGCCGATGCAATAGGCAAACAACTTAAATTCCAGGGTGGAGGAGGGCAGGTATTTACCATAGCAGGTGTAACGAAAGATTTTCATTTTGGCTCCATGCAAAAACCGATTCAGCCGGTCACTTTCCTACATGTGGCCCTCTCCAATATTTACAGGAATTTTTCATTTAAAATAAGACCCGGCAGTATTGGCAATTCAATTGCTGCATTGCAAAAGAAATGGTCGGCGTTGATGCCGGGCGTTCCTTTCGAATATACTTTTATGGATGATGCTTTGGCCAAACTCTATAAGTCAGAAATACAATTGAAGAAAGCGTCTTACACCGCAACCGTTCTCGCGTTGATTATTGTATTGCTTGGCGTGCTTGGGCTTATATCCCTTAGTGTTCAGAAGCGCACGAAAGAAATTGGTATCCGAAAAGTATTGGGCTCATCTGTGTCTGGCATCATGGGTTTATTTATGAAGGAATTTTTACTGGTCATTTTAATTTCTGCAATTGTTGCCTGCCCGGTTGCTTATGTTATTATGTATAACTGGCTGCAGGCTTATGCCTATAGAATTAGCATTACAGCGCAGCCGTTTTTAATAGCTGTCTTAATACTTGCATTTATAACTGCATTGCTTATATGCATTCAGACTATGAAAGCCGCTTTGTCGAACCCGATTAAAAGTTTGCGAACTGAATGACTCAGCCTGAATATGGTATATTAATTTTTTTAAACAGGGAGCTTCGTCATATTTTGCGTACATTTTCATAAGAGAATTTTTTTCTTAATGAAACGAAGCGCCATTCTTTTTTCTTTTTTTCTATGTTGTAATTATTGCAACAGCCAACTCAATTCAATCAATGAATTTAATACGCAGAGAATAAAAATAACGCGACAGAGCATGGCGGTTTTAGGCGCATGGGGCGCGGCAAATCTTCTATACAGTGGCATTGCAGTTGGTTCTGCAACCGGAAGCAATAAATATTTTCACCGAATGAATTTGATTTGGGGCGGGGTAAATTTTACACTTGGATCTTTGGGCTTTCTTTTTACAAAAAATAAAGAAGGCCTCGGTTATTCTCAATCGCTTAATAAACAGATCAACATAGAAGAGATCTACTTATTTAATGCCGGTCTTGATGTAGCGTACGTCGTCGGTGGCTTTTATTTAAAAGAAAGGGCGAACAACAATATTGCGAAGTATGATCAATATCGTGGTTACGGCAAAAGCATCATTCTGCAGGGCGCTGCGTTATTTCTATTTGATGGTATCATGTACCTTGTTCATCAAAATCATGGAAAGAAGTTGGTTAACATTCCTGCCAATATGCAAATCGGAATTCGGGGAAATAGAATTAATTGCCTTGTGAATTTTTAAATAAAAAATCTGAAACCAATATTACTTTTCGTAAAAATTAATAATATGAAAAAGTCTGGATCGATATCGATATTAATATTATCATGTATCATTTTGTTCAGCCTGCAAGCACATTCCCAGGTTGCGACTGCTACTAATACTCCTGTGCGGTTGGCCGTCGCCGGTATTAGTCACGATCATGTGGGCTGGATATTGAAAAGGAAGAAACCCGATGTAATTCTTGTGGGGATATATGAACCAAATACTGAACTGGCGCAGCGATATGCAAAACAATATGGAATAGACCCCTCAATTATATATAATGATCTTGGCAAAATGCTCGACGCCGTGAAGCCCGAAGTTACCTCAGCTTTCGGGCCGGTAAATGAGCACCTGGCTGTAGTTGAGGCCTGTGCACCGCGTGGTATAAATGTGATGGTCGAAAAGCCTCTTGCCGCATCGCTCCAACAAGCCTTAAAAATGGACTCATTGGTAAAAAAATACAACATACAACTCCTTACTAATTTTGAAACCTCCTGGTATCCTTCAACAGCAAAGACGTATCAATTAATAAACGACAGTAACTATATTGGTAATATTAAAAAGGTAGTGATACATGACGGACATGAGGGGCCGAAAGAAATTGGTGTGAGTAAAGAATTTTTCAGTTGGCTTACCGACCCTGTACAAAATGGTGGCGGAGCCCTGATGGATTTTGGTTGCTATGGTGCAAACCTGATGACTTATTTGATGAAAGGCCAGCAACCGGTTTCTGTCACGGCCGTAACCCGGCAATTTAAACCTGATATATATCCTAAAGTTGACGACGAAGCGACAATTATTGTAACATATCCCACCGCACAATGCATCATCCAGGCGTCGTGGAACTGGCCCTTTGGAAGAAAAGATATGGAAGTGTACGGGACCACCGGGTATATAATTTCCGCTAATAATTATGATATGCGTTTGCGTGCAAAAGGGGATCCTGCTGAGCATAAGTCAAGAGTGACTGCCAGCGATATCCCGGTTTATGAAGATCCGTTTTCCTACCTGGCCGATGTTATGCGCAAAAAAATAAAAGTGCCGGAGAACGGGTTATATTCTTTGGCAACCAATGTAACAGTTATGCGTATTCTGAGTGCCGCAAAGGAATCTGCCGAATCCGGGAAGACCGTTTATTTGAATAAATAACCCAGCTATATTTTTATCTGTTCCCGCTGCATTTACCCACAGCTAAGCTCATTCTGAAATGGCCAGTCCAACAAACGAGTCTGCAGTGCCATAGTATAAAAACCATTTACCCTGAAAAAATACAAGCGCTTCCGCAAACGTGGTTCCTGCCTTATACTGGCCGTTCAACTCGTGAGGCAATGTGGGCTTTAGAAAACAGGTATCTGATCTTTTGATTATTTTTTCCGGGTTGGCTTTATCAAATATAATTCTGCCTGTGGAATAAGTTCCCTTTGGCAATGACGGGTCTGCATTATCATCAGTTGCATTTTTACCATTATAAAAAAGTTCGATTCCATTTTCGGTTATAATAGCCGGGGGGCCGCATTCGGTAAGGTCGCTGTCAAATTTTTTGGGCCTAGGTTTGGCAACGGATATTAAATCTCCTTTATCATTTATCAATGGATTCCAGTCGTACAAATTTTCTGACCAGGCCAGGTTAATAAACTGCTCTCCCCAGTACATCCAGTATTTTCCTTTTAACCGGGCAAGCACCTGTTTGCCATTACTCAGTTTTGTAACCATGGAACCAGACTTGCTCCAGGTATTTAAGAATTTAGCATTATAAGCTTTTGCAAATGCAGGCCCTTTTTTTTGCCAATGAACAAGATCTTTGGAAAAAGCAATGGATAATCTTGCCGTTTTATTATTCCATGCGGTATATGCTACAACATAAGTCCCATCTTCCGATTGCACTAAGCGCGGATCTTCGCAGCCACCGGGATACTCGTATTGCATGTATTGTCCGCTGTCGGGGTATAAAACAGGTGTTGGGTATTTTTTAAAATGAATACCATCTTCACTTTCGGCTAAGCCTAAACGTGATGTTCTGCCTCCGATAGCAGCAGCAGGATTATCTTCGCTGCGGTAAAGCATAAATACTTTATCGTCCTTTACAATTGCAGCCGGGTTAAATACATCAGCCCTTTGCCATTTCACCGGCTGATTTGTTATTGGGATCGGTAAATACAAATGACGAATCGGCTTGTAATATTGGGTTTTCAGAAGGTTTGGAAAACCCATTGATATTAATGGCTACTTCATCGCTGCGAAAACAGGAACTGAGGCATAATAAAAACGATAAGAAAAAAAATGGATACTTCATTTAGTTGTGGCAGTTGTTAAAGAGCCCTTGCTGCTCATTGGTAAATGTACAAATCTATATCAACTGATGCAGATGTTTATTGTGTAAAGGTGCAACACAAAAAAGCCTCTTTCGCGAAGAGGCTTTTCAAATTGGTTTTTAAGGTAAGACCTTATTTGTTGTAATGCCCGTTACCGTAGTTCCTTCCATCCCGGTTACCATTCCTTCCATCGTTTCTATGGTCGTGATTTCTGTCGTTGCTATAAACATACCGGTTGTTATATTCAGCAAACGCCCTTTTGATTTTTTGTGCTCTTTGCTCCTGCAGGTATTTTATAGCACGTTTTTTTTCACGACGGTTCATATACCTATCGTAGCTTACCTGCTGAATTTTAAAATCATATTCCCTGTTGATTCTTTGAATCACCTGGTCTCTTTGGGCGATTGTAGAGCGGGTATTTTGATAGACGTTGCGGCCGCGATCATTTTTCCAGTCATCGCGATCATTTCTTTGTGCAAAAGCTGATGATAATATCGCTGTGCAAAACAAAAGTGTAATAATCTTTTTCATAATATAAATTTTTAGTTATGCATGTTGGACTGTGCAGTAACCTTCAGGTTTTATTACGAAATGTTAATATGGAAATATCAAATCATGACAATGGAGATGGGGTGTCCATTAGTTTCTTAAACGATCTTTTCGTTTTCAGCAATTTATTTTTATTAAATGCAAGTAGTGCTTTGCCTTTACTCGAAAGGCCATTGATCCCGCTCAGTCCCTGCATCGTCCAGTTATAATTTCCTTTATTTCTTGCATGCCACTTGTTTTGCTTTATGGTGCGGGGATTAAAAATATAATATTCACCATTTTTAACAATATAATAGCTGTGCGGAGAATCGGTAACATTTGCCGCCCATTTTTCAATAATGGTAAGTTGATTCGTAGTGGCAGGATCAATGGTATAATAACTGATTTTATTACCTTCTTCAACCGGCAATAGGGCCGCTACATGATACTTCCATCGATTTTTAAGGTAACCAGGTTTTTTTAAAACATAACCACTGAAAACCCAACTCTTACCGTTTTGTATTTTCCATTCATCAAGCAGCATACAAATGGCATTTGCCCTGTCTTCGCAATCATTATTTGCTTCCTCCCATCGAAAAAGTGGGTTATCTTTAAAATAGGTAAACAATCTTTCTGCCTGTTGTTTTGAAATAGCTTTGTCTGTTGTTATCTCGTCTGATAATGTGGAAGCGTATAAAGTTTTTTGTATCAATTGCAATTTTCTTTAGAGACAAATTTAATTCAGCAAGTTCTGAATAATTTTTATTACCGGGCAAAGGAAGGTCTTTTAAAGACGGGGAATAAAATACGACTATGTTTTTGCGAAATAATTTCCTGCTGGCGCTATATAGATTAAAGACACTTATTTTTGGTTTCCAAATTTAATTTATGGGTAACGAGGTAACCGATGATTTAATGACCGATCAGAATCAATTTTTGAGTGCACTCAAAAGATTCGAACTGTTGTCTATTGCTACAAAGGAGGGCATTTGGGAATATGATTTTATTACACGCCAGTCTTATTATAATAAGACCATGACGGACATTTTTGGATATTCTGAAGAGGAAATGGAAGATAATAATACCTGGTGGCGTGCAAACCTGCATCCTGAAGACAGGGCGGAAACTATACATGTGCTGGATGAATTGCTTGCCGGTGAAGAAACCATCTGGTGGGGCCAATACAGGTTTTTATGTAAAAACGGCGAATATAAAAAAGTGCTTGACCGGCTATTTGTTGTAAGAGATAAAGACAAAAAAGCTTTGCGGCTTATAGGCACTATGCAAGACCTTTCAGAGCTGGATAATTTACAGCTCCAGGTTGAAAATTTAAAGCTGCAGCATCACCGGGAAATGATCAAAGTAAGTATCGATACAGAAGAAAAGGAACGAAGGGATATCAGCGAAGAACTTCACGAAAACATTAACCAGGTATTGGCTACAGTGAATATGAAGATTGCTCATGCGACACCGGGCATGAACTATGAAGATGTATCGGAGCTAAATGAGATTAAGGAATTATTAAATTATTCGATTGTGAGTATTCGCTCTATTGCTAAACGACTCTCCCCGCTTGGCCTGGAAGGTTTTGGTTTGCAAACGGTGCTTGAAGAACTGTTAAGTGAAATCAAATCTGAGAATCTAATTACCTATTCCGTTAAAGTGGATGCAGCGGCTATGAGTGAAGCCACACCAGACATTCAAACACTGCTATACAGGATCGCTCAATTGCAAATACACAATATCGAAAAGCATTCCGACGCTACAAATATTTTCATAAAAATACGGTCACTGAGAGAAAAGATAAGCATGGTAATTTATGACGATGGCATCGGAATGGATCTTGAAACTTTGGAATTTGGAAGCGGTTTTTCCATCATACAGGAAAGGGCTGAAGCATTTGGCGGCACATTTAATTTAAAAAGTATCAAAGATGAAAAAGGTTTCATGTTGATAGTTACTGTTTAAATTCAATTCACATGGCTCAATAAAATCTGCTACAAAGGGATCGAGAAATAAAAAGTAGATCCCTTGCCTTCTTCACTTTCGGCCCACACCTGGCCTCTGTGCGCATGGATTATTTGTTTACACAGGTAAAGCCCGAGGCCTATGCCTTCGAGATTCTTTGTTTTTTCCGCCCTGAAAAATCTTTCGAAAATAAATGGCAGTTGCTTCGGTGATATTCCTACACCTTCATCTTTTACCGAAACAGTAATTTTTTCTTTTCCGGGTATTATGGTTAAAACAACTTCCGTATTGTCGTTGGAATACTTAATGCCATTACTAAGGTAATTGGTTACCACTTGTATAAGCCTGTACCTGTCACCCCTTACTTCTTCGTCGCCGGTTCCTTTCACCAAAATTTTATAAGACGGATGCAATACAGCTATCGTTTCTATGGCTTCCTTTATCATGTCGCCAAAGTTGAAGATTGAAATGTCAAGAATCAAATTCCCTGAGTTAACTCTTGTCGCGTCATAAAGCTCTGCAATCATTTTATTCAGACGGGACACATTGTTTTTACTTTTTTGAAGTATATCATTAGCCGCTTCGGGATTATTTTCTTTAATGGCTTCGCTAATGAGCTCATTACATAACACCAGGTTTGCCAGGGGGTTTCTTAGCTCGTGTGCTACAAAGCCGATTACATCTTCTCTCTCACGTTCTACCTGCTTATGCACCGTAATATCATGGATCACCAGCAATACATTATTTCCCGCACTGGCATTTTGCATCGGGCTGCAATTGATGTCAAATACCCTTTTTTCTCCACTGGTTGCTTCTATTTCAATGGAAATATTTGAAAACCCCACCCCGGAGCTTATTGCGTTTTGAATATTTCTTTCAACCTGCTCAAAGGCGTCGTGCGGTTTAATAAGATCTGCGAAATTCATTTTTTCAGCATTCTGGCCAAGATCTTTGAATAATGTAGAAAATGCCCGGTTGGTTTTTATGATATTCATTCTTTCGTCCAGCACTATTACCACATCTTCTATCGAGCTAAGAATGTTTTCATTAAATTGATTCAGATTGTCCAGGGAAGTTTCAGATTTTTTTTGCTGCTGAATGTCCTGTATGATTTTTAAAATATTAGCCTTTCCATCAGAACTTTCTACCAGTACCGACTCTCCCGATACCCAGGTTATAGATTTATCTTTCGCGACTAAATAATTGTTATCAAAGGCCTGGCCTGTATTTAGGCTTGCACGTATTTCTTTTTCTGGTTTTCCGTTTCTTTTATCTTCTTCAGTAAATAATAAACTCAGATGTTTACCTATTATATCTGAATGACTATATCCAAAGCGTTGGGTAAATGCATCATTAATTGCTAAAATGATCCCATCCGTATCTAATAGAAGAATATTATTCTCTTCTGTTTTATTAAAAAGCGCTTCAAAATAATTAAGAGATGAAGATGAAAAAGGAGGCGTTTCAGGCATACTAAAGGGTTATATAACACGCTAAAAAATTGTGCTGCTAAAGGTAACTAACAATCTTCATATCTAAATAATTTGTAATAGCTATTTGGATTAGAATGTGCGATCTTGAATTTCTAAAAGCACAATTAATTTTTTTTCTGCAATTAATAAATTCCGTGTTTAACCAGGTTTGCAAATGATAATTTTCCTCTCGGCGGGCAATACCTTCCCTATTTTAAAATTTTGATTGAAGGGATTATTGAAACTGATCTCCTTAACTTTGTTTAACAATAGATTATGTACATTGCGTTTACACACACGGCATTTTAGCAATAGATGTGTTTTTAAAAGTGGTGAAAGAATTATATGAGTAAAAAAACGGGAAAGAAAAAGCCTTCATCATTGATAAAAGGCGTTTTGGAAATTACTCGTTCCGGTATCGGTTATGTAATTGCCGAAGGAAGAGACAAAGATGTATTGGTGCGCCCTAACGATTTCAACAAAGCTATGGACGGCGACACAGTAAGAGTGAAAATAAAAGAGTCGAACGGAAGAAGAATAGAAGGTGTCGTAGAAGACGTTATTGAACGAAAGCAGACCGAATTTATAGGCGAAATAGAAGTGAGTGCCAACTTCGCATTTTTCAAAGCAGATAGCCAAAAGCCGGTACCTGATTTTTACATCAGTACCCGCAACCTAAATGGCGCGGTATCTAAAGACAGGGTAGTGGTAAAATTTCTCAATTGGGAAAAGGGAGAAAAGAAACCGGAAGGTACCGTCGTTGCGGTGCTCCAGGCGAAGGACAAGGGTGATATGGCCATGAAGGAGATTATTATTCAGAACGGTTTTCCGCTTGAGTTTCCTTCAAAGGTGCTGGAAGAAGCGAATGGACTCGATGGAAGAATTGACGATAATGAGATTGGTAAGAGGAGAGACTATCGCAATGAACTCACTTTTACCATTGACCCTGCTGATGCAAAAGATTTCGATGACGCTCTTTCCATAAAGAAACTAGGTAAGGATGAATATGAGATAGGAATTCACATTGCAGACGTAAGCCATTTTGTTACTCCCGGCTCTGCGCTCGATGAAGAAGGATATAGCAGGGCGACCAGCGTGTATCTTCCCGATCGGGTGAATCCTATGTTGCCCGAGAAAATTTCAAATGAATTATGTTCCTTGAGGCCCCATGAAGATAAATATACCTTCTCCGTAATATTTAATATGGTTAAAGGAAAGGTGAAAGATTACTGGCTGGGTAAAACCTTTATTCATAGCGATCATCGGTTTAATTATGATGAAGTACAGGAAATAATAGAAACCAACGAAGGGATTTACCAGGAGGAAATTAAATGCCTTAACTCAATGGCAAAAAATTTCAGGAAGGAGAGATTTAAAAATGGGGCTATCAATTTTTCTTCCACAGAAGTGAAGTTTAAGCTTGATGAAACAGGAAAGCCACTGGGTATTATAGTAAAGGAGAGCAAAGAATCTCACCAACTTGTAGAAGAGTTTATGCTGCTGGCCAACCGTACCGTTGCTGCACATGTTGCCAAAATAAAATTCAATAAAAAACCCGTTCCTTTCCCGTACAGGATTCATGATACGCCGGATGATGAAAAGCTAAAACCATTTGCCGCTTTCGCAAAAAAGTTTGGTTATAAGTTCGACATACATGATGAGGCTGCGATAGCCGCTTCTTTCAACCAGTTGATGCTTGATGTGCATGGCAAGCCGGAGCAGCATGTGCTTGAGCAATTAGGAATCCGTACGATGGCGAAGGCGATTTATACGCCGGAAAATGTTGGCCACTATGGGCTCGGGTTTGAAGACTATTGCCATTTCACTTCACCCATACGCCGCTATCCCGATGTAATGGTTCACCGGATTTTACAGGAAGTATTGGAGAAAAATATCCACCCTGATAAAAAGATGGAAGAAAAGTGTAAACATTGCAGCGTGAAGGAAAGGGCAGCAATGGAGGCGGAACGTGCTGGTAATAAATACAAGCAGGTTGAGTTTATGATGGATAAAATAGGCCAGGAGATGGAAGGTGTGATAAGTGGCGTTGCCTCCTTTGGCTTTTGGGTAGAAACTGTAAATGAAAAATGCGAAGGCCTGGTATCTGTAAGAGACCTTTCAGACTATGATGATTTTCGCCATGATGATACTGATTATTCACTTGTTGGAATTCGTACGGGGAAAAAATTTCGCATGGGAGATAAAATAAAAATTCAACTCGTCGCTGCTAATCTTGAAAAAAGACAATTGGATTTTGAATGGATACCCAATATTGAAAGCCTGAAAGAGAAAGCGGCAAAGATTAATAAGAAGCGAAAAAGTAAACGACAATAATATTGATTGTAAATAATTAACTCTCTGAGGCCTTACCTTTTGAAGGTTCAACTGTTTTTTTTTAAAGAAACAATGTGCGGTGAGGTTTCCCTTTAAGCTTATGCATTCATACAAAGACTTCTCAAAACTTTTCGAAGAAAAATTTAATGTAAGGCATTTTCCCCAGCAACCCGAAAAGCTGTATGATGCCTCTCAATACCTGCTATCTCTCGGCGGGAAAAGAATAAGGCCGTTGTTATGCCTTATGGGCAACGAACTGTTTGAAAATGTAAAACCGGATGCTTATCATGTGGCCGCGGCAATTGAATTATTTCACAATTTTACGCTGGTGCACGATGATATAATGGACAAAGCTCCGCTTAGGCGTGGCATGCAAACTGTCCATATAAAATATGGCGACGCAACGGCATTGCTTGCGGGAGATGTAATGCTTGTAGTTGCTTATGAATACCTGAATAAAGTACGGGGAGAATATACCCACAAGATATTATCGATATTTAATACCATGGCAAAACAGGTTTGTGAAGGACAGCAACTGGATATGGAATTTGAAAAAAATGATGATGTGAGCCTGGAAAATTATGTGGAAATGATTGGCCTTAAAACATCGGTGTTATTAGGTGCAAGCCTCCAGGCAGGCGCTTTAATTGGTGGTGCAGGTTTAGGTAACCAGGAACATTTATATGAGTTCGGCAAAAACCTTGGTATTGCCTTCCAGGTGCAGGACGACTATTTAGATGCATTTGGAGACCCTGAGAAATTTGGCAAAAAGCCGGGCGGCGATATTTTGGCCAACAAAAAAACTTTTTTACTTATACAGGCTTTGCAGGCTGGCAGTACATCGCAAGTAGCCGCTTTGCGTGAGCTTATGTTACAAAACGACGAAAGCAAAATTCAAACTGTTCTTGAAATATACAAAGCCTGTAACATCAAAGACTGGGCCATGGAGCTAAAACAAAAATATCTGAAACTGGCATTAACTCATTTGGAGGAAACCGCCGTTCTTTCTGTAAGAAAAAAGCCTCTCGAAGAGCTTGCAGCTTATTTGTTAGACAGGGAAATGTAGTGCCATCTATGTAAGATAAATTCCCTATTTTTTCTTTGCCTCTTTTTTATCTTTCTTTTTACCAACGACATAACCGGCGCCTGCACCCACTGCTCCGCCAATGACAGCGCCTTTTACAGGATGTTTACTTACAATCGCTCCTGTAGCAGCACCAGCGGTTCCAGCTATCACTGCATCTTTTTTCCTGTGGCTCCAATGCTTTTTTGGTTTTTTTGTTTGCGCATTTGTATCCATGTTTAAAACAAACGTAAACACAAACAGAAGAGTAATTACAAAAAGAATTTTTTTCATTTTTTCATTTTAGAAGATGATATCATATTTAATGCCAATTGATAAGATGATTTCAAAGGGTCTAATATCGCCATTTGGAATTAACTATTTGCCGTAAAATGAGATAGCGCAAGTTCATATTATTTTTTTATGTATAAATTTATTTAAATGAAATATACAAGAGAAAGCTGCATATGGCCTATATTTAATAACTTGTAATACGCCCTCAGCCATCACGGAACCGCAATAATTCACAGGCTAATTTTAAGAAAAAGACTGAAAGTAAATCGATCTTTTTAACCCGAAAATCTTCGGATCTTAAATTTAGTAGCATGAACAACAAACTCCTTTCTATTTGTTCCCTTTTCATTATTTTTTTGTATAGCTGTTCCAGCAAACCTTCTAATGCTGACATTGAAAAGAAAGTTTTATTGGAATATATATGCCCTGAAACAGCCAAAGTAAATAACCTCAAGATTGAAAGTTCAAAAGATGCAGAATCAATATTGGGCATGAAAGGCTACCAGTACACGGTTTCTGGAGAAGTCATATGGAAAGATGGCTGCAACGAATTTGGTTCAGGTATCGCACCGGGATATACTGAAAAGTTTGCGAATAAAAGTGTAACGCTTATTAAAACTGACCAGGGCTGGCAATAATATGTTGCTAACATATTTCTGTTATAACCTGTTTTTATCATTGCCTTCATTCATTGAATTGTTTTATTAGTTTCCTTTAATGCGCATAAAATGTGATCGAGTATCGATTGTGCCAAAATTATATTGGCAATTATTCTTACATTTATCACCTGCGATTGCTTGTTGTTTTACAACAGAAATTTAATACATGCATTTAACACCAAGAGAAACAGAAAAGCTTTTATTATTTCTTGCCGGGGAACTTGCAGAAAAACGTAAGGCCCGCGGATTGAAGTTGAACTACCCTGAATCAATTGCTCTTATCAGCAGCAGGCTGCAGGAAGCTGCAAGGGATGGAAGAACGGTTGCGGATCTGATGCAATATGGAGCGACAATTTTATCCCGTGAAGATGTGATGGAAGGCATTCCGGAAATGATACATGAAGTACAGATTGAGGCAACTTTCCCGGATGGAACAAAACTTGTGACGGTACACGACCCGATAAGATGAAATTTGTATGCAAAAAATTATTAGTTAATTATTCATTGTTCATTATTTATTATTAATTGCAAATGATACCAGGGGAATACTTTGTTGGCACAAAAGATATAGAATGCAATACCGGCCGTGAAACGGTTTTGATCGTGGTAGTAAATACTGGTGATCGCCCGGTGCAGGTAGGTTCTCACTTTCATTTTTTTGAAGTAAACCGTCAAATGGAATTCGACAGGAAAAAAACTTTTGGAATGCACCTCAATATCGCCGCCGGAACTGCTGTAAGGTTTGAGCCGGGCGAGGAAAAAGAAGTGGAACTTGTTGCCTTTGGTGGCAAAAGAAATGTTTTTGGATTTAATAATCTTGTAAATGGGGAAGCAACATCCACGCAGTCGAAGGAAGAAGCTGTAAAAAAATCAGCATCGCTTCATTTCAAAAATAAAGAGCAATGAGCCTACGCATCAACAGAATAAAATATGCCAACATGTATGGGCCAACTACCGGTGATAAAGTGCGGTTGGGTGATACAGATATTATCATTGAAGTAGAAAAAGATCATACTGTTTATGGTGAAGAAAATAAGTTTGGCGGTGGCAAAACGATTCGCGATGGAATGGGGCAATCATCAACTGCAAAAAGAGATGAAGGTGTTCTTGATTTTGTAATAACGGGTGCCTTGATATTAGATCATTGGGGAATTGTAAAAGCAGATGTAGGGATTAAAGATGGAAAAATAGTCGGAATAGGACGGGCGGGTAATCCTGATATAATGGAAGGTGTTGATGATAACATGATTATAGGTGCGTCAACAGAAGTACACGGTGGGGCGGGATTAATAATGACAGCCGGCGGTATAGATTCTCACATACATTTTATCTGTCCTCAATTAATTGACCATGCATTATTTAGCGGTATCACCACTATGTTTGGCGGAGGCACAGGCCCGGCTGACGGAACGAGTGCTACAACCGTTACTCCGGGTGCATGGAGCCTTCAGAAAATGCTGGAGGCTGCGGATGCCTTTCCAATGAATCTTGGTTTTTTAGGCAAGGGAAACTGTGGGACAACGCCACCATTAGTTGAGCAAATTGAAGCGGGCGCCATGGGGCTTAAGATTCATGAAGACTGGGGTTCAACACCTGCGGTTATTGATGCATCTTTAAAGGTTGCTGATGCACTTGATGTGCAGGTTGCCATACATACTGATACATTGAATGAGGCTGGTTTTTTAGAAGATACGATCAATGCGATCAATGGAAGAACGATTCATACTTATCATACCGAAGGGGCAGGTGGTGGCCATGCACCGGACATTATTAAGGCCGCAATGTACCAAAACATTTTGCCTTCAAGCACGAACCCCACAAGACCTTTTACGATTAATACAATTGATGAGCATCTTGATATGTTAATGGTTTGTCATCATCTTGATAAATCAGTTCCTGAAGATGTAGCCTTTGCCGATAGTCGCATTCGCCCGGAGACAATTGCCGCAGAAGATATACTTCATGATATGGGCGTATTCAGTATGATGAGTTCCGACAGCCAGGCCATGGGCCGCGTTGCAGAAGTAATAACACGTACCTGGCAAACTGCTGATAAGATGAAAAAGCAAAGAGGTTTTTTGCCCGAAGATGAAAAGAACAATAATGATAATTTCAGGGCAAAAAGATATGTCGCAAAATATACCATTAATCCGGCGATCACTCATGGTATATCTGAATATATTGGATCAATCGAACCGGGAAAATTTGCCGACCTTGTTCTTTGGAAACCCGCATTATTCGGTGCGAAGCCGGAGATGATCATCAAAGGGGGAATGATCATAGCAAGTAAGATGGGAGATCCTAATGCTTCTATTCCCACACCGCAGCCTGTTATGTACCGGCACATGTTTGGTGCGTATGGCAAAGCCCTTCAAAATACCTGTTTTACATTCGTTTCGCAGGTGTCATTGGACAATGGAAAAGTTGCTTCATACAATTTGCAAAAACAGGCCTTGCCTGTAAAGAATTGCAGGAACATCAGTAAAAAAGATTTGATTCACAATGATAAAACACCGCAAATAGATGTAAACCCTGAGACTTATGAAGTGAAAGTAGATGGTGAAAAAATTACTTGTGAACCGCTAAAGGAAGTATCACTGGCACAACGCTATTTTTTGTTTTAATTGAATGCACATATGCTCCTGACTGAAAAATATGGCAACATTTATACGTCGAATTTAAGCAATATTGATATCGACAAAGTTTGTATTGAATGGTACGAATCATCGAGGCGTATTCTTAACAAAACCACAAAGTCAGGAATAAAAGTCTCTTTGAAATACTTAAATGAAAATCCAAATTTTAAAGACGGTGATATATTGTGGCTTGATGAAAAGTCTATGATAGTAATTGAAATAGTTTCCACTCAATGTATTGTTATAACAGCGGGTTCAACTATGGCCGCCGCTGCTTTATGCTATGAAATAGGAAACAGGCACTTGCCTCTTTTTTACGAAGAAAACGAATTACTAATCCCTTATGATGTACCCCTGTATAATTTGCTACAATCATCAGAATATGTAATGCGCATTGAAGAAAGAAAATTGAACAATCCTTTTAAGACAACTGTATTACCTCATATACAAATGGCTGGTAATGCTGACGCTAACGGCAAAGTACTCCAGCTTTCAACTACGGAATAATGTATTCGACAAGCATTTTACAATTATTACATCTATGCGATCCCGCACTTCCGATTGGAGGATTCTCGCACTCTGCAGGCTTAGAAACTTATGTGCAGGCCGGACTTGTAAACACTAAAGAAAAAGCCAAAGATTTTGCAGTAAATCAACTTTCTAATAATATTTTTTATACAGATGCTGCATTGGTTTCAATAGCTTACGACGCAGCTTCTAAGAATGATTTTAAAACTATTTTGGATTTGGATGAAATAGGTAATGCGGTTAAACTTCCAAAAGAAATAAGGTTGGCCAGTAATAAATTAGGGATTCGTTTGTTGAAAATATTTGAAAATAATAATGAACTTATTTTACCAGGTAGGTATAGAACCGCGATTAAGGGGAATAAAGCTTATGGTCATTATTGTATTGCATTTGCTCTTTTGGCGCACGAAATGAATATTCAAAAAAAAGAAACTCTTGCCGGTTTTTATTACAATGCCGCAAGTGGTTTTATCACAAATGCGGTTAAACTTATTCCATTGGGACAGCAGGATGGCCAGGAAATATTAATGTCGTTATTTCCATTGATAAATGAACTTGCGGAAAAAAGTTTACATCCTGATAAAGAGTTAATCGGTTATTGTTGTGCCGGCTTCGACATCAGGAGTATGCAGCATGAGCAATTATATTCGAGGTTATATATGTCTTGACCTCACCCCAACCCCTCTCCAAAAGAGGAGAGGGAACGGAAACACGAAGCCTCTTTTTTTTCGACCATCGTGAAAAAAGTGGACAGAGAAGAAATTAGTAGATGCTTAATTTGAGTTAGAAATACATCCTTGAAACTGGTAATCATTATATAACTATGTCAAATGAAATAGATGTTTTTAATAAGTCTCGTCCCTCTCCTTCGGAGAGGGGTTGGGGTGAGGCTCATCCCCGTGGAGAGAGGGGTTGGAGTGAGACCCGCTCTTACATAAAAATTGGCATCGCGGGACCTGTTGGCTCTGGTAAAACCGCTTTAATAGAAAGGTTATCAAGAGCCATGTATAGTGATTACAGTATAGCTGTGATTACCAATGATATTTATACAAAAGAAGACGCGGAGTTTCTTACAAAAAATAGTTTGCTTCCACCGGAAAGAATAACAGGTGTTGAAACAGGAGGATGTCCTCATACTGCTATTCGTGAAGATGCGAGTATGAATATTGAAGCGGTGGAAGAGATGGCCAATCGTATTCCGGGACTTCAGATTATTTTTATTGAGAGTGGGGGAGATAACCTGTCGGCAACCTTCAGCCCCGATCTTGCTGACGTTACCATCTTTGTAATTGATGTAGCGGAAGGCGATAAGATTCCACGGAAAGGTGGTCCGGGCATTACCCGCAGCGACTTGCTCATAATTAATAAAATTGATCTTGCTCCGTATGTTCATGCAGATCTCGATGTGATGCACAGTGACGCAGCAAAAATGCGAAAAGGGAATCCATTTGTTTTTACAAACCTTATGGATGGCTGTGGGCTAAATGATGTGATTGGTTGGATAAAGAAATTTGCGTTGCTTGAAGAAACTGAAGAACCTGCGCTATGCCGTTAGATCATCATTTACATATAATTGCTCGTTTTAAAAATGAACGAACATTCCTTGGGCATTGTTTTTATAAACAACCTTTTAAACTCGCCAATATTACAGAAGACAAAGCCGGCGAGTGGCTGCGGCTAATGATCACAAGTTCATCGCCGGGTATACTGGATAACGATAACTACGCAATAAAAATGGAACTTGAAGAATATGCCAAAGTTCATCTTACCACTCAGAGGTTATCAGCGCATTTTCTCAATGGCTAATAGGGCAAGCCAGCACATTCATGTGGAATTGCAAAACAATTCGAGCCTTTGTTTTTTGCCACATCCGAACGTGCCACATCAGCAATCAAGTTTTTCTTCCGTAAATAATATTTATTTAAACCCTCGCCATCATTTGGTTTGGAGCGATATAATTACCTGCGGTAGAAAACTAAGCGGAGAAGAATTTAAATTTCACCATTATCAAAATGTCACAAATATTTTTTTGAATAGTAAACTTGTTGTGAAAGAAAATGTTTTGTTGCAGCCATTAAAAAATGATGTGCATGCGCTTGGGCAACTTGAAGGTTTTACGCATCAGTCAACTTTGTTATTCTTAAATGATAAAGCTAATATGGAAAAAATATCTGCTGAGTGTTATGCAATGCTATCGGGTGTAGAAAATATGACCTTCGGAATCTCAACGCTTCCTGTAAGCGGATTAATTTTTCGGGTGCTCGGTTATAAAGGGGAGCAGCTATTTGATTTGAATAATAAGATTGCCGATCTTATTGAGAAAATAGTGTCACCTGTTATAAAGCCCTTCTCTTACTCCACATTGTAAACTGCCACATTACTTCAGCACTTAATAATGCGCCAACTGCAAACAAGGCTGGTGTAAGCATTTTAGCTTCTTCCGAAAATGCACCGGAGAGTGCGATCGCAAATACTGCTATAGGAAAAACAAGCATTACGCAAAGGCCGATAGTATTAAGCGGTATGCGATAAGGCCTGTGTGCATCCGGTGATTGTATTCTCAACTTTATCAATGTTACGAACTCAAGAAATAAGCCTGCGCCGTAGAGGGTTACATCAATCACAATCAGGTCCTGGAAAGTCCATAATATCATAAAGCTTACAACAACAGCACAAATGATAATGGAGATATAAGGCGTTTTAAAACGTGGATGTAGTTTGTGAATTTTTGCCGGCAGTAATCCATCGTCGGACATTACCTGCGGTACCCGCGATACCGAAAGCAAAACGGCTGCAAACAAACCAAGAGCGCTTGCCATGCCGCCGACGGATATTGCTGCACCTAGCCATTTTCCACCTGCCATTACGCCCAATGCCGGGTAGCCTTCATTGCTCAATGTATCTGCATTAATACCAAAATGGAGCGTGGCATATAATACCATTATGTAAACTGCGATGACTGTTATAAAAGCAATAGCGACCGATTTTAAATAGGTACGGGCGGGCTTGTTTACTTCTTCAGCGTAGGTGGTGGTATTGTCCCACCCAAAAAAGTTCCACATTACCGTATAAAGAGCCATGCCTAATGATGAAAAAGATATGCCTTTTAGAGAGGGTGTTGGTAAAGAAATGTGGCCTGTATCTTTTATAGCCAAAATAAATAGCGCGACAAATGGAGCGATTACCAGCAGGCTTAGCATGGACGCTGTTTTGCCTACCGGCGAAATGCCTAAAATGTTAAGGGCAGCGCCAACCCAAATGATCGTAAGGCAAACGGGAATTTTTACCTGCTCAACTTGCGGAAAGAAAAAAGAAGCATATTCCACAAAAAGTACGGGATAAATAGCGAGATCGACAAAAGTGTATAGCCATGTCCACCATCCTTCATAAAAGCCAAAGCGCAGTCCGAGTGTTCTTTTAACCCATTGGTAATAGCCGCCTGTCACGGGCATCATGCTGTTAAGCTCAAGCACGGTAAGTATTGCAGGAACGTCCCACAGCAATGGCGTAACCATTAAAAGTAATAGCGCTCCATGCGCACCTGCGTAGCCAAGCAAAGGTTCCAGGCCATAAGGCCCCCCGGAGACCGTGAAAAAAATTAATGCTGCAAGTTGTATTACATGAAGTCTCTTACGCGAAGGAATAGGTGATGTCATCTGCCGGAAAAGTATTTAAATTCAAATGGTATCACGCAGTTGCTAATCTTGGTGGAATAAAAGTTGACTTCTTTGATTCAAATATATCGGAATAAATGTTTTGGAAGAAAACGAATTCCAGGTTTATTGAAAATATTTTTTAAAAATTATTTTTCTGAAATATTTATTACAAAGTAGCGAGAGTGATATTATCTACATAGGGACCATAGGTTTTTTTATACAATACTTTATGCTCGATTGCTTCTATAACGACAACACCAAAATCCGTGTCGTACATTGTTGAGATCATATTTAGTGCGCCAGGGCTAAATACATTTATCTCCATAAGTTTGTCGCCGACAATGTCTACTCCTACCAGGAACATGCCATCCTGCACCAGCTTTGGCTTTAATATTTGAACAAGGGCGAGCATCTCGTCATTAACATCTGCTTTTTTGCCTTTGCCCCCCGCATGAATATTGCTGCGAATGTCGCCGGCTTTATTTACCCTTTTCATGGCAGCGTAAACACCATCTTTTTCCAGCGGCAATCCATTCATAATAAAAAAGCGGGTATCACCTTCAGTGGCCCTCGGCAAATATTCCTGTGCGATGATAAAACCATCATTTGAAATTGCCTCAATGATCTGGTTGAGATTGGATTTAGATTTCTTATCCACCATAAAAACATTTTTACCACCGGATCCTTGTAATGGCTTTAAGATTATTCTTCCTTTTTGTTCTTCAAAAAATTCTAAGATATCCTTTGCTTCGCGGGTTACAATTGTCTTTGGACGAAGTACCTCCGGGAAATGCTGGAAATACATTTTGTTGATGGCATCCGAAAGGCTTTCCGGGTGATTTAATACAACTACACCATCCCGCATGGCAATCTGGCCAAAAATATAAGGAGCATTTTGTGCCCAGTTCCTGTTATTAATATCTTCGGAAGGATCATTGCGGAGATACAATACATCCAGGTCACCTGAACTTATTCTTTCAGGCTCTGATTTTTCAAGTGCTTTAAAAAAAGTCTCATTGCTTTTATAAACGTGGTCTCCGGCAGTTCTCGCCTGGGCAATCATGTGGCCATCAGAAGAGTAACCCAAATCTCCCACCCCAAAAACATAAACTTTATGGCCTCTTTTATGTGCGGTCAATGCAAGAAAAGTGGTCGTATAGCTGGCCTTCTCTGTTTTAATATCATTAATTACAAATGCAATCTTCATAAAAATTGTTTTTATATTTTAAGAGGTGAGTTCGTTTAATTGAATTCCTTTCTGTATCCTTTTTATTTTTTCTTTTGCCATGTCGGTAGATAAGTACGCAGGAAGAAATGGCTTCCTTAAAATTTTAAGATGCATTAATTCTTCAATAAGAGGCAAATGTTCGAGGGCAAATTTGCCTCCATATAAATGCATAATGTCTCCACCGTCTTTTATGAAATTTAATACCTGCATTAATCCTTTTAAGTAAATAGCATCTTTAGTAAAGCCACCGCCACGATGTACCCGCATTGCTATATTGAAAGATGTTTTTTCAGTAAAACCGTAATTAGTAAAAAGCATATTATAAGTTTCTATAAAATCCGCGCCACTAATCAGCGCATCTACCGCAATTACCCTTGCAGCCAGGAGTTTGAGACGGTTGATATTTAATCCGCTTACAAAAAATTCTGCCAGAACTGCCAGGCCTTCCTGCAATTGTTCGTATCCTGCAAATCCAGCGCACATCAGTTGTAGCGGCTGAGCGTAGCCGTTACAATAGGTAAGAATATGTGTGCCCACTTCATGCTGTATCAAAGGATCAACTCTTTGCTGACTAATAGTTAAATCTTTGCCAATCGATAATTCAGATGCGGAAACAAGCAGGCCGTTCACATCGTCTTTTACTTTTACACGCAGCTCTAATTGGGGAAAATGTTCCCTGTATTTGTCCAACTCTGAATTTGCCGCCCTGGCAAAATCCACAGCGTTGGCCGTGTTAGATTCGCTTTGTTCATTTGGGACATTATCATTCAAGATTGAAAGCGCCGCGTTTTTTACCTCTTCACCTATATCTCCATAGATGCTTTGACTGGTATGCAGAAATTTTTTTGTTCCCCGCTCCTCCAGCATGATCAACTGCTTTTCCAATTCCATTCTTTTGTCGCGTAACAAGAAGGCAAGAGTAGGATGCTCGATATTTTCAATGGGAATGTTGTAGAGTTTTCTTTTTTCAATTTCAGGATCAAGGGAAATAAGTCTGTAGGTAAAATGGGGGAGTTTTGAAAAGTTATTCTTTTGAAAATCGTCCCACGCCACGACTGCATTGACAGGTGTGACTCTTAAAATAAAATCCATTTTTTCACTAACCAGGGCAATTCTTTTATCAGCCGATCTTACAAGATTATTCAGCCGCGTTTTACCGAGCATCAGGTAATGTTCAAATTTATTATCGGATTGTACACGCACAAATTCGAAGGCCGCCATCTTTATAACCTCCGCAAATTTTCTTCTTATTTTTCTAAAGAAAAGCGGGTAGTAATTTTTACTTTTTTCATCTCTGAATAAAGCGTTAATGGCAATGCCAATCAACAACGTTCCGGTTTTTTTTAGTTCATCCAATTCTATCAGCGGAGGCAGGTTCTCTGGATGCCGTTGCTTTGTGTCATCAAGCAACACTCGTGTTCTGGGTAAAAACTTTTTGAATTCATTAAATCCCTTTTCAAAAGCTTTTATAGTGGCGGATATTTTTTCAGCGGGATGTAGTAATCGTATAGTTGTTTCCCCGGTTAATACTTTATCATTCCAGATTTCTATGATCATAAAAGATTTAAAATCTTTAATGGCAATCTGAATAATTGCTTTCAGCAATTCACTTACATTGAGGTCTGCCTTTGCTATAAGGTAAGCCCCCTGCGCCTTCAACAGTGACGAAATATAGGGATCGGGTTTCTCAAGGAACCGATACACACACAAGTAGGGAAGGCTTTGATCAATCACAAGCTTGCTGTTCAAAGAAAGATTTCTACGGACGCTTTTCCCTCTTTTTAAAGTGCTGCTTATACTTTCTACAAGGTTTGTATCAGTGATATCATGCATTCAAATCTTAATTTTTTTTAGTGCATCCAGCACGGGTTCTTTTGATTCTATTAATAATTGGTTGATAAGCTGTATGTCTTTTTCAAAGGGCTCGCCGGTCCATTCGTCCATGAAAAATTTCTTGAATTCAACACTTACCGGGCAGATTTTTTTGCCATATTGTTCATAAAGCCATTGCCCGAAATAACCGCCTTTAAATTTGATATTTTCTCTCACATCGAGATGACGGCCATTATAATCAAAATTCCTGATAGCATTGATCATCGCCTGCACAAGTGGTTTCCATATTTCATGATCCATATTTTTTGTGCCGATGTTCACCTCGGGATTTTCATTCGTATCAGCGGCAATATCTTTTGCTTCACGTCTGTGGTTGTAAGAGTGAATATCATACACAAGGATCTTCTCATGTAATGAAAAAAGTGAATCAAAATATTCTTTTGCCTGTGTATAAAAATCGTCATACACCCTCAGCGACAGATCGATAACTTCCTGCTGTAATTCATTTTTCCACACCTTCAACCCCCATGCATCTCCAGGTTTTATATAAACCGCTTTTTCCCTCGGCCGGTTCACATCCGTTTCAAAACGTGAATGATGAACAATAATGTTATTGTCGGACACTTGCAACCATTTACCGGTAAAAGGATCTTCTTCTCTTAATCTTTCTTCATCACTTATATTAAAAAGCCCTGAGAGTTCATCGCGAACCTGATGTCCTTCATGTACTGCTGTTGCTACAATGGGAGATGTGCCTTTAATAAATGTATAGCTGGTTGCCATTTACAAAAATCGTTTATAAAGTATAAACATATATTATGCCTTAAATTTTAAAGAGAGAAATGGATAGCTTGTTAAATATTTGCCTTTGTATGTTATATCTGATGTAGCTATCAGATTCCCCGACAGAAGGAATCGTTTTTATTTTTTACAGCGCTGGTAAAATTTGAAATATAAAATTGATCATGCTGCAGAAGCCATTGCAAACTTTGTATAATGATCATTTTCATTTCATCATTCCTTAATGAATCTTCCAGCTTTTTCTTACCACGGGTTCAGAAATAAAACTCACTAAATGATTAGGGATTTTTATACTTTTCAGAATATTTAAAAACAGTAAGCGTATTATTCTAAGATATGTAATTATAGACATGCAGGTGAGGATAATGGTCAGGAAGGGTATTAACGTAGTCATTTTGCAAACAGGCATAAGTAAGATATCTTCTATGAAGAAATAACAATCACTTATTCTAAAGTATTAATTGAAAAAAAGATTCTATATTAATGGTTTAATAATTTTTGATCATTTATTCAGTATTTAAAAACTTTTTTTATGAATTCAAAAAAAATAGGAAAGGCATCTTATCCGTTTTTCCTTAGCGGCACGTTAATGATTCTATTGTCATGTAATCAAGCCAAAACAAATATTGCTAAAGTTGATTTTCTTGATAAAAATGGAATGGATTCTACAATTCGACCTCAGGATAACTTCTTTAATTATGTGAATGGAGGTTGGATAAAAAATACCGAAATTCCGGCTTCTCAATCATCATGGGGCACATTTAGCATCCTGTATCAAAACACTGCAGAATCATTAAGATCGCTACTTGATTCCTGCTCCAGGGTAAATGCTTCCAGGGGAAGCAATGCGCAAATAACTGGTGATCTGTATGCAAGTGCAATGGATTCTGCAACAATTGAACAAAAAGGTTTAAACCCCTTAATCAACGACCTGCAACGAATCACAACCATCCAAAATTACAAGGATGTATTGAGCGAGGTAGCTTATGAATATAATATGCTATTGAACCCTATGATCAACGCATATGCGCAACCGGATGATAAGAACAGCAACGCCATAGTAGCCCATTTTGACCAGGGCGGCCTGGGCTTACCATCCAGAGATTATTATTTTAAACCCGATTCTGCTACGTTGAATATCAGGAATAATTATTTGCGTTATATCGCAAAAATGCTGCATCTGGCCGGAGATGATTCTGCAATTGCAACAAAAGAAGCTGATGAGATATTAAAAATTGAAACATCATTAGCCAAGGCCTCAAAAAGCCCCGTAGAGCTTCGGGACCCTGAAAAAAATTATCATAAAATGGCGTTGGAAGAATTAAATAAACAAACACCCAATATTAACTGGCTCGTATTAATGGATTCCTTACACATAAAACAAGATTCTGTCCTGGTGGGTCAGCCGGCTTTCTATAAGGAATTAAGCAGCCTTTTGCAAACCGTTCCCATAATTGACTGGAAGAATTATTTGCGGTTTCATTTAATCGATGCATATGCTCCCTACTTAAGTTCGTCCTATGTAAATACAAATTTTGAAATGACCCAATTACTTACAGGTCAAAAAGAATTAGAACCAAGGTGGAAAAGAATGGTTGCACTAATAGACCGTCAAACGGGTGATGCCTTGGGGAAACTATTTGTTGAAAAATATTTTCCACCCGAGGCGAAGAAAAGAATTTTAGACCTCGTAAATAATTTGCAGGCAACTTATAAAGAAAGAATTGAACATCTGAGCTGGATGAGCGATACAACGAAACAAAAGGCAATACTGAAACTAAATGCATTTGCCAAGAAGATTGGCTATCCTGATAAATGGAAAGATTATTCTTCCTTAAATATTAGCCGGGATGACCTAATTCAAAATTTGAAAAATACAGGCAGGTTTGAGTACAGATATAATATTAATAAGATTGGTAATCCCGTTGACCGTACAGAGTGGATAACCACGGCTCCTACGATTAATGCTTTTTATAATCCTTACATGAACGATTTAAACTTTCCGGCGGGAATTCTTCAGCCTCCATTCTTTTATAAAGATGGTGATGATGCTTTAAATTACGGAGCTATCGGATTAGTTATTGGTCATGAGATGACCCACGGTTTTGACGACCAGGGTCGAAATTATGATGCCAATGGGAATTTAAAAAACTGGTGGCTAACAGGTGATTCCGCAAAATTCAGGCAGAAGGCTGATCTGGTAGTAAGGGTCTATAACAATTCTGTGATACAAGATACGTTCCACGTAAATGGTGAATTAACACAAGGAGAAAATATTGCTGATATTGGAGGAATGAATCTCGCATATGCAGCATTCAAAAAAACGGAAGAGGGAAAATCAAACGAAAAAATCGGAGGCTTGAATCCTGATCAGCGTTTTTTTATAGCGTATGCTAAATTATGGAGAGGTAAAATAAGGCCTGAATTGGAAAGAACTTTGATTACTGTTGATACACATTCGCCGGGCATGTATCGGGTTAATAATCCCCTTTCAGACATGCCTTCATTCTATGCAGCATTTAACGTAAAACCAGGAGACAAAATGTATAAACCAGATAGTTTGCGTACACAGATATGGTAAATAATAATTAAGATATGGTCAACAACATAATTAATGCGTAAAAGATATTATTATCCTTGGCACGGGGTTATTTAATATTAACTCTGGAATTACTGCATGCATCAATAAATATAAATACATTTGGTTTTTGTCGCAACATAGATGTTAAAGCAAGAAGCAATCCATAGAAAGCCGGCTTTCAAATATTGAAACGAAGATGCTTTTATTTTATATTGCCGGCAATATCTCAACGCTACATGTAAGGCAACATCGTCTGAAATCCGGATATGTTATTAAAATTACTTTATGCCTTTTCCAAAACCAGCCCTTCTAACTTTTTATTTATAAAACCAATTTCTTCTCTACTCAGTTTTACCTTTATCGCCTTTGCATTTTGTACTGATTGTTCTTCATTTCTTGCACCAACCAATGCGATGGTAATACCTGGCTGCTCAATGGTCCAGCGGATAACCAGTTGCGAAAGAGAGGCATTTTTTTCTTTCGCCATAGGCCGTAAACTATCCAGTATCTCATTCGTCCTTTTAATATTTTCATCTTTGAAGAAATACAATGCGGCACGATGGTCGCCTTCCGCAAATTTATGCCCCGGATTCAGTTTGCCGGTAAGCAATCCTCTTTCCAATGGGCTATAAGCGAGGATCGAAATATTGTTTTCAATACAATAAGGAACCACCTCTTTTTCAATGTCTCGTTTGACCATGCTGTAGGGAACCTGGTTAGAAACAAGATTAATATATTGTTGCGCTTCCTTCACTTGCGCGGCATTATAATTACAAACACCGGCGTACCGAACCTTCCCCTGTTCTATAAGTTTTGCAACGGCTTCCATAGTTTCGGAAATGGGTGTGGTTATATCCGGCCAATGTATTTGGTATAGATCGATGTAGTCAGTGCCGAGTCTTCTTAAACTGTCTTCACATTCTTTAATGATGCTGTCCTTTGCTGCATATTTATAAATGTCAATATCATTGCCATCATTGCCTTTACTTTTAAACGCAAAATCGCCTTTAGTCTCGTCCCAGCGCATGCCATATTTAGTGAGTATTTGCACTTTATCCCTTGACAGGTCTTTTATGGCTTCACCCACAATTTCTTCACTGGCACCTTGTCCGTAAACAGGTGCAGTATCTATTGATGTTACGCCAAGGTCATATGCTTTTTGTATTGCCTTAACTGAATCTTTCTTTTCTGTGCCACCCCACATCCAGCCTCCTGCGGCCCATGCTCCAAAAGTTACTACTGAAATTTCCAGGTCAGATTTTCCTAATTTTCTGTATTCCATGTTTTAATTTTTATGAGGATGAATAATCGTTTTTTAAGAGTGTGTCCATAGGCTTTATTCCCCTAACAGCGCTTCATTTTTTCAAATGGATTGCACCCCATTGGCGGAACAATAACTTGGCCAGTTTTCCAAAACAGCTCAGGGTTTATCTCCGAAAATAACACCTGTACAGAAACAGATCAATTCGCCAATAAATGCCTTGCTAGTACGTTTATACATGCAAATATCCTGGTTCCGAAAGAACGGTATATATTTACTTTTACTAAAATTAATAACAAAACTTATGAGGCTCCTAAATGTCCTGTTTATTATTGCAATTGTTTTCTCTTTTAACTCATGTCAAAAAGGAATAACCGGCGGCGACCCTGTAATTCCAACCAGTAATAAAATAAAGACATACACCGAGGATGTAACATCCGGCGGATCTCACAATGTTGTTACGTTCAACGTGGCTTACGATGCCAATGACAGGATAATAAGTCTTATATCTGCTGCATCGCCCGGAGACAAATTTGAATTTCAATATGCAAATGGAAACTATACATTGGATATTTATGGCTCCAATCAATTAACCATACATGAGGTGTTTTTTCTCAACAGCAATTCGATGGTAGATAGTACTTTTCAATATAACGATACTAACGACAGCCTTACTGAAAAATATATATACAACAGTTCCCGGCAACTTACCACGGTTAAATCCTACGAGTATTCGAAGGCGACGGGTTCTGTGTTAGACAATGTTGAAAATTATAGCTACGATAATGGAGGCAACGTTATAAAACTGGCAGATAACTATTCTGTAACAACCTATGATTATTATACAAACCTGTCGGGAAGTGTTGTAGCCCTTTATCCCTATTTTCCTGTCCCTAAAAATTTTGTAAAAACAACTACAAATGTCGACGGCGGTACTACCGTTACATTAAACCATACATACACATTTGATTCCATTAACAGGCTCTCCACAGAAAAAATAGTGTATGATGCTGGTGAAGTTGTTATTAAAAGCTACACTTATTATTAATTAGTTTGTCGATTCTTACTCTTGCCTTCCTGCCGGCTTAAAAGATGAAGCATTGCTTTCATTCACCAAGGCCATGTAATACGTTTTCGAAGTCTTTTTGCCGTTTAAATATGGAAATACCCGCTTAATCCAAATCTCAATTTGACGAAAAAGTACGATGCATATTTTTGCGCATCAATTTACAACGCCTTCCAAAAACTAAACTCGTCATGAAACAGATATTAATCTTTACCCTCTTTATTTTATCAGCTTTTATTTCTTTTGCTCAAACACCCACACAGCTAAGTGGGAAAATCACCGATGAAAATAATAAGCCTTTATCTGCAGCGACCGTGTTGCTTTTAAATTCAAAAGACTCTTCGCTTGCCAAAACCGCGGTAACCACCACAGACGGAATTTTCAAAATGCTTTCTATAAAGCCAGGCAGTTATTTACTGTCTGCTACTTCTGTTGGGTACACAAAAAACTACTCTCCAAAATTTGAGGTAACTGAAGGATTGGATTTTAATAGTCCTTCACTTATGTTGTCACACAGCAGCACTTCTCTTGCAGCGATTACCGTGCAGGCGAAGAAACCAATGATAGAAGTGAGAGCAGACAAAACAGTATTTAATGTGGAGAGCAGCATCAACGCAACGGGTAGCAATGCCTTCGAACTCTTGCAAAAATCTCCCGGAGTTTCTGTTGATAAAGATGATAATATTTCTATGCAGGGAAAGAACGGGGTAAAAATATACGTGGATGGGAAGCCAACACAAATGGGCGGGGGAGACCTTGCGGCTTATCTTCGGTCTATCAATTCAGCGGACATAGAATCTATTGAAATGATCACCAACCCTTCAGCAAAATACGATGCTTCAGGCAATGCCGGTATTATAAATATCAGGTTGAAAAAAAATAAAAACTACGGCGCTAATGGTAATATATCAACCGGGGTGGGCTTTGGTCATACACCTAAATACAATAATTCGTTGAGCCTTAATTACCGTAATAAAAAAATAAACCTTTTCAGTAATTACAGTAACAATTTTGGTAAAACAAGAAATCTCTTCAACCTGTATCGCATTCAACAAGATAGCATCTATGACCAGCGAAGCGTGAACATCAATGATAATACAACGCACAATGTAAAAGCAGGAATAGACTATTATGCAAATTCCAGGAATATTTTTGGAGTAATGGTTACTGCAAATTTCAACGATAGTAAAACAAATACCAACAGTTCTACTATAATTACGCCCCAAAATACGGGCATCCCGAACAGGATTTTATATGCGGGAAATAACCTGCCGGGCTCAAGGAATAATGTTGATTACAATGTTAACTACCGTTATGCCGATACTAGTGGGAGAGAATTAAATATTGATGCGGACCTTGTAACCTTCAGGCGCACAGGGAGTAGTTATCAACCCAATTATTACAGAGATCCTGTTACTGATATTTTACTGGATGAAAGAATTTATCGCAACAATACGCCCACTGATATTGACATCTATACGGCCAAAATAGATTACGAACAACCGTTTAAAAAAGGTAAGCTCGGCTTTGGTGGTAAAATAACTGATGTAAAAACCAAAAACACATTTGATTTTTATAATGTGTATGGAAACAATAATGTGAAAGATCCTGACCGCAGCAATAAATTTAATTATGATGAAAATGTAAAGGCACTGTACGTAAATTATAATCGTCCGTTAAGTAAGAAAACTACTATACAGGCAGGTGTGAGAATGGAAAATACAAGCAGCAAAGGTGATCTTATAAGCGTCAACCCACAACCGGATGATGTGGTAAAGCGTAACTACACCGATTTTTTTCCAAGTGGCGCAATTACTTATATGTTGAATCAAAAAAATACTTTGAATCTGAGCTATAGCCGTCGCATAGATCGCCCCAGTTACCAAAACCTCAATCCATTTGAGAATAAGATTGATGAGCTCACTTATCAGAAGGGAAATGCATTCTTAAATCCCCAGTATACTAACAGCTTCCAGCTTTCACATACTTTTCTTTATAAGTATGTTACTTCTGTAAGCTATAGTCACATTAAAGATTATTTCGCCCAGATTATAGACACCTTGGGGAATAAAGCCTTCGTCACACAAAAGAACCTGGCGACCCAGAATATCTACAGTTTAAATATAAGTGCCCCAATTACAATTACTAAATGGTGGAGTGCCTTTGCAACATTTAATGGATATCATTCCGCATACCAGGCAAATTTTGGGGCGGGAAAAACAATTAATATAAATGTGGATGCCTTTTCATTTTATTCACAACAAACGTTTAGCGTAAAGAAAGGCCCTTCATTTGAGCTTTCAGGATTTTTTAATTCACCTACTGTATGGGGCGGAACTTTCAAAAGCAAGTCGCTCGGATTCATAGACATTGGCGTACAACAAAAATTATTTAAAGGATCTGGCAATATCAAAGTAAGCTTCACTGATGTTTTTAAAACATTGCGTTGGAAAGGTATAAGCGATTTTGGCGGAAGTCACCTGGAGGCAAGCGGTAACTTTGAAAGTCAGCAATTGAAAGTAAATTTCTCATACCGGTTTGGTAACAAACAGGTGAAGGCAGCAAGGCAAAGAAAAGCATCTGCAGAAGATGAAAGCAAAAGATTGAATGGCGGGGGAAGTGGTATCGGCGTGCAACAATAGGGGATACCTGCTTTAGGAAAACTAATTGGAAAGCGTTTGAGGGGTTGGGTAGAAGATATCAAAACCTCAAACGCTTTTATGCACATTTAATTTATGCAATTCAAGTATGGTCGTTTTACCATCATCGCTCTCACGATACATGGGAACGAATTTGCGATTGAATAATATTTCACTGAACGTATAAGAAGTACGTTGCTGTACAAAATTCGAAAACACATCGTCAAAGCCGCGCAGCGCCACATACAATTCTACGTCGGCTGTTTTCATGTCGTCTTCTGTAAAGCCATAAAGCGGGCTATTCTCATCGATAGGGTGTACAACAGTCCAGGCGAGTGGCATGCTTTCAACACGTGATCTTTCCAACTCTAAAGTGAAATATTTATACACCGGTTTTTCTTCCTGCGAAACCAGCAAGCCGGTATTTACTTTTATTTCAAGATCAGTAAGCGCATGCTTGTCTTTGAAAGCTGCAAAGCGAAACATAAGCCCGGTTGTTTCTTTATAAGGACATACTACCGCATAATCACTAAAAACAAGATAACTTCTTGGTTTTGAAAAACGGCCATAGATAAGGCCTGTCGCAATGGCAAGAGAAAGGAATCCTGTGAGTGCCTCTATGGCCGCGACAATATTGGCACCATCCCCTACGGGGCTTACATGTCCATAGCCAACCGTGGTAAAAGTTTGTGTGCTGAAATAAAAAACTTCCCTGATTATTTTCCAACTATTTCCCTCCGTCAATCCATCGAGTTGGTCTGTACCAATTAAGAGGTAAATACAAGTGAAAATAAAATTGATTGCTATATAGAAAAGAAATATTACTGAAATGAATTTCCATAAAGGAAGATTAAGCATATCGTGAAACATGCTAAATCTTTTTTGAAAAGGCATCCCTTCTTTCACCAGGTTAAAGCTTCCATCTTTGTTAATAAAACGGCCGCCTACTTCATTACTATCACCCGCAAAGCCGGTATCATTATTCTGTTTTGAAAAAGGATTTATTCTTTTATGTATAGCCATTTGGCAAATAAAAAATTTGATTCAAAATGCAAATTTATACATCCGAATCATTAATCACCATTTCAGCCTCTAGGTTATTATATCCCGGGTAAAAAACAATGTGCGATTATTCATCGTGGAATTATAGTTCATTGTTCCGATAACTTTTCTTTAAAATGAGCCTTTTGTAAATAAACTTTGCAGTCGTTAATTTGTTATAAAGAAAAATCAGTAAGTATGACGAATGAAAACAAAAGAAATTATCTTAATCACAAGCCACTTACAACGCAAGCCCTTATAAATTTGCGTGAGAAGGGATACAAATATCTGCAAGTGCAGGGCTTTACAATTGATCATCACGCAGAATACACAGAGCCGCATTACCTCATGCTCGTTCCCATAAAAGAGCTGCCAACAGACCAGGCTAAAATGGATATCTATGAACCGATTGACAGCGAGTTAATTAATTCCTGGATAAAAACAGACATGGATGATACCGGGCTCGAAATTTATTTAGCGGGTAATAAATACAATTAAGGGCATTAAATATTTCTTTTCTGCTTTTTCAATAAATTATTTACAGATTTTCTCTTTCAATTCATTTAGAAAAAATCTGCAATTCCTGCGGTGAGGAATATAACGATGCATCAGCTATATCTTTTGAAAATATTTAGAAGATAAATATTTGGCAGGACAGTTATTTACAACTACTCTCACACTATCACAAAAAAATCATCTCAAAATAAAATTCCTGCAACGTAAAAAAATAGATGGCGGACAAAATGAAGCCTGTGCAAATAAAGGTTTTATAAAAAGCAACAATTATTTCGGGCTGGTAGTAACAGATCCTGCGCCATAATTATTCTTTTCATAAGTGTCATATTGCTTTGTACTGCTCCCCAATCTTGTATCCATGTAAATATGCGGTTTGGGTTGGCTTACGGCTGACTGCTCCGGCGCCTTAGTCACCACGGTAGTTGTTGCCGGAGTAATATTTGCAACCGGGGTAGGCGATAAATTGGGATTCGTCCCGATTTTTCCTGTAGTGGAAGGAGCAACCGGTTCGGGGTTAGGTGATGTTGTTAGATTACTAGCGGCAGTTGTGCTTGCAGCCGCTATAGAGTCATTTGCGGCTTGTGAATTTTGTTTAAGCTTGCGGAAAGCATCAAGTTTGGGATGTGATGTATTTTCGGTTGTTTGACATAAGGCCGAAAATGAAATCAGCACAAATGACATTATTAAAGGTGCGATTTTATGTTTCATGATAATTAGGTTTGATCCTTTTAATGTACCATAAATTGTATGCCTGTATAAATATCGTTCAAAAAAATAACAAAAAATTGAGTTGTTTTTTTACTCTTTTATTTGTGGCCTATATTTTACGATCTTACATGGAATTACTTACCTGGCTGTATTCCTCGATTTTGAACTCTTAGGGTCTTCATAAACTTCTCTTGCGTCCAATCAATATGCAGATGAGGGCCTTTGTGAAAAAAGATTTCCGGGAGATACCTCGCGGTCTTCTTATCTGAAATTTTACTATTTGTAAGCTACCTTTATTATTTTTCCCTATTAAACAAAAGTTAATATCTTTAAAACAACGATTGAATTATTTTAACCCAAAAATAAACTGTATATGAAAGAAAAATTAATGAGGGGATCTCCCTCTGCCTTTGGCAAACTGTTCTTTTCACTTTTTTTATTGCTCATTTTTTCCGGAGCATCTTTTTCACAAACTGTAACCGGGACAGTTACGGATGATAACAACCAACCAGTGCCGGGGGTTACCGTTCAGGTTAAGAATACTAACCGGGCAACTATTTCTAATATAACGGGCAAATATGAAATAAATGCATCAGCTAATGACGTACTGGAATTCAGTTACGTTGGCACGCCAACACAAACAGAAGCTGTTGGCAACAGGAAAATTATAAATATCCACGTTGCCGGAAGTGCCCAGAACCTTCGCGAGGTAGTAGTTACCGCTTTAGGTATTAAAAAGCAGTCAAGAGGATTAGGCTATGCTGCAACAAGCGTTAATCCTGATGAAGTTTCTGTAAATCGTACTCCAAATGTGATGAATGCTTTGCAGGGTAAGGTAGCGGGGGTAAATATTTCTTCATTAGGCACCGGTCCGGGAGGCACATCCAAAATCCGCATCCGCGGTCAGGCTTCTATTTCCGGGCAAAACAATCCATTGATAGTAATAAATGGCGTACCGATAGATAAGCGCAATTTTAACGAAATACTGATTGGTGTTACAGGTGGTGGTGTTTACGCAGATGGTGGGGACGGCCTCTCAAGCATCAACCCCGACGACATTGAAACCATGACCATTCTGAAAGGCGCACCGGCATCTGCACTTTATGGCAGCCGCGCACAAAGATGGTGTTATCATGATCACGACGAAAACAAGAGGTAAGGGCAAAGGGTATCGGGGTGTCCTATAATGGCAACTTTACGGATGAAACTCCATTGGATTTTACCGATTATCAAAAAGTATATGGCCAGGGAGAAGGTGGGGTTCGTCCCAATGCTCCGGATCCCACTTCGGGTGAATGGTCTTTTGGTGAAAAGTTTGCACCGGGGCTCACGCAAACCTTATTTGGTACTGCCGGCATTCCTTATGAACCGCAGGGAAGCAGGATTAAGGAATTTTACAGGCATGGCCAAAATTTTTCCAACACAGTAACATTAGAATCAGGCAGCGAGCAGGGAGGCATTCACCTTTCACTGAACAATACTGACAACAGGGGAATCGTACCCAATAATACCTTCAACCGAAAAGGGATGAATCTTGGCTTCAATTATAATTTATCTGATAAATTCAATTTTGGCGGAAATGTAAACTACACGAGGGAGGATAATAAAAATCCCCCAAACATTGCCAACCAGGATAATTCAATCCCTACTGCCTTGATGGCGCTGGCTAATTCAATGCCACTAAGCGTGCTGGAAGCAAATAAATACTATCCCGGGAACTGAAGATGAATATGTGTACTCCACGATTTAAAAACAGGACCAATCCATATTGGGAACTGGCTCAGCAATTTCATAATATAAAAAGAGACCGGATTTTCGGAAATATCTTTTTAAAATATAACCTGCTTTCCTGGCTTTCCGTGCAAGGGCGCTTTGGAGAAGATTACTGGTCCCGCGATGAGGACGTAAATAATTTTCCAACCGGCCAGGCATCGCGGGCCCCGGCACAAGCAGGTTTTGTGAATGGAATTTACACCCAGGAATCACGCCGTTTCCGGGAAACCAATCTTGATTTTTTAATCACTGCTAATAAGGATTTTGGAAATTTCTCCGTAAACCTAACCGGTGGTGGCAACCAAATGCGCAGACGTGCAGACATCAACAATGTACAGGTAACGGACTTTGTTATAAGAGGACTTTATACCGTTCAGAATGGCAGGGCAAAAAATCCTGTTTATTCTATATCCCAATTAGGTGTAAATTCTTTATATAGTTCCGGCGAGATATCATGGAACCGTACGTTGTATTTAAATGGTACCGTGAGAAACGATTGGTTCTCTACATTATCTGCGGCAAACAGGAGCATATTATACCCATCGGTATCCGGCGCTTATGTTTTCTCAGAATCACTGAAGAACATTAGCATGGTTAAATTTTGGAAAAATCAGGGCGGGGTATGCTGAAGTAGGTAGCGATGGAGACGATAGGCTCCATATTCAGATCAATTATTTTACTTTATTAATTCCAATCTCATCAACAATCCAAATGGAACGGCAGTGACCGTGGGCGGTAGCGGCACCACATTGCCTAATCGCAAACCTGAGGCCCAGCAGGGTAGCAGAAACAGAACTTGGGACTGGAGTTAAAAATGTTCAACAACAGGGTTGGCCTCGACGTGGCGGTATATAGAAAAATAACCACACGACCAGATTATCCCGGTGCAGATTTCAGATGCTTCCGGTTTTATAAATACCCGTATCAATAGTGGCAAAAGCCGCAACCTGGGTTTTGAAGCGCTGTTGAACTTGGTACCGGTAAGATCAAAAGACTTCACATGGGATTTTACTGCTAATACTTCTTTCAATAAAACAAAACTGCTCAATATTATTACCAATACTCCCGGTGAGCGGATCACTATAGGCAGCCATCCTTTTAATGGAGAGATAAGCGATGTTGTTGGCGAGGAATTGGGACAAATTGCAGGTTATGGTTATGCAAGAGATGCTAAAGGGCAAAGGATTTTTCAAACAAACGGAATTCCGTTACGCACACCGGATCTCGTATTATTTGGAAGCGCTTTACCGAAATGGACCGGCGGCTTTCTCAATTCCTTTACTTATAAAGGCATTAGCTTATCGGTTTTCATAGATTATAAATTAGGCAATAAAATTCTTTCCGGTACTAACTTCAATGCCATCCGTGAGGGCCTTCATAAAATAACGCTTGAAGGAAGAGAAGGCGGTGTCGTTGGAGACGGCGTAGATCCAAATGGAAATGTAAATACAGCCGTGGCTGCAAACCAAACGTATTGGGAGCATCTTCGCTCGCAAGCGCTGGTAGAAGCTGTTATTTATAATGGCGGTTACTGGAAGCTTCGCCAGATTACCCTTGGATACGATTTTACAAAGTTCATTCCGGCTACCTGGCCTGTTAAGGGAGTCAAGCTCGATTTTGTGGCCAATAATGTATTCATCATCAAGAAATGGATTGATAACATAGATCCTGAATCTTCCGGTTATGGATCTGACAATTTTGTCGGGCTGGAATCTCCGAGCATCCCAACAACAAGAGGTTTGGGATTTAATTTAAATATTAAATTTTAATATGATTATTATGAAAAAAATATTTAGCTATAGTTTACTGGCCCTGTTATTATTCGCCGGATCGTGTGAAAAGGGCCTGGAAAAACTAAATCAAAATTTAACGGACCCAACGGCTATTGATCCTGCTCTGCTTCTGAATAATGCAGTAATCAGCAGTTCATTTCCTGTGAATTCACTGGTATATGATATCGGAATTGTACAGCAAATGGTAACGCCCAACGGGGGAGTATTAGCAGGAGCTAATTTTAACCAGGATAACCGGCAAACGGGAAGTATCTGGGAAAACTATTATCGAAATGTAATAAAGTATACGCATGATGTAATTGTGACAACGAAAGAGTTGCCTGCGAGGAGTAATCTCTACAACATGGCCCGTATATTTCAATCTTTTGCATTTATGGTTCTAACGGATGAATACGGAGATATCCCTTATTCCGAGGGAGGTGCCGGTTACTCCGACCAGGTATTTTTTCCTTCCTATGATCAGCAGCAGAACATTTACCCGCAGATTATACAGGAACTAACAGATGCAGCAGCGGCGTTGAATCCTTCAGGCACCATAGAAAGCCAGGACGTTCTGTATGCCGGAAATATTACAAAATGGAAAAAATTTGCCTATTCTTTACTGCTGAGAGCAGGCATGAGGCTTAGCAAGGCAGATGCTGCCAAAGCCCAGTCCACAGTGCAGGCAGCTTTTACCGCCGGTGTAATAACCGACAACGCAGATAATGCATATATACGGCATGATGCAAACTATACGCAGCAGCTCGGAAATACACTTAATGGAAGTGAAGCATCCAATTTTTACCTGGCAAAGCCATTTGTTGACCAGCTAAAAAACACCATGGATCCACGTTTATCTGCAATAGCCGTACGATATGTAGGCGCCACTACCGGAAATGGGCAAACGCCTGATGTAGCAACCAGTGACCCGACAAAACAAATTGGAATGCCCATGGGATATGACAATGGAAGCATTGTTGCACAAGCCACGGCCGATGGGCTTGCCAGCTTCTATGGGTACAGCCAGGCCGACCGAAAAAGAATGGTGAAAACGTCTGCACCCGTATTTTTGGTTACGGCAGCTCAAACAAATTTATTATTAGCAGAAGCTGCTTTCAGAGGTTGGATAAGTTCAGGAACAGCAGCACAATACTTTGCTGACGGAATAAAAGCACACATGGACCAGATGGCTGTCTATGATGCCGGTTCCGCTGTGGACCCGGCTGCAAGGGATCTTTATGTTGCCGCAAATCCGCTTTTGTCCGGAACCGAGCTGGAGCAAATCAATACACAATATTGGATTGCATCCTTTTTAAATGGCCCGGAAACATTCGCCAATTTCAGGAGAAGTGGTTACCCTGATTTAACACCTAACCCCTACGGCCAGCCGAGCAATCCTGATGTGCCAAACGGAACTTTCATCAGGAGACTTACTTACCCTACTTCCGAGTTATCAGTAAATACAGATAATGTAAACGCAGCGATTGCCTCCCAGGGAGCAGATAAGTTGAGCACAAAGATTTGGTGGGATAAATAGCAGACTAAATAATTTCTGAACAATCAAACGAATAGGCCGTTCTTACAAGGGACGGCTTGTTTGTTTCTGCTATATAAGAAGTAAATCATGCAGCTTCATATATTCCCCCTTCGTGGCCGGTGTGTCGCAGGACCGTTCCTTAATCAAAATCATTCTGCCGTTGCATTTTCGCTACCTGGCATCACTAAACGATGAAGTCTTAATTTTGATTCTATTCTTAACCATTACAGCCCGGAATGCGAATACATTCCAGGGTTCATTTTTTATAGATACCAATTCAGAATGCGGAAGATTAAAAGATGCCCCGATTTTAAAGTTACCACGAAATGGCAGTAATAAAAGCCGGACCTCTTTTATTTGAATAAAAAATATTTTTAAATGATCCTAAATAGAATTGTTCACGATCAGTAAAACAACTTTACATGAAAGCTCTATTGATTTTCCCAGCGCTTTTTTGCCTGGCAACTCAGGTTATATTTGCCCAGGTTACATCAGAACCGGGTGCGGAAAAAATAATAATTCATAGTCGGGAAAAATGGTTTGGCGGAGCCGTAAACGAGGGGCAATACATGCCTTTTCAGCAAGGCTATAAATTGAATTTATATGGTGACAATAGAGGCAATCAATCTGCACCGTTACTATTGTCTACTGACGGAAGATATGTTTGGAGTGAAGAGCCATTTCAGTTTGAATTTGCAAATGGTCAATTAATTATATCTAAACCATTAGACAAAATAATAATTGACAGTAACGGGCATTCATTAGCAGAAGCCTTCAAAGCTGCAAGCAAAAAGTTTTTTCCATCTTCGGGAAAGCTTCCTGATACATTATTATTTTCAAGGCCACAGTATAATACCTGGATCGAATTGGTTTATAATCAAAACCAGCAGGATATTTTGAAATATGCACACAGTATAATCGACAATGGGTTTCCTCCGGGAGTTCTCATGATTGATGATAATTGGGGAGATTATTATGGGAAATTCAGATTTCGGGCCGACAGATTTTCGAATGCCCGGGAGATGATTGACGAGTTGCATAAACTTGGGTTTAAAGTAATGTTATGGGTTAGTCCATTTATCTCACCGGACACTGAAGTATTTCGTGAGTTGCTTAGCAACAAACTGGTATTACTGGACAATGAAAATAACACCATTACAGACTGGGAAAAAGCAGGGAAACCAGCAATAATAAACTGGTGGAATGGGTACAGCGCTGTGATGGATTTCACTAATCCTGCCGCAATAGATTGGTACCATGCGCAGTTGGATTCTATGGTTTACAAATATGGAGTAGACGGTTTTAAATTCGATGGTGGCGACATGGAATACTATCCGGCAAATACATTGTCCTATAAAAAGGCAACGCCAAACGAACAATCTGAACTGTGGGGAACGTTTGGAACTTATTTCCCCCTAAATGAATACAGGGCCATGTGGAAGAGGGGCGGTCAGCCGCTTGTAGAAAGGCTTCGCGATAAAAGCCATACCTGGGAAGATGTACAAAAATTAATTCCGGATATATTGGTTGCGGGGCTGTTGGGTTACCAGTTTACCTGCCCCGACATGATCGGCGGGGGAGAATTCGGTTCCTTTATCGGGAGAGATAAATTAGACCAGGATCTCGTTGTTCGCTCCGCTCAAATTTCTGCGCTTATGCCCATGATGCAGTTTTCGGTTGCGCCATGGCGGGTATTGGATAAGGAATATTTAAATGCAGTGAAAAAGGCTGTTGACACGAGGATGAAATTTACTCCTTACATTATGCAATTGGCAAAAGAATCTGCTGTTACCGGCGAGCCAATAGTCAGAAGCCTTGAATATGAATTCCCAAAACAGGGATTTGAAAATATAAAAGATCAATTTATGCTCGGAGAAAAATATATGGTAGCACCCGTTGTAGAAAAAGGATATAAACGAAAAGTGATCTTTCCAAAAGGTATATGGGTAGGCGATGATGGTAAAAGAACTAAGGGACCGGCGGCTATTGAAATTGAAGTTTCTCTCGGAAGACTGCCGGTCTTTGAACGAATGAATAAATAGATTTATTAAAAAAAGGATTTTAAAAATGTTTTTCCACTACACCTTGATTTTTAAAGGTAAAAATTTCCGTCTCAGCTGGGACAAATAAAATAACCGCACGGGATTGTTGCCTGCACTTTAATACAGCTACTTTGCGAGGTAACCTCCGTCGATTGCGTAATAGCTGCCGGTAACAAATGACGCCTTATCTGAACTTAGCCATATTACCAATTCAGCAACTTCCCTTGATTCGCCCAAACGGCCAATGGGATGCATCGGGACTAACACAGATTGTTTAATGTTATCGTCCATCCCTGCTTTTGCCAGCAGCGGTGTACTGATAAATCCGGGGCCAATGGCATTAATGCGAATATTTTTTGCTGAATATTCAAGCGCGGCATTCTGTGTTAAGCCAACCACGCCATGTTTTGCTGCCGCATAAGCCGCAGCGTTGGCAAAGCCAACCTGGCCAAGTATGGACGAATTATTTACAATAGCCCCCTTGCCCTGCTTTTGCATTTGCATCAGCTCATACTTCATGCAATAAAACACACTGTTTAGATTAACGTTAATCACATTATTCCATCCATCAATGCTCATGTCCGCCACAGCATTACTTTCGCCACCAATGCCTGCATTGTTAAATGCAATATCCACGCTGCCAAAAGTTTGAATAGTTTCATAGATAAGATTCTCGCAATCCCCCGGCTTACTTACATCTGCTTTTATGAAAAGCGCTTTCGTACCTGCCTGCTTTATTTTTTCCACAACGGCATTGCCCAGATTTTCGTCCAGGTCAGATACGACTACATTGCAACCGTTTTCTGCAAAGAGCAAAGCTGTAGCTTCTCCAATACCTGATGCACCGCCGGTAACGATTGCAGTTTTTCCTGATAAATCGTTCATAATATTTACATTTTAAAAGTTTTTTACTACAAAGCACAAAGTTCTTATTAACAACATTATCTAATAATGACCAGGCACAGCGGGTTGGATGATTGAGATCAATAGAAATGAAGAATTTTCCGGGGAGAGATAAAATAACCTTGATAGGCTTTTCCGGCTATAGCCTGGATGCTTCAAAAGTTGCTGACTTGTTTGATCATTATTTTATAAAGCCCATTGCAATAGCAGATTTACTGGAGGTCATCAGTAAAGAAGTATTCGGGAAATTCAGGAACTGAATTGCACTTCCCCGGCTCTCCTTAATATGGTTAAATTATAAACGTACTGATAATAGTGGTTTGTTCGATGATTCCCTTCGGAGAAACCACTATATTTTTGGTTGGCGACCAATGGCGCCCTCAGGGATTGTGGCTTGGGCTAATGATAGACGAGGAACACCCACACGGGCGGAAACTATAACTCAGACTCTAAACCCGATTTGTCGGAGAGCATTTCTATACTTACAATTCCAACAGTTGAGGTTTTGCCTTTTAGTAAAATATTCCCAAGGCTTGTAATTGAAAACTGGCTGTCTATTTTACTTTGTTCGACGAAGAACGAAGATACCAGTAACTTTTTGCCATACTCATTACACATACTCTGTATTCTTGCAGCGGTGTTCAATGTATCGCCATGATAAGCGATATCTCTTTTAATTTCACCAATTTCCACGGCTGTTACTTTGCCCATATGCAATCCTGCTTTGAAATGAGGAACCTGTCCATAACTTCTTATGTAGTAAGCAGATTTGTCAGCAAACTGTTTTTCACAGGCAAAATAAAAATGCACACAGGATAAATTTTTCAACCCTTCTTTTATTGTCCAGCTCAATACAATTTCATCACCCACATATTGATATACCTGTGCATTGTATGGGGAAAGCACCTGGTTGATGTCCATAAAAGCATCCCGTATAAAAGAACTGTATTTTATATGCCCCAACGATTCTGCAATGGTAGTGGAGGATTTTAAATCCATGAACATAAATATTCTTTCTTCTTCTACCGGGTTTCTGTATTTACCCATTAATATGGGAAGTAATATTCCCGGTCCATATTTATTATTAACCTGGTTTATGAATGTGATAATAATCGTCATCACAAAATAGAACACCAGGCAATAGAGAAAGAAATATTTCCAGGTAGCTTCCGTAAGCGCAACAACATCTTTTTTTAAACCAGGAGCGATAATTAAACCAAATAAAACGAAACGCAAAAAACCAAAAAATACTGTGAGAAAGATGAGTGAGATTAATGTTTTTAGCAGAATGATTTTACCAAGTGGCATACGCCTGAAAAACCGGATATCAAGATAATAATCTGCAATGCCTAAACAAGTTCCATAGCTGACACCGATGATAATGCTGATTAAAATAACAGAACCAAAACCATTTTGCACGGGCAATTCCGCCATTTGGCTCATGGCCAATGTTTGTATATGAGAAATGGTTCCCGAAAAAATATTGGCTAAAACCCAAAAATTAATTTGTGTAAGCACATAGCTCAACATTGGAAACCGTCCTACGAATTGGCGGGCCCTGGTAGTATAATCAAGTCTTTCCCTCATGTATTTATCAGCTTTAAGCGGAGTAGAAAAAAAATAAGGTTTCTGTTTCCGCGGTACCACTCTCTTTCGCAAGCCCACAGTAACCACTCATGTTAGCCGCCTTCTGGTCTCTGAATAACTTCCAAACAATTACAAGGTAGTGTCCTTTTAGTCCTGATTAAGAAATCTTCCAATTAATTATAATAGATTAGTAAAATGAAGGGAGAATATTTACATTACCCGGCGAAGTATTTTACGGCTCAAAGCATACGTCAAAGCACCGCTACCAAACTTCTATACCGGGGTATTGCGGATGCTTTTCTATATGTTAGCAGAAATTATGGAATTTACTTCATATCGTATCTTAAAAAGAAAGCTGTAAAATGCGGACAATTATTCTTCCTTTATTTCTACTTTTTTGTTTAAGCTGTAAAGCCCAATCTTCTTCAGGTTTTTTGAAAAATGAATTGTTGGACATTTATAAATCCGACCAATTATATCGGGCAGAAATGGCTAAAGTGAAACCAACGGATATAAAAATTGTAGAATTTGTACACAAGCAAGATAGCCTGGATGCTATAAATGTAAGAAGGGTAGTTGCCGTTTTAGATTCAATGGGTTATCCTAAGCGGCGCGACTTTGGTGACTCAGCAGGGCTTGCGACATTTTTTGTTATACAGCATGCGGATATTAAATACCAGGAAAAATATTTACCACTTTTTGAGCAAGCTGCAAAAGATAGCCAAATAGAATGGAAAAATGTTGTTTATATGATTGACAGAGTAAGACTTGAAAAAGGACAAAAACAAATTTATGGTACTCAAATACAACCTGTAAAGGACTCTGTAACTGGTTACCTGACAGACAAAGCTGTTATTGCACCAATAGCAGACGCGGAGAAAGTAAATGAACGCAGAGCCAAAGTCGGACTCGGAACTATTGAACAGGAAGCGAAAGAATTTGGTATAAACTATACTCCAACAAAAAAATAACTTCTGCTAACGGCGAAATCAGCCATGGCATCAGCAAACGTGTTTCAAATGCCCTGCCATCGCCAATGCTTTACGTAAGCGTTCAATTGCCTCTTATCGGTGGAGGCACCAACTGGTGACTGTAGCCGTGAGTGTTGTCTTCACCGCCCGCAAACTCCAAACCAATGCGGCAATTTAAAATGCATCCGTCAATATTAAGACAGTTAATTTAGCAGAATGAAAATAAAATTCCTGGTACTTCTCTTGGCTGTCATTGGGTGTAGCTCACCACGAAAAATATCAATGAACAAAAGAGAAAATGTAAAAGAGAAAATAAATAATATGCCATCAAAAGAAAATTTTTACATATTTATTTTAGCAGGTCAGTCAAACATGGCAGGTAGGGGAGTCGTAGAAGCACAGGATACCGCATCATCTAAGTATGTTCTTTCATTAAATAGCAATAACGAATGGGTGTATGCAAAAGAGCCCCTGCACTATTATGAGCCGGAAAGAACAGGTCTTGACTGCGGCCTCTCATTCGGAAAAACACTTTCGGCATTCTATGGAAAGAATATAGCCATTGGTTTAGTTCCCTGCGCCGTCGGCGGAAGTTCTATTGAACAATGGCTTGGTGATTCCACACATCGCGGCGTAAAATTGTATTCCAATTTATTAAACAAGGCAAAAGCCGCTTCACAATATGGAGTTATAAAAGGTGTGCTGTGGCATCAGGGAGAGAACAATGCAACTGCAACCGGCTACAATAAGTTTCTGCAAAATCTTAAAACATTTTTTGAAAAATTGAGAGATGATCTTAATGACCAGGATCTTCCCATATATGCAGGCGAGCTTGGCTCTTATCTCAAAACATCTGACTACCCAAACAAAGATTCTGTAAACAGGGATTTGCATTTGCTTTCAGAGAATATGAAAAACATGTACACTATAAATACATCAGACTTCACCTCGATGAAGGATACCGTGCATTTTGATTCCAGGTCACAAAGACTGATGGGAGAAAGATTTGCTGAAGTAGTTTATAAACACTCACGTGCCGTGAAATAAATAAAATTCAATGCGCCACGAATTTGTATTAAGATAACATTTCTATTCAAAAAATGGAATTCCCGGAATGGCATATTTCTTCATAGCTTCTTCATTTATTTTCACACCGCAGGCATAATGCCAATTTCAATTATTTTTGGAGGAGCTCTAGATCTCTCGGCTTATATCATATATTTAGGCGTTGGTTGACGTTTAAAACGACTTCATGCTTACTAAAACATTCTTATTTTTTTTAGCACTACTAATTTTCCAAAGCTGTAATCTTTCAACTTCAAAATTTGAGAAAGACCAAAGTATAGATGCTGCTACAAGACAAGAAATTAAAGCTCTTAACGACAAATTATTTAATGGACTTACGAACAATAATTTGGTAACTGTGCAGTCACTTATGTCATCCGGTCTTTTAAACAAATTTGGTAATGACCCAAACAAAATGACTGATCTTATTAGTAAAAAGGATATTGATAATTATAGCATACTTGATGAATATAATATTCAAGCTTCGGATACAGCAATAAATATCATATTGCCATCAGGAAATTCAGAAGACAATGATTATGTATTTACATTTAAATCCCCTAATAAAGATTCATATGTTTCGTTACTTTTATTAAACAGTTTTGGCAACCAGTTTTTATTGGTTGCTGCTTATGGAAAATATCAGAATGACTGGAAGCTGAACATCTTAAAATTTGGACAATATAGTTTTTTTGGCAAAACTGCTTTTGATTATTTTCAAATGGCGCAGGAAAGCATTAAGAAATCATATTTAATAGATGCGGTTAATAATATTTCATTAAGCAGTGTTCTCTTGCAACCTGCAGGTCCTTACTTGCAATTTGTAAAAGAAAAACAAATCAAAGAATTGGGAGATTCACTCTCACAAGAAGTCAATGCTAAATATCAATTTCCAATTACACTTTCAAACATAGACACCAAGCCACAAGTTTTTAGAATTTTCCCGCAAGTGATAAAAGAAGGATTTTTCCCGATGGTTTACTATCACACAGACATTAATCTTAAAGATACAACGACTTTAAAATTAGAAAACTTAAAGATTAGAAAGGAAGTTGACAGTATCTTCCCTGGCATAAACAAAGACAAGCGATTTGTTTTTTATTGGGGATTCAATGAAATGCCTGACGGGCAAAAAGAAGTAGAACATTATGGTTTCCTAGACAGTTTATAAACGGATAACGTCACACAACGATTGCATTGGCAATAGTATTCGGATAACATTTCTACTCAAAAAATGGAATTCCCGGAATTGCATATTTCTTCATAGCCTGTTCATTAATCTCTACACCCATACCGGGTTTTTCCGAAACGGTAATGAAGCTGTTCTCCACCCATTCTCCATCTTAGGTAATAATTTCTTTAAACATTGGATCGGTATGGAAATACGATTGCCATTCCATGATTAAAAAGATTAGCAATGCGCTGCCCTTCTCCCAAGCCACCTGTCTTTTGCAGGTCCGGCATGATGATATCTACACCGCCTATCTCTAGTATCCTTCTGCTAATTAAAAAAGATAACTACTGAAAATTTCGAAAGAACAAAATAAATTATATATTATAAAGGAGCAAAAAGCTTTTCGGGAAAGATGATCTACTGCTGCCGTGATTGTTTCTCTTTATAATATAGACTCAATTTATGCGTCCATTTTTCGTTATCAAAAGCAAGCAAACGGTTTGCAACCTGGTAAAGCATTTTTTGGGAGCTGCTGAATCAGCACTCCCTGTTGATTGTTTGCCTTAAAATAAAGTGCTTTAAGTTTGCACAAAAATCTTAAACAAATATCCTCATGAAAAAACTAAAAAAAATCCTGAAAGTATTCTTGATTGTGCTGGTGTCCTTAATAGTATTGCTATTTGCATCGGGCTATATTTTCAGAAGTAAAATTGTTTCTTTGGTAAAGACCGAGATTAATAAAAATATTAACGCCAAAGTTGATTTCAGTGGAGTAGATATTTCTTTCTTTCGCCATTTCCCAAAAGTAAGTATCGGGCTGGATGAACTGCAGGTTACCGGTACCGGTTATTTTGCAGCGGATACTTTGTTATCTGCAAAAAGGCTGGACGCTACAGTGGACATCATGAGCTTCATAAGAGGAAGCAATATGGCGATTTACAGCCTCTCGCTGGATGCACCCCGCATCCATGCGCTGGTAAACAAAGATGGGCTGGCAAACTGGGATATTGCAAAAGAAGACACGACCGCCAAAGAAACTGCCTCTCCAAACAAACCATTTAATCTTCAGTTGAAAAAATATTCCATTACGAACGGGTACATCTATTACGACGACAGGCAAAGCGACATGAGTGCGGAAATAGTAAACCTTGATCATTCGGGCAGTGGAGATTTTACAAGTGATTTATTTACACTTGCTACCACGACCCACGCCGATGAGGTAACCTATGTGTATGGCGCTATTCCATTTTTATTTAAAGCAAATACTAATATAGATGCGGATATAAAGATTGACAATACCAATAGTAAATACAGTTTTGATAACCTGGAAATTTTATTAAATGAGCTGAAAATAAATGGAAAAGGATTTATTAAAACCCTGGCGAACGGCTATGATATGGATATCAGTTTTAAATCTCCGGATACCGATTTTAAAAATATATTATCATTAATACCGGCAGTTTACAAAAAGGATTTTGATAAAGTAACTGCCAAAGGCAGCGTCAATTTTGAAGGAATGGTAAAAGGTGTTTACAGCGACGCAACCATGCCGGGATACCATGTAGCCATGGCCAGTTAAAAATGGTTCATTTAAATATACTGATCTGCCAAAAGCGATAGAACAAATTAATCTTAAAGCCGTGTTGGACAACCCTGACGGGCAAACCGACAACACGGTAATAGACATTACCAACGGCCATTTGCAAATAGATAAAGAGCCTTTTGATTTCAGGTTGCTGGTAAAGAAACCGATAACTGCGATGTTTGTTGATGCTGCCGCCAAAGGCAAGCTCGATCTGTCGCAGGTGGCGAGTTATACAAAACTGGAGAAAGGAACCAGCATCGCCGGACTGTTGAATGCCGACGTGAGCATCAAGGGGAATGTAAATGATTTGGAAAAACAGCAGTATCAAAATTTTTATGCTGCCGGTACTATTGGCCTGGATCGCTTTAACTATACCTCTACTGATTACCCAACAGGTATAAAAATAAATACAGTCAATACCCAATTTACGCCCACAAAAATTGACGTGTCTAACCTGAGCGGTCAATATATGAAATCCAACTTTACAGGCAGCGGTCAAATCAACAACCTGCTGAATTATATGTTTAACGGAAAACCCCTGAGTGCTGATCTTACTATAAATGCCGATAAAATAAACCTCAACGATTGGATGGGCGTAGCTGCAGATACGACTGTTGCAACCCCTGCTTCTGCGCCGTTTATAGTTCCGGCGAACCTGGATGTTGTTCTCAATACAAAAGTAGATCAGTTGCATTATGATAAAATTGACATAAAGAATTTAAAGGGATCGCTGCAGGTACAGGATGAAAAGATAAAGTTGAATAACATCCACGGCGATGCGCTGGATGGATCGATCGCCATGAACGGCTCTTACAGCACCAAAGAAAATAAGATAAAGCCCGCCATCTCTATGAGTTACGACGTGGATAAAGTCGATATTCAAAAAACATTTTACGCTTTTAACACCGTACAGAAGCTGATGCCGATCGGGAAGTTTCTATCAGGAAAATTGACATCGGCCTTATCTGCAAATGGAAAACTGGGTGACGACATGAGTATAGACATGAGCACGCTTTCGGGTAATGGAAATTTACTTTTAATAGAAGGCTTTTTGAGCAAGTTTGCCCCGCTCGATAAAATTGCTTCTACATTGAATGTATCACAACTGCAACAGATTTCTTTGAAAGATGTGAAAGCGTATTTTGAATTTTCCAATGGAAAAGTTTTGGTGAAACCATTTACCATAAAAATAAAAGATATTGAAATGGAGATCGGCGGTTTGCAAGGCTTTGATGAAACTTTGAATTACAACATCAACCTGAAACTGCCGAGGGCATTGATGGGCGCGCAGGGAAACCAGTTGGTGAATAACCTGGCATCGGCAATAAGTGCCAAAGGTATTCCGGTGAATGTGGGAGAAACGGTGAATCTTAAACTGGATATGGGCGGAACTATGAAGAGCCCCTCCATTAAAGTAGATTTAAAGCAAAGTGGCGAATCGCTTGCCGCACAGATGCAGCAGCAGGTGAAGGAATTTGCGCAGGCTAAAATTGACAGCGTTAAAACGGTAGCAAAAGACACACTCAACTCCATTAAAAAACAATTGGGCAATGCAGCTAAAGAAGAGCTCAGTAAAAGACTGTTAGGCACAAAAGATACAACGGCTCTTGCGGACAGCACTTCAACTCCAAAAAATGCTACGCAGAAAACAAAGGAATCAGTGAAGGGGTTGCTGAATGGTTTTATGAAGAAGAAGGCCAAAGATACTACTCAACAAAAATAAACATGGACAAAAAGTTTAAGCCAACAGGATACAATTCAGTCTCACCTTATTTTATTGTGAATGGAGCACAGAAACTTATCGATCTCCTGAAACAAATTTTTGATGTGACTGAGCTAAGGCGCTATGATATGCCTGATGGAACTATTATGCATGCTGAGCTCAGGATTGATGATTCTGTTATTATGCTCGGCGATTCATCAGACAAATATCCACCTGTTCCAATAGTAATGCACGTTTATGTGCCAGACGCTGAGAAGACATTTGAGAAAGCAATAACGGTCGGCTGTGAGGTTATTGAACGTCCCCAACAACGCGAAGGCGATCCTGACAGGCGTGGTACATTCAAAGATTTTGCGGGCAATTACTGGTCTGTGGGAACACAATTGTAATTGCAAAAATCAATTCGAAAATTAACTTCTGTTTCCCCGGCTATTACAGGCATATGTCTATGACATTATCCGCAGCCGGCGTTCCACGTCCAGGTCTAAAGAAGACAAAGATTATTTTGCATTAAAATCTTATTCAAAGACGACCCTCAATTCGCACCCATTTCCGGGAGAAGAAATTATCACTACCTGGCCGCCAAATAATGAAGCCCTTGTTCTGATGTTTGTTAATCCAATACCTTCTGTTTTATCTGGCATATTAAATCCAACCCCATCATCTTTTAAAATAAGTAAGATTTTTTCATTCTCATGTACCAGCTTTAGGTGGATTATTTGGGCGTTGGCATGTTTAATAATATTGGCAAGCTGCTCCTGTAGAATTCTGTAGATAGTCAGCTTAAGTTTGTCGGGCAAAGAATTTTCGTCAATATCTTTTATTTCTTTTTTAATTTTTATTTCACTGCTTTTCGATATTGTCTTTAATAAATGATTGATTGAATCTGCAAGCCCGTTGCATTTCAGAAAAGGAGAAATTAACGAATGGGACAAATTGCGTATTTCATTGATGGCATCATCAATAAGCTTATCAACTTCTTCAAGGGCCGTTACTTTCTTTTCTACATCCGCTCTTTTTGCAATACGCAGGTAAAGCCTGGCGGTCGCCAGCAATTGTTTCACATTATCGTGCAATTCCCGCCCTATATCCTGGCGCTCACTCTCTTCAGCGGTTATGATAGCATCGGCTATTTCCAGTTGCTTTTTTATTCTTTCCTCTTTAAGCTTTTGTTCCAGCGCTATCTTTTCTGTGATGTTGGATACAGCCATCATTAACCCATACACGCGCTTATCGCCGTTAGAGATTGGAAACATTTTTACATAATACCAATTAAAACTTCCGCCGGGCTGTGGATAGCTCACTTCATAATTTATATGCCTTCCGGTGAGTACTTCTTTCATATGGCTTAGCAAAGCGGATCTTTTTTCCACAGGAAAATAGTCAAGAAAATATTCACTTGTTTTAATGCTATGGCCCAATTCATTTTGTGCAAAAGCAAAAGCACGTGGATTGTAAGAAATAATGCGCAGGTCATTATCTATTAATACATAAATAGTATCTGTTGTATTAAAAATAGTATGAAGGTTTGCTTCAGATTTTCGAAGCACTTCTTCTACCTTTTTGCGTTCCGTTATGTCACGTGCTATAACCATAATCCGGTTATCTATAAATTTTTTTGCATTGGCTTCTACATAAATAACTGTTCCATCTTTATGGATCATTTTTCTTTCATTGAAAATATTTTCGCCTTTAGCTAACAGATCAAAACGCAAAGGATTTGTTTTTAAGACTTCCGCATCAAGCAGGGACGTTACATTCAGGGAAAGAAGCTCATTTTTAGTATAGCCAAACATGGTACAGATGCTGGAATTTACGTCAATGAACTTTCCTGTATAATCTGTGACCATGATGGCATCAGTGGCTTGTTCAAACAATGCATGATAATTTTCATTGCAATCATTAGCTTGCTCCTGGTGTTTGGCTGATACTGGTTTTTCCGGGGAATAATTATTATTTGTGCCTGAAGCATTTGTCTCCTCGTTGTCTATTAGCATTCTAATCTTGGGGGTGATTTTTAAAAATGCAAAGATCATTCTGTTCAAGGAAGAAACGCTTCACTAAACAAATGAACATCTTTACTTTTCAAAGAAATGAGGACCTGTAATTTCCGGGAGAGATGTTTTCAAACCGCCGAAAGAAAGATGTAAAATAATTCGGATCGTTAAAACCCACCTGGTTTGAAATTTCTTTTATAGAAAGATTTGTAGAATGAAGCAAGTATTTTGTTTCAAGAAGAAGCCGGTTTTGAATAGATTCCTTGGCAGTTAAGCCAGTATGTTTTTTGACCAGTGAATTAAGGTAGTTAGGATGCATGGATAATTTTTCGGCATAAAAACCTACCGAGCGTTCGTGCAAAAAATTAACTTCGACGAGGTCAATAAATTTTTTAATAATGTCAATGGAAGGTTTGTTTATTTCAAAATGTTGCTCTTCATCAAACAACCGCTCACACAAGATTATAAGCTCAATTATTTTTAAAGCAATCAATTCTTGCTTATGCTTTTTTTTAGATCTCTTTTCTTTAAGGATGGTTTCAAAAATGCCTGTAATTTCTTCCGCCTGCTCGTCGTAAACATGGATATAGGGTTGGATAGATGAGTTTAATACCTTTTTACTTTCAAGATATTTATACGGAAAATTATTTTGCATAAAGAAATTCAGATTAAATACCATTACATATCCTTCCATATCCAAAGACCAGTCCTTGCTTGATGTAATTATGCGTGCCGGTATCACCACCAGCGTATTTTTTACAGCTTTGAATTTATAGATGCCGGTTGTAAATTGTCCAGATCCTTTCGTAATTAAGCCGATGCGATAATAAGACCATCTGTTTGGTGGAATCGTTCTGTTAGTTCCGCTGAACACATCTTCAAACCGATGCACCTGCAAATCAAATTGATGGTTAAATTTTTTATCAAAATCGATAATACTTTCCCCATACTTTCTTTGAAAGGCTTTTTTAAACTCACTTAATAAAAATTCATCCTCTTGCATAATATCAACTACAAGATAAATTTTTTATAGTTCGCTTGCAAGGGGCTAAAGACCCGGGCAGGATCGATCTTTACGCATTGGATGTGCTTCTATGCTGGCCAAACTGCAATCCCTTATCGTTGTAAAGCTATCTGCAGCAACTGAGAAACTATTGTTACGATGTGCAACAAGCCTCTCGTTTTTTTTATACGGGATTAAAGGTATTCCAAAGGAAGCCGAAGCGTAATGAAGTGGCGGACTGAATCGTATTAGTGAAGAAGTTTCTGTAGTGGAAATGGAGCGAAGGTTTCAGTTCTTTCATTTGCACTAAGAAAAACAACATGAAGTAATCTGTGGACGATGAAGTTTCGTTTACTGTAGCGAATTTAATTTGACTACTTTCTTAACTGCCTCAACAGTTTTTTAGGTTATCGAGACTGAAATAACTGCTGCCAAGATTGGCATTGCCAATAGTGGGGCTTAACATTGAAGCAATCAGCAGCGGTAATTCTGTTGAACTGTGGTCCGGGACTTGACGAATAAAGCCCACCTTTAGTTTTTGCTATTTAACTTTATTAAAAAGCAAGGCAGCAGTTCCGGGCCAAAAATGAAAAAGAAATCAACTACAATTAATCACAAAAAAAGGTGAACCTATTTCAGGGTAAGACAGTCCACATTTCTCTGAACAGGAGATGACATAAATGATAACCAATCTTACCCTATTCAAAATATTCATCTTTTATGGGGATTTTTATCTCGAGCGTGCATCCTGCTGCGGGTGCTGTTATTAATTTCATCTGGCCGTTATAAAACGCAACCCGGTTTTTAATGTTCTTTAATCCTATGCCTTTAGCTTGTAATTTAGGATCAAACCCGACACCGTTATCAGCAATGGATAAGAAAACCTGGTCAGCACATGTATTTATGCTGATGTTGGCCTGCTCCGCCGCGGCATATTTGCAGATATTATTCAACTGCTCCTGGATGACCCGATACAACATCAGGTCTATTTTTTTATTCAGTGCTTTTTTGAAAGTATAATTATAGTTTAGTTCAACCTGTACCCCTTTAAAAAAATTTACTTCTTCCACCAGTTCCTGAACTACCTCTTTTAGGCCAAGGGCGCCCAACGAGGGAGCTACAAGGGTTTTTGAGAGTTTCCTGATCTCTTCCATGGCTGATTCCAGCAGTTTGAGACTTTCTGCCATAAATGTTTCAGTTTCTTCTTTCCTGGTTTGCGCCAGGCAGATATACATTTTAGCAGAAGCCAGTATCTGGTTAATATTATCATGCAGTTCCCTGCCCAGCATGGTTCTTTCACTTTCCTGCGCATCAATGGCAGTTTCAGTAATTAACTTTTGCTGGTAAAGCTGTATTTCTACCAGTTCCCTTTCCAACGCTCTCTTTTCTGTTATATCCGTCATAGCGCCAATCATGCGGTAGGGCTTCAATCGTTCATCAAAGAGAATATATCCCCGGTCAAATACTTCTTTATAAGTGCCGTCTGCACATAGGAAGCGGTATTCCTCTTGCCAGTTTTCATTTCCCGATATGATACTGGATTCTATATTATGAGTCAAATGCTCCTTATCGGCGGGGTGTATATATTCCTCAATCCAATTTTCATCGTATTTCAGTTTATCTTTTGAGTAGCCAAACGTTTTAATAATTCCATTTCCCCAAAGGCCCTCTTTTGCAAGGTAATCCCATTCCCAGATGGTATCTTGGGTGGCTTTGTTTACATACTCGTATAGTTCATTGCTTTTTCTGAGCTTTTCTTTTGCCGCATTTCTTTCAATACTGTATTGAAAAGATTTAGCCAGGATTTTCTCATCAAATTCACCTTTTACCAGGTAGTCCTGGGCGCCTATTGCAATAGATTTTATTGCTATTTCAATAGTAGATAAACCGGAAAGTACAACAATAGGTGTTTTGGGCAAAAGCCGGTTTAACGTAATAACTGAATCTATTCCTTTGCTATCGGGTAGTGTAAGGTCAAGGAACGCAATGTCGAAAATAGTTTCGTTCACTAAAGAAATTGCTGCATCCATGTTTACTGCATGAATAATTTTTTCGACCGGTAGTTTACTCAACAAAAGAAACTCTTTCAGTAAAATGAAATCGCCGGGATTATCTTCTATTACCAGTATATGATAAGGTTTATTTTGCTGACTCATGATTTTATTTATTGGTTAGTTTCACAATGTCTATCCAGAAATTTTTGATGGTATGCACCGCATCCATAAATTTCTGATAGTCTACCGGCTTGGTGATAAAGCAATTGGCATGATGCTGGTATGCCTCCAGGATATCTATCTCCGAATCGGATGTGGTCAGTACTACTACCGGTATCGTCATCAGGTCCACATCTTTTTTTATTTCTTTTAATACTTCCATGCCATTTACTTTAGGAAGGTTAATGTCCAGCAAAATAAGGCCGGGTGTTTCGGTATTTTTATACATGCCTTCTTTTCTTATATATTGCAGCGCTGCTTCACCGTCTTTTAGCACCTGCACAGTATTGAGCACATTTGCTTCTTTAAGCGCTTCGAGGGTCAATACAATGTCTCCTGCATTATCTTCAACAAGTAAAATCTGAACTTCCGTTTTCATATTGTTTGTTTTGTTTTTGGAATGGAGAAATAAAAAGCACTGCCTTTACCTTCCTCTGATTCTATCCAGATTTTTCCCTTGTGTATTTCCGCAATTTTTTTACAGATGGCCAGGCCAATACCGGTTCCTGAATATTCGTCTTTGTTATGCAGGCGCTGAAATATAATGAAGATCTTATCAAAGAATTTGGGATCAATGCCGATTCCATTATCTTTTACATAAATGGTATGGCTTCTCTCGTCTTCGGAATAGCCAACTTCAATTTCGGGTTTTGTATCGCCACGATATTTAATAGCATTTGTGATAAGGTTTATAAATAGGCGGCTGATGAGGGAATAATTAGCCATAATAACCGGCAAAACTGAAACGCTTATTACGGCATGGCTTTTCCTTATATCTTCTTCAATTAGTTTAATCGAATACTGCACTACTTCGTTTAGATCAACGCTGACAAAATCTTCTTTTTTATTGCCAACCCTTGAATACATTAAAAGGGCTTGAATAAGAGCTTTCATTCGGCTGGCGCCATCTACTGCAAAGTTGATATATTGCTCTGCAGTATCATCAAGCTGTCCTTTATATTTTTTCTCCAATAATTGTAAAAAACTGCTCACCATTCGCAGGGGTTCCTGAAGGTCGTGACTGGTTACATAGGCAAATTGTTCCAGCTCGGTGTTGGAAGCGGCAAGTTCCCTGAATTGTTGCTCGAGCATTTTTCTTGACTCATTTCTTTCAGTAATATCAACAATGCCTGCATAAATTTGGGGACTACCGGCACCAGGGAGTAGGGCGAGGTGCACTTCACACATTATTTCCTTTTTGTCGGCATCGCAATGCACCCATTCAAATGTTGTTCTTTCTCCCTTTATTGCTTTTCCAATATATTCTTTCGCTTTTTCTGCTGATGAGCTACCGTCAGGCTGAAACCCGGGGCTGATATCAGCCGGTCCCATTTCACGTAATTCTTCTTCTGAAAACTTGAAAATTTTGGAAGCATTCTTATTTGTTTTTATAAATTTTAATGTCACCAGGTCGAGTACAACAATGGCTTCGGGGGCGTTTTCAAAGAATTCACGAAAACGATTTTCACTTTGTTTCAGCGTTTCCTCTGTTTTTTTTCTCTCAGTAATATCATGCACTCCCCCAACCAGGCGGATGCAATTTCCTGCACTATCAAAAACCGGTGCCACGCTCACTTCACCTGTAAGCGTTCCTGTTGGATACTGCGAGGTTTCTTCCCATCGAATAATTTTTTTCTCCTTGATCGCTTCTTTATATTTTGCTAAAGCAAAGTTTAGTGAAGGTTGTGGAACAATTTCATGCACATATTTATCCAGCACCATTTCCGAAGGAATTCCTGTGGTGGTTACGAATGAATTATTAACAGAAGAAAATCTATACCGTTCATTTTCTTCAACTTCCAGCACAAAAATAATATCAGCAGCAGTATTGTAAATGGAAAGAAGTTGCTGATCCTTTTCTTCCAGTGTTTTTTCATTTTTTTTTCGTTCAGTAATATCCCTTGAGAAACACGCGGTTCCGACGATTGCTTCCTTATTATAGATAGGATAAAAAGAAATTTCTGCCCAGAAATCAAACGGGTTATCTGTATATTCAGTTTCCGTAAAGCTTTCTCCTAAAAACGCTCGTTCATAATACTTTTGAAAGCGATCCGATTGTCCTTCGCTGAACCCGCTCCCCAGTATATCGTTTCCACTTTTTATTGTTTTGCCCGACATTAACATAACTGTCTTTTGAAACGCCACGTTGCAGGTAATTAATTTGAAATCCCGGTCCACACTCCACATCAGGTCATTGGTGTTATTTATTAAAGCTTTGAGGTTATTGCTGTCAAATTCTTTTTGTATTTCGGCTTTTTTAAGTTCTGTAACGTCCTGATTTACGCCAAAGGTTTTGATAGTACGGCCTTTATCATCCTTAACAAGAAATAAATTAACTGATATATAGCCCGTTTCACCGGTTGCATATATGATTCGATGCCCTATCTTATAATTATGATTTTTATCGTCTGATTGCAAGGCTTTTGCAATCTCCTCGACCCACAATAGCTCTGTCATCCGGATAAACAAAAAGCTCACTATAATGGTCAGGTGTCATAGTATAGCCACCCACTTTTTCAGCGGTGGATTTAAAAATTGCATAAAACTGGTCTGTGAAAGTAAAGAGCCCTTTCGTTAAATCAAGTTCCCAATAACCTAATTTAGCGATCTCGGCTGCAATAGAAAGTTGAGTTGTAGTTTTTCCTGTCTTTTCTTCTGAATTTTTGCGGTCGGTGATGTCCTGGATCGTTCCGATCATATCTACGATATTGCCGGTTTCATCAAATTTTACTTCACCAAGCCCGTGAACCCACCTGGTTTGCTTATCGTTAATTTTTACAATTCTGTATTCCCTGTCAAATGATTTTTGTTTACCTATTACTTCTAAACGAAGATACTCATCCATTGCATTTTGATCGTCCGGATGTACAATCTTCACCCAGCCGGCTATACTCCTGACATAGTTGTTATCGATACCGAATATGCTGTCAAGTGTTTCTGAAGATTGCCAATACCCTGTTACAAAATTGGTATTATAGGAACCTATCTGCCCGACTCTTTGTGATTCTCTAAGGAAAAATTCTTTCTCTTTTAAAGCTGCTTTACCCTCTGTAAGTTCTTTGTTAATAATGATTAAATCCTCTAACCGTTTTGCCTTTTCCCGGTGTTCCAATGCAAGTTCCTCATCCAGTTTAATTTTTTGCCGGTTCGCTTTCGCTTCTTTTAATGCCCGTTGAACCTTAGTGGTTAAGCTGTACAATTTGTCTTTCAGCACAAAATCAGTCAACCCGTTTCTAATAAGCTCAATCGAATTTTCTTCGCCAATGGTTCCCGAAACAATAATAATTGGCGTGAGGGGCGATATTTTCTCTCTTATCTCAAAAGCAACAAGTCCGTGAAATGCGGGTAATTTATAATCGGATAAGATGATATCGGGAACAAAGTTTTTTAATGCATTACGATATTCCGATTCGGTTTGAACAATTTCTGCCAGGTAACGGATCCCGCCTTTTTTTAATTCGTGTTGCATTAACTCAATGTCATTCGTGTCATGCTCTACTATTAATATCCTGGTTTGTGTGTTCATTATTATTTATTGAAGCGACAGGTTTACATTTAGCCAGAATATTCCCAGGTTGGTAATTGCTTCCTGGAATTTGCTGAAGTCAACGGGTTTGACCACGTAACTGTTTGCCCCCAAACTATAGCAGTCATTTAAATCAGCGTCTTCTTTAGAGGAGGTAAGTACTACCACCGGAATTTTTTTGGTCCTTTCATCTGATTTTATACTGCGAAGAACTTCTGTGCCGCTTACTTTTGGCATTTTCAAATCGAGCAGGATAACCTTCGGTGTATTCTCTATCTGTCTTTTTGAATAGGCTCCTTTTGCAAAAAGAAAATCCAATGCTTCGGCTCCGTTTTTAAGATGCAGGAGATTGCCGGCTAAATCATTTTTTTTCAATGTCCGGATCGTCATGTCAGCATCGTATTCATTGTCTTCTATCAGGAGTATATTGATTTTGCTTTTCAATGGTATTATTTATGTAAGGTGAAATAAAATGTTGCCCCTTCATCTACTTTGGCTTCTGCCCACACCCGTCCTCCATGCCTGCCTATCAGCCGCTTCACTATTGCCAGCCCTACACCTGTGCCTTCAAATTCTTCATCAGAATGCAGGCGCTGAAATACGCCAAACAGTTTGTCTGCATAATGCATATCGAATCCGGCCCCGTTATCTTTTATATGATAGATAATTTCGTCTCCCTTTATTTCGGAACCTATTTCAATAATTGGTTTTTCTTTTCCTCCGGAGTATTTTACTGCATTTGAAATTAAGTTTACCCATACCTGTTCTATCGCAGTGATATTGCCTTTAGCAGGCTTCAATTCAGTTATCCGAAATTGAATATTGCCGTTACTCTCTTTGTCTTTTATCTCATCGCAGAGATTTGATACCATATCCTGCATCAGGATAATCCTCTTCACCAACTTTTTTCGCCCAAGCCTTGAGAAAGTAAGGAGATCGTCAATTAATTGTCCCATTTTTTTCGCATTGGTCATGATATTATTTGTTATCCGGCTTGCTTCGGGCTCTAATTGAGCTCCATAATCTTCGTTAAGGATTTGAGCATAGCCATTAACCGCACGTAGGGGTGCCCGCAAATCGTGTGAAACGGAATAACTGAAGGATTCTAGTTCTTTATTCGCAGATTCCAGTTCTGCTGTACGTTCCATTACTTTTCTTTCCAGGCCCATATTTAGTTTTTTGATGACTCTTTCCGCTTTGTTCAGTTCCCCGTTTGCCATAATTAACTCTGCCGCACGCTTCTCTTTCTCCTCGTTTTGAAAGGCCAGTTCTTCATTAGCTATAACTAACTCGACCGCCCGTTTTTCTTTCTCTCCATTTTGAAATACCAGTTCTTTGTTAGCAATGACTAACTCTGCTGCACGTTTTTCTTTCTCTTCATTTTGAAAGGATAGTTCTTTGTTAGCAATAGCTAACTCCGCTGCACGATTTTCCTTCTCCCTGTTTTGAAAAGCCAATTCTTCATTAGCTATAACTAACTCTGCCGCCCGTTTTTCTTTCTCTTCATTTTGAAAAATAAGTTCTTTGTTTGCAATGGCTAACTCTGCTGCACGGTTTCCTTTCTCGTAGTTTTGAAATGCCAGTTCTTCGTTAGCAATAACTAACTCTGCTGCACGGTTTTCTTTCTCTCCATTTTGAAAGGCCAGTTCTTTGTTGGCAATTCTTAAATCAATGGCCCATTTTTGTTCTGTAACATCGCGGGCTGCAGCAAAAACTCCAAGTACATTCCCCTTGTTGTCTTTATACACAGAAGCATTGTACAGAACATCTGTTAAACGGCCGTTTTTATGTTTTATGGTTAGCGGATAGCCGGAAACAAAGCCTTTTTCAAAAACCTGCCGGTATCCTTCATGAGCTTTTTCGGGTTCTGTAAAATAATTTGAGAAATTGGTGTCGATCAGTTTTTTGCGGGACACACCCGTTACTTTTATCAACGCTTTATTTACATCTGTTATCTTTCCTTCGGCACTAATGGTAACTAGGGGATCCAAACTTGCCTCTATTAAACTCCTGGCGTAATTGGCAGTGGATAACTCGGCATCCCGTTTTTTTTCCTCTTCTTTCCGGAAAGCCAATTCTTTGTTGGCGATATTTAATTCGGCCTCCCGCTTTTCTTTCTCTTCTTTCTGAAAAGCAACTTCGTTATTAGCCACTATAATTTCGGCTTCCTGCTTTTCTTTTTCATCATATTCAAAGTCCAGTTGCTTATTGACAATATTCAACTCTTCCTCACACTTTTGTTTGCCGTCATTTTGAATGTTCAGTTCTTTGCGGGAGACGACTACCTTTTCAGGCTTTTTTATTTTATCTGTTTCTTGCTGCTTCAAAATATTATTGTTTTAAAATAAATGCACCACGCCAACTTAAAACAAAATCAATTTCACTGCCCCTTTTTTCTGCCTGATCGAGTTCAAGAAAATTCATTTATCGGCGGGTAGAATTCGCTAGTAGTGAAGAGTAATTTTTAAAAATAATAGTATTTATCTTTTAGACTTTTGTAAAGAAAAAATACCATCTGGTTTTGGATTTTTAGAGAGTTTGCGTGGAAGTTATTAGAAAAAAGAAATACTTTATATGAATCCTTTCAAAAGGTAAGCGATATTTGCCGGACGAGTAGATATTTTATTCAACCTGGTTATTAGAGTCCTTAGCTATCAGGAGGTAAGCAAAGAATTTCCTAAAGGCAAAGCGGGTACTAACGGTTAGCGTTAAGCCCGTAACGATACCGTTGTCAAATGAATACACCTGCAATTTTTATCGCCTATCAGCTTAGCAATGGATTTTGTTGCAATGAAGAGCCAGTAGTTTATTTTCTATAAAACAAAAAAATGACGGCATTTGCCATCACTCTTTTTGTTTTCAGGGGTTATAAGCGGTTAGCTTTGTTTTGGATAGGATATCAGGAATCTAATATTTGGATTTGTATCATTTAAGATTTAGGATATTAATGATGTCTGTTGCAAAAGTAAACTTCCTATAAATCTCCGTTTGTAATAATTGAATGAGTCGCTTGTAGATATCTATTGTAGATACTGTGGCTAAATATCAAACTGGTATACAAACTAATCGCTACAAGGAAATGAAAGTATGTCTTGTAATAAATAGGAAGGCAATCTTATGACGTAAAAATAATAGCATGAACTTTTGTTGGGTACTAAGCTCAATAATATTATGGCACCGCAATTTTTCAAAGATCCTTGCCTTGTGACTTCTTATGGTTGATGTATGCAGGTTCAACTTCCCTGATAATTCGGAAATAGAATCACCATTTGCAAGATGTTTATTCTTAAATAGAGTTAAACAGTACGGCTATTAAATGACAGATTGTTCGAATCTTACACCCAGAATCATATTAATGATAGAGTCATAATGTAATCCTGGCTACACAACGTAGCCTCATTCAATTACAATTGCCTGCAACGGAAAATGCGGACATATTTCGTAGTGCATGAGATATTGTTTGTTATCGCTATAGTATTTTAGCCCAATAACAGTTTTCCAAAATTTAATCCGGTAGTTGGCATGGCTATTGTCTCTATAAGCCCATCATGTAACTAGAAACAAAAGTTACCCCCTACCCCTGAAAAACTATCCTGAAGGCCAGTTAATACTATAATAAAAAAATTACATAGCCTGGTACAGAACCTCAGGTATGCTAATCGTAATAAGAGCATTGCTATTGTTTCTCCACTTGCATCAAAAGTTTATTATTTGACCATAGCGATAGGGTTCTGAATGATTAAAATGGTGTTTTAATATACTGGCCGGATTTTGCCTTTTATACTACCCCCCCCACAGACTATCCGTTTATGGTGTTTATCAATTAGAGATTGTCAGGCCCGGCGGAAATCAAATAAATATGGATGTGGTTTATTCAATACCGGGTCTTGCGATTGAAGGACATTTATTAACCGATTAATACGATGGAAAATTAAAAAAAAGCTATGTTAAATAAACAGATTAAAGTTGCCATTGCCGACGACCACAATATTTTTAGAAATGGAATCAAGATAGCGCTGGCAGACAAAGAAAATTTAGAAATAATTTGGGAAGCAAAAGATGGCCGGGATTTAATGAGTAAGATCGCCACAGAAATGCCGGATGTACTGGTTATGGATATCAGCATGCCGGAAGTAACCGGGATGGAGGTACTTAAGATGATTAGAAAAGAAAATGATGATCTTAAGATTATTGTGTTGTCCTCGTTTGACGATGAACGAACGGTTAGCAAAGTGGTGGAATTGGGAGCTAATGCTTACCTTACTAAAACGACTCCTCCATCAGAAATATACGAAGCGATTGTAAGCTGTGTGAATGATGATTATTACTTTAATCCTATAGTTAATATTTCTTTAATAAGGAATTTGAGGCAAAACAAGAGTAGCAAGACTTCTTATGGTGGATTTATTCCGGTTAAGTTTGACGAGAAAGAAATTAAGATTATGCAATTATTAGCAGAAGATAAAACTTCGAAAGAAATTTCTAAACTTATATTCCTCAGCCACAGAACCGTTGAAACCATTCGACAAAAAATGAAAGACAAGGCTTCAGTAAGGACCATTGGCGGACTGATAACGTACGGCCTGCGAAATATGCTGATAAGTTAGCGAATGGCCGTTCTTTCGAATCACTCCGGAAAGTGATGTTATTCTAATCCTCCGGCTATTCGTAATGTCTCAATTAATAAAAGATAGGCCGCCCGTAGTTTATAAATTACGGATAAATAAGAATAGGCTTGAACCGGGCTGGCCTTTGGTGCCGATCTTAAATAAACTTCAGTTTAGTTTTAAAAATATCAAACGGAATTCTCAAGATTGAAAGCGTTCCCTGCTAAAGCACTATCTTAGCCTCTGGCCTTTCGGTATCAATCAAAAATCCACACCCACATATTGAGTTTATCTTATCAGCTAATCATTGGCTGACCGGACCCGAGTTTGAAGAAACAAAAATGTTTGTCAGTCAAATTATTTTTTAAAAGTGTATCCATACTGCTTATGCTCACTGATAATTATGTAATAACAGAACGAACCATTAAGGAGCCGCCAACTTCTTTTTGGCAAAAATTAAAATTTCTCGGTCCGGGATTTATACTATCTGCATCCATCGTGGGGTCGGGAGAGTTGATAGCTACAACCACGTTGGGAGCACGGGCAGGTTTCATTGCTTTTTGGATCATCATTGTAAGTTGCCTCGTGAAAGTGGCTGTGCAACTTGAGTTTGGAAAGCAGGCGATATTGACCGGCAAAACGGCCATGCATTCGTTTAATAATTTGCACCCGTCCCGCTCCGGCAAAGGAAACTGGGTGGTGTGGTCGGTTTTTATTTTGATATCACTTAAGATCATACAAATAGGTGGCATACTCGGCAGTGCTGCGATTGTTTTGTATATGCTTTTTCCTTTGCTTCCTATTTATGTATGGGCTTTTGTGATAGCGTTACTCGCTTCCTCCATGATATATAAAGGGTATTATAAAATAATCGAAAAAGTATCACTGGTCATGATAGCAATCTTCACTGTATCAACTATCACCGCGTTGTTTGTTCTTCGTTATACGGAATTTAGTTTTTCATGGCCTGATATTTTCGAGGGATTAAAATTTAAATTTCCTCCCGCAATTGTTGCAGTTGCTTTTGGCGCCTTTGGTATTACAGGTGTGGGCGCCGATGAAATTATTGCTTACAATTACTGGTGTATTGAAAAGGGATATGCTGCATATACCGGTCCGCGCACCGATGGTGAGGAATGGAAAAAAAGGGCACGCGGCTGGATAAGTGTAATGTACATGGATGCCTTGCTGGCAATGATTATTTATACATTGGTAACGGCTGCATTTTTTTTATTAGGCGCTGCTGTACTGCATGGGAGAAATGTTATTCCCGAAGGAAATGCGGTGATAGAAACGCTGGCCCTTATTTACACAAAATCACTTGGCCCCGGCGTTAAAACACTTTATCTTATAGGTGCATTTTTCGTTTTATTTTCCAGCGTATTTGCATCACTCGCGGCATGGACAAGAATGTTCCCTGATATATTTGGTCAAATGGGCTGGATCAATTTTTTTGATGTTGAAAGACGTAAAAAAATTGTGAGCCGCCTTGCATGGATTATTCCAATCATTTGGGTAGTCATGTACTTGTTTATCAGCCTGCCGGTTTTTATGATTCTCTCCGGCGGAATTGTTGGGATCGTTCATGCTTTTCCTGGTGGTGTATGCGGCAATACAGTTTCGTAATAAAAGAGCGAAGTTTCTCACTTCCGGTATTTTATATAATTCGGCTTTTTTAATCAGTGTGCTGTCAATAGTTACCATAGGTGTGTATGGATTGGTGCAGCTTTTTTCAAAATGATTTTTGGAGGCCTCTAAAATTTTTCGTCAATGAATAATCAATTTCATCGCAGAAAGAATAAATGTTATGTAAAATTTGTCTTAGTGATGAACGGGAAATTATCCTCACGCCCCTAATTTCCCTGCCTCTTCCTGGCTGGCATATTCATCTTTAGGATGCGGTAAAATCTTCACTGTTGAATTTTGCAAAGAAATTACGGAAGACGAGGAATACAGGCCTATACCCGTTCCGGAAAAAGTATAATCCATTAGGGTAAGCTTTACTTCGCCGTCAATGGAGAGCTCGATATAGTTACCATAACGGATAAGCCTGAAATGAAAAGATTTTATTCCATTGATGTTAAATACACCTGACTGGATATCGGTAAAAATAAAATTCTGGCGGTTGTTTAACGGATTGAAGCCCCACGCTCTTATTTGTAAAAGTCCATTGGATACATCAAACGAAATATAGTAGCCGTTGCCTTCATGATCAATATCGCTCACCAATCCCAGTTTACCCATGCCCTCCACCGTTAGTAGCCCTTCCCATATAAAACCGGCGGAAGGTTTTTGGAAACAAAATATTTCGTACCCGCTCCTTGATCCGCATGTCCATTTATCCAGGGCTATATCAGAAGTAGCAGTGGGATTGGAAAGTAAATGCTCCACTTTCCCAAACTCAGGTTGCCGCAATGTTTGTATAGCCATTAGTTCCCAGCGATAATAGCTCCTCAGCCTTAGCCTTCCTTTATCATCAGCATCCAATTCTTTGGGAGGAGGCAATACACGCAACGCATCAATCTTTCCATAAGCATAGAAAAAATTATAGACCAGTAAGTGATCGCCATCCTGTACAGTGCGGGCAGCGTAATTTCCCTGCGGCAACAGCACGTCAGCGTGAAAAGAATGATATTCCCCAAAAAAATCAGGCGAGAACCAATAGCGAACTTTTATATCTTCCCTTATGGAACCCAGTAAATAAAAGCGTTCTTTCAACTTAAATACGCAGGGGCATTCAATATCATCATATACCATTGGGTATAGTAAAGGTGGCATCAACTCGACAACATCATGCGTGATCTTCACGAGACCTACACATCCCCTGCGGGACACAGGGCCGGAAATGCCGCGGGCACACACGAGCAAGTAAGCTTCGCCGTTATGCTCAAACCTGAAAGGGTCGCGGAAACTCAGCCATTTTCTGGGGTTGGAGTCCGCCGCTTCATAATAAACGCCCCTGGGCGCTATCGGAAAAATATTTTTCCGGTTCTTTTCCCATTTAATAAGATCAGGTGATTCCGCCAATCCGATCCTGGAAATAACTCCGCGGTCTCTTCGCTGCAGGCCGGTGTAATACATTTCAAATTTGTCTCCTGCTTCTACTACGTGCATCGTCCACAGCATGTCATCATCCCATTCTCCGGGGTCTCCCACAAATAAAGCGTTGTTTACTCTTTTCCATGAAATACCATCCGCTGACACTGCGTGAGCGATATAATCGTGGTTTGGAATAATAAGATGAAACAAATGAAAAATTCCATCGTGAAGGATAACGGTTATATCTCCAATTTCCCAATCACTGAATCCTGATCCTGAATACATATTCTATTTACTCGTTTTAATTAAAAATACAAAATCCCTTCACGTAAACTAATTTGACTGAATGAGTTAACGTTGTTTTATCTGGAGAACAACTATAAAATATTTGATTTGCTACCATGCAGTAGGCCTTATTATTTTTGATTTAGTTAATTTTACAAATATCAGATAAAGTGAATAAGATATAATGAACGGATATTATATACAATTGTTCAGCCCCCATGGCCTTATACGATTTGCAGATGCAGAGATTGGCAGAGATAAAGATACCGGCGGCCAGGTTAAATATGTACTCGAGCTTTTAGAAAATCTTTCCCAACATCCCGGTGTGCGAAAGGTGGATCTCTTTACCCGCAGAATCGTTGATAAGCGAGTATCGTCTTCTTACGAAAAAGAAATCAGAAACGGTCAATGAAAAAGCCCGCATAGTAAGGATTTCATGCGGTGGCAATTCTTACCGCCCGAAAGAATCGTTGTGGGATTATCTCGACGAGTTTATTGATAAAACCATACGTTTTGTAGAGAAGGAGGACGATTTTCCTGATGTGGTTCACGGCCATTATGCCGATGGCAACTACATTGCCTCGCAGATTAGCGAAATGTTCGGTATACCTTTTATCGCAACAGCACATTCACTGGGCCGCAACAAGAAAAATATTTTACTGCAGGAAGGGCTTACACCGGAAAGAATCAATGAAAAATTCAACATGGATAAGCGCATTGCAGTAGAAGAAGACTTACTGCAGACCGCTGATTTAATTATAGTAAGTACCCAACATGAAATAGAAACCCAGTATGGGTTATATGAGAATAAAGATAAAGGCAGGTTCAAGGTAATTCCGCCGGGTGTGAACACTGAACTATTCTATCCTTTTTACCGTCTTGATATGCCTTCCTTCAAAATGACCATTGAGCAGGAACAGGCGCTGTACCGGGTAAATTCTGACATCGAACGTTTTCTGTTCAACCCTGCGAAGCCGTTGATTCTTTCGATCGGGCGTGCAGATAAAAGAAAAAATTTTGAACGGATTATACAATCCTTTGGCCAGGATAAGGAATTGCAGGCGATGGCCAATCTTGCCATATTTGCCGGCGTAAGAAAAGACATCACCAAGATGCCTCCTGACGAGCAGGATATTCTCACCAATCTCTTATTGTTACTCGACAAATACGATCTGTATGGAAAGATGGCTATCCCAAAAAAGAACGACCCTAAACTGGAAGTGCCGGAAATTTATCGCGTTGCTGCCCGCAAAAAAGGAGTGTTTGTAAATGCAACTCCCGGGGAAAATTTTGGATTAACTATTGTGGAAGCTGCAGCCTGTGGCCTGCCCGTTGTTGCTTCTCCTACGGGTGGACCGAAAGAAATATTGAAACATTGTGACAATGGACTGCTCGTGGACGTAGAAGACCCGGCCGCTATTGCGGAGGCGCTGAAGAAAATTATTGCAGACCAGGTGTTATGGGAAAAATATTCTTCTAACGGAATAAAGGCTGCCAACGAACTGTACTCGTGGACGGCCCACGCCGCTAAATATGTAGAATTAGTTGATAATCTTTTCAAAAGAAAAGATACCGCGGCTCTTGCCTTTAAACATAAAACAGCTTATGGAAAAAAGCTTGCTAAGGCAGGATTGTTTATTATTTCAGATCTTGATGGAACCCTGGTAGATGGCGATAAATCAGATGGATTGGATGAGTTAAAGCAATGGATTGGGGCTCATGATGAACAAGTGGTTTTTGGTGTTGCCAGCGGCAGAAACAGGGAAATAACTGAAGAGGCTTTTTCAAAATATGATCTTCCCAACCCCGATGTACTTATATGTTCTGCCGGTTCAGAAATTTACTATACAGAAAAACTTATTCCTGATAATGGATATGAAAGACATATAGATTACCAATGGAAAAGAGATGAATTGCAAAATGCTTTATCCAAATTTCCCGGTATTCATTTGCAGGAAAAAAATGCGCAATGGCGGTTTAAGCTGAGCTACTATGTGGATGATACTTTCAGTGAAGATAATATTGCCAACCTGCATAAATTTCTTGATGACAAAAAACTAAGGGCAAAAGTCCTTCTCACGGAAAATAAATACCTCGACTTCTTGCCGTTTCGCGCCAGCAAAGGCAGTGCTGTCCGCTACCTGAGTTATAAGTGGAAGTTGCCGCTGGAAAATTTTATTACCGCAGGTAATAGTGGAAATGATAAAGATATGCTCAAAGGAAAAACAAGAGGCATTGTAGTTGCGAACTATAGCCCGGAACTTGAAGAACTTAAAAAAAGTAAATCCATCTACTTCTCTAATAGCCTTTTGTCGAAAGGTGTTTTGGAAGGTATTGAACATTACGTTTCGTCAAACGGTTTCCACTTTCCCAAAGAAATAAAATCACCTCTCTTGAGATAGATAAATCTTCGCCAGGAAAATATTTATTTCCTTTGCAATGCACTCAATACATTGCCTGTGTACTACTGTCCGCTTTTTTGGTACAGGTGTTCGTAATCGAACAGTCCCTAATGAATAATTATCGTTACCCGTATTGTGTATCAACACGATATGCCATTGGTACGATGGTTGAAACCATTTGCGCAGCGGTCTTTTATGCCGTGAATAACAGAACAACAATCACTCTAAATTTAAAAATTACATAATGAAAAAGTATTTTCTTTTGCTACTATTGCCGGCAATTTGCCTGGCTGCACATGCACAAAACAAATCGGATAAGGCTTACCTGACCAAATCATTTTCCGGGGAATCGATTAACAGCGTTGTTTCGGAAACTTCGGGAGGTAATATCACCGTAACTGCAGTAAATCCTTCAGAGTCACGTGTCGAAGTATTTGTAAACCAAAATAATAACTGGAAGAAGTCCCTCCCGGATGATGAAATAAAAAGCAGGATAGATAATGATTATGATTTAACGGTTTCCGTGAGTAATAACAAGCTGACTGCTACGGCTAAGGCAAAACACAGGATAACAGATTGGAAAAAAGCGCTGAGTTTTTCTTTCAAAATATATGTATCTAAAAGCGCCGACGCAGATCTGCAAACGAGCGGTGGAAACATTGAACTAACAGGCCTTACGGGGAAAAAAGATTTTTCAACCAGCGGCGGTAATTTGGTATTGAATGACCTGGAAGGCAAAACAAAAGGAAGAACTTCAGGCGGTAATATTTACCTGAGGAGTTCCAAAGACGATCTTGATCTCACAACGAGCGGCGGTAATATTGATGCGGCAAATTCTTCCGGCGATATCAACATGTCTACTTCAGGTGGCTCTATAAGAATAGATGGCCTAAAGGGCAATATTAAAGTAGGAACAAGTGGGGGAAATATAAAAGGTGAAGCTATTGACGGAGATTTATCTGCGCAAACCAGCGGCGGAAATGTTTCGCTTCAGGGCCTGAGTTGTTCTCTTAAAACTTCCACCAGCGGAGGAAACATTGACGTGTCAATGAACAGCCTTGGAAAATTTATTTCTATAAATAATTCTGCGGGCAGGGTGAATTTACAACTTCCTAAAAGTGCAGCAGTTGATTTGAAATTAAGTGCCATGAAAATCTCAACAGGTACAATGGAAAACTTTAAAGGGAGCCTGGAGAAAGATGAGGTGAATGGCGAACTTAACGGAGGCGGTGTTCCCGTGACTGTGCATGCAGGAAGTGGCCACATAAACCTCGAGTTTAATTAGAAATCAAATACTGCCAATAATGTTTAGGAATTATTTCAAAACTGCCTGGCGCAATCTTGCCAAAAATAAAGTCTTCACTATATTAAATATCACAGGGCTTTCTATAAGTGTATTGGTATGCCTAATTATTGGCATTTGGTTACAGAGAGAATTAAGCTTCGATAATTTTCATCCAAATGGCAAACAGATATTTCGTTTGTCAAATACTTTTAAAAGTGAAAGCGAATCCTTTTCACAGGCTCCTTCCGGTCCCGCATTTGGAGCGCAACTGCCCAATGAATTGCCGATTGTAAAATCCGCCTGCCGCGTTTTCAATGGAAGCAACAAAATAAAATATGCAGACAAGCAATTCTTCGAAGAAGAGGCAATAACTGTTGACAGCAACTTCTTTAATTTTTTTGGATTTAAATTAATTAAAGGAAATCCGGCGCAGGTATTACAGTCGCCTTCACAGGTTGTTCTTTCAGAGGATATGGCAGTAAAATATTTCGGAAAAAGCGACCCTATAGGGAAAACAATCTTAGTGGATGATGAGTACCCTATGACTGTATCAGGTGTTGTGGAAAATGCACCGGTCAATTCACATATCCAATACTCCTGTATTTTCCCTTCTTCGTTTCTCCGGCAACAGTTAATAGAGAAATATAAGTTTGATTTCAATAACCAGTGGGTTGGTGGATGGCCACTTACTTATATTCAAATCACTGACGCCGCGAAATGGAAAGAAGCAGAACAACAAATAAATGTTGTTGCCGCGAAATTTTCAGAGAAGGAATGGAAAGAAAATAAAATGTCCTATAAATATTTTCTTCAGCCTTTGCGCGACATTCATTTAAAATCACAATTGAGATATGATTCAGTTAACAATGGCAGTATCTCGAGAGTGAAAATATTTTCAATACTTGGTATCATTGTTTTACTGCTTGCATGTATTAATTACATCAACCTCACCACAGCAGGCGCAGTGCGCAGGGCAAAGGAAACTTCTGTACGAAAAGTAACCGGGGCAACAACATCCCAACTTATATACCAGTTTTTTTTAGAAACATTTATACTGTGTACCTTCTCAGTCCTCGCGGGCATCATTTTACTTAAGCTAATATTGCCAGTTTTTTCGGCATGGATCGGCGCGGACTATACATTCGATTTCACGGTTACTAATATTTTTCTGATTATCGGTTTTGTTGTCGTTATCTCCGCGATTGCAGGAATATATCCTTCAGCAATCTTATCGTCCTTTAACCCGGCAACTACTTTAAAAGGAAGTTTTACGCAAAGCAAAAAAGGAAACATCATAAGAAAGACACTGGTAGTGTTCCAGTTTTCGATAACCATCGCGTTAATTGCAGCAATTTTTATTATCAATCGCCAAATGGATTTCATAAAAAATAAGTCACTTGGCTTCAATGGGAATGCGGTATTAAATGTACAATTCCAGGGAGATGAATCAGTAAAAAAACAGTACGCTTCCATCCGAAATGAATTACTGGCAAGCCCATATATTCTCAACGTGAGTGCACACGATGGTAATGTTGTTGGTGGCCTTGGTAACGGATGGACAACAACGGAAAATTTAAAAGGAGATGAAATATCTACAAGCCTTTATGGAATGGCGGTAGATACCGCTTATTTCAATACCTATAATTTGAGCCTTGCTGCCGGCCGTTTTTTTTCAAAAGATATTCCTACTGACACTATCCAGGCTGTTCTCGTCAATGAAGCTGCGGTTAAAACATTCGGTTGGCAAAAGCCTGAGAATGCTATTGGTAAAAAGTTTGGAAAGGGAAAAGACGCTCAATATGTAATTGGCGTTTTGAAAGATTTTAATTTTGAAAACTTACATAAACCCGTTGAAGCTTTAAAAATAAATTACTCAACACATGGAAGCCAGCTTTCCTTAAAAATTGATGCAGCAAACATTAGTTCTGCCGTTGATCATCTTAAGAAAATATGGAAAGCAGCGGTGCCAGGCGTGCCTTTGCAATATGAATTTGTAGACGATAACATCAGCAAACAATATGGAAGTGAACAAAAGATGCAGGGAATATTTTATGCCTTCGCAGGATTATCACTTCTTATTGGTTGCCTGGGTTTATTTGGCTTATCCATTTTTATTGTAGAAAGAAAAATAAAAGAAATCGGCATCAGGAAAGTTTTGGGAGCCAGTGTAGGCGGCATCGTAAGTTTGCTGTCCAAAGATTTTGCAAAGCTTGTTATAATCTCGATAATAATCGCGACTCCATTTGCCTGGTATTTTATGAATGGCTGGCTGGAAGACTTTGCTTATCGCATTACAATAAGCTGGTGGGTATTTGCCCTGGCGGGAATTATTGCACTGTCTATAGCCTTACTTACGGTAAGTTTCCGCGCTATCGGAGCAGCGGTTGCAAATCCTGTGAAATCATTGCGTACGGAGTAAAACTATTATATTATTTAAAATTTAAAACTAAAAAAATACCATGCAAAAATTAAAATGTTATATAACAATACTTGCAATTTTTATTTTAAAAGCTGCATCTGCGCAGACGACAACTGCAGTTAATCATTTCGATAAAGTAATAATAAGCCCATACATTGAGGTCAACTTTGTACAAGGAAATGAAGAAAGTGTAACCGTTGAACACAGTACGGTTAGCAACGATAAAATAAATATTGAAGTAAATGGCAAGACGTTGCGCATTTACCTGGATGGCGCTAAGGAGATCACTAAAAGTAAAAAAACATATGACAATGGATATAAGGAAAAACATTCAATCTATAATGGAACTGTTGTAACCGCAACTGTTACTTACAAAACGATGAATGATCTTTCTGTACGCGGCGAAGAAACACAGGTTTGCAAAAGCCCTTTAACGGGAGATAAATTCAGGCTAAAAATTTACGGAGAGTCTCACGTGATCCTGACCGAAGTAAATTTAGGGGAACTGCATACAACGCTATATGGCGAAAGTGTTTTAGATATAAAATCAGGATGGATAGATCATCAAAAATATACATCTTATGGAGAAAGCGAAATTAACAGCTTTGATGTAGAGAGCAATACTACAAAGATTACAGCCTATGGTGAATCTGATTTCCACGTGAACACCACTAATGAAATTAAAATAACCGCTTTTGGAGAAGCCAAACTTGAATACAAAGGAAGCGCAGTAATAAATAAAGGTTTGCACGTTGGCGAAATGCAGATTGCAAAAATAGATTAGGTTGAGTATTCAGTAATTCTGGCGAGGTCGTTCTAACGGGAAGATATAGAGCGCCGGTAAAAATGTACTATGGTCAAAAATTATTTGAAAATTGCGTTCCGTAAACTTAGACGCAACAAAGCGTATACGGTAATAAATGTAATGGGATTGGCACTGAGCATTGCTTGTGCCATTCTTATTTTTAGCCTGGTAAAATTTCACTTAAGTTTTAACAGTGGGCATGCAAATGCTGATCGGATCTACCGTATAGTAACCGAGCAGCACCGCGATAATATTTCTTATACTGCAGGTGTTCCTTCGCCGCTGGGCAAAGCCTTTCGCAACGATTATGATTACGCAGAGAAGGTAGCACGCATCGCAACGTTTGATGACATACTTATAAGTTTTCAAGATAAAACGAAACCTAAAAAATTCCGGGAAAGTAAAGGTGTAGCTTTTGCGGAAGCCGAATATTTCCAGATTTTTAATTTTCCTTTATTGAGTGGAAACAAGGCTACAGTCCTAACCGAACCCAACACAGCCATCATTACTAAATCGCTTGCCGAAAAATATTTTGGTACGGAAGATCCGGTCAACAAAACCATTCGAATGGACAACAAGATTGACCTGAAAATTACCGGAGTTTTAAAAGACCTTCCGAATAATAGCGACCAGGATTGCAATATTTATGTTTCCTACAGTACATTAAAACAATACAACGAATGGCTTGCAAGCGATATTGATGGGTGGAGTGGCATTCAAGGCTCTATGAATTGTTATGTACTGCTCCGTCCGAATGTGTATCCCGGCCATGTGGAATCAGTGCTTGGGGGTTACGTCAAAAAGTTTCGCCCTGAAAATAAAAATGTGCATCATTATAAATTGCAGCCATTAGCTGATATACATTTTGATTCACGGTATAGTGGCGTTATGGATAAAAAAAATCTGTGGATATTATCGTTTATCGCCCTCTTTCTCATCATTTCAGCATGTGTTAATTTCATTAACCTGGCTACTGCGCAGGCCATGAGCCGGTCAAAAGAAATTGGCGTACGTAAAGTCTTGGGTGGAAAAAAGAGCCAGCTATTCTGGCAATTTATTGCTGAAACAGGACTGATAACCGGCGTGTCTTTAGTTATCGCTATTTGTTTGTCCTTTTTAGTATTGCCTGTTTTAAACGATTGGTTCAATTCGCAAATGGCCATCCGGTTATTTTCAGACTGGCGTTTATTGCTTTTCATTCCCTTGCTTGGTGCAGTAGTTACCTTCTTTGCCGGAGCCTATCCGGGTATCGTTTTATCCGGGTTTCGGCCAATACAGGCTTTGAAAAATAAGGGAATACAAAAGTCTGCCGGAGGATTAAACACACGTCGCGGGCTCATCATCGTGCAGTTTGCTATTTCGCAAATATTGCTAATAGCCGTAATTGTTATTGCGAAGCAAATGGAGTATTCTAAAAATTCTGATCTTGGTTTTAATAAAGATGCAATAGTGATGTTGCCTGCACCGGAAAAAGCACTCAAGGCAAAAACATTAAAAAATCAATTGGAGCAAATTTCCGGCGTTTCCAATGTAACGCAGTGCCTCGCTGCGCCTTCATCAGATAATAACTGGAACACCGGGCCACGCTACGACAACAGGCAGGAAGATGAAGCTTTTAGAATAAGTGTTAAGGCAGGCGATGCAGATTTTGTAAAAACTTTCGGGCTTGAAATCCTTGCCGGCAGAAACTTGTTTCCTTCGGATAGCGTAAAAGAATTCCTTGTAAATGAAACGTTCGTAAAAAAGCTAAATCTTGTTTCGCCAAAAGAAGTATTGGGAAAAACTTTGGAAATCAATGGCAATATGAAAGGTCCCATTGTGGGAGTTGTCAATGATTTTCATGACCAGTCTTTCTTTTCGGATATCAATGCAGTTTGCATTACTACCGCTCCTGATCTTTACTATTCTTATGCTGTAAAGATAAAGTCGGGCGATGTGCAGCACACATTAGCGTCTGTTGAGAAAACATGGAATAAAATGAATCCTGATGAAGTATATCAATACCAGTTTTTAGATGCACAAATTGCTACATTTTATAAAACCGAGGATCTTATACTTAAGCTAATCAAAGTCTTCACTTTCATCGCCATCTTCATCGGCTGTCTTGGCTTATACGGACTCGTATCCTATATGGCTTCACAAAGAACAAAGGAAATTGGCATCCGGAAAGTGTTGGGCGGAAGCGTTGCGCATATTATGTGGATGTTTGGTAAAGAATTTTCGAAACTTATTCTTATTGCTTTTTTTATAGCAGTACCTACCGGCTATTGGCTGATGAATAGCTGGCTGCAGGATTTCAAATTCAGAATTCCTATCAACGCATGGATCTTCCTTTTAGCAATGGTTGCTACCTGCATCATTTGTTTACTAACGGTGGGTTATAAATCCATAAGAGCAGCAAGAGCAAACCCGGTGAAGGCGCTGCGAACGGAGTAAACCCCTAACCCCTAAAGGGGAATAAGCGGGTGCCGGTCAGTGTCTCACGAATCGGAAAAAAGAGAAGTAATCATGAAAATAATTTAATCATATAGATCAAAGTTCTCCACAAGAGTTCAGTGCCCCGGCGTGTGTCTCACTAATCGGAAATGGAATGGTTTATGAGACACGAGGCACGGCATTAAATTTTTTCATACCTGGTAATCAAATAAAATTATGTTTAAGAATTATTTTAAAACAGCCATTCGTAGCCTTTGGAAAAATAAGGGTTATAGTTTTCTCAATATTTTTGGATTAGGTATTGGTATCGCATGCGCGGGCCTTATTTTTTTATGGGTAAAAGATGAAATGAACTTTGACAAGTTCAATGCAAAAAAAGACCTCCTGTATTATGTTCGGGAAAACCAGAAGTATGATACATATACAGCGACCTTCGGTTCCACGCCGGGTGTGCTGGCGCCCGCCATGCAGGCAGAAATTCCTGGCATTGCCAATACCTGCAGAATGAATGAAGACAATGCTTCCGTGCTGGTAACAATTGGTGATAAATCCATGTATGCAGCCGGTCATTATGCAGAGCCATCTTTGTTCACAATGTTTAGTTTTCCTTTTTTACAAGGCAATCCTTCCACCGCTTTTACGCAGTTGCATTCGATGGTTATTACTCAAAAAACTGCAAAGAAATTTTTTGGCACTGATAAAGATGTGATTGGTAAAACGGTTCTTATTGACAATAAGCAGGATTATGTAATTACGGGTGTGTTAAAAGATATACCCGAAAATTCTTCTGTGCAGTTTGAGTGGGTTGCACCATTCCAGGTATGGTATGATGCAAGTGAATGGGCGCATCATTGGGGTAATAATTGTTTAAGCACGTATGTGGAGTTAAAGCCCGGTGTTAATCCGGCCTCGGTCAATAAGCAATTGTACGGCTTTATACAGAAAAGAGAACCGCAGTCTATTGCAAGGCCTTTTTTATTCAGCATGAACGACTGGCATTTGCGAAATGAGTTTGATAATGGAAAACAAACCGGTGGCGGTGGCATCCAATACGTACGTTTATTTTCAATTATTGCCTGGATTATTTTATTGATTGCCTGCATCAACTTTATGAACCTCGCTACAGCAAGAAGTGAGAAACGTGCGAAGGAAGTTGGCGTGAGAAAAGTGTTGGGTGCAGGTAAACAAAAGCTCGTTTTTCAATTTATCAGCGAAGCGTTGTTTCTTGCTTTATTGTCAGCAGTTCTGGCGGTAATTATTATTTCACTTGTGCTTCCTGCATTTAACACGCTTGTTCAAAAGAATCTTTCTTTAGGTTTAAATAACCCCATGCACATAGTCGCTTTATTAGCGATCACTATTGTGTGTGGCCTCACAGCTGGAAGTTATCCGTCATTATATTTATCATCTTTTCGCCCTGTAATGGTTTTGAAAAGTATAAAGCTTAAAGATGGCAGCGCTGCAGTCATTCGCAAGGGATTGGTAGTATTGCAGTTTAGCGTTTCAATCATACTTATCATTAGTACTATAATAATTTATCAGCAAATACAGCATGTAAAAAGCAGGAGCCTTGGATTTAATAAGAATAATTTATTGCAGATAGGAATGACAGGCGATATGGCAAAAAATTATATGCCCATTAGACAGGAACTCTTGAGTACCGGTATTGTTGAAAGTGTTGCACTATCCGATTATACCACTTTATATGGCGGTAATAACACGGGTGGCTTAACATGGGATGGAAAGACCTCAACTGCACAAATTTTAATTTCACAACGAAACGTATCTCCCAATTATTTTAGAACATCAGGTATTAAAATCCTGGAAGGAAGGGATGTAAAGGAAACCGACAGTGCAATGGTTGATAAAACCATCAATATGGTTATCACACAATCGTTAGAGAAACTGATGGGCAAAGGGAGTGCCTTGGGGAAAACATTCTACTACGAGGGTGATACCAGTGGGGGGAAGGCACAGGTGGTGGGTGTGGTGAACGACTATATTTATGGAAATATGTATGGAAAGCCTGACCCTGTAATGTTCTTTTACGTCAGGCCCAAAGACGCTACAGAAATGTATGTGCGTTTAAAGCCACAATCAGATATTGCAAAGTCATTGACTCAAATACAAAGTATACTGAAGAAAAATAATCCTGCCTATCCATTTACTTACCAGTTTGTTGATGCCCAGTTTAATCAAATGTTTTTGAATGAAGCGCTGATTGGAAACCTGTCAAAAGTCTTCGCATCGCTGGCCATTATTATTTCATGTTTAGGATTGTTTGGCCTGGCGGCATACACTGCAGAGCGCAGGACAAAAGAAATTGGAATCAGGAAAGTATTGGGTGCAAGTGTTTCAGGCATTGCCACTTTGCTTTCAAAAGACTTTTTAAAACTCGTTGCCATCTCATGCATTGTTGCATTCCCCTTGTCGTGGTGGATGATGAATAGCTGGCTGCTGAATTATCAATACAGGATTGAGATAAGCTGGTGGATATTTTTAGCGGCAGGGGTGACTGCGATTTTTATAGCGTTAATTACTATAAGTTTTCAGGCTATCAAAGCGGCGATTGCCAACCCCGTGAAGAGTTTAAGAACCGAATAAACCAATCATCATGATAAAAAATTATTTGAAGATTGCATGGAGAAATTTGATGAAGAATAAAACTTTTTCTTTCATTAATATACTCGGATTAACAATTGGCCTTGCAAGCTTCCTGCTTATTGCACTGTATGTTTTTGATGAGCTTTCTTTTGACCGTTTTCATAAAAATGCAAATAATATTTATCGTGTCATTGAAGAAAAAACTACACCTGAAGGAAAAGAAACAAAATCTGCCGGTGCAGGATTCCAGGTGTCGCAAAGAGCGGTAAAAGATTTCCCCGAGATAAAGGATGCCGCACGGTTTACTACGTTTGGAAGGTTGAATGTTGGCAATACGGAGAATACAAATGTCTTTTACGAAAATTTTACAATAGCCAATCCCGGGTTTCTTACCACGTTTGATTTTAAATTATTAGCGGGCGATCGAAATGCTGCGTTGACCGATCCGCACTCAGTAATTGTTACAGAAGAAACGGCCAAAAAAATTATTTAATAGCGTTGATGTATTAGGTAAAGCTTTAAAGGTTGACAGGGATAGTTCGCTTTTTAAAATAACAGGCGTGCTGAAAAACTTTCCTGCCAACTCACACCTTTCATTTAATCTCTTGTTTTCTGAGTCAAGCATAAGTAATGATGATTTCAAGAACTTTGTAAATTCCGATTGGAGTTCTGGTGCGTTTACCACTTATTTGTTGTTGAATAGTAAAGCAGATCCGAAAAAGGTTGAGGAAAAAATTGACCAGACTTGTTGCCGTCAAACAAGAAAGCCAGATGAAAAGAATAATATCAATTTTATTTTACAACCACTGAAGGATGTTCATTTTTATTCTAATGATATTGAAAGCTCAGTAAGCAGGGGCAATATTACATACATCTATGTTTTTTCTATCATCGCCTTGTTTGTGCTGTTAGTTGCCTGCATTAATTATATGAACTTAACTACGGCAGGGTTTTCAAACAGGGCAAAAGAAATTGCCGTGCGTAAGGTTGCAGGCGCATCAAGGGAAGATTCTTGTAAAACAATTTCTTTCAGAAACATTTTTAATAACAGTAATTGCCGTAGCATTTGCATTGCTGCTCGTTGAAATACTTCTCCCATATTTTAATGACTTTACAGAAAAGAAGCTCACACTTGGCTTGCATACTGATTATCGCATCTGGACTGGTATTGCAATCGTCATTTTTTTTACCGGCCTGTTGTCGGGAATTTATCCTGCTTTATTTCAATCACATTTGAAGCCATTGCAATTATTTAAAAGTAAAATTAATACCGGTAAAGGAAATCTTTCCCTTCGCCGATCATTAGTTGTATTTCAGTTTGCACTTTCTATCATCATGATCATCGCGACTATGATCGTGTATATGCAGATAAATTATGTGAACACAAAGGATATGGGTTTTAAAAAAGATCAGCTTGTGGTGGTCGATATTAATAGCGGTAAGGTGCGTCGCGGTGCGGAAACCATTAAGACAGAATTTGCAAAGTTAGCACAAGTGCAAAGTGTGTCGGTGAGTTCAAGGGTGCCCGGGGAATGGAAAGATATTCCCAAAATAAAGGTGAAGAACGAAAACATTCAAAACCCCGCGGGAGATGATATGTATTTTCTGGGTATCGATGACCAGTTCTTAAAAACATACCGGGTCTCTTTAGTAAAAGGAAGAGATTTTTTAAGAGGCAGTATTTCGGATTCTTCTTCAATAATAATAAATGAGACAGCAGCGAAGCAATTGGGTATTAATGAGCCCAAAGAACAATTAATCGCAATGCCCGGCTATGAACCATTTACAGCGCGGGTCATTGGCATTGTGAAGGATTTTAATTTTCAATCTTTGCGTGAGCCATTAGCTCCAATGATACTTGGTTTCCAAAAAAATCCAATACAAAGTATAGATTACTTTACCGCCAGGGTAGCTACTAACGATGTAAGTAAAACACTCGCCGGCATGAATGCCATTCTCCATTCTATTGATCAGGATCATTTGTTTGAATATCATTTTCTTGATAAGCAATGGGATTTATTTTACCGTGAAGATCGAATCAGGGAAACCATTTTTATTATCGTTGCCTTGTTGACTATTTTAATTGCATGCCTTGGATTGTTTGGCCTCGCTACCTATGCAGCACAACAACGTATTAAAGAAATTGGCATTCGCAAAGTGCTAGGCGCAAGTATAAGCAGTATAGTCGCCATGTTATCAAAAGATTTTTTAAAGCTGGTATGCATAGCTGCGGTTCTGGCATTCCCCATTGCAGCATTTGCTATGAATAAGTGGTTGCAGGAATTTGCTTACAGGATAAATATTCACTGGTGGGTGTTTGGGCTGGCGGCTGTAATTGCCACCCTTATCGCTTTAGTTACGATCAGTTTCCAGGCGATAAAAGCAGCGGTGAGCAAATCCGGTGAAAAGTTTGAGAACAGAATAAACGTTGAATCAAAAAAAAATAGCCCACCGTTTACCTGTTATCCACTAGGCCGGCAAATGCGTCATGGAATCGCTTGAATAATTTCTTCCTGCTTTTTCCCTGTATTTGTTTTGTTTTGTAAGATGAAAACTCAGGCATTCTTAAAGGATTATCTAAATGATGTTGAATCTAACTTAAAGAAAAAAGGCAACCGCTTATATGCCAAATTCAAAGACGAAATAATTTTAGAAAGCCTGGATGAATTTGAAGCTGAATTAATGATTCCAAGCGAAAGTAATTACGATGAAAGTTATAGCGTATCATTTTCATTTGACCAGGAAATTGACTTTGCCGAATCCTATTGCGAGTGCCCCGCTTTTGAAAATTATGAAGATTGCAAACATTGTGTGGCTGCCGCTTTATACCTGGTTAACTTAATCAGGAATGAAAAGGATAAGAATTTAAAAAGTGGTAAATCACCTGCTATAAAAAATGAAGCGGACAATGACAGTGCTCCTGACCCTGAAAAAATTATTGTAACCTTTAAGAATATTTCTCATCAGCAAGTACAGCATTTTACCAAACAATTTTACCGCTGGGAATCTTACCGTATAAGTGGTAAAAACCGCATTACAAAATATTCAGGCAGTGAACATTCATTTGAATATAAAGAGTCCACTAAAAAAACATATTTACAGCAAATTAATTTTCTTCAGCCTGATAAGCTTGAAGTTTCCTGTACTTGTGGAGATGCGAAGCAGGATGATCTTTGCACGCACCTGATGGCGGCTCTTAATCTTTTACAGATAAAATTTGGCGATTATTATTTTTCGGTATTTAAAGACATTAATGAAGAAAAAAAGGCGTTGCTTGCTCCTTATGGCCTGCTACCGGGAGATAAAGAGGCAAAAGATTTTGTTTTCGAAAAAGATTATTCCGGCAATCTTATTGTCAAATCTGCTCCCGGCTATCTGGTAAAAATGGATAGCGAAGACTCTCTGTCTTTACTGGTCAGCCATTTTGTTCAGCCTGCCACAAACCTTGGGAAGGTAAGGCCGCAATTACCGGCCGGAAAATTTATAAATTTTGACCTTGGATACCTTTTTAATTTTGCATCGCGACAACATATAAATTTTTTGTTGCAGCCTCTTGCCATTAGCAAAAAAAATGATAAAACGAGCTATGATAAAATTGTCTTGTCAAACACAGAAAACTTCGCTCTCCTGAAATCGTTGCCGGATGAACAATATATTCTTTTTGAACAATTGACTGATGAGGCGATGCATACACATCTCGTTCAGGCTGGCTTCATCCATCTTGCAACCTACAGTAGCTGGCAGCAGCAAATGACAAAGGAAGCCGTAGAAAAGTTGTTGGAATATTATCATGGTATTTTGCAAAAACTATGGCCTTTCCTGGCAGAGCAGGAAAACATTTTTTCGCTTCCCCCGGCAAGAACTTTTAGCAAAAGAAATATAGAGCCAATCAAATTAGGAACTGCCATACCTTCGTTTAATTTTAAAGTTTTTCCTGATGACAAATTCATCAACATTGAACTATTCGTTACCATTGAAGGCAAGCCCGTATCTTTCATGGATTCCAAATCTTCGGGCTACCTTTTTATTGTAAGTGATAAAAAGTATTTCCTTACAGAGAAGTTTGAGCACATTAAATTAATGCAACAATTCGGGCATGGCATACTCAAATTTCCTGTTGCTCACCAGTTTGATGTTTTGCGAAAAGTAGTGTTGCCATTGCAGCAGCTATATGCCGTAAATATTCACGAGACCTTACAATTTGAAAGCCATAAAGCAGAGGCCATACCGCACGTGATGGTAAGTGAATACGGCAATCAATTTTTAATGCTGAAACCGCAATTTGATTATGAAAACCACGTAGTTGATTTCGATGATGATCCGGATATTTCTGTAAAAAATGAAAATGGGCTTTCCTTAATTGAACGGGACAAACAGGCAGAAAGAAGTTTTCATGAAAGGTTGCGCTCCCTGCACCCGTTATTTGTAAAGCAATTGAATAATCATTTTTATTACCTGCCCTTTTCTGATGTGATGAAGGGTAACTGGTTCCTGCATGCCATACGCCAACTGCAGGAAGAGAATGTTACGGTGAAAGGTATGCAGGAGCTTAAAAAATTCAGATATAACACCTCCGTGCCCAAATGGGAAATGAAGACAGGCAGCGGTATAGACTGGTTCGATTTAAAAATTAAAGTGAGTTTTGGTGATCAGTTCGTGCCCTTGCGTGATCTGCAAAAAGCCATCCGCAGCGGGCAAAAAATTATAGTATTGGGTGATGGTACTTTCGGTGTGTTGCCGGAAGAGTGGCTCAAACAATATGGGATGCTTATGAAGATGGGGCAGGAGGAGGATGGAAAATTGCACATCAACAAAATGCATTTCACGGTAATTGATGAGCTTCATAATCTTATTGATGAAGAGCATATTTTAAAAGAGCTTGAAGAAAAAAAGGAGAAATTACGAAAGATAGAAAATATAAAACCAGGGCCGGTGTCAAAAAAGATAAAAGCCGCCCTCAGGCCTTACCAGCTTGGAGGTTATAACTGGTTGCAGGTATTGGATGAACTTAGCTGGGGAGGTTGCCTTGCGGATGATATGGGCCTTGGTAAAACGTTACAGGCAATATGTTTTTTACAATACCTCAAAGAAAAATATAAGACAGCAACGAGCCTGGTAGTTTGTCCTACCTCGCTTATTTATAATTGGGAAATTGAACTACAAAAATTTGCGCCTTCACTAAAGTATCATATCTATTACGGAAGTAACAGGAGTTTTTCTGATGAACACCTGGAGAATTACGATATTATTATTACCAGCTATGGCACTATGCGGGTTGATATAGAAGAGTTGCAAAGGCATACTTTCAGATATATAATTCTTGATGAAAGCCAGTATATAAAAAATCCGGATGCACAGGTTAGTAAGGCTGCACAATTACTCAAAGCTAATAACCGTATTATCTTAAGTGGCACACCGGTTCAGAACAACACCTTTGATCTTTTTGCTCAAATGCATTTTTTGAATCCTGGTTTTTTGGGTAATAAAGAATTTTTTAAAAATGAATTTGCAATTCCAATAGATAAAAACGGAGATAGCGAAACCGCCGCACAACTTCGTAAACTTATTTTTCCATTTATGCTACGGCGTACCAAAGACCAGGTAGCCACAGACCTGCCCGATAAAACAGAGACAGTGCTTTGGTGCGAAATGGATAAAGCGCAGCGTGCCGTTTATGATGAATACAAAAATTATTATCGTCACCAGTTGTTGAATAAAATTGAGGAAGAAGGGATGGGCAATGCATCCATTTATATTTTAGAAGGGCTTATGCGGTTGCGGCAAATATGTGACAGCCCGGCCTTATTGAAAGACGAAGAAGTGACTACCACGGCAAGCATAAAGCTGCAGGAGCTTTTGCGTGACGTCCTTGAAAACACAGGCGATCATAAGCTTCTTGTTTTTAGCCAATTTACTGAAATGCTTTCTTTAGTCAAAGACGCCTTTACTCAAAATAAGATAACGCATTTATACTTAGATGGCAGCACACCGGCTACAAAGCGAAAGGATATTGTAGCGCAATTTCAAACCGATGAAAAAATAAAGACCTTTCTTATTTCACTAAAAGCCGGCGGCGTTGGGCTTAATCTCACTGCAGCCGATTATGTCTATCTTATAGACCCATGGTGGAACCCTGCTGTAGAAGACCAGGCTATTGACCGTACTCACCGTATAGGACAAACGAATAAAGTATTTGTTTATAAAATGATTTGTAAGGATACGGTGGAAGAAAAAATATTGCAAATGCAGCAAAAGAAAAAATCTTTGTCGAAAGAATTAATAAGTGAAGAGAAAGGTTTTATCAAAAAACTTACTAAAGATGATGTTGCATTTTTGTTTGGCTAATGACCTTCCTGCCGGTTAAAGGCTCTGATAGATTCAAAAAGGATCAAGATATTTTGGCTCTATGGTGTTCTACGTGGGTAGATAAGTTATTGCTTTTAATTGCCACGATCTTTAGCTCGGGACCAGAGAAATGGTAAATGGGCTTTCGCCTAAATTTTTTGATAAATAATGTATAAATGTCAATCGAGTCCTTTTGCTTAAAATATTTTTGGCTAAAGCCTTTTTAACTTTAATTTAGCCACGGCCTAAAGACCGTGGCGACAATAGTATCCGCATTATTCGAAGTACTGATATTTTCTTTCATTACTATATTTGAATTAACAATGGACTCGCAAGTTTGCGCTCTATATTTTGACGAACCTTCTTTTGCTCGCCTTCATAAAATATAGATAGAATTATCGTGTCAAGCCTTCAAAGTAGTAAAGCTGTAGTTACAAGCCCAGAAAAAAGCTTAAGACTCGAATAATTCACAATTGTCCGATTTGCAAATACAAGTGTTCGATTACGAACAGTCTTAAAATAGTTTTATTGCCTTAGCTGTTAGCTATCAATGTGATACATCATTGGTATGATGGTTGAAATTATTCGCCAGATACCTATTGTCCCAGCGTAAATAATCTCAACCTCAATACTATTATGTTCAAAAATTATTTCAAAACTGCATGGAGAAATATCATCCGCAATAAAGTTTACAGTGGGTTAAATATTCTTGGTCTTGCCACCGGTATGGCCGTTGCATTGATCATTGGATTGTGGATATATTACCAGTTTTCGTATGATCGTTTTTTACCGGGTCATGAGCAGGTCTATAAGGTTGGTAAGGAATTTATAGATAAGGGGGACAAGCAGGTATTGATGAACACACCACAGCCTCTGGCAGATGCATTGCGAAACGATGTGCCGGGTATTCAATATGTGGCCCGCACTGACTGGATGGAACCCCACGGTCTTACTTCAGGCGATAAAAAAATATACCTCCGCGGTGGAATTGTTGAGCAGGATTTTTTAAAAGTATTTCAATATCATTTATTGAAAGGAAATGGAAGCGATGTATTGAAAGATCCATATAGCATTGTACTTACCCAATCATCTGCGCATTCGCTATTCGGAAATGAAGATCCAATCAATAAAACAGTTCGCTTCGATAACAAAAGCGATCTCAAAGTTACCGGCGTATTAGAAGATGTTCCGGCCAACTCTACTTTGCAATTTAATTTTTTGGTGTCCTATAATTATCTTTTGACAACAGACGATGGTATAAAGGCCAATGCTAACAACTGGAGCAACTACACTTCGCAGACTTTTGTGGCCTTGCAGCCAAATGTTTCTTATGCTCAAATAAAGCCCGCCCTAAGAAAGATAATTGCAAAATACAATCCGGATGAATACAAGGAATCGAAATCCGTTGTTACGCTACAGTCTCTAAATGACTGGCATTTGTATAGCGATTTTAAAAATGGTATCGCCACCGGTTTTATAGATTATGTAAAGATGTTTAGCATCATTGGCGTTTTGGTGTTATTGATTGCCTGTTTCAATTTTATTAATCTTTCGACAGCACGTTCAGAAGAAAGAGCCAGAGAAGTTGGCGTGCGAAAAGCCATCGGTTCATTGCGCAGTCATTTAATAATGCAGTTCCTGGTGGAATCTGTGTTGATCGTTTTTATCGCGTTCATAGTGTGTTTATCGATTGTGCGGCTTTCGTTGCCAGCGTTTAATCAATTGGCTTCATCTTCGATAACAATTCCTTATTCGAGCCCGGTATTCTGGTTGACGATGATTGGGTTTATATTAATAACAGGCCTTTTGGCGGGAAGCAGGCCGGCTTTTTATCTCTCTTCTTTTAACCCGGTTAAGGTTTTAAAAGGGAGGATTAATGTAGGTAAGTGGGCTTCTGTGCCAAGAAGAATTTTGGTGGTACTGCAATTCACCTGCTCGGTTACTTTAATTATTAGTACTGTTATTATCTATCAGCAGATACAATATGCGAAAGAAAGGCCGGCAGGGTACGACCCCAACCGTCTTGTAATGACGGATGCCAGTAGTGATATTAAAAATAATTACGGCGCACTAAAACATGACTTATTACAATCCGGAGTTATTGCTAACGTTACCGTATCGGGGAGCCCTGTTACAGAAAACCGGAATTATAATGCCATCATGAAATGGCCCGGTCAATTGCCCGGAGAATCAGTAGGCGTAGCTTCTGTGCCAGTGGCCGATGTCGATTATTTTTCGACGATGGGGATGCAAATAAGAGAAGGCAGGAATTTTACAGGTGATAATGACTTGCTAAATGTTATATTAAATGAAAGTGCTGCAAAGCAACTGCATGTAAAAGATCCTGTTAACCAAATAATCAGTTGGGGCGGCGATGATGATCCGGTGCGCATAATTGGGGTAGTTAAGGATGCACTTATGGGCTCGCCCTTTGGAAAGGCTGAGCCTACTCTTTTTTCATATCATCCTGACAGGGCCCGGGTGGTTACCTACCGGCTAAGCCCAAACGCAAATACGCAACAAGCTATTGCAAAGCTTACAACCATCTTCAGCAAATACAATCCATCGTACCCTTTTATGTATAAATTTATTGATGATGCCTATGCGGCTAAATTTAAGCTTGAACTCCTGGTAGGAAAGCTTGCCAGGTTATTTGCTGCCCTTGCTATTTTTATTTCATGCATAGGATTATTTGGTTTGGCAGCGTATACCGCGGCAAAACGCAGAAAAGAAATCGGTATCCGAAAAGTGCTTGGCGCTTCGGTTGCAAGAGTTTGGTTACTGCTCTCCAAAGAATTTATGGTACTGGTTTTAATCAGTTGTGCAATCGCCTCATACCTTGCCTGGTTATTTATGAACGGCTGGTTACAAAACTATGAATATCGTACAACCATGTCATGGTGGATTTTTGCTGCCGCCGCCGCTGCCTCTTTGCTGATTACTATAATAACGGTAAGCTTCCAGGCAGTAAAAGCAGCGTTAGCAAACCCTGTAAAAAGTTTGAGAACAGAATAGAAAATGTTGAACCTGCCGGTAGATTTTAAATGATAATGTTGAATTGTGAATGTTCTATTTGAAAGCGAATAAAATCAAAATATTTTACTACACAATAAGAAGTCTGAATTCAATTCCTGACACATAATTCTAACTTAAAAAATCATGATAAAAAACTATTTCAAAATCGCCTGGCGAAATCTTATCAGGAATAAATTAGTTTCTGCAATCAATATTGGTGGCCTGGGAATAGGCCTGGCAGTAGCTTTCATCATCATGGCTTGGGTGACAGACGAAGCCAGCTATAATAAATTTCATAAACATTTACCTGGTATATATGCGATCATGCAGAATACAAACCAGGGAGGCGAAATATTTACGACACAGTCGGTTCCCGGACCTTTGGCTGCATCCTTACGCAATGAAATTCCTGACGTGAAATATGCGGCAAGAGTGAGTTATCCGAATCAACAGTTGATTGCAACGGGTGGCAAGACCATGTACGAAAGCGGCATTTATGCAGAGCCGGATTATTTTCGGATTATGACTTTTCCTGCTGTATCCGGCGACCCGGTATCAGCATTAAAGGAAACCAATTCCATTGTAATTACCGAATCAACGGCAAAAAAGTTATTCGGGAATGAGGATCCCATGAACAAAGTGGTTACTCAAAACAACAGGCAAAGTTTTAAAATAGGTGCCGTTATTAAAGATGTTCCATCAAACAGCACCTACCAGTTTGATATAGTCCTTCCGTTCAGTATTTTCGAAAAGGATAACAGGTATAGCATCGCGAGTTGGGATAATAATTTTATAGTTACCTGGGCTCAATTAAAGCCAGGAATGAATATTGCCCGGGTAAATACGAAGCTTACCAGTCTACTACGGGATAAACAAAACAGTAAAAAAGGTGAACTATTCGCCTACCCACTTGCTGATATTGCCTTGCATGGTAAATTTGAGAATGGGAAACCTTCCGGGGGCCGTAGTGAAATGCTGGTATTGATGGGGGTGCTTGGATTATTTGTTTTGGTGATAGCCTGTATCAACTTCATGAACCTGAGCACGGCCCGATCGGAACGAAGGGCACGTGAAGTAGGCGTAAGAAAAACAATGGGTGCATTAAGAAAAAATCTCGTTGTACAATTTTTAAGCGAGGCATTCCTGATCACCGGTTTAGCTTTGGTGGCGGGTTTTATTACAGCCAAACTGCTGCTTCCGGCATTTAACCAGCTCACCGGTAAAAATGCATCGCTGGATATCGGCAATTGGAAAATAATTGTTGCTTTACTTGCCACGGCATTAGTCACCGGCTTACTTTCCGGCATCTACCCCGCATTATTTCTAAGCCGTTTTCGCCCCGCGAAAGTTTTAAAAGGTATAATAACAGATAGCAGGGGAAAGTCGCTGATGCGAAAAGGACTCGTCACCTTCCAATTTGTCATTTCATCTTTTCTTATCATCGTGACGCTTGTTATTCACCAACAGGTTCAGTATGGCCAGGAGCGTTCTGTAGGATATGATCAGCAAAATCTTATTGATATTCCTGCAAGAGGTGATATGCCAGATAAATTTGATTTACTAAAGAATAAGCTGTTACAGATACCCGCTGTGCAATCAGTATCAGCCAGCTCCGATAACCTGGTTGGGTTTAATGCATCAAGTAACAGCGTGCAGTGGCCCGGTAAAACTGATGACCAGAATTTTCCGGTTGCGATAAGTCACGTTCAATATGGCTGGACTAAAACAACGGGGATAAAAATAGTACAAGGCAGGGATTTTAGCCGGGAATACAGCAGCGATACCCTTGCCTGTCTGCTTAATGAGTCGGCTGTTAAAAAGATGCAATTGAAAGAACCTGTTATCGGAACGATGGTGGATAATCATAAGGTGATTGGCGTAACGGCAGATTTTATTTACAATAATGTTTTTGCTTCTCCTGCTCCCATGATTACTTTTTTGAGTGCAGGAGGGCTGGGTCATTTTTTTATCCGGGTAAATAATGATGCGAATTGGCAAAAAAGTTTGGCAGCAATTGAACAGGCGGTTAAACAAGCGAATCCTGGTTATCCTTTTGAATACCAGTTGACAGAAGAAGTATATGACAGGAAGTTTACGGGTATCCGTTCGGGCGGGCAATTTTCAGGTATGGTGGGTATGCTGGCGATCATCGTTTCCTGCCTGGGGCTATTTGCTCTCTCTGTATTTATAGCTGAAAGGCGCACAAAAGAAATCGGTATCCGGAAAGTGCTCGGGGCGTCTGTCGGAAATATTTGGGTTTCTCTTTCAAAAGACTTTCTTAAACCTGTCCTGCTGGCATTTGTAATTGCGGCGCCAATTGCTTCGCTGGTGATGAACAAAATGCTTTCCACCATGGAATATCATACCAGTTTATCATGGTGGATTTTTGCTCTGGCAGGAATAATGCTGATATTATTGGCTTTACTTATTGTCAGTTTCCAGGGCATTAAAGCTGCTATTGCAAATCCCGTAAAAAGTTTGAGAACTGAATGATTCGTAAAGAATTGCGGGATCATTGATAATAAAGGAAGGGGGTTTTTGTCACACAAGAGAATAAGGGTTGAAACATTATCGTGGAATGGATTATTGTGATAAAATATAGTAACTCAAAAAATAATTTAATTGCCGGATGAATATTTTTTTAAAAATATCTTTTCGCCATCTCAGGCAAAACAGCTTGTATTCCATTATTAATATTATTGGACTTGCAACAGGAATCACCTGCATGTTGCTGGCTGTGCTGTATTGGAATGATGAACACAGTTTTGATAATTTTCATGCCAATAATCCCAATCTTTATCGTGTCACCACAACAATGATTGACAATAAAAATGAAGACCCACAAACGGTTGGCGGTACAGGACAGGTGCAAGGCCCGGCGTTTAAAAATGCAGTGCCTGAAATAAAGAATTACGTGCGGATAATGGGTGGTGATATTTACAGCGATGTTATTGCCAACGGAAAAGGATTGCATGTTAAGCCATTGTTCGCGGATTCAAATTTCTTCAATGTTTTTAGTTTTAAACTAATGCATGGAAATGCATCGAACGTCTTATCAAATGTTTATTCGGCGGTATTAACTGAAAGCACCGCCAGGAAATTTTTCAATACTGACGACGTGGTTGGTAAAACTTTAAATATGGATGCAGATCCATCCTTTCAAAGACTTGGTAGGCCCTTAATTATTACAGGCGTTGTAAAAGATCCTCCGGCTAATTCTTCGCTACAATTTGATGCCTTGTTTAGTTTTCAGTTTATGGAACTTTCCTTCCGGGATGATGCGTGGCTCAATGCTTACCTTGGAACATTTGTGGTGCTTGATTCCCGGGCGAATCTCAATTCAGTAGTACGAAAATTTAATACCGTTTATGCTTCACATGCAAAAGAGCAACTTGCAAATAAGGTTAAGCTATATGGTTACGATCCGCAGATAAGCTATGGGCTACAACCCATAACAGGTATACACCTTAACCCATTGATGCAAAGCAATGGAAATGCAGAAGGTGGTATAGTGAACGGTAGTAACCCGGTTTACTCTTATATGTTTTTGGGTATAGCTTTTTTTATACTACTTATGGCTTCAATAAACTTTATAAACATAAGCATTGCTAATTCTCTTAAACGCGCTAAAGAAGTTGGTATAAGAAAAATTTCCGGGGGAAGCAGGGGGCATATTATCATGCAGTTTATCAACGAATCTTTTATTCTCTGTTTTGTTTCATTCTTACTTTCTCTCGTGTTATTAAATATGTCTTTGCCATTATTCAACAGCCTTACAGGTAAACAAATTCAACTGGCGAATGCATTCGATTGGACCTTGCTTTTATATTTTGCCGCATTGTTTTTATTGATCATTGGTTTAACGGGTATTTACCCTGCAGTTGTCGTTTCGCGGTTCAATCCATCAGAGGTACTTTATAACAGGCAAAAATTATCTGGCCGTAGTTTATTAGGCCGCGGCCTCGTTGTAATACAATTTTCACTCGCATTGTTTTTACTTATTGCAACAATTGTTTATTACAGCCAGATGGACTTCATACGTACGAAGGACTTAGGCTACAATCCAAACCAAATTATAAGAACAAGCATCAGCGGCAATAGGGATTACAGGTCTGCAATTACCTATTTAATAAACGAATTTGCAAAGGAACCTTCTATTAAGGCAGTATCATTTGGCAATGACGGTAATCCTGAGAATATGGAAGCGGCGGGGAGAAATATAAAAGCACAATATAAAAATGCAGATGAAAATTTTCTTTCTGTTATGCAGATTCCATTGTTAGCGGGAAGTAATATTGGTTCCTCTTTTTTAACTCCAAAAAATGAAGTTGTTGTAAACGAAACATTCGTAAAACAGGCCGGAATTCAAAATCCAATAGGCTCACAAATTAAAGTTTACAGGGATGGTGACAGTACAATGAAAACAATTACCGGTGTGGTAAAAGATTTTCATTTCGGTTCATTGCGGGAACCAATTGCCCCTATGGTTATGTATGCAAGTGAAGTTCCTGATGGAGGCATTTGGATCAGGTTTGATAAGGCAAAACAAAAAGACGCAATGAAGGCCATTGAGCGTATTTATAAAAAGGGAATGCCGGGTGCCGTTTACCAATATAATTTTCTGGACGATTTAAATGCTCGCCAATACGTGCAGGAGCAGCGCTGGCAAAAGGTTGTAAGCGTAGCTACCATTTTGGCATTTATCATTTGCTGTCTTGGATTATTCGGCTTTGCTCATCTTTCCACCAATCAGCGTATTAAAGAAATTGGCGTGAGAAAAGTATTAGGCGCATCGGTGAGACAAATTGTGATTCTTCTTTCACGAGATTTTCTAAAGCCCGTGGGGGTAGCATTTTTAATAGCATCACCGATCGCCTGGATTGTCATGAATAAATGGTTGCAGCATTATGCATATCGAATAAATATTGGATGGGCCATGTTTGCAGTTGCCGGATTTCTATCTATTACCGTTGCATTACTAACGGTGTGCTTCCAGGCAATAAAAGCAGCAGTAGCAAACCCGGTGAAGAGTTTAAGGACGGAATGAAAAGTATTTAATAAACATCTAAATACCCATGCTCATGTTTAGAATTTACTTCAAAACAACATTCCGCAGCCTTTGGAGAAGTAAAGGCTATAGCTTCCTGAATATATTTGGCCTCGCCATTGGCATTGCCTGCGCCGGGTTAATTTTCTTATGGGCCGAAAATGAATTGACATTTGTTAATGCAAATTTTAAGAAAGACAGGCTATATCAGTTGGAAGTAAATATGACTGCTGACGGCAATGAATGGACAATGGGCTCCACCCCGCGGCGAATGGGCGCTGCAATAAAAACAGAGATTCCCGGAATTACTAATACAGCGAGGTTTTCAGACCAGGACGAACGGTGCTATTTAGTTTTGATGATAAATCTTTATGCGCCGTCGGCCGTTATACCGATGCTTCTTTATTTAATATGTTCACATTTCATTTTGTGGAGGGAGATGCAAAAAGGTAATAATTTTTTCCGGTACATATCCCGCAATATTCTTATGACGTTATAACATTACAAAAGTTTTAAAGGGCTATTATTCCACCGGTACAAAAGGCGCTGCTTTTCGTAATGGTGTAAGTATGAGGCATAGCTTGAGGCCAGGTCTACTTTTGCCTTGTAATTCTAACCGCAATGGAATGCCGCCAAACCAACTTGTGCCGATGCATATTTTCTTTATACACCTGGACTAACAGTGGCTTCAGTGAACAACCATTTGCAAATTATTTATTTATCTTAGGATTACAATTACACGAAAGAATAGTCGCAAAATATTTTTGCCAACCAGGTTTAAAAAATAAATATGTAAATCAAGGTATGTTCCGAATTTGCTTTGCACTGTTAACCCTTTGCCTTTGGACTTCTTTGGCTATTGCACAAATAACGCATGTGAAAGGTGATAATGATATGGAGAATGCCAAAGCCGGGGATGCTTTTGCCCTTGCTGCAAAAAATTCCGATTCTGCAATGCTGTTGGCAAATGAAGTGCTGGTTTCTGCTGATAAAAGTGGCAACAAAAGAGCATTTGCAAATGCACAAAATGCTATTGGCTGGGCATTCATGCACAAAGGGCAATTTGATTCTTCTATCATTTTCCTAAAAAAAGCTTATGCCGGATTTTTAAATATAAAAAGTGAGCCGGATGTTATTTGTGTAGACATGAACCTTGCAGAAGTATATACAAAGCAAAATCAATTGGCCAATGCGATTAGTTACCTGATGGAAGGTGATTCCATCTGCCTGAAAACTAAAAATACCTTATTGCACACAGGCGTAAAACGGCAATTAGCCATTGTTTACAGAGAATCGGGCGACACAAAAAAATCCGCGGAATATTTTAATGAAGCCTTAGCAGGCTTCGAACAACAAAAGGATTATTATGGATATGTAAACACTGCTGTTAGTTTAAGTATTTTATACAGAAATATGAATTTGCCGGATAGCAGTCTTTTCGTATTGAATAAATCACTTGAAATTTCTAAAGAAAAGAATGACCTGCCATACCAGGTAGCTATGACCAATGAAAACATGGGAGAAACTTATTTTTTCATTAATAATTACCCCGAAGCACTAAAACATTATATAGCTGCATATGAAACTTTTATACAGATAAACAACAGGGCCGACCAGGCTTATGAAGCTTTTTGTATAGGAAAAACTTATGAAAAACTGAACCAGTTTGAAAATGCTGAAAAATACCTGATGGAGTCATACAATACCAATGATTCATTAAAGATGATTAATTATCAATTGGATGCTTCCAATGAACTGGCTTCTTTATATAAAACAAAAGGGGATTGGGAAAATGCTTATCATTTCCTGCAAAAAGCATCGGAATTAAGTGATACACTTAATTTATCGGACCAAATAGAAAAAACGAATGAGCTGAAAGCGAAATTTGAAGATGAAAAAAAAGAGCAGGAGATTGCGTTGCTGAAAACTAAAAGCCAAATTACAAAATGGTGGTATTTATCCAGTCTTTTTGCCGTATTAATAGCAAGCTTGCTGATTTGGTTGTATCAATCCCGCAGAAAAATACACGAACAAAAAATACTCAATTATTTCGCCACCTCTTTATATAATCAGAATACGGTTGATGATGTGTTTTGGGATATAGCAAAAAATTGTGTCTCGCAACTGAAATTTGAAGATTGTGTGATTTATGGTTTTGATGAAGTAAGAAATATGCTGATACAAAAAGCTGCCTTCGGGCCAAAAAATCCCGAAGGGCATATCATTTCTAATTTATTAGAAATACCCGTTGGCAAAGGTATTGTAGGCGCAGTTGCAGCCTCTATGAAGCCTGAAATTATAAAAGATACACGGAAGGACAGCCGATACCTGGTAGATGATAAAAGCCGCAATTCTGAAATCGCCGTGCCGATTGTTGTAGATGGAAAATTATTAGGAGTTATTGATTCAGAACATAGCGCCACCGGATTTTTCACTAAACGGCATTTGGAAATTCTTCAGAAAATTGCGGACACCTGTGCAAAAAAACTCACCAGGAATTTTGTGGAAGAAGGGTTGCGCAAAAAAATAGCCCGTGATTTACACGACGATATGGGCTCCACACTCAGCAGTATAAATATCATTAGTAAAGTGGCTTTGCAGCAATCGAATATTGAGGGCCATTTAAAAAACCAACTGACCAGCATAAAGGATTATTCTCTAAATATGATGGAAAGTATGGGCGATATGGTGTGGGCCATCAATCCTGAAAATGATACTGTTGAAAGCCTGCTCGCAAAAATGAAAGAATGGGCGGCAGAGATATGCGAACCCAGGGAAGTACAATTACATTTTGAAACCCCTGCCGAATTTGAACATATAAAATTAGATACGGAAAAAAGAAAACATCTTTTCCTGATTTTTAAAGAAGCTGTAAACAACGCCATAAAATACAGCCAGTGTAAAAATATTTATGTAAAGATGAGTGTTCCCGAAGCTGCTAAAATCCAATTGTCTGTAGCTGATGATGGAATTGGTTTTGACATGCGGCACCAAAAAAAGGGAAATGGATTGGGTAATATGAGTGCAAGGGCCGGGCAATTACAGGCCGGAATTAATATTATATCTGCTTTGGGAAAGGGTACCATTATTGAAGTAAAAAGTATAATGCTTTAACCCTTTTTGGGGTATGCCGCAATTACGCTTTATTTTAGGTTTGTAAAATAATTTATGTCCAGTAGCATCTTAATATATGAGGATAATGAAAACCTGCGGCGATGCCTGCAGGAATTACTTTTACTTACCGATGAATTTGTTGTAGTAAAAGCCAGTGAAAATTGTTTGCAGGCCGATGATGATGTGCGAAAACTTAACCCCGATGTGGTGCTGATGGATATCGATATGCCCGGTATGACGGGGATTGATGCCGTGAAAAAAATTCGGCAATTCAATAAAAAAACAGCCATACTTATGCTTACTGTTTTTGATGATAATAAACATGTGTTTGATGCAATATGTGCCGGCGCATCCGGCTACCTGCTTAAGAAAAATGTGTCTGATAAATTGATCCAGTTTATTAAGGAAGTATTGGACGGTGGTGCGCCTATGAGCCCGGCTATTGCAAAAATGGTCATCAATTCTATGCAGCAGGGGCCGGCAAGCCAGTATAATTTTACTGACCGTGAAAATGAAATTTTACACCTGTTATGTAAAGGCAACAGTTATAAGATGATTGCATCGCAAACTAATCTGGCTTTTGAAACTATTCGATCCTATGTAAAAAAAATTTATGAAAAACTGCAGGTACATTCTGCCACCGAAGCAGTAAGTAAAGCCATTAACGAAAGGCTTGTTTAATTCCCTTCTGCCGTAACCCACATAGCCGGAAAAAATTATCATCTCAAAAACATCTCACCCTTTTTGGGGTTGTACAGCCTTCTGATTTGGCCAATCTTTGGGTTACAAAAAAAATGTAACACCATGATAAAGTATTCAGTACTCTCACTCATCATCCTGAGCCAATTGATTGCCTGTAAAAAAAATACTCCCGCCCCGGGAGGAGGCGGTAACACAGACTCTACCGGAGATTTTAAAGACATTTATGTTGTCGGGAGTATGCAATATGATCCCAATGTGCCAGCTTCTACCAGCGCCACGCTCTGGAAAAATGGCACAGCTACGAAGCTGGGCAATAATAATTCTGCAGCTTATGATGTTACCGTGGACGACTCAACAGGGGATGTATTTGTTGTGGGGCAAGTGCCGGCAGGGTCAGGTGATACCTATGCCACTTATTGGTTAAATGGTGTAGAGCACCATCTCACAGATGGCTTTTCCGTTGCTACCGCTACATCAGTTAGTATTGGGTATTTTAAAACAGGGCCTGGTGATCATGATTGGACGAGGCGTGTATTCATTTGCGGTACCAATCAATACTTCCCCGGCGGCGGTGTAAAGCAATGGCAGGCAGTATATTGGGATGAGGCCGGAATAGAGCACAATCTTGCCCCGGTAAATTCCCAATGTGTGGATAATATGGCGGTCATAGATATTTATGGCAACCCACTTGCCTGCGGTTATCAGGAAGGCACGTCGCCATCGAATGGCTTTGCGGCTATTTGGCCATCTCAAAGGCATAACGAGCCGGGTCTCCCACAACCAAAAGTTGGCTTAAGCCCCGGAAGTATTGTCAAAGGCATCACACTTGCGCTGTTCCTGCAACCTGATACTTCATACAAATTGTACGCCTGTGGCCAAGACAAAGTACCCGGAGAGAGTAACTTCCGTGCCACTTTCTGGAATGAAGGAACTCCCAACTATTTAACAAATGGAGCACATTATTCTACTGCTGAAGATATATCAGTGACTTTTGAAAATAAGGCATATATATGTGGCGAAGAACAGTTTACCCAGGGTTTATATACAGCAGTGTATTGGAAGCCTGATGGTACGGAAGTAAAGCTTTCCGACGGCACTAATAATGCCTTCGCGACCAACATTGTGGCAAACAAAACTACTGTGCTGGTATGTGGCCACGAAGCTGCCCCTCATTTGTCAGGAACAACGCAAATATTTGTAGCAAAATACTGGGAAAACGGCGTTGCCGTAAACCTTTCTGACGGTATTCATAGCGCAAACGCCTATGGTATGACCGCCAGAAGATAGCGGTCTATTTATCAGCATCAACATACCTGAAAAATGGAAGGCCTTTTTTGCAGGTGATGTTGCCGGGCTAAACTTGTGTTGAAATGAGCTCAAAATTGAAATAACCCAAAATTTATAAAGATGAAAAAAAATATAATTTTTTTATTAATAGCTGTAGCTATTATTGGAAACAGCAAAGGACAATCAGTAGCCATAAACAACGATGCTTCCAGTCCCGATGCCTCAGCGTTGTTAGACGTTAAAAGTACAACAAAAGGTATGCTGGTGCCCCGTATGACGATGGTGCAAAGGGATGCCGTTGCCACTCCGGCAAACGGGTTATTAATTTATCAAACAGATAATACAGCAGGTTTTTATTATTACAATGGAAGCAGCTGGGCTTCAGTTGCGGGAAGCGCAACACTTACCGGGTGGAGTACCACGGGCAATGCTGGTACAACACCGGCAATAAATTTTTTGGGTACTATGGATGACCAGCCTTTGGCATTTAAACTAAATAATACCAATGCCGGAAAATGGGACCATCAAAAAGCAAATTATTTTATGGGGCTGAATGCGGGTACTGCAATATCAACCGGAGCCACTAATATAGGTATCGGTACAAACGCATTAACAAGTAACAATAGTGGAAATGGAAATACAGGGATAGGACACTGGGCTATTCGTACAAACACCTCGGGAAATTATAACACTGGTATCGGATATAATGCATTGTACGGAAATACCGGTGGCACTTATAATGTAGGTAATGGTTATCATGCATTATATGCAAATACAATTGGGGGAAGTAATACTGGAATAGGTACAAATGCACTTTCAATAAATACTACAGGAAATAACAATACAGGCATAGGCCGGGATGCAGATGTAACAGCAAATAATCTTAGTAATGCAACGGCGATTGGTTATGCTGCAAAAGTAGGTTGCACCAATTGCCTTGTGTTGGGCGGTACAGGTACGGATGCGGTGAATGTAGGTATCGGCACTACCACTCCCGATGCACAGTTGGAAGTGAACGGTTTTACAAAATTGGGAACCACAGCCCCTAAAATTAAAATGCTGAAACTTACCGGTACCACGGCTTCTACAGAAGGCGGTTCAGTAGGTGTGGCACATGGGTTATCCGCACCCAAAATCCTTTCGGTAAGTGTACAGTTATATAATTCTTACGCCGCTAATTATATACTTCCCGGCTATAGTTTAGGAACCGGTTACGAATTTCTTGTTTATTTTGATGCATCTATTATTGTAGTGCATAATACAAACGGCAACTCTTCCAACATACTTAGTAAACCATTTAAAATATTGGTTATTTATGAAGAATAAGGTTAACCAAATACAAAACACCAGGCGTAAGGCAATAGTCCAAAACAAATAAACAATGATAAGCATTATAGCAGTACTTCTTTCCGATGTCTCAAAATTTTATCTGGTAAAGAGTAATGGCATTTTTAAGTATAACAATACTTGCCCCGAATTGCGGCTAATCAGGGCATATCAATATTTATAACCCAAAATTGGCAGCGCCGTATTTTCTTAATGCCATTGACAGGGTCGACTCTCTTAAAGAAAAATATCAGAAGAACTTGGAACAAAATATTCCTATGCTTCAGCAATTAGTCGTAGAGCGATTCAATAAAGAAAATGAACTGGTGCAAATAAAAAGGAGGTTTCAAAATTAGAAAGAGAAATATCTATAAAGATTCAGGCGAACCAGATGAAGCAACTTAATGTAGCGCGAGAAAAAAATAATGATGTTAAAGAAGTTCCTGTCGTTAAAATGGAAAAGTCTTTGTTGCCTAAGAAACAAATAAGTAGAGGGAGGGTAAAAGGGATTAGAATATGATATCTGTGTGTGGCAAAAGCTGCTTTAATTTTGAACGCAAACATCTTAATTCAATAGCCCAAAACCGTCCACTTTACAAAATCAAGTGTTCGTTTACGAACAGTTTCCGAATGAATATTTCGCTTTAGTTACTAACTATCAATAAGATATGTTACTGGTATAATGCTTGAAAACCTTTACCGGGTAGTCTATGTATTCAAACTTCCTCACCATATATATAAATCGTTATGTTTAAAAACTATTTTAAAACAGCATTAAGAAATTTATCAAAAAATAAGTTTTATACTTCAATAAATATTATTGGATTGGCTGTTGGGCTGGCCACGTGTTTGCTCATCTTTTTGTATGTAGTGGACGAGTTGGGTTATGACAAATACAATGCAAATGCAGCCAGAATTTATCGCGTAAATAACGATATTAAATTTAATGGCAACTACATAGACCTCGCGCAGGCACCTGCACTTATGGGCCCGACAATGCTGCGTGAAATGCCGCAGGTGCAGCAGTATGTCCGCATCAATTGGCACGGAAGCTTTCTCGTAAAAAAGGGAGATGAAAACATCCAGGAACAAAGAGTGGCCTATGCTGATTCCACTTTGTTTGATGTGTTTACGCTACCTGTAATCGCCGGCGATGCTAAAACCGCTTTGAAAGATTATCATTCTTTGGTGATTACTGAAACAATCGCGAAAAAATATTTCAATAGTACAGATGTGGTGGGCAAAACCATGCTAATGAATGATACATCAAGTTATAAGATTACTGCGGTTATAAAAAATATTCCGAAACAATCGCATTTTCATTTTGATTTTTTTGTGCCCATGCTGGAAAACCCCGGCATCAACGAAGACAACTGGTTGAGCGAAAACTACACCACATATATTCTTTTAAAGAAAAACGCAGATGTAAAGCAGGTGGAGGCGCAACTAAATCCTTTTATGGATAGGCATGTTGGTCCCCAATTGCAAAGCGTTGTGAACATAAGCTTAAGCGATTTTAAGAAGGGTGGCGGTTATATACGTGCAACGCTCACGCCTTTAACCGCCATTCATTTGCATTCAAACAAACAGGGAGAGCTGGAAGGCAACGGCAATGCTGAATATGTTTATATTTTTTCGGGCATCGCATTAATGATTTTATTAATCGCCTGTGTAAACTTTATGAATCTTTCCACGGCACGTTCTTCCAATCGTGCAAAGGAAGTGGGTGTAAGAAAGGTGTTGGGCTCACTCAGGGTAAATCTTATTCAACAATTTTTAACCGAATCTTTTTTAATCAGCTTTGTTGCACTGGTGATAGCCGTTTTAATGGCATGGCTGTTACTTCCTTATTTTAATCAGCTTGCAGGAAAAGGAATTAGTGCCGCTGCTTTATTGCAGCCATACATGGTATTGTCATTGATTGTTCTTATGCTGATTGTTGGTTTACTCGCAGGCAGTTATCCTGCCTTTTTCTTATCATCGTTTCAACCAATCGATGTATTGAAAGGTAAGCTGGCTAAAGGTTTCAAAAGGTCATGGCTGCGTAATTCACTTGTGGTGTTTCAATTTGTAATTTCCATCGTGCTTATTTTCGGAACCATCGTTATTTATAACCAGCTTAGTTATATTCATAATAAAGATATTGGCTTTAACCGCAACCAGGTTGTTATTATAAATCATGCAAACACATTAGGAAACCAGACAGAAACTTTTAAAAACGAGTTGTTGAAGGTAAGCGGTGTGCAAAGCGCCACCATGAGTGGTTATCTTCCTGTTAATTACGGTAGAAACAGCAGTACTTATTTTACCTCACCAACGCTTGACCCAAGTACGGGCATAAATGTGCAAGCCTGGACAGTTGATGAAAATTATGTTCCAACACTTGGATTAAAAATAGTGGAGGGAAGGAATTTTTCACAACAATTTCGTACGGATTCAACAGGCATTATTATAAACGAAGCCGCTGCAAAGTTTCTTGCCACAAAGAATTTGTTGAATAAAAAAATCTACACACTAAAAGATATACAATCAAAGAAATTGATTGACTTCCATATCATAGGCATCGTAAAAAATTTCAACTTCAGTTCACTTCGTGATGTAGTTACACCACTCGCCTTATTTCTCGGGAAAGATAATGGAAACATTTCTGTGCGTATCAGTTCAGGCGATATACCTGGCGCAGTTGCACAGATAAAAAATAAATGGAAAGCCATAGCTCCGTCTCAGCCTTTTGATTATTCGTTTATGGATGACGACTTTAATAAATTATATACAACCGAGCAACGTACCGGTAATATTTTTATAACGTTTGCAGTGCTGGCTATTTTAATTGCCTGCCTGGGTTTGTTTGGGTTGGTTACGTATGCTGCCGAACAACGCATAAGGGAGATAGGCATTAGAAAAGTATTAGGCGCATCTGTAAGCAATATTGCAGGCATGCTATCAACCGATTTTTTACAACTCGTAATCATTTCTGCAGCCATTGCATTTCCCCTTGCATGGTGGGCGATGAATAAATGGTTACAAGGTTTTGCCTACAGGGTTACCATCAATTGGTGGGTATTTGCTATAGCAGGTATTCTTGCTTTATTGATTGCGTTGATTACAGTAAGCTTCCAGGCAATAAAAGCGGCGGTGGCAAACCCGGTGACGAGTTTAAGAACGGAGTAATCAATTTGAAAATGTGATGATTTGAAAATTTGAAAATGTAAATCATACATCAGAAATCAACTTTATGTTTAAAAACTATTTCAAATCCGCCTGGCGCAATTTGAAAGCGAGTAAATTTTACAGTGTGATAAATATAAGCGGGTTGGCTGTGGGTTTGGCAACCGGAATTATGCTGCTGCTCTGGGTGCAAAATGAATGTAGCTACGATACATTTAACCAGCAATATAAACATATCTACCAGTTAAATTCGCACATTACTTTAGAAACTAAATCACTTGCCTGGCAAGGAGCACCCGGACCATTAGCTATAATGTCAAAAAAAATTCCAGGTGTAATTTCTGTTTTAAGATTGGTAAGCGACAATGAAAATCCTACGCTGTCTGATAAGGTTTTATCCAATATTGATCAAACAAAAGTATTTGACAATAACAATATTATTTATGCAGAAAGTAACTTTTTAACCTTCTTCAACTACAAATTATTGCATGGTAACCGCAATGCCTTTTTGCCGAATTCATATTCTGTTGCACTCACACAATCAACAGCCAAAAAACTATTTGGTACAGATGACGCCATTGGCAAAATTGTGCAGTTTGATAAAAATAATTTTGCAGTAGCCGCGGTTTTGCAAGACGTCCCGCACAACTCTTCTCTGCAATACGATGCTATCTTTCCGGTAGATTATTATGCCCGGCAATTCGCAGCCCATGGTGGCAATCATGGTTGGAAAACAATAGATGAAGATGTAAACGATTATAGTTTTAGAACATTTCTTCTGCTAAATCCAAATGCCAATACTTCAATTATTGAAACGAAACTTACACATTTATTTAATGCAATGAAAAATGGTCAGACTCCAACAACTTTTCAATTGCAAAACTTAGGAGACCTTCATCTTACAGGAATTGACGGCGATAACTCCGCATTGCAACTGGTAAAAATAATGGCGCTTGTTGCCATATTAATATTGATTATTGCAAGCATTAATTATGTAAACCTTTCTACCGCCCGGGCGCTTACAAGAATTAAAGAGATAAGTATAAAAAAAATCATTGGCGCAAAAAGAAGGCAATTGTTTTTGCAATTCATCACCGAGACAGTATTGACATTCATGTTTGCTATTATTATCGCAATTGCTTTAATTGTTTTATTGAAGCCATTGTATGATAGAATTACAGGAGAACAATTAATTCTTTCTCTGTCCAACTTTTCCATGTTAGAAATTTGGTTTTTCACACTGTTAGGAACAATACTTATTTCGGGCATTTATCCTGCAATGTTATTATCATCGTTCAATCCTTTAGGCGCCGTGCGTGATAAAAGTTTTTTGGGTATTAAAACGTCTTCGTTCAGAAAATCATTAGTCGTTCTTCAATTTGTAATCTCGTTCATATTGTTAGTGGGCACAATTGTAATGGGAAAGCAAATGGAATATATAAGCAATAAAGATTTGGGTTATGATAAGAATTATGTTTTTACTGTTTCATTCCCCGAAGTAGCAACGAAAAATGCTAATGCGATAGAAAATGAATTGCTATTGCAAAGGGGCATATTAAGTGTTTCATTTAGCAGCGCAAGAGACATTACAAATGTAACAGAGATTTCAGGAGATATTATTTGGGATGGAAAAAAAGATAATGTTCCGTTTATGCTTTGGCGTGTACAAGCAGATAAAAACTTCATACCTACAATGAAGTACCAGTTTATTGCAGGAACAAATTTTACGGGAACGCCTTCTGACGATAATAAATATATTTTGAATGAAACTGCTGTGAAAGCTATGGGTTTAAAACCTCCTTACGTCGCAACAAAAATTGGCTACGGGAATGCTGATGGAGAAATATTAGGTGTAATAAAAGATTTTAATTTCAAATCACTGAAAGATCCTGTTGCGCCTCTAATAATAAGAACGTCTGGATTGAAAAACATTTTATACGTACGCACAACAGGTGCCGGCGCACAGGCAGCCATCAAAACCGCAGAATCACAGTATAAAAAATATGCAAACAACGCACCTTTCTCTTACGATTTTCTTGATAAGACTTTCGAATCGCATTATCAATCGCAACAGCGTACAGGCACTCTGTTTACAACTTTTGCAGCGATAGCTATTTTTATTTCATGTCTTGGTTTGTTTGGATTAGCCACTTATACGGCGCAGGTAAAGACTAAAGAAATCGGCATCAGAAAAGTGCTCGGTGCAAGTATTGGCAGCGTTGTGCAATTGATTAGTAAAGATTTTTTGAAGTTGGTAATTATAGCGACTGTAATTGCCACGCCGCTGGCTTACTGGGCGATGAATAAATGGCTGCAGAATTTTGCGTACAAAACAAATATAAGCTGGTGGATTTTTGGTTTAGGCATATTAATAACATTTGGAATTGCATTGTTAACGGTAAGTTTCCAGGCAATAAAAGCAGCGGTGGCAAATCCGGTGAAGAGTTTGAGAAGTGAATAATTGTATATAATTAATTAAACCATGTACTAATAAACTATACATTCAAAAATCACTTCTATGTTTAAAAATTATTTCAAAACGGCATTAAGAAGTTTTGGCCGCAATAAGAACTTTACGATCATCAACATCGCAGGTTTGGCAATAGGTATTGCGGTTTGTATGATGATATTTGTCATTATACAATTTCACAACGGCTTTGATAATTTCCATGCAAATCAAGATCGCATTTATCGTGTGCTTACTGAATACCACCATGATGATACTAAGACGGTATTCAATGGAAAGGGAGTTCCGTTTGGGTTTCCAAATGGGTTAAAAACATCTTTTTCACAGGTGGAAACCGTGGCGCCTGTTCATGCAGATCACGATATCCAGGTAGTAGTATTGAACAGTGATAATAAAACAGACAAAAAATTCAAAGAAAGCAATGGCTTTTTTTATACTGACCCTGCTTTTTTTAAGATATTCAACTTTCCTTTATTGGCGGGCTCATACGAAAGTTTAAAAGATCCAAACAATGTTCTGTTGACGAAAGAAACGGCAGAAAAATATTATGGCGACTGGAAAACGGCAATGGGTAAAACGTTTAAAATAGATAATACTGATGTTGTAAAAGTATCGGGTATTCTTGCTTCAGTACCAGCTAATACGCAGTTTCAGTTAAAGGCTGTTGTAGCGTTTGGTACAGGCTACACTAAGGAGTTTGCTATGTCTACAGATTACAATGGCACAAATGGATCCTTCGGCTGCTATATTTTGTTAAAACCAGGAGCTTCCGCCACCAGCTTAAGTAAAGAGCTAAAAGCGTATTCCAAAAAAGTAAAATCGGCGGGCAATAATGATGTACAAATAATTCAACAGTTGCGTGATGTACATTATGATACAGGTGCAGGAGACTATAGCAATCAAACAATCAGCCGAACAATGATCAATATTTTATGGTTGATAGCCGCGTTTATTTTATTGATTGCATGTGTAAATTTTATCAACCTTTCAACAGCACAGGCAGTTAACCGTGCCAAAGAAGTTGGGGTAAGAAAAGTATTGGGAAGTAATAAATGGCAATTGCAATTACAGTTTATTACTGAAACATTTTTGATCGTGCTTGCGTCAATAGCATTGTCGTTTTTTCTTACATGGCTTTCATTACCATACATCGGAAAAATGTTAGAACTGCCTTTAAGTATCAACGGTAACAATGCATTGAGTATCGCAGCATTTCTTGGAACTATAGGGATTGCTGTTACCATGTTAGCCGGTTTTTATCCGTCAATAGTCTTATCCCGCTTTAACCCGATCACGGCCTTAAAAAGCAAGTTGACAGCAAAGAGCAATAAAGGCATTTCGATGCGCAGGGGTTTGGTGGTGTCTCAATTTATTATTGCCCAAACCTTGATTATTGGCACATTGATCATTGTAAAACAAATGAATTTCTTTTTCAATCAATCAATTGGTTTTGATAAAGATGCTATTGTAAATATCCCTGTTGCTGAAGATAGTTTAGGTAATACCAAACTTGCTTACTTAAAGCAACAACTAAAAAATGTAACGGGCATTCAAAGTATAAGTTTCAGCTCTAATACTCCTATTGAAGATAATCATGATGATTGGGGAAAGTTCTACTTTAATCACTCAGCAAAACAGGTAGATTTTTATTCAATAAGAAAGTCAGCAGATAATGATTTTGTTCCTACCTATAAACTGCCATTGGTTGCCGGCAGAAATTTGGAGGCTTCAGACACCATGCGGGAGGTTTTGGTAAATGAAATGCTGGTGAAAAATTTGGGCTTTGCCAATCCACAAGATGTGTTGAATAAAGAAATTAAATTGAATGATAAAAACAAAGGAAATATTGTTGGCGTATTGAAAGATTTTAACAACAGGTCTTTCAGAGATGGGTTAGCTCCGTTGCTTATTACTACCAGGAGGCACAATTATAACGAGGCATCAATAAAACTTGCTACAAAAGATGTAGCTCCGGTGATGAAATCGATTGAAAAAATATGGAACACAACATATCCGGACTTTGTGTATGAATATAAATTTCTCGATGATAAAATTGCAAGCTTTTACAAACAGGAAAGCCAGTTATCCTCCATGTATAAAATATTTGCATTTATCGCTATATTCCTTAGCTGTCTTGGTTTATACGGTTTAGCATCCTTTATGGCAGTACAGCGCATAAAAGAAGTTGGTATAAGAAAAGTACTTGGCGCAACGGCATCAAATATTGTTTATTTATTTTCAAAAGAATTTGTATGGCTCATAACAATTGCATTTGTTATTGCAACGCCGTTAGCCTGGTATTTTATGAATCAATGGCTGCAGCATTTCACATTCAGAATAGATTTAAGCTGGTGGCTGTTCCTTATAGGCGGAATTGCATCTGTCATTATTGCATTAATCACAATAAGTTTCCAGGCAATAAAAGCAGCCATTGCAAATCCTGTGAAATCATTACGCACTGAATAAAATTAGAAATCATGTTTAAAAATTATTTTAAAACAGCTATTCGTATTCTTCGTAAAAATAAATTGTATTCGGCCATAAATATTTTTGGACTGGCCGTAGGATTGACCGCGTGTCTCCTAATTGGTTTGTATATAAATCATGAATTGAGTTATGATAAGTTTAATAAGAATGCCAGCCGTATTGTAAGAACAACGATGGAGTATAGTGGCGCCGGAACTGTAAGCGCAGTAGCAACAACAGGAACTAAAGTTGGCCCGCAGTTTAAAAGAACATTTCCATTGATAGAAGAATATGCCCGAACTTTTATAAACCATAATGTAGTGAAGGCGGGCGATAAAATTTTTGACGAACCACGAATACTTTATGCAGACGCACCATTCTTTAAAATATTTTCTTTCAAAATAATGGAAGGAAATGCCGCCACCGCATTGGATGCGCCGGACAAGATTGTGATTACTCAATCAATGGCCAAAAAATATTTCGGGAATGAAGATGCGCTCAATAAAACACTTACGAGCGGAGGAAAAGATTTACGCGTGTCGGCTGTTATTGAAGACGTGCCGCAGAACTCTCAAATAAAATTTGACTTTGCCACCCAGTTTCTCAACCTGGGAAATGGAGTGAAGGATGAAACATGGTGGACCGCAAACTGGATCACTTATTTTTTATTGCATGATGAAAAAAGTATCCCGGTACTGCAACAGCAAATAAACGATTACATGAAGACTCCGGCGGTTAGAGCAGATGCGGGGATTAAGGGAAATGATTATCTCGCTTATCACCTGGAGCCTCTTACAAAAGTGCATTTATATTCGAAGCTTGCGGGTTTCGAACCCAATGGCAGCATCACCTATATCTACATGTTTTCAATAATTGCCATTCTTATTTTAATCATCGCCTGCGCCAATTATACTAACCTTTCCACGGCGCAATCTTCCGGGCGTAGTGGCGAAATAGGCATGAGAAAAGTACTGGGTGCATCAAGCCGGCAAGTGTTTACACAATTCATCGGCGAAACTTCTTTTATCACTTTTATCGCAGCGGCACTTGCATTATTGTTAAGTATTTTATTAATCCCTTATTTCAATAATATTACCGGTAAGGAATTTAACGCGGGTGCATTGTTGAAGCCTGTTCCAATTATTTCATTAATTGTATTCTCGTTACTAGTAGGTTTTTTCGCGGGCATATATCCTGCTTTGTTATTATCCGGCACGCAGGTTTTATCTGTACTTAAAAAAGGTTTCACATTTACAGGCGGAAAGAATACTATGCGCAAAACATTGATCGTCGCACAATTTGCTATTTCTGTTTTCCTGATCATCTATACCACTATTATTTTGCAGCAAATGCATTTTATGCAAACAAAAAATTTGGGTTACGATAAAGAGCATATAGTCGTGCTGCCCATCGGTGGAAACATGTTGAAGGATTTCAGGAATATAAAAGATGCTATAGCACAAGTGCCCGGTGTAGCAAATGTTACGGCTTCTTATGAAACGCCCGAATATGTAGAGTGGGGCGATGGCATTACGGCAGTAGATGAAAAAGGAACACATGAAATTTCTTTAAATGCTATGCCCGTCGACCTTGATTTTATTAAGACAATGAAAATGCAATTGGTAGCGGGACGTGATTTTCAGCAATCTGATTTTGCCCTGATGGATACAACTAATAATAATGCAAATTATCAGCAACCATATATTATAAATGAAACGCTTGCAAAAAAAATTGGTTGGACGCCGCAAAATTCTATTGGCCGAACTATTGAAAATAGAGCCAAAGGCCCAATAGTGGGTGTCGTAAAAGATTTTAATTTCAGCAGCCTTCACGAGCCAATTGGCCCGCTAGTTATATTTCTCGGCCGCGATTTTTCAAGAACATTTATGGTTCGGATAAATGGTGATAATATGCAGCCTACACTTGGCCGGTTGGAAGCAATGTGGAAACAGCGCATACCGGACAGGCCTTTTAATTATCATTTTTTAGATGAAGATTATAACAGGCTTTATTTATCCGAACAACGCACTTCAACATTATTTTCCGTGGCAGGAGCATTAGCCATCATACTTGCCTGTCTTGGGTTGTTTGGGCTTGCTGCTTTTACGACCGTTCAGCGTACTAAAGAAATCGGAATTAGAAGAGTGCTCGGCGCAAACATCAGCGGCATCACTATCCTTGTTGCAAAAAACTTTTTACAATTAATAGGCGTTGCCATTCTAATCGCTGCACCTCTTGCGTGGTGGGCCGGCAATAAATGGCTGCAGGATTTTGCTTTCCGTATTCCCGTTCATTTGTATGTGTTTGCAGTTACGGCATTGGTAACAATCTTTATTGCATTGTGCACAGTGGGCTATCATTCTGTACGGGCGGCTTTAATGAACCCTGTGGAGAGTTTGAGATCGGAGTGAACCCCTAACCCCTAAAGGGGAATAAAGTAGGGAGATAATTATAGAATTCAATTAATCAAAAAGATCATAATTCGGACAAATGCTTAAAAATTATTTCAAGATTGCATGGCGGAATTTGATTAAAAGAAAATTTTATTCTGCAATAAACATTTTTGGTTTATCACTGGCAATTGCATGCTCGTTACTATTGTATTTATTTATCAGTTATCATTTAAGCTTTGACCGCTATCATAAAAACGCATCAAGAACTTTCAGGGTTTTAAATGAGTTACATTTTGAAAAAACGCTTCATGAAAAAGGCGCTTCCATAGCGATGTATCGCGCCCTGAGATCAGGTGTGGCGAATGTTTCAAATGCCGCGGTGATTTTAAGTAACTACACATTTACCGTCACTGTAAATGATTTATCGAAAACAGAAAGACGTTTTAAAGAAGAAAAAAATGTTGCACTGGTATCGCCGGAATGGTTTAAAATGTTCGATTATAAATGGATCTCGGGAAATGCCAGTGAATTAAATTTACCCAACACAGCCGTTATTACCCAAAAGCAATCTGTTAAGTATTTTGGCAATGAAGACCCGGTTGGAAAAGTGCTCGTTTTTGAAAACAGGCAGCCCGTTAAAATTGTTGGCCTGTTAAGCGATAAGCCATTCAATTCTGATTTAAAATCTGACATCTATCTTTCTTTATCAACCCTCAGGAATATTAATCGCGGCACTCCGGACAATTTTTTTACTGATTGGAGTTGGATGAATTCCACAACGTCATTATACATTACGTTGAATGACGCAAAATCGAAGTCGCAAACTGAATCGGTTATAGCTAATCATGCTAAGACCAACATAGGTGATAATGCGCAATATTATCATTTTTGGCTCCAGCCATTAGCTGATGTACATTTTAATGCAGACTATGGCGGTTCCGTTCAAAAGTCTCTGTTACTTACCCTTGCGATTGTTGGATTACTAATATTATTAATTGCTGGTTTTAATTATATCAATATTTCTATTGCCCAGCAGTCGAAACGCATGGTAGAAATAGGGACACGAAAAGTTTTGGGTGGAACTGCATGGCAACTCTTTATGCAGTTTATTATCGAAACGTTTCTACTGGTTAGTATAGCTATAATAACCGCCGTTGCTCTTGTAACTTTAATATTGCCGGTTGCTAACCAATTTCTCTTTTCACAGGATCCTGTTCATTTGCTTTCTTATAAACACATAATTATTTTCTTAAGCACTCTACTGGTCGTCCTCGTTATTCTTTCAGGATTTTACCCGGCTTTAATACTTAGCAGGATAAATATTTTCAGAGCACTGAAAGCCGAAGCAGGCACATGGAAAGCCGGTATGTTAAGAAAGGCACTTGTGGTCTTTCAAAACGCTGTTGCGTACATGCTCATCATCTGCGCATTCATTATGGTGCTACAGGTGCGGTTTTTAAAAAGTACTGATATTGGTTTTAACCGGGATGCAGTTGTGATGGTTCCTATACCGGATTCTTCGCAGTCTAAAAAGGCTCTCTTGAGTGAGCAACTTAAAAAAATGCCGCAGGTTACATCATTTACATTTTGTTATAAGCCGCCTTCTTCAGAAAATAATTTTGGCGGCTCTGTAAAATTCGATAACAGGCCTGACTGGGAAGCATGGCCTGCAGGATCTCCAATCGGAGATACTTCCTATGTAAAATCATTTGGTCTTCAAATTATCGCCGGAAGAAATTTTAGGGAGTCCGGAGCCTCGCCTGAGTATCTTCGTTAATGAAACGATGATTCATAAATTGGGATTAAAGAATCCTGCGGAAGCAATCGGAAAGCCAATGGTTGCCGGGCAATTTAATGATCAGCATGGAACTATTGTTGGCGTGGTGAAAGATTTTAATACCAAATCACTCGAGGTGCCAATCGACCCAATACTCATTGCAAGTGTTCCTGAAAAATTTACTATGATTGGTATAAAGTTAAATGGAAGCCATCTGCCGGAATCCATGAAAAGCATCCGGGAGAAATGGGAAGCAGTTTATCCTCAGCAGGTTTTTGAGTACAACTTTCTGGATGAACAGATTGCCAAATTATATAAACAGGAAGATCTGCAACAGAAAATAATTTCACTCGCAGGATCAATAGCGGTGCTCATCAGTTGCCTTGGGTTACTGGGTCTTGCTTCATTGATTACGTTGCAAAGGACAAAAGAAATTGGTATAAGAAAAGTTGTCGGAGCATCTGTAAGTAACATCGCTGTTATGCTGTCGAAAGATTTTTTGAAACTGGTATTAATTTCCATTGTTATTGCTTCGCCTGTTGCATGGTGGGCGATAAGTAAATGGCTTGATAATTTTGCCTACCGCGTAGATATTACGTGGTGGATATTTGCCATTGCCGGATTATTTTCTGTTGTTATTGCATTGGCGACTATCAGTTTCCAGGCAATAAAAGCAGCACTGGCAAATCCTGTGAAAAGTTTGAGATCGGAGTGAAGATCAAAAAATTAAAGTTCAAACAATGATAAAAAATTATTTCAAAATCGCTATCCGAAACCTTGTGAAGCGCAAAGAGTATTCGCTGTTAAATATTTTGGGCCTTGCTATCGGTATTGCATGTTGCCTGCTGATATTTCAATATGTAGCTTTTGAAAGAAGCTATGACACATTTGAGAAAAATGCGGACCAAATAGTGAGACTGCGACTTGATAGTTACCAGGCAGGCAGGCTTTCATGGAAATCGGCAACGTCTTATCCTGCCTTTGGCCCTACTATGAAAAAAGATTTTCCTGAAGTGGAGAACTTTTGCCGTCTTCATGATGCGAATCTCGTATTGACTAATGATGAGCGCAACGTAAAATTCAAGGAAGATAAAGGTTACTATGCAGATGCTTCTTTTCTGTCGATGTTCAATGTGCAACTTTTATCGGGCAATCCTGGTGTTGCTTTGACCGGACCGGATAAAATTTTGCTGTCGGAGGAAACTGCAAAAAAATATTTTGGTAATACCAGCAGCAGTTATAGAGATGCATTGGGAAAAAAGTTAGTTTTTCGCGATCCGCAATTTACCCGCACGTTTGAAGTAACGGGTGTGTTCAAAGAGTTTCCCTCCAACTCACACCTTGTCGTGCACCACCTCGTCTCATACGCAACGCTCGGCGCTATTGAGCGCCTGGCAGGTGATTCCAGCAACTCCACGGAAACCAGCTTTGGCTGGTATGATTTCTATACGTATCTACAGTTGCGTAAAGGCACTGATCTGAAAAATTTTGAATCGAAACTACCAGCCTATTGCGACAGGTACATGAATAATCGTGAATGGGCTAAAGCAAATAATATACACAATGAAATACATGTGATGCCGCTTCATGATATCCATCTCTATTCCAACCTCAACCAGGAAGCTGAGACTAACGGGAACGGGCAGTCCGTTTCATTCCTGTTTATGATCGCATTTTTTATCATTGGCATCGCATGGATCAATTATATAAATCTTGCGACGGCCCGATCAATGGAAAGAGCCAGGGAAGTAGGTATGAGAAAGGTGTTAGGTGCTGCACGCAAAAACCTTATAGGACAGTTTCTTGTCGAAAGCTTCCTGTTGAACCTTATCGCGTTTTTATTGGCATTGCTGCTCGTATTTCTTTTAACTCCCTGGTTCAATCAACTTACAGGGCGGCCAGGGCATCACGTATTTACTTTGCCTGTAAACTATTGGCTTGGTTTCGCGGCTATGTTTTTGGGCGGCAGTTTGTTGTCCGGTATTTATCCTGCATTTGTTCTTTCAGGATTTCGCCCGATACATGTTTTAAAGGGAGTTTTTAAAAACCAGCAAGGCGGAGTTGGACTGCGCAAGGGGCTTATCATCGGGCAATTTGCCACATCAGTAATTTTAATTGCAGGAACTATAATAGTATTTCAGCAGGTAAGCTTTATGCGCCGGCAAAATTTAGGAGTTGATATCAATCAAACCATCGTTATGGATGGCGCTACTTCTATTAGCGATTCACTTTATCAAAGTTCTTTTCGGCCATTTAAAAATGAGTTGTTGAAAATACCAGGTGTAAAAAATGTTGCTGCCTCGTCAAGCGTGATGGGTAGGGAGATTTACTGGACTAACAGAAATGTGAGGCTGGGCGCAGATGCCAATGGCGCTGTAACATTGTACAACATTGCAGTTGATTACGACTTTATTCCGTCATTTGGAATTGAAATGAAGGCGGGCAGGAATTTTTCAAAAGAATATCCGACAGATACAAGAAGTGTTTTATTGAATGAAAATGCTGCAAAGCTTTTGGGATTCAACGATGATAATAAAGCCGTAAATCAAACGATCATTGCGGGGGGTGATACCGTCTCGGTACTGGGTATCGTTGCAAACTATCACCATGAGGGTTTACAAAAAGAAATTGGGCCTGTTTTGTTTCGTTTGGAACCCAACACCCGTGATGCTTATTCTGTAAAAATATCCACAGGGAATGTGCAGGCGACTATTGGAGGCATTGAACAATTGTGGAATAAATATTTTCCCGCAGATCCGTTCAACTATTATTTTCTTGATGAGCTTTTTGATCAGCAATACAAAGCGGATAAACAATTCGGGGCTGTGTTTGGGCTGTTTGCATTCCTTGCCATTCTCATCGCCTGCTTTGGTTTATTAGGCCTCTCTGCATTTAATGTATTGCAGCGAACTAAAGAAATCGGGATAAGGAAAGTATTAGGCGCGTCAGTTCAAAACATTTTATTTATTCTTTCAAAAGATTTTTTAAGCCTTGTTTTTGTCTCATTTGTAATAGCAATTCCTCTTACCTGGTTTATCATGCAGAATTGGTTGCAGGACTTTGCTTACCGCATCAACATAAAATGGTGGGTATTTTTAATCGCTGCGGTATCTGCAACGTTGATTGCTTTACTTACCATTAGTTTCCAGGCCATAAAGGCTGCAGTAGCGAATCCTGTGAAGAGTTTGAGATCGGAGTGAGCAAATTGTCTGAACCATGATTAACCTGATTTACAGATTACCATGATTCAGCGAAGTAATCATAGAATTCATTTAATCAAAAAAATCATAGTTCAGACAAAAAATCAACTTCATACAATGATTAAAAATTATTTCAAAATCGCCTGGCGCAACCTTGTGAAAAATAAGGTTCATTCTTTTATCAATATAGCGGGCTTGTCCGTAGGGCTTGCGTGTAGCCTCCTTATTTTACTTTGGGTGCAAAATGAATTAAGCGTTGATGCCTTTCATAAAAATGGTTCACGGTTGTACAAAGTATATGAGCGTGAATATTACAAAGATCACATCGATGGCAATTACGATACTCCGGGACTTTTAGCAGGCGAATTAAAAAGAGTCATTCCCGAAGTGGAAGACGCGATTATGATGCAGGAAGAAAATGACAATACTGCTTTGCAGGCAGGTGATAAAATCCTAAAAGTAGAGGGCACCGGCGCGGGAAAGGGTTTATTCAACATGTTTAGTTATCCTCTTTTGTACGGCACTCCACGAACCGCTCTTGCTTCCACCACAAGCATGGCCATTTCAAAAAAGACTGCCGATAATTTTTTTGGAAGTGCTGAAAATGCAATGGGTAAAACGATACGTTTTGATAACAGGAAAGACTTTACAATTACCGCCGTGTTTAAAGATTTGCCGGAAAATGCATATCGGAAATTTGATTATCTCATAAGTTGGGAAGCACATCTCGAGGACAATCCCTGGGCAAAGGATTGGGGTAACAGCGGGCCTTTGACATACGTGATGCTGCGTGCAGACGCCGATCCGGCATTGGTCGACAAAAAGATTGCACATTTCTGGGATTTATATAGAAAGGAAAGTAGTGATGCGTATCACGTGGAACTCGGACTTCAAAAGTTCGACCAGGTCTACCTGCATTCTCATTTTGAAAATGGAAAAGTATCAGGTGGAGGTATAGAATATGTACATCTTTTTAGCATCGTCGCGATTTTTATTTTATTAATTGCCTGTATCAATTTTATGAATCTTACCACTGCCCGTTCTGTAAAGAGGGCGAGAGAAGTTGGTGTGCGCAAGGCCGTTGGAGCTGTTCGTTCTGTATTGATAAAACAGTTTATTGGTGAATCCATAATGCTTACTGCATTGGCGGTTATTATTGCGCTTGGCTTAATGGTGCTGCTGTTACCGTTGTTTAATAATGTAACACAGAAACAAATTGTATTTCCTTTCGATAATATTTCATTCTGGATAAACATTGTATTAATTACATTAATTACGGGAATTATTTCAGGCAGTTATCCCGCTCTCTTTTTATCCTCTTTTAATCCTGTAAAAGTTTTAAAAGGCGCAGCCAAGCTTACAACGGGAGCAGTATGGTTTCGCAAAGGCCTCGTAGTTTTTCAATTTGTGCTTTCCATAGTATTGATCATTGGTACGATTGTTATTTCCAAACAGGTAAATTTTATCCAGTCAAAAAACCTTGGCTATGACCGGGAAAATTTAATTTATGTACCAATAGAAGGCGAGCTTATAAATAAATATGCGACCTGGAAAAATGAAGCTTTAAAAATGCCGGGTATACAAAACGTAAGTTGGATATCAGACAATCCCACCCGCCTTGATCAATGGACAAATAATGTTGACTGGGAAGGGAGGGATGCCCGGACACTAATTTCTTTTGAACAGCCTGCTGTAGGTTATGATTTTGTAGAAACCATGAAACTTCGTATGAAGGATGGGCGTTTTTTTTCCAAAGACTTCGCCACTGATAGCGATGCTTATGTCATTAACGAGACAGCGGCAAAAAACATCGGCTATGTTAACCCTGTCGGCCGCTTTGTAACCATGAATGGCCATAAGGCTAATATAATAGGTGTTCTTAAAGATTTTCACTACCGCTCCATGCATGACCAGATTCAGCCCATGATTATGCGGTTTAGCAAAGAGGCGTACTATGGTAATATTTTAGTTCGCACGCAGCCCGGTAAAACAAAAGAAGCCCTGGCAAGCCTCGAAATGATTTGTAAACAAATGAATCCTCAGTTTCCTTTTGCCTATTCTTTTTCTGATGAAGAGTATAATAAATTATACCGAAGCGAACAGGTTGTCAGCAAGCTTTCCAATGCGTTTTCATTTTTGGCAATTTTTATTTCCTGTCTTGGTTTGCTCGGCCTTATGATTTTTACAGCGGAACAGCGTACCAAAGAAATCGGCATCAGAAAAGTATTGGGTGCGTCTGTTGCAGGTATCGTAAGACTCATGTCAACCGATATTCTAAAGTTGGTTGTAGTAGCAGTTTTGATCGCCTGTCCTGTGGGTTGGTGGGCAATGAATAGCTGGCTGAAGAATTATGCTTATAAAATTAATATGAGCTGGTGGATGTTTCTTTTGGCTGGCGGATTGGCTGTTTTAATAGCAATACTTACCATAAGTTTCCAGGCAATAAAAGCAGCTATTGCGAACCCAGTTAAGAGTTTGAGAACAGAGTAGGTAAATTACTCTTTGCATTGTCTTTCCGGTCGATTCTTGACCGTTTAAAAAGAGCATAGTAGTGTACGATTTCATACACCTGCTGTTCATTAACGTACACCTTCGTAAGTTCATATAGCTTTAAACGCTAACTGCCAGCGTAGTTTGGCATTGGCATGAAGGTTGAAAATTGGACTACGTATCAGGAGAGCCAGGTTCCGGAAATACGGCCGGGTACTCATATAGCAATGAACCGGGAATAGGTGGAACCTGGCCGCTGATGCCAAACGAACAATCATGATAAAAAATTATTTCAAAGTAGCCTGGGTAAATCTTGTTAGAAACAAGACGGTCTCCTTTATCAATATTTTTGGGCTGGCGCTGGGTATGTCATTATGCCTTTTGATCATTACGATTGTTAAAGATCAATTCAGCTTCGATAAATTCCACCCGGATGCCGACAGGATTTACCGGATAAATACCGAAGCGATCCGGAAAAATGGCAGCACTGAAGGCTATGCTTCCTCGCCTTATGCCCTGGCAACTTTCCTCAAACAAAATAATTCTTACGCGGAAAAGATAGTTCCCCTGGTAAATACTTTACATGGTGATGCCATTGCAAATGGAAAGCAATTGGCTGTTTCGGGGCTAATGACAAACAAATCATTTTTCGATGTATTTGGCTTTACCTTGTTGTATGGCGATAAAAATACAGCGCTGAACGAACCGAATACTATTGTGCTTACTGAAAAAACTGCCGCAAAGTTTTTTGGAAATAATCCCGTTAATTACCAGGATGCGATTGGAAAAGTAATTTCATTCAATGGATTAACGGATTTTAAGATTACCGGCATATTGAAGACGCCGCCCGGAAAAACGCATTTGGAATTTGATGCACTGGGCTCGGAGAGTACGTTGCCTTCATTAGAGAAACGAGATAAGATATTATTGAAGACAGATGACTGGAAAAACTATTACATGAATTACACTTATGTGAAATTGAGCAGTAGTAGTAAAAGGGCAGCGCTTGAAAACGAATTGGCTATTCTGAGCAAAGAGCATTATAAGAGTGATGAACTCGAAAGCCGCGACAAAGGATATCGTTTTTACCTTCAGCCCGTCACTAAAATAGTTCCCGGCCCCATGCTTAGTAATAATATGGGTGGAGGTTTACCAATGCCTTTGCTTTGGTTTCTCATAACTTTTGCCGGTATCATAATAATATCCGCTGGTTTTAATTATAACAGTATTTCATTGGCAAGATCATTAAGCCGTGCTAAGGAGATAGGCATCCGCAAAGCAAGTGGAGCAAAGCGTAAACAACTGATTATTCAATTCCTGGTTGAGTCGGTTTTAACCGCATTAATTTCCCTGGGAGTTGCTATTTTATTTTATGAAGTCCTACTGAAGCCGGGTTTTCAAAGCCTTACCATTATACAGGACATGGATATTTCATTAGACAATGATTTGATATTGGTTTCAATATTTTTTTTATTCAGCATAGGAGTAGGATTGTTATCAGGAATATTTCCCGCTTTATACCTTTCTGCGATTAATCCGGTAAATGCATTAAAAGATATTACATCAAAATCTCTTCTTCCAAAATTAGGTTTCCGGAAAGTATTGCTGGTGATTCAATTTTCTGTAGCATTGATTTTTGTAATCACCCTTATCAATCTATACAGGCAAACCAATTTTGTAATTCATGCTGATTATGGATTTCAAAAGGAAAATATTGTAAACATTGATTTGCAGGGTAATGATTATACCAAAGTGAAGCACGCTATAGAAGGCTATAGCGGCGTAAAAGAAGTGTCCGGAGTTTCTCATATTATGGGGACGTGGAGAGATCGTTCTGTGGATGTGCGAATCCATCCGACCGATGATAAAATTACCGTACGTGATTATGGAGTAGATGCAAATTATATCAGCAACCTGAAATTAAAATTGATAGCGGGCAAAAATTTTACGCCGGGTCTTCCCGCAGACCGGGAATTGCTTGCAATTGTAAATGAAAATTTTTTGAAAAAATTTCATTTGGGAAATGCTGCCGATGCCATTGGAAAAACAATCCTTGTAGCAGACAGTACTCAACTGACTATTTCGGGGGTATTAAAAGATTTTCATTTCAAGCCCTTCGTTTATAATCTTGAACCCTTACTGTTAAGGTATGAACCCAACGATGTGGCTTACTTAAATGTATTGATAAACCCAAAAGACAAAGGCAATACAATTGCCGCCCTGGAAAAAACCTGGAAGTCGATAGACAGCAAGCATGATTTTAAATACAGTTTTTTTGAAGACGATATAAAAAATACCTACAACCAATTTGTAGATATTGGTAAAATGATAAGAGTGATAGCATTGATGGCAGTAGTTATTGCCTGCCTCGGATTGCTCGGACTTGTTATTTTTGCCATCCGGCGCCAGGTAAAAGAAATAGGAATACGAAAAGTATTGGGAGCGACCGTTTCACAGATCACATTTTATCTTTCAAAAAATTTTATTAAACTGCTTGTTATTGCAACGCTTATAGGAATACCGGTTAGTGTAATTTTAAATAGCTTTTTGCTGAAGACTTTTGCAACAAGAATTAATCCTTTGGCAGGATATATAACCGGATTCATTTCTTTGTTGCTTATTGCATCTATTACAATAGGCTTTAAAATTATACATGCAGCAATGGCTAACCCGGTAAAGTCATTGCGAACGGAGTGAAGCAATTAAGAACAGAATAATTTAAATGATAACTGGAGATTCAAAATGGTTAAGAATTATTTAAAAATAGCTTTTAGAAATTTAATAAGGCATAAAGCCTTTTCCGTAATAAATGTTACAGGGCTGGCGATTGGTATTGCTTCATGCCTTTTACTTTTTATCGTTGTAAAATATGAACTGAGCTATGATAAATTTCAGCCCAATTATAACCAGGTATACCATGTGGTAACACAGGATAAAACATCCGATGGACTGTTTTATACACCCGGTGTTCCTTTTCCTACATTAGAAGCGCTAAGGTTAGATTTTCCTGAAATTACAAGCGGAGCACTGTTAGCAAACTACGGAAGCCAGGTAACGGTGCTGGGGAAAAATGCTTCAGATGCAACACCGGATAAAAAATTTATTGAGGCAAGTGGCTTCTTTTTTTGCGACCCGCAATTTTTTAAGGTATTCAGTTATGAATGGTTAGCCGGTGATCCATCTGTGCTCAGCGAGCCGAATGTAACAGTACTTACACAAAAAACAGCGGCTAAATATTTTGGTGTTGGCCCCGATAATTACAGGGATGCAATGGGCCAATATTTAAAACTTGATAATGCAGTTACAGTAAAGGTGGCAGGTATAATAAAGGATGTTCCGGTCAACACTGATTTTCCATTGGCCATAATTACTTCTTATGAAACAGCAAAGGCCAACAGCAACGTATATTTTTATTCAAAAGAGTGGGGGGCAACGACCAGCAATTTCCAGGTATTTATGTTGCTTCCAAAAAATGTTTCAGCAGATAAAATAAATACGCAGTTACTCTCTTTTAGTGAAAAACATTTTGGCGACCGAAAAAGAGCCAAACGTACTAATTTTCTTCAGCCGCTAAGCGATGTCCATTTTGACCAGCGCTTTGAAAATTTTGGAGATCATGTTACAGCACGATCAACATTATGGACGTTATCACTGATCGGTATTTTTATCATCATCATGGCCTGTATCAATTTTATTAATCTTTCCACCGCTCAAGCCGTGGGCAGAAGTAAAGAAATAGGAATCAGGAAAGTGCTGGGAAGCTATCGCTGGCAATTATTTTCCCAGGTTATCGGAGAAACCGCAATCATCGTTTTTATTTCTGTGCTACTTGCATTGGCTATTGCCATCTTTTGCCTGCCTTTCATAAAACATATCGCATCAATACAGGAGTCGCTTACATTTTTTAACTGGCAAACCATTGGGTTTATTTTATTGCTTATGATATCGGTGACAATTCTTGCGGGCCTTTACCCGGCAATGATACTTTCCGGTTTTAATCCCGCTTTGGCACTTAAAAATAAAATTACTTCTGCGACTGTTGGTGGTATTTCATTAAGAAGAGGATTGGTTATTGCCCAGTTTGCGATTTCACAAATACTAATAGTAGGAACCATTGTTGCGGTAGCCCAAATGAATTTTGTACGAAATGCCGATCTCGGTTTTAATAAAGAAGCGCTTCTTCTTATTAATGCAAATACTGATAGTGCCGCCCAGGCGAGGCAATCTTCTTACAAGCAAAAGCTGTTGCAGATTCCGGGTGTTCAGTCGGTATCCTTTAGCAGCGATGTGCCTTCATCAGATAATAACTCAGCAACCAACTTTGGATTCGACCATAAGCCTGAACCTGATTTTGCACTATATACTAAATTTGCCGATGAAGATTATTTTAAAACATTTGGGCTGCAAATGCTTGCAGGCCGCCCCTTTAGCAAATCAGATACTATCAACGAAGTGGTGGTAAATGAAACGCTGGTTAAAAAGTTAAATGTAAAATCACCTGAAGAAATGGTTGGAAAGCAGATCAGGTTCGGAGGTGATGGTGTTTGGAAAAATATAACAGGTGTGGTAAAAGATTTTAAGACAAACTCTTTAAAGGAAAATATTAAACCACTTGCCATTGCAGAAAATCGTGGTTATTACCAGGTAACCTCCGTGAAATTAATGTCGACAAATATTCAAAAGGCAAAAGCTAATGTTGAATCTGCATGGAACAAGTCTTATCCTGAATATGCATTTACCAGTTCATTCATGGATGATAATATAGCTGATTTTTACAAACAGGATGAGCAACTTTCTTTACTGTATAAAATTTTTGCAGGCATAGCTATTTTTATTTCATGCCTCGGGCTCTATGGCCTTGTGTCTTTTATGGCTGTGCAAAGAACCAAAGAAATAGGCGTAAGAAAAGTATTGGGAGCATCTGTACAAAATATCATTTATTTGTTCTCGAAAGAATTTACCCTACTTATATTAGCGGGGTCAATTGTGGCAGTACCGGTCGCATGGTATATGATGCATAACTGGCTTCAGAATTTTGTTTTTGGAATAAAAATGAATTGGGTAGTATTTGCAATAGCGATCGTTTTTTCAATCGTTGTTGCGTGGATTGCTGTGGGCTACAAATCAATAAAAGCGGCAATGGCCAATCCTGTGAAAAGTTTAAGAAGTGAATGAGAAATGATAATAATGAACAATGAATAAAGAACAATGAATAATAAGGAAAGCAGGAATCGGGTATCGAGTATCAAGAATCAAGTATCAAGTATAAAAAGATCATCATTAATAAAACTAAAAAATAAACATGCTCCAGTTAAAGAATATTTACAAATGGGTGAACACCGGAAGTAACAGAACGTTTCTTTTAAAAGATATTAACCTGCACATAAAGCAAGGCGAGTTTCTTTCAATAATGGGACCATCAGGATCGGGCAAATCGACATTGCTTAATGTGCTGGGTATGCTTGATGAAGCCAATGAAGGAGAATATATTTTTATGGACACGGATGTGTTGAAGCTTAAAGAAAAGCAAAGATCTGAGCTTTATAAAACACATATCGGCTTTGTGTTCCAGGCATATCATTTAATTGATGAGCTTACCGTTTATGAAAACATTGAAACGCCGCTTATTTACCAGAACATAAAATCTGCTGAGCGAAAAGCGATGGTCGCAGACATGCTTGATCGTTTCCAGATCGTAGGTAAAAAGGACCTTTTCCCCACCAATCTTTCCGGCGGCCAGCAACAGCTTGTGGGTATCGCAAGAGCTTTAATTGTAAAACCAAAATTAATCCTCGCTGATGAACCAACGGGAAATTTGAATTCAAAGCAAGGAGAGGAGATCATGGATATTTTTAAGGAATTAAACAATGAAGGTGTAACCATAGTGCAGGTTACGCACTCGGAGAAAAACGCAGCCTATGGCACAAGAATTATTCACCTGCTCGATGGAAGAATTGAAAAGGAATCCTGAGCAGAACAAGTATAAAGTATCAAGAATCAAGTATAAAGCATCAAGTAGTAAGAATTATGAAAAAGTTTTTTTTAAATATATTTTTTGTCGTAGCTATGTTCGCGGTGCAGGCCCAGGATAAATTAACCCTGAAGCAGGCGATCGAAACCGGCATTGCAAATAATCTCATCGTAAATCAATCGGACCTGCAAATGCAAAGAGAAGATATTACGCTAAAGCAATCGAGATTGAGTATGCTGCCAAACCTGAATGGCTCGGCGAACCATGGTTTAAACAACGGAAGAAGTATCGACCCGTTCACTAACGCATTCATCAATCAAAATGTGAACTACGCAAATTATTCAGCAAGCAGTAATCTTTTATTATTCAATGGATCGTCTTTGCAAAACAGGATAAAATCAAACCGGCTGGGATACGAAGCATCACAGGAAGAATTGCAGCAGGCGAAAGACAATCTTACCATAAATATTATTCTTGCATACCTCGGTGTCCTGAGCGCGGAAGATATACTGGCGACTTCACGCAGCCTTTCAGAAGTTACTCAAAAGCAGGTGGAGCGCCTCTCTTTATTAAATGATGCAGGAGCTATTCCGCCTTCGCAATATTATGATCTTAAAGGCCAGCTTGCTAACGACCAGATTGCTATTGTAGATAACCAGGCTGCTGTGGCAACAGCAAAGCTTACCCTTTCGCAGTTACTAAACATTCCTTACAATAAGACTATGGAGTTGGAACGAATGCCAATGGAATCCTTCAACATAGCTTATGATGCTGAGCCAGATAAGATATACCAAACAGCTCTGCAGCAGTTTGCCCAGATAAAAGCAGTGCACTTGCGCACCGAAAGCGCCGACAGAAATATTCGTTCTTTAAAGGGAGAATTGTTTCCAACGCTTTATATCGGCGGCAATATAAATACAAATTACTCGAGTGCTGCCACGCAATCGACCTTTGTAAATACTACGTTTGTTCCGTCCAATGATTATGTGGTGGTGAGTGGTTCGCAGGTTCCTGTAATTACAAAGCAGGATAATTTTGATACAAAAAAAATAAACTATAGCGACCAGCTTAAGAATAATAAATACACCTCGTTCAATCTTGGTCTGACCATTCCCATATTCAATGGCAGCCAGGCAAGGAGCCGTGTAAAGCTTGCAAAAATTCAGTTTAAAAACAATGAGCTTATTGAGCAAAATACAAAAACCCAGTTGCAGCAATCTATCGAGCAGGCGTATGTAAATTTCTCTTCCACATCAGATAAATATAAAATCCTTCTCGAGCAGGTAAACTCTTTCCGGGAATCTTTCCAGGCGGCGGAAGTGCGATTCAATGCCGGCGCCATTACATCGGTGGACTATCTCATCGCTAAAAATAACCTCGACAGAACCAACACCAATCTTATCATTTCAAAATATGATTTTGTGTTGAGGTCGAAGATTTTGGATTATTATGCAGGTAAGGCATTGTGGTGAGATCGGGAAGGAAATGTTTTTCAGCTAAAGCAAAAAAAGTAAAAGTAACATTCATCGTTATTTCAAGAGAATGAACTTTAAAAAATATACCGATGAATTTAAAAAAGCGGTTGGACTGCTCGATAAAAAACTTCTTCATAAAAAACAAATTGAAGTTGCAACAGGCGTTGTTTTGAATTCCGCTTTTTTGAAACTTTATAAAAAATCATGGGCCACTCCGTTCCAGGATCCGTTAACTGCTGAATCAAGAATTTTCTTTTCTATATGGATAAACGATTCAGCAATAGAAGAGCAAAAGTTATTTTACAATATACACGCCCTCAAACTGAGAAAGCTAAAGGGTTATTCAATACAAAGCAGAAAATTCGCCGATGCATTCAGGGTAGAATTTAGGCCTTTCCAACATAAATGGCAAAATGTAAGTGTAAAGTTTGGGCCACTAACTTTAATGGAAGGCTGGATCTCATTTAATGAGAAAAGTTTTCAAGATGAAATTTTAGAGCTTGCCAACAATTTTTTGGAAATAGAACATTTGGTTGATAGCGCTCTTTCTACATTTAAGAAATGAATGTATAAACTAACTGCCCTTATTTTCCAAGTAAATCAAATAATTCTTTATCCATTTGAGGTTTAACAACACATGCTTTATCGAAATGCATAGTAGCGGTGCCAGTTGCATTGAATGCAGGCCAGTTGGGTAAGCCTTTAGCATTTGGATTTCCGCTGCGTGCAAAATTTATCCATGCCTGGCTCATTTTGCCTGCCAGCACATAGGCATCTTTTTGGCCGCCGGTCATTTCTTCGCAGCGTGCAATATTGTTGAATACAAACGGCAGCTCCATACAATGCACCGCTTTATATTTTCCATCCATTACGGGAGATTGCCAGGTAAAGAGGTACATATAAACAGGAGCTGCACCCAGGGCAGATTTTTCTTTAGCCTGCGATACGGCACCGGGGCGGAACAATACATCTACATCCATCAGGTCGGTCGGTTTTGTATCAACAGGATATGCTTTCTTAACCGCAGCAATATAGGCGTCTGCTTTATCGCCCTGTTGCCTTTTTATGTATGCCATTACCTGTTCCATAGTCGCGTTGCTCATGCCTGAAAATAACGAAGGCATAAATTCATTCTTTACCGTACCAATTAATAAGGGAACATCTTTGGATAACTCAAACGCTTCTTTGGAAAAAATCTGGTAAGGGATATCCTCGCCATCCACGCCCGGCCCCCAGCTTAATCCAAAACCCGAAACAGTTTTGCCTTCTGCTTTCATTTTAGCAGCAATGGTACTCAATGCTTTTTTGCCGGCATCACTTAACCTTTGGAATGGGATTGTTTGCAAACTGTCAACCTGGTCGGGCTGGAGATTTAAAGCATTTAATACTTCGGCGGCGATTGCCTGTGTTGTCGTTTTTTCCAGCACGTCGGCTCTAAACGACCCGCTTTCATTTATCGCTTTTTGAAAAAGGCCTTTTGCCGAAGGCATCGCCATTAAAGTATTTACTTTGGCACCACCACCAGACTGGCCAAAAATAGTTATGTTGCCAGGGTCCCCTCCAAAGTTTGCAACATTGGTTTTAACCCATTGCAGCGCTGCCACAATATCGAGCATACTTAGATTAGCAGAATGTTTGTATTTATCTCCATAAGCAGAGAGATCTAAAAAACCAAGAATATTCAGTCGATGATTAATTGATACCACCACCACGTCTCCTGTTTTTGCAAGGCTTTCACCATCGTAAGAAGGTAATTCCTGTGATGATCCCGCGGTGAATCCTCCACCATGTATCCAAAACATTACGGGCCTTTTTTTGCCATCATTAATACCGGGTGTCCATACATTTATGCGCAAACAATTTTCGTTTGTATAACCCCAGTCATGGTGATACACGAACTCACTTTCGTCCTGCACAGAAGTCGTGGGATCCATCAAAGGTGCAACCGGCCCATACGTCATAGAACTGCGTACTGCTGTCCATGGCTTTGGTTTTTGCGGTGCTTCAAAGCGTTTTGCTTCTGCATAGGGAATGCCTTTGTATGTATAGATGCTGTTGTGAATATATCCACGTACTTTACCGGCGTCGGTATTTGTTACGGCAATATTTTCACCTGTTTGTAATTGCGCGGTTGCGACAAGGCTAATGCTAAAAAGGGTAATAAAAAAGAGAGTTATTTTTTTCATGGCAATCGTTTGGTTATTTTTTTTAACTGTGGCTAAAGGTAAAACTGTGAAAGCAATAAAAGCATGTAAAACAATAAAAACATTTTATGCAGCTCACTATTGCGTATTTTGGTAAATCAAATCTTCGGGCAGTTGCGTTGTTCACTACCAGGAATAATTCCCGGTTTCTGCTACTGTCAATTAAAATTGTTCAGGAAAAAATACACTTTCCGCGAAATACATTTTACATGAAAACCGGAATGGAGATTGCGGTAATACATTTGTCAAAAAAAATAGTTCTAATAATTAAAAAAGATAATCATGAAAAAGATTGGAATTCTTGGCTCCGGTGTGGTTGCCCAGGCGCTGGCTACCGGGTTTATTAAAAACGGTGATGCAGTGAAATTAGGCACCAGTCATCCTGAAAAATTGGACAAATGGAATAAAGAAAACGGAAGCAAAGCCACGGTTGGTTCTTTTAAAGAAGCAGCAACATTTGGAGACATTATAGTGTTGGCAATAAAAGGAGATGCCGCAGAAACTGTTTTAAAAGAAGCAGGCGCTGAAGCGCTCAAGGGCAAGACTGTTATTGATACTTCAAACCCTATTGCCAATGCTGCGCCTGTAAACGGTGTGCTGAAATTTTCTACAGACATCAATTATTCCTTAATGGAACAATTGCAGAAAGATTACCCGGATGTGCACTTTGTAAAAGCCTTCAACAGCATAGGGTCTGCATTGATGTATAAGCCCGACTTTGATGGAATAAAACCATCTATGTTCATCTGTGGAAATAATGCAGATGCAAAAAAAGAAGTATCAGACATTGTAACTGCCTTTGGATTTGAAACCGAAGATATGGGTGCGGTGGAAGCAGCTCGGGCCATTGAACCATTGTGTATGTTGTGGTGCATTCCCGGCCTATCCGGCGGAAGTTGGAACCAGGCATTTAAGCTATTGAAAAAATAACGATAGCTTTAAGAACGGCATGGCAGGCAGTATATAAAATTTTCGTTGATGGAATTATGGGAAACAATTAAAACGTGGTTTCTTGGGCTGGGTACCAATTATAACGTAAACCCATACGTGTTTGGCGCCATCTATGTTGGCGCCATTCCTTTCTTCTTCCTCTGCCTTGGATGGACGATTAAGAATATGCGCCAAAAGAAATCATTTGTTTTGCCATTGTTTCTTACGGGTTTATTTTTTGTATCTGCTTACCTGTATTTGATAGTTGTGGGCAAAAATATTCCAGCGTGGGTTTATGTATTTATTGCGCTGCTTGTAATTTACGGAGTGTATTCAACGGTGAAAAAGATAAGGGCTAAAGTGGAGAAGTGAATTATATTGATTGTTCGATTCAACTTAGTTATAGCTTTTATAAATAGTATTTGCAAATGCTATTTCTTTTTAGATGTTTTTACAAGTTCTTTTGGCCGTTTTGCAGAGATCACAACTATATAGCGTTTAGGAATTACATTGTCCATCATAAACTTGCCGCTTTCTTTGTCAATTATATTTATGGTTTTGAAATTTTTATCGTTGATAAGGAATAAACTCCCTGGTGCAGCGGTGTCAGGCAAAGCCTCTCCATTTAGTATGTTTTGAACAGCGGTGTCAGCTTGGGGCGAATTAAATAACTGTTTATACTTGTCCGACCTTAAACTGAAATAATTCCAATAAATAGCTTTGGCTGATTTTATTGTCGTTACATAAATCGCTCCGTCAACACCTTTGTCGCCCAAAAGCTTTTTCGCTTTCTTCGGTTTTACAATACCGATGTTTGAAATGTCAAATGGATTGAGTGTCTGTAATGCGCTCATATCTGTTTCCACGCTGTCTAAAAATACGATCGGGTTTTGTCCCATTTTTTTCATACTATTTTTTGGAAGTTGCCCAAAAGACGACACTGAAAAGAGAAGGAATATGATAAATATAAAAGCTGTTCGTATTGAAGGCATTCCACATTTAATTTAAGCGTTTTGTTACACCGATTATCACTCCAAAATTTCCATCAGTTTGTGTCCATTCTTTCTCTGGCAAATAGGTTCGTGATACAAGTCCGTCTAAATACAATGCATTTTTGCAGCCAAGACTTTTAAAATAACTTGCAAAATCATAGAAGTTTATTTCCTTTTTTGACATCGCAAAAATGATTTCATTATTTGGCAAAATACCAACACCATTTCTTATGTTCAAATTTGTAGAACCTTCCGTAAATGCAGGATGAATTTGACCGTCAACAACAAGCATAGGTCCTGATTGAGTCGCATATTTTATTTGTCCGTTGTCATTAAAGTTTGGCGTGGAGCAAATAACAGGAATGTTGTTTGTTGTTATGTAAAACACTCCATTAGGCCTTAAATAAAAATTGCCATTGCCGTTCGATGTAACCAAAGGCGTTATTATTTTTTGACTTTCTATAAAAAGCCCCTGGGGTGAGTTGTCTTGCTTATACATTCCTCCATTCATCGCGAACAGCAACTTTTGGTGCTTCCCGTTAAGCCAAGTTTTTAAATTTTGAATGCTTTTGAAGTTTTCTTGTTTGTCGTCTTTCCAATAAAGTTTAATGTCTTGCTTTTTTGCATTAACGATGTAAGTGATAAATCTGTCGTCATTAGTTTTTTCTTTTTGTGCAAACACAAATGTTCCTGCTATTGCAAGAACAAGAATTGCTGTTAATATAAAGATTCTGTTTCTATTCACTAACTATCACTAAGGGTTGCTGCTTTAAGCGTCGGCAGACTTGATTACTTTAGGTTTCTCAATAAATTTCCTTCTTTGAATTCTTGTACTGAGGTTATCTTTCCGGTAGTATCATACCAAGTCCAAATGCTGTCCATCTTGTCTCCTGTGAAAAAACCCGTCACCCACTTTTTAGTGTTTGGATACCATTCGTAATAATTACCTTCTCGTTTATCCTCATCAAAATACTCTTCTTTTTTCGGCTGGCCATTGTCATAATAATAGATGTATTTGCCTTGCTCTTTACCATTATACATGTGTGCTTCACTTTCTGGTTTTCCGTTTGGATAATAGCTGATAACAATGCCGTCACAACAACAGTCATAGCAAGGTCCATCAATTAATTCGACTTTTGTGAGTCGCCCTAAAGAGTCCCAGTGCACTCGTCTGCCTGTAAACTCCCCGTTACGATATGTAGCCGAGTCATGTACGACGCCGTTAGAAAAAAACCACACCCAAGGCCCATCTCGCTTTGCCTTCTCAAAATGTCCCTGATATAATATTTTTCCATTGTCGTGATACCTCGTGTCTAAATATGAAATAGTGTCCGAAGAACTCCTATAAGTATGACTCTCCTGAACGTTGCCGTTTGCAAACTTTGAAATAACTTTTACGTTCTGTGTATTGCGGCATGAAAAAAATCCAAATGAAATAGTGAATATGAGAAAGGTCTTTAGCAGTTTCATTTTTTTGGTTGTGCCATGGGAAGTTTGCAAAAGTTGCCGCTTACTTTTATATTGCCGCAACTTAAAACTAACCAATCGCCGCAATACACCCAAATGGGCTGCTTTACGAATGTTTCGACCACAAACAAAAAAAGCCCACCCTTGGTCGCCTTTCATAGAACAAATTGATTAAATAAACTGAGCAGCGATATTGCTCAAGACCCCACGGTGCAGGCATCGAGTGCGTATCATAAGATTTATTGGTGGTAATAATAGATTTACTCATCGTGGCGATGCATGTATTTGTCGAAAAAATTTATTATGACGTACCTGTTGTCATAGTTTCGAAAAAACAACTAAAACTAACATGTACAACCTCACTACTTTTTCAACCCGTTTAATGACCAGGAGCATACTGTTCTGCCTTGGCCTTCTTGTGAACACCTTTACCTATGCGCAGCAAGTAAAGATTCCGATGCAAAGCGCTTCATGGGATTATGATTCCAGCAAAGTTGAATTTATCAATCACCGCTCTGTGCCTGCCGTACGGGGAAAGAATGGCGCCTATTATCAGATCTTTTTAAAAGACCATGTTTTTAAAAATGGAACGATTGAATTTGACGTAGAACTTACCGGTATGGGATTTCCGGGTATTAATTTCAGAATGTCTGCCGATAACAAAAACGGCGAGAATTTTTATATAAGATCTTTCGGCCCTGTCGGCCCGGAAACAAGGACAACCTTGCAGTATGCGGCTATTGTAGGAGGTATAAGTATTTGGGATTTATCAGATGAATACCAGGCAGGCGCTACAATTTTCCAGACGGGATGGAACCATGTAAAACTGGTAGTTTCCGGTAAACAGATGAAAGCCTATGTAAACGATATGACAAAGCCCGCGTTGGTAGTGCCGGAGTTAGAGGGATTGCGGGAGTCAGGAAACATTTCACTTACCGGTAATGTAATTTATGCTAATCTTGTTTTGAAGCCAAATGCAACAGAGGGCTTATCGCCAGACCCTGGCTATATAGCTGCGGCTAATGATACGCGTTATATAAGAAACTGGCAGGTAAGTGCGCCTAAAGATTTTCCTTTTGGGAGAGAAGTAATCATGCCTTTACCGAGTATGTATGGTAAACTTAATAATTCTGAATTGCCCGACAGTACCACACAATGGACGGAAATTAAAGCAGAGCCACGAGGCATTGTGAACTTGACGAGAAAGTTTGGCCTGGAAGAAAATGATGCCCGAAGGTTAGCCTGGCTTAAAACGACCCTTATCTCTGATAAACCCCGTGAAGCAACGTTGAGCCTGGGGTTTAGTGATGAGATATGGGTTTTTATTAACGGGCAAATTCTTTCGGTGGAGAAAAATTATTTTGGTACACCTAACCAAAAAAATAGTGGCCGGTGCACCATAGAAAACACAAAGATTACCTTGCCACTTAAAGAAGGTGAAAATGAAATTATGATTGGCCTCGCCAATTATTTCTATGGCTGGGGAATAATTGCAAGACTTGACGAACTGGACGGTATAAAATTTAAATAAGCATTGCCTTAATCATTCGATTGACCTAATTGCTTTTTGCCGCCTTTCCATTGCTCTTTCGCAATTGTCATATTCAAAGCTATCCAGTTTTTGTCGCCTACCTGGAAAGAGGCTTGTTTGTCGGGATTCATTACAAAGCCACATTTCTCGTAGCAACGTATTCCGGCAATATTCCAGTCGAAAACATTTAGTTCAACTATATCAGCGTTCAATTTTATGAACGCATGTGCTAATAATTTATGAATCACTTTTTCGCCTGCGCCTTTTCCACGCCCGGCTTTGTCACCGATTATTAATTTATCGATTTTAAAAGAGCCACCGCCTGACGAGATAAGTTCCGCATGCCCGATAACGCTGTCGTTAGAAGAATCAACGACATTAAATGAATGGCTGTTCTTATCGTCCAGGTAGTTTTGAAGTTGTTCGATTGTTAAGGGATAAGAAAAGACTGTTCCGGCAATTGTCACGAGCAACTCTTCGCTATCTATCCAGGAAATAAATGTTTCAAAATTTGTTTGCTTGAAAGGTTCCAGTTCTACTGGCGCTAAAAACTTTTTCCTGAAATCAAACACCTTTTCCGAAGCACCATTTTTTTGAAGGTAATCCAGTTTGTCAACCGCTTGTTGTAGTGTAGGAAACTGACCTGCAGGTATCCACCACATTGCGGTATAAACTTTTCCGAAAGATTGAAACCATTCCTTGCGGCGTTTTAAAAATCCAACATGCAAAGTCTTATACATAAAATTTTCAAGCGCTTCTATACTCTCCCATACGGAAATATTGATGATTACCTGTTCGTCATCATAAGGATTTAGGTTTGTTGCATTATTACTTTCATCTTTCAATCGCCATACAAAACCTTCGCTGCTTTCTGCTACGGCATTTACTGTATCAAGGTTGTCAACAAACTCTTTCATTACAGGGTCGTTGATACTTACACCCTTCATTCGTGCAATATTTATTTCCGCTATTTGATATTTGCTCATTCGCTTTGCAATAGTTTATTAAAATGTTACAAAGTAAACAAATGACTTTGCACAGTCCATAAGAAATGAACTGTATTATATTCCGGCGCTATTATGGTTTTCATAAGTCCGACGGAAACTGATTGGCATTTTCCACAGTGATTACCGGCGTATAACCTTTTAAGTACGCAGGGCGAAATATAATAAGGAAACAATGGTTTAATGATATCTTTAATTCTTTCTTTTGAAATAATTATCGCATCCATCTGTGAAGCTATCACTGAATAAAACACGTTCATCGCAAAACAGAATTCGACCTGGTAATTGCAATACGATTGGTGTGGCTTTAAGCGCAAAATAGCCATCGTTTAAATCTTTTAGCTCCCATGTTGCCGTTTGAGTAGTTTGTCCGTTTTCTATCACCTCCAAAGTATTGTCATTTTTGAATTCAACTAACAGGCCTTGAAAATCTTTATAATTACCGCCCTCGGGGTTTGCGTAACATCCAATATATTCCCAGTCCCATTTACCAATTAATTTTGTGTGAATCGCCGATGAATCCCACGTTGTCATATTGTGGCACTCTATCATTCCTGATAATGTTACAGGAGGTTCCTGTCTTACCAATGCGGCCTTTTGCTTTTTGCAGGATACCTGGATCGCCAGCGCTATTAATATAGATAACTTTAAAAGAATTTTTAGTTTCATATTTTATTTTTTCCAGGAAAAATGTTGTAAGTATCCACCATTCACCTATTATAAATTCATTCCATTTTTTAGCATGTCCAACACCTGCTTGAATTATTTCTCTAACATCCAGAATAGACGGATGCGTCTAAGAAAAATTTTCTATCATAAACCGCCTGTAAGCAACAGGCCGCAAATACCCGTGCCAATAATAAAATAAATACCTGCTATAATCAGCAGCTTTTTTGCAGTTTCGGGTTTGGTCTTTCTTTTGCTCAAGCCAATAATCAACATGACAATCGCCGGGCTGTGGAAAACCAGGTAAAGAATTATAATAGTAGGTAATAAATTAATAACTTCTAATAATGTCATTTTATAAAGATCTGAGTTTTTCTAAATATTCTTTCTTATCGTCCCTGTAAAAAAGATTCATTGTTTCGAAAGGGATAATTTTATTGTCCTTATTTACAATGTGCACACATGATTTTTTTATGGCTCTTACATCAAAATTATGCGCATCTATAAATTGCATAATGATGACCCGGAATAAATTATCATAGCCCAATTGCGGGGCTTCTACAAAAGGAAGACAGCATAGCAACGAATGCAATTTTTCAGATGCTTTATTGGTAGAAGTTCCGGTACTGAATATCTCAAACATCTTTTGATGCAGTCTCTCATCCTGCTCATACACGATTGTGTTCTTACTATTGTCCAGCAAGTCACTTGGATTGATGTAGCGGGTAAGCGGTTCTACTTTTCCTGCAATTTTTAAAGCATAACCCATCATTAATGCATCCGGGTTACACGGCACCGGAATCAGGTCATCAGGTTCAAATATATTTGTTTGCTCCAGTATTTTTCTTCTCACTTCAGTAAGTGTAATCCTGCCGGATTCTTGTTGGAAGTTATCAAGCCTTCCCGCAATTTGTGTCGGTTGAAGTGTTACGCCTCTTACACATTTTTGTAACAGAGCGTAATCAATAATCTCACCTATCTCATCATCATTTAGCCCTTTCTGTAGGGTTACTACAAGCGTTGTTGATAGATTGAGCTGGTTTAAATGTTCAAGAGCTTTCTCTCTTATCTTTCGGAGTTTTGCTCCACGCATTGCAACCAGCGCTTCTTCTTTAAATGAATCGAATTGCAGGTAAATTTCGAAATCCGGGGCATAGCTACTGAGGCGTTTTGCAAATTCAAAATCTTTTGCAATTTCAATACCGTTGGTATTAACCATCAGGTGCTTGATGGGTAACGTTTTTGCGTAGTCAAGGATTTCAAAAAATTGCGGATGAAGGGTAGGCTCGCCTCCGCTTATTTGCACAACGTCCGGCTCTCTTTCGTTTTCAACGATCGTGTCCAGCATTGCCTTCACTTCTTCAAAAGTTCTATGCCTGCCGTGAGAGGGGGAAGAGTTTGCGTAACAGGTTGGGCATGTAAGGTTGCACCTGTCAGTGATTTCTACGACAGTAAGACACGAATGCTGCTCATGATCCGGGCACAGGCCGCAATCGTAAGGACAACCATAATGCGTTTTGGTATTAAATTTATAAGGCGTTTCCGAAGGCTTGTTATAGTTCCTTATGTTTTTATAATATTCCTTATCATCTGCTATCAACACTTTTGTGTTTCCATGCTCCGGGCATCTTTTCAACATGAACACATTGTTGTCTTCAAAAACAATTTTCGCATCTATCCGTTTCAAACATTCCGGGCACAGGCTAATTGTGTAATCGTAATAGGTATATTTTCTGACGGGCATTTTTAATGATTTGTTTGAAAGTGTTGAAATAATAGATCCAGCACAATACACATAGCCACTGAATACTGCTTAATCCAAAAATGAAAAACACATTTGGCTTTATAAATTCAATTAAAAAACGAAAGCCGAAATATGAAATCATAAAAAGCTTAAACAGCAAACCGCTTTCTAATGCTGAATGATTCTTAAGTTTTTTTAAAATAATGAAAAGTAAAAGAAGGAAGACTAATTCATATAAAGACGTTGGATGCCTCAATTGCCCGTCTCCCAAATCCATTCCAAAAATAGAGTTTGTAGCCGACCCGTAAGTAAATTCATTGGTTCCATTTAGAAAACAACCGATGCGGCCTATAAAGATGCCAACTATAATCGGAAGTGTGAAAAGATCTCCCGAAGATTGTTTTTCATGAATAATTTTCTTTGCGATTTCAACACCCAGCAATCCTCCGAACAAGCCGCCCATTATGGATTTGGTTTCCAGCAACTGCATTACGTTATTGACATTAAGAGCTATTAAAGGATTTTCCAAAAAGCCGGTTAACCTCGATCCTATAAATGCTCCAATGATTGCGCCTAAAATTATGGAAAGCCTGTTCTTACCCGGTATAGTATCCTCGCTATGCTTGCGTAAATAAACATAATATTGGAAGGCAATAAAAAAAGCCAGGTATTCAAGTACCAGGTGTTCGTTAATTTTTATTCCGAAGATTACCGGTTCAAAGGGGATGGTCAAATTATATGTTTTTAAAAATTGCCATGGTTTCCAGTTTTGCAAAAGTCGTTGCGGCGCTTAAATAATGTTGACTCCAATTTGTTTTTGTTATCTCTTTTCATCCTTTGATTTTCTGGTAATCTTACCCGCTGTTCATAAAGTCAAAAATTTCTTCAGGAGTAAGTGATGCATCAACGAAAGGGATGTTTCTTTTTTTTGCCTCCTGCTCAAGCCAGTCGCCCCAAATTATCATTTCATTTTCATCAAAGTCCATCAAAGGTGTTTCTCTTGATGGACTTTGCAATCTTTCTTTTTGAATTTCCGGGTCAACTTTCAGGAAAAATATTTTGTCAAACAGATACAGGACATCAAATACATTGCCCGAGCCACCAAAAATAAATACGTCTTTAAATTCAGCTAAAAACTTTTCGAGAAATTTTTTACTCCAAAGGAAAGAATAGTGATTGTCGAGCGCTTCGCGGGCAGTTGTCGGTGCTGCAATTTTCTTTCCTTGCCTGTCGTACCAGGATGACAAGCCCTTAATTTTATCGGCATCGTAAGCGTTTATACCTGACTTTTTGAAACTATCAGCCAGGTAAGTCTTGCCGGAACCTGATGGTCCAAAAACTAAAATTTTCATACATCGATTAGTTTTTGAAAAAAAGGATTTTAAAAGAAATAGGTATCAACGTCCGGCATATCGGGAATAACATATAATTCGATAGTGAATGTCGGTTTTTACCAAAACAGGTTAAACATAGTTTTCGTTTTATCGTTGTCACACTCCCTCCACCTGCGGGTGCACCCACGGCCCCCTGTAAGCACGTTGCAATAAGGCATTTGCTTCGGCGTCATCTTTTACCTGCCTGGTTTTAGGATCATACACCAGTGGCCTGCCTATCTTCATGGATAGATTCGCAAGAATACAACTCGCTGTAGAGATGTGGCCCTGTTCAATATCCGCAACAGGCAGCGTATTATTTTCGATGGCGTTTAAAAAATTGAGCATGTGTCCACGGGTAGCAGGTGCTGCATTCAGTTCTATAGCCGGTTCGGTAAGGTCTTCAGGATATTTTTCTTTTTCATACACCACATCTTTATGTATGGCCTTGCCTTCGCCTTGTGGTATGAAATCGTATTGCATGGTGCTGGCTTTTAAAGTGCCTTTGTCGCCATACAGGAAAAATGCCCACGGATAGTCGGGATCGGCAGATGTGCCCCAGCTCCGGTGCTGCCATATACAATTGAGTTCATCATATTCAAACCGTGCATTTTGTGTATCCGGTATATTTGACTTGCCTGCCTTATCTACATAGATGCCGCCGACGGAGCTTATACGTTTGGGCCAGCCGAGGCGAAGCATCCAGCGTACCGTGTCGAACATGTGTATGCACATGTCGCCCATGATGCCATTGCCATACTCCGTAAAGGTGCGCCACCAGCGCACATGCGGTAATCCATCATAAGGGCGGAGCGGGGCGGGCCCGGTCCAGCGGTCGTAATCAAAAAAATCGGGTACCGGCTCTACGGGCGGATTGCCGTTATTGCGCATATGGTAATAGCAGCACATTTCCACGTGTGATACTTTTCCAAGAAGGCCGGCATCCACTATATTTTTTTTGGCATCAATTAAATGCGGCGTGCTCTTTCGCTGTGTGCCGACCTGTACCACTTTATTATATTTACGGGCGGCAGCCACCATCGATTCTCCTTCTATAACGTCGACGCTTATAGGTTTTTGCACATACACATTCGCGCCGGATTTTACCGCATCAATCATTTGCAGCGCATGCCAGTGATCCGGTGTACCTATAAGCACAATATCGAGTTTGTTCTCCGCAAGCATCTTCTGATGATCATTGTAAAGGGCCGGCCTCTTCCCGGACTTCTGTCTTTTGCTCACCATATCGGCTGCTTCGTTTAGCTTGTGCTGGTCCACATCGCAAAGCGCTATTACTTCCACGGGCGATACCTGTATCAACCGGAAGAGATCGCTTTTGCCATACCAACCGGTACCTATTAATCCTACGCGATACGTTTTACCGGGATCAAAAAGCCCTGGTACCCCAGAAGGATCTATAGCTGCAAGTGCAAGGGAGGCGCCTGCCCCTTTAAGAAATGTGCGCCTGTGAATGTTGTAAGGAGACATAGTATATGCTTAAGTAATTGAAGTTATTAAAATTATCTATGGCAAAAATAATTTTACTTCAATCCATAAACTGCGACAGGGTAAAGCACTTCCAACCATCCTTTTGAGCAGGAACATTAAGCGCCCGGTTTCTAAAGAAACAAAACCGCACCTTCTGAAATGGCAGCGCTTATATTTTATTAGTTGATACTTGTAATCAAAGAAAGTGATGGACGCAAAACTCTACAGATTTCTTCGCTCTCACGCAGAAAATATTCCAAATGAATATGGAAGGAAAATTTTAAGTGCCTATTGAATCAATATCGTCTTTCATTACATTGAGACCGTTTGGCCCAATGTAAGTAGCCTCACCGAATCCCAGTATTGGAAAAAAGATAAAACCTAAAAAGACAAGACCAACGCCAAAACCACTGCTCTTTCCAAAAGATTTTGCAATAGCTATCATTATCACAAAAACGATGTAAATATTAACGATAGGAATAAAAATGAGCCACCAGTTTTTTATGTCCCCGATTTTACCCATTATATAATAATTATAAATAGGCACAATGCAAGCCCAACCCGGCTGTTTTGCTTTTTCAAACGTTTTCCACATACTTGCAATGATGAAAACTATAAAAGCTAAATAAACAATAATAAGGATTGCCATAAGTTTATGTTTTGGTATTAAGAATTGGTAAATAAACAAAAACTAATTTGAATTTTATAGTACCCTTGCACATTTTTATTTAGCAATCATAAATTGAAGCTGATGCCTATGCATCGTGTCATTGTTTGTCGTCTAAAAAGACTTTCCCAAGAGCCGTCGTATACTAACGCTAAGTCCCCATTCAGGAGCCCGTGACCGGCAGAAGCCTTAATCATGCAAAGATTTATTTGTTAAACTATTTCTGCATCACCATCACACCGTTTACAATTAATGTATTTCAGGTAGTAGTTTCCATGTTGTAAACCTTTTGTACCCCGCCAGTCTCTTCTGTTTTATCGTACACACTATACGTTTTATAGGTGTTGGTGTTCTCATAGAGGCACAACACTTTATCGCCACAATGGTGAAAAACAATACGTAAGCAAAAAGAATAATAAATCCCACCAGGTAATAATAATAATTTACACCTGCGCCATCCGCCTCCATTAGCTTATCAACAACTATAAATACAAGAATGCAAACAAATATTGCTAAGATTAAAACCACCAGTTGCTTCTTTTTATTCACTTTAACTATGAGATTCATTTATTTTTTTTATTGAAAGCAGGAATAAATCTATATAATTTTTCAGTATGAATCTTCTTCATAATTTGTTTATAGAATTTTTATTTAGAAATCTTTTCGGCACCTCCCAGACGCCTTAGTTCGCCCTTCAATATTTATGGGGATGGCCGAATGCGGTTATGGAAAAGTTTTACCATCGTCCGGTAAATAACTTACACCATTGACCGCTCTGAAAGGAAACAAAATGGGGGTTCGATGGAAGCTTTTTTTGCATTTCAATAACAGCCGGCATTTCTGAATTGAACTAACTTAACGGTTAAAACACTGCATCTATGAAACTATTTTTTACCGCTACCATACTTTTTTTATCAAGCCATTTAACTGCGCAATATCATTTTTATTCAGAGGACGACAGGGCATACGCGAATGACAGAAATACACTGACCGATATCCCGTTGCTTCCTGACAGCAACAAAAAGGTAGATGTGTTTTTTAACGATGAGTCACCTCAACAAGCTTATTATAAAGTGAGAATTATAGAAGTGAGTACTAGTTATAGTGACTACAACAGGCTGCTGGCGCTTTTGAAACAGAAGGCGGCTGGTGAGGGTTTTGATGCGATAAAATTATTGGGAAAGACTCAATCGCTGGTACAGGACAACAGTTTGGGAACGGCGGTAGTCAATGGCGTTGTGGGCGGAGTAGTGGAAGGGCTTACCGATGGGAGGGGAAGGAGAGACGATGACCATTACCATGCGCCATTAATCAATATACAAAGCCTTTCTGCTATTGGTATAAAATACAAAGCGCGGATAAATTATATTGATTCAGTGGTAAAGACAGCCACTATACATTTTCCGGGGAAGGATATCTTTTATAAAGTGGATTTTAATTTGAGCGGACTTTTTCCTGATGCAGAACATACCGATGCAAGAGATTATTACCTGAAAAACATCTCTGTTTTCAAAAATGCGGATTTACTTTTTAAGGCGTTTGAGCAAAGCAATTTTCAAAAAGTAGTTGCTGAACCAGTTAACGGTAAAATGAAAACCGATTCCGGATACATAAAGTACCTCGCTTATTCAGAACCACAGGCGCTGGTGCGTATAAACCTTCCTTCAGGCCAATTCCCTTCAATAAAAAAATATTTCGTTAGTTATAAAATGAAAAACAATTACCAGCCTTCAGAGCGTATTATATCTTATAGAAAAAAACGTCCATTGTATAAAGATGTGTACCTGTACGATGATGGTAACCGTTGTTATGGATTTGTAAGGTACGATGTGAAGAGCGGCAACGAACTGCTCAAGGTTCAATATGACTTTTTTACCGTAGAAGATCTTCCGAAAGCAGAACTTTTTTAGAGCGCTATACTTTTTACCATTTTCCTAATCGTTATCATCTCCCAACATTTTATGTGTGAACCTTATAATAATAAACTCAGCAGGCTTTACTACGGCCAGGCCTATTTCCACGATCATTCTTCCCGCGTCAATATCGGCTTGCGTCATCGTACTGCCCAGGCCAGCTCTTACAAAAAATGCCTCGTTGGCTTTGGCGCCCATCAGAGCACCAGCCCTCCATTGTTCTGTAAGATAATTTTCGATCATTGATCTTACCTGGTTCCAGGTATTGGAATCGTTGGGCTCAAACACAAAATGCTGCGTAGCGTCCTTACATGATTCTTCTATCATATTAAAATACCTGCGCACAGAAATGTATCGCCATTCATTATCATTACCGGCAAGCGTACGTGCACCCCAAATAATTGCAGGCCCTCTTCCGGTGAAAGGTCCGTATTACATTTATATATTTCCCCTGTGAATCTGCATCGTTTAATTCTTCCTGTTCCTGTTGGGTTAATACATACTCAGGGCGGATTGCTGCATCAATGTTCACATTAGCCGGCGCTTTCCATACGCCACGGGTAGAATCAGTTTGTGCATACACGCCTGCAACGGCGGGCGAAGCAGGTAACCGCATTTCGATCTTATTAATAGCATCCACGGCAAGGTTGTAGTAGTTACTGTTGGTAGATTTTAATTCTGCTAACGTTTCAGGGAGATTGCCGGAGCCATTGCTTACGATTCTTACAAGGTCGTCTGTTGTACTGAAATGAATGCTGGTATATAGCCGCGGAAAATAGGCTGCAGCATATTGCAAATAACTCGTATCAACATTAAGGCTGCTTCTCAGCAACGCAGCGTCGTCTCTCCATATTGCAGTGTTACTACTTCTATGAAAAACAGTTAAAATGGTGAACCTATCCTGCAGTATTTTGCACTGTTCCATTGCTTTTTTATACAGGGAATAATAGTTGGTGTATTCCGCCAGGTTTATTGCATCCGGAAAAAGCAACAAGGTGACTTCATCCACTTTTCCTGCAATTCGCAGCCCACGCTTAAGATCAGTTATTTTTATGATGTTATTATCCTGGTAGTGACCGATGGATATAATGTAACAGTCACTTCCACCATTGAGAAAAAAAAGCCGGAGAGAATAATACAATAAATAGTGCGACCTTTTTTTCTCATTCAATGTGCCGATAACCGCAAGATTATTTCCAATATTTTCAAATGTGATTTCGAGCCCTTTTTCATTATCTGCGAAGCCAAAGTATCTTTCATATTCAAGGAGTGACGATATTTTAAATGGTTTATTTAGAAGATCGCCGGGTGATTGTAAATTGGCTTTTTGTGTGTAGCCAATGAAGGCAGGAATTGCTGTGGGCACTGAATCAACAGACAATGGGAGATGCGGAATTTCTTCAATAAAAATCCCCGGCGCTAGATGCTCTGGCATAAAATAATTAAAGTTTTATTGCCTGCTATTGCTGACGTGCAACGCAGCGAGGCAAAAGTAAAACGGATTGGGTAAAAATAATAAGGCGTAAGCAGTTCATAATTAATTTATTTTATCGCGAAAGAAAAGGTTATAAATAAAAGATGAATACTTTCGCTGATCAATGATGCTTATTTCAATAAGGTGCTGCAATGATGAAAATAATTTCTTCGGATATTGATTTTTGAAAAGTTCGCTCTGGTTAAACAAAAAAGGAATGATACTTGTGGCCGGTAGATAAAAGTTATTTCTCCGCTGCCCTTAAAATTATTATTGAATTATTAACCATTAAACTTTTTAAATATGAATTACAGAACTTTTGGAAGAACAGGGTGGGAGGTGAGCGAAGTAGGATATGGCATGTGGGGAATGGCGGGATGGACAGGATCAGAAAGTGGAGAAGTAAATAAGGCACTGGACCGTGCTGTGGAAATGGGTTGTAATTTTTTTGATACCGCATGGGCTTATGGCGCTGGCCTTAGCGAAGAAATATTAAATGCACTTATAAAGAGACATTCCGAAAAGAAGCTTTATGTGGCTACGAAAATTCCACCCAAAAATCGTAAATGGCCATCAAAGCCGGAGTTTAAATTGCATGATGTTTTTCCGGCATCCTATATTACTGAGTACACAGAAAAAAGTTTGAAAAATCTTGGAATAGAAACTATAGACCTGCAACAGTTTCACGTGTGGGAAGACGACTGGGCACAACAGGATGAATGGAAAGAAGCCATTGCCCAATTAACAGACCAGGGCAAAGTAAAAGCATGGGGAATCAGCATCAACAGGTGGGAGCCGAATAACAGTCTTGAAACTTTGCGGACAGGATTGATAGATGCCGTGCAGGTAATCTATAACATTTTCGACCAGGCTCCGGAAGACAAATTGTTCCCGCTCTGCCGCGAATTAAACATAGGCATTATCGCCCGTGTACCATTTGATGAAGGAACACTCACCGGTACTATGACGAAAGAAACGACCTTTCCCAAAGATGACTGGCGATCTACTTACTTTGTTCCGGAAAATTTGAACGCAAGCGTAGACCATGCAGATGCATTAAAGCCGTTGATCCCGGAAGGAATGACCATGCCGGAAATGGCGCTACGTTTCATTCTCAGCAACACGGACGTATCTACAACTATACCGGGTATGCGAAAAATAAATCATGTTAAATCTAATATGTCAGCAGGCGATGGTAATGGATTACCTGAATCTTTGCTCAAAGAATTGAGGAAACACCGGTGGGACAGGGAGCCAACAAAGTGGTCGCAATAGTATATAGATAATGCATCACTAAATCTCCTCACCCGCATCAAAACTCACATTCAGGTCGTGCATTTCGATATTTAGATTTTCATATTGAATAAGCTGTTCCATAAAAGGATCCATTTGGCCGTAATTTTTTAGCCTTGCTCTTATTGTAAACTTTTGAACTTCCCATTTCTTTTCCACCTGGAAATAGCATATGAATTTCTTCTTTGGATTCCCATCTCTATCCATTTCATCCATGCAAAAAACTTTTTTGATTTGACCTGTTGCCAAATGATAATTCAATTTATGACCTATGATCGAAACAGCGCCGGGTAAAAAAGTAAGCACCGCATTTTTATATTGCCTGAGATATAGATGCAATGGAAGCAGGATTATAAAAGAGATTACTACATAGGATAAAATATTTTTAAGAAAATCCGGAAAGACAAGGATATACCAGGCAGTTTGAATTTCACCCGAAGTGTTATCGACCGGCAGAAAAAATAAATCGACAATCCAAAACGCGATGAAGCAAATGATTAGCAAGAAAAAAATAAAATCATTTACATAAGGAATTTTTTTACGCACACGAACATCAAAGGAATTCTTCATACTATTTGGTGTGATTTTTCAAACTAAAAATAAGCTGGTGATATTTTCTTTAAATAAAATTTCACATTGGTAAAATTGAATTACCAATGTATAAAAAAAATTATTCACAATGTTATTAAGTTTCAATTCCGGCAATTATATTTACGATTCATTATTAATAAACCATAACCAAACCCTATGAGCATCTTCACCAGGCTATCCAACGGATGGCAAATTTCCATGAACAGTTTAAAAGTATTAAAGGCCAACAGGCAGCTTATTATTTTCCCCATACTATCAGGCTTGTCCCTGTTAATGTTACTGGCTTCTTTTGTGCTGGTGATAATGACAGGCGCGGGCTGGGATGCTGAAAACATAAGCAGGCCTAATACTATTGAAAGTTACTCCCTCATATTTCTTTTCTACATAATCAATTATTTCATCCTGGTATATTTTAATACGGCTCTCATTCATTGCACCACTTTGTATTTCCGCGGAGAAAAAGTAAGCGTGCGTGAAGGACTTGATTTTAGCTTTAGTCGTATTGGGGCTATTTTTTCGTGGGCGTTGTTTGCAGGTACTGTCGGGGCATTGCTCCAAATAATACAGGAGAATCTTGGGTCATTGGGAAAAATCATAACGGGCATTATCGGCATTGTGTGGAGCGTTGCTACCTTCTTTGTAGTGCCCGTGATCGCTTATGAAAACTTAGGCCCCATTGATGCATTTAAACGTTCGGCTATAATAATGAAAGAAAAGTGGGGAGAGAAAATAGGTGCATCATTTAGCTTTGGCCTTATCCAGGTTATAGGCATCATAATTATTGCCATACCTGTTTTTTTAATAAGCTATTTTATTCACCCCGTTGCAGGTATTATTTTGGGAGCGATAGGATTATTATTACTGTTTGCCATCGTAAGTGCTTCGAAATCGATTTTCATTAGTGCCATTTACCATAACATACAGGGCGATCCTGTTGAGCATTTTGAACAACAATTTGTCGATAATCTTTTTAGTTACAAATAATCGCTGACTTTCATTTTTAGCATAGAATGGCCCGGACAATCCGGGCTATTTTATTTCCCCGTGTTCCTGAATTTTAAAATAGTAAAATGCTTTTGTCCATTATCATAATCCCAATCATTTTTCTCATAGGCTAAATTGGATGCCTCGTTTTTCAATTATTAGTCTATTGTGTGGTAATGACTGGCTCAAAATGAATATTTTGCTGTAGAGATGTAGTATTGATGTAGTAGCTAATATTGAATTTCACGCAATCCAATCTACATTTGAATGAATTTACAGAGCTAGCTATTGAATTCTAAAGATTGCTGAATACATTATTATTTACCCGCAAAATTCCTGATATGAAATTTCTAACGTTGCTGCTGATTTTTTGTTTTTGTAATGCCTGCTACGGCCAAAATCCCGCGTTGGGTGTTTTCGATGGCAGCAAGGATATTGGTAATCCAAAGCTTGCGGGCGCTACGAACTATGATGCGGCCAACCAGGTTTATTATATGAAAGGCGGAGGTTCCAATATATGGTTCAACAGGGATGAGTTTCAATATTTATACAAGAAAATAAGCGGTGATTTTTTACTTACCGCAAACTTTGCATTCCTTGGTGAAAAGGGTAATGGCCACCGAAAAATTGGGTGGATGGTAAGGGAATCGTTGGATGAAGGAGCAGCAAGTTATAATGCTGTTACTCATGGAGACGGCCTTGCCGTATTACAATGGAGGCCTTTGCGAGGTGCTTTTATGAGAGATCCCGAGGAAGAAATTTTCTTTGCAAAAAAAGTAATTTTTCAAACCATACAATTAGAACGCAGCGGTAAAACAATAACCATGCGGGTAGCCAACTGGGGTGAGCCTTTACAGGAAGTTGGCTCAACCGATATGTATGCGATGAAAGATTCTGTTTATGTTGGGCTATACATTTGTTCTCACGACTCGGACAAAATAGAAGAGGCAAAAATGTGGAATGTGCGCATTGATAAACCAGTAAATAATAAATACCAGCCCAATCCTCAGATTAAAGTAACACCGGTACAGGGAGTCCTTGGTTGCCGCATGGAAATTATGGATGTGTTTACCGGTGAAAGAAAAGTAATCCATGAATCAACAGGCAAATTTGAAGCGCCCAATTATATGCCTGATGGAAAGAAGCTTCTGTTTAATGAAAGAGGCTCTTTATATACAATGCCAATGGAAGGTGGCACACCGGAGAAATTAAATACCGGTTCAGCCGACAGGATAAATAATGATCATGGTATTTCGTTCGATGGAAAGATGCTGGCTATTAGCAACTCGCGGCAAGGCAAGCCCGGTGGCGGATCTTCAGTATACGTATTGCCATTATCGGGAGGCGAGCCAAAATTGCTTACGGAAGAAACCCCTTCTTACTGGCACGGTTGGGCGCCAAATGGAAAAGAAGTCGCCATAGTAGCTCAGCGAAACGGCAGCAGTATTTACAATCTGTATAAAGTTTCAGCAAGCAATGGAGCGGAAGTTGCTTTGACAAAAAACACAACAGGCCATGTGGACGGCCCGGAATATTCTCCCGACGGGAAGTATATTTATTACAATGCAAACCCAACCGGCACCATGCAAATATGGAGAATGAAGCCGGACGGAACCGGCAGGAGCAGCTTACATTTGATGAACATCATAATTGGTTTCCGCACATTTCCCCGGACGGAAAGTGGATGGTGTACATTTCATTTCCAATTGATATAGAACCTAACGGCCATCCTTCTTATAAAAAAGTAACCTTAAACTTAATGCCGGTTGCTGGAGGGGCACCACGGGTAATTGCCTATTTATATGGAGGGCAGGGAACGATCAATGTAAATTCATGGTCGCCGGACAGTAAGCATATAGCATTTGTTAGTAATTCGCAAATATTTGATAAGTAAAAAAGCAAGAGATAACAAATCATCTTCTAAAAATTTATTTAAGAAACTGTATAGAAACGATTACATGAATTTATATCCTGCCAAGTGGTACGGTGGAGATACCGGCCATGGCTGGGACAAAACCCGGGCTACAAATTAAGCTCTCTTCGAAAAATAACTTTTAAAAGTAGGGTGTGAAATCCTACTTTTTTAATTTTGATATACGTATATTGTTTGACTGGCAATTTCTTATTGATTAAGTATATTTAAGAAAACCTTGTTCTATGAGACATTTAATAAAGACTTTCCTAATAGTTTCTGAACTTAATCGTTTGTTGTGACATGTGCGCACTTTCGGTGCTGACCACCAACCCTGCCGATAGGCAGCAAGGCTCCTGATTTTAAATTGCCGGGTATTGATGGAAAAACCTATTCCCTGGCTTCATTTAAAGATGCAAAAATCCTGGCTATCGTTTTTACCTGCAACCATTGCCCCACTGCGCAGGCGTACGAAGACAGGTTGATTCAATTAAAAAAAGATTATGCAGTCAAGGGAGTGGCGTTGGTTGCCATAATGCCTAATGATGCAAAATCGGTTCAGCTAAGTGAATTAGGATATGCCGATTTAGGAGATTCTTTTGAAGAAATGAAATTACATGCAAAAAGAAAAGGGTTCAATTTCCCATACTTATATGATGGTGAACCGAAACTACGCAAAAGCTTATGGGCCTGTTGCAACGCCGCATATTTTTATTTTTGACAAGCGACAGAAAATTAAGGTACCAGGGCCGGATAGACGATGTGGAAAAACCAACCGGAACTCCTAAAAATAAAGATGCGCGAAATGCCATTGATGCGTTGCTGTCCGGCAAAGAAGTAGAAACAAAAACAACGAAAGTGTTTGGATGCTCTATCAAGTGGGCCGAAAAAGAAGACCTTGTTGCGAAGGCCGATAAAGAATGGGCGCAGCAACCCGTGACACTTGATACCATAGATGAGCAGGGAATAAAAGACCTTATAAAAAACAATTCTGATAAGCTTGCGGTTAATAAATGTTTGGGCAACCTGGTGCGGCCCGTGTGTGAATGAACTGCCATCGTTTGTGAGTATAAACAGGATGTACAGACGCAGGGATTTTGAATTCATTACTATCAGCGCTGATAACCCCGAAAAGAAAGATAAGGTTTTAAAAGTCGTTGCAAAAGCTAATGCTCTCAAATACCAATTATTTATTCAACAGCGATGATAAATATAAGCTGATCGAAGCCGTTGATCCCAATTGGGCCGGGGCGCTTTCCTTATACTATTTTAGTGGAACCGGGCGGTAAAATTGTTTATGCAAAACAGGGGCCTATTGATCCTATGGAAATGAAAACCATGATCGTGGAGAATAAAATGATTGGGAGGTATTATTAGCGTTGTAGAAGATGAAATTAAAATACTTAACCATTATAAGGATAAATTATAATCGTGGAATACGAGTGGGGTTTCCTCCCGGAAGAAGGGAACGCCTTCGGAAAGCACTATAAGATTTTATTGGTAAATTATCAGGCTTTATTATGCCTGCTGATATGTGCCATAACTTCCAGTTCGGAATTTAGTGCGACTTCCTCTCCTTCATTACCTTCAAAAGTGTCAAATTGAACAAGATCAGAAAAATCAATTTTGGTTTCCTTTTGTAAGGACTTGATACTGCACTGGAACTCTTTGAATTCAGTATTTTGGTCTAAATCAAGCTGTTCAAAATCAATATCGCTTACTAATTCAATCTGGCTTAATTTAAAGGCGGTTGCTCTTAAATTTCCGTCATCAGTTAACCAAAGTACAATTTTATAAAAATCCATTGGAACCTGAATGCCCCTGAATACAGGGTCGCCTTCTTTAAATAGAGGGCCATTAAAAACAGTAATTTTTGCTGTCTTACGTTTCTCCATAATAGCACCACTTTCCAATACTACCTTTTCTAAAATACCCCATAGCCCCTTCTTTCCACTTTGGTTGATTTTAGCAACCTGCGGACAGGCGTTTGTGTACATGCAGGTGAGGTCTGCATTGCGTTTAGCATCCTCGGGTGTTGCTCCCCAATTTGCATCTTCCCTACGGCTCATGTGCCCCCGGTCGAAGCCGCTGCCTTTATAATACGCGTCACTTAACTGAATGTCGAAACTTAGCCTTGTGTCACGAAGCCATACATCTTTACGTGGTGTGTTATCTTTTCTTTTTTTAGGATCGCCATCAACATTTATCCCACTAATAATCGGCATCATTCTTACTGAATGAAAGATGGTACTGTAGTTATAATATTTCAACACCAAGCTATCTGTACCGCCAACTTTTGCAATGAATTTTTTAATTGATTGCTGTGGCTGGGGTAATGCAATATTAAAATTACTGCCCAAAAATCTTGACTGATAACCTTTGCAGGTAGAGAAGTCAGTTGTTTCTTCCAACTTCTTAATTTCAGCTAAATCCAATTCTTCAGCCGTTGGTACAACAGGTGTTTTTTCGATTGGCTTTGCTGCTGTATAACCGCCCTGGTTAATACTAATATTTACAACTCCATTCTTTTCAACCAGGGATGAAGGAAAAGAAATATTTACGCTGTTAGTGGGATTATTTGATTCCATATTTGAATTGTTTGAATTAATGTTGGAAGTTGGTGGGTTATCTGTGCCTGGCTTTTGCTCTTCAGCAGTTACTTTGGTATCAGGTCTCACCTGCAATCCTTTAAGAATTTGCTTATCAGGGAAATTAATGAGAAGGTCTTTAAGGATTACACTAATCCGAATGCCCTCATTAGCATCCCATACAACCTTTGAAGCATCAATTTTACCGTTTACCTTAGGTATAACTTTTCCATCCTTATCTATATAATCACCTGATTCATTTTTTCTGCCAACACCCATGTGGTGCAATGCAACTACCTGCCATTGATCATTAAATACAGGACTTCCACTACTGCCGGGAGCTGTGTCGGTTTGATACCAAATAGAAGTAGGTGTAATTTTTATAAAGAGATTTTTACGAATAGAAAGTTGCTTAAAGTCACCATCGGGATGATGAATGATATTTAAAGCTTCTTCTTCTTCGCTTCCCAATTTGCCAAGCGCAGGATCAAGGTAAATATAACCAATATCACTTAGTTTTTTAGTACCTGAAATGTCAGCAAGGCTAACAGCTACAAAGCAATAATCCAACTCTTTATTTGAATGAAAAAACACCTCGCTTTGAAGTTTGAATGAAGTAGGGATGCCTCCGTTTCCGAATATGTCATATTCGTAAAAAAACTGAATCTCACTATCTGCAACATCTTCGATTGTTTTGAAAACATGCCAATTAGTTAACAACAAATTTTCTGCGACCATAAAACCAGTAGCATAACCAACTTTTTTGCTCCCGGTTTTTATGAAAATACGACCAACTTTTTGCTTTGCATTTTGTATAAGTTCAACAAAATTGCTGTAAACAGAATCATTTTTACCAATAGCTCTTTCAAAAGCGAAATCAACAGGCTCTTTTTTAATAGCCTCCAGCATTTCCTTTCTTTTGATAAGATTTTCATCAGTACCAATTATATTACCTTCGGTTACATTGGAAGGAACATTAGCAATAAGTTCTTCTTCGCTGAAATCAGAAGTTTTATCCCTGATAGGAGTTTCATCTAAAGCAGTAAATCTTTTTGCAGACTCATCGAGCTGGGCAACTGAAATGAACATGGGTTCAAAAATTAGGTGAAACAAATCTAAATAAAGTAATAACGTTTATAACAGGTGTTTTCACGGTATTTGGTAACGTAATAATTTAAAAAGTTCAAATTTTTCCCCCTTACTGGTCGGTGTCCCGACCTTACATTCCTTAATCAATATTATCACTTAGGATCATATGCCGGAGCCTTTAAAATATTGGGGAGATCGAAAAAGTCACCAACCTTTAAACGAAGTTTATTCCCGGACATCTATGAATAGCAATCGATGACTCCTTACATCTTTAAATTACTCAGGATAGCCGACGCACATTCACTTCTTCTGTTTAAAATCAAGCTGGCTAAATTGTTTTTTAATGCCAAACATAAAGCCCGCGTTATCTGTTAAGTCACCATTGTCAATGGCTACTGCCGCTGTAAACACTAACCCTGCGATGGGCGATTTATACGTTAATTGTTGCAGCGTGTACACCTGGTCTTTATGCGGTAGAAAAGGTGAGGTAGTGCTATGTGTGCCGTAGTTACGGGTAGTTGTAATAAAGGTTTTTGCCTCAAGCCTCGGGCATATCCCGTATAAAACGCCGAGGTGGAAACCTATGACCCGGTTGTTTACAATATTGTCATTCCCATAAATAGTACTGTCGGGGCTGTCCCAATTATAGGGGACATATCTATCAAAATATTTACTTGCTCTTACCCTGTTTATAAAGAGCGGGGTGCCAATGATCCTGTCTTCATATTCCCAGCCGGTTTTATAAAATCCATTGTTATAGAAGCTTTGCCTGTCTGATGGTTCTACAAAGCTCAGCATATCTTTTGTGTCTAATAATTCCACAACCACTTTCTTTAAAACACTATTCGCTTTTTTCAATGTGAGGCTTAAGCCCAGGAGCCGGTCAACGTTTCGTATATCAACGTCACGCCCCGTTTCAAAAGGCGTTTGGTTATAACCATGTATTATGATTTTATCGTTCTCCCATCTAAAGCCTCCTTCCAAAAGCCCTCGCTGGTCGCCGGGCCTGTTAGGAAGCCTGCCGTTTGTGCTTGTGCCCACACTTCCGTCGTCCGCCGCCTTTACAAACAACACATCAAAAAAACCTTTTAGCGATCTTTCAAGTTGCAGATTTCCCCTTCTGCCTCCCCATTCTGCAAAATGCTGCACGCCGCCATACAGTTTCAATTTCTTTTTACCTAATTGTACATAAAAGGTTTTCTCATGGTAGTAAGCATCTTTCATATACCTGTTGTTGCCAAACCACCCATGGCTTAGCTGGCCTTTAAAACTTACAAAGCCTTTGGTAAAAGGTACGGGTATGTAATCAACGACGGCGATACTAATTTTGGGTATGGGTAAAGCATTGCCACTTATGCCCAGGGAGCCCGATGAAAGATTATGATCAATATCGCCCGTTGTTTCTTCAAAGCGGCCTGCCCTTAGCTGCCACTTTTTATAGCCCGCTTTTACATAGCCTTCTTCTATAATTGTTTCGTTAAAATGCTGGTTATTGAAAAGGTTTACACCATAGCTGATATAAAACTTCTGCTTTGCGGAGTCTGAACTGTTACCAGGCGTTTTGCCCAGCCAATGAAAATTCGTCAACCTGATGTTAGTCGAAAGGTCAGATTTAAGGTCTGATATAGTTCCGAATTTATTTGACGTCATCCACAGCGGCTGGTAGTCTTTTGAAGCGGTTGTGCCTACAGTTCCCAATTCAATTTTAAGAGAATCAGCAAACTGGGCCCGGGCGGTAAAAGTTAAAGCCACAAGCGGGATCGATAACAAGAGAATGATTTTGGTGGTCATATTGTTTTAAGCAGTTTGGTAATAGCTGAATAACGCATTTTACACTAATGTATGTATTTCTCTGTTAAAGAAAAGAAATGGGTGCATTCCAAATTGTTGCGGCAATTTTTTGCCCCATCGGGGCTACCTGTTTGTAGCGATCGCAATTCAAAAATCGTCAGGCGCGCCTTAGGTACGCAACGAATAGGTAGCCACTACGTGGCAAAATACGGACGTGAAAAACATTTATTCTACAAACAGGTTGTGCCTACGGCACATAAATGCGACAATTTGGAATGTACCCAAAGAAATTTAAGGGTGCTCAGAATTGTGGAAGTGCCGGTTTTTTTATCACAAAGAAATTCCAAAACCAATTAATAAGTTTATTGAAGTAATGGCTTGTTTTCCGTTTGCAGTTGTCGTTGATTGCTGAACGGAATACCCGGGTGTTCCAAAGTTACCTTTAGTCGTTGTTAAAACGGTCTTGACATTCTTGAATGTCACTTCGTTTGTTCCTGTATAGTTTAGGGCTGAAGTAATAAAGTACCTTTTGTTCAAATGGTAATTCAGTCCGCAGGCGATTGAGTATATAAGTCCAAATGCTGAACCTTTACTTTGGGTAAGCGTCGCCGAGGATGTATCTGTAATGCTATTCCCTTTTAAACCAGGAGATGTGGCGTATAAAGATCCTACAGTTACGTTTATTATCAACTGAATATTTTTTTGTTCATTGAGGGGAAACCGTCCTTCTGCTCCTAATTGTAAAGCAGCATATAACCATGAGCTTTTTTCAAATGTCCAATTTGGATAAATTTCGTAACTCGTCTGTGGCGGCGGATTATTTGGATCCGAACCAAAGTAAAAGCCTTGATAAATTTTAGCTTTTGAAAAAGAAGCTTCAAAAGCGCCTCTATTGATAGGGTTTCTTTGCCCGGATGCATTGATGAGAAATGCTATTTTTTTTGCAATCGGTTTTGCATAAAATAATGATATTGTCTCGCCTGTTTTTGCAAATCCGGATGACTCGTCATATAAATTAGTGCTTGCAAAATGCCCGGTGGAAAAAGCCGGCCCTGCTTTTAAGGAGATAGTAGCTTTGTCGCGTACCTGCGAAAAAATAAAAGTCGAATGAATAAATGCAACAAAGATTAATAGCAATAATTTTTTCATAAATAATTGAAGGTGTTAGATAACTTGCATACAACGCTAATGTCCTCTGAAAATGCGAACATCCTGCAGTATTTTTTCAAATATTTTTTTCTCAGTAATAATATAAAGAAGTTTTTACGAAGAAGCGCGATTTGTTGATAATTGAATAGCTAACGTGTAAATTATTCGAATTTTTAAGCCTGCTAAAATAGAATGTTATGTTCTTCACTTGCTTTCTTTGTCGAAATACTTTAGATAATTCGGCAGTTTCAATGTGATATTACTGGATAAAACAATGTCAAACTTAATATTCTCGATATTTAGTTTTTTTCTTAAGCTGTCAAATGATTGTTTATTTAATGGCCCATAAATTGGCTTGTCTTGAAACGAGTTTGACGAAACTTCAATTAAAATAAAAGTTTGTAGTGTCAGTATGAACAATCGTAATATTCCCAGCTATTAATTGGATGTTGTTTAGCAATAATAAAATTTGAATTGTGTACCTATTTCTGAAACATAATTAGGCACGATCGTCTCTCCTTTACTGATCCCTCTCGTTTGAGGAATGTCTATCCAAATTGTTTCATAATCGCCGACAATTATGTCCGAGTCACTGTCAAATAAACAACCTGAAAGAAGAACACATCGGGAGATAAAATAATAGGCAAATCATAATTTTCAATAGCGGAATGTTTTTTTGCTTTGCTTGCCATAACGGCATATCACAATAATATGAACAGTTTATAGCCAATTTGCATGATTGCCTGCAACGAGATTTTCCAACACCCTACGTACCTCTTAAAATCTTCTCCATCTTCCTGCCCTTCGCCAACTCATCCACCAACTTATCCAAATACCGAACCTGCTGCGTCAAAGGATTCTCGATTTCCTCCACGCGATACCCGCAGATCAAGCCGGTGATGAGGTTCGCATTGGGGTTTAGCGAGGCGCGCTGGAAGAATGTTTCAAAAGTTACCTTTTCATTTATTAATTCCTGTAATGTCTTATTATCGAAACCAGTTAGCCATTCTATCACCTGGTCCACTTCTTCTTTTGTTCTGCCTTTTCTCTCTACTTTTTTTACGTACAGGGGATAGACAGAGGCGAAGGTCATTGTTGCCATCCGCTCATTGTGTTTGTCCGTAGTGTTCATACCGTGTATTTTAGTGTTAATCTTATTGAATTTTGAAGTCGTTAAGGATAACAGGAGGTTAGGGAAAACTTATTTACCCGCTTCCGCAATCACTTCTTTGTTCAATCTTACATACTCATCACTCTTCGCATCAGTAGCTGCTTTAACTCCTTCCTGCGCTGTTGCTATCGCAGCACTCTTGTCACCTTTCTTTAACTGCACACGGGCAACCCAAAGCTTGGCAACCATTGGCGGCATGCCGGGAATTGTTTCTATTTGTTTAGCCCACTCCAATGCCTTGGTCATATCCTTATTGTTATTCCAGTAATAGATAACGGCGTCGTAATAAGGTTTTTTATCAGTTTGCATGGCAGAGTCAATCCTTGCCATTACGGCTGCATCAATATCAGTGGTCAAATGCATTACCAGCGAAGTGTTTTCCCATAATAAATGCAACTCGCCACTGGTAGGATATACATTTTCGAACTGCAACGTAAATGTCTCCACCGGTTGTTGCAATTTTCCAGGCTTTACAACAAAGCGCAGGAAGTCATCGGCTTCACTATAAGTGTATGCACCCCATTGCTGAGGCTTCTTACTCAAAATGATTGTCCATTGTTTTTCTCCCGGCACACTGAACAGCCCGTACTCCCCGGCTGGTACTTTATATCCTTCTATAGATACATCATTGCTGAATTGTATTACCGTAGCTGAATTGGCACCCGTGCGCCAAACTTTATCATAAGGTTCTACATTACCAAACATCTTGCGGCCTTTTAGATTTGGCCTGGAATAAGTTAAAGTGATAGTGCCCAATCCAAACCCCTGTGTAATGGTTTGGCTGGAACTTACCTGTGGTGTGATTTGTGAATGGCTTTGGAGCGACAGTGAAAGAATAACAATCACCAGTAGAAGGGAGCGTTTCATTTTTTATATTTTGACGTAATTTATAGAAAATTGCATTCTGACCAATATCTCATGAAGTTGATGTTCTTCCCTCGCAGCTACACTTTAATGTTTCTGCGAATAGCTAAACGTGAATTATTGAATTTTCAAGTTGCATAGAATAGCCGGGAAACCTAATTTAATACGGTATCGTTAATATACTAGTATCTCCACATTGCGCTTTTATTAGTGTGTCTTTACCTGCCCCGGGAGTACTTACTTTCTCGCTATGTATAACCCGTGAGCCAGCGATTGGGTACACTATATAAGTAGTATCGGGCGGCAGTGTTATGCTAAAATATGAATCCGATACTTTATACGGCTCTGCAGAAGTATTGGTGATTTTCAATGTGGATGTTTGGTACATTATTGAATAACCATAAAGAACAGCATTCTCAATTAAAGGCTTGTTGAGTGTGTTTTGGCTAATGCGATTTGTGGCACATCCCTTTTGTGCGAACCAGTAATATACGGTAGGGTCAAGATTGCGGAATATTACAACGCCACTTGTATCGGAGAGTTGGGTAATGCCTGTATCCTGCGCATTTTTATATAACCGCACAGTAGCGCTATCAACGCTGTTTCCTAATGCATCTTTCAGTGTAATAAACAGCTTAGGTTTTTCAAAGGTCAGTTGATTTTTAGAACATTTGGTAAACAACAAACATGATAGTATCACAACGATAGAACTAACTCTGCGAATATTCATTTTAGTTTCTTTAAGAATACAAATGCTGATTAAATATTTCCGGAGGGCAATGCTGAATGCATGTTATCATTCAACATTCTGCGGCTACGGCTTATTTAATTTGCACATGAAGTTAGCAACAAAAGCTTATAAGAATTCTTTGGTTGCCATTGGTAAGGTAGCCTGCATGCCGAAGAGCAGGCGCACCACCGGTGGCTGAAGTATTATCTCATGTACCTATTTTTTTTGAAATGGGAAATCAGTTTGGCGGCAACTTTCTTTGCCGCTTTGGATTTACCTAAATCGCCTGAGACCTCAACAAAGGCACTCCAAACCGTTTCCATAGTGGTACCTGGAATGCAAAGAAGAAAATCGAAGTCTTGCTGATACTCTAACCTGGATGTTGCGAACGCCGGTGAAACAGGGCCAATTTTGGTATTCGTGGTTGTTCGGTTCAAGCCACCTTGTACATCAAAAAAAGATTCGCCTTTTGGTAAGAAGAATAAAATGGCCTTATATCCTTTCTTGTTAATTGTGTCAAACCCCGATTGAGCCTCCCCTGGAGTTTTCCCCAAATAGTAGTAGTTAGCAAAGATTCTATTATCATTAAGGTCTTTCATTATAAACTGGCTCAGCTCATCCAGGAATATTCTTGTGGTAACAGAACCACTTCCAATGACGAGAATACTATCAATCTTTTTGTGTATGATGTCAACTTGCTTTTCTTCAAAGATGATTGAGTTTCTTTGAGAAAAGCTATTGGAGAAGCCAAGTAACAGGATGATGAAAATTTTCAATTTCATAAGTATTGCTGCTGGCGACAGTTCGCGTAAGAGCCTTCGTTGCACTGAAATATAATTCAATTTATCGCCGCCGCGTGGCCTGGCCCTGCCCGACTATCTATAGTAATGCCAAAATTAAAAAGTGGTGTGCTATGATTTTTTAAGGGCTCTGCGAATAGCAACCTGTGAATTCTTGCATGTTTAAGCTGATCACAATGGCCGATTTTTTTATTCAACTCTATATAATGCTCTTCGCAACGATGTGAGCAAAGTCAAGCCACTATCAAGCAATAGACCTGTGAGGAATTTCAACATAAAATTCAGAGCCCTTGTCTTTTTGACTTTCGGCCCACATACGGCCGCCATGGTGCCTGATAATTTCGGATGCGATATACAGACCAACTCCGGCTCCTGCGAAAGTAGATGCCACACCACCCGCGCGGTAAAACCGCTCAAATATTTTATCAATGTCTTCAGCGGGTATACCTATACCGTAGTCTTTTACTTTTACAATCACTCCATTTTCTTTTACTGTTGTTTCTATAACCACTTCGTTCGCACCGGGCGAATACTTTACAGCATTGTTCAGCATATTAACCAATACCTGCCTTATCCTGTCCTTGTCGGCTTTTATCTCCAGCAACTTATTGGGTTGTTTCAAAATGATCTTGTGCCGCTTTGTAGTTAGTTGAATATCGGCAACAATATCTTCGAGTAAGCCGGTAAGATTAACGGTTGTGATGTTCAGGTCAAGTTTGCCGCTTTGTATTTTTGTAACATCCAGCAATTCGGAAATTAAAGCGGATAATTTATCAACGTTAGCAAGTGATTTTTCTACCATACTTATATCCGCGTCACCGCTGCTCACCATGTCATGCAGCACCTGGAGGTTTGCTTTAATAACAGTAACCGGTGTCTTAAGTTCATGACTGGTCATCATCATAAAATCATCTTTGTAATCATTTAGCCGCTGCAATTTTTTTATGTACAACTGCTTCTCTTTTTCTATTTCAGCTTTTTCTGTTATATCCCTGGCAATTTTTGACGCACCGGTTATAACACCATTCTTATCCTTTACCGGCGATACCGTAAGTGAAATATTTATTTCATTTCCGTCTTTTGTCTTTCTCACGGTTTCCAGGTGGTGAACTTTTTCGCCTTTGGCAATCTTTGAAATGATGCCAGCCTCTTCATCAAGTTTCCACTCAGGTAGTATTATAGAGATGTTTTTGCCGATCGCTTCGCCGGCGGAAAATCCGTAAATTTTTTGGGCACCAGTATTCCAGCTTGTAATAACTCCGTTAAGGGTTTTACTGATAATCGCATCATCAGAAGAGTCGATAATAGAAGCAAGAAGGGCGTTATTTTGTTCGCTGCGATTTTTCTCGGTAATATCCCGGGCAATTATTGATATGCCAATCACGTATGATTCTGCGCTGCGGATGGGCGAAACAGTTACCGACGCGGGAAAAGTACTCCCATCCTTTCTTTTGCGAATAGTTTCATAGTTTTTTATATGCGCCCCATTCTTTATTTCCTCTACAAAGTTTCTCTCTTCTTCCACAAGTTCAGGTGGAACAATCAGGGAGATATGGCTTCCTATCGCCTCGACGTGGCTAAAGCCAAAGAGCATTGTGGCTGCATTATTCCAGCTTTCGATAATCCCATTAAAGTCTTTGCTGATGATTGCGTCGTCAGACGAATTTACAATCGCGGAGAGCCTTGCAAAATCAGACATGTTGTCCATTTAGGTTGGATGTTTTTATATTAAAAACGTACATTTATCTAAACAAGACATGTCGTTTTTTTTCAAAAGGTTTATGGTTAACTATTGCTAATAAAAACCGGCCCTAATCATTTTTTATGAATCAATGATTGTCTTTATTTATCAAAGTTAACTGCTTTTGACGGTGTTTTACATTGTTTTTTTAAATATATAAACAATCATGTAAGTTGTGGGAACTTGCTAATTGAGCAGCGAGGAATTCAGTGAGGTGAGGGTATGGGTTGAGCTTGAATCGCTTTGCGTCTTATCGGCTATTCCCTTATTATCCAACCAAGCATCATATGCCGGAGTCTTTTAAATATCCGGCAGATCGAAAAAGCTCATCAATCATTAATCGAAGTTTATTTCCGGGCATCGGTCTATGAAGAATCAAATACGTTGATGGTTTTATATACTATTTTTCAAAACTTTCCTTACAAAATGAAACCGTGATTACTGCTTTACCTCAAAAGCAAGCAAAACATTTCCTGCTTTTTCTCCAAATTGTGAATAGCCGGAATTTACATATAACATACCATCAGCCATCACCGGGGCATGGCTGTCAATAGAACCACCGTTACCTTCTATTCCGTTTACTGTTTGATATTTTTGAATGGTGTTATAGTCCCACAACACATGCCCATCTGTTGTGGAATAGGCTCTTATATGACCATCATTATTTCCGGCAAACACTATACCGGGGACAACCGCAGGCGCTGCAGAATTAGCAGCGAGATAACTTTCTTTTCCTGCAACCTCAGGTGCAGCAGCCTTCCAAATTACTTTGCCTGTAATTATATCCAATGCATAAATGCCTGGTGAAGCATGTATGCTTGTATCATCAGGATCAAGTGCCAGTGTATTATCTGCATTGGCTGCATAAATATTTTTTCCATCTGTGGCCATACCCCAATGTATGCCACCCAATGCTCCGCCTTTGCCAATTCTTGTCTTCCAAAGTAAGCTGCCATCGTCGGGTGATAATGCGTACACAACACCTGCTTTTTGCCCTGCCATTAATCGTTGCTTTCCATCTTCACCTGTTACCAAAATAGGCGCCATACCAAAATCAAGGTCCCTGCCAACTTTGGCCGGGCAGTTAACGAGTACGGGACATGCAAGGTTCCATGCATCATGTTCTGTTGCCTGGAAATTCCATACCAGTTTACCTGTTGACATATCAATTGCCTGTATGGCATCACTGGTATTGGTTGTGGGCAAGGTATAATTTTCCCCGGTGCCGATATATAAAAGATTTCTTTTTGTATCAACAGTTGGGCTACACCAAACGGGTGCCCCTGAAGGGCCATAGAAAGGCTTGCCATTACTTTTCTTTCCCTGTGCCGTAGCTGTATCTGTAATGATCCGATGGTACCAAAGTATCTCGCCTGTTTTAGCGTTAAGGGCTGTAACACCCCCGGAAGAAGTACAACAATTATAATTGCTGTCTGCAGCAACTGCAACTTCTACTGAACTGATGGGCACAAATATTTTTCCTCCATATACCGCCGGCGTACCTGTATTCATTGCCAGAGGATCTACACCTGCTCTTGCACTCCATAATATCGTTCCTGTTTTTACATCCACTGCATAAGTATAGGTAGAACCATCAGCAAAATATGCAGTAACCTCATCGCCTTCTTTATGTACCACAATGCCACTTCTTAATCCATTAGATGCCGTTACATGCCAGCCAATCTTTCCCGTCTTTCTGTTCAACGCATAGACTTCGCCGGACTGGCTGCCAACAATCAGCCAATCACCTATAATAGCAGGTTTGCTGCGCACATCACTTACATCAGGAAAAGCAAAGCTCCATTTCAATGCAAGCGTGCTCACGTTTTGCGGTGTAATACCAGCTTGCTGCGCTGTTCTAAAACCCGTGCCTTCCAGGTTACCGCCCCAGCCCGAGTAATCATAGGTTGAACCGACATTATTATTTATTGAAAAATCCGTGTATGCATCATCTGGCATTATTATAGTCTTCAGCATTTTGTTGGTAATATATTGTGCCACAGCTTCCCTTTGTTCTTCAGTAAGCTTGCTTGCCTGTTGCCGCATATTACCATTGTCAAGTGCATTAAGAATTACTCTTGGCTGCATGGCAGACAGCGCTTCCGGCGAAGGCGCTTTTGGGTAGGCAGGGTTTCCATGACATGTAACGCAAGTGGTTGTAAATACTTCTTTACCCATTGTTTTAATTGCGGCTGTATCTGTTTTTTTATTGACTGTTTTGTGGCCTCCATCGTTGTTACACGAACTAAATGCGGCGCAATAAATAATTGCCGGTAGCAATAAATAAAGCTTTGAATCCGGATTACGAATCATAGCTAATTGTTTTTACGAGTGAGTAATTACAAGCAGGTATATTTCTAAGCTGATATAAAATTACTGCAAGCGCTGCACCCAGGCAAAACACTTACGCGAATGGTTGCTGCGGACAAATGGGAAAATTAAAATGATTACTATAGAAAGTTTTCAATTGTTGTACAACATCAACTTGTTTCGGTAAAAGATGAATTTGAATGCTTACGCGGTATATAAATAAATTATGATCGTGGAATGCCGGGTCGCACCCAACAGGAAGAAAGGAAATAATATTAATTTTTAATTATCACCTGCAATACGTTTTAACGAAGCATATAAATGATTTTGAAATTCAGGAACCTGGTGAGTGTTGATATTTAATTCATAATGCAATTCGTTTTTGTTTATGTTCAGTATGCGCTGTGAACAAATAGTTTTCGGATCGTTATCAACATTTACACTATTGAATGTAAACTTGCCGGGAGAATATCTTCCATTTTATAAGTCTCTGTTCGTCCGCCTACCTGTGCACTAACCAATAAAATTTCGTCCTCCTTTTGTAATATAAAACCGGTATCCCAAAAAACAGTTTTTCCATTTTTTTCTGTATCATTTTTATACCATGTTTTTTGATTGTAGTGAATAGAATCCTTGTCTTCATCAGGAGTGAAGCGCCACACTTCTGTATAATTGGTGTCCTCAATAGTTGGGAACTTTGAGAAACCTTCTCCTTTCCATTCGCCTTTCAGGAGCAACTTGATTTCATCAAATTGTGGTCTCATATGTGTATGCTTTAATGTGATTGTAAAATTGAATAATTTATCATAGTAATTTTTGCTTTGATAAAAATATTATAGAAAATTTTCAATGAATTGTAAAACATCAAATTGTTTTGGAAGAAGATGAGTTAACATACTTACCCGGTATATAAATTATGTTCGGGGGAACAAGGAAGTGTCTGCTCAGATGGTTATTAGTGCAATGTTAGCTGGCGCTTTTCTCTTATTATTTTTGCAGGCGATTTTTTCTATAAGAATTCTTAATTGCAATTTTACCATTCTCAAAAGTAAATAAATCGCATGCTGTAACCTCTACCTTAGTACCATCTGATTTTGTTCCCGTAAAAATCCACTAGGAAAAGCCCTTGTTTCCTGAAATGAATTGTTTGGGATTGCCCCAATGGGCATCAGGAAACATTGCAAACACGTTTTCAAATGCTTTCTTAACTTGTTCGTGTCCGGTAAATTTTTCTCCGTCAAAATCTGCTCCCGCCGAAGCCTCAAACACACAGTCATCGGTCATATGTGACATGATACCCTTAATGTCGTGCGCATTAAATGCATTGGCAAAAGACTGGAGAAAATCTTCTGTCACTTCCTTTTTTGATTGTGCCATAAGCAAAATTGGCAATAATAAAAGAAATACCAAAGATCCTTTTTTGATATAAGTTTATTTTGAAGGTATTTTGTAACGTTAAAAAAAATTGACGTTTTTTTGAATTGAATTTATTTAAAAAATTTGCTTCCACTCATATTTGCCACGATCATATACCAAAGCCTTTTAAATATTCAGGGAACAGAGAAATTCATCAATCTTTAAACAAAGTTTGTTTCCGGACACCGGTTATATAGGACTGAAAACAATTGCTGACCGGGGCCGAAAGGGAAAATGATTATTTTAGAAAATTTTCAATGGCTTGTGCCATATCAATTTGTTTCGGGAGAAGATAAATTTAAATACTCACCCATTATATGAATAAATTATAACCGTATAATGACGGGTGTGGGCACCAGCCGCGAAGAAGGGAAATATGTTTTATATCTCCCTCTTATTAAATCAAAAGCCAAAACCCGGTTCATTGTTTACGGAGTAGAAGTATTCCCGCTGTTGTAAGGTGGTGAAGGGTTCATGCTGAAACTTCTGAACGCAAGGGCGTTTTCTCTGTCAGTTATTTTATAGCTCACATAAGTCCTTTGACTGCTTTCTCCTTCATGCGATTTCTTCGGATTAAGAAAACAATCGAACGTTCCGTCAATACCGAAGCTTGCAAGAGTAGCTTTATCAAGCTTAAAAGTCCCTTTAAGCGTATTAGGTAGCGGTCTTGGCGGTTTTCCGGTTACGACAGAGGGCTTAAAAGAGCCTCCCAGTGAATTACCCGCAGCATCAAACGCCATACCTTCCAGTCGGAATGGATCTGAAGAGGAGGCTCTCGTAAAAACGAATATAAAGTTGTCGAACGCCGGGTCAGCGATTTTGGCCATTTGGCTTTTAGACCATTTAAGGAAACTGTACCTGTCCATAGTTATTATTTTTTAATTATTAAAAAAAATAGAGGTATCAGGTCGCGAAGTTTCATGTGATGTAGAGGCGGGTAATGGAAACGTGGTTTTAAAAATAACAATTAACTCTTAAAAATTATAGCCTTTGTAAGACAAAAACAGTCCGGACCTGTCAAAACAGAAAGTGCTTTAGCTTCTCAGTTTTCTGAATTTATCAGGGTGTATCGTTATGATTAATCAATATTATCACCTCACGATCATGAGCCAAAAGCCTTTTAAATATCCGGCAGACCGAAAAAGCCATCAATCATTAATCGAAGTTTATCCCCCTGCGTCGATAATAAAATGCTGAAAACAATTGTTGACCAGGGTAATCTCTTATGTAATTAAGAATATAGATCCAATGATCATTTAAAATTTAGATACATAGATTCGAAATTAAGAATCATCTCGTTGAATTGTTTGATAACATCCTGCCCGATATTGCCATTGTACTTTTGTCCTTTAAATGTTGGATTGGTGCGAACAGCAACTTCCCCAAGTTCTAATTTCTTCTCACCGATTGTTAAATTAATATTCGGTAGTATAAATACTTGCGTCTTGATAGTCCCGCCAACACCCCCTGTTTCAACCGTCTCTGCTTTTGCTGTTTTTATGATTTCAGTCTTGTACCTATGGAAATAATTGCTGTAAAATTCGCTTCCGGTAGCTCCTGTATCAAAATGAAAGCTTAGCGTATCGGCATCTTTCAAAACAGAAATTACCATTGTAGAATTATCAAAAGCCAGGTTGTTTAAATTGCCGGGTGTGCTGGTCGGAGAAATGATAAAATCTCCTCCCCGAAAAATATGAACTTCCTTAAATTGTTTTATCACCTGGAATCCCAGTATCCCATCTAATGTATAATCAAGCGAAGGAAAATGAAGTTGCTCATCGGGCAATACCTGGAAAACTACATTTTGAAGCAGAACCTCACCAAGATATAAACTGTCGGCTATGCCCAGGCCGGATGTAAATTTTATTCCTGTTATTCCACTGGATTCTTCGAACGAAACATCCAGCATTTTAAGCCCCAGTTTTTTAGCAAAACTCTGTGTAACTGTTGAAATGTGCGCTCTCGTATCAAAAACAATCCCAACGGTAGAAGTTTTCGTTTTGATGGGAATTTCTATCAGCCCCATTTTATTTGATTTCCATTTTAAGGTAACTTCTTTATTCAGGGTTACCTGTTGAGGACGAATATTTTTTAGTCCTTCATGGATAAGGAGTGTGTTTTCTACGTCGTGTAATCTGTCACCTAAAATATTTTTGTAATCCCTTAAAATCTCGTGCCCGGTTTCAGCCGCTTTTTTATATTGATATGTTTTAAAGTAATTATCGCGAAGCAGTAGCATCACATCAACCCTGCCGGAATCCTGGTGCAAAGAATCCTTTTTTTTAAGAATGGATTCGGCTAATAAGATAGAATTTTGGCTATTATTAAAGGCACTCTCAACAAAAGCCTGGTAGAAATGTACCCTGTCAGAAGGAAGCATAGCACCGTTTTTTTGAAGCTCCATTTTGAGCTTAAAATATTCTCCTTCCCGGAGCAATGCCTGTAATGTTCTTTCTAATAGGGAATGATCGGCAGTTACATTTTCTTGATTGCTTTGTCCGCAACCAATAAAGAAAATAACGATCAAAAATAAAATTGAACTTCTCATCTGGCTGTTTTTTCAAAAATCCAATGATAAATAACTTTTTTAAATTAACTATCAAACCTTGCAAGGAGTTGGTGTTTTAAAATTAGGTTTTTATCTTTTCCAAAAGGAATTCACCCCATTTCCCTTACCGGGGTACCGCACCGCATATTCCCTGATCAACATTCATTACTTCACGATCTATGCCGGTGCCTTTTAAATATCCGTAAGATCGAAAAAGTCATCGATCTTTAACGAAGTATATTTCCTGAACATCAGCAACAAAACGCGGGAAACATTTGTTGAACATAGCTGGAATGAAAATGATTATTATAGAAAGTTTCCAATGGCTTGTACAACATAGCAATCTCTGACTCCTTGCATTTTTAAGTTACTCAAAATAGCCTGGGCCCCGATATGGGCATCTCAGAAATTAATTAATAATTTCAGATCTCGAATCCGCTTTGATATTCGCCAACTTTTCACGCCATTTTTGGAGCTCTTCAGGTGTTTGTCTCACCCATTCTGTTACTTCGCCAACGATTTTCAATGGTGCCTGGCTGCGATATGACCGTGTCGGATTACCCGGAAATTTTTTGTCCGTAACGTTCGGGTCATTTTCAAAGCTCCCCGTAGGCTCAACGATATAAACACGTTCACGTCCATCACCTTCAGCTAACGCTGCGGCAAGTCCCGCCCCATTAACTATAGCTGTAAAATAAATGTGATTCATTATGATTTCGGGCTTGTAATTCGACCCGAATCCTGCTGTCAACAAATCACCAACCTGCAGATCCGCTTTCGTCCCGTGATAAAAGGGTCCGTTGTCAGACAGTTTGCCCATGAACGAAATTGCTAACTCATGATTCTTTTTTGCGTTGTCAAAGTCGTTTAAATCCTCGTAGCATTTAGCAATGTTTACATATAGAGAAGGGAAAGCCCCCTTAACAGAATCGTTATTTATTTTTAATGCAAACTGCAATGCTGTTTCGCTCCATTTTAATTTGTCGGGAGCACTTTTTTGATGCCGGGCCACATAATGAGCAGCAATATATCTTTCAAAGTCGTTCGTCGCTTCGTTCCATGCCTGGAGAAATAGTCTGCTTGCTTCTTCAGGTTTATCTTTCTCTTCCATGTACATACCTTGCATACAGAGTTTAACTACATGGTTGCCTGGGTCAAATTCCATTTCTAATTATTTTATCTGTTAACTATTGTATTATCAATTTAGTTGCTTGTCTTTAAACGGTTGAAGCGTCTCGCAATGACCGGTTACAATACGGCTTTCGCAGGCGGGCAATCGAAGCGCAGAAGCAGGGTCTTATTCTCAGGTTCAATAATATTCCAAAAGCTGGGACTTACACGTTACCCCGCCTGGCGTAAAACACCGGTATGGGCAGTTTGTATTTTATCTTTTAAAAGTCTGCAATAATAATTTTCTTCATACCCATCATTTTTTGGAAGGCCCCCGGTTTCTTGCCAAGTTCTTCCCAATTTTCCGGGCACACCTGCCAGCTCAACCCGTATTTGTCTTTGAGCCAACCGCAAACACTTTCTTCACCGCCATTTGTCGTTAACGTATCCCAATAGTAGTCTATTTCTGCCTGGTCTTTACAAGATATCATAAACGAAACCGATTCATTGAATTTGAACAAAGGTCCTGCGTTAATACCAATAAACCGCATCTCCAATATTTCAAATTCAACTGTCAGAACCTTGCCTGCGAAATCCTTTTGAAAATCAGCCAAACCTTCGGCTTCTGTCTTAGGGTAAAAAGTAGTGTTTAAGATTTTTCCTCCAGGGAAAACGGACACATAGTATTCTGCCGCTTCCTTTGCGTTGCCGTCAAACCACAAGTTTGGAATTATTTTATTCTTTTTCATTGTTTTGTTATTTATTTAATGACAGTTCTTCCGCTAATCCTATAAGAATTCCTTCCGCCCCACGAATGTAGCAAAGGCGATAAATATTCTCATAATTAACTACCTCGCCAACGAGTTCGGCACCATGTTTTATAAGTCGGGGTACCAGTTCGTCAATATTATCAATGGCAAACATTATCCGTAAGTAGCCGAGAGCGTTGACAGGAGAAGTCCTATGGTCTGATATTGTGGCCGGGGTTAGAAATCGTGAAAGTTCAAGTCGGCTGTGTCCATCAGGCGTAACCATCATGGCAATCTCTACCGACTGATTTCCAAGTCCTGTTACTCGTCCTGCCCATTCACCTTCAACCATAGATCGTCCTTCGAGTTTAAGTCCTACCTCAGTAAAAAATGCAATGACGTTGTCGAGAGATTCTACAACGATGCCGACATTGTGCATTTGAAGTAATTTACTTTTTGTCATATTATTATTTGTTTATGATGTTCATGTTGTGTCAAATTATTGAAAAAGGTAAATCTTTAAACGAAGTTTATTCACGGGCATCGCTAATAAAGTACTGGAAACATTTATTGACCGGGGCTGAAATGAAAATGATTATTATAGAAAGTTTTATGGTTTGCACAACATAGTAATCTATGAATTCTTGCATTTTGAGGTCAACTGGATAGCTGGGGTTCGTTGTTCCTTCTTTCAGCTACCAGATGTTAATTTAAATAGCATTAAGTTGTTGTCAACAACGCTATGTTTTTTAAAATTAAATTTTTTCAAAAGTCTTGTTGAACTCTGGTTTTCAGAATGAGTATATGCTTCTATAGAATTTAGTCCCACATGTTGAATTGCAAAGTCTATTACTTTTGAAGCCGCTTCCTGCATTATTCCTTTCCCCTGGAAGGCCGGTAATAATTCATAACCAATTTCTCCCTTCAAATTATCTTCCGAAAAGTCAAATAAACAGATTGTTCCAATTAGTTTGTCAGTACCGTTCAATGTGATTGCCCAATAAATTGATTCGTTCCTTTGGATATTTTCATTAATAGTCTGTATGAAGATCTTTGCATCATCAATCGATTCGGCTGGCTTCCTGCCAAGATATTTGTTTACGTTGTCGTTCGAACGCAAAGCAAATATTTCATTGTCATCACTGCTTATAAGCTGTCTCAATGTTAGCCTTTCTGTTTTCAATACCGGAAACGGTGTAAAATTTCTGTCTCCCATTTAAAGCTTATTAAAAAATGTTATCGGTGTAGCTGTCGCGTACAGAAAAAGTTGACGTTTTTTTTAGTTGAAATTATTTAAAAATATTTGCTCCCACAGCATATTTATTTTTACCTGTAGCAATCTGCATTGCACATCCTTTAATCAATATTATTACCTCACGATCATAAGCCGGAGCATTTTAAATATTCAGGGAGATCGAAAAAGCCATCAATCTTTAATCGAAGTTTATTCCCCGGCATTGGTAGTAAAGTACTGTAAACATTTTTGACGGGGCCTAAATGAAAATGACCATTATGCGAAGTTTTCAATGGCTTGTACAACATAGCAATCTGTAACTCCCTTGCAATTTTAAATTTACTCAGGATAGTTTGGAATTGTTGCCTGCAGCACTTCATTTTTCACCAAAAGGATGTGATTGAAATGGAATTCCAAATAGTCCTTTGTCAAATTTCAAGATGATCGTATCGTCTTGTTTTAATCCTGCGTGATATAGTTTGTTTATTAACTTATCGTCTGTTGAAATATGTCCTGTCGAAAGGTCATAAGGATTGAAGTAGTGTTTAGTTTGGTCAGTTCTAATCATATAATTTGCAACATAAGTTTTTTGCAGGTTGTCCCGTTTGAACTGACGGTTAATAAATAAAGATGCTCCTAAAAATATCTCTTGAAAAATGAAAAGATAACATGCAAGTATAACACCAACAGATAGAAACGCAACTCCAGCTTGCTTAACTGACTTCGTCTTTATAAGTACAAGTATAAATGCTATTAAACTTGTTACTACACCTGTCCATATTAAAAATGGTGCCAGGTAAGTTCCCTTGAAGTTTTTAATGTCATCGTCCAGGTAGTAGTCATGTTGCCTGGGAGCGAAGCACAAAACAATAGCTAAAAACACTATCCAGAAAATAATTCTTCGTTTATATTTTAATAGGAATGCCTTCATGTCACGTCATGAAAAAAGTTGTTTTTTAAATTGAAATTATTTAAAAATATTTACTCCCACAGCATATTTATTTTTACCTGTAGCAATCTACATTGCACATCCTTTAATCAATATTATCATCTCACGATCATATGCCGAAGCCTTTTAAATATGCGGAAGGCGCGCTACGGAAAGGGGTACTTCTTATATTTGTTTGTTATATGCATTTGCGGAAAGTAATTACATTATGAAAAGGATACTGCATTTGATTTTTATTTTTTCCATTAGTTGTAATATTAAACGTGCAAAGGATGGTGTATTGACGGGGCTTACGAAGGCTGATAGTTTACATACAAAATTAATTGGGGAATGGGGAAGTTTGGGAGAAGATAATCCTGTGTGGGAATTTAAGCAAGACTCGATCTACTATTTTGACCGCAAACAATCTTACCCATATAAAATTATTGGGAATGACATTATAATTGAGTTGCCAGAGTCAGAAGGACATTTACGAAACATGTCTGTGATAAAAGACACCATGACATTTTATGATACCCCTGGAATGCCAATAAAAGGATATAGATTTAAGCAAAAGAGCAAACCCAATTAACAAGAGTTATCAATCTTTAAACGAATCATATTTCCGCACATCGGTAATAACGCACTGTAAATATTTGTTGACCGGGGCTGTAACGCAAATGATTATTATAGAAAGTTTTTAATGGATTGTACAACATGGCAATCTGTGACTCCTTGCATTTTTAAGTTACTCAGGATAGTTGGTGTAATCCTCCTTACTTACTCGACTGCCGGCATGTTCAGTCTCAAGTTCTATTTGAGCTTTTAATTTTTTTGCTAATCGTGTCAATTTACCAAAAGTAAAAAACCCCTGTGTCTTGTAAGAATCCAGATTGCATTGGCAATTCATAAGTATTATGTTATCAGCTATGACAACTGTGATCATTTCGTCACCCCATGTTAGCCCCCAGCTTTGTCCGGTGAAGGCTTCTATGTGCCTTACGCTTTCATTGTCAATTCTCCACCGTAACTCTTTGATTGCTTTTTTTGCGAGTATTCGATTCTGATCTATTAATTTGTCATTTACAATTTCTATAAACTTTAGTTCATGTCTACGATAACTAAGTAAGAAAAAGAACAAAAAAGCGGGAATGATAAATAATAGCAAAAGAAAATTATTTTCTAGTCCCACTTTGCTTATCCTTAATGCACCGCCAATCATAAAACCGAGAAAAATTAGTGAAAAATAAAACTGAGCTTCATAAAACCGCCACAGTCTTTTGCCGTGGAAAATATTTCTTTTCGATGAAAGCATTAATTGGTAATCAGTGTCCGGCAGGTCTTTATTTCTCTTTTTTTTCTTTATCATTTATGATTGAGAGGTATGTCTAATGAATTGAATTGCTGGCAACACAATAAATATATAGCACTCTTTTCAGAATGGTACTATCGATCATCAATCTTTAACCGAAGTTTATTTCCGGAAATCGGTAATAAAGCACTGGCAACATTTGTTGGCCGGGGCTGAAATGAAAATGATTATTATAGAAAGTTTTCAATGGCTTATACCAGATCAACTTGGTTCGGGCGAAGATGAATTTAAAATACTTATCTATTATATAGATAAATTATGATCGTGGAATGTCGGGTGGAGGACACTCACCAGGAAGAAGGGAGTGAGTTTATTATACAGCTACCAATTGCCTGAAATATGGATGGTGAAGGTTTGGAGCATACAATTCAATTAGCAATTGTATAAACCCCCATGACTCCTGACAAGTTATGATTTTACAAATACATTGCTTACTTTGAAATAAAATTAAGTTCTATTAAAGGAAATCATGTAAGTCAAAAAAATTATAGCCCAATCAGAAGTTATGATATTGTCAAAGCAAACGGACTTACCCCGTCCAGATAACGGCCGGAAGCTATTGGGATAAAAGTAGAAAACAAGGAGGGCTAAAGACGGAGTTTGTAATACATCTATTGAGTAAATACATTGATATGAAATTGATGTTTTCTTTTATAGTGCCCGTTTTGGTTTTTCTCCATCCAGGCTTTGCGTTTGCCCAGCAAATAAAATTTAACCGTGTTCTTGGCGGTGTAACAGATAAATGGGGTCAGATAACCGGAATGGCACAGGATGCACAGGGTTTTATATGGTTTACCACTGCCATCAGAGGGCTACAGCAATATGATGGTTCTCATACAAAAACGTACATGAATGACCCCCTCAACAGTCAATCATTGGCGAATAACAACACAGAATGCATAGCTATAGATTCCACTGGTATTATTTGGGTTGGAACGTACGGGTCAGGTCTCGATAGGTTTGACCCATCAACAAAAACTTTTACCCATTTTCGACATAGCCCAAAAGACGGTTCCAGTTTAAGCAACGATACTGTTACAGCCATGCTGGAAGATCGTCTTGGCAATCTCTGGATCGGCAATGTCGGCGGGCTTGACCTTATGGAGAAAAAGACGGGTAAATTTGTTCACTATGCAAACAAGCCAAACGATATTTCCAGTCTTAATTACAATCGGGTCGCAGTAATATATGAAGACCGGCAAGGAACGCTCTGGGTAGGTTGTGGAAACCCATACAGAAGAAATTCTGAAAATGGCGGACTTCACCGATTTGACGGGGCTACCGGCAAATTCATCCGCTACCTGCACGATCCTAAAAATCCGAACAGTGTAAACAATAACAATGTGAGGGCCATCTTTGAAGACAGCAAAGGAAATTTTTGGATTGGAACCGGGGGCGATGGATTACACATCATGGACAGGTCAAAAGGAGTTTTTACCCATTATCCCTATGACCCGGCCCATCCTGAAAAATTAAGCAGGCCACCATTATTTACGGCAGACTTCCTTGTTGATAATAACATGGTTACTTTTATTACAGAAGATGCAAAAGGTGCTATATGGATTGGAACAGTCCTCGAAGGAATGAACCGTTATGATCCAGTTACAAAAAAAATAACTCATTTTGGAAATATTGTCCAGAATTTTAAAGTAGAACATGCTGATACGGCTTCAGGTTTTGATGAAAATTCCATTAACTCATGTTGGCAGGCTATTACTACAAAGGATGGTTTGTTCTGGATTTGTACATTGGAAGGAACTTTATATAATACAAATCCTTTTAAGTTAACTATTCCCTACCATAAAATCGAATTGGATGCCAATTCTTTTTACAAAGAAAATGACAGTATACTTTGGATAGCGACAAGTATAAATGGACTTATACGAAAAAACCTGAACACCGGAATGCAGGAAAAATTTATACTCAACCCTAAAAATTCGAATAGCCGGGGTAACAATTTTACCTTAAGCATTCGTGCCGATGCGGATAGTAACCTTTGGATCATAACGTATGGAGGATTGAATAAATTTGATATACATACCCGTAAGTTTTCTACTTATAAACACGACCCAAAAAACAATAACAGCCTGGCAAATGATAGCACTTTAAGTTTGCATATAGATCACGATCAAAACATCTGGATCGGCACGGTTACCAGCGGGCTGGATAAAATGGATGGAAAAAGCGGGCAGTTCACCCATTACCGGTATAATGACAAAGACAGTAATAGTTTAAGTGATGACCAAGTTAACTGCATTAGCGAAGACCAAAACAATAATATTTGGGCGGGAACAATGAAAGGCTTAAACAGGATAGATAAAAACAGCGATGGTTTTCATCATTACCTGAAGGGAAAAGCCATTTTATCTGTATGTGTTGATGCATCGGGCATTGTTTGGGCCGGGGCATATGATGGCTTATACCGCTTTGACGTTTCCAAAGATAATTTTTCTCCTTACACAGATCCCAATTCGCAGGCGGAGATAAATGGGATACTACACATTCTTGAGGATAACGAACAAAATCTTTGGCTGAGTACTGCAGGTGATATCATAAAAATAAATGAACGGCGCAATGCTGTAAGGATATATGGCGAAAGTTATGGGGTACATCCAAATATATTTTTTACAGGTGATAATTATCAAGCTCAAAACGGAGAATTATTTATTGGGGACCAAAGCGGTTATTATGCTTTCCTTCCCGATAAGCTGGAAGGAAATAGTACAGCACCCAAACTTAATTTCACCAGTTTCAAATTGGGCAGTAAAGAAATATTGCCTTTGCCGGGCAGCGTTTTGACATCACCGGTATGGGAGGTCAAAGAAATTAAACTGAAGTACAATCAAAACATTTTTTCATTTGAATTTTCAGCTATATATTATAGTAATCCAGGCGGAATGAAATATCGTTTTATGCTGGAAAATTATGATGACGAATGGCATGATATAGGCACAGATAACAAAGCAAATTTCTTTAACGTTCCCCCCGGTACTTATGCCTTTAGGGTAAAAACCTTCAATAGCGATGGTGCATGGAGTGAAAAAGCTATCGCCATTATTATTACACCACCCTGGTGGAAGACATGGTGGGCTTATACCATTTTTACCTTGTTGTTTGTTAGCGCCGTTTGGGGAGTTATTTATTATCGTTCCAGTCAACTACGGCGTGAAAACCGTATACTCGAAGAAAAAGTCACCCATCGTACCACACAGCTAAAACAATCACTCGACGATTTAAAATCCACCCAGGCGCAACTTATCCAGTCAGAAAAAATGGCAAGCCTTGGAGCGCTTACTGCAGGCATTGCGCATGAGATTCAAAACCCGTTAAACTTCGTAAATAATTTTTCCGAGGTAAACACTGAATTGTTAACTGAGATGAAAGATGAAATGGATAGGGGGAATATTGATGATGCAAAAGCAATCGCAAATGATGCAATAGAAAACCAGAAAAAAATAAATCATCATGGAAAACGTGCAGACTCCATTGTGAAAGGTATGCTGCAACATTCGCAAGCAAGTACAGGTAAAAAAGAACCGTCAAATATTAATGCTTTAGCCGATGAATATTTAAGATTGAGCTATCATGGCATGCGTGCAAAAAACAAAAATTTCAATGCTACTTTAAAAACGGAGTTTGATGAACATGTAGGTAATATCTATATCATTCCACAGGAAATAGGAAGAGTACTGTTGAATTTATGCAACAATGCTTTTTATGCGGTCGCGGAAAAAATGGACCAAAAAGGCGAAGGCTATGACCCGACAGTTTCTGTGAGCACGAAAAGAATAAATGACAGGGTAGAGATAAGTGTAAAAGACAATGGTAGTGGTATCCCTCAAAAAGTGCTCGATAAAATTTTTCAACCATTCTTCACTACGAAACCCACCGGCCAGGGAACTGGGTTGGGCTTGAGTTTAGCGTATGATATTATTAAAGCGCATGGAGGTGATATAACAGTGGAGAGTAAGGAGAACGAGGGTGTAGAGTTTACGGTGGTCCTTCCAGGTTAATCAATTCTTAAGTCATTCTATAATTCCGGAAATATGAAAATGATTATTATAGAAAGTTTTCAATGGCTGTACAACATAGTAATCAGTGACTTCTACCAACTTTCGAATTGCGTCCCTTTAAGAAAAAAATCATAAGCGAATAGCAATTCATTGATTTCCTTTTTCTTTAAAAGATATTGCTTCGTATCTATCTCATTATTGTCACGGGATTTGATAAGTTCTGCTAATTCCTGTTTTTTAAGGTGTCGCTTTTTGACATTCTCGTAATGCTCCAAATTTTGTTTACGCTGTTCAATAATATCGTCTCGAAAAAGGTTAGGGTTTTCTTGATTAGTAACTCTGTCAAGTGAATAGCCATGCCGTTCCGCGTATGAAATTGTCTGTCCAAATTGAAAAGAAGGGTCCTGGCGAATGAATTGTTCAAAACCATCGGAAGCAAATTGTATGTCGCCTTGTCGGGTAATTATTGTCCACTGATTTTTATTTTCTTTTTCAATGTCCTCAATTTCAAAACTATCTTCAAGTCCAATGTCAAACTCAAAAACTAAATTCTTTATGCTTTTAAAAACCAATGTCGCCGGAGCAACCCAAAAAGTAAATGCTAATCCTTCGAGATCAGGTTTGTTCCATTGAAGAATATAATCAATGTCTAATTCTAAATCTTCCGTCAAACGAATTTTATAAATATGATTATCATGCCAGCCCATTTTTTCAAAGTCAGTGTCAGTCCATATTCTTTTCTCTAATTCGTATGTCATGATTGATGTTGTGTGGTGTTGCAATACGCCTGCAGGCAACGCAAGTATTTAGGCTAAAATACGCTACTTATTTTTTGAAAACATAAATGCCCCCCCGCTGTCCATAGTAACATCAAAATAAAAAAATGGCGCTGTCCTGAGTTTGCAGCTCAGGACATACAGACTTCCTTATTAAAATAGGAATTCTATTTTTATAAGCCCACATTGCTTTCCGTAATAATAATCCCTGGCACTACTGTAAATATATTCCTCAGCCTTTTCCACTATGCCGGCATCAACCGGATTGTTATGGATGTATTCTAACTTTTGTGCTGCAAATTCAGGTGTGTAAATAACCTTAGGTTCATTATCCTGTTTCCAAAATTGATAGCTTGTATTTCTGCTGTTTAATTCTCCAGCTTCTTTGAAAATTCTAATCATCCATTCTTTGCGGCTTTCACTGGCATTGTTTTGAATAGCAGCAACAAGTTTTTTGCTGGTAAACTTTTTGAAATTACCCAATACATCGCTTACATTATTTTCTTTTGCAGATATTACCAGGTGCACATGATTACTCATTATACACCATCCGTAAATTATAAGACCTTGTTTCTCCTGGCAGTGTTGCAAACTGTCGATTAAGATATCCCTGTATTCGCGTCTTGTAAACACATCAACCCATGCAACAACAGCAAAACTTACAAAATACATTCCTCCCTGGTCAAATATTTTATAACCTCCTTTACTCATATAGCTTTTAAAAATAAGTAAATGTCCTGAGTTGCAAACTCAGGACAGCAGCTCTCTTATTATTTAAGGATTCTACGAATAGCAATGATTTGCTGCCGAAGCTAACAACGTCCAGCCATGCTATTGCAAATGCATTTGTTGGCTGATGTTTTTGTCATTTTGGTGCGTTGAAATAAAATTCAGAAACTTTTTTGTCGTCTAAGTCAACAAGTGTCCGAAAGTAGCAATGTCCGCCGCCTTTGGGATAATAAGTGTTCTTTAAAAAATAGTCTGGTTGATTGCAAGATGCATTAATGAAAATTCTTTTTTTGCCACTTATGCAAAGTCCTACGTATTGCCTGTAATAATCAGTAATAAATAAATGTTTACTGTCCATAGAATTTATCTGTAAAAAATATTGAGTTAATAATATATCAATGCTGTCTATGTCTTGCGTGGTCGGCGTAAATCTTTTTATTGAAGTGTCTTTTTTTAGGTCAAATAATACCGGAATTTCTTTAAGAAAAACTACTCTTTTTGCGTCAAGCTGCTTTTGTCCAAAGACATGAGTTGTAATGATGTAAAACCCAAGAAAAATTGTCAACTTAAGCAAGCCTTTATTAAGAAAATAAGAAATTGTCATAATATATTTAAATCAAGATGCTACTTTGTCAAAATTTACACAAGTGTCGGCATATAGCAGCCAACTTGCCTATTGCCGCAACTTAAAACTAATCAATAGCGGCAATACACACAAATTGGCTGCCTTTAAGAATATTTGGCTGGAGAGTGTTAAATATCCGCGAGATCGCAAAGGCATCAATCTTTAAACGAAGTTTATTCCCGGACCTTGTTAATAAAGCACTGGAAACATTTGTTGACCGGGGCTAAAATGAAAATGATTATTATAGAAAGTTTTCAATGGCTTGTACAACATAGCAATTCTGTGACTTCTTGCATTTTTAAGTTGCTCGGAATAGAAGGGATTTGCAGTTCAGATAGCATAGCAGCAAGCCGATTCGTTATTGGAAGTCATCTAATTGATATTTCCAAACTGTCGGCTATAAATCCTTTGTTATTTTCTATTTCTTCATAATTATCCGACGCCGAAATATAAAACTTTGCCGCTCCGGTGTTATCGCTTGTTGGTCTGATAATATAACTGCTATCTGTTAACCTGGAAAGCCGTATGCCTTTACCCCAAAAATGTCTATTCATTATCGGTAAATTATTGTTAATAAGAACTACGGTGTCTGCTGTGGTTTTTAAAATAAAATTATTACCGCTTGTTAAATAGATTTTGCTTGCTCCAACATTACTTCTTCGAACTGGGTATCTGTAAATTAATTGCCCTTCATCATACACATTCCTCTCAATTAATTTTTTCTTTTTTGTCTTGTCAACATAAGTTAAGCCGTGTCGTAAAAATGTATGGGTTGTTATATCGTTCAGATTTTTGTTTGTTGACAATAGTTGGTCACCATACTTTTTGGAAGGCACATTATAACTTGAAAAACAGCCCGCCAAAAAAAATAGCATTAAAAAAAAGTATTTCATTCTTACTTATGTTGACGCCAATTTCGCATAACAGCTTGCTTACTGGCGCAATTTAAAATTAATCAATAGCGGTAATACACCCAAATAGGTTGGCTTTACGAATGTTTTGACCACAAACAAAAAAGCGCCACCCATCCCGCGGCCTTTCATAGAGCAAATTCATTTAAATACCGGAGCCTTTTAAATTATCCGCGAGATCGAAAAGTCCTTAATCTTTAAACGAAGTTTATTTCCGCACAAGGGTAATAAAGCACTGGAAACATTGTTGGCCGAGGCTGCAATGAAAAATGATTGTTATGGAAATTTTTCAATGGCTTGTACAACATAGCAATCAGCCTGTCCACATTAAGTAAGTGTCTATATGAAATTGTTTTTGACAAGTTGTTTGTTTTTTCTTAGATATTTTTTGAACTCGAAATTTCGTCTTGTTTGTGTTATACCATTCTCCTACCAAGTATTGATAATGCTGTTTGTTAGCGTTGTTGAAAAAGTAATTCAAGAAACTCCAGCAGCCATTTTCATAAGCAACATCAAATTGAATATGGGTTATTACAAATGGTGGGAAGAAAGCTATTTGTTGTAATGCAAAATATGCGACTTCGCCTACGTTTAGTTTTGTCGCTTTACACTTATGAGAAATATTTGTTAGCGTCGTGTCATTAAGTTTGCCGATAAGGAACGGGATTGCTTTCTCGCCTTGAGCAACTATTTTCCAATAAAGTGTCGCACTACAATCCAAGGAATCTGCTTTTAAATATTGCAAGCTGTCAGCCATTGATTTAATGTTGGCGTTTTGTCCGTATGAAAGTGCCAGGCAGTGAAGAAAGTAAATTACCGCGATTAGTTTTTTCATTAGAAGTTTATGTCAAGATGCGCCTGATAAACGAAATGCATAAGGCAAGCCCGTAATTATTGAGAGCTGTGTCTTCTGCTATCCATAGTAACACCAAAATTAAAACGTGGCGCTATACTGAGTTAGCGGTAGTTTTTGTCCACTTGCCCAACATAGTCTGAGAAATATTTTTCAGCTTCTTCTGATGGAAAAGGTAGCTTTTCTTTACTAAAATTATCCCTCATTTGTTTTATCAACTCTTTTGCTTTTTCATAATTGCCTTGGGTTAGTAAATGAGAAACATTATTTAAAAAAACCCAACGAAAATAATTTAGAGTATTTATGGCATCATGTGATTTCAAAATTTCCTCAGTCTTGATATTTGATATGTTATAAACGTATAGATTCTTCGACACATTAAACGTATCGTGTTGATAATTGAAACACTTGTCTGAAATTCTGCTAACCAGTCCTTCGTCAATTAAATAAGGAGAAAGAAATAAATTGTATACTGAATCTGAATTATTGGTAAAGTACATCGGTCGGCTGTAAAAATTCTGTTGTATTATGTCAAGAAGAATTCTGTCGCCTTTTAAAATATAACTGTCCATATAAGTAGGTCGCAATTCCCAATTAAACTTTTGGGTTGTATCTTTTGCATCAACAACACCAACTGTGCGGGGCTTCCATTGCATATATTCAATTGTGTCAATTGCTGCATCCGAAAAGCTTATTTTTAAATTTCTTTCGGCCTTAAGATATTTTGGATACCAAATGGTATTAATCAGGTTGGCATCTATTACTGTAATGTCAGTTCGATAATTTTCAACTGTCTGTAAATACCAAATTGGAATGGTGATATTGTCACCGTAAGTAACAAGAATTGCATTTTTGCCGCAACTATTTAAAAGTTGTCTGTTGAACTCCAAAAATGGTTCTATGAAACCACCTCTTTGCTTGCCTTCTGAAAAAGCCCATTTAGCCGAATCAATTAATTTTCGGTTTAAATATGCTTCAGCTAAACTTCCCCCCGCTGTCCATAGTAACATCAAAATAAAAAAATGGCGCTGTCCTGAGTTTGCAACTCAGGACATACAGACTTCCTTATAAAAACAGGAATTTTATTTTTATAAGCCCACATTGCTTTCCGTAATAATAATCTCTGGCACTACTGTAAATATATTCCTCAGCCTTTTCCACTATGCCGGCATCAACCGGATTGTTATGGATGTATTCTAACTTTTGTGCTGCAAATTCAGGTGTGTAAATAACCTTAGGTTCATTATCCTGTTTCCAAAATTGATAGCTTGTATTTCTGCTGTTTAATTCTCCGGCTTCTTTGAAAATTCTAATCATCCATTCTTTGCGGCTTTCACTTGCATTGTTTTGAATAGCAGCAACAAGTTTTTTGCTGGTAAACTTTTTGAAATTACCCAATACATCACTTACATTATTTTCTTTTGCAGATATTACCAGGTGCACATGATTACTCATTATACACCATCCGTAAATTATAAGACCTTGTTTCTCCTGGCAGTGTTGCAAACTGTCGATTAAGATATCCCTGTATTCGCGTCTTGTAAACACATCAACCCATGCAACAACAGCAAAACTTACAAAATACATTCCTCCCTGGTCAAATATTTTATAACCTCCTTTACTCATATAGCTTTTAAAAATAAGTAAATGTCCTGAGTTGCAAACTCAGGACAGCAGCTCTCTTATTATTTAAGGATTCTACGAATAGCAATCTTTGACTCCTTGCATTTTAAGGTACTCAGGATAGCTGGGGAAATAAAAGCTGTCAGTAAAAACGGTAAGAATATTTTAAATGTCATTTCTTATGAGATGCAGCAGTCAGACCGTTTCCATATAATGGCGGCTTACTTGCCTATTGCCGCGACTTAAAACTAATCAATAGCGGCAATACCCCCAAATGGGCTGGCTTCACGGATATTTGGCCTGAGCCTTTTAAATATCCGGCAAGATCGAAAAAGCCATCAATCTTTAAACGAAGTTTATTGCCGGACATCGGTAATAAAGTACTGGAAACATTTGTTGACCGGGGCTGAAATGAAAAACGATTATTATAGAAAGTTTTCAATGGCTTGTATAACATAGCAAGCTGTGACTCCTTACTTTTTTAAGTTACTCAGTATAGCTGAGAATTTGCAGTTCAGCCAGCATAGCAGCAAAGCCCGAATGTTAGCAGGCGTTTTGTGTCTTAATAAATGAACGAACATCGACGTCAATTTCATTTAGTCTTTTTACTTCCTCAATAAATTGCCTTTCGTCAAGTATTATTAAGTCAATATTTGTTACGCCTACAGGTCCCGAGTTATTTTCTGACAAATAATAGTCATTTGTTAATTTGATAAACGCAGAATTGGCAATGTCTACTTCGTCATTATAATAGCTGAAATAAAAGTCTACGATTTTTTCTCCAACGAAATATGCTTTGATTTTGTCATTGACTAATTCACCAGTGTCAAACCTGTTTTTCAAATAGCTTAAGTTGTCTTGTGACAACTGCATGTAATCGTTGTCGTCGCTGAATTTTGGAACGTCAATAATTATTTCATTGCCAAGTTTTATATAGGAATAAAAAGACTGTAAGCCATATTCATTTTTTGGAATATAGTGAAATCTTAATTCGGAAATCTCTTGCCCAATTAACTCAGATAATTTTAAGGTGTCCATATAAAACGCCTGCTAATTTGCCTATTGCCGCGACTTAAAACTAATCAATAGCGGCAATACACCCAAATGGGCTGGCTTTACGAATATTTCGAAGGAGCCTTTTAAATATCCGAAAGATCGAAAAAGCCATCAATCTTTAAACGAAGTTTATTCCCGCACATCGGTAATAAAGTACTGGAAACATTTGTTGACCGCGGCTGAAATGAAAATGATTATTATAGAAAGTTTTCAATGGCTTGTACAATATAGCAATCTGTGACTCTTGCATTTTTAAGTTACTTAGGATAGCTGGAGATTAGTTGTATTAAAGTTTGGTAGTATTCAGTGACACAAGTAAGCTACTCAAGGGCTAAGCCTCACACTTGCGCCATTCAGAGGGCAAGCATTGTGCATTTAAAAAAGGCTGCTAAGTACAGCCGGGAAAGTTAGTAAGGTGTTTTAACATTATTCGAATCTTCTAATCGATATATCTTAAGACCAGTATTTGGATAGACTCTATTATAATGTTGATCATCGGATGGATTAAATCGGTGCTTTGACGTGTAAATTCTTCCGTTCAAATCCGTACAGGAAAAAATAAATACATTACTGCTGTCATCAATTGTATCAAAAGATTCCGTTGAAAAAAAATAAACGGAGCCGCTAACAGTTTCTGATGCTTCAACCTTAGAAACTGTCAAAAGATCTTTTGTGTCACGATAGTCTGCTTGGAGAGAGTCTACCCCTAACGCTGTAATATTTTTAGGAAATAAGATTTTTCGTGCTTTAATTATGCTTCCATTTGGTCTTTGAATCTGCAATGAAAACCCATTATCACCAATGTGAAGTGCCTTTGAACCCGTATTTTCTACAGTTCCAGATATTATGATTGAAGTAACCGTTTGGTTGGGAACCGGGTGAGCTAAGCCAACGGATATCGTGCTAAAGTGAAACTCAAAACCAGGCTTATTGTTGAAGTAAGTAAACAGTTGCAAAACTCCAGGTATTCCTCCTACGGCGCCGAATAACGCTATTATCAATGTGACTATAATGTAACCTGGACGTTGCGCGAATTCTGTAATCTTAGAATGTTTTTGAGCTGATAAAGTTGGTGCCTTAGCTGCCGGTTTTTTAGTCGGTGCAACAGAGGCTACTTTGTTTTTGGGCTTAGGAAATCGACTTCGACTGCGTGACATTATATTCTTGTTAATAAGATACTCAAGATAATCAGATGAATCCATTATAAAAATATTATTCCCATGCTATATTAAGTCATGAAATTTTCCAAGAGTTGTTGGTGATTGCTAGGCTACAAAGCCGTCGGCACGAAACACGCAACAATGGCTGCGAATGGGTGCCTAAGGATGGAATGTGGTTTTAGAAACACCAACAATTGCATAAATTCTTTGTCAGTAAAGCTAATAGCTGAATAAACAAAGAAGGGTTGATTAGCTTCTAATAAATCACCTCCGGTATATCCTGATTCGTCACAATAAATTTTCATAAAGAGTGAAGTTTCGCATAAAACAAATTGATTTAATGCCGGAGCGCTTTAAATATTCGAAGATCGTGATCGGTAATAAAGGCCTGGAAAAATTTGTTGACCGGGGCTGAAATGAAAATGATTATTATAGAAAGTTTCAATGGGCTTGTACAACATAGCAATCTGTGACTCCTTGTGTTTTTAAGTTACTCAAGTTAGCTGGGGGAAAAATGATTTATATTCATAAAAAATTTAATTATGAGTTACCAATATTCAAATGGCCTTTGCCATGAAGCGTTAAGGTTGATTAGTTCAGATGATAATTTCGAATCTCGATTGGTGAAAGCTTTTTCTGAAATGGGTGTGTCGAAATATGGTGATACATCAGATGAGATTTGGAAGGAATGGAAGGAGTTAGAAAAAAAGTACCATGTAGTAAGCGGAGAAATTCACCAACAGCGTAAAGAAGGAGTCGTTATTCAAGGTACAGCTGCCGAACTGAAACAGTTGGGACAATCATTGGTCGCACTGATTTGCGACTGGATGGAGTTTAACAGCAATCAAATTGGCTTAGGTAAACTAACAAGCTCTAAGTAACTATGCACCTTGGCGCAGTCGTGCAGCTTAGATTTGCCGTCGACGTCCCTCTGCATTCGAATACTAACTATGCTTAACTTTCTTTCACGCTAGACGTGGGGTTTAAAATAAGCGAATCGAAAAAAGGCTACAACTCTGATTCGATTTTTTAGATTAAATGGATTTTTAAGTTATTACTTGGCATGAACAATTTGTGTAATTATATTGTGAGACATTTAAATCTATAATGGATATAAGAATGAGAATATGGAAAGAACTTGGGCAAGCGAAATTCAACGATGAATATTTATGTTTATTAATTTCACATAAAAGAACTTTAATTAAATGGTATAACGTCACAATTTTAATTTTTTCAGGATCAGGGATTTTGGGATGGACTTTTCTTAAAATACCCACAACTTGGGCTTGCATAATTGTTGCAGTTATTTCATTGCTTAAATTGCTCGAGGTAGAAATTATTCCTTCAGAAAAAACCATTGATAAAATTAATAAGGGAATTAGATTTTACACCCAGCATTATTTAAATATGGAAAGGGTTTGGTACGGATATGAAACAGAAAAAGTTTCAGAAAGCGACTCATTGGATAAATTGCAAGAATTATGTATATCAGAGATAGAAATGAATGATACAATCAATGAATTTCATTCTAAACCAATTAAGCGATTAAAACGAAAAGCAATAATTTTATGTGATAATTATTTTAAAACAACATTTTAATTTTAATGTGATGGCAAAAGAAATAAAACAGCAGCCTTCAATCAAGGTGCGTCCAACTAAAGAACTTGATGGTAAGAAAAGTAATACTTTGCCAAAGTATGAACCGCCCAAACCCCCACCTTCAAAGAAGGGGTGATTATTTTTTGTCATACGAAGATCGTAATATTTCCGTTTAGCATATTTCAACCGCATTGGCAGTTGCTGAAGAACCGCCAGGAAGAAGGAACCCGTATTTTACAATTTGTCTCTTATGAAGGATAAAAAACTACGTTTTGTATATGTAGCACTTTCGCTTTTCAGGTAGTTTTCAATAAAGTTATCAAGGTAATAATATTTAAATTCTCTTTTCATCTTTTCAATTATTTTGACATAGATTTTTGTTTTATTTTCCTAGGTTCTTTAATTAAAAAAGTTTCTAAAGTGCCGTAATAATGGTCGAGCCATTTAGAATTAGTAGCTAAGTCAATGAATTTATTTAAAGCTTCGTAGTTATGTTCAGTTAAGAAAGCTATATCACCCCATTTCAATTCGTAAATTGTCTTTTCATCTTTGTCTGGTTTGACTTTCTGTGTCTGGTAGCCAGGAAGTTCTGTTTCAATTTTGAGGTTTATTTCTTGTCCAAAAAGTAGTTTCGATCCTTTTATATTATTGGCTGATTCCAAAAGATAAGCATCGATAAATGCTGTTCCAACTATAAGCCCCTTTTGAAGATTGTCAAACTCTACGGCACGTAAATCGTCAAACTCGCCGAAGGCTAATCCCCCACGAAGAGGTAAGTCGCAAATTGTAATAGAAGTCCTATACAGTTTTATAATAAATTTTAAAATTTTATCAAGCTCTTCCAATGATTCTCCACTTGAATGAATTATAATAGAATCGCTGAATGTTCTTCCACGAATGGAGTTATCTCTGTCAAGTCCGAATTCTCGCCATAAATTATAAACTGTCTGATTGAATAGTCTGATAACTTCAACAGCATCTTCATGAGAAATACTTGTTATTCGTTTTTTAAATCCTAAAGTGTCGATGAATGCAACGTGTCTGCATAAATAAGGAAGCTTGCAGTACGGATTTACGCAGGCGGGATAAGAGATATTCGTCTGCACGACCCATAACCGACTTTATCATAAATACTTAATTGTGATTCCTATTGTTTACTAGGGTTAATTCAGATTGAACTATAGCTGCAACTTCTACTAACGCTGATTGTTGGTAAGTCAGCCCGCTTGTGCAAAAAAGTTTGTTGTACACAGTGCCTTTATTTTGTATTAAATTGTAATGCTAAACAATCCGTCAAACTTTGCATATACTCTTTTTCTTCCGGAGTAAACGAAGTAACTAATGGCTCGACTTGTTTTTTAAATTCATTTAATTTGTTCTTGAACTGTGCTTCACTAATCTTTTTATTAACTCTATCTTCCATAATTTTCCATATGCCAAGTTGTATATTGTTAACCTTTTTGAAATTTTCAGAAGAAATAAAATTCAGTTTGTCTTTAGATACGGAAACTAAATAGAAATTTATATCTGGGTCACATATTTTGTCTTCATTTCCTGAGCTAAATAAAATGTCATAATCGATTTTGTTTTCTTTATCCTTTGCTAAAAATCCGTCAAAATAAACGGTTGAGCCAGTTGTGAGGTTTTTAAGTTGTCTGTACGTGAGATTGGAATCAATGTTTTTATTATTAAAAAATCTTTTACTGATAAGTGTCAATTCTTTATATTCTGAAAGTTTAATTTCTATCTCGACATCAAGCTCAGTTGAACTCTGTGAACTCCAGTCAAATGTCTTAATTTCTTTTATTGCTCCTTTCCAGTTGCTAAAAATTCCGATTGAGTCAGATAATTTAATAACATCCTTTTCGAATTGGTTATAATATTCTCTTCGCTGTATGTCGTTGCTTTGGTTCCCATAATTGTCACAACTCTTTATTAAAAAGCCAGATAAACCTTTCTTGCTGAATATTTTCTGGTTTAGTTTTTTTCTGTTGTGTCTGATCTTGGCAACTAAATAATAATAAAAGTACTAATCCTGTTATTAATTTCATAAGCATGATGATTGTCTTAGCATTGTGTTCAACTTTTTTATTTCCTCTAAAGTACACTACTTATTTTTTGAAAACAATTTCACTTATCGCCTGCTTATTTCATTTCTATGAGGCGTTCGATTGGTGACATGAATTAAAAAGAAACAATAGTCCTTCTTTTGCTCCATGCAAATTCCACCGGAACAACTATCCATTCATGTTTCCCGAAAAACAATCTCCCCAAAACCAAAGTCCCCCTTATCAATAGAACATAAGCCCGTATAGTTCCCACAACTAACAACATAGATCCCGCTTCAAAGAGTATAGATTCTTCAGCAGACCGTATGTAAGCCGCAGCAGGGCGTATAATATTTACATCTAAGCGTATAGCAACGGCTGTTGAGAGCATAGCAACGCTGTGGTAGCATAGCAAGTACTGTGGTGAGCATAACAGGCACATCTAAGAACATAGCACGCGACTGTTGAACGAAATAAATTTACATCTGTGAGCATAACAGCCACGCCTAAGAGTATATAATTTACATCTGTGAGTATAGAATTTACTACAAAACAATTGTAATGAAATGTATTATGTTGATTACCAGTACCCGTTACTTTTTACACCCGCATCAGCATTCTTTTTTTAAAAATGGCCGTTTACTTTATCCAAAATTTTTATTTTTCTCCGTCATAAAATAAAATGAAGGTCTGCCCGTTTTTTTCCATCAAACCATTTTTTTAAACAAAAACCCCAATTATGAACAAACCCAAACACTTGTACGGAATTCCGCAGGAGATCCTGTACACCATTTGTAACGCTGCCTGGAACTTGTGCAGCAACTACCTGTCGCAATTTGCAAATCTTAAAGGCTATTATACCAGTGATTATATCGCTGCTTCTATACTGGCCGTACAGAATGCTAAAGCGATGCCTTCTACCGTGCAAACCGTTACAGATCGCAAGGCAGCACGTATTGCCCTGGCAGCATCTACCAAGCAGGTGCAGGCCAACTGGCAATTGCTTAAAGTGTACATCACTAAAGCATACGATAAGAGCCTGTGGCAAACAAAGCTGGAGGCAGCCGGCGCTTCATTCTACGGCAAGGCTTCGCTGGATAACTGGAGCGGTGTTCGCAGTCTTATAGAAGCGGCTAATACTTTTATTGCAGCCAATCTCGGCGACCTTACGGCTAATGAAAATATGCCGGCAGCTTTCCAAACTACGTTTCAAAACGAAGGCGAAAATTGCATTAACCTGTCCAATAATTTCTTTGGGTTGAACATGCAAAAGCAAATGGCAACCAGCGCTAAGATAGATGCCAACAATGCCATTTATACAAGCGTTATAGAAATGCTGAAAGATGGCCAGCAGATATTTAAAGACGATGCTGCCACTAAAAGATTGTTCACTTTCAATAGCCTGGTTTCTGTGTATAAGGGCGAGGGTTCTGCAAGCCTCAGGGGCCGTATTGTCAACGATCTTAACCTGCCCGTGGAAGGTGCTGTCATTACTTCCAGGGATCAAAAATATACCGCCACTACCAATGCAAAAGGGCATTATCGCATTAACCGCATTGCAGAAGGCAGCTATTCATTTACGGTTACGTGTCCGGGTTATGCACCGGTAGAGCAGGTGATCCACTTTACAGCAGGCACTGCCAGCACAGCCAATTTTGCGCTTGCAAGTGTTATGAAGAAAGCAGCGTAAATAAGCAATAAAAATAAACCGCACAGGCCGTCCGTAAATGGATGGCCTTTTTTTGTATGGTTCGTAAAGCCTTGAATTAAAAGTTTGTCAGCCTGTATATGGCTACGCCGAGTCCCTTTCAGGAGACTCGGCTCGGACCAAGTAAAATAATAAGTTGACAGTAAAATAATTTGATGGTAGATGTATACTTTTCTCAGCGCCATTCATCCCGGGCCAGGAATGAACGTTACCGATATTATACGCCGCGATTAATGTATCGAAACTCTGCGCCAATGCTTATTAATTGAGTCCAACAAATTAACTGTATAGCTTCCGAAACTAAATGCATTGGAATTGCAATCCAATTGGCTATTTGAATACATAAAGCCCAAGGAGTCGTCCAAGAAGCCGTCAACTACAAAAAGGATTGAATCATTTGATTTATAAAATTCACGCAATTTTGTTTCTTCCAGCCTTTTTCGAAAGTCTTCAAATAAAACCTGTCGAATGTTTAAGCTATCTAAGACCTGGGCTATTGGGCTATAACTTCGATTTGTCATTTGAACAGCTAAAGTATCGAAGGGATCGGGCTTTAAACCCGAATAGATAATAACATCATTTATACTTTTGTGATGCCTGGTAAAATCATCCATTTCAAAAATTTCTTGTTGCGTTATGATATCTTTTGCAAGAGCATCAAATGTGTTTTTGTATTCTAAACTATGAGGCTCAGGAAGGCCATCAAGACAAGAAGAAAGCGCAATACAGAGAAAAAGTACCAGGTAAGGTTTAATAAACTTCATAGCTAAGGATCTTCAGTAAGTAGCTCTAATGTACGCTACTTATTTTTTGAAAACAATTCCACTCA
>CAWDTY010000014.1:0-36890 GCA_963805365.1 uncultured Chitinophagaceae bacterium
CCAATCTCACTTTCAACCCAGATATTTCCACCCTGCGCTTCCACAAATTCTTTTGAGATTGCCAACCCCAAACCGGTACCCTTTTCCTTAGAACCCGGCACCTGGAAATATCTTTCAAACAATCTGGGCAAATAAGTTTCATCTATACCCGGACCATGATCTGTAACTGAAAAAATCACATTATTATCCTCCGATGATGCCTCAACCTCTATCGTACTATTTGTATAAGAATACTTAACCGCATTTGTAAGAAAATTGTTCAGTACCCAGGTTGTTTTGTCCGCATCTGCTTCTATTTCAGGTAAGTCATTTTCAGAACTATTTTTAATTTCTACGTCCCTTTCTTTTGCATTGCCCGAAACCGCCTGTATCGCATTTTCTATAATTTGAAGGGGATTTACTCTTTGAATATTTAACTGTATTTTTCCTGCTTCTGCCTGTGACATATTTAGCAGCTCACTCAGGATTTTAAGCATCCGTTGATTATCCTCTTTCAAATGTTTTATCAACTCTTTTTGGTCTGGGGAGAGTTTGCTTACCCGCTCGTCTTCCAGCAATTTCAAACTGAAATCGGATGATGCTAAAGGTGTTTTTAATTCATGCGATATGGTTGAAATAAAGTTTGTTTTCGCTACATCCAATTCTTTAAACGAAGTGATATTTTTTAAAACAATCACTTTATTTTTTGCATTGCCGTGTTCAATTTCAATTACTTCTTTAACGAAATAATTTTCCCTGTTTTCAACCACTACTTTAAAAGGGACATTAGTTTCATTGCCTGTTAAAAAACCAAACAGGTCATTTTTGGTTTTTAATTCATCAACATTTTTGCCTACCACTTCTTCCGATGGTAATCCTAATAACTGCAGCGCCTGGTAATTTGCAAACAAGATTACGTTGTTTTTATCTATCCCAATGCTGGCATCTTTTAAACTATTTATCACTGCCTCCGCACGGTTCTTTTCAAACATTAACTGATTCAGGTTGCTGCTTTCAAAATATTCAAGGCGGGCAGCCATCTCATTAAATGCATCTGCTAATATTCCAAATTCATCTTTGTTGTTGATATGAATCCGGTGCTTATAATTCTTATTTGCAATTTCTTTTATCGCTTCTGTTAAACGCCTAATGGGGCTTGTAACTATTGAAGGAAAGTTGACCAGGAAAGTTAAGGCAATAAGAAAAACAAGACTTCCCAGTAAAACGATAATGCCGAGAGCATCTTCGGCCGTCTTCTCAGCGATCATACTTTTTTTCTGAATCGCCGCCATATTTAACGACAAAATAGTTTGTATCTGTTCCTCGATCGATATGAAATTTTGCCTGGTGGTATCTCCCGTTTTATACTTGTTAAAATAATTTCTTAATACAAGGGTTGCTTTATCTTCCCCCGGCTCAGTAATATTCTTTTCCTGTTGTTGTAAGGCATTTTCGAAATTGTCAATCGACAGCTCATTGTAGTTTTTGATTCGGTTCAACTGTTGTTGCATCGTGTTGCAATAGGACAAACTCTTGTAGTTATCCTTCAATACATTTTTACCTTCAGTTTTTAATTTTGCCATGTAATAAATGCCGGCACCACCCGTCAATAACAAGAGCAGGAACAGGAAGAATGTTCCCAACCATATTTTACTTTTTACAGTTAATGCCATCAGGAAAGAATAATGAGATCTATGTTATTTTTCGAAAGCGTTTTCAGCAATTGATTGAAAATACCTGTTCGTAAGATAATTTGAAATAAACTTACATGAGGCTTTCCCAGGCATATTGTGGTGATACCTTTTTCACTAACCGTTTCAATTATTAAAGATGCAATGTTTTCTCCCTTCTTCTGAATTACTTCTGCACCCAATTCTGTTGCATTTTTAAAATTATTAATTAAATGCCGTTGGGCCGCCAAAGGAATTTTGTCTGCAGCTTCTTTTGCAGCTTGCACGTACAGAACATACCATTTACTGTTATAATAAGAGGCAAGCCTGGCAGTTTTTCTTATAATGCGTTGCGCAATTTCGTGGTTGGAAGAAATGCATGCTAAAAAACGATCGTGTGCAAAAGGAGTTTGTTTAGCCGTTATCTGGTAATCAACTTTTCTTTCCACCTGCCCGGCGACTTCCTTTAATGCAAGTTCCCGAAGCTGCAATATTTTATCCGGCTGAAAAAAATTTTGTAATGCCTGGTGCACTTTTGCCGGATCATAAATTTTACCCTCTTTTAATCTTGATATCAATTCATCAGCGGTAAGATCTATGTTCACTACTTCATCGGCGATCTGTAACATTTTATCTGGTATCCGCTCCTTTACTTCTATCCCCGTAATTTTCTTTACTTCTTCATTAATACTTTCTATATGCTGAATATTTACTGCCGATATAACATCTATGCCTGCCCGTAAAACATCCAGTACATCCTGCCAGCGTTTTTCATTCCTGCTTCCGGGAATATTTGTATGAGCCAATTCATCTATAATTACCACTTTTGGATGAAGTAATAAAATTGCCTGTACGTCCAATTCCTCCAGGCGCTTGCCTCTATAAAAAACTTCGCGACGTGGGATTACCGGCAGCCCTTCAATAAGAGCTTGCGTATCTTTTCTTCCGTGGGTTTCCACATAACCGACTTTAATATTTACGTCATTTTGCATCAGTGCATGCGCTTCCTGCAACATTCTGAAAGTCTTGCCCACGCCGGCGCTCATGCCGATATATATTTTTAGCCTTCCCTCTGCGTTTTGTTGGTTGAGGTCTAAAAACTGTTGGACCCTTTTTTCTTTATCGTCAGGTTTACTCACTTATAGTAAATGATGTATGAACAATATATTGGCAAGCATTTCTGTTTCATGCAAAGTTCGTCCTTCCACTACATGGTTTACTTTTTTGATATTTAAGCAACCATTCTTTATTTGTTAGGAAGCTACTTCTTTAAATTATCTAAAGCAATATTCAATTTGAGGACATTTATTTTAGATGTTCCAAATAATCCTGCTGATGGTTTTTCAATTCTTTTATCAATTAATTTTTTCAGATCTGTTTCTAATAAAGCCCGGTTTTTTGCGATACGTGAAACTTGTATGTAAGCTGCTTCCGGCGAAATATCAGGATCAAGGCCACTGCCGGATGCAGTAACCAAATCGGCGGGCACTTGTTCTTTTTTTATTCCGGGATTATGCACCAGGAATGAGTCAAGCCTGTCGTTAACTTCTTTTAAATAAGCCTCGTTATTTGGCCCTTTATTACTGCCACCACTTCCTGCTGCATTGTATCCCACTGCAGAAGGACGCGACCAGAAATATTTATCTAAAGTAAAGCTTTGGCCTTCATTCGTATAGCCAACAACCTTTCCATCTACTATCGATATTTCTCCCTTTCCTTTGTTTGGCGCAGCCTGGGCACCTACCCAAATTAATGCGGGGTAAATGACCGCAAAAAATATGAATAAAATAAAAGTGAGTTTGACAGCCGGTAAAATATGATGTTTCATTGTTTATTTATTTACTTCTTTTTAAAAATTTAAAACCACAGTGACACTATTAAGTCAATTAATTTTATACCTATAAATGGTACGATAACACCTCCCAGGCCATAAATCAATAAGTTTCTCCTGAGAAGCGCGCTTGCGCCGATTGGCTTGTAAGCAACACCTCTCAAGGCCAATGGAATTAATAGCGGAATGATGATCGCGTTAAAAATCACCGCCGATAAAATAGCGCTTTCAGGACTGTGCAAATGCATAATGTTTAATGACTGCAGCCCTGGAAGTGAGGCAATAAATAATGCAGGAACAATAGCAAAATATTTGGCAACATCATTGGCAATGGAAAAAGTAGTTAACGTTCCTCTTGTCATTAGGAGTTGCTTGCCTATCTCAACAATTTCTATCAGCTTTGTTGGGTCATTGTCAAGATCAACCATGTTGCCGGCTTCCTTTGCAGCAGCGGTTCCGCTGTTCATCGCAACGCCTACATCCGCCTGTGCAAGGGCAGGTGCATCGTTAGTGCCATCACCCATCATTGCTACCAGTTTGCCACTTTTTTGTTCCTGTTTTATATAATTCATTTTATCCTCAGGCTTTGCCTCAGCAATAAAATCATCCACGCCGGCCTTTTCTGCAATGAATTTTGCAGTGAGTGGATTATCGCCGGTAACCATTACTGTTTTCACGCCCATTTTTCTCAATCGTTCGAAGCGTTCCTGTATGCCCGGCTTAACAATGTCCTGTAATTCTATAACACCGAGTGCAATATTGTTTCGGCTCACTACCAAAGGAGTACCCCCATTGGAAGAAATCTTCTTTACACTTTCCTCCGTTTCCGATGGAAATGTGTTACCCGCCTTTGTTACCATCGCAAAGATTGAATCAAAAGCGCCTTTACGAACTTTCGTTCCATCTGCCATATCCAAACCACTACTTCTTGTTTCTGCAGTAAACTTTATAAACTTTGAATGTTGGGTATTGAAAGAAGCAATGTCTAATTTACCTAACTCAACAATCGATTTTCCTTCCGGCGTTTCATCAGCCAGTGAAGACAGCACACTCGCTTCAACGAACATCTCTTCTGTTACTCCGTTTGCCGGATAAAAATTAGTAGCCTTCCTGTTGCCTATGGTGATGGTGCCGGTTTTATCAAGTAACAACGTATCAATATCTCCGGCAGTTTCAACAGCCTTACCGCTTTTTGTAATTACGTTTGCCCGCAATGCCCTGTCCATTCCGGCAATGCCGATGGCGCTTAACAAGCCGCCGATGGTAGTGGGAATCAAACACACAAACAGTGAAATAAAAGCCGCGATTGTAATGGGCGTATTCGCATAGTCAGCAAAAGGCTTAAGCGTTACACAAACAATAATGAATACTAAAGTGAAGCCCGCCAGCAGGATGGTTAAGGCAATTTCGTTCGGTGTTTTTTGCCGTGAAGCGCCTTCAACCAACGCAATCATTTTATCCAAAAAACTTTCGCCGTGTGCCGTGCTCACCTTCACAATAATTTTATCCGAAAGTACTTTTGTACCACCGGTTACAGAAGACTTATCGCCACCGGCCTCACGAATAACCGGTGCACTTTCGCCGGTTATGGCACTTTCGTCAATCGTTGCAATACCTTTTATTATCTCGCCGTCCATGGGAATGATATCGCCGGCTTCACACATAAAGTGATCGCCTAATTGCAATTGCGCGGAAGGCACAATTTTTATTTCATCTGTAAATATTTCTCCTATGGCAAATATTTTTTTCGCAGGTGTGTCTTGCCTCGTCTTACGCAGGCTATCAGCCTGTGCTTTACCTCTTGCTTCCGCAATGGCTTCTGCAAAATTTGCAAAAAGTAAGGTTACGAACAGTACAAGAAATACTATAAAGTTGTACAAGAAATTACCTTGCGATTGCACGCCTGTAAGTATCCACGCACAAACGATTAACATTACTATCGTACCCAGTTCTACCGTAAACATTACCGGGTTGCGAAACATAATACGCGGATTCAATTTTACAAAAGCTTGCGTAAGCGCTTCTTTAACGAGCGCCGGTTCAAACAATCTTGTATTTTTATTTTTAGACATTTTATAATCTTTTAATCAACCTTTTTTTTAAATTATTTAGCACTGAAAAATTCAGCAAGCGGCCCTAAAGTGAGTGCCGGAAAAAATGATAATGCAGCCACAATAATGATCACTGTAAACACAACAATTCCGAATGTGGTGGTATCTGTTTTCAACGTGCCTGCTCCTTCCGGAACATATTTTTTTTGGGCCAAAATACCGGCGATCGCAACCGGCCCGATAATGGGTAAATAGCGGCCTAATATCAATACGATTCCTGTGCTGATATTCCACCAGGGAGTATTGTCGCCGAGGCCTTCAAACCCGCTGCCATTGTTCGCTGAGGCAGAAGTGTATTCATATAACATTTCGCTGAAGCCATGATAACCGGGATTATTTAACCAGGCAACATTAGCTTGAGGATTGTGCGTATATAAATATGCGGCCAAAGCAGTTCCGGCCAGGATCAACAACGGATGCAGCAACGCGATAATCATCGCGATCTTCATTTCTTTCACTTCTACTTTCTTGCCTAAAAATTCAGGTGTTCGCCCTACCATTAGCCCGCTAATAAACACTGCAATGATCATGAAAATATAAAAGTTCAAAAAGCCAACGCCTACGCCGCCGAAGAAAGAATTGATCATCATGCCCAGCATGGCAAACATGCCGCTTAAAGGTGTGAGACTATCATGCATTGTATTTACAGATCCATTAGATGTTACTGTTGTGGCAATCGCCCACGTGGCAGACGCAGCCGGGCCAAACCGAACTTCTTTACCTTCCATACTTCCCATTGCCTGACTGATACCCATTTTTGCAATAGCCGGATTCCCATTCATTTCCTGCTGAATTGTTGGTATAAGCAGCAGGAGAAAACCCATCATCATCACACCAAAGATGATCCACGCAAGTTTTTTTCTTTTTAAATAATAGCCCAGGGCAAAGATCATTGCTATGGGGATTAGAAGGATAAGAACCGTCTCGACCATATTGGTGAGGTAGGTCGGATTCTCAAAAGGATGCGATGAATTAGCACCAAAAAAACCGCCACCATTCGTACCCGCTTGTTTTATCGCGATCATGGCTGCTGCCGGCCCGCGGCTTACGTTAACAGTATCACCCTGCAAGGAAATAAAATGATCTTTTCCTTCGAAGGTCATGGGTGTGCCGCTGAAAAAAAGTATAACAGCAGTAACTATTGCAACGGGCAATAGAACGCGGGTACAACTTTTTACAAAGTAATTATAGAAGTTGCCGAGCTTCTTAGTCGTGCGCTCACGCATTGCATTAAACACAACAGCGGCCGCCGCCATGCCTGTGCCGGCCGTAACAAATTGCAAAAACATAACACAACCGATTTGCGAGAAATAACTCAATCCTGTTTCCCCGCTATAGTGTTGCAGGTTGCAGTTCACTAAAAAACTGATTGCTGTGTTGAACGCAAGATCAGGAGACATAGAAGGATTGCTATCAGGATTCAGCGGAAGCCAACCCTGGTTCATTAAAATAAACATTGCCAGCAGAAACCAAAAAAGATTGATGACCAAAAGCGCAACCATATTTTCTTTCCAGCTCATCTCTTTAGAAGCATTAATACTGCTTATTTTAAAAAATATTTTTTCTATGGGATTGAAAAGCACGTCAAGCCAGGTCTTTTCGCCCAGGTAAACTTTTCCAATGTACCTACCCAGTGGAATCGCTAAAACCACCATGAGGATAACCATTGCTATTGCGCCTAAAATTTCTGTATTCATTGTTTCGTTCTTTAAAATTTTTCCGGTTTAAGCAATACATAGCAGATGTAGATAAAGACTATTATTGCCAGGATAAATAATGCTGTCATTGTTTAGATTTTTTCAAAAAATTCAATTGATTTAAAAAAGAGCCAGAAGCAAAAAAGCCCTGACAGAATTAATAAAATAGTTGTCATCGTATAAAAATTTAGTTTGCAAAAAGGTGAAACTTATACCAGGCGATGTAAGAAAATGCGACTACAAGAAGGAATATGATTACGACTTTAATAAAATCCTTTAACCTGGGTGTTTGACTTTGCATATCTCCCCTGTGCCAAACGGGTGCCCTTTTTTTAGCGAAGAAGAAAGGTTTAAATGAAAGCTATGCGGGGCAACTGTTTTCGGCTATATCTTATTTGGAATAACGATTTGGTATTAATAAAAAACCCTTCCATTTTGGAAGGGTTGATTTTCATTTTGGTAGGAACACGCCCGTCGGGAACACGCCACGGCGTGTTCCTACGTTATACCACGGCGTGTTCCTACGATTCCCCACGAATATTTTTTCTATAATTTTTACCTTTCTCATTGTTCTCATCCTCGCTCCAATTCCAAATGTTATTGGCGATATAATTGCTAATGGTATTGTATGCTTTGGCATTCCTTATCATATGGTCATGAAACCTTGCCTGCCATTTAAAATCAGCATACCCATTAATGTTACACCATTTTTAACCTTCCCTTTAAAATGGTTTATTATAGACGATACCGATCCTGGTACTAAAGGTTGTAACCCATTATTTGGCGCCATCAATTTTTGAAGAGATGATTGTTTGGAAATAGGAGGTATGACATCCTGGTAACAAATGGTTATGATTAAATGGATGTGATTGGGCATTACCACCGTCTCACCCAGCTCAACATTTTTGAAGATGCCGGGAATAGAGAGCATACTATCTTTTACAAAAGACCCGATAGGGGTTAGTTCAATAAAGGCGTCCTCTTTCGCATTGAAAATTTTACCAAAATGATGTAAGCGGTCTTTTGTGCAAACAGTAATAAAATAATCTCCGACAGACGAATAATCATAGCCTGGTAAACGGTATTGTTTATGATTTTTGTAACGCATGGTGATTTATTATTCTTATCGACTTTTGGTATTTGTGGGATCACGCCGCGGCGTGTTCCTACGATAAATGATATTCCTCAATTTTTCTATACAATGTTGTTAAGCCAATATTTAACAATCTTGCTGCTTCTGATTTATTACCGTTTGTATGCCTGAGAACTTTTTGAATATGTTGCTTCTCTATTATCGCGAGGTCATAACTGTTTTCTTCGTTTGAAATGGAAGAATGAAAATTGAATGGCAGGCTTTCTCTTGTTATCATTTCACCTTCTTCTAATATAACGGCTCTCTCAATAATATTTTTTAATTCGCGAATATTTCCTTTCCAGTAAGACTGTTTCAATAATTCTTCAGCTTCTTTGGTAATGCCATTTATTTTTTTATTGGACTTGGTTGCAAAAACCGCAACGAAATATTTTGCCAATGCCGGTACATCATCTCTGCGATCCCGCAAAGGAGGCAAATCGATCGCAAAAATATTCAAGCGATAAAAAAGATCTTCCCTGAATTTCCCTTCCTTCACATCCTGCTCTATATTGCGATTAGTGGCTGCAATAAATCGTACATCTACTTTAGTAATCTTAGTATCGCCCACCTTTATAAACTCAGACGTCTCAAGTACCCTGAGTAATTTGCTTTGCAGGTCAACCGGCATTTCCCCAATTTCATCCAGGAATAACGTGCCTCCATCAGCTTCTTCAATAAGACCCTTTTTATCTTTTAACGCCCCGGTAAAAGCACCGGCTTTGTGTCCGAATATTTCACTCTCTAAAATTTCTTTTGAAAATGCGCTGCAATTAAGTGCAAGAAATGATTTACCAAATCTCTTACCGGCGTTATGTATTGCCTGTGCAAACACTTCCTTGCCGGTTCCGGTTTCACCGGTTAATAGAACGGTCGCATCTGTGGGAGCCACTCTTTTGGCCAAAGCAATGGCGTCGGTTATGGGCGCGGAATTGCCGATGATACTTTCAAAGCCGTATTTCTTTCCAACCCGTTCTTCTAGTCTTGCAATCTTTTTTTGTAATTCAACTTTTTCAATTGCTTTATTCAATAAAGGGATTACTTTATCATTATCATCACCTTTCGTTATATAATCAAAAGCGCCATTTTTCATGGCCTGTATTCCATCAGGAATATTACCATAAGCTGTTAGCAAAATCGTTTCTACAATTGGATGTTTTGCTTTTATTTCTTTAATAAAATCAATGCCATTGCCATCAGGTAATTTTACATCGCAAAGGATTACATCCGGCCCTTCTTTTTCGATGACTTTTTGTGCGGCTTTCAAATTACCTGCTTCTATCACTTCAAAGCCTTCTAACTTAATAATACGTGACAATAAGCCGCGTAATTTTTCTTCATCATCTATGATCAGGACTTTCACCATTGAAGCAAAGATGATTATTTATTAGTGAACAAAAATTTCCCGGGCAAAATAAACGTTCCCAATTAAATAGATTTTCGACGCCAAAGAAATTTCTTTAGCTTATTCAAACCGCTCCTTATCTTACAAAGTATTAATTCCTGTTATGCCCAACATCGCTGATATCGAACGGTCGCGTTCTCAACAAAAACTTCCTGAAAAAACATTAACTCATACTGAGCTAAGGCGATTGTTGCAAAAAGCATACTCGGCTGAAAAGGCAGCATCTTATGCTTACAAGGGCCATGCTGCTTCTGTAAAAAATAAGTTTGAAAAAATTGCAATAAAGCAAATTGAAGACGATGAGTGGAACCATCGTAAAGAAGTGCTGACAATAATGAATTATTATAACATCCCTGTATCACGCTGGTATGAGATTCGATTTGCAATTATTGGAAAATTAATATCCGCGAGTTGTTATGTAATCGGATGGTTTATGCCCTTCTTTTTTGCCGGGAAGCTTGAAAGTGGCAATGTGTGCGAATACTTCAGAATGAAGCATTTTTTCAATGATCTTGGTATTCACGATTGGGATATTATTTTATATGAAATGGGCATGAAAGAAAAAGAACATGAAATTTATTTCAGGGATAAAATCAAAGACAGTAAAGTTCTGCCCTATTTTGAAAAGCTTTTTAGCTGGGGCGTTAAGCATTCTGCGAATAATGTGGATCTCGACAAAAAATATCCTGTGGAAGAATCAGATGGGTATTGTAGAAAATAGATATGTACCGCAATCCTAATGGAGATTAAGTAACAGCCAAATTAACAACAAAATATACCACTGCTTTTAATTTTGCAATGAATATTTTTATGAAAAAGAAAAATCTATTGTTCTTTTTTCACGTTCGCTTTGCATTGCCAGCTCAATGATGCGTACATTATTTCTTGCCTGTTCTGGTGTAACAATGAGTTTTTCACCGCCCGAGATTGCATTATAAATATTTTGGTAAAAAGCTGCGTAGTTCCCTTTTTTACTTTCAACCTTCCCAACAATATGCTGGCCATTTACATCCGAATTTACGGTACCCCATAGATCAAGAGGTTCTACACCCCAGTTGTCTTTAGTGGCCGGAGTAAATCCCGCTTTCAATGCTTCTTCCTGAACATCCATCCCATACTTTACAAAGGATCCACTAGTTCCCGAAAGTATAAATCGTGGCAGTGGTTCTCTTACAAGCATCCCCGCTTTTATGGAAGCTTTTATGCCCGGGTAATGAAGAATTACTTCAAAATTGTCAATAGCCTTTGCTCCCTTTCTTTGAATACGCAAGTCAGCGCTAACTGCATCGGGTAGCCCAAATAGCACCTGTACCTGGTCAATAAGATGCGAGCCAAGGTCGTACAATATCCCCGTTCCGGGAGCATCTTCTTCGCGCCATGCGCCGGGCCGCAGGAAGTTTCTGAAACGGTCGTATCGACTCTCAAATTCAACAATGTCCCCCAGCAAATCGTTCTCAACTATTTCCTCCAGGGTATAAAAATCGCTATCTAAGCGCCTGCTATGGTAAACGGATAATACCAGGTTACTTGCATTCGCTATTGCAATAATTTCATCCGCCTCAGACGTCGTTATGGTAAAGGGCTTATCCACTACCACATGCTTGCCTGCTTTTAAAGCCTGTATCGCCAGTGAATGATGCGATGTGTTGGGTGTGGTGATAACGACAAGATCAACATTTTTGTCATTAAATATTTCCTCAGAAGTACTTACAATTTCAGCCTGCGGATATTTTCCTTTAGCTACAGAAACTTGTTCGGGTTTAACTGCTCTTATTTTTGCAAGCTCCATACCTTTTATAGTTGTTAATAATGGGGCGTGAAATATTTGTCCTCCAACACCAAATCCAATTAGACCAACCCTGATAATTTTATCCATATTTAATTTTTACGAAATTGGCAATAAAGCGATAATGCATGCTCCCCTCATCTAATTGATAAAAATAATTAATTAAATCCTAAGCGACCGGCGTTGTTATCATCCTCTCTATCCCTTCTTAATGCACTCTTTGTCAGCATCCCGGTATTATGGTTTTTTAGATAATACTATCTAAAAGTTTTATTGTTTACATAGATTATTTTATTAAATTGAACAAAACCAGAACTATGTTTACGAATTGCTGTAAGTATACCACCGTGCTCTGTATCTATCTGCTATTCTGTATCTCGGTAAAAAGCCAGGATATTTTACAGAACAGGTTAGATTCTTTTTCGGCTAAACTAATTACAAATATCAGGGCTCAATCGAGGCCAAGAGCTTTACTCAATACGGATAAATCAATCTTTAAGGCTGGTGAAACAATTTGGTTTAACGCGTTGCTCTTAAATTCTGTTTCGCAAAAAGTAAGTACGCAAGACAAATACCTTATTGTAGATCTTGTAAATGAAAACGATGAGGTTTTAAAAATAGTAATACTGGATGCTGCTCATCAGCAATTAAGCTCAAGGATTATTTTGCCCGATTCTATTTCTACAGGTTATTATTGGCTTCGCGCATATACAAGGAATATGACAAAAGGTGACAGTGATTATTGCGCAATAAAATCTATTTATGTTTTCAATCCCAATTCTTACACTGCCACTAAAACAAAAGTTTCCCGGCAAAATGAAGATCAGGAACGTACAATCTCCATGGATTTTTTTCCTGAAGGAGGTTCACTTATTACAGGCGCTAATTCCAGTGTGGCTTTTTACGTACACGACCAGGCAGGAAGGCCTATAAAAACAGAAGGTATCATTAAAGATAATCGAGACTCTATTACGGCTACTTTTTCATCTGGTAATAATGGCTTAGGAAAATTTTCATTTTTTCCATCGCGATATCGGAAATATAAAGCTCTTGTAAAACAAGGCGATAAAGAATTAAGTTATCCATTGCCTGGTTTCAATTTTAAAGCAGCACAGATATCTGTAGCAACCCAGGCAGCAGGTGCGCATCTTATAAGAGTATTGCTTGAAGATTCCATTTATTCGAATGATTTCGTTTCCTATGTTGCAGGAATTTCTAAAGACAGCCTTTGCTTTGCCAGCATTGGTCGCGGGCAATATGAAGTTTCCGTTCCTGATCAAAAACTCCGTGAAGGGATTACCACATTTTATTTATTTGACAACAACTTTAAATTATTAAGCGAAAGAAGCATTTATCTGAAAGGAAATAATTTACTTGTAAATGCAGTAACAGATAAACCTGCTTATGGTAAAAGAAAAAAGGTAACATTAAACGTCTCAGTAACTGACAAAAACAAGCAACCGGTACCAGCATTATTTTCCGTAGCTGTTGCAGATTCCATGTTTTCCGCTCCCCCTGATGTGTGTAGCTCGTCATATTTTAGTAAACTAATCAAACATAAAAATATAGATAACGTGTCTTTAGCTCCGCTACAATGCCTACCGGACGAAGAGATAGATTTATTAATGCTCTTAAGAAATAGGACATTTCAAAATATCGCTAACGCTGAATCACCTAATATAGATACTACGTATGTGGATAGCCTTCTTTATATAGGAGGGGTTGTGGTGAATAAAAAAAATGAACCCTTAGTCAATAAAATGGTAACGCTGCTTTCTAAAAGCGGGAACGGAATCTATGCTGCTGACACCACAGATTTTAACGGAAGATTTTATTTCCCATTCGGGGATTATGCTGACAGTACTCAATTTCACATAACTGTAAAAAGTATAAATGAAAAAAATCAGCCAATGACGATTATACCTGGTGAAATAGGTTTTCCTTATTTTAAAACGCCCGTCGCTTTGAAAGATCGTGTGCCGGAAGAAAATTCTATCGCCCGATATATAAAATCTTATACTGCTCACGAGGCGAAGCCGCAGGAAAAGAAGCTTCCTGAAGTAATTGTCAAAAAAGCTGTCAATTATGATGTCTCAAAAAGGATCAGTACATACTCATCCGTTATTACCTCTGATGATATTCCTGAAGGAACAAATGTGGGAACTGCAGTATTAGGGGTAGCGGGCATGCATCTGCTAAACGGGTTTCTTGTTGTTAACGGCCTCACTGCTTTGAAGGCGCCGGATGCCTCTTCTGAGCCGCTATTATTAGTGGATGGTAACCAGATTTCTTTATCTGCAGGGGCGACGAGCAACACCGGCAGCCCAACGATTGGGTACCTCAATGGACTCAATAGCAGGGAAATTGACTTTATCGAAATACTAAAAGGGCCTGAGGCCGCTAATTACGGACTGCGCGGTGGCAACGGCGTTATACTGGTAAACACGGCGAGATTCCGAAAAGATATGGCAAAAAGCGCGGATGATAACGTTACTATTTATTATGCCAAAGGTATTTCAATGCCTGCCATATTTCCTTCTGTAAATTACGATGATAAAAAGCAGGCATCCACCGAAAATCCTGATTACAGATCAACAATTTTTTGGGACGGCGGTGTTTTAAGTGATCCTTCGGGCAATACAAGTTTTAGCTTCTTTACCGGCGATATTCCAGCCACTTACCAGGTAGTTATTTCGGGCATTACAGTGCATGGTAACATAGTTTATAAAACGCTTACTTTAAATAATAAGTAGTCAGTCGGGTTCACTTGTAAAGGCTAAGTATTACTACATTTACATTCTCGCACGGTAAAAGAAGCAAAGCCGCTTTTAGTAAACTATTACAACTGAAGCCCTTCTTGAATAAGGTCTATCAGTTTTTAAAAATAAGAAAGACAAAATACCTGTTCTGTATTCCGCCTTTACAAAATCAGTGTCGATGTTTTCCGGTAGCAAAAGTTGATGAGTGAAACATTCATAATTAAAAGCATGCTTTTGATAATTTTCATTCTCAACTCCATTGGGTTTAATATGCAGCGCCGAAATAGACAGATAACCTTGCCGGGTAATAGTTACATAAAAGTCTTCTCTTTCCAGTCCTGGAACAGCTAACTCGATTTTATAATATTCCGAAGTTTCGCAAATATTATAATCAGGTTTACTCGCACCTTCGTGAGGTTTGGAAAGTTCCTCTGCGAATAATTCAAACTTGAGAGTGACGGGTGTATACTCACCGGGGTAAGTTGAAATTTCCGGGTGGCTTGAATTTGATATTAGCATAACAATTGGATTTTAAAGGTTAACTAAAAAATGTTTAGAATTATCAATTCAGCAAAGTGTTTCCCACATCAAAGATGCAGACATCGCTTTTTTTAAAGCCTGAATATTTATTTACTTATAATCTTCTATCAAAGCGATAGCACCGTAATTCTTGAGCGCTCCCTCATCAATCAATTCAATATCGCCACCACTTTCAAGCACTTTTTTTATAATATCATCTAAGTCATCTTTAATAAAAAAAACTTCATTGCCGGATGCGTCTATCCTGGAGAATAGTTCGGAAGGTTGTGATGCCTCAGAATGAGTTAGCAATTTTTTTTCAATCACAAGCACACCTCCATTATTTTGCCTGGCAGCTTTCAATATTTCCTCTATGCCCGTTTTAAGTTTGTTATTCGATTTCGCCTTTTCAACCCGCTTCAATAGGTGTTGTTGTTTTAGTTTCCCCCACCGGGATGCAATATGCTCCATTAAAAAACACAATTCAGTCTCAGTAGCCTTTTCATAATTTCCATGAATAAACTGTATTATGTTTCTATCATTATTAGTTATGCTTTTGAAGTGGGTCAACAATTTTTGATGCCCTAAAACAAATACAGGAAGCTGGTATGAATTCAAAATGATTGAGAGGCCCCGGTCCATTTGATATAAAAAATTCCCTGTAATGAATTTCTTTTGATCTTCATCAACAGAAGAACCTGCTATTTTCTCTACAGCATTATTCGGCTGCGCATCACCGATTGTATTTGATTTGATCAATTTTAATTGTTTGTCAATACTCAAATACATTTTGGAAAAAGTATCACCCAATAGCAGAAGGAGACATTCTCTTTTTTCTTTCTTAAAGTAAGCAAGATCGCTGACTCTAAATGCCGGATTAATTAAAATTTTTTCTTCCATCTCCACTTCCAGGTAAAAGGCCTTCTCTACTACCGGCGACACAAAAATTGCAACGCTCTTCTTAGATGAATTATAATTAAGGTTGGAAAATAAATTTTTTAACTTAAGAATTACAGGGATTGCTTTTTCGGAAGTGTAATGGGCAGCCAACATCGCTTCCAATTTACTCATGATATTTTTTAGCTGGTATTCTAGGTTTTTCTTCGATGTTATTACAGGTGTAAAAGGCATAATAATAGAAACAGCAGGTAGGTATTTGACTGTTGTAATTTCTTCAAGCCTGGGGGTAGATTTTAGGAGATACATTGAAGACAATTTAATTTAAAGTTATTGTCGGTTAAAAAAGCAACCAACACTTATAATGTCAACCTGGGTCGTATAATCTCTTTCGCCAATCTTTTAAGTTTCACGGGGGGATTAAAACTATACAACTATGTGATAAAATCAAAAGTAAACATACGCCAAAAGCAATCTTTTATTTACGCGGCAGATGCACGTAATTCGTGCAAAGAAACAGACGTATACATTCGTTTATTGTTCGGAAAATACTGGAATGTATTATTGTTATATCGTAAACAAAGTCAGTAAAAGAATTACACCTGGGTTGTGTTCAAAAATTCACCCGCCGGGACATTGCGTTAAGGATATCAATGGGCTAAGTTAAGGATATCAATGGGCTAACTTGATACACATTCGACTTGCAGCGAATACGCTATGCACACTTACAAACCTTCGGCATCACTTCTCCTCCACGGTCATTACACCCCCATGGCGATAATTGGAACTACTTATCTTTTTTTATCACTTCTCCGGTAAGTAACTCTTTACCATCGTGATGCAAATATGTAACCTTAAAAGTTGAAGCTGAATAATTAAAGTAGTAATGAATGGGCTTACCATTACTGTTAGTTTCTGACTTAATGATAATTGGAAAAAACAGTTGCTGATCTTAACTGCAACTTCCAATATTGCCCATAGGAATAAGCCCTAAAATTCAGGAAAAATTATGAGGGAGTCAGTTCAGGATCATGCCGGACAACATTTTTTAAATACTCTTTACGTACAACACTTGCGGTTTTATGTTCGCCCGTATGGCTCCATCCCGGAGGCATTACAATGTATAGAAATTTATTTTTCCAACCCGGTGCTTTTTTAACATCATGAAACAAAGCTGCAAATTCTCCAAAGTACATGTCCGGGAAATTATTTGGGTTCATCTTTCTCGTGATTCCATATTCTATGGGAATTTCTTTTTTTTCATCTACATAAGTTTTGAAAACTTTATCCCAAATGTTAAGCAGGTTGCAAAAATTCATATCCATATAAAAGGGATTTCTTGCATGGTGAACGCGGTGGTGTGACGGTGTTAAAATGATACGGTTCAAAAAACCAAGTCGCGCATCTTTTAAAACATTTTCACCTACATGAATAAATGCGCCCCATGTGCCATCTATAAACATTATAAAAAATAAAAGCACAGGGTTCACACCTAGCAGAATACAAATAGAAGTGCGTATTACATCCGCATAAGGTGCTTCAAGAAAAAAGTGGGCATAAGTAACAGAAAGATTCATTGTTTGCGGAGCGTGGTGCGTGGAGTGCAGGCACCAAAACAGCCGTATCTTATGCGCAAGATAATGGTATACAAAATGAGAAAGCTCCCACACCACATATCCATATATAAGCCAGTACCATGTAAATGTCGTTTTAATGACCGCGTACTTTTCAAAAAGTCCAATGCAAAATGCAACAGCGGCTATTGAAATGAACCGGCCAATAAACCTGTTCAATACATAGGTAAAAAACTGCACCTTGTAATCAATAACACGAAACCTTTTATAAAACGCGGCGCGGATAATTTCAATAATCAGCAATAACGGAATAAAAGGGCCAATGATGCCCTGTACACCCTGCAACGTATGTAGTGAACTATAATCGCCGGACTTGTACATTTCAATCCAGGTATTGATACCAAGAAACCCAACAAGTTCATCGTACAAAATTGAAAAAATGTTTAGTATCGCAATCATGGTAAAAATCGTAACCTTATATAAAAGTGAGAACACTTATTTCAAATTTAATGTATTCAGGCTAACAAAAATATTATTGCCTTATTCATTCGGCAGGGATTTAAACTACTGCAATGTTCCCGAAAAAAGGAGAGGTTACTCAGACGAACAAACTCATTTGCGCAAAAAAATAGCTGCAAAAAATACAGGTTGTAAATCTTGCAGCCTTGGCAAAAAAACGACTACTGCAATTTAGCCACCTGGTCGTGATAATATTGTACCGTTTCAATTACGTCAGGTAAGCTATGATACCAGTTTGATTCATGCTCAATGGAAAGCATTCCTTTAAAATTCTGGCGCTTCAATTCCTGGAAAATTGCGGGGAAATTGATTACACCTTTTCCTACAATTGTATCCGGTGCCTGTGTGTCATTAAATTTAGTAATGTCCTTCAAATGAACTCCATATACATGCCCTTCAAGTTTCTTGAGGCAATCAACGGGATCCAGGCCGTTACGTGCCCAGTGCCCAACATCCGCCACTGATCCAATATTAGGATGCCCCTGAACTGCTGCCAGTACCGAATCAGGGCTCCAGAAATCGTTCGGTCTTGGATGATCATGAATAGCTATTTTAATTCCATAAGCACCGGCAAGGCTATCGCTTAGGTCCCAAAACTTTTTTTGCGGCTCTGCAGTTATATAACTAAGTCCGAACTCTTTTGCCAGGTCAAAAGCCTGTTTCCATTCTTCATTTGAATTGGGAGATATTACACCCATTGCAACTATGCTGATACCTTTTGATTGAAGCATTTGTTTTAGTTTGGCTTTGCTATCGTCAGACATGCGAATGCCAAAACTATCTTTTAGTCCTGCACCTAAAGGCTGGCCCCAAAACGCCTCGATATATTTTACACCGGCGCTGTCGACTTTATCAAGCGCCTGGGCAAATGTGAACATCCTGAAGGTCCACATTTGTACACCTATTTTCCAATCATCAGTAACATTATTTGCGGGGGCGGTTGTGGTTGCAGTTGAATCCGCATCCGATGTTTTTTCGGTAGTTGTTGTATTGCATTGAATCAACATCGTAATACAAATGAAACTAAGACAAGCAAAAGCAATTTTTTTCATTTCACGGTTTTTTATATTGATGGAAGATTCGGCAATATACAGCAGAAAAATATTTACACAAGATGCTTTTTTACCAGGCAAAATCTGTTTTAGAAACTTACTTCACCGATATAAACAATAACTTGCTTTATGTACCTCTTCCGTATTTTCTAAAAAAAATAAAAACTGCTTCATGACCTTATCAAAGGCTCTCCTCCTATCGACATGCTTATTTTTATGCGTTTGCTGTAAAGCCTCTCAAGATGGCTTCCTGGCAACGATACGTACCATTAGCGGGTACAGATCAGATAGCCTGCCAATAACATGTGATAATAGTATCGAGATTGAAAAAATAATCGACGATGCCATTTCATTGGGCGCACCTATATACAACGAGGGTTTACACATGGCCTGCTACCGTATTTACGAATGGGCAGCCTACAAAATTATTTATGTGTATGGTGTAACCTGTAAAAATGTGGCAACTATTTTGAAAACAGCCATTGAAAAATCCCATGGCGACTATTCTGATACTGAAAAAGCCTGGATGATGCGTGCAGCATTTGATAAAATATTGGGAGTGCCTACTCAAGCCAAAGACCCTGAAAAAGAATCTTTATTGAAAAAAGGGTAACTATCGTTGCGTCGTCGAAATCAAGATGCTGTATTGAGATTTAGCATATTATTTTCCGGTTGCCTTTTCCGAAGTTTTCTTAATTCTAAATTTTACAATTTTGTGTACCAGGCTTAAAGGTATAGGTTTGTCAAGTGGAAATTGAACTGAACCTCTCCCGGTTTTGTAGATAGAAAATTCCTTTTTAAATGCCTCCTCGTTTACTGGTGCCGGATATATGCCGATATGATTTTTATAGCCGGCAAAGTAGATTAAATAAATTCCATTTAATGTAAAAGCAGGTATTGCGTAATTAATTGTTTCTGTAGCAGCAGGGGCAGATTTCATAATTGTCTCCCTCACTCGTTGTAAAATTTTTTGAGTTTCTTTTGGGAATAATGAGATGTACTCATCGATATTCCGGGGTTTGGAAGCAACCATAATATAAATTTTTTGAGTGAAGATTTTGGCTGAAACAAAAATACTACTGAACAACAAAATTGCCGCGGTCCGATTCTGACATTATTAATGGCTGGTTGCGACAATCTGAGCAATTTCCTCAATAATTCCTGATGATGAATTTCAGGCCACCGCTGGAAAGTACCTGGGAGCCCGTTTTCATCATTCCGCTGTATTCTTTCCGGTCATAAGATGAGTAATAGGTAAATATGTTCCGGTCAACATTTTTTATTTTTCCGCTATACGCTTTATCATCGGTTGAGCCATAGTATGTCAATCGCGTACTTCCAACGGATTTTATTTTTCCTTTGTAAGACTGATCTTCAAATGAACTGTAATAAGTAAAAGTAACAGGGCCGGCACTTTTAAGATTTCCCCGAAAGGCCACATCATCATAGTCACGGTAATAATCGAGAACATTCGGCCCGATGGATTTTACTTTTCCTTTCAATCCCTCATTATCTGCAGAAGTGTAATATGTAACCAATGTTCTCCCGATATATTTTACTTTACCACGGTATGCTTCATTATCGGCGTCAGGATAGTATTCTTCTCTGCCCATATATTTTTCCAGCCTTGGATACATACCCGTAACCGGCGAAGTATATTCTGTTCCCCAATCTATAATTTTTCCATCTTTACTTATGTTAACAACAATAGTTCCATCCACTAAAAAAGTAATAATGTCATTGTTCCCCCTGTTATCTATGGTAATCTGGGCAAGGTTTTGCGCGGACACTGGGGCGATTAAAAAAGTAAGTATTAACCCTAAATAAATTTTAGTCATATTCTTTTTTTGAATTCAGCAACTCAATAGTGCTATAATGCGGGTTCGAAAGATTTTCTGATCCAAATATATCAGATTGTTTTTCTTAATCCAACTGCATATGGCTCGCCTTAATTTTTCATTAAAGTATAAAGGTCGTTCATACTTGCCTGTATTTTCAATCACATAATATTTGCCATGAATCATTTTTTATATATAATGTAACTTTATCGCAAATCTTGTTATGAAATATTTTATCCAATCAATTCTTATTTTACTTGTTGCGACCTGTTTATCATGTAATAATGAAAAGCAACAATCTTTGTCAACATCCGCAATAGACAGTACGCTTACTTTGCCGGATGGATTTTCAGCGTCCATATTTGCGGATAGTCTCGGAAGCGCCCGGCACATGGCTTTCGACAAGAATGGCGATATTTATGTGCGTCTTGCCGGCCTTAAAAATGGTCATGGTATCGTTCGTTTAAGAGACACAAATAAGGATGGGGTCGCTGACAGTATCTCAGGCTTTGGCGCTTTTGGAGGTACGGGTGTCGGCATCAGTAATGGCTATTTATATGCTTCGTCTAATGATGATGTATATCGTTATAAACTTGCAGCGGACGGAACCCCGGATACTTCTTCTGCCGAAATGATAATAACCGGCCTCATAAATAAAGGACAGCATTCTGCAAAAGCTATCACACTGGATGGTGCAGGAAATATTTATGTAGTTGTGGGTGCGCCTTCCAATTCCTGCCAAACTGATGACAGGCAGCCAGGTTCACCTGGAATGAACCCATGCCCTATCCTGGATTCTGCGGGTGGCGTATGGCAGTTCAAAGATGACAAACCGAACCAGCATTATGCAGATGGAGTGCGCTATTGTACAGGCATCCGTAATATTGTTGCTATGGATTGGAATAGCGGGACGAATGGACTTTATGCGGTTCAGCATGGCCGCGATGACCTTGATCGCTTGTTCCCCAAGTTATATACCGAGTCGCAAAGAGTACAATTGCCTGCGGAAGAGATGTTACAGATTGAAAAGGGCGACGATTTCGGCTGGCCTTATTGTTATTATGACGGCCAGCAAAAACTAAAAGTACAATCACCTGAATATGGCGGAGATGGGAAGAAAATCGGTGATTGCGGCACGAAGAAAAATCCGATCTACGCTTTTCCTGCCCATTGGGCTCCTGATGGATTATTGTTTTACACTGGCAACCAGTTTCCGGAAAAATACAAGAACGGAGCCTTTATTGCTTTCCATGGCTCCTGGAACCGTGCACCAGCGGAACAGGGTGGTTATTCTGTTGTCTTTCTTCCCTTTAAAGATGGAATGCCCAGCGGAGAGTATGAAGTTTTCGCCGACGGCTTTGCGGGTGCTAAAAAAAATCCGAACGAAGCTGCCCATCGCCCCTGTGGCTTAACGCAGGATGCTGATGGCTCGCTGTATATATCTGATGACCAGAACGGCCGCATCTGGAAAGTGAGCTACAACAAAAAATAATGAATAGCACTTTTATTTAATTATTGCATCGCCTTGTGACATAGAAACACAAGGCGATTTTTTTATGGTGCAACTGAACCAGCAGTAATAGAAGCAATAGGCGTGAGCTCAACTTTTCTGAATTCTACTTCAGAGCCTTCTGCCTGCAAAGCAATTTTTCCATGATTGGCTGTACAATCATATCCTGAATTTACAAGATCTCCATTTTCCCATACTTTTATAGATGAGCCCACACATTCTATGATCATCGTGTTCCATTCGCCCAAAGGTTTTTCAGAGCTATCTGTTAAGTTTTTTATTCTTCTTTCTTTTCCTTCCGTAATGCCCCATTCATCTTTTGGACCTCGCCTCGATTCCATATCATCCACTTTTATATCTTCTACAATGCACCAAAAATCACCTGCATCGCCGTGCTGCATCTGGCATTCAATTGATTTAGGGAACATTTTATAAAGTGCTCTTGGAGTAGAAGCATTCACCAGCACACCGCAGTTCCCCGGTTTGCCTGCAAAACGATATTCCACGCGAAGTCTGTAATTGCTAAACTCCTTATCTGTTATAAGATGGCCCTGTGGTGTGCCGAGGCTTACCAATAAATTATTGCGAATAATGAACGGATTTATTGCGGTAGCATTCGTATCCATTTCCGGTACGTCTACATGCCACCCACTTAAATCTTTCCCGTTAAACAATTCAACTTCTTTGGCTTTATTGCAAGTATTAACCATTACGGAAAGCAGGGAAACCCCTATTAGTATCAATTTCATTTTTGCGTATTTATATTATTACCTAACTATTGTTTCATAAACCATCTTCAATATGCAATAATATAATTTCTGCAGAACAATTGATTGGCCTAAAATAAATCGCCTTTAGTTTTGCTGTTTATATTTCTTAAGCTTACATTGTCGCATAAAATTAAGTTTTATGAAACGATTCGCTTTACTCGTATTATTATCTATAGCTCTTGCTGCAAATGCACAACAAAAAGTAATTCCGTTATATAATGGCGCAGCGCCAGGCTCCGAAAACTGGAACTGGAGCGAAGCGGAGAATGACCACAATTTCTTCAATACGAAAGTGGTATACAATGTTACAAAGCCTTCACTCACTGTATTTACTCCAGACGCCTCGGTTGCAAACGGAACAGCGGTAGTCATTTGTCCCGGCGGAGGCTTTCATACGCTCTCTATCAACAGCGAAGGTAATGATGTAGCAAAATGGCTGGTGGCGAAAGGTGTTACTTGTTTTGTTTTAAAATACCGGCTCGTGCACAGTGTGACAGACGATCCGGTTAAAGAACTCATGGCTATCTTAGGGAAGCCTGAATTTGCCGATGACATTAAAACCATAATACCATTGGCAGTCGCCGATGGCAAAGCTGCAATAACATATGTACGTTCGCATGCTGCCGAATATAATATCAAACCGGACCAGGTTGGCATCATCGGCTTCTCGGCTGGCGGTACAGTTTCCGGGGCAGCGGCGTATAACTATACAGCCGAAAACAAACCTGATTTTGTTGGCTGCATTTACGGGGCTGTACCGTCTGAGCTGCAGGGAAATATAGCAAGCGATGCACCGCCGATGTTCATAGCCGCCGCATCAGACGACCAACTTGGCCTTGCACCCCGCAGCATTGAAATTTATGATAAATGGCTTGAAGCAAAGCGTCCTGTTGAGTTGCACATGTACGTAAAAGGCGGCCACGGCTTTGGTATGCATACGCAAAATATTCCCACAGATACGTGGATCGACCGCTTCGGAGATTGGCTTGCAACTGAGGGCTTTATTAAACCACTATCGTCAACGTCGAAATCCACTTCCCAGGTTGAAGAAAATAAAAGAAAGCAAGATGAGCAATTACATAATGACTGGGCAAACCTAAAGCGCTATGGTGAAGCCAATGATAACCTGAAAACTTCCGGAAGTAAGCGTGTGGTCTTTATGGGCAATTCTATCACCGATGCATGGATAAGATATGATTCTGCTTTTTTTGCTGATAATAATTACATTGATCGGGGTATAAGCGGCCAGACAACCCCGCAAATGTTGGTGCGCTTTCGCCCAGATGTGATTGATCTTAAACCTGCAGCAGTTGTGATACTTGCGGGTATAAATGATATCGCGCAAAACACCGGTCCTATGACCCTTGAGCAAACCTACGGCAACATCGTATCTATGGCAGAACTCGCTAAAGCAAACAACATCCGCGTGGTGATTTCCTCTGTGTTGCCGGCATTTGATTTTCCGTGGCATCCCGGGCTGGCGCCAGCCGACAAAGTGGTAAAGCTTAACAATATGCTTAAAGATTTTGCCAGAAAAAATGGAATCGTCTATCTCGATTATTTCTCAGCAATGGCAGATGAAAGAAAGGGGCTGCCCAAATCACTTTCAGGAGATGGTATTCATCCTAATCTCGCAGGATACAAGGTGATGGAGCCTATGGCAATGAAAGCTATTTCGGAAGCTTTGAAGCGGAAGTGATTTTATAAATGTTACCTATAAAGCAAGCCATTATTTGAGCCAACAACCAGCCTTAGAGGATGCAAAAACTTGTATTCGAAAGCCAGTATAAAAATAAAGTCTACTCAAATGACCGAAGAGATAAATCAACCATTACCAAAGACATACATTGCTATAGATGAAGCAACCAAATCGTCAGGCTTTACGATGGCATCCGATGTACTCACCTGCTCTTTACTCAGAACACTTGCCGCGTCTAAACCATCAGGTAAGTTTCTTGAGTTGGGAACCGGTACAGGCCTTTCCACTTCATGGATACTTGATGGAATGGATGTTGACTCTACATTAATTTCAATAGATAATGATCCTTTGTTTTTGGAAATAGCAAGGAGTACACTTGCGGATGATACTCGGTTGTCATTAATACTTGCCGACGGCGATAAATGGATAGAAGAAAACAGGGATGAGAAATTCGATTACATTTTTGCAGACACCTGGCATGGAAAATATTTACTTTTAGATGAAGTACTATCCATGTTAAACAAGGGAGGATTTTACATAATTGACGATATGCTGCCCCAGTTTAACTGGCCGGAAGGACACCAGGAAAAAGCCACGAACTTAATTTCATGCCTTGGGAAAAGAACAGATCTGCTGCTAACAAAGCAGGTATGGGCATCGGGAATCATAGTTGCAGTGAAAAAATAGGCTTGAGGTTCAGCAGTTACAAAGTTTTTTCAAAAAAAGGTACTTGTTACTGCTAACTTCTTCGCAAAAAATCTTTCCCGAACTGCAATTTTAATAATCAGTTAAAACAATCAAATTAAGATTAATTAAATGCAGGCTGTTTGCCGGATTTTTAAGAAATTTGCGGTTCTACTAAAAATTACAAAATGAACTCTAATTCCAGTACATTATTCGATAAGGTTTGGGACTCGCACGTTGTTCGCAAAATTGAAGATGGCCCTGATGTTTTTTTTATCGATCGCCATTTCATTCACGAGGTAACAAGCCCGGTAGCGTTTGGCGGTTTGGAAAGCAGGCATTTGAAAGTAATGTTTGCAGATAAAACATTTGCAACAGCCGATCACAATACGCCTACTATCAATCAACACATGCCGGTGAAGGATCCCCTTTCTGCTAATCAATTGAGGGCACTGGAAACCAACTCCGCCAAATATGGTATTTCCCATTGGGGGTTGGGCAATCCTAAAAACGGGATTGTGCACGTAGTAGGGCCGGAAAATGGAATTACCCTTCCGGGCATGACCATTGTTTGCGGCGATTCACATACATCAACACATGGAGCATTTGGTGCTATCGCATTTGGTATTGGTACCTCCGAAGTAGAAATGGTGCTTGCATCGCAATGCATTATGCAGCCCAAGCCAAAAAAAATGCGCATAAATGTAAAAGGAAAAATGGGTAAGGGTGTTACCGCAAAAGATGTGGTCCTTTACATTATTTCTAAATTAACAGCGGCTGGTGCTACCGGTTATTTTGTTGAATTTGCCGGTGAGGTCTTTGAAAATATGAGCATGGAAGGAAGAATGACCGTTTGTAACATGAGCATTGAAATGGGGGCCCGGGGCGGCATGATTGCTCCGGATGAAACAACTTTTAATTATATCAAAGGAAAAGATAAGGCACCGAAAGGTGAAGCCTGGGATAAGGCGTTGGCTTACTGGAAAACATTAAAGACAGATTCTGATGCAACATTTGATAAGGAATACCATTTTGATGCGGCTGATATTGAGCCAATGATTACATTTGGTACTAACCCTGGTATGGGTATGGGCATCAGCAAACATATTCCTGTTTCAAAAGATACAGTGAGTGGCAATGCGAGCTACGGGAAATCGCTCAACTATATGGGTTTTCATGAAGATGACGCCATGCTCGGCAAGAAAGTGGATTATGTATTTGTTGGCAGTTGTACCAATGGGCGCATAGAAGATTTCCGTGCGTTTGCATCTATCATAAAGGGACGTAAGAAAGCAGATAATGTTACTGCATGGATTGTTCCCGGATCACACGTGGTTGAACAGCAAATAAAAGAAGAAGGTATTTTGGATATATTAACTGAAGCAGGATTTCAATTGCGCCAGCCCGGTTGCTCTGCGTGCCTGGCGATGAATGATGACAAAATTCCTGCAGGGAAATATGCAGTGAGCACCAGCAACAGAAATTTTGAAGGCCGGCAAGGACCGGGAGCAAGAACGATGCTGGCAAGCCCTTTGGTAGCGGCGGCGGCGGCAGTGACAGGGGTTGTGACCGACCCGAGAGACTTGATGAATTGATAATTGAAAACAACCTTCAACTAAAAAGTATAAACTAAAAAATGGCTTACGATAAATTTACAATATTGAAAAGTTCGGCAGTTCCGATGCCGATTGAAAATGTGGATACGGACCAAATCATACCTGCACGTTTTTTAAAAGCAACAGAAAGGAAAGGCTTTGGAGATAATCTTTTCCGCGACTGGAGATATAATACTGATGAAACACCTAAAAAGGATTTCGTTTTGAATAACCCGATGTATTCAGGTAAAATCCTTGTGGGTGGCAAGAACTTTGGCAGTGGCAGCAGCCGTGAACATGCAGCATGGGCGATTTATGATTATGGTTTTCGTTGCGTGGTATCCAGTTTCTTTGCTGATATATTCAAGGGTAATTCCATCAACGTTGGTATTCTTCCGGTGCAGGTGAGCGAAGAATTTCTTATAAGAATTTTCAAAGCGATTGAAGCAGACGCCAATGCCCAATTCGAAATAAACCTTCCTGATCAAACTATTACTATCCTGGCTACAGGAGAAAAAGAATCATTTGACATCAACGGTTATAAAAAACATAACCTGATGAATGGTTTTGATGATATTGATTATTTGCAGGCTATGAAAGAAGACATTGGGTCTTTTGCGGCAAAAAGTATCTATTAATAAGCCATTCAAACAGAACGATGCCTAAGACCCAGCGACATATTGAAATAATGGACACCACACTTCGCGATGGTGAACAAACCAGCGGTGTTTCATTTTCTGCCATAGAAAAATTAACCATTGCTAAACTTCTCCTAACGGAATTAAAAGTTGACAGGATTGAAATTGCTTCTGCACGTGTTTCCGAAGGCGAATTTGATGCAGTAAAAAAAATTACCAGATGGGCGAAAGCAAACGGCTTGTTGCATAAAGTGGAAGTACTCACTTTTGTGGATGGAGAAATATCTGTTGAATGGATGATAAAAGCCGGCGCTAAAGTAATGAACCTGCTCACCAAAGGCTCACTCAATCATTTAACCCACCAGCTAAAGAAAAAACCTGAGCAGCATTTTGCTGAAATAGCTGAAGTAATAAAGTTGGGCAAAAAAAAGGGAATCGAGTGCAATGTCTATCTCGAAGACTGGAGCAATGGAATGCGTGATTCCAAAGATTATGTTTTTCAATATCTTGATTTTCTTTCGACCCAGCCAGTGAAGCGAATCATGTTGCCCGATACGTTAGGCGTATTGACTCCTGAAGAATCGTTTGAATTTGTTTCTGAAATTGTGCATCGCTATCCCAAAGCTCATTTCGATTTTCATGCTCATAATGATTATGACTTAGGTACTGCCAATGTATTGGAAGCTCTAAAAGCCGGGGCACATGGAATACATCTAACGGTAAACGGTATGGGTGAACGTGCAGGCAATGCTCCTCTTGGCAAGTGCCATCGCTGTCATGAATGATTTTTTGCCAGATCTCAAAACATCTGTATCGGAAAAATCATTATATGGAGTAAGTAAGTTGGTAGAGACTTTCTCTGGTTTTCGTATTCCCGTAAATAAGCCAGTAGTAGGTGAAAATGTATTCACGCAAACCGCTGGCATACACGCCGATGGAGACAAAAAAAATAAACTTTATTTCAGTGATTTGATGCCTGAGCGATTTGGACGCCAACGAAGATATGCATTGGGCAAAACAAGTGGAAAGGCTAACATTGAAAACAACTTGTTGCAATTAGGTATTCACCTTGCAGACCAGGATCTTAAAAAAGTCACCCAGCGAATTATTGAATTAGGTGATCGCAAGGAAATTGTTACCCAGGCAGATCTGCCTTATATCATCTCGGATGTACTGGATAGCAATGCCATTGAACAGAAAGTGCTGATAGAAAATTATGTGTTGACACATTCAAAGGATTTAAATCCATCGGTAACCTTACGGATATGTGTAAACGGTGAATCGTTTGAAGAACATGCACAAGGGGATGGCCAGTATGATGCATTTATGAATGCATTGAAAAAAGTGTATAAACAAAAGAAAATAGAGCTGCCGCAGCTTACTGATTATGCAGTTCGCATTCCTCCGGGTGGTAATAGTGATGCTTTGTGTGAGACAATTATTACATGGAGACATAGCGGCAGGGAATTTAAAACACGCGGACTCGACAGTGATCAGACGGTTTCAGCCATTAAGGCAACGCAAAAAATGCTCAACAGCATTCAGTACGAATAATTTTTTTTACAGTTTTTTAAATCGGGAAGATTTTCTCAGACCCTTTAATTCTTGGTTTTATTGCCCTCTGAAAGTCAGGAAAACATGAAAGCCTGACCTTAACTTTTTAATTAAATTCATCAATAAAAATTTCAATGGCAACAAAACAAATCTTAATCGTTCCAGGTGATGGAATAGGACAGGAAGTAACCGCAGTAGGAAAAAAAGTGTTAGACAAAATAGCTGAAAAATTCGGGCACACGTTTACGTATGACGAAGCTTTAATTGGGCATGTAGCGATTGAAGCAACAGGTAATCCTTTGCCTGATGAATCATTGGAGAAAATGCGTAAGTCAGATGCTGTCTTGTTTGGCGCAGTAGGCCACCCGAAATATGACAATGATCCTTCTGCTAAAGTAAGGCCGGAACAAGGCTTATTGAAAATGAGAAAAGAGCTCGGCCTTTACGCAAATATTCGCCCTATTAAATTATTTGATGAACTGCTGGGAGCATCCAGCATAAAACCGGAGATATTAAAAGGCGCTGATATTTTATTCTTCCGTGAATTAACAGGTGATATTTATTTTGGAGAGAAAGGAAGAAAGAATAATGGCGATACAGCCTTTGATGTTGCAGAATACAGCCGTTTTGAAGTGGAACGTATTGCCCGCAAAGCATTTGATGCCGCACGTACAAGAAAGAAGAAAGTATGTTCCGTTGATAAGGCCAATGTACTCGAAACGTCGAGGCTTTGGCGAGAAGTGGTACAAAAAGTTGCACTGGAATATCCTGATGTGGAAGTGGAACACCAGTTTGTTGATGCCACTGCCATGTTGCTGATTAAAGATCCCCGAAGATTTGATGTAGTGGTAACAGCAAATCTCTTTGGTGATATTCTTACCGATGAAGCCTCACAGATTGCCGGTTCTATGGGCATGCTGGCCAGTGCATCAATTGGCGATGGCACGGGTGTATATGAACCCATTCATGGCTCGGCACATGATATTACAGGGAAAGGACTTGCCAATCCTTTGGCGTCTATTTTATCCGCAGCATTATTGCTGGATATTTCGTTTGGAATGAAAGCAGAATCAGAGGCTGTAATTGCTGCCGTGGACGGGGTGTTAAAAGCCGGTTTCCGCACCAGGGATATTGCAGATGTTCAAACTGCTGCTGATAAAATACTGGGAACAGAGGCAATGGGTGAAGAGGTTTTGAAAAGGTTCTGATTTATTGATTGGAAAAAGGTGAATATTGTGAATTATGAAGCGATCTCATTTCTAATAACTAAATTCAAACCATGAAACTCAAACAACTTATACTGCTATTGTTGCTGTTGCCTTACATGGCAGGGATTGCACAACAAAAAAGAAAATGGAAACAACTTTTCAACGGTAAAAACCTTGATGGATGGGTCGTAAAAATCAAGGGTCACGAGCTGAATGATAATTTCGGAAATACCTTTCGTGTGGTGGATGGAAAAATGGTGGTCTCTTACGATCAATATGATTCGTTTCGTGAGCAATATGGCCACATCTTTTATAATAAACCTTACTCTTATTATTTACTTGCCGTGGAATATCGCTTTGTGGGGACACAGGTAAAGGGAGGCCAGGGATGGGCTTATAAAAACAGCGGCATCATGCTGCATTGTCAACCGCCTGCTACCATGCTGAAAGATCAGGATTTCCCGATCTCCATAGAAGATCAATTGCTGGGTGGCGACTCTACCGGTGAGAGACCTAACTGTAACGTATGCACGCCAGGTACCAATATAGAAATGGGTGACACCCTGGTTACGGCTCACTGTATTAATTCTACCTCAAGAACCTTTCGCAATGAAGAATGGGTGAGAGCAGAAGTGCTGGTACTGGGCGATTCCGTTATTAAGCAAATTGTAGATGGCGACACGGTAATGGTATATGAAAAACCTCAAATGGGCGGCGGCGTAGTTAGTAACTATGATCCCAAAGTAAAGAAAGACGGTATGCTGCTAAGCAGTGGCTATATTTCCCTGCAAAGCGAAAGTCATCCGATTGAATTCAGGAAAGTGGAGATAATAGACCTTGAGAAAAAGTATAAGAAAAAAAGAAGCTAATCCTCTATTTTAAGCTTTGCTGTAAATGATATTCGACTAATCCATCAATAGGCGCCTTAATGATTTTTCCGGGCGACATATCGTACTCCCGGACTACTTCCAATAAAATATCTTTAAAAACATTGGCTATTGTACCAACACAGTTAAATGTATAACTCTTGTAGTTAGGATAATGCATCACAAGATTTTCAAAAAGATCTTTAAATGAATTTTTTACCAATTCATAAAAATATATATGGCTAATATTATCAGCTACAAACTTGCTAAAGTCTGCGCAAAAAATATTGCCGAATGGTTGCCCGTACATACGCTCAAAAATGGCTTCTTTGTCTAAATGAAACGTTTCGTAAATTAATTCTGTTATTTCGCCGGGCATGTATCCCCGTATGTAATCGCCCAATAGTCTTTTACCTATAGCAGTTCCACTCCCTTCATCACCAAGTATGTATCCAAGAGAGTCAATATTTTGAGTTATTTTTTCCCCATCATAAATACAGGTATTCGTGCCCGTTCCTAATATAGCTGCAAACCCCGGAGAGCTTCCAAGCAACGCTCTTGCAGCAGCGAGAAGATCCAATTCAATAAAAATTTTTGCATGATTGAAAACAGCCTTTATCGAATCAGATAAAACAAAATCTTTCCCCGGAAAACAACCTGCTCCATAATAATATACTTCTTTAATCTCATCGCATAATATTCCGTCCGGCAAATTTTGTTTAAGAGAGCTTACAATGTAATTGCTGTCGACAAAATACGGGTTATAGCCCTCCGTATTAAAATACTGCTTTGACTCATCATTTTTTATTAAACACCAGTTTGTTTTAGAAGTGCCGCTATCTGCTATTAATATCATGAATAATTTCTAAAAGTTAGTCAATCAGTTTTCTTCCGATTTTATGGCCGGCTACGGCAAAGTATCCTATCGTGAGATAACATGGAATTACAATCCAATAAGCCTGCTGTGGATTGGCATGATCAGCCAGCCAGCCGTACAACAATGGTAGTAAAGCACCTCCGGATATTGCCATTACCAGAAAAGAGGAACCAATCTTGGTAAATTTTCCCAATCCCCCAATCGCTAACGGCCAGATGGATGGATACATAAGAGAATTGGCTAGCCCCAGCAACGCTACAAACATGACAGATATGTAACCGTTTGTAAACAATGCCATCAAAGCAAAAAAAATTCCGAAAGCTGCCGAATATTTGAGCGCTATTTTTTGGCTGAAATATTTTGGAATGCAAATGATACCAACCAAATAGCCAATCAGCATTCCTATTAATGTAAATGAAGTAAAAAACTTTGCGGTAGAGAGTGATATACCCTGGTATGTACCATAAGTAATAATAGTACTGCCGGCAATAACTTCAACTCCTACATACAGGAACAAAGTAAGGGTGCCGATCAACAAATGGGGAAAATAAAAAATACTTTTTTTAGAAGAAGGAATTGGCTTTCCCGGCGTATTTTCTTCCATCTGATCCTCGTGTATTTCAGGAAGATTGGAACGATAAATTAAGAATGCCAAACCAATCAATAAAAGAGTAATGATAGTGTAAGGAAAAATAACTTTTTGCGCCAGTGCATCCAAAGCAAGATCTTTATCAAAGGCTGTCATATCTCTTAATTGTTCCGTGATTGTGTCGGCATTATTTAAAATAATAGCGCCAAGAATAGCCGGTGCTATTATCCCTGCTATGCCATTACAGATTCCCATAATGCTCATGCGTTTCGCAGCACTTTCTTCAGGACCGAGAATTGTGACATAAGGATTGGCCGCTGTTTGTAACACAGCAAGACCCGCACCCTGCACGAACAAGCCAAGTAAAAATATACTGTAGGTGCGATACATAGCGGCTGGAATAAAAATAAGAGAGCCCGTAGCTACCAATAGCAATCCAAGTGACATCCCGTTTTTAAACCCAGTAATCTTTAAAAGGGCTGCCGAAGGAACAGCCATAACAAAATAGGAAATATAAAATGCAAAAGCCACGAGGTACGCCTGAAAATTATTTAACTCACAGGCGATTTGAAGATAGGGAATCAACACAGAACTCACCCAGGTTACAAATCCAAATATAAAAAACAAAGCCCCGATTATTACCAGTGGATTCAACCCTCTTTTATTCTTCATATTTATTTTTACTAAAACATTTACCGGTAACCGTCAATGCGAAATATGACATCAGCTTACTTCATTTTTTCGAAAATGATCAAGTGCGTGTTTAACACTTCCATATTTTAATAGTATTTTCTTTGCGCTTTCATATTCATTTAATGGCGCTTTTTCCATTAGCATCTTCACGCTTCGATCAATCATTTTTTCGTTCTCTAGTTTCACGTATATCATACGATTGTCTTCAACCCTTCCTAATTGAATCATCACGGTTGTACTGATCATGTCAAGGATCATTTTCTGCGCAGTACCACATTTCATGCGGGTGCTTCCCGCTAAAATCTCGGGACCAGTTATCACTTCTACACGAAAATCTGCCTGTGCAGCAATGGGTGAATCGGAGTTACTCACAATACATGCCGTAGTGATATTCCTTTTGTGGCATTCTGTTAATGCCGCCAATACAAAGGGTGTCGTGCCGCTGGCCGCGATACCCACTGCAATATCTTTCCCTGATACATTTTCATGTTGAAGCATGTTCCAACCTTCTGTCGTATCGTCTTCCATTTCTTCCCGCGCTTCCACCAACCGATCAACACCGCCAGCTAAAATCACATTGAAAACACCTTTCTCTATTCCAAAGGTGGTTGGCAGTTCGATTACATCAAGAACTGACAACCTTCCACCACTACCTGTGGCCACATAAAATACGCGGCCGCCCACACGCAATTTTGATACAATAGCATGGATCAACTGATTGATTTCGGGCAATGCCTTTTTTATAGCTGATGCAACTACCTCATCTTCCCGGTTGATAATATCCGTGATTTCTTCAACCGTCATCGTTTCAAGGTTTCGGTACTTCGACGGTTGTTCCGTTATTTTTATCACCTCAATATTTATTAGATTATGAAAATTCAAGTCTGTTAAATAATAATTCTTTAAGAGCTTTTTTTAATTGCTTTCATTATAAAAATAAAACAGTCTATAGTTAGATGCGTACAATAGCTTGGATAGAAAAAATAAGACGATAAACTTTGGGTACAATTTAGTCTTCTAATCCTTAGTCTGCGAGTTCTATCCACACCGGTGCATGATCACTTGTTTTTTCCCATCCGCGAACGTTACGGTCAACGCCGGCAGCAGTAAGACGTTTATCCAGATGCGGGCTTAAAAGAAAATGATCAATACGTAACCCCGCGTTACGCCCATAGGCATTTCGAAAATAATCCCAAAAAGTATAGATGATCTCGTCGGGATATAATTTTCTTAGTGCGTCTGTCCATCCCTGTGATACTAATGTTTTAAAGGCCAGGCGAACCTCGGGACGAAACAGCGCATCGTCCCCCCAACGTTCCGGTTTGTAAACGTCAAGTTCCGTTGGCATTACATTGTAGTCGCCTGTTAATACAACCGGAGCATCCGACGAAAGGAGCGAAGCAGCATGAGCCGTTAGTCTTTCAAACCATTGCATCTTATAATCCAATTTCGGGCCGGGAGCAGGGTTTCCATTTGGAAGATAGAGACAACCGACAATTATGCCGTTTATCTTACCTTCAATATAACGACTGTGGCTATCTTCAGGATCACCAGGAAGAACCCGTCGTCTCTCCTCTGGCTTTCCGCTACGGGCAAGTATAGCTACACCATTCCAGCTTTTTTGACCATGCCAGATGGCATAATACCCCGCTTCTCGTATAGCTTGCTCCGGAAATTTTTCCTGCGGCGCCTTTAACTCCTGCAGGCAAACAACATCCGGCGATGTTTCACCAAGCCAGCGGAGTAACACCGGCAGGTGGCCATTAACACCATTTACATTATAAGTGGCTATTCTCATAACAAAATTGATATGCTTATTTACATGACGAAAAATAAAAAACTGAATTAAAGATAACATCAAATTTTATAATTAAATTTTGTTCAGGATTTCTATAACTTCAAATTTCCATTACCTAAATTTTTATGAATTGATTAGAATTGCGCCTGATAAATGGAAACATTTTTTTGTAGGAATAGGCATGGGTGCAATTTTACAAATCCTTGCCTGGTATATAATGCCGCAGCATTTTATTGCGGGCATTGCGATAGCTTTCATTTTCGTAATTCTGATTAGCTATGGGTTTGAACTGTTTTCGTTAATTACGAAACGGGGGCACTATGAACTTTTAGATGCTGTTGCCGGAGTAATAGGAGGAATCATAGGAATAGCAGCCATTTTATTATTTCTATCTTTTAACTAAAGCATTTTACTTATGACAAAGATTAGAAATGCCATCGAACAAATCGTTACCTGTAAAACATTAAATATAAATGGCCTGCCAAAGGTTTTTTGATAATAATTTTTACAAGTAAGCGTTCTTATTCCAACTACCCATTATTTTTTTAAAAAAAGATCCACCTATTAAAACAGGTGGTTTTTTTTGTCGTAAAATGTAGAAGGTGATATTATTGAATGTGACGTAACAAAAACAAGACATCCTGCACACGCTTAGACAATTCATAAAAGTTCAGGTAGAATTGGAGTAAACTTTTATTGAAAGAAAAATAATTTTTGCCAAGGTTATTGAACTTCAAAATCATCTTTTTAATACTAAAAACCAAAAAGCCCTCCGATATAATCGAAGAGCTTTAATAAGTATCGTTGTAAAATCCGTTAAGCAATAATAGGATTGCGATAATGAAACGGGTTCATTAATTGGTAAGACCTAAAGTCGCCTTTACCTGGTTGTAATCATTCCAATCGGTATGCGCCGCTACGCCACCTACCCCTCCCGGGATTAAGACATACCGATACTGCAGGTACGTGACGTTATTTTGCGTGACCGTACTGGCATCTGCATTAGAATAAAGGAATATATTTTGTACCGAGAATGTCGGTGACAAACTTATGCCTGAATAGATATCAAGGTATGGCAGTGGTGCAACAAAAGGATTAGCAAGACTTCCTAAATTAATATAGACTTTCATTTCACCTTTAGAAATCATTAAACTGTCAAGTTTTGGTGCCGCCACATTAGCGTAAAATCCAATGGTGTCAATAACACTTCCATTATGTAAAGTGTCTGGAAGAAAGGAGACATTAAGCCATTGGGAGTAAATGACATTAGCGGTTCCGGTATCACCTTCAGGGCCTTGTGAACCCGTAGCACCATTGGCACCAGTTGCTCCTGTGGCACCTGCCAGTCCGGTATCACCTTTTTTACAATTGGCAAATACGATAGCTACTAAAAACAATAATGGGAAAATTCTAAAGAAGTTGCGTTTCATAATATTTAGTTTTGATAAAAAAAAGTTTTAATAAAAAGTGCTTAAATAAATCCATTTAAAAAAGCTCCTTAAAAAAATGAAGAATTTACAATGAAATCTGCATTATTTGTATAAGTGGGAAAAGAAACTATAAATAAAAAAAACTCATTACATTTTAGTTTCAATATAGAGCACAAAAAAGCCCTTCGATTATCTCGAAAGGCTTAAAAT
>CAWDTY010000015.1:0-239143 GCA_963805365.1 uncultured Chitinophagaceae bacterium
CCGGTCTTCTGAAAATACTTGAATCCAATTCCCACCTGTCATTATTCATCCCATACAGCTTACCATATTTTTGATATTGCATTCTTACCATTTCTGCAATGCCTCCTTCGCCACGCATGCGCACACCCCAGCGGGTGTCATTCACTTTGCCATCATGGCTGCTGCCGATTAAATGCCAAACTTTATCCGCACGGTCAGGGAAATTTTTATAAAGCCAGTCACGAAATAGAAATTGTATAGCGCCATTTAAACGAATAAAAGTATAAGCAGTAAATGTTGCGCCAGCCTCTTTTGCCGCTTTCATTATTCTTTGCATTTCATGTTCATTGAGGCCGGGTATCATTGGACCCATCATAATACCCATACGAATACCGGCGCTACTTAATTCTTCAATAACTTTTAATCTTTGTTTGGCAGTGGTGGTTCTGGGTTCCATTATTCTTCGCAGGTCTTCATTAAAAGATGTAACAGAAACCATGGCTGTTACCAAATTCTTTTTTGCCATTTCCTGCAGTATGTCTTTATCTTTTATGATCCAGGAATTTTTGGTAAGTATTCCAACAGGTTGGTTAAATTCATTGCACACTTCCAGCAAGCCTCTCGTCAATCTATACTTTTGTTCGGCGGGTTGGTAGCAATCTGTGTTACCGCTTAACATGATGGGAGTGGGATCATATTTTTTATTCATTAAAAATTTGCGAAGCATTTCAGGCGCATTCATTTTTACAATTATCTTCCTTTCAAAATCGAGACCTGCACTGTACCCCCAGTATTCATGCACATTGCGGGCATAGCAATATATACATCCATGTTCGCAGCCAGCATAGGGATTCATGCTGTACATCATACTCAGGTCCGGGCTTTCAACTTTGTTTACAATACTTTTCACTTGCTGTTCCAGGTATTGTGTTCCTACATTCGCCACTTCCCAATCATCAATGGCTTCAATATGCTCCTGTACGTTTTGATTTTTAAGAAATTTATTTTTAGTGTTGAATTGTGCACCACGGCCTGCTAAGTATTGATCGTCATCTTCTTTTTTTTGTGCGGCAACTTTAAAGTGATCTTGTTGTAACGGTGTTGACATAATTTAGATTTTCGGGGTGTAGCGTGACTGGTTTGCCCACAAAGGCGCAAAGAACACAAAGAAATTACCATGTATTCCCGGTGACTTTGCGGGATAATATTTACATAAATAATTCTCCCTGTTTTGTACTAACAGGCAGATTCATGAATTCAAAACGTTGGACCACCTGGTATGCTTTGTCTCCGACTCTACGTTTTATTAATAGCATACTTTCTGCAATAAAACGTCCCGTAAAATGCTTATGACTATATTCCTGCCATCCTTTTTCATACTGCCAGGGCAATAGTTTTCTTGCAATAGTTAAATGAGGATTATCAATAAAATGTGGTTTGTTTTCTTTGTTTAAAGTCATCAACCTTTGTGCAGGCCTTAATTCCCTCGTTAGATTCTGAACCTGTTGTTTGCTTTCGATATTTATATAAATGGTATGGCTCGGGAAGCTTCCATAATCTTTCAATTCAACTTTGAAAGGTGAGTAGCCCATGGCAATCGTTTTCAAACGGTTCACAAGTTTTTCTTCCATCATTTCAAATTGAACAAAGTTTACGAGAGTGATATGAGGCTTGCCCCACTTCGCTTGCTCACATTGATACTTCTCTGAAAAATCTTCTTTTACTTTTTTAATTTTATTCCACAACTCTTCATGCGGGCTTAGTACTAACAGGTATTCGTTGTAGCGATAACCGGGGATCTGTATTAATGATTTTGTATCCATAGGTAAAAGTTTTAAAATTTATTAATTGGCTATCCGGTAACTGCCTGCTTCTTTGTTTGCCGGTTGCAAGGCAAATACAATAATGGTTTTGCCTGCATCGTTTTCGTCTTTCTTTTTAATCAAATGCAATTCATTTACCGGGAATGTTTCATGAAAAGATTTATGTGCATATTGTGTTAATGCTTTAAAGAAAATTTCTTCAGGAAGCTTGCCGGCAATATTTACATGTGGTCTTGGCGTAAGAAGCATAGGCGGGCATGAGCTGGAATTTATATATGCGTTTACTACGCTTAGCTCTTTTGCCAGTTGCTGAAAAGGCGCTTCATTTTGAATACGCAGGTAAATTGTATCAGGTGGAAAGCCTCCATAATTGTTGAGTGTCACCGAAAAACTTTGTTGTTTGCTGCAAATCCTTTGCATCCAGCGAATGACTGTATCTTCCATTCCTTCTTTTGCAAAAAAACTTGCAACAGTTATATGCGGTTTTGTTTGGACGGCTGCCTTTTGTTTATAATCATCATAAAAAATTTGTTTTTCAGCTACCAGCTTTTCGTTCATTTCCCTGCCAGGGTTTGCCACCAGTAAGTATTCATGACATCCGTGATTCGCAGCATCGAAATAATTTGCAGTTTTCATAACATTTAAATTTTTCTGTCAATAATTTTAGTATAAATTTACTAAATAAATTAGTAATAAAACAAAAATATTTTTATGAGTTCTGATAATTTTTACAGGGCAAAATATGCCGGAACCAAATCGTTTACGCAGGCGGATGTACGCACAGCGAATGCTACAGGCTTCGGTGCCGCTGCCGATGATTATATGGAAAGAGGCATTGACCTCAATGAAGAGTTAATCCGAAATAAGCCGGCAACTTTTTTTATGCGGGTAAGCAGCGACGCCATGAGGGAATCCGGAATTTATAAAGGGGATGTGGCGATTGTAGATCGCTCGGTAAAGGCATCTAATGGCAAAGTTATTATTGCTGTATTAAATGGCGATATGCTGATAAGGCGTTTTGAGAAAACAAAGGAGAGTATAAAATTGCTGGCCGATTCTAAATTATCCCCAATACTTATTGATGGTAGCTGCGAAGGGTTTGCTATTTGGGGTGTAGTCACTTATGTTATTCATACGCCATAGGCTCATCCGGTTAAGCTAATTTATTATGAATGCAACACGCCAGTTAGAAGAAGCGAAAATTTACCAATTACCGTCGAATCCGGTGAAGAGATATGCCATCGTTGATTGCAACAGCTTCTATTGTTCCTGCGAAAGGGTTTTTCGTCCCGACCTCCAGAATAAACCTGTTGTGGTATTGAGTAATAATGACGGCTGTATAATTTCCCGAAGCGACGAAGCTAAATTGCTTGGCGTTGAAATGGCTGGCCCCTATTTCAAAGCAAGACATTTAATTGAAAAACATGATGTGGCAACATTTTCTTCTAATTATAATTTGTATGGAGACATGAGCCGGCGTGTAATGGATACGTTGAGAATACTCGCCGGTGAAAAAAATGTGGAAGTGTATTCGGTAGATGAATCATTTTTAGATGTAAGTACCGTTGATGAAAATCTTCTTGCAGAGTATGCTTTGCAAATGAGAGAAATCGTTGAGCAATGGACCGGCGTTTCAGTTTCGGTGGGTATAGCGCCTACGAAAACACTGGCAAAAATTGCTAATCATCTTGCCAAAAAAAATAAAGCTGCAACGAAATGCGTGGCTACTCTTATTGATAAAGATGAAATAAGAAATGTATTAAAAAATACGGGTGTGAAAGAGATATGGGGGGTGGGCAGCGCATACGCAGAAAAGCTTATCAGTCTGGGCATAGATACTGCCTGGGATCTTTGTAATATGCCGGAACAATGGATCAGCAAACATATGGGCGGCGTAGTAGGAGTAAGGCTTGTAAGAGAATTAAGAGGAATCCCCTGTATTGATATGGAACCTGAACTGACGACCAAAAAAATGATTGCCACCACCCGGATGTTTGGAAAAAACGTGACTGAATTAAAGGAAATTAAAGAAGCCATTGCCACTTACGTTTCAAGGGCCGCAGAAAAGCTTAGAAGACAAAATTGTGCAGCTTCGGTGTTAAGCATATTTGTAGTAGCTAAAGAAGAAAGCCATTCAGTAAATTTTAGTCGTGGAGTAACATTAAGTACCCACACAATTTTACCTTCTGCAACATCTGTCACCAGTGACTTTATCGCTCCTGCAATGCAATTGGCCGGAGAGATTTTTCAGCCAGGAAGAGAATATAAAAAAGCGGGCGTAATGCTGAGCGGTATTGTTCCCGATACAGCTATTCAGAGCAATTTATTTGTTGCCGCATCAGAAAACAATAAGCGGTTTTTAATGGATACACTTGACAACCTGAACTTCAGCATGCGGGATGATGTAGTGAAATTTGCATCGTCGGGGCTTAGCCGCGATTGGAAAATGCGCAGAGAATTCAGATCGCCGAGATACACTTCGAGATGGAATGAATTGAGAGAAGTGAGATAACATTGCCATGGTCTCAGGGACACTTTCCGGAAGTATAAGTTGTGATGCCGTCACAAGCTGCATAGCAACTATTTTCATAAGTCTGATTATTACAACCGCAAACATAATTGGTTACTAAAGGACAATTACAATTTGGATCTACGGGACCTTTCACACAATTGTTATTCGTATTATTATCTTTTTTGCAGGACATAAAACCTGTGAATAGCAGTAAAAGCAGGCATGCGAAGTATTTTTTCATGCGGACAAAAGTTCAACAATCATTCCACAAAAGAGGGATTATTGACTAATTCTTTTTGGACATAGCAATTTCCGCAGCCTTTACGATATCCGGTGTATCAAGGCCATATTTTTTCAAAAGGTCTTCCGGTTTTCCGCTTTCTCCGAAAGTGTCTTTTGTACCAATATATTGAATCGGTATAGGAAAGTTTGAAGCAGCAACATGGGCAACAGCATCGCCCATTCCTCCAAGTATGTTATGCTCTTCAGCGGTAACAGCGCATCTGGTTTTCTGAATTGATTTTATGATGGCCTCTTCATCAAGCGGCTTAATGGTATGTAGGTTTATAAGCTCCACACTTATTCCTTTTTCTTCCAAAATTTTTCCGGCTTCAATGGCTTTCCATACGAGATGGCCGCAGGCGAAAATGGTAACATCACTTCCTTCAGATAATACCTGCGCTTTCCCTATTTCAAATTTTTGATTTTCTTCTGTGAAGTTGGGCCACTTGGGTCTTCCAAATCTTAAATAAACCGGACCTTCATAATCTGCTATAGCAAGCGTTGCCGCTTTTGTTTGGTTGAAATCGCAAGGAACAACTACTGTCATTCCTGGCAACATTCTCATTAATCCAATGTCTTCCAGGATCTGGTGGGTTGCACCATCTTCACCTAAAGTAAGCCCCGCATGCGAAGCGCAGATCTTTACATTTTTATTTGAATAAGCAACGGATTGACGTATCTGGTCGTAAACCCTTCCGGTTGAAAAATTGGCAAAAGTAGTTGTATAAGGAATTTTTCCACCGATCGTTAAGCCCGCTGCAATACCAATCATGTTGGCTTCGGCTATCCCGCACTGCAAGTATCTTTCAGGAAAGTCTTTTATGAATGGATGTAGTTTTAAAGAACCCGCGAGATCCGCTGTCAAAACAACTACGTTTTCATTTGTTTTACCCAATTCATATATGCCTTCTCCAAAGCCGCCCCTGGTTTCTTTTTCGTTTTTGGCAACAATATCTTTGATCATAACAGTACAATATTTTTTTGATGTAAAATCGAGAGTGTGCAAATTACTGATTAGAGGGAACGCATAAAAATAATAATAGCTTTAATCCCCACCGGGTCAATAATAACAACCCATTTTATTAGTTGAGTTGGAAGTTGGGATTATTATGAAGTGATTCATCTGCCTTAAGCTTTAGTTCCCATTTCCACGCGGTCGCCATCATTTCATCTAACGTATAGCCCGGGTTCCAGCCCAGCACGTTTCTTGCCAGTTCATTATTTGCATAAACTGCAATCACATCACCCGGTCTTCTAGGGCCTATTTCGTAATTGAGTTTTACGCCACTTACTTTTTCAAATGATTTTATAGCTTCCAATACTGTAACACCGTTTCCTGAACCAAGATTAAATATCTCACAGGGCGAAGTGTTTTTATTATCTATCAAATATTGAAGGGCTAATGTATGCGCATGGGCAATATCACACACGTGAATATAGTCACGAACGCAAGAGCCATCTCTTGTAGGATAGTCATCGCCATAAACAGTCATTTTATTTAATTTTCCAATTGCAGTTTGGGTGATGGCAGGTACCAGGTTTTCTGGTTTGCCCAGTGGCAACTCACCTATAAGCGCTGATGGGTGTGCGCCTACGGGATTAAAATATCTCAATAAAATACTTCTGTTTTGGGCATTGGTTACTTCCTTCACAATATCCTCACCCATTTGCTTTGTTGCTCCATAAGGCGATTCCGCAGGCTTCAGCGGAGAATTTTCAGTCACGGGAATTTCATCAGGGCCGCCATATACGGTACACGAGGATGAAAATATAAAATTGGAGATATTAAATTCCTTCACGCATTTTAGAATATTAATGAGTGAGAATAAATTATTCTCAAAGTACATTAGTGGAAATTTCACTGACTCGCCGACAGATTTGTAAGCGGCAAAATGGATAATGCCTTCTATATCGGTATTTTCCTGGAAAACCGCAAAAGTATCATCGTAGTTGCAAAGGTCTACTTTATAATTTTTTACATCTTTTCCCGTAATATTTTTTACGCCAAGAAGTAATGATGTTGTAGATTTTGAATTGTTATCTACACAGATGGGTTCAAATCCGTTCTCAATTAAATCAACAAGGGTATGAGCACCAATGTATCCACAGCCTCCGGTAACTAATATTTTCTTCATAACACAAAAGAAAGAAAAAATAAATAATGTAAGAAGAATAAATAGCTGATTACTTGATGAACAAGCTCACGAGCGCATAAACGGCTGCTGCAAGAAGCCCGCTTACAGGAATTGTAAGGACCCATGCCCACAAAAGGTTTACAGTAATGCCCCAGCGCACGGCTGATAATCTTTTAGTAGCGCCTACCCCTATGATGGAACCAGCGATAGTGTGGGTGCTGCTTACAGGAATTTTTAAAGATTCCGTTACAAATAGGGTGATGGCTCCGGCGGTTTCTGCTGCAACCCCTTCGAAAGGAGTAACCTTGGTTATGCGTGTCCCCATTGTTTTGATGATTCTCCAGCCGCCGCTCATGGTACCAAGTGCGATAGCTGAGTAGCATGCGATAGGAATCCAGAAAGGCATTGGGGAATCCACTGTGATAGAACCATGCGCGACCATCGCCGCAAATATGATTCCCATAACTTTTTGTGCATCGTTACCTCCATGGCCAATACTAAAAGCTGCCGATGATACGAGCTGTAATCTCTTAAACCATTTATGGGATTTTGCCGTGTTCAGGCTATTTAAGTAAAAAGTAAATATTGCCATTACTAGTAAAATAAATCCCAAAAGCACCCATTTGAAATTATGAGTATAAAATATCACCCTAAGAGGATAACTTTCGTAGTGAGATTCTATTTTGCTATTATCAAATTCAAGAATTTGCCCTAAGAAGAAAATCACAAATAAAACCACGCATATTGAAATAATTTTTGGGACAACGCCTTTCCTAAATGAATTAATGAACCACAACGATATAATGTAGGCCATTACCATACCTACCAGCGGTGCAAGAAAAATAAATCCAATGGTTTTTATTACAGGATCAGGGTTTACCGAATGAATGCCAGCGTGCGCAATAGCGGCTCCGGCAAAGCCTCCTATAAGCGTATGAGAAGAGGAGGAAGGAATACCTAGCCACCAGGTCAGGAGGTTCCACATGATAGCAGCTATAAGTGCACTTAAAACGACAACCAGGGTTACATATTCCGGCTTGGCGAGGTTGGCAATCGTTTTTGCAACACCATGATCTTTAAAAATAAAAAAAGCAACGAAATTGAAAAAGGCAGCCCACATCACCGCCTGAAACGGAGTGAGCACTTTCGTAGAAACTACTGTCGCTATAGAGTTTGCCGCATCGTGAAAGCCGTTGATGAAATCAAAAATAAGTGCGAAAGCAATAACAATAATGAGAAAGGTCATTTTTTATAATGTGCTAATTCGATAATGTGGTAATGTACTAATTGGTTAATTAGCGCATTAGCATATTGGCTAATTTAAGCGTATTTGATTATGATTGATTCTACCACGTTGGCTGCATCCTCACACTTATCCGTTACGATTTCCATTACCTGGTATATTTCGCGTTTTTTAATTACCTCTTTGGCATCTGGCTCAGTTTCAAAAAGTTTTTCAATACTCATATCAAAAATATCGTCGGCCTGGTTTTCAATGCTGTTAATTGATACCATTGCATCAGTGATCCTGCGCAGATTTTTCATGTCCCTCAATTCCGCCACAGCCTTACGTACTTCGCCGCAGCTATTTGCAATAAGTTCAGCCATTTTTCTAAACCCTACATCGTCGGGATTTACTTTATAAAAATTAATTTTCTTGGCAGATGCATAAATGTAGTCGCAGATGTCATCTAAAGCTGTCGCCAGGTAGTGAATATCTTCCCGGTCAAATGGAGTAATAAAATTTCTGCCAAGCTCAGTAAATATACGATGTGTGTAATCATCGTTTATATGTTCGAGATCTTCAATTTCTTTTATAAGCAAGGCTCTCTTTTCAAAGTCAGTTTCATTCACTACCTCCTTAAGTTTTGCAGCCATTTGTACCACGGTTTCGGATACATTTTCAAACAACTGGAAAAAAACTTTATCCTTAGGAAGGAATAATTTTAGTATCGAATTAAGAGCCATGAAAAATGAATTTGCGCAAAAGTAGGACTATAGCTTTTTATATTCCCTTTTTTGCCTTTGTTAATGATTTCTTAACACAAGATATCAATTGCATTATATTTGAAGACATATTTTTTTGTATATGCGGTTCTGCCTTATTTTGGTCTTTTCCCTGCTTGTTTTTCCCTGCTATTCACAGTTTCTTATGGATATGGTAGATACCAGCAAAGAAGTGGGAAAATCAGTTCTGGACGTATCGCAGCGCTTTAACCACATTCGCATAGGTGGGTATATGCAACCGCAATTTCAATTTGCAGAGGACAAAGGTGCCAAAAGCTATATTGGTGGCGATTTCCCGGCAAACGTAAACAATCGTTTCATGTTAAGGCGGGGAAGAATACGTTTTGATTATGTAAGATTTAATAAAACTAACAAGGCTTCCGTTCAATTTGTTTTTCAGTTTGATGGAACAGAACGCGGTGTGTTCATCAGGGATTTTTGGGGAAGGATATTTGAAAATAAATACCAATTATTCTCTTTTGCGGCTGGTATGTTTGCGAGGCCATTTAGTTACGAGCTCAATCTTTCCTCGTCAGACCGGGAAAGTCCTGAACGCGGACGAATGAGCCAGATACTAATGAAGACCGAACGTGATCTTGGAGCCATGATTTCTTTTGAACCACGTAAACCAAATCATCCTCTTCGCTACCTGAAGATTGATGCTGGCCTTTTTAACGGGCAGGGCCTGTCTGCTTCTGCTGATTTTGACAGTCACAAAGATTTCATTACAAGAGTGGGTCTCAAACCCTATCCTCTTGGAAAAGGATTGCTTTTTTCCGTTGCTGCATCATATCTCGATGGTGGCCTGCTTCAAAGCACAAATTATATTTACAAAATAGATGAGATGGTCAAAAATTTTCGGGTTGATTCTTCAATAAATAACTTCGGCAAAATAGCGCCAAGGAAATATTATGGCGCCGATGCACAAATGAAAATAAAATGCAAAACCGGCTTTACTGAATTTCGTGCAGAATACATCACCGGCAAACAAACTGGCATGGCTTCCAGTACAGAAACTCCATTCGTTTTGCCTGATGCAACGGGAAGCTACTATATTAGAAAATTTGACGGTGCTTATTTTTATTTTCTGCAAAATTTTATAAGCCCTGCTCAGCAGTTCATAATTAAATATGATTGGTACGATCCAAATATTTCAGTATCGGGGAACCAGATCGGTAAACCTGGGGGTAATCTATCCGCTGCGGATATAAAATTCTCCACCCTTGGATTTGGATATATTCATTACATCAATGAAAATCTTAAACTTGTTTTTTGGTACGACAAAGTTTCAAATGAAAAAACCCAACTACCTGGATTTACTTCCGATGTCAAAGATGACATTTTTACCTGTCGCATGCAATTCAGGTTTTAAGAAGCTAATATTATCGTGCACAATTTATGCACATTGTCAATGTCCAATCATTCCTGTACTCTTTGGTAACTTTTAGTTAACGTTGACATAACTATGACGTAACATGCTTTGCTTCTCTTTGCAGCATCAAAAAAATGATGCATGAGATATATACTATACCTGGTTTTTTTTACAGCAATTTCTTTCTCTACATACTCACAAACTGGTAAGGTTGAAGGTAAGATCACCGATTCAAAAACAGGCAAAACACTTAGCGGAGTTTCAGTAACTGTTGTCGGAAATAGCAAAGGTATTGCCACCGACCAGGATGGTCGTTTTGTACTTACTTTACCCGCCGGTAAGCCGCAGGTAGTAAGGGTGTCTTCTGTAGGTTATCAAACAAAAGAAATTGGCGACGTTTTAGTAAATGCCGATGCGCTTATCAATCTTGATGTGGTGATGGAAACGGCTGTAAAAACAGAGGCTGAGATTGTGATAAGAACAACCCGCAGACAGGAAACAACTGCGGCCTTGATAGCTTACCAAAAAAATACAAATACAGTTTCGCAGGTGGTTTCTGCAGAAACTATAAAACGCTCGCCTGATAAAAACACGAGTGAAGTTTTAAAAAGGATTCCTGGTACTTCTATACAAGAAGGCAAATACATTATTGTACGGGGATTGAACGACCGCTATAACCAAACAATGCTGAATGGCATTTTATTAGGTACTACAGAGCCGGACAGGAAAACATTTTCCTTTGATATTTTCCCCGCAGGGATGATTGATAACATCATTGTGAATAAGGCATTCGTTCCGGAGTTTTCTGGTGAGTGGGCTGGGGGCCTCGTTCAGGTAAATACTAAAGATGTTCCTGCCAAAAACTATTTAAATGTGGTGGTAGGAACCGGCTTCAATACACAAACAATCGGTAAAGATTTTTACACGTACAAGGGTGGTAGCCTCGACTGGCTTGGAATGGATGATGGCTTCAGGGCTATACCTGATGCATTGCCTGTGAAATCCAAATATAACGCAATGGACAGGGCGGATAAAACTGAGTTGGGGAAATTATTTAAGAACGTTTGGAGCGCAGATAAAACCTCTTCCAATTTTGTTCCGCTGTTAAATTCCAATTTTCAGTTGAGCGGTGGTTTCAATGCAAAGCTTGGTGGAACTAGTAAGTTGGGAGCAGTGTTTGCGATCAACTACAATCAGTCTAATAAGAGAACTGATTATATCACCAATCGTTTATTCGTTGTTGATAATTCCATCCCATCTCTTACCTATGATTACAGTGATAAAAAGTATAGCCGCGATGTGCTTTGGGGAGGTTTAGCTAATCTTACATTGCAAATAAATAATAACAATAAGATTTCCATTAAAAACCTGTTTAACGTAAATGCCACTAAATATGTAAACGAAAGAACGGGTAAAGATTTTGAATTTGATCCTTTCCTTGGTGAAAATATTCGTGCAACAGAGTTGGCTTTAAAAACAAATACGTTCTTTAATACGTCAATATCCGGCGAACATAATCTTGTAGATCTAAAAGCTAAGTTTCATTGGTTTGGAAGTTTCAATATTTTGGATCAATATATTCCCGACCAGAGAAGAATACAATATAACCAGGACCCTGGTGTGGCAAATGAGCCTTATAAACTGCTTATAGGCGCGTCACAGTCTTCTCAAAAATCAGGAAGCCGCTACTATGGATTTCTAAGCGATTATAATTATGTAGCCGGAGCAGACATCACTAAATCATTCAAACTTTTTAACCTTGACCAATCCGTAAAAGGTGGATATTTTTTCCAGGTAAAAGACAGGTTATTTGATTCGAGGCCCTTTGCCATTTATCTTCCTTCCGATAATCCCAACCTGATTCTACTTCCCGCAGATAAAGTGTTCAGTCCTGAAAATTTTGGAGATGGATCCAATAACAAATTCGGTTTTAATGAGCTGGCCGGAGATCAATACAGGTATATCGCAAACACTATTTTAAATGCAGGATTTCTTCAATTGGAAAACCAGTTCAGCGATAAACTACGGGCAACCTACGGAGTAAGGTTTGAAGATTATGACCAGGTGATTGGAAGTTTAAAGCAAAGCGACCGTCGCCATCTTCATACTGAGGTACTTGATTTCCTGCCCGGGGCAAATATTACTTACAGGCTAAATGCACAAACAAATTTGCGGTTGTCAGGATCGCAGACCGTTATTCGCCCTGAATTCAGGGAATTGAGTGATTTCGCTTTTTACGATTTTGATTTAAGTGCTACTGTAAGCGGCAATAGAACTCTTGAAAGAACCAAGGTAACCAACCTTGATATCAGGTATGAAGTATATCCAAGAGCAGGCGAATTGTTCACAATAGGTGCTTTCTATAAGTATTTTAAAAACCCGATCGAGCTTTTCTTTAATCAAAGTGGCGCCGGAAGCTCCAGTACTTTTAATTATTTAAATGCAGATAAGGCTTACAGTTTTGGTGGCGAGTTAGAGATCAGAAAGAAGCTGGATTTTACCGATGCGTTAAAAAACTTCACTTTCCAGACCAACATCTCTTACATATATAACCGTGTAACAAGAAACAGTAGCAATCTTAATCGGCCAATGCAGGGGCAAAGCCCTTATGTTGTAAATGCTTCTCTCCAATATGATATTGAAAAGCTGGGCATAAATACCACGCTCTTATTTAATCAAATTGGCGACAGGATTTTTTATGTTGGCGGTAATGATTTTCCTCCTGTTACCGAACAGCACAGGCCTTTGTTTGATTTCCAGATCGCGAAGAAAATCCTTAAGAAAGAAGGGGAGATCAAGCTTAATATCTCTGATCTCTTAAACAAGGCAAGTATTTACTACCTCGATATAAACAACGACAGGAAATACGATAAGAATAAAGATGCACTTGCGATAAAGCGAAAGTATGGGTCAACCGTCGGCATTTCATTTTCTTACAACATTAAATAAAACGAAAAATTAAAATTAAAAACACAGTATGAAAAAGTTATTTTATTTGGCTGCACTTGTTGGCTTGATTTCAACAGGTTGCCGAAAAATTGAAGTGGATGGCGGTACTATCACTGTAATAGATACTACGGGCAGTAGCACTTCTGACAATCCTATTCTTGAGGGTAGAATTTCAGCAAACAGAACCCTTAAGGCAAATGTGGTGTATAAACTTCGTGGTCTTGTATACGTTACTAATGGTGCGATACTTACTATAGAGCCCGGTACTAAAATTGTAGGCGAATTAAATAAGCAAGGTGGCCTTATCATAACCCGTAGTTCTAAAATTATTGCAGACGGAACTCCCGACAAGCCAATTGTTTTTACATCTGAAGCGGCTAACCCCCAACGTGGCGACTGGTCTGGTCTTATTTTACTAGGAAATGCTCCTACTAATTCTTCGTTTAATGGTGTACAAGGTATTGGTGAAATTGAAGGTGGCGTTAACAATAGCGATGGCCTTGGACTTTACGGTACGCCAATTACGCAAAATCAAAATCCTGCTGATAATAGCGGCATCTTAAGGTATGTTCGTATTGAATATGCCGGGTATGCATTTCTTCCCGACAAAGAAATTAATGGTTTAACATTCGGTGGTGTTGGTAGCGGAACAGTTATAGATTATGTGCAGGTTTCTTATGCCAATGATGATTCTTTCGAATGGTTTGGCGGCACAGTAAATTGTAAGCATCTTATTTCCTTCAGAACTTTAGATGATGATTTTGATACCGATAATGGCTTTTCAGGTACTGTTCAATTTGGAATATGTTTGAGAGATTCTTCCGTTGCTGATATTTCAAAATCAGAAGCTTTCGAAAGTGACAATGACGCTAATGGAAGCACCTTACTTCCGCAAACAAAGGCAGTATTCAGCAATATGACAGTTATCGGCCCACGCCAGACATTAACTAATTTAGGGAATAGTCTTTTCCTTGCAGGCGCTCAGATTCGCCGTAACAGTTCTGAGTCTCTTTTTAACTCAATCATCATGGGATGGCCAACAGGTTTATTGATCGATGCATCTAAGGGAACACCTACTGATCTCAATATACCCGGAACTTTATTTATACAAAATTCAATTATAGGTGGCTGTAATACACCAATAAAGTATGCTGCCAGTAGTACTTCTCCAACGGGTGCAACAGATCAGACAATTATTGACTGGTTCAATACATCAGCTTTTGGAAACGATATTTTAACAACGAATGATGATGTTAAACTTACTGCTCCTTACGATTATGCAAATCCTGATTTTACACCACAAGCCGGCTCACCGGCTCTAAGCGGAGCGGCTTTTTCAAATCCCAAAGTTAGCCTGCTTGAAAATGTGAGCTATCGTGGTGCTGTAGGCCCCGCTGATACCTGGTTTAAAGGCTGGACTAAATTTTAATTAATAGAAATAATAAAACTGCCGGCTTTTTTTCCGCGCGGGATAAATGCTGACATATAAACTAATGCTATAATAACTATTTTATAACCTTGCAGTAATAGTTTGATAATATCGTTGTCTTTATTTTGCCCTGGTTTATTCAATAAAAGAGTTTTAAATTTTCCGTAAGCAAAACAGATTTTCTCATGCTGTACCACCACTCATTCATGAGTGGTGGTTTTTTTATGTCTTTTAGGTAATTGCTGATCTCAATTTTCATTTGATTATTTTTGGAAATACTGACATAAATTTTTTCTCTTGCTTTCTATCTATCAACAAAACAAAAGTTTTTTTTTAGGATTTTTTGCAATCATTTTATTAGCACTGTTCATTTTGTTTTCCTATACCAAACCGGAAGGATTTTATCTTCTTAACTTTTATCATACAGATTTTCTAACCTGGTTTTTTATATATGCTACTTACCTGGGCGATGGTTTTTTTTGCATAGCATTTGGCTTATTGCTTCTTTTATTCCGTAAGCGATTAGTGGGTTTAATGGTTTTAGCGAGCTATGCCCTTTCGGGTATTATTGCCCAGGTTTTGAAATATTATATTGTTGAGCCAAGGCCGGCAATTCTTTTAAAAGACAGCGGCTATCCCTATTTTATCGACAATGTTACGCTGCATAATTTGCATGCCTTTCCTTCAGGGCATACAGCATCGGCATTTGCTTTGGCTGCCATATTGAGTTTTTATATAAGTAATAAAAACTATTCGCTGCTTTTTCTTTGTGGAGCCATTATTGTTGGTTACAGCCGTATTTATCTTGCACAACATTTCCTTGATGATGTACTTGCCGGGGGAATTATTGGTGTGATTTCTTCCATTGTTTGCAAGCTTTTACTGGAGAATACCTTTCTCAAAATGAAATTTGTACGTGGTTATTTACCTGGGAATCAGAAAATTTAGGTGGGAAATACTGTCAGGTTCTGGCAACAGGTAAAGTAAATCCAAAAGTAGTGCCTACATCAGTTTTGCTTCTCACGTGAATGGTTTCACTATGGGCTTCCATTATGTGTTTTGCTATCGATAAACCCAGGCCACTGCCGCCCACTTTTCGCGTACGTGCAAGATCCGTTCTGTAAAATCTTTCAAATATGCGGGGCAAATGTTCTTCGGCTATGCCGTGCCCGTCATCACTTATTTCAACGAGTACTTTTTTGCCATCAATTTTATAGGCGCTGCCTTCTATAGTACCGTTTTGTTTTCCGTATTTTATAGCATTGTCTACAAGATTTATTATGACCTGCCGAATTTTTTCTTTATCTGCAAAAACCGTGAGCGGGAGTTCACAGCCTTTTTTTATTGTCCATTTAATTTTCTTTTCGTCTGCTTTAATAGAGAGTGATTCGCACACTTCTTTAATAATATCCTGTATAATAAAATTTTGAGTGTATAACAATTGCTCGCCACTTTCGAGTTTTGTTATTTCATCAAGATCATCAACGAGATTTACAAGCCTGTCAACATTTTTTGAAGCATTCCCGAGAAACTTTTTATTGACTTCATTATTGTCAATCGCACCGTTCAGTAAAGTATCTACATAACCTTGTATTGCAAAAATGGGTGTCTTTAATTCGTGGGATAAGTTTAGTAAAAATTCTTTTCTGAAAATTTCATTTTTTCTCAATACTTCTATTTCTTCTTTATGCTGTACTGCCCAATTCTCCACATCCTCGCTTACTTCTTCAATTGATTTTTGGGGCAGAATATTTTTGTAATAAAATTCTTCTCGCTTGCTGGCTTTGGTTTGGTATATCAGTTTGTAAATAATTTTTATTTTACGATAAACAAAACGTTCTATCATTAAATAAACGATGATGTAGGACACTATGGAAAGGGCAATAAATAGAGCAACTGCAGGCAAAATGCCAACGCCGTAAATATAAACGGCTATTCCGGCCATGAAACCTATCGGAATGGATGTTATAACGGAAACCTGCTGAGGTGAAAAGTTCTTTCGGGGAAACAAAATATTAGTTTATTAATTTGAGGCATTCGCCAATTTTTATTGAGATTATTCGTGCACAAAATTACAAAATTCGAAGGGCTTAAACAGTTGACAATGCTTGTAAAAACCCACCTTTTTTAAAGCATAAAACAGGTCAAAAAAATGGTCCCGATAGAATTCCTGTTAAGTGTTTGAATGCGTTTGAGAGAGAATAAATATTTAATAACCTGGTTCTGCGAAATAATTAATTACCTTTTAACTGCTGTGGTCAGTAACTATAAACCATGCACCATTTATTTTTTTGAAGAGCAATGTAAAATGGCCGCCGAGATCGCCCGCAGTTCTTTGCAAATGCCATTTGCCAATCACAAAATAATATTCAGCAGACAATGGTTTCAACTGCAGCAGGTTGAAATTAAGAATACCCATCGCGGCAGTATCAGGATAATTCTTTTTATAATTATCAAGAGTTTTTTGCCATCCATTTGTCACACCGGACTTTCCAATAAATAAAAGCGAATCACTTTTCCAATAGCCTTGCATAAAATCGTCAATATCGCCTTTATTCCATGCCTCTACCTGGTTGCTTAATATTTCCCTGATACTCGTTTCATCCGCAGATTGTGCAAATGTCGAAGTATAAATGAAAGATGAAATGACAACAATAAAACAAATAACACCCTGCTTCATTTTACAGAAAATTGATGATACAATGTAAATGAAATTTTAGATTAAACCGAAGTAAGACTTACCTTCTCTAAGGACTTAGCGGCATTATTGTGGCGTGCATATTTATAATTTAAAAAATGTGCATAAAGAATGAAGCCAACGGCAGGAGCAAGAAGGAAGATTTCCTGGTTGTGAAAAAACTGTTTAATCACCAGGAAGGCAAATCCTGTACTAAATAAATAGAAGGGTAAGAGGTTTTTATGGTGACTGCGATATCCATGCAGAACGGCAACGCTTCCTATTGTAAAGGCGATGGCGATCATCAGCCATTCAAATAGGGCATTGTGGATTATATTAATTCCAAATAGGGGGAAGGAGCTTATAACCAGCGGCAGAATTGCACAATGCACCGCACATGCAATGGAAGTTACTACCCCAAAAAAATCCCAGTTTATTTTTGTATTCATAAATAGAGAGTGCAAAAATAAGTAAATTTGCAACATCGATGCAACAATTAATAAATTTTCAAACGGACGCCCGCGTTTATTTTTGCAGATGAATCCGTTTTAACCCTCAATTGATATAATTTAAAATGAAAAAAAAGCTTCTTCTGTTTGCAGTGTTTTTTGTGATGTTGCTAACCTTTTTTTATTTTTTCCTTTTTTCAGGAACTGACTATTACAAATCAAAATTGCCCATATTGAATTATGTACAGGATTTTTCATTTACGGGGCAAAATGGCAATACCGTTAATGAGCACGATGTAGAGGGAAAGGTGTACGTAACAGAATATTTTTTTACTACCTGTAAAGGCATTTGCCCCAAGATGAATGCAAACATGAAAACTGTGTATGATAAATTTAAGAATGAAAGTGATTTCGCAATTGTTTCGCACACCTCTATGCCTGAAACAGATTCGGTGCCACTTATGAAGAAATACGAAGAGAAAATGATAGGCAAAAATCCCGAATATCCTGCTAAGTGGTATTTTGTCACAGGTTCAAAAGATTCGTTATACAAAATGGCCAGGGTAAGTTATTTGCTGGATAATGATAAAAATAACAGCATAAATATTAAAGATCATTTCATTCACACGCAGTTTTTTGCACTGGTTGATAAAGAAATGCGGGTACGTGGAATTTATGATGGTTTAAAACCTGATGAATTAGATAAGCTCGAAAAAGACATTTCAAAATTATTAAAGGAGCCGGTTGAAAAAGGTGCTTTCAATCATTCGCCTTTTAATAATAATCCTTCTTAAAAATGGAACAGGAAGTAACACAAATATTAAAAAATAACAGGTTAAGCATTACCGGAAGCAGGCAAAAGATCCTTGAACTTTTTCTATTATCTGACGGAGCTCTCTCACATGCAGATATCGAGAAAAATACAGGTGAATCTTTTGACCGCGTAACCGTGTATCGCACTTTACAAACATTTGTTGAAAAGGGTATTATACACCTTATACCAACCACTGATAATTCCATTAAATATGCATTGTGTAAAAATGATTGTGCTCCCGGGCATCATCATGATAACCACGTTCATTTTATTTGTGGAGAATGCGAGAAAACAATTTGCCTGGATGATGTAAATATTCCTGTGGTAAAATTGCCTGAAGGGTTTACACCAAATCGTTCAGAAATGGTGGTAACGGGCATTTGCGGGGAATGTAAGTAGAATTATTTTTGAAATTCTTTATTTAATGAACTCCACAATGTCATTAACTAATTGCTTATTCAATGGCAATGAAGGATCAGTGTAAGTTTTTCGATTATCATCCTTACAACCTTCGTCAGCATTTTTTAGGGTATGCGTCATTAATGGAATAATATCCATTTCGCTTTTGGCATTTGAATGATGTAAGTTTTCTGCATCAGTTACCTTGGTCTGGGTATCGCACGACCCTTGTAAAATTAAAACGGGGCATTTAAGTTTTTTTATTTCTTTGGCTGGGTCATATTTTAGCCAAGACATCATATAAGGCTGAACAGATTTTCTAAAGATGCTGTTTAATACATCAGGCACATCATTCACCTTCTTTCCATCTTTTAGCGAAGCAAAAATTTCTTCAGTTTTCTTTTTTAGAGAGTCAGGTAAGAGCTGGTTATTTATTTGTTCTTCGATTATTTCATCAATTGGCCTGCCAGCACCCGCAATAGAAATCAACCCTTTTACTTTTACTTTTTCTGCTGCTGCAATTCCGATTAATGAGCCTTCGCTGTGCCCTAGAATATAAATGTCTTTAAAGCCAAGTGAATCCCGCAGATAACGAAATATTTTTTCCGCATCATTTATATAATCTTCAAACAGCAAATTTTCCTCGCTTACATTGGAGGAAATGCTTTTCCCGACGCCTCTTTTATCGTACCTGAAACTTGCAATATTTTCGGAATCTAAGGACTGGGCAAGTAACTTATAGGAATTCGATTCAACTCCCAAAATATTATTTCCATCTCTGTCCGTAGGACCCGAACCTGCGATGATAATTGCTAATTTTTGATTATTATTTTTAGAAAATAACGTGCCGTAGAGTTTGCTTCCATCCGATATTGTTATAGCAATTTCCTTTTCGTTGGGAAGCAATTTTCCCTTTGCTTCTTCGATAAAGTTTTCGGCTGATCTTGAAAAATTCAATGGCAGTTGGGCGGCTCCCTGTTGCCACATTCCCGAAATGGAATCTGCCCCAATGAATTTCCCTGCATAAGATCCGTTTATCATTTTTATGCCAAGGTGCACACTATCTTTATCTACATTAATTTCACTGAAAGGCAAGCCCCGGACATTTTGTTTCGGGCTGTCCCATTTGCCGCTTAAACTTCCCGTGCTGTCCTTATAAAAATGAAATACGATCGGAATATTCTGACCGTTGAATTCGATATTTCCTATCCAGTTCCCTTGCAGCCCTTGAGAAAAGGAGGATAGGGAATTGAAAACAAGAGTGATATAAAACAGTGAAATGCGCATGCACTTTTTTTCCAAAAGTACACTATGGTGCTCACTTGCTCATGCTACGAGTTATTTAACACCAGAAATTGATTCTTTATATACAGGAGGCGTAAAAGTGATGCTCTTAATTCGTAAAACCGGCCTGGCTTGGATTAAAATGTGCTATTTCCCTCCAAAAACTTTCTTTAAAAGATCGGTGGCCCTTGCACCAGGATTTTTTCTTATGTCCACTTCTTCCTGGGCCACATAGTAGAATATTCCATTAAGTGCTTTAGTGGTGACATAGCTATTTATATCAGTGTCAACAGGCTTCGACGAAAATTTATTATAAGCTGTAAATACATCGTTCCAGTATTTAGTAGCATCTACTTTTTTCAATGATTCTTCAATTACCGGGCGGAAAGCAGTTACAAGCTCAGGGGTTGTTGCACTCCGTAAATAGCCGGTAGCAGCTGTGTCGCTTCCTCTCAATATATTAAGAGCATCAGTCACCGTCATTTTTTTGATAGCCGCAAGAAAAATAGGCGCAGCAGCCTTCGACGCATCTTCTGCTCCACGATTCATGCTAAGGATGGCATTGTCAACAAGCTTGCCCATTCCCAGCATTCTCAATTTCTTCTCTACGTTTTGTACTTCTTCAGGTAATAAAATTTTTACCGCAGCGTCTTTAAAGAAGCCGTCCGTTGCTGAAAGTTTGTCCCCGCTTTTTTGAGCACCTAGCGATAAAGCTTCCTTTAAACCGGAAATAATTTCAGTGGTTGATAAACCTGATCCGGAATTGGAATTTTTAGATAGTATTGAGGTGGCTTTTTTAAATAATCCCCCTAATTTATTGGAGGAATCATTTTGTGCGGAAAGTGAAAATGTAGCTAGCAGGAAAATTGCAGAGGTAATAATTTGTCTCATAGGATTTTTTTAATTGATTTCAAATGTAAATAGTAATGAGGAATAGTTCAAAACTGAGTTGTTAAATTAGTATTATACTAACAGGCTTCCGGGATTTAACGTAAAATCTTGTGATAATATTTGGGCAAAACCTAAATAGAGGGTTGTTATTGTAAGAAGTTTAGAGCCCTTAGTCTTGAGTGGTCGTGGAAGTCTACATTTGAAATTTATATCCCACACCCTTTACAGTGGTGATACAATCGCCTCCGAGTTTTTGCCTTATTTTTCTAATATGAACATCAATAGTGCGGTCCCCTACAATTACGTCTGTACCCCACACTTTGTGAAGTATTTCATTTCTTAAAAAAACTTTTGAAGGCTTGGAGGTAAGTAAAGCGAGCAATTCAAATTCTTTGCGGGCGAGCGTTATTTCTTCATTATTAGAGGTTACGATATATTTTTCGCGATCAATTTTAAGGTCGCCAATTTGTAGTACGCTACCTGTTTCCTTTGTAATTCTCCTGAACAACGCATTTACCCTGCTGTTGAGCACCTTTGGGCTTATGGGTTTCGTGATATAATCATCACCGCCTGTTTCCAGCCCTTTAATTTCAGTGCTGTCGTCATTAAGAGCCGTGAGAAAAATAATAAGCGTGTTTTCAAAAGCCGGCAGTGTTCTCAAAATTTTACAAACTTCGAATCCCGTCTTTCCCGGCATCATCACGTCGAGGATGATCAGATCTGGGTTATGGATTTTAGCCATTTCTATCGCCTCATTTCCGTTTTTTGCAGCAATTACTTCGTAGCCTTCTGCTTGTAAATTAAAGCTTATAATTTCCAGTATATCCGGTTCATCATCTGCGATTAATATCTTGCGTGGCCTTGTTTCCTGTGACATGATGCGCAAACCTATAGCAAAAAGTTATTACGTTGCTGCTGTTTACAATTTTTTAATATTGAAATACGTTTTTTTTCAAATAAAATCTATGATGTCTTTAATCTCAAAAAATTATAATTATACCTTTACCTTCCTTAAAAAAAGGTTAATCCCGCTTTGAACAGGACACTTTATTTTGATATAATCTCTTACACACTAAGCAATAAAGTAAATTTGCAACCTCTTGGAGTATTTTTGCTTCTATCATTGAGATGAAAATTATGAGACCTGAATTTTACCTAGTTATATTATTTTTTATTTTCCCTTTTGTTTCACAGGCTGGTGATGACACTACTAATATCCCTTTGAACAGGCAGGTATTTCACGATAAAATAAAAGATGAACAAAGAAGGGCTGATAAAGTGGATGGGCGCCTTGATGGGTTAATAAGAGTATCACCAAATAGTGAAGTAAACCTCCAGGTGACCGATGCAATTATCAGGAAAATAAATGTGATACGAAACGATATCGAGGGTAATAAGGGACTGCCCACAAATAATGATAAGGTAAGGTATCTTCGGTATGTTGAATATCTTCTAAAGAGCTTTACAGATGACTGGAAAGCTCATAAAATTTCTCCCTCCCTCGCTCCTCTTCTCGTCGACAACTTCGATGAAATTCTTGAGGCAAATTTGAATGGTGAGAATATGGCACCGCTTATTCAAAAAGTGCCTTATGAAGTAGGAATGATTAATAGTGAAATATTTCTTGATAATAAAGGTTATAAAGAAAGCCAGATCATTTTATTTAGGAAATTTTGTAAGCTTTATCCCGACAAGATTCTTTCTAATTTAGGGCCTTATGTTGATGAGCCATTTGCCGATACCCTTGTAATAGATGCATTTAATAATAATCCCAGCCAGTTATATTCCTTTGCCCAGGCAACCAGTAGCCGGCAGGGCAGGCTTATTAGAAAAATCGATGACCCACGCATCAAAACAGTTGTTAAGTTAAGTACATTGAATAGGGCTTTGTTTTATTTCCCCTTTCTTGATGATCTTATTAGCGGAAAGCAAACCGTTGAAAATATTTCGAAATATGCCGGTTCTACCGATAGAAATTATGACAGCGTTGGCTATTACAAATTACTGGTAAATACAGAGATTCAGTATTATGGCAGGCTTGTGCGGGGCGATACTGCTGTTGCAATGCTCGGGCCTAACGGACTTGTTGATATGCTCCAAACAAAAGCGGTACAGCATTTCATTAACCCCATAAATAACCTGCACGAAAATCCCAATCCTGCTATACGTTTCCGGGCAATTGAACCGTTGAATGCAATTGATCTTTACTATATGATCGTATTTGGAGAAAATGATATTTATACTTCCAGCTATAAATATTCTTTTGATCGTATGGTTCAAAAGATGGGAGCAGTTCCCCGCGGCGATTCGTTATTAATGTCAGTAAACTTCGACCATTTTAAAAAGTTTATCAAAATGGCTGCCGGTTACAATAAGCTTGATGTTTTCTTAAAAACGATGCCTGAAAATTCAGAAAAATTAATGCAGGCATTTGTGGCAAATCTTGAAAAGACCGGCACACTTGAAGATGCGGTGGATGTTGCGGATTCGTATGGCAGTATCACGGATCCTGGCCTTCAAAAATCCATGCTGGAAAATGTTAAAAACAATGAGCAGAGATGCATTAAAGACAACAACGAACGAGGCCGCAAGATTTATAATCTTTTGAAAATGATCTTTCTCTCTGCAGACGATAAAAATGGAGTTGACTTATCAAAAGAATTGGGTATCCCTCCTGTTTACACTGTTAGTTATAATTATCTTGCCGACGATTCGGGCCGCATCATTGAACAGGTATTTTTTTATGGAGATAAAGATGGAAAGGAGTCTTATAGCAGCTACCTTACTTCATTTCCACGAAGCGAGTGGCAAACAACTGTCAAAAAAGAATGGATTGAAATTAAATCAATAAAAGGCAAACCAATATGGATATTTGCCAATCTCCCATTGGATAATCAAACTGATAAAGATGCAAAAGCCCAGGAAGATCTAATTAATTATATGGACAACCTTGGGTTAAAGCCTTCAATAGTAATACATAGAGGTCATAGCTATCATCTTCAATATACCATTCAGCAACTTTCAGAAAATGCAAAGATAATCATGCTAGGCTCCTGCGGTGGTTACAAAAATTTAGATAGTATTCTTACTTATGCTCCTGAAGCCCATATTATTTCTACCAAACAAACAGGTGCGAAAAATGTGAACAAGCCTATAATTGAGGCCCTGGACAATACACTACGAAGTGGAAATAATATTGACTGGCGGGAGATGTGGAGCGGCCTGGAAAATACCTTTAGCAAAACCTCAAGGGAAATAAGGGAAACTTTTGAGGATTATATCCCACCACAAAAAAACCTGGGAGCTTTATTTATCAAGGCGTACAGTCGCGGTGGCGAACCTCCGGAGTAGTGAACTTTGAGGTCGGCTACCAACCGGTAGAAGCTTTGAATCTATTCAAGATGATTCTGCTCCATAGACTTATCTCCCTTGAACAGCGAGTTGACGTGAGTTTTTTCCATTAATTTTGCCCGATGCCCGAAAAGAAGATGCGCAAGAAATTGCTTGACTTTAGTTTACTGCGTAAAGTTTTTGCTTTTGCCGCTCCCTATAAATCGAAGTTTTACATTTCAATATTTCTCTCCATTGCCTTGGCGATACTTTCCCCGCTGAGGCCTTATCTTATTCAATACACGGTTAATAATTTTATCAAAGACAAGGATACGTACTGGCTTATTCTCATAACTGTTATCCAGATAGGCATGCTGTTGCTTGAAACCGGGCTGCGGTTTTATTTTGGTTTTTTAACCTCATGGTTAGGCCAAACTGTGGTAAAAGACCTTCGCGTAACAGTCTATAAAAAGATTCTTAATTATAATCTTACACAATTTGATAAGACGCCCATTGGTACTTTAACTACACGTACAATCAATGATATTGAATCAGTGAATGATATTTTTTCTGACGGACTTATTCCTATTATCTCTGACCTGTTGTCTATAATATCCATCTTGCTTTTCATGTTTTTTGTCGACTGGCGTTTATCATTAATAAGCCTCGCACCTTTTCCTATTCTCATCATTGCTACTTATTTTTTTAAAGAAACTGTAAATAAGTCGTTTATTAAAGTGCGTAACGCTGTTGCGGCGCTTAATGCATTTGTGCAGGAACACATTACAGGAATGGGTGTGGTACAGGCTTTCGCGGTAGAAGATAAAGAGTTCAAAAAATTCAAAGAAATAAATAAGCAACATCGTAATGCCAACATCAGAGCAATCTTAGCGTATTCCGTTTTTTTTCCGGTAGTAGAAATTGTGTTGGCGTTTTCAACCGGATTATTGGTTTGGTGGGGCGCCAATAACGCCTTTAACGCCGGTGTGATCATTTCATTTATCATGTACCTCAATTTGTTGTTCAGGCCATTGAGAGTAATCGCGGATAAATTTAATGTATTGCAAATGGGTATGGTCGCAAGCGAACGGGTATTTAAAGTTTTAGAAAATACTGATGTAACTCCGGAAACGCATGAAGGGATTACCCATGGTCATGTAAATGGCAAGGTTGAATTTGATAAAGTGTGGTTTGCCTATAATGACGAGGAATATGTTTTGAAAAATATTTCTTTTGAAATAGATCCTGGAGAAACCCTTGCTATTGTGGGCCATACGGGGAGCGGAAAAACTTCAATTATCAGTTTACTCAACCGTCTATATCACATAAGAAAAGGTGAAATAAAAGTGGACGATAAAAATATCGAGGCTTACGATGTATCGTTTTTAAGAAGCAGGATAGCTGTTGTTCTCCAGGATGTTTTTTTATTCAGTGGCTCAGTGTACGATAACGTTACGCTGCGAAATAAAGTCTATTAAAAAGGAACAGGTAATTGATGCAGCAAAAATTATTGGAGTGCATGATTTTATAATGCAGTTGCCAGGTGGTTACGATTTCAATGTGATGGAACGAGGCGCCACGCTATCTCTCGGTCAACGACAATTGTTGTCTTTTATCAGGGCGATATTATACAATCCTTCCATACTTATTCTCGATGAAGCAACATCTTCAATAGATAGCGAGAGCGAATTGCTTATTCAGCATGCGATTGATACTTTAATTAAGGGAAGAACCTCTATTGTAATTGCCCACCGTCTTTCTACTATTCGCAAAGCAAATAAAATTATAGTTCTTGATCGTGGTGAAATAATTGAAATGGGAACGCACAATCAATTACTTCAGCAGAAAGGCCACTATTATAAATTACATAAAATGCAATTTGAAGAGCAGGAAGTAGTATAGACTGAGTTCATTATTTCTTTTCTTCGTTTCTTTCTTCATTTCCTTTCTCCGGCCTCATTTGAGGAAACAATAACACATCCTGTATCGATGATTGATTGGTGAGCAGCATACAAATCCTGTCGATGCCGAAGCCAATACCACTTGTAGGCGGCATTCCGTATTCAAGGGCACGTAAAAAATCATGATCGATGAACATAGCCTCATCATCGCCACGCTCCATAAGCTTAGCCTGCTCCTCAAAACGCTCCCTTTGCTCCAACGGATCGTTTAATTCGCTGTACGCGTTAGCGATCTCTTTACCATTTACAATTAATTCGAAGCGCTCAACCAGGCCGGACTTACTGCGATGCTTTTTTGTAAGAGGACTCATCTCCACCGGGTAATCAATTATGAAAGTTGGCTGAATAAAATGGTGCTCGCATTTTTCAGAAAATATCTCATCTACCAATTTTCCCTTACCCATAGTTTTGTCTGCGTGGATGCCCAACTGCATGCAAATTTCTCTCAATCCCTCTTCATCTTTATTAGCTATATCAAAGCCCGTATATTCTTTAATCGCATCATACATGGTTATCCTTTTGTATGGCGCTTTAAAATCAATTTCTTTATCACCCGATTGAACTATCGAACTTCCGTTTACTGCAATGGCTGTTTTTTCAAGCAACTGCTCAGTGGTTTCCATCATCCATAAATAATCCTTATAAGCCACATAAAATTCAAGAACAGTAAACTCGGGATTATGCGTGCGATCCATTCCTTCGTTTCTAAAATTGCGGCTGAATTCATATACCCATTCAAAACCGCCAACGATCAATCTTTTCAAAAAAAGTTCATTAGCAATACGCAAATAAAACGGAACGTCCAGCGCATTGTGATGCGTTACGAAGGGCTTCGCCGCCGCGCCCCCGGGAATATTTTGTAACACAGGTGTGTCCACTTCAAGCGCACCTCGTTCGTTGAGAAAGTCACGCATAGCATTCATCATCTTTGTACGCTTTACAAAAGTCTCCTTCACATGCGGGTTTACAATAAGATCTGCGTAGCGCTGGCGATAGCGGAACTCCGCATCGGTTACTTCGTCAAAAGTTTCGCCATCTTTTTCCTTTACTATCGGTAAAGGGCGCAGCGACTTCGAAAGAATAGTTAATGATGATACATGAATGGAAGTTTCTCCTGTCTTGGTAGTAAATACAAACCCTTTCACACCAATTATATCACCAATGTCGAGCAGCTTTTTCCAGACAGTATCATACAGCGTTTTATCTTCACCGGTAGCAATATCATCTTTGCGTACATAGATTTGAATTTTGCCGGTGCCGTCCTGCAACACAGCAAAAGAAGCCTTACCCATATCACGGATGCTGAGTATTCTTCCGGCCAGGCATACGTCGGTAAATTCACTTTTATTCTCTTCTCCTTTGTAATTTTTTTTGATAAAGGATGATGTCGTGTTCACCGGGAATAGAGCTGCAGGATAGGCATCAATGCCCATGGCTGTGAGTTCTTTTAATTTGCCTCTCCTTATAATTTCCTGCTCGGATAAATGTTGCGTACTCATAATATTAAATAAAAAAGTTTGTCAAAAAATGACAAACAGTATTTGTTTTTTGGCAAAGGTAACTTTTGAAATGGAGACAAACAAAGTGCTAATCTTGTTAATAGGTTGCTGTGGCCGAATTAAAAAATTGATTAGCTGCAGCAACGCCGTTATCATGAAGCAACTTTTTTTCTTCGGATGACATTTTTCTTATTCTGCCTGAAATTTCGCCGTAGCTAATATAAATGGTACGCCCTTTTTCATTACTTAAATCCGCGGAATTACGGTTAATTTTTTCCATCATAAGATTCATAACGGCGCTGGTATAATCCTTCATATTTCTAATTTGGTAGGGTGCAATTGCAGTTTTATTCTCGTCAAATTCTTCTATTTGTTTTTCTCTTTCCAGCTTTAGCCCAAGCGTTTCATAGTTATAGTGTACATCCTCACTCACAAGCGGGCTGTGACCGGCTGCGCAACTGTCAAACATATTTATGGGGAAATTGCAAAGCATTCCACCGTCCACATACAGGTCATATTTTGAGTCAGCTTTTTTAGCATATATTTCATTTCCAATGCTATCAATTGCAACGGGCTTAAAATAAAATGGAATACAACTGCTGATATGCACGGCAGTCTTCAATTGCATTTTTGGCCATGTTTCCCAGGAGAAAATTTCAAGTTGCTGCCGCGAAATATTTGTACCCGTACAATAGAAATCTTTAAAGGTATTGTCTATCAGGTGCCTTCTGTGAAGTTCATAAAAGGTGATATTGGAATCGCCGGTTTTATATGCTATCAATTTCCCAATCCATTTTTCGAAACTGTTTCCTTTAAAGAGTCCATATTCTTTTCTTATCCTGATAATTTTCCCAACAATATCCTTCCCGTCGTTGAATTGCTGAATTTTCAAATTCTGTAGAATGGAGTCAATCTCCACCGAGTTGTAGCCGAGTGAAATCATTAAGCCTGCAATAGCACCGGCGGAAGAACCGGCAACCCGTTCAATATTTTTAATAATATTTTTTTGTTCAAGAACTTCAATCGCCCCCGCATAAGCGAGTCCGCGAACACCGCCACCTTCAAGCGCAAGATTTTTATATTGGTAAGTTGATTGGCAGAAAATTGTTCCGGGTAAAAGGAGTAAAAGGAGAAAATAAATTTTCATAATTAATTGCAGCAAGGTACAAACGGAACAGTTGGACTGATTGTTAGGAAAAGTTAAAAGAATGTTACTCCCATATATTTTTTAGGAGAACGTCTATTTCACAATCATTGTCCAGGAAAAAAATAAATGGAATATCTGAAGGATTTTTTTGAAGAACGTACTTTGAATTTTCCAACAAATATATTTCTACTTCTTCGTTCTGTTCATCTACCATTAGATAGTATTTAATTCCAAAATTCTCATAGAGCGAAAATTTTGTATGCCTGTCTTTTAAAGCTGTTGCCGGAGACAATATTTCAACGACTAAGGCAGATGGGAAATCAAGGAATTTTTTATTAGTTGGTTTGCATATAATTGAACAGTCAGGTTGTAAAATTGTATCTTCTTTGATTTTTACATCTATAAAATCATAGACCTTACAATGCTTGCATTTAGATTTTTTGACTGCATTTCTTAATTCTGAAATGATGTTTGCAGCGAGCCATTGATGCCTTAAAGTTGGGGCAGGGCTCATTGCAAAAGGAATTCCGTCAATCAATTCCCATCTGCCTTCCCAGTTGCAATAATCTTCGTAAGTATAATATGGTAAAAGCTTTACGGCACTCATGATTATAAAGATATTATATTTTTAGGCCAAAGCCAATAACACCTGCCAGGCTTCATTAACTTTTCCTTCATCTAACAGGACGCCTGCATATAAGTGCAATTCCTTTTCCATTTCTTCAGGTTCTATAGAATAATATTGAAAAATATTCTTCAATTTATCATCTTCAAAAGCGGGGTTAACAGGCGGCAGCTCATTTACATTGGCAAGCTGGCCCAATTGATTACCGGTTAAGATATTACTGTTTTTTATAGATGCAGGAAGGTTGTCGATCCCAATTCCTAATTCAGTATTTGGTTTTTTTACTTCAAAAATATTGGCAGCATTCACCCGGGCATACCAATTGCCACCAAGACGGGCGGCCAGGTCGAGTTTGCGTTGGTCTATTTTCCCAGCCTCATCAAGAATATTTTCATGAATATGGATCATAAGAATTTCAGCGATCACAAGATTTCCGGCTCCGCCCTGGTCACCTAAAGATTTTACTTCGATCACTTTGCACTCCATTTGCACCGGGCTTTCCTTTACCCTTGGTGGTTTTATAAGCTGTGAAGGTTCCTTTGTAAATCCTGCTTTTGTAAACTCATCTGTTCCCTTTGGATATTCACAACTGCTAAGGCTTACCTGTTGTACCATATCGTAGCTTACAATATTCACTGCTACTTCAGGAACTTCCAGGATATTTTGTAAAGTATGTTTTGTGGTATTATCCCTGGCTCTTCTTGACGGTGAAAAAATAATGACGGGAGGATTGGTGCTGAATAAATTAAAAAAGCTAAAAGGACTAAGATTTACATTACCATTGGCATCCACGGTGCTTGCAAAGCAAATAGGCCGCGGAGCTATCGCGTAATGTAAAAAATTTGATATCTCGGCAGTTTTAAGATCTTTTAATAAAAGCGTTTTATACATATCAAAGATTCTTTTTCAAGGCAAGTATAGAGAAATCACTTTCATCTTTTGCAATAGTATTCTTTAATTTACCCAGGCCTTCAATTTCCATTTCTACTTCATCGCCTTCCTTCAACCATTGTTCTTCATAATTGGGATCATTTAATTTTCCTGTTCCATTGAGCTCAAGAAAGCAGCCGGTGCCTACAGTTCCACTTCCTATTACATCTCCGGGAAATAGTTGTACGCCGTAGCTGGCCCGTTCAATGATCTCTGCAAATGTCCAATCCATATCTCCAAGATTTCCCTCGCTTACCTGCGTGCCATTTACCCAACATTTCATTCCCAGTTTATAAGCATTGCCTGTATGATTTTCCTTTGGATCAATTATATACTCTTCAAGTTCGTCAGGTGTTACAAGCATAGGGCCAATCACGGTGGAGAAATCCTTTCCTTTTGCAGGACCAAGATTCAGCTTCATTTCCTCCATTTGCAAACCACGTGCGCTCACATCATTCATAATCATATATCCGCCAATATATTCGTCTGCTTCTTCTGCTTTTATATTTTTGCCGGGCTTACAAATGACAATCGCTGCTTCCAATTCGAAATCAAGTTTTTGCAAATGATCAGGCATACATATTATTTCTCCGGGCCCTTGTATACTGTTATGATTGGTAAAATAAAAAATGGGAAACTGGTCATACTCGGGTATCATCTCAGCTTTCCTGTTGCGCCTTGCTGAGGCGACGTGCTGCCTGAATGCATATGCGTCCCTGCAACTGGTGGGATGGGGAACGGGAGCAAGAAGTTTCACATCGTCTATTGAAATTCCCGTAAATCTTTTATTTCCTTCAACAAGCCCGCGATTGATTGAGTGTGCTAATGGAAAAATATCTTCCCAAAAATTCAAAAACATCGTCATCGTCACAGGTAAATCAGGATGGAGCCTGTCACTATCGTATAACATTCCATCAACAAGGAAAGCAAGTTGTGCATGGTCTTCTTTTAAATAAGAAACTAATTTCATCAATAAAAATTTTCAGTGAAGCCGCAAGTTAAATTTATTTGCTTAAGTAATAATGTATCGGTAGCTGGCTTTGAGTCTAAATTTTTTTTATGGTATTGAATCTGTCTTTTTTATAAATTTTTTAATTTTGCATATAGGAGGTAGTGATTATGAAATTTGAAAAGATACACAACAAAGGCCAGGCTCAACTATTCAGAAACCAGTACCTGGAATATCTCACGAAAACACATCCCCTGGTAATTTGGGGCATGTATTTGCCGGTTATTATCTACTTACTCTATTACTCAAATTCCATCCTCGGCTTCCCGCCATTGCTCATAATTTTTGTGTTTTTGCTTGGGTTGTTTTCCTGGACTTTTTTCGAATATATAATGCACCGTTTTGTTTTTCATTTGGTGAGTGAAAACCCCCGAGCCCAAAAAATTAGTTACGTATTGCATGGCAACCACCATGAATTTCCCAGGGATCGCCAACGCTTGTTTATGCCTCCTGTGCCAAGCCTCATTATTTCTTCGGTGATTTTCCTGCTTATGTATGGGCTTATGGCAAACTATGTGTTTATTTTCTTTCCCGGATTTCTATTAGGCTATCTTATTTATGGAAGTATGCACTATGCTATTCATGCATGGCATCCACCGTTTAAATGGATGAAACCTATTTGGAGAAACCATCACCTGCATCATTATAAGAGTGATGATCATGGATTTGGTGTGAGCACCCATTTTTGGGATAGAATATTTGGGACAGGGTTTGATTTGAAAAAAGAAAAAGAAGATGCAGAAGCGGTGAGAAAGATTATGTTTTGATTTGGCAAACACATAATAATTTAGTTGGTTGCAAATCGCAAGATTATCTGTTTACCAACTTTCTTCGTCCGATTGGTTTTGGGTTCCTGAAGATTCATTCCCTGTTTTTAGCTTTTGCAATTGTCTCTTTATGATCATCTCTGCAATTAGCGATGCAGAGTCTGCACCTTCATGATGTTTCAAATTTTGTTTTAGTTTATTTTCGTCGACATCTATGCGATAAAGTAATTGGACAAGGGAAGGAAAATCGTTATTAATAAGTTCATTGATAAGTACAATTAATTTTTCCTTAATTTCTCCATTATTAGTTTGATCAATATTTTCTGCTAATGAAAAAATTTTATATGTAAGCGATGTATCATTTGAAGATTCCATGTTTAATATTTTTCTAATACTCCCAATCCGAATAAAGCAAAATCGTATTTAACGGGATCATCGCTGTCAAAGATTTTAAGTGCACTAGTTAGGTCAACGGCTGCCTGCCAATCAACGTGTTCTCTTTTTAGTAAATTAAATCTCTTCGCTACCCTGGCTACGTGCAGGTCTACAGGACAAATTAAATCTGATGGTGATATTTTTTTCCAGATTCCAAAATCGACTCCCTTTTCATCATTGCGCACCATCCAGCGCAAGTACATATTTAATCTTTTACAACCTGAACTTTTGCCGGGCATTGCAATATGCTTTCTTGTTCTTGAAGGCACATGCTCCAGCGAAAAAAAATATGCATAAAAATAATTCAAAGCTGCTTCTACTTTATTATTAGAGGACAAGGTATGTTTATTAAAAAATGCATTTTCAAGGCTTTTATTCTTTGAATAATGAAATTTAAAAAAGGAAATAAAATAAAGCAAATCCGTATCATTAAAAGTGCGATGACAAAAGCCAATTAATTTTTTAAGATCATCATCTGTGTGGTTAATACAAAAATCGTATGGCGCATTGTCCATTAATTTCAAAAGCGCTTTGCATTTGTTGATTATAGTTTTCCGGATACCCCAGGCAAATGTAGCGGCAAAAAAACCTGCGATTTCTATGTCTTGTTTTTTTGAAAATAGATGTGGAATGCTTACAGGATCGTCTTTGATGAAGGATGGGTTATTGAACTGAATTACTTTTTCGTCAAGAAATGTTTTGAGATCGCTTCTTATAATCTTATTCGTCACTAATCTTAATTTGCCTGGAGGTATTTCGTCCTTATGTTTAATCGGATGGTCTCGGTCTGACGATTATCTTAGCCGATTGCCTGGTTCAAATCATCAATCAAATCATCAGCATCTTCTATCCCAACACTCAATCTTATTAATGAATCCACGAGGCCGGTCTTTAGTCTTTCCTCGCGTGGTATGCTTGCGTGGGTCATGCTCGCAGGATGGCCTATAAGACTTTCAACACCGCCAAGGCTCTCTGCCAATGAAAAAAGTTTTGTGGATGAAAGAACTTTATTAGCAGCTTCAATGCTATCATCCTTTAATGTGAAACTCATCATTCCTCCAAAGCCCCGCATTTGTTTTTTGGCAATTGCATGATTAGGGTGATCTTCAAAACCACACCATATTGCTTTATCAACTTTTGGATTTTGCTTAAGCCACATCGCGATTTTTTCTCCATTCTCGCAGTGCCTTTGCATGCGCACATGTAGCGTTTTCAAGCCACGTAAAACTAAAAAGCAATCCTGGGGCCCGGGAACAGCCCCGGTACTATTTTGTATAAACTTAAGCCTCTCATTAAGCGCTTCATCGTTCATGATTAAACATCCGTGAACAACATCACTGTGGCCACCTAAATATTTTGTGGCTGAATGTAAAACAATATCAGCACCCTGGTTCAGCGGATTTTGTAAATAAGGAGACGCAAATGTATTATCGACACACACAAGAATTTTATGTTCCTTCGCAATAGCAGCCACGGCTTCAATATCGGTAATGTTCATCATCGGGTTGGTGGGTGTTTCCGTCCAGATGAGCTTGGTATTTTTGTTAATATACTTTTTAACCTCGGTGGCTTCCTGCATGTTTATGAAATGAAACTTCACTCCATACTTTTCAAAAATTTTAGTAAACATCCGGTAGGTACCGCCATACATATCGTTAGCTGCAATTACTTCATCGCCGGGATTTAACAGTTTTATAACGGCGTCGGTAGCCGCAGAACCGCTTGCAAAACACAAACCGAATTTACCATTTTCAATTGCAGCCAATGCATTTTGTAATGCATCTCTTGTAGGATTTTGAGTTCTTGCATATTCATATCCCTTGTGGTTTCCAGGGCTCTCCTGCACATAAGTAGAAGTTTGATAAATGGGCGTCATGATAGCGCCCGTGGACGGATCCGGTTCTACTCCGGCGTGAATTAATTTAGTTGCGAGTTTCAAATGATTTTTGATTTTGTACTGATGATCCCCTAAACCGGATTCGGTAATTAGGAATTAAAAAAAAATTAAAAAGGTAAGGAACAGAAATGATTTTTTTACAAAAAAGTTAGAATTCAATAGGCAAAGAAACTTTTACGTCATCCCAAAATACATCCATATCTGCGCCCTTTGTTGTTTTATCAAACACGATTGTCATTGCTTCTGTGTTTTGATATTTAGATGTAGGCAAGTCTACCCGCAATACATCCTTTGATGAATCATACTTAAAGCTTCCCCAAACATCTGTTTCTTTATTAAGGATAAGGGTCCATTTATCTGCAAAGGGAATTGCATACAATGTGTAACGTCCCTTCTTTATTTTTTTACCATTAATTTTTACCTCTTTATAGAATTCAATTTCTGTGGCTTCATTTGCGCCCAATCTCCACACTTGTCCATACTCCTGCAACTCGCCAAATACCCTACGGCCATTGAGCTGTGGCCTGCTGTAAATCACTCGCATAATCAAAGGTTCTGTTACTTTATCCTGTATTTTAAGAATTGGATAATTATTGGGGTAATAGCTCATATCCATTGGAGACTTATCAAGCGGAGGTAAAGGGGATGTATTCATTTGAGCGGAAACATGTAGCGTCGAGATAACAAGAAGAAGCGCAATTATTTTTTTCATAATTTTCATAATTTACAAATATAGATGGAATTAATTAGCCAAAAGGTTGCTTAAGTTGTCACGTGCGAATTTTTTTACGTCTGGGAAAAATTCTTCATAGTGGCTTTTAAATTCTTCATAACGGTCATTGAAAATTTCAAAAGCCACTTCAGATTCTGAAAGATAAGCGGCACGCCGGGCAAGCCCGGCGAAACTTTTTTGAATACCTTCTCTTAGCCTGTAATTGTACAGCCAGTTGTGGGTTTTCATGTGCGGAAACATCATTTGGAACCCCTCTGGCATTACATCAAAATGGTTACCGAGTGTATCATAAATCTTTATAGAAAATTTTTCAAGATTTCCGTATTCAATAAATTGATTTGCATCACGGGCGAGAAAATGATCATAAATCACATCTACAAATGCGCCCGCATATAAACGATATTGTTTTCTTAAAAGATTTTTTGCCTTTGCAGTTGCCGGGTGAAAGTCCGTGTAGTTGTCAATAGCTCTGTGAAGCTGAATTCCTTTCTGAATTCCATCCGGGTAATTATATTTTGTTTTCCCTTTTACAAAATCGCTTATCATATTGCCGGTTAGAATTTCAGGCTCATTAAAAGAGAGGTATGCATGTGCCAGGTAGTTCATCTGTAAAAATAGTATCAATCATCCGGAAATTTTTTTATTGTACTAACCGAAACATTATTGGCATATAATTTTCACTATAAAAAATATTAGTAATTAAAATTATTTATTATGGCAGATACAAAAAGAATATCGCAACCAACTGAGGGAAGCGAAGACCTGGGTGCAGAAACCCGTGATAGTCGTAGTACAGGCCGTCCATCAGCCGGAACAGATACACAACTGCATTTGGCCGCAAAAGGCGGTAAGAAACATAAGAATAATGCGCACATAAATGATGATGAAAAAGTTGTAAAAAATTCCGGTGGAGACCAAAAATTTCTTACATCTAAAGAAACAGATGAATAGCATACTTATTAATCGTTTACTGTGGCAGGCTATAGCCTGCCTTTTTTATGGAACATTTGTAGAATATTTTACTCAAAAGCCATTATTTATTTCTGATTGATCTAAACTCAAAAACATATAGAAAAATTTAAACCCATCGCAGGCCTTTAGATTAACATTAAAAGAAAAAAATTATATGACTGTTGCTTTAAAAAATGTTCCGAAAGTTTCTAAAAGGAAATTAAAAAGTATTCTGAAAGACGAGGAAAAAACCGCAAGAGCTGCTAATCTTGTGTATGTCACCGATAAAGAACCAGGTATTGAAAGAAAGAAGAAACGGGATACGTTTGATTATTACTTTAAAGGTAAAAAGATTAAAGACGATGAAGAACTGCTTCGCATTAAGCACCTGGTAATTCCTCCGGCGTGGACTAAAGTTTGGATCTGTAAAAAAGAAAACGGCCATCTCCAGGTAACGGGGTATGATGTGAAAAACAGGAAGCAATACAAATACCACCCTCACTGGAATTCACTACGCAATCACACTAAATATTATCGACTTATTGATTTTGGAAATGCCCTTCCATCTATCAGACTTCAATTGGAAAAGGATTTAAGGTTGCCGGGGTTGCCGCTCAACAAAGTGCTTGCTGCAGTAGTGTCTTTGATGGAGCGTACAAGCATTAGGGTTGGAAATAGTTATTATGAAAAGGAATACGGTTCGTTTGGTCTTACAACTTTAAAGGACAAGCATGTAAAGTTCAATGGAAATTCAGTGGAGTTTGCTTTTGTGGGTAAGAAAGGAGTTTCTCATAAAATAAGTTTAAAAAATAAAAAACTTGCTGCTATCGTAAAAAAATGCAGAGATGTGCCGGGAAAGGAGCTTTTTCAATTTTACGATGAAGACGGGAGACAGGCATTCTATTGATTCGGGTCTTGTAAATAATTATATAAGGGAAATAAGCGGCGCTGATTTTACTGCAAAAGACTTCAGAACATGGGCAGGAACGGTGCAGGCTTTTCTCGCATTAAAGTCGATTGGATGTTGCGATACACAAGCAGAAACAAAAAGACGAATTGTAGAAGCGCTGGATATTGTGTCAGAACAATTGGGAAATACAAGAACGGTTTGTAAAAAATATTATGTGCATCCTCAAATACTTTCACTTTATGAAAATAAAAAACTGGAAAAGTACATTGCTGAATTAGACAATATAGAAAAGAATGGAAAAAAACATGAGCTTACACCAGAAGAAAAAGTCGTTATGAAAATTTTAGAAACAAATTAATGCTAGATTATGTAAATTGAACTTCTATGTTTTCAATTCAGAAAAAAGAAGAGAACGGATTTAAAAAAATTATTCTCCGCGACGATACATCAAAACATATGCGGAGATCATTCCTTCGTGTGGCGCCATTCTTCACGCATTCGCCGCTGATAATAAAGGCAAATTTTTGAATGTGGTAGAGAGCTATGCAAGTGCAGAGGATTTTAAAGAAAATGTTACGGCTAAAGGATTTAGGGGAAGTAAATTGTCTCCATTCGTATGTCGTCTTAACAAAGGCACCTATCATTTTGGGGAAAGGGATTACAAGATTGAAAAATATTACATGGGTGAAAGCGCAATACATGGAATTTTGTATGATAAAGATTTTAACATTACCGGAGAGACTTCAAATGAATTGCATGCTTCTGTAACCATGAAATATGAATACAAAGCTGAAGATGCAGGGTATCCTTTCAACTATGATTGCGTCGTAACCTGGCAACTTGAAAAAGACAATAAACTTAGCGTTACTACAGAGTGTATTAATAAAGATGCAGGATTAATTCCCATGCAGGATGGGTGGCATCCTTATTTTTCTTTAGGGGATCCTATTGATAATTTGCAATTGGAATTTCAATCAAAAGAACTTGTAGAGTTTGATGAGGAATTGCTCCCCACAAAGAACATAATACCTTACCATGATTTTAATTCTTTAAAAAAAATCGGTTCAACATTTCTTGATAATTGTTTCAGATTGGCAATGGGAGATTGCCAGCCACTGTGCGTACTTCGAAATCCTGATGCAGGGATAGAAGTTGAGATTCACCCCGATCAATCTTACCCATATTTGCAGATTTATACCCCGCCACATCGCAGGACTATAGCGATAGAAAACCTAAGCGGAACGCCGGATGCATTCAATAATGGAATGGGTGTTACAACACTTGAACCCGGAGAATCGGCTCTTTTTAAGACAGCGTACAAGATCAAAATTTTGAATACATGATTTATTGATCCAAGGCTATTGAGGGACCACCTATGTTATCCTATTGGCCGCACTTTGTAATTTCAATTTACACTTTTACGTATATCTTTTTCTTATCCATCCACCATACAATAAGCCAGTAAAAGGTGATCATACAAAGTGCATAAAATAAGGAGCCGTTATTAAGATTGGAAGGAAAGATCGGCTTACATATATTTTCATAAAACCATCCGAAAGGTGAAAGATAAATTGGCTTTCCTGTTGCGTCATTTCCAGATGCAATTCTTATCAATCCAAGTAGTCTTGGAAGTATGCCGCTCAACATAAAAATGAACAGCGGATTTTTTCCAAAAACATCAAAAAATTTACTTAACCATCCTCTTCGATTTTTCAATTCTATTAAATAGATCATCACTGCAAGAATTACCATGGCGAGCCCGGAAGTATAAACCGTATAAGAACTGGTCCATATTTTTTTATTAAGCGGAAACACCATATCCCATGCATATCCTGCGAAAAGAAATACAGAACCGGCCACAAATAATCCATTCACCATCTCCGGAGTTTTTCCTTTTTTGATAACATAATCGCCGCATAAATAGCCAAAGATCACTTGCACGATTGAGCCAAATAAACTCATAAAACCCTCGGGATCGAAAACAACCGGTTTGCCATTACGAATTTCGCCATGATACATGTGCGCATCGCCCAATATGGCTTTGTCTACATTAGTTCCAAACCATCCTGACAGACTGAAAGGATCTACAGGGTTACCTGCAACACATAAAAACCAATAACCTAAAAGAATAACGCCGGCTGCAACAAACGCACCCCGGATTTTTAGGAAATAAATAATTATCGAAGCAAAAAAATAGGCCAGCGCTATGCGTTGTAAAACACCAAGTATCCTTACACCAGCGGGCTGCCCGTTAGCATCGATGTAGCTCCATTGTTTGAAAACAATGTGATCATTATCCCATCTTACAAAAGGCATCCAGTTAAGAAAAAGCCCTATTAAGAAAATAAGAGCCGTTCTTTTAATAATTTTTTTCCAGAACACGGATGGTCCGGAAATTTCGAGTCGTGGCATTACAAAAGCCAACGCGTTACCAACCGCAAAAAGAAAAAATGGGAAGACAAGATCAGTAGGGGTTACGCCGTGCCAGGGAGAATGATCGAGTGGTGCGTAAATATGCTCCCAACTTCCCGGATTATTTACCATTATCATAAGACAAACGGTAGCTCCCCGAAAAACGTCAAGCGAATAAAATCGTTCCTTCATTGATTTGGATTATTAGAGAACGAATGTACATAAAACTTTTGCGGATTTTCATCGATGGTTGATGCCGCTCAAGGGTATCTAAAATTTTGAATAAAGCCGAAATAATTTTTTAAAAACAAGGAGCCATAAAAAAAGCAACCTTTCAGTTGCTCCTTTTCTAAATGTTTTTAACTACGCAATTACTGATTTCTGAGCAAACCCGCTCATAATCACTTCTACATCTACTCCAAGGCCTCTAGCAACGGCCACTTCAAGGTTTTGGTCAGCACAAAAGAAACGACATAACTGGCAGGTTATTGATGGTGTTTCTTATCACCCGTCGCTTGCATTCCCGGTTATGTTTGAAATAGGATACTTCCTGCGATGATTATTCATTGTTTCAATAAATAGATAGCCCGGGTTTTGCATAATGATGTTGGGATAGGCAAAGTTGCGAAACGACTCACAATAAAACAAATTGATATTATTTATCTTCACATAGAAAAAAACTATATCGTTGAACATACAACATTTGAATTATGTATTGGCTGTGGATACCCACAGGCATTTTGCCAAAGCAGCGGAAAAGTGTTTTGTTACACAGCCCACACTTAGTATGATGATCCATAAACTTGAGGAAGAACTGGACATTAAAATATTCGACAGAAGCAAGCAACCTGTGGTACCGACGGAGGCAGGCGAAAAAGTGATAAAGCAGGCCAAAATAATTTTGCAGGAAGTAAGCAGAATGGAAGTGATAATAAGTGAACTCAAAGGAGAGATTAAAGGAGAATTAAAATTGGGGATTATTCCCACCGTGGCACCCTATCTTCTACCGTTGTTTCTGAATTCTTTTTTAAAAAAATATCCCCTGCTTAAAATAAAAATTACCGAACTCACTACGCAGCAAATAATTGATAAGCTTAGAAATCATCACCTCGATGCGGGGATATTGGCCACTCCATTGAACAACGATTCCTTAAGTGAACAAGCCCTGTATTACGAGCAATTTGTTGTGTATGCATCGGCGAATGAAACAGTGATGAAGAAAAAATTTTTGTTGCCGGGCGATATTGATACGAATCATTTGTGGCTGCTGGAAGAAGGACATTGCCTGCGGTCGCAGGTTTTGAATCTATGTGAACTGAGAAAAAAAGAGCTTGAGACCAGTAACCTGGAGTATGAAGCGGGAAGCATTGAAACCCTTAAAAAAATCGTAGACTTTAATAACGGAATAACGATTTTGCCAGAACTCGCTTTGAAAGAATTATCGTCGGCCGATCTTAAAAATGTACGGCATTTTAAGCCCCCAGTACCGGTGAGGGAAATAAGCATAGTAACTTATCGCCATTTTGTGAAGCAAACTATGATTGATGTGCTTAAGGATGAAATTTGTAAATCGGTACCGAAGGAAATGCTCTCTCAAAAAAGAAAGCTCGTAACGTCAATTGAATAATCTTTTCCGACTATCCCGGCATCCGGGTAATATATTTCTCCATCTGCTTTACCTGGTCAACAATCTGCGGAGTAGTTGGTTTACAAGCTTTCACCTTTCTGAAATATTCTTTCGCCGCACGAAACTCTCTTTTATTAATCATAATTGATGAAAGTTGCAGGTAAGCCGCTGCTTCATTTTCTTTATCCGGCAAACCTGAGCGAATTGCCTGGCGAATATAATTTTCCGCTTCCCTGATGTTTCCTTTCTGCATGGCAAGCATACCCAATTGCAATTTATTAGCACCCTCGGCTTCTTTCATTGGCATTCCCAGGCTAAGGCTTTTTTTCATATGTGCTTCAGCGCTTGTGTAGTCTTCATTTACCATTGCCAGGTTTCCTTTCAGCGTAAAATAAACCGAGCGAACCGGCTTGATAAGTAAGCCCGGAAACCATATAGAATCGATTACCTTTTGAGCGCCTTCCATATCGCCCGATTCCATATAACCCTGTATAAGTCGCATTGGCCCAAACAGAAAATGCCCAACAATCAATACCAAAGCGATAAAATATAGAATAAAAGAAGGCCAGAAACTGGTTTCAATATTCACAACAATACCCAGCAGCAGGAAGAAAACGCCTAACAGGAGGCGGTATTTAATTATTACATTCAGTATCTTCATAATCTTTCAATTTCAAAAAAGTCGGGTAAATTTTAGCGAAAAATCTCTTTTTTTTGAGGAGGCAAAATTAATTCATTAGTCCTAATAATATTGCTTTTTGTTTATGAATGGATGATGTCCGCAATATGAATTGCCGGGTAAACTGATAAGACGTACTCAATAAATTAATTACCTGTTAAATATCAATTATAAATGAGCTGTTATGAATTTAAAGGGATGAAACCAGTTGTACATAAATCGTCATTCATACATCCACTGGCGGCAGTTACCGGAAATGTGGTTATTGGCAAAAAGGTTTACATCGGCCCTGGGGCTGCTATTCGGGGAGACTTTGGAAAAATAATTATCGAAGATGGATGCAATGTGCAGGAAAATTGTACGATTCACATGTTTCCCGGTGTTACGGTTTTATTAAAAGAAAATGCCCATGTTGGCCACGGAGCCATAATTCACGGCGCTACTATCGGCAGAAATTGCCTGGTAGGAATGAACGCCGTTATAATGGATGATGTTGATCTTGGTGATGAGTGTATTGTGGGCGCCCTGAGTTTTGTTAAAGCAAATGAAAAATTTCCGGCTAAATGTTTAATTGTTGGTAACCCTGCAAAAATTATAAAGCAGGTAAGCGATGAAATGATTGAATGGAAAACTGAGGGAACAAAAATTTACCAGCAGCTTGCGGCAGATATGCGTAGAAATTGGAAGGAATGTAAACCTCTTCGTAAATCATCACAACAAAAAATCATCAACTCTAAAAATTATAAAACCTGGAAAAAAGCCGAAACGGGTAACCCGGGTGTATTTTAATTCGACTTTTCCGCTTCGCTATCTTTTGACCAAATTAACTTTCCATCACTCGCTTCATTTTTAAAATCCGTCATTTTTCCATCTCCTTTACCCGTATAACCGCCATCAGGATAGCCTAAAACATTGCAGTTGCTATCATATACAACATTATATTTATCGCAGCAAGGCGAGACCATATAATAAACCTCCTGGTTCTTGTAGGTATATTTCGTAATTGATTGTGGCGATCCATTTGTTTTGGCAACCATACTTGCAATCATTGTTTGCAAGCAATCCGGGATCGTTTTTTCAGATGACATTTCATTTGTGGCTGTTGCTTTTTTACCCGGTGAGCAAGATATCGCCAAAATTGTGAGGGATGCAATAACTAAAAGTCCACGCATAATTTTTTCCACGTCTCGTCACAAAAACAATTCCTAAAAAAACTTAACGACCTTTGGGCCGATGGAAAAGACAAATTTTATAGATCTCATAAGAGTTTTTTGCCGAAGTGGCCATGGTGGCGCGGGAAGCAGGCATTTCATGCGCAACAAGCTTACTGCATTTGGTGGCCCTGATGGTGGGGATGGTGGCAGGGGAGCACACATCATACTGCGAGGCAACAAAAATCTTTGGACATTATTGCATCTTCGCTATTTCAAAAATATTCTTGCGGAGAATGGTACAGATGGCAGTAAGAATAATTCTACCGGAAAAGATGGTAAAGATATTTATATAGATGTGCCACTGGGAACCATTGTAAGGGACGAAGAAACCGGGAAAGTGGAAGCGGAAATTTTAGAAGATGGCCAGGAAATAATATTGATGAAAGGTGGCCGCGGCGGACAAGGAAATTCCCATTTTGCGACTCCAACCAACCAGGCTCCTCAGCACGCTCAGCCCGGTGAGGAAGGCGAAGAAGGCTGGAAGATAATGGAGCTTAAAGTATTAGCTGATGTAGGTTTGGTGGGTTTTCCTAATGCAGGAAAGTCAACGCTGCTTTCCGTGATAACAGCTGCAACACCAAAGATTGCTGATTATGCATTCACTACTTTGACTCCGCAACTTGGTATGGTTGCCTATCGCGAGAATAAGAGTTTTTGTGTAGCGGATCTTCCGGGCATCATTGAGGGAGCAGCAGAAGGGAAGGGCCTTGGCTACAGATTTTTAAGACATATTGAGCGCAATCCGGTTTTGCTTTTTGTAATCCCTGCAGATAGTAATGGGCATCGTGAGGAATTTGAAATTTTGGTGAATGAATTGAAAGAATATAATCCTGAACTGCTTGATAAGAAATTTATAATTGCGATAAGCAAAAGTGATATGCTTGATGATGAATTAAAAGAAGCTATCAAAGAAGAATTGCCCGAAGGAATTGAACATGTTTTTATTTCATCGATCACCAATAAGGGGTTGGTCGAATTGAAAGATATATTGTGGAAGGCATTAAATGAAGATTCAGCGGAAGTTTCCGAAAGACATGAAAAAGTGTAAGTATGAATCGCAAGATTTTAATCTCTCTCTTATTGATTTCTTTTCTCAATGAAAATTTATTTTCGCAAATGAAACTTAGCGCCAGCATTCAGGGAAAGGAAACAGAGAAAGTGCAGGTTGATAATGGTCCGGCAATATTTACTGTTAAGAAAAGCGACTATAAAGGTGTGTGTAATTTTGATTTGCTGTTGACAGGGGAAAACTCTTCGCCGGCTTATAAGAGAACGATTGAATTTACGAATGATGCCGGAGCGAGGTTATATATATCTAATGAATCGAAAGATTTGCCCGGAATTTATAAGATTGATCTCTCTGGTATATGCGACAAGATCGCGTCACAAAAAGTCATCAGAATAACACTGCTGGAGAACCCGGCAAATGACCTGATGATGTTACCTTCAAAAATGAAACAGCTCGCGGAAATCCATTTAAAGTAATTCATGAGGCGGAAAATATTATTTTTCATAAATCCTATCTCGGGTACAAGAAGTAAACTTCAACTGGAAAGAAAGATTATTAAAAAATGCTATGAACACAATGCCGCTTTTGAAATTTTGTTGACGGCAGCAGATGGTGTTTATTCTTTCCTTAGAGACAGAATTAAAAGCGATAAGATAACAGACATAGTTATTTGTGGCGGTGACGGAAGCCTTAATCCTATCATTGCTTCATTGTTAAATACTAAAATTAATTTCGGCATAATTCCATTGGGATCCGGAAACGGGCTGGCCTTTGCGGCAAAAATTCCCAGGTCAATCGATAAAGCTTTTGACATTATATTTAGCGGGAAGCCATCATGCGTAGATGCATTTTTGATCAATGATAAAGTTAGTTGTATGCTTTGCGGTATTGGCTTTGATGCACAGGTGGCTTATGATTTCTCTCTGCAAAAAAAACGGGGCTTACATAACTATATCAGGCAATCATTTAAGAATTTTTTATCCGCGCAGACATATCCTTTTGAAATAGAAATAAATGATTCGTTACTAAAATGCGATGCCTTTTTTATTTGCATTGCAAATAGCAACCAGTTTGGAAATAATTTTACAATTGCCCCAAAAGCGAGTCTTAACGATGGGCTATTGGATATAATTATTGTAAAAAAGATGGGGAAGATGAAAGTGCTTTGGTCGGTATTTAAACAAATGAAAGCCGGACAACTTACTAAGGATGCGGAGGAGAATTTTTTGAATGAAAATGTTTTATATTTTCAGTCGGCTTCACTTAAAATAAGCAACTCAAAGCTTGCACCTTTGCATATAGATGGAGATCCTGCACCAACCAACAAGAATTTTGAAATAAAAGTTATACCAAACGCCTTTATGCTTATTCAGCCTTAATAGTTCAGCAGAGTTTTTACCTCATCAAATGCTTCTTTATTATTTTCACGCTTCAAAGAAGAGATCACCTCTTTTTTCTCACTGGCGGTTAAATGAAAATTTAGTGTGGCGCCGTGTTCTTTTTTTTCAGGAATATACATGAAAGAAACACGGCTCAAATTGCTATCTAATAAATTCTGAGCGTATGTAATTTCATCATTCTGAAAATAATCCTGTAGCATAAACCAATTGGTTTGAAGCATTGTAAACGGTTTGGTTATTATTTCGGTGATATCGCCATTTTGTAAGTCATCATCCCAGCTCCCTTTTTTCTTTGATCTTACTTGTATCACCACAACACCTCTTGTATTTTCATTGATCCAGTCTTTTAAATACATTTAAAAAGCGAAGTGTTGTTTCCTGTCCGTAGTTATCTCTTAAGCCGGCATCCATCACGTCAATTACGGGGTTCGACGGGAGCCATACATTTGGAAGAATATAAGGATAGGTAGCATTCATTCTTAAGGCAGTAAGAAACCTGAGATTCATCGGATTCTCATCCTTAAACATGGCTGCAAAGTCAACAGCGTCAGGGCCTCCTATTTGTGAAGTGCTGTCTTTGTATTCCGGTTGCATCATAAAGCTGAGAGGCTGTGTGCATATCATTAGCTTTTTCAAATCTCTTGTAATCACGGAATTTAAGATCATCAAAGGAATATCAGCATTGCTTTCCTCGCTCTTGTAAAAACCTAAATTTTTATTCAAAAGCCCGCGTGTATTTTCATTCAATTTTTCTTCAAATGCATAGCCACGATCTTTTACATAACGGTAAGGCTCAACGGTGAATTTTTGCGCCGGTGCAATAAGGTCCCTGGATATCATGGAAGAAAAAACAGGATTCAGCAGGTCCTTTGAAATATCATCAACATATTTTTTTTCATTAACTTTTATGTTTTCTCCATGCGATCTCAATCTTACAAGCTCACGAAAATAGGCAGCTCCCAGCATGCCGCCAGAGGCACCGCTCATAAGAAAAGTATTTTTCATAATCTTTCCATGGCTCAGGCTATCCAGTTCCTGCAAAACATTCATCGCAAAACTTGCACTGCGTACACCACCCCCGCTGAAATTGAATAAGATCATTAACGGCTTTTCTTCGCCTTGCTTCGCTTTCCAGCGATTGAGTACGGCAATCATGTTTTTTTTATCGCTTTCAATTTGGTTGGTTGCATTAAGCCTTGAAAGACTATTTAAGGAATAAACCGGCCTTGAAGCATTGTTATAATTTAAGCCATAAGCTTTATTTCTTGGATCGATGATATCGTATTTGTACAAAGCGTTAAATACAATAAAAAGAAAAATGACAAATAGGGCGCTCCAGCTTCTGAGGAAATAAGTTGAGGCTCCAATCACTGCATTTAGAATTGCAAATAGCAAAAGAATACTTGCGGCAGCGGGTATTTGAAAAAATTTATTATCGAGAAAAAAACCGATAAATATCATAAATATAAATGCCATTAAAATGGTAATCATCGCAGAAAGGTGGTGCCGTTTGAAAATTGTATCGAGAAAATCCTTGCTGTAGTGGCCTACCTTTCTTGCTTTTTTTAAGGTAAAGTAAGTGGTGAAATAATAGCCTACCGGTAATCCGAAATTGTCGTTGGCCATAGCATCTTCATGCTTTTCAAATTTTTTGTTCTCATCAAAGTCTGTGAAATCAGGCTTAAATTTTCTTACTATTCTTTTATCTGCATTAAAAAAATAAATGAAGGAAATAGCAATGATTAGAAAAAAACCTCCGAAAAATCCGGCAGCAATAACTATAAATTCCCATAAGGAAATGAGTTCATTCTTTTGGTCAAATGAATACGCTTCAAAAAAATATAGTAATAAAAAACAGAATGGTATAATAGCATTGTTGATACAATACTTAAAAAATGGTTTAGAAGTGGTGGCTAAAAAGCGACAGCGTTTACTATGCAATATGAATGTGGTAATATTCCAGCTCATGATGAAGACTGCTGTGGCGATACCAGTGATCGCGGCGCCTCCCGCATTCACATTTCCCATGTACTCAGGGGCCAGAAATAATCCGTTAGCTCCGAAAATTTTTAAGAAATGTCCTGTAAGTGTAAGAAAAAGAATAAACCAGAAAATTAATAAAACCTGGAATTTTCTGAAATGAAGCAGCAGCAGTTGTATAGGGAATGAGAAATAAAAATTTCGCAAAAATGTTTTCATAACCGGTATTTAGTACGGTTTGTTTTTTTAAGCTTTGTGAACCTGCAACCTTGATGATCTTATAATATACAACATAAAAATTATCGATACCAGGAAAACCATGGCAACCAATTGATGGGCAACGCCAAACCACACGAGGTTATTGCCGAACGGAGAAAGTATTACAGTGGCAATACCTAAAATTACCTGGATCGAAATCAGCACCAGGGGAATAAATCTCGTTCTACGGAATAATGTGTTTCCGTTCATTCTAAATGCTTTGTATGCCCAGATACAAACAACTGTAAAAAGAATATATGCAATTGTGCGGTGAATAAACTGTACGGTTATTTTGTTATCTACAAGATTTCTCCAGCCAGGAGATAAATTATTTATTGAGTCGGGAACCCATTGCCCGTTGATAGTGGGCCAGGTAGGGGCAGCAGTGGCTGCATGTAAGCCAGCCATAAAAGCTCCGTAAAGTAATTGCACGATAAGAATTGAAAAAACGATCCAGGTCCATTTTCTCAGGGTGCTGCTTACCGTCAACATTATTTTGGGGATACCCACACTGAGTGCAAACCACAAGGTGTAGCACAATAGGAACAGCGCGGCCATAAAATGCGTGGCGAGTTGTATATGCCCGACGAATAATTTTTCAGGAACGAGGCCACTTTTTACCATGATCCACCCGATAGCTCCCTGCATAATTCCAAGCAGGAACAATATAATAAATGGAATGATCATACTTTGCCTGAACTGCCTTCTTATAAGGAAATAGAAAAATCCAATCAGAAAAACAAGTCCCATTAGCCTTGCCCATGCCCGGTGAAACCATTCCCAAAAAAAAATATGTTTAAAATCACTAAGCGAAAAATCAGCATGAATAAAGCGGAACTGGTCGGTGGTTTTGTATTTATTAAATTCTTCCATCCATTGAGCATCGTTCAATGGAGGCAGGATGCCCGTTATGGGATTCCATTCCGTTATACTTAAACCTGATTCTGTAAGTCTTGTAATCCCTCCAAGTAAAATCTGGATCATCAACATGATCACGCCGGCAAGAAGCCACCTTGCTACATATTTAGATGTATTTTTTACTAAAATTTCCTGCATAGCATTTCCCGTTTCTAAATCTCCCTAAAGTATTCATTAATTCAATGCGTGCAAAGTTAAAGCCGGAGTGGCATAGAAATGCCTGTTAATATTTTTGAACACGTATGTTGAAAATTAATTGGAAGTTTAAAATGCATCTATTTTACTTTTGAAATAAAAATTCTTTTTGCTTTTACCTTTTTTTCATAATAAGTTTTTTGAAGCAGGCCTCGATGAAGCCGGGCGTGGATGCTTCGCCGGGCCCGTATTTGCTGCTGCAGTTATTTTGCCGAAGGACTTTTATAATCCCCTCCTCAATGATTCAAAACAATTAACAAAGGAACAGCGGGAAACGTTAAGGCCGATTATCGAAAAAGAATCTATTGCGTATGCTGTCGCGAGTGTATGCAATGAAGAAATAGATCGCATTAATATATTGCAGGCTTCTTTCAAAGCCATGCATATATCTCTGAATAAGCTAAAAATGAGGCCGGATATTTTACTGGTGGACGGCAACCGCTTCAAGCCTTATCAAAAGATGGCTCACCATTGCATCATTAAAGGCGATGGTATTTACGCTTCCATTGCTGCAGCAAGTGTACTTGCAAAAACATACCGTGATGATTATATGGTGCATTTACACAAAAGTTATAAAATGTATGCATGGCATAACAATAAAGGCTATGGTACCCTGGAACACCGGGCTGCAATAGAGCAGCATGGTTTATGCAGGTATCATCGCAAAAGCTTCAATATTTACGCCGCTGGGCTTCAAACTTCCGATCTTGAAAACATAGCCGGTTAATTTCCCTGAAACTTTTTTCGGTTTTTTTTGCCATAAATTAAACCTGGTTATTATTCTGCCGTCATAGCTTGCGAAACAAATTTTTACCTCTAAAACCTGATTATGAAAACAAAATTTTTCGCAGCATTGACTTTTTTATTTTTCATTGGCTTAAGCAGCTTAAATGCACAAACTGTTAGTACTCCACGTGCTGAAAGGCACCGTATTAAGCAAGGCGTAAAAAGCGGGGAACTTACCCGGGCAGAAACAAGGAATCTTGCCCATCAGCAAAGAGATATTCACCAGGACAAAAAGGAAGCAAGGGCCGACGGTGTGGTTACTCCTGCAGAGAGAAGGCACATAAAGAAGGACGAAAGAAAAGCCAGCCGCAGCATCTACAGAAAAAAACATAATAAAAGAGATAGGGGCTAATTCTCTGGTTTGGTTAGTTTAAAGCAAAACCGTCTTATTAATTTTAAGGCGGTTTTTTATTTCCAAAGCATACACTTCGAGAGATGTTTTAGTGCAACAGCCGGTATTGTAGCAAGAATATAAACCCGCCGGCGAAGTATCCAATTAAGGCAAGCCATGTTATGCGCTTCAGATACCAGAAGAAATTTATTTTTTCCATACCCATAGCAGCTACGCCTGACGCAGAGCCTATTATTAAAGCACTCCCGCCGGTTCCGGAAGCATAAGTTAGAAATTGCCAGAAAAAATGATCGGTTGGGTATTGATCGAGGCTATACATTCCCTGTGTGGCTGCCACTAAAGGCACATTGTCCAATATAGAAGAAAGCAACCCGATTGAGGCCACTATAAGCGTATCATTTTTGATAGTTTCGGTTAGCCATTGTGCCAATTGTGTTAACTGTCCCGTGGCTTGTAGGGCCGAAACGCTAAGCAGTATCCCAAGGAAGAACAAAATGCTTGGTGAATCAATTTTTCGGAGTGCGTGTATCACCGTTAAAGTGCCCCCATCAGGAGTATCTCCCTGGTTGTGAAATATTTCAATTATGATCCACATCAGTCCCAGGCCTAATAGTATCGCCATGAACGGAGGCAGGCCCGTTAGCATTTTAAATAAAGGAACGAAAACTAAAATTCCGATACCTAATAAAAAAACAAAATTTCTTTCCCTCGCAGGTTTCATTATCTGTGCGGGTTCTGACACTTCAGGCTTAAATGTTCCCTTCATTTTAAAAGAAATTACCGCCAAAGGAATAAGAAGGCAAAAAATACTAGGCAGAAATAAATGCTGTATGATGGCAGAAGCGCTTACCTGCCCTCCTATCCACAGCATCGTAGTGCTAACATCTCCCAGGGGCGACCATGCGCCGCCGGCATTGGCCGCAACCACGGTAATGCCGATAAAAAATAAACGCCGGTTTTTACTGGAAATTAATTTTCTCAGCAGAGATACCATAACAATAGTGGTCGTTAGATTGTCAAGAAGCGCAGAAAGAAAAAATGTAATAATTGCAATTATCCAAAGCAGCTTTACAGCACTTTTGGTTTTTATCTTTTCAGTAATAACTACGAACCCATCATGTGCATCTATCAATTCGACAATTGTCATAGCACTCAACAAAAAAAACAGGATGCCGGCAATCTCCCCGAGGTGCTCCATCAATTGTTCTGTTACAAGATTCTTGTCGGGCTGGTATAAAATGTAAATCGTCCAGCAAATAACTCCGGTAAGTAAAGCGCTGGCCGCCTTATTCACTTTTATAGTGTGTTCTAAAGTGATTGCAATATAACCGAGGATAAAAGTAATGATGATTGCTATAGCCATGTTTGATTTCTATCTGAAATTAGATTAATGATGTCCTTTAAAGTAATCCATTCACAATTAACCGGGCTAATTTATCCCCGCAATCGTAAAAAGGAAATTCTTTATGAGATTTATGGTCAGCAATCAAGATAGAAAAAATCAACATGAAAACAATTCAAAGTTTAGTTCGCACTGTTCTGCGTTCATATTTCAAATAAAAATTCCTCCCTGAATTATTTATAAATTTACCGATATTTTAAGGAGCCAAAAATCATACTTGTAAGCAAAAAACGAATGGAAATTTATAATATCATAACATTAATTATAGTCCTTGCGGCAATCTTTGGTTATATCAATTTCAGGTTTATTAAATTACCCGGTACCATAGGTATTATGTTGATCTCGCTTGTTGCCTCACTGGTTGTGATTGGTGTAAGTTTAATCGAACCAACATTTTTTGCAGAAACTACTGAAGTGCTAAGCTCCATTGATTTTCATACTGCACTTATGAAGGTCATGTTGAGCTTCCTGCTTTTTGCAGGGGCGTTTCACATAGACGCAAAAAAATTAAAATCAGAAAGAACTTCAATAATCACCTTTGCAACCATCGGCGTAGTTATATCCACTTTCATCGTAGGAACTCTTATATATGGGGCATTCCAGCTATTTCAGCTTTCTATAGATTATATTTATTGCTTGTTATTTGGGGCTTTAATTTCTCCTACAGATCCCATAGCTGCAATAGGAATTTTAAAGAAGGCCAAAATTCCGGAAACACTTGAAACTAAAATAAGCGGCGAAAGCCTTTTCAATGACGGCGTTGGGGTAGTTATTTTCGCGACACTTATTGAGATTGCACAAGTAGGTTTATCAAACACGTCAGGATGGGATATCGTATGGCTTTTTATAGAAGAAGCGGCTGGAGGATTGATTTTTGGTGTTGCGCTGGGTTATCTCGGCTACCTCGCCCTCAGATCTATTGATAATTATATTGTAGAGACCATGGTAACGCTTGCAATAGTTATGGGTGGCTATTTTCTCGCGGATAAGTTACACGTAAGCGGTCCATTGGCAATGGTAATGGCCGGGCTTATTACCGGCAATAAAAGTATGAAACAGGGAGTAAGCGACACTACCCGTGACTATATTGGTAAATTCTGGGAGATGATTGACGAGGTCATGAATGCCATCCTGTTTCTTCTCATAGGTTTTGAAATGCTTATCATTCCTTTCAACATGACCTTGCTCTGGCTGGGGTGTATTGCCATAATAGTTGTGTTGCTAGCCCGCTACATCGCAGTGGTGATCCCGATTATGTTTCTGAAATACAAGAAAAATCCTTTCGAAAAAAATGCCATACCAATTCTCACCTGGGGTGGTTTACGAGGCGGTATTTCAGTTGCATTAGCTTTATCGGTACCAAAATATATGTACGGCGAAGTTTTTGTCTCCATTACCTACATAGTTGTATTATTCTCAATTCTTGTACAGGGGCTTACCATCGGTAAATTTGCCAAGAGGTTAGCTGCAAAAGACGTAAGTAGCAGTGGTGAGGCTATTAAGAATATATTACTGCCTGATGAAATTTCCTCATTGTAATAAAAACCGGCAAAGTTGCTAATGTTTTCGCTAATTGAAACTGATATTTCTTTTTTTAAATCAGTTAATCTAATTTTGCACAACTACCAGGCGGATTTGTTTATTGTTCGGCCTGGCGGGTTTCTTAAGTTGGCCGGTGCCGGCTTAAAACTGAACTAATAAACGAAAAAACATTCTGAATACACTTCACAGGATTTTCAAATTTCGTTTACTTTTTCAATTTATTTTTTGGTTACCGGCAATAACAGCTTTGGTCATCCCAGTTGTGTCCTGAGCAAGGTCGAGGGGCTCACTTGTACATAGTACCAATGTGCATCAGTGACACAGCCATGTTTTGAAATAATTAAATTTTGTTTATGAAAAAGACAATTCAACAGTGTCTTAACGAGCGGATTCTTATAATTGATGGAGCCATGGGCACCATGATCCAGCGTTACAAGCTCGAAGAAAACGATTATCGTGGCGATCGTTTTAAAGATTGGCATACGGATGTGAAGGGGAATAACGACCTGCTTAGCATTACGCAGCCGAAAATAATTGAGGCAATCCACCAGCAATATCTGGAAGCGGGTGCAGATATTATTGAAACCAATACTTTCAGCAGCACTTCGATTGCGCAGGCCGATTACGATATGCAATCGCTGGCTTATGAACTAAATGTTGCGTCGGCTCGCTGTGCAACAAATGCCATCAATAACTTTAATAGTGATCAGGAAAAATTTGTCGCAGGAGCTATCGGGCCATTAAATAAAACATTGAGCCTTTCTCCGGATGTGAACAATCCCGGTTATCGCGCAGTAACATTTGATGAAGTTGCGGCGGCCTATTACGAGCAGATACGGGGCCTTGTTGATGGCGGTGTAGACCTGCTTTTGGTGGAAACCATTTTTGATACACTCAATGCGAAAGCGGCTATTTACGCCATAAAAAAATATTTCAGGGATACTAAAAAAGAAGAGCTGCCCATTATGATCAGTGGAACAATAACTGATGCAAGCGGCAGAACCTTAAGTGGACAAACACTCGAAGCGTTTTACATATCGGTTTCTCATGCAAACCCTCTAAGCATAGGATTAAATTGTGCACTTGGAGCAAGCGAGATGCGCCCTCATATTGAGGAGCTAAGTGAAATTGCAAGCTGCTACACATCAGCATACCCCAATGCAGGGTTGCCCAATGCATTTGGAGAATATGATGAGCAGCCGCATGAAACGGCACACATCATTGAAGAATGGGCTAAAGAAGGTTTTGTAAATATTGTGGGTGGATGCTGTGGTACTACACCTGCCCATATAAAGCATATTGCGGAACAGGTGAAAAATTTTGAGGCAAGAAAATTGCCGGTGCTTGATGAGGAACTTGTTTAAAATGGAAGTTACATCTATAGATTTATCTGGGATTAGTTCAATTAATGAGTTGCATCAACTTCTAATGATCAAATTAAAATTCCCATCATTTTATGGAATGAATTGGGATGCATTTTGGGATTCGATAACTTCTTTAGTGGAAATGCCTGATGAACTTGAGATAGCAGGATTTGAAGCATTTTCAAAAGCCTTCTCGAAAGATGCCAAAATTTTTTTGAGATGCTTACAGGATTATAATAGTCAACCAGATTTAAAAAAACTAAAGATAAGTTTTACATAAATGAACAGCAGTATTCACCTAAAGCCTTTTTTGAAGCTTTCCGGCCTCGAACCTTTAATCGTTCGCCCGGAAACAAATTTCGTAAACGTAGGCGAACGCACCAATGTGACAGGCTCTAAGAAATTTGCCCGCTTAATAAGAGATGGAAATTATGAAGAAGCTTTAAGTGTTGCCCGTCAGCAGGTAGAAAGTGGAGCGCAGGTGCTTGATGTAAATATGGATGATGCTTTGTTAGATGGAGAGAAGGCTATGACAACTTTTCTGAACCTTCTCCAGGCGGAACCTGATATTGCCAAAATTCCCATAATGATTGACTCTTCCAAATTCAACATTATAGAGGCAGGATTAAAATGTGTGCAGGGAAAATGCATTGTCAATTCTATCTCAATGAAAGAAGGCGAAGAGAAGTTTATTGAGCAGGCATTTATTTGCAGGAGTTTTGGTGCATCGGTTATTGTAATGGCTTTCGATGAAAAAGGCCAGGCGGATACTAAAGAGCGTAAAATTGAAATTTGCAAACGAGCTTATGATATCCTCACTACAGTTGCAGGGTTTCATCCGGAAGACATCATATTTGACCCAAATATATTTGCGATAGCTACCGGTATTGAAGAACATAATAATTATGGCGTCGACTTTATCGAAGCTACGCGGGAAATAAAAAGACTCATGCCACTTACAAAGGTGAGCGGAGGGGTGAGTAATGTTTCATTTTCTTTTCGTGGTAACGATACCGTTAGAGACGCAATGCATGCCGTTTTTCTATATCATGCTATACAGGCAGGCATGGACATGGGGATAGTGAATGCAGGCCAGTTACAGGTTTATGAAGAGATAGAACCAAATCTCCGGCAACTGTGCGAGGACGTAATTTTAAATAAAAGTGAAGACGCAACGGACAAACTTCTTGCTTTTGCAGAAACTGTAAAGGCAAAAGGGAAGGCTATTGTAAAAGATGAAGCGTGGAGAAAGGATCCGGTCGAAAAGAGATTAAGCCATGCTTTGGTAAATGGTATTACAGATTATATAGATGCGGATACAGAGGAAGCGCGTCGTCAATATCCGAAACCATTGGATGTAATAGAAGGCCCGCTCATGGATGGAATGAACATCGTTGGTGATTTATTTGGCAGCGGAAGAATGTTTCTACCACAAGTGGTAAAGAGTGCCAGGGTAATGAAAAAAAGTGTAGCGTGGCTTTTCCCTTTTATTGAAGCGGAGAAAGAAGAAAGGCGCCTTTCGCACATTGAAGCGGGTACTGTAAATGAAGAAGGTGCAGGTCCCGCCAAGATCCTGATGGCAACTGTAAAGGGTGATGTTCATGATATAGGGAAAAATATTGTCGGTGTAGTATTAGGCTGCAATGGCTATGAAGTCATTGACATGGGTGTAATGGTTCCGGCAGATAAAATCTTACAGGCAGCCATAGACAATAATGTATCGATCATTGGCTTAAGTGGTTTAATAACGCCGTCTCTTGATGAAATGGTTCATATCGCAAAGGAAATGAAAAGACGAAATATCCATATTCCGTTAATGATTGGTGGTGCTACCACCTCCCGCATGCACACGGCGGTCCGCATAGCTCCTGAGTATGAAAACGGAGTGGTGCATGTGCTTGATGCGTCCCGAAGTGTAACCGTTGCCGGTAGTTTGCTTAATAATGATACCAAGCCGGTTTTTTTAGCGGGAATAAGAAAGGAATACGATAAGCTCAAAGAGGATTTTGGAAACAAGAGATCGGCAAAGGCATTGCTGAAATTCGAAGAGGCTCAGAAAAATAAATTTGAGATTGACTGGAAAGATTTTAACCCTGTAAAGCCAGCCTTTACCGGAACGAAAGTTTTTAAGAGCTACGACCTCAATAAAATAAGCAATTACATCGACTGGCAACCATTTTTCATAGCGTGGGAATTACATGGAAAATTTCCACAGATACTAAGTGATGATAAAGTAGGAAAAGAAGCGACCAAACTTTACAACGATGCACAGCAGCTTTTGAAAAAAATTATTGAAGAAGGTTGGCTTACTGCGCATGGCGTCATAGGTTTTTGGGAAGCTGGTGCTACTGCACCTGATACCGTTACTTTGTATGAAAAGGGTAATGAAATAAAGAGGCTCGAATTTCTGCGCCAGCAAATAAAGAAGGCTGAAGGGCAGCCTAATACCTCCCTTGCAGATTTTGTAAAGCCCGAAAATGATTTTCTTGGCGCCTTCGCGGTTTCAATACACGGTATTGAGCCTCACATTAAAAAATTTGAAGAAGATCTTGATGACTATAATAAAATAATTTTACAGGCTTTGGCCGACAGGCTTGCGGAAGGGTTTGCTGAATTGTTGCATGAAAGAACCAGGAAGGAATTTTGGGGATATGCCACAGGAGAGCATCTTACAACAAAAGAATTGGTGGAAGAAAGATACCAGGGAATACGGCCTGCCCCCGGATACCCCGCCTGCCCGGATCATACTGAAAAGTATAAATTGTTTGAATTGCTGAATGCTACGGAAGATGCCGGGATTACCCTCACTGAATCACTGGCAATGTATCCTGCTTCTTCCGTTTGCGGCTGGTATTTTGCGCATCCTGAAAGTAAATATTTTGGAGTAGGTAAGATTGCTAAGGACCAGGTTGAAGATTATGCTAAAAGAAAAAATATGACGGTTGAAGATGTTGAAAGATGGATGAGGAGTAATCTTGATTATGAATCGTAAGTTCTACAGAAACCTGTTTAAATTCAGTTGATTGATGATACTTAATATTAAAAGAATGCTAAAGAAATATTCTTTTATATTTTCCTTATCACCCGGTTTGGAAACAGATGGCTCAAGCAAGTCCTCATCTATATCAATAGCAACATAGCATATTCCATTCACAAACGAAAGCCTTATATCCCTTTTTATTTGTGCTTTAAAACGAACCATCCTTTCCATCATTTCAGCGTCTATAATCGTTCTTGCCTCGGAAGAAGATGTGCCATAAACTGAAAAATATTTTTCGAAAAGAGGGTTGTTCAATTTGATGTGGTAAATTTTTGGCAATGGCATAAACCTATCAAAATATTGATCGGCTACACTCCCTGGAAATTGTTCATCATCGCTTGGCCATACGTAGGTAGCTTTTGTAAAAGCGCTATTAACAGGTGCGGCGAAAAAGAGTCCTGTAAAAATATCAAACGAGTCCCCTGATTTGCCGATCGATTCATAATTCGTTTTTAATTCGGAGCAGTAAAAAGTTACGCCTTTGTAAACACCCTTGATAAAATCCTCACCGTGATAATGATTGTAAACGTGATTAAAAAGTCCACTCCTTTTATAATCTTTTGAAGAAATCATTTTTGAAGGGCTGTACTCAGCACCAGGGCTTAAATATTTGATAATCTCTTTGATAATTGTTTCCTTAAAAGTGTACGTAAGATCATCTTTTCCGCTGCGATATTTATATACTGAAACAACCAAAAGAATTATTAAAAGAAATCCCGCGAATAGCTCGCCTAAAATAAAGCAAGCCACTGCTAAGATTATCGAAGCGATACCTGCTGTGCTCCACTTGGATGCCTCGTTACTTTTTGCGTTAAGATCGGCAAGAAACGGCTGCAATTTGCTTTCATAAAAACTTTCGAAGTCCTTTATCTCTTCCATATTTATATTATGAATGTATTCCTTTTTTTGTAACTATGCATGGCAACAATTGTTATCTATGCGTATCATAACATACAATGTAAATGGCATAAGGGCAGCCACCAGGAAGGGCTTTATTGACTGGCTGAAAACTGATCCTGCAGATGTTATTTGCCTCCAGGAGATAAAAGCAAATAAGGAGGATATTGATATAGCATCTATAGAGTCTGCCGGCTACAGGCCTTATATTTTTTCGGCTCAAAAAAAAGGATATAGCGGTGTTGCAATATTATCTAAACTTCTTCCAGCCAATGTTGAATATGGGCATAGTAATGAACAAAGCGACTTGGAGGGAAGAGTGCTCCGGGCCGATTTCAATGATGTTACTCTAATCAATGCATATTTTCCATCCGGCACAAGTGGCGAGCACCGGCAGTCTTATAAATATACCTGGCTCGATGAGTTCCTGGATTATTTGAATGGTTTAAAGAAAAAAAGAAAAAAAATAATCGTGTGTGGAGACTATAATATTGCGCACAAAGAGATCGACATTCATAACCCCGTCTCCAATAAAAATTCTACAGGTTTCCTGCCCGAAGAAAGGGCCTGGTTTGATAAACTATTGGAAAATGATTTTGTAGATACTTTTCGACACCTAAATAAAGAGCCGCATCAATACACATGGTGGAGTGTAATACGTCCCTCGGTAAGATTGGAAAATAAAGGATGGAGAATAGACTACATAAACGTTACATCAAATTTAAGAGAACAAATAAAAGAGGTAAAAATCTTTTCAGATGTGAAACATAGCGATCATTGTCCTGTGTTTTTAGATATAAAATTATAGCCAGTGTTTATTTACAACATTACGACCAAGATTAATAATGATATAGAGGCCGAATGGTTGCTTTGGCAAAAAGAAATACATATTCCGGATGTATTGAACACCGGGTTATTTTATGATCATCGTTTTTTCAAATTATTGGAACAGGATGAATCTGATGGTAAAACTTTTATAATACAATTTTATGCTGAAAACAAAACTTTATGTGAAATCTATTTGAGTCAACATTCGGAAAAATTTGAAAAAAAAAGTATGCACGCATGGGGTGGTAAATTCGTTGTATTTCAATCCCTGCTTGAGTCTGTGCAATAATTGTGCATAATAATTTATTTAATTTTTTTATCAAAAATGATCATTCCAAAAATATTTTTTGTGTAAAGGGATGAATGGCTGATATACTGAAATCCTTTGCTGTAGCATATTTCAGAGGTTATACGCCCGGCCTGAAGACGAAGTAACACTCAACGTTTTTTATATAAATCCTTGCTAATTGTGGTTCTTAGCGAAAAATTATAAATAAAAAAAATGTAAAAAATTTTGTTGCAATAAAAAAGCCTCTATATTTGTTGCAGTTAAAAAATCAAATAAATTATTATGAACAAAGCTGAACTAATCGCCAAAATGGCCGATGATGCAGGAGTTACAAAAACACAGGCAAATGCTTCCCTGGATTCATTTGTAGAAGCAGTTACAAAAACTCTTAAAGGCGGAGGCAAAGTCACACTAGTGGGCTTTGGTACTTTTTCTGTAAGTAAGAGAGCTGCACGTAATGGCCGCAATCCCCAAACAGGCGCTGTTATTAAAATTAAAGCTAAAAAAGTAGCTAAATTTAAAGCAGGAAAAGAATTGTCATCGAAAATCTGATTTTCGTAAAATTTTTAGAAGCAAGATGCATTTATGTATCTTGCTTTTTTTATGCTGGTAAATAAGCAGCTAAAAATATTTAAATCACAAGTAATATAAAAAATTAAGCATGGGACGCGGAGATAAAAAAACTAAAAAAGGAAAAATCTTTAAAGGATCATTTGGAAAATCAAGGCCTGCTAATCCTAAAAAAGCGGATAGCAAAGCAACCGAAAAAACTGCAGAAAAAAAATAGGCCGGCTATGGAGCCAGCCTTTCTATTTTCCATTTTTTTTGTTCATCAATAGTATACTGTAAACGATCGTGTAGCCTTCCGGGCCTTCCCTGCCAGAATTCGATTAGGCTTGGACGTACGATATATCCTCCCCAATTGTCGGGGCGTGGTACGTCTTCTGTTCCGAATTTGTTGTTGTAGTACACTACATTTTTTTCAAGTATATCGCGATCGTTTATGACTTGGCTTTGTGGTGAACTCCATGCCCCAACCTGGCTTTGCCTTGGCCTGTATGCAAAATATGCATCGCTTTCCTGGCTGCTCGTTTTTTCCGCAATGCCTTCTATTCTTACCTGGCGCTCAAGGTCTTGCCAGAAAAATACCAGCGAGACAGAAGCATTTGATGCAATTTCTTTTCCCTTGTTGCTATCGTAATTTGTATAGAAGATAAAACCATTTTCTTCAACACCTTTCAGTAAGACAATACGTGCACGGGGCTTCCCATCTGCACATGTAGCAAGGGTCATCGCATTTGGTTCGTTAATCTCGCTATCCTTTGCGGCTTGCCACCACGCACGAAATTGTAAAATGGGATCAGCGTCAACATTGCTTTCTAATAGAGAGCTCATTCTGTATTCCTTTCTGATGTTCGAAATATCATTCCCTGGTTTCATAATTTTTTATTTTTACTTCAACTTACAATAAGTGATAACAAAATTACGGAAGGTTAGTTTGAAGCGCGTGCATCAATTACGGTCATCATTTTTTCACAAAAAAATAAAGCAGTATTTCATACATTTAAAAATCCTTCTTCAATAATTACTATTATGAAATTAATTGTATCCCTTCTTGCTGCATGCTTTTTATTATTGTCAAATGTGTCTTTTGCCCAAAAAAAGAAAAGGCCTGACTCAACAAAAATTGACAACAAAGATCCCATGCAAGCTTCTACTTTTAGTGGCCTTGCTTTTAGAAGCATAGGTCCGGCTCTTACATCAGGCCGTATCGTAGATCTTGCAGTGAATCCAAAAGATATTTCAGAATATTATGTTGCTTCGGCATCCGGTGGGGTTTGGAAAACAGAAAATGCCGGGATTACTTTTACTCCAATATTTGATGGGCAGGTTTCTTTTTCGATTGGATGTGTAACAATTGATCCTAATAATCCGAATGTAGTGTGGGTGGGAAGTGGTGAAAACAATAACCAACGTGTGGCGGGGTATGGAGACGGTGTCTATAAAAGTGAAGATGGCGGTAAGAGTTGGAAAAATATGGGATTAAAAAATTCCCAGCATATTGGTATGATAGCAATTGATCCCGGCAATTCTGATATCGTTTTCGTAGCAGCTTATGGGCCACTTTGGAACGATGGCGGGGAGCGTGGCATTTATAAAACTACGGATGGTGGCATTACATGGAAAGAGGTTTTACACGTAAGTGATCACACGGGATTTAATGAGATACGAATGGATCCGCGAAACAGCAATGTGCTTTATGCAGCGGCACACCAGAGGCAACGAAAAGTATTTACCTACATAGGTGGCGGCCCGGAAAGTGCCATTTATAAAAGCACTGATGGTGGTACCACGTGGAATAAAATAATGAAAGGCCTGCCGGAAAATATTGATTTGGGCCGAATTGGATTAGCAATAAGCCCTGTAAATCCTGATCATATTTTTGCAATAGTCGAAGCATCCGATGATAAGGGCGGATTGTATGCTTCTACCGACCGGGGCGCCAGTTGGGAAAAGCGAAGCAGTTATTTTACATCAGGAAATTATTACCAGGAAATTTTTTGTGATCCAAAAGATGAAGACAAAATATATGCAATGGATACTTACGCCAAAGTAAGTGATGACGGAGGTAAGACATTTCACAATCTTGGAGAAAAAAGTAAGCATGTTGATAATCATGTGATATGGGTTGATCCCGCCAATACGCAGCACATGCTGGTGGGTTGCGATGGAGGATTATATGAAAGCTACGACGCGGCAAAGAATTGGGATTTTAAAGCCAACATCCCTGTAACACAATTTTATAAAGTATCGCTAGATAATAGCTTTCCTTTTTATTGCGTGTATGGAGGTACACAGGATAATTTTAGCCTTGGCGGCCCTTCCCGCACTACCAGTGCTAATGGTATTGTAAACAGTGATTGGTTTATAACAAACGGCGGCGATGGCTTTGAAAGCCAGGCCGATTATGTGGATTCTAATATTATTTATGCTGAGTCGCAGTATGGCGGCATTGTAAGATATGACAGAAAGAGTGGTGAAATCCTAAACATAAGGCCAATAGAATCTGCGGGTGAAGCGCCTTATCGCTGGAACTGGGATGCGCCATTGCTTATTTCGCAGCACGATCATAAGCGATTGTATTTTGCATCCAATAAAATTTTCAGGACCGACGACCAGGGAAATACCTGGGAAGAAATAAGCCCCGATCTTTCCCGCGGCATTGACCGTAACAAGCTAACGGTAATGGGCAGGGTTTGGAGTGTGGATGCCGTTGCAAAAAACGGATCAACGGATCATTATGGCCAGGTTACGACCATTGCAGAATCGCCGCTGGATGAAAATATTTTGTACGCAGGCACCGACGATGGATTGATTCATGTAACAACTGACGGCGGAAAAAGCTGGACGAAGATTGATAATATTCCCGGAGTGCCGGAGCGAACTTACATTAATGAAATTATAGCTTCGGCACATAATAAAAATGTTGCTTACGCCGCAATCAATCATCATCGTTATGGGGATTTTAAACCGTATCTGTTTAAAACATCGGATGCCGGAAAAACATGGGCAGCAATACAGAATAACTTGCCCGAACGTGGCACGGTTTATTGCGTTGCCGAGGACCCTAAAAATGCAAATCTTTTATTTGCGGGAACTGAATTCGGCGTGTTCTTTTCTATAGACGGCGGTGCAAAATGGATTCAATTAAAAGGAGGATTACCACCTGTAGCGATAAAAGATATGGAAATTCAAAAACGGGATAATGACCTCGTTGTTGCTACATTTGGCCGCGGTTATTATGTGCTGGATGATTATGCTCCTTTAAGAACCTTGTCCGGCAGCGACCTCGATAAAACTGCTTTTTTATCGCCAACAAGAAATTCCTGGATGTTCATTGAATCTCATCCGTTGGGACTTCGCGGAAAAGCATTCCAGGGTGAAAGTTATTGGAATGCTCCCAATCCTGTTCCCGGATCTATGTTTACCTATTATTTAAAGGATGATATAAAAACCCTGAAAGAAAAAAGACAGGAAGCAGAAAAGCAGAAAATAAAAAACAATATACCGCCTTATTATCCGGCTATAGATTCTTTGAGGCTGGAAGATGCTGAAAGCGAACCGTACCTTCTTCTTACTGTTTATGATGAAAGCGGAAATGCTGTGAGACATTTAAAGGCGCCGGCAAAAAAAGGAATGCACAGAATCGTTTGGGATTTTCGCACCGATACAAAAGACCCTATAAATTTTACGTCTTTCAATGAAGAGAATGTTTTTGGGTCCCCTCCGAAAGGTATATTTGTAATACCTGGAAATTATAAGGTTTCAATGGATAAGTTTGAGAACGGCTCTTATACCCAACTTGTATCTCCACAGTCGTTTAAAATCGAAGCTTTGAATATGGCTTCCATGACGGCTTCGGATAAAAAAGTTTTGTACGCTTTTGGAAAGAAAGCATCAGAACTAAACAGGGCGGTTGACGGAACTAATGCTTACAGTGACGAACTTGAAAATAAATTGAAGTATATAAAAGAAGCCGTTTTAAAAACGCCTTCCATCAACGAGGATATAATTGAAACCATTACCGGTCTTGAGAGCAGACTAAATGAAGTGGATATAAAACTGAATGGAGATGCAATCTTATTGAAAAGAGAATTTGATGCACCTCCTTCTATCAACGGCAGAGTTTCAAGTATTATGGATGGCATGTTAACCACTACTGCCGGCGCCACAAACACTTTCATAACTTCTTACAATGATGCCGCAAAGGAATTTGAACCGGTTTTACAGGAGGTAAAGGCAATAGATGCTGAGGTGAAAAAGTTGGAACTTTTGCTTGAGAAAAATAATGCTCCATATACGCCGGGGCGACTACCGGATTGGAAGAGGGATTAAAATTGATAGGGATATCGTCATGAAAAGGAATATTTATGATCACCACAGATAGGCGAACTCATTCCACCTTATATTGGCTAAACAATTTGCCCTGGGTGAACGTATATAACAAGTTTGATCGCGAATAAAAAGTATTTCATGCAAATGCAATGGTCACTACCCGCCAAAATCTTCTTACTTGTAATTGCTATAGCCGGATGGTTCGCACTGGCAGCGCAATTGTATCTTATAATTCTCAACAGGGTAACTCCAGTTCCTGAAACGATAATAAGGTATTTTAGCTTTTTCACAATACTTACAAATATTCTCGTAACGACTTGCTGTACTGTTCTTTTATTAAAAGGAAAATCAAAACTGAATGATTTTTTTTCAAGAGCTAAAATACTTAGTGCGATTGCACTTTATATTACCATCGTGGGCCTTGTTTACAATTTAATATTGCGTTTTTTATGGAAGCCCGAGGGTCTGCAGTTGTTGGTTGATGAATTGTTGCACACGGTGATTCCTCTTTCTTTTATTTTTTTCTGGATGTTTTTTGTTGCCAAAGCAAAGCTGCAGTGGAAAGATATATTTCCGTGGCTTTTGTATCCTTTTGGCTATATCATCTATGTCTTAATTCGCGGAGCATTTTCCGGATTTTACCCCTATCCATTTATAGATGTTACAAAGCTTGGATACAATAAAGTTTTTTTAAACAGCGGTCTTTTGGTTATTGTATTTGTAATATTCTCACTGTTGTTTGTGACAGTTGACAGATTTTTGAAACGGCCTTATGTTTCATTATAAACCTATCTTTTACTTTTATCCTTCCCTGACTCCCACAAATTATACCTGATAAAAACTTGGAGAGAGCTATTTTTTTCTTCTTGTTTTTGCCCGCCCGGAAGTTGAAATTTTATGTATGGCTGTAAGCCAAACGAATATCTTGCACCGAATGATAAACGCTTCAATTCATATTGTGTTTCAAATAACGCCTGGAAATAAGAAGTCACAAAATTACTATCTGGCTTTTGGGAGTGAGTTATAGTCCTCACTTGTATTGAATCCACCATTGTTATATTATTGGTCGCTTTGTCTTCTTTTTCAATTATTGCATTGCTGAACCGATTCCATGAAATGCCTGCACCAACAGATAATTTGGGAAGCAAAAAATAATTGAAGCTTATAGGTAGTTGGTGGTAAAAGGTTTTCTTCAATTTGGTTGAGGTTGTGAAGGTAGTATTGCTGTTCGTGTCTATTAGTTTTTGCTGTTTGTAAATTATTTCCTTCGTGTTCTGAGGCGCCCCATACCTGAACTCAGATTGGACAAACCATTTTTTATCCTGGTACATCCTAAAATATATTGAGGGAACATAATCGGCCAGTGTGCTTTTTCTCCCTAGCGAATTGTAAGGAACTAATTTTTGGCCATCGACCGGTAATTGCTGGTACAAGCCCAATCCCGCCGCAAAGTAGATTTGCCTTTTCGTTGAAGAATCTTTTTTTATCTTTTTGACAGTGGCTGTATAAGCAATTTTTATTTCTTTTTTTGTGGCTGATGTATCTGTGCTTTTATGTGGTATCGAATCTGTTTTGATAATTTCATTATTTGCCAACGTATCATTTTTAAGAGGAATATCTTTTGTATTATCTATCACAGAATCCGAATTTTGTTGATCGGCTGAAATTTCGCTTCTTAATTTTCCTGGCACTTTTTTATTTATCGATTGAGTTTTCTTACGATTCTTAGTTTGAACATCGGTATATGTTTCAGCTAAAGTGATACCGGCTTTCGTTTTTGAATAATTTTCAGATGCAGTTTTTTTTTTGAAATTAATTTCTTGTTGTTCAATTTCTTTTTTACCAATAGAGATTAATGAATCTCTTATTCAGGAATTCTTCTCTTTTTTTACTGAAAGAAGAATTTGAATCTTTTTGGAGTATTGATAAATCTCCGGGTTGATAAGAGTATTGTTTGTAGAATCTTTATTTTGATTGCTTAAGAGATATATCGTTTTTATTGTGCTTTTGGAGGCTTCAATGGAATCAATATTTTTTTCTTTCTCTTCCATTCCATTTATCAGGCCTTAATAAAAAAAATAATATGACTGCAAACAGCAGTAAGCAATAAGCCATAACCAAGGCACCCGATTTTTGAAGGAGGAATGATCACACTATCATCGTCATCTTCTTCCAGCCTGCGCTTCATGTCTTCCCACGAAATATTTTCATCAGGAAGCGGCAGATCATTTAATTGCCTGGCTAATTCTTCTTCGTATGGTAATCGTTCATTCATTAATTGATGTTCTCTTCATTTATCATTTTTTGTAAATTTTTTCTTGCTTCGCTTATATGCCATTTGCTGGTTCCATCACTTATCTGTAAAAGACTGGCGATCTCTTTGTGAGAATATCCTTCCATAATAAAAAGATTGAAAACTGTTTGGGTTGCCGGCGATAGCCTTCTTATAAAATGAAGCAGGTGTTCAGATTTTATTTTTGAAATGACTTCCGGGTCAATTTGCACATCGGTTGTATCAGTTAATTCTACCTGCTGAATAATTTTTTGTTTCGCTTTAAGATGATCAAGACAACTGTTTATGATAAGGGTACGGATCCATGTGTATAAAGAAGCTTTGGAAGAATCATACCGGTGAATGTTTTTAAAAACTTTGTAAGAAACCCGTATTCAATACATCCATTGCATCTGTTTCATTTTTAGTATAGCGAAGGCAAAGGCTCATCATTACCCTGTAAAAGTTCCTGTACAACTTTTCCTGGGCTTGCCTGTTTCCGGCTTTGCAGCCGTTGACGATATCGTTTATATTTTGTTCTTCGTTTACAATAAAGACTTCTCCTGTTTATAACTTATGATTGCGTTTTATAAAGATTCAAAAAAAGTTATGTATCAATAATATTTTCTTAACCGGAATGAGCAAGTAATATTATGAATGACAGCATTAGTCGAGGCATCAGTAAATTGCCCTGAAAAATTTCCATCATAAAATTCCCCGATATTTTTTGGAAAATTGTTTAGATTAACATTCAAAGGCTGAATTAAAGTGGGGCTTGGAAATCCGTTAGTTGACAGACCATTCAGAGGAAATACGCCGGCAGTTTTATTGTGACTAAAATTAAAGTTGATGAAATTACTTTGCCTGCTACCAGCCACATATGTTGTAAATAGTGAGGTAGGGCCGGCACTCGTGAAAGCCACCAAAGAATCTCCCGGGCTAATCGACAAACTATAATCGGTGCCGTCAATATTATAATCAATAAATTCTGCGGAAGAATTGCCACAGGCGGAAATATTTCCGGCATAAGTAATGGGGTAAGTAATCGGCACAGTCACTACGTTTCCTTGTTGCTGAGTTGTGCTATCGACACCTAAAATATCGCAAGTGGAAGCAATAGATGAACAGGTTACAAATGTGGATGAAAAATCTCCGGTTGGACTTACACGCTGATATCGGAGAATATTGTCGAAACTTATTAAGGCATAACCAACCGTAACGGCTGCATTATTGCAATCTAATATTTTTCCTTCTACAGTAACGATAGAAGAATTTGTATTTCCAATCGTAATCTTTCCTAAGTTAGTATTCTGCGTAAACGGCCCGATATTTTGCGAGTAAACTGCCGAGCCACATTGGTTTAATACCTGTAACACTAAGCCTACATTTGCAGGAACAAGCCCGCTTACTTGCCCAAGGGAATCAGTGTAGCCGTAAGCGTGGCCGCTATCAATTCCCTTAATTAGCACGCTGACATACACAAGAGGCAGTCCTTTTGAATTTTGTAATAGTCACCGATACATTTACTGCTGGATTACTAAAATCAGCATTCCAAAAACTAAAATGTTTTACATCTCCCACATAACTTGTCCCATTTTTTGTTGCGGTTCCTTCTTCTTTCCAAAGCCCTGTTTGTTCATCTACATACCATAAACTAATACTTGCCGGCGCAGATGATTGAATAGAGGAAGGAATTGGTATCGTAAGTTTTGCAGATTTATCTTTTGCGATTTGTAACTTTTCTCCGGAAGTGGATTCAAGAACAACCGCCATCATTCCGAAAGACACTAATGAAACCCTTTTATTATTTTTATCATTTGCCATAAATGAACCGGGCACAGTTTCGCTTATATCTGCCGCAGTCGGGATCAATATAGCTGGCATATACGTTTATATTTCCGGAATACGCAGTTCCATCAGATTGTTTAATAACTCCGTTTACGGGCAGTGAAACTTTAGCACCATTTGAAAGAGATATCTCTCCGCCGGAACTTCCATCTACAGTAGCTGCCAGCGTTTTCTTTAAAAGTTTTATTACGATTTGATTGACACCCGAGGTTGCATTAAAAGTGCGATAGCCTTTAAAGTATCCTGCTTTCTCAGCAGTTACTAAAGATGCATTCTTATCGAGCGCCGCATTTATAATTCTGAAATAGCCCGTTGCATTCGTAACAGAAGTTTTTGGTCCGACGGTAATTTGAACACCTGAAGCTGGTTGGCCATTCTCATCCAGAATATTTCCCTGCAGCGTCGCAATAATGGGTGATGGTAAATTATTTTCTGTATTACCAATACTAAAATTGGTAGAGCTTAATTCTTTCTGGCAGTTAAGAGAAAGAACTGAAAGCAGGCAGAATAGGAAAGCAAAATGTATACGTTTCATAAATGATATTTATGGCATATACTCCTGCTTTTGGCGGAAGGTTGGGTAAATACAATTAATTTTTATTCCTCACCTCTTCAAGGAATTTCTCAATTCCCTTCCTGATGTCCACCGAACTGCCATTATGATTATTTACCAACGTCGAAAATATGAGTAGCTTATTTTTTTTAGTGTATAAAAAGCCGCTAAAGGCAACCACACCGGATAGGGTACCCGTTTTCCCATAAATAAAACCACTATCAGCTTTATAATAATTTCTAATGGTACCGGTTCCCCCGGTTGCGAGAATATTTTTTATACGGTCCATCCCAAAGTCATTTTTCATTTTATTCAGGATAGTAACAAAATCCTGCGGGGAAAAAAGATTGTAATGGCTAAGCCCGGAACCATCAACCCAATAAGGCTTTTGCGGCAAGTCTTTAAAGTCAGTCTTCAATAAAGTGTCAATAATCTTTTCATCATTCATCACCCCTAATAACTTATCACTTACCATCAATAAAGTTTGCTCCGCAAAAAAATTATCGCTGCGATGCATTAAAGGTTTCAACATAGAATCGTTGGGCTGTGAGTATAAAATGGATTGCTTCTGATTTGTTTTGCAAGGTTGGTTAATAATGGAAATCATCTTATGAAGTGTATCGTTCAGCAAGTTTTGCAAAACGGTATTGCCGGTATAAAATGGCGTTTCAGTATAATGCTCCACAATGCTGGTTGCTGTAACCGTAAAGCTATTTTCGGCGAGTTGCCGGTGTACACGTCCGGGGAAAAGATCTTTGTTCAACCGGTCGTCAATTTGAACATTATTTTTAAAATAGGGTGGAACTACCTCAGGATTATTTAGGTGATTTTTTACCTGAATAATGTTTCCATATATCGGCATTGCGCTTCGTTCCGCAGCGTAGTAATCGCTGTAATCATCCCACGACCATCCGCTGCCCCATCTTTCTTCCTGCCATAATGCTGTATTGAGGACAATTGTTTTTTTACTTGTACTCAAAAAATCATAGACCTTTTGTACCGGAAAATCCGGGTGCAGAAATGTGGGATCGCCCGTTGGCGTGATAAATAAAGTATCTCCTTTATCATAGTAATATAAAGCTGCCAGGCTATCTCCCAAATATTTCATAGCGGCGTAACAGGTAGGAAGCTTTGTATTACTTGCAGGTACAAAATATTTATCTCCCTGGAAGTTATACCAGTATTTTCCCGTTGCCGGGTCATAAATACTTATTCCAGTATGGGCCGAAATAAAGGCAGGGTTAGTTAATACATCATTTTTTACCTGTCGGCTTATTTGCCTTGAAACAGAACATCCTGTAAGAAATACAAGAACTGCATAAATTGATGCTGCGACATAATTTTTCATTTTTCAAATTACAAACAAATTATACTAATCGATGAATCACTGACGGATTTTCACCAGATATAGCATCACTGTTTAATAATAAGTTAATCCCTTGCAGTTAAAGCTTGTTTGTACTAAGGCCATTCCTTCCAATTTAGTAACTTTGCCATCCTGTCATTTTGGCTATGAAACGTTTTCTGCATCAATTTTGACAACAAAACATTTTCTATAAAACTTTCATCTAATAAGTACAATATATGTCCGGGTTCCTTTCAAAATTATTCGGTGGTAATAAAAGCGAAAAGGATGTAAAGATAATTACACCTTATGTGGCTAAGATCAACGCCTTTTTTGAACAATATAGATCTCTTTCTAATGATGAATTACGTCATAAAACGGTCGAGTTCAAGCAGCGTATTAAAGAACATCTTACTGAAACAGACAGCGAAATAAATTCCAAAAAAGCAGATGCTGAATCACTTGATTCTGCTGATATCGCTGGTCGTGACCGCATTTACCAGGAAGTAGATACGCTTATAAAGGGAAGAGATAAAAAAATTGAAGAAATTCTTCTCGAAATTCTCCCCGAAGCTTTTGCGGTAGTGAAGGAAACAGCACGGCGCTTTAAGGAAAATAAAGAGTTGAAATCCACTGCTACAGAGCTTGATAAGACTTTCAGCATTACAAAGCCATATATCACCATTGAAGATAATAAAGCCATTTATAAAAATACGTGGCCCGCAGGAGGAAGTGATATTACCTGGAATATGGTGCATTATGATGTGCAACTTATTGGTGGGATTGTTCTTCACGAGGGAAAGATCGCGGAGATGGCAACGGGTGAAGGTAAAACCCTTGTGTCTACCTTGCCGGCATACCTTAATGCTTTGGCCGGGGAAGGTGTTCATATTGTAACAGTGAACGACTACCTCGCCCGTCGTGATAGCGAATGGAACGGGACTTTATTTGAATGGCTTGGTCTTACCGTTGATTGTATTGACAAGCACGAACCCAATAGCGATAATCGTCGCAAAGCTTATAACAGTGATATTGTATATGGTACCAATAATGAATTTGGTTTTGATTATCTCCGCGATAATATGGTGCATAGTCCTGATGAAATGGTACAGCGTAAACACCATTTTGCTATGGTGGATGAGGTGGATAGCGTGTTGATTGATGATGCGAGAACACCATTAATCATATCGGGCCCCATACCAAAAGGAGATAAGCAGGAATTTGACCAGATGAAGCCGCGTGTTGAGAGAATTGTGGAAGCGCAGAAAAAAGTAACCAGTCAATTTTTGATCGAGGCAAAGAAAAAGATAAATGAAGGAAATGACGATCCAAAAGATGGTGGCCTTGCTTTGTTTCGTGCACACAGGGGACTGCCAAAAAACGGTGCACTTATCAAATATTTAAGTGAACCGGGCATGCGGGTAAAACTTCAAAAAACTGAAAACTATTACCTCGCCGATCAGCAAAAAAATATGCCGAAGGTTGATGAAGAATTGTTTTTCCATATTGACGAAAAAAATAACCAGGTAGAGCTTACTGATAAAGGAATTGCATTGATCACAAAGTCCGGCGAGGACCCTGACTTTTTTATTCTTCCCGACATCGGGGTAAAACTTGCAGAGATAGAAAAGAGTGCTTTAACTGCTGATGAGAAGCTTCATCAAAAGGAAACATTACTCAATGAATACTCAATAAAGGCAGAAAGAATACATACCGTTCAGCAATTATTAAAAGCATATACACTGTTTGAAAATGATGTGGAATATGTAGTAATAGAAGGGCAAGTTAAGATAGTAGATGAGCAAACGGGACGTATCATGGAAGGCCGTCGTTACTCCGATGGTCTGCATCAGGCTATTGAAGCAAAAGAAAATGTAAAGATCGAAAGCGCTACCCAAACATACGCCACCATTACTCTGCAGAACTTTTTCAGGATGTATCACAAGCTAGCGGGTATGACTGGTACAGCAGAAACGGAAGCAGCAGAGTTTTGGGATATCTATAAACTAGATGTTGTTTCTATTCCTACAAATGTTCCGGTAATAAGAAGCGATACACAAGACCTTGTGTACAAAACAAAGCGCGAAAAACTTAAAGCGGTAATTGAAGAAGTAGAAAAAATGCGTGCAGCGGGAAGGCCGATCCTGGTAGGCACAACCTCTGTTGAAGTAAGTGAATTGCTTAGCAGAATGATGAAACAAAAAGGTGTACCGCATAATGTATTAAATGCAAAACAGCATGCAAGGGAGGCACAAGTAGTTGCCGAGGCTGGCCTTTCAGGAGCCGTAACCATAGCAACTAACATGGCTGGCCGTGGTACAGATATAAAACTTGGGCCCGGTGTAAAAGAAGCGGGTGGTCTTGCAATTTTAGGTACTGAAAGACATGAAAGTCGTCGCGTAGACAGGCAGCTTCGCGGTCGTGCGGGTCGCCAGGGAGATCCCGGTACTTCGCAATTCTTTGTTTCTCTTGAAGATGATCTGATGCGAATGTTTGGCAGTGAAAGAATCGCTTCATTAATGGACAGAATGGGGTATAAAGAAGGAGAAGTTATTCAGCACAGCATGATCTCTAAAAGTATTGAGCGTGCACAAAAGAAAGTAGAAGAAAATAATTTTGGAATAAGAAAAAGATTGCTTGAATACGATGATGTAATGAACAAACAGCGTACCGTAATCTATGGAAGGCGTAACCATGCATTGTTTGGAGAAAGACTGGCGCTTGATCTTGACAATGGATTTTATTCCGTGGCCGAAGGCATTGTAAATTCATTCAAAGAAATTAATGATCACGAAGAATTTAAGCTTGCTGTAATTATGAATTTTGGGATTGATACCGATATTACCGCAGAAGAGCTTGATAAGGTGGATATAGGCACACTTTCTAACAGGCTGTATTACGAGGCTAAAGATCATTACAATCTTAAGAATAAGATGATGAATGAGCAAACGCTGCCTGTGATAAAAAATATTCGCAAGGAACAAGGCTCACATATTGAAAATGTTGCTGTGCCTTTCACTGATGGAAAGAAAGCAATGCAGGCTGTAGCTAATCTTGACAAGACCATAGAAACCAATGGTGCCGAATTAACCAATGCCCTGGAACGTAATATTACATTGGCTTTGATAGACGATGCATGGAAAGAACATTTGCGTGCTATGGACGATTTAAGGCATAGTGTGCAGACTGCCGGTTACGAACAAAAGGATCCGTTAGTGATTTATAAAATAGAAGCATTTAATGCATTCAAGCAAATGGATGACCAGGTAAATAAAGATATCGTAAGCTTCCTGGCGCATTGCAGTATACCGGTTGAACAGAACCAGGCAGGAAGAATACATGAAGAAAGACGGCAAAAAACCGATATGAGCAGGATGCGCCAGCGCAAAGAAGAATTTGCAGGTGCAGGCAACGGGGTCCCGGAATATCTTTCACAGGAAAATGATTACATAGATCCTTCAGAAAATGTAAAACAGGAGCCAATTAAGGTAGGACCGAAAATTGGGCGCAACGATCCTTGCCCTTGTGGCAGTGGAAAGAAGTACAAGCAATGCCATGGAAAGGAAGCTTAATCAATACATTGATCACACGGTCCTAAAACCCACCACTACATTAGCAGAAATTGAAAAGCTTTGTAATGAAGCCATTCAATACCAGTTTGCAGCAGTATGTGTTCCTCCATTATTTGTAAAAAAGGCTAAAGAATTGGTTAATGATACATCGGTGAAAGTGGCAACGGTCATCGGTTTTCCGTTTGGCTATTCGGCCATTGAGGCAAAAGTTGCGGAAATAGTTTTGGCAATTGTGGATGGTGCAGATGAACTTGATATGGTAATTAATATTTCGGCCATAAAAAACAATGACTGGCAGTTTCTGGCAAATGAGATCAATACGGTTTTATCTATTATTAGAAACAGGAACAGGATTATAAAGGTGATTATAGAAAGCGGAATTCTAACTGATGATGAAATTATTAAATGCTGTGATATTTACGGAGCCGCAGGGGTTGATTATGTTAAGACTTCCACGGGGTATGCAGAACGAGGTGCTTCTGTGCACGCAGTACAACTTATAAGAAGGCACCTAAACGATTCTGTGAAGATAAAAGCGAGCGGCGGTATCAGGAGCTACCAATTTGCAAAAGAACTCATTGACGCTGGCGCTGACAGGCTGGGTTGCAGCAGCAGCGTTCAAATTATCAAAGAAAGCCTCCTGTAAGAAAATCTTAATTTTTCAAACCCCATACAACTCATAACTTTAAATTTCGCTCTGAAAAGTAAAAGATCATGATCATGGTATTATTTTTGACAAAATTCCACTCATAAAATATGAAGCTTTTACTTTTCTTTTTACTTACAATTTTTTCTCTCAATTCATTTTCGCAGGTTGCAGATTCAGCAAATAGAGACAAAGTGGTAGTACATAGCGACTATCGCCTTGCCATTCTTGCCCGGAAAGAATCTGAAATCAATACTGCAATACTGAAGGCAATGGCCAGGAGCGCTAAAGGTTATCGACTCATGGTGCTTAATACCAATGATAGAGATTATGCAATGAGAGTCCGTACTGAGTTGCTTCAAAAATTTCCTGAGCAGAAACCTTATATGTGGTTTTCCAATCCATACATCAAGTTAAAATTTGGAAATTTTAAAACCAAGGATGAAGCAGAAGTTTACAGAAGCAAAATCAGCAAAATGCTTGATGGCGCCACTATATATCTTTTGGAGGAAACTATAGAAGTAAAGCCGGATAAGGATTTTAATCCTGATGATATAAAATAAGCATAGATATATCGATTTATTTTAAAAGAGTTTCATCCGTGAAACTCTTTTTACATTTGTCCTATTCTGATTAAAATATGATAAAAGAGAAAATAAAAGAATTAGCTGCCAGGTATTCGGAAGAATTCGTGGGGGTGCGTCATCATCTTCATGCACATCCTGAGCTAAGCTTTAAGGAATTTGAGACCTCGAAGTTTGTACAGCAAAAGTTGATTGAATGGGGTATTGGATTTGAAATAATGGCTGACACCGGAGTTGTGGGAATTATTAAAGGGAAAAACCCGGATGGTAGAATAGTTGCTCTTCGCGGGGATATGGATGGCCTGCCAATCCGGGAGCAGAATGATATTGAATATCGCTCTAAAAATGAGGGTGTAATGCACGCATGCGGCCATGATGTGCATACAACGTGCCTTCTTGGAGCTGCAAAGATTTTGAATGAATTAAAAAATGAATGGGAAGGCACGATAAAATTAATTTTTCAACCCGGCGAAGAGAAGAACCCCGGCGGCGCCAGCCTTTTGATAAAAGAAGGCGTACTTGAAAATCCAAAGCCGGAAGCAATTTTCGCCTTGCATGTTCATCCCGGCCTTGAAGTGGGCAAATTGAGTTTTCGCGGCGGTATGGTAATGGCGAGTGCTGACGAAATTTATATAACTATTACCGGTAAAGGAGGCCATGCGGCCGCACCGCATCTTACAAGTGATACTATTCTTGCTGCTTCGCAACTTGTAGTAAATCTGCAACAAGTAATCAGCAGGATGAATAATCCTTTCAACCCATCCGTATTGTCCATAACTTCTATCCAGGGCGGCAATACAACCAATGTAATTCCCGGGGAAGTAAAATTGATTGGTACTTTCCGGGCTATGAATGAAGAATGGAGATTTAAAGCACATGATTTAATCAGGAAAATAGGTAACAGTACCGCGGAGATGACCGGCACCGGGATAAGTATTTTAATAGACGTTGGTTATCCATTTGTGACGAATAACGAGCAACTCACTTCAATTGCCAGGCAGAAGGCAATAGAATTTGCAGGAAAAGAAAATGTGGAAGAGACAGAAATGAGGATGGGCGCTGAAGATTTCGCATTTTATTCGCATAAAATACCAGCTTGTTTTTTCCGGCTAGGTGTAGGAAATAAAGAAAAAAATATAACCGCAGGAGTGCACACTCCTTTATTTAATATAGATGAAGCCGCTATAAGTAATGGCATCGGAATTATGGCCTGGCTGGGCGCCTCTGCAACTATTACATGAGTTAGTCACATTACCTATCTTTACTTCCCATAAATGATTCCTAAGTCGGTTAGGAGCAAATAGAGTTCAAAAAACCAATATGCAAAAAAATCTTCGAAAGCAGGAGGCGCTTGATTATCACTCAAAAGGAAGGCCCGGAAAAATTGAAGTAATCCCTACAAAATCCACCAAGACCCAAAGAGACCTTTCGCTGGCATACTCCCCCGGAGTAGCAGTGCCATGCCTTGAAATAAATGAGAATCCTGAAACTGTATATCAATACACCGCAAAGGGGAATCTCGTGGGTGTAATTAGCAATGGCACTGCCGTGTTAGGCCTCGGCGACATAGGCCCCGAAGCCGGAAAGCCCGTAATGGAAGGTAAAGGGGTGCTGTTTAAAATATTCGCTGATATAGATGTTTTTGATATCGAGATAAATGAAAAAGATCCTGAAAAGTTTGTAGAGATAGTAGCAGCGCTTGAGCCCACCTTTGGAGGAATAAATTTAGAAGACATAAAAGCACCTGAATGTTTTTATATAGAGCAAAAACTAAAAGAAAGGCTCAAGATTCCCGTGATGCATGATGATCAGCATGGTACCGCTATAATAAGTGCTGCGGCACTATTGAACGCATTAGAAATTCAAAAGAAAAAAATCGACCGTGTAAAATTTGTAGTAAATGGAGCCGGGGCCGCGGCGATGGCTTGTGTTCAGTTATATGAGGCTGTGGGTGCAAAGGCCTCGAATTTTGTTATGTTCGACAGAAAAGGTGTAATTCACGCCGGCAGGGAAGGGCTTGACGAGATAAAGACAAGATTTGCCCAGACAAACAATTCCACTCAAACCCTGGAAGATGCCATGAAAGATGCGGATGTTTTTATAGGCCTAAGTGTTGGAAATGTGATCACTCCTGAGATGGTAAAGAGCATGGCAAAAAATCCTATCGTGTTTGCGATGGCCAATCCTGATCCTGAAATAACATACGATAAAGCGATGAGTGCAAGGAAAGATGTTATTATGGCGACGGGCAGAAGCGATTACCCAAACCAGGTAAATAATGTTTTAGGATTTCCTTATATTTTTCGCGGCGCCCTCGATGTAAGAGCAACCCAAATAAACGAAGCGATGAAGTTGGCGGCTGTAAAAGCCTTGGCTGAGCTGGCAAAATTACCCGTGCCGGATATTGTTACCATGGCCTATAACGAAAAGAACATTATGTTCGGGCCAACCTATATCATACCAAAACCTCTTGACAATCGCTTGCTCTCAATAGTAGCACCTGCAGTCGCAAAAGCTGCCATGGAAAGCGGAGTAGCCCGCCAGCCAATAGCAGATTGGGATGCATATATTGTTGAATTAAATGATCGCCTTGGTATTGACAACCAGCTCTTGCGAATGATAGGAAATAAGGCACGAAAAAATCCAAAAAGAGTAGTTTTTGCCGAAGCGGAAAATCACAAAATATTAAAGACTGCACAGCTTGTACAGGATGAAGGCCTTGCCTATCCTATACTCTTGGGTGATCCAAAAATTATACAATCGATTGCCGCGGAAAATGGGATTGATCTTGATGGAATGGAAATTATTGATCCAAAAGCTGATGAATCCATTGAAAGACGAAAACATTACAGTGAAATATTTTTTAAGAAGCGGCAACGAAAAGGCTTTAATTATTATGAAGCAAAAAAGATAATGAAGGACCGGTTATATTTTGGCTGTATGATGGTGGAAACCGGTGAGGCAGATGCAATGATTTCCGGCCTATCTAAAAATTACCCCGATACTATTCGCCCGGCTTTGCAGGTAATCGGGGTGGAAGAAGGTTCAAAAAAAGTTGCAGGTATGTACATCATGATGACCAAGAAAGGGCCATTATTTCTTGCCGACACAACCGTTAATTTTAATCCGACAGCGGAGGAACTTGCAGATATCACGTTAATGGTCGCCAAAGAATTAAAAAACTTCGGGATAAAACCAGTTATCGCGATGTTGAGCTATTCTAATTTTGGAAGCAGTGATTCTCCCGAAGCAAAATTGGTATCGCAGGCCAGGGAAATTGTAAAACAGAAAGATCCTTCGCTTATTGTTGATGGTGAAGTGCAGGCCAATGTTGCTTTCAATAAAGAGATGATCAGAGATAATTATCCATTTAGTGAGCTGCTAAATAAGGATGTGAATGTTCTTATATTTCCAAATCTTGCTGCGGGCAATGTCGCCTATAATCTGTTGCAGGAAGTGGGTGGTGCAGAGGCCATCGGGCCAGTTTTATTAGGTCTGAATAAACCTGTGCATATATTGCAACTCGGAAGCCAGGTAAGAAGTATTTATAACATGGTAATGATTGCCGTGGTAGATGCGCAAATGAAATGTAAAAATGCTAAAGAATCCGAAGTAGCGCCGGCAAGAAGGTTGAAGCGTCTGAAAAAAGCAGGAAATGAAGTATAAAAAAAATAATTCCCGATGAAATTATTTTCGACAATAGGCAGCTACCTTTTAATGATAAAGGGAATGTTTACCAAACCCGAGAACTTTAAAATGTATTGGAAAGAGCTGATGCACCAGTCTGTTGAAATAGGGATAGGTTCATTGTGGATCGTTTCGGTTATTTCAATTTTCATGGGTGCTGTTAGTGCGGTGCAAACAGCTTATCAACTTACCAGTCCTTTGATTCCTCGGGAAACGATTGCACAGGTTGTTCGGGATACCGTGATATTAGAATTTGCACCCACGTTAGTATGTATTGTGTTGGCGGGAGTAGTGGGAAGTAAGATCGCGGGCGAGTTAGGAAACATGCGGGTAAGCGAACAAATTGACGCCCTGGAGATCATGGGTATTAATACCAAAGCGTATCTGGTAATGCCAAAAATACTTGGAGCTCTTATTACAATTCCATTGCTGGTTGTGTTGGCAGCCGTATTAGGAATTTACGGAGGAAGATTGGCTGGAAGCCTTTCCGGTATTCTTTCAGCAGATACATATGACAAAGGCTTGCTCGTAGGCTTTATCGCGAAAAATGTATGGTTTGCACTTATAAAAGCTTATACGTTTGCATTTATTATAAGTAGTGTTTCTTCTTTTTATGGCTATAACGTAAAAGGTGGAGCTCTTGAAATCGGCAGGGCAAGTACCAAAGCTGTTGTTACAAGTTGTATTTTAATTTTATTTGCAGATTACATATTAGCGCAAATTTTGTTAGGCTAAAAACTTGATACGGAAATATTGTTTATTTTTTGTTTTTGAATACCGAATCATTTATAACTGTTACGCATGATTGAACTAAAAGATATAAGAAAATCTTTCGGAGATAAAGAAATACTGAAGGGTGTGAGCGCAGTTATGGAAACAGGTAAAACGAACCTGATAATAGGTTCAAGCGGAAGTGGAAAAACCGTGTTGCAAAAATGCATGGTTGGCCTGTTTGAAGTAGATAGCGGAGGAATACTTTTTGATGGCAAAGATCTTGCAACTATGGAAGAGGAAGATAGGAAAGAGTTACGCCAGCAAATAGGAATGTTGTTCCAGGGTTCAGCACTTTTTGATAGCATGACGGTTGAGCAAAATATAAAATTTCCGCTCGATATGTTTACTAACTGGAATCATAAAAAGAAGATTGATCGTGTTAATGATGTGCTGGCCCGGGTAAATTTAAAAGATGCTAATAAAAAATTTCCTGCTGAAATAAGCGGCGGCATGATGAAGAGAGTTGGTATCGCCCGGGCGATTGTTTTAAACCCCAAATATTTATTTTGTGATGAGCCTAATTCGGGCCTCGATCCGCAAACTTCCCTACTTATTGATCAGTTGATAAGTGATATCACCAAAGAAAATAATATTACAACTATCATCAATACACATGACATGAATAGCGTAATGGAAATTGGCGAAAATATTATCTACTTATATCTGGGGGAAAAGGAATGGGAAGGAACTAATAAAGAAATTATATTCAATAAAAATAAAAAGCTCAACCAGTTTATATTTGCTTCCGAATTTCTGAGGGATGCGAAAGATATGAGAATGCTGGAAGAAAAAGGGATAGTAGATAACGACCGCAACATGGAAGAAATAATGCGCGATGGCGGTGCAAATCTTGTGATGGGAGAAGGCGAGGAGACCCCACCTTCTGATTTCTGATTTACAATTAATCTTTTCGGTATTTGGGACAATACGGTGCTTTTTTTGGCCACCTGTCCGCTAATTATGCCACCCGAATAAAGCGTATATCCCTTAATAATATTCTCCTTTACCTTTTGTTCAATAAAATTATTGGCGTGAAAAAAACAGTAGCCTCAATCCTGATCTTTGTTTTTGCAGCATCAGTGATCAACGTTGGTGGGAGCGGGGATATTCTTAAGAAAATGCATGATCGCTATGCAGGTAAATGGTATAAAACTTTAAGTTTTAATCAAACAACAGAGGTTTACAAAAATGATAGCTTACAACGGACTGAAACCTGGTATGAGAATATTAAATTCCCCAATGATTTTAGGATAGACTTTGGAAATCCTGATAGCGGAAACGCGGTTATTTTTAAAAATGACTCCTCTTATTTTTTCAGAACTGGAACGCTTTCATCCGTTAGGCCGGATAAAAATGACCTCACTTTTCTCCTGGGTGGAATGTACTTTTATTCATTTGAAGCTGTGATTTCGGAAATGAATTCTCTTGGTTATGATCTTAATAAATTTCACGAAGATGTATGGAAAGGAAACAATGTTTATGTAATCGGAGCGGCCAAAGGCGAAGATTCCGTAAATCAAGTTTGGATTGATAAAGACAATTTTAATCTTGTGAGGATGCTGAAATTCGAAGGGAAACAAAAAGAAGAAGGCCTCTTTGAAAACCATGTTAAACTAGGAGGCGGATATAGCGAAAGTGTGGTTTATTTTTATATCGATGATAAACTTGTGCAGGTAGAAAAATATCATGACATGAAAGCGAACGTGGATATTGACAATTCAATTTTTGATCCTGAAAACTTTGTAAAATTGAAGCCGGGAACATATTGAAAGGCCGTTGGTTAGCTTCTTCTTGAATACAAATTGACTTTTATGCCCTTCCTTTATTTACTTCTTTTATTTTCTTCGATCAGTTGCCGCTTCGGGAAAACCGATAAATCGTTTAACGATATACGATCGGAATATGTGTCAGGAGTAAAGAAGCTGAACCTGGTTGATTTGCAATTGAACTTTAAAGAAAATATTCTTGCGGATAAATCGATTCAATCAATAAAAGCACAAATTCAATTTTTTAAGAAAATAAAAGGCGAGATACAACTTATTCAACCTGGTGCATTAAATAGTGAAGAATTGCAGGATTATGATCTGATGTATTACCAGGTCGGACTTCAATCTTGAACGCCTGGATCTTGAGCTTAGTAGCTTTGAAAATCAAGCGGCGATTGCGGATGCAGAATCAATTTATCAAATACCACGGGGAAAAGATTGGTATAAATATTTCCTAAAGAGATGGTTAGGAGATGATGTTTCACCCGGAGAAATTTATCAATTAGGGCTTGAACAAATTAAAAGGTCGCAGGAAAATATTGAAGCAATTCGTTTGAGATTAGGGTTGAATGAAGAGGAATTTTACATAAAGCTTAATGATTCGTCATTCTTTATCAATGATGAAACCGGAATAAAAAAAGACTATGCGGAAATAAAACGAACAGTTCTTTTAAATCTTGAAAATATTTTTTTGAAATATAAAATACCTGCCGTAGGAATAGAAAGAGGAACAAATCCTAATCTCAGCCAGACCCCGGGATACTATAACGAAAGTGTTTTTTATTTTAATCTTTTCGATAAGCCTTATAATAAACGGCAAATGGATTGGCTGTTTATTCATGAAGCGGTTCCTGGCCATCATTTTCAAACTTCAATTGCATCTGGTGTAAACCGGTCGGAAGTCCAGCGGCTTTTCTGGTATCCCGGGTATGGAGAGGGTTGGGCTGCTTATACTGAAGAATACGGGAAAGAGTTGGGCCTTTACAAAACACCTTACCAGGAATTGGGAAGATGGGAATGGGATATTGTGCGATCAGTAAGGGTATCGCTAGATGTTGCTATAAATTATTATGGATGGACTGACGAACAGGCATTGGTCTTTTGGGAAAAAAATATAAAAAACCAGGATGATATTGCCATGCGCGAAATAAGCAGGATGAAGAGATGGCCCGTACAGGTCATTACCTATAAATACGGCGCGGCCCAATTTTTACTTTGGAAAAATAAAGCGCAATTAAAGGACGGGGTATCCTTTGATATTCGTCACTTCCATGATGAATTGCTAAAGAGAGGCGGGTTACCTTTTATACTCATGAAAAAATATTTGAACTATAATTGAAAGATAGGTTAGAAATAAAAAAGCCCGGCGCCAGGCCGGGCTTTTAATAGTTTCCAAATTATATCGTTGCTTTTTCATGGCTATTCACATCATTTCTAAACACTACTACTCCATCAAAAACGTCAACTAATACAGGATGCGATTTATCAATTGTGCCACTTAGTAGTTTTTTACTCAACTGGTTTACGATTTGCTTTTGTATTAATCTCTTCAAAGGCCTTGCTCCAAATTGTGCATCAAAACCATTATCAGCAAGGTAATTCAGCAAATAGTCTGTGAATTCAAGATAAACACCGTTTTTCAACAGTTGATCTTTAAGATCGTTAAGTTGTATCCTGATGATTTCTTTAATCTCTTTGCGAATAAAGGTTGGAACATAATCACCTCATCAATCCTGTTTAAAAATTCAGGCCTTATCGTTTGCCTTAATAACTCCAGTACTTCTCTTTTAGTTTGTTCAACCACTTCTTCTTTATTTTCTTCGGTAACATTATCAAGGTTAGCCTGTATAATATGGCTGCCCATATTGCTTGTCATAATGATGATGGTGTTTTTAAAATTCACCACACGGCCTTTATTATCTGTAAGCCTTCCATCATCCAGCACCTGTAACAAAATGTTGAAAACATCAGGATGCGCCTTTTCAATTTCATCAAGCAAAACCACACTATATGGTTTGCGCCTAACCGCTTCGGTTAACTGTCCGCCTTCATCATAACCAACATATCCCGGAGGCGCGCCAACAAGCCTGCTTACCGAATGTTTTTCCTGGTACTCACTCATATCAATTCTCGTCATCATGCTATCATCATCAAACAAATATTCCGCTAAAGCTTTTGCAAGTTCTGTTTTACCAACACCGGTGGTGCCAAGAAAAATAAATGAGCCGATGGGTTTTTTAGGATCATGTAAACCAGCGCTGCTTCTGCGTATGGCATCAGCAACTGCCTCGATAGCTTCATCCTGGCCTATCACTCTTTTATGCAATTCGTCTTCAAGATTTAATAATTTATCTTTTTCACTTTGCAACATTTTATTTACGGGAATACCTGTTGCTTTTGCCACACTTTCTGCAATATCTTCGGCATCCACTTCTTCCTTAAGTAATCTTTTTTCACTTATCTCGTCAAGCTGTGCGGTATAATCTGCAATTATTTTTTCCTGGTCCTGCAGCTTGCCATACCTTATTTCGGCCACTTTTCCATAATCACCTTCACGCTCAGCTTTTTCAGCAGCCATCTTTAAATTTTCAATTTCTGCTTTTGCATTTTGTACTTTTTCAACAATCTCTTTTTCCTGTTGCCACTTGGCTTTGAAGGTGTCCCTTTCAACAGACAGGTTAGAAATTTCTGTATTCAGCTCTTTTAATTTTGCTTCGTCTTTTTCTCTTTTTATAGCTTCTCTTTCAATTTCCAATTGCCTTATCGCTCTTTCAAGTTTATCCAATTCTTCGGGCATAGAATTCATTTCAAGCCTGAGCTTTGCCGCGCTTTCATCGATAAGATCAATTGCTTTGTCCGGAAGGAAACGATCGGTCATATACCTGTGAGATAATTCTACAGCCGCAATAATTGCTTCATCTTTTATCCTCACGTGGTGATGTGTTTCGTACTTATCTTTTATACCACGTAAAATAGAAATCGCATCTTCTACAGAAGGTTCATCTATCAATACTTTTTGAAATCTTCTTTCAAGCGCCTTGTCTTTTTCAAAAAATTTCTGGTACTCATTTAAAGTGGTTGCGCCAATGGCACGCAGTTCTCCGCGGGCGAGAGCAGGTTTCAAAATATTTGCTGCATCCATGGCGCCATCACCGCCACCGGCACCAACCAGGGTATGAATCTCATCAATAAATAAAACAATTTCTCCATCACTATCGCCCACTTCTTTAATTACTGATTTCAATCTTTCTTCAAACTCACCCTTATATTTTGCACCGGCAATGAGCAATCCCATATCCAGTGCAAAAATTATTTTAGATTTTAAATTCTCAGGCACATCACCATTTACAATACGATGCGCCAATCCTTCTGCTATGGCCGTTTTACCTACGCCCGGTTCACCCACAAGTATGGGATTATTTTTGGTTCTCCTTGATAAAATATGAAGCGTTCTTCTTATTTCTTCGTCACGTCCTATAACAGGATCAAGCTTGTTGCTTCTGGCAAGTTCATTAAGGTTTTTAGCATATTTATTCAGCGCATTAAATTGTGTTTCTGAGGTCTGAGAGGAAACCGTTGATCCTTTTTTTAATTCTTTAATTGCAGCAATCAATCCTTTTTCTGTAAGGCCTGCATCCTTCAAAATTTTTGCTGAATTATCATTTCCCTGCACAATAGCAAGTAAAAGATGCTCAACACTTACGAAGTCATCATTAAACGTTTTTAATGTTGAAGAAGCACGCAACAACACATTATTCAGATCCCTGCTTACTACCTGGGCTGGCTCCCCATCTGCAATTTTTGGAAGCTTTTTTAAACTCTCATCTATCTTACTTTCAACAAAATTTACATTAACATTATTCTTCTTGAGAAGATAATCCACCGGACTATCCTCATCCACGAGCAAAGCTTTTAGCATGTGCTCGGTTTCGATATTTGGATTTCTTTCGTTAAAAGCCATTTGCTGCGCTTTTTGAAAAATCTCCTGCGATTTTATCGTTAAACTATTTGGGTTCATATATATCTAATTATTCTTTTTATAAATTTATCAGTAAACATCAAATTTTACACCAACACCCTAAATCGGGATAATCAGCAATTATGTCCTATAAACTTGCGCAAGACTGTCGCAAATTCAGTCTCATACTATGTTTCATGTTTTTTTTGCAGGCGACTTTTGCCCAACGTCATTTTATTAAAGCCGATAAATGGCTGAATACTAATTTAAAAGATCTTGGCGGCCGTGCGGTATTGCTGGTTTTAAAAGATGGAAAGATAGTTTATGAAAAAGAAGAGAACGATCTTTCTCGTAAGCAAAAAATGGTAGGAAAATTTATAGCAAAAAGACAGGGAAAAGATGTGGATGAAATGTTGCAGGATTACACAATTAGCACGCATGGTGCCATTGCGAGTTGCAGCAAATGGCTTAGCGCTGCGCTGGTGATGACCTTTGTTGATGAAGGTAAATTGAGTCTTGACGATACGATAGGCAAATTTTTGCCAGTTATGACCTACCATCAAAAAGGAAATATCACTATTTGGGAATGCCTTTCCCACCTTACGGCTATTGATGCAGGAAATTTGAAAGATTCCCGGGAAATCATTAACACCGGAACAACCATGGATGAAGTAATGGAAAAAATTGCTGGGCAACCTATGGAGGGTGAGCCTGGCAAAGTATTTCATTACAGCAGCGTAGGTTTGCAAATAGCCGCTGCGGTTCTTGAAAAAATAAGCGGGGAAGATTTTAAAACATTATTCAAAGAAAGAATTGCCATACCATGTGGAATGACCAACACTGATTTTGGAGAAAAAAAAGTTCCATTGGCTGCAGGTGCTGCATTCAGTACACCGGAAGACTATATTCATTTTTTACAAATGATTTTACAAGATGGAATGTATAATGGAAAGCAGGTACTTTCAAAAGAATCTGTGGCTCTTATGCAGCATAATTACACAAAAGGGGCCAAGGTTGCTTATTCACCGGCAGAGGCTGGAAACTGGTGTTATGGCCTTGGCGAATGGGTTATGGATGATGCGATAACCGGGTCGTCGGCTGTTACAAGCCCGGGATTATTCGGAAGTTTTCCGTGGGTAGATAATGAAAGAAAATACGCCGGTTTCCTGTTTGTATTTAATTTGAAAAATAAAGGACGTTCCGAAAAGTATAAGGAACTAAAAGCCATTATCGATAGTGAAATTGACCATTAAATGATTTTCGGTTTGAATAAAAAGTTAGCTAATAGAAATAAAACGGTAATTAATCAGCCTTTACCAATACCAATTTACTTCTGTCGGACTTATAAACCTGGTCATAAAATTTAACCACTTCGCCAAATTCTTTTGCAGGAAAACGGCCGCTGTTCTGATCCATCGATCTGTAATACATGATCTTGTCGTCAATTATTTTTACCGACGATGTATAGTTTCCATATTTAGTCTGTACCGTCATGTCTTTAGGCACACTTTCAGGTTTATAACCGGCGGGGATTTTTATTTCGATTGAATCAACATTCCTGTAAGAATCTTTAACGATGTAATCGTTCTGCCTTGCCGTATCAGGCAAAACTTTCTCCGTAGCCCCACCAAAAATATTAGGATTAATAAAAAGCCTTTTTCCTGTGATGATAGCATAGTTGTTCAACTGTATTTCCAGTGATTCATCTACGGAAGGGAGAATGCCTTTATGTTCTTTGTAATCATTTTTTTTCACCTGGTAGGTGGGCAGATTAAACATTTGATTTAAATATTTTTCCCTTTCCTCTTTGGATGCACTATTAATAAGTGCATGAGGCAAGTCCTGCTGAAGGCCATAGTACGTGTTGGTAATTTCTGCGCTTATGTTGCCCTGCTCATCGGCAACGGCTTTCACTATTCCTTTCTTAAAATTATCGGCTACCTTATAAACCGGAGTTTGTACTAAATGCCCGCCTGTTTCGTCAATTAAAAGCCCTTTTCTATTACCGGTAAAACTTCCCATATAACCCCCCGATACCGTCTGGCTGGTACATTCGAGCCATACAGTATCTTTATTAAGAGGTACACATGTAATCACGTGATTAAATTGCGAACATGAAAAATCTTCTCTAAAAGGCGGAGGATTTTCGCCCCCATATATTTCAACATATTTGCCGGTAATACCTGCTTCTTTAAGCAGGGCAATCATAAAATTCGAGAGTGCTTTGCAATCGCCGTATTTTTTTTCTGCCACGTAAGATGCTTCAAAAGGCTGCCATCCGCCGATGCCGAGTTGTATACTGATGTACCTGGTATTCTTCTGAAGGAAATCATATAAGACAAATATTTTTTCCTTCTCATCTTTTAAATTATCAGTAAGGTCATGCACTTTCTTTTTTACGTCTTCCGGCAGAGCATCTCTCCCTTTTAGTAACTGGTACATGAATTTTCCATAACCTTCCCATGTGGACATGTCTCCACTGTATCCCTGTACTTCGAATTTGGAAGGGGCAAAAAATACAACAGGTGTAAGTTCAGAAAAAGAAGGAGCATCTTCTTCATATTTTTTTGCGGGAATATTCTTTAGCTCCCAGGTGTAAGTTTTTAGATCACCCTTTTGAGTAATTACCGGTTCCGCATTATAGTTTGATTGCTTATATCTTAATGTATAGTCAGCCGGTGCAATTATTGTGAACTTACTGTTTTGAACAGACATCCAGGGATTGCTCTGGGGCATCCATTTCGGGAAACCTTGAGTGCCATTGCAATCATCTTCTTCTTCAAAGTCAACCGTGTATGGATAATCGGCAGAATAGAACTCATTCATTTTATACCGCGCATCCGATAACAAACTGAATCCATCATAAGCGCTGTTATCGGTCCAATCATTTTTTTTTGTATGCTTTATTTCTTTTCCCATGCTATTGTAAAGCTTACCCGAAACGGAATTAATACTGGAGAATTTGTCGTAGCTCGTTATATAAGTTGCATATTTTGCCGCTGAAGAATTTAAAATGGTATATACATGTTTTTCATAGAGCGTATACTTGGCCGGGGATTTAATGGTTAAGATATATTCTTCATTGCGCTTTACTACGTTAGCACCTTTTCGTAAAGAATCGGGGATAAAAAATGCATTGTTCTCCTGGGCCATTGCGAGGGCCGAAAAGAACACAGAAAAAACCAGGATAGTAATTTTCATAGTTAGTTTATTTTTTTAAATACTATTTGCTCCGCTTCTTTTTTTACGATCAACGCATAAAAATCCCTGAGTGTCTGGTAATCTTCGGAACTAAAGGTTGCCTTATTAATTTCCAGGATGCATCGCATTTGTATATTGTTAGCGTCGGCACTTATTAAATATTCGAACATACCTTCCTTGTCATTAAGTACAGCACGGGCGGATTTGGGAAGTTCATCTACCTTATAACCTTTTGGTATTTCCATGTTTAAGGTATATGTGTTATGCGTCTTGTAAGGCATTTCAACCGGGTACATTCTTTCTGTCGCATAGAAGGGGTTTTCTTTTACCGCTTCTCCCATAAATGGGTTGAAATAAATGATATCACTGTTTTCTGAAAAAGAAAGTTTGAAATTAAACTTCAATGATATTGGGTACTCAATCGAGTCGAGCGAATCTATTTTTAAATCTGATAAGGAAACATCTTCGGGATAGGCTGACTTTATCTTTTTTTCATAGGCCTGCAAGTCAGATTTGTCAATATTAGTTCTTGCATCTAATGATTCGAAAAAGCCCATTTCATGGGCGAAGGTGCCTTCCACTTCTTTGTTATCACCATTGAAAATAAACAAACTTATTCTACTGTTTTCTTTCAATGAATCAGGTTCAAAATAAACGGCAGTAGTATCCGACGCAATAACCCTCGCATGGCCGTTATAACAATTTAAAGGCAACTTGCCAAAAGGTAAAAATGGAATTGTTGCGTCGAGATAATAATCCCTGGAATTAATTTTCGCCCTGCCAATAACATAATTCAGCTTTTCCATGAGGGGATAAGTGGGGGAGTTCCATCCGAATTCCCGGGTGCTCAGCAGCACCGGAGATGCATCTATTTTTTCATGCTTTAGCATGGCAATAAGCAACAGGTTTAGGTCACCTACTGTGCCACTCTTTTTCTTTACTACGTCCTGCAAAGATGTTTTAATGTATTTGTCGTAGTGGTCAACGCAGGAATAATTTTTTTGTATATAGTAATAAATTTTCTGCGCTTTTAGAAAGGTGTTATCGTTATCCTGCAATAGCGGTTGCAATATTTTATCAAGCCAGTTATTTTCTTCACCCAGGGGTTCTCCAAAATCCTCCCGCTTCATCAATTCTTCGGTGACTTTCGCCCAATTATTTGCAACGTCATGATAGTTTTCTCCATCGTAAGTCTTACTTAATTGAAATCTTATTTTGTCAATAAAATTAGAAGGAGATGAAATATAATTTTCAACATTAAAAGTGGGAATGTCTTTCATCACCCATCTATGTAAAATGGTTTGGGTTGATACGGCAAGTCTTTCGGTCTCTAGAGAAGTAAGGGCCCCGCCATTGTCCGCAGCCCTGCTTACGCTATAGACTTTGAATCCTTCGCCGCCTTTATTAATATAGTATTTATGAGATCCCTGAAACGAAGACATGTAACTGAGTAACCCAGGAATATTTACATTGAATTCACTCCACAACGTAGGGCATTCCGCACTTTGAAATTCCCATGCAGGGATATTAAATATAAAATCAGATTTAATCGTGTATGAATATTCAATGATGCAGCCTGCTTTTATTGCCGGCAAAGCGAATTTTTTGTAAAAATGATTCTTGTCAAATTTTTCATCCAGGAAATCACCCGAGCTAAGCTTGGTTTCAGTAATTGTTCCATCATCGTTATTATAGGTAGTGCCGGCCAGATTTTCAACCTTTTCTTTATTCTGGCCATCCTGGTACAATAACAGTTTTACGGTAGCAAGGTCAAAGCCCTTATTATTAATGATCTTAATTCTCTTATTTCTTCTAAATACATAGCTAAACCAACCTTTCTGATTTCCTTCAAATGTAATGTCGCCTTTATCAAGAACTACTACGGCGTTACTGTTGGAATCTATTACCGGGGAGTTTAATGTAAAATCTTCTGCCTTTACTTTACCAAATTTTACAGGGGCATTGTCCTGTGCAACGCTTTTGAGATTGGGGGAAAAAAATATCACAATAAGTAAAAGGATGCCCGGAAGGCATCCTCTATGGGTTGTAGATTTTATAAGAGTCACAGGTGCCTTATTTTATCTTTTTAAATACAATTTGCTCTGCTTCTTTTGATACAACAAAGGCGTAAAAATCTCTTAGTGTCTGGTAATCTTCATTAACAAAATTCGCCCTCTTAAAAATCAACCTGCAACGCATCTGAATTAATTCTTTATCGGCGGAGATCAGGTACTCAAACATTCCTTCATCCTCATTAAAATTAACCCGGGCCGATTTTGGAAGTTCGTCTACCTGATAGCCTTTGGGTATTTGCATTGCCAGGTTGTATACGGTCTCCATCGTATAAGGCATTTCTACCGGGTAGAATCTTTCCGCAGCAACAAAGGGGTTCTTTTTTATTCCCTCGTCTAACATAGGACTGAAATAAACGATATCAGCTTCACCAAAAGATTTAAGTTTTAAATCATACTTCAGCCCAACCGGCTCTTTCAATAATTTTAAAGAATCAATTTGCAGATTTTCTACAATAATTTCTTCCGGATATTCCGTTTGTAATGATTTTTTAAATTCTTCATCCAGAGTCTTCGTCATTTTTTTTCTGAGGTCTATTGATTTGTACTTCCCGAAGTTATGGGTCAAACTACCTTCCACGCCGCCATCATCCAATTGAGAAATGTAAACATTCGTAGTTTCAGATTCCTTTATTGAATCGGCATCAAAATAAACGGGCGTTGCGAAAGTCTTAGTTATTTCCCTCGCCTGACCGTTGTATAGTTCTGTTGAAAGCACTCCAAAGTCGGCCTGCGGAGTAGTTGCATCAAGATAATAGGAAGCATCGTCAATCAAAACTTTTGCAATCACATAATTATACCTGTCCATTAGTGGATATAATTCATGAGTAAACCCATGATCCCTGGTGCTTAAAATAACCGGATTTGCTTCGAGCTTTTGATTCCGCAACATCGCAATCAATAACATGTTGATATCTGCGACCGATCCACTTTTATTTTTGAGCACATCTTTTAAATTAGTTGTTAGGTAAATTCCGTGCTCATCATTGCAAGTAAAATTATCTCTCACATACTCAAAGATTTTTTGAGCTTTTTCCTTTGGAGCAGCAGCCCCTTTCACAATATCATTTACATTATTATCAAGCCAGTTGTTGGGCCTTTCAATCGGAGCGCCAAATTCATCTTCAAGCATTAGGTCACTAGATACTTTTTCCCACGTATCCATATAACCCCTTGGGGCAGTATTAGGAAAGGCAACCATATTTAACTGAAATTCTACCTTAGCAATTGAATTTCGTAAAGTTGTGGTGAATGCTTCTTCTTTCAGAGCCGGTATATTTTTCATTACCCATGTATGGTAGTCAATTAAACCATCTAGTTTAACTGTATTTAGCTTGGGACTGTTATCCGGAGCTTCACCGAATCCGGTTGCACGTCTTTCACCATGCTCAATAAAATTATAACTGATTTGTGAGCTATTAACTTTGTTAATAACGAATGGCTGATAGCCTTGTGAAAGAATTACATATTTGAAAAAGTCCGGGATGCCTGCTTCATACTGGCTCCAGAGTACCGGGTATTCTCCCTGGAAGGTCCACGGTTGCAGATTAAAAAAGAAATCAGATTTTACCTGGTAAGAATATTCGATAATACTTCCTTCTTTCAGGTCAGGGAAAGTAAACTTATTATATATCCAATGTTTATTATGCTTTTCTGTAAAAACGGACGATTTAGATACCTTGGTTTCGACAACTTTCCCGTTTTCAAGATTGTATGTGTAAGCATTGAGATCACTAAGTTTTTCCATTTTATTATTTTCACTCACGTATAGAGGAATAATAATGGTTGCAGCATCAAACCCGTTTTTATTAATAATTTTTATCCTTTTCTTTTCTGTAAATATTAAAGAAAAAGTAAAATCATTCGGGTTAGAGATGAACTGCGATTTGCCCACATCTGCAACCACTACTGCGTTGGTGCTGGAGTCTATTAATTCAGATTTAATATCAAAATCTCCGGGCTTCACGTTCCCGAATTTAATAGCTAATTTGTCCTGGGCTGATAAGTTGATTTGTACTAGTAATAATACCAGCAAAAGGCTGATGTTTCTTTTGGAAAGCATGGTTGTAGTTTTGGTATGAAGATGTTTAGAGGGTGAATATATATATTAAGATTAATAAACTAAAACAATTTTGATTGTCTTTTAAAAAAAATAACTATTCCCAGGTAATAAAGGAAATCGCCGGTAAATTGGGCTTCGATTATTGCGGAATCGCAGAAGCGCAAAAACTCGATGACGATGCCCGTCGACTTGAAAGCTGGCTTCATAAAGGGCTTCAGGGAAAGATGAATTATATGGAAAATCATTTTGAGCTAAGGGTTGATCCAACAAAATTGGTAGCCGGTGCAAAATCGGTCATCACTTTATTGCTGAATTATTATCCTTCTGTACAGCAAAATCCCACAGCTCCGCAAATTTCCAAATATGCCTATGGAAAAGATTACCATGAAGTAATAAAAGGGAAACTCAAAAATTTTCTCCAATATGTAAGAGACGAAATTGGTGACGTCCATGGAAGAGGATTTGTTGACAGCGCCCCGGTACTTGAAAAAAGCTGGGCGCAAAAAAGTGGGTTAGGATGGGTAGGTAAAAATGGCAACCTTATCACGAAAAGCGCCGGATCATTTTTTTTTATCGCGACATTGATTACAGATCTTGATCTTGATGCGGATGATCCGTTTGCAAAAGACTATTGCGGCACGTGTACAAAATGTATAGACAGTTGCCCAACCGATGCTATTTTACCTGATAAGGTTATTGATGGAAGTAAATGCATTTCTTATTTTACGATTGAATTAAAAGACCTTCTCATTCCCGATGAGATGAAGGGAAAATTTGAAAATAAAATGTTTGGATGCGATATCTGCCAGGACGTATGCCCCTGGAATCGCTTTTCAAAACCACAATCCGAAAATCAATTCACACCTATACCGGAAATTTTAAATTTTAGTAAAAATGATTGGGAAGATATTACTGAAGAAACTTTTAAAATAATTTTTAAAGACTCGCCATTAAAGAGGGCAAAGTTTGCAGGGATAAAAAGGAATTTGAAATTTATTTCCTGATCTTTTAGAACCAAAAGCCCAGCTTTATCTTATACGTTTAAATTTATAATCATAGATATCAATTCTTGGCGGAAGCGGCTTGATCAAAAGGTCCCACTCCAGAATAAGGAGATAACCTTTTCCTTGAAATTTTTATAAGAATATCCGGCAGATAAAGCTAAAGCAAGTGACTTTGTCAAAATAAATTTATAGCCATGCGCCAAATTCATAGTATAACTCCGCCCTCGAAATTATATCTTATCCCGGATTGGTTACTTTTACCATTAGGTCTTAAGAGGCAAATTATAGCCCGCATCACCATTTAGAAAAATGGTTTTTGTTTTCTTTTAGATCTTTTCTTATATCAATAAATAAAGGAATGCTTTTAGAATTGGAATAATAGTCAATGCCGACACCCAAGCCAGTAAACCAAGTTTCAAAAGTGATGCCGCTCAGCAATTGCAGTTCTGAGCCGGCCTTCGTCTCGCTTCTCCAATGTAAAAGCCGCCGCTTTCAGTGAAGAAATATTTACTTTTGGGCGTTTTGTGCCTATTGCCGTACATGTACAAAGGATACAGTTAATGCAAGACCTATAAAAATTATCCTCAATTTCTAAAAAATTCATTTAGAGATATTGATTTTGCCGAGCAAATGAATATTATTAACATCAGAATAATCATATTGATACAATCCATCCTTTGCCACTACAAGTGCAATATTATTATAGGCAATTACATCATAAGTTTCCGAGGCTAGGAATTTGTTTTATTAGCTTTAAATTATTTACATCGCTTGGCATCATAAACTTTCAACCCATCTGCGCCATCGCAAATGAATAAAAGATTTCCATCTTTTGATAGGCCATGTGGATTCGTAAGGCTCATAGGTTTTTACTAAAAAAGGATTAGTAAAATCATTCAATTTCAAAATGTCTAATTGATTACTAAATCCCTGGCACCTGGTACCCGAGCTGAATGTTACATACGCATAATAATCATCAGCAATAACCGGATCGCAACTTTGCACATGCCCAAATTGGCCATCAAGAGCAGGTGATCGGGATCACTGATATTATAAACATACATGCCATTTTGTGACCCGATGAATAGTTTATTCTTAAATGGAAAAATTGTTTCAATATTCCAACTTCAATATTTACTTTATTCGGTAAAATGTTGGATTATCTGGAATAGATATATCGAAAACATTTAAATCAGAAATGCCAACTGTGTACAAATTATTATTTACTAAGGCAAACCTTGCCAGTGGAGCCAGCCATGCCAATGGGCGAGGCTGAAATGATTTTGTGAACCCGAATTTTGTGAGTTCGAACCAATGGCAAGCGCAAATAATAAATCACAGTATACTTATGACCATCCATGGATCCGCGGTCTGGTAATCACCTACGATTGTATATCATGTCGTACCCAATCATACAACTATCTTATTCGAGTATCAGCATAAAATCCATATTGATAGTAACTACGGATAGGAAATACATTTTCAATTATTTTAGTGTTAACTACACTTTAAAGGGTTTGTAATATCGAGCGTTACAAGATCAGTATATAGATCTGCATAAAGTGTATTCCCTTTTACAGCTAAATCTCAAGTTGCCCGGAATATCTATAAATGCAATATTAACAGGAGCGTGCAGGATTATGAATTATCAATTACATGAATGCCCTTATCGATTTCGTTTAAGAAAATATATTTCCCGATAATAAAAATTTTACCGGGGTTCTCGTATTTCCCTGCCAGCGTTGCTTTTTATATTCGCACCTCACTTCTGCCTTGGTTTTATAAAGGGGCTCGTACCAAGTGTAAGAGTAAGGATGTACATGTAATGGTATCCTTCACACACCCACTAAATAAAAAAGAAACGAAGAATAGAATAATAATATAGACGGGAATGGTCAATAATTTTTTCATGGTAGATAATTTGATGGCTTGACAGCAGGTATTTACAAACCGTTGCTTATGAATTATTTTTTTCCGAAAATGATTTCAGAGCGCAAACCAAAAAACACAAAATGTTTTTTGGTATACAATCCTTCCTTCGCAAGTTGCGAAGCTGAGTAATAAATGTACGGGCCGAATAAAATTGAACTTTTTTGATTTTGAAAGAGGACGGCGGAAAGGCCTGTACTCAGGCCAATTTGAGTTTTATTAAAAAGCGAATTGTCCTTATAATAATTTCCTCCATATTGGTTGAATTGTAAAGCATTGCTATTTATCAGTTGTGATATAGTAATACCGCCGCTCCAGAATATAGGGAGCGTTTTACCTTTTCCTAATTGAACGCTTAAATCCAACGGCAATTCTATAAACTTAAAATTATTATAGTGCCGGTACTGCGGAAATCGTGCTGCCTGGTAAAGGCCTGTTGTGTCATTTCTTGGCCCTACCAGGTTTGAAGTATTGAACTCTTTATAATTTATTCCAAATGAGATTTTGATTTTTGAAGAAATATTTTTTTCCAGGAACATACCCGCGACAATGCCTCCCCTGTTTTTGACCTCAGAGGGTGCGTAATAAGGATTACCCCCGGAGTTGTTATAGCCTCCCGGAGCTTGCAAATAGTCTGCATTTGAAGACCCGGTTCCAAAGAATTGTCCCAACCCAAGGAATTGATTGCCGACATGAGAGATCCCGCCTGATACTAAAAATCCCACGTGCCATTTGTTTTTTGATACTTTGCTGAAAGACTTTTTGCTGTTATTATCTGCTATTGTATCAGCAGTCTTTTCCAGTGTTTTTGGCGTTGTGATATCCGTTGATATATTATTTGTCGTGCTATCAATCGATTCCATTTCGTCCCGGATGCCGGGTGTAACTTTTGTAATTACCGCAGCATCTCGCAGTTCATCCTCGCCCTGCTTTTGCTTCTCTTTATCATTTATTTTTCCAGGTAAATAAGCTGTTTCAGTTTCTGGTGAACTTACTGTGGCTATTATCCTGCCCTGCTTTTTCACGTTAACGTTTTTCTGATTTCACTCTCTTTCGATCCGCCGTTTGATTGCTTTCGTCATTTACATTGTCGCCATTAGATCTTTCCGAGTTTGAAATCTTTTTTTCAGTCAGCGCTAATTTTTCACGTTTATCTTTTTCATCCCCTGCTTTTTTTTCACTTGCGAAAGAGGAACTACTTTCCTGGTTTATAGATTTATTTGCGATTTCTTTTTTATTTGAAGTTGATTTGCCTGTTAAATTGTATAACCAGTACCCGCCTGAAAGCATTAATGCGAAAAGAAAAATGAAAATCAGCAATCCCCATTTTCTGTCTTTTCTTTTTTCAATGCGATTCTTTATGTTTTCCCATACTGAATCTGATGGATCTAATTTTAAATTATCCATCCTTTGCTGCACCTGCTTTTCAAATTTATTTTCTTCCATAGTGCTCATGTTGCTCTTGTGATGAAATTTTTTTTATCCACTCAATAAGTAATGACCGCCCTCTTGCATACTGCGATCTCGATGTGCCATCTGTTATTCCAAGCATCTCTCCAATCTCTACATGGCTATAGCCTTCTACGGCATGCAGGTTGAAAATAGTTTGATAGCCTGTAGGTAATTGTCTTATGAGTTCTGATAGTTCTTTAGCCTGTAATTGTATTTGGGGATCATCATTAAACACGGGGTGCAGCGTCATTTCGTTATACATTAAATCATTCTGATATTTTTTATTTGTTTTCAGAAAATTCAATGCCGTATTCACCATTATCTTTCTTATCCATCCGCCGAGCTCGCCTTCCGATTTATATTGATGCAGGTACTTAAATACTTTCACGAAACCATCCTGCAAAACATCTTCAGCATCGGCCATACTTTTGGTGTAGCGAAAACATATGCCCAACATAACTGGTGCGAAATGCTCATATAGCTCACGCTGAGCCTCGGGCTTCAATTTCAGGGCATCTCTTACGAGTTTGTTATAATCCATTTGTAATATTGCAAGTTCTTTGACAATCGTATTTTATATAACGTTGCATTGAAGGATTTTTATCATCGAAAATGAACATATAGTAATGAATTTAACTGAAAAAGACAGCTTGTACATATGGCATCCTTACACGCATCAAAAAGACAGGTTGCCTGCTATTCCGGTTGTAAAAGGTAAAAAAGCTTTGCTATATGACGATCAGGGAAATACATACATTGATGGGATAAGCAGTTGGTGGGTAAATATTCATGGCCATGGAAACAAGTTTATCGCAAAAAAAACATACAAGCAGGCAAAGAAACTGCAGCAGGTAATCTTCGCGGGTTTCACCCACGTTCCTGCGGTGAAGCTGGCGGAAAAATTAATAAACGTTCTGCCGGGAGATTTTTCGAAAATATTTTATAGCGATAATGGATCTACTGCAACTGAAGTTGCTATTAAAATGGCCTTACAATATTGGGTAAATCAAAATGTAAGTGAACGAAATAAGATTCTTGCCTTCCACAATTCTTATCATGGTGATACATTTGGCGCAATGAGTATAAGTGAGCGGGGAACCTATACTGTTGCTTTCAGAGATAAATTATTTGAGGTAATTTTTATTGAAACTCCTAACGATGATAACGCGGAGTCTATAAATGCAACGATTGAAAAAAATAAAAACCAAATAGCCTGTTTTATTTACGAACCTCTTTTACAAGGCGCCGGTGGCATGAAGATGTATGAACCGGAAAAATTAAACACACTTTTAGCAGTTTTAAAAAAAGAAGAAATTATTTGCATTGCGGATGAGGTGCTTACAGGCTTTTACCGAACAGGAAAATTTTTTGCAGGGGATTATCTTTTGCAAAAAGCAGATATCATTTGCCTTAGTAAAGCCCTGACAGGAGGCACAACGGCTTTAGGTGTTACTGCCTGTACAAGCAGGATTTACGACACCTTTGTAAGTGATGATAAAACAAAAACATTATTTCATGGCCACTCTTTTACCGCCAATCCCCTGGCATGCACAGCTTCTCTGGCAAGCCTGGCTTTGCTTCAGAAAAAAAAATGCAAACGAAAAATTGAGAAAATAGTTTTGTCGCAAAAAGCGTTTGCCGACAAAATGGACAATATTCCGGGAGAAAAAAATTATTAAGAACCTACGGCATCTGGGTACCATAATAGCATTTGAAGTTAATACTTCTGAAGTGGATGGTTACCTGCATAATATTTCCACTGATTTTACAAAATTTTGCCTGGAGAAAGGAGTCTTTTTACGATCACTTGGCAACACAATTTATATAATGCCCCCCTACTGTATCAAACAAAAAGAGCTTAATAAAATTTACGCAGTAATTGAGACATTTTTGCAAAAAATTATTTAACCTGAGTTTGCATTGCACCGCCCTCGGCGACTTTTTTTAAATTTTGTAAAGCAACAATGTATTCCGGGCCTGTAACTTTATCCATTATTATTCCCTGAAGTTTTCTCCAGGGATACCAGCCTAAATCTGTATTTACGTTCCAAACAACTTGCGTGTAACCTTCTTTGTGAGGAGAAATAATAAACTGGTATTTGATCGCGCTTTTATTATTAGGTTGCAGGTCAACTATTATGCTATCCATAGAGATGGAAACCATGTGGAATATAATCTCATGACCTTCTTTGTCACGCAATGTCGCTGTGCTGGCTGGTGAAAGATTTTGGGAGCTTACAATTGATATCGTTATTTCTTTGTCCATGAAAGCAGGATACCAGTTCTTCCAATTATTAAAGTCATTGATTTCCCTTGCAACACCGGCAACGGAGGTATCTATTTCTATAGATTTAGAAACGGTAACTTTTGATGGAAGAAATAAAGTAATTACAAAAACAAAACAAAGTATCAGGAGGATACCGGCTACCAGTAGTTTTACTTTTCGCATTGAAAAATGTTTTTTATTCCCATTTGAAAACTTTTACAGCGACGGCATAGACGGCAATGCCCCATAATAATAAAATTCCTATTTCCGCTTTTACGTCCCAGAGATTTTGTCCCTCGAACGCAACCTCCCTTAGCGCAGTATTTAAATGGGTAAGAGGCAGTGCCTTGGAAATTGGTTGGAGCCATTTAGGGAATACATCAATTGAAAAAAATGTACCTCCTATTAGAAACTGCGGCAGTGTAATTATATTAGCCAGCGGAGGAATGGTGCTGTCATTTTTTGCAAGTCCACTAACAATAAAGCCGAAACCCATGAAAACTATAAGGCCAATAAAGCTTAGGAAGAGCATTTCCATAAAAGTTTCAAAGCCATGTATTAAAGTAAATCCAAAGAAATAATATCCCATAAGAATAATTACTACAGCGGTTAGCATCTGAAAAATAACACGGCTGAACATTTCTCCCAGGATAATATAGGTTCTGCTGATGGGCGTTGCAAAAAATCTTTTTAATACCAGTGTATTCCGGAGATTAAAAAACATGAAAGCAACACCAAATACGCCGGATGCAAGCAGGGAAAATCCAAGCTGGCCCGGAAGAATAAAATCTATTGTTTTATACTCACGAATCTCCGCGATGTCCTTTTTGTAATCAAAATCGAAACTGGCATATTTTGGCCTCCCCTTATAATAATTTTCACTTACATCATTTATGATACCCTCTGCAATTGATTTAAATTGAGGCCATTGGTCATTGCTTGATGTGCTACTTTTTAGAGTAAAAATATAAGGAGGATTGCCGGATTCACTTTTTTGAATATTTATGATGCCCGCTATCTTTCCTTTTTGTTCATCTTCAGTAAGTAATTTTCTATTGGCATATCTTTTAATAATTACTTGTTTATTATTTTTAAAAGCAGTGAATAAAAGATTAGAGGTGTCAATGTTGTCGGCGAGTGCTATTTTATAGGCTCTTATTCCGCTGCTATTTCCAATGAAACCAAAGACGAGAATAAAAATAAACGGAAATGCGAATCCAAAAACAACCGCGGAAGGGCTCCTGAAGATTGCTATCAAACTGGCTTTGGTAATCGAAATCATTGCCCTGAACTGGCTGTACGGCTTCATGAAGTAAATTTAGATTTGTTCAAAAGACTTAATTTGAAGATGGCAAAACTATTCGAGAAAAAAATAACAATAAAAAATAATAGTTTCAAGACAAATGACGTACATTGGTGCGACAAATGGCAGTTATGAAAAAAAAATTGAATGGCTCAAAAGCCGAATTAAATAAAAGTGTTAAGGCAGTAAAAGTTGAAGAAGCCGGAACAGCCTATAACGCTAAACAAAACCGTCTTACCAAAGAGTTTACTTTTAGCGAATTTAAAAAAATTGCGGATAAGGTTGATCTTACTCAAAAAGAATGGTCCGATGTTCTTCATATTTCTGAAAGGACTTTACAGCGCTACTCTAAAGACAACAGCACTTTTAATTTTGGGGTTATCGATAGAATATTATTAATAGAGAAAGTGTTTAAAAAGGGCATTGATGTATTTGGCAATGCCAGGGATTTTTTATCCTGGTTGAAAGCAGGGCCTGTAAGTATAGATGGCAAATTGGGTTTTGGATCGCTTGCAAGTTTTGACGGTACCAACAAAATTTTAAACCAGTTGGGAAGAATTGAACACGGCATTTTAGCATAAATGATATCTTACCGTTTAGCCATCGGGAAATACGCAAGCGATCTTTCAGGAGAAGGTGCGGCAATTTTTGGAGGAAGGTGGAACCCGATTGGCCTAAAGGCTGTCTATACTTCCCAATATATTTCATTAAGCATTTTAGAGATACTGGCGCGAACACAATTGAATATTAATCCTCCGAATTACCAGCTTATCACTATTGATTTTCCTGAAACGAATTTAACATTGATTAAGCCATCTGAACTTAAAGCGGGGTGGAAGCAACACGTTGAATACACACAATGGATTGGTGAAGAATTTTTGAAGAATAATAAATCTTTAGCACTTCAGGTTCCCTCTGCAGTTGTAGAAAGAGAAAATAATTTTTTATTAAACCCACTTCATAAAAATTACGGCAGCGTAAAAATAGTAAGTATAGAACCACTTGACCTGGACGCAAGATTGATGCAAATTTAATTTTCAATGAATAAAGTATATGTACTTACTGGGGGTAATATCGGAGACCGGTTCGTCAATCTTACCAGGGCACAAATATATCTCGAAGAAGAAATAGGGAAAATGCAAAAGTCATCTTCAATTTACGAGACCGCTGCCTGGGGAAATAATGATCAACCTGATTTTTATAACCAGGTTCATATTTTAAAAACCGGGCTAAGTGCCGAGAAAATAATGCAGGTAATTTTAAAGATTGAAGAAAAGATGGGAAGGGTAAGAACAACAAAAAATGCAGCAAGGATTATTGATATCGATATATTATTTTTTAATAAAGAAATTATAAACGAGCCCGGGCTTATTATTCCGCATGCAGAAATTGCTAACAGGCGTTTTGTGCTGGAGCCTTTGAACGAACTATCCCCGCGAATGATTCACCCCATGCTTAAAAAGAGTATAACTCAATTATTATCCACATGCGGGGATAAGCTGAAGGTCTCGAAAGTTTTAGCTTTATAACTTGTCAACAAAATTCGAAGCTGTTTCCAAATTCAATTACATTATTTCAATTTTCAGTCGCTATTTTTGAAACGTAGTTTTCCCAAAAAAAATTAAATCTTCAGAAATGTTACCAGGCTATTATTTGGTAATAGGAATAAATCATGAAATATAATTTCATAACTATTGAAGGGAATATTGGAGCAGGCAAAACGACGCTTGCCTATTTACTTAGCAAACGGCTAAATGCAAGATTGATCCTCGAAGAATTTGCTGACAATCCCTTTCTTCCTAAATTTTATGAAAATCAACAGCAGTATGCTTTTCCCTTAGAACTTTTTTTTATGGCTGAAAGGTATAAGCAATTGAAAGATTTGTTGCAAACAAAAGATATGTTTCAAAATGTAACTATATCAGATTATCTTTTTACCAAGTGCCTGCTGTTTGCAAAAGTTAATTTGCCTGAAGAGGAATTTTTATTGTATCAAAAATTATTCGACATAATAAATCCCCAGTTGATTCAACCTAATCTTCTAATATACCTGCATGCACCCGTGACCAAATTAAAAGAGAACATAAGAAAACGCAACCGGAGTTATGAGCAGGCAATCGCTTCGGAATACCTTTTTGCTTTGCAGGAAACTTACACTCAATACATAAAGCAACATAATATTAAAACGTTGTTTATAGATACTTCTACGGCAGATTTTTTGGGAAATGAAAAACATTTGGACGCAGTGTTGGATGCACTTGACGAAGAATATGACCAGGGCCAGCACTATTTAACACTGCCTTAAATGCAAATAATGAATGCAGTTAAAAATGATCCATTTGTTGCAGTAAGAATTCCCGAATACCGTAATCTTTTACAAGGCAGGTTTATTTTCATAATGGGTCTTCGCATGATGGGGACTCTCGTAGGGTGGTGGATTTATCAACTCACAAATGATCCTTTTGCTATTGGGCTCGTCGGGCTCTCCGAAGTTATTCCAGCAGTATCATTAGCGCTATATGCTGGGCATATAATCGACCAGAGTGAAAAAAGAAAATTATTGCTTAAGGGTGTTGTCCTTTATTTCATTGCAGTTTGTCTGTTAGCTTTTATTTCAAGCAGGTTCACTGCAAATCATCTAAGTAATCATTGGATTGCTATCTGTATTTACATTGTAATTTTTGGTACTGGCGTCGTTCGATCTTTTACGGGTCCCGTATTTGGAGCGATGATAGCGTACATTGTTCCCCGCCAGGATTTGCAAAATGCCACTACATGGAGCCAGGGCACATGGCTTTCTGCCTCGGTAACCGGGCATGCACTGGGAGGATTTTTAATTGCCGGGCTTGGCATCACGGGAACCCTCGTCACAATAACGGGCTTTATTGCCGTTGCATTTTTCTTTTTGTTTAAGGTCAAACCAAAGCCTGCATCAAATGTAAAGGGAGCCACACGCACATGGGAAAGTGTAAAAGAAGGTTTGCGTTTTGTTATTAAGACTAAAGAATTACTTGGTGCATTTTCGCTCGATCTTTTTGCCGTTTTATTTGGAGGTGCCGTCGCATTAATACCAATTTATGCACGTGATATTTTAAAGGTAGGCCCGGAGGGCTTCGGGTTTTTGAATGGGGCCGCAGATCTGGGTTCCATTATAATTGTGATTATTCTTACCCTTTTTCCAATAAAAAGGCATCATGGTAAAAAGATGCTGATTGCAGTTGGCGGATTTGGTATCTGCATTATCGTCTTCGGTATTTCTAAAATTTTCTTTTTATCATTTGCTGCACTTTTACTATCAGGAATGCTTGATGGTATAAGCGTGGTAGTTAGAGGAACTATTACCCAACTTAAAACACCAGACAATATGCGTGGAAGGGTAATTAGTGTAAGCTCGATGTTCGTTAATTCCAGCAACGAGCTGGGGCAATTCGAAAGTGGAGTTACCGCAAAGCTTTTCGGAACCGTTCAATCGGTAGTAATCGGTGGAAGCTTGACTTTGCTGGTAGTTATTGCCACATGGTTTAAAGCTCCAAGTTTAAGGAAAATGGAATATTAAGTCCATTCATTCCTAAGAGCTCCATCCCAATCCTTCCCTAAAAAATAACTTTCGCGGCTCTTAAAATCTTTTGCATTCTTCCTTATATCAAACGTTAATTCTCTACGCTTTAGAAAAAATTAATACAAGTTTGAGCAGGTCGAATGTCTCTGTCTGAAGTGGGATTAGGTGGCTGCTATTTCTACAAGCTCAATATCAAAAATTAACTCTTTGCCGGCAAGTTCATGATTGGCATCCAATACTACTACTTCATCTTTTATGTCTGCAACCACAACCGGAAATGGTTGTCCCGCCTCATTTCGTAATTGAAGTTTCATTCCAGGTTCCAGCTTCATGTCAGCAGGTATATTTGCTTTTGGAAATTCAATAATAGCTTCTTCCTTCTTTTCACCATAGGCTTCTTCAGGGGAAATGGTAATTGTTTTTTTGTCACCAATGTTCATACCGGGTATCGCGGCATCAAATCCTTGAATCATTTGCCCGGCTCCAACAGTGAATTCCAGGGGATCTCTTCCTGCGCTTGAATCAAACTGATCACCTGAAGTTAGTTTTCCCGTGTAATGCACTTTCACTTTGTCACCTTTTTTTGCTGTAGTCATAATCTTGGTTTGTATAGATTGAATTAAAAAATAAAAAAGTATTAAGTTTCAAACTTCTATTGATGCGGGTAAAGTAACTAATAAATGCGGGTTCAAAAAAGTGAAAATTTATTTTGCATTTTTTTAGGTTATTAATCTCATCGCATGATCATGTATAACTGTCTTAACTAAAATCATTTGTATAAAAAAACTTTACTGACATTTGCCCAATGAAAAGACTAATCTTTATTTTCTGCCTGGCTATTTTCTCTCTTTCCACGTCTGCACAGGAAAGAATAATCCCGGGAGCTGAAAGAATCAACGTGTATGTACCCCTTCTGAAGGGTAAGACAGTAGCTGTGTTTGCCAATCAAACTTCCATGATTAATGGGACGCATCTTGTAGATACATTATTAAAGAGTGGGGTAAAGGTTGTCAAGATATTCGGCCCGGAACATGGATTTAGAGGGAATGTAAATGATGGAGAGAAGGTGGAAAATTTTATAGATAAAAAAACAGGTATTGAAATTGTAAGCCTCTATGGTAAGCACAATAAGCCCACCGCCGAGGATCTTAAAGGAGTCGATATAATGATATTCGATATCCAGGATGTGGGGACAAGATTCTATACCTATATCTCTTCACTGGAGTATTATATGGAGGCAGCATTTGAAAATTCAAAACCGCTGCTTATTCTCGACAGGCCTAATCCAAATGGCTTTTATGTTGACGGTCCCGTGCTGGATCCAAAATTTAAAAGCTTTGTAGGGATGGAACCAGTGCCTATCGTGTATGGAATGACGGTTGGCGAGTATGCGTTTATGATAGCGGGGGAGAAGTGGCTGAGTGATGATGCTAATAAGAAATATTCTTATTACCTGCGTGCTGAAAATTCTGTTGATACACCTTTTCATTTCCTGGTAATAAAATGCATGAATTACGATCATAATAGTAAATATATTTTACCGGTAAAACCGTCGCCTAATCTGCCATCAATAGAATCAATTTACTGGTATCCCTCTACTTGCTTTTTTGAAGGGACTATTTTGAGTGAAGGCCGCGGTACTGAGAAACCATTTATGCTATTTGGACATCCAAAACTCCCTAAGAATTTAATATCCTTTACACCGAAGCCAAGAGAAGGAGCGACCGATCCGAAATTTAATGGCCAGGTTTGTTATGGATGGGATATTTCCGGAACAAGAGAAGAAATATTAAAAAAGATAGATAATAAAATTCAGCTTAAATGGATTATGCAGGCTTATAAATTATTTCCTGATAAAGCGAACTTCTTCTTAAAATCTGAACACTTTAATCATCTTGCCGGCAATGATATATTAATGCAACAAATAAAAGATGGGCTTACGGAAAGTGCTATAAGAAAAAGTTGGGAACCTAAATTGAGTGAGTTCAAGAAAATAAGAAAGAAGTATTTGTTGTACAAAGATTTTGAATAAAGCGGTCGAATCTTCTTTCCGTCTAAGACTTAACATGAAAAAACTTCGTATCATTTTTATGGGAACGCCGGATTTTGCTGTTCCTTCTTTGAAAATACTTTTGGATAATGGTTATGATATTGTGGCAGTAATTACGGCGCCAGACAAACCTGCCGGACGCGGAATGAAAATTTCAGAAAGCGATATCAAAAAGTTTGCGGCAGCCCAAAATCTTAAAATCCTGCAGCCGGAAAAATTAAAAAATCCTGAATTTATCAATGAGCTAAGATCGCTCAATGCAGACCTGCAGATCGTAGTAGCCTTTCGTATGCTGCCGGAAATAGTGTGGAATATGCCACCAATGGGTACTATCAATCTTCATGGATCTTTATTACCTCAATATCGTGGTGCAGCCCCTATTAATTGGGCAATAATTAATGGAGAAAAAGAAACTGGTGTAACTACGTTTAAACTGAAGCACGAAATTGACACAGGCGATATACTCTTGCAGAAAAAAATAGAAATAGGCGATACTGAAACCGCAGGTGAATTATATGATCGTATGAAAGAAATTGGCGCGGAATTATTATTGCGGACAATAAATAATATCAAAGAAAATAAAATACAGGAGGTACCACAAACACAGGCAGGTACTGGCGAAAAAGAAAAACTCCATCACGCGCCAAAAATATCCGCCGAAACCTGCGAGATAAAGTGGGGAGAAAATACAGATGATATCTATAATCTTATACGCGGATTATCTCCATATCCAGCAGCCTTCACTTTTTTAAAGGGAAAAAAATTAAAGATATTTAGTGTTGAAAAAGAACGGGCAGCAACTACAAATCTTCCAGGTGACATTGAATCAGACAATAAATCCTTTTTGAAATTTGCGTGCAATGATGGCAATATATCAATAAAAGAATTACAACTTGAGGGAAAGAAAAGGATGAGCGTCGGAGATTTTTTAAGAGGTTGGAGGAGTTAATGTCATAATGCAATAATTAGCGAATCAAATTAATTCTTCGCGAAGCTTAAAGCACAATCAAATTTACTATCAACGGTACCTAATTCTTCAGCAGCGGAATTACTGATAATTACGGCGAGTCCCTCGTTCTGTTTTATTTCAGGAATTACGTCAAGGACTTTTGCAAAGACACTTTTGCCAGTTGTATTATCGGTAACCTTTATAATTGTGCCGGCAGGCGCATCATTATTAAAACAATAATATTTACCATCCTGCCATCCACTTGTTGATTTGAATACACTTCCGCTTCCACTTTCATTTACTGGTGATTTTTTTTCTACCTGGTTATTATATAAGTTCTTAAAATAGCCACCGGAAAAATTAATTTTACTTTTAGTTCTTTCAGTTTCAACTGTTTTTGGCTGTTCAGTTTCCATCGGCTTCACAGCTACATCTTCTTTTTTTTCAATAGCGGGTTTTTTAACCGGCGGCAATGCTTCGGAAGTAATGTCGGGTTTTACTGGTTCCTGCTTGCTTTCAGTTTTAGCCACTGAATTTACTACCGCGTTACTACGCGAACCGGCAGATGCAAGCGGTGATTGATCTTTACTTACTTTAAGATAGCCCACAATTAAAGGAGCGCCATCGCTTATCTCATCAGACTGAAGATGATTCCATTTTTTTATAGAAGTTAAAGGCACTTTATTGTAGTTGATACTTATCCTGTAAAGTCCTTCCTTCGGTTCCACTGAATGATGCACCGGAACTAACGCTTCATTACGTGCCGCAGTGCCGGATTGGGAAAAATTATTTTTATTAAGAGGGATTTTTATTGTTTGGCCAACGCTTAAACCATTTTCAAATTGAAGATTATTGTATGCCGCAATGTCTTTTGGAGGCAAATTGTACATTCTTCCAATACTGTAAAAATTTTCTTTGGGCACAACTGCATGCTCAAGATATAGTTTGGATCCTGTTCCTTTTATTTCCAGGTTATCCTGTTGGGCGAGAGAAATATTTGGAGAGAAAAAAATAACTGAGATAAAGAGAAGGAATTTGGACATAAATACAAGTTTACTAAAGTATACTATGAGACGTATTTCTTTAAAAAATATTGTTCAAAATATTACTTACAAAGATGGGTTAAAAATAATTATTCTGAAACATGCAATACTTCATTGAAAGTTAAACTTAAACAACTTTTAACAACACCATGATTTTACAATCGTTGCTGCCATTTTATGATCATTTCATTTTTCCATGGGAAGAAGTTTCCTGAAATAATATTTTCTCTTGCTTTGGTAACAATATCAAGATAAAATGCAAGGTTATGAATGCTTGCTATTTGTAGTCCCAGAATTTCTTTTGATTTAATCAGGTGCCTAAGGTATGCTTTGCTATAATGATTGCTTACCTCACATTCAATACCAACATCAAGCGGTGAGAAATCTTTTTCCCATTTTTTATTATCAATATTAATTACACCGCTGCTGGTAAATAGCATTGCGTTTCTTCCGTTGCGGGTTGGCATTACGCAATCAAACATATCTATACCCAAGCAAATGCATTCGAGAATATTCCATGGCGTGCCAACACCCATTAAATATCTCGGTTTATTTACCGGAAGATTATCACAACATAATTCGCATATTTCATACATTGTCTGGGTTGGTTCGCCTACGCTTAACCCACCAATCGCATTACCGGTCGCATTTTTTGATGAAATATAATCGCACGAAATTTTGCGCAGATCATGATGAATACCGCCTTGTACAATCGGAAACAAATTCTGGGAGTAGCCATATTTATCATTTGTTTCATAGAACCGATTAAAACATCTGTCAAGCCAGCGATGCGTCAACTCCATCGATGTTTTTGCATAATCATATTTACTGCCTCCGGGAGGGCATTCATCAAAGGCCATAATAATATCACCGCCTATTGTTCTTTGAATATCCATTACAATTTCCGGGGAAAATAAATGTTTGCTCCCATCAATATGACTTTGAAATATTGCGCCCTCTTCGGTTAACTTACGGGTGCCGCTAAGCGAAAATACCTGGTAACCGCCGCTATCGGTTAGTATCGGTCTATCCCAGCCCATAAACTTATGCAAGCCGCCTGCTGCTTCCAATACTTCAAGCCCCGGGCGCAAGTATAAATGATAAGTATTGCCCAGAATGATCTGGGCTTTTACATCATCCTTTAATTGTCTTTGTGTTACGGCCTTTACACTGCCCACAGTGCCGACGGGCATAAAAATGGGTGTGAGTATTTCCCCGTGATCAGTGGTGATCTTGCCAACCCTTGCTTTAGAATTTCCATCAGTTGATTGCAGGTCAAATTTTAACGCACCCATAAATATCTTTATTTAAAAAAGATTAATGGCAAATATAACCTGAAGAATGTTTTTGTATAGATCGCGAATATTTTGCCTGGCAATGTCGTTATAGACAGGGGAAACAGCAAATACAATTTCATCTAACTCACTTATTTTTGTCGCTTATGAACTGGACCGAACTAACTTCACACTGGTGGAACTGGATTTTTATTTTGTTCTGCCTGGTAACAATAATCCAGATTTATTATTATTCATTTTTCTTTTTGCGCCTTGCAGTTCATGATCAAAAAATTAGAGGTATTTCTCAAACACACCCGGTTTCAGTAATTATCTGCGCAAAAGATGAAGCGGCAAACCTTGTAAAAAACCTGCCCGGTGCACTAGTCCAGAAATACAGAACTACACATGAAGTAATTGTTGTAAACGATAATTCTTTTGATGAAAGCAAATATATACTCGAAGAATATCAAAGGACATTCAAGCAATTGCAGCTAATAGAATTGAAGCAGGAGGCGCAGTTTATACAAGGCAAAAAGTTTCCTTTGAGTATAGGCATTAAAACTGCAAAACATGAAATCGTTTTACTTACAGATGCGGATTGCGTGCCCGCCAGTGAATCATGGATTAAGAAAATGCAGGAAGGTTATCGTGACGGTATAGAAATTGTTTTGGGGTACGGAGCGTTACATAAAAAGAAAGGATTTTTTAATAAGATGGTACGTTGGGAGACATTTCATACAGCCTTACAATATCTTTCTTATGCCATGGCAGGATTACCTTACATGGGTGTCGGCAGAAATTTAAGTTATAAAAAATCGGTCTTTTTCAGGCATAAGGGATTTTCATCGCACAATAATGTGCCTGGCGGGGATGATGATCTTTTTATAAATAAAGCTGCTACGAAGAGTAACACAAATATCATGATTGACAAAGATGCTTTCACCCTGTCCGAGCCAGCTACTTCATGGGAGCATTGGAAAAAGCAAAAAGCGCGGCACTATACAACAAGTAAGTATTACAAATCCTCCCATAAATTTTTGCTTGGATTGTATGCCCTGTCTCAATTTCTTTTCTACCCTTTGTTTATTGTGGCGCTTATATTTTTTAGCTGGAAATGGGCCTTATCTGTTTTTATCTTTCGTTTTGCTTTGCAAAGTTTTGTATTATATAGGGTAACAGATAAGCTTGATGAAAAAGACTTGTTTCCCTGGTTTTTGTTTTTTGATCTATGGATGTTCTTTTATTATATTTTATTTGCTTCTGCACTTTATAAAAAGCCTGCAAAAAAATGGAAGTGAGGCATCTTCTATTAAACGGATACTTTAGGACCCGGATTTTCACGAATAGTATCAAACGTAAATTAATTCGTGTTAATTCGTGAAATTCGCGCCAAATGGAAATTCTATTAAAATATTTTTCTGAATTTACTGAGAAGCAATTAAATCAATTTGCGGTTCTTCAATCTTTGTATGCAGAATGGAATCAAAAGATCAATGTGATTTCAAGAAAAGATCTCGATAATTTTTACGAGCATCATGTACTGCATTCACTGTCGATTGCAACACAATTTAATTTTCCCGGCGAGTTTGAAATTATGGATCTTGGCACCGGCGGCGGTTTCCCAGGAATTCCCCTTGCCATATTTTTTCCCGAAGTGCATTTTCACCTGGTAGATAGCATCAATAAAAAATTAAAAGTTGTGGAAGAGGTGGTGTCTGAAATAGGATTGGAAAATGTAACAGTACAGCATTCGAGAGCGGAAGATATTCACAACAGGAAATTTGATCTTGTACTGTCAAGAGCTGTAGCACCTCTAAAGGATTTATGGTTTTGGAGTAAACCTCTTTTGAGAAAGAAACCAATTGATCAGCCAAAAAAATTAACGGGTCTTATATGCCTGAAAGGGGGTGATCTCTCAAAAGAAATTTCTGAAAGTGGTTGCCGACCACGCATCTGGGAAATTGAAAAAATATTTGAGGAACCTTTCTTCAAAGAAAAGTTTATTCTGCACGTTTCTCAATAAACTTGACAAGCCAGTTGTCCGTTTGAGGTGTATTGCCAATTGGAAATGGATGCTTAACTCCCGTATCCCTGAAGCCGAATTTTTTATAGAAGGCCAGTGCTTTTTCATTGTTCTCCCAAACGCCTAACCATAATAATTCATATGTATTTTCCGCTGCGAAATCCAAGGCAAATTGCATCAGGCGTGCCCCGATTTTTTGCGAATGATACTCCTTCAGTACATAGATTCTTTTCAACTCAATGCCCTTCCGGTTTTTTATTATAACTACTTCGCTTTCCTCTTCTTTCATTCTTATATATCCAACTGCTGTATCATTTATAAATGCGATAAAATAAAAATCATCAGGATTCTCTAACTCTTCATAAACCTGCTTTTCATTGAAAAACTGTTTAATAAATCCCTCCATATCTTCTTCCGTACAAGTACCATGAAATGTATCAAAAAAAGTTACCTCACTTAACCCGGAGATTAATTTAGCATCGGCTGTGGTTGCCCTTCGAATATGCAAAGCCTCTTTTACCAATTTAATTTAAGTGTATTATTTTTTTGATCAATATCCGCCATTCTTTTTGTGGGGTCAATTTCGGCAAGGATTAAATCGGAAAGCGGGTGTTTGAATTCAACAACATAAGTTGGGTTTGTCCAGTTCCATTCTTCATGGACGGTCCTTGGTTCATCAGTTTCTGCTGGTTTGGCCCCAAACATTAAATCCATTGGAACATAATGCATTTCTTTTGAACTGTCTTTAAATGTAAGCTCAAGGTCAATAGGCATAGGCATTTGGCCAATCCTTCTTAATCTTATTTTTGATAACTCCATTTTCTTCCCACAAACTGTCGATGCTATAGTCTATGTTTTTTGTTGTGTACACCCAATACTCCTTGTACCAGTCGAGTTGGATACCACTTACATCCTGCGCAACTTTCACAAAATCGGAAGCATTCGGATGTTTAAATCTCCAAAGCCTGTAATATTCCAATAAAATTTTATCCCTTACAGAATCACTAACAATATAGCCTAATTGTTCTAAAAATATATCCCCCTTTGAGTACGCATTAATGCTGTAACCAAAATTGGTATTATAATGATCGGAATGAGTACTAAGTGGTTCATCAAGTTTCTGTCTCAATAAATAATAATAACTATCATAAGAATCGGCATGATCTTTTGGAAGTTTCCCTGCCTTTGGATCGCTTATATTCATCACTTTATCATAATAAGCACTTACCTCTCCTTCGGCAAAAGTAGTAAAACCCTCATCCATCCACGGATACAGGCTTTCATTGGTACCCAACATCATCTGGTACCAGCTATGCATCCATTCATGAAAAACAGTTCCCAGGCTCGGTCCCTTTATTAATGTCGCCATGGGATATTCCATACCGCCATCGCCACCCTGGATAAAAGAATACTGAGGATATGGATATTTTCCAAAACGCTTTTCCATATAAGGCAGAACAGTAACGGCTGCATCCGCAACCCTTTCCCAGTTTTTTTGCAATGAATCTACTTTTTTATATACTACATTAAGAGTTACGCCATCCTGCTTTCTTACTAAATGTTCATAGTTTGGATCGGCAGCCCAAACGAAATCGTGTATGTTATCTCCTGCAAAATGCCACGTGCGTTTTGCCAAAGAAATATTTTTTAAAGGAGTACCCGGTTTATCGTAACCCCAGCCAATTTCGGAAGCATTTTGTAATACGCCGGTTCCTGCAAGTTTATACGATTTGTCAATTTTTATGGTAACATCATAATCTCCCCAAACACCGTAAAACTCCCTTGCGACATAAGGTGTTGGGTGCCAGCCTTCATAGTCGTATTCACAAATTTTAGGGTACCACTGGCTCATGCTGTAACGAATGCCCTCCGCATTATCGCGGCCACTTCTTCTTACCTGGAGCGGAACTTGTGCCTCAAAATCAATCAAAAAATTTACAGTGCTTTTTGCTAAAATCGGTTTAGTGAGATCAACTTCTAAAATGGTTCCATGCAATTTTATGGGCTGCTCAACTCCGTTAAGTTTTATTGATTTTATCTTTTGATACCCGATTTCATCTGGTGTTAACTTCGAAATGCGATCTTTAACTCTCCCATCCCAGTCAGGCCTTCCGTTAATCATAATTTTACCAAGTTCCTGGCTTCTTACATCCATTTCACTGCCCGGTTGAAATGCATTCCAGTATAAATGAATAAACAACCGATCGAGTTTATCTGGTGAATTATTAGTGTAGGCAATTTTTTCTATCCCGGTAAAACGATTTGTTTTTACATCGACATCAACATTCATATCATATTTTACATGTTGCTGCCAACGGTCAGGTTGAGCCGAAAGAAAAATTAAAAAGCGAAAATTAAAAAGCAATAAAAGACTAAGTTTTTTCATAAAGCTGGGTGATTAATTTAGAGCAGCAAACTTCGTAAAATAGAAGTTATGAAAAAAACAAAGTTGAGATAGGAATTAAACTAAAGATGGAATGTGATGCGATTATCTACCCTTATTTCTTCCCGTCAACCACAATCACAATCTCACCTTTCACATTTTTTTCACTAAAATACTCATGTACTTCCTCGCAGGGTTCCCCGTTTATTTTCTTCAAATATTTTAGTGAGTTCCCTGCTTACACAACATTGTCTTTCGGCCCCAAAATATTCAATAAAGTCATTTAAAGTTTTTACCAATCGCATCGGACTTTCGTAAAATACCATCGTGCGCTCTTCTTCCGCCATTCGTTTTAAAAAAGTCTGCCTGCCTTTTTTAAGAGGCAAGAAACCTTCGAAACAAAAACTATTTATAGGCAATCCACTGTTTACCAAAGCAGGCACAAAAGCCGTTGCTCCCGGAAGGCATTCAACTTTAATTTCATTTTTGATACATTCCCTTACTAATAAAAATGCCGGATCGCTTATACCGGGTGTACCGGCATCAGTGATTAGTGCCATTGTTTTGCCGGAGCCTAATTGCTCGATAAGATGATTGTAAATTTTGTGTTCGTTATGCTGATGGTATGGTGTTGTAGGCTTTTCAATATTGTAATACCGTAACAGCTTCGCTGAAGTGCGGGTATCTTCCGCCAATATTAAATCTACTGATTTAAGAATTTCGATTGCTCTGAATGTAATGTCAGCAAGATTACCTATAGGAGATGGAACAAGGTAGAGCATTAAGAATGTACGATTTACAATGTGTGATGTACGATGTAAAAAACAGCATCAACTTATAGAGATGGTATACTCCTCCATTACCGGGTTTGCCAATAATTTTTTTGCAGCTTCTTCAGCAATGGCTTTTGCATCTCCCTTCATCACTTGCATCAATTTGCAATTGTATGTGCTTGCCGATTCTTACGTCATCAATTTTTTTTATTCCGAGATTGGAAAGCCCGCCCATTACGGCTTTTCCCTGTGGATCAAGCAATTCTTTCAGCGGCATCACTTTTATTTCTGCAACAAAATTCATGGGGTTTTTATTTTTGAAGTTGATAATGATATTAAAATATAAAACAGGAAAATGACCGGAACAGCAAGCCATTGTAAAAAGATGGCTGTAATTACTGCGACAAGGAGCAATATTATTTTAGGTATATTATTCTTTACAGTGTAGTCTGGAAATTTAAATGCCATCATACGAATCCCTGACATCATAAGATAGCTGAGCAAAATAATCAAAGCATATAAAAGCCATTTATTGATCAGCAAATTATTGATGCTGCCAATAGTATTGAAATGAAGAATAAGAGGGAATGAAGCAATCAACAAGCCAACTGCCGGCACAGGCACGCCTTTAAAACTCATGCTTTGAGATTCATCCAAATTGAATTTTGCGAGCCGGTATGCGGCAGCGCAACTTAATATGAATGCAGGGGCCAGCCAAAGAATTGAAACGTCCAGTCCATTTTCTTCTCTTGCGAAGCTAAATTTCAGCAACTGGTATAGAATTACACCTGGGGCTACTCCAAAACTCACAACATCACTTAATGAATCCAATTGTTTACCCAGTGAACTCGTCGCATTCATCAGGCGTGCGACAAAACCATCCAGAAAATCTATGCACGCCGCGATGATTATGCAAATAGCAGCCCAGGTAAGCTTCTCAGGAATATTAAAGCTGCTGCTAAAATCATCATTTACATAAATAATTACACTATTGGTTTGCAAAGCAAATACCACGGCCATGCAGCCAAAAAATAAATTAAGTAAGGTGAAAATGTTGGGGATAGAACCCCTAACCCCTGAAGGGGGATATGAGCCACTTAATTTATATTGATTGTCTTCCATTTAATTAAAATATGATTAATATAACACTCGCTGAAAGATATGTCGCTTTTGTGGGGAATGCGATTCTTCTCTCCCCTTTAGGGGCTGGGGATTTTCATTTGTGCTTCAATTTCCTCCACAGTTATCGGAATATTTTTCATTAAATCTTTATTTCCGTTTCTTGTTATCCAAAAATTATTTTCGATTCTCACGCCCATTTGTTCTTGCTCAATATAAATGCCTGGTTCAATTGTAAAAACCATTCCCGCTTTTATAGGTTCATTCCTGGTGCCGAGATCGTGCACATCGATACCAAGGTGATGCGAAATTCCATGATATAAATATTTTCTATAAGCCCGGTTACCGGGATCTTCATTTTTGATATCAGATTTTTTTAGCAGGCCTATTTTTTGAAATATAACAGTTGCTTCGTCACCAATCTTTTCTGTATAGTCAACTATGCTAATGCCGGGCTTCAAAATACTTGCTGCATACTGATGCAAATGCAGGCAAGCATTATAAACAGTCTTTTGGCGCCTGGAAAATTTTCCATTCACAGGCACTGTACGGGTAAGGTCGGCTGCATAATTACCATAGCTCGCGCCGAAATCCATCAATATTAATTCACCATCTTTACATTCGCTGTTGTTGCTTACATAATGCAGGGTTCTTGCCCGGTCACCACTGGCGATGATACTTCCATACGCCGGGCCGGTAGCTCGTTGGGAAAGAAATGAGTGCCAAATCTCTGCGTCAATTTCATATTCCATTACTCCGGGCTTTATGAATTTTAATAAACGCCGAAAAGTATTATCGGTAATGTCAATTGCTTTTTGCATTACTTCTATCTCGAGAGGAGTCTTTATTGCCCTCAGTTCTTTCATAATCTTTGCACTACGTTTATAATTATGCAAAGGATAACGCTCACGCATTTCGGCAGCGTACCTATAATCTCTTACCTGCAGAAGGTTTGCTTTTCGATCGTTTTCGTTTGTGTTTAAATAAATAGTATCGGCCTCGTGTATCCAGGTTTGCAGAAGTGCATCATGTGTATCGAGCCATATTACTGTTTCCATTCCTGAAATATCTTTTCCTTCTTTTGCCGTTAACCTATGCCCATCCCACTTTTCTTTTAATTCATTGGGCCTGACTAAAACCAATACCTCCCTGAATTTTACATCAGGGTTATCAGGATATAAAATTACCATAGTGTCCTCCTGTTCAATACCACTCAGCCAAAAGAGATCAGAATTCTGTTTGAAAGGATGTAAGGCATCTCCATTCATTGGCAACTCGTCATTACTATTAAAAATGGCAATCGAATTTTTTTCCATCTTTCCGGTAAACCTTTTCCTGTTTTGAACAAAAATCTCAGGATTGAGAGGAAGATATTTCATTTATAAAAATTTTGTGGTTTGCAATATACACGATTAAAAGATTTTCAAAGTTTAGCATCTTGACGTAAAGAATACACTTTGGAAATTTAAAGTTTTCACGGCGTTTAATGAAAGATCACTTACTGAAAAGAAATTCTAAACAAATTTGATATTGATTAAAAATAAGCCATTCATAATTTAGACTTCATAAAATTTATTGTAGGTTTTGGACTTCATTTTAAATAAGATCAAAAATTTGAATTTATATCTTTGCCTGTATCACTAACGAAAACTTGTGCATGTCAATTCCAACAATGTTTGCTATCCCTGGCAAAATGTTATTTAACCTGGGCCTTAAATCTGCTGAAAATATTTTCTATCAACTGTCTCCTGGGGAACTTATTAATCAGTCCGTCGAAAAAGGCGAAGGAGTACTAAGTGATACCGGTGCATTGGTGATCGATACCGGCGAATTTACGGGTAGAAGCCCTGAAGATAAGTTTATTGTGAAAGATGAATTGACAGCCTTAACCATTGACTGGAACAAATTTAATCTGCCTATTGACGAAAAATATTTTGAGCTGCTCTATAATAAGATGATGGATCATCTCACCGATAAAAAATTATGGATAAGGGATTGTTATGCTTGTGCCCATCCGGATTACCGCTTAAATATCCGGGTGATTAATGAAAATCCTTGCTGTAATTTATTTGCCTATAATATGTTTTTGCGACCTGAAGAAAAAGAACTTGACGATATTGAAATTGACTGGCACTTAATACAGGTTCCACATTTTTTTGCCGATCCTTCTACTGATAGCGTGCCTCACAAGAATTTTGTTATCGTAAATTTTACTAAAAAAATAATCCTTATTGGCGGCACTCAATATACGGGTGAGATGAAGAAAGCAATTTTTAGCATTCTCAATTACATCCTTCCGCACGACAGGAATGTGCTTAGTATGCATTGTTCAGCAAACGTGGGAAAGAAGGGCGATACCGCTGTATTTTTTGGTTTGAGTGGAACAGGTAAAACAACTTTAAGTGCCGATCCAAACAGGAAATTAATCGGAGACGACGAACATGGTTGGAACGAAGATTCCGTTTTTAATTTTGAAGGCGGCTGTTATGCAAAAACTATTGATCTGAGTGAAGAAAAAGAGCCTGATATCTTTAATGCAATTAAATACGGAGCTATCGTCGAAAACGTAACTTTTATTGATGGGACAAATAAGATTGATTTTACCAGCAGAAGAATAACTGAGAATACGCGGGTAAGTTATCCGATAAGTTATATCCCGAATGCAATGGAGCCATCTATTGGCAAAACACCGAAAAATATATTCTTTTTAACTGCGGATGCTTATGGAATATTACCTCCCATAAGTAAGCTTACACCCGGCCAGGCTATGTACCATTTTATCAGTGGCTACACTGCAAAAGTAGCAGGTACTGAAACTGGTGTGAAAGAACCAAAGCCTACATTCAGCGCTTGCTTTGGGGCTCCGTTTTTACCATTGCATCCCACAAAATATGCTGAAATGCTTGGGAATAAAATGAAAGAACACAATGTAAATATCTGGATGGTTAATACGGGTTGGAATGGTGGTGGCTATGGCGTGGGTAGCCGGATGAAGCTTGAATACACAAGAGCCATGATCACGGCTGCGCTGGACGGAAAATTAGATACCGTTAAATATCATCCACATTCGGTGTTTGGAATGATGATGCCTGAAGAGTGTCCCGGTGTGCCATCGGAGATGCTGAGCGCTAAATTTACATGGAAGGATAAAGATGCCTATGTAAAAACAGCGCGCATACTTGCTGATCACTTCATGAAGAATTTTGAAAAATATGAGGATTTCGCGAGTAATGAAATTTTAGCCGGCGGCCCTAAATATGAAAGCTAAACCACAAATAAAAAGCCCCGCTTTTGCAAGGATTTTTATTTAGAAAACTTGTTGAACGTTTTAAAAGCTATCGAAGATATTGCTGATCCAATTGATCTTTTAGTTCCGGATGTCTTTTTAAATACACAGCCACAAAAGGGCAGTAAACCATCACAGGCTTTTTATTTTCTTTTGCGTATTGAAAGGCATAAGCAGCCAATGCTGAAGCTACTCCCTTCCCACCCATGCTATCCGGAACTTCCGTATGCATTAAGGCAATATCCTTTTTGTAAAATCGATACTCTAAAAATGCAATTGCGTCACCGTCATGAATTTCAAAGTGCATTAATTTCTCGTTGTTCAGGATTTGGTATGTTTCAGCCATTGTTTTATGTTTTAATTCAATACACCAAATTTGCCCGCTTGGTATTCTTTAAAAGTTTCTTGTAATTCCTCCTGGGTGTTCATTACAAATGGCCCGTATTGAGCAATTGGTTCATTTATAGGAACACCGCTTAGCAGAAGCAATACACTATTTTCTTTTGCTTTGATAGTAATTGCTTCTCCTTCATTTTTGAACAAAACAAAGTCGTGCAATTTTGCACTATTCCCATTCACCTCAATCTCTCCTTCAACAACTAAAATTGCGGTATTATGAGAAGAGGGGATATTGGTTGTTAATTCACCGTTCTTATTCAGGCGAATGTTGAGCATATTTATCTCAGTAAATGTGGATGCAGATCCTTTAACTCCATTAAAACTTCCCGCGATTACACTTACTTCTCCGCTATCATTAGGAAGAGTTACTTTATTCATTTCTGAGGCCACGAGTGACTGGTATTTCGGAGCTGTAAGTTTATCTTTCTTAGGAAGGTTTACCCAAAGCTGAATCATTTCAAATGGCCCGCCTTTTTTTGAAAATTCCCTTTCGTGAAATTCTTTGTGCAGAATACCGGAGCCTGCCGTCATCCATTGCACATCACCGGGATTGATCACACCGCTATTTCCGGAACTATCGTAGTGTTCAACGCTTCCCTTGTATGCAATAGTTACTGTTTCAAAGCCTTTATGCGGATGCACATCAACGCCTCTTGGAGTATTGGATACACCAAAGTCAAAAGCCGGGTTAAAGTCGAGCATTAAAAACGGGCTTATTCTTTCACGGATTTTGTATCCTGAAGGGAAATAGTTATACACCCTAAAGCCGTCTCCCACCATACCTGGATTTACAGGGCGATGGAAGACTTTTTCGATTTGTTTGATTTCATTCATCTGTTTTATTTTAAATTATTTGTATCAAAATTTTATAACACTGCAAAGTTACTAAACTGGTATATATTTGTAACCGATTTACATTTATAAAGCGGTTACCTTTTTGAAACCACTAAAATTGAAATAGTAATGGCGGATAAAAAAATACTTCCATCCAAAGATATGCAGGCATTGCGGGATGCTATGGACATTTTAAACGGCAAATGGAAAATAGCCATTATGTGTTCATTAAATGAGGAGAAGAAGCGGTTTAAAGAATTACAGCGGCATGTTGGTAAAATCTCCGGTAAAATGTTGTCTAAAGAACTGAAGGAGCTTGAAATAAATGAGCTCGTAGAACGTATTGTTTTTGATACCAAACCCGTGACCGTTGAATACGAACTCACTTCTTACGGCACCTCTCTTGAAAAAGTTATTGAAGAATTGGTGAATTGGGGAATGAAACACAGGAAGAGGATTTTAAGAAAGAATATAAATGACCGGTTCAAATATGGCCGTAGAAAGTCTGTAAGTAGGTTAATGAATGTTACCTTGTGGTTTCTTTCCCGATGATCGCCGAAACTTTGTTCTTACCCTTTGGATTAATAAAAGATATACTCCTTATTCAATCCCAACAATTATGTCTCACCGGCTTTGTAAGTTCAGCTTTCTATTTTATTGTCTTTTATTTTTTTCTATAAAATTATATGCGCAAAAAGAGCCTGCGAATGTTAAGGCGAAAAAGGAAAGCAGTATCGCTGAAGGGCACGGGCTTTTTGCAAGCGGTGACGTCCTCCATTTAAAACTGTCAGGCAAGCTAAATGAGTTATACAGCGACAGGAAAGAAAATATGGCTTATCATCCCCTCCTGCTCCAGTACCAATCAAAAGACAGCAGCCTCCATTCCATTCATATAAAAGCAAAAGCAAGAGGAAATTTCAGGCGCCTGAGAGAGAATTGTAAACTACCTCCGTTGTTGTTAAATTTTCCTAAGGCTGGGAAAATGGCAAACACTCTTTTTGAAAAACAAAATAAGCTCAAGTTGGTTATGCCATGCCAGGGCGATGAGTATGTGATAAGAGAATGGCTTGTCTACAAATTATATAATCTGCTTACGGAAAAAAGTTTTAGAGCCAGGTTGGTGGAGGTGGAATTTCAGGATTCTGCAGGCCAGAGAAAAACTGAAACTCAGTACTGCATCTTACTTGAAGATGAAGAAGCTTTAGCTAAACGAAACAAGGCATCGTTATTGAACATTAAGCAACTTCAAATGGAGAAAACCGACAGAATGGAGTTTACCAAAATGGCGGTATTTCAATACCTGATTGCAAATACTGATTGGTCTGTTCCCTACATGCAAAATATCAAACTATTATCAACGGATTCAATGCAATCTCCTTACGCTGTTCCGTACGATTTTGACCATGCCGGAATTGTAGACGCACCTTATGCAGGCGCGGCGCCGGAATTAGGAATTTCTTCTGTTCGTGACAGAATTTACCGCGGTTATTGCAATCAGCTTAATATGGACTTTATAGAAACTTTCGAATTGTTTAATCAGAAGAAAGATGATATCTATAATTTATACACGAGCTGTTCATTGCTCAACCCTAAGTACTTAAAATTTGTTACCAGGTTCCTGGATGATTTTTACAAAACAATCAATAACAATAAATCAATAGAGAAACGTTTTTCAAAAGCCATGTACCACAAATGTGCGGATTGAATTGAAAGGATTGAAGGATTAACAAATAGAATAAACTATACAAAGAATCATAATAACTAAGGCAAGTAGCCAAACCGGGTCGCTAAATGCCTTACTAATTTACATAGCTCCCAACTGATGAAGAAATTTCTCCGAATTTGCTTTCACATTCGCAGGAGGATTCATGCTTAGTGCCTTTTTAAAATTTATGATGGCATTTTTCTTATCGCCTTTGGTTGCATAAGCTTCTCCGAGGCTATCCCAAGTGTTCGCACTTTTAGGATATTTTTGTGTATTGAGAATAAGTATTTCTATTGCCTTATCATTATTGCCGGCATTTAGCATTTGATAGCCGTAATTATTTAATTCATTTTCGGTTGCAGCAGCAGTTGCGTCGCTCATAGTTTTCTCTGCTTCCGCGGACTTACCCAGTTCTTTTAAAATATTCGATTTGGTAGCGAGGTTATTAAAATTCCCATTTTGAGCTATCGCTTTGTCGATCCATATGAGTGCCTGATCGAGATTTACTTTGTTTTGTAATGCATAATTAGCGGCACTTGAGAATCCGATCGAGTTAAATCCTATAGCGCCTTTTAATTCCTCAGCCGCATTTGCCATCACAATTTTGTCCACATCAAATTCGATTTTTACAGGAAACTGCTTCTTTTCCCAATCAAGCACCAGCTCGGCGGAAGTCTTTGTATCATTGATAAAATCATAAGTAAGCATTTCAGTTTCGGGAATAGTTCGTGTCTGTATTTTAGCCCTCATAAGGTCATGTGAAGAATCATAAAAAAAACTTCCCCACGATTTATAATCTTTGGATAGAATTACTTCGCCGGTATTATCCTTGTTAATCACAAAAGATAAACCATAAGATCCTGCCGGTACATTTTGCCCTTCTACTTTTGCATCCTGTGAAAATTGGATCACAGTATTTTCATTTGCACCGGCACGCCAGGGAGCGGAATTTCCAGCTCCAAACGCCTGAACATTCCAGCCATAAGGAACCAATTTACCCCATATCTCACGCGCCTTTACCGATGGCCTCGAGTATTTTACGGTTACTGTAGATATTCCTATAGTTTGCTGCACCATGGCCGCCGGACTAGGGGTGCGTGGTGTGGTAACCTGAGAATAACCAGCGATTGATATTATGGTAATAAGCATTATCAGTAATGCTCTGTTTGAAAATATTTGTTGTCTCATACATTTGAATTTTGGTAGATAAATAAGAATATTAAAATACGCTTATTAGAAAGTATGAGTGCAGAAATATATTCTAACGGTGTTATTAATTGGCGAGAGGTGCCGGTAAAATTTCAGTAGCCAAAAATGCGGGTTCATCAAAACAATCCAAACAACTGGGCGTCTATCTGGTTGATGATCGTTCCAAGGTCTTCTTCGTTTTCTGAAAACTTATTGGTATCAGCATTAATAACAAGAAGAGGGCCTTCGTGGTAGCTGCTTATCCATTTGTTGTAAAACTCATTGAGCTTTTTCAAATAATCGAGGCGAATATTTTCCTCATACTCCCTGCCTCTCTTCTGTATTTGTGCTACGAGGGTAGGCACTGACGCATTCAGGTAGATTAAAAGATCGGGTGGCTTAACCATTGTTTTAAGAGTCTCAAAAAAAGTATAGTAGTTATTGAAATCCCTTTTAGTCATTAGTCCCATGTCATGAAGATTCGGCGCAAAAATGTTCGCATCTTCGTAAATGGTCCTATCCTGTATAACAGTTTCGGTACCGCGCTGAATTTCCAAAAGTTGGTTGAGACGGCTGTTTAGAAAATACACCTGGAGATTAAAACTCCACCTTGGCATATCTTCGTAAAAATCATTGAGGTAGGGATTGTGATCAACATCTTCAAATTGTGGGATCCATTTATAGTGCTTGCTCAATAATTCGGTTAAAGTAGTTTTCCCCGCTCCGATATTCCCGGCAACTGCTATATGTTTTGGTTTCTTTGATTTTGCCATTTATCTTGTCAGATTTTTAGATTTATAGTGAATGTAAGCTGCCGGATAAAATGGCTTTTAATTATTGGAAAAGGTATTAATAAAAGTAAATCTAAAATGCTGAAATCTAAAAATAATTAAGCCCCATTGCGTTTCGTCACAATCTGCATGGTGGCTTCTGCGCTTGCGATTGCCTTTTCAGCACCCTTCCTCATAACATGTTGTAAATATTTTTCGTCAGCGAGTATTTCATTTACTCGTTTCCGTATGGGAGCAATGAATTTTACCATTTCTTCCGCAAGTTGTTTTTTCATATCACCATAGCGAATTGTACAATTATTATATTGTTCTTCATAATGTAATAATTCCTCCTCACTGCTTACCAGCTTTTTTAGTAAAAACAGGTTTTCAATATAGCCCGGTTTTGAGGAATTATTCTCTGTAGGGCCACCATCCGTTTTTGCTTTCATTACTTTTTTTCTGATGATATCATCCTCGTCGGCAAGATATAAGGTAGCCATTTGATTTTCACTTTTGCTCATCTTCCCTCCGCCATCGAGCGACGGCACTTTTACAAGATCGTGGCTAAAATTAAATGCTACAGGTTCCGGAAAAACATCTTCCTGCGAATCTGACTTATACCTGTGATTAAATCGTTTCGCGAAATTCCTCGACATCTCAAGATGTTGCTCCTGGTCTTTTCCTACGGGAACGTAATGCGCTCTGTGTAAAAGAATATCGGCCGCCTGTAACACAGGATAGGTGAGCAATCCTGCATTCACATTTTGCGGTGAAAGTCTCACTTTTTCTTTGAAGGTGGCTGTTTTTTCAAGCTCCCCCTTGTAGGCAAGCATATTCAAAAAAAGATACAATTCACTTGTTTCATGTACATGGCTTTGGCAATATAAAGCTACTTTGTCCGGGTCAAGGCCACAGGCTATGTTCTCTGCAAGAACTCTATGTACATTGCTTTTTAGTTCTTTTGTATCAGGATGAGTTGTGAGAGAATGCAAATCGGCAACCATGAAAAAGCATTGATAGTCGTCCTGCATTTTTACATAATTTCTAATGGCGCCAAAATAATTTCCAAGGTGTAAAAACCCCGTGGGCCTTATTCCGCTCATTACAACCTCCCCCGGCCGGCAAGGTTTCTTTCTTCTTATCCATAAGGCGGCGAAGATAAATAATTCAAATAGTTTATAAAGTGTGAAGTTCCTATATGGGGAAAGTTCCCTGGATAGGCGCAAGGTGCTTTATTCCGTTTATCATTTGCGGCCTTTGACCTCTCAAACTATGTTTTATATTTGCTGAATGAATGTAAATGACGAATTAATTGACAAACTTGCAAATCTTGCCCGCCTTGAATTTAATGCCGAAGAAAAAGAAGAAATAAAAAACGATCTTGCAGCAGATGATCGGCTTTATAGATAAGCTCAATGAACTTGATACTACCGGCGTTGAGCCCTTGCGGCACATGAGCGAAAACATAAATATTTTGAGGGATGATGAAGTAAGCGGAATGATAGGCAGGGAAGATACTTTTAAAAATGCTCCGCTTCATGACGATCAATTTTTTAAAGTGCCTAAAGTAATACGGAAATGAATGATGTACGGCTTGGCAATTGCCATGTTTGTGCTCGACGTGATTTTTACATCATACTCTGATATGGTATATTCGTTTTAAGGAATCAAAAACTAAACAATTAAATAAGCAATGGCCCCAATAATAAAACTGGAAAATATTCAAAAGAGCTACATCATGGGGAAGCAGGAACTCCGGGTTTTGAAAGGAATTTCACTGGAAATTTTTAAGAACGAATATGTTGCTTTAATGGGGCCAAGCGGAAGTGGTAAGTCCACCCTTATGAATTTACTGGGCTGCCTGGATTCACCTACCGCAGGAAGGTATATACTTAATGGCAAAGATGTAAGTAAAATGCCCGACGATGATCTTGCGGAAGTGCGTAACAAGGAGATTGGTTTTGTATTTCAGCAATTTAATTTATTGCCCAGGCTTACCGCTGCTGAAAATGTAGCATTGCCACTTATTTATAATGGCTCTAAAAAAAAGATACGCACGGAACATTCCCTGGAAATGCTCGACAGGGTTGGTCTTTCTGAAAGAAGCCAACACAAGCCAAACGAATTGTCAGGAGGGCAGAATCAGCGGGTTGCCATAGCCCGGGCGCTGGTAAACAATCCTTCCATAATTCTCGCGGATGAACCCACGGGGAATCTCGATTCCAAAACATCAGTGGAGATTATGAAAATTTTTGACAAAATCCAGGCCGATGGAAACACGGTAATTCTTGTAACTCACGAGGAGGACATCGCTCACTACGCTCATAGAATTATCAGGTTAAAAGATGGATTGATTGAAAGTGATAACATGAGGCAGGAAACAATCGCTGTTAGTCATTAAGCAGTTATAAGTTTCTTTTCTTTCACTACTTATTTTTCTTAATTACAATTTGAATGTCTCAAAAAATTTATACTAAAACAGGAGATGAAGGTAAAACCAGCCTTATAGGCGGAACAAAATTATTAAAAAGCGATCTGCGTATTGAGGCTTACGGAACGGTGGATGAACTTAATTCTTTTATTGGCCTGGTTGGTGATCACACCACGATCTCTCATTCAAAATCGATTTTAAAAGAGATTCAGGACCGGTTATTTACTATCGGGTCTTCGCTGGCTTCCGATCCACATAAAGAGACCAAACTTCATATTCCGGATCTACACGAAACCGATGTAGTACTACTTGAAAATGAAATGGATAATATGAATGAAGAGCTGCCAGAGATGAAACATTTTGTTTTACCCGGTGGCCATCCCGCTGTATCTACGGCCCATATTGCCAGGTGTGTCTGCAGGCGTGCGGAAAGGTGTTGTGTTCATTTAAAAGCTGATGATGATAGTGTTGAGCCTTTAATTATTAAATACCTCAACCGGCTAAGTGATTATCTATTTATCCTCAGCAGATTTTTTTCCCATCGCCTTAATGTATCAGAAGTTATTTGGAAGCCACGTCTGTAAATTTGAAATTGGTGTTTTTGAAAGGTGCTGACGTTAATGTATGGGCTGAGCGGGAGGGGATAAGAAAAGTAATTATTTGGCTACCTGGAACTTTCCGGCTTCCACAATGTTGCCTTGCTTGTCTTTGAGCTGGAAAATATATACACCACGATAAAAATCGGTTAATGGCACGATTATCTTTTTATCTGTAGGCTTTATATCTGCAACTTTTCTTCCAATAAAATTATAAATCTCAAGTGAGTACGATTGATCGTAACTTTTTAAGAATTCAAAGTTAATTAGGTTAACGGCGGGGTTAGGATAGAATTTGACCGTCTTCACAGCAAAACCCGAAGGTAAAGAAGACTTAACCTGTGCTTGGCTGCCAAAACTAAAACCGACAATAAGAAGAAGTATGTAAAAAATTCTTTTCAATATTTCAAAAATATAAACTTTAATTTTAAAATTACAACTTTAACAGCACAATTGCATGCCTTTCCAAAATTTATGACGGCCTTGTAAAAAAGTGTCCAAATGACTAACGTAACCGCTATAAGTTAATTGTCTCCAACCACAAAAGTTAAGGAAAAAACTACAATCAATGAATTAAGGGACAGCTAATTGAGAGACGCCAATACATTTTCTATGGCAGTATAATTCGGTTCCTCGCCAGCATTATCAAGTACTTCAGCATATTGAACAATGCCGTTACCATCAATTACAAAAGCGCTTCTTTTACTTACGCCCTTCATGTCGAGTGAAAAAGTTTCATATAAACTTCCATAAGCTGCTGAAACTGTTTTGTTGAAATCGCTTAACAGTGGAAAATTGAGTCGTTGGTCTTCTTTAAATCTCGCAAGTGTTTGAGGAGAATCCACTGATATGGCCAGCACTTTGGCTTTGCTGTTGTTATAAATACCTATGTTATCCCGAACATTGCAGAGTTCTTTGGTGCAAACGCCTGTAAATGCGAGTGGAAAAAACAACAAGACTACGTTCTTCCCTTTGTAATCACTTAGAGAAACTTTTTCTTTTTCTGAACTGTATAAACTAAAATCCGGAGCTGGTGTGCCTACTTCAATTGCGATCATAAGTATTTATTAGTCAGCGAAAATAAATAATAATTTTTCTTTAGGAGAGCTAAAAATGTTCCCATTTAGAAATCTTTTTAGCTAAGTTGCTATTATTGGGTCTTGTATTTGTGGCGGACGTTGGAAACATTAATCAAAAACTTTGATGATCTGTCAATAGAATGACCTCGAAAAAAATCGACGAGTTCCATTACCAAACCTCATAGGAAAGTAATTCATTCTCCATTTTTATACGTTTCCCTTCTTTTATAATAAATACAAATGCCAGAGCCGTAACCGTCGCGACAGTCACAAAATATAATGCGCTTTTTGCTTTTTTCTTAGTTTTTGATTTTGCCATGAGAAAACTTTTCGATCAGAATTTCGGGACGTAAATTAATCAAAATCATCCTATTTAGAATAGGGAGATAGATTATTTTAACTTCAATAATCCATTTTGCTACAACTTGATCACCGGCTCTAATCTAACTTTTTTTAGATAACTATTACTGATTGAAGACATTTACGGGTAAAATTATTTCCCAACGGTTATTGCCGTTATTGCCAAATAAATCACTGTTAAATAAATAGCTGTATCTAAACCCAATGGCGACATTAGCCTGGTTCCACCATTTTGTATCAAAATTTATTTCAACCCCGGCGGAATTAAAATTAGCACTATATGGATTTCCATTTCTAAAAAAATCTTTTACAAAAGTGTTATCGTAAAATAGATTCCCGCGTACTCTTAATAAATAAAATATGTTTCCAAATCCTGCATCCGGGTAGAGAAGTGGTAGATGATAATTTATCCCCCATTTATACATTCTGAAAAAATTGGAGGCTTCATAACCTCTTGAAAAAGGAAATCCGCTCGAGAAATTTATTTCTCTTGAAGAATCCTTCGTTAGGAACGCTGCGTTTAAGACGATGCTATGAGTACTTAGCAATCCTGGTAAATAAATATTTCCATTGGCCATGAACTGGTTGCCATTATAGTGGGTTAATGCAGATTTAAATGCAAGATTAATGGATTGGGCAAAACGCGGAAAGATTTGCTGTTTTGCCCTTTGAACCTGATTACTAAAAGATAAAAAACTACTTACATAACTGTAGGAAATATTTCCAATTGTGTCTTTATAGGTGCCTTTATAAAAGCTTTCGTTATAAACATACTGGCTTCCAAAATTTAAAAAAGTAAAAGTGCGGCCCTTGCTAAAATTAAGGGGAATATTAAATCCTGCATAAGGCTCGAGTTCATTAAAATAAACAGGGCTTTGACCGGCATTATAAACACGTCGATCAATGGCATAGCTAATTCCCGCTGATAAAAAAGGGAAGAAGCCTCCATAGGTTGCCTGGAAACTTAATTTTTTGAATTGCTCTGCCCGGTCGTAAGCGAATAATAATTGCGACTGCATTGTGTTCAGTATATTTTCACTTAATAGTGCCAGGCTGTATTCAGGATCATCAATAGTCGGTTCAATACTGTGGAAATTAAACAGCCTGAATATTTTGGAATATTTTTTTACAGCGAAGGAATCATTCGGCACACTGTAAAGCAAGTTTGAATTGATATTATTTAATGATGTAATCCCAAAACTGGAAGTATTCTTATCCATCGTTTTTGGATTTAATTCTTCGAATACAACGTCTTTTTTTGCAACCACAACGAGTTTATAGCCCGTCGCCGTAAATGTGGTCCACGCCAGGGATGAATTATTTGCAGTCGGTTCATATTTTCCTAAACCACTGTCATTATCAGAAACAACTTTCCACAACTTTTTTTCTGCTAAGGTGTACGCAAATAGTTCATCGTTTTTGTGAATAGAATTGGTGAAATAGACCGTGTCATTTTGGATAAAGGGAAACCCAATGACATTATAGGAAAGAGGCGTAAGATATTCTGTGTTACCAGTTGAAATATTAATTTCTGCTAACGACATTTTGCCCAAAGTGTCTCTTACTGCTGAAAGTATTTTATCAGTGCTTAAGAATTTAGGGTAGGTGTAGAGCAACTGATCCGAATTCGGAATTTCGTAAACCATCTTCCCCTTGACTGCATCTAAAATATGCAAAGTGGATTTTCCATTTACGGATTGATCGACAGCAACTACACTTTTACCATCCGCACTGATATCCGGCGAAAAATATTTTGTGTGATTCGTTATCGTTTTTTGTTTGCCGGTTTTAATGTCAAGAATTTGCAGGTCGCTAAAGTCACGGTAACCCCATCTTACATCCGGCCTGTAAGATGCATAAACGATCTTGCCATTTTTCAGGCTGAAATGATTATCCAATGAGTAATCTTTTATACGAAGTCTGTTCTCTTTGTTGCCGTGCCTTATAATAAATTCGGGGACCTGTTTATACCCGCTTTTAACGTATACTATTTCATTTTCAACAAATGAGGGATATTCTTCATCAATGTAAATTTGTTTTTTGGTAATATTCCCCGGTTTTATATCAAACTGATTTTTAAAAAAATCAATTGCATTTTTTCTGAAAGTGATATAATCAGAGCCTGAATATTTTTTTATGGCTTTTTGAAATGGATAGAGCAGACCTTTAAAAGATGCAGCATCCTTCGTTACGTTTTCCCAAAATTTGTTTCCATACTTTTCTGTTCCATAAGATACAAGCATGTAACCGAGTTTGTAATGGTCAGGCACAAAATCTTTGAAGGATCCATTTCTGAGTTTCATCCAACTATAGTTTTTCCCTGCCTTCCAAATAGAGCAGTAGCCATTAAAGAAAAACGGTAAACTCCCACGACCCTGCTTGCTCACATTTGTTTCATTGTAAACCGCATCGCCTTCGAAGAACCAGTTTGGTATTGCTGCGTTGTTAGCGATTGCTTGTCCCTCTTCACCAAATAATGAACGCAATACCCGCGATAGTCCGACATTGAAATTATTAAATTGTTCTACGTGCCGGTATTCATGAACCGTGAGCTGATCGGGCCACGGCAGGCTCCCCAGTTCGAAACTATTTTGAGTAGGGTTTAGGTAAAATTCACTCCGGTAAGGGCCAAGCCCCACATAAGCATTTGAAATGGTGGTTTGGTTTTGAAGAACGATATTTATTTTTTTCGAAGCATGGCCTATTGTTTTTTCGGTAGGCTTTTTTATAAAATTAATAATGTTAGTTACTCTGAGAGCATTAGAATCAAGGCTCGGAGGAAAAATCACTCTTGATGCACCCGTATTTATTTGCTTCCATTTTATTGAAGGAGGGTTACCTCCAAATACTTGAGAAAAGCCTTGCTTGCAAAATAGTAATACGCAAATGGATAACAAGCCATTTCGAAATAAATACATGTCTTTTTTTATTGAATGAAGTTATGACTTAGAAGGTTTATTTCGGCTGGAAGCATTGTTATCCTGGTATAATATACCTGTCTCTTTTCCGTTCTTTCTTTTGCAGCCTTTCGTTGCAATTTATTAGTTTTAATAAATGGAATTAAATAACAGATGGTACAATTAAAAAATATCCTGCTTACCATACTTTTCATTTTGCTATTATTCGCTTCCTGTAAGAAGGCGGGAGACCTTGTTAACAATCCTCTTTTGGAACAATATTTTGAAACTAATGTTCTAAACCGTGACTTTATAGTGAGCCTTGCAACTGATAACAGTTCGGATATTACCGCAAACTACACCGGCTACACATTTGTTCTATTAAAGACCGACTACTATCATGGCCCCCTTAAGGCAACAGTTGGCAGTACTGTTTACATGGGAACATGGAGTAGCAATGAGGATTATAGTAAACTTGACATTAGCTTGCCGGTCCCGCCAGCTGAATTTTCATTTTTAAGCAGGCCATGGCGTTTTACCAGTAAAAATTTTCCTACGCTCAAGCTGGCACCATGGGGAAGCACCGAAGCGCTGGAACTTAATATGTACAGGCAATAAACCTACCTGAGATCTAATAAGGATCCTTCTCAAAAGTGCAGTCATTTACCCCCCATGCCAATTGTTAAAATTGGCTTTTACAAACATCTTATCTTTAGAAAAAAAATAATGAAAATAAGTGTTGTGATTGATTGTCTGGAAAGCTTTGCTCCGCCAAGTTTGCAGGAAGACTATGATAATGCCGGGCTGATAGTTGGAAATAGCGAGGGTGAATGCACCGGAATTATTACCACGCTCGATGTAACTGAAAAAGTAGTGGAGGAAGCAGTAAGCAGGAAATGTAATCTTATAGTAGCCCATCACCCCATCATTTTCAAAGGATTAAAAAGATTAAATGGTGCAAATTATGTGGAGCGTACTGTTATTTCTGCCATTAAAAACAACATCGCAGTGTATGCAGTTCATACTAATCTTGATAATGTGATAACCGGGGTTAATAAAAAGATTGCTGAAAAATTGGAACTTCAGAATTTACAAGTCCTTGAGCCAAAAGAAAAGATCCTGAAAAAAATGGTAACATTTTCACCTAAAGAAAATGCCGCCGGCGTAAGAAATGCCTTGTTTAAATCGGGCGGAAAGCTTGGAAACTATAGCGAATGTAGTTTTAATACCGAAGGTGTCGGGACATTTAAAGCAGAAGCTGGCGCACATCCTTACATTGGCAATATTGGTGAAAGACACGAAGAAAATGAAACCAGGATAGAAGTAATTTTTCCAGCTTATCTGCAAAAGCAAATGATCATGGCATTAAAAGCGGAGCATCCGTATGAAGAAGTAGCGTACGATATATATCCGTTGGATAATAAATTAAACGACTTAGGTAGTGGTGTATCCGGTGATTTACCCAAGCCGCTTTTTGAAAAAGAATTGTTTTCTCGTCTTAAAATTGCTTTCAAATTACAAACCATTCGTCATTCACCGTTCCTCAAAAAGAAGATTTCAAGAATAGCGGTATGCGGTGGCGCCGGAAGTTTTTTGATTTCGCAAGCTAAAGCATCAGGCGCACAGGCTTTTATAACTTCAGATATTAAGTACCATGAATTTTTTGATGCAGATTCAGAAATTTTAATGGCAGACATAGGCCATTTCGAAAGCGAGCAATATACAATAGCCCTTTTAGCTGATATTTTGACGGAAAAATTTCCTAACTTTGCCGTCCTAAAAACAAAAATTAATACCAATCCTGTTAACTATTATATCTAAAAGCAGAATTGGATTTACAAGTTTGATAAAATACAAAATCATACATCATATATGTCACAAGTAAAAGATTATTCTGTAGAAGAAAAATTGTCATCTCTTGTTAAGCTTCAAAAAGTAGATAGCAAGTTAGATGGGATCCAGATTTTAAAGGGTGAACTACCAATAGAAGTTAGTGACCTCGAAGATGAAATTGAAGGCTTGCATGCACGTCAAAACCGTATTGAAGAAGAAATAAATGGCATGCAGCAGTTTATTGAAGATAAAAAGACTTTAATTAAAGATGCGCAGGAACTCATAAAAAAATATGAAAAACAAAGCGATAATGTGAAGAACAATCGCGAGTTTGAAGCAATCAACAAAGAGATTGAAATGCAAACGCTGGAGACCAAGCTTGCGGAAAAGCATATAAAAGATGCAACGGACGATATTGCGGAGAAGGGAAAGCAACTTGAATTAGCTAAAAAGGCAGTTGCCACCAAAGAAGCAAATCTTAAGGGGAAAAAAGGAGAGCTCGAAAAGATAATTGCAGAAACTGATAAGGAAGAAAAAAATTATAACAAGCAAGCTGAAACGGCAAGAGAGAATGTTGATGAAAGGCTATTAGTAAGCTACGACAGGATCCGTAAAAACTATAGAAATGGCCTCGCGGTTGTCCCTGTAGAGAGAGATGCTTGCGGAGGTTGTTTTAATGCAATTCCTCCCCAGAAACAAAGTGATATTAAGCAGCGGAAAAAAATAATTGTATGTGAAAACTGCGGCCGTATACTTGTCGATGACGAGTTGAACGATGCAGTTGAAGTGAAATAGTAATGAATAAAATACTACATTAAGGGATGCCAAAAGCATCCCTTTTTATTGACCGCTCCTAATGCAAACAGAACTCATTCAGCCAAAGCATAAATATTGTAATTTGCCTTTTATAAATGCTTAAGCAATTACACATACAGAATTACGCCATAATTGATTCAATTAAAATATATTTTTCACCTCATTTAAATATTATAACCGGCGAAACCGGAGCAGGAAAAAGTATTCTCATGGGTGCCTTAAGTCTGATCTTGGGAGATAGAGTTGACACATCAGTTCTTCTCAGCAAAGACAAGAAGTGTTTTGTCGAGGGACTTTTCAGCACCGGCAATTCTTCAGTAAAGGAGTTTTTGCAAAATAATGAACTTGACTGTGAGGAAGAGATTGTGATCAGAAGGGAGATTTCTGTAAATGGAAAATCGAGGGCTTTTATTAATGATACGCCTGTAAATCTTAATCAGTTAAAAGAATTATCTAATTTACTTGTTGACCTGCACCGGCAATTTGATTCGTTGGAGTTGGGTGATAATCATTTTCAACGCGAGGTGATTGATGCCCTTGCCGGTAATAGTAAGGACATAATTCAATACCAAATTGTATATAAAAACTATCTCGATACTTCACAACAACTGGGGCTTATGAGAGAAGAACGGGCTTCGGCTAATAAAGAATACGATTATAATAAATTTCTATTTGACGAACTTGAAGAAGTCAATTTTTCAGAAAGGGAAATAGAGGACGTTGATGCAGAAATTAAGATAATGAGTAATTCAGAAAATATTAAGTCAGTTCTTTCTGAAGTTAGTTTTCAAATGCAGGAAAGCGAGGAACCGATGATACAGCAGCTAAAGCTGATAATTGGTAAACTAAGAGCGTTACATGATTTTCATCCGGCTATAAATACCTTAACCGAAAGGTTACAGTCTGCCCAGATAGAGTTGCAGGATATCGCCTCCGAGATTGAGCAAATAAATGATGGAGTAAATTATGATGCAAAAAAAATAGATGAGCTAAATGATCGCATGAGCGAGGGGTACCGTCTGCTTAAAAAACATAATGTACAAACCACCGCTGAACTCATTGAAATAAAAAATGCGCTTTCGAAAGAACTTGAAAAAGTTACTAATCTTACGGATGGAATTGTAGCGGCGGAAAATAAACTAAAAGAATATTACAGCGAAGCAATTAAAATTGCGGAAAAGATTTCAGAGAAAAGGAAAAGGCAGGTTAACACATTTGAAGAAAAAGTAAACGATCTTTTGACACAGGTAGGAATGCCAAATGCACATATAAAAGTTGAAATCAAAACAGAAAAGGTATTAAACGCATTTGGTATTGATTCCATAGAATTTTTATTCGATGCTAATTTGCCCCAGGGACTTTCAGGAAAGATGACACATTTTGAGCCATTGCGTAAGGTTGCCAGCGGAGGAGAATTGAGCCGTTTGATGCTGAGCATTAAATCGCTTGTAGCAAAAAGTGTACAATTACCTACTTTAATTTTTGATGAAATTGATAGCGGTATAAGCGGAGAGGCTGCACGACAGGTTGGCCTTATTATGAAGCAACTTGCGGGCGGCCACCAGGTAATTTCCATAACCCATCAGCCCCAAATTGCATCAAAGGCAGAAACTCATTTTTTCGTGTATAAAGAAATTAAGAATGATAAAATAATTACCGCAATAAAAGAATTAAACGATGATGAACGAATTACTACAATTGCAACAATGCTTAGTGGTGAAAAGCCAACAGCCGCCGCATTTGAGAATGCCCGGGAAATGATAGGCAATTAACCCGAAAAATTCAGCTATAATGATTTACAGACAATACAAGGAATTGTGAGCCTATAAATATAACCAAACTATTTAACTTAATAAACCAATTAACCAGCCATGTCTTATAACTTATTAAAAGGGAAAAAGGGAATTATTTTTGGTGCGCTTGATGAAAATTCAATAGCATGGAAAACAGCGCTACGCTGCCATGAAGAAGGCGCTGAAATATTACTCACTAATGCTCCTGTAGCAATGCGGATGGGAGAAATAAATAAACTTGCCGAAAAAATAAATGCCCCTATCGTTGCCTGTGATGTGACCAGCAATGATGACATGCTTAATTTAATAATCAAAGCAAAAGATCATTTCAATGGAGGTGTTGATTTCATTTTACATTCGGTAGGCATGAGCGTTAATATGCGTAAGGGAAAACATTACACCGAAATTGACTATGGGTTTAATCAAAAGACGCTTGACATTTCTGCTATGAGCCTGCATCGCTTACTCGCAACCGCAATGAAACAAGATGCCATAAATGAATGGGGAAGCGTTGTAGCCCTTACTTACATTGCTGCGCAAAGAGTATTTCCTGATTATAGCGAAATGGCCGATGCCAAAGCTTTATTGGAGAGCATAACCCGAAGTTTTGGTTATCACTATGCCCTTAAAAAGCATGTAAGAGTGAATACAATTTCGCAATCGCCCACACGTACCACCGCAGGAAGCGGAGTAAAAGGCTTTGATGGATTTATAAATTATGCCGAAAAAATGAGTCCTCTCGGTAACGCTACGGCAGAAGATTGTGCTAATTATTGTGTCAGTCTATTCAGCGATTTTACAAAGTATGTTACTATGCAGAACCTTTTTCATGATGGAGGATTTTCCTTTACCGGCGTGACAGAAAGTGTAATCGAACAGATGGAAAAATAATAATTTCAAATTCTATTGGAAGGATAACAAAATAATGAAAGTAATTGTAAGAATATCCTCGTGATATCCCGGCTTATTTTTAGAACAAAAAACCGCCCAGTTGCAGAGCGGTTTTTTGTTTATATTCTAAAAGGATTTTAATATCCCTATTATCAATATTCATCCTCATTAAAAAAGAAATCTTCCTGGCTCGGATAATCTGGCCATATATCTTCAAGTCCTTCATAAATTTCTCCACCTTCATCTTCAAGTTCCTGTAGATTCTCCACTACTTCAATAGGGGCGCCGCTACGAATCGAGAAATCTATTAACTCATCTTTTGTAGCAGGCCATGGAGCGTCTTCAAGGTGTGAGGCTAGTTCTAAAGTCCAAAACATATGTATTCCTTTTTCTTATTTAAAAATTGAAACGGGCAACCAAATTTTCCGCAAAAGTAAAAGTTATATCGGTATTACCAAATAATGTTTTGCTTATGGTCAGCTATCTTTTGGTGAATAATATAACGCAATAGATGCACAGTAAGTATTTTATTTTTACCTTTTTGAAATTGTATTTTAACCTTTACATTTAAGCATGTTAAAAGCTACTGGTATTTATAAAAGTTATGGTTCTCTTCCCGTTTTAAAGGGCGTTGATATAGAAATAGACAAAGGAGAAATTGTAAGCATAGCAGGCTCTTCGGGAGCAGGTAAAAGTACATTGTTGCATATTTTAGGCACGCTTGATATGGCAGATAAGGGTGAAATCTATTTGGGTGACACGGTAGTGTCTAAGTTGAGTGGAAAGAAACTTGCCGAGTTTAGAAATAAGAATATTGGCTTTGTTTTTCAGTTCCACCATCTTTTGCCTGAATTTACAGCATTGGAAAATATATGTGTTCCTGGATGGATTGCCGGAGGCAAAACCAGCGAGATCGAAGAGAGAGCATTATCTTTATTAGGCTTACTTAATCTTAGCGAGAGAGCATCCCATAAGCCGGGAGAGTTATCTGGCGGAGAGCAGCAAAGAGTTGCAGTTGCCAGAGCATTAATCAATAATCCTTCAATAGTAATGGCGGATGAGCCTACAGGGAATCTTGACTCATCAAATGCGAAAGAACTTCATAATTTATTCATTGACTTGCGAAATCGCTTTCAGCAAAGCTTTTTGATAGTAACGCATAATGAAGAATTGGCGCAGTTGAGTGATCGCATTTTGCACATGAAAGATGGTAAGATTTTAATATAAATTTTAATGCCAAAACGTAAAAAACCCCATCATTTGACGGGGTCTTTTCTTTAAGGTGATAAAGATTTTTTATCTTAAAAAAAGCATTTCACGATACTTTGGTAATTCCCAATATTCATCGTCAACAAGTAACTCTAGCTTATCTACATGATAGCGTATCTCATCAAAATAACTCTTCACAGTATCACAATATGAAATTGCCCTTTCCCGTACATCTGCAATTTTATTTGCAACTTTTCTTGCTTCAATCATGGATTCAACGCGAGTGCTTATATATGAAATATGTTCAGAAATTTTTGTGGCAATTTGCATTTGGCTTGAATAGCTTTTATCATCCAAACCAATCTCTTTTAAACCTCTGATATTCTTTATTAGCACATTTTGATATTTTATTGCTGCTGGAAGAATATAAGTGCTCGACAAATCGCCGATCATTCTTGCTTCAATCTGAACTTTCTTAATATAATTTTCCAGCAGTATTTCGTGCCTCGCTTCAAGTTCACTATGTGTGTATATGTTATGGCTTTCAAATAATTTTTTAGCCTTATCAGTTACAAAGGCATCCAATGCGAGTGGGGTTGTCTTCACGTTGGGCAGTCCTCTTTTTTCAGCCTCAGTTGCCCATTCTTCGCTATAGCCATCTCCTTCAAATAACACTGATTTACTCTCGACAATATATTTCTGAATGACTTGCATAAGGGCGATCTCTTTCTTTTCGCCACCATCGATTAGAGAATCAACATCTTTTTTAAATTGAGTGAGGGTTTCGCACATTATAGAATTTAATACAGTCATTGCTGCCGCACAATTGGCTGCAGAGCCAACTGCCCTAAATTCAAATTTATTTCCAGTGAAAGCAAATGGCGAAGTACGGTTTCTATCAGTGTTGTCAAGCATTAGCTCAGGAATACTTTTGTGGATATCCAGTTTCAGCATTGCTTCATCTTGCTCATCAAAATTATCACCTACTCTTTTTTCAATCTGGTTTAAAACGTCGGTTAAATATTCTCCAATAAAAATTGAAATAATAGCCGGTGGGGCTTCGTTAGCGCCAAGCCTGTGATCGTTTCCGGCGCTTGCTATAGAGGCTCTCAAAATATCTGAGTAATCATGAACTGCCTTAATTGTATTCACAAAAAAAGCAAGAAACATCAGGTTTGTTTTCGGGGTTTTCCCAGGTGCTAACAAATTCACCCCCGTATTGGTAGCCATGCTCCAGTTGTTATGTTTCCCGCTTCCATTTATACCAGCAAATGGTTTTTCATGAAGCAGTACCATCAACCCATGCCTTCTTGCAACACGAGTCATCACATCCATCAATAATGTGTTATGATCTACAGCAAGATTTACTTCTTCAAAAATGGGTGCACACTCAAATTGCGACGGAGCAACTTCATTATGTCTTGTGCGCAACGGAATTCCTAACTTATACGCCTCCTGCTCATAATCTCTCATAAATGCGTAGATCCTTTCCGGGATTGAAGCAAAATAATGGTCCTCAAGTTGCTGTCCTTTTGCAGGCGGATGACCAAAGACAGTGCGTCCTGTCATTACAATGTCAGGACGGGCATTTGCTACTGCTGCATCCACGACGAAATATTCCTGCTCCCAACCAAGTGTAGGAGTAACGGCGGTGACGTTCTTGTCAAAATATTGACATACGTCAATGGCTGCTTTGTCTAGTGCTACCAGCGCCTTTAAGAGAGGCGTTTTTGCATCGAGTGATTCACCAGTGTAAGAAACGAAAATGGTTGGGATACATAAAGTTTTGCCGTTCCCAATTTCCATAATAAATGGAGGCGATAACGGATCCCACGCAGTATAACCTCTCGCTTCGAAAGTAGCCCTTAATCCGCCGCTTGGAAAGGACGAAGCATCGGGCTCCTGTTGTATAAGAGCGGCCCCATCAAACTCTTCGATTTCAGTACCATCGCTCTTTAGAGTAAAAAATGAGTCATGTTTTTCGGCGGTTGCTTCTGTTAAAGGTTGAAACCAGTGTGTAAAGTGTGTTACATCTTTTGTTTCTGCCCATGCCTTGAGGCCGGCAGCAATTTGGTCACCCATCCGGCGATCAATTTTGCTTTGGGTTTTTATAGATGAAAGCAAGCTTTTGTAGGCCTCATCACTAAGAAACTTCCGTGCCTTTTTTATGGTAAAGACATTATCACCAAAAATTGCGGTGATTTTTTGAGGTTTTGGCCCCTGTGGATTTTTAGTATTTGAGAGTAAGTTGTGTAAAGCATTTAGTCTTAAAGATTGCATTATTTTGAGTTTTAGATGGCAAAAAAAGGATTTATCCGTTATAAAAACAAAGATTATTTATAAAATGTGGTTAATTCTTGTCCATTTGTGGAAAATAAGTCACATTTCATTTTTTAATTATATAAAATTGGGCCTTAATTTTTTCCCAATCGGTAAGGTAAATTATTGGTATTAAAAGTAAGGGAAAATAAATGCTTCTATATCTTACGATAGCGCCCAATATTGGAATTGTGTATCCAATAACCAAAAACATACTTATGCTAAAAAACAAGCAGAAGTAAATAAACGGAGTTAGCGGCGTCTTTTTTCTAAAAAAGACGAACAAAAGGAAAAGTACTTCATATGCCAAAATCTCGACCGCCAAGGGTGTATATAAAAAATTAAATTTTTCATTAAGATACGGACGCATAATAGAATGATTGAGTGCCTGAGGTGCATTATGTAAAAAGCTTCCGATATTAGCGTGTAGTGGGTTTATAGCAATTGCAGAACCTCCGCCTTTGGATAGCTCTATAAACTCAAGCTGCTTTGATACAACATGCTCCGGCAGGTTAAATGCCGGCGGTAGTGTAGTGGAAAAGAAGAATAAAACTGCTGCCGCACCGTATACGCCAAGAAAACTAATAAAAGCATGCTTTTGGAAACGTTCGGCTAATAGCCAGGCCAGCAATGCAGGAGCTAATGCTATAAACACGAAATTTCTCAAAAGCAGAATGATGCAAAGAAAAATTAGCATGGGAAAAATAATTCCTGACAGATGCTTTTTTTGTTCTATTAATTTTTGTGTATTGTAAATAACAATTGAAAGACACAGGAAAATAAATCCATCCCGATGAATGCCGCTGGTGAAATATATGACAGAAGGCAAAAGGAAAACGCAGATAATTATTACAAAACTATACTTCGGCATAAATTTAATAAAAATCTTATAGAAGTAAATCGCGCCAAAGAATATGAGAAAATTAAAAAAGAGCGTATTAATAAAGAAGTTTTTTCCGCTGAAAATATCGAAGATGGAAAGTATTTTGGCAATAATATTCGTTCTGAGGTCATTCCAAAATGAATCAGAACTTTCAAAGAAATTTGAATAATTATTATAATTAGTACGAAAAATGTTAGTCAGGTATTCATAAGGCTTATTGAACAGCAGATCAAATTCGGTGATGCCCTGCATATGAAATTCTCTCGCGTCAGCCACGGGATAATAATACAGACTAATGTATCCATTTACAAGCCCAACGAGTACTCTTATCAAAAAAAGAATGATTAGCACTTTACTACTCAGGCCACAATTCCTAAAAAATCTTAGACGGGTTATAAGCCAACACAAAAGAATGGTATAAAAAACAAATAATAAATAACCCATTAATCTATTTTGATTGTGGGAAGTTAGTTAAAATATTTACATAGTATTTGGCTAAGAAAGTTCAGGACATTGTAAGTTTGCGCCTTATAAATAATCATGGAAATTACATTTGAGATTGCAGATAAATTAGGCCTTAAAAAGGATGAATTTGAAAAAATTATTTCCATACTTGGCCGTGTTCCAAATTTTACGGAGTTAAGCGCTTACTCAGTAATGTGGAGTGAGCATTGCAGTTATAAGAATTCAATTAAATGGCTCAAAACTTTACCAAGGGAAGGATCAAAACTTCTTGTCAAGGCTGGCGAGGAGAATGCGGGGCTCATGGATATAGGAGATGGACTTGGAGTAGTTTTTAAAATTGAAAGTCATAACCATCCTTCGGCAATTGAACCATTCCAGGGTGCCGCAACCGGTGTTGGAGGCATTCACAGGGATATTTTTACTATGGGAGCCCGGCCCATTGCCACGTTAAATTCATTGCGTTTTGGAGATCTGGAAAAAGAAAAGACACGCCATTTGTTAAGCGGCGTAGTGCACGGTATTGCTCACTATGGTAATTGTTTTGGAGTGCCTACCGTAGGCGGCGAAATATATTTTGAAGATTGCTATCATACAAATCCATTGGTAAATGCGATGAGTGCCGGTATAGTTCATATTGGGGAAACTGTTAGTGCAACCGCGACTGGTAAAGGCAACCCGGTTTTTATTGCTGGTAGTGCTACAGGTAAGGATGGCATGGGCGGAGCTGCATTTGCCTCTGCTGACATTACAGACAACAGCGCTGAAGATTTACCTGCAGTTCAGGTAGGTGATCCTTTCCAGGAGAAGAAGTTACTTGAGGCATGCATCGAAGTTCTTGCAACAGGCGCCATTATTGGTATGCAGGATATGGGTGCTGCCGGCATTATTTGTTCGACAGCCGAGACTAGTGCAAAAGGCGGAGTGGGAATGAAAATAAATCTCGATAAAGTTCCCACCCGGCAAAAAAATATGAAGTCATGGGAATTATTATTGAGTGAAAGCCAGGAAAGAATGTTGCTTACTATTAAGAAAGGAAGAGAAAAAGAAGTTATTGAGATTTTTGAAAAATGGGATCTTCCGTGTTCGGAAATTGGAGAAGTAATAGATGGTGGATTGCTGAAGTTCTATATGAATGGGGAACTCGAAGCAGAAATACCAGCAGAGAGCCTTGTCCTCGGTGGAGGAGCGCCCGTCTACGAGAGGGAATATAAAGCGCCAAACTATCTCGACAAAACGAGGAATTTCGACATTAATAAAATTCCTTTGCCAGACGATATTAAAGCAATTGCGGAAAAAATAATACAGTTACCAAACATTGCTTCAAAGAAATGGGTGTATGATCAGTACGATAGCATGGTAGGCACTTCCAATCTTAATACTAACGCCCCTTCCGATGCATCAGTGGTTGCTGTGGAAGGAACAACGAAAGCTCTTGCACTTACCACCGATTGTAATAGCCGCTACGTATTTGCGGACCCCTACATAGGATGTATGATTGCGGTGAGTGAAGCAGCCCGCAATATCGTATGTAGTGGTGGCAAGCCTTTAGGTGTAACTAATTGTCTCAACTTTGGAAATCCATATGACCCCGAGGTTTACTACCAGTTTGTTGAAAGCATAAAGGGCATGAGCGAAGCTTGTGCAAAATTTGAAACACCCGTTACCGGAGGAAATGTGAGTTTTTATAATCAATCACCCGGTGGCCCCGTATATCCCACGCCGGTTATTGGTATGGTTGGACTTCTCGAGAATTTGGAAAATAAAATGACACTTGATTTTAAAAATAAGGAAGATGTAATTTATTTGCTCGGTGTCAATAAAAATGATATTAATTGTTCAGAATACCTTCATAAAATATGCGGAGTAGAATACTCACCTGCACCGTATTTTAATCTTGAAGAAGAATTTAATTTACACAAAACCGTAAGTGAGCTCATTGATAAAAAAATTATTGAATCGGCTCATGACGTAAGTGAGGGAGGTATTTTCGTTACGCTCTCCGAAAGTTGCTTTTCAAAAATGCTTGGTTTTGAAATAACGACAGATAGCACTGAAGTCCGCAAAGATGCTTTTTTATTTGGCGAAGCTCAGGGAAGAGTGGTTGTATCGGTATTAAAAAGGAATATTGATGAGTTTGAATCTTTGGTACACATCCCTTTTCAAAAATTAGGTAGTGTTACCTCCGGAGAAATAATTGTCGATAAAGAAAAATGGGGTAACATAAGTCAATGGAATAAAAAATATAATGATGCACTAGGGAATCATTTTAAAAATTACCTGCCGGAGTAATGGATAAAAAATCAAACATAGTGGTAACAGGCGCTGCAGGATTTATTGGTAGTTGCCTTGTCAGTTTTTTAAATGACAAAGGTTACAACCACCTTATTCTTGTTGATGATTTCAGCCATGTGGAAAAAGAAAAAAATCTCGAAGGGAAGAATTTTTTAAAGAAGGTTGAGAGAGAAAACTTTTTCATTTGGTTACAGGAAGGAAAACCTGAAATTGCCTTTGTCTTTCATATTGGCGCAAGAACAGATACCACCGAATTTAATTATTCAATTCACGAGCATTTAAATGTAGAATATTCACAAAAAGTTTGGAATTATTGTACTTTAAATAAAATACCACTGGTGTATGCATCTTCAGCAGCCACCTATGGCTCAGGAGAATTAGGCTACAGCGATGACCATTCAATAATTAAGGAACTTAAGCCTTTGAATCCTTACGGCGTTTCCAAAAATGAATTTGATAAATGGGTTTTGGAAAAAGTAAAAGATCAAGGTCCTTTAAAGGTTACCACCGCCCCACCGGCCTGGGCAGGACTAAAATTTTTTAACGTGTATGGACCAAATGAATACCACAAAAGAAGAATGGCGAGCGTCATCTTTCATTCACATAATCAAATAATCGAAAAGGGTTTTGTAAAGCTTTTTAAATCCCACAAAAAAGAATACAAAGACGGAGAACAATTGAGAGATTTTATTTACGTAAAGGATGTATTAAAAATCTGTTTTTGGTTTTTAGAATCTTGGAACAGAGACCCCGCCACCTTCGTTTCAGGAATCTATAATGTGGGCACAGGCGAAGCCCGAACATTTAATGATTTGGTAAAATCAACATTCCATGGCATGGATAAAAAGACTCAAATCCAATATGTGGACATGCCCGAAGACATCAGGGATACGTATCAATATTATACGCAGGCTGAAATGAAAAAATTAAGAGATGCAGGTTATTCAGATGCCGTTTATTCTCTGGAAGATGGAGTGGATGATTATGTGAGAAATTATCTTTCCAAAAAAGAGATATATTAATCTGTGAGGGTATATAATAAAGAGTTGATCTATTTAAGTTATATCAAGTTTTCAAAAAATATTGACCGTTTTTCCACAAATCAAATTTTGCTTTTTTACCATCAATTATTAGCTGTAAGTTTGCATGACCTCACGGATTTTACAGCATTATTTTCTTTCCGCTGGTCATCTTTATTCAAAGAGCTTTCATAAAAGAATTAACAGGTAACATTTTTTGTTACTTTTTTAATTATTAAATAAAATTTTTTAAAAAAATTAATCACAAAATGGCCAAGTATATTTTTGTTACGGGAGGTGTTACTTCATCTTTGGGTAAAGGAATTATCGCCGCGTCTCTTGCCAAATTGCTTCAGGCAAGAGGTTTGAAGACAACGATACAGAAATTTGATCCATATATTAATGTTGATCCCGGTACTTTAAATCCCTATGAACATGGAGAGTGTTATGTTACAGAAGATGGTGCAGAAACAGACCTTGACCTTGGCCACTATGAACGTTTTCTTAGCATTCATACATCACAAGCCAACAATGTAACAACTGGCCGTATTTATCAAACTGTTATCAATAAAGAAAGAGAAGGAGACTATCTCGGCAAAACGGTACAGGTAGTTCCCCATATAACAGATGAAATTAAACGCCGTATGCTTTTGCTTGGCGAGAAAAATGAGTACGACGTGATTCTTACGGAAATCGGCGGAACTGTGGGTGATATAGAAAGCCTTCCTTTTATTGAAGCAGTTCGACAACTACAGTGGGAGATGCCGGAAGAAGATTGTATTGTTGTCCATCTTACATTAATACCATATCTGAAAGCTGCCAAGGAACTCAAAACAAAGCCTACGCAACACAGTGTGAAATTAATGAGTGAAAATGGAATACATCCTGATATATTGGTATGCAGGACTGAGAGGCCGTTGGGAGATGACCTAAAAAGGAAAATTGCTCTTTTTTGTAATGTAAAAGAAAATGCTGTAATTGAAGCTGCAGATGCGTCAACCATCTATGAAGTTCCAATTGCAATGCTGCGTGAAAAGCTTGATTTAATAGTGCTGAAAAAATTGCAGATTACTAATTACAATGAACCCGAGCTTGGGAAATGGAAAGAATTTCTTGAAAAATTAAAACATCCAAGATATAAAGTAACAATAGGTCTTATTGGGAAATATATTGAGTTACAGGACGCTTATAAATCGATACTGGAATCTTTCATACACGCAGGCGCAATGAACGATTGTAAAGTGCAGGTTGTAAACGTTCACAGCGAATATATTTCTGAAGAGAATGTTGCAGAGAAGTTGAATGGGCTCGATGGATTGCTCGTTGCTCCCGGATTCGGCTTTAGGGGAGTTGAAGGGAAAATAATAGCCGTTAAATATGCCAGAGAAAATAATCTTCCTTTTTTTGGAATATGCTTAGGCATGCAAATGGCTGCCATAGAATTCGCACGAAACGTTCTTGGAATAAAAGATGCGGATTCTACCGAAATGAACGAGGGCACGCTTAACCCGGTAATTGATATGATGGAGGAGCAGAAAAAAATTACTATAAAGGGAGGTACTATGCGTTTAGGCTCTTACCCATGCGAGATTAAAGAAGATACACTTGCTTATAGTATTTATGATACCACCACAATAAATGAACGACACAGGCATCGTTGGGAGTTTAACAATAAGTACCTCGAAAAATTTGAGCAAGCCGGAATGATAGCAAGCGGTATAAATCCACAGACCGGCCTTGTTGAGATTATCGAATTATCGAATCATCCCTTCTTCATAGGTGTACAATATCATCCCGAATTAAAAAGTACTGTGGAAAATCCGCATCCATTATTTGTACACTTTATTAAAGCAGCAAAAGGCCATGCCGATGCAGATAAATTAATAAACCAGGTGAACATGCAGGGAGAAATGAGTAGTTAAGCCTCAATTACTTATTGATTTAGCCAATATTAACATTATACTATAATCTTACATTAAACCCTCAACAATTAAGCTTTGTCTATTATGTATATTTGCCACCGCCAAACGGTGATCATCTAAATATATATCATGGTAAAAAAAATACTGTTTAGTCTTATTCTTTTTTCTGGCTTAAATGCTTTTTCTCAATCATCTTCCCTTGGTAAGAGCGATCCTGATGCGAAAAAAATATTAGACAATGTAAGTGCGAAGTTTAAAACATATAAATCGGTAACTGCAAAATTCACTTTAAAGATCGAAAATTCCGAAGGGAAAGTTTTAGGCACTAAGTCTGGAGTGGTAAATATGAAAGGTTCTAAATATAGGATTAGTGTTTCAGGGCAGGAGATTTATAGCGATGGAAATAATATTTGGACGTACGATAATTCTGATAATGAGGTTCAAATTACAAAATTTGACGGCTCATCAAATATGATTACTCCACAGAAGATGTTTACAAATTTTTACGATAAAGATTTTTTATACAAATTAAATGGGCAGTCTAAAGCAGGAAACAAAACTATACAAGAAATCGAGCTGACTCCCGTAGATAAATCGAAGACTTTCTTCAAAGTGCTTGTAGGTATTGATAAGGCTACACAGTCAATCGCCACTACAAAGGTTTTCGAAAAAAATGGAAATAAGTATACTTACAGTGTTGCGAGCATGAAAACAAATACCAATTTACCTGATTCTCTATTTGTGTTTGACGCGAAAGGTTATCCCAATGTCGAGATAGTAGACTTAAGGTAAGATTTTTTTACAGAGTAATTTCTGTTTCTGCAATTTTTACGGGCTTAGGAGATTGATCTGAGTAAACAACATGCAAAGTACCTTCCTTATATGAAATCCCCGGGATTTTATTAAGCACAAGCGAAATGTTTCTTTTCAAATTTGGTGAATACACTGCAAGGCCCTTCACCACGCTAACTTGAGTTTTATTACCCTGGGTGGAAATATAATCCACCGTGATATCTCCGTAAGAAGAAATATTTCCAGAGCGATTGAATGTCATTTTTAAGATTGGAATGCTATCCTTTTCCATTTTAAAAGAAGGATTACTAATATCAATTTTGAGCGAAGTTTCTCCATTGCGAATTATTACAGGAATTGATATTCCGAAGAGAGGGGTTATGTGAATTGAAATGTTTGAATCCTTTCCTGATGATTCATTTTCTTCTCCAAGAGGCTTTGGGTTTTCTGAGGCTCTGAAAAACAGATGAGAGCGATATTCTCCGGACGCAAGCTCATTTTTTCTAATCACTTGTATCTTCACAGATTGCGCCTCATTAGGTCCCAAAGTTACTTTGCGGGGGAAAAAGCGAAGATTTTTATCTGCAAAATTTTGGGCGCTATCACTCTGGTCCGCTGGCCGGAACTTGCCATCGTCATCCATTTTAAATTGCATGAACGAGATCATGTATGTTGCTGTATCCTTACCGATGTTTGCAAGGTTTATTTCTTCTGTTCTTTTGGAGCCTTCAAAAACTACTCTCTTGGGGGTGATTAATAAATTGCCCTGGGAAAAAGAATCTTTGCAAAAAAATAGTGAAAGAAATAAAAGGCAGCAAAGAAAGGCTGGCTGTCTTTTTATACTTATTAATGTGTTCATGCGAATCAAATAATCAAACATAGACGGTCAAAAATATAAAATGAATGCTGTAAATATAACAGCATTCATTTTATGAGTTTTTGAAAAATAAGTTTAGTTGTAGTTTACTATTACGAAAAACGGAGATCCAGTAGTGTAAACTCCGGCCGGCTGACCTGCGTTTACATTTAAATCTGCACCCACGTAAAAGGTTTCTACGCCAGATCCATCAAGTGTACCTGTAGCAACGCTGCTGGTAAAGTTATCAGCAACCATGTTGTTACCTGCATTACTTAGAGTAGCAGATACGGGCAAAGAAATGTCGTAAGTAAAATTTGCCTGACCGCTAACAGTAAACTGGGCAGCAGAAACGGTACCTGTAACAGCGGGAAGAGATACTCCTCCACCTCCGTTTGGTGTACGCGTTCCTGACACTGAAGGGTCTAATGTAACGATACCACCAGCAAGTGTACTTACTGAAACATTACCGAAATCCATATCAACATCCTTAACGATGGAAATTGGACTTACGATAGTTGCAGATGCAGTAGCAGAAGCACTGGTTTGGGCATTTAAACTTGTGGAAGCTACGATACATACAACCGCAGCAGAGAAGAGTTTTTTCATTTTTTTCATTTTTGATATAGATTTGATTTATTTTCAAAAACGGTATACGCGATCAGTTATTGTAGAGCATCGAAGATTTAATCGTAAAAAAGATGATTATCATAGCGGCATAAGTGGATAGCTAAAGAATTAAACTTCGGGTAAATAAATTTCTAATCCTTTTTTATTGGCGTAAGTATTAGGTCGAGCCCATCAACAATGTCTCCTTCCCTTTTTGATTGTATCGTAAATGGAATTTCAGGAGTATCAGCTTGCATATCTATTTTCATTAATTGTGATGTGTCAACTGATAAGAAGTACTTACCGGGTGCGAGGCCTAGATAATTAAAATATCCATCATATTCAGTAAGCGTTTTGGCTACCAATTGATTGCTGTCGTTGTAAATATTAATCATTATTCTTCCAATCCCTTCCTTGCCGGTTTTACCTTTATTATATACCGTGCCTGAAACTTCGCCAACCACTGAAACGGGAACTTCTATTCGAGTGAAATGATTGGGCTCAGCTACTACCTGTATAGCTTTGTTTTTAATTTTCCAGGATGTATTTTCAAAGCTATTTTCATCCAGGTCAACAAAGTATTTTTTATGGGCTTCCAGCCCTGTAACTCTTATTGCGGCTTCATCCTCATTTCTCAATATATTGATCCCTGCAACTCTTGCATTTAGACCTTTTACATCCGGCTCATTATTGTCACGCCTACCATTGCAGTTGAAATCCAGGAAAGGCAATATTAATATTCCACTTCTTCCAACATTCTTAATATTGTTTACTAACGTCTGCCCCGTGTTCTCGTCGTACATAAAACCTCCGCTAGCCGATTGTAATAAGCTTGTGGTATGATTGCTTTGTTTTGCGTAAAAAGAGGTACGGGCAAATGAAAAATTGTATCGCACTCCCAAAATATATGAATTGACTCTTGCCGGAATATTTCTTTCAACAGAAAAATTTAAGAAACCTTTGTTGAATATTTGTTTTTCTATTTCAGATCTTATAAGATTAAATCTTTTCTCATGGTATGCATATTGAGCTTGTGGAGTTAGCCTGATTCCTTTTGGTAAGCGAAATGTTGCTGAAAGTTTACTATAAATGATGGGCGAACTGGTAAAAAATGCATTTGTTGTAAGATTGCAATTTATTCCGGCTGCAACGCCTCCAAGTAAGATTTCGGCGCTCGTAAATTTGCCATCCCCTAGCGTAATCCTGTTCAATGTGAGACGAGAAAAACCATTAAAGTTTTTACTTCTGAAGGGTATCGACAAGATTGCTTTTTTTTCTTCCAGGTAGTTAATCTTTACTGCATCTTGCCCTGGTTTGTATTTTGTGTAGTTGACTTCAAGTTGTAATTTTTTTGCGAAACGATAGCTCAGGTTTGCCTTTGTCGCTACGTTATAGGTATGTTCTCCGGACAAAATTAAACCAGCTCTTAATCTTACAGAGGCATTGATAAATGGCATTAGTCTTCCCGATTCAACAGAAGATAGATATTCTACCCCTGACCCAATCGTTATCCTGCTGTTTAATCCATAGTTGAGATTGGCTCTTGTAAATTTGCTTTTCTCGTTATCTGATAAAACACCTGCACTTAATGAATATTCGAACTGATTTTCGGGCAAAAAAGTATAGGGGATATTTATGATCTCCTCACTGCTTCTTTCCTCACCCCATGGGCCATAATAACGAAATTTTATCGCTGAACTTCCATATACTAAAGGTACATCGAAAGTAAAAAAGCCCGAACCATCGGCTTTTGTATAATCCACCAATACATTGTTTACATAAAGCTCCACAATCCAGTTGGGTTCGGTGCTATTGCTAACTATAAATGAGCCAAATGATTTTCTATAGGTAGTGGGTCTGTTAGTTATTTGAATTCCATTCAAAGGGGCGTATAAAGACGACGTTGACTGGGTGAAGATTCTCCCGAGGCTTACCTGCTTAAATAGGGTGCCCTGGTTATCCACATATTTCCAGTTATATATTTGATTTTTTAAAGAAAAGGGTATTAAGCTATTATAGTTGAAGTAAGCGCTTGCCTCGCCGCCAGCTATCATTCCACCTACATCAAGATTAATTCTCGTGTTCGTGCGTCCGCCTATTTCCTGCAGTGAATTTATTTGCCAGTCCAGTGCACCAAAATGAAATGCAGAAAAATTATTTTTAATGACTGTATCGGCTTTTTTCTCCGCTTTTAACTTCGATAAATTTTGCCGCATGAAAGCTTGTCGCTGTTCTCTAACAACTGGCAATTCGAAATTTGTATGCAGATTAACAGAAAGGGAACGAAAATTAAAATTACATTCCAGACCAAAAATTTTTGTGAAGTAGTCCGTTCTCAAAAACAGGTCATCATCGGAATAAATCAATCCACCGGCGTCGAGTTTATGCTGCATATTATCATAAACAATCGTGTTATTAACCCTTTCGATAGTAAAAGGTGCGTTGGGGTCAATAAAATTTCCCTTTATATATCCTAGTTTTGGTTCAATGTTGCTATTTATACCTAGAAAATCAAAAAATATTTTTACCGGTAACCAAACTTGATCTTCATGAATGATTGCCGGTATCTCCAGGTTACCGACATCTTTAGTAATCAGCGTAATTGAAATTTGCTCAAAGCTACTATCGGTCTGGCCGTAACCTTTACCCATTAATATCATTAAGAATAGAGAAAGCGCGGCTCCTTTTGAGAAATACCTTCTACGCAAAAAAATAAAGAAGGAATAGGGGGTAGTCACTGTAAGGTTTTTTTAGGGATTGGATATTTAGATGGAGTTTTTTACTATTCTACAAGAAATAAAACATAAAAATTTCCAGTATAACTACCTGGAGGTGATAAAGATGAATTTCCGACGGTTAGTGTGGCCCCAACACTTACCTGTGTTTTTGCTGGTGGATCTACGGTCGTATAAAATGGACTAGCAGGGATAGAATTATCTATTTGCAACGTCATACTACCCCCATTACTGCCCGTAAGTACTGAATTTTGCCCATCCAACAAAGAAACTACTGATCCTAACGGCGCGTCTATTTCAAATATTGCCTGAGAATAAATATTGCCAAAATTTAGTGGAATTACGCTGCCGGTTGCTGATCTTGAGCCATCGGCGCTTATAACAACGGAACCTCCGGAAGCACCTTGGGAAAAGGCCCCAAACTGTATATTTTGCAATGTAGTTATGTTAATCGCGGCATTTTTATCTAAACTGTTGTTCTTTAAAGTCTGGCAAAAGGAGATATTAGAAAAAGCGTTGAATATTATTATGTAAAAAAGCCCCCGGTAAAGCAGTTTTTTTTTGATTTTAATAAACACGTGTTAAGTTCTTTTATGATTTATAAACTACAAACGGGTAGAAATACCTTCTATTGTATTTGCCAATTTGCTAATTTATATGAAGTGAATTTTGACCTGAGTTCGGTAAATATTTTGACACTAATTAAGAACTTTATTTACCCCACCTGAAAGTATTAATTTCTAAACCTGCGAGATCAAGAACTCTGTCTACTACAGTTAGAGCAACTTCTTCGATGTTCTTGGGTTTGCTATAGAACGAAGGCGTGGCCGGGCATATTATGCCGCCAGACAGGGTAATTGTTTCCATATTTCTGATATGGACGAGATTATAGGGAGTGTCTCTTATAACGCATATAAGTTTACGCCTCTCTTTAAGTATTACGTCTGCCGCTCTCGTTATTAAATCACCTGAAGTGCCTGTCGCAATGCGTCCCAGAGTCCCCATACTGCAGGGAACGATTATCATGATATCGTAATCTCCCGATCCGGACGCAAAGGGAGCCATAAAATCATTCTTTGAATAATACGCTGCGTCATAATTTTTATACCGTTCATTTTGAAGTTCAGTTTGCCAAACAATTTTCGCATTGTCCGTGATAACGATACCGAGTTGAGCCCACTGATCCTTGATTAAAAAGAGTTTATCTAATAGTAATTGGGCATAAATAGAGCCACTGGCACCCGTTATTGCAACGATAATTTTATGCATTGTTCAAATGATTACACTTTAATAAAGTTTTAAAATGAACTCAGAAAAATATTAAATTTTATTGTTCACACAAACCCAATAATATCCCTTTGCGTACGTTTATGTAAATACCGATGTCAAAAAACATGAAAATTACCTTAGCTGCCTGCCTGATCATTCTAACTTCAGCCAAAGTTAATCCAACTCACCGTGAAAAACTTGATTGGTTGGATATGAAGGAACTTTCAGCACAAATGAGTACCGAATCTAAGCCGGTTCTTATCGATTTATACACTGATTGGTGTTATTGGTGCAAAGTGATGGACAAAAAAACCTATAATAATTCTCAGGTTATTGCTTACATAAGTGAGCATTTTTATCCTGTAAAGCTTAATGCCGAGTCTAAAGAAATTGTCTACTGGAAAGAAAAATCATACAACTACAATAATAATTATAAAATAAATGATTTTGCATTGTATGCCACCTCAGGTCAAGTTGGGTTTCCAGCGACAATAATTATACCTGATGCGCATTCAGAGCCTATATCGATACCTGGGTTTTTAGAGCCAAAAGAGATAGAACCGATTTTAAAGTTTTTTGGAGAAGGGGCATATAAAACCCAAAATTATATTGTATATAAGTCAACATTTAAATCAACATGGTAAAAGATATTCAAATTATAAGGAACTGCAATCACAGTTTCAAACTCGGTTTTTCATAGGATATTGGATTATAACAGGGGTGAATTTTCATTCGGCCCCTTTTTATTTATTTCCTAATTATTAACACATGCAACTTTCAAAGAAAGTATGACGACTATTAATTTTTGAAAACTATTTGTAGTTAAAATAAAAGGCGAAGGCCATTAAAATATTAAGAGGCTGTAAAGGCTTCAAACTCGGTTTTTCATAGGATATTGGATTATAACAGGGGTGGATTTTTATCCGGCCCCTTTTATTTTTACACCAAATCCTTAAAATACCTGAATAAAGATGATTGAGATATTAAGCCCCGGCTTCTCTTAATTACCTGGGAATTGTTAAAATATTATAAATGAAATAAGCGAAGGCAACTTATTTTATGAACCAGTCGACTTTATTGTAGATTCTAGTCTTAAGATTAAATGGTTAAGATTTTTTGATTATCCCGGGCTTCTGTTTAGTTGCCCGGTTTTTATTACATCTCTCCCTTTTGGCCCATACCTGTATCGGCCATATTGGGTATATTTTCCGCTTGGTAGATCCCGGCATCAAGCTTCTTCTTGGTTTCTTCGAAAGCGTTGAGCGTAATTTGAATGTCTTCATTGGTATGAACAGCGGTTGGAATAAGCCTGAATATTATCTGGCCTTTCGGAATAACCGGAAAAACTACCACAGAACAAAAAATATTATAATTCTCCCGTATGTCCATTACCATACCGGTGGCCTCCGGAAGATCGCCTTTCATAAAAACGGGAGTAACGGGGCTATTGGTTGTTCCGATGTCAAAGCCTTTGTCTTTTAATCCTTTTTGGAGTGCATTTACATTGTCCCACAATTTTGTTCTAAGTTCCGGCATTGTTTTTAGCATTTCCATTCTTTTCAACATTCCCTCTACAATTATCAACGGCAGACTTTTTGCAAATATCTGGGAGCGCACATTATACCTTAAGTAAGTCATAATAGCCTTTGGCCCGCTTATAAATGCCCCGATGCTTCCCATACTTTTTACAAAAGTGCTAAAATACAGATCAACATCTTTTTGGCAGCCTTGCTCTTCATCTGCACCGGCACCGGTTGGTCCCATAGAACCGAAGCCATGAGCATCGTCAATGAGTATACGAAAATCAAATTTTTTCTTTAGCGCGACAATTTCTTTAATCTTACCCTGGTTGCCGCTCATTCCAAAGACGCCTTCAGTAATTAATAAAATACCGCCTCCATTCTTTTCGGCCATTTTCTTTGCCCGTTCTAATTGTTTTTCACAATCTTCAACATCATTATGCCTATACTTATAGCTAAATCCCACATGTAAGCCTAACACCGTCTACAAGGCAAGCGTGTGATTCCCCGTCATAGACAATTACATCACGGCGATTTACAAGTGCATCTATACAACTCATAATTCCCTGGTATCCGAAATTGAGCAACATTGCATCCTCCCGGCCTACAAATTTTGCTAAAACCTTTTCCAACTCCTCATGCATGGTCGTTTCCCCGCTCATCATGCGGGCTCCCATAGGATTCCCCATTCCCCACTTTGCGGCTGCCTCCGCATCCACCTTTCTTGTCTCAGGATGATTCACAAGACCGAGGTAATTATTAAGACTCCATACAATTTTTTCTTTTCCCCTAAATTTCATTCGACTACCCAATTCACCTTCAAGCTTCGGGAAGGCAAAATACCCATGTGCACGCTCAACATGCTGCCCAAGAGGGCCACCATCTTTTACAAGTTTTTCAAAAACATCTATCATCCAAATTATCTTTTCATTAAGAATGACCGCAAAAATAAGTGATTAGCACATACAAAAAGTAGGTACATATTTACTATTCATAATAAATAAGAACTCGTTTTATTTAATTAAGAAATCTCTTTTTGAAAGACAATCTATTCAGGTGAGGTGAGATATTGATCAGGCAACAAGTTTTGCGGATTTAAGAAGCAATATCAACTTAAAGAATAAAGTTCGAAGAATATGCCAACCTAATTAGCATTACCTGATTCTTCTGCAAAATATTTGTGAAAATATGGAATGGTTTCTATGCCTTTGTAAAAATTATAAATACCGTATTTTTCGTTGGGCGAATGAAGATTATCACTATCAAGGCCAAAGCCCATGAATATTATTTTTATTCCTAATTCCCTTTCGAGAATAGAACAAATTGGGATACTACCACCACCTCTCACAGGGATTGGGGTTTTCCCAAAGGTATGTTGAACAGCTTTTGATGCAGCCTTATACCCTTTACTATCAATAGGAGTCATATATGGCTCACCGCCGTGGTGTTCAAAAGCTTTTACGGTGACAGATGCAGGTGCTATACTCTTAAAATAATCGAGAAGAATTTTGGTCATTTTTGTAGAAGACTGATTGGGCACAAGCCTTGCTGAAATTTTAGCCGTGGCTTTGGATGGCAAAACTGTTTTTGCCCCTTCACCCATGTAGCCACCCCAAATTCCATTTACTTCAAGGGTTGGACGAATACCCGTTCTTTCATTAGTCGTGAAACCTTTTTCTCCCCATAGTTCATTAACACCAACTTCTTTTTTGTATTTACTCTCATCGTATGGGGCCTTGTTCATTAATTCTCTCTCCTCTGAAGTTGCATTGACAACATCGTCGTAGAACCCTGGGATTGTAATGTGATTATTTTCATCATGACAAGATGCAATCATTTGAGCGAGTATTGTTATCGGGTTAGCCACCGCGCCGCCGTAGGTGCCGCTATGCAAATCCCTGTCTGCGCCTGTTACCTCAACTTCTATATATGAAAGGCCGCGAACTCCGATGTCAAGAGACGGTGTTTCCATACTTAGCATGGAACTATCGCTAATTAGAATCACATCTGCTTTCAAAAGTTCTTTATTTTCAGACACAAATTTCCCAAGATTCGGCGAACCTATTTCTTCTTCACCTTCAATTAAAAATTTAATATTGGTATTCATAGTATCAGTTCTCACAAGTGTTTCAAATGCTTTCACATGCATATAAAACTGTCCTTTATCATCTGCCGACCCACGAGCGTAAACTTTCCCATCTTTAATAACTGGTTCAAATGGCCCGCTGTGCCAAAGGTCCAATGGCTCTGCAGGTTGCACATCATAATGGCCATATACAAGGACTGTAGGTTTATTTTTATCAATTATTTTTTCTCCATACACTACAGGAAATCCATCTGTGGGAAGTATTTCTGCCTTATCAGCACCGGACGCTAAAAGACTTGCTTTTACAGCTTCAGCACATTGCATCATATCTTTTTTGTGCTCGCTTTTTGCACTTACTGACGGTATGCGTAAGAGCGCCATCATTTCCGTCAAAAATCTTTCTTTATTTTTTTCCTGATACTCTTTCCATGCTTCCATTTCAAATTTTTTAGATTGAACGAATATATAACTTTTGAAGAAGATCCTTTTAGTAGCAAATCATTTGGAGTCTCAAAAAATTAACATGAATTCAATTTTTTTTTAAATAATTATTTTCGAAAAACTCATCTTAATTTATACATTTGTACCAGATTGCTTTTCAAAACATCAGCCTTTGTGTTAGTTGCATTTATCAATAAATTATGCCTCTATGCAAAGGCTGAGTCTATTTAATTATCTGCGGGTGTAGGTCGTACTACAGATCATCGATATCGTCGCGTATTCGCAAAAAGCGCTGCTTAATTGTTAAAGGATGTTCCGGATAATTTGTGCACTGCGACTCTTATATTTTTAAATAACCGGAAGTAATATTCTTTATTAAATAATTGTGAGTCGTGCATCGCTTTATAGGTAAGGAAAAAGCCAACCGGTGATAATACAATTACCGCAAGCCAAATACCTGTAACAGTATCAAGTAAGCCATCTTTGGTAAATTTTTCTCCAAAAATATTTAGAAGGTAAAACACCATAAAGAATATTAAGGCGGCAACCAAAGGGAGTCCCAGTCCACCTTTTCTGATAATAGACCCGAGAGGTGCACCTATAAAAAATAAAACGAGGCATGCAAAAGAAAGAGATAACTTTTTATGCCATTCTACTTTAGTTGACGTGATTTCTTTCAAACGATTGCTATAATCGTTGCCGGTTACTTCAAGATTATTTTTTATGCTATTTAATGAAGTTAGAGCCTGATCCCGTATCATTGTTTGCATACTATCAGGAATAATATCATCGAAAGATTTTACTTTTTTATTCGCAATTTTTGCCGAGAAATTGGAACCCTGTTTAAGCACCATGGGTAATTTTTTCTTTAGTAGCGCACTGTCTTCATAACCTGGGTATTTAAGATATATTTTAAGATCTGACTTACTTCTTTTTACTAAAGAGTCCGGAATTTTTTTGAGTGAATCGATGTCCTTATCTAACTGCCTCAATGTTTTCATTTTCATATTATTCATGAAAAGGCTATCCGATGTCTTTTGAATGTTCAGTTGAGTAAGGTCGAAAAGTTTATTATACTCTTTAAACCCCAATACTATGAATTCGTTTTGTGCTGTATTAAAATTGCCTTTTTCCTCGTATCGGTGGCCATTTTGCAAACGAAATTCCAGGAACTTTTTATCGTTACTTACGGTCATTTTACCACTTTCAGAGATAATTGAATTATCCTGCACTCCATACGACTGCTCATAGATAAGAACATTGCGGAGTGTACTTTTATCTTGCTCCTTTTTCCCAACCTTTATAGAATATCCCCTGAAGCCGTTGTAAAAAACGCCGTCTTTTAAATCGAATGCGGGGCTCTTGCGGTATATATCGTTGTAGATTACAGCGAATTTTAAGTTTGCAACCGGAGCAATGTAATTTGCAAATAGGAAAGCGACAAAGCTGAGAATCAGTGAAACAAAAAATAAAGGCCTCATAAACCGTAGCAGTGAGATGCCAGAAGATTTAATGGCCACCAGTTCAAAGTTCTCGCCGAGCTTTCCAAATGTCATGATGGAGGAAAGTAAAATAGCTATAGGAAGTGCAAGGGTTACTAAGGTTGCACTTGCAAAGATCAGGAATTTAATAAGTGTAATTATATCAAGGCCTTTACCTACAAGGTCATCTATATACTTCCAAAGTATTTGCATCATGAACACAAATAGTGTAATGAAAAATGTGGCTATAAAAGGCCACACGAAAGCTTTTAAAATAAGTATATCTAATTTCTTAAACATATGCAGTTAACACGAAGCTTGATTACATTTTAATGTGTTTGTTGTAAATTTCATCTATGAGTAATGAAGCAAAAATACACCTTTCGAAATATGAAACGGAAGTGGTGATGGATGCGAATTGGATTTTAACGAAACAGGAAATAATAAAAAAAATATGTTCTTTTTTCGGAGAAATGCATGATGTATTCAAGTCAGTTTCCATAGCTGGTAATAAAACTATTGAAGAACTTGGATTTACCCGGAATGGAAAGATTTCAAAAGGAGAAAACTACAAGGGATTACCTTATGTGATACTTGATTACCCCGCGATATTTGAAAGGGATAATATATTCGCGATTAGAACAATGTTTTGGTGGGGAAACTTTTTTAGTATAACGCTTCATATTTCCGGCAAAAAGATCATGCAAAACATAAAGATTCAGAAGATTCTCTCACACCTTAAAGAAAGTAATTTCTTCATTTGCGTGAATAAAGATGAATGGCAGCATGATTTTGATGATGTCAATTATACTTTGATATCAGGAATAGATGAGAAACAGTACACGGAGACTTGCGCAAGAGACTTTTTCAAAATTTCCAAAAAAATTGATTTGTCAAACTGGAATGAAGCTGCGCAGTTTCTCGAAAATTCTTACAGGGAATTAATTGAATTAATCAATATTAGTTTCCCAACCGGTGAAACAGCTCTTTGACCTGCGTTTCCCAAAGTTGGCTCTGGTCTTTGATTTCTTTTTTTTCTGCAAAATCATTAATTACTAAAATAGTAAGATTAGTAACCTCCGATTTTTCAATACTAAATTCAAAAAATTCATCCTTAGGGCTGTGAAGCCAATGAAAACGGATTGATTTGTTTTCTTCTGTGGCCAATACTTCAGCTTCCTCTGCAGACCCATTCCACGCAAAACTAAATAAACCATCTTTATCCTCAACCTTATCTGCAAACCATTCCTGGAGGCCGGTAGATGTTGAAAGGAATTCGTATAAAATAACTGGTGAACATCTTACCGGGTACTCGAGTGTGTATTGTACTTTCTTACTCATCTTTTGTAATTAATCTATAATGTATGTGTGCAATAATAGAAAATAATTCTACTAACCGACCTAATTTATACTTTTATTTGGAATTAATTTTTATTTTTTACCATTTAATCAATCAATACTACAGCAGGCTAAAATTTATATATTTTTTTTGGCAGCATACTTAAAACACTCTAAATTACGTTAGGTACTCAGGCTACACCAAAGTACTAATTCCAAACTTAGTAATGTTGTAACGCCCCCCTTAAAAAAACAGCTTATGAGTATGCGTCAGCTTAAAATTTCTAAGTCCATTACTAATCGCGAAAGCGAGAGTCTGGAAAAATACTTACAGGAGATTGGAAAAGTTGAGCTAATCACTCCCGAAGAGGAAGTAAAACTTGCACTTCGTATTAAGCAAGGCGACCAGGCCGCACTTGATAAACTTACAAAAGCGAATCTGCGTTTCGTTGTTTCTGTTGCAAAACAATATCAAAACCAGGGACTTACTTTACCCGATTTAATCAACGAAGGAAATCTCGGCCTGATAAAGGCGGCTCAGCGATTTGATGAAACCAGGGGATTTAAATTTATTTCTTATGGTGTATGGTGGATACGTCAAAGTATAATGCAGGCGCTTGCTGAACAATCAAGAATAGTAAGGCTACCTCTAAATAAAGTTGGGTTAACTAATCGTATAGCCAGGGCATTTTCTTATCTCGAGCAGGAATTCGAACGCACACCAACTGCAGAGGAATTGGCTTTTTACCTGGATATTGAGACCGAAGAAGTTGCAGCAACTATGAATGTGGCCGCAAGACATGTGAGCATGGATTCTCCACTTAGCGATGGTGAAGAAAGCACGCTTATTGATGTGATGATAAACAGCAATGCCGATAGCGCAGACAAACAAATAATGTTCAGGGATTCTCTTAAACAGGAAATTCAAAGATCTTTAAGTGTACTTACAGAAAGACAAAAGGAAGTAATCTGCTTCTTTTATGGAATTGGGATTGATCAGCCGTTAAGCCTGGAAGATATTGGGGCAAGATTTTGCCTTACGCGGGAAAGAGTAAGACAGATAAAAGATAAAGCACTTACAAAGCTTCGTACAGCCTCCAGGTGTAATCTTCTTAGGGAATACATGGGCGTGTAGAAAAATATTATAAATTATTTCCAGTGAGCATTCATAATAATGGATGCTTTTTTTATGCTACGCCTTCGCAAAAAGATATTTAGTAAAAGGATAGTTGTTTATGCGATTTTAGGTTTTTAATATTTCTCAAATACCTTTGGCTTCTTTATGAATAATTATTTTAAGATTGGGAAGCTGGCTGGCACATTTGGAATTAACGGGCAAGTAGTCCTTGAGCATAGTTTGGGCAAAAAGACATCTTTAAAAGGACTTGAAAATATTTTTATTGAAGAGAATAAAGACTCCTTACTTCCCTATTTTATTGAATCTGCTAAAATAAAGAATGATAAAGAAGTTTATTTGAAGCTTGAGGGCGTTACCTCTAAGGAGACTGCACGTTACTTAATAAAAAAGGAGGTTTGGTTAACTGAAAATGATTTCAAAAAACTCGCTGCTTCCGCTGCTCCCATCTCACTCCTGGGTTATATGGTTATAAATAAAATGGAAGAAATCGGCGAAGTGATTGAAGTAATTGAACAACCTCACCAGGTATTGTGTAAAATTTTAATTGAAGATAAAGAAGCTTTACTTCCTGTGCATGAGGAGTCACTCGAAAAGATTGATAAAAAAAATCGAAAGCTATTTCTGAACTTGCCTGAAGGATTGCTTGATATTTATCGAAACACCTGATAAATGATCCCCTAAATTTGCATACAGCGTATGCAGCCAACCCAATCAAATATTATAGCTCATTTTGACATAGATTCTTTTTTTGCGTCTGTTGAATTAATCAGGGATCCTTCTTTAAAAGGGAAGGCGGTAATAGTTGGAGGCAGCGCCGAAAGAGGCATAGTTACAACTTGCAGCTATGAAGCAAGGAAATTTGGAGTCCATTCAGCAATGCCGATGAAAACCGCTATGCGGTTGTGTCCTCATGCCATAATAGTGAGAGGCAGCTATGCTGAGTACGGAAAATATTCAAGATGGGTGACCCAAATCATCGCTTCAAAAGCCCCGCTTTTTGAAAAAGCTTCTGTGGATGAATTTTATATAGACCTAACTGGAATGGATACTTTTTTTAACCCCCTGCAATGGACAATTGATCTCCGTACTTTAATAACTACGGAAACAGGATTACCCATTTCCTTTGGAATTGCCAAAAATAAAATGGTGGCCAAAATGGCTACAAATGAAGCTAAACCAAATGGGTTTTTGCAGGTTCCCATTGGCAAAGAAAAAGACTTTTTGGGGCCTCTGGAGGTTAATAAAATTCCCGGAGTTGGCGATCAAACTAACGAGGTTTTGGTGTACAACGGATTTAAATATATAAAGGACATACACCATTCCAGTCCGGAAAAAATGGAAAAGCTTTTCGGTAAATGGGGTTTTGAACTTTGGAACAGAGCACAGGGTATTCATCATTCAAGCATATCCGCATACCATGAAGCTAAATCAATATCTACGGAAAATACATTCGAAGAAAATATTATCCAGGTTGAAATGCTTATGAGTGAGATTGTGCGAATGACTGAGAAAATTGCATTTGAATTAAGAAAGGATGAAAAAGTTTGTGGCTGTATCACTGTGAAAATTCGCTATCCCGATTTTGAGACAACATCAAGACAAGTAAGCATTCCTTATACAAGTGCGGATGATGAAATAATTCCTGTCGCTAAAGACTTGTTTCATAAATTATATAAGAAAGGAAAGCCTGTTCGGTTGCTTGGTGTTAGATTAAGTGACTTATCGGGTGACGCTGTACAAACAAACTTATTTCAGAACATAGAAAGAAAAAATATTTTGTACAAAGCTATTGACGATGTTAAAAACAGGTTTGGGAAAACGAGTGTGGTAAGGGCCGCTGGAAAACTAAACAGCCGCAAGGATAATATCATTTAATGTTTTCTTTTCTAATATTTTCAAAGTAGCATCACGTGTGATGGTCATCATCTTTCGTAGACCGCAATGTTCCTCATTGCAATCAGCACACTTTTCATAAAAATTAAGGCTAACGCAAGGCAGCAATGCAATCGGCCCGTTAATAACTCTTATAACTGTTGCAAGACTTATCTTCCTGGGTGAGACTCTTAAGCTGTATCCACCTCCTTTTCCTTTTTTGCTTTCGAGCAGGTCAGCCTTTTTTAATTCATTAAGAATATTTTCAAGAAATTTTAATGGAATTTTTTTCTCAGATGAAATACTACTTATTAATACAGGCCCTTTGCCATAATTTTCGGCCAGGTAGCTGAGTGCCCTAAAGGCGTATTGTGTTTTTTTTGAGAGCATTTATACTACAAAATTATTTCTGTAATGCGGATAAAACCAAATGTTTCCGGAATTTATACAAACTTATAACATTATTCCCTACTAATTTGGTAGGTTGTTAATACCTTTGCCTCATTCTTTAATAAAAAATATATTTTATGAGTTTACAATTAGGTGACAAGGCCCCTGATTTTACAGCCGAAACAACGGAAGGTAAAATCAATTTTTACGAATATCTTGGCGATGGCTGGGGAGTTCTCTTTTCTCATCCCGCTGATTACACGCCGGTGTGCACAACAGAATTAGGTAGAACGGCGGCTCTAAAAAAGGAGTTTGAAAAGCGTAATGTAAAAGTTCTGGCGGTAAGTGTTGATCCGCTGGATAAACATATGGGCTGGAGAAATGACATCAATGAAACACAAAATGTAACGGTGGATTTTCCGATAATAGCAGATGAGGATAAGACGGTTGCAAATCTGTATGGCATGCTGCATCCAAATGCTTCTGCTACCGCTACCGTTAGGTCCCTATTTGTTATAGGGCCTGATAAAACAATAAAACTTATGATCGTTTACCCTGCTTCAACAGGTAGAAATTTCAATGAAGTGTTGCGTGTAATTGATTCACTACAACTCACAGCAAATCATAGTGTAGCAACTCCTGCAGACTGGCAGCATGGCGAGGACGTGATTGTTGTTCCCGCTGTAAGCACGGAAGACGCCCAGAAAAAATTTCCAAAAGGTGTAAAAGTTATCAAGCCTTATTTGCGTTATACACCTCAGCCAAACTTGTAGAGATATTATAAATTTGAAGGGCAGGATTATTTCCTGCTCTTTTTTAATTGCTGTAAAAGAGCTTTCATATCCTTCGGCAAAGAGGCTTCGATGGAATGATTATTTCCATGCAAATCTTTAAAAGTTAATTTTTGGGAATGAAGTGCCAGCCTGCTTATCATCGGTCTTTCTTCGTCATCATGCTGGCTCAGTTTGTATTTCTTTTTAAAGGAAGATAAAAATACCGGCTTCGCGTCTCCATAGAGAGGATCACAAATTATCGGGTGACCGGCAAACTTCATGTGTACACGTATCTGATGTGTTCTGCCGCTGTGTATGTTAAATTCGACCAGTGAGTAAGTGCTATAATCCTCCAGCACATGATAATCTGTAATGGAAGCCTTTCCTTTTTTGCTTACCGTCATCATGCCTTTTTGAAAGGGATGTTCTGCGATTGGTTCATTGATTGAACCTTTTTTTATAGCAAGTGATCCATGAATTATACCGAGGTAAATTTTTTCAATTTTTCTCTGCTCAAATAGTTGAGAAAGATATTTATGCGTTTCTTCTTTTTTTGCAAATAAAACAAGCCCGCTTGTGTCGCGGTCAAGTCTGTGAACTATAAAAATCTTTCCATATTCCTGTTGCAAATATTTGTAAAGCGATATCTGCGTCTCATCATGTCGGTCAGGAATTGTAAGCATTCCGGGAGCTTTGTTGAGGGCAACGAAATCATCGTTTTCGAAAATTATTTCCACTCCTTTCAATTTCATATCAGCGCAAATTATTTTTCAATAGCTTTTTTTTCTTTTGTTGTTGCTGAGCCGCGGATATTTTTCTGTTTGTTCATGTACTTCAGCAGGCGAATTTCTTTTTCGGCGAGGTAACGCCACTTCCCCCGCTCGACATTTTTCTTGGTGAGATTAGCGTACATTACCCTATCGAGTCCTTTCACGTCATAACCCAAATGTTCAAATATGCGACGAACTATCCTGTTACGGCCACTATGTAATTCAATGCCTATTACTGATTTATCTTTAGCATCAGCGTAGGCTAATGCGTCAGCATAAATTTCACCATCTTCAAGTTTAATGCCACTTAATATTTTTTCAAAATCGGCTTTATTAAGTGGCTTGTCCAATTTCGCTTCGTATACTTTTTTCACATTGAAGCTTGGATGAGTAAGCTGTTGAGTAAGATCGCCATCATTGGTAAGAAGCAGTACACCTGACGTATTTCTATCCAATCTTCCTACCGGATAAATCCGTTGGTCGGTCGCATTTTTAGTGAGTTGTAAAACTGTTTTCCGATTTTGAGGATCGTCGGTTGTTGTTATATAGTCTTTCGGCTTATTTAGCAATATATAGACAAGGTTTTTTGTAACAAATAATCTTTTGCCATTAAAATAAACTTCATCTTTTTCACTTACTTTATACGCAGGCTGAGTGACTATAGTCTTATTTACAGTTACTTTTCCATCTATAATTAATGATACTGCATCACGCCTCGAAGTCACGCCACAGTGTGCCAGGAATTTATTCAGCGGCATTTGGGAAGTATCCGTATTTTTTTTAAGCTCAGGTTTAGCCCCCGCAGGTAGCTCTTTTTTTTGTGGATATTTTTGTTTTTTATTTGGCTTTAACGACGAGTCTTGTGTAGGACCATTATTTGAAAAACCTTTAAAACGTAAAGCTCTCTTCTCTTCAAAGCGTTGTTCAATTGCCTGTGCTTTTTGTTTTTTCGCGGCTTTTTTTTCCTGTTTGTATTTTTCCTTAACCGCTGCGTTATTCTTTGGATTGATAAACTTCTTGAATGGTTGCTGGCTCATGTGATGGGGTTTGCTGTTTTTTCAACAGTAATGAACGGCAAAAGTAAATTAAAATAAACAGGTGAACCATCAACTGGTCCACCTGTAATTTTCAGAGGGAAATATATTCTATGATTTTTCAAAACTTTTATTCTTCCAATCGTGTGTTCTTTTACTCCTCATTTCTTCTTTTTTCTGTAGTTGCTCCGCCGTTAAAATTGTTTTTTCATCTTCCTTGCTGCGCTTTCTTAAATCCATTAAGTGCTCCTTCTTTTGCTCGTCTGTCAAAGCGGTATTTTCTTTTATCGCTTTAGCCTCTGCTTTAAAAGTTTCATGTTGGCTTTTTAATTTTGAAACCTGGTCATCCGTAAGATTGAGCGTTGTTTTCATTTTCTCCATCCTGTTTTTGTCCATGCCTTTTCTCTTTGCCATTTCATTTTTTCTCTGATCAGCCATTTTTGATTTTTGATCTGCTGTAAGAATTGATTCAAACTTTGATCTCTGCTCTTTTCTGATCTGTTCCTTTTTGGATTGGTAATCCTGCTGGCTCATGCTGCCTTTATTTTCATCTAATTGCTTATACTGTGTCTTATAGTCTTCCCTGAAAGCTTTGGCCTGCTGCTTTTGCGCATCAGATAAATTCAATTCTTTCATCATCATACCGTTTTGATGGCGATGATTTTTTTGTCCCATCTTTCCATGGTGCGATACTGTAGTATCATTTGTGGCATTTCTTTTTGTTTGTGCATTTACCGAAACAGTTACTATTGTAAGTGCAGATAATGCAAGAAGGTATTTTTTCATATTTATCATTTTTAATTTGTTTGTCCATCATAGACGCATACAAATTATCCCGGTTTAATTGCCGGGTTTAATAAAATGTTAAAGAGAGGGAGATTAATTTGTAACTGGTAGTTCCAAATTCTTATTGGCGAGCTGACCGCAGGCGGCGTCGATATCTTTTCCGCGGCTTATCCTCAGCCTCACATTTACACGATGGGCAGCGAGGTAGTCCATAAACTTCTGTGTGGCATCTTTATCGGGCTTTTCAAATGAAGCTTTATCGATCGGGTTATATTCAATAATATTTACCAGGTGTACAGGAACTTGCTTGTAAATTTTTATTAAATCATCGGCGTCCTGGATCGAATCATTCTCACCTTTAAACAAAATGTATTCAAATGTGATATCATTTTTTGTTTTATCGTAGAAATAATTCAGTGCTTCTATTAATGCCTTAATATTATTAGTTTCATTGATGGGCATTATTTCATTTCTCTTTTTATCATTCGCCGCATGGAGAGAAAGTGCGAGGTTAAATCTTACCCCATCATCGCCCAACTGTCTTATCATTTTGGCAACACCTGCCGTGGAAACAGTAATTCTTTTTGGACTCATAGCCATTCCATCATTGGCAGTTATTCGCTCAATTGCTTTCAGCACGTTTTTGTAGTTGAGCAAAGGTTCGCCCATTCCCATAAAAACGATATTGCTTAATTTTTTACCAAACGTTGTTTCCGCAACCTGGTTAAGTAATGCAACCTCGTCATAAATCTCATCAAAATGAAGATTGCGTTTTCTATCCATATAACCTGTCGCACAAAATTTACAGCTTAAACTACAACCGACCTGTGATGAAACGCAGGCCGTTTGCCTGCTATCTACAGGAATAAGAACACCTTCAACCAAATGACCGTCAAAAGTCCTAAATCTTGTTTTGACAGTTCCATCACTGCTATATTGGGTTGCATCGGTATTGATTGCGGGTAATGAAAAGCCAAGCGATAATGATTCTCTTAGCTCTTTGCTTAGGTTTGTCATGTCATCAAAGCTCCTGGCATGTTTCTGCCAAAGCCACTCCCACACTTGTTTTGCGCGAAATTTCTTTTCTCCTATGGTTTGAAAATAACCGGTAAGCTCTTCTAAGGAAAGTCCCCTGATATTTTTTTGAGTGTTCATTTTGCAAAAATAATGTATTGATGTTGATGTCTTTCCCGAAATGAGCTACTGGTACCCGATTGTAACCTAATATTCACATTATAATTTATCTTACATCCCTTTTAAATTTAAAGAGAAATGGAAGCCGTTTATGTTATTGATGCCATTAGAACGCCGGTTGGCAGGTATGGCGGATCGTTAAGTACCATACGACCGGATGATCTGCTGGCTTGTGTGATTGAAGCAATCGTGAAAAAGAATGGTAAAATTGACGTGAATGATATTGAAGATGTAATTGCTGGAGATGCAAACCAGGCAGGCGAAGATAATCGCAATGTTGCCCGAATGGCCGCATTGCTGGCTGGCTTACCGGTTTCTATACCCGGCAATACAGTAAACAGGTTGTGTGCAAGTGGCTTGCAGGCAATAATGGATGCGTCCCGGGCGATAATGTGTGGAGATGGAAATCTTTATCTTGCCGGTGGAGTGGAAAGTATGACCCGGGCACCATTTGTTATGAGCAAAGCAGAAGGGGCCTTTACCCGTAAGACGGAAATTTATGATACTACAATCGGATGGCGTTTCCCAAATAAAAAATTAAATGAAAAATACTTTCCATACTCTATGGGTGAAACCGCGGAGAATGTAGCAAAGCAATGGAAAATATCAAGACATGCACAAGATGGATTTGCCTTTGATAGTCAACAAAAATATTTTGCCGCACTTGCGGCTGGCAAATGGAGGGATGAGATCGTTCCTGTCGAAATCACTCCCAACAAAACAGATAGAATTATATTCGATACTGATGAACATCCAAGAAAATCTTCGTTGGAAAAATTGTCACAGCTAAAGTCCGCATTTGTAAAAGAAGGAACGGTAACTGCCGGAAATTCATCGGGCATAAATGACGGTGCTGCTATTTTGCTTTTGGGTAATGAAGCTTCTGTAAAAAAATATAGTATTAAGCCGATGGCAAAAATTATTAGTATGGCCGTAGCTGGAGTAGATCCCGCGATAATGGGCATAGGCCCGGTTCCCGCTTCAAGAAAGGCGCTGGAGCGGGCAGGGCTTTCAGTAAGCGACCTTGACTTGATTGAATTGAACGAAGCTTTTGCTTCTCAATCTATTGCCTGTATTCACGAGCTTGGGCTCGATCTTGAAAAGGTAAATGTAAACGGAGGATCTATTGCAATCGGCCATCCGTTGGGATGCAGTGGGGCTCGCATTTCTACTACTCTTCTATACGAAATGAAAAGGCGGGGTGTAAGATATGGGCTTGCGACTATGTGCGTAGGAGTGGGGCAGGGGGCTGCTATTATTTATGAAAATATAATTTGAAAAGTTTTCTGTACACGGAGAATAAAAATAGGAACTGTGTGGACTCTTATAAGTTATAAGATGGCTTTTAACGAGTTTAAAGCCATCAAAATTAGCATCTACAGGTATTGTACTTTTTGAGTACTAAACTATTTCACTTAATTCCTTTTTTACCAACCTGGAATTTATATATAAAGTTAAAGCCAGCAAGCCAGCGGCAGTAACATATACTGCCCAATTCAGAGACCAGCTAAGATCCGAACTGCCAATAATTGTAAGATTTATGAAGAGGGAATGGAGAAGTTGCGTAATTAAAAGAGCTATCAAAATAATGGATATATAAACGGGAAGCCAGGTTTTTACTACACTATTCCCAAGCCATTTTGGCGAATAACCGAGCGTGAGAAGCAGTTGAAGATTGTCTTTACTTTTTGCGATCATCAATTGCAGGTAAAATGAAAAAAGCATAAGGGCAAGCCCTATTACGAGTATACCAAATACTGCCAGCGCACTTACAATATTTTGCAATATTCCTTTTACCCTTCCAAATTTGGTTTTGTCTTTATTTAAATGATAGTTTTGATTCTCCAAATAGGTTATGAGCTGAGGATTATTTGCATCTTTTGTTTTTATGAAAACTCTTGATGGGCGTACCTTAGATACACCACCGAAATGAAGATTGCTCCATTCAAGAAATGTTTTTGGCACCAACACCGAATTTACGCGGTCGCTTAATGCAACAATATTTCCTTTAAAATTTTGCATGCCTTCTGGGCCGTAGCATTCAAGGATAATATTTACAGAAGAAATGGTCTTATCAGAAAGTTGGGGCAGACCCTGGGCCGGAGCAAATACATTATACATTTCTAAAAAATCAGAAGAGAAAATTATCGGTACCGTAAGTTGGCCCGGCTGCCACGTAAAGGATGGAGGCACCGTATCAATAAAATCGTTGTCAAGGCTTTCAAGAAAAAGATCTGTGCTAAAGGGAATAATATCTCCGGCTGTTGCCTTCACCCTGAACTGATTTGCGATCAGAGGGGATATACCCTCAATTTCAGGACGCTTTTCCAGGCTTACGAGGTCAGAATCATTAAAGGTATTATCCTTGCCCATGTTATCATTAGTTATGGTCTTGGAAATTGATATGAAATCATAACCATTTTTTCTTGGATTATTTTCTTTAAGTAACTGCTGAATGTTTATAAACATTTGAATGGAAACCAGTAATATCAGCACTCCAATGCCTAGCCCGATATAGCCCAGCAATTTAGAGAAAGTGTTTTTCCCTGTGATAAGTAACGGCTGTATATGTTTATATGAAATGGGCATTGTTATGTACGGTGTTTAAAAACTTTTAACTATTAAATCTAATAAACTGTTTAATCAATCACAGCATAACAACCCTTTCTCCTTTTAAAAAATCAAGCCTTTTCAAATCCGCGAAAATCAATGCAGCATTTCTTTTTTCGCATTCTTCATATATCAGTTTGGTTGCCTTCAGTCGGTTTGCATCATCAAGATGGCTGTAAGGCTCATCAAGCAGTAAAAAATCGAAAGGTTGCATGAGGGATCGAATAATGGCAATTCGTTGCTGCTCGCCATAACTACAGGTTTTGGCAGGCTTGTCCAGTTTTGATCTGATGCCTAGCCGTTCAGTCATTTCTTCGATTATTTCTGCAGGATGATAAGGATCCAACAGGCGTTTTATTTCAAGATTTTCTCTTACAGTCATTCCTGCAAATAATCTGAGGTCCTGGAATATGATGCTGATCTTATTTTGCCTGAATGAAGAAAAGCCTTCAGTAGAAAGCTTTTTAATTTGGGTATCGTCATAAGATATGACTCCGGAGAAATCTTTTCTTAAGCCATATATAAAATGTATTAAAGAAGTTTTGCCACTGCCAGATGGTGCAACTATATGTATATGTTCATTTCTATTTACTACAAAATCTTGCCCCCATACCTGCGACCCGGCGATCTTTTCCTTTTCAATAAAATCCGGCACAACTTCCTGCAGGTGTAATTGCATATTTTCCTCTTTTTATTTCCCCTGCTTATGCTTAATGGCCAACTGTATCTATAGGTGGGGGCATTATTACTGAATCAGGAACATTGAAGCTGGATTTTTCACGCTCTTTTTTTGCGAGCATTACTTTCGCCACTTCATCAAAATAATGATTCAGTTGTTTTAAACTATTAGTAGATTGATCTACAAAATTAATTTCCGAACTTCCAGTGATTGCATCGCCATCCATGTCGCCCCCTGTGTAGTACACATTGTTCCATGTTTTGATACTTTCGGCCATAATTGTTTTTGCATCATCATCTTTAATGAGCATATCATTATTTAGAACAGAAAGTATTTTTTTAATATCGATAAATAGCCCAACGCTGTGTCCGCTTAATTTATCGGTAAAGCCATATTGATTTTTGCTTCCGGCAAGATATTGGGTTACTTGCTGTTGTGAGCTTCCTATCGCAAAGGTCTTATCATTGAGATTAAAAGACACCATATCTCCGGCACCTCCCATTTCGTTACCTATCTTCTTGCCCGCATCAATAAGCTTTTGAAAACTTTGTTTATCTGCTATTCCGACAGAGAATAAATAATTTACATCAGGCCTCGTATAGTTTGGGGCGCCTTCTATACCTTTAGCAGAATCTGCTTTTATTTTTAAATCAGTAAATGCAACCATAAGATCGCCATTATTTGCTTTTACAAAATCATCCATATTAAACCCCATTTCCCCGGAATACATATTTATGAAACCATCCAGGCCGGTAAGCTTAATTAATTCTTTTAAGCCTTCAGGCTTATAATTCATGGCCAAAATACCCACAACATCCTGGGAAGGAATGTTGCCTATCATGTCTGTATTAATATTCCCTCCTTTATATTTTTTTAAAAAATCCGTGAACTCTTTTCCTGCGTAACCTCTTTGGCTTACTTTAATTTTTCCATTGTCAAAATCTACTGTGTACGTACTTATGTTATCCTTAAAAAATACATCCAGCTTAAGCATGCCAAGCATACCCATTGCCGCATTGTTTTTTATCATTTCTTCCGTATTGACCCAGGCATGAATATCGCCTTTCTCGGAAAGGAGTTTTGAAAACTTATCGTTTTTTGCAAGGCTGCTATCAGATTTTAATGAAAAAAGATTTTTACAAAGCGCTGACAGGGCCACATTATTATCAACAGGCCGTGACATGTTCGATTGATTGTCCGTCGAATCCCAATCTGCGGTATATTTTGGCATGTATGAACCGCTGTTGGTAACATAAGCAAAATGTTTATCATCCCACCCAACCACACTATTTTCTTTTATCGTAATCAGCGTTATGTCTCCATCTTTTTTGGAAGTGGAAGAGGGATCAAGATTTTTATTGAATTGCTCAAAATCCTTTTCATTTTTCAGTGTTCCCTCAAAGGCAATATCATAGTCGTTCCCGGCACCTTTTTTTACAAAGAATATAATGCCGCCCTTAGTATCTATGCCACTGCTTTCAGGGTTGTCGAGTAATTTTTTCATCCAATCTTTAGTAGCAGTATCAGCATACAACTGCTTGTACCAACTTGTCTGTTTAATATCATCCCAGGTTAACTTTTCATTCAGCGATTTCGTGTTTAAATAGGCAACAAACACTGCATTTTTTGGTATCATTTTACCTTCTTCGTTGCTTTTGCTACACGATGAAAATAAAAGCCCTCCTATTATTACGGTTAGGCAAAGCCTTAAAAAAGATTTCATAAATGTGATTGATTTTTGAGTTGTTTTGTTGTTAAGTGCCGGGAAATTTTATAGCTACAAAAAATAGCTTATTTTAATATTAATTGCAAATTTTTTAAAAAGTAACCATTATTTAATTAAAATAGGCGGTAAGTTTTGCCAAGGGTATTTTTTCTTGTTTTGCGGTTGTCAAATCTTTCACCATACAAGTTTGTTCTTCGATTTCTTTGGATCCGATAATTATTGCAAATTGGATATTTTTTTTAGTAGCATACTTGAACTGCTTATCAAATTTCGTGCTCTCATAGAAAAGTTCACAGCTTATTCCCTTGCTCCGCAGGTTTTGCATTTGATGAAAAGCAAATTGGGCTTCTTTTTCACCAAGATTTAGAAAAAGAGCTGTTGTTGCTTTATTTATATCAACAGGAAATAGTTTCAATTCATCCATTACGTCGTATATCCTGTCTACCCCAAAACTAATACCTATGCCCGGAATTCCTTGCAGGCCGAATAAGCCTGTAAGATCATCATATCTGCCGCCGCCGCCTATGCTGCCCATCTCTACATTTTTAGCTTTTACCTCATAAATTATCCCGGTATAGTAATTAAGCCCTCTTGCTAAGGTAAAATCAATGACAATCGATTCGTTTGGCTTTCCCATTCGGTTCCGTAATATAGTTAAGAATAAATTCCAGTTCTTCAATGCCTTTTTTCCCCTGTTCCGAGCTTCCCAATAACATTTTTATTGAGTTAAGCTTTTCTTCATTTGTTCCTGAAATTTTTAAATAATCTGGTAATAGTCGAAATTTGATCAGCATTTAAACCATTATTCTTAAGCTCTTCAATAACTTTTTCGATACCGATTTTATCAAGTTTATCAATTGCAACCGTTATTGCAATTATATTTTCACTTCCGCAAATTTCTGCAAGGGCCGAAAGTATTTTTCGGCTGTTTATTTTGATATCGACATCTATTTTTAATTTTTTGAAAACATCCAGATAGATTTCTGTAAACTCAACATCGCATATCAATGAATTACTTCCTGCAACATCTGCGTCACATTGATAAAATTCGCGGTATCTTCCTTTCTGTGGCCTGTCGGCACGCCATACGGGCTGCATCTGGTATCGTTTAAATGGCATAGTAAGTTTGCCTGCATTCATGGCGACATACCTGGCAAAGGGGATGGTAAGATCGTAGCGAAGTGCTCGCTCAGTAATATTTTTTTTATTTTTCCCCTCAAGTATTTCTAAAAAGCTTTTTTGTATTTCCTCTTTTTTTGCAGGATTATCCAGCCCATTGTTTAAAATCTTAAAAACCAGTTTATCGCCTTCATCACCATATTTGCCCGTAAGTGTATCGAGGTTTTCAAACGATGGAGTTTCAAGCGGCTCGAACCCATATAACTCGAAAATGTCTTTGATGGTATCAAGAATATACCTTCTCTTTCGGATCGTTGCGGCATCAAAATCCCTGGTTCCTTGTGGTATAGATGGTTTCATTATTTGTCCTCGGCTACTGTTAAAATTTTTTATTGGCAAAAATATGATTTTAGATTTTACATTTTGGAGAACCGTTTATATTGAGACGTATTCAACATTAGGGAGAAAACAAAACAGGAGAATCATTTTAATAAAACGACAATGTTTATGATTTACGAGCATTATGGAAAGCGAACATCCGTTGCATCTTACTACATGAAACTATTATAGTTATGAACGATCTTTTTAAAGGATCTAAACTAAATATTAACAAGTTTGTTGCAACAGAAAAACTTTTTATGCAGTCTGTTTTTTTAGAAAGGTTGTTGGAAGTGCAGGTGTGGTGGCGAGAATCGGTCATGTGGTTAGATTTTTGATGAAGAAATTAAAAGGACCTGAACGTTTTGAAATAATAACTGCCTGAAAAAATGTATAGAGTATTAATTTGTCAATCTTTCTATTTGTAACATGCTTGTATAATTTCAGGGATTGACAAGATAATTTTTCATGAAATTGTATTTTAAGAAACAAATTCTGTATTTTAATTTTATCTTGCCAGCACCGAAACAAAAAAAAATATGAGTCTCGAAGAATTTGAGAACCCGCCGGATCCCAAAACAAAACGATATATGCAAATGAAAAGCATACTCGATTTTGGCATGGGTTTTATGTACATCGGTGTGGGGGTTGTAATATTTTTTGCAAAAGAATTTCATCTATATACGAATTTTACAGAAAGCACCCCAGCTAAAATATTTGCGGTATTAGTGGTAATTTATGGCTCATGGAGAATTTACAGGGGAATGAAAAAAGATTATTTTAAAGAAAGATGAGAGCGAGATACAAAAAATGGATGGAGGTGTTTGGCTTAATAGTATTCACTGTAGTGACCATTACATTGGCAGGTTGCCATAATGAAAATACCAGGACCGATCTTGATACTAATGAAACAGGAACCATACATATAAGTGTGGATGAATCATTCAAGCCGGTAATTGATTCGCAAATCCAGGTTTTCGAAGCCCTGTATCCAAAGGCTAAAATAATTGCAGAATATAAACCGGAGGCTGAATGCTTCAGAGATTTGATAAAAGATAGTACGCGAATGATCATTGTGACCAGGGGCCTAACACCGGAAGAAGAAAAATTTTACCAGGATAGTTTGTCTTATTCGGCCACATGGTCAAAAGTTGCTAACGATGCTGTTGCAGTTTTGGTAAACAACGATGCTACTGATTCGCTTTTTTCTTTAGGTGATTTACGTGGTATATTAGAGGGCACAACAGGTGATAAGCAGATTGGGGTTTTTGATGGACTAAGCGCAACCAGTACTGTAAGGTTTGCAATTGACTCGATCTTGAAAGGAAAACCTTTTGATCCTAAAAAAGTATTTGCAGAAAAAAACAGCCAGGCGGTAATCGACTATGTATCAAAAAATAAGGATGCGATAGGTTTTGTTGGTGTAAGTTGGATAGGTAATAAAGAGGATACGGCGCAGGTAAGCTTTCTAAAAAGTGTAAGAATAGCTTCACTTCTATGTACCTGTCCCGAAAAAAGTTATGTAAAACCTTACCAGGCCAATATCCTAAGGCATCGTTACCCGTTGGTACGTGGTTTGTATTACATCTTAAAGGAAAATTATAACGGTTTGGGATCTGGTTTTGCAAATTTTCTGGAATACGAAAAGGGGCAACTAATATTCAAGCGTGCATATTTAGCTCCTACAAAAATGAACTTCACCGTAAGAGAGGCAACATTAAATTCACAATAACAAATTAATTCTTTAAATCAAGAAAATTCGAAAAAATGAAAAAAATTAGTCTTTTAGCATCTCTGGTTATTTTGGGAAATGTATTATTTGCCCAGAGTATAGATGAGGGGAAAAAATTTTTAAACTATGAACGATATACCAGTGCCCAGGATGTGTTTCAGAAACTTCTTGCTGCAAACCCGAACAATATTGAGGCGGCATACTGGTTAGGCCAAACTTATCTCCAAAACCAGGACAATCCGGATTCTCTTGCTGCCAAGCAATTGTATCAAAAGACGCTTCAGGCTAATCCGAATGCTACCTTAATGCTTGTAGGAATGGGAGAAATAGATTTGATGGAAGGCAGAAAGGACGAAGCAAGAAATAAATTTGAAACCGCGATCAGCTTAACTAAAAAGAGGGACATGCCTGACATACTTCTTCCAATAGCCCGTGCAAATATTGATGCGAGAAATGGCGATACTCATTATGCAATTGATAAGCTAAATGAAGCTGCAGATAAGGATAAAAAGAATCCCGCAATTCAAATGGCTCTTGGCGATGCATACAGAAAATTAATTGATGGAGCTAATGCAACTATAGCTTACCAGAATGCCGCATCCATGGATCCGAAGAATGCAAGGGCTCCTTTTATGATTGGCAGAATTTATGAAACCCAGGGCTATGGCCAGGAAGCTATCTATATGAAATATTATAATGACGCAATTGCTGCTGATCCTAATTTTGCTCCTGTTTACTACTGGCTATATAATTATTATTACCAACGCGATGTAAATAAATCAAGAGAGTACTTAACTAAATATGTTGCTGTAGCAGACAACGATTCCAAAAATTGTTATGCGGAAGCTTCTCTCCTTTATGTTTCCCAGAAATTCCAGGAAGCGATTGATAAGTCAAATCAATGTATTACAACCGCTGGTGAAAAAGCTTTCCCCAACCTGTATGGTTTGAAAGCATATTCTTACGATAAATTAGGTGATTCTTTAAATGCAAAAAAATATTTTGAAGAATTTTTCACCAAAGTAAACCCGGATAAAATTGGCCCTAATGACTATGCAACGTATGGCCGTGTGCTTCTAAAACTTGCAGGTAATGATTCTTCCGAGATAGCTAAAAATGACTCGCTTGCTTCGGTGTATATTGATAAAGCAATTGCTCTCGATACCGTTCCTGCCAATAAATTAGACTATGTGAAGTCAACTGCGGCAAGTCTTTCTTCAGCAAAAAAATATGCACAAGCGGGGAATTGGTACACAAAAATTTTGACCCTGAAACCGGATTATGGTAAAGTTGATTTATACTACGCAGGGTATATGGACTACCTGGGCAGTAAATATCAAAAGGCAGATTCAATATGGGGCTTGTATCAAACAAAATACCCTGAAGATATCTTTGGATGGTACATGGGAGCAAGAGCAAAAGAGGGTATTGATACATCAGGCGAACAAGGATTGGCAATGCCCGATTATCAAAAAGTAATCGAAATTGGAGACACTACAGCCGACAAGGCCACGGTTAAGGATAAATTGATACCGGCTTACAGGTATATGGTAGCTAATAGCTATAATATCCAAAAAGATAAAGATGCTGCTATCCAATTCAATAATAAAATTCTTGAGATAGATCCCACTGATGCCACTGCAATTAAAACAGGAGAGGCCTTAAATGGTATAAAGCAAAAGGTAAAGACCGATGATGAAGGGAATGTTACAAAAGAAAAGACTAAGACGGATAGCACGAAGGAAAAAACGAAAGACGGAAAGACAAAAATAAAAACAAAATAACGTCTCAAATTTTGATAGCCCGGTTTAAACACCGGGTTTTTATTTTATAGCAACCGTTGAATTCGTAAGACAAATCATACCTATGCCAAATCATTTCAAAACCTTACTGATACATATTGATTATTGCTGATGCTGTAGTATTTTTGCAAATAATAATTTTCATTTTTAATGGAACTATTTTTATTACAAGCCACATCCAATATAAACAGTACAGTTAATTATCTTCCAATAGGAATTCAGCTCCTATTTGCGATTGGTCTCCTGGCGTTAATGATAGTAGGAACTCATCTTTTAGGCCCTAAAAGGAAGACGTCTGATAAATTGCAAAATTTTGAGAGCGGAATAGAATCCCAGGGGAATGCCCGCCAACCAATGGCTATCAAGTATTTTCTCGTTGCTATACTATTCGTGTTATTTGATGTGGAAGTAATTTTCTTTTACCCTTATGCAGTCAATTTCCGCGAACTTGGATGGCACGGATTTATCGCCGTATTAATGTTTATCGGATTTTTTCTTGCAGGGTTTTTGTACATTATTAAAAAGGGAGCTTTGAATTGGGAAGAATAAAAATGCGGGCAGATAGCTTAGGAATGATAATGGGCCCATGTGCTAATTAAATACAACTCTACCGTAAGTTCATTGTTTATAGAGAAAGATTAAACATAATAATTGGCTGTACTTGTCTTTTTTTGGGATAGCTAATTGTAAAAACATAATTAATAATATGCCACGTCCGGTACAATATAATATAACTGAAAAGCCACTCGAGACACCAATTGGAATGGTGGAAGGACCTCCAGGTTTTACAGGGGAGGGTTTTTTCGCTTCCAAATTGAGTGACGTTGTTGGCCTTGCCAGGAAAAATTCAATATGGCCTTTGCCCTTTGCAACGAGTTGTTGCGGAATTGAATTTATGGCATTGATGGGCTCACATTACGACCTTGCAAGGTTCGGGTCAGAAAGAGTAAGTTTTTCCCCTCGCCAATGTGACCTCTTAATGGTAATGGGAACCATTGCAAAAAAAATGGCTCCTATTGTAAAGCAAGTATACCTTCAAATGGCTGAGCCCCGCTGGGTTTTAGCTATGGGTGCGTGTGCCAGCAGTGGCGGCATATTCGATACTTATTCCGTTTTGCAGGGTATCGACCAGATCATCCCTGTGGATGTGTATGTGCCTGGATGCCCGCCGAGGCCTGAAGCTGTTTTAGATGGATTTATGAAAGTGCAGGATTTGGTTGGCAAAGAAAGTTTGAGAAGAAGGAACTCCGACCGCTATAAGGTATTAATGGAGAGTTATGGAATACAGTAGCAGCATGATGTATCAAGTATCAGAAAATTATGGCTTTATCTAACGAAATAATCAAGCAGAAGCTTTCAGAGAAATTCGATGAAGAACTTACCGGCTGGGAAGAGCCCTATGGCATGCTTACTTTTTCATCAAGCAAAGATCTAAATCTTAAAGTGCTCCAGTTCCTCTATGATGATCCTGAATTACAATTTCGATTTTTAACCGATCTGTGTGCTGTTCATTATCCGGAAAAAAAAGGAGAAGAACTGGCTGTTGTTTATCACCTGCATAATCTCATTGACAACATACGCATACGTTTCAAAATATATACTGATATTAGTAAGCCGGACGTTTTCAGCGCCTCCGCATTATATTCAGCAGCTAACTGGATGGAAAGAGAAACTTATGATTTTTATGGTGTAAACTTTGTTGGCCATCCAAATCTTAAAAGAATTTTGAATGTTGATGACATGGAATATTTTCCTATGAGAAAAGAATTCCCATTAGAGGATCAGACAAGGATAGATAAAGACGATGAAATGTTTGGAAGAAGTTAAACTGGAAAAACTACAACAAGCAAATCGAATGAGTGAACACGTAAAATTACCGGAAGGAAGTCTTGAAAAGCAGACAACGACCCTTAATCTCGGCCCCACACACCCTGCAACACATGGCGTATTTCAAAATATAATTGAATTGGATGGAGAAAGAATTGTGGGAGCAACCCAAACAGTGGGATATATACATCGTGCCTTTGAAAAAATAGCAGAACATCGCCCATTATACCAGATAACACCTCTTACAGATCGCATGAATTATTGCTCCTCGCCGATTAACAATATGGGCTGGCATATTGCATGTGAAAGATTATTGGGAGTAAAAACTCCTAAACGTGTTGATTATTTGCGGATCATCATCATGGAGCTTGCCCGCATTTCCGATCATCTTATCTGCAATTCGATTGTCGGAGTTGACTCAGGCGCTTATACTGGTTTTCTATACGTAATGCAATACAGGGAACTTATTTATGAGATTTACGAAGAAATCTGTGGCTCACGACTCACAACTAACATAGGCAGGATAGGTGGATTTGAAAGGAATTTTACGAATACGGCTTTTGAAAAGCTTGAAAAGTTTATAAAAGAATGGCCAATTGTCCTGGAAGAGTTTGATAATCTTTTCATGCGCAACCGCATTTTTATGGAACGCACAATTGGTGTCGGCCCGATATCTGCAGAGCGTGCTTTAAATTACGGCTTTACCGGCCCTAATTTGCGCGCAGCTGGGGTTGATTATGATGTACGTGTTCATAATACTTACAGCAGCTATGAAGATTTTGATTTTACTATTCCCGTAGGATCCACGGGTGATTGTTATGATAGATTTTTGGTAAGAGACCAGGAAATGTGGCAAAGCCTTCATCTTATTAAAGAAGCATATAAAAAAGTTCAGGAGTTTAAAGGGACGGATGCAGAAGTCTATCATGCCGATGTGCCCGATTATTATTTACCGGATAAGAAAGATGTTTATACAAAAATGGAAGCGCTTATCTATCATTTTAAAATTGTGATGGGGGAGATTGATCTTCCTGTAGGTGAAATTTATTCACCCGTAGAAGGCGCCAATGGTGAACTTGGATTCTACCTGATAAGCGACGGAGGCAGAACACCTTACCGTTTGCATTTCAGGCGTCCTTGTTTTATTTATTACCAGGCTTATTCAGAACTTACAAAAGGGGGGATGTTGAGTGATGCAATTATTACTATGAGTAGTTTGAATTTGATAGCAGGAGAATTAGATGCTTAAGAATTCAAAAATTTCATTTCGCATTTATGAATCGAAAAAGGAAAATTGCATTAGTAGTAAATAAATATAGCTTTAAAGAAGCGGAAGAAGCCGACGATAAATATTGGGCGATGGCGACAGTTGAGGAAAGGTTACAGGAACTAATAGAACTAAGAAAATTGGTGTTTGGAGATTCTCCAAAAAGGATAAAAAAAGCCGTTTCCAGAAGAAGTATCTATAATGAAGAAAATTAATTTGGAAAAAGATATTTTGGAATTTCTTAGTTTATGTAATAAACATGGCGTTAAATATTTGGTGATTGGAGGTTATGCTGTAAGCATTCACGGTTATCCAAGATCAACAAAAGATATAGATGTTTGTATTGAGATGTCGGATAGCAATGCTTCGCGAATGGTGCAAGTTTTAAAAGATTTTGGATTTGGATCCTTGAATTTAAGTAATGGGGATTTTCTGACTAAAAATTTTATAACGCAACTGGGTTTTCCTCCGTTAAGAATTGATATTTTAAATGATCTTGATGGAGTAAGTTTTGAAGAAGCATGGATTAATAAAAAAATAGTTAGGATTGAAAATGTACCGGTAAATTTTATTGGCTACTACGAACTCATAATTGTAAAAGAAAAAGCGGGCCGGCCGCAGGATATTGCTGACGTAAGTAAGCTTAAAAAAAGAAAAGAAAAATAAATGACTGCAGAGTTTTCAAAAGAAAAGTTGGACAAAGTACACGAGCTGATTTCTCATTACCCGGAAGGAAAGCAGAAAAGCGCAATCCTGCCTATATTACATTTGGCCCAACAGGAATTTGGAGGATGGCTTGATGTAAGCACAATGGATTATGTTGCTACTCTGTTGAATATTCAGCCAATTGAAGTGTACGAGGTGGCTACATTTTACTCGATGTATAATATGAAGCCGGTTGGTAAATATGTTTTTGAAGTCTGCCAGACAGGTCCATGCATGCTGAATGGAAGTGATAACATTATTCAATACATCAAAGACAAATTAAACATCGGAATCGGTGAAACGACCAGTGATGGATTATTTACATTAAAAGTAGTTGAGTGCCTGGGAGCGTGCGGCTATGCGCCTATGATGCAATTGGGCAAAACGTATCGCGAACACCTTACAAAAGAAAAAATTGATAAGTTAATAGAAGAATGTACAGCAACTGCTGCCGCAAATAATTAAAAATTCAATTATGAAACTTGTTCCATATTTAGGATTTAATGGTAATTGTGAGGAAGCAATTAATTTTTATAAAGAAGTGTTTGACGGAGAAATTTTGCAATTAGGAAGATATGGTGAATCGCCGATGGAAACGGCAGATGAATTGAAAGATAAAATAATGCACGCAAGGCTACAATTTGGCGATACATTAATTATGTTTTCAGATATGATGGGCGAGCATGAAGCTGAGGCGGGGAGCATGATTAGTTTGTCCATTGACTGTGATACCCTCGATCAATTGGAAAAGGTATTTCCAAAAATGGCAGAAGGTGGAAAAATAACAATGCCTTTACAGGATCAGTTTTGGGGTGCAAGATTTGGAATGCTTACTGATAAATATGGAATACATTGGATGTTTAATTGTGAGAAGAAATCATAATAAAAAATTTATAAGATAATAGATGAGCCAGAAATTACTTTTAGAAAAGGCACATATTGAAGGCATAAATACTTTTGATGTTTATCGCCGTGAAGGCGGTTATAAAAGTGTTGAGAAGGCACTGCAAATGCAGCAAAATGATATTGTGGAAGAAGTAAAAAAAAGCGGACTGAGAGGGCGTGGTGGCGCAGGTTTCCCTACTGGTATGAAGTGGAGTTTTCTTGCAAAACCTGAAGGTGTTGCCAGGTACTTCGTTTGCAACGCAGATGAAAGTGAACCTGGCACTTTCAAAGACAGATACCTGATGGAGTTTATTCCGCATTTACTTATTGAAGGAATGATTGTCTCGTCATTCGCTTTGGGTAGTAATGTTTCTTACATCTACATACGGGGAGAATATGATTGGGTTACAGATATTCTTCAGGTGGCAATTAACGAGGCAAAACAAAATGGATTCCTGGGAAAAAATATTTTAGGAAGTGGATTTGATTGCGAGCTGTATTTGCATCGTGGGGCAGGCGCCTATATATGCGGCGAAGAAACGGCGCTGTTAGAAAGCCTCGAAGGCAAACGGGGCTTACCAAGAATTAAACCGCCGTTCCCTGCGGTAAAAGGAGTTTGGGGTTGCCCAACCGTTGTAAATAATGTGGAAACGATAGCCGCGATCGTCCCCATTATAAATATGGGCGGAGAGGCATATTCAAAAATCGGTGTAGGGAGATCAACCGGAACAAAATTAATTTCTGCCTGTGGCAATATTAATAAGCAAGGCGTTTACGAAATCGATATGACCATCTCCGTTGAAGAATTTATTTATAGTGACGAATATTGCGGAGGTATTCCAAATGGCAAAAGACTAAAGGCGTGCATACCTGGGGGGTCTTCTGTACCGATTTTACCAGCAAATCTTTTATTAAAGACAGCGAAGGGCGAAACAAGAATGATGAATTACGAAAGCCTTTCCGATGGTGGCTTTGCCACAGGAAGTATGATGGGCTCCGGCGGGTTTATTGTTCTGGATGAAGATCAGTGCGTGGTTCGCAATACCATGACCCTTGCGAGATTTTATCATCATGAAAGTTGTGGCCAATGTTCGCCCTGCCGTGAAGGCACCGGGTGGATGGAAAAGATTCTGAATAAAATTGAAAACGGAAAAGGCGAGATGAAGGATATAGATTTGCTTTGGGACATACAAAGAAAAATTGAAGGGAATACTATTTGCCCGCTCGGGGACGCTGCGGCATGGCCTGTAGCAGCAGCAATAAGGCATTTTAGAGATGAGTTTGAGTGGCACGTATTAAATCCCGAAGAATGTTTAAAAAGAAATTATGGGTTGGCACATTATGCTAATCCTTTGGAAGTAGCGGTAACGGCATAGGAACTTCGTCAAATACAGATAAGAAAATTAATAATGGCTGAAGAACAAAAATTATTTAAAGTAACAATCGATAACATTACCATTGACGTTCCCCAAGGAACAACAATTCTAAATGCTGCGCGAATGATAGGTGGCGAAGTTGCTCCACCGGCAATGTGTTACTACAGCAAGCTTGAAGGAAGCGGTGGTAAATGCAGAACGTGTTTGGTTGAGGTTGCTTCAGGCTCAACTGCAGACCCACGGCCGATGCCTAAGTTGCTGGCATCATGCCGTACCAATGTGATGGATGGAATGGTAGTAAAAAATATTACCAGCGAAAAAGTTTTAGATGCAAGAAAAGGTGTAGTTGAATTTTTATTGATTAACCATCCGCTCGACTGTCCCATTTGCGACCAGGCAGGTGAATGTTCATTGCAGGATCTCGGCTATGAACATGGCGCTATTCAAACCCGTTATGAATTTAAGAGACGCACTTTCGTAAGAGAAGATATAGGTCCGTATATTCAATTGCATATGACGAGATGCATTCTTTGTTACCGCTGTGTATACGTTGCAGATCAATTAACCAATAATCGGGTTCATGGCATATTAGACAGGGGCGATCATTCCGATATTTCAACTTATATTTCAAAAGCAATCGAAAATGATTTCAGTGGAAACATGATTGACGTTTGCCCGGTTGGTGCGCTTACTGATCGTACTTTTAGATTTAAAAATCGTGTCTGGTTTTTAAAACCGATGGATGCACACCGTGATTGCGATAAGTGTTGCGGAAAAGTAACCTTGTGGAATCGTGGTGATGAAGTGTATCGCGTTACTGCAAGAAAAGATGAATGGGGTGAAGTGCAAACTTTGGAAGATGGAAAGCCCGGTTGGATTTGTAACACTTGCAGGTTTGATAAAAAGAGAACATCAGATTGGGTTATTGAACATCCGACAAAAATCAATCGGCAATCGGTTATTTCGGCAAACCATTATGAAGTGAAAGTGCAGCCAGCAGATCCATTAAACAAAGTTTTGAATGGACGGAAACCTTTGCTGCTGTTAGATATTCACGAACAAAGTGAAGTGAATATGCCAGGCATTGATCTGAGTAAAATACCTGGTCCTGCAACATCAACTACCTTTATCGATCATAATGAAGCAAAAGATATTGCAGAAGCAGATATGGAAAATCATTTAGTGAACGATCACAAGCATTTGCCTAAAAATCAGAATTAAAGCATGCCAATTACTCATACATTTTTAGCCATCGACTGGGCTGTTTTTACTGAAAAATTAATTCTGATTGTTGCTGTGGTTAGCGGATCTTTAATCGTAGCCATGTATTCAACTTATGCGGAACGTAAAGTAGCTGCAATCCTCCAGGACAGAAGAGGGCCAAACCGGGCCGGCCCCGGTGGGATATTTCAACCCCTGGCAGATGGGTTGAAATTATTTTTTAAGGAGGAGATCATTCCCAAATTTTCATCCAAATTTTTATTCATACTTGGCCCATGCCTGGCAATGCTGACTGCTATGATGGTCGGCGCTGTCGTGCCTTGGGGGAATAAGATCCATATTTTCGATCGAGATATTTCATTGCAAATCGCTGATGTAAACATTGGAATTTTATACGTTTTTGGAGTAGTGAGCTTAGGTGTGTATGGGATTATGATTGGGGGATGGGCAAGCAATAATAAATTTTCTTTGATGGGTGCTATGCGTGCCGCTTCACAAATTATTAGTTATGAACTGGCGATGGGTATTTCCATCATTGCTTTGCTGATGGTAACGGGGACGCTTAGCCTTAAAGAAATGGTGGAGCAACAAACGGATCATTGGTGGAATATTTTAAAACAACCTTTAGGATTTTTGATATTTCTTATCTGCGCTTTTGCTGAAACGAACCGTACACCCTTTGATCTCGCGGAAGCAGAAAATGAATTAGTGGGAGGTTATCACACGGAATATTCATCGATGAAGCTTGGCTTCTATTTATTTGCTGAATACATCAATATGTTTTTGAGCAGCGCGGTGATGGTGAGTTTATTTTTTGGAGGTTACGATATTCCTTTCGTAAATGATCTTACTGCAATTGATAAAGTTGGAGTGAATTTGATGGCAGTTTTCAAGGGGGCTTGTTTCTTTGCAAAAATTGTCTGCTTCATATTTTTGTTCATGTGGGTAAGATGGACTATTCCCAGATTCAGGTATGATCAGTTAATGAATCTTGGCTGGAAAATTTTATTGCCATTAGCGCTTTTAAATATGCTGGTAACCGGGGCATTAATTTTATTAAAACAAAATCACTGGCATTTCTAAAACATAATAATATTTTTGCCGCACGAATTTTATTAAATACGATCTAATCAATATAATGCAAGCACTAACAAATAGAGTGAAACCGGTTTCAAGAAAACCAATGACGATATGGGAGCGCATGTATTTGCCTGCAATATTTAAGGGTATGCTTATCACATTCAGTCATATTTTTAAAAAGAAACCTACCATTAATTATCCTGAACAAAAAAGACCGTTCAGCCCGGTGTTCAGAGGATTGCAAATATTAAACAGGGATGAAGAAGGGCGTGAAAATTGTACCGCGTGCGGCTTATGTGCGGTAGCATGCCCGGCCGAAGCAATTACCATGGAAGCGGCCGAACGCAAGCCAGGCGAAGAACATTTATATCGTGAAGAAAAATATGCAGCAAAATATGAGATAAATATGTTGCGTTGCATATTTTGTGGGCTGTGTGAAGAAGCTTGCCCCAAGGACGCTGTTTATTTAAGCGAAACATTTGCCCCTGCAAATTATCAGCGCAAAGGATTTATTTATGGTAAAAAGGATTTACTAATTCCGCATCCGAAAGAAAATCCGGAAGCATTTGCGAGAGCTCGTGGTAACAGGGCTACGCAACCGCAGGGCCATGGCAACGAACATTAAAATTTCGAATAAGTATTTAACTTTTTGGTATTTAACTTTTAATATTAAGACAAACTCAAACTCCTAAAACTCTTAATGCCCATTACACAAATTTTATTTTGGTTTTTATCTGTGCTGGCCATTGTTGCGGCAATTGGTGTAGTATCGAGTAAGAATCCCGTGTACAGTGTGCTTGTGGCTTATTGTTGTCTTCTTTTGCAATCTCCGGGCATTATGTTTTAATGAATGCCCAGTTTCTTGCGATAGTAAATATAATTGTGTATGCCGGGGCGATTATGGTGCTCTTCCTTTTTGTCATAATGCTAATGAATCTTAATGCGGAAGCAGAACCGCCAAAAAATATTTACCTGAAAATGGCAGGGATCATAGCTGGCCTTTGCCTGATGATTGTGATTATCGCTGCGATTTCGAGTTCAACATCGAACAAAGTCGTCTTACAAGGAGGAACTTCAGTCGGCCTTATAAAAGATCTTGGGATGGCGTTATTTAAAGATTATTTAATTCCATTCGAAATAAGCAGTGTTCTATTCTTAAGTGCAATGATAGGTGCAGTTGTGATTGGTAAAAAAGAACAAATTAAATCTGTCATAAATGAAAAGCAATTTTACGATCATAGTATTACTGTGTGCAGGATTATTTTTTGCAAAAACATCCGTCTGCGCAAATCGATCTTAATAATATTGATCTTAATGATATTATAGGAAAAGTGATGAAAGTTGACAAAGGGTTTTCGCCCAAATTTTTCCTGGGCAATACTCCTATTCAGAAAATAAATAAGGTTGCTGAAATTTTAGGACTTAAGAAGAATGAAACCGTGAATAAGCTTTTTAACACTTTCAAGACCGGGAGGATTATTTATAAGGTTGCAGCTTATACGGGCACAGCGGTTATTGCGTATGCAATCGTAAGTAAAGTAAGTAATTCTGTAAGGAGCAATGACTATACAGGTGCGTTGTATTCGGGGATTGGGGCTGTTGGTTCCGGTGTAATAGTAAAATTGCTCACTAAGGGAGCTTCATATAAAGCAGTTGATATTTTCAATGGTATTGCTGCAAAAAAAATAAGAGATATATTTTCAATTGCGCCTGCATCGAACATAGCAGGTATGGGATTATATGTAAAATTATAAGAATGGAAACTGGTTGGTACATAATTTTGTCTGTCGCGCTTTTTTGCATCGGAATTATTGGTGCCCTTACAAGACGCAACTCTATAATCATTTTTATGTGCATAGAATTGATGCTGAATTCCGTGAATTTGTTATTAGTGGCTTTTTCTAAAATGCACATGGCTGGCGTGGGGATTACAGATCCGTCCGTTGCTACCAATGCACAACTTTTTGTTTTTTTTATAATGATTGTAGCGGCTGCTGAAGTAAGTGTTGGTTTGGCAATTATTGTTATGATGTATAGAAATACGCATTCAATTGATATAAATTTTTTGAACAGGCTTAAAAACTGATATAACAAGGGACGAACAAGTTGTAATCTCTTATCATAATCTTGCGGCTTTAATTATGGAAAATATATTTAACCTGGTTTACTGGATACCGTTACTTCCGTTTATAGGGTTTCTAATTAATGGTCTTGGGCGAAAGAGTATTTCAAAAAGTGTGATTGGCTTTATTGGAAGTGGCGTTATTTTTCTATCCTTTTGCCTGAGCGTTCTTGTTTTTCTGCAAGCTTCAAAGGAGGGATTTACTCCGCAAGACATTAGTTATTTTTCTTTCATTAACCTGGAAAAAATTCATATCCCGTTTGAATTTCAAATTGATCAGCTTACTTCATTATTTCTTCTCATTATCACCGGTGTTGGTTTTCTCATTCATGTATATTCTGCTTCTTATATGCATGAGGAATCCCAATCTGGTTACGGCAGGTATTTTTCTTACCTGAATTTATTTGTGTTTTCTATGTTACTTCTAGTAATGGGAGGGAACTATGTGGTGATGTTTATTGGTTGGGAAGGCGTTGGTCTCTGTTCCTATTTACTAATTGGCTTTTGGTTTAAAAACAATGATTACAACAACGCTGCGAAAAAGGCATTTATCATGAACCGCATCGGTGACGTGGGATTTTTGCTTGGAATATTTTGGATGCTCTCCTCGTATGGAACGGTCTCTTATCATGAGCTTTTCAATTCCCAGGATGGTATAATAACAGCGATCAAATCAAATACACCCGTGCTTACCGGCATTACTTTACTTCTTTTTGTAGGGGCTACCGGTAAAAGCGCCCAAATACCGTTATATACCTGGCTTCCCGATGCGATGGCAGGCCCGACTCCCGTTTCTGCATTGATACATGCGGCCACTATGGTTACCGCTGGTATTTACATGATCGCAAGAAGCAATATTATGTATTCATTAGCTCCGGCAACCATGAATGTTGTTGCAATTGTCGGACTTGCTACTGCAATATTCGCTGCTGTAATTGCTTTAAAGCAAAATGATATTAAAAAAGTATTGGCTTATTCTACGGTTAGCCAATTGGGCTATATGTTCCTGGGGTTAGGCGTTGGAGCTTATACCGGTGCGGTTTTCCATGTTATGACCCATGCATTTTTTAAGGCACTTCTTTTTCTTGGGGCAGGCTCCGTTATACATGCAATGGGCGGCGAGCAGGATATCAACAAAATGGGCGGACTTGGGAAAAAGATGCGCATCACTTATATCACATTTTTTATTGCCTGCCTGGCAATCTCGGGCATTCCGCCGTTTGCAGGTTTCTTTTCAAAAGATGAAATTTTAGCCGCTGCATTTGCGAGCAACCCGGTCTTATATATTATTGGATTAGGTGGCGCATTACTCACTGCATTTTATATGTTTCGTTTGCTGGCTCTTACGTTTGCAGGAAAATTCAGGGGAACAGAAGAACAATTGCATCACGTACATGAAAGTCCTGCTGGCATCACTTTTCCACTAATAACACTTGCCATTCTTTCTACTATTGGAGGCTTTGTAGGTATCCCTGAGTTGTTCGTGAAAAACGGTCATAAATTAGGCGAGTTCCTTGCCCCAATTTTTGAACATTCTAATAAAATACTCATTGCTCATCCAGTAGCTGAGCAAACGGAAATAATTTTATTAGCCGTATCAGTTATTTTAATAATTGGCGTATGTTTTTGGGCATGGAATAAATACAAAAACTTTTCAGGAGAAAAAGTGGCAACCGGTTTTGCAAAAGCTATTCAAAATAAATTTTACATAGATGAATTTTATGACTCAATCATTGTAAAACCAATAAAATCTTTGTCGGCAGTTCTTAGTAATGTTATTGATAAATCTGGCATTGATGGTATAGTGAATGGCGTGGGAAAAAGTATAAATTATAGCAGCAGGCAGATAAGATTATTACAAAGCGGCCAGGCCGGTACTTATATTTTTCTTATGGTGATTGGAATGCTGGTGTTATTCATAATTCAAATGTTTACAAAATAAATTTAATGCTGGGTACTTATTACACGTTTCCTGAATTATTGCTTTGGATACCTTTGCTGACAGGGGTTATTGCATTTTTTATCAGGAAAGAATCGTCCGTAAAAGCTTTCGCATTAGTTTCTTCATTGATTACCCTGGCCATATCAATCACCAGTTTATTTTACACCGATGTTGCCGGCCATGCTGAATATTTCAATTACAATAATGTAAGCTATATATGGTTGCCATACCTGGGCTCTTCTTTTTATGTAGGTCTCGATGGTATGGGCTATATGCTTACATTCCTTACTGCATTTACATTACCGCTTATTTTTGCAGCCACCTATAAAAGTCAATTTAAAAATGCTAATGCGTTCTATGGTCTTATGCTCTTATCACAGGCCGGGCTAATGGGCGTGTTTGTTGCCATGGATGCATTAGTCTTTTATTTTTTCTGGGAACTTGCTTTGATTCCGGTTTATTTTCTATGCAGCAAATGGGGAGGTGAAAAGAGAATCCAGGCAACCTTTAAATTTTTTATCTATACGTTCGCCGGCTCTTTGCTTATGCTTATCGGTATCATTTATTTATACCTGCATACACCATCATTGTCTCCCTTATCCGATCATTCATTTTCTTTGAGAGCATTTTACAATACAGCACTTTCGCCCAACAGGCAATCGGGTTTATTCTGTTTGTTCTTTTTGGCATTCGCTATAAAAATGCCCATATTCCCCTTTCATACCTGGCAACCGGATGTTTATGAGCAAGCGCCGTATCCTACCGTAATGGTGATGAGTGGCATCATGGTTAAGATGGGAGTTTTTGCTATGATAAGATGGCTATTGCCTCTATTCCCATTGGCTGTTCATAAATTTGATAACGTAGCTATTATTCTTTCCGTAACAGGAATTATCTATGCGAGTTGTATTGCGCTTGTTCAGACCGACCTTAAAAGATTGGTTGCCTGGTCATCCATTGCGCACATAGGTCTTATGGGAGCCGCAATTTTTTCACAAAATGCTTCTGGATTACACGGTGTAATGCTTGAAATGTTCAATCACGGTATTAATATTATTGCCTTGTGGATAGTTGTGGATATTGTCAATAAGAAAACCGGCATTAGAAAGATATCGGAACTAGGTGGCCTTGCAGCTAAGTCTCCTTCGCTTGCAATATTTTTTGTTGTAATTGTTTTGGCAAATATTGCGCTTCCGCTCACTAATGCTTTTGTAAGTGAGTTTTTAATGTTTAATGGCTTATTTCAGTTTAATAAATGGTACGCGGTATTTGCATGTATCGGGATAATATTGTCCGCGGTATACATGCTTAACATGGTTCAAAAAGTATTCTTTGGTGCATCGAATGCTGTAACAGAGAATGTACAGCCAATAGATATAAGGCAAAAAATTGTTCTGTCGGTTATAGTGATAACTATTCTTGTACTGGGTATTTATCCGCAACCTATATTGCATTTAACACAGGATACGGTTACTGATATTTTGCAAAGAATAAAATAAGAGTGTAGCAATAAAGGGATAAAAAAGGTAATAGAATAAAATTATGAGCGCAATTATATTATCTGCAATTTGGGGAGTTATTATGATGTTTGGCGGGGTATTTTTTAAAAAAAGTACTACTCCAAAGTATTGGGCTATTGCAGGAATTATTATTATTTTATTGGCGAATGTGTTGGAATTTACCGGCACTCATTTTTTTAATATAGACACTAAAGGAATGCTGAAGTTTGATAATTTCGGCCTTCATTTTAATACTATTGCCTTTTCATGCACATTGCTATACTTTCTTTTAAATGGAAGAGATATAGAGAAAGTTGGAAACAATGTTTCAGAATATTTTGCCCTGATATTTTTTGTCTTATGCGGGGTTGCTATTTCCTCATCATTCAATACACTGTTATTACTTTTCCTGGGAATAGAGATCATGTCGATTCCCTTATATATTCTCACGGGAAGCGACAAACGTAATTTGAAAAGCAATGAGGCTTCTTTAAAATATTTTTTGATGGGGGCATTTTCCACAGGTATTATGCTCATGGGCATTGCATTGATATATGGAGGAAATACGCTCGGTTCTTTTTTCATAGATTCCATAGAATTGGGTACAGGTAAGCTTCCCGTAATGATAGGGGCCGGTCTCGTTTTACTAATGGTTGCAATGTCATTTAAAGTTTCTGCGGCACCCTTTCATTTCTGGACACCGGATGTTTATGACGGTGCACCCACAGTTTTCACATCCTTCATGGCTACTATTGTAAAAATTGCTGGCTTCATTGCTTTCATCAGGCTTTTCCGGTATTCTTTTGGAAATATGCAACAGCAGTGGCAAATGCTGATTGTAATAATTACAGCAGCCACTTTGCTTATTGGTAATCTTACTGCTGTTTTTCAGCAGAGTGTAAAAAGAATGCTTGCCTACTCAAGCATAGCGCAGGCAGGATTTATGATGTTTGCACTTTTTGCTCTTAATGATACTGCAAAGGAGGGTCTATTATTATATGCTGCGGCCTATAGTGTTGCTTCTATTGGCCTTTTCGCTGTTCTTATAAAAATGAATGACTATACCATTGAGGGGTTTAATGGGCTTGGGAAATTACAGCCGGTCCTGGCATTCAGCGCAACTATATTTTTATTATCACTTACAGGTATTCCGCTTACTGCAGGCTTTACAGCAAAATTTTATATGTTGCTGGCAGCTCTCAGAAACGGCCATCAGCTATGGCTTGTAATTTTTGCAGTAATCTGTGCGGCAATAAGTGCGTATTATTATTTCAGGGTAATCCAGGCAATGTATTTTAAAGAACCTTCAGAGATACAGATAACCAGATAAATGTTACGCCAGCTTTTAAGTTTTTACTTATCCTTACTTCGGCGATCATCATCATATTGGGAATTCTTCCAGGATTGGTTATTGATTGGATGTATTATTAGTTTCACGGCCCGGCTACAAATGGTGGCGCACAATTTTTTTATGCTCTGAATAGAGATAATACAGGAATGGCATAGAATAATTATTTCGAAATAGTACCTTTATACGCATTGTTTTTTTTCAAATAAATTCTTTAGCCATAAATGCAATTTGCCGATTCCTTTTCTCTCGCTTTTCGTACTATCAAAAGCAACAAACTGCGTACTGGTATCACGGTCGCCATCATTGCCTTTGGTATCATGGCGCTGATAGGTATTATCACAGCTATTGCTTCAATGAATCAAAGCCTTGCAGAAAATTTTGCAACAATGGGGGCTAATGGTTTTGCTTTAAGGTTCAGGGACAGGGAAGTGCATATAGGAAGAAGGAATGATGTAAAAAAGACAAATGTAAGTTCCTTAAAACAAAAAAAATCGAACACCGGCAAAATATTTACTTACCAGGAGGCAAAGCTTTTTAAAGAACGATATAATTTCCCGGCAAGAGTAAGTATATCAATACGAGGCCCCGGCAATGTGGTCGTAAGTAATGAAACGGTAAAAACGAATCCTAACGTTGCCATGAGGGGTGGGGACGAAAATTATCTCCTTCAAAGCGGCTACACACTTTCTGCAGGTAGGAATTTTAATACCATTGATGTGCAGAGCGGCAGGAGTATTTGCATTCTCGGAAATGGAGTTGCAAAAAAGCTTTATGGCGATAATACTTTACGGGCGGTAGATAAAATAATAAAGGTAGCAGGCATTAGTTACCGGGTTATTGGCGTATTGAAGGACAAAGGATCCAGTGCCTTATTAAATGCTGATAATGTTGTGATCACAACTTATAATAATATCCGTCGGTTGTTTCCAACAGACGGAACTTCTTTTGATATAGGCGTTACTGTAAATGATCTTAATGATATTGAGGCTGCTATAGGTGAAGCAAAAGGAACTTTTAGACCAATAAGAAAAGTGGCAATCGACGAAGAAAATAATTTTTATATTGATAAAAGTGATAGCCTTGCTGAAGTGTTTATGAACAGCCTCGGTGCCATAACAACTGCTGCTGCTTTTATTGGGTTAATAACTTTAATTGGCGCCGCAATTGGCCTGATGAATATTATGTTGGTCGCAGTAAATGAACGTACCCGCGAGATAGGACTGATTAAGGCTATAGGTGGAACCAGGAAGAGTATACGTACCCAGTTTCTTTTTGAGTCAGTGCTTATAAGCCTTTTAGGGGCAATCTTCGGAATTATTCTGGGAGTATTGGTCGGCAACATCGTTGGAATGTTTCTCAGTACAGGTTTCGTAGTGCCTTGGGGCTGGGTAGTTACAGGCATAGTTGTTTGTTCGGCGGTGGGCCTTTTTGCCGGTCTTTATCCGGCAGTGAAAGCTGCCCGTTTGGACCCTATTGTGGCACTTCGCTATGAGTAACATTTATCTTTTTCAGTCTCAAAATTTCTCACTGAGACTCTCAAAATTTTCATCAAAAAAATTTTCAATTAGCAAAACTTGCACTATCTTTTCAATGTGCGAATTCGATTATAATCGCGTGGCGACACAGCTTCATTATCGACAAAAATTGATATTCGCAATATTAACATTCGATAAATTTCTTAACTTGTGCCTCACGCTATAAAAATTTTTTGAACTGAAAGGGTTTTATAAGATTTTTTTTCGTTAGAATTGTGCTTGTAAAATATTTAATCAAATTCATCTTCATCTTAAACATTTAAAAAACCTATCGTTATGGCAGAATCTAATGCAACTGCAAACTCTACAGTAAAAGCAACCACTTCGGTGCAGGCGCGAAAATCAAACAATCTTGTTTCTTTGCTCGCTCCTATAATTTGTATTATCATGGGCTATGTTATTTGGCGATTTGTTATTGGTGCCGATAGCAATTTCACTGCACCGGATAAAAACGGAGGTTTCTGGCCAACACATGTGGGACCAAAAGGAGACCTTGCAAGGATGTACGAGGGTGGAATAATTGTGCCTGTTCTAATCGGCTGTTTCCTAATTGTGTTCACATTTGTAATTGAAAGATGGTTAACAGTTGCAAGAGCCGGTGGTAAAGGTTCTAATGCAGATTTTATAAGGAAGGTGCAATTTTACCTGGCCGATAAAAAAGTTGATGCAGCTATAGCAGAGTGTGACAGGCAAAAAGGATCTGTGGGAAATGTAATGAAAGCAGGCCTTCGTAAATACAAGGCAATGATTACAGATACAGAACTCGACACGGAACAAAAAGTGCTGGCAATACAAAAAGAAGTAGAAGAGGCAACCGCATTGGAATTGCCGATGCTTGAAAAAAATCTCGTATTTCTTTCCACGTTGGCATCAGTTTCAACTTTGATAGGATTGTTAGGAACTGTGGTAGGAATGATACGTGCATTTAGTAATCTGGGTGAATCAGGTGGTGGTGCAGCGGCAAGGGAACTTTCAAAAGGTATTGCCGAAGCATTGTATAATACAGCACTTGGTATTGGTACATCTGCATTCGCTATCATTTCTTACAATATTTTCACAACTAAGATCGATGGAATTACTTACGGTATCGATGAAAGTGGTTTTACATTAACACAAAGCTTTGCCTCTTTATATAAGTAATTTTTTTTGTGGAAATATTAGATTTCTGAATCTAATAAATTGTAATCTTAAAAAATAAAAAAATGGGTAGAGCCAAAATAAAGCGCGGGAGCACTTTTGTTGATATGACTGCGATGTGTGATGTCGCATTTCTTTTACTATCATTCTTTATATTAACCACCAAGTTTAAACCTGAAGAAGCTATAGAGGTAACACCTCCGAGTTCAGTTTCTACAAAAGTTGCTTCGGATAAGGATGCTTTTAAAGTTTCAATTGATAAGGATGGTAAAGTTTTTATAGACATGAGCGATGAAATGAGAAAAGATGTTCTGGAGGAATTGGGCAAAGGAAAGAAATATAAATTTTACGCCCGATGATATTAAATATTTTGAACAGGCCACTTTCGTAGGCGTTCCTATAAGCCAGCTAAATCAATTTGATCGGCTGACTGCGGAGCAAATAAAAGCAACGAAACTCACCGGGATTCCCACTGATAGCACTAATAATGAATTGCAAGCATGGATAAGTGCTGCTGTTCAGGCAAATCAGGGTAAGAAAATTAATTTTTATATAAAAGGGGATAATTCCTCAAAGTATCCCGCTTTTAAAAGCGTGATTGAGGCTTTTAAGAAAAATGATATTTACAAGTACAATCTTGGTCACAAATGCCGAAGATGTTCCTGAGGGAAGCGAGTTGTACAAGAAGAATATGAGACGAACAGGGTAGAATGGCACTGTAACATTAGGTAAATATTTATAAAAAAATTAAAATTATACTACTATGGCAGAAATGGAAGTAAAAAGTGGTGGTGGCCACAAGAAAGGGCCTGGAGTTAAAGAAAGGAAAGAAGTTATCCACTAGGGTTGACCTTACCCCAATGGTGGATCTTGGATTTTTGCTGATAACTTTTTTCATATTCACGACTACCATGTCTCAGCCTACATCTATGAACCTGGCAATGCCTAAGGATACTGATAAGCCTGATGAGGAAAATAAAGTAAAAGAATCAGGGTCTCTTACGCTGATGCTTGGTAAAGGAAATGTAATTTATTATTATTTTGGTAGTGATCCTGCAACTATGGAGACTACCAATTATAAAGATGTAAGAAAAATAATTCTCGATAAAAAGAAAGCGACGCCTCACGATGATTTTTACGTGATTATTAAGCCTGATAAAGATGCTACTTACAAAAACGCAATTGATATACTCGATGAAATGAGTATAAACGACGTAGGGAGATACGGAATGATAGATCCAACCCCTGATGAATATAGCAAAATTCAGGCAACCGAACAGGCGGGTGGAGTTCAATAATTTTATGGAAAAGTTACATTCGTGTATCTAATAAAAAAAGCAAAACATGGAAGCTAATCAATTTTTGAAGGCAGATTTACTTGATATTCTCTTCGAAGGAAGAAATAAAGAATACGGTGCATACGATTTAAGAAAAACCTATAACAGGCGCCTTACAATCGCTCTTATTAGCACAGTCATAATTATTGCGATAATTTTCATAGGATCCGTTATTGCAAAAAGTATGTCTTCTAAAGATGATGCTGGTAGAAATGAAAGTGAAGGATCTTACGTTGGAACAAGTTCAGCCAAATGAACCGCCACCGCCACCGCCACCGCCACCGCCAAAGTTGCCGCCACCGCCACCTATAGCAACTATTGCACTTCACCCCTCCAAAAGTGGTAAAAGATGAAGAAGTAATAAAGCCGCCACCGGAAGTAAAGCAAATTGAGGAAGCGAAAGTGGATGTAAAAACTGTGGAAGGAACCAAAGATCTCGGAATTGTTGCTCCTCCTGTTGAGGACAAGGGAACCCAGATAGTGGCAGCACCTGTTGAGAAGAAAGAAGATGAAGATAAAGTTTTTACAAAGGTTGAAATCGAAGCTTCGTTTCCCGGTGGAGCGTCTGCCTGGACCAAGTATGTAACACGGGCAATACAATCTAATGCGGACGAATTTACGGAATCAGATTTCGGAACTTGTGTGGTAAAATTCATTGTGGACAAGACAGGTAAAGTGAGCCAGGTGGAAGCCACTACTATGAAGGGTACCAAGCTTGCAGAAGTAGCTACTAATGCAATCAGAAAAGGACCGAACTGGACACCTGCTCAACAAAATGGCCGTTATGTAAATGCCTATCGTTTACAACCCGTTACGTTGACTAATCCTGATCAATAATTTTATTTATTTTGATAAAATATTTTAAGAGATGCAATCGCATCTCTTTTTTTATTTGATGCAAAGTCAATCGTAAAAACTTATTTGAACTATATCTTTACATATGCACGGTAAACTTTCAGGATGGGGTGATACAATAGCAGCCATTGCTACTCCTCCAGGTATAGGGGCGATCGGCGTATTGCGGGTAAGCGGCGAAAACGCATTTGAAATTGTCAATAAGCTTTTTCCTTCTAAAAAACTATCTGATCAGCCCGCTAATACGCTTCACGTAGGTTTTATAAAAGATGGTGATGAAACGCTCGACGAGGTTGTTATTTCAATTTTTAAAAGCCCATCTTCTTATACCGGGGAAGACGTTATTGAAATAAGCTGTCATGGCTCGCCTTATGTGCAGCAAAAAGTATTAAATGCGATAATAAGCAAGGGAGCACGGCTTGCAAGGGCAGGCGAATTTACCCAAAGGGCCTTTCTTAATGGCAAGCTTGACCTTACTGAGGCCGAGGCAGTCGCAGACCTTATTGAAAGCAATACCTCAGCATCTCAGAATGCGGCTTTGAAAAATATGAGAGGAGGTTTTTCAAAAATTTTGAAAGAGCTCAGAGAGCGCCTAATACAATTTTCAGCGTTGATCGAGCTTGAGCTTGACTTTAGTGAAGAGGATGTTGAATTTGCCGATCGGCAAAAATTTAATGATCTTTTAAATGAGTTGGAAAACACTGTTGGTAAGCTTCTTCAATCTTTTCAATTGGGCAATGTAATAAAGAATGGCGTAAGCGTAGCTATAATAGGCAGCCCAAATGCGGGCAAGTCGACATTATTGAATACACTGTTAAACGACAATAGGGCAATTGTGAGTGAGATTGCCGGAACCACAAGGGACACCATCGAAGAGATTATCAACATTAATGGAATTTTATTCCGGCTCATTGATACCGCCGGAATAAGGGAGCATTCAGCAGATATTATAGAAAACATGGGCGTTTTAAAAAGTAAAGAAAAAATAAAAGAAGCAGATGTAGTTCTGTACTTATATGATATTAATAACGCGGCAGAAGAAGAATTTTCTCTGACGATAAGTGATATAAAAAAGCAGAACAATAATGTAATAGCCGTAGCAAATAAAATTGATGATGCCGACGATAGTTTTCTTCATGAACAAAAAGTGTTTTTAACCGATAGCACTTTTATTTCAGCGAAAATGAAAACCGGAATAGAGGAACTCAAGGAAAAATTATTTGCAACGGCCACCGGAAGCAAAATGCTCACGGAAAATATTATCGTAACGAACGCCCGGCATTATGGTGTCTTAACCGAGGTAATGACTTCATTGAAAGAAATAAGGAGGGGGATTGATGATAAAATTTCCGGCGATTTATTGTCGCTCGATATCCGAAGGTGCCTTCACTACTTAGGCGAAATTACAGGGGAGATCACCAACGAGGATACGCTTGATTATATATTTAGCAAGTTTTGTATCGGCAAATAGAACAGATCCATAACATTCGTACTATCTAAGTAGTGATTTTCCTTTCCACCGAGGATTGAAAATGCAATATTTTTTATCTACTGATTTTTAAAAACAAAAAAAATTTGATAATTCAAATGATTATTTTAATTTTGACCGAACGTTCAGTCAAAAAATATGTCTCCCAGAACATCCGATCAATTATTTCAATTAAAGGAAAATAAAAAGCAACAAATACTTGAAGCAGCGCTCAAAGTATTTGCAGTACATGGTTACAACGGAGCTACAATTAATATGATTGCCAAAGAAGCCGGCATCGCAAAAGGGTTGTTGTATTCTTATTACGAGAGTAAAGAAAAACTGGTGGAAGAACTGATCCATTTGGGTTTACAAAAAGCAGCGTCATACCTGGAAGAAAAAACCTTCAAAGAAGTAAATACAAAAAAGGCATTTGAAGAAAACCTTCGCCACATTGTCGATCATTTTTTACAGGAACCTGACTTCTGGCGATTGTATACCATGCTGGCTTTACAGCCCAACCTGGCAGCAAAATTCAAAAAAGAAGCTACGCAGTTTTTGCAACAATATCTTAATGTGTACCTGGTCTATTTTCAAAATAAAAAATCCAAAGATCCTATGGCCGAAGCATTATTATTTGGTGCAATCCTGGATGGATTGATGTTTGACCTCTTGGTGCTGCAGGGCGAATATCCCCTGGAGGACGTATTGAAAATGATCGTTAAAAAATTTGCATGATTATAACCAACTATTAAAAAACGACTTAATGAAAAATTTAGTTTTTATATCGCTCTTATGCATCCTTTTTTCATTCAGCAAAACCTTCGCACAAACAGATGCAACAGCAATTGTCCGTAAGGCAAACGACCTGATGATGGGCCGTTCCAGTGAAAGCACGGCTACAATGACTATCGTTCGTCCAACCTGGTCCAGAAAAGTGAGTATGAAAACATGGTCGCTGGGAAATGATTATTATATGATCCTGATAACAGATCCTGCCCAGGATAAAGGCCAGGTATTCTTAAAGCGAAATAATGAAATGTGGAACTGGATGCCCACGATCAGCCGCATCATACGGATACCCCCTTCTATGATGGGACAAAACTGGATGGGTTCAGATTTTACCAATAACGATCTCGTTAAGGCAAATTCTATTGTTGATGATTATACTCATAAGTTATTGGATACTGAATCCTTTGGCGGGTATGACTGCTATAAAATTGAGTTAACGCCAAAACCAAATGCTGCGGTGGTGTGGGATAAGATCATTGTGTGGGTTGCAAAGGATAAATATTTTATGCTGCAATCGGAGTTTTATAACGAAGATGGTGAGCTAATGAACCGGGAGGTTCAGTCGGAGATACGCCACTTTGACGACAGGGATCTGCCTGCTAAATTGGTTATGACACCGGTAAAAGAAAAAAGCAAACATACGGTCCTTGAATTTCAGCAACTGAAATTTAATATATCTCTGAATGCTGATTTCTTTTCTCAGCAGAATATGAAGAATATTCGTTGAGTGGTGAATGTTGTTTAGCTAAAATGAATTCATTTTGAGATGAAACAGTTTATTACACTTGCCTGGAGAAATTTATGGCGCAACCGGCGCAGGACAATGATCACCCTTGCTTCCGTACTGATGGCTGTAGTGTTGGCAATTGCGATTCGTTCCCTTCAGAAGGGCGCGTACGGTAATATGATTGGCAATGCGGTGCGTTTTTCTACCGGGTATATACAGGTTCACGCGAAAGGTTATTGGGCTGATCAATCCATCAATAACTCGTTTGCCTATGATTCTTCGCTGACTTCCATTTTTAAACAGGATAAAAATATTTCCCTATCTATACCAAGACTGGAATCTTTTGCACTGGCATCTTCAGGCCTTCGCACCAAAGGAGTGGTAGTAATAGGTATTGATCCCGTATTGGAAGATAAAATGAATGGTTTTGCAGGAAAAATAACCGAGGGGCAATATTTTACAAACAATGGGCAGCAAGGGATTTTGATAGGAGATGGACTCGCCAAATATCTACAGTTGCATTTGGGCGACACACTTGTTTTATTAGGGCAGGGATATCATGGCAGTACTGCTGCGGGTCAGTTTGCTATCCAGGGAATTTTTCATTACCCGATGGAGCAGTTGAATAATACGGTTGTATTTCTTGCACTCCCTGCTGCACAGTCATTGTTTGGTGCTCCCGAACAGTTAACCTCTATAAGCCTGATGCTGCAACAACCGGGCAAGATGGATGCAACAAAAAATCTGCTGCAAAAAAAACTGGACAGTACATATGAAGTGATGGAATGGCCTGCAATGAATAAAACCCTGGTACAGGAAATACAGGGGGATAATGCCGGTGGTATCATAATGCTTGGGATATTATACATTGTTGTGGCTTTTGGTGTTTTCGGAACCATCCTTATGATGACGATGGAACGGAAGAAAGAATTTGCGTCCATGATTGCGGTAGGTATGCGTCGCTTTAAATTGACCCTGGTTGTTTTACTCGAAACTATTTTTATCGGATTGATGGGGATCATAAGTGGTAGTCTCCTGATATTACCTGTGCTCATCTATTTTCATCAGCATCCTGTTTTGTTAACTGGTGCAGCAGCGGATGCCTATCAGCAATTTGGGATAGAACCATTGATGCCTGCTTCACTGGATCCTTCCATTTTTTGGTACCAGGGTATCACCGTTTTGGGAATTGCGATTCTTTCCGCTTTTTATCCTTTATGGTTTATCAACCGGTTTCCAATTGCTGAAACATTAAAACAATAAGAAGATGCTGATACAAATAGCATGGAGAAATGTATGGCGAAATAGAACGAGGAGCCTTGTTATAATCGCAGCGGTAGTTATTGGCTTGTGGGGAGGAATTTTTTCTAATGCCTTTATGCAGGGCATGTCCGACCAACAGATCTATTCCAGCATACATACCGAAACGGGACATCTGCAAATCAACGAACCGGGATTTTTATTGAACCATGATATGCAGTTGCATATTGATAATGCAGATAGTCTGGTTGCTGACATCAAAAAAATGACAGGGGTGCAAGCTGTGGCTGCTACTATCCAGGTTACTGCCATGGCCTCCACCGCTTCCAGTTCAACAGGTATTATGGTGAATGGGATCGATCCATCTCCGGAATCACTGTTGACCAATGTCTCAACGTTGTTGACCCGGGGTGATTATTTTAAAAGCGATCGCAATAACCAGGCATTGATTGGAGAGCAACTTGCGGAAAAACTGAAAGTGAAATTACATTCACGTATCATTCTCACCCTTCAAACAATCACTGGTGATATTATTTACGGTGCCTTTAAAGTGGAAGGAATTTATCGTACCCATAATAGTGACTTTGATAAGGAGATGATTTTTGTACAGAGGAAGGATTTGCAATCGCTGGTCAATTTCCCTGCAGGTGCTGCTTCGGTCATCACAGTTTTACTTCACAAAAATGATGATACAAAAAATGTTGCAGCCATTATGAAACAACACTTTCCATCGAAGCAGGTGCAAACATGGATTCAATTATCTCCGATGTTGCAATTACTTTCAGGAACCATCATGCAGATGACCATCATTTTTGTGGGGATTATTTTGATTGCATTGGCATTTGGCATTATCAATACAATGTTGATGGCGGTTATGGATCGCACCCGTGAAATCGGGATGTTACTATCAGTTGGGATGAAGCCTTCCAAAGTGTTTAGCATGATCATGCTGGAAACCATTTTCCTTTCATTGACCGGTGCAGTAGTCGGTGTGATGATGAGTATCGCAACGGTTTATTGGTTTGGGAAAACGGGGATTAATCTTTCCATCATTGCCGAAGGCATCAATGCATTAGGGTACAGTAGTATTGTATATCCTGCCTTGCGGGCAGATTTTTACCTGGTACTGTCAGTTATGGTAATTGTGATTGCTATTGTCGCCGGCATTTTTCCTGCCAGGAGGGCCATTCGTTTAAAACCGGCAGAAGCGGTTAGGGGAGATTAAAAGATGTTAGATCCGAATTAAAGAAAACTAAAATCATTTTGTAAAAAAATTGAGATATGGCTGTTATAGAAATTAAAGACCTGACAAAAATTTATAACGAAACAATGGTGCCCGTGCATGCCTTGAATGGGATTGATCTGCAGTTTGAGAGAGGAGAGTTTACAGCAGTTGTTGGCCCGTCGGGTTGCGGCAAAACTACTTTGCTGAACATGATGGGCGGACTGGACCGGCCCACAACAGGCCAGGTGATGATTGATAAGAACGATATTACTAAGATGAGGTCAGGTGATTTGGTAGATTTCCGGTTACACAATATCGGCTTCATTTTTCAGTCGTATAACCTGATACCGGTGCTGACGGTTAAAGAGAATATTGAATTTATAATGGAGCTCCAGCATGGCAACCGCAAGCAAATGGACGACCGGGTAAAGCATCTCCTGGAGGTGATGGGACTCAGTGACAAAATGAATATACGCCCCAAATATCTATCGGGAGGACAACAACAAAGAGTAGCCGTGGCAAGGGCCTTGGCTTCCAAGCCAAAATTCATCCTGGCGGATGAACCTACAGCAAACCTGGACTCAAAATCTGCCGATACGTTACTGGATCTGATGGCGGAAATGAATCAGAAAGAAGAAATGACATTCATCTTTTCAACACATGATCAACGGGTGATGGATAAAGCCCGACGGCTGGTCACGTTGGAAGATGGTAAAGTTATCAGTGATGAGAAAACTGAAAAAATGTATGAGCAATCGTATCATTAAATTATTAGGAGTGTGTTTGATAACACTAACTTTTTTCTCGCAAGTACATGCTCAAAATGTAACCGATAGTTCGGAGTCTGTCACGGAAAAAAATCACCACTGGTCAGTGAATGGTTACCTGAAGGATTTGCAAAGTGTTCAATTTACGGACATCAATAAAAAATGGACGCTGGATAACCTGGTGCACAACCGGGTAGATGTGCATTGGTTTGCAGATAGCATCTGGAAATTTCATCTTGGTGTGAGAAATCGTCTTTTGTATGGTGAATCCTCTGTCTTGTATGTTCAAAATCCATCTTTACTGGATGGAAGTAATGGTTTTTTCGATTTGTCTAAAACCATTGCCAGTGGCGAATCTTTTTTGCTGCATAGTACCATTGACAGGGCCGCACTTGATTTCACCAAAGGCAAATGGGAAGTAACAGCAGGAAGGCAGCGTATCAACTGGGGGTTGAACCTGGTCTGGAACCCCAATGATATTTTTAATGCGTATTCTTATTTTGATTTTGATTACGAAGAACGGCCGGGTACAGATGCGGTGAGGGTGCAATATTATGTCAATAGCACTTCATCAGCAGAGTTTGCTTACAAGCCGGGAAGGCATGCCAATGAAACGATTGCAGCAGGACTGTATCGTTTTACCAAAGGAAGTTACGACGTACAGTTCCTGGGTGGCGTAATGAATACCGATTATGTGTTAGGAAGTGGTTGGTCGGGTGTGTTAGGCAAAGCAGGTTTTAACGGGGAGATTACAGCATTTGTTCCCACAAAAAAAATCCAATTATCGCAGCCTGTTGTGTCGGCCTCGCTTGGTGTCAATTATACATTCCCCAACAGCTTATACCTGCATGGGTCCTACCTATTAAATAGCGCCGGAGTTTTGCGATCGAATACGCTTCCCCCCGATCTTTTACTAAATAATGTAACGGCCAAGTCTCTCTCTCCAGCGCGACATTCAATATTTGCTGAAGCGGCCTACCAATTCTCACCGTTGATACGAGGTGATCTCTCCGGCATCATTAATCCCGCCGACGGATCTTTTTTCGTCGGGCCTTTTGTTACCTTTTCATTGACCAATACCCTGGAGTTATTAACCGCAGGTCAATTGTTTTTCGGAAAGTCAACCAGTTTGTATGGCAATTATGGCAAGATTGTTTTTATGAGGCTTAAGTGGAATTTTTAGTATGGCTGCCTCATATGCTTTAATTGCAGGTCTCAGTCTGATGAAAACAGTTTTAGTTAAAATATATATGAGTTTCAATCGTCTACATCATTAATCATCCGGTAAAATTATGCCTTTAAAGATCATAGGAAAAAATCCGTCGGGAAGTCTTTTGGAAAAAATAAAGCAGTCCTCAAATTATAAAGCGAAAGGATTTGAGAACTTAACTGAAACTCCGATGATGTTGCAAGACGGTTCCTATTATGATATTCTAAAAAAGTTTTTGAAGAAAAATGCAGATACAAAACCTCCCTCACCACTGCCTTCTATTAAAACGGACCTCAAAGATATACAGTCGGAAAAGCCGGTGATTGTATGGTTCGGTCATTCTTCTTATTTCATACATGTCCAAAACAAAAATATTTTAGTAGACCCGGTTTTTAAGTGGTAATGCTTCCCCTGTATCCTTTATGGTGCAAGCATTTGATGGGAGCGATGTTTATAGCACGGATGATTTTCCTTTAATAGATTTTCTGATTCTTACACACGATCACTATGATCATTTGGATTATACGACCATCAAAAAATTTAAATCAAAATCAAAACAGGTTTATTGCTCGTTGGGTTTGTCATCACATTTAATCTACTGGGGTTTTGATGAAAAGTTAATTACTGAAATGGACTGGTGGCAAACCAATAACCTCGATAAAAATATGACGCTAACTGCTGCGCCTGCACGACATTTTTCCGGTCGTGGGATTAAACGTTATAAAACCCTGTGGTCATCTTTTATTTTAAAGACCAACTCATGTAGCATATATCTTGGCGGTGACTCAGGTTATGATACCCACTTTAAAAAAATAGGCAAAGACTTTGGCCCTTTTGATGTTGCCATACTTGAGGCCGGTCAATATAATACTGCGTGGCCATTGATTCACATGATGCCCGAGCAAACGGTACAAGCTGCCGTCGACCTTGATGCAAAAACGTTAATGCCTGTTCATTGGGGCAAGTTTGCTTTATCAATGCATGCATGGGATGAGCCGGTAAAACGCGTTTTGAAAGCTGCCGATGATGTAAAATTTAAAGTAACTACGCCAATGATTGGCGAGCCTGTTATCCTGGATGAAGTTTATCCTGCTAAACGATGGTGGGAAACTGTAACCTGAAACCGCATTTAAGAATTGGCAGGAAAATTTCAATATCAGAGTATGGTTTTCATCACTGCATATCCTGGATATTTTCCCTACATATTCTTTTCCCTGCTTTTTCTTTTCTCAGCGACTATTGTTACCAGAATTGGGCTCAACCGACTCTTTATCCAATAATAAATAAGAGCTTTCCCCACTCCAGAAAGATCCTGATGATCTGTTTTTTTTAATAAGCAAAACAACTCTGTCGAAGCATGTTTCATTGGCTGTTGCGAAACATAGTTTTCATCGCGTTCTTTTTATTGAACATTATTTTGAGTTCAGGGTATTAAAAGTTCATGGTTCCAAAAGCATCATAAGAAGTTATAGCCTTCAAGGCGTATTATGTTTAAACAATAAGAAGTTGCTGTATCTTAATAATATATTTTTGTTTCAGGCATTAAAAATTCTCTTATGAATAAAGCCTTTCATCCCTTATCAAGGCAAATTATTGAAACTGTACTGGTCTTGCTTTTACTCCTGGCCTTACTCCTGGCATTGTATGATGTATTGAGGGTATTTTTTGGTGTTCTAACATTTGCAATTATTTTTTCTGTTTCATTCGCAAAACTTTTTGAACGGCTCGTAAGGCTTTTAAGCAATAGGCGTAAATGGGCTGCTTTCGTATACTCGGTAGTACTAATAGGAGTAATTGCCACACCTTTAATATTTATTATCTCTGCGCTTACCAGGCATTTGAAAGACGTGTATTTGTGGGTGAATGAAATGAAGGACCATGGCCTGCCACCACTGCCTTCGTGGATATCGGGTATTCCATATATAGGCGATAAGGTCTCGTCATTCTGGGCAAATTTTCAGGCAGATCCCAAGGCCACCTTTTTGCAACATGAGGTACAGCTAAAAAGATTTTTACAGCATATGATGACGAGCGGGCTGGGCATATTGGGGGCAACAGTACAGGTGATTGTGGGAATTATTATCTCTTCATTATTTCTTGCAAAAGGAGAAAAAATTTTGGACCCGGTAAAATCAGCCATGCAACATTTGCTTGGCGAAAGATCGGGGTTGTCTCTATTGGAAGCAACTGCAATGGCAGTAAAGGGAGTTTCAATTGGGGTAATGGGCACCGCGTTTATCGCTGCAATATTTTCATGGATTGGCCTCTCAATTGCCGGCATTCAATTTGCACTCGGCCTCTCCGCAATTATTTTTTTCCTGGTGGTTATACAGGTAGGTCCATTGCTTGTTTGGATACCTCTCATAATTTGGGCGATATCGCAGGGACATACGGGGCTTACGATTTTTCTGGTGATATATGGAATATTACTTTTAATAGTTGACGCTGTTTTAAAGCCGATTCTTATTGGCAGAAGTGGTGGCAAGATTCCCTTCCTTGTTTTATTTTTAGGCGTTGTCGGCGGAATTGCCGCATGGGGCTTTACAGGAATGTTTAAAGGTGCCATTATCACGACGGTTTTTTATACGCTCTTTACTGCATGGCTGGAAAAGGATAACCCGCCTTCCGTTAAGCTTTAGAGATGATTAATATGTGGAGATTTCCCATATCTTTTATTTCTTGCAGATTTTTCACAGAGTATCCTAAATTTCAAAAGAATATTTTTCAATAAATGAGCCTGCATTAATGGCCCATCAAAGTGATTTAACATTTCTGTTGTCGCCTCTTCAAAAATCTTCCAACTTTATAATTCATAATTTTGCGCCACTTAAATTATTATGAAAACTTATTTTCGGCTATTATCTTTTGCAAGTCCCATTAGCAGATATGCCATCCCTTATATAACTTTTACCCTGCTGGCAATTATTTTTGGTACGCTCAATCTTGCGCTGCTTGCGCCGTTACTGTCTACTCTTTTTCAGCAAAATGCGAACCAGGTAATGCCCGCAAAACCCGAACATTTCTATGATGTTTTTAGAATGTTTAACTATTATTCAAGCTATGCAAATTTACATTATGGCATTTATAAAACACTTCAGTTTGTATGTGGGTGCATATTAATTTCAGTATTATTAGGCGGCATCTTTCGATATTTTGCTGAGCGTACCATGGAAAATCTTCGTATCCATACGTTATTAAATCTTCGGAGATCAGTTTTTAATAATGTCATGAGGCTTGACCTTGGATATTTCAGCAATGAACGAAAGGGCGACATCATGTCCAAGGTTTCATCTGATGTACAAGTGGTTCAATATTCGGTAACCGGTACGCTCCAGGTAATTTTCAAAGAGCCACTTACATTGCTATTTTATCTCGTTATGCTTTTTATAATTTCATATAAGATTACGCTCGTTTCAATGTTGGTTATTCCGGTTTCGGCGTTTATTATTTCAAAAATTGTTCGAAAGCTGAAGGAAGATGCTGTCGCGTCACATATATCTTATGGTATTATGTTGAGCTACCTGGAAGAGGCACTGAATGGGATAAGGATTATTAAGGCTTTTAATGCTTTTAATTTTATTACCGGAAGGTTCAATGATGAAAATATAAGGTATTCCAAAATAATGCGATCAATGTCCAAGCGGCAACAGCTTGCTTCCCCGGTATCCGAATTTTTAGGGATTGTAATGGTAGTGAGTATTGTATTATATGGTGGTTCACTGGTTTTAAGCCATGAGGGCGGGTTAACGGGGGCTAATTTCATTGCTTATATAGCTTTGTTCTCACAAGTAATGAAACCGGCCAAGGCGATTTCGGTCTCCTTTAGTAATATTCATTCCGGCATAGCTGCCGGCGAAAGGATACTTGGATTAATAGATCAGGAACCCTTGATAAAGGATTCGCCGGATGCGGTTAAAATTGAAAATTTTGATAATGAAATCAGGTTTGAAAATGTTTCATTTTCCTACCAGGAAAAAAATGTATTAAGCAATGTAAGTTTTACAATCCCAAAGGGGCATTCAGTTGCTTTAGTTGGGCCTTCAGGTGGTGGCAAGTCTACTTTAATGGATTTAATTCCACGTTTCCTGCAACCGCAGTCCGGCGAAATTTATATCGATAATAAAAACATCGCAGATTTTACTATAGAGTCTTTGCGTGATATGATGGGAATAGTAAACCAGGAATCCATTCTGTACAATGCATCTATATTTAATAATATCGCCTTTGCGAAACCCGGCAGCACATTGGAAGAAGTGGAAAAAGCTGCGAAGATTGCTAATGCCCACGAGTTTATTTTAGCCACCCCTGATGGCTATCATTCCAATATAGGCGATAAGGGATCTAAGCTGTCAGGTGGTCAACGGCAAAGGCTTTGCATCGCAAGAGCGGTTCTTACAAATCCTCCTTTAATGTTACTGGATGAGGCAACATCCGCACTCGATACAGAATCTGAAAAGCTGGTGCAGGATGCATTGAATAAACTTATGAAGAACAGGACAACTCTTATAATTGCGCACCGGTTGAGCACTATTCAAAAGGCCGATATGATTCTTGTTTTAGACAATGGCAAAATTGTTGAGCAGGGTACACATCGGGAACTTCTTACTGCAAATAGATTGTACCGCAAGTTAATCGACATGCAAACATTTATTTCGAACGATGTGTAAACCCATTCGATGGGTTTAAAAAAATTTGCAAGTAGAAATGAAGTGTATAAAATTTTCTTAAATTTTTTTCGCGAATTGCATTTTTGAAATCCCGGATTACTGTATTCCCTCAATGGTAAAAATACTGCCGATAAATATTTTATTGTCGTCATGCAGCGGTTTTGCCCCGACGATTATCAAGGAACTAAATGGCCAAGATTAATCGCAATCTGTTTTTCAGGATCAGCTGATATGTCTCTGAAAATGATTGGCATAAATCTCGCTTATTAGAATTGGTTAATTAAATCCCGAAAACAATGAAAACTGAAAATATCTCGGTAGATATTTTAATCTCTACCTACAATTGGCCCAAAGCCCTTGAAAACATACTCCTAAGCATTTTGCAGCAAACACATTTTCCAGATAATATTCTCATTGCCGATGATGGTTCAGGATATGAAACCCAATTGGTGATTGATGAATACAGGAGGAAGTTTAATATGCCTATTGAGCATGTATGGCAGGAGGATAAAGGATTTAGGAAAACACTTATCTTAAATAAAGCAATGAAGTATGCCACTTCCGATTACATCATTCAAATAGACGGAGACATTATTCTTCATAAAAATTTTATAGAGGATCATTTAAAGAATGCTGTTAAAAAAACTTTCGTGCAGGGATGCCGTACTATTTTAAATGAAAATAAAACAAAAGAAGTTGTTGAAACCCGGCGTCAATATTTTAAGTTTTTTATGCCTGGTATTAGGAACAGGCTAAATGCGCTCCGTATTCCATTTTTATCAAATCTTATTAAATCGGATCCGTATTGCTCAAGAAATATAAAGGCTTGCAATCTTGCTTTTTGGAGAGAAGATTATGTGGCGGTAAATGGATATGATAATCTTTTTCATGGCTGGGGACATGAAGATGATGAATTTGCGGCGAGGCTTATTAACTACGGAATAAAAAAACGGAGGTTAAAGATGGCCGCGATTTGTTATCATCTCAATCACGAGATAAATCCCAAGAATTATGAAGCGAAGAACAAAGCGATATACACGGAAACTATAGTGAGTAAAAGAAGTTTTTCCCGTGACGGGCTGGCGCAGGTTTAATTGTAAATATAAACCAGGAGTAAAATAAGCGGGGGATATAAAATCCATTTTGCAATTTTGTAACTGCTGGAACGATAAAAATAGAGCTTATTAATTTTCCCGTCATCATGGAAACGCTCCCCGATTCTCCAAAACTGAAACGCTGCAATTTTGCCAAGCAACAACCCTGATTCATGAACAAATCTCAATGCCGCTACAAACACGATCACTTTTATATTTGCTTTCGGAAATCTTTTAACCGTTTGTACTGCGCTGGCAAATAATTCAATAAGCAATACCCCGATAATGAATTTAAGCGATAGGATCGCCAAAGAATCTTTTATAAAAAACAAAGCTATTGCGGCAAGTAACGATAGGAATAACACTTCCGGTGTGTTAAAAAAATCGTAATAGGTGTATTCAGGGTTTAACGCACCAAGGTGGCTGTTCCCCTTTCCATACCTGAATGGCCGGGTGAAATCAATCACTTCATTTTTCCACCAGGGATGATATACCACCGCACCGGGCAAAGTTTTGAAATTTTTATAATTATTTTGTTTGCGTACTCTTAGAAAAAAATCAACATCTTCACCACCTCCCGATTTAGGATATACTTTTGAAAATTTTATTTTGCTCATAGCGCTTCGTTTTATCATGGTATTCGCGGTGGCGCCCCAGGCAAAAGAAAATTTTCGCGTAGCTATGTTGAAGATATCCATTGAGCCACTCGCCTTAATCGCTTTCGTAAAATTTGTATTGGCTTCGGGAAAATTAATCAATCCCAAAAATCCAATTTCACCCGGGTGTTCAGCGATTGCCTCCAGCATAAACTTCCAGTAAATTTCTATCAACAACAATATCATCGTCCAGGAATAAGATCCATTCTCCCTGGCCTGCAGCCATCCCAATGTTTCGCGTTTCGGCAGCTCCCAGGTTTTCAGGATTAATAATCAGAAATGTATTTTGACTATCTATAAGCGATTTAATGGCCGCAGAAGGCTGAGCGGATGGATTATCGACGACGATATAAAATTTTATAACAGCACCGGGAGGACTTTTAAGGTTTAAGATAGGCACAATGTATTTTTCATCTAACCGAAAGGAAGGAATGATAACGTCAACACTTATCTTCATAAAATTTTAATAACAGCGCAAGTAACAATATTTTTCGTTCGTTAAAATCGGGACTTTCATTGATATTTTGCATTTATTTTGAACATGAAAATTGCTTTTACAATATGCTCAAATAATTACCTGGCTTACGCTAAAGTACTTGGAAATTCTTTAAAGGCACATGAGCCGGATTTACAATTTATTATCTTTTTATGCGATGAAAAAAATCCTGAAATCGATTATGCCACTTTAGCAAACGAAGTAATTCCGTTGGTTGAAATCGAGCCACAGCTATTATCTCTTGCGGCAAGATATAATATCATAGAGTTGAACACTTGTGTGAAGCCTCGTGTATTTGAATACTTATTTAATGAAAGGAAATTTGAAAAGGCTATCTACTTCGATCCTGATATTAAAATATACAATTCCTTTGCCGGCTTATTTGATCAGCTAAAAACTTCCTCGATTATTCTTACTCCGCACATTTGCTCCCCCATTCCATTCGATGATAAAAAGCCGACGGAAAATCATTTCCTGAATTTTGGTATCTATAACCTTGGCTTCATCGGGATACAAAACAATGATCAAAGCAAAAAATTTTTGAGCTGGTGGAAAGAGCATACATACACGCAAGGTTACATCGATGTTTATAAAGGTATTTTTGTGGATCAGCTTCCTATAAATCTTGCACCGATATTTTTCGAAAATGTGAAAGTTATTGAGGGCCTGGGATACAATATGGGCCCTTGGAATCTTCATGAGAGAAAACTTGGCTTAAAGGAAGATGCCGTTGTAGTGAATAAAAATGAGCCGCTGATATTTTTTCATTTCAGCTCCTTTAAAGTTGATGAAATAGAACTGCCCCTATCACAATACGATCGTTATACCTTAGCCTCCAGGCCAGATCTTCAACATCTCTATGAGCATTATAATAATGAATTAAAGCAGGCCGGGTATTTCTTCTACAAAAAATTCAATTATAGTTACACTTCCGTACGACAAGCTTACATAAAGAAACAGAAAGCGGAAAAATGGAAGCGCCGGCTTCTCCTAAAAAAGCGCCCTTAAAAGGATAATCAATTTTAGTATAAAGCAGCTTTTGCAAAGTGTTCTTTCTTTGTGCATCTTTGGGCCTTTGTGTCTTTGCGGCAAAAAGATAGTTCATTCAAATCCTTTCTCACCCTTCAATTTTTTCTTCCATCTTTTTAAAATAAACCTTGCATACATAAGCCAGCCCATACTTTCTTTTATAAGCGCTGGTTTATCTTTTTTAAATGCCTCGTCAATTAATGTTGAAGAAAAGCCGGTCATGTTGTAACGGGCAATGTCAATGGGATAAAATTGTTTTTTAAAATCCGGGTTTCCCCAAAGCTTAAGACTTAAAGCGTAGTCCGCAAAAACTTTATATTTCAAATCATATTTATATTGTTGAAAAACTTTTGCAGGGTATAAAATCGCCTGGTGATTTACGCAATATTTTGCAAGCCTGTAGTTGCTAAACTCGCCCGATAATAATTCGTAATCCGGTTTTTTATCTCCACGATAAAAAGGCCGGGTATTGCCGTAGTAAATCGTATCCTCGTCTTTTAATCTCGACACCATTTCACTAAAACCGGGTAACAGCCTGTCATCTGACCCCAGGAAATAAAACCACCTGCCTTGAGTCATTTTTATTCCTTTGTTCATGGCATCGTAAATACCATTATCAGGCTCCGATATCCAGGTAATATTTCCGGTATTGTACTGCCCGATTATATTAATGGTGTTGTCAATACTCCCTCCATCCACAATTACAATTTCAATATTTTTTTCGGTTTGATTAATGATCGATTGCAGGCATTCAACGAGATGCGCCTCTGCATTGTAAGTCGCAATAATAATACTGATCAATATTTCATTCGCCTTTTTACCAGGTGTATCATTCATTTTAGATCAGTTATTTTGCTAAAATTCTATTGCTTTGCGAATGCTAAACTAAAAAACTATTTCTGATAGAATATGTATCAAATTTGCAGATATGGATTATAGAGTTCAGTCGCCGTTACTTTTAATGATTTTCAACCGCCCTGATACAACCTTTTGTGTGTTTGAAAAAATAAAAAAAGCGAAGCCTTCGAAATTTTATATTGCAGCAGATGGTCCAAGACAAGGAAATGAAACGGATAACGAATTATGTATTCGGGCACGTTCGATCACGGAAAGAATTGATTGGGATTGCGAAGTAAAAACTCTTTTCAGTGAGGAGAACAAAGGCTGCAAAATGGGAGTAGTGGCGGGAATACATTGGTTTTTTGAACATGAAGATGAAGGCATCATTCTCGAAGATGATTGCCTTCCTGCCAGCAGCTTTTTTTACTTTTGCGATGTGATGCTTGATAAATACAGATCCGATGATCGCATCAGCACCATCACAGGTACCAACCTTCAAGCGGGACATACATGGGGAATCGCCACTTATTATTTTTCGCAGTTTAGTAATATATGGGGATGGGCAACGTGGAAGCGTTTTTGGAAGTTGTATGATCCGAACCTTAAGAAATATGATGAACACCAGGTTTCAGTTCAGCTATCAAATGTCTTTCACGATCATTTCCTGGTTGAAAGCTGGCTGAAAATATTCAGAAAGATCCAGGCGAATAAAATTGATACCTGGGATTACCAATTGCAGTTTTTGACTTTTTTTGAAAATGGCTTGTGTGTTACACCCAATGTAAATCTCATAAGCAATATCGGTTTTAGAAATGACGCTACCCATACAAATGACCCATCAAATCATGCCCATCATGCAGCGTTGCCGACAGGCGAAATATCCGAAATAACGCATCCCATATTTTTTCTACCCGAAAAAGAGGCAGATTATTTCTTTCTAAAAAAGGAATTTTATCTCGAAGAAAAATGGCGAAAATTTGAAAGAGATAAACTATTGAGAAGAAGATTTAAAAGATGGGCACGAAATTTATTTAAGTAGAAAATATTTAAAAAAGCAATGTTCAAAAAGATTATCGAAAAAAATATTTTAAAGAAGATTGATAAGTTTCGTAACCTTGATGGGTGGCTAGGTGATAACGAGGCATTGGGGTTGTATTCTGTTGCCCATAAGTTGGGGCGCAACGCAATAGTTGTTGAAATAGGTAGCTGGCAAGGCAAGAGCACTTATTGTATCGCCAAGGGATTGCGTAATGGTAAGGTTTATGCCATAGACCCTTTTAATGCAGATGCAGGCCAGGATGTTGGCAGTGAGGAAGAATATAAGATGAAAAAAGGTAGTAATGATCTTCTTGAAAGTTTTACCAAGAACATGAAAGAATTGAACGTAATGGAAAAAATAGAAGTTAAGAAGGGTTATTCTCACGACTTTTCAACTGATTTTACGGCTATCAATTTCCTTTTTATCGATGGAGACCACTCTATAGCAGGCTGCAAAGCGGATTTTGAGCTGTATTCGGACAAAATTATCCCGGGTGGTTTTATCGCTTTTCATGATTTTTACGAACAACGAAATGAATTAGGCCCTACATACGTTATTAATAATATTGTGTCTAAAAGATCGGACTTCAGCTTTTATAAACAATACGATACCTTGTGGGTTGCGAGAAAATTGGGTTGACAAAAAACAATCAGAGATTGATATCAATGAAAAACCGGCATAATTCACGAATGAAAATATGGAAATAGATTACACAATAGTCATCTGCGCTTATAACCCGGATGATCGTTTATTAAAACGCTGCCTGAAAGCCGTTCACCACTTGGATCTTAAGGGTATTGAGACAGAAGTTATACTTGTAGATAATAATAGTGTGACCCCTTTGGATCACATGCAATACGTAAGGGAATATGTAAGTAAAATACCTTCCATGAAAATATTGCTCGTGCCACAGCAGGGCGTAAAAAATGCCCGGATTGCGGCAATAGACGAAGCAAAAGGTAAACACATTGTTTACATTGATTATGATAATGAGCCGGAAGAAGATTATTTGCAGGAATTAAAAAAACTGAATAAACAATACCCTAATGTTGCTGCCTGGGGACCAGGTGATGTGTCTGTGGACTTCATTGATGGTGTTGATAAAAAAATCGAGGAATATTCCCGCATCGCTTTCCAGGAAAGGCATAGCACTTCCCTGAAATCAGCAAGTCTCCCGGAATGGCAATCGTGCTATCCTTTCGGCACGGGCCTTTGCACCCATGCATTTTTGCTAAAGGAGTATAGCAAAATGGCAAAGCAGGGCAAATTCACTTTGCTGGGCCGGAACGAAAATCAACTTACCAGCGGTGAGGATACACAGATGGTTTTGCTTTGTGTTTCCAAAGGATATTTCGCCGGGATTTCACCCACATTACGACTCACACATATTATACCTGAGACTCGTGCCAATCTTCCCTATTTGAAGCGGCTGGCTTATGGAACGGGCTTGTCTTATGAAACCTGTATGCTGCAGGTATTTCCTGAGCACCAGGAAAAGCTGCAGGCAGGAATCATTTCCGAATCGAAATTCAGCCGCCGTGCAATGAAAAAATATTTGTCGACAAAGCTTAGTGGTGACCCTCTCAAAATATTTGATCTTATACAATATATCGCTCTCAATGCCGGGGCGTATGCCGCAATAGACAAGCCATTGCCACCTTTGGTGAAAAAGCTTATTGAACGATTAAAACTGGTGTAAAAATTACCGGGTTATAATTAAGTTTCCATTCAATCTTATTAGGTTTGCCGGATGCTACCTTAGAGTAAGCAACAGGCATGACAGAAAGCGTACCATCAAATATTAAAAAAGGTGTCTCGGTTATAATTTGCTGTTACAATAGCGCACTGCGTTTACCACAAACCCTGCGACATCTCTCAAAACAAATTTTTCCAACGGATTTTTTCATGGAAATAATTGTGGTAAACAATGCCTCCTCAGATAATACAGTAGCTGTTGCCAGCAATATTTTACATACGTTTAAAAACGAGAATACGACCTACAGGCTTATAGATGAACCCCGACCCGGCCAAATGTTTGCGCGAAAACGTGGCGTAGCGGAAGCTTTGTTTGAATGCATCGTTTTTTGTGATGATGATAACTGGTTAGATGAAAACTACATTTTCTTATCATACCAAATGATTAGTAGCAATCCTGCGATTGGTGCCGCTGGAGGGCAGAATCTACCTGTAACAAATGCCGATGTATATCCGGAATGGTTTGATGAATATAAAAATTATTATGGGATGGGAATACCGGCAGATATTTCCCGGGACGTGAGTTACAAGACGTATGTGCTTGGAGCAGGCATGGTTACCAGGAAGTCCTTATTCTTAAAAATATTTGATTATAAATATCCTACGCTATTACGGGGGCGGGACGGGCGAAACCTAAGTACCGGTGATGATTTTGAATATTGTAAGCGACTGCTGCTGTGGGGGTATAAACTTTATTATGAGCAGAAAATGATATTGCATCACTTCGTTCCAAAGGAAAGGCTTGGCATTGAATACCGGGAACGATTAATGCAGGGAATTTCAGAGGCAGGCTTAATTTTGAACGAATACGATCTTGCCATAAGGGTGTATGAAAAGAATAGAAATAAAAACAAATACCGTCTTTTGTTTTTATCGCCCTTTAGGATACTGTTTACAAAATTGGGTTTGTCAAAAAGGGTAGCGATTGACGAATGGCTTACATTTTTATACTTGTCTCCGTTTCGACTTAAAAATGATCACGTGAAATCAATCATTAAAAAATTTATTCATCACAAATAGAATTATGGCTTTGTTTAATAGGACTATTAATGATCCGAAGCTTTTCAAAATATTTTCTTTTTATAACTCAAAAGTAAATCCCAAAGTGCCGCGGTATCAGAAAGCAGTTTTCAGGCATTTTGGATTTCGCATCGATCATATTGTAGATGAGACTTTTTCTACTCATGGCGATTTCTTGAATTATATCTGCAGGAATACAACAGATACGCAATACCTTATTGTTTTTGATATTGACTGCATTCCGGTAAGCAAAAATTGGTTCAAAAACTTAATGGAAGACTTGCGTGAAACTAATACTATAGCTGGTGCTGCGCAAACCGCCAACCATTTAAGAGATGGGAAAAACCTGTATGTGTCACCGTTCTTTTTCGGCATATCAACTGGATATTTAAGAGAACTTAATTATCCCGATATGAATATGACTGAAGATATGGATGCAGGTCAAAATCTTACGGAGCATATAACTAAAGAGGGAGGTAATATAAAATATTGGTGGCCTACAGATATAGAAGAAGAACAATGGTACCTTCATCATCCGGAACACACTAAGTTTGGCTTTGGCACTACCTATAACGATTGTGTGTACCATGCTTTTCTTTCGAGGTTCGATTTATCCGATCGTTTTATTAAGAAATGTAAATCGATACTGCCTGGGTATAGAAAATTTTGGCTGAAGCTTTTAAATAAGAAATGGAAGCAGGGAGTTTGATTCTATAAAGCGAAAAGGAATTTTTATTTTTACAATATGAAGCGGGAAATAAAAATATTTAAATCGTTTGAGGAGCAAGAACAATATCACCTTGAAATGATGCGGCAAACTACACCCATGGAACGGTTTCAAAACCTTTACCGCATGCAGCAATTTACAAAGCATTTTCACCGGGGAAAGGATAAAACCCGCAGAATAATTATTAAAAAAAATGGACATTCTAAACGATGAGTTTTTATTGTTCCTGAAGTGTGCGGCCGGAAACAATCTCAGGTATATGCTTATAGGAGGATATGCTGTTAATTACTACGGATACGCCCGAAATACAAGTGATATGGATGTGTGGATAGCTCCGACGAACGAAAACAGGCAATCTTTTATCAACACGCTCCTTTGTATGCAATATTCTGAGAATGAAGTTGCTCCCATATACCAGGAAGATTTTACTGTACCTTTTGTTGGGAATATTGGCGGATCGGAAAGCAGGATTGATATTTTAACAGTTGTTCACCATGACATTTCGTACGAAGAGGCGGAAAAAAGTAAAAGCACGTTCGAAATTACTCCAGGCATATTTATGCATCTTGTGCCGTATGACTTTTTAAAAAATATCAAACTTCGGGCAGGAAGGCCGAAAGATTTATGGGACATTGCCCGCCTTGAAGAATTGAGAAATAAAACAGGCGCCTAAAAAAACAGGTAAGTACCCCAATGAAAAAGCCTCACAAACAAAATGGAATGAAAGGGAAAGAACTGATTTAAAAAGTGATAAGAAAATCTCTTCATAAAAGAGAAAAGGAATAAATTTAATTTGAAGATTGCGACATCAAAGAACTAAGCTAACCCAAAAATAACACCTAAATTGTAACATGAAATTTCTTAAAAACGCGATTGCGCTACCCTTCCTTTTCTTATTATTAGGTAATTGTAAAAAAGGAGAATCAAAGCCTTCAACTCCTTCTAATCTTTCGATAACAACCCACGTAAGTACAGACGGGAGTGGTACCGTAACCTTCACCGCCACTGCTGATAATACGGTTTCGTATACTTTTGAGTTTGGCAATGGTGTTACACAAACTGCACCCTCCGGAAGTATCACCTATCAATATACTGCCGAAGGATATAATTCTTACACAGTCACCATCACGGCAACAGGCAGCAACGGGCAAACAACAAAAAAGTCTTTCCCGGTATCAGTGTATATTCCACCAGCGGTACCCACACTCTTATGGAGTGATGAGTTTGACACAGATGGCCCTCCTGACCCCACGAAATGGGGATACGATATCGGTACCGGCGGGAATGGATGGGGAAATAATGAGTTGGAATATTATACTAACAGGCCGGAGAATTCAGTTGTGCAAAATGGAGTTCTAAAAATTAAAGCTATTAAGGAAAACTACAGTGGTAGTGGCTATACGTCTGCAAGAATACTTTCAAAGGATAAGTTTGCTTTCACGTACGGAAAGGTGGAATTTAGGGCAAAGCTTCCTGCCAGTGTTGGTACATGGCCTGCACTATGGATGCTCGGCAGCAATATCAGCACCGTTAACTGGCCGGCATGCGGCGAGATTGATATTATGGAAAGTCGCGGAAGCGAGCTAAATAAGATATTCGGAACGCTTCATTACCCTGGTCGGTCAGGTGGAAACGCAGATGGGCATACCACGGTAATCTCAAACGCCGCCACTCAATTTCATATTTACTCGCTGGAATGGACTCCTTCAATAATTAAAATATCAGTCGATAGTGTGGTTTATCATACGGTTGTAAATTCCAGCAGCATTCCATTTAACCACGACTTCTTTTTAATCATGAATGTTGCAATAGGCGGAGACTTCGCTGGTGCTGTTGATCCGGCTTTTACCACTGACAGCATGGAGGTAGATTATGTAAGGGTGTATAAGTAGCGGTTGGAATCTTATTTTTTAGATAAGCTGATTTCACATTTTGGCAAATCAAATTAAATTATTCTTTACAGCCATTTTAATTAGACTGGCGGTATTATTCATATTAAATTTTGCCAAAAGATTCTTTCGATGGCTGTCAACGGTGAATGGGCTTAAAAATATTTTTTCGGCGATTTGCGGATTGGTGTAGCCTTCGGCGATTAACTCAAGAATTTCTTTTTCTCGCGGCGATAAGACCGGCAGCTCTTTTTTCGAAGACTTCTGATATTCATCAAATGCCTGGCTCACTTCGCCACTAAAATAAATGGAACCTTTATGAACCGCACTAATGGCTTGAATCAATTCTTCCTTTGAAGCGTTCTTCAAAATATATCCTGAAGCGCCGTTTTCCATCATCTTTTTTATATACAGCCCTTGGTTAAAAGTGCTCAATCCCAAAACCATAACACCTGGATATTTTTCTTTTATCACAGCACATAGTTCAATGCCATTCATACCAGGTAGATTAATGTCCATCATCACAACATCAGCAGAATTATTTACAAAATACCCCAGGCAGGATTGTGCGTTCATTGCGTGCCCCATCCACATCATCTCCTTTTCATTCTGCAATAATGAATGAATACCTTCTATTACAACAGGGTGGTCATCTACAATAAATACTCGTATCATGATGGTGTGTTGAATTCTATGTTTACTAAAGTTCCCTTACCGGGTTGCGAATTAATATCTAATTGGCCTTTGAGGTATTCAACCCTCGATCTGACATTCATCCAACCTGCCCCATTACTTTTTTCAAGTATTGCTTTATCGAACCCTTTGCCGTTGTCTTCCACAACAATATTCAGGCGATCGCCATCCCTTATTAGTTGTACAAATGCTTCTGAGGCGGCTGCATGCTTTAATACATTATTTAATAGTTCCTGCACAATTCTATATAGAATAATCTCAGTTGATTTAGCAATAGAATTTCCTTCCCCAAAAGATTGATACTTTACTAACAGTAATTTTGTTGTGTTAATCGAATTACAATATTCCTTCAGAGCTTCATCCAATCCAAATTTTACCAACATTTCGGGCATCATATTATGCGCAACACGGCGCAGTTCTTTAATAGACGTGTCAATCATATCGAGCGAACGTTCAAACACAGCCATGTTATCCGGAGTTATAATTAAATTGTCTTTCATATTGCTTAAGGAAAATTTTACGCCTGATAATAAGCCGCCCAACCCATCATGAAGATCTTTCGCCAACCGGCTTCGTTCTTCTTCCTGGCCCTGCAGCATTGAATCAACAGCCACTAACTGTTTGTCTTTTTCCAATTCACGAATGTGTTGTTGGTGAAGTGCGTCCTGCTGCCTTGATAATAATTGCCTGTGGCGAAAATTGCGATACCCCAAAAAACTTACTAACATCAGTGCAGCAAGCGAGCCAATCAAAATATAATTGAGCGTTGATTTTTGTTTTAGAGAGAGCGACTGTATTTGTTTATCTTTTTGCAACTGAATAATTTCTTTTTCTTTCTCTGCAGAAAGATATTTCTTATCCAGTTCAGCCACAATTTTACTGTGCTCCTCATCATTTATTTTAATGTTTTCAGAGATATATTTTTTGGTGTAGATGTATGCGTTTTTATAATCCTTCTTTTTAAAATAAATCAATGACAATAAATTGTATAATTGCCTTCTTTCACGCGGAAAATTATTTTTTTCATCAATGACCTGCGCTTTTAACGAATAGGCTTCGGCCTTCTGCAGGTTATCCGCAAAATAATATGAATCACCTATGCCCCTGAGATAAGCAGCCTGGTTGTACCAGTCATTTATTTTTTTCGCGTTGTCATATGCGATAGAATAGTAGTCAATGGCTTTTAGCCAGTTTTTTTGTGTCCAATATAATCCGCCGGTTTTTCCATAATATTCTATGTTTACGGAAGGTTTATTTAATTCTTTTACGTAGGGGCCTGCTTTCAAAAAATAAGCGATTGCTGAATCATATTCTTTCAGCATTGAAAAGTCTGATGCGGCATAGATGTAGGACATTGAAATAGGCTCGTTATCGCCAACCTCGAGGTGGTAAGGGATCGCTCTCACATCATATTCCATACTCTTGTCATATTGCTTCATGTTATAGTAGGCGGTCGCAATCTCATTATAACAGCCTGCGATCTTTGTTATTTTATCAGGATGTTCTGTTTGCCCATAAAGGCTTAAAGCTTCCAAAAAAAAACCAATTCCATTTTCATTGTCACCCATCATTGAATGTGAAGACCCCTTTGCAGCGGTGACAACGGCATTGCGAAAACCAGAATTTCTTTTTGTCACGGCGTCCATGCTTTGTTCACTCTTTTTATAAAAGGCAATAGCGGAATCTTCCAGCAACAGCGAATAATCATATTTGCCCTGCCCAAAAAGAACCTGTGATTTTATTTCGTAATAATATCCCCAATTGTAATCCCACTTTTTTTTGTTTAAAATAATCTGATATGCCTGTTGAAGGGCTGTACCACATTTTACTGTATCATATCCTATATAGTTATAAGCAAGCTCCGCTAGTACAAGCGATTTGAGAGAATCATCTGTATAGGAAACAGAAATTTTATTGAGGCTGTCAATTATTTTACTTTGAGAAAAGAGACTTGATGCAGGCGATTGTATGAAAATGTAAAGCAATAGCCTTATAAAAACAGAATCAACTTTCATGAAGTTTTTTGAATACCATAAAGGTTAACATTCTATCCCATTAAATCAAGTATTCCAATCAAAATACCAGTTTCAGGTGATTTTATGAAATGTAAAAATTATCACTGTTTCGGGTGAGCATTGCTAATTATTTGCGTTCTTATTTTGATAATGCTTTTGTCAGGGTATTGTAAATCAAAATTTCCTAAATGCGCATAAATAACTTTTCTAGAAAAAATGAATTCATCCTTTGCATCCTTTTTTCTTTTTTATCACAGTTTGTTTTTGCGCAACCAACCAAGGCTGAAATGGAGAAAATGCGAAAGCAGGCACAGGATGCAATTGAAAAATATGGCAGTGATAGTGCAGTGAAAAAAATTATGAAAGATGCGCAGCATTTGCAAAAGCAGGCAAAAAATGTGGTGAAGAACAATCCGAATGTTAAAAATTTAAATGCTTCTGTTACTAAAAATGATACAGCGACATTTGCGCTTCCTTTAAAAAATAATAAGCTGCTCACTTCATTGCCTATAAGAACTTTTAATAAAGCGGAGCTTGTTTCTTATTTACATAACCTCACTTTAAAATTGACAGAATACCTGCGCAATACTTACAGTACAGACATAAGCGATGTCCCTGAAACCGCTGTTCAGCAACCAGGCACACCCGTTGGTTTGTGGATAGCAGGCAGAGTAAATGAATCGGTTTTAGTTACTGTGAAAGCATCGGAACTAAACCCCGATAATAATGTACGGCTTAACAATGCCGGAGGAATATTAACCAGTTGCGGGCTTGGCTTTTATGGTATCCCCATTTTAGAATATGTACTGGAAAAGCAACCGGAGAATAACATGATATTGAATAACCTGGGGCAGGCATACCTTGCTCTTGGTGATGATAAGAAAGCAGAACAGTACCTGTTGAAATGTATCAAATCTTATAAATACTATCCCGATGCCAACCTGGCTCTTGCCTATATTTATTACAGCCGCGGCCAAAAAGCCAGCGCAATCAGCTATGCTGAAAATTCATTGCGAGGTGCATGGTCTTCAAAAGCTGACAATTTTCTTCGTAAGCTAAAACCAAATGCAAAGATGATGGACTATGTACGCCATCGTTACAAACAGCCAGAATATTTTGATATACGCAAATACCCAATGCTTGAGCAGTGCACTAACACGGCAACAGTTTACACATTAGAACCGCAATATGTTGCATACGCCACTATGATTGATGCCGTCACGCAAAAATATTCGACATTGCTCAGACAAGCCGTGTATGCTGCCGCAACTTCAGTACCTGAAAAAATAATGGCCGTTAGAGAAACAAAACGTAATCCATACAGGCCCTTTGGCATGTTCGGTAATGTAGTACTGGAGGCACTTAAAACAGAATACCAGGAAAAATACAGCCACCTCGATTCATTCAGAAACGCTTATTACCGTGAAAGAGCAGCAGTAAATGACAGGTACGAAACGGAACTTCAGCAGATGCAGCGCAGGCACGAAAAAGCCGACATGATATCAGATGCAACGAGGTGCAGAGAAATTGATGCTCTCAGTAATGCATACCTGCCGTTATATGCCGAACCAACAGAAATGCTGCAACGAAAAACCCTGGCTTATTATAAAGATTACCTGAACGACATGGCTTATTGGTCGTACATAGCTTCTATCAATGAAGACCAGTTCCATGTTTCATTTTATACGTTGGTTGTTGAATTGCTGGGTCGCTTAAAGGAAATTAATATAACCCGTTTTATGGAAACCAAATATGATAGCCACCGGTTTTATCCATGTAAATATCAGGAGCCTGGAAGCACAGTGGCAGACTCTTTAACAATAGAAATACCCGATTGCTATCTCACGCCAAAAATTGAATTTGACCTCGGCGTTTTTAAGATGGAAGTAAGCTGCGAAACATACAAACTGGAAGCCGGCGAAGCGTTTGTAGGGAAAATAGAATATGCCCGCAGCAGCGGTGATGTTACTTTGGCATTTGGCGTTGGCGCTTCTGTACCAAGAGTATTCTTTGAAGCCCCCGGTTTAAAAGGTGGATTGGAAGGTGAGGCGAAATCTCAACTCTATATAACATTTGACAATAAAGGCACTCCCACCGACCTCGGCGTTTTGTGGGAGGCAGAATTAAAAGCAGTAATTGAAGGAGGCGGCGCTAAAGGAAGCATAGGCCTTGAGGAAGGGCTGACGGCTGGTTTTGGCAGCGGTGTAGCCATGAAAGAAAACAGCCAGTTAAAACAGGCCATTGATAAAACCTATCCTGTACAGCCTGATGATAATCAAATAGACAAAAGAATTCCATTATATAAAAAATAAATGTGCCTTATTTTTTTGCGAACGATTTAAAACAAAAATTATACAATCATGAAAAAGTTATTAGTCATTCTGCAGTTTTTTTGTTTAACCCTTACAGTGAATGCGCAGCAAACCGAAGATGAAGTGCATGTGGGCTCTTATCCCAAAGGGAAAACATTTGGAAATTATAATGGGCCTGATACCAAACCATTCAAAGACCAGGTAACCGTAAAAGGTATCGTGATAGATGGAGGACTGGTGAGCGTCGGGCAGGATACTTTAACTGACAGGCGTGGCGGCCTTTATTCTTTTGTGATAAAAAAGGATGACGGCGTTGTGATGACGGTTGAAACAAAAGACCACCGCTTTACCGTGCCCCGGGAAATTATTGGCCATACCATTATAGCGGAAGGAATAGACAACGTAAGCTATCCCCGCAGAAGAAAGACTTTGGATAACGAAAATGAAAAAAATAGTCAGATTGCCGCAACAGGAATTATGGTTATTGAATAATAAATGAAAAAGAAAATTTATTGTTTACATCTAAAAACATCATGAAACAAATACTTCTTTTCTGTTTAATACTGATAGCCCTTGTACTGGCAGGTGTTAAGTCAAATACCCAAACCAATAGTATGAGTGAGCTCAAACTAAACAATGCGTTTAATCATTCTACTTGCATTGTGATAGATAGTAAAGGCAATGCTTTTGTAACGGGAAGGAATAATAAAATCATAAAAATTAATTCCCGGGGCAAAGCAGAAATATTTGCGGGTGGTGGAAAAAATAATAAAGATGGCATAGGAAAAGAATTCAGCTTTTCCAACATTGGTGGCATTGCAATAGATTCATTAGATAACCTGTATGTAACCGATAATACAGGCATAAGAAAAGTCGCACCAGATGGAAAGGTATCTTCTGTTGCCGGCACAGCTATCCCAGAATCAAAAGATGGCAACAAAACAACTGGTTCTTTTCTTCATCCCGAAAATATCGCTATTGATTATGCGGGAAATATTTATGTAACAGATTACGCACCGGGTAAAGACTGGACTCCGGGAAGGGTTACCAACTCGGGTGAGTATTATATCAGGAAAATTACCGCAAAAGGTGTCGTTACCACTATTCAAAACAGTAACGCAGAAAAATTGATATTCAAATACCCGCGGGGCCTTGCATGCGATAAAGATGGTAATCTATTAGTATGTGCCAGCGTAAGTCATTGCATCAAAAAAATTACACCCGATGGAACTATTATAACTTTTGCAGGGCAATGCGATAAAACAATTTTTCATTCAGTTTATAAAGAAGGAAATATGAATACGGCAGTCCTTACAAATCCCACCGGAATTGCAATCGAAAAAAATGGAGACGTTTATATATCTGATGATAGAATGAATCGCATTATAAAAATTGCCAATAATAAAGTAACCACTGTCGCAGGTTCCGGGGAGATAAGTTTTTCAGGAAATATAGCGGGAGCATCTGAAACAGGAGAAACGGATGGAACAGCATTGCAGGCTAAATTTTTTACGCCTTGGGGAATTGCATTTGATAAAGCAGGTGATTTATTCATCGTGGATGGAAGCAGCCGCAATAATAGCTACATCCGTAAGCTTTCAACGAATGGAATCGTAAGTACTTTCTGTAAACACACCTGGAACGAAAAGTCACAACAATTCGAAGAAGGAGACTAATCAATACAAATTTATAAACAAAATATGCATTTCACGCCACCAATGGCCCGCAATAAAAATTCATCCTAAACAAGTAATAATGCGTAAAATAATTTTTTATACTGCTATAGTGTTTTTTCTTTTTATCATCAGCATTCATTGCAGCGCTCAAAGAGAAACATTTGATATAGTAACCTATTCGCCACCAAAAGAATGGAAGAAAGATGTAAAAAAAGGCGTAGTAAATTATACAAAAGTAAACACAGCAGCCGGTAAGTTTTGTATAGTTACAATGTACGCAAGTACTGTAAGTGCAGGCGATGCAGAGACCGATTTTAAAAGAGAATGGAAAGAATTGGTAATAACTCCTTACCAGGCTGAAGAAAATCCGCCAACAGAAAAGCATACGACAACAGATGGCTGGAATGCCATTGTGGGCGCCACCCTCGTAAAAGTAGATGATGCGGATGTATATATTATCTTAACTGTGTTTAGCGGGTTTGGAAAAACATTTACAGTAAGGTCAAGCCTCAATGATCAATCTTACACAGCACAGATAGACGCGTTATTTGAAACAATGGAATTAGATAAAACAAAAACATCGGGCATGAAAAATAATGATATAACGCCAACAAATAATATTGATATTTCGACCACAAAAGGTGGTAGCGGAAAATTTGGTTTAATGATGTATTCAACTCCTGCCGGATGGAGCGAGCAAATATTTGGAGATGGCGTAGTATTTAAACCTCTTGATTTACCTGCCGGTGAACATGTAGCCATGCAAATTATGCAACCCCTGGATGCTTCTGGCACTTTGGAATCAGCGTTGGTACAGAGTTTTGAAGAAGCCACCACCATGTATAACACAACTAGCATGTACCAGGCTGATGGGAAATATGGGAAAAATGCTGCGCAAAAATCTTTTAACGGATGGGACTACATAAGAGGTAAAGGCGGCGTGAAGACAAGTGATGGTTCCGAACTTGGATTGGAATTATTTGTAATTAAAATTAATAACCGTTTTGAAAGAGTCGCCATTTTAGAATCAAGAAAATATTGCGGGGGCGTATCAAGATATTATGCGACAGACAGGATACGCTACCGCGATGCAATAGAAACGCTTCTATACTCTTTGCAATTTTCTGATTTCGATGCAACACCTCTTCAACCAGGTTCAATCAATGGAAGTGGCATCGCCGGTGTATGGGAAGGGACCATTCAATCAACAGGAACTGGAAATGGTGTCAGGTTGGAAGTATTTAAGCCGATTTTTTTTACTAACGGCCAGGTTTACTTTGGGCCTAAATTTCCTACCGAAGGATTACATGAACTTGATAGTCGTATACTACCAGAGTTACATCCACGCGACTGGGGAACATACACTTTCAGTAATGGTAAAGGAATTTTAAATATGCCTTTTGCTGAGATTCCAATAAGAACAGAGGGTGATAAACTTATCGTTACAAAAAATCAAAGGGATTGGCCGCTCTACAAAATAAATTCAGTTGACGATGCAACATTTAATGGAACCTACACCATGAGCGAATCCAATGGTGAACGTCCAATAATCACTTTTACACCTGATGGAAAATTTACTGACAATGGTGCTATAAGAAACTTATTTCATGATGGGAATACTTGTGTAAACCCCGGATTTATTCCCGGTTCTGGTACTTATGAAGTAAAAGATTTTACTGTTACATTCAATTATAATGATAAAAGAAAAGTAAAAATTGCATTCCTCGGAACCGGTTACGATAAAAGTAAAACTGGTCCTCCTACTTTGCGAATGAGCTTTAATGATGACCCCATGAATCGGCAGTAATAACCGCCGAAGCTATACGGACTAAAAAAAATGCAATGAAAAAATTTTTCTTTTTTGTGTTCACGATTATTCCTTTTTTTTCCAATGCACAAAATGTAGGCATTGGCATAATTAATCCTTTTGAAAAACTTGAAGTGGCAGGCAATATAAAAGCAACAACATTTTTGTACGCTAATCCAAAAACTTGTTATTACACGCTTTCGGGAATTGATTTGGCGGCCGAAAAAAGCACTGATACTACACTTACCGGAGCAGGCAGTGGCGAGAAAACTTTACTCACAGCTGTTCCCGGTAAAAGAATGATTGTACCCGTTCATTTACCCGATGGCGCAATCATGGTAAATATGAAGGTGTACGTTAATGATTTTTCTATTAACGATAACCTGCAGATTGTTTTTTACAGTAAAACTATAACGAGTAATTTTTACCCGGATAACGTGGGGTTTATCAATTCTGCAGGCTCTTCCGGACTAGTTCTTTATCAAACAAACCTTTTTAGCAGTCCCGTAGATAATGCTTTTTACACCTATTATATAACAGTGGGCACAGAAAATTATGGTAATCCTTTTCCGGGTAATGCTTATCTGCGTGCAATCATTATAGAATACACAATGAATGCAACTCAATAATACAATCCATGAAAAAAGCATTCTCTTTCGTCTTTATATTTATTTCAATAATCACAACTGCACAAAATAAAAATTATGCTGATACTTCTGTAAGGCCTGCCATTACAGCATTTGGTAAACCCGATGGAGAAAAATCGGAAATAAAAATTGGTAAAGAAGGTGGCAGCTTCACTTCCTTTGATGGAAAAATAAGACTAATAATTCCCGAAGATGCGGTATCCAAAAAAACAATTTTCAGCATACAGCCCTCAACCAACCTGATGCCTAACGGTAACGGCAAGACATATAAAATGGAACCGTCAGGAATTAATTTTAAAAAGCCTTTGCAAATTGTATTTTATTTTACCGATAACGAACTGGAGAGTAATTCACCTGATTTGTTGGCCATAGCCATGCAGGATGATAAAGGGCAGTGGAGTGCGTTGAATAAAATGATACTTGATACTACGTCAAAAACATTAACAGCATATATACATCACTTTAGTTCTTATGTAAATTACAGATGGTCAAAAATTGATCCGGCAACAGCAAGGGTGAAAGTAAATGGCAGCCTACGATTAACCATAAGAACATTAGTTCCGCTGGATGAAGATGAAGACGGAGATGATGAACTTTCTCCTCTGGGAGGAGTTGAAACACAAAATGTAGAACTATGGAGTGTAAATTCTATGCCGAAAGGCAACGGTGCAGTTGGCCTTATTTCTACCTCACAAAACTTATCGGCTATTTACCAGGCGCCCGCAAATATTCCGCAGCAAAATCCTGTTACTGTTTCGGTTGAGCCCATTTATGAAGCCAAATATTTAAACAGGTACAATCATATAAAACTAATATCCAACATTACTATTTATGACGATGCTTACGAAGTGAAAATGGAAGCATCCATAATTGGCGGATCCCCGGCGGCATGGGGAGGTATCGTAACGTATCGGGATGAGGGCAGTTTTATTGTATCGCTTGAAAAAAATAAACCGGCGGTAATAAACATAAAAAACCAAATGGAAGTAATGACAGACAACTGCCAGAAAATTATAATAAATCCAAATTCAAACACGGGATTATTTCACGTGGCGGGAACAAGGCAAATTAAAATTACTCCTGCTAGTCCGCCTGGCCAGCCCAATGCCATTGTAGAAATATTTTTTATACCCCATCCTATTGAACTTACACATTTTAAATTTATTTGTCCGCCACCCCCTGGTGTAAAACAAAGTGTTGCGGGCAAAATAGATTTATCTCAAATGGTGATGATGATGTTTATGGGCAAACCGGCCATACCACAATATTTGAAGTTTATTGCTAATGATGAGGAACAAATCCTTTTAGAAAGCCCAAAAGGAGTGCCGGAGATTTATTATAAAGTATGGGTGAAAAAAGTCAAGGAAGAATAGCCACTCCCCCGAAAAGGGGATTTTATCAAATGCAGTAAGAATCACTGTTTCAGGGGATTGATTGCTGTACTACGTATACTACTTTTGATTCTATTCAAAGTGCATGAAAAACTAATTGTCGCTTTATTGTTTTCCCGTTGCACCCCCTGCAAGTTTAAATTATTTAAAAAATTATTCTAATGATAAAGATTCCGCTTTTAGTAGTGATTACTTTCTTCCTGCAAATATATAGTGCACAATCTCAAAATACGATTGTTAAACGCGGAGCGAAATATGATACTATCATTAGTAAGCATATTGATAAAAAGATTGTAAAAAAAGCTATAGTAAAGCCGGCGCCTGAAATTGTATTACCTACACCTGAGTTTATAAACCAGCCTTACTATTATGATAAAGATGGCAACAAAATCATTACGCTGGAAAATACAAATGCAATAATGATTACCAAAAAGAAAACCCTGGGTTTAAAAGGTGCTAAACAATTTCTTAGTATGGATAATCCTTCTTCCAAAATTCGTTTTACCGCAAAAAGAGATATTGTGTTTTTTATAAAAACTACCGGTGATGTAATTGAACTCACCTCTTATATAAAGCTCTACCAATTTATACCTGCTGATCAAAAACGTGAAGTAACCATCGCTTCCAAAGAAGGTGTGCTTAATAATAAGGATGAAGCAAAAGGCAAGCTCATAAATTTTAGTGTGAGACCAATTTCGAAAGATAACTACATGATACAATTACCTGAACAATTTGACGCAGGTGAGTATGGATTTGTTTGGGTAAAAAATATGGAGTTAAAAGAATTTACTGTTTACGCTTTCGGAATAGATTGGAAAAACAGCAATTAATTTCTGATGCGAATTAAATAGCCTTGTCACTTTTAAAAAAATAAAACGAAATGAAAAAATTCATTATTTGCTTTTTATTACTTGCTCCCTGTTACCTTTTTGCTCAATTAGGAATAAAAGCAGGGCTAAACTTTGCAAACGTTTCAAATGCATCCTCTATTAACAACAGCAGCCGCAGCGGTTTTCATGCGGGTGTATTTTTAGCTCCTGCATCAAAAGGCATTATTAGTTCCCGTACTGAGCTCATCTATTCCCAACAAGGCTACGATTATAAAACCAGCACTAACACAGGCACCGTTAATCTTGATTATATTTTACTGCCGCAGTTTATGTCAATAAATATTACCAAATATTTCTCTATACAGTTTGGAGCGCAAATGGCCATCCTGCTGAACGCAAAAGTTGATAGCAGTAATAGTGCCGGTAGCGGTGCCCCTTACGGGAAAGCCCTGGATTACTACAATAAGTTTGATTATGGGTATGCTGCAGGTGTAGAAGTTCACCCCGTTTCAGGATTGTTGATTGGCGCAAGGCTCAACATAAGCCTGGGAAAAGTTTACAAAGATGTTCAAGGCGGGCAGGCACCATCTTTTTCCAGCGTGGACTTAAAGAATAATGTATTCCAGGTTTTTGCAGGCTGGCGTTTTGGAAAAAATAAAAAAGAAAAGAAATGAAAAAATATTTTGTCGTTGCGGGGTGCTTGATGTTAATCTCAATAAAAATCACCGCACAGGATAACAATTTAAAATATCCCGAGCCTGAGTTTACAAATGAAGTTTACTTTCTTAATAAAGAGAGTGGCGACACGGTGACACGCCTGGAAAAAAATTCTTCAAAAATGGAAGCCAAAACAAAAATGGGCGGGATAGGCGGCGCAGAGAATGGTTATACCATAGAAGGAGAGAGATCACCGGTGAAGCTACACGGTGGCAATCTTTCATTCGTTTTTTCCACAGGCGCTTCGGCGGAGCCATCCTCATCTTCATCACAAAGAGATTCTATGATGAGGGCTAACGGTATGGATCCATCAATGATGCAGGGGATTGGAGGCATGTCCAGGGACCCATCCGACATCATTACTTTATACAAGGTTGAAACAGCTAAAGGGAAGAGAAAAATTCTTATGATGAAAATGCCAGGCGCTATGTCGTTCGGTAAAAAAGCACAATCAAGTGATAAGATCCCTTTTAGCGTGAAAAAAATAAGAGATGGTTATTGGGAACTCGTGATTGATAAGCCGCTTAATAAGGGGGAATATGCATTTAGCATGATGGATACAGGTATGGGCAGCATGAACTGGGAAACGACCTTGTTTGCATTTAGAGTAGAGTGAATCAAGATGATTAGTATGAATCTGTTTTAAGAAAATTAGTTTGGTCGTTCACACTTCGTTTTCTTCCGCCATCAATTCCTTGTTGACATAAACGGCTGCCTTCGCACCTTCAGCGGCGGCAACCACCACAAAATGGACGTCCTTTGAAATGTCGCCTGCGACGTATAATCCATTAATATTTGTTTGTTGTAAACGGTTAGTGACCGCAATATTATTTTTACCCACTTTGCATCCGAGGCTTTCTACCAGGTGGCATTGTACGCTATATCCATTCGAGAAAAAGAGTGCTTCGCAAAAAGATTTTTCACCATTTGTGAAAACAATATTTTTGAGTTGAGTTCTCTTGCCTTCGAAAGAATCGATGGGTTCATTGATGACATCAATGCTTTTTTGGGCTAAAAGATCTTTATCTTTTTTTGTCAAATACTTTTTGCCATCCGTATATAAAGTAATTTTTGAGCTCCATGCCGTGAGGGTAAGAGCTACATCCACTCCGTTTTTGCTTTTAGAATATACGCCTATTGTTTTATGGTTGTTTTCCCAACCGTCGCAGTATGGACAATGGTAAATAGATTTGCCGTAAAATTTATTAATACCTTTTATTTCGGGCAGGTTATCGGTTAAGCCTGTGGCAAGAATAAGTTTTTTAGAATGATATGATTTTTCTTTTAGATCCCTTACAACAAAATTTCCTGCCTCATCTTTTTTCGCATGTTTCACTTCAGCTCTCAACACTTTTACTCCGTATTTTCTTAATTCCTTTTTACTTATTTCTAAAAACTCTTTTGGAGTAATATCATCACGTGTAAGGTAATTGTGCATTCCATGCGAGTACCGGTTTCGTTGCTTTCCATGGTCAAATAACAATACCTTGCGATTACATCTTCCCAATACAACCGCTGCATTTAATCCTGCAGGGCCCCCGCCGATTATGATTACATCTAACAAATTCATTGGTTGGGTCTTAATTTTTTGTTTTTGCATAGCGCAAACATACGCCTGAATTGAATTAGGAATTGTGTGACCAATGATACTTGTTTGATAAATTATTCCAAACTCAGAGGTTCGAGGTAATTAATTTTAGTAATAGCAAAATAATGCAGCCAGCCTTTTGATAAATAACCAATTACTATTTCTTCAGTTCCTTTTGGGTTTTCCGAACTATCGTCCGACGGCATTTTTTTCCCTACAATTACTTTCCAGGCATAATAGTTTCCAGGAATAAGTAAGGTTTCATTTTGCACTACCACAGGCAGTTCATTAACACCCTCTGCTTGCGCATCATATCTCTCACCTTTTATCCAGGCGTTCTTTACTTGAAGGAATGTGGAATCTTTCGTTGCAACATAAATGAGGTATTCTACACCCGGCTCTTTACTTTTTTGAATAATGGCGCCATCTTCCGATACACTTACTTTTGGTTTTACGCCACTTAAAATAGTCCGCGCATAGGCATAGCCTTTTTCTATTTTGTTAGTTTGAGAGCAACCACTTAGTGCGATAAAAATAGTTGCCATAAATAAACCGGTAACTATTTTCATATTTTTATTTTACAAAGGAAAAGGTAGGTCGGCTAATATTTAATAAACCTTTTAATAAATTTATATTGGCCGTTATCGCTTACAATTTTAAGAACATACCCTCCCGGCGGAAACCGTTTTACATCAATTATAGTTGCCTGGTAGCTAGTGTTCGTTGAATAAACTGACTGGCCCGCCATGTTGTAAATCCCGATAGACATTGTATTTACATTTAAAAGATTCCCCTTTACAATGTTGATATTGTTCCTGGTAAATCCCGGGTAGATAAATTGAATAAATGTATCCTGGGGCAAATTGGGATTAGTTGTTCCGGAATTAGGATTGTAATTAGGGTTTCCGGCATTTGTATAAAACATTCCGTTTCCATGCGTGCCTACAAGCAATGTATTGTCCTGCGGCCGGTAATCAAGAGAAGTCGTCAGTGCCATTCCTAACACATTATCTCCCTCGCGTTCCCAGTTTACTGATGATGTGTTGATGTTTGTGGTACTGTATAATCCAACTGATGTCCCCACATAATATTCGGTAGCGGGATTTCCCGTTGCATCTTTTTTTACCACAATCATACAACTTCTAATGGATGGGAGTGTTAAGTTTCCTTCTACATTCTTCCATGTCGGTATTGTACTCTTTCCGTTTGTGGAGTAGAAGATGTTGGTAGTGCCATAATTTGAAACAGTCACCAGTACTTCATTGTCATTATTTGGGTTTACTGCAATATCAGAAACATTACCGTCCAGGCCGGGAGGTGTAATATCCAATGGTGCCGCAGTTAACGTGGCGTTCCTTGGATCATTAAGCCTGTAAACGTGACCGTCGGAAGTTCCTATATACAATACATGATCAACCGTATACGGTCCCCTGCTGAGTTCCAGTGCACGAATGGAAACATCGGTGCCCGAGGGCTTTGAGGAATTAACTGCCGTCGCAACACCTTTAAGTTCTTCCCAGCCTGAAGACGTTACTGTTGAGGCTTTGTTTGTTCTGAAAAGGCGATTAAAATTTACATAATAAAGATCTTGTGGATTATCGAAGTCACTTTTAAAATAGGTTACGAAATCTCCAAAGCCGCCATCCGGATTTGCAGTCAGGCCAGAGGGCGTAATGGTTACAAAGTCATTGGTGATATCCCTTGTAAGGCTTCCGAATTGGGATGAATAGTACACGGTAAAAGCATTGGCTGTAACCGAGGCGATGGATACGGATGCACCGTCACCTCCGCTGATCTTGAACTGGTCGTTAGGTTTGGCATTTCCATCAACCCTGAAGTAACAACCGTTATCCTGTGCTCCTCCAAAAAAATTATTTTGACCGGCTCCGGGATCTATCGCAACAAAATTGTATTGCAGCGTCTGGTATTTACTTACCATAGTCCAGGGAACGGGATCAGGCGATTGATTTGCCATAATACTATCTGTTTTTTGTATACCACCATCATTAATAGCAAATGCTGTATTTGAATTGGTAGGATCAAAAAATAACCCGTGGATATCTGCATGACTATTCGGGTAGGTTGCCGGAGTTATCGGATTTTGATTGCGATAGCCACCTATCCATTGTGTTTTAGTGTTGGTTGTAAACCCATCAGTAGACCTGTACAGGTTAGTCCCCCCAACGAATATCACGTTCGGGTCATCTGGCTTTACAGCAATTGCCATGTCGTAACCTCCCTGCAGCGCAATCGGATCGATGCCATCGAGTTGGCCCGGAAAGTCAGGCATATTAGCTGAGAGATTGGTTGAAGTATTTGCAGAAAGATTTATCTTAAAAAGGTCTGCTTCGGGATGCGCTCCGTTTTTATTCTCCTGTCCAAGCCCGTTTTGATAGAAGGCAAATAAAAGATTTTGGTTCGAGGGTGCCAGCGCAAGAATAATTTTTTTCGGCCCCGATGTATCATACGAATTAGCCCTCCAGCCGGGCAGTGAGTCAACTCCTAATGTTTGGCCGCCAGCTATTCTGGTCCATGTATTGGCATCACCGGAGGCTGAAGTCCATACGCCACGAAGAGTCACGTCCGGGTTGCCGCCATTAACAGCAAGATATAATTTGCCTGAGTTATTACTAACAACATCCATCTGCCCCTGATCTGATGTGGCCGGAATACTTCCTCCAAACACGACCCTAAAACTCGCACCGCCATCTGTTGATCTCACAAGTCTTCTATGGCCCGCTATATATACATTTCCATTAACCGGGCTCACGATTATTTTGTGCACAATGTCAAAAACATTATCAAAATTTTCAAGTGTGCCGGGAGCTAAAGCACCACCATTTATGTCGGTTACATTAAGCGTAAGCTGCGTCCAGGTAAGTCCGTTGTCAATAGATTTTAAAATTCCGAAGCCAAAATAAAATGCACCAATGTCTGATGCGGAATTACCCAATGCCTCACCACCACCTGCATACCAGTTATCCTGGAACCCGGGGCGTGGATCCTGGGCAATAGATGTTACATTATGTATGTCCGTCTGGGGAGTAACTTTCGTCCACGAAACTCCGCCGTCTGTTGTGCGGAATATTCCACCACTCACGCTTCCCGAAAGAATTACTTTGTTGCTACCTGTACCATATCTCTTGTCAATCGCAAACGCCCGGGTTCTACCGCCAATATTATCAGGGCCAGCTAAACTGTATGTATTAAGATTTTGCGGGGTAAAAAGCCCTGCCCCTCTTGCGTCTTTAACCGGCAATGATTTTGCAAATTCAATTTCCTTTTTAAAAATGTTCTTTGGGATTTGCCCTGTAGTGGGGCTTTTCAAAATATCAAATTCATATTCGAGCCTGTTTTTTACAAACTCTTCTCTTTCATACTCCTCTTTGTTTTCAGCAATAACAAGCTTGTCTTTTTTGGCGAAAAAAAATATGCCGCCGGAAAAAGTGGCTAATAAAAGAAAAGAAGCAATCAGTTTATTACGCATGGGTGTTTTTATGTTCGGATTATTAATTCGGCCAGGGTATAAAAAGCTTGCCAAAGCTTTATGTGATTTTTACAATAAATTTTTATACAAATTACGAAAAATAAAAAGCGGAATTCATTCTCTCCGGTTATTTACTTAAATATTGATGTCATGGATTTGTAGGTTTTTTTCAAAAGATTAAATGAACAATGTATATGGAAATTGTGCAGGGAAATTGAAGATTCCAGGTTTTCTTAATCATTATCTCTAAAACGCCGTAGAATTAAAAAAGGTTGGGTTGGCTTACTCCACTATTTTTTGACCTATACATCTAATTTTCGCGGCCGAATGCCGCAAAAAATATGTCTTAACTTTATTATTCTAAAGTCGAAAATTTGAATATGGGTTTCGAAAAATATAAGAGACTTTTAATAATCATTACTATCCTTATTATGGCGATTGTCGGGTTCACATATAGTACCAGCCGGCAGGTTATTGATTTTAGTACAGAAGTAAAACCCATTATAAATAAAAATTGTATTACTTGTCATGGAGGTGTAAGGAGGCAGGCGGATTTTAGTTTATTATTCAGGTCAGATGCGTTGGCAAAAGCAAAGTCGGGCAAATACCCAATTATCCCGGGTGATCCTGACCACAGCGAAATGCTAAGGCGCCTTACGCTAAAAGATCCCGAAGAACGAATGCCCTATAAGCATGCCCCACTTTCAGAAGACCAAATAAATATTTTACGCAAATGGATCAAGCAGGGTGCACAGTGGGGAGATCACTGGGCTTATATTCCCGTAAAGCAGGAAAATGTACCAAAACCCGAAGCATCATTTTTTGGCCTGGTACCTGCGAAGAAAATTGATTGGGTTAAAAATGATATTGATTATTTCATTTATGATAAACTTCAAAAGGAAAACTTACAACCGTCACCTGAAGCTGATAAGGCAACATTATTAAGAAGAGTAAGTTTGGATCTCACAGGCCTGCCACCGTCAGAAAAACTATCAAATGAATTTTTACAAAATAATAATAACAATGCTTATGAAAGATTGGTTGATTCTTTATTAGCGTCTCCGCATTATGGAGAGCACCTTACAGCCATGTGGCTTGACCTTGCCCGTTATGCTGATACGAAAGGTTATGAAGCCGATCATGGGCGTAAAATATGGGAGTATCGGGATTGGCTTATAAAGGCTTTTAATAGTGATAAGCCTTATGACCAATTTTTAATAGAGCAGTTAGCGGGAGACTTGTTCCCCAATGCCACAGACGATGAATTTGTTGCTACAGCTTTTAACAGGAACACTTTAACTAACGA
>CAWDTY010000016.1:0-1382631 GCA_963805365.1 uncultured Chitinophagaceae bacterium
GGGAGCAGGGGAGATTGTTTTGAGAAATTAATAATTAAAAATTATGAAAAGACATTATGAATTAGTTTATTCAAAAAAAGGATTGGAATCTCTTGAAGAATTTTCACCTGAGTTGTTTGAAGAATATAAGGCCAATATTAAAATTGAAAATAATAATACTTCTGAAGACATCTATATTGATGAAGGTGAAGAAATTTATAACATAAGTTTTAGCACTCAATCAAGGATTGAACCGGACTATTATTATACTGCCTTGAAATATTTTCGTGAAGGAAAAGATTTTTCTTTTTTAATATGGCAAGATTTTTATCAGTTTATTTCTGAATGGCTCATTTTTGAAGGTTTTTGCGTTCGAATGCCATCGCGGGAGAATGGATTTATAAATATTGAGACAACTCTTGAAGTGGATAAATTGGGCTTTATAAAGTGCGTTTGGCTGCTAAAAAAATTTTCCACTAAAAGAATCGTTGGAATTAAATATTTAAGAGAGTTAGAATATCTTGTTAACAAAAGTGACGCCTCTAAAGGTATTATTGTTACAACAAGCAGTTTAAGCAAATCTGCTGTGAAATTTATTGAGAACAATAAGGCAAGATACGAATATATTGATGGCTGTTCCCTTGATAATATATTCCAAAGATTTAGAGAACCATTAAATTTTCAAAGTGATATTCCCTTTTAAACTAAAATATAAACAGATTTAGATGGCCAATAATTTATATTTTATTGCTTTAATTCCAAAGCGAGAATTACGTGAAATGATAAATAATTTGAAGAATGATTTTGCAACCAGGTTTTATAGCAGAACAGCATTAAAGGTCTATCCACATATTACATTGAAAGCTCCATTTAAATGTTCTGCCAATCACCATGATGAACTGATGAGCTGGTTTTCAGATTTACGCATAAATCAAAAACCTTTCTCCATACCATTAAAAAATTTTGGAGCATTTAATAATAAAAATAATCCTGTTGTCTTTGTGAATCCTGTTGTTACAAAGGAATTGCAGTTTATGCAAAAAGAAATCATTGCAAGCTTTAGTAGTCTTTTTCCAGCAGACATTCATCCTGTTGATGTTAAATTTAATCCTCATGTTACGATTGCGTACAGAGATTTATCGCCTGAAATGTTTTCCAAAGCATGGGAAGAATACAAGATCAAATCTTTCAATTCGGAGTTTGAAGTTGATGCTTTTTATTTATTGCAACATGATACAAAGAAATGGAATATTATATCGACCTACAGTCTTTCGCGGAAGTTAATTTCTTAACCAAAAGAAGGCAACAGTATTTTCAAAGCGTAAATATCAAGGCAAAAAATATGAAATTAAATATACAGCATATGCCAAAAAGATATTGGAAATATTTAGTTGAGAAGAAATGATAAAATCCAGAATACACAAACCTTTCCACAATCTTTTCGTTAAAAATATTTTTGAAGAAGATATTCCTCATCCTTGTAAATCCAAAATGACATTTTGGATTTACAAGGATCGCGTTAAATGAAAAGCGGGTCATAATTCATATATTAGTTTTATTAAATTCGATATTATTAACTCCATTTTTATGAATGAAAATTTCCAAAAATCAAATGATGAAAATGAAGAAGAAAATCTTAAAAACGAAAACGAGTTTTTAAAGATGAAGCTCACGCTGGAACAAGGTGCAGAGTTTGGAACTATGAAATCAGATAGCGAATTACCAGCCAGTGTTGAGAACGAATTTCTCAATTATGTAATGGCCTTTGAAAAACAAGCAGCCGAAAGAAAGACTATTAAAGTTTTTGACAGGATTGAGAGGCCTGAACATTTCAAAGCGGTGAATGAAATAACAGATGACGAAATAGATAATGCATGGGACGAACTTGATGCCTGGCTGAACAAATACCATCTCGACCTGGCAGTATGCAGCCCGAATATTAGTAACAGGGAGTTGTATCGTTTCACAACGGAAGAATTATTTGACTACGAAATGGATGATATTTTTATCCCCGGTGGCATGACTTGTTTTACTTATGATGAATTTTATCCTGATCATATTTATGACAACACCAGGTATGCAACCGATGACTGTATTAAACAGATATTTGAAAAGGATCCTGTTACTTTTATGATGTGATTTCAAAAAGATAACATACGACTCAATAATAATTTCCCCTTAAATGAGGAAGAATACAAAACTATTATCAACCGCTTTAAATCATTGTACGACGATATACAATTGAATGACCTCACAAATATTGATTGCATAATTGACAATACCAATTGCCAGGTAAAAGGAGGTTTCGATGTGACGTTAGTTTTACCATCAGAAGAAATTAAAGTTGAAGGAAACTGGCTTGTTGAATTTAACCTGGATGATTTTGGTTATTGGGGAATTTATCATGTAAAAATTGAAGGGATTAATTTTTAAATTTTTTTATTCTCTGAAACCATTGATTTTATTGGCCTTGAGCGGCCTTCTAAAAAAATAATTAGAAAATTTCTTCAAAAACATTTGGCAATATCAAAAAAATATTTCCATCTTTGCATCCGAAAAATAATTAAAAATGCTCCGCATAACATTATATAAAAATAGTAAACAAAGCTTTGATGTAGCTATACTTCATATAAGGCGGGGTACGCCATTTATTTAAACGCATTCTTTTTACATAAATGAAACCCCGCCTCCGCGGGGTTTTTTATTTAGCATGAACCAATCAAGTATTTCAATCAACAATATTGTGCGCATTTATTTAAAAATACCTGCGCACCGACCGTGTAGTTATTGATCATCAAAATGATTATGCAATACCCGGTCACGTAAAAATTATTAACTGACCGGGTTTTTCCTGTTTTCCTCGCTGGGTCACCCTGAGTAAATATCAAATAAGTTTAGGAGGTTTCTCTGTTCATCCTTGTCAATGTAAAGCCTGGAGTGCAGAGTGTTTGATAAGTTTGTTTGTATGGTAATCCTGTAAATTGTCTTGGTGATTTCTATTGCCTTTTCTGCAGTTATTGCCGCTTTTTTGATCTGCAGTTGTCTTTCCAACTCTTTATAAATTTTATAGGAACAAAATGCAATACAAATGTGCGCTTCAATTCTATGTTTTAGCCTGTGATAAATCGGTCTTATTTTTAAATCGGTCTTCGATATCCGGAAGGCTTTCTCTATTTGCCACAAATGCTTGTAGTTTTCTATAATTTCATCTTTCGATAATTGTGTATTGGTGAGATAGCCTTTTAATCCATCCCAGTTCGCATCAGCCTTGTATTTATCTGTATCAATACTGATTTTTATATCTCCTTCCAACTTCAAATATTTATTATAGCCCCGGTTATTGATATGCTGTTTGGTAAGTTTGCCTGCTGCCAGATTTTTCTCCAGCTTTTCCAATCCACGTTTCCTGTTGGCAGCATCTTTAGTGGCCCCTGCATCAGAATAACTGATGATAATTCTATTATGGATATCTCTTTGCAGGGCTATACTTTCCCCGTTTTTTAGAGTTGTTGCCAAAATTTGCTGTTGAACAGCTTGCGATTCATTCTTTATTCTTGCACCAATAATATATTGATAGTTCTTTGCCTGCAAAACAATTTGTGGCTGCCGGTGCTTGCCATCTTTGCTAAACCCTGTTTTTCGCAAGTCATCTTCATCACTGGCTTCAAAATACAGGGTAGTAACATCATAAAAAACAAGGCTAATTCGATTATCTAAGATCTGAAGAGTATGCTGGTAACTGATTTGTTGAACCTGTTGTTTCTGGCGGGTGTTGACCTTATCCAAATAGCGGTATACCCTTTCTACATCTATTGATATACCCATGTGCTTAAATAAATAATCAGTCGTTTTAAGTTTACTAACAGGATAGCATAGCCGCGTTAAAACCAGGTGCCTGAATAATTCATCTTTAATAATGCCGAAGCCAATTTCATCAAATAATTTGCCCAGTAAAAGTTCAGGCCCGGCTAAACTCAATTCCCTGATACCGTTAAAAAATAAATTTACTAACTGCTCTTCGGCCTGTTGATCAAAATTAAAACTTGCCTGGCCTTTGATGCGGGTGATCAGATGCCTGCCTTGTTGTAATAACTGATCTATCTGCTTTGGATCCCCTGAACTTCCCACCGTCTTGACCAAAACGGATTTGCCCAAACGTTTCTCTATAAGCTGCACGCTGACAGCACCACTCTTGTTAAGTTTTTTCCTGACGAACATAACCCAAATTTAGGGCTGGGTCACCCAAAACAAAAACATACCCCTTGACTGGTAAGGGTTTTAGGGCATTTTTATCGAAAATTGAAAAAACCGAGGAAAACAGGACGACTCCTATCTTACATTCAATATAAAAGTTGGCTTATCGCTTGGCAGAGAAAGGGCAAGGTAGTTTTGAAAGAAGGGGGGTTGATCAACAAAAAAAATAATCAATAATAACAAGTTGCCTCTTATGAGTTCATTATTTTTTTTACTTCATCAATTAATTCATGCTTTGTAAAAGGAACTCCTTGTATCTTATTATAGCCCTTCGCATCAACTAAATATTGGTCCCGCACTATTTTTATTAGCTGGCCATTATTTAGTTCCGGAATCAGCACGTTTTCAAAATTTTTAAGAATATCTCCGAGGTTTTTTGGAAAAGGTCTTACATAACGAAGATGCACATGAGAAACAGCATATCCCTCGCTGATAAGATCTGCTACTGCACTTTTAATGGCGCCATAAGTGCTGCCCCATCCTAATATTAATAATCTCCCTTCCTCCCCGCCACTGTCTATCTTTTGTTCAGGGATATCCTCTGAAATTTTATCAATTTTTTGCTGCCTCAATTTCACCATCAATTCATGATTTTCCGGATCATAACTTACATTTCCAGTAATGTTTTGCTTTTCGAGACCTCCTACTCTATGTTCGAGGCCTGCATATCCCGGGATTGCCCAAGGTCTTACTAAATTCTCATCTCTAAGATAAGGTTCGAAAATCTCTTCATGATGGCCTAGTTCAGTTTTGAATTTAACTTCAATGGGAGGTAGATCTTTCGCCTCAGGATATTTCCAGGGTTCGGCACCATTGGCTATGTAACCATCACTTAAGAAAATAACAGGTGTCATGTGCTGCACAGAAATACGAACCGCCTCATAAACCGCCGCAAAGCAATCACTTGGCGTTGAAGCCGATATTACGGGCATTGGGCATTCACCATTTCGTCCATAATAGGCTTGTAGCAAGTCACTTTGTTCTGTTTTTGTAGGTAAACCAGTAGATGGTCCTCCTCTTTGAATATTACAAATAAGTAAAGGAATTTCAAGCATTACCGCAAGGCCCATTGCTTCCGCCTTTAGCGCCATACCGGGGCCGCTTGTAGAGGTGACCCCAAGGCTGCCTCCGTATGCTGCTCCTATCGCAGAACTGATTGCGGCAATTTCGTCTTCTGCCTGAAATGTTTTTACCCCAAAAGATTTATGTCGGCTTAGTTCGTGCAGGATATCACTAGCCGGTGTTATGGGATAAGAGCCCAAAAATAATTGCAACCCGCTTTTTTGCGAAGCAGCGATTAAACCATAGGCCAGTGCCTGGTTACCCATAATGCTCCGATAATTGCCGGCCGGCATTTTTGCTTTTTCTACAGAATAGCGCGTGGTAAAAGTTTCAGTGGTGTCCCCATAATTATATCCCGCCTTTAATACCTTAATGTTGCTATCGAGTATAGCAGGCTTTTTAGAAAATTTTTCGGTTAAAAATTGAATTGTATTATCCAGGCCACGATTGTACATCCAATACAAAAAGCCAAGTACAAACATATTTTTCGCCCTGTCTTTTTCTTTAGTCCCCATTTCAAAATCCTTGAGCGACTCTCTCGTTATTTTAGTAACGTCTATTTTTATTACCTCGTAGCTATCAAGGCTACCATTTTCGAGGGGATTTACTCCATCAGGATAATTAGCAAGACGGAGATTTTTTGCGTCAAAGCCGTCTACATTAGCAATTATTTTTCCGTGCTTTTTTAATTCTTTTAAATTAGTTTTAAGTGCTGCCGCATTCATTGCAACGAGTACATCACAGGTATCGCCAGGGGTAAAAATCCGGTCACTTGAAAATCTTAGCTGAAATCCGCTTACGCCGGGAAGCGTTCCTTGCGGTGCTCTGATCTCTGCGGGGAAATCGGGGAATGTTGCGAGATCAATCCCAAGCAGTGCGGTGTTGTTGGTAAACTGTGTGCCGGTAAGCTGCATCCCATCACCACTGTCGCCTGCAAACTTTATCACTACGTCTTTTAAAACCTCTTCTCTTTTATCCATTTTCATATACTTACTGCAAAAATAAAAGTTTGAACTTGAAAAAAATTATTTGTTTTTGACAGGTTATAAAGATCAAAGGACGTGAAATTATTCCTAACTTTTTGATAGAAAATTTTTAATTTTTTGAAGCCTCGGTCGAGTACTAATTAGGCTTCTATTTAAAGAAAAATTATTCTAGCTTTCTTTGCAAGCAGACTTTTACTAAATCATGTTAGAAGAGAAGACACAAAATCTTAGATATTTTTTATTTAGCCAATACCTGGCAGATGGTGTGCGTGTTACTCTTGAAATACTTTTACCTGCCCTGATTTTTGCACAGTTTGGAATGTTGACCACCGGAATCTCAATATCACTCGGGGCTTTGTGTGTAAGTATAGCCGACGCACCCGGTCCTGTAGAACACAAACGAAATGGAATGCTATACTGTAATCTTTTCATTTTCCCAGTGGCCTTATTAACCGGATTCTTAAATCATGATATTTTTTTACTTGGAGTGCTTATACTATTTTCCTCTTTTTTCTTCACCATGTTTACCGTATTTGGAAACAGGGCCAGCTCAATTGGAACGGCAGCTCTGTTGATCCTTATTTTGAGGATGTCAACTGTGCTTCCTCCTGCAGAAATACTTACCGATAGTTTGTTGATATTGGCCGGCGGTACATGGTATATGTTAATAGCGCTGCTTTTTTATAAGCTGACGCCTTACCGACCTGCACAAAGATCACTGGGTGATTGCATTCATGAAACGGCTAAGTTTCTTCGGATAAAATCTTTGTTGTTTGCGACAGGTACTAACCTTGACGATGAATATCATAAATTGGTAGAACAACAAATTGTGGTAAATGAAAAACAGGATGCAGCGCGTGAGCTTTTGTTCAAAAACAGGGAATTACTAAAAGAATCCACAACGATTGGGAGACGCCTGGTAATAACATTTGTAGATGTGGTGGACTTATATGAAAGAATAATGGCCAATTGGTATGACTTCAATTTACTTAGAAAAAAATTTGGCGACACGGGTATTCTTGATAAAGTAGCAGACGCTTTAGTAAAATTTTCTATTGAACTCGATAATATAGGGCAGGCAATTCAATCCAATTCAAACTATACAAAGCAATATGATTTTTCGGTTGAGCTTGAAAAATTAAAAGGAAGTATCGATTCAATAAATGAGAGTGGAAATAGCAATTTCATGCTAAAAAAGATATTGGTTAATTTTCGAAAGCTTGAAAGAAATACGGCAGATATCCTTAATTATTTCAATGAAGAAAAAACTTCTGAAAGAAAAGTCAGGACCCCTTTAGAATATTCAAAATTTGTCTCGCATCAGCAAATAAGTTCGACTGTTTTCCGAGATAACTTAACTCTTGAATCTTCTGTCTTCCGGCATTCACTTAGAATGATGATCACGTGCGGATTGGGATTTACTATTTCAAAATTAATAAGCTACGGGCATCATAGCTATTGGATCCTGTTAACGATCGTAATTATTCTTAAACCTGGATTTAGCCTTACCAAACAAAGAAATTTTGAAAGATTTACAGGAACGCTTATCGGTGGCCTTATCGGCTTATTGATTATTACGTTTGTGCATGACAGTATTATTCTGTTTATAATGATGGCTTTTTTTATGGTCGGTACGTACACCTATGTAAGGTTGAAGTACATCATCATGGTAATTTTCATGACGCCATATTTACTTATTCTTTTTAATTTTCTTGGCCTTGGCATCTTGGATGTAGCCGGAGAACGTTTGCTTGATACTGCTATTGCCTCTCTTCTTGCCTTCATGGCCAGCTATTTTCTTTTTCCGTATTGGGAATCGAAACAATTGCCGGGCTACATGGCGGGTGTTTTAAAAGCTAACCTTGAGTATTTGCAGGAGCTCCGTGACATACTTTGTGGCAAAAAAAATTCTTCACTTGAATATAAACTTGTAAGAAAAGAATTATTCGTAAGCACTGCGAATCTCGCAGCAGCCTTTCACCGGATGCTCAGCGAGCCGAAAAGCAAGCAACTCCACGCTACTGATATTTATGAGTTCGTAGTATTGAATCACGTACTATCGTCAAGTATTGCAGCCGTCACAGAAAGTTATCCGGCCCGGGAGAGCATTCACTATACAAAAGAGATTATCCAACCCATTAAACGTTCACTTAATATTCTTGAGAAATCATTACAACAGCTTGATAAATCCTATACCAACGAACAACCTAAACCATTGCCCACAAGCCAACCGCAAGAAAATGAAATTCCTGATAAACATTTGGCCAGCCAAATGGATTTTATTTATAGCGTAGCTATTGATATAGGAAAGGTGACGCGCTTGATAACAGAATAAATTTTGCACGTATCATTACTTACTTCTTCAAAAATCTTAGTACAGGAATACCGTATTTATACATTTAGAAAGCTGGTAACTCGTTTCAAAAACTAAGAGCCGGAGTTCTTTATCCCATAATTTTTCAAAACCTTCCAGATTTCTATAAAATCCAGCTTTTATATACACAATTCAGTATTAATTATTTATTTTCCATGATCTATTCAAACTAACGGTTGTATATGAATCATCTTCAGTCCCTCGACTATGTAGTCTTCTTTATTTACTTTATTGTAGTGTCAGGTTATGGGTATTGGGTATTCCGGCGTAAAATGTATCATCAAAAAAGCACGGGGGAAATGGACTCTAAAGACTTCTTTCTTGCCGAGGGCTCCCTGACCTGGTGGGCAATTGGGGCTTCTCTTATTGCATCCAATATTTCTGCGGAACATTTCATTGGGATGTCAGGTTCCGGCTTCGCATTGGGACTTGCTATTTCAAGTTACGAATGGATGGCATCTGCAACACTCATAATTATCGCGATATTTTTCATCCCAATTTATTTGAAGAATAAGATTTTTACGATGCCACAATTTTTGTCGAAGCGATATAATGACACAGTGAGCACAGTTATGGCGATCTTCTGGTTGTTAGTATATGTCTTCGTAAATCTTACATCAATTATTTACCTCGGCGCACTTGCGGTAAATTCTATTTCAGGAATAAGCTTTACGTGGTGTATGATTGGACTTGGAATTTTTTCGATTGTTGTTACGCTTGGAGGAATGAAAGTGATTGGATATACTGATGTGATACAGGTACTTGTTTTAATAATGGGTGGATTAGTAACGTGCTACCTTGCCCTTACATTAGTATCAGAACAATTTGGTTTTGGTAAAGATATTCTCAAAGGCTTAAGCATAATAAAAGATAAAGCGCCATCACATTTTCACATGATATTCGACAAATCAAATCCTTATTATAAAGATCTTCCGGGCTTATCTGTTTTAATCGGCGGCATGTGGATCAATAATCTTAATTACTGGGGTTGCAACCAGTATATCACACAACGGGCTTTGGGTGCAACTTTGCCAACCGCCCGAAAAGGAATTCTTTTTGCAGCATTTTTAAAATTACTGGTACCCGTTATCGTTGTTATTCCCGGTATTACGATGTTTGTAATGTATCAAAATGGAATGTTTCATAGTGAAATGGCAGATGTAACGGGAGTTATAAAGCCGGATCATTCTTATCCAACACTCATGAATCTCTTACCAAATGGATTGAAAGGTCTTGCCTTTGCTGCGCTTACGGCAGCTATAGTTGCTTCTCTTGCCGGCAAGGCAAATAGCATTTCCACTATCTTTTCATTAGATATATATAGAAAGTTTTTTGATAAAAACGCAACAGAAAAAAAGCTTGTAAAAACAGGACGGATTACAATTGTTGTAGCGATGGTGCTGGCAACGCTTGTAGCTCCGGCGCTAAAAAACCTTGACCAGGCTTATCAATTTATACAGGAATATGTGGGATTTATTTCGCCGGGCGTTTTATCAATTTTCCTCTTGGGATTTTTTTGGAAACGTGCAACGTCCGCGGCTGCACTTACTTCCGCGATATTAACGATACCGCTTTCAACGGTATTAAAATTTTTACCGGGCTGGACCAATGGCGCTTTCCCCGATATTCCTTTTATGAACAGGATGGGATTGGTTTTTATAATTCTAATGATACTGATGGTTGTAATGAGTCTTGCTGACAAAAGGAGTAAAGACAACGTAAGGGTTGTTGAAATTGACACCGCAATGTTTCGGTGTTCACCTGCATTTATTATTGGCTCTACAGTAATCGTAGGAATACTTGCAGCCTTGTATACGATTTTTTATTAAGAAAAGTCTTACACATTTTAATCATCGTCATCTTTCCGGTCTTTCTTTGGGATGGTCATATTCCGCGGATAAGGTTTATCGCCCTTCGCAGCAAACCATAAAATATGGTTTAATAAATCGTCGTTGCCATTATCGATCTCATTGAGCTTATGCGAAGAAGAAAGTAGTGAATATTCTTTAGCCTTTCCCGTTAGTGCAGTACTGCTTTTGTTCATTTGCTCAATTGGAATATTATTTTTTAAAGCTGTGAAAGGCGCTTTATTAAGATCCGTTGAAAAGCAATCAAACATAGGTAATGCCGTGGCATCCATTACATTCATCGGAGGGATGCCCAAAATTTGTTCAATGGTGCGCACAATACAAGTTTGATTGTAATTAGTATGTATCGTTTTTTGCAAACGAGAATAAGGACTTATTACAAATCCAGTAGTCCTATATGCCGATACATGATCCCATCCTGACTGTGAATCATCCTGTGTAACAAAAACGACTGTTGAATCCCAGAATCGGCTACTGGTAAGCGCTTCAATGATTCTTCCCAAAGCTAAATCATTATCCGCAACCATAGCTTCCGGTGTAGGAAATCCTACTGAAAGTCCCGCTGTGTGATCTGCAGGTAGGGCCAGTATCATTAATTGAGGTAATTGGTCACCTGGCAATTTTTCAAAGTCGTTTAATTCTTTAATAAAAGCATCTGCACGAATCTGATCAGCAAAATGCTGGCCCTGGTAACATGGATAGGTTGCTGACATTATCGGACGGATTCTCGAAATAGTACTTTCATTAGTAAAGTCTATTAATTTTCCCTGTTGCCTTGACTCATAAATTTGTTTCCATCCAATGCCATTTGGCCATACAGGCGAACATGCCTCCCCATAGATCCTTACTGTCTTTCCGTGATCCAACGCATTATTCCAAAGAAAACCTTCTTTATTATAAACCATTGCATCAGTCAGTACATGAGGGTAGCTGCGAAACCATGCCCGTACATTTTTTTCAATATAATCTGTTACGATTGCTGCATCTGTCCATGAGTGGCCTTCGGCAGATGATTTACCCGATACGTAATAATTATCCATCAACAAAAATTGCTTCGCGAGAAGGTGCTGATTTGGCGTAATATTATTTCCATAAATGCACAATGATTTCATACCGTTTCCTTCCGGTACATCGCCCATTACCTGGTCATAAGTTTTGTTTTCTTTGATAATATAAACTACATGCTTAAAAACAGATGGCTCTCCAATGCGCTCCGGTACTGGCTTTGGAGCTACATTATCCCGCGGTAATAATTTTGAAAGTTTGGTTCTGAAAAGCAGGTTTGCATTCTTAACTCTTTCGGTGTATAAATTCAATTGGTCTTTGCCCGGTAACGGAATTATTGAAATAGTAGCCTCCTGCTGATGTGTCTGGTATCTTTTATTGGTTGTTGCTCTTGCACCTTCTCCCTCAAGATTGGCTACATACAAAGTTTCTTTGCTCAATGCAAGACCCGCAGGATAAGCCTCCGTTGGAATAAAACCTGCTATCGTATTCGCCCCTCTTCCTAAAGAAGATGAACTTGCTCCCAGATTAATCACCGCAATGGCATTGTCCATACCATTTGCAACATATAGAATGTTATCGCTGCCATTTATGGCGAGTGCATTTGGAGAGTCTCCTATGAAAGAACTTTCTTCCCCGTTTAATCTCACAGATATGCTATCGATAACCCTGTCGTTCTTAGTACTAATCACATAAATATTGTCGCTGTTACCATTGGATACATATACAAACTGTTGGTCGTTACTTATAACAATTGCATTGGGATGAAGGCCAGTTTCTATATCAGCTATCATTTTTCCGGATCCCAAATCAATTACGGAAACAGTACCCATAGCAGTAGCTCCCGTACGATGATCGACATAAACTTTTCCATAAGGAATACCGGCAGTTTCTTTTAAAGTATCCGTTGGTGCGGGTCCTGCCCAATTTGTCACATAAGCTTTAGTTGATGATAAGGCAATGCCAAATGGGGCCATACCTGTTGCTGTAGTCCAAATTATTTTTTTATCACTTAACCTTACTTTACATAATTGGCTGTTCCCATTTAAAACGACATATAAATAATAATCCCCTTTTTCTTGATTAATAGCAATATCATTCGGTAATGCCATTGGAGCCAGAGGCTCGGCGCTGAAAAAAAATGCATCTTTTATTTCGGCTTTCTCTCCATTCCACACCGCATCCATAATATAGGACGCCCTGGTAGCGGGACTGGAAGCGCCCCAATATATATGAATGATATTTCCTTGCTTAACCGCTTTGATGCCGGAATAAGTGCTCATAAGAGCCCTGTAAGAATTATTGGATGCATAGTCAAGATGAAAAAGCATCTTGTTATTTTGAACATCAACAAAGGCTACTCCATATCGATCCTCAACGGCCAAAATTTCTTCACCCGGCAATAACACACAGTCGAGGCTGTGATTCTCTAAGGAAGGCTGGCCATAACGGATAACGGTACCTGCCGGATCAATAATGCGATTGTACGGCAGCAGTATCGCTTTATTATCCACCGCAAGAGTTGCTACATCATACGGGCTGCTGTAACTATCCGTTGAGATCGATGTTTTATAGATTTTGGAAGTGGTGCAGGAGATGATGCCCAATAGTAAAAAGAGTGGGACAAACTTTGCAAGGAGGGTAGTCGAATATTTGTCTGTTTTCATGAGTAGGCGATTATTAAAGCATGCTTAATTATTGAAGGTATAATACAATCTTTACTAATAAAGAATAAAAAAAGACAGTCTTCAGTTGAAGCTGTCTTTATAAAAATTGTTTTTTATTTTCAGTAATCTGTGCTCTGAAAAATCAAACCTTCCAGGTGAAATCAACCACATAACTTCATGACTTAAAATCTCAAAGTTTCAGGAAGATATTTCCCTACAAGTTCTTCGTAATATGGCTTTAATTTTTTCCAGTCTGGCGGCTCAGGATTTTTTGAATAGAGATCATATGGGTTAAACAGCTTTACCCATTTAAGCATTTCCCTGTCGTGATCATCCAGCAGGTATTCATACTCCCCTTCGCGATGCCATGCATAAAATGAATGATACCGCAACATGTACAATCCACTTTCAGGTATGCGATCTTTAAGCATTTGGTAAACGTATTCATCGTGCCCCCAGGACATATCTACATTGCGCAGGCCACATCCTTTTTTATATACACCATATTGGGTTTGGTATTCAGGATTAGAAAAGTCAGGGTTATTTTTAAAAAATTCCGGGTATACAATTTTATCTGAATATGCGCAACCAACCGGGAATGTGTCGCCAACTACAGCCCATTGTGGTTCGCCAAATAAACAAAGAACTTTCCCCATGTCATGCATAAGCCCCACAAGTACCATCCAATCGGGATGGCCGTCTTTTCGTATGGCTTCAGATGTCTGCAACAAATGCTGAAACTGGTCAAGATCTGTATCGGGATCCGAATCATCTACCAATTGGTTTAAGAATTGAAACGCATCCCAAACGGGCATTTCTTTTTTATCAAACTTTAAATATTTGTTTCGTTTTTCCTGTACAAAATCATAGGTCTGATAGGTATGATTTAACCTGTAAAATTCCTTTACAGTATCTCTTCCAGGCGTATCGTAGTTACGATACTCATCGGTTGTCTTTCCGGATGCAATAGTTTCTGGTTCCGGGTAACGCTGCAGTACATCATCTTCCCACTCGTCGAGGCTAAGTAATGGTTTAATTTCATCGGAGGTAAAGTTATGTTGAGAGGTCTCCATGGCAATCATTTATTAGTTATATGGAAGAAATTTACTCTTCTAAGGTAAAGTTTTTTTCAGGCTTTTTAAACAAAATAAGTAATCTTCGCAAAAAAGGGCACTTCTTAAAACTTAATGATTGCAAAAAATTTTAGCCTTGCTTTTAAAATTCCAAAAACTGTTGTTTTTCTTTATATCCGTTTTCGGTGTTCATTTTGTGCACGCACAAAGCCTCACAGTCGGCACATATAATTTACGGTATGATAACCCAGGCGACTCTGGAAATCTTTGGGTAACCAGAGCGCCGGTGGTTGCAGCGTTGATCCGCTTTCACGACTTTGATATTTTTGGCACACAGGAAGGATTAAAGAACCAACTGGATGATATCATTGAGGCATTGCCGCAGTATGCACGTTATGGAGTTGGCAGAGATGACGGAATAGATAAAGGAGAGCACTCTGCAATTTTTTATAAAAAGGATAAATTTAATCTATTGAATAAAGGTGACTTCTGGCTATCGCAAACGCCGGAAAAACCATCTCTCGGGTGGGATGCTACCTGCTGCAACCGCATTTGTTCCTGGGTGTACCTGCAGCATAAAAAAAGCGGCAGGAAATTTTATTTTTTTAATGCGCATTATGATCACCAGGGAGTAATCGCACGTAAAGAAAGCAGCAAGCTTATCTTAAAAAAGATAAAGGATATTGCAGGTAAAGAGCCGGTGATATTTACCGGCGACTTAAATGGTTCTCACACCAGCGAATGGTACCAGGCTATTGCAAATTCACGCATACTAAATGACACTTACAACCAGGTAAAATTCCCCTATGCCAACAACGCTTCATTTAATGCATTTGGAAATGCACAAAAGTGTACTGAAATAATAGATCACATTTTCGTTACGGATCATTTTACTGTAAGCAAGTGGGGCCTGCTTACTGATACCTATTATGGTAAATTTCCTTCAGATCATTTCCCTGTATTAGCGGAAATAAATATGAGATAAAAAAAGCAGTAAATGAAATTACTATCAGGTTACCGGCATCATAAAGGCATAATAGGTTGGTTCTCCATTTGCCTGATTTTCTTTTCAACTAATATTTTTGCCCAGCAAAAAAATTATACTGTAGCTAATGCGCATGCGCACAACGACTACATGCATCCTGTTCCCTTTTATACAGCCTTCAATGCAGGCTTTGGTTCCATTGAAGCTGACATATATCCGGTAGGCGACATTTTATATGTTGCACACAACAAGAAGGATATTAAACAAGATCGCACTCTGAAGAGCTTATATATCGACCCTTTGTTACAGGAACTTGCGAAGAATAAATACCGTCATCTTAAACTTTTGATCGATGTAAAAGAAAACTATAAGGCCAGCTTACAAATTCTCTTAAAAGAAATTGAGCCACTAAAAAAATATTTAGTCACTCCGGGAAAGACGCGAAATCCCGTAACCATTTTAATTAGTGGCGAAAGGCCTCCACCTTCTGAATATAAAAATTACCCGGATTATATTTTTTTTGATGATGATCTTAGATTGAAACATAATCCGGGTGAATGGAAAAGAGTTGGACAGGTAAGTCTTTCGTTCGAGAGATTTTCCTCATGGAAGGGCAAGGGATCGCTAGAGAATAGTGACGAAAAATTACTTCAGCATACAATTGATAGTGTACATAATGCGGGGAAAACAATAAGATTTTGGGCTGCGCCGGACACAGAACTTTCATGGGAAACCCAAATGAAACTTGGTGCTGATTTAATTGGAACTGATGCAATAAATGAGCTTGCTAATTTTTTGAACAGTAAGGGAAAAAAATAGTATGTCTATATTTTAAAAATTTTCTCAAATAATTGGTCAAAATTTTTATTCAGTACGCCCCATTTAAATTCATGATTAGGTGTTAAGTATTTGTAGCCTTTATAACTGTTTGAACTTACGATAGCGCATTCGCTTACTATATAGCCGGTAGTCCATCCATAAAACCCTACAACCTCTTTTATAAAATCAACCCACCCAATTACAATAAAATCTTTTGAAACAGGTTTTTGTTCACCGGGATACCCATATGTCCAATTATCGTTGGGAGCATTAGATGTTGATTTTTTAGCAACTTTAATATCGAGCTTTTTGCCATTCATTAAAAAATCATATTCATCAGAATTTCTCTCTTTATAATTTTCCCGATCAACTAAAAAGGGTAAACTTTTCTGAACAAGTAACTGCTCAAAAGCCAACTCTCCAATACAGCCTAATAACGCCTTTTCAATTCTGCTTTCCCGCGATAATCCAAACCTGGAATACAGCTCATTGTCTACCATTTCAACCGCCCGCAAGCGTGCACTTTCGCACTTCGCTTTAAAGTCAAAGTCTTCAACTAACATGAAGGACAGTTAAATTCATGATTGATATTTCCTGCGTTTTATTTATTCTTCTTTTTAGTCTTTTCCGGCAGTGGTTGTGATAAAGTATAATATCTAAAACCCGGCTTTAATTCATCCGGTGTTTTGGCTAATGAAGGCGAGGCCCACTGCTTTGTTAGAACGAGTTCTATTCTCTTTTTTGCGATTTGTGAAATGGTTTCAAAACCTTGATTTCTTGCAATAGATTTCACTGGTGTTTTCTCATCAAGTTGCACGCAAATAAATTTCCTGTTGCCATTATCTTTTAAATTCATTTCCAATACCGCTTGTGCGGTAGAACCAGATCCTGCAAAAAAATCCAGGATAATTCCATCGGGATCATCGGAAAAGCCCAATAAATATTTTATAAGAGATGGTGGTTTGGGAAAATCAAAAACTTTTGCTCCAAAAATTGATTCGAGATCGCCGCCGGCTGTTTCATTTGTTGCCACTCCCACTTTTGAATTAATAAGATTTGGCGGAACTTCAGCATCATACTCAAGCCGCTCGTAAGAAGGACTGAAGCGCATTGTAGGGATATTAATGATTGTTCCGTTACTAATTTCCATGTCCAGCTTTGGCTGCGTCCATTTAAATTTTGCTTTTAAAGAAACCGCTTGAATAAATAAGCCATTTTTTACCTGGGTGTTCTCCAGCAACTCGATGTGATACTTATCAGTTCCATAAACTCCCTTTTTTATTTTTTGATCTGCAATATTTGTTCTTACAATATTGGCAGGAAACACGAGCGTGTTAATTTTATTTGATTGATTAAGCAATCCATTTGAGCTAATAGTTTTCTTGCGGATGCCCTTAAATTTTTCAGAAGTTTTTATTTTCTGGTAGCACAAAATGTACTCGATTACCTTCTTGCTTTTTTTGGAAAGGTTTGCCGGTGTCTCCGATTTTGCCCAACAAAAAATATCAATATAGTTATCTGCGCCGAATATCTCATCCATCACCAGTTTCAGGTTGGCGAGTTCATTATCATCTATACTTATGAAAATGGTTCCATCACTTCGAAGAAGCTCCCGCGCAAGAATAAGCCTTGGGTAGATCATCGAAAGCCAGTTAGCATGGAAATGCCCATTACTTTTATTGCCCGTTAAAAATGATTTTTTTTTTCCGCCATTTAACTTGCTGTCACCATTCCGGTTAAAATATTCGCGGGAGGTTACAGAGAACTTATCACCATAAGTAAAACTATTATTACCCGTGTTATACGGCGGGTCGATATAGATTGTTTTTATTTTGCTATGATACTTTTCTTGCAGTAGTTTAAGGGCGTCAAGATTTTCGCCCTTAATAAAAATGTTTTCTGAAGTATCCCAGTTTATGGAATCTTGCTCAGCAGGAATAAGAGTTGTCGTCGGGGCGTGATGTGACAGTTGATAAGAAGCCATTTTTCCGGGCCAGTTAAGTTCAAAATTCTCATTATTATGCAACAAATCGCCTGTCAGCAAAAGATTTAGTTGTGCGATATCAAGCTTGCCATTATGAAAAGCATCCGGCACAACAGCCTTTAATTTTTGCAATAAACGGATTGTATCTTTCTGCGTTTCGGCTTCCATTCTTTAAAAAAATATAGGCATGGAAGATAATAAATCGACAATAATGCCGGGACTTATTTGTGCAGCAAAAGAAAAAATTAGGGCAAATGTGAATAAAAGATTTTTTATTCTCCGGGGTTCATTCTTTCAAGTCTCGATTGAATGTACAGCAAAATGTGGGTTGCAATGAGTAACTCAACAACGATTTCTTTTACGATCATAGTAAGTAGTTTTTGTAAGGTTGGGATATATAATTTTTAAACGTATCATCTTGAGAATTATTATAGCCGCACATTAAAAATTAGTGACCCTACTGTTATTATCAATACATACTATGAAATAGGCTTTGGAGATTGCTTATACCTTATCTTCAGCTTTTTCAGCATTCTTTACAATATCACCTGGTTTTAAAACGACATTCTTAACCATCGTTTTCCAATCTTCCTTTTGTCTCAGCAAAAATTCAAGATCCATACTAAAATGCTTAAACTCTTCTTTTTGAGCATTGGTCATAATTGCTTTGGCATCCTTATCTTTTTCAACACTTATCCTTTGTTCATACCAGTTAATGGCGTCTGCTTCTTCAATTAAAGACTGGATCATCCTTGCAAATGTTCTTGTTTCCTGGCTTAGCTCACTGGCGGGTTCGTGATATTGTTCCGTTGGCATAAACTTTTTGTCCTGAACAGCACAATTGTTGTTCCAAAGTTTATACCCGCTCTTTATTTCCGTCTTCCGGTACTTCTTTGATTTCAGTAATTTTCTTTAGTTCAATTACTTCGTCGCGATCAGCTTTTTTTTCCAGCCCCCCCATGCCCCAAAGAAGTATGCCGGGTATAAGCAACAATATAAAGCGGGATGGAATGGGGAAAATTAAAGAAACGAGGAAGGAAAAAACAAATATTATAGGAATAACAAGGCTGCGATAAACGCCCAACTTAATTCTTGCTAAGGAAATTTTTCGGGTAAGAAGGTTTCTTTTTGGATTGCTTATATATACCCACATCCACACATTCATAAGAGCGACCAGGCAAATATTTAGCACATACACTGCATAAGGAAGTTGCATGTCAGTATGTGAGCTGTAATCTCCTAATAATGCAGAGCTGAAGGGTAAAACGGCGACCGTTAACAAAAACCCCAAATTGATCCACAACAATGCTGTCGTGTATTTTAGCGCATAACCGTAAATACGATGATGCACCGACCAATAATGCCCGACGATTCCGAAACTAATAAGAAAGCCAAGAAACTTTAAGCCCATATCCTTAAGCTTATTCCATAAAAGGGCATCGTTGGGTTTAAGAATTTCGGGAACTTTCAATTCAAAGACCATTATGGTGATAACGATTGCGAAAACTCCATCACTGAACGTAATGAATCTCTCCACCTGGAAGTTCATCTTCGTTTCATCATGCTTCGGCTCCATCATAGTGTTGAACTACGTTTAAATTTTTGGCGGGCTTAGATATTCTATAACCTGTGTTGCCTTGCACAAATTACAAAAGATTTCAGGATATAATTATACATGTTTCTGATCCCCAAGCCTGGAAAAATACTGAAATTAAAAGGCTTGACAGCCCTTGTTTCAGGTATAAAATTTATTGATTTTTCGATGTTTAATTGTGAAATGCGTATTGCAGTAAAAAGATATTTTTATTTTTTTTGTCAATCATCAAAAAGAAAATAGGACTTCAAATCATTGAAAAGCTTGTTAAGAATCGGGAAAACCTTGAACCTCTCACCAATCCAATTTCGCCATTAATCAAAAGTCTCTGAAAATACCATTAAATTCACATTAGTTTTGGCTATGCGGAAAACAACTCTACGTTATTGGATATGCCAGGTATCAGGCTGGGGTGGATGGACTATGCTTAGTATAGTTACTGTTTATCTGTTTGCTTCAGATATGTACTTAAAAACTGCAGAAAAAAAATTCCTCTTTTTTACCACCCTGTTTATCGAATTTTTTTGGTTTATAGCGGCCACACATTTTTTACGATTTGTCTTAAAGAAAATTAACTGGATACGATTTTCATTAAATAAAGTAATTCTTCTTTTTATTGCCGGTGTCACTTGTACCGGCCTTATAAGCTTTTATGGGGCTAAATCCACGGCGCTCGTTACCGGTACTTCACTGGTGGAGTACGAAAAAAGAGAGAACCTAAAACTGGCAATAGCCAAGGAAAAGCAGCTAAATCTCGCAGGCACCCAATATTTTTCAGCCAATAAAAACGATCCTAAAGAAGCCGATAACTATGTTGCGGCAGATAATATTAAGAAAAGCACAGGATGGTTCAGAGATACCAGGGGAACCTGGCAATATGAAGAGCAAAGAAAGGGAAGATTTTGGTGGGACATTATTCTCACGTTTATATTAATCTCATTGTGGCTTTCGCTTTACATGGTATGGCACTACCTCGAGCGAAACCGAAAAGATGAGCTTGACAAATTAAACCTTGAAAAAACAGTTAAAGAACTGGAACTTAATACGATCAAATCTCATATCAATCCACATTTTATTTTTAATTCTTTAAACAGCATAAGGGCTTTGGTTGATGAAAATCCGCAGCGGGCAAGATCTGCAATCACGGAACTTTCTAATATCCTTAGAAGCAGCATGCAGGTGGAGAAAATGGAGACCGTTCCCCTGCACAAAGAACTTGATATCGTGAGGGATTACCTTGCACTGGAGCAAATGCGTTTTGAAGAAAGATTGAAAGTAGAAATGGATATTGATGAAGATACGCTGGAACAACCTGTGCCACCCATGATGCTGCAAACACTTGTTGAAAATGCCATCAAGCATGGCATAAGTAAAAAGATTGACGGAGGAACCGTAAGAGTGATATCCAGGTTTGTAAATGATCAGTTCGAACTGGTAGTGCAAAACTCCGGTATGCTTGAAGAAAGATCATTCGATGAAGGATTTGGTCTTAAAAGTACACGTGACAGGCTTAAATTTTTATATAAAGCAAATTCTGACTTCCAGATACAAAACATTAATGGTAATAAGGTGGAGGCCAAAATAAGCATGCCCGTCATGTACTAAAAATTTCCCCCAAAGGCACTGAGGCCACAAAGTTTTTTTCTTCGTGTCCCTTGTGCCGTTTTGGGATTTGGATTTATAAAACTAAATTGATCATTTAAAAGCAAATCAATAATTTGTTAGCTGAAAATGATCTCTTAATTCATAAAAATTGGATGTTATGCAAAAAGCAATCATTATTGATGATGAACGCCTTGCCCGTAATGAGCTCAAAAAGTTATTGCAGGAATTCCCTGAAATTGAGGTAATAGGTGAAGCTGCAAATGCTAATGAAGGAATTGAAAAAATTGAAAGTCTTAATCCCGATCTTGTGTTTCTCGATATACAAATGCCGGGAAAAACCGGCTTTGATATGCTTACGCAGCTTGAAAAAGCACCACATGTAATTTTTGTAACTGCATATGATGAATATGCTTTAAAAGCATTTGAAGTAAATGCACTGGATTATTTAATGAAACCGGTAGAACCCAAAAGGCTTGCGGACGCATTGTTAAAACTCCGGCAAAAAGACGAGGAAGAATTGCTTTCTTATAACAATCGCGGACTCCTTCATGAGACTGACCAGGTATTTGTAAAAGATGGTGAAAGATGCTGGTTTGTGAAATTATCCGACGTACGCCTTTTTGAAAGCGTAGGCAATTACGCGAAGGTTTTCTTTGGCAACAACAAACCCCTTATTCTAAAATCTCTGAATGCCCTTGAAGAACGGCTTGATGAAAAAGTTTTTTTCAGGGCAAACAGGAAGCACATCATTAACCTGCGAATGATTGATAAAATTGAACCGTACTTTAACGGTGGTCTCTTACTCGATTTAGTTGGCGGAGAAAAAATTGAAGTGAGCAGAAGGCAAGCGGTTAAATTTAAAGAGATGATGAGCTTATAAATTTTTCACAACTTCTCCTTTCATCTTAAGTATTTTAAATCCGATTGCGACTATTTGACTTATCAAAAAAACACCGAACAATAAAAACAGAATACTTTTTAGTCTATTATCCTACCTTTCTCATTGAAGACACGAATACTCTTTAATGAAAAAATTATTTACTAATCTCACCTTCTGGGTACTCACAGCGATTACAGCAGGAGCCCTGCTTGGCTATTTTGCCCCCGGTACAGCCGTTAAAATGCAGCGACTTGGAACAGGCTTCATTGATATCGTAAAGCTTTTTATTTATCCCATCATTTTTTTGACAATAGCCCTTGGCATAAGTGGCATGAGCAGTTTAAAAAAAGTGGGAAAGGTGGGAGGCAAAGCAATTCTCTATTTTGAAATCGTTACCACATTTGCCCTGGTGATCGGGGTAATCGTAGTGAATATTATTAAGCCGGGCGTTGGCGTCGTAACGTCATCATTGGACAGCGGGAACATTAGTAAATATACAAGCGACGCCCAAAACTTTAGTTGGTGGCAATTCCTGAAAGACAACTTTACTATACAGGTATTGATTTTTGCCATCTTCTTTGGAATATTTTTAAGTAAATACAAAGGAAGGCAGGAGATTATTACATTTTTGTCGGTGATTTCAAAATACGTTTTCAAAGCACTGCACGTGGTAATGAAACTGGCTCCTATTGGTGCTTTTGGAGGAATGGCTTATACTATCGGTAAATATGGATTACATACATTACTTCCGCTTGGCAAGCTTATGCTCACGATTTATATCACTATGGCGCTGTTCATTTTTATCGTGTTGCGATTGATTCTTCAATACTATAAAATAAGCCTTTGGCAGTTTTTAAAATATATAAAAGAAGAAATATTAATCGTGTTTGGTACTTCTTCTTCGGAAGCTGCTTTGCCGTCGCTCATGGAAAAACTTGAAAACATGGGTTGTTCAAAACCCGTTGTAGGACTGGTTATACCTGCCGGTTATTCTTTTAATCTCGATGGTACTACTATTTACCTTTCGATGGCAACATTGTTTTTAGCGCAGGTTTTTAATATTCAATTAACCCTGGCACAAGAGCTTACAATCATAGGCATTTTATTCGTGACCTCAAAAGGTGCTGCAGGTGTTACAGGAAGTGGCTTTGTTGTACTGGCTTCTACATTAACGGCCATAAAAGTGATACCTCTTGAGGGGCTTGCTTTATTGCTGGGAGTTGATAGATTTATGAGCGAGGCAAGGGCTATCACCAATTTTATTGGCAATGGTGTCGCAACTATTTTTCTTGCAAATAATGAAAAAGAATTCGATAGGGAAAAAATGAATCATGCTTTTGCAATTAATACCGAGCCGGAAAATATTAGCCAACCACAAGCAGACCGCCTTTAATAATTTTTATAAATAACTGAGCCATTTTTTTTCAGGGTGGCTTGCTTTGTATTTCCCATACCATTTACATGGATAGTACAAAGCAGAAACTACAAACAACCATACGAGATATACTACCCATAAGTGATAGCCGATTTCAGCCAGTTTATTTGAAGACCCCTGCAAGCTGCCAGTGCCATTACCTGAAACAAAACTAAATACGAGCGCAAGCGAGTGAATGATTAATAAATGCAATACGAAATAAAAAAACGGCACTTTACCGTACACAGTCAAAACCTTCGTAACCCCGGATCGTGCATTTTCTGCAAGAGATAAAATAATTAATGCCGGTCCAATAGTCATCAGCATAAAAAGTAGTGATGGCGGGTATTTGGTTGTTCTTATAAAATCGAGAAAAGTAAATAAAGAAGTGTTTTGATAAGTCCATCTGCCCGGATCTCCGTACACATTTATAAACCTGGTAATTATAAAAAATATAATCGCTGTAATCCCGGCAATTAATAAAAATTTCTTTCTATAATTTGGTTTGACTTCTTTGGTATAAAGTTTACCCGTACAATATCCAACTATCATTAATGCGAGCCACGGTAACAATGGATATGCCACGAGAAGTGTAAAATGTGGCGTCACCGGGAACATTTGAGTTTTGTGAAGTACTGACCATCCAATAGCGGCAGCAATGGGGCGTTCCACATTTACACCATCAAGTAAATTATGTCCAAAAACAATGATTATCCCCGTAACTAATAATACTTTAAATGGTAAAAATTGTAACCCCGCTAATACGACCATAGAAAGGCCAATCACCCATATTACTTCGAGGATTAAAAGAGAACCATAATTAAATTGAAGGATAACATTTACCAAAAAAATTTCAGCGAATATTAAAAATAAGCCCCGGGTAAAAAGGAAAAAGGCAACCTGCCTTTTTGTTCTTCCTTTTTGCGAATATAAAAAAATGGAAGTTCCCGAAAGGAATACAAAAACCGGCGCACACAAGTGAGTGATCCATCTTGTAAAAAACAATATGGGCCACGTCGTTTGCAAATTTGTAGGATCATTCCCGATCAAAGCATCATGGTGAAAAAATTCCCTCGTGTGATCAATTGCCATTATCAACATTACCAATCCACGTAGAATGTCGATTGATTCAATCCTTTGCCTGCCCTCTGTGTATGCATTCATTGAAAACTTTTGAGTGACGTATGATCAACGTTGATTCATAATTAAAAAAATATTCAATGGTTTCATTTTCTTTTAAAACTTTTTCTTAAAAAGATTCTCTACTTGTTTATACCTTCATTGCTTCCATTGCCTGTATCTGAAATTAGATAAATACCAACTAAAAACAAGAGGTAGAATCGCATAAAACAAATTGGACAAAAATTTGCAGGCGATTTTGCGAGCCAGCTATATGAGATCTGTATAATTATTTAATTCAACATTCTTGTACTTTGAAAGGAATCATGTTACAATATTTCCACTGGTATACACCTGGAGATGGAAATTTATGGAGACAGATTAAGGAAGATGCACCCCGGCTCGCATCCCTTGGGTTTACGGCAATCTGGTTACCACCTGCTTTTAAGGCGGCAAACGGTGGTTACAGCACTGGCTACGATGTGTATGATTTATACGATCTCGGGGAGTTTGATCAAAAGGGAACAGTACGAACCAAATACGGCACACGCGATGAATACCTTGAAGCGTTAAGCGCAATAAGAGAAGCCGGTATGCAGGCAATGGTCGATATTGTTCTGAACCATAAAGCTGGGGGCGATGAAATAGAAAGGGTAAAAGTTGTAAGAGTAAATCCCGATGATCGTACTGAAGATATTTCAGAACCCTTCGATATTGATGCCTATACTAAATTTACTTTCCCGGGAAGGGGGAAAAAATACTCGGAATTCGAATGGGATTTTATGTGCTTTACAGGTGTTGACTATGCCCATGATATTAATGAAGATGGAATTTTCAGAATTGTAAAAGAACATACCAGCAGTTGGCAGGAAATGATCGATAATGAAAAAGGTAATTATGATTACCTGATGTATAATGATATTGATTTTAGAAACGACTTTGTAAGAGCCGAACTAAACCGCTGGGGCAAATGGTATTGGGAACAGGCAAATTTTGATGGTGTACGTCTTGACGCAGTAAAACACATTTCTCCATTCTTTTATGTTGAGTGGCTGCATGAACTTAGGGTTAATACCAGCAAAGAAATTTTTGCTGTCGGCGAATATTGGGCTCCCGGGCGTTTAGAACTCCTGCTAAGATATATTGAAGCTACTGGTGGGAACATGAGCCTTTTTGACTCCTCACTGCATCATAATCTTCATAATGCATCAAGGGCGGGGAAAGATTATGACCTTACGACAATTTTTAATGACACGCTGGTTAATGCAATGCCTGGGAAAGCGGTGACTGTAGTAAGCAATCATGACACGCAACCTTTGCAAGCGCTGGAAGCTCCGGTGGATCCATGGTTTAAGCCGATAGCCTATGCCCTTATTTTATTGCGCGACGAAGGATACCCTTGCGTGTTTTATCCTGATCTTTTTGGAGCCAACTATACAGATTATGGAAAAGATGGCAACCAGTATGATATTTGGATGCCCGCAGTGCCAAAGATTGAAAAGTTGTTGCAGGCACGCAAGAACCATGCTTATGGTTTTCAAAGAAATTACTTTGATCATGCGAATTGCATAGGATGGACGAGAGAAGGGGACGGTTACCACAGCGGATGTGCGGTAGTGATTTCAAATGGTGATGATGGACATAAGGCAATGGAAATGGGAATATGGTACGCCGGCAAAACTTTTATTGATCTTTTAGAAAATCATTCCGGCGAAGTTGCTATTGATGAAAATGGCTGGGGGGAATTCTACGCACCAGCAGGAAGCGTATCGGTGTGGGTAGAGAAATGGGATTGATAGTATTAATTTCTTCCCTAAGTTGGATTTAAAAAAATATTAAGGCAAAAATCTTTTTATTATTTAGCGCACAATTGTAAATCTCATTCAGCCTTCCATACATTATTTCCCCTGTTACTGTCCGGAAGAATTTCCTTAGGATCAATTGTGACAGATTGCAGAGGTTGTGTTGTTTGCAGATAAATTGTGTGTACGGCCCCTTGCATCCATGTTTCCACGGGCAAATTTATTTTCTGTTTGGTACCATCTTTTAAAATGATTTCGATAGTTAACGGCATCGCCATCCTTTGCATATTGGCAATAGTTATTTCTGCGCCGTTTTTATAATCGTTGTCTCCATAAGACACTGATTGTACAGCCACATCCAGTTGCCAATTGTTATAAAACCATTCTTTCCAAAACCAGGAAAGATCTTCACCCGCTTCACTATTCATCGTTCTGAAAAAATCGTCCGGTGCAGGATGCTTATACGCCCAACGCTCAATATATTTCTTAAATGCATAATCAAACCTGTCATGCCCTAATACAACTTCCCTTAGTAAAACCAATCCCAGCGCTGGTTTAAAATATACCAGCGGATGCCGGTATTTTTCTGAAAGCATATCAGCTCTCGCCATCATTGTCGGCGCATCTTCGTCTTTTAATAAAGGAATAATTTCATCTGATGGATTTCCTTTTCCGGGAGCATATTCACCATCACGCTTAGGCGCATATTCGCCATTATTAAAATCATCGGCCGCATAAATATCAATGAAAGTATTGAAGCCTTCATCCATAAAAGCAAATCGCCTTTCATCACTTCCTACAATCATAGGAAACCAGTTGTGGCCTATTTCATGCGCTGTTACCGAATACAAATCTTCGCCTTTGGAATCTATAGGATCGAAAACAATTCCCGGATATTCCATACCGCCTGCCCGTCCCGCCTCGTTAATTGCTACAGGATAGGGATATATCAACCATTTTTTAGAAAAATATTCTATGGACTTTTTTAGATATTCAGTCGCCCTGCCCCAGGCGTCTTCACCGGCTACCTCCACAGGATACACTGACATGGCAAGGCATTTTTTACCGCCCGGTATATTCACTTTTGCCGCATCCCATACATATGCTTTGGAAAGGCCGAAAGCAACATCACGTGTATTGAACATTTTAAAATGCCAGGTTTTCATTCCTGGCATTTGATTTACTACTTGCCTCATTATTTACTTCATCCGCAGTTTTAATCATAACGGTCTTATCACTTTTTCTTGCAGAAGAAAGCCTTTGTAACTGTTGTGCAGAAAGTACTTCACTTTCATTTTGTAATTCACCACTACCAGCCACAATCATACCTGAAGGAACAGTTACTGAATAATCAAAGTTGCCATACTCACAATAAAATTCTCCGCTACCCAGGTATGGTAAAGTATTCCATCCCTGCAGGTCATCATACACGCACATGCGCGGATACCATTGGGCTATTTCATAAATCCTTCCATTTTTAGTTTCAAAATAATCTGTCCTTCCTCCAAATATTCCTGGAATAGTATAATAGTATTGTATATGAATATTTATCTTTTCTTTTGACAATAGAGCTTCACTTAAGCGAATCTGCATTCTCGTATCATTAATTATATAATCAGCCTTTATTGTTTTGCCCCTGTATTCTATTGTCACTTCTTTGAATTGATATCCTTCCGTATGCCCTCCTCCTGTCGCCTTCCGGCTGTAGGTATTTGAGGTATAAAAATTTGACCGTGCATCCGCCTGGTAGATATCCTGGTCAAGTTGCAACCAGAGTGATGATAATGCATCGGGACTGTTATTGGTGTATTGAATGATTTCTGTTCCGGTCAATAAATTTGAAACTGTATCTATGTTCGCTTTTAAAATGTAATCAGCACGATTTTGCCAATATTTTGGGCCTGGTGCCCCGTTTGCAGATCGAAATTCATTTCCATTTTTTGTGAAAAAATCCTGCGCAAATAATTCACGGGGATTAAATATGGACGAAACATTTGTTGCCTGCTGGGAAAAGCAGTTATAAAAGACGCTGAAAAAAATTACGGCGAAGAAGAACTTTTTAAATTTCATAGACCGGGTTGTAAAATGATAAGAACTGCAAAGAAAAAGATTCAAAAATAAAATCTGGAAAAAAAATGAGTATGTGATATTCTATGAAGTTGCAACAACTCCATGTAAAATTCTGACACAACTTTTTTTTATTTGCTCCGCTAGTGGTTTTTAGTTTTCCGTTTGAGAAATAAGACTTACGAAATCATTCGTTTTTATCTCTCTTCGTGTAAACATTTCCCTATATGAAACTATTGATATTTATTGTATCTATTCTTGTTGCGTTTAAATCAACTGCACAATCGCTAAATAAAGGAAATTTTTCCGTTGCGATAAAAAGTGAATCACAATCGCCGATTGTAAATGCGACGGTTGAACTATTAGAAAGTAAAGATTCATTCCTTGTAAAAGTTGCGATCAGTAATAACAATGGTATCGCCGACTTTGAGAATATAGCTTTTGGAAATTATTTAATAAAGACTACATCGGTAAATTATATAACAAATATTCCGCGCCTTTTGAGCTTTCAAATTTTAGCATAAACACCACCATCGTTTCTCTATACTAAGTGCGAAGTCTGGCAATTTAAAAGAAGTTGTTGTGGAAGGGAAGAGACCTTTTATTCAAAAACTTTCCGATAGAATTGTTGTGAATGTAGACAACAGCATTATTAATGCAGGAAGTTCTGCCATGGAAGTCCTGGAGCGTTCGCCCGGCGTGAACATAGATCAAAACGATGTGATAAACCTGAGGGGGAAGCAAGGTGTGATTATAATGATTGACGGAAAACCTACTGCAATGTCCGGCAGCGACCTTGCCAATTATTTAAAAGGACTCCCATCTTCAGCTATCGACAGGCTGGATATAATAACAAATCCATCTGCTAAATATGACGCTGCCGGCAGTGCGGGAATCATTGATATCCGCATGAAAAAAGATCAAAGGCTCGGTGCAAACGGAACGGTAACCGGGGGATATGGACAGGGTATTTATTCCAGGGCCAATGGCGGCGCCACTTTAAATTACCGGAATAAAAATGTAAATCTTTTTGGCAATTATAATTATGCGTATCGTGTGGGATTGAATCATCTTTTGCTTGACAGAAGTTTTTTTGAAAACGGAACTTACAATGGCGGAGATCTCAAAGATAACTATGCCCGCTCACCATTCAACTCCCATGCTACAAGGTTCGGCGCAGATTATTTTGTGGACAAAAAAACTATAATTGGTTTTGTTGTCAATGCCAATTTCAATCATTACAGGCGCTTTGCTGATAACGAATCTGTGGTATTGGATCCGCAGAAAATAAAGTCCAACACTTTTAAAGCTAACGCGACCAACAATGATCATGCAAATAATGTGGTTGCCAATCTCAACTTCAAACATACTTTTGATAGCACCGGAAAAGAAATTACTGCGGACTTTGATTATGGCTATTATGACTCCAAATCACTAACCGTAAATGCCACGAGTTATTATAAATTGGATGGCTCCACACTTCAACCGGATTATATTTTAGATGGCGACCAAAAAGGAAAGCTCAATTTTAAGACTGCCAAAGTAGATTATGTAAACCCATTAAAACATGGCGCCAAATGGGAGGCAGGTTTTAAAACCAGTTTTGTTTCTTCTGATAATGATGCAAAATTTTTTGATGTAAGTTCAGGAACTTCTGAGAATGATGTAAACAAAACAAACCATTTTCTCTATCACGAAAATAATAATGCAGGTTACGTTAATTTCAGTAAGGAGTTGAAAAAAATTAATTTCCAATTTGGGCTGAGAGGTGAACACACAGATATTCGTACGGAGCAAAAAATAGGAAATGTAAAATTTGATTCATCTTATTTTCAATTATTTCCCAGTGCGTTTTTCAACTATAAAATCAAAGAAGAACAAACATTGGGCTTATCAGTTAGCCGGCGGATAGACAGGCCAGGTTACTCAGATCTAAATCCTTTCTTATTCTTAATTGATGTATCAACCTATGCAACTGGTAATACCGGCTTATTGCCTCAACTCACCTGGTCCTATGAGTTAAGTTATACCGTAAAAAGTTTGAACTTTTCCATGAGTTACAGCCATACAAAGGATGACCAGAATATCACGCTGGCAAGGTTTAGCGAAGTATTCCCGAATATTCCTTCACCTGAAAATGTTACTGTACAAATACCCATTAATCTTTCTTCATCTGATTATTTTGGCGTTTCAATTGCCGCACCCGTGAAAATAAATAAGTGGTGGAACATGATCAATAACGGCAACCTGTATTATCAGCAATATCATGGAAACTTTAGCGGCACCGCTCTTAATAATGGGAAGCCTGCCGCAGATATAAGAACCAACAATACATTTACTTTTAGCAAAGGATGGACTGGAGAATTAAATGCTTCTCTCAATACAGGGGGGCAATATGGTTTTATGGTTTTGGATCCTCAATGGGGCGTCGGTGCAGGATTGCAAAAAATCATCTTAAAAAAGAAAGGAACGTTACGCTTCAATATCACTGATATTTTCTGGACTAATTTACCCAAAGCCGTTATCACTTATAACAACTATATTGAAAAATGGCACGCATACCGTGAAACCCGCGTAGGTACAATCACGTTCACATACAGGTTTGGGAAAACTTCTGTGCAAGGCGCCCGAAGGAGATCAACAGGTTCAGAGGAAGAGAGACAAAGAGCAGGATAATATTAATCGCGACGTAAACTTCCCAGCAATTTTAAATGTGGTTGCAAACTTTGTAAAGTCTGCTTTTGCAAAAAGCTTTTAAGGTGTTTATAAAAATGGCTGTGATCATAATATCCGTACAATGAAAAATGGAAATCTGCCGGGGATGTTGCAAGGTGATGCGTTGCTTTTCTTATCCTTAATATCTGCAGTGCTTTTTTAGTGCCAAAGCTTGTATTGCTTTCAAAATACCGCTGAAGTGTACGGGTGGAAATTTTATACTGTTTTGCAAATTCATTGATTGATTTCGTAAAATCTCCGCTGGTATTACAATGTTCAATTATCTCCGTAACAATTTGTATCGGTCTCAGTGATCCTGAATATTTACGAACGATATCCGTAAAATATTTTGTAAAGATTTCTACTCTTTCATCAAATCGCGGTGCCGCCTTTACCTTGTTTATAATCTTTTGATCCAGCAGATACGCTAACGGAAAAATAAAATTTTTATACTCAGAGAAATTGATTTTCTTTTCGAATATCACCGGTGATGCTTTAAACTTAATGCCGAATAACCTGTTGCCAATACTATGATAACATTCAATGGCTTTATGTCTCGGTAAAAAGCCATCGGTTTTCATTTCAAACTTCTCTTCATCAACCTGCATGATAAACGGAGTGCCAAGGTTAATAATGAAAGTATAGCCAAGGGCCGGAAACAATGCATCAGAAAATCCCTTGGGATTTTGTTGCAGCAGCGAATCGAATTTTGTTTCCCAAAAAAAATCAATAAAAGTTGAAAGCTCTTCAACTGGTTTTACCCGGTGATAATTATTTTCAAAATGATCAATATGAAAAAACTCGACGTGCTGCAATTAGTATAAGTATATTCTAAAATTAAACGTTCACTTTAAGAATTGAAATGATTCTTACACAAGCGGCAATGCTTTCTGTAAAGCACTTGACTTTCGCATGAAGGCGTTTGCCTAAATTTGCAGAAACAAATATTTAATATCAAGGTTTATGGAATATAATAAACTTACACCCGAAGAAGAAAGAGTAATCGTTCATAAAGGAACAGAAAGGCCGTTTACAGGCGAATACGATAACAACAAAGCGGCAGGCACTTACATCTGCCGTCGTTGCAATACTCCTTTATATGAGTCGAAAGACAAATTTGATTCCCACTGCGGATGGCCCAGCTTTGACGATGAAATACCGGGTGCGGTAAAACGCATTCCTGATGCTGATGGAAGAAGGACTGAAATAGTGTGTAACAATTGCGGCGCACATCTCGGCCATGTATTTACAGGGGAAAGGTTAACCGCTAAAAATACAAGGCATTGTGTTAATTCAATTTCAATGAAGTTTATTCCGGCGGAGAACAGTGAGATGAATGTTTTTGCGGAGTACAAAAAGACATCACCACTTTCCCGCATATGACAAGTCCTGCTTTGTTAAGTTTTCAAGGTACAAATATTTAGTTCTTGCAATTTGCCTTATGTGCAGGTAATCGTGTGCCACCCAGTTTGATAAGAACTTTTCGGCAGTGAAGATGCCTAATTGCGGATGGTTATAAGAATTATTCCATTGCGCATCTTTAAGTTGGTTAAGCCACTCAACAGAATAAAATCGCTCTAACAAAAAATTTTGCAATACCGATGAATAATCCTGTTCAAAATAATTTCTTTCGGTAACCCAACCAACCGGATCAATAGGCGGCATAGGCTTTTCGGGGTTTTCTAATGTGTGCTTAACCCTCGCCCTGAAATCTTCTCTTTCTTCATCGTATAAATGACAAATGATTTCCAGCAGGCACCATTTATCCGGAGCCGGTTTCCATAAATACAACTGCTTTTCCAGGTTTTCAAAGAGAGAATTGAATACCATTTTATTGCGATCGAGTTCATGTATGATGTAGCGTAAATTCATAAACTTACTTTACAAGGTTGTCCATACATTTAAAGGTCTCCACATTATTCATATACCATTCCCAACGCTGCAAGCCTCCTATGATATAATTTGTTTTATATCGTTTTCTTGTAAGATCATCAGCAAAATCGAGGCCATCAATGCCATTTTCTGAGACTAAAATATATTCGGTCTTTTTGTCGGGGAATGTCTTTTCAAATTCTTCAATTCCCTTACCGGCATAAAAATTTGTGGCGTCTTTTAAATGTTTGAAATTATATTTCGCGCCGTTAATTGTTTTGTTGAAAACTGTGTCGTGGCGAACATCAATAATTTTTAGATTCTTTAAAGATGATAACTGGTCGCAAAAGAATGCAGGCGTTATAAAATTAATTTTGCTGTTATTCTTTAAAAATTTATTCGCATCGCGAACAAGGTTTTCATTAACTAAATATTCATAAAATAAAGGAGTATTTCCCACAAGATAGCTAACATTTGGAACGCCTTTTTGAGTGAGCCATTTGGCCAGTTCCGCGGCGCCAAAGTTAATAGTATTATATAGAATAACCGGCTTGTTTTCCTTTTTTACAAATTCAAGTATTTGCAGAGAATCTGCATATTTATAGTTTACGGCATTCTTAAAGGATGGAAAATATTTATTAAAAACAAGATTAAGAGAATCCCAAAAAAACCGGGGTGCATTGCTTATACTTATCAACATCAAACCATTCTTTGCCGATAGGTTTTTCTGCAGTTCTGCGGGCGCCATATTTTTATAAATAACACTAGTGGTATAGAGACCTTTTTTGAAAGGTTCCATTTCATCAGATCTTCTAAAAAATTCCGTCATACCACCGCGTGTATTACTTACATGTGCAAAGCCGCTATCTAAAAGCATATTTGATACAACGCGGCTTCTATAGCTGTGCGAGCAGATCACATAGATATCTTTGTCTTTATAAGCGTCGAGCTGGTGAACTGTCGCCGGATCTTTTCTAAAATCCTGCAAAGGAATATTTATGGTTTCCTTTATGCGGCCAATATTTGTTTGCTGATATGTTGAGCTTGTGTCATAATATTCTCCTTTTGTTCTTACGTCCACAACTATCATATTTGGATCGTTGGTTTCAAGTTTTTTCATTAATTCCGGAAGAGTTACTTCATTATAGTTATTTTGAGCGTTTACTCCGGAAGCGACAAAAATGAAAAAGAAAAAAATGATGAATGACCTGGGCATGATATTGATTTTGGTGACAAAGCAATCACTGCTAAACTAATATCCGTATCATAAAATGTATTACCGCTTATGTAAGATTTTTATATTTAAAGACGATTAATTAAGATCGATTCATTCTCTTTTTTTATTCAGTTGCAGTATTTACATCATCCCAATCATCTGTGCGAAAAGTATTCACAGGCAATCCCTCTTTACTGAACAGGTTTGGCATTGCTGCATTGGTAAATCCAAAGCGGACCGCAGCAGGGTTTTTAATCTCTTTATTCCAAACGATCACTGTGTTACCATCTACCTTTGCGGAAGCAGGTTTGAAAATTTTATCATCGCCGGCAATATAAAAATCTGTGGGAACGCCATTCTTAGTTATGAGTCCATTGTCAGCATTATCAAAATAAATTCTGGCCTTGCCCTTTTCAATTTTCATGTCTTTGTAGGAAGGGCTTTTATATGTGATACCCGTTTTTCCGTAGGTATCGGCTAATGCATAATTTGCTAACCGTCAGCCCAACATCTTTTTTATCTGTAGGGATGAATGTTATTTATATCATTTACAAGATCGTTGATTACGACAACACCTGTTTTAGGGAGAGCGGCAGTTTTAGTCTGTGCTTCCTGCAACAATGCCGCGGAAATATTTTTTCCATAGCCAGCAAAAGGAGCTATCTGTACAAAATAAAAGGGAAAATCTTCTTTCCATGCTGTTCTCCATGAAGTGATCATGGATGAAAATAATTCTTTGTAGGTAGCGGCGGCGCCAACATTCGCCTCACCCTGGTACCAGATGACACCTGCGATTGCGAAGTTGGTAATGGGATAAACCATTGCATTGTAAATTGCGGCAGGCCGTATTGGCCCCCAGGGAATTTTTTTGAGGTTATCGGCTGCTTTTTTTAAAACTGCATTATTGGCTATTGTCTCGTATGGTGTCCAAACCTCTGCGGGGGTGCCACCCCAGGCTGCCTCGATAAGGCCTACAGGAGACGATAAAGTTTCTTGTAATTTTTGTCCAAAAAAATATCCTGCCAAACTAAATGTTTTAAGGTCTTCCGGGTTGCAAACGACCCACTCGCCTTTTGTATCATCCTGTGGATATTCGGAAGTTAACCTTGGTATGTGAAACAATCGAATACTTTTGTTATTAGCATTTTCAATATCTCCCGAGTACTGTTTTACGCCCCAGCTATAACTCATTTCCATATTGCTTTGTCCGCTGCAAGCCCACACTTCGCCTACCAAAACATCTTCTAAAACTATCGTGTTACTTCCATTTATCGTAAGAGTATGTGGCCCGCCCGCCCCTGGTGTTTTTATGGTGATCATCCATTTACCATCTGCACTTCCAACAGTACTATCTATGGTTGCGTCCCAGTCTGAAGTGATTTTTATCTTCTCACTCGGGTCGCACCATCCCCAGATTTTTACATCACTCTTTTGTTGCAACACCATGTGGTTCCCGATAATGGCAGGCAAGCGAACCTCTGCATGCAAATTTAAAAATGTGAAAAGTGTTAGTGACAAAACAAATGGTAAAAAAATTCTTTTCATTTTCTTAATTGATTTTAAGTATGATATACCAGGAAATCATTTTCTAAAACTTATTCCTTTTCACTCAGCTCAAGCCAGCGCATTTCCTTTTGATCAAGTAATACAATTATTTCATTAACTCTTTCAGCAGCTTCCTGTAGTTTTTCATAATCCAAATTGCCGTTATTCATTTTTACTTCTAATAATTTTTTTTCTTTTTCTAAAGCAGGAATGTCTTTTTCAAGCTTTTCAAATTCACTTTTTTCTTTAAAAGATAATTTTTTTACCGTTGTCGCCTGGGCAGTATTGCCTGAATTGAGTTCTTGTTTTTCAACTCTTACGACTGGTTGTCCATTGCTTTTTGAGGTTTGACTTTTATTTTCTTCTAATTGCTTCCAAAGCCTGTATTGAGTGTAGTTTCCGGGGAAATCTTTTATTTCTCCATCACCTTCAAAAGCAAAAAGATGGTCGACCAGGCGATCCATGAAATAGCGGTCGTGACTTACGATTAAAATACAACCAGGAAAATCCTGCAGAAATTCTTCAAGCGTTCTTAAAGTTTGCAGATCAAGATCATTCGTAGGTTCATCGAGCACCAGGAAATTTGGATTTTTAAATAAAATGCTTAACAGGTGAAGCCTTCTTTTTTCTCCGCCACTTAACTTACTCAAAGGAGTAAATTGTTGCTGGGCCGTGAAGCCAAACTTCTCCATGAATTGGGTTGCGCTTATTTTGCTTCCATCTGCCAACGGGAAAAATTCTGCAAAATCTTTCACATATTCAATCGCTCTTTTATCTTCTTTGTATTGCAAACCTTCCTGCGCAAAATTTCCAAAGACAACCGTATCGCCGTGATTTATTTTCCCGCTATCCGGTGGAACAAGATCTAAAGCGACTTTTAAAAAAGTTGATTTGCCCGTTCCATTCTTTCCCACGATTCCTATACGTTCGCCTCTTTTAAAGGTGTAGTCAAATCCTTTCATGATCACTTTGTCGCCATAAGATTTATAAACCTTTTTCATCTCAAGCACTTTGCCCCCAAGCCTTGTCATTTTTACCTGCAAGGAAACTTCCGCCACTTCCTTTTTCTGATTTACCCTTTCTTCAACTTCCACAAATGCATCCTGCCTGCTTTTTGATTTTGTGGTGCGGGCTTTTGGTTGCTTGCGCATCCACTCAAGCTCCTTCCTGAAAATGTTTTTATCCTTTTGCAGCTCACTTTGCTGAACTTCCAGCCTCAAAGATTTTTGTTCCAGGAAATAATCATAATCTCCTTTGTAGACATACAGTTTTTCGTCATCAAGTTCAATAATTTCATTGCAAACAGTGTCTAAGAAATATCGATCATGCGTTACTAAAAGGAGTGTGCTTTTATTGGTTGCTAAAAAATTTTCAAGCCATTCTATCATTTCAACATCAAGATGGTTGGTAGGTTCATCGAGTATAAGAAGGCATTTTCCTTCATGCAATTGAGACTCTATTAAAGCCTGGGCCAGCGCCACTCTTTTGCGCTGGCCGCCGCTTAGATTTTTAACTGGTTCGTTTAAATGATGCAGATTTAATTTCCCGAGAATTTGTTTGAGGTCGCTTTCAAAACTCCATGCATTTGCTTCGGTAAGTTCAGTAACGAGATGACTTATGCGATCTTCATCATGAACTTCTTCTTCGAGCAACATTTCATATTCCTTCACAATGCGCACAACAGGATTGTCGATATTCAAAATATTATCCCAGATGGATTTATCATTTTGAAAAGCAGTATCCTGCTGAAGCATGATCACTTTCACATCCTTATGAACCCAGACCGTTCCGGTGTCTGCAGTGTCAAGCCCTGCTATTATTTTTAATAAAGTGGATTTTCCGCTGCCATTGCGAGCCACGAAAGCAATTTTATCGCCTTCTTCCACATGAAAACTTATGTCCACAAAAAGTTTTCTTATCCCAAAAGATTTACTTAAATTTTCTACTGAAGCGTAATGCATATGCGCAAAGTTATATCAAATGATGTATCGCTATTAAAGGACTAATTTTGCGGAGATTTATGCAAATAAAATTGAAAAGCTATTTTTGACTATGGAAAAAAATATATCTATACATCCTACGGCTGTTGTTGATGAAGGAGCCGAGATAGGCGATGGAACCCGAATCTGGCATTTTTCACATATCATGCCGGGGGCAAAAATTGGAGACAACTGTAATCTGGGCCAGAACACTTACGTTGATAATAATGTTATTATTGGCAACGGAGTTAAAATTCAAAATAACGTTTCCGTTTATAACAGTGTAACTGTTGAAGATGATGTCTTTATAGGGCCATCGGTAACCTTTACAAATGTTACGAATCCCAGGGCTTTTATAGAAAGGAAAAATGAATTTAAAAAGACAACGATCAGGAAAGGCGCTTCCATAGGCGCTAATGCAACCATTATGTGCGGTATTGAAATCGGCGAGTATTCTATGGTAGGCGCCGGTGCGGTTATTACCAAAAATGTTCCCCCATATATGCTTGTTCTGGGAAACCCGGGTCGCGTGATAAGCAAAGTTTCCAAGGAAGGAATTATTGATGAAAATCCGGCAAAGGGATTGTAGGGCTAAGCAGTTGACTTTTCGTTAATAATTCGTCTGCTCAAACTAAGAAATGTGAACAGAATATTTGTTTATCTTAAACAACTTTTAGCCAAAATTTATTAGAGAATGATCAGATTAAAATTTTTTCTCAGGAGTTTATTTGCCATTTTCCAAAAAAAATACTGTCCATATTGCGGCGGTACTGATCTGACATTTAACCAAAGAAAATATATTGTTACCTCGCTATTAAAGTGTAATAATTGTGAATTACTGCATCGCCATCCCAAAGATCCGGCTGGATTTACAAAAAAATTCTACCAAACCGAATACAAGATTGATGTTGAGATGATGACGGATCTGCCGTCAGCCTCCGAATTGGAAGTATTCAGGAAAAATATTTTCAAAGATTTAAGGGATTATTTCCCTTTGATAAAACCGTTGTATCACCAAACCGATGGTATTAAAGTGTTAGATTATGGATGCAGTTGGGGTTATAATGTCTATAAGTTTAAAAATGACGGTCTGGATGCTGTCGGGTATGAATTATCAGTGCCCCGGGCGAAATTCGGAGAAGAAAATCTTGGTGTAAAAATTTATTCGGATGAAGGTAAGATCAGGCTGGATAATGATGTTGTATTTAGTTCTCATGTGATCGAACACCTCAATTTTGTTCAGGATTTCTTTGCTTTAAGCAAACGGATCTTAAAAGAAGATGGAATATTTATGGCTGTTTGCCCTAATGGAAGTCGGGAATATCAGGATCGTGATCCCGCAAGATTCAAAGGCACCTGGGGTGTAATGCATCCGCTGTATCTTGACATTGATTTTGCCACGCATGTCTTCAAAAATAATCCTTACCTGATCCTTACCGCCGACTGGCCTTTTGATTATGAAAAGATAAAAAACTGGAATGGGAAGTCGCAATACATAGGGCCAAGAGAAGGGTATGAATTATTAATTATTACAAAACCCAATATCAACATTAACAGCCTGAGTGAAAATGGAAAGTCTGTTCTGGATGAACATATGCAAGTGCAGTAATATTCCCGATAATTTAACTATTTACATATCCATTTGCAGAAAGACCAGTTTAAGCAGCCATTTGTATTTGAGAATGGGATAATATATTTCCTAATAAGAAAAAATATTTTTGCATCCTTTAAAAAAAATCAATGCATCATAAAATATTAATAACAGGTGGCGCGGGTTTTATAGGTTCTCATCTTACACGACTATTTGTAACTAAATATCCGGAATATTCCATAGTGAATCTTGATAAGCTTACTTATGCAGGTAACTTAGAAAATCTTAAGGATGTAGAAAGTGCTCCTAATTATACTTTCATAAAAGGAGACATTGAAGATATGGAAGAGGTGAAGAAGCTTTTTGAGGAATATCAATTTACAGCAGTACTCCATTGTGCTGCCGAAAGCCACGTGGATCGATCGATTACCGATCCTTTGGCATTTGTAAAAACAAATGTTTTAGGAACGGTTACCCTGTTGCAGGTAGCTAAAGATGCCTGGAAGGATGATTATAAAGGCAAATTATTTTACCATATTTCTACTGATGAAGTTTATGGCAGCCTCGGTGACGAGGGTTTTTTTACTGAAGAAACATCTTATGATCCACGTAGCCCCTATTCAGCTTCGAAGGCCTCATCCGATCATTTTGTAAGTGCCTACCATCACACTTATAATTTGCCTGTAATTATTTCAAATTGCTCCAATAATTATGGTCCCTATCATTTTCCCGGAAAAACTGATTCCTCTTTGTATAAATAATATTATTAATAGTAAGCCACTGCCTATATATGGTAAGGGTGAAAACGTTCGTGACTGGCTGTTTGTGGAAGATCATGTAAAAGCGATTGATACCATTTTTCACAATGGAAAGCCAGGTGAAACTTATAATATTGGAGGGCATAATGAATGGAAAAATATTGATATTATTAAAGAGCTCTGCAGGCAGATGGATGAAAAGCTGGGGCGGGAAAAGGGTACTTCAGAAAAGCTGATCACTTTTGTAAAAGACCGTGCGGGCCATGATCTTCGTTATGCAATCGATGCTACAAAATTAAAAAATGAATTGGGGTGGCAGCCGTCATTGCAGTTTGAGGAAGGTTTGTCAAAAACAATAGATTGGTATTTGAATAACAGCGAGTGGCTGAACGATGTTACAAGCGGGGCTTATAGAAGTTATTATGAAGAGCAATATCATGGTTAATAGTTGATATACGCGGATGAATTTGAACAGATAAATGAAAGGATATTAATTTACAATAAATGAGTGCTCCCGGCAATTTCATCATTTCTTTAGATTTCGAATTATACTGGGGAATGAGGGATGTGCAGACTCTTGATTCTTATAAAGAGCATATTCGTAACGTTCATATCGTTATCCCAAAGATGTTGGAATTGTTTAAAAAATATGAGATTCATGCTACATGGGCCATTGTTGGTTTTTTATACATGAAAGATAAAGATGAATTACTGGATAAATTTCCGAAAGAATTACCCAGCTATTCGGGTAAACAATTTGATCCATATAATTATATCGTAAATAACGATTTGAAAGAAGAATATCATTTTGCTCCATCATGTATTGATATGATTAAAAGTACGCCTCACCAGGAAATTGGCACTCATACATTCAGTCACTATTACACTTTGGAAGAGGGGCAAACTTATGAGCAATTTAAAAAAGATTTGGAAGCGGCAATTACTATGCAATTATCCATCGGGACAAAATTGCCGCAGTATAGTTTTCCCCCGAAACCAGTATGACGATAAGCATTTAAAAATAATCAAATAACTAAATATTAATTTTTACCGGGGAAATCAAGAATTCTGGCTTTACAAACCAAAGCCGTTTTATAAGGAACACTTTTGGCTTAGATTAATCCGGTTGGCAGATGCATATATAAATATTTCAGGGCATAATACTTTTACTTTACCTGTGGATTATAATGAGGACATGCCAATAAATGTTCGTGCAAGCAGATTTTTGAGGCCATATACCCAAAGATTACGGGGATTGGAAAATTTACGCTTCAGAAGAATACAACGTTCCATGCGGCATGCGGCAAAATATGATGAGAACTATCATTTATGGTGGCATCCGCATAATTTTGGAAAGAATATTGAAAAAAATCTTTGTTTTTTGGAAAGGATATTGATAGAGTATAAAACTTTAAATTCCCGGTTTGGATTTGAATCTAAATCAATGTGTGAGATTAAAGGCTAAAAATTCGACGCAATAATTTTTAACAAGACAAAAAATAAAAATGAAAGGAATTATCCTCGCAGGCGGAAGTGGAACAAGATTGTATCCTATTACAATGGGAATAAGCAAGCAACTCATGCCCATTTATGATAAGCCTATGATTTATTACCCGCTGTCAACCTTAATGCTTGCAGGAATAAGGGAAATTTTAATTATCACTACTCCCGAAGACCAGGCACAATTCAGGCGACTGTTGGGTGACGGAAAACAGTGGGGTTGCAGCATTGATTATGCAATTCAGGAAAAGCCAAATGGGCTAGCGCAGGCATTTGTAATCGGGGCGAAATTTATCGGTAAAGATTCTGTTGCGTTGGTGCTGGGCGATAATATATTTTATGGTAGTGGATTTTCCCATCTTCTTCAAAAATCAGCCGATCCTGATGGCGCAGTCATATTTGCATACCCGTGAGCGATCCTGAAAGATATGGAGTAGTTGAGTTTGATAAAGATAATATTGCCGTAAGTATTGAAGAAAAGCCGGCTGAACCTAAGTCAAATTATGCGGTACCTGGTTTATATTTTTATGATAATACAGTTGTCGATATAGCTGCAAATATCAAGCCTTCTCCAAGGGGAGAATATGAAATCACAGATGTAAATCGGAAATATTTATCTGATAAAAAATTAAAAGTGGCCGTGTTGGATCGTGGATTTGCGTGGCTCGATACTGGCACATTTGAATCTCTTCATGATGCCTCAGAATTTGTAAGAGTAATTGAAAAAAGACAAGGATTTAAAATCGGATGCCTTGAAGAAATTGCTTACAGAATGAATTTTATAAAGTGGCCAATTGAATATTCTTGCAAAAAAATTTGAGAAGAGTGGGTACGGGGAGTATTTGGCGCGGCTGATTTGATGGATATTGCACTTCCAATGGCATAATTATCCAACTCGTATGCATTTTATTCCCACGCATATTTTAATTTATATTTGCCCAATTTTTAAAAATAACTAAGCTACTTAGTTAGGTATATCAATTTTTAATTTTTCATATCATATTATGAAGGTTGTAATACTTGCAGGAGGATTAGGAACAAGGATATCAGAGGAGTCGCACCTCAGGCCAAAACCTATGATCGAAATTGGGGGAAAGCCTATCCTATGGCATATCATGAAAAACTATTCTCATTTTGGGTTCAATGATTTTGTGATCTGTTGTGGTTATAAAGGCAATTATATAAAAGAGTATTTTTTGAATTATTTTTTATATAATTCTGATATAACGGTAGAGCTCAAAAACAATAAAGTTGATGTTCACTTCGCCAATACGGAATCTTTTACAGTAACTCTTGTTGATACTGGTTTACATACCAATACTGCCGGGAGAATACAAAAAATCAAAAAATATGTAGAGGGCGAAACATTTATGCTTACTTATGGCGATGGTGTTTCGGATGTAAATATTAACGAACTGATCTCTTTTCATAAGTCACATAAAAAGCTGGTAACACTTACCTCAGTGGAATTTCCTGGCAGGTTTGGTACTGTTGAAACTGATGAGGAGTCGGTTGTGAATCGCTTCAAGGAAAAACCTAACGATAAAGATATATGGATAAATGGAGGGTATTTTGTTCTGGAGCCTGGTGTATTCAAGTACTTCAATGAAAATATGGAGACAATTCAATGGGAAAAGGAACCGTTGGAACAAATAGCAAAGGATCACCAATTAGTGGCGTATAAACACCATGGTTTCTGGAAATGTATGGATGCCATGCGTGACAAAATTGAACTGGAGCAATTATGGGAATCCAACCAGGCAAAATGGAAAACCTGGTAACTTATTACTATGAAAATATTTGTAACCGGACATAGGGGATATATTGGACCGCATTTGGTGAGCCTGTTAAAAGAGGCTGGGCACTTTGTAACAGGATGCGATATTAATTTATTTGAAGAAGCTAAGATTGCAGACCTCATAAATCCTGACTTAGAATTACGCAAAGACATTAGAAATCTCACCGTTGACGATTTGGATGGATATGATTGCGTTATGCACCTTGCTGCTATTTCCAACGATCCAATGGGCGATCTAAATCCTGCAATTACTTACAGTATTAACCGGGAGGGATCGATAAATCTTGCTAAACTTTCAAAAGCCGCTGGTGTTGAAAAATTTCTTTTTTCCAGCAGTTGTTCTATTTACGGAAAGGGAGTTAACAACGATCTTGATGAAACTGCTCCCGTAAATCCGTTAACAGCCTATGCCATTTCAAAAATAGATGTGGAAAAGCAACTCGCTGAGATGGCTGATGAAAATTTCTGTCCTGTTTTTTTGAGGAACTCAACAGCATACGGTTATTCACCCGTTTTCAGAATAGACCTCGTGGTAAATAATTTACTCGCCTGTGCTATTTCCAAGGGCGACATTCGTATCATGAGTGATGGGCAACCCTGGCGTCCTTTAGTTCATTGCAAGGATATAGCAAGGGCTTTTGTGGCCTTTGCGTCAGCTCCGTCGGAAAAAATAAGGGCCACGGCGATAAATGTTGGCGCAAATGAAGAAAATTACCAGGTAAAAGACGTTGCAGATATAGTGCAACAATTAATTCCTTCTGCTAAAATTGTTTTTACCGGCGAAGTTGGAAATGACCCACGAGATTATAGAGTAAACTTTGATCTTTTAAGGAAAATATTGCCTGATTTTGAGTTGGAATATTCGCTTCTATCTGGCATGAAGGATTTGTTTGAAAAATTGAAGTCGATGCATTTCTCTGAAAAGGATTTTGATGGAGAGCGCTTTACCCGCCTGAAGCTTTTAAGAAGGCATCTTGATAAAATTTCTGTTTAAGTAAGATGATGTTTAATTCCACTTTTATTAAAGATCTTTTTATCGTGGAGCTCGATTTATTTAGAGATGGCAGAGGGTGGTTTGCCCGTACGTTTTGTAAAGAAGAATTTAAAAAGGCTGGATTGGAAGTGGAGTGGGTACAAATGAATCATTCATATACTGCAAAAAAGGCTACCCTCAGGGGAATGCATTTTCAGAATCCTCCCTATGTTGAAATAAAATTAGTCCGTTGCATTTCCGGTGCTGTGTACGATGTCGCAATAGACTTAAGAAAAGATTCATCAACATTCCTGAAATGGTTTGGGACAGAATTGAGCGCCGAAAATAAAAGAATGATTTACATCCCGGAAGGATTTGCTCATGGTTTCCTGACACTTACTGATAATTGTGAGATCATTTACCATCACTCAAACTATTACACACCAGAAGCAGAAGGTGGGATAAAATTCGACGAACCTATGATAGACATAAACTGGCCATTAGCGGTAAATGAAATTTCAGAAAGAGACAAAAGCCATCCTTACTTGTCAGAAAATTTTAAAGGGATATAATTATGCAATGCAGATTTTGCAAAACTGAATTACATCATGTGTTTATTGACCTTGTGAATTCTCCTGCGTCAAACTCATTCCTTGCCGAAGAAGAATTAAATAAACCTGAAACATTTTATCCATTAAAAGTTTTTACGTGCCATAATTGTTTTCTCGTTCAAATAGATGAGTATAAACAGTCAGATGACATTTTCAATAATCAGTACGTTTATTTTTCCTCTTACAGTACAAGCTGGCTGAAGCATGCTGAGAAATACACAAATATGATGATTGATCGGTTTCATTATGATGAAAAATCTCTTGTGATTGAAATTGCATCCAATGATGGTTATTTGCTTCAATATTTTCACAAAAAAAATATCCCGGTTTTAGGAATTGAACCAACTGAAAATACAGCCGAGGCAGCAAGAGAAAAAGGAATTGAATCCATCAACGAATTCTTTGGAACGACTTTAGCCACGGAATTAAATTCAAAAAATATTAAAGCAGATTTATTATTAGGTAATAATGTATTGGCGCACGTTCCCGATATAATAGATTTTGCCAGGGGAATGAAAATAGCCTTAAAGAACGAGGGTGTAATTACTATGGAGTTCCCACACCTGATGCAGCTTGTAGAAAATAATCAATTTGACACCATCTATCACGAACATTTTTCTTACTTGTCATTTAATTGTGTGAGCAGGATATTCGAATCCCAGGGTCTTGTAATGTTCGATGTGGAGGAAGTATCAACTCACGGCGGATCTTTAAGGATATTTGCAAAACATAGGGAAGATAGTTCCAAAGAAATTTCACCGAATGTCGGGGTATTATTATCTAAAGAAATAGAGAGGGGTATGACCAATCTTAGGTGGTACAGTGGGTTTAACCAAAAAGCGCTAAAAGTAAAACTTGACCTGATTTCTTTTCTTGTCAAACAGAAAAATGGTACTAAGAAGGTTGCTGCTTATGGCGCTGCCGCTAAGGGAAACACCTTGTTAAATTATTGTGGAGTAAAAAATGATCTTGTGGATTATGTGGTAGATGCAAACCCAAGCAAACAAAATAAATTTCTACCAGCAAGCCACATACCGGTTAAGAATGAAACATTTTTAAAGCACGATAAACCGGATTTCATTTTGATTCTTCCCTGGAATCTGAAAGACGAGATTATGGAACAGTTGAGTTATGCAAAAGATTGGGGTGCAAAATTCGTCATTCCAATTCCGGAACTGCAAATCATTTAATGCTCATGAAAATTCTTGTAACCGGTGCCACCGGATTTATTGGTAATCATGTTGTGAGGGAGCTATTGAAAAATAACTACAATGTGATTGCAACTTCCTCAAATGAAAACAAAGCAAACGCTTTTCCCTGGTTTAAAGATGTAGAATATAAATCATTCAATTTATCAAAATTTGAAAACAGTCTCAATTACTATAATTTTTTTCAAAAGCCGGATGCAATTATTCATTTAGCCTGGGAGGGCTTGCCCAATTACAATTCGCTTTTTCATATAGAGGAAAATTTATTCAGACATTATTTTTTTTTGAAAAACCTGGTCAGTAATGGTGCGCAGGATATAACAGTTACAGGCACCTGCCTCGAATATGGATTTCAGGAAGGTAAGTTAAATGAAGAATTACCAGCTCTGCCCGCTAACTCTTATGCGATTGCAAAAGATTCTCTAAGAAAATTTTTGGAGCAGTTACAACTAAATATTTCTTTCAGCCTGAAATGGATAAGATTGTTCTACATGTACGGGGAAGGTCAAAACCCAAACTCGATCCTTTCCCAGCTTGAAAAAGCGCTTATTGAAAACTCGGGTGTATTTAATATGAGTGCTGGAGATCAGCAGAGAGATTATTTGCCCGTGGAAAAAGTCGCCGAATATATTGTAAAAATCGCCGTTCAGAAAGAAACTGAAGGGATAATAAATTGTTGCAGTGGGGTTCCAATAACCATCAACGAATTAGTTGAAAGTTTTCTCAAGGAAAAGAATCAGTCAATAAAATTAAACAAAGGATTTTATCCTTACCCGGCACATGAGCCAATGCATTTTTGGGGAGATGATTCTAAATTGAAAAAAAATCTGTGAGGAATGCAGATTTTTCATTCGCCGCTTTTGTTCTTTAAGATTATTCCAGGCCAGTAGCTTAGTTGCGCAGACCAATCAATTCCTGTCAAATTCAAAATTGTATTCTTTTCAATTTTTACGTCATGAATTGTGCCGGGTATTAATGCAATTCCATAAACCATTCTACTAACGCCATCAATTGTGTTTCCTGTAAAGTTTATATTTGACGTACCCCAATCATGAACTGAAACAGATGGATATAGAGTACCCAATACAGATTCTCCCACATTTTTAAACGTATTACCCGTCGCGGTATAGTAGCCGCCTGAATTACTATGTGTTATTGCGCCTTCACTATGGCCTGTTATCAAATTGGAGATTTGATTGGTATTTTCAAATGTATTTCCAGTGAGGTAGGAGTGAATTTCACTTTCGGAACAGTTTACCTTGTCGGCCGAAGTGTGAAAGGCACTTCCGTTAAGGTTGTAAAAAGAGCAATTACTTATATCTGCGTTGTGGCCGACAATAGTTTCGCCCGGGCTGTTCATAAATTTACAGTTCTTGTATTGGGTCGTTCCTTTGGTAAGTGCCAACACTGCGGCATTAAGTAACCATGAATAGGAGCCTGAATTATTATCCCGATTTCCATCAAATGTCAAATTATTGAAAGTACAGGATTGATCTGTGTACCTGGTTGCAGAAACTATCCAAAAGAAATTAATGTTTTTAAAAAAGTTTGTTCCGGCAGGATATGTTCCATCAAGGTTATCAATAGTTTTACCTAAAGGATTACTAAGAACAATTGTGTCACCGTTTATTTCCGATACAACATTTGTAACTGTGTTTCTTTGGTTGGACTTACCAAGAGATAAGATAAATCTGTCTGATGAAACAAGGCCCTCAATATTATTTAGAATCAACTTCGTTGAAAACTGATCTGCTTCTTCTTTTAAGGTATAATTTACTTGATTTTCCCTTTTTATAACGGCGGGGCCATAAAATTGAAATGATTTTTGAACTATTATCGTGTGGGTAAAAATGTATGTCTTGTTGTCAAACACAATCTTTGAATTTTCCGGCAAACTGTCAACAGCAGCTTTTAATGTTTGATAATCATCCATACCACTTTTCCTAAAATTTTCTAAACGATATCCATCTTCTGTTGCAGGATTTGTCTTTCTACAGGATATAAATAATAATGAAACAAGAAAAATAAATATTTTTTTTTCCATCTATGGATTATTTGAAAACGCTAAACACAAAAAATAGGATTTCAATTCCACCAAAAGCTAAAAACTTATGAGGGATCTTTCTCAAAAAAGCTACAATAGCGGTATTTTTATTGAGGCTCAAAAAACGCAAGTATGGGGATTTTAGTACGTTAGGATTTGGAAGCAGGCAAATATAATATTTTCTTTAATTCGTTTTTACGATATGAACTTTTTCTGACTGCTCACTGAATTCGTTATTCTTAAAGGTTATGTTTTCAGTCATTTTACCGGGTAAGGCTATAAAAGCACCCCGAAACTTTGTGTTAGATTTATTTTTTTCTGCAGCATTAGTGCGGTTTCGTAAAAATTTATTGTTAGTGAATAAAATTTTCTCAAAACCCGGTGCGTTGCTCACAGAACCTGAGTAGGTATCGGTGGCTACCACATATCCTGATACCGCGTTTTTGTCATTATTGAAAGTAAAATCATTAAACGTATTATTGTTTACCAAAAGTGAATTGATGCCCCACTTGCTTCCTTGTAAAACAATACCTGCATAGTTCATTCCTGAGATTGTATTATTTTGCACGGTGCTATATTGCAAGGAATGCAATACCATGCCGGCTGAAAGGGTTTCCATTGAATAGGCTGTAATTATGTTGCTGGTAATTTGAAGATTGGTTATGGGGGCTGCATTGGCATGTTCTCTATTATAGATTTTTGAATTTCCATTAGGAACATAAATTCCTGAACACAACTTAAGGTTATCGGACCTGGATTGAGTAAGTTGAATATAATTATTTGATATAGTAATATTATTCATGGGCTGAATAGTCCAAAAGGAAATGCCCGTTACGCAGTTAATAATGCGATTGCTTTTTATAACCACATCCTTCAGTGGTGATTTGCCCCCACTTGTAACATAAATAGCAGGCCAGCAGCCTACAATCGTGTTATCTGTTGCGGATGAATTGCTACCATGTAATTCTATCCCACCAGTATAATTTTGCAAAGAAATGTTGATGTCTTGTTGCTGTATGATGTTGTTTTGAACAATCGTGCTATCCCATTCAGAGTAAATAAATGAATAGTCATATTGACCATTATTAGGCAAAGGTGAACCGACATAATTCCCTCCATTTATGAACTTACAGTTTTCGACAATCAATCCGCTTCCTTTACTCATTATATTTAGCATGTTAGTTCCTGAGCAATTTTTAATTATGAGATCATGTATGTGATAATTACTTCCGTAAGAAGTAAATATTGCTGCGTGATTTTTAATTACTTTATTAGGAACAAGGTTATTTGAACCATTCATATCAATAATCAGCCTGGAAAAACTGATGTTGGCAATCTTTTTACCATAGAATAAATGGGCGTTGGCACTTGTATCAGTTTTATCAAAAAGATGATTTGCAATACGAATAATTGTTTCATCTCCGTCACCCACGATATCCAGATTCGAATGAAGGAGCAAGGAATAATTTTCAAGATAATTGGATGTGGTTGTGTATGAAGCGATATAATAAATTCCCTTGGGAAAATAGATCGTTGTCTCCTTTAACGGATTGGCTGCACCTATGGCGGATTGGATAGATTTAGTGTCATCAGTTTTTCCGTCTCCTTTAGCTCCATAATTCTTCACATTTATTTTAATCGAAGCAATTGCCGGGATATAAAATAGAAGAAGAATTGCATGCATTACGACAGCTTTCATATGATTTGAATTTTTAAGTAGCTGGTTTTGATTAAAACGGTTAGTTTACAAATTTAAAAAAGGTCAGGCAGCAAAATTCATCTTTTTGTCTTGTCATTATCTGAAAACAACGGTGAATCATTAGACTACTAAAACTCTAATAAAGGATGTTAATCGTTTCGTAAAGGATGCCCGGCGATTTTGAATTGGACAACTTTAAGGAAGCCTTATGAAAATTTAATATTTGTTATGCTACAGGTTGTGACAAGAAGTTCAGTTTAAATATTAGAAATTATATTTGCCACCTTAATTTCATAAAATACAAATAATAGTCTTCACATGCAGGAAATTGAAACACGGGAAAAAGATAAAAGTGTTCTTAAGGATAACACAATTTCTTTCAAAGTCAAAAATCGCTTAAGGAATTTACTCTTGAAGAATAGGTTTCTTGCCAGGTTTAATCATAATATTCAATCTCTAAAAGTAAAATCAAGGGTTGTTTCTTCTGCTTCCGATCAATTTGACGATACCTTGTTAGTTGAGAGATTAAAAGCCTTTTACCTTGTTTGTAATGCTAATTTTGACAGTAATGGAAATTCAGTATGGTCTGGTATTTTTAGTCATTTACATGGAGACATACATTCAGCTTTTATTAAAGAAGATGATAAAAAGATATTTGATATTCTTAGAAATCCCCGCAGCTACAATTTATTCTATGGTTTTGAAAACTTAAGCAGAGACCTTCTGAAAAATAAAAGGCTGGAAGATATCTTTGAGCCTCAAATGGCAATGGACAGCCTCATTTCGTTGTGTGAAGCAGTAGGTTTAATAAATTTATCAAATCCAGAGTCATTAAAAATACATGAAGTTATTGATGCGGAAGAGGCAATTCAGTTACTTGAAAATGAATTTGGATTTGAACTTACCTTCCCAAATCCTTTCATCGGTGAGTTTGGAATTGATACTAAGAAAGGAATTTTGTCATATCGCGCTGTACAGGCGGTTTATCAGGCTTGGCAAATTTCAAAAATTGTGAAATGCTTGCCTGAGCCTCGTATTTTGGAAATCGGTGGAGGTTTAGGCCGGACCGCCTACTTCTGTCAGCTTTTTGGAATTAAGGATTATACTATTGTTGACATTCCCATAAGTTCTCTTGCACAAGGTAACTTTCTTGGACGTGTTTTGCCAGCACAGGATTTAGTTATGATTGGAGAATCGATGGATGCGGAGGAGTGCGCAAAAATTAAACTAATTCATCCCAAAGCATTTTTTGCGTCGGATGAGCGATATGATTTAATCGTAAATTTTGATTCGCTAACCGAATTGGACATCGAAATCGCAAAAGAATATTTGAAAAAAATAAGTAAGACAAGCAATCAGTTCCTTTCTGTAAATCATGAGTTTAATAGTTTTAGTATTAACTCAATTTCGAGGGATATCCCGGAGATCAACAGGGTGTTCCGTAATCCATGCTGGGTTAGGCGAGGCTACGTTGAAGAATTATTTGAAAATAGCCACTTAGAAGCTTAAGCCTGAAATGGCGATGTCCTCATTAAAGTTTATTATTGGCTACTACCATTTGGGGATCCAAATTTCATCTTTGCTATTCGTGAAATATTATCGCTGTAGTTTCTTTTTGTGCCAATATCGAAATGGAGAAAAAATAATGATCTAAATAAAAATTATTAAATAAAATAAGCGACTTTTAATATGGGCGTCATGCCTCACCATCTGAATGACAACGATTGTTTTAAGCAAAAATAACATACGAAAATATTATTAACTTCGCACCCAATTTTTAACGTCCCTATTACTTGCTAAGAAGCATTAAACGAAGAAATCAATGAAAATAGCTGGAATAATTTTATTCGTTTTATTAACCACATTATTTTATTCAGGCTCGGTTCAGGCTCAAATAAACTTATTAAATTCAAATGACTTAAGCACTATTAATATAGACGATTACAGCGACAATGACCTTTCTTCAATGTTGAACAGAGCAACTGCATCAGGTATTTCCGAATCACAAATATACAGGTTAGTTGCAGAAAGAGGTTTGCCAGAAAGCGAGGTATCTAAGTTACAGCAACAGACTGCAATTCATTGCTAAAGATTTGCGTCCTGTTCAAAATAACATGAGTGAGATTTCTACAAACGATACCTCTTTTAGGCATGAATATGACACATCAGGGTCAAGTATTCCATTACAAAAATTTAAAAACAATGAATGGATCTTTGGTTCAGAGCTTTTTACCACCAATAGTTTGGTTTTTGAACCTAATTTGCGGATTCCCGCTCCTCCCAGGATATATCTTAGGTCCGGATGACGAAATAATTGTTTCCGTTTATGGCTATAGTGAAAAGAGGTACAACCTCAAAATCAACGAAGAAGGAGAGGTCTACATTTCAAGTGTAGGGCCGATTTTTCTTTCAGGGTTAAGTATCGAGCAGGCATCAGAAAAAATAAAATCTAAACTTGCTGCGACAATTTACCGGGCGATAAATTCCGGGGGAACCAAAGTGCAAATTTCCCTTGGTAAAATAAGAAGCATTCGGGTCACGGTTATCGGACGGGCCAAAAAGCCAGGCACTTTCACTGTTTCGTCCTTAACAACCTTATTCAATATACTATATTTATGCGGAGGTCCCACTCCGATGGGCAGTTTCAGAAGAATTGAAATTATAAGAAGTAATGAAATAAAAAGAACCGCAGACTTATACGATTTCCTTGCTAAAGGAAATCAAAAAGACAACATTCTTCTTCAGGAAGGAGATGTAATCAGAATACCTTATTACAAGAATCGCGTAAAGCTTTCGGGCAATGTCAAAAGGGAGGGAAAATTTGAAATGCTCGATAATGAAAATTTTAATGATCTGCTAGAGTATAGTGGAGGTTTTACGGATAATGCATACAGAGGTGCCGTGACAGTATTTAGAGTTACTGACACTGAGAAAAAAATTATCGATCTCGAGGCCTCTATGTATGAAAGCTTCAAGATAAATGGAAGTGATGAATATGTAGTGAGGAAACTTCAGGATGAGTTTGGAAATCGGATTGTGATTGACGGATCAGTACTGAGACCGGGGCCTTACGAACTGACACAAGATGTTACTATAAAAGAACTGGTTAAAAGAGCGGGCGGCCTTACAGAAGATGCTTATACCCAAAGAGTGTCTATTTTTAGATATCTCAATAATAAAATGCCAACAGTACTTTCGGTGAACCTTGATTCAGTATTAAACTATGATCAGGATGTTTCGTTAATAAAGAATGATTCCTTGTATATACATTCCATTTTTGAGTTTAACGATAAAAACGATATTTCGGTTGAAGGAAATGTCAGGAAGCCGGGAATGGTCCAGTGGCGTGAAAATCTTACTCTTCGTGACCTATTGCTTTCCGTGGGAGGTTTAACAGAATCAGGAGACTCTTCTAATGTTGAAATTTCAAGGAGAATTAAAAATGCAAGCATTGATAAGGCAAACCATAATGAGAGCCAGATATTCAATATTGATCTTACTAATCAAGGGACAAACTCGAATGATATTTATCTTCAGCCATACGACATTGTTATTGTTAAAACCTTGCCAGGTTATACCCCGCAGCGAAGTGTATTAGTCTTAGGTGAAGTAAAAAGTCCAGGAAGATATGGCCTCGAAACAAGCGGTGAAAAAATTAGTGATGTATTACAGCGGGCAGGAGGATTTAAGGCATCAGCAGATAGTACCTCCGTAACTATTAGACGAAGCATCAAATCAAACTTAACTATACAGGAGCGAGAAAGGCTTTTTGAACGAATCTTAAATGTTAATGCAGACAGCCTTTCTCAGAATCCGAGATTAAAAGATGAACTATATAAAACATACGACTTAATAAGTGTGGATCTTTCGGTAGCGTTATCCCAGCCGAGTAGCTCAGAAAACCTTGCTCTTGAAGAAGGTGATGTTCTAACCATCGACCGTAGTTCGAATTTGGTAAAAATATCAGGAGAGGTATATTACCCAACAATAGTTCCTTATAAAAAAGATAAAAATCTTAAATATTATATACAACAAGCGGGCAATTTTACACCTTATGCTCGTAAAACGGGATCACTAGTCATTAGCCCGGATGGAAAAGCCAAATCTGTAAAGCATTTTTTATGGTTTAAATTTTATCCTTCTGTATCACCACGGTCAGAGGTATATATCCCCCCCAAAACTCAAAAATAACAGGCAGCGGCTAGGTGCTGGAGAATTGGCGCTTATAGTATCTGCCTTGGGCATCCTTGCTAACGTAATCATTACCGCCACAAAATAAATTAATTTATTATGGCTTCAGAAGAAAATACATTTATTAGAAATCCTGGTAAAGAAAGACCGGCTGTTGTAAAGGATCTGAGTAGAATGTGGGTGCGTGTCTTAAAAAATTGGTACCTCTTTTTAATTATCGGAATATTGGCAGGGGGGGCGGGAATAATTTATGCATATACGAAAAAACCAACCTATAAAAGCCATCTTACGTTTGCTCTAGACGATGGTAATGGAGCAGGTATAGGTAATTTTTTAAATCTTGCTTCCCAGTTTGGTTTAAATATTGGAGGTGGTAAAGATATTTTTGCGGGAGACAACATACTCGATATTATGAAAAGCCGGCGCATGCTTGAAAGGGTTTTGCTTTCGGTAGATACTTTCAACAAAAAGCCCTATACTATTATAGAATATTTTTTAGAAATAAGCGACAGGCGCAAAAATTCAAAAATTGAGCATATTCATTTTCCAGTTGGGAAACCTAAATCCACGTTTTCTTATCAGCAGGACAGTTTGTTATATGTTACTTCGAGAGATTTCGCCGATAATTATATGATAGCCCAGCGACCAGACCGAAAATTGAGCATTTACGAAGTAAGCGTAACAAGCGCTGATGAAAAGCTTACTAAAGTTTTTACCGATAGAATTGTAAATGAGACTAATAGCTTTTATATCGAAATAAGAACCAAAAAAGCAAAGGAAACTCTTGATGTTTTAGAGGATAGGGTCGCGTCTATGAGAGGTATCTCAATTATAGTATAACTAACAGGGCAATGGTGCAGGATATAAATGTCAATCCGGCTTTTTCTGCGGCACAAGTACCGGTATTGAAACAACAAGCAAATATTCAGGTTTATAGTGCAGCTTATGGCGAGATGTTCAAAAACCTGGAATTAGCAAGGTTTCAATACCTTAATGAAATACCCTTAATGCAAATAATTGATGCGGCAGATTATCCGATGCAAAAAATTAAGCTTGGGAAATTAAAAGCAGCTATATTATTTAGTGTTTTGGCGGAGTTATTACTAATTATCTTTTTAGCATCACGCGGAGTATTTCGTAGGGGATGAAGCCAGGTCATTTGACCACTTTAATTTTATTACCAGTGATATATATTTTTGATGCCAAGACAACACAGGTTATTTTATACCTCCCAAACCCCAAATTTATTTTATGGATTTATTCTTAAAATTCAGGAGGGACTACCTTAATTACCTTGTAAGTATCATTTTACCTGCCTTAATAACAGGGATATCTATCCCGGTTTTTAAACATCTGCTTGGGGCCAGTGGATACGGAAGCTTTTCTATTTGGTATAACGCGATTCTAATACTTACTTCAATATTATCCGGCTGGATAACACAAAGTATAATTTTATTTTATCCCGCAAGTGAAAATAAGCGATTGTTTTCCCGGCAAGCCTTGATTTTGACCGGGCGTACCCAGTTAATATTTTTCATTCCTGTCCTTATAGTTTTATGGATTCTCAGCCATGATTTTTTTTTAAGTCTGCTGTGTTCTCTGGTTTTACTCGTCACGTGTATTCAATTTTCCATTTTACCTATAATTCAGTCAAGCTTTCAATCCAGGAAAATTATTTTGTCAGAACTAATAAGGGTTGTGGTATACGTTAGCTTTGCGATTCTCCTATTAAAGCTATCGGGGTTCAAGTTCCTCTATTCCTTATTTATTGCAGTGATTGCCTCCTATACTTTTTCGTTGTTGTATTTGATAAAGCAGGCAAGAATTTTTTTTAGAAACCAGGAATTCCATAATGATAAAATGGCTGGTCCGAAAAAGTTGTTCAAAAGTTTTTTTAATTATGGAGCACCTCTGTCTTTATGGTTTGTGTTTGCATACCTGGCATCGTATATCGATAAGCTTTTTATGTTGAGAAATCTTGGTGGAGAAGTTCAGGGTAATTATCAGGCTATTTTCGACTTATTATCTAAAGGAATCATAATAATTATTTCCCCGGTTATAACATCGTTGTTTCCTATCTTAACTGAAGCATATGAAAAGGGGAATAAAACTGAAATCAGAAAATTGCTTAAAAAAATAATCTTATATGAGATGGGAGGATTTTTATTGGCAACTTTACTATACTGGTGGTTTGGTGCTACTCTTTTATCCGTTGTGCTAAAGACACCAGATACCCTTACTTTTAGGTTAATTGGATTTATCGTTATCGCTGCAACTTTTACCTGGCAGATAGCGGTACTTGTGCAAAAACGCTTTGAGTTGAAATTGAGAAGCCTTTACCTTCTTACAATGATAATTATATCTTTTGCAGCACAAATCCTCTTTTATTTATTGTTTAAAAACTTTGATAACTACTTATTATATCCCTTAGGATTTCTGATATCTGGCATTGTGTATCTTTTCTTAATATCAATTTCCGAAATAATAGCAGTTAAAAGATCGTTGGAGCCAATACTAAATCATTTTTTCAAATTAAGAAAAAGCTAAACATACGAGGTTAAGGATCTATATCTCTAAATATCAGGATGAGCCAACTGGAAAATATATTAGTAGAAGTGATTTTTATTTTTTTACATTTTTTTTTGTTGTTTTTAATAAACTTCAAAATGATGAAAAAAGTCTTGATGCAGCCGGCTGTTCTGTTTTCACTATTGTGGTTCATAGTTATTTCACTTCATTTTATTTTTCGATTCACTTTATTGGATGAACTTTATCCGATAAGCACTTCTACATTTTTTGTTTTTTTTATTGGCGCCTTAAGTTTTAGTTTTTGTTCATTTCTAATAACGGGATTAAAACAAAAAAAAGATTCACCTGAAACTTTAGTGGAGTATAGCCAGACCTTGCCGTCGAAGAATATAAGTTTAAGTTTAAGAGTTATTCTTGTTGCTATTATCATAGTAGGTCTACCGCTATACATCCAGGCAGCCTATAGACTTTTCATTGCTTCAAATATCGAGAATTTCTTTGTCGGGCTTCGGACTGAGCTAAGTTATGGAGATGAAGATATTGGTCCTCTTAAATACCTGGTCTCGTTTTCATTTGTAGTTTATGCGATCAATTTATATGTTTATCTGAAGGATAAAAATCAAATCAATAAGGCCCTATTTATTATTTCATTGCTGTTAACTATTACTTATGCAGTTTTCATGACGGGAAGAACTTTCTTCTTTATGATTTTAATTGTCTATTTCGGGATGAATTATTTGCATAAACCCAATTTTTCAATCAAAAGGAATTTCTGGCTTATTGGAATATTTTTAGCCATATTTATTTTATTGGGAGTTTTCTATGGTAAAGGCGGTGATAAAGAAGCTACTATTCAGGAAAATGTTCTTCCTGCCTCTCAAACTACCGCCATCTATTTAGTGTCGTCTCTGAATGGATTAGATTGGGAATTGAATCATAACATGGAAATCAATTATAAAGGGTGGAACACACTCCGCTTTTTTATTAAAATAGGGGACCAGGCAGGCATATTGACTAATGCAAGGATAGAAGACATATTACAGCAATTTAGCTTCGTTCCCTACCCTACCAATGTGTACACTTTTTATAGCCCTTACATAGAAGATTTTGGGAAATTTTATGCGTGGTTTATGATCGGATTTTTTGGTATAATTCATACACTTTTAAACGATAAGGCATTATTAATAAAAAATCTCCGGTATTCGCTGTATTACTCTTTTATGTTATTTCCACTTTTAATGAGTTTTTTTCAAGACCAATACATGACCTTATTTTCTTCATGGCTCCAGATAGTTCTTTATACAGAATTATTTATTATTGTGAATAGATTTTTTACAGCAAAGAAATGGTAGATATAGTTATTGTAAATTGGAATAGTGGACATTATTTATCAAAATGCATTCATTCGATTTTCTCAAATAGTAATCGGGAAGCTATAGGTTGCGTTTACATTATTGATAATAATTCATCAGATGAGTCGCTAAAAAAAATTGGTGATTATGAGAAGGTCGTGATAATCTCAAGCACAGAAAACCAGGGTTTTTCAAAGGCGTGCAACCAAGGGTTTAAATTATGCAAATCTCCCCATGTGTTACTATTGAATCCCGATACTCAATTGTTTGATAGGACACTTTCTGATTGCATTTTATTTATGACCACTCACCCCGATGTGGATATACTGGGCTGCCAGTTGCTCGAGACAAAGGCGATGTGTCCCACAGTTGCGCAAGGTTCCCGACTCCCCTGCATTACTTTTTTGACATAATTGGTCTGTCAAAAATTTCACCGAGACATTTCACCCCAGCACAACTTCAATGACTACTGGGACCACAAAGACAGCAGACGCGTTGACCAGGTTATGGGTGCATTTATGTTTATGCGGCTATCAATCTTTGAAAGGCACGGATATTTCGATGAGCGTTTTTTTGTCTACTATGAAGAGTTAGATTTTTCAAAACGAATTTCAGCTTCAGGTGGCGTTATCTACTTTAATTCTTCTATAAAGGCCACCCATAGTGGTGGAGGTACGACAAATAATGTTAAGGCATTTCGACTATTTATTAATTTAAGAAGCAGATTGCAATATGCAAAAAAGCATTTTAGTCGGCTGGGCTATAGGTTTATTTGGTTTTGTACTTGTTTTATAGAACCCTTTACCAGGATTATTCTGTTAACCTTAAAAGGAAATTTTAAAGAAATACCGCAGATTTTTGAAGGGTATAAACTATTAGTTAAAGATTAATTCATATTTGTTTTTTAAATCGCAGTGTCTTTTATTGCCGTCTGACTTTCAAAAAGCGGAAAGTTTCAATGTCTCAAAAATTTGATTCCATATTAAATCAAGCGCTTCATCAGAATAATTATTTTGAACGTAACTTAAATTCTTTTTTGCCAGCTTTTCTCTTTCCTCCGCTGTCATATTTTTTATGTATTTAATTTTTGCAATCCATTCATCTATGCTTGAACAATAGAAATTTTCGCCAGCGTTATTCATCATGTCTGTGTATGCAGGCGTATCAGATACTAGGGTGGGCACGCAAGTAAACCAGAAAGAAATTAATTTATTTGCAGGTTTATGCCATATGAATGAGTTTTTTCTATTTATGGGAATGACACCACAATCACATTGAAGGAAAATCTGATAATTACTATTTAAATCCCACCTGTGAAATCGGGTTGTAATAGGCAGCCGGTCAAGTATTTTAGTAACATCTCTGTGAATCAATTTTCCAAACAATGGATATTTATCTGACGTGATAATATCAAGTTCACAATAAGGGCTCAATTCTTTAAGTAATTCTTTAAAATGAAGAAAGTGCCGCAGCACTGCTCCCTGGCCTTCCCATACTAATTTCATTTTGCCTTTTATTGAAAAATCAGTTTTTTGAAATTTATATTCACTTTGAAGGTAGTCAAGGCTTACCACTACATTTTGATTCCATTGCTTTATGATATTTCTTATTTCTACGCTGGAACAAAGTACGATATCAGCAATTTTTAGCCATTGTATTATTACATTTTTATAATTAACAAACAGTGACGTCTCTTTTCGAAGGATAAACCTGCCGATACCCTTAAAAAGGGCTGTAAAAATATCGGGTGAAAAAATCAGGCTATCAGCCATTTCAAATATGAATTTTGTTTCAGGGTGATTCTTCTTATAAAGCAGCCATTGACTTAAATTAGCTGGGGCAGTAAGTAATATTATGTCGTAGGATTTATTCTTGTTTGCAATTTCAAATGATATGTTATTCCTTTTTGCAAAATAGGGGAATCTGCGCCTATCCGCAGGTTGCGACAAATCTGGTAAGTAGGGTACATATCCAATTTTCAATTCTTTAAAATCCATATATCAATATCTTAATTATTACCGGCCCTGCTTTTATGCAACGGTTCGCTTAATTTTCAAATATAGTATGGAAATGATTATGCCACATTTATGGTGTCGAATGTTTATAACAAACTGATTGAGCAAGCAGGTTGTGAAATATTTATTTTAAAGACAGCCTATATTCAAATCTTGGCCAAAGTGTTATGAAGTATAATGCTGCTGATAATATTATGAGTAGGCGCCACAATCTCCCGGCAAAAAATTCGTTATCTATTCGGAACAAGAATTCTTACACACATGAACCCTAAGCCTTATCACTTGCAGATTTCTGCAAAAACGCAATTATTTAACTTCTTCAGGAGGTTTTTTATAGTCTCCGGAATTGATAAACTGCTGCCAGTTTTTACAAGGCACAGCAGCATGAATGCCTTTGCAGCGAAGCTTATTCCCCCCAATTATTTATACTCCCCCGGATCTATTCGCACAGTTGAGGTGGATGGAATTAATCTAAAAGTTGATGTTAGCGATACGGTCGGGCATTCAAATTATTTCGCTGTTGATGAGCCTGCACAGCTCGTTTTGTTTGATTTTGTAAAGCCCGGGATGAATGTGATAGACATAGGTGCGAACATTGGCGCTACCACTTTAAACCTGGCAAAAAAAGTTGGGGCCGAAGGGAAAGTCTTTTCATTTGAACCCAGCCCATATAATCACCAGCACGCATCGCAAAATATCGCGCTGAATAGTTTCAACAATATTAAATTGATAAACCAGGGTCTCGGTAACGAGAAAACTACAGCTTTTCTCTATAACGTTAACACAAATAACCGTGGCATGCAACGCCTGCTAAGAGAAAATGGGGAGAACAACTCTTATGAAAAGACCGCTGTAGAAATTGATACCCTTGACAACAGCATGATGAATTTTTCTATTCCTCCTCCGTCATTTATAAAAATTGACGTGGAAGGTTACGAATATAATGTATTGGCAGGAGGCAAAGAGACTATCTTAAAACACCGGCCCGCACTGTTTATTGAACTGGATGATAATAATCTTCGTGAACAAGGTAAAACTGCTAAAGATCTCATTGAACTAATCATTCATTTTGATTACAAAATTATCAATGCTGCAATGGGAACTGTTGTGGATGAGAATACTAATTTTGCCAACTGCCATTTTGATATACTATGTACTCCAGCCTGACAAGAGAATTAATATTCCAAAACTCCGGTAATGATTGAATACGAAATAAAACCTCAGAATAAATTTTCCATCGGCTTATCGGAATTATGGAAATACCATGAGCTATTTTATTTTTTTACATGGAGAGATGTGAAAGTAAAATATAAGCAGGCTGCCCTGGGAATTTTGTGGGCAATATTACAACCGTTGGTAATGATGTTGATGTTTACACTAATATTTAGTAAAGCTTTAAATGTAGGCAGCGATGGCATTCCTTACCCCGTATTTGCAATAAGCGGATTATTGATATGGAATATATTTAGCAGTGGCTTACTGAATAGCGCAAACAGCATGGTCACTAATGCCAACATCATAAAAAAAATATATTTTCCAAGGCTCATAATACCCATGAGTGCTATTTTAACCGCTTTAGTTGATTTTATTTTTGCCTTAGTTATTTACGCCTTTATTCTTATTTACTACCACCAGGATGTGAGCATCGTAAAACTATTTATCTACTTGCCTCTAAGTATTATTATAACTATCGTTACGACATTTGGCCTTGGCACGTTGCTATCGGCTTTGAATGTAAAGTACAGGGACTTTCAATATGTAATTCCCTTTATGATTCAATTTTTATTATTTGCCAACCCGGTATTATATTCTTCTAAAGCATTTACTAATCCTGTTATCAATGGTTTTATGAGGGTCAACCCTATTGCATCTGCCATACAATTGTGCAGGAGCATATTTACAGGTGCTGAAGTAGATTGGCAGGCAGTAATGTTTGGATGCATAGTGGCTGTATTATTATTACTGACTGGCATATACACATTTAGAAAAACAGAAGCATACTTTGCAGACTTAGCGTAGCTATGAAACCAATATTAGAGATACAACATATTACCAAGCAATTTAAACTGGGTACAAAGCAAGATGGTTACCTGGCTCTAAGGGATGCTATTGCCAATCCGTTTAAGAAAAAAGCAGGAAGTGATAAGACATTTCTCGCTTTAAACGACGTCAGTTTCAATGTCTATCCCGGTCAGAGTATAGGAATCATAGGAAAGAACGGCGCAGGCAAAAGCACCTTATTAAAAATATTAAGCAAAATAACTCCCCCGACAAGTGGGAAAATAGTTTGTCGGGGAAGAATAGCCAGTCTGCTTGAAGTTGGTACAGGTTTTCATCCTGAATTGAGCGGTCGCGAAAATATCTATATGAACGGAAGTATCTTGGGAATGAGAAAAAGTGAGATTAATACCCATTTTGACGCTATTGTAAATTTTAGCGGTGTCGAAAATTTCCTCGACACCCCCCTTAAGCGGTATAGCAGCGGTATGCAACTTCGCTTAGCCTTTGCAGTTGCAGCCCACCTTGAGCCGGAGATATTAATTATTGACGAGGTACTGGCAGTGGGTGATGCGGAGTTTCAAAAAAAATGTCTCGGTAAAATGAATGAGATAAGTAAGAGCGGAAGAACCGTAATATTTGTAAGCCACGATATGAATGCTATAGAACAACTGTGTAATAAAGCAGTTATTCTGAAAAAAGGAATGCTGGCAGAAGAAGGGGAAACGCAAGAGTTGATTTCGCATTATCTAAATGAGAACAAGGATTTTAGTTTTAGTCAATTGACATTATCCGATAAGGTAGATTTGACGGAATGCAAGTTTCAGCCAACAGAAATAAATTCAGGAGGTGATATAAACTTTAATATTTGCCTTGAGGTTAAAATAAGTGAATCGCCCGCCATTACTGATTTTTGTCTTTTAATTTATAGCGCCAAAGGAATAAGAATTACGATTATAGACTTAAGGCCATTTATCAAGGATTTTGCAAGAGAAGGGAACAAGTTGACATTAACCGGTGAGGTTAAAAATATGAATTTGGTCGAGGGCGAATATTCTATTGGATTGTTTTGCGTAATAGATGAGGTAAGGAAAGAACTACTTGATATTAATCAAATACGAGTGAAACCAGCTCCAAACTTGCATGAAAATGTAAAACCGTATTTGTCGCAATACAGGGGACATCTTGAACTAATGAACAATATAAAAGTTAACTAATGTCATTAAAAGTATTCATCCATAATTTCTTTAGGCTATTTGGAGTAAAGTTCGGAAAAACAGTTTCGTCTTTCGGGAACAAAATGGCTGTTTATAATATTAAGAAAAGTGAATACGACATAGTTGGAGATAAAATATTTTTTAAAGAATTGAGGCTGGAAATGCCGGTTTCAAAAGCAACACCCATTTTAGAAAGGTATCAAAATGCACTATTGTTATCAAGAAAGGGTGGGTTTACATTTTCTATAAATGAAAGCAATGAATTAATTGCATCAAATAAAAGAATTCAGTTTAAGATAAATGACGAAGAAGAATTATTTATCCTGAGCGAGGTGTTTTTAGAAGGGGCATACAATTTAATATCACCTACTCAGAAAAAAATAGCGCTGATTGATGTCGGGATGAATGTTGGCATTACGACCTTATTTTTTGCATCAAAAGATAATGTTGATAAGGTATTTTCTTTTGAACCATTTAAGCCAACTTTTTCAATGGCTATGAAAAATATTCAATTAAATACAGCATACGCTGGCAAGATACATGCAAATAATTTTGGGCTGGCTAAGGAAGAAGAGGATATAAGCGTATCATATTCCCCTAAAGAAAAGGGAAGAATGGGGACAAAAGGCTTACCAAAATTAGAAGGCTATGTCGCGGCAAAGGTTAGCAACCAGGTGATGCAACTGAAATCGGCAAGCGATGAATTTTTAAAAATTAAAGAGCAGGTAAAAGATCATTTCGTCGTTTGCAAAATTGATACCGAAGGAGCCGAATATGAAATCATCGAATCATTGTATGATGCAAATATCATTTCGATCCCTGATGTCTATTTTATAGAATGGCATGAAAAAAAACCTGTAAACATTGTTGCTCAACTTAGATCAGCAAATTACCAGGTTATCGAAACGTCATTGAGCTTATTACATTCCGGGATGATTTACGCCGTAAAAAGCAATAATTAAGTAAACGATAAATTTAAACACGGTTAAAAAATGACTGAAATTAAAATTTCAATAATCATTGCCACAAGGCACCGTGAGCAAATTCTATTTGAAACTATAGAAAAAGCCGTTAAGGCTATTGAGAATAAGAATGCAGAGATCATCATTGTAAACGATGGCGACACTCCTCTGAATATTCCCGATTCATTGGCTCAAAAAATTTCATGTTTTGACAATCCTCAAAAAGGTGTTTCTTCGGCGAGAAATTTTGGTGCATCCAAAGCAAATGGGGAAATACTTTTTTTTGTGGATGATGATATGTGGATCAATAGTGAAGTTGTTGACTGGATTAATTCATACGTGATAGAAAAGGGTCATACGGCTTCCGTTTATTATATTAATTGGGAATATCCGCCATATTTAAAAGATAAGCTTGCAGAAACAAAAGTTGGCAGGTATTTACTTTCGGCAAATTATCATACCCTGTGGGGAAGATTGCATAAAAATTCTCCACAGCCGCCATCAGGATTTTATCAATACGATTCTCTTGGCAGTGGTTCTTTGGTAATGCATAAAAAATTATTTAATAAGGCCGGATGTTATAACGAGAAAATGATTTTCCAGGGTGAGGACGCTGATCTCGCGGGAAAATTCAATGAATCTGGTATACCGATCTACATAGTCTTTGATATTACGCTATACCACAATCATTGCGACAGGTTGGAAATACATAATTTTTTAAAAAGAATCTATGATGGTTTTGGGTCAGAATTTAATGCAATAAAAGCGGGAATGGAAATTCCACTTGCGCAAACGAACTACAGAGGATTGCAGAAAAATGTTTTCGAGTTTTCGCGCATTACAGAAAAGGGTTGGATATTATTTTTGAATTCTTTGCCGAATTACTCATTTCTTGCACCGCTTAATAATAAGCTTATAGGAGCCTTAGGTGGGCTACAGCGCTATAAGCAATGGAGAAATTTTAACAACTACTAGTTAGATTTTTATTTTTTGTGCTTGATGAAAAAGAAGATATTATATATTATCGATTCACTTGAAAGAGGCGGCGCCGAAATCATGCTCGTGTCTCCACTTGCAGAAATTCAGGAGCATTATGATATTATAATAGTCACACTCAAAGCCGGAAAATGTTTTCACAGAGCAGGAATTGGTTGGCGCAAAGAGATACTGCCTGCAAATGAATAGTAGGAAAGATCTTTTTAAAGCTGCAAATAAGCTCAAGAAAATTATTTTGGATAATGAAGTTACGCTTGTGCATTCATTCCTTATACTGGAGTAGTATTGTCGCTCGTATTGCTTGTGGTAAAAAGATTCCTTATCTATTTAGCCTGGCAACTGTGATGACGGCAGGAGTATATAAGTTGAAATGGTATAGCGGATATACCTTGCTGCTAGACCGATTCACTTATAGAAAAAATCATTTTTTAATTTCTCCAACCTATGAGGTACTACTGGATTTCGAGAATTCCGTGGGCCTGAAAGGCAATTCAGAGGTAGTATACAATTTTGTTAAAGAAGATTTTTTTGAAAATAAAATTAACTACTCAAGCCCCAAAGGAAAACTGAGATTGGTAGCTGTGGGAAATCTCAAAGACGTTAAGAATTACCAGGTATTGATCGACGCTTTTAAATTGCTTAAACATGTTTCCGTCTCGTTGGACATTTATGGCGAAGGACCGGAAAGAGATATGCTGCAAAAACAGATTACTGAGTACGGTCTTGAGATTCAATTAAAAGGTAGCTACGACAAAATTTATGAAGTACTCCCACATTACGATGCCTATGTTATGTGCTCTTATATTGAAGGCTTTGGCGTTTCTGTCGCAGAAGCAATGGCAATAGGCTTGCCACTGTTATTGTCAGACATTAAAGTGCTGAGAGAAGTTTCCCGTGAGAATGCTTTATTTTTTTACCCTTTTGACCCCCGAAGCTTTGTAAAGGCTATCGAAAGTATTTTAAATGAGCACATTCATCTCAAGGAAATGTCGGATAAAGTAAAAGAAATTGCAATAAATAATTATTCCAAAAAAAAGTATTTGCAAAGTCTTTTTAAAGTGTATGACAGAGTTCTGGTGCCTCTCAATTTAAATTGAATTAAAATTATGTGTGGTATTGCAGGTTATATTTCTCTAAGCAATTCGATCAAGCCTACTGCGCTTATGAAGGCAACCTCTGCAATTCAGCATAGAGGGCCCTGATGCCGAAGGATTTTATTTTTCAGATGATGAGAAAGTTGGTTTAGGCCATAGGCGTCTTTCAATTTTGGATCTGTCCTCTTCTGCAAACCAACCAATGCTTTCTTCCGACGGGAGATATGTGATAATTTTTAATGGAGAAATTTATAATTTCAAGGAGCTACAACAAAAACTCAATGATAAAGGAGCGTCTCTCAAAACAACTTCAGACACAGAAGTGATTCTGCAATTATTTGCAGAGCAGGGAGTCCGGTGTTTCAAGGATTTCAATGGAATGTTTGCGCTAGCTATTTATGATAAACAACACAAAGTAATAACCCTTTGCAGGGATCATGCAGGCGTTAAACCTTTATTCATTTATTATTCTGATAATGAAATTATTTTTTCATCAGAGTTAAAATCAATACAATCAATAAAGGAAAGACAGCTTGTCGTAAACAAAAAAGCTATTCCTTACTTTTTGCACCTTGGATTTATTCCTAAACCGCTTACAATATTTGAAAATGTCGAAAAATTTCCGACAGCTCATTTCCTGCAAATAGATATAACACAAAATCATTTTAATCAACCCCTGAATAACACGATCCCTTTCTGGAGCCTGGAAAAAAGAATTGAAAAAAATCCGTTGAAAGATGAAAAAGAGGCTAAACAGAAACTTAAAGGATTATTATTTGACTCAATCGAAAAGCAACTAATAAGTGATGTGCCGATCGGAACTTTTCTTAGCGGCGGAGTTGATAGCAGCCTGGTAACAGCTATTGCTTCAGAAGTAAGTAATAAGAAAATTAACACGTTTAGTATAGCAATTGATGACGGGAAATATAACGAATCAAAATATGCCTTGAAGGTGGCCGAAAATTTGGGAACACATCATCATGAATTTAGTGTAAAGGAAAAGGAAGTTATGGAGTTAATCAATGACCTTTTGCCGGTGTATGATGAGCCTTTTGCAGATTCATCAGCATTTCCAACTATGATGGTAAGCAGGCTTGCGAAAAAGCATGTAACGGTTGCATTGAGTGGCGATGGAGGAGATGAGTTATTTATGGGCTATGGCGCTTATAACTGGGCCGAAACATTAGATAGAAAATGGGTTTCCCTCATCAGGCAACCGTTATATCATGCCTCAAAGCTAATGAACGATAAATACAGGCGGGCGGGAAATTTATTTGCATATAACAGCAAAGAAAATATTAAGACTCATATTTTTTCCCAGGAACAATATTTTTTTAGCGAAAAGGAATTAGCCGGCATTTTAGTACATAATAAATTTGATTTCGAAAATGAAAACAACAGTACCCGGACTGGCCGGGAGCTAAATGCCGGGGAGGAACAATCCCTTTGGGATTTTAATTATTATTTACCAGATGACCTCCTGGTTAAAGTCGATCGGGCAAGCATGCATTACTCCCTTGAAATAAGAGTGCCGCTACTCGATTACAGGATCATTGAATTTGCATTCAACCTGGATAGCAATCTAAAGATTAAGGGAAACGAAATGAAATATCTTTTAAAGCAGGTTCTATATGATTACCTTCCAAAAGAAATATTTGACCGCCCTAAATGGGGCTTTCGCCATCCCATTAAAAAAATGGCTAAAAACAGATCTTTCGTACCTGGTAGAAAAATATACATCAAAGAATGTCATTGATAAACATGATCTTCTTCGTTACACCGAAGTGGAAAAAATTAAAAAAAATTATGCTTCAGGTAAAGATTATTTGTTTAACAGACTTTGGGTAATTATTGTGTTGCACTGGTGGTTGGAGGAAAATAATATTCATGAATGATTAAAACAAAAAAAATACTTTTCATCTCGTATGATGGTATGACCGATCCGCTCGGTCAAAGCCAGGTTATACCTTACCTGGCGGGACTTACAAAGTATGGATATGCCTTTACAATTCTAAGCTGTGAAAAGCCTGAGAGATTTAAGCTTTACAAAAAAGATATAGATAAGAGCCTGGAACCTTATCCAATAAAATGGGTGCCGGTAAAGTACCATAAAAAGCCTCCTGTGCTATCATCGATATACGACATAATGATATTGAAAAGGACAGCAAGTCAACTGCACTCAAGGGAAAAATTTGATATGGTTCACACGAGGCCTGGTGTTCCAGCGTTAATCGGCCTATGGATGAAAAAAAAGATGGGCTTAAAGTTTCTTAATGATATCCGTGAATTTTACGCTGATAGCAGGATTGACGGTGGCATGTGGAATTACAATAATTATTTTTACAGGAAAATTTATAACTATTTCAAAAAGAAAGAAGGCGAAGAAGTGCGGATGAGCGATGGCATTGTATGTCTTACTTATGCAGCCGAAAAAATAATCAGTGACTGGCCGCAATATAAAAAAGAGATTGCCCTTGAAGTAATTCCTTGCAGCGTGGACATGGAACTCTTTGATCCGCGGGAAGTGCGACCAGAAACAAAAAGATATTCTAAGAAACGAACTATGGATAAATGAAGACGATTTTGTCATCAGTTATCTGGGTTCTATAGGGGGATGGTATCTTACTGATGAAATGATGGTGTTGTGTAAAAAGATTTCTGATAGAATTTCGAATGCAAAGTTTTTATTTATATCCCCTCACCTGCATCATGTTATTTGGGAAAAAGCACGGCAAGCCGGTATTGCAAAAGAAAAAATAATCGTGAAAAATGCCCGCAGACATGAGGTTCCCTTGTTGCTTTCTTTAAGCAGGTATTCTGTCTTCTTCATTAAGCCTTGCTATTCAAAAAAATCGTCTTCTCCCACAAAACATGGAGAAATTATGGCTATGGGTATCCCCGTCATTACAAACTCAGGGGTGGGTGACGTGGCAGAGATTGTTGATAAATATCAATCCGGTATTGTTATAAAAAAATTCGATCAGGATCATTTTATTCAATGTGTGGACACAATGGTGGCAGCAAATTTTGATAGCAAGAAAATAAGATTTGCGGCTAATGAATTTTATTCTTTGAAAAATGCCGTAGAAAGCTACAAAAGAATATATGATTTAATTCTTTCCAATGCCGCTTAAATTAATGTGCATTTTTGTGTGAATGCTAATTTTAATCCATATTATATCCGCGAATCAATAAGAGATGAATGAATAAAAAAATAGTGATGCTGGCCGGAGAGGGCAACTCGACCAATATTATTTATCATGCGATAAATAGTAAGTTTTCTGTGCATACCGTTATTCTCGAAAAAAAGGAAAGCAAGAAAAAATTTTTAAGACGACGGGTAAGAAAATTAGGCTTGCTAAATGTCTTAGGCCAAATACTTTTCCAAATAATTATTGTAAGAATATTAGAGATTCTATCTGTGAAGCGAATTAAATCTGTTATAGCAGAAAATAAATTGAACATTACTCCAATTTCTGAAAATAGGGTAATTCGCATCAATTCAATAAACGATAACGCTGTAATAGAATTACTTCAAAAGATTGAACCTGATGTTATTATTGTTAATGGCACCAGGATAATTTCAAAAAAAATATTAGGTTCAACTCCCGCTTTATTTATCAATTCGCACACTGGTATCACGCCAAAATACCGGGGGGTACATGGCGGGATATTGGGCATTGGCGAAAAGTGATAAATCTAATTGCGGCGTAACGGTTCACTTGGTTGATGCAGGTGTTGATACAGGTTCTGTTTTATATCAGGATATTATTCATACCACAAACAAAGATAATTTTATAACCTATCCTTATTTGCAAATCGCTAAAATTCGATTGATCCTGTTCAAGGCGATTGAGGATGCGTTATTAAATAAAATAAATACAATTGAAGTTGCAGGTAAATCCGAAATATGGTATCATCCTACCATTTGGCAATACTTATATTATCGAGTATTCAGAAAGGTGAAATAGAGATAGGAGATTATGTAAATTTTTTAATAATTAGTTGATTGCATAAGGTTGGAGCCATATTATCTCCATTGATAGAGAAAATATTGATTTCTTTGTTAATACTTTAGCCCTTTGTAAAGAATCTTTATTATAAGTTGCTTTATTGAACCGAAAAAATGTATTTAATGTACATAACTTCAATGTCTTTTGATTTGCATATAGTATTTTTAGCTATTTTACCCTAATTGTCCATTCTCATCTATGAGCTTCAGATTTCTAATAATTGGTGCAGGTTTTTCAGGGGCGGTACTGGCCCGTGAATTGGCAGAAACAATTGATTGTACAATAGACGTGTGGGACGAAAGGAATCATATTGGAGGTAATTGTTTTACTGAAAGAGAAGAAGAAACCAATATAATGGTGCACAAATACGGGCCACACATTTTCAATACAGATAAAAAAGAGATCTGGGAATACGTGAACTCATTTACTGAATTCAGGCCTTACGTGCACCGGGTAAAGGCCATGCATAACGGCAAAGTGTACCCATTACCGGTAAATTTACAAACCTTAAATCAATTCTTTAATAAAACCCTTACGCCTCAAACAGCCAAAATATTCCTGGAGCAATTAGGAGATAAAAATATTTCGGATCCTAAAAATTTTGAAGAACAAGCACTTTATTTTATTGGCAAAGAATTGTATAAAGCGTTTTTTTATGGTTATACAAAAAAACAATGGGGTTGTGAACCTGCAGAGTTGCCTGCTTCCATTTTAAAAAGAATTCCGGTACGGTTTAATTACGATGATAACTATCATAACAATATTTTTACAGGTATTCCGGCGGATGGTTATACTGTTTTGATTCAAAAATTGTTGGATCATCCATCAACGAAAATATATCTGAACAAAAAATTCTATTCTGCGGAGCCTATAAATGAATACGATCATGTGTTTTACACGGGGCCAATCGACGCCTATTTCAATTTTGAATTCGGACGGCTTGGTTACAGAACGGTCACTTTTGAATCATCAATCCACCAGGGAGATTTCCAGGGTACAACTCAAATGAATTATTGCGATGAAAATATTCCCTTCACACGGATTACAGAACATAAACATTTTACTCCCTGGGAACAACACAACAAAACAGTAATTTTTAAGGAATATAGCAAAGAAACCGGCACAGAAGATATTCCTTATTATCCCAAGCGGTTAAAAAAGGATAAAGAGCTTTTTGATAAGTATCGGGCCAAAGCGAGTTCTCTCCAAAAAGTTTCTTTTCTTGGGAGACTGGCTACCTACCGTTATATGGACATGCATCATGTTATCGGGGAGGCATTGGATTTCTCGCGAATATTTTCAGAAGCCTTCCTTTCAAAGAATCGACTTCCCATTTTTCCCAATATAGAAAGCTGACGGGCACTGTAATTCTCCTTCCTTTGGCAATACTTTCCTTCCAAAAACGTTAGGTATTAGTTATCTGTATTTTTTGAAAACTAAAATCCCGATGCTATGGAAAAGGTCATTGCTGTAGTGGTGACATATAACAGGAAAAAGTTATTATCTGAATGCATTGATGCATTAAGAAGCCAAACCAGGAAGTTAGATCATATTCTTGTAATAAATAATGGCAGCAACGATGATACTGAAAACTGGCTTAAACAACAAAATGATATTGAATTTTTTACGCAAAGCAATATAGGCTCAGGCGGCGGCTTTAATACCGGCATTGAACTGGCTAATAAAAAAGATTTTGACTGGATTTGGCTGATGGATGATGATGGATTTCCAAAAGAAGATGCACTGGAAAAACTTTTAGAAAATGATACCGAAGAATTGTGTTTACGCAACTGCGCAGTAATTAATAAAGAAGATAAAAAAAGCTTTGTTTGGAAAACAGGCAATTATTCTTCTATTAATGAAGTAAAAGACCCAGTTATTAAGAATGTTGCACATCCGTTTAACGGAACATTGCTTCATAAAAAAATTATTGCGAAAGTAGGCTTACCCAGGAAGGAGCTTTTTATTTGGGGAGACGAGACCGAATATTACTATCGTATCATAAGAAAAAATAAAATACCATTTTATACGAAAGCAAATAGTATTCATTACCACCCGGCCTCCGCTTATTCCTACAAAAACGATTGGGCTTTTAGCAACAATTGGAAAATGTATTATTATGTTCGTAACAGGTTTTTTATTTTGAAAACAAAATTTAGTCAAAGCAAATTTATTGCCCTGGCAATGTACCTGGTCTTTTTAATCGCGTTTGCAGGAACGGTTGTTATCTTTCAAAAAACCAATAAATTTAAAAAGCTGAGCTTTATTTTATGGCCTATGCGAGACGCATTTGCAAATAATTATACCGCAACGCCGCCAGTTGATTTTGGAGAGGCTTTCATCACCACAATATAATATAGGAGCTTATATAATTTTTAGAATAAAGATTTTGAAAGGGTTATTTTCTGCACCTGCTCCATCATCCCTACAATGATGGATTTAAGGGCCTTCAAAATCACATTTACACTCACATGAATAAAATATCACCTTTTAAATGGGCTATGGAGATTTAATATTATTCCCAGTTTTCGTTTTCTTATCCAGTCTCTTTTTCAGGAAAATGAGAAATAAGTATGATGATCCCATTCTTAGAAAATATCATCGGCAGGGTTTCTGGATAAAGATGCTCGGATGCTTTGCTTTTTCCATCTTCAGTGTTTATTTATCACCAGGAGATTCCATTGGCTTATATCAAAAAGAAGGGAATAACATCTTTCATCTCATCTTAAATAATTGGGACAATCTCCATATTATTTTTAGCAAAGGAAAAGATTTTGATCAAACCCTGCTTAAGGATCCGTGGAACCATGGATATTTTAAGTCTGAGGCAAACTTTATGGTAACAAGATTCGTTACTGTTTTATCATTTTTTACTTTTGGAAGGTATGCTGCTATCAATGTAATTTTTGCAAGTATCGCTTTCAGTGGTGTTTGGAAACTTTTTCTTTTCTTCTATGAACAATATCCCCACATGCACAAGAAGTTTGCTATTGGGATTTTATATTTTCCAACCTTAGTCTTTTGGAGTTCCGGAATTTTGAAAGATACGCTTTGTATTGCGTCTATTGGATGGGTTACCTACTCTGTATATGAAATGTTATTTCACAAGAGAAATTTCATCAGGAACATGACAATTCTTTTTGTATTTGGTTACCTTCTGGCAATAATCAAGGTTTACATTTTAATTTCTTATTTGCCATTTTTTATTCTTTTTATAATACTTAAAAATGTACAAGGGATTAAGAACCGCCTCCTTAAATACCTGCTTGCCCCGGCCTTGATCTTTGGGAGTATGTATGGTTTTACAGTTGTGCTCAATTCGTACGAGAAGGAACTGGGGGGCTATGCCGTTGATGATCTCACAAAAAGTATTCAACACCTCAACGGAGCAATATCCTCTATGGATGGAAATGAAACTGCTGATTCAAATTTTGATCTTGGGGTCGAATTTGATGGTTCGTTGCAGGGTCTTATTAAGTTAGCGCCTATTGCAATTTTTACAACATTCTTTAGGCCATTTTTATGGGAATCGCATAAGATGTCCTCCTTACTGGCTTCGCTTGAAAGCCTGATTCTATTGTTTTTTACCGTATACGTTCTTTTCAAAAGCGGCTTGAAAACCTTTTTCAAACTGATACTGACAGATCCGCTTATCATGTATTGTTTTCTTTTTTCGTTAGTGTTTGCACTTTTTGTTGGTGCAAGTACCTTAAATTTTGGAACTCTCGTGCGTTATAAAATTCCATGCTTGCCATTCTATACGATCTCTCTCTTTCTCATATTTGAAAAAGTAAAGGAAAAATCATTTAGAAAAACTATGCAAAAAGCGAGAGCTATGGCACAACAGGAACAACTAAGCCTATCGCCTTCGCCATATTGAATCTTACAAGCACGTGATGCTTTTTTGGTTTTCAATTCACGAATAATAAAGTTATTTTGCGCATTTAAAATTGATTAATAATAATGTGTGGTCTTGCGGGAACGGTAAACTCCGGGTTTTCTTACGATGCTGTTGTTAAGATCATGGGGCATCGGGGCCCTGATGAACACAACGGTTATAAGCACGGTAATGTCAATCTCTTTCATTTAAGGCTCGCGATTCTCGATATTGCCGGAGGCACACAGCCTATGTCTCTTGGGGATAAATATGTGATTGTTTTCAATGGCGAAATTTATAATCACCGCGAAGTTCGTGAGCAATTTGGCTTAAAGGGAATTACATCCTCCGACACAGAAACCCTACTTCTTTTATACGACAAGTTTGGTACAGATTTTCTTCAATACCTCGACGGAATGTTTGTTCTTGTAATTCATGATAAAATAAAAAATGAATTATTCATCGCAAGAGATCGGGCGGGGAAAAAGCCACTTTATTATTATGACGACGGCAAAATGATAGCGTTTGCGAGTGAGCTAAATTGCCTTAATGAAATGGTGAAGCTCGATGTCGAGCCGGATAATTTTTATCATTTTTTAAGGCTTGGTTCCTTTTATCGACAACTAACACCCTATAAGAAAGTAAAAGAACTGGCGGCCGCAACTTTTTTGGTAATAGATTGTAACTCTCTCACCATTAAAGAAACGAGATGGTGGAATATTCATGATTTTTATGGCAAGGAGAATAAAGAATCTTTTGAAGCGAATTTGCAAAGAATAGACGAATACCTGCACGCGGCCGTAAAAAGACGGATTGAATCCAGTGATCTCGAAGTTGGCAGTTTTTTAAGCGGAGGAATTGACAGCGGGCTTGTAACAGCGATTGCATCTGAATACAATAACAGGTTAAAAACCTTTACTGTTTCGTTTGATGGAGAATATGATGAAGCTCCGTTTGCAAAACTTGTAGCACAGAAATACAACACTTGTCATACCGAGATAAAAATTTCATTCAGCAATCTTAAGAATGACATAGAAAAGATATTATCAAATTACGGTGAACCATTTTTCGACAGTTCAGCAATTCCAAGTTATTATGTAAGCCACGAAGCGAAAAAATATGTAACAGTTGTTCTTAACGGCGACGGGGCCGATGAACTTTTTGGTGGATACAGAAGATACGTGCCATTTGCAAAATATGATTTTTTTAAAAAAAATTATTTGGTTAAGCAAGGCGCATCTTTTATTAAAAGCGGGTTGCCGGAGGCAAACAATAAAAAATCCTTGTACAATTACCTATACCGGTTAACGTCGCTGGCATCCAAATCAAATCTTGAAATTTATTTGTCAGCCGGGGTAGATATTTTTGAGGATTATACAAAGTATATTATTGACCCGGGGTTTGATTACCTTGAACCGCTAAAATGCGACTTTGATAAAATTGCCGGCAGTGGCCTATCAGGGTTGAAAAAGATTATGAATCTCGATTTTGATACAAATCTATTTAGTGATTTACTTGTGAAAATGGATATAGCAACCATGGCAAATTCATTGGAAGGCAGAAGTGCTTTTTTATCAAAAGAGTTGCTCGAGTATATCCCTTCGATTGCAGATGGGTACAAAATAAAAGGGAGAACAACAAAATATTTATTGAGGCAACTTGCCATAAAATATTTGCCCGCCACTTTAATTAACCAGCCCAAACGAGGTTTTGAGATTCCTCTGAAAAGCTGGATTGATAAGGAATTGAAGGAACCGGTAAGCGATTATTTAAGTTCTTCCCAATGTTTTTATAAAAATTTTGTTGACGAAAATTTTGTCCACAATCTTCTTAATAACAGAGTAAAAATTTCAGACGAAAAGCGTGCAAAAATTCTTTGGACTTTATTTTCGATGGAAGTTTGGAATAAAAATATATTGAAATGAGTAGTGAGCTGAAAGGAAAAAAAATTGCTGTTATTGAAAATGGGCTCATTTCAACCTATACAATGCGAGAAGGCCTTATGCTAAGGCTTTTGAAAGAAGGTTGTAAAGTTTATATTATTACACATACTAATAAGTTTGTACCACAGGTTGAGAAAATGGGTCTTAAGGTTCTTAATGTTGGATCAGGAAACCTTAATCCTTTTAAAGTGGCGAGATACATTTATAATGTAAGAAAGGCCCTAAAAAAAATCAAACCTGATGTATGCCTCACTTTCAGCATAAGGCCTGCAATTTGGGGTAACTTGATAACGCGGCAATTGCATATCCCCACCATTACTAATATTACCGGCGTTGGTCCATTGTTTATTAGTAAAAGCTTTGTGTACCGCGTTGCACGTAGACTGTACAGAAATGCATTAAGTAAAACAAAAAAGGTATTCTTTCAGAATTATGATGACATGAATCTTTTCCTTGACAGGAAATTTGTGAAACCCAGTGTGGTGGAAAGAATTCCTGGCTCTGGTGTTGACTACAATAAATTCAAACCCCGTATTTTAAAAGAAAAAGATCCTGAAACATTTATTTTTTTGTTTATAGGAAGGCTAATAAAAGATAAGGGGATTTTTGAATACATTAATGCAGCACGTTGCATAAGAAAAAAATTCCCGCAAACTGTGTTTAATGTCTTAGGGCCCTTCTGGACGCAAAACCTTAAGACAAACACTATTACTCAATCTCAGTTACAGCATTGGATTGAGGAAGGGGTAATAGACTACCTGGGAGAAAAAAAAGATGTGAGAAAATTTATAGCGGAAGCGGATTGTATCGTTCTGCCATCTTACCGGGAGGGGACTTCTAATATTTTGTTGGAAGCGGGAAGTATGGAAAAACCCGTTATCACTACAAATACTACAGGTTGTAAGGAAATTGTGGAAGACGGAGTTACAGGCCTGCTGTGCAACGTTAGGGACGATATAGACCTTGCAGAAAAAATGGAAGAAATGTTCATGTTTACCGAAGATCAAAGGAACAGCATGGGGAAAAAAGCGAGGCAAAAAATAATTAAAGAATACGATAAACAAATAGTTATCGATGCTTATCTAAGGGCAATTTCAAAGGTAATTTATAATAAGTGACTTTATGGTTTCTTTGGAAAATGAAGAAAGGCATCTTGTTTTTTCTAAAATCCAAACCTATCAGCGATTTTTTTGTAATAGAGTAAACGCTTTAATAATATGCTCTTTACGATAAAAGACATTGAAAATCTTTCAGGTATTAAAGCCCATACAATACGTATATGGGAGCAACGGTATTCCTTCCTCAAGCCAAGGCGGTCCGAAACAAATATCAGGTATTATACCAATGACGAACTTAAGACCATACTCAATATTGCCCTTCTAAATAAGTATGGCTTTAAGATTTCGCATATTGATAAAATGACTGCTGAAACTTTGGCTGAAAATGTTCTATCACTTTCTGACTCGGGAGCTAAGGATCATTTAATGGTTAACCAGCTCCTGGAAAATATGGTTGATTATAATATTGAAAATTTTGAAAGTATTCTTAATGAAAGCATCACTGCCGCGGGAATGGAGAAAACGATCTTGAAGATTATTTTTCCTTTCCTTGAAAAAGTTGGAATACTATGGATAACCAATCATGTAAATCCGGCACAGGAGCACCTTGTGAGCAATGTAATAAGACAAAAATTAATAGTCGGTATAGACAGCTTACCATTTAACAAAAAGCCCTCTGTAAAAATTTGTCTTTTTTTGCCAGAGGGGGAGTACCATGAACTTTCGTTATTGTTGGTATCCTATTTATTAAAAAGAAAAGGTATAGGAACAATTTACCTCGGAGCACACACGCCATTCAAAGAATTGGAAAATATCGCAGATTATATTAAGCCAGACTATTTATACACTCATATAACGTCTGCGTCTCAAAATTTTAATTTTGAGAAGTTTATCGGCACTTTAGGTCAAAAATTTGCTAATTATTCCACAATAATTTCCGGAAGACTAACCAATTCTTACATAAAAAAGCTGCCACCAAAAATATTCTTTAAAAAATCCCTCACAGAGGTTAAGGAATTTATAGATAATCTGTTATAACGTTTAGTTCCATTTTTCAAATTCCCGCCCCACCTTTTGTTTAACTTTTAATTAAGTAATATTAAACAAATATTTTTTTATCTCACTTTTTTTTGTTTAACTTTGAGTAGTCAAACATTAAACGTTATTTTATGTCCACACTTGAATTCAACCAACTTCTTTTACACAACTCCGAATTTTTAAAACCGTTCGCCGTAACCCTAACCAGGGACAATGAGAGTGCTAAAGATCTGGTTCAGGAAACAATGTACAGAGCAGTTGCTAACCGGGAAAAATACAACTTTGGAACAAATATCAAAGCCTGGCTTTATACAATAATGCGTAATATTTTTATAAATGATTATCGCAGAAAAGTAAAGCAAAATGTAATTCTTGATGCGACTCCTAATGATTATTTACTTAATCACAACCAGGTTGCCGTCTCAAATCTTGCAGAAAGTAGAATGAAGCAAAAAGAAATTGAAACCGAACTGCATCACTTGCCTTCTATTTTTAAAACACCTTTCTTATTATATTTTGAAGGTTATAAATATCATGAAATAGCCGGAATACTGGAAGAGCCGTTAGGCACAATTAAGAGCCGCATTCATTTTGCACGCAAACTTCTTAAAGAAAAAGTTACAAGATTTTGAATGGTAAAACTGTTATTTAATAGATATTTCAGGATTAACTTTTCAGTTAACTTTGAAATCAAAATTTGAAAAAGGCAATTGTAATTGGAAGTGGATTCTCTGGCTTATCATCAGCAACTTACCTGGCAAAAGCCGGGTGGCAAGTGACCGTGATAGAAAAGCATGATATGCCTGGTGGACGGGCAAGGAAGCTTGAAGCGGGAGGATTTTTATTTGACATGGGGCCTAGCTGGTATTGGATGCCTGATGTCTTCGAAAGATATTTTGAAAATTTTGGAAAGAAAAGGTCGGATTATTATAGTTTAAAAAGACTTGATCCTTCTTATAAGATTTTTTGGGAGGATGAAGAAATGGAAATTCCCGCAGATTATGGGGAATTAAAAAAGTTATTCGAAAAAACTGAAAAAGGCAGTGGAGAAAAGTTGGACAAATATCTTACCCAGGCTGAGTACAAATATAAAGTAGGAATTAATAAATTAGTACAAAAGCCAGGAAGATCATGGTTTGAGTTTTTGGATTGGGATGTTGTGAAGGGTGTGATGAAACTGGATATTTTTTCGTCTATTAAATCTCATATTCAAAAAAATTTCAGAAATTCAAAGCTGAAGCAATTGCTTGAATTCCCTGTTTTGTTTCTCGGTGCATTACCAAAAGATACGCCGGCTCTTTATAGCCTAATGAATTACGCAGATATAAAAGGCGGAACGTGGTACCCTGAAAAAGGAATGTATAGTGTTGTGAACGCAATGTATCAAGTGGCAGTGGAACTAGGCGTTGTATTTAATTTTAATGAAAATGTAACTTCTATATTAGTGCCAGGAAAAAGCGCTACGGGAGTTACAGTGGAGAGGCTAAATGACATAACACAAACAAAAAATTACGATTGTGATGTTGTAATAGCCAGCGCGGACTATCATTTTGTAGAAGAAAAATTGATTCCGGAGAAATACAGGAGCTATGATGAAAATTATTGGGCTAAAAGGGTTTTAGCTCCGGGTTGTTTATTGTACTTTGTAGGTTTAAATAAAAAGCTAAAAGAAATTACTCATCATTCTTTATTTTTTGATGTGGATTTCGAGAGGCATGGCAAGCAGATTTACGAAACTAAAGAATGGCCAACTGAGCCGCTATTTTACGTATGTGCGACATCCGTAACCGATGATACTTCAGCACCGGATGGCCATGAAAACCTGTTTTTTTTAATACCTGTGTCAGCGGGCTTGTCGGGAGATAACGAAGAATTAAGAGAGAAATATTTCGAAAAAATTATAGCAAGGTTTGAGAAACGGATTGGTGAGTCGATAAAAGAGCATATAGTTTATAAAAAATCTTTTGGCCCAAGCGACTTCGTGAATGACTATAATGCGTATAAAGGGAATGCTTACGGACTAGCGAATACTTTAATGCAAACGGCTGTTCTCAAGCCTGCCTGCCGAAGTAATAAGATAGAAAATCTTTTTTATACGGGGCAACTAACAGTACCGGGTCCTGGCGTTCCGCCTTCGCTCATAAGTGGGGAAGTGGTGGCTAAAGAAGTAATTAAACATTTTGGTGCTTAAAATGTATTTTTATAAGCGGATGTATTAAAAATTATTGAAGGTCTATGATGCAATTATTTCACGATGTAAGTATGCAATGTAGTAAAATCACAACGCAGAGATACAGCACTTCATTTTGTAGTGCAATAAGATTATTGCATAAAGACCTTAGAACACCTATCTATAATATATATGGCTTCGTAAGGTTTGCTGACGAAATTGTTGATACTTTCCATGACTATGATAAGTCGCAGTTACTTGAAGAGTTTAAAAATGAAACATACAATGCAATAGAGCGAAGGATAAGCCTGAATCCAATACTGCAAAGTTTTCAGATTACGGTGAACGAATACCAAATCGATCTGCACCTGATAGATGCGTTTTTTAAGAGTATGGAGTACGATCTTAATAAGAAAAGCTATGATGACGAAGGTTACAAAGATTATGTGTATGGAAGCGCTGAAGTGGTAGGTTTAATGTGTCTGTCAATATTTTGCGAAAAAGACCGTCAACAATATGAGAAACTAAAGCCATTTGCAAAATCTCTTGGTGCAGCTTTTCAAAAAGTAAATTTCCTGAGAGATGTAAAGGCCGATTTTCAGCAACTTGAACGTACTTACTTCCCTGACGTTGATTTTAGAAATTTTACATCGGAAACAAAAAAGAAAATAGAGGAAGATATTATGTACGATTTTTCGAATGCGTATAAAGGGATAATTGAACTGCCGCTCAAAGCCCGGTTTGGCGTATACGTTGCCTATAAATACTATCTATCTCTTTTTAAGAAAATAAAACGCACCCAGCCTGCAAAAATTCTGGAGCAGCGGATACGAATCCCCAATTATTCAAAGGCATTTATTGTAGTAAGAGCCGGAGTGAAAAACCAGTTACATTTAATTTGATAATTTTTGATTGATGAAGATATTGACTGAAGTAATATTGGTGAATGAGGCTGATGAGCCAATAGGAACCATGGAGAAAATGGAGGCTCATGTAAAAGGTTTGTTGCACAGGGCTTTTAGTATTTTCATTTTTAACAGTAGGGGCGAGATGCTCCTGCAACAGCGTGCAGGAGGTAAATATCACAATGGAGGCTTGTGGACTAATACATGCTGCAGTCATCCAATTCCCGGCGAGAAAGTTTTATCTGCAGCAAAAAGGAGATTATCAGAAGAAATGGGGTTTGTAACAGAACTTTCTCCGGCTTTTAATTTTACTTATAAAGCTACTTTCGATAATGGCCTTACGGAGTATGAATATGACCATGTATTGACAGGAGTTTACGATGGTGATGTAAATTTAATGCCAGCGAGGTAAGTGATTATTGTTATAAAACTATAGAAGATATCGAAGCATCGTTGCTAACACATCCTCAAAAATATACTGAATGGTTCAAACTGGCGTTGCCGGGCATAAAGGCATTTCATGCCGAAAAATTCATAGAGGTGTAAACATTTAAAATGAATTAACAGGAGAATTTTCATAAAATCTTACTTTTGTATCGCAATGCAAGTCTTTTATTTTATAATAATAATGTTGGGTACCTTTTTAGCAATGGAAGGTATTACATGGCTTACTCATAAGTTTGTTATGCATGGTTTTCTTTGGTATCTGCATGAAGATCATCATAAGAAAGGCCCGGGGTTTTTTGAAAAAAATGATGCCTTCTTTCTTATCTTTTCGATACCCAGTATTCTCTGTATTTTATTCGGAACATTTGATAACAAATTTTGGCTTGCCGCCATTGGCGCGGGAATTGCGATGTATGGGCTTGCATATTTCATAGTGCATGATGTAATCATACATCAAAGAATAAAGTTGTTTACACGTACTGATAATATATATGTTCGCGGTATAAGGTGGGCACATAAAATGCATCACAAGCATTTGGAAAAGGAGGACGGAGAAAGTTTTGGAATGCTGTTGGTGGCAAGAAAATACCGCAGTAAGGTTAAAGCTGATAAAAAGAGAGCATTAGAAAATAAAATTAAAGAGGCCTCAGTCATGGCTGCAAATAATTAATCGTCCCATAAACTTTCTCATTAGGGAACTGCATTATAAATTTCACCATCCTTTTATTGTCTTAATAGTTATCTTCAAAAGCTTGGTTATAATCAACACGAAGAATTAAATGCAGGCGACACAATACGATTATATTTTTTTGGGGGCAGGTTGTTCTTCTCTTAGCATCGTAATGCGAATGTTAAGTTCGAAACATTTTGAGGATAAAAAGATTCTTATTATAGATAAAGAAGCCAAGACAAAAAACGATCGTACCTGGTGCTTCTGGGAGAAAGAAAAGAGTTTTTTCGAAGATATAATATTCCGAAAATGGGATGATCTTTTCTTTAAAACTGATGGCAGGTCTATTCCCCTGGATATAATTCCTTATCAGTACAAGATGATAAGAGGGAGAGATTTTTATCAACGTTGCTTTTCCTCTATCGAAGCTCAAAAAAATATTGATATTATTTACGGTGATATTTCTTTTGAAAAAGGCGAATCGTTTTTTAAAACCAAAATCAATAACGAGGTAATTGAATTTAATAAGCAAGGCGTTATTTTTAATTCCATTTATCAGCCAGCGAAAATGCAAAAGGGTAAATTCTATTTACTGCAGCATTTTAAAGGCTGGATCGTTGAAACGCCTTCAGATTTTTTTAAAGCGCATGAAGCGGTACTTATGGACTTCACAGTAAGCCAAAAGCACGGAACAACATTCGTGTATGTGTTACCACTTTCTTCCACCAGGGCTCTCGTTGAATTCACTTTATTCACAGAAAATGTTTTGCAGCCGGAAGAATATGATACTGCCTTAAAGAACTATTTGAAAGACCAACTTGGTCTTGAAAGTTATAAAGTAATTGAGGAAGAATTTGGAATTATTCCAATGACAAATGCGATTTTTCCTGGCTATGAAAATGGAATGTATCACATAGGGACTGCCGGAGGGCAAACTAAAGCTTCTACTGGCTATACTTTTAAATTTATTCAAAAGCAGGCAGATTCAATTATTAATGATTTAATTGCGGGAAAAGTCTTGAGAGCAAATAATTTCAAAGGCCGCTTCTATTTTTACGATACCACGTTATTGCATATTCTTTCTAAAAATCTTGTAGAAGGAAAGAAAATTTTTTCAATGCTTTTTGAAAAAAACAAGGCTGCAACTGTATTAAAATTTCTTGACAATGATACCAAAGTTTCCGAGGAAGTAAGACTGTTCAACTCCTTGCCAAAAATGGTATTTACTAAGGCTGCCATTAAAGAATTTTTGAAAATGATAATCCCTAAACACCTTTAAAATATAGTCTCAAAAGAATTCATAACTTTTTCTTGACAAGCTAAAATCCAGGCGTTCCTATAAATTCAATCCGTGTTTTCTCTGTAAATTCGTATAAATGGAAACCGCACTCGACATACCAAAATATGTTTTAAATGAAGCTGAAGAAAAGAAAGATATTCTTCGGCACTACCGTGCTTTGTTGAGAACACTGAAACCAAAGTTAAAGCCCGGCGATAAAGAACTTGTAAGATCGGCATTTGAAATTGCGGTAGAAGCCCATAAAACGATGAGGCGTAAAAGTGGCGAGCCATACATTTTACATCCAATTGCTGTGGCTATGATTTGCGTCGAAGAAATAGGGCTTGGGTGTTCGCAGCACGATCTGTGCTCTTATGCATGATACAGTTGAAGACACAGATGTAACACTTGAAGATGTCCAAAGAGAATTCGGAAGCGAAATCGCAAAAATTGTTGATGGCCTTACGAAAATTTCCACTGTTCTTGATGCCAATTCATCTAAGCAGGCTGAGAATTTCAAAAAAATATTACTTACACTCACAGATGATCCAAGAGTAATTTTAATTAAGCTGGCAGACAGGCTCCATAACATGCGGACACTCGACAGCATGAAGCGTGAGAACCAACTTAAGATTTCTTCAGAAACGGTTTATGTATATGCACCGCTTGCACACAGGATGGGCCTGTATAATATTAAAACCGAGATGGAAGATCTTGCCATGAAATACATGGAGCCTGATAGTTACCGCTATATTGCCCAAAAGCTGGATAATACAAAAAGAGAACGTACACGATATATTAATGATTTTATAAGGCCGGTAAAAGAAAAACTGCAACAGGGAAAATTTGATTTTGAAATTTATGGCCGGCCCAAAAAGCATCCACTCGATATGGAACAAAATGAAAAAGAAGGGAGTTTCTTTTGATGAGGTATACGACTTGTTCGCAATTCGTGTAATACTCAATTCACCGCCAGAAAGAGAAAAAGAAGATTGCTGGAAAGTATATAGTATGGTGACGGACGAGTATAGTCCCGCTCCTGAACGCTTGCGTGACTGGTTAAGCAATCCAAAAAGTAATGGCTATGAGGCATTGCATACGACAGTAATGGGTGCGCAGGGCAAATGGGTGGAAGTGCAGATACGTACCAAAAGGATGAACGATATCGCAGAAAAAGGCCTGGCAGCTCATTGGAAATATAAAGAAGGTACCAATGAGGAAAATCGTTTCGATAACTGGTTCCAACAGATAAGGGATATGCTTGCCAATCAGGATACCAACTCAATTGATTTCCTGCAGGACTTTAAGGTTTCATTTTTAGCTGAAGAAATTTATGTGTACACACCTAAGGGAGATGTAAAAATGTTGCCAATCGGAGCATCAGCACTTGATTTTGCATTTGCAGTACATACAGCAGTTGGAGAAAAATGTATAGGGGCAAAGGTGAATCATAAGCTTGTTCCTCTGGGGCATAAACTGAGAAGCGGAGACCAGATTGAAATTATTACTTCTACCAAGCAAAAGCCGAGTAGAGAATGGTTAAAGCTTGTGGTGACACCAAAGGCAAAAACTAAAATAAAGGATTCTCTTAAGGAAGAAAAACGAGCTATTGCCGAAGATGGTAAAAGTATATTGCAACGTAAGCTTGATCATATTGGCGCAGCTATGAACCAGGCAAATATTGATGAGCTTACAGCTTACTATAAGCTTCCATCACAACTGGATCTTTTGTATGAGATCGCTATTAAGAAAATCGACCTGAAAGAGCTGCCTGAATTCACGGTTCTCGGGGATAAAATTCATCCGCCGAAATTAATAAAGCCCGAAGAAAAACATGAATCCGATGGAAAGCACGCGAATAAAAAAGATACTGAGCTCATAATCTTTGGTGAGAGCAGTGACAAAATAATGTACACATTGGCTAACTGCTGCAAGCCAATCCCCGGTGACGATGTATTTGGATTTGTAACGCAAGGGGAAGGCTTAAAAATTCATAGGACCAATTGCCCGAATGCAGCAAGGCTTCTATCGAACTATGGGCACAGAGTAGTAAAAACAAAATGGGTCAAAAACAAGGAAATTTCTTTTTTAACAGGTATCAAAATTGTCGGCCTGGATGATGTAGGCGTAATTAACAAAATAACCAATCTTATCAGCGGCACCTTAAAAATTAATATCAATGCACTTACCATCGAGGCAAAGGATGGCCTATTTGAGGGAAATATAAAAGTGTATGTTCATGACAAGGATGAATTGGAAGACCTTGTTGAAAATCTAAAAAGTTTACCCGGTATTGAAAGTGTTGACAGGTACGATACTGAATAGTGGGTGATGAAAAGTCATTTGGTTGTTGGCTTTTGACTCTATCACCATCTAACATTTCAAATAGTATCTTCGCGGCCACAATGTATAAGCTGCTTCGTAATATTTTATTTTGGTTTGATGCGGAAGACGTGCATTATTTTTCCATGAACCTTCTTAAGTTTTTTTGTAAAAATTCTTTTATAAAAAATTTCCTTCAAAAAAAATTCAATCCAAAAAGTGTAAGCCTCAATCGAAATCTTTTTGGACTTGCATTTTCGAATCCGGTCGGCCTTGCAGCAGGTTTTGACAAAAATGCAAAATACCTTAAAGAACTGGCGATATTGGGTTTTGGTTTTGTCGAAATTGGAACGGTCACTCCACTTCCACAGGAGGGAAATCCCAGGCCAAGATTATTTCGCTTGCCCAAGGACAAAGCAATTGTTAATCGCATGGGGTTTAACAATGATGGTATGATAGCAGTTGGCAGCAGGTTGAGAAGATACAGGGAAACGCAACACCCGCAATCTGGCTTTTCCAATCTTATCATTGGAGGAAATATCGGAAAAAATAAAAATACTCCAAATGACGAAGCATGGAAAGATTATGAAAAATGCTTCATGGCGCTACATGATTACGTAGACTATTTCGTGGTAAATGTAAGTTCCCCAAACACACCGGGATTGCGAGATCTGCAGCAAAAAGATTCATTAAGAAAAATTCTTTCTCACCTGCAGAATCTTAATAGAACCAAAAAAATACAAAGGCCATTGCTTCTAAAAATATCGCCCGATTTAGGTGTCGAAGAACTGGATGATATAATTGACCTTGCTGTAGAAATAAAGCTTGATGGACTGGTTGCCTGCAATACTACAATTAGCCGGGAAAATTTACATATAAGCGCTGCTGAAATAAAGAAAGCTGGGGCAGGGGGATTGAGTGGTCAACCTTTGGGTAAAAAGTCGACTGATATTACCAGGTATATCGCAAAAAAAACAAATGGAGTAATTCCAATCATTACGAGTGGAGGAATATTTACCGGGCAAGACGCGATAGACAAATTTGAAAATAATGCATCACTCGTCCAGGTGTGGACAGGTTTTATTTATGAGGGGCCTTGCATCGTAAAAAATATTTGTAAATCATTAATGTAATTTTATCCGGGTACTAAACAAAAAATAATGGGCTATTTATTTACATCTGATAGTATAATCAGTTTTTTTATTCTTGTAATTCTGGAAATTGTTTTGGGAATTGATAATGTAATTTTTGTAAGCATTATCATAAACCGTCTACCTGAGCAAAAGCACAAAAAAGCGAGGCTGTTTTGGGTTATAATGGGTAGCATCGTGAGAAGTTTGTTGTTGCTGGCACTTGGATGGTTGCTGTCGCAAAAAGGGAAAGCGGTATTTACAATTTTTAATAAAGGCTTCGATCTTGCAAGTATTGTAATGCTTGTGGGAGGCCTTTTTTTAATTTACAAGTCCGTTCATGAGATCCATCAGAAACTTGAAGGTGAAGACGTCAACGTTCAACAGAGAAACAAAAAAGTTTTCAGTTTTACCCAGGCACTCGTTCAAATAGTTTTGGTGGATATGGTGTTTTCATTTGACAGTATTATCACCGCGGGTGGTACCGCAAAGCATGTTGAAATAATGATTGCTGCCGTATTGATTGCCATGATGATCATGTTTTCATTTAGTCCTAAAATTGCATCCTTCATTCATAAGCATCCAACGTTTAAAATGCTTGCGCTTTCATTTCTTGTAATGATCGGGCTCAGTCTTGTAATAGAGGGATGGAATTCTGAAAAAGCAGAAGACCTAAATCTTAAAAATTATATTTATTTCGGGATGGCTTTTTCATTTGTGGTAGAGCTTCTTAATATGAAAGTTAGAAAAAATCAACCACACAGATTAGTTGAGCTAAATGAGCCACATTACGAGGCACAAGAAAAGAATGAAGGGGACCAGGCAAAATAAGAAGCATACCAATATCGTGCATCTTGCCTCCGATTCACATCCCATACTCACTTACCAGGTAGATCAAGGCGGCCATATTTGCCGCGCCAAGTTTTAATTCCCTTTCGCTTACATTTTCAAATACGTCAGTAGCGGCATGGTGAATATCAAAATATCGCTGGCTATCCGGGCTAAGGCCGGCAAGAGCCGCGCCTATTTTTTTTAAAGGGCCAATATCGGAACCTCCACCGCCATTGAAAAAATTGTAAACTCCGTAAGGATAGAACAAGTCTTTCCAAGCCATTATTTTACTTCGTTGAGCTTCCGTCATGTCAAGGCTAAAGCCGCGGGGTGTAAATCCACCTGCATCGCTCTCAAGGGCAAATATGTGCTTTTCGTTTTTTGATTTTGCTTCTTCGAAGTATGCTTCCGAACCACGGCCACCATTTTCTTCGTTAACAAAAAGAACTGCTCTGATAGTTCTCTTAGGTTTTATTCCCAGTGCATTTAAAGTTCTCAATACCTCCATGCTTTGCACTACTCCTGAGCCATCGTCATTGGCGCCTTCAGCAAGATCCCAGCTATCCAAATGGCCGCCTACGGTAATAATTTCATCGGGGTATGTTGAACCTTTTATTTCGCCAATTACATTATAAGCCTTTTCATCCGGAAGCATTTTGCAATTAGTTTTAAACCATACTTTAGATACATTTTTTTTCATGAGCTCCCTGCTCAATAATTCGGCATCCTTGGTACTTATTGCTACCGCAGGTATTTTTGGAAAAGAATCATTGTAAATAGTTACACCGGTATGTGGGTAATCATTTAGATTAATTGCAAGTGAGCGAACGATAGCTCCCACCGCACCGTATTTTGCAGCCATTGCGGGCCCCCTCACCCTGGAAACGCCGCTTTCACCGTAAGCCCTGAAAGTTTCTATATAAGTGGGGTTCATCTTAAAATTGAAGAAGATAATTTTACCCTTGATAGAGGAAAGACTCATATTTTCCAGTTCGCTCATACTTCTCACTTCAAGGACAGGTGCCGAAATTCCCCCGGGTATAGTACTTATTGAATTACCTAAAGCGGTTAGATGAAGTTGAAATTTTTTGCCATTGAAAAAAGTTAATTGTCCTTCTTCCTTATTTCCTCTTATCCAATGCGGAACCATACACGACTGCAGGTAAATGGTATCAACGCCAATTTCTTTTAACATCTTTTCAGTAAGTTGAACAGCCTTAAAATGATTTGCTGAACCTGAAGGACGAGGGCCAACTTGCTTGCACAATTTTTCCAGGTTAGTGTAAGCCGTTCCGTTAGTCATTGTTTCATCCACAATTTTTTTGACCATGTCAACAGCTGTGGCTTGCGGAAAACTTTTTATCGCCAGGAAAATACAAATAAGAACAAAAGCATTTCTTTTCATAGAACTTGTAGTTACAATTTCGAATTTCATCTAACCAACAATATATTTCGCATCTTAGTGGCACGAGTTGCCATTTTCTCTTTTTAGCGAAGGCTTACATCTTTTCCTTCTAGTTTGCCAGGGGTATCTGCAACCAATTGGGTGATAAACGAAAGCAACCACATAATGTTTACCAGTGCATTTCCCATCAGAAATAATTTTCGCAAACATAAACAATCCGTTCAAAAATATCGTTTGTATAGACGGTTCAGCGCCTGAAAAAAGAAATTGTAATTTGCGCAGAATTTCAAAAATTATCCGCTTTATTCCGGATAGCAGGTTATTAACATTAGTATTAAAAATTTAAGTATGAATATAGGAATCGTTTGCTATCCTACCTATGGTGGAAGCGGGGTTTTAGCAACGGAACTGGGAAAGGCTCTTGCAGACAAAGGTCATAATATTCATTTTATAACGTACCAGCAACCTGTGCGATTGGGAGGGTTTCATGCAAATATTTTTTATCATGAAGTAAGAGTTCCTACCTACCCCTTGTTTGATTACCCACCCTACGAAACGGCACTTGCCAGTACAATGGTTGATGTAATAACAAATAATAGTGTTGAGCTATTACACGTACATTATGCAATCCCTCATGCTTCTGCGGCATATATGGCAAGGCAAATTCTTTTAAAGGAAGGAATAGATATACCCGTGATTACAACCCTGCATGGCACTGATATTACCTTAGTGGGAAGGGATAAGACTTATTCACCTGTTGTTACATTTTCAATGAATGAGAGTGCTGCTCTTACTGCCGTTTCCAGGAATTTAAGGGATGAAACCTTTAAGAATTTTAAGATAGAAAAGGAAATAGAGGTTATTTACAATTTTGTAGATGTAAAGCGTTTTAATCGCAAACCCGTAAATGCTTTCAAACAAATAATTGCTCCTGATAATGAAAAGATAATACTTCATGCTTCCAATTTCCGAAAGGTGAAACGGGTGCCTGATGTAGTAAAAGTATTTGAACAATTAAATAAAAAAATTCCTTCCAAACTTTTATTTGTGGGAGACGGCCCGGAACGTTCTTTTGTTGAGAGGGTGTGCCGGGAAAGTGATTCGCATGCGGACATAAGGTTCCTGGGAAGGCAGGAACAGATGGAAGATATTCTTGCGATATCAGACCTGTTTATTTTGCCAAGCGAGTACGAGAGTTTTGGCCTGGTTGCATTGGAGGCGATGGCTGCCGGTGTACCTGTAGTATCGACGAATGCCGGAGGGTTGCCCGAAATCAATATCGAAGGTGTCACCGGATTTCTTAGCGACGTGGGCGATGTTGATGATATGAGTAAAAAAATAATAGGCCTTTTTAGCGACGAAAAGGCATTTGAAAAAATGAGAAAGAATGCTTTCAACCAGGCTCAAAAATTTGACATAGACAAGATTGTGCCGGAATATGAAAATCTTTATAAAAAGGTTTTAGGAGGATAATCTTTAATGGCAACAAATTACAATTACCGGGTACACTGTTCTTATTTTTTCAACCATTGTTCAGGGTTTACATTATTACTTTCTTTCATAATAATAAAGTCAACCTGGCCCTGTCCTTCATCATTTGATCCGGCCTTTCCTATTACCTGCCCGGTTTTTACATTGTCCCCTCTTTGAACATTCGCAGAAGCAAGGTTACTGTAAACAGTAAAATATTTACCATGCTTTAAAAACACTGCCTGCTTATCTTCAATATAACTTACAAGTGTTACTTCGCCGTCGAAGACAGCTTTTACCGACTCTCCGATTTTGGCGCCGATTGTAACTCCGGGATTATCATAATCAATTCCACCGGGCAATGTAATCCGTCCAAAATGCGCACTGATAAATCCTGCCGCCGGCCATGGAAGAGATCCCCGATTGCGCTCAAAATTCGCGTCAAGGGCCTTATCTGCTTCTGTAGATACCAACACGCTACCGGTCGGCCTTTTTTCAACTGGCGCTTTTGTTGTTTTTGTACTGCTTGTATTTGATGCAGAAGAGTTATTGGTTGCGGGTGCATTCTTTTTCGCAGCCGCCAACCTTTCTTTTTCTTTCTTAGCCGCGTCTGCACGAGCTATTTCTATCTCTCTGCGAATCATCGCAGAAATCATATTTCTCAATTTGGCATCTTGCTTTTTTTTATCATTTACCTGTGCCGTTAGTTCCTTTTGCTGGCCTTTAATTTTATTTACAATCAATTGTTTCTCCTGCTGCTGTCTTTCAAGCAACGTTAATTCCTTGTCACGCTCTTCAAGCACCACATTTTTTCTTTGCTTCGTTCCGGATAAAACCTTAATTCTGTTTTCCAGCATCTGCTGAGTTGTAAGAATATTTTCGGCCTGCATCTCTCGATAGTTCCGGTATGATTTCAGGTAAGCAACTCTCTTTATAGCATCATTGAAACTTGATGCTGAAAAAATAAAATTCAGGTAATCATAATTACTACGATTCATGTATGCATACACCATGCTTTTTGCATATTCTTCTTTAAGAGTATCCAATACACGGGACATTTTTTGAATATCTTTTTGAGCTGTGTATATATTATTATCAAGATTTTTTATTTCGCCGCTTATATTGTCAATAACATTTCCCTGCAGATCAATTTTTTTATTAATAAGGGTCAGGCCACCTATATTTACTTTAGCTGTTTTTCTTACTTCGGCCAATGCCCTTTCAGTTTCAGCAATTTCCTGTTTCAATTTTTCACGTTCTTTTTGCAGGGCATCTTTATCCTCCGGCTGCTGTGCGCCAGCATTTAAAGTAAAAAAAAGAAATACCAATATGGTTACAATTTTCCTTTGCATACACATAAAGTTTGATAAAAAGAAAATGGGTTAATGATATGCATTAAAGTAACAATTATTTTGTTTTATAATTTGGTGGAATCACAAAGCGGAATGATAATTCCTTGTTAAACTCATACTGTTTATAAGAGAGGCTTATGTCAACTTTTGTTTTTTCAGCAACCGTTATTTCACGGCCCGTCGCAAAGTAGACTCCATTATTTTTTTCATAATCACTATAAGTGATGTCGGCTGTTCGGTTCTGGTTTACATCCAGATCATCTAATTTACTTCTTTCTATAAGATTATTATCAGCAGATACAGTAATAAGGTTTTTAAAAAACTTGCCAATGGTGCCGATCAGGAGATGATTTTCTGTTTGCCTGTACGCAACCATGCTGTCCCCCACATAAATCGGATTCCCAATTAGTAGATCCTGTAAAGTTGAAAAATTTAGAGGAATGTGTGTAATTTTTTCAATGTAGTCGAAGGGGTGATATTCTACGACCTTATCTAATTTATTTACAATCGTGATACTATCTTTCGTGATAAGAATTTTGAAGGCCTCAATGCTTAGAAAAGTTGCGCTTATTGAAACCCATAAAACGCTATCAGTATATAGTTTTATAAAGGCATTAAAGTCAGGCTGTTTTCCCCTGCTGTCTTCATACTGAACTTTAATTTTTGAAGAGAAGGTTGTGAAAGAAATCCGATTTGTTTTCAAGGAATTTAAAACGCTTATTGCTCCCTTAAGTGAATCTTCTTTGACTCCGGCGGGATTAGTTGCTACGAGCGAATCTTTTTTGTTAACCGCAGTATTTAATTTTTTTGTCGACCTGCATCCCTCAGCGATGTAAAGTAAACCAATGCCAAAAATTATTAGAATAATCTGCCTTCCCATTCAATTTCTTTTTTATGTTTATAATTTGCCGGTGTGGCCAAAGCCTCCTTCTCCTCTCGTAGAAGATTGTAATTCTATTACTGGTATCCAGTTTGCTTTCTCGACTTTCGAAATAACGATTTGGGCTATGCGCTCACCATTTTTGATAGAATACTCCTGCTTTGACAAATTGATAAGAATCACTTTTAATTCCCCACGATAATCACTGTCGACAGTTCCGGGCGAATTTAAGCAGGTAATTCCATGATTGATCGCCAAACCGCTGCGTGGCCTAACCTGTGCCTCGAAACCTAATGGTATTTCAATAAAAATTCCTGTGGGAATCAAAGTTCTTTCCAGTGGTTGTAACACTATAGGAGATTCAAGATTTGCTTTCAGATCAAGCCCGGCGGAACCGTTAGTTGCATATTCAGGCAAGTTATTTCCTGAAGTATTGATGATCTTTATGGCCACTTCCTGCATGGCAACAAAGATAAGAATGCAAATGAGGCGATGAAAAAAAATTACTTCGGCTTATTTATCGACTCTATCAAGGTTGTTGCATACGCCGCAACTCCTTCCCCACGACCTACAAAACCCATTTTTTCGGATGTAGTTGCTTTTATTGAAACTGCATTTTCTTCGATAGAAAGTAATTCGGAAATTACCTTTCTCATAGCAGGAATGTAGGGTTGCACTTTGGGCTTTTCTATACAAATAGTTGAATCAATATTTCCAATCTTATAGCCTGCCTTTTGAATGAGCATGAATGTTTTTTGAAGTAAGATTTTGCTGTCAATATTTTTGAATTCATCTGATGTATCAGGAAAATGAACCCCGATATCTCCCAGGCATGCGGCGCCAAGTAACGCATCACAAATAGAATGCAATAACACATCTGCATCGCTGTGGCCCAATGCACCTTTGTAGTGTGGTACGTTTACACCCCCTAACCAAAGTTCCCGACCTGTCACCAACTGATGAAAATCAATTCCGAAACCTATTCTGAACGGCATTAATAAGTGTTTTTAATATATTGAAATTTTGCACCAAAATTCGTTGTATTTAACTAAAGTAGCATAATACTTGGACTTTGTATATGAGCTTTCCAATATCCGTATCTAATAAAAATGCCCCACTGATTTTGTGAGGCATAGAAAATTAATTGTGGAAGTTATTGTTGAGCTACGCCTGGGGCAGAATCTTTATCAAGATTAAAAATAAGACTAAAGCGCAAAGTGTTTGACAGTGGATTTCTGTTGATACCATTTCCTGAAGGAATAAGATAAGAAAAGTTCAATCCAAACATATTATAATTTAGTCCTGCTCCTACGGTAAAATATTTGCGATCTCCTTTTGTAGGTGCTTCGTAAAAATAGCCAGCCCTGAAAGCAAACTGGTCGTTATAAGAATACTCAGCGCCTACTGAAACCTGGAACTCTTTTATTTCTTCGCTAAAGCCACCAGGTGCATCTCCAAAGGAACTGAACCAACTGCTCAACACACCTTTGCTATGATAGTTTGCAAGACCTGCAGAATCGCCTATAGCAGGTGGAGTAGGAACAAGAAGCTTGTTAATATCAAGCCCAAATGTAATTTTATTTGTTTCATCAAATGCCTTTACATAAGCAACCCCCAGGCCAAGATTGGCAGGAATAAAGTCTTTCTCAGATGCATCGTTCGTGTATGAAATTTTTGTACCGAGATTAGAAAGTGTAACACCCCAATTTAACCCTGAACCATCTGCACTGCCTGCTGTACCATCATGAAATACTGAAAGGTCTGCTGCCACTGAATTTCCCGTCTTATAGGTTGAGCCACTAGCTGATTGCCCGCTGGCCAGATTTGAATTGATATATCTTAACGCTATTCCAATGCCCAGCTTATCCGTAAGTTTACGTGAATAACCTGCATCAAAAGCAAACTCCCGGGGTCTGTAAGTTTGAAGATCATTACCAAGGTTATCAGTAAATTGGATATTACCCAAGCTGAAATACCGCAGAGAAGCCGAAATAGCCTGAAACTCATCAAGTTTGTAATAACCGGCGGCTGAAGCAAGATACACGTCGTTAAGATCGAGCCCTTTAAGCCATGGCGTATATGTTAGTGCAATAGAAGATTTGCTCAGGGCAAAGGGAATTTTTGCCTGGTTCCAAAAAGATGAATTTGCATCAGGAGTAGTTGCTATACCTACATCACCCATCCCGCCAGATCGTGCATCCGGGGAAATTCTCAAAAAAGGTACGGCTGTAGTAACAACGTTTATTGGATTTGTATTGCTTTGCGCGTTAACGACAAATGCTCCCCCTATCAGCATTAACAATGCCGTTAATCTCAAAGTTGCTTGTTTCATGTGTAATTTTTGCTTGGTTAGGTAGAGCTAAACTTTATAGAAATTAGTTTTTGGAGTTGTAAAAGTAAATTTTTTATTGAAACAGGCAATTAAAATATGAAATACAAGGTAAATGCTGCCAAGGTATTTCCGGGTTTTTAAACTCCCTGGTTTTGTTTTTATTATGTTCTGAATGAAGTCGTTTCTGTTTTATATAAAGTCTTGAAACCCTATATTATTCTTTCGTGCTACAATTGATATCAACGCGAGACGGAATTAAAATATTGCATGCAAATCTATTGCCACAAAACAATGCAAATAAATTTCCCCATGTATATATGCTAAATGATATTTTACTTATTTCCATTAAACTTTGAAGTGAGGCATACATAATAGAAAATGTCATCAGTAACTGGATATGTGAAGGCTTTGCAAAAGTATTTGGATGTATAAAAATTGATTTTTAAATGACAAATCAAAATCAAATAAAGTATTTATATTCGCTGTTACAAATCGTTGCCCTTACACAATAACACAGAAAACCTTTCGTTAAATAATCTGCAAAACGAATGCACATGCTAAAATCAATATCTGCCGTGAAATTTTTAACTTTATTACTTGCTTCATTGATAGTATTCACTTCCTGCCATAAGAAGAAAGACAAGTCTTCGGTAACCGGATGGAACTACGATGACAAAAATTATGGAAACTTTCATGTTTTGAAAGCTAAAGAACAGAAGGCTGGTCCCGGCCTCGTCTTTGTTCAGGGAGGTACCTTTACAATGGGTGCCAAGGAAGAAGATGTTATGGGAGACTGGAACAACGTTCCCCGCCGCGTGAGTGTAAACTCATTTTACATCGATGAAACGGAGGTGGCAAACGTGCACTATCGCGAGTATTTATATTGGTTAAGCAATACCTTTGATAACGATACTGCCATTATGAAAATGGCTTTGCCCGATACATTGGTTTGGAGAAGCGAACTTGCATATAACGAGCCCTATGTGGAGTATTATTTCAGATATCCTGCATATAATTATTATCCCGTTGTAGGTGTTACCTGGGAGCAAGCACATGATTTTTGTATGTGGAGAACAGATCGGGTGAATGAAAAAGTTTTAATTGATAAGGGCTATCTTAACAAAAAGGCTCCTTTGGCCGCTATGAAAGGCGGACAGGGTGAACAGACTTTTAATACGGACACTTACCTGATGAATCCTGACGAGATCAATAATAAAACTGCTCCAAAAAAAGGTGGTTTGAAAGATGTAAGCGGCAGGGCAAGGAAAGTGATCACATTTGAAGACGGCATCTTATTACCAGGTTATCGCCTTCCTACAGAAGCTGAATGGGAATATGCAGCTTATGGTATAATAGCTCAGAACCCAAGCCCTCGTACTAAAGAAAAGAACCATGGTGAGGAAGTTATTTCCAACCAACAGGTATATTCATGGAGTAAAAATGTAAACGGACTTCGTGATAATCGCCGTGGAAGCTGGCAAGGTCAATTCCTTGCAAACTTCAAAAGAGGAAATGGTGACGTAATGGGTGTTGCAGGAGGCTTAAATGACCGTGCAGCTATCCCTGGTCCAATCAAATCATTTTATCCTAATGGATATGGTTTATATAATATGAGTGGAAACGTGAGTGAGTGGGTTGGAGACGTTTATCGTCCTCTCACTTCTCTGGATGAAGATGATGTAAATCCTTATCGTGGTAATAAGTTTACAAAGTTTTATAAGAATAGCCAGGGCGAATATGAGAGAGATACGCTGGGACGTTTGAAAAAAGAAGTGGTAACTGATGCCGAATCAGTATCACGCCGCAATTATCAAAAAGGTGATGTTATAAACTATCTTGATGGCGATTCAATTTCTGCGGTTACTTACGGATATGGAATCACATCATTAATAAGCGATAAATCACGTGTTATTAAGGGTGGAAGTTGGAATGATATGCCGTATTGGTTATCACCGGGAGCAAGACGTTACCTCGAGCAGGATCAGGCGAGCAGCACGGTAGGTTTCAGATGCGCGATGACAAGACTTGGCAGCCCCGAAGGAAATGGATTCAAAGAGGGAAATATTTTTGGAAAGCGTAAACAGAATAAAAAGAAAAAAGCCTAATTACATAATTTTTAATAATCAAAGCCTCTTATTTGTCGTAAGAGGCTTTTTTCATAACAATAACCTTGATTGATAATGTAAATTCGCGTTTATGACTATTGAAGAAATTTATCAGATTTACAGGCAGTATCCGTCTATACAAACTGATACCAGAAAGCTTAAAAAAGATGATCTGTTTTTTGCGCTTAAAGGTCCAAATTTTAATGGAAATGAGTTTGCCCAAAAGGCCCTCAACATCGGTGCCGCCCGCGTAATTGTCGACGAAAAAATGTTATTTAATGATGATCGTACAATTCTTACAAATGATGTTTTGGCGACCTTACAGGAGCTTGCACAATTTCATCGCATGCAATTAGATAAACTATCTTCTTCAAAAAAAATTCCCTTTATAGCTATCACCGGCAGCAATGGTAAGACAACAACGAAAGAACTTCTTAGTAAGGTTCTATCTTCTAAATTTAAAACTTACACAACAGAGGGGAATTTGAACAACCATATTGGAGTGCCTCTTACAATTTTGAAAATGAAAGAGGATGCCGAGATGGCGGTAATTGAAATGGGCGCCAATCACCTTGGCGAAATAGCGGGATATTGTAAATATGCGATGCCCACCCATGGGCTCATTACTAATTGCGGTAAAGCTCACCTTGAAGGATTTGGCAGTATCGAAAATGTAAAAAAGGGCAAAGGTGAATTATTTGATTACCTGCGTGACCATTCGGGTACCGCGTTTGTAAATGGCGATGACGAAGCCGTTTTTAGATTAGCAAATGGTATACATGAAATTATCTCTTATGGAAGAGACGGCGAAAGTTTAAAGGGAAACATAATTAAAAGCGATCCTTTCCTTGAAGTAAATATTTTCGGTGAAAGGCCAATCCACGTAAAAACCAACCTTGTGGGCGCCTATAATTTTTCAAATATAATGGCAGCATTTTGCATCGGCCGCTATTTTGAGATTGATGATCAAAAAATAAAGGATTCAATTGAGGATTACGTTCCGTCAAACAGCCGTTCGCAATTGATAAAAAAGGGTGGCAATACTATTATATCAGACACGTACAATGCGAATCCCGGCAGCATGAAAGCGGCTATTGAAAATTTTGCGTCCATGGCTGGAGATAAGAAAATCTTACTACTCGGCAGCATGATGGAATTGGGTGAGGACGCTAAAAGCGAACATGAAGCTATCGTTTCACTTATTGATAAATATGATTTTGAAAAAGTTGTGTTCGTTGGAAAGGGTTTTGGAGAAATTTCAAATAAATATATTAATTACGAAAATTCGCTGCAGGCACGCGAATGGCTAAAGAAATTACATCCCGAAAATGCTCTCATTCTTGTAAAAGGTTCCCGGTCTATGCAAATGGAGAAAGTTCTTGAATGATTTAGTAGATTTGCCGTCCTTTTGGAGACTTGTCCGAGTGGTTGAAGGAGCACGCCTGGAAAGTGTGTATACGGGAAACTGTATCGAGGGTTCGAATCCCTCAGTCTCCGCTGAAATATTTTATAGAAATTCAGAAAACATTCTTTCGCTTTACCAGCTGCTGCCACCGCCGCCACCAAATCCACCCCCGGAAAATCCTCCTCCTCCGCTAAAACTACCTCCGCTGCTTCCACTGCTGTGTGGTGAACTGTAGAAAGTATTGGTCATAGTCTTCATAGAGTTATCGAGGCTGTTCATGAACATAATGGTATTGAAATTACTACCGGCATAACTGCCATGGTACCACGAAGGAGGTGGCACATCAAGCCCTTTCAATTTATCCTTCCATTTATCGGCTACATCAAACACGATGGCATAAGGCAACACCTTATCAAAATAATTTTCATCCTGCTTTAAGAACTCCTGCAAGCGGTCTTTTTCAACTGATTTTATAAACTCTTTAAAACCCAATAATTTTTGATAAAGCGCCGTTCCTTTTGGCGTTTTTTTAGACATCAGAAGCCCAAAGATCAAAATGAAAATTCCGCTTGCAGCTATCGCAATACCCATCCATTTATTTTCGTACCAATAGGTTACCATTTTTACTATGCCCAGGCCTAACACTACAAAACCAAGTATTGCAAAAAAGCCTACCATGCCTCTTGAATACTTCACATAATAATCACTTCTGTCAATCTCCCTTTGAAGTTCTGTTTTGGCAGTATTCATAGATGTATATAACTTATCTTTTAGATCGCTGAGTTGTACATGATCACCCGATTTAAAAATTCCATTGAAAAAAGTTTTCTCGAATGTGAGTGCGCTCGAAGGGAGCTCTTTCAACTTTACAAATTCATATTCTTTAGTCTTCACCAATCCCAGTAAATGTTTTTTTTCTGTTTCATTTATTTGCAAATATCCTCCTGCGCCCCAGTAAGGAACCAGGGCCGTGAGATCTCTGCGGTCAAGCTTTCCATCGATAATGTACCCGGAAATTCCCGGGCTGATATTTTCGGGTGGATAAAACTCAGTTTGAATAGTTACTTCATCATCTTTCCCCCATCTTCTCCATGTATAAAACATTCCTGCGAAGATTATAACAGGCAATAACAGCCAATAAATTCCACGGAATGTATAATCGGGCTTTGTTAAATAAGCATTGGGAAAGCCGATCCCAACGGTTAATCCTTCGTAAGCATTTAATGGCTCCGTAGTGTAGCCAGTAAATGTTGTATTATCACTCCATTTTGTTTTTGCATTATGCTCTTTCGAACCTAAAGAACCTGTTGCCACAAAATAGTTTGAAGTATCAGGGAGTTCTTCGGGTAGTTCGATTGTAAAATTTACTGATTTGATAGCAGTGGCCCATTCGTTGCCAATTAAATTGAAATAGAATTCGGAATGGTCCTTAAAAAAATTTATTGCATTTTCTACATGGTAGGTAATAGTGAATTGCTGTTCATTGCGAACGTATTCATCTGCCGAACCAATCTTTATTGATTTATAATCTCCATCATTACTCACTTCATACTTCCATCCGGGAACTTGTATGTTGTCAATTATTATCCTGTTGTATCCCTCGGCCTGCAAAGGCATACTGGCCCTGTTTGCACCTTTGGGTAAAGGCTGTAATTTGTACTTGTAAGGAATTTTTCGGATGATGCCGTGTCTTGGTTCACTGAATAAAACGTTTATTTTTTCAGCAATATCAAGCGAAGCATCTTTATTAATTTTTACATCAATATCATATTGCTGTATGGTAAAATATTCCTGGGCTCTTGCTGCGCCAACGAAAAAAAATGAAAAAAAAATGATTATAAAAAGTTTCTTCATCTAAAATGAATTAAAACTTTACTTCTACATTTTGTGCTTCGGCCTGGTTGTCCAGTTCATAAAATTCCCTGGCCTTAAAGCCCGCAAAGTTGGCAACAATTACGCCCGGAAATTGCTGTATAGAAGTGTTGAAATCTCTCACCGTTGCATTATAATAGCGGCGTGCATTTCCAAGATCGCCCTCAATGGATTGAAGAGCTGTTTGCAGCTCAAGAAAATTTTGATTTGCTTTCAATTCCGGGTAGCTTTCAGCCACTGCAAGTAGGCCCCTGAGTGCTCCCCCCAATACCTGGTTTGCTTGTGCGGCACCCTGTACATCTCCCGGAGGTACGGCCGCTGCTGCATTACGTGCAGCAGTTACTTTTTCAAAAGTTTGGCTCTCATGTGTTGCGTATCCCTTTACTGTGTTCACCAGGTTAGGTATGAGATCAAATCTTTTTTTCAAAAAAACACGGATATCACTCCAACTGTTATCAACTTTTATTTTTGCTTTTACCAAGCCATTATACATACCTATTATCCAGATAATAAGCAGGGCAATAATGCCGAGAATAATCCAAAGTGCCATAAGAATAATTTTAAGATTAAAAAGCAGATGCCGGCTGCAAGATAACTAATTACAAAAAAATGAATCATCGCTTTTTATGAAATAGAAAAAGGTTTCTAATCAAGGGCTTAAATAATAGCAAATCAAACTGAACAGAAAGGTTTATTTCGTGATGATATTTTCGCTTCTATAGCGCCAAACATTTCTAAGAATCCCTGCCTGTTAAGAAGTTTTTTTTTACCGTTAAATAAATAGTACATACTCTTTACACAATCTTAACCTTACGTTGTTTGTAATTACCACCGTAATTCTTAATTTTTGACTCTTTCCGTGCCAATACTTCGACCCCTAAATAAAATTTTATGGCACCAGAACAATTGCTTGCACTCTTAGAAACGATCACTGGCCATCTTCATACAACAAGTGAAGCAGAAGAACAAAGCTTACATAATGTGCAGCAAGAGATAGCATCGTCACTCGTAAACCAGGAGGTACACACAGTCAGCAACCAACAATTTTCTTTTGCCGGATCTGATTTTTTCTTTAGGCAAAATATCGAAAGTGGACGGCTGGCTAAGATTGAAGACATTGTATCAAAAACGCTCGAAAAAAAAGAAGGCAACGATTTCCGCGTTTTTGTTCGTGATATTCCCATAAGAACTACACAGGTCAAGGGAAGTACGCCCGATTGGGCTGCAGGCGCAAGTCCTGTAAAAACAATTGGCCCGCTTTTAAATAAGGGAGGCAGAAAAATTTGGTTCGATTTTTTTAAAGTTGAAAAATTAATTGCACTTTATATACAGGGACAAACTGCTCCAGTCATTTTATTTAACTCCGAATTCAGGGAAACCCTTGCCCAAAAATTATTGAATGCACATATTGAATTGGTAAAATCATTCAACATTCTTCCGGGAAGTGTTTGGATAAATGCCCATGCTCTTGCATCATCAGCGCCTAATGATCGATTTGTTGGTTTAAAAGTAAAAGGAGGAAGTATTAATCTCGATGCGCTTCCGTTTTTACAAGGTACTCAGCTTACAGTAGCTTCTAATGTTAATATAAACATTGCACTGCAGCTTGATCAAAAAGCGGATGCAGATGCTGCAGTTAATTCACCTTATGGCAAAGACGCACGTAATGCGCAATACCAATTGCCTGCCACATTTAATTTTAGTTTGAATGGTACTTCAAAAAATATTACGGCCATCAATGATGCTTCGTGTACCATGTATGGCCTGCCCATACAATTCAACTGGGCGGGCAATCAAGCCACCGTATTCGAAGCATCCCTTAGCAGGGTTTTAATTCCATGGAATGCTAATGTTGATTCGTTCGAAGTATCATTATGCGAAAGCCCTTTCTGTATAGTATCTGGTAATGCCGCTATTAAGCAGAGCTGGTGGGCCCTGCCCGCAGCAACTATAGATATTGCTGCTCCCCTGCAGGCTGATAGCAATGGTGCCGTATTAATTCAATGTGATAGCGGCCTGAGGGTTTTATGGAGTGGAATGAAAGAGCAGGACTTGATCTTGTCCCAGCCTTACATATTGGGCGAGCCAGGCCGCATTGGCATTACTGATTTGTTGGGTGATGGATTGGGCGCACTGCAGCACCTCGATCTATGGAAGGATCAAATCAATCCTCATGGAACTTCCGTAGACCTTGTATTTCTTAAGGCTGTGCCATTTATTTTTAATGCAATTAGCAAAGGAGATGAATTATTATTCACGCTTTGCAATGCAAATGTAAATGCCGACAGGCCCGTCAAGGTGAATGGTGAACCTTTTGAGATTCGTTCAAAGAATAGCGTATTGGCACTTGGTGCCAACACTTCTTTCCGTCTTATTTATTTGTATGATGATAATATTATTTGGGATAACACAATACCGGGCGACAAGATACCTGCATTAAAACTACAATCGATTGCATTGGAAAATGCGTTGTTTACAGTGTCCCCCGTCAACGGTTGTTTACTGTTTGGTGAATGCGATGAGCAATGGAAAAAAGTTACGGCCGGAACTTTATTTCTCACCTTCGGGATGTACTCTTACTTGCCCACATTACCCGATCCTTATTTGGCAAATCTTAATGTGCTGCTCAGGCAATTCCAGGGAGGTGGAAGAATATTAGATGCGGCAGGATTGGCAGTGAATCGTACTGCCTGGCTATGGCTGATATGCAATGTGAGCTATAAACCAATAGATGAAACTACAGATGATGTAAAAGTGAGTTTTCATTTTGGCGAAATGTCAACGCAGCAAGGCAGCGCCGGAGTTTTTTCACAACTTTCAGTTGCCAATAACTCACATACACCAGCGGCGAGTAGGGCTTCCGGTGATGTTGCCACCGCATTTGCCGCAGTGCAAATACCCAATTACCAGGGCACATGGGATGGCCACTTCAGCTCGTTGGGAAATGATGCTTTTGCCCTTTTAGATGTAAGTAGCAATGCCAATCAATTAGGAGTAAGCTTTGGCATTACAACCCGTGGCCGTTTAGGATTAATCCCAACAGGCAATGTTATCACTAATGATGATGGTACAAATACTGTTGCAACTACCGGGTTTCCCTTTATTGTGGAAGGCATGGAAGTTATGGCGCAAGGCCAGTCTGTACGTGCATTTATGGAACCACAGGTCGCATGGGAACCAGTGTTCAATCTCTCTGCGCCGGACAGAGATAACCCAATTGATCCAAATTCCCCGAAACTTCCCATGGATCCTGAGGTTGGATTTAAATATTTTGCTAATGATGGCGGGGCAACAAGAATTTTTAATAACAGTACCACACCGGTAGCACTGGCGCCAATTCCCTTGGTAAATTTTTTATTGGATTATTTCAAAAACGATCCGAAAAGCGTTTTGTCTTCAGCATTTACTTTACCATTCGGATTAAGGGCACTGGCATTTATGACAAAAGATCAACCCTGGTTGCCACGCCAAACCTCTAATCCTGAGATTGAAAATACACGTCCTAAATTTCGCGACAATTTAGAAGGAGGTATCCAGGTAAGTATTTTTTCAGGCGACTTTGGTAAAGCAGTAGTTGACCCTGCCGATATTGACGAACCGATGTTACCCGGCTATACACTCCAGGTAAATAATATGTTGGAAACAGATGGTACCGCGAAAGGCAACAGTACACTTGGCCAGCGTGTCACAGAAATATTTAACAACGAATTTTTTATTACACCAATAGCGTCAAATGATATCAATTTGTCAAGAGGCGTTCCGGTAAAAAGAGTTGATTTTACAGGCTATGGTATTAATATGTTCAGCAACTGGCTTAGCCCTTCCGCCGCTATGGCGCAAACCAGCCAGGCAAGGTTTGATATTATGCTGGGCCGCACTTCTCACGAAGTAATACAGGTAAAAAGTATTTTGTATCCGTGGGGCATACGAGTGGTAAGAACGATTACCTTATTCCGGACCAGCAGCGGATATGTGTACAGGTTTGATAGCGGATGGAAAGCTGAAAGTGATGGGAAGTTTGATTTCTCATATTCGTATAAGGACATTGCAAATGCTAATAAAACAGTCAATGCTCCTTATGAATTCCATCCGGGAATCATCAGCGGTCTATATAATGTAAGAAATATTAAAGATGCTCCATCAGTTGCAGAGTTTAATACTTCTAATTCAATACCTAACGGTACTGTTTACCTGAATGGAGTTATCGGACAGGAAATTACAAATACAACCGGGGGCACACTTAATGAACCTGTAAAGTGTGGAGGTGTTTATTTCGATGCAGATATAGAAATTGAAAATGTAAAACAAGGCCATAAGAACGGCAGGGTAGTTTCTAAAAAAATATTAGGCTATGTTCAATTGGCCCCCGCCGGTAAACCTTTAAGTGCTCAACAATTCATTAATCTTCTCACTTTGCAAGGCGGCAATATCGGGGCGGATGTTGATTGTACTATTGATATTAATAAGAGTAATCAACAAATGCGCCTGCATTCTATCGATGTGAATACATCTTTTGATGCATCTAATAATCCCATTTTTGTGGTAGCAGCACGTGGTAATGTATCGTTGCCAAAAGATGGTAGCTGGAGCATGATTCAGCATAATGTGGGAACGGGTGAAGTAACACCTTTGCCAGACACGCTGCCTATCCCTTTGATACGAATTGGTAAATGGGTAAAGAATAAAGTGATTGATCCGAGTGCGGTTGCTAATAATTTACTTCGCATTGCAAATCCCGCCGATATTCTACGTAATGTCTCAGCCAATACAATTAATTTTGGATACCTGCAAAACACCACTACTCAAAAGGCACTTTTCCTCACACCTTCTTATGGCTTAAACACCTTAAAGCTACTGAGTAAAACTCCACCCATATTTGCCGATGCATACCGCATGATGACGGGTAATGGAATCTTTCCAAATATAGGCGATGCTATAACCAATTTTGGTAAGGCTATGCCAATGCTCAATGCCGGAGGCGTACAGGCATTTGCAGAAAATGCATTAAAGGATGGGGGTAAAAAAGTGCTGGAATTATTAACAATAGATGCTAAAAAAGCCGGCGAGGAGGTGATACAACAAGGGCTTAGCTTATTAAAAAAAGGAGCCGGCGGAATAGACAAAGCGTTGCAGTTTGATGTACCTGATTTTGACGTACCACTTGTGAATATGGATGTATTAAAGGTGTATGTTGAATACAAAACAAGTAAGAAAAATAATCCTGCGACCAATAGCAGCAAATTAGACTTTAACGTTGAATCCTTTGCCGCCGACCAGGCCGATCAATGGAAAAGCCGCATGAACGATCTCGCAATGGTAGTTGATCTTGGCCCTATGAAACGATTGATGACTATTAAAGGAAATTTCAATTCAAAGAAAGGAGTAGAAACCGGCTATGAAGGAGACATTGGCGGAGGCGGAGGAATTCCTACGCCGGAAGTAGAATTCAGCGATGAATTAAAACCGGTGATTGCGATCCTGGAAATGCTTGCGGCTCTTAGCACCGGAGATTATGCAGATGCCTTGAATAAAGGGTTGAAGGTAGCTATGAGTAATGCGGGAGAAGTGTGGGAATATAAATTTGAAGCGACAAAAGAGATTGGCCTTATTCGTTTTCCGCCAACAGCAGAATTGTACAATAGCCCGCAAACGCCTCTGAAACTCGAAGCTTCCCTCAGCCTCGGTGTTTATTTTGACGCAGCCTTGAAAGTTACGACTGATCCGAAGCAGCTTTTGCCAACGGCTGGTGCTTTCATACAATTTCATGGTGGGTTGCAGGTAATGTGTTTTTCATTAGGTGTAGGAACCATTTTCGCTATTGGCAATGTAGATGTAAGAATTGGAGCCGATACGAAAGTTGGCCCGACGCTCGATCTCAAATTTGGCTTTGGTGCACAGATAGTGGTTGGTTTCCCTGTTATTGCTAATGTAAGTGTAACGTTTTTGGTTGGTGCAGAAATGCATGCTGATGCGTCGCTTATTAAGGTTGCAGCCATATTGTATTTCCGGGGCCATGCAGACATTCTCGGTGGAATTGTGAGCATTACAATTACGATAGAAGCCAAAGGAATTATTGTAAGAAGAATTCCTGAGAAAAGAACGGATTGTTCGGCGCAAGTAACCTTTGCGCTTGACATAAGTATTTTCTTAATAATCGATATAAGTTTTTCTAAAACCTGGGGTGAAGACCGGCAGATAGCCGGTGCCAATAGTAAGTATGATTAAAAAGAATGAGTAATGAGTTTGAAAGACCAATGCTTAATGCTCGTTAAGTCTTGTACCTCTCCTTAGGAGAGGGGCTGGGGTGAGGTTAAAAAATTAATTCAATTCATAATAAAAAGATTATGGAAGCTAAAAGAAGATATTCAACAATGGTATTCCCGCAAAAGTTTGATGGAAATACTTTGTCACTTAACATTGTATTGATACCTCGTAACCAGGATCCGTTTTTACCGTTTCCTACTACGTTGCCCGCTCCTGATGATTCAGCCATTGCCTTTGCGGATTTAGTTCCTGAGTTTGAATTAGCAATCATTCGTGGACTTGATGAATTTCCCTTGAGCAATGCAACTGCACCGACAAGAATCCCGGTGAAAAAGACGATATTAGTAGATACGGCAGCAAATAAAAAATCAATTCTCCAGGCTATAGCGACCGATTTCGCAGGGAGGATTAACCTGACTAATTCTGATAAAGCGAATAATATTATTGCAGAAGATGTGAGTGTAAGAAAATACCTCCCTGAAACGTATCGCAATGCTTTCAATTTTACCACGCCACGCCATCCTAATGCTGTTACTGATGATAGCTACCATTGTGCTTTAAGAAAGGAAGCAACTAAAAAACCCAATTGGCAGGATACTGATGACGTAAGCTGGGGCCAATTGTATGCAAATATTCTCCGCCAGCCAATGCTTGCTAAAGCATGCGGCATGATCTATAGTTGTGAAGTTTCAGTGGCCGATGACCCAACGCTTTTTGAAAAAGGCTGTTACATCTACGCGGATATTATTAATGCCGATTATGGATCCATACAAACACAATTACTGGAAGATGTGGATGGTCCTTTTATAAAAAGATACGCAGCAAGAATGCCAAAGCTTATTGTTGCTGAAGTAAGAGCTGTTTTTGCGCCGCTTTTGTTTCCGGTGTTATATAGAAAAGCCGCTGATGCTGTAGATCCTGAACCGAAAGGACAATGGGATAAAATTTTCCAGGAAGTAAATGAATATAACGACGGTTTTGCAAAAATTATTCACGCCACACAACCTGTAAGCGGCAACTTATTAAAAGAAGCCCAGGATGGATTTCATCCTGTGAAAGATTTGGGAATCCGTCTTGCCTGGGACGATGAACAAATACTCATCTGGTATATTCGCCAGTTGAGTGAAAATCCTGAAGAGCCTGGAACAAGGCTGGATGCTCCTTTGGGCGTATTTGGTTATCGCATAGATGTAAAGGAAGATCTGCCGGGAGCCAATTGGCAAAGCCTGAATAAAGTGAAAAGCAAAATGGTCTACAGCATCCAGGGAACCAGTATTGGAAATACCGGCGATGAACAAATTGAACTGCCTTACCAGGTCTTTCCGACACAATTGGATAATGATACGAATGCTGCTTACTGGCTTCCCATGTACTATACAAATTGGATTGGTAAGAGCCTTGTTTTAAAAGACAGCGATGCAGTCTTAATATATAAGAATGACCAGGCGCTTGCTGGTCTTGATGATCCAACGCCAAAGCAGGTTCCTGCAGGCAAAGCGTTTGATGAGGTGCCTGTTGATGCAACGTTGCTATACGGACATACGTATGGTTTTAGGGTACGCCTTATGGATATTAGTGGTGGCGGTCCTATCGATGAAGCACCGGTGAACATCGCGGCAGCTCCAACTTCCTCTGTCCATTTTAAAAGATACATAGCTCCTTCATTGTTGCGGATTGAAAAAAATGATGATCTTACTTTAAATAAAGTTGAATTTTTCAACGAGACCAGTGTAGCCGGGGAAAGCCAATTTGATGCAAACCCATCTATTAATATTCAAAGGCCCCTATTAAATTATCCGGCTGTAGTGTTCACAGGAAAATACCAGGATGCCGGACAAGATCCTGTAGCCCTGTTGATACAATCTGTAAATGCGCAGGGCGATAATAAGACACCGGCAATTGCGGATCCGGATGTAACTAAGTTGGAAATAAAAGTAGAAGTAGAAACCTTGCGCCTCGACAATTTACTTAGTGATAGTGGCAGAGAAAATTATGTTACACTTTATTCCACTACACGTTCGTTTCCGGCTGGCTTTGATGATACTTTAAATGTGCCTGTAACATTCCGCGATGTAAACTCATTGAACCTTGGAGACCTGGACGATCCTTTCAATGACGTTACTATAAACAAGGCAGCTATTGATTTGATGGATGGAATTATATTGCCAACTGCAAGAAAAATAAGAGTGACTCTTCGTGGCATGTGTGAAGGTGATAGTTCTTACTTTGGTTTTACAAATGCTGCCAACCATGATCTTGATACCCGTTATGGAAAAACCACTCAGTTCCGGTTTTACAAAGAATCAACCGATGAAATTAATTTGTTATTACCCAAAGCAAATGTTCCAATTGTTCAGGCCATTTACCTGCAGCCCGATCCGGTTGTATTAAACGATGGCACTTTTAAGTGGCTCTTTTTTCAGAAAGAACAGCTTGCGCCGCAGCCTGATATGGTGCAACGCCTCGCCCAGGAATTAGGTGTAAAATCAAAAGGCCTGACCTTAACTGGCAAAAAAGGAGAGCGTATTATTTTTGGTTGCAGCAGTAAAATAAGACATAGTTTATCTCCCGATCAAAGCAGCATAACCTTTGCATCAAAATCTGATCTTTCTAATCATTGGCTTGGTTGCATCGTTTACCATGTGAATCGCGACTGGAGCTGGGATGCACTTGAAGACGTAGCTTTCACAATTGGCAGAAATAAAAAATTCAGGCATGACGACGATGCAGATATGGAACAACTTGAAGTGCTCGGCGATATTGAAATGAAGCATAGTGCATCATTTGAATCATTGCAGGCAGATACGTTTGGCTTTGTTGACCGTTCATCTTCTACCATAATTTTTATTGACGCCATTGAACCAAAAACCGGTCTCAAAAAGTCAGACGGACAACTGAAATTTCCCGACGAAATAGAGGTTCAATATTTTATTACACCTTCTTTCAAACCCAGCCATGCAATCGGTAATGTTGATAATACCCAAATAGAACCCTTGTTATTGCCAACAACTATTATTCCGGCACAAGTGCCCAGGATATCAAGCGTGGGAATTGCTTTCTCTCCCTACATTAGAAATGAAAAATATAGCGCCACTGAACCGCGTCAACGGTATTTATGGATAGAACTGGAAGAGGCCGTATTAGATGCTAATGACACTTTATTCTGTCGGATGTTGGCTTATGCGCCCGATCAACTAATCTCCAACAACGATCCTGAAATGTGGGCTGCGCCAGAGGAGCCGCACCTGCCAATAGATACTGAGTACATAAGAACGATTACTCCTAATCAGAGTGATGATCTGGCGGGCCTTAGCGCCATGCAACCTATGGAGAAAGCGAATGAAGATGATAATATACATTACCTTCTTCCATTGCCTCCCGGCTTAAATCCTGAAAGCGATGAGTTGTTTGGATTTTTTACTTATGAATTCAGAATTGGCCACGGGCATTGGAGTGATAGAGACGACAATCTGTGGAGTACTGCGCAGGGCAGATTTGGACGACCCCTGCGAATTACCGGTATGCAACATCCTGCACCCACATTATTGTGCAATGTAAACAGGGATGATAAACTTTTGTATGTAAACGCGCCTTATGCACAGGCTGTTTGGAATGGCAAAAATGTTACCAGTGATCCACCAAGAACAAGTTTGTATGCGCTGTTGTATGCCCAGGTGAAACGGGCTGACGACCTTGACTATCGTAATATTTTGCTGGATGAAAAATTGATGACGTGGAAGAGAAATTTTATCGTGAAAGAAAAAATGCTGGTACTCGACGAGACGACGAGAACAAATATTTTCAATGAATCGCTGCAATCTAAATCGGGAATTCAGTTGTCGAATATAGATACCTCAAAATTTAATTTTAATGAAGCTTCATTAATAAAAGCAGCCGGGATCGCTATATTTAACGATGCGCCAAAGACGGCAATGGGTTATTGGACGAATACAGAAATCGCCCAGTATCTGCTAATGCTCGGATTGCCTGAGGACTCCTTGTTAAGCGTGCTTGTGGTAGAAATTTTTGGGAATATTACTAACATACGGGAGCACATTAATAGGTTTAACAGGCCACAGCCGGGAGTTGTGGGAGGCGCAATATTCAGCACACATACCAATGATTCGCCATTATCAAAAATGATGAATATGTCTTCTTCTGCCTTTGCAGCAGGAGATGCACCAGATGCTGCCGCTCAAATAAATGATATACCCTTATCAGGGAATTTAGGCAATTTTAGGATACTTCGAACTTCACCATTAACAGAAGTACCATTTGTTTGTTGCCCGACTTGCTGACGTTTGTAATTTGCATAGTGAAGGAGAACTATATGAGCGAAGAGTAAATTAATTCGATATATTCTTTTTATGATTGCATTAATAAAAAACACTCACCTCATCTGTTGTTTTCTTTTTTAATTCCGGAACCCAACATTCGTCTGCGGCATACCCCACAGGTAACAGTAAAAAAGGTTTTTCATTTTCCGGGCGGTTGAGAAGTTTTGATAAAAAATTCATAGGACTTGGGGTATGCGTTAATGTTACAAGTCTGGCGTTATGGATGGCAGTAATTAAAAAGCCGGTTGCTATACCGGTACTTTCCAAAACATAATAGTTATTTCTCTTTTGACCGTCACTTTCTGTTTCGTACAATTTCTTAAAAACTATTATGAGCCATGGGGCAATTTCGAGAAATGGTTTCTTCCAATCGGTTTGAAGAGGAGCCAGGTCTTTTAACCATTCAGCGGGCATCCTTCCATTATAACTTTTATATTCTTCTTTTTCTGCAGCTTCGCGTATTTGTTTTTTAAGAGCAAGATCCTGCACCGCACAAAAGGTCCACGGTTGTTTATTCGCACCCGATGGTGCGCTGTTGGCCACAGAAAGTATGTTATGAATAAGCTCTCTTGAAACTGGTTTATTGCTAAAATAGCGTACACTTCTGCGCTTCCGCATGTCGTTTAAAAATTGCTCTGACTTTGCAAGACTTTCTTTTTCGGAGAATTTTTTTCGTTTATGCTTGATAAAGGGATAGCCATTTATGATTTTTGCTCCAGTCATTTTTTATAGTGAAGAAACAAAAGTTTTATTAAATCTTACCTATAACGATGAATAATGGAGCTCTTCATTTTTGATAGCAAATGCTACCTGGTCATATAACTTATTCACGATGGGAATATTAGTGAACAAACGGAGATGGGTTAATATTTCTAAGAGCTCGCTTTGGATCATAAGATCGTCTTTGCCATACTTCCATATTGGTAAAAAACAAATGGAGAACATATCCTCGGGAGTGATCTCTTCAACGATTATTCTTACCTGGCCTTCTTTACTTTTTACCTGGCCGGCAGGAAAATTATTCATTCTGAAAATAAATAATTTTGACAAAGCCCGAAGACATTGAACAGCAGTTCCCGGGTCGTTAATGCCGGGACTCAAGGCTTTTATGGCTACTTCCATTAATTGCCTGAAGCCATAAAAGAAATTATTATCTATCGATTCGTTGTCGTGTATGTATAGTGAATTTGCAATTTCGGTAACTGCTTCGTCTTCTATTTTTTTTGAAATTCTTACGAGAGGCGTATTGCTATAAACAAAAGTTCCGGGAGGTTTCAAGACCTGTAAGGCGCAGTCGTTTTTGCTGCAAAGCTGTAACATGGCAGGTTTATTAAAGCCTTCATACACGCCCGAAGAATTTGCATTTACAAAAAATTCACTATCCGGGAGTGCATCTTTTTTTGCTTCTTCTTTCAAAAGGCAATGATCTTCCATTTTTGACTTAGTCTCGCTATAAATCTTTTGGATAATTACTTCATATTTTACTGATTGGGTAATAAAATGAAGAAAGTAGATAAAAAGAAAAATATCTACTATAGTGAGTAGGATCAAAAGATATGTGCTTAATGCAGGAACAGAAATTCCTGAATCAAGATCACGAATGGTACTTAATAAAAAAAGTGCGAAGACGATGGTGCCTATATAAACACCCAGAACAATCTGCTGAAAACGGTTTCCTATCAACTTATCCAGGATTCTATTGCTCATTTGAGATGCCGTCTGATTAAGTATTATCATCACCATCGAGAAACTAAAAACCGTAAGTGAAATAATTCCGCTTGCGATGGAAGAGATAATACTGCGTGCTGTGGAAGCATCTTTCAAGCTTAGCCAATGTAGCTGGGATTTTATTTGCTTGCCGACATCAGAAAAGTCGAAAGCGATAAGCAAGTAAGATAAAATAAGAAATGAAAAAGCGATGAGCGCAGGATAAAATGCTATGCTGTTAATTATTTTTTGATATCTCTTTGAGATCCAAATTCGGAGGTTATTCAACATTTTATTTTATTTCTTATTTCTAAAAATTTGTCAATTGACTCAATCCTTTCAAAGGTATTTAACTTTTACTCCCTTGTCATTCAGATGTAAAATTGCTACCATGTTGACCTGATCCGGCTATCTCATCAAGAAATATTTATTCTTTACAGCCATTTGCAAATACAAATTCTTTAAGTTTATGTAAAAATGGATGGTGATCATTTATACATAACTTTTTGTCGTGTGTATAAATAAAAATAAAAAACCTAATCAGGTAATGAAGATTTGCTTGTTTTAAAGATAATTTTCCGACATTGAAGTTTTAAAGAGTGGCGTTAAATAAAATGAAACGATTGATATGAGCTTTGTAGATAAAGTTGCCATCGTAACTGGTGCGGGGCAAGGTATTGGTTTTGAAATATGCAGAAATCTCGCAGAAGAAGGGGCACAAGTCGTATTAAATGATGTCGATGAAATGCTTGCCAATCAGGCTGTTGAAAAGATAACGAAGAATACAGCCTGTAAATGTATAGCGATTGCCGGCGATGCCGGCGATACGACTTTTATCAGCCACCTTGTAGCAACTGCGGTCGAGCAATTTGGAAGACTCGATATTGTTATCGCCAATGCAGGTATAACATTATTTGGAAATTTTTTTACTTATACCCCTGAATCTTTTTTCAGGGTTTTGCAGGTTAACCTGGGAGGAACATTTTTTCTTGCTCAGGCTGCGGCCAACCAAATGAAACTGCAAAAAAATGGCGGTTCATTATTATTTACATCCTCCGTAACGGGACACCAGGCTCACAAGAATCTTGCTGCGTACGGTATGACTAAAGCGGCTTTGGAAATGCTTGCTAAGAATTTGGTTATTGAAATTTCCGAATTTAAGATCAACGTAAATACTATTGCTCCTGGAGCTACTCTCACAGAGAGGACTTTGGATGATCCCGGCTATGAAACGATTTGGTCGTCTATAACGCCTATGGGGTGCCCGGCCAATGTAGCTGATATTGCCAATGCGGCTTTATTTCTTGTGTCCGAAAAATCAAGACATATAACGGGGCAAAGTTTAGTAATTGATGGGGGGTGGACATGCATAAGCCCGTCACCTTTTTAAATGATCATATAATAAGCTAAAACAAATATTTTTGATACTAATAAATTAAAAACTCACATGAACCATTCTAATGTCGTTATTAAATTGCTTGCTTTTTTCTCGATTATCGTTATAAGTTTTTCCTGTTCGAATAAACGTTCCGGCAATCCCAGAATTTTGGTTTTCAGTAAAACATCCGGGTATCACCACGAGTCTATTGCAGATGGTAATGTTGCGATTGAAAAGCTGGGTAGTGAAAATAAATTTGATGTGGATACGACCACCAATGCTGACATGTTTAATGACGATACTTTAAAGAAATATGCAGCGGTAGTGTTCCTTAGCACAACGGGTGATGTGTTGGATAGCAGGCAGGAAGCTGCATTCGAAAGATACATACAAGCTGGTGGAGGTTACATGGGTATACATGCCGCGGCAGATTGTGAATACGATTGGGGTTGGTATGGCCGCCTGGTCGGAGCTTATTTTCTAAGCCATCCCGGCATCAACGATACCTTTCCAAATGTGCAGCCGGGAGTATTGCGTGTTGTTGATGCAAATAGTAAAGCAACACAAGATCTACCAAAAGAATGGAAAAGGACCGACGAATTTTACAGTTTTAAAAAAATAAGTAAGGACATTCATGTGGTATTGGATATTGATGAGAAAAGTTATCATGGTGGTGTAAATGGCGACAATCATCCGATGGCCTGGTATCATGATTATGACGGTGGACGTGCCTTTTATACCAATCTCGGGCACACAAAAGAATCCTTCTCCGAACCCCTTTATCTAAAACACATATTGGGTGGAATTGAATATGCAATAGGGGATAATAAAGAACTCGATTATTCAAAAGCTACATCGCAGATACCGCCTGAAGATAACCGGTTTACCAAGACAATGCTGGTTGAAGGAGAGTTTTTTGAACCTACAGAAATGACCATTCTGCCAAATTTTGATATTATGGTGATACAGCGGCGTGGAGAAATTATGCTGTATAAGCACGATACTAAAAAAGTAAAGCAGGTCGGCTTCTTTGATGTATATTATAAAACACTGCATACACCGGGTGTAAACGCCGAGGAAGGAATGCTGGGACTTTCAAAAGATCCTGACTTTGCAAAAAATCATTGGGTTTATATTTATTATAGCCCGGCCGACACGTCAGTAAATCGTTTATCGCGATTTACGTTTGTCAACGATACACTTGATAAGGCTACTGAAAAGGTAATTCTTGAAGTAAAGTCGCAACGTGAAATTTGTTGCCATACCGGCGGTTCCATTGCATTTGGGCCAGATAAACTATTATATTTTTCGGCGGGTGATAACTCTACTCCATTTGATGAGCCCGGAGCCAGGTACGTCAATCATGGGTTTGCTCCGTTAAATGATGAGCCCGGCCACCAGCAATATGATGCGAGAAGATCCGCAGGCAATACCAATGATCTTCGCGGAAAAATTATGCGGATAAAAGTAAACGACGATGGCAGCTATGACATTCCAACCGGAAACCTGTTTCCAAAAGGCACGGATAAAACCAGGCCCGAAATTTATGTGATGGGAGATCGCAATCCTTACCGCATTAGTGTTGATCAAAAAAACAGCAATTTATATTGGGGCGAGGTAGGCCCTGATGCAAACAATGATAGTCTTGCTACCCGCGGCCCTCGCGGGTATGATGAAGTAAACCAGGCACGCAAAGCTGGTTTTTTTGGCTGGCCGTTGTTTGTCGGAAACAATTATCCATACCGTGAGTATAATTATGCTACAGGCCAAAGTGGGGCTGCATTTGATCCAAACCATCCGATAAATGATTCGAGAAACAATACGGGCCTTAGAGAATTACCGCCGGCACAACCTGCATTTATATGGTACCCTTATGCTGCTTCGCCTGATTTCCCGCAGGTGGGTACAGGAGGCAGAAACGCGATGGCGGGGCCGGTTTATTATACTGATATGTATCCAAAAGAAACCCGTCTTCCGGATTATTATAATGGCAAATTGATCATTTATGATTGGATCAGGGGATGGATAAAAGCGGTAACTATGCAGCCAAACGGTGACTTCGATAAAATGGAACCTTTCTTTGGCAGTATTAAGCTAAATAACCTGATTGATATGGAGGTAGGACCGGATGGTAAGTTATACCTGCTGGAATACGGCACTGGTTGGTTTACGAAAAACCCTGATGCTGGCCTTTCGAGAATTGACTTTAACGGAGGTAACCGTCCACCGGAAGTGAGTGCAATTAACGTCGATAAAACTTCCGGTATATTACCATTTACCATAAAGGCTACCGCCACTGCGAAAGATCTTGAAAATGATAAAATAACCTACCTGTGGAATCTTGGAAATGGCGTTACGAAAGAAACAACTTCGCCAGAGTTAGAGTACACATTTAATACCGCGGGGGATTATCCCATTTCTGTGGAAGCAAAAGATGACAAAGGATCTTCTTCGAAAAGCACTTCAGTTTATGTATATGCAGGAAACGAGGCGCCGCAGGTCGTTATAGATGTCACCGGTGGGAATAAATCGTTTTATATGCCCGGAATACCAGTTAAGTATGATGTAAAAGTAACTGACAGTCACGATACCGCTAAAATCGATCCGGCCAATTTATTTGTCTCAGTTGATTATGTTGAAGGATATGATAAGGCTGCTGCCTCCATGGGGCATCAGCAAGGGCAAGCAAATATTGGCGGTAGAAGCCTTGTATTTTCGCTTGACTGTAAGAGTTGTCATAAGGAAGAAGAAAAATCTATTGGACCAGCCTTTATACAGGTGGCTCAGCGATATAGTAAACAGCCCGGTGCCATGAGTACGCTTACCCAAAAGATCATTAAAGGTGGTAGCGGCGTATGGGGAGATGTAGCTATGGCAGCGCATCCTACACTTTCTGAAAGCGATGTGCATCAAATGGTAAGCTGGATATTATCGTTGGCAGCTCCTGCCGCAACTAAGAAATCATTGCCTGCATCGGGATCTATCGTGCCACCCGCGACTCAAAAGCCAGGTACAGTAATGGTGCTGTCTGCGAGCTATACTGATAAAGGCGGAAACAATATTAAAGCCTTGACGGGAAGTAACTCTGTTGCTTTAAGAAGTAATACAATAACATTTTCCGGAACTGAGAAAGCGAAAGGATTTAATCCATTCAAATATAATGGTAATAATGTAATGATTTTCCCTGCCGTTGAAGGCTGGATCGCGGTAGATAGTATTGATCTTACCGGCGTAAATTCATTAAGTCTTACCGCCGGATGGCAGACTCCACCATCTAAAACTATAGATTTTGAAATTCACCTGGATGATGCTGATGGAAAATTGTTAGGTTCAGGAAACGTCCCTGTAGCTCCTAAAGGACAGCAGTTTGGGCTTGCCAATATTAAACTTGAACCTGTGGCCGATGGAAAATTCCATACGTTATTCATTGTATACAAACCTACTCAACCAATAACGGGAGGAATAACGTCCGTTACTTTCAATTCGAAATAGGAAATAGATAAAAAATACAAGCCGGGCTGTGAAAATCACAGCCCGGCTTTTTTTATAGAGTTAGGTGGGTCCGGCGGAGCAATATTACCATTCATGCTTTTTTAATTTTGCAATTATATTATAGCCTCTGTTTTTATATCCATGAAAAGCACTTGCTACCAATAGAATTATTGCAGCTATGAAAGCAGCCGTAGCGATGTTACCGTGTTCACTCCATTGACGAAAAGCAATAGCTATAAAAGCCCACGCTCCCACAAGAGCTGCTTCACGCATATTTCTTTTGAAAATTAAAATCAGATAAAGGGCACAGGCAATTAGTATTAGAACGAGAGTCCAGGCACTTTCGGAAATGCCATAGCTTGCCAAGCTCAGGGAGATTAGCCATGAGGCAATGCATGCTATAGTTGCTACCATTATCCAGCCCAAATAAAATGTGATAGGCCACCATACAAAAAGGATAATGCTTACGGGCTTATCGTCAAGTTCAAGGCGAAGCCTGACTGTTAATATGATGAGACTTAGCAAAAGCAACAGAATTAGTACAACCGACCATCCTATCATTTCATTCGTCCAGAAATATAACCAGAAAGAGTTTGCAATATTCCCAACCGTAAACCAAATTCCTGTTTGCTCTATGTATTGCCCGGGATCACCTTTTTTTAATTGAAACCACTGATAAACAACAAAAGCTATTGCAAGTAAAAATAAAAAGCCCCAGATTATGAAAGCATACCCTGCCGGAGCAAATAGTGTATCATATTTGTGGCTGATATCTGCAACAATGAATTTTGAAAAAACGCCCGCATTGCTTGCATAGTTTGCACACAACATAACAAGCAGGGAAACTGAATTTAAAATAACCAGAATTGTGTTTTTCTGCTTCATACTTTTTTTATTACATATTAACACAATGTCTTTGCAATTGTTTTTACTGTGATGTTTTGCCGCGAAAATAGCCTTGTATGAAAATTTTGCAAGCCTTCGAAGGGCGCTTGTACCATTTCTCTATCCTTGGCTTATTGTTAATATTTTTTTGAAAAGTATTAAAATGAAAAAAGGCTGTCACAAAATTGATTTGTAACAGCCCTCTCAAATTACACAGATGTGTCAGGTTAGTAACTCCACAAATTCTGTTCGTAATTAAATATTTTTTCTTTTATGTTTTCGCCTTCGAGCAATTGCAAAATACGACTGTCTTTTAAACCCAACTGCTGGGAAAGATATTGATTGTATGGATTATCTAATGTGCTTTTGATAATTCTTCCGTAGAACATACGGCTTTCAAACAGCTCTTCCCAACTCATACGTGCGCCATAATTTTTTGAATTATAAACTTCATACTTTGCAAATATTGGCCTCATGTCAGGGTAATACACCCAAAACAATTCAGTTTCACCAAGGTCCAGGCCCTGAGAAGTAATAACATTTTTAACTGGTGCTATCCCTAATATTCTCCAAAATAACCTCGAGCTTTCTTTATCAAAAATTACTTCTTCTTTAATACGAAATTTATAGAAAGAATCAAGGTTTACTTCAGCCACTGTTTCTTTATACCCTGTTACATTTCCAAGGGAATCATAAATAGGCACTGAAATACTGCCTCCCGATACTGCCTTGGCAACTTCTCCAACTGTCATCGGAGTTGTGAAACGGTCATCCACTGGGCTGAATACAGTTACGCCATTATTATCTGGCCCATCCTGAATTGCCTTGAACAATATTGAAATAAAGCGCTGGTTACCATTATTATCATTTGCTGAATACCGGAAAGGGAGATTCATTTTTTCACGCGTATCTATCTCTCTCCATATCTTTTGCCTGTAAACTGCATCGTCCTCGCGTAAGTTTTCATAAGGGAGAGGAGTTCTCTCTGTTACGAGATTACGCTCGATCGCATCATCTGGCCGCAACGATTTCTTCACTACCTGGATTGGAAGGCTGTCGATCTTAAGTGGCGCTATGACTACAGCGGTGTCCGCTGCTACAGCCGGCTTAATGCTTGCCTTAGTTTTCGAGTTGGTCGTTTTCTTAGCGGTTGTACGTTTTTTCACGGTACGTGGAGCAGGCTTCTTCTTTTTCGCCTGTGCTTCCGCAACATTGCCAACCATGGCAAAACATAGTGCCAGCATTAAACATTTTCCAATTATCTTTTTCATAACCATTTTATTTATTCTTTTAATATAATATGAAACCCGGTCCAGGAATAGAACGTACCACATGGTCAGGTCCTTCGACTTTTACATTGTCAAAGGTAACTGAAGTTCCCGGGATGCATTTTTGTAACTGACCTGAAAGAGCGCTAAGGTTACCGCCTGAAATAGCTGCTGATTGTACACTTGGGAAATTAGCGCCAGAAAAATATACAGTTGCGCTAACAACGCTAAATCTTGCATCAAAGTCAAAGTTTTCCAAATCGGCACGTACGAATTGTTGATTTTTGAATACAACAGATTGTACACGGCCACCACTGGTAGGCCCTACTTTCAGAACTGGATCAGGAATTCTTTTTACCCTGAAAGGATAAGTACTTGGCTTTCCATCAGAATTAACAGTTATAGAAGCGTTTCCAACGGTGCTTACTTTAACAACATATTTTCCGGGGCCGCCTGCAGAAGCTAAACTTCCACCTGCCATTGAGACTTTAGTTTTATCCCATCCGGTACCTGAAGAAATAGTAACAGGATTGTCAACCCCAATATAAAATACATTCATTTTATCAAGCATTACTGCTGCTCCACCTGGAGTACCGACGGTGTATTTAACCGGCATTGTCTTGGTCTGTACTTTATTATTTTCGTCTCTGAAAGAAACATTAACATTTACAGTATGCTCACCTGCGCCACTTACAGTTGTTGTATAAGTTCCCTGGCCGTTAGCAACATTTACGTTACTACCGTTAATTGAAATAGTGGGGGCCGCAGCAGAACTATATGCTCCTACGCCCGCAGTAATTTGCAATTCTTGTCCAGGCATCAGGTAGTTAGAATTTTGTCCAACCAATACACCAACCTGGTCCATATGAACTTCAACAGCTCCTATTTGGTTGTGGCAATAAGTAACGATTTCGCTTTCGGCGTTCTTTACATTGTTTTGAAACTTACTAAGCATGGTTAAAGCCGCAATTGTAGGAGTCATGTGGAAAAAAGACTGGGTAAAATCTTTCTGAACCCCATCCTGGCTTGGCGGAGGTACTACATTTACCGGAAAAGTAGACTCAAACTGGGCTTTAATAGTAGGGTCAATGCCGAGCATATCATCCTTGTATTTTTTTAAGCGCGCTTCAAGATCTTTGCCTTTTCCATTTGTTTCAAACAACCTGGTGGAAGCATCGAGGTTATCCATTCTATAATCTTCAACGCTATCTTTTCTTACTTTGTCCCATTTCATTCTTAAATCTGCACCTTTTTTCAAATCCGTCTTAAGGGTTTCGATGTAATTGCTGAGATCTTCGGAATACTTTTTTGCAGCCATTGCTCTAGGCTCCCAAATTGAAGCCTTCTCGTGTGATTGAGGGTTTGCAAGTTTTTCCTCCAGGGATTTATAAATGGTGCTATTTGAAGTGGTAATATTTGCGTTCGAAGTCATTAAACTTGTGTTTACAGTTTTGAACGCATTAATCACCTCGGCAGATACATTAAGTGCTAATATAGCAGTGAGCACCAGGTACATTATGTTGATCATCTTCTGCCGCGGTTCTCTAGGTAGGGCCATGGTTTTTTATTTTTACTTTGTTCGTTAGTTAAATTGGATTATTGATGGAATTATTGTCTTCCCTGCATAGCGCTAAGCATATTACCATACACCTGGTTTAGCTTACCAAGATTATTTGCTAAAGCACCTATTTGCTCTTTAGCACTCTGTGCATCATCTACAGTCGACATCATAACTTCGCTCGCCTGCGCCATTTTACCGTAGAAACTATTAAGTGTCTTAAGATGGTTATTGCTTTCGTTAAGTTCCAGTTCGTAAATAGTATTGAGGGATCCAAGATTTTTAGTAAGAACTGTTACCTGGTCGTGAAAACCTTTCGCACTGTCAGCAGCGTTATTGAAGCTACTCATTGTGTTTGCAGAATTTACATAAGCATCTTTCATCATACCAAGTGCAGATGTAGCTTCTTTTGTCTTCGCAGAAAATTCTCCTGTAGATTTTACAACATCTCCTACTTCACCAATGTTGGAAACTGTAGTTCCTAATTTTTGGAAGTTATCTCCAAGTCTCTTTAGATTAACAGGCGTAATATCAGCTTCTAAAAGCATTTTATCCATAGACGCTAACGCAGGATTTCCTTTTACAACAGGTACTTCTTCTTCGCCCGGTTGAAGATCTTCTTCGTGTTTCTTTGGTTTTACCCATTCGATTCCTGCATATACCAGGAAGATAGCTGTTTCAGTCCACATACCTACAGTCAGCATAGTGTCCGCGTATGATTGGTGAGTTAATTTTGCCCAGGCTGCAAATATGATTACTGCAGCACCAGCGCTTACTAATACGTCAATTAGAGTTAAAAAGGTTCTTTTTCTGTGAGGCATGATAATTGAATTTTAATTGGTTTTGTTAAAGGTTGATTTGGTCAGGTTTATAAAATACAATGCCTATATTAAAGTAATATTAATACAGGCAGTAAGTTGTTTCTTAAAAGTTTATTCTATGAGTTTATTATTTATTTTTTACCCTTTTTACTGGTAACAGGTGGTAAATCAATTACACAACGGAAACCGATATACGCTTTGGAAGTGTCCTGGTATTCATAAGCTCTCGTGCTGGTTTGCAGGAAGTATCCAACATCTTTCCAGCTACCACCACGGATAACTTTGCGTTTCATACGAGGAGGGTCCTGATCCTTTGCATTATAACGAATATCAGGGTTCATATCGTGTTGAAAATTGTAGCCTCCTTCATAGTAGAGAGATGATGTCCATTCAGCAACGTTTCCTGCCATGTTATATAGTCCGAAATCGTTAGGCCAATAAGCATCTGCACGTACGGTATAAAAGCCGCCATCTTCAGGATAGTTACCACGTCCAGGCTTAAAGTTGGCAAGCAGGCATCCTTTTTTATTTCTCAAATAAGGGCCGCCCCATGGGTACGGAGATTGTGATCTGCCGCCCCTTGCTGCATATTCCCATTGTGCTTCTGTAGGAAGTCTGAAAGGAGATTCTGTAGACCTGTTTTTGTTAATCAGGTAAGAGTTTAAATACTGAGTCCTCCATTCGCAAAATGCGGTGGCCTGCTTCCATGTTACCCCTACTACAGGATAGTTTCCAAAGGCTGGATGACTGAAATATTGTTTGGCCATTGGTTCATTGTATGAATAAGCGAAGTCTCTTACCCAGCACAAAGAATCAGGATAGACAGGTATATCATATTTCAAAATGAATTTCCCGCGGGGAACTGTTGCATTTTCTCTTTTGGCTGCTTCTTTAAAATCAAACGTTTCTGAATGATAAACTATTTTCAGAGGATCAAGCTCTTTTTTACCAAATATTCTGTTATCCGGAGTAACGATCATGGCATCTATTTTTTCCATAGTTGCTTTATCGTTCCACTTGATAGTGGCAGCTTTTTTCCAGTCGATGTATTCATTACCATCAGCACCCTGCTTTACAAATCCCATAAGCTTAGCTGCAATTGAATCACGAACCCAATTGGTAAACTGGCGGTATTCATTATTGGTGATTTCTGTAGCGTCCATCCAAAACCCACTAATGGATACTTGCTTGTTGCGAGCCGTAAATGCATAATTTACGTCTTCATCACTAGGCCCCATGTGGAATGTTCCTGGTGGTACATACACCATACCGGGGGGCTTAGGTAAGCTATAACGGGTACCGGGAGCGGCGCCGACGAGTTGGCCATAATCGTTTTTAGGGCCTTTCGATTTTCCTGATTTTCCACAACCTGTTACAGCAAACACTGCTAAGGCGGCAATTGGAATGAACAATTTGTTCTTCATTTTTTTACTTTTGAGGGTAAGGGGCAAATGTAATAATTAATTTAAATTAAAATAATTATCCACGATTACCGAATTCTTATTTTATTTTAATTGGAAACGGTTATCAACAATATAAAACGGAGAACTATTTCAATTATTGTAAAAAGATGCCAAATTATGTATTTGAAATTGAGTAATGGATTAATGAAGGGTTTAAAGGTAAAATGAAGCTACGATAAAACATCAAATAAAAAATTATTTTTTTCAAGTAATTTTTCAAAAGTTTCGTTAAAGAGCCCTCCAAGGCTAATTCATATGATCCACGACCTGAGGAAAGAGTACATTGACAAAGCCCGCTTTGCCATTTAGATATATTTTTTCAAGTTGATCTATTTTGCCATTCCATCTTATTATCTTTAAATATCCATAAATTCAAAATTTAGTAATGAAAAAAATCTACTTTCCAATCCTGCTTTTGCTTTTTTTTCAAATTGGTTTCAGTCAAACTTATATAGCCATTGGAACAAATGGCGGAGCCGGAACATACGCTTCTTCCACGAACACGTATGGCCCTTTTACCACAAATACAAACATTTCGTGGAATCGCCACGCCTACATATATCCGGCAACTCTATTAAGCGGAATGTCTGCCAATTCAACAATCGATTCTCTTTTTTTCCCCAGGGTATCTATTTCCGCTACTTACGGGATGGTTACCGGTACAGTCAATTGTAAAATTTTTCTGAAAAATACAACCGCGACAGATTTTGGAGCAAGCGCAATGGACTGGTCGGTAGAAAGCGCTAGTACTACTTTGATTTATGATGGTGACCCAACCGCCACTATTGGTAATACAGGGGGGTTTAAGAAATTTTTATTAAGCTCGCCATTCCTATATTCGGGAAATAATCTTGAAATGCTTATAGAATATTCTCAATCGGCCCCAGCAACGGGCGAGACAGTTTGGGGAATCGATATCGCATCAGATATACCCGATTATGTGCCAAACTCAGTAAAATATATTAGCGGCACATCGGGAATACCTACAAATTCGCTCAGCAATTCAAATGATATCCATCCTGCATTTGGAATATTTTATACTTCGCCAAATGCCATAGACGCAAGTATCACCACAATTGTAGGCCCCGATGCTATCTCATGTTATAGTGCCCCTCAGGATTTTTCGGTTATTGTAAGGAACGCCGGAAATACCGCTATAGCTCCAGGAGCGGCGGCTGTTACTTTAACTGTAAGCGGAGCGAATTCATTTATGTCTATTTTGAATAATTCCACCTCGATAAGCCCTGGCAATACAGAAAGCATTGATTTCACCGGGGTAAACCTAAATAATCCCGGAACAAGTGATGTCGATGCCTCGGTAACATTGGCGGGAGATCCTGTAAGTAATAACGATACGGATGCAACGCAGACTATTACTGCAGAAACGATCACTACTTTTCCGGCGGTTGAAGATGCGGAAGGAGTATTCCCTGTATTCAATTACTTTTCAACTGTCGTAACTGGCTTAGCCTGGTCCACGCAAACCGGCGATTACACAAATGCAGACCAAACCGCGCCTTTGTCCCCGCACGGCGGCTCGGCCTTCTTTTTGTTTGATTCCTATGATTTCCCTGTTGGAACAATTTCACGTTTATATAGTAATTGTTTGACTCTGAAAAGCGGTGGAACAAATAGCATAGAATTTTATATGAGTCATGATGACCTGCAATTTAGTACTTACCTTGATAGCATGTATTTAAGTGTATCAACTGATAAGGGTCTTACATGGACACGGTTGAAAGGTTTTCAACGCTACGATGCAGCCTTTACCACTCCCGACTGGAAAATGGAATCAGTTGATCTATCGGCTTATGCGGGTCAAACTATTCAAATTGGTTTTGAGGGCGTGAGCGATTTTGGAAATGCTTTTGGCCTGGACGATATAACTATTATTTCCGCTTCAGTAACCCCAGTTACACTCCTAACATTTAATGCTAAGAGAAATGGATTAGTCAATTCGATAAGTTGGTCTACCTCCCAGGAACTGAATTCTCAATATTTCGCGGTTGAGCGCAGTTTAGATGGGGTTCACTTTTCTCAAATTGGGCGGATTGCCGCAGCAGGCAATAGTAGCACACAGCGCACCTACCAATTTAGTGATCCAAGTCCATTCAAAGGAGTTAATTATTACAGGCTAATGATAGTTGATATTGACAATTCGGTTAAGTATAGCCTCGTTAGGAATGTCAAAAATTTGGGACTGCTAAATTTTGTTCTTTATCCAAATCCAGTTGAAGATAAATTGATGATCGATATTGATGTTGAAAGAACTGGCACAGGGGAAATAACCATCACCGATATAAATGGCAGAGATGTTTATAGAACCCAGCTAACTCTGCAGCAGGGAGTTAACACAATACCCATTGATGTGATTCGCCTTGCAAAGGGAACGTACTTTATGAAAATACAGACGACCGATGACAATTTCATTAGGAAATTCAGTAAACAGTAGCATTTAAAGCTTTTAATCTTTTAGCGTCCCACAGCGTGGGACGTTTTTTTTATTGTAGTTCTTAAAATTTGCTTATTCCAAAATCCGGGTAACTTTTTAATACTAATTTTGTATTCTATTATGGCAAAAGTGAAGCAGCAGGTCCCCGCTTCTATAGAAACCGAAGAAGAAAAAATTGAAGTGTACGGGGCAAGAGAGCACAATCTCAAGAATATTGATATTTCAATTCCCAAAAATAAGCTGGTAGTAATTACAGGAATTAGCGGAAGCGGAAAATCTTCGCTGGCGTTTGATACTATATATGCAGAAGGCCAGCGACGCTATATGGAAAGTTTCTCGGCCTATGCGCGGCAATTTATGGGAGATATGGAAAGGCCGGATGTTGATAAGATAACGGGGCTCTCGCCAGTAATTTCAATTGAGCAAAAAACAACGAATAAGAATCCGAGGAGTACAGTGGGCACTGTTACCGAAGTGTATGATTTTCTCCGGCTATTATTTGCGCGTATCGGGGAGGCGTATAGCTATAACAGCGGAAAAAAAATGGTGAAGTGGAGCGAAGAAGAAATCCTGCAGAACATTTTGCACAGATTTAAAGATAAAAAGATAAGCCTCCTCTCGCCACTAGTGAGAGGCAGAAAAGGACACTACCGCGAGCTTTTTGAAGATGTAAGAAAAAAGGGGTTCCTGAAAGTAAGGGTGGATGGAGATATTAAAGACCTTGTTCCAAAAATGCAGGTCGATAGGTACAAAATTCACGATATAGAACTTGTGGTAGACAGGCTACAGGTGGCCGAAGAGCACAAGGTGAGGCTGGGCCAAAGCGTGCAAAAAGCGTTGCAACTTGGCAACGGGCTCTTATTTTTATTATTAAATGATAAGAATGAACAGGTTCAATACAGCCGCCAGCTTATGTGTGAGGATACCGGAATTTCTTATGAAGAACCTTCTCCCAACACATTTTCATTCAACTCGCCATACGGTGCATGCCCTGTATGTAAAGGACTCGGCAATGTTTATCAGGTTGATCTTGATGCCATAATTCCTGATTCCACCCTTAGCATTAATGATGGAGCAATTGCGCCGCTCGGTGAAGAGCGGGAGGCTTATGTTTTCAAACAGGTTCAGTCTATTGCCAAGAAAATGAAATTTAGCCTGGACAAGCCAATTGCTGATTTACCAAAAAAGACGTTGAACTATTTATTGTACGGTAGCGAAGACGTACCCGACAACACCGGGGACAATTATATGCAGATTGATGATGAAAGTTTTAGTACTTCTGAAAATAATTCTTACTCCGGTGACTATGAGGGGGTGGTAAATATGATCAAAAGATGGTTTAGCTCATCTACAACAACTGACTCCTTAAGATCATGGGTTGAAAAATTCATGCAACTGACGGTTTGCTCGGCATGTGATGGGAAAAGATTGAAGAAAGAAAGCCTTTGGTTTAAAATTGATGAAAAAGATATCGCTGATCTAAGTAACCTTGATCTCAATAAGCTGCAGGATTGGTTCTCTGAAATTGAGAAGAGATTAACGAGTCGCCAAAATTTAATTGCAAAAGATATTTTGAAAGAAATAAGAGAACGCGTTGGGTTTTTATTGAATGTGGGACTAACCTATCTAAGTTTGAGTCGTCCTTCTAAAAGCCTTAGTGGAGGAGAATCTCAGCGGATAAGGCTTGCCACTCAAATAGGTTCTCAATTACAGGGAATAACATATATACTGGACGAGCCAAGTATTGGATTACATCAAAGAGATAATCAGCAGCTCATAAGCGCTCTCAAAAATTTAAGAGATATTGGAAATAGCGTGCTGGTAGTGGAGCATGATAAAGATATTATGCTTGCAGCAGATTATTTGATTGACATAGGCCCCATGGCGGGAAAACATGGCGGAGAAGTTGTAGCGAGCGGATACCCTAAGGATCTTCTAAAATTGAGCACGCTTACTTCCGATTATCTCAATGGAGAAAAACAAATTGCGGTCCCCTCTGAAAGAAGAAAAGGCAATGGCCAAACTCTTACCTTAAAAGGTGTGTCAGGAAATAATCTAAAAAATGTAAATGTTTCTTTTCCACTTGGAAAGTTTATTTGCATAACGGGCGTGAGTGGAAGCGGGAAATCAACGTTAATAAATGAAACCCTTTATCCTGTTTTAAGCATTCATGCTTACAAAAGTAAAATGACGCCCTTGCCGTATAAAAATGTAAAGGGCCTGGAGCATATTGATAAGGTTGTGGAAATTGATCAGTCACCTATTGGCCGTACACCCCGCAGTAATCCTGCCACCTATTGTGGTTTTTTTACAGATATACGCACCTTATTTGCCGAAGTTCCTGAGGCCAAGATAAGGGGTTATAAGCCAGGACGTTTTTCATTTAATGTAAAAAGCGGAAGATGCGATTTATGCGAGGGCGGTGGAATGCGTGTAATAGAAATGAACTTCCTTCCTGATGTGTATGTACATTGCGAGAAATGCAATGGTAAAAGGTATAACCGGGAAACGCTTGAAATAAGATACAAGGGAAAGTCCATCAGTGACGTACTTGAAATGACAGTTGATGAAGCCGTAGAATTTTTTCAGAACGTACCTTATATATATCGCAAAATAAAAGTGTTACAGGAAGTCGGACTTGGTTATATAACTCTTGGCCAAAGCGCTGTTACACTTAGCGGCGGCGAGGCACAACGTGTAAAGCTATCAACTGAATTGAGTAAGAGAGATACCGGGAAAACTTTTTACATACTTGATGAACCAACCACGGGGCTTCATTTCCAGGATATACAGCATCTTGCAGATGTACTAAACAAACTAGTTGACAGGGGCAATACTGTTTTGGTGATCGAGCATAATATGGATATTATTAAGATCGCGGATCATATTATTGATCTGGGACCCGAAGGAGGGGAAGGCGGAGGTAAAATTTTATTTGAGGGAACACCAGAAGAACTGGCTAAAAATAAAATAAGTTTTACTGCAGGCTTCTTAAAAGAGGAGCTTTCGAATTCTAAGAAAATAAAAAAAGACAAAGCATAATAACGAAGTTAAAAATTTGTGGTTTCAGGGGTGTACGTTGCATAAGATTAAGCATCGTTTTCCGGGATAACTTTTGTTATATACCTTGTCCTTATTTCTTAACGAAATATTCTTTTACTTTTTTAAAATCTCGCAGGACATCTCATGTGACTCACCGCGTTCCTGCTATAAAGGCTCTCATATATGGGACCTAATCTTACACCGAATTTTAAAAACAATGTAAAATAAGAATCGTTTTGCTTGGGATTTCCCCGCTGTACGCCGGGAGAATTACGAGTAAGAGACGGATTAACTATACCAACAACCTTATCATGAATTTGCTTTGCTATCGCAGCATCAGATGGGGACAAATATTTATCGAAATAGATCGGGTCAATATATTCTGTGCTAACATCATCTATATAATCCGTAAATGTTTTTCTTAGTAAAACCTCAAAACTTAAGTTTACTCTATCCGATATAAGATACTTAACCCCAGCTCCCATTGGTATATTTAATTGGGTTAAATTATAATTATGTTTTTGCGGGTATTCAGGAAATCCTTCACCCTCGGTGTGCAATGGTTTAAGAGCGTACCAGGTTTTATTGCCATTAGCATCGGTGAGAGAGCCTCTTGGATTAAAATGAAAAGCACCTATACCTAATACTCCGTAAGGGCGAAGTCTTGGCTTGTAATCCTCATGTGAGGCATTCAGCAACATTAAAGGAAATATCTCAGCGGCAACATAAGCCTCTGTAATGTTAGATTTAAAATCCAGGTTTCTTTGTTTCCTATACAATTCATCCTCGCCTTTTGTTGTAATGATTTTATCCTCACCCTCAAGCTGTCCAATCTCCGCAGCCGCTCTTACACCCAGCCATTCATTCGGATACACACTTACAAACAAGCCTTTCATTACTTTGGTTAAGGGAAGATTAAGATCTTTTACAAAGGTGGTCCCCTTACCGCGATGCCCTCCTAAGTCTCCCAAAAAGAATGACGGCCCGATATTTATGCCAACTTCTACTTTTGTTTGTTCGTTGCCAAAAACCAATGATTGTGTGAAGCTTTTTGAAGAAATTAGGGAGCATAGTGCTGAAAAAAGGAGACACATACGCCATGTTGTAGGTAAACTTGTTTTCATACGGGCATCAGAATTTTGATGTTACTACGGATTAGGGATGATTATTCCCTGGTTCTCGAACAGGGATATATCATTAACGGAACGCAATAAAGTTTATTGTACTTTAGGTATTTAGCTGAACTTCTCCATGTGAATATGTTCTATACCATCTTCAAGATAAATGTCGCCGCATTGGGCGAAATGAAATGATTCGTAAAATCTTTTAAGGTAAAGTTGTGCGCCAATGATTATTTTGACTTCACCAAACAGATTGTATAAATTTTTAAGAGAGTAAGTTATTAATTGCTTACCTGCATCCTGGCCCCGAAAAGAAGGTGAAGTAAGGACACGTCCGATTGATGCAGCATCGGGATATGATAGACCTGGCGGGAGTATTCTGCTATAGGCTATTAATGCGTTTTCGTTCCATCCTGTAACGTGCCAGGAATTAAAGTCTTTTTCATCACAATCCTGGTATGCACAAGTTTGCTCCACAATAAAAACCTCGTTTCTTATTTGTAGAATTTTATATAATTCCTCAAGGGTCAGTTCCGAAAATTTTTTGCATTGCCAATTGATCATATTCTTTCAGAAAATAATTGAAAGTTTAATACCCGTATTTTTCTTTCCACCTTTCTTTTAAAAATTTTCGCAATTCTTCTTCCCGTGCATTTTTCCCGGGTTTGTATAAAATGGTATTTTTTATTTCTTCTGGTAAAAATTCCATAGGGATAAAATTGTTTTCATAGCTATGTGCATACTTATAGTCCTTACCATAATCCAGTTTTTTCATAAGCCTTGTTGGTGCATTACGTATAGAAAGTGGAACAGGTAAATCGCCGTGCTGTTTAACAAGCGCTTGTGCTTTTCCGATAGCTTCGACTGCTGCATTGCTTTTGGGCGATGAAGCAAGGTAAGTAACGCACTGGGATAAAATAATTGCAGATTCGGGATATCCAATCATGTTTACTGCCTGGAATGTATTTGTTGCTAATACCAATGCGGTTGGGTTAGCGTTGCCTATATCTTCACTTGCAAGAATCACCAGTCGCCTTGCAATAAATTTTACGTCTTCCCCTCCTTCAATCATCCGTGCGAGCCAGTATACTGAGGCATTGGGATCACTGCCGCGTATGGATTTTATGAATGCTGAAATAATATCATAATGCTGCTCCCCTTTTTTGTCGTAAAGCGCGACCTTTTGTTGGGCAACATGTATTACAAGATCATCAGTAACCTCACCCCCAACCCGCCCTGCCTTAGGTAAGGGGAACTGGTTTACGACCAATTCTAATAGATTTAATAATTTTCTCGCATCGCCGCCTGATAAATTTATGAGTGCTTCTGTTTCCTTTAATTCAATTTTCCCCCTTGAAAGGACCTCGTCATCTCTTAATGCATGTTTTAATAACCTAATAAGTGATTCTTCATCAAGTGGCTTTAAAATATAAACCTGGCAGCGACTAAGCAAAGCGCTATTTACCTCAAATGAAGGATTTTCAGTTGTAGCACCTATTAAAGTAATAATGCCCTTTTCTACCGCCCCTAATAAAGCATCTTGCTGGCCTTTATTAAAACGGTGGATTTCATCTATGAATAAAATGGCGTTTTCTATTTTCTTCGATTGTTCTATCACCTCACGTACTTCCTTTACTCCTGATGATATGGCGCTCAAAGTGAAGAATGGCACGTTCAGCGTATGTGCAATAATATTTGCAATGGTTGTTTTTCCTACTCCGGGAGGCCCCCATAAAATCATTGAAGGTATATGCCCGCTTTTTATGGCGTTCTGCAAAATGCTTCCGGCACCGGTCAGGTGCTCCTGTCCTATGAGCGCTGACAAAGTCTTCGGCCGGAGCCTTTCTGCTAAAGGTGGTAGAGCCATCTAAAATTTTGAGATTGAAATTTTAAGTAAAATTAGATTATCTGGACAGAACTGCCGGATGATGCAAAGACATTTGAATGAAAAACTATTTATCCCAACCTTTCGGTAAAAAAGGAATCACATCCCGGATACTTACCGGAGCTTCTTTATTATCAATTTCTATTACAACGCAATAACCATTTGCCCCTCCTGCATGTAGCAAAGTATTTACCAACTTTTGCTGATCGCTTTCGATTCTTTTTCCGTTCCAAATTTCCTTTGTACATAAGCAACCTTGCGACGGAGTGAGTGGATAATATGGCTGATTTTGATAATAGCCTGGGTCCACAGTAGTTCCATGTGCGATGATCTCACTGCGACCCGCCAACCCGGCATAATAAGAATAATATAAGGGAGAATAATTTCGAAGTTGTTTTGGAATAAGACGATTGTAATAATCAACGTTCCATACACTGTCGTAAATATAGCTGTCTCCAAGAAATTTTGCGATACTTGTCTCAACAGGCATAGACATCTGCACGTTCGCACTTGGACCTATAAAATTACTCATAGAAACGCCGAAGCCATACATTAGAAAAATGCCCTGTGGTGTGTTGCCGTTTGAAATGTAGCCGGGCAGATTAGTGAGGCTTCTTGCTAGTTGGGGGATATGCACAATTTCTCCCGTACTATCTTTTATAAAATTCCCATCGCCATTTCTTACGATCACCAGCCCGGGATGATCCCTGTTTTTGCGCTGAATACTATACATCACTATTTTACCGGGAAGAAAGTTCCTGTTAAAAATCGCCAGTAAATTCTGTTTGGATATTGATTGATCTCCGTTGTTTATTTCTGCGAGGTGCAATTGCAACATATACAAAACCGGATTAGTTGAAGCCTCGTCGCCGAATTTTTTACTGATCATCTGCGATAGACCGTTTCGAAATGCCAGGTCTTTCCTGTCTGCTAACAGGTATTCCGAACAGATAGCAAATAATTTTGGATCAGAAGTAGTGATAAGTAGCTGGTGGACCTGCGTTGCAAATTCAAGAGGATACATGGAATAAACCAATTCTACCAAAGCTTTTTGAAAATCTATGCTTCTTGATTCAATATTATTAAAAGCGTAATTAATCTTTCGTGTAGTGAAAGGCGTTTTATACAGCATCAGTTCAATCGCGCCAAAAGCTTCTTGCCACTTTTCTTCAGTTGAATCATTTACTGGAAAAGAAAGGTTTTTGTTGATGGTATTTTTTATGAGCCGTTCATGCATTTTTTCCCTGGCAGCGTTAGTAGTATAAGATGTATAAAGAGGTGCTTCATACTGTGCAATACAATATTGCAACACAAGTAAATTAAAAAGAAAAACGAGCAGTAATTTTATTCCGGTCATTTTAATATTAAAAACCTATTTGACATTTGCTGAAAGAAACGCCTGAATTCTATTAAATGAATCAAAGAGATCTGGCCCTAGCCATCCATGGCCTTCATTTGGATAAAACACATATTGATTGACGACCCCTGCAGACTGCAACTTAGATTGTAAGGAAACTGCCTGTGATGCCTTAACCAAGGAATCCATTCCTCCCTGGAAAAATATCGTTGGTGGTGATGCGGAAGATACAAAATTAAGCGGGCTTGAACTGCTATAAATGGCCGGATCCTGCAAGGGAGTTTTCCCTACGATTTCTGCAAGAGCCGGAGGTATAAGAGCGTCCGCGGGATCATTATACATCGCAGTTAAATCGGTGGGGCCATAAAATGAAATAACGGCCTCGGGTATAACGGGTGAATTGTATTTATACCCCTGCAACAGGGCAAGTTGCCCTCCTGCACTGACACCAAGCAATACTACCTTTTTTGAAATGAGATACTTGGCAGCATTGTCGACTATGAATTGCAATGCAGCTTTAGTATCGTTTTCCTGGGTAGGAAAAACATTACTTCCATTTAGCGAAAGCCGGTAATTAATATTAAATATTGCATAGCCAGGTAATCGCCTTTTTAGTGTATCTACAAATTCCGTAAGTTCGGCCTTGTCGCCGCTTTCCCATGCCCCTCCATGTATCATTACAATAACCTTGGTAGAGGAAGTTGATCTGTCAGCTGGAAGATAGACATCCATATCTTGCAGAGAACTACTACCGTAAGACACGTTCATTATTGTTTTAGGATCAATCTTATCAGGAGGCGGGGGTATGGGGGTCTGGTCAATATTTTTACTGCAGGATAAAAAGAAAACAGAAAAGGTAAATAATAATGACAGGTATGTTTTCATATATAGAACAATTCGGCAAATTACAGAAGAAATTGTTTAGGTAAAGTGAAAGTACAAAGCAGCCATTTTATGCAATTCATATATTGAATAAACGACTCTGCTATTAAATATTATTATTCAAACCAGATATGTTTTTTACAATTTTTTTCTTTCGCCTAAGGCTATTTTAAATTCAATTTAATTTGTAATTCCTCCAGTTGCTTATCATCAATAGTTGAAGGTGCATCAATCATCACATCTCTGCCTGAATTATTCTTTGGAAAGGCAATAAAATCACGAATAGATTCACTGCCGCCCAGGATTGCACAAAGCCTGTCAAAGCCAAATGCAATACCACCATGAGGAGGAGCACCATATTCAAATGCGCCCAATAAGAATCCAAATTTATGCTGCGCTTCTTCTTTACTCATACCCAATGCTGCAAACATTTTTTCCTGCAATTCTCTTTGAAAAATCCTTATAGAACCGCCGCCAATTTCATTGCCATTTAAAACGATGTCATAAGCATTGGCTTTAATTTTAGAATAGGGATGTTCAAGGTATTTTTCAGCATTTTCTATTAATGGATTGTTGTTGATCATTACCTCAATATCCGCCGGCTTTGGTGATGTAAACGGGTGGTGACGTGCTACCCAGCGGTTGCCTTCTTCATCATATTCAAATAATGGGAAATCAGTTACCCATAATAATTTGAATTCTCCAGGTTTGCGTAAACCCAATCTTTCGCCCATGTATAGCCGCAGATCGCTTATTGCTTTTCTTGTACGTTCTTCTTTTCCCGCAAGAATCAAAATAAGATCACCGGATTTTGTACTACAAAATTCAGCAAATGATTTTAGTTGTTCCTCATTAAAAAATTTATCAAAGCTGCTTTTCAAGGTGCCATCAGTATTCACCTTAATAAAAGCAAGGCCACCCATTCCTATCTGCGGCCGTTTTACCCAATCAATTAATTCATCTGTTTGTTTTCTTGAATAATCGCTGCAGCCCGGAACGGCAATGGCTACAATAGTTTCAGCATTATTAAATACAGCGAACTCTGTGTTGTTCAGTCCGTCAAACTTATTTTCGCCTTCTACTTTTAAGTTAGCCACTTTCATATCAAACCTGATGTCAGGTTTATCGTTTCCATAATTCCACATGGCATCCTCCCATGTCATTCGCTCCACCTTTTCTGAATAATCTATTCCTTTTACTTCTTTGAAAATATACTTAACCAGGCCTTCAAACATTTGCAAAATATCTTCCTGTTCTACAAAAGCCATTTCACAATCTATTTGTGTAAACTCCGGTTGCCTGTCCGCACGAAGATCTTCATCACGAAAGCATTTTACAATTTGGTAATAACGATCGTAACCGCTCACCATTAGCAGTTGTTTGAACGTTTGCGGAGATTGAGGCAGTGCATAAAATTCGCCTGGGTTCATGCGGCTTGGAACCACAAAATCTCTTGCACCTTCCGGGGTAGACTTAATAAGGAAAGGTGTTTCAATATCAATAAAATTTTGCTGATGCAGGTAATTCCTTGCCGCCCGGTTTACGGCGTATCTCAATTCAATATTTTTTCGCACCGCATTTCTTCTTAGATCAAGAAAGCGATACTTCATGCGGAGATCATCACCTCCATCCGTTTCATCCTGTATGGTAAAAGGCGGCACGGCAGATTTGTTCAGCACTTTAAATTCTGACACAAGAATTTCAATCTCGCCGGTTGCAATGTTTGGATTTTTATTGCTGCGCTCACTTACTTTTCCTTTTGCCTCAATTACAAATTCCCTTCCCAATGGATTATTATCAATTTGCTGTGTGAGTTTCTCATTAAAAAGCAACTGCGTAATGCCATACCGGTCGCGAAGATCAACAAATGTTATGCTGCCAAATTTCCTGATAGTTTGTACCCATCCGGCAAGCGTAACTTCTTTATTTAGGTCACTAATTCTTAATTCTCCACAAGTATGTGTTCTGTACATCGCTTTTTTGAACTTATTAATTTAAAATTATAGGATTGCAAATATAAGCCTGTTCGGGAAAGCAGAGAATCTACCTTATTTATTGAGACGACCTCTCCTACTTAACAACATCCACTCTTACTCCCTCGCTATGCGCTGTGAATTCAGGAGCATACATACATTGAATAGTGGTAATGCCGTTACTGAAATTTCCACTGTGTGTTACAAACATTGGGTATTCGAACACGTAAGTTCCTTTAGTTAAATAACCAAAGAAGAAATTAGTACTTACATCTTTTGTCGTTTCATAATAGCCGAGACCGTCCTGGTATTTATATTGACTGATTACATTCGTTGGTTCCATGCAGGAGGCACGCATATCTTTCATGTGTACGTATTCCATATCACGATCAACTCTTAATTCAATGCGTACTTTAATTTTATCACCAATGTGAATTTTATCGCCATCATTTATCGGCTGAAGACTGGCCCGTTATCTGTATTTTTTTCAATGAATAATTTTTTTGAAAGCTTCAATGGCGTTTCTGAAAAAGTTATTTTATCAAGATTTTCAAAATATTGCCAGTAGACAGCGCCCCATGAAGCAGATTGGTTAACTGGTTTATTAGTTAATTGGTTTGAAGAAACCGTTACATTAATATTTCCCATTTCAGGTTTTACTTTATCTCCATCAATTTTTCTTTTGAAATATCCCGTGCCGGCTTCCTGCTTTTCATCTTTGCTATTGATGGTTGTGTTGCCCAATTTTATGGTAACCGTTTTTTCTTCGGACAACCAGTCTGGCTCCTTGAAGCAATAATGCATAACATGCCTCTGCTGTTGCCTTAGTTGTTTTCCAGTTATTGGTTTGTTTATTTTTTAATAACCATGTTTTTAGATCGTCAATTGTTTTAGGATCTTTTTCTATTTCTGAAAATGCTTCAATCATCATCGCCTGTGATTCAATCGGTGCCTGGTACCACCAATATCCATGCTGGTCCCATTCTTTCCAATACATTCCTAACTCTTCATTATTGATTGAGTTTTCTTTTAAAGATTTAATAATTGCATTCGCTGTTGTTGCATCTTTAGTGCGATCAAGTGATAATGCAATCATTGCCTGCATGTACTTACTTTGGCTGAGCCAGAATTTTTTTGACTGATCACGATAATAATTGTACGCAGTTTGTGTTTCCTTCGCGATCGCATAATCGGGGAAGAAGCTGCGCATGTATAAGTATTGAATCGCAATAGTTGAAAGATTATTATTCTTAAGATCTGATTTATACTTTATCAAATCATCATAATCTTTCTTCAGCATTTTATCGAGATAAGGAATTGCCTTATCCAAAATACTTTTTAATTCAATTTGTTGAATGGAAGGAAGTGCATTTAATTTTTTAAGATGGCCAATTCCTGTTATTATGTATTGTGTCATGTAACGATTATCAGGGCCTCCTTTGAACCATACAAATCCGCCATTGGATGATTGCATGTCGCTTAATTTATTTAATGATGATTCTAATTGAAGACTCATTTTTACAGCATCAAAAAGCAAGGCGATATTTTTCTTTTGCTGTTCTTCATTTTGAGCCTGTAAAACCCAGGGAGTTTCCTGCAACAAAACAGATTTCAATTCTTCATTCTTTTGAAGATTACTCATCAAAGCAGCAGTATCTAAGGTTTTCCATTTCTCAAAAATCGCTTTGATTTTTGGAGAGGAGTTAACGATCCTCGTTGCAATAGCATTCGCGTAATACCGGTTAAGAGTTTGTTCCGCACATTCATATGGATATTCCATTAAATAAGGCAGCGCCTGTATGGCATACCACGCGGGATTGGTCGTGTATTCAACTGTTAATCCATAATTCGAAAGTGTTTCACTCTTTTCGGAATTAATAAGTTTTTCAAACTTAAAATCTTTTGTGCCATCACCACGCATTGGCAAAGGCATTGTTTCTGTTACCAACATACGATTCGTAACAACAGGAATTGGAGCTTCTTCACCGTCAGAAACCTCACCCCGGCCCTCTCCACCAGTGGAGAGGGAGGCTTTCGCAACAATCCTGTAAACGACAGCATCATTAAAATTTTGCGGAACAACAATGCTGTATGTAACTAGGGTGCTCTGGCCTGCCGCTACTTTAAAAGTTTTTGAAGGAGCATTATTCTTAAACCTGCTATCTACAGGGTTCATAGTGGTTGCGTTCAGCAATTGGAAATCTGCCTGGCCACTTACTTCTTTATCACCAAGGTTTACAATCTTAGCGCTGAATTCCATTTGATCACCTTCTCTTAAAAATCGTGGAGCATTCGGCTGCACCATCAGATCTTTTTGTGTGATCACCGTTTTTGTTGCGTAACAACTTGCAAGGTCTTTGGTATGTGCCAGTGTCATTAGCTTCCATTTTGTAAGTGCTTCCGGCATGGTAAAGCTGAATTCAATATTGCCATCTTTATCTGTTCTTAATTCAGGAAAGAAGAAAGCAGTTTCATTGAAGTTTTTGCGGATTTGAATTTGGGATTGATCGAGTGGCGGAGGGCTTTTCATTTTGTGTTTCTTTATAGCCTAAGGTGTTGCCTAAACTGTCGTAAACCGGTGTCGATGCTTTTTTTGATACACCATAAGCCGTTACGACAACTTCCGCGTCTGCTGCTTCTCTTTGAACCATTCCAGGCGCTGCACCCGGTGCACCCTGTGCAATTGAAGAAATACCCCTTATTCTTATATTAACGTTATTGTTGAAATTATTTGGTAAATAATTTAATGCATCATAAGTCTTTTCTTTTTGCTGCACATAAGGTTCATTCCAGTATTTTTCGATGGATTGAACAGAGGATAAAATTTGGACTACCGCTGCCATGTAACATAGCCGGAATAGGTAGGCCATACATAAGGAGTATTCCATGAATGTGGTTTAAACTGATCGAGCGAAGCGTCATACATGGATGCCAGCATTTCTGCAGCAACTTTTTCTCCTTTATTTCCGGTAATTTTTACTTTCCATTTTTCTTCACTGCCAGGCAAAGTTTTATCACGATAAGTATCAAATGAAATATTTAGATCTTTATTGCTCCACGGAACATATACAGTAATTGGAAGAAACATAAAAGCGATTATCTTTTACAAAAAATTGATTCACACCAAAGCCACCGCGATCATTTTCTGTAATATTAAAATCAAAAGTATTTTTTATTGTTATTTAACGAAATAAAATTAAATTCTTGTCACATTTATTATCTGAGTTACTGCGGTTTTGTTATCAGTTTTTTATTTATTTTTTTAATTTCTTCAATTAAAAAAACATTATCTGCCGAAGTACCATGAAATAATTTTTGCGGTTTCTCCAGGTTCCAGAATTTTTTTTCAGCAAAGTTCCAGATATAAGAAGGTGCAGGTAATGAATCAGCTTTTTCATCATAAACCTGGAAATATTTTACATCTTTTACTTCCTGGCCATATTTATCTTTTGCAGTCACTTCAACTACATACCAACCTTGATGTAGTTTTAAATTTTGAATTTTGAATTTTGAATTATCGTTTGTTGAGTCGTTGCTTTCATAAATAACTTCACCCTTAATCCATGATTCTTTTTTTGTTTCGTCTTTATATTCGTCATGCGGGAAGTATTGAATGAATTCATCTTTTGCTAAAATGAATTTATCAGGTTGCTCCCAAAGTCTTTCACGAATCAGTCTATCAGGAGTTTGTAATTTATAAATTTTTACATCTGCTATTACAGGCTCGGGCTGGCCGCTTAAATTCTTACTGGTAACAATAATATTTTTTAAGCTATCAATATTTACAACATCGCCTTGTGGCAATACGATTTGCAAATTCAATGCTTTGTAACCAATCGGTACGGTAATGTCGCCGCTTCTTGTTTCGCCATTTATATCCGTAACATCGGCTTCCACTTTATAATCAAAAACGGGCTCTGTTTTTTTATCCAATGTAAGGTCAGGAATGGCCGCAAATTTTATTGTAAACTTTCCATCGGCATCAGTTGTGATTTCTCCGTTGGTAATTTCAAGTGGCCGTGTTTGAGGGAAAGGGATTTTCCAGAACATCCATGGATAAAGAAAACGGGCTACTCTTGTTACACGATATTTTACGTTGGCGCCATCAATATTATTACCTGCATAAGCTTTGGAAAATCCTGTTATGGTTACGGTATCATTTACTTTATAACTTCCTTTTAATGTATCAAATTCGGTATAAAATTTTGGTCGCTTATACTCTTCAACGGAGAATGAAACCGATGAATTTTCAAGATCATCAATTTCAATTTCAAATTCACCATTCAATTTATTTTCAGGCAAACGAAATTTTCCGTTGAAAGAGCCGAATTCGTTCAACACCACTTTTATGGAATCAACTTTCTGGCTGTTGGCATCATTTAAAACAACGGTGATTGAATCTTTCGATTGAAGCAAAATAGGCTTTTTAGTTTTCCAGTTTTTTGTAACTCCGATTCCTTTGAAATAAACCAATTGCCCCGGGCGGTAAATACTTCTGTCAGTAAATAAAAAAACTTTTGCATTGTCTGCATCATAATCTTTCTGATCGTCATAATCATCATCAGTAGAATTTCTATCGTTGTTATAAATGTATTGCTGGTCGTCTAAAAACAAGCGATCTTTTTTATAATTAATCTCAAGCCTTATATTCCTGTTTTCATCTTTTTTGGGATCACTCAATTTTAAAAAGCCATTCTTATCAGTTGTCAACAATTCTTTCTTTATTAATTTATTTTCACGGCTATTATAATCGTATTGCTGGTTCCATACCTGCACTTTTGCTCCGGCCAAAGGCTGTCCTGAGGTGCGATTCAATACGAAATATTGAAGCCCGCTATTAATAAAGCTTATATCTGAAACATAAAAATATTGTGCAGCAAGCGGATTTTTATTGAGGCTGAAATCCTGGCTCGCGCTACCGACCAGTACATACTCGCCTACCGGTAATGCATCAATTTTTACTTCCACTGAATGAGAAAGATAATCATCAGCGACTGGTAATTCCTGCTTCCAGTTTTTTAAACTTTTAACGGTGGTTAATGTTTGAAATACCTGGTCGTTATCATAATTTTTAGTAACCTCTTTTTTAAGTTGTGGAGTCAATTCAATCACGCGGAAATAAATGGTCTTGAAATTTTTATAAGCAACAAGCGTCCTGAATGGCAATCCTGGCACATTTACTTTCTCTGTGGTTAAATTTATCTGAGGATGGAGAATTTGGTTAAACAAATTTTTAGCATTGATACCGCCTTCGCTTGTAGGGAATTTTTTTATAATTACATCAAGCATTTCCTTTGCCTGCTTTACAGTATAGGGATAAGTAGAATCCTGTTTTGACGCCTGCGAGGCTTTGTTATATATCTCCTGGGCAATCATAAACGAGGCTTGCGCAGATGCGGGATTATCGCCATACTTTTTGCTAAGATGCTTCAGTGCTTCAATATAGAGCGCCTCTTTATTTTCCATAACCCCATATTGGTTCATAAAATTGATGCGCTCAATATCAGCATCAATTAATGCGTCTGGCTTTGTATCATTTTCATGAAACGCCAAAAGAGTTTGCAAAACAAGGATTGCTCTATGATGAAGTGATGCAGAATCTTTTGTTGAGAATTTGTGTTTTACGAATTCATTCGCCGACGCGAAGGCCTCCTCGTCTTTTATTTCAAAAGCATAAGCAGGTCTTGAAATATCACGTTCATCACTTTTAAAATAATCTAACGCACGGTGTGCCAGTAAATCGTAAAGAGTGGGTCGCAGATAACGCACATTACCCTTCATAATGATGGCATCAAAAGGCTCCAGCTTTGTTTGCTGCAGAAGCTTTTCATTGCTTATGGAGGCGAGATATAAGTCGCCGATTTTTTTATGAAGATCATCAGCCGTCCAGGTTGCAATATCTGTTTTATTGAAATCCACTGTATTGGTTCGCTGATAAAGCTTGTAGCGATTTTGTTGAAAATAATTCCAGTACATCTGCGCCGCTATGCTTTGCAAGATTGATTTTGCCGGTTCTTTTGCGGTAGTAATTTCTTTTTCTATAGTATCAATGCTTTTTACCGAAGCGTCTTCCTGTATATTTTGATTGAGTGTTATTTTAAACAACAACGATTTCATTACCTGCGGATCATTATTGCTCTTTTTTGCAGAAGTATAAATCTTATCGACTTCTTCCAATGCTGATTTGGTTAATCCTTTACCTATAAACGCATCAACTTTTTTCCATTGCGTACTGTAGTCGTCACCTGGTTTTTGAGCATTTGCCATAGATAAAGAAAAAATAGCGGCCAGTATTAATAAAAACCTTTGAGTAAAAATTTTATAAGAGAGCATGTAAATTAATTTAGTAAGAGATCAAAAACACAACCTTCTGGTTGTATGCTGAAATTTCATTTTGAAGTTAAGATGCAATTTGGAGAGCAAATACATAAACAGAAAAGTAGACAAAAAAAATTGTCCGTATAGAGGTAATCATCAGTTTAACTTCTTCTAATATTATTTAAAGGGAAAGTTTACCGGCGTTTCTGAAGATACTTCCGGACAAAGTTGATCAACGTTGACAAAATGGAGCCAATATCACTTCAGGTTGTGATATACTTTTTGAACGTCATCGTCCTGCTCGAGATGGTCAACAAGTTTTAAAACTTCATCTGCCTGGTCTTCGGGAAGTTCAACTGTATTGGTTGGAATTTGTGTGAGTTCGGCTGTTATTACTTCAATGCCTTTTTCCTCCAAAGCCTTGTTCATGTGGCCAAATTCATTAAAAGGCGTGCGAATAATAATATTTCCTTCGCTGTCTTCGCCTATTTCCTCAAGCCCGGAATCTATAAGATCGAGTTCAAGTTCTTCAATATCAAGATTGTCATTTTTTATTTTGAATTCGCCCATGTGGTTAAACATAAAAGCCACGCTGCCGCTGGTTCCGAGTGAACCATTAGCCTTGTTGAAATGCATACGGACGTTTGCAACAGTTCGCGTTGGATTATCAGTAGCAGTTTCAACAAGTAATGCAATGCCATGAGGAGCATATCCTTCATACAACACTTCATGGTAGTCAGTCTTATCCTTACCCATGGCTCGTTTAATGGCAGCCTCCACACGGTCTTTGGGCATGTTCACTGCTTTCGCATTAATAATGCAACGGCGCAACGCCGAATTGTTATCAGGATCAGGACCGCCCTGCTTTACGGCAATGTCTATCTCTTTGCCGATGCGTGTAAATTGCTTTGCCATTTTATCCCACCTGGCAAACATGGTGGATTTCCTTACTTCAAATATTCTTCCCATATAGATAATCAATAATCAATGTAATCACATTAACGCAAAACTAAAATCTAAAACCTGAAATCAGAAATCTAAAATCATCGCCTTATTTTTGTCGCATGCCCGAAACATACAGCTACGAGACCTTGTATACTTTTGTTAAAAAAATATTTAGTGCGATTGGATGTTCTGAAGCCGATGCAGAAACAGCAACAGTCACTTTATTATCCGCCGATCTACGGGGTGTTGATAGCCATGGAATAGCCAGGCTTTCAGGCTATGTGAGGTTGTGGGAAGCAAAGAGAATAAATGCAAATCCTGATATTAAGATCGTGCATGAAACACCATCGACAGCAGTAGTTGACGGAGACAAAGGCCTGGGGCTTGTAGTCGCGCCATATGCTATGAAAGTTGCCATTGACAAAGCGACGCAGGCGGGCACCGGCTGGGTAAGTGTGAAGAATAGCAACCATTTTGGCATAGCAGGCATTCATGCAATGATGGCATTGAAATATGATATGACGGGTATTGCTATGACCAATGCATCAGCGCTTGTAGCTCCTACTTTTTCATCCGAAAGATTATTGGGTACTAATCCCATCGCAGTTGCAATACCGGCCGGAAGTGAACAACCGTTTGTAGCGGATTTTGCAACAACTACTGCAGCGAACGGGAAGCTTGAAATTCTGCAACGTAAAAATAAAGATGCACCTATCGGCTGGGTGCAAACGAAAACAGGCAAGCCATCGACCAATGCGAATGAAGTTAAGCAAGGAGGTTCATTACTGCCTTTGGGTGGGGACAGGGAACACGGAAGTCATAAGGGTTATGCCCTGGGAGCGATAGTTGATATATTTTCTGCGGTATTTAGCGGTGCAAATTATGGTCCATGGGTACCGCCATTTCCCGCGTATGTGCCTATGCCTGAGAATATGCCGGGCGAAGGTATCGGGCATTTTTTTGGGGCTATGAGAATTGATGCCTTCAGGCCGGCGGATGAATTTAAATTCCATATGGATAAGTGGATCAACAGGTTTAAAAACTCAGTTCCGGTTGAAGGAGAAGATCGTGTATATGTGCCCGGTGAACCAGAAGCGGAGTTTGAGAAAAATTATATGCAAAACGGAATTCCACTCTTAAAACCTGTTGTTGACGACCTTGAAAAATTAGGTGAAAGATTCCGAGTTAGATTAAAATAAGCAGCTTTCCTGATATATACTTTAAGTGAAATCATTACAGTTGTCCGCATGCAAATAGCCCGGAACGGTAAAATTCCCGCTATATATTACATTTGCAGCTCTAATCAATAAAAATATCGGAGGAAGAAGAAATGAAAGTAATGAAGTTTGGAGGCACCAGTGTTGGCAAGCCTGAAAGAATGAACGAGATTTCTAAACTTATCACCAAAGACGATGAGCCCAAAATTGTAGTGCTTAGTGCTTTAAGTGGTACAACCAATTCTCTCACTGAAATAAGCCAATCGCTTAGCAAGGGCGACAGAGTTTCCGCAAAGCAGCGGATCGATGCTCTTGAATTGCACTATCAGAACTTTATAATTCAACTTGTAAAAAGTGAAGAAGGTTATGCTAAAGCAAAAAATATTCTTGCGGAGCATTTTGAATTTTTGAACATTATTTTAAAGATATCTTATAGTGAAGCTTTAAATAAAGACATTCTTGCACAGGGAGAATTGCTCAGCACAAAGCTTTTCAGTGTTTTTCTTGAAGAGAAAAAGATTAAGCATACCTGGCTTCCTGCATTGGATTTTATGACGATTGATTCTTCCGGCGAGCCGCAGGTGGGAAGTATAAAGGTTAAGCTATCGCAAATTTTAAAGAAACATAAAGACGCGACTCTTTTTCTTACGCAGGGATATATTTGCCGTAATGCAAAAGGTGAAGTCGATAACCTAAAGCGTGGCGGCAGCGACTATACTGCCTCCCTGATTGCCGGCGCGATTAGCGCAACAGTTTGTGAAATATGGACTGATATAGATGGCATGCATAACAATGATCCAAGGATTGTGGAAAAAACGAAGCCAGTTAGCAGGCTAAGTTTTGATGAGGCCGCAGAGCTTGCTTATTTCGGTGCGAAAATTTTACATCCTGCCAGTATATGGCCTGCACAATATTTTAATTTTCCAGTACGATTATTGAACACCATGCACCCCGAAGCTCCTGGAACTCTTATTGTGAGCGAAGCCGGAAGCGTAGGTGTAAAGGCCGTTGCCGCAAAAGATTTTATCACTGCTATTAAAATCAAAAGCAGCCGGATGCTTCTTGCGTATGGCTTTTTAAGGAAAATATTTGAAGTATTTGAAAAGTACCAGACGGCTATTGATATGGTAACAACATCGGAAGTTGCTGTTTCACTTACTATTGATAACGATGCTTACCTAAGCGAAATTATTAAAGAGCTTGAATTGTACGGAACCATTGAAGTAGATACAGACCAAACGATCGTTTCAATCGTGGGCAACCAGATTACTAAAACACAGGATGTTCTTGCAAAAGTTTTCACTACCTTATCTGGCATTCCCGTACGTATGGTAAGCTATGGCGGAAGCCAGCATAATATCTCCATTCTTGTTTCAAGAGAAAATAAAGAAAAGACATTGCAACTTTTAAATAAAGGGTTGTTTGGAATGTAACATTCCGCTTGATTCAGCTTCGAAAATGAAATGCTTTAGGCCTGGTAAAAGCACGTAATCCTGCATGCGAAAGTGTAACTCCAAAGCCAGAATGTTTTCTTCCGCTCCAGGGAAGTGCAGCACTCACCCGATCACAGCAATTCCAATACCCGCTGCCGGTATCTAATTGTTTTAAAATATTTTCTGCTCTTGTTTTATCAGAACTGTAAACAGAGGCCGTTAATCCGTAGTCAGTGTCCTGCATCAATTGGATAGCCTCTTCATCATTAATAACTTTTTCGATTCCGATAACCGGCCCAAAGGATTCATCTTTCATTACCAGCATATCATGATTCACGTTTGCAAGAACTGTAGGTTCAAAGAAATAGCCTTTTTTATCCATGCGATTTCCTCCTGTCAAAACAGTTGCACCTTTTTGCAAAGCATCATTAACCTGGTGTGCCAAAACGTGAAGCTGATCACTTCTTGTTAACGGGCCTAAATAAATTCCGTCATCAGTTGGCATTCCGCTTTTCCATGACCGCACTTCTTTTACAAATTCTTCAACATATTCATCATAAACATTTTCCTGCACATATATTCTTTCAACCGAGCAACAGCTTTGCCCGTTGTTATAAAATGCGCCATCCGCGGTAGCGGCGGCAACTGATTTTATATCTGTTAACATCATCTGCCACATACAATGGATCTTTACCACCCAACTCGCATTGGCACGGCACCATTTTGGGAGCTACTTTTTCGTAAATGTATTTTCCTGTTTTATATGAGCCTGTGAAAAAGTAGCCGTCAAATGGCAGGTCCAATAATAATTCTCCAACCTCCCTCGCTCCAATTGCTATATGAAAAATATCTTCAGGAACACCGGCTTGTTTCAGGAGTTTTTCTATTTCGATACCCGTGAGTGTGGCGTATTCAGAAGGTTTATACATAACTGCATTACCGGCTAACAACGCGGGTACAAAAACATTTACTCCGACTAAATATGGATAATTCCAGGCAGAAATATTGCAGATCACTCCGAGAGATTCATACGTGATTCTTTCCTCCAATCCATCCTCCAAAGTCATTACTTCATCCGCTAAATATTTCTCTGCATTTTCGGTCAGCCATTTTATTCGGGTGATCGCGCCGTTAATTTCATTCCGTGATTGTTGTAAAGGTTTACCAACTTCTGAAGTAAGTGTGAGAGCAAGACTTTCTAAATTTGCTTTTAAATTTTCAGAAAATCTTTTTAAAATATTTACTCTTTCGATGAGAGAAACTTTTTGCCATAAAGGCTGAGCCACTTGAAGGGATTTAAACTTTTTTTCAATTGAGCTCTTTGTATCTTCTTTTATTTCGGCGATTAACTCTTCGGTGGCCGGATTAATTATTTTCATAAATTATTTATTAAATAGTATTGCGAACGGCCTCTAAAAAACTATTCTTTATATTTTTTGAGAAAATGCTTTCCTGGTTTTGCATTCTTTCCGGGTGCCATTGCACAAGTATCATGTATGATCTTCCTTCCGGCTCCTTTCTTTCCATAGCTTCAATAATTCCATCGGGTGATAATGCTGTTGCTACCAGGCCAAAACCCGGCATATCCACAGCCTGGTGATGGGCACTATTTATTAGCCCATTTTCCTGGCCGGCAATCTGGTAAAGCTGGGACGTTTTATCTATTGTGATTTCATGTTCGCGGTCGTTTCCTTCTTTAAACTTTCCATGATTGAATTTTCCAAAAGCAGGAATGTCAGGAATCAAAGTACCGCCATAAAAAACATTTATGAAATGCATTCCGCGACAAATGCCAAGCAATGGTTTTTGATTTTCTTCAACATACTGCATCATTTTCCATTCAAATTCATCTCGTTTCTCATCCATATCATTTGGGTCACAATACGGAAGAAAATCGGGCTGGTTATATAAGCGGGGATTGAGGTCGTGGCCACCGGTTAAAACAATGCCATCGCATTTTTCAATCTCATTGAAATTGTCATCATGATAGCTTAGCTTAATTATTTCTACGCCCGGTTCATCCTTAATCCAATTGTCATAATTAAAATACTTGGAGCCTTCGCCCATTCCGATAACGATCTTTTTCATTTTTTATATAAATAGTTTAATCAACCTACAGTGCGTTTAAATATAATTGTTTAAAATCTTCCCTGGTAACGGGTTTTGGATTATTCGGATGCGCAAAATCTGCAATTGCAAGATCAGCCAGTGTTTCGATATGCTCTTGCTTTACACCGATATCACCGAGCGTTTTGGGAATATTTATTTTTGAATTTAAATCATGCAAATATTCTATCACGCCTTCTCCATTTTCCTTTTTCAATTCGAGTGTTCTTGCTATACGTTTAAATTTATGTTCGAAACCCTCAATATTAAATTGCATGCCATAAGGGATGTTTACGGCGTTAGCCAAACCATGATGCGTATCCAATAAAGATGATAGCGGATGCGCCAGTGAATGCACGACACCCAGTCCTTTTTGAAACGCAACAGCACCCATTAACGATGCGATAAGCATTTTACTTCTTGATTCAAGGTCAGGCTTGTTCACGGCCTTTTCAAGAGACTCATTTATTAAGTTGATCCCTTCCAGTGCAATGCCATCACACATAGGATGCGGCATCTTCGCCAGAAAGGCTTCCATGTTATGAGTTAAGGCGTCCATACCGGTGGCCGCCGTAATGAATGGCGGTAATTCCATCGTCAATAGCGGATCAACAAAAACAATTTTTGCCAGGAGTTTTGGTGAAAAAAGAATTTTCTTCTGATGCGTTATTTCGTCAGAAATGATGGCGCTTCTGCCGACTTCGCTTCCTGTTCCTGCGGTTGTTGGAATGGTAATAAAATGCGGGACATCATTGGTGACATAAATATCTCCACCAACAAGATCGTCATATTTAAAAAGATCTTCACGATGATTTATCCGTAACACAATGGCTCTTGCTACATCCAAAGCTGCACCGCCGCCGATGCCAACTATTGAATCCCTCTTCGTTCCATCATATGTATCAGTGCCATCGTAAACATCCGGTTTTACAGGATTTTTATGGATGCTGCTAAATACTTCTGTTGAGATATTTTTCCTTTTCAGATCGTTGATAATCTCTTTGAAGAAATCGAGCTGCGCTACATTTGGGTCCGTAACTATAAGCGGTCTTGATAAATTATTTTTTAATAAATAATCGCCAAGCTCTTTACTTGCTCCTGCGCCAAATCGAATGGTTGTTGGAAAATTGTATTGGTAGATTGTGTCGAATGTCATGTAGTTATTTCACGCGAAGATAGAGGAGTAAAGTTTCAAATATATTCCCTTTACGACTTTAAATTCTTTGCACCTTTATGTGAGAAAAATAGTATTTATATAATTTCAAAATATCTTTTAAACTCCCAATCCGTAACGGCTTTTAGATGTTGCTTCCATTCCCATTCACGGGTTTGCACAAAATGATCAACAAATTTTTCTCCCAGTATTTCTTTTGCTACTTCGGATCCTTTCATCATTTGAGTTGCTTCGTCAAGAGTTTTTGGAAGCACACCATTTGAATAATCTCTATAGCCATTTCCTATAGTCGCCGGTTGTTTCAATTTTAATTTATTTTTTATGCCATACAGCCCTGAAGCAAGTGACGCAGCCATAGCCAGGTATGAATTGACATCTGATCCAATCACTCTCGTTTCTAACCTGCATGATTTACTGCTTCCAGCTAATACACGTATCGCTACTGTTCTGTTATCAATCCCCCATGTAAGCGTTGTTGGCGCCCAGGCTCCCTCTACCAGTCTTTTGTAACTATTAATCACCGGGGCAAACATGGGTAAAATATAGGGAAGACAATACAGCTGCCCGGCAATATAACTTTTCATTACGCCACTCATTTTCATCGAATCCTTTTCATTATAAAAAAGATTCTTGTTTCCATTTTTATCCCAAATGCTTTGATGTACATGTCCGCCGCACCCGGGTAAGTTTTCATTGATCTTTGCCATAAATGTGGCCATCACACCATGCCTGTAGGCAATTTCTTTTACGGCGGTTTTAAATAATACGGCCCTGTCCGCGGCCTCAATAATTTCCGAATAAGCAATGGCAGCCTCATAGGTCCCGGGCCCTGTTTCCGTGTGCAAGCCTTCTATGGGTACATTAAATTTTTTAAGTAAATCAAAAAGGTCGTTGAAGAAATCATTTTGTAATGAGCTGCGAAGAATCGAATAACCAAACATGCCCGGCGTTAGCGGAGTAAGATTTTTGAATTGTTTATCACTGATACTTTGCGGAGTTTCTGCAAAATTGTACCATTCAAATTCCTGTGAGAAGTAAGGCAGATAGCCAGATTCATTCGCATCATTCAAAACTTTTTTTAATAATTGTCTTGGACACACGTGTGAAGGTGCCCCATTTGCTTCAATCATTTCACCCAGGAAAAATGGAACATCATTTTCCCAGGGGATTTTTCTAAAAGTTGATAAATCTATTCTGGCAGGTGAATCAGGATACCCTGTATGCCAGCCCGTATAATCAACATTATCATACGCAACATCAGCAGAGTCCCATCCAAAAATTACATTGCAGAAGCTTGAATTACTGTCAGCGATTGAAAGAAATTTTTCCGAGGAAATATATTTGCCACGTAAGATTCCATCTATATCAGTAAAAGCAATTTTTACTTTACCAGAAGGATGATCTTTTACATACTGAAGAATATCATTTGTATTCATACTAAAATTTTATTTGTTTCCTATAGGACACTTTTTCCCACTAAGGCACGAAGAACACAAAGGAATTCTGCTTTGTGATCTTAGCGGCTTTGTGGGATTACCTTATAACAGTTGCCCATTAATTTTTCTATGTATCCCATCCTTAATAAGATTAACATTAAAATTAACCAGGATTGCCAATTTAATTCCTGTCAATTTTAAATAGGTGAGCACCGTTTTATGATGCACTTTTTCGAGATGTTCAACTGATTTTATTTCCACAATTAATTTATTTTCCATAATTATATCACCCCTGAAACCAACATCTAAAACGGCATCCTCATAGTTTGCTATAATTCCTTGTTGCCTTGCATAGGGAATATTCCGTTTGTCCAGCTCATAAGCAAACGCAGCTTCATAAACACTCTCAAGCAGACCTGGCCCAAGTGTAGTGTGAATTTTAAAACAAATATCAACCGCAATTGTAGCCAGTTCATTTTCTGTCATTATGACTTTATTATTCTTTAAGATTTTTGCTTTGTGTTCTTCGTGCCTTGGTGGGAATTTTTTTTAAATTCATTTTTTAAACACCTTAAAGGCCGCATAACAAATCCCCACTATCAATAAATAAATAACCGCAAGTTCCAAATTAAATATCGTCATGGCAATAAATGAGATAATTGCTATTACCAATGCAATTACAGGAAAAATGGGGTACATGGGAACTTTAAAGGGCCGTGCCATTTGCGGCTCACTTTTCCTTAGTTGTAAAAGCGATATCATTGAAATGATATATAACGTTAACGCGCCAAACACAGAAATGGTTATGATCTCCGCAGTTTTACCGGTCAGCAATGCAATGATCCCGATCACCATATTTATCAGCAGAGCATTGGCCGGTGTTTGAAATTTAGGATGAATTTTTCCTATGAAGAGGGGAGCATATTTAACTCTTCCAAATTCAAAAACAGACCGCCCTGCCGCCAAAATTATTCCATGAAAAGAGGCTACTAATCCAAACAGGCCCACTGTTATAAGCAAATGATACAGGGCATTGTTGTTGCCAACAATATGCCCCAAAGCCAATGGTAATGGTGAATCAGAAGCGGTGCCATCAGCTTTATAAACAATCGCTTCCCAGCCGGCAACTCCTACTGAAGAGGCAAAGGTGAGGATACACAAAATGACCAGCGTAAGAATGGCAGAACCAAAACCAATAAGGATAGTTCGTTGAGGATTTACCGCTTCTTCTGCAACATTTGCTACTCCTTCAATGGCAAGAAAAAACCAGATCGCAAAAGGAATAGCAGCAAAAATTCCCTGCCATCCATGAGGCAACGCATTATTTTGTAAATTTTTAAAATCAAAATGTGGAATAGTAATGCCTGCAAACAATAGTAATTCCCCCACGGCTAAAATGGTAATGGTCAGTTCAAAAATTGCCGCAGCCTTTACACCATAAATATTTAACGCAGTAAAAATTATATAGGCAAAAATGGCGATCGCTATGATTGGTATTTGAGGAAAGAATAAATTAAAATAGGCGCCAATTGCAAATGCAATTGCGGGCGGAGCAAAAATGAATTCGATATTTTGTGCCATGCCGGCAATGAAGCCTAAATCTTTTCCCAGCGCACGGTTTGCATAATCAAATGCGCCGCCGGCCTTTGGTATTGAACATGCAAGCTCAGCATAGCTGAAAGTGAATGTTACGTACATAATAATGATAAAGAAAGTAGCTATCGCTAGGCCCAATGTGCCTCCCTGCTCAAGCCCGAGGTTCCATCCGAAATACATGCCTGAAATAACATATCCCACACCCAAGCCCCCACAACATGACTGGAGTAAGTGTTCGTTTTAATTCATTGGCAGGAGGTGATGGTAACAAAGACATAATTAAGCTTTATCCAATATTACATGGTAAAAATTAATTAAACATAAAAAACAAAAAATTAATAATTGAATTGAAAATCCTGACTTAATTTTTTTGAAAGCTAAGATAGAAAATAGTGATGCATAAAGTCATCCTCCAATAGAAATCATAGTTCTGTTATGAAGATCCTCCGTGTGAATTTTTTCAAAGTCTTTGGTGAATTGCCCTCCAAGTTCTTTTTCTTTTGAATGAATGCTTTCATAAATCAACGGAACAATATCACCGCCGTTTCTAAAAACAGTTAACAGGTCGGTTTCAGCTTGAGAGAAAAGGCAGTTTTTCATTTTACCGTCTGCGGTTAAGCGCATCCTGTTGCAGCCACTGCAAAAGGGAGCGCTCATTGTGCTAATCACTGCAAAAGTTCCTTTGTGCCCTGCTACCGTATATTTCTTTGCAGTATCATGTACATCATCATGGAGCCTGAAAACCTCATATTTTTTTTCAATCACATCAAGAATTTCTTTCCATGTAAAAACTTTATTGCTTGTCCACCGGTTAGCATCGAATGGCATAAATTCTATGAAGCGCACATGAATGTCGGTGTCTTTCGTCCATTCAATGAAATCATTAATTTCATTATCATTAAGACCTTTCATTACCACCACATTCACTTTTACATGAAAGCCATTTTTTACGAGGAGGTGAATATTGTCAAACACAAGGTCAAATTGATTCCGCCTGGTGATAAGATTGAATTTCTCCGACTGTAATGTATCCAAACTAATATTCAGCGAATGGACATTAGCCTCCTTCAGTACATCTACAAAATCGTGAAGCCTTGTTGCATTTGTGGTCATAGTCAGCTTCACCGGCAATTTCGATAAGCGGAGAATTATGTCGTCGGCTCCTTTGCGGACCAATGGCTCACCCCCGGTGAGCCTTATTTTATTTACACCATGCTCTACAAATATTTTCGCGATTGCTTCAATTTCATCAACCTGCATAAGCTTTGCAGGAGGCGTAAAAACATAATCTTCCTCAGGCATACAGTAAAAGCAACGGAGGTTGCAATTGTCTGTCAGAGAAATGCGTAGATAGTCGTGAACTCTATTATAAGTATCCGTAATCATCAGGGTAATTTAATCAATTATGGTCGGGTAAATAATAATTTAGCAAAGTTACAACCTAATTTCTCTCATGGATAGTAGACTCCCTCAGTCTTAAAAAACCGCCTTCTCTATGGGAGAGAACGGTTCTTATTTCTGCCAACAATGACAAGGCTATTTCTTCCGGTGTCAATGCACCAATGTCAAGACCAGCCGGTGCATAAATTCTTTTCATATCTTCCTCAGTTATTGCTGAATTCTCTTCTTCCAATTCCCGAAATATTTTTTCCGAGCGTACCCTTGGTCCAAGCATAGCAATGTAGGGTACAGAAGTTTCCAAAGCTTTCGGCAAATTTCTTTTGTCCGTTTTATAATCGTGCGCCATTAAGATGATTGCAGTGTAATCATCAAAGGGTATTTCGGTGAATTGTTCACCTGGCAAAACCCGGTCAATCGTTTTTGCAAAAGTTGCATTTACTTTCAACGGATTTGAAACGACTGTTACCTGCCATCCCGTTTCTTTTGTAAGCCTTGCAAGCGGATATACATCATATTGATGACCCATTAAAACCAAGTGAATTTCCGGCAAGAATATTTCTATAAATACATGATAGTTTTTTCCCGTCTTCTAATTCAAAATCGACAGGTAATGATTTGCTTTTTCCAGCCTGTTCGATTTATTTTTTCATTTAATTGTTTTTCAACTTCAGCATCGTCAAAAACGTTCAAACTATCTTCTCCCGAATATTTTATTACTTCACCGGCTTGTACATTTTTCCAATCGCCTTCCAGCCCTGTAATCGTAATTAAAATATGCGTTTGACGTTCTGCCTCCATGCAGCTTTTTAAAATTTCAACCGGGTTGTTTTTATTTTCATAATCAAGTGGCGTAAAAAGCACATCGATGATTCCATTGCAGCCAAGACCCACTCCAATCTGGTGCGCATCGTCTTCTGTAGTGTCATAAGTTATTAGCGATGCCGATGATTTCGTTATTGCCAATCTTGCCCGCTTTAAAGCATCGCCTTCGAGGCATCCACCGCTGATCCCTCCCACCCAAATGCCATCGTCCAATACCAGCATTCTTGCACCAGTCCGGCGATAGGATGAACCTTCTACTCTTACCACGGTTGCCAGGGCAGCTTTGGTTGTTGCTTTATCTATCTTGTCGTATGCATTTATTATCGTTCTTATTTCTTTCATTGGAAATAACAATTGTACTTGCAAAATTACATTTCTTCAAACGGAGTCGGTTGTATAAAAAATTGAAATTTTTATAAGTTCCTTAGAAGAAATAACTTGTTCGGCTGTATGGAAGAGTATATGATTATTTTACTTGCCGCCGGATCTTCTTCGCGTTTTGGCACCCCGAAACAATTGGCACAGCACAAGGGAAAAAGTTTTATTGCACATGCGATTTCAGAAGCCATTAAAGTGACACAAGGAGTGATTGTCGTATTAGGGGCAAATTATGATGCAGTAAGAAAAGGAAATAGAAAATTTGCCGGCGCAAATCGTACACAATAAAGATTGGGAAGAGGGAATGTCATCATCAATACGCTGCGGATTGCTGGCCTTGTTAAATAAAAATCCTTCGGCTCAAGCGGTTATTATCGTAGTTTGCGATCAACCTTTTTTATCTAATAAGATTATCAGGAATTGATTGAAAAGTATGAAAAGACCGGGAAGCCGATAGTAGCCTGTGATTATAAGGACGCAATCGGAACACCTGTTCTTTTTGATAAAACTTTCTTCAATACCTTGCTCGAACTAAAAGGGCAGGCCGGTGCAAAAAAAATTATTTCCCAAAATTTAGATGTGACAGTTACGATACCTTTCCCATTGGGATATATTGATATTGATACAAAGGAGGATTATGAAAGCTTAGGAAATTTAAATAAAAGGTGATTATATGGACATTAGTAAATTGCTCTTTTCTTTAAACAAAAATTACTATGACGATCAACGTTCTTATGTTTGGAATTGCACAGGAAATATTTGGAGAATCAACTTTTAAGGTGGAACGCAGCGATCCAACAGGGTTCACGGTATACAATCTTAAATCTTTGATGGAAGATGTAAAGCCACGTTTGAAGGAACTGGGCTCTTATATGATAGCCGTAAATAGTGAATATGCCGATGACGAATATCTTATCCAGGAGAATGATGAAGTGGCAGTGATTCCGCCGGTGAGTGGTGGATAAATTTAATTGGTGCTTTCTGCTTTGATTTTCTCCATATTGCTCAATGATTTCCACGATTTAATGCCCCCATCCAATGAAAAAAGACTTGCGTCGGGAAATTGAACCTGGATGATTTTTATCGCTTCGGCACTTCGCCTTCCTGATTCGCAATAAAATACCAACGGCTTTTCGAAAGATAGTAAAGACAAATTATTTTCAATATCCGGTAGTGGAATATGCTTACCGCCAATATGAAAGTTATTTCTTTCCTCAATGGTTCTCACATCAACCAGGTCGTATACATTTTCTTCCAATTTTTCTTTAAGAAAATCTGCAGAAATAAGATTGATAACTTCCGTTGGTTGTAATTCAGTGATGATAGTTTTGGTAGCAGCTCCAGTTTTGATAACCCGGCTTTGCAAAGTTCTTGCATCAATCATAAATATTTTTCCGGCCAGTAATTCGCCGCTACCTGTAATCCACTTAATTACCTCGTTGGCCTGCACGCAGCCTATAATTCCTGCAATAGTTGGTATCACTCCGCCTTCAGCACAGGAAGGAATTTGCGATGCATTTACCTGCGGAAATAAATCCCTGTAATTCGGTGACCAGGTTCCATTATTATTCAACACATTCAAAAGCGAGACCTGGCCTTCATATTGGTAGATTGCCCCATATACAAAAGGCTTGTGGGATAATACGCATGCATCATTCAATAAATATTTTGTTTCAAAATTGTCGGTGCCATCTACAACAATATCATAGTTGTTAATAATATCCATCACATTTTCAGATGTAATTTTTTTAGTAATTGGAAGTAAGGTAATACCCGGATTTTGAAGCCGTAATCTCTTACAAGCCGTACCGGCCTTTGATAAACCGACCTCTGCAGGCGTGTATAAAATCTGCCTGTGAAGATTGCTGATTGATATGGTATCGAAGTCTGCGATACCAATAGTACCTATGCCGGAGGCAGCAAGATATTGGGCGGCAGGGCAGCCAAGTCCGCCAGCGCCTACTATTAAAACTTTTGCCTGCTGTAATTTTTCCTGGCTTTCCTTTCCGAAGCCGGGCAAAGTGAGCTGGCAACTATATCGTAGCCATTCATCCTGCATTGTGCAATTCCTGGTTTTGGGTAATTATCTGTTCCGCTTTCTTAAAATCTTCCGGGGTATTTACATTCATTAAAGCATTTTCATTCTGCGGTTGAAGAATATGCGCCTTCCCGCTTTTTATCAAAACCTTCCTGGGGCAAGTGAAGCCTTCAGACAAAAAAGAGAGCAGCACATCATAGCTTTTAGGTTCCCAAATGGTAATCAGCGGTTCGGGTAATCCATCAAAGGGGCTTTGAAATGTAGTTGCTATTGCATTCGGGTCCCTGTTTGCCAAAAGATATTTAAGTGTCGCGCTATCAAGTAAAGGTAAGTCGCACGCAACCACGAGCCACGCAGCATCAGGCTGAAACCGGAATGCTGAAAGTATCGCACCATAAGGCCCGATGCCGCTATAAGTATCAATGAGTGTTTTGTAATTTTTGTTAGTATCCGGGTCCTGCCCCTGGCGATGTGATATATAAACCTTGTTACACAAAGGCTTTAATAAATCCGCGACGTAGTATTGCTGTTCTTTGCCGTGCCATTCGATAGAACTCTTGTCGCGTCCCATTCTTTTGCTCTTGCCACCTGCCAGTACCAAACCGTTTATTTTAGCTTGTTCTGTTTTCATTTTTGTAAATTCTAAAATTATTTTTTAATTGCCACGACCTTTAGGTCAATGTCATTTAGTTAGTGGATAAGAAAAGAAAAACCATTGAGTTACGAGCCGAAAAACCGGTTCTTTGTAATGACTAAATACAAAACTCAATGGTAGAAGCAAATATAAAAATAATAGAAGAATTAAAATTTTTCTTAGCGTCCATATCGTCAGATCCGGAGCTTAGAAAGTTAGTATCGGAAAGCGAAAACGACTTTAGCCGTGACAGGAAATTACCGTTGCAGCGCATTGCAGGTATTATTATAAACATGCCTAAGCGCAGCTTAAGCATAGAGCTGCAGGAGTTCTTTGATAGTTTGGGAAATGGTCTGCAAGGCTGCACCAAAGGAGCATTCAGTTTACAACGAAGCAAATTAAAGCCGCTGTTTTTCAAAGTATGGAACAAATGGCTGGTAGATAATTTTTATCATTATTATGCACACCGGGTAAAACGGTGGCGTGATTTCCGGCTGCAGGCTGTAGATGGTTCTACTGTTTATTTATTAAATAAAGCAGAAATAATAAATCATTTTGGCACCCGTAATAATCAGCATGTGTCAGTTCCAATGGCAAGAGTAGTACAGGTGTATGATATATTAAATGATATAACCTTGTGGGGCGAGATGTATCCGATTAAAAAATCAGAACCAGCCATAATAGCAAGCCAGGTACCGCAATTAGTTAGTGACAGCCTAACGCTTTTTGACCGCGGATTTGCAGGTTATGGATTGATGTATTTAATGATGCATGAAGAAACACCCCGTCATTTTATTATGCGCTGCAAAACCACTTTTAATAAAGAAGTAATTGAATTTACACGCAGCGGTAAACGAAGCAGGATTGTTGAATTAAAACCTTGTTACAAGTCTATTGTAATGCTTAAGCAGAACGGTTATATTGTAACAGCAGGCACGGCCATCAAGGTAAGAATGGTCCAAATTAATTTACCTAATGGTGAACAGGAAATACTGCTAACCAATCTCTATAATGAAAAACTATACAGCATAGGAGACCTGAAATATTTATATGGATTACGATGGGGTATTGAAACAATGTATAACCAACAGAAGAATCAACTGCAGATAGAGCAGTTTAGCGGGCACAGAGTAATTTGCATACAACAGGATTATACAGCAAGTTTGTTTGTTGCCAATTTGCAAAGCTTAATAGAAAAGCAATGTGAAGATTATCTGCAGGGTATTAATCTCAGGCGTAAACACAGATACCGGGTTAACCGCAATGTAAGCTGGGCATCACTAAAGCATACCATCGTGCAACTGTTCTTAGCAGAACAACCCGTTAAAATATTAATACAATTGCAGAAAGCATTTGAACGAAATATAGAACCAGTGCGACCGGGAAGAAAATACCGGCGAAGTACCAAAACGAGACGTTTAAATGGCAAATACCAAACATTCACAAATTATAAAAGAGCAATATGATTCTTAACTAAATGACATTGACCTAAAGGTCGTGGCAACTTTTTCAAAACCTGATTAATTATTTCAATAATTGTTATAGAGTTATTTTTCTTTTTTTCTTTCGAAATCTTTTTTGCCGCCTGTCTTTTTTATAAGTTTAGTTTCTTTAACTACAATATCATGGCTCAATGCTTTACACATGTCGTACACCGTTAGTGCTGCGATAGAAGCTCCAACAAGGGCCTCCATTTCTACTCCTGTTTTTGATTCAATGCTGGCTGTCGATGTGATTACAACTTCATTTTTGTCATTCAATTTTATATCGATCGCACAATTGTCCAATCCGAGGGGGTGGCAAAGCGGTATCAGCTCACCGGTTTTTTTTGCCGCCATAATACCTGCAATAACGGCCGTTTGAAATACGGCGCCCTTTTTAGTTTGTATATCGCCGTTCACTAATTTATCCAGCACTTCTCCTGGCAGAAACACAATGCTTTCAGCGGTCGCGCTGCGTTGTGTGATTTTCTTTGCGCCTACATCTACCATTACAGGCTCGCCATTGATATCAATATGCGAGAAATCATTCGTGGCCATATTTTCATTCTTTATATCAGATTTTTAAAAGCCCATATCCTGAATACGTCGCCTTTTTTAAACACATTTCTTTCCAAAGGTAATTCCATAAAAGCATCTGTCTGCAGCAAATTAGCAAAATCTCCCGATCCGTTTCCTTCGGCCGGCGTGGCAGATAAGTGGCCTTCTTTATTAATTGTCAGTTTTACTTGTAAAAAGTATTGTAAGGCAGCCCCGAATGTAAAATCTTCATTTAAGATTGCGTAGGCTTCATCCACTGTTATACCTAAACACTTTTTGAGCCAGGGCAAAAAATAACGTTGAAAGCATACAAATGTTGAAACGGGATTTCCGGGAAAAGCAAATACCAGTTTTCCGCTTTCCTGCCTTCCGAACCAAAATGGTTTCCCCGGGCGTTGCTGTACTTTGTGAAATAATTTTTTTACTTGTAGCTTCTCCAGTGCCGGAGGTACATAGTCAAATTTTCCCATTGAAACACCGCCGCTTAAAATGATTACATCATATTTGTCCATGCAGATTCTTAGCTGTTGTTCAATCTCATCCTGGTTATCCGGGAGATGTAACAACACTGCGTCCAACACATATTGCTTTAAAATTGCCTGCAGTGTATAATCATTGGAGCGTCTTATTTGGAACGGAGTAGGGGTTTCCTTTATCTCAATCAGCTCGTCGCCGGTGGAAACAATTACAATTTTTGGTAATTTTTTCACAAGCAAATTTGTTTTTCCAACAGTTGCGGCAATGGTAATAACTGTCGGAGTGATGAACTGGTTGGCTTCGACTAAAATTTCATTTTGCTTTTTATCCTTTCCTTTGAAATGGACATTCTGGCTGAGTATGACTGTTTCAGATTTTACCGTGGCGATCCCATTATTAATTTCAATTTGTTCATAAGGAATAATGGAATCGGTTGAAGCAGGCAAAACCGCACCCGTCATGATTTCAATGCATTCATCATCATTATTTATTTCAAGAGGTTGTTCTCCTGCCGACTGAGTCGCCTTGATTTTAAATACGCGATTTCCTTTTTCAAATGCTTCATGCCGGATGGCGATTCCATCCATAGTAACCCGGTTGAAGGGCGGAAAATCCCTGTCAGCCTTAATATCTTCAGCAAGTACTCTTCCCAAACAGTTATCAAAAGAAACTATTTCTGTTCCATAATCTCTTGATTGTTCCAGGATAATTTTTTCTGCTTCTTCGACTGTATCATGAATAGAATTTATAGTTGAACCTCACCCCAACCTCCCGAAGAATCGGGACAGGCTCTCTCCAAAAAAGAGGGAACTGAATTCATTATCGATTTACTTTCCATTGATGTGTTTCATCTTCAAAAAATTCTTTGCCCCAAATAGGCAATTCCTTTTTGATTCTTTCTACAGTTTCCTCACAGGCATCCATGGCCGCCTGCCGGTGCGCAGATGAAGTAAAAACAAAAATGCATATTTCGCCTGCTGCGATGGTGCCAAGGCTATGATGTACATGCATGCACGTGAGCGGATATTTTTCAAAAATTTCCTGCCGGATGTTGTGCATTTTTTCCAAAGCCATTTGCTCATACGAGGTGTATTCGATGGCTGCGACTTTCTTTCCATCTTTTTCATCTGCACGCACCTGCCCTAAAAAAATACTGTGGCCTCCTATGCTCGTTTGTGTCTTGTGCTTTTCAATGCTTTCGGCAATAAACGAGGCTGGAATTGCCCCCGTATAAAAGATGTTTTTTACTTTATGCTCAGTCATACGTTTTTGTTTGAATCCGGGAAACCCGGGCTGTAAAATTATTACTTTAAAATAATGTGGCGGTAGATTGGCCACAATATGATTCAGGAATCATTCGCGAATGCGCGGTAAAAGCGTAAGAGAGGGTTATCATGTATATCAGGACAGGTTATTCTCCCGTACCTGCCCTTCATTAATCGCGGCCTTACCTTTAGCAATAGTATTTTTAACTATATCCACTAAATCTATAATCTCAAATGGCTTCTTTAAAAATCCACTAGCTGCGGTCCTTTCGCATACTGCTTCTATTTCAGCATTGGCCGACAAAAGAACAACAGGTATGTGCCGGGTATCTTTGTTTTTCTTAACCAGTTTGATGGCATTTTCACCACCTATCTCGGGTATCCATAGATCCATTAAAATCAAATCGGGCTTTACCTTACTGATATCATTAATAATATCATCGCAATATATCCGGGTTTCCACCCTATAATTTTGCCGCTCTAAAATTATTTTACACACTAACGAAATCTCCGGATCATCGTCAAATATTAAAATGCATTTTCTCATAAATCAAATTGGAACTGTAAAATAAAATGTGCTTCCTTTACCCGCCTCGCTTTCTACCCATAGTTTCCCATTGTGGCGTTGAACAATTTCATGTGCGATGGATAACCCGATACCCAGGCCCTGGAAGTGATGGGCCCGCTCCTCCTCCCGGTAGTAGCGGTCAAATATTTTCCCCAGGTTTTCTTTTCGTATTCCAATGCCGGTATCTTTTACTGAAACGGTTACTTGTCCATCTTTCTGAGATGCGTTTACGAATACTTTATTGGCCTTTGGTGAATATTTTACGGCATTGGTTAATAGGTTTATGATTACCTGCTGCAATCTTTCTTTATCAGCGGAAACATCATGGCCTATTTCCCCTGATTTTATAATTTGATGGTGATGCGATATCAACTGCACGTCTTGTATCGCATCAGAAAGCATTTCATTAAAATTAAAGGCCGTGATGTGCAGGTTGAGTTTTCCATTTTGCATTTTACTTACATCCAGCAATTCTACAACGAGATTATTGAGCCTGTCAATGGCAAGTTCTGCCTTGTCTGCAAACATTAAATCTTTATAACCTGATTTTACCATACTTGCGTGCAACAATTGTATATAGGCTTTAGCGGTAGTAAGGGGCGTTTTCAATTCATGGCTGGCGATGCTTATGAATTCATCTTTGGCTTCTTCTTTTGTTTTTTGAACATGTACATCACTCGCAGAACCTACCCAGGAAGTAACTTTACCGTCATCATCCAATATAGCTGTCGCACGACTTATATGCCAGCGATACATACCATCGCTCTTTCTTTTCAACAGTACTTCCATACTAAAATCCCCACCGGTTGCTATTGAATGCTCCCACGTTTTTTTTACTTCATCCAGCATCTCCGGTTTTATTATTGCTTCCCATCCCTGCGCTATGGCCTCGGCCAAGGTCAGTCCTGAATAGTTGAGGAAAAACTTGTTGAAATATGTCACCCTACCATCAGCCGCTGCGGTTGAAGTAATTTGAGGAATATTTTCGAGCATTTTTTTCAATTCGTCCAAATTGTGTTTCTCTACTTCTTCTATTTTTTTCCTGGCGGTAATATCATTAAAGGCCAGCAGTATCCAGTGTTCTCCATTTTCTTTTTGCATGGGCTCTGCATTAAAGCAAATGGTGCGGCTTCCTACTATCGGGAACGTATAGGTTACTTCCCATTCGAGAGACTTTTTATACCCTTTTTGAACACTGATCAACTTAGTTTCAAGACCGGGTATATTCCACCCGTTATTTTTTAGTTCAAACAGGTTTTTTCCAATCGTTTCCTCCTCTGTTATTGAAAAGTTGTTATAAAAAGCCCGGTTCGCACTTTTTATATGGAAGTCTTTGCTAATAACAAGCAGCGGCTCGTGTATTGTTGAAACAATAGATTCTGAATATATCCTGGCCTCATTATATTGTTCATTGCGGTCAAACAGTTCCTGGTTTACCGTGATCAGTTCTTCATTGGTGCTTTGCAGTTCTTCTTTACTTGTTTCCAGTTCTTCATTCAGGCTTTGTAATTCTTCGCTGCCGCTCAGCAATTCTTCGTTGGAACTTTGCAATTCTTCATTTATAGCTTCCTGGTCTTCGGAAATGCTCCGCATATCTTCACGGGCATGGGAAAGATCTTTTTCTAAATTTTTAATGCGAATACTTTCGGGACTATTTTTTGAACCCGGCGACCGCGGTGACTCTCTGCCTGCGCGGGGTTTTGTTATAACTGCCGGTGCAGGATCTTTAAAAAGAACCAGGAAGTGTAGCTCAATGGAGTTGTTCAGGGGTATTATCTCTATAGTAACTAGTCTCTTTCCCTCATTAATCGGTATGCCCTCTTTGCTAAAGGGTTTATTGGTCTTTTTTGCTTTTTGCAAAGCACTGCGGAGCTCAAAGGATAAACCGTCACGGGCCATTTTCAGCAAATTCAAACTTGCCGTACCTGGTGACGGTTCCAGGAAATCACCAGTCGATCCCCGGAATTGTACTATGTCAAGCTGTTCGTTTACTATTACACCCGGAGGGGTATATTTAGATAATAAAATATCGTCGGCATCTTTTTGAAAGTCATCCTTTCTTCTCTGGTTGCTTCGCAATGCATAGTCTTTATCCTTTAGCGCCTCTTCGCGTCTTTCAGAAGCTATATTCATAAACCTCCCGGGATGTTCTTTTTTTTGGTATAACTTTTCATTGTTGGCCGGGGATAAAAATAGTTCAGGATAGCTGCTAAGTGTTTCTGACTTACCGAGCAGCAAATATCCCTTTTCATTAAGCGCATAATGAAAAGTATTCATTGCTTTCTTTTGTAAGAATGGCTCCATATAAATAAGCACATTGCGGCAACTGATAAGATCAATTTTTGCAAACGGGGGATCCTTTAAAAAATTATGTGTTGCAAACACACACATATCCCGTATTGTTTTTTTTAACGCATAATGCTCATTTGTTTTTGTAAAGAATTGTTGAAGCCTTACTGTTGAAATCCCTTCAACTTCTCTTTTATCGTATGTGCCCGACCTCGCTTTTGCAATTGATTTTTCTGAAACATCGGTTGCAAAAATCTGTATCTTAATAGTGGAAACTTTATCGCTTAAGTATTCATGAAGGCATATCCCCATGGAATAGGCTTCTTCACCGGTGGAGCAGCCGGCTATCCAAATGCGTAAAGGATTTCCTAATGATTTATTCCTGGTAAGTTCCGGGAATATTGTTTCGCATAAATTTTCAAAAACTTTAGGGTCGCGAAAAAAAGAGGTCACCGGTATTAAAAGATCCTCGAAGAGAATGTCCAGTTCTTCCTTGTTTTGCGTAAGGTACTCAAGGTAATCAGCAATAGTTTCCTTCTTGAGAATGGCAAGGCGACGCAGGATACGCCTTTGAATGGTTGTTTGCTTATAATAAGAAAAATCAAGGTATTTATGAATGCGAAGGAGATTGAGTACCTGTTTGAAATTTTCTTCCTCAGTTAACCGATCCGGTTTGGAAGTATTTTTTGACGGCAGGCCGTCTATTGCACGGTATAACTCCACTAATTGTTGCGGCATTTCTTCCGGGGCCAAAATAAAATCTACCACATTTGCTTCAATAGCGCTGCGCGGCATGGCTTCGAAAGCCGCGGTATCCAGGTCTTGCGCAAACGTTATTCCCCCCTGGTCTTTAATATTTTTCAATCCCAATGTACCATCGATGCCGTTGCCGGACAATACAATACCTATCGCATGGCTTTGATGTACCTCTGCCAATGACGAAAAGAAAATGTCGATCGGCATATTTTTGTGATCTTTTGAAGGCCTGGGGCTTAGTTGCAGCACACCATCAGTAGCTACGAGCATTTTATTTGCGGGAATAATATAAACCTCGTTTGGCTTTACCTTCACATTGTCCCTTACTTCATTCACCGGCATCTTCGTTTCCCTTTGCAGAATTTCAGGCAAAGCACTGTTATGATCGGGATGTAAATGCTGTACCAATATATAGGCCATTCCTGTTTCCCGAGGTATTGCTTTTATTAATCTTTTAAAAGCCTCCAGCCCTCCTGCTGAGGCACCGATCCCTACTACCGGGAATAGGTTTTCTGAAAGTATTTTAGATTTACTTTTATTTACTTTGGGCATAATTTATAGTTCTGTTGGTAAGGGTCAATGAAGACTAATGGGGGTTAACAAGGGGACATAATTATTAACTATAGCCTTTAGCGATGCTATAGTCAAAGAAGAAGAGAAAGATTTTCAATTAGAATTGTTCCGGAAAAGAGTATAGGCCTTTAGGGAACTTTAGTAAGGTACAGTATTGGTAGATTAATATCGAATATTTGTTAAATTAATATATAATTGAAACTCAATATTTTAATTGACGTGATTGCAGTCCTTCTCGAATTGGCCACAAAGTTATAAGTGGAAACAGGCAGCTATAAATTTCACCTTAAATAATTTATTAAATAGCCGGTCTGACCTGCTGTACCGACCTGAAATGATAGCCGTCAGCACCGAAGGTCGGACGGCGGCTGGTTTTTAGGTTTATGTCGTTAGCTGATCCCAAAAGTTTATTTGCCGCATCGTGAAAACGGGTCTGACCTGCGCCGACCTGAAATGATAGCCGTCAGCGCCGAAGGTCGGACGGCGGCTGGTTATTTAGGTTTATGTCGTTAGATGATCCCAAAAGTTTATTTGCCGTATCATGAAAACCGGTCTGACCTGCGGTGCCGACCTGAAGTGATAGCCGTCAGCACCCAAGGTCGGACGGCGGCTGGTTATTTAGATTTATGTCGATAGCCGATCTCAAAAGCTTATTTGCCGCATCATGAAAACCGGTCTGACCTGCGGTGCCGACCTGAAGTGATAGCATACCTCCGGCGACGGCCTCGGGAAAAATCGTTAATTTTCTCATGTGAATATTATTTCGGATGAAACATACCATATCTATAACCAGGGAAATAACAGGGAGACCATCTTCTTAAAAGATGAGGATTATATCCAGTTTCTGCGACTTTTTAGAAAACATGTTTCTCCTTATTCCAAAGTATTGGCATATTGCTTAATGCCGAATCATTTCCATTTTCTCATACACGCTACAAAAGATTCCGAAAAAATTAAAAGGATTGGCAATATTGATCTATGTCAGCTCTCCAATGGTTTTCGTTTACTGCAAAGCAACTATACGACTTATTTCAATAAACAAAATAAAAGAACCGGCTCTTTATTCCGTCAAAAAACAAAAGCTAAATCTATGACCGAAGGAGATAAACACTATGGGTTTACTGCGTTTCAATATATTCATCAAAATCCTTTCCAAGCAGGTTTAGTAAAAAGGATGGAAGATTGGATCTATTCATCATTTGCCGATTATTTAAAATTACGAAATGGAACTTTATGTGATCAGGAACTTGCTTTTAAACTCATTGGTTTTAACAAAGAAAATTTTGCTACCGAATCCTATGAATCGATAGATGAAGATTTGATTCCAAAAATTTTTATGTAGCTGTCGGTACCGAAGGCCGGATAGCGGTGGAATTTAAGACTGTAAATAAATAACCGGTCTGACCTGCGGCGCCGATCTTAGTTGATGGACTATAGCCGGTCTGACCTGCGGTGCCGACCTTAGGTTGACCTTTTCCCCTTCAGCAATTTATTTACTGCATCATTAAACGACCCTGCACGAGTAATTTCTCCGGCATTTACAAAATAAATTTCGTCTGCGTTTTCAATTGTATTGAGCCGATGTGCTATTATAATTCGGGTAGTGTTTTCCGGGAGTTTATTTAAAATATCTTCCAATAACTTTTCGGTCATTGTATCAATATTTGCAGTGGCTTCGTCAAGTATCAGCAATTCAGGATTGCGCAAAACAGCACGCATAAAAGCGATCAATTGTTTTTGCCCTAAACTGATATTGTCTCCGCCTGAGGATACTTTAGTCTGCAAGCCATTTTCAAAAATGGTCAATAGACTTTGCAGGTTGGCGTCTTTTATCACCTGCTCCATTTGTTCGTCAGAATAATCTTTGTATTGCGCGTTGCCATATAAAAGATTTTCCTTTATAGTGCCGGTAAACAAAAAAGGTTCCTGTAAAATGAAGCCAATCTTTTGCGCACGCTCTTCCGGTGTATAAGTACGAATGTCTTTGCCGTCCAGCAACACACTTCCTTTGGTGGGATCGTACAGCCGTGAAATAATAGATGCGGTGGTTGTTTTGCCGCCGCCTGTCGGGCCAACAAATGCATAGCTTTTTCCTCGTTCTAATTTCAATGAAATGTTGTGCAGAATTTCTTTGTCTTCTTCATAACTAAAATGCACATTCCTGAATTCCAATAATGCATCGGAAGAAATTCCATTTGCATTTTCTATAGTGGCAATATCAGAGTCCAGGGAAAGAATTTTTGTGATCCTGTCCCAGCCCGCCATTGCCACCTGGAAGGTTGTCCATAGTGAAGCCAGTTGTCTTAACGGGTTGTAAAAATAAGTTGCGTAAGCAAGATAACTAACCAGTAACCCAATAGAAAAACTTCCGATGGAGATAAGATAAATGCCGTATGCTAATACTGTCAATTGAGCGAAGCCGGAGAACATGCTGTAAACGGGTAAGAAAATATTATTCACTAATCCCGCACCTACGGCTGTTCGATAGTTATGTTGATTCGCTTCATTAAATCGTTTCCTGAAATAATCACGACGATCAAATGCAACAATCACCTTAAAATTATTAAGACTCTCCTGGATTTCGGCGCTCATGCCTCCAACGCTGGCAAGATTTACAGCATTCTTTTTTTTCACCCATGGAGAGGCACCTTTCGTAAAAATTAAAATGATCAGGCCGGGAATAAGTGCTGCCAGCCCCAATTTAAAATTAATGATCAACAGGAAAATACCGGCGCCCGTCATGGTAGCAATGCTGCCAATGAACTGCATTAAAGATTGGGAAAAGAAAGTATTCAGTTTGTCTGTGTCGTTGTTTACTCTTGAGATAAGATCGCCGGCCTTATTCGCATTAAAAAAAGCAACAGGTAATGATTGAAGTTTTCCGAAAATTGTATTGCGCAAAGTAAACAACATCCGTTGCCCTATGCTGCCCATGAGCTTTGTTTGAAAATAGCTCGCAAATAATCCAATTAAATACATGGACAAAAGAATACCTGAAAACACAAGCACTCCATGATAGATTTTGTTCTGTACATATCTATCAATCGTATGGCCTATTATCAAGGGCCCAAGTAAATTGATGGTGGAATTAAGCAGAATGGCACACAATGCAATCAACAAATTCTTTTTCTCGTGAGAGATAAGGTTCAACAAACTTTTCAGCGACGAATACGTTGACCTTTTCTGTTTATCCTCAGTGAGCTTGTTAAGATTGTAATTCATAGTTACTGGTACTTTTTTGTGAATTGAGCAACTGGACATACTCAGGGCTTGTTTGCAATAATTCTCCATGCCTGCCAATAGCAATCAGTTCGCCTTGCATTAAAAGAACAATCTGGTCATACTCTTCAACAGAAGCGATCTTTTGGGTAACAGACAACAACGTCAACTCAGGATAATTTCTTTGAATATTTTCAAGAATTTTCTTTTCGGTATTGTTATCAACGCGTGCTGTAAAATCATCCAGCAATAATATTTTCGGATCGAGAGCAAGTGCACGTGCCAGCATGATGCGTTGTTTCTGGCCACCTGACAGACTCGATCCGCGCTCAGAAACTATCGTGCTTAATTTTTCAGGAAGCGCTTCAATAAAATCTTTCAGCTCGGCAGTTTCAATTGCTTTTTCCAGTGATTCATCGGTTACTGTATCGCTGAATGCAATATTTTCCCTGACGCTCATATTGAAAATAATACTGTCCTGGAAAACGTAGCCAACCTGCCTGTGAAAAGATTCGCTCTTATATTCTTCTATTGAACGTCCATCAAACGTTATGAAACCCGAGGAAGGTTTCATTAGTCCTGTAAGTAAATAAAGCAACTGCGTTTTGCCGGCAGCGGTAGGGCCAATGACGGCGACCTTTGATCCAGGTTCAACGGTAAAAGAAATATCTTTTAAAACAGGAGTTTGGCCGTAAAGCATATTTACATCCTTCAACTCAATTTTGCCTTTTAATTCTTCTGTGACAGTTCCTGTTTCTGACGGGTCGGATGTTTCTATAATATTACTTATCCTCGTGTAAGATGCGGTTGCCTGCGCAATTACATTGCTCATGAAACCTATGATCAAAATAGGAAATATCAACATGGAGACGTAGCTATTAAAAGCGGCAAAATTTCCAAGGCTCATACTTCCGGTTATAACAAAATGGCCGCCCAGTGCAAGTATAGAGAGCCCCGCCATATTAGCTGTAAAAGTGATAACAGGAATAAGCCCGGCAAAAAGATAAAGAATCTTCAGGCCAAAATCCCTCGCTTTGGTGTTTGCCTCCAGGAACTTATTGTACTCTGGTTGTTGCGAATTGACAACGCGAATTATTGCCGCTCCCAATATACTTTCATTAATTACTTTATTAAGCCAGTCAATTACGGCCCTACTTTGAATGAACAATGCCCTTACTTTTTTGAGCACTACGAAGAAGGTAATTCCAATAATAGGTATGATGGCTATGACACATAGAGCAAGTTTCCAGTTGATAGCGATCATTAAAATACTTGCACCGACAATTATAAATAATGAGGAAACAATCGATGCTATCGCTTGTGAAATAAACAGCTTTATCGAATCGACATCGGCCGTGAGATTGGTTAATAATTTGGAAGGATTTGCCTGTTCAATAAAAGCGTAAGATTGTTTTGAAATCTTATCGGCAAGTTTTGTTCTTAAATCCCTCGCCACTTTTTCTGATGCATACGTTTGAATAATACTTTGCAGATAGCTAAATATAAAGATGGCAATAACTGCTACCGAAAATTGAATAATTATTGGTTCATATGAAAAATTCCCAAGGCTGAATGCATCAATAGTTTTCGAAATAAGTTTTGGGATTAACAGATTTATTCCATTGCTTAAAACCGTAAAAACGATTAATAACGTGACGATGCCTAAGTAAGGTTTAAGTAAATGAAGTATACCAGGTTTTTTATTCATTATCTCACAGGGGGGCTTTTATGGAGAAAATTGTTGCAATTTAATTATTTTAATCTCGCTTTATTTGTATAGACGTTTAAGGTCGTTTTAAATTTTAATTGCAGCCGTGATATTTTAAAAAAATTCCAGATGGCACCTCACACGAGGAAAGAGATTCGATTAAAACTATTTTATTATCTAATGATAGATACCTGCTCACGGTATTTAAAAGCATTTAGCTGACAGGCGCGTTTGAATTTAGTTGCATATTAATTTAATGTGATTGTTACCAAAAAAGAATCAAGGATTCATTTTATTTAGAATTTATTTTCCAATATTTTTCAGAATTATAAATGGCGGAGCATGCGTCCAGTCCACTTTGTGCGCCATACCGGGTACAATGGAAAAATTCCCTAAAATGAGATCAATCTTTCCATCTCCATCTATGTCTCCTGCATCCATAGTAAGCCATCTTCCCATATTTGCTCCGGAGAATGAATATGGCTGAAATTCCAGGTTGCCCGTATTTTTTAAATAAACAAAACTTTCTTCGGGCTGTTTTATGTAATCAGCAAAAAAAGAAATAGTTGCGATATCAAGATCGCCATCGCCATCATAATCTCTTGCAATAGCTTTGTAACATCCATGGATCGGGAAGAAAAATTTTTGTGTAAAATGATTGGTTTTATCATTCATAAAAATATATACACCATGATAGGGTTTTAACACGGGTGTATAATCTCCATTATCGCCACATGTATAAAGGATATCAGGATAGCCATCTTTATTAAAATCTTCCAATTCGAAATAAGAAGACCCGTAAGAAGGTGGAAATCTCAATACTTCTTCCTGCGAAAAATTGCCGTTTCCTTTGTTGGTATAAAGAAAAATTCCTTCTTCACCCTGGGCAAATAGGGCCCATATATCAGGCAATCCATCATGGTTGTAATCATATATGTAAAATTTTATAGCGCCAGGCAGAGGCCTGAGGATATGCTTTTTGAAATTATTATTACCTAAGTTTTCCATCCAGGACAAAGCACCTGTTAAATATCCGAATTCACTTAGGAGATAGTCCTTCTTGCCATCGTTATTAAGATCTGCGGAGTTTATTTGGACCGGCCTTTGTAAACTGTCAAATATTGGCGTAGTATTTTTTTCACGATGGTTTTTCGACCCTGACTTTATTGATATTGCTTTTCCATATTTACCGTTATTAGGGCCTATCATTCCAATGTTACATGCAAGCAAATTATTTTTCACGAAAGCAATATCCACAACGGGCCCTGTATCAACTACCGAATCTGTGATTGCTAATTTGGGATTGATAAAATATATTTTTTGTTTTAGTGCATCACTTATAATTAACGGATGCAAAAAATCTCCCGAATTAATTTTTACATAACTTGTTGCGGGGTTCTCATAATTCAAATCGGGTATTTCTATTTTAAAAAGGGACAGTCCCATTTTGATAGAATCTCTTCTGGCTTGCGAAGGCAGAGAATCCGGAGCAGTGGCATCAAAATAATCGATGATACTTTGCCATTCCAAACCAGTTAAAAGGTTGCGGCGGGGGTAAAAATCAGGGCTGATACTTCCATCTGTTACGCGGGGATACAGTATCTCGCCAAAACTTAAAATACCCAGCCTGGGGGCCATTTCGGGCAACACGCCTTTCAGCCAGCTTTTTTTATTCAAGAGAGATGGCTCTGGCAGCGTATGGCATGACTGGCAATATTGTTTTACCAAAACTTTTCCGTTTGCCACTCTTGAACCGGGATCATCTGACGAAGAATTGGCACTATCATCACTATTGCAGGAGAAAAAAAGAACAGTAAGAAAAAAACTTAGCAGGGGAAAAGGCCAATATTTTAATCCATGTTTATAGAAAAATCGGCCACTTTTTGTAGCCTCGACAGGAATCGAACCTGTATCTGGAGCTTCGGAAACTCTTATACTATCCATTGTACGACGAGGCCATAAAGCGGCAAATCTACAATTAATTTTTAGTGGCTTTGTATCATAAATTATTTGATCAATCCGGCCGCATTTGTACCGAAAATTTTCACAGCAATGGCGAGTAGTATCACCCCAAAAAATTTTCTTACTACTATTAGTCCATTTGGGCCTAAGGCTCTTTCAATCCATCGTAAAGATTTTAATACTACGAAGATTATGATGCAATTGATGAGTATGCCGAACAAAATATTTATGTCATGATAATTTGCTTTGAGCGACATAACTGTTGTAAGCGTGCCGGAGCCTGCAATTAATGGAAATGCTATTGGTACCACGCTGCCACTTTTTGGGTTATTATCCTGTTTGAAAAAGTCAAGGCCCAATATCATTTCCAGCCCGATTATAAATATTACAATACTTCCCGCAACAGCAAAGGAATGCACATCAAGGCCCAGGAGATTTAAAAATGGTTGCCCGACAAATAAAAATAAAACCATAAAAGCACCCGATGCAATAGTGGCCTGTGCAGACCGGATAACACCTCCCATTTTCTCCTTTAGCGAAATCAGTATCGGAATTGATCCGAGAATATCTATCACTGCGAACAGCGTAAACGTAATGGTTAGTGTTTCCTTACTTGATATGTTGGCGAAATCGGCCATTTAAATTTTTTCGCAAAGGTAATGTAGATAGATAGAGCAGGGAAATTCCAATATTATCTTAACTATAAAAAATCAGGTGAAATCAAAACTTGTTTCGGTTTTGAGTAAAGCAGAATCACATCCAACTTTTTTGCGGTTCCTGATTGTCACTTGAATAATATTTTTAAAACCAGTAACTTAAAGAGTTCATTTTTCATACGCATGGCGAAGTTTTTTTTCTTGCTCTTAATAGTTTGTTTGCAATCTTCCATGGCATTTGCCCAGGAAGCATTACAAAATTTTGTCGTTTTTAATAAAGAAAAAGTTCCCGCTTATTCCATCAAGAAAATATGCGAAGACAGCAAGGGTTATATATGGGTATGCAGTAAAAACGGCTTGTTCCGTTATGATGGGTTTGACTTTGTTCCGTTTTATTCTTTTTACGATGATAGCACTACACTTAGCAGTAACTCCATTAATGACATACAGGAAGATGCAGCCGGAAATCTATGGATCGCCACAGCAAGCAGCGGGGTGGTGAAAATGAATCCTGTTACGGGAAATATGAAGCAATATGCTGCGCTTACGCCTTCAGTATATCCTTTGTATCCTGTAGAAGATATTTTCATGGATGAAGATAAGGTGCTTTGGTTTGGAACGGGTGGCAGAGGTATAGCCCGGTACATTGCAGAGAAAGATAGTTTTGTAAATTATATTTTGGATAAAGACAGGATAAGTGATGGAACGGTGAGATATCAAAATACAGTAAAAGAATTGGCTGCTGATCCCATCGATAAGAATATTTTATGGGCGGCAGGAATGGAAGGGCTTTACCGGTTTAACAAAACCACCACAAAAATTGAAAAATTTCGATGTAATGAAACCGGTGAAAAACGGTGGAGCGACAACTTTTTTCATTGTATCTATATTGAAGATTTACAAAATATCTGGCTGGGAACCTGGGGCGGCGGGCTGGTACATTTTGATTATACCAGCCAAAAATTTGACCGGTATATTGCAGACCCCGGGAGTTATAAAAAAGACGTCGTTAGGCAAAAATATTATCCTTGATATTCTGTTTAAATCAGCCAACCGAATTATACCTCTGTTCGCCTGATGCGAGGTTTTATTGCTTTCGATAAGAAAAGCAAAAAATTCTCCCCGCTTATTACAAAAGATAAAATGCCGGGAAGTACACAGTACGCCATCTGTGTAACTAAAACAAAAAAAGGGAGTATTTGGGTTGGGGGCGAGGATTTTATACTACTTGGTAATTCTCTCTACAACCGTTTCTTAAACACTGTTAGTCCTGCTGCCTATATGGAAGGCGATTCTGTTTATACTGAATTTAGAGATGTGGCTTATGATAGAAAAAGAAAAAAATATTTCCTATGCATTTCTAACAAAAGAGAGTTGCTGGAATTAAATGAAGACTTGAGTATATCCAGGGGAATACCTATCCCCAGTTCCAAATCAAGACCATCTTTAAGTTCTGTTCTTTTAGATAACAATGGGAGGTTATATGCGGGGGCTTATACCGCGCCTTACCTCTTTTATATGGATGGGGACATGAATACACTCAAGCCGGCTGCCGGTAACTTGTTCAATAGAGATCAATTTCCGGTTGACATGGTTGTACGATTAATGGTATTTGACGGCAAAGGCAATATCTGGATAGCAGGTAACAATAATAAACTAATCAAGTGGAATATTTTACTTAACACAATCAAGACCTTTAATCTTTCGGTAGCCAAAGAAAGCGGCCTGCCGGATAAAGTTTTTATAAACGACATAGCAACAGACAGCACTTTGAATGTATGGGTGGCAACCAGCTCAGGATTGTTTTTTCTTGATAACAAGACTGAAAAAATTTCACATTATTACGCAGAAAAAAAAACCTCAGATAACCTGGCATCTAATTTTTTAAATGTTGTTGCAGTAGATGGTAAAAATAGAATATGGATAGCGCCGCAGTACCAGGGCTTACAAATATTTGATCCTGTTAAGGAAAAGGTGGTGCAAAATTATTCTACCGGCAGGGGCTCGCCGGCCAGTCACATTGATGATATTACTTTTGACAAACAGGGCGATGCCTGGTGCACATCCAATGCCGGGTTGATCCATTATAACAGCAAAACAGGATTATGGAAAGTGTTCACCAGCAGGGACGGACTTACAAAAAATTATCTAACGGGAGATATTCAGTTTACGCAACATCAAAACATTTTTTTGGGCATCGACAAAACAATTTTTGTATTTGATCCTGGCAAGCTACCTGAAAATAAAAACCGGCCTGTTATGCATATCACAGGATTCGATGTTTTGGGCAAAAAATTTCTTACAGATACACTGCCCGATTATAAAAGGCAAATTATGTTATCGCACATTGAAAACAGGGTGGATATTTCTTTTACCGCCATAGAAACACTTTTTCCGGATAAAATAAAATTTTTCTATCGCCTTATAGGGTTGGACGATGAGTGGAAACCGGCTAACAACCGAAGGATTTCATTTGCCAGCCTTTCTCCCGGCTCTTATACTTTTGAGGTAAAAGCATTGAATGATGATGGCTACGAAAGCCAGTTGCCTGCGTCCATCTTTTTTACAATAAAAAAAGCTTATTGGCAAACTGCCTGGTTCATTCTGTTATGTCTTATTGCATTTGTATCTTTTTTGTATGCGCTTTACAGGTACAGAGTTAGCCAGATTCTAAAAGTGCAACAGGTAAAAAACAAATTGTCAGCGGACCTGCACGATGATATAGGATCACGACTTACAACGATTCAAATGCTGGCACTTATTTCAAAGAAACAGCCGGTGCTTGATACGAAAACCATTAGTAACCTTGACAGCATCGGCGATGAAGTGCAGGCCTCAGCAGAAGCCCTTCACGAAATCGTGACCAGCATGAGGGCAAAGAAAGAGAGTGACGAAGACATGTCCGTAAGTATGCGAAGGTATGCCGCCCAGGTTTTTGAGTTGACTGAAACCAATGTTATCATGGAAATTCAGGATGATCTTCCTGTTAAAAAAATGAAGCCTGAAAAAAGACGGGAGCTCTTTCTTATTTATAAAGAAATACTTAACAACACCAGGAAACATGCAGGTGCAAAAAATGTGAGAATAGCGGTAAGAAGAGAGGATAAAAACCTGCTGCTTAATATTTCCGATGATGGATATGGTTTTGATACAACAGCTTCGACTACACGAAATGGCCTTAAAATAATTAAGGAACGCGTGGATAAATGGAAAGGTAAAACGACAGTAACTTCTTCTCCGGGGAAGGGCACTGCAGTGGAAATCATTTTTCCGGTAACCTGATTCACCCATAAGTGGGATATGCCATGACGACATGCTTATATTAATTTTACATTATGCCGCTTCGGATAATTATTTTTGAAGACAATGAAAAATTGCGCCACTCCCTTGTTACATTATTGGGCACGTCGGGCAATTATGATGTGGTTGGTGATTATGGCAATGTAAAAGAAGTTAGCGATATAGTGCACGCCACATTTCCTGATGTGGTAATTATGGATATTGAAATGCCGGAAAAAGATGGCATTTCCGCTGTGCCGCTCATCAAGGAAATATATCCTGAAGCATCCATTATTATGTACACGCAGTACGAAGATGAGGACAAGCTTTTTAGAAGCATAAGCGCCGGGGCCGATGGTTACATACTTAAGAAAACGCCGCCCCAGTTGCTGTTTGAAGCCATTGAAGAAGTGAGCAGCGGGGGAGCACCCATGTCTCCTTCTATAGCAAAAAAAATGCTGGCTTCTTTCCGGCCGGATCCCAAAAAGAAACGCTACGAACTCACACCGCGTGAAACCGATATTATGCTGTTGCTGGTGAAAGGCTATGGCGTAAAAATTATTGCTGCCGAATTGAACCTCTCTTACGAAACAGTAAAAACCCACCTCAAAAATATATACCGCAAGCTGCATGTAAACTGCGGTAAAGAAGCAATTGTAAAAGTGCTTTCCGAAAAAATTATTTTCTGATTTTTTATTTTCTTAAAAATTCTCTTCCCACAAAAAGGTGATTGACCTGCGTAGTTGTTGTCTATAATTTTAATTCGATACTTATGGACAATTTATTTAGACCTTAAACTATCAGTTATGAAAAAGAAATTACTTTTTTTATCAGCCCTGTTCGTGGTCTGTTTATCTGGAATGTCCCAAACAGTTTTTAAACATATCGCCACCACTGCTACAATTTCAAATAATTTTACAACGCTTAATAATTCTGCAACAAATAATCATCCAGAATCAATTTTAATTATTACACCGGATTATGGATCCTCCGGTCCTTATTTAGCGAAATCATTAGGCGTATGGTACAGCGGGAGCAAGTGGACTATTTTTACCCAGGATAGGTCGCCAATGCTTACGAATGCCAGGTTTAATATATTGGCTGTTCCTGCAGGCACAAATGCATTTGTATATACAATCTCACCCTCCTCTATTTCAGGACATATAGCCATTATTAACCACCCCAGTCTAAACAATAAACCAGAAGCCAGAATTTTGGTAACGCAAAACTGGGGTAGTGCCGGCGTCTATAATAACCATCCAATTGGAGTTTACTATCATGATGGTTATTGGAGGGTTTTTAATCAGGACAGGGAGCCGATTCCACCTAATTCCAAATTCAATATTTATATTGATAGCAGGACTTTCGAGGTTCAGGCTACTTCTCCCTCAAGGAATTGGTTTAAGTTTTCAAATGCCTCAACAGACGATAACCCAGATGCGTTGGTTTTTTGTACACAGCGCTGGACCAGTGTATATAATCCGAACGAAACCGGTGTTTGGTTTAACAGCGATAAATGGACAGTATTTAACCAAAACAAGAACGCCCTGCCACGTGATGCAAAATTTAACGTACTGGCATTTGGTGGAACAGCAGTGCGCAGGGTTAGCATACCATCCGCACTCTGGCGCGGTGCATTGAATTCCCTGCTCAGCACTATGCAGGTCCGGATTAATAATCTTACCAACCGGGACTTTGAATTTACCAGCGATAATACTTTTAAATGGTACAAGCCAAATGATTGTTCGTTCCGAATAGGCACGGGAGCTTTTGTTTTGGACACAACATTTGATCTTAAGCCATTCCGCCTGGAACCAATGACTATTTATATCCAGGATTTCAATAAGAGAAATACGGTAGTATCGGCTGAGGCAGGAAAAATAAAAGTAAGGGTGAACTTTGAACAGGATGGGTTGGAGATCAAAACCAATTGCATTGATAATTTTGGATGCGCAGGCATTGGCAATCCTAATTTCAATTTTATTAACCCCGCTATTGAGATTCTTATCAGGCCTGTGGTAGTTGGTGGAAGAATCTCCTATGATAACGCTGAAGTAAGGCTTTTCGGCTCACTCAGTCATGACGGAGTTAATTTAAGTATCGAGGCTGTAAAGGCAGTTTTAGGTTTATTCAACTTTGAAGTAAATAATGAGCTCAGAACAAGAGGATCTGCGTTTATGACGACCCTGCTTAACAGCCCGCAAGTAAAACAATCTATTACTGATGGCTTAAATGCCAACCTGGCCCGAGCTGCATCATTCGGCTTTGCTATTCCTGAAAACATCACTGGCATTTTAATAGATGCGGCAGGTAATATGATTATTACCCGTGGGTGATATTGAAAAATTGAAAAGACATTCCTAACAATTATAAACCTTCATCATGAAAAAGTACTTCATGCTGCTGTTAGCATTTGCAATAACAGCCAACCTGGTAACCGAAGCTCAAATAGTTGTAAAAAAGCCCAAAAGCAAAGCGACAAAAATTCCTGACGGTGGGCTAACACCTCAACAGGTGGAACAAATAAAGGCGGCAAGCGGTGTGGACCTTGCTGTTATTACAGCCAATGCAATTCTCATATCTACCCCAGATAAAATCCATGGTAAAGTGAGAATAGATGGAGAGGTTAAGAATATTGGGTTGAACAATTATGTTTCAAAAGCAGGACAGCAGGAACTGGTGATAATGGAGGGTGACAAAGTGGTGGCAAGAAAAGCATTTCAAAACCTAAGCAAAGGTGCTGTAGTAAAGATCAGCTATGAAATAAATAAATGGAATACCGCCAATGAGTTTAACCCTGACTATACCGTGCAGATAAATTTTGACCCCGATCTGTATACCGACAGCAACAGAAATAATGATGATAAGGTCTCTGCAAATAATAAGAAAAAATTACCTGCAGTGCAGATAAACGGCGTCGTTGCACGCGGATAAAGTATGGAAAAATCGAACGGCATTTTACTAAACAATTTGCATTTATGATTTGCATAAAAAATATAAATCTTTCTAAATCACTTTTTTTTAAGGGAATAAATCTGCCCGTTTTGCCGCTGATTTTCTCATTGCTGTTCCCGGTTGAATTGGTTGCGCAACCTTTTAGCCTGGATGAAAATATTAAGCCGGTTGAATTGAAATTGGTGAACTATAATCCGGCAGATGAAAAGGCAAAGGGAATGATATGTGTGGCGGACATTACCCAAACAAAAGATACCAGTTACTTCTTCATTAAAGGCTTTGACATTTATGCGCCGGCCTATACGGGTATTACGGCAGCAGACCCATCGGGTAAAATAAATATCGGGCTTTACAAAGCAACCTGGCGGAGTCCTGATGCTTCAGGCACTACGGATATAAATGGTCACTGGGAAAAAAGTTTTAAAACGGAAGGTGATTATGGAATAATGGTCGTTCCAACTTCGGTGCCTGCCAGCTATTCCTTAGTCATCTGGACAGGCAAGGAAGCCATTACAACATTGCCCTCTGTATTTACGGGGGATAAAGTGAGCGATGAATCTGACAGTAAGACATTTTTCGAAAAAAACAGTCTCCTAATCATTGTAAGCCTGGCGGCGCTGATCCTGGTACTGGTCATTTTTTTAATAAAGAACAAAAGAAAATGAAGACATGTTTTATACTACTCCTGGTTCTGGCTGGCTTTTTAAGCAGCTATGCACAAGTCGGTGGATCCCCTTCCGGTGACGCGGCGAACGGGCTTGCCGACGCAATTAAAGAATATGGTGAGTCGGAAGTGGGCGCCATGCAACAGCAAAGAGAGATGCATGGTAATATCAATGGTCATATTGGGGCAGGTCTCGGCCACCTGAATACATTTTTTGGAATTTATCAGAGCGCCAAGGAAATGTATGATGCATTACAGGCATTGAACCTGGATGAATGTATTCCGGACCTGAGTGTCAGCGGTGCAAATATGATGCCCTCCAGTTGCAAGGAAGGCGATGAATGTTACACCTGTTACAAATCTGCCGTTGATGAATTGAATTTTATCCGGAAGCAATTAGCTCGTATGAGTTGCATTTATAACAACACAAAAAACTTTGCAGAAAAAGCCATTGCCTTTGGCGATAACGTATCAGGTATCCATGGCGCGCTTGGACTCGGTTGGCAGTATCACCGGGCCGGTATTGAAGAATCGGTAGATCATTTGAGAGGCACCTACAAACAAAAGTATAAGGAATTTATGGCTACACTTCAGCATGCGTTACAAGGCATAAGTGAGTGTGAGGCGAAGTTTGGCCAGCGCGACTGGTACCAACGCTATGGCTTTATCTATTTTGAATTTATGCAGGACAAATATTTAGTGAATTAAAAAAGATGGTTATGAAAAAGATTTCTGTCATTGCTTTTCCGTTGATTTTTGGCATCTGTTCCGTTGGGCTATCACAAAATGTAGGCGTGGGAAATACAAACCCGCAGGAAAGATTAGATGTGGCCGGCAATATAAATTTAGATGGCACTATAAAAATAAAAGGGGTGGATGGCACAGCCGGCCAGGCGTTGATGAAAAATAGCGCCGGCACTATGGTCTGGGGCGATCTTTCGCAATATAAAAATATTATGGGATTTCCGGCGGGAGTTTATCCATTATCTAATACGGTGTATGTCTGGACTGTTCCAGCTTCTGTTAAAAAGTTATTGGTAGAAGCCTGGGGAGGTGGAGGTGGCGGATCTGTGGCTGGTGGGGGTGGAGGAGGAGGCTATGCGGTTACCGAATGGGGCGTAACTCCCGGGAGTACTGTAAACATTACAGTAGGTGCCGCCGGGGCTGGCGCAGCTTCAGCTATTTTGAATGGAGTGAATGGAAATAATACAGTCGTAACCATTAACAGCATACAACTAACTGCAGAAGGGGGAGGTGGGGCAGTTACCAGCAGGGGCGGCCAACCCGGACGTTTTTCTGTTTCTTCAACATCACTCTATAGTTATGGCCAAAGCGGCAACCAGGGTGAAAGTACTACCGAAACTTATGGCCAATATAATGCCACTGTTTATTACACGGCAACCCGATATGGAAGCGGGGGGCAGGCAGGTAATACAGCTTTTGTTAATAATAATGGTGGTTTCCGATCCTTTAATACCAGTAACAACGCAACAATAAAATTAGTGGGTGCAGGTATAGGAACAGAGCCGGGTGGCGGCGGCGGAGGGGAAAATAATGGTGGCCGTTATGGCGGACCCGGTTTAGTTATCATTCATTATTAAAAATTTTTTTTATGAAACTTCAAAAATTTATCAGTCGAAACAAATCATTTCTTCCGTCCATGTTTTTACTGGCATTTGTTTTTGCCTTTAGCGGTTGTATAAGAAACATGCCCGTGCAGGATAGCATTGCATTAAGCGATAATATAATTGCCGGTAATCAACAGGAATTTCAATTTGATGAAATGATAAACAATGCAAAGTTTGATATTAAGATAACTCCCGGTACAGCATTCTCTTCCTATGTCGCCACGGCGACAGGCCGTGGTAAAATACCAGCAGGAGAATATGCAGGGCAGAGTTTTACTATTAAGCTTATTACGAATTACTCGGGCCTTGGAGCTGAGACTTTAACCGGGGGAAGAGCAACTATCAAAATTGGAACGGAAGTTTTTCAGTCCATTACCAGCCCTGCTTTTGGAACCTTTGAATCATTTTGTTGTGGCGAAGGGCGCCTTACTCGTTCAGGTAGACAATGGGTTTTTTCGGTCTCGGGCCAGGTACGTCACACAACTGCGACAACGCCCCATAATCATTTGTTTAATGTTCTTGTAACGTCTGAAGCCACTGGGAGGGAAGCAGGTACTATGAACATGAATATCAGAAATCAGTCTGGAACAGTCGTAAAACCGGCAGGAGGTCTTCATGATCCTAACATTGAATTAATCACTGGAATTGATGCAAAGCCTGTAAAAGTAACTATGAGATAGAGAATGTAAAATCATGTACCCATAAATTTTTTTTATGAAAAAAATATTTACCCTTTTGGTTGCAAGTCTGATTTTTATCTTGCCGGTTGCTGCACAATCCGTAGCTGTCAATAACGATGGAAGCGCTCCAAATGCCAGCGCCTTGCTGGATATAAAAAGTATTGACAAAGGTCTGCTAATACCCCGGATGACTTCGGCACAAAGAACAGCGATAAGCTCTCCTGCCACAGGTTTATTGATTTATCAAACCAATGGCAGCACCGGTTTTTATTATAATGCCGGCACACCTGCCACACCCAACTGGATATTACTTTCATCACAATTGAGTGGATGGAGTACTACCGGCAACAGCGGCACCAACCCCGCCAGCAATTTTATCGGCACAGGCAGATAACAACAACCTGCTTTTTAAAATAAATAACATGCCTGCGGGTTTGCTGGGAAAGAATGGCAATAGTTTTTGGGGATTGAACAGTGGGTTGAATACAACACAACGGCATACTCCAATGTAGCTATTGGCAATGAAGCGCTATTTAATAATACAGACCGTTCAAATCTTGTGGCAATGGGTGATTCGGCATTATGGAATAATGGAAAAAATGCAACAGCAACATATCACGGTACTGTTAATACTGCCATAGGATCAAAATCACTATATTCCAATACGACAGGTTATTTCAATACGGCAAATGGATATAATTCTCTACAATCAAATACCACAGGATATTATAATTCTGCATTTGGCACTCAAGCACTTTATAACAATACGAAAGGGTTTTTTAATGTTGCAGTTGGCAACGATGCTCTTTTCAACAATACAACGGGTAACTATAATACAGCCACTGGCTATAAATCTCTTAGTTCGGTTATAAATGGCTCTTACAATAGTGGCTATGGTTATGGAACATTTGTTAGTCCGAATGCGAACAATGCTACAGCTATCGGGGCTTATTCATTTGCTTCATGCAGCAACTGCATGATTTTGGGAAGCATCAATGGAGTCAATTCTGCCACAGCCGATACCAAAGTAGGCATCGGTACCACCAACCCACAAAACGCCAGCCTGCATATAAAAACCGCCAGCAGCGGCAGCTACACACAGATTTTACTGGAAGACGAAACAATCGGTTCGGCAAGAATTCGTATGCAAAATACCGTGGCCAGTAAATTTTGGGATATCGCAGGTTTGTGCAATGCCTCAAATACCACTGCCGCTATGAATTTTGCTTATGGTGGAGTTGGCGATGTGTTTTCCATCCGGGGCAGTGGCGATGTTTACCTGAAAGGAGTGATGATCCATAGCTCCGATGCCCGTCTTAAAACAAACATACTGCCCATCACCAGTGTAACCAATAGCCTGATGCACATCAATGCGTATACCTATCATTGGAAAAATAAAGAACAGGATCCTTCGGAACAAATTGGCCTGCTTGCACAGGAGGTAGAAAAATATTTTCCTCAGTTGGTGAAAGAAGATGCCAATGGATACAAAGCGGTAAACTATACAGGGTTTATACCCTTGCTCATAGAAAACATAAAAGAACAGCAGGAAGAAATTTCAGCGTTAAAAAAACAGAACGAAACACTGAACAAAAGACTGGAAAATTTAGAGAAGCGATTTGAAATGAAATAATACAGGTTGGTCAGTAAGCGTCAAAAAAACCAAAAAGATGAAAAAGATATTTTGCCTCCTAATGCTTGTCATATTTTCAACACCATTGCTGCACGCACAATCCGTAGCAATAAATACTGATGGCAGCACTCCAAACGCCAGCGCCATGGTTGATATTAAAAGTACCAGCAAGGGAATGCTGATACCGAGGATGACTTCTGCTCAAAGAACCGCTATCAGCTCACCTGCAAGTGGTTTATTGGTATTTGATAGCAGTACAGAAAGTTTTTGGTTTTATACTACATCGGGCTGGACAGAATTGGTGTCGGGAAGCAGCCAGTGGACATTGAACGGAGCTAATCTTACCAATAACAATAGTGGCTCTGTAAATGTGGGCACCGGGGTTACAACGGGAAAGTTCAATGTAAACAGTGCATCTGCGGTAATTGCAGATTTTAATGGAGGCACTAACAGTTCATATATTCGATTTTCTGAGAATTTACTCTATCGTGGGTACATGGGTTCATTTTCCGGGGCGGTGAACGATATGGATTTTGGAACAGGCGGCAGCAATACCACAGGCAAAGTGCATCTCACTCTGGCAGCCGTTCCTGCTGTCACCCTGGATAATAATGGTCTTGGAATAGGCACAACCACACCTTCCGAAAAATTACATATCAGCAGTGGAAATATTTTATTGTCTAACAGTAATCTTGGAATAAGATTAAATGCTGCATTCAGGCCGTTCGTTACAAGGGGTTATGATGCCTTTACCAGTGGTAATTATGCAGGTATTGGAAGGTGGGGTTTATTTATGGAACCAAGCCAGTTGACGTTTGGTATTCCGGCTATCACTGGTAAAACATTTGAATTCGCAAAGTATAATGTGAATAGTACAAGAACTACTCTTGCTACCGTTGATATAAACGGAGCCCTCAAAAGGCCGGCGCAAGGTGCAGTGGATCTCTTACCGATTTGCATAGGTTCTATAAATTCTGACGGAAGCGTTCTCGGGGGCACTGGAAATTTTAACGTGACGGATCTGACCTTGGAATACGAAATTACTATAACAGGTGTAACTTATAACCCGGCGCAATATGCCGTAATTGTAACCCCCTTTTTAGGGACCCCTTCTATTTCTCTTGGCGGTTATCCGGTTGTATATAACGTGGGGGGCAAAATAAGAATTCAGTTTATTGATCATGATGGGGGTGCTGCTCTGTACACTTCATTTTATTTTGTAGTGTACAAATTGTTTTAGCAGTCAAGGTATAAAATGGAAAAAGTAAAAAAATATCACTCGTCTAATAAAGATTTTTACAAAATGAAAAATATAATTATTTTATTGCCCATTGCCTTCCTTACAGCCATAACGCTGCATGCACAATCCGTAGCCATAAATACCGATGGCAGCACACCAAACGCCAGTGCCATGATTGATATAAAAAGCACCAGCAAGGGAATGCTGATACCGAGAATGACTTCTGCGCAAAGAACCGCTATCAGCTCGCCTGCAAGTGGTTTATTGGTATTTGATAGCAGTACAGAAAGTTTTTGGTTTTATACCACATCAGGTTGGACAGAGTTGGTGTCAGGAGGCAGCCAGTGGACATTGAACGGAGCTAATCTTACCAATAACAACAGCGGCTCAGTAAATATAGGAACCGGAGTTTCAGCAGGTAAATTAAATGTAAACAGCCCGGGGGCCGTGATCGCTGATCTTAATGGAGGAACAAATTCTTCTTTTATCCGTTTTTCTGAAAATTCAATCTATCGCGGTTATATCGGATCTTTTTCGGGTGCGAGTAGTGACATGGATTTTGGAACAGGAAGTACTAACACTACCGGTAAAATTCATTTTACCCTACAGGGTGTCCCTTCTGTAACTATTGACCAGTCTGGCAGAATGATTAGACCAAAGACTAATACTGCCGACCTGCTTCCAATAGCTTATGGAAATGTTGCTTTTTCTGGCGGTATTTATTCTGGTACTGCAAATTTTACCATAGCGAAATCTGGCACCGGCTTTTACCAGCTCAAAATAACAGGAGAGCCAACCTACAGTACGTTATTCCATACTACGGTCGTTACTATTTCACAAAATTTTGGATTCGCTTCGGTTATTAATGTAGGTACACCGGGAACAAATGGTGTATTGGTGGTAACAAAAGACCAATCCGGGTCGAATATCGATACTGACTTTAGTTTTATTGTTTACAGACAGTAAAATATTCCGCGAATGCTGTGTTCAATTCAATCAAAAAAATGGAGTTTGTTATTTTAGGAATGGCTGCTTCTTCTCCACCAACAGGGTTATGCGACCGGGAGTATCTATAACAGCAAAAAGAGTGAATGTCATTGTCAGCGTTTCCTTGCCTGATATACTGCCAAAATCCGCCATCTGATTTTTTTGCGAATGTAAATGTTATGTGGGAAGCAGATCGCTAAAATAAAAGCCATAATCTTCGAATGATGAAGTTTGAAAACAATTATCATCTTGTTGTTTTGGCGCTGCATACTTTCTGTAAACAATTTCTCCTTTTGTAAATGCGACAGGCTGTTTGAATATGGGTCCGTCAAAAACAAATGTGTGGAATTCTCCGTTCTCGCCGCACACATCCACATTCTCCGGAAGATCTGCAATAAAAGATTCATCAATTATTCTTCCGCAAAAACTTTTGTCTAAATATTTTTCATTTATACAAACAATAATCGCTTTAAAACCGAGATCAATAAATTCATGAATTAGTTTTGATGTATCTCGTTTCCATAAAGGAAAAACTGCATTCATAGAGGCTTTTGCCAATTGTGTTTCACGGTATTTTTTTAAATCTTCCAGGAAAATATCACCAAAAATGCTGTGTGTAAATCCTTCTTCCTGCAATTGATTTATCATTCCCATCATTTGCTTTTCATATTCAATCATAGAAGGCCGATCATCTAAAACTAATTTTTGGAGAGGAATACCAATGTCCTCGGCTTGTTGTTCCAATAATTCTTCTCTTACACCGTGCATGCTAATGCGGCTGAACTCATTATTAATATTGGTTAAAAGTTTTTCAACCGAATAATTTTTATTCTTTAAAATATGGTAGAGTGCAAGCGAACTGTCTTTGCCGCCACTCCAATTCATGAATGCCTTCATTAAAAAATTTTATGAAGTAATGGTGCGATTGAAAATCTACAAGCTAAAAGTAACTCCACTATTTATTAAAAAGGGAATTGAATTATATCCTCTCACGTCAAAGAATTTTTTATTAAAAATGTTCCGTGTATTTGCAAAAAGCTTTATGTACTTTTTAAATTTATATTCAGCATTAGCGCTCACCAAAAAGTAACTGTTTAATAATATATCCGGCTGCTGGTAATCGCCCACATCATAATGGTTACCCGCATACTTGCCAGAGATGCTTATATACAGGCCATTATTAAACTGGTAACCTGCATTAATATTAAAACTGTTTGCAGGTCTTTTTATTAAGTATCCATAAGTAGAATCTTTAAACGTGATTCGGCTTTGCGATTCTTCTCTTGGTTTCAGATAGGTATAATTTGCTGTGATAATAAAATTTTTTGCAGGGATGATTTTAGTTTCAACTTCAATGCCATGAACCTTTTGGCTGGTAAAGTTGAAATACTTAAAATTGACATTATCGAAATCAAGCCCGTCTGTTATTTTGCGGTCAAAATATACGATGCGTGTTGTTAGCAATTTATGTTGTTGCTGAAATCCTATTTCATATGTTTTGGATCTTTCAGGTTTTAGTGCGGGGTTACCAAAGTCTGAGTATAACTGGTACAGCGTTGGAGCCTTGAAACCGGTAGCAATACTTCCAAAAATTCTAAAGTGATCATTGATATTATAAGAAGGATTAAACGTATAGGTAGAATTACTACCATATCGTGAATGAACATTCAGCCTTCCGCCCAATTCAATGTTAAGTTTTTCAGTTAATCCTTTATACAATAATGATCCATACAAAGACGATTGGCTCTGTGACGTGTCTTTAAATATCGACGTATATGGACCGTAAGAGCTTAATGAAAAATACTGGCTGTGAAAATTACTGTAACGATAATCGGCTCCTTGTAAAAAAATGAAATTTTTACTCAAAGTAATATTGTTATAAACTTCCGCAAAGTGCGTTTGTCCCACATAGTTATCCGTTGAAAATATTGTAAAGCCTGGTTGATCAAGGCTGTCATTAAAATAATTTCTTTTGGTCTCACTGTACTGATAATTGCCGGTGATGCTAATATTATTTTTTTGATAGTGTGCATTCAGTCCTGTAATTAAGCTTTTATTTTTTACTGTATAATCTTTTTCATCGGTAAAGGCAGCAGCATCCAGGTCAGTCTTATAGCGGCTGTATTGTATAAAAGTTTTAAAAGAAAGATCGCTCACTACCTGGTATTCCAATGAAGTTGCGGCAACATCGCCGTTATAGGAATCGTTGTCAAAATTTTTGGATCCTGTGCTGTCATAAGCAGAAGAAAAACCATTGGAAATAAGCTTTTCGTAGCGAACATTATAGATTAATCTATTTGCCTTTCCATTCACTTGAACATTGCCAAGATAGGTGCCATAGTTGCCAGCACTTGCTGAAGCTTTTACATTGAATGGCTTTGTAATATCTTTTTTTATCGTGATGATATTGATAACACCGGCCACTGCATCAGAGCCGTATAAAGTAGACTGAGCACCGCGGCAAATTTCAATACTTTCAACATTGTTGAGCGAGATTAAGTTGAGGTCAAAGTAATTATTATTAACGGAAGGATCATAAACAGGAATGCCATCCATTAAGATCAAAGTACGCCCGGCAGAAGCTCCCCTTAAATACACCGTCTGGTTAGAACCTAAATTATTTAACGCACCACTTATTGTGATACCCGCTTGTTCGTTCAATATTTGGGAAACGCTTTGCCCACCACTCTTTTCAATTTGTTCTTTGGTAATCACCGTTACTACTTTGCCAGTCGTGCTTTGCTTTTGCGGAAACTTGTTAGCAGTAATAATTACTTCATCGAGGGTTTTGTTTGTAGTGTCTTGTTTCGTTTGCACATCCTGTGCATAGAGCTGGTTGCTGAAAATAACAGCAGCCGCAATAAAAATTCCTTTTTTCATTTGTAGAAAATTTTTTTGTGACTGCTTTCGAAAATTAAAAAGAAAGAAATATAAATGCCTTCCGGCTTTTACACTCCATGCCTTTCACCCGAAAGCTTTGAATGATTTTAATGCAAAAGGCAGGTCTTCTGGCTTGGCACATTCTCAAAAGCCTTCCCGTTATTAAAACAGTGGCGAAGAATTTGAGAATTTCCCAAAAGCCCCTTCAGGGGCTGGGTTGTGCTTTACAGCTACGGGGATAGCGCCGGATTTACACCGGCTTCCCTTTTAATCCCGGTTGTGAAAACCGGGAACCAATTACAGCGGCAAATGTAGGGGCATTAATTTTATATTTCAAAAAGAAAATGCAGCTTTTTCACCTCCTGAAATTTGTTTCGCCAGAAATGCAGATTCTTATCTTTTAGAAAAGCTGAAGGATATGCCGGCGTAAAAGTTTCTTCCTGCTGCTGCATTGTAATACCGTCCGCCAAATGCGTTAATATCATTTCCCAAACTGTACTTTGTATCAAAAATATTATCGGCCCCGGCAAAAATTTCAGCCCCGATCTTTTTAGAAAAATCTTTTTTGTACCCGAATCTTATACCTAATAGATTGTAAGAAGATGTATAAGCAGAGTTGGCATCATCGAGAGCAATCTTGTCGGTATAATTATAGGTTACATTCATATAACATCCTGCTTTTGATTCTAAGTCAAGGCCTGCCACAACTACGTTTGGCGCTGCACCGGGCAACCTGTTTTTTGAAAAATCAGTATTCACCTGTTTAAAATTTCCATAATGGAAATTGTGCCACGCATAACTGGTAAATACTTTGGCTGAATTAATGAAATGCAGCGGTGCATCAACGAACTGGTAAGAAACATACGTTTCTACACCGTTTTGTTTGGTAGAACCGGCATTTACATAATAGTAAACATTGTTGGAATCTATACGTTGTACGATTGTATTTTTTAAATCAAATAAAAATCCGCTAATATCGAAAAAGAGTTTGTTTTGGAGTAACGTGCCTTTAATACCCAATTCATAATCCATTCCATCTTCTGGTTGCAGATTGGTTCCGAATTTTCCATCGGAACGAAGTACCTCTGAAACAGTTGGCGGAGAAAAACCGCGGGCAACACTTCCATATACAGATACATTTTTCTTTAGCTGTTTAAGAACCGCAATATGCGGCGTCACTTGATTTTTGAAAACCCTCGTCTGTGTAGTGGACGGCCTGGACGAAAGGTGAACCAATTGAATTGATGATTTGTTCAGGCTTGCTCCGCCTGTGACCGTCCAGCCATGAGGCAATTTTAAATCTGCCTGAGCAAAGAACATGTATTGCCAATTGTTTAAATTATCATCCGATTGCATTGAGTCAGCAACTCCGAGTTTATTGCCATAATCCCTTGTATTAAAAAAACCCTTCTGTGCTTCTGTTCCAAAATCAAGCTGGAAGCTGGTTTCCCCAATTTGCTTTGTGTATTCAAATACACTTCTGCCTCCAAAATGTGGTTCTTTCCGGTATTCATACACTCTTATATTAGGGTTGGTGAAATCGGTATAAGATCCATACAGGGAAGTTGTGTTATGCCAGTGGTCATTCAACGCATATTCATTACTAAACCCTGCCAAAAAAATCTTTTGGTAAATAGCCGCTTTGTTTTGTGTCGCTCCGGGCCTTGCCTGTTTAGGATCAGCATTATATTGTGCCAGGTTTAAGCCCCCGGGGGTTTGGTAATAAAGATCGCTGTACGACATGTAAGCATGAAGGGTTTGTTTGTTGTTAACTGTCAACAAACTTTCCCAGGTAGCAATATCTCTGCGCATCTTTGCCTGTTGGCGATAACCATCACTTGTTTGATGCGAATAAGTGAAACTATTTTCGTGATCAGCATCACCAGTTTTTATATTGGCGTTAATACTATTGGTATTAAAACTACCCGTTGTATAATCAAGCGAAACTCCATCGTTCCAGTTAGCCGGTAAAGTATGGATAAGCATTGCACCGCCAATACCAGCACCATATAAACTACTCGCCGGTCCTTTAATTATTTCGATCGAATTGAAATTATAAAAACTCAGTTGGTTCAAATAGGTATTGCCACTTGGATCCGTGAGCGGAATATCGTTCAGATAAATTTTTATATCGCGTACGCCAAACGGGGAACGCAGAGAGCTGCCGCGGATATTGAGACGATAACTACCCGGCGAGCGCTCTTCCATGCTTACTCCCGGAGTAATATTTACTGCCGGCAATATGCTCATATTACCGAAGCGGTTTAGTTGCGCATGGGTCGTAACACTTACAGGAGCTGCCACATTAATCAGGCTGCGGTTTTGTTCATACGCTTTTACAACGACTTCCTTTAAGGCCAGGGTGTCGCTTAATTCCTTTTGCGCATAGCTCACGTGATTTAAAAGCAGGAGGATGGATATAACAAAAATAAATTTCATAATAACGGGTCGTTGGTAAAATTCAAAGTTAGTTGCAAATGTTTCTAATATTAAAAAAATGAAACGCAGTGTTTAATAAAATTCTATCTTTCTCTCATGAAGCCTGCGAAGCAACTTACTCTTTTTGATACAACAATTATTATGGTAAGTTTTGTAATAGGCATGGGCATTTTCCGTACGCCCGTGAATGTTGCTAATGCCGTAAGCAGCCCTGCTATTTTTTTTGGAGCATGGATAGCCGGTGGATTAATTGCCTTGTGCGGAGCGCTCACCTACGCCGAAATTGGAAGCCGAATGCCGGTGACAGGCGGCTATTACAAAGTGTTTTCGTATGCATATCATCCATCCATTGCTTTCGCCGTGAACTGTATTATACTGGTTTCTAATGCCGCATCACTCGCTGCCGTTGCATTGGTAGGTGCTGAATATATTACCGGCATTCTCATTCCTTTATCAAACGATCTTAACTGGAGAATGATACCGGAAAATGCCTCTTATCTTCAAACCATACAAATTGTAATAGCTGTGGGGGCTGTGATAATTTTTTACACCGTGAATTTATTAGGTCTTAAAATGAGTGCACGTACTCAAAACGTGCTGACCGTTATTAAAATCTCAATGGTGATTTTATTAATAAGCCCGTTGTTTTTTGCCACCAGCACCTCGCTGCCGATGATGTCCTCTGCTTCTGCAGCAAGCCCGGTATTTACCGAATACTTAAAAGCATTTGGTATTGGGCTCGTTGCTGTAAGCTTTACCTATGGCGGCTATCAGCAAACAATAAATTTTGGTGAAGAAGTTACCAATGCAAAAAAGACCGTGCCGCGTGCTATTTTCCTGGGCATTGTCATCATTGTTGTTTTATACTTGCTTATCAACTATGCTTATGTAAAAGTGATTGGATTTGAAGAATTGAAAACAGCGAAGAATATAGCAGCCATAATGGCCTCAAAGGTTTTTGGCGTGAATGCCGAACGCATTTTATCCGTATTGCTTTTTTTTAGCGTAATGGGTTATGTAAATGTTTTGCTGATGAGCAACCCGCGTGTGATGGCAGCTATGAGCGATGACAAAATACTTCCCCCTGCATTTGGCAAAAGGCATATAAAAACTGAAGTACTTACTATATCATTAACTGTTTTTGCAGTAATGTGTGTACTAATAGTTTTCTGGGCAAAACAATTTGATGCAATATTAAGCTTCACCATTTTCCTTGATTGCTTTGGAATGGTATTTTCTGCCGGGAGCATTTTTGTTATACGCAAAAGAACTGCTCACTTAAACGGAACAGGAATCTACAGCATGAAGTTGTACCCATTGCTGCCAATTATATTTATTGGGGCTTATACTTTTGTGGGTATAAGCATATTTGTTACGAATACTAAAATATCATTGATTGCGCTTGCAGTACTGGCAGGCTTCATACTACTTTATTTTATCGCTGCTTCTATTAACAAAAGAGGAGAAAAACAAAATATTAAACAGGGAAATTAATGGATGCCAAAACAATTTCATTTATCATAAACGAGTTGGGAGAAGATCGGGAGAATTATTTTAACGCCATTGCGCCGCCAATCATTCAGACCAGCAATTTTGCCTTCAAAAAAGTTGACGGAATGCGAAAGGCATTTGAAAATGAATATTCAACTTTTCTTTATAGCCGGGGATTGAATCCTACGGTTTCAATTTTGTCCCAAAAGTTAGCTGCACTTGACGGGGCGGAAGATTGCCTGGTTTTTAACAGTGGCGCCTCCGCCATCTTTGCGTCGGTGTTGGCAAATGTAAAATCCGGCGATCATATAATATCGGTGAATAAGCCTTATACCTGGGCGCAAAAGTTGTTCAATGATATTTTGCCAAGGTTCCAGGTTACTACGACCTACATCGATGGCACCGATATTAAAAATTTTGAGAAAGCCCTTCAATCAAACACGAGAGTAATATACCTGGAAACTCCTAACAGTTGGAATTACGCCTTACAGGATTTGAGGGCTGTCGCAGAAATAGCTAAACAGAAAAATATTATTACTATTTGTGATAACAGTTACTGCACGCCGGTTTATCAAAGGCCGATCGAATATGGAATTGACCTCGTGCTGCAAAGCGCTACAAAATATATAGGTGGCCATAGCGATGTGGTGGCAGGTGTGTTGACCGGCAGCGCAAAAATGATTGAAAGAATTTTCAACAGCGAGTTCATGACAATTGGCAGCGGCAGTCAACCTTTCAATGCATGGCTGCTTTTACGCGGATTGCGTACATTGCCTTCCCGCCTTGAAAAAATTTCTGCAACGACTGTTACGGTGGTTGATTATTTAAAAGGCCATGAAAAAGTTGAGGCGGTACTTTTTCCATTTGATAAAGATTTCCCCCAATATGATTTAGCCAAAAGGCAAATGGAAGGCGCCTGCGGATTATTTTCCTTTATTATAAAAGCGGACACCGTTGTTCAGATAGAAAATTTTTGTGAAAGCCTGAAGCATATATTAATGGCAGTAAGTTGGGGCGGCCACGAATCATTGATCATTCCAGGATGCGCCTCCGTGCCTGCTGAGAAATTTGATCCCCGAAATACCGATCACAGGATGATGAGAATGTATGCGGGGCTTGAAGATGCCGGCTATCTTATAGACGATCTGGAGCAGGCCTTTGAAAATTTATAAGATTCATCTTGAAGGTTTGAAACGTTAATATATGATGTTTAATACCATTTATCAATTGATTAAATACAGAAACAGCCGATTTTATTATTTTTGCCAGATGTCGTTAAAATTTAAGTTGTTGATTTCTCTATGTTTTGTGGCCTCCCTTTCACGGGCGCAGGAAAAATGGAGTCTTCAAAAATGCGTGCAATATGCGCTTGATAATAATATATCTATTAAGCAACAGGCGATACAGGCAGACCTTTCTGCGATCACCTATAAGCAAAGCAAATTATCAAAGATTCCAACAGCGAATTTTAGTAACAACGAAGGATATAGATTCGGTAAATCGCAGAATCCTTCGACGGGTATATTAGAAAGTCAGAATTTTTTCCAGGTTGGACTCCAGTTTCAATCGAGTGTAGATATATTTAATTGGTTCTCTAAGAAAAATACAATCCTGGCAAATGAATGGTCATTGCAAGCTGCACAAGCGGCGACAGATAAATTAAAAAATGACATTGCGCTCACCGTTGCAAATTCTTACCTGCAGGTATTGCTTGCGCGTGAGCAACAGCAGATAGCGGATGTGCAAATAAAGCAATCGGCCGCGCAGCTTGATATTGTAAATAAACAAGTAAAAGCAGGTGCATTGCCTGAACTAAATTCGGTTGAACTGCAGGCGCAACTTGCTAACGACAGCGCAACCTATATTTCGGCAAGGGGAAGTGTTGACCAGGCGAAATATGTTTTGAAATCTTATATGAATCTTGATGCCGCCGCACCATTTGAGATTGAGGAGCCGCCGGCCGATCAAATTCCTATTGAACCGATTGCCGATCTTCAGCCTGAAAATGTTTATGCCCTTGCGCTGGCGAATCTGCCACAGCAAAGAGTTAATGAGTTTAATATTAAAGCGGCCGAAAAAAATTCGTTAGCGGCAAAAGGTGCGCTATATCCCACCATATCCGCCTATGGCAGCCTCAGTACCAACTATGGTTATTTCCGGTCTCCCACATTTGCGCAGATTTTAACCGGCTATGGTCCGAGTGGCCTCGTAGTAGATAATGGAACGGGAGGTTTTATTGATGTTCAAAGGCCACTTTATACTAACGGTGGTAAAACGGGTTATATCACTTCTGATCCATTGGGAACACAGTTCAGTAATAACTTTGGGCAGGCAATAGGAATAAGTCTTTCAGTTCCTATCTTCAACGGTTGGCAGGCAAAAGCGGCTTATCAAAGATCGAAGCTTAATATAAAAACCCTCCAGTACCAGAAAGAGCTTGATGACCAAACATTAAAGCAGGATATTTACCAGGCATATAATGCCGCCATCGTAGCACTGCAGAAATTTAATTCATCAGCCACGTCTGTTGACGCAGCCCAAAGAACCTACGACTTTGCCTTAAAAAGATTTAATATTGGAATGTTGGGCACTTTTGAATTAGTAACTGATCAAAATAATTTATTTCGGGCAAAGCTTCAATATGTGTTAAATCAATTTGATTATGTCTTTAAGATGAAGGTGCTTGAATTTTATAAGGGGCAGGGTATAAAATTGTAAAGATGATTTGTGATCAAAAAGAATATATTTTTCAAATAATTAAAAACTACAAAAACTCCTCCACCGGAGGGGCTTGAGGAGGCAGTATTATGAATAAGACATTAAAATGGGTAATAATTTCACTGGTAGTATTGATCGTCGTTTTGGTCGTGCTTAAAAAGAGTGGTGTGTTGGGTAAAGATGAAGGCGTAAAGGTTTCTACGGAAAAAGTAGTGAAACGCACTATCACAGAAACAGTGAATGCAAGCGGAAAAATTTACCCGGAGATAGAAGTAAAAATGAGTCCCGATATTTCAGGAGAAATTGTTGAGCTAAATGTAGAGGAAGGGGATAGCGTAAAAAAAGGCCAGGTACTCGCACGCATTTACGGCGATATTTATGCAACCCAGCGTGACCAGGCTGCCGCTATTGTAAGCCAGCAACAGGCACAGACTGCGAATGCCCAGGCATCTATAGGTGCTATGCAGGCATCATTGGACCAGGCAAAAAAGACCTACGATATGCAAAAAGAATTGTATGACGAGAAGGTAATTTCTAAAAATGAATTTAATACGGCGGATGCTGCCTATAAATCAGCATTGGCAAATTATAATGCTGCGAAAGAGGGAATAGTTGGTAGCCAGGCGGGAGTGCAAAGCGCAAGAGCTGCATTGGCAAAAGCTAATAAAGATATAAGCAGGGCGACATTGGAAGCACCCATGGATGGGGTTATTTCTTTGCTGAGTGTAAAGAAAGGGGAGCGGGTAGTAGGGAGCTCCATGATGGCGGGTACGGAAATGATGCGCATCGCAGATATGAGCAAAATAGAAGTAAGGGTAGATGTTGGTGAAAATGATATTCCTAAGGTTCATCTTGGTGACAGTGCTACCATAGAAGTAGATGCATACAACGATAAAAAATTTACCGGCATTGTTACACAGATTGCCAGCAGCAACAATGGGGCTGCAACCCAGTCTGCATCGTCGGCTACAAGTACGGATGTTACTAATTACAAAGTGTATATCAGGATTTCGCCTGATTCCTATAAAGACCTCATTGATCCATCAAAGAAAAAGAGTTTTCCATTCAGGCCGGGGATGAGTGCAAGCGCTGATATACAAACCAAGACCCACAAAAATGTATTGGCAGTGCCTATAAATGCAGTAACCACCCGCGACAAAAATGATTCAACCGGAACTAAAGCCATGCAGCCGGCTCCTAACGTTGACGCAAGCGATAACGCTGCTGTAGCCAACGGAGGAAATAGCAATACCAGCAACGATCTGGAGGTTGTGGTATTTATAGTACAGCCTGACAATACGGTAAGAAAACAGACAGTAAAAACTTCCATTCAGGACATTAACGATATAGAAATTACAGCAGGCTTGAAAGAAGGAGACGAAGTAGTCACCGGCCCTTATGAAGTAGTTTCCAAGACTTTAAAAGATAAAGCGAAAGTGAAGGTTGTTCCCAAAAGTGAATTGTTTGATACTAAGAAATAATAGCGGTTGATTAATATATCCCAGGAAATTGTAAAGACATATTTATTAGTTATTCCGAATCCCCTTTAAATTTTTCATTTAAAATTTTTTCTATTCTGTCGGTTAAGTTTTCAGGCGATTCGCCGGGAATGCCAGGCAGACCCGTTAGTGCATCACTAACCGAATCGACATAGAAATTGTATTTTTTAAATTGATCGTATAAGATATTCTCGTTACCGGTTTCCCAGTAATTTCCCTCGTCGGAAAGTTGAAAGTCTTTCATGTATTTGCCCGAGATATATTTCAATAATTTAATAATAGCAATATGGGCATCTGCCCCCGCGTATTGAGTTTTAGTACTGGCCGTAAACATCAATTCTTTATCAAATTGAACGCCATCATACATTTCCCTGGTCATTAAGTTTAACGGCGAGCACGCACAGCCTCCAGGCAGAAAACTTAGAAAAACCGGCTCACTGCCGGGTGCCGCAAAAGAAATTCCTTTTAAACCGTCCTCATTGTTTCCATCAAATACATACGTTTTCCATTCCAACGTTTTGGAAATGTCAGCTACTTCGTCTATCAGTTTATTCAAAAGATCTTCGCTGGCAATGGTGCCTGAATAATGAATTGAAAGCCCCATACTTTTTTTGAGTAATGTACATATACAATTACAAAATGAAAATTTTAGTTTTGTGCCGCTCACTATTTGCACAAAAAAATTACTGAGTCTAACGAATACCTATGATCGCGGATTATTAAATTTTTACTACCTAAATAAACTTTCGGCCTTCACAATACTTTCCGGTTTACCCACATCTATAAATTTTGAATTGTTATGGTCAAATGCTCCAATGGAGTGCGTTATGGCGAGTTCAAGATAGAGATCCACCATTGAAAATTTGCCTTCCATATGCATTAAGGAAAAAATCTTTGGGGAAATAAGATGAATCCCGCTGAATGCTTTTTGAATATAGCCTGATGCTTCACGGCTTATTTTTTGTTCCCCGGTTTTTATATTTTTCCACCCGCACAAAAGATCAACTTCGTCAAATAGAAAATAGCGCGATGTATGCCTGTTAGTTACCGCCAACGTTGCCAGTGGTTTCAATTTGTTATGTTGTTCAATCATTGCCTTCAGGTGTATATCAGTAAGCACATCCACATTCATTACAACAAAAGGTGCATCATCAGCCTCAAAAAACCAGGCTGCTTTTTTTAAACCGCCGCCCGTTTCAAGTACCTCATCGCTCTCATCGGAGATAGTGATGTTGCTTCCGAAATTTTTGTTTCTGTCCAGGAACTCTATTATCTCGTTTGCAAAATGGTGCACATTTATTATGATATCAGTAATGCCAAACTTCGCAAGAAACTCAATATTTCTTTGCAAAATCGTTTTGCCATTTACGACGGCCAGGGCTTTAGGGTGGCTATCAGTAAAGGGTTTCAGCCGGGTACCGAGCCCTGCAGCAAGTATCATAGCCTTCATAAGAAATTATTTTTCAAAAGTTTTAAACTCATGTATACCCTGCTCAATATGATTGAGATCAATTACCACCCTGAACTTATTTCTCAGGTGCCGGGCAAGCGCATCGGCGGCATAAACACTTCTGTGCTGGCCGCCCGTGCATCCGAAACTTATCATCAGCGACGAAAATCCTCTCTTAATATAATCTTCTACAGCAATATCAACAATATTGTAAACACTATTTAGAAATTCCGGCATTTTTGTTTGCTGGTCGAGGAAATCCATAACAACCTTGTTTCGTCCGTTTATTAATTTATATTCTTCAAACCTGCCCGGATTAAGCAACCCTCGGCAATCAAAAACAAAGCCTCCGCCATTCTTACTCTCATCTTTTGGATAACCTGTTTTAAGAAAGGAAAAACTATTAATTTTTACGACCAGGGGACTTGTTGCGTCAGCCTGTACCGGCCGAAATTTTTGTATCACGTCATCCCTCACAATCAACTCCAAAATTCTTTCAAATTCCGGCAAAGCGATCCCGGTATTTTTATTCTCTAAAAACCATTTAAGATTATTGAGCGCAAGAGGAATGCTTATTAAAAAATGTGCTTTTCTTTCAAACAAACCGCGAAACCCGTAGGCTCCCAGGACCTGTAGCAATCTTATAAGAACATAGCCATTATATTGACTGGTGAAACGAACTCTGTCAACCGGTGCATTCAATATTTCACTTACACAATCAATATAATAATCCAGTAAAGAATTTTTCCAGTCATCAGGGAGATTTGCTTTTGCCTGCCATAGTAATGAGGCGACATCATACTGGAGCGCACCCTGCATACCACCCTGGTAATCTATAAAATGTACTTCGTCATCTTTAATAAATATATTCCGGCTTTGAAAGTCGCGAAACATAAAATATTTATTGGGAACATGGGTAAGGTAATTGCTCAGTGCTTCAAAGTCGTCAATAAGTTTTTCTTTATCGTAAGCGATTTTAAGCGGATCAAGAAAATAATATTTGAAATATAACAGGTCGCTCATGATGGCCTGTTTGCCAAACTCTTTGGAAGTGAGGCAATAATTATAATCAATATTCTTATGGCCGTTTATCTGCAGGAGTGCCAGCGCTTTGAGGCTTTTTTGAAATAACCTGTAAACGAAATCGGTGTAGCCGTGCTCTTCGAGTTCATTCAGCAGAGACCTGTCTCCAAAATCCTGCTGCAGGTAAATTGTTTGAGCATCGTTTACCGCGTATATCTCGGGAACAGGCAAATTACGTTCGCCAAAGTGTTTACTGTAATAGATGAAAGTGCCATTCTCTTTCACATTTTCATTGTAGGTAGCAATGCAATTACCTTCATTAGTAAATATTCTGAAATAGATCCGGTCACTACCGGATTGCGGCAATTTCTCAATTCTGTCAATTTCAGAATCTTTATAATGCTTAAAGAGATTCCTTATATCATCTGCAATCAATTTCATTCACGAATTTTTAAGGAGGGTAAAAATAAATGATTTTAGGTAACGCAACCAAAGCCGCGTTTTGCAACGAAATTTATTATTGAATTGAAATACATTTGAAAGAAATTCACCTGTTAATCATTTATTGAGTTATGCCAATTCTTTTAAGAAAAATCGTGCCGTTTGTTATCTTTTTTCTTTCTCACTATGCCATAAATGCGCAAAATAATATCATCGTTTTCCAGTCTGATTTTGGTTTGAAGGATGGAGCAGTTTCAGAAATGAAAGGAGTGGCTATGACCGTTTCTGCGAATTTGGAATTATATGATCTCACTCATGAGATTCCGGCCTATAACATTTGGGAAGCAGCTTACCGCCTTCAGCAAACAGTTGCTTACTGGCCCGCCGGAACTGTATTTGTTTCTGTTGTAGATCCGGGAGTTGGTACGAATAGAAAGTCTGTAGTTTTAAAAACAAAATCCGGCCACTTTATCGTAACGCCCGATAATGGAACACTTACACTTGTTGCAGAATCATTAGGCATCGATTCTATAAGAGAAATAGATGAATCTGTTAACCGCAGAAAAGGCTCGCAGGAATCTTATACTTTTCATGGCCGTGATGTATATGCGTACACAGGTGCACGACTTGCGGCGGGGCTTATTAGCTTTGAACAGGTCGGTAAATTATTACCGGGCTCAGTTGTCAGTATCCCTTATCAAAAAGCTGTAATAGAAGGCAAAAAAATAAAGGGGAATATTTCTATTCTCGATATTCAGTACGGAAATATCTGGACGAATATCTCCGCGGACTTATTCAATAAATTAAGTCCGGTCTTCGGTGACATTTTGCATGTAGCCATTTTTAACAAGAATAAAAAAGTGTACGAAGGCAACATGCCTTACAGCGAAACTTTTGGTGAGGTAGCGAAGGGAAAGTCACTTGCTTACCTTAATAGTCTCTTACAATTATCATTTGCTTTAAACCAGGGAAGCTTCGCTGATGTGTATCGCATTTCAAGCGGCAGCGATTGGAGTGTAGAGGTGGAAAGAATAAAAATAAAATGACACATTGAGATTTTTTTTTAATACGCCATTATTCTAACTTTATCTCGGACTGTAAATTTTAACTTTCCGCGTTCTTACAAAATTGCTCTCTCTCTATAACTAAATGCTAACAGCCTTCACAATGCTTGCGAAAACTAAAATCTACCTGTTGCTGATCGCCTTCAGTTGTTTTATAAATCTTTCTTTGCAGGCACAGCATGGCAGTAATATCAAACTTGGTAAAATAAGCGCCGACGATTTCGCAATTTTGCCGCCCGCGTCCGATTCAAATGCAGGTGCTGTGGTAATCGCAGATATTGGAAGTTCTGAATTTGAAGGCAATAATAAAGGATGGTTTACACTTGTGTATAAAAGAATAAAGAGAATTAAAATCATAAACCCGAAAGGATTTGATATCGCAACTGTTAGTATCATTCTTTATGCAGATGACGGTTACTATAAAATAAGTAAGGATAAAGAAGTACTTGGGGATTTAAAGGCTGTTACTTATAATACTGACAATGGTACAATATCCACCTCAGCCTTGGATGTGGGTTCTGTTTATGAAACCACGATCGACAAAAACCATGTCGAAAAAAAATTCACCTTTCCTGCGGTTAAAGCAGGCTCTATTATCGAATACTCCTATACCATTAAATCCGATTTTATTTTCAACTTGCAATCATGGTACTTCCAGGGCAAATATCCTTGTTTATGGAGCGAGTACACTGTGCATATCCCCGATTGTTTTGCTTATATTTTTTTATCAAAAGGATATAATCAATTTTATATTAATGAAAAGAAAACGGAGCATATCGTTTATCATATTGAAGACCCTAATTTCAAAAGCTCCAGCTATGCAAGTGTTCCTGAACAGTATGTTTTAAATTCAATCGTTGCTGTAAACAGATGGGTTATTAAAAATGTACCCGCTTTGAAAGAAGAGAGTATGGTTTCCACCACAAAAAATTATGTATCAAAAATAGAATTTCAACTTGCTCAATATCGGTTTTCGGACCCTCCTGAAAATAAAATGCACAATTGGGCAGTAGTAAATAAGGAACTGCTTGAACTGGATGACTTTGGTGGCCAGTTAGATGAAAACGACTGGCTTGCCAATGAAGACAGTAAGATTGTTAACGACAAAATGTCTCAACTGGCAAAGGCTAAAGCTATTTTTTCTTTTGTGCGTGATAATTTTAGTGCCAATAGCCATAGGGGACTATCAATAGCAAGAGATATATCATTTAAGAATATTTTTAAAACCAAAGCCGGATCCGAAAGTGGCATTAATTTGCTATTGGTCTCCATGTTGAGAAAGGCAGGCATAACATCAGACCCGGTAATACTTAGTACACGCGATAATGGCGTGGTTCATCCCGTTTATCCCATATTAGCCAGGTTCAATTACACGATATGCAGGGCGATTATTAATGACACACCTTATTATTTAGACGCCAGTAATCATTTTCTTGGGTTTAATAAATTATCAGAAGGTTGTTTTAATGGAATTGCAAGGCCAATAAGTCCTGATACGGCTGTTGTGAATTTGAGCGCAGATTCGTTAAAGGAAGTTTCTACCAGGATGATATTTCTTTCGAATACCAGTTCACAAAATTTGTCGGGTACCGTCTCCACCACTTTGGGGTATAACGAGTCACTCGATTTACGAACCAAATATGTACAACAAGGGCAAGAGATTTTTTTTAAAGATTTGAGTTCAAAATTTTCGAACGACCTCATTATTAAAAACGGCACAATAGATTCTTTTAAAAATTATGATGATCCCGCAAGGATTAACTATGACATAGTATATAACTATAGCGTCATTGACAGTTTTATCTATATAAATCCAATGTTTGGTGGAGAATTAAAAAGCAATCCTTTCAAAGGTGAAACCGAAAGGCTTTATCCAATTGAAATGCCCTATTGCGAAGAACGGCTATTGGTTATGGATATGGAAGTTCCGGCAGGTTATAAGGTTGAAGAAATTCCAAAATCTGCACGTATTAAATTAGAAAATGACGCAGCCATATTCGAATATTTAATTCAACAGAGTGGTAACAGGATACAGCTAAGATGCACCTTCAAAATAAATAAAACTATTTACGATGCAGAAGATTATACTACACTGCAAAACTTTTACTCTTCCCTGGTAAATAAGGAAAACGAAAGAATTGTACTAAAGAAAATGAATTAAAAATGATAAATAAGAATATATAAATGGATTGTAAATTAATGGGCGACAGCTCGTCAACCTCTAAAATCATTCAAGCCTTTTCGCTCTATACTCGCCGCTGCCATTCTTAAAATAAATATCCGTAACCTTTCCGCTGCTGTCTTTTTCAATCTTAAGATTGAATGGAAGTTCAGGTGAGAAGATGTCTTCTTCAGAAGAAAACAAAGAGATAATGCGGTGCCGCCGACTAAAGAGAAATTCTTTAGGTCAGGAATTTCCATTAATTCTTTTAATAGGGAAAAAGCAAGGGGTTCAACTGTCTCAATGTGTAGCACCTGAAATCTTTTAGCGGTTTGTTTATTACTGCACTTGCCAGATACATTCTTGTTTCAGGTAAAAATTTCGCGTTGAGCAACACCGTAGTAATTTTTTCATCACCGTAATAGCGGCGGCAATTGCGGATATCATCCACATCACCCCGTTCAAATACCCTTTCTATAACAGAATTTGCTTTGGTGTCATAGTCTATTTTTTCAAAATCAACATCCCAGAAAATACGCTTATTGAATACTGGTTTTGGTTTATCTGCCATAATATAAAGATATTGTAGAGTTGACGGCATTTTTATTGTTATAGCTGGGAAAGTCTTAAAATATAGTAGCAGCAGGCTGGCGGCATTAAGATATTGATGAGTTCATTATGGAGAAGAGAATGTAGCTGAGGAGTTTGCTGAGTCTTGTATTTTCGTTTGATGAAACATAATAAAAGTAATTTAAGGTTAAAGGCAAATTACGGTTGTTTATAGAAATGCATTGACGCGGCAACTAACTTCCAATCCCCATTAATTTTTTCGACCATCCACACTTCATAGGAATATGTTTTTGTTCCGTCTTTGGCAGTCGATACTTCATCAAAGCTTGTCCATCCATTATCTCCATGTATGCTCATCCTGTAATTTGTAGCTATAGCAAAGCCACCCTGGCCCATCGATGACGAAGGTTTGGCCAATGCTTCTGCGGGTATTGAGATAGCCCTTCCATCGGCAGTAGAAATAAATATTACGCTATATGGTTGAACGTGCCAGCAATCAACATAAGCTTTTGCATCACCAGATCTAAAAGTGACGGCTCCTTTTTCAAGGAGTTTTACAATGGCGATGGAATCGTTGTTAGTTTGGCCGTAACTGTATGCAGATATTAAAAATAGGAAAAGTGTAAGTTTCATATGCAATTTGTTTTAATTGTAGATATGTAATGTTATTATAATTTTAGTTGAGTATTTCAATTTCCCTTTCCAAATTTTTTCTTGCATTCTCTTCAAGCTTTTCAAAGAAGAAAATTGTTTTATAAATTCTTTCCATATTTAGAAAATGTTGCAACACTTTTTTCCTGCCAGGATTGTAAATAATATCGGGATAAATTGAATATTCTTCTCTTACATTTTTATAATACAATTCATAATCACCCCAGCTTGCACCTAAAATAGAAAGATCTGTATCGATAAAAAGATTAATGTCATAATTATCTGATAGAATGTGAGCCTTGGTTGCAATTATTGCGGCACAACAATCATCAATTATATAACCTGGAGTGTTACAATCAACCAACTTCTTTGCAGCAACCTCTGCACTCTTTTCTTCGTTGTTATGTTTTAAAACATTGTAAACAATATCATGATAAAACAAAGCAAACAAAACCGCATTCCAATTCCTTATTTGTGATTTAACATCCTTTAAACCTATAAACATGTTTTCGAGATGTTGCAACGTATGATAATGACGATTGCGTTTTGAATATGCTGCTGATATTTCAATCCATAATTTATTGATCAGTTTATGATCATCAGTATATTGTTTAAGAAGATCAATGAAAGCTTTCTCAAGCATATATAATTATTGAATGATAAAGGTAACAGGTATATGTTCTGTTAACCAAATACCGTTATCCGAAAGATAAAATTTGTATCCAACAGCAAACATTTTGCTTGACTTTATTTCAAGTATAATTGGCTTTCCTCTGCGCTCTCCAACTTTTGTCGCTGTGATTTCCTCTGCGCTTAAATGAACATGATGACGTTGCATTTTTTGTAAGCCATCTTTTAGTATTGATAAAAGAAATTTTTCCACTGTTCCGTGATATAAAATTTCAGGCGGTTGTTGTTCTGTATAACCTAATTCAACATTAACTGAATGGCCCTGGCTTGCTCGTATTTTAGTTAGATCATCATTGAATGCAAAACGTTTTTTGCTGTTGGTAGTTACAATGTGTTGCAGTATTTCGAAGCTGAAGTTTTCGTTATGTGCATTTAGTTTGGTGATGAGTTCATCAACATTTGTGTAGCTATTTTCATATAATACAATTCCATATTCTTCGGGTTTGTGGCGAAGAATGTAGGAGAGAAGTTTGCTGAGATGGATGGTTTCATTTGCCGAAAGCATAGGTTATTTTTTTATTGGATATCCATACTTGTCAACCTCACAATCATCATCCTCGTCTTCATAATAAATAATTTTTGGCTTTCTGAAATAGGGATATCTAACTGAATAAAATATTTCTTTGTCTCCTTCATCTACATAATAACTAAACGTTGGATCGACGTGTTTACCCGTGATAACATCAGCAACTTGATTGTAAGTATAAATTCTTAAATCCGAATTATACATGTAAAAAGTGGATGAATTGATAAAAAATATTCCCTCAATTTTATATGTATCTAATGAAATAGAGAAATCACTGTTTTTTAATTGAAAATGTTCTTGCAAAATATTTTTATTTTCTGTCAGCCAGTTTATCTTAAAACTCATTCTTGTATTATAAGATGGATGCTTAGAATCGTCAGTAAAATTATAATAATCGTTTTTTTGATTTGTCATATCATAACGACCCAACAAGTGTTTGCAATCAGCAACAAATACTTTCTTCGTGTTTGGAGATATAATAATAAAATCAATTTCGCCAAGGTTTTTTATTTCTAACGGATACACTTTTTGTTTTGTAATTAATTTTTTTACTGATCTCTCATATAAAAGCCCTGTAGCCTTAATATTCTCTTCCACTTTATCATCTAGCCACTTATCATGATCTTTTTCTTTCTTGTTCATATACTTTTTGAAATCTCCAACATTCATCCATTCTGTAGGTGCTTTACCCCAAGGTATAGCATTTAAATACAAATGATTTTGTGTTTCATCGAGTGAATAAAGACCAAATACCAGATATTCTTTGTTATTAATATTCCATGAAAGGAAGGGGCGAGAAAGGTATCTTTCAAGAGAGCTTGGTTTTTCAATAAGTTCCGTCAAAGACATCTTATTGTGCTTATCCAAAATTAGCCCAGATAAAAAATTTTCTAAATCTTGTGAAGAGCATTCGATGTGATTTTGTATATCTATCAAAAACCCATCTTTTTTGAACGATATTGGTTGACCTGGTTCTAATTTAAAATGAATTGTCAGTAAAAAAATTGTTTCCCAAAATTTGTCGTAATCAAGATTGAAGTTTTCTTTAATAGATTTTTTGAAATCGATATTTCCATTTTCATCAATAATGTATTCGGGGCTATCTTCTTCATGTTTATCTGCTAAGTATTCAAACACAATTTCATAATGATGTCTTCTGCCAAATTTATATAAATCATTTTCATCGAAATAGATATCGATACAATCTTCAATCATTCTTTGCTCAGCGATGGATTCAGCACAACATATAATCATGCTTCCTAAAAATAGAAGATCGTTTAGAATTGAATTGGTTCTTTCTGCAAAGTCATCTTGCTTTATTGATAACATCCTAACATAGCAGCCTTGTTCAAGTATCATTTTCAGAATTCGTCTATACTCACCTATATATGATTTATCAATACCATCCGGTAAATTTTCAAAATGCTCAGTTGATCTTAGATGCGTAGCTTCTTCATGAAGCCATAAAATTGTTTTATAAAAGCTATAGGAGAGTTGTTCATTACAAATTTTTTCAAATTCAGCTATATAATAATTTCGGCAGAAATAAAGAATATCTGTTACGGTATCTTGATCGTAATAACTCCTACCATACTTTTCAACTATAAGTTTTGAAAGTACAGTTCTAAATTTTGGCTCAACGGTTTTGTTTCCTCTAAGAATTGTAAACTCATTTGCCACCTTGAATATGTTCATAATAACTTCAATTATTTAAATTACTCATTCGTCTTAGTGTCTGTAGGTTCTCTTTAATGCTAAATAGAATTACTACTGATCACAGGCTGCCGGATAGAAACGGAAAGCCCGCAGCGCAGCGAGGATTTGCAGCGAATATCCGGAACTGCGGCTTATAGAATTACTACAGCTGACAGACCCACATTTTATTCACCTTCCACCACATCTCTTTTACTTGGCTTTCTTATTCTATTCGTTTCCGCACCGCACATCTTCACAATTTTTGGTGTGAACTTTCCAACAACATCCACCAATGCTTTTTGCGATTGCATCACCAACTCAATATCCTTGTATGCAAAAGGCGCTTCATCCAATCCGCCGCCGAGCAACTTTACATTGTGTTTGGCGAGCTCGTCTTTTAATGCGTTGTGCGTAATGTTTGCCATGGCTTGTGTGCGGCTCATTTTACGACCTGCTCCATGCGATGCAGAGTTAATGCTGGCTTCTTCACCCTTGCCTTTTACAATAAAACCGGGTGCCGTCATGCTGCCGGGAATAATACCCAGCACATCTTTACCGGCCGGTGTTGCACCTTTGCGATGAACGATCACTTCTTTATTGTTATGCATTTCTTTCCATGCAAAGTTGTGATGATTCTCCACCATCTTCATTGGCTTGCGGCCCAACTGTTTTGCAATCTTTTCATGAATTACATGGTGACAAGCACTTGCATAGTCACCCGCCAAATTCATAGCCATCCAGTATTCTATTCCCTCTTCTTCATCCAACGTAAACCATGCAAGATGTTTTGCTTCCTGCGGCAAACGGCGCTTGCTGATGGCAAGTCGTGTGTAATGATTCGCAATGTTGGCGCCTAATCCACGTGAACCGCTGTGCGATAACAGACCGACATATTTGCCTACAGGCACATTGAGCACATCATCTGTTTCATCAATTTCAATAATGCCAAACTCCACGAAATGATTACCGCTTCCGGATGAACCTAACTGTCTCCAGGCACGACCATGCAATTGTTTAAGCAATGGCAATGTGTAAAATGCTTCATGCTCCATCACTTCATGATTGGAAGGTTGCTGAAACTGTGCGCCGCTGCCAAACAAAGTAGCTTCATTGATCTCACGTGTGAAGAATGCTTCACGCTGCGTAAGGTCTCTCACATCAAGATCAAAAATGCTCAGGCACATACGACAGCCGATATCAACGCCCACGCCGTAAGGTATTACCGCGTTCTCTGTTGCCAGTACGCCACCGATTGGCAAACCATAACCATGATGAGCATCAGGCATCAATGCACCGGCTACTGCCACCGGTAATTTTGCCGCAGCATACATTTGATGCATGGCACCTTCTTCAATTTGCTCCCGTCCAAAAATGTTGAAATGAATACCTGTATTATTCAAAGAAATTTCAGGCGCTTCTTTATCTTCTTTCGGCAACAATTTTTCGGTTATTGATTGCAATACTTCGTCACTTGCATAATCTTTTGGTGACTGCAATACTGCCTTCAATATTTCGAATGCTTCTTCTTTTGCGTGATGTTTAAAATGCTTTTCCATCACGTTCATCGCCACAGGAATCACCGGGCTTTCGGGATAACCGAGAGTGCGGAGTTCTTTGGCGGTGATTTTTAATTTGTTCATTTTGTAATTTTTTTTGCAACGAAGGAGCAAAGTCACTAATTTCCACGAAGACTTTGTGATCCGTTGTGTTATGCTGTATTTGTGTTTTTAATTGTTATAGTTCCAGCGATAGTACTGCATGGCATCTTCGTTGCGTCACTTATTTGTGCTGCTGTAACTTTATGCATAAATTTAATTTTTGTAAATTGTGTTTAATAATTTTCTATCATGTCAACCGCAGTTAAAAAAGATAAATTTCAAAAATTATCAGCTGCTTATTTTGCCGAAAAAGCCGCTAAAGTTAAGGGCCCTAAAAAATTACTCATCATGCTTGAAATGAGCAAGTATCTTACTAATGCCCGTGAACATGGCTTAACTTTCGAAGATCTTATAAGCGATGGCTTTCGCTTCGCAACACTACCAGATCCTAAATATATTTCTATGCCCTCCACAACGACTAAACCTAAGCAGACTATTCGCACAAAACGCCGATCAAAAGCTGAACCTATGACCAAACTTGAAATGGTTCAAAAGATGCTTGCAGATCAAAAGTTTATTCGCGAAGCAATTCAAAATGGCGTAACCTTTCAGGAACTTAAAGATAAATATGGCTACAAGTTTGCAACCGTATAGATTTATAATCTTCAAACCACTCTACTACTCTTTTGTAACAACATCAGGAATAGAATACAACTGCTACTTTACTCCTTATGCTGAATACTTCAAGAAATATCCAACCACTATTTCTTCCAAATTTTATGCGTTCAATCTTGAGCTTTCGGATAAAAAATTTAAACCAAAGGGTACAGGCAAACGCATTGCTGATACCGTCATTTCTATCGTCGGCGACTTTCTTAATTCTCAGATAAATGCTGTCGTCTATATCTGTGATAACTCAGACGGTCGCGAAGCAGCGAGAGCAAAAAAATTTCTGAGTTGGTATGATTATTATTCCCACCCATCCCACCAAATACTCCAGGTTTCCGGTGATCTTAAAATCGGTGAACTAAAACTTTATACTGCACTTCTGGTTCATAGAAAAAACAAATTAAAGAAGCAATTAATTGAAGCCTACATTGATCTAATAGATTACGATGACGATTCAAAATAAAATCAGGAATAGTCTGAACACATCCATCATGTTTTTCGAATCACCATTCTTCATCACCGGAATAATCTTTTGGCGACTCCAATACTGCTTTTAAAATTTCAAATGCTACTTCTTTTGTGTGATTTTTAAAATGGTTTTCTATCATGTTCATCGCCACAGGAATCACCGGGCTCTGGGGATAACCGAGAGTGCGGAGTTCTTTGGCTGATATTTTTAGTTTGTTCATTTTGAATTTTTTTTTGTGATACCAGCATTTGAATTGCATGGCATCGATTTTTGTGTCACTCACTTATGCGGTTGGAACAATAGGCAGCTATATTTGAAATCGGGTCTTTAACAATTGACTTTCGGCTGAATAACAAACGGAATTTCTATGATATCATCGTTATCATTCTTATTGATTAAACTTTCAGTTCTTACACAATAACTGTAACTAAATATTGCAGCACAACATATTTGAAGTAGATGTAGTGCCTGTTCTTTAAAAAATGAATAAGGTACTTGAGTAATAAAATCCTCATCAGAAAAAAGCTCAAAAATATCTAATTCATCTTTTGTTGTTACCAATATTAGATTAGTATGTTCAATCTTATTTCGCCATTGTTTGTAAAAATGAAATTCTCCGCTTTGACTATTGAAATCATTTGCAAGGCTATATAGTGACACCAAGTGTGGATTTTGTATATCTTTTAATTTTTCCCATCTTTCAAGGCATTTCTTGGATTTCCAAAAACTTTCGAAATATATATTTTCTCTATTAGTTTTTGGCAAATCAAAAAGATAGCAGACACCATGTGCGATTTTATCAAAAACGCCGAAACATAGTCTAAAACAAGCACGAATCTTTTCTGCTCCTTTTCCAATTACTTCATTGTCTTGTAAGTCGCTATAAATTACATCATCATCTTGTTCATTTTGAAATATGCCTTCATAATATAATTCTCTGGCCAGAGAAAATTCAGACTTTAATCGATTCAGTAATAATTCCAGTTTCCCAACCTTATCACCATATAAATAAATGCCTTCATGTATAATACTTAAATCGTCTTTGGAAGAATAACCACACTTACAAAAAATTGAATGCTCATTTAAAGTCAAAAAATTATCGATACAAAATTTCTTATACGCAGAGTGCATTTCATATTCCCGTTGGCTTTGTTGAAATTCACTTTCCACTGTTGAAAAGTCAAATTTGGATTCTTTCAATAATGTTTCGTATTTATTTTGTTGTGATTCATAATACTTACTTTGATTTGGAGGAAAAACTTTTTGATTAAGCCCAATTTTATATAATGAATAAATTTTTTGATATAATGAAATAGATACAGGGCAAAAAGAAATTCTTATCCAGTAGTCCAGATTTTCAGCAAGACCAACAATTGCTTGCGGAAAATTTTCATTCTCTTTGAGAACAGAATTATCAAGTCGAATAGATTCAATGATTCTACCGGACTGACTCAAGTTGTTACTTAGGTTTGTCAATATTTGTAAGTCGAGACTATCAATTCTTTTAAAATCAATTTCCTTAGAAGCTTTAAAAAAGCAATTTTTTGCTTGAGTTAAATTTGGGCTTATAATTTCTAATGTTGGCAAACGATTGTCTTTGTTTTGAATTTTATATAAAGCGTTCATCCCATTGCCTAAATTATAATTAAAGCTTTGATGTGTCATAAAGCTCTTGAAAAACTCCTCAGCGTCAGTTAATATCTTAATTCCTGCTTCAGTAGCTTCTTTATCATATGATTCCGCACCCAAATCGATTAATAAACCTGCAACTGTCGCCAAGAAATAATCATAAACTTCACTATCTCTTTCTGCATTTTCTATTGCAGAAATAATTTTTTCTTTTGCAATTACATGCTCCCCCTTATCTAATAAAGAATGTATATCAAATACCAGAATCTCTATCTTTTCCATTTTTGTATTTTTATTTATTTTTTTGTTGAATAAGATGATTTGAGGAAAACATTTTCTCCCACAATTAACTCATTCTTCATCATCCTCACCACAATCTTCACATCCTCCACCATCACCTCCACCTCATAAAAACTTCCCCAAAAACTTATCTTTTGTATCACCCCTTTTACGCCATCAGTTTTATTAATAACAAATTCTTCAGGCCTTATCATCACATCTTTTCCATTTGATTCAATTCCAAACAATGCAGCAATGGATGGTTTCAATAAATTATATCTTCCAAACATTCCCGCCACATATTCATTCACTGGTTGATGATAAATTATTTCCGGGTTTCCCTGCTGAATGATCTTTCCTTCTTTCATTACAATAATTTCATCGGCCCACGAAAGTGTATCATGCGGATCGTGAGAAGTAAGCAGGCATGTGATCGCTAATCTTTCAGTTACATCTTCCAAAACAGCTTTTAATATGTCCGTATGTATCGGATCAAGATTTGAAAATGGCTCATCAAGTATCAGCATCTTCGGGGATTTTACGAGTAGCATGCACAAAGCAATGCGCTGTTTCTCTCCCCCGGAAACCTGGTTGGTCCTGCGTTCCAGCAGGTGACTGATCCTGCATATTTCAAATAGCTCTCTCGCCGCATCTTCCTCAACTTTTATCTGGTGCCAGATCAAATCTTTTATATAATAATTATTCAGTAGTTCATAATGCTGCGATAAATAAGCGATCTCTTTATGCCCGGGATACAATTGATCTTGCGGCCCGATTACTTTTTCGCCATTAAAAATCACCACCCCACTATCCGTTTGTATATGGCCGGAGATGATTTTCAACAAGGTTGATTTGCCTGCGCCTGATTCACCTGTAATGGCAATCTTTTGCAATGCCTGTTGTTGAAAACTTATATCATCAACAATAATCCTATCCGGCTGATGCTTGCTTATGTGTCGTACGTCCAGTAATGCCATACTCAAAAATACAAATGTCCTGTCCGTATTAATGATTTACAGATGCTACCTGCCAAAACATTCTTGCGGAGAGTGTAAGAATCGAACTTACTTTGGTTTTACCCAAACCTCGGTTTAGCATACCGGTGCCTTACCGTTTCGGCCAACTCTCCATGGTGTGAGTAGCTGGAATCGAACCAACTCAGCCTAATGACAATGGTATTACAGATCATCGCGACTCTCCAATTTCCCGTACTCACATTAGCGGAAACATCCCGAAATCGAACCCTTTGCTTAACAAGCAACCGTTCTACCATTGAACTATGTTTCCTCGTTGGCCCGCAGGGACTCGAACCCTGAACTCCCGGTGTAAAAGACCGGTACTCTGAAACCAATTGAGTTACGAACCAATTTTATTTTAAGTGGTGCCTCAAGGAGTCCCCGCCTGAATGACTTCAGTCGGGCAGGGAACTTGTTCCCTGGATTTTCAGTCCAATGCATAGACCAACTCTGCCAAAACACCATTTTAATTTATTAATGCAAAGCAGCGGTACACGGTAGCACCGCTGCTGCATCTTTTGTTTTTATTTCTGCGGAACGAAGATCTGCTTCAACTGTTCAATCAGTTGTCCGTTACCACTTACACTGATGTTGCTGATCTTATCTGCAATCTTCTCCACATATTCCATTTCTTTCAGCTTAAACAGCATGCTGTTGTCTTCCATCAGTTTGGCAGTGTTCAGCAAACTTCTTGTGCTGGCAGTTTCTTCCCGCCTCATGATGATGTTAGCCTGCGCTTTCTTTTCAGCAATCAACACCTGGTTCATGATCTCTTTTACATCACCAGGCAAGATGATATCCCTGATACCGAAACCAATTACCTCAACACCCAAAGCCACGGCTTTTTCGTTTACTGCATTCAAGATGTAAGGCGCAATAGTTTCTTTCTTCTCCAACAATTCATCAAAGCTGAAACCACCGATGTATTCCCGCAAAGCCAACTGGAAAGCCACATACAACTGCTTGTCATATTCTTTGTTTTGCAACAAAGCTTTTTCTATATCAACTACTTTATACTGTGCCTGCCCGTTGATTCTTAATGCGGCTTTGTCTTTTGTCAGTATCTCCTGGCCGTTGATTTCAACCTGCTGCATTCTTGTATCAACTTTACCGACATTGATAACAATGCTGTTCTTCCACCAGTAATAAATACCGCTGTTCAAAACCCGCACAAAATTTCCATCGACAAACAGCAATGCTTTTTCAAAGCTTTCAACTGCATAGCTTCTTACGAAAGGCAACAACAATTTGTTTTGCAATATTGACCTGCTGATGTTTTCAGTGATATCAATCTTGCTGATATCAGCTTTTACAAATTCGTAATCAACAATACCTTTCCAGAAAGTATACCTGCCGGCAGTTAATACCTGCTTCAATAAACCATTCTCGTACTGCAACGCAATTTCGTTGTCCTTTACATCTACTACATACAATGCGTCTTTCAACTCAGCATCCTGCAATAGAATGTTCAGCTCTACAGGTGCAACAAATTGTTTGGTGATGTCATACACGATGGCATTTTCATTCCACAACCAATACACACCTTCTTTCAACATTCTTTTGTAAACATTTTTCTTAAACACCAGGCCAACCTGGTAAGCGTTTACTTCTACCCTTTTCATAACATTTGTTTTATTGTTTTTAATTCTTAATTCAAAAAAGCCTTTGCTATCATCCACCTGCCGCATACGGAAATAAATTGTTTATTGTTTAATGCTAATTTTTAACCATCATTTTATTAATCAATGCACGACAAACTCAATAATGATTTCCAATCAGAATGCTACAATCGCCTATTCATTTGCAAAGCATACTTTGGGTTGCTTGTCAACACCTGTTACTTTTTAAAAAACTTAACAGATCTCAATTCGCCGGATGATAGCAGCAGCATACTTCCATCATTTTTATAGAAGCGATGTACTTCTTTAAGGCTACATTAAAAGTGTAGTGCTCTAACCATCTGAGCTATCCGATCTTCATTCGGAGCAGGATTCGAACCTGCGCATTTTCTGTTACTCTACCAATTGAGTTATCCCGCTGTTAACGGGAAGAGGATTCGAACCTCTAACACACAGCGTAAATGGTGGACATTGCCAATCGTGTCAACAGCATACAGATAGTTACTACGTCTGCACTGCTGTGCTTTTTTAAAACACGAGCCTGGTTTGATTACAACAGGCATATATCCATCTTGCCGTTAAGCAAGCCTTTGGGTTGATGCTGCCATCAACAATATTTTAAAGAACTTTTATTGTTTTTATTTTCACAATACAAACTTCGAACCCAACTGCGCAATGTTTTTGCGCAGTAGAAATCTATTTTTGAAATCATTTGTCACTCTTACGGGATTCGAACCCATACTTTGCTTTTGCAACAGCCCGGCTATAAATGCGCTTCCTTACTTTGAAAAATCATTTCAGTGCAACTGCAAACTCTATCCATTCAATCGCGTAGTTTGAACGGCATCTTCCGGTCACTCCACGGATACGTTATCTTTTTCCGTAGCACTTCCTTTTATGCTAAAGAGTGATTAAGTAAAGAACTTGTTGTTTTTCTTTGACAATACAAACTTCTAACTCAACTGTGCAATCTTTTTGCACAGTAGAATATTTTTTATTTTTCGAAAATATTTTTTAAATGCCTGTTAATCGCAATGCTTTAATACGTTATAGAACCATTGACAGATGTCTTCAAAATCGCCGCCGCAAATGGACCATTGAAGCCTTGATGGACGCCTGCAATGATGCCCTGTACGAATACGAAGGCATTGACAAAGGCCTAAGCATGCGTACTATTCGTCTTGACCTGAACGCCATGCGCAGCGATAAGCTCGGCTATAATGCACCTATCGTAGTTAAAGACAAAAAGTATTACACTTACGAAGATGCTGACTACTCCATCACCAATATTCCGCTCACTACACAAGACTTGTCTATCCTGCAGGAAGTATCTCATCTTTTAAAACAGTTCAAAGGTTTCAGTCATTTTAATGAAGTAACTGAAATGGTGAACAAGCTTGAAGACAAGATCTACAGCGAAAAGCACCAACAGCCCTCTGTAATTGATTTTGAAAAAAATGAATTGCTTGCCGGCATTCAATGGCTGGATGTTTTATACAAAGCCATCGTTTCCAAAACAACGTTGCAACTCACGTATCAATCTTTCAAAGCCAGGGAAGCCAGCGATATTATTTTCTATCCTTACCTTCTTAAAGAATACCGTAACCGCTGGTTCATTCTTGGTATGACGAAAAGAGGAAAAGAAATATGCACATTTGCTCTTGACCGCATTCAAAACATTTCTTCATTGCCCGATGAAATCTTCCGTGATGCATAAAATCTTTGATCCACATACTTACTTCAACGACATTGTAGGCGTGACCCGTAATGCTGCTGATAAACCAACCCGTATTGAATTTTTTGCTGATCACATCCAGGCGCCTTATATTAAAACCAAACCCATTCATGCTTCACAACAAATTGTTGAGGAACGTAAAAGCGGCGCTATTTTCAGCATCGACGTTGTACCCAACTTTGAACTCGAGCGTGAACTGATCGGCTTTGGTGAAGGATTAAAAATCCTTTCACCCAGCGGCTTTATGAGACGCATTCGAAGAAAAGTGAGATTGATGCATGAAGTGTATTTCCCTGAAATAGAATAGCCATCTCAGCCCTTTATTAAAAAGAGCCGTCATTTTGTGCATCGAGTATTTGGCTCAACGACTTGCTTTTAAACGCATACTTTTCTTTTTCCTTTTCCGTTCGGTTCCAAACTTTTCGCTGATAATTACCGTCAAAAATTTTCTGCATCCTTTTTCTAAGATCATTCCTCTGAATATAATTGCGTATCTCATCTAATCTTGCTTCGGTAATTGAATCGATTTTCTTTTTCCTGATCAATCATATTCGGACGCACTCTTAATACAAAGCGCCAGGGTTCATTAAATACATAGCGTTTTACGAATTTGCCTCTTGCCTGTTCATATACATATTCAGGGTGAAAGAATTGCTTCTCCGCTTCATTAAATCCAAGTTTATTAAAATGCCATTCATCTGGTTTCAGAAGCGGCTGCGCTTTAACTACATAGATTTTACGACCAAATTTTCTTTTTTTTACTTTAAAATCTTTTCGATAGCTCCAATCATGCGTATTTATTTTTTTTAAAATATTTTCAAAGAACTCTGCGTGTTTACCGCGGGCAATGTCATCGCGTAACACATAATATCTTTTCCAACCCCTTTGAAAAGGAGGCTTTAATGACTCCCATTGCGGAGTATATTTATTTTTGTATAAAATATTTTCCTCTTTAGACAAAGCCAATAACTGCTTGTCGAAGTCTTCATACCGCATCCGCTTTTTTTGGCGTGCAGTACGGATTCGGTAACAGAGAATATCTGTACCAAACTGTTTAATAAGTTTTGTGTCCATAACGATTTAATTTTTACCAGATGGTAAATGCGGTGTCTTAGCACCGTTTTCATTCCGTATTTCATTATGAACTGTTCTGTTTTTTTCATTTCATTAATTTTTAATTGTCCTTGTATTTAATTCTCCATCATCACTTCTCTTCTAAAGCCCATCACATTTGTTTTCGCAACTTCCCGGAAGTTGTCATCCGGGTTGCTTATCTCTGCCAAAGTCATTGGCTTGTTGAACACAGTTTGTAAGGCCAGCATTTTGCCCAGCGCATTTGATTTAGCAATTGAAAGCTTTCCAAATTCGTACCTCGCTATCAATCTTCCTTTTCTTAATAAAGCATTATCCACTAAACCAATTTCGCTGTTGAACGTGCAGATAATCTGCACATTTAAACAATCACTCAATAATCCATCACTAATGTTAAGCAGGTTGCTCACACTGCTGTGGCTGCTATATCTTCTGTCCATGATAATGTTCTCCGCGTCTTCTATTACTAATATCGCATTTGGATTATCAAGTAGCAGGTCCATAAATTCAGGATTCATTAAGTTACGGGCGACACCGGGTGACACAAACATTACTTTCTTTTTAAGATTCCCGATCAGGTGTCGTAAATAAGTTGTTTTACCTGTGCCAGGTAATCCATGTAACAACACAATACCTTTATCATTTTCCTTTGCCAGCCTCTCTTTGATTACTGCATCTATAGGTTTAAAATCATCATTGTAATAAAGATCAATGTCAAGGGTTGTTGGTTTAATGGCCAGTGTTTTCAAGTCAAGCTGAGTACCGCTTAAAGAGATAATATTTATCTCGTATTCCTTTTCCTTCTCCGGCGCTTTTAAGGTCTTGAATTCGCTAAGCATTTTGTTTGCTACTGTAAATTCATTAGTAGTAAAATAAATTTCCAGCCAGTCATCATCGAGTTTAACCATCAATTCATTTTCAATGATAAAAATGGCTTTTGAAAAGCAAATTCTATCATCATCCCAATCATGGTAAATGCGTTGATAAACATCTTTTACTTTACCGTATTTGGCGCTATTTATTAACTCAAAGATTTGTTTTGTATCAACCTTTCCTATATAAGCTACACAGGGTACGGTGTTGAACAATTTCAAGTAGAAATTTTTTGGTTCAATAAAATGTTGATCAAATAGCTGATCGTTATTTTTTGATTTGAATCCTTTGTTTCTTTTTTCCGCTTTAGTTAATTTTAAAAGACCACTGTATAGTACAGCAAGAAATATTAAAACGATTGCGACTATTGTTTCCATGACTAAATATTTATCGCCAGGCTATAAAAAACCCGGTCAGTTAATAATTTTTACGTGACCGGGTATTGCATAATCATTTTGATGATCAATAACTACACGGTCGGTGCGCAGGTATTTTTAAATAAATGCGCACAATATTGTTGATTGAAATACTTGATTGGTTCATGCTAAATAAAAAACCCCGCGGAGGCGGGGTTTCATTTATGTAAAAAGAATTCGTTTAAATAAATGGCGTACCCCGCCTTATATGAAGCATAGCTGCATCAAAGCTTTGTTTACTATTTTTATATAATGTTATGCGGAGCATTTTTAATTATTTTTCGGATGCAAAGATGGAAATATTTTTTTGATATTGCCAAATGTTTTTGAAGAAATTTTCTAATTATTTTTTTAGAAGGCCGCTGAAGGCCAATAAAATCAATGGTTTCAGAGAATAAAAAAATTTAAAAATTAATCCCTTCAATTTTTACATGATAAATTCCCCAATAACCAAAATCATCCAGATTAAATTCAACAAGCCAGTTTCCTTCAACTTTGATTTCTTCTCCTGTTTTCCTCGGTTTTTTCAATTTTCGATAAAAATGCCCTAAAACCCTTACCAGTCAAGGGGTATGTTTTTGTTTTGGGTGACCCAGCCCTAAATTTGGGTTATGTTCGTCAGGAAAAAACTTAACAAGAGTGGTGCTGTCAGCGTGCAGCTTATAGAGAAACGTTTGGGCAAATCCGTTTTGGTCAAGACGGTGGGAAGTTCAGGGGATCCAAAGCAGATAGATCAGTTATTACAACAAGGCAGGCATCTGATCACCCGCATCAAAGGCCAGGCAAGTTTTAATTTTGATCAACAGGCCGAAGAGCAGTTAGTAAATTTATTTTTTAACGGTATCAGGGAATTGAGTTTAGCCGGGCCTGAACTTTTACTGGGCAAATTATTTGATGAAATTGGCTTCGGCATTATTAAAGATGAATTATTCAGGCACCTGGTTTTAACGCGGCTATGCTATCCTGTTAGTAAACTTAAAACGACTGATTATTTATTTAAGCACATGGGTATATCAATAGATGTAGAAAGGGTATACCGCTATTTGGATAAGGTCAACACCCGCCAGAAACAACAGGTTCAACAAATCAGTTACCAGCATACTCTTCAGATCTTAGATAATCGAATTAGCCTTGTTTTTTATGATGTTACTACCCTGTATTTTGAAGCCAGTGATGAAGATGACTTGCGAAAAACAGGGTTTAGCAAAGATGGCAAGCACCGGCAGCCACAAATTGTTTTGCAGGCAAAGAACTATCAATATATTATTGGTGCAAGAATAAAGAATGAATCGCAAGCTGTTCAACAGCAAATTTTGGCAACAACTCTAAAAAACGGGGAAAGTATAGCCCTGCAAAGAGATATCCATAATAGAATTATCATCAGTTATTCTGATGCAGGGGCCACTAAAGATGCTGCCAACAGGAAACGTGGATTGGAAAAGCTGGAGAAAAATCTGGCAGCAGGCAAACTTACCAAACAGCATATCAATAACCGGGGCTATAATAAATATTTGAAGTTGGAAGGAGATATAAAAATCAGTATTGATACAGATAAATACAAGGCTGATGCGAACTGGGATGGATTAAAAGGCTATCTCACCAATACACAATTATCGAAAGATGAAATTATAGAAAACTACAAGCATTTGTGGCAAATAGAGAAAGCCTTCCGGATATCGAAGACCGATTTAAAAATAAGACCGATTTATCACAGGCTAAAACATAGAATTGAAGCGCACATTTGTATTGCATTTTGTTCCTATAAAATTTATAAAGAGTTGGAAAGACAACTGCAGATCAAAAAAGCGGCAATAACTGCAGAAAAGGCAATAGAAATCACCAAGACAATTTACAGGATTACCATACAAACAAACTTATCAAACACTCTGCACTCCAGGCTTTACATTGACAAGGATGAACAGAGAAACCTCCTAAACTTATTTGATATTTACTCAGGGTGACCCAGCGAGGAAAACAGGAAAAACAATGAACTCATAAGAGGTAACTTGTTATTATTGATTATTTTTTTTGTTGATCAACCCCCCTTCTTTCAAAACTACCTTGCCCTTTCTCTGCCAAGCGATAAGCCAACTTTTATATTGAATGTAAGATAGGAGTCGTTATTGACCGGCCTTCCACGAATGCCGTTGGGATGGGCCGTAGTAGCACCCGGTTTGTGCCTGTCGTTAAGTAAAAGGGCCTGGTTAAGCTTAGTGCCCGAAAAATAATTTGAATATACGCTGGGATCAATATACCTTCCACTAACATCGTCAAGATAATCAGTGTTTAAAATCCTTGTAACAATTTCCGCTCTCAAATTAATAAGCGACGTCAGATCATAGCGGGCTCCTATCCCTAATGGATAACATATTTGATTTAAACTATAGACCTTCGAATTAGGATATTCTGCGAAACCTTCCCCCTCGGTACTTAAAGGTTGCAAATCCACATACGTATTATTTAATTTTGCCTGGGGGTTGAAATGAAAATAACCTACCCCTGCGAGCAAATAGGGAGAAACAGCGGGTGGGTAATGATCTTCGTCATAATTTCCGAAGATATAAAATGGGTGAAACTCAGCAACCAGCATTATTTCCGATATAGAACTTCGAAAACTTAAATTTCTCTCATAACGTTCATTGGTGGTGGGTGCTACTTTCTTTAGAATGCTATCATAAGCGTGGATCTGGCCAAATGTAGCCTCAACCCTGAGAGCTACCGCATTTTTGTACACAGTACTAAAAAATATGCTTCCACAAAACTCTGTATTTTTAAAATTGAAGTCTTTTACAAACTTCTTACCCAAGCCCTTTCTCCCCCCGAGGTCTGTAAACGCATTCATGGCTCCAACAGAGCCACCTAGCTCATATACAAAATCGGTTTCGATATATCTGCCGTCATAAAAATAATACTGGGCTTTCAATTGCCTGACGCTGGAGAATAGTAGAAATAGAAAAAGGATTTTGATTTTCATAACGACGTTTAATAAAAAGGATGATGGGGTAAGGCGAAGTTGATTTTTTTTAGCAATACAAATTAAACACAATTTTTCAACAATTCTGCTTTACAACTTTATTATAATATTTACAAACGGGACTTATGCCACATTCATTGCATTTTGGGTTACGCGCAATGCAGGTATATCTCCCATGAAGTATAAGCCAGTGGTGCGTTTTGTGAATTAGGCGCGTCGGGATATATTTAATTAGCTGCTTTTCAGTGTCAAGAGGTGTTTTTGCATTTGTAGTTAACCCAATACGTGCAGATACCCTAAAAACATGGGTATCGACCGCCATATTGGGTTGTTTATCGATTACAGAAGTGATGACATTTGCAGTTTTACGGCCGACGCCCGGCAATTGAATTAATTCTTCTACAGTCATCGGTATCTTACCATTATACTTATCCACTACCATTTTTGCCATCCCAATAAGATGTTTTGTCTTATTGTTTGGATAAGAGATGCTTTTTATTATTGGCAGCAATTCATCTGTGGCCGCCTTACTTAACAAATGGACATTGGGAAATCTTTTGAATATAGATGGAGTTGTTTCGTTCACTCTTTTATCAGTACATTGGGCCGATAGTATTACTGCGACCAGCAGTTCATACGGATCATCATAAATCAATTCAGTCTCGGCATCTGGTTTATGCTTTTCAAAATAATTTATTACAAATTGATAAAGCTCTGTTTTTTTCATAAAAAAAATCCTGCCTTATGGGCAGGACGAAAATACTTTTTAATTTTTTTCTAATGAGAATGCAACTGCTTTTCTTTCTTTCCGGCATACTGCAGAATTTTGTCTACTGCTTCCTGCCGTGGTGAAAGATCAACAGTTTCAAGAGTTTTTTTTGAAGCTAAGAGCGCCTCAAAGCTATCGCGAAGGCTCATGTCAGATTCCAGTGCTTCTCTTACGAGTTCAGATTTTTTGTCTGATGTCTCGCTATAGAGATATCGAACCAGATCTTCCTGGGTAATTTGTGTCATAAAAAAAGGTTAAGGGTGCATTAATAAAAAATCTATCCAATAAACATTAAACGCCCTTCATTCAAAAATATTGTTACTATCTATTTAATTAAAGAGGAATCAAAAATAATAATGTAAAGATCTTCATTGTCTTTTTTCATCATAAATTTTTCACGTGCATACTTTTCAAGAGTCTCAGGTTTTGTTTTCAAAAGTGTCAATTCATGCTTTGTAGTTGCAATTTGGTTATCCATCACTTTTTCACTTTCCTGGAGCCTGTTAAGTTCATTCACTCTTTTTAATTGAAGCGGTAAATCATTTCTGTCAAAGAACAACATCCAAATAGCAAAAGCTATGCCTGTAATCAGGTATTTATTTGTAAATAATTTTGGAAGCCTGGTCATTTTATTTTCTTATGTAAGCGATTTGAACTGCCAAAATGAGAAATATTATCCCATTTCTAAAAAGATCTACTTACCAAATTTAATTTTTCCAGCCGGAAAAATTGCACTTTCACCCAAAATTTCCTCGATTCTTATGAGCTGATTATATTTGGCTATCCTATCCGTTCTGCTTGCCGAGCCAGTCTTAATTTGTCCGCAGTTTAAGGCTACAGCGAGGTCGGCGATCGTTGTGTCTTCTGTTTCACCGCTACGGTGGCTCATAATAGTATTGTAGCCGTTGTGCTGCGCCAGTGATACTGCATTAATAGTTTCTGTGAGCGTACCTATCTGGTTGACCTTTACCAGCAAAGCATTCGCTATTTTTTTATCTATTCCCTTTTGTAATCTTTTTACATTTGTTACAAAAAGATCATCGCCCACTAACTGGATTTTGCTACCAAGCCTTTGAGACATTAATTTCCAACCTTCCCAATCATCTTCTGCCATTCCATCTTCAATTGAGATAATTGGAAATTGCTTAACCCAGCTTTCCCAGAAGTCAACCATTTTTTCGCTGCTTAATTTTTTACCATCGGATTTATGAAAATGATACACTTTTTCATCTTCCTTATACATTTCGCTCACGGCCGGATCCATGGCTATTCCTATTTGAGAGCCCGTTTTAAAACCCGCAGATTCTATTGCCACAAGAACTGTTTCGATGGCTTCTTCATTGCTTTGAATGTTTGGGGCGAAACCTCCCTCGTCACCTACGTTAGTACTAAATCCTTTTTTCTTAAGCACGGCCTTTAAAGCGTGAAAAATCTCAACGCCCCATTGTAACCCTTCACTAAATGAAGATGCGCCTACCGGCATTACCATAAATTCCTGGAAATCTATTTTATTATCCGCATGAGATCCCCCATTCAAAATATTCATCATGGGTATGGGAAGAATCGCAGCGTTGGTACCGCCTATATACCTGTAAAGAGGAAGATTTGCTTCAAGGGCTGCAGCTTTTGCAACAGCAAGGCTCACAGCTAGAAGTGCATTTGCACCAAGGGAACTTTTATTTTCGGTCCCGTCAAGTTCAATCATAGCTTTGTCAATACCGGTTTGGTCGGCAATGTCCCAACCCGTAAGTGCATCAGCAATAGCAACATTCACATTTTCAACTGCTTTAAGAACACTTTTACCTCCGTAGTTCTTTTTGTCGTTATCACGAAGTTCAACGGCCTCATGTACACCAGTACTGGCTCCCGAAGGCACAGCAGCTCTGCCGAGAGACTCATTTTCTGTAAGTACATCCACTTCGATAGTTGGGTTACCGCGACTGTCTAATATCTGGCGGGCATGTATGTTTGCGATATAGCTCATAGTATTTTTTATTAATTGTTTTGAAGATTACCGGTTAAATTTCTGAAAACGTCTTCCAGACTTTTGCTTTCACTTTTAAGTGAAAGTATATTTAAGTTGCGTTCCATACTGAATGAAAATAAATTTCTTTTTACAAGTTCGGGATCCATGGTTTCTATCTTAAAAGATGAAGGCTTTTCTTCTTCCACTTTCATGATACCCTCAAGATTAGCAAGTAATCCTATATCGATGGCTTCTGCAAAGTCTACAATGATGGTATGCGAGGTTTTATTGGTCGATCGCAGGTTGGATAAAGTATCGTCCGCGACGATATTTCCCCTGTTTATTATTATTACCCTGTCGCAAATACTTTCCACTTCCTGCAAAATATGAGAGGAAAAAAGCACAGTTTTATTTTTACCAAGCTCCTTTATAACCTCCCTGATTTCTATGATTTGGTTAGGATCAAGACCGCTAGTAGGTTCGTCAAGAATAAGAACTTCCGGATTATGAATTAACGAAGCAGCCAAGCCTACTCTTTGTTTGTAGCCTTTGCTTAATTGTCCGATCTTTTTTTTACTCTCGGGCCGAAGGCCGGTAAGATCAATTACTTCGTCAATTCTTTCACGTACACCAGACCCGATATTATGGATACCGGCAACAAATGCGAGGTACTCTCGTACATACATTTCAAAATACAAAGGATTACTTTCGGGTAAATAGCCCAAAAGCCTTTTTACACCAAGAGAGTTATTATTTACGTCAATATTGTTTACTGACACATTCCCCGAGTCTGCAGTAATATATCCAGTGATAATTTTCATAGTTGTAGATTTTCCGGCGCCATTAGGGCCCAGAAAACCAACGATCTCATTATTATTTACCTGGAATGAAATATTGTCAACTGCTTTTTGAGTACCGTAGCTCTTAGTAAGATTGGAAATAACAATTGACATGACAGCAAATGTAAAGCAGATTACATTAATTATAAAAAAGGGATATAAAGCAAATAAATTTCTCGGATTAATATAAAATTTCCCACAGAATTTAATCCTTTTTCGGTGGCCTGTTTCTATTATTATTTTGACGAGATCTTTTTGGATTAGAATTTTGAGGCCTTTGCGGCTGATTTTGTTGCCTGTTTTGATTATTTCCCCGACCACGGTTCGAATCGTTTCTGCGCTTCCGGGTATTTTTTTCGAGAGATTTGATAGTTATATGCCCTACGACATCAACAAACTCGGGTTCAACTTCTTTTATCTTTCCACTTACCACCTCTACCGTTTCTAAGGTGTCAGGCTTGATGCCATTCCTGTTTTGTTCCTGTATTTTTTTTACACTTTCGATCGACAGAGGGTAGTGCTTTGTACTATCCGGCATTGTATACCACATCAGGTTCCGGAAAATGTCTTTCTTAATTAAAAAGGCCCTACCCTTAGTCACCTCTATTACCTCGGCATCATCGGGAAAATATTGCAGCGCGTCTAAATAAGTATCCAGCTCATAATTAAGACAACACTTGAGCCGGCCGCATTGGCCACTGAGCTTCGTTTGATTTATGCTAAGATTTTGATACCGGGCTGCATTGGTATTAACACTTTTGAAATCGGTCAGCCAGGTACTGCAGCATAATTCCCGGCCGCAACTCCCAATGCCGCCGACTTTACCTGCTTCCTGCCGGGCGCCAATCTGCCGCATTTCCACCTTCACTTTAAACTCAGATGCATATACTCTAATGAGTTCGCGGAAATCAACGCGTTCATCAGCTATGTAGAAGAAGGTGGCCTTCCGGCTGTCTGCCTGGATTTCCACTTCAGCCATTTTCAGGTCGACATTTAGTTGCCTTGCGATTGCCCTGCTTCGAATAAGCACTTCATGTTCCCGGGCCTTGGTCTCTTTCCATTTTATAATGTCGTGGTCTGTAGCAAGCCTTAAGATTTTTTTTATGTCAGCGCTATCTTCTTTTAATCCATGCTTTTTTAATTGCAGACGTACCAATTCTCCGGTAAGACTCACGGTTCCTACATCAAAACCACTTACGCCTTCCACCGCTATTATGTCACCCTTTTCAAAGTATTGCAAAGAATTATTACGAAAAAAATCTTTCCTGCTACCCTGGTTAAATGATACTTCCACAATGCGGCAACTACTTTCAGGATCGCAAAATGGAAGGTTCGCAAGCCAATCGTGCACGTTCATCCGGTTGCATCCGCCTGTACTACATCCGCCATTACTCTTACATCCCCCGGGTTTCCCCGTACTGCAACTTGTACAACTCATATTATAGGTTGAAAAATTTGTCCAAAAAATAAAATAAATGAGGATAATCCTAAGCAGATGAATACTACAGCAATTGCTATATAATGAATCTTCGTTATTATTTACCTAATCAGAGAAAACAGCTCTAAGATTTTTATTTGGCAAAAATATAAATACCTGCTTTACAGGCAAAAACTGAAAACACGTATAGCTGAAATTTTGGTTCAAAAGGCTATTTAGCATCTGCATCAAATTCTTTTTTCCTCATTCCATCAAAATTAGCGAATTATCTTTAATAATATGGTAGAGCCTGATGGACAGCGAGTGGAACAACATTTTAGCATGAGCATTTCTTTCAATGTAAAAGGTGGCCCGATCCAGTTCATTAATAATAGCTTCCTGCTGGTCAACATTGCATATTTTATTTAACCTCAAAGCAAAGTCTTTTTCATTTTCAGAAATATGAGACTGTATAACGGGATCGTTGATATGCTGTATCCTTATTGCCTGCTCCAGCAAGTGAATAAAATACCGTAAAAACTGCTTTTGCTTTTCTCTTCCTAAACGATTTACCACATCTATCCATTTAATTTGTGCGGCAGGACCGTTCTTTAAAATAGCATTGAGCCAATCCCTTGCAATTCCCTGCCAATCCTCTTCGGCATGTTGCAATAATTGTAATGCTTCGCGATAATTGCCTTCGCTAACCGCCGCAACCTGTGCTGCCTTTTCGGAAGTATTATTCTGGTTTACCATCAATGCTTCTTCAATTTCCGAATTGGAAAGAAGCGGGATTTTGATTAATTGTGTTCTTGATAAAATCGTGGGTAAAATGGACTGTTCGTCCTCAGCGACAAATATAAATAGTGTGTCCGGGGGCGGCTCTTCGATAAGCTTCAGAAGTTTGTTTCCGGAGGTTCCCAAAAGTTCCGGCATCCACATAATCAAAATTTTGAAATCACTTTCAAATGCTTTAAGACTTAGCTTATGGTTTATCTCGTTACATTCTTTTGCAGTAATATTTCCCTGCTTGTTTTCCGCGCCGAGGAATTGAAGCCAGTCATACACATTTCCATAAGGATGCGAAGAAATAAAGTCCCTCCATTCTGAAATATAGTCATCACTTATTGGAGGAGTGCCTGATTTTTTTGGAATGACAGGAAACGAAAAATGCACGTCCGGATGAATAAATTGCTGCGCCTTCACACATGCGGGGCAGGTGCCGCAGGAATCAAATGGAACGGTTTCAATTTTGTCTTTAATAATGACTTGATCCTCTTCGGCTGCTCCAAACAAATCTATAGAAATGCTTTCCGTAGTTGCCCGGGGTCTTACGGAAGTGCAAACAATATATTGAGCAAATGCCAGAGCGAGAGATAGTGCGCCACTTCCTTCCTTTCCCAGGAATAGTAAGGCGTGGCTGAGCCTGTTTTGCTGAACGAGATCAACTAAATGTTTTTTTGTTGCCTTTTGGCCAATCACATTTTCAAACTGCATGTAAGACAAAATTACAACCGGCATCAAGCCAGCCGGATAAGAATGGTGTTCTTATTGAAATCAATTTAGGTATTTTACTAACTTTTCGTAGGCTTCTTTACCCTTTGGATCAGGATTGTCGGGAATTAAACGTGCCCGGTTATTAATTACGGTAAGAAACTCTCCTTTCTCGTCAAATAAAAATTTTGTGAAGTTCCATTCGATTGGGTTTTTGAATCCATTTTCTTCGGCTTCGGAAACTATGTACTTATAAATAGGTGCAATATCAGCTCCCTTTACGGAAACTTTAGCGGCCATGGGGAAAGAAACTCCGTAGTTTTTTTTGCAAAACTCGGCGATATCATCATTCGTACCTGGCTCCTGGCCGCCAAAATTATTGGCAGGAAACCCAACGATAACGAGCTTGTCTTTATATTTTTCGTACAGTTTTTCGAGGTCATCATATTGAGGAGTATTGCCGCATTTGGATGCCGTATTTACAACTAATATTTTTTTCCCTTTGAACTTTGAGAAATCAATAGTGCCCCCCTCAAGTCCATCTACCTTAAATTGATAAATAGAGGTTTTTACAAAATTGAAAGTTGAAGAAGGTATAATAAACGACAGGAGGAGAAGTGATGCGCATGCAAAAAATAAGGTTTTCATTTTTTTTAAGTAAAGATAAGTAATAGATGAATGACGATAAAGAACTACAGCCTACAAACATTGAATACCGGTATTATTTTTCATAACATCCAAGATCAGGAATTCCCGAACGAACATAGCCATCAAGGTCTGTGGTATATGGTGTTACCGACCCTTTATCAATTGCGGGCGCTGAAGGATCTTTTGTAAAATGAAAGTCGTAATAATTTTTAGAAATATTAACGCTATCAAATAAAGGATTTGTATTCTTCAGAATGTTTCCCGTGAACACCGCATCTGAAGGATCAACATCCTTTACCTTATATATCGTATTATCAAATGTAGCGGATAACGATGCGGACGAATTTTTGGTTATCACAATTTCATTATCAACAGAACCACCCTCTCCCCAAAAAATACAATTTGTAAAGGTCGCGTCAAGACGGGCTACAAATGTTGTGTTATCCTGTTCCACAAAATTTGTTGCTTGTAAAACGGGGTTTTTATGATCAATAAAAAAATTACTATAAGAAACAACGGTGCAGTTCACAAAAGAATAATCACCTCCGAGTGCAAGCAGTATATTTTTTCCGCAGTTGCTTATGAGGCAATTGTCGGCGTAAATATTTGTGTTAATTCCAAGAATACCGGCATCATAGATATTATCAATAATGCACTGGGACAAGGTAAGCTTCGGTACACTGGTTAAAGACAAGTCCTGCGCAATAATACCCTGGTAGGCATTTTTTATTACAGCAAACTTCATATCATTTTCTTTGCTACTGCCATTAAAATAAATCCCCGGCCAGCTTGCAGGAAAGTCCCGATAATCCGGATCAAGCCTGTCTCCCGCAAATACTACTCTAGCCTGCGCGGTTCCCTGAACTATCAAAGTTCCATCTACCAACAGAGGCGCATCAGGATGCAAATAAATTCTTGCACCTTCATTGATGGTTAAGACCGCATTGCTGTCAACTAGTAAACCCCCGAGTATTACAAAAGGCAATGAATCATTCCAGGTAACGTTCCCGGTAAGTCTTACCTTATTAAGGAATATTGCATTTTGGCCGTACGCCTGTAATTGTACAAACTTTTGATTGTTGTTATAATCTATCAAAATGCTATCTGTAATTATAAAAGGCAGGTTGGCAGTGGTAGGGTCTATTTTAACCTGCACAAAAACATAAATACTGTCATTAGCATTAATTTCGATGTCATCCATTTCGTTTGCGGAAACGCCATCCACATTCATTTTAAAAAAAGAAGAGGCACCTCCTGAAAGTTTAACTTTCGATAACCGAAGCTTTTGATTGTTATTATTAAAAATTTTGAAAGATTTTGTAATGGAACCAACTGATGTAAAAACCGTATCGTACAACAAAGTATCGGCGCTGGTATAAAGCCTCGCCTGCGGACTTGTAATGAATGATTCTTTCTTACAGGAAAAAAATAATATTCCAAAAAAGACAATAAAGCTTGTGTACTTCAGGCAGGCCATTTTCAAAAATATGTTTTATTCTTTAACGCGGAAATGATTCATGATTTCACAGTGTACCAAGTGGCAAAATTAGTTAGTGGAAAATTTAACGATTGAAATTTATCTTGTTGCAAAAGCCAATGTTGCAATACTTAACCTCGTATTATTTGCCTTTAATATTTCTGCACCGCAAGCTTCCATTGTTGCACCGGTAGTTATCACATCATCAATGAGCAAAATATGCTTCCCCGCCAATGCAGCAGGATCTTTCACTGTAAAACTCTTTTCAACATTCTCCCACCGTTCTGTACGTCCCTTTTTTGTTTGTGTTTCTGTATGAACAATCCTTATAACATTTTTATTAAGTATAGAAAGATTCATTACCTCGGCAATGCCTTCACATAGAACCATCGCCTGGTTATAACCTCTCTTAAATTCCTTTTTTGCAAATAATGGTAAAGGCACCAGTAAATCAACATCCAAAAAACGATTGCTTTTCAGCAGCCCATTACCCATAAGATTACCAAGATAGATTCCTGCTTTGCGGTTTCCTTTGTATTTCAATTCATGTATCAGGTTTTGAACGATAGATCTCTTAGAAAAATAAAATTCACTTGTGCCCGCAGCGATGGCTATTCTGCCCCAAAACATTTTCTCAACCGGGTTATTTGCATGAAGAGCAAAGGTGGTATGTGGCAAATTGTTTATGCATTCAAGGCATAGAAAATTTTCTTCGGCAATAATATCACTTCCGCATCCGATACAATTGTGCGGGTAAAGAAAATGAAGAACAGGCGAGATTATATCGTAGTTAATTTTCAAAACTATTGTTTACAATTTTTTTAAAATAAATATCTGTATAACTCCTCCACTTTCCCTAGAGCAACCACTTCTATGTTGTGTTTTGGTTTTCCGGAAGCCTTCGATGCAAGGTTATATTTACTAACAATGATTTTTTCAAAGCCAAGTTTCTCTGCTTCTGCAATGCGTTGCTCGATGCGATTAACCGGTCTTATTTCCCCGCTCAAACCTACCTCTGCAGCGAAACATATATGCAATGGAAGCGCCACATCTTCATAAGAAGAAAGCAAAGCACTTAACACAGCGAGATCTATCGATGGGTCTTCTACTTTTAAACCCCCAGCAATATTTATAAAAACATCTTTAACGCCAAAATGAAAGCCTCCTCTTTTTTCTAAAACCGCCAACAGTAATTGCAGCCGACGAATATCAAACCCGGTATTGGTTCTTTGAGGCGTTCCGTAAACACTTTGCGTTACCAGCGCCTGCACTTCTATAAGCAAAGGCCTTATCCCTTCCATAGTCGCGGCAATAGCAACTCCACTCAACTGTTCATCACCATTTGAAATAAGAATTTCTGACGGATTGCTTACCTGGCGCATTCCTTCACCACTCATTTCATAAATACCAAGTTCATACGATGGGCCAAAGCGGTTCTTAAGTGTTCTCAAAATCCTGTAGGAATAATTGCGATCTCCTTCAAATTGCAGAACAGTGTCCACCATGTGCTCCAGTATTTTCGGGCCGGCAATATTTCCATCTTTGGTGATATGCCCTATCAAAAAAACAGGCGTGTTGGTTTCCTTTGCAAAACGCTGAAATTCGGCGGCGGTCTCTCTTATTTGAGATACACTGCCCGGGCCAGACTCTATGTACGGGGAATGCATAGTCTGTATAGAATCTACTATTACCAGTTCAGGTTTTAGCTTTCTAATTTCGTTGAAAATAGTTTGTGTATTTGTTTCGGTTAGCAGAAAAAATTTTTCATTGTTAATCTGTAAGCGATCGGCCCGCATTTTTATTTGCTGGTCGCTCTCTTCTCCGCTTATATATAATGTAACGGTGTTTTGAAGTTGCAGGGCGCCTTGAAGAAAGAGCGTTGACTTTCCAATGCCGGGCTCTCCTGCAATTAGTACAAGGCTGCCGCCAACAATACCGCCACCAAGTACCCGATTCAATTCCATATCGGTGGTTACTATTCTTTTTTCTTCCCCGTTAGAAACATCTCTTAGCAAAATTGTTTTGAGGCCATTGCTTAATCCCGAAAATTCTTTCCACTCACTTTGTTTTTTATCTGTGCCTTTTACAATAACTTCTTCTACAAAAGTATTCCACTTTTCACACGAAGGACATTTGCCTAACCATTTTGCACTTTCCTGTCCGCAATTGCTACAGAAAAAAGCGGTCTTTGTTTTACTCATAAAATTATAAGGAATGAAATTAAACAATCATAAGCAGAGGAGTAAAATGTTGAAAAGATTAGGACAGAAATTCATATAGAAAGCTGGAAAGAAGATTTAGAAAAATACTTTGTCGAAAGCATTTTTAAAAGTAAAAGGGCTGGTATTGCTACCGGCCCTTTGTACTTACTAACCCATTAAATTCTATTGCTAAATTACAAATTGCAGGCAGATAAACAAATTAATTTTCCATGATGTTAATAAATTTATAAGACCCGCTAAAACCTACTCCACAGAGCACGATAAGACATAAAAGTTTGATATAAAATCATTTATATAGTTTCAATTTCTAAATCTAAATTTAGCAAATAAGTTTTCGTGCAAAATATTTGGTTTATATCATAAACTACTTTATAATTGCAATAAATTTACAAGAATGCATCGAATCTTATATATAGCTTTTCTGTTTACAGCATATTCAGGAATTGCTCAAGTAAAAATATCAGGCAAAATTGTTGATAATCATAATCATCCGCTCCACGGTGTAAGTGTAAGTCTACTTGATTCTTATGATGGTGCCACATCGGATTCCCTTGGAAATTATTCTTTCAACACTACCGAAAAAGGAGAACAAACATTGCAGGCAACTTCTGCCGGGTACAAATCCTTCGATCAAAAAATTACAATTGCAGGTGTACCGCAAACGATTAATATTTCCCTTAAAGAGCAGGTTACGGAGTTAAAAGCGGTGGTAATAAGTGCCGGAACTTTTGAAGCAAGCGATCAGAAACGGGCAACTGCCTTAAGTCCGCTTGATATAGTAACAACTGCGAGTGCAAATGGTGATATCACATCTGCCATAAAAACTTTGCCGGGTACCCAGCAGGTGGGCGAAAGTGAAGGCCTTTTCGTTCGCGGCGGTACTGCAAGCGAAAGCAAAATTTTTATTGATGGGACATTAGTAAATAAATTCTTCTACTCTAGCGAGCCAAACCAGGCAACGAGAGGAAGGTTCAATCCCTTTCTCTTTAAAGGAACTATTTTCAGTTCAGGAGGTTATTCTGCTTTGTACGGACAGGCGCTTTCATCTGTGTTATTATTAGAATCTATTGACCTTCCGGAAAAGACCTCAGCAGATTTTGGCATCTCGTATCTGGGAGCAAATGCAGGAATTCAAAAGCTGTCAAAAAACAAAAAGTCTTCATGGGGTATCACTTATTCTTATGTAAACCTCGCTCTTGTTTATAATCTTATAAAACAAAAGTTTGATTATTTCAGAGTACCCGTACTGCATGAAGGTGACGCAAATTTCAGGATAAAAACCTCCGCTACAGGCATGCTCAAATACTTTGGATATTTCAGCACTACCAATATTGGATTCAGAAACCAGGATGTAGATTCATTAACACTTAAAGACGCTTTCGGCCTTAAAAATTTTAATATGTACCATAATCTATCCTGGAAAGAATACATTGGTAAAGGATGGAAAGTAAATGTGGGTACCTCGTATAGTACGAACCGAGATGATATAGAAAATGAACTGCAGGACGCCAATGATAAAAAGCAGATCACAACTGATCCTTTATATACCTATAAAAATTTTGATTTATTGAATAAGGGCAAATACGCAAATGCCAAAGTTGTTTTGGACAAAAGATTAAATGGCCTTAGCGCTGTTAGATTTGGCGCTGAGTATAATCAGAGCGATGAAAAATCTACCTATAGCCAATATGACGGAAGTAAATTTGCTCAAAGAATAAAAGAAAATATTTTTTCCGGATTTGCGGAAACTGATATTTATGTAACCAATGACCTTGCTGCCAAAATTGGAACCAGGGCAGAACATTCCCAATTAATTGAAAAGTGGAATATTGCACCACGCATCTCACTTGCATACAAATTTCCTGATAATAGCCAGGCTTCGGTTGCATATGGTATTTTTTACCAGGACCCCGAAAGTAAATATCTTCCTTCAACCAATTCATTGCATTTTGCCAAGGCAACTCATTATATTTTTCAGTATCAAAAAATAACCAGCTTGCGTACATTTCGTACAGAATTATTTTATAAAAAGTATGATGATCTTTTTAAAACAAATGGAAGTAACGGACAATTTACTGCCGTAAATAATAATGGTTTTGGAGATGCGAAAGGCATTGAGATTTTCTGGAGAGATAAAAAAACAATAAAAAACTTTGACTACTGGTTTTCTTATTCTTACCTGGATACGAAAAGAGATTTTCTAAATTATCCGTTTGCGATAGAACCGTCCTTTGCTGCAAAACATACAGCATCGCTGGTGTTAAAGAAGTTTGTTACCAAATTGAAAACGCAATTTAATGCCTCGTATACCTACGCGACCGGAAGGCCTTACTACAATATTAATTATGATGATAATACCGGTTCCTATAAATTTTATGATGAAGGACGTACGAAAGATTACAATAGTCTCAGCCTGAGTTTAAATTATTTACCGTCTATTGGAAATGTAAACGCAAAAGGATTTACAGTTTTCGTGCTATCACTAACGAATGTATTAGGTGCAAATAATGTGTACTCTTATAATTATTCTGCAAATGGCAAAAACAAAGTCGCCGTAACGCCGCCATCAAAAAGATTTTTCTACCTCGGTTGTTTTATAAGCCTCGGTATTGACAGAACACAGGATGCGATAGATAATCATTTATAAAGCTACCCCTATCCTCTTCGCGGCGAGGGAACAAGAAGGGTGGAGAGAGGATAACAGTTAATTTGGGAAGAAACTTTAAGATAAACGTAATAAACAACAATAATTTTAAACAAAAAAACTAAAACTAAAAAAATGAAAAAGGTATTATTAGTTGCAACCATGATATGTTTTGCAGGTTTCACTTACGCACAAAGTGATAAATATACAAGTGCGATGAAAGCCAATATTGCTCAACTTGATTCGATGATGGTAAAAAACAATGGAGCAGAACTTTCCAACAGTTTTGAGCGAATTGCCGACGCCGAAAAAACACAATGGCTCCCTTATTATTACGCGGCTTATTGCACAGTTACGCAGGCATACGCAGAAAAGGATAATTCAAAAAAGGATGCTATTGCTGATAAAGCGCAGCAACTGATTGATAAAGCTGAAGCTATTTTAGGAAAAGAAAATTCTGAGACCGATGTAATAAAAAGTATGATAGCAACCTCGCACATGATGGTAGATCCACAGAGCAGATACATGACCTACGGCCCTGCTTCTGCAGAATATATCGAGAAAGCAAAATCACTCGACCCAACCAATCCACGCCCGGTATTGCTAGAAGCTGAAGGCAAATTTTATACACCTGAACAATTTGGAGGTGGCAAAGATGTAGCAAAGGAGTCTTTTGATAAGGCAAAAACTTTAAATGAAAACTTTAAACCGGAAACTGAACTTTCACCAACCTGGGGAGGCGGAGCATTGCAATATTTTCTTTCTCAATATTAATAGATAAATATGAACCAGGAAAAACCAATGTCGGAGGCTGAAAGTATCCAATTGATTACATCAATGATCAATAAGGCCAAAAACCGCTTCAGCGAAACAGGAGCTTGGTACTTATTTTGGGGCTGGCTTGTATTTTTTTGCTGCCTGGTTCAATTTGTAGCATTGTATTTTTTTAAAAATGAAAATGCGTATTATATCTGGTATTTGACCTGGGTCGCACCCATTTACCAGGTAATCAAGATGCGCAGGCCAAAGGAAAAGAAGCGGGTAAAAACATATACCGGTGAAATTATCGGATATGTTTGGCTTGTGTATGTTATTTGCATCACGCTATTTATTTTCATTTTAATCTATCTAAAATCCTTTTCAGGTATTAACCCGGCAGTGCTGATCATGTATGGTATGCCAACTTTTCTTTCCGGAATTATCTTAAAATTCAAACCACTAAGAATTGGGGCAATATGCTGCTGGATTCTTGCCATTTTAGCCGCGCTGGCAACTTATGAATTTCAATTGTTGCTGGTTGCGCTAGCCGTGTTTCTTGCCTGGATTATACCGGGCTATCTTTTGAAAATAAAATTTAAAAAGGAGAGTTAACATGAAAGATCAATCATTATCAGAAAAGGAGAGCCTGTTACTGATCTCAAGTATGATAACCCAGGCAAAAAATTACTATTACGAAAGTGGTTTAGGCGCTTTGCTATGGGGATTCACAAATTTTATATGCTTTGTACTGGTTTATCTTGAAGAAACAGTCACCTGGTTTAAGCTTCCTTTTAACCCTTTTTACCTTATGTTTATTACTGTTATTTTGCAGTTTTATTTTGACCGAAAAGAAAAAAAATATAAGCAGACAGTAACATTTAAAAATGAAGCCTGCAAATATGTTTGGCTGACATTTGCAATTAGCGTTTTAATATTAACCATAGCAGGTGGCATAACAGATATTGGTTACATTGTACTTCCGTTACTATTGCTGTTGTTCGGTATTCCTACATTTCTTACGGGATGCATTACTAAATTCACGCCATTTGTAATTGGTGGCATCGCATGCTGGATATTTTGCATTATAGCTTTTTTTTACAAAAGCAATCTTACCTATTTGCTTGTGGCAGCAGGCGCAGGTGTCGCCTGGATTGTTCCTGGATTTATTTTAAGGGCAAGTTTCTATAAGGATGTCGCAAAACGAAAAAATGGATTTTAAAGAACTTGATCCCATATTACACTCGCAGCTACGTCTGGCTGTTATGTCGCTTCTTATAAGTGTAAAGGAGGCTGAGTTTACTTTTTTAAAAGAAAAAACAAATGCTACCGCCGGCAATTTAAGTGTTCAAATAAATAAACTGAAAGACGCCGGGTACATCGATGTCACAAAACAATTTCATAAGAATTACCCGCAAACCATTTGTAAGATTACTCCACAAGGTGTTACCGCATTCGAAAACTATGTTACCGCTTTACAAAGCTACATGAATCTATGATTTACCAATTCGTGTCGGGATTAAAAGCTCTCTTGTTATATAAATAAAAAGATGGCTGCCTTTTTACGACGGCCATTTCTATTAAAACAGGGATTACTGTTTGGTAATTTTCTCAGTAAATCTTTCTTCCGAAGAAATAAATTGTATGAAATAATTACCTGCTGGAAGCTTAGATAGCTCGTCTATTTTAATGTAGTTGAGTCCTTTGCTCATCAATACAGTTTTATTGACTACCTCTTTACCCTGAATGTTTATGACCCGTGCAGTTATTATTTCTGCCTTATTCCAGTTCATATTTATATTCAAGTAACTATTGAATGGATTTGGAGAAATTACCATGTTTTTACCTGATTGCTTTGTCTTTACAGAAACCACTTTAGAGTAACTTCCTTTACCATCAAGGTCTATTTGCTTCAATCTATAATAGATAATTGCTCCGGTAGAAGATGGCACATTATCATTTGCGGAATAATTATGCACTATCGAAGTTGTTCCACTGCCATCAACAGTGGCGACTTCTGAAAACATGATTCCATCGGAGCTCCTTTCAATTTTATATTTACTGCAGTTTATTTCCATAGAGGTTTTCCAATCTAATTTTACCGAACCACTTTGCAGCAATGTCGCTGAAAAAGAAACCAGTGTTATCGGGAGGGGTCCATTATCAGGATTTATTATTGCAGTGCCATCATCAACAAAATCCACATCGGCATCGGATTTGGCGCTTACCCTCGCGATATTTAAAATTGAGGGAACCGGTGCGTTCAATCCTGGGTCATTTACAGTAACCTGGAATTGAAGATCATAACTTTCATTCTGTGCAAGTGTTCCGCCCGCTGAAGGCGAGCAGCCAGTACCGATTCTAAATCGTACCGTTTTGACAGCACCATTTACGATGTATTCTGCCGCGTCATCTCCGGCTGCATCAGTCATTCTTCCTAAGGGCATTCCCGGGCAACTCATTACTTTTAGTGAATTAGGAACATAAGTAACTGTATTGGGCAATGTATCAGAAACCACAATATAATTCGCGTTGCCAAGGCCGGTATTGCTTCCTTTCAACGAGTAAGTAAGTACTTCATTTTTTTCTCCAAGCCGATTGTTATTTGCATCGGTGACTGTTTTATCCAGTGTAATTCCTGGATCCTTCATTCTAATACTAAATGAAAAAAGCCCTGGAAAATATTGATCGGCTTCTGTGCCAAATTCAAGGGTTACTGAATTTGCATTTGGTAAGATACCGTAGCCTGTACCCACATCAAATTGGTCAATATCAATTCCCATTTGATTAGTGTAATTAGGATTTTTTGTGGTTACATGTACCCCATTATCAGTAATAGTTCCATTCCAGGGGTTGTCTGCCATATTAGTTACATTTGAAAATAAGTGATTATTTATTTTCAAATAGTCCTTGGTGAGATTTGCGTCTCCTTCCCACGCAAGCACACCCATTTTTGCATCGCCTGCGGCGAGTGTTCCTGAAGGCACGTTTAATCCAGTTAAAGTGACTGTCGCCGATAAAGGGTTCGCATTGTTGTACACCTGCTCGAATCCATCGTACAAGCGTACACTATTATAATTTAGGGTACTGTTTTCATAGACAACAACAATACACCATCCACCATGGTTCCCGCCGCCTGAAGCAGAACCTATGCTCAAAGGCGCATTCCCTACTTCATAAGTTCCAGCGCCATTATTTTTGACCAACGCTGTTATGTCGGCATAAGCCTGGTATTGAGTATAACCTGCGGCAGGAGTAACCTCATCAATTCCTAAAGCAGTAACATTCGAATAAGCACTGGTAGTGCCTTTTCTTATTTTTATGGTTTTGTTTGAATCAATTGACAAATCAAAATCAGTATTCTTTACCCGGCCGCCCCAGTATAGGCGTGCAAGTTTAATTAGATTGGTTCCTGGCGGAAGAATAAGATCCGCAGAAGATGAATTCCTGGTTACACTGCCATTCCCGGTGCTCCCATCGATATCAACATATTGCATGTTTTCATTGTCGTTCCCGTATGTACTGTTACCGTTGTAACTGTTCCCATTCATCTTTGTAAGGTTTACAGTACCATTGTTTATAATATGCATTAGCGTATTCCCAAACATTACCGTGTTGCCTTGAATATTGTCAGAATAAATGAGGTTATAATTTCTCACCTGGCCATAGGACACCGCAAGGATCAATAAAAGCGTAGTACAAATAGCTAAAGCCTTGCTCATTTGTTTTCGTAATAAAAACTTACGAGAATAAGTTTTCATAATGACTAATTTTTTCTGTGGTAAATAAGTATGGTTTATTAAAAGGATTACCATAAGCCGGAATATCACAGTTTTAAATAGAATGCCTGGGAAAAGCAGTTAGAGTATTTAATAAGAATATGGATCTAATAAAAAAAATTGAAGCAGGGCATGCTGAAAATCGGAATACAGATTTAATGCATGATAAGCATTGCTTTCAAAAAGATATTAATAAAAAAGTTAGGGAGATATCTTGTGGAGTATTCTTAAGAGTTGGAAGTGTAAAATTATACAGGTTTTCGGCAATTCAAAACTATTTGAAAAAATAGTTTTTGAATCAGCCAACTTAATAACACTTTCATTGTTGTTTAAAATACCTTTGAAGCCTTTATGTCGCATATAATTGAAGTAAAAAATCTCACAAAAAAGTTTAAAGATATCATTGCGGTTAATGATCTATCCTTTACTGTAAATGAAGGAGACGTCTATGGCTTTTTGGGGCAAAACGGCGCCGGAAAATCAACTACCATAAGGATGCTGCTTACACTAATTAAACCTACTTCAGGAAATATTGCCGTCTTTAATAAAAATTTGTTTTCGAACCGTGAAGAAATCTTAAAAAATACCGGGGCAATTATTGAGAAGCCGGATCTGTATAATTACCTGACGGCTTATGAAAATGTTGCCTTTCTTTCTAAGCTTTCAGGCAGGTCATCTTTCCGAAGGAACATAATGGAGTTTCTGCGAATGGTTGGTTTATCAGAACGGGCTCAAAGTAAAGTGAAAACTTTTTCACAGGGAATGAAACAACGTCTCGGTATAGCAGTTGCATTGGTGCACAATCCATCTTTGGTAATTCTCGATGAGCCGACCAACGGCCTCGATCCGCAGGGAATTGCCGATACAAGGGAACTTATTAAAGATCTTAGCTATCAACATGGAAAAACAGTGATGGTTTCTTCGCACCTGCTTTCTGAAATAGAGTTAATGGCTAACCGCATTCTTATCATTCATAAGGGAAAAAAAATTGTGGAAGGCTCTTCCAAAGAATTATTGGACCCTGCTAAAACTTTGGTAGAAATCCATACCAACGATAATAACCTTGCGAATAAGGTTTTAAGGGGCAGCGAATGGTCTGGCAATTTAAAAATCGCAAATGGTGAAAAATTACTTTTGCAAATGGATAAAACTAATGTGCCCGCTCTTATAAATTATCTTGTACAAAACAACATCGGTATTCTTGCGGCGGAGCCAAGGCATTCGCTGGAAGATTATTTTTTATCTCTCACAACTCTCGGAACACATGTGGAACCTGCTACAGTTTGAGCTTTTCAAAACATTTAAGAAACCGCGTACCTATATTGCATTTGGTGCCATTGCCGCTATAGTATTTCTTATTCAGCTTGCATTACTTATTAACGGGAAAGAATATGTACAATTCATTTTAAGCAGCGTCGATGAAACCCTGGTAATCCCTTATGCAAAAATTACAAACGGATATTGGATATGTTTTGCAATCCTCAACCTCTTATTAATTCATGTACCTATACTTGTGGCACTGGTATCGGGCGATATAATTGCCGGTGAAGCAAATGCGGGCACACTTAGATTATTACTTACAAAACCTTTTAGCCGGACCAAATTACTTCTTGCAAAATTTTTTGCCTGTATCATTTATACGTTAATCTTATTAGTTTGGATGGCATTTTTAGCTTTGTTTATAAGTGTGTTATTATTCGGAACAAATGACTTGGTGGTTACAAAAGAATTTGAACTCGTACAAATAGAAAAAGCCGATGTGTTGTGGCGATACTTTGCCGCTTTTGGCTTTGCTGCAGTCTCTTTAATGGTAGTCGCTGCGTTATCATTTTTTCTTTCATCCATTTCGGAAAACTCAATAGGACCTATAGTTGCGACCGTTTCAATCATAATAGTCCTAACAATCCTCAGCGAAATGCGTATTCCTATTTATGACAATACCGTAAAGCCTTATCTGTTTACTACACATATGCTTGGCTGGAAAGGATTTTTTTATATCGACGCAAATGCAAATGGACAAACGATCAGGGGCTCCGTGAGTAATATCTCTGTGCTGTTTAAAAGCCTCGCGGTATTGGTTGCTTATATAGTAATTTTTACAGGAAGCGCCATTTATATATTTAACAGAAAAGACGTTTTAAGCTAATTAATTTTAAAGTTTTTGTGATGTTTGATAAGCTATTAAATCAAAATGATCTTATGTTAACCCGGATTAAAACCGTATACTTTTCTTCTGTGAAAAATTTCTCATTTTTACTTTTGCTTTTTGTTTTAGCCTCTCCCGTTTGTTTTAGCCAGGATGCTAACACATTACTAGAGAAAGTAAGGGATAAACTAAACCTTGTAAATAATTATGAGGCGGACGCCGTAATGAAAACAGATATTTCTTTTTTAAAAGTGCCAAAAGCCAATGTAAAAGTATATTTCAAAAAGCCGGATAAAATAAAAGTAAGAAACGAAAAGGGTATTTCATTTGTACCCAAAGGCGCGGTGAGCATAAATCTTAACAGCATTATTTCAGGAAATAATTTTACAGTAATTGATGCAGGAAATACAACCATTGGTGGTAAGCAGCTAAGAGTTTTAAAACTTTTGCCGGAAGATGAAAATAGCAATGTGATACTTTCCACCATCTATATTGATGAAAAAAGCGCGGTAATTATTAAGGCAAAAACCACCACTAAGGATAATGGAACATTTGAACTGGATATGGCTTACGGAAAATATACGCAATACGGCCTGCCGGATAATGTCATTTTTACTTTTAACACCCGTGATTATAAAGTGCCAAAGGGCATAACTTTTGACTACGATAATAATACTCAAAAAGCGGAGGTGGAAAAAGATAAAGACAAGCGGGGTAAAGTAGAAATTATTTACTCTTCGTATAAAATTAACAAAGGAGTAAGTGACGAAATTTTTAAATAGAAGTACGCTTTGTGGCATCTGAAAATTGACGTACGTTCGCAGAGAAATTATAAATAATAAGATATGGAAATTAAGGAACTGGAAAATATAGCAGCACAGGTAAGAAGAGATTGTATCCGTATGGTGTATGAAGCACAAAGCGGCCATCCCGGCGGATCGCTCGGTTGCGCTGACTTTTTCACCGCGCTTTATTTCGAGATTATGGATAGAAAGGAAGGTTTTGATATGGATGGGAAAGGCGAAGATATTTTCTTTCTTTCCAACGGGCATATTTCACCTGTATGGTATAGTACACTGGCGAGATCAGGATATTTTCCCTTAAAAGAGTTGAGTACCTATCGTAAAATAGATTCCCGCGTACAGGGACACCCGGCTACCGCAGAACATTTGCCAGGTATTCGCGTTGCTTCCGGATCACTGGGGCAAGGTATGAGCGTGGCCATAGGTGCAGCTACTGCAAAAAAATTAAATAAGGATGAACATATAGTTTATTCGTTACATGGTGATGGCGAACTGGATGAAGGACAAAACTGGGAAGCGATCATGTATGCCGCGATGCATAAGGTAGATAACCTGATATCGACCGTTGATCGTAACGGTCAACAAATAGATGGCACTACAGAAGAAGTGATGAAGCTTGCCAATCTCAAAGAAAAATTTCTTGCATTCCATTGGGAAGTTCTGGAAATGGATGGAAATAATATGGAAGAAGTAGTTGCTACATTACGAAAAGCCAAAACATTTGTTGGAAAGGGAAAACCGATTGTAATTGTTATGAAAACCGTTATGGGTAAGGGCGTTGACTTTATGGAAAACAACCATGAATGGCATGGCTCTGCTCCTAACGCTGATCAATATAAAAAGGCCATGACTGAGCTAACTGAAACAGGGGAAGATTATTAGATCCCGTCTGATGACTGCTATGCCTTCTATAGTTTTTCAGTCAGGCGGAGGCCGCCAGACTGACGAGAGTTAGTCCAATACTTCGTATACCATCAAAGATTGCTTTTTATTTTTCAACTTAACCGCTTCTATCGGTTGGCAAATAAAAGATTCTTTCACCTTATTCCACGATTCTTCGGAGATAAGTATTTGGCCCGCCTTCGCCATATCCTGCAATCGCTGTGCTGTATTCACCACATCGCCAATCACAGTATAATCAAGCCTTTTTAGTTTGGCGGATCCAATATTTCCTGATATCATTTTACCGCTATCAATACCTATAGATACTTTAGGAAGAAAGGAAGCCACTTCAGTTTGCGGGGGGAAATCCACCAAATGCCTTCTCACGGCGAGGCTCGCATCTATCGCCCTGTCAAGATGAAAGTCGCCTTTAAAAACGGCAAGGATCGCATCACCAATAAATTTGTCAATATAGCCGTCTTGCACTATAATTTCGTTCACCATTACATCAAAATATTTGTTGAGAAGCCTCACCACTGCATCTGCAGGTTCACTTTCCGTGATGGCTGTAAATCCACAAATATCGATGAACGCAACCGTTGCTTCCACTTCTTCATTTGCCATAAGCTGAGTCTCAAACTCCCGCCCATTCATAAAATTTAAAACCGTTTTATCTACATACATCTTAAGAATATTATTCTCTTTGATTGCATCGATTGTTTTGTGCATTTGCCTTACATACTGCAACGTTTTTTGAATAGTGATACCAAGATCTTCAAAATTCACAGGTTTGCATACGAAATCAAAAGCGCCCCGGTTCATAGCAGTTCTTATATTTTCCATATCCCCATAGGCCGAAACGATTACAGCTTTCGTAAGAAAATTTAATTCACTCATTTTTGTCAACAAAGTAAGCCCGTCCATTTCGGGCATATTTATATCGCTAAGTAAAATTTCAATATCGGGATCCTCTTCGAGTTTTGCAAGCGCCTCATTCCCATTGGAAGCAAAAAGAAATTCGTATTTGTGCTCTCTTATCTCCTTTCGAAATTTTTGCTTAATGAGTATTTCGAGATCCGCTTCATCATCAGCTACTAATATCTTTGCCATTTATTTTCGTGTTTAATTTTTCTTTTAAAAGACTAAAGTCAATAGGTTTAGTTAGAAAATCGTCCGCACCAAGCGACATGGCCTGTTTATAATTTTCATCGTCTCCATAAGCAGTTATCATCATAACAACCGGCGGCGGATTTTCGAATTTTTGTTTTATCATTTTTAATAACTGAAGGCCACTCATGCCAGGCATATTTATGTCAGACAGAATAAGGACCGCTTCATGATTGTGCTTGTCCAGGTAATAGAGTGCATCTTCACCTGAATTTGCAAAGAAAAAGTCAATACTTTTATCGCGAATTTCCTTTCTAAAACGTTGTTGAAATAACGTTTCCATATCTTTTTCATCATCTACAACTAGAACTTTCATTGCAATTTTTTTTTATTTTTTAAAATGTATTCAAAAAAATTTATGCAGGCAAATCAACAATAAATTCAGCAAATTCACCCTCTTTAGTTTCCACCTTTATTTCGCCACCATGCCCTTGTTTTATTATTTCATAGCTTAAGGATAAGCCAAGTCCCGTTCCCTGCCCGGTTGGCTTTGTTGTAAAGAAAGGTTGAAAAATCTTATCAACCGCTTTTTCAGGAATTCCCATACCATTATCTCTCACCCTTATCTCTACGCCTGAATACCCTGAAGGGGATTTAACAGCCTTTGTGCTAACCGTGACTGTTGGTTCATATTCATTCTCTTCTTCAAGAAGCTGGAGGGTTTTCTTTTTTTCTGTAACAGCATAAAAAGCATTTGTGAACAGGTTTAGGAACGCTCTGCCTACATCCTGCGGAATTGCGTTAATCTTTTCAATGCTTTCGTCGAAATGAGTCTCCATTTTTGCATTAAAAGATTTGTCTTTGGCCCGTAACCCGTGATAACTAAGGCGTAAATATTCATCTGCCAAAGCATTTATATCAGTTAATTCCTTTTGGCCGTTGCTGCTGCGGGAGTGTTGCAACATTCCCTTTACAATAGCATCTGCACGTTTTCCGTGATGAATAATTTTCTTTTCATTGTCTTTAATATTTTCCGCAATCAAAACGGCTTCACTTGTATTGCCGGCTGCGATTTCATTTTTCATCTCTTCAATTAACTCGAAATTGACTTCAGAGAAATTATTCACAAAGTTCAGGGGGTTTTGAATTTCATGCGCTATGCCTGCCGTGAGCTCACCCAGTGATGCCATTTTTTCAGAATGTATGAGTTGGGTTTGGGTTGCTTTAAGTTCGGTAAGAGCATGTTGCAATTCGTCTTTTTGTTGCGTGATTTCAGCGGTACGCTCTGCAACTATTATTTCAAGCTTTTCTTTTTGAGCTTCTATAAATTTACTTCTTTCCTCTTCTTCCAGTGTTCTTTTTCGTTCTTTCTCCAGCGCTTTATTTTGCTTATTAGATTTTATCAGCATGGCGACCATCCAGGTAATTGCAATTGAAAAAGTGATATCGAAATACGTCTCTATATTTTTGTAAAGAGTGCTATTAAGAGATTTAAGAATATCGCTCACAAGCGAGAGGATAATTAGTGGCAACACTGCTATCATAACAGTGCGTACGCGGCTAAACAACGGCCGGGTAAACGAAATGTAAACGATCAAGAGCAAAAGCAGGTGCCATATCCAGATGGTTATTTTTTCGGTGTGAAATACTAATTCAAGTATGAATACAATGCCAATTGCGATTAGTGTATTGGTGAATACCTTATTCCACCACGGATCCGGCGAAAAAGCGCGCAGATTTTTTCGCAAATGCCTTATAAGAAAGAAAGAAAGAAAAGGTTCTATTGACATAAAAATTTTTGGACAAAATCTTTTTCAAAAAAAAAATTAAATCAAATTCAATGAAACAAATTTAATTCCCATAAGTTACTTATTTAAAATAATAAAATCCCCAACTCAAATATGTCTTTGTGGTTGAAGCATCAGCAAGGCAGTTTAATAATAAATTCTGCATATTCGCCTTCCCGTGTGTCTACACTTATGTCGCCGCCGTGTGCTTTAATAATATCATAACTCAGCGATAACCCAAGGCCGGTGCCTTCGCCGGTTGGCTTGGTTGTAAAAAATGGCTGATACATTTTATCCATCACCTTCGTTGAAATACCCGTACCATTGTCTCTTATCCTGATTTCAATTTTGTTTCCAAGTTTTTTCGTACTTACTATCAACTCCGGCGAATACGTTTTGGCATTTGTAATTATTTCATTTAAATCCTGGTCAAATTTTTTCTTTTTTTGCGTTACGGCATAAAAGGCATTGTTATAGAAATTCAAAAGTACACGGCCGATATCCTGCGAAATAATATTTATTTTGCCTTCTTCGGAAGACAGGTATGGGTCAAAATCGGTTTTAAAATTTGCATTGAAATTTTTATCCTTGGCCCGAAGGCCGTGATAGCTTAACCGCAGGTATTCTTCAGTAAGCGCATTAATATCCGTTAATTCTTTCTGACCGGTAGTAGACCTTGAGTGATGAAGCATACCTTTCACTATAGCATCGGCACGCTTACCGTGGTGGGTAATTTTATCCTGGTTTTCTTTGATGTCGCTGGCAATAGAAATGGCCTCTTTATTATTTCCTGCATTAAGCTCGAATTGCATTTCATCAATAAGTTCGGTATTCACTTCAGAAAAGTTATTGACAAAGTTTAATGGATTTTGAATTTCGTGCGCAATACCTGCCGTAAGTTCACCGAGTGAAGCCATTTTTTCTGATTGTATTAACTGGACCTGCGTGGATTTCAATTCGTACAGTGTATTATTAAGCCTTGTGTTCGTTGCAGAAAGTTCCTGGTTATTCTTATCAAGTTCTTTTCTTGCTACCAACAGATCATTAACCATATTATTGAAAGCTTTCCCCAACTGGCCAATTTCATCACGTGATGTTATTTCTACTTTTTGATTGAGATCTCCCTCTCCTATACGATTGGCAGCATTACGCAATGCGAGAACCGGAACAGAAACTTTTCTTGAAAGTAATAACCCGAGGAATACCCCAATTAAAAGTACTATGCTGCTCACCACTAAAGAGGTACGCCTTATTTCCCCCTCGCTTTCATTTATGTCTTTTGTAGTAAAAGCCAAGAGTATCGCTCCTGACATCATTGGTGAAGTAAATGCACCCCGCTTGATTACTAAAGAATTACTTGTTTGTATGTTTGGATCAGGATGTTGATTCTCCGGGAACGTTTTGAAAATGCTTTTTTTAATTGTGAAACTTTGGCGATCACCGCTCCATGCTGTATCATATTCAATGATACTAACGAATTGAAGCCTCCGATCGTCCTTTACAAATTGCATGGCCGTTTCGACACCTTCAAAATGCTGTTCAGTAAGCGCAATTTTTACACCAAGCGCAACTGTATTTGCAAGATTTTGTAATTCAGTGTTGTAATTTTTAAGTAACAGCTTTCTTTCCTCAGCAGGAAAATAAAAAAGCGTAAAAAATGTGAACATTACAACAATTGAAAACACCGTAAGCCAAATTCTTGTTTTAAGGGAAAAAAACATGGTACTTTATCTCTTATTTTGAAATCGCAGGTTCAAGCTAAAGACTGGCCTCAGTCTTACCGTCTATCGTAATTATCTTAATGTCATTGTTACCTAAATGTTTATCAATTATACCTATAGCTCCGGGATTTTGGGCTACAAAATTTTCAAGGTCACTTTCTGAATTAAAAAAAGTTGGAGCCGCTGCCTTTCCCTGGAAAACCAATGCCAGCCAGAACTTATTCAATTCGTCGCCGCTCATATCATAAATCTTCGCGGAAGTTGCCTGGCCAACTGGTGTATTTGTTTTCATAAGTGCTATTAAGATTCTCTTCCCGTTTTTCCAACGCTGTGTTTCCCCCATAAAAATTGCTTTTAGTTCAGAAGATTTCATTGCTGATGGCGTGCCTGTTGGGTTCCCTACAGCCACTAAACTATTATCCTGGGATTTCACAATCATATTTAGAGAAAGGAATAAGACCGCTAGCACAAGTTTGCCGGCAAATGATTGAGTGAAAAATTTATGTAGGTTTATCTTTCCCATATACCTTTTAAAATCCTATTGCAAATTGGGCAATCACTTTGTTAGTGTTGTTTGTAATTTCCGAATGTTTGTACTGGTATTCCAGCTTTACGACCGCTAAATAATTTATTTCATATCGCATACCAACCACCAGGGATGTTACATTATCCTTTTGAAAATAAATTTCGCCAGGTTGATAATGAATATTGTCAAAACGAATATAGGGTACGATCTTATTGGTAATCTTATATCCCGTGTACAGATAGGAAGCAAAAGTTTTTTTAGAACCTGTAGTGTCGGTGTGATTTATTCCTAGAGTACTCTCAGCGAGCAATTCAAACTTTTTTCCAAACCGGGAAACAGAAGCTGTCAGTAAATGCTGCCTTACCCGCCAATCAATAGTCCTGCCATGAACATCAGCGCCTTTTGCAATTACATCGTGATACCACGATGCGCCAAACCGCCACCTGCCCCATGGTTTAATATGAACTGCTACTGTAATCGATTTGCTTTTATCGTTATCAAAAATTTCCGACGAACCGAGCCCGTTTCCTATAAACAAATCATACCCGAATTTTACTTTGCCAAAATCATGGCCTTGTACACCGACGCCCACTGTATGCAATGGAATAATGTCGGCCGCAAATAATAACGGCCGTTCTATTGTAGGAAAAAAAACCCTGCCATGATGATAAGAATCATTCCAGTAATTTAATGGCGTATGTATCTTACCCATTATAAGGTCATTATTTCCTTTGATGTTGTATTTGATTATTACACGTTCTACACTTACGGAAAATTCGGTTGGCGATGAAGGTGTAAACTTGAACACGCTTTCACCTAAGAAAGAAATGCGGTCGTTGATCACAGAAGTTATAAATAAATCCTGCTCGTCAAAGCCGAAGGAAACCTTATCCTTTTCGTAAGTTGTAAGCACATCAACGAAGCCTTTAATTTGAGTATCCTGCGCAAAAGAAAACCGGGCAGTTAGGAGAAAGAATATCAATAGCGCAAAAAAAAGAATCTTTTTCATAATAAATCAGAATCTTTTATTTAAGAAAAATCAATTGTTTAATAAATATCCGTCATTTTAAATAAACAAAAAATAATAAAATCTTATAAGCAACGGGCAGGGTATCATCGAAGTATAATGGACGTAATTTTATTTTGTATGAAGCAAAATTATGAACTCGGTAAATTCTCCTTCTTTGGTATTTACTTTCATTTCGCCGCCATGCCCCTTTGTTACGATCTCGTAGCTTAATGATAAACCGAGGCCGGTTCCCTGGCCAGAGGGCTTTGTTGTGAAGAAGGGAAGAAAAACTTTGTCTAATATTTTTTCAGGGATCCCCATCCCATTATCCCTCACTATTATCTCGACCCTGTCCCTTGCAACAAGGTCATCCGGAAGAGCATTTATTTTTTTGGTAATAAGAGTAACTTTTGGCTCATAATCTTTCAAACCTAAAGCAGATTCATTTTTCTTTTTTTCTGTAACGGAATAAAAAGCATTATTAAATAAGTTTAATAAAACGCGGCCTATCTCCTGCGGAACAATGTTCATCTTGCCGATGTTTTCATCAAAATCAGTTTCCATTAGAGCATTAAAGCTTTTGTCTTTTGCACGCAGGCCATGGTAACTTAGTCTCAGGTATTCGGATGCGAGAATATTTATATTTACCGGTTCTTTTTCGCCACTTGTATTCCTTGAATGCAGCAACATGCCTTTTACAATATCGTCGGCACGCTTGCCATGGTGTTTTATCTTTTCAAGATTAAGTATTACCGCATCTATTATGCCTTCAATATTTTCTTTGCTTTCCGATGGAATAGATTCCTTTTCAATAAAGTCTTTCATTTCAACAAGGAGCTCGCTATTTACTTCTGAAAAATTATTTACAAAGTTTAGCGGGTTTTGAATCTCATGGGCAATACCCGCTGTAAGTTCGCCCAGTGAAGCCATTTTTTCTTTTTGTACGAGTTGCAGCTGCGTGGATTTAAGATGAGTAAGTGACGCCTGTAAAGCTTCTTTTTGGTCCATGAGTTCCGCGGTCCTTTCCTCAACTCTTTTTTCAAGTAATTCGTTTTGCTCGGTGAGAATACGTTGCTGCTCTTCGAAGAGTGCCTGCATATTCTTGTGGTACTGTATCTTTTTACGCTGGCTGGTAATGAAAGAAATAAGAAAGCTTGTAAACAGCAATACCATTGCCGAAATACCAATGAAAACTCTCACCACCGTACTAGATAGCAGCAGGAACATAAAATGCTTTAGATATAAAAATACAAAGGAAGATGTAAGCAACGTTATGAACATTCCACATATTATTTGCCAGCACCGGGTTTTCCGTAATCAAAGGAACGTAAAATAAAAAAACAAAAAAGTTCGCGGCTACATAAATGGCCAGGCCGGTAACTACCCAAAAGCCCTTGGTTCCTGTAATACCTCCCATTTCACTTCTTAACTGAGACAAATAATAAAGCATACAATAAATCAATAAAAGAAAAGCTTCCATTGAAAGTAAATTTCCACTAATATTAAACTCATAAAAAAAACTTTCAAAAAAAGAAAAGTTTACTACAACAAATGCAAAGTAAATGACCGGGATAATTCTATTAATTGTTTTAAAAGGCTTTTGTTTCAGCAGAATAAAAAAATAGCTGAAGCAAACAAAACGTACAATAGAATGCAGGTTGTATACCGGGTTATTACTTATCGACTGGGCCCGGTGCGAATCGTTATAGTCGCTGAGAATATCGCAGACTAAATTAAGCAGAAGCGCTAAGAACAAGTACACAATAACCGGTTTCATAAATGAAGGTTGCTTCCTTCTCCTCGTTAATGCAAACAATGGAATAAGCAACGCCCATACCTCCGACCAGTTGAGAACTGATATGAATATGTGACTCATTTACTTACCCATTTTTTTATGATAAAGTAAAAGCTTTGCATAAATGGAAATTACATTTTAAATTTAACAAGGATAAAAACCGGGGAATAAATAACAATTGCAAAACACCTGCCTCCCCTCTAACTATTAAGAAATTCGTGGTTAAACAAACCCTTATCATAAAATATTGCACAATGAAATCTGCTACAGGTCTAATAGTTGTTATGTTGATGTGTTCATATCTTTTTATTGGCTGGACTATAAAAAATAAGGATACAGGAAATGAAGCCGAAAAAAAAATGAAATCATCAACTGACTTTGTGAATGATTTTGTTTTGGCAGATACAAGATCAGCAGGCCTTGCAGGAAAAACCGATGAAACAAATATTACATTAAACTATACAAAGCTAATACTTTCAAAAGATCAATACGACAGCCTCTCGTCGGAAACGCAATTTAAAAATATGACCGCAGGCGCGGATAGAAATGTAAAGTCTACTCCCGGCAAAAATATCATCGTTTTTCAATTTGCTTATTTATCCGATATCTATCCTTATCCCACCCTGAGGGCATATCCCATGCGGGTTAGAGATCAGCGAACAATTTTCGGCTCACCGATAGATTTAGACTATCAAAATTCCAAACCTTTACCGGACTTGTCCATATGTGGCGAACAGGTGACAGGGGATATGCAAATAGCTTTTAGCGAATTGGAATTACTCAAAGAAGATTCCAATCCTAAAGACCGGGAAAATTACCGGTATTTTCTTTTTACGCCGAAATTTGATAACGTGAGCCAGCATGTATATTTTGAAGTAAGTGTTTTCCCATATACTGGCCCGGGTCTCATCCCCAAAAGCAAGTTTATAAATCCTTCGCCACCTCACGGCGGATAGGGTTGCGCTATAGCTGCATTGTCGACTAAAAATATGAGGCAGAATTTTAAAAAGATCCCGGATTTTATATTGAAATATCAAATTTGCTCTGAATTTTTATAGCTGCATTTACAGCGTCGGAAACCGTGTTAAAACTGCCCATTATTCCATCGCCTAAGTCCTTGATACATCGCCCTGCATATTGTTCGATAATTGGCTTTTGCAGTAGCCGGTTTCTATCGAGGATCGAAAAAGCTTTTTCTTCATCATGACCTATCAATGCCGTATAGCCGACAATATCGGTAAAAATGATTGCAACGAGTTGGCGGGACTGTGCATGAAAAAGTGAAGAAAATTTTTAATCAAAAAAAAATCAGCATTACAAGCTGCGCATTATTTTAGGCCGGAAGTATCACCACGAATTCAGCCCATTCATTCTCCTTACTTTCTACCTTTATCTCACCACCATGCGCCTTAACAATATCATAGCTCAATGAAAGGCCTAAACCAGTTCCCTGGCCTGTAGGCTTGGTAGTAAAGAATGGCTGAAATATTTTATCTATTACCTTTTGGGGTATTCCATTGCCATTATCTTTTACCCGTACTTCAATTTTATTGCGCATTTTTTTTGTAATGACTGTAACAGTTGGCTTATATTCCTCACTTTCCTTAAGCGACCGGAGGTCTTTATTTTTTTCAGCAACTGCATAAAAGGCATTGGTGATTAAATTGAGAAATACCCTTCCCAAATCCTGCGGGACCACATTAAGACTCCCTACCGTTGGATCAAAATCCGTCATCATGATTGCATTGAAGGATTTATCTTTTGCTCTCAGACCATGGAATGCCAATCGTAAATATTCATCAGCTAACTGATTAATATCGGTAAGTTCTTTCTGGCCGTTGCTATTGCGACTGTGTTGTAACATTCCTTTTACAATGGAATCAGCACGCTTGCCATGAAAGTTTATTTTTTCCTCGTTGCTTTTTATATCTTCTGCAATTTTTTCAATGGGCAACCTCTCTTCTGGCGACAGGCTTGTTTTATTCAATTCCTCTTTTAACTCGTCTGTTAATTCAGCATTGACTTCAGAAAAATTATTTACAAAGTTCAACGGGTTTTGAATCTCGTGGGCGATGCCAGCAGTAAGGTCTCCAAGCGACGCCATTTTTTCCGATTGGATAAGCTGGGACTGGGTCGCTTTGAGTTCTTCAAGCGATTCTTTCAACTGTAAAGTTCGTTCGGTTACTTTTTCCTCCAATATGCGGTTCTCCTTCTGCAACTTTCTTGAGCGGTAAACTATATATATTCTCAGCAGGCCAATGCCCACTAAAGCAAAAATAGTGTAAGCCCACCAGGTCTGGTACCAGGGAGGAGAAATGGTAAATCGAAATACTGCCGGCGTTCCCCATTTTTCATTGTTGCCTTTACTACTCACTTTCAGGGCATACCTACCGGGAGGAAGATTGAGGTAATTTTCTGTATAAGGATTGGTAGTAACGGTGCTCCAGTTTTTATCAATCCCTTCAAGAATGTAGGAGTACCATGTGGTATCATCCGCGCCTAAATTTGCCTGCGCAAATTGAAACTGTAAATAATTTTTATCATAAGGAATTAAAAGGTTAATCGGCATATTATAGGGGCCACTAACGCTATCCCATTCTAATGTATTCTTATTGGCATAACCTAAGTCATGCAGCTTCATTCCTTTTACAAAAAAAGTATCGGCCGTCCATAAAGTATCGTTTTGCCCAAATCCCTGCCGGTTGATAAAATGTTGCGGCTCGGTCATTGCTGTTATTCCTGTGACATAGGTTGATATTGAATCTTTTTTTGCATTGATCTCATTAATAACGGTGATACCATTATCGCCCCAGAGATATTTCCCGGCTTTGGTAATTGCATCGGTTAACCAGGAATTCGTTTGCTTCACGATACCGCCTGATTTATCCAGCACCGATATTTCCCATTCCCCGGACGAATCCGAAGGGTTCGGTGCGGTAACCATACTAATTTTTGTCGCAGTTCCTGCAAATACTTTTCCATTATGTGCAAGAAGAGATAATATAATATTATTTGTCAAACCATTGCTGGTGGTGATACTGGTAAGTGTTCCTTTTTTTGTATCGGCTACATAGATGCCCTTATCGGTACCTATCCACATTCTGCCAAATTCATCTTCCAGCATCATCCTTACACAAGTATCCCGCAAGCCCGGTTGGTTGTTCAGATATTTCACAGTTCCGGTAGCAGGATCAATTATGTTTATACCATTGGTTCTTGTGGCCAGCCATACGAGGCCATCCTTATCCTGCTTTACATCCAGGATGGAATTAGCACTTAATCCGCCGGCAATATCGGTATGGAGAAGGATATTGTTTGCGGAGTCAATTTTATCAATTCCGTTACTAGGGCCCGTGAGCCATATATTGCCGGACCTGTCATTAAATGCCACATAAATTGTATCACTGGTAAGACCCTCTTTTTGCCCCGTTACTGATAGCGTTTTATGAGCAGGATCAAAAATATTGAAGCCGCCATTTGTTGCAATTAAGAGCTTATCATTCTTTTCCCAAAATGATTGGACAAAGTTATTGGACAAGCCATTGGATTTATCCAACAACCTCATGGTATTTCTTTTGGGATTAACTATATAGAGGCCATTCAATGTACCTACCCAAAGATTATTTGCGTCATCTTCTTTCAGACAAATTATCGGCGTAGTACCAAACGGATGAACTGTTGCTCCGTTTTGGTCGATAATATTTAAGCCGGTAGTTGTGCTTACCCACATTCTTTGGTAAGAGTCGGGAACAACTGCGGTGACGAGACTTCCACTAAGTCCGTCGGGCTGATCAATATACCGTATCTTTTGGCTCTCAATATCAGCCAGCTCAATACCATTTGAGGTGTTCCTCCATAGTTGCCCCTTGTTATCAAAGTATAGAAGCAAAGTGAAGGTTCTTTTGAAGCCCTGTAGCTTACTATAAATTTTTATGGTTCCTTTTTTTGTGTCAATGGCGTTTAGTCCATTCGGCTCTGCAATCCAGATATTGCCTTTTTTATCCCCTACAATAGCCGATAAAGAATCACTGCTTAGACCAGAAGATCTTCCCAGGTATTTTATTTTTCCGGACGTTAGATCGATAATGTTCACACCGTGGCTGGCGGTAGTTATCCAAATATTTTTATTATCATCCTGCAATACCTGCACCGCCATAGAATCTGAAAGTCCCGCTTTCATATCCACATTTTTATAAGTGAATGTTTTCGGGTCTATTACGCTAATGGCCTTATCTTTTTTATTGTAAAACCAAATATTTCCTTTGTCGTCGACAGTCAACTTAGTGATGTTATTGTCTACACCAGCTATTTTTTTTGAATAACTAACGGTGCCTTCGCGAGTGTTGATTACTCCAATATTTTTACCACCGGCTTGTATAAACCAAATGTTTCCTGCATTGTCTTCAGTAATTCCGCCTATAGGCGCAAAATTTGTGGAACCTTGAATAAAAGTTTGAATATGCTCTCCGTCGTAGCGAAATAGTCCTTCTGTGCCACCTATCCACAGAAGCCCGCTGTGATCCATAAACAAGGCGCCGATAAATTTAGCCTGTAAGCCCTGTGCCGGGCCAAGATCAAAAATGGACAATGGTTTTCCTTTTTGCGGGGAGGGTTTTCCGGCTTTAACTATAGCCGGAGGCGGTAATGCAGAAGTTTTAAGTTCCAGGGATTTGTACTGCCAACTTTTCCAGGCTAAAATCCCTTTCGGGCAAGCTGTTAAAATCGAAAGTCACCTCCGTGGGTGGTTGGGCAAATGGCTTGAACCCGGTTGAATCATAGGGCCGCGAAGGCAAAGCGTCTATATCCAGTCTTTTTATTACGGGTGAAATCCGCTCTTTTCTTACAGTATCCCAGGTTAATTTTCTAGGAGCGCTAAATACAAGGGGTATAGTTACAGGCTGCGCGGTTCCCAGTTGTTTTTTGGGAAAAGGAATGTCGCCCGAATTATTACATGATAAAAAAATGGTTAGTGCAAAAAAGACAACAGTTATCTTCCAGGTCGAATACTTAGTTTTTTCCATTTAATTTTCCTGTTGTTTACAGCCTGTTTAAAGATAATGAAATAATAAATTGTAATATGTTCCTTCAATTGACTGCACAATTAATGATCGTGTGGATAGCTTCTATTTATATTTTTCATTTCAAGGAATGTTCCTGTTTTACGTGCCCGTATCTCAAAAAAATCGGGCCATAAATCTTTAAAATGATTTACTCCTGATGATTAGCACTTCTAAAAAAATTTTGACGCAACAAAAAAACTGATGACTGATAGAACAAGCCCATACATAAATACATTATAAGATATTTTAAGCAGCTTATATTTTTTGGCGAGCACTGCTCCTTGTTCATACAAATTTCTCAACATGGTTATATAAAGCGATTGCTTGTCGTCCATAATATGCAGCATACCCCTGCTATAATCATTAAAATTCATAGAAAAGAAATTGCCAAAGAAAAGGAGGTTAACTTTGTTTTGTTCAAGATCGCTGTCTGTAAAGTTTCGTTTTGCAACGTTTGGCCGCGTCGCCAGGATGGAAAAAATTATAGTTGCAAGGTTCACAACTATTAGCAGGATTACAGGAACAGTAAATTTTGACGATTGACCAATCTGCCTAAAACCCAGCATTAATGAAATGATGATTGTGTTTACCGAAATCATTATATGCGCTTTGGTATCTGCCTGGCTGCTTAGACGCTGACTATTGGTAGAAGTGGTTCTGAACATAGTTTCTATAGTCCTGTCTGCTGAATTCGTTTTACTTTCTTTATTCTTCTCGTTCTCTTTATCCTTCACCTTTTCTTTTATACCGGCTTCGTTTTCTAACAGGGAAGTGATAGAGTCAGAAGTTAACGATAGAGGATTTTTTTTCTTTAACTTCTCAAGATTTCTTTGCTTGTTATTATTTAAAGCACTCCTGCAATAATCAGTGTGATATTTGTGGCCTTCCAGCATTTGAATGGTGTTCTTTGCCCATTCATTTTTATCAACACCTGTTTTATTGAGCAGCTCATATTCTTTGCGCCTTAACTTATTATAGCTTGAAAAATTTTCAGTGCCGAAGTAAAATGAATTTGCATCACAAATAATTTCTTCCAATAACGTGTCGGGAACAGAACCGGGTATAGTCGCCCCGATACATTTTTCTATTAATTCTATGGTTTCACTTTCAAGCCCCCAGCCGTCAAAAAATTCCTCCGCCATTTTTACGCTTGCTTCCTCCGGATGCAAAAGATCTTTATAATACCCTGCACACAGAAACCAGGCCGCAGCCTTTACTATAAATAGTTCCTTTTCATTCAGTGAATGGTGTTCTGCAAGTTGACCGGCGACCAAAACTATGCCTTGCGTATGGGCAAGATTATGAAAAAGAAGCTTTGGGTTTTCATGCTTGCGCATATATTTTGATATGAAAGCTTCTACCTCTTTTAACATTAACTCATAGTTCATAAACCGAGATTTTGTACGATAAAATTAAGCTGCGATAGTAATGCAAAAGACAAACTCACATGATGTCCTTATGTAAAGAAAACATCAATATTTCAGGCGGTTTTATGAGGGTGGAGGAAAATAAAACAACGATCAAAAAAAGCCAGGTATGTGGTCTTTCCAGAAAAGAAACTCAAAGTTCATGAATATACGCTTGCACTTTCCTTGAATTTATCATAATTCATTTCCACAAAAAAGTTTTTTACACCGCCTGTTTTAGCTGCCGCAAAAAATTCTTTCCAGTCAATAATTCCCTGCCCTACGGCCGCCTCTTTTTTATCGGAAGTCCAATCTGAGAGGTGTGCTGAAATAAACCTGCCGGGATATTTTTTAAAATAATCAGACGCTTTGTAGCGAAGATTTATTACCTCTGTTTGAAATTGCATCTTAACCAGGTCGGGATCAAAACGGCTCATAAGCGCATCATAAATAAGCTGCCCTTCCAGCATTGCAAATTCCATTTCATGATTGTGAAAGCCGGTTTGCATGCCGACAGCTTTTATTTTTTCGGCTGCCTTATTCAGTCTATCCGCATCAGCATCATAGTCTTTTATTGTTGCAGTTTTGGGCAGCCAAAAAGTAGAACATATCATTTGCGAAAGCCCAAGGTCATGTGCAAATTCTATGCTCTTGTCAATATTTTCAGGGGTAAATTCTGCTTTACCAAAATGGCAGCTTGGACAGGTAAGGCCAGCATCGTCGATGACGCTTTTAATATCCGCCGTTTTCATATTGGTCAAAAAGCCAAAACCAATTTGGGCATACCCTGTAGGGCTGCACATTTCAACTAACTTGTATCCAAAGCCTGCCATGGTTTTAAGAGTACCGGCAAAGTCCTTTGCCAGCATGTCCCTTATGGTGAAGCTTTGAAACCCGATAGGAAGATCGTTCGGTTTTAAAAACCCGTTTGCAAATAGTTGGCCCGGCAACTGTGATAATGCAAATGCGGAGCCTATTCCAAGCGCTGTGTTACCGATAAAATTTCTCCTGTTTATTTTTTTCATAATAAGGCATTTGAGGAGTTATGTTACGAAAGCAATATGCCGCTCCTACAGAGCTTCTTTAATTTTTTTAACCTGTTGCTGCCCATGTTTTGTTCCTATGAAACTTTAAAACATGCATATCCAAATCTCCATTGCTGACATTATCTAATAAGGCTCATTCGAACTAATTTTATATGGTTGCCGGATCCCAGCCGCTTCTGTATTCACGAGATAAGTATTTATTGGCATCTGGCACATTGGTAATTTTTAAATTCGCTGAATCATACTTCAACAGGCGGCCCGTGCGAAGTGCAACAGCATACAGATTAACAGCTTCCGTTAGGTGCTCTGCCTCCATAAAGTTGCCGGGATATTGTTTACCGCTTTTGCATGCTTCCACAAAAAGAGGCAAAGCAGATGATGTCTGTTCCACCTGGCTGCGGCTATCTGCTTTCGCATTTGCTGATGCATCCATCTTTTTACCAGAAATGATTTGCGGATTTTGTACGTTGAACCCGGCCAATATTTTACCCTCTTCGCCGACGAACATCATTCCTTCTGCAGGCAGTTCCTTATCTGCCTCAGTTAATTCAACAGGTATCGGAGGCCGCATACCACCATCGTACCAGCAAAGATCAACCGCAGCCCTTGCGCCATTGGCAGGATACTTAAATCTTACGGTACTTGCCATCGGAAAAGAGAAATCATTTTTAATTTGATATGGTACGGGATCATGCATGGCGACAACATGGCTTAAATGTGGTTCAACGGTTGTAGGTGCTGTTAATTGCAATGCATTGAACACTGTCCACAGGCTATAGTGCCCCATATCCGCCATAGATCCGCCACCGAAATCGTACCAGCCACGGAAAACCATATTCGTATATTCCGGGCTGTAAGGGCGATCTGCTTCAGGCCCCAACCATAAATCCCAATTAAGTCCATCGGGAACCGGCGGAGTATCAGTTGGTATCAAGGGATATTGCGGCCACACGGGACGGTTAGTCCAGTTATGGACTTCCGTAAGCTTACCGATAGCACCCGCATTTATCCATGCCATCACCTGGGTCATATCGCCATTTGAATCCCATGGTATTAAATGGGTGATCACTTTTGAGTTGCGGGCTGTTTCAATCACTTTCTTTCCTTCGAGCAAACGATTTGAAAGTGGCTTATGTACCAGAACGTGTTTCCCTCTTTTCATTGCCGCTATCGAAATAACACCATGCAGATGGTCGGGTGTCATGATCTTAACAGCATTAAGATCTTTTTCTTTATCTAACAGTTCGCGGACATCTGCATACGCAGCACAGCCGTTGTATTTTAATTCAGGATGCATATTTGCATAAAAGGTATCAACGATCGACTTGCCATTATCTCTTCCCCCGGGAACCATGTTATCGCCGCCTGAGTCCCAATCGGGCTTGTTAATGGCTTTGCGTATTTCATTCCGGAGATAATCCTTACCCCAATCTTTATATCCAATCGCATTTTTATTAGGATCGCAAATTGCTGTAACACGAAACTGTTCATTTGCCAACAGCGGAAGCAACTCCCTTATGCCTTGTGTTCCCGTACCTATATAGGCAAGTGTGATTTTGTCGCTCGGAGCCACATAGTTTGTTCCGCCAAGCACATGCCTTGGCAAAATGGTGAATGCAAGGGCACCGGTGCCAACCATCTCAACAAATTTACGGCGGTGTATTTTAGATCCCGGGACTGGCGTTGCCGCTGTATCTTCATTTTCTGCTTCGGGTGAAGCATTGTTTTGGAGAATTTCCTTTTTCATACAAAGCATTTTTTATCGTTGATTGAAGTTACCGGATTTGTGAGAAAATAAATAAAGTTCTCAAAATTTAGAGAGTATGTTTGGATGGCTTAGCCAGATTGAGTATTTGGCTGCCATGCCTATGTGAGCAAGAAGTTTAATTTACGCAACAGGCAGCAGAACTGTAAACCCAGTTCCTTCACCCTCTTTTGTTTCCACTTTTATCTCTCCTCCATGCACTCTCACAATATCATAGCTCAACGATAAACCCAATCCTGTTCCCTGTCCTGTTGGCTTTGTCGTAAAGAAGGGTTGGAAGATTTTATCAACTATTTTTTGCTGAATCCCATTGCCATTATCCTTGACAGTTATTTCAATCTTATCGTGTATTTTCTTTGTTGAAACAAAAATAGTTGCTTGATATGATTCATCTGAGCTTTTAATTTTTTCATTCAATGCGTAAAATGCATTGTTGTATAAATTCAACAAAACTCTTCCAATATCTTGGGGAATGATATTGATTTTGTCAATGTTTTCATCAAAATCGGTTTGAATCGTCGCGTTAAACAATTTGTCTTTTGCACGCATACCATGATAACTCAATCGTAAATATTCATCTGCTAATGCATTAATGTTGGTGGGTTCTTTTTGTGAGGAACTGCTTCGTGAATGCAGCAGCATGCCTTTTACAATAGCATCGGCCCGTTTGCCATGATGATTAATTTTTTTTTGATTTTCTATTACATCATTTGCCAATGTTATTGCCTTTTCAATTTTTCCTTTACTCAATTCATCTTTCATTTCTGTCAGCAACTCTTCATTCATATCAGAAAAATTGTTTACAAAGTTTAATGGGTTTTGAATTTCATGTGCAATGCCTGCGGTAAGTTCTCCGAGAGAAGCCATTTTTTCTGATTGGATCAACTGCGCCTGTGTGGCTTTGAGTTCAGCTAAAGTTCCTTCCACAGTTTCCTTCTGTATTTCTATTTCTTCCTTTTGTTTTTGCAATAATGCATTTGCTTTTTGCCTGTGTTTATTATTCCGGTATAGCAACAGCGTAATCAATATAAATACACCAATCCCTGCGAGTAGTGCGAAAATTCTGATCCTGGTCTGTGTTTGAATTTTTTCCTCCTGCAGTTCTTTTACTTTCATTATTTCATCAAAATCCCTGTTTTTAAATGCAAGGAGGTTTGTTTTCTCTGCATTAGCCAGGCTATCTTTTATAACAGAAGATAATTTCAAATAAGCAAAAGCACTGTCTGGCTTATTTTGTTTGGCGTAAATAGACGAAAACAAACTGTATGCATTTGAAATGCCTGATGGTAAGCTCACTTTTTTAAAAGTTTCCAACGCTTTTTGGGCATAGAACATACTTGTGTCCGGATTTTTTGCAACCTGATATAATTCTGCAAGTGAAAGGTAACTTCCTCCGAGCCCTGAAAGATTACCTTGTTCTTCACTACTTTTCGCTGACTTTAGTAATGCATCCTTTGATAAACCAAAATCACCCTTTTTTTTATAAATCTTCCCAATTGACATTAAAACATCGCCTTCATATTTTCTAAAGACATCCGAGCTATTATATAACGACAACGCCTCTTGCTGAAAAAGAAGCGCTGAGTCTAATTTATCAAGGGCAAAATACACATATCCGAGTGCCGAATTTGTGACTTCCAGCAGCGTAGTATCCCGAACAGATGCAGCAAGGCTTCTTGCTTCAAATGTGTTTGAAATTTCAGTATTTGTATTGCCGGTGTGCCCATACAATCCCCCGATACCACGAAGAATCCAGCCTAAAAGGTCACGCCGGGCATCTTTAGGGTCCGGACTTTTAGATGTGTTCCATGCATTATGTGTTAAATTCCATGAATTCTTTTCGTTGGCCGGATCCCTGGCAATTTTTTGAGCCTCTAAATATGACTCAAGTGACTTGGGATAATTTCCTAATTGATCCAGAGTGTATCCCATGCCGTTCAAAGCGTCGGCTTCATACAACCTTAATTTTAATTTTCTTGAAATTGGCAATTCCTTTTCAAAATAAAAAAGGGCACTATCGCGGTTTATCTCAGCATAATACCATCCCAGTTGATCATAAATATTCATCCTGACTGTATCGCCTGGCGCATTCCTTAAGAGGAGTTGCAAACTGTCTAATTGTGATGGCTGTGATTGTGCCATAAGAAGGATCGGAAAAAATAAAATGAAACCGATCTTTACAAATAATTTCATACAACGATTTTTAAGCAATTGGTAATTCAATAATAAACTCACTTCCTTTTCCCTCTTTCGTTTCAACTTTTATCTCCCCACCGTGTGCTTTAATAATATCATAACTTAAGCTCAAACCCAAACCTGTTCCTTGCCCTGTAGGCTTAGTGGTGAAGAAAGGTTGAAAGATTTTATCGATAATGGTTTGGGGAATTCCATCGCCGTTATCAGCAACTCTTATTTCTATTTTAGAATTTATCTTTTTTGTGCTAACTGAAATTGTTGGCCTATAATTGTCATCAGCTTGTTTCTTCTTTTCCTTAACAGCATAAAACGCATTGTTATATAAATTCAATAACACTCTTCCTATCTCCTGGGGAATGATGTTGATACCGCTGATCGTTCCATCGAAATCTTTCTTCATAGTGGCATTGAAATTTTTGTCTTTAGCTTTAAGTCCATGATATGACAATCGTAAGTATTCATCACACAAAGCGTTGATATCCGCCGGTTCTTTTTGCCCTGTACCCGATCGGGAATGTTGCAACATTCCTTTCACTATTGCATCAGCCCTTTTGCCATGATGATTTATTTTTTCAAGGTTTGCATCGATATCATTCAGTATTTCATCCCGCTCTTCGGTTTTTAATGTTGTCTTTTGACTTTTTAATTCATCAATCAACTCTCTGCTTACCTCCGAAAAATTATTTACAAAGTTCAAAGGATTTTGAATTTCATGCGCAATGCCTGCAGTGAGTTCACCAAGCGAAGCCATTTTTTCTGATTGGATGAGTTGAGATTGAGTGGATTTTAAATTGGCAAGTGTGGTTTTTAAAACTTTATTTGCTTTATGTTTTTGCCGATTATTACGATACAGAATCAAACCTATGGCAAGAAACACCACCAAACCTGCCAGCATTGCATAGGTCCTGATGTTGGCTTGCGTTTGAATTTTTTCTTCCTCCAGTTCCCGGAGCCGTATCTGTTCATCAAATCCAACATTCTGATAGGCAAGCAGGTTTTTTCTATCCACGTTATGCAGGCTGTCACTCAATGTAGAGTATAAGTGCAGGTATTTTAAAGTACTGTCGCTTTTCCTTTGATTGATATAAACATAGGAAAGTAACCCGTAAGCGCTCGCCATATACTGTGGTTGTCCAACACTTTTAGCAGTTTCGAGTGCTTTTAAGGCGTAAAAAATACTCGAGTCTGGTTTATGTAGAATTACATACAAAGAACTTAACAAGGCATAGCTTTCTTCAAGATTGGAAATATTATTGTGCTCCGCATTGGCTTTTACTGCTTCCCGGGCGGCATTCATTGCCAGTTTAAAATTTCCTTTTGCACGGTAAATGCTTCCTATGATGGTTAAAGCAAGGCCTTGATATTTTCTTTCATCAAATGATAATTTGGAAAAAAGATCCAATGCTCTTTGTGCAAAAAGAAGCGCTGAATCCAATTTATTAAGGTCTAAATAAACTTTTCCCAGGTTCATATTTGCTAAGGCAAGCAACACATTATCCTGAACAGAGTCAGCAAGACTAATTGCAATAAAGTAATTTGAAATTTGCTTGTCGATGTTACCGGTAATACCATATAAATGCCCCATATCATGGTGAGCATACCCTAAAACATTAATGCGCTGTTTTCTTGGAGTTACACCTTGTGGAAGGTTCCATGTATTTTTTTCACTGGCAGGGTCTTCTGTAATTTTTAATGCTTGTAAAAATGATTGAAGCGACCTGGGGTAATTGCCTAAATGCATCAACATATATGCCTTATCATCTAATGCTTGTGCTTCATTTATTTTTAATTTTAATTTTTGAGCAATTGGTATACTTTGATCCAGGTAAAAAAGAGCACTGTCACGATTTATTTCATTGTAAAATAATCCCAGTTGATAATAAACGTCCATACGAATTGTATCATTGGGGGCATTCTTCAAAGCGACCTTCAAGCTGTCCAATTGTTTTTGCTCCGACTGTGCCGATACAAAAACCGGCAGCAGCAAAAGCAACGCTATTTTTGTATATAATTTCATGCAGTTAATTTAAGCAATTTGGTAGTTTTATTATAAATGCTGATGTCTCACTCTCTTTTACATCTACTTTATTTCAGAATTACGGATTTAAATTGATTAAAAGATTTCACAGATTCACTTTATAAAATAAGCCTTTTAAATGTTAAGGTCTTACTTCCAAAATTGATTAACAAACCAACTTCGAGTCGGTAGGCTTTCAGATAATTTAATATTTATGTGAGGTGTACACCTTGAAATTCAATAGTTGATTTTAACTCTACCAAAACTTTTCCTCCACAACAAAGTCTGCTCTTCTTGTTCCAATCGGTTCTCGTAGCTCTTTATAAAATATTTCCTGCTCAATTTCCCGTGCATAGGAGAGTCCGGCTTGCGCCAATTCCCAGGCTAATGCACGTTGGTATATCAATTCCTGGAAGCCATTTCCCAGGAACTTATGTACTTCAAAGGAAGCACCGATAATTTTCTCTGTTATGTCTTTATATTTTAATTCAGGCATATTAAAATAAGTGCAATCTTCTAATCAATTTAAATCCGTGATTCAGACAACAGGTAATGAAATAATAAACTCAGTGCCTTCACCATCTTTTGTTGTTACTTTAATTTCTCCGCCATGCGCCTTCACAATATCATAACTTAAACTCAACCCCAATCCTGTTCCTTGTCCCGTTGGTTTGGTGGTAAAGAATGGCTGAAAGATTTTGTCCACTGCGTTTTGCGGAACACCGTTGCCATTATCTGCTACATAAATCAAAACCCCTAAACCTTGCCTACCGGCAGGCAGGTCCCCTGAAGGGGACTTGACAGACTTTGTGATAACCGTAACTGTTGGTTCATATTCCTGTTGCCCCTTTAGGGGATAGGGGTTCTTCTTTTTTTCATTCACAGCATAAAATGCATTGTTGTATAAATTCAATAACACTCTTCCTATGTCCTGCGGAATGATATTTATTTCGTCAATGCCATCATCAAAATCAGTTTGAATCGTTGCGTTAAACAACTTATCTCTTGCCCGCATACCATGATAACTCAATCTTAAATATTCATCGGCTAATGCATTAATGTTGGTGGGTTCTCTTTGTGAGGAACTACTTCGTGAGTGCTGAAGCATGTTTTTTACAATGGCATCGGCACGCTTACCGTGGTGGTTTATTTTTTGCTCGTTTTCTTTAATGTCTTTTACAATCGATTTTACCTCATCTAAATTTCCTTTATTCACCTCTTCGCTTAATTCATCAATCAATTCCGAGTTCACTTCAGAAAAATTATTTACAAAATTCAACGGGTTTTGAATTTCGTGTGCAATGCCCGCTGTAAGTTCCCCAAGCGAAGCCATTTTTTCCGATTGGATGAGTTGCTTTTGAGTAGCCTGCAATTCATTCAATGTATTATCCACCTGTTTTTTTGCCGCTTCCAGTTTATTAAAATCTTCGTAGCGGGCATAGGCAGAGGAGAATGCCCCGGCAAGGTTTTGTACCAATTGGAGTTCATCTTCTTTTAACGGCGCCACATTACCTACATACAACATGCCCTGTAAGAACGGCAGCATGTGTAAATAAAGACTTTCCGGGGGACGCTCGGTCTGCGGTGAATCCATGAAAGTCTGCCGCAGGGATGCCAATTTGTTCCAGTTTTTGTTAAATGCATCTGCATCCCAATGTTCATTATATACTTCCATTTTACGCCAATATTGTACTCCATTGGTAATGATAGTGATATCGAATTCAAAAGGTACATGAAGGGTTGCAATTGCCTTCCCTTCTGGAGTAGATAGCATGGCCTGCACTTCCTGCTTTTCTTCATCCATTATAAAAACACCACAGCGTATAAATGGAACACCGAGCGTTTTTAATTCATTCCATATTAAAGGTTGTATCCTTTCCAGGTCACTGGTTGTTCGCATAGAAGCAATTTCTGCACGCACACGATCAACAGAAGAACGCTTAATGGCTTCGAGTGCCTGTGCTTCTGCCTTTTGCAGATCGAGAAAGCGTTTATAAGTAAGATTAAATACGCCGGCAAAACGTTTCATTACATTTTTGGCCTGCTGAGAAAATTCTGTTTCCCGAAAAGCAAACAAGCCCCCGGCCTGGAATGTTGCCAGAAAGTAAAATTGATGAAGGTCCTCATCGGCGGTTGTTAAAGACTGTGAATCGGGCAATTTAAAATTAGCAGCTTTCTGTGCTTTGTAATAATCGGTTAAATCTTTTCCATGTAATACATAAGAATACTCTTCCTGTTTTAACCATGCGTTAAATGCTCCCTGCAGCAAGGGATGTCCATCCATCGATTCATCTCCCGATATATGTACCGCTGTATTTTCATCGGACTTTGAAGTAGTCCATACATTTACGCTTCGATTCTCTTTATTAATAATTCCAAGCCCACATCTTAAAATACCGGTGTTTAGCTTCTCCAATTCTTCAAAAATAATCGCCACCGCCCCGGCTAAGTCATCACTTTTTTGCATTGCCATTGCTCTTGCTCTTACTCTTTCCAATCCCAATTCTATCTCAGCTTCCCTTGCCTGTGCTTCAGCTTTTTGCAGGTCAAGGAAGCGCGTATAGGTTTGTTGGAACACTTTTCCAAAACGCATCAGCATTTTATTCTCTTCATCTGTATAAACAATTCCTTCAAAGTTTTCAATGTATAGGGAAACATTATCAAATAAGACCGTTGTTGCCGCAAGACCCGGACACGTTAAATAAAAATCTTTTGATGCTTCAGGTAAACCAGGAATATAGGATAAAAGCCTATTGTAAAATTTATTCTTTTCTTCAAAATTTAAGTTTGTGGTAAAGAAGTCTGCGCCTTTTTCTTTTGCTTCGCTAAATTGATTTGCCCAAACAGAATCAAAATATGGATGTGTTATTTTAGAAGGAATGACCTGCTCATCAGCAATCCAAAAATGCCAATCACCTCCGGGTGTGTAGTCCACAACAAAACCCGCATGGGCAAGATGAAGATTTAAATGTTTGAGTTGCTGATAAACAATTTTTATTACATCTTTCAGCTCTTCACTTTTTTGCATACCCATGCTACGGCTTCTTACTCTTTCCAAAGCTGCCTCTATCTGTGCTTCTCTTGCCTGTGCTTCGGCTTTTTGAAGATCGAGGAAGCGGGTATAAGCTCTTTCAAATTCAACTGCAAAGCGATGGAGAATTTTCTTTTCATCTTCCAGCAAAGTATTTTTTACCATTACACCAAAGCAACCATACTTCATAAAGGCTTCAACGTAATATAAACCATCACTAAAATTTTCCGGTTTCAGTTCATCAACCCCCGCAATTAATTCGCCCCAGGCAGCAAAATAATCCTGCACTGATGGAGGTGGTACATGATAAGCAACTACAGGTACATTGCCTTTCCAGTCAGTCAAACATAATGCGGTTGCCGGCTCATTTCTATCTAACGGGTAATCTATGGCCTTACTTTTAAATGATTTATTTTCTTCCCATGCAGCCCAGAAGATATGCCTGTCTTCCGCTTCATCGGGCAACCATAAAAAAGAGAATGCGGATGGAATACCTAAATGTAAAACCTGCTCATGAAATACACGCAATGTTTCATCCAGTTCATTTGAATGCTGCATGATCATGCTTTGTGTGCGGGCACGTTCTAATGCCAATTGTATTTGACTTTCTCTTGCTTGCGCTTCTGCTTTTTGTAGATCGAGGCAGCGGGTATAAGCTTGCTCAAAAACTTTTCCGAAACGTTTAAATATCCCGCTTTCCTCTTCAGTAAACTCCTTTAACTTGTACTGCTGAAATATCAAAATTGAATTTTTGGAGACAACAGTAGCCCTGGTCCATCCAGGAGTATTCAATACGAATTGTTTTCTCTCTTCGGGTAACTTCCTGAAATCGGAATACTTAAAAAGCCATTTGAAGAACTTATTCTTTTCAGCTTTAGAGTATTTATCTGTATAGTAATCGAGCCCGTCCTCAATGGCTTTATATAGGTTCTCTGATACCCTGTCATGCCTATTGGAGTATGGGATATGAAATTTTTCGAGGTAACTCTTGCCCCGTGCGGCAATCCAAACATTGAAACCATTTTCTTTGAAAGAAAAATCTATATTAATGGTTGTATTATCAAGCTTAACGCCAAGCCCGGCAATTTCACTATCCATAAGCCAGACAACTTCAACCAGTTCTTCACTTTTATGCATGGCCATGCTTCTGCTTCTTACCCTTTCCAATGCTGCTTCAATTTGCGCTTCTCTTGCCTGCGCTTCTGCTTTTTGCAGATCGAGGAAACGGGTATAGGCCTGCTCGAATACTTTTGAAAACCGAATTAAAATATTATTCGTTTCTTTTGAAAAATATTTACCGGTATAATCATTTAAAAATATGCCCGAATGTTTTTGGATGGCGAAAGAAAAACCAAAGTAGGGCTGATCATTCACCCAATCTTTCAATTCCTGCGGAGCAGCGCTAAAGCCTGTTTCCTCCATAAGGTATTTGAAATACGAAGCCTTAACCTCACCTGAATAAACACCGGCAAATAGTTCCATTCCATTTTCCCTGGCACCGTCACATTCTTTAAATATGATATGATCAAAATAAGGAAGATGCACATTAAAGAAATCCGGTCCGATGGTAAGCCAATGCACTATGTCCTTAGAGGCGTGAACAAAAGTGACCAATGAGATGCCGCCATTCATTTCGATACCAAGTTCTGTAATCTTATCAAGAACTGTCAATGCCACTTCCTTAATTTCATCACTTGCATGCATGGCTAAAGAACGTGAGCGAACTTTTTCCAATGCTGTTTCGATTCTTGCTTCTTTGGCTTGTGCTTCAGCTTTTTCAATATCGATATACCGGCGATAAGCCAAATCAAATACGTTGCGAAATCGTCTTATCAATTTTAGCTTGTCTTCGCTAAGTGAGCTAAATGTTGAGATGCCTACAGCGCCAACTTCTATTGAATAGAAGTAATAGTAAAGGGCTGTAATATCGTCCAGCCGTGGATCTTCATATTCGCCATCTTTTCTTCTGCGCTCCTTCCAGCTCGCCAGTTCATCTTCATTAATAATAAGTTCGGCAAAAGCATCTTTCGCGCTGCGTATTCTTTCCTGGAATTTTTCAAACGCCCGGTGATTGTTATAGGGAAGATGCGCTATGTTAGCGCCGGTAAAATCAGAGTAATCATAATCCAGCAGGTATCGATCTTCATCATTCCAAAAATTGATTAATACATTTCTTAACTCTTCAAAACCCAAAGACTGAAGCTCTGCAAATATGATCTTACAAATGTTCAATACATCATCGGTCTTCTGCATGCTCATAGCAACTGTCCTTACCCTTTCGAGAGAAGATTCTATTTCCAGTTCGTGATTTTGCGCTCCTACCGCCTTCCTTTTCTGCTCAAGTTCTTCAATGGTCTCTTCTAAAAGAATAGCAGTGGCTCTCTTTACTTTTTCTGTTCTTTCTAAGTTAAATTCTGAAATGGTTAATTCACTATCAGCGTCCGTAACAGCCTTGATAAGGGAAGCCCTTTCTTCAGCGGATAAATGGTTAGCGTGCGTGATAAAATTTAAGATCTCTTGAAGATGCTGATTCATTATTTATTTTTCTTTTAGTACCACCCAAAAAGTAATAAGGTTATGCATTTCTAATTTTCCCCTGTAGTCCTGCCCGGTTCAGCATTGAGGTATTGATTTCCCCTTTATTGATTTTGCCCGCATTAAGAGTTAGTTTAAATTTTTCGCAAAAAATAATCGTATACAATACCCTTTTGTAAACCCAACCGCGTTTTATCCGGTTCTGGCAGCATTTTGATGTGATTCTGTAAGATAAGAAAAAGGTACCTGTGAACTAAAGTTTGAATTTAAAATATGGCCGTAAATGGAACCTGTTTAAATTCTATTGTACAACCGCATTGGTTGCAAACAACCACAACCAGTTAGCTTATCTCTTATTCGGAATTTTATAAATATACACACCGGAAATAAAGGGGTAAAATGATTGCGGACGAAGAGGTTTTATCGTTGTCCCAATGCCGAAATTATTTACCGCAAAAAGGTAATTGAACAATAAATTCGGTGCCTTCTCCCTCATTACTTTCTACTTTGATTTCTCCTCCATGTGCTTTAATAATATCATAGCTTAAACTCAATCCCAGTCCTGTTCCCTGTCCGGTTGGCTTGGTAGTAAAGAATGGTTGAAATATTTTTTCTACTATGTTTTGAGGAATGCCATTGCCATTATCTTTTACTGTGATCTCAACTTTATCCTGTCCGACCGCGTCGTCCGGGCGGGCATTTATTTTTTTCGTACTTACTGAAACAGTTGGTTCATAACCTGCCTGTCCGGTAGGCAGGCTTCCGCCTTGTTGTTTCATTTTTTCTGCCACAGCACAAAAAGCGTTATTGTATAAATTCAATAGCACTCGTCCTATATCCTGCGGAACAATATTTATTTGATCAATGGTTTTATCAAAATCGGTTTTAATTGTTGCATTGAAATTTTTGTCTTTGGCACGAAAACCATGATAGCTTAATCGCAAATATTCATCAGCAAGTTTGTTGATGTCGGTTGGTTCTTTTTGTGAAGATGTGCTTCGTGAATGTTGAAGCATATTTTTTACAATAGCATCGGCTCGCTTGCCATGGTGATTTATCTTTTCTTCGTTTTCTATCACATCATCTGCTATCGTCTTTACCTCTTTAGTGTTTCCCTTTTCAATTTCATCCTTCATTTCCAAAAGCAATTCTCTATTTAGATCTGAAAAATTATTTACGAAGTTGAGAGGATTTTGTATCTCGTGTGCAATACCTGCGGTAAGTTCGCCAAGGCTAGCCATTTTCTCCCGTTGAATTAATTGTGCCTGGGTCGATTTGAGTTCTTCATACGCTTTTTCAACCTTGGTGCTTTGAAGTTCTATTACGTCTTTTTGAGACTGTATCTTTTTTCTTTTGCTATTAATATTTCTGATTATGACAATGGAAAGAAAAATGGCCGCTGCAAATATGCCAAGTAATATAAGGATGAAATTTGTGAGGTATCTTCCCTCTTTTAATTTTTGTTCCTGCAACTCTTTATCCCTTAACAATAACTTTACCCTTGCCTGTTCATTTTCTATCTCGTTTTTTGACTCGGTAAAGGCAAGCTTTCTCTGGTAGTTTTCGCCGGAAACCGAGTCCGTGATTGAATGTGCCAGTTCAAAAAATTGAACTGCTTGCTTATACTCGCCGCTTGCTTTGTACAATTGAGCCAGTACACTGGCGATGTTGGCCAGGATAAGTTTGTTTTGTAAAGTATCGGCAATATCATATGCCTGTTTTGCATAAGACATTGCCAGGCCTTGGGACCCTTTTTTCAAATGCACTTTACTCAAACCGATTAGTGCTGAAGCCCGGACATCTTTATTAGTTAGAAGAGTTTGTTCAAGACTAATATTAAACTCTCTTATTGCACTATCAAGTCTGTTGGTCTCGGTGTATAGTTCGCCCGCCGCAATATGATCATTAACCTGGAGTTTCCCGTTTACAGTTCTTATTAAATAGGTTTCAGCTGTGTCATACTGTTTTAGTTTGAGATAAGTTTTACCTAGCTGGGTCAACGAATAATCAAATGGTGCCATGTTGTTATCCGAAGCGTATGCTACACTTTGCTTATAAAATTTAAGTGCTGTTTCAGGTTGTCCCACATTCAGGTACATATTGCCCACATTGATCAGAGAAAACACTACTCCCTGATGATCGTGTATTTCTTTTCTTATTTCAAACCCAAGTAAACAATAATCAATTGCTTTTTGATAGTTGCCTTGCTGTTGGTAGCTAATGCCAATATAATTCAACGCAGAACCTTCGCCTTCTTTGTTGCCTGTTTTTTTAAACAGCGCAAGAGCTGAATCGAGATAGGTTAATGACGTTGAAAATTCTCTTATGCCAGTGTATAATACACCCAGGTTATTATAGGTTGCTGCTCTGCCGTTCTCATCGGGTAATAAAGAGAATAGAGTTAGTGCTTGCAATAGGTATTGCCTGGCAACATTCTCATCTCCTGATACCATATTTGCCACACCAATATTCCTGGTTGCCTCAGCTATTCCTTTTTTGTAGCCAGATTTCTCTGCACTTTGCAACGCTCGCTGCGCATAAGAAATGGATGAATCAAAATTTTTGTACCAGTAACTTTTGCTTATAGAATTGAGCGTATCTGCAATTGATATCGGCTGCTGTTGTGATTTTTTTGTTGAAGATGATTGGCAAAATGTTAAAGAGAAAGTGTAGCAGCTTATAAGCAGTAGAGGCAATCGGTAGAAGAGGAAGATTGAACTAATATGTACAAAACACTTTTCCATAAATTTCATTAAGAAATGGGCAAATTAACTACGAACTTACTTCCTTCTTGCTCCCCGGTTTCAGCCTTTATTTCACCACCATGTGCTTTTACGATATCATAACTTAAAGATAAACCGAGGCCCGTTCCCTCTCCCGTAGGTTTTGTAGTAAAAAATGGCTGAAAGATTTTATCCACTATGTTTTGCGGAATACCGTTGCCGTTATCTTTCACTTTGATCTCGACTTTATCATTTATTTTTTTCGTACTTACTGAAACAGTTGGTTCATAAACTACCCATCCGGTAGGCAGGTTTCCGTTTTGTTGTTTCATTTTTTCTACTACCGCATAAAAAGCATTATTATATAAATTCAATAGCACTCGTCCAATATCCTGTGGAATGATATTTATTTTATCAATCGTGTCATCAAAATCCGTTTTAATTGTTGCATTGAATGATTTGTCTTTGGCACGAAAACCGTGATAGCTCAATCTTAAATATTCATCGGCTAATGCATTAATGTTGGTGGGCTCTCCTTGTGAGGAACTGCTTCGTGAATGCTGAAGCATGTTTTTTACAATGGCATCGGCACGCTTACCATGGTGGTTTATTTTTTGCTCGTTTTCTTTAATGTCTTTTGCGATCGACTTAATTTCTTCCAGGTTTCCGTTATCCGCTTCTTCCTCAAGTTCATCTATTAACTCGCTGTTTACTTCTGAAAAATTATTTACAAAGTTTAAAGGGTTTTGAATTTCATGTGCAATGCCGGCAGTGAGCTCGCCAAGCGAAGCCAGTTTTTCAGATTGGATGAGTTGGGATTGGGTGAATTTTAAATTGGCAAGTGTGTTTTCTAAAACAAGATTTGCTTTTTGCTTATGCTTGTTGTTGCGATATTGTATAAACGCAATCACTATAGCTGCTAATACAATAATGCCAAGCGATGTTATAATAAAATATTGCTGATTTTTTATTCGCTTAGCTTCCTCATCTTTTTTTGCCTGTTCGGCTTTCGTCGCAGCTTCTTTTTTATCAAATTCATACTGCATTTCAGTCTGTACAAACTTTTTTCTGCTTTCTTCATTGCTAAGGCTATCCTGGTAAAGCATTTGTAGTTTATAATGTTCGTATGCCTGTTTATAATTTCCCTGAATACTATCTAAAGTTGACCAGCTTTTATATAGATCAAATAGCAGTTGTTTATCGTCCGAGCCTTCAGACAGTCGCCGGCTGTTTTGAAGATATTGTTTTGCCACTGAAATATTTTTAAGCCGGACACTAACATCTGCAAGGCTTGTATATAAACTGGCAACACTCCCTGTCATTCCCATTTTTTGATAACCCGTTAAGGACAAAAGGAGGTTAGAAAGTGCCTTCGAATAAAGTAATTTTGCATATTGTTGATTACCTGCTAATAAACAGGAGTCCCCTTGCGACTGGTATGCATTGCCGATAGAAGCATAAGATACAGTAAGGCCCCACTCGGGCATTCCGGATTGCTGGAAAATTTTGAGGGCGGCAAAGTACATTTTACTCGCATCACTATATTTACCTTGTTTCAAATATATTCCGCCAATGTTCGCATAACACTGTGCAATTTGCACTTCTGCTTTTAGGCTGTCATATATTTTAAGAGCGATATTAAAATTTTTAAGCGCCTCAATATTATTTCCCTGGGCCGCATATACAAGCCCAATGCTTCGAATAGACTGAGCTATTCCAAATTTGTCACCCGCTTCTTTATAAGCATCTAAAGCTGCATACGTATTTTTCAGAAACTCTGGTAAGTTTAGCTCATTACCTGCTGCTAAGCCCTCATACGCCGATGCCTCTCCCCTTTTGAAATTTAATTTTTTAGAAAGAGATAGCGCCTGGTTTGCATATAGACTCGTATTTTTCAATTCGCCTTTAAAATATGAGCTTCTGTACAATGCAATCAACGTGTTAACTTTATTTGTATCTTCTTTCTGCATTAGTAACACGTTTTTTAGCGAATCAATTGGCATTATGAGATCTTGCGCACACGCATCAAGCAAAAAGCCGAGTAAGAGATTAAAAAGACAAATTTTGATAAGCAGGCTTTTCATCATGCAATTATTGGTAATTGAATAATAAACTCTGCTCCCTCACCGTCCTTCGTTTTCACTTTTATTTCTCCACCATGTGCTTTTACAATATCATAGGCCAGTGATAAACCCAGCCCTGTTCCTTGACCTGTTGGCTTTGTCGTGAAGAAAGGCTGAAAGATTTTATCTACTATTTTTTGAGGAATGCCATTGCCATTGTCTTGAACTGTTATCTCTACTTTGTCATTTACTTTTTTTGTGCTTACTAAAACGGACGGCTCATAAACACCTGGCTGTTGAAGTTTCCTTTCATTTACTGCATAGAATGCATTATTGTATAAGTTCAATAGCACTCTGCCTATATCCTGTGGAATAACATTTATTTTTTCAATACTCTTATCAAAATCAGTTTTAAGATTTGCATTAAAAGTTTTGTCTTTTGCCCTTATACCGTGAAAGGATAATCGTAAATATTCATCAGTGAGTTTATTGACATCAGTGGATTCTTTTTGACCGGTACTTTTTTGAGAATGTTGCAGCATACCTTTTACTATGGAGTCTGCTCGCTTACCGTGATGATTTATTTTTTCTTCGTTTTCCTTGATGTCTTTTGCAATGTTTTTTATTTCTTCAAAATTTCCTTTATTTGCTTCTTCGCTTAATTCATCAATAAGTTCTGAATTGACTTCGGAAAAATTATTTACAAAGTTCAGCGGGTTTTGAATTTCATGCGCAATGCCGGCAGTGAGTTCTCCAAGGCTTGCCATTTTTTCTGATTGAATAAGTTGGGCTTGAGTAGATTTGAGATTGGTAAGAGTATTCTCTAAAATGATATTTGCTTTTTGTTTTTGTTTACTATTTCTAAATTGTATCAATGCAATAACAACCACAGCTAGCACAACAATGCCAAGTGCAGTAATAGCAAAGTATTGCCGATTTTTTATTCGTTTAGCCTCCGCATCTTTTTTATACTGTGCAGCTTTGGCAGCAGTTTCTTTTTTATTAAAATCGTATTGTAGCCTGGCCTGTTCTGATTTTCTTGTACTTTCCGTGTTTACAAGGCTGTCTCTATATAAAATATACATCTTGTAATGCATCAGGGCTTGTTTGTAGTTACCCTGCAGGCTATCCAATTTTGAAAGATCGCTATATATGGTCTTAATATTTTCCCTCCTGTCATTACTCAACTGCAAACTTTTCTTTAGGCAGTCGTTTGCTTTTGAAAAGTTATTAAGTTTAATATAAATGCTGCCCAGGTTTTCATAAACTTCAGCCATCAATACGGTATCTCCCGACTCTTGCGATATACTCAATGCTGTATTATAATTAACCAAAGCTTCGTTATATATACTGTCCGCGCTTTTTATTTTTCCCGTGGCAAAAGCTAAGTCAGCCTGTTTATCACCGATCATTCCGAACAATTGGAAAACATAAAACTGATTAGGTTTATCGCCAGATTCCTCATAAACTTTTTGAGAAGCGGTAGTATTTTTTAATGCTTCCTGGTACTTTCCTTGTTGCAGGTATATTGTCGCAATTCCGGTGTATGCACGTGCTATTTCATATTTATTTTTATTAGTTCTTTTGTACAGCTCCAATGCTCTGAACCAGCTTTCAAGCGATTCCGAATAATTTTTTTGATAATCCAAAATAGTTGCGATGTCACTCAGTATTTCAGCAGCCCAGTTGTCGTTTCCCATTTTCTCCCATTCCTCCAAAGAATAGTAAAGGAATTTTAATGCTTCAGGATAGTTTTCTTCCAAGCCAAAAGTTTTTCCAATATTGGCATTTAAAAGTGCTATGAGTGCCTTATCCTTTAACTCTTCAGCAATTTTTAAGGCAGCAGTAAAATTTTTACGGCACTCTAACAGGTTACCTTGATAACCATAAAGCTCACCAATTGTTTTATAAGCGTTTGCCTGCCCTTTTTGAAAGTTCAGTCTTTTTGAGAGAACCAGCGCTTCATTTGCATATTGGAGAACTTCGCTGTAATTACCATTCTGAAAAAAAGCATAGCTAAGTCCAAGGAATGTATTTACCTTATTAGTATCTTCTTTTTGCGATTGCAAAACTTTCTTGAGAGAATCAATAGTCGTGTTTTGCGTGAAAGCAATAAGAGAATAAAAATTAAAAAATAAAAACACGCATACTTTGCCAATAAATTTTTTCATTACGAATGTATTGGTATTTGAATGATAAACTCCGCTCCTTCACCCTCCTTCGCCTCCGCTTTTATTTCACCTCCATGAGCTTTAATAATATCATAGGCCAATGATAAACCCAATCCTGTTCCCTGCCCCGTAGGTTTAGTTGTAAAGAAGGGTTGAAAGATTTTATCAACTACTTTTTGCGGAATACCATTACCATTGTCTTTTACTGAAATCAAAATTTTATCACCGGTTTTCTTAGTGCTGACTGAAACCGTTGGTTGATACTCTTCATTATTGGCTTTCATCTTTTCAGAAACTGTATAAAAAGCATTATTATATAAATTCAATAATACTCTTCCAATATCCTGGGGAACGATATTGATTTTCCCTATACTTTCGTCTAAATCAGTTTGAATGGTTGCATTAAACAATTTGTCCTTTGCACGCATGCCGTGATAGCTCAGTCGTAAATATTCATCCACTAATGCGTTAATATCGGTAGGCACTTTTTGGTCTGTTCTATTTCTTGAGTGCTGAAGCATGTTTTTTACAATTGCATCAGCACGCTTACCATGATAATTTATTTTTTGTTCATTCTCCGCGATGTTGGTTGCAATAAATTTTATCTCGTCATAATTGCCTTTGTCAATCTCTTCTCTCATTTCAGTCAATAACTCCTTATTCACTTCAGAGAAATTGTTTACAAAATTCAATGGGTTTTGAATTTCATGGGCAATACCAGCCGTTAGTTCGCCAAGCGACGCCATTTTTTCTGACTGGATAAGTTGCGCCTGTGTTTCTTTTAATTTATTAAGCGTCTTTTCTATTTCTTCTTTTTGTTTTTTGATCTCTGCATTCAGCGCCGCAAGCTCTTCGTTCTTCATCTTGAATTTTTCTGCTTCTTTTTCTGATTCTTCTGCACGGTGAGAAATTTCAAAATTCAATACCTTTTGATTGACGGCATCTTTGTGCAATTGCCTTTCTATTTGATTATAGGTCTCCAGGTGGTTGAGGGCGTGGTCATACTTCTCCAAACGTTTATAGCTTTCATACAATGCCCAATGAGCCTTGCCTGAAAGATCTGCTGCATTAATTTCATCAGAAATTTTTAAAGCCTTATCCAGTCTCGACTGAATCTCATCTTCGGGTATATTCTTAGATTTTCCCAGCTCAGACAGAAAAAGAAGCAGTTCCGCTTCTCCCTTTCTATCACCTGTATCCCGGCGAATTTGTAAACTGCGGCCCGAAAAAAAATCGGATTTTTCCAGGTTGTTTCTTTGCTTATAAATTTCTGCCAGGTGAAAAAGGGCATTGGCCTGTCCTCTTTTATCATCCGTGCTTTCGCTTATCACAAGGCTTCTCTCGCAAAAATCCGCCGCGCGATCCCAGTCTTTTAACTTTATGTAGACGGAGCCGATGTTGTCAAGGCTCCCGGCCTCTCCCCATTTATCGCCTGATCGCTGCCGGATTGCAAGGCCCTGTTGATAATAATTTAAGGCCTGGGGATAGTTTTCTATTTCAAAATATACCGCCCCGATTACATTAATGGCATACGCTTCCATTAAAGTAAAGCCTGTAGAGCGGGTAATGTAAAGGCATTTATGATAATACTCCAGGGCTTGTTCGTAGTTTCCGAGATATTTATAAGTAACACCAACCTGGTAAAATGACGTTGCTTCGCTTTCCAGGAATTTTGCCTGCTGGCTTAGTGCCAGGCCTTCTTTTAATAATTCCAGGGAAGCGCCAAAATTTCCCCAGTTGCGTTGAATGATGCCGAGGTATTCGGTAGTTACGGCCCTGCCCTTAACGTCATTGAGCGATTCGAAAATAGAAAGCGCTTCATTGAGGCATTTTAATGCTTCTTCATTTTTTGAGAGTCGTACAAGAGCAAATCCATAGCATTTAAGTGCCTCAGCCTTTCCCTTAGGATAATCTACTTTCGTTAGAAGTTCCAAAGATTCCCCGCTCAATTTAAATGAGCCGGGAGAATCATTGACCCTGGTATCCCAGGCCAATTGATTTAATTCATCAATTTTATCCTTAGCGCCCTGGTCATTGTTTTTCATGAAAGGCTATTCAATAGTAGTGGAGAAGCTTTTTATATCATATAAAATTCCCATTGTATCCTGTCAGGATCTTTGAATGCCACATAGTTCTTTTGAAGGGTTTCATCAAGCTTTACCCCGGTGTTCTCAACTCCGGCATCACTCAACTCTTTCGCCACACGCTGCAATTCTTCTTTAGTTTCGCAGGCCAAAGCGATATGATCGAGGCCGATATTAAATGGGGTAAATACGTCTTTGCCTGTCTCCGCATTTGCCTTTTTAAAAGCAATGATTAAAGACCCTGCAAGAAAACCAATAATATCCGGGCTGTCAAGCGCGAGGGTTAACCCGATTACATTTTGATAGAAGTTTTTAGTGATATCCATATCAGCGCACCGCAATGCGATATGGTGAAGACCCCCTGTTTTGGGATTGATGGGCATAAATAAAGTTTAGGTTTGGTTGAAAAGAATTCGTTTAGAAAGTTAACGAAAGGTTTTGTAAAAAAAGAAACAGGTGCCGGTAAATAGGTAAAACCTCACCCCAAAAGAATCCGGCTATAAATAATTCAGTGGATATTATGCAGCAGGCAAATGAATTATAAACTCACTCCCTTCTCCTTCCTTCGTTTTCACTTTAATCTCACCACTGTGTGTTTTAATTATATCATAGCTTAATGATAAACCCAGGCCCGTTCCCTGCCCTGTAGGCTTTGTTGTAAAGAATGGTTGAAAAATTTTATCAACAACGTTTTGGGGTATGCCATTGCCGTTGTCTTTTACCCTTATTTCTACCCGGCCATCCGCTTTTTTTGTGGTTACTGAAACGATGGGTTCATATTGAATACCCGATCCGGGCGGCGGGCTGTTTCTCTTTTTTTCCGCAACGGAATAAAAAGCGTTGGTAAACAGATTCAATAAAACCCTGCCAACATCCTGTGATATAACATTGATTTTACCGTCAGGGGCAGAAAGGCTTTCATCAAAATCTGTCTTTACGGTTGCATTAAAAGATTTGTCTTTAGCCCTGAGGCCATGGAAACTTAATCGTAAATATTCATCGGCAAGTGCGTTAATATTTGTTGGCTCTTTCAGGCCGGTGCTGTTGCGGGAATGTTGCAACATACCTTTTACAATAGTAGATGCACGTGTGCCGTGGTAAGTTATTTTCTCAAGATTTTCTTTAAGGCTGCCCGCAATAATTATTGCAGTCTCCTTCTTACCAGCCCTCAGCTCTTCTTCCATATCATCTACTAATTCCGTACTCACTTCAGAAAAGTTCTTTACAAAGTTCAGTGGGTTTTGTATCTCGTGGGCTATGCCTGCCGTTAGTTCGCCCAGCGATGCCATCTTCTCCGCCTGAATTAGCTGGGCCTGGGTAGTCTTCAGCTTTGAAAGTGTACTTTGTATTTCTGTTTTTTGAGTTTCAAGTTTTCGGTTTGCTCTTTGCTTATTTCTAAAGGCTATCCATCCGCCTGTTGCAAGAATCACTGCCAGCAAAAGGCCACCCAGCAAAAGCAATTGCTTCGATCTTGTCTCCGCATTTTTTCTCGCCTGTATTGCATCGGTTAGTGCTTTCTTTTTTTCAAACTCGTAGGTCATATTAAGCTCCGTTGCTTTACGGATATTTTCTTTTCCCCGAACGGAATCTATAATTTCCGCGGAAGCCTTGTAATTCTTTAAAGCTTTTTCGTAGTTCCCGGTTTTTTCATAACACAATGATAAAGACGCATAGGCTTCGGCAATCGATTCATCATACCCATCAGCATTCTTCAACGTATCAATACTTTTTTCTAGTAATGGAATCGCTTCTTTATATTTTTCCTGTTCCGTAAGTATAGCGCCCATTGTAGAATAGGTTTGGTAAAGTACTAACGGTTGGTTGGCTGAGTCTGCAATCGCCATGGCTTTTATAGCCAGGGTTTCTGCTTCCTTATATCTTTTACTTTTACCAAGCGCCGCAGCTGCTTTGGCAATACTTGCAGCCTGTATACCTGCATCTCCCATAGTTTTTGCCAGCGTGGCAGCATTCATGGCGTAGGTATATGCTTTGTCCCACTTATTTAATGTAGTGTAAAGGGCTGCCAAATTAGAATAACCATAAAGCTCCACATTTTTTATCCCAAGACTTTTCGCAATTCCAATCCCTTTAAGAAAAGATTGCTCGGACCTGAGCGTATCGCCCATTTTTTGATACGTACTGCCCATATTCATTAAGGTATAAGCCTGGCCGGATTTATTATTCATCTCCTCTGCCAGTTTCAGTGATTTCTGCTGGTAAAGCAGTGCGGGGGGATAATTGGATTGCATTAAATACCCAATGGCCAGGTTGCCATAACTTCTGCCTAAAGAAATTTTATTACCCAGCCGTTCATAAATGTCAACGGCCTTTTGGTAAAAAATTGCGGAAGTATCATACTTACTTTGAACACCGTACCACATGCCAAGCCCCGAATAAACACTTGCAATCAGGTCTGAATCACCCAACGAGTAAGAGATTTCCTCAGCATCTGTAATGCATTTTTTTGCCGAATCATAATTTCCTTTCGTGGAAAAATTGGTGGCAATGTTCATCAAAACATTGGCTTCTCCTTTTTTATAATTTATCTTCCTGGCATCATCAAGATTTACTTTTGCAAGCTTCAAGGCGGAGTCAAGGTTAATCTCGCCGAGCCTATAAATTTTCTTATTTACGAGGTTAATTCTCGCGGTATCTGTTTTTGCCTCACTGATTAGCTTGTTGAGGCTGTCTATATACCTGCTTTGTGCATTCGTACTGCTTAGATAAAAGAAAAAAAATAAGACTATGGTACTACGACGTTTCATATAAACAATTTCTTTAGGTAAGCATTTTCATCAAGGTTAATGCATTACTCCTTTTTCTTATTTTAATTTTCTTTTGAAAACGATTAATGGCAGAAGGAAAACCATAACGACATAGATTTTTTTCTTAGGCTTGAATTATTATTTAAGAATTGATGTAGAAAGTTAGCAAAAGCTTTTGTATAAAGTATAATGAAATAGAATATAATTCTCAGGCAGCATCACCTAAATAGAAATATACGCTGGGGGTGTGATTACCGGAAGTGACTTGAAATGAAAAAAGGCCGTTAAGCCTTTCAATTTTTTTAGTAATCTTTTTCTATTATTCTCTAAGCCGGCGGAGATGGATTTATGCCAATCGATTTTATCGGAACACCCCTGCTCAGGCTTTGTGGTTGTGGCGCTGCATCTTTTAAGTTATCGGTATAAATAGCTTTGCAGGTGATATAGTTCGCATGATCGCCGGTACCATGTTCAGGTGATAAAATAAGAAAGGGAAATTTGGCCGTGTCAATATCTTCCTTCATATCCGCCCTTGTAAACTTTAGGTTTCCAAAATGAGCCATAAGTCCGTCGCCACCAATTTCTACATCTTTAATCACTTCTGCTCCGTTATTATCTGCAAAGAAGTTGGGATCGGTAATTTGCTCTTGCTTTTTCCTGGAAGCATAATGTTTGTATGCGATAAAACCATAAGTAGGTTTGCTATCCGAAGCACCGTTAGATGAGTTGCCGATTGTCTGGCTTAATTGAAGTGTGATACCATCAAAATCAGGATCCTGTAATACTTTTTTTAGTTCTGCCGTTTTAATAATCATGACCTTAAATTTCAAGGTTGCTTTATCTCCAGATACTGGCATATTATTATATTTTAAAAATGAGGGAATTAATAAGCTTCAAAAAAATCTTTCTAAAAATTGAGGTGCAAATAAAAAAATTAACGCCTATGTTTTGAGTTGTCAAAAGGGATAAGGTGTGATAACAATGGTATTCGGGAAGGGCAAAAATACATTCAGCCTGTTCGAATATAGAGATGAAAAATGAGAATGCAAAAAATTATTGCTGGCGCATATTTATTCTGACACTTTTATGTCAGTAAAAAATATCCGAAGTGTTCCATCTTTAGATTTATGATTGGTTGATAATGGTAAATCACCGAAGTTTTCATAATCTTCCCAGGTGGTCATTAAGGACGGTTCCACACTTCCTGTCCTGTGATATTCCCACTCGTTTATTTTATCGTTTCCATCTGTGTAGATTACATACATATCTCCGGGAGTAAAGCCATCGGATTTGTTATATTGAATGGTGTACTTATGCAAAGAATCACCTGTTACCGGTCCCATTGCTTTTCCGTTATCCGTAAAGGTCATACCCTTGTCCCATACAAGATGATAAGGAAATATAAGCCAGTATTCATCATTGGTAAACATACCGTTTAACTCTTTAAGACGTGCAGTGGATGTATCATACCTTTTAAAAGAAACACTGTCTCCTTCACTTGAAAATACAACATCATTTGTTTTGGGCATCCACTTCCAATGCCTGCTTTTAGATATGGTATCTTTTTCAACATTAAATGTAAATTCCAGTTCTTTCACCTTAGAAAAATTTTTAAGTCCTGCAGCGTCTGCTATCCTGGCTTCAGGAGTGTTACCGGAAGAGTTGGTTGAACTATCATTACACTGAGTAAGAAACAAGAGAATTGCCGTTAACGGGAAGAATAATTTGCGCATCGTGCTTTTTTTTAAAGTTACTTTTTTTGTTTCAAAATTAATTTCTTTAAAATTATCTTTGACTGAAAGTCACTTATTCTTATAGGTCGTTTACTAACTTCTCCGGCAATTCCTGTTGCAATTATTCATCACCAGGTGATAGATCAAAAGCTTCTGCAAGCAACTCAAAAGAACGTTTACGATTGGCCACACTATCCGTCATAGTAGCAGCGATAATTTCATCAGCGCTAAAATCGCCGGCCAATTTATGAAGCTGTTCTTTTACATCATCTTTAATTCCTGAAACAACACGGCCACTGTTATAAGAAATCCTTTCTTGCTCCAACGCACTAAAAGAATAGTCTTTTATAGATTCATAATCACCCGGTTTATCAAAATTGCCCTTTTCAAATTGCAGTAACCGATAGTCCATAAGCTTACGCATTCGCCGTGCTTCTTCTTCCGTCTCACCGCACAACACCGATATAGAAAGGATAACTTTTGGTTCGGTAAATTGTTCAGATGGCTGGAAATATTTACGATAGGTATCTACGATATCGGGAGTTGCTTTTGCATTAATAAATCTGGCAATTGCGAGACCCATACCAAATTGTGCAGCGATTTTACTACTGCCCCCGCTGCTGCTGAGTATCCATTGTTCCGGAATAGTTTCTGCCTGCGGAACCGCAATAAGCGGCCCGTAACTGGTGCCGGCAGTGTCCTTAAAAAAATGCTGAAGATGAGATAATTGGGCTAAGTAACTTTCTTCATTGAAATCATTTGAAGGATTTAATATCGCTGCCGTTATACGATCGCTTCCTGGCGCACGCCCCATACCCAGGTCTATTCGTCCCGGGAACAGCGTTTCAAGCATCCGAAAATTTTCGGCAACTTTTAGAGCGCTGTGATTTGGCAACATAATACCACCGGAACCGATGCGAATTTTTTTGGTTGCATCGGCAAGTTTTACCATCAGCACTTCCGGTGTAGAGCCGGCAATTGACGGAGCATTGTGGTGTTCTGATATCCAAAAACGACTATAACCTAATTCTTCTGCAAGCTTTACAGTTGCTATAGTTTCTTCAATCGCTTCTCTTGCGGAACTTCCTTTTCGCACAATGGACTGATCAAGTATGCCGAGTTTAATTTTTTGTTTCATAATAATTTTTCAATGGGTGCACTATTGAAGTGAACGGGTTGCAATAAACAATCCAATTATTTGGGTTGGAAATTTTGTCAGATTATCAAAAGGAAATTGAAGTGTTTTAGCAGTTGTGTGATGAATAATGTTGCATTAAAAGTTTAGTTTTACAGCGTTTAGAAAATACAATGGCCAATCAAAATTTGAATACGGATAAAGAAATATTGACGCCTGCAGAAAAGGAGTTTGAAAATAATATACGGCCGGCCGTTATCGAGGAATTTAGTGGCCAAAGCCAGATAATTGAAAACCTTCGGATATTTATTAAGGCGGCCAGGCAACGGGAAGAAGCGCTTGACCACATTCTGTTTCACGGCCCTCCGGGACTTGGCAAAACTACCCTTAGCCGTATTGTTGCCAATGAACTTGGTGTTAATATTAAAGAAACCAGCGGCCCGGTAATTGAGAAACCGGGGGACCTTGCAGGGCTTCTTACTAATCTTGAGCCCAATGATGTTTTGTTCATTGATGAAATCCATCGCCTAAGCAATGTTGTCGAAGAATACCTGTATGCAGCAATGGAAGATTACCGTATCGATATTATGATTGATACCGGACCGAATGCGCGAAGCGTACAAATCAATCTCAATCCTTTTACTTTAATTGGCGCTACTACCCGCAGCGGCCTTTTGACTTCTCCGTTACTTTCAAGATTCGGCATAAAATCGAGGCTTGAATATTATGATTCCGAAACTTTGCAAAAGATTATTCTCCGATCTTCTGCAATTCTCAATACGAAGATTACCTCAGATGCAGCAAAAGAAATTGCCGGAAGAAGCCGTGGAACTCCGAGAATTTCTAATGGCCTGTTAAGAAGAGTGAGAGATTTTGCACAGGTCCTTTCCAACGGTGTTATTGATCTTGCTATTACGGAACATGCATTGAAAGCACTCAACGTAGATGAATATGGGCTTGATGAGATGGATAATAGGATACTCTCGGTGATCATTGAAAAATTTAAAGGTGGCCCGGTTGGCATCACAACTATTGCAACTGCCGTGGGCGAAGAAACGGGCACCCTGGAAGAAGTATATGAACCTTTTTTAATACAAGAAGGCTTTATAATGCGTACCCCACGCGGGAGGGAAGTCACCCCTAAAGCTTATGCACATCTTGGAAAAAAACCCCACGCAAATTCAAAGGGGCCTTTACTGTTTGATTGATAAAAACAGATGCGATCGATTTTCATTTTTTAATTCACGTTATCCGAGGAGTAAAAAAATAGCAGGCCTTTTATGCAGATCCGGCCTTTCATTTTTCCATTCAGCAATGGTTTTTGTTTTAATGAGTTCATGGGGTGAGGTAATATCAACAGCAATGCATAATTGAGTAGAAGGTTTACAATTTTGTAAAATTGCTTCGACCAGCTTATTGTTGCGAAAGGGTGTTTCAATAAAAATTTGTGTGCTTTTGTTTTGAATGGATTGTTCTTCAATCCATTTTATTCTTTTGTTTCTTTCCAGATTATCGATGGGCAAATAACCGGAGAAGCAAAACTGCTGGCCATTAAGCCCGCTCGCCATTAAAGCAAGCAGTATGGACGACGGGCCTACCAGGGGTTTAATGATGGCATTTAATTTTTGCGCTTCATGTATTAAGATCTGGCCGGGATCGGCAATTCCCGGGCAACCTGCTTCACTTATGATCGCAATATTTTTTCCCTCTTTTATTCTTTGTCTCAAGATATGTATTTGCTCTTTTTCAACTTTATGAATGGTATGCCATTCGAAATCATCAATTATAATTTCTTTACAAATGCTTTTCAAAAAGCGACGCGCCGTTCTTTCATTTTCTGCAAAAATTACCTGGGAATCTTTTACTGCATCTAGTACGTAAGGAGGAATAGTTTCAATTGATTCGTCAGATAGAAAAGAAGGAATTAAATATACCATTCTATGAAATTAGGAAACAGTGGGGATAATGATTAGCTGTTTATTTTCTTCTTGTTGTAAACTAAGTGTTGCAGCCACCACAGCATACCCGGGGGCAATTACCCAGCCTAATACGGGGATGATATGTAATAAATAAAATACCATTCCATTGCCAATAGCAAGCCCTTTGTGGTCAGCTATAAAATCAATACTCTCCGAAGGCGAAAGGTTATTTCTTTCACTCGAATAATCAAGCATAGAAAATCCAAAATAGTAGCACTCGATAAATAAGGCCAACACCGGCGTAGCCCAGCCTACAAGTGGAATAAAAGCAATAATTAATATTGAAATGGAATAAACGGTTTGCCATAGCGTATTTCGTAAGGCAATACTTATTCCTCTCGTAATATCTTTAAAATATTGCCGGAAATTAAATGGATATGTTTTGTTATGAATTAGTGATTCTGTTTTCTCGCTAAGCCATGCAAAGACCGGTGAACCGATTATCAGGAATAAATACTTGAACCATGAAAAGTAAAACAGTGTAAGGATCAACTGCAAGATGAGCTGACCGAAAATAAAAAGAAACCTTAGCAGGCTTCCATGCTCTTTCAGCACCCACAATTTTAAGCCGGATTTTGAAAATAAATAATCAACCACATGCACTGAAGATTTCAGGAAAAAATAGAAACCTGCAAAAAACAGGAGGGCATAAATAAATCCTGGAATTAATATCCATTTCCACAATTTATTTTTAACGATGAATTTATGAGCTTTAAAGTAAGCCTGTATAGCTGTAATAATTTCCTGGAGCAAACGGTTACATTATATTGACATTTATAAATACCATCAAACATAAAAATATAATCTGGTTTTATCGGGAAATTTTATATGTAAGGTTTTCCTAATTTGGCCTATGATCAATTAGTTTATTATGAAAAAAATACCATTGTCTTTTTATCGCCGTGCCGACGTAGTTCAAATCGCAAAAGAGTTACTTGGGAAAATTATTGTTACCACATTCGACGGCAAACGAACTACCGGAAGAATTACCGAGACGGAAGCCTATGTAGGGTTTACTGATAAAGCATCTCATTCTTTTGGGCACAGGCGCACTGCACGCAACGAACATATGTATGGCCACCCCGGCATTGCTTATGTTTATATCTGTTACGGAATGCACCAAATGTTTAACATCGTCACCAATGATAAAAATGTGCCCGATGCGGTGTTAGTGAGAGCTGTTGAGCCTATTGAAGGCATTGACATTATGCTTAAGCGGACCGGGAAAAAAGAACTTGACCGCACACTTACAAGAGGACCGGGCAATGTTGGAAAAGCATTAGGCATTTTCAAACATCATTCTGGCCTGAAACTGAATGGAAACGATATTTATATTATGGAAGATAATTTTTCACTTACTGAAGAGGAGATTGGCACCAGCATAAGAATAGGGGTTGAGAGTGCCGGGCCAGATGGATTGCTACCGTACAGATTTTATATAAGAGGAAATAAATATGTGAGCGGCAGCAATCGTTAACCGCTTGCTATACAGTTGAAAGCTTTGGTAAGTCGCCAAATACAATATCTCTGCTGGCGTTAAACCCTCACTATTAATTCTTCGTTAACAATTTTAAACACCTGGTGGGCGTAAATGGGGGGCCAATATTTTATGCCATACATTTCTATCACAAAACGTACTTTTGCAACTTAATTTTTAAAATAAAACAATAAGTTATGAGCACAACTAAAGTTGCTATTAATGGTTTTGGCAGAATTGGACGTCTTGTTTTCAGGCAGATTTATAACATGAAAGGAATAGATGTAGTCGCAATAAACGATCTCACCAGTCCGGCAGTATTGGCACATTTATTAAAATACGACAGTGCACAAGGCAGGTTTGAGGGCGATGTAAAAAGCGGGGAAGATTCAATAACGGTTAATGGCGAAGAAATTAAAATATATAAGCAAAAAGATCCTGCCCAAATTCCATGGGGAGCGCACGATGTAGATGTTGTTATAGAAAGTACAGGATTTTTTACTGATAGAACGAAAGCTGAAGCGCATATTAGTGCTGGCGCAAAAAGGGTTGTGATTTCTGCCCCTGCAACGGGAGATTTAAAAACAATTGTATTTAATGTAAATCACAACATTCTTGATGGTACCGAAACAATTATTTCATGCGCATCATGCACAACAAACTGCCTCGCTCCAATGGCAAAAGTGCTAAACGATACTTTTGGTATTGCAGCAGGATTTATGACCACGATACATGCATATACTAACGATCAAAATACGTTGGATGCTCCTCACGCAAAAGGCGATTTAAGAAGAGCCAGGGCTGCCGCAGCTAATATAGTTCCCAACAGTACAGGAGCGGCAAAAGCAATTGGCCTTGTATTACCTGAACTTAAAGGAATACTTGACGGTGTAGCTCAGAGGGTTCCTGTAATTACCGGGTCTCTTACAGATCTTTCTACTATATTGAAAAAGAAAACATCTATTGAAGAAGTTAATGCCGCAATGAAGGCAGCTTCTAATGAAAGCTTTGGCTATACCGAAGATGAGATCGTAAGTACTGATGTTATTGGCATTCGCTACGGTTCTTTGTTTGATGCAACACAAACCAAAGTTTTAACTGTTGGCGATACGCAATTGGTAAAAACTGTAAGCTGGTATGATAACGAAATGAGCTATGTTTCTCAACTGGTACGTACCGTGCAATACATGGATAGCCTGATAAAGAAATAAGAAAGGAAATTTTATTACAAAACCCGTTTCAACTGTCGTTTGCTGATGATAGTTGAAACGGGTTTTGCGTTTTCACACTATTATTACGAATGAAATTTAGCTCGGAAAGTTTTTTAAAATGCTTATTTTTTCTTTAGTCCTGAAAGAAAGTTTTCCAGTGCAGAAACCATGCTGGGCATTTTAGGCTGGGGGGCAATTATATCAGGCTTATATCCCGCGGCAACCACTGCTTTGCGGGTATTGTCCCCAAAAGCTCCCAGCATTGTGCCGTTCTGTTTGAAATCAGGGCAGTTTTGAACAAAACTCCTTACGCCCAAAGGAGTAAAAAAGCAGATGATATCGTAATTATGTTTTGAGACGATTTCTTTTACGTCATTAGAGATAATTTCGTAAAGAACCGGTATTGCATATTCGCAACCATTTTCAATAAGCCAATTGGTGATCTCGCTATCGAAGGATTCTGAACATGGATATAAAAAACTCTCCTGTTCTTTATACTTCGTGATTACGTCAAAAAGGTTGTCATTAGTACCATCAGCGTAAAACACTTTTCGCTTTCGATACAGAATAAATTTTTGAAGATATAAAGCCACTGCTTCGGTAATGCAAAAGTATTTGGTGTGCTGAGAGATGGTAATTTTTAATTCATCGCAGGTTCTGAAAAAATGATCTATTGCATTTCTGCTGGTAAATATTACGGCAGAATAAGCTGTGATGTCGATTTTTTGTTTGCGAAATTCCTTTGATGAAATAGGTGCTACCCTTATGAATGGCTGAAAATCAAGGTTTACGTCGTATTTCCTTGCCATTTCAAAATACGGAGATTTATCATTGTCCGGTTTGGCCTGCGTAATAAGTATATTTTGTATTTGCTTAATAGTTTTGGGTTCGGAAAATGCAGTCTTTATATCCATCGTAAATAAGAGGTGTTTTACAAAGCTACGGTTTTTTGCACAAAAATGGCTACCACAGAATGTTGTATCTCATTAAGTTACTTTGGCTAAGAGCTATCATATCAAATAATCCATAGTTACCTTGTAAAGAACCAGAATTGGAATTATTTCTGTGGCTATAATATAAACCAGGAAATGAAATCCATTGAGGGGTAATTTGTTTTCCAGTGCACCATAAGTCTTTATATACCTTGATAAAAAGAATAGGGCAACTACAAATATTGCCACAGTTGTGATATAACGCACCCATAATGGAAGAGAGAAAGCAAGTATTATGAGGAATGGAACGAGCACAATTCCGGATATCTTGTTGATCAAAAAAATAATAAAAATATAATTATCAACAACTTGCTGCATACCACTCAACCACCCGATAAACTTAAGTGTGCAATACTTTACAAAATAAAGAACGCCTATCCCTAATATACAAAGGGGCAAAAGCAGTTTTGTATTCATCAGCAGAGGTGGGTGGTAATAGGTAAAAAGCAGCCAAAGAAAAATACCGGCACTGATAGCAAAAAAAATGTTCAGGATAAAAGAGGGAAGTTTCGCCTGGAGGAGTTGGTCAGCGAGCTGCGATTGCCTAAGGGAAGTGTTAAAAAATACCCTGAAGAGATTATCAAAATAACCTTTGTAAAAAGTTTTGAATAGTGCAAGAATCAGCACTACTAAACATAAAATATAGAATACAAACTCTTTTCCCTCAAATTGCTTCTTTTCGGAAATTAAATAAACCGGAGCATCTCTTACATTAATAAACTTGTTTGAAGAAAGAAGATCGCCAATGATTAGATGGTAGCTTCTTATTTGGGGTTGTGAAGCGGATAAAAGCGAATCAGCTTTCATGGCACTTGTATCGGCAACGGTTATTAATGCTGACTTCGGTTTAACCCTATTGGCCGAATCACCACTTAGCTGAGAGAAGCTACAATTGGAATATAGAATCAAACAAATTACTACCGATGCAATTCGTGTACTCATTTTCATCCATTTTTTTTCTTTGGTCATCGGGTCAAAAATAATTTATATATCCAAAATGGATTTTGGAAGAATTGCGAATATCAAATTTAATATCATCCCTTTTACCCAGGGCATAACTGAGATTGAGCAAACCAAGTTTTGTTTCAAAAGCAAGTCCGATACCACCACTTATAAAATTGTTATTGAAATTTGTTGTATTGAAATTGGTTTTAGTAAAACCTATATCTGAAAATCCAAACAGGTATGAATTAACGCCAACAAGATAACGGTATTCCGCCGTGAAAACCCCGTACCGGTTTGCATAAATACTTTCTTCATCGAACCCTCGTAAAAGCCTGTAGCCGCCTATCTGAAATAATTCATTCCTAAAAACCTGCGGCGTTTCGAGCCATCCTACATTAAGCGCAAATTTTAAAGTACTGCTTTTCCCTGCCGGAATGTAATGGGCCGCAGAAACCTGGAATCGTATTCGGTACGATTTAAGCTTTATGGTGTCGTATAAAGATTTAAAATTAAAAGCAGGATCGTTAGGGTCTTTTAGGTTAACAATGTCGTTATTAGGAGTAATTTTTTTGATGCCGACTCCCAGCGTAACATCAAACTCACTTCCCCTTCGCGGATTTAACCTGTAATTGGTATTAATAAAACTGTAATTCACTCCAAAATTTCCGGAGCTTACGTCTATATTCGGTGGAAGTATCCTGGTCGCTAATACCCGGTTAGTATCTACTCCGCCGGAGAGCAGATAGCTACGTTCCTTTTGATAAAATATTTTACCCGACTGATTAGCGGATATAATATACTGGAGCCCGAAAATTGCATTTAACTGGAGATACAGCGAATCTTTTTTAAGAAGGTTAAAGGCAAAATCAATCCCAAACTTTGAGTTTAAAATGTAAGGGTGATTAAAACCTATTGTGAGCCTTGGAGATTGTGGCTGCAGTTGTTGCCAGTTGAGCAATATATTCTCGCCCGCTCCCAGCGCATTTTTAAGATCTAGGTGAACATCCCCTGTAAACTGTGCTTTCCCCGTTGCGTTATTGGCTGGTAAATATCCTATCAGCACGTCAACCGCGCTGCTCTTCTTTTGCTGAAGGTATAAGTTAAGTACCGATCCGCTTCCAAGCATGGTAATATCCCATGGCTGTTGCTCTTGCAGGTAGGGCAATTCTTTTATTCTCTTACTTACCTGTTTTAGTTTTTCGTTATCATATAAAATGCCATTATAAATGCCCAGGTAATGTTGAAGAAATAAGTTCTTAATCTTAGCATTCCCAAAAACTTTAATGCTGTCAATGTGATAAACCGGTCCCTTATTTACTGATAAGGCGGCTTTAATTTTATCTCCGGAAAATCGAATACTATCCAGTTTTATTTCTGCAAAAGGAAAACCGTTATTCTCATAATAATTAATAATTTTTTCCTTCTGCAACTGGAATCGTGCAAAGTCCATTTGATTTGTCTTAGAGAGTTTTGAATTCCAGCCGGTAGATTCGAGAACTTTGGTATCAATACTATCTGTATTAATTTCCACCCATTTAAATTGTTCTCCCAGGTATAGTTGGGTAACTGCCTTCGTTGAATCATATCTTACAGAATCAACCGATGCCGCGGGAAACCCCTTACCTAAAAGGATTTCGGGCAGCGAACTTATATATATAGAAGCGGTTTCTTCATCGTCAAAAATTGTTTTAAGTTCAGGCTTCTGTATTTTGTACGAAGTATCTTTACCATAAAGCAGGTATTGAACCGTATATTTTTTTTGGCAAAGAGCGGGTGATAAAAAGGAAAAGATAAATAGCGGTAAAAATATGAGAGTCTTGCTGAAATATTTTGGGGTAAGTAATTTCATGTTAATCATTCAAATCTAAATGAATTTTGGAAATCGGCTGATCGCTGAAATCGAAATTAAAATCTAATATTTTTGGCAGGTATTTATATTCATATTCCTTTCTGTAAACAAGCATGTCATTACTGTAATTTTCATTTTTCAACGTCCCTCTCTTTAAAAGAAGAGATGATCCATGCCTTGAAAAAAGAAATTGCACTTTCATGTGAATCAAACTTTGCTAATGATGAAATTATTGAGACCATCTATTTTGGCGGAGGCACTCCCAGCCTCTTAGATAAACGCGATATAGAAGATTTATTATTTACAGTAAAAAATAGGTACTCTATAAGCCTTTCAGCAGAAATTACTTTGGAAGCAAATCCGGATGATATAACAGTTGAGAAATTGAATCACTGGAACGATGCAGGTATAAACAGGCTGAGCATAGGGATACAATCTTTTAAAGAAAAAGATCTGCAATGGATGAACAGGGCGCATAATAAACTACAGGCACTGGAATGCATATTGCTGTCAAAAGAAGCAGGCTTTAATAATTTTTCTGCTGATCTTATTTATGGCACACCCGGCCTTACTGACGAAGACTGGAAACAAAACGTACAGCAACTTATACAGCTCAATGTTCCGCATATTGCCTGCTATGCGTTAACGGTTGAGCCCAATACGGCTTTAAAAAAAATGATTGTTTTAAAAAAGAAAGAAGATATAAACACCGATCAACAGGCAAGACAATTTTTATTGCTTATGCAATGGATGAAAGAAGCAGGATACGAGCATTACGAAATATCCAATTTTGCAAAGCCTGGGTTTTAGAAGCAGGCACAACAGTAGTTACTGGCAGGGCAAGTCCTACATAGGTATCGGGCCATCGGCCCATTCCTACAATGGAACGATGAGGAAATGGAATATCGCGAATAATGCATTGTACATCCAGTCAATTAAGAATAATTTAATTCCTTTCGAAGAAGAGATTCTTACAAACAGTCAAAGCCTGAATGAATATATAATGACTTCATTGCGCACCGCAGAAGGGCTTGATCTAAATTTTGTTGGAGATAAATTTTCAACAGGTGAACGAAATAGAATTGAGAATGGGATAAAAAATTATTTAGATAAATGCCTGATGACACGAAAGGAACAAAATCTGGTACTAACTGATGAAGGAAAATTATTTGCCGATGGCATCGCATCCGATCTCTTTGCAATCGGTACTTCAGAATAAATATTATTCTTTACTTCAAACATAGCTCAACCAATAACCCCTTAATTAAACCAAACTTTTTTCAATCTCTTCAAATCCTTCTTCAGCCGGAAACTGTTCCCACAAAATTTTATAGATTGTTTCAGCAATAGGCATTTCTGCACTTACTTTTTTATTAATACTGTACATGCATTTGCTGGCATTATAACCTTCTGCAACCATACTCATTTCCAGTTGCGCTGCTTGTACTGAGTAACCTTTGCCAATCATATTTCCAAAAGTGCGGTTGCGGCTGTAAAGTGAATAACAGGTTACGAGTAAATCCCCAAGGTAAACAGATGCCGCATAATTTGTCGTGTGCTTTTTTTCAGCTTTAGTATTCGGGTTGGCATGGTCGATAGTTCCCACTTCAACATTTTGTATTCCTGCTTTTCTTAAAAAACCCGCCATCTCATCCGCGCTGTTTGCAATAAGCACGCTCAAAAAATTATCGCCATATTCCAAGCCATGTGCAATGCCAGCGCCAATTGCGTAAATATTTTTTAAAACCGCAGCATACTGCACTCCATAGATATCGGTGTTATGAATTGTATTTAAATAAGGCGTTTTAAAATGAGAAGCAATATCAATCGTTGTTTGTTCATCAACGCCAGAAAAGGTGAGGTATGATAATTTTTCAGCCGCAACTTCCTCCGCATGGCAGGGGCCAAGCACTGTGAAATAATTCTTCAACGCTACTTCAAATTCTTCTTTCAGGTAGTCATTTAATAACAAATTATTTCCCGGCAAAATTCCCTTAATAGCCGATACAATTTTTTTATCCTTAAAAATAGCTTTCGGAAGCTTGCCCAATACCTGGACTGCATATGCTGACGGCACAACTATTATAATACAATCCACAATATTAATTACCTCTTCTACTTCTGTCGTAAGATGAAGAAGGCTTGTATCAAAATAGATGGAATTAAGATAATGCGGATTATGCCTCCTGTTTTTAAAATGGCCGATTGTTTTGTCCGATCTTACCCACCACGAAATTGAATTGTGATTATCAGTTAGTATTTTGGCAAGAGCAGTGCCCCAGCTACCGCTGCCGATAATTCCAAATTTCATCATAGACCTAATTTTTCTACAGCAATTTGTGCGGCGGCCTGGCTTGCGTCCTTTTTATTAAAAGCTTTTGCTTCCGCAACCAACTCACCGTCAATTTTCGCCCCGATAGTAAACAATCGTCTTCCGTTTTCTACTTTTTCGTCAAGGGTTTCAAACTCGAGGTTCTTGCCGTTTTTATTAGCCCATCCGTATAATTTATTTTTTTGATTGATATCCAGATTCTCGAGATCCTGCATAAAAAAATGCGGGTTAATGATGTGCTGTGTAACCCATCTTTGAGTATTATCATATCCCTTGTCAAGATAGACTGCGCCTACAACAGCCTCAAGTGTATTTCCAAAAATCTGCGAAATTTTTAGTGAATTATCAAACCGATTATAAAATGTAATTTTTTTGAATCCGATTTTTAAGGCAATATCGTTTAGTTGATTCCTGTTTACCATCTTACTTCTCATCTCTGTTAAAAAACCCTCGTCTTTGTAAGGATAACGCATAAATAAATAATGCGCCACTAGTGAGCTGAGAACTGCATCGCCAAGGAACTCAAGGCGTTCATTGTTTTCATCAGCTCCTTCCCTTACCGACCTGTGACTCAACGCAGTTTTATATAAGCTTAATTTTCCGGGGGCGAAGCCCAATATGTTTCGCAATTGTCTCCTAAAATCCCTGTCAGATTTATTAGAATAGATGTTTTTGAAAAAAAGCACAGTCGGAATTTAGATGAATTTTGCCTTAAGTTACCAATAAAATATCTAATTAATTTCCCGAAGCAGCAATAGAAATGGAGTTAATGGAACAGATGACTATGCACCCGTTAGGAAAATAAAAACTTACAAATAAAAATATTGCAAGCTCTATTTTACAAATTTAAATATACAGAAAACAGCAATTATTAAGGTGAGCCAAAAAACAAATGACCATAGTATCAAAGTCCCTTCTGCCCCCGAGACTCTCTTAACTAATTTTTTTTGTAATACGGCTGCATCTTCTTTGGTTGCAAAAACATTTTTCATGTCATCTCGCCAAAGAGCAATTTCATTTTTTGCCGCATCAACCTTCAACGTTACCTCTTTGTCGACCTCGGTATCTATATAGGTGATAATCTCCGCAGCCTCTTTGTCACCAAGGCGCCTTGTAAGAAAATTTTGAATTTCTGAACGGGAAATGTTAGCAGGTGTATCCATGGAAGATATTTTTGGATGAAGTGATTTACTTTTTATACTTCTTTATTATTACCGAGGCATTGTGGCCACCAAAACCAAAAGTATTGCTAAGTGCTGCGTTCACTTCTTTTTCCTGCGCTGCGTTCAAAGTAAAGTTAAGTTTTGGATCAAGCTCAGGATCCTGGGTATAATGATTGATAGTTGGTGGAATAATATTTTTAGTAATGGCCAATATACAGGCAAGGGCTTCTATAACCCCTGCGGCGCCAAGACAATGGCCCGTCATAGATTTTGTTGAGCTAATATTCAGATCATAAGCTTTTTCGCCAAAAACATCGAGGATGGCTTTTGTTTCCGCAATATCTCCAAGAGGAGTGGAAGTGCCGTGAACATTTATATAGTCTATGTCTTCAGGTAACATTCCCGCATCCTTCAGTGCAACGTTCATAACATTTTTGGCGCCAAGTCCTTCAGGATGAGGTGCGGTAATATGATAAGCATCGGCTGTTGCACCGCCTCCGGCAATTTCACAATATATTTTTGCACCCCTGGCAAGGGCATGTTCCAGTTCTTCAAGAATTAAAACTCCGGCACCTTCCCCCATCACAAAGCCATCTCGGTCTCTATCAAAGGGGCGGGAAGCAGTTTTAGGATCATCATTTCTTTCACTGAGTGCCTTCATAGCATTAAATCCACCAACGCCTGCCTCGCAAATAACGGCTTCGCTTCCGCCGGTAAGTATTACGTCAGCACGGCCAAGACGAATGTTGTCATAAGCATCAATAATTGCGTTGGTACTGCTTGCACAGGCACTTACTACCGCAAAATTTGGCCCCCGAAAGCCATATCTCATGGAGATTTGTCCGGCTCCAATGTCCAGGATCATTTTGGGTATAAAAAATGGGTTAAACCGTGGCGTTCCATCACCCAAGGCAAATTCTATAATATTATCCTGGAAAGTAGTAATTCCACCGATGCCGCTGGCAAATATTACACCCACCCTGTCGGAATCAACATTCTCTTTGGTAATTCCTGCATCTTTTACTGCTTCATCACTTGCAATAAGGGCAAATTGAGTGAACCTGTCGAGCTTGCGGGCTTCTTTTCTATCAAAATAATTTGCGGGATCGAAATCTTTAACCTCGCAGGCAAACCTGGTTTTAAATTTTGTAACATCAAATTGCTGAATAACATCAGCACCAGAAACGCCTTTAGCTAAACTGTCCCAATATTCCGGAACAGTTTTACCTAAAGGCGTTATGGCTCCTAATCCTGTTACAACTACTCTTTTTAATTCCATAAGCTTGCCTGCGATGTTAAATACGATGATTACTTAGCATGCTCTTCGAGGTATGCTACTGCCTGGCCAACCGTAGTGATGGTTTCGGCCTGCTCATCAGGAATAGAAATATTAAACTCTTTTTCAAATTCCATGATTAATTCAACGGTGTCTAAACTGTCTGCACCTAAATCGTTGGTGAAAGAAGCTTCGGATGTTACTTCAGCTTCATCAACTCCTAGTTTGTCAACAATGATCTTTTTAACTCTTGTTGCAATGTCTTGCATGATTGTAAAATTTAGTTAATACGGCTACAAAAATATACTTTTTGGAATAAAAAAAAATTAATAACTAGTCAACCTGATAACAGTGTGTATGTACTATAAATTATGGAATTTGAAGCGAATAAATAATATAGACTTCTTAAGTGAAACCCTTAGCCGAAAAGTGATTTGTTAACTCGAAAACTGGCTTCGGTTGTTGGTTTGGTGTTCAATTATGATTTTTCTGCCTGATTCATGAGCGACCATAAAACCAAAGTTTGGTTTCCCGGCCCTAAACTTTTAATGCCGACAAGCCAATTTCAAGAAAATAAATTTGTATTTTTATTACGTATTAGAACCCCCCATATCACTCTTTATGCCTATAAAACAAATCGACCATGGTACAAAGGAATATAAGCAAATGATTGATTTGCGGCATGAACTATTGCGTAAACCGCTGCATCTCACCTTTGAAAAAGACGAATTAGATAAAGAAAAAAATGATATTTTAATTGGTGCATTTGAGGAAGAGAAAATGCTGGGATGTTGCCTGCTTACCAGGGTAAATAAAGATTGTGTAAGGCTTCGTCAAATGGCCGTACAAAACAATCTGCAAGGTAAGGGCATTGGTGCAGCACTATTGAATTTTGCAGAGAATGTAGCACGAGATACCGGTTATAAAAATGTCACCATGCATGCACGACTTACTGCCATTGGTTTCTACAAGAAGTCGGGATATTCAATCACCAGTGACGAGTTTTTTGAATTATCAATTCCACACTTCATAATGGAGAAGAGGTTATAGTAAAATGGAAACGGTAACATGATATGTTTTCCTGGTTTCTTAGAAACTGATCCCCGATTTTGTTGTAATTTCTACCAATTTGAGAAATGAAGAAACAGTTTTAAAACAAATAGTAAACTGGGCCCAATCAAAAAAGAATATAAGGTCCGTTGTTATTACAAGTTCCCGGGTTAACCCAAAAGCTTCTGTTGATATTTTTTCCGATTATGACATTGAATTGGTAGTCACCCGCCTTTATGATTTCAACAAAAACAAAAAATGGGCTTTTCATTTTGGAGAGGTAATCGCTGATATCAATGAAAGAAATCCGAAATCTCTTACGAGGCTGGTACTATACAGAGACGGGGTGAGAATCGATTTTCAAATTTATACAGTTTTCGAATTTAAGCGAAGAACACGAAATAACTCTATCCCCACGCATTGGGATATTGGTTACAAAGTGCTGCTGGATAAGGATCAATTGATGAAGGCACTTCCTCAACCCGATTACGCAAAATTCAATATAAAGCAGCCATCGGAGAAAGAATTTGCGACCCTTGTAAAAGATTTTTGGTGGGATACTACCTACGTTTCAAAAAGTTTATGGCGGGATGAAATTTTTTATGCAAAATATATATCTGACTCCCTCCTTCGTAGCAAATATTTATTAAGAATGCTTGAATGGCATGTTGGTTCAAAGTATAATTGGTCGGTAAACTCTAATAAAAATGGAAGGTGGTTGAAGCAATACCTTGATAAGGAAACCTGGGCTCAGGTTGAAAAAACTTTTGCGGACGGGGATGTCGAAAAAAACCGGGAAGCTCTTTATATTATTACCCATTTATTCAGCAGGCTTGCTAAAGAAGTTGCAAAGCAATTGAATTATGAATATCCTTTTAATTTGGAAAAAAACGTTGTTGACTATTTGAAAAAAATCGATCGCATGGAAAAGAAGTGTACTGATTTTTGATTTTACAAACAGCCCTCCTCTGTTTCAGAAAAATAATTCGTGGAAGTTTTCCTGTTGCTATAAACCCCTTGTCACTTTTTTATTTTACTCTTCAACATATCCCTGGCTTCATATAAACTGTCTCCTTCAAATGCATCTTTCGGAACAATAAAAAATGAACGGCTATCAAAATAAAGGTGAAAGAAATGAGGGCTTTCAATTACGGAACTAAAAGCACTCCAGGGCCAACTCCGGCTGCCTCTTTCATTTTCAATAAACATGTGTTGATCTTCAAAGCTTACCTTGAAACGATCTTTAAAAGTTGCCGCTTTCCTGTAAATAATATTGGGTAATACAAACCAGAATGATATCATAAGAATGAACCATAAAAAAGAACTTCCTAAAAAAGCATAAGCCGATATTTTCTTAAAAAAATACAAGCTTGCAGCGACTATGGCGAAAACATTCACCAATATCATCATGAGTTTAATTTCCTTTCTTGTAATAAAATGATAGCGCAGAGCCTGTAAAACTTTAGGCTTATTATAAGTGAAGTAAGAAGATGTCATACAAAAACAATTGTACAATGTAGTGTGAAAGCCGGCAAAATTACCGCGGAATATCCGTTAATAATAAACCTAAATGAAAATAAAAAACTTCGTAATTAATTTCAATAAAAATAAATAAAATGAAATATACAAAACTTATCTCATTATTATTATTTCATATTTTATTTTCCGCCTGTGTTTTTAGTCAGACAAAAGGTGCTCCTGCAAAATTGATTTATAGAAAAAGCCATGGCTGAAGCAGGTAAAAGCCAGAAAAAAGTATTTGTAATTTTTCATGCCTCATGGTGTGGATGGTGCCATAAAATGGATAACTCCATGAACGATCATAAAATTAAAAAACTTTTTACCGACAATTATGTAGTTGTGCATTAAACTGTAGACGAAAGTAAGGACAACAAAGACCTTGAAAATCCCGGGGCAGATGATATTCGAAAGAAGTATCATGGCGATCAGCAGGGTATTCCTTATTGGTTTATTATTGATGGCAAAGGAAATTTTCTTGCTGACTCAAGAACGAAATCGGTAAATGCAGATGGTACAGAAAATATGACAAGTGTAGGTTGCCCTGCAAGTGATGAAGAAGTAAACTATTTCGCCCAGGTTCTTAAGAAAACCTCTACGTTGAATGACGATCAAATTTCTTTGATAAAAGAAAGATTCCGGGAAAATAAATATTAGCTTTTGCCTGCCGGTTTTTTATTGAGCATTTGTTCCTTGATCCTGGTCCAAAATCTTTACTTCGGTCCGCCGGTTTTTTTGACGGCCCTCTTCTGTTGTATTTTCTTCTATGGGCTCTTCTGCACCATATCCTTTCGCAACAAGCCTGTTATTATCTATTCCTTTTGATATAAGATATTCAACAATCGTTTTTGCCCTTTCCAATGAAAGAACCAGGTTCTTTTCATCACTGCCTACATTATCTGTATGGCCTCCTATCTCTATTCTCTCATTAGGTTTTCTATTTAAGTAGTCCACCAGATCGTCAAGTGCAGCGTGAGATTCAGGCCTTAATGTAAATTTTCCGAAATCAAATTCCACGTTCTCCAGCACGAATGTTTTTGGCGGATCAAATTCAAGGTTTACTGTAAATGGGCTTTTAAAATAAGAATTGGGCTTAAGAGCTGGTACCTCTAAAACATTTTGAATAAGTGAATCCTTAAAGCCGAGGATGAAAATATCATACTTGTCGCCTGCCGGAAGACGTGTGGAAAACTTACCAGCCTCGTCACTTATTACCTGGTATTCATTACTATTTTTTTGGCTGCGGAAAATCACCAATTCATTGTTCTTTGGCTCCTTGGTTCTCATGTCAGAAACCATTCCCTCCACTTTGGCGTCCTTGGGAAGATTCAATACCGTGCTCTGGGAATAAGTAGCAACCGCAAAAGTTGAAAGAGCTATAAATAGAAGAAATTGTTTCATAGAATATTTTTTACTGATAAAACTAAAAATAATAAATCAAAAGAGTGAATTATAGCAAGTGCAGTTGCATCAATTCATGAATTTAGTAGCAACGAAAAAAAGAGTATATTATTTTTCAATCCGTGTTGCTTTCTTCTGTGCATAAATACAATTATTATTTTTTTAAGCTTTGATTGGAAGCAAAAAACTAATTTTTATATTAATTATTTAGATAAAAAACTAATTTTTAAATGAACATGTGAACTTGTTTGTGGATATTTTTTTTGTAAAAAAATTCTATATATTTTTCAAAGGAGCTTATTTATTGTATGTTTACAGCTCAAACGTTTAATTAAACAAAAAGAGAGAACCCTTCGATTCTCTCTGAAATAGCAAAAACAAATTATTTTATTTTCACTAAAAATCTAAAAACCCTAGTTTTCTTTGGATATATTTTCTTGCCTTTTATTGTAATATAGCGGCAAAAAATTTCCTTGTAACCGGGTTTAGTTTTAAATTGGTTCATATGAACTTTTTTAAAATTTGCAATCCACTAATCTCACGCTAGTGGGTTACATACTAAGGGGTGCCTAGTTGCATAGGCACCCTTAATATTTTAATATAGAAAGAACTTTAAATCAATAAGGCCACCTCCTAAAAGGTGGCCTTATGATTCTTATATTAATTTGAAAAATTCAATCTAGCTACATCCCATGCTATTACCGCAATTGAGACATTTGTAGCAAGTACCACTTCTAATAGTTATGTGTCCACAAGTATTACAAGCCGGCGCATCACTTTGCATGTTCTTTGCGGCAGAGTTTACCGCATCAAAATCAGCGGCAGCTTTTTTTACGTGTTCCGTTCTATGCTTTTTTGCAGGTTGAGCTTTCCCGTTTGAAGAACCGATCACTCTTACTTCACTTAGTTCCGGCACCCTGTTTCCAATAGTAGGCGTATTTACATCCCAGGGTTCATTTCCCAAATTTTCAACTTCAGGCTTATCAAGTACATGAACCAGGTCATTCCTTCCCAGGTATTCATACGCAAGCGAACGGAACATAAAATCAATTATGGATGTGGTCGTTTTAATATTAGGATGATCGACCATGCCCGATGGCTCAAACCGCGTGAAAACAAATTTTTCAACAAATTCTTCCAAAGGAACGCCATATTGCAGCCCGATTGAAATAGAGATTGCAAAACAGTTAAGCATACTACGCATCGTAGCTCCTTCCTTCGCCATGTCAATAAAAATTTCTCCTAATGTACCATCATTATATTCTCCCGTTCTGAGGAATAATGCCTGCCCGTTTATTTTCGCTTTTTGCGTAAAGCCTCTGCGTTTAGCAGGTAAAGCTCTGCGCTCAACAATCATGGCCAACTGGCGCTTCAATCCGGTGTCAGCACTGCTTTGCACTCTTTTATTCATCTCCTCAAGAAGATCTTCAACCGTTAACTGGCTCATGTCAACAAATTTTGTTTCCTTTTCTTCCCCGGTTGTTGATTTCCTGCTCATTATCGGTTGCCTTTTTCTTCTTGTCACTTTTATTACTTAGCGGCTGTGATAATTTGGAACCATCACGGTAAAGGGCACACGCTTTTAATCCAAGTTGCCAGCTTAATTTATAAGCTTCGGCAATTTCTTCTAAAGTGCCTTCATTGGGCAGGTTAATTGTCTTTGAAATGGCGCCGCTTATAAAAGGTTGCGTTGCTGCCATCATACGAATGTGCCCGCTGTGGTGAATATATCTTTCTCCTTTTGCGCCACATTTATTGGCACAATCAAATACGGAAAGATGTTCATCTTTTAAGTAAGGAGCGCCTTCAATAGTTCCGGTCCCACAGATATAAACATTGGCTTCTTCAATTTCTTCTTCTGAAAATCCTAATGATTCCAAAAGACTCCATTCAAAATCATTGTATTGATCCGGAGCAAAGCCGAGCCTTTGTAAACATTCTTCACCAAGGTTAAATACATTGAACACAAATCCAATTTCAAAAGCTGAAGCCATCGCAGCTTCGAGTTTTTGAATATCTGTACCTGTAGAAACCTTTTTCTGCAAGAGTTGCCGGATTGATATGAGGGGCGCCATTTAAAGAAGCATGCCCTTTGGCATAATTTACAATCTCTTCGATTTCGCTTTCGCTGTATTTTAAATTGCGTAAAGCCTGCGGTACACTTTGATTAATGATTTTGAAATATCCGCCACCGCTTAGTTTTTTAAATTTAACCAAAGCAAAATCAGGTTCTACGCCGGTAGTATCACAATCCATTACCAAACCAATAGTACCTGTTGGTGCAATCACGGTTGTTTGGGCATTTCTATATCCGTATTTTTCACCCATCATCACTGCATCATCCCATGCTTTGGTTGCTGCCTTTAATAAATAATCAGGGCAATATTTTGCATTAATACCTTGTGGCTTTATTTCTATTCCTTCATAAGCATCGCTTGCATCGTAGGCTGCTGCACGATGGTTGCGCATTACCCTTAGCATGTGGTGTTTGTTTTCTTCATATTTGCTGAAGGGGCCAAGATGGGATGCAAGCTCGGCAGAAGTTTTATAGGAAACGCCGGTCATTATTGCTGTGATAGCCCCGGCAATACCACGTGCCTTCTCGCTGTCATAAGCAATGCCACTTACCATAAGCATGCTCCCGAGATTGGCAAACCCCAAACCTAATGTTCTGTAATCGTAACTAAGTTGTGCAACTTCTTTGCTGGGGAATTGAGCCATCAGCACAGAGATTTCCAAAACGGTTGTCCATAACCTCACCGTGTATTCAAAGCCTGCAACATCAAAAGAATTATCGCTTTCATCGAAAAACCTTCTGAGATTTACTGAAGCAAGATTGCAGGCTGTATTATCTAAAAACATATATTCACTGCACGGGTTGCTTGCTCTTATCGGGCCGCCTTCAGGGCAGGTATGCCACTCATTGATCGTCGTATTATATTGAGTTCCCGGATCTGCACAACGCCAGGCTGCATAATTAATATCGTTCCATAGTTTTTTTGCCTTTATTTTTTTCATGGTGCGGCCGTCGCTCCTTGCTTTCAATTCCCAGTCGCCATCTGCTTCCAGTGCATGAAAAAATTCATTGGGAATGCGTACCGAGTTATTGCTGTTTTGGCCGCTTACTGTTTTGTATGCTTCGCCTTCGTAATCGCTTGGATAACCCGCATCAATTAACGCAGCCACCTTCTTTTCTTCTTCCACTTTCCAGTTTACGAAAGTTTCAATTTCAGGATGATCAAGATCCAGGCACACCATTTTTGCAGCACGCCTTGTAGTACCGCCACTTTTAATAGCGCCTGCTGCACGGTCACCAATTTTTAAGAAACTCATAAGGCCGCTGGAAGTACCACCACCACTCAGCTTTTCACCTTCACCACGTATGCTGCTGAAGTTAGTTCCAACACCGCTTCCATATTTAAATATTCTTGCTTCACGCACCCAAAGATCCATGATGCCGCCATCATTTACCAGATCATCATTCTACACTTAATATAAAACAGGCATGCGGCTGAGGCCTTTCATACGCCGATGTTGATTTTTTCAACTGGCCATCGTTTGCATCTACATAATAATGCCCCTGTGGTTTACCTGTGATACCATACACCTCATGAAGGCCGGTATTAAACCATTGAGGAGAATTGGGAACACATGACTGGTTCAAAATTCCATAAACAAGTTCCTCGTAAAATACTTGTGCATCTTCCGCGGAGCCAAAATAATTATATCTCTCACCCCACACCCTCCAGCAATGAGCCAGGCGATGCGCTACCTGTTTTACAGAAACTTCTCTACCCGTTGAGCCATCCGGTTGCGGCACACCCGCCTTACGAAAATATTTTTGCGCAAGTATATCTGTAGCGATCTGGCTCCACTGTTTTGGCACTTCTACATTGTCCATCTGAAACACGATTTCCCCGGTCGTGTTTTTTATCACCGACGTGCGGTAATCATATTCAAACATATCAAAGGGAGAAACACCATCTTTGGTGAATTGCCGCGCAAAGCGGAGGCCTGTTGAGGCGGGCGAATTATTTGACATTTGGGCTAATATTATTTTTAGGTTAATAAATTATTTTTGGAGTGCGGGAGAACGAAAATATTTTTTCTCGGGTAGAAAACACCTTCTAAATTTTGCACAGTCTGTGGAAAAGAAGTGTGCATAAATAGATAAGGCGGGCGGGCAGGGCGTTTAGTAATTTTTGCACATTTTCATGCAAATCTTTTTTGGCTGGAGCAAAAAATTTCGATAGTTATTTACAATCCTTTTATTAAATGAGAATTCTAATTCAAAGAGTAGTTAAAGCAAGTGTAAGCGTGCAAGGAAATGTCACGTCTGCCATAGAAAAAGGGCTTCTTATTTTTGCCGGAATAGAGGATGCTGACACCATGGAAGATATAAAATGGCTAAGCAATAAGATCGTAAACCTGCGAATATTTGACGATGAAAATAAAGTGCCGAATATTGGTGTGAACGATATAAATGGAGAAATCCTGTTGGTGAGCCAGTTCACGCTGCACGCAAATACAAAAAAAGGAAACAGGCCTTCATACATTAAGGCAAGTAAACCAGAAATTGCTATTCCTCTTTATGAAAAGTTAATTGATCAGATAGAAAGTGATCTTGGAAAAAAAATACAGACAGGAATCTTTGGAGCTGATATGAAAGTTGAGTTGATAAATGATGGACCGGTAACGATATGGATTGATAGTAAGAATAGGGAATAACACGAATTTTTGAGGGCACGAATTACACGAATTAAAATTTTTATGATGGCTGATATTATTTTGAAAGATGAATCATATAAAATTGTTGGTATTTGCATGGAAGTGCATACCGAATTAGGCATGGGTTTTAAGGAAATTGTTTATAAGGACGCCATTGAATATGAATTTAAGACAAGAGGTATTCCATATATCAGGGAAAGGCGTTATGAAATAAAATATAAAACCACAATTCTGGTCCACTCTTATAATGCAGATTTTATAGTTTATAACTCTATCATTCTTGAAGTAAAAGCTACATCGATGATTGTTTCCGGTTTTGTTAAGCAGACAATTAATTATCTAAAAGCTTCAGGCTTGCAACTTGGGATAATTGCCAATTTTGGAGAAAAATCTTTTGTTTCTAAAAGGGTAGTATTTTAATTCGTGTAATTCGTGCCCTCAAAAATTCGTGTAATAAAAAATTATGGACATAACAATTAAAGAAGCCCAAACAAAAGTTGACCAATGGATTAAAACCGTTGGCGTGAAATATTTTAGTGAGTTAACTAATCTCGGAATCCTGATGGAAGAAGTCGGCGAGCTTTCCAGGCTGATCGTAAGAATTTATGGTGAGCAATCTTTTAAAGAAACAGATAAAAACAAAAAGCTTAGTGATGAAATGGCAGATATATTATGGGTATTACTTTGCCTCGCAAATCAAACAGGAGTCGATCTTACAGATGCTTTGGAAAAGAATTTTAAAAAGAAAAATTTAAGAGATGCCGAAAGACATAATAAAAATGAGAAGTTGAAATAAATTTATTACATGATACTGTTTTTAAAAAAGCTGCTTGACTATTTTGGAAAAGAAAAAATTGCTTATATGCTTTCAGGTAGTGTGGCAATGAGTATTTATTCTTTACCAAGATTTACGAGGGATTTTGATTTTATTGTGCACCTGCAATTGAAAGATGTAAAGGGTTTAATTGATTATTTTAAAGAAGGTTATTATTGCGACGAGGATGCCGTAAAAGAAGCAATAATAACCAAAAGCATGTTCAATATTATAGATTTTGCGAGTAATTATAAAGCTGATTTTATTATCCTTAAAAATGAGCCTTATCGCCTTACAGAATTTGAAAGAAAAAGGAAAGTCAATTTTTTTGACATGCAGATAAACCTGGTTGCGCCGGAAGATTTGATTATTTCAAAAATTGCATGGATACAAAAAGTGCAAAGTGATATTCAAAAAGAAGATATAAAAATTTTGCTGACAATGAACGATATTGACATGAGTTATATCACGGACTGGGTTACTGCCCTGAAGTTAAATACCTTTGGCTTATTATAAGTATGAGTGATACTGCGCAACATATCAAAAATCTCCAGTTGAAACTCTGGCTTGAAAAAAAACCGGAAGAAAGATTGATGCAATTCCTCAAAGACAATGATGCAATGTTTAAAGCCATTTTGCAGGTAAAGAGAGAATTGGGTATTAAGTACAATCCTATAGAAGAGCACAGACATTAATCCGCACTGCAAAATTTTTATAATAGGTTTGAGATAGTTCCTTTTGAGTTTCAAGAAAATCAATTAAGCTTTTTAACCTTTGCAGCTTTTATTAATGTTGATAAATATAACAAAACCTGTCTCCTTATCTTTGCCGCCTTATGGCAAATGATTCAAATAATTTTAGTGAGATAATTGCGCATTGCAAAGAATACGGATACATTTTCCCTTCCAGCGAAATTTATGATGGCTTAAGTGCCGTGTATGATTATGGGCAAAACGGCGCCCAGTTGAAAAAAAATATCCGCGACTATTGGTGGAAAAGTATGACACAGCTCCACGAAAATATCGTGGGCATAGATGCTGCTATTTTCATGCACCCGCTTACCTGGAAAGCAAGTGGACATATTGACAACTTCAGCGATCCGATGATTGATAATAAGGATAGCAAAAAGCGATACAGGGTAGATCATTTAATAGAATCACATGCAGAGATACTTGCCCACGAAGGAAAAAAAGAAGAGGAATTTGAAATTGCTAAAAAGCATGGATGAATTATTCGCAAAAGATGATTTTGAAGGATTAAAAAAACTGATAGAAGACAATAAAATAAAATGCGCTGTAAGCGGAACTTCAAACTGGACAGATGTACGCCAGTTTAATCTCATGTTCTCTACAGAATTAGGAAGTGTGGCAGGTGATTCTGATAAGATTTACTTAAGGCCTGAAACCGCGCAGGGAATTTTTGTAAATTTTTTGAATGTGCAAAAGACAGGGAGAATGAAAATTCCTTTTGGTATCGCGCAAACAGGAAAAGCATTTCGTAATGAAATTGTTGCCAGGCAATTCATATTTCGCATGCGGGAGTTTGAACAAATGGAAATGCAATTTTTTGTAAGACCCGGAACTGAGATGGAATGGTACAATTACTGGAAGTCGGAGCGATTGAAATGGCATGAGAGTCTTGGTATTCCGGCAGAAAAGCTTCGTTATCATGATCACGTGAAACTGGCGCATTATGCAAATGCCGCGGTTGATATTGAATTCGAATTTCCTTTTGGTTTTAAAGAATTGGAAGGCATTCATTCCCGTACTGATTTTGATTTGAAGCAACACCAGGAGCTAAGCAAAAAGAAACTCCAATATTTTGACAATGATTTAAAAGAAGATGGCAAACCCTACGGCAATTACATCCCTTATGTCGTGGAAACCTCCGTTGGGCTTGACCGGCTATTCCTTGCCGTTATAAGCAATTCCTATGCAGAAGAGAAGTGGAATAAAGAAGACGGAACGGAAGACAGCCGGGTCGTTTTAAGGATTCCTCCTAAAATTGCTCCATATAAATTAGCTGTTTTCCCCCTGGTAAAAAAAGATGGATTACCGGAAATTGCCAGGAAATTAGTGGATGAATGCAAGGAGGGTTTCCATACGTTTTATGAAGAAAAAGATGCGATAGGAAAGCGATACAGGCGAATGGATGCAATAGGAACTCCCTTCTGTGTAACTATTGATCATCAAAGTAAAGAAGACGATACCGCTACTATCCGCTACCGTGACGACATGCAGCAGGAAAGAGTCTTATTAACGGACGTAAGAAAAATCGTGCTGGAAAAAATTGGTTAACACATAGGATTATTCCGCAAGAGTCAACAGGAAGATCGATTTTTTTAAAGCAGAAATTGTGTAAGGAACTTCATCATGTAAAGCTAGTAGCATGTCTTTTTCAACTTCTGTAGTTGCATAGTTGGTTGCTACGTTTACTTTACCTTTTAAAACCTGCAAACTAAAAATATTCTGAGGTCGGTCCGTTTGCATAGTTGCATCTTTATGAAGTGCGACGAGGATGATGCGAAGTTTATTTGTTTTATAAATTGTTATCGCGTTCCGGTCATTTTCCTTCCACGCTTTTTCATTTTTTATCTGGTCAATATAGAAGGGAAGGTCAATTAATAAAACCGGGGAATCAATTTTTCTATCGCCTTCAGGCCTGTTGTAGGTAGCATCAATATTTGTATTTTCCATCAGACTGTTTTTTAGCTTTTCCCCAAAAACCATTCCTAAGAAAAATTTATACGTTATAATAAGGCAACGGCCTATTTATTCCTTACATAACCGATCAGGTTGGTAAGAAATACCCCAATAGCCATTCCGCATGCCAGCAAATTAACTATGTGAATTGCTCTTATGCAATCGCTATTTTTGAGCTGGGTGAAATTAAAAAATGTAATAGCAATTATGAAAATTGAAACACCAATTGCCCTCCGGCTGTTTTTATTTCGCATCACTTTTATTTTAAGTAAGAAAAAGACTATCCATATAATTCCAGGTGAACAGATTTTCTATCATAGCCGAGTGCTGCTATTTTTTGGCGGGCATCATCAATCATTGCTTTCCATCCGCACAAATAAAATGATGCAGGTTTTAAATTTAGCATGTCTTCGCAAGCTTCATTATTCTTTTTGCAAATCTCTTCATAAAGACTGTGAACATAGCCCTTATGTCCTTCCCATCCTTCGCGACTTAATGTAGGCATGTAAGTAAAGTTTTCAATTTTACTTTCTAACGTTTTCATTTCTTCATGGTACAAAAGATCTTTTTGCGTACGGCAGCCAAAGATTAAATAAAGATTTTCATGCGGGATATTATGCAATTGAATATAATTAAGCATACTCCTGAAAGGTGCAATGCCTGTTCCGGTGCAAATGAAAAAAAGATCTTTTTCTATATTTTCTGGTAAGGTAAATACGCCTTGTGGCCCACGAAAGGTTAGCTCGCTTCCTACTTTTATTTGATTAAAAAGGTAAGGTGTTCCTGCGCCATCTTCAAGCAACACAATCAGTAGTTCATATACATTGGTGCCATCAGGCCAGCTAGCAATAGAGTAGCTGCGCCATCTTTTATTTTTTTTCTCATGTATCGGGAGATCGAGCGTTACAAACTGACCTGGTTTAAAATCGAAAGTTTCGAGCTCCTTCACCTGGATAAAAAAACGTTTGGTATTATACGTTTCGTCCTCAATGCGTATAACGGTTCCCGTGCGCCAGGGTTCTAATGCCATTCGAATAAATTTCGGGAAAAGTACAAATGTAATGTGGAATGAAAAATTTTAAGTATAAAAATCGCCTTGTTAACGTTAAATAATAAATATACAAGAAGCCATTTTTGAAATCAAATACTACCTTTGCACGCTGAAGAAAAGCCGCTGAATGAATCTTGAGTTGTTGATGAATTTATATAATAATGATCCCCGCATTTTTTCAATTGCGGATAAAATCGTTTTGTCTCAACCTCAACACATCCATCTTTCCGGGCTTAGCGGAAGCTCTTCCCAGTTCATTATTTCCGCGGTTTTTAATCACAATCTCAGCTCGCAACTTAATCATCTTGTAGTTCTCAGAGATGCGGAAGAAGCCGCTTATTTTCACAATACGGTCGAAAATATTACTAAAGCACTGGACGTTTTTTATTTTCCTTCTTCATTTAAGAATAAAAAAAATTATAGCCTCTTAAATAGCAGCCATGTAATGTTGCGCACCGAGGCGCTTACTAAACTTAGCACAGGTGGCAACAGAAAAATTCTGATAACATACCCCGAGGCGCTTTTTGAAAAAGTAGTTTTATCCAAAACGCTCAGGGAAAATATAATTTCTTTCAAGCAGGGAGAAAATATAAATGTGGATGCATTGCTTTCCCGTTTTGTAAGCCACGGTTTTACCCGGACTGATTTTGTGTACGAGCCCGGTCAGTTTGCCGTGCGTGGTGGTATTCTTGACATTTACTCTTTTGGTAACGAAAAGCCTTACCGTATAGAATTATTTGGAAATGATATTGACAGCATCCGCATTTTTGATCCGGAAACTCAGTTGAGTGAGCGAAAGATTTTACAGGTAAACATTATCCCAAATATTGAAACCCAATTCACCACAGGAGAGAAAGTTTCATTGCTAAATTACCTGCCCGATAATACTGTTGTTTGGACCGAAGATTGGGAATTTGTTAAAGAAAAAATCGAGCAACAGCAAGAAGACCTCGAGCTATTTTTAGCATACAATGCTTCACCCGGCGACCACCACACCGCTAAGGATGAGGATGAACTGAATGAGAAAGAAGCGGTTTCAAAGAATGATTTTGTACTCACAAATGCTTTAGAAGAACAATTAGGTGAGCGCCATATTATTGAGTTTGGGAATAAGAGTTATTTCACGAAAAAGAATTCGTCGATAGCTAATAACCTGGCTTTAGATTTTGCCATTCAGCCGCAACCTGCTTTTAATCGTCAATTCAAATTATTGATTGAGAATCTCAAAAAATTTGAATTACAGAAATACGGCATATTCATCTTCGCGGAAAATCCAAAACAATTGGAGAGGCTTCATAGCATTTTTAGAGATCTTAACGCAGAGATTAATTTTACGCCAATACCGACCTCCATTCACGAAGGTTTTATCGACAATGATCTTAAAATTGTTTGTTACAGCGATCACGAAATTTTTCAACGGTATCACAAATACAAAGTAAAACAGGCATTCAGCAAGAACAAGGCACTTACTTTAAAGACACTTCGTGAGCTGCAACCCGGGGATTTTGTAACACATATAGATCATGGGGTGGGTGTTTTTAGCGGATTGGAAAAAATAGAGGCGAACGGAAGACTGCAGGAGGCGGTAAGAATTGTTTATAAAGACAAAGATCTTTTGTATGTAAATATTTCTTCGCTCCATAAGATAAGTAAGTATAGCGGTAAGGAAGGTACCGTGCCCAAAATGAATAAACTGGGCAGTGATGTATGGAATAAACTGAAGGAAAAGACCAAGAAGCAGGTAAAAGATATTGCGACCGATCTTATTAAATTATATGCGCAGCGTAAGAGCCAGAAAGGGTTTGCCCATTCCCCCGATAACTATATGCAGACCGAACTCGAAGCTTCTTTTATTTACGAAGACACACCGGACCAGAGCAAGGCTGTAACGGACGTGAAGAACGATATGGAAAAAGAATCTCCGATGGACAGGCTCGTATGTGGTGATGTGGGTTTTGGAAAAACCGAAGTCGCGATAAGAGCGGCATTTAAAACCTGCCTGGATGGAAAACAAGCTGCTGTATTGGTTCCTACGACTATCTTAGCTTACCAGCATTTTAAAACTTTTAGCGAAAGGTTGGCGGATTTCCCGGTTACCGTTGATTATATAAACCGGTTTAAATCTTCAAAAGAAAAAAAAGAAACATTACAAAAACTGCAAGAAGGAAAGATTGATATCATCATTGGTACACACGCTTTATTGGGTAAGGATGTAAAGTTCAAGGACCTTGGAATAATGATAATTGACGAGGAGCAAAAATTTGGCGTGGCTGCAAAAGAAAAATTAAAACTCATACGAACCACGGTAGATTCACTTACCCTAACGGCAACACCTATCCCCCGTACGCTTCAGTTTAGCCTTATGGGTGCAAGGGACCTTAGCATAATTAATACTCCTCCTCCAAACCGCCAACCCATTCAAACCGAAGTACATGTCTTTAACCAGGAATTTATAAGAGACGCCATCTATTATGAAACTGAAAGGGGTGGCCAGGTATTTTTTATTCACAACCGGGTGCATGGCCTTGCTGAAATGCGGGTATTGATCCAGGGGCTTTGCCCGGATCTGAGTATTGCTTACGCCCATGGGCAAATGGAAGGCGATAAACTGGAAGAGACTATATTAGATTTTATGGATCAAAAATATGATGTACTACTTTGTACCAATATTATTGAAAGTGGGGTGGACATTCCTAATGTGAATACGATCATTGTGAATAATGCGCACCAGTTTGGATTAAGTGATCTCCACCAGTTAAGAGGCAGGGTCGGACGAAGTAACAAAAAAGCCTTTTGCTATTTATTGGCTCCGCCAATGAGCACACTGCCTGCGGACAGTCGCAAACGTCTCACAACTCTTGAGCAATACAGTGATCTTGGAAGTGGCTTCCAGATTGCGATGCGGGATCTTGATATTCGTGGAGCAGGTAATATGCTCGGAGGAGAACAGAGTGGTTTCATTGCTGAAATCGGTTTTGAAATGTACCAGAAAATTCTGGACGAAGCCATTCGTGAATTAAAACGGAAAGATTTTAAAGAGCTGTTTAAAGAAGAAATTCAAAAGCAGGATGATTTTGTCTCAGATTGTACCATTGATACGGACCTGGAAATATTGATACCCGATGAATATGTTGAAAGCATTACGGAGCGTCTAAGTCTATATTCACGACTGGATAATTGTGAAACTGAAAAAGACCTTGCAGATTTTCATGCTGAAATGGAAGATCGTTTTGGCGAAATTCCCCCACAAGTTGAGGATCTTTTTACAACGGTGCGCTGTCGCAAGATCGCTGTCGTTTTGGGATTTGAAAAAATGATTTTGAAAGATAATACGCTTAAATGCTTCTTTGTGGCGAATCCTGACTCAGCCTTTTTCAGCAGTAAAACATTTGAAAAGATTTTGGATTTTATTCAAACGCAAACGAATAAGGCTAAGCTAAAGCAGGTAGGAAAAAACGGAATTCTAATTGTAAAAGATATTCACAACATGAAGGAAATATATGATTTTCTATATCGTGTAGAAAAAAGTCTTAACTAATTTATCGAATCAATGTCACGAAGCCTTTCCGAAAAATTACATTTCCTTTAAAATCGCGGGCAGAGGTTATCCAAACGTATACATCGGCAGGTTGTTTTTTGCCCTGGAATGTTCCATCCCAGCCACGGCTAGGATCTGCAGTTTCAAAAACCTGTTGCCCCCACCTATTGTAAATTCTGAAATATTTAAATTCAATAATTCCTACAGCAATTACTTTAAAAATATCATTAAGATCGTCATTGTTTGGTGAAAAAGCATTGGGCACATAAAGTTCCGGGCCTTTATAAACTTTGATTGTAATCGTATCAGTACTCGAACAGCCTTGTGGTGTAAATGCCGTGAGGTAATAGGTTTGATCTTTTGATAAAATTGCTATTGGGTCGGGAATGCTTGGGTTGTTAAGGCCAAAAGGGGGAGTCCATTGATAAGTAATCCCGCCGGTTGCGTGAAGCTGTACCGGTTGTAACTCTGCTGCATTGATATCACTTCCTGCATTTGCATCCGTACCATAAATATTGATGGGCTTTTGAATTGTATTTGAAATGCAGCCATTTTTAGTAACAGCATATAATGAAACATTGTAACTACGCCTCATTTGTATAAATATGTTGTGTAGGATTTACGGCTCCCGCAGATGCATCCCCAAAATCCCAATGCCAAAATAAAACCGCATTAGCCGATGCGTCCGTCGCCATAAAATCTACCATGGTATTCTTGCATGCATCGGCAAACGTCATGGAAAGAGAAGGTTGCGGATCAGCAATTAAGGTCTTATAGACAGTATCAGAAAGACATCCTTCTAAGGATTTTACCGCCAAGGAAATGGTTTTAGGACCGGCAGTTGCATAAGTTGTTGCAGGATTTTGTAAAGTCGAAGTGGATCCATTACCTAATGTCCAATACCAACTATTAATAGTTCCGGAACTGGTGTATGAAGAGTCCATAAGCACCGTACTTTGCTGGCATGAATTCTTTATAGAGAAATCAGCAACAGGTTTACTTCCTATTCTAATTGTTTGTGTGTAGAGCTCCAGGCAGTCATCAAATCCTTTTACTTTAAGCGTAACCTGGTAATCGCCTGCGGCAGGAAAAGTATGAATAGGATTAAGGCTAATTGAATCAACCTGGCTTCCATCTCCGAAATCCCAATATCTTTTTATAGTGCTTCCGGAACGGGATGAATCTAAAAATTGAATGGCATCACCAACACACTTTCTTTGAGTTGGTAACTTATAAAATGCCGAAAGCGGCAGGCAGAATTTTTGAAGATTTATGAACCCGCCTGTTCCACCTGTAATTCCCCAATATACAATTGGATTGCCACTGAAAACATCTGCTACAAAATCTTTAACGATGCTTAATCGCGGAGTGCCATCAAACAAAATATCGTACTTTTTTGTGACTGCATCCCAGCTTACCGTAAACGTGTGCCATTTACAATCTTCAACATTATCACTTATCGCAGAAATTTGCACGGGTCCCGCAATGTTATTTGCCGTTCTATGATCAACATCGCCATTTACCTGAATGGATAAATGATCGTAAGCGGGGTCATTGTCATTAAGATTTTGGTAGGTATCCAACGTGACCCCCACTGAAGGCGAAATTCCCTGGAAACCCAGGCCGTTGCCGTTTGCACCCAAAGCCTTGTTACTTATCTGTTGAAGTGCAAACACGAGGCCATCAGCTCCGTCGATATCAAGGCAACCTAAATAAACATCGAAAGTAAAAGAAAAGGACTGTCTTAAATCAATTTTAGTATTATTCCAAACTGCTGATGCTTCGACGATAGTTTTCGTCAGTAAGTGTATAGCAATGGCAATTATCTTTTGAGGCATTTCCGTTTATAGTGTATTGCGCAGCCGCATTTGAATTATCGAAACAAAGAATAATTATTAGTGAGAGACTGAGGAGAAGACAAGGGTTTCTATATGAAGGGTAAGTCAGTGTCAATCTTTCTCGTTTAGGTAAGGATAACGTTAAATCTAATAAATATTGCTCGTAACTATTATTATACCAAAAAAGCGATACAGAGAGATTCTATACCGCTTTTACGAACTTTTTTTATAAGCTATTACCAGCCCTTCTTAGCAACACCATCTTTAACAGCCTGCTCAGCATTAGCTTCACTAAGCATTGTGGTCATTTTATTTCCTTTGCCATCATTGCCCTGCGCCATATAACCTCCTCTTGAAGTTTTGGTTATTACCGCATCCTGCATAGGTACATTTTTTTCTTTCGTTTTCATGCAATACGCTGTTATCATTTTTGACATTTTAATTGGGTTTATATAGTTTACTAATTTTGATTTAGCCCAAAGTCAATTGACAGTGGATAACCAAATTTAGCCATTTATACTTATTTACGCCACATTATTTGGCATAAAACCGCAAGTTCAATTCGTCAAAGTATTTTTGATTTTGGCCAGCAGAACAGATAAATGGTAGGAAAAATACATTTCGTATGAGTATTCCAGCTTTTTTTCCACAAAATCATAATAAGGACTGAATCTGAAATCAAAATTTCCATTGTGGAAAAGTTCTTTATCATAAATAAGGCTCGCAAGCAGCAAATGACGATGCCTTTCCGTAAGCCCGATGTATTTTTCTGATACTGAGCTAAATAGCGTGTTACCTCTCGGATTAATAAATCCCTGGCTGTTCCAATACCTCATATCAAGATTAAAATATTTGAATTTAAAAAGCAGGTGAGCGAGGTAGGCGTTCCCTTCATTGAAGGGCTGCACCTTGGTTCCGGATATATCCTTGTAATTAACGTAATAATTATCGAAGACGATTTTTCGCAAAAACCGGTCACCCGCCTTATAGGAAAAAGAAATTCCTGCAGCATCATTCACGATCGAAGTTAAAGGGGTAGATGCTGAATCTATTTGACCACCCTTATGGGAGTACAAAAGCTGTACTGGAATTTTTATTTCTACTTTGTTACTGGTTAAAAGGTTCACTTTCGCAATGTATCCAATATCAAATTCTTCTTTAAAAGGATCGCCAAGATGAATAGCCCTCCTCCAGTTAATATAAAAATCGTGATCATAAGCTTTTGTGTTGACAAAAAACTGGAAACCATTTTCAAGTCTTTCATTTAGCAACAGTTTGTAATCGTAAATAGGTTCCACAAAACCATGATTGGTGTTGCCTTCAAGCGTACCAAGAATATAAGATGAATTTTTTGCTTTGTATTTAACGGAGAAAGTGGGAAGCAAGGAAGTGTAACCTTTTCTGCCAAACTCTTTCTGAAGATAAATGCCCCCTTTTATGACAAATCTTGAATTAGGCTGATATTTCACTTCCGGGATGAGCTGGTAACCAAACAGAGTTCCACTTAGTGGAATATTTGTAAAATACTCGGTATTATAGATGTAGTTGAGATTAGTAATCTCCAGGGAAAGTTTTTGGCTATCAGCCGAATTTATAGCAACTGTTACTTTTAAATACGGGGTAATCAATCTGCGCTTTTAAAGCAAAAGATACGGTAGTGAAGAACAAGAGTAAATAACTCCTGCAAGCAAACTTCATAGTTCACAAATTTTTAAATGTAGATTTCCAGGATAAAAAATTACACATCAAGGCGTGCATATTTTGCATGCGTCTCAATAAACTCCCGCCTTGGAGGTACCTCGTCGCCCATAAGCATGCTAAATACCCTGTCTGCTTCTGCGGCACTATCAATAGTTACCTGTTTAAGTGTACGTGTTGCAGGATTCATCGTTGTTTCCCAAAGTTGTTCAGAATTCATTTCACCAAGGCCTTTATAGCGCTGAACATGAACGGTGTCTTCCTTTCCTCCGGCAACCTGTAACACCCAGGCTTTCCGCTCATCGTCATTCCAGGCATAAGTTTGCTCTTTACCTTTTTTAAGCAAGTATAAAGGTGGTTGCGCTATATAAACGTAACCCTGCTCTACAAGCTCTTTCATATAGCGAAAAACAAATGTAAGTATTAGCGTGGCGATGTGGCTTCCATCAACATCGGCATCCGTCATAATTATAAGTTTATGATAACGGAGCTTAGTTATATCCAAAGCCTTTGGATCTTCAACAGTCCCAATTTTTACCCCAAGCGCCGTAAACATATTCCGTATTTCTTCGTTATCGTAAATACGATGTTCCATGGCCTTTTCGACGTTAAGAATTTTACCACGCAAAGGAAGGATAGCCTGGTAGCTCCTGTCGCGGCCTTGTTTGGCCGTACCGCCTGCGGAATCTCCCTCAACCAAAAATATCTCGCAATTAAACGGATCCTTATCGCTGCAATCAGCAAGTTTACCCGGTAGCCCGCCACCCGTGAGAACGCTCTTACGCTGAACCATTTCGCGGGCCTTTTTAGCGGCTGCTCTTGCTTGCGCAGCTAAAATAACTTTTTGAATTATAGTCTTGGCATCTCTTGGATTTTCCTCTAAATATGCTATCAAAACCCTGCTCAGTGTTGAATCTACAACTCCCATCACATCACTGTTCCCAAGCTTCGTCTTTGTTTGACCTTCAAATTGCGGCTCAGGAACTTTTACGGAGATAACAGCACTAAGGCCTTCACGAAAATCATCACCTTCAATCTCCACTTTTGCTTTTTCAAACAATCCTTCCTTTTCGCCATAGCTTTTAAATACCCTTGTAATAGAGCGACGGAAGCCTGATACATGCGTGCCCCCTTCAATAGTATTAATATTGTTTACATAACTAAATAAATGCTCCTGGTATCCCGTATTATAAATCATGGCTACCTCTACGGCCACGTTACTTGCTTCATCATGCCCGTCGCAGTAAATCACCGTGGGAAGAAGAGGCTGGCGGTTGCCATTCTTATCTATCAACTCGACAAATTCTACTATACCGCCGTCACTGTAAAAAGTTTTACTGTAGGTTTTTCCGTCGTCGTCCTTTTCCCGAAGGTCATTAAGGATAATCTTAATTTTTTTATTCAAAAATGACAATTCCCTCAGTCTCCCTTCCAGGATTTCCCTGTTGTATTCAGATACGATAAAGATCGAAGTGTCTGGCCAGAATTGTATGGCAGTACCTGTGGTGGTGCTGTCTCCAATTTCACGTACTTTATATTGGGGAATTCCTTTTGCGTATTCCTGTTCAAAAACCTTTCCGTCCCGGTTTACGGTTACATGAAACTTGGTACTTAATGCATTTACACAACTCACGCCCACACCATGAAGGCCGCCACTTACCTTATAGGTGTTTTTATCAAATTTTCCTCCAGCATGCAGTACAGTCATAACCACTTCGAGTGCACTGCGATTTTCCTTTTTCATAATCCCGGTAGGAATGCCACGGCCATCATCAGTTACAGTGATGGAATTATCTTCATTAATGGTAACAACAATATTGCTGCAATAGCCTGCTAAAGCTTCGTCAATTGAGTTATCTACAACTTCGTATACAAGATGGTGAAGACCCTTATTTCCTACATCCCCAATGTACATTGCAGGGCGCTTTCGCACGGCTTCCAACCCTTCAAGGACTTGTATACTATCTGCTCCGTAACCATCTATTTTCTGTGGAATAACTTCGGCTGTTTCTGCTGTCATATTGAGAGAATAATCGCTGTTTGTGTTTGAAATTTATAATCGCGCAAAGGTACGAATAATAAGGGGTAAAAAGCACAGGGAGTTTCACACAAAAAGCATCTGATAATAAAGGTAAATATGTCGGAATTTTCAAGATAAATTATCGGGTAATTATCATAAAAAAAGGAAAGCTGTCAGGGGTTATAAATTTCCTCAAGGGGAAGGCTAATACTCAGAAGCGGGAGGTGAATTATTTCTTCAGATCTTGTATAAGAAGCCGTTTCCCAATCTCCTTTTTCGTCCTTGCTATTGCACAGTACGAGGCACTTCAGGGGTTCAACGGCCAAATAGTAATTTAAAGAGCTTATTTTACGATATTGAATAAATTTGTCCGCTAAGTCTTTTGTTCGGGTTGTTTCGCTAAGCACTTCAACGATTATTTCGGGCTGAAACTGAACGTACCTGTTCTCTTCTGTTTCCGGTTCTTTTGTAATAAAAATATCGGGGTAGTAATATTGATCTTCATTTTCAATTTTCACTTTCATATTTTCCATGTAAACTTCGTAGCCTGTTCCGTTCAATAAATTTTCCAATAATCTTAATAAGTTTTTGCAAATTTTGTGATGCTCTCTTGATGCTCCTGACATTTCTATAAGATTTCCATTTAAAAACTCATGCCTTACCTCGCCGGATTCCTCTAATAAAAAATATTCCTGAGCGGTGTAGGTTTTATTGTTTTCTATTGATTTCATAGCATACCAAATATAACAAAAAGCAAGGAATGAATAACAATGTGATTAGCTACTTCATTTTTGCATTTTTATAGCTTCGGCTTTTAGCCAGTTAGCCTTATCTTTGCAAATATTTTAAAAATGGAATTGCCGCAAAATATATTATCAGTTGCATTGAATCATCCTGTGATGCAGGGGGAAATGGAGCTCGTACAGGAAAAATCCCAAACGATTCCCGGTACGGTCCAATACCTGATAAAAAGATACCGTAAGCATCCTCAAATGACTTTTGAGGACACGGGTATGCTGGCCTATAACTATAAGAGCGAAGAGAATAAAGAACCGAACCTGGAGCTTGTTTTCTGCATTTCCGGTAACCGCTATTGCAAACAAAAGGATGCAGAGTGCAACTTTTGTAAACATTCGCTCTCACATAATTGCGAGGAAATAATAGAAACCGTGGATGTCGCAAGTTTCCGTTTTAATTCCGACCACCTTTCGCAATTCTTGAACGGTGTTAAAACAACTACATTCTCAGAGGATATATTGCACTTCAGGCATACTTCTTCCTTTACTAAAACCCTGTCTCTTTGCAGCAGAACCAGAACGGTACTCGATGCGTTGTTGAATCATTCCTATTCTGATAGTTTTGAAAACATTTTTATAAATGCACAGACACAAATGCTGCTATTATATAGCATGGAATGTATGGCTGGTGAAAGCGAAGATTCATTTACGTGTAAATTTTTAGCTAATGAAGCAGATCGTGAGAAAATTGCATTGGCCAGGGAGATACTTTTACAGCATATAAGTGAACCGTTGACGATAAGGGAGTTAAGCAGGAAAGCCGCTATAAATGAATGCTATTTAAAGAAGGGTTTCAAAGAATTATATGGTACTACAATATTTGATTTCTTTCAAAGCCAGCGCATGGAGCATGCGAAATATCTTTTATACGAAAAAGGATTGAGTGTTACAGATGTTTCAGCACTTTTGGGTTATTCTTCTATATCCCATTTTTCCACTGCTTTTAAAAAGCATACAGGTCTTAAGCCATGTGAATTGCTTTTCCATTAATTGCTTCCGAATTTTTTTGGAATTCCAAACTAACTTTTACGATATCGCTTATAGATCTTTATAGCGATCATTAGCGCGATTGAAAATGCAATAAGTACGGCAATTCCCCAAACAACACTAAGTAATTGTTTCACTACAGCAAGCATTACTATGGCAATTAAGAAAATCGTGGCAACTTCGTTCCAAATTCTTAATTTCTGTGAAGACCAGCGAAAGTCAAGCTTTTGTTGCTGACGAAAAATGGTATTGAGGCTTAGGTGATATATAAAAAGACCAAGCACAAATAAAAGTTTTATTAAAAGCCATGCAGGTAAACTGCTGTATAATATTCCGATCCAGGTTCCAAAAATTAAGGTAAGAATTGCAGAAGGCCAGGTGATTCCATACCACAGCCTTTTTTGCATAATACCAAACTGGTTTAATAAAATACTTTTTTCTGGTTCAGATTTAGCATTTGCTTCCGCACTGTATACAAAAAGTCTTACCATGTAAAACAATCCGGCAAACCAGGTAACCACAAAAATGATATGTAAGGCTTTAATGTAGAAATACATTCTGTGAAGTTATTCTAATTATGAATTTTAAAGTTTTATGAAAATATTCCCGTAATAGATTTTTCATGAAACATAGCCCGCCAATGTATCTACCCAAAAAGGATTTGTATTAAGACAAGGTATCATTTCAAATGATTCTCCACCTGCTCCCATAAATATTTCTCTACCCCGGATTTTTATTTCTTCCAATGTCTCCAGGCAATCACTTACGAAGGCAGGACAAACGATCAATAGTTTTTTTATTCCTTCTGCAGGCATTTCCTGTAATCTTATATCTGTGAATGGGGTAAGCCATCCTTTTCCCAATCTTGATTGAAAGGAAACGCTATATTTTTCATTAGGAATATTTAATCTTTCGGTAACCAATCGTGTGGTTGTAAGAACCTGGTGCCGGTAGCAATGAGCGTGGGCAGGCGAAGCGATCTCGCAACAATTTTCAACCTTCAGGCAATGGCATCCTGTAATATCGCTGTTACGAATGTGCCGCCCGGGCACGCCATGATAGCTGAACAAAAGGTGATCATAGTCCTGTTGAATAAACGGCCTGAAAACTTCCGAAAGTGCATTTATATAATTTGTCTCGTTGTAAAATGGCTCAATGAAAGTTAGTCTAAACGCATACTTATTTTTTTCATGAATTTGCCGGGCATATTCTACTGCAGTTTCATAACTCGACATAGCATAATGGGGATAAAGCGGAACCGCAATTACTTCTTCGATACCCGGGGCCCGTTTTAATAAAGCATCAAATGCTGTTTTTGGATCAGGACTACCATAACGCATCGCTATTTCTACCGGTTCCTCAATTTTAGTTTGTAAAGCGGCCTGTAATTGCGTGGTTAAAACGACCAAAGGGGAACCGTTTTCTGTCCATATAGTTTTATAAGCCTCAGCAGATTTTGGCGCCCTGAAAGGAACGATTATGCCCTTAACCAACAAAGCCCGCACGAGCCATGATTTATCAATGACCTTTTCGTCCATCAAAAATTCATTAAGGTATTTCCTTACATCAGGAACCTCGGTCGAATCAGGTGAACCAAGATTCATTAATAAAATGCCTTTTTTAATCATTCAATTTTTTTAAAATATTTGCAAATGTAAGCCGGTTAAAAATTAAAGCGTGGCGGCCAGTCTATAATTCTTGAGGTCCCGGTCATGTTATTTGAAAATGAAAGCAACCTATTATGGAATGGTTACGCTTAATATCTTGGAACTTAGTGATTATAATCAGTTACACAAATGACTATACTCATAACCTATTTACCTTGTTAGTCTTTCTTTTGTTTAAAAATTTTTAAATAACATTTTACCTTAAACATAATTTTGAAAGCAGTATTTATGACATTTGTATGACATTTCCGGTACCGCATCAAAATATTTTTGCAACACTTCATGATAGTAGTACAAACTGAACATAACTTCCTAAACAATTTTTGCGTAGCAGGCATTAATTATCGTAAAAGCGATATAAGCATTCGCGGTAAATTTTCGCTTTTACCGGAGCAATCTATCTTATTAATGGAGCAGGCGGTTGCGAAGAGGTTCCCCGCCTGCATGGTGCTATCCACTTGTAACAGAACTGAAATCTATGGTATATGTGATCATCCGCATGAGCTTATAGAAATGCTATGCATACATACTCACGGTAATATGCAGGAGTTTCTTGAGCATGGATATATTTACCAGGGCTCCGCTGCGATCGAACATTTGTACAAAGTTGCTGCAGGGCTGGATTCACAAATAATAGGAGATTATGAAATATTGTCGCAGTTGAAGCAGGCGGCAAAAATTTCCAAGTCGCACCATTGCTTAAATACTTTCATGGAAAGAGTGGTCAATTTTGCGCTCAGGTCTTCCAAAGAGATAAAAACTAAAACCCGGCTCAGTTCGGGTACGGTTTCAGTTTCTTACGCGGCTATTGAAATAATAAAAGAAAGAATTCCTGATGTTGCCGGCAAGAAGATACTGCTGATTGGCACCGGAAAATTTGGGCATCACATTGGCAAAAATCTTCAGAATTATTTACCCGAATCAGCATTATTTTTTACAAATCGCACTGATATAAAAGCATTAGAGCTTTCGAAAGAATGCAATGCCACGTTTATTCCATATAAAGACCTGGAGCAGGCTGCTAATAGTGCCGATATTATTATCGTAAGCTCTACCGCAGATCAATATACTGTTCATCCTGCCTTTTTCAAAAATCAAAAAGCCAGGTTAATTCTTGATCTCTCCGTGCCCCAAAACGTAGATCCGGCCGTAAAGAATTTAAATGGTGTAGACCTGTTAAACGTAGATGAAATTTCCGTGATCCTCGATAAAACAATTTTGTTAAGGCAAACCGAGATTCCGAAAGCATTATCAATTATAGAATCAACCATGGAGGATACGATGGAATGGTATCGCCGGCATTCTAATAGCCCTCTCCTGCGTAAAATAAAAGAACAGCTTCACAAATTAAATGAAGGTCATTTTAATGATGAGTATAGTGAAGAAAAAATTCATAAGACAATATCGTCATTAGCCATTCAATTACACCATCAAAATAATAAGGGTTGCCAGTATATTAATGCTTTAAGCAGTTACCTTCACATGAATTGAAAAAGGTAGTTAAGATAGGAACCCGTGAAAGTCAGTTGGCTGTGTGGCAGGCTAGTCTCGTTCAAAGTTTACTCCATAAACATAATAATGCATCGGAACTTGTTTACATAAAAAGCGAGGGTGACATTGATACGATTACTCCGCTCTACGAATTAGGCGTACAGGGGATTTTTACCAAAGCCCTTGATGCTGCCTTGTTGAATAGGCGAATAGACATTGCTGTTCATTCCATGAAAGATGTTCCCACGATGCTTGCCACGGGTATTAAGATAGCAGCAGTTTTAGAAAGAGCCTCTTTTAAGGATATTATCGTTTATAAAAATGATTGTTCATTTTTAGAAGATAAAAATGGTACGGCAACAATTGCTACCAGCAGTATTCGCCGCATGGCGCAGTGGCTTCACCGTTATGCAAGCCATTCCATAGAAAATCTAAGAGGCAATGTAAACACCCGCTTAAGAAAAGTAGAGGAAAATAACTGGAACGGAGCCATCTTTGCGGCTGCAGGCCTGGAGCGCATTGGGCTTCGTCCCGGGAATTCGGTTGATCTGGATTGGATGTTACCGGCACCGGCACAGGGAGCTATCGTGGTTGTCTGCAGAGAAGATGATACTTATTCAGACGAGATTTGTAATATGTTGAATCATTCTGATACCTCCATTTGCACAAAAATTGAAAGAGATTTTTTGAGAGTATTGTCGGGTGGTTGTTCTACACCAATAAGTGCGCTGGCGCTGGTGAAAGATCAAAAAATTGTATTCAAAGGAAGTATTTGCAGCACCGATGGAAAGCAGTTAATTGAAATAGAAAAACAAAGTGCGTATAAAGACGCGTCAAAACTTGGATATAAAGTGGGAAATGAATTATTGCAAAATGGTGCCGTGCAAAAAATAATTGAAGAGATAAAGAATGCAAAAAAATAACGTACATATATTGAGCACCCGACCTGTAGGAAAAGCTTTAATTGACGAAGCAGCTTTGCACGATATAGTAATTGATGAGATTTCATTTATAGATACAGAAGAAATAATTGACCCAGGCACTGCAAAAAAAATAGAACAGCTTTCGGGCGAAAATATTAATGCCGTTTTTACAAGTATGAATGCCGTAGAAGCTGTAAGAAGATTTATTTCGCCAAACTCGTTATGGAAAATATTTTGCATCGGCAATACCACTAAACAATTGGCGGAGAATTTTTTTGGAAAAGAAAATATAGCCGGTACAGCGTATGATGCTTCACAATTGGCAGAGAATATTTCGAACGACCTGAAGGTAAAAAAAGTGTATTTTTTTTGCGGAGATCAACGGCGGGATGAATTGCCAGAGATTCTAAAAGAAAACAATATTCAGATTGAAGAAATAGTTGTTTATAAAACAATCGAAACGCCGCAGGTAATTTCAAGAAAATATGACGGCATATTATTTTTTAGTCCGAGTGCGGTCCAAAGCTTTTTCCTAAAAAATTCTATTCCTCCGGACACAAAATTTTTTGCAATCGGAAGTACAACCGCAAAAGCGCTGAAACCTTTTACCCAACAACATGTTATTATTGCTGATTTACCCGGGAAAAAAAATTTAGTTTTCCAGGCTATTAATTTTTTCAGCAAAACTCAAATTTCTTAGATGCAAGTTTTAAAGAACGACTTATTATTAAGAGCCTTAAAAAAGGAGAGAGTGGAAAGGCCTCCGGTATGGATGATGAGGCAAGCAGGAAGGTATTTACCCGACTATATTAAGCTAAGGGATAAATATGATTTTTTTACCCGCGTACAAACGCCGGAGCTCGCCACACAAATTACGTTACAGCCAATTGACCAGGTAGGTGTGGATGCAGCAATTATTTTTTCCGATATTCTTGTTATCCCACAGGCAATGGGCCTGGAAGTTTTAATGGAGGAAGGAAAAGGCCCTTCGTTGCCCAATGTTATTAAGACACAAAAAGATATTGACGTATTAACTGCCGATGGCGTAGAAGAAAAATTGAGTTATGTAACAAGTGCATTATCGCTTACAAAAAAGGAATTGAACGGACGTGTTCCCCTGATTGGCTTTGCCGGTGCTCCGTTTACCATCCTGTGTTACATGATAGAAGGCAAAGGAAGTAAGACATGGGATAAAGCCAAACAGTTTTGTTTCACCGAGCCGGAGATGACTCATAGCTTGCTACAAAAAATTACCGACACGACTATCAAATATTTAAAAGCACAGGCCAGGGCTGGTGCCGATGTATTGCAGGTCTTCGACAGTTGGAGCGGATGTCTAAGTCCGGCTGATTTTAAACTTATAGCCCAGCCATATTTATTACAAATTGCTTATGCTTTAAAGGATATTGCTCCTGTAATACTATTTCCAAAGGGAAGCTGGTATGCGCTAAAAGATCTTAGTGAAAGCAGCGCTGCTGGCCTTGGCTTAGATTGGTGTATCACACCCCAATATGCAAGAGAACTAACAGGAAATAAAATAACGTTGCAGGGAAATTTCGATCCTGCAAAATTATTAGCGCCCATTCCCATGATTAAAAAAGAAGTGAAGAAAATGATAGATGATTTTGGTCCACAGAATTATATTGCGAACCTTGGTCATGGTATTACGCCGAATGTTCCTGTTGATAATGCGAAAGCTTTTGTAGATGCGGTGAAGGAATATGTTCAGGAAGACATGTAGCTTAATCGACAAATGTATCATGTCAGATCATGTTTTACAAAACGGCTGTAAAAGAGTTTAGAGGAACATGGATGATTATTTATTGAAGACCTGCAGAACCGCATCTGTAAGGCATTGGAAGATGTGATGGCAAGGCGAAATTTATAAAAGATAAATGGGAAAGAGGACGAAGGTAAGGGGGCGGTGGCAAAACAAGGGTAATCGCAGAATGGAAATGTTTTTGAAAAAGGTGGCGTAAATACTTCAATGGTGTTTGGAGAAGTAACAGAGGCGATGAAGACACAATTAAAAATTGAAGGAACGAAATGGTTTGCTTGCGGGTATAAGTCCTGGTAATTCACCCGGTAAATCCTTTCGTGCCAACGGTACATTGCAACTATCGCATGTTTGAATTGTACGATGAATCCGACGGAAAGTAATTGATCGATGGTTTGGTGGTGGAACGGATCTTACTCCTTATTATTTAATTGAGGAAGATGCGAGATATTTTCACCAAATTATAAAAAATGCATGTGATGAATTTGACACTTCTTTATATCCAAAATTTAAAAAAGATTGTGATGAATTATTTTGTGAATTGGCATAGGAATGAAGAGCGGCGTGGATTGGTGGAATTTTTTATGATCACCTGAACGGCCGAAACGAGAACCACGATGTAAATTTTTGGATGACTTTCCTGGCAAAAAAATGTGGGGAATACTTTTATTACATCTTATATTCCAATCGTTGAAAAAAGAAAGAATACAACTTACAATGAACGCAGAAAACAATGGCAGGAAATAAGAAGAGGAAGATATATCGAGTTCAATTTGATTCATGACAGTGGGACATTATTTGGTTTAAAAACAAATGGAAGAACGGAAAGTATTTTAATGAGCCTGCCGCCAACTGTAAGATTTGAATATAATTTTGAGCCACAACCAGGGAAGTGAGGAGGATAAAATACTGCAGGCCTGCTTGCAGCCGAGAGAATGGGCTTAATTGCCAATTCTTAATTTTGCATTTTCAAATAACAACATGTATTTACAAAGAAGAAACAGAATCCTAAGACAATCAGCTGCTATCAGAAGCATGGTCGCTGAGACAGCTTTAACACCCAATGATTTTATCGCTCCGCTTTTTATTGACGAAGGTGATAATGTAGCTTTTGAAATTCCTTCAATGCCGGGATACTACCGGCGCTCGATAGATGGCACATTGAAAGAAGTGAAAGAATTGTGGAGTATGGGAATCAAAAGCATTTTGCTATTCATAAAGGCGCCAGATGAACTAAAAGATAACACCGGAAAAGAGGCCTGGAACCCTGACGGCTTAATGCAACGAAGTATAAAAGCCATTAAAGATGCAGTTCCTGAAATGATTGTTATGACTGACGTTGCGCTTGATCCTTATTCTTCTTATCGGGCATGATGGTATTGTTGAAGACGGTGAAATAGTAAATGACCCCACTGTTGAAGCGCTGGTAAAAATGAGTGTAAGTCATGCTACAGGCCGGCGCTGATTTTGTTGCTCCAAGCGATATGATGGATGGCCGCATTGGTGCTATCCGCGAAGCATTGGAAAAAAACAATTTTACCAAAACAGGAATTATGGCTTATAGTGCAAAATATGCTTCCTGTTTTTATGGCCCCTTTAGAGACGCCCTGGATTCTGCTCCCGGCTTTGGTGATAAAAAAACATACCAGATGGATTATGCCAATCGCATTGAAGCAATAAAAGAAGCAGAGATTGATGAGGACGAAGGAGCAGATATTGTAATGGTAAAACCGGCTATGGCTTATCTTGATATTATAAGAGAAGTAAAAAATGCGGTAACCATACCCGTGAGTGCTTACCACGTGAGTGGTGAATACGCTATGATAAAAGCTGCAGCAAAAATGGGATGGATAAATGAAGAGAAAGCAATTCTTGAGAGCTTAACTTCTATAAAAAGAGCAGGGGCAGATTTGATTGCTACCTATTTTGCAAAGGATGCGGTAAAATTGTTATCGTAATTCTTCGTATGAAATAATTTTATTCTTTTACTATTTCAAATCAATTTTCACGACCTAATTCCAATTCATGGCCTACACAAGCAATCGCAGCCAGCAACTTTTTGAGAGAGCCCAACAATCAATCCCCGGTGGTGTAAATTCTCCCGTGAGGGCCTTTAAAAGCGTTGGCGGTACTCCTATATTCATTAAATCTGCAAAGGGAGCATATCTCTACGACGAAGATGGAAATCAGTATATAGATTATATCAATTCATGGGGGCCAATGATTCTTGGCCATGCATACGAACCGGTTGTGAAAGCCATCCGGGAAAAAGCTGAATGCTCGACCTCTTTTGGCGCGCCTACCGAATTAGAAATAGATATCGCCGAACTTATTAAATCAATGGCGCCAAATATTGACCTGGTGAGGATGGTAAGCAGTGGCACCGAAGCATGCATGAGCGCATTGAGATTGGCAAGAGGATATACCGGAAGAAACAAGTTCATAAAGTTTGAAGGTTGCTATCATGGCCACGCAGATTGTTTTTTAGTAAAAGCAGGAAGCGGTGTTGCCACATTAAATATTCAAACTGTTCCGGGTATTACTTCAGGCGTATCTGCAGATACACTTACAGCCCCTTATAATAACCTGGATGCGGTAGCCGAACTTGTGAAAGAAAATAAAGGAGAAATAGCCGCAATCATTATTGAACCTGTCGGAGGAAATATGGGATGCATACTGCCGCAACCAGGATTTTTGGAAGGTTTGAGAAAAATCTGCACTGATGAAAATATCCTTTTGATTTTCGATGAAGTAATGACCGGCTTTAGATTAGCAGCGGGCGGTGCCCAGCAAAAATTACACATTGATGCGGACCTGGTTACTTTTGGAAAAGTAATCGGAGGCGGGTTACCGGTTGGCGCATTTGGAGGAAAAAAAGTAATCATGCAGCACATTGCACCGTTGGGAAATGTTTACCAGGCTGGCACATTGAGTGGAAATCCCATCGCAATGATTGCAGGATTCACAATGCTGAGCTATTTAAAAAATGATTCAACCATTTATGAAAGCCTTGATAAGAAAACCAAATATTTGGGGGATGAAATGCATAACATCCTCAGCCGAAAGTCAATCCCACATCGTATCAATCAAATCGGGAGCATGATGAGCCTTCACTTCTCAGATGATGATGTTATTGATTTTGAATCTGCATCTGGTTCTAATATCCCAATGTTTAATAAGCTTTTTCATCACATGCTTGAAAATGGAATCTACTTACCACCGTCCGCATACGAAAGCTGGTTCTTAAGCAATGCATTAACTTCCGCCGACCTCGATAAAACATGTTCGGTTCTGGAGGATTTTGATTTCGATTAATCGTGTTGCTAAATTCAACGGTAGCTCAAAAAAATAGGGTGAAGAAATAAATCCTTCACCCTCCCCAATAAAATTCTATACCAGTAAGATTTTTTTTTAAAATTATCTGTCCAATACTTAAATAAGAATTGTAAGCATTTTCAGAAGTATTACCAGGGTTTTTCCGTTAGCAACGGCCATTACACACTCACAGGGAGTATATTAATTGTTGAGTTGAGTATTTCTAATACTATGCCAAAGGAAGTCCGGTCCATTATGAAAGGGTATCTTTTCACGGATATGGCTTATTTACTATAAGTTTCTGTTATTTGCAACGAAATACTCTGCATTAAATGGGGAATAGTTGACAATTCACATCTCTATCGGGACGAATCTGGGTATCATGCTCCACAAAGCGGTTTCCCGTAGTTATATACTCTCTTAATTCATACCTTTGCATCCTTTTTTTACTATAATCGAATGCGTGATCAAATGAAGCAAAAATACAGAGAGTATAAACAGTTGAATCTTACGCAAATAGCTTCGGAATTCCTCGAAAAATGGAACAAAAATGAAGCCTTTGAAAAGAGCATTTCTATTCGGGAAGGTTCACCTCATTTCGTTTTTTACGAGGGGCCGCCAAGTGCGAATGGAATGCCCGGAATTCATCACGTAATCTCCCGAACACTTAAAGATCTTGTATGCAGATATAAAACCATGCAGGGTTTCCAGGTTCAGCGCAAAGGAGGGTGGGACACCCATGGTTTACCGATCGAATTAGGCGTAGAAAAGTCGCTTGGTATTACTAAAGAAGATATAGGAAAGAAAATAACAGTAGAAGAATATAATGCAACCTGCCGCAGGGAAGTACTTAAATTCAAAGATAAATGGGATGAATTAACTCAAAAAATGGGCTACTGGGTTGACCTTGATAATCCATACATCACCTTCGAAAATAATTACATCGAAACATTATGGTGGTGTTTAAAAGAATTGTACAATAAAGATCTTTTATACGAGGATGTAAGTATTCAGCCTTACTCACCTGCAGCAGGAACTGGATTGAGCTCGCACGAGTTAAACCAACCGGGTACGTATAAAGATGTAAAGGACACGAGCGTTATCGCAATGTTTAAGGGAGTAAAAAATGAGAAGTCACAAAACTTATTCGATGCAGCCCAAACGGATGATTTGTTTTTTCTCGCCTGGACCACCACCCCGTGGACACTTCCCTCAAACCTGGGACTAACAGTCGGGCCAAATATTGAGTATCTACTTGTCCGCACTTTCAACCCTTATAGCGGTAAACCCTGCGCAGTTATTTTGGCAAAAAATTTATTGCATAAATATTTCCCCGAGCACCTTGATGAATGGATAGAAGGAAATAATACCGAATTGTATGCAGCATTAATAAACTGGCTCGACAAAGGCTCCGATGAAGATATTATAGAACAAAACGCAGGTGCATTAAAATCTGAATTCGACATCCTTATAAAAAAGAAGCAGTTACCCTACAAAACGCTGCTTACATTTAAAGGCTCTGAAATCGAAGGATGTGAGTATGAACAGCTTTTACCGTCTGAAGCAAATACTTTAGAAAAAATCACCGAAATATCTCCCGGTGCCAAGACCATTTAAAGTAATAACCGGCGATTTCGTCACTACCGAAGATGGTACGGGTATCGTTCATACAGCTCCGGCTTTTGGCGCAGATGATTTTAAAGCAGGCAAAAAAAATAATCTCGGCATTCTAACTCTTGTTGATAAGGAAGGGAAATTTGTGGATGGTGTAGGTGAATTTAGCGGCCGTTTTGTAAAAAATTATAAAGATGATCCGCACTATGAAGACGTGAATGTGGACATATCGGTAAAGTTGAAAAAAGAAAACAGGGCCTTTAAAGTGGAGAAGTACGAGCACAATTATCCGCATTGTTGGCGCACCGATAAACCCATAATTTATTATCCGCTTGATGCCTGGTTTATAAAAACAACCGCCCGTAAAGAGAGGATGATAGAGTTGAATAATACTATTAACTGGAAGCCTGCTTCCACAGGTACAGGCCGTTTTGGTAACTGGCTGGAAAACATGGTTGACTGGAACCTGAGCCGGAGCCGCTTTTGGGGAACACCTTTGCCGGTTTGGCGTACGGAAGATGGTGACGAAGAAAAATGCATCGGATCTATTGACGAACTTAAACAGGAAATTGAGCGTTCCATTGCGGCGGGAATTATAAAAGTTGCTACGGATGAAAAAAGTACCTCCGGAGAGACAGGCTTTATAGAAAAACTTACTTCCGATCTGCATAAGCCTTTTGTCGATGATATTGTATTGGTGTCCAAAAACGGTAAACCAATGAAGCGTGTTCCAGATCTTATAGACGTATGGTTCGACAGCGGTGCCATGCCTTATGCCCAATGGCATTTTCCATTTGAAAATAAAGAGCAATTTGAAAAAAACTTTCCTGCAGATTTTATAGCAGAAGGTGTTGATCAGACACGCGGATGGTTTTATACCTTACATGTACTGGGTGCTTTGTTATTTGATAGCGTCGCTTATAAAACGGTTATAAGCAATGGCCTGGTTCTCGATAAGAGCGGCAATAAAATGAGCAAGAGAATCGGTAATGTGATTGATCCGTTTGAAACACTTGAACTTTTCGGCCCTGATGCGACGAGGTGGTATCTTATTACAAATGCTTCACCATGGGACAGTTTGAAATTTGACATAGAGGGAATAAAAGAAGTACAGCGCAAATTTTTTGGCACCTTATATAACACCTACCAGTTTTTTGCCCTATATGCAAATGTGGATGGTTTTACTTTCGAAGAAAAGTATATTCCTGTAAGCGAGCGGCCGGAAATTGATCAATGGATTATTTCCACGCTAAACTCGCTGATAGAAACCGTAAATAAGAACCTGGATGAATATGAACCAACCCAAGCTGGCAGGGCAGTTGAAACTTTTGTTGATTCACTATTAAGTAATTGGTATGTAAGACTTTGCCGCCGCAGGTTCTGGAAGGGTGAATATGAAAAGGATAAAATATGCGCTTATCAAACGCTATATGAGTGCATGCAAGTAATAAGCAGGCTTATTGCTCCTATTGCTCCTTTTTTCGCGGATTGGCTGTTTATCAATCTGAATAATGTAACGCAGCAGTTTCCAAATGAATCTGTACACCATACATTATTTCCAAAGGCCGATAATACGCTGATTGATAAAGACCTTGAAGAACGAATGGAAATGGCGCAGGATATATCTTCCCTGATCTTATCGCTTCGCAAAAAAGTTAATATTAAGGTAAGGCAACCTCTGCAAAAAGTTATAATTCCTGCAAATGACCCGGCCATGGAACTAAAGATTAAGAAGATCGAAGACATAGTCAAGTCGGAAACTAACATTAAAGAAGTTGAGCTTTTACCGGCCGATAATAATTTTATCAAGAAAAAAGCGAAAGCTAATTTTAAAACTCTCGGTAAGAAACTTGGTTCTAAAATGAAGTGGGCGGCAGAAAAAATACAGGGATTAACCGACACGGAAATCGGGAAAATTCAGCAGGAACATTTTCTCTTGAACCCTGATTATAAAGCTGAAAGAGAGGACCCTATATATATTTCATACGAAGACATTGAAGTTTCAACAAATGAGATACAGGGGTTTGAAATTGCTATAAAAGGAAACCTTACCATAGCACTTGATGTTGAACTTACCGCCGGTTTAAAAAATGAGGGTTTTGCGCGGGAGTTTGTAAACAGAATTCAAAATATAAGGAAAGAAAAGAATTTTGACCTTACTGACAAAATTGTTGTAAAAGTGGCAGATGACCGCGGTACAAAGGCTGCAATTACTGAATTTAATAACTATATTTGCGCCGAAATTTTAGCAGATACGCTGGAATTTGTAAAAGAAATTGCAGATGGCACTTCAATTGAAGTAAATAATGACTCTTTAACAGTGATGGTAACCAAAAAGGAAAATTAGTATGGCTAAACAGAAACAAAAGTCAATACCGGCTTCAAAGAAACCGGCGGCAGCTAAAAAAAATGCAGCTCAAGGTAAAAAAGCTCCTGCTGGTGCTTTAAAAAAACCTGTTAAAAAAGCAGCTCCTAAAAAACCTGTAGCCAGTAAACCCGTGGCAAAGAAAAAAGTGGTAGCAAAGAAAGCAGCACCTGTTAAAAAACAAACAGCACCAAAAAAAGCGCCTGCAAAAAAAGCAGCTAAACCTATTTCAAAACCTGCACCTGCTAAAAAAGCTGCTAAGCCGGTTGCTAAAAAAGCAGCACCAAAAAATTTGGCCAATACGAAAAAAGCTCCTGTTCCTAAATCAACCGGAAAGGAAAAAAAGGCATCTGTACCTATAAGTAAAAAGATAATAGAAACTCCTGCAAAACAGGTAAAACCTGTTGATAAACCTGCAACCTTGAACGGAGGTGAGCATCAGCAAAAGTTAAAGACCGCAGCAGCAAAGACTTCCGCGAAAGACCACGAAGCGAAAAAAACAAAAAAACCTTTCGTGATGCCGAAGACTACCACTGAGAAATCACGAAAGTATGAACCGCAATTTGTAAAATCGGTACTGGACCAGGTACCAGAAGAAAATAATGGACCAAGCATGAGATATAGTGACAATGAACTAATAGAATTCAGAGATCTTATTACAAGAAAATTAGAAACTGCAAAAAAAGAACTCGGCTATTTACAGGGACTTATTACCCGTAAAGATGAAATGGGTGGCGACGACACCGATAATCGTTACATGACAATGGAAGATGGCAGCCTGAGTATGGAAAGAGAGCAGCTTAGCCAAATGGCGAGCCGCCAGATCACTTTTATAGATCATCTTGAAAAAGCCATGATGCGCATAGAAAACAAAACGTATGGTATTTGCAGAGTGACCGGAAAACTTATTGATAAAGCCCGTCTGAGAGCAGTACCGCATGCTACTTTATCTATAGAAGCAAAAATGGGAATCTCAAAATAAAAGAACTTAATTATATTTTTTAAAAGGGAACTATTAATTTAGTTCTCTTTTTTTTTGCTTAACTTTTTAACTATGCTAAGAAAACTGAGAACCGTCATTTATCATGTAAATGACTTGCAAAAAGCTACAGAATGGTACACACTCGTTACTGGTATAAAGCCTTATTTCGTTGAAGACTATTATGTAGGGTTCAACATTTATGGTTGCGAACTCGGGCTTGATCCTGCGACGGACGAAGTGAAAGGCGGTACACAATCTGTTGCTTATTGGCTGGTAGATGATATGGAAGAAAGCGTAAGGATTTTTACAAAGCACGACGCAAAAATAATAAGCCCTGTTACTGCTGTTGGCGAAGGTATTAAAGTAGCCACGGTCCAGGATCCCTTTGGTAATTGCATTGGTTTAATTGAAGAAAATATCAAGTCCTGATTTACCTAACTTCCTGCATCATCACGAGCTTTTTATAGAAACCATCATTTCCCATAAGATTATCGTGGGTTCCTCTTTCCACTATTTTACCTTTTTGCAATACGATGATTTCATCTGCATGCCTTATCGTACTTAAGCGATGAGCGATTACAATACTGGTGCGATTGCTCATAAGATTATTGATGGCATCTTGCACGAGCCTTTCACTTTCGGTATCGAGAGAAGATGTCGCTTCATCTAAAATCAAGATGGGAGGATTTTTTAAAACGGCTCTTGCTATAGTCGCTCTTTGTTTCTCTCCGCCACTTAATTTATTGCCACGCTCGCCAATATTTGTTTCGTACCCTTCTTCTTTATTCACAATAAAATTGTGCGCATTGGCAATTTTTGCCGCTTCTGTTATTTCTTCTTCGGTTGCGTTGTCCATGCCCAGTGCAATATTATTAGAAATGGAGTCATTAAAAAGTATGGCTTCCTGGGTTACAATTCCCATTTGGCTTCGTAAAGATTCAAGTGAATATTCTTTAATATTTATACCATCAATAAGGAGCTCTCCCGATCCCACATCATGAAAGCGGGGCACAAGATCAACTAACGTGCTTTTGCCGGCTCCCGAAGAACCTACCAATGCGATGGTCTTTCCCTTTTGTATTTTTAGATTTATATTTTCCAGGGTGACTTTATCTTCATAAAAAAAAGAAACATTTTTAAACTCAATGCAGTCTTCGAAGGCCAGGAGTTTTTTAGGATTTTTTATTTCAACAATAGACTCCTTTTCATGCAATAAATCTTCTATACGCTCAACACTTGCTGAGCCCTTGCGAATGTTATATGATGCCGAAGACAATGATTTCAGGGGTTGAATTACCTGCGAGAAAATAACTATATAAGCCAAAAAATCCCCGGGATCCAGGAATGTATTTTGCAAAACAAGCCTGCCGCCATACCAAAGAACACATACTACCGCTGCAATTCCAAGAGTCTCACTTACGGGAGAGGCGAGATCCCGTCTTCGGTTAGCGCGATTCTTTATCGTAAAGAGCTCATCATTTTGAGTCGTGAATTTTTTAAATTGCTTCTTCTCGGCATTGAATCCTTTGATGATGCGAATACCGCCTAAAGTCTCATCTATTGTTGATAGAATAGTTCCAAGCTTTTCCTGTACACGTGTACTTTGCTTTTTGAGAGATCGCCCGATTCTCCCGATGATTAAACCCGAGAACGGTAGAAAAAGTAAAAGGAACAGCGTGAGCTGAGGACTTAGAATAATCATGTAAATAAAGAACAGGATTATGGTGACAGGCTCACGAAAAATAACTTCCAAAAAATTCACAATGGAGGCCTCCACATCGGCTAGGTCGTTCGTGAGCCTGCTCATGATGTCCCCTTTTTTCTGATCATTAAAATATCCTACCGGAAGCGCAAGAATTTTTTTAAACATATTGGTACGCATGTCATTTATAATAACATTGCGTATAGGCGTTAAAAAATAAGTAGACAGGTAGAGAAATATATTTTTCAGAATAATAGCGGTTAATACCAAAACACAAATAATTGCAAGCGCTTTTACTTCACCATCCGGAGTTTGAATCAAGTGATAAAGCCATATCTTAAAATGATTGATAGGATTAATCTTTGAAAAAAAACTTGTGTTCTCTGAAACGGATTCGAGAGTATTTTTCTTTTTGAAAATAAGGAGTAAAAAAGGACTTAGAAGGCCCAAAGAAATTACAGAAAACAGGTTTGAAAGAACATTGAAACCGAAGTATGTAAAAATTAAACGGGGGTATTTTGAAACATAACGGAAAATAACTCGTAAACTCTTCATCTAAGCTGTTGAAATGCAAATATTTTTAATAATGGCAAAGTAACTAATTTTACAACGATCAATAGCTAAATATATGACTGAAGGAAAAAGGCAAAAGCAGGTAGCAGTGGAGATATCCAAGGTCCTGAACGAAGTATTTTTGAGAATGGGGCTAAACATGCAGGACGGGGGAATGGTTTCTATTTCATCCGTCAAGTTAACCCCCGATCTTTACGAAGCAAGAATTTATCTAAGTATGTTCCAGGTGAAGGATCCTGAAAGTGTACTTGAAAAATTTAAAGACCGGAGCAGCGAAATACGCGGAGAGCTTGGAAATACTATGCGGCATCAGTTGCGTAGCATACCACAGCTTACTTTTTATATTGATGATACGCTTGACTACGTTTTTAAAATCGAAGAGTTGCTGGAAAATATTAAAAAGGAAAAACCTGAGTAAGAGATCGTAGTTCAGCAGTTAGTCCTAGGCCAATGACCGGCTATCAATTTTCAACTATCAACTTCCCAGAACTTGTATTTAAAATTCGCGTGGAGATATTTTAAGGCAAAAAAAAGTACCAATGCGATTAATATTATTTCATGGGTAACGGCTGGTGTCATTGCTTTCTCTACCATGTGCCAGATACTGGTGCTAAGCGTGTTTAATGGTTTTGAAGGCCTGGTGCAATCACTTTATTCTAATTTTTATTCTGATGTAAAAGTTGTTCCAGCAAAAGGGAAAACCATCATATTATCACCCGCTCAAATTCAGGAAATAGGAAAACTCAATGATGTAAAAGGAATCTCTCTTGATGCGGAAGAAAAGGCGCTGCTTCAAAATGGCGAACAACAAACTGTTGTTTTGCTAAAAGGTGTAGACGATAACTATTCAAAAGTTTCCGGTGTACCGCAAAACATGTTGCATGGTATTTATGATGTTGGAACTACTGATGCGCCAAAGCTGGTTTTGGGCTCGGGAATAGAATATGCAATAGGTGTTCAATCAGACAAAGACCTTTTCCCAATTACGGTTTTCCTTCCTAAAAAATCATCCGCCGGAAACTCAAACCCCCTGGCTGCATTGAGTGAAGGAAATGCCAATACCGCCGGTAGCTTTGCCATTCAACAGGACTTTGATAATAAATATGTAATTACAAATCTTGGCTTTGTAAAACAACAGATGAATTATGCGCCTGATGAATACAGTGCTCTTGAAATTTCCTTATTGAATCCCGCGAACCCTGGAACATTTACAGAAGACCTGCAAAGAAAACTTGGGCCGGGTTATAAAGTACTTACGAAATTCCAGCAAAATGCCAGTCTCTATAATTCGATGCGTCTTGAAAAATGGGTAATTTACGCTGTGCTTACACTGATACTTATTATTGCCGCTTTCAATATGATTGGGGCTTTGACAATGCTGGTGTTAGAGAAGAGAAAAGACATAAGTGTTTTACAATCGCTCGGCGCCGATCAAAATCTTATTAAAAAAATCTTCCTGAGTGAAGGGCTTTTACTCGCGATAATTGGCGCTGCCGCAGGAATTATCTTAGCATTGGCTCTTTGTTTTTTGCAGATAAAATTCAAAATAATAAAGCTGTCCGGAAGCTCCTTCCTCATCGACTATTTTCCCGTAAAACTTATACTCAGTGATTTCTTAATTACAATAGCAACAGCAATAGTGATCTCCTTTACAGCCGCATGGTTCCCTGCGAAAAAAGCATCTCAGCAAATATTTAATCTGAAAACGTAGAAGGGCAGTATGGATAGTTTAATGCACATGTCTTCTTTTAATAATACCGCCGGAGGCTTCTCTTATCATACTTGCAAACACAAAAGCCCTCCCATCAATTTCATGCACAAGGTTTTTTAATTTTCGCAGCTCGAGCCTGGTTACAACTGTAAAAATGATATCAGCATCCTGGTGGGTTTCAAACTTGCCTGGCAGGTATCCTCTCTCGCCCTTATAAATTGTAATGCCTCGTCCCATTTCATTCACAAGCCTGTCTTTAACAATTTCGCTTTTGCCGGAAATAATTGTAACACCGATATAAGCTTCCAGCCCTTCAACAACATAGTCAATCGTTTTTGAAACAGTGAAATAAGTAAGCATAGAGTATAATGCAGTTTCGATCCCGAACTTAAATGCTGCGATGGAGAAGATGACGATGTTAATTGCAAGAATAATTTCAGTAATGGTAAAGCTGGTTTTTTTCCAGGTATATAATGCAAGTACTTCTATCCCATCAATTGCGCAGCCCGCTCTCATAGCTAGCCCTGTTCCTATCCCCAGGAAGAATCCACCAAAAATTGATATCAATAATTTATCCTGTGTAATAATAGGATACGGAAGCGACAGGCAAATGCCGAGCAAAATAATACAAACAAAAGTTTTTAATGCATACTTCAAATTAATTGCATACACACACATAATTACAAATGGCAGATTAGCAAGTATAATCACATAGGCCAGGTTTATGTGATATATCTCATGAATTAAAAGCGAGATACCCGTAACACCACCATCAAAAAAATTGTTCGGCACAAGGAACCCTTTTAATGCAAAAGCTGCCAGTAAAGCTCCGCTTACAATAAAAATGAGATCGGTAGCCCATCCATTAATTGTCAAAGCATATTTCTTCTTATCCGAAGTTTGCTCTTGTCCTTTCAAACTCTCTTCATTCTGTTTGAGTTTCACGTTAAGTTTTTTGGCAGCACTATTAGTAAAATAATGTTGCTTTTTTAAAAAGTCAATTTCAATCTCTTTCCATTCGCTCCTGTTCTTTACAATTCCAACTGAGCGCAATTCTTTATAAAGCCTGTTTGATTTGGGCAAAAAAGTATTCGTGCCCAGGTAATATAAGTCTGCATCGCATATAATTTGTTCAAGTTTATTTTTAGGCGCCTGGGGCATTTTAGTCGCCATGATCAGGCTGCAAATTTGTGCAATTTCATCTTTAGTATATTCAAAATCAGGCAACCATTTTTCAGCCATTTGACATGAAATTTGCTCATGTTCTTTATAGGTTTCCAACATTCCTGATTCATGAAATAAAGCCGCAGTTTTTAACAGCGTGAACTCTGGCTCTTGAATATTTTCGGCCTCGGCCAAATGTTGCACATTCGCTACCACATCTTTTGTATGGTCAACATTATGATAGGTGAGATATTTGGGTAATTCACTTTCGAGTTTGTGAATTAAAAAGGAATAAGCTTTGTCAAACTGCATCGTGAATTATTATCTGGAAGATTTGTTTTGAGTAATATTTAAAAATACAGATTTTGTTTTGCCTGTAGAATTCTACCTGTAAAGAGAATGGTTAATGATGGGATTAAGAAAAGCTACTTCTATAATTAAATATTAGAAAACAAGCTCTGTCCAAAGTATTATGTTTTTTTACAAGAGCTGAAAGGATAAATAGAGACTAATTAAAAATCAAATTTTATCTAATAACTTTTTTCCCGTTGACATCCTGGCATGGATAAATGATGCATTTCATTTCAATATTTCATCTATAGTAACCATTTTATAATGTTCTTCTTTTAGCCAGGCAATTAATTCAGGCAATCTCTTGTAAAACTTATCCGTCCTTCCTGGCCCTGCACCGGCATGCATTAAAAGGATAAATCCATTTAATTCTTCTGCAGATTTTTTTTCATAATCAATAATCGATTTATAAATGGTTTCACTGCTTCTATAATTTTTATCCCCGGGTGTTGTATAGTCAGCATGGCTTAGCGTTCCCGGTGTATAATTGATTAGTTGTAATCCCATTTCTTTTGTCCATAAAGCAATAGAATCATTGTACCATTCGTAAGGCGGGAGAAAATAATGAGCATTCTTTTTTTCAATTCCAAAAGAACTCATCTCTTTATAATTCTTTCGCAAATCTTTTTCAAATTGGTCTTTTGTCACAAGCAGGCTGTCTCTCTTTTCCCAGTCACAATACAATAAATGTTTGTCAGAATGTGCTCCTAAATAGTGTCCATCTTTTTTGATGTGTTGAATAAGTTTTGTAAATGAAGGATTACGATAAAAATTACCGGTGAAGAAAAAAGATGTTTTTATATTTTCCTTTTTTAATGTTTGCAAAACTTCCTCTCCTCCTTCTGCAAATTCATCTCCTGAAAAAATAAGTGCAATTCTTTTTTCGGTCGGATCTCCCCTGGTTATTGCTCCATGATTTATTAAAAACCTGCTGCCTAAAATCTCCTTCCCCGGCGGAGATTTATCCGAATGAATTCTTTGGAAGAGGGGGCCATCGCTCCCAGCAAATAAATCAACGACGCTGTTCCATCCATAGTAGGTTCATTGGTACTGTAATCGCCATAGTCATCATGATACACGGCAAGATCACTTTGAAACTCTTCATATTCGTCAGGCTCATTTAACGTAATACCGATAAGATTTTTATAAATGCTGCCATACACGGGTCCATCAACTAATCCGCCGTCTATAGGATAATTTTTCAAATGTGTAAATGCAGAATGTGGATCCGCCGGTGTATCTCCCCACGACGGCAATCCATAAACCATACTCGTGCCCCACGGGTTGCAACCGAACAGCCAATCAACGTTTGCCTGTTCAAGTTCAGCAAATGATTCGTCATTTGATAATTGCCGGTACCAGTAACATTGAATCGCAAAAGAAGTTGTAAGATTATTGCTGCACCATATAAACGGAACACCGCGATAGAATGCATTTTGTTTTGCTTTATTCCAAACACGTTCAATGCCCTTTTTATAATAACCGACAATATTTTCTTTTTGCTTTCCTTTTAATTGCTTCGCTAATTCATAATGCCCCAGGTTGATAAAGGGATACCATTGATAGTGTTTTGCAGTATCGCTGCCGAGCCATGGAGTTATTGGTTCTTCTTTTGCATAATGCAGAGCTGAATCTATGAAGGAATTCTTATGGTTCAAGGCAAACGCCAATTCCATATCATCAACCCAATTATCTTCTGCGTATATGTAGGGAGATCTTACAGAAACTGTCTGCGTAACGCCGGGCTTTTTTTCTGCATAATTCAAAGCGCTACTTGCTTTTGATTCCAACAACTCACTATATGGTGCATCAACATTTTTAAATATTTGACCTCCCAAATTAAAAGCACTTGAAAACTTCGCAGCAGTGGAAGATGTGCCCGTTGTGTTATTCATGAACTTGCCTCTTTGTTGCGGTTCTCCATTAATAAAGTATACTGGTCGCTCGAATCCCTTTCCATAAAATGTATCTTCTTTTGGAATCCGCATACCCTGATGGTCCCTGTCATCTGCTATTTGGTTAAACATAATATCTGCCGAAGGATGCATTTTTAATAACCAGCTTAATCCCCATTTTGCTTCATCGAGCACATCAGGAATATTATTTTTTCCATCCAGGCCATTGGCCATTTTTTCATCAACAAATGCCTTCGGAAAATCACGGTAAGCCATCAGCAAATGATAGGTAGCATTTGCCGAAGTAGTAGCATATTGCAAATAGTCTGACGCGTCATGCCAGCCACCAACAACGTCAAAATATGTGCTGTCCTTTATTCCGGCGTTTTCACCATACAGTGTGTAGCCGTCATGCGTATGGCAACTGTCTTTTAAAAATGGATTGAAACCACTGCGCTGTTGCCTCATGTACTTTAAACAAAAATCTGTAGCGCCTTTATAAACATCCTGGTCAATTTTAAATTCCGGAGACTTCGCTCCACCCGCCTGTAAATAGTAGCTACCGGGCTTTATGTACTTTGAAAAATTCAACCGGTATGTTTGGGCAAATGGACCATAATTTCCAAATGTTTTTCCCGTGCTGCCAGTAAACACAAATTTTTTTGTTGCCGCATCAACCAGTTGAAAAGTAGTAAGTGTTTTATTTTGTTTACTGCACCACACTGCTACCTTAATTGCGCCAGGAGTGTATCCCATTTGGTTAATCCGTATCCATGCATTTTCATTTTGCGCTTCGGTAATAAGGGCAATTGAAACCAGTATGATTAAAAGAAAATTTTTTTTCATAAGATTACGGGGCTTGTGTAATTACTTATCATATTGCAATTGAAACCTGGATAGATTGGGAATGAATTTCCTTTTTCGTTCCAGTTCGTATTTATAAATAATATTCCCCACTTCTTTAAAAAATGGATATCCTATTTCATCATACTCATAAGTATCATCGTTTAACACACCATCGCTATTTACGTAGATGACTCCGCTCAGCATAAATTCAACTTTATTTTTGAAATCAACGATATAGGCTACATCAGTTAAAAATCCATAAGACCAGCCGGGTTTATTAAAAACCCTTATGTAAGATGGAATAGGCGTATGCCCGGATTTGAACATAAAAAATTTTGTATAACTGCTGAAGAATTCTGTTGAATCATATTTTGGATTTTCACTTTCAAAAGGAAGCTCGGACATGTATTGATATAAAAATTTATAATCATCAGGCGTTAATTTGAAGCGCTGTTTTTCAGGGACCGATTCCGGAAATAAAACTGATTGTAAGATTTGTCGCAGGTCTTCAAGTGGTGCATTGTTATGGGTGGTAAAATCCATCGGCTCATTTATTAATACATCATTGCGGTCATAATGCGCATTACCAATTAATATCTTTTTACTAAAGTCAAAAGGCCGCGTATTGTACGCGGGAGGTTGTTGATAAAGTAAGTTTCCGTTTTCCATAAAGCGGATTTGATTGGTATGACGATTTTCCTCTTCATTCATTGGTACAAAGCGCCGGGTAATTCGCATGTCTTTATAGCCCATTTGCCATAGCCTCTTATTGATCTGCTCTTGTCCTAAAAATTCATAGAGTCTTGTGTAAGCATCATTATCGCTTACTAAAAATATTTTTTTTATGTACTGCGCGACGGATGGTAAGCCGTCTACAGAAGTCGTGTCTGAAGTGAACGCACTTTGTCCCGACCATGAACTATCGGTAAGCATAGCTGTGAACTTATCAATCCCATATTTCTTTAAGGAATCTATCTTCTCCATGGCAAGAAATGCTAATGGCATCTTTACTGTCGAAGCAGGATTAAAATATTCATTGCGGTCAACATTGTAATAATAATTTTTGAAGTGAGAATTATTGTTTTTATCCCGATCGATCTTAGTATAAATAAGCTGGTAGCGGAATGTATCTGGCTGCTGAAAGATGCTTTTTAATTGAGAAGATCCTTTTTGCCATAAAAGCTTTTTTAGAAAATCACTATCTTTTTTTTGCGATGACGCTATAGCTGGCATGAGCACGGCATTTATTGAAAGGACGTATAGCGATTAAATTTTTCACAATTCAATTTAAAAAGTTATGATCATTTGTTCCTGTCATTAAATGCAATAAATTTAAATGAAAATAGTGGTCGGCGCGGAAAGAAAATAACGAAAGCATCACTTACCAAAAACTAATCGCTGGGCTAATGGCAAAGACCTATAAAATATATATTTGGAAAACCGCGCCGTTTCTTCGTCTATTAATTCCTTTGATTGCGGGAATTATTCTTCAATATTATTTTACATTCTCATTTTATGAAATTGTTATATCCGGAAGTATCCTTATTGGATTAATCGTTCTTTTTAAATTTCTTCCACTTGTGTATCGTTTTAAACTTGCGGCGGTACGAGGAATTTTAATAACACTACTGGTTGTGAGTTCAGGGATGCTTCTCACATTGCATAAAGATATCCGCAATGAAAGGAACTGGTATGGACATTACCTTGATAGTTCTTCTTACATAATAGCAACCATAAAAGAACCTTGTGTTGAAAAGGCCAAATCTTATAAAGCCGTCGCAACCGTTGATTTTATTGCCAATGGTGATACAACTCATCCGGCTACCGGCGACGTACTTCTTTATCTTGCTAAAGATTCCGGCATTAAAATTCCGCAGTACGGCGATAAAATTATATTTAGTAATAATCTTCAGCAGATAAAAAATTCAGGTAATCCCGGCGCATTTGACTATGCACGCTATTCTGCATTTCACCAGCTTTTTCACCAGGGATATTTCAAAAAGAATGACTGGCATTTAATAGAGCACACAAAACTCGCAGGATACAAGTCTTACGTTTTTGACCTGCGTGAAAAAATTAAAAATATTATTTATACTTATATTCCCGGCGATGATGAGAAAGCGATTGCAGTGGCATTACTGATCGGTTATAAGGTTGATCTGGATAAAGATCTTGTACAGGCGTACAGCAATGCCGGCGTTGTTCATTTGATTGCCATTTCAGGCTTGCATATGGGAATAATTTATAGCATTCTCTTTTGGTTATTCACCAAAATCCCTCTCGTAAAAAGGTCAAAAAAAACCAGGCTTGTTCTAATACTATTGTGCCTTTGGGCTTTTGCGTTACTCACAGGCGCTTCAGGCTCCGTATTGCGATCTGCATTCATGTTTAGTTTTATCGCAACGGGCATGGCGTTTAATAAGAAGTCTTCGATTTATAATTCCATGGCGGCCTCCGCATTTTTATTACTGTGCTATAATCCTTTCCTGTTGTGGGATGTAGGCTTTCAGCTTTCCTATTTCGCCGTGCTCGGTATTGTGATTTCGCAATCTTACATTGCTAAGTGGTTCTATTTTAAAAACAGATTTGTCAATGCTGTTTGGCAACTGTCGTCAGTTTCGCTGGCTGCACAGTTATTTACTTTTCCAATCTGCATGTATTATTTTCACCAGCTTCCTTTACTATTTCCTACATCTCAAATCTTATAGCGATACCACTTACTACCGTTGCTCTTTGGACTTGTATTCTTTTAATAATCGTTTCTCCCGTAAATACTTTAGCGATTGCTTAGCAGGTAAAATAATTTTCGGCACAATCTGGCTTATTAATCATACGGTGATTTTTATAAACTCCATTCCGTTTTCTTTATGGGATAACATCAACCTTAAATTATCCGGAGACAATTGTTTTGTATGCCATCATTTGTGCTTGCTCTATATTGGCTTATAAAAAAAGAAAAGCTGGCTTTCAAATTTGCACTGAGCTTCACTTTGATCATGTCCTGCATGATTACTTTTTACAAATGGCAGATTTTAAATCAGAGAAAAATAATTGTTTATAATGTTCCGTCACATAAGGCAATAGATCTGGTAAGTGCAAACAATTACCAATTTTTAGGAGATGAAGAAATGCAAACGGATGGAGTGCTTCGAAACTTTCACTTGAAACCTGCCAGAATATCTATGATGGTGAGTCATAAAGCCGATACTATTAATTCGCTCTATACCAACAACAATTTTCTCCAATTTTTTAATAAGAAAATTCTATTAATTGATTCTGCATTGAGTTATGCGGCTCCTGCACAAAAGATGAACATCGATTATATTATTATTTCCAAAAATCCGAAAATTTTTATACCCAAGCTTGCTGAAGTTTTCAATGCCGGGATTTATGTTTTCGATGCCTCAAATCCCATGTGGAAAATTGAAAAATGGAAAAAAGATTGTGAAGAATTACATTTGCGGTTTCACTCAGTTCCTGAACAGGGTGCATTTGTAACAGATCTTTAAAGCTCAATTTTTTCCTCACATTTATGCAAAAAAAAATACAATCAGCCCTCATTTCGGTTTTTTATAAAGATGGGCTGCAAAAAATTATTTCCCTTTTAAAAGAAAAAGATATTACCATTTACACAACCGGAGGAACGCAAAAATTTATTGAAGAGCAAGGCGTTTCCTGTGTTCCAGTTGAAACGCTTACCGGCTTTCCATCCATTCTTGGCGGAAGGGTTAAAACATTGCATCCATCAGTATTTGGCGGTATTCTCGGAAGGCGAGATGTTGAACAAGATCTTGAAGAAATGCGGGAATATAAAATCCCGGTAATTGACCTGGTAATTGTGGACCTCTATCCTTTTGAAGAAACCGTGAAGTCAACTAACGAAGAGAGCCTGATCATAGAAAAGATTGATGTGGGCGGCCCTTCAATGATCAGAGCAGCTGCAAAAAATTTTAAAAACGTTTTAGTAATTGCTGATGAAAGTGACTACAATAAATTAGAAAATATCCTGGAAAATCAAAATGCTGAAACTTCTCTCGAAGAAAGGAAAAGTTTTGCCGCAAAGGCCTTTGATGTTTGTTCTGGTTATGACATTGCGATATCAAATTATTTCAACAACACTTCTTTTGCAAATCCATTTGCTTCGCAAAAGACGGTTTTAAGATATGGGGAAAATCCTCATCAGCATGCAACATTCGCAGGAAATCTTAGCGAGTTGTTTGACCAGTTGAACGGTAAAGAACTTTCTTACAATAATATTGTAGATGTAGATGCCGCAATCAATCTTATGTCTGATTTCAAATCATCTTCTGAGGAAGTGATTAATGAGGAAGCAATTTTTGCTATCATAAAACATACAAACGTTTGTGGCATTTCAAAACGTAAGGACGTGAAAACGGCCTTTGATGCTGCACTTGCCGGTGACCCTGAAAGTGCCTTCGGTGGAATTCTTATAACAAATAAGACCGTTGATATAGATACTGCCAATACACTAAAAGATCTTTTTTTCGAGGTCTTGCTTGCGCCCGATTTTAATGCTGATGCACTTGAAGTGCTGCAAATAAAAAAGAATCGCATTCTTTTAAAAACAAAAAAATTCTCTCCGGCTGAAAGTCAAAGCAAAACAATATTGAACGGAAATTTATCTCAGGATACTGATGAAGGAAATTTCAAAGAGTGGAAAGAAGAAGGAGGGAGAGAAAGTAATGAAGAAGAGAAAAATGATTTGATTTTCGCTAATATAATTTGCAAGCATTTAAAAAGTAATGCAATTGCTTTAATAAAAAATATGCAACTGATCGGTAAAGGCTGTGGCCAAACTTCACGCATTGATGCACTAAAGCAATCTGTTTTAAAAGCGCAGCAATTTAATTTTGATCTTAAAGATTCTGTCGTCGCGAGTGATGCATTCTTCCCGTTTGATGATTGTGTAAAAATTGCTCACGAAGCTGGTGTCACTGCGTTTATCCAGCCAGGTGGATCAATAAGAGATAAAGATTCAATTGAATATTGTAAACAAAATAATCTTGTAATGGTGCTTACCGGACTAAGGCATTTTAAACATTGATCTGCTCAACCGCTTTTACTAAAAATTGTTCGTAAGCTTTTCCCCATGCCAAATCATTCTCGCCCATGAAGTGGTTGTGCATAGTAGTTATAAAAGTTCCGTTCACATCTTTACAGACATTGTAGAAATACATCAATTCTTCAAATGATTCTTCCGGGGTAAGATTGAGATGGAAGATTGCATTGCTATCCATGTAGCAAAAAGGATGAACGACCAAATTGGTTTTTGCTTCCCGTTCAATATCATACCAATAAAATGAATCTGCGTAAGAAGCCCTGAAGCCATTAGCAGTGCCGTATCCCATAGAGAATTCATCTGTTATTCCTGCATCAATGAGTTGGCGATAAGTGTCCGGCAAATTAAAACGCAAATAGTGTTGCCTGCTTTTTTGAATTACTTTTCCCGTCATTTCTTCTAACAAAAACTTTTCTCCCTTTAATATTTTTTCATCCGTTGATGAGTAATATGAAGGATGTATTCCGATATCATTTTGTTTTGAAAGCTCTTGTATCAAAGCTTTCATCTTGCTATTATAGGGGTTGATATTTTTATCGTATTTAGTATTGTTTTTTGACACCAAAAAGAAATAGACAGGCTGTAAATTTAGTTGCTTATGCAGGTAGGCAAAAAATTCAAAATTATCCGAAGGATCTTTAGTCTTTCCTTCCAAGATTTTAATAGCCTCGGAAATTTTTTTATAATCCTGCTGGACTAGTAAGGTGAGGAGTTGTCCCGTGTTTCTTATAAAGCCCTTGTGGCGCCAGTCATAAGCCATATCCACATCGTATGTGGGTAAAAAGCGGAATGTCTTTTTTTTTGTTTGAAAGCCTGGAAATTTAGCCTGGATATAGTCTGCAAAGAATTGCAGCCATTTATTTACAAGAGGTATTCTCAGAAAGTCGTATGTTGAAGCAACTGATTGCTTGTGATCATACCTGTTGTATTGATCTTTAACGTGCGGTAAATATTCTTCGTACCTGCTGAGTAAAAAAAAGATTGCGGCAAAAATATCAAAGGGAAAATTTTCGACACTACTTTCATTTTTGAAAAAGGTGGGCAACACATTTACCTGGAAAATTTCAATATTTTGTTCGTGAATTTTTTTTTCAAAAAGCAGCCGGCTGCCACCGATATTAATTACATCACCGAAGAATTGACCGTCACTATAATTTATTTTAAGTGCACCACTTTCTTCGAAGTCTTTCTTATTAGTTGTGATCAAATAGTCAACTCCAAAATTTTCTTTGAAAATAAAATCAGCAACATATTGCAGGCGGGGAGTGGTGGTATCTGATAGAATTAAGATCATCCTGCTTTAATCGCTTTTAGTAAAACGATCCTTCCACATTTCATTAAAAGTCTTTTTGCTGAACTCGAGATCTGAGCGATGCTTGTTCCATCCCCTAAATAATTTATTGACGACTTTATTTTTCAGATTTCCACTTCCCATATTCATTAGGCCGCGTTTCAGAGAAGCTATTCTCCAAACTTTCCAGGCAGTTTTTTCAGAAAAAGTTGCCAGGCCTTCTTCAACACTTTCTTTTCGATTTAATAGAAGCAGTTCATGAAGATTAATTTTAACGGCACATACCTCTGTGCAATTTCCGCAAAGCGACGATGCGTAACTGAGGTGTTTGTATTCGTCCATTCCCTGGAGGTGTGGAGTGATTACGCTGCCAATGGGACCGCTGTAAGTGCTGCCATAACTGTGGCCCCCAATGTTTTTGTATACGGGGCACGCGTTAAGACATGCGCCGCATCTTATACAATAAAGGCTTTCTCTCTGGGCTGGATTTGCTAATATATTGCTTCGGTTATTATCAAGCAAAATTACGTACATGTCATCAGGCCCATCGGTTTCACCCGGTTGTTTTGGACCAGTAATAATGCTATTGTAAACTGTGACCTTTTGCCCTGTGCCATAGGTTGCCAACAAAGGCCACAACAGAGCAAGATCAGTCATAGAGGGTAAAACTTTTTCAATTCCTACTATAGCGATATGCGTTTTTGGCCACGCCATACTAAGCCGGCCATTGCCTTCATTCTCAGTAACAGCTATCGCACCAATATCCCCAATTATAAAGTTAGCGCCGGTAATTCCAATTTCCGCCTGCGTATATTTTTCTCTTAATTTTTCTCTTGCGACTAAGGTTAATTCTTCGGGCGAAAGTTTGGAGGGTGTTCCCAATTTATCAGCGAAGAGTTTAGCAACGTCTTCTTTGCTCTTGTGCATCGCCGGGGTTACAATATGATAAGGCGGCTCACCATCCAACTGTTGGATATATTCTCCCAGGTCAGTTTCAACACTTTCAATATTATTTTTTTCAAGGAAATCATTCAGGTGAATTTCCTCCGTGACCATGCTTTTGCTTTTTACAATGGTCTTGCAATTTTTTTCTTTGCAGATTTTTAGTATCTCGTCTAATGCTTCCTGTGAGTTTTGTGCCCAGATCACTTTACCTCCGCGGCTTGAAAACTGTTTCTCAAATGATTCCAACTGCTGGTCAAGTGTTTCAAGCGCTTTCCATTTTATATTTTTTGCCCTTTCCCTGGCAAGGTCTGTATTTTCAAACTGGTGTTTACCCTGCGGAACTACAGCATTATATCTGCCTATATTGAAATTTATTTTTTGCCTATGGTCGAGGTCCGCACTTTTTATCGTGCTTTTTGCCTTAAATGTGGAAGCGTTTTCGGTCATTGTTCTTTATTCTTATTTTTCTATATTAATAAAAGGAAAAAATATTCTTCAATTTACCAGAATTAATTTTATTTGAGCACCTGCAATTCTTTCCCAATTTTTACAAAGGCGGTAATTGCTTTGTCCAAATGTTCATTTTCATGCGCAGCGCTCAACTGCACCCTTATACGGGCTTGTCCTTTAGCCACAACCGGAAAGAAAAATCCGATTACATAAATTCCTTCATCCAATAATTTTGCAGCAAACTGTTGAGCAAGCTCCGCTTCGTAAAGCATGATGGGCACAATGGGATGTTCACCGGGCTTTATATCAAAGCCTGCTTCGGTCATTTTAGTTCTAAAATACTTTGTATTACCTTCAAGCTTGTCGCGAAGATCAGTTGTTTCACTAAGCATATCTAAAACAGCAATCGATCCTCCAACGATACTTGGCGCCACTGTATTACTAAAAAGATAAGGACGGCTTCGCTGCCTGAGCATTTCTATAATTTCTTTTTTACCTGTAGTGAAGCCTCCGCTGGCGCCACCCAGCGCTTTGCCTAATGTTCCGGTAATAATATCAATCCTTCCGACAACGCCACGGTACTCATGTGTACCCCTGCCTGTCTTTCCTAAAAATCCTGTTGAGTGACATTCATCTATCATCACAATGGCATCATATTTATCTGCGAGATCACATATTTTGTCAAGTTGTGCGATGGTGCCATCCATACTGAAGGAGCCATCTGTTACTATAATTCTGCTGCGTAAATTTTGGGATTCTTTCAGTTTATTTTCAAGATCCGCCATGTTGTTGTGCTCATAGCGAAAACGTTGCGCCTTACACAAGCGAACGCCATCTATAATACTTGCATGGTTCAATGCATCGGAAATAATTGCATCTTCTTCTCCAAATAATGGTTCAAAAAATCCTCCGTTTGCATCGAAACACGCAGCATATAAAATAGTATCTTCTGTTCCTAAAAAATCAGCGATCTTCTTTTCGAGTTCCTTATGAATATCCTGTGTGCCGCAGATAAAACGCACACTGCTTAAGCCGTATCCTCGTTCGTCGATGTATTTTTTTGCAGCCTCAATTACCTTAGGATGGGCAGATAAACCAAGGTAATTATTGGCACAAAAATTCAACACCTGTTTTCCGCCCACTTCTATTTCTGCACCCTGTTCGCTCGTGATTACCCGTTCATTTTTATATAAGCCGGCCTTTTTAATATCTTCAAGCTCTTCACTAATACGCTTCGCAAAATTTTCATTCATTCGGTTTAATTTTGAATTCTGCAAACCTACAGAAATAGAAAGATTTTTAAGCCACTTAACGTGAAAAGAAGAAAGTTGAAACCGAATTGTAACTTTTTGTACCTGAGTCCGTATAATAACAAATTAAAAGCTTCGAAGTAATTCTAAACTGCCCTTAAGTGTATGAATGAGAAAGAATACAATGAATGTGTAAATACTTATGCCGACGGTGTTTACAGGTTCATTCTAAAAAATTTACGACATGAGGAAGATGCGAAAGATGTGGTTCAATCTGCATTCGAGAAGTTATGGATCAACCGTGAGACTGTGGAAAAAGAACGGAGTAAGTCTTACTTATTTACGGTAGCTTATCACCAGATGATTGACCACATAAGAAAAAATAAGCGAATTAGTTTGCAGGAGGATTTTTCGAAGGAAATGAGAACGACAAAGGAGCCACAATACAATGTAAAAAAGATATTAAATGAGGCGTTGTACAGGTTGAGTGAAACACAAAGAAGCCTGGTGCTATTGAAGGATTACGAAGGATACAGTTATGACGAAATAGCACAAATCACTTCGTTGAGTATAAGCCAGGTAAAAGTGTACCTGCACCGGGCGAGGATACAATTAAAAAATTATTTGGTCAAACAGGAAAATATAATTTAAAATGGAGATCAACAGAGATAATTACGAAGAATACTTTTTGCTTTACGCCGATAATGAGTTAACGGATTATGAAAAAATAGAGGTATTAAAATTTATAAGGGCGAATAAAGATCTTGAAGATGAATTTAAAATGATCCAGGATACCATTTGCAAACCGGATGAGGTGGTGATGGAAAACAAGATGAATTTATTGAGGGTAAGTGAAAGTGATTTTACCACAGGGAAAAATTATGAAGAGATTTTTGTCCTGTATCATGATGGTGAATTGAACGAAGAAGAAAAAAACAATACCGAATTATTTATTAGCCAGAATCCCCATTTAAAAAAGGAGTTTGAATCAATTGGTATCGCAAAGCTGGCACCTGATAATTCAATTGTTTTCCCAGGCAAAAAGAATTTATATAAAAGAGAAAAGGCTGGCAGAGTAGTTCCTTTGATTTTCTGGAGATCAATAGCTGCAGCGGTTTTTATCGGATTTGGCTTTTGGATATTTGAAACATATTACGAGCAACCAACGCCTGTTCCATCTGTTGTTGAAAATGTAAAACCCGTTAAAAAGACAGAAACAATTTCTCCAAAAATTATTCCCGGAAACAAACCCACAGAAAGCGTTGTTGAAAAATCAAAGAATCAAAATGAAGCGATTGCAGAAAAAGAAAAGCCGGTTGAAAAAAAGGAAATAATAAAACTGAACGTAAAAGCTGAAAAGGAAGAACGGTCTTATGTTCGGTCAGCTACGAAAGATGATAGCAAAAAAGTTGAGCTAAAAAAAGAAATATCTGTTGAAGAATCAAAACCTGATGTAGCAGCATTAGAAAATGAATTAAAAAATATACAGCAGAAAAAAGCGATTGAGACTAATGAAATTTCTTTTCAAGGCGATATAGAAATAAAGCCGGTGCAAAAAGATATAGCGGGTACACAAGCTGTAATTCAAGCCCAACAGGCTTCTTATGTTTCGGACGCTGATCAGAAAAATGAAAACTATGTATTCTATAATGTCACAACCGAAGAATTCAGGAAATCAAAAGTAGGAGGATTTCTAAAAAAGGTTAAACGAATTGTCGAAAGAAATAATCCCGTAACCCGCCTTTTTTCGGGCGACGAAAAACAAGTTGCTTCCAATTAATATTTTCAAAATAAATTTACTTATCTCACAATTATACAAAATGAAAAAGACAGTACTGGCTTTTATGGCAATATTATTCACTATCCATTCCTTTGCCCAGGATGATTCGATGGTTGTACGCAAGCAGAATGACACGATCCGGATAGGAGGCATGATCATCCTAAAAAAAGGTGACACCTCACATACAAAACGCGTGACCGTAACTATTGGTAACCGGCGCCGGCAAAAGCCCTCCAATATAAGTACTGCATCCTTTATCGTGGATCTTGGTTTTGCAAACTGGACTGATAAAACTGATTATGCGTCAGCAACTGCCGATGGCTACATTGTTAATCGCCCAGGTTCTGCAGCACTCGGCGAAAATGATTTTAAGTTGAAAACTATAAAATCTGTGAATGTGAATATTTGGTTTTTTATGCAAAGGCTCAACCTTATAAAGCATTATGTAAATCTTAAATACGGCTTGGGAATTGAGTTGAATAATTATCGATTTAAGTCGGCAGTCAGCCTCAACGAAGGAGGAAATAACCCTTACACTTCGCAAAATATTCCGCATCCTTTTATATTTAAAGACTCGATAAGTTTTTCAAAAAACAAGCTTGCGGCTGATTATGTGACCGTTCCTTTTATGTTGAATTTTCGTACAAATCCCAATAGCTCATCCAAAGGTTTGAGCCTTAGTGCAGGTGTGAGTGCAGGCTATCTTTACAGCAGCAGGAACAAGCAAAAAAGTGATGAAAGGGGCAAACAAAAGAACCGTGGCGATTACGATCTCGAAAAATGGAAATTCTCATACATAGCAGAACTTGGCCTGGGACCTGCGCATTTGTACGGATCTTATAGCCCTAATTCTATTTTCAAAAACGGGCTTAACTACATGCCTTATAATATCGGCATCAGGTTAAGCAACTGGTAAAATACTATGTGTTTATTTTTGAGGGTAAATACAGGCCTGCTTTGAAAAGAGCAGGTTTTTTGTTATTCGAATGCGCTACTAAAAGAGACATTAGAGCAATAGAGAGAGGTTTAATTTAAAGCCAGGTAGGATATCTTCACCGGAAAGCTTATTGTCGAAACCTTTTATCTCTTCAGAGATTCCATCTTTTCTAAAAATTGATACAGTTTTATTTTCAGGATTTATGAGCCAGGCGAGTGCACAGCCATTCTTAATCCATTTATCCATTTTGTCTGTTAGGTATTTTAAATTATCTGAAGGACTTTTTAATTCAATAACAAAATCCGGGCAAACATGAGCAAATTTTAGTTTTTCTTCTTTTGGAATATTTTTCCACTTTTCATTTTTCATCCAGGAAACATCCGGGGAACGAACTGAGCCATCAGGTAAAGTAAAGCCTGTTGATGAATCAAAGCAAGCGCCCAATTTTTCTTTATTATTCCAATTTGCCAATTCGGTTATTAAACTTACATTTTGATTACCGGTGAATACATTAGTCGGCGCCATGATAATAATTTGTTTATTCTCGTCCCTTTCTACTCTAAGTAATTCATTCTGCTGGCAAAAATCATAAAATTCTTTATCCGACATTGTATCAGAAATAAATCCTTTTACCGGAATAATCATATTTTCTAAAGCGATTTCCATAATCAAATTTAATCAATTTTATTTGCTCAAGTGCATGCTCCTCTCTTTATATAATTGCCTGAAATATGGATCACGCAAGTCTTTAATAAAACGTATAGCTTCACCTGTGCTTTTCATCTCAGGCCCCAGCTCTTTATTTACATTAGGAAATTTATTGAAAGAAAATACGGGTTCTTTAATAGCAAATCCAACCAGCTTTTTCTCAAAAGTAAAGTCTTTCAGTTTTGCTGCACCAAGCATCACTTTGGTGGCAATATTTAAATAAGGAATTTGATATGCTTTGGCAATAAAGGGAGTAGTGCGGGATGCACGCGGGTTTGCTTCAATCACAAATACTTCTCCATTCTTTATTGCAAACTGAATATTGATAAGGCCTTTAATATGTAAAGCCCGTGCAATTTTTTCAGCGTATTCTTCCATAGTATGTACTATCAAAGGCGAGAGATTAAATTCAGGCAATACCGCATTACTATCACCGCTGTGAATACCGGCAGGTTCTATATGTTCCATCACGCCCATTACATGAAAGTCATCGCCATCGAATATTGCATCTATTTCTGCTTCCTGGCAACGATCTAAAAAGTGATCGATTAAAATTTTATTATTGGGCAAATGTTTTAATAAACTTAGAACACCCTTTTCCAATTCTTCATCATTAATAACAATGCGCATTCTTTGACCACCTAACACATAACTCGGCCGTACTAAAACAGGATAACCCACTTCCTTGGCTACCTCAATTGCTTCATCCGTATTATACGCGGTTCCATAATTTGGATAGGGAATTTCAAGCTCTTTAAGCATATCACTGAAGCGCCCACGATCTTCCGCAGTGTCCATATCATCGAAGGAAGTGCCTATGATTTTTATCCCTTTTTCATCCAGTCTTTTAGCAAGTTTCAATGCAGTTTGCCCACCCAATTGCACAATAACTCCGTAGGGTTTTTCAAGCTCAATTATGTCCCAGATATGCTCCCAGAAAACAGGCTCGAAATAAAGTTTATCCGCAACGTCAAAGTCTGTAGAAACCGTTTCAGGATTGCAGTTAATCATGATCGCTTCGTAGCCGCATTCCTTAATTGCCAATAATCCATGTACACAGCAATAATCAAATTCAATGCCCTGGCCAATTCGATTGGGGCCGCTGCCTAATACAATTATTTTCTTTTTAGATGATGGGATTGATTCGTTGTGGATTATTTCAGATTTCATTTCTTTATTTAAAAACTAATTGTTATTCAAAAGTGCTGTAAAAATAAGGCGTCTTGGCTTCAAACTCTGCACTGCAGGTATCCACCATTTTGTAAACTCTTGTTATTCCAAACTCCTTTCTTTTTTCATAAACATCTTCGTCCGTACTGCCATCTTTCATGATCCTCGCAATTTGTTCATCGCCAAAACCAAGGTGTTTTGCCTTTTTCAAAAGCTCAGGAGAAAGGTCTTCCAAATTTGTTTTAATTAGTTCTTTTTCACAATCACATATTTTTTGAATCTGGTAAAGAAACCAGCGGTCAATGCCCGTAGATTCACAAATGCGCCGTATGCTTACTCCAATCATCAGTGCATCTTTAATTCTAAAAATGCGATCCCATTTGGGAACTTTTAAGTATTCAATAACTTCTTCTGCATACATCAGGCTCTTACCATAGTAACCGAGGCCCACTGCCTCATTTTCCAGGCTCTGGCAACCTTTTTGAATCGCCTCAGCGAAGCTTCTTCCTATAGCCATTACTTCACCAACAGATTTCATCTGTAGGCCAAGTGTATCATCAGCGCCCTTAAACTTATCAAAATTCCACCGTGGAATTTTTACAATTACATAGTCGAGTGCAGGTTCAAAATACGCAGAAGTGGTTTTTGTGATTTGGTTTTTTAATTCATCTAATGTAAAACCAATGGCCAGTTTTGCGGCAATCTTTGCAATAGGGTAACCAGTGGCTTTACTCGCGAGTGCAGATGATCTGCTAACACGTGGATTTATTTCTATCGCAATAATATCCTCGGTTTGTGGATTCAAAGCAAACTGTACATTACATCCTCCCGCGAAATTTCCCAAATCTCTCATCATCGCGATTGCCGTATTACGCATTTTCTGAAAAGCAGTATCGCTTAGTGTCATAGCCGGAGCAACAGTTATTGAGTCCCCGGTGTGAATCCCCATTGGGTCAAAATTTTCTACAGTACAAATGATTACCACATTGTCGTTATCATCTCTTAGCAACTCTAATTCAAATTCTTTCCACCCCAGCATTGCTTTCTCCACGAGAACCTCGTGCATGGGAGAAGCGGTAAGCCCACGATTCAACGCTTCGTCGAGATCGTCTTTTGTATGAACAAAACTTCCGCCCGTACCGCCAAGCGTGAACGATGGCCTTATAACCAAAGGGAATCCAATCTCCTGGGCAAATTCTTTACCTTCTAAAAATGAATTCGCAGTTTTTGCAGGTGCAACGGGCACGCCCATTTCTATCATCCATTTTCTGAACTTCTCCCGATCCTCGGCCTTATCAATTGCTTTAATATCAACACCTATCAATTTCACATTAAACTTTTCCCATACTCCCAGTTCATCGCCTTCTTTACAAAGATTTAATGCTGTTTGTCCGCCCATTGTCGGCAATACAGCATCAATATTATTTTCTTCAAGAATTTGCTCTATACTCTCGATGGTGAGTGGAAGCAGGTAAACCTTATCTGCCATCATGGGGTCAGTCATGATGGTTGCGGGATTACTGTTAATAAGAATTACTTGAATACCTTCCTCACTCAGACTGCGTGCTGCCTGGGTTCCTGCATAATCGAACTCGCAAGCCTGGCCAATTATAATTGGTCCAGACCCAATGATTAAAACTGACTTGATTGAATTATCTCTTGGCATTTTAATTATTATGAATTGCGCGAAAATAAAAGTAAATGTCGAGAGACGATTAGAAAAATTACACGATGCTATCTCACAAGGCTATATATTTGGTATAATATTTTCTTTATATTTTTTTTAACAAAAAATAAAACTTATGAAAAAAGCTCTAACCTTCATTCTCTCCATCATCTTTTTAACAAGCGCCTTTAATGAATCACTTGCTGCATTTGTGATTCCAATGCATAGCGCAAATGAGACGCCAGCTAAGCCTGACTCTAAAACAGTTTCATCTGCGCTCTCCGAATTTATGCATCTTTCCAGGAAAGAAAGAAGACTACGCGTTAAAGAAGCCAAATCCGAAATAAAGAAAATTAAGGCCGAAAAAAAAGCCGGCAGTGAGCCATCAACTAACCAGGTACTATTGGTTATTTTGGCAATCCTTCTTCCTCCACTTGCTGTTTATCTTCACGAAGGAGAAATAAACAATAAGTTCTGGCTTGATCTTGTACTTACGTTATTGTTTTTTCTACCCGGTGTAATTTATGCACTGATAGTTGTTCTTAGTAAGGATTAAGCTAATCATAGTACATATAAAAAGCAGACTTTTATGTGAGCCTGCTTTTTATATTTTATGATTAAAATTAACTTATGAGAGATAACTGCCACCGGGCTTACCATACAAATCATTGAACATTTTCTTAACTATGTACAATTTTTCTATCCACTCGTTTTCATCCTTACTTTTTATTTCTCCCATAAATTGTTCAACTTTTTCCACAGTATCCTCCGCATTGTCCAGTAAGTAATCAGTTTGCTTTTTAACCTGATCGAAGAATTCATCCCTCTCCTCCTTTGGCATACTATAAAATTTCAGGAGTGCCACGCCAATTGATGCCCCAAGAATGATTGCTGAAATGGTAGACGATTTTGCCATGATAATAAATTTAATTTTTTTAGGCGTTATTTTGTATTAATATGAATATGTTTTTTTCTAAAGAGACTACGTTACATAAACCGTTCCTATTTTTTCTCGTTATCCTTTTATGTTTTGATGTTCAGGGCCAGGTACTTCCGGTGAAAAAATATCCGAAAGGCTATTTCATTTACCCGGTCGCGGCAAAGATCGGGCTTGCGGCTAATTTTGGAGAACTCCGCAGCAATCATTACCACATGGGCCTCGATTGCCGCACCGACCACGTAGTAAATAAGATAGTGAAAGCCGCAGCAGATGGATATGTAGCACATGTAAAAGTTGAGCCCTTCGGCTTTGGGCAAGCCATTTATATAAATCATCCTAATGGATTAACAACCTTGTATGCCCACTTAAACTCATTTTTTCCAGCTCTTGAAAAGTATGTAAAAGAGCAGCAATATAAGCAGCAATCGTGGAAAGTTTATCTCGATATTCCACCCGGAATGTTCCCGGTAAAGCAAGGGCAGTTCATTGCAAGAAGCGGTAATGCCGGTGGATCTCAAGGCCCGCATTGTCATTTTGAAATAAGAGACACCAAAACGGATAAAGTATTAAATCCGCTTTTATTCGGTTTCCCCATCGCGGATAATGTACCGCCCACAATTATTCGTTTGGCCATGTATGATAGGTGCAGGAGTATGTACAGCCAATCTCCTAAATTATTCGGTTTAAAAAAAGTCAATGCTGGTTATACCACTACCACGCCGGTGATTCCTGTTAATACTGATAAAATAAGTTTTGGCATTTCGGCTAATGATAAAGTATCGGGTTCATCGAATCCAAACGGTATTTATGAGGCCGTTCTGTATGTTGATGATGAGCCGATCGTCGGCTTCCAGCTAGACAGTATAGGCTATGACGAAACCAGGTATCTTAATGCCCACATTGATTATAAGACTAAGGCGGCGGGAGGGCCATACATTGAGCAACTTGCAAGATTGCCCGGCTACCCCGAAGGGGTCTATAAAGATATAAAGGGTGATGGTGTAATTGAATTAAATGATGATAGCGTACACAACGTAAGTATTGTTGTGAAAGATACTTATGGCAATACCTCTGCCCTCAATTTTAAAATAAAAAAAGGAATCATAAGAGAAAACGGAAACGTTGATGACTCAGCATCTTATCATGAACATAAAGAATTCCATCCGGGCTTTGTAAATATTTTTGAAAGTGAAGACCTCCAGGTAATACTCGGGCCGCAAGATTTATATGATTCAGTTTCATTTGTTGAATCTAAAAAAGCTTCCAATGACCGCAATTCCTTCTCTGATATATTTTCTGTTGAATCCGGCCTGGTTCCCGTACATAGCTATTACACAATTAGAATACGAGCAAATAAGACCGTACCTGTGGATTTACAGGACAAGATATTAATGCGGCGTGTGTGGGCAAATAAAACCGAAGTAGTAAAAGCTACAGGAAGCGGGGATTGGTATACTGCAAAGTTTCGTGATTTCGGAAATTTTGAATTGATTGAGGATAGCACTCCTCCGGTTATTGGCGGGGGATTCGCCGATAATGCAAATCTTTCAAAATCTACACGTATCGTGTTTGTTCCGAAAGACGATAATGACGAGATAAAAAATTTTAAAGCTGAACTTGACGGTAAATGGCTAATGTTCACAAATGACAAAGGGCGATCCTTTATTTATCATTTTGACGAAATGTGTCCTCGTGGAAAGCACGAGTTGATAATCTCTGTGCAGGACGAGGCGGGGAATACTTCACATAAAACACTTCATTTTACAAGATAAAAAAACATCAAATGATACAACTACAGGAAGGAGATAAGGCACCTGATTTTAAATCAAAAGATCAAAATGGAAAACCAGTAAGCCTTAAAGATTTTAAGGATAAAAAAGTGGTGCTTTATTTCTATCCGGAAGACGATACGCCTACCTGTACCATAGAGGCCTGTAATCTCCGCGACAATTATGCTCTGCTAAAAAAGAAGGGTTATGTTATTTTAGGAGTAAGCCCCGATGACGAAAAGAAGCATAAAAAATTTGAAGAAAAATACAAGCTGCCTTTTACCTTAATTGCCGACCCTGATAAAAAAATCATTGATAAGTATGGAGTATGGGGCGAAAAAAATTTGTATGGCAGAAAGTACATGGGCTTACACCGAACGACTTTTTTGATTGATGAAAAAGGTAAAATCGTCAAGATCTTTAAAAAACCCAAATCAAAAATTCATTCTGAAGAAATAGTAAAAGCATGGGAAACTCTGAGGTGAAAAGTAAGTCCGCAATTGATTTAACCAATATCAGGATTAAAGAAAGGTCATGGCTTGCGAAAGTTGCTGCGGCAAAACTAAAAGCCGGTAAAGTGGCCTTTGTTTTGGGAGAAACGATTCATCTTCATAATGTAAGCAAAGCCGATTTTCTCGACAACGAAAAATGGGTGAGGCATGAAGTATGCCATATAAGGCAATTTCAAACCCATGGGTATTTTAGTTTCATCCTAAAATACTCTGTGGGAAAGCCTGTTGCATGGATATCATAATAATAAGTATGAAGCTGAGGCGAGGCTTTGCGAAATGGATTAGATCAATAAGTTGGTGAATTTGAACATTAGTGTTCAGCATTTCGTTAGATTGATATATCTGTAAATTCTCTTTTAAAATTGTAAAAAACTGCATGGTGCCCGTTGAAGACCCTTTTTATAAGACATTAGAATCTAAAACGCAGAAATTCCATCCGGTTGTGCCTTTTAATCCCTACGAAGAAAAGCTCATTTCGTTTGATCTCAGCGAAAACAACCAGGACTTAAAAACGGTGGATATTGAGGACACTATAGAATTTGGAAGTTATATTTCTAATCAATTAGAAATATATGGCGCAAAATTTGGTTACGGCGGTTATAATGAACTGAGGTCTTTATATAATCGGAGCGATCTTTTTGACACCAATTTAGCTACTACAGAACGACCAATAGCCACAGAAGAACCAAGGCGACTCCATATCGGTATAGATATTTGGGGTGTTGCGGGAACAGAAGTATATGCTCCCCTGAACGGCATTGTTCACAGTTTTGCTTACAATGACCATTTAGGAGATTATGGCGCAACTATTATTCTTTCCCACCAGTTAAACGACATTTCTTTTCATACTTTATATGGACACATCGGTTTAAAAGATATTGAAAACCTTAGAGAGGGAAGCCTTATTAAAGGTGGCGAAAAATTTGCGGCATTTGGAAATGTGAAAGAAAACGGATATTGGCCACCGCACCTTCATTTCCAAATTATAAAAAATATGGGTTCTTTTAAAGGAGATTATCCTGGTGTATGTAAGTTAAGTGAAAGGAGCCAGTATCTTGAAAATTCACCAGATCCGGATTTATTACTGGGAATGAGGAAATTTATTACTTAATAAAGTATATGAAATGCCAGATATATCCGTTAGTATAATGAAATTACGAATCCATAACCGAACTTTTTTCGAGGTAAATCGTATATCTATCTACTAAATCGCCTGAGAAAAAAATGTATTTTTACCAATAATTTTGACAGATGAACATTACCCCTGGACCTTTACTTAGAGCTATCGACGATCCAAATGATCTAAAAAAACTCGATCGCGGCCAGCTTCCTGAATTTTGTGAGGAACTGCGTCAATATATTGTTGACGTCGTAAGTGTTCATGGTGGACATTTCGGTGCCAGTCTCGGCGTGGTTGAATTAACAGCCGCACTGCATTATGTTTTTAATACACCTTATGATCAACTTGTTTGGGATGTTGGCCACCAGGCATATGGTCACAAAATACTTACAGGCCGGAGAGATAATTTTATTACCAATAGAAAATACAAGGGTTTAAGCGGCTTCCCTAAGAGATCTGAAAGTGATTATGATGCTTTCGGTGTGGGCCACTCTTCCACATCAATCTCCGCGGCTTTGGGAATGGCAATGGCCTCACATTACAAAGGCGAAGATGACCGCAGGCATGTGGCCATAATCGGAGATGGAGCCATGACTGCCGGAATGGCTTTTGAAGCATTGAACCATGCGGGTATAGAGAAAAGTAATTTGCTTATTATTCTCAACGATAATTGCATGAGCATTGATCCTAACGTAGGTGCGTTAAAGGAATATCTTACAGATATCACAACCTCTCAAACTTATAATAAGCTACGGGATGATTTTTGGAAAGCGCTGGGTAAGTTACCCGCTAAAAGCTTCTCACGTAAAATTGTTTCAAAAGTAGAAGCTGGTTTGAAAGGTATTTTAAGTAATACAAGCAATCTTTTTGAAGCACTTAACTTGCGCTATTTTGGCCCGATTGATGGCCATAATATCACCAAGCTCGTTGATACATTAAAAGACATAAAAGACATTCCCGGTCCCAAACTTTTGCATATAAAGACTGTAAAAGGAAAGGGTTATGAATTAGCCGAAAAGGACCAAACGATATGGCATGCACCCGGATTATTTGATAAAATAACCGGCGAAATTTACAAGAAAAAATTCGACATTCCCCAGCCTCCAAAATACCAGGATGTGTTCGGACATACCATTATAGAGCTGGCGGAAAAGAATGAAAAAATAATGGGTGTTACACCTGCTATGCCAAGTGGCTCTTCTCTTAAATTTATGATGGAAAAAATGCCCAACCGTGCATTTGATGTGGGAATATGCGAGCAACATGCGGTGACGCTAAGCGCAGGCCTTGCCACGCAGGGTATGCGGGTGTTCTGCAATATTTATTCTTCTTTTATGCAAAGAGCTTATGACCAGGTTGTGCATGATGTAGCCATACAAAACCTGCCTGTTGTTTTTTGTTTAGACAGAGCGGGACTTGTAGGGGAAGATGGGCCAACACATCATGGAGCGTACGATATCGCATACATGCGCTGCATTCCCAACCTGATTGTGAGCGCTCCGATGAATGAAAGCGAATTGCGCGACCTTATGTATACTTCTCAATTGGAGTCAACTGAAAATCCATTTGTGATACGTTACCCGCGTGGCGCCGCTGTCAAAGCGGATTGGAAAACTACGATGAAGGAAATTGAAATTGGGAAGGGAAGAAAATTAAAAGATGGTGAGGAAATCGCAATATTAAGTTTTGGACACCCAGGTAATTTTGCCGCATCTGCTATCCGGGAGGTGACAGGGGAAGGAATCAATCCTGCTCATTATGATATGCGGTTCGTAAAGCCACTTGATGAAGAAATGCTTCACGAAGTGTTTAAGAAATATTCTAAAATAATTACGATAGAAGACGGAACCGTTAAAGGCGGTTTTGGTTCAGCTATTCTTGAATTTATGGCTGAAAATAACTACAGTGCCCAGGTGAGAATATTAGGAATTCCTGATAAGATTATCGAGCATGGAACTCCGAAGGAATTGTATAACGAAGTTGGTATTGATGCAAATCATATTGCAGATGCAATCCGGGATATGGCTAAAATTGAACTGAATAAATTGATTGCGAAGTAGCGGCTATTTTTAATTTTCGCCTTGATCCTGAATCCTTATAATTTTTTCCAATTCCAATACATCGATTATGTCTTTAGGGCGATTGGTCGCTTTTTTATTTGCTATTAGCTGATTGATGTGTAAAAATGGCACCAGCACATCATAAATTTTTGCAACTTTAGCCTGTTTTAAAGCTTCATCAAAAGAAATATTTTTCAGACCTTGCATTTCGGTGATTATATCCAATCTTACGCCACTCCCTATAAAAAAATCTGTCCAACCCGGGATAAAGTTTAGTTCCTCGAATGATAGTTCTCCATATCCAAATCGCTCAAGCGCCTTTCCTAAGTTTATTCTATTTTTTCGTTCATCCTTAAGCCAAATATCAATACCATTCGTTACCCTGAAAAAGCCATGAAGATTTACTGCAAAGCCACCAATCATAATATACTTTACATCGTAGCTGTTTAAAGATTTCCAGAATTAATAAGATCCTCATCAAAAATATCCATAGGAGAATAAGGGGATTTATTTTATGATGACCGCATTTTGTAACATGAAATGAATTCGCATCATACGGGTAAAAAGATGAAACTTTTCGGTATCTGATTTATTAATGGCTTCTTTTATCCGTTTTATTTCGAGAGGAGAAATAGCATTCCTATCGGTTGATGATGATTCAGCTTCATCATTTTGGTCATATATGTTTATGTTATCGTCCACTGTATGAAATTACCAATTATCACCAACCCCTTACTTGTTTACACCGCCAATTCTTGTGGGTGATTTTTGTTCCGGCCATTTAGCAGGTTCGCCCGTTTTGCTATCAATAGGTAATACTGATTTTTCACGAGAAGTTTTTTCTTCATCTTCACTTGCCCCGTAAGCTAAAATCGCTGTGAGAATTGCATTATTCCGTACATCATCAAAAACAATTTTATCATAAGTATCCCTATTAGTATGCCATGTATAAATGCCATATAGCCAGCTATTAGAACTCAGGGAAAACGCCGGAACGCCTGCTGCCACAAAGGAAGCAAAGTCGGAGCCACCACGACCGGGTGAGCCAGGGAAGCTGGTTTCGATTTGGCCGCGGATGCTGTCGGGAACTGCGGCCAACCAACGTGTAACATATTCATACGAATTTAAGAAACCTTGCCCCTGGATATTCACAACTCTGCCCGTGCCATTATCCTGGTTGAAAACCGCCTGTATATTTTTTACAATTTCAGGATGGTCTTCTACAAAAGCTCTTGAGCCGTTGAGGCCCTGTTCTTCGCTGCCCCAGTTTCCAATTAGTATTGTTCTTTTGGGGTTGGGATATATCTTTTTCAAAATTCTGATCGCCTCCATCATGGTGATTGTACCCGTGCCGTTGTCCGTTGCGCCGGTTCCGCCATCCCAGGAATCGAAATGTGCTGACAACATCACATACTCATCAGGCTTTTGAGTACTCTTTATTTCTGCAATTGTATTGTAAGTAGGCTGCATTCCTGTTTCCTTTGAATCCGCAAGTATGCTAAGCTTCGGCGCCGGCCCTTCTTCTGCCAAACGATAAAGTAGGCCATAGTCTTCTAATACAATATCTACGGTTGGTATTTTTGCAGTATACGCTCCAAATATTTTATCTACACCAAAACCTTTTGACCAATTATTAGCAATGATCCCCAACGCTCCGGCATTCTCCAAAACCGGCGGCAGCGTTCTTGTTGTATAGCCCGTATTGGAAATTCTTTTACGCCACAGATCTGTTAGCGAATCGCGATGGCTCTTCATTTTTTGAACTGATTCTTTTCTTCCAAACTCTTCCCAGTTGTAATCGGGGCGCCCTGTAGGCTGGTTCATTGAAATCATTACGAACTTTCCTTTCACTGCTGGTAACCATTTTTGAAAAGCCATAGAATCGTCAACATATGGAAGAATAATTAATTCAGCAGTAATAGTCTTTCCCTTTGTGGAAGGACTCCATGCAAGTTGAATTCCTTCTAAAGATTTTACCCACGGTGAAACCATATCGATATGAGTAATTCCCCTTTCCCAACCACGCCATTCGCCCCATTTTTCATTGCGAGCTGTTATTCCCCATTCTTTATATTTTGACACAGCCCAATCATGTGCCTGTTGCATTTTGGGGCTTCCCACCAGTCTTGGTCCTATTTTATCAAAAAGCTCGTGAGCCAGTTTTTCTAATTGTGAATGTTCAGTTGCTTCTGCAACTATCGATGAAATAATTACACTGTCATTTTTCTGTTGAGCAAAAATGGAAGCTGCATAAAAGGACAGGAAAATAAAAAACGAGAGTCTTATTTTTTTCATAGTTGATCAATTAATTCAATAATCTAATATGCTTCTAAAATAAGAAAATATTTCTCAGCAGAATTTTAAAGTAATACCAGCCCTCTTTATAATTATGAAATAAAAGGCAATTGCGAGGTCAAAATATTTTTAAAAAATATGGAAATTAAATTGAAACTCATCTTAATTCCTGAACCAGTTTTATGCGCCTAATCTTCAAAATCATTTTAATAGCTTTTTCTATTTGCAGTGCTTTTGCAATAACGGGCTACTATTTTATTTACAAACCAAAATTTACCCAAACTGTCCTTCCTTCGAATGAGGCAATAAAAAGATCATCAATAGAATTTTTAAGATTAAAAGATGAGGTTTTACCCCTCAAACAATTCATCTCAACAAAACATTATAATCCCCAAATCTGCTTCCTGGTGGATATGAATATTGCATCCGGCAAAAAGCGCTTTTTTGTATATGACCTGGAAGAGGATTCTATAATAAGTGCCGGGTTGGTTGCACATGGAAGTTGTGATAATAATTTTCAAATCAATGCTAATTTTTCCAATAAAATCAATAGTGGCTGCAGTTGTGTAGGGAAATTCAAAGTGGGGAAAAGATATACCGGCAGATATGGTGTTGCCTTTAAATTATTCGGGCTTGACTCATCTAACAGTAACGCTTACGAAAGATCAATTGTGCTTCATTCCTACGAGTGCGTGCCGGAACAGGAAATTTATCCTTTGCCTATTTGTAACAGCAAGGGTTGCCCGATGGTCTCCATAAAATTTTTGGGTGAATTAGATTCAATTATAAGTAATTCCGGTCAACCAATCCTGCTTACCATCTTTAACTGACTAAATTTTATTAGTTCAGAGAAGGATCGACCGGTGCTTCCAGCACTGGAGCTGTTTCTTCCACGCGATCTTCGTTATACTCAATTATAAAATTATTCATTCCCTGCCCCATCATTATCGAAAAATATTTTTGCTGAATGAGCTCAAGCATATTTAGGAAGAGAAAAATAGCGTGAATACGGTTTTCTGATACGTCAAATATTTTTTCAAACGAAACATGTTTTTCCTTTTTTACAAGCTCAAGCATATACTTCCTGCTTCCTTCCATAGTATAGTCATAACGTACAACTGTATGTACAGGCTTGTTCCTTTTTTCATGAAGCCGTTGAGCCACTTTTTCGAAAGCTTTCATAAGCTTGAACAAAGAAACGGCTTGTATTTCCGTGCCTTCTGCGGCTTCATCTCCAATTCTTGAAAGTTCTTCCTGTATGTTACCGCGTTTTACCATAAGCATACGTAACGCCTCCAGTTCACTCATCTTTAGAGAAGCTTCCTTGAATCTTTTATATTCAAGTATTTTATCCACCAGTTCCTGGCGCGGGTCAATTTCGTTTCCTTCCTGATCAACCTCTTTGCGGGGCAAAAGCATTTTGGCCTTTATACGCATCAGCGTACTTATGAACAATATAAATTCACTGCTTAGCTCAATATTCAGCACTTCGCTTTTATGAATATACTCAAGGAATTCATTGGTAATCTTCGTAATCGGAATATTATAAATATCCAGTTCATCCCTTTCAATAAAAAATAAAAGGAGATCAAAAGGGCCTTCAAATTGCGGAAGAACGATCTGGTATATTTCTTTATTCATTTATTTTTCTTTATTGCTATCTCTGGTTGTTCAGCGACGATTAATGAGAGCGTTCAAGGTAAAAAAAATCCCGGTGATTTTATCACCGGGAATCACAAATTTACCATTAAATCTATTTATGCATTCTATTCATTTTACTATGGTTTCCCCAATGGCCGTTTATTCTATCACTTCCCAGCCTGGCACTTATTCCTATACCCAGTATAGATTTGCTTTGCAAAGCAGGGTGATCCTTATAGTAGCCAAACTTTTTAATATCATCATCGTAAGCAAGGTCGAGGCTGTACAATGCGCTAAGCCAGTTATTTACTTTAAATACAAATGTATTAATCAAAAATACATCCACATTGCCGGGTGTCTTGTGCGTAAAATCAGAAAATAAATCAAGGCGCCCCATGTAGGATACGTTATGGCATATCTCCTTATTATAAGCAACCGAAATATATGGCCCTACCTGGTACTGTATTGTTTTTTTTGGGTCAACTCCGTACATCTCAGCAACTGATCTTTCAAGTATCGCCTTGTTTTTTTCGTTAACCATACTTTCGGGAATTATTCCTCCCTGGTAAGCGTAACTATAGGGTTTATTAGAAACTATTACACCGCGAAAGCCAACCAGGGTTCCATAAACATTAAGATGTTTCGCCTGGTAGTTCACCCCAACAGGTGCTGCCGTAATATATGCCGGCGCAAAAAAGCCAGAAGTCCTTCTTTTAAGTCCCTGGTTGAGGTAATCACGGTCATATCCGTTAGAAAACTGGGATCTAAAATTAATAGCTGCTCCTATCCCAAAACGTGGTTTCTTTTTTAATTTGATGCCCACTGTCGTAAAAAGATCAATCTTATCATCATTCTTTATGGTCGCATACTCATCGGTATTAATAAGGCCGTAAGAAGCAATTAATGAATTATTGAAATACCATCTTTTTTTTGTGAGGTTAGCGTGTGCATTCAAAAACATATTTGCAGAAACAGAAAATACATCATTACCCGAGGCCCAGTTTTTACTACCAGCCTGCCCGGCAATCGCAAAAAATTGGACCCCTTTTGTCCAAGTAGCTTTATTTGAGATGGGCTGTTGCATTTTTTTATCATCCGGTATTTCCTGCGCAAAAGATGCAAAGCAAAGCAAACAAAGGGCTAGTAAGGTAAAAAAAAATTTCATGTTAGTTTGATGTTGTTAACGCAGGTTCAGAACATTTATGGTTTGTGATACGGATATCGACTTACGAAAATAAGTTTTTTTCCTAACAGGTACCCAGTCCTGTATTCAGGCAATAACGATAAACCAACCCATTGCAATTAAATTGCAATGGGTTGATAATAAATACAAATCTTGTTCAGGACTTTTTCAGTTCGTCTCTTATTTCCATTAAAAGTTGATCGGTACTTGATGGACCCGCCGGTGCTGCGGCTTCTTCTTTCTTTTTCATGGAGGCAATAGTTCTTACAAGCGAGAAAATGACTAATGCAATCACTATGAATTTGAGAACTGCCGATAAAAAATTCCCGTATTTTACTTCGCCCCATTTCAGTTGCGAGATATTTTCAGCACCCACTGCTTTAAGTGCGGGTGACAATAACAAGGGAGTAATAATGTCATCCACCAGCGAAGAAACAATTGCGCCAAAAGCAGCGCCAATTATTACAGCAACAGCAAGATCCATTACATTGCCTTTTACTGCGAAGTCTTTAAAATCTTTGATAAAACTCATAAGCGTAAATTTAATTTTTAGTGATTATTGTGAATGATGAAACTATTTTTTTAAACCCGGATATTGCATTTTTAGACCCGCCATAGTATCTCTTAATGTAGATGCTATTATGTATTCTTTATACCAGTTCTGGTCGCTCGGTACAATAGTCCAGGGTATTACATTGCAGTTCTCAAAACAGTCTTCATACATCTCCATATAAATATCCCAAAGCTTTGCTTCTGCGAAATCGTTCTCGTTGTACTTCCACATTTTGGTAGGATCCTTTATTCTTTCATTCAGCCTTTCCTGCTGCTCCTCCCGGGAAACGTGCAGGTAGAATTTAAGTATATGGGTATTATTATGAATTGAAATCAGTTGTTCCCAATCATTAATGGCCTTCATTCTCTTGTATGCTGTTTCATCATCACACCATTTATGCACCCTTGTTATCAGTATGTCTTCGTAGTGGCTCCTGTTAAAAATTTGAATCATTCCTTTTGCCGGGGCATGTTGATGGATACGCCACAGGAAATCGTGGCTTAGTTCTTCAGGAGTGGGTGCTTTATAGCTTTTTACACCTACGCCCTGTGGATTCATAGATGTAAAAACGTTCCTTATTACACCATCTTTGCCACCCGCATCCATTGCCTGTATTACAATAAGTATAGAATGTTTATTCTCGGCATATAAAAGATTTTGCAGGCTATTTAGCTCCTCAAGTATTTGGATTGTTTTACTTTTAGTTTCCTGTTTATCGAATTCCTTTCCTGCCCGTGTACTTATCTCTTTAAGTTTGATCCCGCTCATTATGATATACTTTTTTTAGATACTAAACATGGATGATTTCAAGGGGCTATTATTAAACGGATTAAAAATACGTATTTGAAGTGAAAAATATTATTTTGAACCGAGAAGTCGCCCGTTGAATATTTTTATTGATATTTCAGCATTTGGGAGGAGCGTTAGAGCCAGGAAGGATTAGGATTTTTCTGAAAGCAATAACTCTGTTCTTAGTTCTTTTGCGGTTTTGGAACTTCCGTCATGGCTCCATCCGGGTGGCTTTATCAGATATTTCAATTTTACCGAAAGAGGAACTTTTTTTCTCAGGTCGCCTGATAGGTTTTTCCACTCGTGAAAAATTATTTTGGATAGATGATAAGGATTCTCCAACCGTTTTGTGAGTCCGTATTTTACGGGGTCGTGGTCTACCTCTTCCTGGAATGTGCCAAACAATTTATCCCAAATAATAAGAACCATACCCATATTCTTATCAAGGTAACGCACATTGCTGGCGTGATGAACGCGGTGGTGTGAAGGGCTTACGAAAACAGCTTCAAACCAGGCAGGCATTTTATTAATGTATTGGGTATGCACCAGTATTCCGTATATCTGGGTAAGCGAGTACATAAAAACAATATCTATTGGCTCAAAACCAAGCAACACGAGGGGCAGGAAATAAATAAATCTATATAGCGGTTGTAATACTGACGATCTGAAACCCGTAGTTAAATTGAACTCTTCCGATGAGTGATGCGTTACGTGTACCGCCCAGAAAAACCTGCAATAATGATCAACACGATGTTCGATATAGAAAGCAATATCCTGCAGCAGGAAGAGCAAAACCCAGTACAACCATGGATTAAAGGAAAAACTAATGAAATGATAGCTAAATATGGATGCAAGAATCACTAAATAAACAGCCCTGAAAAGAAGATCAATACCCCCATTCAGGGTGCATAGATACACATTAATTAAGGTATCTTTTACGGAGTAGTATTTTTTTAGATGTACATGGCTCAGTACTATTTCAAAGCCAATTACCAGGATGTATAATGGAGTTGTTATTAATAAAAGTAATTGTTCTTTTAACATCTGTTATAAGATATTTACACAGACATAATTTCTTTTTCTTTCGATGAAAGATGTTTTTCAACTAAAGAAATATGATTGTTAGTAATCTCCTGCATTTCGGCTTCCGCATCCCGCGAAGCATCTTCACTTATTGCACTATCTTTTTGCAGTTTTTTTATTTGCTCAATTGCATCCCTGCGTATGTTGCGCACAGCCACTTTTGCATTCTCACCCTCGGCATTACTTCTTTTCACAAGCTCCTTTCTTCTCTCTTCTGTAAGTGGTGGTAGGAATAGCCTTATTATATTACCATCGTTCTGCGGGTTTATTCCAATATTTGCAGCAATGATTGCTCTTTCAATTGGCTGAAGCATATTTTTCTCCCATGGTTGTATGGTAAGTGTTCTTGCATCCATAACACTTAAATTGCCCACCTGGTTTATTGGAACCGGATTGCCATAATAATCAACTACTATGCCATCCAGCATGGTTGGGTTGGCTTTTCCAGCTCTTATTCGTGTAAGTTCTGTTTCTAAATGATCAATTGCTTTTTCCATTGAAAGCGTACTGTCTTTCAAAATTTCTGAAAGGTCCTCTGTCATATCATAAATTTACTGGTATTCAAAAAAATTCATTCCTTTAACCAGGAACACGTAAAAAGTGAACAAAATTAACGAAAACGGGCTGATAAAAAAGTTAATAAGGCTTCCTTGCCTAATCCTGCTCGATGGTTTCGCCGGCAAGAGTAAGGATTTTGTGGGATTTAAGAATGGGCTTTTGCTGGCGTTCAGGACTTGCGAAAGGAACTGACTTAGCTTTAGGCCTGCTGTAATAAATCATAGTTACCAATAAAACCGAAGTTGAACTAAGGGCAAGAATTACCATTGTTGTTCCGTATGAACGAAGGAAATAAGCAAGGCCGATGAATAAAATATTGGTGACAACACATACTACGGATATCATTCTATGGCTAAGGCCGAAATCAAGCAGGAAGTGATGGATATGATTTCTGTCCGGACTGAATGGAGAACGCCTGCTAAGAATCCTTAGACTTACAACCCTCAAGGTGTCAAAGAGAGGCACGATTAGAATAGCAAATCCTAAAGCCGGTGCTGAGTCTAGTGCAAAACCGAAAGTGGGATCAGAAGCTACAGCAATGAACTTTATAACAAAAACCGAATTGAGTAATCCAATAAGTAGTGAACCCGTATCGCCCATAAATATTTTGGCCGGGGAAAAGTTATAAATTAAGAAACCTATAAGGCTGCCTGCCAAAGAAAAAGCCATTACGGCAAACATCATCTGTGAGGTCATTAAAAAATAAACTCCAAAAACCGATGACGTAACTAAACCGAGAGAGCCTGCGAGTCCGTCAACACCGTCTATGAGATTGAACGAGTTGGTAATGACAACGATAGTAAATAAACTAAGGAGTATGCTTGCCGTGTGAGGTATTTCATATAATCCCAAAAAGCCATGCATGTTACTTATCTGTATTCCGCCAAACTTGATAATGATAGCTGCCGCAACAACCTGACCTATAAACTTTTTGGTAGCTGAAAGAATTAAAATATCATCTTTTATTCCTAGAAAAAATATTACCATGATAGCTGCAATAAAATATTGCAGCACAGATGCCATTGAAGGGGGAACACCTAATAATGTTGCAACAATAAAACCAGCGAATATACCCAGACCTCCTAAAGTAGGAATCACGGCTTTATGAACTTTCCTTTCGTCAGGCTCATCGAAAAATTTCTTTTCCTTTGCTACTTCTATGATAACGGGTATTGAAAAAAACGTAATTAAAAACGCTAATCCCCCGCTGAGTAAAATATTATTCATGCCTAAATATTAAATAAGCAATCCGGTTACAAAAATATAATTAAGTTACAAGTAAAATTATATATCCATATAAAATAGGTGATTATATTTTGATAGTAAGTATAAAAATCTGGTTCGGATCTTAATTTATATAGATAACGAGAAGTTTGTCTACTTATTACGTTACATCTCCTTACGTTACATCTTCACTAAAGCGTTGCATCTATTCTAAGATCTTTTCATCTGCTCCGCTGGCCACTACGGCCGCTCCCATCTTATTAATTGGATTTTTCCGGTTCTCATCATATTGAACCTGGTGATTCAAAATATCAATGCCCGCAAAAATTGCCGCATTGAATGACGAAATATCCGCCACATTCTTTCCTGCTATATCAAAAGCCGTTCCATGATCCGGACTAGTACGAATTACAGGAAGACCTGCTGTAAAGTTAATGCCTTCTGCCATTGAAAGTGATTTAAACGGAATTAATCCTTGGTCATGGTACATCGCCAGTACCGCGTCAAATCTTTTTTGATACCCTCGGGCAAAAAATGCATCAGCACTAAAAGGACCCGTTACGAGCATATTATGTTGCTTGGCTTCCTTTATTGCCGGTCTGATTATTTCTTCTTCTTCAGTTCCAATGAGGCCCTCATCCCCTGCGTGCGGATTCAAAGCAAGCACAGCAATTTTTGGCCTGTCAATATTAAAATCTCTTTTAAGCGAAGCGTGTAAAATTTTCAACTTGCTTACTATTCTATCGCGGGTGATATAACTTGCAATATCCTTCACTGGAACATGTTCTGTTACAAGCCCTACTCTGAAATCGGAAGATGTAAGCAGCATTAAAACATCGCTTACCCCAAAAAAATCCTGGAAAAACGGCGTATGCCCCGTATAACTAAACTCGTTGCTTTGAACATTCTTTTTATGAATGGGTGCTGTCACCAACACATGAATATGTCCGTCTTTTAAGGCTTGTGTTGCTGCAAGGAGACTTCTGCCTGCATATTCGCCGCCTGTTCCGTTCAGAATTCCGGGATTTACGGGAATCTCCTCTTCCCAGCAATTTAAAATATTTACCTGCCTGTGATTGAGTTTGCTGAAATCTTTAATACTGGAGAAACTAAAATTTAGGTCCGGGATACCTTTCCTGTAAAAATTAATCACCTTATTACTTGCAAAAACAACTGGTGTACAAAAATCGAGCAACCGGTTATCTGAAAGCGCTTTCAGGATTAATTCAGGGCCTATCCCGTTTATGTCACCGCAAGTAAATCCAATAACCGGCTTTATATCTTTGAAATTATGACTCAAGGCAAAATCTTTAAATGAAGAGTGTAATTTAATTAATAATAGTTTGCACGGCAAAAACTATGATTGTAAAGTTTTGACGCTAAATCACGTACAGGGGTTAGGGTCAAACTTTATTGGCCACATAATTTTCGACGGGCATGCGATTAGAAATGCTTCGTGCAAGCGTCATTTCATCTGCGTATTCAAGTTCCCCGCCAAAGGCAATTCCCCTGGCAATCGTGGTAACTTTTATGGAAAAACCAGATAACTTTTTGCTAATATAATATATAGTAGTATCTCCCTGGATATTCGGGCTGAGCGCAAAAATCAATTCTCCCGTTTCTTCTTCCTTTACCCGTTTTAATAAAGATTCAATCTGCAACTGGTCCGGGCCTATTCCGTCGAGCGGAGATATTATTCCACCCAACACATGATAAAGGCCGTTATATTGTTGGGTACTTTCAATAGCAATTACATCCCGGATACTTTCAACCACGCAAATCATATTTTGAATGCGGGCCCTGTCGTTACAAATATTGCATAGTTCTTTATCGGCTATATTATGGCATCTCGTACAAAAATTGATTTGTTCGCGCATTTTAAAGATGGTTTCGCTGAAAGACTTTACGTCATCTACTTCTTTTTTAAGAAGATGCAGCACCAATCGCAATGCTGTTTTTTTACCAATGCCCGGTAGCTTAGAAAATTCATTAACGGCGTTTTCCAAAAGCGAAGAAGAAAAGATCATTCGGTAAAATTAAGAATTATAAATATTGAATGAATGGTAGAATTATTAAATGGTTAGGTGATCCACCATCATATTGGCTTACCAGCGCATCGGCTTACCATGTTACAATTCAATATCTTTTTCATTTTCCCAATTGGCGCGAATGGTTATTTTCTGCGGAATGTCATATACTTTTTCGGGTTGCTTTTTCAATTCATAGCTCCCCGGATCCCAGTGGCCGTTTTGGTTAATATCGTCAAGAATTTTTAATTCATAGTCGCCGGGATTAAAAAGTTTTGCGGTCCACGTAGCTGATGATAGCGGAAAAGAATTTACAACTTCATTATTTGTCACGAACTGTAATACGGGGTGTTGAAATTTATCGAGGTTCTTGAAATTTATTTTGATAGTGCCGTAGTCGCCCTCTCTTTTAGTTTTAAAACCAATAGTATCTGCTTTGGCTAATGCAGTACCCAATGTGTCCGTAGCGAAATCAACCGGTACGATCAATTTGTATTCCGTGTTTTCCTGCCAGGTATTTTGTAAAATAACTTTTTTGCCCGTAGTATCAAGGCTGGCCAATAAAGATTCGTAGGGTTTGAAAAGTGTATCCGTCAATTGAATTTTCGAACTGTCGAAATTTTTCAGTTTATTATTGAATGTAAGTATTAGTGGCGCTAATATATCCTGGATACCTGCATTTAAAGAAGCCGTAAACTTTAATTTTTTATCGGGGGGAGTCTTGGTGGTATTATTTTTTTGTGCCGGCTTTTCCTCCTGGTAGGCTAATAGGGTTACCGGCGGGGTGTTTTCATTTACTACAACGGGTGAATCTGCAAAAGCAAATAACTCCGTTTTATTGTTATAATATTTCTGGCCACTTTCATCTTTTAAACCAAATACATGATAAGTACCGCCGGGAAGATTATTAAACTTAAATTTTCCTGAGGAGTCAACTCTTGCTGTATAACGTGGTTTATATTTTAGTACCGCAGAATCATCCAGGTCTTTATAAAGTAACACGATTAAAGTGCTGTCTGTTTTACCGGTTTCGGCAAGACGTATATTCCCTGAGAAGGTAAGAGAATCGATGTACGGCCCTGTTGAAAAAACGTATCTAAAATTTCGAAAAGGGTTGTTCTCATTTATATCCTGTATCGAATTTCCCAGGTCAATACTATAGGTGGTATTAGGCTCAAGCGTATCACGGATTTTTATAGTAACCTCTTTTAATTTAAAGTTGATATCAGGAACTCTTTTAGGAGTTGGAGATACTAGTAAAGTTTGTTGCAGGTTTTGTAATTGAACATACTCATCAAAAGTGAGCGTAATATTTTTACCTGTAAAATTGATAGTGCGGTTAGCCGGCTGGGATTGCAATAAAACCGGCGACAGCGAATCCCTTGGCCCTCCCATAGGTGCACCAATTTGGGCGCAACCGGTTGCAACAACTGACATTATGTAAATGGTACAAACTGCAGCAATAAAAACTATTACGTTCCTTATATTCATTTCGGAAAAAAAGCAAACATAAAGGCTTTGGGCATATAATAATTCTTATTCCTCCTAAAATACTTCTAAATCTCCTGTTCCGCTTCTTCCGGAATTTCGTGTAGCGCGATGGCCATATTATTTGTTTTTACAAATTCGCACCAGTGACATTCGGGTTTACCGCAGCCTGTATAAAAATCGTGTGCCTGCACTTTATCCCATACCACTTTTATTTGTTGCTTCACGGTGGTGATATCTTCCGGCGTGAGGTAAATTTTTTCCTTGCGATAGTTCTTCTTTTTATCAGGCTCTATAAAATCAAATTCACTGCTTACTGCAAGCCAGTCACGATTATGATTATCCAATAATATTTTGTAGAACACGGCCTGTCGCCAGTAGTCGCCACCGTTAGGTATTTTCTCCTGCGGCGGTTTTAGTTTGTCTTTTGCTTTATCAACATCGCCGGTTTTATAATCCACTACGTTCACCTCTTTACCATTGAATTCGAGCTTATCGAGCTTGCCTTTCAGCGGTACGCCATTCACCACCACACCTTTTATATTTCTTTCCAGGGCAACTATCTTATTGAAACTATAAATATAATTTTCATAATAGTTGGTAAGCACCTCTTCGCCATATTCCAGTCTTCTGTCAAACTGTTCTTTGGTAAAGCTTTCGCGGTGGCGGTGCATATACCAGTTAAAGTCTTTTATAAATTCTTCTTTGAGTGGAAAAACATTTTTATTCTCCTGCATTTTTTTGAACAACTGCTCCAGTGCATAATGCACGGAGGAACCAAACTCTGTTGCTTCATTTTTGGGAGAAGGAATGCGAATGAGATTTTTGAAATAAAATTCAAGCGGGCATTTGAGATAGTTGTTCAATGCAGTTACATTCATCACAAATCTTTCCAGCAAACTGGTGATGTATTCTTTTTCAATCTTCTCAATCTCAGGCTGATGATCGTTTTGTAATTGCAATACCTGGAACTGAGCCTCAGTCGTACTATCAATAAAAACCTTTTCAGTTTGCAGCTCGTGATTATCCAAAATCTCTGCAATAAACATGGAGGGTTCCAAAGCTTTTCCATCATTCTTAAAACAACAATAAGAGATAAATAAATTTTGCTCGGCACGTGTTAGGGCTACATAAAATAAGCGTCTTAATTCTTCATCGGCCGCGGAATCATTTACGCCGGAAGTGGAAAAGATATTATCCGGAAATTTATAACCACGGTTGGGGTTCCGTTTCTTCTCCCACACGCTGGCATTGCTTCCTGCAAAGAAAACATATTCAAACTCCAGGCCTTTCGAGCCATGTGCCGTTAATAAATTCACCCCTTTCTCGCTGCCGCTTACTTCAATCAAAGGCAACGAAAGTTTTTCACTTTGCATCAAATCAAAGAGCTTGATTAATTGCTTGAGATCCAGATTAGGATTGCGATGTGTTTCTTCTTTTATAAAGTCGAACAGGCTTGTTAATACTTGCAACAGCCATATCTTTTCATCATTTTTCATGATGTAACTCAACACGCCGGCTTCACGAATAACGCTTTCAAACAAACCTTGCAGCGTAAGGTTCGGCACTTTTGCAATAAGGCTTTCCATTGCTTCGCTTGCTTTCTTCAGTCCTTCATTCATGCTTTGCGTAAACAGGTCACGCACAGGTTGCTTACTTCTTTCAACCAATAATTTTCTTATTGAAGTTTTATCTTTTGTAAAATGTTTGTCAGCTACTTCAATGCTTACTCTGGCAATTTCTATTGGCGGAATGTTGAACCAATCGTAATGCAATATTTCAAAAAGCATTTCGTCTCCGCTGTAAGGAATATCATGTTCTGTAGCAAGATATCTCAACATAGAAATGATCTTTTTCGCAAACGGGATGTGCAGAATATTTAAACTGCGCTTGCTGTAATAAGGAATTCTCAGCAGTTTAAAATATTGCGCCAGCTCTTCGCCATATTTATTTTCTTTATAAATAATGCCAATCCGCTTCGGCTCGATGCCCTGCGCCAAAATCTTCTCAACCTGCTGTGTAATGCCGATCATTTCCTGGCGCTGGGTTTCGTACTGATGAATGATGGGTTTGTGGGTAAGCAGGTTGATTTTTATGTTGGATGATAAAAGCTCTTTGCTCAAACCTTCTACCTGGTTTACCAGGCGGTCGTTATTTTTATCGATGATGGTTTTGGAAACATCGAGGATCGATTGTACAGAACGATAATTATGGGTAAGCACCACCGTTAGTAAGTCATTTTTATAACTGTTGGCAAAGCCCAGCATGTTCTCTACGTTCGCTCCCTGGAAACGGTAAATGCTCTGGTCATCGTCGCCCACCACAAATACATTGGGCTTGTCCCAATAGTTGATAAGCAGTTCCACCAAACGGTTTTGCGTGCCGCTGGTATCCTGGTATTCATCCACCAAAATGTATAAGAACTGTTCCTGGTAACGCAGCAGTAAATTCGGATTTTCTTCAAATGCTTTTATCACCCAATTAATCATGTCATCAAAATCATACAAATTATTTTTTCGCATGAGCTGCTGAAAAGTATCAAATTCATTTACGGCTGCACGCAACCTTTCCATCTTTTCCGTTTCTTCTTCAATCTTATCAGTACGCACATCACCTTTCTTAAAATTGACCGTCGCACGTTTAGCGACATATTCACTACGCTCCGGCAGGGATTTTATGTATGCATCAACGCGTTCATTGATAAAAGCCGGCGACCAGCCTTCGCGCTTCATGGTGCTGAACAAAGATTGCAGGTTGTTGATCTCGTAATACACATCGCCGCGATAACGTTTCAGCGGATGATTTTTCGGGAATGAATCGATGAGTTGTTTAAAAAGATCAATGCGCTGCAAGTCGGAAACAGGATCAAGTGCGGTCTTCTCAAACAGGCCCAAATTATCCTGGATCACATCGTTACAAAAAGCATGAAAGGTGTAAATATTTACCTTGTATGCATCAGCGCCGATGAACTCCAAAATGCGCTTGCGCATAGCGATTACGCCGGCATCCGTATAAGTAAGACAAAGAATATTTTGCGGCTGCGTATCCGTATCCAGCAATATTTTTCCAATGCGTGCAGAAAGAATTTGTGTCTTGCCCGTGCCCGGCCCGGCGATAACCATAACAGGGCCTTCGATGGTGTCAACAGCATTTTTTTGCTGCTCGTTTAGGCGCTCGTATTCTTTGTTGAATTTTTCTAATTGGTAGTTATTGCGGGGCATGGTGTAAAGATAAAATCTTTAAGCTGTTTGCTTTCAGGATTGATTAACCTTAGTTCCCCCTTTCACTAATCGGCTGACATTTTAACATAATCGTATTTTAACAGATAATTAGTAATTAAGGTTTGCTCGTAAAACTGTTAACTTCAAAGATTTCTGAAAGCAATTTTTACAAGCTATTTTTGAAACATGAGAGTTTATCCACCGATTAACAGTGAATTGCTTGACCAGGCAGCAACAACTGCAGGCAGTGATGTATGGGTAAAGTTTCCAACTCTTCGCCAATGGATTGATGGTACAAAGCAACCAACGTTAAATCAATTGGCAGATTTTGCAAAACAAGTACATATCCCATTTGGTTTTTTCTTTTTGAACGAACTTCCCGAGAGGCAAAACAATGTTCCACTGTTTAGGAGTAATAATAATACGCCATACTTCAATTATAGTTTTGAATTAAGTGAGAGTATCAGAACTATACAGAGAAGACAGGATTGGTTAACTGATTACTTTCGCAGTGAAGGATATGAGGAATTGCAATTTGTTGGCTCTGCTTCTCAACGACAAACAACTACAGTGATTGCAAATAGTATTCGGCAGGTTTTGCAGCTCCCATTATCTTGGTCTCAAAACTTATCAAATAAAGATGGAGCATTCAAATATTTAATAGAAAAGATTGAGCGTCAAAGAATATTTGTGGCAATAAATGGGGTACTTGGCAATGGTCAGACAAATTTGAATCCTGAAGAATTTCAAGGATTTGTACTTACAAATAAATGGGCACCATATATTTTCATAAATGGGAAAGATTTTCAGGCAGCCAAAATTTTCACACTTATGCATGAGCTTGCCCATATTTGGCTTGGCAAAACAGCTGCTCTGGATATAGAACAATTTCAGCCAGCAAACACGGCAGACGAAAAGCTATGCGATAAAATCGCAGCTGAACTCTTGGTGCCGGAAAGTGAACTAAGAAATCAATGGACTCGAAACAGTAGTAGTCAAAATCATTTGCAAATACTGGAACGACATTTCAAAGTCAGCGGCATTGTAATCGCTCGTAGACTGTTAGATATTAATGCTTATACACGAAGTCAGTTTTTTGCATTTTACAATCGTTATCGGGCTAACTGGAAATCTCAAAATAATAAAAATGAAGGAGGTGGGAATTTTTACTTAAATCAGAATTATCGAGTAGGAAAAGCTTTTTACCATATCATAAATGAAGCCGCCAAAAACGGGAAATTACTTTATACCGATGCATATCACCTTACTAATTTGTATGGTAATACTTTTCATAAATATCTAACAACTCTTGATGGCTGATGGATAAATTTATACTTGATACGAGTTGTCTTACACAAGCCTTTAGATTCTATTATCCATTTGACATTGCGCCAAGCTTCTGGAATTTTTTGAAGGAAGGTCTATTATCGAACCAATTTATAATCATTGATAAAGTTCACACGGAAATTTGTCGTGGCAACGACGACTTAAAAATCTGGTTAAATACCGAGATACAAACCTCAGCTATTTTTCAATGCGATGCTGTTACATTTGGACACTATGGATTAATTATGCAATGGGCAAATAATCACAATCAATATAACTATAACGCAAAATCAGATTTTTCTGAATTTGAAAATGCAGATCCTTTTGTCGTTGCTTCAGCAATTTCAAATTCTGCGGATGTTGTATCACAAGAAGTGTCTGCTCCAGCTTCTGTAAAAAATATTAAGTTGCCCGATGTTTGTACACAGTTCAATGTAAGGCATTTTGATACATTTAGTTTTTTAAGAACAAATGGTTTTTCTATGTGATTTATTTGTTTAATATTTTTTAGATTAAGAATCTGAATTAGATATTCTCACATAAACAATCCCCTCTCATCTTTACAATCTTCTTTTTCAAATGTTGCCATCCATCGTATAAATAATTCCCGAAGGCATCCATTTTATTACCCATTATCAGCCTGTATTGCTCTTCAATAAAAAATCTTAACCAAATTCCTTTTCTTTTGTTATTACAACACTATGAGCAAAGTCTACAGTTTAAAAAAAATCCAGTTTCTCCCCATCAAACTCGAAGAAGCATGGGAATTTTTTTCATCGCCTGCCAACTTAAAAAAGATAACTCCGCCGGAACTTAGATTTAATATTATTTCTGAACATCACGGAGATACGATGTATGCAGGGCAACTAATTGAATATACCGTTAAGCCTGTGCTTGGCATTCCACTTTACTGGATGACGGAAATAACGCAGGTAGAGTCCATGAAATATTTTATTGATGAGCAACGCTATGGGCCTTATTCATTCTGGCACCATCAGCATCATTTTAAAGAAGTGAATGGTGGTGTTGAGATGACGGATATTGTACATTATAAAATGCCCTTCTGGTTCCTGGGCGATATTGCTAATTCTCTTTTCGTCAAAAAGCAATTGGAGAAAATTTTTGCCTTTAGGGAGAAGGTTGTGAAGGATTATAAGTTTTAGCTTTCTACGAGCTAAGGCTGATAAACTCGGGTTGAGATTTCCTTTTGACTCAAACCGCCTTCGACAAGCTCAGGCTGACACTCTGCGGGAAGTTGTCATGCTGAGCTTGCCGAAACATGAGATTGTCAAAACAGAGATTGTCATGCTGAACTTGTCGAAGCATTGACCAAGCATTACATAGTAACCCTTGTAATTTCCTTACCCGCAAGATGTTCCTTCATAGGATTCCAGTAATGATCGTACCAGCCCTTCTTAAGACTTGCTTCGGCAGTATCAGGCACATTTGCATGAACTGCGTTAAGCACCACATCATTTCCTTTCTTCTCAAGCCCAATGATAAAGATGGAGTCCTGGTCTTTCTTCGTCCAGCTTTCGGCTCTCCAGGTTTGAACAATCAATTCATTTTTTACCAGGTGCAGATTTTTACCCTCGATATAAGTACCGTGAGCAGAAAATGATGCGCCTACTTTATTGGAAATTTTTGCAGGGGCGCCCGTTACCAATGAATGTAGTTTTGCATTCATATAAAGATCATAGATCTTTTCAGGGCTTGTGTTTTTAAACACAACCTTTTGAACAATCGTCTTTGCCATATTCATTTCATTTTGATGTGAGAAATTTTTTTTAAAGAATTCCTTTGTATGACGAATGAATTTGAAAAATCAGGACAACTGGTCAAATTTTTAGGAGATCGATAATGTAATTATCGCATTAAATAAAGGGTGGTTAGTAGCTAATTAATTTCCGGATTGTTTCATCTAATCTCGATTTTGCTAAAAAGTTTTTTTCCAGCTCTGTGTTGAATGGAACAGGTGTATCCAGCGATCCGCATCGCATGACGGGGGCGTCCAGGAATTCAAAACAATTTTGTGCGATCCACGCCGCAACCTCACCGCCTATTCCTCCTGTAAGCGTGTCTTCGTGGAGTACAAGAACTTTACCCGTATTATTTACTGATGACCTTATTGCTTTATAGTCGAGTGGGAGCAATGTTCGCAGATCAAGAATGTCTATTGAAATTCCAGGATGCGCATCCGCATATTCTGTGGCCCACGTAACACCCATACCATAAGTAATGATACTGAGGTCCTGGCCCGTGCGAACTTTCCTTGCTTTACCAATTTCCACTTCGTAATAATCTTCCGGCACGGGCCCGCTTATGCTTCTATACAACGCCTTATGCTCAAAATACATTACGGGGTTGGGATCATTGATTGCCGCAATCAGCAAGCCTTTTGCATCGTAAGGATTAGAAGGGTACACCACTTTCAATCCCGGCGTATGTACAAACCAGGCCTCGTTGCTTTGGCTGTGAAAAGGCCCTGCACCTACTCCGGCACCCGTTGGCATGCGAATAACCACATCGGCATTTTGTCCCCAGCGGTAATGAATTTTAGCAAGGTTGTTTACGATCTGGTTAAAACCAACTGTAACAAAATCTGCAAACTGCATTTCCATCACACTTTTGAAACCCTCAAGGCTCAGACCTAATGCGGTACCTACAATTGCACTTTCACAGAGTGGCGTGTTGCGCACTCTTTCTTTTCCAAAATCATTTACAAAGCCTTCGGTTATCTTAAATGCGCCGCCGTACTCTGCAATATCCTGGCCCATGATCACCAAATTTTTATGCTTTTCCATTGATTGCCGAAGGCCTTGCGAGATAGCATCAATAAACCGAAGATCGGCGGCTCCCTCTTTGGGCGGATTAACCAATACAATTTGTTCAGGCTGAGAATCTGTTTCAGTTTTATCGGTTCGATTTGCATACACATCGGCCAGTTCTTTATTAGAAATTTCTTTATCAAGCCGGGACCAGCTTTGGGTACTCCCTTCAGGGGACAGGGGTTTTATGAGTTCCCTGAATTCTGTACGTATGTCCGCTACAGCCAGGTTGGTTAAAATTTTTTCTTCAATAAGAAAGCGCTCGTAATTTTTGATGGGATCTTTCTGCAACCATTCCGCAAACATTTCTTTGGGAACATATTTAGTGCCGCTTGATTCCTCGTGTCCGCGCATCCGGAAGGTCATGCATTCCACCAGGTAAGGCCTTTGTTTTTCTATACAATATTCCCTTACACTTTTCAGGGTTTCATAAACCGTCAATATATTATTTCCGTCTATCTGCTTGCCTTCCATGCCGTAGCCTGTAGCCTTATCCACTAAACTTTTACAGCGGTATTGCTCACTTACCGGAGTACTAAGGCCATAGCCATTATTTTCTATTATGAAAATTACCGGCAGGTTCCATACAGAAGCTACGTTTAAAGCCTCATGAAAGTCTCCTTCGCTAGTGCCTCCTTCTCCCGTGAAAGCAAGAGACACTTTTTGTTCCCTTCTTAATTTATAGGCAAGCGCAACACCATCTGCGATTGCAAGCTGTGGCCCGAGGTGAGAGATCATGCCACAGATAAAATGTTCTTTACTACCAAAATGAAAACTTCTTTCCCGTCCTTTGCTATATCCATCTTCATCGCCCTGCCATTGCTTCATTAGCTTTTGTAAAGGCATATTGCGGGAAGTAAAAACACCGAGGTTTCTGTGCAACGGCATTATCCATTCATCAGGTTGCAGGGCATAGGTTGCGCCTACGGAAATAGCCTCCTGGCCAATACCACTGAACCATTTGGAGATTTTGCCCTGGCGCAGCAGGAGCAACATTTTCTCTTCGATCATCCGGGGAAGAAGAAGCTTTCTGTATAGTTCAATTAATGTTTCTTCTGGTAAATCGTTCCTGTTGAATTGCATGGTGCAAATTTCAACTATTCATTTGTAAATAAAAAAGAAGAAAGAAGTAGTTATCACTATCCTTTTTTTTCTTGTTTTAGAAGCGCAGAAGAAATGACAGATAACAACAATCCAAAAACAAAGGCCCATAAAAAGCCTCCTATATGGATGCCGTGGACCAGTTTGCCCGCCAGCAATATGATCAATACATTTATTACCAGCAGGAAAATACCCAAAGTGAGAATGGTTATAGGCAACGTAAGTATTATCAATATAGGTTTTACTATTGCGTTTAATATTGCAAGCACAAAAGCAAAACATAAGGCAGTGAAGTAGGAGTCAATCCTCACGTGAGGCGATAAGATTATTGAAAGGCCGTAAGCAACCGCCGCGGTAATTAGAAGACGAATAAGAAATTTCATAACGGTAATTTAATGCTATTAAATTACTATCAACTCATAAAATTCTTCAGGCAACAAGTATTTATTGGCAAGCTCTGTTATATCATTCACAGAAATATTTTTTATAGTATTGATATACTCATAAAAATAATTCTCATCCAGGCCATTTATTATAAGATTTTTCCACCTCGCAATTACCTGGAAAGGACCGTCAAGATCACCAAGGTTTATTCCCATCATATAGTTTTTTACCAGCAATAATTCTTCATCATCTACGGGTTCTTCTCTCAATATTTTCATTTCTTTATAAACCTCTTCCACGGTCGCTTCGCAAACATCTTTCCTGCTTCGGTGCTTATTACCCAGGCACTCTGCTTTACGTGGTTCTCGAGAAAGCTATGGATACCATACGTGTAGCCCTTGTCCTCACGGATATTACTCATAAGCCTTGAACCAAAAAATCCACCGTAAAGCACATTCAATACCATGGTTTTTTTAAAATCAGGATGGTGCCTCGACGGGAACGGCCGGCCGATGCGAATGGCGCCCTGCACTCCGTTCGGATCATTAATTATCCTTGCCTTTTTTTCTGTTGATGTTTCGGCTTTATGCGTAACGTCTGGTATATTTTCATTTAATGTGAGGTCGCCGAAATATTGATTTAATTGGGTTTGAAAATCTGCCGGTAATTTACCAGCGGCAAAAATTTTACAATTTGCAGCCATGTAAAAGTTTTTGAAGAAATCCAGGAGGTCTTCACGATTTAAAGCCTGTATATCTTCAACGCTGGAAACTCTTCCATAGGGATGCTCCGCTCCATACAAATGTTGATCAATTAACCTGTTTGCAACGAAATCACATTTTTGCAGGCTCACCATCAGTCTTTGTATACTGTTCTGCTGAAAAATCTCTATCTCCTGCTGGGGAAATATTGAATCTGTTATAATGCTTCTTATTACCGGTAAAACTTCTTTGAGATGTTTTGACAGGCAATGCAGCGTTATGGTTGATGTTTCGTTCTGGCAACTACGGCTAAGGTAGGCTCCAAAGTACTCGAAATGCTCGTTAATTTCCAGGGCAGTTTTTTGAGAAGTCCCGTTTTTTATAAGGTGATTTGTCGCTGCTGCAACTAGGTTTTTGTTTTCAAAGGAATTACCTGCAGAAAAAACAAATTCTATCAAAGCTACTTCCTCTGCGCCATCGTTGATAAAGTAAACGGACGCGCCATTTTTAAGAACAAACTTTTCGTAAGGCTTAAGTAAAAGATTGAATTCAACAGCGTCTTTTATCGGAGGAGCAATGGTTCTGTCTGGCATTTCTAAAATTAATGTATTCAAGTTTATTGATTGTTTAGGTGAAGGTTAGTCTATGGTAGAACCCTTTAATTGTCCGACCGGTAATAAATTGTATTGCTATTGCTATCCGCAAAAATATTTCTGCATTCCTCGCGTATCTCTTCAACTGTCACCGATTGGTATTTACTCAGCTCAGTATTCATAAGATTGGCATCGCCAAGCAATTCATAATTAGCAAGGCTGTTTGCGCGGTTCATCACGCTTATATCTTCAAAAGCAATCATGCTTTCGGTTTTATTTTTTACTTTTTCCAGCTCTGTTTGTTTTACCAATTCATTTTTCATTTTATCCAATTCCGTCTCTATCGCCTTTTCTGCCACGGCAAGATCGGTTCCCTTTATGAGTTTGCCATTAATATAAAGCAAGCCTGCATCAATGCTGCCGAAGTGTGAACACGCTATACTGCTAAAAAGTTGCTTTTCTTTTACCAGGCTTTGAAATAATCTTGAAGAAGCCCCGTTTCCTAAAATTTCAGAAAGGAGGTCGGCGGTGTAATATCTTTTATCGAGCCTGGAACCCATGTGCCACGTTTTATACAAAGCATCCAACGGTACACTAGCTTTCACCTCAAGCCTCCGGGCCTCCGTTTGCTTTGGCTCCACGGCCAGGTTTCTTACATATTTTTCACCGGCCGGGATATCACCAAACCATTTTTCAGTTAGGCTTTTAACCTGCTCAACAGTAACATTACCCGCAACTGTGAGTATAGCATTTGCCGGCGTGTAATGTTTAAAAAAGAAGTCTTTTACATCCTGCAGTTTTGCATTTTCAACATGACTCAACTCACGGCCTATCGTCATCCACTTATATGGATGCACCTTGTATGCCAGCTCACGCATTTTATGCCACGCATCGCCATATGGTTTGTTGATGTAATGCTCTTTGAATTCTTCGCAAACAACTTTCCTTTGTACTTCAAGAGAATTTTCGTCAAAGGCAAGTGAAAGCATCCGGTCGCTCTCGAGCCAAAATGCAGTTTCTATATTTTCTGCCGGAAGTTGTATATAATAATTAGTAAGATCGTTGGTAGTGTATGCATTATTATCTCCCCCGGCCATCTGCAATTGCTCGTCGTAAGAGGGGATATTTATGCTCCCGCCAAACATTAAGTGCTCAAAAAGGTGCGCAAAACCCGTCATTTGCGGGTCTTCATCCCTTGCGCCTACATCGTACATAACATCGAGAACGGCCATCGGTGTACTTTTATCAATATGTACAATTACACGAAGCCCATTGCCTAGAACAAACCTTTCAAAATTGATCATGTGCGCAAATTTGAGGCAAACCAATTCATTTTCCCAAAAAAGTATTAGAAAGTATTTCTAAAAAATACGGCCAACTCTAAACGAGATAATGGTTGGCTGGGAATCGCGGGTAATAAGAAGTGTGATTTTATCGCCTACCCTCTGCATGAGATTTCTATACGTATTGATGTTATTGCTAAAGTTAGAATTCACAGAAATAATAACATCATCTTTTTTAAGGCCTGCTCTTTCGGCAGGTGATCCTTCAATTACATCATCTGCTATAATTACTCCATCAACATAATACATATTCATTCCGGTATAGGAGTAATCAAATTCATCGTTAAAATGACTGTTGGGTATGAGGTGGATTTCCCGTTTTGGATAATTAAAGACCATGTTGAAACGACGTAATATGTCATTGCCGATAAGCCCACCCAGGAAAGGATAAGACGTGGCATTGAATTCATCATCCAAAATATTAGTGGGGACCTTCCTGAATCTATAAGGCCCTATTTGCACCTGCTTAATAATCGTTAGCTTCATTTCCTTTTTTCCCCCAAGCCCCTGTACCTGCACTGAAATGGGCCTTCTTCTTTTTTTTAATATGGCGCTATCTTCCTCAAATTGCTTGCTCATAAGAAAACACAGGCCGGCACCGGTATCAATGTAGAAATTTGCATCAACTTTTCTATCATCTTTTATAGTCAATGGCTGTATAGGAAGTGCCGTAAAAAGCGGATGCAACAAAAAGCCTGCCTTTGGGTATTTTATTGTTCCGGGGCTATATACCAGGATCTGCAGGCTATCGAAGTTCATCTTAACAATATACTTGCTGAAAAAACTATAGCCGACTATGCCATCAATTTTTTCACCATATACACTAGTTAATATGTCATAATCATTTATATAAAAATCAAGGCTATCCATTACAAGACCGTGGAAGGCAAGTTTATTGTTCCTGGCAACATCTACTTCTCTTATGCCGGCAATACCATTAATCGTTCGACCGGATGGCACATGTGGAATCTTAAATTCTTCGGTGGTAGAGGAATCGAGTGAGATTGCCCCACTTCCGGTATCCAAAATAAAATTAAGAGAATCCGGGATGTCGTTAAACTTTGCTTTTACCAAAACTACGCCGCCGCTTAGTTGCTTGAAAGAAAATTTGGTGAGCAGCTCCGCATTTTTTTCAACTTTTTCTTCCTGGCAATAGGCAGCAAGGTTAGCAATCGTAAATATTATGTAAAGTAAATATCGAATCATATACAATCCTGAAATTTAAGTTATATGACCGTATTTTTGTACAGGATTTTACAAACGGCAATGTTTTGAAAGTAAATTAGAAATCAGTTATGAATATTTCGCAGCTTTTTACAAAAGCGCTTCGAATGGAATTCCTTTCAGTTGAAGAAGGCACGTTTTTATTTAATAATGCTGCTTTAGCGGAATTAATGCTTGTGGCTGATGAGTTGCGTAAAAAGCAAGTTCCTTACAACAAGGTGACATGGATAATTGATAGAAATGTAAACACAACCAACGTGTGTATTGCCAATTGTAAATTCTGTAATTTCTATAGAATTCCCGGTCACGAGGAAGCATATATTACCGACATAGAAACTTACAAGAGAAAAATCGATGAAACATTCCGCTATGGTGGTGAACAATTGCTTCTACAAGGTGGCCATCATCCCGGCCTTGGCCTTTCTTATTATGTTGACTTGTTTAAAGAACTGAAAAAACTATATCCTTCTTTAAAATTGCATGCCCTTGGACCGCCGGAGGTTGCCCATATAACCAAACTCGAAAAATCCACGCACCGCAGAGTTCTGATGGCGCTTAAAGAAGCCGGGATGGATTCCTTGCCTGGTCCGGGAGCAGAAATACTAACAGACAGGGTTAGGCGGCTCATAAGTAAAGGTAAGTGTGGAACACAGGAATGGCTGGATATAATGACGGAGGCGCATAAGCTCGACCTTACTACTTCAGCTACGATGATGTTCGGGCACGTTGAAACGGTTCAGGAAAGATTTGAACATCTTGCCAGGATAAGAGAAGTCCAGGCAAAAAAACCTAATGGGGCAAAAGGTTTTATTGCTTTCATTCCCTGGACTTTCCAGGATGTTGATACATTGCTTGCGAAGATACGAGGCGTTCATAATCTTACCACGCCGGAGGAATACATACGAATGATTGCCATGAGCCGGATAATGCTACCTAATATAAAAAATATCCAGGCAAGCTGGCTAACGGTTGGAAAACAAGTTGCCCAACTCTGCTTGCATGCCGGCGCAAATGATTTTGGAAGTATAATGATTGAAGAAAATGTGGTAAGCGCCGCAGGAGCGCCACATCGCTTTACCAGTAAAGGGATACAAGACGCTATACGCGAAGCCGGTTTTGAGCCTCAATTGCGCAACCAGCAATATGAATTCAGAACTATTCCGGAAGTGATGGTAGAGCAGGTTATAGATTATTAGTCGCCCCTCGTGACTAGTTTGCTTTTTACAAAAAATTGTTTACATTTTTGTAAAATTGGCGTGATGCGTTTGTAGATGCAACCTGCTATTTAGCTTCTCCCGTCATGAAAGCATTCTCCTTTTTCACTTATAATTTTGAACACCGTTTTACTAACCAAATTTTATAAAATGAAGAAATTACTTATTGCGTTTTCCTTATGTTTTACAATTTTTAAAGCCAGCGCCGATGAAGGAATGTGGCTGCCTATGCTTCTAGGGCAACAGGTATATAACGATATGGTGAAGCATGGCTTAAAACTCACCAAAGAACAGTTATACAGCATTAATAAAGCCTCTATAAAAGATGCGATTATTATTTTCGGACGAGGCTGTACGGGAGAAATAGTGAGCAACCAGGGATTAATATTTACAAACCACCACTGCGGTTATGGCGTCATTGCAGGGGCAAGCACTGTTGAACATAATTATTTAAAAGATGGCTTTTATGCATACTCTAAAGACCAGGAGATTAAATCAGATCTTACGGTAACATTTCTTGAGCGTATAGAAGATGTAACGGACCAGGTTGAAAATGCATTGAAGGGATTAAATTACGCTGACAGGGAAAAAAAGATTGCTGATGTTTACAAAGAAATTACTGATAAAGTAGCAGACCCTGAGAATTCTGTTAGCGGAAGAATTTATAGCATGTTCAAGGGCAACCAGCATATCATGTATGTCTACAAAATCTATAAAGATATACGACTCGTAGGTGCTCCGCCGGAGAGTGTTGGAAAGTTTGGCGGCGATACTGATAATTGGGAATGGCCTCGCCATACGGGCGATTATTCAATCTTCAGGATATATACCTCCAAAGACGGAAAGCCGGCAGAATATAGCGCTAATAACGTTCCGCTAAAACCCAAATGGTTTCTTCCGGTTTCTCTCAAAGGTTATAAAGATGGCGATTATACTATGATTTATGGTTATCCCGGTAGTACCAATCGTTATGAAACGTCTTTTGGAATTAAGCTAAAAAATGAAATTGATAATCCTTCGCTTGTGAATTTACGCGCTGTTCGCCTGAAGGACATGCATGCGGAAATGATAAAAGATCCTGCGGTAAAATTAAAACTATCTGCAGATTATGCGAGCGTAGCTAACTACTATAAGTTTTATGATGGCGAAACGAAGCAATTGGAAAAATATCATGTTTACGAAAACAAGCAAAATGCTGAAAATAAATTCGCTGAGTGGGCTAAAAACAAGCCGGAATATGAAAATGTGCTGAGCGATTACAAAGCAAATTATGCAGCGTGGACTCCTTATGCAAAACAGCGTGTTTACGTCAATGAAGGCATACTTGGTTCACCACTTGCAGCCTATGCCTCATCTCTCATGGAACTTGAAAGAGCGCTGGTAGAAACCGGAAAGTCACAAGCCGATCTTAAAAAAGCGTTGGATGCGGCAGATGCTTCAAGAAAAAAATTCCTGGCCGGTGAAGATCTTACCAGTGATAAAGAAATAATGGCTACCACTGCAATGATGTATTATTCCGATATAGATAATAACCAGCATCCTATTAATTTTTATCAGAATCTTAAAGAAAAGTTCGGCCCGCTAAACGACAAGGCTACATTTAAAGCGTGGGCTAATTTTGTTTTTAATAACACTATGATTTTGGATTCGGTAAAATGGGCAGCCTTCCTGGCGAACCCTGATGCGAATACTTTGCAAAACGACCCGGCCTTTTCTTATGCCTCAGCTTTCGTGAAAAACTACACACTTAAGTACAGTAAACTTTATAGTGACTTCGTTAGCAAGAATAATGAGCTTGGCAGGCTGTATATCAAAGGCATTATGGAAATGAATCCTGGCGGGGTTAAAAAAATGTATCCTGATGCCAACTTTAGTATGCGTGTAAGCTATGGCAATGTGAAAAGCTACAGTCCACGCGATGCGGTGTATTATGATTATGTTACTACCAGTAAAGGAATTCTTGAAAAATATATTCCCGGGGATTATGAATTTGATTTGCCGGCAAAAGAAATTGAGCTGTTGAAGAAACGCGACTTCGGGCAATACATTGACAAAAGCAGGAACGATCTTGTAATTGATTTTATCACTACCAACGATATCACCGGTGGTAATTCCGGATCACCCGTTATGGACGCCTACGGAAACTTAATAGGGCTCGCCTTTGATGGCAATTATGAAGCATTAAGCCACAAAATTCAATTTGATAAGGACCTCAACAGAACAATCTGCGTTGATATTCGATACGTACTTTGGTGCATTGACAAAATGGGTGGGGCGAAAAATATTATTGATGAACTAAAACTGGTTCGGTAACGATCACGCAGTTAACTTTTCCTAACATTCCTTATTGCGCTACAATAAACGTAGCGCAATTTTTTTCTTTGTTTTCTGATAAATCTCAAAAGAATATTTTTGAAGGATGGCATTCCAAAATTTTACGCCCGGGCAGGCAATTCCCAAAATAAAACAATACTGTGCTTACCAGGAAAGATGCCATGCGGAAGTACGTGACAAGCTATATTCTTATGGACTGTACAAAAAAGAAGTAGAGCCAATTATCTCGTTGCTTATTACTGAAAATTATTTGAACGAAGAACGTTTTGCCATTCTTATATGCCGGTGGCAAATTTCGGATGAACCAATGGGGGAAAGTTAAGATAAAACAAGCACTCAGGTTAAAGCAGGTGAGTGATTATTGTATTAAAAAAGCATTGAAGGAAATTGATGAAACAGATTATCAAAAAACCTTTCGAAAGCTTACTGAGCAGAAATTAAAAACCATAAGAAGTGAAAAGAATATTTTTGTAAAGAAGCGAAAACTTCAGGATTATTTGTTGCAGAAGGGTTATGAGAGTGGCCTTATTAGTGAAATGCTTAAAAATTTATCAGATAAAAACAAGTAAGATTTTTATGAGTACGCTTACAGTAACAACGATACAAACCAATCTTTTTTGGGAAGATAAAAAAGCGAACCTCGCGAATCTTTTGGAAAAAATAAATGGCATACAGGAAAAAACCGAGGTAGTGATTCTTCCGGAAATGTTTAGCACAGGCTTCAGCATGAGGCCTGAAATACTTGCTGAAACAATGGATGGCGAAACCGTTACCTGGATGAAAAAAATTTGTGCAGAAAAAAAAATAATTCTTACCGGTAGTATAATTATTGAAGAGGCCGATCAAGATTCTCCAGAAAAGAAAAAATTTTATAACCGCCTTATTTGGATGCTTCCAAATGGAGAATATGGCTTTTACGATAAGCGGCATTTGTTTGCTTACGGCGACGAGCACTCGCATTTTTCGGCAGGAAGTAAAAGGCTGATTGCTTCAGTTAAAGGTTGGAAAATTAATTTACAGGTTTGTTACGATCTAAGATTCCCGGTTTGGGCGAGGCAAAACATTTCGCAAATTGCTAAAGGCAGTAACCATTCTCACGAATACGATGTGTTAGTTTTTGTAGCTAACTGGCCCGAGAAAAGAAGCCTTGCATGGAAATCTCTTTTGCGGGCAAGGGCTATAGAAAATCAGAGTTATGTAATAGGTGTAAACCGTATTGGTGAGGACGGAAATGGTATCATGTATTCCGGTGACAGTATGATCATCGATCCTCTTGGAGAAATTCTTTATCAAAAAACAAATGTGGAAGATGTTTTCACTTATGCATTAGAGAAAGATAAGTTAGATGAAGTGAGAAATAAATTTCCTTTTATGAAAGACTCGGATTCTTTTATTATTAATTCGTGATAAAATGAATATTATTTATTGTGCTGAAAAAGTTTTTACGGGAACTGAATGGCTTTCGGATACTGCAGTTATATGCGGAGATGGATTGATTAAAGATATCACTAAGATCGAAAGCTTACCTGGAGATATAAGTACTATCGAAAGATTTCCAATAATTGCACCCGCTTTTATAGACATACAGATCTACGGCGCTTCCTCAAAATTATTTTCAGTATATCCTGATTCGGACACGCTTCAAAAAATGTACGAGCATTGTACAAATGGTGGCACAGCATATTTTTTACCGACCATAGCAACCAATATAATGGACGTTCTTAAAAAGGGTATTGATGCAATAAAAGAGTATTGGAATAATGGAGGGAAGGGAGTCCCCGGGTTACATATTGAAGGCCCATGGATCAATAAAATAAAACGCGGTGCACACCTGGAAGAACTTATTCACGAGCCTTCATTTGAAGAGGTAAAGGCTTTATTGGAATATGGAAAGGATGTTATAAAGATAATTACCCTTGCACCCGAGGTTTGTAGTAAGGAAGTGATTGAACTTATACAAAGTTACGATATCATTATTTCGGCAGGCCACAGCAATGCGACATATGCACAATCAATGAAAGCTTTTGACGCCGGAATAAATATTGCGACCCACTTATTTAATGCAATGACTTCGTTACACCATCGCGAGCCGGGTTTTGCTGCAGCGATCATGATGCATCCTTCTATTATTACAAGTATTGTTCCTGATGGCATACACGTGGATTTTACAATGATTAAACTGGCTAAAAGATTAATGGCTGATCGTCTTTTTATAATAACAGATGCAGTAACGGAAACGAGCGAAGGCCCGTACCATCATAAACTTAGTGTTGATAAATATGAATCAAATGGTATCCTTAGCGGTTCCGCGTTAACAATGGCAAAGGGAGTAAAAAATTGTATTGAAAAGTGTGATATCCTTCCTGAAGAAGCTATGAGAATGGCCAGCCTTTATCCCGCAAAAGTGCTTGGACTAGATCATAAAATGGGGAAAATTGAAAAAGGATTTAATGCTGACCTTGTAATGCTTAATGAACAATTTAATGTTCTTAAAGTAACGGCTTCTTAACTACCCATTAATGAATTTTGATGGATAGAACCGGAAGAACCTTTTTGGAGAAAATATTGCTGTTCCCTTGTATTAATATCTGTGTTTTTCGGCAATCATTTCCTTCACCCTTTCTAATTTTGTGTCCACACCCTTTATTACATCTTTCACATTTGGCCCCACATATACATCGGGTATAACGCCGGTGCCCTTTACCGGGATATGATTATATTGAACCAACTTGAAAAAAGGAAGCCTCACACGCAATTTTGTTTTAGGTAAAACAATATCTGGTATCATAATTCCGGAATTTCCATACCAACCTCCTCCCGTTTCTTCACCGAGAAGGGTAACATTATCCTGGCCTTTCACTGAATTACAGAACAAAGTCGACGCAGAAAAAGTCAATCCATTAGTGAGCACATAAACCTGCCCATCAAAATGATTTTTTTGTTTAGGGCTAAACGTATGCCTCTCCCAATACCTGAAGTGATAATTTCCGTCCTGCTTCTTACGGGTCACAAATAACAGTCCCAGGTTATTAAAAAAGCCTGAGGTAATATGCCTTGTATAAGGCCTGAAATTTTTACTTACGGCATACGCTGTATCCGCCACTTTGAAGGATGTGTTCCGTAAAAATTTCGTAAGCAACACATAGTTATCAATATCTCCGCCGCCATTTGCCCGTATATCAATGATTAAGTTTTTAATTTTTTCTTTCCGCACGCGCCTGAATGAGCTTTTAAAAAAATGATGAAGATGTGATTTTGTAAAAGTATTTATCGTCATTAATGCTGTAGAAGAATCTATCTGCAACGACCGGGTATTTTCAAGCCGTTCTCTTCTGCCCGGCTTCTTTTCTTTTATGCCGGGGACGTTTTTTTTGCCCTTGTGTATACTGTCAACAGGCGGCGCAAAGTAAGGTAGCATTATATTTTTCTCAACGCCGGTACTATCCAAATAACCAACATTGTAAGTCTTATATAAGCCAAAAATATTGCGGTGGAAATAGGGAAAGTTTCCACTGAGACGAATGTAATTTACGTTTTCGGAGTATCCATCTTCTACCATAAAATAAAACATTCGGCTAATCATATCATCAACTGCAAGGCCATTTATAGAAGTGATGATTGTTCCTCTTTTTATTACCGAATCCTTCTTGTTTAAATTATTAACCACTACCATCGTATCTCCCCATACTTTTAAATAGAGTGGAAAAGAGGGAATATGTTTATGCTTGATGAATTTATTCCATCCTTTGCTCATACTAAAGCTGGTATGGCCACAATGGATGGTTGCAGTAAGCGGCGCAATTATTTTCCAGCCAAATTGTAGCTCCGTCATCGAATCGGCAATGGCATTGTACCCTTCATTAAAATAATAATCCATACTGTCTTTGGGGGTATACCAGTAAAGCGCAGGATGTTTATTTTCGAGGACATTTCTAAGAAACGTATAATCTTCCCTGAGCGTTTCTTTAGAATATTTTTCATTAGGATTATAGTTTTTTGAAACAGAGCATGAGTAAAGAAGCGGAAAAATTAAAAGGAATAAAAGGTGCCTCATGTGTAGCGAAAATCTATTGCGAAAACGATTGTTCAAAATCAAAAAAAGACCAGTAAATAAATATTTTTTCTAAAACGCCTTCCATCCCTGTGCAGTAAGTTTATGTTCATTGCCACCCTTGGTAATTATTTTTGATCCTTCATCTTTACCGGTAATGTAGCCAACTACGCTTATCTCTTCGTTGATTTTAATCTTATCAAAATCGGCCTGTGCTATAGTAAACAACAGCTCGTAATCCTCGCCGCCACTGAGTGCACAGGCTGTAGGATCCAGCTCAAGTTTATAGGCAAACTGCCTGGCAATATCGTTCACCGGAATTTTTTCTTCATATAATACGCAGCCCGTATCGCTTTGCTTGCATATATGTAAAAGCTCGCTGCTGAGGCCATCACTTATGTCAATCATAGAAGTGGGTAAAATATCGTTGGCCGCAAAAAATTCAACAATGTCTTTTCTCGCTTCAGGCTTTAAAATTCTTCCAACAATATAATCCTGGTCCTCAAGATCAGGTTGCACGCCTTTAGTTTCCAGGAAAATTTTCTTCTCTCTTTCGAGCAATGTTAATCCTAAAAAAGCGCCGCCAAGATCTCCACTCACACATATAAGATCGCCCTTCTTTGCGCCACTTCTTTTCACAAATCTATCCGGTGCTACTTCCCCGATTGAGGTTACACTTATGATAAACCCTTTTTGCGAAGAAGTAGTATCACCGCCAACAAGATCTACATTGTATTTTTCACAGGCTACATATACCCCTTCATAAAATTCATCGAGAGCTTCAAGGCTAAAACGATTGCTGAATGCGATGCTCATAGTTATTTGTGCCGGTGTGGCATTCATCGCGCAAATATCGCTGAGGTTCACGATCACACTTTTATATCCCAAATGTTTCAAAGGCGTATACATTAAATCAAAATGAATGCCCTCGACAAGCATATCAGTTGAAACAACTGTTTGCTTACCAAAATGGTCCAATATAGCGGCATCATCTCCCACGCTTAATATGGTAGATGCGTTTTTTATCTCGTTATTTTTTGTAAGATGATCTATCAGGCCAAACTCTCCAAGTGTTGATATTTCTGTTCTTTCTTCCTGCATTGTTATTTTTTGGATACGCTTTTTTTTATCAGATTCTAACTCAAATTTCCTTTCACCCATTGTATCAATTCATCATGAATAATTCCATTAGTTGCAACAATCCCTGGTTGATATGGGGAATAGGTTTCGCCTCTAAGGTCCGTCACTTTACCACCTGCTTCTTCTACGATTAAGAAGCCCGCTGCACTATCCCAGGCATTTAGCTGATGCTCGTAAAAACCATCGAAACGGCCGGCCGCCACCCAGCAAAGATCCGTTGCTGCACTACCGAGCCTTCTCACCGGAACTCCCTTTCTTATCAACCTTTCAAAAACCTGTATGGGCCCGTTTGGCTGATCAAGGTAAGTATACGGGAAACCGGTGACGAGGCAACTTCTCAATACTTCGGCCTTATCACTTACCGATATTTTCTTATCATTTAGGGTAGCGCCCTTATCCTTTTCAGCAAAGAAAAATTCTTTCATTATCGGGTTATAAACAGCACCCATAATCATTTGCCCATTATGTTCCAGCCCAATACTTACGCAACAGATGGGGATACCATTTGCAAAATTAACCGTACCGTCAATCGGGTCAATAATCCATTTGTACGCGCTATCGGTAACCTTTTCGGCACTTTCTTCACTTACAATTCCGTGGGAAGGAAATTCCTTGTGGATTATTTTTAGAATTGCTTTATCAGCAGCATGGTCGGCTTCAGTAACGAGGTTATTAATTCCCTCCTTATTACTGATCTTAAATTTGCCGTTAAAGAACCGTTTTAATTCTTTGGCTCCGGCTTCCGTAGCCTCGATGAGGGTTTGTTTATACATGCGCAAAGGTTATAAATGTTTATTTATTTATTCAGAGAAATATTTATAGCAAATTTTAATGCTTAGTATACTGAAATATTTTTATTGTTAATGCAAAAGCTCTGTTTACTTTGCAGCTTTTAGAAATTACCCAGAATCCCTTTTCAATTAACAAATTACTATTCCGCTTTTGCTGCTCTCTGTAATTATAGTAAACTTCAATGTTAAGTATTTTCTCGAGCAATGCCTTTGCTCAGTAACTAAGGCGATGCAAAATATTGAGGGAGAAATATTTGTAGTCGACAATAATTCTACTGACGGAAGCAGGGACTTCTTTCTGCATAAATTCAGTGAAGTAAATTTTATCTGGAGTCATGATAATGAAGGTTTTTCAAAAGCAAATAATAAGGCCCTTGAAAAAGCTTCCGGAGACTATATTCTTTTTTTGAACCCTGACACCATTGTCCCTGAAGATTGTTTTCAAAAATGTATTGCATATATAAAATCCAAAGACAACTCTATTGCAATCGGTTTGAAAATGCTTGACGGCTCAGGCAAGTTTTTAAAAGAAAGTAAAAGAGCTTTCCCTTCGCCAATGACCTCTTTGTACAAACTTTCAGGTTTAACGAAGCTTTTCCCCGGCTCAAGGGTCTTTGCAAAATACCATCTTGGAAACCTTGACAAAGATGAAAATCATGAAGTGGATGTTTTAGCCGGCGCCTTTATGATGATACCAAAAAAGATAATCGAAGAAGTTGGCTCCTTTGATGAAAGCTTTTTTATGTATGGCGAAGATATCGACCTGAGTTACCGGATTCAAAAGGCGGGGTATAAGAATTTTTATTTTGCCGAAAGCACCATTATTCATTTTAAAGGAGAAAGCACCAAAAAAGGCTCGCTCAATTATGTAAGAATGTTTTACAAAGCCATGAGTGTTTTTGTGAAAAAACATTACGGAGGTCCCAAAGCAGGGCTATTCAATTTATTAATTCAGGTGGCTATTTATATACGTGCCGCTATAGCTGCCTTTGCTCAATTTTTAAAGTGGGTCGGGCTTAAGTTTATAGATGCCGCAATAATTTTAGCGAGCTTCTGGTTTGTAAAGTATATCTGGAGCAGTTTTGTAAAACGTGAGGTGAATTATTCGCCCAATATGCTTCTGATTGCCTTCCCTGTTTTTACGGCTCTTTTCTTAATAGCCTCCTATTTTGCGGGATTGTACGATAATGGTTACAAGCAATCAAGGTTAAACAGGGCAACTCTTACTGCGATATTGGTCATACTTTCTGTGTATTCCTTGTTGCCGGAGAGCCTTCGGTTTTCAAGAGGCATATTATTTTTCGGATCCCTGCTCGCCTTTTTATTCATGAGTATCGTTAGGATTTTGCTTCTTAAATGGAAAATTATTGAAGATGCTTTGGAAAAAGATGAGGTAAATGAAACGATAATTGCCGGCACCGAAACAGAATTTGACGAAGTATTTGCTTTGTTGGAAAATGCAGGAATGCAGGAAAGGGTTCTGGGCAGAATAGAAACCGGCAAAGACGGTGACAAAAGAACAATCGGTCAACTGGAAGAACTTGCTGTTCTTTTAAATCGATATCCCGTAAAGGAAATTATCTTTTGCGAAGGATCTTTGTCCTTCAAAAAAATAATAGCGTCAATCTCAACGCTGCAAAGAAGTATACGCATTAAGATCTATACATCCGGTACCCATACCTTAATTGGCAGTGAAGCGAAAAATGGCGCGGGTAATTTTCTCTCAGGTGAGATGAAGTACCGGCTAAATTTGCCGGTACAAAGGCGCAGTAAAAATTTAATTGATATTGCCCTGGCTGTTTTTTTTCTTATCACTTTTCCACTTCACTTTATTCTGAAAAAACGCCCTTTTCTCTTTTTCAGAAACAATTTTGAAGTTTTGTTTCGTAGTAAAACCTGGATCGGGTATGCGCTGGAAGAGAAAGACCTGCCGCCTTTAAGGACAGGAGTTCTTACAAGCACAGGCCTTCCCGCAAATTTAAATACGCTCCCGCCAAAAAATCTGCGCACTGCAGATATCCTTTACGCAAAAGGCTTTCATTACCTAAAAGATTTAAAGCTCGTGTGGTTTAATTACAAATTACTTTCCTGATTGATAATTTTTTCTTTCTTTGAGGATTAGCCAAACTCCCTATTTTTTTCTAAACTGTTAAGGAGAAACTATAAATACCTCATATCCCACAAGTATTTCCGAAATTTGCGTTCAAAAAATAGTGAATGGCATATAACAATTACAGATCTCCTCGGAGTATACCCCCGGTTGTTTTAAATCTAATTATAATAAACGCAATTGTTTTTTTGGCGCAAATAGTATTTGACAGTACCTGGAACCTTACAGGATTACTTGCCCTGTACCCGTATGGCAGCGGGTTATTTGAACCATATCAACTGGTAACCCACATGTTTGTTCATGGGGGCTGGTTACATATTTTGTTCAATATGTATGCACTGTGGTTGTTTGGCAGTGTACTGGAACGCGTTTGGGGACCAAAAAAGTTTTTAATTTTCTACCTGATATGCGGACTGGCCGCAGGTATTGCGCAATCATTTTTGGTAGGTGGTTTTGTTCCCGCCGTGGGAGCTTCCGGTGCTATTATGGGATTGCTTGCCGGCTTTGCCTATACTTTCCCCAATACGGAATTTTTTATGTTTCCCGTTCCCGTTCCTATTAAAGCAAAATATATGGCGGCCATTTACGCAGCAATTGACCTTTTCGGTGGTATCCAGCCCTCCGGGGATAGTATTGCCCACTTTGCACATCTCGGGGGTCTTGCAATGGGATTAATACTCGTTATCATCTGGAACAAAACCGATAAAAAAACCTTTTATTAAAGTTTTTGTTTAAGAAATTTACTGCATGGTTTTTGGTAATTTTAATTACTGTTTTCTTTTTAAAATTTTCGTGGAGTTATGGGTGAATCTGAAAGATATATAGACCGGCGCTTCAAAAAGATTAATCTTGGAGAGGACAATAATGCCCTGGTCGCATTGATAGGAATTAATGGCGTGGGCTTTCTTATCCTTGGGCTTATCCAGGTAGTTTATTACATGATTCAATCGCCGGTAAATACTTTTGGCACCGATATTCTCCCGTGGTTTTTAATGCCCGCAAAGCTTTCGTCGCTGGCTAAGGTACCGTGGACGCTTTTCTTTGGAATGTTTTTTCATACAGGCATCATTGTCACTTTTACTAACATGCTTTGGCTGTGGGCTTTTGGCTCCATCTTCCAGGATATCGCTGGTAATAATAAAGTATTTCCCGTTTACATATACGGCGGGCTTGCAGGAGCAATTATTTTTATTGGGACTAATTACGCCATACCGCAGCTCAGGGGTTCTATTGATTCTGCCTATTTATATGGAGCCAATGCTTCCATAATGGCCATTGCCGTAGCCACTACCGCTCTTGCGCCTGACTATCGCTTTTTTAGAATGTTGAATGGTGGTATCCCGATCTGGATTCTTACGCTGCTTTACATTGTTATCGATTTTGCGGGGATAGGTAATGGCGGCCCGGCATATCACCTGGCACATCTTGCTGGTGGCGCAGCCGGCTTCGCATTTATTGTGATGCTGCGCAAAGGCCACGACTTGTCTGAGTGGATGAATAAATTCTACTTTTGGTTCATGAATCTTTTTAACCCTGATAAAAAGGTAATGACCGTTCAGGCCACAAAAGAAAAGATGTTTTATAAAACAGGAGGCCAGAAGCCTTTTGAAAAACGATCTATAGTAACGCAGCAACGGATAGATGAAATCCTCGATAAGATAAATCAAAAAGGTTATCACTTGCTTTCGGAAGAAGAAAAAAGTATCTTAAAAAGAGCCGGGGAAACCGAGTTCTGATAATAGTATTGTTTTTTCCAACCATTACTTAAACGCTTATTCTTGATGGCGAAGCCGTTGCGCAAATTCACTAAAAAAATTACAATTGCTTTCAATATTCTTATTGCCTTATTTTTTATTGCCGGTGCAAGTGTTCAATTTTTTAATCCCGGCCATTGGTGGTTTCTCGGGCTTTTAACTTTTGCTTTTCCTTATTTTTTATTGTTTCTTATTTTGTTTGCCATATTCTGGTTATTCGCAAAACCTTTTTGGGCCAGTATATCGATACTTACAATAGTGGCCGGGTGGCCGGCCGTAAAAAATGTGTTTGCGATAAATTTTTCTTCCAGCTTTCACGTTGCCAAAAAGCCTGGAAACATCAGGATCATGAGTTGGAATATAGAGCAATTAAACATTCAGCATTATAAAGACAAGCCATGGATAAAAAATCAAATGCTTGATCTTATAAACTTTTATGACCCGGATATCGCCTGCTTCCAGGAGGCCGTTTTGGGTGAGAGAAAAAAGAGTATTAACTATTTTCCAGAAATAAGTAAAAAGCTAAAATTCAGTGATTACTTCTATTCTTATGCCATTAAGGATGATTTTGACAGCTATCATCATTTTGGAATTATCATCTTTTCAAAGCTTCCTATTATCGCCAAACAAGCTGTTGTAAATTATCCCAATGACTATAATTCCACATTCCAATATATCGATGTAATTGCGGCATCGGATACATTCCGGATTTTCAATCTTCATTTACAGTCACTCAAATTTTCAAAAGAGAATTTAACTTACCTTGATAAAGCGGGGCTCAAAAGTGACAGTAATATTACAGAGTCAAAAAGCATTATTTCAAAAATGAAAACAGGATTCATAAAAAGATCCGTGCAGGCAGATTTCATAAAAGGGGAAATTGATCAAAGCCCTTATCCTGTTATCGTATGTGGAGATTTTAACGATGTTCCTAATTCGTACGCTTATGGAACAATTGGCGATGGGCTGCAAGACGTTTTTGTAAAAAAGGGCATGGGATTTTCGAGGACTTTTACCTCTATATCGCCAACCCTGCGTATTGATAATATTTTTGCTGACCCGAAGTTTACGGTCACTCAATTTGTAAGGGTGAAAAAATTATTGAGCGATCATTTTCCTATTGTTGCTGACCTCAGCTTAAATAGATAGAAATAGTTTTATCTTTGGATAAATGAAATCTAAACTACCAACTTCTTTTTTCTACTTAAATTGTTGCCTTAAGGGCATACAATAATACATTTGCAGGCCGTAGGCTTTTTACATCATCATTTTTTCGGGTTTTTTAATAAAGATTTTTATGTCTCTTAAAATATATAATTCTCTTACAAGGCAAAAAGAGGAATTTGTTTCGATCACTCCAAAACATGTTGGCATGTATGTGTGCGGCCCTACAGTAAGTGGTGAAAGTCACCTTGGTCATGCCCGAGGCTTTACGACCTTCGACATCGTTTATCGCTACCTGTTATACCTTGGTTACAAAGTGCGCTACGTAAGGAACATTACTGATGCCGGCCATTTTGAAGAAGAAGGACGTGAGGCGGAAGATAAAATATCAAAAAAAGCACTTCTTGAAAAAGTGGAGCCAATGGAGTTGGTGCAGAAATACACTAATCTTTTTCATTGGGCCATGAAGCAATTGAATAACCTCGAGCCAAGTATAGAGCCTACGGCAACAGGCCATATTGTGGAACAAATAAGTATGATTGAACAATTGATAAAGGCAGGCTATGCATATGAAATAAATGGTTCTGTCTACTTTGACGTAAAAAAGTATGCGGCTTCCCACGACTATGGAAAATTAAGTGGCCGTATAGTCGATGATCTTTTAGAAACTACAAGAATACTTGAAGGCCAGGATGAAAAAAAAGATAAGGCCGATTTCGCATTATGGAAATCCGCTCCGCCGGAGCATATTATGCGCTGGAGAAGCCCGTGGGGTGAGGGCTTCCCGGGGTGGCATATTGAATGCTCTGCTATGGCAACCAAATATTTAGGCCCACGCTTCGACATACATGGCGGTGGAATGGACCTGCTTTTTCCACATCATGAAAGTGAAATTGCCCAGAGCACTATTTGCAACCATGTGCAGCCGGCTAAATATTGGATGCATAATAACATGATTACAGTGAACGGAAAAAAAATGGGTAAGAGCTACAATAACCAGATAAGCCTCACCCAAATGTTCAGCGGTAATCATCCTTTGCTTACCCAGGCTTTTCATCCAATCGCTATTCGTTTTTTTATTTTACAAACTCATTATAGGAGTACGCTTGATTTCAGCAGCGAAGCTCTTGTGGCATCAGAAAAAGGTTTAAAAAGATTGTGGGAAGCGTTTACGATCTTAAAAACTTTTAACGCAGAAGTTGATTGGCCGGCTACTGATGTAGAACTCGACGGAAAAATAAATAAATTAATTGATGAGTTCGACGAGTTCATGAATGACGATTTTAATACGGCAAAGGTGTTGGCTAATATGTTTGAAATAGTTCCTTTGATTAATTCTATTAAAGATAAACTCGTGGACATACATACTGTTTCTTCGGCTACGGTTAACCGTATGAAAGAATCTTTTACGATTTATATAGAGCAGATTTTTGGCCTGAAAGATTACTCGGAATATACTGAAACGTTAAGCGGAGTTATGGATTTATTAATTGATATAAGAAAAGAAGCCAAGACAAAAAAAGACTTTGCCACGTCTGATAAGATAAGAAAGCAATTGGCAGAACTTGGTATAAATATGAAAGATGAAAAAGACGGATCGATTAGCTGGGTAAGCAAATAGCGTTTTCGAAAGATTTCAAAAAATACTTTAATTCTTTTAATGGAACATATTCTTCATTTATCGAAAGATAAAAAACTCGCGAAAATAATTGAACTGCAGGAACCTTACACATTAGAACTAAGAAAAAAAGTTTATTTAAGATTGTGTGCTTCAATTTTAAGCCAGCAGTTAAGCACCAAGGTTGCAAAGGTTTTATACCAGCGCTTCTTGGACCTTTTTGGAGGAAAGGAGCCTACGCCAAAACAAATATCAGACACACCTGCATCGGTCTTTAGAAATATTGGTTTTTCAAATGCCAAGGCTTCGTATGTACACAATGTTACCCGTTTCTTTATAGAGAATAAAATAACAGATAGCGCTTTGTATAAAATGAGCAATGAAGAAGTTTTAGAACTACTAACACAAATAAAAGGAGTAGGGAAATGGACGGTTGAAATGATCCTCATGTTTACGCTCGCCAGGCAGGATATTTTCGCAATGGATGACCTTGGTTTGAAACAAAGCGTAATGAAACTTTATAAGATAAAAGAGACCGATCCAAAATTGATAAGAGAAAAAATTCAGAAAATATCCCTTAAATGGTCCCCGTACCGAACCTATGCCTGTGTGTATTTATGGGGCTGGAAAGATGCGTAATATTATTTCTTTTTTATCAATGGATTGTTAGTTCCGTTTACCATATTATCTACAACAACGAAATCGGGGAGTTTTGAAAAAAACTGGGTAAGTGTCTTGCATCCATAAGCACGTACATCAAAGCTGGGGTCAAGCTTACGGAGATTAATACCGAGGTTGGAGATGTAAGCTTCATTGCTTTCATTTATGCTCATGTCGTAAGCCTTGTTAATCAATTTTGCATTTACCTGGCTTCTTGGATTTAATTTTTTTACGGCTTCCTTTTTTTCGGGCTTTTCGGTTTTGGGCTCGAGATTTTCCACGTAGGTAAAAATTTCGCAGGACTTAACAAACGCGTTCGGGGTTTTTTGCTCGCCAATTCCCATAACAAAAATTCCGCTTTCTCTTATCCTTTTTGCGAGGCCTGTGTAATCACTGTCACTTGATACAATACAAAACCCATCCACGAGGTCTGCATGCAAAATATCCATGGCGTCAATAATCAATGCGCTGTCGGTAGAATTTTTCCCGGTTGTATAAGAAAATTTCTGAATCGGGTTGAAGGCCATTTCGTTGAGCAGGCTTTTCCAGTGATTCATGTGTTGAGTTGTCCAATCCCCATAGACCCGTCGTATCGTAACCTTTCCGTATTTTGATGCTTCTTCAAGAATATAATCCATAATTTTTGACTGCGCGTTATCGCCGTCAACAAGCAAAGCAATTCTCTGATTTTTTAAATCCATATTTGGTCGTTCGTACAAAATTAGGATTAAAAGAACAAAGCGCATTTTCACCTGCCATTCCACTGATATAAGTAGTCCCCAAAGGCATGGGCTAAAACATTACTCTGCTTTGGGCGACAAATGAAAAACTCTCCTTTCAAAAATCAGTAACCTCAGGCGGGGAAATCTCCCCTAAGTTACCCCTTCTGGCATCGGGGGGCTTTTTATTACCCTTAATCTTTTATCTTTGGCACTATCAAATTTTTTTTATGAAATTTATCGTTTCCGCTACGCAATTATTAAAACACCTTCAACAAATAAGCGGTGTTATAAACGCTAACACCGTGCTGCCTATTCTCGAAGATTTCTTATTTGAAATTGAAAAGAGTAAGCTTACAATTGTAGCAACAGACCTGGAAACAGTTATGAAAATACACATGGATATTGAAGCAAAGGATAGTGGTAAAGTGTGCATTCCCGCTAAGATATTATTAGATTCTCTTAAGAATATCCCTGAACAACCCCTTACTTTCAACATTGATAAAAACTTTGGAGTAGAGATCACCAGTGATAATGGTAAGTACAAGGTAATGGGTGAAAACCCCGATAATTTTCCGAAGGAGCCCGTTTCGGATTCTGCTACTTCTTTCACTATGCCTTCTTCTGCCTTATCAACCGCTATCAATAAATGCCTTTTCGCAGTGAGTAACGACGATTTGAGGCCGGCTATGACAGGCGTTTTTTTTGAGCTTACCGAAAAATCAATTACCTGTGTCGCAACAGATGCGCATCGTCTTGTAAGGTTTTCCAGGCTGGATGTTGCCTGCCCAAAAAAAGACACATTTATAGTTCCTAAAAAGCCTCTTAATTTGTTGAAAAGTGTTTTGCCGTCTAATAGCGATGAACTGGAGATTTCGTACAATAGCAACCACCTGTTTGTAAAGCATGCCGGCACCGAATTAGTTTGTCGCCTGATAGATGCCCGTTTCCCAGATTACAAAGTGGTGATACCAACCGATAACCCCTATAAGCTTACTGTAAACAAAAATGATTTCCAGGGTGCTTTGCGAAGAGTGAGTGTATTTAGTAATAAAAGTACGAACCAGGTGGCGCTGACTATAACCGGCAGCGAATTACAACTCGCGGCGCAGGATGTGGATTTTAGTTTTGAGGGCAATGAGCGTATGACCTGTCAGTATGATGGCGAAGATCTTCAAATCGCATTTAATGCTAAATTTTTAATCGAAATGCTTAGCGCTGCCGATACGGAAGAGGTTACCATAGAGCTAAGTACCCCTACAAAAGCCGGCATAATAAAACCAACAGAAAAAGACGAGAATGAGGAACTCCTGATGCTTGTAATGCCTCTCATGCTTAACAGTTAGAGAACCGTACTTTTCTGTTCCTCAAAAAGTCTGCAATGTAATCATAGTGAAAGAGCCCTTAGGGATTTACCATCCTTCATGTTATAAGCCTGCACTAAAAACTATTTCAGTATTTTTAGCTATTGTATAACCAAAACTATGAACATGATATGGATAGTTCTCGGCGTTATTCTTTTTGGAATTACCGGCGTTATCATCAAAAATAATCCTGCACTTTACCGGTATAAAACTGTCGGAAGGCTAGTGGGAATCTTATTTATTATACTTGGCATTTTAACCGCATGCATTGTTCAAATAAATGTAGGCGAAGCAGGGGTAAAGGTCTTATTCGGCAAAGTTCAAAAAGATGTTCTTGGAAGTGGACTGCACTTTATAAACCCACTTCTTAATATCCAAAGAGTAGACATTAAAACCCAAAATTATACGATGAGTGGGGTAAATGATGAAGGAGAAAAAAGTGGTGACGATGCCATAAAGGTGCTTGCCAGCGATGGACTCGAAGTCACAATTGATTTAACTGTTCTTTACCGGGTAATAGCAAGTGAAACCCCTAAACTATTAAGTGAAACTGGCCCGGATTATAAAGATAAAATTGTGCGCCCTTTAACCAGAACTAAGATCAGGGATAATGCGGTTTATTACCAGGCGATAGAATTATTCAGCAGCAGGAGAGATGAATTTCAGCAGAGAATCTATAAAAGTATAGAAACGAATTTCAAGGAACGTGGATTACTTCTTGAGCAACTCCTTGTAAGAAATATCACTTTGCCAAACTCCGTGAAGGCTTCTATTGAATCAAAAATAAATGCTGAGCAGGATGCTAAAAAGATGGAATTTGTTTTGCAAAAAGAAAAGCAGGAAGCTGAAAGAAAAAGGGTAGAAGCTCAGGGTATTGCAGATTACCAACGCATCATTAATACAGGCCTTACGGATAATCAATTGCAGTACGAACAAATACAGGCAATAAAAGAACTGGCACTAAGTCAAAATGCGAAAATCATTATGATGGGAAAGGGAAATTCGCCGGTAATAATTGATGGTAAATGAATTTAAAAAAATAGGACAACACCCGGTCATGGAATTAGTTGTGGTAAGAACCTTTAGTAATTATTTTTCGGCCAATATATTATTGACCAAACTTAGAGACGCCGGCGTACAATGTTATTTGAAAGACGAGTACACGGTGACTATGGATCCACTTCTTACAAACGCTGTTGGCGGTATTAAACTTGTAATAAATAAAGATGATGCGAACGAAGTTATTGCACTAATGAAACAATTTGATGAAGAGTACCGGCGTACCGCCGTTTGCCCTAAATGTGGTTCGCACGATATTGAACTTGTACCAAAAAGATCACCGGCAAATATGATAACTGCCATATTAAGTTGGCTGTTCTCGGACTATGCTGTTTCCGTCGAGAATGTCTACCAATGCGGCACTTGCGGCTTTGAAAGCAATGTTTTACCGGAGCCACTGCAAAATAATCTTGTACATTATCAATCGGAAGACTTAAACTGATTTGCTTTCTTAAAATATTATTTTCTTTGTTGAAATAAACAGAAAGATTTCACATGAAAACAATTGCGCTTATACCAGCTCGTTATGCGGCCACCCGTTTCCCGGCAAAACTTATGCAGATGCTCGGGGATAAAACTGTGATAAGGCATACATATGAAAATACGATGGCAACCCTGCTCTTTGATGAAGTAATTGTAGTAACCGATAGCGACATAATATTTAATGAGATCGTGCAAAATGGTGGCTATGCCATTATGAGCAAGAAGGAGCATGAAAGCGGAAGCGATCGCATTGCAGAGGCTGCCGCTGATATTGATGTGGATGTCATTATAAATGTACAGGGTGATGAACCGTTTGTGAAAAAAGAAATTCTTGAAAGCCTTGTGAACGCTTTTAGTAACGATCCACGTCATCTTGTGCAGGTGGCTTCACCTATGCATGAAATTACCGACGAGGCAATGATAAAAAATCCTAACATCGTAAAAGTGGTGGTAGATAAAAATATGGATTCCATCATGTTCAGCCGCAGCGTTATTCCCTACCCTCGGGATCCGGAGGCTGCAATAAAATATCATAAACATATTGGTATTTATGCTTTCCGAAAAAAAGCGTTAATGGATTTTACCCGGTGGGAAATAACGCCGCTCGAAGCCGCAGAAAAAATTGAATGTCTCCGCTACCTTGAACATGGTATAAAATTAAGAATGATACTTACAAAAGAAGCGCCTGTATCAATCGATACAAAAGAAGATCTTGAAAAGGCAAAAATTTTTTTATAAGTTTTTTAATTGTCGATTTGCTTATATTGTAGCCATTCAACAACGATAAATACTCATGCTACCTTTTCGCCGACTCAACCTTTTTTATATTACCTGCTGCCTTTTTTTATTTTTTTCCTGTAATCCTAATGACAGGATTGAGATAGAAAAATCTGCTTCAGCCTTTGACATAGAACAAGGTAAGGCCTCTATACTGCAGGGTGATCAAAATTTTATCAAAGCCTTTAAGGCGGGAGACTCTACTAATGTTTCAAATAGCTATAGCACTGATGCAAAAATTATGGCCGCTGATACCCCGGCAATTGTCGGACGAGAAGCTATTAAGCATTATATAGCGTCGCTCATGCAAAAGGGAGTCAAAAATTTTGAATTCACCACTCTTAAAATATGGGGCGACAGTAGTTTATTGGCTGAAGAGGGAACATACATTCTTGCAGATAGTATCGGAAAGCAAGAAGATAAAGGAAAATACATAGTATTGTGGAAACCAGAAACCGGGAACTGGAAAATGTTCAGACACATTTGGACAAGCGACCTTTCTCCGCGGGCTGCTTTACCAAAAGGAGAATAGTGAAAAATATTCATGATAAAAGGGAAAGGATTTTGAATATTTTTTCGTTTTTACCTATTGTTATTTATTTTTATTTGTTCCATTAATAAATCACTTATTTAGTTGATGAGACGTCCAAAAGATTATTTATCGCTGATTAATCCTTTCGAAATTGTTCGCACTAAAAAGGTGCTGCAGGTAAACCCAACTATTCAAACCGTTAGGAAGGACGCAGAGACCACCAGGATTTTTGTCCATGACTATAATAAGGAAAAGATAAATGTAACAGAGCTTAAAACTCCTGAAGAAAGCTTTAGTTATATTGATACAAGGGACGTAAGCTGGATAAATATAGATGGGTTAAGAAAGAAAGATGTTGAAAATATTTGTGGGCACTTCCAGGTGCATCCATTGATTGCTGAAGACATATTGAGCATGGATCAAAGGCCCAAAATGGATGAAATAGATGGTGTTCTTTACTGCTTACTTAATATGCTGTTTTATAATGAATATGAAAAGTCAGTAGAAACAGAACAAATAAGCATAGTGCTGGGAGGCAACTTCGTATTGAGCTTCCAGGAAGATCCTTCCAAGGACGTGTTTAATCCTTTGCGGGAGAAATTAAAAGTGAAGTCAACTAAAATAAGGCAAAACGGCCCGGATTTTCTTTTCTATTCTCTCATTGATATGATCGTTGACAATTACTACCTGGTAATGGAAAAGTTGGGAGAAAATATCGAAATGCTGGAAGAGGACATCATTCGAAAGAGCGATACCCGCGCACTTGCTAAGATCAATATGCTTCGAAAGGAGATGATTATTTTGAAAAGGAGTGTTGGCCCCGTAAGAGAACTTGTTAATGGTATTCTTCGAAGCGAAAGCGAGCTGATAGAAGAAAGGACTGAAAAATATTTCAAAGACGTATACGATCATATTGTACAGGCAAATGACCTTGCCGAGAGTTATCGCGATATGATGATTAACCTCCAGGACCTATACCTTAGCAATGTAAATTTGAAAATGAACGAGGTAATGAAAGTAATGGCAATTGTAACTTGCCTTCTTGCTCCGGCGACTGTTATAGGCGGCATTTTTGGAATGAATTTTACAAGGATACCCTGGCTTCACAATACTTACGGTTTCTTTATAGCCGTAGGACTCATGCTCATTATTCCCATCTACATGGTTTTTTTGTTTAGAAAAAAAGGTTGGTTTTAATATTGGCCTCTATAGCTTTGTTGGCTATCTATAGAGCATCAAATAAACGGGCGATCTTTAAGCTGTGGGTGTTTTAGCCTGTTTATAAATAGGAACTGTACTACAAGGTTCGCCATACATTATACTTTTAGCTACGGGCCTTAATATTTTTGTTATTTCAACATAAGCAGTTTCAGGAATCTTTTTCTCGCCGCAACCTTTTACCACAATTCTTTTGTCTGAAAATTCCGCAGGATCAAGCTTCCATAAGTTTTTCAAAAAAAGTACTTCATGAAGTTGTGCCTCGTTGCCAAAAACAATATCCCTGGCATAAGGCTCAATATAGGAAGCCGCCAGCATATAAGCCCACATGGGTATAACAGCATCAGCACTACACGTAATGCCAACGTTTTTATTCTTATAAATGGAAAAATCCATGTTTTTCAACCCTTCCCTGTATTCCTTCTCCTTCAATATCAATTCCATAAACAAGTGATCCTTCAAATCGAAAATTGCTGTATCGCCTTCGGGATAAAACTTTTCAAGATCTATAGTTACTAAGGCACTTTGCGCGACTTTATTTATTATTGCTTCTTCCATATAATAGATATTGTTGTAAAGTTACAAATACATTTTTTGAGGCTATAACACTTAACAAAATAAAAAGGGACCGCTTTTCCAACGATCCCTTTGATATCAAAATAATTTTAATTCTAAAAGAACTTACTCCTGCTGTCTTTAATCTTTGCCATTTTCTTTAATGAATTGAATGATTGCCCCAAAGCTGTCTGAACATTCCGTGATTCTGCGTTAGCATTTTGCTGGTTGAGTATTTCTGCTGTAGGGGCCGGTTTTGCCGAAATGCTATTTACTTTAATCACAAAAACACCGGTATTGCCGGCAATAGGAGGAGAAACTTTGGATTGATAAGCCTTATCAAAAGCCGCGCCTGCAACTTTTGGTTCACTGCCTACGCCATTAATAATCTGTGCATCAAAAGTAAGCGTGGAATCTGATCCCGTATTTAAAACCTGAAGCCCATAATCCTTCGCCGCTGCCTCAAGAGAGGTCGGATTATTTAATTTCTTTTTGATTTCCTCCGCTTTCTTCATATTCATTATAGTAGATTCAACCTGTGGCCTCGCTGTAGCTACATCAGGAACTCCTTCATTTACTTTTCTTTCAACCATGGCAACTACAAACTGGTCCTTTATAGAAAATGGCTCAGAAACGTCTCCTTCTTTTGCATCAAAAGCCCATCTGATGATTTGCCTTGCATCTTGCAAACCACCAAGTTGAAAATCGTTTTCTTTTACCGGATTCGGGAAGGCAATTTTATTTAGACCATTTTCAGAAACATATTTGTCAAAAGCTTGTTTATTCCTTGCCTGCCCTGAAAGTTTTGTTGCAGCAGCATTTGCCATATTGATTGTTTCATCACTCGGTGCAATTTCTTTTGCCATATAGGCAATTTTGTATGCCGGCTCCAGATCCTTCTTTTCGAGAATTTCAATATAGTGCCATCCAAACTGAGTCTTAATAACCTTTTTGGTTACACCATCATCATTAAGCAAAAAATCTCCAAATTCCTTCGCGAAATTCTCTCCCTGGACAGTCATTATATCAAAAGACATTACCCCGTTGTCATTATGGGCAACTTTGTCTGTTGAATATTTTGCTTCGAGTGTATCGAAGCTAGCGCCGTTTTTAATAGCTGTTGCAACGCTGTCTGCAATCCGGTGTGCGGTGCTGTCGGGCATTATTGGTTGTTGGGTTTGGGGGTCATTTGTTCCAAGCAATATGTGGCGGCATTTAATGCTATCGGGTAATATTTTGGTTGATACCTTTTTAGCAAGTACATAATTCTTTCCATCAAGATAAGGGCCATAAACTTGTCCATCACCCAATGCTATGATTGAATCCTTATCGGGTACCTGCAGTTTTGATTTTGGTGTATACCCGTCAAAAAATGTTAGAGCCGAAGAATTTCTTCCCAAAAATGCTTTGATATTTGAATCTGCAGCAAATTGTGGTTTCATTTGTTCAAGCGATTCTTTGATGCGGATGCTATCACTATGGTTTGCAGCAGCATTGAACGTAACATAAGAAATCAAACGCCCAGCTTCCTGCTTGAATCTTTTTTTATTATTGTCTAAATATTTTTCTACATCGTTATCGGTAACCTTTACAGTACTATCCGGAATTAATGTATAAGGGACCGCCACATAAGAGATAGACGCGAAGTTATTTTTTTGTTCCTCATTATCTTTAGCAAGCCAGGTAGGAGTGTAAATACTTCCGGCTATTAGAGAAGTATATTTAGTATATAAACTATTTAAGCGCATCGGATCTATCACCTCTGTAACAATTGCGCTTCTCTGCTCTTCATTTTTTGACTTCTTCGTTTGTGCCCACCATTGCTTCGCCTGCTCAATATCGTACTGGCCGGTTTCCTTATTGGTAAAAGCTTGTTTTAGTTGCTGTGGGGCTTCTTCGCTAAACATAATAGAACTCATTTCCTTTGGAGTAAAAGTTATCCCAAGGTTTTCGAATTGCTCCGTCACTATTCTTTCCGCTACCATCTGGTCCCACACGGACTGCATTATCTGATTCCTTTGGTCTCCACCAGCATTAGGGTACTGTTGTTCCATTTCCTTCACCTTAGTGTTGAATTCGTCATATTCTATCTTATCGCCATTCACGCTTCCAAGGGTTGTGGTGTTTCCACCGCCGAATAGTTTGCCTGTACCGCTCCTCGAATCCATTAATATAAATCCTATAAGACTCAATGCAATAATAGCAATGACAATAACGGCACCTTTCTCACGTATGTTCTGTATGATTGACATAGTTGGTTTTTCTACTTAGTTTAAAAATAAGGACGGCAAAAATAGTGTAATTTAAGATAGGAACAAACTGTGGAAAACGCATAAAGAATAGCATAGACAGGCTTTACAGGGTATTTTAAATCTTTGTAATTATTTTAAGACTTTTGTATCTAAAATTTGTTCACATACTTATGTGGGAATTTCACTTTTCATGTTGATAAGGAAACATTTCGAAAAATATTTTCTTTATAATTTTTTAAAAGAAGCGGGTAAATCCGTGTTCTCCTTTTAGGGGTCAAGAAAGAAACATTTTACGCTTGGCTCATTCACAGTTTTAATTTTATTGTGTTGTTTTTAATTTTCCCCATGCTTTTTTATCAACTTATGTTTATAAAGTTTGTTAATTGAATATTACAAAGTCTATCCCGATGTTGAATACTTGTGAAGTAAAGTGGATAATACATAAGTTTTAAATTTGCATCAGGAATAAAATAATTTGTATCCACAAATTCACATACATAATAGTAATAAGCTATTAAATAAATAATGTATTAATATTAAATACTATGGCAGATATACACATTGAGGCGGCACGCAGTGCTTTGGAAAAAAAAGGTTTTTTGGATATCGATATTGACGTTAACTTAGACCTCTTCGTAGAAATAGAACGATTAAAAAAGGAAAAAAATGCTATCATACTTGCTCACTATTACCAGGAACCAGACATACAGGACGTTGCGGACTTTATCGGGGACAGTCTTGGCCTTGCTCAAAAAGCACAATCCACTGATGCTGATATAATTGTTTTTGCCGGCGTACATTTTATGGCCGAAACAGCTAAAATACTTAACCCAAATAAAAAGGTTCTTTTACCGGATTTGAAAGCCGGCTGTTCCTTAAGCGATTCCGCACCGCCGGCCTTGTTCAAAAAATTCAGGGACAAATATCCGGACCATATTGTGATCACTTATATTAATTGTTCTGCTGGGATGAAAGCTTTGAGCGATATAATTTGCACTTCATCAAATGCACAGGCTATAATAGAAAGTCTTCCGACAGATCAAAAAATTATTTTTGCTCCGGATAAAAATCTCGGTGCTTATTTAAAGAAGAAGACGGGAAGAGACATGGTGCTTTGGAATGGAGCATGCATCGTACATGAAATTTTTAGTCTCGAAAAAATAACGCGTCTTAAAATCCGGCACCCAAAAGCAAAAGTGATCGCACATCCTGAATGCGAAGAACCTATATTACGCATTGCTGATTTCATAGGTAGTACGACCTCTCTTTTGAAATACACAATTGATAACAAGGCCGAAGAATTTATTGTGGCTACCGAAACAGGAATACTTCACCAAATGCAGAAGCAATCTCCTGAAAAGACATTTATTCCTGCACCTCCGGATAATATGTGTGCCTGTAACGATTGCCCTTACATGAAGTTGAATACTCTCGAAAAATTATACCTCTGCATGGAATACGAAGAGCCTCAGATAATAATGGACGGGCAATTATTAATAGCGTCAAAAAAGCCTATTGAAAGAATGCTGGAAATTAGTCATAAATATGGATTATGAATAAGTGTAAAATAGATAGACGTTAAATTATATCGTATTATAGTTTAAATGGAATTACCTCCAAGCTTTTTACTTTTTTACTTCCTGCAAAATCGTTAAATATTTTTTTAGCCCGATCAAACATAGAATATTTAGATCTATATGGAATGCTATGCGTAAAAGTTTGTGTGACGATTTTTATAAATATTGAAGGGTCTTTAAAATATTTACGGATAAGTATCGTTTAATTGATTGTTCAAAAAAATCTTATTTAAAAAATCAAAAAATCTTATGAGAAAAATTCAAATTCTTTTGGCCCTTTTTGTTGTGACGTCCTTTGCTTACGGGCAAGAGTCGGAAAACGCAATGAATAATATTAAGGTGAATATTTTCAGCCCTATTGTTAAAACAGGGTCTTTTTTTTATGAAAGAAAAATTTCTGAAAGTTCAAGCGCCCAATTGGGAGTGGGTTTCACAGCTTATAACAGGGAAGGAGTTAAGATAAACGGGATTTTTTTCACCCCTGAATACAGGTTTTATCTTTCTAGTACCAAAGAAGCTATGGAAGGGTTTTATGTAGGGCCATATCTCAGGTATCAAAATCTTAAAGTTGAAGACACTGAAGATGGTTCGAAAGCCACTTTATCTACTTTTGGTGGCGGTGTAGTAGTCGGACATCAATGGATATTCAAAAACATATTCAGTTTAGACGTTTTTTTAGGTCCGAATTATAACAGTGGTTCGATAAAAGTTACACAAGGCGAGGAACCAGATATACCTACAAGCTTCGAGGGTTTTGGAGCACGTGTTGGTGTAACGTTCGGTTTCGCATTTTAAAATATCTAATCTTTCTTTGAAAGAAAATCTCTCATTCAAGTGTAAGCATTTTGGGTGAGGGATTTCACTATTTATAAACAGTCTATAATATCATCAAGAAAGATCAAGAAAGCCCGTTTTTTTATTCAGATAAATGAGTTTTAGTATCTTTTCTTTTGTAGTAAGGTATTTATAAATTTTTATCAAAATTGTACAATCTTTCGATTGCTTCATTAATGGTTTCTTCCTTTTTGGCAAAACAAAAACGAACAACTTTATTGTCTGTTCCGTTCCTATAAAAAGCTGAAACCGGAATGCAGGCAACACCCGCCTCTTTGCAAAGGCGAAGCGCAAAATCTTTCTCGCTTTCATTACTGATTGTTGCATATTTGTACAACTGAAAATAACTCCCGTGCGAAGCCAAAGGAACAAACCTCGTTTTTTCCATTGCTGTTTTAAACAAATCTCTTTTGTTTTGAAAAAAGCTCCCGAGGTTTTCATACTCTCTTTTTTGCTTTAGAAAATCTGCTATGCCAAACTGAACAGGCGTATTACACGAAAAGCAGTTAAACTGATGTACCTTTCTGAACTCTTTCATCAATTTGTTAGGTGCAACACAATAACCTATTTTCCATCCCGTGCAATTGAATACTTTCCCAATAGAAAAGCAAACAAAACTTCGTTCAAACAGATCCGGGTATTTTAAGATACTCTCATGCCGGAGATTATCAAAGATTATGTGCTCATAAACCTCATCGCTTAAAATAAAAATATTTGTACCTGAGACAATTTTTTTCAAACTTTCCATATCCTCTTTGCCGAGTACACTCCCTGTGGGATTGTGTGGTGAATTAATAATAATGAACCTGGTGGCGGAGGTAATATTGGTTTTTACAAGTTCCCAATCGATTTTATAGTCGGGAAAAGTAAGAGGCACTAGAATGGGTTTCGCTCCATTTATTTCTATGTTTGGAATGTAAGAATCAAAAGCTGGTTCTAAAACTATTACCTCGTCTCCTGGTTTTAAAACAGAAGTCAGTGCGGTATAAATTGCATAGGTTCCGCCCGGAGTTATGGTAATCTCCTCTTCGGGGCTCACTTCTTCGCCATACAGATGGTAAACTTTTTCGGCAATGGCATTTCTTAAGGCGGGCACACCATTCATGTGAGCATATTGATTGTGACCATTCTTCATTGCGTTGTAAACTAAATCGACAAGGTCGGAGTTCATGCTAAAATCAGGAAACCCTTGGCCCAGATTTACAGCGTTATATTTTTTTGCCAGGGAATTTATAGTTGTAAAAATTGTTTCGCTTACCTGTGGAAGCTTACTTGTTAAGAAGGGGTTGTTCAAGATCTATGATTTGATGGCTGTATCAAATGTATAAATTTAATTAGGGAGAAAATAAGAAGAAGATTTATTGGCTGCGTTTATCAGATCTTTTTTTGCGCGGATAAGTTGTAAAAAACAGGAGAAAAATCCATAGTGTTTTAGATAAAAATTTGGTGACTGATTGGAATATGGCAGCATTAGGAGCTGGTTTCGCATTAGTTTTTCCAATCTCAACCTTTTTGGATTTTCCAAAGCCCCAGTCGAGATGATTTACGCTTAGCGCATAATATTTTTTGAGGCTATCAGCCGATTGGTTCCATTTTTCCTCGGCTCTTTCTTTGTCTTTAATATTTGGTTCCATATCCGGATCAAAAAAATACCAGTCATTGTCAAAATTCAATTCAACCGCATAGTGATGCGGAAAGCCAATACTTCTATAAGAAATATTTTTTGATTTCATTACATCCATTAAGATTATGGCTTGCTGAGAGCAGCCTGCGAAAGGGTATTGCAGGATATCCCCGGGACTTACAGGAGAGGCCACGTCTTTGCCTATTAACAGTTGGGTACAGGCGGCAATCCAGTTTTGCCTGAAATTATAAACCGAGAAGCCGTGATAAAACCGGTTCTTTATTATGAAAGAAGTAAGAATGCCATATTGCAGCGAACCAACTTTTATATTCTCTTTTACAGCGCTGCTATCTGCATAATCGGTTAACTTTTGAATCGTATTAAGATATGACAATGAAGAATCAAATAGTTCAACATTATTGTATGGAGGATCCTTTTCAATTGAAAAATTGACAAAGTTTAAAAGAAAAAGCACAAGGGATAATGAAAAGATTAAAAACCTCATGAAAATTTCGTTGGCGCAAAAAAAGGATTTATGCCATTGAAACGAAAAACAACTACATTTATTTCCCCTAAAAGGCGGCTATAAATATTTTTCTCCTTTATTCCTTTTTACTTCCGCAACATATTCTTTAATGTACTGTTCTTTATCTTTTTTACAAACAAGTAGTACATCTTCTGTGTCAACTATTATGAAATCATCGAGGCCTTGTAACAAAATTAATTTATTGTTGTCGGCATGGATTACATTTTTAGTTGAATCAAAAAGGATTGTGTTATTCCCTGCAACAGCATTATCATGGTAGTCTTTTTCAAGGTTTTCATAAGCGCTACCCCAGGTTCCAAGATCGCTCCAGCCAAAAGAGGAAGGAATTACATAAACATTATCAGCTTTTTCCAGGATACCATAATCGATAGAAATGTTCACACAAAGAGGATAGATCAGGTTGATAACTTCCTGTTCTTTGTCGGTAACAAGAGCCTTTCTCGCGCCGTCGAAAACTTCGTGAATTTCAGGCAAATAATTTTGAAAAGCAGCAATAATGCTTTTTGTACGCCAGACGAAAATTCCGGCATTCCATAAAAAATCTCCGCTGATCAGAAAATTTTTGGCCAGCTCAATGTCCGGTTTTTCTGTGAAGGTTTTTACTTTATAGATATTTTCCGTTACAGAATGCTGTTCGTACTGTATATAGCCGTAGCCTGTATTTGGAGATAATGGTTTGATGCCAAGTGTTACGAGTGCATTATTTTTTTCTGTAAACTCAAGAGCATCCAGGCTTACCTTTATAAAAGCTGTATCATCTAAAATGAGATGATCGGCAGGTGCGCAAATCAAATTACTTTCTGGATTTAGCTCATAAAGTTTATACGAGATGTAAGCAACGCAAGGAGCAGTATTTTTTCGTGAGGGCTCACATAAAATATTTTCGGGCTTTAATAAGGGTAGCTGTTCAGCAACGATATCTTTATATTGTACAGAAGTAACCACATAAATATTTTCATTGGGAATGTATTGAGAAAAGCGATCGTAAGTTGCCTGTATTAAAGTTTTCCCCTGGTTAAGAATATCTAAGAACTGCTTTGGGTAATTCATACGACTTACTGGCCAGAACCTGCTTCCGATACCGCCCGCCATAATTGCCACGTAGTTATTTTTATTCATATCAATCAAAATTAAATAATCCCTTCGCGGATAAGATCGTGTAAATGAATAATACCTGCGTAAGCTTCTTTATTTGTTACAACAAGTTGAGTTATATTTTTTTTTCTCATTTCGTCAAGAGCTGTTATTGCTAAGTCTTCTGAACTTATTGTTTTTGGTTTTAATGTCATAATATCTTTTGCTGTTACCTGGCCCAAAACAATATCTTTTTCCAACATTCTTCTCAAATCACCGTCGGTTATTATTCCAATTAATTTTTCGTGGTCATCAACAACAACTGTTGCTCCTAAACGCTTTTTAGTCATTTCTATTATTACATCTTTAAGTAAATAATTTGTTTTAACCACAGGTTTTTCGTTGTTTGTAAAAAGATCACCCACCCGTAAGTATAACTTTTTACCAAGTGTGCCACCAGGGTGAAATTTTGCAAAATCATCTGATCCAAAACCTTTCATTTCCATGAGGCAAATTGCAAGAGCGTCACCCAAAACGATTTGTGCTGTGGTACTACTCGTGGGCGCAAGGTTATTTGGACAAGCTTCTTCTGCTACAGTGGAATTCAAAACAAAGTCGGCGCAGTTTGCAAGGTAGCTCTGCTGATTGCCGGTCATTGCAATAATAGAGTTTTTGAAATTTTTGATAAGTGGAATCAAAACCTTTATCTCCGGACTATCACCACTTTTACTTATAACCATTACAACATCATCCTGTTGCACCATACCAATGTCTCCATGAATGGCATCAGCTGCATGTAGAAATAGTGAAGGCGTTCCTGTACTATTTAATGTTGCGACAATTTTCTGAGCAACAATTGCGCTTTTACCAATACCACTAATAACAACTCTTCCTTTACACTCATTTATTGTGAGCACAGCTTTTTCAAAATCCTCATTTATTAAGGCAAGTAGTCCACTTATTGAACGGGCTTCGATCTCAATAGTTTTTTTTGCTGAATCGATGATGTTGATACTATCCATTTACTGAAGAAAAATATAAAGAGTATAAGTTCTCGAAAGGTTTAGATTATGAAGAAATGCAAACCTACATAAATTGGTGATTGATGATTGTAAAAAACGTTCCCGTGTTATAATCTAAACTTCGTAACTTAACCACAGGAAATAATTTTTATAAAGAAAGGTTATTTATGTTAAACTAAGTTTGCCATATTTTTTCAGGAATCATTTGTGTTAACTTTGATTCCTTTTAACAAATGTGGATAAGAAAAGAAAGCCATGCCTACAACAAAAGTAAAAACCAAAAGCCAACCTGTAAAACAATCTTCAAAGACTACAACGAATAAAAGCAATTCTGCATTTCTTTCAAAACATTTACAGAAACATTTTGGATTCGATAGTTTTAAACACCCCCAGGAGGAAATAATAAATAGTCTGCTGGAAGGCAAAGATACATTTGTAATAATGCCAACTGGCGGCGGTAAAAGCCTTTGCTATCAGCTTCCTGCGCTAATAAGTGAGGGATGTGCTATTATTGTCTCACCTCTAATTGCGTTGATGAAAAATCAGGTGGATCTTGTACGCGGCTACAGCAGCACAGACAATATCGCCCATTTTTTGAACAGTACCTTAAATAAGGGGCAACAAAAAATTGTAAAAGATGATCTTGTATCGGGCAAAACAAAAATGCTTTATGTAGCACCAGAGACGCTCACCAAAGAAGAAAATGTCGATTTTTTCAAAGAACTCAAAATTTCTTTTTTTGCCGTTGACGAAGCACATTGTATAAGCGAATGGGGTCACGATTTCAGGCCTGAATACAGGCGATTGAGAGAAATAATGGATGAGATAAATAAGAAAATACCAGTGATTGCATTAACTGCAACAGCTACGCCTAAAGTACAAAGCGATATTGTTAAGAACCTCGGGTTGCGTGATCCAAAAATATTTATATCTTCTTTCAATCGCTCCAATCTTTACTATGAAGTACAGCCAAAACTAAAGAAGGAGCAGGTTATAAAAAGCATAGTAAAATTTATTTCTCAAAATAAAGGCAAGAGCGGGATTATATATACTCTTAATCGCAAAACAACTGAGGAACTTGCGCAGATGCTCATGGCTAACGGAATTAAAGCTGTGGCTTATCACGCCGGGTTAGATTCTAAATTAAGGGCGAAAAGACAAGATGAATTTTTGGGTGAAGATGTTCAGGTAATTGTAGCAACTATAGCTTTTGGTATGGGAATAGATAAGCCTGATGTTCGTTTTGTAATACACTATAACATTCCAAAGTCAATCGAAAATTATTACCAGGAAACCGGTCGCGCTGGTCGTGATGGCCTTGAAGGAAAATGCATCTTATATTATTCCCACAAAGACGTCGCAAAGCTTGAGCATTTAATGCGTGATAAGTCGTTGAGTGAAAGAGAGGTCGGCGGACAATTGATTAACGAGACTGTTGCCTACTCAGAAAGTGCCGTCTGTCGCAGAAAGATGCTGCTTAATTATTTTGGAGAAGAGTACAATAATGAAAATTGTGGCGGCAAGTGCGATAATTGTAAAGAGCCTAAAGAACTGCTCGAGGCAAAAGTAGAGACCCAAATTGCTTTAAAAGCGATAAAGGCTCTCGATGAAAGGTTTACAATATCGTATATGATAGCTGTTATATCAGGTAAAGCTAATCCACAAATAAAGATGTATCGTCATGATGAGAATCCCGTCTTTGGAACAGGAAAGGAGAAAGATGAGCATTTTTGGAATTCTTTATTAAGACAAATGCTTTTGGAAAACTTAATTACAAAAGATATTGAAGATTATGGGGTCTTAAAAGTTGCAAAGAAGGGGGAGGCTTTTTTCAAAAAGCCAACGTCATTTAAAATAGCAATGAACCATATTTTTGAAGAAAATGGCGAAGATGATGATGATATCGTTGAGAGCGGAGAAGTGGTGACTTCGGATGATAAGCTTTTCGAAATATTAAGAAGTGTCCGACAGCAGGAAGCCAAAAAGAGAAACTTGCCTCCATTTGTGATCTTTCTTGAAAATAGTCTGCAGGACATGGCTACTCTTTATCCCACTACTTTAAAGGAACTGGAAAAGTGTCAGGGAGTAAGTGTGGGAAAGGCATTAAAATTTGGTCGACCATTTGTGGAGGTGATTTCAAAATATGTCGAAGAGAATGAAATAGAAAAGCCGGATGATTTTGTAATGAAAAGTGTAGTAAATAAGAACAGTAATAAGGTTTTCATTATTCAGAATGTTGATAAAAAGATGCCGCTTGAAACTATAGCAAAACATAAAACTTTAAAACTGGAAGAGTTGCTTGAGGAGATGGAGACTATAGTTGCCAGTGGGACGAAGCTCAATCTTGATTATGCGATAGAAGACCTTGTTGAGGAATATGAGAGGGAGGAAATTATAGATTATTTCAAAGGGATGTCAGACCTCCAGCCTTGATATTGCGCAGGAGGAACTTTCCGATGGGAACTATACTCTTGAGCAATTAAAGATTATGCGAATTAAATTTTTATGCGAGTATGGGAATTGAGTGAGATGAACCTGTTTAAAGCATGGCATCGAAATTTGAATTTTTATTTTAGTCGAATAATTCTATTTTTGCCGCCCGATGGTGCGGTAGCTCAGTCGGTAGAGCAAAGGACTGAAAATCCTTGTGTCGGCGGTTCGATCCCGCCCCACACCACCTGCCCCCTTAATTGGGGGTTTTGTTTTATAAAGATTTTCCGCCAATTTGCGATGGTAGCAAAACTAGGAAAGTTTAGAATTATAGCGATAGTAAAATATGGCAAAGAATATTCATTCATCAACTAACAATAGATCGCGAAGGACAGGTCGCAAAAACTTAAACTCTAAAAGAAAGAAAAGTTTTTTTAAGCGTATTATTAGGATAGTAAAGAAAGACCCAATTAAAATATTCTCTGTAGTTTTTGGAGGCTTATTACTAATAATTATTACTATGCTATTTATCTTATATTCAAGAGACAGTTCTGTAAGCAAGAAGCAATTGCAAAGAATAGAATCCAGGTAGGCTTATCTATAAAATGTTTAAAAGTTAGATTCGGAATCACTAACTATTACGGTTATACGATTTAGCGCGAAAGTAGCTTTTCATAAAAAACCCGGTTTCATTAGTTTGAAATCTAAACACCTTACCTACCCATATAAACCATTAGTATCTGGACATCGCTGGGGTTTACACCACTAATCCTGCTCGCCTGCCCTAAAGTTTGAGGCTTTATCTTATCAAACTTTTGTCTTGCTTCATTTGACAATGAAGCTATTTTTTCATAATTAAAATTAGATGGTATAATTTGGTCTTCGAGAGCACTCATTTTGATTACCATTTCTTCTTCTTTCTTTAGGTACACGTCGTATTTAACGAGGATCTCAGCCTGCTCAATTGCATCGCCCGAAAAAGTATTGAAAAGAGTGAGACAAATCGGGGAGGTCGGGTAATGAGTTCATGAAGATTTATCCCTGGTCTAAGGAGAAGCTGGGAAAGCCTTGCGCGGTGAACCAAAGCAGGAAAAGATTTTGATCTTAGATAGTCATCGATGTGTAGCCCTTCTACTTTTATTTCTTCCAGCATTTTAAGAATTTGGGCTATCTCCTGCTTTTTCCTTAGCACATTGTCCATGCGGTCTTGAGAAGCTAGCCCAATTCGATAACTTTTTCCAGTAAGCCTTATGTCGGCATTATCCTGTCTTAATAAGGTTCTGTATTCAGCTCTGCTGGTGAACATTCGGTATGGTTCATCAGTACCCTTATTTATGAGATCGTCAATTAGCACACCTATATATGCTTCATTTCTTTTTAATGTAAAAGCGGCCTCCCCCTTAACGGACATATAAGAATTAATGCCGGCTATCAGGCCCTGGCAAGCAGCTTCTTCATAACCTGTGGTGCCGTTAATTTGCCCGGCAAAAAAGAGATTACGTATCAATTTTGTTTCCAAGCTAGGCTTTAATTGAGTAGGGGGAAAGTAGTCATATTCGATCGCATAGCCTGGTCTAAACAGTTTGCATTTTGTAAAGCCGGGGACTTTGGAAAGAGCCTTAAGTTGAACCTTCTCGGATAGCGAAGATGAGAAACCATTAACATAGACTTCTATGGTATTTTTTCCTTCTGGTTCCACAAAAAGTTGGTGTCTCTCTCTTTCAGCGAATCTCGTTATTTTGTCTTCAATACTTGGACAATATCTTGGTCCTGTTCCTTGAATTCTTCCCTGAAACATAGGACTTTCATTAAAGCCCGATTGCAGGATTTGATGTACTTCGGGATTTGTGTAGGTAATCCAACAACTTAACTGTTCGGAAGGTTTTTTTGTTGAGGAAAAGGAAAAGCCGCTAATTACTTCATCCCCCTTTTGTTCCTCCATTCTTGAATAATCCAGGGATCTTCCATCAATTCTTGGTGGCGTGCCCGTTTTAAGGCGGCTACTTTCAAATCCCCAGGCGACCAACTGTTCAGTTATTCCAACGGAGTTCTTCTCCGCCATTCTTCCACCTAATGCTTGCTTATCTCCTATGTGGATAATGCCATTTAGGAAGGTACCATTTGTAAGAACCACTGAATGTGCTACTATTTTATGGCCTAAAGAAGTTTTTACACCTGCTATTATGTTCCCATCTTTTATCAAACCAATAACGGAATCCTGGTAGAAATCTAAGTTTGGAAGACTTTCGAGAATTTCCCTCCACTTTATAGAAAAAAGTTGTCTGTCGCTTTGTGCTCTAGGGCTCCACATCGCAGGCCCTTTGCTTTTATTGAGCATCCTGAATTGGATCATAGATTCATCAGTAACAATACCAGAATAGCCACCTAGGGCATCAATCTCCCGGATTATCTGGCCCTTAGCGATACCTCCCATTGCAGGATTGCAGCTCATCTGAGCCATGTTTTGCATATTCATAGTTATGAGAAGCACTTTTGCGCCAAGATTGGCAGATGCAGCTGCGGCTTCGCAGCCTGCATGACCGGCTCCAACGACAATCACATCATATTTTTGGAACATTCCGCAAAATTACCCAAATTGGAATTGTTGTAGAAAAATGTTTCACGTGAAACGTTTCACGTGAAATAGAATTGGGAAAGGTAATAATCTTCCCTTTTTCGTATCTGGGCCTTAAGATCCGGAGTGTGATCGGAATAGCCGCATAAGTGCAAAGCACCATGAATCATAACCCTATGTAATTCTTTAGAGAAAGGAACATTAAAAACAAAAGCATTCTCTCGCACTCTTTCAACACTTATATAAATTTCCGATGAAATGGAAGTAGTAGGCCCAGACATTGTGAAAGTCAAGATGTCGGTTAATGTGTCGTGATTCAAAAATTGACGATTCAATTTCAATAAGTCCTCATCAGTGGTGAAAATGTATAAGATTCTTTCAAAATCAAAGCCTTCATTTTTGAAGATGTCAGCAATAAATGCTTTTAGTTCAGATTTGTGTTTTAGACCAGGCGAAATGCCATGATTTTTAAATGAAATGATTTGCAAAATCTATAATTTCTAAATTCGGAATCTATTGATCTCTGCCAATGATATATTTACTGATATATTAGCGATGATGAAGTTATCTGAAGTAAAGGCAGGAACCAAGGTAAAAATTAAGTCTTTTGAAAATGACGAAATCATTTTAAAATTAATGGAGATGGGATGCTTGCCTGAAGAAGAAATTACCGTTTGGAAAAAGGCTCCATTCGGAGATCCCATTTACATATTTGTTGCGGGATATTCTCTAAGCTTGCGGATAGATGAAGCAGAAAAAATAAATGTAGAAACTATCTAACTTAACAAAAATCTTATCATTAGGTGAATATTGGTTTATATTTCGGTTCTTTCAATCCGGTTCATAATGGCCATCTTATAATTGGTAATTATTTGGCCAATTATACAAATCTCCACCAGGTTTGGTTCGTTATCTCTCCCCAAAATCCTTTAAAAAAATCAAATTCACTTTTGAATGAGCAACACCGTAAACATTTAATTGACTTGGCGATTGAGGGAGAAAAAAAACTTAGAACCTCAAATGTTGAATTCAAACTTCCGAAGCCCTCTTACACAATAGACACATTAGCTTATTTAACGGAGAAATATCCACAGCACTCTTTTTCAATCATAATGGGTAGTGATGGATTTAGCAATATTACAAAATGGAAAAATTATGAATTGCTATTGAAAAATTATGATATATACATATACGAAAGGCAAGCATTTCCTACGAAAGTCCCTCTCCCTCCAAATATAATTTGTCTTAAAGCCCCATTATTGGATATTTCGAGTACACGTATACGTGAGATGATTAAAGAAAAGAGGTCTATTCGCTTTATGGTACCGGATATTGTAAAACAGGAAATTGACAGTAAACAATATTATTGGTAAGACTCAAAAAAAGATACCTAATAACAAACAAGAGAAAACAATAATTGGAGACCTTAATTTCGTGAAGGATAACAAGCAAAATGTAGCGATAATCACAAAGACATTAACAATACTTACTGTATTGAGATCGGTTATTGAAATGTCCTTAAGTAAATAAAGAAACGCTGCCCACATGATACCCACAACAACAGCATTTATGCCCTCCAGCGCACGAAAAATAATCACGTACCTTTTGAGATTATGCCAGATCGGGTAAAAAAATAAGACGAGTAAGGCACTCGGTAAAAAAATGCCGATGCAACCAATAATGCAACCGAGCAATTGCATTTTTTTACCCTGGTTTCGCAAAACCATCCCACCAGTATAAGAAGCAACAGAAAAGACAGGTCCCGGAATTGCTCTCACCAACCCCCACCCCGTAAGATATTGCTCCTTAGTCATTGCTTTAGTTTTATCTCTAACTACATATTGTTCGTACATCATCGGCATAAGTACATCACCTCCTCCAAAAACGAGACTTCCAAATCGGTAAACATTTTCTGTAAGATTGAAGACCTTTCTGTTCTTCCATTCTTGTTTTCTTGCCGTTTCACTTAAGAAACCAACAATAAGAAAGATCAATAAGAAAAGCCAGATATTAGTCCATTTTATTTTTTTAGGCTGCATTGAATTCTTCTCGGGAATCCTCTTATCACTAAAATTAGTAACTACACCACCGAGAATGATTAAGATTGGAAATACCCAGGGTGTTTTAAAAAGAAGATAGGTAGCAAGTATTCCAACCAACATTATAACAAAAGTAATCGTGCTGTTTATAGAAATCTTGTACATTTTGTAGGCTGCGAAAGCAATAAAGCCAACAGCCATTGGCTGCACATACTTGAAAATATGAAGGCTCACATGGTAAGTATTGATATAATGAATAAGGAATGAAAAAGACCCCATTAATATACTGGCCGGTAATATCCATATAAAAAGTGTTAGAACAGCAAGAGGAATACCACCTCTGTTATACCCGATCAAAGTTATCATTTGGGTGGAAGTCGCACCGGGCAATAATTGACAAAAAGAAAGATATTCAACCAGCTCTGATTTAGAAATATCTTTTCTCGTTTCCACAAACGTCTTAATCATCATACCAAAATGACCTTGAGGACCACCAAAAGCAGAAATTGTGTAAAAAAAAACAGCCTTTAAATAAGGAATGTGCCTTCTAAATCCCATTTGGAAAAATATCTCTATTGATCAATTAATTTCAGAAATATTGCATTTTAGGTTTAAACGTTAATTTATTTTGTTTAAAAATCGTTTTGGATGAATATTAGATGGGAGGTGGTTAGTAGTAAGCGACAGCAAGCGCAACTAAATTATATAAAACCCCAAACTATAAATAAAATTTCAATTACACTATTTTTTTAGACCAATTTCTTTTAATCTTTCATCGAGATAACTACCGGCAGTAATATCTTCGTAAACTTTTTTATGTTTTTCGTCCACGCAACTATTTAGGGCAGCAAGGCTCATTTCGGATTTTGGATGAAGAAAAAATGGAATTGAAAACCGGGAGGTATGCCACAATTCTCTCGGTGGATTCACAACCCTGTGTGTTGTACTCCTTAATCTGTTATTGGTTAATCTCTGCAACATATCCCCTACATTTACTACTATCTGGTCTGGTAATGATGTAACACTAACCCATTCCCTGGTTTGAGTGAGAATTTGTAATCCATCCGCGGAGGCACCCACCAATAAAGTTATCAGGTTAATATCTTCATGTTGTTCTGCTCTTATGGCGCTTTTCGGCTCGCTTGTTATCGGTGGATAATGAATCGCCCTTACAATTGAATTACCTTCTTCGACAAATTCATCAAAATAGTTCTCGTGAAGCCCTAAGTAAATCGCAATGGCCTGCAAAAGAAATTTTCCGGATCTTTCGAAAGCCCGATATGCTTTGAAAAAAGTTTCATCAAAACCAGGGACGTCATCAACTCTGACATTATCAGGATACTCTGATTTTAATTGATGGTCAGCCGGTACAATTTGTCCGTATTGAAAAAATTCCTTTAAATCCGGAGCGTCGCTGCCTTTTGCGTGCTCCTTACCAAAAGAAGTATAACCCCGCTGACCAGCTAGTTCCGGCATTTCAAAATTTTTCTTTTTTTCAGATGGCAGAGAAAAAAATTGCTGGACTTTTTTGTATAAGCTCTTAATAAGATCTTCTTGAATCCCGTGATTTTTTACAGCAACAAACCCAACATCTTCAAATGCTTTTCCTAATCCTTCAACAAAATTTTTTTTTCGCTTGGGATCTCCAGAGGTAAAATCAGCAAGATCAACTACAGGTATTGTCATATCGCGATATTTTTCATTACGAAAATGTGAATGTAGTTTTGATAATGTCAAAATACAAAAGTAATTTTTTATTGAGGTGTTTACTTGCCATTTTTTTGGTTTTGGTTTTTCCGCTTGCTCGCCTAACAAATATGCCTCTTCAATTAATTATGACTTTAAGAGCGATAAGAATCAACCTGATTACAATAATTTGAATTATTGGGCAGCTCATCCCTTCAAAAACGATCCTTCAGACAATATTCCCCAAGACTTAAGCAAAGAGACTAAAGATCCAATCGCAGATGTATTTTTTATTCATCCCACTACTTATACCGACAGTAATTTGCCTATGGGTTGGAATGCTGATATTAATAATGCAGAGCTAAATAAGAAAACCGATAATAGTACTATTTTAAACCAGGCAAGTGTGTTTAATAAATATTGCAGAGTATTTGCACCCCGTTATCGTCAAGCTAATTTGCAGGCTTTTTTTATAGGCGATTCCGTTCTTGCAAAAAAATCTTTTGACTTGGCCTATGAAGATATTTCCGCTTCATTTGAATATTATCTAAAGAATCTAAACAAAGGAAGACCTATCATAATCGCTTCCCACAGCCAGGGCACATTACACGCACAAAGATTGCTTAAGGAGTTTTTTGAAGGTAAGCCCTTACAAAAGCAACTTGTCTGTGCCTATATTATTGGGCTGCCTGTTTTTTCCAATTATTTTTCAACACTAAAGCCATGTAATGATTCAACAGCTACAGGCTGTTTCATTGGATGGAGAACTTTCAAGGAGGGTTATGATGCCCCGTTTGTTGAAAAAGAAACTCAAAAAGCAATTGTAATAAACCCGCTAACCTGGAATATGGATAGCTCTATTGCACCCGAAAAATTAAACAAGGGTGGAGTTCTTAGAAATTTTGATAAAGTGATTCCCGGTCTTGTTCATGCAGAAATTCATGGCAATGTTTTATGGGGTCAACAAACCTAAGTTTTTTGGAAATGTTTTTCTTACAACAAAAAATTACCACATTGCAGATTACAATCTTTTTTATAAAAATATAAGAGTCAATGTGGGAACGAGGATAAAATCTTTCCTTACAAAATGAACCGACAAAATAATCATTGCTGCAACTCCTCTGCAACAGCAGGTATTCAATTAATGAATTGATAAGGTTGCTGAAGATTAAAAATCGGCGCTCTTGGGGAAACGTGGAAAAGGAATTACATCCCGGATATTAGTCATGCCGGTTACAAATTGTATCAACCTTTCGAAGCCAAGCCCAAAACCAGCATGAGGACAGGTTCCAAACTTGCGCGTATCCAGATACCAAAACAAATCCTCTGATGGTATGTTCATTTCTTTCATTCGTTGTTCTAATTTATCGAGCCTTTCCTCTCGTTGAGAACCTCCCACAATTTCGCCAATGCCTGGCGCAAGTATATCCATCGCGGCAACGGTTCTGCCATCATCGTTTTGTCTCATGTAAAAAGCCTTTATTTCTTTAGGATAGTTAATTAAAATCACAGGCTTTTTAAAGTGCTTTTCTACCAAGTAACGTTCATGCTCGCTTTGCAGGTCAACACCCCATCGATCAATCAAATATTGAAATTTCTTTTTTTTATTGGGACTACTTTCCTTTAAAATATCAATTGCTTCTGTGTAGGTAAGCCTTTCGAATTTATTGTCAACGACAAATTCGAGTTTTTCTATCAAACCCATTTCGCTTCGCTCATTTTGAGGCTTTTGCTTTTCTTCATCAGCAAGGCGGGATGCCAAAAAATATAGATCGTCCCTGTTGTTTTCTAATGCATATCTAACGACATATTTTATAAATTCCTCTGCGAGGTTCATATCATCTTCAAGGTCGCAAAAAGCCATTTCAGGTTCAATCATCCAGAATTCCGCGAGATGACGCGCCGTATTAGAATTTTCGGCCCTGAAGGTTGGGCCGAACGTATAAACATCGCCTAAGGCCAGCGCTCCAAGTTCTGCCTCAAGTTGTCCACTCACGGTCAGGTTAGTCTCCCTTCCAAAGAAATCATCTTTGTAATTCACAGAACCGTCTTCATTTCTTGAAGGATTTTCAAGATTCAGGCTGGTTACATGAAAAGTCTCCCCGGCTCCTTCGGCATCAGAGGCTGTAATTATTGGAGTATGTAAATAAACAAAACCCTTATCATTAAAAAATTTGTGCACGGCAAATGCCATTGAATGTCGTATACGAAAAACAGAACCAAAGGTGCTTGTTCGAAAACGCATGTAGGCAATTTCTCTCAGAAATTCAAGGCTGTGCTTTTTGGGTTGCAAGGGAAATTTTTCCGCATCGCTATCCCCAAGTATTTCAATTGTTTCAGCTTTTAACTCAACTTTTTGCCCCTTACCCAGCGAGGAAATGATTTCCCCTTTTACCTTTATTGCGGCACCGGTCGTCAATCTTTTTAGCAGGCTTTCATCAAAATGGCCCAATTCAACAACGATTTGTAAATTATTATTGGTACTTCCATCATTTAACGCAATAAACTGGTTGTTGCGAAACGTTCTTATCCAACCCATCACGGTTGTTGGATAGTTGATCAAATCACTTTCTAATATTTTCTCGATTTTTTTTCTATCACTAAACATATATATAATCTATGAATGCAAATATAAAGGAGAGATAATAGTCGTAATCGTATTTCTGATATTCTTGTTAAAGTGCAGGCTTTATAAGCTTAATTTAAGATGATAAAATGAAAGTAAGCCTAGAAAAATTTCCGAGTATTATAAAATTGGCGTATTATTGCAAAAGAAAGCTGACTGGTTCTCCTTTTCTGACGTCTCTCTTTTAATAGAATCCATTCCATATAAATCATCAAAAATTTAGAGTTTACAATTTCAAGATTGTTTTGATTATTAATCTACACGTCCCTTTATGTACGACATTTTACAACTGAACGATATGCTCGTTCCGGAGCTGCTCGATATAGCAGAACAGCAAGAGATTTCCAATGCAAAAAAATTAGAAAAACAAGAATTGATTTATCAAATTCTTGACAAACAGACATCAATGAGCACAGAAAAGAAAGATAACAAGGATACAGATGTTGAAAAAAAGCCGCGGAAGCGAATAGCAAAAACATCTGATGACGGGGCAGTTAAGCAAGAGCCGGCCGAAAACACACAGAAAGATATTAAGTCTAAAAAAGCCGACGAAAAGAAAAAGATTTCAAAGAAAAATAAAGAGGAGGATACTGAAGAAAAAGAGACAAAATCTGTGGATGAGAAAATGCCGTCAGATCCAAAATCTATTGCACCCGGACTTGTGGATTTACTAAATGATGATGAAGACGAGGAGGATATTTCAGAACCAGTAAATAACGGATATCAAAATCAGCAAAAGCAATACCCTCAAAAAAAGGAGCCAGCTTTCAATATTGAATTTGATGGCGTTATATTGGCCGAAGGTGTTCTGGAAATGATGCCGGACGGATATGGATTTTTAAGAAGCAGTGATTACAATTATCTGTCCTCGCCTGATGACATTTATGTATCTCCTTCTCAAATAAAATTATTTGGGCTGAAAACAGGAGATACAGTTTACGGTTCCGTAAGGCCTCCAAAAGAAGGTGAAAAATATTTCGCACTCCTAAAGGTTGAAACTATAAATGGAAAAGGCCCGGATGAAGTGAGAGACCGGGTACCTTTTGACTACCTTACTCCGTTATTTCCATTTGAAAAGCTTAATTTATTCTTAACCCCTACTAATCTTTCTACGAGAATAATTGACTTATTTACACCGATAGGAAAAGGACAAAGAGGGCTTATTGTTGCCCAGCCTAAAACAGGTAAAACAATGCTTTTGAAAGAAATAGCGAATGCGATCGCCGCGAATCATCCGGAATGCTATTTAATGATTGTACTAGTCGATGAAAGGCCCGAAGAGGTTACGGATATGGAGCGGAGCGTAAAGGCAGAGGTTATAGCTTCCACTTTTGATGAACCAGCGGAAAAACATGTGAAAGTGAGTACCATGGCTCTGCAAAAGGCTAAAAGATTAGTTGAGTGCGGGCATGATGTTGTGATTTTATTAGACAGCATAACCCGCCTGGCACGAGCTCATAATACGGTTGCTCCTGCAAGTGGTAAGGTTTTATCAGGCGGTGTCGAAGCAAATGCCATGCAAAAACCAAAACAGTTTTTTGGAGCAGCCAGGAAGATTGAATTTGGAGGTTCGCTTACAATTATCGCAACAGCATTAGTTGATACGGGAAGTAAAATGGATGAGGTGATCTTTGAAGAATTCAAGGGAACAGGAAACATGGAACTTCAGTTGGATAGGCGCTTATCGAATCGCAGAATTTTCCCTGCAATTGATATTGTGGCCTCATCCACAAGGCGCGATGATTTGTTACTTGATAAAGAGGTATTGCAACGCATGTGGGTATTAAGAAATCACATGGCTGACATGAACCCCGAGGAGGCTATTAACATTTTGATGAAAAATATGAAAGGGACGAAGGATAATATGGAATTTCTAACGTCAATGAATGGATAATTTTATATAAATATACACGAAAGAATTGCCAGCCACTGTCCAAAAACAGTGGCTTTTTTGAATATCACAATTCGCTTTTGATGGCTATTGAGCAACTTGATATCGAGGATTTTTTAAACCTTGCAGAAGAAAGACCCGTACTTGATGTCAGAAGTCCGGGAGAATTTTTGCATGCGCACATTCCTTCTGCAATTTCTTTTCCTTTATTTACTGATGAGCAAAGAAAGATTATTGGAACAGCCTATAAACAGCAGAGCAGGCAGGTTGCAGTTAAGATAGGCCTGGATTATTTTTCGGAGCGAATGAAAAGTATGATAACCGATGCTGAAGAAATAACTAATAAAAAAATCAATACTACCTCAAATGATAATAGAATTTTGATTCATTGCTGGCGCGGAGGAATGCGAAGCAGATCTGTGGCTTGGCTTCTTGATCTTTACGGCTTCAAAATATTTACTTTAAAGGGTGGTTACAAAGCCTTTAGAAACTGGGCACTTCATCAGTTTGAAAAAAAATATGACTTGAACATACTTGGCGGTTATACGGGCTCCGGAAAGACTTTGGTTTTGCATGAAATGCAAAAAAATGGAGAAAAAGTTATTGATCTCGAAAGACTTGCCAATCACAAAGGTTCAGCCTTTGGAGGCATTGGGGAACAACCTCAGCCAGGGCAGGAAATGTTTGAAAATTTACTTGCGCTTGAACTATTCAAAAAATCGAATACCGATCAAAATAGTGAGGATAGAAATGAGAACAAGAACAATTCTACGTGCAAAATCTGGCTTGAGGATGAAAGCAGGCATGTCGGTACTGTCGGTATACCCGGAACACTCTGGAATAATATGCGGCAAAGCCAGTTGTATTTTTTAGATATTCCATTTGAAGAAAGACTTAATTATATTATTTCCACTTATGGAGCTTTTGATAAAAAGGAGTTGGTGAACTCGGTTATGAAAATTCAAAAAAGATTGGGTGGGCTTGAAACAAAAAAAGCCATTAATTATTTGCTTGAAAATAATACCAGGGACTGTTTTTCAATTTTGCTAAGCTATTATGATAAGCTTTATGCAAATGCTTTATTAAAGAGAGAAAATGTTGAAGCTGTTCTAAATAAAATACCTTGTAAAACCGTTGATATAAGGAATGCCGAAAAGCTTAGTTAAATAGTAGACAAGCAGGAAGGCAAAATCCCTTGACTATGAAATGGTTATTTGTCTTTTTTTTATTTCCCCTGAAATCCTTTACTCAAGATATTACCGGCGTTTGGACAGGTACGTTATACAACGATACTACGAAGCAATATTTAAAATATGAGCTTGCAATAAGCGAATATGAAGGAAAGCTAAGCGGCTATTCCCACACAATTTTTATTATTGACAGTACTGAAAATATTGGTGTGAAATCCGTTAAAATAAAAAGATCCCACGATAATTTTCTGGTAGAAGATGATAAACTGATTGATAACAACTACACAGCACCGCCGGCAAAAGGTGTAAAAACATTTAGCGATTTAGTTCTGTCGCAAAATGATAGCACACTTGTTTTGAGTGGGCCCTTTGAAACAAATCAGACGAGAATCTATAAAAAGCTGACTGGCAAAATTTTTCTTCAAAAGAAAAAAGAAGTAGAAGAAAGTTCGATAATTCCAAAATTGCAAAAATTGGGTCTTGCCAGAACGCTCTCTTTTCCTACGTCCCCATCAACCAGGAACATGACAGTTTCAAACAGTTCTAATTTAATTCCTGTTAAAACCAGCGACCAAATAATAAAGAAAGAGGAGGATGTGGCTTCAAGTTCTGGCACAACCAAAAATTCAGAAATGGAATCTGCAAAACAAGATCGGAAAGAGAAAATTGAAAACGATAATGCCCTAAAGAAAACATTACTAAAAGAGAGCATTGCTTCCCAGGGAGAAAACTCCACGAATAGCAGGGGTGTAGATGTTGCCATACTCGAAACATCAAACTCCGGGAAAAGCGATATCGGGGCAAATAATAAAATAATAGACAGTAATTTTGAAGTAACAAAACAATCAATTGACCGGAAAACCGAGATGAAAACTAATGGCAACTCTTACTCAATAAGTCAACCCATGAATATGAGGACGGTGGCTGCTATGAATACCGACCCGATTCTTCAGAAAGAAAACAGGCCGAAATTAAATATCATAAAACCCATCATTCCGCAAGCTGCAGCAGATGTAGCTAGGCGAAAAATAGAAACAATAAAAAGTGTCGAAATAAAACAGGATAGCCTTATTCTCAGCCTCTTTGATAATGGAGAGATAGATGGGGATACGGTTAGCGTTTTATTAAACGGAAAAGTAATTATGCCACGCCAGGGTTTAATGTCGAGGGCAATAAACAAAACTATTTACCTTACACCTGAAATGGGAGATTCAATTACATTAATTATGTATGCTGAAAATCTTGGAAGTATTCCTCCTAATACCGGGTTGCTTGTAATTCATGATGGAGAGGATATCTTTGAGATCAGGTTCGCGGGGGATCTTCAAAAAAGTTCCGCAATTATATTAAAACGAAAAAAGAAGCAATAACTTTTCAGAAGACAATCAGGCATGGATGTTATAACCAAAGAAGGACAGGAAATAAAACTTACTCAATATTCTCACGGTGCCGGCTGTGGTTGTAAAATTTCACCCCAGGTTTTAGATAAAATTCTACAGAGTAACCTCGCAATTCCGGATAATAAAAATTTAATTGTAGGAAACCATTCTAAAGACGATGCTGCGGTATATGATATGGGTAACGGCGTGGCATTAATTTCTACTACAGATTTTTTTATGCCCGTTGTGGATGACCCTTTTGATTTTGGACGCATCGCTTCAGCAAATGCGATCAGTGATGTGTATGCAATGGGAGGTAAACCTGTTCTTGCGATCGCGATTTTAGGATGGCCCGTTAATAGTATTCCTCCGGAAGTAGCACAAAAAGTTATTGAAGGCAGCCGAAGTATTTGTATAGAGGCGGGAATCTCTTTAGCAGGTGGTCATAGTATTGATAGTCCCGAACCAATATTTGGGCTTGCAGTCAATGGATTTGTACCTATCGGGAACGTTAAGCAAAATAATACGGCAAAAGAAGGAGATCTACTTTTTTTAACCAAGCCACTTGGAGTTGGCATTTTAACTACTGCAGAGAAAAAGGGAATATTGAAACCAGAACATAGAGGAATTGCCGCCAAACAAATGATGCAATTAAATAAGATTGGCGAATCATTAGGTACAATTGAAGGCGTCCATGCGATGACAGATGTTACAGGCTTTGGCTTCTTAGGCCATTTGGTTGAAATGGCTGAAGGAAGCGGATTAAGTGCACAGGTTTATTTTAATAATATCCCCCTTATTATTAATGAAATAAGAAATTATGTAGATAAAAAAAGCGTTCCCGGGGGAACAAATAGAAACTGGGATAGCTATGGTAAAAAAATCGGAATAATCCAGGAATTTGAAAAATCAATTTTAGCGGATCCTCAAACAAGTGGAGGCTTACTCATTGCTGTTGACCCTGGTGCTGTTTCTGAAGTAAAAGATTTAATGACAAAACACGGCCTTATCAAATTTACAAATCCCGTGGGTGTATTAATACAGAAGGAGGAGAAAGTAATAACTGTAATAAATTAAAATGAACTTTAATGATTGGGTTGGAAGTATTGGCGTAGGCCTGTTACTATTGGCTTTTGTATTGAACCTATCAAATAAAATTCCTAAAAATGGAATAATATACTTCCTTATAAATTTTATCGGAAGTGGGCTCGCAACTGTGGCATCTTATCTTATACATTATGTGCCATTTATTATCCTTGAATTTGCGTGGATGCTTACGTCAGCTTATGGAACGTGGAAAGCCTACGAAATCAAAAAGGGCACACCATAGGCTCTGACAACCGCCTTAAAACTTGTCAATTTTACCCGCGAGTTTATGATCTTTTTCAGTGACAACGTCTCCGGCATCGTGTGTTGAGAGCCATATCTCAACTTTGTTATATTCGTTTGTCCATTTAGGATGATGATCCATCTTTTCTGCCGCGAGAGCCACTCTTGTCATAAAAGCAAAAGCCTCTGAAAAATCTTTAAACTCAAATTTTTTATAAAGCTTATTATCTTTTTCTTCCCACATTTTTTTTCTTTTAAAAATTAAAAAATAAGATGTTGTTTATTTTTGATTTTCTCATTCGTCATTTCGGTAATTAGCTGCACGGCGGGTATTGTTCTTATGGAACTAATAAGAATATTAATTTCTTCGTCTCGCATAATATCATCTTTTATAAGCCATAAAAAATCAAGGTGCCTGAATTCAGGAAGCAAATATTCTCCGTCGTCTTCATTATTATATAAATAGTGCTTTATGGTTCCGGATAGTTCTCCATATTCATAGATCGGGAAAAAATATTTTCTTTCCTTTTTATTAAGCTGAATTTCAATATTGTTATTAACCCTAAAATTGAAATTTAATATTTGATTAAGATGCCAGCAAAAGCGGTAATGTTCTATAGGCGCTACAATACCAAGCAAGCGTGTATTCGCAAAAAACTCATCTACCATTACACTATTGTCTATACGTAGCTTCATCATCATCACAGAAAGTAATTCAATTAAAAAACAATGTCAAAAGTTTTCTCATCATTTCCCCTCATTATGGTAACTTTTGTGGCATCTCCTTTTTTGAATTTGCTCAAAGCATCCATGTAGGAATAGATGTCAGAAAAAGAATAATCGCCGAGTTTTATAATGACGTCACCCGTTTCTATGCCCGCTTTTTGAGCAATTTTACCATCAATAATTCCATCTGCTCTTACTCCCCTGCCATTAAAACTATAATCAGGCATTATGCCAAGGCTTACCGTAAACCTTGAGCCGCCCATCTTTGGCTCTTTTGTTTTGGCAAAAGTAATTTTACCGAGGTCATTAGCTTCATCTACTATTTCGTATATGTATTTTAAAACCTGCAATTCTCCTGTGAAATTTATCTTTTCAATATCATCTGATGGTTTGTGGTAATCTTTATGAATGCCTGTGAAAAAAAATAAGACCGGGATATTTTTCAGATAAAAAGAAGTGTGATCACTTGGGCCTATTCCGCTTGAATCAAGTTTTATAGTAAGATATTTTGATTTTACTGCAACTACTTTGCTCCATGAAGGCGATGTTCCAAAGCCACCAATAGTAAGAGTATGCGTTGTATCGTTTAGCCTTCCGATCATATCCGAATTAATCATATAATTTACCGAGCTAAGATCTACTGTTGGATGTTCAGTAAAATATTTCGATCCATAAAGGCCAAGCTCTTCTCCCGAAAAACATATAAAAAGGTAATTGTTATTTTTTAGTTTAGACTTTTGCAGCATTTTTGCGAGCTCAATAACTGAGGCAGTTCCGCTGGCATTGTCATCAGCACCGTTGTGAATTGCAGGCGCTCCTGTCCAAAGAGAATTGTGATCTTCACCTTGCCCGAGGTGATCGTAGTGTGCCCCAATAACTATCGTGGTGGCGGCACCGTTATCAATGTAGCCTATAACATTGTGGCCTTGTCTTTTTTTATTCCCTATCTCAACCGCAATGTTAATGTTAATATTATCGGTGGCGTCGTCTAAATATATCTTTCCACTGGTTTTTGTAAGAAATACTACAGGAATACTTACCGGGTCTGTTTTTTCTTTTCCTTCAAATTTTAAATCGTCCTCTTTTTTATCGCTATTATAAACGATAACCGCGGAAGCTCCCTTTTTTGCAAATTCAATTGCTTTATTTTTAATAGCCTCTTCAAGATCGAAGTGTGGATTTTTTGAGTTCTTTGCCAATGTTTCCTTAATGTCCCAAAACCATGGGCTTCCTTTTTCAAGAAGGGCTGGCGAAGCATTCGCTTTTACAGAACCATTTGCACTAAAAATGAATGGGAAATATTCTTCATCAAGAGACAGTGAGGTTCCGTTTATTATCAGATGGCTTGCAGGTAAAACCTCTTTCCCTTCGTTTATTTCGAAAGCCTGTAGATAGCTATTATCATCTCCTTTAGGTGATAAATTGATATTTTTAAATTGTTGGGATAAATATTCATAAGCCAGCTTTTCTCCGGTTGTGCCGGTTCTTCTTCCTTCAAGGCGATCACCAGCGAGGAAACTGATTTCTGATTTGAGATTTTCAACAATTATCCTATCAGACTTTTTTAATCTTTGCCCGGAAGCAGCCTGGCAATAAAACAAAACAATCAATAAAGCATTCTTCATTAAGGTGAATTTTTCTGCAAATTTACTATGAATAAATCAGGGGCGATATAGATGTTAAATCTATTTAATACAAATCCACACTTTTACATTCTGTGCTGTTGGCTTTTTCAAATCGCTGCTTCTGAAAATTTATAACGTATTATAGCAGCGTGTTTTCGTAAATCGTAAAGGCAAAACCCTTGATCGATCTAAATTTACACATATTAGATAAGCATTTGAAAAAACAGTTGAACATAGCCCTTGTAGGAAATCCGAATAGCGGGAAGAGCTCATTATTTAATTCTCTTACGGGGCTAAATCAGAAAGTTGGAAATTTTCCTGGTGTAACGGTGGACAAAAAAACGGGTACAAGCAAAATATCAGAAAATTTAACTGCGAAAATTATTGACCTGCCGGGGATGTATAGCCTTTATCCTAAAAGGGGTGATGAATGGGTTTCTTACAAAGTGCTGATTGATGAAGATGCTAATACTAAGGTTGACATAATCGTATTGGTGGCGGATGCATCTAATCTAAAACGCAACCTTCTCTTTTGTTCACAGATTATTGATCTTAAAAGGCCTGTAGTTGTGGCGCTTACTATGATGGATATTGCAAGAAACAAAAATATCCAGTTAGATGTAGCCGGCCTCGAAAGGGAGTTAGGTGTTCTTGTAATACCGGTAAACCCAAGGAAAAATAAAGGAATTGTCCAGTTAAGTAAAGCACTGGAAGATACCGCGGAAAATATTGGGCGTGTCCCCGAACGTGAGTTTTTTAAAAGCGGGTTACTGGCTCCCGATGCTATATGTGGGGTGCAAAAAATATTTCCGGAAATAAGTGATTATCGGGCGATACATTATTTAATAAATCACGAAAGCTTCTCTTTGGAAAGTTCCATACAGGAAGCGATTGAAGATATTGAAATTTCAACCAAATTCAATCCGACCAAAACACAGGCAGAAGAGATATTACAGCGATATGGGAAGATAAAAACCATAATGCAGCAAACTGTAATAGAAGCTGACCCGCTACAGAAAGCTTTGTTTACCCAGAAGCTTGATAATATTTTATTGCACCGAACATGGGGATATGTCATTTTGCTAGCGGTACTTTTTTTGCTCTTCCAAAGTATTTTTTTAATTGCTCAGTATCCCATGAATGCTATCGAATGGGTCTTTGCAGAACTTGGGGGTTGGCTAGGGCAGGTATTAAAGGAAAGTTGGTTCAGTAATCTTTTAATCAACGGCGTGCTTGCCGGCTTAAGCGGAATCCTGGTGTTTGTTCCCCAGATAATGATCTTATTCGGCCTGATAACGTTTCTTGAAGATACCGGGTATATGGCACGTATTAGCTTCCTCACAGATAAGGTTATGCGAAAGGCCGGTTTAAACGGAAAAAGTGTGATGCCAATGATAAGCGGGCTTGCTTGTGCCGTGCCGGCAATAATGAGCGCCCGAAATATTGAAAATAAAAAAGAAAGATTACTCACGATCATGTGTACTCCGCTAATGAGCTGCAGTGCACGTTTGCCGGTTTATACTATACTCATTGCATTAGTGGTTCCCAACAAATTTATTTTTGGCTTCATAGGCTTACAAGGAGTGGTTATGATGCTAATGTATCTTTTAGGAACAGTAATGGCTTTGATTTCGGCTTACGTAATGAAGTGGTTTATTAAGAGTAAAGAGAAAAGTTTTTTTATACTTGAGCTACCTGTTTATCGTGGCCCGCGGTGGAAAAATATGTTTTATACCATGGTAGAGAAAGCAAAGGTGTTCGTATATGATGCCGGTAAGGTGATCATGGTTATAAGTTTATTGCTTTGGGTATTGAGTACGTATGGGCCGCCTCAAAAAATGGAAAATATTATTTCAAAATATGAGCTTCTTGTGGAAAAGAACCCGGCACAAAGTAAAGAGCTTAACAAAGTAAAGAAAACTGAATTACTTCAAAACTCATACGCTGGCATTTTAGGTCAGGTGATTGAACCCGTGATCAGACCTCTTGGTTATGACTGGAAAATTGGTATTGCGTTAATAACTTCGTTTGCAGCCCGGGAAGTGTTTGTGGGCACAATGGCTACGCTGTATAGTGTAGGGGAAGACAGGGACGAGGATAATGCGACTTTACGCGAAAAAATGAATGCTGCTACACGGCCCGATGGTTCAAAAGTTTATGATCTTGCCACCGGTCTTTCGCTATTAATATTTTATGTGTTAGCCATGCAATGCATGAGTACTCTGGCCGTAGTAAAGCGTGAAACGAGAAGCTGGAAATGGCCCGCAATTCAACTCGTTTACATGACGGGCCTAGCTTATATTATGAGCTTTGTGGTATATAATATTTTCAATTAAAAAGCCTGGCCGGTTACCATCTTACAGCATTATAAATCCCGTTTTTCACCTGCGGATATATTCGCTGATAAAGCTCATTAAGAATATCCTGCTTATTTGGCACCTGAAAATTCCTGTTATTGAGCAAAGCAAGATCGTTGCCACTTAAAGCCCTTGAGTCTCCTTTATACGTGGCATATTCATGCTCCCAGTTAAATTGAGCAGTATATCTTTTGGAATCGACAATATTTCGTGTGGCCGCATCGGTTATGCGACTTTCGAGATCCCCGGTGGCGGTAAAATATTTTTTGGTAATGTACAATGTAGCTCTGACGGTTTCGCGAAGTACGTGCCCGGAAGTATCTTTCCCCGTTTCAATTTGCCTGCTCACATTCCTTGAATATTGCGATGTGTAAGGTTGGGGTACCTCAAGATTTAGCCAGGTAAGATCTACAAATAAATCCGGATTAATATTGGCGCTTCGGGCTTCCCAATCAGTATAGAAACGGGCCATAGCATTTTTGGTATAATCTCCACCAAGGTCTCTTACAAGGCTTCGTTGCAAAAGGTCGTTGTTGAAGCTATTTCCAAAATTGTTCCAGCCAGCATTATTATAATAGAAGGAATTATCGGTTACCTGGTTGATAATTACGTTAACAATACTGTTTTGGTATGCATTATTCATTTGCCTGCCTGCGTCTTTATAGCCGGGAACAAACTCCTGTGATTTTTTGAAAGCGTAATAGGCGTCCCTCGAAGATTCTTTATCGCCATTATTAAGCTGGTTCATTCCAATTTCATAATAATTAGCTGCGGCATTTTCTTTTACTACCGCAATTTTTGCATCATAAGTATCTGTTTTTAAGAATTTTTTTGCGTTAGCAGAACTATTAATTACTCCGGATAAATGTTGCAAAACCTGGTATTCATTAATGATTTTTTCCCATTTATCGGGACTAGTAAGAGTGCTATAAACATCAATATTATCCAGGTGAACTTTAGCAGCATCTTCATAAAGCGCGCTAAGATTATTTTGCAGGCTGGTATCATTAGGATTTTTATCCAATTTTTTTATAGCTGCTAATAAGGCTATATCCTCTTGCGTATTGGCAATTGAGTTTCTGCTGCTGCTACAAGATCCGAGCAGAAAAAGCAGCATTATCAATGCGTATAAAGATTTCTTCATTTTTTTATTTTAATAATAAGACGCCTTCTGTTTCCGGAAATGGTTTAAAAATTCGTTAATACCATTAAATAGTAGCCAGTTTTGAAAGTACTGCGACAAAACTACGATAGTTAATTTATTCCAGATATCTCGCCACCCATCCCTTCAAATAGCCTTTTATAAAAATCTTAAAAAATTATTAAATGGCTTTTTACTCCTGAAACTCTTTATCAGTCTTCGTTGTAGACAAAGGCCAGATGCATTCATAAACAACTACCGTAAAAAAACAGGTATTATGTATTGCATAGTATTATGATTTAGTTTATCTTTGTCATCAGAATATCAAGCAATGAAAATTTCTACAGAAAAAATATCAACATATGAACATTGATAATACAGCAAGTCAAATGCGAAAGGGTGTATTGGAATTTTGCATTTTGTCTATCATAAAATTAGGCGAGGCTTATCCCAGTGATATTATTGATAAGATGAAAGCTGCTAATCTCAACATTCTGGAAGGAACGCTTTATCCATTATTAACGAGATTAAAAAACGCTGAGTTTCTTACCTATAGGTGGGTTGAAAGCAATAGCGGCCCCCCGAGAAAATATTTTTCTCTTACTGATAAGGGTGCAGCCTTTTACCAGGAACTTGAAACAACCTGGCTCGAACTTGCTAATGCTGTAGATGCAATAACCGGTAAAAACAACTAAACCCAAAAATCAACTTCAACAAATTAATAAATAGAATTAGTCATGAAAAAAGTAATTAATATAAATTTCCAGGGTATCGTAGTTCCCATTGAGGAAACTTCTTATGAATTGCTACAGCAGTATATAGAAAGCCTTCGTAAATATTTTTCGGAAGAGGAAGGCCGGGATGAGATAATAAATGATATCGAAAGCAGGATTAGCGAGCTTTTCCAGGAAAAACTAAAAAGTGGATCTACTTGTATTACAGATGATGATGTCAATGTGATTTTTAAAAACATCGGCCGTCCGGCAGATTTTGAAGAAGCTGAGGGCGGCGAAAAATCTTCTAAAGATGAAAAGGAAACACAAGGTGAAAAATTTCAGTTCACGAGGTTTGGTGAAAAAGGCAAAAGACTTTACCGCGATGAAAACAATAAAATTTTAGGTGGTGTTTGTAGTGGTATCGCAGCTTACCTTGGCATTGACCCGGTAATTGTGAGGGTTTTATTTATCGTCTCCGGTATAGGTTTTCTGGCATATATCCTTCTTTGGATCTTCGTACCCGGAAGCAACATACTGGTAAATGGTGTTCGTAAAAGGCTTTATAGAAATCCTGATAATAAGATACTCGGAGGGGTGTGTAGCGGAATAGGCAGCTATTTCAGTGTGAATCCATGGATACCGAGAGCCTTTTTCCTAATTCCATTTCTATCTTTCTTCTTCCGGTGGGGGCATATAGGCCCGCTTACTTTCCCAAACTTTTTAAGTTTTTCATTTAGCCCTGGTACATTTATAATCTATATAATATTATGGCTGGTAATACCCGAGGCAACCACTACTTCCGAAAAACTGGAGATGAAAGGCGAGAAGGTTGACCTTAATTCCATTAAGAATTCTGTGGTGCAGGAAATGAAAGGTGTACAGGAAAGAGTAAGTAAAATGGGCCAGGAAGTTGGCTCTATGGCAAAACAAAGAGGGGGGGAAATAGGCCAGGATGTATCACATGCAGCTAGACGTACCAGTGGAGCTCTTGGAAATATTATTGTCACTTTATTCAAAATATTTGCATACTTCATATTGGGTTGCATTGCCTTGTCATTAATTGTTGCCCTGTTTTCGCTGGCAGTCGTATCTATTGGCCTGTTTCCATTAAAGAATTTTGTACTTAATGAAGGATGGCAAAGTTTACTGGCATGGGGCACACTTATATTTTTTATTGGAGTACCCGTAATTGGCATCATTACTTTCATAATAAGAAGAATTGCGAGGGTAAAAAGCCGCAACCGTATCATTCGTTATTCCTTTTTAGGCCTTTGGTTTTTAGGTATAATATGTTTCATATCATTACTTGTTTCAGTGGGACAGGATTTCAGAAGAACCAGCTCAGCTAACGAAGAAAAAATAGCAATGGAAAATCCGGGTATTCAAAGCCTTGAAGTGAATTCCGTTACTAATAATCGGTATAACAGAACCAACACATGGTTCAGGCTTGAACCGTTTGCAACTTTTGACGACGATACGGCTTATATTGGCAATGTGAGATTAAGAATTGAAAAATCTCCAATAGATAGCTTCCAGGTGGGTGTAATAAAAATGTGTAATGGTAACAGCAGACGGAATGCAGATACACTTGCTTCTCTTATCAACTACAATGTTTTTCAAAGGGATTCTTTATTGATGATAGACAGGGCCATTGCGATCAACACCACTGATAAATTCAGGAATCAAAGTGTAATGATCATTATATATGTACCGGTAGGAAAACACATTAAAATAAACAGAAGCCTTGAGTATAGCCGTAACATAAGAGTGCGTGGCCCATGGTTCAACGATGATAATTGGTATAACTGGGATGATGATGATTACGATTTTCAATACGGTGTAGAATATGTAATGCAGGAAAACGGGTTATATACTTTAAGCGGAATCCCTGCTAATGATTATAATAGAAATAACGACTGGCGTTCCCAGCAGGATAACAGAAGAAATTATCAATCGGATGGGGAACCGGAAAATTACCGGTACGATCCACACAACAAAGTAGATTCACTAAGGATGATAAAGGAGAAGGAAATGCAGAAAATACAGAGTTCTGTGGATTCTTTAAGGGACTTAAAACAAAAACAAATTAATAAGATGAAAGATTCTCTAAGAGAGGCAAAAGAAAAGCTGGAACAAAAAATTGAAAAACTCGACAGCGAAAATCCAGGACAGGCTTATATAAGAAATGGTAAACAGGATTACAGCTTCGTAATGCACATATAGTGTAATGTATTATTTTTCGGTTGAAGTTGAATAATGAAAGGCTTCATGCAAATGCATGGGGCCTTCTTCGTTTATGTGACGTTGGCTTTTTTGGACCTGCTGCTATATATGTTGGTCGCCAGTTTTTTTAGATATCAAAATCTATAAATCTATTTGGTCTAAATTTGCAAACTTTAAAAACAGATATGAAACATACTCCCTTTACACAAAAGCATATTGATCTTGGAGCAAAGATGGCCGAATTTGCCGGTTATAATATGCCAATTAGTTACACGGGTATCAACGATGAGCATGCTGCTGTTCGCAAGAACGCTGGCATTTTTGATGTTAGCCACATGGGAGAATTTATTTTGAAAGGTGATAAAGCGCTTTCGCTTATACAAATAATTACAAGTAACGATGCTTCTAAACTCACAGCAGGTAAAGCGCAGTACAGTTGTTTACCAAACGATAACGGTGGAATTGTTGATGACCTCATTGTTTATTGCATTAAAGAAAATGAGGTTTACATGCTTGTTGTCAATGCATCTAATATTGAGAAAGATTGGGAGTGGATAAAGAAGCATAATGAAGATAATGTTGAAATGCACAACATTTCAGAAAGGACCTGCCTTCTTGCAATACAGGGCCCAAACGCTACAAAGATTTTGCAGCCACTTACGGAAATTGATATTATGAACCTGAAGTATTACACATTTGTAAAAGGGAAATTCGCCGGAATTGACAATGTGCTGATAAGTGCCACGGGTTATACGGGCTCGGGCGGTGTGGAAATTTATTTTGAGGATAAAAATGATGCAGCCAATATAATCTGGGATAAGATTTTTGAAGAAGGAACACCCAAAGGACTCAAGCCAATTGGCCTTGCTGCAAGAGATACATTACGGCTTGAGATGGGTTACTGTCTTTACGGAAACGACATAGATGATAATTCTTCTCCGTTAGAGGCAGGTCTTGGTTGGATCACTAAATTTTCAAAAGATTTTATAGCAAAAAATATATTTGAAGAACAAAAAGTGAACGGCGTCACAAAGAAATTAGTAGGGATTGAAATGTTAGAAAGGGGAATACCCCGCCATGATTACGAAATAAAAGATGGTGACGGTGAAACTATTGGAAGAGTTACCAGCGGAACCCAATCTCCTTCCTTAAATAAGGCTATAGCGATGGGATACGTTGCTATCTAACTTTTCAAAAATTGATACCGAAGTTTACGTAAAGGTGAGAGACAAATTGCTTGCAGCCAGGATTGTAAAAATGCCGTTTGAATAACAAAAGTAAAATGAGTTTTTTAAAGACAGATCAATGACCAAAAGCAACAACCAGCCAACTATAACAACTTCACTTTCCCCTTCCTTATTGCAATTGTATGACGTAAGCAGCAGTATAGTTGTAATTATCGATGTTCTGAGAGCAACCTCTACAATCGCATCTGCTTTATACAATGGCGCAAAAAGCATTATTCCCGTGGACAGTGTAGCTGATTGCATTAGACTCGGGAAGCAAATGGATGTGATTACTGCTGGCGAAAGAGATGGCAAAATAGCCGAAGGCTTAACCTACGGGAATTCTCCCCTCCAATACACTCCCGAGTTCATTAAGGGTAAAACTTTAGTGCTCACTACTACCAATGGAACAAAGCTCTTGCACATGGCACTCTCAGAAGGTGCTCGTGGTATTCTTACAGCATCTTTTTGTAATATTTCCTCAACATGTGATTACTTAATAGGCCAGGGCAAAAACATAATACTGGCCTGTGCTGGCTGGAAAGATCGCCTCAATATAGAAGACACCTTACTTGCAGGAGCAATTGTTAACCGTGTTAAGGGCAGGTTTTATCAAAACTGTGATGCATGTCAAATTTCGGAATCCATGTATCTGCTCGCCAAAGACAATCTCTTTGATTTTATGAAACTAAAAGATGCGAGTCATTATCACAGGCTTATGAACTTCGGGCTCGAAGAAGATATCAGGTTTTGCCTCACAGAAGATAATGCCAATCTTCTCTGCCTTTATGATGGAGGTAGGTTAATTGCAGGATAAAATGAATATATCCTTGTAAAAGTCACTTTATAAATTTCTGCTCACTTAATTTTTCTTTACTTTTGCAAATTGCCCTTTTTTCAACAGAAAGCTCTGTAAAACAAACAGGGAGCAAACATAGAAAAACGAAAACTCTTTGGCTTTACCGCATCTTATTAAATACATCTATAATGCCGGAACTGATGAAGTGATCCGTCGTGGAAAAAAAATTCATGCATTTGGTTACGTTGAACTTATGGATCATGATGATCTTATGCCCTCAGTCAATTTTCGGGTAAAGGATGATAGCTATACAACATTTTACAAAGTAAACGTTCAAAAGTACGCTGATCCAAAAACGATTTTAATACGATGTACTTGTCCCTATAATCTTGGAGATATATGCAGACACGAAGCGGCAGCCCTGTTCCAGTTACAAGATCTTGTAGATAAAAATTTACTGGCGGCAGATCAGAACGCTTCATATAACCAAAAGCATACAGTGGTTAAAATGAAGCAAATAGATCTCAAGTATATGCGTATGCTTATGGGCCAGGAACTGTATGACGAGGCGGAGGAAATTTTTCGCGTAAACAAAGCAAATATTATACACGCATCCAATGAGAAAGTTGAAGCCGTGCTGGAATGGGAGAATAATGAGTACAGGCTTATAATTCAGAAAAATGAGGAACGCAATTTCGATACATCCTGCCAATGTGACGAGGCCGAACACATAATTTGTAAGCATAAAGCAGTTCTTTTTCTTCAATTACTTACATGCCCATGGCCCTAACTATTTTGACTCGATAAGAAATTGGGATAAGGAAAAAAATAAGCTTTTAGAAGGTTATGGGTATAGCCTGGATGAGGATCTTACAGGTAAGTTTGAATTTATTTATAAAGAAGGCAAGCCCTATCTTAAAGTATTGGATCAAACTATTAAGAGAATTGTTTCTCCTGCAAGTGCAAGACCATTCATACCGCAAAAGGAAATAACGGAAATCGAAACGGTGGTTGCTCCAGCCCGGAAACAAATGGCTATTGTGTTTAACGCTAATGAAATAGCTTATCCATTTTTCAATGTTGATATTGTTCAGGCGGAAATTGATGAGGAGAAGCAAAAACTTATTGGCAGAGCAGAAAAACTTGACCTTACCAAATTTATTAATACTGATTCTTTTTCAGAGCTGGATAAATATATTTTACAGCAGGCACGAAAACTTCAACAGCCTGAAATAAATAAATATTTAAACAGGAACTCGCCATTTAGTGGTTTTTGGGAAAATATTATCCACCAGGAGAACGAAGAATTACCGGAAGAAACTAAAATGTTGATAACGGAATTTCTTCATCCTAAGATTAAAAAGATATTTCATTCGGGAGAAGAAACGAGGCATTATTTATTTCTCCCTACGGGGAAAAAATTTACTACAGAAAACCTCGAACAAGTTTACACAAGCACGATCAAGCCTGTCATTCAATTTAAGGTATCGACCGGGGAGAATACTTATAAACTTGAATGTTTTGTAGTAATAGAAAATGAGATTTTAAAAGCTTCAGATAATAAGTGGAGTGGTTCATTAATTTTTATGCACGACAACGAACTTTTTCTTTGGGATACCCCGGAAGAAAGTCTTGTTGTCGAAAAATTTAGAAACCAGCTCCGGGTTCCTCCAAAGGATTGGCCTGCATTTCTTAAGGAAGTTATCATGCCGTTAACGCAAAACTTTGATGTGTCCTTCGATAAAACGTTGATCCGTGAAACCAAGGAAGGAGACCCTGATATTACAGTGATGCTGGTAGAGAAGGGCGATTATCTCATGTTTCAGCCAACTTTCAGTTACAAAAATTTTACCGTAAAGCCAGGCTCCAAAGAAACAATTATAGTTCCCGATGGCGATAAGATAATGATGGTTGTGAGAAATAAGGAAGCAGAACAAAATTTTATTAATAAGCTTTCAGGGCTACATTCCCAGTTTGTTACATACGAAGGAAGCAACCTTGTTCTAAAAGGGGCCGATGTTTTAAAAAACAACTGGTTCTTTTTATTTGTGGACGTGATGAAGGAAATGAAGATCCCGGTTTTTGGTTTTGAGGCTTTGAAAAATTTCAGGTTTAATACTTCCAAGCCCGCTACTAAGATACATCTTAGCAGTGGCCTCGATTGGTTCGATGCGAAGGTCGAGCTTACTTTTGGCGAACAACGTATTGGTATTTCAGAAATTAAGAAAGCACTTGCAAATAAGCAATCATTCGTTCAGTTGAACGATGGTTCATTAGGAATTCTACCCGACGAATGGATCAATAAATATTCCTTGCTGTTTAAAGTTGGTGACGGAAGAGAAAATAGATTAAGACTTTCCCGGTTTCACCTAAGCGTGATTGATGACCTTTATGATAAACGGGACGAAACAGAACTTTCATTTGAATTGGACGAGAAATATGAACGCTTAAGAAACTACAAAAATATTCCGGAGGTAGATGTTCCGGAAGAATTGCAAAATCGTTTACGTCCTTATCAGACTTCCGGCTACCACTGGCTTAATTATTTAAATGATGTTGGCTGGGGCGGTATTTTGGCAGATGATATGGGGTTGGGTAAAACAGTGCAGGCTCTTAGTATGATGAGCCATTATGCGCAGCAGGAAGGCTCATTAAAAGCTTTGGTTGTGTGCCCTACAACACTTATTTACAATTGGGAAAATGAGATCAGGAAATTCACCCCGTCGCTTACATGGGGAATTCACCACGGCAGCATGCGCACGAGGGATCCAAAGGATTTTGAGAAACATAATATCATTATCACAACCTACGGAACATTGAGGAGCGACATACAGTTTTTCATGAAGATCTTATTTGATTATGTGATCCTTGATGAATCCCAGGCCATAAAAAATCCCGCTTCAAAAGTCACAAAGGCGGCATGTTTGCTTACTTCGAAAAACAGGCTGTGCATGAGCGGAACACCTCTTCAAAACAATACATTCGATATTTATGCCCAAATGAATTTTTTAAATCCCGGGCTGTTAGGATCTGTTGAGTTTTTTAGAAATGAGTTTTCAACGCCTATTGATAAACTGGGCGAGCAGGAGCAAAAGGATCATTTGCGAAAACTGCTGTATCCCTTTATACTAAGAAGAACCAAAGAACAAGTTGCAAAGGATCTCCCGGATAAAACGGAAACCATCTTATTTTGTGAGATGGAAGATGAACAGCGTAAGGTTTACGAGGCATACAGAGGCGCCTATCGCGATAAAATTTTAGGTGCAATTGAAGGCCAGGGAATTAATAAATCTCAGCTCACCATATTGCAGGGACTTATGAAGCTTAGACAAATATGTGATAGCCCCGCCATACTAAACGAGGAAGAAAAGTATCCCAATCATTCTATAAAGCTCGACGAACTTACAAGGGAAATAACAGAAAATATAGGAGAACACAAGGCGCTTATATTTTCTCAATTTCTTGGAATGCTTGCTTTGATAAAAGAAAAACTGGTAGAAAATAATATACACTTCGAATACTTCGATGGAAGCACGCCACCCCAGGAACGGGAAAAAGCTATTCAAAATTTCCAAAACAATGATGACTGCCGGGTTTTCCTTATTTCTTTAAAGGCAGGTGGCGTGGGCCTTAATTTAACAGCAGCCGATTATGTTTATATTGTTGATCCCTGGTGGAATCCGGCTGTGGAGCAACAAGCGATTGACCGTACTCACCGTATTGGGCAAACGAAAAACATATTTGCATACAGAATGATATGCAAGGATACAATTGAAGATAAAATTTTGCAACTTCAGGAACGGAAACGCATCCTTGCCAAAGAGTTGATTGCCGATGACCAGACCTTTGTTAAAAGCCTTAGCAAAGAAGATGTAGAATACCTTTTCAGTTAAATTATTCAGTTGTAATAAAATCTTTCAATCTTTGAAAGTCCTTTTTATTTCCTGATTCAAAAAGGGAGAAAAAGCCTTTTGAAAAACTGCTGAAGAAAAGAGATAAGAATGTTTTGCGGGGGTAAACTGGATTTTTCATAACGAGGTTTTTGAGGGTTATCGAATTATTAAAGAAAATTAACTTTTCGCGCTTTCACAATAGCATGATCACTCTTTTTCTTTCTCCGTATTTTCCGAATAAGTACTCTTTCCTTGCTATCGTATTTTTTTTATTTTACCAGGAGTTTTGGTGCCTGCGGATCCTGCCCCTGGATTTTGTATAGTACTTGATGTTGTAGAATTCAGGGTTTTGCTTAAGTTTCGACACAAAATGTCTGAAAAAATTATTTAGCCAATTTGGCGAAGTTCTATTATTGGTATTCATAAAAAAGATTTTATTAAAAATATAACGATAGCACAATAAAAAATATTGCATAAATTTTTTGGCAAAGAAGATTTTTTGACAGGTTAGCTTTTAATGTAAAAAAGCAACCTGGAAAAGGGTTGATTTCCAAATTGCTTTTGAAATAATTAATGCCGGGATTACTTTTCGTACTTAGTCATCTTCTTTTCAAGACCAATGGAGCCGGTGGCGTCGGATTTAATGTTAAACCAGTTTTTTTCATCTTCCAAAACGATATGGTAGGTCATTTCAGATGCGGAGGATACTTCTGTTACCCCAAATATCATTTTGCCGGGATATTTTTCGTTTACTTTCCCCCTTATAAAAGGTGACAGGTCTTCAGCAGAATAATAGCGGGTGGTAGACATTATATTGCCCTGCAGGTCGTAGTCGATTCTGCATTTTGTATCATCCGTATTCTTAAAATATACTGAATAGTAAGTATCATAATTATACCAGGTTGTTTGCTGTACCTCCGGGAATGAAGTTGCAAAAACTTTTAAGACTTTTTCATTTACAGGAGCTGCAGAAGCGACGGCCGTTGTGAAGATTGTAATAAGGCAAATAACAAGAATCTTTTTCATGACTTTTAATTTTGATGGTTACGTAATATGGAATAAAATTATGCGTAACACAGAGAGAAATACAGGGGATTATTATCAGAGGCAATGCTGTGCAGGCAAGGGTTTCGTTAATATTAAGTTAACGAGATGGCTGAAACATTATAATACTATTCCGAAGTAATATTATCACTAATCGAAAGCGTTTTTATTTATTTTAAAACAGCCATCTTATGTTTGTGAAAATCGGTATGAATGGAGAACAGTGTCTTAAAAGTTTTTGATTTTTTCTAGAATAATACAACAATCTAAATGCATCGATTGCTTTCGGTTATCCTTCTCTTGATTGTTTTGAAAAATTGCATTTTGCGATTTTATCCTTCCATAAACCTTTTCGCTTTCTGTAACTTTGCTCCATGCAGAATTACTTACAAGGATTGAATGAACCGCAGAAAGAAGCCGTGCTGCACCGCGATGGTCCAATAATGATCGTGGCAGGAGCAGGCAGTGGTAAAACAAAAGTACTTACCACCAGGATCGCCCATCTGTTGGCTACCGGCGTAGATGCGTTTAATATCCTGGCACTCACCTTTACCAATAAGGCTGCCGCAGAAATGAAAGAAAGGGTTGAAAAAATATTAGGAAATAATGAAGCAAGAAATTTATACATTGGCACCTTTCACTCCGTATTTGCAAGAATACTCCGGGCAGAAGCGGATAAACTTGGTTATCCACGCAATTTCACTATCTATGATACTGATGATGCCAAAAGTGTGGTAAAAACCGTAATAAATGAATTAGGGCTTGATGATAAACATTACAAGCCGAATACTATTTACAATAGAATCTCTGGCGCTAAGAATGCGCTGATCACTCCCGGAGAGTATATAAGTGATTATGGATTACAGCAGGAAGATATGCGGGCTAACAGGCCTATGACCGGGCAAATCTATGATGCATATTGCAAGCGTTGTTTTAAAAACGGCGCAATGGATTTTGATGACTTACTTCTCAAATTTTACCTGTTGCTGAGCACCCATCCTGAAAGCCTGAGTAAATACCAGCGGAAATTCAAATATATAATGATCGATGAGTACCAGGATACCAATACCTCCCAATACCAGATAATAAAACTGCTTGGTGCCATGCATGAGAATGTGGCTGTAGTTGGTGATGACGCTCAGAGCATTTATAGTTTTCGGGGAGCAACCATCGAAAATATTTTACAATTTCAAAAAGACTATGATGAAGTGAAAATTGTAATGCTGGAACAAAATTATCGCAGCTCTCAAAGTATACTTCATGTTGCAAATAATGTAATAGCTAATAATAAGGGACAACTCCCCAAAAAACTATGGACCAGTAATGGTGAAGGTGAGAAGATAAAATTAGTTCGCACAGCAACCGATAACGACGAGGGCAAATATGTGGCCGATGCCATCCAGGAGCAAAAGCTTAGAAATCATTTTCTTAATAGCGATATCGCCATTCTATATCGCACCAACGCACAAAGCCGGAGTTTTGAGGAAAGCCTTAGGCGCATGAATATCGCCTACCGCATTTACGGAGGTATTAGTTTTTACCAGAGAAAGGAGATAAAGGATTTTTTAAGCTTATTTAAGGGTTATTTTGAATCCGGGAGATGAAGAGGCGCTAAAAAGAATTATTAATTTTCCTGCCAGGGGAATTGGTAAAACAACTATAGAAAAAGCGGTTCTTTATGCAAATGAGAATAACATTTCCATGTGGAATGTAATTGAGCGGGCTGCGGAATTTGGTTACCGGGCTAATACGCTGGAAGCATTGAGAAACTTTGTAATAACTATAAAAATGTTTCAAAGTGAACTTGAGAAAAAAAATGCCTATGATCTTTCAATTCTTGTGGGAAAACATACTGGTATTGTCAAAGAATTATTCAACGACAAAACAACAGAAGGGCTTGCCCGATATGAAAATATCCAGGAATTGCTCAACTCCATAAAGGAATTCACAGAGACTCCTACGGAGGACGGAGAACTGCTTGACAAAAGCCTTGGAAGTTATCTTCAACAGATTACCTTACTTACAGATGCGGATGATGATAAAGGAGAAAGTGATGTAGTGAAGTTGATGACTATCCATGCTGCAAAGGGTCTTGAATTCCCTGTTGTGTTTGTTGGTGGCCTCGAAGAAACGCTTTTTCCAAACGCTATGTCCATAAATACACGCGAAGAGCTTGAAGAAGAACGCCGTCTTTTTTATGTGGCAATTACCAGGGCAAAAAAATTGCTGTGGCTCACGTATGCAAATACTCGCTATCGTTTTGGCAATCTTACGCAAAACGAACCCAGCAGGTTTATTGATGAACTCCCCGAGGAAAGGCTTGACAAAGCGTATGCATCCGGTAACATGCGTAACAATCAAAGCAATCTTTGGAACCCTTTTGAAAGGCAACAAGGCAATGGATATAATGGTGGGAAAAGAGATTCATCCGGCCAAAAGACCTCAACTGTAGCTAACAAGCCTTCCTATATAGTTTCAAATCCGGTAGTGAAAATAAAAGAACACGTTCCTTCTCCGGGATTTATGCCTAGTGACACAAGCAACCTAACGCAAGGGCAAAAGATTGAACATCAAAAATTTGGTTTTGGAGAGGTTGTGAAAATGGAAGGTGCTGCTCACAACCCTGTGGCAACAGTCAAATTTGAACACAATGGCGAGAAAAAAATTATGCTCAATTATGCAAAATTGAGAATTGTTGATTAAGTTATTCGTCTAAAATAATCCCATGGCTCTTCAGAGTATTCCGCCAATTCAAAGCCCGGTTTGCGAAAATGGAAAAAAACAGTAAATACTCTTTTAGCTTAACAGAATGTAAAAGACTTTAAAATTTATTCTTAGTAAATTTGTACTCTTAATTTTTTATAATATGATTAAAACAGGTAACCCGGTAATAAGCATTTACACAGAAATGACTCCAAACCCGGAAACAATGAAATTTGTTGCCAACAAGCTGTTATACCCCGGCAAGAGCATTGACTTCCAGGATGAAAAAGGCGCGTCAGTATCACCACTTGCTATGCAACTATTCACATTTCCTTTTATAAAATCAATTTTTATAGCCAGCAATTTTGTAACGCTTACTAAAACCGGTGATACAGAAGATTGGCAGGATGTTATTCCATCAATAAAGCAATTTTTGAAAGAATACCTGGAAGATGGCAAGCCTGTAGTGAATGAAGACGAGGTTGCAGCAATGAAATCCGAGAGCAGCAATGTGGTAAGTGCTGACGATAATGATGTGGTAAAACGCATAAAAGAATTACTCGAGAATTATGTGAAACCTGCCGTAGAAATGGATGGTGGTGCCATTCAATTCAGAAGCTACGAAGATGGAAAAGTAAACCTGATGTTACAGGGAAGTTGCAGCGGCTGCCCATCTTCAATGATTACTTTAAAAGCCGGTATAGAAGGCATGATGAAACGCATGATACCTGAAGTAAAGGAAGTAGTGGCAGAAGCAGAATAGAAAGATCTTCTAAATTTCATACGGTGGTAGAATAAAAAAGTAGTAAGCATTTCGAAAGAGATGCTTTTTCTTTTTAATAGATCGATCAATAATCATCTTTATTATATTTCTTCATGATTTCTAACCTATTTTTGAAATTGAACTTTCTTATTTGAGTATTACAGAAATCTATCAGCAATTTATTATCGATATTCAGCATACCACTTTGCTCGAATATGTCGCAGTTTTTTTTGGTATTGCAAGCGTATGGTATAGCCGCAAGGAAAATATTCTTGTTTATCCCATAGGACTTGCTAACACTGTGCCTTATGTGTATATAAGTATAAGAGGGAGCCTGTTTGGGGAAGCCTCCGTCAATCTGTATTACACAATCATGAGCATATATGGCTGGATATTATGGGCAAAAAAGAATAAGAAAAAGGAGCACATTGTCGTGATCACCTGGTCCAACAAAAAGGAATGGATCCAGGAAATCTTGTTTTTTGCCGCGTTCTATATCGCTATTTTTAGCGCACTAACTTTCTTAAAAAAGGATTTTGCTCCGGGTGCTATTCCGTGGGCCGATGCTTTCGCAAGTTCGACCGCGTTTACTGCCATGTGGCTTATGGCTCGCAAAAAGGTGGAGAGCTGGTATTGGTGGATAGCAACTAATATAGCATCCATACCTTTATATTTCATAAAACATTATGTATTTACCAGTGTATATTATGGCATTCTTTTAATAATGGCTTTTTGGGGATTACATGAATGGATAAAAAGAGCTAATAAATATATTGTTGAAAAAGAACCGACATCTGAGTGGAAGCAATAAAAAAATTTGTCATTATCGGGCCGGAATCTACCGGCAAAACTACACTGTGCAGCAAGCTTGCAGAACATTTTAAGACTTTATGGGTACCCGAGTATGCCAGGGAATATCTCTTAAAAAATGGCACTGATTATTCTTTTGATGATCTGCTTACTGTCGCAAAAGGGCAAATTGAATTAGAGGAATGCTCACTGGATAAGCTAAAAATGACAGGTGATTCAGCACTCAATCACCAGCATGTGCCTGTTCTTTTTATTGACACAGACATGTACGTGATGAAGGTTTGGTGCGAATATGTATTTAACAGGTGCCATAATTGGGTATTGAACCGTATAGCAGAAAGGCAATACACCGGTTACATTCTATGCGGTACCGATATTGATTGGGTGAAAGATGAATTGAGAGAATATCCGGATCTGAACGTAAGGGAAAAACTATACTATTATTATAAAGACCTGTTGGTAAACCAAAATCTGCCATGGGTTGATATTAAGGGTAATTATGGCGAAAGGCTGGAGAAAGCAGTAAAATTTATTGAAGAAAATACCTGATCATTTACACCCGGAAACATTACTTTAATAGTTCCTGAATATCCGGATCCTTCTGCAGGTTATTCATTTGGCGAAGAATCCATGGATAACGATAGGCTACACGTTTAGAGAGCGGTTGTATGGTATACATCTTTGGGTTAGGAAGGCAGGAAGCAATGAGCGCCGCTTCTTTCCACGACAAATTTTTTGCCGGTTTTTGAAAATAATGTTGGGCTGCTGCCTCCACCCCGAAAATACCCCGGCCCATTTCTGCGACGTTAAGATACATCTCCAGTATTCTTTTTTTGCTCCACACTTTTTCAATCATAAATGTAAAATATACTTCAAGGCCTTTGCGGAAATACCCCCCGTGTTGCCACAGGAAAACATTTTTGGCAACCTGCTGGCTTATTGTACTTGCGCCACGCAGCGACTTGCTTTTTTGATTGTGCTTCATCGCCTTTTGAATACTTTTGAAATCAAAACCATTATGATCAGGAAAAAGCTGGTCTTCGCCCGAAAGCACTGCAAGCTTTATGCTGCTATTCATTTCATTCATATTTACATAATCCCTGTGAAGGCCATCGCCCTGCACCAAGCTGCCTAATTGAGTGATAGTTATGGGAGGATTGATCCACTTACAAAATAGAATATAGAATAAGGAAAAAAGAAAACTGTAGAGAAAAACCTTAAGTATGAACCTGGCAATTTTAGATGCTTTTGTTCTTTTTTTTGCCTTTTTGTTTTTACTCAACAGTACATATTTTTTAGTTCACACGCACATATTGCAGTGTATATTTTTTTCCTATTTGTAATCCCTTACTCCCGGACTTAACCAAAAGGTAACCGACGCCGGCAAGGAATGCGGCGCTACCCACAAGGTAAGGACTTGTATAATATCTTGTATTTGGCTTTGCAAAAATCCATGTACCTAAGCCAACCGTTGTTAAAAGAACTCCTCCGCCAAACAGAGCGCCTCCGGAACCAGCCCAATTGAATTTTTTATTATGGTCTTTGTTCAGCGCCGTTATTTGCCTGTAATCAATACCATAGTGATAAACCGCGACCGTGTCCAGGAAATAAACTCCCAAATTGGAAGGTCTTTGCCTTACATCGTATTGAATAAGAAAAACGGTATCACGATTAATAGAAGTGATATATGCATTGTAATACCCTGAGGTGGTTGTTATACTTATTTCATTTCCGGGAAAGAATGTTTTGATCGTTCGGCCATTTTTTTTTAATGCAAGTATATCCGATGATTGTGCTGTGCATGAAAACAGGCAGAAAGTATAAGCAACAAAAATAAAAAGGTGCTTCATTAGGCACTATATTTTTTTCATTAAAAATAGGGCACCAACAAGTAGGATCGTTCCAAAAATAAGTAAGATAAGGCCCGAGGCTTTATTAATAAGCCTGATATTTCTTATCGTCAGTTTAGATCTTAATTTGCCTGCGAGGGTAACCTTTGCTATATCAGCAGTCATATTTAAAAGAAGCGCTGTAGCAAAAATAATTATGCGTTCCCGCACCGTATGTGTCACCGCAATGGCGGTAGCAGCGGTAAGCCAAAAAGCCATTACTGCAGGGTTAAGTGTGTTTAATAAAAATCCCTGCAAGGCAATTTTGGCATGATCACTAGCTTTTAAAGGAGGTAAAGAAATATCCTCGGGATGCAGCGTTACCTTTTTAAAAAACAAGTAATATACACCCATACCTATAAGAAAAAAGCTGCCAACTATACCGATGGGTTTTTTAAAATCCATGAGTTGGGAAATCAATTCAGAGAAGACGTTACTTAACAAAACGAGTAAAAAGTCGCTGATCCAAACACCAATGATAAAACTAAATCCCCCTTCTTTTCCATTGTTTATGCTCTGCTTTATTATCGTAAAAATTACGGGGCCAACAGAAATTACGAGTAGCAAGCCCATCGCAAAGCCTTTGAGTATTGCTTCAAGAACATCTGCCATGCTTCAGGAAAATAATTTAGGTGAACAAGAAGGTAGTAAAAGCCACAAATTAAGGCGAAGTACTTTACAAACCACTTACGTCATGATAATAAATTAAACTTTAGCTCCTTTTAAATATTTCTGCCAGTCTTCCAGCGTTTTTCCTTTAAGCACTCTTGGGAACTTATGCTGTCCGCCCACCTTGCCTTTTATTTTCATAAAATTCATGAATGTATCTTCACTGAGCACATCGACAAATATTTTTTTAAGAGCATGCTTTCTTTCTACTTCATAATCATCATTCAGCTCTTTAAGCTTTTCATCAATCATAATTCTCAACGTTTCTGAATTCACTTTATCATCAGTAGCGATAAACCAGTGATGGGCAAAGAAATTTCCATAAGGAACCCCTGCCACGGTAAACTCACCGATTGAAATATTAAGCTCCTCACTTACCAGGTTGATAGCTTTATTCATATTGTCTACGCTAAGATGCTCGCCCACAAGACTGAGGAAGTGTTTGGTGCGACCGGTTATCACGATCTCGCATTTTTCAAGGTCCACAAACTGTATCGTATCACCAATAAGATACCGCCACGTACCGGCATTGGTACTTATCAATAATGCGTAATTTTTGTTTAGCTCTACCTCATGTATCATTAATACTTCGGGGTTCTCCACCATATTTCCTTCCATATCAAAATTCTTATAATCAAAAGGCACAAACTCGAAAAAAATATTGTTGTTTATCGCCAGCCTCATTCCCTTCGCATCCTGGCGGTTTTGGTACGCTAAAAAACCTTCACTGGCCAGGTATGTCTCTATAAAAGTGATTGGCTTACCGAGTAGCCTGTTGAATCCTTTTTTATATGGCTCCAGCGCTACACCTCCGTGAACATAAAAAGCAAGATTTGGCCATATTTCATGAATATTTTTCAGATCATATCTTTCAATCACTTTTTCCATGCATAGTTGAACCCACGCAGGCACCCCTACCAAGAAGGCAATGTCCCAGTCAGGCGCCTTTTCTACTATCTCGTCAAGTTTTTTTGTCCAGTCTGTCTGTCTTGCTATTTTTTTCCCGGGCTTATACATGCCCTGGAACCAAAACGGAATATTTTTTGCCTGGATTCCGCTTAAGTCGCCTGCGTAATAAGTTGCTGTTTTTTGCAAATGAGTACTTCCACCGAGCATAAGCCAGCCTTTGCCAACAGAAGATTTTGGGACTTTTGTATAAGATGCAAGACTCAACAGTTGCCTGATGCTGGTGATGGTATTGGCTCTTATAAGCTCCTTGGTAATTGGTATGTATTTGCTTGAAGACTCACTGGTACCGCTGCTTAATGCAAAAAACTTTATAATCCCCGGCCAGCACACGTCAGGCTTACCATCCAGAGCGCGATGCCACCATTCATGAAAAATTTTACTGTAATTATAAGTTGGAACAATTTTTTGAAAGGTCTTTCCGGGATGCCGGCTCATTAAAATTTTATCGAAAAGGAACTTTTGACCAAATTCAGTAAATCTTGATTTTCTAAGTAACCTCTTTAATACTTTTAGCTGTTGCCGCTTTGGAGAACTTGCAGGAAGATTCAGTAGCCTTGAAATAGAATCAGGAAGTTTTAATTCAAATGGCATTCAATTAGAAAGTTTTTGACTGCAACAAATTTAATGAATACTTAATGTAGATGTATCATTAATTTATAAATGGTTACAGTTAAGATGTTAATAAATTCTATTCCATAAACTGCCCTGCGGCTGGGGGTATATTTTATACAGGGTAAAGATTTTTCCTGGTAAAGGTGCACCTGTAAAAATAAGTCAAAACAAATGCACGATTTTGGTTTTGTAATTATAAGGTAAAAAAGGCAAAGTGCCTCTTATATCCCGCATTTCTTTTGAAATAATTGAACGAGCGATATTAGAAAAAGATTACTATTATATTTCCTTACAAAAAGCATTTTAATGAGAATTTGAGCCTGTTTTTTGCCCGAATTCCGAATAACTTTACTTTAGTGAAAAAAATTGCAGTAATTTTATATAACGGAGGATAACTTATATTTACGCCGTTTACCGGTATTCCTTTCCGGATGTTTTCTTCTAAACACGACAAAATTAATTAATAGCCCCTTTCATGTACAACCACATTTGGAAAAAATATTTACCCATTGTCAAAATCTTAATGAAAAAATCAGCAACTGAGGACCAGGTACTTGATTTAAACAGAGTTGATTTTGAACGTGCCGGCACAGGCCGTAAAGCAGGATATAAATTTACTATCGAGTTCACGGACGGTAAAGTGGGGAACGTTATAAGTGGTTCTACATTGGCAATGCATCTCGCATCTGTAATACTGGAAGATGATGCCGCAAAACAAATTTTACAAGATAATAATTACGAAGTAAGCCTTAATACTAAATTTCAGCTCTCAATTAAAAACGTAACTCCTGCCGAGGTTCATAAAGCTGAGGAAGAAAATGAAGCAGCGGATGAAGATGAATAAGGAACATTTTCTTAAAATCATTTATAAATTTTTTTGATGAAAAAAGTAGTGTTGATCACCGGCACTTCTTCAGGCATAGGATTGCACACGGCTGTGCTGCTCGCAAAAAATAACTATTCCGTTTACGCAACCATGCGTGATACCGGTAAGAAAGAAATGCTTCAAAAGGAGGCTAAGGCACAGGCAGTGTCATTGAGTATAATGAAGCTTGATGTGCAGGTGGAGGAAAGCATTAAAGAGTGCGTACATGAAATTCTTGAAAAAGAAAAAAGCCTGGATATCCTTATAAATAATGCTGGTTCTGGTTTTTTGCGAACAGTTGAGCAGGCAACCATGCCTGAGATTGAATACGTGACTGATGTAAACTTCTATGGGCCGATAAGATGCGTAAAAGCAGTTTTGCCCCAAATGCGTAAACAACAAAGTGGGCATATTATTAATATTTCATCGGTTGGCGGGCTTGTAGGGCAACCAATCAACGAAATATATTGCGCTGCGAAATTTGCTTTGGAGGGATTTACTGAGAGCATTGCAACCTATATGAAGCCTTATTTTGGTATTAATATTTCTTTGATCGAACCGGGAGGTGTTGCAACGGAGTTCGGGAATAATATTATGAAATACCTCGAAAACACAGGTGGTATGAAAGACGATGCATACACACCTCTAATGAATGACTATATGGAATATCGTAAGACTTTTGCAGATCCGGAATTAAGAGCAAAAGTTTTTCAAAAACCGCAGCAGGTGGCTGAGGTAATTTTAAAATGCATAGAAGGCGAAAATCCTAAGCTCCGGTACCTGACTTCCCCATGGACAGAAGAATTTACACATCTTAAAACGGCGGCGGATAATGACGGAACGAAAATACAAAAAGAGGTAAGGAAGCGTATCTTGCAGAAGTAAAATTAAAATCCAAACTTAAAAAAAATGTTGTAGACACATTTTAAGAATCAACTAAAACTTAATAAAGCACATACATGAATTCCAGGTCTAAAAAATACTACCAGAGAAGAAAAGAACAAAGTGGTTCAAAAAAAGGTTCTGTCTCTGATGCGGGCTACAACGAGGAAAATGAAATAACCTCAAAACAAGCTCCCAAAAAAAATCCCGCTCCATCGAAATCTCAAGATGATCCATCTGAAGAGGCGCTGGCCACCCAGGATGATACCGGCGGAGAAAATAACTCGGGGAAAAGGATCGACAATAATTAATTTGTCTTTGCCGGGTTCATTAACTCAGCCGATCACAAGATAGCTGTACAGGGGTCGATCCATAAGCTTTCTTCGGAATTTTTTTTTCATCCGTAACGATTTCGTTTAGCTTGTAATGATGGCTTGCCTTTTGAAGTAGTGAAATAAATTTATTTCATGCCAGAAGGCCCATCGATTATTATACTTAAAGAAGCTGTTCAGGAATTTAAAGGGAAGAAAATTTTAAGTGCGGAAGGGAATACCAAACTTGGCGTCGCAAGAATGTCAGGGCAAAAAATTATTGATTTCAAAACATGGGGAAAGCATTTTCTAATATGTTTTGAGGATTTTACTCTGAGAGTGCATTTAATGATGTTCGGAAGTTACAGGGTGAACGAAGAAAGGGAAGCAGTGCCGAGGTTGAAACTGACTTTTGCAAAAGGGTATATTAATTTTTATGCTTGTTCACTGAAATACATTGAGGGTAATCCTGGCGATGTCTACGATTGGAGCACCGATGTGATGAATGATCAATTTAATCCTAAAGCCGCAAAAGCAAAAATTAAGGAACTTCCGAACGAATTCATTTGTGATATACTTCTTAACCAGGAGATCTTTGCAGGCGTCGGCAATATCATCAAAAATGAAGTATTATTTCGAACCCGGCTTCACCCTGAAACTTTGATAAAAAACATTGCGGCCCGAAAGCTTACAGAAGTAATAAATGAAGCCCGCGATTATAGTTTTGAATTTTTGAAATGGAAAAGAGCTTTTGTATTAAAAAAGCATTGGCAGGCCTATACCAAAAAGAAATGCCCGAGAGATCAGGCACCTATCTTTAAAAAGTATTGTGGGAAAACTAAGCGACGAACTTTCTTTTGTAAAGTATGCCAGGTACTATATCATTAAAGCAGGTAAATGTTTTTATCAGAAAAAATTTTACAGATAAAAATTATTTTTCAGTCTGTGTATTACGGCACATGTCTTGATATTCTATCAGGTAGTTTTTAATACAAAAGCGAAAAATTATGATAAGAAAATTAAAGTCCGGAGAATACAGGCTGTATTCTAAGAAAACAGATCCTAAAACAAAAAAGCGTAAAAATCTGGGAACTTTTAAAACAAGAGATGCAGCACAAAAACATGAACAGGAAGTTCAATATTTTAAAAGACATTAAAAACTGAAGGAAAATATATAAAGAGTATCAAAAACTCTCAATGCTTTTTTCAGCCTGCATTGTTTCTTCTTCAATCGGAACCAATGTATCGATTGTTGCCAGCACAGTTACACCCCCCTTTACAGCCTGGTTCAGGGTAACATTTAGTTCAGTACCTACCGGCAGCAACACATCTACCCTGCTGCCGAATTTAATAAATCCCATTTCTGTGCCTTGTTCAACAGACTGGCCTATCTGCAGGTAGTTTACAATTCGCTTGGCGACTGCCCCGGCAATTTGTTTTACTAATATTATAGCATTATCGCTCTTTATAACTACAGAGTGCCTTTCATTTTCTGTTGATGATTTTGGATTCCATGCTACAAGGTATTTTCCCTTATGATACTGGCTATACAAAACTTCGCCCGACATAGGAATACGGTTTATATGTACATTAGCAGGGCTCATGAAAATGGAGACCTGGAGCCGTTTGTCATGGAAGTATTCAGGATCTACCGTTTCTTCTATTACAACCACTTTCCCATCTGCAGGGCAAATTACCTGGTGGTGTGCGACAGTATAAATTCTTTTGGGTGAGCGAAAGAAAGAAATAATAAAAAGCAAAACCAAAAGGCTTCCGCCAAAAACAATCCATGATATCACAGGCATAGAGGCGCTAAAAAAATAAAAGAAGATAATATTTATAGCGCCAAAAACCAAAGCGCTTAAAGCAATGGATTTATAGCCTTCCTTGTGAATATTCATCTCGTATGTTTAATTACAAATATAAAAAGTTGAACGCTAAGAGGGCGTATTATTTTGGATGTATTACATAAAGAAAAAATAATATAACCCTACTGCCAGCGAAGCTATTAGCAGGGAATCAAACCTGTCTAAAAATCCACCATGGCCTGGCATGAATGTTCCACTATCTTTTATGCCAGCCATTCGTTTTAATTTACTTTCAAGAAGATCACCGAGAGTGCCGAATAAAGCGCAGCAAGCCGCAATAATTAACCAATCTTCCAGGCTATAGTAGCCTGTGGCTTTGCCAATTAAAGTAATGGTCAATACACAAAGTATTGCGCCACCGATGGTCCCTTCCCAGGTTTTTTTTGGTGAGATTTTCGATAAAGGCATTTTTCCAATTAAGGAACCAACTATATAAGCCATTGTATCGTTTATCCAAATAGAAAAAATAATCCCGCAGGGAAGCACAGGAGAATAATCCAATGCGTTTTCAAAACCACGCTGAAATAAAATTGAATTAACATGGGGAAATCCACAGGCGATTAAAAGCAGAATGGGCAGTGTTATGTACAACAATCCCAGGGGGAGAAAATACCACCACGTTTTTCTATTGATCTTTTTAATAATTTTTACAAACTCATACCAGCAGCCAAAATGAATAATGGTAAAAAGAATGATAAACGCCCATCCGTTCCAAAGAAGCCCGGTCAACATCACAATTACAAAAGCAAATGCTGTAACCGCCCTGGTTTGAAAAGTTTTAGAATCGAAGGCCATTAATAATATTAAGATTGAGCGTTTGCCCAGTTATGAAAATCATCATCAGGAATATCGTCTTCCACCACTTTTGCCCTCTGTAATAAAGAATATTCTTTGAACTTTTGAAAAAGAAAAATAATTAGGACAAGCGCAATAACACCAGCCCAAAGTGGAAAATTTTGTTCGATATCTTTTGAGGGTGATTTTTTGCCCGAAAGCGTCATCATGTAAAGGGCTGTTACCTGCAAGCCATTATATAAAAAATGAAAGAGAGCGGAAAGCCACAAGTTGCCACTATAGTAATATACCAATCCGAGAATAATCCCCAACCCAAACCGTACTAAAAAGCCGTAATAGGAAATATGGATAATACTAAAAACGACAGACGTTAATATAATAGCTATCCATGGCCCTTTAAACCAACGCGTCAAAATATTTTGCAAGCCGGCCCTGAAACAGATTTCTTCGAACAGGCCCGGCAATAAACCAATCACAACTAACGATATAAGGTACTTGGGAAAGGAATTGATGTTGATCAACGCGGCTTCCTGAACGGCCCGCGAATCCTCCATTGCCTTAAATTTTACCGCCCAGTCTTTTGGGATGGGGATGATATTGTTAAGCTCAGCCAAAGCGCCCGACAGCGGAAAAGTTAATATCAAAATCCCAATTATTATCAAAAATTGCCTGTAATTGATATTGGTATTAAAGCCGATAAACTTTGCGGGCTTACGGTAACAGATAAGTGCCAAAAAATAAACCGGTAAAAAAAACATAAAGAAAGTAGAAACAGCCTGTATGGCCATAATCGCATAGTAATATTGTGGTTTAAGCATATCAGTTGCCATTGATAGTATTGGCCTGCCAGTCATCATTTTCCAGATAACGACGGATACGATTGACCCTATAACAAGCCCGGCGCCTATGAAACCAAGGAATATACCCAACTGGGAAGGATAGCTAATGTTTTTCGAATTTCTGTCAACAACCATCATCTCAAAATTTAAGTGCGTAAATTTACAGCCAAATTTCTTCTTTGGGCGGTGGGCCTTCAGCTATAAGAAAAATAGAATACAAAATCGGTTAATAACGTTATAAAGCATGCCGTCAATAGGTAACATACAACTTCCTGATTTTCCACTATTGCTTGCACCTATGGAAGATGTGAGCGATCCGCCGTTTCGTGCAGTGTGTAAAGATAATGGTGCGCACCTCATGTACACCGAGTTCATAAGCAGCGAAGGGCTTATAAGAGACGCTATAAAAAGCAGGAAAAAGCTGGATATTTTCGACTACGAAAAGCCGGTCGGTATACAAATATTTGGGGGTGATGAAGAAAGCCTTTCCCTTGCAGCAAAAATTGTTGATGCTACAAATCCCGATTTACTTGATATTAATTTCGGATGCCCGGTAAAAAAAGTTGCCTGCAGGGGCGCTGGTGCCGGGGTGTTGAAAGATGTGCCATTAATGATCCGATTAACAGATGCCGTGGTAAAAAGCACCTCACTTCCGGTTACCGTAAAAACCAGGCTCGGCTGGGATGATAACACCAAAAACATTGAAGAGGTGGCTGAACGTTTGCAGGACGTAGGTATAAAAGCATTGGCTATCCACGGGCGCACACGTACTCAAATGTATAAGGGTGAGGCCAATTGGGAATTGATAGCAAAAGTGAAAGAAAATCCCCGGATTAACATTCCCATTTTTGGAAACGGCGATATTGATTCGCCGCAAAAAGCACTCGAATATAAAAATCGTTATGGGGTTGATGGCATCATGATTGGCCGCGCGGCAATAGGATATCCGTGGATATTTAGTGAAATAACACATTTTGTAAATACGGGAGTTTTATTACCGCCACCATCGGTTGAAGAAAGGGTAGCTGTTTGTAAAAAGCATTTGATAAAATCTTATGAATGGAAAGGTCCGGTAGTGGGAATAAATGAAATGCGCAGGCACTATACCAATTATCTAAAGGGAATGCCCAATATAAAAGAATATCGCCTTAAACTTGTCACATTAAAAGAGGTGGATGAAATTTTGGCGGTGCTGGATGATATCATCGATAAATACAATGGCTATGAATTTGAAAGATCGGTAATTCAATTGATCAATTATCATGAAAAGTGTGCGGTGTAATAGTCACCGCTTTATAGCGTAATCTATATTTACCAATTTCTTTTTCATAAAACCATATCAACCGGGGCTACCGAAGACGAAAAGATTTTTGAAAGATTTCCTCTTTCATCTATAAGGTATTTATAGAAATTCCATCGCGGTTCTTTATTATTCCACCCATTTTTATTTGAATCACTTAACCATTGATATACGGGCTGCTTGTTTTTCCCGGTAACATTATCTTTCTTAAAAAGTTGAAAGGTTACTCCATAATTTATTTTGCAAAATTGGGCTATCTCATCATCCGTGCCCGGTTCCTGTGAACCGAAATTATTAGAAGGAAACCCAAGAATAACGATGTTTTTATTTTGCTGATTCAATTGTTCCAACTCAGTGTATTGAGGCGTATAGCCGCATTGACTTGCAAGATTTACGATCAATACTTTCTTTTCTCTATATTTTTCAAATGAAAATTCATTACCTGAATTTGTAGTAGCTTTTAGATAATAGAAACTCACTGGAGCTTCTTTACTGGTTTGGTTTTCCGCAACGTTAATGCCCATACCGGTGAGTTTTGAAATTTTCATTCTAAGAGGATAGCTCGATGCAATAAATGTTTTTAATATGGACATTCTATTATTTTGGTGTCTGCTTTTTTAGGGTTTACCGGAAAGGTATTTTTCGAAGAATTTATCCATCGCTTTATAAAAATCTATCCGGTTGTTTTCATTGGCAAATCCGTGGCCCTCGTCATTTTTTACCATGTATTCTACAGCAACGCCTCCCTTTCTTAAAGCCGCTACCATTTGATCACTTTCGGCTTTGTTCACCCGCGGATCGTTAGCGCCCTGCGCAACAAATAACGGGGCTTTAATTTTATCGGAATGCATTACCGGGGATGCCTCAGCCAGTAATAAACTGTCTTTTGCAGGGTCGCCAACCAGTTCATGAAACATGGCAATATAGGGCTTCCAATAAGGAGGAATTGTTTTCATAAACGTAAAAAGGTTGGAAACACCCACATAATCCACGGCACAAGCATACAGGTCCGGGGTAAAAGTAACACCGGCTAATGTGGCATAACCGCCATAGCTGCCGCCATAAATTGCAACACGTTTAGGATCAGCAATGCCTTCTTTTATCAACCATTGTACCCCATCGGTAATATCGTCCTGCATGGTTTTGCCCCATTGCTTTCTGCTTTTAAGCCAAAACTCTTTTCCATAACCGGTTGAGCCACGAAAATTCATTTGTAATACGCCATAGCCACGGTTGGCCAGCATCTGCACTTCAGGGTTAAATCCCCATTGATCCCTGTACCAAGGCCCGCCATGCGGGTTAACAACCACCGGAATATTTTTTGCTTCAACGCCTTTTGGCAAGGTGAGATAACCGTGAATGGTGAGCCCGTCCCGCGAGGTATATTGAATGGGTTTCATGGAAGCCATATCATCCTCCTTAAGCCAAGGCATGGCATTTGCAAGAAATTTTGTGGTGCCTGAATTTTTATCATAGAAATAATATTTGGCCGCCAGCTTATCATTTCCGGTCCATATAACAAACTTATCTTCTGCATTATTATTTCCATAAATGCCCACTTCGTAGCCCTTGAACTTGTCTTCCATCTTTTCATATTCATCCCCGGTTTCCTTATCCAAAAAATGATGCTCGCCTTTCCAGGAAGTATAGTTGGCCATTGTTATCACCTTTCTTTTAGGCGAATAGCTAAGTCCGTCAACGTCGTAATCAGGATTGCTGTAAATTTCTTTCACTTCTTTTCTATTGGCCAGGTCATACTCCACAATGGCTGCTTTATCCCGGCCGATGTTGCTGGATACATAAATATTCTTATTATCAAAAGTGAAAAACTGGATGTTGAAATTGTCTTTATAAGAGGTGGTAAGGACAGAATCAAACGGGTCTGTTTCGGTTGCACGTTGGTAGTAGGTTGTATTTACGCCATCCGTTTTTGTGGCTAATCTTATTACACCGGTATGGTCAGTAAACCAGCTATCATAGTTATCATCGTTCTGAAATAAAACTTTCATTTCACCGGTTTCTATATTGATACTGTACGGATCAAAATATTGGGGATTTCTTTTGTTGAGCCCTATCATTATCTCCTTTTCTTTACCGGGAATGTATCGCCAGTTATCGAGGATTTGTGTTCTTATCTTAGGGAAGGGAGTCAACGCTTTTAAATCCTTTCCGTTAAGGCCCACGGAAAACAATTGAAAATTCTCATCTCCACCTACATCCTGCAGGTATAATATGCGGTTGCCTTTCCATTCATAATTGTAAATATTTCTCGAAGTATCGTTAGTTACTGCAACGGCATCTGCGGCAACAATTTTCCTTACAAATACATTGGTATGCCCATTATGCGGCGCCAGGTAAGAAATGTATTCGCCGTCGGGTGAGATCCGCCAACTGAACTTTTCGGGGTTCCTGAAAAAATCTTCAACGGGAATTACTGCCGTCTTTTCTTGCCGGGGTTCATAAGTATATGCCGTGAGACTTAAGACCAATACTGAGGCAATCCATAATAGCTTTTTTTGAAAAATTTTCATAACAGATTATTTGTAATGAGTAAGAGAATTACAAAAATGCGGACGCAGAGTTAAACGGGCAATGAAGTTAAACATTTTTTGAGGATGGAAACTGATGATACCCGCTGATGAATTCAGCAGATTGTTTTCTGGTAGACTTTATTTATTTACCGGTCAGGAGGAGAATCAGAAACGTTTTTTAATTTGAAATTCCTGGTTCATTTTCTTCCATCAGGAAATTCTTTACGGCCTCAGCGTTCACCCGGTAATATTTTCCGTTCTCAATAAGCAAGGCTTCTGATTTTCCTCCCGCATGGTGAACATCTGTATCAAGCAGTCTGCCATTATACCAACTGCTTATTGTATCTGCCACTATCGTATGGCCGGTAATAATATGATCGATCCTATATCGAGCGAGTGTGCTGTCGATTTCTGATCGGTTATTCAAATTAGTTCTGTCATAATAGCCACGATACCAGAAAGGCCCCATGTCGCCAAAGATGGTGGTAGCCTTCTCGTTCGTCTCATCAAAATCTTTATCAACATAAGTACGAGCCGTTGAATTTATTTCATCGATGGAGATGTTTAGCCTGTTGACGCTGCCGGATATGCCGCCATGAACAAAAATAATATTGTTTATTTTTTCTGTTATATTTTTTGTGCGAAGCCACCGTCCTAATTCTGAGTTCTGATTATACATATACATATAATCTTCCGACAGAAGCCTGGCATTATCCAAATACTTTTGGGGCGTATACCGCAGGTCGCCGGTAAGGTTCATTATCTCGTGGTTGCCCAAAATAAAATGAACATAACCTCCCTTTGTTTTCGCTTTTTCTTCCAGGGAATAGATAAGCCAAAGCACTTCAGTAACCTGCTGCCCCCTGTCGAAAAAATCTCCGATAAGTACCAGGTGGCCATCGCCAAATGTCCAGTTGAAATTTTCGTCAGTTACGTTATTTGCTAACAACAATTTTCGAAAAGCACCAAAACTTCCTTCTATATCGGAGAGTGCCAGCAGTTTCTTTATCCCGGTATATTCGCTTTTTTCATTTTCCAATTTTCTTTTTAGCCTTACTTCGAAAAATTTTTCCGGAATATCTGTCATAACTTTTAATCGTAAACTTTCTTTCATTTCCGCGCTGATGTCCTCGGACCTCACCAGTTTTCTTCCTTTCTTTTCTACAATATAATTTACCAAAACCTGGCCGCCATAATACTGCACATATGGTCCGTCGGTTTGAACTTCGTTCGCCACGGGTTGCTTATTATCAGCAGATGTCATAATTGTAACAATACAAATGGAAAGAAAAGCAAAAGAGAATTTCTCCATACCTGTCGTTTTAAAATTACCCTACCAACAAATGAACCAATTTGTGCGCCATAGCAAATTTAACGGTAAAGTTTAAACGTTAATGGAAGGGAATAGCAAAAATATTTTGCGCAAGAAACAATATATAAAGATCGTTTTGCCGACATTAAATTTATTGAGCACAGAACATGAGAAGACCCTGCAAGTCTTCTTCATTGTTAAAATTTACTTTATGCGCTCTCATGTATTTCCTTACTTTATCTACTTCAAAAAGAGTATAAAAGCTTTTCTTATCAGCTTTCAGGAAATGATCGGAAGCATCAGCTATATAATAGGATTTTACCTCTTTAAACAACACATCTTTTTCTACCTGTAATTTATAGATGCGGCTATTACCATTGTTGATGGACCCGTAGGTTTTTATAGAAGAAGAGCCTGAAGCAATGTCATAAGCGCTCCTGGTTTTATCTGCGATTTGCACCATTTCCTGTTTTACCACCAGCTTATAATTTCCATGCTTCGAAACCTGGCGAAGGTAACCCCGGTCAAAATAGAAAACCAGGGAATCGATAACGACCGAGCTAAGCAGCTCAGGATTTGCTATGGCAAGGGTGTCCCCGGCATCGTCTAAAAAATGCATTTCATCGAGCAAAAAATTATAATTAAAGGGCATTTCAGCAGAAGTGCCATCTCTGAAAAAAGCTGTACCGTTGTTGAAAGCCGGCGAAAGATACATGGCCTCCCGGGGAAGAACTTTATTGGGTATCTCTCCCACTTTTACAGGATACTGTTTTGCTTTTTGCGCAGAGGCCATATTGATATAAAACATGGGTATAAGCAATATCAATCGTTTGTTCATAAAAATGGCTTGAAACAGGAAAGTAAACAAAATATTTCATACGTGTTATGCCGGTTGCATTTCAAATTTTGCCGGTTTGTGAACCAGCGCGAACAGAGCTACCATAGGCTGTCCCCATCGCCCATTATCAGTTTTGCCATGCACGCCTACATTATCTTTTGTAAAGTCTTTTTAATAAAGGTCTGTTTCATTGCCTTAAACGATGGTTAACTTTTCTTTCAGATTAAAAGACATTATTGCTTCTGCGATGATGGGTGGTTAATCCCATATTTTTTTATCTGCCCGCCCGATAATCCCTCTATCTTATCACTCTTTAGAAAATCTTCCATGGGCATCGAAATCTTCCACGTCCTGGCAGTTCCATCATACGACCCGGTGGCAATATATTTTCCGTCGGGTGAGAAATCTACCCCAGCGATTTCACCTTCCTGTCCTTTAAACTCCTGTAGAATATTTCCGTTTAAATTTAGCAATCGTGTCACCCCGTCCAGCGACCCTGTGAGAATTGTTTCTCCATCCGGCGAAAATTTTACCGCAGTAATTGATTGAGGAAGCGGACCAATCTCATTGAGAAGTTTTCCATCAAGATTCCAAATCCATAATTTATTTTCACCAGTTACCGCAACGAATGATTTTCCGCCTGGAGAAAATGCCAGTGCAGTTACACCCATTGCGGAGTAAGTGATATCAAAAAATTCATGGATAAGTTTGCCATGCGGGCCCCAAAGCCGCGCCATTTCTCCCCAACGGTTTGTAGCGGTAAGAATTGATTTACCATCGGGAGAAAAGACAGCACAGCGAACCCCCGTTTCTTGTGGAATTACCTGCCGTGCCTTTCCACTCATATCCCACAATCGTGATGTTCCATCTTCTGAAGCGGTAAGAATGGATTTTCCATTCGGGGAAAAAGCAACTGAATTAATGATTCCACTGTGCCCTGTGAATCTTGATAAAATCTTCCCCTTTTCATCCCATGAAATAGCGGTGGAATCAGCCGATCCCGTGATTATAGATTTACCATCCGGTGAAAATGCAACCGTATTCACTCCGCCGGAATGGCCTTCGAATTCCCGTATAAGCTTACCATTTAAATCCCACAGCCTGGCAGCCCTATCAAGCGAGCCCGTTAAAACCGATTTTTCAACTGGTGAAAAAGCAACAGCCATTACAGGCGATGTATTTTTAATTTCGCGGAAACTTTTTTTGATTTCCCATAACCGCAGTGTATGATCCTGCGGCGTCGTATACATTGACACGGCCTCTCCGCCACCGGTAAGTACTGAATTTCCGTCCGGGGAAAAAACTGCGGTAACCCACGTAGGATTCCCTTTAAATGCTTCGATTAAATTGCCATTAAAGTCCCACAATGCGGCGGTCTTATCCCACGAGCCGGTAAGAATAAAATTACCTGTTGGAGAAAAGGCTACAGAAATTACTGCATCTGAATGGCCTTTAAACTCCCGAACCAGCTTGCCATTTAAATCCCAAAGTTTTGCGGTATTATCCGCACAGCCAGTAAGAACATACCTCCCGTTGGGGGAAAACGCTACCGAGTAAACTTCAGCATTATTTTTAAACTCACGTACTGGCCTGCCTGCAAAATCCCAAAGCCTTGCTGTTCCATCATACGACCCTGTAAGAATTAGTTTTCCATCAGGAGAAAAGGCAACAGAGGTAACCTGGCCTGAATGCCCTTGGTACCGCTGAATCATTTGTCCATTTGTATTCCATAGCCTCGCAGTGCTATCAAAATAACCTGCCAGTATGTATTTGCCATCCGGTGAAAATGTTACTCCTTCCACATAAGAATTTTCTTTGCATTCAGCCACGATAGTTCCCTCCATGTTCCATAACCTTAGCATGCCATCCCGCGATCCGGTGGCTATATATTTTTCACCGGGGGAAATTGCAGAACAAAAAAGCTGCGATGGATCTTTAAATTGCCTGATAAGTTTCCCGCCAGGACTCCACAATCTTGCAGTACTGTCATCCGAGGCAGACAGAATATATTTTCCATCTTTGGAAAAGCTGACCGAGCTGATAGTTTGATTGTGGTATCCTATAATTTTATAAAAAGAATTTTCTCTGTATATTTTATAAGCGGCTTCTTTGGCGCCTATATCATTTCGTTTATGCATAGCCGCATTTGCAAGTCTCAATCCTAAAGTGGGGTCATATTCGGTTGCACTCTTCGCTTCCGATAAAAGATAATTTGCCTCGGCGATTTCTTTTTCGTTTACAGCAATTTTTTCCTGCTTAATGGCATTATCTCTTTCGATTTGTGCGGTATCTTTTTGGAGCTTAGCAATCAGAGCGGAAATATCTGCCTGGCGTCGGGCCATCACCGCACTGTCTCTCTGCTCCCTTGCTATCTTACTTTGTAAAATCGCCAATTTTGCGCTGCTGTCTGCTTTGTCTTTATTCTCTTTAGCTTCAATAGTTTTCTCATTTGCCTCAATCCTTTTCGTATTGGCAAACCAGGCTGCACCGCTTGCTGCAATCAATAAGAATGCAAGAAGCACGATCGTCGCATTCCTTATCCTTATTACTTTGCGGTGAGCAGTCACCTCTTCACCAGCAAGGTCTTTTGGTTCTTTACCATGCAACTGCGCAGCCAGTTTTAATACTTCTTTTTTAAAAATGGGATTGTTGAGCGAAATATCTTCATCGGTCCGCACGGCCCGGAGATCAATATAGAAAGGCTCTTCTTTGAACTTATTTTCAAGAACATCTGGCAGAGAATTTATATCCTTATTTCGAAAAGATTTCGCAGTATCATCCCAGGCTATGTCGCCATCAGTTAATACAATTAGTAATTTTTCAATGGGCTTGTTGTATACCCAGTAAGCAACTTCCTTTATGGTCCACTTTGAAGAAGCTGATGCCGGCGAAGCCATATAAACCATATATTCTGACTGCGAAAGCGCCGTCTCGATACTTGACCATAAGTGAGGTGCAGCACTCAAGCTGTCTTCGTCACGAAAAATATTTAAGTAGCGGACCTTGTACCATGGCTTGGCAAATTTTTCTAATGCAGTCTGTAACGCAGGCGCGAGTTTACCGTCTGCTTTATGAGAGTAAGAAATGAATGCATTATACATTTCAGTTTGTTGGTTTATACTTTAAGCAAAGCTTCTTGAAATTAAATTATTGGGAAGAAATATGAAGAAGTTGTTTATAATTGAAACTAATTTAATTCCATCTTTAAAAAGATTTGTACGCGGTGAAGATCACCACAAAAAGTTTTGCTTTTTATTTTACTTCACTACTCTTTAAATCATTATTTGTCATTGTTGGCCTATTTCAAAAAGCTCACCATCATACATTTTATCTAAGGTAACTTCAAAACCTTTTGTACTTAATATCGCGCCGGTCTCATTCTTAACTATGTCCCCATTCAATTTTTTTATTGCGTAAATCTTTTCAGGGTCCAGGTAGTTAATGGTGACCAACCGCTTTGTCTCCCGTGAGCCTTGCCTGAAAACGCCAATGATACCTCCTTTTTTTGTGTCAGTATTGATGCGTTGGAACCCATCCCACATTCCATCTTTTGGTTCACAGAATCCAGGTAAATCCTGCCGGAAACTCATGATGTCGTATTGACTTTCCATCGCCTGTAGCCAGTCTGCGTAATTCCGGTATTTCTTAAAATCAGTTGCAGTTAATTTTCGTGGATCGCCTAACATAATGGGCAGAGCTCCGGCCAGTGATTTAATGTGCAGGTCCCACGCTGTATCCTGCATTTCGGGATTGCCTATCACCAGTGCTGTTGCCGGTATTGCGGGAGATCGCCACCATGCCATATTCCTTATGCGCAGGTCAACTTTTGCTTCCGGGCCGTTAAAATTTGATAACCAGTTTCCCTCTGCATGTTTCAACATAGCATAGTCAATCAGTTGTAAACCTCCCATCGTTTCGAAAGTGCAATCAATAAAGAGGTTGGGTTTTGCAGCATGCAATTCATCAAAGAGGCGCCACACCTCCTCGTAGTTTGTGTATAACGATTCGTTATGATCTTTATGTCCCGGGTGAGTAATGGCATAACAACCTGTTTGTTCTTTTGTAAAACGGTATGGACTGGTGACAACCGTGAAATCAAGCTTCATATATTCCAGGCCGTACTCCAGTGAGAGCTTCGTTAAAATGTCTTTGATATAACCGTACCAGCCAGTACCAAAACAGGCCGTACGCATAGTACTATCTTCCGTATGAAGGTTGGCAGGCAGGCCTTTTTCATCCAGTACAAACCATTCAGGGTGCGCTTTGAAAACCTTGCTTGTCGAGGATGCGCTGCCCACACTTATCCAAAGCCCGGGTTTCATCCCTAATGATTTTATGTAGTCGAACACAGGCTTCAGACCATTAGGAAACTTCTTCTTATCAATCACCCAATCGCCATAATTCTCCTGCCAGCCGTCATCAATTATAAATTCTTTCATCCCTGCGTTCGCAGCGGATTTCGCCAGTTCCATAATCAATTGCTCATTGATATTTTTTTGAAAGGGCACCCAGGTGTTGTAAACAAAAGTTGGCTTTTCTTTTAAGTCAGAAAGGCGGATGCCCAAGTATTTTCTTACAAAATCCGGAACAGCAGTGTTCAATATTTCATCAGGATCTTTATGATTATTATATACCATTGTAAATACCTGGGGTGAAGTAAAAACCTCCCCGCTCTCCAGATATTTACGAAACGGAAATCGTGCATCCTTATGTGTTAGCCCGCTGCAGATAGCTGCCTCATTCCAAAAAACAGATGTATGTTTCATTACCCCGGATGCTTCGTTGCCAATCACGATACCCTGCTGCCAGTCGCTGTTGTGTACTGTAACTAATGCATCCTGCATGTTACCATCGTATGGACCAATGGAACGCCTTCTGCCATAGTCGTGACATATCCAACTGAATGTGGTTGCGCCATAATTCGTTACCTCAAATTTTTCCACATCTACAGATTCTAACTGTATTGTGTGCGAAGAAAGATTTTTGATAATAAGGTTTTTACGAATCACCGGTAACGCGGGATAAAGCAAAAACTGTATTGTAAGTTCTATTTTTTTATCTTCACTCAGCAAGGTTACTGCAACTCCATCTCCTCCTCTTGAATCACTTTTATTTTCTATATTTTTGAATGACCAGTTACTCCTACCCGAATAAATTATATTATCTATTTCAAATTGAAAATCGGTATTCGCATTAGTCAAGTACAGGAAATTTCCAGCTACGGGTTTGTAAAGAGTTGTAATAAAATTTCCGGTTCCCACAGGCAATTGAATCGTTCTTTCAACAACACCATTATTTAATTTTAATTCAGTTTTTGTCCATGTGGCAAATGGCTGCGCGGAAATAAAACAAACTAAAAAGATTAAAAGGATCAGTAAACCAGCCCGCTTCATCATAAATTTTATTTTTATTTATTGAATTTTATTGTCTGTGCTTTTGAATCCTAAGCGAATCTATCCGGTACCCGGATCAACGCTTTAGAGTGTTTCACGGAGAGCCGGAGTGTATCCCAAAATAATCCCGCAGTACCTGCTCAATTTCAAGATCACTTTTTAATTCCCGTTCGGTTATTACTCCCTTATCAGTAATCTTAAATGTATTATCCGTTAAGGTGAACCTTCCATGTGGTGTTGGCAGCGAGCAAATTAATTTTTTTGTAAAATGGGATTCAGGACTCGTTTGGTGATACAGGCATCTCGGATAAAATTCTTCTATGTACCTTTTCTTTTTTGTGAATTTATATTCAGGTATAAATTGGCCCACGTCATTTTTCTTTGCAACTACCATATAATTCTTACCAAACTCTTCTATTTTAAAAACACCTCTTGCGTCAATCGTCTCTCTGCCATGTTTTATTTTAATTGGTGAGAGTGCAAACTCTCCAAAGCCAACATCGACAAGATAACGGTCGCCTTTCAAGGAAACCATTATCGCCATGTGATCGTATTCCGGGCTGTAGATTTTCGTTTTAACATTATATACTCTCGCAGAAATCATTCTAGTCTTAAATCCGACTTTTTTTAGCAGCCGGTAAAACAGCCCATTTAATTCATAACAAAAACCGCCTCTTTTATTGATCACTATCTTGTCAAATAAGTTATCGAGATCTATTTTTTTATGGTGTTGAATGTTGAGGTTTTCAAAAGGCACATTCATTAGATGAGCCAATTGCAGTTCTGTAAGTACCTGGGGCGTGGTATCTTTAGAACCGGAATAGTGTATCCTTTCAAAGTATTGTTTTACATCCATTACCTAAGGCAATTTGCAGCCCGATTTCACCTAATGCGGGTTTCATTTTAGCAGAAGTATTGTTATGTTGAAAATCACTTTCTCATTCAAACTTCTGCAAATTACAACGATCACAGAAAAGTCGTGACTATAAAGCTATATGCAAGCGTCATCCTGTGGTATAGATGCAGTAAATGTTTACCCGAACCATGTTCAATTGGAAGTAAGGAAAAGTGGAAATTAAACAACAGGATTTGTTTATGACTCCAATCAATCCGTGTTAAGTGTTGACAACTGTCGCGGAGGCGCAACTTTTTTGCGAGCGTTTTTGAACGTTGGGTAAATTTAATTTTCCTCACTTCCTTTCTACCACACATAGGAAACAGCCCTGCCTGGCATTATGAATATGGATGTAATTAATATCGGGGTCTTTCAACATCTGGTCAAGTTCCTCCCTTAGCACATCACCTTTCGTTACGCTGGCAACTTTCATAATACCGCTTGTATTATAACCGCGAAGGGAAAGCAACCGGTGATTAAAAAATACGGGAATTTCATTTACCGCCAAAGAGGTGGTCTTTGCATTTTTTCGTACGAAGATGGGGCCGGTTGCCTGGTAGGGAGAATATGTCTTGTGGTGCTGGTAAGGCAACAGCATCACTTCTTCTCCAACTTCAGCTTCTTCCAAACTTACCCTGCAGGGAAATCCCGGCTGCTTATCGACGGTCATACGAATAGCTCCCATTTCTTCCAATGCGGGTTTGTCTAAAGTAAATAGCCGGTCGAACTCACCACCACGAATTGCTTTTACCTGGAAATTGTTTTTCATTTTTTTATACAAATTTCGGCAGGTAAAAGCAGGCGCACAACCCGAAAGTTGCGATCTTTTATACAGAACGCTTCTTACCTCTTTCCCTCAGCAAACGAGCCGGGAAATCGAAATTCAACAATAGCTTTTATTATTCTTTCGTTCATTATTAATTGTAAGCATTTCTTTAACTTACCATGCCAAACTAACCACTTATTATGAAGATAAGGCCAGCATTCTCATGTGCATATTTCGTTGTTATTTTTTTTACGGGAGGCATACAAAAGGCCTCGGCACAACAAATCATTACTGACACTATATATTATGACCAGTCCTGGAAAATATGCGAGGAGCCTATCGCAAGCTACTATCGTGCTGGCACACTTGCTTCAGAGAATTCAGTATGGTATTTTACCGGTGAAGTAAAAGACTATACCATGGATCATGAACTTATTATGGAAGGAGTATATGCGGATAGTGTAAAAAACGGGCTCTTTAAATTTTACTATCCAAATGGGAAATTAATGGCAACCGGAAATTATGAAGATGGGTTTATGTCCGGCAACTGGCATTGGTATTATGCCAACGGCAACGAAAAGGCTCAAATTTCTTTTAACGCCGAGAACCCCGATTTTAAGTTTGTAAGCTTTAAGGATGAGAGCGGGAAAAGCCTTATGGAAAATGGAACCGGCGATTTTACCTGGCCGGTAAACGCATTTGAGCGCCAAATATTTTTTAAAGTAAAAGGCTCATTTGCTAACGGCAAGCGATCGGGTAAATGGCAGTTTGAGCAGCCCAACGGATCTAACATGTTCAATTTTACTGAATCATACGATAAAGACGGGAACCTGAAAAAAAGTGTGTACGACATATCAAAAGGAGTAAGACCACTGGAGCCTTTTGAATTTAATTTCACACCCGGCAGGTTTCAAACAATGGAAAATATCGCTTACAATAATTACTTCAGGAGAAATGGGGACTCACTTGCAGGCCGGGCACTAATGAACTACCTGGTTAATCATAAGCCTACGGAGGTAAGGGTAAAAAATAAAAACTTTGATTCTGCTTATGTGTTTATGCTTCGGTCATTGTACGGCGTAATTGGCAGGTTTGATTATACAAGCAAGGACATTGATTCTGATATTGAATTCAGGCTGGGACCTAATGGATTCCCTGAAGATATCTCTGTAAAGGGAAGCGGCCTTAGTGCCAATGAAAAAAAATTCCTGCTCTTTTTCATACCCAAATTTACTGGCATAGAAATGCCCGGAACCAGCACTATCGCTGTAGAAGGGTACCACCATATTTACATGTATAATATAGACGCAAGCCCATACTATCCTGCCAACTTACAAAAGGAATTTGGGATGGAACTTTATTTTGGAGACATTCCAAAACAGAAAATGCTTGCTGCGCTCAATGAGAATAAGAAGAATATCAGGAAGTTCCTGAGAAAGATTTTTGAAGAGCGGACAACAGTGAGACCAAGCTTGCCGCCAGTGCAGCCACAACCAGGTTTTAGCCCGGGACTTATAAAGTAAATAAGTTCACCCCAAACTGTTTTTAGCAGAGATCTTTTCAGCCTGCTTTTCATTATTGATGCCCCCTGGTATAAAAAAAATAACGGGTGAAATAATAAAGCAGGTATAAGATAAATATACATTTACAAAGGCCAGTGGTATTGAAACCAGGTAGACAAACGTAGCTATAATTGCTTTGGTCCTTTCCCTTAAAGATACATTGAATATTTTTCGGGTTAACGCTTTGTTCGCATCAGTATGTACCAATTTATGACGGATACTATAGTTGCGCATAAGTACAAAAGATAAGGTGGTAAGTAACATTACTGTGCCATAAATAACCGGGGCGATAGGAATAAAAGGATTCGCCCCTACAATAGCGGTAGCGAAAGGAATAAGGCTTAATACAAAAAGAAATAAGAAATTTTGCCATAGCAAAACCACATCAGTTTTCTCGAGCAGGTTAAACATATGATGATGATTTGTCCAGAATATACCTATCATCATAAAGCTGAATGCATAAGTAATGAAATAAGGCAGCAGGAACTTCAAATAATGGACCGTTTGAGGAGTGGTTGTAATGTGCTTATCAAGCACCGGCAGTTTAAGGGCGAGGATCATTATGGTGATAATAATGGCGATAACACCATCACTGAATGATTCCAGCCTGTTAGTATTGATTTTCATAGGAAGCAGAAAGCTTTGCCTATGGAACGTAATTAGCAAAGAGTTATTTGAAAGCAATACACAACGATTTCAACCCACCGTCAGTTAATGTATAAGATTGCCTTATTTTAAGGTAGAGAAACCGAGGGCTTTAATCTGCCTCAACCGCGGAAACCTCAACCGCGGAGAACATGAGAAGCAGAAGTTACGCGGAGCAAAGAATAACCCTGCGCAAACTCTTTTTACTCCTTTCTCTGTGTTGAAAAAATACTCCGGTGGAAAATTCCGCCTTTATGATCTAAAACCCTAAATCTTATTCCCATTGTATTGCAAATCACCCAAATTCCTACAACTTCGCATGAATAGCACGCTTTTTGACTTCTTTAACCTATGAGCTTCTTTAATTTTTTTACACAGGAAATAGCCATTGATCTTGGCACAGCAAATACGCTGATTATTTATAACGACGAGGTTGTTGTAAATGAACCATCAATCATCGCGTTAGATCGCAATAATCCCAAAATTGTTTTGGGTGTTGGCAAAAAAGCGCTGATGATGCATGAAAAAACCCACGAAAGTATCCGTACCATCCGGCCGCTAAGGGATGGTGTGATCGCGGATTTTAATGCGGCAGAACTGATGATGAGGGAAATGATAAAAAAAATCAATCCTAAAAAATCCTTATTTGCCCCGAGCTGGCGCATGATGATCTGCATACCCAGCAGCATTACTGAAGTGGAGAAACGTGCAGTGAGAGACAGTGCCGAACAGGCGGGCGCCAAAGAAGTGTATCTGGTTCACGAACCACTGTCTGCTGCATTGGGAATGGGCATTGATGTAGAAGAACCCGTAGGTAATATGATTGTTGACATTGGCGGGGGTACAACCGGTATAACCGTCGTCGCATTGGCAGGAATTATCTGCGACCAATCTATTCGTATAGCAGGAGATGAATTCACCTCGGATATTGTTGACACCATCCGCAGGTATCATAGCCTGCTTATTGGCGAGCGTACCGCGGAGCAAATTAAACTGCAGATTGGCGCAGCTATGAAAGATATTGATGATCCGCCCGAAGATATGCGTGTGCATGGCCGGGATCTTGTAACAGGTATACCAAAAGAAATAATAGTAACCTACCAGGAAATAGCGGAAGCCCTTGATAAATCTATATTTAAAATAGAAGAGGGTATTTTAAAAGCTTTGGAAGCAACACCACCCGAAATTGCTTCTGACATATATAACCGTGGGATGTTTGTAACGGGGGGAGGCGCCTTATTGCGGGGGATCGATAAAAGACTTCAGCTTAAAATAAAGCTGCCGGTTCATATAGCGGACGACCCGCTTACCAGCGTAGTGAAAGGTACCGGGCTCGCGTTGAAACATTACAACAGCTACCCGTTTATTATGCGATAATGATTTTGCCCGCAATAGATCAAAGACTTCGATGCCCGGTAAAGAGCTTTTACCCTGCGTAGTTATATAGCATCAATGCCCATTTGAGGTATATACCCGGCACTGAACGTATTTACAACAGACCGTGGTGTAAGAACCGTAACTATCTGATTTTTGGGTAAAGGTAAATGGGTGTCATACTCAAAATTAGTCCAGCGATGCAGCAAGTTGTCGGCAATAAGCCAGGGTTGTTCATTCATGAATATAAAGGTGCCGCCGGGCAGGTTATCAATATTATCAAGGTAGGTAACTTTATTACCCGCATGGTTAATTCTTTCAGTGTGCAGGACGGCATCAATTTGCTGTATGGAAGTTTTTTCGGTAAACTTATACTCGGGATTTCCTTTTAGCCAGTACATTTTAAATCGGTAATGATCGTGCCTGCGACATTCGCAACAGGGCCGGTGGCCCGCAGAGAAAGCACTCGCCTCGTCTAAAAAAAACAACTCGGTATATAGCCCCGGTGACATAACCGTTCTTCGCCTGTCTTTGAACCGTAGTATACAGGTAAGCCATGCCTTTAGTTTAAAAGGCCTTTGTATACATTTTGTATCATCATGGAGTTGGCCACGGTTGCCGAGCCATGCACCACGGGCGGTGGTATCAATAATATTACCACAAGGATCAACCCTGTTTTGCATGAGAGGTTAATTAGGATATCAAGTTACGAAAAACACAACCGCGGAGAACATGAGAGGCAGAGGTTTTGCGGAGAAAAATATGATGTTTCGATAGAACTATTAACAAATGAAAAAAGTAATTTGGAAAAAATAGTTTCTTTTTCTTCTATGATGGCGCCATGAATTTTTTCTACAACTTACCTAATATTATGAAAACCCCGCCGCACGCTAAATTTTATGAACATTATTCGATTTTGCCCCATTGAATCATTAACTTTATAGCGCCCCCCTTATTTATTAATTAACCTTAAATCAGACAAGATGAAAAAGCTTCTCCCGGTATTTTGCGTGTTTGGTCTATTGCTTTTTTATACGCCTTCCCAAGCTCAATTTCTTAAAAAACTAAAACAGAAGGTGCAACAAACCACCAATAAGGTAATTGACAAAAAAGTTGATGATGCAGTTGATAACGCAGTTGGTATCGATGATAATTCTTCTCCAGGCTCCGGTACATCGTCTTCAGGAAAACCGACGAATAAAGGCGGAGCAGGCCTTAAAAATACACCTCCTCCTGATGTGAAACAGCAAATGACCGAAGCTGAAACAGCATACCAACAAAATAAATATAGCGATGCCCGCTACTCCATTCAGCAGGCTTTAATAGGTGTAGAAATACAACTGGGCCGTGAGCTGTTACATTCATTGCCGGCCACGGTAGATGGATTGCCAAAAGATACCACGCAGGATAAAGTGGTGAGCACCCAATGGGGCTGGAGCAATATGACCATTCAACGGGTGTACTCTGGTGGGAAAGACAAACAAATTACCGTGAATATCGGTAATAGTGGCTTGTATGCCGGGCTGGTAAATATGTATTTCAACAGTGCTTATGTGCAGGCTGATGCCAGCCAGCAAAATGTGAAGCAGGTGAAGGTAAAAGGTTACAAAGCCATTATACAATACGATGACAGCAAGGGCTATACGCTGATCGCACAACTGGGCCAGAGTTCCATGATAGCCTGGGAATGCATAAATTTTGCTGATGAAAACGAAGTAATGAATGCCGCCGGGCAGTTTGATATTGATGGAATCAAAAAAACGCTTGGCGAACAATAATCTTAACCTGACAACTTTTTTATTATGAAAAAGATCATTTTATTTTTTATCATTATGTTTTTAGGCGGCATAACAAGTGCGCAGGATTTCAAAAACCAGGTGGCCTCTGCACGTACTGCTTATACCGCCGGCAAGCTGGACGATGCACACTTCTCATTGCAGCAGGCTTTGCAGGAGCTCGATATGATCATCGGTAAAGAAGTATTAAAACTCTTACCCGAAAACATGGACGCTCTTAAAGTAAATCCGAAAGACGATAACGTTACTTCCAATATTGGATTTGTAGGCGCCACGATCCATAGGAGTTATGGAGATGCTGAGAAAAAAGCAGACCTGGCGATTATCAGTAATTCCCCGATGATCGCGTCGCTAAATACCATTCTTAATATGCCCCTCCTGGGAGGAATGATGCGCGATGAAAATTCTAAAACAATAAAGGTGCAGGGTTATAAAGCAAGAATGGAGAGGAGCGATGCCGGTAATGGCAAATTCAATTACAAGCTGGATATTCCGTTTAGCAGTGCGCTCCTGACATTCAGTGTGGATAATAGTTCAGAGTCGGAGATTACATCAATGGCATCAAAAATTCCCCTGAAAGACATTGCACAGTTGATTCAGTAATGCGGAATCGCCGGCACTACGCAAAATACTTACTCTAAAAAACCTCACCGCAGAGAACATGAGAAGCAGAGATTTCGCGGAGATAAGTAATCCCTCTGTGCAAACTCCATTTCCTCCTTTCTCGGCGGTAAAAAAAACCTAACCTTCTTTTTCCAACTTCCCTTTCAGCATTTCCAGTTCGCGTTTCCTCGTTTTATAAATGCCATGCTCCCACCTTGCCGCATAATTGGTCAATACAAAAAAGAGCAATATGACAACAACTATCCAAATTGATTTACCACTTTGCCAAAGGCCAAGAAGGGTAAGCAAACCAATAGGCAGAATGCTCCAGCGGCCGAGTAAAGAAAGGCGCACCTGGTAAGTTGCCACAGAGATTGCATAATTAAGATCGCCGTGCATAGTTCGGTCAAACTGTTTGTCTTTCTTTAGTCTTTGGATTCTATTGAAAAACAAATACCAGGAAACACCCAGCATCCACGCAGCCAGCAGGTACATAAATATATTTCCGCTATGGCCGGATAAATTTATTTGCAGCACAAAATACCCGGCTCCCATATTTACGATGATCATCAGCAACTCACTCATATTGGTAATATGGTATGCCTGCTTCTTTTTCGACAGGATGCGGTTGTGCAAAGCCTGTGCATCTATAGCATACAGGGGTTCATTGTTCTGTGAATCCCATATTTGTTTTCATTTCATCAAATTCCATGGTGGTTATATTTTTTTGATTTTGAAATAAGTTGTTTTTTTATGCGGTTGATCTTCACGCCTACATTAGATTCGGAAATGCCCAATATATCTGCCATCTCTTTGTAGCTGAAATTATCCAGCATCAGTAAGGTAACAGAGCGGTCAATTTCATCCAGTTTGTAAATTTCTTCATAGAGCCATGCCAGCCGTTCATCCATCGGTTTCCTGCTTTCCTGCAACACGTGCTCTACATTATCGAGTGTTTCGGGCTGCGGATGTTTTCGTTCTTTTCTTACCCATTTAATAGCAGTATTAAGCGATATGCGATATAGCCAGGTAGTGGCCGAAGACTCCTGCCTGAAGTTGGGGATAGAATGCCATACCTGTATGGTGATCTCCTGGAAAAGATCGTCCTGGTCGGCAGTGGTAAATGCGTAGGCCCTTACCACTTTAAAGATGAGCGCCTTGTACTGATCAAGCCAGGTTTCAAAAATATGTTGTTGTTCTGTTTCCCTCACGATGTTGCTTGTTTACCCTGTTAGTACCATTAAAGTATCGGATTCTTACAAAGAGAGGGGAAATAATTAAAAGATTCTTATGGGGAAATTTAATTGCTGTGGTTAATTGTCTCCGTAGGAACTCTTAGGAAACAGCACCAGCGGACGCAGGCACTAATAGGGGTTACCTCTTTACTTTTTTTTCTGCGGTGAAAATAAAACGCAACCGCCGAGAACATGAGAGGCAGAGGTTACGCGGAGGAAAGAAAAACTCTGCGCAAACTCCATTTACTCCTTTCTCTGCGGTGAAAAAAATGTAACCTTACCGCGGAGAACATGAGAGGCAGAGATTACGCGGAGTAAAGGCTCTGCGAGAACTCCCTTCACTCCTTTCTCTGCGGTGAAAAAAGCTATCTTCATTCATTATATCATTTAATTATGACTAAAGAAAAACTGAATGAATTGGCGGAATAATACTTGATGCCGCAATTACTGTACATAGGGAATTGGGGCCGGGCCTGTTGGAATCAGCTTACAGGTTTTCTTTAAAGAGAGAATTAGAGTTAAGAGATCTTTTTGTAACAATGCATGTTCCTGTCGACTTAATTTATAAAGATGTCGATTTGGGCAAGTGCTATGAAATAGATTTATTAGTAGAAAACGAAATAATTATTGAAACGAAATCCTGTGAAGCTATATCCCCGATTTTTATGGCGCAGGTGATAACTTACTTAAAGCTTTATAATAAATCCCTGGGTTACCTCATCAATTTTAATGTACCGCTTTTAAAGGATGGGTTTAAGAGAATAGTTCATAATTTCTAATATTTTACCGCGGAGAACATGAGAGGCAGAGTTAACGCAGAGTGGAAAAGAAAAACTCTGCGTTAACTCCATTTACTTCTTTCTCTGCGGTAAAAATTCTTCCCTCTGCGGTGAAATTATTTTTTCTCAAAAGTAAATTTCGATCTGCCTTTGAGAACTTCTTTCTTGCTGCTTAGAACAATCCTCATTACTTTTTTACCGCCCCACTTGGTTTTAAAACTTGAATATTCCATTCCTTCGGTGGAAGGCTGCTCTGTAGTAACCGACCACATGGCGGGATCGTATTGAATAAGTAATTCAGTATGGTGTGCTCCCGTCAATTTTATTGTACCTTCTTTTGAAATATCTATATCGCAAATGGTCATGAAAACCTGTTGCAGTGAGTTTGTCTTTTCGGCTAACACATAATCATCGGCCAATTCTACCCGGTTCTTTCTGCGATTAAGCGTTACCGTTCTGTTCCATGTTACAATACCTGCTTCCTTAGGATAGGCAGCCGCAATGTCCATTTGCAGGCTTGCCTCTTTTTCATTGATCCGGCATTTCACATTTGTTGCTTCAAACGCACGCCCGTCTTTTTGACCCATTCCATTCACTATCGGCAAATTGTGGTATTGCGATTGAGTAAACCATAATTCATATCGCTTGCTTGAAAAAGTTCGCGCCGTATAATTTCCCCGGCCGGCATCAATGATCATCGGCTGGCCGTCAGCATAAATAATAAAATCACCCACATCATTGTGGTTATGGCTCTCTGCATTATGCCCGCCATGACTGGCCAGGTAAAGCCCCTTATTTGTGCGGGCCGTCATTACCTGTATATCACTCACCCATGCATCGTGTACCGGTTGGTACTCGTGGGTACTTTCAATTTCTTTTGCAGTTAAGAGATTTTCAATACGCCGCATCCGTTGAAAACCTGTGAGACCCGTATTGGGGAAAGTTTGATAAGCCCACTCCCCGAACTGAATCATTTGTTCATCGTGAATAGCTTTTCCGAAACGGTATAACATCAGGCCATCCGGGCGAAGTGTTGGGTCGGCATCTGCAAAATTGGTAAAGTATAGGCTGTCAATATGTGCTTTATAAACGTAAGAGCCCATCTTTTGAATTACTGGTACGTTAAAGACATTGACCTTATCGTTCGTAGCTTTTTGTAACAATTCCAAACAATCATATACACTGCCACCTGCCGCAAACCAATAACTCGGCCCTTCATCGCAACCGCCATCTTCGCCGAGGCTGTTAAGATACCGGTCCAACCCGTTCATGGCCGCATAAATCATTTCCGCACGGCGGGTTTCATTTTTTTCAAGCAATAGGCTACTCAATATCCAATTGGACATGATCCATGGATTCCAGTTATTTACAGGCCGGGTCTTGCTCATCCACCCATATTTGTCTCTAATAGTGGAATCCATCATCGGTGCGAACAGGCGCCGGTTGGTTTCATAATAGATCCGTTTGCGGATCAGCGGATTTATCTTATCTAATTTTTCACCAATGAAATAATCCGCAATTGCTAATACAGAAGCCGTTTCGGCTGAGAATAATTCCACGACGGGGTGTTCCACATCCGGTAAGCCGGTGCTGCCAATGTGAGCAGGAACGCCCCAAAAACTTTCTTCACAAATGGACCAGATGCCATTCATGATGGCTTCGGTAAAACGACCTTTATCTTCAATCGCTTCGGCCAGTATTAATTCCGTTAAGGCATTGCGTTTACCGAAAGAGATATCGCTGTGCCTTTCCCTATCGCCGCTGCGGGTAAAATCAAGTGAAAGGGTAGCGGAAATGGGTTCAAATGTATACTGCAGGTCCGCCGCTCCATTCGCAATAATATTTTCCCTGATAGAATCGGGTAACGCCACCTTCCATTCGGCTGCAGTTTTTGGCCAGGGGTTGAACCCGCTTTTTGGAGTGAGTGATTGTTTGATGTCTTCCCCTGAATATTTTTCAGCCAAAATATTTCTTTGAGTCACCTGGGCAAACAATCCTAAACTGATGGCAGTAAATACAAGCGTTAATATTTTTTGTTTCAACTTTTAGAGCCTTTTATTAAAAGTAAAAATATTTTTTCTTAATAGTTGCAAACAAAATATATAGAAGTTTTGATAGGCTTGCTATTCAGCGTAATGATGTGGTGGCGTTGGCCACTCAAACACCCGGAGTTCTCTCAAATTAAAGAAAAGAGGAGAGGGTAATAAATGTTTGCGGTTGGTCGTGAGACCAGACCCCGGCGCTTACGGGTAGCAGAGGTGGGCTTCAGAAAGGGTGAAAGCCTGCCTTGGCCGAGGCAGCACATTTAATTTCAGGATAATTACCGATAGCTAGCGTACAGCAGTTCCTTTTAATTTAGCCATAGCTACGGAAAGCGAGCGATATGTCTTTTGCCATACACTTGCGAAAGTGTTTTGTATAGTTTCAAAATAATTATTTTACAAGTTTATCAAACCTTGCAAAGTTTATCTACCTTGCTTAACAGAACGATTGTTAGTCTGCAAAAACCAAAACTGACCGAAATTTTCTGCTACACCCCGGCGTAATGTATCAATGCAGTACAAATAGCGTCCTCTCTCAATTTTATTAACAATTATTAAAACCAGGTAATGAAAACACGGTTGCTACTCATTGCAGTGCTTACTGCTATTTCTTGTTCGCTACACGCTCAAACTGCCGATTCAACAAAGCTTTCAAATGATGTTCTCTTTAACGGGCACACTATCCGGATCTTTAAAACTGCAGGCACCGGGTATGGCTACAACATTTTTTATCAAAACAGGTTGGAGATCCACCAGGAACGTAATCCCTTTACCAATGCTCCCGGGGGATTAAAAATGAAAGATGATGCGCTTCGGATTGCCAAATGGCAGGTCATTCATTTAAATCCCATTGATCACCGAATGGCGCAAAGCCCCCAACCGGTTCCTATTGAAGTTGCCCACCAGCTAAATATTACCGTAAACTAGTACAGCTACCTAAACTAAAATAAGATGAAAAAGATAATTCTACTTTTTTGTATACTATCATTACATCATGCTGTTAAAGCGCAGAGCGGCTTTCCCGATCCCACCTTTGGAAACAATGGTGCGATCGTAACACCTGCCATCGCACCGGCAATATCACTTTTTCTCCAATTGCAAGAAAATGCTTTGTACATGACTGACGGGACAATATACCTGGTACTACAGCCAGATGATAAAACAAAAATAGCCAGGAGGCTTTCCAATGGAAATATAGATTCCGGCTATGGTAATAATGGATATTCTGTTGTTGTTTCTATGAATTGTATCCACCGCTGCAATACAGCCCGACGGAAAGATTGTTGTAGCAGGTACCACGGATGGATCTTCAGATTTTATTCTTGCCAGGTATAATACCGATGGCACACTCGATGGCTCATTTGGAAATAGCGGAGTAATAATTACAGATATTCGGTTCTCCCAACGAATTTCTTAGTGCAATTTTAATTACTGCAATGGCGAAATAGTGGTAGGAGGAAGTACTCTCGTGAATGGAAATGTCGAATTCGTTCTTGCAGGTTATACTGCGCAAGGAGTATTAGATGCTTCCTTTGGCAACAACGGAATTGTATTAACCAATTTTAATAATTTTTACTCCTCCCTTTCGTCGCTGGCTTTGCAACCAGACGGAAAGATTGTAGCTTCCGGAGTGGCTGGTTCAAATAATGGTGACTTTGCTCTGGCGAGATATAATCCTGATGGCAGCTCCGGATTTTCGTTCAATTTTACGGGCCAAACTACTTCTGATTTTGGTCATAATGATTGGGCACACTCTGTAGTGATAGCCGGTGATGGTAAAATATATGCTGCGTGGACAGATCTGTGGATGATTTAGGTCATGCCCATTTCAGAATTGCCCGTTACAATAACGATGGCTCTACTGATCTTACTTTTAATTCAGGCTCAGGTTCCATTTTTGCAGTATTCGGAACTTCATATGATGTTCTTACAAATATCCGTTTGCAGACAGATGGCAAAATAGTAGCAGCCGGGCAAACTAATTTAAATCCGGCGAGTGAGGATATTGAATTGATCCGCATAAATACTGACGGTACCATAGATAATAGTTTTGGCAATACCGGCAATGGACTTGTACTTGCAGATATTAATTCAGATTACGATGAGAGTGACTTTTTAGTTATTCAGCAGGATGGTAAAATTATAACAGGGGGAAATAATGCAAATTTTACAAGCCCTTTTTCTAATACTTTCTCATGTTTTCGTTTTAATGCCGATGGCAAACCTGATGCTGGCTTTGGTACAGATGGGAATTTTATTGACTTTATTTTAGGAGCCTATTATTCTTATGGCTCTTTATTTCTGCAGGGAGATGGAAAATTGCTGGCTGTAAGTAATTTATCTGCTGGTGCTAAATCTGAATCACTTATCAGCAGGTTTAATATAGATGGAACCCCTGATAATACTTATGGCCAAAATGGAACGCATGCACTTCTTTCTTCTATCGGTATATCCTCTTTTCAGCCAGATGAAAAGTTACTTGTAGCAGAATACTCCAGTACAAATAGCGGTGACATCTGGCTCGCGAGATATAATCCAGATGGTACACCTGACGCAACCTTTGGAAATGGGGGAGTTGCAATTACAGATTTTGGGGGGGATGAATCGCCGGGTGTTATTAGTTTTCAGCCGGATGGCAAAATAATCATAGGTGGCCTTTGGAGAGATAATAATGGTTCTGACCTTCTTATAGTTCGCTACAATACGGATGGATCTGTAGATGGTAGCTTCGGCAACGGTGGTTATGTCAGGGTGGATTTTGGAAACGAAGATCAGGTCCTGAATATTTCAGTAGCACCAGATGGGAAAATAGTATTTAGTGGTCAGGGATCTTCTTCCCGCCTGATTTCAGTTACTTTAACATTGATATTTTAATTGCGAGATTAAATATTGATGGGTCTTTCGATGGGAGCTTTGGACAACAAGGCAAAATAATTATTGATAAGTCAAACAACGATTACGTAAGAAGTTTCCAGGTTCAAAATGATAACAAAATTATACTTACCCGTTATGAAAGTTCAGGCGGAGCTTATCAAAGTATTTTTCTTGAACGCTTAAATGCAGATGGTACTGACCCGATACTAATTTTGGGCAAAACGGCGATGTCCCTAATGATGGTGGCATCGTGCTGTTGCAAAAGGACCAAAAAATACTCATTCCTGGGCGATAAAAAAAATGATCTTAATAACACAGACATTACACTTTCCAGGTTCAATACTGACGGTACGCCTGACCTTTCTTTTGGAAAAAATGGAAAAACCATTTCATCATTTACACAGATTGATAATTTTATCTACACAGGTTTTATTATCAGACAATAATCTTTTTGTATCGGGTAATGGATATGATCAAAATGGGTTTAGTGTTGGCCTTATAGCAAAATACCTGCTTGATCCTGTAAGCAGTATAACCTGCCCTGTTAATCAAACTGTAAATACAGACCCAAACCTATGTTCAGCGAAAGTATATGGAATTGATCCGGCTTCAACCTCCGCCAATATAACGTATACGCTTACGGGTGCTACTACAGCAAGTGGTACCGGCTCCGCAAGCGGGCTTATATTTAATAAAGGCATTACAACCGTTACTTATGCGCTCTCCAGTGATGCTACACAATCCTGCAGCTTTACTGTGACTGTATTGGATAAGCAACCACCCGTGATTGAAAACCTTATCGCAACTCCAGCTTCTTTGTGGCCGCCGGATCATAAGTTAAAACCGGTAACACTCAGCGTATGCTGCTCACGACAATTGCGGAATTACTAATACTGCCATTTCAGTAATAAGTAACGACCCTGTACAAAGTGGCGAAAATGGAGATCTTTCACCGGATTGGGAAATTATAGATGCTCATCACGTAAGACTACGGGCAGAAAAATTAAGAAACGGAAAAGAAAGAGTGTACACTATAAAGATAACCGCGACAGATGCAAGTGGCAATCAAACAACTTCAACGGTGAAGGTTACAGTTCCTAAATCTAACGGCAACGCTAACCCTAATTTAATTTTGTCAGCAGCTCCAAATCCGAGCAGTACCTATTTCACTATAACAATACGTTCAAATTCATCAGAAAAAATAAATGCCCGCCTGCTGGACAACGGAGGCACAATTCTTAACAGTATGAATAACATAAGTGCTCCCGGGGTATTAAAGATCGGCGACAAGCTAAGGCCGGGAGTTTATTTCCTGCAGGTAACACAATCGGGAGTTACACAAACCGTGCAACTGATAAAACAGTAAAGAAGAATGCCTCTGCGTAAACTCCATTTACTCCTTTCTCTGCGGTGAAAAAAGAAAACGCAACCGCGGAGAACATGAGAAGCAGAGGTTACGCGGAGGTAAAACAAATCTCTGCGTAAACTCCATTTACTCTTTTCTCTGCGGTGGAAAAAGAAAACGCAACCGCGGAGAACATGAGAAGCAGAGGTATCGCGGAGAAAAAGAAGAACTCTGCGTAAACTCCATTTACTCCTTTCTCTGCGGTGAAAAAAAACGCAACCGTGGAGAACATCAGAAGCAGCGTTAACGAAGTTCAATAGAAAAATTGCTCCGAAATGATCTTGCCATCTTTCACTTCAAAAACAGCTATTTCTTCTTTCGTCGTACGAGGCATCCCTTTAAACGTAACATCCCTGCTCAGCACAACTGTAAAAAAATTACCGGCCACCAGCGGCACGCTGCAATGCTGGCTGTGGATTTCCTCAATCATTTTGCGGTTGGCATTGCCTTTGGCTTTTACAGCATCCAATCCTTTGGTGATAGGTTGTATTCCTCTTGAAATAACATGTTCGGGTTCCTGGTTCACTAGGTCCTCTCCGCAAAGTTCATCCAGTATCTCCGGCCATTTGTTTTGTTTTGCCAATGCATAGTACCTGTTGGCTATTTCCTGTGTTGTAATTGCTGACTGTTTCATAATTGCTTTTTTAAATTATTTAATCAATACTGCAAAGATGAAACGGGCGTATGACAGCCCTATGTCAGGGGTTCAAAAAATATTTTCAGGCCAGGCGGCGAAATATTTTTTCAGGGCAGCGTCCCTGCTTTTAAATGTTATAGTATCAAATTCTACCTGTTGCATTCTGTCTATACGAAAAGCCCTGAAATTATTGCGAAGTTTACACCAGGCAACTAATATCCAGTTTTCGTTTAAGTAACACAATACATGCGGCTCTATTACCCTTGTTGTTGCCGGGCTATCACCTGGTTTTTGATAAACTATTTTTGTAAGTGTATGATTCGTGATGGCCAGTTGCAGTTCCGAAAGAGAATTGCTTGTTTTATCATTACCCCTGCCTTGCTCCAGCATTAAAATTCTTTCCGAGAGCAAATCAGATTTTGCCTTAATGCCGGAGCGGGTTATTGATTTGATTTTTATTAATGCTTCCTGGAAGTTCCTCACAAGCGAGGCATCTTTTGTTTTACTTACCAAATGCCCGGCGGTTACAAGTGCATTGGCTTCAGCCTCTGTAAACATGAGGGGAGATAGCGTGTAACCATCCATGATAGAATAGCCCTTGCCGTCAATAGTTATTACCGGCACGCCGGAACTTTCCAGTGTTCTTATATCGCGGTAAACAGTTCTTACGCTAATGTCAAATTTTTTTGCAATGTCAACCGCCGTTAATACGCGTTTCGACTTTAACATGGTAGCAATGTTTGTTAATCTCGCCAGCCTTGATATTTCGTGTTCTTTTGACATTAGTTGTTAGAAAATGTTACATCGTCGGTATGCTTTTATCCATGCGCATCCCATTAAAAATCATTGTGCGGTAATTCTCAAATATAATGTTTTCCATAAGCAGGCAGGAGGTTTGCACGATCTTAAAGAGTTTTTGAAAACTACCAAAAATCTCCAAAGTCGCAGACGTATGGACAGCAGTTCTTTTTAATTTAAGCTTACTACGGAAAGCCTGGGGGCACCAATATTGACAAAAACCATGAGGTGGCCGATATCCCGGGTACGCCTCTCATACATTATCCATACATTATCCATACTCTATCCATACTCTATCTATACACTATCTATACACTATCTATACAGTATCTATACACCATCCCTACCGTGTCTTATACTGAAAAAACTTTGCAGGGAAAATGCTGACGGGGATATCCTGCATTGCTTTTTTAATGCCGGCAGGGATAAATACTATTGCATCAAAGCAATAAAATACTATACTTGTAGATAAATTTGCCAGATGACAGAAAAAACCATGCACGAAGGCCGGAATGTAAAGCGAATTCGTGAGATCCTGGGTATAAAACAGGATATGCTTGCCTCCGAATTGGGCCTGAGCCAGCAGGCTATATCCCAACTGGAACAAAAGGAAGCCCTGGATAAAGACCTGTTGGAAAAGGTAGCTGCCGCCCTGAAGATTCCCGTTGAGGCGATTAAAGATTTTGACGAAGACAAGGCAATTTTCAATGTTCTTGTAATTTCTCCAAAACACTGTAAATAATAATTCTTTAATTTATCAAAATAATTTCAACCCGATCGAAAAATGGATCGAGGCATTTGGATGAGAATAAAAGACTTTACGAAAGATTGCTGCAATCGGAGAAGGATAAAAATATGCTCCTTGAAAAGCTATTAGCACAAAAATAGATTCTTATTTCCCGGGAGGCCAGGCCCCGGCGCTTCCAAAGAAGTAACACACCACCATGGGCGAAGTACAGAGGATGCTTTGGGCGATTTCGTTTAAACGTCCGAATATACTTTGTTTAAACGGCCGGAGTTTTGAGGTGTGCGGGTACGCTTGCCGCTAACTCTTTGATTTAAGTCACCAGCGGACTGCTGGCGCCAACACTACAATAACAGTGAGGATAACCCCGCGCCAAAGAGGGGGCAAGGCTGCATTGGCGCAAACTTATCAAAAGCCCTTTTACCTTAAGAAAAAAAATTTTAATTCAGTCCCTTAAATCATTTAATAGTTGCTTCTTTTCAATTCGGGTCACAATCGGATGCTCCGACATTCAGATAACACTTAGGATAACCTTGCGTGAAATATGGGCTTCTCTTTTCTTCGCGGTTTCCTTCAAATGTTTTTGCCGGAGAAAACAAGAGTAAATGAAGTTTACGCGGAGGAATCAAGTTTCTCTTTTACTTCTGTCAGTACCTCAGATTAACTGATTCAATAAACTGGAAGTTACTTTTTGTAGCTTAAAAACAGTTCAATTAGTCAATTCCTATATTCTGTAAAGAAAAGGTGTTTTCACCCCCTGCGTTGTGTACTTTAAAGAATTAATTTAGTGAAGACATATTAACGATCCACCCTTTTAAAATTATTAATAAGCAAGATGGCCATTATATCGTAAGCCTGTCCTCATGCGAAGCCTTATGAACAACATCCTGGTAATTATTTTTCATCCCAAAAACTTACATCAATGAACAATGCTTTCAAATCTATTTGCGTTGCGCTAATGCTCACATTAGCCTCTAGTGCCGCCTTTAGTCAAAAGTTTTACACTATGAAAATGGACAAAGCGACTCTTTGGACCTACCTTCAGAGGACAGACTTTGGTTATTTCTCATTCAGATTTGAACCGGTTGGCTCTAATTACAGACTTATGTGCGCTGCAATGGATGTTAACAACGACATTATTCCTGGAAATGTTTTGATTTCGCGGCTCGGCCTTTCAGGCACACTCAAGTTTGGTTTTAGAAGTGTCTTAATATTATCGAAACAGGATCTATTGACTGCGACTTTCGATGCGACAACCGATTTATACATGTTACCTATGCAGTTTGTAGATGCGTCAGATGGAAATCCGAAGCCTTACGTAAGCTATTACTTAAATGATGTGAATTCCCACGAAAAATTCCTAAAAGTGAGTCCATTTACTCTTAATCCATCTCCCCCGAGAAATCCATAGGCCGTTAACCCGCGCAAGATTTCCTTGCGCATCCTCTCGTTACTATCATGAATTACCATTTTATCAAAACAACTTTACTTTAAGAAAAAATATTAGACTTAATACGACCTGGATTATTTAATGGTAGCTTCTTTTCAATTAGTGTCACTATCGGATGCTGCAACATTCCGATAACAGTCGGGACCCCGCGCCAAAGAGGGGGTTTTAAATAAAAGATAAAATACTTTTTAGTTGATTTGTACGTTTTCTACCAGTCGGTAAAATGCCTGTAAATTTCACCCTGGGTTTTATAACATAATAAAGAGTTTTTCAAACCCCTGGCAGGCCAAAAAATGCCGCAACACTATTTGGATTGCGTGGCCATTTCGAAAGATTGCTCTCCTCCAATATTTCGTTTGCAACTATTGAAAAAAGTCCATGGAATTAAACTTTTCAGATAAAATCATCAGCCAAACTATTTCATTCTATTATCAAAAAACCATTATCTACCATGAAACACGCATTAGCATTGGCGCTATCAGTCGCCATGTTTTCCTCTGCTTTATGTCAACGGTCGCATATTACGATCTCAAATGATTTCAACATCGTTGAAAAAGAATACCAGCATGAAACTGTTACCAATTCAGTTTATCAGGACAAATTTTTTTATACCGTTACCAACTCAGCTTTCAGCGCTAAAAAATGGCTGTTTACAAAGCTGTACGACCTGGTATATTCAATGACGATATCCAAGTATGATAAGAACATGAACAAGATAAAAGAATATGTAATTGCAAATGGGGAGAAACAGTTTGGCCCGCTGATACCGCAATTGGTTTTGATCAATAATAAACTGGCGCTTGCATACTTTCAACCGAATGAAGATAAATCTTCTTTTAGCTTTTATATGGCTCTGGTGGATGAAGAAAATTTGTCATTAAAAAATCCGCAAAAGTTCTGCACGATACAGCAGGATAATGTTGGCATTGCCAAAGCCGAAAATGTTCTTAATGCAGGCCTGATTTCCTTTGCTTATTCTCCGGATAAAACAAAAATGCTGGTGATATGTTTAGCAAACCCGAACATGATACAAACATATGTAGCCGATAACGAACTGCATATTGTCAAACAATCTGATTTACGTACCTCCACGAGTGGATTTAGCGTTTCCTCCGCTGCGCTTACCAATGATAATACTGAAGGTATTGTTCTCGACTCCGAAGAGGGCACTAAGATAGTCGCTAACAGCGCTGACAAAAGAAAAAGTGAAATGAAATTGAATGCCGCAGGGGATTTAAAAACATATTTTACAAAGGCGATTGCTTCAAAGGATGGTAAAACAATTTATATTTCTTCATGCACTACAAACGCGTCAGATAATAAAAGTTGCAATGGTTTTTTGATGTATCATCTCGATTGTGCAAGTATGCGTTTGTCAAAGCCTTTTATATATTCATTTACACCGGAACAAATACAAACTTTTTGTGAAAACGGCGCCGGCGTCAAACATAAAAGAGAATACTCCATGTTCCCTTTTTCGCCGGCAATTACAGAACTTGATAATGGGAATATTGTGATACTAGGGTGTCCACAGCAAACTACTACATCTGTTCATACTTCTGTTTCTGCCTATGACATGAACAATAATTCTTCTCACCAGGTGGCCGTAACCAAAATGGATGTTGGTCCTATCATGGCCTTCTATCCTGATCAGGCGGCCAAAAAATTTGAATATGCTCTTATCCCCCGCCATATAAGTGTTTCCAATTCTGCCAGCAGTGGCTCAGGCAATCTTCAAATAGTTCAGGCGCCCGGTATTACCCATGCATATTCCGGTTTTATCACTGTAAATTTTGGCAACGAAATTATGGTCATTTATAATGATGATCCTGATAATCTAAATAGCAAGGATAACTCCAAAATAGTAACGGCCAATTCGCCAAAAGAGTTGGTACTGGCCGAAGGTATGTTTGGTGCAGACGCAAAACTTCAATACAAAAAACAAATTGGTGAAAATTTACCGGGCCGGGGCGCTTATTATTTGGGAAGTCTTGCGCCCTCTTCTTCAAATAGTATTATATTTCCAATTGCACAAGGAGGCGTTGGTTTTAATGCGAGGAAAACATTTTATACTAACTGGATTTTCATTGATTTTTAAACCGTAATAAACGTTCTCATCCAGGCCGTTTCTTTGTTCCGGGGGCTTTGAGCGGAAGCAGTAAACGAGCGGTAAAAATCAATCAACATATGCAATGGTTTTTTCAAAAGCGTTCTTTAGAATGTCCCTAAATTATCTGCCTGCATAGATTGTTTTTACATGGTGGGTATTATGCTTTTACCTCTTTAAATCTCAAAACCGGAACGTCCACGCCTGGTACCACAAATTCGGGCAAGGTGTTTTGGCTCAGCATTCCGCTTACAAACCCGATAAATAGAAAGTTGGTTAGCGCGTCCGCTTGTGCTTTTAAATAATTTGTAATTTGATTAAGCGATTTTTACCTGAAGAAAAAATAATTGGATTTAATAAATTTTAGATTCTCTATTGAAAGGTTTTTCAATTTAAGTCACCAGCGGACCTTGCGCCAACACTATGATAATAGTGAGGATAACCTCGCGCCAAAGAAGGGGAAGTAATTAATGGCTGGTTCTTTTCCGGCCAGGGGCCGGGTGCAGCAGCCATTTTACATGCAGCCTCGTATTTAATATCCCCTTCGCGTTACAAACTCCTGCCATCCATTTTCGCCGGCATTGCGGCAACTGAGGAAAGATTTTTTATCAAATATATTCGATGTATATTTCGCATTCTCATGCATTCCAGCCTGGTTCATTGCGATCTAAAACATTGTAAAGCCTCACGCTCATGGGTGGCTCCGTATAGTCCTGTTGCTGTATCCATTCCCTTATGCTTGTTTTATCCATTATATCATCTGGTAAAGAGGGCCTGAGCAGGATTACAGTTTTGTTTGATAAAAACAAGTGCGGTGGGCGACCGCGCGCGCGTCAGGCCCATCATTTTTCATATTGAGAGTTCTACAACGTTTTTGAGTATATAAAAAAAGGGTGGAGGTTGGTCGTACCAGACCTTGGCTCTCGGCGGAATGTGGGTTGCGAAAGAAGAAGCGCCTACGTTAGCAAAAAGTTATTTATGAGCTTGCATCGCTTTTTTCCAATTTTTAGGTAAGAATAGGTTTGGAAAATGTTGTTTCACCGTTTGATTTCTCGCCAGAAAAGTGACAAAATTTTTCAGGATAGTTGCCATTACTAAATTTTTTCCACTCTTCAAAAGCTGCATCACACATAGGTTTCTTTGGATCAAAAGGAATCTCTACACCTTTGCGTATGCAATATCCAATTGTTTTTAGCTTAGGACTTGCAATTATGTTTTCCTTCTTAAAAGAAGTGTCTTGATACGTTTTATTAAAAAAGGCAGAGAGCTTGTCTATTTCAGTAACTGAGTTTAAATATCTTTTAGTCAAACCCAGCATTTTACTTTCATACTGCGGAACTCTTTTAAATAAGATTTCAGATTGTTCAATTACTCTATCAAAGCAGAGTCCGGCATCATATTCTAAATCGTCTTTTTCTGAAATATTTGACAATAGATTACCGGTAAAATTTCGAAATGCTCCCTTTCTGCTTGTAAGAACCCCAAATTCTATATTGTTATCCTGTGAGTAATTGTAAAGATTCATTGACGTTAAAATTGCAAACGTCTCATTGGCATAATATTTAGCATGAAGTCTTTTTTCATAACGGATTTCTATATTTGGAAATCCTCCAAAAAATGAGAAATCCGCTTGTCTAGTACTTTTCGAAAGATCATCTTCATTCTTTCCAAAGACGATGATTATCTCCAATTGTGGATTATTCATTTTCGCCTTTAATGCAGATAAGTATCGTTCATGCAATTTTATGTATGGTGAAATTAAAATCAGATAATCTTCAGCAGATTCGAAAAGATTTTCTAATTCGGCGTTTAAATCATTGCTCGTTAAAAAGTTTGCCATTGAAAGTTTTAGGTCAATGTACAAGTTATTTTACTACCGTTTTCATTAATTCTGTTAATGAACAAGAAAATGGGTTTGCTGATCCATAAGATTTTTTATACCCGCTAATTTTTGAGATATCCCAATTGAGCTCTTTAAATTCCTTCTCTATATTTTCATCTATTTGAAAGACTAAATAAAAAGCCTGTGAAGGATTGATATACTTTTTCTTGATTAAATTTTCCTTAGAGAAAATTTTAGGGCCATCATTTTTCAATTTGAAAAGGTTTCCTTTTTTTAATCCTGCGCTGCCATGAAGCAGCAGATACTTCGCTCCTGTAATTTTTGGATCGAGATGAATTGATCCATTTCCACTTCCTATCCTTGCATTGTAAAGTTTATTCTTTAAAATCCAGTTTAATTGTTGTTCATCTTTGAAGAAGGCAATTAGAATATATGTTTCATCAGGAATTAAATTTCTATTCGCTCCAATTGTTTCAGGTAATACTTCATTAAGATCATTAACGTTTGATTCCTATATGTATCATAGGTTTTAAAAGACATCTTTTCTCTCTGAGATGCTCTGTTTAAAAAATGATGAACTATTTCGTTTAAGAATTTCTTCAATTCTTCAGCGCCATGTATCGATGTCTGAAGGCCTAATTGCAAAAGCGCCCAAACCGGGAATTATTTCATGGAAACCTTTTTTTGTTTTCGGTTGATCATCTCCCGGATATAAAACATATGCACCTGCTGTTCGTCTTATAGCATCCCTATAGGCATGCATTTTTAAGCAAGTCGGCTCTTTTATAAGTGCCCTTTCGTTGTTCGTCTTTTTCTTCACTCAATTGTATCTTCGTCGGAAAAAATTTCCCTAATTTTTTCTATTTTATATTTCGCATCAAAATGTATATGTACTATCAATTCCTCCTTTTCAGCCTGTTCTTCATCTATTCCAAATGGCCATATGGTAAGTGTATAATCAGGGCGCAAATTTCTTGACCAGCTTCCTGATTTCGGATAACCCTGATCGCCCGAATATGTACGATTGTAACTTAGTTGAACATAAAGCTTTCGTGATCCTTTATGGCATATTCCTTTAATCGGCAGATATTCTCCCTGCCGAAGTTTTAAACCAAAGCCATCGGCTGTTTCTTCTAATAAATCTTCAGATTGAGGTGGCTCAAGATCAAATACTTCTATGACTATTTCTATTAATTTGAAAAATAACCAATATTCATAGAGTACTGCAACATCCCTTTTATTACCCTGATATACATCTTCACCCCCTTGCCATGTAAGCTTTGCCGCAAGGTCAAATAATATCCATATTCTGTAGATTTCTCTATAACCTTCTTTGCGTTGAAGTACCGGATTATTTAATGGAATTGAGGATAGGTTAGCCACTTCTTTAAACAACGGGCTACTCAAATAATGTTCAATTTTCTCTTCTAAAAAAGAAGCTTCCTTTTTTACCCGGGCACCATTTTTAAGATGACTAAAATCGCTGCAGAGCTGTAAAAAACTTTCAAGTGCAAATTTGATAAATCTATTTTCTGCAGTATCTATGGTTTCCTCTTTTGAAATTACCTGCACCTTTTGAGGAAGTGATTCAATTATATTTTTTAACGGATGATTTAACGGGATATCTACTCTTTGATTTGAAGATGAAAACTGCCGGATAATTTTTCTGTCGATTCTTTTCACGGACTGAATTGACCTATCCGCCAACGTGCTTGTCCATTTTGTAGTCGGAGCAGATATTATTTTATGAATCGAACTTTCAAATTCTTCGGAATCTACCATTGATTTTATAAAAGCAAAACGCTGGTAAGCCGTTACGGCATCTTTTTCCAAATCCGGCTTAAACATTTGAACTACCGGCGAACTGTGTTGCATAAGAAGATCAGTGCACTTCTCGGCAATTTCCTCAAGCATTCTTCTGTAATCTTCTCTGTAGCTGGTTTTCGTTGATCTTACCTCTAACTGTAATTCACCTAATTTTTCAAAAGATGTAGCGTCCAAAATATTCACAAGTAAAGTGCCCACATAAATATTAGGAGTTATACGTCCAGATTGTTTGTTAAGCTTTGAAATCGAAACGATGCCAGGAATTTCTTCTAAAATAAAACCTTCATCAATTAAAAATTCATAACTGCATCCTTCGCTTATTTGAAACGGAGCTTCGCCCTTCTCTAAAGCTTCGCCTTCTTCTATGATATCAATCAGACTATTAGCAGATGCTGGAGCAATGGCTATTGATATCTCTTCATTAGTAAAAGAAGTGATTTTAATTTTCTCCAAAATGCGTTGTTTGCTTCGCGTAACTGGTGAAATTATTATTGATAAGACTAATGTTCATTCTTCTTATTTTTTCCAGCGAAATTGGAAATTTAATTTTTTCCTTCTCGCTGAAATCAACGTCTTTTTTCGGATTCAAAATATCTGCAGCTAAGGATTTATCATACAGACATAATTCAGCCAAAGATTTCAAAGTGGATTCTAACTTTCTTCTTGAACCATGAAGTTTCGGAAGCAGCTTTTGCATTATTGCGGCGTCCAGGATTTGGTTTGTTTCCCAGTCTGTATTTAACTTCCTGACTACTTTTGTAAAACGAAGATGTCAGAAGCCGTCCGATAACCGAATTCGGCTCCAACTCTTTTGAGTTCATCAAAAAATAGCAGCAGATCATCAGTAAATTCTTTATCGTCATTGAGGTTTGAAATTTCTCCCTTGACTTTGCCAGGAAATCAATAGCCATGCTTATTCCTTTGGCTGATAATTTGCCAAACTCCACATTTATATCACCACTTAAGAATTTTTCCATTTCAGTTTTGTCAACCTTAAATTCAATTACATTAGCCCGGTCAAGAACCTTTGGGCTAAACATGTAAGTTGTTTCATCAATGTTAACCGTACCGATAATAAACAAGTTCTCAGGCAATGTAATAGAAGGTGGTATTCCGTTGTATTCAGTGTTTCCTGAATGTAAGAAAACAGGTTCCTTTGATTCCATAGCACTTAAAAAATCGGCGAAATATCTTTCAACGTGACTGAGATTCATTTCATCCAATATAAGAAAGTGCGGTCTGTCAGGATTATCAATTGCATCTATTATAAGTTGTAAAGCGCCATTTTCCGGAACAACATAAGTATCCGGCAATAATGCATTTGGATACCCAAGCAATGGTTCCCGATTTGTCCAGTCAGCACCTACGGCAGCAAACAAACTGAAGAAGATTCTTCCGTAAAAGTTTCCCCTTTCTCCATTAATTGAAACGCTGCTGCTTTTAAATGCGATTCAAAAGAATTTAGTTGTAGTGAATATTTTGTAATTGTTTCTACTGCCTTTCTAATCTCTTTGTTAGGAGTTTCAGGACTGAAATTATTTTCTTTGATTACCGAAATCCACTAATTAATGAGTTCATATGGCAATGTAGCCTTCGTACCTGTTTCCTTTTGCGCGAAAGTTACAGCGACAGTGTCAGTCGCGACCACAGTATAATTCACCCGGCTTGAATGAACAATTTCTCCTACTGAAAAAGTCTTTTTAGTATTATCATGTTTGCGGTAATCCACTGGCAAATGCCAATGCTAGCTTTGTTTTTCCGGAGCCTGATAGACCGGTAAGAATTACAAATGGTTTCGTTATAAGAGCAGCTATAAAGCGTATCGCCAACTGTTGAGTAATAATAAGATTACTTACGCTACAGGCATCAATGAATTTTTTGTAATCAAATGCTTCTTGTACTATTGTAGGATTGGTTTCGTTCTTCCTCACTATGTTATATCCGAAATCTCTTAAAATTTTAAAAGGTATTCTTGTATTATTGCGAAAATCATGAATAACTAAAGAATCTCCACCGAGCACTTTATTTGCTTCTGATAAAACCAAGATCGGAGGATAGGTTTTGCCGTTCTCTAAGAGAATATCATAATCTTTAGATTCCCTGCCATTAACTAAGTCACGATTATTATCAATGTTTTTAATTGCTTGCTCAATACTTTCTTTGGTAAAATTTTTCATTAATTAGCTAAGTTGAAATAAATAATATCGTTGCTAACCCACGCTTGATTTTTCCATTAATTTCTAACTTGAAACTTGATGTAAACGTTTGATTTTTAAAACTGAATCTTCGATATGATAGTCTATCTAAACTATTGAAACATTTGAATAAGAGGCCCCCTAAAGAAAACAAAATGGTAGTACCAAATAAATTCACCTTCTCGACGGTAATTAAATTAAATTCTAATTTACAATATTAATTTGGGAGCTGTAAGGTATAAAAAAAAAAGATCATGCCTTGGTGAAACCTATTGATTTGAAATGTTTTATTGCAGCCCAAGCTGGAAATTCTCTGAAAATATCTACTGGATACTCTTTGGGTAAATAACACCTTACAGATAATCATTTTGAAAAAAATCAGATATAGTATGGGTAATTAAAATATACTAAAAGTAGGGTTAGAGTTATAATCAGATATTATTAAATAGCATTAAGATGGAAAAAATAAATAAAAATCAAATCGCCGAAGATTTTTCTTCAGACCCTTTGGCCTTACTTGAATCTAACAGAAATTTAGGGTATTCAATAGAGGAAGCTGTAGCAGATTTAATTGATAATTCCATCACAGCAGAGGCTACAAGTATTACAATCAATTTAGACTGGAATGACGGCAGTCCCATTTTCAAATTGCATGATAATGGAAAGGGTATGAGTAAAGAAAAATTGATTGATAGATCCTTTAAACTAGGTTCTCTTGAGCAAAGAAATCCAAAGGATTTAGGTCGTTTTGGATTTGGGATGAAGATTGCTTCTTTAAGCCAGGCGAGAGAATTAATTGTAATTTCTAAGCAGCTGGATCATCGAGGTTTGTATTGAAGCCTAGGATTTAGATTTTTATTAAAGAAATCAACAGGAAATGGAATCTTAAGCATTGCGATACTGCTGACTTTAAAAATGAAATCGATACATTGAATAAAACAGGAAGTGGTACAATTATTTGTTGGAGAAATTCGGGATCGGGCTTTTTTTAATTAATCAATGGATAATTTTATTTCTTTGATCACTATAATTAGTAGTTATGCTGCAGTATGTTTTCCATAGATTTATTGAAGATGGAATCAAAATATTTTCCCATGATGAATTATTGAAACCAATAAGTCCAATTCCTAAGGAGTAATCAAAGATGTTTCAAAATTCGCTTTAAAAAAGCATTCAGAATCCAAGCAAATCGCCTATGTATTAAAGCATCCTAAATTTTGGGATCAAGATTATGATTCTACACCCTTGATTAATTCCTATAAGCTTTTTAACGGATTTCCAGCACAGCAAGGCATTTATATTTACCGCTGTAATCGGCTACTAAATCCCCATGGAGGGATGGCTTGGGGTTATTAAAGCAATTAATTCTTCAAAACTTGCAAGAGTTACCATAGATTATCCGAATTCTGCCGATAAATTGTGGAGCCTGGATATAACAAAAACAATGCAACTATCCCGTACGAATTTAGAAAAGAAATTGAAAAGTTAATTGAAAATACTAAACTTCAATCGGTTTCTAAAATATACTCGAGGGCTAGCATCAATCGCCAATAAGAATAGGCATATTTATGATAATTCATTAATATGGCAGGAGAAGGAGGACAGGCATGTAAGGTGCTATAGGTATTATCCCGACATAAATCATCCTATATTTTTAAATTTAATTGAATCCCAAAAAATTAATAAAAAAACCTTGGGCTTTATCTTCGATTTACTTTCTGACAATCTGCCCGTAGCAAGAATTATCGAAAACAATGATAATGATGCAGGTAAACACGATAGAATGATCAGACACGAAGAATTAAGTAAGGAAGAATTAGATTTTTCGAAGACAATTTATGAAAGAATAAGAATCGAAAAAAATAAAGCAGAAGCATTGAATTTTATATTAAAACACGAACCTTTTTGTTATCATCAGGAACAAATAAAAAAATACTTAAATGAATAACTTAGTCGAAAAAAGAATTATTGCCTGCTACCAAATGGTGGATAGTGAACATATGGATTTGGGTACTATTCTACGGAAGATGCCATTAATATATATGGTGTTTTGTTTTATAATAGGTTAGAGTCATACGACAAAAGCACAATTACTCTTGAAGATTTTAAAAGCAAGGTCCGGGAATTTACAGATTAAGAAAGACCCGCCGAAGGTGCTAAAAGAGCTTTACATCAATCCTGGCTCGAGCCAATCTGGAGAGGTAATGAAAAGACAAATTGGAATAATTATAAGTTGGCCCTTGAAGTCGAAGGTAAAGAAAGGCTCGTTTCTCAGTTAGACGCTGATACGTTTCGCAATTCTCGATAGTTGTTATAATCCAAAAACGGAAGGCCAATGGGAAAGAAGGGGATTGGTTTATGGGCATGTGCAATCTGGAAAGACAGCAAATTATATTGGATTGGCTAACAAAGCCTTTGATGTTGGGTATAAAATTGTTATCATTTTTACGGGAATGACCGAAGATCTTCGAAAGCAAACTCAAGATCGGGTTAACTCAGGAATTATAGGAAAAAATGAACATAGTGAAAAGTATGGAATTGGAAAACTTGCTTCCCATAAACCAGATAGTATAAAGGGAGCAACCAATATTTTTCTGGATTTAAATATCGAAAAACGTTCAGACATTAATAACCAATTTAAGTCTGGATCAAAATATAGTTTTTGTTGTTAAAAAAAACGTAGCTGTTTTAAATAGCCTGATCAAGTGGTTAAATAGAAAAAGTATTGCCCAAAATCCTAGCCAGTATAAAATAATTGATACTCCATTTCTAATTATAGATGATGAAGCTGATAATGCCTCTATTCAATCACTATCAAAAAAAGATTACCAAATAGAACAGGATGCTCTTGCAATTAAAGAATCTAGAGGACGTTGATGAAGCAGATCTCACACCGATGCAATTAAAAATTCTTGAAGTTGCCAAAGAAAAAACCATTAAAGCAATTAACCGCAATATTAGAATTTGCCTTTCTCTAATAGCCCAGAAATCTTTTGTGGCATATACTGCCACTCCTTATTCCGTAATTTCTCAGAGATCAGAAGGAATTGAAAAAGAATGGAAAATTGATAGTGTAAAGTATGTGATTGATCCAGATTCTGATTTATTTCCTGAACATTTCATTATTCCCTTGGACCCTTCACCAAAATACATGGGAATTGAGAAAATATTTGGCTCCGAAAGAAAAGAAGGGCTACCCGTTATAAATATCATACCAGAATCAGATCAAAGAGATTTTCCTATTGGAAGGAATTCTAATTATGTTTTTGAGTCAATCCCTGAAAGTTTAGAAGACGCAATTGTTCATTTCATTGTGGCAATTTTTGTCAGAGAATCAAGAAACCAAAATCAGCATAATACTATGCTTGTCCACTCCTCTCACAAAGTGGATAAAATTGATTATCTGGCAAATAAAATTGATAAATATTTATCAACGTTAAAGGATAAAATTAAAACTAATCCAAATTTTAAATCGAAGTTTTACAAACAGCTTGAACTGATAAGACATAATTCAAGGGATAAGTTATTTGAAAGTCATTTCGAATTTAATTTGGAAAAGTATATTGTACCTGATGAAATTTCTAATAGTGATATTTATTCTATAATTGATAAAATCACACTCGTCAGCTACCATTCAAAAGAAAAGGATCCTGAGTTAAAGCACCATAATCACAAACTTATATATCCGATCTTGAAAGGGATCCACGAAGAAGCCAGGATATTTATACGTTGTTGGGGGGAATCGAATTTCGAGAGGTTTCACTACTTGAGGGTCTATCAACATCCTATTTTGTAAGAGAAGCCGGCACTCAGGACACTTTATACCAAATGGGAAGATGGTTTGGGTTTAGAATTGGCTATGAAGATACTATTATGATTTGCTTACCTAATGATCAGATTGCATGGTATAGAGATATTCTGAACTTAGAACTCGAGTTGAGAGACGATCTTGCACAAATGAATGAAAGAGAAATGACACCATCTATGTGGGAAATAAAAATGGTAAACAGCAAATCGTTCGAAAGCTTAAACAAAAAACTGAAGCTCACCGATGAGAATAAGTTGCGCAATACCCAGAAGAAAAAATTCTCTTTTGGAGGGACCAACCAAATGACTAAACATTTTGAACGCGACAATAGATTGCATGAAACAAATTTAAATTTTACAAAAAAGTTTATTGATAGTATAGCCGCTGAAAACACTTTCAAAAAAAATCTTTTGTATAAGGAGGACACGAATATAAATTTTTCAGATATTCCTGTATCAGAAGTTTTATCTTTTCTTTCAAAATATCAATTCCATCAAAAAGATGAAATATTTTTTTCGGTAATGAGCTTTTTAAATTTGAACAGCAGTTTACTTAATTCATTTTCAGTTGTAATAAAACAAAATAAATACAACCCAACCAATGAAGTAATGCCTATTTGGCAAATTACTGATAAAACAAAAAGCACAAAATATATAATTACCGGCCTGCAAAGAAAGGATGCAAGTATTTCAAAGGAGTTCTATTTTAATGATAATTTACTTGATGCAGATAAGGATAACACTTTTGATATTATGGATTCAGAAATAAAAGTTACAGAGTACAAAAAATTTAAGGGCGAAAGTAAGGGTGCCGAATACATTTATAAATTAAGGAATGAGAGCAGGAAGGCTCTTCTTCTGATTTACATAATTAATAGCCGAATGGATATGGAAAAGCATGAAAACATATTCTTTCCAAGCTTATATTTAAGTATTCCAATGGTCGGGGAGCCGGTAACTTATACTGTGCGAAATAAATAAACCTGATGAAAAAAGAAATAGATAAAATAGTAACTGATGATTGCATTATTGCAATATTAAATAATGCTCCCTCTGGATTTGAAGAAATAAAAAGTATCGCATTCAGGTTTAATGATTCGAAATATTTAAGCTTGTTAAGTCTTCCTAAATTGAAATATTTAGACATTATACAGTCTTTTAATGATTTATCATTTCATCTTACTTACGAACCATTAAGGCAATTTTTTAATAATTTTATTGATGGCTTTCATAAAATAATAAACATTTCAGATACTGGAAAGGAAATAGTTGATAAAATAAATAAAGCCTTAAGAGACTTAATAAAAATGGCGGAAAAGGAATTGGATCTATCTCTAAGAGGTTGTATGGGCCTTTACGGAGAGTTCCTTCAATTGAGAGAATTTTTATTGAATGATTCAGATCACTCAAAAATTTTATCTGGATGGAACCGCCCCGCTCCCGCCAATCATGATTTCGACTACGACTTAGAAGCCATAGAAATTAAAACTGTTTTTAGAAGGACAAAACAACAGTTAAAATTACATCAGCGTTCCAATTAGAAGCTCCTGGGGGAAAAAATTTGTATTTAAAAATTTACAGAATTGAAGCTATCGACGGTAGCGTCACCGATTCTTTAGGCGACCTATATGTAGAACTAAAAAGTTTAATTAATACAGAAATAGGTAAAGAAGAATTTATATTAAAGTGCATTAACGATAAATTAAAATACGCAGGTCCTGGAATTATTACTCTCCCATACAAATATATTCAGATTGAGGAAATGAAGTATTTCGTAGACCAAGAAACATTTCCAAGGATTAACCGAAATATTTTGCCCTAGTTCAATTTCAAACATTTCCTACAGGATTGATCTCTCGGCACTAGAGCCATTTAGAATAGTTGAGTAAATAGCAAATGAAAAAGGAATATGAAATAACACTTGCCAAGTTTTATTCTGACTGCCATCAATTTTATGAAGTAAGCCAGGATATTGCGATAGAAGATATCCGATTTTTGAAATTTACTGATCTGCTTGATACTGCAGACATATTCAAAAATCCAAAATATTGTCGTTATGAAAGCAACGGAATAAATAACGCCAAGTGGAAGATTTTAGGTTATTCATTTACAAATGACCTCATGTCAGAAGAGTCCGAGGATGAGACCGAGGAAGATTCTTCTACACAGAATGAGTATGAATGGAATTTTACTTTTTTTAATGGTTTTTTTTCTGATGGCCTAACTGTTGATAATTCTAAAAAAGGTGATATCCAAAAATCCGTATCAGAGGCAGCTAAGTTTATAGAGTCTACTCTTTCTGGGAAGTCTAAATTTATTGTCCAGGACTATCATCCCATCAGGGAATTACAAGAGTTTATTTTGAAATTACAAGAAAAGGAACTTTTAGAAAGAATTGATATTTGCATAATTACAAATAATTTAATAGAGCAGGAAAATCTTGAGTCGAGTATATATATTGAATCTCTTCAGCGCACATGTAAAATACACTATTGGGGGATAAATAGATGGTCAGATCTTTCAAGAAGTAAAAGCAAAAGGTTGCCCATTAACTTAGATTTTCTACAAAAAGAAAAAATGAGTTATGATATCCCATTTCTCGAGAGAAAAAATAATGATGATCTAAAATATTATTTAACAATCTTTCCTGGAGATCTTATAGCTGATTTATACGAAGAGTATAATACGCAGTTGTTAGAAAACAATGTTCGTGTTTTTCTTTCGTTAAAAAGCAAATATAACAGGGAGATGAGCAAAACTATCAGAGATGATTCCGATATGTTTTTTTCATATAATAATGGAATATCCGCGACTGCCACATCTATAAAAATCAACCCTCATACGAATAAAATAGAGGCAATTAACGATTTCCAAATAGTAAATGGAGGCCAGACTACTGCTACTTTGTATCATACAAAGAAAAATTTTAAAAAATCGTTATCCCAAATATATCTACAAGTAAAGATAACTGTTCTTAGAAAGACAGATAACTATCCTGTCCTAATCGGCAATATCTCGAAATATGCAAATTCTCAAACGGCTGTAAAAAACAGCGACTTCTGGACTAACGACCATTATCTGTTGAATATAGAAAAAGTTTCTTTGGGAAATCCTATTCAAAAAGATAATAAATTTATTAATTACTTTTTTGAACGAATGGCTGGTCAATATAAAGAAACCAGAGCAAGGCAGGGAACTGACAGAGATATTTTAGCATGGGAGAAACAAAATCCAAAAGCGCTGTCATTTAATAAAATTGAGCTTGCAAGGTGGTTTAATGCTATAAATCTTCGACCTGATATTTCAGCATCGAGTGCAGAAAAACAGTTTGATATTTTCATGAAACGTAAGGACAAACCATTTATCACGAATTCTAATTATAAAACTATTATAGGTTTTGGACAATTATGTATAAGGGCGAGAAAAGTTTGTGGAAAAGAAGGAGGACGGGAATTCCCTTCTATTATAGGTGATCCCAATGTGGGAATGGCTACTTCGATTTACGCTATGTCATACTTAGAATTCATTACAAAAGGACTCTTTGACTATCATAGAATATTCGATTTAAAAACAGATGTATCTGAATTAGATAGTATTTTAAAAAGTATAATAAAAAAATGCTGGGATCAGATTTATGAGTTTGATAAAATATATACCAGAGATAGGACAAAGGTTGAAGCCTGTTGGAAATTTGTTAGAGATAGAGTGGAATTAACGCAGAATACTCTTGATAAGTTAGAACAATATCTGATCAGTGCAAAGGAGCAAAAAAAAGGGAATCAACTGATATCTCAGAAGAAGAATATTATTTTAGAAATCTAAATTTTTTGATTAGTAATAACGGAAAAGTACTTTTTTCTATGAATGATATAGCGAATTCTGATACTAGTTTTTATAGATACAGAACTTTGATAAAAAATACAATTGAACGCATTAATAACAAGTCGGTTGAAATTACTTTAAGAAGACTTAAGGACATACTTGCTTTTAAAGACAGATTAACAGATTATGATTTTAAAAGTACTGGCACGTTTTCCGTTAACATAGGTATCGATTTTGTAAAATTATATGATAAAGTATTTAAATCCCGGTCTGATTTTTTCAAGCATTTGGAAACTATTGTTGAAACTAAAACGGGGGAAGATTTTGAAGATAAAATGGCTTTATTGGAAGAGATGAAAGAACTCGTTAATAAGTTTGACTTGTATCCTGGTCTTTCTATTAAGGACTTCGAAAGAATAAAACAAATTGTGGATAGGTTTAAAATATAATTTTTAGACTGGGGTATTGAAACTGGTCTCCAGCACACCGTATTGCAATGGTTCGACTTCAAAACAGCATAGTCCACGCATGGATAGTATAGCAAATAAACAAACGAGGAAAAATATAGTTATAGAGTTTGGAAAAATGTTACGATTGTTTACGGAATACCAGATGATTGCCAAATGCTCTGACCCGCCTTTAAATTGCGGCATCGATATTACTTTTATTGATTGCCATTCCAATCATGTTTGCTAATTCTGGAGGGACGGCGTTACCAATCATCTTAGCAATCACACCATAATTTTGCGAGTAAAATTTATAAGTTTTAGGAAAGGATTGCAGTGTTGCACCTTCCCTTAATGATAATGCTCTGTCTTGTTCCGGATGACCAAATCTTCCGTTAGTAAGACTGTGAAATTTAGTGGTAATTGTGGGTGAAGGTTGATCCCAAAACATTCTGCCATAAACATCGGGAAAGGTTGTATCCTTTCCTTCGTAGCATTTTAATTGAAGTTGAGGGTTATCCTTCCATTCCAATCTGTTTCCTCCATTATGGGAAGTGCTTTGAATCCGTAGCAGATTAATAGATTCAAGATTTCCGGTCCAGTGCATCAGACTGTTTTCATCACGATGCCCCGCAGGTACTTTATCGAAATCCCCAATTGCTTCACGAACGGTTTTAATATTATTTTTATTCCCCACAGGAACCGAAATATTCCTCACAACCCTTGAAGCAATTAAAACATATCTTTTACGATTTTGCGGAACAGAAAATTCTGCAGCATTTACGACCTTATCATTGAAAGAATAATTTATCTTTTTAAGAAACTTTTTAAACTTTGAAAGCGGGCTTTCTTGTTTTGTCTCAAGACCGGGAACATTCTCAATAAAAATATATCCAGGTCTGAAATAATCTACGAATCTTTTAAATTCGTCCAGCAATAGTTTGCTCTCCGATGATTTGGTTTTATCAGTGTGAAGATTTGTATAGTACTGGCAAGGGCTGCAGCCAACGAATATTAAGTCATCCATGTTTTGGCTTATGGATAATTTTTTTATCAGGTCCTCTGGTTGAAGTTTTGCAATATCTGCCTTGATGAAGATTGACCCTTTGTTATTCTTTTCGTAGGTCTCCTTATAAACTTCCTCTATGTCAATACCACCTAAAACTTGTATGCCAGCTTTACGAAATCCGTGAGTAACTCCACCTGCGCAACAGAAGAAGTCTACCGCCTTTAATGTTTTATTTTTTGTCTCAGGCTTTTTTTTAGTCATAAACAATTAATATGTTGAATATAAAAAAATAGTGACAAAAATAGGTATAATAAATTTCCACGATCGTGGATAAAAAGCATTCGGATTACTCACTCAATGATTAATGCGAGCAACCAATTTTTTTAATGTATTTGATAAACCAGATTTCTTCAGTTTACAAGTCCAAATATTAATAATCTTCCAGCCTTCTTTCTTTAAAGCTTTAATAGCTTTTTTATCATTGGCAATGTTGCCGTTTATTTTATTCAGCCACCATTCGGTTCTTGTTTTTGGAACCACATAATATTTGCAACCTTCATGTCCATGCCAGAAACAGCCATGTACAAATATTACTGTTTTGTATTTTGGTAATACAATATCAGGCTTGCCGGGGAGGCTTTTATCGTGGAGCTTGTAACGAAATCCGTTGGCATGTAAAAAACGGCGTACCAGCATTTCGGGCTTTGTATTCTTGCCTTTAATGGCAGCCATATTTTTGCTGCGTATTTCTTTGGTGTGCACATCGGCCATTGCATAAAATTAAAAAGATATCCTGGCAACGAACGTATCCTTTCAATGGTAAGGAAGCAAAACCGGCAATGGAATTATGAATACCGCGAACATTGAGTAAACAGTTACATGAACCAATGTTCACCGCTTATGCCCATGTAAAATAAAAAAGCCTCCCGCAGTATTGCAGGAAGCTTTTTACAATTAGTATATACTATTATTTCGCTGCCCTCTTGAATTGCTCGAGCATCGACTATCTTACCGTCTTTTAGCAGGTTGAGATCGTGGTAATACCCTGAATCGGCTTTACCTGATTTATAGGTATCAATTTCCTTGTACCAGGTGGCAATCCAGTCCTGGTTTTTATCCACTGATACCAAAGGGTTGCCAACCTTCAAAAGGTTGGCAACCCTCGCCAGCTCTCGGTTCTTGTTTTTGAAGTGAGAATATCTTCTTTATGTATAAAACTAATGTATGGGATAACATATTATATCAAATTCATATCGAGCCGTATCTTTAAATTATGAGCGCAAGCGTTCCAAAAAATATTTGGTTGTATAGAATAACGCACCGGGAAAACTTGCCACATATTCTGCAATATGGTATTTGTAATAAAAATCATCCGGATGCAAATCCTGGTTTTGTGCCTATAGGCAAACATGACATAATCACCAGGAGAAATGATCACCTGGTAAAAATTGCAGGATATGGCAACATAGGAGATTATGTGCCATTTTATTTTTCGCCGAAGTCTATTATGCTTTATAATATTCTTACCGGTTATGGTGTGACGAAAGTAAAGCCAGAAGAAATTATTTTTTTAGTTACTGACGTACCAGGTATAGAAAAATGTAAACGGTTATATTTTTTTTCAGATGGCCAGGCGAATACCCGTATCTCAAAGCACTATAATGATTTAAAAGATCTCGATAAAATAGATTGGGAGATAGTTAAATCAGGAGATTTTACAAAAAGTATTGATGATAATGACCGCACCCGAAGATACCAGGCTGAATTTTTAGTTCATGAAAAAGTACCGGTAAACTGTATTAAGGCCATAGTTGTTTATAACGAAACCTGCGCTACATTTGTAAAGAAGGTTCTGGCAAAGACCAGTTTACTAATACCTGTTTCCATCACGCAATCATTTTATTTCAATCGCTAATATGATACAATTCCTGAAAGGTAACTTATTAGATTCTTCCGCAGAAGCCCTCGTAAATACTGTGAATACAGCAGGCGTGATGGGTAAGGGAATTGCATTGCAGTTTAAAGAAGCTTTCCCCATTAATTATAAAAAATATTCAGATGCATGTAAGGCGGGGCTGGTAGCACCTGGTAAATTGTTAGCAGTTAAAGATCATAACGCTTTGTTGGGTGAGAAGCTGATTATTAATTTCCCTACAAAAAAACATTGGCGCCATCCTTCTAAATATGAATACATTGAAGATGGATTAAAGGCATTGGTAAGATTGATTGAAGATCATAAAATAAAAAGTATTGCGATACCACCTTTGGGTTGCGGAAATGGTGGACTGGATTGGTCTGTTGTTAAGGGCATGATTGAAAAATATCTTTCATCAGTAGACGCAACCGTCTATGTTTTTGAACCTAATGCATCTGTAAAAGAAATATTGCAAAAGAAAGAAACGGCGAAAGAAATTAAATTGACTCCTGCAAGAGCGCAATTGCTGTACCTGCTATTTTATTATGAAAGCATGGGAGAATACAGCAGCTTGTTTTCTGCTAATAAGCTGGCTTATTTTCTTCAGAGAATGGGTGAAAAAATGGGGCTTACATTCGTGCCCTACCACTATGGCCCATACTCTCATCAAATCGCACATGTACTATATGCGTTGAATGGTATCTACTTAAAAGGATTTGAACAAAAAGAAGCTAAAGCATTTGAGCCCCTGATGCTCAATTATGAAAAATTGAGCGAGGTACAATCTTTTATTAACGAGGAATTGAGCGCTGCCCAAAAAGAACGTTTGCAACAATTAATTACCCTGATCGATGGGTTTCAATCCGAGCTCTCATTAGAAATACTGGCAAGCGTGGACTTTATACTTTCCAGGCACCCCCGCTTTACAGAAGATGAAGTTCTTAAAGAAGTACAATCGTGGAACGAGCGCAAGAGCCGATTGATAAAAAAAGAATATGTTGATATTGCATATTCACATTTAAAATCTTACAGCAATTCTTTTCGAGGAGATTTGCTTGGCAACTAACCCTGGAAACCCTATCGATATGAAACTGCAAAAACTCTGCTTCGGAAATAGCAGCCACTGCGATATGGATCGGGAACAGCTACATGAACCAATGTTCACCGCTTATGCCCCTGTAAAATAAAAAAGCCTCCTACAGTATTGCAGGAAGCTTTTTACAATTAGTATATACCATTATTTCGCTGCCCTCTTGAATTGCTCGAGCATGACTATCTTACCGTCTTTTAGCAGGTTGAGATCGTGGTAATACCCTGAATCGGCTTTGCCGGATTTATAGGTATCGATTTCCTTGTACCAGGTGGCAATCCAGTCCTGGTCTTTATCTATGGCATGAATTTTTTCCCAGCCCGCCATATCAATGGTAATGGAGCTAAGGCTATCCCTGTAGTCGGTCCACATCTTCATGATGCCGGCATTAGGCAGTGTGAAGTTATCCCCGGTTGACCGTTGCCACGTAAGGGTATCGGCATAGGCTTTGGCAACATTAGCCATATTACCATCTGCCCAATCCTTATAGCTTACCAATACTGTTTTCAGGTCGGCATCAGACACATTGGTGTTGAAGTCGCTGGAATAGGAAGCGGTGTAAGGCAAATCAACCGTTGATTTCGTTGTACTGTCTGCCGCATTTTCAGCGGTTGCATCGGGTTCTGTTTTGTTGTCGCCGCACGATAATAAAATGGTTCCGCAAAGGAAACATAAAAGCATTTTTTTCATACATAATTAATTTAAGTGAAAAGAAAATAGTTCCATTTTCAAAGCGAGCGGGATTGTGCCGGAAACTGGTTAAGCCGGTAGTTTTGGCTAAGGAAGGTACGCCATTTGAGATCGCACTTGTATAAATTAAATCTTCCGGCTTTCTTTCCTAAAAGCGGTGATCGCTTTTGCCGTTTAACAGGTTGCCATTTATTGTATTTAGTCATGGTTCGTTTATGTTTTGCACGCTTTGTAATTTTGATTTCAGCAGTGACCTTCTCCAATTAAGCGCCAGGCAACTCACCTGCATTTAACAATCCAAACGCGGCGGGCGTGGTATGCGGCCCGCTAATTGTGATGTAATTATAAATACTCTTACGCTTTCCAGGCTACTGCTGAATACTGCGCATACTCATTCCTTAACAATTATACATTTTAAATGAAAAAAATTATTCTGTCCATTACAGTCGTAGTATTTTCTATGGCTTGCTTACCGGCGTTTTCACAACAATATAAAACCATTGCAGATACTGCAGCGCTCAATAAAGAATACACCAAAGTAAGCAGCGATATAGTGGAGCTTACTGCCAAACTCAACACAGCCCAGGGCGACCTGCCGCATTATACCAAAAAGGCAGATAACGCCACAGCCGATGCCCAGAGCACAGCGATTAGCGCAACCGATAAAGCATCTGATGCTACCAACGGAAGTGTAAAGGATGCCAAGCGGGCAAAGCGGGAAGCAAGAAGATCGGTACGAGATGCAAAGGATGCCAGGAAAGCGGGTAACAATCTTGATGACCAGAACAAGAAAATAAGTAAGCTAAGCGCAGACCTCGCCAGCCGCCAAACAAGGCTAAAGGAACTGGACGATATGCGTGCTGCCATTAACAATCTGCAGCGATAACTTATTACTCCTTCATAAATAGTTGGGTACTTTTTGATTTCCCTGATTGGAATGTGATGGCGTACATACCTGCTGGTAGGGCCTGCTATGTTAATAGTAGTTTGCCAGGTTCCTGCCCGCAATTGTAGTTGTTTTATAACGATGCCTTTTGCGTCCGTGATAAAGATGCGTGTGGCCGCAGCGACATCACCAAGTTTTATAAATAGCTTATCACTTACGGGATTTGGAAAGATCGCAATACTGTTACTGGCCGGCGCTTTCACGGCGATGATCCTGCTGTAGGTAAAGCGTCCATCAATGTCCACCATTTTTAATCTATAATAATTAATACCGCTCAAAGGTGACTTATCTGTATAACCATAGTTATGCGCCAGCGTAGTACCGGCGGCATTAATGTTTGTCAATGCATGGAACGATACCTGGTCAATACTTTTCTCTATAGTAAAATATTTTGTATTGATCTCTGCTTCGGTGCTCCAGTTCAACGTAATTTCTTTACCTGTATACCGTCCTTTAAATTCGAGCAGGGTAAGCGGTAGTGGTGAGTAAAAAGTGATTGTTCCGCCATAAGGATTGCTAAGTCCTTCACAGGTAGAGTCAGGCACAGGATTGTGATCAACCAGGGTGCCGCCCACAGCCATGTTTGCCGGTATGCCCGCCGCATTTCTGCGGAGAAATAAACCACCACCAGGTGCAATATCCACGTTACCGGCGCACACAAATTTGTAGGGATGATCATCGGGATTCAATGCGAGTTGCCCGGCCAGTATTTTTGTGGCGCCTGACACATATAAAGAACTATCGCAGGTAACCTTTGCACAGTTGGTTTTATTGATCACGAGCGTATCAATGGGGAAGCCGCCATTCCACGATATAGTGCTGTTGGTGCTCCCAAAGAATTCGAGTTTGTAGTGACAGAAATTCTGTACGCAATTATTAATGAAAGCGCTGTTTTGATAATTTGTTACACCTGCCATATCAAAAACACGCGTACCATTAACTAACACCGGTACGGGGTTATTAATAATATCATCAGAAAAACCGGAAAGATTGCCGGAAATTTTCAGATCACCACTTATTCCCATTGATGAGTTAAGCTCCCGGGTGGAAAGGTCACCGTTGAGAATATTGGGCAATGGGTTGGCAGGATCTTCCTGCAAAAAATCGATCCCACCGCCCTCGCTCCCAACATTTCCGTTTAGCTGCGAGCCCGAGGTAGTGAAAGCCAGATAAGAAAATGTAAAAACCGTGTCATTTGCGGAAACAAAATCTGAATTTTTCCCGATAAAAAATGTCAGATAATTATTATTGATGTTATTTGTAACCGTGCTGTTGGTAAGTGTAGCCGTAGAATTATCGCCTAACATAAAAAGATGGGTCTCTATAGTGCAACTGTCAATAAACACATTTCCACCAGAGTTGCCGGCGAAAACATAACCTCCCAATTTGCTACTTACCAACCTTAGCCTGGCGGCAGCATCCCACCCAATGCCAGTCCAGTCCGCATGCGAAAATAAAACGCCGTAAGTGCTATGCAAGATCTGTAGGTCTGTGATGGCCGGGTTACCGCCATGCAACTGAAAATGACCGTGAAGCATATTTGAGCCGGAGTCAATTATTACAAAGCCGCCACTGGATGTATATACATTTACGGTGGGCGCTCCATCAACTAGTAAAGCGTTATCAAAAGATATTTGGGTATTGCTGATGTGCATACTCCTGCACCGGGCAGGGCCGCCGGGGCCGTCTCCACCTATATTGAAATCGGTGTTGGGGTTGGTATCATCGGTACCAAAATTAACAGAAAAAATACCGGACATCGAAAAACTGATAACTACATCGTCGTCGACCGTTGGCACCCTTTGAATGGGTGTTTGTCCCTGAGGTGTATTGATCTGAATCCAGCTAAGAGGATCATTCCAGCCGAGGTTGTTCTTGTATAACAATGTTATCCCCTGTGCATGGAGGCATGCGCATATATTCAGGCATGCAATGGCGATGAGAATGCGTTTCATAAAAAGTCTTTTTGATGACTACTATTATTTTTGAACAGGGATACTAAAGGGGCTTGCTGCAGTTGAGGTAATAGTATTTAAATATACAATTAATGTGAATCGTAAAGAAGCATGAATATGGAAATATTTCCTGTAATATTGTTGGGTTCTTTTAAACAGAAGTGAGATGTGGATTGGTCTTGCGTGGCTTAAGTAAGTCGCACTGCTTAATCGTTTCGCTTCTTCGCCTCCTCCAATTGCTTCAGCACATCATCCATTTTCAAATGCAGCCGCATTACTTCGGCCTGCGCTTTAAGGTTTACCTGGTATTCTATCTCGGCCTGTACCCTGTCCTGCTCGGCAATACCCCGCTGGCTGGTAAGCACCAGTATGGTAAATAAAAACGAACTGAACGTAAGGATAAATCCTAAAATAAAAAAGGTAGGTGGGTTGTCAGTAAAATTAACGCCGCTACGGTGAGAGCGCTCGTAAAACCAGGTATGAAAGCCTATCCAGCTTGCCATAAAAATAAATGCGTATAACAGGAACCGGCTGCTCGATACAAAACTTGCAGCCCTGTCAACAAACCTGCGAAATGAAGCGGGCTGCCCGGGGGTAATGCTATTGCCGGTCATATGCTCCCGCAGCTTGACGGTATTGGTGCGAAGCCTGTCCACAATGATGGCCAGTAATGTGCGGGAAAACTGTGGATGCGTATCCAGGTAGCTGTAAAAAGTAGCCCGGTTGATGGTTAGCACAGTTGTGTCTCTTAAGGCACGCACGGTGGCGGTATGGGGCCCGCCGTCAAGTAATGACAGCTCTCCGAAAAAAGTTCCTTCACCCTGTTCACCCAGGCTTTTTTCTTTACCATCAGCATCAGTATAGCTGATGCGCACCGCACCTTTTTCAATTACATAAAATTTATCTCCCGGCTCATCCATCCATAAGATAACGGTATTGGCCTTGTATTTTTCTGTTTGCAGCCGCCTGAGCAGGTCATTAAGCTCTTCCCGGTTGAGTGTGGCGAAGAGGGGAATTTCCCTGAGCATTTCCGGTGTCATAATGTTTTTTTAGAAGGATGCAGATCTCGCTGAAATACGGAATATCAAAGGTAAGCCATCAACTGAAGCAATAACGCGGTCCGTTTATCCGGTAAAGAAATATTGCTTTCGCCTGAACAAAAAAGAGATCAAAAACTAATAGCTATGAAGTTGCCAGGTCAACGGCATCAAAGCTTCTCAACAGCATTCAAGGCAAGGCTAACAAATAATATTACGGTTTTGTTTTTTGGTAAAAAACTACAAAGCGCGGAGCAAGGAAAGTTAGTACGCTGCAATCAGTATTTCTGCGGGGATCTTTAATTTTTCATGTAGCTCTCTTATCATATTAAGTGAGAGTTTGCGCCTGCCACTAAGTATTTCTGATTTACGGCTGCGGCCCCCAAGTATTTTTGTAAGTTCTCTATCATCTACCTGTCCTTGTTCCATCCTGAACTTTATAGATTCCAAAGGGTGTGGTGGCGGAATGGGATAATGCTTTTCTTCATAGAATTCAATTAGTGTAAAAAGAATTTCGAACTCATCACCTTCAGGAGTATTGTCTTTTGCCCCCCAAAGTTCCTCAACCCGCTTAAGCGCGGCATTATAATCTTTTTTAGTTTTAATCGGCCTGATATCCATGGTTAAATATTTTTTGCATTAATCTTATCATATTCTTTGTGAGTACCTACGAAACGAATAAAAATTTTTTCTTTACGGAATAATATGAGAACGATCAACCGGTAATCGTTTCCTTTTATATTAAACACGATCCTGTCGTTGCCCACCAAGCTTGCTGATCTAAATTGCTTTTTAATATCCTGGAAGTTATTCCATGTTGCTTTCTTTGCTTCATCATGCCACGCTTTTAAAGGCTGCTCTGCATCGGAGTGCTTTTCCCAGAATTTTCTCAAAGCGCTTTTAGCAATTATTCGCATGCAGGACAAATATAGTTAATGTTACCAAATGGGGAACATCATTAGCAGTCTTGCCATTTATTTTATGCCGCCACCATTTGATTCATATTTTTGGGACCACATAATATTTACAACCTTTGTGTCCATGCCAAAAGCAGCCCTGCCTACCGGCAGGCACAAATATTACAGTTTTGTATTTTGGTAACACAATGTCGGGTTTGCCGGGGAGGCGTTTCTCGTGGAGCTTGTAACGAAATCCGTTTGCGTGTAAAAATCTTCGCACCAGCATTTCGGGCTTTGTGTTTTTGTCTTTAATGGCAGCCGTCCGCTAAAGCGGGACAAGTTATTTTTGCTACGTATTTCTCTGGTGTGCATATCGGCCATTGGGCAAAATTAAAGAAGATAATATTTTATCTTTATTCAGCTAATCTATTAAATCAATTTATATGAGCCAGGCATTTGTAAAAGAAAGTGAAGAGCAATGGCTGCACGAGGTGCCCCCAACACTCCAGGCATTAATCGTTTACTTAACAAGAGAGAACAACGGCATAAGGGTGTATGAGCAAAAGAATTATGCAGATGAAAAAACAGGAAAGACCATTCGTGTAATGAGCAATGGCCTCTCTTATTCTACAGACGAAGAGAGCAAATGGTACGTGGTGTAAGAGACCCGCTTCAGTAAAAAAATACCGCATGGGAAAGCAAGCGCTTTCCCATGCGGTAAAAGAATATGTATAATCGGCAAATAAAGGAGGCCGTTTCAGAAATTTATAATGCTCAATGATTTCCGGTAGAATCAGGGGCGCCTTGCCCTATCAGGTCCATAAACTGGTCGAGTTTGGGCGTAATGATGATCTCGGTGCGCCTGTTCCTTGCTTTTCCTTCGGGTGTGTCGTTGGTGGTAATGGGGCTGTACTCCCCGCGGCCGCCGGCAGTAAGGCGTTTTGGGTCTACACCAAAATTATTTTGCAGCGCCTGCACTACTGAAGAAGCCCGCAGTGCACTCAGGTCCCAGTTGTTGCGAATGTTGGGCTTGGAGATAGGTACCGTATCGGTATTACCTTCTATGAGCACATCGTAATCTTTATAATCTTTGATGATCTTGGCAATTTTTGACAGGGTGCTATTGGCCTGGTCAGATATTTCATAGCTGCCTGATTTGTAAAGCATATTATCCGACAGGGAAATATATACAACACCTTTGAGAACTTTTACATCTACATCCCGCATTTCCTCCCTGCTCAGCGATCTTGTGAGGTTGTTGGTGAGTACCATGTTCAGTGAATCACTCTTGCCTTTGGAAGCGATCAGTTGCTGGATGTATTTGTTGGACGCATTGATTTCATCTACCAGTTTGGAAACATTTACATTGCCCTGGGTTGTAGAGGCAAGGCATTTTTCCAATGCAGATTGTAAGGATTTCTGGTGCCCGACTTCGGCGTTTAACCGATCCTGCAACGACGAAATGGTAACATTCGCCCGATCAAGGTTACTCTTACATTGCTCGCTTTCGCGAACGAGGCTGCTGTTAGTGCCTTGCAAATTGTTGTAACTGGCCTGCAGTTCGTTGAACTTTTTGGTACTTACACAACCAGTAACATACACCATAGCAACTACGGCTGCTATTAATTTAAAGTTGATTTTCACGATTATAGGTTTTAGGTTATTAATATGGTCTCCTGAAAAAATTTCGGCCAAGGTATGCTTTAACAGTGGATTGGGCAAAGTATAGTGTCGGCGTTACCGACAGATCGGCTCCTCTTAATTGCAAAGGTAGCCTCCAGGCACGACATTCATTACAGGTGGCCATTGGTGTTAAAGGGTTGCCAACTTTTTGAAGGTTGGTAATCCCGCTGTGGCAAAGCGTGCAAGTATTTTAAGCTTTATATTCCTGCTTTTAATGTGGCTCATCCGCTAAAGCGAAACAAGTTGTTGCAGCGGCGTATTTCTTTGGTGTGTACATCAGCCATTTCAAAAAGTTAGCTGTTAAAAAGATCTCCCCGGTTTTCACTTTTCGGATTTTAGAGGATTTTGATTGACTTTATTTTATTTACCTTGCTAAAAATTTTATAGATGAAAAAATTTCTTGTCCCGGTAGACTTTTCTACTCCATCAGAAAGTGCTGCTGAATATGTAATCGAAATGACCAAAGATATTCCCGGCACGGAAATAATTCTGTACCACGTTTACAAAAACGACATTTTTTCTACATGGAAAGATGGTGACAAAGGATCCAGGAAAACGGCAACGGATGCTGAATTGAAAATTGTAAAGGACTTCCTTAAAAATAGTCCCGATCAGAAAGTTACTATTGAATCCGAGGAAGGTTCTTTTATTGATAATATTTCAAAGTATGTTTTAAGCAACCATATAGATATGGTAATTATGGGTGTGAACGGCAGTACAAGAATGGCGAATGTTAATATCGGGGACAACGTACTTAACCTGATAAGCAATATAAGCACTCCCATTATGATCATTCCTCCTGATGTGAAGTTCAAAAAGATAAAGAATGTACTTTTCGCCTCAGATTTTAAAGATGTAGCACGTAAGACGCCTTTTGATTCTCTCAAAAAAGTATTGGATTTCTTCAGTCCAAAACTTGATATCCTGAATGTAAACAGTGAGCATTATGTTGAGATTTCCGAAGAATATAAGATCGAAAAAGAGGAGATGGAATTTAAACTTCAGCGTTATAACCCGGAATTCTCTTTTTTAAGGGCCTATGATTTTTTAGAAGGCATCGTTAGTTTTGCGGAAACCAAAGAAATCGATGCGATAATTACGGTTCCAAAAAAGCAGGGCTTTATCAACCAGCTTTTTAAAATCTACACCCGGAAACTTGCCCTCGCCAGCAATATTCCTATTGTGGCAATTTCAATGTAGGTCTGTTCGCCAACCTGGTTTCGGGAATTTCATTCTGTGGGGTACCTGGTATTACTTTGTCCATCATAAACAAATTCAAATATTTTTATTGGTTTTAGTTAAGTTCCCGATTGCTTTGTAGAAAAACTTCTGCTTTATAAAGCTCCCGCACTAAACTTTTGCATCGCACGTTATTGGGCAGGAAAACACTATTAACAAATTCTGTCTCTCCCTTCCCGTTAGTATATAGCGCCCACACTATCGCGAGTGAAGCATAAACCAGGAAGTACAACTATACTTTCAGGATGTTTACTTCTCTTGGCGGGTAACAGGCAATGCTCACGTGAAAAGATATGGATGCTTAATAGGCCCTTTATTCACCTGTTTAACTTAACCTATGATGAAAACATTATTTTCTTTCATTCTTGTATGCATTACTTCCTCGCTCTTCAGCCAGGTAAATTACAACTTCTCTACACCGGCCGCACTCTCGGGAAGCCCATGGCTAAGCACAGCGACCATCACGATCGGCGGTGTAAGCTATACTATTACCGGGGGTATCAATGGCGGTTATACCAACCTGTCATCCGGCGGAAACGGCAATACGGCTGCACTTAAAAAAGACGGCTCCGGAGGTGATAATTTCACCATCAAAAGAACGGACGGCAAACGCTTCCAGTTCTACAACCTGTGGCTCAAGCAATCCAGCTATTCGCCTTATCCAAACACACCACCATTCTATACTATCCGTTTCTGGAACGGTAGTACCAACATTAAAAGCTATACCGGCAATACCCAAAATTCCACTGTAACCTATGCAGAAAATATAGCGGTAACCAGTGTTTCCGTTATGTTCAATGCTTTGTCGAGCTATATACTTGATGACCTGACGGTAGGTCCCGCAGCTCCTTCTACTGATGCCAGCTTATCGAACCTATACCTGAACAAGGGTACTTTATCTCCCGCATTTGCAGCGGGTACTTATAGCTATACAGCATCGGCTGGCTATGGCACCACTTCTATAAATGTAACACCCGTGGCAGGCGATCCTTTGGGCGCCACTATCACGGTAAACGGCAGTGCAGTAAGCAGCGGATCGGCTGCATCCGTGCCACTTAATTTGGGCAACAACACTATCACGATAGTGGTAACAGCCGAAGACGGAACTACCATAAGTACCTACACCATTGTAATTAACAGGAGCTCGACGCCGGATTATTGCACACCGGCATCAGAGGCTTCGTGGGGTGATGATGTAAATTCATTTACACTTGCAGGTGAGGGCTCCACCTCAATAAGCGACAACAATACCGGCGGCGGTTCAGGTGGCTATGATTACAGGACCTCAGTTCCTTCCGTAGACCTGATGCAGGGAAATTCCTATAACGGAACTGTTACCACCAATGGTGAACAATGGAATGTTGCGGATGGTGAGCATATTAAAATATGGATCGATCTTAATGATAATTTCCTTTTTGAAAGCAACGAACTCCTTTATAATGCCCCAAGCCTGATAATCAACGGTACTACTCTTAATTTTAGCCTGGCGATAGGCAGCGCTGCCAATACAGGCCCGCACAGGATGAGGGTGAGGGCCATCTATGAAGATCCATACAATCAAACAAACTTTGACGGCTGCACCGATGAGGATTATGGCGAAACGCAAGATTACAATGTAATAGTGAAGTCATTAAATCCTTTACCTCTTACGCTTACATCTATAAAGGCACTGCAAATAAAAAATGAGATAGAAGTGCAGTGGGTAACTGCAGGTGAAATAAATGTAGATAAGTATGAAGTGGAAAAAAGCCAGGATGGTGTAACATATTCAAAAGCCGGCACGGTAGCCGCCGGGAACAGCTCACGTTCATTAAATTATAGTTGGGCTGATACCAAGCCAATAGCGGGTTACAATTATTACCGCTTAAAGATGATTGATAAAAACGGGGAGTTCACTTTCAGCACCGTTGTAAAAGTGAATTTCGGTACCAGGACTGGAGTTGTAAAAGTGTCACCGAACCCGGTTATCGGCCATGTGCTCGGTCTTCAATTGCAAAACCTTACAGCAGGCATATATGAAATAAGGTTACTTGATACCCGGGGCCGGCAAGTGTTCAGCAGCAGCATAGATAACAGAACTGCCTTGCAGGGTAAAGAAATCCAATTGCCACAATCCATTAATACCGGTATTTACAGCTTGCAGGTCGCAGGCAATAGTACCGCGTATTCTGTTTCGGTATTTATAAAATAAATCATTAGATGCTATATGCCAGGAAGGCCTGTCTTTAATAAGGCAGGTCTTTTTGTTTTATATACCTGGTCAATTACACTCTGCTAATCTTAAACAGCAGCCACAAACATTTTTTTGTGGCCGCTGCAACGTGGTACTAATCGCTGCTAAAATTTTAATACACAATGGTACTCTTCGACCTGGTATGATCCGGGTGGACCACTTCCAGTATATATATACCTTTTGGAAGATTACTAAAATTGAATGCTTCATTGCTATTGCCTCCCGGGTGTATTACGGATTTCATTAGCATTGTTTTTCCTGCACTGTTAAGCAGTTTTGTATAGTAGGTTCCGGCAGGCATATCGTTCATCTGCAGGTGCACAATACCCGTCGGGGACGGGTTGGGATAGATGATCAGTGCGGGGTTTGTATGCCCGCTATACATTTTTATAACGGATGTGTAAGCTTTCTTACCATTAATGTCGGTTGTTTTTATCCGGTAAAAAACATTGCCCCGCAGTACATTTTCATCGAGCCAGTGGTAGGTGGCCGTGCCCCCGTAACCAGTGCCGGCCTTGAGGGTGCCAATGCTTTGGAATGACTGCCCGTTTGCAGATCTTTCTACATCGTATTGTATAATGCCGCTCTCGTTCTCTACTTTCCATTCTATGTCTATATTTTTATTTTGCTGAGTGGCCCTTACACTGGTAAAGGTAACAGGCACCGCTCCTGCAGCCACTGCAAGCGAAATATTATTCATACTTAAATTGAATACAGGATTGGGCGCTTTTGGAAAGAAGCGTACTTCATCTACGTTATTGAAAAAAGCAGGAACCAACAGGTCCGACTGGGAAATCGTAAGCGGAAAAAAGGAAGGATCAGGTGTAAAATCGACGGAACCTACAAGCACACTGTTATCGTAGGTCTCAATGGTGATGACGTTATCATAACCCCAATCGTACAACTGGATAGATTGTAGGGAAAAGTTAACAGCGGCAGAAGCGCTCTTGATAACCATTGCGGGTATCCCATTATTGGTGGCTGGCACATCAGGCCCCGAGGTAATACCCGTATAACCGGGAGTTGAAGAACCTAAATAATTATTATCATGCCAAATAATGGTGGAGCCGGGAAAGAGCGTCGTATGATCGGCGGACGCTGAGTATATCTGCAGGTCGAGACCATTAATGTCGGCTGCGCCTCCTTGCCCATCCTCTGCAATACCATCAGTCCAATTCGTGGCATCGTCAGAAGAAAACGTAAGTGTATAAGGAAGGTCGACTTGTGCGTAGGAAAGCGCACCCTGGAAAAGAAACAGGCATAGCAATAGACGGGATAGGTGGAATTGTTTCATAAATTGGGGGTTTGTGATGGATGCACAAGGTAAAAAAAAATTTAAAAACACGCAGGTTCGGACAGTAATCTTTGCCACTTACTATGCAACGTGTTCTGCCAGGGGGTTGTCAACGTTAAAAAAATAATAAGATATAATGGCAAAAACACAAAACAGGTTGAAAGAACCAGGCGCCATGCCTACTTCAATAATGAATACACAGCAATAGTCTGTCAGCTAAAGGAACAAGTATTGAACACGGAGTTGCGATGAAACTGTCCTTTACCAGCGTAATGATGTGGCTATAAATTTTCTCTTACTATCTCCAGGAGGTCTGTTGCCTCGAATGGCTTTTTTAAATACCCCTGCGCATTGCTATCTTTCGTGTAAGATTCTAACCGGTTAGTTGCGGAGAAAAGGATTACGGGGATATTTACAGTTGCTTTGGATTTTTTTAATTCTTTACAAATAACCCTTCCATCAGACCCTGAAATAAAAATATCAAGAATGACCAGGTCGGGTTTGCACGATTTGATTTTATCGTAAACTCCGGGCCAGTCGGAAATCGTTTCAACATCATATCCTTCATTGGTGAGTATAGTTTGCACTACTTCAAGTATAGGCTTGTCATCATCGATTACTAAGATTTTAGCCATAGGAGTGATGTAAGGACAATAATTGTGTGAGTATAATTAAAGTTAAGCAGGAAAAATTTAGCCGGCATTAAAAGATTTACAGGCTTATCATCAATAACAAATTCTCACTCTATATAGTGGGCCAGTTTCTCCAGTGATTGCTCAGTGCCTTTCTCATTATCTTCCGGCCGTATGCCCTGCGGAATATTCCTGAATGTAATAGTAACCCGTGTTCCGTTTTCTATTGGTTCAAATGTGGTCGCCATGATCATTTCTCCTGAAAATGCAGGATCGGAAGATTCAAACTTTATCGACTGCACCATTCTTTTGTTCGGCATAAGCTCTGTGAACCGTGCAGTGAACCGGTCTTCTTTGGCGGTGGTCTTGCCCCTGTTTTCTTTTTCTGTTGAAGGATAGAAGAGTGACATCTGGTATCCTCCGCCAACCCGTAAGTCGAAATTGTGGACTTTACCAGTCATATCGCCCGGGGCGAGCCATGTTTCTAAAGCTTTTGGATCCGTGAATGCGCAATAGATTTTTTCGGGAGAGGCATTGATGATTTTTGAGTTTTGGGTGGTTGCTGAGTGCTGCTGTTTCATAACATAAAGTTTGTTTTGGGTGAAGGCTTTGCGGCTTTATTTTCTTTTACTTTTTCTTTGTTTGAAATTTCTATTCTTTCCACATGTTTTGATACAAAATAAAAAAATCAAGACCATCTCCCTGCAGAAAGCAGCCAATTATTTTTTAATGTAACATTGTTATAAAATCAGATTGCTATGATCGCGAAGAAAACATCCTTAACTATTGTATTAATTGCCTGCGTTAACTTTCTCTTTGCGCAAAAGAAGATAAACGTTTCATCTCCCGACAGACAACTCACCTTTACATTTGCCATTGCGGCCGGCCATCCCGGGTATTCAGTTGCTTATAAAAATAAAAGTTTGATTGCGAATAGTAAGCTCGGGCTCACATTTACAGGCAATGATTTTTTTGGCAACGATATTAAAACGGGTCGTGTAGCCGTTACCGATGGTATTGAAGATTATACTTTGCCGGAAGGCAAAACGAATAAGGTGCATGACGCTTACAGGGAAGCTTTTATTCCCTTGCAGGAAAGTACCGGTAAGAAAAGACTGATCAATGTAAGGGTTCGGGTATTCAATGATGGTATTGGTTTTCGTTATGAATTCCCGGGGCAAAAGAACTGGCCTGATTATGTACTTACCGATGAAAATACGAGTTTCAATCTTGCAGGTAACCCCACAGCAAGAGTGGCTTTTCTTGAAAACTTTACTACTTCTCACGAGCACCTGTACAACGTGATGCCCTTGCAGGATATTAAGAATGATACATTAATGGACATGCCGGCTCTTTTTGAATTTCCGCGCAAAATATACATGGCAATTACGGAAGCAAATCTGGTAGATTATGCAGGCATGTCGCTTATAAAGCGAAACGGAATACTTACCAGTCAATTGAGCCCATTGCCCGGCCAGAAGGAAGTAAAGGTAAAGGCCAGCTTGCCGCATCATACGCCGTGGCGGGTGATGATGATCAGCGATCGTGCAGGTGCATTGATAGAATCCAATATTCTCACCAACCTTGCTGATCCGTGTAAAATAGCAGACTGATCTGGCTGAAACCGGGCAAGGCAACCTTCCATTGGTGGAACGGTGATATATCGCCCGACACTACCTGGGAGCCGGGCGAGAACTTTGATTTTGAAAAATATTATATTGATTTCTGTGCCCGGAACGGCATTGAATACCATACGGTGATTGGTTACCGGCAGGTAGCCTGGTACCAGAACGATGGCGAACAATATGCTCCCGGCCCTCATACGGATGTAACGAAACCACGGCCGGGACTGGACATACAGGCACTAAGCGATTATGCGAAAACCAAAGGAGTAAGGCTGCGTTTCTGGGTGCACTGGCAGGCGCTCTATCCAAAGCTTGATACCGCTTTTGCCTTGTTTGAGAAATGGGGCATTGAGGGAATGATGGTTGACTTTATGGACCGGGATGACCAGGAGATGGTAAGGATACAGGAAGAGATATTGCAGAAAGCAGCAGCACATCATTTGGAAATACAGTTTCACGGAGCTTATAAGCCAACAGGGCTGAGCCGAACGTATCCTAATGAATCAACCCGTGAGGGCACCTTGAATTATGAGAATGATAAGTGGGGTAACCTTATTACGCCTGATGATGACATCAATATTCCTTTTACACGCGGGCTTGCCGGTTGCACTGATTATCACCTGGGTGGCTTCAGGGCCGCACCGGCAGATCATTTTAAAGTAACCACTTTACGACCTCACGTGCTGGGTACCCGTTGCCACATGCTGGCGATGTACATCGTTTTGGAAAATCATATGTCGATGGTGTGCGATGAGCCGGAAGCATACGAAGGACAGGATGGCTTTGATCTTCTTTGCAAAATACCTACCGTATGGGACGAAACCGTTGTGCCGGGTGCTGAAGTGGGGCAATGGATTTCTATAGCAAGAAGGAAGGGAACGGACTGGTATGTGGGTACCATAAATAACAATACCGCAAGAACAGTTACTATCCCGTTTAATTTTCTTCCTGCGGGTAATTACCTGGCTGAAATTTATAAGGATGGCCCTGATGCGGTGAACAATCCCAACCTGCTGGTAAAGGAAACAAAGGAGGTGAATGCACAAACCAAGCTGACGCTTGAGCTGCCTGCAGGTGGAGGAGAAGTAATAAGGTTAAGTGCTGCGAAGTAAGAGGTGAGATTATTTGATTCTTATTTTCCCTTCAAAAAATATTGCATCGATAGATCTTTACTTTCTTAGCGCAGCAAAGTTACAGTGCCTTTTAGGTGCCCTGGTTTGCCGGTGATATTGTCTTTATAAACCACTTCATACACATACACGCCGATGGGTTGTTGTTTATTCTTAAATGATCCATCCCACCCTCTTGCAGGATCTTGTGAAGTAAACAATAGTTGGCCAAACCTGTTATACAACTTCATTTCATAGTTACTGAAAAGGCATTGGTATCCCGGTTTGAAGATATCATTTTTCCCATCTTTATCCGGAGTGAACGCGGTAGGTATATAGAACTTGCATGCGCAGTTTTTTACACTTACTGTAGCAGAAGCATTGGTAACGCCGCAAGTGTTGGTAACCTTAACCGTGTAGGTTCCTGCCCGGGATACATCAAAATTTGGAGAGGCAGAACCATCCTGCCAGAGATAAGTTGACTGGGGGTAGAATGCATTTAACACCAGGTGCTGCGTGCTGCAAATGGCGGTGTCACTGCCAAGGGAAATGAGGGGCAGCGATTTGTATGTAATGCTGATCGTATCTGATGCCGAACAATTAAACTGGTTTGTAACGTCGACATAATAGGTTCCGGGTTTGCTTACGACATTATTATAGGCTGTTGAATTATCCTGCCATAAGTAGGTATATCCCGGAGCCCGGGGTGCTGCAAGCGTAATGGTCTGGCCATTGCAGAGCGAAGTATCATTGCCGATAAAAACTACCGGGGTAGGCAAGGCCGTTAGCTGGATTGTATCTGTCCCCGTGCATCCATTTGCGTCTTGAACGTATCCAACATAAATACCTGAATCAAGACTATTGAAAACATTGTTGTTCTGAAAATTTAAACCATCTATACTGTATTGAAGCGGGGCTGTGCCGCCGGTGCCTGTAATGGTTATAGAGCCATTGGTATTTGTACATGAGGCCTGTGTTACTGCCAGGCTTGCCTTTGGTGCAGGAGTATCTGTTATGGTAACGACAGAATCTTTTTGTGCATTGGTGGCGTCTTTTATAGAAATGGTATAATCGCCGGCGGCAAGGCCCGTAAATAAATTGCCATCCTGGAAGTTAATACCATCAATCGAAAACTGGTAGGGTGCAGTACCGTTAGTTGCCGATATGCTTATGCTGCCATTTGAATTGCTGCATATTGCGTTTGTAATATTTATGTTTACCAATAAACAATTGCCGTTTACAGTAACAGGGGTTGTGGATGTGAAACCTGCTGCGTCCTTTATGGTAATGGTATAGCTGCCGGCGGCAAGGCCGGTAAAAGTATTGCTGTTTTGAAAGTTGATCCCATCAATTGAAAACCTATATGGCAGGGTACCACCGGCGCCGGTTGATACAATGGTGCCGTTTTTCTGGCTGCATGTTTCATCGGTAGCGATTGCCGTCACAGTGGGGCAGCCTGTTGCAATAAATGCATCAACAGAAGCAGTTTCTCCATTCACATCTTTAACGGTGAGGGTATAGTTACCGGGAGCAAGTCCGGTAAAAGTATTGCTGTTTTGAAAATTAACGCCATCTAACGAGTACGTGTAAGGGGCTGCACCACTGGCAGCACTTGCCGTCAATTGTCCATTATTGCTGCCGCAGCTTGCATCTGTAACTGTTGCAGAAATATCGAGCGCACAATATTGGAATATGGTTATGGTATATACGTTAACAACTCCGGCGGCATCTTTTAAATACACATGCTGAAAGCCTGAGCCAAGATTGTAAAAATTATTGTCGTCCTGGTAATTCATGCCATCCAAAGAGTATTGGTAGGGAGGTACTCCAAAGGCAACCTGGGGAATCGTTATGATTCCGTTGTTATTGCAGGAATAATAAGAATAGGTTAAGCCAACTCCGAAACAGGCACTATTGTTGCCGCTGAGAAAATTTCCAAAAGTCTGGCGAATGCATCCGTTGGCATCCCTGGCAAAAGCAAGGTATAATCCCTGCGACAGGCCTGTAAAAACGTTACTGGTTTGATAATTGGCATTATCAAGGCTATAGGAATAAGGCGGAGTGCCACCACTTGCCGTTAAGGTAAGTCCGCCATCGAAGGTTGCGCAACCTGATGGATTCAGGTAGGCACCTATCGAAACGGAAGGGGGCGCAAAAGTATTCGGCAAGTCTACAACTGTTGATGCAGTCTGCCCATTGGCATCTGTTATATCGAACTGGTAAGATCCTGCCGTGAGATTTTGGAAATTGCCCGTATTTTGGGTGAATGTTGATCCGGCGATTGTTGCTGAAAACAAGTAAGGCGCAGTACCTCCTGCAGCAGTGATTATGATACTTCCATTGGAATACCCACAGGTGGTTGGCGTGGTTTGTATAGTGAGCGTGATGATGCCATCAATGGAATATTTTTTTGCGGGTTCGCTTTTGTTGCCTGCAAAAGGAGCATGAATTTTGGCGGTCCACTGATTATTCAAATTGTGATTGCTATGAGAAACTTGCGAGCCGCCTGCAGATTGAAATGCGGTATCGTGATGATCCGGCAAATGCAGGTAGATGGTTGTTTGTAAAGGAAAGTTTTTGGGGGGATCGGACTTTTGCTGCGCTGTTACCGTAGCTGTGACAGATAGCAATATCCATATCACAATATGTGAGGTAATGTAAGCTAAACGATCGTTGCCGGCCCTTCTCAACATAAGTAACAGTTAGGCTGTAAAAGTATTGATTAGCTGTCAGCGGGCAAACTGTAAAACGGGTTATTTACCAGTGAATTACTGTGGAACTTTTTACAGGCAGCATTAGAAAAGGAATCGTTGACACGGTATTCGGTGTGCCGGCGCATCCGCAACTTATTACTCATATTCCCTTTCTCAACATATTCGCATATTCATTTGGCAGCGGACTTTCTTCGACGGCTTTTGCCGCTTTTTCCACGTCATAATCAAACCGTATAAATTCGACCTTTACGGCATCTTTATTTGTGATTGAACTTTCTTCTGTGATGGTTACCATTACATAGCAGCCTTTTGGATTGCTGTCTTTTGGCTTACCCACCGAGCCAATATTGATTGCGTGGCGATAGCGAGTGTTTTCATCCTCGACTATTGGTAATATCCTGTGATATGGTTTGTGGGTATGCCCGAAGCACATAATGTCCGCATCAGCACCTTCCATGATTCTTAATAAACTTTTTTCATCCCTGTCTTCAAATAAATATTCATTTATCTTTCTCGGGCTGCCATGAACTAACAGCAAATTGAGCTTGTCATTATTCAACTGAAATTCTATTTTAATGTGTGCAGGTAATGTTCTTAAATATTTTCTCTCTTCCGCCTTTACGATAGAGTTGGTAAAGGAAATTGAAATTTTACCCATTTCCTTTTCCGGTTCCGTTTTATAGGCACAACCGCATTCGTCACTTAGTAAGCCTATACCCTGGTCGTAGTTACCGGCAATGGTTGGAATACCTCTTTTGCGGATTTCATTAATTACTTCATTTGGCCAAATGTTATAGCCCACCAGGTCGCCAAGGCAGTAAACGGCATCGGGCTTTTGTTCGTCTATGTTTTTTAAACAGGCTTCCAGGGCGGGAAGATTTGCATGTATATCGCTAAAGAGTGCAATTCTCATTTGGATAAATTTAAGCGTTTTGAAATTTTTGCTTTGGATAGTATTTCCTTCTAAGCCAAAAAGCGACGTTCACTAATGAAATCAATGCCGGCACTTCAACCAAAGGACCTATAACACCGGCGAATGCCTCTCCGCTATTGATACCGAATACACCAATAGCAACTGCTATAGCTAATTCGAAATTGTTCCCTGCTGCTGTAAACGCAATGGATGTATTGATAGAATAGTCTGCTCCCATCTTCTTACCAATAAAGAAGCTCACGAAGAACATTATGATAAAGTAGATTAGTAATGGAATGGCTATTCGTACCACATCGAAAGGTATTTGCACGATGAGTTCACCTTTCAGGCTAAACATTATAACGATGGTAAAGAGCAATGCAATTAATGTTATCGGGGAAATAAAAGGGATGAATTTATTTTGATACCAGTCGTCCCCTTTCGCTTTTCTTAAAACAATACGGGTAGCCAAACCCGCTACAAAAGGGATTCCCAGGTATATGGCAACGGTTTTTGCAATTTGCCCTATGGTGATATCAACCACAGAACCTGTAATGCCAAACAATGGCGGGAACACGGTTACAAACAGGTAAGCATAAATGCTGTACAACAATACCTGGAAGATGCTGTTCAAAGCAACCAGGCCTGCTGCATATTCCCTGTTGCCTTCTGCCAGTTCGTTCCATACAATTACCATCGCAATACACCGGGCCAGGCCAATAAGGATAAGGCCTGTCATGTAGTGAGGATATCCATGCAAAAAAACAATTGCCAGGATGAACATGAGAATGGGGCCAATGACCCAATTAAGCAATAAGGACATTCCTAAAACCCTCGTATTCTTAAATACTTCCTTTAGTTTTTCATACTTCACCTTTGCAAATGGCGGATACATCATCAGTATTAAACCTATTGCCAGGGGAATATTTGTGGTGCCGGAAGAAAATGAATTGATAAAGTTTGAAGATGATGGAAAGAAGTAACCAATCCCTAAACCTACACCCATTGCTAAAAATATCCACAAGGTCAAGTACCTGTCTAAGAAACTTAATTTCTTCTTTTCGTTTGCCAGGACATGGTTGTTTGCTGACATAATCTTATTTACCGTATTTTAAAATGATAGCTAATTGTCCTGCATGGTAAGCAGTATGTGTTGTAATTCGTCCTAAAGCCTCTGCCATTGTTTTTGTCCCAAACTCTTTGGTAGTTATTATTTGTTCCCAGGAACCATCTGTTTGCGCCCCGATAGCTTTCTGCAACGTTTCAAATGCCGTTTGTTGATATGCCAGTACTTCCGGGAGATTTGTCCATTCTCCCATATCTTTTTGTGCAATCACTGTTTTTGCATGTACCTGAACGCCTTCTAACTTAAATACATTCTTTGAAAACAAAAGCTCCACATCCCCAATATGCCGTATCAGAAAACCGACCGAATTGGGAGCATCTCCCAATCTCTTTTTCAAGTCGGCTTCAGTTATAGCAGGAAGAAGATTCGAAAATCTTGATCTGCCTTCTTTCCATAGCCTAACCAATTGCTCTGAGTGATTCATTAAAAAATTTATTTAATTGGCGGGAGCCGGTGAAAGTAGTCGAATGTATTTTCTCATTACAGTGGCACTTACAGGACATACATGGCTAAACTCTGCAGATGCCTTTATCTCATCGGGAACCTCGTCCCTCGTTATTACATCATATCCTTTTTTTTCAAAATATTTTTCGGCCGTCTCTGTTAAAAGAAACATCAAACTAACACCCGAAAGGGCTGCCGTTTCTTCAATTGCCTTTACAAGCGCTTTCGCAATTTTTTTGTTCCTGTAATCAGGGTGAACGACCATCGATCTCAGTAAACCATCGTGGCCATATCGTTCCATGCCGATCAATCCAATTACTTTTCCATCCTCAATGGCAGTATAAAAATCACAGAGCACGGAAGGCAAGTCTTCTGATGGCAGTTTCTGTGATTGTAGCAATTCAATTATTTCACTGCGCTTTTCATCCGTGGCTTTTTCAATGTGCATGAAACTAATTTTAGTTACAACAATTGCTGTCACAACAAGCTTTTTCAGCCAGCGGCTTTTCTGCATATACGGTTATGCTCCTGATGCCTGTACCCGATTGTTTGAATGCCGCCATTTGTTCTGGTGATAAGTAGTTACTCAAAATGTCATCGGGAACGATGATAGCTTTATCCTTTTGAATGGTGATTTTTTTAAAACCGTTTGCTTCTATCAATTCTAAATATACCTGCTTTTGAATAGCACCCGCAACGCAACCGGCATACATTTCCGCCGCCTCTTTTATTTGATTTGGCAATTCTCCTTCCAGCACAATGTCGGAAATGGAGAAGTGACCGCCCGGCTTTAGCACCCTGTATATTTCTTTAATTACCGCATCTTTATCTGGCACCAGGTTCAATACGCAATTGCTGACGATTACATCCGCAGTGTTTGCAGTAACCGGCATTTTTTCTATATCTCCCTGCCTGAACTCCACATTATTAAATCCCCTTACTTCCGCATTTTGCCTTGCCCTGTCAATCATCGCAGGTGTAAAGTCAATACCAATAACTTTTCCTGCTTCACCGGTTTCGTGTCTCGCTATGAATGCATCATTACCCGCGCCACTACCTAAGTCGATGACTACATCTCCTTGTTTGATTTTTGCAAATTGCGTAGGAAGGCCACACCCTAATCCCAAATCAGCGTCAGGATTATACCCTTCAAGAGTTGTATAATCATCTGCCATGATGTTGTATACTTCGGTGCTGCAACCACCGGCACCACAGCACGATGCCGCATTGGTGTCTTTATCCTGTAAAGCAATTTCAGCATATTTCTGCCTTACCATTTCTTTTACATTGTCCTGAGTTTCCATTGAATTTATATTTTAAGTTATCGAAATATTACGATGATTATTTTCAAAAAAAAGGTCAGCAACAATTGCTCCCACCCTTATATGTTTCAAACATTTGATTTAATACAGCCTGGGCGGCTTTCCATTCTTTCGCATCTATACAGTAGCAAACTTTGGCGCCGTCTATTTCACCGGTTATCAACCCTGCATCTTTCAATTCCTTCAGGTGTTGCGAAACGGTACTCTGGGAGAGCGGTAATTCATCCACTATGTCCCCGCATACACAGGTTTGCCGTTTTGCCAATAAATTTAAAATAGCAATTCGCGCGGGATGTGCTAAAGCCTTTGCAACTTTTGCAAGCTTATTTTCCTTTACACTAAACTCGTATGATTTTGTCGCTCCCATTCTAAACGCAATATTACGATAAGTTTTCAGATCGAAGAAATTTTCTTTTGAAATTAGTCGTACAGGTTACACTGCTAAAATGAAACTGATGATAAAAGCAAGCACTTTTTCGAAAATCAGTTTTAGCAATCAATTTTGGAAATCATACCATTGCTTCATCGGCAGCCCGTTTTACAATGGCGAGATCATTAACACCCTGAAAGCCGCTAAACCCACAGGAGATGCGGGTTTCAGCATCCAGTTGAATGGGCTGGCCACCCTCCCAGCCCATAAGATCGGGCAGTTCTATTCCAAAATCCACATAATTCAGCTTGTCAGTAAATACCAGCCTTTCGTATTCGCCGGTCTTATAGCCGGTTATCCATACCTGTGAGGCTTTACGATACGCGACATCATAAAAGCTGCGGCCTCTTACTTTATCATCGCCCCATATTTTTCCATAAATATTTCCTGCATCGTCTATAATGCAAACAGCCGTATTCCCTGAAGAAATATTCCAATCGGCGTCACTGCTTTTATAATCTGGTATTTGAGCAGTTATGCTTTCAAACATTTTGTTGATTACCTGCTGCAGTCTTTCGGGAGTCATGGGTTGAAATTATTTTATGTGAAGGCTTTATGCAAATCTTACCTGAGCCTTAAAACTATAAATAATCAATGACATGGACCGCGATAAAATTTATTGAAATGGTACCCACAAGGCGAAAGTAACGCTGGTCAATGCTGTAGCATACAATAAAATTTAACCGAAGTAAAGACGAATAAAAAATTTTACTTTTCAAACATCAATTCATCCACTTTAGCTCCATGCTCATTTACAACCATCTTAACCGGGATACCTGCTGCGTCTTTAATAAATTCAAATGTGAGGTCGCGTTCCTTTGTAAAAAATAAGGTGTCACTTAAAGGATAAAGCATGTACCTGTTGTTGCCGCCCTGTAGTATGAGGACGTTGTTTTCTACTACAATATTCATCGTACCTGATTGCGCACTTTTGTAAGTGCCCGCGAGCGTTTCCAGTTGTTTTGCAGGTAGTTCAATTTCTTTTCTCGTGTTTTTGTATTCTGCCGGGTGATGATTATAACTAAGTATGCGGGTCATTTTCCACTCTCCGTTTTTTAGCAGCCATAAGTGTGTAAAGTTGGCCTGGCCATCGAGGTATTCGGGTTTGCCCTTTGCCGTTACATAAAATACATGCTCACCAGAAATAACGGCTCCATATATTTCATTATTATTTTCCATGGGATACACTTTCACGGAGCCTGCCACTGCCTCGCGCCTCAACCGGTAGCCATTGCCCCCGCATAAATTTTTCCTGATAGATTCAATAAGCGCCGATGCGCCCGTAGTGATGCCTCCTTTATCGTGATAGAACTCAACATTATCTGCTATAAAGTTTTTCAACTGCGCGGCATCACATGTATTGTATGCCTTCCAGAAAGTGCTGTCAAGATGCAAAATGGTTGCCGATACATCCTGGCCGGGTTGAGCACTTGTTTTTACTCCGAAGGTCATTAATATTAAAACAATCAAAGTTGTCGTTACTTGTTTCATAAGTTATCTTTATTGCGTTAATACTTTCTTTATTCCCTGGCACATCGATTTTATCTCATCATAACTCTCATATGAGTTTGCATCCTTATCAAGTTTTATTTCAAGGTAACCCGGGTATTTTTTTATGTAAAATTTTGTATGATCATCGAGACCGATCGTGCCGTCAATCCGGGAGTTTTTGAATGACATATGACTTCGACTGCCCACCTGGTTGTCCATGTATCTTTCAACTTTTCCTGTGTTGCTTTTACTGAAATAGGCTTTCATGGAATAGTAATCTTCTGTCTCTTTATAGCTGATACTCGTATCATGATCGTTGTGCATGCAGGAACCGGCAATGGTAACACAGGCAAAAGCATAAAGAAGTAAAGCGGGTAACTTTTTCATTGTAATTGTTTTAGTATAAATAAATGACTTTCTGAAACCGGGCTGGCGCCGGTTCAATAATTTTTCAGTTGAAGTTGCCTTGAATAAAAAAGCCAGTGAAGTTGAACTACAAAAATAATAATGAAAACCAAATCTTATTTTTGTTTATGTGAATGGCAATATAGGCCGGTAAACGGAACAGAAGAGTTACAAAATCCATTTATTGCGGGAAGATTAAAAAATTATCTTTATCATATGATCGATAAAAGTCAAATCGTGGAGAAATTACAATTGGCTAAATCCTCTCTTCAAAAAAGATATGGATTTAAGTCTCTTGCCTTGTTCGGCTCCCATACTTCCGATACCACCGGAGGGAATGATGAAGCTATTGAGGTGATGGTAGAATTTTCTGACCAGGTTGGCATGCGCATTATTGACCTCGAGGATGAGCTCCAAAAGATTCTCGGTCACAAAGTGGACCTTGTGGCGCGTAAATCTTTAAATCCGAAATATTTTAAGACCCTTAAGCCGGATATGATTTACATCTAAACAAGAGTTATTCCCATAAGGCTTCTATAATTTGTCGTCGATGCGTACTAAACAAGGCGCATTATCTTTTCATCTCCTTCAACATCTCTATGATCCTGTCAAGTTTTTCAAGTTCAATCGATTTAAGCAATATTTGCAATTCTTCAATTTCTATTTTTGCCTCGGTATTTGTCTGGTAATCTTTTTGCGCCTGGACCCGGTCGCGTTCACTTTGCCTGTTTTGCGACATCATGATAATGGGTGCTACATAAGCCGCCTGGGCAGAAAAAAGAAAGTTAAGTAATACAAAAGGGTAGGCGTCCCAGTGATTCACAAAGGCAGCAAAATTAAATAGCATCCAACACGCTACAAATACCGATTGTAACACGATGAACCTCCATGAGCCTATTAGCCTGGCCACCTTGTCGGCAACGCGTTGTCCATATGATAAACTTTGTGTGTGGAGATCGTGCCAGGTTTTAGTGGTGAACATCCTGCCGATTTTGCTGTTGGTCATCATGCTCTAAATAGTTTTGGTTACAAGTGATTATGACACCTGCTCTTGTGAGCAGGCTTTTAACCTCATACACGTTTAGGCAAAAGTACCTTGAAGGGATTCCCATAAACCCGCTTCATGATTTCCAAAATAAAGGCCGGATATAAAACCCGTACTCCAAGATAAAAATTCTTTACCTTTTTTTATTAATCCAGGTTAACAAAATTTTTATCCAAGGGATTAATAATAAATTAATAGTAAAATGTCATAAATACATTTGTAAGAGTTTGCCGGTGTCTGTAAGTCTTTCCGATTTTAGCTACTGTGTTTCTTATCTTCTTATCTTCAAATCTTAATTCTAAAATTTATTCATGATAAAGTTAGTATCGGTTCTCGCCTGTCTTATTTTCATAAGCAGTTCATTCGCACAACAGAAGCCCGGGAAGAAAAAGGAAACACAGCCGTTAGTCGCTGTGGCATCACCTGAGGTTATCGATTCGGCCTATAGAAATTTAAAATGGCGAAACATTGGGCCATTCCGGGGTGGCCGCTCAGTAACTGCCACTGGTGTGGCAGATGACCCGCTTGTTTATTATATGGGTACAACGGGCGGCGGTGTATGGAAAACGACTGATGCCGGAAACACCTGGCAAAATATTTCGGATGGCTTTTTTAAAACAGGTTCCGTAGGCGCCGTGGCAGTGTGCGAAACCGATCCTAACGTAGTTTATGTTGGGATGGGCGAACACGCCGTACGCGGAGTGATGGCTTCGTATGGTGATGGTGTATATAAATCAACAGATGCCGGTAAAACCTGGAGTAAAATGGGACTCGACCTCACCCGCCACATTGCATCGATCTGCATTCAGCCTGACAATCCCGAGATTGTATATGTTGCTGCGCAGGGTGCCTTGTATGGCCCAACTGAAGAGCGCGGCGTTTATAAGTCTGTTGATGGCGGTACCACCTGGAAAAAAGTTTTGTATGTGGATGAGCATACTGGTTGCGCTGACCTGAGCATGGATATGACGAACCCGAGAATTTTATATGCCGCGATGTGGGACCATCAACGTACACCCTGGGAAATAAGAAGCGGTGGCAAAGGAAGCGGCATGTATAAATCTACAGATGCCGGTGAAACATGGAAAAGAATTGAGAAAGGCTTGCCCAAAGAAAAAGGTAAGATGGCCATTGGTGTCTCCCGCTCCAATCCTGAAAAATTGTATGCATTAGTAGAAGGAGATTCACAGAAGGAAGAGGGTGGATTATTTGCCAGCAACGATGCCGGCAAAAGCTGGGATCGTGTGAGCAAAGATCACCGGCTGGTGCAAAGAGCCTGGTATTATATAGAACTTACGGTAGATCCTCAAAACGAAAACACCGTTTATGTTTTCAACTCTCCCGGTTTGCAATCTATTGATGGAGGCAAAACATGGAGCAGTATCCATGGCACACATGGAGATTATCACCAGATGTGGATTAATCCAAAGAATGATAAGAACATGATCATTTCCAATGATGGGGGTGCAGCAATAAGCTTTAATGCCGGCGCCACATGGACAACTGAAAATAACCAGCCAACCGGCCAGTTTTACCGGGTAATTGCCGACAACCGTTTTCCTTATTATGTGTATGGTGGCCAACAGGACGACGGTTCCGTAATGATCGCGAGCCGTAACCTTGCAGGCGGTAGCATTGGAGATCGTAACTGGACTTTTTCTGCGGGAAGTGAGAGTGCTTTCATTGCCTTTGACCCGGATAATCCAAGGTATGTAATGGGCGGAAGTTACCAGGGTACCATTGAGTATCTTGACCAGGAAGACCAGGAGACCAAACCCGTAATGGTGGCGCCGATACAATACCAGTCAGTACAGCCAAAAGATATGAAATATCGTTTCAACTGGAATGCGCCCGTTGTAAATTCTCCCAACGATCGCAACATTTTTTATCATGCGGGGAATGTTTTATTACGCACCGCCAACAAAGGAATTAACTGGGAGGTTATTTCACCTGACCTTACCCGTCATGATACGGCAAAGATGGGCCAAAGTGGTGTGCCTTACACGAATGAAGGAGCAGGCGGGGAAAATTATGCTACCATTGCTTACGTAAAAGAATCATCCCTTGAAAAAGGCGTAATATGGACCGGTAGTGATGATGGACTCGTGTACCTTACCCGCGATGACGGAAAAACATGGAATAATGTGACGCCTGCAGGCCTCCGTGAATGTTTGGTGAACTGTATTGAAATTTCTCCCTTTGATAAAGCAACAGCTTACATTGCTACGACGCGCTATAAATTTAATGATCTTGCTCCTGCAATTTATAAGACTACTAATTATGGAAAAACATGGACCAATATAAGCGATGGCATTCCTTACGGGGCATTCACACGATGCGTACGTGAAGATGATGTGCAAAAGGATCTTTTATATGCGGGTACAGAAACGGGATTTTATATTTCTTACAATGGCGGCAAAACGTGGAAACACCAGCAATTGAATTTACCGGTAACACCCATTACCGATCTCGAGGTGCACAAAGGAAACCTTATTGCAGCCACCATGGGCAGGGCTTTCTGGATACTTGATGATCTGAATGTCTTCAGGGAGTTCAGCGGCGGCGACAGCACTAAAAAATTTGAAATATTAAAACCACAGGATGCCTATCGTGTTTCCGGTAGCAGCGCTCTTGATGCCACACCAGAGGATGATGATGAGGCGCCCACGGTTTCAAGCGCAGGAACCAATCCCCCTACGGGAGTTTCTATATATTACCTGGTTCCCGCAAAGCCGGATTCCATACAGCTTACACTGGATATACTCGATGACAAAGGACAATTGGTACGAAGCTATTCAACGAAACCCGATAAAAAGTTTACAAAGTTCCCGGGCGGGCCGGAAGCAAATGCGCTATTGCCTAATAAACCCGGACTTAACCGCTTTGTGTGGGATATGCGGTACACTACTTTGCCGGGGGTAAAAGATGTATTTATTGAGGGTAGCTACAAAGGCCGTAAAGCAGCGCCGGGTGTTTACCAGGCACGCCTGAAAAAAGATAAGGAAGAAAGAACGACCAGCTTTACCGTGCTTGCTGATCCACGCATTAATGCAACGCCTGCCGATTATGCGCAGCAGCAACAAATACTTGCCGAAATTGATGGCAAAATAAAAGAGATACATGAGGATGTAAACCAAATGCGTTTGGTGCGCAAGCAAATAACCGAACTGGCTGACCTGTTAATTGATACGATCAAGTATAAGGCGGTAATTGACACAGGCAAATCTTTGGTAAAACAATTAACCAAATGGGAAGAGAAACTGGTACAACCAAAATCACAAAGCAATGACGATGTTATCAATTTTGTAAACATGCTCAGTGCGGATTATATATTTCTAAAGGGCGAAAATGATATAAACACTCCCTTCGTCACGACCGGCTCACGTGAACGGCTCACGGTATTAAACGGGCAATGGGAACCTTTAAAAAATGAATACAACGAACTTCAAAAAGAAGTGGGGATGTACAATGAGCAATGCAGGGGTGCTGGTATTGAGAAAATAACGATACCTGAGATAAAGCAGTAGTGCAGGCTTCCTGAGTTCTTAAAAAAATCTTATTTCGCTTTTAATAAGAAATGCTTTCAATAATGCTTTTCAAAAAAGCATTATCATCAAAAGAATTATCAAGAGTAAGGCCCAACCTGACTACCACTAATTTTTTTGATGGAATAATGAAGATATACTGGTATCCGAATCCATCACAATAATACATATCCCTGGGTACGTCAGGATATTTTATTTGGTCAGGATGATCTTTATCGAAACCATTCAACCAAAACTGGTACCCGTAATTTTTTAATGTATTGGATGCAGGCGGCGTAGCAGTTTGCTTGACCCAGCCTTCGGGCAAGTATCCTTTCGCCATTCCATACACCATCATTAAAATACAGCAAACCAAAGCGAGCATAGTCTCGTGCCGTTGCCATGATATAAGAAGATCCCACATAGGTACCCGAAGCATCCGGTTCTACTAACGTATGGTACATACCGATTTTATAAAACAAGGCATTGTATGGATAGGCAGGATACTCTTTTTCACCCACTGTTCGCCTTATAATGCGGGAAAGTATATTACTGTTTCCACTGGAATAGTTGAAAACCCTCCCGGGCTCCTGTGAAAGGGTATGTCCGGCCGTGTAAGCAGCCATATCATCTTTTTTATAAAGCATATTGGTTACATCGCTTGCCCTTGTATAATTTTCCAGGAAGTCAAGGCCGCTTGTTTGCTGTAATAAATTTTTAAGCGTAATGAAGTGGCGTGGATCACTTTGTTTTTTCCATTCAGGCACAGGCGCAAGCTGGCCAACATCCAACCTGCCTTGCTTTACAAGGGTGGCAATTAAAGCTGAGGTAATACTTTTTGCCATTGACCAGCCATACATTTTGGAATGCATCGTATAACCCGGCGCATATTTTTCAGCCACAAGCTGACCTTCATAAAGCACCACAACTGCACGGGTTCTTTGCCATTTTTTTGGGTTCGGTTCTGTAAATGCTTCGTCAACCGCCGCATTCATTTTATCCTTATTAATTGCTGAAGGGAAAAGTATCGGCGATTTTATCACCATATGGCCATAGCGATGGAATCGGTATTAGAGTGCTGGAGGTGGCGGAATGGAAAACACTTGTGACTTCAATTGATCTTCCGTGATATTATTAATAAGCGTGCAACCAATTCCTTTGCGATAGATGGCTATCTTCTTTGCCATTCCTAATATGGTGGAAGTAACAGATGAATCCTGCAGGTTAACTACATTTTTCACAAACTTTACCGGGAAGAAGCCCAATTCATTTGACTCTATATCTTTTTGATCCCTGCCGGAAACGAAGGTACAGGTACACAATTGCTTGGCGGCAAAACCTGTCATTATGGGGAGCGAAATCCATGCATAATAAATTACCAATACTAAGACCAGCAATATAATGCCCAATACCATACGCCGGATTATTTTTTTCAAGTGCAAGCTAATTATTGATTTATTAAATTAGTGAAAACGCCTCAAAGTAAACGTTCAGGTATCAAATAAAGGTGTATGAGTTACAGCTTCTTCTTCAAAATCTGCACCTATGGGTTAATTTTTCATGTAATTAACTGGCTTAATATACTTTCCCATTTTGCAATAATGATTTTATCACTTATTAAATGCGTCGTTTTTTGCTGCGCATAATAATTAGATTGGCCCGTTAATACTTCAGAAGAATTCTTTTTTAGAGCAATTAATTCGGGCATCGTAACGGCACCTGTTTTTACAAGGTCGTGGTAATTGCTATTGTTTTTGCAAAGTTGTTTGTGAAGGGTGGTTGAAAAAGCAAAGCTATCATTCATTTCAATTTCAAATTCAGCATAACATTTATATCGATAACTTTTAAAACTAAAATCCGGAACTATTATGAAGTCAGTGAGCGTTTGATGAGTTTGCCTGCATGTTTCCGCAATGGCCTGTTCGGCCTGTATAGGCAACATGTGTTCACCAAATGGAGAAAAGATGTCTTTGAGCCTTCCGTTTACCACAAGCCTGTAAGGTTCCGTTGAAATAAACTCAACAATATCATTCATCTTATAAGCCCATAAACCGTTATTTACAGAAATAACAATATTGTAAGGCGTTCCTTTTTCAACTTCGTTTAGTGGTAAGCGTGATGGATGTTCTTTGCCAATATCATCAATTGGTATAAACTCATAAAAAATTCCCTGGTTACAAATCAACTCCATACCTTTTTTACCGGGAACAGCCTGGTAAGCAAAGTTGCCTTCAGTAGCTGAATAATTTTCCATGATAATGATATCATTTCCCAAATGCTGCCGCAACAGGCTTTCGTAGGGTTCATAATTCATTCCGCTTAAAAACAAGACATTGAAATTTGGAAAAATCTTTTTGAATTTATTTCCGGTCCTTACCTCAAACTGCTTTAGAAAATGTGAAAGATAAACCGGTAAAGCGACTGCGGTTCTTATATCATAATGCTGAATACTGTCTATGATCGTATCAATCTTTTTTGCCGGAGCAGTTATATTATTTACTTCTTCTCCGGGAAGCGAAAAATATGATGCCCACCAGGGCATGTAAGATGATTTTATTGCAGAGATGGCGCCGCACCTGAAACCATTTACATCTTCAAAATTTTGCTGATCGGTTAAATAAAAAAATCTTTTACCCAGAAACCTTTTATAGTCTGTCTGTGCAGACAAGTTGCAAAGCATGTACCTCGCTGCAAATTGTGTACTTCTGAGAAAGTCATCTGTTACCGGTAAGTATTTTGGATCATCAGAAGTGCCGGACGTTTTCGAAAAGAACGAAGGCAGGCCTGGCCACAATACAGATTCTTCACGGGCTAATATTTTTTGTATATAGGGCTTTATTTCATCGTATTCTCTTGCGGGTACAAGTTTTATAAAATCCTTGTAGGTCTTTATTTTTTCAAACTGGTGTTCTTTGCCAAACGAAGTATTTTTTGCGCTGTTAATTAATTGCTGAAAAACATTTTGCTGACATTTATCTGCGTGATATCGATTTTCATTTACGAGCTTCTGATAGCGCCTGAAGTAACTATATTGAATAAGAGACAGCAGAGACATTTATTGCAAAAAATATTTATGAATGATCATAAAATTCAGAATTATTATCGCGTAACATTATTTAATTGAATAAAATAAATTTCTTAAAAGATTTTCCTTTTCGGATGAGATAAGCATGATAAGCGCTTGGAATATCGTGTTGCCATTTCGGTAAAATAAGTGTAATTAAAATCCTGTCGAGATGGGAAACAATGCCGGAGAAAAGACAGAAATAGAATAGAAAGCCTGCGTTGCCATTAAGTATCAGATCAGTAAATGCGGCAAGCAAAGTAAGTCCCCAAAATTTTGATAGATATGCATGGGTGCATGTTTCCCGCCCAAACTTAATAATGCTTACCGCATAACAGGCTGCTTCCATACCAAGCAAGATCCATATTACAAATGAATTGTTGCCGATAACCCGGGGCCAGATAAACCATGCTGTAAATCCTGCGGAGAGCCAGAATATCATGTCTGTCTGGCTATCCAGCCGGCGCATTTTTGCGGAGGAACTGTTTTGTTTTCGTGCAATAATTCCATCAAGCACATCAGAAAGAAGCCCGAGAAATAAAAGAAGCACGATTAGCCTCCCGTATTGTGTGTGATAAAAATAACCGAGGTATAACATTACCGGCGCTAATAGAAATCTGAAAGCGATAAGAACGTATGGAAATTGTTTCATTGCAATAAGAATTTAAAAATAAAAAGACATGGCTCACAACGGGGGTATTTCTATTTCCTTTTATTTAACCAGAACCCAAGATTTAGCTGGCCTAAGGTTGTAAATTTCACGATATTTTCGGTTACCAATCCCCCGGAACCTATAGTTATAGTTCTGGTAAAAAAACAACCAACGCCAACATTCAAGTCCAGGCTAAACCTGCTTTTATAGTTTCTTTGAAATCCCCAGGCAATACCAAGCTCCTTTAAATCCCGATGATCTTTTTCTGTATAGTCCACTAATTTAATTTTTTCAGTTATCAACGTTGTTGTTAGAATAAAACTGACATAATTCAGGTTGTTCATTTCTATTCTCTTGTCTTTGGCTTCCCGTGTTACTGCATTATAGTAGTATCTGTATTGTAAGGTCGCCGCCGGATCTAAGTGAATACCTGAAGTAACTCCCAAAGCTTCCGAATAGCCCAGGAAGAAAGAAGTGTTCATAAAGATTTGTCCATATAATGACTGATAATTTCCAATTCTTTTTTCATAACTAATACCTGGGCTAAAAAAGGTAATTTTTGCTATGTCTGTTATATCCGGCTTTTCTGTACCCTGACAAAAACAAGTTACGGAGATAAGGATCACACCCAGTAAAATCGATATTTTATTAAACATATTATGCATAAATATTAGCCATTTAAGACACTCGTTTACCGTGCATTTTGAGACGCAATTCTTACACCATGGGCCAATCAGCATTCTTTAATAATCTTTAATGGCAATGATTACTGCAAACAGACCTGCAATGGCATTGCGGTATGATTGATCCAGGTCATTTCGTATCCAGGTAATTAATGGCTTTTGCGTGAACTTCAATGCTGCAAGGTGTTCACCGTGTTGGTTTACTAAGACAAGGTCTGCTGAAAATGAAGAATAAATTTGCATCTGCAATGAATCATTTTCATTTTTTAGATAGCCGGAAGAAATCGACGCACCTGGCATAAATCCTCCGGCAGCCCTTGAACCGCTTGAAAAATTTCCAAGTAAAAATTCCCATGATGCAGAATTATCAGCTACCGAAATAAATCCGGGAACATCTCTTGAATAATTGAGAACTTCATCTTTCCCTTCATCATTTTTACTCAGCATTTTACCTAAAAAGGTTTGCCTCTTTTCCTTCGAAACAGATGCTATGGCAAAAGTTATATTTGTTGTACCAGAGTCCGAAGCAAGCAATAATTTGTACCACTTTGTTTTTTGAATGGTCATGTACTTACTATGATCCATATCGTTTTCGCCATTGCCCAACTCAAGGTCAAGTGAAGAACTGTCTTTTATTTTCTTTTTATAAAAACCGGAATCCATTTTACTTACACTCAATGTCGTGAAATTTCCAAACGATGGTTTTGATAAACCAAACAATCCTTTTTTGGGTTCAATTTTGGATGGCACACTATGGGCGATCATTACTGAATCTTCATAGCCCTGGCAAATGCCGTGTAAACAAACAGATAAAAACACAACGAATATTAGACCCCCCAAAGAAAATGTCTTTTCGCATTCCTTAAATCTTTTTTACAAAATGATTGAAAGTCCTGGTTCTTTTACAGCATTGATCTTCGCTGAGAGTTATTGTATTTCCTGTTTTCGCATCTTTCAAACTGGCTTCACAAAAAATTAATTGCAAAGTTCGGTCTCCGGTACAACTTAAATCGATACAACCTCCGTTGCCGAATTTTTCTTCTGTTACTTCCCATTCTTCACATTGAACTGCTGTTTTTTTACAGGAAAAAAGTGTCAATACCATTGCGCTTATCAGTAAAATTTTTGCCGCGGCTAACTGCTTAAATAATATTGTTTTCATTCTAATAAATATTTAATGATCGAAACGAGGTAAGGACATTTGATCTGTTTTAATTTATCATCTTCCTTTGATCACCTTTTGTTCTATAAAACCAGAAGAACTTTGAAGCCGGCTAACGTATATGCCTGCAGGTAACTGCCCTCCGTCAAAATTCACTTTTGTAAAGGCACCCTTTTGCACAAGTCCATTGAAAACGGTTGCCACCAATTTGCCGCTAAGTTCATATAACTTAAGAGTCACTTTTCCGGATTCCTTTGCCGTGAACGAAAAAGAAAGGGCATTTATAAAAGGATTTGGAAAAGCTCCAAAGAGATGTTCATTCACAGATAAAATTTTTGATTTAGATGCCGGACCATCGTTAGATTGCGTCAATAGATTTGGTTGCTCTGCCACGCAATAGCCCAGATAGGCGCCACGGCTAATAAAACCTGCAGCAGATTGTACGGGCAGGCACAAAATTTTATTTTCAAAGCAGATTTTTACTTTATCATCTTTATTGCCACAACTAAAATCAGGAATAGCAGCATACAAGGCCCGTGCTATTGCATATATATCTGCACCATGATAGTTGGTTAATATTACCATCGTTAATTTTTTATCCGGTTGGTAAAACATAATAGAACGGTAGCCCGGCGCATTTCCATCATGCCCATAGAAGTCATACACGCCGCTGATCTTATTGGAAAGAATTACCCCATATCCAAGCCTGTCGCCATCTTCATCAGGGTTAGGAGAAATAGATGCAAGCATTGTATTAATTACAGGCTTTCCTGTTGCACGTCCGCTAAAAAGTGCTGAGCCCCACTCGGCAACGTCCTTTGCATTGGCAACAATGCCTCCGCCTGTAAATGCCAGGGATGCAATTGCAGTGATCGGGAAGCGAACAATGTTAGTTATTGTATCAGGAAAAGTGGGCTGGCCCGTTTGTTGAAAAACAGGATTGAACGGGCTGATATTATCGTGTGGGGATGCCAGTGAGCCATGTCCTTTATCACTTTCTCTTATTGCCAGGTACATAGATTTCAGGTTAAGAGGATCAAAGAATCTGCTCCTGTAAAATTCTTCCACCGGCTTTCCTGTCACAACCTCAATGATCGCACCTAATACAATATAGTTAGTGCTTGCATATTTACGCACTGCTCCCGGTGGATCAACCTGGTGCACAAAAGTTAGCATTTCAAATGGAGTCCACACATGCGTTGGTTGAGCAGCAACAGCGATCTGCAAATTCAATTCATCGGTATAATCTGAATAGCCGCTTTCATGCGCCAGCAATTGTTTTATAGTAACGCTTCCGTCAAGTCCGGGATTAATTAAATTCAAAGGAAGATATTTACTCACCGGATCTTCGAGTTTAAAAACTCCTTCTTTTGCCAGTTCCAAAGCCAAGGGAGCGGTGAATGTTTTGGTAACGCTATAAATTCGTGAGAGCGTATTAACGGTAAAAGATGTACCGCCGGGAAGAAGATTATTCTGATCATCTACATTGCGTGCGGCAAAGCCTGTTACTCCTTGCCATAGCGCCAGTCCATCAACTTTTATTGCGACGGACATACCTCCAATAAATGGGTTGGAAGAATTGTTTTGAAAACTATCGATTACATGTGATAATCTCTTTTGCACAGATGGTGAAAATCCCTGGCCATTTGTAAATAAAGCAAATACTAAAAATGGAAGGAGCAGTGCTGATGAATAAATTATTTTTTTCATGATGATATTTTTTTTGATTTAATAATATAGTTTTTAATCACAATGAAATAAATGCGGGACTGCCATTCCTTAAGTGCATATGAAAGCAGTTCCCGTTTTGTAAATTAAATTGTAACCTGATTGATGGCAGATACTGAGTTCCCGTTATGTTTTTTACCAATGCAGGTGTCGGTGAATTTGTAAACGAAAGGCTCAATGAGTTGCGCCTGTTTTTGCCAGATGCGATAAAAAATGGTATGCTTCCTAACATCGCGGCGCCACCAGTTATTAGTAATATACCTGCAGCTCCTATATTATTACCAGCTTTGTCAATTTGCCCACGGAAAAGATTGGTAGTACCAGCAATTGCAACCACGCTGCCAACAATCCCAAAACAGGCTCCTCCACCCAGCATAACCAATGCCGTTGTTTTTTGGTGTTTACTTTTTAATAGATAATCATCTTTTGTTTGTGCAGAAGAAGAATGTGATGTTAAGAGGATTATTAACGCCCATAAAGTCTTAATTGATTTCATTTGTTGTTTTTTATCATTTGAAAAATTGGCTGAAGTTTTTTGATTAGTTGTTGCAGGACATTGCACATAATATTTATTGTAAAGTCAGATTCAACAGATCTTCCTGGAAATCATAAAACACTTGCCGGAGATTGCTTTTTGCATCTGTTCCATAATTGACAAAGAAAATATGCGTTACTTTTTTTTGCGGGAAATAAAATAAATTGGCTGAGTAAGCCAGGTCGCGCCCTTTGTGACCAATTCCATAATCTCCGTTTGGCCGGATATATGATTTCTGAAGACCGTAACCGTAGTAGTTAGTGTCGTCTTTTTTGCCATACGTTTGCATGATGGATAGTGACTTTGGGCTCAGTAAACTTTGCTGAATGAACAAAGCATTCTCAAATTTGAACAAATCAAATACGTTGCTGTAAATACCGCCATAACCATTGCCACTTCCTGTAACAAGGTTGGAAACATTTACAATAGTATTGTTATTGTACAAATCAAAATATCCCTGCGCAACTGTATTCGGTAATATGTCATGTGGCTGATAAAAGGTTTGGGTGAGATGCAATGGATTCAAAATGTACTGTTTCAAAAGATCACTGTGGTATTTATGCGTCGCAGCTTCGATGGCCATTGTTACTATGACTGTGTTCGTATTAGAATAAACAGCAGTATCTCCCGGATTAAAAACAGGCGGCTTGTTATAAATAAATTCAAGTAATTCATCGGGCTTCCATATTTTATTTGGATTGTTTAAAACAGCGAGATAAAAGGCATCCTGTTCGATCAAATCGGGTATACCCGTTTCATGTTTCATGCATTGGCCGAGCGTGATTAAGTTTCCATTGGGAAGTTTATCAGTAATTGAAGCCGGAAGCCATGTATTGATTTTCGTATTGAGGGCATTGTATCCAAGTCCGGTATTAGCTGAATCTTCGATCAATTTAAAGACCAACGTACCAATAAAAAGCTTGGTAATGCTGGCAACTTTTGAAACTTGTCCCACGGTGAAAGGAATATTTTTTTCAATGTCCGCTTTACCAATTGAGCCTACCCAGGTACCGCTGGCATCATTTACAAGGAGTGATATTCCAGGTAATCCCTTGTCATGATATTTTTTCAACAATGCGGTTAACATTTCACTTTTGGGATGAATACTGCTGGTATCATTCCACGGAACAGGAATCACAGATTGACGTGTAGCCTGGACCTGTGCTTTTTTACAAGCACAAGAAAACATCGTGAGACCGATAAAAATGAAAGCAATTTTCATAGTCTTATTTTTTATATGATTTTAAGGGGATACTACCGCCGATCAGTAAGCTGTTGTATGGAAGTATCGGAACATATGCTTTCACAAACGGAGCTTGAAAAAATTGTTGGTAATTTGTAAATATTTTTAGTGGCCTCCTTCCTGATGTGTGAAGAATGAAGCCGACTCCAAAGTTTAGTGCCGCCATTAGCTGAGCCCTGCCTATACCTATGTTATTTTTGTATTCTCCGTCAGCACTTAGTTTCAGCTTTGCGGTCGCGGGGATTGAATGCAGATACCCTGCTCCCAGAGCAAGTTGTGCTGACCATTGTTGCGAAAATTTGTACCTGTAACCAATACTTGTGTACAATGGAAAGGCATGCTGCACAAATCTGTGATAGAAATAACCAAGCTTTATTTCCTGGTACCAATCGTGTTTGTCTTTGGATTTCCAGTTGAAACCATATCCTAATTCAATACCGGGTTGTTCAATTCCTGAAACCAATTTACCAAACTGAGAGAAGGGATAGGCGGTTCCGGTGTTAAGAAAGGCGACGCTTATCCTTTTGCTTTTTTGTGCCAGGGCAAAAGTTGAAATAACTACAAGCATCAACAGGCAGATTACATTTTTCATAACTACATTTTTTTTGCTTTCATTTCATCTTTTCGAGAGCATGTCTTTTGTAAAACAAAGCGGTGATACACTAATGAGGAAGCTTTTAAATCTTTGTGGATTTTAGAGCCCTTCACCCCGGCGAATTCTTTAAAAGGTTTCGATAACCACTTTGGGATGCCATCTGAAATTCTTTTTTGCTTTATAGTTTCTTCAAGCTCAATCGCCCTGATTACGTTTTCGGTAATATCTTCGTCAAGCGACAAGCACATACCCGTCGACATCAGGTTCTTTTTTAACGTGAGCATACCATTGGGGGAACGCAAATCGGTACATAGAAAATAACCACCGGGCCTTAATACTCTTTTCACTTCTTTTAAAAATGCCGGAACTGATCCATAAGCGTGGCATGATTCCACGTTAATAACCACATCAAAACTTTCATCAGCAAAGGGTAGCCTCTCTGCGTTGCCCTGCACAAATGTTAAACCCGCCGTTGAGTGTCTTTCATTGGAGAGTTTTATTGCGTTGTGGGCAATATCCAGGCCCGTGATCTTTTCCGGCCGCAAATATTTCCTGATATAATTGGCACCGCCTCCACGGCCACTTCCCACTTCTAGTATTTCTTTGCCGGGAACGTCAAGAATGGAAACCAGGTAGTGATACAACTGGATGGAGTACCTGTTAATTTCGTCTTCCGGTTGCAGCATTAACGGCACTTCCCGGGGGTATGGCGCATATCCGTAATTCATAAACTGCCAGTCAGCCACTTTAAATTTCTTTGCAATAATCTCATATACCGGCTTCCATATGATGCGGCGAAAAGCCGGATAGTCGGTGAGATCTAAAAATAATTTTGCCAGCATTATTTTCTTTTTAGATGAGTAATCGATTAGAATCCTGCTAATGCAGGTTTTAAACTTTTTAATGCCTTCGCTATTTTTTTGCGAGACTTATAAAAATTATTATACTCTCTATACCTCGTATGAATATTGCCGCGGTTGTCCAAGGCAATAGTGGGTATGCTTTTCATATCACCATCTTTCTTCGAGTATTTTCTCCACTTGCCAATACGCTTCCAAACGGGAGCATATACACTGTCCTTAAATCTTTTTTGTAAAGGATATCCGGCAAGTCCATATTTATTTGTAAAAATTCCCGGCTTGGCCATCACCCAACTTTCGCTTGCATAAATTGCTGATTTTTCAAAAATGTCTCCCAGGCCAATCATAAGAGAGTCGCCATTCATCCGGGTTGCGGGGGTGCTGTCAGTAGCCGGAAAATAAAAATCTGCACCGGCGTAGCAGGAGCCTAATCCTACCTTGGTACTTTCATCGCAGTACTTTGCAATCATCCTGAGAGAATTGATCGCATTGCTGTCATGAATATTCTTATAGCTGAATTGATCTGTTCCTATACGAAATGAGGAATAACGGTTGCCATAATGACCGTGTGAATCGAACCAGATGTTTTTAATGAGCTTTCTCCTCTTATGAAGAATGCGCCCGACTTTTGCGGTTGCATCTTCGGAAGACCTCGCATTTATAACATAAAATTTTCTATGGTGAAACAGGCTTTTTACCCGGGCCCGCAACAAAGTATAGAAGGCTAACAGGTCGATTTTATTTTTTCTTTCGCGGGTGAATACGAAAATGTTTACGCGGCCGGTTGTTGTTTTATAAAATTGCTCCGGCTCATTTTGCGATCTGTTTTCATAAACATTGCTTATGCTGTTTTCAAATACCTGGCTTTGTGTAGCCGCCGAGAGCAATAAACCAAATGCGATAAAAAATATTTTTTTCATACAGCCTTCTTTTATCATGTAAAGTTCAATCGTGTCTTTACTGATTCATAATTGAAGTTGTCTAAAGGTGGAATTATGATTTGCGGATTCAGCAAAAAGCGTTAAACCCTTTAGAGAGATTTGCGATTGCCGCAAAAGACCGAAACAAAAGAAAGGTGATCGGGATACCGCATTTCCAGGAGCCTATTTATTCAAGTGAAAATTGTGTTAACGGGAGCTATTAAAAAAATTACTGCAATCATAAATTCATGGCCATACTACTGTTCGATTTTTTGTGTCTGCTTCATCGGCCAATAACTATTTTTTTCACCTCCACTATATTTCCGGCAGCCAGGCGGCAGAGATATGTACCTGGTGGCAGTGTTTTTTCGTAACTGTCTTTACCATTCCAATCGACGGAATATTTACCTGGATGATAATCAGCGTCAACCAGCGTTTTAATTTTTTGGCCTGAGACACTATATAGAGATAATACGACATGCGCCGGTGAAGAAAGCCTGAAATTTATTTTAGTTATTCCTGTAAATGGATTAGGATAGTTTTGCTCAAGTGCTATTTTATCCCGGCTGTTGATTTCTGATTGGGCACCTGTTATGACTGGAGTATTTGCCTGGGTAATGGGCGGAGGATCGGTATAACTTGAGAACGCAATATAGTTTCCATTATGAGAACAGGAAGGATCATAATCCCCCTGGCTAAAATCCCCAACTCTCCCGCATACTCTTACAGCCAATCCGCCGGATGCAGGTATAGACCACACATCGGGATCACCGTTTGGCCAATCTATATAATAAATTGTCTTGCTATTATTTGACCAGGTAGGCCCGTATCCCGACGTTGTAAGCTGCACCGGTGACCCTACCGGGTTTCCAGATTCATTCACTTTTATGATCCACACGCCACCTCCTATCCATCCAAATCCATCAAATGCAATGTACTCGCCATTAGGTGACCATGATGGCCGGTCACCATAGTAGGTAACAAAAGTTTCGTTGCCGGTTTTAATATCCCTGGTACCAATATACCCGTTGTTGTCATCAAAGGCTATTTTACTGCCTTTGGGATTCCAGCTTGCGTGATGGCAATTATATCTAAACAGCGACCGGGTGCCACCCTTAGCAGGTATTGTGTAAATGCTGTAAGGAGAAACATGAAAATCGTCGAATGCGATAGTACCTCCATTTTCTTCCTGCTCTTCACCGGGTGACCATGCTGCATCATTTCCTCCTTCCGCTCCACGCAGAGGAGCGGTTATTCCGGTCCTTACATCTGTAACAAAAATGGATTGATCAAAAGGGGCGGCTGGCTCGCCTGCTAAATCATAAGCAATTTTTTTGCCGTTACCAGACCATGTTGCATTAAACTCCCCGGCGTTAGGAATGTTGGTTATTTTTTTGGTAGTACCAGCTTTTAGGTCAAACACGTAGATATCGTAAGACTGTGCTGATATACTTTCGGCAAGTAATAAACAACTGGCAGCTAAAATGAAACCCGGGTTTGACTTGTAATGCTTTTTCATAACAGAAATTTTTAGGTTGAGAATTATTTTGCAGGGAACTTTATCGGAATTTATCTTTCGACCCTACTAAGCTATACTGCTTAATAAAGCATATCAATAAGCTCTTTACAATTGGGGGCCTTGAATTGATAGTTATCTATGTTGCCTTTACAAGGCGAATATTCAGAACTTGTATTTTCTAATAATTGGAGTTGACCTCTTTCGCCCAAAGGATATTTATAATGGGCCTGCTTTATCAAATTCAGGCCATCTGTTAACTCATCTGAATTAATTATAAATACATATAGGTGATTTGTTGATTCGGGATATCAAATGGCAAAAAAGAGATTTAAATTTAGTAGATGAATTAGGGCCGCTGTAAGAATTCGAAACATTTTACGTGCAGAATATTTTTGCTGATCATATTTATTTTCAGCTTAATGTTTATATAAGCCAGGCAAACTAAAGAAGTTTGGGCAACATCTAATAGCAAAAGGAGATGATGAAGAAGCAATCACTTAGTATAAGGCTATGCATCAAGGTTTGCAACCCATAATTTGCCGGGATTTACAAGGAATAAACAAAACAGCAAAGACCAGTATTTCTGCAGACCCAAAATGCAATTTATATATTGCTGACAATAATAATAATCGTATCAGCGAAATAACTATTAAACGATAATCATAGGCATTAAAATGCCAAAGAGGATATGAAATGGAAGAACAAGTTTGTAATTTCAATGTGCAGGGTAATCAAACCTCATTCAATGTTTAAATATTCTCTGGTATTAATTTTATTGCAGTTCTCTTCCTTTGCGGCGATATACAGCCAGGCAAAAAAGCCATTATTCAAACATTACATTGATAAGGAAATTCCACAAAATAAATATGGTGAAATTTTTATTGCAAAAGAAGGTGGTGTGTTTGCCTCTTCCTCCGAATTTAGTTTTATTCTCATCAAGGGAGGAAATACAGGATCGTTCACCTTTGGGCTCGATAAGCAGGATTATGGAATAAAAAATCTGAAAAGTATTTTTACCGGAGCTCCTTTGAAAACGATTGCGGAAAGCCAGGAAAATATAATTTTTTTTACTACTGCTGAAAACCAGGTTACCTATTTCAAAAACATAGACCCTGACTCCCGGTCTGATATACCACCATTTTATTTTCCCATTAAAGGAGATCCCGTAAAGGAAATTGCGGCCCTATGGTTTGACAAAGAAAGCAATCTCTACATAGGCACAACGGATAGTGGTTTTTATATAGTTCCGGGAGCTGGTACGCTTAAATCACTGGATCCAAAAAATTATAAAATCGGAAGAGCACCGGATAGCAGTATGCTTATCCTTAAAGGTGAGCTTCCTGTTAAAAAAATTGTAGTTGGCCAGGGTGTGGGTGTTTATTCGTTTGCAGAAAACAGAACAAATAAAAATATTCTTTGGCTTGGCACCGCTAAGGGATTGTTCAGCTATGATAAAGTTACCGGGCAATCAAATAAAATTTCATCCAATCCGGACAAAATAACAATGACACACATAGAGACCTTCAGGGATGGAGATATATGGTTCAGTACTCTTGAAAAGGGCATGGGTGTTTATCATCAACTTACAAAGACCTATGAATTTTTCTCTTATCCAAAGAAGCAAACCGGGGCAAATGTTTTATATCCAATACAGACTTTTTGTATTAAATCGACCAATGATTTTTTTGTAGCTGTTAAAGATTCACTACCGGCAATTTTTAATATCCTGGATAGATCTTATAAATTTATTGACGACTCTTCGTTTGTATTATCTAAAAACAGCACAACAGATATAAAGATAGACAGCACCGGTAATTTTTATTTTATCAAAGGCGGCCTTCTGTATTCTGCAAATTTATCTGACAGGCCTGAATGGATAGGTGATGACTCAACCAAACTAACCTATACTCCGGTAATTTATGGAGTAACAGATTTTAATAAGCGGGAGATTACAAACTATCTTACCAATCCGGAATTATTGCAAAAATTAACGCTTAAGTATAATGAGAATTCAATAATTGTTTATATCACATCTAACTACTTCTCAGAAAATAAAAAAACAAAATACGCCTGGAGGCTGGATGGGAATGTAAACAACTGGATAGAAATGCCAACTTTTACTCCCGAAAATGATAGCTCGAACAAGGTTGAGTTGCCGGAAATACAACCAGGAAAATATATTTTTCGTGTCAAGGTAAAAGTGGGAGATGGTGACTGGAGCCCTAATGAGGCACACATGGAAATAATTGTTATTCCCCCATATTGGATAACGTGGTGGTTTTGGACAGCTATAATGGTTGCCCTGTCATTAGTTGTTTATACAATTATAAGATTGCGTGTAAGAACTGTGAGAAGATCTGAAAAATTAAAAGCCAGATATGAAAAAGAACTAATAGAACTTGAAGCCAAGGCCCTTCGTGCTCAAATGAACCCGCACTTTGTTTTCAATTGTCTTAATTCAATCAAGGCGCTGATGCAAGAACACGAAACTGAAAAGGGCGTAACGTACCTCACTACATTTTCCAAGCTTATTCGAACATTGTTTAACAATGCAGATAAAAAGGAGATCAGTTTATATGATGAAATCGAAACCTGCAGACTATACCTGCAACTGGAAGCCATGCGCTTTGATTCCGGGTTTTCTTTCTGCATTAATATTGAAAATGATATCGATCTGAAGTCAATACAAATCCCGGCATTGATCATTCAACCATTTATTGAAAATGCTATTTGGCATGGAATTGTGCCGCGGGGCACAAATGGTAATGTGTGGCTGAGCGTAACAAGCGATAAAGGGCAGATAAATATTACTGTTGAAGATGATGGTATTGGAAGAGAAACGTCGCAACTGAATAAATCTGTAAGCGGCCTCGCTCACCTTTCCAAAGGAGTTAATCTTACCCAGTCGAGGTTACAACTGGACAACCTGCTTAAGCAAAGGCAGGCCAAAATTGACACGATTGATAAGAAAGATGAGAAAGGAAATGCTGCCGGAACAAAGGTGATAATTACCATTAATGAAGAGACCGAATGATACGTTCCATAATCATAGATGACGAAAAACATTGTGTAAAGGCATTATTAAAAGACCTTGAACAAAATTGTCCTTCCATAAAAATCGATGACACCTGTCATTCGGCCAAGGAAGGTATTATGGCCATAAAAAAGCACCATCCTGATCTTGTTTTTCTTGATGTTGAAATGCCCTGGATGAATGGATTTGAAATGCTGGAAATATTGGGTGATATTCATTTCTCGATCATTTTTACAACAGCCCATGGTGAGTTTGCGGCTAAAGCATTTCGTATAAGTGCCGTTGACTATTTGCTAAAGCCTATAGATGCGCAGGACCTGAAAGCAGCAGTGCAAAAGGTAGAGAAGAAAATGGAGCAAGGCAGCAATCTTCAGCACATAAATAACCTGCTGAATAATATACGCCAACCGGCAAATGAACAAAAAATTGCGTTGCCTTTGCGGGAAGGATATGAATTCGTTGAGGTATCGTCCATTGTATATTGCCATGCGGAGGGGGCATACACAAAGGTTTTCATAAGGGAAAAGAGGCCCATGCTTATTTCAAGAAGCCTTGGAGATGTAGAAGAATTGTTACCGCCGGAAATATTTCAGCGGATACATCACTCCAGCCTTGTTAATCTTACTTACATTTCCCAGTTCCTTAGAAGTGATGGGGGTTATGTCGTTTTAAAAACAGGCGAAAAAATTTCAGTCAGCAAAGCAAAAAAGGACATGCTTATGGCCAGGCTGGGATTAAAATAGATGATCGCAAAAGCTATATTAAGTATTTATTTTTAACCATAAATTTAAAATCTGTGAATGCAGCAGAACTTCAGATAAGCTTCTTAAAGCAGATAAAAAATCAACTGCCTTCGCATCTCTCGCTGGTTGATGCGATAGCCGAACAATTAAACCTGAGCAATGACAGTGCCTATCGCCGTATTCGCGGAGAAAGCCCACTTTCCTTAAATGAGCTCAAAGTTTTGTGCGAGCATTTTCATTTATCTCTTGATCAGCTATTACAGATCAATAATGACACGGTAGTTTTTCAAGCCCTTGGGATCAATGCCGCGCAGGGAGACTTTGCAGACTATCTGAAAGGTCTTCTTAAACAATTGAAATTTTTTAATTCTTTTGAAAAAAGGGAAATGCTTTATCAATGTAAGGACGCCCCCTTTTTTTATTTTTATCTTTTCCCTGAGATCGGCGCTTTTAAAACATTTTGCTGGTTGAAATCAGTTCTTAACAAACCAGAGTATCAGAATAAAATATTTTCTCTTGATGAATTTCCTTTTGAAGAATGCAATAAGTTAGGGCAAATAATTATCAAAGAATACACTTCCCTGCCTTCAACGGAACTTTGGAATTTTGAGAGTTTTAATAGCTCCATGAATCAACTGGAATATTACAAAGAAGCCGGGTTATTTAAGGGAGAAAAAGATTTCATTGCGGTATTGCATTCTTTCGAAAAAATGCTAGACCACCTGGAGGAACAAGCCAGATCAGGCATTAAATTTATGCCAGGCGATGATGATGTTTCTCACAGTGCCTCCATCAAATTTTATGTCAATGAGATAATAATTGGTAACAATTCATTTCTTCTCGATCTTAATGGTGAACAACTTTCCATCGTTACTTATAATGTTTTGGATTATATGTTGACTAAAGATATTCGATTCTGTAAAAAAGTATTTGATGGATTCAATACTCTTGTAGGCAGGTCGACTCTAATTAGCGGTACAGGTGAAAAAGAAAGAAATAAATTTTTCAGAGCCCAGCGGGAAAAGATTACTCAATTGAAGAGATAATAATACAGAAGAGTTAAATTGATTTATTATTTAGGGGAATTACTAATCTCCTGTAAGAGATCATTGACAGGGGAAAAGTAAATGTTAGTTTTATGACTTTCAAATTTTCTTTTTTTATTTTCTTTTTAATACTCACAGCTATTACCGAGGCACAGACTTTTTCCGGGAAAAAATATGGATTGAATATTGGACTTCTCATTGCAGCAGGAACACACTTTGGTCGCATAGGAATAGCATGTAGTGGTTATTATGCTAATGAAACTTACCAGGTTAATCCGGGGCTTAAAATTTATTACAATTTCAAAAATATCGGACCTTCAAAAAAATACCTTGAATTTGTTCCATCAGTTGGCGTAATAATTTCTTTTGGAAAAATTGATTCAGAAAAAAATTCCTTCATTAGTCCTGTAGGAAACCAAACCATAAAAAGAAACAGTGTAGGCTATGCCTTTAATTATTATCTGAATAATATCAAAACCTCGCAAGCCACCGGAACCATATCGTTGCAGTTTGGAAAATTTCAAATAATTGGTGAAGATGATCTTTTTGCAGGAGGAATTCGTGACGAGTTCAGAACCGGTAGCATTCTGGCCCAATTTCGTAGTAAAGATTTCCAATATGGAATTAATTTTTTTACCGGATGGACTGGAAAGAGAGGTATACATAAGAGTGACCAAAATTATCCATCCCGTAACGGTTATATGGACATGAGTCATTCATTATATGGTAATGTGTCAGCAGGAATATTATCCGCCCAAATTCAATATGCCGCCCCATATGGACAAGTCCTGCAAGGCAATGTGGGAGTTGATGCAGAACAGGTAAGAAATTTTTTTCAGAATAAGCTTGTTCACCAATTATTTTTTTCTCCTAAAACGGAGCGTTGGAGAGGTGGAGCAGATGTTCCAATGATAGATTCAAAAGAAAAAATGTACCTGTATCAAAAAGGTCAAAAGATAAGATCGCCGAAATTTTACGCTAACATTTTTGCGAATCCAAATCTATTTTATTGAAATTATATTTACAAAATATAAATTGAGAACTGTGAATTTATTAATTATATTTTTGAAATTTTGAAGGAACGCATACATGAAAGAATCTAAAGAAACTATAGTGAGTAATTTAATACCTGAAGAGCTATCTGGTGGCATGCGACATCAAATGCAGATTTACGTGGCAGGAACACAAAATATTAAACCCACTCTTCCAGTATCATTTGAAGAGCTTGAAAAAAAAGCGAGAGAGATAATGTCACCTGAAGCCTTTGGCTACATTGCAGGCGGTGCTGGTGCGGAAGCAACTATTAATAATAATAAGGAAGCTTTCAACACCTGGCAGATATTACCCCGTATGATGCGCGACGTATCGAAGCGAAGCATAGCAATTGAATTATTTGGAACAAAATTGCCGACTCCGGTTTTGCTTGGTCCGGTTGGAGTTTTATCCATTGCCCATCCCGAGGCTGAAGCTGCGGTGGCACGTGCTGCCAAAGCCCTGAATGTACCCCAGGTCGTGAGCACTGTGTCTTCAAAAACAATTGAAGAAATCGGAGCAGTTCATGGAGACCACCCGCATTGGTTTCAATTATACTGGGGACGAAATAACGATTTTACCCGAAGCATCATAAGCCGTGCAGAAAAAGCCGGATATAGTGCTATTGTTGTGACACTAGACACAAGATTATTTGCGTGGAGAGAGCGCGATATTCAAAATGCGTATTTGCCTTTTTTATATAATGAAGGGCTGGCTAATTATTTTACAGACCCGGCTTTCCTTGCAGAAGTAGGCAATCCGGCAAAGGATAAAATGCAAACAATGATGCATTTTGCCAATTGCTTTTCAAATCCTTCGTCAACCTGGAACGACCTTTCGGTAATACGGGAATGTACCAAGCTTCCGGTAATTCTTAAAGGGATTCAACATCCCGATGATGCGAGAGAGGCGCTTGATCACGGCATTGATGGAATAATAGTTTCCAACCATGGTGGCCGTCAATTGGACGGAGCCATTGGGGCATTGGATACGCTTGATGCAATTGCTGATGCCGTTGGAGAAAAGACTACCCTGTTATTTGATAGTGGGATCCGCCGGGGAGCCGATGTTTTTAAAGCAATTGCTTTGGGCGCAAAGGCCGTTCTTATTGCCCGCCCTTATGCTTATGGATTAGCGCTTGCAGGCGAGCAAGGTGTGAAAGAAGTGCTGGCAAATTTACTTGCAGATGTCGATCTTACGCTTGGCCTTGCAGGTTGTAATTCGTGGGCAGAGGTCACAAAAGATAAATTGTATCATGTGAAAGCAGGGAGCAAAAAATAATTGCAGGAAATAGCAGATTTTTACGCAGAATATTAGACGGTTTCGCGGTAATTATTAATTTTGTCTTATAAATAAAGTATCAGCTTCCCACCAAATATACTTTTTTATACAAGAGTTGCCCTCCTAATTTTTACGCCCATTTTTTACCGTAAAATTTTACTATATGATACGCAAAGTAAATCTTGCAATACTATTATGCCTGGCAGGGCTGGTAACAAATGCCCAGTCTTTGCAAACCTGGAAATGGGATTATTACAAAATGGAGTTCAAGGCCCCGGACAACATGGTGGTACAAAAAAGCGATGCGACGGTTTACGAAGCTTCGAATAGATCAATTACTATGGATATTTATCCGCTTACGGGGCAAAATCTTACTTATGATGGAATGAAAAATGCTATCATAAATTGGGCTTCCAAAACGGGCCTTTCTTATAAAACGTATAACTCAAGCGGAACGAAGCAGCCCATTTACCTGGAAAATATTAATGGCTATTGGGGCTGTGCGATTGATGGCACCAAAAACAGCTTTTCCGCGTCTGCACTGTTACTCGTCGATCCTGATTTTCCTGATGTTAATTTTTATGTATGGGTTTCGTATGCTCCCGAATATTATCATGATGCGGTCGCAATATTAAAGAGCTTTAAGCCCTTGTAAAAAATCCACCTCTATTGTAACGAAAACATTATTTTGAAAAAGGCCGGAAAAATCCGGCCCTTTTATGTTGACTGAAAAGAGAAGAAACTTACTTTGTTATATATCCAAAAAGTCCATCTGCCTCATCATCAGGGCCGGCGGCGAAGTATAACCAGCCGGGATTAACAGTGGTAGCTGTAACAGGAGCAAAGGAAATACCCCACAAGCCATCGATTTCAATAGGCTTCTCCTGTGAACGAAGTGGCCCTATAAGCTTACCGGATTGATCATAAACATTTATGCGCCCATCTCCAAAATTGCCAACAAGTATCGCATTTGCAACATCGAAGTCTGGCCCCCAAAATTCAGGAGGAGCTGCCGCAACCCCCCATGGTGCATTTAATGCACCGCCTGTGATAAATCTTTTCTCCAAAGTTCCATTGGGTCTGTAGATATCAACAATGCCTAATCCCGCTCCTTTCACTTCGTCCCCATCTGAGCCTATTTTTGCATACATTACAAATAGTTTTCCGCCCACGTTTTGAATGTTAAAAGGTGAATATCCTGCGGGGAGATGTGGGTCGCTAAAAGGCTTTTCAACTTCTACCCAGTCTTTGTCATATACATCAATTTTACCGGCACTGAAGTTGGCAACATATAAAAAGTTATTCCCATCGACAGAAGCAAGTGCTATTCCTGAATATACTGCACCGCCCGGGGAATCGTCAATGGCGGTTACTGCGGCATTTCCTCCATTCCACCCGGAAATAATGCCATCAAGACCCGCGAAAATAAAACGTGCGGGGTTTCCGTTGGGAAGCTTAAAGTCGCTTGTACCATTAAATACCTGCCCGGAAGGATGGCCGCCAGATATGGCATCCCCCACGGTTGGAATAGTCACAGCCGGCCGCACTTCTACGCCTACATTGTTCCATACTTCACTTAGGCCGGTTCCTTCAGCCGAAACCCATGCGGTTCCTCCCCCGCTAAAAGCAATTCCCCATCCGTTTATGAATGCGGGATCAATGCGGGTAGCTGCATATTCATCATTATTAGCTACCAGGTTCACCTGGGTGAAATCTTTAATTAACGGAACAGGCGGATTCTTTTTACAGCCTGGCAGTATCAACATTGCCGATACTAAAACTATAGTGCCGGTTATATGAAACCAGTTGCGTTTTTGCCAAAAGATCTTTTGCATAAAAATTAAGTTTAAGGTTAAGGAAGAAGAGTTGAATGTTACTAAAGAGTCTTCTCTGCCTTTAAGGCAAAAAAATGTTTGGAAGCAAAAGGCTGCCTCCGGAATTTTTTTGGGAACGGATAAAAATTACCAGCAAGAATTGTCTAACACAATCGTATTGCCATTAATTAATTGGCGTCGACAGACGTTAATTCAATCGTGAGGAAATTGAAAAAGGTTGCCTGTTTTTAATAAAATTTTATACTCGTAACTCTCTAATAAAATCTTAGAAAGCTGTGGGGCAAAAATGTTGGTGTATAAAGGACTAAAAGCGCAATTACTAATGATACCGTGTGATGGTTGCGTGTTAAGATAATGCCAATACGAAAACGGTTGTTAAACCATCACCACTTGGATGACTCTATTAATTATGACGGGAAACCGTAATTAAAAATCATTCATAAACTAAACTAATCATCATGAAAAATTTTTTACTTTCTATTGCATTGATCACCGGGTTTGCAGCCTGTAATAATACTCCCAAACAAGAAGATTCAAGGGATATACAGTTATTAACTGATACTACTTCTTACCACAATAACTTTTATTCTGATACAAGCAGTGCAGTAAGCAACGCACTTGTACCTGCAGCAGAAGCAAAAGCTGAACCCCGTGTAATAACAATCACAAAGCGGATAATATACACTCCGGCTAAAACAGTGAATGAAGTGCCGGTTTCTCAACCCCAGGTGAACACGCCACCGGTTACTCCGACAGTTTCAACACCCGAACCTGCTGCTACCGGAACGGCAGATAATACTGTTCAAACAGGCAATGAAGGGTCAACAAACTTCCGGTACTGCAACTGCACAAACTGAAAAGAAAAAAGGCTGGAGCTCTGCGGCCAAAGGTGCGGCGATCGGAGCCGGGGCCGGAGCAATTGGCGGAGCAATTATTTCAAAGAAAAAAGGACTGGGCGCCGTTGTCGGCGGAGTAGTGGGAGCTGCGGGCGGATACATAATTGGAAAAGATATTGATAAAAGAAAAGCGGGTAATTAAATTTAAAATCCAACATTCTTAAACCCGGTCTCGATCACCGGGTTTTTTTATGATGGGATGAAGCAGTTTCGAAAAATGATATAGTAAATAAATGCCCAATTGTTAAATTCTTACAACCGGAGTTTAACAATTGGACCATGGAAAAAGGAAATCAATTATTCGTGGCACAGTTTTCTCTCCATTGCTAACACAAATATTCAGGATAAAACATTAATTAGAAAATTATGAAAAATATTATAGTTGTTATTGCACTGGTCACGGGTTTCGCCGCGTGCAATAGTAAAAAACAGGACACACGGGATATTCAGTTAATGACTGATTCCAGCGCTTATAGTAATGATATGTATTCCGATACAAGTGCTGGTAAACAGATTGTGGAAACACCGGTGGTACCAGCCTCATCGGCAAAAAGCACTTCTTCAGGTGGAGCAAGCAGTGCTAATTCTTCCGGCGCAGGCTCTGCAAATAGCAGTAGTACGCAAACCACCACTCAAACAACCACGAAGAAAAAAGGATGGAGTAGTGCTGCCAAAGGTGCAGTTATAGGTGCCGGTGCCGGTGCTATCGGGGGTGCAGTTATCAGTAAGAAAAAACCGGTGAAAGGCGCGGTAATTGGCGGCGTAGTAGGCGCAGCGGGTGGTTATATAATCGGGAAAGATATTGATAAGAAAAAAGGCCGTTAAGGCTAACGGCTGATAATTTCAAAACCTTCCATTTTTTCCCGGATAAATGGAAGGCTTTTTTATTTGAGATAGTTTTGTGTAAAAAATATTATATAGCTGCGGCAATCTTTTAAGCGACCATTTCATTCCGAAATAAAATTTTACCTTACTCTATTGTTATTGCGTTTATTCCATTTAAATTTCAGTAATGGATAAACGCATTTTTGAGAAACTGCTGATTGCAAAACTCATCACTGAGGATGAGTTTAAAAAAATTCAGCTACAGGAGAAGGAACCAGTGTCTGTGCACTGGGACTTACGCAGCCTGTTATACCTGGGAATTGTATTACTTACTACGGCCCTGGGTATACTCGTATATAAAAACATAAACACCATTGGCCATAATGTAATCATTGTTGCAATCGGAGTATTATGTGCCGCATGTTTTTGGTACAGTTTTAAAAATGCACATGGATATTCCAATAAAAAAATTGCGTCTTCAAGTACCTGGTCTGACTACATTCTGTTAATGGGTTGTTTATTGCTGTTAACCTTTATCGGTTATATACAGTTTCAGTATGAAGTATTTGGAAATCGCTGGGGCCTTGCAACTTTTGTTCCCATGATCTTATTGTTTTTTGCCGCTTATTATTTTGATCACCTTGGAGTGCTGAGCCTCGCAATTGTAAACCTCGCAGCATGGGTGGGAATCAGCATTACTCCATTAAAGATGCTCAGGGAAAATGATTTCAGTAATGAACGGCTAATTTATTCGGGAATTGTATTGGGAGTTTTTCTTGTCGCTGTGGCTTTTTTATCGGTCCATAAGAATATTAAAGCCCATTTTTCTTTTACCTACAAAAATTTTGGCTGCCATATTCTACTGATAGCCCTGCTTGCGGCAATGTTTTATTTCGAAAATTATTACCTTCTTTGGTTCCTGCCTCTTTGTATTGTTTCCTTTTTGTTTTTTAAGAATGCGATCAAAGACAATTCTTTTTATTTCCTGGTAATTACCATTCTGTATGCTTACATCGCGTTGAGTTATGTGTTTGTACGTTTGATTTTTTCAGAAAATAGCGGGGAGAATTCTTTTTACCTGGCGATAGTTTATTTTATTTTTTCAGGCATTGGATTAATATGGTTGTTTATACATTACAATAAAATTATTAAGCAGCATGCAGGCATATGATTCAAATGATTTATACAATCAAATAATAAGGCAGGAGGCTTCGGATGCTTTTAGAAATAATTACCTAAGTGAAGAAAGCTATAAGAAGATTTTGTTGTCAAACCCCTGTAACCTTTATACGCCTAATTATTTTATAAGAATAGCACTGGGCCTGGTTACCATTATTGCGGTTCTGTTTACTGCCCTATTGTTTGGATTAATATTTGCATCATCCGGCGGAGCGGCTCAGGCTAGTAACACTTTGTTTTTTTCTTAGTGTCGTGTGTTATGTTGCTCTCGAGTTAATTATTAAGAATAAGAAATATTACAATGCAGGTGTTGATAATATTTTGATGTCGTCGGTTATTATCTTTTTCTTAAGCGCCCTCTTTGTTAACGATATTACAGCCAATTATATATTGATAAGCGCAATCTCTATGGCAATAGCCTTGTATTTATGCGTAAGGTTTACAGATGCTTTCATGGCGATAATTTGTTACCTGTCTCTCTTCCTGTTTGTTTTTTTTCTGTATCAGAAGCTTGGTACAATTGCAAAAGCGACTCTTCCGTTTCTTATGATGATTTTATCCGTGTGTGTCTATATAACTATGCAAAGGCTTCAAAAAAAAGATAGGCTGGTTACTTATAATTTTTCTTTGAAATCGGTGATGCTTTTAACGCTTGTTACGTTTTATGCTTCCGGTAATTATTTTGTTGTTAAAGAATTAAGCAATGAGGTGTTTGATCTGCAACTTTCGACGAAAGATGATTTATCTATGGGTTGGTTGTTTTGGATATTTACATTCTCAATTCCTTTTATCTATATTTTTTATGGAATAAAAAGAAAAGATTTTCTCTTTATTCGCACAGGGCTGGTGTTGATTGCAGCGGCCATATTTACGATACGTTACTATCACCATGTGTTTCCGCCGGAGATTTCTATGCTAATTGCCGGATCCGTTTTAATTATTGTGAGTTATTTATTGATACAATATTTGAAAAAGCCCAGGCAAGGCTATATCTCCGCAGAGATAAACCCGCCGGGAAAAAACCTGCTTAATATTGAAGCATTAATTATTGCGCAAACTTTTGGAGCAAGTTCAAATACAGAAGACAATTCTCTTTTGGGAGGTGGTAGTGGAGGCGGAGGCGGAGCCACCGGTGATTTTTAATATGGATATGGGCCTGGAATAGTCATTTCACCATGCTTACTTTAAAAACTATCGTTTAGCAAACGGAGCACAAAAAAGAGGGTATTTTGTTCTACTATCTCTTCCCGATTCGACCAGAACTTAATGTATAAATATACCGCATGTAATAGTTTGATAAGTCACTAAATATTAGCAGTCGCAGCATGAGCATGATTTTGAATTGTTTGATTATTCTTAATTTATTCGACTCCCGTTCACTTCGTAAAAGATGGTATGATTTTTATAATATGCCTATCATTGATAGCAAATAAATAAAACAATATGAAACAAAATAAACTGCCTAAGGGCACTTTGCTTTTGGATAGTCTCTCGGCTTTTGCTTTTTATAAATATTCTAAATTGAGTCGTGACGAAAAATGAAGTCTTGTTGGCACTATCAAAGAAAGTGGTAAAAAGTTGTACGACCGTTATGTCCCTGGAGAGATCAAAAGTGTGTTTGAAAGACAGGATACAGGAAGTTATAGAAGTGATTTTCAAAAGGGAAACCAGTTTTCAGGGCCAGGTGTTGTTAGGGCTATTTTTCTTACCAGTGTTCTGCATAAAAAGATCCGAGGAACTTTTATTAAAATAAAAATCAAAAAATGAACAAATTAGTCAGGGCCCTGATTGCAGGATGGGGTGCAAAGAAATTAGGCGGCGGGTGTGTTGGAACTATTGTGGTGTTTATCATTATCTATTATGCACTTGGTACCTGCAATGCGCATGCGGTACAAAAGGTAGTACCAGGAAGTCATTCAGGCATACAAAAACCTGCGCCTGTTACCTCACAGATTTTGCCGCTCGAAACAACGGTAAATTTTATGGGTTTGGCGGGTTAATCAATGTCATCATTTATCAACAGCTACATTTAAAAACCGGGATTATCCTGGTTTTTTTGATATTGTAGAAGTTGCAATCTTCAGGTACATGATGATACTATAAAGCCATGCCACACGATGCTTCGATCCTTTGGCCATTAATCCAACCTGCACCCTTCAAACAAAGAAAGGCAACGATTCTGAGAAAACGCTTTGCTAATAATATTGCGATGAGCAATTTGTTTTCATGTTGGCATAATATTTATATATTTCAGGTCAAATATCTAAATCAAAAATGCCTGATAAAAATTCGGAACAAAAAAAGATACCAGCCAAAAGCGAACACGTGGAAGAGGCTCATGAGCAAGCTGAAAAAGATATTGAAAATGATCCCGATCTAAATTTAAAACCGGGACCGGAAGCCGATTTAGATGAGGGAGAACTTGCAAGGCTTGAAGGAGGAGAATAATGACATGTCATACCTGGCAGATAAAATAGAAGTTTTAAAAGGAGACATTACAAAGCAGGCAGTGGATGCCATTGTGAATGCCGCGAATACTTCGCTGCTTGGAGGAGGAGGCGTTGATGGTGCTATACACCGTGCCGGAGGAAAGGCAATTCTTGATGATTGCAGAAAGATCATTGCCAGGCAGGGAGGTTGCAAGACGGGTGAAGCTGTAATAACAACTGCAGGTAAATTACCGTCGAAATTCGTGATTCACACGGTGGGGCCGGTATGGAACGGAGGTAATAATAATGAGGCAAAAAAGCTTGCGAATTGTTATAAAAATTCTTTGTTGTTAGCTGCAGAAAACAATTGCGGAACGATAGCTTTTCCGGGAATCAGCACAGGTATTTACGGGTTTCCAAAGAGTGAAGCTGCAGAAATAGCGATGAAAGCCGTTAGAGAATTTTTATTATTTTCTGTTGAGATAGAAAAAGTGATATTCGTGTGCTTCGACGATGAATATTTTTTGCTGATGGGAAGTAAGCTAAAATTTATCGAAAGATAAATGGCAGTTAAAAGATAATCAATTGAGATTATTCCTTTCGTTACTCAAAACCATTCTATATGATTTTTCACGCGTCGGCTTTTTGAATAGCTTTCTCCAAAATTTAGCCAGCTTAGTATCTGAGAAACGCGGCTTTGAAGATTTGGTACGAAATAATTCCTTTAGTTCATAAACCTCTTCTACAGTCGTCCACTCTTCTAATCCGGCAAACCAAACAGGAGTGTTTTTATCTACAGGTCTCGATTTCAATTGTTCAATTGTGAGTGGGCCGATTTCGGTTTTCCCCTCCTTTAAAAAATAGTGGGTCATAGGATTTGGATGATTCTGTAATTAATCTTTATACAACGCTGATCCATGGAGATTATTTCTTGTCAGAATTTTGAACAGCATTATTTTAGAAATCATCTTAGTTAAAAAGTGTTTTTTTTGAACAAAATTGATTGTTAATCGTTTGATACTTCTCGATATTTTTGTAACACAATTAAAATCTCAAAGAATGAATCTCAAATTAATTTCAACCAGTTTCATAATATTTTCCATAGCCGTAACTTCATGTAATAACCAGGAGAGCAGTAGTTCTGAAACGACGATAAGCAAAGATTCTACTACAATTGCAACTCCGGCGGCGAATATAAAAGAAGATTCTGTATCATATATCCTTAATGGTAAAAATTATATTGGATTTATAGATTACGACGCCAATATAGAAGGCAAGAGGCCGGCAATATTAGTAGTGCACGAATGGTGGGGCTTAACGAATTATACAAGAAACAGGGCTAAACAACTTGCAGAGCTTGGATACATCGCAATGGCCGTAGACATGTATGGTGATGGCAAAACGGGAAGTGACCCTAAGGAGGCCCAGGAACTTGCAACTCCTTTTTACAAAGATCCTACATTGGCTAAGACCCGGCTGGATGCTGCGATGAAAGAACTGAAAACCTTTCCACAAACTGATTCCAGTGAAATGGCTGCAATAGGTTATTGCTACGGTGGGTTCATAGTTTTAAATGCGGCGAAATTGGGTGCTGATCTTAAAGGCGTGGTAAGTTTTCATGGAGACCTTTCCGGTGTACCGGTAAACAAAGATGCGCTAAAGGCAAACATACTGGTATGCCATGGTGAAGCTGATAAGTTTGTAACACCGGAGAACGTTGCAGCCTTTAAAAAATCCATGGATTCAGCCAGCGTAGCATATACTTTCAAATCTTATCCCAACGCCACACATGCATTCACCAACCCGGCTGCTACGGAGATCGGGAAAAAATTTAGTATGCCTATTGAATACAATGCTGCCGCAGACACCGCATCATGGAATGATATGAAAGATTTTTTCAAAAAAATCTTTTAATTCATAAGTACAAATTAATATAAGCTCTTATTTATCATTTGGTTAGAGTAGAATTAAATCAACAAACTTTGTGGATTTTTTTCCAGAAAAAGCTTTTTATAGTTAAAGCAGGTTATTCCATTTTTCAATAGACTTATTTTAACAAACTCTCTCAATCCGCGACCTGACTACCTTTCATTTGCCGGATTATAATTCATTATTGCATAGCGCTTTTTTAGGTATCATTTTTTCGATAGTATAGATAATTAAATTGTTCACCTAAAAAATTTTAATCAAGATGAAAAACAGATATAGAAATTCACAGTTTGATACGCAAAGGTATCCTGAAGACAATCGTTACAGGCGTAATTACGATAGGTTTAATGAGTACGATAGACATAACCAGGATTTTGATTATCCGAACTATGAGGGATATGGAAATGTCAGTTATAACTCTGACTCTTACCCGAATAATCGTCAAAGGAATTATAACAATCCAGAATCCTATAGAAGCAATTTGAATCATAATAGTGATCCTTATCCCAATAATTACAGAAGTAATGATCGGTATGGCAATGATGCTAATAATTGGAATAATCACAACAACGAGGGCCGGTACAATGATTACGACAGGCAGGATCGCGGATGGTGGGACAAAACACGCGATGAGGTTTCCTCATGGTTTGGAGATGATGATGCACAACGCAGGCGCAGGATGGATGAAATCAGGGACGAAAACCATCGCGGAAAGGGTCCTAAAAATTATACAAGATCCGCAGAAAGAATTAAGGAAGATGTAAATGATAAGTTGAGTGATAGCTGGATGCTGGACGCTTCAGAAATTGAAGTAGCGGTGAAAGGAAATGAAGTTACCTTAAACGGTACAGTAAACAGTAAGAGTGATAAAAGAAGGGCTGAAGATATTGCTGATAATGTATCGGGAGTTACACATGTTCAAAACAATCTTCGTGTAAGTAATGAAGATAGTAAATCTTTAAAAGAAACCAACACATATAGTAATGCCCGTACGAGGAAAGAAGTATTAAATCACAATTAATTTTGGGCAACCCTATTAAATAACCGCGATAAATTCTATCGCGGTTTTTTTATATTTCAGATATCAATAACCGCGGGGTAGATTCTCCAAGCTAATACTATTAATCGCGCTAAATCTTTACCACAACTTTTAGAAAATAAATAGAAAAATTTGGCGTTAATTCACTTTCTTTATGCGACTTAAGCTAACTGATAAGTGTTAATATATCTTACCCCTACTACCCCTATAAGATCACTCTTTAAAAAAGTGGTTTGCTTTTTCATTATTACCTCAACTTCGATTAATTGGGCATTGGCCCAGCAGGAGATTTTCACTCCCGCGCCGGAACATGCTGAGCGATTAAATCTTCTTTCTTCAAAATTTCAACAGGTATATTTAGAAGATATTGCGGCCCTTCCCGGAACGAATAGAAAGGGACTCCTCGATATTTACAAAGAGAGGTGGGAAAATATTAAAGAGAAGTTTGATTCCAAAGAAGTCTACACATCAGAACCTGCTCAAAAATATCTCGACAGCCTCGTATCAAAAATTGTGAGGAGCAATCCTTTACTGCAAAACAAAACATTCTATTGTTTCTTTTCCAGATCCGGTATTCCAAATGCAAGCTATATTGGAGAAGGTATTATCCTTTTCAATATGGGTCTTTTTACCAGACTTAAAAATGAAAGCCAGGCAGCCTTTGTACTGTGCCACGAGCTTTCACATTATTATCTAAGGCATAGCGAAAATAGTATACTTAACTATGTGACGATGATGAACTCTGATGAGGTTCAAAAAGAATTACATAGTATAAAAAGGAGCGAATATGGAAAGAGACAAGAGCTTGAAAAATTATTAAAAGGGCTTACTTTCAACACGCGTCGCCATGGCCGTGATCATGAAGGCCAGGCAGATTCCCTGGCGGTAGAATTTATGCACAATTCTCCTTTTGATGCCGGGGAATCTCTTGCCACACTTGCCTTGCTGGATTCGGTTGATACAGATACGCTGGACATGGCTGCTGCTTTGCAGAACCTGTTTAACGCGAAAGAATATCCTTTTCAAAAAAAATGGATTGCGAAAGAAGAAGGTTTATTGGGCGGCCATGCAGTACTGCACAAAGACGAAGCACTAGCCGATTCATTAAAAACGCACCCTGACTGTACATTAAGGATACAAAACCTTGAGCCGCTGGTAAACAAGTACTATAATGCTTCTTTCCCTGGGAATCTTATTGACCAGTCAAAATTCGACATCTTTAAAAATACCTTTCAATACGAAATAGTTGAGTATGCTTTTACGTCAAAAAATTACACCAAAAGCCTTCAATATACGATTGAATTATTACAGTCACACCCATCTGATCCGTATCTTATAGTGCAAACCGGTAAAATTTTTAATGGTTTTTATGTTGCTCAAAAATCGCATACACTTGGAAAAATAATCGACTTACCTTCCCCGTATTTTGAAAAAAGCTACAACGAGCTTTTACAATTTGTACAAAATCTTTACCTGGAAAATTTTCTTTCTATCAATTATTTTTTTCTCAGGCAATATGAAACAAGCCTTTCATTTTATAAGGAATTTAAAAACAATTACGATAAATGTCTTCAATTAAGAAAACAATAATTAAAATAAATCAAACATTAAAAACGCTCCTCTAAAATTCAAAAAAAGTATGAACAAAAAAATGTTGCTAGCCATTTCCTTTCTCTTTCTTGTGGCTTCGGGCCTATCTGCCCAGGACAAACTAAGCATAGAAAAAGTATATGCTACCTACCTGCGGAACAGCGGTACTATCATGGAAAATAACCAGATAAAAGGATACTTTTTCCTCTATATGAGTGATAAAATTGATAAGCATACCGATGAATACACTTTGCAAATTCTTGATCAAAACCTTAATAAAGTAAGGGAGATAAAGTTCGAAGATTCAAAAAAACTGAGCTTGCTTGAGTCTGCCTATAATGGGGGCAGCCTTTCTTTTCTTTTTAAAAACGGGGAAGATAAAACCCTCGACATGAAGATCTACGATCTTGAAGGAAAACTAAAATACAGCTACAGCCGCGAGTATGATAAGAGGACTGATGATCTTATGAAGCGTTATGAAACCATGCATACGGATGAAGGAACTAACCAAAACGTATTTAACCTTGGAGACCAGGGATATGCTACTGTGTTGCCTTTGAGAGACGGAAAGCAGCGTACTTACGAAGTTGATTATTATTCTTCGGAACAAAAAAAGCAATGGGTGTACGAGCCCCAGGATGATGAGGAACGCTATGCGAATGCAGAGTTTATGGGAAGCACCGATAGTATGATTATTCTTGAAGTTGTAAAAAAAGACAGGGCGCTTTCCGGCAAATTTACCTCTCACCTTGTCGGGATCAATTTTGTAACAAAGAAAAAGGTTTTTGATATTGACGATTCAAAAGACACGTACACTTTTGTTCCATCCACGGTAGTGCCTGTAAAAGGCAGTAGTGAAATTTTAATAATGGGAAGCTACTTTGATAAGGCGGATAATATCATGAAAGATTTTAGTAAAGGACTTGCAGTATATACAATTAACAGCGCGGGCAATGTACTTTCAAAAACATATAATTCATGGCAGGAAGATTTTGCCAAATACCTGTCGCTAAATGCCAAAGGCAAAATTGATAATATCGGATTTTTGTACGTCCATAAGATGATTCAAGCTCCAAATGGAAAGATGTTTGTAGTAAGCGAAGGTTACAAAAGACAGGCTAATGCCGGTGGAATTGCGCTAAAAACTTTGGGCGCATTAGCGGGAGCCAACGTCAATGGAGTTGGGGTTACTAAAATTATAGTTACCGATATGGTGATTATGGAATTTAATGATAAATATAAAGTAACGAATGCTACTATTTATGACAAAACCAACAACACAGTGGATGCCTCTTCTGCCAGTGATTATAACAGTCAGCACATGATTGCCCTCGGTGTGAAAATGGCAGGGGGCTTTGATTATGAATTTACAACCGGCGATGCCGACAATTCAAACTTCGCCATTTGCTACAGTGATTGGGTAAGAAATTCAGATTATAAAGGACAGACTTTTAATTCTATCAATTATAATGGGACTAAATTTTCAACCGATAAGATTGAATTAAAATCCAAAGCAAATAAGATGAAAGTATTTCCAGCCAAGGCTGGTTCAATAATGATTATGGAATATTATAGAAAAGATAAGCGCCTTGATTTCAGGCTCGAGAAGTTAGGATAATTTTCTGCCACTATTTTTTAGCCGCGGTAACTTTATGTTATTGCGGCTTTTTATTTAAAAAAATTTTGAATATTACAAATCAGGGCAATTTTATAATGGTTTGCAAATAAAGGATTTCCAAGACTGAAATGACAGGGAACCACCCATTAAACGGCGCTTTGAAAACAATAGAAAATATATTGTGGTAGAATTCATAAAAAAGAATGGAAAAACTTGTGTTCATATCAATGATTATACTAAATTGCGCCAGCTTTCGGAGGACTATTGAACGCTAAAGAGTTTCTTGCCCGGCGAGTTCTATATAGCTTTTATAAACGCAATGATATCGCTGATATAAGATTAAAAACCGCAAAGCTTTTTGAACAAATGTTTTACTATGGTAAAATCTACTTTGTCTCTACCTTCAAAAACTTAAGACCTGCACATAGAATTTCCTGCCATTTATAATTGCTTGTATAGAAGCCGCCGCAAAGGCGGCTTTTTTTTGAGATACAATTTAATAGAATCTTTAATCAGCCTCCCTACTGACCAATACTTAACTTAATTCCCGTAGCAACAGTAAGAGTTGCACCCGGCTGAATAAATAAACTTTTGCAAGAGACATTATTGTTGACAATAGGCATATTTGGAACACTATTCGGAATAATTACATCCGTGTTCAGATCTGGCAAGGCACCACAGCTCCAATTGGCAGCATTGAGCCAATTGGTATTTGAGGCTCCTGTCCAGGTTCCATAGGTAGATACTAGTTGGTCTCCAAAAGCTATCGCGGCGCAAAAACTATTATTTACCATTACCGTATAGTGTCCAAATTGTGTGGAGGAAGTCAGCTTAAAATTGTACCATAATGAATCCTCGCTCTCGTACGCCTTGCCGATTCCCTGCAGGGTCGATACGGCAACGCCATTATAAAAGATTTTGTAGGTCTGGCCGACAATAGTTTTACTGACCGCAAGTCTCACACTATCTCCAATATTGTAGCATCCACCTCCTGACAGCACTCCCGTTTGTAGCGACGTTTGGGTAAGGGTTGCTGAAGATACCATTCCCTGGCATCCGCCGCTGGTTGTTACGTAAATTTTGTATTGGCCGGGTGCAGAAGCAGCATAAGAGGAAGTGGTAGCTCCGGAGATAGGAAGATTATTATCATTATACCATTGATAGGTTTGGCCGCCCGTTGCTAATAGTGTAGCCGTGCCACCCACGCACGCCACGGCACTAGCTGGATTTATAGAGCCTGCTGTTGCAACACCCGAGCAGGGAATAAAGCGAATGGTTTGCCACGGTAGAGATCCTCCCGAGCAATCAAAGGATTGATCAACAAACTGGCCGTTCCAAAACACTTCGCTAACCCGTACATAGATATAGTAGGTTAACCCGCTGGTTAATCCTGTTTCTATTGCCGTGGTATCAGTCGTTGTTAAGTAATTTATTGATGCCGAATTAGGATCAGAATCGGTAGTGACCGCATACTCATAGGTTACAGCGGGAATTGGGCCACAAGCCGCCCATTTAAAAGTTACAGAATTTGATCCCCATGCGGATATCGAGAGGTTATCAATACTGCCGTAAAAGGCCTGAAAAGAAGTTGAGCTCACATCTCCGCAGTCGTTGGTTGTAGTTACCGTTGTATTGACCAGCGTCCCGGGCTGATAGCATAAAGGCAGATACACTTAACTGGCCTCCATTACCGGTTAATGGACCTGCTTTTTTTGCCGTAGTTGCGCCGTTGTTATAAACTGAGAATGTGTAATCCTGCGCGGTGTCGGAATAAATAACTCCAAATCCTATTTGATTACCCTTGCAAAAAATAAAAGTTTGGGATTGGCCAAAAAGTGCCGGTGTTACAAGAGGATCGCAGATTTGCGACTTTACCTTTGTAAAAAACATTAAAATAATCGTGAGAAGAAATAGAGATCTTGCCACATTGCCAGCAACTGTTGTATAATTTATTTTTTTCATAACCTGTAAATTTTCAATATTTATTTTAAAAGTTTTTAGTTTATCTCCATTACCCTGTAGAAAGCGATCCCCATTAAAATCCACTATGATTATAGCTATTTATTTACTTGCTTTTTCTAACGTGAGGGAAATGTCGTTTAACCGGCATTGCCCGAATGTTCAGACGTTTCTATATCAAAAAATTGATCCTTATTTCACTAACACCCAGGCTGCCCATTTATATGGATCATTTCTATATTTATTCTTCATATTTTCCTGCGCTCCGTAAAAAGCTTCGTTTACCGATTTATTGTTTACCAAACTCTTATAAAATGAATTCATAAAATCAGAAGTTTCTTCGTCTGGCACTTTCCATAGGCTCATTATGAGATTTTTTACACCTGCCATCTTAAACGCCCGCTGGAGCCCGTAGACTCCCTCGCTACCTTGTATATCGCCAAGGGCTGTTTCGCATGCGGATAATACTACCAGTTTTGTTTTTGGCAGATACAGTGTGGTACTGATTTCATATGCTGTTACGATGCCATCGTCTATGCCATCTACAATATGCCCCCGCCAGGCACTATTGGCGCCTGCAAAAAAAAGCCCGGAACGCATTAGTGGATTAGCCGATTGTCTGAAAGCCTTTCCGCTGATTTCGAACTTTTGCTGTACGCTATCTCTCTTATCAATCCCTGGATCCGGAAAGAAGAAGCCATGAGTTGCTATATGCAGGATAGCAGGAGATGAGGGCCCATTTAGTTCTTTCAGGGATTCTTCTGTCGCTTCGATGCCCGTTAATAAAGAAACATTAGGGTCCTTTTTTACTACCTGGTTTTTTATCTCGTCAACTTCGCGTAATGTGCCTGGCAAGTAGGTCAGATTTTTGCCTCCGCGAATTTCACCTGCAAGGGAATGGAATTTTTCAGGTCCGTTATGATAAGCAATAACTGATGCCTTCAAAGCGGCAGTGTCTGCATCATATTGAATGCCTCCGTATAATTTAATTTTATCAGAAGAAGATATATAGTCAGGATTTTGACTGGTGATGGTTGCCGTGTTATTAAGTTGGATCAATTGCAGTTTATCACTTAATACCTGCGTGCCGTTTAAAGCCAATGCTCCGAATGATATTTTAAACAAATCGCCTGCGGGAGCAAAATAAACTTTCTTTATTCCTGTCAAATATTTTTCAACAGGTCGCCATATTAAATTATACAGAGCAGGCGACGAATAAAGGCGATTGATATCTGCTTCTTCATTTGCCGATTGAGACTCTAAAAGAAAGTTTAATTGCTTTTCTTCAAATAATGGAACAAGTAAGGGTTCCTTATTTTTTTTCAGAATAAGGGCAACATAGAGCATACTGTCTGTCCATTGCCTTCCGTTGTCAAGTTGAAAATTGACGTATTCAATTGCCGCTTCATTTTCCTTTAAATTCTTCTGTATATCCTCCCAGCTTATTTTCTTTTGTACATTTTTAAGAGCAGCAGACCTACGGAATAAGTCTTTTTCAATTTTACCTGCTTTTTCTTCCAGCTCTTTTACCGGTAAAGAATTCGTGGCTTTTCCCATGGCATATAATTTGGCCAGGTGGGCGTTTACATTCGTCCACTCGTTGTAGGTCTTTGCGAGTGTCGTATCACCACTATTATAGATTATTTGTTTTGCCTGTTGTGAAGATGAAAGGATGAGGTTGCGATTTGACAGTGACATTGTGTAAGATGGCGCTGCTTTATTGTGGGGAAGTTTTTTGTAATAGAATGATTGGTACTCATCGCTCGAACCATTTATATTTTGGAGATACAATTGCTTTTCTGATTCACTTGTAAACTGAAAGATTTTATTTAATTGTTCATACTTCAACGTGGCAGCTTCAGCGAAAAGTTTCTCCGCTTTTTCAGTTTGATTCGTATTCCAGTAAACCATTGCCAGCTCCTCAGAATTATTAATTAAGAATGGGTGGTTCTTTCCAAGGTTTTTTTGCCATAGTTTACGGGCCTGCAAGAGATAGTATTCTGCCTCCTTGTACTTGCCCATTGCATAATATAGCTCACCAAGATTGTTTAAATTAATCGTTCGGCTGGAAGGTCCTTCTGAAGTATCTTTTTCAAAAATTGTTTTAGCTTCTATGGCGAGAGATTCAGCTTTTTGATATTGTTTCATGTCCTTGTACACATTGGCAAGATTGTTACAGCTTTGGCCATATTCAAAACCTCCGCTATCAAGTTTCGCCCATATATCTTTTGCTTCAAAATATAGCGACTCTGCCTTCTGATACTCCTGCATATAATAATAAAGGTCTGCGAGAATATTGCAGCTATTGGCATAACCGGCATTCATTTTACCTTCAAATGACCTGATATTTTTTGCCTCCAGGTATAACGATTCAGCTTTTTCGTATTGCCCCATATCCCTATACAAATTGGCCAATGCTACGCAGGTAATGGCGTATGCCGGAGCCCTTTTTGCTGGCTCAATATTTTCCCTTATCGCCTTTGCCTCAAGAAGCAAAGGTTCCGCAAGATCATATTTCCCAAGGTCGTGATATAATGCTCCGAGATTATTACAGCTTTGTGCATAATTGCGGTCATTTTTGCCAAATAATTTTTGCCGGATATCTTTTGATTTTAAATAGAAGATTTCGGCTGTGTCAAGTTTTCCATTATTATTATTAATAACGCCGATCATGTTACAGGCCCATGCATAGTCGGCATTGTTCTCAGTATATTTTTCTACCGTTTCATGCATTAGTTCACGACACATCGAAACGGCCTTTTCGTATTTTCCGGTTGAATAGTATAGAATGGCCATGTTTTTGGAGATCCCGATGTTAGTATCTGAAAAAACAGAATCTTCCGGAATTGCTTTTTTTGCTTTAGTAAAAAACACAATTGCCTTCTCCGGTATATTTTGATCCGTTGCCACTTTTGCGCTATCAACATACACCTTCCATGCCTGTGCATTTAGGTCACCCGAAAATAGAATAAATGCTGCTAAGAAAAATATTCCGACAAAACCTTTCATATCGTTTTACTAATAATAAAGCACCAAAAAATATAGACCCTGACAAAAAATTGAATAGAAAAGGAAAAATAATTACAGAGGAGTAAACGGGTGTGACTTAGGATGACTTAGACATTCAATAAAACAATTTATCAAAAATTTACCGAAAAATATTATTTACTTACAGGGATCTTTTGCCAGGTCGTATAAGCCTTCTCATTATATCCGTACTTCAGCAGAAACAAAACATAGCTTTTTAATAAGGCTTCATTGCCCGCATTGGCATCCACTAACTTTAAATAATATGCTGATGCAGCGGGTATCAATCCATTCTTCTCAAGCTTGTTAATTGCCTGCAGTTGCCCGGGCAAATCATCATTATTATTGCCCGATAATATGGACGAAATTAATTGCTGTTCGTTTTCTTTTGTCAGCAGTTCAAAAACAACCGGTACTTCGTCTTCGCAATCTCCATCTTCGCTTTTCACCAGCCAATAATAATTGCCGGAGGAACGTATATTCTCATTGAGATTTAGAACTTGTTGGGTATCCTTTAGTGGTATGTTTACAACTTCCTTCCTTTGGTTGTTGTAAACTATAAGGTTGTAATTTGACGACGGACTCGTCTGATGCCAGATAAAATGTAAAGAGTCTGCTGAAGTTTTTAAATCCGGTACGGGGAAAATAAGGTTGTTACATTCTATTCCACGAGATACCCCACCATATGCAGTTGCATTATCTTTCGCAAAAGTTTTGAAATCATCATGCGGATGAAAAAGCTCGTTCCATACTAATTTCAGATACGTTTTAGCAACTGCCGGAATGGGATCGGTATTGGCTCGATCTAGTTTGTTTACCTTAAATGTTCCGGGTGTTCTTAATATATAATAATCCTGGTTTTTCCCCGCAAGGGTGACTTCTCCATTCTTCTTAATTGTGATGGACTCATCATTATCCAGGAAGGAATTTTGCCTGATTAAAACAGCTTTTGCTCCTGGTTTGGAAACCCATACTTCTCCCTTTACCAGGAAAACATAATAGTCATGCGGCTGCGAATAGCCCTGCACGATCTTGAAAAAAAGCAAAAGCGCTACTATCCTTTTCATAATATTTATTTCTAAGTAAAAACTGTTCTGTAATTAATTTTCTTGTTAAGCCCTAATGCTATTAGCTTGTAAAATCTTAATAATTCAACACAAAGAATCAATGAGGTTAAAACCGGTAACAGCGGCACCTTCCATGAATAAAGATTATACACCTGGAGTAACAAATACAACACAAAAGCAATAAGAAGAAATTGAATTAAAACAATTCTTGAATAGGATGCGGGATCATTTTCCGAATAGGTATAAATAATGTATAGCAGGAATAAAAATATAAATAAAAACGCAATTGAAAAAGATATGGTAGCCGATGCAATTTTAGGATAGTTGTTATGCAGGATCATTGACAAAATGTTGGCATGTATAACAATCCCATACATATCCGGAGCTTCGTTATTTCCTATGCGTGAATTAAGTGTCGAAAAATGTATATCCTCTGTATCCAGTGGCGGATGCTTTATAAAGTGTCCAAGCAGAATAATTTTGTTCCTGAATAAAGAAGATAATTGATTTTTATCATTGTATTCATTCAGTTCCTCCCGGGTGATGGCCGTATATCTTTCTGTATTACCGGTGTAATCGATAGTCTCTTTCGAATGATGCCGGTTTCTTAATTGAGCAAATCTTTCGGGAGAATACAGTTCTGTAATTTTTGAAGTGAATGCCGGATAAACTTTCCCCTGTACTTCCCAAAAAGGTGCGTAATCTCTTACAATATTATATCTGTCTGTTTCAAAATTTATGTAGCCGGAGTTGAAGTCATTTTCAGGCTTAATAAAAAAACTAAATTCAGGAGTCAATTTAGAATCCTGAACGTTAACACGGTTTGCAAAAACAATGTTATTTGCATTATTTAATGATTGCAAGAGTTTAATATCTCCCAATGAATCTTTTCTGTCTGTGAAGATCGCGTCGATTCCTATCACGGCCGGCTTGTAGCCTTTTATGATATTAACCTGGTCTGCAATTTTTTTTCTGTCGTTTTCTATTTGTACTAACACAATATTTGTATCACGATCAGCCCGGTTCTTGTTTTTCTCAGCGTAAAAAAATTCATAAAGGCCCAGGCCATGTGCTTCCTGATTCAGGTTATTAAAGAAATCAAATTTTAATGCGACGAGGTTGATAATGTAAGCGCAAAGCATTATTAGCGCCGTAGCAAAAAAAGCCTCTTTTATGTTATGCAAACTGAACATCGGTAATAGAATTCAACAAAAGCATTTAACGATAATTGAAAAGGAAAATCTTCAACCATTTTTAGTAAATAGGAACAGGGTACAGGAAAGAATAACCGGAGCCAATTTTGATCTTTTGCGTAGGATGAATTAAATATAACAATTTTCGATTCAGAAATACATTGTTACTTTAGTCGAAATTTTGAAAATAAATTTAACTGAAATATTTTAATGGCGTTAAGTAAAACCTACTATACGATTTTCTTTATTTTTTTTTGTATTATTCATTTCAGTTTTGCTTTTGCTCAAAGTTCCCCGGCGCATACGGTGATCCTAATTTTAGAAAACAGGCCTTATAATAGTATTGTGGGTAACGCGCAGGCACCTTATATCAACAGCCTTTTAAGCAATTCGCATACTGCGCACTTAACCCAATCCTATGGCTTAACGCACCCAAGCCAGCCAAACTATTTAATGCTTTATTCCGGATCTAACCAGGGCGTGACTAACAATAATGTTCCGGCAAATTTGCCGTTCACAACCCTTAATCTTGGAGGAGAATTAGTAAATAAGGGATTCAGTTTCATTGGCTATTCGGAGGGGCTGCCTTCTGTTGGTTCTACTGTGGCTACTTCGGGTGCTTATGCCAGGAAACATAATCCCTGGGTTAACTGGCAGGGAACTGGGGTAAACGGAGTTCCTGTTGCATCCAACAGACCATTCTCAGATTTCCCGACCGACTTCAATCTGCTTCCGACCCTTTCATTTGTTGTGCCCGATCTGAATAACGATATGCATGATGGCAGCATTGCTACCGGCGATGCCTGGATACAAGCTAATTTAGATGCATACATTCAATGGTGTGTAACTAACAACAGTTTATTTATTTTGACTTTTGATGAGGACAATGGCACATCCGGTAATCAAATACTGAGTTGCTTTATCGGGGAAGATATTAAAGCCGGCACTTATGCTCAGCCGATAACTCATTATAATATATTGAGGATGGTAGAAGATTTATATCAGCTTTCTTACGCCGGCGCAAGTGCAGATTCTTCTGCTATTAATGGAATATGGCTTTCTCAGCAAGCGGTTAGCTATACGTTTTCGGGTAATGGTAACTGGGATGATCCGACAAACTGGATAAATAACGTGGTACCGCACTCCACCGGATCTGGAAGTAATATCATAATTGATAATACAACAGGCGGCCAATGCATATTAAATATACCTTACACAGTGGATGCGTCTACAAAACTTACTGTGATGCCAGGGAAAAAACTGGTAGTTAATGGGAAGCTCAATATAAACTGATAGTTGGTTTGTAAATAGCCTAACACATCGGCTACGCCTCATAGTATGTCACCACATAGGCAACAATTACTAAAGTATACCGGCACGAATATTCCAGGCAATGCAGGCCTTAGATGAAGCAACATCCGGAAACATGAAACTATGCAAGTTTCAAATAATTTATTAGCATCTTTATCGGGCTGGGAACAGGCCTGTTTAATGCCAGGTAAGCTCCTGCGTTTAGTGAAATAAACTCAATAAAGTCAAACGTCTTGTCAGGATCGGGTCTGAAAATAGTTTTAAAATATTTATTGATGGTGAGCCTGAAGAACTTTGAATTGGATATGATATTGTGCGAAAGTTTTTCCTTGTACTCTGAAAATACCTGTGACATACAGTTTTCGTAGCAAAAGTTATTGCTGAAAACGTATTGTTGCAAATACTTATAATTCGCTCTTGCTGCAGGTATAGTTTGCGTGATCTTCAAAGTAGGTGAAACACCTGCGCCGTATCCCTTATTTACAGAAAGCAGCACCATTTGCGTATCATCGCCAATACTAAGTTGATTTCCGTTTAGTCCCGGAATCGTAAACCGGCCGTCCCGCGCCAGGCTCGCATATTCCTTAAGCAACGCAGAAGACACACAAAGACCAGCATCAAACGGGTAACAAGACTGCCACTCCTGGAGGCCAGAAAATTTTACCGTTGTATCATGCCTTTCTCTAAAAGCAAGACGTGCGTAGCTTTCGATTTTTTTATCAATACCGTCAATAAAATCGACGGATAAATCGCCGGCGCCTATTGCTCCAACTTCAGGGAACTGTGTATTGAGTTTTTTTAATTCCTGGAGGTAGTCAAATTCAGGCTCATTATCGTAATCAAAATATACAATGTATTTTCCCGTGGTTTCTTTTATGGCCCCTATCCTCGCATTACGAATGCCCTGGGCGGGAACTATAATAGTCTTAAACGACGAAGCTTTTCTTAGAAATTCTTTTACATAAGGCAAATCACTCACAGGAGCACCGCTATGATTATCAACTAAAATTACTTCCGTTGAAATACCTGTTGTATCTAAATTATATACTGCATTTAAACAACGTTTTAATAAACGCTCATCAGGATTACACACGCTTATTACCAACGAATAATCTATTGATTTTTTCTTTAAAGACATTTTATGTACGACTTTTAATGAAGTGAAAATTCTTATACAATCGTTTTACTCTCGGCCCGGAGAAGTTTTAACTTCCGATGCCGTAGCATTAGTTGCGATTCAGAAATAACAAATACGCGTCTTTAAGAGGATATAAAACTGAAGTAATAAAAGATTCGGAGAGGATTTTTCTCAGGATGATTTGAAAAAGTAAGGATAATAACGGGAACAAATTATAAAAACAATTTGCAATAAACAAAAATATCTGCCGGTTATATTCTTGCTGTGCAGAACTTTTACGATCTGATAACTGGCCTCATTAAAATCTTAACGCTGTCTTGATAATAATAATTTATATAGTCAGCGACATAAAAATGGGTGAGAAATTTTCAGTTCCTTAAAACGAGAGGAAATAGGGACCACAAAAATATTTTAGACGGCGCCCGGGTTATCCGGTAATACTTCGGCGTGAAATCCAAAGTCGTTTAGGAGACTGATAAATACGGATGGCTGTATAAATCCTGCCCTGCATTTTACACGCAAAATTTTGTCACAATCCTCCAGGTCAAAATTGGCTTCATGATCCTCAAAGATCTTATGAATTTGATCTACCAACATCTTCGCGTGACTAACTTTCTTTACGTTGGTTTTAAAAACTTCTATCATCAGCCTTCTTTAAAGGTTACAGATCATTTGCTATTTTGATTTAATCCAGTAGTGAAATTAGGGCCGCGCATAACTAACCAATTTAATACCGGACTATTTCTATTTAACCAGCGCCTTTGCCGGGTCCCTAAGAGTTCTTTTCATTTTTTACACGCTGGAAGAATTATCTTATGATTGCAGATTTTTTATTTTATGATAGTAAATGTAGGACACAATTAAAAGCGCCATTGATACCAGTGGTTGAAAAGAAGAGGGTACCGGCCCATCTACCGAAACATAAGCAATCGTAGCTGAAATGTAGTCGATTCCAAGCGCAACGTAATTCCATTCCTTTAAACGCCATCTTACCGGGATTAAGAGGATTATCCCGCCTATAATGTGGCCTATGCTTAGCTCCCAGCGAAACCACTCCGGCACACCAAGATGGTGCATTGCATCAACGGCCATTTTGCTGTTAATAAAAAAGGCACCCGATAAAAGAAATAATGCTAAAAGACCTGTGGAAATCCAATAAACAATTTTTGTAGTTCTCAAAGTTTTTTTATTACCAATCGTTTCCATGATTTATATTTTTTCGTAACAAAACTACTGGCCTTATTCATTTTTATCAGGGTGTATATACGGCAATTTTGGGGGATGTTTGCGACATTTTGTTTTTCCCGGATGTTATTATGAGTATAGCAACCTTAAATCTTTTGGGACGAAGCATCTGTTTAAAGAATGCATAATGCATACAAGAGCTTTTTGATTCAAAGAGTCTAAATAAAATTTTCCTTGTTGGTATTTTATCTTATGTTTGTCAAGCTATAAAAACTATGCGAAGTTAAAAGCTAACCGATAACTTTGGCATCTATGCTAAGCATCTGCTTTGTTTACCGAACCTCATAACCACATCATCAAAAGCCTTCTTAATAGCTGTAAGTCCAAACCATGCAAGCCAGCATTTAAATAAATCAGCTCTTTAAACAATTATTTATGAGAATTTTTGACACACTTGCAAAGGCCAAGCCATGCGTGCTGGCATTTATTATAGCATTTAATTTACCTGGCACAAAAGTAAATGCCCAGCAGCTTACGTCAACTGATTTCGTTTTATTTGGTGGGTCAACAGGCGTTTATTTGTCGCCATCAACCTCGGTAAATGGCGGTTCAATCGGAAGTTTTTCATTAGTTCAAACTTCCGCAGGCGCAAACCTATCCACGAATATTTATAGTGGTGGCAAGGTTCAGCTTTCAAGTAATAACACTGTAATCGGGAGAATTACGGCCGCTAATACTGCGGGCACAAGAGGAACTATTTTCTCGGCACAAGCCTCTACAAAAATTACAGGAAATATCGATGTAAATGGAAATATTACAATAAAGAATGGTACGGTAACCGGGACTGTTACACATCCCACTGGTACGGCTTACACTGGCCCGGCACCCTCCGGTGGTAATGTTACAGCTAACCCTGCACTTCCTGTTTTGCCCGTTTTGCCTGTACCTACAAATTTTCCTTCGGCAGGCACAATGGATATTACTTCCGGAGCGGTTATTACGCCCGGTGCTTATAGCAATATCGTTTTGAAAGGAAATCAAACGCTGACGCTTTCGGGAGTGGGGATTTACATATTCAAATCCATCAAAAACAGAGGAGCTCTAAATAATTTTGTTTTCGATTTTAAAAATTCAACTTCAGGCACTTTTAAAATATATATTTATAATGATGCTGATCTTAATAAAGTCGGAGCATCTTTAGCAAATGGAGGCAGTGAGTCAAGAGTATATACAGAAGTGCATGGAACGGGTTCTAGTTGTAAATCCGGTGCAGCATTTGACATAGCCAACGGCTCATCGCCAACCAATCTAAAATGGTTAGGCACTGTATATGCCACAGCCGGTTCAATCAATATCGGTAATGGGTCAGGCAATGCCGTAAATGACATTTCAGGTGCGCTGATAAGTGCAACAAAAGTTGCACTATTAAGCGGGCTGAATATAAAATATGCTCCCTTTGTTGACCAGGTAATTTTCCCCTATTACCCGCCACCTGCCAAAGGAAAAGTATATGATATCCTTGGCTCTGAATTGAACTCCCTTTACGCAAACAGGAGTTCTTATACTGATAGTGCCCAACAATTATTTATTCTCAGTAATGATTCAGTTTATATTGAATGTATAGCCTTACGGGGGCAGTCTGCAAAATTAGAATCCTTACTTAACTCTCCAATGTACGGACTTACCGATACAATTGACAACGGCCCCAATTCATTAATTATCGCGGGTAAAATTGCCATTGCCAATCTGCTAAAGCTGGATTCACTTGGCGATTTAATTAACTATTGCCGGCCTCTTTTTCCACCAATCAGTACGGGCGTTACAGGACTCACCACTACTAACGGCGATATTGCACAGCATTCGGATTTTGTACGAAATGGATATAATGTATCCGGCGATAGTATTAAAGTAGGAGTAATTTCTGATAGCTACAATACCTTGTTTGGCAATCCCGCCGGTATTGACGTATCAAATGGTGATCTGCCTGGTTCGGCCAATCCTTATAATGATACGGCTAATGTGCAGGTGCTAAAAGAATATCCTTTTGGAAGAAGATCGGATGAGGGCCGGGCAATGCTCCAGATCGTTCACGATATTGCTCCCAAAGCCACCCTGGCATTCAGAACAGGATTTGTAAGCGCAGGCGATTTTGCGCAAGGCATAAAAGAATTGCAACAAAAGAATTGCAATGTAATTGTGGATGATGTAACCTATATAACCGAACCATTTTTCCAGGACGGCGTGGTGGCCCAGGCAGTAGACCAGGTAACTGCGCAAGGTGTATCTTATTTTTCTGCTGCCGGTAATTTCGGAAATCTGTCCTACCAGGGCACGTTTAATCCGGTTGCGGCTCCTGCTGGTATTGTTGGCACTGCACATAATTTTGGCGGCGGTGATATTAACCAAAATATTTCACTACAGCCCGGCACTTACACCATTGTAATGCAATGGGAGGATAATATTTATTCACTCGGGCAATCAAATACAGGTACTGTTAATGATCTCGACATTTATTTAAATGGCTTCAATGGGTCTACTCTTTTTGGTTTCAACAGGAATAACCTTGGAGGTGATCCGATTGAAGTACTTCCCTTCACCGTCACTGCAAATACTACGGCCAATATTATGGTAATAAGGGCTGCAGGCACAACGCCCGTCAATTTTAAATATATCGTATTCCGTGGAAATCTAACAATAAATGAATACAACTCAGGAACATCAACGATCGTGGGCCAGGCAAATTCTGCAGGAGCGATGGCAGTTGGTGCAGTAAGGTATACCAACACACCTGCTTTTGGCGTGACTGCCCCTTTTACGGAAGCTTTCTCCTCGACAGGAGGAACCACTGTGAATAACATCATAAGAAATAAGCCTGATTTTACAGCGCCTGACGGCGTAAATACAACAGTCGATTTTGCTTCGCTCAACATAGAGCATGATGCGTTCCCTAATTTCTTTGGCACCTCTGCTGCGGCACCTCATGCTGCCGGGGTAGCAGCATTGATTTTACAATCAGAAAAGAAATTTTCGAATTTAGTACTACCACCAGATCAAATGAGAAGTTTGTTGCAAAGCACAGCGCTCGACATGGGTGCTCCGGGTTTTGACTTTGTAAGTGGATACGGCTTCGTAAATGGACAAGCAGCCCTGGCGACTTTTGCGGCACCCACACCGGTACTTACAAGTCTTGTTGTGCCGCCAGGTGTTACTGCCGGAACTGCTCCCTTTACGGTAACGGTCAATGGAAACTATTTTAATAATCAAACAAAAGTTCTTTTCAGGGGAAGCCCGGTTGCGACAACTTACGTAAATGAAACACAACTTACAGCAAGCATCCCCGTTTTTATGGGTAATCCAATGGTTCAGGCATCTACCGCTGCAGTGTCTATTAATGGCAATGATGGCGGAACAACTTTACCGCTTTATTTCTTCTCAACTATAAAAAAAGAAATAACAATAACTGCCGATGATAAGAGTAAAAAATATGGTGAGCAAATGCCAACTTTTACCGCGACAATATTGGTAGATGGGGTTCCACTCGCCAGTTCAGGACTGACTCTAAGCGACCTTGGGCTTACCAACCTGGTATTTTCTTCATCAGCTAACGATCTAAGTAATGTTGGAAAATATTTTATAAAAGCTACAAGGACTTTTGACCCAAACAATATTACAGATGCAGGTTTGCTTGAGCTTTATAATTATACATTTACTGATGGATTACTTATTATAAATAAACTTCCACTTAAAATAACCCCGGCAGACAAAACGATTAACTACGGGGAGGTGATAAGGGGATTTGATTTTAATTACGAGTATGACGACGCCAACATCGCCATCACCAACAGGCCTGCTTTCTTTGATAGTCTTAAGATGTCACACCGGTCAAATATAGTTGATACAGCCATCGCACTCATAAATGGAAAAAGTATTGTAGCGGGAAGAACACTCAGTTCGGCAGATTTGCAGGATATGAGTTATCTCGCAAGTGGTAAAGCAATTGTTGCCGGAAAGGCAATTGTTGCGGGAAGCCTGGTAAATATGAAGGTTGTTCAGGTGGATCTTGCTTCGATATTTAACTACCAGTTAGACTCCGCCGTTGCAACCCTTATTAACGGTAAAGCCATTGTTGCAGGTAAAGCTATAGTTGCGGGAAAAGCCATTGTCGCAGGGAAGGCGATAGTTGCCGGCACACCTATTGTAAATGGCACAAACGTAAATGACTCCAGCAATAGTAATGTAGTAGTTATAATTGATTCTGCCGATGTAAGTTCATCTAGTGACGGATCTTTAAATACCCTTCAGTCAATCAATTTAATAACGGGCCTGGATGTTGGAAATTCCTACATTGTGCCGGGTGCCTTTCTTTCAGAAAACTTTGAGATTACATACGGTTTAGGTAATCTTTCTGTTTTACCGGCAGGTCCAAATTTAATGACCGCCACAAGAAATTCCGGGGCAAGTTCAGCAGAGGAAGAATCTGCAAAAGACATAGCGCCGGGAAAAATAACCGCGTATCCTAACCCCGTAACCAGCAAAGTGAGGATCAATATTGATGGTAAATCAACTTTAGGAAACGATATTACCCTGTTAGATTTACCGGGAAGAGTTTATAAGCCAAAATCGGCTAAAAAAATATCAGACAATAGTTTTGAACTGGATCTTACCGGATTAAACAAAGGAGTCTATTTTGTGAAAATAAAAATTGATAATGTTTATAAAACTTTCCGGATCTTAAAATTGTAAATCGCGTTAAAACAGTATTTAAAAAAAGAAATTGAGTTTTAATAACACGTGTTTGTTGTTTTAAATTTGCAGCGCTGCTTTTTAATTAATAAACCGATATTAAAATATTCGATTAACTTTCTTACATGAAAGGGTGCAACATATTTTTCTATATATTTTTTATTTTTCTTTCCTCATTTTGTTTTGCCCAGGGTAGTGAAATAGACAGCTTAAAGCTTATCATATCAAAGAGTGGTGATGATACTTTCAAAGTAAATAACCTGCTTCGATTGAGTAAAGCCTACACGACGTCTTTTCCTGAATCTGCTATGAGCACAGGAAGCGAGGCCTTGCATCTTGCAAAAAAGCTCGACTACAAATCGGGTACAGCTTATGCGTTGAAAAATATTGGGATGGTATATTACAACCAAACCAAATACCCGGAAACGATCGAGTATTGGAATGAGTCGTATCAACTGTTCGATTCCATCGGGGATAAAGTAAATGAAGCCCTGATGCTGAATAATCTTGGTTCTGTTTACATGAACCAGGGCGACTATGCCCAGGCGCTGGACTATTTTTTTAAATCTCTGCAGATTGCGGAACAGAGCAAGGACAGGCCAAATATAGCAAGAGCCATGGGTAATATTGGGACTGCTTATTCTTACAATGAATTTACTTATGATAAGGCACTTGGGTATTACCTAAAAGCGTTGCCAATAAGTGAGGAACTTGGAGATAACAATACAATGGGAGCGTTGCTTGTTAATATTGGTGAGACCTATTTAAAAAGAAATAAAGATGATTCTGCGTTATACTATTTTAAGAAATCCCTGGACGCGTATGCTAATACGGAAAATATTCCATACTCTTTAAACGATATCGGCAGGACATATACCAAAAAGGGGAATTACAATCTTGCCATACAGTATCATAAAAAGGCGCTCTCTTTTGCGTCGAAACTTAATTTGCAATTAGACATTGTTCAATCTTATCTTGGCCTTGGCGACGCGTATTATAATACGGCGAACTATAATTTAGCGATAGCTGCCTACCAAAAAGCGCAAACTACATCGTACGATAATAAATTAAAAAAGGAATTGCGGGACGCTTACCACGGGCTTGCCACTACTTATGCAGCCATTAAAGATTATTACAGGGCTTTCAATTTTCAAACGTTATATACCAATATCAAGGATACATTGATTAACCTGGAAATCGCCGAAAAGGTAACAAACCTTCAAACGAATTTTGACTTACAAAAAAAGCAGGGGCAAATTGATATTCTTACCAGGGATAAGGCGTTGCAAAACCTGGAATTAAAAAGGCAAAAATTTGTAAGAGATACTTTATTAGCCAGTTTATTTTTTGTAATTGTAATCATATTTATCCTTTATAAATTATATCGAAAAGTCGGGCGGCGTACATTGCAACTAAGGAGATCGCTGGAAGAATTAAAGGCAACCCAGGCGCAACTTATACAATCCGAGAAAATGGCTTCTCTCGGTTCGCTTACCGCCGGTATCGGTCATGAGATACAAAACCCATTAAATTTTGTAAATAATTTTTCTGAAGTCAATATTGAATTATTACATGAACTGGAAGAAGGATTACTAAGGAAATTGCCGGAAGCAGATAAGGCAGAGGCTGATGAAATAATAAAAGATCTTGCCCAAAACATGGGGAAAATAAATCATCATGGCAAGCGTGCGGATGCTATAATAAAAGGAATGCTGCAGCATTCGAGAAAAAATACCGGTCAAAAAGAACTTACAAATATAAATGCCCTTGCAGATGAGTATTTGCGCTTAAGCTACCACGGCCTTCATCCAAAAGACAAGTCTTTTAAAATAGATATTAAAACAAATTATGATGAAGCGCTTTCAGAGGTTGAGGGTAAAATTGATATAAACCCGCAGGATTTTGGACGGGTTTTACTGAATTTATATAACAATGCGTTTTATGCGATAACAGAAAAAAGAGAAAAGCAAGGTGAGTCTTACAAGCCATATATCTCCGTAACCACAAAAAAATTACACGATAGAATCCATGTTCACGTGAGAGATAATGGCACAGGCATTCCGCAAAGGGTTTTAGATAAAATCTATCAACCGTTCTTTACTACCAAACCTACCGGGCAGGGAACCGGCCTGGGCTTATCGCTAAGCTATGATATTATAAAAGCTCATAGCGGAGAATTGCGAGTTGAGACGAAAGAAGGTGAATTTGCTGAGTTTATAATAGATATCCCAACACCCTGATGGTCGATTTCGTTATACCAATTCAGCTTGTGGGATCTGATAATTATCAAACTTTCTAAGTCGCCTGTTTACTTTCTCTTATAAATTTCTTTTTTCTATACTTTCAAGAATTTTCTCTAACTGGTGGATATGTCTTTGAGTATGATACAATACAAAATGCATTAACTCGTATTTTGTTATTTCTCCAAATGCCGGAAGGCTTATGATTTGAGATAAGTTAACTGTATTACCGGCACCCATCAATTGGCCTATCGATTTTTTGAGATCCTCAATAAGTATTTCCTTTTGATACCCATCCTCGCTTGGCAGAATGAATTCCGGTGATTTAAATTTTGTATCATAGTTCAGAAACATTTTTTTTAGCTCTCCTGTTCTTTCTGCGGGGTCTCTTTCAACATCTTTGCCCGGCATATCTAATGACTGTGCGATCGCCTTATTTGACTTGGTGATATGCGCTACAACCTGGGCTGCAGACCAAGTATCTTTGGAAGGAATCCTATTAATTGTTGATGAATCCACCGAAGAAATTAGTTGTACTAAATCGGAAGATGTCTTTTCCAATGAGGAAAACAGGGCCGAAATATTTAAAGTGTTTTTTATCATTGATATAATTTTTTGATTTCTTCTTAACTATTTTCTTTTATTTGTTAGTGCGATGAATCTAAAAAAATAGCTATCCTGCTTCTTCAATAACGGACAAAATATTTCCAGCCGGATCTTTAAACCAGGCTATTAAAGGTCCGCCTCCCCTGAAGATCCCTTTCTCGTCCGTTTTCAATTCACCATCATATTGTTCGAACACAATCCCGGTATTAATTAGTTCATCAACAGTCGCATCAATTTTCTTCACAGGAAAATTAAGAATTGTGAAAGTTGCCGGTACATGGTGTGGTTTTGGATAGATCAGTATTTTATTCCCGTTACTGAGATGTAATTCCAGCAGGCCCATTTTATTTTCAGTCACATCCAGGCCCAAAATCTTACCATAAAATTCTTTGGCCTTATCAAGATCATCAACTGAAAAGCCACTGAAAGCATTTGAATTTTTAAGCATAGCTTTTTTTTATTTGGCGATTGAAGAATAGTGATTACAACGAGGAAATCAAAGCTGGTACATGGCCTTAAAATTTCGCCATGATGTTAGCAATTTTTAATTCTACACAAACTTACTATGTTATCAAAACAACAAATGGGTGCAAATGCGGCAATCTGAAGGGTTGATTACGACAATTTTTTTTTATTTTCGTTATCCATTTTATCAGAATCTAAAAAGCATACACTTATGAAGCATATTTCAATACTTATTCCACAAGGACATACCAGCGTAGTAAATATTGAAGGCACTCACCAGATTTTTAATGAAGTAAATTCAATTAGAAAAAATATGGGCTTGCTTCCGTTGTTTAAAGTCCAGCTTGTGGGTATTTCTAAAGAAACCAGTCAGCGGAATGGTTTGTTCACGATAGCGCCGGATGTGTTGATAGACGATGTCAAGAAAACGGATCTTATAATAATTCCGGCAATACATTCCGAACCAAATAAAATGATGGAGGATAACGCTCCTTTTATTCCCTGGATAACTAATCATTATAAACAAGGTACAGAAGTTGCGAGTCTCTGTGTCGCTTCTTTTTTCCTTGCAGCTACCGGTTTGCTTAATGGTAAGCAATGTGCCACTCACTGGACGGCTGCGAATGATTTCCGGAGAATATTTCCCGAGATAAATCTGGTGGATGATAAGATCATGACGGAAGAAGATGGCATATACACAAGTGGTGGCGCCTATTCTTTTTTAAACCTTCTCGTGTATATAATTGAAAAATATGCCGGGCGTGAAGTTGCGGTGCAAATTGCAAAGATGTTCATGATAGATATTGACCGTATAAGCCAGTCGCCATTCATAATATTTGAAGGCCAAAAATCTCATGATGATGAACCAATAAAACAAGCACAGGTTTTTATTGAAAATAATTTTGAAGAAAAAATTACCGTTGATCAGTTGGCATCCATGTTTGCCTTAGGTAGAAGAAATATGGAGCGCAGGTTTAAGAAAGCTACCTCCAATACCGTAACAGAATACATTCAACGCGTGAAAATTGAGGCAGCTAAAAAGACCCTGGAAAGTGGACGAAAAAATGTAAGTGAAGTAATGTATCAAGTGGGCTATTCTGACACGAAGGCCTTTAGAACTATTTTTAAAAGGATTACCGGTTTATCACCTGTCGAATACAGGAGCAAGTACAATAAAGACGCAGCAATGGCCTACGTATAAGATTCTAATTTCTAGAAGCACCTTCAACTATTGGTTAAACTTCCAATCCTTTTTTTAGAAAGATTTGCAGGGTTAACAAAAGCCTGTTTTTTATTGGGGTGACTTCCGACATTTGCGTTTCTCATAAGAGACCAGGATTATTAGTTGGAAAAAATATTTTAAGAAAGAGCAATTATTTTCATATACTTGCATATTCTTATAGAAAAAAAACAGGCCCTTCTGTAGAAACAGAACGACCTTTTACGATTGCTTGTATATGAGACTCTTTAATTGATATTATTTGTAAAGCAGATGATATCTTAAGAAAATCTTTTAATATTTTTACCTGCCTTAGCGGTTACCGCTTTTTTTAATTCCTTTGTTAAAACAAAAATAGTCAACATGTATTTACTACAAGAACTAAGTTATTGTGTGTTTTATTATGCCAGACATGGTTTAAATTTTTAATAAACCTTGTCAGTCGTACCTTTCATGATAAATTTTTAATGATGCCCAACCTAGTTTCGGATACATTATTTCAATTAATACATTCACTCGAGAAGTCAGAAAAGAGGCATTTCAAGTTATACATCAAAAGAAGTTCGTCAAAAGAGGACTTAAAAATAATACGCCTGTTCGATGCATTGGACAAACTTTCGGAGTATGACGAGAAACCGTTGCTCAAAATGCTTCCTGATATAACCAAGCCACAACTCTCCAATCTAAAAACGCATTTATATAAACAATTGCTCGCAAGCCTTCGGCTATTAAAAACCAATGAGAACATTGATTTGAAGTTGAGTGAACATCTTGATAATGCACGACTTCTCTACAATAAGGGTCTTAAATTGCAAAGTCTTAACATCCTGGAAAAAGCTAAAGAATTAGCCAAGGCTAATCAAAAGATGAACTTCCTGGTACAGGTAATATCGCTCGAAAAAAAAATAGAAACACTCCATATTACTCGGAGCACTTTGGAAAAGACTCAAATGCTTGCTGAAGAAGCGCTTTATATAAGTGGCCATATAGACAGAGTTACGCGATTATCTAATCTTGCCCTTCTATTGTACAGGTGGTATGTAAAGAATGGGCATGCCCGGGATGAGCAGGACGAAAAAGGAATCCGCGAGTTTTTCAAAAATTCCCTGCCTGATGATTACAACGCAATCAACGGATTTTATGAAAGACTGTACCTGTATCAAAGCTATAGCTGGTACGCTTTTATAAGACAGGATTTTCTAATGTACTATCGCTATAGCCAAAAATGGATTGATCTTTTTAAGGAAAATGACGTGATGATTGCTGTAGAGACGGGGCATTACATAAAAGGCATGCATAATCTTTTAAATGCACATTTCGATCTTCGAAACTTCGAAAAATTTGAAGAAACATTGCAGCAATTTGAAGAATATTCCAGGACACCACTTGCGAATCAGCACGATAATTTTCGCACACATACTTCTATTTATATAAACAGCGCAAGGCTCAACCAGTTTTTGATGCAGGGTAATTTTACCGAAGGTTTAAAGGCTGTTCCTGAAATAGAAGAAAAGCTGCATGAGTATTCTCTCTTTGTTGATAGCCATCGCATACTTGTTTTCAATTACAAAATAGCAACGTTATACTTTGGTGCGGGTGATTATGGCACTGCCATTGATTTTCTTCATAAAATAATAAATGATAACCAGGCGGGGCTTCGGAACGATCTGCAATGCTATGCCAGGCTCATACATCTTCTTTGCCATTTTGAACTTGGCAATGAAGAAATACTTGATTCACTAATAAAGTCTGTGTACAGGTTTATGGCGCGTATGAAAAATCTTACCATGGTAGAGGAGCATATATTTACATTTCTTCGCCATTCAACCAAAGTGCGTCCTAAGGAACTAAAGCCTGAACTTTCGCAGTTCCTCGAAAAGATCAGGCACCTTGAAAACGATCGCTTTCAAACACGTTCATTCGCTTACCTAGATATTATTTCCTGGGTAGAAAGTAAAGTTTTTGAAAAGCCTATGGGCGAGATCATTAACACTAAATATATGAAAAGCAGGCATCGTAAAAAATTGCGTGAAGTTGTACTTAAATAATTCACAAGTCAATAAAAGTTGCAGCTAAGATTTATAAATAAAAAGGGTGGGCTTTCGAAAAGCCACCCTTCTTTATTTTTTGTTTAAAATTTGAAATTGACAGAAGCCTGGAAGATGGTTCCTAATTGGCTAAATTGAGAACCATTGTAACCCAATATTCTATACCTGCCACTGAATTCTAAAAATCCTTCCAGCAAACTTTTGGCAGCGGGATCATTTAGTGTAGCAACAGCATCCGCATAGTTGGCATCAGAAGAACTACCTGTTAATTTGAGATCCCATTTAGGTAAAATATTTAATATATTGTTTACGGTGATCGATGCTGAAAATTTACTGGTAAAATTATAACCTAAATTAATATCCGTAACAACAGCCGTCTTGAATACCTGCTTAATATTATTCATAATAGCACCTCCGTTATCCAGGTCCTGGAATTTGGTAGGGCCAAATAATGTGTTGTTCAAATTAAAATTGAACTTGTTGATGAAATAGTCAAAACCAAGTACTGCTTTATATTTGGGACGGCTTTCAGTCAACAAAGATCTTATTTGTGTACTTAAAATATTGGCTCCGGCATCGGCAATCGCTTTAGGATTGTTGGGATTACCAACAATTTTATTTACTAAAGTATAGTTACCCGCAAGATTTATCCCGGCGGTTCCTTTTCCCAGGTGAATGTTTTTATAATTGGCAACAAAATCAAGCCCGTCAGTTTCCGTCTTAATACCATTGATGAAAAACTGGATCTGCACAACTCCGGCAGCAGCCAGAATTTTACCCAATGTACTGTTTGGGTCATCGGAAGAAATTGGTGAGCTATAAACGATCCTGTCTTTTATAAGGATACTATAGTAATCCAAAGTAATACTTAGGTTTTTGGTGGGGTTTAATCCAAGGCCAACCGTATAGTTGTTCGACTTCTCTGGTTTTAATAAAGGAATGCCTAACGCAAATGCCTGCTTGCTCCTGTTATTAAACAAACCAGACAATTGAATAGTTCCTCCTACGAAAGATGCCTGCGTAGATTGATCATATATCTGGTGCAATGTTGGTGCTCTGAAACCCGTGGAAGCAGAGCCTCTTATTACAAGTTTATTACCCGCTACTTTATAACGGGATGTTGCTTTCCATACAAAAGCATTTCCAAAATCGCTATACTTTTCTCCACGAATCGTACCATCAATTAAAAAGTCCTTTGTGATATCCCAACTTGCATCGAAGTAAGCGCCAAAATTAAACCTACTGTTCGTTGATGCATTTTCTGCACGAATCCCGGGAAAAGAATTGGCTCCTTCACCTGAATAAGAAGCTGTATCACCGGCAATAATCTTGAAAGTTTCTGATCTTATTTCGGAACCAAAAGCGATGCTGAAATTATCAGTTAGCGCTTTGGTAATATCATAGTTACCAATAATATTTGTGAAACGAAACCCGCCTGGCTTAAAATTAATGGGGCTGGTAGTGCCGAGACTCTTGTTTATGGTGTTGTTAACTGCATAAAGCTGTTGATTGCCGCCTAAAGTAAAGCTTACATCCTGGCTCCATCCGTTTTTTTCACTCTTGAAACCGAAGGTTGCATTATAATCTATTAAATCTCCTTCGAAAGACGGACGATACCCAATGTAACCTTTATAGATTGGATCACCGGTACCTGTATAATCAATACCGTTAGGATCAGTTACGTGCAACAATCCCAAATCCTGTCTCCAATAGGGAACCCGATAATTCGCATTACTAATTACCTTTTTAGAAACGAGCGCTGCATTGCTGTAAAATTGACCGGTCTCGCCAATAGGAACGCCCACATTATATTCGAATTTCGCGGCGGTAATTTCGCCTGTGCCATTAGTATTCTTGCCGGTTGGATAAATTTTCAGGAAATCTACGATTGGTTTATTCACCGGATCTGACTGCGGGAGCGCCGGGTCGCCAAAGGTGGCAATTTCTGTTAGCAAATCAATCTTTCCTGAGCGGACTGCATTATTCTGTTGGCTAAAATCAACCGTATAATTGATAAACCCTTTACTGGCAAAAGTCGAGCCTCCATTATAAGATAATCCGTAAGTTCCTCCATCTCCTTTGCTGGTAACACCTCCATTTAACGTTAAAGAATTATACTCAACCTTATCTTTTAGAATAACATTCATTACACCGGCAATCGCATCGGAGCCATACTGAGCCGATGCCCCATCGCGTAATATTTCTACCCGCTTGATGGCATCCGGAGGAATAGCGGATAAATCTGCACCAGTTTCCCCTCTTCCCGGCGAAAACTGTACATACAATAATGAGCTAAGATTTTTTCTTTTACCATTAATTAAGACCAGGGTACGGCTGGGACCAAGATTTCTAATTTCATAAGGATCTATAAGCGTTGTTGCATCATTAACCGGAGTGTTAACTGTATTGAACGAGGGTACCCGATATTGTAGCGCTTTGTCGAAAGTTAACTGGCCTGTAGATTTTAAATCATTTGCGGAAAATATGTCCACAGGCAACGGAGTGTCTGTTAAAGTTCTTTTAGTGTTTCTGCTACCAACTGAAACTGTTACAGACTCCAATAAAGTTTGCTGTACCGATAATTCTATTGTTATTTCCTGCTGGCCATTGACTGAAACACGCTTAGGTGCGTATCCCACTTGCGTGAGATCTAAGGATGCCTGTGGGTCAGCCTTAATCGTAAAATTTCCGCTCTCGTCCGTTGTTACCCCGGCGGAAGACCCAACTACTTTTATCGATACTCCGGATAAAGGTTCTTTACTTGTGCCATCAATTACTTTTCCCGAAACGGTTTGAGCGGACAAATTGTTTACAAACGCAATAGCGATAGCTATTGTTAGCTTGATAATTTTGGTAATCATTTTAATTTGGTTTAATTAATAATTATGTGCAAAAGGACTTCTCACATATTCCGCAATCATGAATTTAATTCTTTCTTTCAATCTTTCTTTTTTATTCTCACTTGCATTGCAAACCTATAGGTATCGAGCGGAATAAAACTTATGTTTTCCCTTAATACGAAGGGTAAATAATCGTATAATTTCTCCGGCGTGAATCGTTGTGACCAAAACCTTTCCTTAGTTGCCGTAAACGAGTCAGCCTTATCCGTTATGATGGTCATTCCCATTTTGTTATAGAAGCCTTCCTGCTTTAGCCTCGTACGTTCGTTATCAATATAACAGGCACCAATAACTATGTCACCGCCCGGCTTTAGAAGATGGTGGGCATTTGAAAATACTCTTTCGAATTTTTCATTTTTAGACAGGTCTAATTTTATGCCCGATTCCCTATAAGTTTCAAAAGGGACATTTACCGGATAAAAATTTCCTGCTGTGAACCACGTGGTAATCACAAGATCATATTTCTCATTCCACATATCAAGGTCATCAGCCTCAAAAAAATAAACACTCACCTTATCTCCAATTCCAGACTTATCTATGACCCTTTGTGCTATTTCTATGCAATTCTTTGCGTTGTCTGATCCGTCATATTTTTCAATCATATTCCATATCTCTGCAATTCCGCATAAATGTTTTGGCACACGACCATTGCCAATTCCTATGTCAAAAATTCTTATGGGACGTTTGTTCCTGTTATAAACCTCTGTAATGATTTTTTTTAATTCTATAAATTCAGCCCACTGTGCCTGCACTAATTCTTCCGGAAGAAAGTCAATGTCAAATGATTTTTGAACTGTATTTTCATTATCATACATTTCCATCTGATATCATTTGTAGTTAAAGGTTTTTATTTTTTACATTAAGGTCGATCCCATTATAAAAGCGCAGATCCTTATTCTTAAGTTGCTTTGTCCAAAAAGCAATCTGCCCTGTGTGATAGGAATAATGTTCAGTAACATGAATGATAATTCCCACACCGGATAATTGAAATCCCTGGACTGAATAAATTCTGCCCAGCTTATCGTCGTCACTTTTCTTAATAATTTCGATCGCTTCTAATATTGTAGAATTCAATTGTCTTAATAAAGCTGCTTTAGTAAAACCGCTTTTTATCGAAAATTCTTTATCGCGTACTCTTGTGTCTTCCGCTTCTCCAAGAGCGGAGACGATGTATTGTCTTATATTTCCGCATAAATGCAAAATGAGGTTTCCAATACTATTGGACTGATCATTAGGAGAATTCCAAATTTCCTCTTCATCAATTTCCTGCAGGCACGTGGCAACTCTTTTTGTATTTTCTTCTATTCTATAAATAGATTGTTCAATAAATTCTTTTGAAATAGCAGTTGTCATAATTATTGGGTTCTTCTCAGAAAGTTTAAGCTGTATTGGCTAAAATCATTCCGGATTTCATGCACTTCTCCAATCCCAAAGCACTATTTCCCATTCAACGCCATTTGAATCGGTATAACTGTGAATAATTTTAAAACCAATCCTGAGATGCGCATTAACTGAGCGCTTATTTTTAGTTGAAATTTCGGTAATTGCAAAATCATATTTGTCACTAAAGTGTTTTTTATACGATTGATAGCAATTATCCAGAATGCCCTGCCCGCGCCATTCCTTGGCGATACATACCTGTCCGATGACCAGGTATTTGTAAGATGATATTTTTTTATCATCGTAAATGATGTTATCGAAAACTTTGAACATAGGAGTCAATACGGGAATGTCCTCTTTTGATTTTCCCGTCATTGCAAGCAGGTATCCGATCACGTGATCGTCATTTTTCGCAATGATACTTTGTTCTATATCGTTCATTTTTCTCAACGTCTCGTAACTATGAATAACAGTAACAAAGCCCTGGTCTTTGATTTCTTCTTCAGTGAGGTTTTGTGGTAAATTGATTTTTTGAAGATGTAATACCTGTCGAATCTCTTCGCTTAAGTCAACCTTTTTATAAACAATCATGCGCTTATATTTAGATCAGCGAATTTCGGGCAACAAAAATTATGGTAGAAAGTTTATTTTGATATTTTGTATTCCGGCTGATATCGTCGTAGTCATTTATGAATTGGTTGGACTTCCCTTGTTTGTCAAAAATTGCTTCCCATATACTCAACGGTTCCCAAATGAATATTCCTTTCATGCCATCACCAATAGCCCAGTTGCAGTGGAAGAATACAAAGACATCCAGGGAATGTCCATTTTTCGTTAAGTCGTTAAACATCCTGAGAAATAAACTGTTATCGTAATATTGTAAGCGGATTTAGGGGTGTTGTTTGAGACATCCTGCTTACAGTTTTAATAGTAAAGGTTTAGAAATCTATACCGGACCATTTCTTTTTATTCCTCTCGTATTTTTCATAATCAAATTTATAAAGCCTTCCGGGCCTGTGAGGCACATTCTGCTCGTGCTCACCCATATCTACTAAAAAATCCATGGAGAAAAATTTCTTCCTGAAATTTCTCCTGTCAAGTTTTATGTTGAGAATGGCTTCATAGAGGTTTTGAAGTTCACGCAACGAAAATTTATTTGGCAAGAGGCTGAGGCCAAGCGGATGTTCCTGCACTCTTTTTTGAAGCCATTTATAACAGGCTTCAAATATTTTCTGATGATCGAATGCAAGGTTCGTCACTCTATCGATTTCATGCCAGTGGATTTCATTATCCAGTATTTTCAATCGGTGGTGTTGTATATTTATTAGAGAGCAATAAGCAACCGTAACAACCCGGCCCGCAGGATGCCGGGAGACTTCTCCAAAAGTATGAACCTGCTCCAGGTAAACATCACTCAATCCCGTCCGTTGTTTTAATATGTGGTAAGCAGATGTATCAAGGTCTTCATCGGGTTTTACAAGATCTCCAAGAAGTGTCCATTTATCCTGGTACTTTTTTAAATCTGACCTTATCAGTAACACCTTTAGCTTGTTCTCATCAAATCCAAAAATTACACAGTCAATAGATAATGCCACCCGGTTGATGCTTTGGATCTCTGATTGAATCGCCTTAAAAGTCTTTACACTTTTTTGCTGAGAGTCTTTTGTGGATTGTGCCATAAGAAAATAATAAATATAGATTTTGGTTAGATAATTCGATTTTCATTTTCCATATCATGATTTATTTATGTGCTACGCTCAATATCCTTTTGTTATTTTTATAGTTTGTATTTGTTGCGATGCAATTGTTGTAAGCAGGTAGGTTTAATAGTGCAAGGTTTCCCATTGAGGCATCTACAACTATTGTAACAGGGGCAGTGCTCTCTGTAGGAAAATCGGGAGTCCACGATAATAATTCCGAAAACGATTGGAAGGATAAAAATATCAGAAAGAAAATACCTAGAAGCGTTTTTCTCATAACAAGCAATTGATCGTGTAAAATAAACACATTCCTTTAAAACCCAATCACTTTGTAAAAAAAATTCTCCAAATTATTCGGGTTATGAATTTGCTGCCCGCATAATTTAAGGAGAGAGATAAAATAATTTTATTTTTTTTATATAAAAGATGAAACTGACTATTTTTAATATTACAACAAACCGTTCGTATGTATACGAAAGAGCAAACAAAAGTGTTGCAGGCATTAACCAACGACCTTCTAAAAAAAGCGTCATCGATAGAGGAATTAAAAGACGTGCTAAGATTCCATGAGTTTAGGTATTACGTTTTGAATGATCCCCTTATTTCTGATGAAGAATATGACAGGCTTTATAAATCTTTGGAAAAACTTGAAAAAGAAAACCCAAAGCTAATTACACCAGATTCGCCAACACAGAGAGTGGGCAACAGTTTGAATAAAGATTTTGTAACGGTGGCTCACCTCGTGCCAATGCTCAGCCTTGATAATAGTTATAATTCACAAGATCTTATTGATTGGGACAAAAGAGTAAGAGGCCTTGTCAATACCGAAAATATTGAATATAGCGCCGAGCCAAAATTTGACGGAGCCAGTATTTCATTAATCTATGAAAACGATGTGTTGGCAAGAGGCGCAACCCGTGGGGATGGTGTCGCGGGAGACGACGTTACGACTAACATCAGGCAAATTGGCTCCGTACCGTTATTTGCAAAATTTTCAGATCATGGGATTGAAAAAATAGAAATACGCGGCGAGGTTCTAATGACAAAAGAAAATTTCAAGAAATATAACCTTATGCTTGAGGCCGAGGGAATTCCGCCTCTTGCCAATCCTCGTAATGCTGCTGCCGGTTCCCTGAGGATGAAAGATCCTGCTGCGGTGAGAAAAAGAAGGCTTGAAGCAATTCTATATCACATAAGTTTCGTGACTGCAAATCAAAAAAAGACTAAAGATCCTGAGCTGTTAAAAACACATTCGGGATCATTGGAATTACTCGCAAGTCTTGGTTTCAAAACGCCCGTGCATGAAAAGAAAGTTTTTAATTCTATAGAAAAGGTTGTCGCATTTTGCGAAGATTTTGAAACCAGGAGAGATGATCTCCCGTATGAAATCGATGGAATGGTGATAAAGGTAAATAGTGTGGAACTGCAAGAGCAAACCGGCAGTACTACCCATCATCCACGTTGGGCTATTGCCTATAAGTTTAAAGCGAGACAGGCTTCTTCTCAATTGCTGAAAGTAGAATTCCAGGTGGGCCGTACAGGCTCGGTGACGCCGGTTGCTAAAATTGAACCCGTTCATATAGGCGGGGTGACCGTTACTTCCATTTCTCTTTTTAATGCAGATGTAATTGAAGAGAAAGATTTGCGCATAGGCGATACTGTTTTAGTAGAGCGTGCAGGTGATGTAATTCCATACATCGTGAAGCCCTTAGCCGATTTAAGAACAGGAAAAGAGAAAAAAATTATTTTTCCTGAAAATTGCCCGGTTTGTAACGACCCGTTAGTAAAGCCGGAAGGAGAAGCAATATGGCGATGTGTGAATATTAATTGCGAAGCCCAGGTAGTTGAACGCATCATACACTTTGTAAGTAAAGATGCAATGGATATAAAAAGTCTTGGTGAAGCAAACGTGAGAAAATTTTATAACCTCGGCTTACTGAAAAATATTCCCGGTATTTATACATTAGATTATGATGAAATTTCGAAGCTTGAGGGATTTGGAGAAAAATCCATTAATAATCTTAAGACAGCAATCGAAGTTTCAAAAACTCAATCTTTAAATCGTCTTATTTTTGGCCTTGGCATAAGATATGTGGGAGAAACGACGGCCAAAGTTTTAAGTAAATGTGTAGAGAGTATATTTGACCTGGCTAAGTTTTCACTTGAAGAATTGCAGGGGTTAAAGGATATTGGTAGTAAAGTAAGCGAGAGCATTTACGAATTTTTTCGAAATGAGGATAATATAAAAATGCTTAGAACGCTGGAGGCAGTGGGCATAGAAACCAAAGGCGATAAGAAGGAAGAGGTACCAGGAGTTTTAAGCGGCAAGACATTTTTATTCACCGGAACATTGCCAACATTGAAAAGAAGCGATGCCGAAAAGCTGGCAGAAGATAACGGAGGCAAACTTCTTTCATCAGTAAGTAATAATTTGAATTATCTTGTAACAGGCGATTCTGCGGGAAGTAAACTTGAAAAGGCGAAGAAGATAAAAACAATCAAAATAATAGATGAGCAAGATTTTTTAAATATGATACACATATAGTTTTGTAACTTTATTTTAAACCCCTTTGTTATGGTAAAAAAAATTAATGGCGAAATATGGAAACAAATTCAGTTTAAAGGATGGAAGCAACTACGAAAAAAATACGCAGTTTCTTCCCACGGCCGGATAGCCAGCTATAAAGAAGACGTTACTGGTGACGGCAAACTACTGAATGGTTCTTTAACTTCCGGATATAAAACTTTAAACCTTCACATAAATGGTACTAACGGTACTATTTATTTTCACCGGGAAGTTGCAAAACTTTTCAACAAAAAAAATTCTCCGAGGGAAAAATTTGTTATCCATCTTAACCATGTTAAGACAGATAACAATTATAAAAATTTGAAATGGGCCAATCAACAAGAAGTAAGCACTCATCAGCAAAAAAGTCCCGAGAAAATCGCTTATAAAAAAATTCAAAATTCGAGAACGAAGGGTCTTAAGCTTGATGCGAAACAAGTAAAAGCCATCAAGACCATGATCGAAAACCCACGTCGCAGGCTTACTTACAAGCAAATTGCCGCAAAATATAAGGTGAGCGAAATGACCATTTATAGAATTAAAAGCGGTGAAAACTGGTCTAATATATAAGATTCTTATGCCGCGTTTTAAAAGAAAACATCTACCTGTTCACAATATAATTGAATGTTTCAATCATCTACAACCGGTTTCTTAGCTTTATTAAAAAAAAATAACAACAAACCCTGGTTCGATAAAAACCGCGAGAAATACAACGCGGCGAAAAGCGATTTTGAGGATTTTGTAAAAAAGATCATTGCCTCAATATCCACGTTTGACGACGACATTAAACCGCTGGAAGCTAAAAACTGTACTTTTAGAATAAATCGCGACATCAGGTTTTCAAAAGACAAAACACCCTACAAGTCCAATATGGGCGCTTCTTTCAATAAGAGCGGAAAAAAATCCATTTTTGCGGGTTACTATTTTCATCTTGAGCCTGGTGGCAAAAGTTTTGCCGGCGGTGGACTTTGGATGCCTGCAGCACCAGAGTTGAAAAAGATAAGACAGGAAATAGATTATTGTTTTCCTGAATTCAAAAAGATAATAAACAGTAGTTCCTTTACAAAGCAATACGCGGGCCTGGAAATGGATAAAAATAACATGCTTGTAAATATCCCAAAGGGCTATGAGAAGAATGATCCCGCAGGGGATTTCTTAAAGTTAAAAAGTTTTGTAGCAACAAAACATATTCCTGATAGCCATCTTAATATTTCATCACTTACCCGGGAAGTTTCGCAGGCTTTCAAGGCATTAATGCCATTGGTTAAATTTATGAACAGGGCTTTGGATTAAGTTTATTCCCGTTGATACAGCTTTTTTAAAGAGCTTAAGCATGTGAAATTCTTTATAAAATTGAATAATACCTCTATTCCATTTACGCATCTCCGGACTTTGAATAATTCGAATCAAAAAAACGGCCAGTGATAAAAATCACCGGCCTTGCTTACCTCTGAAACCACAAGAAAAAAGCTTAAGCTCTTGCTAATATTTTATGTAAAGGATATTTATTCTAAAATGTATTTGAAAAACTAAATACAGTTTTATGGGCTGTGTGTACGGTCTTTAAAATATAGGAAAAGGAATATACAGAATGGGCTGCTAAAGTAATACGAATTTTTTTATAAAAAGAATTTTCTCTGATATATTAATAATATTTTCTTAACTCTTCGCTTGCAAATCTATCAATTTTCTTGATTTTATAATTATACCACCACTTAGGATTTGTCTTTTTCATAATGGTGTCAATGCTTCTCATTCCAAATAAATTCCAGGCACCCTTAGCCTTACCAGACAGTGTATTTTGCAGGGCACGAAGACTCATGGCAAATCCACTATCGAGGTATTCCATGTGATGCCAATACCCCGCAGGCATGAACAAAGTATCGCCATGCTCCATTATTAATTCGTACCCTGTAGCATGCTTCAATGCCGGAAACTTCTCATAATCAGGCTTTCCCGTTTCAGTATTGTAATTAGAAAAATCGGCAAGGCTGAGTACCTCAAAGGGCTTACGGTAAAGCTTATATTGTTCTTCATGCCGAAACAGCAAAACCCTCTTTCTGCCGGCAAACTGTGTGTGTAAAATATGTGAAAGGTCTATGTCAAAATGCATGTGCGTAATGGATGTTTGCCCTCCCGTAAATAACATGGGGTACTTCTTTACAAATCCCGTCATTAGTTCTTCAGGCCAGGTAAAATCTTCGGTGAGCTGGGGTGCGTGGGTAAAAATATTAAACAAAAAAATACGCCATGCAGCAGGGCCATCCTGGATCATATCAACATACTCCCCAAAGGTTTTGTAGTCATCTGCTGTATTTATCGGAGTATATGCATCGCTTTTCACATTATTGTAAAGCCCCACTTTCTTATCTCCTACAATTTTTTTGAAATAATCCCAGGTCCATTTAGTATAAGCCGGCCATTTCTTTGCAATGCCGGTAATTACCAACGGCTTTTGAGGCAGGTAATAATTGGCTCTGAATTCAGCGGGTGAAATACTTTCTACTTTATCTACACTATTTAAAGTCATTCACAACTTTTTGGCGGCAAAATTAAAAAATATCATATTCAACATTTAAAATTATTATAATCTATTGATAAAACGATCAAATGCCTTAATATGGCTCAAATAGCGAATTGTCATAAGATACAGGCTCAGATTGTTAAGAAGGATTTTTCATAGGCAAAAGAAAAAAACTAATAAGTGTTAGTTTTGCCGGAATAACAATTTCATGGCAAAAATAATTGCGACAAAAAATGGGTCCAGGAAAGACGTGATTGTACAATCTGCGGCGTCATTGTTTAAGGAAAAAGGATATGCGGCAACCTCGATGCGTGACATTGCAGAAAACATCGGTGTGGAGGCTCCCAGTCTTTATAATCATATTGAATCCAAGAAAGAAATCCTGAATGAAATATGCTTCAAGGTTGCCCGGTTATTTACTGCGCACCTGGAAGAAGTTGAGGTAAGGTGCCAATTCAATTTTAGATAAGATGGAAAGCATTATCAGGTTTCATATTTCGATGATGATAGAGGATTATGAAAATGTATACATCTCAGACCACGAATGGAGGCATTTGCCTGAACCTTTTCTTACAGACTTTAAGAACAGGCGCAGCAATTACAGATCGAGGTTGGCAAAGCTCTTGCAAAAAGGGATTGATAACAATGAAGTTAACCGGATAAATCCTTACGTGGCTGTGCTTACAATTTTATCAGCTATTGGAGGTATAGAGAGCTGGCAACGATCTTCTAAAAAGATCGACTCAAAATCATTGGAAGAAAACATGGTGAAAATGCTGATTGATGGATTAAGGAACAATAGTGCTATCGGTATTAGCACGGCAAATAATAATACAAATGGCGAGAGTTCGTTAAATAAAACTACATAGGAGTTGGCGCTACATTTTCATAAACTAGTTGTAAAAGATATCCGGCAAGAAACGAAAGACTGTGTTTCTATTGCGTTTGAAATACCGGCAGACTTAGAGAATGATTTCCGGTTCCGGCAAGGCCAAAACGTAACTATTAAATTTAATGCAGACGATGAAATACGTAGGTCATATTCCATTTGCACAAGCCCGGTAGAAAATGAATTAAGAATCGCCGTAAAGAAAGTTCATAATGGTACATTTTCAACTTTCGTAAATGCAAATATTAAAAAAGGAGATGTGCTCGATGTGCTGCCTCCGACGGGTACTTTTTTTACTGAAGTAAATGCCTCAAACAAAAAGGCTTATGTATTTTTTGCAGCAGGTAGTGGTATTACGCCGGTTATTTCCATCATCAAAACCATTTTGTACACAGAGCCGCGCAGTATGGTTACGCTTATTTATGGCAATAAAACAGTGTCTTCAATAATCTTTAAGGAAAACCTGCAGGCCTTAAAAGATAGGCATATCAACCGGTTCAGATTATACCATATTTTAAGCAGGGAAAGAACAGAGTCTGACATCAATTACGGGCGAATAGACCCCGATAAATGCCGGCAACTTTCAAAACTCGTTGACTTTCTTTCTGCTGATGCGCTTTTCATTTGCGGGCCGGAGCAAATGATTTTTGCGGTAAAAGATTATTTGGAAAAGCAAGGAGTTTCAAAAAAGAAAATACACTTCGAATTGTTTACAACTCCTACGAAGAAACGGACAAAAATTTACAAAACTGTAAATGCTCCGGAAGACAAGGGCAGTAATATAACGGTAAAGCTTGATGGCAGAAGTTTCAACTTTAATCTTGATTATAACAGTAATAACATCCTGGACGCCGCGCTGGCAGAAGGAGCCGATTTACCGTTTGCGTGCAAAGGCGGTGTATGCTGCACCTGTAAATCAAAATTAATTGAAGGTAAGGTTGAAATGGAAGTTAATTATGGGCTTGAACCTGAAGAAGTGGAAGCCGGTTTTATCCTGACTTGCCAATCGCATCCCAGGAGTGAAAGGGTAGTGGTGGATTTTGACGTAAAATCATAAATGTCAATTTTAGAATTTTAACTAACGACCGTTAGTTTTTGCGCAGTGAAATAGTAACTTTAGAGATTAAACAGCCATGATGATGATCGCAGATTTGCAAAAAATATTTGACGACAAGCTAGAGAATGAAATAAAAATTGAGCCAAAAGATTGGATGCCGGAAGATTATCGCAAGACACTAATAAGGCAGATAAGCCAGCATGCTCATAGCGAAATCGTTGGTATGTTACCGGAAGGCAATTGGATAACCCGTGCGCCTTCTCTCAGGAGAAAGGCAACGCTTCTTGCAAAGGTTCAGGATGAGGCAGGCCACGGTCTTTATTTGTATGCAGCGGCAGAAACCATGGGCATAAGCCGTGAGGAAATGGTTGATCAATTGCTAAGTGGTAAGGCAAAATATTCTTCAATTTTTAATTATCCTACATTGACCTGGGCCGACATCGGAGCAATCGGATGGCTAGTTGACGGTGCCGCTATTATGAACCAGGTTCCCTTGTGCCGTGCTTCTTACGGGCCTTATGCACGTGCGATGATAAGAGTGTGTAAGGAAGAAAGTTTTCACCAACGCCAGGGTTTCGAAATTTTGCTTACACTTTGTCGCGGCTCCAAAGAGCAAAAGGAAATGGCGCAGGATGCATTGAACAGATGGTGGTGGCCCAGCCTTATGATGTTTGGGCCAAATGATGACGCATCGCCGCATACGCAGCAAAGCATGAAATGGAAAATCAAAAGATTTACCAACGATGAGCTTCGCCAAAAATTTGTAGATATATGTAAAGAGCAGGCGGATATTCTTGGTCTCACCATTCCGGACAGGGATCTCAAATGGAATGAAGAAAATAAGCATTATGACTTTGGTGAAATAAACTGGGATGAATTCTGGAATGTAGTTAAAGGTAATGGCCCATGCAATAAAGAGCGTTTAGCCGCAAGAGTGAGTGCCCACGAAAATGGCGAATGGGTAAGAGAAGCGGCATTGGCACACGCAGAAAAGAAATCCCCTAAATCTCCTAAAGGACACTTTGAAAACTTTAATAGCCAGTGATTTTACAATTTTTTTAATGCTCTCGCTTTGCATTATGAAAATCTCAAATAATTAATAATGAACTCAGATGAACCACTTTGGGAAGTTTTTATAAGAAGTAAACAAGGACTTGATCACAAACATGTGGGAAGTCTTCATGCTGCGGATGCGCAAATGGCGATTGAAAATGCCAGGGATGTTTATACCCGAAGGATGGAAGGAGTAAGTATTTGGGTTGTGGAATCTAAAAACATTCATTCTTCAAATCCAGATGATGCATCCAGCATGTACGACCCGGCCAACGATAAGGTTTATCGTCATCCTACTTTTTATGATTTGCCTGATGAAGTAAAACACATGTAATTATCACAGGTTACCTGAAATTCTTCAAATGAATTTGAAAAATAACACAATCGATAATCTAAAAGCTTCTAAAGTTCCTTCACTGAAGGGTTTTAAGGTTGACTACACACTCCACCTGGCAGATAATTCTTTAATAATGGGGCATCGGCTGAGTGAGTGGACAGGGCATGGGCCAATGCTGGAACAAGATATTGCCATAAGTAATATTGCCCTTGATTTAATCGGGCAATCAAGAAACTTTTATCAGTATGCCGCAAAACTCCTGAATGCTGAAAATAAATCAGCCGAGTACAGAAAACTCGTCTTTTGGACAAGATATTGGTGAAGTAACTGAAGATACACTTGCCTATCTAAGAGATGCAAGAGATTTCAAAAATCTTTTAATCACGGAAATTTCAAATGGTGACTGGGCGAAAACCATTTTGAAATTATTCTTCTTCAGCGCTTATCAATTTTATTTTTATGAAAAGTTGAAATCTTCATCCGATGATCAACTATCAGCGATTGCAGAAAAGTCTCATAAAGAAGTTACCTATCATTTACGATGGAGTGGTGAATGGGTTGTAAGGCTTGGAGATGGAACCAAAGAAAGCAAGAGGAGAATAAACCTGGCGCTCGAAGAAATATGGCCCTATACCGGGGAAATGTTCGAACCGGCGAGCTATGAAAAAATATGTGAAGAAGAACAAGTAGGCGTGGCCGTAAATGAGATAAAAAATGCCTGGCTTGGTAAGGTGGCAGAAGTTTTAGACAGGGCAACGCTTTCATATCCAACGGAAGAAAAAACCTGGATGCAAAGCGGTGGTAAAAATGGTATTCATACAGAACAATTAGGATTCATCCTGGCCGAAATGCAATTCCTGCAAAGAGCCTATCCTGGTTGTGAATGGTAGAAATGTAATATGGAAATTATTAAGAAAAATACTACTGAAGAATTCGCCTGGAACATTCTAAAAGAAATTAATGATCCCGAAATTCCTGTATTATCCATTATTGATTTGGGTATAGTAAGAAATATTTGCGTTATCAATAGCGAGGTTGAAATATTTATAACCCCTACCTACAGCGGTTGTCCCGCGATGGATGTAATTTCCATGAACATAAGAATGAGCCTTCTAAAAAACGGATTTAAAAAAATAGAAATTATACAGCAGCTTTCTCCCGCATGGACTACGGACTGGATGACCGAAGAGGGAAAGGAAAAATTAAAAGCCTACGGAATCGCCCCGCCGGTGGGTAAAAGTTTTGATTTTGCCTATTTGGAAGATCTCAAAGTTGAATGTCCTCTTTGCAAATCGTTAAACACAAAACTTATTAGCCAATTTGGTTCAACAGCCTGCAAAGCCTTATACCAATGCAAGGATTGTTTGGAACCATTCGATTATTTTAAATGCCACTAACAATTTTAAATTTCGGATTTTTGATTTGCAATTTTCTATAAAGTGAATATGTCCAGCATCATTTTTGAAATAAAAAACTCCATAGCATTCATCACCTTAAACCGGCCTGAAAAATTCAATGCCTTCAATCGGGAGATGGCATTGTTACTGCAAGAGCTGCTTAGTGAATGTGAAGTGGATAAACAGATCAGGTGTGTTTATATTACAGGAGCAGGTAAAGCCTTTTGCGCGGGACAGGATCTTGCAGAAGTTACGGATCCAAACGGGCCGGGAATGGGAAGAATTTTAAGTGAGCATTATAACCCGCTCATTAGCAAAATAAGAAACCTAAGTAAGCCAGTGGTGGCTGGTGTAAATGGAATAGCGGCAGGCGCGGGGGCTAATATTGCATTGAGCTGCGATGTTGTAATTGCTGCTCAATCCGCGTCTTTCATGCAGGCGTTCAGTAAGATTGGGTTGATTCCCGATAGTGGCGGAACTTTTTTTCTACCACGGCTAATTGGTTTTCAGAAAGCAAGTGCGCTTATGATGCTGGGAGATAAAATTTCTGCAGAGGAAGCCGAACATATAGGAATGATTTATAAGTTTTTCCCTGATGCTGCCTTCAAAGATGAAACTGAAAAAATTGCTCTCACGCTTGCTTCTTTACCTACAGCAGGATTAGCGTATACCAAGCAGGCACTTAATACATCGTTGGAGCAAACACTGGAACAACAATTAGAAACGGAGGATAAGCTTCAGCAAAAGGCAGCCTTAACCAAAGATTTCGCTGAAGGAGTTTCTGCTTTCATGGAAAAAAGGAAAGCTATTTTTAAAGGAGAATAATATAAAAAAATGGATAAAGATGAACAGGCAAAACGGGTTGTTAACCATATTATGGAAGCCGATCTTTTCAGCCAATGGCTTGGTATAGAGATTATCGAAATCAAAGAGGGATACAGTAAAATAAAAATGAAACTCCGCAAGGAGATGATCAACGGATTTGGAATAATACACGGAGGCATTGCTTTCTCTCTTGGCGATAGTGCATTTGCATTTGCCTGTAATAATCGAAACGTTCTCTCGGTCGCATTAGATACTTCTATCAATTTTACCAAGCCTACTCAGCCCGGAGACGAATTAACAGCAGAAGCCAATGAAATACATAACGGAAAAAGTACCGGCCTTTACATCATAACTATAACAAACCAGCATGATCACCAGGTGGCTATATTTAAGGGAACCTGCTTTAGAACAAAACGAAGCCTCATCCCCTGATTATTTGCAACAGTCTTTTTTTCTTACAAATATTGCTTTAAATATTTTCCAAAAAAAATTTCCAATTGAGTTAACTGCAGACATAATTAATAAAAATCAAGATAGTGCTTTTGTAAACTTTTCCTGGTATTCTTTTATTACGTTCTTATTATTTTCTTCATCTCCCAGCTCTTTACTTTTTTCTTCGAGCTCTGCTGTAAACATTTTAAGATGTGTGTCAAACGCAGCTTTCTTTTCATCATTTGAGTCCATTTCTCTTCCTTCGTAATGAGTGTTGAGTTCCGCGATATGTTCCTCAAGTTGCTGTTCAGCAAACTCAAGGAGGGCGTGTTTATTTACTTTGTTTTCCATAAAATTTATTTTGCCTGTATTTACTTTTTACATCCATAAATTGACTTTCAAAAAGGGCTGCAAAAAAATTAATCATTTTAATTAACAATCTTTTTCTACACAATCAGACTCTTCTGTTTCGATTTCAATGGTACTGTGATGAATTTTGTGATGTAATAAAGTATGCTTTAAATTTTGTACCAATTTCATTTTTTCGCTGAAGTCGATGCTTTCATTCAAGGAAATGTGCGCAGTGAGGGCATTTTCTGTGGTGCTAAGTGCCCAGATGTGGATATGATGAGCCTCCACAATATTAGGTTGCCGTGTTATGATTTCTTTAATTTCTTCTATGTCTATATCGGGTGGCACTGCATCTACTGAAAGCCTAAAGCTATCAGTAAGGAGCGACCAGGTGCCAACGAGAATCACGACCATTATGATGAGCCCGATGACAGGATCTATCCAGTTCCATCCCGTATAATTAATAAGAATACCGCCGGCCACCACGCCTACTGAAACGAGTGTATCACTCAACATGTGCAGATAGGCGCTCTTTATATTGAGATCTGTTTTCCTGTTCTTAAAAAATAATAAAGCCGTTATAGCATTTACAATAATACCTGCACCAGCTACCCATGCGATCACGTCTCCTTTTACAACAGCCGGATTTATAAGTCGTTGAATTGACTCGAACCCAAGTATACCGATAGCTATTAAGAGGAGTACTGCATTCATGAATGCGGCTAAAACGGTAGTTTTCTTATAGCCATAAGTGAATTTCTTAGTAGCACTTTTTTTGGCAAGCCTGAAAGCCAGCAACGATAACACAAGGCTTGCAACATCACTTAAATTATGACCGGCATCCGTAAGCAGAGATATTGAATTATTTAAGAGCCCTGCGATTACTTCGACAATTACAAATAAGATATTTAATGCAATGCCGATAATAAAAGGAACTGTGGCATCAGCAGGCGTAATAGCATGAGAGTGATGACTATGTGTGTGATTATGATTGTGTGTCGAAGACATGTATTCGCGCTATTTTAGAAAATATGAAAGCATTGCAAACGATAAATTAAAGCCCCGTTTAATATTATTTTCGATCCGGTCTTATTTTAATTATAAAGCTACAGCTTTACCCATTTCGACACAAACTATTACTTACTGCGGATACGGAACTTAATGGCCACAGCCCGCTCCCGGAACTATTCATTGACTTTAATGTTGTACAATAGATTTGCTACAAGAGCAGTCCACCCGGTTTGATGACTTGCGCCTAAGCCTTCCAAGGTATCACCATGGAAGTATTCATGAAATAAGACGAGGTTGCTGTTTTCTTCTTTTTTATAAAACCAATTATATGGCCCGAATACCAATCTTTCATTTTGCTCATCTTTTTCAAAAATATGAATAAGCCTGCGTGTTAATTCTTTGGCCACTTCGATCAGTGTAAGATTTTTGCCGGATCCTTTCGGGCACTCAACCGTTAAATCGTCCAAATAAAATTCTCCATAAGTCTTTATAGCATTTATAAACAGGTAATTGATCGGCATCCATACCGGCCCGCGCCAGTTAGAGTTTCCTCCAAACATATCTGACGTAGAATCACCCGGGTCGTATTGAATCGAATACTTGTTTCCGTTAGCCTCTAAAGAATAAGGATTTTCCTGGTAAAATTTTGACAACGCTCTTACTCCTCCCGAGGATAAAAATTCTGATTCGTCCAAAAGCTTATCCAGTAGATATTTCAATCTCTCTTTGTGAACAAGTGAAAGAAGGATACATTCATCTTCATCTTTTTCCTGGCTGGGCAAATATTTTTTATTAGCCTGCCGGTACGCTTGAAACCATTGTACCCGTTTGGAGAAATCGGTCAATTTAGTGAAGACTTCATTTTCAATAATAGAAACCGCAAAGAGAGGTGTAAGCCCGACCACCGATCTTATTTTAAGCGGGAATGCTTCTGATTTATTTATAGAAAGGACATCGTAAAAAAACTTATCATCTTCATTCCAAAGACCAAGCTCATTAAGTGCTTCTGCGATGATTACAAAGTGCTCATAGAATTTAGTACCGGCATCCTGGTATGAATCATCATTCATCGCAATCTCCAGGGCAATGTCCATCATGCCAAGTGCGTACATTCCCATCCAACTGGTACCATCGGCCTGCTCAAGTAGCATATTTCCCGGAAGGATCATACTGCGATTAAACAAGCCTATATTATCAAGGCCAAGAAACCCGCCTTCAAAAATGCTGTTACCATCAGCATCTTTTCGATTGATCCACCAAGTGAAATTAATAATGAGTTTTTGAAATGCTCTTTTTAGAAAATGCAGATCATTGATTCCATAAATTCTTTTTTCAGTTTTATAAACCTCAAAGGCTGCGAACGCATGCACCGGTGGATTTACATCACTGAAGTCCCATTCATAGGCAGGTAATTGACCCTGGGGATCCATAAACCATTCACGCATCAACACCAACAATTGGTGCTTTGCAAAAACAGGATCAATAATTGCCATCGAAATACAATGAAAACCGCTATCCCACGCAGCATACCAGGGATACTCCCATTTGTCCGGCATCGACATTACATCCTGGTTCTTCAAGTATTTCCATTCGTGATTACGACCATATTTACGCGATTCGTATAAAGGTGAAATGCCGTCACTTTTACTAAGCCAGCGTTCGATATCGTAGTGATAATATTGTTTGTTCCATAACAGGCCCGCGAAAGCCTGGCGTTGAATATTTTTTTGATCATCATTACATTGGCCCGGATGCAAAGCATCATAAAATTCATCAGCTTCGTTTTTTCTCTTTTCAAAAATTTTTTCAAAATTCCTGGGAAACGCATCAATGTTTTTTTCTTTGGTAAGCCTGAGATAAATAGTTTTTGATTGCTTTGTCTCAATATCAAATTTATAGACTGGCGAAAACTTGGTGCCTTGTTTATTCTCTTTCAATTTTTCCAGGTCCTTGCCATCAACCAGCGCATCATGGAAAGCATCCTTTGCGAACTCAACAGTATTCTCCCTGTTGAACAACTTTTTGTAATTAGTTTCATTTTCTGTAAACAAAATATGATCAGCTTCGGGGAAGTAGAGATAATAATCGCCAATTGTTTCATGAGCTGCGTGTACTGAATAATTATTCAACAAGCTGATAGATGGTTTTTTTGGATTATCCCTGTACTGCCATTTATTATAAAACCACAAAGTGGGCAGCACCGTGATGGGAGCCCGGTCATTGCCCCGGTTTATGATTTCTATTTTAATAAAAATATCCTCGCTGTTTTGCTTGGCATATTCTATAAATACATCAAAATATTTATCATCATTAAAAATTCCTGTATCTAAAATTTCATATTCAGGTTCATGTTTCCCCCGCGATTCGTTTTTCTCAATCAATTCAATATACGGGTAAGCCGACTGCGGATATTTATAAAGATATTTCATGTAAAAATGCGTGGGAATATTATCGAGGTAATAATATAATTCCTTCACATCTTCTCCGTGATTGCCTCTTGAATTGCTTAAGCCAAAAAGTCTCTCCTTAAGTACCGGATCCGCTCCGTTCCACAAGGCTATCGCAAAGCACATATTTTGAAATATATCGGAAATACCGCCTAGCCCATCTTCCCCCCAAATGTATGCCCGGCTTCTTGCGTGATCGTGCGGAAAATAATTCCATGCATCACCATTTTCGCTGTAATCTTCTCTTACGGTTCCCCATTGCCGTTCGCTTAAATATGGTCCCCATAATTCAAGGGGTACTTCTTTAGTGGAGTTTTCTTTCAGCCGTTCATGTTCTGCCGTGTCCATTCTCAAATTAATATTTTAATTCAGTGGTAAACTTAATAGGTTACATCGCTTACGCTACAAAGCAAAGTGCTTATCCATTTGTTGAGAATCCCGGGTATAAGAGCATTCCTCCATCTGCAAAAATGGTAGTTCCAGTTATATAATCAGATTCATCGCTTGCAAGCCACACCGCCACTTTACCAATATCTTCCGGCTGGCCTATTCGTCCATAAGGAATTAATGTAAGCAATTTATTTAACGCTTCAGGGGTTTCCCATGCAGGTTTATTGATGGGTGTTTGAATTGCTCCCGGCCCAATACTGTTTACGCGTACTTTTTTAGGAGCCAACTCCTGCGCCATGCTTTTCATCATCATATTTATTCCACCCTTGCTTGCTGCATAGTTTACATGGCCAGCCCACGGAATCACCTCGTGCACGCTACTCATACCAATTATTTTTCCTGCGGCTTTGCTTCGTTCTTCAACAACACCTCTTTTCAAAAATTCCTTTACAGCTTCACGTGCGCAAAGGAATTGGCCCGTGAGGTTTACATTAATTACCAATTGCCAGTCGGCAAGCGACATACTTTCAAATGAAGCGTCTTTTTGGAGGCCTGCGTTATTTATAAGAATATCTATGGTGCCAAATTTTTGAAACATTTGTTGAAACATTGAGGTGACTTCATCTTCTTTACTCACATCTGCTTTTACTGCTATCGCATTTCCACCATTACTAATAATTCTTTGTACTACCTCATCGGCCGCTTCAGGGTGGGTAACATAATTCACTACTACATTAGCCCCATCATTTGCTAATGCAATTGCGACCGCTTCGCCTATTCCGCTATTGGCGCCTGTAACAAGCGCGCTTTGACCTTTTAATCTGGGATTTGTATTCACGACAATTTTTTTATTTGAAATAGTAAACAATATTATGCCAACCTTGTCATTTTAGATGTAAGCGTTTTGTAAAATAAAGGGCTTACCAATTCAATTTTTTAAGATTACAGCCGTTATCTATTAAGCTAATCGTTTTATAAACGAAATTATTCTTCGTACTAAAACAGTCAATATGAGAACTTTCCTCCTTTTTCTATGCATTGTTTTTGCACATCAAAGTTTTGCTCAAGTACCCGCTGCAATGCCACCCGATGCTGATGCATTTTACAAAAATGCCATGCCTGTATTAAATCCCCAGTTGAAAAATGTAATAATTAAATCTGCATCAATTTTAAAGAACCAGCAGGTGAATGGCGATAGCCTTATTAAGGCGCTTCATTCTAATCCGGCGCTGAAGGGCATGGGTGATGAAAATATTGTAGCCATCTCAACCCTTATAATGGTGCAGGCATCCAAAGATGCCGATGAAGATTTGAAAAAAATGGTACTTAGTATGAGAGGCGGTAATGAGACAGAAACGGTTTCAAATACAAATGGAACTAATAAAAAAGAGTCGTTGCAGGAAATAAATGACAGGAAACAACTCATGCTTCAAATGATCATGAATCGAAAAAGCAAAATGGCTGAAGAGATAAGCCTTGTGATAAATAAAATTTATGGTAACAGGGAGAATATCATTAACAACCTAAAGTAGAAAACTTTTACTAAAAAATAATTGAGTCGGGGTGAAATGAATATTTTATAAATAAATTTTAGCCCGCGCTATTCTTTTCTTCCTGCGTTCATTTATTGTTTTCAATAGCTACAATGTGCCATCCATTTGATTTCCGCTCCAGGTAAATATAACGGCTAAGATCGCTTTCATTATTTGTCTCCGTCAATGCGGTCGCCGCTATCACAATTTTATCTTGTTGCGATGGAATTTTTTGAAGATCAAATTTGTACATATTATTTCCCGAGACCACTATGTCAGTAATTCTCTTTGGGTCACCTTTATCGATCCTGTCAGTATCCTCAAAATTGTAAATTACATACCGGTTAAGATTTTTACTCAAGCTATCTTCAATAAGATAAAGATCTATATCGCTTGAATAGATAGCGACTTTAGAACTATCAAATACCAATTCAGGCCGGGTCGGCTTAATAGAATCAATCCACGGCATTGGCGGAATAATTGCCGGGTATTTATAGTAATTGTTGCGAAGGCTATCGCTCCAGCCATTAGGATTACTTGCAAATGTTGCACTGCTAAAAAATATGCTGCCCTGCACTTGCGGATATTCACGAAGCAGCTTTATCTGGTTGGGTAATTCATTTTTATTTTTCCATGCATATGACCTTGACTCCAGCGCTCTGTATATGCCCTGTCCAATGTACATCTGTCTTCCGTAGGCATGCCTGGCCCACCAGTCTATCAACACTTCGTAGCCAACAACTTTATGATGAAACTCCCAATACAATTGAGGCGCCACATAGTCAATCCATTTCATTTTTAACCACAATAATATGTCGGCATACAGATCATCATAGTTTGTTTGTCCGGCTTTGGTATTGCTGCCCTCAGGATCTTTATCAATATTTCGCCAAACACCAAATGGGCTAATGCCAAACTTACAATATTTATTCTCTTCTTTGATCGCGCGGCTAAGCTTCACAATAATAGAATCAACATTGCTCCTTCTCCAGGTTTCCTTATCAAGGCCATTTCCGTATTTTTTGAATGATTGGGCATCCCCGAATTCTTTTCCCGCTATACGATAAGGATAAAAATAATCATCAAAATGAATAGCATCGATGTGATACCGGTGCACCACATCTCTCACCACATTGGTTAAAAACTGTTGCACTTCTTTATTACCCGGGTCAAAATACCTTTGGCCGCCATAATCTATAAACCAGTCGGGATGCAACTTTGTGACATGGGTGGGTGAAATGGAAGATTTGCTAATATTAAAAACCGCCCGGTAAGGATTCATCCATGCATGAAATTCCATCCCGCGTTTGTGGGTTTCCGCTATCATAAATTCAAGAGGGTCATAATATGGAGATGGCGGCTTGCCCTGAGTACCCGTTAGCCATTCGCTCCATGGCTCATATTGTGACGGGTAAAAAGCATCGGTTGCAGGCCGTATTTGTACAACTACCGCATTCATTCCGTTCCTTTTATGCATATCGAGCAGGCTTACAAATTCTGCCTGCTGCCCGTATGAGCTTAGGAATTTGGTAGAAGGAAAATCAATATTTTCAACCGTGGCAACCCACACGCCCCGAAATTCATATTTAGGCTGTGAAAAAGACTTGACGGAAAAAAAAGGAAGGAAAAAATAAATATAACGTAGGCAGTTCTTCATCAGTGATTTGTATGAGGCGGCAATTTACAAAATAATAAAATAGTGTTGCCGCCGAGGGGCCAATATTAACCTTATGTAAAAGCTAAAAAAGAGCGGTTGGCATACTTTTGCATAAATATAGATCAGCGCTCAATAAAGTGCATTTGCGGTTAAAAATTATTTGCCGGAACTCTCCACTACTTTATGATCCTTTTCAGAATGCAATGGTGTTATGGGCTGTGCGTTGAATTCATTGCGGTATATTCGAACCAGCACTATAAAATAGCTTATTAACAGGGGTCCGAAGACGAGGCCCAGAAAGCCAAACATGCTTAACCCGATGATAACCCCTATGATCGTGATAAGAGGATGAACATCTCCTATTTTTCGAAGTACTGTTATGCGGGCCACATAATCAATGTTTGTGAGAACTACTAAAGAATAGATACCAAGGCCAACCCCCTGCCATATATTATTTATAGCGAGGAGATAAACCGTAAGCGGGACCCATATAAGGCCTGTACCCACAATCGGAATGAGAGAAGCGACACCCGCCAAAAATCCCCAAATACCAAAATCGGAAACGCCGAAGATCCAGAAGCCTAGCGTAGCTACCAGGCCTTGTATAACTGCCAGTAGTGGGATTCCAATGGCATTTGCCCTGATCATTATATCTGTTTCTGTGCCCAACATTTCCCGATTAGCTTCCTTCAGCGGCATGATGTCGTGTAAATATTTTTCCATTTTTCCACCGTGCATAAGCATGTAGTACAGAATGAAAAACATCAATACAAGGTTGGTTAAAAAGTTAGCAGTACCAGTAAGAAGCATTGGAATATTACTGGCAAATTTTTGAGTTACACTTTTTAAACTATTGCCATTGTATAATTCTACGCCGGTAGCTTCCTGGATTTTTTGAGAAAAACTTTTTACAGCAATTATTAATTGAACAGGATTGTTAAAGAGAGCTATCAACTTGGGTGTCACCAGTACGGCAGCTATATAGACAGGGAGGCATATAATAATTGTAAACCCAAGTATGTATAACAAAGCAGTCCACGCCGAACTCCATTTCCTTTTTTTTACAAGATTGAAATATGTTTTTCTGCTGAGAATGTAAAGAGTGATGGCCCCAAGTACGCTGGGTAAAAAAATATAAAAATGTTGAAGCATTAGTACGCCAATGAATACTATTAAGGCTAATAATATTATTTGACGCAGATAGTTATTGAAGCCTGTCATTCACTAAAAATAATATAAAAAGTTTGAGCAAGTTATTACGGAATGGAAAATAAAACTTTAATCTTTCCACACGGAAATCCCTTCGCTGCAATTGGCGCAGATGTCGATATTTTTCCGGCTTGTCATAAGCTCTTTTCGAAACTGTTTATAATTATCATTCTTCCATATTTCTTTGAAAGATTGCATTTTAATATTGCCTAGTTGATGAGAAGCATCTTTATCAAAGCAGCACGGTACCACCAGGCCGTCCCATGTTATAACATTGGCCTGCCAGAGCTTCCAGCAATGATTGGCGAGCTTATTTTTTGAAACAGTTTTTCCTTCTTTAGTTTTTTTATAACGGCTGAAATTTTCATTTACCGGAATTAATTGATTTGGATCATTTTCATAGTCATATACCTGGGCGGTTTTAAAACGTACTTCATCTACCCCTACTTCTTCTGCAAGCGTCTTTATTTCTTCAACCTGGTGTTCGTTGGGCTTAACTACAAGGAACTGGAAAAATACAAATGGTGTTTTACTTTTTAATTCCTTCTTCCACTTCACAATATTTTTTGCACCTTCTATAACCTTGTCAATGTTGCCACCAATCCGGTATTGCTTATAAACTTCCTGCGTAGTTCCATCAATAGAAATTATTAAGCGATCGAGGCCGCTCTCTACCGTCTTTCGGGCAACCTCGTCAGTTAGGTAATGCGCATTGGTTGACGTAGCCGTGTAGATTCCCTTTGCGGATGCATATTTTACCATCTCCAGGAAATCTTTATTTAAAAAGGGTTCGCCCTGGAAGTAGAAAATAAGATAAAGTATATCCTTATAAATATCATCTATTGTTTCCCTGAAGAAGTCTTTTTTTAGCATGCCCGTGGGCCGTGTAAATTGACGCAAGCCACTTGGGCATTCAGGGCACCTGAGGTTACAGGAAGTAGTAGGTTCAAAAGAAATTGACATGGGAAGGCCCCATTGAACAGGCCTCTTAATAGCCCGGCTAATATAAAAACTAGTGAGAACTTTACCTGCATTAAAAATTCTCCGCAAAGTAAGCTTGCGGAGAAAATTAATGCTATCGTTGTAATTGATTTTTGGCATGGAGCGCATAAAGGTACTATGTAAACACGACCTAATGCTAATGCCTACAACACGATTCTAACCGGAATTGAGTCTTTGGAATTAATAGAGTCAACCGTTGCAAACTGAATAAGCGGTGCTTCATCAAAATTCAGGTTTTTGTCAATGAACTTATCATAGTTGGCAGAGATTACATTGAGCGCTATAAAATTCATTACAAATTTCCTGGTTTCTGATGGAAGGTATTTTTTTACATCCCAAAAGTCAGGATTTTTCTTACCACTTTTTTTCATTGATAATCTTACGCGGCCTGGTCCGCAATTATAAGACGCAACAGCCAAAAGAATGTCATTATCAAAATATTCTAATTGATCGCGAAAAAATTTCGCTGCGGCGACAGTTGCCTTTGAGAAATTTTTTCTTTCGTCATATTTGCCATCTGTGCGAAGGCCATATTCATGAGCAAGTTCACTCATAAATTGCCAGTAGCCAACTGCACCGGCATGGGAAACCGCATTTGCATTAAAATCTGATTCAAGAACGGGAAGCATCTGCAATTCTACAGGAACATCATACTTATTCAATATGTTTATTGCTTTGGGGAAAAACTTCTTACCCTTATTGAAAATATAAATAACATAATCCCGTTGATTTAAAGCATAGGCCTTTACGTAGTCCTTTGTTTGTTTCCTGTGTTCTTTCAAACATGCAGGATAGGCTACAAAAAGCGGATTTTCCTCTCCCGGGAATTCATTTGAAGATGCGGATTCTTCAGATTTGGAGGAGACGATAGATGTATAACCCATTAACGTTCTTGCAGATGTGCTGACACCAACAATAAAAATGATCACCAATAGCGTTAAAAAACCCTTTGAGCGAATTCTTTTCATAACTAATTTTTTGTTTTAATATGATCAGCCCTCAATTTTTTAATTTGCGGACATGACTGCCATTAGACAGATTTTAGCTTTATGATAAAATATTCGGCCCTTTTATAGGATATTGAGGAAATATATTTGATTTGGATTATGGGTGAGAACGATGTAATTGTTAAAATCGGAAAAGTGCTCACCTGCTAAAAAATTTTAATAAGAGAGGATCATTTTTAGATACCTGTTTGTAATTCTTATTAATTTTTTCCGATGGTATGCAAATGTAATGCCCAAAATCTTAAGATGCAAGCATTCGGGTTAAAACACCGTTAAAGAAGTTTAAATGAAAACTACTCTTATTTTTCTAATTCTTTTTGTTTCAAAACTTTATGGACAACAAGTAAACAATTACTGTAAGGAAATTGATAACATTGCACTCTCGGAAAGCCGCACATATACCCGTGTATCTGTAGCTAATGAAGCCACTTTCGCCTCCCAAAACTTTGATGTAAAATACTACAGATGTGAATGGACCACAGACCCTGCAGTGCGCTACATCTCAGGAAAAGTTACTTCCTATTACGTGATTACAGTGGCCACGGATACGATCACCTACGACCTGATGGACGATTTGCTGGTGGATAGTGTAAGCCAAAGAGATAGATCGCTCATTTTTGAGCATATAAATAATACAGTAAAAATAAATCTTGCCGATAAACAAAGTGCAGGAACATTAGACTCGGTTACAATTTTTTACCACGGTGTTCCTCCTACTACCGGCTTTGGCTCCTTTGTTACCAGTACCCATACGGGAACACCAGTGATGTGGACATTGAGTGAACCTTATGGGAGCCGCGATTGGTGGCCGTGTAAAAACGGGCTTGATGACAAAGCCGATTCGATAGACGTAATCATAACTGCGCCCGCTGCGTACAAAGCTGCTTCCAATGGATTGCGACAAAGCATTGTAACTATCGGTACAAATAAAACTACTCATTGGAAACACAGGTATCCCATAGCAACGTATCTTATTTGCATGGCGGTAACCAATTATGATGAATTTACTGATTCAGTGCAAATAGGAAATGTAAATCTGCCGATGCAAACATTTTGTTACCCCGAATTTCTGTCAATATTTCAAACGAATACACCGCTGGTTTTAGCCACTATGCAATTCTATAGTTCTGTGTTTGGAGATTATCCTTTTATTAAAGAGAAATATGGCCACGTACAATTTGGATGGAGTGGCGGCCAGGAGCACCAGACGTCAACCTTCCTTGCCTTGCCTAATGAAAACCTAATGTCCCACGAATTAGCACACCAGTGGTTTGGCGATAAAATTACCTGTAAAAGCTGGCAGGATATATGGCTCAATGAAGGTTTTGCGACCCACCTTGCAAGCATGGATTTTGAAAAAAAATATCCAACAACTATAACAAGTACCCGGAAAAATGAAATCGCAAACATTACCTCCAAGCCTGGAGGATCTGTGTGGGTAGATGATACTACAAATGTCAATCGCATTTTTGACGGAAGGCTGAGCTACAGGAAGGGTTCGCATTTATTATACATGCTTCGATGGAAATTAGTTGACAGCATATTTTTTAAAGGCATCCGAAAATATTTCAATGATTCAACAATTAGTTTTGGATTTGCCAAAACCGCCGACCTAAAAAGAAACCTGGAGGAAGTAAGTGGTATAGATCTCACCAAATTTTTTGATGAATGGTTTTATGGACAAGGGTATCCAACTTATAATGTGGAGTGGCAGCAGCTGGGAGATGATCATGTAAAAATTAAAGTAAATCAAACGACATCAGATCCGTCGGTAAGTTTTTTTGAACTGCCGGTGGCGTTGCAATTTAAAAATGCAACACAGCAAAAGACTATTGTTGTTGATAATAAATTCAACGGTGAAATCTTTTTTGAACAAATAGGTTTTATTGCGGATACGGTAATAATAGATCCTGACTATTGGCTTATAACAAAAAATAATACCTCCCAAAAGGTAATTGATAATACTTCCGCTCAAAACATTGTAGAAGTTTTTCCAAGCCCTTTCCTAAATAGTTTCAATGTTTATATAAGAAATTTTAATCTACCAAAAGCTGATTTAAAAATGTTTGATGCCAGTGGCAGGTTGGTTTATAAAAAATCAATTTCGTTAAACAGGTCTTCTTTTACAGAAATAAACACACAACAATTTGCAAAAGGCATTTATATTCTAAAGGTTGAGGCAGGAAATTCCTTTAAGTTTGCAAAAAAAATTCTGAAACAGTAATGCGGTTATTTAGTCTGCATTTCCTGGTTGCATAATTCCCAATCCGTGGCAAGAAAAAAGAAGCGAAAATCATTTTCAAATTCCTTTTTAAAAATTCTCTTATGGCTTGTAATAGCATTTGTTGTAGTATACAATGCCGTAAGCTATTTTATTTCGCCTCCTGATATATTTTACCCCGGTTTTCAAATTGATATACCTCCCGGTTATTCAATTCACGGGATAGATGTAAGCCGCTACCAGGATGTTATCAACTGGAAGAGTGTAAAGGAAATGAATGAGAAAAACATCAGGATTGGCTTTGTATTTATAAAAGCTACGGAAGGGATTAGCAAGATAGACCCGCAGTTCAGGAGAAACTGGCTTAAGGCTGAAGAGCAGGAAATTCCAAAAGGGGCTTATCATTTTTTTATTGCCAGCAGAAGCGGCAAAAAGCAGGCAGCCAATTTTATTCAAATGGTCGATTTAAAAAGAGGTGACCTTCCTCCTGTACTTGACATAGAAAAAACCTATGGTGTAAGGGTTGATGTTATTAAAAAAGAACTGGCGGATTGGCTTGAGGCTGTTGAAAAAAATTATGGGGTAGTTCCTATTATTTATACCAATATTGATTTTTATACAAATTATCTTGAGAAAGATTTTGCCGAATATCCTGTGTGGATAGCGCATTACTTACAGCCCAATAAGCCAAGGCTTGAACACAAGTGGATCTTCTGGCAACATAGTGAAGCCGGAAGAGTTAACGGAATTACTTCACCGGTAGATTTTAATGTTTTCGCCGGAGACAGCACCGAGTTTAATAATTTTCTAATCCGATAACATTTAAACTATTTTAATACCGCGTAATTTTATGGCATGAGCGAAATGGAACCTGAAGTAAGAAATTTTTTATCAAAAATTTTATCTTCTATTTCTATGACTTTGTTGTGGTTGCTCATAAATTCTACCGTTGGTATTGGTTTCAACTATGCCTTTTTCGAAAAGAAGCCTTCTTTGGGAAATTATATTTTTTATGTGTGGTTTCTTGTAAGTTTCTTTTTTCTGCTTCGATATTTACTAAAGAAATGGAATTTTCTAAAACGGGATTAATTCTCTAAAGGAATAACCCTACCATCCAAGTACCCACGCAAATATTAGTGGAGCAACAATAGTTGCATCACTTTCTACAATAAATTTTGGCGTAAGAATATCAAGTTTCCCCCACGTAATTTTTTCATTGGGCACGGCTCCCGAATAAGAACCATACGAGGTTGTAGAATCCGATATCTGGCAGAAATAACTCCAAAAGGGAACGTCGTGCCATTCCAGATCCTGGTACATCATCGGCACAACACATATAGGGAAATCGCCGGCGATGCCTCCGCCTATTTGAAAAAATCCAACACCTTTTCCGGAAGAATTCTTTCTATACCAATCACTCAATTCCACCATGTATTCAATGCCACTTTTCATGGTAGTTGCTTTTAATTCTCCTTTGATAACATAAGATGCAAATATGTTTCCCATAGTACTGTCTTCCCAACCCGGAACCACAATGGGAATATTTTTTTCAGCGGCAGCAAGCATCCAACTATTCTTTGGATCAATTTCATAATGCTGTTCGAGAATCCCGCTAAGCAACATCTTGTACATGTATTCGTGGGGGAAATATCTTTCACCGGCTGCCTCAGCATCTTTCCATATTTTATGAATGTGTTTTTGAATTCTCCGGAATGCTTCTTCCTCGGGTATACATGTGTCCGTTACGCGGTTGTAATGACTTTCCAATAGATCCCATTCTTCACGAGGGCTGAGGTCGCGGTAATTGGGAACACGTTTATAATGACTATGTGCAACAAGATTCATGATATCTTCCTCAAGATTTGCACCGGTGCAACTTATGATCGAAACTTTATCCTGTCGAATCATTTCGGCGAAGGAAATACCGAGTTCTGCTGTGCTCATGGCTCCTGCAAGCGTCACCATCATTTTGCCTCCTTCATCCAGGTGAGTTACATAGCCTTTTGCCGCATCCATTAAAGCAGCAGCATTAAAGTGACGATAGTGATGTTCTATAAAGTGTGAAACCGGTCCTTTTTTCATAATCATTTTTTTCTTAAAATCTTATATAGGTGGGCTGCAAAAATAATTTTTTTTAACAGAGGCACGGTTATTTCGTTTGAACATCATAAACTGAGGCCGCCTGAAGTTAGCTGTTTCAGATTTAAATATGCAGCAGTTTCAATACAATGATTGTCATTCTACAGGGTTAGGTATGAATTTGATTTTATACAAATGTCTATACCAATATAGAAAAAATTCATCCTAATTTTATTGTCTGTTTTTCATACATGCAATATACATTCACCTTTAATTCCCTTTTTATTGCACATGAGAATTTGAGCTTAAGGATTAATATTGTTCATAACTAACGATTTTTATAAATGAGTACCGAAACTTCTAATTATCCTGCAATAACTTTTCTAAAAGAACCGCTATTAGCGCCCCCTGTTGGTTTGAAGGGTTTGGTGAAATTATCCAAAGTCATTTTTTTTATGGCAGCATTTATCGCATTTAGCACCCGGTTATATGCAAATCCTGATTTTAAAAAAGACTGGCACAAAACCGAAATTGCAGACACTACCATCCGCGGCAGAATTACGGATAGTTCAGGAGCTCCTCTTTCAGGAGTTTCGATATTGGTGAAAGGCACAAACAGAGGAACGCTTACCAATGCATCCGGTAATTTCGTTTTGCCCGGGGTTTCTCCACAGGCCACGCTTGTCATAAGTATTGTAGGTTACCAAACCAGGGAAGAAAAATTGTCTCAAGGGCAAACCACTCTGTCATTGAGTCTTCTAAGCGAAGCGGGAACACTTGCTGAAGTAGTGCTCACCGGTTTTCAGCGCATTGAAAAAAAGAAATTTACTGGCGCAGCGGTGACCTTAAAGGCTGAAGATGTAAAATTGGAAGGTGTTACAGATGTTAGCCGAATGCTGGAAGGACGTGCCGCTGGAGTATCCGTACAAAACGTATCAAGTACTTTTGGAAGTGCTCCCAAAGTTCGTATTCGCGGCTCTACATCCATCAATGGAGATAACAAACCTTTGTGGGTAGTCGATGGAGTAGTGCTTGAAGATATCATTAATATATCCAACGATCAATTATCAAGCGGCGACCCAACTACCCTGTTAGGCTCTTCCGTGGCAGGAATAAATGCGAATGATATTGAATCGTTCGACATCTTAAAGGATGCCGCTGCCACTGCTTTATATGGTGCAAGAGCCATGAATGGAGTCGTGGTAATTACAACCAAAAAAGGTCGTGCAGGCCGTCAATCAATAAACTATACTGGTAATTTCAGCACCCAGTTTAAACCAACTTATAACGATTTCAATATTATGAATTCTGCCCAGCAAATGTCAGTACTTTCGGAATTAGATCGTAAAGGCTGGCTAACAAGCAGTATCCTCGACCTTGGAAACTATGGCGTGTATGGAAAATATTATGACCTGGTAAATGCCGATTCCAGTGGTGTTTTTGGTATACCTAATACCCCGGAAGCAAAAAGAAATTTTCTCCTGAGATATGCTTCTGCCAATACAGACTGGTTTGATGTCTTGTTTAAACAATCACTAATCCAGGAGCATTCATTAAGTATATCATCCGGCAGCGAGAAAGCCCAATCTTTTTTTTCAGCAAGCTTTTATAATGACAATGGATGGACTGTCGCCGATAAAGTAAATCGTTATACCCTCAATTTCAGAAACAATTACAATTTTTCCGATAAATTATCTGCCGGATTTATTACCACCGCATCCTATCGTGAACAGAAAGCCCCGGGCACAATAAGAAGAGTTCCAAATCCGGTTGAAGGAAGTTTCGAACGTGACTTCGACATCAACCCTTTTAGTTATTCTTTAAATACAAGCAGAACGCTTACGGCGTATGACAGTACCGGTAAACGGGAATATTTCAGAAGAAATTTTGCTCCCTTCAACATACTTACAGAATTGGAAAATAACCGACTAAATATTACGGTAATCGATTTGAAGTTACAGGGCGAATTAGGATATAAATTCTCAAAAAACCTGAGCTATGATTTTGTCGGAGCTATACGTTACGTGCGATCAACACAAGAACATGAAGTAACCGAGAATTCCAACATGGCGAATGCATATAGGGCAGCCGAAACCGCGACTATGAGAGAACGAAACCCATTTCTTTACCAGGATCCTGCAAACCCCAGTGCTGAAAGGGTTATTGTATTGCCATATGGAGGGTTTTATAACCGGGTAGAAGATCAATTGTTAAGCTTTGATGTTCGAAATAGTTTAAACTATGTAAAAACTTTTAATGAAAAGCATAATGTAAATCTTTTATTGGGCCAACAAGTGAAATATTCTGACAGGCAGAATTTTTCCAACACAGGTTATGGATACCAGTACGACAACGGAGGTGTTCCGGCTACTGATTTTAGAATTATTAAACAAGCAATCGAAAGCAATTTCCCTTACTTCGGAATGAGCAAAGATTTCGATCGCTTTGCCGCTTTCTATTTCAACGCTCAATATACTTATGACAGGAAGTATAATTTTTACGGAACGGTTAGATATGACGGATCAAACCGGTTGGGTTCCTCTTCAACGGCCCGCTGGTTGCCAACATGGAGCTTCGGAGGTTCATGGAATGTAGATGAAGAAAATTTTATGCAAAATATCCGTGTAGTAGATTATTTGAAACTCAGGGCCAGCTATGGTTTAACTGCAAGCCTGGGGCCTGCTACAAATTCTAAAATTGTTTTAAGAAACTTAAATGTTCACCGCCCCTATACTGACGATGTTGAAACACTTATTCGCATCGCAAATCTTGAAAATTCAGAATTAACGTGGGAAAAAAACTACACGGGAAATGTTGGCCTGGATGCAGGCCTTTTTGGAAGCAGGTTGATCATGAGCCTTGATGTATATCAAAGAAAAAGTTTTGATCTTATCAGCATTATTAAAACTTCAGGTATCGGAGGGGAAGCCTACAAAACTGCAAACTATGCCGATATGAAATCCAATGGTGTGGAAGTATTATTAGGAGGCGATATCATAAAGTCGAAAAATTTCACCTGGAAATCAAACCTGACTTTTGGATATAACACTACAAAAATTACCAACGTAAAAAATCTTCCCCAAATTTTTGATTTAATCAAATCCGAAGGAGGAAATAAAGAAGGTTACCCGGTGAATAGTTTATTCTCCATACAATTTACAGGCTTAAATCCAACCACAGGAGTGCCCTTGTTCGTGAATGAGAAAGGAGATACTACGTCAAATGTATTTATACAGGATGACAGCACGAGCTTTCTAAAGTTCGAAGGTTCGGTTGATCCAAAATATACCGGCGGCTTCAACAATACCTTTACTTATAAAGCTCTTTCGCTAAATATATTTATCACGTACCAGGCAGGTAACATGATAAGGTTATACCCGGCATTCAAATCAAGCTATGCCGAATTAGATGCCACACCGAAAGAATTTTATGATCGGTGGGTAATACCCGGAGATCAGACAAAAACCAATATCCCCTCAATTATGGATGCATATCAGAATGCTATAATTGGTAATAATTACCCGTACAATGATTATAACTATTCTACAGAAAGAGTTGCAAAGGGCGATTTTGTGAGATTAAAATCAGTTTCGTTAACCTGGCAATTACCCGCTTCTTTAATGCAGAAAACCGGTTTTTTAAAAAACCTGTCTGTAACAGCAGCAGCCATTAATCCGTGGCTTATATATTCAGATAAGAAACTTGAAGGACAAGATCCTGAATTTTTCAATACCGGTGGAGTAGCCCAGCCGATTCAAAAACAAATAACCCTTTCTTTAAAAGCAGGTTTATAAAATAATGATATGAACAGAATAGCAATTTATACAATAATTTTTGTTGCTCTAATTTTCACAGGTTGTAATAAATATCTTGAAAAGGAGCCCGATAACCGGGCAAAGCTTACTGACCCTAAAAAAGTATCTCAACTGTTGGGTACTGCTTATCCTCAGGCAAGTTATCTGACTTTTAACGAAGCGATGTCAGATAATGCCAATGATAAAGGGGCTGGAACGATAGACCCTACTAATGCAGATCCTTACATGTTTAAAGATGTTCAGGATAATGACCAGGACTCCCCGGAATTCTACTGGGATGCCTGTTATGAGGCTATAGCTGCTGCAAACCAGGCTTTGGAAGCATGCAATAGTGCACCCGATCCTGAAAATTATAAAAACCAAAGAGGCGAGGCATTAGTTTGCAGGGCATATTCACATTTCATGCTTGTGACGTTATTTGCAAAACCTTATGACCCAACAACAAGTTCGTCTGATCCCGGTATTCCTTACGTAACCGAACCGGAAACAGTAGTCATTAAAAGTTATGAAAGAAAAACAGTGGCTTATGTATATGAAATGATAGAAAAAGATCTGCTGGAAGGGTTGCCGTTGGTTAACGACGCGAGTTATAACGTTCCTAAATATCACTTTAATCGTTCGGCTGCAAATGCTTTTGCTGCCCGGTTTTATTTATATAAAAAAGATTATCAAAAAACTATACAGTATGCTAACGCTGCGGTGCCTGATTTCTTGCCCAATCTTCGCCCCTGGAATACAACTTATCAATCATTAGGAGGAAACGAGCTTCCGCTGGAATACCAGCGTACCACCCAACCGGCTAACTTACTTTTAGTATCCTGTCCTTCAAACTATGCATATAACTTTCAATACGCAACTTACCGGTATGGACTAGACCCCGTGTTAAGGCCACAAATATTGAAAAATCCTGTACAAGTCACAGGTGGTTCGTGGTCCTTCATTGTGGGTTCCGTTGGAGCACAAAGTAATATAGCCGTTCCAAAACTTCATATGCGGGATTTTGCCTACGACAACCCTTCTTCAAATTTTGGCCTTCAATATGGCACCGTATGTTTGTTTACTGTAGAAGAAGTGCTTTTTAATAAGGCTGAAGCATATGCCTACGAGGGTCTTTACAATGAAGCGATCAATGATTTGAACCTATATATGAGTACAAGGCTAACAGGTGTTACTCCTGGTAGCCTTCCATCAAACCGCCAGATTACTCAGGCAAAAATTTTAAGCTACTACAATAATTCTGTAAGTCTACAACAGGGCCTTGTAAACCTGGTTTTGGAATTAAAGAGAGCTGAATATGTGCAGGAAGGCATGAGATGGTTTGATGTGTTGAGATATAAAATGCAAGTTAGTCACGATATTAAATCCACCGGGGGCACGGTTGTAAGCACAGAAGTACTAAGTCCTGATGATAAACGAAGACAATTAAAACTACCGGATGCTGTAAAACTTTCAGGGATTACTGACTTAAACAGATAATACAAATAATTATGAAAATGATAAAACCGCTTTTTTTTATTCTGCTGGCAAGTTCATTTGCATCCTGCAAAAAAGATAGTTTCAATGTGAAGGATGCGGCCAATATAAATGGATTGGGAGGCGATACCTGGGTAAAAGGGCCAATTGATAACTGGATTTATGACACGCTAACGGTTCCTTATAATATGTCGGTGAAATATAAATGGGATCAGTTTGAAGATATAAGCGACATAACTAAAATATTGGTGCCTCCAAAGGAGGAAAATATTATTCCGATTTTAAGTGCAGTAAAGAAAGCGTGGATCAACCCCTATATCGCCGAAGCAGGTGATGTCTTTTTTAAAAGGCTTTCCCCAAAATTTGTTTATATGATTGGCAGCCCGGCCTTTGAAGAAAATGGAGGCTTAAAGTTGGGACAAGCTGAAGGTGGCAGAAAAATTATTCTATTGGCCACCAATCTCACTAAAGTGAAAGGTATGCCCGGATATAACGTTTCGGATACTTTTTGGCTTAAAGAAATGTTCCACACGATTCATCATGAGTTTGCCCATATACTGCATCAAACAGTTGCGTATCCGGATGCCTTTAAAAATCTTAACCCAAACCTTTATACCGCAGAATGGATTAATTATACAGATCAGGATGCATTGCAGGACGGCTTTATAACTGCCTACTCCATGAATTTGGTCGATGATGATTTTGTAGAAATGGTTTCAGTAATGTTAATTGAGGGAAGAGCTGGTTTCGAAAGTATGCTGGCTGGAATCCAGGATATTACTTCTCCGCGCGGCACCACAAAAGCCCAGGCAGTTGCCAGGTTACGGGCAAAAGAATCCATTGTGGTAAATTACTTTAAAGAAGTATGGAATATCGATTTTTATAGTTTGCAGGCCAAAACCCGGGGTGCAATCGAAAGCCTTATTTATTAAAATCATTTGCAGAAATTAAAAACGATGAAAAAAAATATTATATACTTTCTATTGCTGCTGGTAGCTTTCTCCTGTAAGAAAGAAGCCAAGCCCGTTTTTGATCAATCACCGGATGAACGCCTGAATGAAACGCTTGCTAATTATGAAACCGTTCTCACAGGTGCTCAGAATGGATGGAAAGCTTTGATAAAAGTGGATAGCGGCAAGGGTGCTACTTATAGCTTTTATTTTAAATTCAATGATGCCAACCGGGTTGTTATGCTTTCAGACTTTGATTCTTTATCCGCGGTAACTCCAAAAGAAAGCAGCTACCGCCTAAAAGCATTGCAGCAGCCAAGCCTGATATTTGACACGTATTCTTACCTGCACGTATTATCCGATCCTGATGCAAGAAACAACGGAGGGAATTTCGGAGCGGGACTAACATCGGATTTTGAATTCTATTTTGATTCATCAAGTACTGATAGTATTAAACTCATTGGCAGAATACATGGCAGTAAGTTAGTTCTTACAAGAGCTTCGCAGGCCGAAGAGGACGCCTTCAACAATGGTGGATTGGCCGCAGGACTTTCCTTGAATAAAATACTCACTTACTTCAAGCGACTCACGATTGGGTCACAGCTCTATGATGTACAAATTGATCCACTTAAACGGCAGATCACTTTTAGTTGGTTCGATGGGAGTGGAAATTTTGTAACTTTTTCTACGGGGTATTATTCTACTGCAGGTGGCATTGGTTTCACAAATCCACTTATAAACGGATCACAAACTATTCCGGGTTTTGATAATATAACATTTAACCAGTCTGCACAAACACTCAACCTAACTGCCGGCGGCATTGCCGCAACTATAACCGGGGTTGTAAAGCCTCTTAAAGTTGACGTTAATGCGCCATTAAGGTGGTGGCAAGATGCCGACAATAGTCCCGGCGGTTATTGGTTTTCTATAAATGGCTTTCATGTAAATGGTTCGGATGATGCTTTTAATGTAAACTCACTGGTAAGTAGCAATTTCCCATATTTCTACTACATCTATTACCCTAAGTTTGGCCCAACTAATGATTTATTTGCACCGATCTTTTTGGACATTGCCGGAAACCAGCTTGTACTTGATTATGGAACTGCGCCAAGAACACCAATTTTTACAGTAGATGGCCGCGCCATTTTTTCGCTTCTGGGTGATTATCCACCTTATCCTACGAGTGGCCCTGCTGTTTCCAGCAAGGATTTATTGTATCAATCCAGCGGCTATTATTTTGTTCAAACGGGTGCGAACAGTTATGACATGGTTAGTGCATTGGATGGGAAAGCGTGGATTACCTGGGAATATTAAAACCTGAATTATCCATTAGCCACATGCACAGGCATGAAGAGAAATATATTTCGAATAATTAAATTTTATAAAGCACTTTTTTACTTCGTTGGAATTTTCAAATTTTGCAGAAATCCCCTACTTGTTATTATCCGTGATCGCTGTCTTAAGCACACGAACCCAGATTCTCCCATGAAATAATCGCACAAGAACATTTTAACTTAATAATCAATATTTCTGGTTAGATATTTGAAAAGTAATAGTAATTATGCCGCACTTATGGCAAAATATTTTTTCATCATCTAAAAATTTAATTAGTAGTTAATTAACCACGTTCGTCCACAGGAAATATGATACGCCATATTTCTAATGGCTTTTTGCTTCAAAGGCGAAGCGCAGGTAAGTGTAAATATCAATATTGGTCAACAACCTGTTTGGGGACCTGCGGGTATGATTATGTGAATTATTATTATTTGCCCGATCACGATGTATATTATGACGTCCCTAGAGGCATGTTTGTGTATCTCAATTTAGGTCGCTGGACCTTCGGACGTACCTTACCTGCGAGGTATCATTATGATCTCTACAGATCTTATAAGGTTGTCATAAACGACCGTGACCCATGGCTGCGAAATAATTATTACAGATCTCGCTATGCAGCTTACCGGGGTCGTCATCAATACATAATAAGGGATAGCCGTGATGACAGGTATATTGCCGCAAGAGAGCATGACAGAGGCAGAGGCCACGTGACCTATAATAATCGCGAAGAGCGGGGTCATGATCGGTATCGAAGCAATAAGGGCAATGGAAAATGGAACAATGGACATGGCAAAGGCAAGGGGCATGGAAATGATCGTGGTGGCCGTGGGAAACATCATTAATTAATCTAAAATAAAAAGTGCCGTTTTACGAAAGTGAAACGGCATTTTTTATTAGGGCTTTAAGGCTAACAAAGAAAATTTAGATTAATGCTTTCCTGGATCCGGGTTTCTGTTCAATAAAAAAATTGCTCCGAAATTATTTTTCCTTCTTTTGTTTTATATACGCATAACTCACTGTCAGTTTTGCGGGCCTCTCCTTTCATTTGTATATCGGTATCCCATGAAATAGAAAAATAATCACCTGCTATTACAGGGTCAGAAATTTTTACTCCAGTAAAAATTTTCAACTTTTGACATAAACAATGCAGCTTTCTTTTTTATAGCATCCATACCTTTTACCTCTTTGGGCAATATACCCTCCATAGGTTCTATGCTTGTAATGTCCGGGGAAAATAATTCTTCTTTCGCTTCCTCTACTTTTTCATTGCGGCACATATCTACCAATCGGTAGGCTATTTCTTTTGTTATCATTTGCTGTAATAATTTTAAAATCGAAATACTGATGATACGCTCTTAATTATGATTTCTTTTCGCTACAATTAAACATCCATTGCACCCCAAATTTATCAGTGCAGCTTCCAAAGTAATCGCCCCAAAACATATCCTGCAAGTCCATTGAAACTTTTCCGCCCGCTGATAATGTATCAAACAATGCTTTGGTTTCTTTCCGGGTGTCAGGCTGTAAATTGATATAACTGTTATTGCCAAAGTTTACCTTAAATCCCATGGATTCGGGTGCATCGGTTCCCATTAAACTATGAGAATTTAAAATGCGCAACTCCACATGCATTACCATGTGACCATCCGCATCCGGCATTGGGGGATTACCAGGAGATGGAGGAATGTCTTTGAAGCGCATGATGCCATTCCCAAAAAATTCGCCGCCAAAAACTGTTTTGTAAAAGTTGAATGCTTCTTCTGTATTACCTGGAAAATTCAGGTATGTGCTTACGCTTGCCATTTTTAAAATTTTTAGAAGTTATTAATTGTTACGGTTTGAATAATTTCAAGTACTGGTTAAAGATATAGTTAGTCCGCAAACTTGTAAGAGTGTGAAACTGACATTTAAGGGGGTGAAATACGACAAATATTTCATATAAACTGCCTTGCACTTGTTTTCCTCCGCAGCCGTCTGATTCTTGAATAATCTTAGAAAACGATTTTAGTGAGTAAGCAGGAGATTTGACCAGGGAATTTTGTTTACAAACCATTATGGTTTTCTTTTTTAACTTTAAAAGATTATATGGCCTGGTCGCTATACCAGGAAATATGAACATGAAAAGTGTAATCGCAAATGAAATTATTAGACAAAGGACGACAGGAACTCTCATCGGGCAATTGGAAAGAAGCAAAAAAAATTCTTGAAAATGCAGTAAATGAGAATCCCTCTGCAGAAGCATACGAAGAGCTTGCACAGGCCTGTTGGTGGGTAAACGACACTGCATCAGTTCTGGCATATCGGGAAAAAGCATACCAGCTATTCCTGGACAAAAACGACAAATGCGGAGCTTCACGAAATGCGAGTTGGCTGGGTATTGATTATCTCGAACTCAGGGGAGAATTTGCGATAGCCAATGGTTGGTTCACAAGAGCTGAAACAATTCTGGAAGGCCTCGATCCTTCATTGGAAGAGGGATTGATAAAAATGTTAAAAGGCCGCCAGGCTTTTTTAGTAGAGCCTACTAACGATAATGCTTTCCGATTGATCAATGAGAGTATGGCCATCAACAAATCACTTGGCAGTATAGATGGTTATATGATGGCTGAAGCTTTAAAAGGTTTTATACTTACAACGGAGGGAAAGATAGGAGAAGGCATGGCCTTATTGGACGAAGCAACATTAATTGCCACTACTGCAGACACAAAAGATATCAATTTCGTAGCACTCACTTGTTGTATGCTCATAGAAGCTTGTGAAAGGGTACGTGACTTTGAACGAGCCGGGCAATGGTGCAATAAAGTAAAAGAGATTTGCACCCGCTGGCAATTCGATGCTATGTTTTCTTCATGCCGAAACATGTATGCGTCCGTACTTATTTGGAAAGGGGAATGGGAAGAAGCAGAATGCGAATTGATGGCAGCCGCAAAGGAATTAAAGAGAACCAGGCCTATGTATGTAAGCGCATCTGTAATGCGCCTTGCCGACCTTCGCAGAAAACAGGGCAATTGGGATGAAACACAGCATCTGCTGGAGAATGCAGGTACCCATTCCCTCAAATTGCTGAGCTGTGCCGCGTTAGCATTTGATAAAGACGATCTTACAGCCGCTGCAAATTTTGCTGAAAGATTTTTACGGCAGTTTCCTGAGAAAGAGAAGACGAAGAAGATAGCAGGCCTCGAATTGTTGATCAGTATTTATGCTGCGCAGGAAAGAATAGATGAAGCAATGCCTCTTTTGGATGAACTAAAAGAAATTGCTGCGATGGTCAATACCGTTCCATTACAAGCATCTGTAAAAAGTGCCGAAGGGATTTTGGAGAAAGCATCAGGAAAATATGATGCTGCAAAACAACTCTTTGAAGACGCCATTGATATGTTTGATAAGATCAACGCTCCATTCGAGGCAGCACGCACCCGCCTTGAATTGGCTGAAGTGCTGATAACACTTTGTCGATTTCATCTCGCCGAATCGGAATTAAATAATGCATCGAAAACTTTTCAAACACTGGGCGCTGAAAAAGATTTTGAAAAGACCAAGCTCCTTCTTAAGAATATGCATACAACCAACGCAGAACTGCAGGCTATGAACACAAAACTGGAATTCACCGGCAGAGAACTTGAGGTATTACGGCTAATTGCAGAAGGAAAAAATAATGAAGAAATCGCTGAGCAGCTTTTCCTAAGCATACGCACCATTGAAAAGCATATCACGAATTTATATCTTAAGATGGGTGTTTCCGGTAAATCTGCACGGGCATTTGCCGCTTCTTATGCTATAAAACATCACCTGGTCTTTACGTGACGTGTTTTTAATATTAACTCCCCGGAATTACGTACGCCGGCCAGAAAATTACGTAGTACCCCTGTAGGCAGCGCCTGCCTTTCTCTCTACATTGCAGCCATCACTAAATAATTTAATTATGAACACGAATAATATTGAAAAATGTAAAATAATTGTCATTGGCGGAGGGCAGGCAGGGTTATCTATGGGATATTATCTTGCACAGTCCGGTCTGCCTTTTATAATCCTTGATGCCTCAGAACGTATAGGCGATTCATGGAGAAAGCGCTGGGATTCACTTCGGCTGTTTACCCCGGCGAGATATGATACATTACCCGGGCTGCCGTTTCCTGCACCGCGTCATTCGTTCCCGACAAAAGATGAAATGGGAGATTACCTGGAGCAATACGCTGCGCATTTTAATTTGCCGGTACACTCAGGTGTAAAAGTAGATGAACTATCCAGGCAGGGAGATCTTTACAAAATAAAAGCAGGAGATCTTGAATTGGAAGCGGAACATGTCGTAGTAGCTATGTCTAATTATCAATATCCGAAAGTGCCTTCATTTGCAAAAGACCTGGACCCCGCGATCGTACAGATCCATTCCCATGATTATAAAAATCTCTCGCAATTGCAGGAAGGGCCGGTGCTTGTTGTGGGAGCAGGCAATTCAGGAGCTGAAATTGCTTTGGAAGCAGCAAAGCCCCATAGTGTTTGGCTGGCAGGAAGAGACACGGGGCATATCCCTTTTGATATAGAAAGTAATATTGGAAAAAAATTCCTGGTTACGTTGGTCATCCGTTTCCTGTTCTACCGAATTTTAACTACAAGCAATTTCCTTGGGAGAAAAGCAAAACAAAAAATAATAAACATTGGTGGCCCGCTGATACGCCATAAGCCGAAAGATTTTGAGCGTGCCGGCATTACAAGAACAGGCAGGGTAACCGGGGTAAAAAACGGGAAGCCTGTAATTGAGAATATGAAACTGCCGGATATAAAAAATGTAGTTTGGTGCACAGGTTACTATCCACGTTTTTCATGGATTGACCTCCCGGTTTTCAGGAAGGATAATCAGCCGGTACAGGATCGTGGCGTGGTGGAAAATGAACCGGGGTTATATTTTTTAGGATTACATTTTCTCTACGCTTTGTCTTCTGTTATGGTACATGGCGCTCCGAGAGATGCCCGCTATATTGCCAAAGTGATTAAGAGAAGAGTGGATAAAGAAGATCGCTCACTCAACACGGAACGTATTTTGAAAGCCGGTGTTCCTCAAAAAAGTTTCGTTGAGAATGAATAAGTCCGTGGCTTACAGATAGAAAAATTGTTGCGACACGGGAGCATCTGCTACTCCCGCGTCGCCTAATGAATATGAAACCTAGTTTTAGTGGATATCTGTAATTCTTTCAGCCGGCATAAGTCATTTGCCAATTGCATTTGGTGTAGGTGTCGGCATTCGGGTTCCGGTAAAGCGGGGCTTGCCACCAACGAGATCTGCAACATATTTACCTGTACATTATAGGGCGAAATGACTTGATGGCCAGGCAATCCAATAAATTGTACTTTTACAGTCTATTATTTACCATGCGTATATTATTTACATTTCTGGCAATAATTTTTGCCGCCTCTTCGAAAGCACAAACAATTTTACCAGGCGGCTTTCAAAATAGTATCTACCATAATACTTTTGTTCGCAACAATAATGTGTATGACAGCGCTACGCAAAAGAAATGGTTTGTAAGCAGCTATAGCGGCATTACAGCGGGCTATAGTTTCTTCCGGAATGGTGGTGCAAGTTTCGTTGGTGCTCCTTTGGGTTTACAGTTAAATCATAGGTTGAGCAGTAATGTGTATGCGTTTGCAGGAGTAACGGTAGCGCCCATGTACCTTAATTTTAACCGTGCTTTTCTTACGACTGATTTGAATAAAGTAAATACTTTCAATGGCTTTCACCAGCCGGGCAATTTTTCAATATATTCAGCCACAACATTAGGGCTTATGTACATCAATAGCGAAAAGACATTTTCTGTTTCGGGCAGCATAAGTGTTGAAAGAAGCAACTACCCTTTATACTACAATAACCGGGTGAACACTACGAAGCCAAATAATACGGCTACTTTCAGATGAGGTTAATCTTTATTCCGTTCTCAAATTCTTCGCCGGGCTTGCCAGCGCTGCTCTTGTGGAATGAAACATGGCCGTTAATACCGCGGTAAGTACAATCAAAAAAGCTGATACAATGAATGGAATTACCGACAGGCCTGCGCTGTAAGAAAATACGCTGAGCCAGTGGTGCATAAAATAATAGGCAACCGGAAACGCAATTAACGCGGCGATTAATGCGAGCCACAAATAATTGCGGGCGATCATGCTTATTATCTGTGGAATGCTGGCGCCCATTACCCTTCGTATGCTTATCTCTTTCTGCTTTTGCTGCGTGGTAAATGCGGTAAGACCAAGAAGCCCGAGACAGGTAATGATGATCGTTAGTATAGAAAACGCAGCAAAGATTTTTCCCCGTTTCTGGTCAGCGGCATATTGCGAATTAAAATCCTGGTCGAGGAATTTATATTCAAAAGGTAGATTGGGGAAGTATTTTTTCCAAATAGTGCCCACTTGAGCAATTGATGTTTTAAGATTGCCGGTATTCATTTTGAGCTGTATCATATTGCCGTTAGGCCCGTAAAACATCAACAGCGGAGCGATAGGATTGTACAATGATTTTTGATTGAAGTTTTTTACAACGCCTACTACTTCGAGATAATTGCCGGAAGTGTCGCCAGGAAATTTTACCCGTTTGCCAATGGCTTCCTTCCACGCGAAATGCTTTGCCATAGCTTCATTGACCACAATACTATGGAGCGTATCTGCGAGGCCTGAAAAATTACGACCTTCTACCATCGGAATATTGAGCGCCGTCAAAAAGTTTTCATCTATAGCGTAGCATTCAACCGCTTTGTCTACATAACCGTTGTCCGTTTGCACTGAAAAAAGATTCAGGTTAAGATTGGTGCTGCCGGGGTAAGAATTTCCGGTACCAACCGTTTTAACACCGGGAAGGCTGCGGAAATCATTATCCATTGAATTTATTTTACCACGTTCATCCTGGCCGGTATTTACTGTTACAGTCATCACCTCGTTTTTATCAAAGCCCAAATCTTTGTTCTGCAAATAGGAAAGCTGGGAATATACCACCCACGTGCAGATAAGCATGATCATAGAAATAGAAAACTGCAATACAACGAGTGTACGGCGCAGATTAACATTGCCGGATGCTTTTGAAAGAGATCCTTTCAATATGCTCACCGGCTGAAAAGATGAAAGATAAAATGCGGGATAGCTTCCGCCGACCAGGCCTGTAAATAAGCCGATAGCCAGCAATAACAGAATATTAAATGGCTGAAATAATGTATGAAATGTAAAAGCCTTTCCCGATATAGAATTGAAAGCAGGTAGTAGCAACATTACCAAAAGGAAACTTAGTAACACAGCCACCAAAGCAGTGAGTACAGACTCGCTTAAAAACTGGAAAACCAATTGCTTTTTTGTAGAGCCGGTTACTTTGCGGATACCAATTTCTTTCGCCCTGCGTGCAGACCTTGCCGTGGTGAGATTCATATAATTGATAGATGCTATCAGCATCATAAAAAATGCTACTGCAGAAAATATCCAGATGTATGACATGCTTCCCAACTCTTCCGGCTCCTGCTCCAGTTTTGAATGTAAGATGAATATCGGTAATGGGTTGTACGCCATAATGCATCTTCACATTGAATTGTGCAAAAAGAGACGCCATATATTTGTCGTACATAGGAGCCAGCTTTTTCTCAAAGGCCGCAGCACTGGTTCCCGGCTTCAACAACACATAAGTGAAGTTGCCGAAGTTGCCCCAGTTTTCATTGGCCCGCTGGTTTTGCGGTAGCGATGACCATGAAATAAGCATGTCAAACCGAAAGTGTGAATTTTTTGGTACGTCTTCTATCACGCCGGTTACTTTATACACGTCATAAACGGTCTTAATTGTTTTACCAATAGCCAAAGTTTTTTTTCCAAAATATTTATCGGCGAGCGATTTTGAAATTACAATGCTGTTGGGTTCATTCAATGCATCTGCACCATGTCCCTCGACAAAGTGATAACTGAAAATATTAAAGACGGTACTGTCAGCATAGTAAACCTTTGTTTCATAAAAGCTATTCTCCCCGTTTTTAAACAAAGTGCGTTCTTTGCCCGAAAACCGACCAGCTTCTTCTACTTCCGGGATAATCTTTTTTTAGCGTTGCCGCGAGAGGCGCTTGCGTTATGGTCCAGTCGGTATTTTTATCTTTTTCCTGGATGTAGGAAACAATCCTGAATATGCGGTCTGACTTTTTATTATACCGGTCATAATTCAATTCATCCTTTATATAAAAAATTAGAAAAAGGCTGAAAGTGATACCGATAGTTAGTCCTATTATATTCAGCAGGCTATACCATTTATCTTTTTTAAAATTACGGATAGCTATTAATAACAAATTTTTTATCATGAATAATCGTTTGTTCGTTTTTAAATGTTGCCGGCTCTTACAGTTTATTGGTGTAACGTAAATGGAACCATTTAGTTACTCCCAAAATTCGAATGGCCGGCAAGATTTAATATTCAACAAGAGATATGCCACCGCGTAATTCTTTGCCGGGCAATACTTTCGCGGAAATGCACCTGGCCTAAAGTGTTCGAAACCGTACACTTTCTGTACGGTTGGAAGACATATTTTTTATAGTTAGGCGAACTGACGCTGACAAGTGCCTCAGTTTTATTTATTTCTTATTTGCCTGTGCCTTATTTCCCCTTTTGCCTTTCGGGTTGCATATTCTCTTGTTGACCTTTCTGTTTTGCTTACGATTATTTGTCCAAAAATTTACCGAAACTTTCCTTAATGTAATTTTATCGATCCTACCCTGTTACCAAGGTCTTTCCCAAGAGATAATCCAATATTAATTGAGGGTATATAATGAATACCCCCGTATAATCTTGACAGCCCGGCCTCTTCACCTGCCGCAAATAATGAATTGAATGACCTGGGTGTCCATCCACGAAAATCATAACTGTGATCCGTAAAAGAAATATGCTCTCCCAGAACATTGGTTACCGCCTGCATAACCGAACCCGTAACGAATGCATGAGCGGCAGGATATTCAGGATGAGGCGGAGTAACTATGAATGGAAGCCATGTGGGATCAATTAGTTTTTGAATGTATGAAACCGGCCTTATAAGGTTGTATTTATATTTTGACCTGAAACATACAATTACAGCATCGCGTTCTGCAATACCTGCCTTTGCATAGGCTTCAGCGGCCGTTCCCAGGTCAGTGCGTAGTTGTTGTATCACTTGTGTTATAATAGACATTTCATGGCCTGCAGTTGTAAGACCTGTTCCATTGCCTCCATCAACCCAGTACAATGCAATACCTTTTTGTTCGGGAGTTAAAGAAAGAGAAACGTCATACACTTGCTTTACCATCCTATAAAAATCGGAATTAGGCTCTTCTGAATAAAGTATGTGTTCAGGTGCAGCTCCATTTAAATCCGAAGCTAAATATGGACGCGAACCTCCCAGAAAAGGATTTACGGGGGGATTTACAAAGGCAGGTGGCGTTGGTACCCATGCCCCTGGGAAAACCGGAGGTACATAACCAGTGGTTGAAGTATTGAGATCATCTGTTAAATACCAATCATGAATTGCAGTGGCGATGCTTCGTCCAAAAGCTTGTGAGCGATTGAAAATTTCAACGCTTGAGCCTGTCGTTAATTTTTGATTCCAGGCATTTTCAAGTGAATCGATACTGGTCATGTTTGCGGGAGTAAGTCCTGTATAAAAAGCCTTAACCATAGCAGCCATAGCTGCATTGGCGCTTACCTGCCAGTCGTATTTAGCGCCATTTTGTTTTGCGGGCATTTCCGGCATTTGGTAAAGTTTCGAGGAGAAACTTGATGAGTTGGGAATTCCTCCGCGAACAGCCTCATACAGGCCAATACCAATGTATCCAAAAAATACCCCGTTCAACGCTGAGTTTCGCTCGAGTAAAATGCTTACTTGTAATTTATACCAGTCGATTGGCACGCTGGCATCGGCATTTTTTTCGAATGAAGAAGAATGTTTGCCAAAATTAATCGCATCAAATTTTTGGCAACTGTTTAAAGCAATTGTTACCGATACAATTGCTAACAGGCAATAAATTTTTTTCATTTTGTAAGTATTTAAAAGTGAAGTATACATCTAAAATATCCGACGCGGAGTCTTGTTTATGATAATTCGACAATAGGGAATTTTTGAACATCATTTAACCCCATTAATACCTATTTATTAATTCATTGGCGACAATTGCCACTCGTCGCCGGAATGCTGTAATCTGTAGAATACATAGCGGAAAACTATAAAATGACAAAAGCGAAGTATAATTTTAATGAGAATACTAATATGTGAGCAGCTACGAATTTATATTCTCCGACAAGACGTCTACACGGATTTTCCGGCATATCGTTTTTTGGACAATATCCAGCATTCACTTTTTTATTCAAAGTTTGTTAGCGCCTGGCTGAAATAAAGTGCTTTACAGAACGGGCTATAAAGTATCATAAACATTTCTTAGTATGATGCAGGGAACAATGAATTCAGTTTAATTCCAGCTTTGAAGTTCACAGAATACGAAAACATTAAAAGATAGTTGTAATGAACTGGAATAATTTCATATTATCCAATAAAACTTCTCATCGCCTGAGGCGTCATCTTGCGCTTTGGATATGCTTTTGCTGTTATTTTTTTATTGTAAATTTTTTTCCTAAGAACTCAAATGACCTCGTTATTTCGCAAACCTATGTAGAAGCTTTCCAAAAGATGATCTATATACCTGTAAGTATTTTTTCGGTGTATGTAGCCAGTTATTTTTTATTGCCGCGGTTTATTTTAAAAGGAAGGTATTTTAGCTTTTTTATTTTAGCCTTTTGTCTATGCTTAATTGATCTTGCAAGCGCATTCCTGATCACAAAATTATTATCGCATCTTACACAAAAACTTCCCTTTGCCGAATTGCCTTTACAAGTAAGGGTTTTCCAGCCTGTTATTTATGGGGTAGGGCTTGGCCTTACAGCCAGCGGTTTTGCAATTATTATTAAACTATTGAAGGTGCGATACCTTAAGCAAAAAGAAAATGAAAGATTACAACAGCAAAAAATTAATACAGAACTCCAAACGATCAAAACGAATTTTCATCCGCATTTTCTTTCTGACGCTTTAAAAAATATTGCTGATCTTATTCGCAATCACTCAAAAGAATCTCCGGCTACTATATTAAAATTATCGGATTTACTGAGTTTTATTTTATATGAAAATGAAGAAGAATCCATACCGCTGGAAAGGGAATTATCAATGGTAAAAGATTACCTGGCCCTGGAGAAAAGTTTTTACAACAATAAGATCTTGATTCAATTTAAACAGGATGGAGATATAATCAACAGAAAGATAGCACCGTTAATTTTACTATCCCTCGTGCAAAACTGTTGTGAGCAATTTCTTATTTCTTTACAGCAAAAGCTTATTATAGAAATAGAAACAAAAACAGAAGGAGAGCATTTTATTTTCCAGCTTGGCTGCAATGGTTATTACGAAAATATAAATGGCATTCCACAACAAAATACTGGATTGAACCACGCCTTGCGAAGAATACAAATGATCTATCCTGGTAAACACAAGTTAGAAACATATACAGAAAACGGTTTTTTCTCAATGACCCTTGCACTTGATTCGGAAGATATTTCAGGAAACAGGCAAACAAAAACAGAAGAGAAAGTATTTTATGAACCTGCATAAATTGATTTTTGAAAAGGGCCGGTACCGGGTTCTACGCCATCTCATTTTTTGGATAGCGTGGATATTGTTTTCATCTGCAGTACAGCTAACAAACTTTAAACCAGGCCCGGTAGATTTTGGCGATCTTATTCTTTTTCAACTAACCCGCACTTTAACCCGGCTGCTCTCCCTTATTTTCTTCTGTTATATCACCATCTATTACCTGGTTCCGAAGTTTATTTTAAAAAGGAAATACAAGCAGTTCATCGTCTTTTTTTTTCTATTTGTGTTTATATTATACTGGTTTAACTATTTTATTTTGACCCCTACTTTTCATGCGCCCGGCACAACTTTCGGTCAGTTCGGCAAAGAACCGATAAGTCCATTTATCAGAAAATTTTTCAGCTTTTATTCCAATATAAATTTTACGGGAGCCATACCTGCTTGTTGTGTAATGCTGGCCATAAAATATTATAAAGATTGGTACAAAAAGCAAAAGGAAAGCGAAGTACTTATACATGAAAATACACAAGCAGAATTGCAACTACTCAAAGCGCAAGTACACCCGCATTTTCTATTCAACACGCTTAATAATATTTATTCCTTTGCACTTACTGAATCGCCATACGCTGCAGAACTTGTAGATAAATTATCAGGCATGATTGATTATATGACTACAGAGGGAGAGAAACCTTTCGTTGCATTAGAAAAAGAAATCCAATTGATAAAGGATTACATAGGCCTTGAGAAGGTAAGATACGGAGACCGTCTTAATATGCAGGTTGAAATAAACGGGAGATTATAACAATAAGAGCAATTGCGCCTTTGCTAATGATCCCTTTTGTGGAAAATTGTTTTAAGCATGGCGCCAGTAAAATGCGTGGCGGGCAGTGGATAAAACTATCAATTGATGTCCATGAGACTTATATAGATTTTTATATTAGTAATAGCAGGCCTAAAGAAGAAATAACAGTCACCAATAAAAAAGGAATCGGGCTTATAAATGTTCAAAAAGAGGTTAGAGCTATTATATCCTTTAACCCATGTTTTGAAAATTGAATCAACCGATGAAACATTCGAGGTTTATCTGCAAATATTAGTTCATGAGAATTGAAACGATACCGGGGACGAATCGAATGTTAGCATCAGAACCTCAAACTATATTTTATGGGTAATAGATAAAAAAATTATTTGTCTTGCGGTCGATGATGAACCGCCGGCATTGGATGTTCTGAAAAAATATATCGTTTCTGTTCATAACCTGGAATTGGCCGGCACTTGCGCGGATGCTATTGAAGCTTTAAATTTTTTGAGACAACAAACCATCGATTTACTTTTTTTAGATATCCAAATGCCAACCTTATTGGGAACAGATTTAATAAGGACTTTGAAGAATCCGCCTAAAGTGATTTTCACAACAGCTTATCGCAAATTCGCCGTGGAAGGTTTTGAACTCGATGCCGTAGACTATTTATTAAAACCGATTTCATTCGAAAGATTTTTGAAGGCAGTTAATAAAGTAATGCAGACAAGCTTTAAAGAAAGCGATGCAACTGGATGTAAACGTTGAGCATCAAACCGGCTCATCGAATCCGTTTATAACGGTGCGGGCCGACAGGAAAAATTTAAAGATTGCCCTCGATGATATTTTATACATTGAAAGCCTTAAGGATTATATCAAAGTAGTAACTGCCACATAAAAATATAATTACCAAACAATCGATATCCTCGTTTGGAAGAAGTTTTACCCGGCACTAAATTTGTGAGAATTCACCGGTCATTTATTGTGGCAATAAATAAAATCGAATCTTTTACAAGCGATACTATCGAAATATCCAAACACGAATTGCCAATAAGCAGGATGTACAGGCATGAGGTTGAAAAGGTTTTGAATCCATGAAGAAAGACCTGTAAGAATAGTTTTTTATAGCATCTGCATCTTTTCTTTGTGTGTATATTTAAACAAAAAAAGGATGAAAAAATGTTGCCTTCTCGCGCTACTATTTTTTACAACAAAATTATTTTCACAGGAAATCATCAGGCGCGACACGGAGATTTCTCAAATGGTTGACCAGGTTTCAACTGACTCATTACGTTCTTATATAAATACCCTCGTTGCCTTTGGCACCAGGAATACATTAAGTACACAAACGGATCCCAAACGCGGCATCGGCGCTGCAAGAAACTGGGTATTGAAAAAATTTAATGATTTTGCTAAAAATTCTTCGGGAAGATTAACGGCTTTTATTGATACTACGACTTTGCAACCTAACGGCAAAAGAGTAGATATTCCTTTAGTGCTAGGCAATGTGATGGCAACCTTAAAAGGAACCGATCCCGGCGATAACAGGATTTTTATTATAAGCGGACACCTGGATAATATGCGGTCAAATGTAATGGACAGAACCGGCGATGCGCCTGGTGCAAATGACGATGGCAGCGGAACTTCAGCAGTATTAGAATGCGCAAGAATTATGAGTAAACATTCTTTTCCCGCAACTATAATTTTTGTAGCAGTGAGTGGAGAGGAACAGGGATTACTTGGTTCTACCTATATGGCCGGTAAAGCAAAAAAAGAAAATTGGAATATTGAAGCAGTGCTGAACAATGATATAATGGGAAGCAACAACAGCAGTGAAACCAATATTATTGACAATACAAAAGTTCGTGTTTTCAGCGAAGGATTGCCTGCGTATGAAACAGAGAAAAACGCCGCGAAGATCCGTGCGCTGGGTTTAGAGAATGATGGAAAGTCGCGTCAGCTTGCCCGTTATGTAAAGGAAATTGGCGAGCGATATGTTGATCATCTTGAAGTAGTGATGATTTACCGCAATGACCGGTTCCTGCGTGGCGGAGATCACACACCTTACGTGGAAAATGGATTTGCAGCGATAAGAATTACAGAAATGAATGAAAATTATACGAGGCAACACCAGGACGTAAGAACAGAGAATGGCATTAACTATGGAGACTTGCAGCAGCACATCGACTTTGAGTATCTCAGGAAAAATGCAGCAATGAACCTTGCTAACCTGGCCAATCTTTCCAAAGCACCATCTATGCCGATGAACGTACACATCGAAGTAAAAAAACTAACTAATACTACTTCTTTATCGTGGGAGCATCCACAACACGGAGAAGTAAAAGGTTATTATATTTTAATACGCGAAACAACCAGCCCTGTTTGGGAAAAGAAAATTTTTACTAAAGAAACCCAGGTTATTTTACCCTATTCCAAAGACAATTATTTTTTTGCAGTCCAATCAGTTAATGAAACGGGCAACGAAAGTTTAGCGGTGGTGCCAATGCCATAAACGGCAACCGAAATAAACAGGTAGAATATCTATCTTGAGCCTTCAGGTAATGCCAAATCTCTTTTCAACATGTTATCCCTGTTTGCGATATCCCACGCAGTTAAAAAAATTAAACGCACTCTTTTTTCCATAAGGTCGAAGTTGATCTTTTCAATAGTATCGGTTGGCTTATGATAATCTGCCAGCAACATACCGTCATAAAAAAATAATATTGGAACTCCTTTGCGGGCAAAATTGTAATGATCGCTGCGAAAATAAATTCTATTCTTATCCTCCGGATCATCATATTTATAATCTAGTGTGAGGTTTGTGAGTTTTTTATTTGCCCCTTCATTTATTACAGGCAGATCGGTACTTAGTTTATCATGACCGATTACATAAACATAATTTAAGCTGTCACCTGTTTTGCGTTCCGTGTCTATACGGCCGACCATATCCGTATTCAAATCAACTGAAGTATTCTCTAATGGAAATACAGGATGATCGGAATAATATTCTGAACCCCACAATCCCTTTTCTTCTCCACTCACGGTCATAAAAACCACCGATCTCCTGGGGCCATTGCCATCAGCTTTTGCTTTTGCAAATGCCCGCGCCATTTCTATCACACTCACTGTGCCGCTGCCGTCGTCATCTGCACCATAATAGATTGCGTCTCCTCTTTTACCGAGATGATCATAATGTGCGGTTAGAAAAACATACTCATCCTTTTTATCAGTGCCTTCAATATAGCCAATTACATTGCTCGCTTCTGACGGGATATTGATTTTTTTGTATTGTAATTTTGTTTTGATTTTTTTAGTGAACGAGAGTTCGTTTAATGGTTCAAAAGATCTGCCTGAAGAAATAATAGTAGCGAATTCGTGGTCGTTCAAAATATTTTTTGATACGGAATTTGTTATTAATACAACGGGTACTTTTGCATTTGATGAATCATCAGTACGCACAAGGGATAAATTTGATCTCCTGGAATTGTTCGCCAATGAAGAAGTTAAAGTATCCATTGCCGGGCTAATTACTAACAAAGCCTCTGCGCCCCGCTGCTTGGCAAGGATCGCTTTTTTTGACAAGTCGAAGGACCACCTTGAAATTTTATTGGTTCCGGAAATAAGATATTTACCATCCACTTTAGGTTCACCAGATAATATTAGAACCACTTTGCCTTTTACATCTTTACCTGCATAGTCATCATAATTTTTATCAGTAATACCATAGCCCGCAAAAATTATTTCTTTTGATTTAAATTCATTACCCTCACCGGAGCCGGGAGTTACGATATAATCTTTTCCGAATACGTATTTGTTCTTCCCAATCTTTAATGTTTTGGGAATAAGCGTATCTTTTTTTAATGGATAGGTCTGAAGATAGCCTTTCAGGGAAGCAGGGGGTTTCAAGCCAATGTCTTTAAACTGGCCTTGAATATAATCAGCGGCTTTGCGTTGCCCTGCAGTTCCGGTTTCCCGCCCCTCCATTTCAGAAGAGGCAATAACAGTTAGCTGTTTTTTCAAACCAGCCTGCGTTATATCTTCCGCATACTTTAAAGCAACATCTGTTTGAGAAAATAAATATCCTGGAAAAATAAATAAGAAGGAAAGTAACGGCAAATACCTTTTCATGTACGAATATTTTGCAAATGGATTGCAAATATATAGGGTTTTACCTTCGGCCTTTTTCCGTTCATACAAGATTAGCAGAAGCGCATGCAATTTTGTTTACACGATTTTGATGACGGCCACCTTCAAATTCTGTATGCATAAATCGCTCAATCATTTCTTCCACAAGTCCCTCTCTTACAAACCGGCCAGGAATACAAATGACGTTTGCATTATTATGTTTACGGGCAAGCTCTGCAATTTCTTCTTCCCAGCAAACTGCCGCTCTTATACCCTGGTGTTTATTAGCAGTTATAGCCACCCCGTTCGCGCTGCCGCAAATTAATATACCAAAAGAAGCTTCACCATTTTCAACTGCACTGGCAACCGGGTGGGCAAAGTCAGGATAATCTACCGACTCAACTCCAAAAGTTCCGAAGTCCTTCCAGGTAACGCTTTTGCCATCCAGAAAGGAGATGACATCTTCTTTATACTCGAACCCTGCATGGTCGCAACCGATGGCTACAGGTTTTGATAAATTGAATGGAGACATAACAAAGTATTTAAGTACCTATAAAGGTAAATAAATACCACCGTTACTTCTGAAAAAATTGATTTAAAATAAAGCTCTGATTAATTAATAGCATCATACACAAGACCTGCTACTACGGCGTAAACCAGGTGATGAAAAATATCTACAGCGATATCTTTCTTTTCCCATTCTTTAATAGGTGGCGCAATATCGAGTTTTGGCTCTATGGTGACAGCAGTACCCCAAATTGCAGCCATGTGAATGGTGGTAGCCGCAAAACCATTAATGCCGGCCAGCGAAAGTAATCCCCGCAATGTACCCCATGAGGTTCCATATACCCAATGCACTTCGTTAGAAAATTCTTCTTTATTGCCAGAACTCGCCTCAATGTGCAGTGTTTTCTCTACTGCTTTGGCTGGTGCATTGCTGGGCTTTCTTTTCGTGATTCTCATTTCAATGAGCTGGGACACAGTCATAGCAAGGGTTCCCGCGGCCCCCGCTATTAGTCCCTTTCCAATCGCAGCGCCCAATGCACCAAGCGCCGTCGATTCGTGTGAATTACTTTTCATGGTTGATTAAATTTAAATTTTCAAAAAGATTAGCTGTAGAGCTTATGTGTAACGCAATTCCCATTCCCAAAACTTATAATTGAGCAATTAAGTTACCCGACTTTTCTATTTGTTTACCTGCGGACTTATTGAAAAGGAGAAATATTTTTCCTGGGTTAAAAGATATTGGCAAGATTTTCTATTACATTAGGTAATATGGATTAGTGGCATTCCATAAAAAGAAGTTACCCGAAACAGCGGATTTAAGATAGAATAATTATTAGCCAAAAACTTAAGTACATTGTAATCTTAATCGCCCGACCTTTATACGAAAGCTTGCACCATTTAAACCCTCAAAATTTTAACCTTAAATAAAATCTACAATGAAACAATTATTTGATTCTCTAAAATTATCGGTATGTGCGTTGTCAATCATTTGCTTTGTATCATGCAATAGTGGTAGCAGCGACACGGAAGGAACAACAGGGGACGCTGACAGCGCTGGAATGGCAGATAACAGTGCCATGGCGATGGATTCAATGCATACTATGGCAACGGATACATCGATGGAACATGCAGCAGCGGTTGTGACAGGCGTATTTCCTGATACAACGGTTACAGGCAATGTGCAGTTTGATAAGCAGGACGGTAAGGTAAAAATGAAATTAGAACTTTCCATTCCTGCAAAGGCTAACAAGAGTGTAGCAGTTCATATACATGAAAAGGGTGATTGCGCAGACATGGGGAAAGCAGCGGGCGGTCACTGGAATCCAACAGGAGCGAACCATGGTAAGTGGGGTAGCAGCAGCTTCCACTCAGGAGATATCGGCAATGTGAGTCTTGATAGCAAAGGCAATGGCAGTATGGAAATGGAAACAGATTTGTGGACAATTGGTGGCGATGAAAAAACAAACATACTTGGTAAATCCATCATCGTGCACGGCGGCGTAGATGATTATACATCGCAGCCATCGGGCAATGCCGGTACCAGGATCGCTTGTGGAGTTATTAAATAAAAAAACTTAAAATAAACCCCGTATTGATATAGTAATATGGGGTTTATTATGTTTTAAACTTTTGACGAAAAGCCATAATGATTATGGAGATCTTTTGAATAATCAATTTCTACAGGCCTGGAAGAATCATAATGCGGGCTATTCTTCACAGCTTCAACGCTCACCTTTACTATAACCTCCTGCGTATTCCATTTTACTTCTTTGATCCATAATGGAGCTATCAGTACCTTATCATGAGAAAAGAAGTTGCCAGTTTTCACTACAATGAAAGTGATTTCCCAGGTTTCTTCGTTTAAAATAAAATCTGAAACTTGTCCAATTTCTCCATCCATCGCATGAATATAATATCCGTGTACTTCCTGCGTACTCCGCAGATGGGTTTTTATTTCAGATTCGTTTTTAATATCTCTTCTCCCCCGTAGTTTCCGTTTAAAAATGGTATTGGTGGAAAAGTTTCCATCATTCCTATTCCATCCCCGTACAGTCCTGCATTATAATAACTTTGCCAGGGATAATAAGCAAAAAGCTTTTCTTCTTCCTGTCGCGATATTGGTTTATCAGTATCAATGTCCGGGCTGTTTTTTACCTGGCTTCTTGTAAGATTTACAGGAATTATTTTATTTTCCCAGTCTGGTACAAGAATGGCTTCAGGTGATATGAGGACTTCTCTCCCGGTGAGCCATCCGCCGGTTTTTACAATCATATATCTTACCGTCCACGTTGTGTCGTCAAAATAGAATTCTTCTACTTTTCCTATGTCTCCGTCGGTAGCTCCTATTGTAAATCCAACCAGGTGATTTATACTTCTTAGCATATTAATTGTTTTAAGAAAAATTAGAAGGTGTTAGCTGTCATATAAAGTTAGGAAACTTTAAAATTGTATGGTGATCTTCCAGGCGTTTTTGACTATAACATGCGCGGCAATTTCAAAATTTATCGTGGCAATGACGATAAAAACATTTTACTAATTACACCTACATTATATGCTTTAGCTTTGCAAACTTACATCCTGTAAAAAAAATTAAACGATAATCTATGTTATATAAAATCACCACGAGTATCATTTCATTGACTATTTTTTTTTCATGTTCAACCAATAATGATAGCGGAAAATCAAATCCCGTGATTGTTAAGGTAGGTGGAGATAATCAAAATGATTCATCGGAGAAAAACTCAACCGGCAAGCAATTTAAATATGAATTAAACAAGCCTGCGCACAACTGGACTTTACCTTCACAATTAATTGAGGTTTCAGGAAACACCTGGATAGATGAGAATCATCTTATTCTTATTGAAGACCTTAATCCTATTTTATATTTAATAAAACTGGATGACAAAAACGCAACGCTCGAAAAAGCGATAAAATTTAAAGATGAGGACAAAGATAAATTTGATATAGAAGATGTAACTATCGTAAATGATGTTGTATATGCATTGTGGAGCCACGGTACCTTATTTAAGATTTCTGATTGGAGAAACAAGCCACAAGTGGAAGAGATTAAAACTTTTTTAAAGAAAGAAAATAATACGGAAGGCTTGTGTTATGATCCGGTAACCAATAAATTATTGCTTGCCTGCAAGGATGAATCCGATGTGCCAGACGAAAAAAAATCAACCCGAGCTGTTTATGATTTTGATATGTCTTCGGAAAAATTAGCCGATCAGCCTTTTATGTTGATTCATAAAAAAGATTTTGAAAAAGTAGCAGATGAAAAACTCGAATTCAATCCATCGGCCATTGCTGTACATCCGGTAACACATGACATATATATTCTTTCAACAAAAGATAATAAATGTATGGCGGTGTATTCCCACGACGGTAAACTAAAAGATTTCCAGTTTATTGATAAAGATCTTATGCCGCAGCCGGAGGGAATATGCTTTTCCCCCGAAGGAAAACTTTATATAAGTTCAGAAGGCAAAAATGGCGACCCGGGAAATCTATTTGAATTTGATGTGGTAGCCGGAAAGTAAACGTTGTTTAACGTTGCGTTCATTTCAAATGACTGTTCCCTGTCTGTGATGTAGTATATTATAATTTTTATTACTTAGGTATAAGTTCAATTTTGCAATAAAAAACTCAAATAATTGACAGACCCGATCAAACATTTTTTAGAAAAAGATTTTGTTTAAACAGAATTATAGAAATTAATTGTATTTATTACACATAATCGCAAAATAAATTCATCAAAATAGATTTAATATGGGAAAAATTAAAAATTGGTGAGTAAATAAAGTTGGAATAATAAAAATATTTTTTAATTTCGACCAATATTATCCCGGCTTTGTGAAACGATTGTAAACCATACCCTACATTAACTAATCAAGATTAACTAATAGTCAGCAGCAAAAATTGCCCTAAATAATCTTTGTACAGGCGTCCGGAACTAATTTGTTTGTATAAAAAAAATATCATTCCCTTATTAAAAAATATTTTTCCAACATAAAAAAAACACGTTTTTGAATAATTGTAAATTATACAAGTAATAATAAATATTTTTCAACTGCTCTTGCATCATTAACTCCAAAATCAAAAAACTGCGAAATGAAAAAATTTACAAAACACTGCCAGTGTATCATAAATTCATCAAATTTTTCCCCTGGTTTTTTTAAGAGATTGATTTTTATCAATTTAATTATCCTCTTAGGTCTTGGCGTGAGTGCACAAAATAAAATTCATGTAACAGGTCTTGTAAAAGATGATAAAGGGGGGCCTGCGGCGAATGCCAGTGTCGTAATAAAAGGTTCAAAAACCGGTGCAACTACGGATGAAAATGGAGCATTTTCCATTGATGTGCCCAGCCAAAAAACTACCCTGGTAATTTCCAACATCGGCTATCAAAGCCAGGAAGTGGTGGTAGGAAAGGCCACTAATTTTTCTATTGACCTTGTTACTGCTGCCAGCAGCCTGAACGAAGTGATAGTGGTGGGTTATGGAACTCAGAAAAAAGTTACAGTTACGGGTGCAGTCGCCCAGGTAAAGGGTGCCGAACTGGCTAAATCTTCCAACGTCAATTTATCTAATTCTCTTGTAGGCAGGTTACCAGGTATTACGGCTATCAATAGTAGTGGAGAGCCGGGTTATGATGGGTCTGCCATACGTGTCAGGGGCACAAATTCCATTGGAAACTCAGATGCTTTAATAGTAATTGATGGCGTACCGAATCGTGAGGGGGGCCTTCAGCGATTAAATCCGGCTGATATTGAAAGCGTGTCTGTTTTAAAAGACGCCTCCGCAGCTATTTACGGTTCGAGGGCAGCAAACGGGGTTATTTTGATTACAACAAAACGAGGAAAAACGGGGAAACCTCAATTGGCCTATAATGTCAACTTTGGTTGGGCCCAGCCCACAGTTATTCCGAAATTGGCTGATGCGGTGGAGTACGGCGCTATTCGAAACGAAGCTAATGTATTTGAACAGGTTCCGGTTGATCAATGGAAAGCTGCCTGGGATGCCTTAAATACAACAGGAACTTATGTAAGAACAGATAATGGCCAGACAGTTAGCTCTCCTGTCGGCTTCTTCCCCGACGACATTGTGAAATATAAAGATGGTTCTGACCCATGGGGCCATCCAAATACAGATTGGTTTGGAGACGCTTTGAAAAAATGGGCGCCACAGCAACGTCATAGTCTTCAAGTAACCGGGGGATCAGAAAATATCAGGTACATGGCTTCTATTGGTTATGAAAACCAGGATGCGTATTATAAAAATTCTGCAACAGGTTATAAGCAATATGATATACGCTTAAACATGGATGCAAAGGTTAATAAATATATTAATGTATCCGTAGGGATAACTGCCCGGGAAGAGTATCGATTTTTCCCTACTGAAAGTGCCGGTTCGATTTTTAGAATGCTGATGAGGGGAAAGCCAAACGAGCCTGAAATATGGCCCAATGGATTACCCGGACGTGATATTGAAAACGGGCAAAACCCAATTGTGATTGCAACGAATGCAACCGGCTATGATAAAGATAAGAGGGATTATTTTCAAACAAATGGTAAGATCGAAGTTCTTGATACCCGGTGTAGATGGTTTAAAATTAACTGCAACAGCAGCAGTAGATAAATATCAATACAATGGGAGAAGATGGGCAACTCCATGGTATTTGTATTCCTGGGATAAAGTCTCCTACGAAGCTGATGGTAAAACGCCAGCGCTTACGAAAGAGTTGCGCTCTACTTTCACCGATCCGCGGCTAAGTCAAAATGCAGAAAATAACCTGAGTATTAATCTTTCGGGGTTGCTTAATTATGATCATACATTTGGTGACCATGCGATTAATTTCCTCGCCGGCGTGCAGCGGGAGACACTAAAGGATGAATATTTTAATGCATATCGCAGGTATTATATTTCCACTGCAATCGACCAGATTTTTGCTGGTGGCGATGCCGAAAAGAATAATGGCGGCGGGGCCTACGACAGGGCACGCTTAAGTTATTTTGGAAAGGTTGGATATAATTATCAACAAAAATACATAGCTGAATTCTTATGGCGCTATGATGGATCTTATATTTTCCCTCCAGACCATCGTTTTGGTTTCTTTCCCGGTGTGACGGCTGGATGGCGCGTTTCTGAAGAAAATTTCTTTAAGAATGGCATTCATTTTATCGACAACCTTAAACTTCGTGGTTCCTGGGGGCAAATGGGTGCAGAACCATACTTTAATGGCAATTTAGCAGAGTATCAATTCCTGGGAACTTATGGATTTAGCAGTTATATCATTGATGATGCGGTAGCAAGAGCGTTGTATGAAACAAAAGTCCCTAATCCTAATTTTACCTGGGAAGTAGGAAACAGTATAAATGTTGGTTTCGACGCAGGCCTTTTGAGGAATAGATTAAATATTGAATTTGATTATTTTGTAAATAAAAGAGATAAAGCTTTAATTCAACAGCGAGGTTCGATACCACAAAGCTCCGGTATCGCCAGTCTTTTGCCTCCGGTAAATCTTGGAAAAGTAGAAAATAGAGGCTTTGAATTTAAAGTTGGATATAATGACCAGGCAGGCGACTTCACTTATAGTATAAGTGTAAATGGAGGGTATGCAAAAAATAAGGTTACCTTTTGGGATGAGCCCTCAGGTGCTCCGGATTATCAGAGAGCGACTGGCCATCCTTATGGAACTAATGGTTTTTCTTTCCTTGCTTACCAGTATGATGGTGTTTTTAGAGATCAGAAAGAAATTGATGCAAATACGATTGATTACAGCGGTGTTGGGGGTGCAACTCTTCGCCCGGGCGATATGAAATTCAAGGATGTTAACGGTGATGGAAAAATTACCGGAGATGACCAGGTAAGATTGGATCAGACCCGTGACCCTACATTTACAGGTGGAGTAAATATCTCTCTCCAGTACAAAGGTTTTGACTGTTCCATCTTATTCCAGGGTGCTACAGGAGGATTGTTATTTATTGGTACTGAATCGGGGGATATAGGAAACTACCTTCAATATAGTTATGACCACCGCTGGTCTATTGATAACCCAAGCAGTGTTGATCCCCGCCTTGCAAATAGGGGCAATACATACTATACTGGAGGAGGCGCAGGTAATAACACTTATTGGCTTAGAAGCAGCAACTACCTTAGGTTAAAAAATATAGAGATTGGCTATAATATCCCTGCGAACATTGTCAAAAGAGCGGGTATTAGCAATTTGAGGGTATTTGTTGGTGGTGTAAATTTGAAAACCTGGGATAAAATGAAAATATATGATCCGGAATCTACCAGCGGAAGCGGACAGTATTATCCGCAGGCAAGAATTATTAACGCGGGTGCATCTGTAACCTTTTAAAAAATACATTATGAAAAGAAAATTAATATTTATCCCGGGCTTCATTTTCGCTATAATGTTGTTCAATTCCTGTAATAAGGATTTTCTCAGCACAGTTCCAAAGGATTCAATATCATCAGATGCTGTTTGGGCAGATGCTCCTCTATCAACAGCATTTGTAACCGAAATTTATAACGGTTTGGGAGCGGGAGGCTTCGATGAACAAATGCTCTCATCTCTTTCTGATGAAACAATCTTTGTACATCCGGGAAGGGGAATTGACGCAATTAATAATGGAAGTTTAGAGTCCCAGCAACTTAGGATGGGTCAATGGAACCTACGAGTGGGGTTCAATGTATAGCAGAATAAGAAGCTGTAACCTTGCATTGCAAAATCTTGAAACTGCGACATTTGACGATGATGTTCTAAAAGAAAGATTGAAAGGGGAGGCTCACTTTCTGCGTGCATACTATTACCAACAATTGGTAAGATATTATGGAGCCGTTCCTCTTATAAGTACAATTTATGGCTTAAACGAAGATTATAGTGCGGAAAGGGCAACCTTTGAAGAGTGTGTAAATTTTATCGTTGCTGATTGCGATGCGGCCATACAAGATTTAACCGGCAAGTCTCTTGGATTGGGAAGAGCTACAGATCTTGCCGCGAAGGCACTTAAATCCAGGGTATTACTATATGCGGCGAGCGATCTGTACGACATCCCTACTGCAAAGGCAAATTCAAGTGTAATATCGGCCTATGCACATCCTGAATATATTGGATATGTAACAGGCGACAGGACGGCAAGGTGGCAAGCAGCAAAAGCAGCAGCAAAATTAGTATTGGACGAAGGTACTGGATACAAGCTCGATTTGACGGCACCTGCGACGGCCACTGAAGCATTTAATAATTATCTTTCTATCTCAATGGGAGGAGCAAGCAAAGCTGCAGGAGTCGATGCTTCTGCATCTGTTGAAATAATTTTTGGACGCTATATAGTGCCAGATAAAGACGAATGGGGCGGAGCTTCTGTTGGCCTGTTCAATGGCCCGAATGGATATCACAACTGGGCGGGTAATGCTCCTGTAGGGTTAATGGTAGATGATTATGAAATGATGGATGGAACTCGCTTTGACTGGAATAACCCCACAGAGAAAGCTGCTCCTTATGAAAATCGTGACCCACGATTTTATGCATCTATTTTATATGATGGAGCAGACTGGAAGCCCCGTGATAAGATATCAGGTAATGTTGATCCGGCAAACCAGATACAAACAGGCGCCTATGACTTGAAAGTAGGTGGTGCGTTGACGCTTTTCCAGGGACTTGACACCAGGAACAGTACGATTGAAGACTGGAATGGTACTAGTTACTAATTATTATATGAGAAAGTTTACTGATCCGGATCCTGCTATTGTGGACAATAACACCCATCAATATATTCCATGGCCGTTCTTGCGCTATACAGAAGCGATATTCAATTACGCGGAAGCTTGTATGGAATTAGGCGACGAAACTGAAGCAAAAACCTGGTTGAATAAAATACGATTCCGCTCAGGTATGCCTGCTATTACAGAATCCGGTGCGGCGCTTAAAGGCACGCTACCGTAACGAGCGCAGAATTGAGATGGCCTTCGAGGAGCAACGCTATACCGATGCGCGGAGATGGATGATTGCGCCAACTACACTTGGGCGTGATCCTACTTACATATTCCCGCTTGGGAAATTTAAACCCGGCCAGGAGTTGTCAGGAACGTATCATTTTGACAAAACAATTTATAACTATACCTATACAAATAGTGTAAATACCTCGCTTGAAGATCGGACATGGGATGATAAAATGTATTTCAGGCCGATTTCAAGAGATGAAATAAATAAAAATGAAAAACTGGTTCAAAATCCAGGGTATGATTAGGAAGGCTCATACGGTTATTTTTGAAATTTCAAAATAGGATGCCGGACAGTTACTTTGATATCATTTAGGAATGGGTCAACAATACTGTTTAAAGAAAGTCTTTATTGCCCTTTTAATTTTTACAGATTATAATATTTATGCCAGTGAAAGCTGGCATAAATATTTTTATTAAATCCTTAACTTTGACTACTTGATACGGTTTCTTTTATATTGCTCTATATCCCTTGTTATAAGTCTTACCGGTTGTACAAGCAATAACGAAAAACAAAGATCTTCAGATATTCCAACAGGCCCGCACTTATTCACGCTATTGTCCCCGGATAGCACGCATGTAACCTTTAGCAATACACTCACTGAAGGACCTAATACCAATGTAATGATGTATGAATACTTCTATAATGGTGGCGGGGTAGCCGTAGGGGACCTCAATGAGGACGGGCTCGATGATATTTATTTTACCGGCAATATGTCCGACAACAAATTGTATTTGAATAAAGGCAACATGCAATTCGAGGATATTACAAATATTGCCGGAGTTGAAAACAGGAAAGCGCCCTGGAGAACGGGTGTAACAATAGCCGACATAAATGGAGATGGTAAGCCGGATATATTTGTAAGTTATTCCGGCAAAGTGCGAGGTGAACACAGGATTAGCCAGTTATTTATTAACGCAGGAAATGATGACAAAGGAGTTCCACATTTTAACGAGCAGGCGCAACAATATGGATTAGCGGATTCTTCTTATAACACACAGGCCTACTTTTTTGATTACGACCGCGATGGTGATTTGGATTTATTTCTATTAAATCATAACCCCAACAACCTACCTGTTTTGGATGAGGCAAGCACCGCTGACTTGCTAAAGAAAAGCAACAAATCAATTGGCGTGAGGTTATTCAGGAACAATAATAACCATTTTGAAGACATAACCGAAAAGGCCGGACTTAGCACTTCCGAGTTAACATACGGCCTCGGTGCCGGCATTGCAGATATTGACGGGGATGGCTGGCAGGATATTTATATAACCAACGACTATAACGTACCCGACTACCTGTATATCAATAACAGAAATGGAACCTTCACCGATAAGTTACAATCCATGCTTGGCCACACCTCCAAGTCATCAATGGGTAATAATGTTACAGATATTAATAATGACGGGCTGCCTGATATTTATACATTAGATATGTTGCCAGAGGATAATCACCGCCAGAAGTTACTATTTGCTGCAGATAATTATGAGAAGTTTGATATCACGCTTCGCTCGGGCTTTTATTATCAGTACATGCGTAATATGCTGCAAATAAATAATGGTGATGGAACCTTCAGTGAGATTGGCCAGTTGTCCGGTATTTCCAATACCGACTGGAGTTGGGCGCCTTTATTTGCAGATTATGATAATGACGGATGGAAAGACCTCTACGTGACCAATGGCTATACCAAAGACTATACTAACATGGATTTTCTAAAGTATATGAATGATTATATTAAGACCAAAGGAAAATTAAAACGGGAAGATCTTTTGGAGATGATGCAGCAAATGCCTGCTTCAAATGTTATGAATTATATCTTCAAAAATAATGGAGACCTTGGCTTTACTAACGTGAGTAAGTTATGGGGAATAGATACCGCATCAAATAGTAATGGCGCAGCTTATGCAGACCTGGATAACGATGGCGATCTTGATCTCATCATAAATAATGTAAACCTGCCTGCTTTTATTTTTAGAAATGATGCAGACAAACAAACACAAAACCACTATTTAAAAATCAAATTGAAAGGAGCTGATAAAAATACGGATGGCTATGGCGCTAAAGTGTTTGTTTACAATAAAAATCAAAAACAATACCTGGAGCAAATGCCTGCCAGTGGTTTCGAATCTACGGTGTCATCGACTTTGCATTTTGGACTTGGCAAAGAGACTTCAGTTGATTCATTAAGGGTAGTTTGGTTGAGTGGGAAGGAACAGGTTCTTAAGAATGTAAAAGCAGATCAACTTGTTACTCTCAATGAAAAGGATGCAAATGAAAAATATCAAATTCCACATCCCATAAAACCAATATTTGAAGAAGTAAAATCTCCAATAGATTATCGCAATGTCGTAACCAATATCAATGACTTTAAAAGACAACCGCTCCTGGTTAATCCCCTTTCTTTTTCCGGGCCATGCCTGGTTAAAGGAGATGCAAATGGAGATGGGCTGGACGATGTATATGCTGGCGGAGGAAACGGTCAGCCCGGCGCCTTGTATATTCAACAAAAAGACGGGGGGTTTAGTCAAAAAATGCAACCTGCATTTGACGCTGATAAATTAAGCGAAGATGCCGATGCTCTTTTTGTCGATGCAAACAATGATGGTTTCAAGGATCTGTACGTAGTAAGTGGCGGCTATGATAATTATACGGCTACAGATGCCTTGCTGCAGGACAGGTTATATATCAATGATGGTAAAGGAAATTTTACGAAAGCCACTAATGCATTGCCGGAAATGCATGTTAGCAAAAGTTGCGTTCGGGCCGCAGATGTAAACGGCGATGGTTTTGTCGATCTTTTTGTTGGTGGCAGAAATATTCCCGGGGACTATCCTGAAACTCCGGAGAGTTATTTATTGATGAATGATGGAAAGGGAAATTTTTCAGATAAAATAGCATCCATTGCACCGGAGCTTCAAAAGGCAGGAATGATAACAGATGCGGCATGGGTCGATCTAAACAATGATAAAAAGTCAGACCTTATTGTGGTTGGCGAATGGATGCCAGTAACCGTATTCATAAATGTTAATGGAAAATTGGAGAATAAAACAAAAGATTACTTCGGTAAAGAGTACAGCGGTTGGTGGAATAAATTGCTTGTTTCGGATATGAACGGTGACGGAAAAATGGATTTAGTAGTAGGCAACATGGGGTTTAATACACAATGCAAAGTGAGCGATTCCGAGCCTGCGGAAATGTATTATAAAGACTTTGATAATAATGGCTCAATAGACCCGATGCTTTGCTTTTACATACAGCACAAAAGTTACCCTTGCGTAAGCCGTGATGAACTTTTGGACCAGATGAGCAACATGCGTACGCGATTCACAGATTATAAAAGCTATGCAGATGCGACCATAAAAGACATTTTTTCTGATGAAGAAATGAAAGACGCAAAGCATCTGCAGGCAAATTATCTCAGCACAGCATATTTTGAAAGTGGAGCTAATGGTAAGTTTATCGAAAAGCCATTGCCTTTGCAGGCGCAGTTTTCACCGGTATTTACCATCACTTCATTGGATTATGATAAAGATGGAAAACAGGATTTGCTTTTATGCGGAAATATTAACCAGGCCCGTTTACGCTTTGGAAAATCCGATGCGAATTATGGTATGCTTTTAAAGGGCGATGGTAAAGGTGATTTTACTTATATTAACCAGCATCAATCCGGCTTTCATATTTGGGGCGATGTACGCAGCGTACTAGATATAAACAATAATTTATTATTTGGCATAAATCAGAAAGATATTAAAGCTTATAAATTAAAGTGATTCTATCGGCAAACTATCGAAACATATTTGATTCTTTTACATGGATGATTTCTTAAAATGATGAAACAACAAACGATTCTATAATTATTTTAAATTGAATAGCAGGATAGCTGGTCGCATCGTACTTGCCTGTTCATTTTTATTAGTTTTTTTATTTTCCTGCAAACAGAAAAAGCAAGAATTCTCATTCAGCAATAATGATATAAGCGATGTTATTACAAGAATGACCGAGATTATGGTGCACGATATCACGAATCCACCGCTGGGTGCACGTTTTTTCTCTTACGCCTGCTTAGCTGGTTATGAAGTCGTTTCCGAAAACGATAGTAAGTTAAAAAGTATGCATGGAATCCTAAATGAGTATCCTCAAATTAAGAAGCCTGATTCTGTGCCGTCTGCCAATTACCAGTTAGCTGCATTGCTTGCTATGGTGGAAACGGCAAAAAAAATGCAGCCTTCGGGAAAGTTGCTTGATGAATTCGAAGGAAAATTTATCGATTCTTGCAGAAAGGCCGGTGTTGATGATGAGGTACTTAATAATTCAAAGAATTATGCGATTGCCATAAGCAAACAAATTCTTGCTTATGCAGCGACAGACAGATATAACAAGATAAGTAATCTTCAAAGATATACTCCTCTCAAAACAGAGGGCTCATGGTATCCTACACCCCCGGGGTTTTTAGCTCCCGTAGAACCCTATTTTAATACTGTGCGACCGTTCACGCTTGACTCGGCAAGCCAGTTTAAACCGGAGCCGCCCGTAACCTACGATCCAAAAAGTGGCTCAAGCTATTATGATCTCACGTATGCAGTATATAAAGAGGGGAACGATTTAGAGCAAGACCACAAGCAGATCGCTTCGTTCTGGGATTGTAACCCCTTCGCTATGCAGGATGAAGGGCATTTGATGTTTGGTTTTAAGAAGATATCACCAGGCGCCCATTGGTTAGGTATTACGGGTATTGCCTGTATAAACGCCAAAAAAAGCTTTGATGAAACCATGCAAATCTATACGATTGTTTCTATCGGCTTGATGGACGCCAATATAAGTTGCTGGGCAGAAAAATATAGGAGCAACCGTATTCGTCCGGAGACGGCAATACGTAAATTAATTGATCCGCAATGGGTACCATTATTACAGACGCCTCCCTTTCCCGAATATACGAGTGGACACTCCGTGATTTCAACTACATCAGCAATATTACTCACAGACTATTTTGGCGATAATTTTCCATTTAGGGATAGTGTTGAAATAAGTTATGGCCTGCCTCCAAGAACATTTAAATCTTTTCACCAGGCTGCAAATGAAGCTGCGATATCGAGATTTTATGGCGGCATACATTATATGGATGCTATTGTACAGGGACAGAAAGAAGGAACGAAAGTAGGCGAATGGGTATTAAAAAAACTAACTGCTCATTGAGCTTAGGGGTGTTTATTATTTCAGACTATGGCTTGGATACATTTCGGCAAATTTTTATTACGGTTAATAGCGATGCTAAATAAAAGGTGCATCAAATCCAATAATGTGAAACTAACCCTCTCAATTTCTTTAACGCTGCTGATTTTTATTTTCAACAGTTGTAAAACCAATAGCTCCGGGTATAGATAAAGATTTTCATTTCACTCTGCTGACAAAAGACGAAACCGGAATTGATTTTAATAACAAGCTTACTGAAAGTGATTCGGTAAATTTTTTGACCAATCAATACATATACATTGGCTCCGGCGTTGGCGTAGGGGATTTTAATAATGATGGATTGCAGGATATCTTTTTTGCAGGAGAACAGGTAAGTTGCAAACTCTACATAAATAAAGGCAATTTTAAATTTGAAGATGTAACGGAGAAGGCAGGGCTGCATACTACTAAATGGTGCACCGGCGTAAGCATCGTTGATATCAACAATGATGGGTTAATGGATATATATGTTTCGGTGTCACATTCGAAAAATAATGAGCAAAGAAAAAACCTGCTTTTCATTAATGAAGGCAACCTGAAATTTTCAGAACAGGCAAAAGATTATGGTTTAGATAATGCGGGTTTTTCGACACAAGCAGCTTTTTTTGACTACGACAAAGATGGCGATCTCGATATGTACCTTATGAATCATAATGTTTTTCAAAATCAGCCAAACAATATAGTAGTTCAGGATGCAAAGGGTTCCGCAATTGCCGCCGATAAATTATACAGAAATGAAGGAACGCCGCAGGGTAAAAATCATCCTGTTTTTAAGGACGTATCGGAAGAGGCAGGAATAAAGGAAATGGGCTATGGACTTGGATTAACGGTAAGTGATATCAACAATGATGGCTGGCCCGATGTATATGTTGCCAACGATTTTTTAAGTAATGATTTATTATGGCTAAACAATAAAAACGGCAGCTTTAGAAATTGTATTCCACAGGCAATGCATCACCAGAGTTTTAATAGTATGGGCGTTGACGCCGCTGATATGAATAACGACGGCTTACCGGATGTTGCGGTGCTCGACATGCAACCCGAAACGAACTATCGGAAAAAAACAATGTTTGCAGGTACAAATCCTGAAAGATATGAAATGGCAATAACCCTTGGCGGTTACCAGCCGGAGTTTACCCGCAACATGCTTCAGCTCAACAATGGCAACCGGAAAATTGATAGTACATCGGAGCCCTTTTTTAGTGAGATCGGGCAGTTGTCCGGCATATCGGAAACAGACTGGAGCTGGAGCTTATTAATGGCAGATTTCGATAACGACGGATGGAAAGATGTTCAGATAACAAATGGAATTGCAAAGGATCTCACCAACAATGATTTTCTCTTTTTTAGAAATACAGAAGGGAGCAACGCCATGGAGGCAAACAAAAATGTTACCGGGAACAATATTACTTCTTTGCGTAAAGACCTCGATTCTTATGGCAGTGTGAAACTCAATAATTATTTCTATCACAATAATGGTGATCTTACCTTCAGCAACACAACCCAACAAACCGGGATGACTGTTCCCTCGGTTTCCCATGGCGCCGTCTATGTCGATTTAGATAACGATGGTGATCTTGATATGGTAATGAATAATATGAACCAGGAAGCATTTGTATGGAAAAATGAATTGCGACAAAGTGCAAAAGACAGCGCACATAAATTTCTTACAGTTCAATTGAAGGGTGATAGCCAAAATCAGTCTGGTATTGGCGTCAAGGCTACCCTTTATGCAGATGGTAAGGTTCAGATGCTTGAGCAATTTCCTATAAGAGGCTACCTATCGTGTATGGATGACCGGCTTCATTTTGGCTTAGGAAGTACATCACAAATTGATTCTTTAAGAATTGTATGGCCTGATGACCGGATGCAATTAATTAAAGCTATTAAAGCAAATCAAAATATTATCGTAAACTATACGGACGCTAAAGACATTGATCACTATCAAGAGAAGGCATCTTCAACTTTATTTTCTGATTTTACGAAGGATTTAAATCCTGAATTTAAGCACCAGGAAGTTTCATTTTTTGATTATGGTGTTCAGCGAATGTTACCACAAAAATATTCTCAACTCGGGCCTCCGTTAGCAACGGGTGATGTGAACGGTGATGGCCTCACAGATGTTTTTATTGGCGGCGGTTCTTATCAATCGGGATCCATATTTATTCAAAATAATGATGGAACATTTTCTTCTCATGAGCTCGTACCAAAAGATAAAACAGGAGAAGATGCCGGTGCTGTATTTTTTGATGCCGATGGTGATAAAGACCTTGACCTTCTTATTGCAGAAGGCAGTACAGAGTTTGGTGAAAGCGCAACGATGAACATTCCCCGTTTGTATAAAAATGACGGTAGAGGAAATTTTACATTAGATGCTACGGCTTTTCCGGCTGATGTTACAACGATATCCCAGGCTGTTGCTGTAGCCGATTATGATGGCGATGGTGATATGGATATTTTTATAGGCGGCCGCATTTTGGCAACTCAATACCCGCGTTCTCCGCGCAGTTATATTTTACAAAACAATAACGGCAAATTTACTGATGTCACAAAAAATGTATGCCCTGCATTAGAAAAGCCCGGAATGATCACAGGAGCCATATGGACCGATTTCGATAATGATAAGAAGATAGATCTCGTACTTTGTGGTGAATGGATGCCGGTGCGTTTTTTTAAAAATACAAATGGTAAACTGGCAGAAGTAACTGAAAATACAGGTTTAAAAAACATGAACGGATTATGGCGCTCGCTGCAGGCCGCTGATATAGATAATGACGGAGATATAGATTTTATTGCAGGTAACATGGGCATTAACAATAAATTTCACGCTACGCCGCAACGCCCATATTGGTTGTACGCAAAAGATATAGATGGCAACGGAACCATAGATCTAATTCCTGCTTATTACATAAAAGATAATGAGGGTTCATACGATTTGTTTCCCGGTATAGACAGAACAGAACTGGCCAACCAGGTGCTTGTAATTAAAAAGACATTTCTTTTAAATGAAGATTTTGCAAAAATTAATATGAAAAAACTGCTGGATGTAATCGGTGAAAAGGATATGTTGAAACTGGAATGTGAAACGATGGAAAGTATGTGGCTCGAAAATACAGGTAACGGGCATTTTATTTCACATCAATTGCCACTTGCGGCGCAGTGTGCTCCTGTTAACGCAATTATAGCAGCAGATATGGACGATGATGGTAAAACTGACCTGTTACTTCGGAGGCAATGAATACCAGGTTGAAATAGGTAGCGGGCAATATGATGCTTCTTACGGGCAATTTTTAAAAAATGATGGAAAGGGAGGTTTTATAAATGTGTTGCCTGTTGAATCCGGTTTCATTGCAGACGGAGATTTAAAAAGTCTGAAGGAGGTCACAACTAAAAATAATGAGCGCCTGATATTTGCAGCGGTTAATGATAACCTGCTTAGATGTTTTAAGATTAATACAGGAAGACCAACCAGGAAATAAACTTTTTGGATGCGGTAAAAAAATGAAGCGTAGGGCTTTTTTTCTTTGTGTGCTTCGTGCCTTGGTGGAATAGAACAATGAGATAATTCAACCTTATTATTTTATAAAAAACGATAAATAGAACTCCAGTGAAAAAAATTTGCATCGCTATTCTCCTCTTATTGAACATTTCAAAACTTTCAGCCCAATCCCTGGAGCCGCCGGCCTTTTGGGAAGATGAATTTAAAAATGAAGTCAATCGTGAACCCATGCACGCAACTTATTTTGCTTACGAGAATAATCAACTCGCATTGCAAAATGATCCGGAGCATTCTAAATATTTTCAATCTTTAAACGGCAACTGGAAATTTAAATGGGTGGATAAACCAGCGAATCGACCATTAGGCTTTTGGCAAACTAATTATGATGACAGTCATTGGGTTGATTTTCCGGTACCTGCCACGTGGGAAATGAACGGTTACGGTATACCGATATATACCAACATTCGTTACGATTTTGATTATCTCATAAAACCAGATCCTCCAAAAGTTCCCGAACAATATAACCCGGTAGGGTCTTACCGTAAGGAAATAACAATTGATAAAAGCTGGAATGGTAAGGACATTTATATAAATTTTGGTGCAGTGCGTTCCTGCTTTTATTTGTGGATAAACGGGCAATGGGTTGGCTATAGTGAAGACAGTAAACTTGCCGCGGAATTCAATATCACTAAATACTTAAAGCCTGGCCAAAAAAATCTCATTGCCTTCCAGGCATATCGCTGGAGCGATGGCAGCTACATAGAAGACCAGGATATGTGGCGGCTTGCCGGTGTGTGTCGCGATGTAAATATATACGCACGCAACCGGGTTCATATCCGCGACGTACAAATAATTCCTGATTTAAAAGACAATTATAAAAATGGTCAATTAAATATCAGCCTTGATTTTTTAAATAACGCCGATCACGCTTTAAAAAACTATAAAGCCACGTTTGAATTGTTTGATTCATCCGGTATATCGATTGAAAAAAAATCCGTTTCTCTTGCGGATTCAACAAAATTTAAGAATGTTGTATTCGCCTTAAATGATCCAAAAAAATGGACAGCGGAAACCCCTTATCTATATAGCGTGTTCATAACGTTGATTGATAGCCGCGGTAAAATAATTGAAGTGATTCCGCAAAAAACGGGATTTAGAAAGGTTGAAATAATAGATGGAGTGTTATATGTAAATGGTAAAGCCATTTTGATAAAAGGAGTTAATCGCCATGAGATGGATCCCATTACAGGCCAGGTGATAAGCCGTGAACGCATGGAGCAGGACGTTCGTCTCATGAAGGAAAATAATATAAACGCCGTCCGTACGTCGCATTATCCAAATGATCCCTATTGGTACGAGTTATGTGATAAGTATGGCTTGTATGTAGTTGATGAAGCCAACCTTGAATCACACGGAATGGGCTTTGGAGCTAACTCTTTGTCTAAAAAGCCGGATTGGTTCCTGCAACATTTCCAACGAAACACCCGAGCTGTCGAAAGGGATAAAAACCACGCAAGTGTGATAATATGGTCAATGGGTAATGAAGCCGGTATGGGAATAAATTTTGAAAAATGTTATGAGTGGATCAAGCATCGCGATCCATCTCGTCCTGTGGAATACGAGCCCGGCAGCGCCACTAATTTTTCTGATATTTATTGCCCAATGTATCCTTCGCCAGATGATATGGTGCGTCATGTAAAATTTGATAATAAAAGCAATCACAAGCCATTCATTCTTGTTGAATATGCCCATGCGATGGGAAATACCGAAGGTAATTTTATTGACTATTGGGATACGATTCGTAAATACTATCCTCACATGCAGGGCGGTTATATCTGGGATTTTGTTGACCAGGGTTTTCAAAAGGTTACTGATCGTGGTGATACCATTTGGGCTTATGGCGGTGATTATGGTATTAACATGCCTAGTGATGATAATTTCAATTGTAACGGTCTGCTTAGGCCGGATCGCTCGTTGAATCCGTCAATGCTGGAAGTAAAAAAGCAGTATCAAAATATACATACTTCTCCCGCAGATTTGATGACCGGAAAGATAACAGTGTACAATGAAAATTTCTTTAAAGACTTACAGGACATTTACCTGGACTGGGAGCTTGCAGCAGATGGAAAAATCATTCAAAAAGGGAAATTTGAATCGCTGAACATAGCTCCGCAGGATTCCGGCATTGTTGATTTACATTATCCTCTTCCTAAAGTTGGTTATAAAGAAATTTTTCTCAATGTTTATTATAAGACGAAAAGTAGTGAAGGAATGGTGCCCGCAAACTGGGAAATTGCAAAAGATCAATTAACGCTATACAGCCATTATTCAAATGAGCTTGCTATGCCTTCATCAGCAGATTTACAGGTGGTGCTTACTGATAGTTCTATTAACATTAGCAATAGCAGCGTAGCATTTTCATTTAAAAGAGAAGATGGTTTGTTACATAAATATGCCGTCGATGGTACCAACTTTCTTGAAGACGGCTATTTTTTAAAGCCAAATTTCTGGCGCCCTCCTACAGATAACGACTATGGTGCGGGCCTGCAGAAAAAATTGCTGGATTGGAAACGTGCGAGCCACAACTATGCGCTGCTCGGTTTTGACATTGACGATTCCGATAAGAAAAAGATAAAATTGAACATGCACTATTCTTTGCCCGATGTGTATGCCATGCTGGATATCAATTACGAGATGAATGGAGATGGTATTATTAAAGGTGACCGAATCTATGCACGCAGATACTGCCAAAAAAGTACCAATGATGTTTAAATTTGGAATGCAAATGATGATGCCGAAATCTTTTGGGCAAATGGAATGGTATGGCAGGGGCCCCTCAGAAAATTATACGGATTGTAAAGATGCCGCATTGATAGGATTGTATAGCATGAGTGTGCACGATCAGTTTCATGCTTATGTACGGCCACAGGAAACAGCTAACAAGACAGATGTGCGCTGGGTGAAACTTACTAATGCAAATGGAAAAGGATTATTTATAAGCGGGGATACTGTCCTAAACATTTCTGCCCGTCATTTTTTAGATGAAGACCTCGATGAAGGTTTGGAAAAACATAATGCGCATTCCGGCGAGCTAACGGAAAGAAATATGACAGTACTAAATATTGACCTTAATCAAACCGGGCTTGGGGGTATTAATTCATGGGGCACATGGCCGTTGGAAAAATACAGAATGAACTACCAGGATTATACATACTCGTTTATGATAGTGCCAATAAAATAAACTGACCAAAGAATTTATTATCCAACAAAAGCGTGTGCAATAAACTGGCTTATCATTCCTATTAGTATTCCTGAATAAATATCAAAAGGGGTGTGATTGCTCACAACCAGTCTTGACGTGCATACAAAACCTGTTAATAAAATAATAAGCATTGCGGGTAAAAAAATTGCGAAAGAAGAGCCGCTGAAAATAATCACCATCAATACGCCCAGAAAGGAGCCTACGCCCAATGCATGCATGCTTATTTTAAAATAAATATTTGCCAGCAGTGCAAATGACGAAGAAAGAAATATCCCGAAAATAAAAGCCGGTGAGAATCAGTGGCACATCCGGCTGGTTCCTGAACACGAGGTACATCCAGAAATAAAATATATTAGTAGCTATGTAAGGAATGATCCGTTCCCTTTGCGTTCTTAAAAAAATACTATCAATAAACCCAAGTGCTTTCAGGAGCATTATAGTAAAGGCAGGGAAAAAAATAGTATTATAAGCAACTCTTATAAGTATATAAATTTTTTCGCCGTCCGGGATACCGGTAAAATAACCTGCTTGTATAAATGCTAAGTACCATGTAACAATTGCCGGTATAAAAAGAGGGTGAAATAAATAGGAAAAAATTTGAGCGGGTATTCGCAAACCCAGGCCATACTTATCTCTTTGCAGAGAAGGGGCAGGTTCGTGAGGACGGTTAAGAAAATCTATTTCCATTATAATTCTTTTCTAAGGCGGGCCACAGGAATATTTAGCTGCTCCCGGTATTTTGCCACCGTACGGCGTGCAATATTATAACCCTTTTCCTGCAAAAGCTCCGTTAGTTTTTCATCGCTTAGCGGGTGTTGCTTACTTTCATCATCAATTAGATTACTGAGTATTTTTTTTACTTCACGGGTACTCACTTCTTCCCCTGAATCAGTGACGAGGCTTTCACTAAAGAAAAACTTCAGGCGGTATGTTCCAAATTCTGTCTGTACAAATTTACTATTGGCTACCCGGCTGACCGTTGAAATATCAAGGCCCGTTCTTTCGGCAATATCTTTTAAAATCATGGGGCGCAGGTCGGTATCATCACCAGTCAAAAAGAATTCTTTCTGGTATTCCATGATCGTCTGCATGGTACTGAGCAAAGTGTGTTGACGCTGCTTTATCGCATCAATAAACCATTTGGCAGAGTCAATTTTTTGCTTAATAAAAAGCACTGCTTCTTTTTGCCTCTTATCTTTTTTCGCTCCGCGGTCGTAATCTTTTAGCATATCCCTGTAGCCTTCGCTTATTCGCAGGTCAGGTGCATTCTTTGAGTTAAGTGTTACCTCGAGTTTCCCAAGTGTATTTATTACAAAAAAATCGGGGATTACGTAGCTCTGAAGCTTGTTAGTTTCTCCTACCTGGCCTCCGGGTTTAGGATTTAACTTTATTATCTGGTTAATTACATCTTTAATTCCGTCGTCGTCAAGGTTCAGGCCGCGCTGTATTTTTTCGTAGTGTTTTTTTGTGAACTCTTCAAAGTAATTTGCAATTACATCGATCGCGATTTTTACCTTTTTACCTTCAGACTCTTTTCTTTTAAGCTGTAATAACAGGCATTCCTGTAAGTCTCTTGCGGCTACGCCGGGGGGATCAAACTGCTGGATCATTTTTACCAACTCACCAATCTCGGCTTCACTGCAATCGATATTCTGCCGGAAAGCAAGATCATCAGCGATAGCTGAAATGTCACGGCGCAGGTAACCATCATCATCAATGCTACCTATTATTTGTTCCGCTATTTTCTTCTGGCGCTCATCAAGATTAAGCATCAAAAGCTGCGTCTTCAATGTATCATAGAATGAAGTTTCTACCTTGTGCGGAACAGTTTTGGTCTCTTCAGGATCCCCATAATTATCGTCACGCAGTCTATAATCGCCTACTTCATCATCTCCGTCTTTGACATATTCACTTATATCAATGCTTTCATAATCTGATTCACTCCCATCAATTTCTTCTGGCTCATTATTGTCAAACTCGTCTTTCGGCTCATCATAATTTTCATCATGTCCATCCTCGCCCGGCTCTAACGCAGGATTTTCTTCTATCTCCTCTTTAATTCTTTCTTCGAGGTGAGCCGTCGGAACCTGCAACAATTTCATCAACTGTATCTGCTGTGGCGATAACTTCTGTAGTAGCTTTTGTTGTAAACGTTGTCCTAATGACATTTAGCTTTTTCTTTTATATATCGTAAATTCGTGGTGCAAAAATAACGATATGTTTTTTTGGAATAAAATTTGTGTCACTGGGCTTTTTTTCTTAATATGTTGTACAGCTTCTGCACAGCTTAGGTTTGATAGCCATTTGAAAGAAATGAATTTTATTTTAAAAAGTTCCGTTAAAAGTTCCGATAATCTTGTACATTTTTTATCAGGCCCTCTTCCTTATCAAAGTGTTCAAAAAATAAATTCAGCTTCACTATACAACCTGATACCGCAGAATTTTTACACAGCCAATTTTGGATTTTTTTGTAAACAGGAACTGCGGGTTGAAAAGGCTACCAAAATTCCATTACGTCTCCGGCTTGGATCTTTGCAGCAATGCAATTATTATGAAGGCAAAAAGTGATTTACCCCTTTATTTTTCACTTCCCAATGTTTATGAAATATTTCGGTAACGATAAAAGGAGAGTTTTATATTTTTGCGTGCATGCTAAAAAAAATTAATCCTCACGTTTTTCCACGGTTACTGTTTCTTTTAATTTTATTTTCGTCACCCTTTTGCGGGAAAGCCCAGGTGTTTGAAGACAGCATTCCCGTGAAAAAAGAAGATACGGTTTTGCGGATAAAAAATTTTACACCCTATTTCACGCTGCATGTTGACTCGACGCTTGAGTATCATTTTGAAATAAATAAGGATCCGACCCAATACTACTGGTTTTTAAAAAATTCACCGGTCGGCCTTAAAATAAATAAAGATGATGGCGTGCTGAAGTTTAAAGCTGATAAATCTTTTTTTCTTTCCGGTAAGCTTAAGTACGACAATGAATATAAGGTGGACCTGGGAGTGCAAAATCTTAATAACGATACGGACAGGGTAGATACAACTTTCAGACTTGTCTTTTATAATACAGAGATTATTCCATCAAAGGTAAAACCTACTGTAAGCGGCACTCTTAATATAGATGAAGGAGATACTCTTAACTTCAAGCTGCAATGTGAAGAAGGAAGCTTCCCTATAGAATCTATTACTTATTACTCCAATTTTCCTGTACGTTCTACAAGCCCGGTAACGAAGTGTGGAGACGACTTTGTATGGAGCCCTTCTTACGATTTTATTAAGGAGGAAGCAAATGAAAAGCAAAAACTGCTGACATTATATTTTGTTGGCGTTGACAAATTTTTCAACCGGGATACAGCTATTGTAAAAATTATGGTGAGCCAGACCATCAATTTTCCACAAAGATTAATGGAGTACAATTCTATTGTTGGAAATGTGGAAACATATATTGTCCAGTTAAAGAGCACTTTCAGAATTTTAGATCAAAAAATAAAAAAGACAAAAAATACCCGAACCACATTTGACCTTACCTCTGCATCAACTGCATTGGGAGGGACCATTTTTTCTTCATTACCGGACAATGCAGGTCAGACGACTGGAAAGATATTACCCAGTGTTGGTGTGGCGTTGGTGCCCGTAAAAGAAGCGGTAGCGCCCAACAAAAGTTATGAGCAAAATTCTGCATCATTGGTTAGGAGCGATATTAAGAGATTGCAATATTTAATTACCGACAACATTCTCGTAGGGGATAAAGATCCTGATATAATTAAAAAAACAGCAAGACTCAAAGAGGAATTGAAACAGGTGCAACTGCAACTTATTGATGTACCCGTTGTCGAGGACAGTACCGATAGTAAAGAGCTTGATGAATACTTTAATAATCCGAAGGTGAATAAAAAATACCGGCTAAAAGGCAAGTAGCTTGTTGATTGGTTAATTAGGTTATCGGGTTATTTTGATTTGAATTTAATAGTTGGTGGATGTTCGCAACGTCTATTGATGAAGAAACTTTTCAATCACCGGAAACAATTTTTCCGGTTCTTCTATCTGTGGATTGTGGCCTGATTTTTCAAACATGATAAACTTCGCTTGCGGGCAGTATTCTTTAAATTTCACCATCATAGAAGGTACGGCAACACGGTCATAGCGTCCTCCATATATCAAAATGGGCATCTTTAGATTTTTCAGGTCCTTTCTAAAATCAAAATTGCCGATATCGCTTCCGACTATAAAATCGCCGTCTTTGCCCACCATCTGGTAATATAATTTTGAATTGAACGAATTGGGATAAGGCTTTTTTCCGCGGCCAACAAAATTTTCAGGATTATAAGCATAAAGAAAACCGTAAGGAACCTTGCCATATAATTCCTGGTGTTTTACATCACTGGAAATCGCACCCGCTTCACGAATTATCATGAGAGAATCCCACACTTCGGGGTAATTGGTTTTTATTTCATGGTTACTGTTGTCATCGTTTGCCTGCCACATAATAAAGCTGTGGAATGTATTGGCAAGAATAAGATGGTTAACATGCGAAGGATACTTTACAGCATACCCTTGCGCAACAAGGCCGCCATAAGAATGCCCAAGCACATTTAATTTATCAAGATGCAATGCAATTCGTAAACCTTCGATGTCCTCTATATCGCGGGCCAGTGAATATTCTTTCACATCTTTAGCGGTGTCGCTTTTTCCTCTTCCAAATGCATCATAAAAAATAAGCTGGTTATCTTTTGCCAAAGTATCGAACCTCCTGTAGCCGGGATGAGCGCCACCAGGCCCACCGGGAATTATAATCATGGGATCGCCGCTGCCAACTATTACCACATAAAGTTTAGCGCCATTTACATTTATATATTTTCCATCGGTATAGCTGTCAGGAAATTTTTGAGCTCTTGCAATTGAAAGTGAAATCAATAAAAAGAAAACGGAATAGATTTTTTTCATAAGAGGAAATTTTGTTCTAAATAACGAAAATATTTTGCCGCGGTAAAGGCTATAGTACTTTTATACGCTTTTTGCTTTAAGGAGAACTATTCATTCGTAGGCTTCACCATTATATTCTTAAAATATACTTTGCTTTTTGGATCGTGCCCTTGCAATGCAAAAGTTCCGCTGGAAATTTTCCTGCCAGCAGACTGGTCAGTATTTTCAGGTTCTGTATAGTCAACGACTGTTTTGTCGTTTATCTTAATAGTAACATGCTTGCCCTCTACTTTTATATATTCAGTAAACCATTCGTTGTCTTTTACATAAACTTCCTTTACATCTTCTACACCATACAGGCTGCCCGTCCTGCGCCAGTCTGTGTGCGAATTATTTACCTGCACCTCATATCCTTTTGCGGGCCAGCCACCTTCCTGGTATGCAGTGTGAAAATAAATCCCTGAATTAGAACCAGGCATGGTCATAACATCTGCTTTGAATTCGAAATTTTTAAAATCGTGATTCTTAATATCACCATCATAAAATAAATGTGCAGTCTCTCCATTCACAACGATCATTCCGTCTTCAACTTTAAATGTTTCAGCGTGGTCACCTACTTTCCATCCATCAAGAGATTTTCCGTCAAACAAAGAAATCCATTCTCCATCATTATTTTTAACAGAGGCACTGCAAAGAATTAAGCAAAAGGAAAGTGCAAAAAATGCGAAGATTGTTTTCATATACATCAGTATTGAAAGTGTAAAAGGATATAATGAAACTACTATTTATTTATTAAAATATTGTAATGAAAAATGCCCGGCTTATTAGCCGGGCATTAGATATCATGCGACGATATTAATTTTTAGAAGCTAATTCCCACGCCTACTTTAAAAGCGCTGTTGTAAGATTTTACACTTTGATTGGCATCCATTTTTGATAAGCCATAATCGTAGGAAGCCATAAAGTTAACTCCGTTTGTAAGCTGGTATCCAATACCACCTGTAACGCCTACATCCCATCTATTGAATTGTGCAGTGGCATCGGTGTTACTATTTAAAAGATTGATGCCCAAAATACCAGCAGTTGTACGAAGATCTGCATGGGTTAAATAAGACACTTGCGGGCCGGCAAATAATTGTAATCCGCCGAAATTTGCTTTTAGTAAAACAGGTACGTCGATGTATTGAAGCTGAAGTTTCGCTTTGGCACTCGCTCCAAGAAATTCAACTCCTTTTAAATTAAGAGCACCGTTAAGCTCATATCCTTTTTGAGAGTAGTACAATCCGGGTTCTACAGAAACCACATCAGTAACAGGCAGCGTTGCATACACACCTGCAAAAAAGCCGGTAGTGTTAGAAGCTTTTATCGCGCCTCCTGTAAAATCGAGCAACTTATTAAGGTTATCGGCGGCGTCACCGCGCACACCGGCATAGGACAGCCCCGCCCTTACTCCGAAAGCAGGCGTTGTTTGGGATTGAGCAAAAGTGAATGTTGAAGCTAAAATCGAAATGATAAGTAAAATTTGTTTTTTCATAATATAGATAGATCCGGGATTTACAGCCGTTCTGTTAATCAGAAACAAAAAGCGCATGAAGGCTTAATGAAGGAATTGTAAGTTTTTGTTAATGCGGATTATTTGATGCATGGTGCGGTACACTCAATGCTGAATCTTGCGTTCCTAATATAAAAAAATTCTAACTTTAGCTTATGAGGTTTTTGATCATAATACTATACTGTTTGATCGGGAGTTTTCAGAGCAAATCACAAGGTGTTGATCAATACGCCCGGGTGGATAGAATCGCACTTAGTATTCCCTCCTCTCAAACTAATAGTACCACGGATATTGCGGCCTACATCAATGCAAGTTTTGACACCGATCATGAAAAAGTTCGCGCTGCATATACATGGGTTGCTAATAATATTAAGTATGATGCCGCGCATCTTCACCGGGTAATTTTAGATGAAGACAGCAATGAAAGAGTAACCTGGGCTTTGGAAAGAAAAAAAGGCGTTTGTGAAAACTTTGCTGCGATCCTCACTGACATTTGTATTAAATGCGGATTAAGATCTTATGGGATTGAAGGATATACACGGTACAATGGTGCCGTAGACAAATCGGGTCATGCATGGAGTGCTGTTTTTGTGGACAATGATTGGTACTTATATGACCCAACATGGGATGCAGGGTTCCTGGAAAGCGGTAAATTCATCGGCCAAACGGGCACCAATTATTTCCAGGTTTCGCCATCAGAATTTATCCAATCGCACATGCCTTTTGACCCAATGTTTCAGTTCCTTGATTATCCCCTTACCTACCAGGAATTTTCAAAGGGATTTAGCAAATCAGGCAGCAACAGAAATTATTTTAATTACCGGGATTCAATTAACGCAAATGAAAGGTTTACTCCGCTCGGGCGGTATGAAGCGGCTGCCAAAAGGATTGAAAAAAATGGCATCGCCAATCAAAATGTATCTACCCGGCTTAAGCAATTAAGGATGGAGAAAGAAATTATTTACCAGGACACCGATGCGGATTTGTACAACTCGGCGGTTGCCGATTATAAAGAGGCAATGGGAAATTTCAAAAACTTCTTAAACTATAGAAACAACAAATTCATGCCTGCCAAACCAGTGGCGGAGACGGAAGCAATGCTTGATAGAATTTTGAAACAGGTAAGGGATGCCAATAATAAGTTGAAAGAAGTAAATCAATCAAAGGCAACCCTGGTGCTTAATACGGGAGATGTAGAGAAGGCGCTTAACGATCTCGAATCCCACGTAAAAGAGCAAAAAGTATTCTTAAAAAACTACCTCAGTACTGCGAACGATAAATAGATATTCCCCTAAAAAAAGAAATTCCACTTTATTTCGATTTTTATCCCGGTATATTTCCTTTATAACTTTTTATTCTATATAATTACTAAACCAAAACTAATTATATGGAAATGCAACCTGATCTTCTCAATGATCTCAACCAGGAAATATATCATGAACCCGCAAGCGTTGGCCTTCGTTTCGGTAATTATATTATCGACATAATAATGTTTTATTTGCTATATGATTGTTGCCGGATTTTTTATGGGGAACTTTTTTCTACAGCAGGCGGGTTAATGTCATACGTTATCGTCTATTTTATTTTCATCTCGTATTATACCGTTATGGAAGCCGCCACAGGTGGGAAAACGATAGGTAAATTAATTACGGGCACTACTGCTATAAGAAATGATGGCGCACCATTTACTTTTAATGACGCGATTATCAGAAGTCTTTGCCGCATCGTTCCCTTCGAACCGCTTAGCGCATTTACCGGAAATCCATGGCACGATAAATGGACAAATACTAAAGTGATAAAAGTTCCACGATAAAAAAATCCGCAGCGTTTAATTGCGGATTTATCATTCTCAAAAGTTCTTTATCCCCCCCCTTCTAAATTCATTCAGCCGGGGTACTTTGCTGCGGCTGATTCCATTCCTGCCATCTTGAGCCACACCTGTTTTTTAATTCAGCCTTAAATTTTTCCCTTTCTTCCGGCGTCATGTTTCCCCATTTTTCCTGCATGCCTTTCCTCCAATTATGGCGGCCACCCCTGTGCCAGCCACCCCTGCGGCCAAATCCTCCGAATAATATTTTACTCAATATTAATATTCCCAGCGCCTGCCAAAATGTGATAGTATTTACACCAAGCACAGGTGGCAGGATGGCATTCCATAAACCCATTACAACTGCACCGAATAATAATATAGCTGCGAAAAAGAGTAGCACAAACAGTAACCCTTTTCTAAACCAAAATCTTTTCATTGTCTTTGTTTTTTAATTTTAATAATTGAGCCTTCAGTTTTGAACCTCTTTCAATAATTCAACAACTCCTCTTTTAATAAAAGCAGTCGCTCTCTTAAATGCAAAACCGCATATCTTTTACGACTTATAAGCGTGGCCACGCTTACGCCTGTTTCTGCAGAAATATCTTTGAACGAGATGTCATCAATTTCGTTTTTAATAAATACTTCCCGTTGTTCCTTTGGCAGCTCGTCTAGTGCGTCTTGCAACTCCTCCCAAAATAAATTTCTCAGGTATTCTGTTTCCGAATTGTCATCACCCGGAATGAACATTTCCTTCCAATCAAAAGTATCTTCATCGGTTCTCTGGCCACCAAAAATATCATCTGCCAAAGGCAATTTTTGCTTACGATAGCTATCAGTAATCTTATTTCTTGCTACAGTAAATAGCCAACTTCCTACTCTCTCTATTGGTTCAGTGTTTCCCGCAAACTGGTAAAAAACATCCTGTAAAATATCTTCAGCATCTTCATTGACAGATACGCGTTGTTTTATAAATCCCATCAACCGCCTGCTGTATTCTTTAATGATAGCGGCAATATTATTTTTACGGTCTGCTGTCATTTGTGTTGTTATGGTAATTGCATCATCCATGTATTCATGTAGACGAATAAGGAATGATTATGTTTTAAAAAGCGATCCGCGATGAGCATCCAGCTTTTAGCTCTTAAAGCAAGCGGCTTGCAACCGAAAGCTAAATCAATTTAAAACATTTCTGCAGGCCGCCCGTCTATCTGTTTGTAAACAAATTTTTCATTTAAACAAAAACAACATGTACTACAATCAGTCGTACGCCGCAAAAGGCAACTATGGAGGCAGGCACCAGCACCTGCCCATCCGATCCATGCAAAGAGCTGCTGTAAATATTTACAAAACAGAAGACAGCTACGAGATGCTGGTATTTGCACCGGGCCGCATTCGTGAACATTTTAAACTGGATGTAAAAGGAAACGAATTAACTGTTTCTTACACGCCACCGGAAGGTTTCCCCAAAGTAGAATGGACGAGGCGGGAATACAGCCGGGGAGGTTTTGAAAGAACGTTTAATCTTGATGAATGCATAGATGCAGAAAAAATAACTGCAAAATATGTTGACGGCGTTTTACAGGTGAGCCTGCCTGTTATTCCAGGCAAAGAAACGGTGAAGCATGAAATAAACATCAGCTAAGAGGGCAGTGATGAATGTAAAAAGGCGGTGGCTCAATGCCACCGCCTTTTATTTTTATTTATGATGAAGTCAATATCTTTTTATCCCTTTTTAGGCTCCAGTAATTTAAAGAACTGATCTAACTGGGGAAGAATAAGAATTCTTGTTCTGCGATTTCTTGCACGATTTTCAGGTGTGCTGTTATCTACAACAGGATTATATTCGCCGCGACCTGCTGCAGCCATCTTTGCAGGGTCTAACCCATATTGATCTTGTAATATCCTTACTACCGAAGTAGCCCGCTTTACACTAAGATCCCAGTTATCAAGCAACACGCCACTTTTGAAAGGAACATTATCAGTATGCCCTTCAACCATAAACTCAATGTCTGGCTGGGCCTTAAGTACCGCCGCAACTTTACCTAATACTTCTTTCGCCTGCGGGGAAACTTCATACTTACCCGTTTTGAAAAGCAGCTTATCAGAAATATCTATATATACAACACCTTTGTCCACCTTAATATTGATATCTTCATCCTGCAGGTTTCCTATAGCACCTTTAAGATTCATTACAAGGGCCATATTAAGCGAATCTTTTTTAGCCATAGATGTCTGGAGGTCTTGTATATATAAGTCTTTCGCGCCGATATTATCCAACGACTTTTTTATGCTTTCAGCCTGAGCCGAAGACACGACAGACAGGCTCTGCAACTGATTGAGTACTGTAGTATTATTTTCTTTGAGAAATGCAATTTGTTTATTGAGATCAGCAATATTGTTTTTAAGATTAGAATTCTCCGACTCGAGCGAAGCTCTTGCTGTTTTGCAATCTGTGTCTTCAGTCTGTAGTTGCGTATACTTTACCTGCAACTGGTCGTAATCAGCCTTGGCAGCCTTAAATTTTTTTGTTCCAACACATGAGAAAAGCATTACGGGAAAAGCAATCAATACCAATAAATAATTTTTCATAAAACATTTTTTGAGTTTATCGAATATTTAAAAAAAGGAAGATACTTTAAACTGGGCAGTATATAAGTTCATTAGCTAATTTTTTTATTTATCAAATTTTATTGAAAAAAAATGTATTGCTATTCGTTATTAATCGCAATTACAAAATATTTTCCATTTACATCACTAAACCAAAGTTCCTCCATCACCGGTCATAGCGTCGTTATAATTAACAAAGTATTTATTTGCATTTTGTTATAAAGCAGATTGTTTCACTTTATTATTAAAATAAGTTGCATATTGTTTCTTAAAAATTTCCGGAGACTTACAATTTCTCAATGGGAATTTTATATGCGCTGCTATACTGTCTACATTATCTTTTGCCACCCATTTTTTATACCCTTTAAAGAAAGATTTAAAACCTTCCGGATCATTAAAGCCAGAAATTCTCCATGACTCCGCGGTCGTTTTACCAGGAGTCAGGCTATCTGAAGGAAAAGCTGCACTTGCTTTTATCGTTTTCCAGGATGTATCTTCTGCTGTTGTATCTGTACTTAAATTTTTAATAGCAGCCGAATCGGTAGTCGCATGCATAGCAGTCCTTTTATGATTGTTCTCATCGCAAGAAAAGAGAAAGAAGCAAAGAAAAGAAATAAAGGAGAATTTTTTCATGAAATGGATTTGATAACTCGTGAGGCTCTATTTATATATTGGTAATTAAATCTAAATGGATCGATAAGATCTTTTTCCTTCGGGTTTAGATCGGTTTGTATAATTTGATTCCTGCGCTATTTTTCTTTTTCTTTTCTAAATATTTGGGGCTGTTCACCAGAAACGCTGATAACAAAATAATAATCATACCTGTTATTTGCAAAAAGCTAATCCCTTCATTTGCGAGTAACCATCCTAGTAATACGGCAATTACCGGGTTTACGTAAGCATAAGTACCCACAATGGCTGCCGGCCTTACGGTAAGTAACCAGCTAAATGCAACAAAAGCAATTAGCGTGCCTGCGACTGCGAGATAAATAGTTGCCAGCCAGGAATTCATACTTACATTTTCCAAAGAAAAGTTTTTGAATTCCAGAGTAAAAAAAGCCACAATCAAACTTGATAAACAGCCTCCCGCTAGTTGCCAGCCAAGGTTTAAAAACAGGGAATTTTGGTTCGCATTATTTTTGGAATACAATGTTCCTGAAGCCCAGCATATGCATGCTCCTATTACCGCCAGCAGTCCAAATAGTTGCCATTGGGTATTGCTGGCAGAGGCTCCTATATATTTTTTGAACAAAAGCAATATGCCAAAGAAACCTAACACAAGTCCTGAAATAATTAACTTATTTGAGAAATATATCTTCCGGTTTTTTGTATCAAGCAGCACATACCATAGTGGCAGCGCCGATACTAAAATAGCCGCTGTTCCCGAAGCAATATATTGTTCTGACCAGAACAGCAGTCCTTGCCCGCCGGTTAAAATGACTACTCCAAGCAACATGTTTTTGTATATGCCGGGAACTAAAATCTTTTCTCCTTTTATGGATACAATTAACAACAGCACCACGGCAGCTATAAAAAAACGGACTGCGGCCATAATAAATGGTGGTAAGGTCTGCAGGCCTACAAGTACTGCAAAATAAGTGGTGCCCCATAAAACGTAAGTGGCCAGGTATGCCAGGATAACTAACCAGATTGATGGGTGCTTTTTGAGTGTCATTGAAATTGTATTACCAATACCCGTCTTTTAAAGCTTGCGAAATTATACAGTAATACGTTACCGTTAACTCTAAATTGAAAACTTAATTCTAAAAACATGGGAGGAATCTAAAGTCATTTTTGGATAACTTAATTATTATTTACAGATATTCAATCCCTTTCTTAAATTGTGTTTATGGAAAATACAACAGCAGGTGATTTGGCACTGCCGCCGGAAGAATCAGGCGGGGCTCAAAAGAAAAATACAGAAGAGTCTGGTATGAAAAACGACTCAGTTAAAGACAAAGCAGAAGCTGAACAGAAAAATTTCATAAATGAGATTAACCAAACAGAAAACATTATTGATCCCGGAAATGAACATCACCATCATGCAGATGAAGTAGATAAGGAAATTAAATGACTTAGTAAACAACTTATTTCATCAATTAAAATCTATAGCTCAATAGAAAATAAAATTTTGTTGTCTTCGAGTTTAACGCAGATATTTTTGACATCCCGTTTCCATTTTCATACCTAAGATCAACTGAAAATTTATTGAACTGGCTTCCCAATCCAACTATGAACCCTTGTTCGTACTTTCTTGCATCATCTAAGCCTTTAACTTCATCTGTTGTTACCACTCCATAAAAATGGCTGTCTTTTTTCCTGGTATTTGTTTCCGAAATAGCGAAGGCATTTGTTACCCCTCCATTCAAATAAAGAAATATTTCGCCTATCGGAAATTTGTACCGCACCATGTCATTCAATCTTATTTGGGAATAGCCGAATGTAGTTTCATTAAGTGTATAGTATTGATCATTATTATTATCGTTATACTTACCTGTTGACTTGTATGCGGTGTAGAGCAGTTCATTGGCGAGGGACCATCTACTCAGGTTTCTGGGTAAAATAAGATTTAAAAACAGGCCGCCGGCAAAATTCTGTGAAGACGAAAAATCGGCTTTTGCCAGGTAATTCAACGCGTTGCTTCCGGTATTCGAAAACTTTAAAGATGTAGTTGATACACCGATTATCAGCCCGGTTTGTATTTTGATGCCCTCTTTCTTTTTCATAAACTGTACTTCCGTAGAGGCACAATTTTTATAGTACTCCGAGAACAATTTAACAAAGTCTTGCTGGTTGTGTTTTACGCCTGTGAATTTTGTATTAATAGACGGGCAGTTAGCCAGGTAGGCAACGAGTTGCCGCACATATTTATCATTGGATATAACAACCGATTTGCCGTCGATATCCTTTAAGTATTGTTTGTAAACCAGCCATTCGAATCCGCTATCGCTTTTTATGAAATAGTGCTCCAAACCATCTTTATCTTTATCATAATACAGGCTCTTTGAGCCACTAAAAATCGTTTCCAGGAATACAGTATCTGTTCTGTATTTCAATTCATCTGAGTAAGTATATTTTTCTGATCCAGTTGTTTTATCGTCTACGCTTACTATTGCACTTTCATAACGTTTATCCTCCAATCCGAATCCTTTTATTTGCAAGGGCGTGTACAAGGTTCCCCGGCCTTCCGGCGTTTCTTTAAAGCTTATCGTTTTGGGATTTTTTTCCCGATCGCGAAATTCTAAATAGCCGTTTGTTTTATCGCCATTAGTGTTAATTATATAACCGGGTTGTAATTTTTTTTGGCCATACGTATTTGAAAAGACCAGCAAAATAGATACTGGCAGGCAGGTGTTTAAAATGATATTTTTCAAGTGTTATTCTTTATGTTTTGGTAAATCAAATCCAAATTAAGAATGTTTAATATCATAAAAAATAATATTAATTTTTAAAACAAGCATTAATCTTAAGTGTATGGAAATCGATAAACGCAGTAAATATCCACTTAATTTATTAATCGGATTTTTTTAGAAAATGGGTTCTTCAAAGGCGAGGGAAGGAATTGACACCGGCTTTTTGTTTACAATAAATGGATTGCGCCATGCAACAATCGCAGATAGTAAACCCATAAGGATTAATAGAGATAGCGCCTTCGAAAGATTTGCTTTCTCGGAGATAAATCCTATGATGGATGGACCTGTGAGAAAACCAATCAAGCCACCTGTAGTGACCATGGCATAGCCTTCTACAGTAGTAACGCCGGGAATATTCGCTGACGTTCTGAACAGGATGGGTACGATGCAACAGCAACCAAGCCCAACCATTATATAACCTGTTATGGCAACCAAAATGACCGGTGCCGTTACTACAACTAAAAACCCGGAGGCCGCCAGTAATGCGCCAGTTACCACAACGTTCTTGCTACCCAGTTTTGTAATCAACATATCTCCGTTAAGCCTTCCTATTGTCATAGCTACGGAAAAGCCTGCATATCCAAGACTTATTAATGCTTTAGGGGCAAATAAGACCTCTTTAAAATAGATCGCACTCCAGTCGGCGACACATCCTTCAGCCATAAAGCTTACCATGCAGATAAATGAAATACCCAATATGGTTAAGGACGGTAATTTAAATGCAGACCTTGAATGGATGATATCGCGGTTGGAAAGCAAATGATGCTTATTGGCTAGAATAACAGTGATAAGAACCAGGGCTACTCCTACAATTTGCCAGCCCGATGGAACATGTAATACAAATAACAACGCAGCAATGCCTGCACTGGTGGCTCCTCCCAGGCTATACATTCCATGGCATGTGCTCATAAAAAGTTTATTGTACTTTTTTTCCATAAGATTTACGGTGGCATTAGCTGATACACCATTTAAGAAACCGATGAATCCAAAGCAATAAAGAGAGAGCCAGAACATAGCCCGGTTGATGGAATTAATTTCCACCATCATTACGCAACACATAATGATATAGCCGGTAAACATCCATCTGCCGACAGAAATTTTACTAAAAATTCTTGTAGATAATATCATACCGCTTACCGAGCCAAGGGGAGCGAGCAATAAGGAAAGCCCAAGGCTTCCATCAGTAAAGCCAAGCCTCGTTTTTATACCGGGAATGGCAGCAACCCAAATACCAAATAAAAGACTTGACACAGCAAACAAAAAGCCGACTGCAAAGGCAGGCTTGTTCTTGACGAAGGAAATAAAATTCTTAATCATATTCGGGAAAAGAAGATGCGAACTTACAATAAATTAAAAAGCCGTATGCGCCTGGATAAATTAGAAGTCGGTGTATTTTTACCAGATTGGCTGTTGTAATTCAATGATTTCTATCTTATTAACTAAGATATTAACATTACTATAATAAATATTATTACCACCGGATAAAAAACGAATCTACTTTTGTAGCTGAAAAAGTGATGGATGGCTGAAATTAAGTTTTCGGTGTAGGTTGGAGAAATCCGCCACTGTTAATTGGGCCAGGCCATCTTTTTCATATACTAAGCTCCGCGTATTTTGCCGGAGCTTTTTTTATTTAACCGCTTTTTTTATTGATGATCTATTGTGAAGATTGGTTTAATTCTCTTCTGAATGCGAAGTTTAAAGGGGCAATGCAAATGCCATTACGCATCCCGCTGGTTTTTCTTTAAAGCCGGAAACGGAAACAGCTACGTATTGTTTTCCATCAACCATGTAAGTGCACGGGGTACCAGATGCAAAGCCCGGAAGTGTAATTTCCCATAACAGTTTGCCTGTAGCTTTGCTAAAAGCCTGGAATTTACGATCCCTTGTGCCTCCTATAAAAACGATCCCTCCGGCCGTGACGATCGGGCCCGGCGAGCTGGTTGCACCTGTTACTGGTCCGTCTTTTTTTTGTAGCTCAGGATGGTTGCCGACCGGTATGGTCCATTTGTAGTCTCCGGTGTTCAGGTTAATTGCACTGAGTGTTCCCCATGGCGGCTTTATTGCGGGATGGCCATCCGGACCTCTCACCTGGGAATAGGCTGAAATATTTAAATACCTAAAGCTGGTATCTACTTTCGCCTTTTCATTTTTAACTTCAATGTTTGAAAGACTGTTGCGTTGTATTTCAAACAATTCATTGGCATTCTCCGGCGAATGCTTATCCTCCTTATCAAATAAATAGTCAATAATGGACTTTTCGTGACCCTTTAAAACACCGGCAAAGGGTGGCATCTTCCCACTCCCTTCTTTTATTTTATTCAGAACCGCTGCCTCGGTCATTCTTTGTTTGAGATCGACCAATGAAGGATAAAAAGGCGCTTCGCCATTTCTGTCTTGTTTATGGCAGCTTAAACAGTAGGTTTGATAAAGTGTTCTGCCATCAGCATATCCGGGAATGATTGAAGCGGGATTTTCCATTTTTATTTTAACCAATCTATCAATCTCCGGCGACTCACTTGATTTTACATAGATGACTCCCGTCAAAAGATCGTACGCTGCTCCACCCCATTCCGAACCACCAATGGTGCCGGGGTAATTAAGGCTTCCTTTAATTGAGGGCGGTGTAAATAACCCTTCGTATCGCAACCCCTTAAACATTTGAAGCAACGAATCATGAGAGGCTGGTGAAAAATCAGCAAGGTCCTCAGCAGTCATCTGTTGCTTTGCATAAGGTTTTGGCTTTAATGGAAAAGGCTGCGTTGGCCATGCCTGTTCACCGGGGACATCGGAAGCCGGAACGGGCCTTTCTTCTATGGGAAATAATGACTCTCCCGTTATGCGATCTAGCACATACAAAAATCCAACCTTGGACACCTGCGCTACGGCGTCTATTTTTTTGCCATCCCTTTCTACTGTCACAAGATTGGGCGGAGCAGGCAAATCATAATCCCACAGATCATGGTGGATGGTTTGAAAATACCATTTTAGCTTTCCGCTGCCTGCATCGAGTGCCACTACGCAATTACCAAACAAATTTTTACCGTGCCTGTCAGCCCCGTAAAAATCATACGCTGGTGAACCCGTTGCTAAAAAGACCATTCCACGTTTTTCATCGAGGCTCATTCCTCCCCAGTCATTGGCGCCACCGGCATATCTCCACGCATCTTTGGGCCAGGTCTCATAGCCGGGCTCCCCCGGCTTAGGGATTGTATGAAAGGTCCATGTAAGTTTCCCGGTTCGTATATTATATGCCCTTACGTAACCGGGCTGCGCACCATACAATTCTGAAACTTCGTTACCTATTATCAGCAGATCTTTATAAACAATACCGGGAGAAGTGGGCTTTACAGATATCAGGCTCGAATCGTCTCTTATACCTACGTTCATGCTCACTTTCCCACCGTTTCCAAAGCTCAAAATGGGTTTACCTGTTTCAGCATTCAATGCAAAAAGATTATCGCCGCCAGTAAACAAAATCCTCTTATCTTTTCCATCCTCCCACCACGTTACACCACGAAATGATCCGCCGCCCGGGCCGCCGTTGAATGGATCAAATGACCATACCTGCTTTCCGGTAACGGCGTTGACAGCATATATCCTGTGACGGGCAGATGCCGTGAACATGATTCCATCAATGATAATGGGATTGCACTGGCTGCCTCTAAAGTGGGCGCCTTCTGCCGCATCATCAGGGTCAAAAGTCCAGGCGAGTTGCAAGTGCTGTACATTGTTTGTATCGACAGCGGTGAGCGGCGAATAACTGCTGCTGGTCGCATCCGCCTTATAAGAACTCCACGTGCGGCCCTGGTCGTTGCAGGCTGAAAGAAAAAAGCATGAAATTGCCATTACCCGCTGCACATACCTTTTTGTTATCCGATTTTGTAAGAACGTAATGATAATGCCCATATAGAAATTAATAAGAGAGCGAATACAAATCACGAACAATAATAGTTTAGGTTGTCCCGGAAACATGAACATAATCAACACCTTTTTTTACATATTTGTTTAGTTCCGTTTCCTTCCCGATCTGTTAGACTATTGGCCGGAAGCCCGCTCCCTGCAGGTTTCCATTGACATGTATGTAATAGGTTTGGAAATGAAAAATTAAATATGAATTAATATTTTATCCGCTTAGTAATAAGTTTCTTATACAATATTCATACTTCATAACTCAGGGCTAATCTACTTTTCTTTTCACCCACTTTTTTCTTCAGCCACTCACACCACTCCTCTAATCCATCTCCTTTTAAACTTGATATGGTAATTACATCCAGATCCGCATTTATATCTCTCGCATCCTGCGTTACGGCATCTACAGAAAATGGTACGTAAGGCAGGAGATCGGATTTTGAAACGAGCAATAATTCACTGGTAAGAAACATGCGCGGGTATTTCTTTGGTTTATCATCTCCTTCGGTGCAAGAGACTAGGGTTACGCGATAATCTTCGCCCAGATCAAATGCTGCGGGGCAAACAAGATTGCCTACATTCTCTATAAACAAAACATCGACACTTTCAAGATTGATGTGATCCAAAGCCTGCAATATCATTTGCGCTTCAATATGGCACATGCCACCGGTTACAATTTGCAAGGCGTTGATACCAGATTCTTTCATTCGTATAGCATCTCTTTCAGTTTCCGGATCACCAACTAAAACAGCCATATTCAATTTGCCTTTTAATAGTTTACCGGTTTCCTGCATTAAGGTTGTTTTGCCGCTACCCGGCGAGGAGCAAATATTGATCACAAGTATCCCGGGTAATCGTTCCCGAATGGCTTTTGCTACAAAATCATTTGCCTTGAGCAAATTCAATGTAGTGTTCTCGCATTGCACGGAGCCAACCGGCGCCCTGTTTGATTTTGGTATTGGCATCTATTTAAAAATTTATCTAATTATTATTAACCAATTCTTCATCGGCAAATTCTACTTTGCTTATCAATAGTTCTTCTCCCTGCACTATATTTTTACTCGGCTTACCACAAGTGCATACAAATTTGTAATTCTGCACTTCAGTAGTTTTATCACATTCATCGCAGTAAATGAGAACGGGTAAAACATCAACGTGTAGCGAAGCTTTATTATAGACAGGTTGGTCTAATAATATTGCCTGAAAAGCATTTTGCATTAATATGGGTTGCACATTGCTCAATATCCCGACTGTTAGGTGAATTTTTCGTATTCTGTCCACTTCCCCGGCAAACTCGTCTTCCAGTGTTTTAAAAATATTTCTTATTAAAGATATTTCGTGCATTAGAGCAGAACGGTTTTATTATAAAAAGCAAGTAAGGCTTGCAAAAGATACGATTAAAGACTTGATGCATCCTGCAACTTAATAATTTTTAGAAAAAAGAAATAATCAATGTTATTTCTTCAAATTCATTACAATTATATCCTAAACCTCGCAAGTTCCTTGCCCGATTTCGCATCATGTGCATGGGGCAACGCCGCCTACCTCTGTAGGGTCATTTACGTTTTCTATTTCTACACCAGTTGGCGCGGATCGAACTGTACCCGGATTTCCCTTGTTATTCCTGGGGCCAATAAACCAAGTACGGTTTCGGTAGCACCAAATTCCTTTCCATCCAGCCCTTTAGATTTAATAGTAAATTCTTCATCAAGATTTATTTCTCCAATCAAAAAGTCTCTTGGCAGCAAGGACATTGAAAAGTTTTACAGGCAATATCGACCAAAAATAAAAGGCACTACGATCAACTGGCGTATTTATATACTCATTCAATCTGTTGTGTTTTCGCGTATCGGAATGGGAAAATTTATTTTAGACGATGAAAGAAATTTCATACGTAATATTTCTTCAAAGATTGAAGCACTCAATAAAGAAGCGAGGTTCTGCAAACACAAACATCCCCTGGAAATTTCCAAATATGAATATAATACTTGCAACCGATTGCATTTCTACTGAATATTACTACTTTAGTACATTAATTGTCATGCTGACATTTAAAGTCATTATAGATTGCTTTGTTTCACCGTAACCAGGATAGCGCTTATTACCGGTTGTATAACGTTGATTGTGAACTGTTTTCACCGATAATTTAACTGTAGTATCCTTGGAGGTCATTCAAAAATTTTAGAAATTGCCATTGCTGCTAACAGGCGCCGCTGAATAATAACGTGTATAAAACCAACATATATTAATATTTATTCTCTATTAAATAATCTCTCATGAAAAAATTCTTGTTTACGATTGTCTCAAGTCTTCCCCTCTTTTTATTTGCACAAAACGCCACCATTAAAATTGATGTCAACAGGCCGATAGCCGAAATTGATCCAAAGATCTATGGCGTCTTTATGGAGCCTATTCATTTTAATGGAAGGCGAATGGGCTTGCCTGATTCTGTTGAGTTCAATACGCTGTACGGAACTTTATATGACCCCTCATCTCCACTTGCCAATGAAGATGGTTTTAGAAAAGATTACATAGATGCCATGAAAGAACTGAAGGTCACCAATATGCGCTGGCCTGGCGGTAATTTTTTAATGGGATATAATTGGCAGGATGGAATTGGCCCCAAAGATCAGCGCCCGACACGGATCAATCTTGCGTGGGGTGGCGTTGACAATAATCATGTAGGCACGGATGAATGGATGAAATTAAATAAGGCCATAGGCAGCGAAAACATTGTCGCTGTAAATCTTGGACTCGCCTCGATAATGGATGCAGTTTATTGGGTTGAATACTGTAACTATAAAAAGGGAACTTACTATTCTGACCTGCGAGCAAAGAATGGCCACCCCGAACCATACAATGTTAGAATATGGGATCTCGGAAATGAAGTGGATGGCTTGCCCTGGGAACTCGGTCATAAGAATGCGGAAGATTATGTGGAAACGGCAAGAGAAGCAGCTAAGGCTATGAAGGCAGTTGATAATTCTATCAAGCTGGTTGCTTGCGGATCATCGTGGTATAGTAAAGGTGCGTGGGATGATTGGAATAGAAAAATCCTGGAAGGGTTAGGTGACAGGGTGGATTACATTTCAATACATAGCTATTGGGAAAACGCCCCGGAATACAATAATTACATGGGTTCCAGTGCAAACATTTTTGAAGAAAGAATCAAGTTAACAGCCAACGAAATTCAAAACGTATCAACCATAAAAGAATTTAAAAATCCAATCTATATTTCTGTTGATGAATATGGTGCCTTTGGAAGAAGTTTTTTGAATGTGCTGGCTGTAGCGCAATCAATAAATTCCTTCATTCGCCATGCGGATGTAGTGAAGATGGCAAATTTTACGGCCTTAACTTCTCTCCTGTCGAGCGACCCAAAAAACGGCACTTTTAAATCGCCATTGTTTTACACATTTAAACAATTTTCCACTAACTGCCTGGGTAATTCCGTGGATACGTATGTCGCCTGCGATACTTTTAATACAGAGAAATATAAAGGCCTACCTTATCTTGATGTAACTACTGTTTATTCAAAAGAAAATAATGCTGTCTTCATCAATGTCGTAAACCGTAGTGAGAATAAAAACATAACCACAGACCTTATCAGTAATTCCGGAAATTTTTCAGGCAAAGCAGAAGCGAGTGTTATAAATAGTGATGACTTAAAAGCGCCGTTTGTATTCGATAAGCAATCTCAATATTCACCCGTAACCAAAGAAGTAAAATTTAATGGCAACAAATTGTCTTACACATTTCCGGCACATTCATTTACACAAATAAAAGTGGGCGTAACTAAATAACTGCTGTTTGTATTGGCAAAGTATCCAGCTTGTAAAACAAATTACACACAATGAAAAAGGCTTTAATAATTATTTTTCTGTTTGCATCCGGTAATTGTTTTTCGCAGAGCAATTCATTAAAACTCTGGTACAACCAGCCTTCAGGCACAACATGGGAAAATGCTTTGCCCATCGGCAATGGTAAATTAGGCGCAATGATTTATGGGAATGTTGATACCGAAACGGTGCAACTTAATGAAGGCACCCTTTGGAGCGGCAGCCCAAACAGGAATGATAATGATTTGTGTTTGGATTCACTTGCAGAAATAAGGCGATTAATTTTTGACGGAAAACAAAAAGATGCAGAAAAATTAGCGAACAAAACCATTGTGTCTAAAACCTCACATGGGCAAATGTTTGAGCCCGTTGGCGATTTAAAATTGATGTTTGATAAACATGATAATTACAGCAATTATTACCGCGAGTTAGATATTGAAAAAGCTGTTCAGAAAACAACTTATACAATCGGGAATGTAAACTACACAAGAGAAACAATTGCATCATTTCCCGATCGTGTTATTGTAATGCATCTTACGGCCAGCAAGCCAAACAGTATTTCATTTACGGCATTTTATTCAACGCCACAACCAAAGGCTGTTACAAAAGCGTCTTCTAACGAGTTGATCATTTCGGGAACTACGATTGATCATGAAAGTGTTGAAGGAAAAATAAAATTCAAAGGCATTGCAAAATTTAAGTTGAATGGCGGCAACATCGTCACCAACGATACATCACTCAATATTAAAAATGCTAATGAAGTAACAATCTACATTTCTATCGCTACGAACTTTAATAATTATCATGACATCAGCGGAGATGAAAATGCAAGGGCTGCATCTTATCTTAATAAAGCCTATTCAAAATCATTTGCTGATATGCTGAAAGGCGCATGTTGCCGCTTACAAAAAATATTTTGATCGTGTAAAGCTTGACCTCGGAACAACTGATGCAGCAAAGCTTCCAACGGATGAAAGGCTGAAGAATTTTAATTCAACCAACGATCCGCAGTTGGTTACATTGTATTACCAGTATGGGAGATACCTGTTGATCTCTTCATCACAACCCGGCGGACAGCCTGCAACACTGCAAGGCATCTGGAACAATAAATTATTTCCTCCCTGGGATAGCAAGTACACCATCAACATCAACACTGAAATGAACTACTGGCCTGCAGAAAAAACCAACCTTTCAGAGTTGACAGAGCCACTCTTAAAAATGGTGGAAGACCTGTCCGTCACCGGGAGAAAAACAGCAAAAGACATGTATGATGCAAGAGGCTGGATGGCGCATCACAACACAGATATATGGCGCATCAACGGTGCTGTGGATGGTGCCTTCTGGGGCGCCTGGCCTAATGGTGGCGGATGGCTGAGCCAGCATTTATGGGAACATTATTTATACAGCGGTGATAAAAAATATCTTGCCTCTGTATATGATGCGTTGAAAGGCGCGGCGATGTTTTATGCAGATTATCTTATTGAACATCCGAAATATCATTGGTTGGTAATTTGCCCGGATGAATCACCGGAAAATGCGCCTGCCGCACACCAGGGTTCTTCGTTAGATGCCGGTGTTACAATGACCAATCAAATTGTGTTTGATGTTTTTACCAATGCAATTGATGCAGCAAAAATTTTGCATAAAGACAAGGCATTTGCAGATACATTAAAAGAAAAAAGAAACCGCCTTGCGCCGATGCATATTGGCCAGCACGGGCAATTGCAGGAATGGCTTGATGATGTGGACGATCCAAACGATCATCATCGGCATATATCACACCTGTATGGATTGTTTCCTTCCAATCAAATATCTCCTTACCGCACACCGCAATTGTACAGCGCAGCAAAAAATACATTGATGCAACGCGGCGATGTATCAACGGGCTGGAGCATGGGCTGGAAAGTAAACTGGTGGGCAAAGATGTTAGACGGCAACCATGCATATAAACTTATTCAGAATCAATTAACGCCTGTTGGCACTAATGAAGGCGGCGGTGGCACGTATAATAATTTGTTTGATGCACATCCTCCATTCCAGATTGATGGCAACTTTGGTTGTACATCAGGTATTACAGAAATGCTGATGCAAAGCGAAGATGGCGATTTGAATTTATTGCCTGCCTTGCCTGATGTTTGGCAAACAGGTGGAAGTATAACGGGCTTGCGTGCACGCGGTGGTTTTGAAATTGTAAAGATGGAATGGAAAGATGGTAAACTTATCAAGGCCTTTATCAAATCTACCCTTGGCGGCAATCTTAGATTACGTGTTCCGAATGAAATAAAGTTAAATGATGGGGCAGCTTTAAAAGAAGCAACAGGAGATAACGCAAACACTTTTTACCAAACTGAAAAAATTACAACACCTGTTATTTCAGACAAGGCCACAATTACATTACCACAATTAAAAAAAACCTGGTTGTATGATGTGCCAACTGTTGCGGGAAAGACATACATGTTTGTTATAAAATAATCACCAATGAAACAATTAACAGCAATTGTTATAGCAATATTTTTATTTCCAATTGGAATACATGCGCAAAAAACTATCGATTTATACAAAACATCTGTTCCTAATTCAAAGCCAACGGAATTAAAAGATATACCGGAAAATGCTTCCGCGGGTTTGATTCGCAGGGTGATCACACCAACGCTTGAAATGTATTTGCCCGAAAAAGATAAAGCGAATGGCACTGCTGTTGTTATTTGCCCCGGTGGTGGCTACAGTGTAATTGTGTATGACGGCGAAGGCATACAAACTGCAAAAGCGTTTGCAAAGAATGGAGTAACTGCCTTTGTACTGAAGTATCGTTTACCCAATGATTCTTTCCAGGTGAATAAAACTCATTGCGCCATTACAGGATGCGCAAATGGCTATTAAGATGGTAAGAGATAGCGCGGCCATGTGGAACATTGATTCCGGCAAAGTAGGCATCATCGGCTTTTCCGCAGGCGGCCATTTAGCGTCAACCGAAGCCACGCATTATCGAAAGGCATTAATTGAAAACACAAGCAATACAAACCTGCGTCCTGATTTTTTAATAGTGGTTTATCCTGTTATAAGTATGCAGGATAGCTTAACACATGCTGGTTCGAGAAGTCAATTGCTGGGAGCTAATCCATCAAAAGAAATGAAAGATGAATACTCGAACGAATTGCATGTGGATGAATACACGCCGCCAACATGGATTACCCAAGCCGCAGATGATAACGTTGTTGACGTGGACAATAGCATTGATTTTTTTGAAGCGTTGCGGCATCATAAAGTGCCGGTTGAAATGCATATTTATCCGAAAGGTGGTCATGGTTTTATATTCCGCCATCCCGGCTGGATGGAGCCTTTGCTTCTTTGGATGAAAGCTAATAAATGGATAAACGAACCGGTAAAATAATGAATGATTACCAATAAAACTTTTTAATAATGAACCTTAAAAGATTTTTCATGAAAAAATTATTGTCCCTTATCAGCGTATTATTTTTGTTAGCCTCCCACGGTTTTGCACAGGACATTATAAAGCAAGCGCCTCCCGGCTTTGACGATGTTCAGGCAAATATTCCTCACGGAAAAATTGATACCATCAGTTATAAATCAACAACAGTTGGTAACACAAGAAGAAGCTTAATTTATACGCCACCCGGTTATTCTAAAAAGAATAAATACCCGGTGCTGTATTTGTTACACGGCATTGGTGGTGATGAAAAAGAATGGCTGAATGGTGGTTCTCCGCAAAACATTTTAGATAATTTATACGCCCAGGGAAAGATAGAACCTATGATCGTGGTGATGCCGAATGGCAGGGCTATGAAAGATGACCGTGCTGTAGGAAATATTTTTGATAGCGAGAAAGTGCAGGCCTTTGCAACGTTTGAAAAAGATTTACTGAATGATTTAATTCCATACATACAAAAACATTATCCTGTTTATACGGATGCTGACCATCGGGCAATTGCAGGCTTGTCAATGGGTGGCGGACAATCATTAAATTTTGGCCTTGGCAATCTTGACAAGTTTGCCTGGATCGGTGCTTTCTCTGCGGCGCCCAATACAAAAACACCGCAGGAATTATTGCCTAATCCCGAAGAGGCCAGGCAAAAAATAAAATTGCTTTGGATATCATGCGGAGCAAGTGATGGGCTAATCACTTTTAGCAAGCGTACCCATGATTATCTTACAAAAAATAATGTGCCGCATATTTACCGCATTGAGCCCGGCGTACATGATTTTAAGGTTTGGAAAAACGGGTTGTATATGTTTTCTCAATTAATTTTTAAACCGGTTGATACTTCTACATTTTCAAAATATCCCATAGCAGGAGCGCCGGCATCAACCAATGTGCGCAATGCGCAATACCCACAAATATTACCCGACAGCCGCGTGATCTTCAGCATCAAAGCGCCTGATGCAAAAAAAGTACAGGTGGACCTGGCCAAAAAATATGATATGGTAAAAGACACCAGCGGCACATGGACGGTTACAACCGATTCTGTAAGCGAAGGTTTTCATTATTATTCTTTACTGATAGATGGTGTTGCGGTTGCCGACCCTGCCAGTGAAACTTTTTATGGTATGGGAAGAATGGCGAGTGGCATTGAAATACCTTTTGCCGGAGGCGGCTATTATGCAATGCGCAATGTGCCGCATGGTGATACCAGGATAAAAAATTATTTCTCCCCGGTTACCCGTTCATGGCGGCAGATGTATATCTACACACCGCCTGGTTATGATTCTGCTGTGAACGACAAATATCCTGTGCTCTATATTTTGCATGGTGGCGGCGAAGATGAAACCGGCTGGGCAACACAAGGCAAAGCGAATTTGATTTTAGATAATCTTATCGCAGAAAAAAAAGCAACACCTATGCTTATTGTAATGCCTGATGCCAATCTTGGCGGTGGTGGCTTTAACCCGAATGCAATTGAAAACGGGATGAAAATGTTTGAACGGGAAATGAAAGAAGCGATCATTCCTTTTGTTGAAAAAAGTTACCGGGCAAAAAGCGATGCCAATGACCGTGCATTGGCCGGCCTTTCGCTCGGCGGTATGCATACATTATATACCGGTATCAACAATACAGATATGTTTGCTTACCTCGGCGTGTTTAGCTCCGGCTGGATAATACCAATGATGAACAGCTTTGCCGATGCCCAATACGCTTACATAAAAGACAATGCTGACAAAATAAATAATAACCTGAAGGCCTTATGGATTTCAGAAGGAGGCCCGGAAGACATTGCTTACAAGAACGGCCAGATCATGGTGAAATAAATTAGATGAACTGAATATAAAACATACTTATTATGATTATCCCGGCGGGCATACCTGGCCGGTTTGGAGAAATGATCTGTACAATTTTGCGCAGCTGTTATTCAGGTAATTTAAAGATGATGAAAAAGACTTTCTTAATTATTTCAATAGGTTGTTGCGTTACGCTTTGCGACAATGTACAGGCGCAGCAAAGATTGTATCGTAATGAATTTCCATTAAGCGATGTAACCTTACTTCAGGGCCCTTTCAAACATGCCCGTGATCTTAATATTCACACACTTCTTGAATATAATGTTGATCGTTTATTGGCTCCGTATCGGAAGGAAGCCGGGTTAACACCAAAAGATTCAAGCTATAAAAACTGGGATGGTTTGGATGGCCATATTGGTGGTCATTATTTATCCGCGATGGCAATGAATGCAGCTACGGGCAATGCAGAATGTAAAAGAAGAATGCTGTACATGATTCGCGAATTGAAAGCCTGCCAGGAAGCGAATGCTAAGAATAATCCATCCTGGGGCGTTGATTATGTTGGCGGCGTGCCTAACAGCAAAGCGGTATGGACTTCTGTGCAAAGCGGCGACATGAAAGCATTTCATGCAGCCTGGGTTCCCTGGTATAATGTACATAAAATGTATGCGGGCCTTAAGAGACGCATGGAATTATACCGGCAATGAAGAAGCCAAAAATATGTTTTTAAAATTCTGTGATTGGGCAATCAATATCACAGCATCATTAAGCGATGAACAAATGCAACAGATGCTTGATACAGAACAAGGTGGCATGAACGAAGTATTGGCCGATGCTTATGCAATAACAAAAAATGAAAAATATTTAGTTGCTGCAAAAAGATTTTCGCATCACATGTTGTTAGACCCAATGTCGCAAGGCGTGGATAATCTTAATAACAAACATGCCAATACACAAATACCCAAAGCCATCGGTTTTGAACGAATCGGCGAATTAAGCGGCGATGAAAAATATGAAGATGCAGGTAGCTTTTTCTGGCAAACGGTAACGGCTAACCGAACACTTGCTTTTGGTGGCAACAGCCGCCGTGAATTTTTTCCGGCTCCTGCTTCCTATACTGATTTTATAAATGATGTGCAGGGGCCTGAATCGTGCAACTCTTATAACATGCTTAAGCTCACGGAAGATCTGTTCAGGGAACAGCCTGCGGCAAAATATATGGATTATTACGAGCGAACTATTTATAATCATATTCTTTCGACACAAAATCCGGAAACCGGTGGCTATGTATATTTTACTCCTGTTCGCCCGCGGAGCTATCGTGTGTACTCTTCGCCTAACGAAGCTATGTGGTGTTGCGTCGGCAGTGGCATGGAAAATCATGGTAAATACAACGAACTTATTTATACCCACCAGCACGATTCTCTGTTTGTAAATCTTTTTGTTGCGTCTGAATTAAACTGGAAAGAAAGAGGTATCAGTCTTACGCAGCAAACAAAATTTCCTTTCGAAGAAAAAACAAAACTTGTTGTAACAAATGGATCTTCCACTTTTAAAATGTTGGTGCGTTACCCGTCATGGGTGAAGGATGGTGCATTAAAAATTACAGTGAATGGTAAATTGATTTCATTCAATAATCATCCGTCATCCTATGTTGTAATAAATCGTACCTGGAAAAAAGGTGATGTTGTGGAGGTTGATTTGCCGATGCATAACACCATTGAGCATTTGCCAAATGTGCCACAATATATTGCCATACTGCATGGGCCGATTTTGCTTGGTGCAAAAACAGGAACTGAAGATTTAAAAGGCTTGATTGCAGATGATAGCCGTTGGGGGCAAATCCCGGGTGGTAAAAAATTACCGTTAGATAAAGCGCCCATTTTTATAGAAAATAATTTATCGTCTATCACCCAAAATTTAGTGCCCGTAAAAAACGAGCCGCTACATTTTTCAATACACAATGTGAAGATGGTGAACCCGGCTAGCATCACCTTACAACCTTTTTATCAAATACATGATGCACGTTACATGATGTATTGGATGGCATTATCAAATGACGAATATAAATCGTACCTCGACTCAATTGCTACCGATGAAAAAGAGAAGATGGCGCTTGATAAACGCACCATAGATTTTGTTACACCGGGCGAACAACAACCGGAGGTTGATCATGCGATGCAAGACAATAAATCCCGTTCGGGAACAGCGAATGATAACCAATATCGCGAAGCATCTAATGGCGGGTTTTTTAGTTATAATCTTTCTACAAACGGCGAAACAAATTTGAGTTTAATAGTTCGCTACTGGGGCGCGGAATGGGGCAACAGGAAATTTGATATTTATGTAGATGATGAAAAATTAGCAACAGAAGACAATACCGGCAAATGGAATCAATCAAAATTTTTTGATGTTGAATATGCAATTCCCGACGCTATGTTGAAAGATAAAAATCAAGTAGGAATAAAATTTCAATCGTTGGAAAATAGTACTGCCGGCGGCGTGTATTATGTTCGGTTGGTAAGAGGACAATAATGATTTAAAACTTTTTATTAATTAAATATTAAAAATGAAACTAAATAAGTTTATTTTTTTAGCAACATTCTCTCTCTTTTGCTCCGCAAAAATTAATGGGCAAACGCCATCCATTACCTTACACGCTGATCAGTCGAAAGCCAATGTAAGCCCGATGTTGTATGGATTGATGACAGAAGAGATCAATCACTCTTATGATGGTGGATTGTATGCAGAGCTTATCCGCAACAGGATTTTTAAGGATAGTAAAACCGAACCCGAAGCATGGAGTCTTGTAAAAGATAATCCTGCGTCGGAAGCGAGTATCAAATTAATAGGCGCCGAAGAAAACGTACCCAACGATGAGCGACGCAATGCAATAAATGGTGCCTTACAACCATGTTTGAGACTCACAGTTGAAAAGACTTCAGGAAGAGTTGGTGTTGCGAACGAAGGCTATTGGGGCATTCCCGTAAAACCTTCTACCACATACAAGGCGTCATTTTATATAAAGGGAACAGACCGCAGAGAACCGCCACGCTGGCCCTGGGAGCCAAAGCCCGCAGGCCCTCCACTGCCTGTAATTGAAAACAACACGCCTGGCCCGGTAACAGTTTCCATTGAAAGCAATGATGGTAAAACGGTATATGCATCAGGAACCATCAATCTTGAAAAAAGTATTTACTGGAAAAAGTATGAACTCAATTTAACCACCGCTGCGAATGTACAACCCACGAAAGATGCACGCTTTGTTATTTCAACCGACCGCACCGGCGTGTATTATTTTAATTTGGTTTCTCTATTTCCACCAACTTATAGCAATCAACCCAATGGCTTTAGCAACAGATCTCATGCAAATGCTGGTTGATATGAAACCAAAGTTTTTGCGCTTTCCCGGTGGTAATTTTTTAGAAGGACCAATGATCACCGATGCATTTCCCTGGAAAACAACTTTAGGTCCTTTGGAAAGCAGGCCGGGTCATAATGGTAGCTGGGGTTATCGTGCTTCTGATGGATGGGCTTGCTTGAATTTTTGAAATGGGCAGAAGATATGGGCGCTGAACCGCTGCTGGGAGTTTATGCCGGTTATGCACTGAGTGGAGATCATGTGGATGCAGGCCCCCTTTTAAAACCTTACGTGGATGATGCACTGGAAGAGATAGAATATGTAATCGGAGATACTAATACCTATTGGGGCGCCAAACGTGCTGCAGATGGTCATCCCGAGCCTTTCAAACTTAAAGTTATGTTGAAATTGGTAATGAAGACTGGTTCGACAGGTCGAATAGTTATAGCGGAAGATTTAACCAGTTTAGAAATGCTATTGAAGCAAAATACCCGCAACTTACCTGCATTTCTACTATTCCGGCTACGCAATATCCATGCTATGAAAGTTACAGCAGGTAAAGAACCATGCCGTTGTTGATGAACATTATTACCGCAACAGTTGGGATATGTGGGAGAATGCTTCGCAATATGATACATTACGATCGCAATGGTCCTAAAATATTTGTGGGCGAATGGGCAACACGTGAGGGAGTGCCTACCACTAACTTAAATGCCGCACTCGGTGATGCTGCCTGGATGACGGGCATGGAACGCAATTCAGATTTGATAATCATGTCTTGCTATGCACCGTTATTCGTAAACGTTAGTAAAGATTCAATCGCTAAAAACAGGGCCTGGCAATGGGATTCTGATCTAATTGGTTATGATGCGCTGAATAGTTATGGCTCGCCGTCTTATTATGTACAGAAATTATTTAATCATTATTTGGGAAATAAGATTGTGCCTGCAAGTGTTGAAAATATACCTGTTCAAAACGCCCCCCTCTCAAAAAAAGATAGTGCAGATGGCGCCAAACCTAAAAGGGTACCTACAATATTTTATTCCGCTACGATGAATGATGCAACAGGAACTGTTTACCTGAAAGTGGTGAACACGATTGGTAAAAAGCAATCCATAAAAATAAATATTGATGGTGTGGCCGAGGTCTCCCCCGCCGCAACATTAGTTGTTGTGAACGGAAACAAGCCCGACGAAACAAACAGTATCACAGCGCCGGAAAATATCGTTCCTGTAACCGAAACAATAAAAGGAATTAAGAAGTCATTCTCCCGGCAACTTGCTCCATATTCGGTAAACATTTTCGAAATTAAAACCAGCAAATAAAATGCGGAAAGTAATCAGTCATTACAACGCAATTAATTTTAGTATCAATTTTTAAACTCAAATAAAAACAATCATTATGAAGTACTTACTCACAGCAATTCTGCTTCTCGGATTCATGGTTACTAACGCACAAAATGCAATTGATGGCACCTGGAAAGGCAGTCGCGAAACTCCGAACGGAACTATGGAATTTACTTACACTTTTAAAGTGCAGGCAGATACCTTAACCGGCACTATCAAGTCACAGTTTGGCGAGTTGCAGTTAGAAAAAGGAAAAGTTGATGGGAAGAAATTTTCTTACAGCATTAGCTTCAATGGCAACGAAATTAATTCTACAGGTGAATTGGTAAGTGACGACGAGATAATCACCAAAAATGAAAGAGGAGAAACAAAACTCACACGAGTAAAAGAATAAACGCTGTTGAAATGAAATTAAAATCTCTTGTGAACATATTGCTGTTATCATTTTTAACAGGCAACTTCTTATGTGCCCAAAATGTACATAGCGATAATGGCGATGGCACCTACACTAATCCATTAATCTCTGCAGACTTTCCCGATCCTGATGTGATACGCGTTGGCGACACTTATTACATGGTCACAACAACGATGTTTGTATTCCCAGGGGTCACGGTTTTAAAATCGCATGATCTCGTCAACTGGCAATATTGCAGCAATGCAGTTCCAAGATTTGATTTCAGTGATTGTTATAATCTCGATACATGCAGCCGTTATGGTCATGGACAATGGGCAACGAGTTTAAAATATCACAATGGAAAATTTTACTTGTTGTTCATCACATTAAATGAAGGTGGCTTTATGTGTACGGCTGATAAAGCTGAAGGTCCGTGGCATATCACGCATTTGCCAAAAGGTTTTTACGACCCGGGTTTATTTTTTGATGATAACGGAAAAGTATATGTAGCGCAGGGTTATAGCAAAATCTCCATTACCGAAGTGAATGATAGTCTTGTTGCCATCGGCCCTGATTCATTGGTTTATGTTGGTGATATTCGTAAAGGCCTTGAAGGAACGCATGTTTATAAAATCAATGGTTACTATTATTTGTATTGCACTTACGGTGGAAGAGATGGTATGCAGGTAGCACTTACGATCAAAAAATATTTATGGGCCGTATGAACAAAAATTATTGATGTATGATACAACGCAAGGCATTAATTATGGAATTCACCAGGGTGCATTAATTGAATTACCAAATCATGATTGGTGGACAATTTTATTTGTTGACAGCGGACCATTCGGTCGCTTTCCTTCATTGCAACCTGTAACATGGGTTGATGGCTGGCCGATGATTGGCGTGAATGGAAAAGCGGTAACAACCTATAAAAAACCAAACGTTGGTAAAACATATCCAATCAAAAATTTTCCAACTTCAGATGAATTCAATGAAAAACAATTGGGTATGCAATGGGGCTGGAATCATAATCCTGATTCAACAAAATGGTCGCTTACTGAAAAGCCTGGTTATTTAAGATTGAAAACTGCAAGCATCACGAATAATTTTATGATGGCGCGTAATACACTAACGCAAAGACCATTTGCCAAACATGATCAAACACAACCAACCATTGCGACAACAAAAATTGATGCAAGCAAAATGAAAGACGGCGACATCGCCGGGCTTGCTTTGCTGCAGGACCCTTACGCCTACATTGGTGTTAAACAAATGGATGGAAAGAAGTTTATCATTATGGTGAATAATGGAAAAGCCGTTGATTCAACCAACATCAATACTTCAACTATTTATTTAAGAACAATCGCATCAAACGCAAGAAGCAAAGCAAGCTTTGAATACAGCACTGATAATAAAAATTTCAAACCCATAGGAAATGAATTGATGATGCGATTTAGTTTGAAAATATTTACCGGTAACAAATTCTGTTTGTTAAATTATGCAACAAAAGAATTAGGCGGCTACGTGGATTTCGATTGGTTCAGAATTGAATAGTAATAGAATTTCGCAGGATAATGTTGACTGGCAACCAGCAGATGAAGGTGAATTTCAAATATCAAAAACAATCCTTTGTCCCAAATCAAATCTTTTAAGCCGGTTAACGCCCGTTATATTAAGCTTAGGGCTCTGAAAAATACCGGGGATAACGATGCTGTTAGTTATGCAGAAATTGATGTTATTACCAATTAATTCATTTTTCAAGCAAATACGAAGAGCTAAACAGAAAATTCAACTCGTTCTAATCATAGATCCATCTCTGTTTTATCAGCGAAGATTTTCGCAGAATTATAGAATGCGGAGGTAATCCAGATAGGTCACCTACTAATTTCATATTCCCGCTAATAGAACCGGGAATAACACCATCGCGCCAGTATGAATTAATCGAATTGTTTATTTGCTTAATTAATGAATGCATGGGCAAGATCAGAATTAAACTCAAGATCGAAATACGAGCATATAGGTATCCAACAATTTTAAAGAACTGACTAAACGGGCTTCGCAAAGATTACTTAACACTTAATCAGCCCGATGCAACATTATTTTTCGACCCTTACCCTTACCCCATTGCTATATGCAGTAATACCCGGATTATACATGCACTCCAGCGAGGCCAGACCATTATTAAATAATCCTTCCTGCGATACGATCATCTCATAATTTATTTCGGTCCTGCCTGCCGGAACAAATTCAGTAAAGAACTGAAACCCCGCATCCCTGACTGACTTATAATAGCTGAAACCTTTACCATATTCATAACCACTGTTTATGTCTTCCGGCTCAAAACCTGCAGCTCTCTTATCATCAATATAAACATAACGTAATGCTTTAGCTGTCTCAATAGTAATAACCACTTTTACTTTATCTGCAATTCTGAGAATGGAATTATCAGCAAGAACGAGCCAGGTATTCGACGCTTTGTTATAGACATATAGCTTTTTTGAAAGCTTCACATCTCCTGTTACAACAGGATTTGAGGAAAAATAATAGTATATAATATTTCCTGAAGCAGGTTGCGGATGTTGCTTTTTAACCGACAAAGGTGCTGCAATCTGTGATGGAATGAAAGCATAACTACTGCCATGTAGAAGATCATCCGTAACAGAAAAAGCATTTACAGTCAGCACTTGTGCAGGACCAAACACAGTACTCCTTTCTTTCTGCAATATACCAATAGCAGCCGCAGTGCCCTTTGTTGTCGTCCAGTGATGTTCTGTTTGAGTACGGAGTAACCATTTTATCATGCCTTCATTTATTTCCTTTGAATAGCCGCTTAGTGAAAACGCCTCAGATAATAAAGCCATTGTTTCTTCCGCGGAATATTCCAAGTCGTCTGCATCTGCAATGTCTTTCCACGTGATACTATTGTTATCTCTAATCGATAACTGGTATAAATCGTTTAATTCGTCTTTTGCCTTTTGATACACACTTTCGCCTGCAGAAAAGTATTTAAGCGAAACAATAATTAACATTGCCCGCTCATATAAACTGCTATGGCTGGCTTTCCAGTTTCGAGTTATATATTTTTTTATAAGTGTGTCCTGCGAAAGAAATAAACTCCTGGCATAAACATAAAAGATGGATGGCTGTATTACGAATTGCTCATCACAATATTTCAATAATTCCTTAATAAATTTTTCATACTTCGATGATTGATTTGACATAGCAAGTTTCCCAAAACCTGCAAGAACATAATTGGAAATATATTGATTGCTCTTTCCTCCGGGAAACCATGACAGGCCCCCGTCAGGTTTCTGCAATGTATATAATTTTTCAAGGTAATTTTCTATCGCTTCTTTTGACCTTACCGTGTCAAGTATAAGAAAAAGCCTACGCTGCTGATCTGCCGTTTTATTCAAGAGATTCATCCATGGCATTGTTTGCTCATTGATCTCTTCAGGTAATTTATTGTTTTGTACTTCTGCTGTTGCACTTGCCATCGCATAAGATTGACGTGCAGCTGTATCCGTACGCATTATTTTTATAGCAGTAGCGTATGCATATAATTTATTGAACATCTGCTCGGCACAGTCCCATGAATAATTGGCCAGGAATGGAAGGGAATTAATCAACCCCGATTGTGGCTTTGGCGTAATTGATAATCCCGTTCCATAATATAAAGCGTCACCTGGTAAAGTTGGAGCAGGGAGTATTGTATCAGCTTGTAATGAATATAATGGAACGCTTTGCCGTACAAATATTTTTGTACTCAAAACGGGAATGATATGTTCTTCAGCATCTGCAAAATTTGCACTGGCAGCTTTGACAGTAATTTTTAAAGGATGTATAAAATCCGGGGGAATCCAGAGTTCAACGGCAGCGGCGGCGGAAAGTTTTGCGCCAATCGTAAATGATTGTGGACCGGCTCTTACTATGGTACTGGTAATGTCCATTCCGGTAACAACATCTTCCACCTTGCAAGTAATTATTCCAGTTATTGAAATTGTATCAAGATTACTCACCCTGCTTTTTAGAACAATATGATCTCCCTGGTAAAGAATTCTTGGCATATTCGGCTGCACCATCAGAGGCAACTGGGTGCTAAATTTCTTTGCCAGGTAAGTAAACATTGCCCTTTTAGTATGCGCAAGCATTTTCCAGTTCCATTCGGTAACAGATTCAGGCATGGTAAAAGTGATTCTGTAAAGGCCATCCTTTCCGGCATATATAGCTGGGGAAAAAAAGGCTGTTTCATCAAAATTTGAACGAATCTTTACCACCGGTTCGGGCGGGGATGAAAGTTTAATATCTCCTTTTGTACTTAAGATGAGCACACCTGATGCAGCACGGCTGCCATATAGTGCTGCCGCTTCTGAACCTTTAAGGATCATTGCCTGTGTTATCTCTGCTGGCTTGATAGAGGAAAGATCACCTGAATAAATTACACCATCCAGAACGATAAGCGGTTGCTCTAAATTGGCAAGACTCGAAATTCCCCGTATGGTTATCGAAGAGGTACTGCTTGCAAGGCGACGGGAATACCCCGTAACAACAACACTTTCAAGCCCTGCAGCATTGGTTATGTCAATGCCTGAAACCCTGCCCTGAAGTGGCTGCGAAAAAAAGCCGTATCCTGAAAATCTGATTGGATCTTGTACAGGAGCATATGGTAATGTACTTCTAACTCTACTGTGCAAGGAACCATCCCATCCATTGCTTAAGCGTTCCCCGTTTTGTGCAGGAGGTATTGTCCATTGATGTTCTTCAATCTTGTCCAATGATTCATCATAGATCACTGACATTAACTGCGCTGCTACAGCCTTGTTCTTTGTTTTTATAGAAACAGAAAAAGTTTCTTTGCTTCCGGGTGTAATCTTGCTGCGATATTGTTCAACAATTATTTGAGGCTCATCCTTGTAAGTCATTACGCTGACATCCCTTGCATGCTTATATAATATGTTGTTTATGACAAATATTTCTGTAATCAGCACTTGTCGGACACCCTCCGGAATTTTCCATTTCCATTCTGACACGCCGGCCGCTTTTATTTTCTCATGGAAAAACCAACCGGTTTGCAGTTTATTATTTCTTATGCCTAAATATTTTACCTGTAACACACAGTAGGTCCTGTCATAGGGACTTCCACTAAATAGCCTTAACGTATCTCCTGCGGCAGCTTCCGTAACAGGCACATGGAAGAAAGGCTTGTCTTCGGGAGTTGCTGCACTGTTAGCAAAGAGTGTAAATATCCTTTTCTGCTCCCCAAGGATCTTACCATCTTCAACAGTCCTTGCAGTTAATTTATAAACACCTGGCAAAAGATTTTCCGGCCACCTGAATTTATCAAATGTGGCTGTATTAATTTTTGTTTCGAATACCGGGTGCATCTCAGAAGTGTCTGAAGGAGTTTGCAGCTTATACAATTTAACAGTAACCAATTTGAAGAGGTCAAGTCCATTAACATCTTTGGTTGTAATGAGTAAGGGTCTCAGCTCACTAATATCATTTATTGATGGCATTATTAACCGGATACTGACAGGCCTTGTTGAAACATATAGCTGGCTTGTAATTTCATGCGTCTCCCCAGTCGCATCAGTAGCTTCAGCAAATAATGTGTAAGTAAAGCTCCATGGCGTATTAACACTTCTTATAATCCTTCTAAGAGATGAATCGGCAACTCTTACCATGATCTCTCCATTATCATTTGTGTAGCCCATAGAATCAATTAATTCAACAGTTTCAGAGAGCACATTGCGGTAATCAGGAGACGACCCTTTTCGTTCAACGTCATAAGATACTTTACTGTTATTAAGAATAGCGCCCGTAAACGATCTGATCCTGAGAAGAAAAGAAATCGTATCGCCGGGCATATATGTTTTGGTAGGCTTATCTGTTAGCAGTTCAAATGTGGGGCGTTTGTATTCTTCAACCTTTAAACTCCCGTTATTGGAACCATATGTATCTAAAACATCCGATTCAATATTCCATTCACCCGTTGCGGCTGTTAAAGGGATGGTGAAAAAACCCGAAACGCTTCCATACGCATCAGGAATTATTTTAACGGAATCAATTTCCCGTCCGAAAGGATCCCTGAAAAACAAATAAGGTTCTTCTTCCCTGGCCCATTTCTTTAAATAGTTATGCAATCCTTTTCTTAAATTCTGTTCATTCATTATGAGAGCTTCTCCTGTGCGTGGGTTGGTGCTTATTAATATTGCTTTGTAAAAAACTTTTTGACCGGGCCTGTAAATACTCCTGTCAGTAAATATGTGGAGCGTGGTATTATCTGAATAAAATTCAACAAGATCATCATATTCTTCTTTGTCATAAATATTATCGGGTGTTTCTTTTTCCGTATCGGCGTCCTCCATTGTGGTATCGCCATGATTCGATATAACCATGGAAAAATCATGTCTCCCATGCAATACAAAATAGCCCCGGTCATTTAGAATTTCATTTCGGGTTTTCTTGCCATAAGAAACCGTAGCCTTTACGCCAGGTATTGGCATCCCCGTTTTCCTGTCCAACACATATACCCTGTCATCAGTATGCAGTACTGTCAATTGAGTTACATAAAATGTTTGATAAGTGTACGCAGTATCATCTGCAAAAAGCAGGGCATATCTTCCCGGAGGCAAGGCCTCTATATTTAATTCAGTACGATGAATATTATGATCGGCAGGCAGGGGCAGTGTCTCGCTCTTTTCCTTGACAAACGGTTTTTTTAAAAGATATGCTGTGGCTATATTTTCGTTCTCCGGCAATTTTTCATTTTGGTATAACCCGATGACCCGGTAATGAAGTCTGGAAATATTTTTATAAGTAAGGTTGGCCTTTATTATGTCGGAAGGAATATTAATATCATCCATTTCCAATTCGAGTTTTTTGGATAGTATATTATGTCTCATATTCTGTAGCCTGCTTAGCAAAACAGGATATAATTCAAATAATGACTGGTTAGATTCAAATAACGAAAGTGCTTTTGCAGGTGCATATTGTGAAGTATCAGTATTAGCCCATAGTAACGCAAGCTGCGAAATACCGTAGGCCTTTACAAGGGGGTATGGGGATTCAATAGTGGTTTTTAAAAATTTCTCATATTGTTTTTCAGATTCAAAGCTGTTATCCCGGGCCGCAGCGATGTTGTAAACATATTGATGTGCAAGACCCACAATATAATAATAGACGGGTTCATCATTTATATGCAGCGAAAGCCATGCATGATACAGTTTTAAAGCATCATTATCTAATGTATGGATAGCGGTGATAAATTTATTAGCAGGAAGTTGTAGCAACTCTTTTTCAAATTCTGAAGAACGCTTGTAAATTGCGAAAGTGATCTGTTCCGCAAGAATAATGTCTTGTATATCCGGTTCAAATAAAAAGATAGTAGGCGATGATGAAAGCCATAAAATGTCCGATACTGCATAATTGCTTCGCATTTTCTTTGCTTCATCAAAATGATAATTAATAATGCTATCGAACTGCTGGTTAGAGAACGTTGCATAATTATTTTGAAGATCACTACGCTCATACCTGGCTCGGTTAAATTTTAAATACTTGCTCCTGAACTTATAAAGTCTCTGCGCCTGCAAGTAATGCATCAGCTGTTTAAGGGAAGGTGATGCAGAAGGAGAAAAAATAATGCTGTCAATAAATGCTGAATTCCTGAAGTACAACGTATCTTCTGAGCGCAGCTCATCAATAAGCATAATATAACAATAAGCCCTTGCAATGTGAGCCGCATGGTTTTCACGAATTGCCTTTTGCTTTATTAGTTCAAGCTTTTCTTTTGTATTCTGTAAATTACTTTTAGAATCAATCGCAATCTGGATTTGGCTCCACACCGTGCTGTCCTGCGCTAAAGTAGTGAATGAAAAAAAACAGGTTATAGCAGTTACCAATATTCTCATATGGTTGTATATCGAGTGCACTATTATCTGGTTTTTTTATACCAAATAATAATTGTGTTATCAATAAGAAGAGTATAATAGTCTTAATTATGCTGCGCTATATAAGAAATCAGGAATAGACGATAGTAAATTCATTAAAGGCAACCCCTGATTAAGCTGGTAGCAACGAAATATTGAGTGCTAATCTATTGCGTTTTCCCAATCCCGAAGCGGCCACCTTTTCAAACTAAAATAAATTGAGACAATTGAAATTCGTCCAGGTAACATTAATTTAATTCAGCAGAATACCCGGTTTCCATCTCTACTTTCAAAAGAAATCGTCACTCTCAAAAGAAATTTCAGGAAATTTCTTAACAATTTTAATTGCAAAGTACTTGCAAATAAAAAAAGAGTTATGTATTAGGTTTACATAACTCTTTGATTTTTTGCTCCCCCTTCAGGACTTGAACCTGAGACCCTCTGATTAACAGTCAGATGCTCTAACCAACTGAGCTAAGGAGGAATAGATGTTTCAACTTTTTTCCGCTGTTTGAACCAGCGATCCTCCGGATGTACTACCTAATAACTTAGCCAAATGTGCTATAGGAATCTTATATTAAAAACGGGTGGCAAAAATAAAGGTTTTTGATTTGCTACAAAAATTGTTTTAAGGTTATTTTAGCCAGCTTAATAACCCTCGTTCTTCAAACCCGATAAATACGCCGTCTTCTTCAATCCTCACGGGGTAGGTCTTTAAAAAATATCCCTCGCCACTTATATCGCGGCCATTTGTAAGGCTAAAAACATATCTATGTATCGGGCATACAATGTTTTCGTTATTGTCTAAAAAGCCTTTACACATAATTCCCCCGGCGTGTGGGCATGTTGCGGAGCAGGCAACTAAAGAATTTATGGTTTTGGCTAAGCATATTTTTTTTCCTGCTACTTCGATCTCAGCAAGGTTATTTGCCCCGAAAACCAATTCCGATGGTACCTGGGCGATTTTATGCCACTTATATTTTTTCGCATGTTTCATTAAATTTCTTAATAAAAAAATTCAACTTTATAGGGGTATTTTATTTGATACATCGACCTGATCGTATTTAGCATAAGTTGCCTGAACTCAGAGATGTTGGTTTTTTCGGTAGCTGAAATAAAGGCGCATTTACCCTCCGTTTGCAATTGCCAGCTTTCTTTTAATTCTTTCAAAAGATCTTGCTTTACCTCGGGGTCAAGCCATTGATCAAAAGTATTTTTTTCATACTGATCCATTTTATTGAAAACAGTAATTACAGGTTTTTCACCACTATTAAGCTCTTGTAAAGTGTTTTTCACCACTGTCAATTGCTCTTCAAATTGCGGATGTGAGATGTCTACAACATGCAAGAGTATGTCTGCTTCTCTTACTTCATCCAGCGTACTTTTAAAACTCTCTATAAGATGGTGAGGAAGTTTTCTTATAAATCCAACAGTATCGCTTAATAAAAAAGGGGTGTGCCCGAGTACAACTTTCCTCGTGGTGGTGTCAAGAGTTGCAAAGAGCTTATTTTCAGCAAAGACATCGCTCTTGCTAATAAGATTCATGATGGTTGACTTACCCACATTTGTATAGCCCACAAGCGCTACTCTTATAAATTCACCGCGATCTTTCCTTTGGGTAAATGCCTGCTTATCAATTTCGGCCAGTCTTTTTCGAAGAAGACTTATTTTATCCTTTACTATACGCCTGTCTGTTTCAATTTCGGTTTCCCCTGGTCCTCTTGTGCCTATTCCGCCTCCTTGTCTTTCAAGGTGTTTCCACATTCCCTTAAGCCTGGGTAAAAGATATTGATATTGAGCAAGCTCTACCTGTACTTTAGCCTGGGCTGTTTTTGCCCGTGATGCAAATATGTCGAGAATAAGATCGCTCCTGTCAATAGTGGTTACCTGCAACTCCTTTTCTATGTTTTTAATCTGCGAGCCGGTGAGTTCATCATCAAAAATAACTAACTCAATATTTTTGCCTTCGATGTAATTTTTTATTTCCTGCAACTTTCCTTTCCCGACAAAAGTTTTGCTATCCGGATGTGCCAATTTTTGTGTAAAGGATTTGATGGCTTCGGCACCGGCAGTTTCTGCCAGGAATTTTAGCTCCTCCATATACTCAGTCGCCATTGCTTCAGTTTGCTCTTTTTGTATTAAGCCAACAAGTACAACTTTAACCTCGCTTCGATTATTAATTTTCTTTTCGATCAATATAAAACTATTTTTACAAAAATAACCAATCCCACAGCGTCGCAATTAGATCTGGTATTATCGGAAACTGCTATGAGAAGAGGTCGGAAGAGAGGTAAGTTAGAGGCCGCTAAGAGTAAGACCAACCTGGTACAGTTTTATATTAGCGCCAGCGCCGTCTTTCAGCAGATTATTAAGTTGATAAGCACCAAAAATTGATATGATACCGTATCCAATCCTTGCGGTTCCCATAAAGCGTGTTCCATTTATGAGGCGTCTGCCGATTTCTTTCTCAGTGTAGGAGTTTATAGCGTTATTATTCTTGTCCTGTAAATCCTTGCCCTTCGTGTGAGCGTTTACGATAGCTCCCACTTTAGCACCCAAAGCAATTTTAAAGCTTTTGTTCGGTCGCAAAGGCTTCGAAGTATATCTAAACTCCAGGGGGACCTCAACAAACGCGGTTGTAAGTTTATACTTTTTAAAATGATTTGTTGAATCCAATGCAGTAAATGGAAGTCGGGCACCACCCGCTTTTAAATCGATATTGACCCTTTTAAAAAAAATATTGCTTGTTCCTATTCCCACTCCAATACCTATGCTATATTTTGGTGAAGATCTGAAAGGCTTGTCAAGCATAAAATATGCATTGAAACCCCTCGATAAACCTTGTTGGTGGCTGCTTACACTATCCGGCATCCCGGTCCAATGGTCTGATGAAAGCTGTATCATCAGGTGATCGCCGGAACGATTTGGTAATTTAATTATTTTAGGAGTTGCTGGAGCACTATAGGAAGTATCTTGTGAAAAGGCAAACGTAAAAAGAAGGCAACATGAAACTACTAAAACAATTTTCTTCATAAAGTCTGGTTAAGGTGGCAAAAGTATTTGTTACATGGTTAAAGAAAGGTTAAACAATGAAGCCTGCAAACTATTGCAGGCTTCATTGTTGAAACTCCACGTTTGTGGGCCCAACAGGGGTTGAACCTGTGACCCCCTGATTATGAGTCAGGTGCTCTAACCAACTGAGCTATAGGCCCTTTTTTCTTTTTAGGAAAATGCTGTTTTCGAATCTTTCTTTTATATTGAGAACAATTTTTGTTCCGACAAAATCCGGTTCATCCTTATCCTTAAAAAATAAAGGATTGCAAAAATAGAAAAATTCGCGAAGTGGTAAGAAATAATTTTCTTTGACAATGCAAAAAATCGAGGCAATCATATTTGATCTGGGTGGTGTGATCCTAGATATTGACTATAACTTAACCCGGTATGCGTTTGAAAAATTAGGAGCCAAAGATTTTAATGAAATGTACTCCCAGGCGGAAGCAGATAAGTTATTTAAAGATTTGGAAAAGGGGCATATTGCCGAACCGGATTTTTATTCAGAGTTTAATAAATGTACAGGCCTCAGCCTGGCTCCGCATCAAATTAGTGAAGCCTGGAACGCAATGCTTTTGACATTTCGTGAAAACAGTCTCTCCTTTCTCAAAGAAATTAAAAGCCGGTATAAGCTTTTTCTCCTTAGTAACACAAACGCGATTCACTATTACAAGTTTGACAAGATTTACAATCAAAGTATAAGACCGCATTCCTTTGAAGAATATTTTGAAAAGGCATACTATTCTTTTGAAATGGGAAAAAGAAAGCCTGATGATGAAATTTACCTGCAGGTGCTGGAAGAAAATAATCTTGTAGCAGGCAGCACTCTTTTTATTGACGATTCTCTTCAAAACGTAGATGCTGCCAAAAATTTGGGCATTCAAATTATCCATTTAAAACAAGGAAATACTATAGAAAATATGGGGCTGTAGGATTATTTCTTAATTTCTTCAAATTCAATATAATCACCATCCTTTGCCTTTTCGGTTTTAGGGGCGCCGGGAGCCTGCTGTTTAGAGTAGGCATTCATATCCTGCTGCATTTTCGATTGCATCTCACCAAACTGCTTTTTAATTTTTTTGGTGGATTGATATACCGGGATGATAAAATCAAAAATCAGCTTGTAAAAAATGTATATTAAAAAAAGTTCGCCTGCTAATCTTAAAATATTCATTTGGCAAAAATAAATATTTAATTTTTTAACACGATTTATAAACTTTTACTTTAACATAATTTGGCAGGTAATTCTTTATTGTAGTATATTTGCATTGTCAAAAGAATCTATGAAGGGAACGGAAGCGTTCCCTTCTTCTTTTTTAAAAAATTTCCGGGTTTAAATGAATTTTGAAACGTCCTTGAAAAACATTGAGAATTTCTTAAATGGCTTTATCGGTCATTCCGAAAATATTTTTCAGGTAAGTCTCAAAATAAATCCTGGTAATAATGTCGTTTTGCTGCTAGATGCAGACGATGGAATTACGATTGAAAAATGCACACAGGTAAATAAGGCGCTTTATAAATATATTGAAGAAACAGAACTTTTTCCCGAGGGAAATTTTTCTTTAGAGGTATCTTCTCCTGGTGTAGATGAACCACTGAAATTACACCGGCAGTACAAAAAAAATGTTGGCAGAAGCGTAGAGGTCGTAATGAATGATGGCACGGTTAAGAGTGGAAAATTAATCGAAGTAAGCGAGGATGACATTGTAATAGAAGAAAAGGAGCTCCTCGATGGCTCGGTTGGGCGGGGAAAAGGGAGGAAAGCATTAACTAAAAAAACGAAAATATTATTTAATCAAATAAAGCACACAAAAGTGCTGGTAACATTTTAAAAAATACAAATGGCAAGTATCAATTTGATTGAATCCTTTCAGGAATTCAAAGATGCAGAAAACATAGACCGGCCTACACTTATGAAAGTGATGGAGGATGTTTTCAAAACCCTTATTAGAAAGAAATATGGTTCCGATGAAAATTTTGACGTAATTGTGAACGATCAAAAAGGTGACCTTGAGATCTTTCGCAGGAGAACTATTGTGGATGATGATGATCTTTATAACACACTTACGGAGATCGAATACAAAGACGCCATCAAAATAGAACCGGATTACCAGGTAGGCGAGGAATTATATGAGGAAGTTGATATTCAGAAAGAGTTTGGCAGAAGAGCGATACTTGCCGGGAAGCAAACTTTGGCGAGCAGAATTAATGATCTGAAAAAGAACATTCTTATAAAAAAATATGAAGACAGGATTGGAGAAATTATAAGCGGAGAAGTTTACCAGGTATGGAAAAAGGAAATTTTATTGCTTGATGAGGAAGGGAATGAAATGTTACTTCCCAAGTCTGAACAAATACCATCTGACTATTTCAAAAAAGGTGAAACAATACGCGCCGTTGTAAAAAAGGTAGAGCTAAAAAACAGCCAGGCGGTAATTATAGTTTCCAGAACAGATACATCTTTCCTTGCTAAATTGCTCGAAATAGAAGTCCCCGAAATTTTCGACGGTCTTATTGTAATAAGAAAAATAGTAAGAGATCCGGGTGAAAGAGCAAAAGTTGCCGTAGAAAGTTTCGATGACAGGATTGATCCTGTTGGAGCGTGTGTCGGTATGAAAGGCAGTCGCATACATGGAATAGTGAGAGAGCTTAAAAATGAAAACATTGATGTAATTAACTGGACAAACAACATTCAGCTTCTTATACAACGCTCTCTTACGCCGGCGAAGATTACAAGTATGGATGTTGATCTTGAAGCAAAGCATGCTAACGTTTACCTGAAACCAGACCAGGTTTCGCTGGCTATTGGACGCAGAGGGGTTAATATTAAGCTTGCATGTGAACTTACCGGACTTGAACTTGACGTGTTCAGGGATAATGAGGGAGAAGTAGAAGAATATGATGTGGATCTGGATGAATTTACAGACGAAATCGAAACTTGGGTGATAGATGAATTAAAAAAGATCGGTTGTGATACAGCAAAAAGTGTTCTCATATTGTCTGATGAAGAACTGGAGCGAAGAACTGATTTGGAAAAAGAAACAATCGATGAGGTAAAGAAAATATTGAAAGAAGAATTTGCCAGTGAATAATTTATTTTATTCAGTTGGGAGAATAATAAACATAATTTTAATTTTTAAAAATTTCCTGCATTCTCAATAATTCAGGAGAGGAGAGGTTTTAATGGCAGAAGTAAACACACCACGGGTAATGGCTGCGGCCAAAGAATTCAACATAGGTAAAGATACCTTGGTAGACTTTCTTGTGTCCAAAGGATTTGAGGGAGACGAACTAAAACCAAGCTCCAAAATCTCGGAAGAGATGTACCGTGTTTTGCAGGTTGAATTTCAGCCCGACAAGGTTGCAAAGCAAAAAGCCGAACAGATTGATCTTCCCAAGAATGCGGTGACTGATTTCAAAAAAAGGCGGGATGAGCAAGATCTTTCCTTTAGTAAAAAAGAAGTCGTAAAATCAAAAGAAGATGTGGCAGCTCCGGTTACTGCTGTTGAAGAAGTAAAGCCGGAAGTTGTACCCGAAACTATTACACAGGCGGATCAACAAGCCGAACCTGAAAAGATAACGAACACGATAGAAGAACCTGTGGTTGAAGTGGAGCCGGAAATAGTAAAGATTGAAGCTCCTGAGGTGGAAGGATTAAAAGTGGTGGATAAAATTGACCTGAGTGCTATTGATTCCTCCACCCGCCCGAAGAAAGACTCCGGTAAAAAATCTATATCACCGAAAGCAAAAGCTTCAAAATCAAAAGAGCCGGAAATTGAAAGAATAGAAGAAGTGAAACCGGAAGGAGAGGCTGTGAAGGGCCCGGTTGAAGCGGAACCTGTTGTAATAACAAATATTAAGGCGACTAAGCTTGAAGGTCCTAAAATAATGGGTAAGATAGATCTTCCCGCAAACAATGCTACCCGGCCCAAGCCTTCTGATGAACGTAGAAAACGCAAACGCATACCTGTTGAGAAAAAAGCCCCAGGTAATAATGTTCCCGGAAATTTTCAGCGACCCCAAACTCCAAGACCTCCACAGGGCGGAAGATTTAACAGAAATGCTCCGGCTATAACCAGGCGTGAAGAAAAAGAGATTGATCAAAAAGAAATTCAGGATAAAATAAAAGAGACGCAGGCAAAACTTGCCGGGTCAGGTGGAAGAGGTAAAAGCTTAAAAGCAAAATACCGCAGGGCAAAGCGCGAGGAAGCCGCCGAAAATGTAGGCGAAGAAGTAACAGATAATAAATTACAGGTAACTGAATTTATTTCTGTAAGTGAATTTGCTAATCTTATGGATGTAAGTTTTGCAGATGTGATAAGCAAATGTATGAGCCTTGGTATTATGGTATCTATAAATCAAAGGCTTGAAGCAGATGTGATCGAGCTTGTAGCCAGCGAATTTAATTTTGAGGTTGAATTCATAGGTATAGATGATGAGGGAGACTTCGAGGAGGAGGAGGAAGAAGACGATGATGAAAATCTTGTAACCCGCCCACCGATTGTTACCATAATGGGCCACGTTGATCATGGTAAAACCTCCCTTCTCGATTATATACGTGAAGCAAATGTAATTGCTGGTGAAGCAGGAGGTATTACTCAACATATTGGAGCTTATGAAGTAACTCTTAAGGGTGGAAGGGCAATAACCTTTTTGGATACACCGGGCCACGAGGCTTTTACAGCAATGCGTGCACGGGGTGCGAAAGTTACAGATATTGCTGTGATCGTAATTGCTGCAGATGATGCAGTGATGCCACAAACAAAAGAAGCAATCTCTCATGCGCAAGCTGCAAGTGTCCCTATGATATTTGCACTCAATAAAATTGATAAAGACGGAGCAAATCCTGAAAAAATAAAGGAACAGCTTTCTGCAATGAACATTCTTGTGGAGGACTGGGGTGGTAAATACCAAAGCCAGGAAATAAGTGCCAGGCAAGGCCTTCATGTGGATGAGTTATTAGACAAAATTTTATTGGAGTCTGATTTGCTTGATCTCAAGGCCAACCCCGATAAAGCGGCCAGCGGAACCGTAATAGAAGCCTCTCTTGATAAAGGCAGAGGCTATGTGGCTACCATACTTGTACAAAATGGGACACTAAAGCAAGGAGATCTTTTAGTATCAGGGCAAAATTATGGCAGGGTGAAAGCCATGTTCAACGAGCGCAATCAACGCGTTGACGAAGCGCCTCCGGCAACTCCCGTGTTAATCCTTGGACTAAATGGTGCTCCGCAGGCGGGCGAAACATTTAAAGTGTACACAGACGAATCGGAAGCAAAAGATACAGCGAACAGAAGAGCGCAGATATTGCGTGAGCAGGGAATTCGCGCTAAGAAGCATATCACTCTCGACGAGATTGGCCGCAGGCTTGCCCTCGGCAATTTTAAAGAGCTTAATTTAATCATACGTGCAGATGTGGATGGATCTGTGGAAGCATTGAGTGATTCACTTCAAAAGCTGAGTACCGAGGAAATTGTGGTGAGTGTGGTACATAAAGGAGTAGGACAAATTACTGAAAGTGATGTATTGCTTGCGACCGCGTCCGATGCTGTAATAATAGGCTTCAACGTACGTCCGGCATTACAGGCTTCAAAACTTGCCGATCATGAAGGAGTGGAGATAAAAACATACTCCATAATTTACGATGCAATTGATGAAGTGAAGAGCGCGATGGAAGGTATGCTTGAGCCTAAAATACAGGAAAAGATTCTAGGTATCCTTGAAGTAAAAGAGACATACAAATTTGATAAGATAAGTGTTGCAGGCTGTATGGTTATCGAAGGCAAGGTTGCCAGGAATAACCGCATACGCCTCGTGAGAGATGGTATCATAATCCACACGGGCGAGTTGGGTAGTCTCAAACGATTTAAGGATGATGTAAAAGAGGTTTCTAATAATATGGAGTGTGGTGTAAGTATAAAAAATTACAGTGATACAAGGCCCGGCGATATGATCGAGGCGTTCGAGGAAGTTGAGATTAAAAGAACTTTGTAAGCTTTTTTTAACTTTTCAAAAAAATATCTCCCGTTTTGCCTTTGTACATTTGGCAGGCATTTCTTATTAATATTCCGCTTACACCTCTTATTGGTATCAAATTAAAGTTTTAAGAATGAAGAAAAATTTTTTTACAATTTGTTTTCTCCTCTGCGCCTTCTCGTTACTTGCACAAACAAAAAAAGTTATTGCAGATAAAATCATTGCGACGGTAGGAGATAAAATCATTCTCAAGAGCGAAATTGACAACAGTATTTCTGATATGCAACGCCAGGGTGTTGATGTTCCCACTAATGGCAAATGTCTTCTCCTTGAGCAAGCATTAGGATTAAAAGCCTTAGTACTACAGGCAGAAATAGATTCAATACCTGTTTCGGAGGAAGAGGTCGAGGCTGATATCGATAATAAGATTAGGTATTTTGTCAACCAATATGGCTCGAAAGAAATTGTAGAACAAATCGCCGGCAAATCTTTATTCCAACTTAAAGAAGATTTTAAACAGACATTTCGTGAACAAAAACTTGCACAAGGGGAACGGGACAAGATTGTGGGCGATGTAAGAATAACGCCTAAAGAAGTGCAGGAATATTATGAGAAAATTCCGAAAGACAGCCTATTTTATTATGATTCCCAACTTGAAGTGGGTGAGATTATCATGTATCCTAAGCCCAGTCGTGACCTTGAAACTTATGCCGTTGATCAACTCAAGGAGTATAAAAAGGAAGTAGAAGATGGGAGCAAGAAATTTGAAGTACTCGCTTCGCTATATACGGATGACCCGGGAAGTAAAGAGACAGGCGGCCGGTATGAAATAAACCGTAATGAAAAAACCTGGGATCCTATCTTTCTTGCGAAGGCGTTTAGTTTAAAAGACGGCCAGGTATCCAATGTATTTAAGACAAGGTTTGGTTATCACATTATTCAAATGGTGAGCCGTAATGGTGATGACGCTGTTATCAGGCACATTTTAAAAATACCCCAGGTAAGTTCTATTGAGATAAACCAGGCAAAAGAAAAATTAGATTCAATAAGAACAAAATTAGTTTCCGGCGAACTACAGTTTGGGGAAGCTGTTTCAAAGTACAGTGAAGATGATAACAGCAAATTTACAGGTGGCCGTATTCCTGCGAGGGACGGGAGCACATTTGTAAGTATTGACCAGCTTGATAAAGATCTCGTGCTAATGTTGAAGGATCTGAAAGTTGGCGAATATTCTCCGGCAACAGAATTTACTGATGAAAAAGGCAAAAAGGGTGTGCGGATCGTTCAAATAATAACTAAAACAGAACCTCATCGTGAGAACCTGAAAGACGACTATGATAAGGTATCACAACGTGCATTGGAGGAAAAGAAAAATGAAGTATTGGAACAATGGTTTGCAAAGAAGATCCCCTCATTCTACGTGAACATAAGCGATGAATTTAAGACATGTCCCGAAATGGAGAAATGGGATTCAAAGACAACAGTGCAAAAATAAATTTTCGCTCAAAATAGGTATAACCTGAAATTTTACTTTTCAAAAATGTTAAATGAAGATGGAAGACTGATAATCAAATGAAGTCTTTTCCGGGTCTTTAATATTTACCTTAATTTTGCGCTTCATTTCAATCAATGAGCGACGAAATAAAACATGAATGCGGCCTCGCCTTCATGAGATTACGCAAACCTTTTTCCTATTACCGGCAAAAATACGGGACAGTACTCTACGGGCTTAATAAGTTGTACCTGCTTATGGAAAAGCAGCATAACCGTGGCCAGGATGGTGCCGGCATAGCTACGATAAAACTTAGTACCGAACCTGGATATCCTTTTCTTCACCGTGTTCGCAGCTCCGCAAACCAGGCAATAGCTGATATTTTTTCAAAAATAGAAAACCAGATCAGCGAAATAGAAAAATACCATCCGGAGATCCAACAACACCCGGGATTGATGAAAGGGCATATTGATTTTTTAGGAGAACTCTTATTGGGTCATCTTCGATACGGCACGCAGGGTAAAAACGATGTGCAATTTTGCCACCCATTTATTAGGCGCGACACGATTCCTGCCCGCAATCTAGCGCTTGCCGGCAATTTTAATCTTGTAAATAAAGAAGAACTATTTTCTCTTATAAACAGCCATCCTGATGAGTTGGACAGGCAAAGCGACCTCGGGGCTATGATGGACGTAATTCATCACTTTTTAGTGAAGGCAGATGAGGATTCTCCCGGAAAATCTGATATCGTTAGTGTTTTAAAAAAATCGGTTTCGCTTTTTGATGGCGGCTTCACATTTGGTGGACTTACCGGATGTGGAAACGGTTTTGTTGTGAGAGATGCACATGGCATAAGGCCTTGTTATTATTATGTTGACGAAGAAGTTATCGTGGCCGCAAGTGAACGTGCCGCGATACGAACCGCGTTTAACGTGGGCGAGAATGAGGTAAAAGAACTAATGCCCGGTAATGCGCTTATCGCAGAGGAACGCGGAAATTATTCTATAGAAAAAATTTTAGAGCCCAAAGAAAGAAAAGCATGCAGCTTCGAAAGAATATATTTTTCAAGAGGAAGCGATGAAAAGATTTACAGGGAACGGATTGCTTTAGGATACCATCTTAGCGAACGTGTATTAAAGGCTGTAGATTACGACCTTAAAAACACCATTTTTTCCTACATACCCAACACGGCGGAAACAGCTTTTTATGGTATGATAAAAGGTGCAGAGGATTATTTAAATAAAATAAAAATTGAGAGAATCCTCAGTTGGAATAAGGACTTCGATGACGCTAAATTGTCGGAGATGATTAATCGCAAAATCAGGATGGAAAAGATCGCGATTAAAGACGTGAAACTTCGAACGTTTATTACTGCGGATACCGGCAGAAATGAAATGGTACAACACGTATACGACATTACGTACGGTACTGTGAGAAGGAATGAAGACACACTTGTGGTAATAGACGATTCCATAGTAAGAGGCACGACTTTGCGTGAAAGCATAATTCGTATGCTTTCGAGACTTCAGCCGAAAAGAATTATCGTTGTTTCTTCTGCTCCGCAAATACGATATCCTGATTGCTATGGAATTGACATGAGCAAGCTTGGAGAATTTGTCGCTTTTAAGGCCGCGATGGCGTTAATAAAGGAAAGAAATTTAGAATGCGTTCTTGATGAACTGTTGGCAAAATGTAATGAGTTGCGAAGAAACAATAAGCTCCACACAGAGAACATAGTAAGAGAAGTTTACAAGCCCTTTACACTCGATGAAATTTCCAAAAAAATTGCAGAGCTAATTACGCCGGACGATATTGATGTACCTGTAGATGTAATTTATCAAACAATTGAAGACCTTCACGATAGCTGCCCTACCAACCTGGGCGATTGGTACTTTACAGGTAATTATCCAACTCCTGGCGGAAACCGTGTTGTGAATAAGGCGTTTTTAAATTATATGGAGGGGAAGAATATTAGGGGATATTGATATTCGGCTCGGGGGCTATTTATTACAGTAATATTATTTTTTGTTAAACCCAATAAATTTTTTTTGAAAACACTTTTATTAATTCGTCACGCAAAAAGTAGCTGGAGCGATGTGGGTCTTTCTGATTTTGACCGGCCTCTAAATGACCGGGGAAAGGAAGATGCACCTGAAATGGCAAAGAGAGTGAAGGATAGAAAAATAAAAGTAGACCTGTTTATTTCAAGCCCTGCAAAACGTGCAAAAAAGACTGCAAAGATTTTCATGGAAACTTATGGTGAGAATAAAAATAATTTAGTTCTCATTCCCTCACTATACGAAGCCTCGGTGCAAAACTTCTATAACGCAATTGAAATTTTGGATAATAAATACAATACCATTGCGCTATTTTCCCACAATCCCGGTATCACGGATTTTGTAAATTTAATGACCGACTATAAAATCGATAACATGCCCACCTGCGGTGTGTTTGCAGTTTCAATTCAAACAAAAAAATGGAGCAATTTCAAAGATTCTGATAAAGAATTGCTATTGTTTGACTTTCCCAAAAATCGTTCTTAAAAAAAATTGACAACAAGAATTGGTTAAATTATCTATCAGAAAGGTCTTCATCATAATTGTTGCGTTTAGTTTGAGCCTTCAAGTGTCAGCTCAAGAAAATATCACGATACCTGCATTGTTGGGCATTGTAGGGGATACATCTGATATCAATACCAAAACACAAGGCGGAATATGTCTTATAGGTGGCGGAGGTGATGTACCCAACGCTTTTAAATGGATGATCAGCAGGAGTGGAGGCGGAGATGTGGTCGTAATAACAGCATCAGGAAACGCCGACTATAACCAGGATATCTATGAACTGGGAGGAGTAAATTCAGTGGAGACTTTGAATATTACCTCCCGTGATTTAGGTGATAACGACACGGTTGCGAATATTATCCGAAATGCTGAAATGCTTTTTATTGCAGGTGGTGATCAATCCAGGTACATGAATTTCTGGCGGGGCACCAAAACCCAGGAGGCAATCAATTATTTGTTGAATGTAAAAAAAGTCCCGGTAGGTGGTACCAGCGCAGGTTGTGCCATTTTAAGCGGCCTATATTACAGCGGCGAAGAAGGAAGTGTTGTTTCTAATGAAGTTTTAAATGATCCTTATGTCCATGGAGTCACTTTGTATAATAACGATCTTCTTCATGCGCCCTTTTTACAAAATGTAATTACTGACCAACACTATCTTACCCGAAAACGTGAAGGCAGGCATGTCTCATTTATGGCACGAATTATTAAGGATTGGGGAATTTTTCCAAAAGGTATTGCGCCAAATGAAAGAACGGCGGTGTGTATAGATGAAAATGGAAATGCGGAGGTATTTGGGGACAGTAAAGCTTATTTTATTTATTCTGATGAAAAAAATCCCCCTGAAAAAGTAATCCAAGGCAAACCGCTGGAATGGATTCGCAATAAGAAGGCGCTACACGTTTATGAAATTCAAGGCAGCGACACTGGCGCCGGAAATTTTTCTGTTGCTGATTTTAACCCTGACAAAGCCAGCGGTGGAATTTGGTACTGGTGGTGGGTTGCCGATGATAAATTGCATAAGGATATAGATGTTGATTCACCCTCAAAGTAGGGTTGGCCTTGTATTTGTAATTTATTGAAGTACGGTATCGCTGGATTTAACCAAGTTTATAAAATCCGCAATAACTTCCTTATAAATGTTCATGTCATCATTTCGATTTATATATGGGAAAACAGCCGCCTTTAACAGCGATTCTTCGAGCAAAAAATCCTTTTGATTTACCGAGCAAAAATTTTTCTTTTTCATAAGATAGGCTGCGAGATATTCTTGTTCTGCCTGCCCGGGTGTAGGAACTAAGATCGCCGGCTTCCCAAGCTTTACGAGATCCATTATTGTGGTATATCCACTTCTGCAAATAATCATATCCGATTGCATAAAAGCCATGTTTAAATCGGCGCTTTTCAGGTGATTTACAATTTTTATGTTAGAGGTTGGCGGAATGATTTTTTTATTTTCGGCAGGTAACCCTCTCACAATTAGAAGTTCTTTTCTAAAATTTTTCAACTGAGCCAAAACTATTTCTTCAAAAATGGTTCTCTGTGGTTCGGGCCCGGAAATTGAAATGAGCACATCATAAATCTTTTCTGCCGGCGACATCTTTTCAAACCTGGATAACGCTCCCAGGTAGACGCTATTTTGCTGAAGAATTTTGGGGTGAGATAGCTCCCCTGCCAGCCCATTTTCTTTAAAATCCGGAATCCAACATTGGTCATATTTTTTAATAAAGCTGTTGTGGATTTTACTTACAACTTTGTCAAAAAGAGCATTACCTGTTTTTATTTCCAACTGGTGAGTTACATACACTGAAGTGATATTCTTATTAAAAAGGCCCAGGCGATTGTCGGAAATAATAACATCCGGTTCGTAAACGCGTATGATTTTCTTTAACCAGGCATGTTCTTTAAATATTGTTATTAAAAGCCCCGGTAACTGAAGTAATAACTTAAAAAATAACCGCCCTTTGACCTTGCTATATCTTATTTTATAGCCCGCAATGGGTAAAATTACTAGCGATGGGAATTCTTTTTTTAGTAGTAAAACTCCTACTTCTGATACAGCGATAATTAAGTTACAATTTAATCCTTCCAGTTCTTTAATTATTGGTATGCAACGTGTTACATGACCAAGCCCCCAGTCTAAGGGCGCTATTATAATGGTAGGTTCTTTTGTGTTATTGTTAAATTTTTTGCTGTGAAGCACAAGATTGCAATAATTGTTTGTGAAAATAGTTTAATTTAGGTATCAATTTTATGAAATACGTAAACAAAATCCTTCTGCTTGTATTTATTATAGTATCCATTTTTGCGTTGAGCTGTAATGCATCGAAGAAAAGTAATTGTGGATGCCCTAGTAAAAAAGGTATGGTTGGATATTAAAATCTAAAAAAACCATTATCCAATATGAACAAATTTAACCGGGATCTTTTGGTGTTGTTCAAAGAAGAATTAATGAACCCCCAGGCCATCGAGCATGAAGTAGAGGCGCTTCATGAGCTATTGTATTGTGTTGAAAAAATTGATAATCTCATTATTGCCCACGAGGTGATCAATTTAAATAAATACAAAATTTTTTCCAGCGAAAAAGTTGTCAGGGAAACTCTTAGAAAACAAGAACTAAAACCTTTTATTTTCCTGAATAATAAAAATTAATACTGGGCTCTTACTTCACGGTCCAGGTCTCTCTCCCCTTTAAAAGTTTATCAAGGTCGCCTTTACCTTTAGTAGATAGAGTTTCTTCTATTTGCATACTCATTGTATCTTCATAGCATGGTCTTTCATTCGCATACATCACTCCAAAAGGTCTCGGTAAATGATTTTCTCTTGCTGGCGAATCAAATAATCTTGAAAGAATTTGTGCTTTAAAGAAATCTTTTTCATCGTGAATCCATAAATCATTTTCGGTATTCTGTCCATCCAACGTAACAACCACAGGCTTTAATCCATCAAGCTTGATACCCTTATTTTTTTCGGTGCCAAAAGTAAGTGGCTTTCCATGCTCCAAAAACAGCCCTTCTTCCGGCTTGGATTTTTTTTCTGTAAAGATTTCAAAAGCGCCATCATTGAAAATATTACAGTTCTGATAAATTTCAAGGAAAGACGAACCCCGGTGTTGTTGAGCGCGTAAAATCATTGCCTGCAAATGTTTGGGATCTCTATCCATACTTCTTGCTACAAATGATGCATCGGCTCCTAACGCTAACGCAGCCGGGTTAAAAGGGTGATCGATACTTCCAAGCGGAGAGCTCTTTGTTATCTTTTTTTGCTCACTCGTGGGCGAATACTGCCCTTTAGTAAGACCATAAATTTCATTGTTAAAAAGCAGGAGATTTACGTCAAAATTTCTTCTCAACATATGGATCGTATGGTTACCTCCAATGCTGAGGCAGTCGCCATCACCTGTCACTATCCATACGCTGAGTTCCGGCCGGCTCGCTTTAAGGCCCCCCGCGACAGCGGTTGCCCGCCCATGAATGCTATGCATGCCATATGTATTCATATAATAGGGGAAGCGGCTGCTACAGCCAATTCCGGAAATGATCACTATATTTTCTTTTGGAATTCCAAGGCCTGGCATAATTTTTTGAACTTGTGCCAGTATGGAATAATCTCCGCATCCGGGGCACCATCTTACTTCCTGGTCGGTGGCAAAATCTTTCGCGGTTAAAGCAACAGGACTGCTCGCAGTTTCACTCATTTTCTAAACAAATTATATTTTCAAAGTTAATGTATACAATGTTACAAGAAATGTAATACAAATTAATAAATTAAGAATTATTCTCTTGCAATCTTTCTGTCATTTTTTGCTTTTCGTTAAACGCCCCGTCATCGCATGTAATTGTACGGAGTGTCTAAATCCGTTTCATCGCTAGATGTTTTTTGATTAAACTTCACTCATCTTTTTACGACATTCATTAAATTCAATTACGAGTTTTGACGTCGTTTTTCTTTTTTAGGTATTCTTCCAAAGTTATAGGCAATCAATTTCTCAAATTCAATTTCATTAATTTTACTTCTTAAAAAAAGATATGGCAGACAATAAATACGACTTCGGAATGGTGGGCCTGGGGGTAATGGGGAGCAACCTTTTAATGAACATGGCGGACCATGGCTTTGCGGTTATAGGATATGATAAAAACCCTGATAAAACCAAACTATTTGAATCTTCCGCTGCCAAAGGGACAACTGTGAAAGGTGTAAATAACCTAAAGGAAATGATCGATCAGTTGAAAGTACCTCGAAAAATTATGATGCTTGTTCCGGCAGGTTCTCCAGTTGATAGCGTAATAAACGATTTACTTCCGGTTTTAGACCAGGGAGATATAATTATTGACGGAGGAAATTCACACTATACTGATACTTTGAAACGTATAAAAATTCTCCAGGACCAGGGATTTCATTTCATGGGTATTGGGATTTCCGGTGGTGAAGAGGGAGCACGCAAAGGCCCAAGTATCATGCCTGGAGGAGATAAAGAAGCGTATAAGCTGGTTGAACCAATATTAAAAGCCGTTGCGGCAAAAGTAAATAACGAACCCTGCGTAGGATACCTCGGTAAAGATGCGGCGGGGCATTATGTAAAGATGGTTCATAACGGAATTGAATATGCGATAATGCAATTGATAAGTGAGTGCTATGATCTTATGCATAACGGGCTTGGTTATACAAATGAGCAAATGCATCGTGTGTTCAAAGATTGGAACAATGGTGAAATGAAATCTTTTTTGCTAGAAATTTCAGCGGAAATTTTTGAAAGAAAAGATGATAAAGAAACAAACAACTACCTGGTTGATATGATTCTTGATAAGGCGGGAGCGAAAGGAACCGGTAAGTGGACATCACAAGAGGGGCTTGATATACCAATGCCAATACCTACTATTGATTCCGCGGTAATGATGCGCAACCTGTCGTCTCTCATAGAGGAGCGTAAAGAAGCTTCTGAAATATATAAAACCAGGTACCAGAAAATTGATGGGGATAGTACATCCTTTGAAAGCTTCTTAAAGGATGCGCTTTTTTTTGCGACTGTTGTCAGCTATACACAGGGACTGGCTTTGCTTACAAAGGCGTCAGAAGAATTGAAGATGGATATTCCGCTTCCCGAAGTAGTGAGTGTATGGAGAGGTGGATGCATCATACGCTCTGCGTTGCTTGATCTTTTCAAGGATGCTTATAAAAACGCCGGTTTGAAGAACCTGTTATTAGATGAAAAGATTGCAGATATTATGATGCAAAAATTGGATGGAGTCCAAAAAGTAGTTTCGAAAGCGGCTCTTTGTAACTTCCCATGTGCCGGTCTCATGTCATCATTAAATTATTTCAATGCCTACAGAAGAAATCTATTACCAACAAATTTGATCCAGGCTCAAAGGGATCTTTTTGGTGCGCATACCTACCAGAGAATCGACGAAGAAGGAATTTTCCATAGTGAGTGGGACACTTCGGCAGAAACAGTTTCTACTAAATCAATAGACACAAACTAGATCAATGTTAGACTATAAAAAACTATCCCCGTCACTCGTTTTCATTTTCGGCGGAAGCGGAGATCTTAATTATCGAAAATTAAACCCCGCATTATTTAATCTTTTTATGGATGAAGCTATGCCTGAAAAATTCGACATTGTAGGCATATCCCGCTCAGAGTATCCCAAAGATGATTATGAAAAGCATCTAAAAGAAGGAATTGATAATTTTTCAAGAAGAAAAGGCACTGCTGAGAATTGGAAAGTTTTTTCAACGCATCTCAGCTACGTTCAAATGGATGTAAAGAAACCTGCAGAATATAAAAAAATTGAAAAAATCACTAATGATAAAGAAGTAGAGTATGGTGTTCATCCCAACATTATTTTCTACATGGCAGTAGCTCCGCAAATTGTACCGGATATCGTTAAAAATTTAGGAGCCCTCAGGTTGTGCGGGGATGTTAAGTGCACAAGAATTGTTGTGGAAAAGCCCTTTGGATATGATCTTGACAGCGCAGTGCAAATGAACCAGATGTTGAGTGAATATTTCGAGGAAGACCAGATTTTTCGAATAGATCATTACTTAGGCAAAGAAACAGTTCAGAACATACTGGCGCTGCGTTTTGCCAATGCCTTATTTGAGCCTATCTGGAACAGGAATTATATTGATCATGTTCAAATAACAGCGGCCGAAACTGTGGGTGTTGAAGGACGCGGAGGATATTACGAAACAAGTGGAGCGTTGAGGGATATGGTTCAAAACCATATTTTACAATTGCTTTGTATGATAGGCATGGAAGCCCCTGTATCATTTGAAGCAAATGAAATTCGTAACAAGAAGACCGATGTTTTGCTTGCACTCCGTAAAATAAGCAAAGACCAGGTGCAGGAATATGCGGCCCGCGGCCAATATGGTGAAGGATGGTTGCACGGTGAGGAAGTACAGGGTTACAGGCAGGAAAAAAATGTTGACCCAAATTCTAACACCGAAACCTTTGCAGCAGTTAAATTTTATATAGACAACTGGCGCTGGCAGGGAGTTCCATTTTATGTGCGGACGGGCAAGCATCTTCACCAGAAGAATACCTCACTTACTATACAATTCAAGCCGGCACCTGCTTTTGCATTTCCAAAGGAAGCGGCAGAAACCTGGCGTCCAAACAGGCTGTCGATAAGTATCGCCCCGGAAATGGACATATGCCTGCGTTTTCAATCCAAGCGCCCCGGGCAGGCGATGATCCTGAATCCTGTGGACATGATTTTTAACTATAAGGACGAATACGATGGTGAAGAGCCTGAAGCCTATGAAACACTGTTATATGACGTAATGGATGGCGATGCAACCCTTTTTATGCGCGGCGACCAGGTTGAGGCTGGCTGGAAGGTCGTGATGCCTATTCTCGAAGTTTGGAAGACGCGTAAACCACAGGACTTTCCAAATTACTCACCGGACTCGTGGGGGCCTGAAGACGCTGAAGCACTTATTGCAAGAGACGGACACAATTGGGCAACACTACCTGTCAAAAAGAAAAAGAAGAAATGAAACTGAATGTTTACGATTCAAAAGAAAAGCTAAACGATAGATTAGCATTGTGGATATGCGACCTGGTAGAATCCGTTTTGCAAAACCAGGAATATTTCACCTTGGCATTATCTGGTGGAGAGACGCCAAAGGCGCTATATAAAAAATTAGCCTCTGAGCAATACCTTCAGAAAATCAGCTGGAAGAGAGTACATGTTTTTTGGGGTGACGAAAGATGTGTTCCTTTTGAAGATGAAAGGAATAATGCAAACATGGCCTATACAAACCTATTAGATCATGTAGATATTCCGCAGGCGCAAGTGCATAAAATGCGTGTGGATATACAGCCCTCCTTTGCAGCAAAAGACTATGAAAATATTTTGCAAACTTATTTTGGGAACACCCAAAATAGTTTTGATCTTGTTTTGCTTGGCGTAGGGGACGATGGCCACACGCTCTCTCTGTTTCCCGGATCATCAGCAATTGAAGAAACACAAGCCTGGGCAGGCGCTGTGTATAACGAGGAACAAAAAATGTATCGGATTACACTTATGCCTTCAATAGTAAACAAAGCGTCGCATGTTGCTTTTGTGGTGACGGGTAAGAATAAATCGGCAATATTACATCATGTTATAGAAGGGCGATATGAACCTGATGTTTTGCCTGCTCAAATAATAAAACCCGTCAATGGAACTCTTGATTGGTTTTTGGATAAAGCAGCAGCAGAAGAGTTATCGAAGTAAAATAATTTCAACAGGTAAGGAGTGCTTTCTCCGTATTTAGATTTTCTAAAAATCGTGAATCAGATGTCAAGTAAAAGGTTCCGGGAAGCGAAATATTCTAAAAAGAAATTGCATTCCTAATATCCACTAAATAATATAGATATTTAAAAATTTATGTTACCTAAATAGGCGTTTATTAATTTCATTTTAATAATTTCAATAAATTTTAATTATGACACTATTTGGCTTTTTGATACTCCTTCTGATAGCTGCTATATGCGGCGGTATTGGCCAGGCAATTGCAGGTTACGATCTCGGCGGCTGCCTTGTTTCAATCGTAGTCGGGTTTATTGGAGCCTATATCGGCCTTTGGGTTGCAGGGAAAATGGGATTGCCGCATTTTTTTGAAATTAGTATCGACGGGAAGCCATTTCCAATAATCTGGGCTGTTATAGGTTCTGCAATATTCACTTTTATTATTGCTTTGTTACGAAGGGCATTTACAGGAAGATCCTGAATATTGACGGCGGCGATTATTTACGTTTTTGCGATAGCTACAATCGGTGTCAATTAAATCCGGGTATTATTTCATTTTATGCAATAATTATTGCGCTCAAGGAATTTCGAAAACCATCCGTTATATTTGACGTTCACATTGTTTTAAGAAAGTATGTTTAATCTCATCTTATTTGGCCCGCCGGGCAGTGGCAAGGGTACGCAATCGGAGAAGCTGATTGCGAAATACAATTTAAAACATCTTTCAACAGGCGATCTTCTAAGAAGCGAAATTTCCCGTAAAACTCCTCTAGGTATTGAAGCAAAAAAATTTATGGACAAAGGCCAGCTTGTTCCTGACGAGGTGGTCATTGGAATGATCAGCTATGCACTTGATGATAACCCTGATGCAAACGGATTTTTATTCGACGGTTTTCCGCGTACTTCCATGCAGGCCCAGGCCCTCGACAAACTCCTGGAACTAAAACATACGTCTATAAACGTTATGCTCGCCCTTGCCGTAACGGAAGAAGAACTTGTAAAGCGCCTTGTAAAAAGAGGCGAAACAAGCGGCCGTTCTGATGATAATAATGAGCAGGTGATTCGTACAAGAATAGTAGAATATAATAAGAAGACATCACCGGTAGCAGAATATTACAGAAAAGCAAATAAGGTGGTAATGATAACGGGTGAAGGGACGGTCGAAGAAATTTTTACGGCACTTACAAAGGAAATTGATATGCGAATGAAGAAAACGAGAAATTCGCAATAGCGCGGATGCGTACAAATGACTACAACAAAAGCGGCTTTTCTAAAATCGGATTTCATTTTGCTTTTAAAACATTTAAGGGGAGATGAAAAAGGCAGATGGGGTATAATGAACTCTCAGCAGATGGTTGAACATTTTGCCGATGCAGTAAAAAATGCAAGCGGTAAACTAAGCCTGCCAGTTCTTAATGATGGTGAACGCTTGCAAAAGTTTCGTGATTTTTTGATGAGCGAGGAACCTTTCAAAGAAAATACTAAAAACCCTTTAATACCTGAAGCTGGAATTGAACTCCGTCAGCCAGATATGGCTTCTGCCATAAATAAACTGCAAAAAGAATTGGATTATTTTTTTGAAGCATTTGCTTCGAACGCCTGAATTGCAAACAGGCAATCCCTTTTTTGGACAGCTTGATTATGAAATGAACATCCAATTACTGTATAAGCATGCCTTACATCATTTAAAGCAATTTGGGTTGGCATAGGTTAAAATGACTTTTGTACTTATCCTGAGCCAGTGGTGTGATTTCCTTTTTTCGAAGTGACTAAAACCAAGTAAATTTATACAGTAGGGCAAAAGTAATTAAGAAGAATGCACCTAAAAAACGCGTTTCCACATACGACCTAAAATTAAAGTTAAAAGATACATTTGAAGATTTCATAGCCATTTCAACAACAGGTACAGGAGCTAAGAAAAAGGGGAAGAAAAAGCCATAAAAAAGAACCGATGCTTTATTCAAAGAGGACTATAGGTATATTATCTTTATTACTATCTCCGTTTTTTGGTTCTTTTTTATTTGCCGCTAACTTAAGAGATATAGGTAAACCATCATTAGGGCCGCTTTTCGTTATTGGTAGCTTATTTTTTGCGGGACTAATTAAAAGAATTTTGCCAGACACTAATCCGGTATTTTTATTTGCTTTGAATAATATTATAGGAAGCGGACTACTGTACTTCTTTTTCTTTGATAAGTTTTTTGGTGAATATGAGTATGACAAAAAGAATTTTTGGCCACCCACTTTATTTTTCATTAGCATGATTGCTATGTTTCTTTTAGCTATCTATTTCAAAAATCATTTTTAAACAATTTTACTCCCAACGCTATTAGTTATCTAAATTTCATTCTAAAAGCATACAAGAAATTATCAAAATACAAGCGCTTTAGATTTTGAATGAATGGAGTTTTAAATAACTTTTTAATTTTTTATTTATGAAATTAGGAAACTACATAACAGGCAAATGGATAGAGGGAGATGGTGACGGCCAGGAACTATATAATGCGGTAAATGGAGAAGTAGTTGCTTTTGCGACAACAAAGGGACTCGATTTTAAATCTATTCTTGACTATGGAAGAAATAACGGAAGTCCTGCATTACGAAAAATGACGTTCCAGGAAAGAGGGCGAATGCTTAAATCGCTGGCATTGCACCTGCTTGAAAAGAAGGAAATTTTTTATTCAATAAGTTATAAGACCGGTGCGACACGTGCTGATAGCTGGGTTGATATCGAAGGTGGTATCGGTAATCTTTTTTCGAACGCTTCATTGAGAAGAAAATTACCAAACGAAATATTTGCACTTGATGGAGAAAACATTGGCTTAGGTAAGGGAGGTACTTTCGCAGCGCAACATTTGCTTTTGCCTAAGGAGGGGGTTGCTATTCACATCAATGCATTCAACTTCCCCGTATGGGGGATGCTTGAAAAAATTGCAGTAAACTTACTGGCAGGTGTAGCCGCAGTTGTGAAGCCTGCTTCTATCACATCATACCTTACGGAAGCTGTGGTAAGAGAAATTATTTCTTCTAAAATTTTGCCGGAAGGTGCTTTGCAGCTTATTTGCGGAAGTGCAGGTGATATACTTGATCATGTCACTTCACAGGATGTTATTACGTTTACTGGTTCCGCATCTACCGGTTTACAATTGAAAGCAAATCCAAATATTCTTAAAGAAAATGTTCCTTTTAATCTTGAAGCAGATTCGTTGAATTGTATTGTGCTTGGCGATGATGTAATGCCGGATATGCCGGAATGGGATATTTTTATAAAGGAGATTAGAAAAGAAATGACATCAAAAGCCGGCCAGAAATGTACAGCCATCCGAAGAATATTTGTACCGGAAAATAAGATGGAAGATGTGTGGGGGGCGATTAGCAAATCATTAGCGCAAACTACTATCGGCAACCCTGAAAATGAAAAAGTGCGTATGGGCGCTTTGGCCGGGCAATCTCAAAGGCTGGAAGTAAAACAGCAGGTACAAAAGCTACTGGCATCATCTCAAATAATTTATGGTAGCCTGGATAGTGTGGAGGTGATTGATGCCGATGCAAGTAAAGGGAGCATTTATGAGTCCTTTGCTTTTACTGAATAATAATCCTTTAGAAACAAATGAAGCGCACGATGTGGAGGCTTTCGGACCTGTGAGTACCATCATGCCATATAAAAATATTGAGGAAGCAATTGCTCTTGCAAAAAAGGGGAAAGGTTCTTTGTGTAGTTCCGTTGTAACTTCAAAAGAGAAGTTTTCGAAAGATTATGTCCTCGGTGCAGGTACCCACCATGGAAGAATCTTAATACTCAACAGGGATTGTGCAAAAGAAAGCACAGGACATGGATCGCCGCTACCATTACTTGTGCACGGAGGGCCTGGTCGGGCCGGGGGCGGCGAAGAAATGGGCGGGTTGCGGGGAATAAAGCACTACATGCAAAGAGTTGCTGTGCAAGGGTCGCCCACGATGCTCACTGCTATTACCAACGTTTACCAACCCAATGCAACCGGGATAATCACTGGGGAACATCCGTTTAAAAAGTACTTCGAAGAACTGGCAATAGGAGATCAATTGATAACAGGGACGAGAGTTATTACCAGCGAAGAAATTGACAAGTTTGCAGACTTAAGCGGTGATCACTTCTATGCGCATATAAAAACAACCGATTTTGAAGGCACTATGTTTGAGCAACATGTTGCACATGGGTATTTTATACTAAGCGCTGCGGCAGGCCTTTTTGTTGATAGCTACGAAAAAAATCCGGTCCTGCTGAATTACGGAATCGATGAGTTGAGATTTACCAAACCCGTTTATCCGGGCCATGAAATTTATGTCAGGTTTACTTGTAAAGAGAAAATTGAACAGGAATTAAAAGAACAAAATCCCAATGAACCTTTTGTGAAGGGCAGCGATATTTCCCGGGGAATTGTAAAGTGGTATGTAGAAATTTTAGATAAAACAGACGAGCCTTTGATAGGCGTTGCGACTATACTTACCATGGTTGCCAGGAAAGCATTGAACTAAAAGTATTCTAAATGAAAGCAGGTATTCAAGGTAAATGTATTTCAATCAATGTTGAGTTAAATGCAGCCATCCACAGAGTTTTTGATAATTTTGACAAAGAATAATATTTTATATCCTAATGTCCAACCGATAGAAATAATTTATCCGCATTAATGTTATTTGACATAAACTCCGTTATTAATTTCTTTAACTCTTTTGTATAATTATGGAAGGATTTGTAAATTCTCACACCGAGCACGGCATCACAACAATAGAATTTTTTCACCCTCAAAGCAATTCATTGCCGGGGAAAATCCTGGAAAAAATAGCACAAGAGATACATTACTCCTCTACACACGAGTCGAAAGTCGTAATTATTAAAAGTGCCGGTGAAGGGGCTTTTTGCGCCGGTGCCAGTTTCGATGAGTTGGCTTCTATAACAAATGAAAAGGAAGGGCTTCACTTTTTCAAGGGATTTGCAAACCTTATAAATGCCATGCGGAAATGCCATAAGCTTATTATTGGGCGTATACACGGGAAATGCGTGGGAGGGGGTGTTGGTATTGCGGCAGCATGCGACTATGCCATTGCAATTAAAACGGCTGAAGTAAAATTGAGCGAACTTTCAATTGGTATTGGCCCTTTTGTGGTAGGCCCTGCTGTGGAAAGAAAAATAGGTGCTTCAGCATTTAGCCAGCTTGCTATTGATGCCACGCTGTGGAGAAACGCAAACTGGGCCAAGAAAAAAGGATTGTATGCAGAGGTTCACGAAACGATTGAAAACCTGGATGAATCTGTTTATAGGCTTGCCAATACACTTGCACATTCTAGCCCTGAAGCAATGATTGAAATGAAAAATATCTTTTGGAAAGGAACAGAAAACTGGGATACACTTCTTAATGAACGAGCGGCTATAAGCGGGAAACTCGTACTAAGTGACTTTACAAAAAAAGCAATTCATAAATTTAAAATGAAAGTAAAATAAAGCCCCGCGGTTGCAGGGCTTTATTTTATAAATCGTCGTATTCAAATAGAGGGTCAATGTGAGTGCCCGAATCCATTTCAAAAACAGGATTTATTAAACCATCTTTCAAACCATATACCCAGCCATGCAATTGTGGCCGGCTCTCCTCTTTCCATGCACGTTGAATTATTGATGTTTTAGAGAGATGCATTACCTGTTCTATTACATTAAGTTCAACAAGCCTGTCAGTACGTTGTTCTTCATCTTTAATAGCCGTAAGTTCTTCCCTATGGAGGCGGTATACATCTTTTATGTTTCGAAGCCACATATTCAAGATATATTTGAAATCATGATTTGTCATCGCAGCTTTTATACCTCCGCATCCATAATGTCCGCATACAATCACATGCTTTACTTTTAGATGATTCACCGCATAGTCCAACACACTCAAAAGGTTTACATCGGTGTTAACTACCATGTTGGCGATATTCCGGTGCACAAATATTTCACCGGGTTGCGTACCCGTTATTTTATCAGCCGGAACCCTGCTGTCGCTGCAGCCAATCCATAAGAATTCAGGGGTTTGCAGAGCAGATAATCTTTTGAAAAATTTAGGATCAATTTCTTTTTGCTTCTTTGCCCATTCTTTATTTTTTGCAAGAAGTTTTCCGTATGAAGTCATAAAACATATTTTAATTAAAATGAATAAAAAAAAACCAGATTTCGGGAATTTTCTTAAAATAAAAGAAAACTAAAGACCTATACACTTTGATTTTGATGCAAAGAGGATATCTTAATTTCCTGCCTTTCTATTTCCTGTACCGTAATATCGTAATCATCTTCAAAATGGTGGTGCATTGATTTTTGTACACTCTTCTTTATTTCCACTTTTATGTTTTTAAGATGAGCGTGTCTCATAAAATCATTGATGACCTCTATAACATCCCTGTCAATAAAGTCTGCACGCAAGGCATCGATTAATACGACTGAGTCTGCAGGTACTTCTTCAAGCTTATTCTTTAAAATGGGCTTGTTCAAAAACGATACATCTTTTCTAAGCCTGAATAAATATTTATTGCTGTCATGCACAACAAAAACTGCAGTTTTAAAATTGCTTCTGAAAGAAAAGAACAACCCCGCAGCGATTCCGATTATTATCCCCGAAAGAAGATCTGTAAATAAAATAGCTGCAATGGTGATTATGAAAGGTAAAAATTGGTCGAACCCTTTTTTGTAAAATGCCTTAAAGATTGCCGGTTTAGCAAGTTTAAAACCGATATAAATGAGAACAGCAGCCAGCGCGGAGAGAGGAATCAGGTTAAGAAAATTTGGTATCAGTGCTACACTTAACAAGAGAAATAAACCGTGCATAATAGCAGATACTTTTGACTTTGCACCCGCATTTACATTGGCGGAGGTTCTTACAATTACCGAAGTAAGTGGTAAGCCACCTATTAATCCGGAGCAGATGTTCCCTATGCCCTGCGCCTTCAATTCCCGGTTTGTGGGTGTTACTCGTTTATATGGATCTAATTCATCTGCTGCCTCAATACTCAGGAGAGTTTCAAGGCTCGCAACAAGGCCAATAGTAAAAGCAGTGATCCACACATTTCGATTAAGCAAAAATTCGAAAGAAGGAAATTTGAAAAAAGTGACAAAGTCATTCACAGAGTTTGCAACCGGAATGGCAACGAGGTGTCCATTTTGTAATGACCATGAATGGCCACTGTTTATGAATAGCATGTTTATTGACACAGCAGATACAACCACTACCAATGGAGCCGGGATCATTTGAAAGACCTTTGCCTTTTTTACAAGAAATTTATCCCATACGATTTGAATAAGTAATGAAATAACACCAATAATTATAGCAAGTGGCGCACTCTGCCTTAGTGATTCAATCAAGCTGCTAAAAGTATTCTCTTTATTGGCTTGTATGAATGAGTCGTCACCTTCAAAATTTGCATCGTAGCCTATTAAATGTGGTATTTGTTTTAAGATTAGAATAAGACCTATAGCGGCCAACATCCCTTTAATAACTGAAGAAGGAATATAATCACCTATAATTCCGGCTTTAAAAAATCCCAACAGAACCTGGAACACTCCGGCAATTACAACAGCAAGCAGGAATGCTTCAAAAGAAGGCAGTTTAAGAATAGCGGTTGCTACCACAACTGTAAGGCCTGCCGCGGGCCCGCTCACACTTAAAGAAGAACCACTCAATGAGCCGATAACAATGCCACCTACAATACCTCCAATAATACCTGCAAACATTGGCGCGCCTGAACCCAGTGCAATACCCAGGCATAAGGGTAAGGCAACTAAAAATACCACTACTGATGCAGACATATCTGCACCAAAATTTTTTAAAATCTTTTGCATGAATTTAATTTTTGTGTAAATAATAATATCATTTACCTGGTACAAGAAGTAACAGCTAAACAATCATCATAAAGAAAACTAGCAAAAGTTATTCGGAGGTGGGGTCTGAACGTCGCTCGCCAGGAGGAAAGGAAGCGTTTCGGAAAAGTGAATATATTGATATTGGCTTGTAAGATCGAAACCATTATTATTACCGTAGCCGCTTGAAATAAGGAACCATTTTGCATCCATAGTGCCAGTAGCAGATTTCGATGAACCGGTTTCCGGAAGTTCCTCAGTCATGGTGGCGCCGGCAATTAACTGCCCTACTTGCCTGAGTGGTAACACGGGTATTAGGAAAACGGTGAGAAAAAATATGGTAATGATTTTTTTTGTCATCTAAGGGCGCAAATTTAAAATACTTAAACGGGAAAAAAAGTATCAGCGGATTATTATTACGTTAATCTTCGAAAAATATTGCTCTTACATATTCAAGCCGCCGCAGGTACTTATTATCTGTCCTGTGATATAAGAACTCATATCACTTGCAAGAAATAAAGTCACATCAGCAATTTCACTTGCTTGTCCAAAACGGCCTAAAGGAATTTTCTCAAGAAAAGATTTAGCGGCTTCTCCTTCCTTTAAGTAATGTGTCATGTCGGTTTCTATAAATCCGGGAGCAATTGCGTTACACCTTACATTACGGCTGCCGAGTTCTGCAGCGATAGATTTTGTAAAGCCGATTATTCCTGCTTTGCTTGCTGCATAACTGCTTTGGCCGGCATTGCCCTTCATTCCAACGATTGAACTCATATTTATGATGCTTCCTTTTTTGGTTTTCATCATTGGTCGAATGACTTGCTTTGTCATATTGAAAACACTTTTAAGATTGGTAGTCATTACCTCATCCCATTGTGCAGGTGTCATTCGAAGCAATAAATTGTCTCTTGAAATTCCTGCATTATTCACGCAAATATCTACCGTCCCAAATTCTTTAACTACATCATTTACCATCGATTCGCAATCTTCGTAGGTGCCGGCATCACTTTTATAAGCCTTTGCGTTAACGCCAAAAGCTCTTAATTTTTCTTCCAGGGCTTTTGCCTTATCATCACTGCTCAGGTATGTGAATGCAATGTGTGAGCCGTTTTCCGCAAGTTTTAGCGCAATTGCTTCGCCAATTCCACGACTGCCGCCGGTTACGATCGAAACTTTATTTTCTAATAGTGCCATAATCTAAGTCTGTTATTGTTATAATATTTATTTGCACTTTTGTTTGCTTAGGAATTTTTTATACTAAGAATTTGCTCTATTAAATCCCTGTCGTTACTCAACCTGGGTATTTTATGCTGACCACCCAATTTACTTTTCCTTTTTAGCCATTCTCTAAAAGTTCCCGATTTCAAAATGTGAACTATAGGCAGGCGCAAAGCGATATCACGATGACGCTTTGCTTCATAATCGCTGTTTACTGACTTTAATGCTGTATCAAGAGCTAAAGTGAAATCATTAATATCATCGGGTAATCTGTCAAACTCGATTAACCATTCGTGAGCGCCGTTTTCGTTCTCACTAAAGAATACAGGCGCTGCGGTATAATCGCTAACGACAGCGCCGGTTTTTGCCGCGGCTATTGCAATTGCTTTATCCGAATTTTCCACAATCACTTCCTCTCCAAAGGCATTCATGTAATGCTTCAGCCTGCCTGTTACCTTTACTTTAAAAGGACGAAGCGATGTAAATTGAACAGTATCGCCAACAAGATACCGCCATAGGCCCCCATTAGTACTTATTACCAAAGCATAATTTTTGTATAATTCAACTTCTTTCAGACCAATGGTCTTTGCGCCATCTTTGCCATATTCCTCCACAGGCATAAATTCATAAAATATACCATTGTCTGTAAACAGGAGCATACCATCATCATCAGGCATATTTTGCGCAGCAAAAAATCCCTCGCTTGCGTTATAGATTTCGAGATAATTTATGGGTGCGCCTATTAATCTACGAAGCTGATCACGGTAAGGAGTGAATGATACTCCACCATGTATGTATAGCTCAAGATTCGGCCAAACATCTTTGAGGGTTTCTTTTTGTGAAATTTCAAGAATTCTTTTTATCAATACAATTGTCCAAGTGGGAACGCCTGCCATGGATGTTACGTTTTCATTAATGGTGGTTTGAGCCAGTTGTTCAATTTTGCTTTCCCATTCATCCAGCAAAGCGATCCTAAGTTCAGGAGTTCTAATCCAATGGCCCCAGAATGGTGTGTTCTGCATAAGCACCGCACTCAGATCGCCGTACTGTATTTCTTCATTAAAATTATTTACCTGGTGGCTACCGCCCACTACGAGGCTCTTACCGGTGAGTAAGTCACTATCAGGGAAATTCTTATAATAATTTGTAAGTACATCTTTAGAACCTTTGAAGTGTGTGTCTTTAAGGCTTTCTTCGCTTATAGGTATAAACTTACTTTTCTCCGAGGTGGTTCCGCTACTTTTAGCAAACCAATTAATGGGAGTGTTCCATAAAATATTCTCTTCGCCATTCATCATGCGCTTGATGTAGGGTTTTATATCGTCGTACTCATGGATGGGCACGCTTTTTTTAAAATCCTTTACCGTGAAAAGTTTTGAAAAAGAGTACTTCCTGCCAAATTCCGTGTATTGAGCTTGTGTTACCAGGTGCTGCAGTACATCTCTTTGCACGGCCACCGGGTTATCAATCCAGTTTTGTACACCCCATAAACGCAATCTTGCTAAACGTGATATGGCCGGGCTTAATAATTTCATCGTAAGGCAAGATAATAAATTGCTTTATTCTTTAATGTCTAATATTTTTTTGAATTTATTGAGGAAAAGAAATTTCCGGTCAAACGGTTTTTTTAGAAGTATCTAAGTAAATCTCAGCCGCTAGGTAATATTACTGGAATTAAGAGCGAATCGAAAATTTACTGAGGATTAATTCATGGCATCTGTATGCAAATAATCTTTTCTCTTTAATTCAAAATTACGGCCAAGGTATAATCGCCTCACCTGTTCGTCTTTCGCCAGTTGCTCAGCCGTTCCTTCTATAAAAATTTTCCCTTCGATAAGCAGGTAGGCACGGTCGCAAATTGACAGGGTTTCATTTACGTTATGATCTGTTATAAGTATCCCTATATTCTTATATTTTAATCTCGTTACAATACTCTGTATATCTTCTACTGCTATGGGATCTATCCCCGCAAAGGGTTCATCAAGCAAAATGAATTTAGGATCAACGGCTAATGCCCGTGCAATTTCAGTACGGCGCCTCTCCCCTCCGCTCAACACATCGCCATTGCTTTTTCTAACATGGCCCAGGTTAAATTCGGTTATAAGTGATTCCAGCTTTTCTTTTTGGTCTCTTTTGGAAAGCTTAGTCATCTCGAGTACAGCAGAAATATTGTCTTCTACTGTAAGTTTTCTGAATATGCTCGCTTCTTGCGGCAAATATCCAAGGCCCATTTTAGCCCTTTTATACATCGGTAGTTTTGTAATATCGAGATCGTTTAAAAAGACCTTTCCTTCATCAGGTTTTACCAGGCCCACCACCTGGTAAAATGAGGTAGTTTTACCGGCCCCGTTAGGTCCAAGTAAGCCTACAATCTCACCCTGCCCCACCTGGAAAGAAACATTATTGGTAACAGCCCGCTTTCCGTAGTATTTTACAAGGTCTTTGGCGAATATAGTTTGATTCAAAACAGAAGTATTTCAACAAAAATAAGCGAATGAATGTTAAGGAACTTGCCAACATATTCTTTTCGAATATTTAGAGTTATTTGTGATTGAGCTAAAGTATCGTATTGGCCTATTGACCATTGCCAATTTATGTACCGTCATTGCTGATTGAATTGACTTTTTGCCTATTGGCTTTTTGGGTTTATGTTTGCATCTATTTTTTTAAAATGAAAGTCACCGACCATATAAAAGAGGCAAAGGATACCACAATTTCGTTCGAAATTCTTCCGCCATTAAAGGGTAAAACAATAGAATCAATATATAACCACCTGGATCCCCTGATGGAATTTAACCCTGCATTTATTAACGTAACTTATCACCGTAGTGAGCAGGTTTTTAAAAAGAAGGCTGATGGCACTTTCGATAAAATAGAAGTGCGAAAAAGGCCAGGTACCGTAGGGATATGTGCTGCTATTATGAATCATTACAAGATTGATGCAGTACCTCATTTAATTTGCGGCGGTTTTAATATCCAGGAGACTGAAAATGCGTTAATTGATCTTGCTTTTCTCGGTATTGATAACGTGCTTTTGCTTCGCGGAGATGCCGCTAAAAATGAAACAATTTTTGAGCCTGAAAAAAATGGCCATTCTTATGCCATCGACCTGCTGAAGCAAGCAGTAAATCTTAATAATGGAATTTACCTGGAAGAAGATATTCGAGATGGTTACAAAACCAAATTTTGTATTGGCGTGGCTGGCTACCCGGAAAAACATTTTGAAGCACCAAACATGGACAGCGATATCCGCTATCTTAAAATGAAGGTTGATGCGGGAGCAGACTATATAACTACTCAGATGTTTTTTGACAATAAAAAGTATTTTGATTTTGTAAAAAAATGCCGGAATGCGGGCATCCAGGTTCCAATAATTCCTGGCCTTAAGCCTATTACTTCGAGGAAGCAACTATCAGTATTGCCGCGTACATTTAATGTGGAGATACCTACAGATCTTAGCAATGAAATCATGAAATGCAAAACTGATGCTGACGTAGAAATTGTAGGCACAGAATGGCTGTTGTTTCAATCAAAAGAACTCAAAAAGTCCGAAGTACCCGTTCTTCACTATTATACTTTGGGAAAGCCACATGTAGTAGCCAATGTGGTAAAAGAATTGGTATAGACTCATGCGCAGGGTTTAATAACTTATATTTTGCATTTAAAACAAGGGCTAACAGGAAAAGATTCCCCAATAGGCCTTACTTTTTTGCTCAAAAAGTTTTCTCCTGATAGCGGGCGGGTCTATAACAGTGACTGAAAAACCTTTTCATTCACTTTCACAGGATATTTTTTCTTTAATTGCTCTATCCATTTTTGTTCAAGAAACGTTTGATAATCGTTAATAACAAGACCCCTGGCGTCTTCAAAGTTTCTTTGCTGATCGGCGGGATATAATTTTATGATTTGTGCGAAGACGGTAGTACCATCGCTGGTATTTGTAACAGGTGCTGTTACAAGCCCGGCTGTAAAATTAGTTCTCTCAACTACGGGTATTTGCCCCAGTTCATATCGCCCCGAATCAGCCTGGATTTGCGTTGGGTTTTCACTCATTACATCTTTCCATTGGCGGCCCTGCTGAATTTGCCCGGTGGCGTTCTTCGCTATTGTTGGATTGGCGCAGGAATATAAAATTGCATCGGCACTTAAACCCCACCGGTAGTCATTTTTGTGTTGACCGTAATATTTTAGCAATCCTGTAGTATCTGATGAAGCTTTAGACCATACATTTCTTTCCATGATCTCAAACAGCATGTTTCCCTCTTTGAATTCTTTTAACTGGTATTTAAAATCGGGATTAAAATCCTGCAGCCTTTTGCGATAGTTCTCAGTGGCAGTAACCGCTGCATAGGTATTCATCAATTCCGGGTAAGATGGAGTATTAGGAGGCTGAGTGTTTTCTTTCGTCCTTTTTGCATACTGCAACCAGTCGCCAACAGTTACTTTATTATTATCATTAAAAGAAAATAGAATTGATTTGTTATTAAGATTTCCTGTAGCAAGTTTTTTGTTTGCCAAGGTAAAACTGTCTGTTATTTTCCATAAAGCAGTTTCATTAATTCCGCTGTTCTTTTTGTATCCTGTTCTGCTTTTAATTTCTTTCAAAAACTTTTCTTTGGCTGTTTCAATTCTGCTGTCGTTCAAAACTTCCTGTCTTAATGCAGACATATAGGCCCCGTTTTCTTTATTTGAAGGTATGGGTGATAGTGAGATACGCTTTAAAATATGATAGCCATATTCTGTTTGAAAGGGTTCTGATACGTCTTCATCTTTTTTCAACGAAAAGGCAACTTTCTCAAAGCCACCATCATATTTTGCAACACCAAATTCCGGCATAAGCCCTCCGTTCATATAGGTCATTTTATCGTCGCTGTATTTTTTTGCCATATCACTAAAGTCTGCTCCTGATTCCAACGCCTTATAAACGGAATCCGCCAAATTTTTTGCGCGGTCTCTCAAAACATTATTCCCTGCTCCAGGTACCGCAAATAAAATCTGCGCAACTTTTATTTTACCCACAGCCGGCCTTTCCTCCTCATTTTTGAAAATATGCCATCCTTTTTTGGAACGATACGGCTTGCTTACCTCACCGGGTTTTAAGCTATATATTATATTTTCAAATTCATAAGGAAGCGTAAAGACTGTAATAAAGCCAAGATCGTTCCCCTGCACTGGTGCTAACTCTTCTTTTATTTCTGCCAGTATATCTTCATAATTTGTTTTTCCCTTTTTGAGTTCATTATAAGTTTCCATAATTGCCTTATAGGCTTTCATGGTATCGGCTGGTTGCATTTTACTATTTATAGCAACAAAAAAGTGCGAAGTATGAATATCTTTTTTGCTGCGATTGTATGCCTCGTCAGTGAGCAAATCTACCTGCCTGCTATCTTTTAAATAGCCGTCTTCGATTTGTGAACGAAAATTTTGAAGATCGGCTTCGAGAGCTGGCAGCGTATCCAGTTTTAATTCTTTTGCGGCCTGCACTTTGAGTTTAAATTTTATGTACAGATCCAGGTAATCTCTCAATGCCTGTTCCTTATTTGTAGCAGTGGTTTTATTTTTATTATAGGCTTTTAGAAATTCATCTTTACTTACAACATTGTTACCATAAGTAAATAAGGCCTGGGAATAAGAAAAAAAAGAAGTAGAAAAAAGGGCAAGTAGCAGTATCAGTTTTTTCATTAAAGATTATTTTAATTAAGTAGCTGATGAAAATTATACAGAATTTTCATCGTAAAGGATATTAATATTAATCGATAAATAATTCAAGGGAAGAATTAAAAATTGAATTTTAGGTAATCGCTGAAAAGCTTATTGTGTTGGTTTTTCACTCGTTATTTTATTTTTCAATTTCATTTGTAGCACGTCATCCATTTGATCAATAGTCAGCTTTTTTGCTATTATTCTTTTGTCTTTATCAAGCAAATATAAAGTTGGAGTCTGGGTTACATCATAAAGTTGTTTGTACGAAGGTTTCTGGGCTTCGTCATTTGCTTTCTTTTGCTCTTCAGTCTGGTAAACGTTTACCCAGCTTTGCAAATTGTTCTTATTAATGAACTCCTTCCATTTGTCCTGTTCTTTGGTTTCAGAAAGTACTGCATACATTTTTACACCTTCCTCTTTCCATTTGGCCCTGTAAAAGGAATCGAGCCTCGGAACTTCATGCTGGCAATGGCTGCACGTTGGGTCCCAGAAAACTACGATAGTATACACAGCATTTAAATCATATAATGGCCTTTTTGTTCCCGTTGTATCTACCATTTCGAGGTTAGCAGCTTGCTCTCCGATGAGATTAGACATCAGCATATAAGCCCTGTTTGAAATGGCGGTCATTTGCTTTTCGTTGAGCCATGATGAAACACCCTTTGAATGATATTTTTCAAACAGGTGCACAAATACTGCATCCTGGCCCATGTACTTTGGATTTATGTATTCGTCGGTAAGCCAATTGAGCAAAAACTTATACATCTCAGGAGATGTCCTCGCTCTTAAAAGCAGGTAATCCGATTCTTTTATGATTGAGTCAGGAGCAGGTGATAACAACTTCCCTGAAAAATCTTTCAAGTTTTGGCAGGAAGAACGGGGTGCGAATTACGCGATCATCTGTAAAGTCAATTCCATCCCAATAATGCTTTTTGTAATATTGGTAATTGCTGAGAGAATCTTCTCGTGTAACTGGCTTTGCCATTGCGGCCTGTGGCTCCTTCATGCTTTTGAGTAAAGCCGCTAACATCGATTCAGGATTTTCCTTTATGATATTATCCCGGTAATCGACGAGTTCTTCATTGAGCTGATTGTAATTTTTTTCGTGCAAAGCGCTGTCGGCTTTTGTTTTCGAATTTTTAAAGGCCGCAAGTTCCTGTTGCAAGCTGCCACTTTTTGACGCGATAAATTTTTGATATTGCTGAAAAAGATTATTCTCTGAAGATCCTTTTACTACTGTTTTATTTACAAGATCGCTGGTATCTGCATCTATTGAAATTGCCTGTTCTTTACCAACTAAAAAATCGAATAATTTATTTTTCCCCGGGAAAACAATTGAATACACACCCGGCAACAGGGTTTCTTTTTTTTGAAATACAGCTACACCCTTATTACTTATTGCAGCAGAATCTTCTACATTCATGCTCTTACCGTAGTAATAAGTGAGATATGCAATTCCTTCTGTGTAGTTGGGCGTATGTAACGATACCTTATAACCCTGGGCATGTAAACTGGTGAGAGAAACCAGGAGAACCGAAATGCTAAAAAATATTTTCATTCAATAAAAGATAGGCAACAAAAATATTCAAATTGAGCACAAAAATTTTAGTATTTAAAATACTTAACATTTTCACCAAAATTCAATTAACCCGCCATGAAGTATTTTTACTTTTGAATCTTTGATACTTAAGAGTAAATAAAAGGCGAATGAAACGGAAAAAGAAATTTGTATTGGAAGATTTGGCCATATCTGGCTATGCCGCGGAAGGTAAGGCTCTTGCAAGAGTCGATGGAAAAGTGATTTTTGTAGAAGGGGCTGTTCCCGGTGATATAGCCGATGTACTGGTCACAAAAAATAAGAAAGACTGGGGCGAAGGAAAGGCAATCAAAATAAAAGAGTTCAGCAAAGAAAGAGTTGATGCTTTTTGCATTCATTTTGGCGTGTGCGGAGGTTGCAAATGGCAAATGCTTCCTTATAAAAAACAACTCGAATATAAGGAGCAAGAAACTATAGAGGCATTTAAACGAATAGGCCATCTTAAGGATTTACCGGTACTGCCGATAATTGGTTCAGATAAGATTATTCATTACAGGAATAAGCTCGAATTCACTTTCAGTAACAGAAAATATTTACCCGACCAACAGTTAAAAGATCTTGGAGATGATCAATGGCCAGGCGGCGCATTAGGATATCATGTGCCCAGGCTGTATGATAAAATCATTGACATCTATGAATGCTGGCTAATGCATGACATAAATAATAAAATCCGGAACAGTGTCCGTGATTTTGCTATGGCAAACGATTACAGCTATTACAATATAAAAGATCATGTCGGATGGTTGAGAAATATCGTTATTAGAAATTGCGAATCGGGTGAACTTATGGTGAACCTTGTTTTTGGACATGATGATGAGAAAGAAAGAGAGCGGATGTGCAATTTTTTGTTGGAACAAGTTCCCTCTATTACCACTTTGTTATATACCATCAATGCAAAATGGAATGACAGTATTTATGATCTTGATCCAAAAATTGCATTCGGAAAAGGATACGTGATAGAAAAGTTGGGTGATTATAATTTCAAGGTTTCGCCAAAATCATTTTTTCAAACCAATACAAAACAGGCTGAAAAACTCTATAATGTTGTAAGGAACTTTGCCTCGCTAAAAGGAAACGAAATTATTTACGACTTGTATTGCGGTACGGGAAGCATTGGAATTTTTCTGAGTAAAGATGCTTCCAAAATAATTGGTGTGGATGTGATTGAAGAAGCCATCAATGATGCGAAGGAAAATGCCAGGCTGAATAATTTGGATCACACCTCTTTTTTCTGCGGCGATGTAATAGAAATTTGTAACGATGATTTTTTTAATACTAATGGCCGGCCTGATGTGGTAATTGTTGATCCTCCCCGTGCCGGCCTGCATGCTAAACTTATCAGCAAACTGATAGAAATTCGTTCACCAAAAATCATATATGTGAGTTGCAACGTTGCAACGCAGGCCCGCGACCTTCAATTACTAAATGAAGTTTATTCTGTTGAAAAATTACAGCCGGTTGATATGTTTCCGCATACGCATCATATTGAGTGTGTTGCGGCGTTGAGAGCGAAATAAAAAATCGATTTCTCATTATTTAATTTTATTCCATTGGAAAATTCCATTTTGTTTAATTATTAACTTAATAGTTTTATCATCTTCCCTTATGAATTCACCTTCGGCATCCGCTATATTTTTGAACCTGAATTTTGTTTCTGTTTGAAAAAGTAATTCTTCAATATCCTGCTCTGAGATTTTAGCAACCAGGTGATCTTTGTCTAATTCTATACGAATAATTCTTTTAGGATTACCAGCTAATGCATATTTGCCTAAATACGCAGACAAAATGTCCTTAGGGAATATAATGCCAGATTCAACTTGTTTTTCTGAGCTTGAAGATTTAGCACTGCTAACTTTTATCAATTCATAATGTTCGCCCTCGTCATCAACTATCGCTTTTATTACTTTTCCGTTTGCATCTTTCACAAAATCAATATCTGTATTCATTACCTTAAGAAAAAAATGATGAGCATTTTCTGCATATAAGTTTGTTTCGGGCAAACCTGTTGTCTCCGATTTTACTTTTAACTGGCCATCCACAAGTGTTACAGTTGCTTTTAATTTTCCATTGTATTCACCCGTGAGTTGTTGCAAAACTTCTCGGGGTAATTTCACTGTTGCCCGATAGGGAGTATATCCTTCCCATTGCCACGGAATAACAATACCTGTAATCTTTTCTACTAACGCATTGAAAATACTTTCTCCATTGGAACTATTGGTCATAACAATAAGGGCAAATTTTTTCCCCGGTAAAGCAATCACATAATGTTCCCAACCATCATCATGACCTTCCTTAAAAAATGCTTTGCCATATACACTCGTAAACAATCCCCATCCGAGCCCATAAGACAGATCTATAGTTTTATATTCATTCGTTGTATCATTGTTCAAAGATGGAAATTCATGTTTTGTATAAATATGAATTTGCGGAGACAACATCTTATTTTTTGACTTTAGCGAAAGTCCTTTTCCTTGCAATACCGCGGCAACAAAGCGTGTATAAGTCTGCAATAGTTGTTTCCATAGATCCTGCTGCGTTGGCATTCGTTCTTTTATTTTTTGGCAATGTATCTTCGTTCATGTCATGGCCAATTGCATAGTCATTTTCGAATAATGGTTTCCAGACGAAACTGGTTCTTATCATTCCAAATGGTTTAAATATTTTTTCCTCTGCTAAATCTTCCAGGCTTCTGCCTGTGATAGTTTCAACAACCATTTGCAGCAAATAGATTCCTTCTCCCGAATACGCAAATCTTTCACCGGGAGTAAAAAATATTTCCAGCTTTTGGTTATCATGCGGGTTAAACTGTCGCCAGTTAGGAAAGCCTGTTGTGTGGTCAAGACAATCTCTTGCGGTAATTAACTTCCAGCGGTTATCTCCTGCCAGGTCTTCATAATTTTTATATTCAGGTATTGGTTTTGGCAGATAAGTATATAAAGGTTTATCCAGATCGACAACACCTTCATCAACCAATTGCATTACTATATAAGCAAATAACGGCTTTGAAAGAGAAGCCGCATAAAAGATAGTTGCAGTATCATTTAATTGAGCCCGTGGTTTGTTTTTATAACCAAAGCTTTTTATATAAACCGGCTTATCATTATTGACAATACCGATGCATAGCCCGGTTACCTCCCCGTTATCCATTAATTTTTTTACAATATTGTCAACATCAATTGCGGAGAAGGTTTTTCCCGGCAGGATTTATAATTTGTTGGGCCGATGCCTTGTAAAAAATTAAAAGAAAAAAAAATAAAGGAAAATGGTGGGTTTTCATCCTGCACATTTTTTGAAGTCGAATTGCAAATTTAGAACGCCTGGCTTATCCTTATCCCCGGCGTTACACCTTTAAAAAAATTATCAAAATACATGGAAGGCTCAATAGTGGTTTTCAATAATTTCAGTTTGCCTGCTCCAAGTCTAAAAGTATTTTTTTCAAAATAATCTCCGTTTCTGTTTATTAAATAACCTAAAGAGAAAACTGCACTGTATGCAAAATCTTTCTGGGGATTATGGTCTGTTGTGCCGCCCTGCCCGTAAGTAAGGGTGAGAAAGTCATTCCGGTATGTCCTCAGTTTTCCCAGTGTATCTCTGGCAAAAAGAAAATGCGGCTCCCAAAGTAATCCCGGCTCCCATTTAAAAGATCGGTCACGGTTTGATAAAGTGAGCCTCGTTCCAATACTAAATGATGGAACGAAATAATTCTTATAATTCTGAACATTCACAGTTATGTACCCCGTAATAAAATCACCAGTTCCTGCAGAAGTTTGGCCGTACGGCTTATCAGCCGTTATGGTTTTATCTCTTTTAAGATAATGATAACCGGTACCTAATACAATGGGCCATTTCGTCTTTAAATTGCCTTGGATTGTGTGTATTTTTTCCCCAATTGTTCCATTCATATATCCAGCTAATTCACCAATGTTATTAAGATAAAAAAGGAGGTGGTAATAACGCGGATGTGTAAGACTGATCTTCTGGAAAGCTTTTGGAGGATTGGTAATAATGCCGATAATATTAATTGTGTCTTGCGTTATTTTCAAAGATGACAGGTCTCCGTTATTCAGCAGGTAATTATCTCCCTTTGGTTGGAATTGCTGAAGCCTTATTTTTTTTCTGTCCTGCGCATCCGTAACATAATCTATGCGCTTTGCTGTTAACGGGTTGGAAAGCGAGTCCTTTAAGGGAGTAATGTCGGTGATAAATATATTCAGCAGGGAATCCATATTGGCTATGCGATCAAGATCCGCCATGTCAGTAACTTCTATCTCAAGTTTGTTGCCTTTGCCAAGGTCAATATAAAACCTCCTGTCAATAATAATATCCTCCGGAATTTCAAAAGCCTTATCAGCTTTATCCCCCAACTGGGCCCAAAGTTCTGGAGTGACGCTTACTAAAAGCACCAACACAATAATTATTTTTTTCATTCTATTTAGTTTGGAGAATTTTTAGCTTTTAAAAGAATAACACCGGGATTCCTGGAATCGCCCAAAGGACTTACATAAACTTCCTGGTTGGCAAACTTCAATTGGAAAGAATGATTTTCAGTTTTGTGTGCCACCACTATTTCTTCTATAGGGTCGCCCAATTCATTTATATGCACGACACGTAGTTTTTTCTTTTCCACCACAGGAGATACGATGGCCGATTCTGTATCAATCTGTGTTGTAGCAGCGTTGAATATTTCAGGCTTGACAATATTTTCGCTAACCTTCCCGATCCCAACATTTTCTATCGTCAAAATTTTATTAGCAACTATAGTCTTTATTATTTCGTGGGTCTTAATCGAACCCAAGACTAATTTCCTTTTCGCGGGTAATGAGGCAGTAACCAAAGTCGAATCGTTATACGTGGGCAATAGAACGGGCTGCTGTAAACTGAATTTTTTGTTGCTCCGGAATATTTTTTACTATAACAGGTTCTTTTTTATTTGACAAAAACCATGGAGTAAGAAGCGCCAGCAGAAGGCAAGCCGCTGCCGTCCAATACCAAAAAACTTTTCTGCTGCCGGTTTTCTTTTTTAACCGGCTGTGAAGCTTCTCCCACGATGCTTCTTTATTGAATGTTTCACCCGGCAAATTCTCCAATTGGTCTAATTTGCTCTGCCAGTGAAGATCTTTATTGGGATTTTCGTTTTGCATATTCTATATCGTTTTGTAACAACATTTTTTGTAACAATATTTTTCCTTTGCTGAATTGCGATTTTGAAGTTCCCTCTGAAATGCCCAGCAAACGTGCGATTTCTTTATGGGTCATTCCTTCAATCACATAAAGGTTGAAAACCGTGCGATAGCCAACGGGTAATTGAATTACCAGTCTGAAAATTTCTTCTGCAGATAAATTATTGAGTGCTTCTTCCTGCAGAGGGATTTCTTCAACGGAGGCTTCGGTTACCATATTGAACACATTCTTCTTGCGCAAAAACATAAGGCATTCATTAATCATAATTTTTTTAAGCCATACATATAGCCCGGCATCTCCCTGGTAAGTAAAAGAAGAAATTTTTTTAAAAAACTTATAAAAGCCGTCAAGCATCAACTCTTCTGCGTCTTCTCTGCTTTTTACATAGCGACTGCATACCAGCATCATTTTTTCTGCCCACTGATCAAAGAGGTATTTCTGCGCAGCTACGCTTCCCTGTTTCGCTTCATTAATCAGTTCTGACGTTTCCATGTAAAGATTTCCAATATTGCAATGATTTATAAAAGTACAAATGCAGTTAATAATAAAAGGGTTGCCTGCCGATAGTAAATTAAATTTTTAAGATCTTAAATTAAATGCAAAACAAAAGCCATCCCTTTCGAAGATGGCTTTTGTATAAAATATTTGCAACGAATTATGCGGCGTTCAATTCTGCAATCTTTGCTCTTATCTTGCCCTCAAGTTCTGCAGAGAGTTCCGGGTTATCAACCAGCAATTGCTTTACGGCATCCCGGCCCTGTCCAAGCTTTGTAGTATCATAGCTAAACCAGCTTCCACTTTTTTGTATAATCCCCATTTCCACGCCCATATCAATTATTTCGCCGGTTTTAGAAATACCGTTTCCAAAAATGATATCAAATTCAGCGATACGAAATGGTGGTGCAACTTTATTTTTTACCACTTTCACTTTTACACGATTTCCTATTGATTCATCACCATCCTTTATTTGAGCCATACGACGAATATCCAGGCGCACGGATGCATAAAATTTTAAAGCGTTACCACCGGTAGTCGTTTCAGGGTTTCCAAACATTACACCTATCTTATCCCTTAGCTGGTTAATAAAAATGCAACAGCAATTTGTTTTGCTTATGGTAGCGGTTAATTTTCTTAAAGCCTGGCTCATCAACCTGGCTTGCATACCCATTTTACTATCTCCCATTTCGCCTTCCAACTCGCTCTTGGGAACAAGCGCCGCAACTGAATCTATAACAACCACATCCAACGCTCCTGAAAGAATTAGCCTGTCTGCAATTTCCAATCCCTGCTCACCATAATCCGGCTGACTTATTAAAAGATTGTCAACATCCACGCCAAGCCTTCTTGCATACACGCTATCAAATGCATGCTCGGCATCAATTATGGCACACATTCCACCCTTTTTCTGCGCTTCTGCAATCACGTGAATTGCCAAAGTGGTTTTACCGGAAGATTCCGGCCCGTAAATTTCAACAACTCTTCCCTTTGGCAAGCCTCCTATTCCTAAAGCGACATCAAGCCCGATAGAGCCCGTTGAAATTACAGCCTGGGGTTCCTGCGAACGTTCATTCATCATCATCACACTTCCCTTTCCAAAATCTTTATCAATCTTGTCCATGGTCAGCTTAAGTGCCTTTAATTTCTCTGAATTTTTTTCGGCTGCTTTATCTGCAGCCTTTTCTGTAGTTGCCATATTATTATTTAAAAATGATAAATTGTTGTAAAGTTATGAGAAGCGCAAAGATAGATATTATTAGTTATCAACACTAATATATTTAGCATTTTATGCAGCCAGTTCACATTTTAAAAAATGATCTGTTCAACTATTTCATATTTGGAAAGGAGTAATTTTTATTAAGTTTGTCTCTTAATATTCCGTGTATGAAAAAAATAATTCTGTTGTCCCTTGTTTTTGTTTCAGCATTCACCTATGCCCAGGTAAAACCTGCCGCAAGAGGAAGTGTTTACGGAGCCGAAGTAAGTAACAAAGATGCGATAAGCGTAGTCGAACTGGAGAAGAAACTTGAATCTGAAGATCAATTTAAAGGAAATGTAAAAGGCAAAGTTGTAAGCGTGTGCCAGGAAAAAGGCTGCTGGATGAAACTTGCAAAAGAAGATGGGGAAAATATTATGATACGATTTAAAGATTATAAATTTTTTGTTCCTAAAAATATTGCCGGTAAAGAAGTCGTGTTAAACGGAATAGCAAAAAAGACAACTACCTCAGTGGAGATGCTCAGGCATTATGCAAAAGATGCCGGCAAATCAGATGATGAAGTAGCGAAAATAACTGAACCAAAAAACGAAATAATTTTTACGGCTTCAGGGGTCCTGGTATTATAACTTTTCAATTACTCCCAATATTTTCTCAGTTTATAGGAAGATAAAATAATGGCATCAAATTTTCTTTCCTTGAATTTTATTCACTTTAATTTTAAAAACTCACAAGTATGCAATGGTCAGGTAGAAGAGAAAGCTCCAATGTTGATGATCGCAGAGGTATCACAGGTGGCCACGTAGCAGTTGGTGGTGGATTAATCGGTGTTATTTTTTTGCTGGCAAAATTCCTGTTAGGTGGAGGAGATGTAAATGATTTACAGCAGGCACTTCCGCAAGGCCAGCAGCAGGAAATGACTGCAGAACAAAAGGCGGAAGATGACAAAGAAGCTTCTTTTGTAAAAGTAGTTTTAGCCGATACAGAAGATGTGTGGTCCAAAATATTTGGAGACATGGGCCGAAATTATAGCGATCCTACACTTGTGTTATTCAGAGACGGAACCACGTCAGGATGTGGAAGTGCGAGTTCTGCTTCAGGCCCGTTTTATTGTCCCGCTGATCACAATGTCTACATTGATCTTTCTTTTGCACAGGAGTTAAAAGAAAGATTTAATGCTTCCGGAGACTTTGCGATGGCGTATGTAATTGCTCATGAAGTAGGCCATCATGTTCAATATCTGCTGGGTATGACTCAGAAAATGGATCGTATACGGCAACAGGTAAGCGAAGGAGAATACAATAAATATTCTGTTCGCCTGGAACTACAAGCCGATTTTTATGCAGGAGTTTGGGCGCATTATGATCAAAAAATGAAAAATGTAATTGATCCCAATGATATTTCGGAAGCGCTTAATGCCGCAAATGCTATCGGGGATGACCGCCTTCAACGTGAAGCACAAGGCAGGATAACACCGGATGCGTTTACTCATGGAACATCAGCTCAAAGAATGTACTGGTTTAAAAAAGGGTACCAAACCGGGGATCTTAGCCAGGGAGATACTTTTGCTGAAGGAGCATTATGATTTCAAAATAAATAGCTGAAAGAGGCCTACTGTATATTACTTTAACGGGAACACTTCTTAAAGAATAGATTCCAATTCCTTAAGGTGGTGTATGGTGTAAGTGGGTTTCAAAAGGCAATTTGCACCGATATGATTTACAAAAATGGTGTCCATTCCTGCGTTGATTGCTCCTTGAATATCTGCATCAGGATTATCGCCAATCATAATGGATTCTTCTAAAATTCCTTTCGTTTTGTTCAGGGCGTATTCAAAAATCTCTTTCTTTGGTTTTACGGAATTTGAAATTTCTGAAGTTATTACATGCTCAAAATATTTCGAAAGGTTGGAGTTATTAAGTTTGCTCCATTGTGTTTTTTCAAAGCCGTTGGTGATAATATGGATGGAATAATTTTTTTGCGTCAAATATTCCAATATCTCAAAAGTGTATTCGAATACTTTCTTTTTCGTTGGAAGAATTTCAAGGAACTGCGCACTCATTTCTTTCGCCAAAGATTCATCAGCAATTTTAAAGTCAAGCAAAGTACGCCACATGCGTTTCCATTTTAAATCTTCGCTGGAGACGTAGCCTTTTTGATAGCGGTCCCACAATATGGTATTATGTTTTGAGTAAGTAGTGTAAAACTCTTCAAACTGCATGATCAGTTTGCGGTCAAGTTCAAAATTTTTATAAAGCTCTACAAGAGATTCCTTTGCATTCGATTCAAAATCCCACAGGGTGTGGTCAAGGTCGAAAAAAAGATGTCGATATTTTGAAGATGAATCTCTCATTATAGTGATTTCAATTCTTTATTTTTTTCTGTGGGAGCCAGCCAGCCGTTTCATAGCCAACCCATTCAGATTTAATATTTTAAATTTGCCGCTTAACGGAATTTTTTAATTCAACGAAATCAGGCTATGAATATTGTAGTAACGGGAGCAAGCAAAGGTATTGGAAAAGCAATTGCTGAAAAATTCTCGCTTCCCGGAAACCAGGTATTTATAGGGGCACGCAGTGAAAAAGATCTTTCAAATACGGTACGTGAAATAAGTATATTACATCCTGGTGTTGTTATTAAATATTTCGTTGCAGACCTTTCTGAAAAGAAAGGAGTGGTTGAATTTGGCAACTGGCTTTTAAGCCAAAACATTTCAATCGATATTCTTGTGAATAATGCCGGGCAGTTCTTACCGGGAAGTGTTTACAATGAAGAAGAGGGAGTGCTCGAAAAAATGATAGCCGTTAATTTATACAGCGCCTACCATTTAACGAGGATGTTACTTCCGTCCATGATGAAAAGAAAAGCGGGCCATATTTTTAATATTTGCTCTATTGCATCTTTGCAGGCATATAACAATGGCGGTTCTTATAGTATAAGTAAATTTGCTTTGATGGGTTTTAGCAAAAATCTCAGGGAAGAAATGAAGCCGTACAATATTAAGGTAACGGCTGTGTATCCCGGTGCGGTTTATACATCTTCATGGGAAGGCGCGGATGTAGAACCTTCGCGAATTTTAGAAGTAAATGATATAGCAGACACGATTTTTGCTGCTTCCCACTTATCTTCACAGGCCTGCATTGAAGATATTGTGATAAGGCCGCAAGCGGGTGATATGCCTTAATCTACGCTGCTTTTAAAAGTTTTTTAACAGCAGGTTGATTTTTTCATCCAATATTCCTTTTCATTTAAGAGTAAATTTGTAACTGAATATTATTGATGAATAGATGATGAAACTTTTACAAACCAGCGCTGCCAAACTTTTATTTTATTTGGTTTTTTTTAGCGGGATTTGTGTAAGTAAAAATTCCTTTTCACAGATAAAATTTACCGCAGTTTGCCCGGATAAAACGATTGGCAAAAATGACTATCTCCAAATTCAATTTACGGTTGAGAATGCCCCCGATGTCGAAAGTATCATTCCTCCATCATTCAAAAATTTTAGCATAATAAGCGGCCCCAATCAACAAAGCAGTATGAGCATTGTGAATGGGAAAACCGATCAATCCATTTCGATAGGCTTTTATTTAAAGCCCCGGGGCACAGGTAAATACGTGATCGGGCCAGCGACTGCACGGGTAAATGGGAAAGACTATCGTACCGATCCTGTAAATATTGAAGTGACTAATGCTTCGTCCAATTCTTCGGCATCAAATTCAGGAAGCACTTCTTTATCGCCTTTTGGAAATATGAATTTTGATTTTCCTACGGAACCTACCGTACATCGGTTTGATGATTACATTCTCAAAAAAGGAGAGAATGTTAATGATAAAGTTCAAAAGAATCTCTTTATAAAACTTGATGTAAGCAAGGCAAACTGCTTTACCGGAGAGCCTATTGTTGCTTCGTATAAGCTATATACAAGGCTCCGTTCGGAGTCCGTTGTAACCAATGCGCCTTCTTTCAATGGCTTTTCAGTAAGTGAGCTTGAGATAAATAACAATAATTCCGTAAAAGTCGAAAAGTATAATGGGCGGGACTATAATGTATATACGCTGCGCAAGGTTCAATTGTATCCTTTACAGCCAGGAACTATCACACTCGATCCTGTAGTTGCAGACAACAAGGTAACCTTTATTAAATCTGATTATGCGGGAACGCAGAAGGGTGACATGTTTTTTGATATGTTGCAGGATTTCGCTAATTCAACATCGCCCCAAAACTCGGTAGTTGAAGAGCATGTAACCTTGAAAAGTAAGCCTGTTGAAATTACAGTTAAACCTTTACCTGAAGAAAATAGGCCTGAAGATTTTAAAGGTGCTGTAGGCAATTTCAACATCAGCGCTTCTCTTGAAAAAAATAATATAACTACCGATGATGCAGGAAGTGTAAAAATAAATATTGAAGGCGAGGGGAATATTCAATTGATAAATGCGCCTAAACTAAGCTGGCCCGATGGAATAGATAGTTACGAAGCGAAAGTAACCGATGAAATAGATAAATTTTCTGTGCCAATGAAGGGTGGAAAAACTTTTACCTATCCGTTTACAGTAGCGAAGGCCGGGACTTACACCATTCCAACCGTTTCGTTTTCCTTTTTTGATCCTACATCAGAAAAATATCGAACATTGCAAACGCATCCCCTCACAATCACCGTTACCCGGGGAAAAGGAAATCCACAAAGTACTTATGTTAAAAATGTAAAGGCGGCAGATGCAGGGAATGGTATGTGGGCGAAATATGGTTTTTACCTTGTTGCCGGTTTCGGATTGCTTGCAGCATTTATATTCGTCACTGTCCGCAGAAACTCTATCGAAAAAAAGAAAAAGGAATTATTAAAAACAACTTCACCAGCAATCGAGGATACAGCCCTATCTGAAGAAGACGAAGCAGATGAATTTGTAATTCCTGAAAACCCGCTGATCGAGGCACATACCAAATTGATGGAGGATAACGAGAATGAGTTTTACCAGGTTCTTGATATTTCTCTTAAGAAATATTTGGCAGCTAAATTTAAAGTACCAACGGAAGAGCTTACAAAAAAAAGACTCACAGAAGAATTAGATAAATGCAATGTGGGACTTGGTACCAGTCTGCGTCTATCTTCTTTATTAGATGAGATAGAATTAAATGTATATGCGCCACCGACTAACTCAAATCACTTAAAAGATGTGTATGAAAAAGCTTCAGAAGTTGTAGCGCTGCTCGATAAGCAATGTGCTAAAGCGGAAATTTAGTTGTCGGTGAATTTATAACCGAGTCCTCTCACAGAATGAAAATACCTCGGGTTGCGGCTATCTTCTTCAAAATATTTACGGAAGCTCAAAATAAAATTATCAATCGTTCTGGTGGTAGGATAAACATTGTAGCCCCAAACGGCCTGCAGAATTTTTTCCCGGGTTACTACTTCATTCTTATTTTCTATAAGCAACTTGAGCAACATAGCTTCTTTTTTGGTGAGTGCAATCTTTTCACCCTCCACGTTAGTGCATTCAAGCGCTCTAAAATTGATGTTATTTTGCCCAAAAACATATATCTCTGTAATTTGCTCTTTCGCTGAAATACGTTGGCTTTTATTGATAAGTTTATTAACCCGTATCAATAATTCTTCAAGGTCAAAAGGCTTTGTGAGATAATCATCTGCGCCCTTTCTCAATCCTAAAACGCGGTCTCCGCTATTATTTTTTGCACTTAGTATTAGTATAGGAATTTCGCTATTAGTAAGACGTATATTTTCACAAACACTTAATCCATCAATTTCCGGCAACATTACATCAAGAACAATTAGATCGAAATACTCGTTTTGCACCGCATTCAGCGCTGCGGCTCCATCGTAAGCGGATGTTACTTCATAACCTTCCATCTCAAAATTTAACGTGAGGGCATCCTGTAAATTTTCTTCATCTTCCACAAGAAGAATCGAGAGTTGTTTTTGTTGCATAAAACTTAAGTATGATTGGTTAATTTTTTAGTGCTGTAAAGTCTATTTCAAAAATGCTCCCATGAGGTAGATTATCTGTAATACTAATGTGTCCCCCGTGTTGTTCCACTATCTTATTGGTGAGATAAAGACCTAACCCCGTGCCCTTTGTTTGCCTGCTGGCACCCCGATAGTATTTTTCAAAAATTTTTCTTTTTTCAAAAGGTAAGATTCCCGGGCCCTGGTCAATGATCTTTAGTCTTAAAAATTTTGCTGTCTTATCAATTCTTAACAAAACTATGTCCTCTTTGCCGGAATATTTAATTGCATTATCTAAAAGATTGTTAACTGCAAGTTGCAGCAGCATGCCATCTCCGTATATAAATGTTTCACCTCCCAAATCGGTTTCGATTTTTCTATGAGGGAATCGAACGATAAAATCATGAGCACATGTTTCCACAATTTCCGCCAGGTCAATTTTTTCCCGTACGATTTTATATCCACCAGCCTCAATCTGGCTTGTCAGCAGCATATTATTGCAAAGTGCATTTAACCTGTTTGCTTCCTGTATAGTCGTGCTTATGAGCTTTTGCTGCTGCTCAAGGTTGAGTGCACGTTTTTGTAAAGTTTCAAGATTGAGTTTTGTGACTGCGATTGGCGTTTTAAGTTCGTGGGTTATAGCCATCAAAAAATTTTGCTGTTGTTGCGATTGATATAATTGCCTGTTGATGGCTCTAAAAACAAATACTGCACCTGTAGCGATCAGTAAAAAAAAGGCAATTCCTTCACCAAGATATTGAGATGTTTTCCTGCTTCGCGAATCCAGGATGTTACGTTCTTTCAGGTCATGATTTTCATCATCCACATCAATCATGTCAAGCCTATAGCGGCTTATTTCTACATTTTGACGATTAAGAGCGATGAACCAGAAAACAAGGGCGGCTATTATATAGGTAAGTAAAAACCAATACAAAATGTAAATGGTACGAACTCGTTTTATTTTTAAATTGTTTGTAAGCGATTTTGAGTATTTCATATACTTTACAATTGGAAATAATAAACCACGTAACCTGCAACTTTCCTGGTTCTTAAGTATGATTACGGTTTTACTTTTTCCACACGAATTCCTACATTCAGAATATCTGCTAAAGGATTCTCCCGCATTATTTGTGAAACGGAAAAAACATAATCACCAGCCTTGCTAAAATTCATAGGCCCACGGCTGATATTTTTTCTCACTTCAAAGAGGTCATCAATGCCGGTACCTTCCCATCCTTTTGCGTCGTTTGCAAGTACAAGATTTATATTTTGGTAGCGCATGGAGTCGGTAGGAAATTTTGTGCCAAGGCGAAGCCAGATATTATTATAATTATAAGCATCCGTATGCCGGAGAACTATATACAAATTGTACAGAGATGAAGTATCATCTATATGAAATGTAAAAGACGGAACGTTATTATAGAACCATTTTCCTGAAGGTATCTGCACTGTCTTTTCAAACTGGTCGATCTTAATACAGGACACCGCGATTAAGGTTAACAGCAGTACCGGAATAAATTTTTTCAAATAATTTTTTCGCAAAATTAATTTGTTTTCTTTGATTACCGCAGAGGTAAAGGGTTGCCTAAAAAATATCCTTTACTACAGTCATGCACCCTGCCGGATATAATTACAGCGCATTAAAAATTTGTTCTTTTGCTTTCTCAAGATCATCCTTCATAAGAACAACGCATTTCTGAATATCAGAATCGTAAGCCTTGGATCCCGTAGTATTTATTTCCCTTCCAATCTCCTGGATTATAAATGAAAGTTTTTTCCCCTTCGCTTCCTCATTCTCATCCATAATATTTATAAAATATTCGCAATGGTTTTTGAGCCGAACCTGCTCTTCCCTTATATCAATTTTTTCGATATAATAAATAAGTTCCTGTTCCATTCTGTTGGAATCGTAATTCTCTTTGCCTACATTTTCTTCCAGTAGCTGAATCAATTCAGCCTTCATTCGTTCTTTTCTTTTTGGCTCAAGTTTTAATATTTCTTCTTCCTGTGCATTTATATTCTTAATACGAAGGCGCAATTCTTTATCAATCGACTTGCCCTCTTCGGTCCGGTGGTAGTTCAATTCTTTTATTGCGGCATCCAATACTTTCTTGAGTTCTTCCCAATCGCTCTCGCCGAGAATTTCATTGCTAGGTGACACTACTTCTGGCAATCTCAGCAGTGCGCTCAATACTGAATTGGTATCGATATCGAGTTCTGTTGCGAGCCCGCTTATTTGGCTATAGTAGGCTTTAATAAGATCGGTATTTATTACCACTGGTTTCGATGAACCATTTTGCTTTATAATAATAAGGCACTCTACAGTACCGCGTAGTAAATTCTCCTGGAGCAAATTTCTTATGTCAAATTCGTAAGGCTTTAACAACGGTGGAATTTTCAAATTTATTTCGAGTTGCTTTCCGTTAAGTGATTTTATTTCGACTAAAAATGTTTTATCATTTACGGTCTGTTCGGCTCTTCCAAAACCTGTCATGGATTTTAACATAGTCAATTACCTTTTATTTGTAGCAAGTTATACAATTCTCTTTGAGATAGCATTTTCATTTCACCGGGGTGTAATTTATCAATGGTAATTTTTCCCATCCGGTAACGAATAAGCCTAAGTGTAGGGAATCCTACCGAGGCTGTCATTTTTCGCACCTGCCTGTTTTTTCCCTCATGTAAAATTATCTTTAACCAGCTCACCGGAATATTTTTTCTTGAACGTATTGCAGGCACTCGTTCTGACACTTCAGGCGGTTGCGGGAATATTGCTGCATCGCAGGATTTGGTTTTATATATCTTGCCATTCACACTGATGCTAACACCTTCCTTTAATTTTTTTATCGCATCATTAGTTATTATATCCTCTACCTGTACCCAATATTCTCTTTCATGTTCGTGAAAAGGATTAAGGAGAAAATGATTTAATTTTTTGTCATCGCTTAGTATGAGTAAACCTTCGCTATCATAGTCGAGCCGCCCCACGGGATATACATTTGCCGGCACATCAAAAATATCTTTTAATGTTTTTTTTCCTTCCTGTGAAGTGAACTGTGAAAGAACATTGAATGGTTTGTGAATGATAAAATATTTATACAACAGAATAATTTTCAAAAAAAACAAAAGTAAATATGCCGGATGAGTTGATAAAAATAATAAAGCCCGTCTTTAAAAATGCACGGGCTTTGTTATATTGATGGGTTAGTAAGTACAGGAAAATAAATTTCCTACACAATATTAAAAATAAATTCTTCTAAGTAGAAAATTTTTATGCATTATTTTATCAACATTCTAAAATGAGTTGTGGATAAGGACGGGGTTTTTTGAGATGTTTTTTTTACCTGCGAGCTTTTTTATTAACCTTTTTTTGCAGAAAATAAATGAGCTCCTTTTAGTAACCTATAGAAACCCGCGCTGCACAAGAGTTTAAAAGGAATTTTTTTTCATGTACTCTTTTGTGTGTCTAAAAATCAATTGCTTTCAATTTTATTATCGAATAATTCTGCATCAAAAATTACTTTTTCTTCCGGCGAAATTTTTTTATAATTTTTTTTGAAAACCATTTAAAAATCTTTGCAAACTGCAATCTTTATCTTTGAGCACAAATCAATTTTATGAAATTTCCTTCCCCGGTTTCTGCACAATGGATAGCACAATTTATCAATGCCGAAATTGCCGGCGATAAAAATACATCAGCAACAGGTATCAATGAAATTCACAAAGTCACGGATGGAGATATTGTTTTTGTTGACCATCCAAAGTATTATGAGACTTGCCTTAACAGTGCTGCGACTTTTATTATCATTAATAAGAAAACAGAAGTTCCCGCAGGAAAAACATTATTCATTATCGATGATCCTTTCGAAGCATATTTAAAAATTGTAAATCATTTTTTTCCCTTTGCTCCATCAAAGAAAATGATAAGCGATTCGGCAATCACTGGTAAAAACACCATAATAATGCCCAATGTATTTTTAGGCAATGACGTAACCATCGGGGATAATTGTATCATTCATCCTAATGTTTCCATTTATGATCACACAGTGATTGGTAGTAACGTGGTGATACATTCAGGAACGGTTATAGGGAGTGATGCATTTTATATGAATACAAAAAAGAACAGGGAAGTGTGGTATAAGAAAATGCAAAGTTGCGGAAAAGTGATAATAGAAGATGATGTTGAAATAGGTGCCAATTGTACTATTGACCGTGGAGTAAGCGATGCCACCGTAATAGGAAAAGGAACCAAGCTTGACAATCTTGTGCATCTTGGTCATGAAGTAATCACGGGAAAAAATTGCCTTATTGCTGCACAAGTGGGTATTGCAGGTGGCACTACTTTAGGCAACGGTGTGATCCTTTGGGGGCAGGTAGGTGTAAACAAAACAATCAACATTGGTGACAATGCTGTGGTAATGGGACAGGCAGGAATCACTTCAAGTATAGAAGGCAATAAGTCTTATTGGGGAACACCCATCCAGGAATTTTATAGTAAAAGAAAAGAGCTTGTTTTGATCAAGAGGCTACCCGAAATATGGGAGAAGGTAAAAGGGCTGGCGGCTAAAAGTTGATCGTTGATTATGTACGATGCAAAAATCAAAAATATTCCAATTTAAAATATTAGACAATTTTTTGCAACGTTGGGTTCCCTTTCATGAATTCTATCACATCGCTCATCAACTTATTCATCTGAATAATCATAAGGCAACATATCTCCTATTTTTTTAAAGCCAAGATAACCGTTTGTCGTAATATCTGTTTGATCAAAATAGTAGCCATTCTGTTCTATAACTATGGATTCGCCTGAGGCAAAAAGTAAAGTAGAGATTTGAAAATCTTTGTTGGCTGTCTGATCAAAATCGAGATACGCCTGCTCCGGCTTTGCTTTATTATATATCACTGCAACGCTTGTTTGGTTCGGCCTGAATTCAACCGTATTGGTACTGTCGTCTTTTTCGTAATTGAGAGCACCATAGAGGTTCTGCAACGGAATAGTCGTTTCCTCGTCATTGTTCTTTACGATGTACTGGAGTTCAAATCCATTTTCTGTAAGAGTACGATTGAAAAGACTTCTCATAAATTGAAGCATGGATCCTTTGTAAGCCAAAGCCCTGTTTTTTGCCCACATTTCATGTTGCTCGGGAGTTCCTTGTATTTCTTCAAAGAGCGGGTAACCTACAAATAAATTGGCATTGGTATTATATTCATACGTGAAGGAATCAATTGCAAATTTCAGCACATATCCCAGCGCAAAATTTTCAACTCTAAGTGGTTCTGTTGCCAAAACTTTTAACCTGTTTCTTTTTTTACTAAAATAAAAATGCAACACCTCAGGGTTTTTAATGAGTGTCTGTTTCGCAAATTTCGTTTGGCCTACAAAATTATGTGTAAAGAAAACGCCGTATTTCTCCCAACCGTTTTTTACTTCATTGCTTATCGCGACCGATACTTCTTCGAGTGATTTTTGCTGTGCACTCATTTCAATTAGCGTATTGTCATTTTGTGTACCGCTGTTACTTATGCGAATAGATTCTGTTTCATATCCTGTAAATGTTACTACAAGCAGGTAGCCTCCTGTTGGTAGTTTAATAGTGAAATTGCCTTCAGCATCCGTGGCTACTCCAAACGTAGTATTTTGCGCAAATACGGAAGCACCCGGTAACGGAGCTTTGGTGTTTTTGTCAATCACCTGTCCCTTTACAGTATAATAAGTTTGTTGCGAGAAAACTGTGTTGGAAGTAAAAAGGCAAAAAATAAAAACTGCTGTTAAGCCAACGAATATTTTTTTACCCTGTATAAAAAATTTGGAAAATGCCGGATAATTGATTTGATTTTTTTTCATAGATAAGATTTCAAAAGGGATAATTATTTAAGATGATATTGTTTTTTAAGAGTTTCACATGTGTGTTCAATAGTCTCGGCAATCGGCGTGAAATGAAATCCCGGTAATGCATTTAGAATTTTACTATTGTCGAACTGTACCGTGGTCAAAGCGGTTTGCGCTGTCTCTTTAGTAAGTAAAGATTTCTTTCCGGTAAAGGCCGCCTTCAGCGCCTCAAGTCTCCAAACGATTTCTGTCATAAAAGGAGTTACTTTTTTATGAGGCGGTTTTTTATTAAAACATTTTGCTATCGAGGTAAACACGTGCCTGTAAGATAAATTTTCACCGCTTAAAATAAAACGTTCATTTGTTATTTCGCTGTTCATTAACAAGATCATGATTTTAGCCACATCTCTTACATCAACGAATCCACCCCCTCCTTCAGTATACCATTTAAATTCATTCCATGCAGACTTGAACACTGCTGACGAACCGCTATCCCAGTTATTTCCTCCAAGAATAAGTGACGGGCATACAATTACGGCGTGGAGGCCTTCGCCCGTTCCCCGCCATACTTCCATTTCCCCAAGATATTTTGATTTTCCATAAATACTGTTGCTGGTCTCTTCTGTCCAGTTCATCTTTTCAGTTATAACCTCGCCGTTGCGTATGCGACCTAATGCCGATACAGAACTCACATGAATCAATTTCTCAACTCCTGCATCAAGGCAGGCATTTACAACATTAGCCGTTCCCTCAATATTTATTTTTAATAGCCTGTATTTTTCTTTTTTCTCGAAAGAAACAATAGCCGCGCAATGATAGACATGGCTAACGCCCTGCATAACTTCATGAAGCCTCGTTATGTCGAGAATGTCGCATTGCTCCGATGTTAAATTTGGATGTGTTATGTCAAGAGGGGTTGAATTATAGATTGCCGTAACCTTATAATCTTCATCTAATAACTGCCTGAGTAATTCTCCACCTACAAGGCCTGCGGCGCCCGTTACCAGGATTTTTTTATTTTTCTTATCTGGATTACTTGTCAAAAGATATACGATTTAATGGCAGGAGATTTTCAATGCAAGCTAACAAAACGATTTATCAAGTGTTTGTGTTTTTGTAATCGTAAAATCCTTTACCTGTTTTTTTTCCCAGTTCGCCCTTCTTTACTTTTTCTTCCTGTAGTGCAGATGGAATAAAACGTTCTGCCTTGTCAAATGCATCATACATGCTTTGGGAAACAGCAAGATTTACATCCATACCAATAAGGTCCATTAATTTGAATGGCCCCATCTTAAAACCAGAAGCTTCCAGAATTTTGTCAACATCTTCATACGATGCAATTCCGTCTTCAACAATTTTTAGAGACTCAAGATAGTAGTGTCGTGCAATTCGGTTCACAATAAAACCCGGTGAATCTTTGCACATAACAGGTGTCTTGCCCATTTCCTTGCAAATGTTGTAAATAGTATTTGCAATTTCATCATTCGTTTGTTCACCCTTTACCACTTCTACCAATTTCATAATATAGGCAGGATTAAAAAAATGCATGCCGACAACTCTTTGCGGAAAAATTATTTCTTTTTGAATAGCAGAAACAGAGAGTGAAGAGGTGTTAGTTGCAAATATGGTCTCTTCATTATTATATTTTGCAAGTTCGTTGAAGAGAGAAATTTTTGCATCTGCTTTTTCAACAATTGCCTCAATGATTACCTGGCTGAAACAATCTTTAATATCATTGGTAAATTGGATATGTTGAAATATTTCGGTCTTTTCTTCAGTAGAAATTTTCTCTCTATTTACTAAAAACTCAAGATTTTTTTGAATGCTTTTTTTTGCATTTTCCAGAACGGCTCGATCTAAGTCAAATAGAATTGTATTGAATCCGCTTTGCGCTGCAACTTGTGCAATACCGCTGCCCATGGTTCCTGCTCCGCAAATACAAATGGTAATTGTCATGGTGAGTTAAGATGGAAAATTCTTTTCAAAAATTCGTCACACAGCGCTGGTAAACTGTTTCAAAAACCGCAGGTCATTCTCACTAAAAAGTCTCAGGTCTTTGATCTGGTATTTCAACATAGTGATTCTTTCAATGCCCATACCAAAGGCAAATCCTGAGTATTTATTATTATCTATTCCGCAATTTTCCATAACGTTGGGATGTACCATGCCACAGCCTAAAATCTCAACCCAGCCTGTATGCTTACAAACATTGCATCCTGTACCTCCGCAAATCAGGCATGAGATATCCATCTCAGCACTAGGCTCCGTAAAAGGAAAGTAGGAAGGCCGGAAACGAACCTTAACAGTCTCGCCAAACATCTCCTGCACGAAGAAATAAAGCGTTTGTTTGAGATCAGCAAAAGATACTTCTTCGGCAATATATAATCCTTCTACCTGGTGAAAAAAACAATGAGCTCTTGCGCTTATAGTTTCATTGCGATAGACGCGCCCGGGACAAATAATTCTTATGGGTAATACGCCCTTTTCCATTTCCCGTATTTGCACATTACTTGTGTGCGTTCTCAACATCCAGTCTGGATTTTGCGAAACATAAAACGTGTCCTGCATATCTCTTGCAGGATGATTCTCCGGTAAGTTAAGCGCCGTAAAATTGTGCCAGTCATCTTCAATTTCAGGACCTTCTGCAACGGCAAAACCCAGTCGCCGGAAAATTGAAATAATCCTGTTTCTTACAATGCTTATTGGATGCCTACTCCCTACCGGTAAAATGTTGCCGGGCAAAGTGAGATCAAGCGAACTCTCATGGGTAGTTTGTTGACCGTTGGTTGCCTTTTTCAATTCTTCGTACCTGTTTTCTGCTAACAGTTTGAGGTCATTTAAAAACTGTCCCATTTCACGTTTGCTTTCCGCCGGAACGTTTTTCATTTCCGGCATTAAGGATTTTATCAATCCTTTGGTGCCAAGAAATTTTATGCGAAAGGCTTCTGCCTGGTCGTTATCGGTTGTAGAAAAATTCTCAATTTCTTTTCTTGAATTTTCAATTATCTGCTTCAGATTATCCATCCTGCAAAAATAAGCCACAGGACTTATTTAAATCTGATAAAAGATACCGGGGGAATTTTTCAAATTTTAATTATGATTTTAATCTTTTAGGTTTGCTCAAAAAAATTAATGAACGATTTGCATGAATACCTGGTACCCATAAATATCGCAATGCTGAATGACGACAAGGGGTATAATGATAAGCAGTTTGCCAGTTTTATTAAAATTTATGAAGAGCAAATCCCGGAAATAAGCGAGACTGAATTAGTGATTGTGGGAATAAATGAATTTCGGGGCGCAGGAATCAACTCCCTTCCAAGCCCTGCGGATGCTGTGCGTAAGCAGTTGTACAAATTACATAACTGGCACGAGGATGTTTCCATTGCGGATATTGGAAACATAAAATGCGGCTCGTCCATTTCCGATAGCTATGCTGCTATAAAAATTGTGCTCAAAGAATTGCTGGAATTAAATAAAACGGTAATTATTCTCGGAGGATCGCACGATAATACACTGGGGCAATATTTTGCTTATAAAGATCTAAACCGGGTTATTGAGGCCTCAGTGATTGATGCTACAATTGATCTGATGAGTGAATCGCAGATAAGAAGTGAAAACTTTTTACTGGAAATGCTCACAAGTGAACCCAACGTAATACGTCATTATAACCATATAGGGTTTCAAAGTTATTTTGTTCATCCATATATGCTTGAAACAATGGATAAACTCCGTTTCGATTGTTACCGGGTCGGTACAGCAAAAGAACGCCTTGAAGAAATGGAGCCTGTAATAAGAAATTCACACATGCTAAGCTTCGACATTGCTGCCATTAAGCATAGTGATGCACCGGCAAGCAGTTGCAGCCCCAACGGATTTACCGGTGAAGATGCATGTAACCTTTTACGCTATGCGGGCTTAAGCCCGGTACTTTCATCGGTGGGCATCTATGGCTACAATCCCGAACAAGATGAGAGAAATCTTACTGCTATTGAAATTGCACAAATGCTTTGGTATTTTATTGATGGTAAAAGCAGGAGTAAACAGGAGGCGAATTTGCAGGACAAAAATAATTTCAACGAATACCATACTGCTTTTGCAGAAATAGATACCGTTTTTCTTCAAAGTAAAAAAACCGGCAGATGGTGGATGCAGTTACCCAATAAAAAACTAATCGCCTGCAGCTATAATGATTATTTATTCGCCAGCAATAATGAAATTCCCGAACGATGGCTAAGAGCGCAGGAGAGGGAGATGTGAAATAGTATGTTTGATGTACGATGTTTGATGTACGATGTAAACAGGGTATAAAAATTTAGCGGCTAATGTATTCAAAATTGAGTGGAGATTATCGTAACAGAGCAAGAATCTAGACAAAAGAAATTAACCAGGAAAATCGCAGACTTTGGACATCGTACATCTCACCTCGTACATCGCAAATTGAAAGATCATCTTCCGAACATTTTTTCCAACTCGTCTTTTTTAAACTCCAGGAAAACCGGTTTCCCGTTGGGTGTGGTATTAGAAATTTCACAATTGAATAAATCTTCCGCCAGGTTTTTAACTTCATCATTTGAAAGATGAGTTCCGGCCTTTACAGATTGTTGCCACGCCATCGATCGCAATAATTTTTCTCTTTTATTAAAAGTTACATCCATACTGAAATGCTTATACTGTTCCAGCATTTTTTCAAGAGCTACTTTTTCATTCCCATCCGTTACATCCGCGGGTGAGCCTTGTATTACAAAAGTATTATTACCAAATGGTTCAACCTGGTAACCCAGTAAATAAAGATCGGGCAGCAAATCATTCAATAAAACCGAATCTGCGGGAGTAAGTTCAAGTGTTACAGGAAAAAGGCTTCGTTGTATTGAAAGAGGTTTGCCTTTTATTGCATTCGCAAATCGCTCATATAAAACACGCTCATGTGCATTTTGCTGATGAATGGCTATAAACCCATTTTCATTTTCAGCAATAATGAAAGTTTTATGCATCTGCACAAATTCTTCTGATGAAGGTTTCTTACTTTTTTTTAACCTGATGAACATCTTTTAAAAAAGAAGGGAAATTATTTTCTCCTTTTATTTCTTTCACTCCGTTCAGATCTGGAAATGAACTTGCATTCTCTTTTGTCTTTTCATCAAATGAAGGTGCATCCCATTGCTCAAGATCACTTTTACTATTAATAAAATGTGCCTGGTTTTTTTGAGTAAATGTTTTATATAATGATGAGCCCGTTGCGGTAAATTGTTTATCCTGTGTGAATGGTTTACTTACGGCATCAGTATGCTGAATGGTGTTATCCAATTCAAAATCCAATGTAGGTGTAACGCTATATTGCGCAAGCGCATGCTTCACTGCAGATTGTACAAATGCATAAATAATCTTCTCGTCTTCAAACTTGATTTCCTGCTTTGTCGGGTGCACATTAATATCCAGCCTTGAAGGATCAAGATCAATAAATAATGTGTACATAGGAAAACTGTCTTTTGCAATCATATCGCTGAATGCATTCATAACAGCATGATTGAGATAAGCACTTTTGATGAAACGATTGTTTACAAAAAAATACTGATCACCCCTTGTTTTTTTTGCTGTATCGGGCTTACCTACAAAACCGTATATGGTTAGATAATCTGTTTCTTCCTTTACACTTACAAGTTTTGAATTATAACTGTTCCCCAGTATCTGCAATATCCTTTGTTTTAGTGAGCCCTTTTCCAAATGAAAAATTTCCTGTCCATTTGAAGAGAGTGAAAAAAATATTCCTGGAAATGCCAAAGCAACCCTGATAAATTCATCAACAATATGCCGGAGTTCAGAGGCATTGCTTTTTAAAAAATTTCTTCGGGCAGGCACATTGAAGAACAAATTCTTCATGGCAATGTTTGTTCCTTCATTAGTTGCAACAGGTTCCTGCGATACCACGACACTATTTTCTATTTCGATACACGTGCCTATCGATTCCCCGGTTTGTTTTGTTTTTAACTCCACCTGCGCCACACCCGCAATGCTTGCCAATGCCTCGCCGCGGAATCCCATCGTTTTGATATGAAAGAGGTCATCAATGCTTTTTATCTTGGACGTAGCATGACGCTCAAACGCCATCCTGGCATCAGTTTCACTCATTCCCTTTCCATTGTCTATTACCTGTATCAGCGCTTTACCGGCGTCGTTTACAAAAAGCTGTATCTCAGTCGCGCCGGCATCCACAGCATTTTCCAGCAATTCTTTTACCGCGCTGGCCGGTCGTTGAATCACCTCTCCCGCCGCGATCTGGTTGGCAATATTTTCCGGTAATAATGTAATAATATCAACCACTATTCTTTCCTTTTTTAATAATGGTAAAATTAACGATTATCCCTGGCTAAGAAACTTTGGCCGACACGAAAGAATGCACTCTTTATTAAGGCTTACAGTGTATAAATAAATACTTCTAAGAATTAAAATACTGTTAGTGAAGCTTTAAAAGTAAGAATGGGAGTATCGGTACGATCGCAGAAAAAACATAATGTTTAACTTGTGGAACTTTCTAATTTCAAATTATATAGATGAACAGATGCTTGCTAATGGTTTTTTTTATTGTTTCTACTCACCTTGCTTCTTTCTCCCAATCTCAAAATAATTCTGCAGCACAACATTGGGCCGATAGTGTTTTCAATACTTTAAGTGATAATGAAAGAATCACCCAACTTATGGTATTGCGTGAAAGTGAGATTACTAAAGAGGGCGTGTTTATTTATGATTCCGCAATTACTGAAGCTATAAAAAATTACAATATTGGAGGTATTGTTCTCTTCCAGGGAAGTCCGGTAAAGCAGGCGAATTTTATAAATTCATTCCAGGCTATTGCTAAAACGCCATTGATGGTGTGCATTGATGCGGAATGGGGATTAGGTATGCGACAGGATAGTGTAATACCGCTCAATCACCAGATGATGCTTGGCGCTGTACAGGAACCTTCTATCATTTCTGCTTATGGAAAACTAGTAGGCGAACAATGTAAACGTGAAGGAATCCAGGTAAATTTTGCGCCGGTAGTTGACATTAATAATAATCCCGATAATCCCGTAATAAACGACCGTTCTTTCGGAGAAGATAAATATAAAGTTGCCCGATACGGCATTGCCTACATGAAGGGAATGCAGGATGAGGGTGTGCTTGCCTGTGCAAAACATTTTCCGGGACATGGTGATGTTTCCGTGGATTCGCACAAAGATCTTCCGGTGATCAATAAAAGTATGGAGCAATTGGATTCGCTGGAGTTATATCCTTTTGAGCAAATGTTCTCAGCGGGCGTGGGAAGTGTAATGATTGCGCATTTGTATATACCGGCAATCGACAGCACAGCAAATACCGCTACTTCTTTATCAAAGAAAAATGTGACGGGGTTGCTGCGTAATCAACTGCATTATGATGGTTTAACTTTTACTGATGCCTTAGGAATGCAGGGCGTTGCCAAATTTTTTCCCGGAGGGGAAATAGCTGCGCAATCTCTCATTGCCGGCAATGATATGCTTTGCCTTCCGGCAGATGTACCCACATCAATTGCGAAGATTAGGGAAGCGATAGATTCTAATAAATTAAGCTGGAATGATATTTATGCAAAATGCAAAAAAGTGCTTTTGTATAAATATATGTACGGAGTGGCTAATGCAAAGCCAGTTAACACCTATAACCTCACCAATGATTTGAATAGCGGTGTCAACAGGATGAAAAAGTTAGTTGCTGAAAATGCAATCACTGTTTTGAGCAAAAATGATGAACAATTTTTTCCACTTGTAAAACCTGCCGAAGAAAGGCAAATTGCTTATTTGGGTATCGGCGTTGACAGCGCTAATGCTTTTGCGCAAAGAATGATTGATGACTATAATGCCGATGCTTTTTATTTCAATTACAGGACGGATTCAGGAAGGGTTTTATCAACTGTTGAATTATTTAAAAACCGTTACAAGGCCGTGGTGATAGGGATTCACAACTATGCACGTTATCCGGCAAATAATTTTGGAATAAGCGACTATGCTTTTGATCTCATAAACCAGGTTAGGCAGAATAACAAAACGATCATCTTTGATTTTGGTAATCCATACTTATTAAAAAATTTCTGCGATGCATCAAATCTTGTAGCCTGCTATGAAGATGATTCCATTACGCAGCGGACAGCGGTTGATTTACTGGAAGGAAAAATAAAGGCAAAAGGAAAATTACCCGTTACAGTTTGCGATACTTATAAATATGGAAGCGGTATTGTCAATAATCATTTACTGCCGGTTGTTGATCCTGAAAATGTCGGGCTTGATGCAGCAAAGCTTTCAATAATTGATAGTATAGCTACCGATGGAATCGCCGCAGGTGCAATGCCAGGCTGTGTTGTATTAGCAGCAAGGGATGGCAAAATAGCTTTTGAAAAAGCGTATGGCTCCTACAATTATAACGAACCTGATCCCGTGACTATAGAATCAATATTTGATATGGCTTCTGTTACAAAAATTTGTGCTACTCTCATCTCTGTGATGAAGTTGTATGACGAAGGGAAAATTAAATTGAATAAAACCCTTGGCGATTATTTGCCCTGGGTGAAGGGAACTAATAAAGCAAAGCTGCAGATCAGGGACGTACTTTTACACCAGGCCGGGCTAATTGCATTCATTCCATTTTATAAGGAAACGATTGACAGCAATACAAAGCAGCCGATGGCATCATTATATTCTTCTTCACAAAATGATTCCTTCAGCATAAGAGTTGCTCAAAATTTATACCTGCGTAACGATTGGGAAGACACCATCTATAAGAGGATTCTTACGAGCAGGGTTGGCCCAAAAAATAAATATGTATATAGTGATAACGATTTTATTTTTCTTGGCAAAATCGTACAGGCAATTTCGGGCCTTACCCTGGATAAGTATGTTGATAAGAACTTTTATAAGCCCATGGGCCTTACATCAACTGGTTTTAAGCCACGTGAAAAATTTGATACAAGCAAAATCGCACCTACTGAAAATGATATGGAATTCAGAATGCAACATTTGCATGGCGATGTTCATGATCCGGGTGCCGCGATGTTTGGAGGAGTTGCAGGCCACGCGGGTTTATTTAGTGATGTAGAAGGCATTGCTTCTATATTTCAAATGCTGTTGAGTGGCGGTACATTTAACGGGAAGCGGTACATAAATGAAAAAACTATAAAACTCTTTACAGCATACAACAGTTCCGTAAGCAGGCGCGGACTCGGCTTTGATAAACCCGAGAAGGATAATGCCTCCCGTAAAGAACCTTATCCCTCGGATTTGGCGTCACCGCTTACTTTCGGGCACACTGGTTATACGGGCACCTGTGTATGGGCAGATCCTAAGACAAATATTGTGTACGTTTTTTTAAGCAACCGTGTAAATCCCGACGGAGGTGTTAATTTAAAACTACTCCATATGAACATAAGAGGTAAAATACAGGATGCGATTTACGGTGCGATTATACAGTAACAGAATGATTTATTTTTGTAAAATAATTCATATATAAAAAAACGATTGCAAATTTTATAAATACTTAATATGGAATATCCCTATCAAATTAAATCTGCGGAACAATACAAAGAAGATTATCAAAAAAGCGTAGACAATCCTGAATCCTTTTGGGGCGATGTCGCTGAAAATTTTCAGTGGCGAAAGAAGTGGGATAGGGTGCTTGAATGGAATTTTAAAGAACCAAAAATAGAATGGTTTAAGGGCGGCAAACTTAACATTACAGAAAATTGCATTGATCGCCATCTTGAAACTATGGGTGAAAAGCCGGCGATAATCTGGGAGCCGAATAACCCGGAAGAAAGAACGAGGGTGGTAACTTATACGAGGTTACATAAAAGAGTTTGCCAGTTTGCCCAGGTCCTTTTAAACAATGGTGTGAAGAAAGGTGATCGTGTTTGCATCTATATGGGAATGGTTCCTGAACTGGCTTATGCTGTTTTAGGTTGCGCAAGAATTGGTGCGATTCACAGTGTTATTTTCGGGGGATTTTCTGCGCAGAGTATTGCGGATCGCCTGGAAGATGCGAAAGCCGAATTTATTGTAACCTGCGATGGCGCTTACCGTGGTGGCAAAGACATTCCATTAAAAAGTATTATTGATGATGCATTGATCGGTAACAAAACTGTAAAAAGAGTAATTGTTTATACAAGAACAAGAACACCTGTTTCCATGATTAAAGGACGCGATGTTTGGTGGGAAGATGAAATGGAATATGCATTATCACAAGTAGAGAAAAATAATGTGGTGACGATGCCGGCAACAGAAATGGACGCAGAAGATCCACTCTTTATTTTATACACTTCGGGATCGACAGGTAAGCCTAAAGGCGTTGTACATACATGTGGAGGTTACATGGTTTGGACAACATATACGTTTGTAAATGTATTTCAATACCAGCCGGGAGATGTGCATTTTTGTACGGCGGATATTGGATGGATTACGGGCCATAGTTATATTGTATATGGCCCTTTAGCGGCCGGAGCTACCAGCGTAATGTTTGAAGGCATTCCTACCTGGCCTGATGCAGGCCGCTTCTGGGACATTGTTGATAAATACAAAGTAAATGTTCTTTACACCGCACCCACAGCCATCAGGAGTTTGATGAGTTATGGTTTGGATCCTTTAAAGGGAAAGGATTTGTCATCGCTGAAAGTATTGGGAACTGTTGGCGAACCTATAAATGAAGAGGCATGGCATTGGTATGATGAACGCATCGGAAAAAATAAATGCCCCATTGTAGACACATGGTGGCAAACGGAAACAGGAGGCGTTTTAATTTCAAATATCGCGGGAGTTACTCCTGCAAAACCAAGTTGGGCAACACTACCTATGCCCGGCGTACAACCGGTGCTGGTAGATGAGAGAGGACAAGAAGTAACAGAGCCGGATGAAAATGGTTTACTCAAAGGAAACTTGTGTATCAAAGCACCGTGGCCAGGAATTTTAAGAACAACATATGGTGACCATGAGCGATGCCGCACCAATTATTTTGCAACTTATGAAAGCCTGTATTTCACCGGTGACGGCGCTTTAAAAGATAAAGAAGGAAACTACAGGATCACGGGCAGAGTGGACGATGTACTGAATGTAAGCGGCCATCGGATCGGTACCGCTGAAATTGAAAATGCCATCAATATGCATTCCAGCGTTGTAGAAAGCGCTGTCGTGGGCTACCCTCATAATATTAAAGGACAAGGCGTTTATGCTTTTGTTATTACAGAAAAGAAACATCCCGAAGATGAGCTTGCAAAAAGAGATATTCTTGAAACGGTGTCCAGGATTATCGGACCCATTGCAAAACCGGATAAAATACAATTTGTAAATGGCCTTCCAAAAACAAGAAGCGGAAAAATAATGAGGCGAATTCTTCGAAAAATTGCTGAAGGAGAAACAGAAAATTTAGGCGATATCACAACACTGCTTGATCCGGGAATTGTTGAGGAAATAAAGGCAAATAAAGTGTAATAGCCAATTCGGAATTCAAAAAGCTAACCTTTGTCTTTTATATGCATCCTAAATATCTTTCAATAGAAGATTACGATTACATACTTCCGGAAGAAAAGATTGCAACTTATCCTCTAGAAAAAAGAGATGAGTCAAAACTGCTGATCTATAAGAATGGCGAAATTTCGGAAGACCGTTATAAAAATATCGCGAACCATTTACCCGAAAAATCTTTCCTGGTTTTTAATGATACCAAAGTAATTAAAGCAAGAATTACTTATTTCAAAAACCTTCCGGCGCAATCGTCGAGATTTTTTGCCTGGAACCTTATGAAGAAATAAATGACTATGCGGTTGTTCTTCAAAAGAAGGAAAGAACAAGATGGAAGTGCATGATTGGCGGTGCAAGCAAATGGAAGCAAAAGTTTCTCGAAAAGAAAATTATTATCGATGGTGAAGAAATAGAACTGAAAGCGTGCCTCGTAGAAAAACTAAGCGATGCTTATGTTGTCGAACTAAGTTGGTATCCCGGCGAATATTCTTTCGCAGAAATAATAGAACATGCGGGGGATACTCCCTTGCCTCCATATATAAAACGAAAAGCCGAAGAGACGGATGTAAAAAGGTATCAAACGATTTATTCAAAATTTGAAGGCTCGGTGGCAGCGCCCACTGCCGGTTTGCATTTTACGCGGGAGATATTTTCATCGTTGCAGGAGAAACATATTGAGAAAGGCTTTGTAACGCTTCATGTAGGTGCGGGCACTTTTAAACCGGTGAAATCTGCTACCATGGGCGATCATGAAATGCATGCCGAGTGGATTGATGTTTCCGTTTCTTTTATTGAACAACTCATAAATAATATCGAAAGCGAAATTATTTGTATAGGCACTACTTCCGTAAGAACTATTGAAAGCCTTTACTGGATGGGCCTGAAGACTTTGCTCAACCCTGGAATAGCAATGGATGATCTTGGCATTACACAATGGGAGGTTTACGAAGACCTGCTTGCAAAGAATAGTTGCACCGCCAAAGAATCGCTCAATTTCTTTATTGCAGTTTTTGAAAAAGCAAAACACAAACAGGCTTTTTATACAAACACAAATAATAATTGCACCCGGCTATCAATTCAAACTCACCAAAGGATTGATCACCAATTTTCATCAGCCAAAATCTACTTTGTTGTTATTGGTTGCCGCTATGGCAGGAGAAGAATGGAAAAGCATTTATGATTATGCATTAAAAAATGACTTCAGGTTTTTAAGCTATGGAGATGGGTGCTTGATTCTTAGTGAAGATCCTGCAAGCCAGGTTGTTCATAAGCTTGGAACAAAAGACTCGCTTTATAAACAATAATTTATTAAATTTAGAGTAAAGTTATCTCCTATCATTTACCACAAAAACACAATTATCATGAAAAAATTATTTTATCTTCTCTGCTCCAATTTTTACATGTGGAACTTTTAGAGTCACTTCTGATTGTTCTTGTGGCACTTTCAGAATCAGCATCCAAAAGTTTCTAAATTCTATTTAACCAAAAGATGGCTTTTATAATTTATTTTAAAATATCGATTGTCTTTTTCTTTCTCGCCATACACTTCACATTTAACAGCGAGGCACAACTTCCAGCCTGCAAAGATTCTTTTCCAACATCCTTATTGCCCAACAGTTCTTTTGAAGAGTATTCCGGATGTAATCCCGATTATGGAGGATTATTAGAAGGAGGATATATAGACGGCCTTCCCAATTTTGGCGGTATTACAGTAAATAGCTGGCATAGCTATTTAGTCAGTAGCCCCGTTTCCTATTACAATTATAATTGTAAAGTAAATAATTCATACAGCATTTTCGATACTTCTTCATTTAACAACTTACCTGCTTATCCTGCAGTACATCTACCGTTACCAGATAGTAACGGGTTTATAGAGATATATCAAGGATTTGATCTAAATAATATTCAAATAATAAAAACTCATAATACCTACATTACTACCTGCCTTTCAACTCCTTTATATGCCGGTCAGCCGTATGTATTCAGTTTTTATTTTGGTTTCGGAAAGACCAAATCAAACTATCCTCCACCAATTACTTCCCCAAGCCCATTCATTGTTGCTATTTTTGGGAGAGCTGATTGTCCCGGATTTCCTTTGGTAGGAAATGAATCTGGTTGCTTAGCCAAAAGCACTGGTTGGGTGCAACTAGGTACTACAACATTATCAGGAGGCTATGGCTGGGTACAGGGCATTATTGAGTTTACACCATCAATTGCAATCAACAGCATTGGCATAGGCCCTGACTGTAGTGCTGATTACGGAGGAAGCTATACACTAAATGGTGCAACAATTAAATACTATATGGATAAATTTATATTAGCGCCGAAAGCGGATTTTTCATTTAAAACTATTACCGCTACTTCGGGCAATCCATGTACAGGAAATTTTATTTTGAAAGCACCTCAATACCCTGCGGCTGCTTATCAATGGTATAAAGATGGCATATTAATAGACAATGCTACTAATCAAAATTATACGGTGCCGGATGTACCTGAAGCCCAGGGAAATTACATGGCTAACATCAGTCTTCCTTATAATACATGCATAAATACATTACCGTACTATATAGGTTTTTCAGACCTGGGGAAATTCAATCTCGGTAACGATACTACTTTATGCATTCCGGCGCAAATAGCTTTAAACGCTTCATGGCCGGACGCGGTGAATTATCTCTGGCAGGACGGGTCAACAAAGCCAACTTTAAGTGTAACCAACTCCGGCAATTATTCTGTGTCCGTTACCGATAAGTATGGTTGCAAAAGCGATCAACAAATAAATGTAACCATACAAAATTGTGAAGAATGTAAGTTATATATGCCTTCTGCCTTTACGCCTAATCAAGATGGATTAAACGATGTATTCAGGGCCTTGCCAGAATGCGCGAATGTTAGTTTGCAAAACTTTAAGATGCGAATATATAACAGGTATGGACAGATCGTGTTTACAAGCAACGACATAGCAAAGGGATGGGATGGGATGTTTAAAAATAAGTTACAGGAAACAGGCAGCTATATTTATGTAATTGATTATGCCTTCAATAAAAATAAGCCTCTCACAAAAAAAGGAGTAATTCAACTTTTAAGATAAAATTTTCTAACACTCCATTTCATTAGTTACAACTTTTACTCCAACTAAATTTTAAGCTACGGGATGGATGTCTAATTTTTAAATCCTGAATTAAAATATTATTGCGGAATAAATATTTTCTATTTTTTCATAGCTTGTATAATATTGTTCTTTTTGCTAAATCACACTTATGAAATTTCGGTTCACAAGTATCTCCTTATTACGGAATGTAGCCTTGATTTATAGTAAAACTGAAGGGATTGTTTTATTCAACAATAGTAACCGGGGTACCAACCGGAATGTAGCTATATAGATCTTTAGCTTCAGTGTACTTTAAAGAGATGCAGCCATCAGTCCAGTTTTGATAATAGTCTACAGTCCACTCTTCCTGGGGGCGTGTGGCGTGAATGGCAATACCATTGCCTATCCGGGCATTTTTAGGAATGAGCCCTTCTGCTTTTCGTTCGTTAAATCTCGAGACACTTTCAGGAGTGGGGTAGTCTAATAATAGCTCAAATCCCCACTTTGGATGTATTTTTTTTAAGAGTACTTTAAACTTGCCATCAGGTGTTCTTCTATCACCTTCCATAAATTTATCACGAAGATCATTACTGCCAAACACACAGGGATAGGTGGCATACCAACCTTCATCATCGTATACCTTTAACTCGTAATCTTTCTTACTGATTACGATATAGTAAGGATTGTCATCCTTTTTTTTGTCGAAAGTGTGTGTCGTATTGTACCGAACAGGCACGTGTACGTTCCTTGTATTTCCAGGTATGAAAGAAATAAATATTCCGGAAAACAGGAATATGAAGGGTATGAGGGTGTTACGGTTGTTCATTTTACGGAAGCTTGGTGCAATTTAAAATAAACGTTTTGCAGCGCAAATTATTTCCGCAGATTACTGATCATTTAACTTTTTCTTTCAACACACCAGCCACTCGTACTATTCCCATTCAGCTTCGGCTTTTACTCTTTGTTTGTCCACTCTCTTGCTGATGAAAATACTTATTTCGTAAAGAAGAATTAATGGTACGGCAACTATGGTTTGGCTGGTCCAGTCAGGCGAAGGAGTAATAACAGCCGCTACTATTAGAATTACTACATAAGCATATTTGCGATAGGTCTTCAAAAATGCAGGAGTAATTATACCGAGTTTGGAAAGTACATACGCAAGCACGGGAAGTTCAAAAGCAATTCCACACCCTAATATAAGGGAGGTAAGTGTGTCAATGTAATCATCAAGTGTGGGTAAATATTTATACACACCAGTAGTTCCCAATTGAAAATTTGCAAGAAAATTGAAAGTAAAAGGCGCAAGCAGGTAATATCCAAAAGCAGCACCCGTGAAAAAACATAATGAGACCCACCAGATGCTTCCCCTGGCATAAGAAACCTCTTTGGTAGTGAGTGCAGGCTTTACAAAACGCCACAACTCCCAGAACAAGTAGGGGAAAGCAATAATAATAGCCCCCATAAATGAAATAGAAATCGCCGACATAAACGGACCGCTCACTGTACTTCCCAGCAATTGAATATCTATAGGCGGCATACATAATGCATCGCCGAGGTGTAAATTGTGGCTCAAATTACAGAGCCCGGAATAGGTTATGAAATCCTTGCGTGCAGGGGCAAAAATTACATGATCGAATATCCAGTCGACATAGATAAAAATGAATATTGCCACAACAACGAGTACGGCTGCCGATCTTACAATATGCCAGCGTAAAACTTCCAGGTGGTCTATGAAACTCATTTCGGTTTCAGCCGTTTCCTGGCCCCTGATCTTTTTAAAAAATGCTTTTCTTTCTGAAGTCTTACTGCTCAAAAGTTCTGTTTTCAATTATGAATTTGCAAATATAGGCAGGTTTGCCGTATAAGATGTCAGGCTAATGCTATAAACACACAGTTTATAACATACGTTATTTTGCAAGGCATCGTTTTCCAGCTTCGGAAGGCAGCATGATAAATGACTAATGCATTGCCTCTGACATGTCTATCTTCTTTTTCCGATTGCCTTTTACCAGCAAAACAAATGGAACACATATTAAAAACAATACGCCGAGATAAAGGAATACGTCCATATAAGATAATACAGATGCCTGCTTAAACACGGCGTAGTCCAGGGCTTTATAGGCACTTTTTAACGCAATATCAGGCGGCATCCCGGAATTGATAAAGCTTTTTTGCATTCCCGAAATTCGTTGTTGTACCACCGGATCACCGGCATCCAGTTTGCTTACCAGGTCAACCCGGTGAACCATATTCTGGGTCGAAATAAAAGTGGTAATAATAGCTATTCCGAATGAACCGCCGAGCTGACGCATCATGCCGGTGAAAGCCGCTCCCTGGCCTATTTCTTTACCGTGTAATGAAGAAAGCGCCAGGGTGGTGATAGGTATAAATAGAAGTCCAAGACCGGCTCCTCTTACAATCAACAGCCACCAAAAATTATCCGCGCCGGTATCGGGGGTGAGTATTTTATAGGCCCACAGGCTATACAGAAAAAACGTAATGAGGCCTCCGGCTACCAGATATTGCTGTTTTACGCCACGTTGCAGTAATCGCCCTATCAAAGGCATCATGAATGCAGTGGCAATACCAGAAGGAATAAGCAACATACCCGCCTGCTGCGCAGTCCAACCAAGGGTAGATTGCGTATATAAGGGTATGATAAAAGTGGATCCGTACAGGCCAAATCCCAATAAAAAAGACATGATCGTTCCAACCCGCAGATTCCCATTTTTTAGAACCCTTAGTTCTACAATTGGATTATCGTAAGTAAGTTCCCGCCATATGAAAAAGAATATACCAAGAACAGCAGAACACTGATAAGTATAATAATGGTTGTATCATTAAACCAATCATCATCATGCCCTTTTTCCAAAACGTATTGAAGAGAACCCACCGCAATGGCGAGCAATGCAATTCCTAAGAAATCAATATGCCTGGTTAAAGTCTTTTCAGCAAATTTTGGGCTTCGTACAAACTGCAGCGTAAGCAGAGTTGCAGCAATGCCTATCGGTATATTTATGTAGAAAATGTAAGGCCATCTAAAATGAGTCGATGATATAACCACCTAACGGCGGCCCAAGTGTCGGGCCAATGATTACACCTAAACCATAAATTGCCTGCGCCATTCCACGCTTTTCTATTGGATAGCTTTCAGTAATAATTGTTTGTGAAGTTACCAGCAATGCGCCCCCGCCCACTCCCTGTAAAAAACGAAAAATCACCAGCTCCCAGATGCCGGTAGCATTTCCGCATAAAAAAGAAAACACCGTAAAGATCATGATGGAGGCTGCGAAATAATTGCGTCGCCCAAACTGTTGTGAGAGCCAGCTCGTCATGGGAACAATAATAACATTACCAATCGCATAAGCTGTGATAACCCAGCCAATCTCGGTTAGTGTGGCCCCAGGTTACCCTGCATGTCGTTAATAGCAACATTTACAATTGTGGTATCCACAATTTCAAGTAATGCACATAAGATTGCTGTAATGGTTATTATTACCCTTCGTGAACCGTACTCTACTAATGAATTTGCCTGTTCCATAAAAATAGTTTTCTTCTTATCCCACTAAGCCATTAAGCGCACCGGAAAAAAACTTCGCGGCCTTTATGTCTTTGTGGGATACAACTTGGTCTCTCTTATTTTCTAATTAAGGTGAACATCTACATTTACATTCATTCCAGGCCTGAGCCTGTTTAACAATGAGTCCTGGTGATTCACGAATTCAATTTTTACAGGAACACGCTGAACAACTTTTACAAAATTCCCACTTGCATTATCCGGCGGAAGTAACGCAAACTCTGCGCCTGTAGCCGGCGAAAAAGATGAAAGTGTTGCTTCAAAATCGTGTTTAGGAAAGGCATCGGCATGAACAACTACTTTTTGGCCAACGGCCATCTTTCTTAATTGAGTCTCTTTAAAATTGGCCACTACCCACAGGTCGCTGTTATGAACAATACGGAATGTAGACTGACCGGCCTGTAAAAGTTGTCCCTCCTGTAAATTCACTCTTGAAACTTTTCCGGCTTCAGGAGCTGTGATGACAGTGTATGATAAATTAAGCTTTGCATTTTCTACATCCACTTCGCGTTGCTTTACCATCGCTTCAGCTACATCAATGGATTGTGCTGTCGCATTACTCTGCGAAGAAACAACCCCTGTTTGTGTTGAAACCTGTTTTCTTTGTTGTTGTAATATTTGCAATTGTCTTTCCGCTAAATCTTTTGCCGCCTGCGCCTGTTCAAATTGTTGTTGGGTTATAGAATGATCTTTTATCAGGTTGGCATACCTCTCATAATCCTGCGAAGTCCTTGTAACATTTACTTGGGCTGCTGCAATTTGCGCATCCACTGTGCCTACGCCGGCCCTTGAACTTGCAATCCCTGAACGAGCCGCGTTTGTATTAGCCCTTGCGGCGGCAACGTTACTTTTGGCAGTTGCTAATGCAGCCTCTGCCTGTTCTACATTTAATTTAAGGTCGCGATCATCGAGTACCAAAAGAGTATCTCCCTTTTTTACGAGTTGGTTATCTTTCACACGCACTTCCTTCACATAGCCCGAAACCCTTGGTATAACCGGGCTTATGTCAGCTTCCACCTGCGCATCATCTGTGTCTTCATGATGTTGCGCATAGGTATATTTCGAAATACCAAACCATCCGCCGGCAATGATCATCACAATAAGAACTATGAGAAAAACCTTGCTGCGTTTTTTAGGTTCTGCTGCTGCTTTTCCGTTAGATTCAATTGCGGGGCCTGCATTTGCCTTGGTGACGATTTCTTTGTCTTTTGATTCCATAAAATTGATTTATTCGCTTTTGATTATTTATTCTGCTGATAACAATCCTGATGTCGCTAATAACTTATTGTAAGCCAAAACAACATCTGCTCTTGATACTGCGAGATTTATTTTTGATTGTAATAATGAAACATTTGCATCCAGCAAATCAGTTGTATTCACCAAGCTATTATCATATTTGTTTTTTGTGATCCTGTAATTTTCCGTTGCCTGTGCTACTGCTTTTTGGTAGACCTCAGTCTTCTTCTGACTCAATAAAAAGTTTTCATAATCCTGGTTAATCTTAAGTCGTATTGCATCATCCAACTGTCCTTCGTTAGCCACGATTTCTTTTACTCTTGCTTTGGCCTGGTCAACTTTCGCTTTTGTTTTCCATAAAGAGCCAAGGTTGTATTGCAAGCCCACGCCTACAGTTACAGCATTATATATGCTTAGCACATGAGGAATGTCGGCCGCAATGTACCCGCCCGTCAAAGCAATAGACGGAGACATTTCCGCTTTAATAGCGGCGATCCCTGAAGTGGCCGCCTTCTGCCTGAACTTAAGCGCAAGCATATCTTTCCTGTTTTGCAACGCTAAAGTTTCATATTCTTCCAAACTTTTTACGCTTAGTGCTTCCTGGAATTTCGATGAGTCGGGGATTAAAGTTGTGGTTTCAGGTAAGCCGAGTATGAGGTTCATATTTACATTAGCGATTCTCCTGTTATTCTCTGCATCTAAAAGAGAAAGCTCAATGTTGGAGGTTTGCAATTGTGATTTTAAAAGATCATTGCGGGCCAGCAATCCATTTTGCTCCAACCGTGAAAAAACAGAATCCTGGTAGGCTGATTGTTGAAGATTTTCTCTTACAACATTTACGGTAACTCCCGCTTTGTATAAATTAATGTAGGCATTAATCGTATTTATGATCACCGCTTCTTTATCGTTCTCTGCATCGAGTGTGGCAGCCTGCTGCAGATACCTTGCTGATTCTATTCCATATCTTATTCTTCCCCCGGCGTAAATGGGTAGGCTGACATTTACAATGCCATACATAGCCTGGTTTACACTGGGACTTGAACTAGTGCCCGTACTGTCAGCACCGCCGCCAAATGCTTTTGTCTTCAGCGAAACATTAGGATTTGTCAGGCGTAAATAAGAACCGCTGGCAGTCACATCCGGAAGCTTTCTATCCTGTGCTTCTTTCAATGCGCCGGCTGCCTCGTCGTTCCTTGCATATGATGCCTGTAACTGTTTGCTGTTTTTTATACTGAGATCAATTGACTCCTGCAATGTAATGGGCCTTGTATCCTGCGCTTGCACCAACAATGGAAAAATAGTGGCCATAAAATAGACCAATGCTCCAAAGATCATTTCTCTTTCCTTTTTAAAATAGACTTTCCGGTTCCTGTTCATCTTATGTCAGATTTATTATTTATAAGTAAGTGAGAACGCATTAGATGCTTTAAATGTTCACTCACTCTTTCTTTTAATTTTTTGCTCGTAAATGGGTTAAAATCTTTACTCTTATTTAATAGTTTACGGCACATTGTTTCTGAAATGAGCAAATGATTAATCGTGCCGATGAGCGTGGCAATCGTTAATTGCGTGTCAACTTCTTTAAATTCGCCCGAGTCAATACCATGCTGAATAATGCCCGTAATAGTGATTACATTTCTAAGAAGAATCTCTGTAATAGCCTCATGCATTTGAGGCCTTTGGTGCAGCGAAAGTTCCCTGTGTAATAAGTGATGAAACTGTGGATTGGTAAACATTCGTTCCACATAACTATCAATTATTTTATCCACTTTTTCAATCTGCGGTATCGAAGATTTTGCCAGCTCTGCAAACACTACTCTTATACTGGAGGATTTATATTCCACCACATGTTCAAATAGTTTTTCCTTTGAGCCAAAATAGTAGCTTATCATGGCCAGGTTTACGTCTGCAGCTTTTGCAATATCCCGTACAGAAGTTCCTTCGAAACCCTTTTCCCCAAAGAGTTTCATGGCTGTTGATAGTATAGTTTCTTTCGCATCCATTTTTAAAATCGAAGCGCGAAGTTAAACAGTTGTTTGAAATTAAACAAACGTTTAATTAATATTTTCTAAAATAATTTCAGAATTAACCCTAAAATAATGCTGGCTAATAAGTTGCATCTTTGTAAAATAATTGTCATATCATCACCGTAACATGTACGAGTTATTTTTCAAAAGTTTTAATGAAAAAGTTTCCTTGACAGAAAAAGAAGAGGAGTCAATAAAAAATTATCTCACACCAAAGAAACTTCGCCGGAAGCAGTACGTGTTGCAGGCAGGTGATGTATCTAAATCAAGCATTTTTGTAGAAAAAGGCGCCTTAAGAGGATATTCAGTTGACGATAACGGATCTGAGCACATCATCCAGTTTGCCCTCGAGGGATGGACAATTTCTGACCTATTTAGTTTTCTCACCGGTGAGCCGGCTACTTATAACATAGATGCGCTGGAAGATTCTGAGTTGGTAATCATAAGTAAATCGGCACATGAAGAATTGCTAAAGAAATTTCATAAATATGAAACCTATATAAGACTTCAAGTTACCGGCGCTTATTTAGCCATGCAAAAAAGATTAAATTCAATTAATACACTCTCCGTGGAAGAACGCTATCTTGGTTTTACCACCTTATATCCAAATATTGTGCAGCGGGTTCCACAGCATATGATCGCTTCCTACCTGGGTCTTCAGCCGGAAACGCTGAGCCGTATCAGGAAGAAAATAGCGGTAGCCAAATAATATTTCATTGATCTGGATCAATACTTTTTCTTGCTTATACGCAATGGAAACAGGCATTGACTTGTGGTAGCTTTGCGTTATCAAAAGAATTTGAAGATGCGTACAAAACAAACTATAATAATTATTGGAGCGACAGGAAGGATGGGTTCTGCCATTTCTAAAAGTTTGTCAAAAGGAAACTATAGGGTGCTGCTCAATGCGAGGGATCATGATAAATTGATTGCACTTATCGATGAAATTAAAGAGGTAAATCCTTTGGCAGATATTGACGCTATTGATTGCTCTTTCGATGGGTGCTGGGAAGCAGATATTATTATTTCCGCAGTTCCCTACCTGGCAGAAAAAGAAATGGCAGAAAGGATTAAAGAAGTAGCTAATCAAAAAATTGTTATCAGTATAGCTAATCCTTTAAATGAAAATTACAATGGATTATTAACTGCGACCGATACAAGTGCTGCGGAAGAGTTGCAAAGGGAATTACCGAATTCAAAAGTCATAAAGGCCTTTAATACCACCTTCGCCGCTGACTTTTCCACACCCTTAATTGATGGCCAACGAACAGATGCTTTTATTGCCGGCAATGATGAAGATGCTTTGCAAAATGTAGCCGAGATAATACATACAGCAGGCTTTAATCCGGTTATAGCAGGTGATTTATCTGTAAGCAGAACATTAGAAAACATGCAGCTTTTACTGATTCAATTAAGTAATAAATATAATTACAATGGACTGGCAGGATGGAAAATTTTACACAATTAATCTAAAAAAATAAACAATGAAAAAATTACTAGCAACAAACCCGTCAAACATTTATGCTTTAATCGCAAGAATATTTTTAGGCGTGGTCATATTTCCACATGGAGCTCAAAAGTTGTTTGGGTGGTTTGGAGGATATGGATATACGGGAACCATGGGCTTCTTAACCGGAGCGGCCGGCCTCCCATGGATCATCGCATTTCTTGTAATAATTATCGAATTTTTTGCTGCTCTCTTTCTCATTTTTGGATTCTTAACGAGATTCGCAGCTTTCGGAATAATTATTAATTTTTTAGGCGTGCTTTTTTCAACCCACATTCAAAACGGCTTTTTTATGAACTGGGGTATGCAGGCGAACAAGGGAGAAGGATATGAATATTTTATTCTTTTATTTGGCTTAGCACTTATTTCATTGATCGCGGGCGGCGGTAAAGCGAGTGTAGATGCAGCGATAACAGGAAATAAATTGAGCCAATAGGAATACAGGGAAACATCATTGTTCAATGAAGAGAAAACAATTTTTACAAACAGTTGTAACAGGAGGCTTAAGCATGACAACATTATCAGCATTCAAAAATTTTACGGATGACTTAACTGAGCGTGAAAGCTTAATGCCTGTTCTGTTTATTGGACATGGTTCGCCAATGAATGGTATTGAAGACAACGAGTTTAGTATTCGGTGGAAGGCCATGGGGAAGGAGATCCCCAAGCCGGCCGCAGTGTTAGTGGTATCTGCACATTGGTTTAGTAAAGGAACACGCATTACTGCGATGGATTTTCCTAAGACTATTCATGATTTTGGCGGGTTTCCGCAAGAATTATTTGATGTGCAATACAAAGCGCCTGGTAGTCCCATAATAGCCAAAGAAACTGCTGACTTACTGAAATCCGCTCACGTGGAGTTAGATCACGATTGGGGGCTTGATCACGGGACCTGGACGGTTGTAAGACACATGTACCCCGAAGCGAAAATTCCGGTATTACAATTGAGCATTGATTATACCAGAGGGCCACAATATCATTTTGATCTAGCTAAAGAGTTATATGCGCTGAGAAAGAAAGGTGTATTGATAATTGGGAGCGGAAATATGGTTCATAATCTTAGAATGGTGGCGTGGGATAAAATGAACGAAAAGGAATATGGATTTGACTGGACATTAAAAATGAATGACAGGTTTAAACATTTAATCTCGAATGGAGATTTCAAGCCGTTGATCAATTATGAAAGTTTGGGTATGGAAGCAAAGCTTGCAATACCTACACCGGAACACTACCTGCCTTTGATGTACACATTGGGCCTGAAAGGAAGTAATGATGCCATTTCATTTTTTAATGATAAAGCGATTGCCGGTTCGTTAACAATGACCTCCGTAAAAATTGGATAAAAATAGTTTCGATATTAATTATTAATCTTAAAAAATAAAACAATGGAAAAAACAAAATGGGTAATTGATCCCTCACATTCAGAAATTGGATTCAAGATAAAGCACCTTATGATCACAAATGTAAAGGGTACGTTCAAGGAGTTTGAGGCAAGTATTTATACAACTGACGATGATTTTATGTCCGCTGAAATTGATTTCTGGATGAACCCTGCTTCCGTAGATACAGGCAGCCCGGACAGAGATGCACATCTTAAAGGTGCTGATTTTTTTGACGTAGAAAATCATAAAGAGATAACGTTCGTCGCTAATACTTATGAAAAAGTTGATGATGATGGAAGCTACGAATTGTATGGCGATTTAACCATTAAAGGAATAACTAAAAGAATAAAATTAGATGTAGAATTTGGTGGCGTTATGAAAGACCCGTGGGGAAATGAAAAAGCAGGCTTCAGCATTAATGGAAAGATAAATCGTAAAGACTGGGGTCTTACCTGGAACGCTGCATTAGAAACAGGCGGCGTATTAGTAAGCGATGATGTGAGAATTAATTGCGAAGTACAATTATTGAAATCGAATGAAGAGACCGTTCCGGCATAAAAGATACAAATAATGGTTGCAAAGTCTTAAGTATCCTGATACAAAACGTGCCCTCGTTATTTTACGAAGGCACGTTTTGTATTACAATACCCTGGTCGCGTCAGCTCAGGGTTGCTTCCATGGAAATGTCAGTATTTAATACCTTCGAAACCGGGCAATTTTCCTTTGCATTTTTAGCACTTTCCTCAAATTGTTCTTTGGTAATATTAGGAATTTTTGCGGTTACGGTTAAATGTGATTTCGTAATAATACCGTCTGCTAAAGTAACATCGCATTTGGTTTCAATTTCATCTGCGGTAAATCCGCCTTCCTGTAAAACGAAGCTAAGCTTCATCGTAAAACATCCGGCATGTGCTGCAGCAATGAGCTCTTCAGGATTTGTTCCCGGGCCCTCTTCGAATCTTGATTTGTAAGAATATTGTGTTTTATCGAGCACAGTACTTTGAGTGCTTAATGTTCCTTTGCCTTCCTTACCAGTTCCCTGCCATACGGCTGTTGCATTTCTTGTCATGATTTTAATGTTTATTAGTTAAATGGTTGATTGGTTAAAAGGTTAATTTGTTCATCGGGTTAAATACTTATCACTATTAGTAAGTCGATCTTTCAATCCATCTTGTTTCCCCGCCGCGGCGGGGATATGGGTCATTCCGGAAATTCTGACGATGGTACTCTCACAATTCCCCTGCCATTTATGAGATGCCATGTTTTAAAATCTTGTGGAGCGTCAAGGCCATCTCCATCAAGTATATGAGTTTTTGTCCTTATCCTTACCGGCTTATCAGTATAAAATTCCTGGCCAACTCTTGCCCTGTCCCAGTATAATTCATCACAATAAAGTGTATCACCCTTTGTATTAAAAACGACTACGCTATCCTTTAAGAAAAATTTACTCTGCGTTTCTATATATTTTCCATAATGCGCATCCATCTTACTGTCGATTCCCAATGAGTCATTAAAAAAGTCAGCATGAATCGTTTTTGTAAATTCAATATACGGAACTGTGTCCTGGTGGCGGAGCATTAATGGTGCAGTCAGTCTTGCCTTTGTTTTATCTCCGAGGCTATACACGATATCTACTTCTTTTGCTACCTCTACTCCAATCCCTTTGGAGGTAACTTTTTTAATATCATCCAGGGAATTTTCACAGGCAGTAACAAAAAAGCAGCCTATAATAAGAGCTGCTCTGAAAAAATATCTATAAAAATTGTTATAAATCATTTATCATTTAAAGTAAAATTAATTGAATTTACGTCTTACGAACCAATTCCTGTCGCTTAGAGAAAAGCCAACACCCACCTTAAAAGTGTTTTCCTTAATGTTATTACTATTGTTGCCACGATTGCCATATTCCAGTGAAATATTCATGAAGCTATATTGGTAATCATAAAAACTGTGCCTTAACTTCAAGGGAAAAGTTCCACCTACGCTCACCGTATACACCGGCAAATCATTATCTGCAACGATGTAATCTTTACCGAAAGAAAAACCTGCCCGGTATCTTACGTTATTAAAATATTTAGGAGAACCATCTGGTGAAGGAAAATATTGAATACCAAATTTCCCCAGCCAGCTATTTTTTACAAGGTCCTTTTGCCCAAAGAAACGATAGTTGTCCCAATTGGTAGTTTCGTAGTCTGCTCCAATTAACACATGTTCTTTTTCCAAGGTAAAACCTGCGCCTACGGTTGCGGGTAATTGCACTTTCCCTTTCTGGTTGTTGTTTTCGTAAACGCTGTCAATTTTATCTACACTTCCCGAGGTTGCGTTGTAGTCGAATGTTTGCACCTGGTAATCTTTCGAAGCGGTGAATTGTTGCGTAAGATTTCCATAAGCACCAATTCTAAAAATGCCTTTTTTTATTTTGAAACCATATTGAAACCCTCCATTTAAAAAGACACCGCCAAACCTGGTCCTGGTGTCATATTCCCCTTTATAATAAAGCACTGAGTCGATAAATCCCAGCTTGGTGTCATAATTTTTTTCGCCAAATAAATATCCTGTATTAAAACCTATGCTAAAATTTTTTATCTTGATTGCGGTACCAATATAAGCTTCGTTCACACCGCCGCTGCCTTCGTAAATTGCTGTGATGCTATCAATGGAAGTCCTGGATGATGCGCTTATTTTATAGTTGATCTTACTTATCGGCTTCAATCCAAATGATAGCCCCCAGGATGTTTTATTTTTTTGTGCTTTTTTATTATCACCCAGTAAAGGAAAGGCCACCTGTAGATATGAAATTATACCGTTATTGGACTTAAAAGATCCCAATGGATTTTGGCTTTTTAGTACTCTGCCATCGTACTCAAGACCCACATCAAGCGTAGTGTATACAATGTAGCTATACGATGCAGGATTCAGGCTATTAATAGTAACAGGATCAGCGAAACCTGCGGACATGCCACCCATCCCCCGGTTAAGAATATTTCCAGCGGGAACGAGGTTACCTATGCCGTAACGGGAATAAGGAGAGTTTTCCTGTGCAATGCAAAACAACGGTAAAGCGGTCAGCAAAAAGCAGGCAAGTTTATATTTTGGTTTCATGATTTTGTTCGCTAATTGCATACAGCCCTTTAAAGATCAGGTCGGGGTCGGCAAATATCTTATTTTTAAGCAGATGGGCAAAATAGACGGTATCACCTCCGGTTAAAAGCACGTTAAAGTTGCTGAATTTTTCGGCGTATTTATCGATAATCCCATCAATTTCAACGGCGAGGCCCCATAAAACACCGCTCAACATATTCGTCCGGGTATCATAACCGATCAGTGGAAAGTTCCAATCTGGTTTAATAACGGGAAGCAGAGCAGTATAATCATGCATTGACTTAAAACGCATTTGCATTCCCGGGGAAATACTGCCGCCAACGAAACTATTGTATTTGCTAATGAAGTTGAAAGTGATGCAGGAGCCCATTCCTATGACCAGGTTATTCTTCCCTTTATAAAAATGAACTGCGGCGGCGGCCAGCGCCAGCCTGTCTGCCCCTATGGTCTCCGGCTTACTGACTGGGGTTGTAAAAGGTAACTTACTGGTGGAACCAAGCTTATGAAACCTGGTTTTTTCTGATAAAATTTTTTCTATGCCGGCATCGTGTTCAATAACAGATGATAGTATCGTTTTAGAAGGATGAAATTTTTGAATTAAAGATTTAATGGTCTTCTTACTTCCATCCTCCATATGGATAACTTCCATAAGCTGGTCGCCGGAGAAGTGACCGCATTTTAGCCGGGTATTTCCAAAATCAAAACAAAGTGTAGAATCGTTCAATATGTTTTTTTTGAATTTTTGGCGAAAATACACCTGTCGTTAATGAAAATACTATGGGATATTAAAAGAGCTTAAATTTTTGAAGTGCCCGTTGAGTTTAATTTTTTCTTTTAAAGATTCCATCTCGGCAACCACGGGCAACACTTTTGCAAGATGCCTCTTCAAATATTCCTGCCTTTGCAGCTCATTCATTATAGACAATAATTCGTATTCACCCTCCAGGGTAAGACCAGCATGGTGCGCTACATCATAGCTCCATAAGTCCTCTTCATTTTTTGGAAAGGATTTTGTCACATTTAGCAGTTTATGAAGTTCTTTTATTGCGGCAATTACTTTATCCATTAAAATTCTTTTGCCATGCTCTTCATGTTCCAGGTAGCTTACAATTGCTCCATTGTATAGTTTTCCCGGTACATCTTTTATTACTTCCAGCACTCTTATTATGCTTTTTCCTTTCGTTTTAATATCCATTTCCCCATTGTCATAAGTCCTGGAAACTTCAGTGATTTCTACGAGGCTTCCTAACTCGTTCATCTTACTTTCAATAACTACGGGAATGCCGAAAGGCTTTTTTTGTTCATAGCATTCCTGAACCAATTGCTTGTACTTCGGTTCAAAAATATGAAGGTTCAAATCCTCCCCGGGATAAACAACAATTGCTAAAGGAAATATGGGGATAAAGTTGGTCATAGAGCGCGTGTTTTCAGTTTGCAAATTTACAAAGGGTAAATTAACACTGAAAATAATATAATGTTTATATGTGATGGCTATTTCGAATAAGACCGTTTGCAATAGATTTTATTTTAAATTTGAAACCAACTAAAATTTAACAGCGCATGTTTATAAGTGGATTCAGTTTCGTAAGAAACGCCACTAAACTGTATTACCCGGTAAGAGCTTCTATTGAATCAATTTTGCCCGTTGTAGATGAATTTGTAATAGCTGTTGGCAATAGTGATCCCGATGACCATACCCTGGAAGAAATTCAAAAGATCAAATCGGATAAAATAAAAATTATTCAAACTGAATGGGATCTTGAAAAATATGCGGGAGGAAGCGAATACGCCCACCAGACAGATATAGCAAAAAAGCACTGCAAAGGAGACTGGCTTTTCTATTTACAAAGTGATGAAGTGATACACGAAAAATATTTGCCTTTAATTAAAAGCAAATGCGAGGAGGTTTTGAACAATAAAAATGTAGAGGGATTGCTGTTCGGCTATAAGCATTTCTGGGGCGATTATTCCCACTATATGATTTCGCACAAATGGTATCCAAAGGAAATAAGAATTATTCGCAATGATCCTGGTATTCATTCCTGGCGGGATGCACAATCTTTCCGGCGCATTCCCGGTTTTGACGATAAAAATTATTTTCAAAAAGAAAACACTTTTAAGTTAAAAGTGGCCGAGGTCAACGCAACCGTCTTTCATTATGGATGGGTAAGGCCGCCCGAACTAATGAAGAAAAAGTGGGTTTCTTTTGAAACGGATATGCGGGGTGAAGAAGAAGCATCTTCATTTTTCAAATCCAAACCTGAAGTATTTGATTATGGCGACCTTAGAAAGCTGGGTACTTTTAAAGAAACACATCCTGTAGTAATGAAAGAATTTATAAATCAATTTGACTGGCATGACCAGCTCCATCATAAGGATCTGTGGATAACCAAACACAAGCATGATAAACTTAAGTATCGTTTATTGAGCTTTATAGAAAATCAATTTTTTAGCGGTAAACAAATCGGGGGTTTTAAAAACTACCAACTCGTTAAACTACCAAAAAATTAAGTCGAATTTATTCACAACTCGTCAATTTTTTTGGTGTAAAGGCACAGCATAGATATTAATCGTTTCTTTCCATTTTGTTATATCGTGGCTATTTTCCAGCTTTATAACTTTTGCATTAATGTCAAAATCTTCGAAGTAAAATACTTCATACCCGTGGTTTGCGATTACATTATACAATTCGATTTTATCTTCCGGAGCGCTTTTGCCAAAGCTCTCAGCAACTATGGTGGGCTTATATTTTTGGATTAATTCCGGTATTGATTTTATAATCTCCTTGTCATATCCTTCCGTGTCAATTTTAATGAAAGAAAATTTTTCCAGGTTGTCCGGATAATTTTTTTCCAGGAATGCAAGCAAGTTGACACCTTTGATTTTATCGGGATAAACAAATTTCCCATGAATGCTATTTATCGTAGGTGATATGCCTCCATTGGCAAAGGAAGCTTCGGATGATATGTAATAAAATTCTTCTTCCTTCTCAGAAATGGCGTATAAAAGAGGAACAATGTTTTGTTTTTCCTTATTGAGTGAAGCATTTTTTTCAAGTATTTTATATACATAAGGGTTGGGATCAAAGCCGAGTGTTACACCTGATTTACCCGCTGCCAGTGCCATGGGAACGGTTGTATCTCCTACGTTAGCGCCTATATCAATCACTAAATCGCCTTTCTTAATAAATTTTTTAAAAAAATCAACCATTCCCTGGCTTACAATTCTATGTGGAGCAAGGGGATTATCCCAATTTGCAAAATCGATTTTTCCTTCTTCCTTTAATTCAAATACATCAATTTTAGATGGATATTCCTGGGTAAATCTTCTTGCTTTTTTTCTTCGGAAAGATTCTTTAAAATAATTTAATATTTTCATTTTGGATGATTGTGATTACTTTAAAAAGGTTATTCGGTTTTTCGAAACTTCGGAGCAAAAATATGCATTAGCTATCTTACATTGTAAACAGAATTCTTTTTTAAAAACGGGCCGGATGAATATATGGGATGATCAGTTACATCTTTTGAAGCGCGGAGATTTTCGTTCTATCGCAAGAATCATTTCTCTTGTAGAAAATGAAGCAGATGGATATGAAAAATTTATGGCGCAGCTTCCATCGTCTTCGTCGAAGATTATTGGAATAACAGGCGCACCAGGTTCTGGTAAAAGTTCAATTACAGATGCATTGATTGGTGAAATGATAGCCGATAAAAAGAGAGTGGGTGTGCTTTGTATCGATCCATCTTCTCCATTCAATAAAGGAGCATTGCTCGGCGACAGGATACGAATGAGCGAATGGTACAATCATCCCGATGTTTTCATTCGTTCACTTGCAAGCAAAGGTTCACTTGGTGGCCTTCATCCGAAAATAATTGAGATATCGGACTTGATGAAGGCCGCAGGCTTTGATTATGTTATTATTGAAACAGTAGGCGTAGGTCAAAGCGAAGTTGATATAGCAGCCCTTGCTGACATAACAGTTGTAGTGCTTGTTCCTGAAGGAGGAGATATAATACAAACGATGAAAGCCGGGGTTATGGAAATTGCAGATATTTTTGTGATCAACAAGTATGACGGCCTGATGCAGATGGTTTTTATAACAGTCTCTCTCAAATGCTGGCGCCAGTCTTTAGTAGATCGGAAAAGGAAATTCCCGTGCTCAAAACAATTGCCTCACATAAAAAAGGCATTGATGAACTTTATAAAAAAATTTCAAATTACGACCCGGTTACGGCCGAATCCAAAAAAGCCACATTGCTTTTTGAAAAAGCATGGTCAATAATACAGGCAAACAAAATGAAAGATATTGATAAGGAAAAATTGAAAAAAGAATTGTCTGAAGCTCTTTCAAAAAGTGATTTTAATCTCTACGAATTTGCCAAAAATTATTCTTGAAAAAGGAATTTAAGAGGGGCGATTACCTTTCCACCATTTGTAACCCACTACGCCTATTGCAACGTAGGGAACCAACATCATGTAAATAATTCCTGTATTAAAACCTTGTGCTGGCTTATCGCCCATTTGCTGAACAGATTTTGCGCAGATGGAACATTGGGCCTGGGTCGTTTTTATATTGACCAACATAAAGCTGGAGACAAAAAATAATATTAAGGATATTTTTTTCATATGACTATGCAAAGGTAAGGTCAAAAGTCCTTTGTTGAGCCTTAAAGGGGAATCAAAAAAACTTAAACCGTTTCTACCTGCTGCGATTTTTGCGTCTTTTTTCTTTCATCTTCATTAAGGATCACCTTACGCATACGAATCACTTTAGGAGTTACTTCAATGCACTCGTCCTGTTGAATGTATTCCATACATTCCTCAAGGCTCATTTGTGTTTTAGGTGCAATGCGTGAAGCATCGTCACTGCCACTTGCGCGGTGGTTGGTAAGTTTCTTGGGTTCTGTTGCATTTACAACAAGATCTCCCGGCTTAATATGCTCTGCAATTATTTGCCCTACATAAACTTCTTCTCCCGGGTCAACAAAAAATGTTCCACGGTCCTGTAATTTATCAATGGAATAACCTGTTGTTTTTTCCTGGTTTTTGGAGATCAATACCCCATTGCTTCTACCGGGAATAAATCCTTTCCATGGTTTGTATTCCAGAAAACGGTGTGCCATCACTGCTTCGCCTGCTGTATTGGTAAGCATATTTGAACGCAAACCAATAAGCCCACGTGACGGTATCTCAAATTCAAGATGCTGTATATCGCCTTTACTCTCCATAATAGTCATTTCTCCCTTGCGCTGCGTTACGAGGTCAATAACTCTGCCGCTGTATTCAGAAGGAACATCCACTACAAGGTTTTCGTAAGGTTCACATTTTTTACCATCAATTATTTTAGTGATTACCTGTGGCTGACCAACAGTGATTTCATATCCTTCACGACGCATAGTTTCTACAAGAATACTGAGATGTAATATACCACGACCGTAAACCATAAAGCTTTCTGCGGTATCTGTTGGGCTTACACGAAGAGCGAGATTTTTTTCCAATTCTTTTTCAAGCCTGTCCTTGAGATGACGTGATGTTACAAACTTTCCATCCCTGCCATAGAAAGGGGAATTATTAATACTGAATTGCATGTTCATGGTAGGTTCGTCCACGCTTATAACCGGCAGTGCTTCAGGATTCTCAAAATCTGCAAGTGTTTCGCCAATATTAAAACCTTCAATACCCACCACCGCACAAATATCGCCGGCCGAAACCTCACTTACTTTCTTTTTACCCAGTCCTTCGAAAACATACAGTTCCTTAACCCTGCTTCTTTGGGCAGTTCCATCCAGTTTCATTAGAGAAAGTGGTTGATTTTCTTTTATAGTTCCCCTGGCAACTTTTCCCACGGCAATTCTTCCCAAAAAAGAGGAATAATCAAGTGAAGTAATTTGCATTTGCAATGTTCCTTCAGCCGTCGATGGCGGTGGAACTTTTTCCAGGATTGTATCCAGAAGTGGAAATATATTGTCAGTTTCTTCAAGCGTTGTGTTCATCCAGCCATTTTTGCTGGAACCGTAAATCGTTGGGAAATCCAATTGTTCTTCTGTAGCGTCAAGATTAAAAAATAATTCGAAAACTGCATCATGCACTTCATCGGGACGGCAATTCGGCTTATCCACTTTATTAATAACGACAATCGGGTGCAAATTAAGTTGCAGGGCCTTTTGCAGAACAAAACGGGTTTGAGGCATAGGCCCCTCGAATGCATCAACAAGTAAAAGAACCCCATCAGCCATTTTCAAAACCCGCTCTACTTCACCTCCAAAATCACTATGGCCTGGTGTGTCAATTACATTTATTTTTACGCCTTTATAGGTTACTGATACGTTCTTGCTAAATATAGTGATACCGCGTTCCCTTTCGAGATCATTGCTATCCATAATTAGTTCACCTGTCTCCTGGTTGTCACGGAAAATATTCGTACTGTGTAATATTTTATCAACCAGCGTGGTTTTACCGTGATCAACGTGTGCTATAATAGCTATGTTTCTTATTTCCATAATGTTATTTTTTCTGAAAAATTCAAAAAGGGTAAGCCCTGAATTTTTTAAGTGTGCGAAGGTACGTTAATTCAGCCTTGTAACAAGCTTTAAACAATAGTTAACACAAAATTTAAACGTTTTAGCTATGTCAAAATTGCCGTAGCTAAATCTTGGAATTTAATTTGATAATATATATACAATAAAACTTTGCCATGAAAAGAAAACTGCCTTCGCTTAAAACTTGTATCATTTTGGATGTTATTGGTTGCCTCAATTATATATTACTTCCTTTGGGACCAATTTGGGCATTCCTCTCCGGAGTAATATTTTATTTTATGTTTGGAAAGAAATTTGGCTTCATGGGTGGTATATTTTCTTTCTTAGAGGAATTACTGCCAGGCATAGATTTTATACCCACCTTTACCATAGCATGGTTTATACGAAAACATGAAATAGAAAAATTCCTGCTGTCATCAGCCAAATAAAACAATTATTCCTCCCTGGTGTTTACCTGCAATAAAAACAAGTAGTTTTAGAAATACTAAATTTATTGCATGAAAAGATATTTATTCCTATTGGGTTTTGTTTCCAATTGTTGCCTGGCGCAGGATAGCATTACGCTGAAAGACCTTACTTCCTCTGAAAAAATTATTAGCGTTCAATTTACCGAAGCCAAAATAGATTCGCTGTCTGGTACCGTAAGAGACCGTGCAAAGGAATATGATAAGATGCACCGGTATTCGTTGGATAATTCGGTTCCGATGACCATGGCAGAAAGTCCCTTACTGCCTTATATGCGGTTTAACAAGAAACAATTACCGGTGAATTTTAATATCCCCGCCGGGATAAATTTGCCTGCTGATAAAAATGATCTTGCATTTTATTCTATTCCGCAATTGGCTTCTTTGATTAAAAACAAAAAAATATCTTCTGTGGATCTGGCTAAGTTTTTTATCGATCGCTTAAAAAAATATGGAGACACGCTTCAATGTGTAATCTCCTTAACTGAAGATATGGCTATGCGACAGGCTGCTGAAGCTGATAAAGAGATTTCCGCCGGAAACTATCGTGGCTTGCTTCATGGAATTCCGTATGGAATAAAAGATCTTTTTGCGGTAAAGGGGACAAAAACAACCTGGGGTGCTGAGCCTTATAAAGATCAAATGATAGATAACGATAGTTATGTTTATACAAAGCTCAAAGAAGCAGGCGCAATCTTAATCGCTAAATTGACTTTGGGTGCCCTGGCAATGGATGATTATTGGTTTGGCGGCCGCACGAAGAATCCATGGAATATGCTCGAAGGCTCAAGTGGATCTTCTGCAGGTTCCGCAGCAGCAACAGTTGCCGGGCTTGTTCCATTTGCTATAGGAACCGAAACTTATGGTTCCATTATTTCTCCATCAACAGTTTGCGGCGCAACGGGCCTGCGACCAACATTTGGCTCAGTTAGCCGTAGTGGCGGCATGACGCTTTGCTGGAGCCTGGATAAGGCTGGTCCTATTTGCAGAAGCGCTGAAGATGCAGCCATTGTATTTAATTATTTGCACGGAACAGATGGCCTGGATGCCGCCGCCGTAAACATGCCTTTTAATTATACCGGCAAAGCAGATCTTTCGAAAATGAGAATTGCTTATGCAAAGAATTATTTCGGCAAAAAGGATACCTTAGGAAATGAAGATGCAGTACTTGATGTTTATAGAAAAGCGGGAGCCCAATTAATACCTGTTGATTTTCCGGATTCCGGCATTTATAATTTTGACATCATCGGTATTGTGATTGGCGCGGAAAGCGCTGCGGCATTTGATGGCTTTACAAGAACCGGCCTTGATGATAAAATGACTCGACAGGGGAAAGGTGAATGGCCTAATTATTTTAGGGCAGCAAGATTTATTCCTGCTGTTGAATATATAAATGCCAACAGGCATCGTTACCAATTGGTCCAAAAAGTAAATGAAGTAATAGAAAAATATGATGCTATCATTTGCCCTACATGGGTGGGTAACCAGGCGGCGATAACTAATTTAACGGGTCATCCCGCGATAAGTATGCCTACCGGCTTTAATAAGAACCATTCGCCGACAGGTATTACGCTGGTAGGAAAATTATACGATGAAGCAACATTGCTTGCTGTTGCAAAAGTTTACCAGGATGCAACTCAATGGAACAAAATGCATCCTGAGTTTTTTAAATAATTAATAAAAACTTACACTCATGAAGAAAATGTTTCTTGCCTATTTAATGATTTTTTGTATCCAGTTTTCATTTGCCCAAACAAAAAATATTACGGGCTTCTCTGAAAAAAATATTGCGAAGCAAATGAATCTTGAATCCACGTTTGACAAAAATTTAAGCAAAGAAAATATTGGAGAAAATATTAAAAGTCTTTCTTCAAAACCACACGCTGTGGGCTCCGTGGCAAGTAAAGAGGACGGCGGAATATATTCTTGACCTTTATAAGAAATGGGGATGGGACGCAAAAATAGAGACCTTTCATGTGTTGTTTCCTACTCCAAAAACACGATTGCTTGAGATGACTTCCCCCACATCTTATAAGGCATTATTAAAGGAACCCGCTTTAAAGGAAGATGCAACCAGCGGCCAAAAGGATCAACTACCAACATATAATGCCTGGAGCGCAGATGGTGATGTTACGGCTGAACTGGTGTTTGTAAACTATGGGCTCCCGCAGGATTATGAAGTGTTGGATAAAATGGGTGTGGATGTAAAAGGAAAAATTGTTATTGCAAAATACGGCCATAGCTGGCGTGGCATAAAACCAAAAGTAGCGCAGGAGCATGGAGCTATAGGCTGCATCATCTATAGCGATCCCATGGATGATGGATATTTTGCGGGAGATGTATATCCAAAAGGAGCTTTTAAAAATGAGTACGGTGTTCAGCGGGGTTCGATAATGGATATGGTAATTTATCCGGGCGATCCTTTAACTCCCGGTGTTGGGGCAATGGAAAATGCGCAACGATTGGACAGGCTCAAAGCGCCAAATCTTTTAAAGATTCCTGTACTGCCTATAAGCTACCACGATGCCACTCCGTTGCTTGAAGCACTTGATGGCCCTGTCGCACCAAATGATTGGCACGGAGGTTTACCTTTTGCTTATCACATTGGTCCCGGCAAAGCGAAAGTACATTTGAAAGTTGCATTCAATTGGGATATCGTTCCCTGTTATGATGTGATTGCAAAAATACAAGGAGCAAAATATCCGGATGAATGGGTTATACGCGGCAATCATCACGATGCGTGGGTTAATGGTGCGAATGATCCTATAAGCGGACAAGCTGCTATTTTGGAAGAAGCAAAATCAATCGGCAATATGCTAAGCACCGGCTGGAAGCCTGATCGGACGATAATTTATTGTGCATGGGACGGTGAGGAACCCGGCTTACTTGGCTCTACTGAATGGGTGGAAGAGCATGAAAAGGAACTTCAGCAAAAGGCAGTTGTTTATATAAATTCCGATGGCAATGGCCGTGGCTTTTTATATGCGGAGGGCTCACATGCGCTTGAACCTTTAATGGATGAGATCTCAAAAGAGGTGATTGATCCGCAGACGGATGTAAGTGTATTTGAGCGAAAGAAAGCCAATGAAGCGATTAGCAGCAAAAACTACGGAAGCAAAGAAAAAAATAATGGACGAAAAAGAATTTGAAGCTTGATGCGATGGGTTCCGGTTCTGACTATTCTGCTTTTATACAACATGCAGGGCATACCTGCTTTAAATATTGGATATGGAGGTGAAGATGATGGGGGAGAATATCATTCTATTTATGATTCTTATGATCTTTATGCAAAGTTTAAGGATCCCGGTTTTCGGTATGGGGTTACCCTTGCAGAAACTGCCGGGCATGCAGTTTTAAGAATGGCTAATGCGGATGTATTACCATTTGATTTTACACATTTGTATAAAACCATCGATGAGTATTCAAAAGATTTAATGTCCCTTTTGCAAAAGACACGGGAAACAACGGAAGTGGAAAACCAAATTATAAATTCGGGAGGTTATAACCTCGGGGAAGATCCAACTAAAAAGCTGATAAGTCCTGTTGTAAAAGATGAAGTGCCTTACCTTGATTTCTCACCATTACAAAACGCATTGGAAGCATTGAAGAAAAGTACCGATAGTTTAAAATCCCTGTATGCGGATAAAATCAAAAGCAACAATGTAAGTGATGGATTTAATCGATCTCTCTATAAGGCAGAGCAGGAATTGCTTACGGAAACCGGTTTGCCGCGAAGAGGTTGGTATAAGCACACCTTATATGCGCCGGGATTCTATACCGGGTATGGAGTTAAAACAATGCCAGGCATTCGTGAAGCAATTGAACAAAGAAAGTGGAAGGAGGCACAGGAGCAGATCGAAGTTGATGCAAATGCTATAAATAAACTTGCTGACTATTTTAATGCTATCCCGGGAATGAAATAACCAGCGGGAATTCTTTCTCATTTAATAATATTAAAAGTGGTAGAGCAAATCCTGAAAACCAGGAACACGTCATTGTCATAACTTTTAATTTACGCTTTCAGTTGTAAATTGCATATCCCTATGCCATTCCAACTTAATTCATCATATAAGCCAGCAGGAGACCAGCCCCAGGCAATTGAACAATTGACGAGAGGAATTCTGGAAGGCGAAAAATATCAAACCTTATTAGGAGTAACGGGCAGTGGCAAAACTTTTACCATGGCCAATGTGATACAAAATGTACAACGGCCCACACTTGTACTTACTCATAATAAAACACTGGTTGCTCAATTGTACGGAGAGTTTCGTCAGTTTTTCCCCGATAATTCTGTAGGGTATTTTGTTTCCTACTACGATTACTACCAGCCCGAGGCATACATGCCGGTAAGCGATGTTTATATCGAGAAAGACCTCAGCATAAATGAAGAGCTTGATAAATTAAGGCTTGCAGCAACATCGCAATTACTCACTGGCAGAAGGGATATTATAGTTGTGGCGAGTGTAAGTTGCATTTATGGAATTGGCAATCCTAAAGATTTTGCAGAAGGGGTTGTACGAATAAAAGAGGGACAGACAATTAGCCGGCAGGGATTTCTTCATTCACTTGTAAATGGACTGTATTCACGTACACAAGGGGATTTTGCAAGAGGCACGTTCAGGGTAAAAGGAGATACAGTTGATATCAATCTGCCTTACATGGATAATGGCTACCGCATTACTTTTTTTGGAGATGAAATTGAGAGCATCGAAACATTGGAATTGAGCACAGGCAAACGGATTAGTAAAGTTTATGACGCCGCCATTTTTCCTGCAAATTTATACATAGCACCAAAGGATAAACTCCAGCAAATACTTTATGAAATTCAGGATGAAGCGGCAAGACAAACAGAATATTTCAAGAGCATCGGCAAATACATTGAAGCGCAAAGAATTTCCGAAAGGGTAAACTACGATGTTGAGATGATACGCGAACTTGGCTACTGCAACGGTGTAGAAAACTATTCCAGATTTTTTGATCGCCGGGACCCTGGCACAAGGCCGTTCTGTTTGTTAGATTATTTTCCGAATGATTTTTTATGTGTCATTGACGAAAGCCATCAAACCATTCCGCAGGTGAGTGGTATGTATGGAGGAGACCGATCAAGAAAATTAATTTTAGTTGACTATGGCTTTCGCTTGCCATCTGCATTGGATAACCGGCCGCTTAATTTCAATGAGTTTGAAAGCATGTTGAATCAAACCATTTATGTAAGTGCTACACCCGGCGATTTTGAATTAGAAAAAACGGGTGGTATAGTAGTAGAACAGGTTGTAAGGCCAACGGGATTATTGGACCCGCCAATTGAAATACGGCCATCAGTTAATCAAATTGATGATCTGCTGGATGAAATTGATAAACGTGTAACAAAAGGCGACCGGGTTCTGGTAACAACGCTTACCAAACGCATGGCTGAGGAAATGGATAAGTACCTGCACCGAATAAACATTAAGTCGAAATACATCCATAGCGAAGTCCATACACTGGACAGGATAGAAATTCTGCGGGAACTTCGTCTTGGGGAAATAGATGTATTAGTAGGTGTAAACCTCTTGCGTGAGGGCCTCGATCTTCCGGAAGTTTCATTGGTTGCTATTTTAGACGCGGATAAAGAAGGTTTTCTGCGGAATGAAAGATCGCTTACCCAAACCGCCGGCAGGGCTGCCAGGAATGTTGAGGGCCTTGTGATTTTTTATGCAGATACTATTACTGAAAGCATGCAAAAGGCAATAGATGAAACTACACGACGGAGGGAAAAGCAGGTTGCCTATAATATCGAACATAATATTACGCCAAAGACAATTAAAAAATCTATCGACCAAATAATGGGGCAAACTTCAGTGCTGGACATAAAAGGTACTACCGCCTCTCCTTATGCGGCTGATGATCTTATAACTATTGCTGCGGAAGAGCAAGGTGAGTATTTAACGGCTAAGAAAACCATTCCCCAAATGGAAAAAACTATCAGTACAATAAAGCGCAATATGGAAAAAGCTGCCCGTGATCTTGATTTTATGGAAGCTGCGAGACTACGTGATGAAATGTTCAGGGTGCAGAAAGAGTTAGAAGAGATGAAGAATTAATGGACAACTACTGAAACCATTTTCACAAATTCTTTCCGGCCGCCATCAAATCCCTGAACTATTTCTGCACCCTGGCATTTATCAAATTTTCGTGAGCCAATCGAGTCTGAATATCGCCGGCAAATTTATTTGTCGCGGCTTTAGCTTGTAAATGGTTGCTTTACCCGTTTGCTTTTTGGCAAGGAGAGAAGGCCCTTCATTGATTTGCAAAGCATTCATCAATTGCTGCTGTGCTGCCTTATCAGAGATTAATGCAATTTTACAGGCCTTGTTAAAATCAGTGTGCATACCATAGCTGTCAAGCAATGGCGGAAGGTCTTTATATTCCGTGAAGACCTGGTATTTTTTTACAAAATAAAATGTGTCGCCGTTAATTGTTCTTACATACGCTGAATAAGAATTTTCCATGTTAAAATGTTTTTAGAGGTGAAACCTTTATAACAGTTTTACATGAATAATGGAAATAGAATATACAGTTAGGAAAGTATATCAAACATGAAATTCAGAGGATTGGAGCTAACAAATAAAATTACGGTTAATTAAAGGAGATGGAGATGTTAGGTTGCGCGTGTAAGCTGGGGCAAATGTAAAACTTTTTTTTCTGGGATGCAAGTTTTCGAATCATCGAGATGATTGATAACGACTTTTTTTTAGCAATCCTATACTTACACTAATTTATTATTTTCTTAAAAAAGCGGGCTTTGCTTTCACCATCTTTTTATAAACCGGGCATCTTTCAATATGTGCTCCCGGTAAATAGCCGGTGCTCATTAGAAATTCATTTACAATTTCGCCGCCGGTAAAGCGGAAAGTATTTTTAAAAATCTTTACCCACTCCTCTTTTGTTTTAGGGTGATGATGATCTATCCATTTTTTAAATGAACCGAATTCTTTTTGTATGCCTAAAAGTGTTTTGGCATTTTCTATCGCTGCATTTATTTTTAAACGATTTCTAATAATGCCCGGATCATTCATCAGCCTTTCAAAATCCTTTTCGTTAAATGCAGCGACTTTTTTAATATTAAATTTTTTGTAGGCCTTCTTAAAACTTTCTTGTTTATTCAATATCGTTGACCAGCTTAAGCCAGCCTGGTTTATTTCAAGCACAAGGCGCTCAAACAGTTCATCATCATTATCGATTGGGAAACCGTAGGCGGTATCGTGATAGATGCGGTGTATGTTGTTCTTGTCCATAATGCTTACAGCATCGCAGTAAGATGGTTTGTCCATAAAAAGATTTTTTGATGATTAGAGCTATTTGAAAGTATCCCGAAAATAAAAAATATTGTCGTAAGCTTTATCTTTAAAATATTATTTGGAATAAAATAAACTGACTGTTATATGGGCTTGCTTGAAAAATTTGATTGCAATAAAAATTATATCCTGGAAGATGACCGCGTGTTACTTCGACCGCTGCAGCAGGAAGACTTTGATCACCTGCTTCCATTTTCACTAAATGAACCGTATTTGTGGAAATATTCATTGGTAGGTGCAGAAGGAGAGGAAGGTTTACGGAACTATATGAATATAACATTTAAGGCAAGAGATGAAGGGAAGGAATATGCCTTTATTGTATTTGATAAACGAACGAATGAATATGCAGGCAGCACAAGGTTTTACGATATACAAAACGATTTACAAACTGTGCAACTTGGCTATACATGGTATGGAAAAAAATTCCAGGGAACAGGATTGAACAAGCATTGTAAATACCTTCTACTCACATTTGCTTTTGAGAGTATTGGGTTTGAAAGATTCGAATTGAGAGCGGATAACAATAATGAAAAAAGCATTGCTGCGATGAAATCTTTGGGCTGTAAAGTTGATGGAATTTTACGCAGCAATATGCCAACACGTGAACCGGGAAGACGAAGAGATAGTATTGTATTGAGTATTTTAAAAGATGAGTGGTTTGGCGAAGTAAAAGAGAAGCTGAAAGAAAAATTAGCTTAGATTTCAAATTTATGCTTTGCCATAGTTGTTGAATCGTTCACTCAATTCTATGTGCAGGTAAAGTTTCAATTATTTTTTTAACCAATACCCAGTTAATGAAGTTGCCTGCCACCAAAAATGTTTTTTTCTTACGAGCCAAGCTGATTATTCCACCGGTAGCCAGCCCTGCAAGACCTCCGGTAAGGCCGCCGGCAGCTGCTGCCTCTCCTTGCGTAAATGAAAAAGTGTCATGGAAAAACGGGCAAAGTGAGCAATTAGGATCATTCGGTTGCTGCTCGGGCTTTTTATAAGTTATGAGGCCGGTTATTGTTCCGGCTATAATGCCTGTGGCAACACCAAGCAAGAGATTATGACCACCGCTTCGCTTTGTTTTTATTTCTTGAATTCGGGAATAAGAAATAGTATCGTTATGCTGATGATTGAAAATTATAATTGCTGAATCTATAACGCCAGCATAAAATCCGCGGATAAAATTTGATGTTCCAATTTGGGTTACACGCATGAAAGTTCTTTTTTGCGCTCTTGCGTATTGAAAGGAATAAAATGTAACTAAGAGAAAAAGGACTTTCATAAAAGTTTAGTTTTTTTTTAAAAAGAACAAAATAATGCAAGGCATGAGAGTGCACGAATACGTATATGTTTCATAATTAAATGTTTTTACGTTAAGCAATCTTGTAATACAATAGACATGCATTTTCTTTTTTAATCCCGCCAGGCATTTGGTTCTAAAATCTTTTTATTAATAATTTTCATCAAATCAATAATACCCAGGACCGCCTAAGCCAATGAATAATGCACAAAAGGCCAGGAAAATAAAGCCTATGGTACTTGCGATATGATTGAATGTCGTTTTCCCTGAATCGTTTTTAATTACTTCTATGCTCTCAATTCGATCTAATTGTATAGTATTTGGGCCGGCTGCCACTGAACTATTGGGAGTAATATATATGTGTGCCTCGTTGAGCACATTCAATCCGGTTTTACTATTTGGTTTATAACGTACATCTTCATTCCGAATGTTGACATATTTTTTATGAACATCGGGTAGGCTGTCCAATATTAATTCCGCAGTTTTTTTATCGGGGGTTATTGAAATATTTTTTATGTGAAATGCCGCTTCCCCGTTTCGCAAAATAAAATAACGGTTTGCTTTACTTAAACTCTCAATAACAGAAGCAGACTGACTGTTATTATCTGTTTTTTGAGGAATGGCCTTGTAGTAGTGTTGAAAGCATGCTGATAAAAATATTGATGCAAAAAATGCAAGGAATATTTCTATTTTTTTTAATGAGGCCTGAAGGAAGAGTTGATGATACATGGTAGTAAAAATTATGTTTGTTATTGGAATATGTAGAAAATCGTAACCTTTTATTTTCGTATTGATGAATTTTTCATCCTTAGAAATTGAGATTTATTTAGGTTAGAGACACTGTTCCAAATTTTTCGACATAAAAGAATAGCCTGCAGGATGTGCTGGTGAACCAGGATGATGTGAGAGCTTATCAAACGTCCGGCTGGGATGCATGTGATGGTCTGCATGGCTCTCCAGTTGGAAAAGATTGATAGATTTGTTGTAGCGGCTTGTATTCCAGGCATGATGGGCAGCCAATCTTTCATAGCCTCCAGATGCATTTGTTTTTCGCATCAGACCATAATGCTGCAGATAATTTATGATGTGCAATAATGCGATGGCTACCGCATTTTGTAATAAAAAAAATAAAAGCGAAGAAGTTCCGTAAGTAAAAAAAATTGTCGCCACTAAACTCATTTGCAATACTCCAAACAGCAACATACGGCTATGTATAAATGCAAATTTATGAAAGCCACGCTGTAACTTTTTTGCTTCTATCTTCCAGGCATTCTTGTAAGTTCCTTTAATAGCCCTGAACAAATAAAAATATAATGGTTCGCCCATACATGCGGTATGCGGGTCTTGTGGCGTACAGGCATACACATGGTGTCCCCATACATGCTCAATACCATAGTGCATATAATTGTTTCACAATAGAAAAGAAACGGTGCATTTTCAGCACTTTCTTTAAACGCAATGTATAAATTCATTAGAGCCAATGATAGTCCTACCACACCCTTTACAATACCAACAGAAAGCACAAGCCCAGCAAAAGAAATTGCACTAATTGATGGATTGCCTGCTACATAAACTGCCCATCCGGTTAATGCAATAAGTATAGGAACAAAACATAATGCAATAATGCTATATGTCGCTGAAGAATAATCCTGGTGCGCACCCGAATCAATTTTCGCGGGAGATGATGCAAAGAAATTATGGAGAGGATAAACAATAAAACAACATAGGGGAACAAGAAAATTCCACCAACCGCCAAGCAGGTAACCCGCCACAACTAAAGCAGGCACAATCAAAAGAAGTAAATAATTGCACGGTTTCTTCGCATATTATTTCGAATTAATTCGCCAAAGCGCTGCAGCCGCTATTTAGGATTAGCGGTATATTTTCTTCAAGGGGATCTTGCATGGGCTGCACATTGAGTTTTGCCTGCAAAAAGCACAATTGTCCAAATCACCATCAGTATCTACATACAGAAAATATTTACCACCACCTCCGCATCATATTCGTATACTATAAAAGCCATGGTATAGAATAGAGGGATAGTTTACAAGGGCTTTTTCATAATTATAGGTCGTATAAAAATCTTCAAGCGCTGAAATTTGGGTTTCGTTTAATTCAATATCTTTTTCAGCATAATGACCTAAAGCCCTGGGTTCAAGTACCTGTATAAAAGAAATGCCCCAGGGCTTTACCAAATCTGCATATTGCGTCAGATTATTCGTGCTAATGAATTGCCTGGTTGCGCATAATGACAAGCATACTACCAGGTTTTTCTTTCGTGCATTGGCAACGGCTTTTTCAGCCCATTCAAATGCATTTTTCATACCACGGAATGTATTATGCATTTCGGGTATCCAATGGTCGAGGCTTACAATAATTCCCGTAAGGCCTTTCCGTTTTAATAATGCGGCCCGTTCTTCTGTGAGATGATAGCCCGAAGTATATAGCCAAACTTCTGTTCCTTTCTTAATATTCTCAAGAAGATAGATAATATCATCAAGCCTGTTTAATGGTTAATCACCACTGAGTTGTACCTGTGTAATACCCACGTCCTGGAAAGAATGAATAACAGCTAAAAGATTTTCCCTGCTGAGTATTTCAGGCTTATTTAAAGCATCCCATTCAAAGCAGTGCTCACACTGGTAGCCACATTTTTTTGTGATGCCAAAAACGATTGTATCCAAAGTTATATGAGAAGCCTTCGAATTTAATTTTCTAATATTATTGGATATGTATTTTGAAAACGCCTTTGAATGACAACCCCGCCGAATTAAGGCTGTAATAATATGTGCTACCAACTTTTGCATATTTTAATATGGTATGGCTCTCCCTGGAATTGTCTCTAAGGTCTTTTAATTTTTTCATAGCCTTAAATACTTTCAAAGGACTCTTAATAATAAATAAAGAACATAGAAAAATGTTTATCCATATCCCTGTTTTGATTATCTTCTTATGCATGCCATGAACCATGGGCGCAGGCAAATGATCTATCTTCTTAGACTTAAGAAATTTCGTTACAGGAAACTTATTAACTATATTTTCAGCTGCTGCTATTGTTCGCATAAAATATTTTTAAAATTTATTTGCTTACAAGAGAAGTAAGATTGGTATTTGCGAATTTTTTATAGAGAGCAAGACTATAATGTGGAAATGCGTCCGGCTTTTTTAGTTTTTTTGAAAAATGAAAAATAAGGCCTGTCCTTAAAGTTCCATAAGTGCGTATTTTATCCTCTTGTTTGAAGAATATATGATCTTGCAATACCCTCTGCTGCCGGCTTACCATGTATATACCAGTGCACCTCCGAATTACCTGGAATTATTCCAAAAATTAATATCACTCGGATTTATTTACCGTCGGCCAAACATTTTCCTTTTCATCAACGGTAGTTGCTGGTGAAATTTTTTGTACCGAAAAATTTGCATCATTAGAAAAATCAATAGCTGGATAGTCGACATCCCCAAAGATGAAGCCACTGCTTAATTTTATTTCTATATTATCGTCACAACATTGGAGAGATCAAGCGGGACAACTACTTCCCGTGTAGCTAATGGGCCGACGGTATTTAAATCAGTAACTTTTTGCCAGCCTGTTTTTGTTTTAATTGAAACCTCGAGTGGAATATGTTGTTCTTTTGCCCACTGAATCAATTCGGCGGCAGGTTTGTTATTCTGTTTTTTTACATATGTGGGGTAATACGTACCAAATTTTTTTGCGATTTCACCATATAAATAATCTACCCAGTACGAATTTTTTATTGATAAAATAAGTTTCGCTTTTGACGTTTGCCGTTCGTTTTTAAACCGTGCAATTACATAATTATTTGAATTTGCAGTGAGGGTATCATCAAAATGCCGTTTTCCTTCATATACTTTTTAATTGACCAGGAAGAGCCCTGCTATTACTCCAGCCCAAAGTTACCCGGTGGAGAAAGTTACAAACCACTTTGGACAGCAAGAACTCTGTGCATCCATTGTCAATGAGAAATAACACATAAATCCAAGGTAGTAAAATCTTTTTCATAAAATTCATTGCTGATTTTTACCATCAGCTTTCCATCAACAGTTGGCTGCATTCGTAAGGGCATATAATCATCTCTAGTAAGCTGTGGATAAATAGCGCCGCCATATATTTCCCCCTGCAATACAAATTCATTTCCCGTGTACGCACTTATAAAAGGGCATGAGCTTTTTGTTGCGAGTGCAATTATTGCAACCACTGTAAGTGCTCCCACTGTATAACCCAAGGCGCCGACGATATAACTTCCGGTGGTTCTACCTTTATCTTTTTGAATCACTTCAATTTTTTGCACTTTGCTTAGTTGAAGTTTGTAGTCCCCAAAAGAAGTTGACTCAGCGGCATCAACAAAAAAATGTACCTCATTGAGGACCGCTACATCAGGTGAAATTAATACCTTGATCCATATTTCGATTTTTTCATGAGTAAATAAACCTGGATTTCTGGTCAATATACAAATGCCGGTAACGGTTTGCCTGTCTGCACTTATAGAAATGTCGTTCATGTAGTACGCATTTTTGCCGGCACGTAAAATAAAATACCTGTTTTTTTGCTGGAGGCTGTCAACAGCTTTTGCAGGTTGATTAAACCGTATGCTGCTTGCTTTATAATAATTGTGACAACTGGCGATGGTGGCCATAATAATAAATAGCGGGATAAATTGTTTTAGCTTATTTAAATGAAATGTCATGATAGCTTATTGAGAAATTAAAAATAAACTCAGAGTCGTCACAAGCGCGGATAGACAGTAATTGTTCTAAAGACATGAGGTAACAGACTTACATTCTTTATTTGTATTCATCTGCTTTATTCAACAATATTTTATTATTAGACTTAAGTAAAAATTTACTTCTACACTTTTTTGAAGCAGAAACGATGCTTATGACAAACACCGTTTCTGTCATTGATTTAATTACAAACGGGCAAAGGCGAAGGATAAGCAGTAGTATACGTATTATTTTTCCAGCAATTATTCACTCCATTCCCATCCCACAAGAGGTCTACGCCCGGTAATGGTAACCCTGCAGGAGGAGCGCTTCCATTATTTACAAGTGCATTATCAATGATTTTTGCGCCGTCGGCATTGGGTTCTATATCGCCAAAAGCTTCGGGGGGAAGGCCAGCCAGGGCTCCGAGTATTACAGTGCTTACGGTTGCCACGCCCACAAAATTATTGTTGCTGATCTTATTCTTTTCAACAGTAACATTGTCAACTCCTACCAGTAGAATTCCTGCGCCGCTTGGCACGAAGGCCTCAAAGCCACCTGCCGGGTCAGCAAAGTTTACATGATTATTATTCTCGATATTATTCTCTGATACTAGAACATTGGCGCTTGCTTTAACGGTTAGACCCGGTAATAATACAACCAGTATTCCGCATACATTGTCGTAAGAATGGTTTTTAATCGCAGCCACTTTGGTGCAGTTTTCAATTTCAATACCATTTACATTTCCATAAGCTTCGTTATACTGCATCGCAACGCTCTCAGATTGGCCAACATAAATTCCCGTGTCGGAACTTCCCGTAGCAGAGCAATATTCTATAAGGCCATTTGTACAAAATACGGGGTACAGGCCGTACTCGTCATTGTCGATGGCAACCACGTGCGATAACAAAAAGTTATCTATGTACTCGAGGTACACTCCGTTTTCTTCAAAACCCTGAACGGTCACATTTTTCAACACAAAGCCATCCCCGCCCTTGTGGACCATAATGCCACAATCTTCATCTCCCGGATTTTTTATAATTACTTTTTCAAATGCGAAGCAGGTCTTACCAATTAACTGAATGCCCGCTTTGTCTATTTCTATTTCGCCATCATAAGTCCCTGGTTCTATAAGAATAATGGTACCGGGTGAAGCTGCATCAACTGCTGCCTGTATGGAACCACCCTCGTGCACCACGACGGTTTTATTCTTTCCTTTTGTAAAGTCATTGTCTTTACATGGGGGTGAATAATCTTTTACGCAGCCTGTAAATAGGGCTGCAATTGTAAATGCAAGAATGATAATAAAAGCATTCTTAGGCATTCCGGGATTAAATTGCCTGTGTTGTAGTAACCGTTTCATTGTTGACCTCCTTTTTTAAATTGATAAATAGATACGTTATTCATATTTAATGTAGAATCGGAGAGGCTTGACATAATTTTCATGCAGGAATCTTTATAATTCCTGAAGAGGGTAAGGCAGATTTATCTTTGCCTCGCTACTATCAATTAGATTTATTCTACAGTTAAAAATTTATAGACTTAAGCTGATCCCAACACTCATAATATTTCCTTTGTGATGCAACTGACGTAAAAGGGAATTCGATTCATTGTTTAACGTGACCCTTGCCTTCCTTCCATTCTTACCTGATGCAATGAAAAAAGGAATACTCGTAAGTATGGACGCACCGCCGGCTAATGCCAATACGCCGCCTGTTTGCAAACCCGAATTTATTTTATTGACAGGATCAGTGCCAATGCTAGTAACAACACGCTCGCCAATGGCTCCGGCTACAATTACTAACCCAACACCTGCACCCACAAAAATCCAGGCAGCGGTCTTTTGATTGCGGGCTTTTTGAAAAAGCAGATCGGAATTTAACCTTGGAGTAACAGTGCTTGCCGAATCGATAAGCTGTGCACTGGATTCTGACAAGGTTATAATAAAGCATAATGATAGAACGATTTTTATTTTTTTCATTTTAGAGCGTATTAATTAATTCTGTAAACTGTTTTAGGTCTTATTTAAAATTCGGTGAGCACATCGCATATTCCTAATTGATAAATGCCTGCCATTACCTGGTTTTATTGTTTTTTGATGAAAGCCTCTATCGACAAATACCCAATAAGTAAAATTTCATAAAAAACTCCGTCTCTTAATATTCCATCGGTAGTTATTAAAAAAAGAAAAATCCTCTATTGGTATTTCTGCCAAACTCAAAACCATATTGACAGAAATAAAAAAATACCTGTCAATAGATCATTAGCTTTTCCATTGAATCACCTTAGCCTTCTGCATTATGCATGTTAAAACATAAATAAAATCGAACTCCCACCACTTATGAGCGTTTTTTGCTCTTCCGGGAAACTTGTGATGATTGTTGTGGTAAGCATCTCCAATAAATAAAAAATCCACAGGCAGAATGTTTTTGGAAGTATTCTTCATTGGGTAGTTTACATAGCCAAATTTATGTGCCCACCAGTTTATCATGGTTCCCTGAACGGTGCATAATGCTATCGTTACTGGTAGTAAGAAATAAACCAACCAGGTGGTTGCGAAAGTTATGTAGAACAGAGTGTACAATACAATCCACATAATTCTTGTGAACCAGTTATGAGCCACGTTTTCAAATGATACCCACACGGGCAGATCTTTTTTTATTTTTTCATCAACCAGCGTTTTGCCGATATAAATATTATGATAACTGTTTCTTGTCTGCCACATAGTTCCAAAAAATCCCGGGTGATTTGATGGTGAGTGCGGATCTTCGGGAGTATCTGTATGCATATGATGAAGCCTGTGCATAATGCCGAAGGCGTTCGGGCTTATGTAAGAAGAACCGTGCACGAGGAAACAGGCAATATAAAAAAACCTCTCTGATAACTGCGACATTTCAAAATGCCGATGAGCCGCGTACCTGTGATGAAAAAAGGATTGCAGGAAAAAGGAGAAATACCAATGCACAATAAAAAAGATAAAAATTACCATAGCCTCTATTAAATTTTTAAAGATTGGGATTTATTTTTTTGGCCTTCATAAAATAACATTGTTCTAAACTTGTTTACTAATTGATAAATCCTTTATCGCATACGACATTATGGTTTTTCGTAATCATGCGACTATAAGGACATTTAGTAAATTGAAAACTGCAAAGCCTAACTTTTTTATTCCTTTTGTCGTTAGTTTTTACTAAAAAAAGTTCAGACGCAATTTCTTTTTACTAAACATGTCTTATTCAAATTCCTATTGACAGAAATAAAACTCAAATCGTAAAGCCGGCCAAAGGTTTAGCGACCTGATAAGAATAATGGATGATCTCTCACTCTCCGGCAAATAGAAAACGCCCGCATCTATAGTAATTCCATTCTTAATACTCCGAAATGGCAAATCTGCGCCTACAGTTAAGTTTAGAGTGAACTGCTGCGAAGACTTTGCGGAGGGGAAAAAAGTAGTGCCCTGCCTGCAAAACCAGGTCTTTTGATTCAGCCTTTCACTATTTTTTCCAAAGTACAGTCTGTGTTCAAGACTTAGTGATGGCCATGCATTCCCGGAGGAAGGACCAATACCTGCATTTAAACCAAGCTGGCTGGAATTTGCAATTCTATACGTAAGACCCAAATGGAGCAGCTCGGGTGCCGAAATCCCGGCAACAATTCTTGCTTTACTTAGGTTTTCCTTTTGTGCACGAAGATTCAAGCTGCAGAACAACAGCGTTGCTAACAGTATTAAGTTCATAATAACAGCAGATTTTAAGATCACTAATAATTTTTTGCTACTTCCTGCTGACGATAACTATAGTTTTAATGCATGCCAGGCTTCGACTTACTGACTTTCTCTTTCTTGATCTAAACTACTTTTATTACTGCCAGTAATCAATACGTAGTTTCTAATTAGAGGATATGGCTTGGTAACTATCACGAATTATTTAATAATACAGCCGCTGTCGAATTTTTCGATAAGATAGAATCGAAATTGGGGAGTTATCGTATAACCTGTTTAGATATAAGGGTAAACCTGCTACCTGCCAGGCGTAGTTATGAAATGAGAGGACAAGGTTGTAATTTCAAATAAAGGATACCAAATTTATTATATTGACATAGACTTCTATTTATTGATTAAAGAAATATTAATTGAAGTATATAAAAATCATATTTGGCATATTTTATTTTGCGTTGAGTTTTCGAACCCTCTTGGCTCAATCAGAGAGATTAGTATTTGAGCCTGTAAATAATTCTACACTACAGCAATACAACATAAGAAGCATAAATGCAGGAATTGACAACAAACTATGGTTAAGTACTGATAAGGGTTTATTGTGCTATGATGGAAATGATGTAAAAGTTTTTAAGCATGATGATAATGATCCATCTTCATTAAGCTCTGATAATATTTCAAAAACCTATCATGATTCCAACGGAAATCTTTATGTGATAAATGATTTTCATGAAAAGAACTTGAGCATTATGGATGGCAGGACGGGTAAGTTCACTGCAGCAGATGTTCAACTTAATATTGCAGACTTCCGTATGATGGCAACGCCGTTTGCCTATACAGATTTACTTATTGATGATGACGGTTCTGTTTGGTTGGCTGCGTATTACATTGGGTTGGTGCATTACAATATGCTTACAACACGAACAAATTCTTATTACTTCAACCTTAAATATTCCGGAAGAAATACTGTTTACACTATTAAAAAAGATGTTATTAATAAACAGTTATTGTGGCTGGGAACAGAGGATGGGATTTATTCTTTTAATAAAAAAACGAAAGAACTTAAACGGAATTTCAGATGCACAAATCCTGCTGATTCTTCAGCCGCAGATTTGCCGGTTACAAATATTGATATTTGCAACTCAGATTCAATATGGTTTTCGGTTTCAGGAAAAGGTATAGGTTGTTACAATATTAAAACAGGTTCTTACACCATATACCCGATACATAAAAAGAAAGAAAAAAAAAGTATTGATTTTGGCGCAATTCAAATTCAGCGAAAAAGTAAAAACGAGTACTTTGTCTCCACCAAATATTCTCTGCCGGGTTTATTTAACACATCTACGCACCAATACAGTTATCCGGCGATTACTTCACCAAACTTAACTTCTGTTTTATCGAATTATTTTTTGGTTGATAATTTGGGTAACTATTGGTGTGTACTGTATAACAGGTTATTTAAAGCCCATTCAAAAAAAGATAAATTTGAAACAATACGTATTAATGATGGCAATAATGCCTTTGAAAATGCTTTTAGAACAATTGTTTGGGATGAAAAAAGAAGAGTTTATTACGCCGCTTTTGAAAAAGGCAACGGAGTTTTAGTTTTAGATACCAATTTTAAAGTAGTAAAAACAATTCCCGTTGATAATGATAAAAATAAAAAAGACACACCGGACTCTGAAGAGGTGCATGATCTTGCCCTGGATAAAAAAGACCGGCTTTGGGTATGCGGTACTTCGCTTTATAATTACGATGAAGCCTCACAAAAGATGATTCCGGCAAGTAAAATGTATCCGCATTTATTATTTACAAATCAACAGTTCCAGAATCTCGTAATCAGGAATAATGATATATACCTGCAACCATTAAATTTTACAAGCAGGGCAATATATCATATCAACATAAGCACGCTTGCATCTGATTCTATAAACCTTCCTGAGGAAATAGCAAAAGATAAAAATTATGCTTATCAGCCTGTAAAACTTTTTGATTATCTGGTTTTGGATAGAGAAGGCAAGTACGCTTATATGAGTTACAGTAAATTTACGGGGTTAGACTATATTGACTGTCTTATTCAATTAAATCTAAACACAAAAAAGGCAAGAAGGATTAAAATAATAGAAGGCGTAGAACATAATGAGACTTCAAGCCTGTTTAATTACCAGTTGGATGACAACAGTCGTATTTGGTTTGAAACAGAAGATGGAATTATGATATATGAGGCTGACAGCAGCCATCCGTTAAATAATATCGCAATTGATGGAGAACTTTTTAGCAAACAGTTATACAACATTCCAGGTGCAGGCATAATGTGCAGATTAAATTCCCGCGGTGTAATATTATATGACTATAAAAACAATAATCAAATTCATTTAACGCTTACTGACGGATTAAACTCTAACTCAAATTCAGCCATCGCTTCCGCAAACAAAAATTTATTTATTGGTGCATCCAACTACATTCAATACATGCCACTTGCTTCGATAACCGGAAAGCAAAATACAATAAGAAGCTGTTATTTGTCTTCTATACAGCTTTTCAATCACCCTTATATAACGGACACGTTACCTGAAACCCTGCATGTATTAAATATGCCCCATGATAAGAATTTTATTACGCTAACTTTTTCGTGCACTGAGTTTGAACAGCCTGAAAGGCTGGCATATCGTTACAAAATGAGTAGTGTAGATAGAGATTGGGTGTATGTAAGTTATTCAAACCGCACAATTTCATATAATGACTTAAAACCTGGAAGCTATATTTTTCAAGCTGTGGTAAAAAATGCAAACGGTCAATGGAGTAATAGCGATATAAATCTTGTTCTTAACATTATCCCGGCGTGGTGGCAAACCACCTTATTTAAAGTTTTATTGGTTGCGATAATTGTTACAGCAGTTTACTTGTTTGTGCACTGGCGTATTACGAGCATACGAAAACAGGAACAGGTAAAAGGCAAATATGAAAAAGAATTGCTTGAGTTGGAAGCAAAAGCATTGCGTGCACAAATGAACCCTCACTTTATTTTCAATTGTATGAATTCTATTAAATCTCTTATACAAAAAAATGACGAGGAACATGCAGTTCTTTATTTAACTACCTTTTCAAAACTTATTCGCACTGTATTTCAAAATTCAGATAAAAGAGAGATTACATTATATGATGAAATTGAAACCTGCAAATTGTACCTTCAATTGGAAAGCATGCGTTTCAGCAATAAGTTTACTTATACATTTAATGCTGATAAAACCCTGGATCTGAAATCTGCTATGGTACCTGCTTTAATTGTTCAACCGTTTATTGAAAATGCTATCTGGCATGGTATTATGCCAAAGGAAGATGGGGGTAGTTTAAATGTAATCGTTGATAAAATAAATGATACAATACGTTGTATAATAGATGATGATGGAATTGGAAGAGAGTTGTCAAAGCAAAATAAATTTCACATGGAAACATCTAGCCACGAATCTAAAGGTGAGCACCTAACACAAGCCCGGCTGGATCTCGATAATTTATTGAATGAAAGAAATGCAAAGATTGAAATAATTGATAAGCAGGATAACAACTATAAAGCCTGCGGTACTACTGTAATCTTAACCTTTAATGAATTTTAAATATTAGTGCTTATAGTTCTCACTCATTTAGATAAACAATCCAATAATCGGCGGAGCCTCTTGATGAATCTGTTTTATCTCCAGAAATGCCTGAAGTTGACACGCCTCCAAAAATAAAATGATCTTTCCCGATTTCGGCAACGCTACTAAGTTCATCTTTATCATTCCCACCGATGGTTTTATCCCATTTAACTTTGTCGCTTTCATCTAATTTGATAATCCAATAGTCATTACCCCCTCTGCAATTATCTGTTTTATCGCCGGAAATTGGTGAGTTGGAGGTGCCGGCTATTAAATAACCATCTTTTGTTACGAGAATTCCTCCCGCTATAGGAGAATCTTCACCGCTGCCGCCAATTGTTTTATCCCATATTTTTTTGCCAACGCTGTCAATCCTCACTACCCAGATATCAGTTCCACCTTTAGAGTTTTCTGATTTTTCGTAGCCTTTATCTGAACTGGAAAAGCCAGCCAGTAAATAGTTACCATTACTTGTTTTTTTTATGGCAAGTGCCATATCATCATCATTGCCGCCTATGGTTCTATCCCATATCTTTTTCCCATTTTTATCTAACTTAATAACCCAGAAGTCTGCTCTTTTACCCCTGTTGCTTTCGGTTTTATCAATACCTATATCAGATGCAGAATTCCCGCATATAATTACCCCGCCATCATCTGTTAATTCCATCCCCCCCGGAAACTCCCATCTGTTTCCTCCAAGTGTTTTATTCCATTGTATTTTACCTATGCTGTCGAGTTTTATTATCCACATATCAAAATCACCACGACAATCTTCGGTTTTATCTCCTGAAATATTGGATGTTGAAGAGCCAGCAATCATATAACCGCCGTCTTTGGTCTGCTTAATCAAAGCACATTCATCGAGTCCGCTCCCGCCGATAGTTTTGTCCCACTGAATATTGCCTTCGCTATCAAGTTTCACAACCCACATATCCGTGTTGCCCCTGCAGCTCTCTGTTTTGTCTCCGGAAATATCAGACATAGATGCTCCTCCAAGTATGAAACCTCCGTCAACTGTTGCGGTTACCATTCCATAAAGTTCATACCCATTACCTCCGATAGCTTTTTGCCATTGCATCATACCTTTGTTATTAAATTTTATCACCCATAAATCACTGTAAATAATCCCGTGATTTTTTACAGTTTTATCTCCTGAACTATCAGAGTATGACCAACCAGCAACGATAAAACCTCCATCTTTTGTTACACACATAGAGCGCAATATGTCATTTTCATTTCCTCCTATTGTTTTTTGCCTAACTATTGTAGGTGATGAGCAGGAAGTTAGCATTATAATAATATAACAACAGGTAATAAAATGAACGTTATACATTTTTAGTTTTGTATCTCCCAAGAAAGTTAATAAGAAATGTTAAGTTGAGAAAACATGCCTTTTTACCCCCCCTTATTAAATTGTTTGCTAAACTTATTAAATCAAACCAGTCAATTCATCATATAGCTTTATAAATTCACCGTTAAAGAGATTAATTTTAAAACGCGAGAATTTGTAAATACTCAATTGAAATATAGTAACAAATAATGATAAAAGCAATCATCATAGATGACGAACAACATTGTGTTGATTCACTTAAAACAGACCTCGAAAAATATTGCCCCAATGTAGAAGTGTGCACTACATGCACCACTGCAAAGGAAGGAATTCTCTCCATCAAAAAATTAAAACCGCGACTCGTTTTTCTCGACGTGGAAATGCCCTGGATGAATGGTTTTGAATTGCTCGAAATGTTTGACCACATCGATTTTTGCATCATCTTCACTACAGCCTATGATAAGTTTGCTGCAAAAGCTTTCCGCATAAGTGCAGTCGATTATTTATTAAAACCTGTGGACCCGGGTGATCTCCAAATAGCTGTAAAAAAAGCAGAAGAAAAAATTCTCGCATCAGAAGGTGCAGTCAACATTGAGAATTTACTGCACAACATAAAACAACCTGCGCAGCAACAAAAAATTGCGTTCCCCAAACGTGAAGGTTATGAATTCATCGCCGCGGAAAATATCCAGTACTGCCACGCAGAAGGGGCTTACACCAATGTTTACCTGGCTGATGGGAAAAAATTTCTTGTATCTAAAACATTGGGCGATGTAGAAGAAATGTTACCTCCGGAAATTTTCGTACGAATACACCATTCGACTGTCGTTAACATAAATTCGGTGACGCACTACATAAAAACAGATGGCGGTTATGTGGTTATGAACAACAATGAAAAACTCATGGTTTCAAAAGCACGAAAGGAATTATTGCTTGAGAGATTAGGATTAAAATAAGGCTATTCAATCCCGCTTTATTATCATTTTCCATTTAGAAAAGATGTTGTTGCAAGGTTGAATGCGTAAGTCGCTCACAAATTATATCTTCCGTTTTATTCTTTATTTTGTGTACTTAACCATTACAACTTTTTATGAAAAGAGAAATTACTTCATGGTATAGCCCGGCTCTCGACAAAGAAATGCCCATTGTAACTTACGGGGATTATGGATTTGCTCTTTTATTGGTACCTACCGCGGCGGCGGATTACCTGGAGTATGAGCGTTTTCAGTTGATAGATTCTATTTCGCCTTTTATTGATTCCGGGAAAGTGAAAGTATTTTCTATCAACAGCATTAATACCGAAAGCTGGCTTAACAACGAAATGCTGGGCGAGCACAAAGGCATTCGCCACAATCAATTTAACAGGTACGTTTTTGATGAAGTAATTCCCTTTATTAAAACCAGTACCTCTCATGAAACACCCATCATAGTAAGTGGCGCCAGCTTCGGGGCCCTGCATAGTATGAACCTTTTCTTAAAGAGGCCTGATCTAATAAATGGTGTTATCGCCATGAGCGGCGTATATGATCTGCACGAATACACAAAGGGATTTAATGATGACCAGGTGTATTTTAATTCACCGGAGAATTATGTGCCCGGTCTTTCCGACGAATGGTATTTGAACAACATTAGAAGGAGCCATCACATTCACATACTTTCGGGAAGTGGTGCTTATGAGGATCCCGGCGCGGCCGGAAGGTTCGCAAAAGTTCTATACGATAAGGGAATAAATTATGAGTTGGATATTTGGGGTGAGGACATGACCCATGACTGGCCTACTTGGCGGGCTATGTTGCCTTATTACCTGGAGTCGAGATTTTGAAAATATGAAGCATATCGCATCAACTTAGTTTCCATAAATTAAAAGTGTCTGAAACTTATAGCTTACACCTGTCATACATATCTTTCAGCAGTAACTTTACACCGAGAGATTCTATAATAAGCTGATCTGCCCGGCTGGAATATTCTTTCAATTGCCATAGCCCATCTTTATTAATGGCGAACTGCTCCACGTGAATTGATTCGGCCTCTACAAGAATATATTCTTTTAATGTTGGAATAGCACGGTATAGCATAAACTTTACACCGCGATCGTAGTTCCTGGTGGAAGGGGATAAGTATTTCAATAATTACTGTTGGATTTGTAGCTGTATTTTCATCTTCTTTTGAAGATAATGTATATCTCCGCAAATGATTGAAATATCCGGGTAAGTAAATAAGGTGTTTTCCGGAATGTGTATTCTCATATCGCTGCCGTATGGTTGGCAAGTTTTGCCTTTTAGGGAATTGTGCAGTGATGCAATAATGTTAATCGAAATGATATTATGCCGGTTACCTGCGCCGGACATGGCAAAGATTTCACCTTTATAATATTCATGCTTTTCTACTGCCTCATTTTCCATCTCCAGGTACTCCTGTATGGAGTAGTATTTTTTTTGATAGGCGTGGCCTGGTTCTTTTACTTCCATATCTTAAAGTTACAAAAGTTAAAGGCGAAAGTTTTTAGAGATACAGGAAACTTTTAAGCTTTCTCAAAGCAAAACTCTTGTGACTGCGCTACAAGCCTTTTATATTTCAAATCTTATTTTGTTTTGCTGTCCTGATTGCTTTTGCCGCCTACTTCCTTTGTTTTACATTTGTCCGATGGAAAAAAAGTTATTTCTACTTGATGCAATGGCGCTTATTTACCGGGCTTATTATGCACTTATTCGCAGCCCGATAATCACGACAAAGGGCAAAAATACCAATGCGCAATTTGGTTTTACTAATACTTTATTTGACCTCTTAAGTAAAGAAAAACCTACGCACCTCGCAGTAGCTTTCGATACATGGGCACCTACTGAAAGGCATACTGATTTTGAAGCTTATAAAGCCAACAGGCAGGAAGTGCCGGAAGATTTGCTGGCTTCTATTCCGGATATAAAAAAAATAATCGAAGGGTTTAACTTGCCCGTGGTTGAGTGCGATGGTTATGAAGCCGATGATATTATCGGTGCCTTGGCACAGCAGGCAGAGAAAGAGGGTTACGAAGTTTTTATGGTAACGCCTGATAAAGATTTTGGACAGTTGGTTACCGATAAAATAAAAATTTATAAGCCCGGTTACCAGGGAGGAAAAGATGAAATAATGGGCGTCAAAGAAGTGTGTGAAAAATGGGGTATTAAAAATGTAAGCCAGGTAATTGATATTCTCGGGTTGATGGGAGATGCAGCTGATAACATTCCCGGTATTGCAGGAATTGGAGAAAAAACAGCGGCGAAATTATTAGCACAATATGAAACAGTTGAAAATATTTTGGCTGATGCTGAAAATATTAAAGGTGCTTTGGGTGAAAAAATAAGAGCAGGAAAAGAAGATGCGATTATGAGCAAAAAATTGGCGACCATCATTACAGAAGTTCCATGCAAATTTCATGAAGAGGATTTCAGGGTGAAAGCATATAATGTGGAAGTGTTAAAAGACCTCTTTGCAGAGTTTGAATTTAAAACTTTGGGCAAAAGAATTTTGGGTGATGAATACAATGTTTTTGTTGTTGAAAAGCAAGTGATACAAACAGATCTCTTTGGCAATGCAATGGAGCAGTTCCGATCCCAAAGCCCGAGGAAGAAAAAGAAGCGAAAGAAGAAAAGACAGGGCTTGCTGCTGATAAAAATATTAATAACACGACGCATAATTATTATCTCGTTGAAGGTGATGAAGCAATTATTGAATTGGTAAAAAAATTATCAGCTGAAAAAGAAATTTCTTTTGATACAGAAACAACACATGTTGATGCCAACGAAGCGGAATTGGTTGGTCTAAGTTTTTCTTTTAAAGATTGTGAAGGATATTACGTTCCCTGCCCTGATGATGAAGAAGCGGTAATCCATATCTTAAATCATTTCAAAAAATTATTTAGATGACGAATCTAAAATATGGATTGGGCAAAATATAAAATATGATATGCTCATACTAAAATGGTATGGTTTTGAATTGAAGGGAAAAGTGTTTGACACTATGCTTGCACATTATGTAATCGAAAGCGAAGGCAGGCGTAATATGGATTTGCTGAGCGCTCAATATCTCGGATATCTTCCTGTTTCCATAACAGAATTGATTGGCAAAAAAGGGAAAACGCAGGGAACCATGCGGGATGTGGAAATAGAAAAAGTAAAAGAATATGCGGCGGAAGATGCTGATATCACCCGGCAATTAAAAAATGTTTTTACGCCATACTTAAAAGAAAAGCAGGTGGAGAGAGTCTTCAACGAAGTGGAAACGCCCCTGGTAAAAGTATTGGTAGATATGGAATACGAAGGCGTAAAAGTTGATATGAACTTTCTAAATGTCTATTCAAAGGAGTTAGAAACTGAGGCTGCGAAATGCGAGCAAAGTGTTTACGAACAAGCTGGCATCAAATTTAATCTCGCATCGCCGAAACAATTGGGCGAGGTGCTGTTCGAAAAATTACAATTAGATAAGGGAAAGAAAACAAAAAGCGGCCAGCATTCAACTGGTGAGGATGTGCTCCTGAAACTCGCAAAAGAGAACCCGATTGTTGAAGATATTTTAAACTTTCGTGAGCTTACAAAACTGAAATCTACTTACGTAGATGCGTTGCCACAGATCATTAATAAAAGAACACAACGTGTACATACCTGTTATGGCCAGGCTATTGCTGTTACGGGCAGGCTCAGCAGCAACAATCCAAACCTTCAGAATATTCCCATAAGAACAGAGAGAGGGCGTGAAATACGTAAGGCGTTTATTCCACGGGATAGCGATCATCTAATTATCTCCGCAGATTATTCGCAAATTGAACTCCGTATTGTTGCGGGCATCAGCGGCGATCCTGCCATGTGCGAAGCATTTAAATCGGGGAGGGATATTCATACAGCAACTGCCGCGAAAGTTTTTGGCGTAGAAGAAGATGATGTTACAAAAGAGATGCGCTATAAAGCGAAGAGCGTAAATTTTGGAATTATCTATGGACAGGGCGCTTTCGGGCTCGCAGAGAACTTAGGAATTTCGAGAACCGAAGCAAAAGAGATTATTGAAAACTATAAAAAGCAATTTGCTAATATTCAAAAATATATGGATGAGACCATAGCGTTTTGTAAAGCAAATGGCTATGTAGAAACGCTAATGGGACGCAAACGATGGCTGAAAGATATTAACTCATCTAATTTTACGGTGCGTGGTTACGCAGAGCGTAATGCGATCAACTCTCCGATACAGGGCACTGCAGCAGATATGATTAAACTTGCCATGATCAAAATTCATGATGAATTTAAGAAGCAAAATTTTAAATCAAAAATGATCATGCAGGTACATGATGAACTTGTTTTTGATGCACATAAGAGCGAGGTGGAAATAATAAAACCAATAATTATTGACTGTATGCAGAATGCTTTGTTGCTGCCAAATGATGTGCCTGCTGACGCGGAAATTGGTGTGGGTGAGAATTGGCTTGAAGCGCATTAATAACAGCCTTGAATAATAAAGATGCATGTATCGAAACAAATTCTTTCTTTTCTAAAAAACCTGGATTTAAAAACCAAGCTTCCGTATGAAGTGGAAGTAATGAATCCTTTTAAAGACAAAGCCACGTACAATATTTGTCAGCAATTTTATAATAAATATTACAGCGATAATAATAACCGCCATTTAATATTAGGCATTAACCCCGGAAGATTTGGCGGCGGCATAACGGGTATTCCTTTTACAGATCCTTTGCGGCTTGCGTCAGTTTGCGGTATTGAAAATGAATTTCAAAAGAAACAGGAATTGAGTTCACTTTTCATTTATGACGTGATTGCTTCTTTCGGAGGCGCAGCTTCTTTTTATAACAAGTTTTATATTTCTTCCATATGCCCTTTGGGATTTACAAAACACAATAAAAACCTTAACTATTATGATGATAAGGTTTTAGAAAAAAACATCAAAAATTTTGTGATTCAAAGCATGGACCAACAGCTACAATTTTGTAGAGAACGAGACGTCGCTTTTTGTCTCGGAGAAGGAAAGAATTTTGCTTATTTCACGAAATTTAACAACGAAATGAAATTTTTTAAAAAGATTATCCCATTAGCGCATCCAAGATTTATCATGCAATACAAGCTTAAAAAGAAGGATGAATATATTGAGCGGTATCTTTGTGAATTGTCGGCTGTAGATGATGAATAGTGACCGTTTTTAAGCATCGAGAATCAAGTATCAAGTATCAAGAAATGACCCCAACACTTATATATTGTTATGATGCATATTGCGGCTGGTGCTATGGCTTTAGCGAAGTGATGAAAAAAATTTATTCTGAATATAAAGGCAGGCTTGAATTTGAAGTATTATCGGGAGGAATGGTCTTACCTGAAGAGCCGGTATCAATAGGAGCTACGGCAAAATATATAGAAAGCGCTTATAAACGCGTAGAAGAAGTAACCGGTGCAAAGTTTGGGGAAGATTACCTGTGGCACATAAAACATCCTGAGCAAAGTGATTGGTTCCCTCATTCCGAAAAGCCCGCCATTGCCTTGTGTATTTTTAAAGATTATTATCCTGATCAGCAAGTGAGCTTTGCAGCCGACCTTCAATATGCTTTACACTTTGAAGGCCGCGATCTTACAGATGATGAAGCCTATCGGCTTCTATTGGAAAAATATAATATTCCCGCAGAAGAATTTTATGAAAAGCTACAGGATAAAGAGTACAAGGAGCGGGCAAATTATGAATTTGCCTTGTGTAAGCAATTGCAAGTGACTGGCTTCCCCGCAGCATTTATTCAAACAAGCGAATCAAAATTTCATATGATCGCACGGGGATACACCGATTACGATTCGTTGAAGGACCGCATTGATACGGTGCTTCTTGAGATGTTGTGATTAGATTATTCATTTGATGTAACTGGATTTACCTTACTTATTTCTTTTCTTTTTTTTGAAGGCTTTGCTATTTTGTTAAACTCCAAAGCCATATTCAACCAGTATTCCAATTTCTTTTTAGTATTTAAGGCAGTGTTATCCACGTAAACAAATCCTTTCATGGGCCTGCCCGTAAATTCCATAGGAATACATCCCGGCTTTTCTAATGAATCCTCATATTTTTCGGGATCTATTCGAAGCATGAGGCTCTCCTCTCTTACCCCGACACACATCTTATCATTCACCATAAAACATAAGCCTCCGAACATTTTCTTTTCTTCTATATTCTTTTCATGAGCGGCCATTACTTCTCTTACCCTGTCCGCAAGCTTTTCATCGTATGCCATAAAATGTATTTAAAATTTAAAGCCATGAGTATAGTTAATGTTTAAAAATAAAAAGTTATTTGTTTTGGCGTACGTAATAAAAATCAGATTTTTTCTCAGGCATCGAAGGTCCGCCATCTATTTTTGCATGCAAAGAATCCTGCGTTATCGCCTTGTAAATAATTCTTTTTGGAAAATCATGTGCGGGGTTTTCAGCAATAAATTCATTTGCTGAAAAAGAAGTTATTTCAAATTTTACCGACTGTTGTCCGTTTTGATCTGCGACGGTTGGAATATAAAATAATTTATCGCCCCGCGACACTATCTGAACCCTTTCGAGAAGTTTCTTCTCCCCGGAACCTTTCAATAGAAAACTAGTTTCTTCAAATGTGCTGTCATTTGCCTGTTGCCACTCTTCGGTCAAAATTCCACCGTTCTTTTCCATCTGCCACGTTCCTAAAAGCCAATTCAAGTCCTGCAATTTTGAGTTACTATTTTGAGCATGGCCCATAAGTGTTAGGAAGCTAAATGCAACAATAAAGGGGTATTGGTATTTCATTTAAGATATTTTTCTGGAACTGAATGAAGGCCTATCCGATTCCCTTCAGTATCTATAAATACACCCATGAAACCGTACTCCGGCGAAATTTCTGTTTTGGGCACCATCACCTTTCCTCCGGCAGCTTTTACTTTATCCAATACTTTTTGTAAATCAGGATTGCCATTTAAATATATCAGCGGGCCATCTGTCGCCGAAGGTTTGTGAAAGCCACCGCTATCAACTATCGCGCCCCCAACTCCGTTCATTGGGTCATCGAGCTTAAATAACCGCATTTTGATATTAGGCAGGTCCATAGCATTAAAAGTGATACCAAAGATTGATTCATAAAATTTTTGAGCCCGATTCAAATCTTTAGCGGGAATTTCAAACCAACTGATTGCATTATTCATAAAAAATGTTTAGAGATTTTTATAATGGAGCTTTCGTTTCTTTCAATCCTTTGTTTCGAAAATATTCCAGGAGGTCGTTCGAATCATTTCCTCCTTTTTGTGCGTGATGAAGAAATGTAAATCCATGAGGCCCGCGGGCAGTTATGTATTCGGGAAAAGCTTCGAGGTAAGAGGTTACAATTTCAGTTTTCCCCAACATAGTTAATACAAACAAATTGGTTCGTGCTCCCAACCCAATCAGGTAATTGGCTATTTCTTTATTACCTACATGGCCCGCTCCTTCCAATGCGGTTTCAAAATCACCACCGCCCCAATCCCAGGTTGCATAGAGCAAGGTAGGTAACTCCCCGAGCATTGTTTTTACCTTCGGAAGGTCGCCGTGGCCCGCAATTACAAAATCTTTTACCTTTTCAGGAGGAAGCTGATCCGTAAAAGGCTGTTTAAATTTATGGTGCGATTCTGCAAATAATATTGCAGGTATTGTAAAAATGGTGCTCGAGCTAACGGCAACTTTTTGCAGGAACTTTTTTCGCAGCATGTTTTTTTCTAAAGTTCTAAAAAGTATTTTGAACTTTTATACCACTCGTAATAATATTTTGAATCGAACTGCTTAAAATGATTTGTATTTTTAGTAATGACAAACGAAAAATAGTTTGCCAAAAAAATGTTCCAGGCTGGCCCGGGCTGGATATTAAAGCAGTGTGTTCGCGGGAAAAATTAATATCAACTAAGCGGTTTTATGGAAATTCAGGAATACCTCCATTTGTATTTAGGTGGTGATACAGAACTGGGGAAATTGACAGGAATCAATGAAAAGTCATATTTCATTACTAATTCAAATGGCGAAACTATTGAGCGGGCTTTCTCAGATAAACCCGAAGTAAAATTATTATTGAGAAAAATTTCGGATTTAAACGTTGAAGAAAGTGCGGTCCTGAATAGCAAAGGGCTAAATATTGGCCGGCCACGGGGCTATAGTTTTTCACCGGAAGCGATTTTATACCTGCTTTCTTTGCGGGTAGATCTATTTAATTTGATTTATGAAAATATGGCGATAGAAATTTACGGCAGCCCGTAAAACAAAAGAGGCTTGCCTAAAAGACAAACCTCTTTTTTAACCAATCTATCCAACCTTAACTATTTCCGGCGCCCTGGCCATTATTTCTTCGTTGAGGACGCATTGAAGGCTCTACTTCATCTTTAAATTTTTTAAACTGATCTTCATTAAAAACGGCCTTTAATTGTCCATCGCGGTCATCTGCCATCTTTTGCATTTCACTGCGATCGGGGCGGTTACCGCTTGCTCTCGCATCTTCTCGCATCTTATCCTGTTTTTTGTAAAAGTCAGTAAGTATCGCGGTTGTTTTATCCTGTTGATCTTTGTTCAGTTTAAGAGGGTCTGAAATTTTTTCCATTGCGGATTGAACTCTTTCTTCAACAGTCCGTCTTTGAAAGCCTTGCTGCTGAGCGTTTGTCGCCGTAGTTGTTGCAAAGAACAAAGCAACAATCATGATGAGTTTTGTTTTCATTTGTAGGTATTTTATTTTTTGTGTTTAAATTTTCTGCCCTGTTAAAGGCAGAATTGTCGAAAAATATTTAGGTTAATGATTGTGCGAACTTTTTCCGGGCCGCGACGTCATCCTGATAATTAATTGTTTTATTGCTGTATCAAATTTTGGCAGTTGTTGCTGTGTACAAATTTTACGGGCTCTTTCAAAATGCTTAAACATTTGAATATCCAGTTCTTCCTGCTTTGCACCAATGATGCCGGCCCGGTTATTTATTACTGAATCGGCAGCCGGTTCTATGTAAAGAAGGTCATACAAGCTAAACTTTGCATTTCTTACATCATTAAATAATGGTCTCACTTTATCCAGGTTTGCTTTACGCAATTGCTGGTATTGACCCAGTTGTTCTTTTGTAAAACCAACATCTTTTTGCAGGGCTTTTGAAAAACGCCCTTGCTCCACAGTAGATGAACTTTCGCTGGCTGGTTCATTAAGAAAGAGGAAAAAAATCAGCATGGCGACGTTAGTTATAAGCAGGAAGATGATAATTGAGATGAGCGCCCTGTTTTTGTTGTTGTTATCCATTTGCATTTTTATTTTTCCAGTTCATACAGCCCCGTACTCACCTGGTTGTACTCATCTATGGCAGCGACGTCACTGCCCGTTTGTCCATACGATTGTTGTGAATTAATAGCGGTAAATATTACCGCAAGGTTGATCATTATTACAAGGCATATGCAGGCAAAAGCAATAACCGGCCTTGCAAAAAAAGACGACATTTTATTCCATACATTTTTTTCATTCAACATCCTCGCTTCAAGTCTCGTAAAAAAATACGGAGGAGGGGAGGCCTTAGAAATATTGTCGATGCTATGTAAAGCATCTTCAATTTTTTTGTCGATAAAATTTTCCTCCATTTTCATACTTTTTTAGACGTTATTTTAAATCAAAACCTGCGACATCCGCGGTTGTCTTAATCACTGTATTTTACATAATAATTTTTCAAAATCTTCTTCAATTTATCTTTTGCTCTTTGCAACAATGCATCTACCGCTGCTTCGCTCAGGCTAAGCACTTCAGCTATTTCTTTATAGCTTAAGTTTTCCATTTTACTTAATACGAAAGCAGTTTTTTGGTTTGGCAACAGTTGATCAATAGCTTTAAAAAGAACCGCCGCATTCTCCTTATTTTCAAGATGAACGCCGGGGTGAAAAAAGTCCGGCGGATCTATTACCTGTTCGTCGTTTTTACCGTAAAGACTTTGAATAAAAGCAAATCGTTTTTTTCTTTTTTTCTTCCTTATGTGATCGGTTGTTTTTGTAATGGTGATGCGATACAACCATGTTGAAAATTTCGACTCTCCTTTGAATGACGATATAGATTCAAATACCTGGATAAACACTTCCTGTGCTACATCTTCTGCATCTTCAATGTTTTGAAGAATACCCAAAGCCGTATTGTACACCATTTCCTGCCAGGTATCAACTAATGTTTTAAAAGCAATTCTATCCTTTTTTTTTACCAGTTCTATCAGTTCCTGTTCATTCAAAATACAATATTTTACGCTAATTTAAAACCCATCGAAGTTTCTTCTCCTGTCCATTGGGTTCGGCGCCTGTGAACTGGCTTTGCCGCTTCCAAAGTTCTTTAATTTGTAGGAAAACGTTAGCATAAAATATTGTTGCAAAACCTGGTTATTTACATCTTGTATATAAGAAGCAGTTACATTGCGGGTAATGCTTCTGTTTTGTTTTAAAAGATCAAATACGGAAAGTTTCAATTCGCCCGTTTGATTTTTTAAGAATTTTTGCCCAATTGCCATATTCCAAAGCCAATAGTTTGTATTATTTGCTCCCGTAAGGCCACTGTAATAAAGGTTGGTTAAATCGTTTTGAAAAAACTGGCCTTTTTTGGTGAGCAGGTTCGCACTAAAACCTGCGGCTTGGGTAAAATAATTATTGTTCAATGTGGGCTCAATGGAATTTTTTACAGTATTAATATTTGCTGAATAACTGAAGTTGAAATCTATATACTGACTAATGTTACTTGATAATACAGCGCCAAGGTTGTAATTATAAGTCCTGGATATATTTTCAATATTATTGAGCAGGCCGGGAAGTTTAGCGTAGCCAACTCCGGCATTGAAGTTGAGGTTCGATTTTATAAATTTTAAAGGCATCGCATAAGTAAAAAAAGACCTCGCACTCAGGTAACCATTGAGGTTAACTGGCTTCGAGATTTGCGAACCTTTAAAAAGCGTAACCGAATTGGTTAACACTGAGTCTTTGGTGGCTGTAAAGGTTGCGTTGGCCACATAGTCATTCACAGTTTGAATAAATATGTTTGCAAAGAAACTTTTTGCTTTAGGTGTATTGGTGTAATTGTATCGTACAATCAGGTTATTGGAATACTGCTGTTGTAAATCCGGGTTACCTGTTGTATAGAAAAATTGATTCGAGTTGTTAATTACGTTTTGCAGTTGCGTAACCGACGGCGGACTCACCCTTGATCGAAAAATAACCCGAAGGTTGCTTTTTGAATCTAATTTAAATCTGGCAAATACATTACCAAGAAAATTACTGTAGCTATTATCTATATGCGAAACCTGGGGGAAAACCTGGTCGCTTTTCAATTCGCTGTACTGGTAAGAAATTCCTGCTGAGATCATATTGTTTCTATCTCCGCGCCGAAAAGTAATTCCTGTATTTTGGGTATTGTAAGTATTATTAAATTTATTGCTAAGACTGGTATCCAACAAAGAATATTTTGTGGTACCATTATCATAATTAAAAGTTTCCTGGTCTGCAGTATTATTTGAAAAAGTAGGATTATAATTTAGCTGTATCTGCCCCTTTTTCCCAACAGGCTCGGTATACGCCAAATTCACACTATATTGATTGTTGTGATTTTTTTGGTTAGACAATTGTTGCAAGGAGTCTGTGATTACAGTGGCCGATTTAAAGTATGTGTTTACTGCCGTTAAATAATTATCTCCCATTTTGTCACTAAGATTATTACTTATACCAACTGAAATGCTACGTCCCCGTTTAGAAAAAGCATGCCTGAACAAGATCTGGTTACTTAAACTATTTCCATGAAAATTACTGCTGATATCGTTGTCAGTCTCACTGATTTTATTTTGCCTGTTTACATCAAGATAATTGATGCCGCTAACAAAATTGACGGAGTTATTGGTTTGAAAATTTAAATTGGACGTTACTAAAATGCTATTGTTGGAATCGATTTTATAAGTAAGCCGGAAGTTCACCCGGTTATTATAATTTTTGTTATCCGATTGTGTGTTTTCATCATAATAGTTGCTGCTATCTTTTGTGATTATATTCTGCTGGTTAACTGTTTGGTTGTTTGAAGTGTTGCTGTTATTAAAAAAATAGCTTCCGGTTACATCTATTTTTTTACCCCATGCGTCGCTATAATTAATACCGAAAGCATTTGTTTTAGCAATTCCATTTTGTTGCCCTATTGTAAAATTATCACTACCACCACCACCCCGATATCCGCCACCGCCCCTGTTTCCACCGCCGCCCCGCCGCCCTGTGCTGGTAACTCCCAATAAGTCCTGTGAAGAAAAATTCTGTTCATTTACATTATTCACCAGACCAATTAAGGAAATTCTCCTCGCATTATTAAAGAAACTTACATTACCGCCCGCACTGTAGCGTCCATCCGTACCATATCCTGCATATACACGGCCAAAGTTGCCATTGCGCATATTTGCCTTAGTAACAATATTTATTGCTTTCGTTGTGTTGCCATCATCAAAGCCGGTAAGCTGCGCCTGATCGCTTAATTTATCAAACACCTGTATTTTATCAATAACTTCTGCAGGCAAATTTCGTAATGTAGCGGTAGCATCATCTCCAAAAAAATCGCGGCCATCTACAGTCACTTTCTTTACCGTTTCACCCATGGCAGTGACCGCCCCTGTACTTTTATCAACCGTAATACCGGGCATTTTCTTTATAAGGTCTTCACTTGTTGCGTCAGGGTTCACTTTGTATTGACCAGCGCCGAATTCCATCGTATCATTCTTTTGCTTTATAGTAGGAGGTGCACCGCTAACCACCACTGTTGCGAGTGTCTTTGCTCCTTTAGTAACAGAAAGGACCCCGAGATTATTTTCATCCGCGGCTATAGTAATGACTTTTGCATAAGCATCATATCCAATTGAAGTAACGGTCAAAGTATAATCGCCTTGCGGTACCTGGCTGAAGGTAAAAATTCCTTTAGCATCAGAGACAGAAGTAAAACCCTGAGAAGCAGAATCCGCAGATGAAAGTTGTACGGTTGCATTGGAAACAGGCGTTTTTTCAGAAGCATCCTGTAATGTGCCCGAAACGGTTTGTGCATGTATCGCAGAAAAAGAAATCGTGATTATAAAAAAGCTTAATAAAATTCTGCTCATAATGATCATTTATTAAGCCATTTGACGCCATTCCCCACTAAAACCTTTGTATGAGCTATAAATGTCTTTTTTCGCAAATAGATTGTGGTTCATGCAAACTGACGGCAAAAGGAAAGTTGCCGGTTTTTTATTTCATTAACATTACTAAAAAGCATTTCTATTATCTTGCACTTCCAAAAAACAAAAACTAATATGGAATATAATAAGATTGTTTCCGTTACAGGCCTGCCAGGTTTGTTTGAATTACTTTCTTCAAAGTCAGATGGAGCGGTCGTTCGTTCGCTGGACGATAAGACTACTAAATTTGTAAGCAGTCGCCAGCATAATTTTTCGCACCTGGAAAGTATTGAAGTTTTTACTACTAAGGATAATACTAACCTGGCGGAATTGTTTACTGCCATGAAAAAGAGTAAAGAAAAAATTCCTGATGCTGCTTCGGATAACAAGACACTAAAAGCCTATTTCGGAAAAGTGTATCCTGATATGGATTTTGAAAGGGTATATGCAAGCGATATGAAAAAAATGGTGAAGTGGTTTCAGATTATTCAAAAAAATGATATTGAGATTAAAGTGAAATCTGCTGATGAAACCGATGACATTGCTGAAAGCGCCAAGCCACCAAAGCCTGTGCAAACAGCCCATGTAAAAGACATGAAACCTCAAAAAAGCGCTACCCGCAAAATCGAAAGCAGGGGAGTGAAATAATCAGAGCGAGTTCTATACAAGTTCAGAGTGGCTGGTCCATAAGACTATGCTTGATTGAGAATCTCAAACGAGCTGAGACCGATAAAATATAAATAAATGATTGAAGCATCCGCCGATATAAAGAAAATAGAAAGAAAATATATTCCTGAAAATTTAAGTGTTGAAAATTGGGAGACTATAGAGCCATACTTCAAGGAACTTTTGGAAAGAGAAATCAATTCAAAAAGTGATCTCGAGAAGTGGCTGGCAGATATGAATGAACTTGATGCAATTATCAATGAAGATTTTAGCTGGCGCCAAATCCGAATGACTTGCGATACGACTGATAAGAAGCTTGAAGAATCATTCAACTTTTTTTGCATGGAGATTCATCCCAAAATTCAGCCTTATGCAGATGCACTTAATAAAAAACTGGTCAATTCTTCATTTACAAAAGAACTTGACACCGATACTTATTTTACTTATTTGCGTAGTGTAAAAAAGAATATTGATCTCTTCAGGGAAGATAATATTCAGCTACAAGCCGAACTTGCAGTTTTGGCTCAAAAGTATGGAGCAATAACGGGTAAGATGTCTGTGGAAGTTAACGGTAAAGATTACACGTTGCAACAGGCTGCAAAGTTTCTTGAAAGCCACGACAGGGATTTAAGAGAAGAAGTTTACAGGAAAATAAATGAAAGAAGGTTACAGGATAAAGATGAATTGAATGGCCTGTTTTCGGTGCTGATAGAAAAGCGGCAGCAAGTTGCTCAAAATGCCGGTTTTGAAAACTACCGGGACTATAAATTTAAAGAGCTTGGCCGGTTTGATTATACAAAAGAAGATTGTTTTCGCTTCCACGATTCTGTAAAGCAACACGTGTTGCCATTGGTAAATAAAATTTATGCCAATAAAAAAGCAAAGCTCAGCCTCGATGATCTAAGGCCGTGGGACGTAGAAGCCGAGCCAAAAGGAACCAAAGCGTTAACTCCTTTTACTACGGGAAGCGAGCTGCTCCGGAAATCGATTGAATGTTTTACACAGATACGTCCTTTTTTTGGCGAATGTCTTGAGCAAATGAATGCAATGAAACACCTAGACCTTGAAAGCAGGCAGGGCAAGGCTCCGGGAGGTTATAACTGCCCTCTTGCTGAAAGTGGTGCGCCATTTATTTTTATGAATGCAGCAGGGCAAATGCACGACGTAACAACGATGGTTCATGAAGGCGGGCATGCAGTTCATTCCTTTCTTACGCATAAACTTTCTTTAAATGCATTCAAAGAATATCCAATGGAAATTGCAGAAGTCGCAAGTATGGCGATGGAACTTTTCAGTATGGATCACTGGGATGTTTTTTTTGAAAATAAAGATGATCTCCGCAGGGCTAAAGAGCATCAACTGGAAAGGACTATTACTATTTTCCCATGGATAGCGGTCGTTGATAAATTTCAACATTGGCTGTACGAAAACCCAAAGCACACCGTAGAAGAAAGAAGGGAACAATGGGTTGCGATATTAAATAGCTTTTCCGATGATGTAATAAATTATGCAGGACTTGCAAAATATCGGGAAACCGGTTGGCAAAAACAACTGCATTTATTCGAGGTGCCTTTCTATTATATTGAATATGGCATCGCACAGTTAGGCGCTATCGGAATGTGGATGCAATACAAAAAAAATCCTGAGCAGGCGCTGGATAATTACATGAAAGCGCTGAGCCTTGGAGGCACAAGAACATTACCTGAACTATATAAAGCGGCAGGGCTTTCTTTCGATTTTTCTCCGGAAAATATAAAGGCACTTATGGATTTTGTAAATGATGAGATGGAAAAAATAAAAGAACAGCAATAGATTTTTACGCGTTTATTAAATTGTTCCATTCATAAATGGATGCAATATTTTATCCATTGTCCCGCAAGGTATTACTTCAAATAATAATTTAGTTTCTTTGCGCAAAGTTTATTGCGTATGTGGAAACGCCTTGCGAAGTTTGTTCTTGAAAATAGATTGTCTCTGTTGATTGCATTGCTGGCTGTTACGATTGTCATGGCGTTCTTTGCAAGTAAAATAAAACTCAGCTATGAGTTTTCAAAAGCCATACCGGTTGATAATCCAAAATATAAAGATTATCTCGAATTCAAAGAGAAATTTGGAGATGATGGAAACCTGCTTGTGATAGGGGTTCAGACAGATAGTTTTTTCTCGCTTAATAATTTTTCGGCGTACCAGGAGCTGAATGCCAATCTTAAAAAAGTACCTTACGTTGAAGATGTACTAAGTGTATCGAATGCTGTTGATCTTTTAAAAGATACAGCATCTCAAAAGCTAAATGCTATTCCCATTTTCCCCCAAGGAGTTAGTTCACAGAATACGCTCGATAGCGGAAGGGAGCTGTTTTATACACTACCATTTTACAAAGCGCTCCTTTACAACCCGGCAACAAAAAGTTACTTATCAGCAGTACGGATCAACAAAGATGTACTGAATTCCTCCGGACGAACAAAAGTTATTAATGACGTACTTAAAATAACAGACGCTTATACGGCGAAAACAAATATTTCTACACACATAAGCGGGTTGCCATTAATACGTACTCAGGTTGCAGACAGGATTGCCAAAGAAATGAAGTGGTTTATCATAGGGTCGCTTGCCCTTTCAGCATTGATTTTATTATTGATGTTTCGCTCGATTAGCACCATGGTTTTATCGCTTCTCGTTGTAATCATAGGAGTAATATGGAGTGTTGGTATCACTTATCTTTTTGGTTATAAGATAACATTGCTTACTGCATTGATTCCTCCGCTTGTGGTCGTCATCGGCATTCCAAACTGTATATATTTTTTGAATAAATATCATTCTACTTATAAAAAAACGGGAGATAAAAAGCAGTCGCTTATCGACATGGTAAGCAAGATGGGTGTGGTGACTCTTTTCTGTAATTTAACGGCAGCCATAGGCTTTGCGGTTTTTGCCCTGACCAAAAGTGCGATTTTAAAAGAGTTTGGTCAAGTCGCAGGCTTAAGCATCATGCTCATTTTTGTAATTTCATTCATATTGCTCCCGTCCGCTCTAAGTATTATGCCTGCGCCGGGTAAGCGTCAATTAAATTATCTTGATGTCAAATTTTTTACAGACCTGCTGCTAAGAATTGAGAGATGGGTGCTCCATCATAAGTGGATCGTTTACGGGACAACTTTATTGGTTATTATTTTTTCAATCGCCGGGATTTTCAAGTTGAAAACAGAAGGATTTATCGTAGATGATCTTCCAAAAACTGATAAGATATATACCGATCTCAAATTTTTTGAAAATAATTTCAATGGCGTTATGCCTTTGGAAATCATTATTGATTCGAAGAAAAGATATGGTCTTGCGGGTTCAAGAATTTTGCCCGTTCTGCAAAAAATGGATTCTCTTTCAGCCTATATAACCTCACAAAAGGAAATGAGCAGGCCGCTTTCAATTGCAGAAGGAATCAAGTTTGTAAAGCAGGGATTTTATGAAGGCGATTCTTCCAATTATGCACTTCCCAATTCTTTTGATGCTGCATTTGTAGGAGAATATTTAAAGCCGTCGAACGATAGCGGCAGTAAAAATAATCTCACAAAGCTTCTCACAAGCTTTATAGATACTGCACGACAAACTACGAGAATGAGTATCAATATGGCTGATGTTGGCACGAAGAAACTTCCGGGGATTTTATCTGGCATTAGAAAAAGAGCCGATCAACTTTTTGATACTTCAAAATTTAACGTTACGCTCACCGGGTCGACAATGACTTTTTTAGAAGGCAGCACCTTCATCATAAATGGCCTTAAAGAAAGTATATTATGGGCTTTTTTATTTATCGCTGTATGCATGTTATACCTGTTCAGATCTCTGCGAATACTTGTATGTTCTCTTATTCCCAATATTATTCCACTGATAGTTACAGCCGGAATTATGGGATGGAGCGGGGTAAGACTGAAGCCATCAACGGTACTTATTTTTAGTGTCGCCCTTGGGATAGCCATTGATGTTACGATAAGATTCCTGGTAAATTATAAACAGGAATTACCAACCAATAACTTTGACGTTAAGCTTACCGTTTCTGAAACAATAAAACATACCGGCTTAAGCATATTGTACACATCGCTTGTATTAATTGCAGGGTTTGTGATATTCTGCTTTAGCGGATTTGGTGGAACTCAATCTTTGGGCTGGCTTACCTCAATTACATTGCTTACTGCTACGTTAACGAATCTTGTTTTACTCCCTGTTCTTCTGCTAGCTATGGGTAAAAAATCTACGCCCGTAAAGAATAATGCAATAAGCCTGTAAGATCACTGAGTAGCAAAGCGAAGTTCCTTGTGGAATTTATTCCTCATCACCGGAGAATTGACGACCTTAGAATATTTGTAACGCCCTCCGGTACTGACTTTGTAATTAGGCACAAACTTTTCATTTATAAATTCTCTCATCAAAAACTATTACTATGAGACCGATATGGACAGGAGCAATAGGCTTTGGCCTGGTTAATATTCCTGTAAAGCTTTACAGTGCAACGCAATCGAGTAATCTTAATCTTGATATGCTTGATAAGAAGGATCATTCTCACATTAAATACATGCGCATCAACGAAAAATCGGGCAAAGAAGTTCCATGGGGGAACATAGTAAAAGGATACAAACTCGATAACGATTATGTGGTATTGGATGATAAAGATTTTGAAGCTGCCAGTGCGAAAAAAACCAAAACTATCGAAATATCGGATTTTGTAAAGGAAGAAGAAATAAGCAGTCTTTACTACGAAACCCCTTATTATTTAGAGCCGGATAAATCCGGAACCCGGCCTTATGAATTATTACGGCAAGCTTTAATTAAAACTAAAAAAGTAGGTGTCGCAAGTTTTGTTATGCGAAGTAAGGAAAGCCTTGCAATTTTAAGACCCGACGGAGATGTAATCGTATTAAACAGAATTAGATTTGAGGAGGAAATAAGAGATACTGACGAACTTGTACTTCCCAAAAATACCGATGTAAAACCGGCAGAACTAAAAATGGCAGTAACGCTTATTGATCAACTCACGGCCAAATTTGATATTTCAAAATATAAGGATACCTATAATGCAGAGCTTCTAAAATTAATTAAGGCAAAAGCTGGAGGTAAAAAAATAAAAGCGCCTCAGATGAAAGTTGTCCACAGTAAAACAAAAGACCTGATGGAACAGCTTAAAGCAAGCCTGGATGTAAAACGTAAAAAAGCTTCCTAATGGCACTTTCACTGTACAATAAAAAGAGAAATTTTAAGGAGACTTCCGAGCCTTCCGGTAAAATAAAAAAAGCTGAATCAAAACTAATATTTGTGATTCAGCGCCACAAAGCATCTCACCTTCACTATGATTTTCGGTTGGAAATGGATGGAGTTCTAAAAAGTTGGGCTGTACCAAAAGGGCCTTCTTTAAACCCAAAGGATAAGCGCCTGGCAATGATGGTAGAAGATCATCCCTACGATTATAAAGATTTTGCAGGCATTATTCCTGAAGGAAATTACGGCGCCGGAATCGTGGAAATCTGGGATAACGGAACCTACACCGATATCGATAACTCGGCGCGAAGCGCGGCTGAAAAAAAATTAAAGGCGGGATTAAAATCCGGTAATTTGAAATTTCAACTTTTTGGAAAAAAACTTAAAGGAGAGTTTGCTTTAGTAAAATTAAAAGGGAACGGAAAGGATGATAACAGTTGGCTGCTTATTAAACACAACGATAAATATGCCGTAGATGACGAATATAACAGTGAAGATGAAACGCCTAAATCTTCTCCTATAAATAAATGGCTTAACGAAAATAAGAAGCCTGCGAAAAAAAAAAGTACGTAGCCACCTCAATAAAGAAAGGAAGAAAACGCGGCAGGTTTATAAAGCCTATGCTGGCTAAAGAAACTGAAAAGCCCTTCGATGACAAGAATTGGCTTTTTGAAATCAAATGGGACGGTTACCGTGCAATCACAGAAAAAAACAAGGATGGAATTGCTCTTTATTCAAGAAACGGTATCACATTTGAAGATACCTATCCCATAGTTGTTGATCAATTGAAATACATAAAACAGCATGCTGTTTTAGACGGCGAGATCGTTGTATTGGATGACAAAGGACATCCCAGTTTTCAGTTGCTTCAGCATTATTCAGAGAATACAAATCGCCCCATCCAGTATCATATTTTTGATCTTCTTAAATTGAATGGAACGGATACTACGGGCCTTACCCTTGTTGAAAGAAAGGAGTTGCTTCAAAAAATTATTCCTGAAAACGAAGTAATCAAATATTCCGATCACATATTTGAAAAAGGAAAGTCGTTTTTCAAAGTTTCAACAGAGAATAAGCTCGAAGGGATCATGGCCAAAAAGATAGATTCAAAATATTACGAAGGCAGCCGCACTACGGAATGGCTTAAAATAAAAAATCATCATACCCAGGAAGCGATTATTGCAGGATATACCCAAGGCAGCGGTTCCAGGAAATATTTTGGTGCCTTGATTCTTGCATCTCATAATAATAAAAAGCTTACTTATATAGGGCATACCGGCACAGGGTTCAATCAAAAGTCTTTGAAAGAAATGTTTGATTTACTGCAACCTCTTGTGCAGGATGAATCTCCGTTTGCTAAAAAAATTAAAACCAACATGCCTGTAACATGGGTGAAGCCCGAACTGATATGTGAAGTAAAATATTCTGAAATTACAAATGACGGAAAATTAAGGCACCCCGTTTTTCTGCACTTACGCGAGGATAAAAATTTAAATGAAATAACCATGGCCAAATCTAAAACAGCAAAAAATCCGAAGGGACAAAAGCCTGCAACGGAAACAAAAAGCGAGCCTGATGACAGGCAGACTTCTGATAAAATCTTCACCTTCGGAAAATCTAAATTAACAGTAACTCATCCCGATAAGATTTATTTTCCCGAAGATGGTGTTACAAAAGGAGACGTGGTAGATTACTATATTTCTATAGCAGATTATATTTTACCATATCTCAAAGGCCGGCCGGAATCTCTTTTGAGAAATCCTAATGGTATTCATGAAAAAGGATTTTTTCATAAAGATGCGGCCGGAGATGCTCCAAAATTTGTAAAGAGTCAACAGGTACATTCGGAATCCAACAATAAAGAAATTGATTATATAATTTGCGACAACAAGGCCACGCTCACTTATCTCAACAACTTAGGTTGTATTGAAATCAATCCGTGGCACTCAACAATTAAGGCGCTTGACAAACCGGATTACCTGATAATAGATATTGACCCTTCTGACAAAAATACATTTGAGCAGGTAGTTGAAGCAGCCAATGTAATAAAGCAGGTTCTTGATAAAGCAGGCGCAACGGCGTTTTGTAAAACTTCTGGTGCTTCAGGCATCCACATCTATGTGCCTACCGGGAAAAAATATACTTATGAACAGGCGAAAGATTTTACTTACCTCGTTTGCATGTTTGCTCACAATGAATTAAAAAGTTTTACCACACTTGAAAGAAATCTAAAGAAGAGAGGTAATAAGCATATCTACCTGGACTACCTGCAAAACAGGAAGGGACAAACCATTTCTTCAGTATATAGTTTAAGGCCAAAGGCGGGTGCTACAGTGTCTACGCCTCTTTTATGGAAAGAAGTTAAAAGCGGGCTATCTCCAAAACAATTTACAATTCACAACACGAAGAAACGTATAGAAAAAATAGGGGATATTTTTAAAGGTGTTTTGGCCAAGGGAATTGATTTAAGAAAGTGTATTAAGAATCTTGAAGGTTAAAAAATTAACAGGTGACTAGTTAAATAAAATTCATAAAATCATATTGCTTCCCCAGTATCTTTTTATCATCGGCCCCTAACCACTTATTCAAAACTGTTGCGTAAACATTTTTGAAATTTACAGTATGTTTCAAATCGCCTTCATCTAAATCAGCGAGATCGGGCATAGCATTGATCAATCCTTTTTGCTTTAATCCTCCACTTATGAAAAACATATTGTTCGCCGTTCCATGATCGGTACCTCCGCTGGCGTTTTGTGCTACTCTCCTTCCAAATTCACTAAAGGTCATAACCATTACATCCTGAAAACGATTGTTGTCTTTTAGATCTTTTACAAAGACACTCATTGCATCATTCAGTTGCGTAAATAATCTTTTCTGCTGGTTTTCCTGGTTTACGTGTGTGTCAAAACTCCCAAGGCTCAGGTAGTAAACTTTTGTATTAATATCGCTAAGGATCAATGAAGAAATCGTTTTTAAATTCTTACCCAATTCCGTTGCGGGGTAAGTAGTTGATGTGGGATGTACCTTACTTTGCTGATAGATATAATCTGCGCTGCTCAGTGTTTCGCCAAGAGTTTTATAAAGATAGTCAACCGTTTCTTCGCCTTTTTCATGTGATGCATTTATATCTTTAAAGTATTTTTCATGACTGGTATTGTACAATCGTTTCGGATCTTTCACTGCAAGCCCTTTTTCATCCTCACCTTTTAAAGCAAGGCTCAGGACATCATCTACCTCGAGTGCCTGCGTTGGCTTGCTGCAGCCATTGCATTGTGCATCCAGGTAACGTCCGAGCCATCCTGTGTAAAGATATTTATCACTATCGCTGGCGCTTTGCCAAATATCCATGCTGCGAAAATGTGAACGATCGGGATTCGGGTAACCCACACTGTTGATAATACCAAGATTCCCGTCGTCATACAAACCTTTGAAAGCTTGTAACGCAGGATTAATTCCTACTTCATCGGTAAGAGATAATGCTTTATCTTTTTCAATTCCAAGCTTTGGCCTTGATTTATAATAAATATCATTGCGGACGGGGATCACCGTATTAAGTCCATCGTTGCCGCCGCTAAATTGAAGTACTACCAGCACTTTATTGCCTGGCGGCACTAAAGTTTTTCCATCAAAGGCTTTTAAGAACCGCGGCATCATCATTGATGCGCTGGCCAGTGAACCAACTTGTAAGAATTCTCTACGTTTGAATAGCATTAGAAAAAATTAAAAATGTTCTTATAATCACTCAGCACAATTGATATTCGGGCGTACTCATTAATTCAACTAATGTTGTTTTAATGTATGCATCCCTTGACTGTTTGTCAATGTATTTATTAATAATAGCCGGGTCGATCGTGCTTTTCGTTTGAAGTACGACGTCATTTATTTTTTGAAAAAGATTTTCCTTTTGTGTTGTGTCAAATACTTTAGTTACCGCATTCCAGTCGACTGTCACATTTAATTGTCTTGCTTTGGCATTTGTGTCAACCCCTTCCTTCCCCATCATGGTATCATCATCGTCTTTAGGTTTTACAGAGAAGTCATCGGCATCGGTAAGAATTTGTGCAATTCTCATTCTTAACATTAGTGCGCTGCTGTCAATCCAGTTTTTTCCTCCCGGCCAACCGGCAACGTTGGGAGGGTAAAATAATATTTGCCCCAGTGCCCGCTGAAATAACAACTGTGCTTCCGGCTGACCAAGTTCCATTGGAATCAACCTTCGAATACCTGCTAATAATTCAACCGGCGATTTAATTCGGTTACCAATATTTTTTTCATTGTAAAACCAATCGCTGGTATAGATATCGGCCAATAATTTTTTTATGTCGTACCCGCTTTCATAAAACCTGTCAGCAAGCAATTCAATTTTAGATTCATCAGGTATATCGTTAACAAAATACCTATACAATTTTGTGGCAATGAATTTCGCGGTTTGCCTTTGTTCCAATAAAATATCTATGATGTCATCTCCATTAAAATTACCTGTTTTACCCAGGAAGGTTTTGTTACCGGTATCATGCAGAAAGGGCCTCTCAACAAATTCGCCTTTCATATTAAATCCCCACCCGGTAAAAGCCCTGGCCCCTTCTTTAATATCGTTTTCTGTATAATTGCCGCGGCCCATTGTAAAAAGTTCCATTACTTCCCTGGCAAAATTTTCGTTGGGATGCTGCTTTTTATTTTGCTGATTATTAAGAAAAGAAAGCATTGCCGGGCTTTTACTTATTTCACGCAGGAGATCGCCAAAATTTCCTAAAGCATTTTCTCTTATAACATTCAATAACTGCTGCTGGAAGAAAATATTGATGACCCTGCAGGCAAAATGGCCGTGCCAAAAAAAGCTCATCTTTTCGCGTAATTGAGCCTCACTGTTTATCATTTGACCAAGCCAGGTGAGGTTAAGACTTTTGAGATCTTCGACAGATTGTTTACGCAACATTTTCTTTTCATCTTTGCTAAGCTGTTGCATTTTACCGATGTCCTGCACTCCCTTTACGAGCCCGTCGAAAAGATTGCTTGCGACATTAAATGCTTCCGGCTTTTTTGATGAAGTTTTTAAAAGAAGCTGGTACAAATCCTTTTGAGAAACCTGCGGAAGCTCATTCACATTTTCCGCCATGGGGCCAAATGCTGCCCTCCACAATAGATGCTGATTTTTCAATTGATTAGATACGGCCATTGTTGTCTCTTTAGCGAGGGAAAATGTAAAAAAATCCTGGTATCAAAATTTTTAGACGCTGGGTAAGACTAAAAAAATTAATGCCGGTTTAATGCCGGAGATTCTTTTTTAAAACTAATGATACTATTACAACAATTGTCTGCATCAAAAGCTTTTTAACGCCACCTTAAGTTGAGAAAATGATAAAAAACAATTAATCAATCTTATCAGAACCAAAATAGGAATGAAGGGCTTTTGGCAAGTTTATTCCATTTTCATCCTGCTTATTTTCAAGCAAAGCTGCTACTATGCGTGGCAAGGCAAGTGAAGATCCATTTAAAGTATGTACGAGTTGGGTTTTGCCTTCGGTATTTTTAAAGCGGATTTTCATCCTGTTACTCTGGAAAGTTTCAAAATTGCTTACAGAACTCACTTCAAGCCACTTTTGCTGGGCGGCGCTATATACTTCAAAATCGTAAGTAAGAGCAGATGTAAAACTCATATCCCCGCCACATAAACGCAGAATACGGTAAGGCAATTCAAGATTTTGCAAAAGCTTTTCAATATGTAAAACCATTTCTTCAATTACTTCATAACTTTTATCCGGATGGACGAGCTGAACGATCTCAACTTTATCAAATTGATGAACACGGTTGAGCCCTCTCACATCTTTACCGTAGCTGCCGGCTTCACGCCTGAAGCATGGAGTATATGCAGTCATTTTAAGCGGCAAATCAGTTTCCTTTACGATTTCGTTCCGAAAAATATTGGTTACAGGAACCTCCGCCGTTGGTATTAAAAATAGTTTGTCTTCATTTACAAAATACATCTGGCCTTCCTTGTCCGGTAATTGACCCGTTCCAAAAGCGCTTGCTTCATTAACCATTAGCGGAGGCTGATACTCATTATATCCCGCCGCTACATTATAGTCAAGAAAATATTGGATAAGGGCCCGCTGTAATTTTGCACCTTTATTTTTATAAAAAGGGAATCCGCTGCCCGTTACCTTATTTCCTAACTCAAAATTTATAAGGTCATATTTCTTTGCGAGTTCCCAATGAGGCACTGCGCCTTTATGTAGCTGCGGCTTACTTCCAACCTCCTTCACGGTTTCATTTTCTTCGGGGGTTTTACCTGCCGGTACACTTTTATGTGGCAAATTGGGTAAACTCACCAGGTCACTGTGCAAATCTTTTTCTACTATTTCAAGCCTGGCAATTAAAGGCTCAATCAAGGATTTAAACCGGGCAACTTCCGTTTTTTTTTCTTCTGCCTTCTCTTTCTCACCCTTTGCCATCAACTCTCCAATTTGTCGTGATGCTGCATTAATTTTTGCCTGCAATTCGTCATGTTCGAATTGTAAAGACTTTCTTTCATTATCGAGTTCAATAATGAGATCTACTAAAGAAATATCGGTAAAATTTTTAACCGCCAATCTTTCAATAACTTCTTCCTGGTTATTTTTAATAAAATTTACCTGTAACATATTTTCAAATCTATTTTAATATTCCTAACCTGATTTCAGCCCGCAAATATAGCAATGTGAGCGTAAGGCATGAAGTTGAAAACATGAATAGTGTAGTTTTTGCAAAAAATGATCTGTGTTTTCCCGCGGCTAGTTTCTTCTCAAACAGCCTGATTTTTTTTAATTTAATTTTGTCCAATGGAAAATGCTAATGATGATCTGCAGGCAAGATGGTGGGCTTTAGAAGAAAAATTTATGGAAAGGTTCGGGAAAAAACCTGATGTAGAAGCCATTTTATTTTTAATTGGCATTCAGGAAATCGGCAATTTTCGAAAAAAGTTTTCGAAGGAACAAAAACAGGATCTTATGCATGTAGCCGTTTGCTCCCTGCTTTCTCAAAGTGAATATTACAAAATTGAAGGCCATGACAGCGAAGGCTGGCCTCATTTTAAGCAATTAAAGCCGCTGCCTGAATATAATATGGTAGAGCAGGAAAATTTCTTAAAGGACCATATTTTGCTTTACTTTGAAAATATTGGTGAACCATTTAAACATTTTTAAAATACCCAATGAAATATTTTTTTTATGTGATCCTTGCTCTTTTTTTTGTATCCTGTTCAACCTCAAAAAAAGCTGCCGTAGTAGCCCCAAAGCCAGTTGAGGTAAAACTTACAACTGATTCCGGTACTATTGTTTTAATGCTATATGATAAAACTCCGTTGCACAGGGACAATTTCGTAAAACTGGTAAAGGAAAAATTTTATGACGGCCTTTTGTTTCACAGGGTTATAAACAATTTTATGATCCAGGGTGGTGATCCAGATAGCAGAAATGCAAAACCCGGCGCTCACCTTGGTGAAGGATCATTAAATTATACCATACCTGCAGAATTTGATACCTCTTTATTTCATAAAAGAGGAGCGCTGGCAGCGGCAAGGGAAGCCGACGCATCCAATCCCAAAAAAGCCAGCAGCTCTACCCAATTTTATATCGTAGATGGCCAGACTTTTACAGACAGTGAACTGGACAGGGTAGAAGAGAAAACAAAAATACATATTCCTAAAAATCATCGGGACTACTATAAAACAGTAGGTGGCACTCCATTTCTCGATATGAATTATACTGTTTTTGGAGAAGTGCTAAGTGGAATGGATGTAGTAGAAAAAATTGCTAATGCACCAAAAGATGAAAACAACAGGCCTCTGTACGATATTAAAATGGCAATGACAATAATTAAATGAATACGATTAGGATAAAATATTAATTTGCATACTTCAACTATTACCTTATTTAATAAAAATTTACCATGAATTTTCCGGAAAATTTAAAATATACTAAAGACCATGAATGGGTTTCTATTGATGGCGACGTCGCTACCGTAGGTATTACAGATCATGCACAGCATGAGTTGGGAGATATCGTGTATGTTGAAATAGAAACAAAGGGGAAAGCACTTTCCGCAGAGGCTGTTTTTGGAACAGTTGAGGCCGTAAAAACGGTTAGTGATCTCTTTCTGCCAGTGTCGGGAACCATTACCGAAGTAAACCCCCTTTTGGAAACAGAGCCTGAAAAAGTAAATACCGATCCTTATGGCGAAGGCTGGATGATTAAATTAAAAGTAGACAATCCCGAAGACGTCGAAAAACTTATGGATGTTGCTGCTTATCAAAAAGTGGTTGCATAAAGGCCTGTAGATTATGCAAAAAATACCCTTCAGAAAATTTTTGCCAGGCATAGCCTGGTTTTTTATTACGGTGATTCTCACATGCCTGCCTGGTCGCGATTTGCCGAAAATTGGATGGCTTGATAGAATTCATTTTGATAAGTTGGTACATATTGGACTGTTTGGGATGCTTGCTTTTTTATTTAGCTTTCCATTTTTCAAAACAGATATGCCATCATCCAAAAAAATTGGCTACCTTATATGGATTGCGATAATAGCCAGTCTATGGGGGCTAGCCATTGAGTTCATTCAAAAATATTTTGTTACAGGGCGCACCTTCGATTTGCTTGATTGGGCAGCGGATAGCTTAGGAGCGCTAATTGCATTTTTGTATTGTCGCAGCAGGAGCGCAAGGCCGTCGGCAATGGCAAAAGTTTAACTATTATTCTTATAACCTGTTTCTGCCTGCGGTATAACGTGCACTATAACAGCAAGACCAACGTTTATAATTCATTAATTCAACTGGATCTTGCTCTCTAAATTTTTAAATTATACATTTGCGAAATGGAAAACGTCGAGAACATGGAATACAATACCACACGCAACCATCTTATAATAAGAGAATATGGTCGCCACATTCAAAAAATGGTGGAATATGTTTTAACCCTGGAAGACCGGGAAAAACGTCAAAAGAATGCTTATGCACTTATTGAGCTTATGGGATTTTTAAACCCACATCTTAAAAATGTGGAGGATTTCAGGCACAAGCTATGGGATCATTTATTTCTTATAAGCGATTTTAAACTGGATGTTGACAGCCCATATCCCATACCTACGAGGGAAACCCTAAAGGCTAAGCCTCAAGTGCTTGACTATCCTAAAAGGTATCCAAAATATAATCACTTAGGTAAAAATATTGAGATCGTAATTGATAAGGCCCTACAGGAAGAGGATAGTGATAAGCGCCAGGGATTTGCCAATGCGATAGCCTATTATATGAAGCTTACTTATAGTAACTGGCATAAAGAATTGGTACATGATGACAATATACAAACCGAGCTTGCGGCAATAACAAAAGGCGAGCTTGAGTTCAATAACAGGCCATTTGTAAAACACAGGGTAGAAAATATTCGCGAAGAATTTGGCGGCGGCGGAAAATATCGAAAGAATTTTGGGCCGCGTAACAACCGGAACAATCAAGGGGGAAGAGATAACAGGAATAACAGGAATAAGAATTTTAAAAAAAGATACTAAGAAGTATTTCTATTAAAATATTCGCCCGGCCTTATTTATCGCCGGGTTTTTTTTATTTTATTGCATAAAATCATTCAGGAAAACGAATTGATGTTTTTGAACTTATCAATTATCAGCATCTTTACATTCTTTAATATTTGAAATAATTTTAAGATGGGTTCATTCGAAGTAAGAGGTGGTAAAAAGCTTAAAGGAGTAATTACTCCCCAGGGAGCTAAGAACGAGGCCTTGCAGGTTATCTCTGCCGTGCTGCTTACAGCAGAAAAAATAACCATTCACAATATTCCGGATATAATTGATGTAAACCTGCAAATTGAATTGCTTGAAGGATTGGGCGTGAAAGTGGAGAGGGCTGACAGGCATACCTGCATTTTTCAGGCAGACGATATTAATGTAGATTATCTGGCTTCCCAGGAATTTAGAAATAAAACGGGACGATTACGTGGCAGCGTTATGCTTGCAGGCCCAATGCTTGCGAGATTTAAACAGGCTTATGTTCCCAAGCCCGGTGGAGACAAAATTGGCCGCCGGAGATTAGATACCCATATTATCGCATTTCAAAAGCTGGGCGCTGAATTTAACTATGATGATAAATCTTTTTTTCATTTACAAACGCCTCAACTTAAGGCAACAAGCATGCTCCTTGATGAGCCAAGTGTAACCGGTACCGCCAATATTATAATGGCCGCAGTGATGGCAAAAGGAATTACCACAATCTACAATGCAGCATGTGAGCCTTACATTCAACAACTTTGCAAAATGCTCAACAGCATGGGCGCAAAAATTTCAGGCATAGCAAGTAACATGCTTTTTATTGAAGGCGTAACAGAGTTGTCAGGAATGTCGCATACCATACTTCCCGACATGATTGAGGTGGGATCTTTCATAGGTCTTGCAGCAATGACGCAGAGTGATATCCTTATAAAAAATGCAGGTATCGAACACCTCGGAGTAATTCCCGAAAAATTTCAACAGTTGGGTATCAAAATGGATTTTATTGGTGACGATATCCACATTCCTGAGCAGGAGCTATACGAGGTGCAAACCTATTTGGATGGTTCGGTCCTTTCTATTTCTGATCATCCCTGGCCTGGATTTACTCCCGACCTGTTAAGTATAATTCTTGTAGTGGCTACGCAGGCCAAAGGAAGCGTATTGGTACACCAAAAAATGTTTGAGAGCCGCTTATTTTTTGTAGATAAGATTATTGAGATGGGCGCCCATATTGTGTTGTGCGATCCTCATAGAGCAGTGGTGATTGGGCTTGAACGGAAATATGATTTGAGAGGCATTGAAATGAGCAGCCCTGATATAAGAGCAGGTGTTGCACTATTAATCGCAGCGTTGAGCGCAGAAGGCAAAAGTGTTATTCAAAATATTGAACAAATCGACAGAGGTTATCAAAATATTGATGACAGGCTAAGGTTGTTGGGTGCGGATATTGTAAGAACCTAAAAGGCGAATTAAATCAATAAACATTATAAGAGATTTTGGAAACAGGAAAAGCGGATAATAGCGATAACAGCATGGAGAAACATTATAATAAAATTATTCTCGTTACTGCTCCTTCCGGAGCGGGCAAAACTTCAATCATTCGCTACCTGATGCAAAGGTTTCCGCAACTTGCGTTCTCAGTTTCAGCGACAACGAGAAAGCCAAGGGAAAATGAAATAGAAGGCGTTGATTATTATTTCATTTCTGAAAAAGAATTCAAAGAAAAAATTCACCGTAAAGAATTTCTGGAATGGGAAATGGTGTATGAAGGGAAATATTATGGGACCTTAAAAGATGAAATTGAAAGAATATGGGCACAGGATAAAGTCCCCGTGCTTGATATCGATGTGCAGGGGGCTATACATGTTCAGCAGCAGTACCCGGTAAATACTTTTTCCGTTTTTATACAGCCGCCGTCTTTGGAGGAATTAAAAACCAGGCTTCAGCGCCGTGGTTCCGAAACAGAAGAGTCATTGCAGGCGAGGGTAAATAAATCAGCATTTGAGCTTACATTTAAATCCTATTTTGAAAACATAGTAGTTAATAACGATTTTGACCTTGCGTGCAAAGAGGCAGAAAAAATTGTGGCGACCTTTTTAAATAATGAATAACTTAGAAAGCACATGTTCATTTTCAATTCTATAATTTTGTAACATGGACTGGACGTCAATTATAGCCATTGTGGCATCCTTATTTTTAATTGGTTTTTTTGCCGGTGTAGAAGTAGCATTTGTATCGGTAAGTAAGCTGTCGGTTGAATTAAAGAGAAAACAAGGAAGCTATTCGGGCAAAATATGGTCTGCCTTCATGGATGCACCTACCCGGTTTATCGGTACTACCCTTATTGCAGTGAATATCCTGCTGGTGATATATGCGCTGCTTTGGAGCGAGATTCTTGATAGTGTGTGGAAATATTGGGGAGTGGAAGATCCTTATATCATGCTTCTGGTTGAAACCCTCATCTCCACTTTACTGCTTCTGATATTTGAATTTGCGTTTAAAGCCTTTTTCAGGGCAAAGAATAATTCGGTCATAAGCAGCAGTATTATCAGTTTTATTGTAAGTTTTTTTTATTCATTATTATCATGGGTCGCTGCTTTTTTTGTAAGTGCCACGGAGTGGATGCTTAAATACATCTTTAATGTGAAGCTGCACAACAAAACCGAAGTATTTACAAAAATAGACCTCGAGCATTTTGTGCAACAAAATAAACTTCATGATACGGAAGAGAATACTGAGAAAAATAATGAACTATTTGAAAATGTACTGTCATTGTCAGAAATTAAAATAAGAGAATGTCTTATACCACGAAAGGAGGTTGAGTCTATAGATATTCAATCTACCGTACATGAGGTGAAGAGTAAATTTATTGAAACCAAGCTTAGTAAGCTTGTGGTATACGATGGAAATATTGATAATATTCAAGGCTATATTCATCAGCTTGACCTTTTCAAGAACCCTTCGGATATAAGATCTATTCTTCTGCCCATTCCCACGATACCAGAAAGCATGAGCGCTACCGACCTTATAAATAAGTTTAGTAAGGAAAGAAAAAGTATTGCATGGGTAGTTGATGAATTTGGTGGTACCGCGGGCATTGTAACTATGGAAGATCTTTTAGAAGAAATATTCGGTGATATTAAAGATGAATACGACATAACGGAAGAATTTGTTGATAAACAAATTTCAACCAATGAGTATTTGTTTAGTGGCAGGCTTGAGCTCGATTACCTTGCTGATAAATACGATCTGAAATTCAGAAAAGATGAAGAGACCGGAACTTTATCAGGTTATATAATCAACCAGTTTGAATCCATTCCAAGGCAGAAAGACAGGATCATTGTAGATGACTACCAGTTCGATGTTTTGAGTGTAAGCGAGACTCGTATTGAAACGGTAAAATTGAAAGTATTGCGATAAATTAATAGCGCATATTTATCTGACTGTCGTAAAATCAAATTTGACGTCAATCCGAAATTTTTCTAAAATCCTTAAATGATAATTGCGATAAACACCGTGTGTCCGAGTCAAGATATACCTGGTGAATGCGGTGATTATTTAAACGAGATCTTAATAAGATTAATAAAATTTCACCCGGAACATACTTTCATTTTATTTTTAGCGCAACCGGTCGAAGGGGAGTTTAATTTTCCTGCGAACGTGGTAACAGTTGTTGCAGGTCCCCAAAAGATTACGTCGGCAAAATTGCTGATTTGGTACAACATAAAAATCCCCCGGCTTTTGAAAAACTACAAGGCTGATGTGTTTTTAAGCACATGGTCTTTGTTCACTTACAACCAAAGTTCCGCAGTGCCTCATCGTTTATGATCTTTCTTTTTTGCTCTCTCCTTCTTTTGTAAGAAAAAGTCTGCTTTCCTTTTATAAAAAATATACACCACGAGCTTTGAAAAAAGCCAACCACGTGATAGTATTGTCAGAGTTTTTCAAAGCCGTTGTTGTCGAACAGTATAAAATTCCAGAGAACAAAATCCAGGTTACGTTATGCGGGCGTACAGGATATTTATAAGCCGATATCTATAATGGAAAGAGAACAAATAAAAGAAAAATATACCAGTGGTAATGAGTATTTCCTTTATACAGGCGAAATCACTCCCAGGAGTAATCTTATAAATTTGCTAAAGGCGTTTTCGGCATTTAAGAAAAGGCAAAAAAGCGGTATGCAATTGTTAATTAGTAGTGAAAAAGATGCACAGAATGCTGAATTTATTACAAGCCTTGCATCATACAAATTTAGAGAAGAGGTCCGGCTTTTGACGAATTTACCGCGTGAAGAAAATTCAAGAATTATCGCTTCATCGTATGCTATGATCTACGTTCCTCATTTTGAAAACTTTGGCACATCTTTACTTGAAGCAATGAAATGCGAGGTACCCGCAATAACTTCTTCAACGGGCATGATGGCTGAGATATCAGCAGACGCGGCTTTGTATGCCAGCCCTGAAAATTTCAAGGAGATTGCCGTAAAAATGATGTTGCTGTTTAAAGATGAAAAGCTGAGAAAAGATTTAATTATAAATGGAAGGAAACAGGTTCAGAAATTTGATTGGGATAACTCTGCCAAAGAGATATGGGATGGAATCAAAAAAGCTTTTGATAATAATAACTGATGATATATCAGGCGCAGGTGGAGTATAGCCGGCTCTATCGCGATACACTCAATAACCTTAATTTCGTATATATTATGACAAACTCGACAATAACAATCGATGTGCAGCTCGACAAGGATAAAGTGCCACAACAAATTAACTGGAAAGCAGAGGGCAGCAGTGCAAATGACCCGCAGAAAGCCAAGGCAATGATGGTGGCTTTTTGGGATGCCGTCGATAAATCTGCTTTACGTATAGATCTCTGGACGAAAGAAATGATGGTGGATGAGATGGCAGATTTTTATTACCAGGTTTTTATTACTATGGCAGATACGTTCAAAAGGGCCACAAACAATGATGTTTTAGTAAACGATATAAAAGCCTTTGCAAAAGATTTTCATAAGAAATTTATGGATATGGAAAAAGAGAAAAATAAGTGAGGGATATTTAGTGACCAGTTTTTGGTTGAGGATTCCGTTAATATTTGTGTTCCCACGTCCCTGTAGCTCTGTATAATTTTAAAATTTACAAATATGAATTTAGAAGAAAAAGTAATGGCTGATTTAAAGACAGCAATGCTTGCAAAAGATGAGAAATCTTTGAGATCGTTACGTGCTATTAAAGCAGCTATAATTAATACGAAAACATCGGAAGGATTTAGCGGCGAAATCAAAGATGAAGATGAAATAAAACTTCTTCAAAGAATGGTAAAGCAACGCAAAGATTCGCTCGAGATTTATGAAAAGCAAAACCGGGAAGATCTTGCTTCCAAAGAAAGAGAGGAGATTGAGGTGATCGAAAAATTTTTGCCAAAGCAAATGAGTGGCGATGAGCTTAAAAGTATTATTGAAAAAATAGTAGAAAAAAGTGGCGCATCATCCGCCGCTGATATGGGCAAGGTAATGGGTATGGCTAATAAAGAGCTTGCTGGGAAAGCAGAAGGAAAAGCAATAGCGGCAATCGTAAAAGAAATTCTTTCATCGAAATAATGTATGATTTTGCAACATGTAATACAATTATCGGACGATAACATCGTTCATCATACATCATCTATTTAATAAGATATGATAATTGATATCGCCTTTATTATATTTATGGTAATTGCTCTTTTTAAGGGCATTAGTAAAGGATTTATCGTTGGAGTTTTTTCTTTACTTGCTTTTATCATTGGCCTTGCCGCGGCACTTAAATTTTCGGCCATAGTAGCTGCCTATCTCATGGAGAAAGGAATGGCCTCTACAAAATGGCTGCCTGCACTTTCTTTTTTTTTAGTGTTTATTGGAGTGATTTTGATAGTGGGGTTAGGCGCTAGGCTCATAAAAAAAACCTTTCAGTTTGCGATGCTCGGTTGGCTCGATAGTTTGCTAGGGATATTTTTATACATGATAATTTATATCATAATATTGAGCGTAGTTTTATTCTTTGCAGAAAAAATGTTTCTGTTGAAGCCACATGTCATGGAAGATTCTTATACTTATCCATATATAGCGCCATGGGGACCTAAGGTTATAAATAATCTCGGAAATATTATCCCCTTGTTTAAAGATATGTTCATACAGCTAACAGATTTTTTTGATAGCCTGGTGCAGAAACCAGTATAGGGACGTATACTGTTCAAATATTATTTAGTCATTTGCATAGAAACATTTATTTTAGCGTTAATTAGCCGCAGTAAATAACACCAAAAGCCGGAGTGCAAAAATGGAATATCAAATTCAACAGGAAGCAAAGTTTAGATTTATAGAAGTGGGTAAAGGAGAGCCACTTCTGTTGCTGCATGGACTGTTTGGTGCATTAAGTAATTTCGAGCATCTTATTGAGCACTTTAGGAAGACAAATAAAGTAATTGTGCCAATACTTCCTCTTTTTGAACTTGACCTTCTTCATACTTCCGTAGGCGGTCTGCAAAAATTTGTACATAAGTTTATAGAAAGCCGCGATTACAAAGACATTCATTTACTTGGTAATTCGCTTGGAGGCCATGTTGCACTGGTATATATTCTTAAACATCCTGAAAGAATAAAATCTCTTATTCTTACCGGAAGTTCCGGGCTATTTGAAAACGGAATGGGTGATAGTTACCCCAAGCGGGGGGATAAAGAATACATTCGTAAAAAAACACAGCTTACTTTTTATGACCCGGCTATGGCAACAGACGAACTGGTGAACGAGTGTTTTGAGATAACCAATAACAGGATAAAAGTTATTAAGATAATAGCATTGGCCAAATCTGCCATAAGAAATAACCTCGGTGAAGAATTGAACCAAATCAAACAACCTACCTGTCTTATATGGGGGAACAACGATACTATTACGCCTCCCTTCGTGGCACGGGAATTTAATAAATTAATTCCCAATAGTGAACTACATTTTATTGATAAATGCGGCCATGCTCCAATGATGGAAGTACCGGGCGAATTTAACAGGATATTAAGCGGGTTCATCTCAAAATTAAATGTATCCGCTGCAACAGTTCTATAGTTTATTTGGTCTTTATAGCAGGGTTTCTAATTTTTTCACGTTTTAATCTGAACTGCTATCATGTTGGCATACGAACTTACTAATAATATTATTCCGCAATTAAAACTTTCTGACACAGTATCAAAGGCTTTGCAGTTGATGAGTGATTTCAAAATAACACACTTACCGGTCGTATCTGAAGATATTTTTTTAGGGTTAATAAGTGAAGATGATCTTCTCGACCAGGAAAACAAAAAATCGCAAATTGAACACTTTCAAAATGATTTTATTCCTGCATCTATAAATTCAAATAAGCACTTTTTACAGGCAGTAACAATAAGTAACCTATATCAAACCAATGTGATTCCGGTAGTTAATGAAGAAAATGGATTAGTGGGAACAATTTCAAGCCAGGCGTTACTCGCCGCATTAGGTGACTTTTCAGGGGTAAATGAACCGGGCGCCACGATTGAAATACAAATGGAGCGTACAAAATTCAACCTATCGGAGTTAAACCGCATTGTTGAAAGTGACGGTGCAACAATCCTACATTTAAATATCAATACTTTACCGGAAACTTTACTATTAAAGATTACAATTAGTATAAATAAAAGAGAGATATCAACCCTTATCGCTGCGTTTGAGCGATATGATTATTCCATCACCTGGTACTCGGGCGAACAACTCTTTGAAAATGATATTGACAGCAACTATCGCCATTTAATGAACTATCTGGATATTTAATGGCCAATAATTCTTTAGCTTTTACTTCGATTATTTTTCTCTATCTATTTAGTAAAATAAAAAGATAAATGTATGCCTTGCATTGGCAGATATCTTATTGCCATTTTAATTTTATGCCTGACAAGTTTTGAGGCATATTCGCAAGACTCCTATCTTCAGTATAAGGAATTCCGCAAAAATGAAACAATTGATTCCACAGCAAAGCTGCGACTTAGAAAGATAATCATCACTGGTAATAAAAAAACAAAGTCCTATATCATCTTGCGGGAAATGCAGGTTGAACCCGGAGATTCGGTAACAATTTCTCAAATACCCCTTGCGATGGAAACGGCGAGAAGTTTTATTTATAACACTACCTTGTTTGTAGATGTGCGTGTGTCGCCGGTCAACGTTAGCGCTAATGAATTTGACATTGCTGTAGATGTGGTTGAAAGGTGGTATATTTTTCCAATTCCTGTGTTTCAATTAGCGGACAGATCTTACAACGAATGGATTGAAAAATATAATGCAAGCCTGGATCGGGTAAGTTATGGAATTCGTTTTTACCATAAGAATGCAAGCGGAAGAAATGACCAATTTTCAATTACACTTATAGATGGTTTTACAAGAAATATTTCATTTAAATATAAAGCGCCATATTCAAATCCTTCACTAACCGAGGGCGTTTCTGTAGAGGGTGGCTTCTCACAAACGCGGGAAATCCCGTTTATTACTGATAACAAAAACAACATTGTTTATTTTAAGAACGATGATTTTGTAAAAAATGAATGGTTTGCCAGGGCAGCATATATTTCCCGTAAAGGTCTTAAAAAAAGAGAAACTTTTACAGCAGGTTTTCGCCACATAAAAGTTGAAGATTCCATAATTTCATCACAATATAACCCCGGATTTTTTAACAGTGATAAAGCGGTTCATAATTTCCCGGAATTTGAATATAAGCTTGAGCTTATCGATGTTGATAATATTCTTTATCCCCTTAGTGGCTATACCACAACCTTTATTATTAACAAGCGGGGATTGAATTTTAAAGATAATATCAATAGCCTGGGTCTGCGGATTGGATGTAATTTATATCGAACCTACCCGCGTAGATGGTATTCCAGTTTCAGATTTTCAGGCGAGATAAAACTGCCCTTCGATCAGCCTTATTATAACCGAAGAGCATTGGGCTATAAAGATGATTATTTACGGGGCGATGAATATTTCGTCATTGACGGAGTAACGAGTGCACTCGCAAAATTTGATCTTAAAAAGGAAGTCCTTAAGGTGTATATTCCTACTTTTTTAAAATCAAAAACATACAGCAGGCTTCCTTTTACCTTATATGCAAAAACCTTTGCTGACCTGGGTTATGCGTACATACAACACGAATTTGATACGATGTTAAATAACAGGCTGTTATACTCGGGTGGGTTTGGAATCGATATTCTTACGCTGTACGATCTTAAATTAAGTATAGAGTATAGTTTCAACCAATTAGGTCAAAAGGGTTTATTTTTACATAATTAGACTGGTCATTTTAAGTGGTTTTAAAAGGGTGTCAATTAGGAATTTATGCGTATAGCTATTTACAGCCGTGGAATAGAATCAGAGCAGTTGGAAGGTTTAAAATTATTGTTGATAGAACTCTCCCGTTACAAGATTGAGCCCGTTGTATACCAGGATTTTTTTAACCAGTTTTATTCTTCAATCAATATTCCCCACAAGTACTCGACCTTCAATAGGCCGGATGATCTTGAAGACATTGATTTTATTATAAGCCTTGGGGGAGATGGTACATTATTGGATGCTGTAACATTTGTAGGTGATAAAGGCATACCGGTTTTAGGTATCAACTATGGCAGACTGGGCTTCCTGGCAAGTATCGGTAAACATGAGCTTAATACCGCTGTAAAAGCACTTGTACAACGTACCTTTATGCCCGACAAGAGAACGCTGTTACACCTGGATGCCAACATGCCTTTGTTCAGTGGAGTTGCTTATGCATTGAATGAATTTACAATTCATAAAAAAGATACCTCCCCAATGATTAAAATTCACACGTACCTAAATGGTGAATTTTTAAATACGTATTGGGCAGATGGTTTAATAGTTTCTACTCCCACCGGTTCTACTGGCTATTCCCTGAGTTGCGGTGGCCCTGTAGTATTTCCTGAGTCCGCGAGCTTTGTCATTACGCCGGTTTCACCTCATAATTTAAATATTCGCCCTTTGGTTGTTCCGGACAACACAATAATATCTTTTGAAGTTGAGGGAAGAACAGATGGGTTTTTATGCACCCTTGACAGCCGCAGAGAAATTGTTACAAAAGAAGTGCTGCTTGCAATTCGCAAAGAAACCTTCAATATAAATCTTGTAAGGCTTAATGAAAATAATTTTCTGCAAACGCTTAGGAACAAGCTTTCGTGGGGATTAGACAAAAGAAATTAATATTTTAGCGACTAATACTAAGCCGGATGATGTAAGATCTTTTTCATTTTTCAGATAAGTTCTAATAAATCGCTGGATATTGGCTATACTTATTTTTCATTAAAAATTTAAATATAAAGTTTTAACTTTCTTAAATAATTAAAACTACGTTTCTTCGTTATTCTAACATTGTTTTATTTTGTACCTTATATGAAAAAAGTTTCCGTTCTCCTCGTCATTGCTATAGCCTTACATTTTAACGCCAGCGCCCAATATGAATACGTTCAGGAAGGAGAGGTGGGAATTAATGCGGGGGTAGCGCATTATTTTGGCGACCTTAATAACAGGGCTGCTTTTAACAGGCCAAAAATTGCACTCGGCATTTTTGTAAGGAAACAATTTGGAAATTATACCGCTCTTCGTATTTCAGGCCACTTCGCCCAGCTTGGGTATAGTGATCAGTATAGTGAAAATGAGTACCAGCGCACAAGGAATTTAAGCTTCAATACTAACATTTTTGAATTTGCAGTACGGGGCGATTTTAATTTTTTTAAATTCATACCAACGGATCCGGACCACGCTTTCACGCCTTATGCAACTTTAGGCGTAGGTGTTTTTAGCTACGATCCCTATGCGTTTTACAATGGTGAAAAATATTACTTACGGCCTTTAAACACTGAAGGCGAAACCTTTTACCAGGGAAGAAAGGCTTATGGTTCTATGGCGGTTTGTATCCCAATAGGTTTTGGGGTAAAATATGCCGCATCGGATAGAATCAACATCTCTTTTGAAATTGCACACCGGTTCACCACTACAGACTATATTGATGATGTAAGTAAAACTTACGTAGGCATAGATAAATTTCCGTCACAAAATCCGCCATCTATTGCTACAATATTACAGGATAGGTCGTATGAGTTCGGCACACCAATTGGCGTTGAAGGGCGCCAAAGGGGCTTTAGCAAACAAAAAGATCAATACGCAATTGCAGAAATTGGCATATCATTTAATATTATTTCATACCGCTGCCCTCAGGTCAAATAAATAATTCTTCTATCAATTTAGCTGTAGATTTCTAATCTCAGTATTAATTTTTCAGTATCACCTTGCTAAGTTTCTTAAATGTGATTTCCTGCGAAGCATCATTACTTACTTGAATAATTCTTATTCTATTATTTTATACTTCTGATTTCACTACTTTTGCACCCCGCGACTATAATCGAAGAACCTTTTTAAGCTTTTTTTAAACAAATAATGAGTCTAAAAGAGAACATTAATTTAGATAAGTTACCAAGGCATATCGCCATAATAATGGATGGTAATGGAAGGTGGGCCAAGGAAAAAGGAGAAGATAGGTTATTTGGACATTTTAGTGGGGTAGAAAGCGTAAGGAATATAGTAGAGGGCTGCGCTGAACTTGGCGTTAAGTGTCTCACCCTTTATGCATTTAGTACCGAGAATTGGGACCGGCCAAAAGATGAGGTTACAGGTCTAATGGAGCTTCTGGTTCAAACTATAAGAAAGGAGACAGATACTTTAAATAAGAATAATATTAGATTATTTGTGATAGGAAATACGGAATTGTTGCCTGATTCAGCCAACACCGAATTGAATGAAGCCTGCCGAGGAAACGAAATCAAATACCGGAATGAACCTGGTAATGGCGCTAAGCTATAGCAGCCGTTGGGAAATAGTGAATGCAGTAAAGCAGATTGCAGTTGAGGCAAAAAGCGGGGCGTTAATGCCAGAAGAAATCACTAATGAAACTTTTGAAAAACATTTATGTACCGCTGTTTTTCCTGACCCTGAACTTATGATAAGAACTAGTGGGGAATACAGGATAAGTAATTTCTTATTATATCAACTTGCCTATTCTGAACTATATTTTACAGATACGCTTTGGCCGGATTTCAGAAAAGAGAATTTATATGAGGCCATTATTGATTACCAGAATCGGGAAAGACGGTTTGGTAAAACCAGCGAACAACTTTAAAAATCATTCGTATCAATACACCTATATTCCTTACTCGTCAGCAATTCCACAAGGTTGATTTAACAAATACTTTTAATAATTGAATTTAACTTGCCGCCTTATAAAAATCGATTTGATGCATCATATCTACAAGATTTTATTCTTAGTAGTAGTAGCTGTTTCTGCCAAAACTAATACTTCTGCCCAGGTTCTTACAGACACAAGTCGTGTTTTGGACAATAATCAAAATGCTGGTATGGCCGCCGATACTTCGGCCTCTCAAAACCAGCCATTAAGTCTTCGGGATACCACGCCTGTTTCTTCCGTAAATGTTGAGTTGGAAAATATCTTTAATGCAAAAGCCCCTACTGAATACATTATTTCTGAAATAAAAATAACCGGTACACAATCTTTCGACCCCAACCTGATTACTTCAATAAGTGGCCTGGCAGTAGGCGATAAGGTGATGGTCCCTGGAGGAGACAATTTTTCCAAGGCAATAAATAACTTGTGGAAACAGGGACTTATAGCTGATGCCGAAGTTTATTTTACAAATCTTTCCGGTAAAAATTTATCCATTGAAATACATATAACTGACAGGCCTACGCTAACCTCTTTTAAATTCAGAGGTATTAATAAGAGCGAAGCAGATGAACTTACAACTAAAATCGGCCTCTCAAAGGGTCACCAGACAAGAGTCACAGAAAGCTTAAAAAAGTCATCTTCCGCAGTTATTAAGAAATTCTATGTAGATAAAGGCTTTAGAAACGTAGACGTAGAAGTGCAGGAATCCAAAGATAGTAAAGCGACAAATGGGGTTAATATTGTTTTTATTGTTAGTAAGAACGGGAAAGTGAGGGTTAATGACATTTATTTTGCGGGTAATGAAGCGGTTCCCGATCTTAAATTGAAGAAGCAGATGAAGGGTACTAAGGAGAAAAGCAGGTTTACTTTGTTTCCATCTGATCGTGGGAACGTCTTCGACTCACTCAAAAGTAACAAACTCACTTTCAGCGAATATTTGCGGACAAACGGATACTTAATTCCTTCAAAAACAAAGGAATTACTTGATCCTTATGTACGCTTTAAATTTTTAAGTTCCGCAAAATTCAATGACAAAAAATACCTCGAAGACAAACAGAAAATTTTAGACTACTATAATTCTTTGGGCTTCAGGGATGCTGTAATTGCAAACGACACCACTTATAGCGATGATGGAAACCTCGATGTGGCCATAAAAGTGAACGAAGGCCATCATTATTACTTTGGTAATATTACATGGAAAGGAAATACAAAATATTCCGATTCCATTCTCAACATTTTACTAGGGATTAAGAAGGGAGATAGTTACAACGCAGAAACACTCAATAAGAAATTGGGTAAGCAGCCCTCACCCGAGGGTGGAGACATAAGCAGTCTTTACCAGGATGATGGTTACTTGTTTTTCCAGATTGATCCCGTTGAAACTGCAGTGTATAACGATACTATCGATCACGAGATTCGTATTAGAGAAGGGCCGCAGGCAACTATTGGCAAGGTGGAAATTACAGGCAACGACAAAACGAAAGATTATGTAATACGCCGTGAACTGCGTACGGTTCCGGGCGAGAAATTTAGCCGGGCGGATATTATCAGAACACAACGCGAACTATCTCAACTGGGTTATTTTGATCCGGAGAAAATAAATCCGGGGATTGTACCCAATATTGATAATGGCACAGTAGATATTACGTGGGGATTGCAAGAGAAATCATCTGATCAGCTTGAACTTTCTGCTGGTTTTGGCGGAGGAATTGGTTTAACGGGAACACTTGGTGTAACGTTCAATAATTTTTCCATCTATAATATTTTTAATAGGAAGGCATGGCAACCCCTGCCCAGCGGTGATGGACAAAAGTTAAGTTTGCGGGCACAAAGTAATGGTAAGCAATTCCGCTCCTATAACTTCTCCTTTACGGAGCCTTGGCTTGGAGGAAAAAAGAGAAACTCTTTTACAATTAGTTATTATGATACAAAATATGCCAATGCATACAATCCTTATGGCTACTATGATCGTTCTTATGCTGATTCTTCATTTATAAGAACAACTGGTTTCAGTGTGTCCTTAGGTAAGCAGTTGAAATGGCCGGACGACTTTTTTGCACTTATTTATCAGTTGAATTTTCAGCAGTACAATTTAAAAAACTATAACATTTTTCCAGGACTCACTAACGGTGTTTCAAATAATATAAGTTTTAAAATCACGCTGGCTCGTAATTCAGCAGGACCTAATCCAATCTTTCCAACCAGCGGATCAAATTTTGTGCTGAGTACTCAATTAACCCCGCCCTATTCTTTATTTCGTGGTCCTGATTACGTCCAACATTTGGGCGAGCAATATAAATTCGTAGAGTTTCACAAAGAACGTTTTACAGCGGAATGGTATGTACCGATTGGACAAGGACGTGGGCCTGATAAAAACAAGCAATTTATATTTAAAGCAGCAGCGAAATATGGATTTCTTGGCGGTATTCTGATAAAACAATTACGTCTCCATTCGAGCGATTCCAGCTTGGAGATGCAGGTTTAAGTAATAACTATGGATTACTAGGGTATGATATTATAGCGCATAGGGGATATCCTGTTTATGATAATTCCGATCCAAAGATAAATCCTGACCAAAGTAGTGCAAGAGACTTTTTTACGATTTTTAATAAATATACACTTGAGCTAAGATATCCGTTCAGCACGAGCGCCAGCAGTACCATTTATGGACTTACTTTTTTTGAGGCTGCTAACGGATGGTATAGTTTCAAGGATTATAATCCCTTTAAATTGCGCAGATCGGTTGGCGTAGGGATGCGTTTTTTCCTTCCCATGTTCGGCCTTCTTGGCTTCGATTATGGTATAGGGCTAGACAGGATAAATTCCACTACAGGGCTCAAGGGAGCAGCTAAATTTACATTTATGCTTGGCCAGGAGCCTGAATAAAATTTTCTTAAAAAAATTAGCAGTATGAAAAATTTTTCAATTCTTTTGGTATCATGCTTATTATTGGCAGCGAGTTCATCTGCACAGCGATATGCAGTTATTGATTCAAAATATATTCTTGAAAAAATTCCTGAATACAAAGCTTCACAGGAAAAGCTTGATCAATTCAGCCAGCAATGGCAGCAGGAAATTGACCAGAAATCTGCAGAGCTCGACAAGATGTATAAAGAGTATGATGCCGAGCAGGTAATGCTAAGCGATGAGCTTAAGAAGAAAAGAGAGGATGAATTATTTAATAAAGATAAAGAACTAAGAGACCTCCAAAAAAAGAGATTTGGCTACGAAGGGGACATATTTAAAAAAAGGGAAGAACTTATAAAACCAATACAGGATAGAGTTTACAATGCGGTTCAAAAATTAGCGGTTTCAAAATTATATGATTTTATTTTGGATAAAAGTGAGGGAATTACCGTTATATTTGCCGACCCAAAACTTGACAAGAGCGATGATGTGCTGAAAGAGCTGGGTGTTAAATAAATGCAAAAGCAGGATACCCATGCATCCTTACATATAAATTTGGTTACTTTATTTTAAACAAATCTTAAAAACAAAAATGAAAAAGTTCGTTACACTAATTTTAATTTCTACAGGAATTTTTGGATTCTCAAATACTACGAATGCTCAAAAAATTGGCTATATAAGTGCCGATGAAGTTATACAACTTATGCCGGAAGCCGCTGATGTGCAAACCAAGCTTGACGAATATCAAAAATCACTATATCAAAATGCACAGGATCAACAAACTGCTTTGAATGAAGCTGTTCAAAAGTTTTATAAGGATTCATCAGGCATGAGCGCAAGTCTGAAGGAGGTGAAAAGAACAGAGTTGCAAAAGCAAGTTCAGGATTTGAGTGGTGCAGACCAAAAAATTCAAAACCAGTTTGAACAAAAGAGACAAGAACTTTCTTTGCCAATACAGAAGAAATTGCAAGCTGCGATTGAAGATGTTGCAAAAGAGAATGGGTATACCTATGTGCTACCAAGAGAAGCTCTTATTGTAATGCCACCATCAAGCGATATCGGTCCCCTTGTAAGAAAGAAACTGGGTTTAAAAGAACCTGCTTCTACTACCACGGCGCCTAAAAAATAATTCTAAATAATATATAAATTCAAGCCATTCTGTATACGGGATGGCTTGTTTATTTTTGACAAATGAGTGGATTATCTCCCATTGGCATTTTTGACTCCGGCTATGGAGGACTCACCGTTTTAAAGGAAATTGTAAAAGAGTTGCCAGCTTATGATTACATCTATTTGGGAGACAATGCAAGGGCTCCGTATGGCCCGCGATCGTTCGAGACGGTATATGAATATACCTTGCAGTGTGTAAAGTGGTTATTTCAACAAGGCTGCCCACTAATAATTCTTGCCTGCAACACTGCATCAGCAAAGGCTTTAAGAACCATCCAGCAAAATGATCTTCCCGACATTGATAGTAAAAAGAGAGTATTGGGTGTAATAAGGCCCACTGTTGAGATTGTCGGAAATTTTACCGCTTCCAGGCATATCGGCATATTGGGGACTAATGGAACCGTGCAATCGCAGTCTTACCCCATTGAAATTGAAAAGTTTTTCCCGGATATAAAAGTTTACCAGCATGCTTGCCCTTTATGGGTTCCATTGGTTGAAAATAATGAGTATGCATCAGAGGGAGCCGATTATTTCATAAAAAAGGATTTAGAAGACACTTTTAAGTAATTCCGATCAAATAGATACTATTTTACTTGGGTGCACTCATTATCCGTTGCTTATAAAGAAAATTGAAAAGTTTTTACCGAAGGGAATAAAGATAATTTCGCAGGGTGAAATAGTGGCAAAAAGCCTTGCCAATTATTTAATAAGACACAAAGGCCTTGAAGCAAGATGCAGTAAAAATAGTCAGCTAAGTTTTTTTACTACAGATTCGACTACTGATTTTGACAGGCATTCTGAGATTTTTTTTGGTGAAAAGGTCAGTTCACGGCACATCGATTTATCGAACTGCTAAGTAGTTAAAATAATTTGTGCCCAGGGCAATTACAAGACCCATGTGGTATTCGTTTTTCCTTCGATTTTGCGCAATGAAAAATAAAATCAAGTTCCAAAATTTAAAATTCTTTTCTTACTTTTGCTGCCCTTTCACAAACAGCGGGGATGGTGCCCGGCTGACAAGAGATAAAAATTTTTGATAAAAGGAAAAACAAAACAAAATGCCAGGAAAAAAACGCACATATCAACCGCATAAGCGCCGACGTAAAAGTGTGCATGGATTCAGAGAGCGTATGTCAACTGCCAATGGTCGTAAAGTATTGGCAAGCCGCAGAAGAAAAGGACGTCACAAGCTATCAGTTTCTGATGAACACGGAAGTAAAAAATAGATTCCAATTAAAATAATAATATCAATAGCCTCTTTATGGGGCTATTTTTTTTAATTTTAAATGATTGCTTCACCTTTAATTTTTGATCATTCAACAGAGATTCACGTTTACCGCAATTGAGAGGCTTAAAAGTCTAAAGCTTATCGGGCAAATATTTAAAGAGGGAAAATCGTTCTCAAATTTCCCCTTCAGGGTGATATATATTTATCCCAAAGAAAATGGCTCTTATTTGCAGGCTACATTTTCTGTATCCAGTAAAAATTTCAAAAAAGCGGTAGACCGAAACAGGATAAAAAGACTGATGAGAGAGGCTTACAGGCTGCAAAAAAATACTTTAAAGACAAAGTTGGAGCAAAGCCAAACTTATCTTGCCGTATTCATAATATATACTGGAAATGAACTTCCCGTTTTTGAAAAGATATTTGAGAAAATGGAACACCTGCTTCAACGCCTCGAAAAAACGATGCCAGGCAACCATAAAAATTGAATAGTTACAAAAATAAATCAGTATAAAGCTTGCCGCCTGGCGTTACTGCGTATTTATCCAGATTGGTAATTCCCTCTAACAACAGGACATCTTCGTCGATAAAACAATTGCCGGTACATTCAATAGAAGGCTTTTTTAGAATATAATAAGCTGCGTCTGCTATTATATCTGGTGTACGGCTCATATTTATAAGTGTTTCCCCACCCAATAAATTTCTAACTGCTGCAGTCGCAATGGTTGTTTTTGGCCATAATGCATTAGCCGCAATTTTGTATTCTTTCAGTTCGCCTGATAGCCCCAATGCAATCATTGTCATGTTATACTTACTCATCGTGTAAGCGAGATGGCTGGCCAGCCATTTTATATCTAAATTCAGCGGGGGCGATAGGTTAAGAATATGAGGGTTATCACCATTTTTCAAATACGGAATACATGCCTTGCTCACAAAGAATGTTCCCTTGACATTTATGTCGTGCATCAGCCCAAAAGCTTTGCTTTCCGTTTGTTCTGTTTTGGATAAGGAAATCGCTGAAGCATTATTTATCAGGACATCGATCCCCCCAAAGGTGGCCACCGCCATTTCTACGGCTTTTTGGATTTGTTCCTCAAAACGTATATCACATTGTATGGGCAATGCCTTGCCTCCTGCTTTTTCTACATCTTCCGCTGCGCTGTAAATAGTTCCTCCTAGCTTTGGATTTTCTTCGATTGATTTTGCTGCTATAACAATATTTGCTCCGTCGCCGGCAAGTTTTAAGGCAATCGCCTTACCAATCCCGCGGGATGCCCCTGTAATAAATATGGTTTTGTTTTTAAAATTCATGAGCAGGTTTATATTGAAAATATTAAGACTACCAGGATAATATTACAAAACAAAAATGAAAACTGTATGAAAACATTAATGTGTAGCGGCAAATAGTGCGGAGAAATAGACGAGTGATTTTTATTTTACAACAGCTACTTCTTTTACACTGCCGGTTCTTTTTAATGCTCCCCAGCCCTGGAGTTCACCTTTTATTGCTTTATTAAAAGACTTAAGAAGGATATAATACATTAATTGGCGATAGACCAATCTTTGCGGTATCATCCACAAGAGCTTCACGTGATTTTCCTTTTCATAAGCGAAAGCCAATGCCGCACCTGCAATGTCGATGAAGCTAAAAATGATGTAATAAATAATAATATGCGGGATACTTGCGACAACTATTCCAAAGGACGCTGCAAGAAGGCTAATCACTAAAATGATATCGGCAAGCGGCGCAAGAATAGGGAGGATTATTTGATATATTAAGATATTAGGCATCGCCACCATGCCGAAATTCTTAAATCTTGGATTAAAAACCGTATCACGATGTTTCCAGAAACACTGCATTACCCCAAAACTCCATCTAAAGCGTTGCTTTAAAAACTGTCTGAAAGTCTCCGGTGCTTCGGTGTACGAAATGGCAGATGTACAGTTTCGTATTTCATAACCATTTCTATGAAGACGCATAGTGAGATCACAATCTTCTGCAAGTGTATCGGTTGTAAAGCCACCGGCGATCAGGATCGCATCTTTTTTGAAAGCGCCAATGGCACCGGGTATTACGGTTATACAATTCAAAAGATCAAATGCCCTCCGATCAAAATTCTGTGATGTGATGTATTCAATACTCTGCCAGCGGGTGATCATATTTACCTGGTTACCCACTTTTACGTTTCCTGCAACGGCCGCAACGTTTTCACTGTCAAATTTTTTCATCAGTTCCGTAACTGCATCAGTCTTAAGCTGTGTATCTGCATCTATACAAACAACAAAATCCGCAATTGATTTCTGAATTCCAAAATTTAAGGCTGAAGCTTTGCCACCATTTGATTTAGTGTAAACCTGTACCTTAATGTTTATGCGGAAATGTACCGACACTTTTGAAAATGTATCATCCTTGCTTCCATCATCTACAAAAATGATTTCAAGTTGAGGGTAATCTTGTGCGAGAAGGCTGTTTATTGTGCGGATGGCATTTACCTCCTCATTGTATGCAGGAACTATTATACTCACCAATGGCCATTTAGTTTTATCAGAGGCAAGTAGGGCAGTGTGCGCAGTAGTTGGACTCCCCTCTTTACTCTTTTGAATGCTTGCTAACACAGCCATAAGCAAAATACGGCCCACTGATAATAAGATCCCAATAATGAAAAGTGAAAACAAAAAATGACCGCTCCAGTAGCCGGCTTCTGCGAGAAAGAAATTAAATTTCCTGGTCCATCTATCTCGTGAGGATGCTACCCGGGGCATTACTTCGTCTTTGGTTTTACCCATAAGGTCCGCTACAGTGGTAAAGACATAACCTTCTTTTTTAAAATAATCAATAATCCTGGGAAGCGCCTCTACTGTAGCTTTACGTGTTTCTCCGCCGGCGTCGTGGAGCAGAATAATACTTGCATTTCCCTCCTTGACTTGCCTCACTATTCTATCAAAAATACTGTCTGCAATGATACCCGGCGCCCAATCGTTTGGATCTATGCTTTCATTTATGGTTAAATAATTCTCGCTTCTGCTTCTTTCAATTGGGGCAAGCTCTTCGAATGTCTGTGGCTGTGAGTCTGCATTATATGGAGCCCGGAATAATATCGTAGAATGACCTGTGATACTTTCAATAAGCAAACGTGTAAGTTTCATCTCAAGTGCAGCCCTCTGCATACTCATGTCTGCAATGTTATGGTGTGTAAAAGTGTGGTTTCCGATTTCAAAACCATCTTTGTAAATTCTTTGAAGGATCGGAATATTTTGCTCTGCATTAATGCCAACAATAAAAAAGGTTGCAGGAACTTTTTCGCGTTCAAGTATATCCAATATTTTAGGTGTGAACTCCTCGCTTGGCCCATCATCAAACGTAAGAATAAGCTTGTGCCCCTTTCCTTCAGTAGTGTCTTCCGCAAATTTTCTTATTACATATCCTGAGGGGAGCTGAATGTAGTTCTGTTCGGCAATCAATTGTTCCGTGCTGTCTATTTCAAGACTAATCTTGCCGGGTTGCGGGGAATATATAATATCCAGCACCTCCCCGTCACCTTCAAAACCCACGTTATTTAAGATGACCGGGATGGTTGAAAGGGAATCGAAACTAAAGGGTTGTTTTAAAAGAGAGGCATTGTTAAGATTACGGTTATAATATTTCCACATCCTTTGGTCTTCACTGCCAAGCCTCCACAATGCAGTACCCGCCATTGGAAAGTCATCACTAAACCTTAGGATATTAAAGATAGTGGCGGCATCAGTAAACCAAACTTCGTGTGGGCTTTTATCAATATAGCCTGCGGAGTCAGTTTCTTCTGATATGTAATTAAAGTGAAGATTGTAGGAATCGTTATCATAATCAATTTTTGCATTGAGAGCTTTTGCCTTATTGATCGCATCATTATAAGTATAAGTCGTATCGTATTTATTAGCCCAATCATACCCAAAGCCTCCTATTCCAAGAATAATTTTTGAAGGATCAATTCTTTTTGCCGCCCATGCCGAAGCATCTTCAATCCATTTTTGTGAGCTTATCGGGCCCGGTCCTGTGGAATTATTGTGTTCATCGTAAGCCATTAATATTATGTAATCATTATAGTCAGATAGTTTCGAATAATCATAATCGTTGTTCTTGGGTTCCACATCCATAGATACTGTCATGTTTCTTGCATGAAGCGCCTCATACAGTTTTTTCTGAAATAAAGTAAGAGGTTCGTTTGAGGATTCTGCCAGTTCTTCGAAATCGATATTAATTCCAGCCAATTGATAGTAAGATAGAGTGTCAACTATTTGTTTAATAAAGTTGTTTTCCACTGCTGAATCACTAAAAATTTTATGAAGCAGTTTGCCGTCAAAGCCTGTTTGTATATTTCTAAAATTTGAAACCATCGGCATTATCCGCAATTGCTTCTGCTTCATTAGTGCAAGGCCGGCGCTATCAATCCTGGTTTGGAGGTGAAAGGTGGCTGTGTCAATAAAAAACCATTCGGGAAAAATTGTATTTAGTTTATCGGCATTTTTTTCAAGGTTGGGGTAAGAAGTATTTCCCGTCCAGGGTGTATAAAATGCGGCCCTTATAAGCGAAAGGGAGTTTGCTTTTGAAGCGGTTTTATTTTTTATTTTTCGCAATGAATCCGCTTTTTCCTTCTTTAGAAGAAAATCCTTGAAGCCTTTGTATCTTATGTTCTGGGTGTTTTTTAAAGTAAGAGGATTCGTAGGGTCTATTGAAGTTTCATATTCTTTTGCCTTTGATACCATGTTTGGCAGGTTGGGTAACGAACCACTATATAGAGCAATTGCCAGTATAACAAAAAAGAAAATTGCAATCATGGCCAACACCCGCGTAGTCCATTTTACACTTTTCCACCTTGTGGGTCTGTTGGTCTGAAAAATTTGGGAAATATTATTATCCATGATACCTTTTACAGCTTCGATAGAAACAATGTCGTTTAAAAAGCCATAAATTTATTACGCAAAGGTACTTTGAAGATATATGATAATAAACGTTAAAGATTATCATCGCTCGTTCAATTTAATGGAGAGCTAAATTGAAAACATAGAATAGATGAGTAAATATTTGGTGGGATTTATGAGATATTTTTTTGCAAAACATTTCTAAATAGTCATACGGTAATCCAATTCCGTTTTAAAAAATAATTTTCAAAAAAAGAAAGGCCCCTGTAGAAACAGGGGCCGTTTACCAAAACTAACTGCTTATGAGAAAATTGACTTTTAAACTTTAATACTCTATAGGTTTCAAATCACATGCCAAAATTAAAACGATTAATGTTAAGAAATATATAATAGGATTCTCTATATATAATTTTTCAAATTTAATGACAAAAACCTGACTTTATAGCTTCTTGTTTACTGCTGTGTAAGTTTTTCGGAATTTTCCGCGAATTGCAGTGCGTCAATAAATTCCTGTAATTCCCCATTTAAGACGTCATCAAGGTTATATGCAGTCAAGCCAATCCGGTGGTCTGTTACCCTTCCCTGGGGGAAGTTATAAGTCCTGATTTTAGCGGAGCGGTCCCCGGTACTTACAAGGCTTTTCCGATGACGTGAAATTTCGTCTTCCTGCTTACGTACTTCTTCTTCGTATAATTTCGTTCTAAGCATTTGCATAGCTTTCTCGCGGTTGCCTAACTGGCTTCTTTCGGTTTGGCAAATAATTACCAACCCCGTGGGAAGGTGCGTAAGCATTACTTTAGTTTCAACCTTATTTACATTTTGTCCGCCTGCACCTCCGCTTCGGGCAGTCTCCATTTTTACATCGCTTTCTTTCACCTCCACATCTACTTCTTCTGCTTCAGGCATTACAGCCACAGTGGCAGCACTGGTATGCACCCTGCCGCTTCCTTCTGTATCAGGTACACGCTGTACCCGATGAACGCCACTTTCGAATTTTAAGGTGCCATAAACATCTTCACCCGTCACCTCAATCTGAACTTCTTTATAGCCGCCCACGGTGCCCTCGTTCTCACTCAGCAATGCAGTCTTCCATCCCTTTCCTTCACAAAATTTTAGATACATTCTCATAAGGTCTCCGGCAAAAAGAGAGGCTTCGTCTCCACCTGTGCCTGCCCTTATTTCTATTATTGCATTTTTCTCATCCTGTGGATCTTTTGGAATAAGCATATTTCTTATTTCCTTTTCATAGCCTTCTTTTTTTTGTAGCAATTCGGGGTATTCCTCCTTTGCAAGGTCACGCATTTCTTCATCATCGGTATTCAGCATCTCTTTATTAAAATCAATATCCTCCAAGATTTTAGCATACTGGTTTCTTACATTTACAATCTTCTCCAGGTCGCGGTATTCCTTACTCAACTGGCGGTATTTTTTGTTATCATTAACTATTTCGGGATTCGAAAGCGCTACGCCAAGCTCGTCGAATCTTGCCCTTATTGCTTCCAGTTTATCTAACATATTTAAACATTTTTTTTGAAAAAGATTAGATTGATTTATCCTTGAAAAGCCTGAAAAAAACAACGCATATCTTCGCAGGGTTGCAAAATTAACTTATTAACTTTTACATGCCTTACCGAAAATTTAAAGCAGATTATTTATTTACCGGAATTGATTTATTGGACAGTAATTCAGTGCTGGTAACTGATGAAAGGGGGAAAGTTGAAGATATTGTAAATGTTGATGAGGCGGGTGAAGATGTTGAAACACTTTCAGGAATATTATGTCCTGGTTTTATAAATGCGCATTGCCATATCGAGCTTTCTCATCTTAAAAATAAAATAGCCGAAAATACAGGTCTGACAGAATTTGTTTACCGCGTTGTAACCGAAAGGCATTATCCCACAGAAGATATTGAAAATGCTATGCAGCTTGCCGTGGAAGAAATGGCACAAAACGGAATCGTAGCAGTGGGAGACATCTGCAATAATGAATTAGGTATTACGTCTAAGAACGAAGGTCAACTTCGTTTTTATGATTTTATTGAAGTGAGCGGGTGGAATCCTGCGATTGCACAGGAAAGATTTGTAAGGAGTAAAGCTATTTATGATAAATATATTCAAAACAAGAAAGAAACTTCAATGGTTCCCCATGCCCCATATTCGGTTTCTTACCCTTTGTGGGAAAAAATTACCCCATTTTTTTCTCAAAAGGTTGTAACTATCCACAACCTGGAGACGGAAGATGAAAACAAGTTTTTTTCGGAAGGAAAGGGCGATTTAATACGAATGTATGAAATGATGAAAATTGATAATTCGTTTTACGCTTTTCCCGGTATTTCAAGTATTCAATCATATTTTAAAAAAATGGTTAATGCATCGTCGGTGATATTAGTTCACAATACATTCATAAAGCAAGATGATGTTGATTACATTTTTAAAGCGAAGCCAGCTTCCCAATTAGTATCATTTTGTTTGTGCCCTAACGCAAATATTTACATAGAAAATAAGTTACCTCCTGTGTTGATGCTTTTGGATAATGGAGTTAATATAGTTGTAGGAACAGATAGCCTTGCATCAAACCATCAACTTGATATTTTGGAAGAATTAAAAACGATTTCAAAAAATTTCCCATCAGTTACAACTAAAATGATGTTGACATGGGCAACGCTTAATGGAGCAAAGGCGTTACAAATGGAAAATATAATAGGTAGCTTCGAAAAGGGTAAACAACCCGGAATCGTATTGATCGAAAATTTAGAAGGCGATAAACTTAAATCCGATTCAAAAGCGAAAAGATTGCTCTAAACATTCCGCATTATCAGTCTATCACATAGCGATATCACAACATTTCGTGTAACACTGGTAGTGTTTTCATTACTCCAAATTCTGAAATGTGAATTGCATAATAATTTTCCATTATAGATAAGATTGATTTTCTGATATTTTTATTCAATTTAATCTCGTTGAGTTCCGATGGATGTTGCGCCTTTAGCAGCTCTGAAATGTGGCTGCTTATTTCTACACTTACGGAGTAATCCTGCGGTATACTTTTATTACAAAAGTTTCCTTCTCCAGGGCTGAAAATATTCCTTTCTGAAGAATAGTTGTTATGCAATCGAAACCCCAAAAAATAAGCAAGCTGCATTGAAAAGTAAATGGGAAAATTTGCAGCTATTTCATTTGAGCAGGTATCAAGTGCCAAAAAAGCGTCTTCACAGAAGTTAAAAAGATCGGGGTTTGGCTCGGGTTGTTTCAGGCATTTTTGTAAAAGTTCAACCATGTAAAGCGCCACAGCATTTTTGATTATATCACTTAGAATACTTCTATAAAGGTGCGCCCATTTTAATTCTTTAATTCGTTGTAAATTTTTCAGGTCATTATGATAAACCTGCATTTCAAGAATAGAAGATGATTGAAAAAAATGCGCTTTTGATGTTTTACTTTGCGTGCGTACACCGTTTACAATGTATGATTGAGTTCCAAAGGCCTCAGTAAAAATGTTTGCAATTACTGAAGTTTCGCCATATTTTACAGTGCGTAGTACAATACCCTTCGTGGAATGAATCATGATTTAAGAGAAAAGATTCTGTTTCTTTTTTCTCTAAATTACTACCATATTTTCATCAATTTAATTTAATGCAAGTGAGGCTATTTTTGGGGCGAAATCCTATTGTTTAATAAACCTAAGCGTTTCTGACTTTCCTTCTGCGTTAGTACCATAAACCTGGTAAATTCCCGGAGCAAATTTCTTTGTGTCGAGTATTACTTTGTTATCTCCCTGCATTAAGTTCAAATGTTGCCGCGAGATCACCCTACCAATCGGATCTGCTATTACCAACTCAAGGTTATCACTTCTTCCGGAGTTAATTTGTAATACTGCATTCTCATCTTTTACAGGATTAGGAGAAAGGGTAATAAATTGGAAGCTTTTGTTTTTAGAAAAGAGTAAAGCAATATTGCTGTAAGAAAATTTGCCGTCTGTATCTATTATCTTAATTCGGTAATAATTTGATCCGGGCAATGGATTTTCATTTATGAAATCAAATGGCTGAGCACATCTTACCTGGGATGCTTTTATATCGCCAATCGGGAAAAAATGCATTCCATCAGCACTATTTTCAATTTTGAAATTTGCGTTTGTTGAGAGGCAATTTACTTTCCATTTAAGTAAATGTTTGTTTCCTGACTGAGAGGCGTTGAAATAAAAAAGTGTAATCGGCAATGAATGAGCCGGTAAACTTGTAATATAAAAACCGGAAAAACCAGTTACCGGGACCGTTACTTCCCACCAGTTCATCACGCTATTCCAACTTACACCAAATCCGGGTGTGGCTGTAGTAAAATCAACTGATGCGCCTGTATAATTATCGGGGTTGGTGCCCGTTCCATGAAATTGGCGAAGAACCAGGTTATTAATCCCTGCGGCATCTAACGGGCCTGAAGGTAAGGCCGTAAAGTTATCTGCAGCAGCCAGCAGATTGTAAGCGTCAAATTCACTTTGCAAATAATACAAAGTAATAATCGCTGTTGCATTTGCCGCATTCACTATAGGTTGAATGTCATATTTCCTGGATAAATAAAGATCTGGCGTTCCTAGCTTACCAGGCGAACTGTAAATCGTTACGCCAGAATTTATAGAATTAGAAACCGGATTCGCACCTGAAGGTTGAATGCTGGTTATAAGATTACAATTCCCATCTCTATAAGAAGTGGAGCCCGAAGACACCGCCTTATTTTGAAAAACTTCAACTCCCGGGGCAGTTGTTGCAAGGGCATATGATGAATTGCTAATGTTCACAGTAACCGTAGTACTTCCCGATTGTGCAGTGGCGGTATTTACCGCATTCACCGTGTAAGTAGTTGTTGCAGTCGGGTGGGCACTTACAGCGGAGCCTATAGTATTTGTGAGACCGCTTACAGGCGACCAGGTGTATGTAAATTGATCAGGAGTAAAACGATAGGCATCAGGCATACCAGTCCACGTTTTTACATTATTCCTTACTGGCGCAGTAAAGGCAATAGTTCCTGTTTTGTTTTCTATCCCTTGTGCTTTAACTAAAGTAGTATTTGAACAATCAGAAGTATGAATTTCTATCGCGTTAGTTGTCTCATATAAAATTACCTCGACGTTGGCAGTGCCCGTGGTACCAAAAAATTTAATATCATTATATCGAACGACGAATTTTCTGTCAGGAGAACCTCCCTCATAAAAGTATTCTATTGAAGAGGTAGTGGGGGATCTGAAATCAAGATCCGCAGTAATTGCGTGAATTACGTTGTTAGGGGCTGCAGCATTGGGAAGCGTAACGCCCATGCCTGTCGAGGTACTGTTAGAACTGCCAAGTCCTATCCACCCATTGGTGCTTACGTTAATTGAATTATAATCATTCCCGAAATATCGAAAGGTAAAAGGCAAATCAATATTGTCCCATCTTCCATCATCGAGCGTCCCTGTCGTCAGAGTAGTTTGAATAGTTCCTCCATCCACAAGAAAATTGCTAAGGTATCCCGGCGAAGGAATCAGATCATTGGTAATAGCCGTCATTATATAAGAAACAGGTAAGGCTGACGCCGAAAGTACGGTTGAATCGCCGAGGCATATAGTAGAATTAGCTGAAGTTCCTGTAACGGTAAGTTGCGAAAATGTAGGATAGAAAATGCAACAAACCGCCGCCATTATTATTAACTGTTTCATGTGTGAATAGTTTTTCGATCTGCTTTGATATGGATAATTTCCGGCAGGCTTGACATTGATTTTGCCGACTTGAGTATTGCTTACGGAGACCTGCCAGAAACTCGAAACGAAAAACGCGATGCCATATTGCATTTCGCTAATGCTGCAGTTCAGGAGCATTTGCAATAAGACGGTGTAGTTAATGAACTACACTGTTATAGAAAATATTTCTGACTGTTACAATTTTTCAATTAATAAGTCGTTTTCAGTTGGTGCCAATATATGTCAAACCATCAAAATCTATAATTCCGATTTTTATGAAGAAATTCTTATTCTCAGTTTTACTTGGACTTATATGCCAGGCAAGTATTTTTGGACAAAATAATTCCTCCGATATTGACTCCCCGTCCGGAGTAAGCACATCAGGTTACAGTGGCACAGGAGCAAATATTGATGTGAAGTTTCACAAAATGTGGTTGCGTGTGAATCCTGATTCAACCTTATACATTAAGGGTTACGTTCAAACGAATTTTCTTACTACTCAAAATAACGTCAATAACATTTCATTCGACCTTAACAGTGCTTTTACGATAGATTCAGTTTATTTCGAAGGGGCTAAGTTGCCATCCGGGAATATCATCAGGTCCGGAAACATATTTAATATCGTTTTGAGCGGAACCTTACCGATAAATACTTTGGACTCAGTTAAGGTTTTTTATAGAGGAGTTCCTCCAGCCATAGGAGGCGGTTTTCCTGAAGGATTTAGAAAGTTTACATTATCAACTGGAAGCTATAACCACGCAGATAATTACATAACGTCAGTTTCAGAATCGTATGAAGATAGGGATTGGTGGCCCTGTAAAGCCGATATGAAAGATAAGATTGACAGCATGGAAATCAATCTGAATGTACCATGGGCCTCACCTGCTGCAAGAGATACTTTTTGGGGAATTGCAAATGGAATGCTTGTGGATTCGGCCATCTCAGGTAACAGCCGCACATTCACTTATAAAACGCATTATCCTATTGCATCCTACCTTGTAGGAGTGTCTGTTGGAAGGTTTAATCACTATTACAGAGGTACTGTAAATATCAATGGAACTAACGTACCTGTCGTTTACAATTTACTTGCTGACAGAAAGACTTCATATAATACCAACCTAACAAATCTGGATAAAATGAATCTCGTACTGGCCGCATACAGCCAGAAGTTTGGAGACTATCCTTTTAAAATGGAGAAACATGGATATTATGACGGACTAGTTGGGGCTGGTGGTATTGAGCACCAAACTTCTTCGTGTATTGCAACCGGTAGCCTTAACAGCGTATCCGTTTTGGCTCACGAGTTAATGCATCAATGGTTTGGAGATAACGTAAGCTTTTCCACATGGAACGATTTGTGGCTTGCAGAAGGCTTCGCCCAGTATAGTGAAGCATTGGTGGGCGAACTGGTTCCGTCTTTAGGTATAAACCCCTACACAACAAGAAATAGTATTAAAACTGCAGCACTTGGCCTTTCTGGTGAAAGTGCATGGATACCTGATGCGAATGCTTCAAACTCTGTGGCAATATGGGGAAGCAACTACGGAACTACAATATACAAGCGTGGGGCTATGGTGGCTTCTATGTTGAGAACAATGTGTGGCGATACTAAATATTTCCAGGCTTTAACTAACTATCAAACAAACCGTGCATTAAAATCCGCTACCACTGATACGCTTAAAAACTATTTTAATGCAATTCTTGGAACTGATATTTCTGAATTTTTCAACGACTATGTTGGCGGTTCAGGAAGTGCGGCGACAGCCGTAGGAGGTGTGGGGAATCCTGTCAATTCAATCAATTGGAATAGTCCCTCATCAAAAAAACTTGCGGTTCAGGTCGCATCGCAGTCGAAAACCTCTGGTTCAAACGTTAGTTATTTTAATGGCCCGGTGGTTCTGCATGTTAAAGGCTCAATCGCGGCGCAGGATACAACTATAGTCTTCTTCGACTGGGGCGGTGGCAATCTTTCGTATGCAGGAAACGGCTTAAGTGCGCCTGTGCCGGGTAATTTATTGACCTATGATTTGTCGTTTACACCCGTGACCGTTGCCTATGATGATAGTGCAAGAACATTATCTACAGGCAGCACGTCCAAGTTAAGTACGCTCGCTTTAAGAGTTGTAAATATTACTGCTACAAAATCAGCTACTGGTAATGAAATAAAGCTAAGCATCATAAAAGATCAGCCAATTACTAAGGTTATGCTGTTAAGAAGTTTTAATGGGATTGATTTTACAGAAATAGGCAAAATGAATGCAACAGGAAATCTCGGTCAACTTGATAATTACCAGTTCATTGATGCAAATTCATATTCGGGCACTATATTTTATAAAGCAGAAATAGTTTCTACCAATGATAGAGAATTTACAAAAGTTGTAAAAATACAATTCGCTAAGAATGCATTTATAGCAATTACTCCAAATCCAGCGGGCAAAGTTGTGAATTTGTCTTTTAGTAACCCAGCCCGGGAAAGAACTACAATTCATGTAATAACATCCGCAGGTATTTTGATAAGCCGGATGGATACTGACAATGACTACTTGCATTTTAATTCGGACAATATGCCCAATGGTGTGTACGAAATTCAAATAATAAGGAATAATGAAATAGTGGATTCAAAAAAGCTAATTGTACAACATTAAATTTTAGTGAATAACATTATTAAGGTAAAACAACCAAAATGAAACGATTTTTACTTTTGATCTTACTGGTATTGACTGGTCTTTTCTGCCAGGAAGTGTCCGCACAAACAGCTACGGTTAGTTTACCGGTAAGTCTTGGTAGAAACAACTGCGGCTCAGGCGGTGGAAAAGATTCGCTTTACTATTACAGTTACACTGGCGGAAACCTCAGTAATGCTTCATTTACAGGTTGCGTACCGAAGCTTAAGCCCAGGGCATTTACAATAAGCGCCGCTGGTATTTCTTTCAATCCCGCCGACGGAATGTTTTATTATCAGCAAGTAGATTTCTCTACTACTCCATGGAGTACTTATGTGTGGAGATGGAGCCCTTATTCATGCCCAACTGTTGCATTAGATACTTTGATCAGATTTAAATCTGCAGTTATTGGGATAACTTTTGACGCGAATGGGATCGCATACCAAATGGATTTTGGCACTACGATAAATCCAGCTACCGGATCACTGAATGCTTATTTAAGCACGGTAGATTTTAACACCGGAGCACTTGGCCCCAAAGATACTATGGACCTCACAGGTGGAGCAAAGATATATTCAGCATCTTCAGGAGACATTACCATGTCACCTTCAGGCCAAATGTATTTTGCCATTGATAATAAACTTTTTACTCCTGATTACAGCAGCTATGGCGGCCCTACAGGACACATAAAATGTACTTTCATAGATACCATTATAAAACCCTCCGGCGCCACAGGCCTGGTAGGCCTTGCGTATGCAGATGGTGATTTAATTGCTAGTTATTATAACGGTTGTAGATATTCTAGTCTTGACCCCGTAACAGGAAACACCGGAACTGTTAATTATACTTATCCTTCTGGCAAGGGTATTTATTCTGTTGATATGACGCAGATAAATTCCGGCATTGGTTCCTCTAAGAAATTAATATCGGCAACCCCTACGGGCACGCCTAACCAGTACGACGTTATTTATGATGTATATGTAAAAAATTATGGCAATACACCATTAAATAATGTACAGGTTACAGATAAGCTTACGCTAATAAACGGCGCAGCTAATGTTTCAAATGTTACGACCTCGCTTACAAGCAATCCTGCCGGCGTTTCATTAAATCCGGCGTTCAATGGGAATAGCAACATTAATTTATTAGCAGCGGGCCAAAGTGTGCCCAATTATCCGGTAGCTAATAACAATTTTACCATTCGCATATCATGCAGATTGTCTGGTATACAGCCGGGTGTGGTATATAACAACCAAGCCATAGCAACAGCCAATGGATTCAATAGTGTGGCCTTAAGAGACTCATCAACTAATGGCCCGACACCGGATCTAAATCAAAATGATAAACCTGATGATCTTGGGGAAAGCCAACCTACGCCTCTCCTTATTTCTTTGGCTGCAACAACTCCTCCATGTACTGCACTTGGAAATGTGTTATACACTCAAAATTTTGGAAGTGGCACGGGATTAACGAAAACATTGGGTGCTCCAATCGCTGGAATTGGGGTTTCGTTCGCTACGTCGGCGACATCTTATACAGGAGTAACAACTCAACCTCTGCCGAAGGAAACATATACCGTAACAAATAATGCCAACAATGCCGATAATGGCAACTTTATAAGCCTTACCGACCATACAGGAAACGCTAATGGAAGAATGCTTGTAATAAATGCGGATGCGGCCAGTACTAAAATGTACAGAGGTACTTTCTTTTCTTCGACTTGCGCAAATCAGCAATATTCTTTATCATTTTATGCCGCATTTATTGGTAACGCAAATTACCAGACTATTTGTAACGGCCTGGGAGGATTTAAATATCCGCAGATTAAAATGCGAATTCTTGATGGTGGTTCCGGTTTAGTAATTACAGAGATCTCGACCCCAAGTATCACTTCAACTTCATGGCAGCAATACGGGCTTAAGTTTGTGAGTCCAGCCTCCTATGGCAGTTTAATTATTGAATTGGTTAATGATGCTCCCGGCGGTTGCGGTAATGATATAGCTATAGATGATATTCAATATGGAACTTGTGATGCTTTACCCATCGTTGATATTTCAGTTCCTTCAGGTGGATGTATAGGAGGTTCAACGACTTTCACCTCGTCACTTAACGACCCAACGGTATTGCCCGGCACTAAAGATTACCAATGGCAGGTAAGCACAGATAGCATTATATGGGTAAATATTGTGGGCGCTACCACCTCTACGTATACCATTAATCCCGTGACTGCTTTAAATACAGGTAAATATTACCGGCTAAAGGTTGCTGCGACAGGTAACATTTTTAGCTCTACTTGTGCATATACTTCACCAGGATATCTCTTAACGTCAAAAACCACATCAACGGATCCCACATCAGCTTCCAGCAGTAAGAATAATGTATGTCCTGCCAACCCGGTATTACTATCTGTAGCGGGCGGATCACTTGGCACAAATGCTTCCTGGAAATGGTATTCCGGTAGTTGTGGTGGTACGCTTGTGGGCACAGGGGCAACAATTACGGTAACACCCTTGGTCACCACTACTTATTATGTAAGGGCAGAAGGTGATTGTAACACGACCTTATGCAAAACTGTTACAATATTTATTTCATGCAATATTGATAAGGATAAAGATGGTATTCCGGATTTTGTTGAAAGCAATATGCCCGCTGCGTTTGGCGATGCAGATGGCGATGGTATTATTAACGCGTACGATAAAGATTATGCTGGTTTTGTTGACAACAACGGCGATTTTATTAATGATAATTTTGAGGCAGATGGCGATTCAGATAATGATGGTATTCCAAATTACCTTGATACTGATTTTCCAGGCCGTGTAGATACAAATGGCGATGGCGTGGATGACCGCTTTGACGCAGATAAGGATGGCAAAATAAATATGCTTGACCTGGACAGTGATAATGACGGTATTCCGGACGTGGTAGAAGCAGGTGGCGTAGATGCGGATGGCGATGGCAAACTTGATAATTATTCCGATACAGATGGAGATGGCCTTTCGCAGAATGTCGATTCAAATAATTCAGGAGCTTATAATTCAGGAATCGGATTGGGATTGCTCGATCTTGATGGTGACGGTGTTCCTAATTTTATTGACCTTGATAGCGATAATGATGGTATTCCCGATGTGAGAGAAGTGGGAGGTGCGGATGCAAATAATGATGGTAAAATAGATGGTTTCGTCGACGCAAACGGTGACGGAATATCTGATAATATTCTCCTGGTAAATGCTTTGCTTAAAACTGGCGCAGATATAAATAATGATGGTAAGGCGGATAGCTATCCCTTTAAAAATATGGATAAAGATTCGAGAGCGAATCCTTATGATGTAGATAGTGATGGCGATGGAATTGTGGATGTAATTGAAGCAGGTTTGCCTGATGTAAATCTTGATGGGTTTGTAGATGGCGTTATTGGTCCCAATGGCTGGTCAATTACAATTTCAGCTATGGGCTCCCTGACGTTGCGCAATTCAGACTCAGATCCAAACCCCGACTACCTTGATATTGATAGTGACAATGACGGTATCACTGATAATATCGAGGGCCCTTCAACATTAGGTTATTTTTTACCATCTGGCGTTGATACTGATAAAGACGGCCTTGACGATGCTTATGACAATACCGCTTCATTTGGGGGGCACGGTATTTTCGTACTCGACAAAGACGGAGATGGAATTCCTGACTACCGTGATCTCGATACGGATGGGGATGGATCTCCTGATATTAAAGAGGGCAATGACTGGAATTTCAATGGACTTGCTGATGAAAACACAACATTAACCAATGTCGACACAGATGGTGATGGCCTTGATGATCGTTTTGATCTTGATAATACTTCGGCAAAAGTTACATCGGGCAATATGGGAAATGGCGGTACAACAATCGGCGCTCCTTTACCAGGCACAAGGGCAGTAGTGCAGAAATCAAACCCTTTGGCCGGGGATCGCGATTGGAGATGGGTTCCTTCTATTTTACCTGTTGAATTTGCAAAGTTCAGCGGCGTTCCAAAAAATAACAGTACTGTTCAGTTAAGCTGGAGCGTGATGGTTGCGAATGAAGTGGATCGTTTTGAAATTTACCGAAGCACCGATAATCAAAACTTCACTCTTAATGGCACATTATCAACAACGGTACAGCCAAATGAGTTGAAAACTTTCTATTTGCTTAATGATATAAGCGATCTCAATACTGATGTGGTATTTTATCGACTGCATGTTATTGCAAAAAATGGTGAACAAACCATAAGTAATGTGATTGTAATTAAGTTGAATCCTGCAAAATCACTAATAACACTTATGCCTAATCCGGCCACGGAGAGCACTACCATCAAAATTCAATCAGAGAAAGACTGTATCGCTACTATAAGATTAGTAGATAATACCGGAATTACTTTAATGCAGAAACAAATAAAAATGTACAGAGGAAAAAATTTAGTTCAACTAAACGATCTTGGAAAATATGGTAGCGGAGTATACAACATCCAGATACTGCTTGATAATGAGATTGCAAATACAAAGCTTGGCATAATTAAATAATAATAAGAATTGTAAATAAATAAATGCCTTTTCCTTTTTGGAAGAGGCATTTATTATTAAAGCCATGTCGCAAAACTTATTACTAATTTGCAGCCATCATGTACACGCTAAAAAAATCTCTGGGTCAGCATTTTTTGAAAGATGAAACGATTGTTGAAAGAATTGTGAGTTCACTGGATCAATATTCCTTCAGCAATTTACTTGAAGTAGGACCGGGAGCGGGCGCCCTTACAAAGCATCTTATAAAAATACCCGGCATTAACTTTAAAGCAGTGGAACTTGATATTGAAAAGGTAGAATACCTGTTAAAAAAATATCCTCAGCTTGAGGGCAAATTAATAAATAAGAGTTTTCTTGAAATTGAGCGTCCTTTCGAAGAGCCTTTTACTGTAATCGGAAATTTCCCATACAATATCTCTACACAGATTTTGTTTAAAGTTTTAGAATGGAAAGGCTATGTCCCCGTTGTTGTAGGAATGTTTCAGAAGGAGGTTGCTGAGCGTGCTGCTGCAAAAGAGGGTAGTAAAATTTACGGAGTGCTGAGCGTGCTGCTGCAATACTATTATGATGTGGAGTTTTTGTTTGCCGTCGGCAATGAATGTTTTACGCCTCAGCCAAAAGTACAAAGCGGCGTAATAAGATTGACGGCGCATAAAAGTTATCTGCCTGTGAAAAGTGAGAGGGCATTTTGGGTGTTGGTTAAAACAGCATTTAACCAGCGCCGTAAGACACTTCGCAATGGAGTAAAAAGTTTATTTTCCAGTGACATTCTTGCTGATGAATTGTTTGACCGGAGAGCAGAGACTTTAAGTGTAAAAGAATTTGCATCGCTAACCTTCAAGATGAGCTGAGAAAAATACTCATGAAAAGAATTCTAATTAGCTTTTTTATTTGCTGTTATATCTCGTCCTGTTATACACCTAGATATGTATACAGTCCTGTTACACAAGATATACCTTCAATAGATAAAAAAAATGATCTTGAGGTGTCCGCCAATTACGGAACTTCTGTTGATATTTTTCGCTCAAAAGGTAATTACAATCGTGGCCTTGATCTTCATAGCGCCTGGGCTATAAGTAAGCATTTTGCAGTTATGCTAAATGAAAATTTTCGGTGGGAAGGCAATAGTACTAATGATACCTATTTCCAGGGAGACAGCTCGCTCTTAACTTACAAAAGAAATTTTACCGAGATTGGATTTGGATATTTTACCCCCATGAAAAAAAATAAAAAGATGCAATTCCAGGTTTTTGGAGGCGCTGCTTTTGGGTCTTCAAAAATTTTCGATGATTTTTTTTCAAATAATATTCTTACAAAGAAGTATCATGAAAGCAGGGTTACCAAAATTTATGTGCAGCCTTCATTTATTTATAAGCCCACGGCTAACTTCAATGCTGCTCTTTCCTCCCGTTTTACTGAAATATTATTTTCTCATATTCGTACAAATTATACGTCAGTTGAGCAGAACGAGTACCTGCTTGACAGCCTTAGGGTTTCACCCGTTTTTTTTTGGGAGCCGGCACTCACTTATACTTTTGGTTTCAAAAAATTGCCTTTCAAATTTCGGCTGCAGGGATCAGTCTCTGTTTTATTAAATCACCGGTTTGTTGAACACAGAAGTTCAAACATTAGTATTGGCATTGTTTCCAATTTTAGAGCAAAGGCAAAAGAAAAAGAGCGATTCCAAAAACTAACGCTCATTATTTTTTCCCTTTCTTTAGTTGTAATTTTACTTTCTTTCACTGAATTGGTAACCTGATTTTTTGTGTATGACTGAGAAAGTAATTCCTACAGTAAGAATTGTTACGGCAGCTTCTTTATTCGACGGACACGATGCCGCCATTAACATTATGCGGCGCATTATGCAAAGCAAAGGGGCGGAGATTATACATCTTGGTCACAACAGGAGTGTTCACGAAATTGTAGAATGCGCAATAGAGGAAGATGCTAACAGCATTGCAATTACAAGCTACCAGGGAGGCCATCTTGAGTTTTTTAAGTATATGAAAGACCTGCTGGAAGAAAACGGTTGTGGCCACATAAAAATTTTCGGTGGTGGCGGTGGAACTATTTTGCCCAAAGAAATTGAAGAATTACATGCTTATGGCATTACCAGGATTTATTCCCCCGATGATGGGCGAACAATGGGTCTTGAAGGTATGATAGAAGATGTAGTGGAGAAAAGCCGGCCCCAGGCTTTATCTGATCAAAAACCAATCAAATTTTCCAACGGTAATGGGCATTATGAAAATGGGAAGTTTGCTCTTGGGGAATGGAGGGATATTAAAAAAATTGCAAAATCTATCACCAGAGCAGAGAATGGTAATGCAACTGAGATTTCAAACGATGATAGTTCTGTCGATGCTTTATCTACAAGGCAATTTAGTTGCCCATCTCCTCCTCCCTGGAGGAGGTCGGGAGGAGGCCGTCGTTCTTGGTATCACCGGGACCGGTGGCGCCGGAAAATCATCGGTCACCGATGAAATCGTTCGTCGTTTCCTAAATAGTTATGAGGATAAAACGATTGCCGTAATTTCTGTGGATCCGTCAAAGAAAAAAACAGGTGGTGCTTTGTTGGGTGATCGCATTCGAATGAATTCCATTCATCACCCGCGGGCCTATATGCGATCGCTTGCCACACGTGAAAGCGATAAAGCACTCAGCAAGTATGTACAAGAGGCAATTGACATTTGTAAAGCTGCCGGTTATGATTTTATTATTCTTGAAAGTGCAGGTGTTGGCCAGGGTGATGCGTCAATACTTGATCATTGTGATATAAGCATGTATGTAATGACTCCCGAATATGGGGCCGCTTCTCAGCTCGAAAAAATAAATATGCTTGACTATGCAGATATAGTTTGCATAAATAAGTTTGATAAAGCTGGCGCACTCGACGCCCTCAATGACGTAAAAAAACAATATAAAAGAAATCACTCTTTATGGAATGCGAAGGATGATGAGCTTCCTGTAATCGGAACTACAGCATCGCTTTTTAATGATGCGGGAGTAAATATTTTATTTGCGAAGCTAATAGAAGCCATAAAGGAAAAAGCAAATGTGAATTTTGGCGAAGTGAAAATCCCTGAGTCAGGATCACTACTGGGGTCAACATCGGTGATACCACCTAAACGCATCCGTTATCTTGCTGAAATTGTCGATGAAATTGAAAAGTATAATAAGAAGGCAATTAAGCAGGCTGAAATTGCTTCCCAACTTTACCAGGTTATAGGAGCATCGTCTATTTTAAAAGAAAATTATTTTGAAGAAGGCAAAAATGAAGTGGCTATCGAATCGTTGGAGGCTGCCGCTCTTTCGCTTAATAAAAAATTATTGCCTGAGTCAAAGCAACTCATTGACGAATGGGAAAATTTAAAAAGTTCATATAAAAAAGATTTTTTTGAATATAAGGTAAGAGGAAAAATAATTAAGCAGCCTCTGTATTCAGAATCGCTTTCGCATACTAAGATTCCAAAAATTGCAGTACCTCGTTTTAAAGATTGGGGTGATATACTTAGATGGAGGTTGCAGGAAAATTTTCCGGGGCAGTTTCCATACACCGCGGGTGTGTTCCCACTAAAGAGAGTTGAAGAGGATCCCACAAGAATGTTTGCCGGCGAAGGCGGCCCCGAGAGAACAAACCGGAGATTCCATTACGTAAGTGTCGGGCAACCTGCAAAGCGATTAAGCACTGCATTCGACAGTGTCACTTTATATGGAGAGAATCCTGCAATACGCCCCGATATTTATGGTAAAGTAGGTAATAGCGGTGTGAGTGTTGCAAGCATTGATGATGCAAAAAAATTGTACAGTGGTTTTGATCTTTGTGATCCAAAAACATCCGTAAGCATGACTATTAATGGTCCTGCCCCCATGCTTCTGGCATTTTTTCTTAACGCTGCTATTGATCAGCAATGTGAAAAATACATAGTTGAAAACGATCTACGTGAAAGTGTAAATAAAATAATTGAATCAAAATTTGACATTAGAATTCTTCCAAAATATATAGGCATTCACGGAGAACCTGTGCAGCCTGACAAAGGCAAAATGGCTGGCCATTTGCCTAAGGGTAATGACGGGCTTGGCTTACGACTACTTGGGTTATCCGGCGAAGATGTGTTGGAGAAAAATATCTATGAAGAAATAAAATCAAAGGCGCTTTCTTCAGTTCGGGGAACAGTTCAGGCCGATATTTTAAAAGAAGACCAGGCACAAAATACTTGTATTTTCTCAACCGAATTTGCATTGAAATTAATGGGTGACGTACAAGAATATTTTATTGAAAAAGAAATCAGGAATTTTTATTCTGTATCAATAAGTGGCTATCACATTGCAGAGGCTGGTGCCAATCCTATAACACAGCTCGCTTTTACATTGTCAAATGGATTTACGTATGTAGAATATTATCTTAGCCGGGGAATGAATATTGATGATTTTGCGCCAAACCTTTCCTTCTTTTTTAGTAATGGAATGGATCCCGAATACAGCGTTATCGGGCGTGTTGCCCGACGTATCTGGGCAAAGGCTATGAGGCATAAATATAATGCTAACCCAAGGTCGCAAATGCTGAAGTATCATATTCAAACAAGCGGAAGAAGTTTGCATGCGCAGGAAATTGATTTCAATGATATAAGAACTACACTCCAGGCGTTATATGCCATTTATGACAACTGCAATAGCCTTCATACAAATGCTTACGATGAAGCGATAACAACACCAACCGAAGAAAGTGTCCGAAGAGCAATGGCGATCCAATTAATTATAAACAGGGAGTTAGGAACTGCCAAAAATGAGAATCCCACCCAGGGAAGTTTTTTAACTGAAGAACTTACCGATCTCGTGGAAGAAGCAGTGATGGCAGAGTTCAACCGCATTTCAGAAAGAGGCGGCGTTCTTGGCGCAATGGAAAGAATGTATCAACGAAATAAGATACAGGAAGAAAGCCTTTACTATGAAACTCAAAAACATACGGGAGAATTTCCCATCGTAGGCGTAAACACTTTTCTCAATAAATCAGGTTCACCCACTATTCTACCGTCCGAGGTTATACGCAGTACGGACGGAGAAAAAAATTTGCAAATAGAGAATGTTAATGCCTTTCACGAGCGCCATAAAAATGAGAGCGCAAATAGACTAAAAATGCTCCAGGAAGTGGCAGTTAATAATGGTAACTTATTTGCCGAATTAATGGAGACCGTAAAATATTGTTCGTTAGGCCAAATCACACACGCGTTGTACGAAGTGGGAGGGCAATACAGGAGAAATATGTAGGGTCACTTGCTCTCATAACAGAGATTAATAAGATGGTGCAGGTTAACAATGCCCTTGTAATAAAAAAAGCACCGCCATTGCAGTGCTTTTACGAAATTATTTGCTAGTGAAGTTTACGTGTATATTCATCCAGCCGTACAATTTTACCGTTTTTTATGTTGATATCGTTTATAATATCCGCTGAATCTTTTTTGCCTTTCATGTCTTCCCATTTTTGAGTATACCAAAGCGTAACCCACTCTTGTTTTTTATCTTTAGAAATAACGGATTCCCAATCTTGCATTTTTACTTCCATGCTTTTCATGCTGCTTCTCGTAGCGGTAAACATTGTCCTTGAGGCTGTCAGCAGATAAGGTTTTGTCCAACCCATCGAATTGAACGTGAACAGAATCTCCAAAATATTGCATACTCTCGGCAATATTTCCATTTTCAAATGCTTTGAGAGCATTTAACGCAATCATTGTGTTTGCCGTAGTCCCTATCTCCCAATAATCAGGATGATCGATCGTGTAGGGATAGTCTACTTTGACCGCAGCCGGTTCTGCTGCCACAGAGTCTTTAGTTGTATCGGCAGTTGTTGCACTTTCGTTGTTGCAGGAATAAAAAATAATCGCTGCTGTAAAAATCAAGCTCAATTTTTTCATAATAACTTTTGTTTTAAATGATAAATGAAGATGGATTTCCAGATAGCAATTCTTTCGCGTGAGAGGGATAGATACAATATAGCATTTTGTACAATATGAAGCAAATAGTTCTGGCCTGGCTTTTTAGTTTGATCATTGAAGTATATTCAAATTTTCTTTTACCTGTGCAAAGTATCTTTGCTTAAAAAAATATGTCTTTTAAAGTTTTTTGTATTTGCTTTTTTGTGATCATCGCCGCCTCATGTTCATCGAATAAATACGGCGCCACTAACAGAGTTTACAAACGCCAGGCTAAGTCGTTTGGTAAAATAATACGCCAGTCCCCGGCCAAAGATGTTTATAATACCCGTTCAGGCTGGGTGGGTACTACTAATTTTGGAATGCGCAAGCCCAACTTTGTAATTATTCACCACACCGCTCAAAATAGTTGCGAACAAACGCTGCAAACATTCACCTTAACCCGTACACAGGTAAGCGCTCACTATGTAATATGTAAGGATGGCACTATTCATCACATGCTGAATGATTATTTGCGTGCATGGCATGCCGGAGTGGGATCATGGGGGAATGACAAGGATATTAACTCTTCTTCTATCGGCATAGAACTCGACAATAATGGGTTTGACTCTTTTCCGCCTGCCCAGATCAACAGTTTACTAACGTTATTAGATACCCTGAAAAAGTCATACAATATTCCTGCAGCTAATTTTATTGGCCATGCCGATATTGCACCGACGCGGAAGAACGATCCTAATGTGAAATTTCCATGGCAATTATTATCGCAGTACGGCTATGGAATTTGGTATGGGGATACGAGTAATATTTCAGTTCCTGCGGATTTCAACTCCCTGCAGGCCTTACGGATTATTGGCTACTCTGTTAAAGATTCGAATGCTGCAAAGGTGGCATTTAAGCGCCATTTCGAAATGCAGGACAGTAGTACTGTTGTAACGGATGCTGATAAAAAAATTCTGTTTGATTTGATGTTGAAATACCAGTAATGTTTCGTGGCATAATCTCAATGAAAATTAGCATGGAAAAAAATGCGGTGCTATTGCTTTATAAATTTTGCCGTAGCTGCTTTTTTACCATCTGCAAATACTACTGCCTGGTATTGGCCCGTAGAAAGTTTGCCGACTTGAATCGCAAATTTATTATCGCCTGTAACGGCATCAAACGTGAGTTTATCCACGACCTTTCCTTGTACATTTGAAACTACTATTAATATTCTTCCTGGTTTAATGGAATAGTAGTGTAACTCCCCAACCGATGAAACTATATTCGGGACTACCCTTGCGCCACTTTCCTGGGAACTATTTATCGAAAGAGAAATTTTAGAGTAAGAAATATTCCCATCAATATCAATAATTTTTAAGCGGTAATAATTTTCACCATTTTGGGGATTTTTATCCTTAAAGTCGAATGGAGTCGCGCATCTTGCTTTGGTTTCAGTTGATGAATAAATAGGTTTAAAGTTTTGCAACGTGGAAGATCTTTCAATTTCAAAAGTTACAGAAGTAGACAGACAGTTTACCTGCCAGTGAATAACATTTGCTTTATTGGAGGATTTATTTACTGAAAAAACATTTAATGTAATGGGTAAAGCTATCTCTAATGAGTTTCTTGGATTAGGCGGAAACACTGTAAAATCGGTGAAATTATTATTGCCATCAGCTGCAAAATTAATCCTGCTCGTCGCGGTATTTACAGCATGTGATGGTGCAGCGGCCGTTTCTGAACAATCGACATTATTTCCATATCCTATAAAGTCAACAATAGTTTCATCAAATGGAACGCAAGTGGTAGCAAGGGGCTTTCGAGAATTTACTAAAGCAATTTTTCCACTTTCAGTATTTATATTGAAAGTTCCTGATGCATCTGATGCGGGTAAATCTGCGCCATAAGAGCCATCGCCTTTCCCTTTGATTAAATACCAATGATTTGCTGGTACGATACCTGAAAGACTTATCGTTTCCCAAAGGCTGCCGGATGCCGGCGCTACCTGCAGTGTGTAGCCGTCAAGGTCAATCGGTGATGAGGACAGATTAAAAAGTTGAACGTAGTCATTCTTATAAGAGCTATTTACATTGCCGCCTCCTCCATATACTTCCGTTATGACAAGTGTTTTACTTTGCGCTCCGCAAAAAATTGCCATAATAACGAACAGGAATGTAAAGATTTTTTTCATTATGTTTGATCTTACTGGCTATATAAAGATATCTAAAATCATTTTCCCAATCCATCCACAAATCAAATACGAAATCACAAATGTTAGGGATGCAAAAAACCCTCTCAATGATACATGCGAGGGTTTTTGCTCAAGGTGTTTTTCAATAATATCTTTAGTGAATAAAATTTAGTTTAGTGCCGCTTCTGTATGAATACCTTCGCCTATTTCTTCAAGCATTTTTTTATTGAATGCTTCCAAATCTTTGGGACTTCGACTTGTTACAAGGCCTTTATCTACCACAACTTCTTTGTCCTGCCAGTTAGCCCCGGCATTTTGTAAGTCAGTTTTTATAGATGGGTAAGAAGTCATTTTCTTACCATCAATAAGGCCGGTTTCAACTAATAATTGCGGGCCGTGACAAATCGCAGCAACTGGCTTGCCGGCCTTCAAAAAACTTTCGGCAAATGCCACACAGTCTTTGTTGATCCGCATTTTATCAGGATTGATTACGCCTCCGGGAATCATAAGTGCGTCGTAATCTTCGGGATTTGCATCTGAAAGATTTACATCTACAGGTAATTCAATTGACCAATGATCGGTATCCCACGCTTTCACTTTTCCTTTCTGCGGTGAAACAATATCAACAATTGCACCGGCATTTTCCAATGCTTTTTTGGGACTTGTTAACTCAATTTCTTCAAAGCCATTTTCAGTAAGAATAGCTACTTTTTTTGATTTTAAATTCGACATGATTCTTTTATTTTGATTAAAAATTATTTGCTCATCTTCTTTTTCATTCCCATTTGCCTGTGTTCTTCCCTCCAGGATCTTTTGCTCTTTTATCTTTTTTTTACCATAGTAAAATATCTATTAATGATTCTGTTATAACTTGTAAAACAATAAACATGCCTTTCTGAATATCAACCTGTTTCCAAATATTTTTTTCAAAAAACTGTGGTTTTTTGGCAACAATCTTTTTTGATTGTACATTTCTCGAATAATTTTCTTTTGCATGCAACTAATCGAAGTTTTCGATAATAAATCTTCACTACAATTTCTGCAGGTACCCTTAATGATATATAAGGATGATGCAAACTTTATACGTCCTCTCGACAAAGATGTAAACGATGTATTTGATTCGAAAAAAAATAAGGCTTTTCGTTTTGGTGAATGTACAAGATGGATTTTGACTGATGATAACAATAGCCTTATTGGCCGCATCGCTGCATTTGTAAACAAAAGGTATAAAAACAAAGGAGACAGCCAACCAACAGGTGGAATTGGTTTTTTTGAGTGCATCGATAACCGGGAGGCTGCAGATATGCTATTCGACGTGGCTAAAAGCTGGCTAATGCAACGTGGTATGGAAGCGATGGACGGGCCAATAAATTTTGGTGAACGCGATCGGTGGTGGGGGCTTGTGGTCGAAGGTTTTAAACCGCCCATTTATTTGATGAACTACAATTTGCCCTACTATCAAAAGCTGTTTGAGGATTATGGATTTAGAAATTTTTATAACCAGGTATGCTGGCATTTATTTGTGCAAACAAAGTTAAGTGCTAAGTTTTATGAGCAGTATGAAAAATACGATGCCATGCCGGAATACCAAGCAAGACGCATCAACAAAAATGAATTAGAGAAGTTTTCTGCTGATTTTACCAAGGTGTATAACGAGGCCTGGGCAAAGCACGAGGGTAACAAGCAATTGCATAAGGATGTTGCTTATAAAATGTTTAAGGCAATGAAACCGGTAATGGATGAGGACCTTATTTGGTTTGTCTATCATAAGGAAGAACCAATCGCTTTTTGGGTAAACTTACCGGAGCTTAACCAGGTTTTTAAATACCTGGATGGAAAGTTTGGACTCTTTGCCAAGCTGAAATATTTGTGGCTAAAGCGAAGAGGTGTTTGTAATAAGTTTACTGGTATTGTATTTGGGGTGGTTCCGGAATACCAGGGTATGGGAATAGATTATTATATGATAGTTTCAGGGGGAAATGTAATACAGGCAAAAAAACAATATGACGAACTGGAGCTTCAGTGGCAGGGAGATTTTAATCCAAAAATTTTGAATATTTCCAAAAATATAGGCGCCAAACAAAGCAGGCTGCTTACTACTTATCGATATCTTTTCGACCGCTCAAAGGAATTTAAAAGGCATCCCATTTTAAATTAGCAAAGCGGCGTTCATTTACGTTTCGTTGGTTTCTTAAAAATTACCCTTCTTCATTATCGGGACTAAAATTGTAAATTTGTCCTCTTCATTATGGATAAATTCATTGTATCGGCCAGGAAATACCGCCCCCAAAACTTCAGTACGGTTGTGGGGCAATCGCATATTACGACAACGCTTAAGAATGCAATAAAAAATAACCAGCTTGCGCATGCATTTTTATTTTGCGGACCGCGAGGTGTTGGTAAAACAACCTGCGCAAGAATTCTTGCAAAAACCATTAATTGCGAAAACAGAACTCCGGATGGTGAAGCTTGTAATGTTTGTAACTCGTGTGTTTCATTTGATAATGGAACATCTTTAAACATTCATGAACTTGATGCTGCCAGCAATAATTCAGTGGATGATATTCGTGCTCTTGTTGACCAGGTACGGTTTGCACCGCAGGCCGGAAAGTACAAGGTATATATTGTGGACGAGGTTCACATGTTAAGTACTTCGGCGTTCAATGCATTTCTTAAAACGCTGGAAGAGCCACCACCTTTTGCTATTTTTATTTTAGCAACTACAGAGAAACATAAGATACTCCCTACCATATTATCCCGTTGCCAGATTTTTGATTTCAAAAGAATTACCAACCAGGATACCGTTGATCACCTTCGCGAAATATGTGATAAAGAAAATATAAAGGCCGATAAAACCGCATTACATATAATTGCGCAAAAAAGTGAGGGATGCCTCAGAGATGCGCTGAGCATATTAGATAAGATTGTAAGCTTTACAAATGGCGAACTTACTTATGCCAATACGTTAGAGCATTTAAATATTCTGGACGAAGATTATTATTTCCGCCTTATGGAGGCAATGCAAAAGCAAAGTATCAGCGATTCACTTTTGCTATACGATGAAATAAATCGTAAAGGGTTTGAAGGCGACCTTGTCTTAAATGGTTTTTCAGAATTCATAAGAAACCTTCTTGTGAGTAAGGATGCAAAAGTTGCTATGCTGCTCGAAGTATCAGAGGGATTTAAACAGCGCTATCTTGATGTGGCCTTAAAAACAGATGGAGCCATGTTGCTGGGCGCATTGAATTTGTTGAATGAAGCTGAGGTAAATTACAGGCAGGCAAGAAATAAACGCCTTCACGTCGAGCTTACATTTATCAAACTTTGTTACTTGCAGCAAGCTATTGAGTTCGTGGGAAATGGCGACAATATTCAATCAAAAAAACAGCTTGAAAGTACGAAGCCGGTATCTTTTAAATCGCTATCGCCTGTTGCGCATAAAATAAAAAATGAGAGCCCTGGTAAAACGCAACCTGCCAAAGTTGTAAAAAAGCCAAACGGCTCTTTGGAAGAAAAGCCAATTGAAAAGGATGCAGGATTAAATAATGCACGTCTTATTATCGAGGAGGATAGTAAATCAATAATTCCGAAAGCAGCCATAGACCACACCGCCTTGGCTACTGCAAAGCCGTTACCAAAAATTAAGAGAATAAGTGCCCTTGAAAAAATAAGAGAGCAGGTAGCGCTTGAAAATAAGTTAAATGGAAATGCAGTAAAAGATTTGAATGAAGAAGAATTATATGTTGCGTGGGGAGGATATATTGAAGAGTTGCGGAAAAATAACAATCATTCTGGTGTTTCTAATTTTAAATCTGCCCGACTAAATATTATTGACAATAATTGTATTGAAATAGTAACAGATAACAATATCCAGCAAAAGTTTGTTGAAACAGAAAGGGCTGCCCTAATCGAGCACCTACAGGCACATTTTAATAATAGATACCTGACTTATAAAGTTGTTGTGGTTGAAAACAAAAGCAATGATAAAGTGGCCGATGAGCATCTTTCAACCAAAGAACAATATCTCAGGATCATAGAGCAGTACCCGCTTGTGAAGCAACTGAAAGACAGACTTGGGCTGCAACTTGATTATTAAGTTTTAGAAAAATATTTGAAAATATGTACACGATTCTTGGAGCGGGAGGAGCTATTGCTAATGAATTTTCAAAAGTACTCTTTCAAAATAAAACACCTTTCACCCTTGTTAGCCGCAAGCCACATTCAGTTTATGGGGGGCTTACTTTAGCCGCGGATCTTACCAGCAAAAAACAAACCGATGAAGTTTTAAGAGGAGCGTCTGTCGTTTTGCTGTGCCCGGGTTTGAAGTATGATATTGATATATGGAATAAACACTGGCCATTGATAATGTCGAACACAATTGAAGCCTGTGTGAAATACAATCTCAAGCTCATCTTTTTTGACAACGTATATATGCTTGGCCGTGTTAAAGGACCAATGACGGAAGAAACACCTTTCAACCCGGTAAGTAAAAAGGGGGAATTGCGTGCAAAAATTGCTACGCAATTATTGGATGAAGTAAGAGCCGGAAATATTACCGCAATGATCGCCCGTGCAGCAGACTTTTATGGGCCTGGTGTAAAAACCAGCGTTTTAAATACATTAGTTTTTGATAAAATGGCCAAAAAGAAGCGGGGTCAATGGTTTGGAAATGACGAGGTAGTCCATTCCTTTACCTTCACGCCTGACTGTGGCGAAGCACTTTGGCTTTTGTCCAATAAAGAAAATGCCTGGAACCAGGTCTGGAATTTGCCGACTGCAAAACCTGCTTTGACCGGAAAACAGATTATAGATATTTCAGCTGAAATTTTTGGAGTATCGCCAAAGCATTCAACCATGGGAAAGGGAATGATTTCCTTTTTAGGAGTTTTTATGAAACTAATGAAAGAATTTAAGGAAATGATGTATCAGTACGAAGAAGATTATATATTCGATTCTTCAAAATTTGAACAGGCGTTTAATTTCAAGCCCACACCTTATAAAGAGGGGATTCAAATAACTGCCGATTCGTATAAAAAACCGGACTAACGGGCTAAGCCGGAGAAATCTAATAATTAATCCGCCCTGGTTTTTCGTCCCTTGCGTACAATCCGCTATTCTTAGAAATTCTTTTGCTGATTTTGCATTAATTTCACCTCTCAATTTTACAAAAAAACTGAAATAAATTATGGCGAAAGCGATAAGGATGCCTCTTTTGAGTGATACAATGACGGAAGGAAAAATTATTCAATGGAATAAAAAAGTAGGCGATAAAGTAAAGAGCGATGATACTATAGCCGAAGTTGAAACTGATAAGGCCACTATGGATGTTGTGGGTTATGAAGAAGGAACGCTGTTGTATATCGGTGTAAAAACAGGTGATGCTGCAAAAGTTAATGACATAATTGCTATTGTAGGAAAAGAAGGAGAGGATTATAAGTCGATTTTGGATGAAGGTAAAGATGCCCCAAAAGACAAAGCTTCGGGTGCAAAAAAAGAAACTGAAACGAAAAGTAAAGCTGATTCAAAATCCGCAGCGTCTGCAGAATTGCCTAAGGACGCAAAAGTGATAAGAATGCCATTGCTGAGTGATACAATGACGGAAGGAAAAATTGTGCAATGGAACAAAAAAGTAGGCGATAAAGTGAAAAGCGATGATGTACTTGCCGAAGTAGAAACAGATAAAGCCACCATGGAAGTGGTAGGCTATGAAGAAGGGACATTGTTATATATTGGAGTGCAAGCCGGAGAGGCAGCCAAAATAAATGAAATCATTGCAATTGTTGGAAAAGAAGGAACCGATGTGAGTGCATTTGTTGCTGCCGAAAAAAATTCAGGTGGTGAAGCACCCCGTGCTGAATCGAACGACAGCGAACCTTCAAAAGAAGAAAAAACAGATAAAGCCAGCGTGTCATCCAATGGTTTGGGATCGGGGGAAAATTTACAATCAACTATGGAAGGCGGAAGGATTAAGGCTTCTCCATTGGCAAAAAAATTAGCGGAAGATAAAGGAATTGATATTTCTAAAGTTCAGGGAAGCGGCGATGGCGGAAGAATCATTAAGAAAGATATAGACTCGTATGTGCCTGCTGCGGCGCCAGCGAAACAGGAAGCTAAAAAGACTGAAGCGGCAAAACCTGTTCAGCCATTTGAGCAAACCGGCAAAGAAAGTTATGAGGATATTCCCAATACACAAATGCGTAAGACAATTGCACGCAGGTTGGGTGAAAGTAAATTCCAGGCACCTCATTTTTACCTGACGATGGAGATGAACATGGACAATGCCATTACCTCACGCCAGGCAATAAATGAAATAAGCCCCGTTAAAATTTCTTTTAACGATATGGTTATAAAAGCCTGTGCTATGGCTTTGCGGCAGCATCCTGCTGTAAATAGCAGTTGGATGGGTGATTTCATCAGGCAGAACAAGCATATTCACATCGGTTCTGCAGTGGCAATGCCTGAAGGATTAATTGTTCCTGTAATTCGTTTTGCCGATCAAAAATCGCTGTCACAAATAGCTTCCGATGCCAAAGGACTTTACGATAAAGCAAGAAATAAAAAATTACAACCTGAAGAATTTAGCGGTAACACTTTTACCATCTCTAACCTTGGTATGATGGATATTGAAGAATTCACAGCGATTATAAACCCACCCGATAGCGCCATACTTGCTGTGGGACGTATCAGGGAAATTGTTGTAAAAAAAGGTGATGGATTTGGAGTTGCCAATGTAATGAAGGTTACCTTAAGCTGCGATCACCGCAGCGTTGATGGCGCTGTTGGCGCTGCTTTCCTGCAAACGGTGAAGAAGTTCTTAGAGAATCCTGTCACAATGTTGGTTTAAAGCCCACAGCTCGTAAATGGGGACGATAAGGCCTCACTTATCTCTTGAACAATTTTGATAGCAGGGGTTTTTGTTTCTGGTAAAAGAAAAAATTAATAGGTTCCTATTAAGCCGCAATAGCTTTCTCCTTCGCTCAAGAGTTTGAAGGTTCTTTTTACTTATCTTTAGTAGTGAATACAACGCTACGTTCTACCGTTCAACTCCTTCGTTTTCATTTTTCATTTTTTTTAATGCCGGTGTATTGGTTTGCCATGAGCCAGGTGACTAATATCAATTGGTACGATGCTGCAGCGGTTTTTATCATTCTTCATCTGCTGGTTTATCCGGCAAGCAATGGCTATAATAGCTATATGGACCGGGATACATCGCCAATCGGTGGCCTTGAAAATCCAATGCAGCCAACGAAGCAACTATTTTATGCTACTATAGTAATGGATGCGGTAGCCATAGCCCTGGGGTTTTTAATAACCTGGGTATTTGCCACCGGATTATTTTTCTACATTCTTGCATCCCGTGCCTACAGCTACCGGAAAATTCGTCTCAAAAAATTTCCCGTGATAGGTTACCTTACAGTAATCATTTTCCAGGGTGCTATTACTTTTTTTTTAGTATATCATGGAAGCAACCAGCAGCATACAATTCACGTTCCTATTGTCGCCATGATCGCATCAAGTTTACTCATTGGTGGATTTTATCCGCTTACTCAAATATACCAGCACGATGATGATATCAAAGATGGCGTAATCACCATTAGTTATAAATTGGGCTATACCGGCACCTTTATTTTTACTGGTACTATTTATGCACTGGCGTTCTGTATGCTGGGATTGCAATTTTTTTTAAATCTTGAATGGACAAGATTTTTCATTTTGCAAGCCTTTATGTTTCCCGTACTCGTATATTTTTTTGTTTGGTTCAGGAAAGTGATTAAAAATAAAAAAGAAGCTAATTTTAAGAACACAATGCGCATGAATTTGTTAGCATCGGTATGCACGAATCTCGGATTTATCACACTGTTAATATTGCACCTTTTTGAGTAAAATTATTTCCATATCTACATCGGTGCCGCAGTACCGGCATAACCAGGAAGATATTCTCACTTTCATGCAGCGGGTGTATGCAATGAATGAAGTGGATAAGCGAAAGCTCAAGTTTCTTTACCATCAAAGCGCTATAGAAACAAGATATTCCGTAGTGCCCGACTACAGCCTGAATGCTGATGAATGGGAATTTTATCCAGCCACTGAAAACCTCGACCCTTTCCCTTCGATTGAACTTAGAATGAAATTGTTCAACAAAACCGCATCTTCCCTTTCTGTCAAGGCAATAGATAAATGCATTGAAGGCAAAATTTTAAAAGAGGGAATTACACACCTAATAACTGTGAGTTGCACAGGTATGAGTGCACCGGGGCTTGACCTGCAGATTATTGAAAAAATGAATTTGCCTTCAACTATTTTCCGGACATCTGTGAATTTTATGGGATGTTATGCAGCCATTCATGGGCTAAAGCTGGCAGATGCTTTTTGTAAAAATGAGAAGGACGCGAAAGTTTTAGTTGTGTGTACAGAACTATGCACGCTCCATTTCCAAAGAGAAAACACAATTGATAATATTGCTTCGAGTCTTTTATTCGGAGATGGATGTGCCGCTGTGCTTGTGACGCATGATAGCGATAAACGGGAAGGCTTGCGGTTGAAAAACTTTTATAGTGAAATAGCTTTTAAAGGAAAGAAAGATATGAGTTGGGAACTTTCTTCATCGGGTTTTTTGATGACACTCTCCGGGTATGTGCCTGAACTTATAGAGGAGGATTTCAATACTCTTTTGACCAACGCTCTACAAAATGCCGGTATAGATAAAAAAGATATTTCGCATTGGTGTGTTCATCCCGGTGGTAAAAGAATTCTTTCGTCTATTGAAAAAAGTATTCATATTTCTCCTGGTGAATTGAGAGAATCTTATAGTGTTTTAAAAAATTACGGTAATATGTCTTCTCCCACCATATTATTCGTACTAAAGGAAATCATGGATTCATTAGAGTCAAAAAAAGAAAAGGCAACAAATGTTTTTGGTGCCGCATTTGGCCCTGGCCTTACTATGGAAACATTCATTTTAGCAAATGATTGATTATACCAACCGTTCATATAAGAAAGAGCTACTCGACAGGGATGATATCCCTTTTGCTGATATTGTGAAAAATATGATGGAACTGGATTTTATAAACACATGGCTTGGCGGCCATTCGATCACGCTCCGGGGATTTAAAAAGTTTATCAGCCAGCAAAAAAATATCTATGTATGCGAAATAGGTTGCGGGGGTGGCGACAATCTAAGGGCCATATATAACTATTGTAATAGAAAAGAAATCGCTATAAAACTTGAAGGAATTGACATAAACCAGGATTGTATTGCTTTTGCAAAAAAAAGATCAGGCATCGGTAATGTAAATTTTATAGTGTCTGACTATAAATTGGTAGACTTTAAAGAACAAAAACCAGATATTATTTTCTCGTCTCTTTTTTGCCATCACTTTACAGATGATGAATTGGTGGAGATGCTCCAATGGATGAAACGGAATGCTGTTGCAGGTTTTTTTATTAATGATCTGCATCGTCATCCGCTTGCTTATCACTTTATCAAAATTGCCGTCGCACTTTTTTCAAAATCATATCTTGTAAAAAATGATGCCCCTCTTTCCGTGCTCAGGGGGTTTCGTAAAAGGGAATGGGAAAATATATTTGACAAAGCGGGAATCAAAAATTATTCCATTGAGTGGAAGTGGGCTTTCCGGTGGTTGGTAAGAAGCCCACCTATGCCCCGAGGTTAGACGATGTAGAAGCAGTTTAACTTTTTAAATCTTAAACCAATTTGCCTGATTCAATAACAAATACGAGGTTAGAATTTCCGTCAACTTATTTTGATATAGGAATTATTGGCGGCGGGCTTGCCGGGCTTTCGCTTTCAATTTTGATGGCAAAAGCCGGCCATAAAGTTATTTTGTTTGAAAAAGAAAAATATCCGTTTCACAGAGTTTGCGGTGAATACATAAGCCTTGAAAGCCGCCGGTTTATTGAAAGCTTAGGTGTCAATCTTCACAGTCTTGATCTGCCAATAATAACGAAGCTTATCGTTTCTTCTCCAAATGGAAATTTCATAAAGAGCAAACTTGATTTGGGAGGATTCGGCATAAGCCGCTTTTTTATTGACAATGAATTGCAGAAAATTTCGGTTGATAATGGTGTTTTGCTAAAAGAAAAAACCAAAATAAATGAGGCTGTTTTTAATGGCGACATGTTTGATCTTACTTTTGACGGAGGTACAGTAAAATGCAAGGTAATTGCCGCTTGTTACGGTAAAAGAAGTAATCTCGATATAAAATGGTCACGCGATTTTATCAGGCAAAAGCCGGGGAAGCTTAATAATTACATTGGCGTTAAATATCACGTTAAAACCGCATTTCCTGATGATACAATTGCTTTGCATAATTTCAAGGATGGCTACTGCGGCCTGTCAAAAATAGAAGGCGATAAATATTGTTTATGTTATCTCACAACCGCACAAAATCTGAAAGAGAACAGTAATTCTATTAAAGAAATGGAAAAAAATGTACTCTATATAAACCCATTTCTAAAAACAATTTTTTCTAAAGCAGAATTTATTTTTGAAGAACCGGTAACGATATCGCAAATAAGTTTCGACAAAAAATCCCTGGTTGAAAACCACGTATTAATGATTGGAGACGCGGGAGGAATGATAACTCCACTCTGCGGAAACGGTATGAGTATAGCTCTTCATTCTGCCCAAATTGCATCCGAATCAATAAATTCTTTTTTGCAAAAAGCTATTTCAAGGAGAAAGATGGAAAGACAATACACTTCTAAATGGAAGAGACATTTTGAGAGTAGGTTAAATAATGGACGAATGATTCAAAAACTCTTCGGTAAAGAAAAGCTGACTAATTTTTTCATAGCCTTTATTAAACACTTTCCTTTTTTGATTAACAAAATGATCAAGGCAACTCATGGAAAGGAGTTTTAGTAATTTTGTGAAAGAATGAATAACCAGGCAATTATATTATTCGACGGAGTTTGTAATTTGTGTAACACAGCGGTGAATTTTGTAATAAAAAGAGACCAAAAGAATTCGATTCAATTCGCACCGCTGCAATCTGAAACGGCACATACATTATTGGAAAAACATGATATGCCATCAGAAGACATGAAGTCTTTTATTTTCATTGAAAAGGGCAAATTATATTCATTGTCAACTGCTGCATTAAAAGTTTGCAGGTATTTGAATGGTGCATGGTCGCTTTTATATGGATTTATGATTATCCCCTCTTTCATAAGAGATGCTATTTATAAATGGATAGCGAAGAACCGTTATAAATGGTTTGGTAAAAAAGATGAATGCATGATCCCAACTCCCGAATTAAGGGCTAAATTTTTGAATTAATATTTATGATAAATAAAAAAACTTTAGTGCTTGGCGCATCGGCCAATCCTTCCCGTTACAGCAACCTCGCAGTGAGCAGGTTGACAGCAAAAGGGCATGACGTTACGGCTATTGGTAAACGGACGGGGAAAATTGGTGATATTGAAATTACAACCGAACAAAAAAAAATTGATGACCTGGATACCGTTACGGTATACTTAAATGCTACCAATCAAAAGCAATATTATGATTATATCATTTCACAAAAACCCAAGCGTATAATTTTCAATCCCGGTGCTGAAAATGATGAGCTGTCCGCGTTAGCAAAAGCAAGTGGCATTCTTCCGCAAGAGGCATGCACGTTGGTTTTACTAAGTACAGGGCAGTATTAATACTACACGCCACAGGTAGTTTCTCCCGTGTTTATATTTGAGGAGTTTTTTTTCATATTCGGTATAATTTTTTTACTGAAGTATCGTTTTAAGTTTATCCGATACAATGAAAACGAAATTCTTACCATGAAAACCTATAAGCAGGCCTTTGCCCTTTGTGTAACATTTTGCATCGCTTTCGCGTCAAATGCCCAAGTCAAATCTTCCACAAGACCATTTTTATTTAATAATTCCATTACAACTTTCCAGGCAGCAACAACGGAGCTTGATAAGGCGTTTAGTGTAAAACCAGGAAGCGCTGTTCAACTAAATTTTGCCAATAACTTTACATTTACCGGTACTGTATTATCATCGGTAGAGCGCTACGGAAAACTTTCAAGTATCATCATAAAATCACCTTCATTACACAATACACTGCTTTCTGTTTCGAAAAGAATAAATGACGATAATACTATTACTTATGTAGGCAGGATACTGAATGAATCCTATGCTGATGGATATGAATTGAAAAAGGGTAACGATGGTAGTTATGCATTTCATAAGATAAAAACAGAAGACCTCATCCAGGATTATTGATAAATATTCCAGCAATATCCCTTACAAAAACCGAAACCCTGAAATCCGAAATCCATGAAAAAATTGCTTACGATTCTTTTTGTATCAGGATTATTCTTTTCACTAAAGGCAAATAGTACTCCCATTCTAAATAGTTTATCAACGGCACAAGCCACCATTTTTCTTGATTTTGACGGACAATATGTTTATGGTTCATCATGGAATAATGGTAACCCGTTGGACTGTGCACCTTCCGGCTTAACTGATGTCCAGATAACAGAGGTTTTCAATCGTGTTTCTGAAGACTACAGGCCATTTAATATTAATATCACGACCGACTCCATGGCTTTTTTTGCGGCTCCGCTTGCGCAAAGAATCCGGGTCATAGTTACCTCTACCAGTAGCTGGTTTCCTAATGTTGGCGGGGTTTCTTATACCGGCTCTTTTATTTGGGGAGACGACACACCAGCATTTGTATTTAGCGATAAACTAGGGCCATTCAAGCCTAAGATGATCGCAGAATGTTGCAGTCACGAGAGCGGACATACTTTGGGCCTTTCGCATCAATCAAAGTATAGCGGAACTTGCACCTTGCTCGCTACCTATAATGACGGGATTGGCACCGGGGAAACCGGCTGGGCGCCTGTGATGGGAAATAGCTACTATCGAAATTTTTCAGGATGGAATAACGGCCCTACTCCAAGCGGATGTACTGTCGATCAGGATAATTTGTCTATCATTACTTCCTACAATGGTTTTACATATCGCCAGGATGATCATAGCGATGATCCAAATAGTAATCCAACAAAATTATCGATTAGTAATAATTCATTTTCAAATTCAGGAATTATCACAACCAACGTTGATAAAGATGTATTTGAAGTAAATTTTTCAAACCAAAGCGCGTTGCATTTAGACGCTATTCCATTTTCGGTAGCAGCTAATAACGATGGAGCTGATCTGGATGTAAAACTAACCCTGCTGGATGCTTCGATGCAAATACTGGGAATTTACGATAATCCATCAACTTTAAATGCGGTAATTGATACGGCATTAAGTGCCGGAAAATATTTTATAGTGGTTGAAGGTGCAGGCAATGTAAATATTTCAGATTACGGAAGTTTAGGCTCCTATTCGCTGTCAGGAACAAGCGCACCTTTAAGCGTGACTCCTATAAGGCAGGTATTATTAACTGGTAAGATAAATAAGGCTTCTCATACTCTCAATTGGAGTATAATTTCCGACGAACCTGTGAATAATTTTTCACTTGAAAGTTCAATCAATGGTACAATTTTTTCAACGATTGCAACGTTATCCTCGAACTCAAAAGAGTATACTTACACACCAGTTTTAGCAGGAAAAATTTTCTACCGGTTGAAGGCAAATTCTGTTACCGGAGAGTCAGTTTATTCCAATATTATCTTCCTGAAGTCAGATGATAATGCACTAAAAAAGTTCACAGTTTCATCAGTGGTACATGATCTTATCACTGTGAAAGCTTCAGAAAATTTCGAATATAAACTTGCAGATTTAAGCGGAAGAATTATCACAAAAGGAAACGGAATAGCAGGTGTAAATACCATAAACATTAACAACCACCCTAACGGGATTTATCTAATACAGATAATAAGCAATAATCAAAGAACCACAGAACGAATTGTAAGATTGTAAGGTAGATTCATGTGTAAGTTAAGGGTCAGCGTTAGGGGCTGGCCCTTTTTTTTGTTCAGACTTTTTCTTTTTGGTGTTATCAAGGTTGCTATCATTAAGTAATTCTTATTATTTAACAATAACTATTTATGTAACAATAATTTCGGTAATTTTAAAAAACCTTAATTTATGTTATGGAGAAAATTTAATGGAGATGCAATAGAACTTCCCATCAAAAGCGCCGTAGAAAAAGTTATTCAAAGAGAAACGGCTGCCGGTTTTCACTTAAAAGTTTGTATTGGTACCGATAGCCAGGTAAAGGGCGTAGAAACGGAGTTTGCTACAGTTATTGTTTTTCTCCGTGAAGGTCGCGGGGGCTTTATGTTTATCCATAATGAAAAAACAAAACATAAGTATAGCATCAAAGAAAGGATGCTGGTTGAAGTAGCCAAAAGTATTGAGATCGCTTATGAACTTTGCGATCTTTTTACATTATACGACGTAGATATGGAAGTGCATGCAGACATAAATACTAATCCGCACTTTAAAAGTAATGAAGCATTACGCGAGGCTATGGGCTACATACTTGGTATGGGTTTCGCATTCAAGGCTAAGCCTGAAGCTTTTGCAAGTAGCAGTTGTGCGAATAAGGTAGTAAATTAAATTTTTTTGAATAGGTGTAGCTGTTGCCGGCGTTTAAAAAGCATCTGGAGATTTTGCATCAGTATTCATCTCTGAAATTAAATCTAAAATTTTCCCTCTTCCTGTTTTCTTTATTGAACTTGTTACAAAATGCTGTGGTAAAAATTGTTGGGTTTCTCTAAGTGCTTCTAAAAAATCTTTTACATTTTTGCTTACTATCCGCTGTTTTTCCTTGTCAGATTTTGTAAACACGAGTGTAAAAGGTACACTCCACATTCCTAATTTTTTTACGAACTCAAGATCAATTTTTTGTGGCGAATGCCGTGAATCAATTAATACAAAAATGTTCACAAGATTTTCTCTTTTGCGTAAATAATTTTCAATCATTTGCTCCCATCTCCTTCTGCTTGTTTGCGAGGTTTTTGCAAATCCATAGCCCGGCAAATCCACCAGGTACCATTTTGTTTCATTATGTTCTCCCGGCTTAGAAACACTTTTTATTTCAAAATGATTGATCATTTGTGTCTTGCCTGGTGAGTTAGACGTTTTTGCAAGTTTTTCATTATCGCAAAGCATATTTATCAAAGATGATTTACCCACATTACTTCTTCCTATAAAAGCATATTCAGGCCGGTCCGGCACGGGACATTTTTCAAATGAAGGACTGCTAATGAGATATTCTGCTTTTTTTATGTGCATTAGTTGTGCAATATACATTACAATACAGCGCTTATAACTCAACTTAAAATCAAAAATAAAAGTGAAAGAATACATGGCGACGTATCATATTGATCCAAAAAACTATCTTTGAGCCAATGAACACTTATAGTCATGATACGGTAGTTCCATTCAAACATTCCACCGATAGTAAGAAAAAGCAGGTGGAAAATATGTTTGATAAGATTGCTTTTCGTTATGACTTTCTTAATCGTTTTTTAAGTGCTGGTATTGATAGAGGATGGCGTAAAAAAGCGATAAAACAGCTCATTTCTTTGCAACCGAAAAACATTCTGGATGTCGCAACAGGAACCGGCGATTTTGCAATTACCAGTTATGAAATATTGCATCCGGAAAAAATTACCGGAATTGATATAAGTGAAGGAATGCTCGAAGTCGGCAGAAAAAAATTAGAAAAATTAAAACTCCAGGATAAAATTGAGCTGTTAAATGGCGATAGTGAGGCAATTTTTTACGGCGATAACTCGTTTGATGCTGTAACTGTAGCTTTTGGTGTAAGAAATTTCGAGGACCTGGAGCGAGGCTTAGTGGAAATTTACAGGGTACTGAAGCCGGGTGGAAAATTGATAGTGCTGGAATGTTCGAAACCATCGTTACCCGTGGTAAAAAACTTGTATAATTTTTATATGAAGTTTGTAACACCGGGCGTTGGAAGATTAATCTCAAAAAATAATGACGCATATAAATATTTAAATAACTCTGTTCAACGTTTTCCGGAAAAGAAAACATTCACTCACCTTTTAAACCAAATAGGATATAGAAACGCTTTCTACAAAACATTGAGTTTAGGAATATGCACCATTTATTGCGGCGAAAAATAATTTTACTGGTACTGTCATTTGTGTTTTGTTCTACAGCGTCCATGGCGCAGTTGAATAATGTAATAAACCAGGAAGACCATGATGATAAACCCTATCATTTTGGTATAAACCTGGGCTATAACAAATCTCACTTTTCATTTACCCATCATCCTGAGTTTTTACAACGGGATACTATTATGGATGTTGAGAGTATTAACAGTGCGGGAATAAATCTCGCATGGTTAGTGAATATTCGTATGAGCGATCACTTCGACCTACGCTTGCATCCGCTCGATCTTACCTTTTCAGAAAAGGCATTTTTATACACGGAGAATTATACACCGGATACGATGGTTACCAAGAAAGTTCAGTCTATTACACTGAGCTTCCCGGTTCACATAAAGTTCAGCAGCGATCGAATAAAAAACTTTAAAGTATACACCATTGCAGGTGGCAAATTTGATTACGACCTGGCAAGCAATGCAGGTGCAAGAAAGGCGGAAGATCTTATCAAATTGAAAAGCTCCGATGTAAGTATTGAGGTAGGCATGGGTTTCCATATTTATTTTCCGTACTTCGTGCTTTCTCCTGAAATAAAACTTAGCAGCGGCCTTTCTAATCTTCATAGTCGCGATCCGGACTTACGCTACTCTAATGTGATCGATAAGATTAATTCAAAAATGATTACGTTTTCTTTGACGGTGGAATAAACGCTCTTTGCTTTATTGAGCTGTACCCTTGCAAATGGGCAGAGAATACCCTTCTTGATACCCACCTATGTTCTGCGCACCAGTAAGGGAGAAAATGCTTTTAAAATTTTACTGTAAGCCCAACTCCAATCAGAGACTTTAATTGCCATGCCGGCGAATCATTATTTGGCCCAAAAAGTTTAATATCGTCATCGTAGATAAGATCAAGTTCAAGGCTTGCGGTAAGTACTTTAGAAAGTTTCGCTGTAAATAGATTGTTCATTAGCACATCTACATTTTGGGGATTGTGCTGATAATTTGAAAACAAATCAAGTCGCCCGTTATAGCTAATACTTTTATTTAGATTTTTTAAGTACTTAATACTTGCAAATGCTCCTATTTCATTTTTTACTTTTTTACCAGGAGTCACTCCATACGCACCTTTTGCTGATAAGCTGTCATCATTAACTATTGTCCATCGGGATGTAATAGGTGAGATAAAAATTGATAACCCTTCGGCAGGTTTATAGTTCAATCCAAGGCTTAATAAAACGTAACCCGGTGCGAAAAAATTTGACAACAATTCTTTCGTATCTGAGCCGGTATAGTTATATCCTTTTGCAAATTGAGTACGCACATTGAATAGCGCCGTAAGGTCTAGCTTGGGTTGCAGGGCATACCCCAATTTTGACAATACATCGATGCGGTCATCATTTTTTCTACTGCCGAGGCTGGTCGTATTAAGGTATCCAAAATTAAGGTCCAGTGTATTATCCCAGCTTATCTTCTCTTTCTTGTAAAAGGCGAAAACGCCGAAGTATGAATTAAGGGTAAAAGAAAAATCATCACCCCCTGCACTCCAGTTGCTTTGGCTACCCTGCCCAATATTGAGGTTAAAAACTCCACCAGTATGCCATGTTTTACTACTATCTATATTTTCCTTTTTTATCTCCTTTGTGGCATTATCCTTTAGATCTTTCACTGTCGGATCCTGTGCATGAGCAATCTGGCAAAAGGCAACAAAAGCGGTCAGAAACAAAAACTTAAAAATAAAACGGGTTTGGATGATAAAATATGTTTTCATATAAAAAATTTTATAGTTCGAAAGCATCAAAGAAAAAGAATAGTGTGGAATTTTTACATTTTTTTATCTCCCATAAACATTTACGCTAGTCAATTGTTTATCGATAAATGATTTATTTTGCGTACTAATATTTACAAATTTTAAACAACCGATCATGGAAGAATTAATAAAAAAATTGCAGAGCGTGCATGGATTGACCCCGGAACAATCCCATGGCATCTTAAACACCATAACAGGATTCATAAAAGAAAAATTTCCAATGGTAAGTGGGGCAATAGACAATCTTTTTCAATCGGGTACCACTCCTTCTGCTCCTGGTACGACACCAGCGGATGTTCAGGCTACAACAGCCGACGCCGTGCATGACGGAGGAGATTTTCTTGACAAAATATCAGATTTCATACCGGGAGCTACAGGCGAAAAAATAGAAGGGTTTGCAAAAGATAAATTGGGCGGCCTGTTCGGAGAGAATAAAAAGATTTAGTTCTATTCTTTATGTGAAACTACTTCAGTACTTCCCTGGCAATCACGAGTTTTTGTATCTCGCTAGTGCCCTCACCAATGGTACATAATTTACTATCACGATAAAACTTTTCCACAGGATAATCTTTTGTATAGCCATAGCCGCCAAATATCTGCACAGCATCGGTCGAAACTTTCACCGCGATTTCGCTGGAATAATATTTAGCCATTGCAGATTCTTTTGTAATATTCTCGCCCCGCGTCTTTAAATCACAAGCGCTGCTTATTAGAAGTTCTGCAGCCATAATTTCTGTTGCCATATCTGCAAGCTTAAAGGAAATGCCCTGGAATTCGGCGATAGGCTTACCGAACTGGTGCCTTTCTTTTGCATATTGCAACGAAGCTTCATAAGCACCTTTCGCAATGCCGAGTCCTAATGCGGCTATTGAAATACGGCCGCCATCAAGAACCGCCATCGCTTGTTTAAAGCCATCCCCAACTTCTCCCATGCGGGCAGAGTCAGGAATGCGGCAGTTATCAAAGATCATTTCTGCAGTTTCACTGGCACGCATGCCCAGTTTGTTTTCCTTTTTTCCACCCGAAAAACCAGGTGTACCACGGGGAATAATAAACGAAGTTGAATTGTCTCTTGTGTGTGGTTCACCAGTCCTGCAGATCAACACCGCAACATTACCACTTTTGCCATGCGTTATCCAGTTTTTAGTGCCGTTGATTATCCAGTCATCTCCTTCTTTTTGGGCGGTGCATTTCATATTACCTGCATCACTGCCTGTGCTTGGCTCCGTGAGACCCCACGCACCGAGATACTCTCCACTAGCCAATTTTGGCAAATATTCTTTTTTCTGTTCCTCGTTTGCAAACGAAAGAATATGGCCTGTGCACAAAGAATTATGTGCTGCGACTGAAAGCCCGATCGATCCGCAAACTTTTGCAATTTCCTGTATGATTGCGCTATACTCAGGATATCCCAACCCTGTACCACCATATTCCTGTGGGACAAGCACTCCCATGATACCAAGTTTTCCTAGTTCTTTAAAAATATGGATGGGAAACTCCTGGCTTTCGTCCCACTCCATTAAATGCGGTTTTATATATTGCTGTGCAAAATCTCTCGCTGTCTGGGCTACCTGTTCTGTAAGTTCACTATTCTTGAAATCCATTTACTAAATTTAGTGTTGCAATATAATCTGAATTAAACAAACACTAACGATCGTTAGTTTAAGGTTATTGCTTCTTAACATTTAATGTAAAGTCATTCAACGGAGAGGTATGGCGATAATTTCCCAAAGATTTCATCAGAAACAATCATGATCTTTTTAATTCCGGCTACAGAACTAAAATTGCCATGCTGCTGGCGGTATTGAAATATGGCATTTGCTAAATTATATCTCAGGTAGGGATGGGTTTTCATTTCATCAATGGAGGCGGTATTTATATTAATTTTCTTAACCGGGGTATTACCCAGTAAAAGAAAATGTTTTATGCTTTGGAATGTTGAATCAGGAAGCATGTATGTTTCACCAACCTGGTCAATGGAATAAAATCCCCCTAACTTATCCCGGAAGGAAACAATTCTTTGAGATAGCTTGCTGCCAATACCCCGCAAACTTATAAAGGCACTTGTATCCGCTTCATTTATGTCAATTGGCTGAACAATTTTCGGAGTGTAGGGCGATGTGGTTTTGGGATTTTCCTTTTTTTCAAATGACGGATATTCTTTTGCCACAGTATTTATTTTCGCATAAGGAATCAATCGTTTTGCATCCAACGGACTTAATCCCCAGATTTTGCCGATGTCCTCAGGTTTATAGAATTTGCCACCTTTTGAGATATAGTTTTGAATTGTCTTTATTGTTTTATCTCTCAACCCCAACCTTTGCCAATCCGCGGCAGTAGCTGTATTTGGATCAAAATAAAAAACCTCTGCAGGTATCAATACCTGCTTTTTCCCAGGTGATAAAGAATAATCATTTACATATTCATTCTCGTAATTTTTATTAAAATTTTTATACCGTGCAGAATCGTTCTGCAGAATTTTTAATTGTGCGATTTCCTTTTCAAATTCTTTATGATCAACCGGAATATTTTTGTGGAAGTAAGAGAATAATAGTGGAGCAAAAAGGATTAACAATATTATCGCAACGATTGTGATCGTCCCTTTTCTTTCTTTAGCAGTAAATGAAAAATAGTCTTTAATAAAATCTCTCCACATGTAGTTTCTTTAGGGTAAAATAATCAATTAATTGAATTAATTCATTCCCTAAAATATAACAGCAAAATCTTCTGTGGTACAATTTCTTAAAAATTCAGTTTTAGCCCATCCCAGGCAAGTCGAATGTTTGGCGGTAGCTCGGCATTTATCTCTTCGTGTGTGCCGAGTTGGTGGCTTATATGGGTAATGTAGCCATGTGGTATGTCTAATTCCTGGATAAGTGCAACCGCTTCCTCCAGGGAGAAATGAGATATATGTTCTGTTTTGCGAAGTGCATTTATTACTATTGTCTCAGAACCCCGAATCTTATCCTTTTCAGTATCGTCAATTCTATTCGCATCTGTTATATAAGTAAATTTTCCAAAGCGAAAGCCAAGAACAGGCATGTGTAAATGATAAACCAGTATAGGTTCAACCGGAATATCGCCTACTAAAAATTCTTCATTGGTAATCGTGTGGACGTTAACACTAGGAACACCCGGATATTTTTTATCAGCAAATATGTAGGAAAATTCTTTTTTCAAAGCAGCCTGGGTAAGTTCATTTGCATAAATATCCATCGGCTTCTTTTGAAAAAAATTGTACGCCTTAATATCATCGAGCCCCGCAATATGATCTTTATGTAAATGGGTATAAATTACGGCGTCTAGCTTATTCACACGCTCTCTCAACATTTGCGTGCGAAAATCAGGAGTTGTATCTACAACCAATGCTGTTGTAGTGCTCTCTACCAATATACTGCTTCGTAACCTTTTATCTTTTGGATCTTCTGAAGTGCAAACGTGGCAACCGCAGGCAATCATAGGAACACCTCCACTGGTGCCGGTACCGAGAAAAGTAACACTTAAAGAGGGATAGCTCACCGGTCAAAGCTAAAAAAAATATGGACTTGCATGGAAGGTTTCTACTTATTTATTAACCGATTCATTTTGCGTAGTCATCTCATCATACATTTTCTGTGATTCCCTTGTAAGCATTTCGTAATTAATGTTAACCAGCGGAATAAGATCCATCAATGTATTTATCCTTCCTTCTGTAGTTAAAAACTTATTGAGCACAACTACTTTTTTTTCTTCCAGTATACAATAACCACTTTGAAAAGAGCCACGTTCATACCTTACGATATATCCACATTCGTCAAGTATATTTTCTAATTTCTTTAAAGTAGCCGGATTGTATTTCATGCAATAAATTAACCCCTTCAGGATTTAAGAATATTAATAAGCAAATTTACAGCATCCGGTGAAAAAAATCAGGTCGCAGTTTTGCTGCTCATGCGAATGACAGGAATAATCATTTCCTCAAGGCTCACACCACCATGTTGAAAGGTATTGCGGTAATAATTAGCGAAGTGATTATAGTTATTCGGATAACATAAATAACCATCCTGCCGTGCAAAAATAAATGACGAGTTCACATTTGGAACCGGTAAGCCCGCCTGGCGGGGATCACGAAACGCCAACACTTCCTTTGGATCATAATTAAGATTACGCCCATGCTTGTAACGAAGGTTGGCCGTGGTTTGTTTGTCTCCTACTACTTTATGAGGCGTGTTCACTCGAACACTGCCGTGATCTGTCGCAACGATAAGATTTATCTTTTTATCGGCAATTTTTTTCAAAGCCTGGTGCAGCGGAGAATGCTCAAACCATGATGCGGTAATGCTTCTGTAGCTTACTTCATCTGCAGCAAGTTCCTTAAGTACTTCCATCTCTGTGCGTGCATGGCTTAGCATGTCAACAAAATTATAAACGATCACATTTATGTCGTTACTCATAAAATTGTGAATATTATCTACCAGTTTTTGTGCATCATGATGGTTTGTAATTTTGGTATAAGAATATTTAAGATCATCTTTTCGCAGCTTCTTCAATTGTGCCTTAAAAAATTCTTCTTCAAATAAGTTTTTCCCGCCATCTTCATCATCATTTTTCCATTCTACCGGGAACCTTTTCTCAATATCAATGGGAAGCATTCCTGCGAAAACGGCGTTGCGGCTATACTGTGTTGCAGTAGGAAGTATTGAATAAAAGGTGTCCTCTTCATGAATACGAAAATTTTCAGCAAAGAGAGGCTGAATGGCCTTCCATTGATCAAATCTTAAATTATCAATCAAAATAAAAAATGTAGGCGTACCTTTTTCAACATGTGGGAATACTTTAAATTTCATTAAAGTGTGGCTCATGATGGGTGCCTCGGCCGCCGGATTTGTGACCCAGTTAGAATAATTTTTAGAAATGAATTTAAAAAATTCTGTATTGGCTTCACTCTTTTGGGATTGAAAAACTTCCTGCATTTCAGGGCTATCACTTTTTTTCATTTCAAGTTCCCAATACACAAGTTTTTTATAAATATCCATCCACTCGTTATGATCGGGACTATTATTCAAAGCCAAAAAAAGATCCCGGAACTGCTGCTGGTATGTCGAAGTTGTTTTCTCAGCAACCAGTCTTCTGTTGTCAATAATCTTTTTTAATGAAAGCCAAACCTGGTTGGGATTCACGGGCTTTATAAGGTAATCAGTTATTTGAGAGCCTATCGCTTCGTCCATCAAATTCTCGGTCTCATTTTTAGTAATCAATACTATAGGAACCCCTGTATTTATTTCCTTTATTTTTTGCAAAGTTTCGAGTCCGGTAATACCGGGCATACTCTCGTCAAGCAATACTACATCTACAATATTGTCTTTTACATAGTCAACAGCATCAAAGCCATTACTAAGTGATTTTACCTCGTATCCCTTATTTTCTAAAAACATTATCTGAGACTTCAGGCTTTCCATTTCATCGTCAACCCATAAAATTTTTGCTGCGTTCATTCTTAATTTTTTTAACCGAAAAACGGAGATGATAAACAATTTGCTATGACAGGAAGTGAACTCTTACTTCTCTTTAGGTATTCTTACAAATGTAATTTATTCCCTTCCCAAAAATTACCTTTGCGTGAATACAAGATCATTTTAACAATTTTAAATAAATGCCCCAAAGAAAAATTATTAACGATGCTGTCTATGGTTTTATAACAATTGATGATGAGCTTGTATATAAAATAATATCACATCCATATTATCAGCGTTTACGTCGCATTCACCAGATGGCTATGGCTCAGTTGGTCTATCCCGGTGCCGTACATACAAGGCTACATCATTCTTTAGGCGCTTATCATTTAATGTGCAATGCGCTCAACGAATTAAAAAGTAAAGGATTCACTATTTCCGGGGAGGAAGAGCAGGCAGCGAAAATTGCAATTCTCCTACATGATATTGGGCATGGCCCCTATTCACATGCTTTGGAACATATTTTGATTGAAGATGCAAGCCATGAAGAGATTTCCATTCTTCTCATGAAAAAAATGAATGATGAATTGAGTGGAAAGATGCAAATGGCTATTGACATATTCACTGACGCGTATCCAAAAAAATTTCTCCACCAGTTGGTAAGTGGCCAGCTCGATGTTGACAGGATGGATTACCTGATACGTGATAGTTTTTTTACGGGTGTGAGCGAGGGCGTAATAGGCTATGACCGCATCATCAAAATGCTAACGATCCAAAATGGTGAATTGATGATTGAAGAGAAGGGAATTTATTCAATTGAAAAATTTTTGGTTTCGCGGAGGTTTATGTATTTGCAGGTATATCTTCACAAAACTGTATTGTGCGCAGAAAAAATGCTCGTGAATATAATAAAACGAGCAAGAGAGGTAAAAGCAGTGGCGCCTTCGGCAGTTCTAAATATATTTTTGGACGAATCTTATTTAGATAAAGGGATAGACTTGCATTTAGATGATTTTTGCATGCTTGATGATTACGATGTAATGGCCGCAATAAAAAGCTGGACGAATCATAAGGATAAAATTTTATCTATGCTTTGCAAGGATATCATAAACAGAAAATTACTTAAAGTAAAATATTCGGGTCAAGAATTTGATGAATCTGAGATAGGCGAAAAAAGAGAAAGGGCCATGAAGTATTTTGATATAAGTAAAGAAGAGGCCAGGTATTTTGTTTTTACCGGCCAGGCAGTTAACAATACATATAATATGGATGAAGAACATATCAGGATTATTTTTAAGGATGGACAAATAAAGGATATATCTGAAGTGGATAATGCTCTTATAAATCAAACTTTACTTGGCACCGTAAAAAAATTTTACATTTGTTTTCCAAATACAGGCATTGATTTAGTTTAGATTATAAATTAAATGATTTGACTGAACATACTTAAATAAGAAAATGCAGTTCACCGCAGCGGAAATAGCAGCCCTTATAAATGGTCAGATAGAAGGAGATCCTAATATTAGTGTTTCATCCTTTGGTAAACTTGAAGGAGCAGAGCAAGGCCAACTTGCGTTTTTAGCCAATCCCAAGTACGAAGAATTTTTATACTCTACTAAGGCTTCTGTTATCATTGTGAATAACACCCAGCCTGTTGAGAAAAAAGTGGATGCAACGCTGATACGTGTTCCTGACGCCTATTCCGCATTTGCTATTATACTAAGTGTTCATGATAAAATGAAAACAGCAAATTGGGTGGGTGTTCAGCAGCCGGTGTATATTTCTGCAACGGCGAGAATGGGAGAGAATCTTTTTATAGGAGCGTTTACTTATATAGGTGATAATGTAACCATAGGTAACAATGTAAAATTATTCCCGCAAGTATATATCGGCAATAATGTAACAATAGATGATAACACAATTCTGTTTCCAGGTGTAAAAATTCATCATGATTGCAATATAGGCAAGAACGTTACAGTCCACTCAGGGGCTGTGATAGGAGCCGACGGATTTGGATTTGCCCCGCAAACGGATGGCAGTTTTAAAAAAGTACCGCAAATTGGAAATGTTGTTGTTGAAGATAACGTGGAGATTGGCGCCAATGCTACCATCGATCGTGCTACCATCGGATCTACACTAATTAAATCCGGAGCGAAGCTAGATAATCTTATACAGATTGCCCATAACGTTGAAGTGGGCAACAACACGGTGATAGCGGCTCAATCAGGCATAAGCGGCAGCACGAAAATTGGCAGCAATGTTATGATTGGCGGCCAGGCGGGAATCGTTGGCCATTTACAGATTGCCGATGGAAGTAAAATAAATGCACAAAGCGGCGTAAGCAAATCCATTAAAACACCCAATACCGCTGTTACAGGCTCTCCTGCATTCGAATATTCCCATGCCCTACGCAGCCAGATATTAAGCCGCAACCTCCCGGAACTTGAAAAAAGAATTACAGAGCTTGAACAAATAATCGAACGCCTTATCAATGAAAAGGTAGCAGGGTAGATTGCTAAAAATTCGGGTTAAAAATTAGGCGCACCGAATGCAATATTTAAAAGCAATAGTTTTCATACTTTCGTATTCATGGAGGCAAAGAATTCTAAAGAGGAGTTTTATCAGCATACCTTAAAGCAGGAAGTAACGATCTCAGGTGCAGGAATTCATACCGGGCAGTCGGTTACTATGCACGTAAAACCAGCGGATCCCAATACGGGTATCAATTTTCAAAGAACAGATTTGCCGGGGAAACCCGTGGTAAAAGCTGATGTGGATAATGTGATTGAAACCAACCGCAGCACTACTATTGAGGCTAACGGTGCAAGGGTGGGTACTATCGAGCACCTTATGGCAGCCTTAATGGGAATGCAGGTCGATAATGCTCTCATCGAAATTAACGGTGAAGAAGTACCGATTCTGGACGGAAGTTCGCAACAATTTATTGAGCACCTTTCCAAAGTGGGAGTAGAAAAACAGCATGCGAGAAAGATATACTACAACATTCAGCACAATATAACCTTCGTAGATAATGAGAAGAAGGTGGAGATGGTTGCTTTACCATATAACGACTACCGGATTAATACACTCATTGATTTTAATTCACCTATACTCGGTACCCAGCATGCCGATATGCGTAACATAGAAGATTTTAAGAACGAGATAGCGCCAAGCCGTACCTTTTGTTTTTTTCACGAACTTGAAGTGCTTATTGCCAACCATCTTATTAAAGGCGGCGATATCAATAATGCAATAGTGGTAGTAGATAAGCCTGTAACGGCGGACCAGGTGGAACGCATATCCAAAATATTTCATAAAGAAGATGTGAAAGTAAGCGAAGGGGGTATTTTAAATAATCTTACACTGCGTTTTCCTAATGAGCCGGCAAGGCATAAACTTCTTGATGTAGTCGGGGATCTTGCGCTGGTGGGTTATCCATTTAAAGCGCATATTATCGCCAACAGACCGGGCCATTCTTCCAATGTAAAATTTGCTAAAAAAATAAAGGAGCACATAAAGAAGTATAAACACAGGCAAGACATTCCGCAATATGACCCAAATGTGCCCCCTTTGCTGGACATACAGGAGATAGAAAGAACGTTGCCACACCGGTATCCTTTTTTGATGGTGGATAAAATTATTGAGTTGAGCGATACTCACGTGGTTGCTATAAAAAATGTTACCTATAATGAACCTTTTTTCCAGGGGCATTTCCCCGGAAACTCGGTTATGCCTGGCGTTCTGCTGGCAGAAGCACTTGCCCAGGCCGGTGGATTTATCGCAATACCGAGAAATTCGCCTGATAAATATGATACCTATTTCCTAAAAATCGATAATTGTAAATTCAAGCAAAAAGTAGTTCCGGGAGATACCCTTATTTTAAAAATGGAATTATTGCATCCCATCCGAAGGGGAATATGCGAAATGAAGGGAACAGTATATGTAGGCGATAAAGTAGTTACTGAAGCCATCCTAATTGCACAAATCGTAAAACGACCTAAAGAATAATAATGATTAGCCCCTTAGCAAATATTCATAAAGATGCACGATTAGGAAATAATGTAACGGTTGATGCATTTGCAGTTATCGAAGAAGGTGTAGTAATAGGCGATGGTTCGCACATTATGTCTCACACAGTAATTATGAGGAATTCAGTTCTTGGGAAGTCGTGCCGCATTTTCCCCGGGGCGGTAATTGGGGCCATTCCGCAGGATTTAAAATTTGAAGGGGAAGAAACCTTTGTTGAAATAGGTGATAATACTACCATCCGCGAATTTGTTACCATAAACCGGGGCACGAAAGATAAATGGAAAACTGTAGTGGGCAATAATTGTCTTTTGATGGCTTACTGCCACATTGCGCACGACTGCATAGTAGGAAATAATGCCGTTATTGCTAATACTGTTCAACTTGCAGGCCACGTAGAAGTCGGTGAATATGCCACGCTCGGTGGCATGGCTGCAGCAATACAATTTGCCAAAATAGGTGCACACAGCTATATTGCCGGAGGCACCGAGATTATTAAAGACATTCCTCCATTCATAAAAGCGGGCCGCCATCCCTTGAGCTATGTCGGAGTAAATTCAGTAGGGCTGCAAAGACGAGGATTCTCTTCAGAAAAAATAAACGGCATTCTTGAAATCTATCGCAATATTTATACGCGTGGTTTAAACATTTCGCAGGCGACAGCTTTTATCGAAAATGAACTTCCGGAAACCGATGAAAGAAACGAGATCATTAAGTTCATTAAAGAAAGTAAGCGCGGTATATTAAAGGCTGCCGCTAAAGATATTACAGATGAAGATTGACCTTACTAACGTAGGTAAACGCTATAATAGGGAATGGATTTTCCGTAACCTCACTTTTAGTTTCGATATTCATAAACGCTACGCTATCACAGGCCCAAACGGTTCCGGCAAATCCACATTACTACAAGTAATCTCCAGTTCTTCGTTGCATAATGAAGGAAGCATTATTTACTCTGGGCCCAACCAGCAAATTTCGCCCGAAGCAGTTTACAAAAGTCTTTCCTTTTGCGCACCTTACCTTGACCTTATCGAAGAAATGACGCTCATAGAATTTTTCAATTTTCATAATAAAATGAAAGGCTGGGTTTCAAAAATGGATACCAGGCAGATTATTATTTTATTGAGACTAGAAAAATCTGCCCATAAGCAAATCAGGAATTTTAGTAGTGGCATGAAGCAAAGAGTAAAACTTGCGCAGGCAATCTTCAGCGATGTATCCGTGATAATGCTTGATGAACCTGCCACCAATCTTGACGAGGAAGGTATTTCTCTTTACAATTTTTTAATAGAAAACTATTGCGAAAAGAGATTGGTGATCGTAAGCAGTAATGATAAAAAAGAATATTCCTTTTGCGAGGAGATAATTGATATGATGAACTATAAACCTAATAACGATTAAACGAATATACTCGCCTGGTTCATCGCCGACTGGCGATTAATAAATTCAAATCAGTAAACTTCAAATCAAAGCGTTCACTGAGAAAAAAGTTGGTAAGAGCTCCCTTGAATAAGTAAATACCACTACGAATATTTAATTTGTGCCAGACAAGATGTTCAAATCCACCATCATCAGCCATTTCAAGCATTAATGGCATTAATACATTGCTTATTGCCTGGGAAGCCGTTCTTGCGAAACCGCTTGGAATGTTGGGGACACAATAATGAATAACATCGTATTTCTTGAAAACAGGATCCTTGTGCGAAGTAACGGAAGATGTTTCAAAACAACCGCCGTGGTCAATACATACATCAACAATTACGGTACCGGGGCGCATCCTGCTCACCATTTCCTCGGTGACTACCAATGGGGTGCGGCCACCATACGATGATAATGCGCCTACCGCAACATCACATGTTTTTAATTGCTTGGATAGTATCCCAGGCTCTATAACAGAAGTGTATAATCGCACCCCGATATTATTTTGCAATCTCTTCAGTCTGTAAATACTATTATCAAACACTTTTACGCTTGCGCCCATAGCAAGAGCGGTACGTGCCGCCTGTTCGCCTACTATTCCTGCACCTATTATTATTACTTTGGTTGGTGGAATCCCCGAAATCCCGCCTACCAGAACTCCTTTTCCGTTGTTTGCATTACTTAGATACTGGCCGGCGATTAGCATAACGGCGCTTCCTGCAATTTCGCTCATACTGCGTACAATAGGATTGTGGCCGCTATCATCTTTTAAATTCTCAAAACTTAGGGCAGTTATTTTTTTACTCATCATTTTCTCAAGTATCTCCTGCTTCATGGCTGAGAGATGTATGGGAGAAATAATAAATTGGTTTAATTTCAAAAGATTCAATTCATCCTCGCCAACCGGGGCACTTTTTACCAGGATATCGCACTCAAAAACCTGTTTTTTGCTGGATACAATCTTCGCACCTGCTTCGCTATAATCCGTATCAGAATAGCTGGAACCCTCGCCGGCTTTAGTTTCCATTGTAACCCTGTGACCATTTGCTGTAAGCACTTTTATGGCTTCAGGGGTGAGTGCTATCCGATTTTCCTGGAAATGAGTTTCGCGGGGAATACCTATTAATAATTCTACACCTTTTGGTTTTACGTCAAGCGTTTCTTCCATGGTCTCGTAGGTAAATGAGGGAGAAACAAAAGGTTTGGAGGTTGCCATATTATAATGTTGCAGTAAACAGTTTTATAAAAATAAATTTTTCTTAGGAGAGTTCAACAACCAATTTTCGCCGGGTTTCGCTAAGGGTAAAAATTTCAGATCTAACAATGTGTTCCGGCAGAATATCGCCGACTTTGGAGGGCCATTCAATCATGCAAAATTCACCGCTCAAAATGCAGTCTTCCACTCCGGTATCTATTGCTTCTTCGATACTTTTGAGCCTGTAAAAATCCATGTGATAAATTATTTTTTTATCCCTTGTCAGGTATTCGTGTATGATTGAGTAGGTAGGACTGGTCACTTTTTCAATCACGCCCATTTCTTTACACACAGAATCTATAAATGTAGTTTTTCCGGCACCAAGATCCCCTGAAAACGTAAATATCTTATTGCCGAAACCATAATTAAGAAATTGCCTTGCGGCAGCACCAATTTTATCAAGTGTAAAATCAATTTCCATACAATATGCACGTTTGGGTAAAAATAATGCATGTAAAGAATGCTTACTGTAACTAATTATTTTTCTGAAACCTGGTGCTGCATTTTATGATCTTCAAAAAAGATTTAGTCATTTTCCCTATTGAATTCCTCTTTACTTTTATGTCAATAGGAAAATTATGAATAGCAGATAAATATGAGTCTCGAGGCCAATGATATAACGAAATACACACGCAATCCTGCAGAGGTTTTGGGAAAGTATTGGGGTTACGATAAGTTTAGGCCAATGCAGGAAGAAATCATTCTTTCCATTATGGAAGGTCATGATACCCTTGCGCTGATGCCCACAGGCGGAGGTAAATCTATTTGTTTCCAGGTGCCTGCGATGGCGACAGAAGGTATTTGCCTTGTGGTAAGTCCTCTGATTGCATTAATGAAAGACCAGGTTGCCAATTTAAAAAACAAAGGAATACCGGCTTTATCCATATACTCGGGCATGAACTACCAGGCTGTAAAAAGCACCTTAAGAAATGCGGCTTATGGAAATTTCAAATTTTTATATGTATCTCCGGAACGGCTGGAGACAGACTTATTTCTCGAGTATTTACCTGAAATGAAAATTAATCTCCTGGCCGTTGATGAAGCACATTGTGTGTCCCAATGGGGATATGATTTCCGGCCACCATATTTACGAATAGCTTTGATCCGGGAGCAGTTGAGCAACATTCCGATTTTAGCACTCACGGCTTCTGCAACGGCAGAAGTGCAGGAAGATATTTGCGACAAGCTTTCCTTTACTAAAGGTTACAGAAAGTTTCATACTTCATTCGAACGGGCAAACCTTTCCTATAGCGTGTTTCAACTTTCTTCCAGGCAAAATAAAATGATTGATATTCTAAAAAAGATACCCGGAAGTGGTATTGTTTATTGCAAAAGCCGCAAAAGAACCAAGGAAATTGCGGAGCTTTTAAAACTCAATGGTATTTCTGCAAATCATTACCATGCCGGGTTATCGAATGACGATCGTAATAGCAGGCAGGAAGATTGGCTTCAAAATAGAACACGTGTAATTGCCTGCACCAATGCATTTGGAATGGGTATTGACAAGCCTGATGTAAGAGCCGTAATTCACTATGATGTTCCGGACGCACTGGAGAATTATTACCAGGAGGCAGGACGTGCCGGAAGAGATGAAAAGAAAGCATATGCCGTCCTTTTTTTTAATGATACCGAACTTGAAGATCTTAAAAAAAAATCTGAGGTACGCTTTCCTTCAAAAAAGATGGTCAAAACAATTTACCAGGCTCTTGTGAATTATCTCCAGTTGCCATCAGGCAGCGGCGAGGGGCTTTCATTTGATTTTGATATAAATGACTTTGTAAAAAAATTTAAGCTGGATGCGTTTACAGTCATTAACGTTCTAAAATTACTTGAGCAGGAAGAATTAATAAACTACAATGATCAGTTTTTTTCCCCCGCAACTATAGTTTTCTGCGCATCAAAATCAGAAATAGAAGAATTTGAAAAGAGCTTTCCACAATTTGAGTCGGTTATTAAGGGCTTGCTTAGATCTTATGATGGAATTTTTGATTATCCCACACCAATACGAGAGGCTGAACTAGCAAAATTTTTAACTCTACCAAAAGATGCACTGATTTCTAACCTCAAAGAAATTAAGAAATTTGACATCATTGACTATGTTCCCCAAAATGAAAAACCGCAAATAACTTTTCTCGAAAACCGAGTAAGCGCTGACGATCTTGTGATAAACGAAAAAAATATACTGAGACGAAAAAAAGCCTTTGAAAAGCGTTTAGCGGCCATGAGTGAATATATAAGAGAAAGTTACACCTGCAGAAGTAAAATGATAGCAAGATATTTTGATGACACCTCTGTAAGACAATGCGGTGTCTGTGATAACTGCCTGCGTACCAAAACCGTTACTATTACAAGTGAAGAATTTAAAAGAATTAGCGACGGGATTCTGAATATTATTTCTAATACTGAGATGAAAACTGATCAGTTGCTTAAAATGTTACCGGCTTTCAATCATAATAAAATAAAAAAAATATTGAATTTCCTGCTCGAAGAGAATTTAATAAATGTAACCAGGGATGGGGTGCTAAGGAAAAATTGATCCTGCTTCAGAACCTCTATAAAATAAAAAAGGGACCCAGATAAAAATCTAGTCCCGCTTTAAAATCCAATATCCTATGAAAAACCGAGACGAAAATAGAGAAAAAAAATCAACACCACAAGAAAAGATTTGAATTAGATCAAAATACGGTTGCCAAAAGCGCCTCTTCCGGGTTTAACAAAAATTCACTGGATTGAACTTACCGGCGAGAGATACAATGGATCATTGATCAAAAACAATGGTGTCCTCGGTTTCGTAATTCTCATTATATTTTACAAAAAACAAAAGATAAACTACCCTGCTAAATCGCATAAGCCAGGGCTGAACAACCACTAACAAAACCGAGTTGAATATAAGCCAGCCGAAGATTCTGTTATCTTCAGTGGATATACCTATGATGATCCACCATGCAATAAAGGTGATTCCGGAAATTGCCACCGCTAACGCATAGCTCACGTAACCCGTTCCGTACCAGAAGCCAGGTTCGAGATCAAATTTTTGCCTGCACACCGGGCAGTGATCGTACATGTTCAGGATATATGAGAGCTTAAGTTTTTTAAATGGATTAGAATGCCTGAACATATCTCCCCTTCTGCATCTTGGGCATCGCATCGTTAATACGCTCCAAATAAAATTTGGTTTTGGTTTCTTTTCCACTTGAATCATTCCGCGAAGGTATTACACACGAATTGAAAATAGCAACCATTTTGTGCCAGATTATGTGATAAATACAACTATTACCGTAGTTCAGGTGATGCAGCTATGTCCTTTTGGCTTTTTAATTAAGAGACGGCACCGCGGTCAATTTTTTCCTTTCGCCGATTTGCTGGCGCCACATTGCATAATAAAGGCCCATTTGCGATACAAGGCTCTCATGTGTTCCGGTTTCCACTATCTCACCCTTTTCCAAAACATAAATCCTATCAGCATGCATAATAGTGCTTAAGCGATGGGCAATCAAAACAGTAATTTGTTCCTGCTGAGATGATACTTCCTTGATCGTGTTTGTAATTTCTTCTTCGGTAAGGGAATCGAGTGAAGAAGTTGCCTCGTCAAAAATTAGTAAATGAGGATGCCTCAATAGTGCCCTCGCAATTGACAGCCGCTGCTTTTCTCCACCCGAAACTTTTACACCACCTTCCCCGATTAAAGTATCGAGGCCATTATCTGCCCTGGCAAGCAAAGTATTGCAAGATGCTTTTTTGAGCACATCCAATATTTCATCATCCGTCGCTGTTGGATTTACAAAGAGCAGATTTTCGCGGATAGTGCCGGCAAAAAGCTGGGTATCCTGTGTTACAAAGCCGATCTGCGTGCGCAATACATCGAAATCAATATCTACCCTATCCACGTTATTATATTCGATAGTGCCTTGTTCCGGTATATACAAGCCCACCAGTAATTTAACTAATGTAGTTTTTCCGGAACCGGAAGGCCCGACAAAAGCGATGGTCTCGCCTTTTTTTACATCGAAGCTTATATCAACCAAAGCCGGCTGTTGCGCAGATTGATGTTTAAACCTTACATGAAGAAATTCAAGTTCTTCGATATTTCCCAGGTTAATAGGGTTGGCAGGTTTTATCTCAGGGGACTTTTTCATCAACTCATGAAAATTGTTCAAGGAGGCCTCCGCTTCGCGATAGTTAAGAATGATTGTCCCAATTTCCTGCAGAGGCCCGAAAATGAAAAATGAATAAAACATTAATGTTACAAGTTGGCCTGCCATTAAAATATTGCCGAATACCAGGTACATAAGCACAAACATAATTCCTTGCCGCAACGCGTTTACACAAGTTCCCTGGATGAAGCTGATGCTACGTATACTTTTTACCTTTTTTATTTCCAGGTTAAGGATCTTAAATGTATTGTTGTTTAATCTTTTTACCTCCTGGTCGGTGAGTCCGAGACTTTTAACCAATTCAATATTTCGCAGGCTTTCCGTAGTGCTTCCAGCCAAAGCATTGGTTTCCTTTACTATAGTTTTTTGTATAATTTTTACCCGCCTGCTCAGGAAACTTGTAAGAACTGACAGTAAAACAATGCCTCCCAAAAATACCGGCATTATGGACCAATGCAGGTTAAACGCGTAAATGGAAACAAATACAACCCCTATAAAAAGCCCGAATAAGACATTAATAAAGGAAAGTATGAATTTTTCTGTATCCAGGCGTACCTTGGTGAGAATACTAAGCGTTTCGCCACTTCGCTGGTCTTCGAAATCCTGGTAAGGCAGTTTCAAAGAATGCTTGAGCCCATCTGTAAAAAGGCTGGCGCCAAATTTTTGAACGACCACACTAGAAAAATAATCCTGGAAAGCTTTAGCAATGCGTGAGACCATGGCGACACTGACCAGTATTCCCAAATATTTCATCACTCCCCAGATAAAATCGTTTTTTGATCTTGTCCCAGTCGGGTGAAACACATTTTTGCTATCATAAAATCCAACCTGGTGCGGGTGAACCCCAAACGTTTGCAACATTTTACCAAAAAAATACGGATCAAGCATTGAAAACACCTGGTTTATCGATGCAAGAACAAGTGCTAAAGCAATAAGCCATTTATATGGCTTTAAATACGAGATTAATAATTTCATTAGGCAAATTTAGATAACAACTTTTGGAAACATATAACTCTTTGTAAGAGCTTTTTATCACTTTTGATTGAATTCTGAAGAAATTCTGTATATAATCTGAAGAAATTCTGAAGATTCCTTGCAAGGAATAAAACAATTGCTTATTCTTGTAGGACTTTTCCTTAAAGTTATCTGCGTCCAAATATCTTAGAATAATTTCCTCATTCTCCCCAAGTTAATAACATCGTCAAAACTTAATTCTATTAATTCAAATCAATGGTTTATGAAGAAAATTTATCAGTTGTCGGGATTTCTTGGGCTTGTATTATTCTTTTCGCAGTGTTCAAAAGGTGACGAATCTTATATTCCTCCTAAATCGAAGGCGGAATTGGGACAAAAAATATTTTTTGATGCTCATTTATCGGAACCGGTGGGTCAATCATGTTCAAGCTGTCATGATCCCGCAACAGCATTTAGTGACCCAAATCATTTAAGTACGTCACCGGGCGCAGTAGCCGGTTTGTTTGGAAAGCGAAATTCAATGTCACTCACATACGCAATGTATGCGCCGGCGCTTCATTACGACGCAGCAGATGAAACCTTTGAAGGCGGTTTTTTTTGGGATGGCCGGGTGAATTCCCTGGAAGATCAGGCAAAGCTGCCATTTTTTAATATTATTGAAATGAACCTTAGCGATAAGCCAATGCTTGCTTCAAGAATTCATGCAGCCGCTTATTATAAGGACTATGTACGTATTTATGGCAGCAATAATGATCCTGAAACCGTTTTAAACAACGTGACTGATGCTATTGCAGCTTTTGAACGAACTCCACCATTTAATTTGTTTTCTTCCAAATACGATTACTATTTAAAAGGAAGAGCCAAATTGAGTAATGACGAGCGGAAAGGATTAGAATTATTTACTTCGAAGGCCATGTGTTCAAATTGTCATTTAACCGATCCTGATGAAACATCCGGCAAAATTTTATTTACCGATTTCACTTATGACAATATAGGTGTTCCGGCCAATCCAAATAATAAGTTTTATGATTTGCCTTCAAAATTTAATCCCCAGGGAAGAGGATTTATTGATTATGGCTTGGGTGAAACCACTAAAAATCTTCCGGAAAACGGAGGCCAATTCAAAGTGCCAACTCTTCGAAATATTGCAGTATCGGCGCCATATTTTCACAATGGGGTTTTCAAGACACTTGAAGAAGTGGTTCACTTTTATAACACCAGAGACCGAGAAGGTGTTGTGCCTGAAGTCGGCGGAAATGTAAACGACGAGGAACTTGGAGATCTTCGGTTAACTCCACAAGAGGAAAAGCAAATTGTGGCATTTATGAAAACGCTTACAGACGGCTATCAACCGACGCAAAAATAGGAATGAGTAAAAGATATAAAAATGCCAAACTGACTATTTCTTAAAGTAAATTCAATTGAGGGGTTGAGTTCAAGCCAGGCAAAAAACATTTGGGAGTTTTAGATTTTCCGAATGTTTTTTAGCCGGCCCATCCTTCGCGGTCGAGGCTTCTGTACTGTATTGCTTCAGCAAGATGCTCCGGTTTTATATCATCGCTACCAGAAAGGTCAGCAATTGTTCTACTTACTTTTAATATTCTATCGTAAGCACGGGCAGAAAGATTTAATCGCTCCATCGCTATTTTTAAAAGATTGGAACCAACCTGCGTTATTACGCAAATTTCCTTGAGCATCTTACTGCTCATCTGCGCATTTGTGTAAACGCCGGGGCTATCTTTGAAACGTTCTGCTTGCTTTTGAGTAGCCCTGATAACCCTTTCTCTTATGCTTTCACTTTTTTCAAAGTTCTGCGTTGATGACAATTCGCTAAATGCAACGGGAGTTACTTCAACGTGTAAATCAATTCTATCTAACAAAGGCCCTGAAATTTTGTTCAGATATTTTTGAACAGCCCCCGGAGGGCAGGTACACTCTTTCTCCGGATGATTATAATAGCCGCACGGGCATGGATTCATAGATGCAATAAGCATGAAGCTTGCAGGAAATTCCAATGCAACTTTTGCCCTGGAAATAATAATTTTTCTTTCTTCCATCGGTTGCCTCATTACTTCTAAAACAGTTCTTTTAAACTCTGGCAATTCGTCTAAAAACAAAACGCCGTTATGCGCCAATGAAATCTCTCCTGGTTGAGGAATACCGCCGCCGCCAACCAATCCTGCATCGGAAATAGTATGATGCGGAGAACGAAATGGACGTCGGGAAATCAGGGTTGCGTTTTCTGGAAGCTTTCCCGCTACACTATGTATTTTGGTTGTTTCTAATGCCTCCAACAAAGTAAGAGGTGGAAGAATAGTAGGCAATCGCTTTGCCAGCATCGTTTTTCCGGCGCCGGGCGGGCCAATCAATATCGCATTGTGTCCGCCGGCTGCCGCAATTTCCAAAGCACGCTTAATGTTTTCCTGCCCCTTCACATCACAAAAATCTATTTCAAAATCGCTTTGAGCACTGGCAAATTCTTCGCGTGTATTTACAACAGTTGGTTTAATTGAGTTTTCATCAATGAAGAAATCAATCACTTCATTGATATGGCCAACTCCATACACGTTCAGGTTGTTTACCATGGCTGCCTCACGTGCATTTTCTTTTGGAAGTATAAGGCCTTTGAAATGTTCTTTTCGCGCCTGTATAGCAATTGGTAGCGCCCCTTTTATGGGCCTAACGGTACCGTCTAAGCTAAGCTCACCCATGATCACGTAATCAATAAGTTTTTCAGGATTTTCCAATTGTTCGCTTGCCCCTAATGTTCCAATTGCTATAGGAAGGTCAAATGCAGTACCGCTCTTCTTAATATCTGCGGGCGCTAAATTGACAACCACTTTAGTTCGGGGAAAATGATAGCCATTTGTTTTGATCGCGCTTTCCATACGCTCAAGGCTTTCTTTCACAGCATTGTCCGCAAGCCCTACAATGGACGTAAATTTTCCGCTGCTCACATTCACTTCAACGGTAATTGATATTGCCTCTACCCCATAAACAGCACTGCCAAAAGTTTTGACTAACATAAGAATTGAAATTAGCCAAAAAATTATTATAACAATGAATATCGAAAAGCCTTGCAGCAAGTGGCAGGGTTTGAAACTGAATCATAATTTCTCCAGCATATCAACAACCCCTTCTCGTTGTAATATTAAATAGCCAATGCGGTCGTTGCTTATGCCATCTTTCAGATTATAATTAAATACAAGTTGGCCATTGCTCACGTCGGTTTCAAAATATTTGAAATCTATGTTATTATATTTTTTTAACTCTTCGCCTATTTCATATAAATGGGTGGATAAAATAAAGAGAGTGCTTTTTATTTTGATAAGCCCTTCAATAACCACTGTGCTGCATTTCAAGGCATCTTTTATGTTAGTTCCCTTAAATAATTCATCAACAAGAATGAGCCACTTTCTGCCATCATTTATTTTTATTATGGTATTTTTTATTCTTTGTACTTCATTATAAAAAAAACTTTCGCCCTTAAACACATTGTCCACGACATTTATATTGCTCAACAGCCCGTCGAATACGGATAAGTTCATCGACTTTGCAGGCACGCCCATGCCAATATGCGCCAAAAAAACCGCTGCCCCCACAGCTTTGATGTAGGTACTTTTGCCTGCCATGTTAGCTCCTGTCAAAAAAATAAAATTGTGCTTTGGATTCAATTCAACATTATACGCAACGGGCGAAGGAAGCAAAATGTGATAGAGCCCGCTTGCTTCTAATTGCGGTTCTTCAGACGGTGAAAATTCAGGAAACACCAAATCAAATTTTTTAACAGCCATAGCCATCCCATACCAGGCGTCCATTTGATAATACATTTCTATGAGCTCAAAAAAATTTTGTTTGTAGTGATATCTTATGAAACCTGCGAAACCCAGCATTTCTGCCATAGAAAGATCTCCAAATTTTTTTCTTGACAGAATATTATTAAGCTGCTGTTTGTCCATTCTCACTTTTATTTTCTCTAATAATATTTTGAAATTATCCGGAGCATCAACATTTAAAAAACTGTCAATTATTTGTTGTAACCCTTTCAGAAAATCAAAGGCATGACCGGCAGAATATTTTACTAAAGAGTAATCGGGAGCGTGAAATATTTTATAGAAATACGCGGTTGAGATAGTAGGCCTCGCGGGAATTTGATCTATGGTACTTTCATAAAATTTATAGATCATTAATACAGATCCATTGCTTATTATGAGTGGCCATTTATCTTCATTCTCAATGAGCAGTTGCAGAATCTTCTGAACATTTTGGATCGAAACAATATCTGTGAGGGATTTGCTGAAAATATTTTTTAAGCTTTCCTTTCCACCAACCGTTCTTGTAAAATTCAATTTATCAAAGATTGAAAATTCCTCCTCGTGATTGAAAATTGAAAGATCGTTTAATGTGGTTTTGTCCGTTATCATAGTTGTTGACCCCGTGCGTCGCCGGGAAATTTCATAATTAATAAATGATCATTACATCGTAAAAAACCTAATGTGAAAAAAGAAGTCTTTGCCCTTTAACAGATTCATCCCAGGAAGTATTTCCATAATCTTTGTTATGCACATATACACAATGTCCGTTAACAAAAGTGTAGGCAATCACTGCAGGAAAAGTATATCCTTCCATCGGGCTCCAACCGCATTTGTATAAAATGTTACTTTTACTTACGGTATTTTTTTCGTTGAGATCTACCACAACAAGGTCAGCAAAGTATCCTTCGCGTATATAACCTCTGTTATCAATTTTAAAACACTCTGCAACGGAATGGCTCATTTTCTCCGCAACCTTTTCCAGGGATATTCTGCCTTCTTTAAAGTAGGCAAGCATCAGTGGCAGCGCATGTTGAACCAATGGCAAACCGGAATGTGCATGTTCATAAGGACCTTGCTTCTCTTCCAGCGTGTGTGGTGCATGATCTGTCGCAATTACATCCAGGCGGTTATCCAATAAAGCCTTCCAAAGCTCAGGTTTGTTTTTTGGATCTTTAATGGCAGGGTTGCATTTGATTAAATAGCCAAGCTGTTCATAATCTTCCGAGGTAAAATGCAAATGATGTACACATACCTCGGCCGTTATTTTCTTTTCAGCAAGTGGGATTTCATTAGAAAATAATTCTAACTCTTTTTCGGTAGAGATGTGGAGCACATGCAGTCGGCTCCCGTGTTTTTGTGCCAATGAAACTGCCAATGACGAAGATTTATAACAGACATTTTCGTCCCTTATGATTGGGTGGTCGGAAGGAGAAAGTTCCTGCTTTTCTTTTTTTATTTTGCTGTAATTTTCTTTGATAATTTTTTCATCCTCACAATGCGTAGCGATGAGCAGTTCACTTTCTCTAAATATTTTATTGAGGGAATGTTCATCATCAACCAGCATATTACCGGTGCTTGATCCCATAAATATTTTTACCCCGCAAACCTCTTTTTTTCTTGCATTCATTTTTAAAACTTCATCAGCATTATCATTGCTTGTCCCCATATAAAAGGAGTAATTAGCTAATGAACTATTAGCAGCAATTACATATTTTTCTTCCAATAATTTTCCAGTAAGTGCATTGGGAATAGTATTGGGCATTTCCATAAATGAAGTAATACCGCCAGCTATAGCCGCTTTACTTTCGGAATATATCGTTGCCTTGTGGGTAAGGCCTGGTTCCCGAAAGTGAACCTGGTCATCTATAACACCCGGGAATAAATGTTTCTTCGAACCGTCGATTTCAATAACTTTTTCTTTCACCTGTATTGCATTTCCTATTCTTTCAATACGCCCATTTTTAAGATAAATATCTTTTTCCTCGATTTTACCTTCGTTGACTATCGAAATCTCTTTTAAAAGATAATTTTGCATATCTTGAAATTAAATAATAAAGACCCAAAACCCAATGCAAATTTTAAAAGGCCTCGCCGCACTGCTTATATTTATTTGTCCATTCATTTCATCTGCCCAGACTACTTATCTCCCCGAAGGTTCGAAAGAATACCAGTTTATTGACAGGCTTGAAATAAAACAAGGAAATTTTACTGACCTCAACTATTCAACAATAAAACCTTATAGCAGGAAAGCAATTGTTGCCGAGACCGAATACTTCGACAGCGCAACCCTTGGATATTCCAATTCGCTTACCGGTGACGATGCGCAAAAATGGGCTGGCCTGAACCTTAGCAGCATTGATAAATACAATATTCAAAGTATTCTCATGAATAGCTCAGAATGGGTTACGGGTTCGAAGGAAAGCTTTTTGAGCAAAAAGCCAATTCTAAATGCTTTCTACACAACTAAACCTAACCTGCTCGAGGTAAACGTGAAGGACTTTTTTCTGGCTGTAAATCCTGTTTTGTCATTTCAATTTAGTAAAGAATCTTCTAATGATGAAACTATCTTTTACAATAAACGGGGAATAACGGCTAGAGGCATGATTGCAAACAGAATTGGTTTTTCTACAACGATTACAGACAACCAGGAGCGTGGTCCGCAATTTTTTCAAAGCAGGGTTAATCAATTCCATGCTGTGCCCGGTGTAGGTTATTACAAGGATTTTAAAACAACAGCTTTTGATTATTTTGATGCAAGAGGTTACATTACTTTTAGTGCCACAAAGTACATTGACATACAGTTTGGCTACGATAAAAACTTTCTCGGAAACGGTTACAGAAGCCTTTTTTTAAGTGACTTCGGGGACAGTTATCTATTTCTTAAGCTCAATACAAGAATATGGAAATTCAATTACGAAAATATTTTTATGGAGCTGATGCCGCAATTTGTAAAGAATGGCGATAACCTGCTCGATCGTAAGTATGCGGCCATGCATCATCTGAGTATGAACATCACAAAATGGCTAAATGTAGGTTTGTTTGAAGGAGTAGTCTTTGGAAGAAAGAACAGGTTTGATTTTGAATACCTGAATCCTATTATTTTTCTCAGGCATGTTGAGGGCACTGTTGGGAGCCCGGATAATGCGGTTGCGGGCATTGATTTTAAAATAAATTTTGCACATCACTTCCAACTATATGGACAGTTGCTGCTTGATGAATTTATTGCAAATGAGATTACAAAGAATGATGGCTTTTGGGCGAATAAATTTGCATACCAGCTTGGAGGAAAATATGTTGATGCTTTCAATTTAAAAAATCTTGACCTGCAATTTGAAATCAACAGAACACGGCCATTCACTTACGCACATTATGATTCTGTTGCTAATTACACACATTACAACCAGCCGCTGGCACATCCACTGGGAGCCAACTTCCAGGAGTTTATCGGCATATTGAAATATCAACCGGCGCCTAAATGGTACATAAATGCAAGGGGAATTTATTATTACCAGGGCCTCGATTCATTGGGCCAAAATTTTGGCAGCAACCCTTTTGAGTTGTACACAACACGCACTAAGGATTATGGATTTGATGTGGGCAGCGGGAATAAAGTAAAAGTCTTTAATGCCTCATTCGTATTATCGTACGAGTTGCGGGAAAACTTATTTATTGAAGGTTCCTATTTATACAGGAAATACACTGGCCTTGAGAACAAAAGTATGTTTGGAATTGGAATACGCTGGAATGCTGCGCGAAGAGAGTATGATTATTAAAAGCCTCTACCTCCATTGACGGACTTAGTGCCTGGGTATATGGGAATTGGGCCTTTTACAAATTCTCAATAACACCTGCAATGCCCTGCCCGCCGCCAACGCAAGCCGTTACAATTCCATATTTTTTATCGAGCCTTTTCATATCATTTATAAGCTGGATAGTCAACTTGGCGCCGGTACATCCGAGCGGATGGCCTAAAGCGATAGCGCCCCCATTAATATTCACTTTATCTGGATCAAGATCCAATGTTTTAATAACTGCCAGCGCTTGAGATGCAAATGCTTCATTTAATTCAACCAGATCAATTTGTGAAAGGTTCATGCCTGCCTGTTTTAAAACTTTTGGTACAGCCTCCACCGGGCCAATGCCCATTACCCGCGGATGAACACCCGCGCTTACACACGCAACTAATTTTGCTATAGGTTTTAAGTTAAGTTCATTCATCATCTTTTCGCTCATGACAATTACAAAGGCAGCTCCATCACTTGTTTGAGATGAGTTGCCTGCGGTAACCGTGCCACCTAATGCAAAAGCTGGTTTTAATTTGGCCAACGCTTCTATTGAGGTATCAGCACGCACACCTTCGTCAGTGTCAACAACAAAATTTCTTTTTTTTCTTTTGCCATTTTCGTCAACATAAATTTCTTCAACAGGCATTGGGAGAATTCCGCTTTTGAAATATCCGTTAGTAATAGCATTGAGCGCTTTTTTATGGGAATGTAAACTAAATTCATCCTGCTGTTCTCTTGTAACCTCATATTCTTTGGCCACTGCTTCTGCCGTTAAACCCATTCCCAAATAATAATCCGGTGTTTCTGATGTTACGGAGTATGCTGGTACCGTTTTCCATCCTGAGGTGGGCACCATTGTCATACTCTCTGTGCCGCCGGCTATAATACAATCAGCCATGCCGCTCCTTATTTTAGCGGTGGCGATAGCGATAGTTTCCAACCCGCTTGCACAATAGCGGTTCACGGTCATGCCGGGAACTTCAATTCCAAGTGCTCTCACACTTATCATGCGTCCAACCTGTAAGCCTTGCTCAGCTTCTGGTACAGCGTTGCCGACGATCAGGTCGTCTACTCTTTTACTGTCAAGTTCGGGCACCGTTGCCATTAGTCCCTTTATCACATCAACTGCCAAATCATCAGGGCGATAGAACCTAAATCCTCCCCTTTTTGATTTTGTTACCGCTGTTCTGAAACCTGCTACTATGTATGCTTCCATAAAAAGTTATTAAAATATTTTTGATACAAACTAATCAAGCAATTTAAGATTTATCTTTTAAAAAATTTGCTTAAAATCGCTCAGTAGGTTTCTGTTTAAAATACTTCATTAAATAATTCAACTTAAATAATTTGCGACTATTGGTACTCTTCTTCCCACACCAAAAGCTTTGGGCGAAATACGGATTACCGGGCAAAACTGGTTACGTTTATATTCATTGATATTTACCATTCTCAATATTCGATCAACCATTACGGGATCGTATTGCTGTGCCTTAATTTCATTTGGCCCCTTTACTCTTTCTATATATTGATATAAAATTTTATCAAGAATTTCATAGGGCGGAAGGCTATCGCTGTCTTTTTGGTCCGGCCTCAATTCAGCAGAAGGTTCTTTTGAAATGATATTAGCCGGAATAATTTCCTTCTTTGAATTAATATATTTTGCCAATTCGTACACCTGCATCTTGTAGCAATCTCCTAACACGCCAAGGCCTCCCGCCATATCCCCGTAAAGCGTTCCATACCCCGTTGCGAGCTCACTTTTGTTAGAGGTGTTTAACAGAATATAGCCGTACTTATTCGCAATGGCCATAAGCAAATTTCCACGTGTTCGGCTTTGGATATTTTCTTCGGCTAAGCCAAAGGGTGAGTCTTTAAAAACAGGCTTCAATTGATTAAGAAATTCATTGTATATCTTCTCTATAGGAATGATGTCATAAGGATTGCCCAAATTTTTACTCAACTGTTCCGCATCATTAACTGAATGGCCTGTTGAAAATTCCGATGGCATCAAAATCGCTCTCACATTTTCACTACCCAGGGCTTTACATGCCAGGGCTAAAGTAACAGCGCTGTCTATTCCACCACTGCTGCCGATAATGGCTTTTGTAAAGCCCATTTTTTTAAAATAATCACTTATGCCCAAAATTATAGCGTCGTAAACCTGCGAAATATTTAGCTCAGCGGTAAAATGCAATGGCTCCGGTTCACTTGGTGCGGTAGCAGCAGGTTCCTTTACTGGCTTATCAATAGTGCCATCATCATTTAACGTAATTGCAAAAGTTTCTTCTTTAAATTGCGGCAATTGAACACACAGGTTTGCACTCTTGTCAAATACTAATGATGCTCCGTCGAAAACAATTTCCGTTTGGCTCCCAACAGCATTACAATAGATTAGCGGAAGCTTGTACTTTAATACATTGGCCTTTATTATTGCTTTTCTATCTTCAATATGGGTATAGTCAAATGGCGAAGCGGAAATATTAATCATAACTTCCGGATGTTGCTCCATAAGTATATCCATCGGGCATATACGGTAGAGAGGATTGTCCCCGAGGTTCCAGATATCTTCACAAATCGTGAGCGCAATTTTTTTCCCTTTGAATTCAATAATATTCCAGGTGAAGGCTGGTTCAAAATACCGGTATTCGTCAAATACATCATAATTGGGGAGACAGGTTTTGTGCGCAATTCCTTTAATTTCTTTTTCGTATAACAGAAATGCAGCATTAAAAAGATCTTTACCTTCTCTCACCGGGTTTCTGTCCGGCCCGCCTACAATTACGCCAATTGTATCGGCGTGTTGTTTAATGGTATCAATGCTTTCATAACACTTGTTTACAAAATCATTGAAGTCCATAAAATCTCTTGCAGGATAACCGCATACAGACATTTCGCTGAAAACAATGAGGTCCGCATTTTCAATTTTAGCAAATTTTATTGCCTCAATAATTTTATTGGTGTTACTTTCAAAATTGCCAATATGATAATTTTGCTGCGAAATGATAATTTTCATGTTGCAAAATTAGTTGAATAAATATTTAAAGTATTTTCAAAAAAGCCAATCCGTTTCTTAAAATGTATAAAATATCCATTCTTGTTTTCAGTACAATTATTTTGTTTTCATGTAAAAGCAATAAAAATATTCCGGACGTTTCTAATATAAAAGTCAATTTGGAAAGCAAAAGATTTGAGCAGGATTTTTTTGCAATTGATACAAATAATGTTGCTGCTTCCCTGCAGCAAATTCTAAAAAAATATCCCCGCTTCACTCCGGATTTCGTGGAAAATATTCTCGGGCTTGATATGGATAGTTTATTGATTCCTTTAAATGCCCAGGACAATGCCGTCCGGCTATTTATTAGAGATTATATGCCCATTAAAGATTCATCGGATAAAATTTTTAAGGATTTCAGCAAAGAAAATGAAGAGATAAAACAAGGGTTGAAATATGTAAAATATTATTTCCCCGAATTATAAATTACCGCAGTCTGTAATAACATTTATCGGCCCTATTAATGCAAATTTTGAGACTTCCTTTCGGCACACAAGGCGATATCCTTACTTCGGAAGGATTAGGAATCGGGTTGCAACTTCATCTCGGAAAAAACTTTTCATTTTATAAAAGCGCCGAAGGGCAGGAGCAATACCCGGATTATCTTTCTAATAATTTTGATCCGGAGCACATTGCTGTTAATAGTATGAGAAATATAATTGATGACCTCTATCCCGATCGAAGCAGGGGTAAAGCGCTCATTGAGCAGATGATTGAAAAAGGAAAGCGATTATTTCTTCTTACAAAATTTTTGCCTTATACACCGGAGTATCGTTGTATTTGTTATACTGAAAAACAATTGAAAGATTCTTATACTAATGAAGCAGTGATCTGGGATTTCTTTTTAAACAATGACTTACTGAATAATGCTGAACAAAACATTGTGAAAAACTATATAGGCGAGAGTCCTAAAACGCAGGAATTTGGCGAAGATTCACCGGGCAATCTCGGTAGCTTTACCGGTTTACAAATCGTGAAAAAGTACATGGAAAAATTTCCGGAAACGAAGTTGACAGATTTAATGAATATGGAAGCGCGGGAAATTTTAGAAAAATCAAAATATAAGCCCAGGTCCTAATTTAATTTTAAAGGCACTACCATTTCAAACGCAGGGATATTTACAAGGAAAGTTTGTTTGTTATTGCTATTCTCCATAAAATAAATTCCGTGCATTTTTCCCAGTTCACTCCGTAAATTACATCCACTCACATATTGATATTTTTCGCCAGAATTTATTTTTGGCTGAACTCCTATAACACCTTCACCTTCTACTTCCCGATATTCGGAATTACTGTCAAAAATATACCAGTGCCTTCTGAGCAATTGAACCGGGAACGTATTGTTGTTTTCAATAGTAATGCGATAGGCAAACATGAACTCGTTTGTTACCGGGTTACTATATTCAGGCTGATAAAAAGTTTCAACGCTAATGGTTACGCCTTCTGATATTTTTGAAATCATAATCCTGTAGGTTATTATAAAGTTATTAAAAACTAAAGAAAAGGTAAAAATGATGTCGAGATTAAAACGACTAAAAGTTAACAATTAATCCCGATACCTTTCTTACAACTTTTTGAGAAAAAAATGTTGTCCAACGTGTTTACATTTTTTTCGTTTTAAGATACCCGTTTTTTTGCAACCACTGCCATACTTTTTCGCGGTTATCTCCTTGTATTAATATCTCATTGTTTTTTACAGAGCCGCCGGTGCCACAGTATGATTTTAATTTCTTGCCAAGACTTTCAAGATCCGCATTGGCCCCGAAGAAGCCGTCTATCAAAGTAACCACCTTTCCTCCCCTTTGTTTAGCATCCAGCCGCACAATAAGTAGCTGATCTTTAGCTGGCAATGTTTCGGCTTCTTTTTCTTGCTCTCCAGAGATTTTCATATCCGGATCAGTAGAATAAACGATGCCCTGATTATATAACTTTTTCTTAGACATATTATTGTTTTATTTCCGCCTTCAGACTTAGATCCAGGCTCCTTGCCTGGTGAATAATTGCGCCGCTGGAAATGAAATCAACGCCTGTGGCAGCATACGATTCAATATTTTCGTAATTGATTCCTCCACTGGCTTCTGTTTCGTATTTGCCTTCTATTATTTTCAATGCTTCTGATATCTGTTCGGGGCTAAAGTTGTCGAGCATAATACGGTTTACTTTACCCACCTTCATTACTGTTTTAACATCATCCAGGTTTCGTGTTTCAACTTCAATTTGCAAACCGGTTTTTTTTTTCTGAACATATTGCCATGCCTTTAATATAGCTTTCTCTATACCGCCGCAATAGTCTATGTGGTTATCTTTAAGCATGATCATGTCATACAATCCGAACCGATGATTTAATCCACCTCCGATCCTAACGGCTTCTTTTTCCAGTAATCTAAAGTTCGGAGTTGTTTTCCTGGTGTCAAGTAATTTAGTAGAATAGCCATTGAGCTTTTCGACATATTTCCTTGTTAGCGTGGCAATGCCACTCATTCGCTGCATGCAATTAAGTACCAGTCGCTCGCATGTAAGGATTGTATGAATTTTTGCCTCGACTTCAAACGCGATCTCGCCCGCACGCATGCTGTCACCATCACTTTTTATTTTTTTTAATTTCGATGAAGGTTCTGCATGATTAAATATTTTTTCAGCTACCTCGACACCCGCAAGAATTCCCGGTGCTTTAATTTTTAGAATCGCCTTACCTTTTGTTTCGGCGTCTATACAGGCAAGGGTTGAATGGTCGCCGTCGCCAATATCTTCGGCCAGTGCATTGGTAATAAATTGAGTTAATTGCTGATCATAAGACATAAAACAAAAATATTAAATGCAGGTGATAAGTACTGATTTATAAAATAAAAAAGCCCGGATAAACCAGGCTTATAAAATCAAGGGAATAATTTATTTATCGTTCAAAACGAAGTTCCTGCACAACCTGCTTATCCCCCTTTTGCTTCATATAAATAGTCGTACGGAATATTCCGTTATTAGTTTCTAAATTACCTATACAATATTGAGATCCTTCATTTTCACTTTTATGGATTACCTGGAAACTCTTTGCAGGATTTTTTGAAAAAAAATCACGTAATACTAGTTCTGCCTGGCTTTTACTATAAGAATTACTTTTGCCTGGAAAAGTAATTTCAACCGTATTGTCAAAAAATCTTGAAACTTCAGCAGCGTTGCCTCTTTTAATTGCATCAATAATTTCAGTAAAAGAGACCGATACGAGGAAGGAAAAAGAAAGAAAAATAAAAATAGAAAGTAATAAATGTTTCATAGCGTATAATTATAAATAACTAAATTTTGCGAAAAACGTGCCAATATAACGTTACGGTACCAATCACATAGTATTAAAAGATTCATAAAAAAATAATTTACATAAACTTACACTCTATATAATTAGCTTTGAAATATGGAAGCAAAGAAAGTAATATTAATAATAATGGATGGCTGGGGCCTTGGAAAAGTAAAAGATAGTGACGCGATACAGCATGCAAACGTTCCCTTTGTAAGCTCGCTTTATTCAAAATATCCACATACAACATTGGTCACCTGCGGTAAAGCAGTAGGCTTGCCAGATGGCCAAATGGGCAATAGCGAAGTAGGGCATTTGAACCTTGGCGCAGGAAGAATAGTTTACCAGGAACTTGAAAGAATAAATGTGGCTGTTGAAAATGGTGAGTTTCAAAAAAATGAAATACTTCTCTCCAGCCTCAATTATGCAAAAGAAAACAACAAGCCACTACACTTATTAGGCCTGGTTAGCAACGGTGGTGTTCACTCACATATTAATCACCTTAAAGCAATTACTTCACTTTGTAAGGAAAAAAATATTGATACGGTTTATGTCCATGCCTTTACTGATGGCCGGGACACTGATCCAAAAAGTGGTGAGGGCTTCTTAAAAGAATTACAAGACCATCTCGATAAAACCACAGGAAAAATTGCTACCGTTACGGGGAGGTATTATGCTATGGATCGTGATAAAAGATGGGAGCGTGTTAAAATTGCATACGATGCATTGGTTCGTCGCAAAGGTTCTGTTACCAATAATATTTTGGAAGCGGTAGAACACTCCTATGAAAATAATATAACTGATGAATTTCTGTTGCCAATTATAAATGAAGCAACACCCGGTTCGGCAATCAAAGATGGAGACGCGGTTATATGCTTCAACTTTCGTACAGATCGCTGCCGTGAGATTACCGAGGTGCTCACCCAGAATTCATTTCCTGAATACGAAATGAAAGCCCTGGATTTAAATTATACCACGATGACCCGCTACGATCATTCTTTCAAAAATGTTAATGTAATTTTTGAAAATGATGATCTTGTGAACACGCTGGGCGAGATACTGGCAGGAAATAATAAAAAGCAAATACGGATTGCAGAGACTGAAAAATATCCTCATGTTTCGTTTTTCTTTAGCGGTGGACGTGAAGTTCCCTTTGAAGGAGAAAGCAGGATAATGATTCCATCTCCCAAGGTGGCTACTTACGATCTTCAACCCAGTATGAGCGCTTATGAACTTACCAGTGCATTGTTACCGGAGATAAAGAGTAAGGCCCCGGATTTTATTTGCCTGAATTATGCAAATACTGATATGGTAGGGCATACAGGTATATGGGATGCGGTGATAAAAGCAGCCGAAACCGTTGATAAATGTGTAGAGCAGGTAGTAACAACGGGCCTTGAGAATGGATATACTATTTTTTTAACGGCAGACCATGGTAATGCAGATTATATGATCAATCCCGATGGTACACCTAATACTGCACATACTTTAAACTTAGTGCCTTTTTTTATCATAGATAAAGACTGGAAAGGGGAAATTAAGCCGGGCAAACTAGGAGATCTTGCGCCTACCATTTTAACCATGATGGAGTTACCTATTCCCCCACAAATGACTGGGAATATTTTAATCGATTCAACACCTTTTGAAGCCTGAGAGCCTTCTATTTTTAAGTAACATACAATCATGAAAAAAATAATACGGATTACACTTATTATACTACTTGTTATATTGGTAATTATTCAGTTTATAAGGCCTGAAAAAAATATCTCCGGAAACGTAGCTAACGATATTACCACTAAATATGCCGTGCCCGATAGTGTGATGCAAACATTAAAGCCTGCTTGCTATGATTGCCACAGTAATAATTCAGCTTATCCATGGTACTCGAATTTCCAGCCCGTAGCATGGTTTATGAGTGGCCATATAGATGAAGGAAAGCATGAATTGAATTTTTCAGAGTTTACATCGTATAATATTGGAAAGCAATATAAGAAGCTTGAAGAAATAGGTAAAGAAGTAAAATCAGGCGACATGCCTCTTACCTCTTACACCCTCATACATACAGACGCAAGATTATCCGACGAGCAAAAGGCTGGCATACAAAAGTGGGTTGCTACGACCCGTAAAGATATTGAGAGCCATTATCCCCCCGATAGTCTTATAAGGCCAAAGAGATAATTGGCGAGGGCTGCTCATTTTAATTTTATAAGGCGCCATCTTTCTATAAAGCTTTTACTTTCTAAGCGCTCAAAATATTCAATCATAATTTTTAGTTAAGGAAGCAGCGATTAGCGTTCGTTTTTGTCCTATCTTAGTAGGGTTAAACCAAGCTATAAAATATATGACAGAAGAGCAAATGCTTCAGGGCTGTCTTAAAAATGATGCTTCCGTACAGGAAGTATTGTATAATCGTTTTAGCCCGCGAATGTTAGGGGTGTGCTATCGTTTTGCCCGAAACCGTGAAGATGCCGAAGATATGATGCAGGAAGGATTTATAAAAGTTTTCTCGCAGATTCACCAGTTTCGCGGACAGGGCGCTTTAGAGGGATGGATAAGAAGAATAGTTGTGCACACCTGCATCAATATCCTCAAAAAGAACAAAAAGTTTAGTGATAGCGTTGATCTTTTTCACGCCAGCACGCTGCATTTGAACGAAGATAATATTCCTTCATTATTGCAGGCAAAACAGGTAGTAGAGTGTATACGATTGCTGCCTTTGGGATACAGAACTGTTTTAAACCTTTATGCCATAGAAGGGTATTCTCATCGGGAGATTGCTTCTATACTTGATATTGAGGAAAGTACCAGCAGGTCTCAATATACAAGAGCAAAATCAATGCTGGAGGATATTTTATTGAAAAATAAAATACTTCAACAGCCACGGCAGAAGGTGAGAATGGTGTCAGGACTTGTTTAATTGCTTAATTGCTTGTATTTGAATAACCAAATTAACTCTTATTACCTCTACTAACTGAAACATGTGAACAATGGAAGAAAAATTTTACCTGGACGATTTTGAGCTATCCTTGCAAGAACAGGTGAACCAATTTAAAATGGTTCCTACCAAGAAAGTGTGGCATGGAATTTACAACGACCTTCATCCTGGCAGGAGGTGGCCTTCTGTAGTTGTATCGCTTCTTCTAATATTTTCTATTGTATTTATAGGATATATTAATAATCATACGGATAAAAATGTGGCTGATATTCCAGCTCAAAAGCAACAATCTAATCCTGAAAAAAATGTTTCGAAACCCGCCGGTATTGCTGATAAAAATTTATTAGCAAACTCCACTGAAGAAAAAGATGTCCGCAATACTACCAAACAAGAAGCGACTATTTCAGTAAACGAGGTTTTACCGGCAACAGAATTAAGTGAAAAGATAAATGAGACCAATAATGGAAGTTCAGCAAAAGAAACCGGTCAAGTTTCTATTTTATACCCCGACGTAGAGCAGGAGATTAAACCAGGTCATTCGTTATCTCTCAATCTGAATTTTAAAGAAGGGCAGAATAATTATCCGGCTGAAAAAGATAATATAGTAGCTGTGAACAAAATGCCTAAGGGAAATTTTATGGAAGATAACAACACAGAGATTATTAACAATACACCTGTTATTTCTTTTTATACCGAAGGCATCGGCGGAACCCGTGAGCAAAATTCGTTTAAAAACACACACATCAAAATACCCGGCTTAGTCGACTTAAATGAAGGCCACAAAAAAATAAAATCACTGCAAGTTAATGACCATATTAACGTAAAAAGTAATTTAGGGGAGAGCAGTAATGCCGCATTGGCTATAGCAAAGAAGAGAAATGATAAAATTAGCTGGATGTATTATGCCGCCCCTTTTGTTAGTTCCGTAACTTTTAGCGGGTCCGCAGTAAAAGAAAATACAAATTCAAATCTTTCATCACCTCCGCTACCTCAGGTTACACAGAAGGACATGAAGGTGATACGAAATGCAGCGCTTGGTTTTGAAGCCGGTATTCAAATGAATTATTCATTTGCGCCAAAACTTCAATTTACAACCGGCGCTCATCTTACGCGGTCAGGGTATAACATTGTTTCGAACCTCGTGCACCCGACACTTGCTACTTTGACCCTGAAAAATCCATCGAATGGCGATGTGTACTCACGTAGTTTTGTAACACATTATGGAGATGGAACAGGTATCTCAACCGTTACATTGCGCAATTATAGTTACCAGGCATCTATTCCCGTGGGAGTTCAATATTTAATGTGGGATATGGGCAAGTTCCAGGTTAATTTAGCAGGTAGTGTCGAGCCTTCTTTAATTTTCAAGGCTGATGCATATATACTTGCCGCCGATGGAAAGAATTACGTAAACGTTCCCGATCTTCTGCGTAAATGGAATTTTAGCAGCAACTTTGCGCCGTTTATCAGTTTCAGATCTAATAAGTTGAAATGGAATATAGGGCCTAATATCCGTTACCAGTGGCTGTCTACTTACCAAAATAATTATACCGTAAAAGAACATTTGATTGATTATGGGTTGAGGGTAGGTATTAGCAAATAGGTAACCTCTGGCAATAATTTTTTTTTGTTTTCGTTCTTATTTTTTAACTACCATTTTATAAAGTCGTTGCACCGTACCCTGCAGCGGCTTTTTTTTATTTGTAATTTTGCTAATGCAAAAATATTTACGGGTAACTATCTATCTGTCGACACTCTTTTGGATCGCTTGCCAGGGAAAGGAACAGAAAAATATACCACACGAAAGTTCAACAGAAGAATCCATATCATTTTTTCCTGTTACTGATTTTTTACTTGGACAACTGGGTGAGATTGACAAACTACCCGTTACGCCATTACAAATAAATATTAATGGAAATAAACAGGATTCGGTATGGTTGAAAAGGGAAGATATAAGAAAACTTGCAGTTCCCTTTCTTCATCCGGTAATTGATTCTGCCTCTCTTGGAAAATATTTTGTTGGCAAATCTTTTCTTGATCAAACCGTAAATGCGGTTACATTTTCCTACGATGCAAAAATGAAATTGCCGGACTCAATAAAATTGACTCACTGGGACGTATATGTCGATCCTCAAAAAAATGACGTCCAGAGGATTTATATGGTGAAAGAAGAAAATACCAATGCCGGCCATACCACTACTCAACTTACCTGGACAGCCAATAAATGGTTTAGCATAAGAACCATACTTCAACCGCCTGGCCATGATCCGGTAGTAAATGAAGAAATACTTAAATGGGATTTTAATGATTAATGGCTTCGCTAATTAAGAACAGGAAAATTTATTTAAATGAAAACGGATGCCTTTCAGTCCATAGTAAAAAAGTTACCAAATCAGCCAGGAATCTATAAATATTTCGATGAAAGAAATGAGCTTATTTATGTGGGAAAGGCTAAGAGTATACGTAAAAGAGTAAGCTCATATTTTACCAAAACATTTACCGGTTATAAAACCCATGAAGCTTGTAAGAAGAATTACAAAGATCGAGTTTACTATTGTCGATAATGAGCAAGATGCTTTCTTACTGGAGAATTCACTAATAAAACAATTCCAACCGAGGTTTAACATCAACCTGAAAGATGATAAATCTTATCCCTATATGGTTATTAAAAATGAGCCATTCCCCAGGGTTTTTTTAACAAGGACAAAGATCAATGATGGTTCTCAATATCTCGGGCCATTTACTTCTGTTGGAAGGGTGCGGGAGTTATTGATTTTTATAAAACAAAATGTTCAGCTACGTACCTGCAAGCTCAATTTGACCGAAGCAAACATAAAAAAAGGAAAGTTCAAGGTTTGCCTGGAGTATCATCTTGGTAATTGCAAAGGTCCCTGCGAAGGGTTACAAAGTGCCGAAGACTATGCTGAAGGATTATCGCGATTGAAAAATCTTATGAAGGGAAACCTCAACCCGGTAATTCAACATTTTAAAAGCGAAATGGAGTATTATGCCGGTGAAATGCAGTTTGAAAAAGCCGAGCTACTGCGAAAAAAAATTGAACATCTCCAAAATTATAACGCTAGGTCAAAAGTTGTGAATGAGCATGTAGGCAATGTTGATGTGTTCTCTATTTTGAAAGATGGAGACATTGCTTATGTAAATTATTTGATGGTAAGCGAAGGAACAATTGTGTTGACTAAAACAATTGTGCTCGAGCAAAAACTTGATGAAACATCCGAAGAAGTTTTATTGTTTGCAATTGCGCAGTTACGTTCAACATTCAACAGCGAATCAACCGAAATAATTATTCCTTTTGAGATTGATTATCCTGCTGCAGATGCAGCTATCGTTGTTCCTAAAGCTGGGGACAAAAAAAAGCTGCTTGAGCTTTCCGAAAAAAATGTTAACTATTTTATTGAAGAGTTGAACAGAAAGAAAATGCTGCAGCTTGAGGGCAAGACGGATAAGGAAAAGAAAAAAGTTTTGCAGCAACTTCAAAGCGACCTCCATCTTTCAACTATTCCGGAGCATATAGAATGTTTTGATAATTCAAATTTCCAGGGAAGCTATCCTGTTGCGGCAATGGTATATTTCAGGAATGGATTGCCTGACAAGAGTCAGTATAGAAAATTTAATATAAAAACAGTGAGTGGGATTAATGATTTTGCGAGTATGAAGGAGGTTGTATCAAGAAGGTACAAGCGGCTTATGCAAGAGAAAACACCGCTGCCTGAACTAATAATTATTGATGGTGGTAAGGGTCAATTGAACGCAGCTGTAGAAGGCTTAATGGAATTGAATCTTGTGGGTAAAACAACGATTGTTGGCCTGGCAAAAAATGAAGAAGAGATTTTTTTCCCGGGAGATACCCAATCAATAAAGCTGCCGTGGGATAGCGAGAGCCTAAAACTCATACGAAGGATAAGAGATGAAGTGCATCGTTTTGGAATTACTTTTCACCGCAACCAGCGGAGCCGAGGCACATTCGTAAACGAGCTTGAAACAATAAAGGGTATTGGAAAAAACACTGCAGATACCCTTCTAAAAAAATTTAAATCAGTGAAGAAGATCAAAGAGCTTTCCACAGAAGAACTTGCTGAAGTTGTGGGAAACGCGAAGGCCAGTATTATCGCAGATCATTTCAAGGAAGGTTAATAAAGGCATCAGTATTTTACGCCCATCTTTTTGTAAATAAAACTCATAAGCCACATAGGCCCGATTAATAAAAATTGGATGTCTTTAAAAAATGAGGGTTTTTTCCCTTCTACTTTATGCCCATAAAATTGGCCGATCCATGCAACAATGAATACGATCAGGCAAAATAACCATAAGGAAAGTGGTAAATAGATTTCGATTAAATAACATATGGCAATGCAAAAAATCACAAATAAAAGCATTCCGAATCCGAGCGATACAGAAAGCGTGAAGTAATAAATAACAATAAGCAGCATGACAATCATTGCTACATTCAACCGCAAATTTTCACTAAGTTGAAAAGGAAATTGTATGGAATACAGCAAGCCGGTTATAGAGAAAAAAATCGCGGGAACGCAAATCCAATGGATTAACTTGTTGGTTTCATTTCTATGGCTTTCGCCATATTCGTCGAGCCATTGATTTACGGTTCTCATTACAATTACTTTTGTACTAATTTATTTAAAATTCGATTAGTAATCCAAAAAGATGTTTACCTGGTTATTCGGCTGTTGAGCAGTAGCTATTTCGGAAAAAAACTTTCATTACATTTATTAATCTCTTTAGAAATTATTGATATGGAAAAACTTAGCCTGTTCTTCTCAAAAATCCGCGAGCTCACATTTTGGCAAAGGTTATTTTCATGGCGGCCAGTCAGAGATTTGAGCTATGATGCTTTCGAAGAATTTAAATCTATCCAAAGAGAATTTAGCGGGAAAAATGACGAATACAATTTGCTCGAGAAAAAGTATGAGCATACCATAACACAAAATGAAGGTTTGAAAAACAACATTCAGCAATTTGAGAAATCCATCAGTAAGAAAGAAGATGATATTGATTTATTAAATCAAAAAATAGATACACTAAATAGTACTATTTCAAAATTGAATTTATCCAATTCAAAATTTGAAAACAATGAAGAGCAGCGTAGGAAGGATTATGATGAAAGTATTATTAAACTTAACCAGCTAAAAGAAACATTAGAAAAACAAACACAAGCATTGCATGACGAAAGAGTTCAGGAACAGAAAGATGTTTTTGAAAAGATGAAGCGCCAATGGAATGAACATGAAGCATCAGTTGCTCAGTCTTTAAAAATGATTTGCCAAAATCATCTTATTAAATATATTGATGAAGTTCCTTTTCGTGGCAACCCGGACAACACTATTGAAATTTGTGACGAATATATCATATTCGATGCAAAGTGCCCATCCAATGACGATCTTACTAATTTCCCTAAATACATAAAAGCACAAACTGAAAATCTAAAAAAATATGCCAGCCAGGATAAGGTGAAAAAAGATGTTTTTTTAGTTGTACCAACAAATACGATTCATACAATTCCACAGCTCCATTATAATATGGGTGATTACAACGTATATGTAATTACAAAAGATGCATTGGAACCAATCATACTTTCATTGAAAAGGGTGGAAGATTATGAATTTGTAAATCAATTAAGCCCGGAAGAAAGAGATAATATCTGCCGGGTGATTGGCAAGTTTGCACACACCACAAAAAGAAAAATTCAAATAGACCAGTTCTTCGCTACAGAATTCTTAGACCTTCTCGTACGTTGCAAAAATGATTTACCCGCTGATATTTTAGAACAGGTAATCGAGTTTGAAAAAGCAGAAAGATTGAATCCTCCTTCGGAGAAAAAAGCCAAGCAAATTCTTACCAGGGAACTCCAGGATAAACATGAGTTAATAAATGCCGAAGCAGGAATGAGAGACGTTGTTATTCCTCTTAATTTTGATGAAATGAAAAACCTGGAATAATCTTTTTTATATTCTATGGATATTCCAGCAGCGTTCTTTGCTTGAATAAGAGCCACTTTAAAAAAATCGATTGTTTGTTCTTTTTCCTAAAAATAAAAATATGATGATAAGAAAATTGATTTCATTGCTCATTCCGGCAATGCTGATAACCACACTCTATGCGCAAAATAGTAATATCACTTATGCGGAAAAATTAGGTTATCCGAAAGGCGCTAAGGTTTTAATCATTCATGTGGATGATGCAGGCATGAGCCACGACTCCAATGAAGGTGCGATTAAAGCGATAACAAAAGGTGCGGCTAACTCAACAAGTGTAATGATGCCCTGTTCATGGGTTCCTGAATTTGTGCATTTTCTAAAGCAGCATCCTGAAGTTGATGCAGGCTTACATCTCACACTTACCTCAGAATGGAAGGCGTACAGGTGGGGACCGCTATCGGGTAAATCATCTGTGCCGGGTTTGGTTGATAGTGAAGGTGACTTATGGCCCGATGTACCGGATGTTGTTAAAAACGCATCTGCAGATGAAGTTGAAAAAGAAATAAGAGAGCAGCTAAAAAGAGCAAGGACTATGGGTTTTGAGCCGACCCATCTTGATTCACACATGGGCACTTTATTTGCAACCCCACCATTTCTCGAAAGGTACATTAAGGTAGGAATTGAAAATCACATTCCGGTGATGTTGCCAGGAGGCCATGATGTTTTGATTCAACAGCAAATGCATACTCCGGATGTTTTCATTAATCAATTGCGTGATATGGGTAAAATATTGTGGGATGCGGGTCTACCCGTGCTGGACGATTTACATAATTTTAGCTACGACTGGGCGCCCCCGGCAAATATGAAGGCCGGCGATAAAAAATCGGAAGATTACAAAACACAAAAGTATATAGACGCCTTAAAATTATTAAAGCCAGGCGTAACCATGATGATCATGCATTGCACTGACCCAACAGAAACATTTCAATATATTTCAGGCTCAGGCGCCGTGCGTAAAGCTGATTTGCTGGCCATGCTTAACCCGTCATTTAAGAAAGCATTGAAAGATGAAGGCATTATCTTAACCACGTGGAGAGAACTGAAGGAAAGAAGAATGAAAGTAAAAGATTAAGAAGATTTCTTTAAAGACCGATCTATCGGTATCCCATAGCCTGTAATTGAAACAATTCTGAATAGCGTCCTTTTTGTTCAAGCAATTCTTCATGGCTGCCCATTTCTATCTGTTCCCCTTTATCAAGAACTAATATTCTATCTGCCATGCGTACAGTGGAGAAGCGATGCGAAATAAGCACGGCTGATTTCCCTTTTGTAAGCTCCGCAAAACGCTGGAAAACCTGGTACTCTGCACGGGCGTCAAGAGCGCTCGTGGGCTCGTCAAGAATAAGTAATTGTGCCTCCTTCATGTATGCACGTGCAAGCGCAATCTTTTGCCATTCGCCTCCACTCAATTCTACCCCATTGTTAAAGCGACGCCCCAATGCCTGGTCATATTGCAGTGGTAATTTATTGGCAAGAATATTTGCAAGACTTTTTTCAGCAGATTGTTCAATCAAAGGACGATTGTTCTGTTCATCGATATTACCTACAGCAATATTTTGAGCGAAGCTCATTTGGTAGCGCAGGTAATCCTGGAAAATGATGCCAATATTATGACGAAGATCTTTGACATCATACTCGCGGAGATCAATGCCATCAAGTAAAATGCGGCCTTCGGTTGGATCGTATAATCGTGCAAGTAATTTTACAAGCGTCGTTTTTCCTGCACCATTTTCTCCCACCAGTGCAAGTTTTTCTCCTGCATTTAGTGTAAAACTGATATGGCGATTGGCCCATATTTCACTGTTGTGGTATCGAAAGCCAACGTTCTCGAAAGTAAATCCCTGCCTGATAGGATCGGGAAATAGTACAGGCTTTTCGCTCACTTTTATTTTTGGCTGTATCTCAAAGAATTCAAAAAAGTCGCGGAGATAAATGGCTCCCTGGGAAACAGAAGTGAAGCGGGATAGAATATTTTCCAGCAGGCTTCTCAATTGACGAAAAGAACCGGCGAGAAATGTGAGCGTACCGATAGTGAGAGCGCCATCCACCGTTTTCATAATCATTACAATGTAAGCAGCATAATAACCGGCGCTCCCAAGCAGCGCGAATATGGTGCCCCACATCGCACGCTTAGTTGAAAGTTTTTTATTGTCATCATAAAATTTATTACTTAGTGTTTTAAAACGATCCACTAAAAATTTAGACAGGCTAAAGAGCTTTACCTCTTTAGCGGTTTCATCACTGGCACCGAGATAACGCATATAATCAAGCTCTCGACGTTCCGGAGTTTGCCCACGCGTAAGTGCATAACTTCTATCATTGAAATAGGACTCACCCAGGAAAGCAGGAACGATAGCCACCAGCAGTAATAAAATAAGCCAGGGATTAAATGCCATTAATCCCGCTGACAAAAAAGCCATTGTGATAATATCCTGCACCTGCGTTAATACCTGCGACAGTAAAATGGTACGCCCAACAGTTTGTTGCCTTGCCCTTTCCAGTGTATCATAAAATGCGGAGTCTTCAAACTGGTCAAGGTCGAGTGTATCAGCATGCTCCATGATCTTTACAGAAGTATGATTAGAAAAAAGATCTCCAAGCAAACCGTCAACCAATAAAATTGCCCGGCTTAATCCATCGGAAATAATAGCGAGCGCAAATTCTGCAATAACGAGCTTCCATAAAAAACTATGATCAGGTGTTGAGCTTTTGCTCAACATTATTACCTCATCTATTATAAGCTTACCAACATATAAGATAGCCACCGGTAAAGCAGAACGCAACAACCTGAGTATAGCATTGAGTATTGTATACCAGTGATTGGTTTGCCACACGAGCTTAAAAAACCTCGGAAGATTTTTTAGCGCAGCAAACTTTTCTTTTAATGTAAGATTGGAATCGGTGTTTTGAAGTGCAGGCCTTCTTTCATTTGCCATGCGGGCTTTGCTCATTTGACAAAATTAAGTCAATTGGAGTTTTAGATTTTCTAAAGTAGCTTCTTTATCATTTCACTACTGTGGTATCAATAAGATGAATGGTGCGGGCTATATCATCGTACTCGGTTTTACGAATGGACCACATCAAAGTACCTGCTAAAAATCCCGGGTTAATAACTTTTTGTGCGATGTGATAGACTGTGTTATCCATTTGTTTTATGTAAGCTTGTTGTTGAATTTCACCCATACCAGCAAGAATAACGGCACTGGCCCAGGCTGCTTTGCGTGCGGCTCCTATACTGAAATTCAACACGTCAGTTTGCTGGGTTTTAGCAACCCGCTTCAAAAATTTCATAGGGAACCAAACATCTTCAAGACACTGCTGCACATCATCAAATAGCGATGCGATTACCTCATTGATGCGGTTGAAATCCGCTTCCAGGTTGTGAATGGAATCACCTGGTGCAGTTGCTGCCGAAGCAATGGCAAGGTCAAGATTGATGTGGGTATTGACACCTAAAATCAGTTGTTGTATTACAGTGAGGGAATTATTCACACAGCCATCAAAGGCATACTTCCAGGATGTGCTGCATGCGTCATTCTTATTGTAAGCAGAATATGCATCAAGGTATCGTGAAGCAAAAGTTACATCTAATTTTTCCATACGATTACCATCTGTAAAAGCTCCGGCGGCGATACCTTCTTTAACTGCGATGGTCATGCGTTTATATAAAGCAGCAAAGTAGCCACTACGGTTTTTAGTTTGCTCACAATTTTCTACAATTATCGTAAGCGCATTGATAACATCATCTATAGTTTGCAGTGGCATAATATGTACGTAAAATTATTGCGTAATTATTTTAAAAAGCTACCAGGAATTTCATGTAACGGTTCAATAGAAATATTCTTATAAAACACTTCGGCGCCTTCCGACTGAATCTGAATTTTGCCTTTTACTAACGGAATAGCCTGGCCGTTTTCAAACTGTCTTGAATTGTAAAGTACCATCATTACTTTTCCGTTAATGACATGTACACTCGTATCTCCATGGCAATAAAGATCCAGGGTGTTCCATTCTCCCGATGCGTTTTCAGCATCGCCTTGTTTTTTGCAATGCCGGCCAACTTTACTGGTTGCGCTAAAAGTATATAATTGCCCCACGGGATTATAAACATACTCGCTATCCGCGTTCATGACTGCCGGAATATCCTGCATGCCGCCAGCTACACCCCAGTAATCACCGCTGTTTCCTTCCTCAATTTGAAATTCCTGTGAGCGCATCCATGCTCCATAGTCTGCTCCATGATCGCCTGTTGCAAAATAGAGCAGGCCGCTGTCTCTTTTTTTCTTTTTCTTCTGTCCCCAGGTTAGCGTGCCCCACCTGAATTGCAGGCGCAAATGAAAATCGGAATATTCTTTTATAGTTGAAATGCCACCCCAACTTTCTCCTGAGATACGAATTACTTTTTCACCGTCCTGATCTACAATAGTGAAAACATGTTGCGGATCATTATTTAAGCCTATAGGAGTTTCGCTTAATTTTTTGCCCGCATCATCTAATGGTGGCCCGATGTATGTATCCCATCCACTTAGATCCTTTCCGTTATATAAAGCGACCTGTTTACCCTGGGGAAATATTTTTGCAGAAATAAAAAACAGAAGAGAAAAAATTAGAAGGTATCTCATTGCAATGGTTTGCATTAAAGATAAAGAATTACATTTTTGGACGAAGCAACTTTCCTTCTGCAGTTCTTCAATGAATCTTCGTTCAATCAATTTTTGCCACAACTACTTCCTTGGGTAGAAGCAAAGATTTACAAATGGTGCAAAGCTTTTTTCACTTAAAGTGAAGAAGCCGCTGGTATCTTTTGCAAAACAAACAGCTTCGCCCTGGGGCTCGAGCCTGTAAGGTAGTACGCGTGGAGTTTGAGCCAGGCATTCTACAATGCTTTGGCTACTTTTCCGGCGATAATAATTAAGCGTCGTGTAAGTTTTTACAATGATTTCTTTATCATCGTACGAAGTAGCAGCGCTGACAACTTCAGTGTAATTAAGTTTTCCTGCAAGTTTCAAAGTATTTATTGAATCTGAATAAGGATAGGTAAGCTTGTATATTTTTGAAGGATTGTCTCTTTTTGTTATCACGTATATATCTTTTGATTTACGATCCAATAAAAAAGCTTCCGCATCATGTGAACCATCAGGATATTTGAATAAAACAGTTTTAAAACTGTATACCGTATCTGTTGAAGATGATGGTTCCGGGAAAATATAAAAATGGTAAGTTTTATAAAGCGCATCATTGTCACCAATCTCCGCGACGTAAACAGAATCATTATAAAGAGCCATATCTTCCCAATCACGATTAACCGCGCCTTTTATAAATATCTTTTTAACAACAGTTCCATCATGCTTAACCAAAATAATTTCCGGAGGATTACCGCTATCTTCTTCTACCCATATATTACCCGGGTTTTTTTTGCTATCTGCAATACCTGAGCCTTCATTAATCACAGGAATTACCTTGTGGGAAACAGGGATTGAATCAAATAGCAGTTGTCCGTCTTTCCCCGAATCTTTTTTAGTGCAATCCATTGCGGAGAAAAATGAGCAAAAAACCAGGATTAAAATTATTCGAAGCGGAAGGAGCCGAGTTGATAGTTTTTTTTCAAATTTTTTTTGCAGGGTACGATGCTTCAACATGAACGCAAGTTAATAATTTACGATTGTGCAATCGAATTGCCATCGTGTGCAATTATTTAATAGTTTTTTAAGCAACTCTAAGAACAATCTTGCCCCTTGTATGCCCTTTCTCAATTTTTTTATGAGCTTCTGCCGCTTGTTCCAGGGATAATATTTCGTCAATAATGGGTTTTACTTTCCCTGAATCTACCAGGTCGGCAATTTGCTGTAAGTCTCCCGGAAGTGACTGCGCAAGGAAACCCTCAATGTGAATATTTTTTGATTTGGCTTCCTGTTCGTTTTCGGGCGCCACGGTAGTTATCAGCCGGCCACCTTTTTTTATTACCTGCAACGATCGTTTTTGCGTGTCTCCACCTATAAGGTCAAATACAAGATCGACATCGCTCACCTCTTCTTCGAATTTTTCATTTTTATAATCAATCACTTCGTCTGCTCCCAGTTCATATAGAAAATCAATATTATCCTCAGATGCTGTGCCGATAACATAAGCGCCTTTCCATTTTGCAAATTGTACCGCATAAGTGCCCACGCCTCCCGCTGCCGCATGAATTAAAACTCTTTGGCCTTCTTCCAGTAGCCCGTGCGTAAATAATCCCTGCCAGGCAGTAAGCCCGGCAAGCGGTATTGCTGCAGCTTTATCGTGGTTAATGCTTTTAGGTTTATGATTTACCTGGTCAGCTTTTACAACTACATATTCTGCATAGGTCCCGTTCCTGGTGGGATCGGGGCGGCTATAAACTTCATCACCTAATCTAAAATTTAATATCTCACTGCCTACCTCCTCGATCTCACCGGAGACATCCCAACCTGGGATTAGGGGGAAATTGATCGGGAACCGACCTTTTGCATGTCCTGCCCTTATTTTCCAGTCTATGGGATTAACCCCGCTTGCATATACTTTTATCAGTACCTCATCTGAAGCTGGAATGGGTTGAGGAGCATCCTCGTATTTTAAAACCCCAGGTCCGCCAAATTCGTGTATTCTTATTGCTTTCATATAGGTATATTTTAATTCAAAAAATACAGCTACATGAATTGTGCCTAAAGAAATGAAATTGGTAAATATATCTTTGAGCTCCAACCAGTTTTCCTTGCATCACCAGAGGGAAACATGGACCATTCAACTAAAACTGAAGCCTGAATTCGTGCCAACCTACGGTGATACACAGCCCGAAAAGGCTTTAAGTGTTATAGAGTAGCTGTGACGTAGTATCCATTCACGATTTGCACAAAGCCGCCTGATTTATTTTTCACAAGACTCTGCAAATTGGCTTAACAACTACCTGCTAAGTCGATTTATCACGGCGCTATGTTGTGGAAAAGAAGACACTAAATTTTGCTTATCTGCTATTTCAAAATCAGCAAAGTCAAAACCCGGCGCAACTGTGCAACCAGCGAGGCTAAATGAACTTTCCGGAGCGGGCTCGGCTGCAAACCATGCAGTGGCCGGAACCACAAATTGAAATGTTTCTCCTGCTGCAATATCACCTCCTAACTTAATACAATAATAATTTCCCCCATCGTCAATTACATGAATAAGTAGGGTGTCTCCTGCATAAAAGTGCCAGCATTCATCACTTTTTATTCTGTGAAAAAGGGAATGATCTCCCTGCTGCAACAAATAATATATAGCTGTGGAAAAATTTCTGTTATCAGTGAAGCGATTTGGTAATGCATCACCTGAAATCAATTCTGTTGCCCGGTAAGTCTCTTTATAAAATCCCCCTTCAGGATGCGGTAGCAGGTGAAGATGGTGCAATATAATATTCAGCCGTATTCATTTGTTGAAAATACAAAAATCACCAGGGAATTAAATATCCGGTAATAGATGTTAAATTGAAAGTATAAAATATCACCATGCAAATATCGGCTTTCAAAAAAGTTGCAACGTTTTTTCATTTGTTCTTATGTATAGCATCCATCGCATATTCACAAACTAATCTCAGCGTTGGTACCAAACAGGAAATTATTTCTTTAGATCAACAATTGCATGCGTTCTATGATATCGCAAAGCTTCCCCAATATCTCACCAATACGATCGAGGCACAAACTTCTACCTACGATACTACAGGCGGAAACAATGACGGTTTTAACGGGAATTATTCTTTTATAAGAAAAGACAAGGACAGCAACCTTGTAATCTTTGATATAAATGGTCCCGGGGTAATTAACCGGATATGGACGCCCACACCTACAGATGATACATTAGATTTCTATATTGATGATACTGCGCAGGCCGCATTTTCTATAAAATATTCACACCTTTTCTCCGGTAAAATATATCCATTTGTAAACCCGCTTTGTGGAAATGAACTGGGCGGTTATTATTGTTATTTACCGATTCCTTTCCAAACGCATTGTAAAATTGTTTGCCGTGCCAGGAAAACACAATTTCACCAAATTCAATACAGGCTATATCCACAAGGGACTACGGTCTAAAAGTTTTCCAATCATTTAAATGCTGAAGAAAAAGCCTCATTAAAAAAAATTGCTGGCCTGTGGAATAAGAAGGCGCATGACATCCAGGATTTTTATGAGAGTAATATCCATTTCATTAAAAATTCCAAAGCGATCACGTTGTTACCGGGCCAGGCGGCCACAATATTTAATACAACTCAAGGTGGGAGAATAGTTGAAATCAATTTCGACAATGCAGATAGCTTTGAAGGATTGCAAAAGCTTATTGACATAAAAATTACCTGGGACGATGAACACGTACCTGCCGTGTATTGCCCGTTAGCTGATTTTTTTGGATATGCCTTTGGAAAAGTTTCTATGCAGAGTTTGTTGTTAGGCACACTGAATAATAAAAATTATTGTTACCTCCCAATGCCTTTTGATAAAAGCGCGAGAATTGAATTGTTATACAGAAAGGCCAGTGCAGAAGACAGTAAGCCGGTGCAAATAAAGGCAACCATTACATATACAAAAGAAAAAAGGGATATTAAAAACGAAGGAAAATTTTATGCATACTGGAATAGTAATAAGCTAAAAACGAACGATCCTGCCCACGTTTTTTTAAATACAAAAGGAAGCGGACATTACATCGGTTCTATATTACAGGCACAAGGCATGCAACCTGGCATGACTTATTTTTTTGAAGGCGATGACTCTACAACAATTGATAATGAATTCCGGATACATGGTACAGGGTCTGAAGATTATTTTAATGGTGGATGGTATGCGTTTCCTGACCGGTGGAGCCAGAGATTGAGCTTGCCGTTGCATGGGGCGCTTGATTATTCATTGCCGTTTTGCAGAACCGGTGGATACCGTTTTTATTTGGGAGATAAAATTTCATTTGAAAAAAACATTTTTCAAAGCATTGAGCACGGTCCGGTAAATAATAATATCCCGGTTGACTATACTTCACTCGCGTTTTACTATTGCGATATTCCTCCACAAACTTTTCTAAAGCCTTCGAATGAGTTGAGCAATGTTTACATCCCGGATACGATGGTCATTTACCCGCAACTAATGAATTTTATTATTTGGGATAACATCGCCGTGAAGACGTCATGGATCTATAATACAGGAGGCCAAAGCTTTACTTTTACTGCAACTAATGAATCAAGACTAAAAATTTCTTTAGATGAAATTCCTAATGGAAATTATGAGTTATATGCAGATGTTACTAACAACGACAAGGGATGTAAATTTTCTTTTTGGCAAGGTCAAACGCAAATTTCCGAATGGATTAATACCGGAAAAGAGGGAGGAGAAGAAAGAGTATCCATGCTACATATAGGAGAAATTAATTTAGAAGAGTTTAGAAAATCCCTGACGATTCAGTTTAAAACCAAAGCTGCTAACAATAGTTTTTTATTGAGCAGGCTTGTTTTAGTTCGTAAAAAGAAATGAGATTATTTTATACTATAGGGTTGCCAACCTTCCAAAGGTTGGCAACCCTATTACAAAATACTATTTACAAATGCTTCCTCACCTTCACCACAACGGATTTCGATGCAGGCTGGTTACTTACATCGGCAACACTTTTTATTGGGACCAAAACATTTGCTTCAGGGAAATAGGTTGCGATACATTTTTCAGGAATGTCGTATTGCACAATGATAAACTTATGGGCTACCCTTTCCACTCCGTTGGAAACATTGTAAATATCAACTACGTCGCCGGCTTTTAAGCCAGCATTAACAATATCCTTTTCATTCATAAACACTACGCGTCTTTCATTAAACACACCGCGGTAGCGATCATCCAACCCATAAATGGTTGTGTTGAATTGATCGTGACTGCGAATGGTCATCATCATTAATTCATCATCGGCTATAACAGGAACATGGACATTGGTTACAGAAAACTGTGCCTTATTATCATCGGTTTTAAACTCCCGGTCACGGGCACCGTTAGGTAAATAAAATCCACCCTTCTTTCTTACCTGTTCATTATAATTATCAAATCCACTTATCACCTTTTCAATATCATCGCGGATGTGGTCGTAATTTTTTTCGTACTTATTCCAGTCAACAACAGAGCGATTGTCCTAAAGTAGCTTTCGCCAACCTGCAAACAATCACCGGCTCACTTAGCAAATCATCTGATACGGGCTTCAAGATCCCTTTAGACATTTGCACTACACCCGTTGAATTTTCGCAGGATACAAATTGTGTATTCCCATTGTGCTCATCTTTGTCTGAACGGCCAAGACAAGGCAAGATCATCGCTTCTTTACCATGTACCAAATGGCTTCTATTGAGTTTCGTCGAAACATGCACAGTCAGGCCGCATTTCCTTAATCCTGCAGCAGTATAATTGGTATCGGGTGTGGCAGATAAAAAATTACCGCCCATTGCAAAAAACACTTTTGCTTTTCCTTCATGCATCGCATGGATAGACTTTACTACATCATATCCCTCTTCACGCGGTGGCTCAAAACCATACACTTCTTTTATTTTATCGAGCCACTCTTTTTTTGGTTTATCCCATATACCTACCGTACGATCGCCCTGAACATTGCTATGTCCGCGCACTGGGCAGGTTCCTGCTCCGGGCTTGCCGATACTGCCTTTGAGTAATAAAAGGTTAACGATTTCTTTAATGGTATCAACTGCGTTTTTATGTTGGGTAATGCCCATAGCCCAGCAAATAATTATTTTGCTTTTCTGTTTTAAAAGTTCAACTACTTCCTGAACTTGTTCGAGTGAAATACCGGCAATTTTTAAAAGACTATTGATATCGGCTAACCTTAGTTGTGAGATAAAATTTTTATAACCGGAAGTATGTTGATTTATAAACTCATGATCGAAAAATTTGCCTGGATTTTTCTCTTCCTCTTGCAGCAATAAATACATAATAGCTTTAAGTAATGCCTGGTCGCCATTGAGTTTTACCTGTAAAAAAATATCGGTGAGCTTTGTGTTGACATGCAAAAGGCCCCTTACTTTTTGCGGATTGCTAAAACCGAGCAGCCCTGTTTCCTTTAGAGGATTTATTGAGACAATGGTTGCTCCATTATCCCTCCCTTTCTGTAAAGCAGTAAGCATTCGTGGATGATTAGTTCCGGGGTTTTGCCCAATGATCATAATTACTTCTGCTTCATAAAAATCTTCCAGCTTTACGGATCCTTTGCCAATGCCTAATACCTGCGCTAAAGCTGAACTTGTGGATTCATGGCACATATTCGAACAGTCAGGTAAATTATTCGTTCCAAATTCTCTTGCAAAAAGCTGGTACAGGTAAGCGGCTTCATTGCTCGTGCGCCCCGAGGTATAAAAGATTGCTTCGTTAGGATTGGAAAGATTGTTTAAATGATGGGCAATTAATTTAAAAGCATCATCCCAATTTATCGGTTGGTAGTGTGTAGCATTTTGTGGCAAGTACATGGGTTGTGCCACGCGGCCATTTTTGCCAATGTGATAGTCATCCATCTCCGACAATTCCTGCACGGAATGTTCAGCAAAAAAATCCGGGCGAAGGCTTTTCGTTGTGGCTTCGTCCGCAACGGCTTTTGCACCATTCTCACAATACTCGGCAATAGAAGAGCGGTCATCATCGGGATCGGGCCATGCACAGGAAGGGCAATCAAATCCTCCTTTTTGATTCAATGCCAGCAAGGCTTTCATGCCACGGAGTACGCCAGCCTCGCCAAATACATGTTTCCCACTTTGGTATACGGCTTCCATACCTGCGGCAACGTTCTCCGGCTTTTTAATTTTTATTTCGCCGGTAAATTCTTCAGGGTTTGCATCTTGTGTCTGTTCAATTTCATTTTCCATTGTTAGCAGGATTTAGCGGGGTTTTCAAAATAATCAGACTGATCTTCTGTTATTGCAGCTTCAATGCATTTGAAATCTTTTTCTAATAAAATGTGCAAATGTTTATCGTCGTTCACAAGCATATCATAATCGAGTCCAACAAGATTGGTTGAGGCCCATTGCTGAATCAAATGTTTGGGAATATATAGAGTAATGCTGCCCTGTACAAAGTCTGCGGACATTGTTTTATGATCTGTTTTTTTAACGGCATAAACTAAAGAACCTCCTGCAAAATCTGTTGTTTCTTTAATATAACCTTTCTTAGCAAATTGATCAACTTCCGATTTAGATAATCGTATACGAACGCTATTTCCCTTGATCCGAATTTTCATAAGTGGTGGTTTTTATTCGATGTGCGCCGGAGTAAATATTGAAAGTTTCATTTCTTAAAAAGCCAATAAGTGTGATTCCGGATTCTTCTGCCATTTGTACAGCAAGACTTGATGGTGCTCCAATTGCAGCCACAATTTTTATGCCTGCCATCCATGCCTTTTGAATAAGCTCAAAACTGGCTCTTCCGCTTAATAATAAAAGATATTTGTCTAAAGGTAACAGGGATTGATTCAAAGATGAGCCGATCAACTTATCCAACGCATTGTGTCTGCCTACATCTTCTCTCATCAATAAAAGATCGCCGCTTGTATCAAAAAGTCCGCATGCATGAAGTCCACCAGTGAAATCAAAAACATCCTGCCTATTTCTCAAAACAGATGGTAACGTGCAAATAATTTCAGGTGATAATGTAAGCGTATCAACATTTGAAGTGGACAAATGGCAAACTGTTTTTATAGCTTCAATAGAAGACTTTCCACAAACCCCACAACTGGAGGTGGTGTAGAAATTTCTTTCCAATTTGCCGAATTCAAAACTCACATCATCTTTTAATTCTACCCGCACAACATTTTCATTTTTGCCGTCGCAATGTTTTATTGATTGTATATCTTCAAAACTCTTTATAATTCCTTCGGTAAATAAAAATCCGGAGGCTAATTCGAAATCGTTGCCGGGCGTTCGCATCGTTACAGAAATGCTCTTCTGTATTCTACTGCCGGAATCTGCAAAAGCGATGCGTATTTCCAACGGTTCTTCTGCGGCAAGCATATCGTCTTCCCGCTTAGAGCCTGATGCATTTACTTTAAGTATGCTCGTGGATAAAGATGAAGATGCAATCATTATTATTTTTTTATCTCTTCAAAAAAATTCAATTATTGAAAATCGTTCTATAAAATTAATTAAATGTAATTCCATTTATTGTCGCCGGCGAATACGAATTATTTTTCTGAAATTTTGCGACCTGGAATTTGACAAAGTTCTCTAAGGATATAGTAACAATAACGGTTCCAATAAGTTTAGGCAATGTTATTTAGGACTACTGGAAATGAGGAGAGGAATTTTAACAGGGTTTCGAATAAAAAGATTGTGAAAGTAAGTTGGTGGAGGCTGAATTTCGTGTTTTATATCCACCGCATTTATTGATAGCAAGGCCAATAATATTATAAGATTTTTTAATGAAAAATTAATGATATGGCGATACCACGAATTCCTACAGGAAATTATAGTATTTTTTAAAAAATCAGAACCGTGGGCATCTCACTGCCTCCCGGGAAGAACGGTCACCATCAATATATTTAAGGTAAGAAAGCGATAGCTCAAAACCACCTCTTCCCTGGCTGGCGGTTTTTAATTGTGATACGTTTACATCGTAACTTAATGCGAAGGTCAATGGTCTCACATCCATTTTTACAACAGGAATAAAAGCATCTTTCCATCTTACGAAAGCGCCACCCGATATGGTATACAGCGCATCAGAAGGATCGTCCAGTTTAATGCTGTAAAGTATTCCGCCAATTATCTCTTTACTAGCGCCCTGTTCTGAATAATCCGAATGGAGCGTGATGTACGAATAGTCGGTAAGGCTCATTTTTGCACCTGCGGAAAGAACGATTTTAGGCACGAGTTCCACCCCTGGTGTATTGTAAAACGATACCTTGGCAGATTTATTAAAGTGGTGATAAGCTGCCCCAACAAAAAGATTGTTGTCTTCGTTTTCCCCTATTTGTGTATTAAAACTTATACCGGCACTTCCATCAAAATATAGATATCCTGTATTGGAAAAATTCTCGCCATTAGGCAGCGTTGGATCATAAGCATCACCATCAAATTGACTGTTGGTGGTAATCTTGCTCCGGTCAATTTTTCGCTGAACAATACCGGCTGAAAACCCCGCGGATAAATACATATTCCTTTCTGTACTAAGCGATTTATGATAATTCAAAACAGGAAGTACATGTGTCGCTGTAAGAGCAACAGTACCTGATTTGTCATAAAGTATCTCACCGCCAATAGTTAAAAAATCCTGGCTGTTTCCTAATGGCAATTTATATTCTGCGTTTAAGGAAGTCGTTTGAAACGGTACCGTAACTGAGTTCCATTGATTTCGGTACACAGCTTGTATTCTAAAATCACCGGAAAATATGCCTGCCAATGCAGGATTTCTTAAAAGCGGTGCTTCAGAAAACTGCGAAAAGTGAATATCCTGCGCTTTGCAATTCCCCTCATGCAGAAACAGGAAGGGGAGCAATAGTAAACTTTTGGAAAGTATGTTTTTCATAATGGATCCTGGATTATTTATATTAAGATTTTCAGGCCGGGTTGCTATTTCTTTCCGGCTAAAAAATTATTATGTTCTGTTTATTTTACTAATGCCACATTGCCTTTAAAAACCAACGATTGATTATTTGCGCATAAAACCTGCAGCGAATACACAAATACATCCGGCGAAAGTTTTTTGCCCTTGTAAGTTCCATCCCATCCTGCAGAAGCATCGTTTGCACGAAAATTTGCTTTTTCAAAAACAACTTCACCCCACCGGTTAAAGATTATTAAATTTTTTATGTTGAAGACTCCGCTTCCCCTGGGATAAAAAATATCATTTACGCCGTCCCCGTTAGGAGAAAAAGTATTAGGAACAAAAACGTTGGAATTATCACACGTTACAAAAACTGAAATTTTATCTTCTGCAAAACAGCCTCCCTCATTTTTTACAAGTATGGTATATTCTGTTGACTGTTCAGGCTTCACTGTTATGCCCGGATAATTTCTTGAAATAATCCCGGTAGAAGGGCTCCAAAAAATACCTGTTACATCCGGTGATAACTGGGGAATAATTTCTAAAGATTTGCCAACATTAATGGTTTTGTCCTCACCTGCTTTAACAGCGGGCATGGGATAAACTTTCACGGGAACATAAGCAGTGGAAGTAAAACAACCTTTGGTATCGGAGCCAACTACTTTATAATTTGTAGTAACGCCTGGCGTTGCGACTGGAGTGGCTATTTTATTATTATTTAAATCTTTTGCCGGCGACCAGCTATAAGTCTCCGCACCCCAGGCCGAAAGTTTTACTGATGATCCATAGCACAGAGTATCTGCACTACTCACTTTTACTGTATTGGGGAATTTCATATCTATAAAGACCGAATCAGTGGAAACACATCCCTTATTACTTTTTCCCGTTACCAAATAAGTTATAGCGGAATCGGGGTGAGCAACCGGGCTTGCACAATTTATACAGGAAAGATAGGTGGCCGGGCTCCATGAATATGATTGCGCATCATTTGCTTTCAAAACAAGAGAAGCGCCTTTACATAGGGTTGTGTCTTCAGTTGGCTTTAAGGCAGGCAAAGGATAGGCTTCCGCGATTTTTACAACTGTATCTCTGCAGCCGCTGCTGTTGATTGCAATAGCGGATACCGAATAGAAGCCTGCATTCAAAAAGTTTTGGGCAGGAGGATTTTGAAGCGCAGAAACGTTGCCGTTAGCGAAATCCCATTTCCATTTTAAAGATGAGGTATCCGGAAAAGTAACAAGTCCTGTAAAAGTTAAGGAGGCCGGGGTGCACGCACCTGCACTGCCTCCAATGGCTATCTTTGGGCTATTTACTACTTTTAGCGGGGCAGCTATTACAGCCGAATCCCGGCATCCGTTTTTAGAAGTAATAAAAAGATTTGCCGTATAATTTCCTGCAGCAATGTAGTTGTGTATTGGATTTGCAAGTGTGGAAGTTGTGTTGTCTCCAAATTTCCAAAGGTAATCAGCAATGATATCATTACCCGTGCAAGTGTTGTTGAAAGCCACTTTTCCTGAATCGCACAAAGTCAAGCTATTATTTTTAAATGAAGCAAAGGCTTCATAAACCTTTACAGAATCAGAACCGTATATAGGAACCTTGCACCCTGCCGTATCTATCAAAATCATTTTTGGCAAATATGCTGTTGCGTTAGTGTATGTATGGGAAACAATCGAGTCCGGTGTAACCAATGTTGTACCATCACTAAAATCCCATACAAAAGTTGTGTTCTTTTCGGTAGTTGCCTTAAAATTTGTTTGCAGTGGTTTGCACCCCGAAATGTTGGAATATTGAAACGAACCTCTCGGCCCCTTTACTGTTATTTGTACGCTTTTAACATCAGCACATCCTCCAAATCCCCCGGTTGTAAGCACAGCGTTAAAGGTGCCGGGGGTTGCATAAAAGTGCGATGGATTTAATATCGATGATTTTGTGCCGTCTCCGAAATCCCATGAATAGGCCGAATAATTTGTTGAGCTATTCGTGAAATTTACAACAAGCGGCGGACAACTACTTGCGGTATCGCTTACTGTAAAGTTTGCCCGGGCATTGGCGATTCTTACATAATTTGTTTTAGAAATAAAATCTCCGCAACCATATTTGTCCTGAATAGAAAGGCTCACACTGTAGACACCTTCATCACTGTAAACGTGCAGGGGATTGAGTTGTGTTGATGTGGTACCATCTCCAAAATCCCATAAGTAAGTCAGACCAGGGCCTGTTGATAAGTTGGTAAACGAAATTGAATATGAAGTACAGGAAAGTGTATCTCCTTTGAACGACGCTACCGGTTTAGAAATTACAATAGTATTCTTATGGGCAATACTATCGGTACATCCATTGTTATCGGCCACTTTCAACGATACTGAATAGGTACCCTGCTTTGCATATGTATGTTGAGATGCAGGGCTGTACAATGTTTGGGTAGAACCATCGCCCCAGTTCCATTGCCAGCTTGAAATTGTTCTTGATCCGTTTGCATAAGAGCTGTCGATAAAAGTGACGACGCTGTTTAAGCATGCGCCGGGGTTTATGGATTTGAAAACAGCCGTAGGCCCGTCCACTTGTATAGCCAATGGTTTCACAATAGAATCCTTGCATCCGTTTTTAACTGCCAAAATCAAGGTGACGTCATAATTGCCCGCCACTTTATAACTATGGTGTATCAAATTTGAAGTAACCATAGACGTAATGCCATCTCCAAATCTCCAGGTGTATGAAGTAATATTCCCGGGGATACTGTTTATTGCCTTGAAGGTTACGGTGTCATTTTTACAAACCGCATCCACGCTTGAACTAAAGTCAGGGATTTCTTTTACGACATCCACCGGGTTCATTTTTGTGTAGTCGCAGCCGGTAGTTTTATTTATAACAGTAAGCGAAACTACATAAAGCCCGGATAGTGAATAATCATGTGTTGGATTTTGTAAAGTTGACGATGAGCCATCTCCAAAATCCCATTTCCAGGAATCTGCTCCAATCGATTCGTCAGTGAATACAACGTGGCCGGGTAGATTACAGTTTGAAGAAGACTTAAACTTCGCAATTGGCGGTTTTACATGAATATAGTCAGGCATTACAAGTGTATCTGCGCATCCATTATTAATAGCTATGAGTGTGGTGGAAAAATAGCCCGTATCGTTATAAAGATGCTCCGGGTTTTTATCGGTCGAACTTGAACCGTCATCAAATTTCCAAAGCCATTCGTTTGGATTTCCTGTTGAGAGGTCGGTAAAATTTATCGTTGATGCTGCACAGGCGTCACGTGGGCTTGCAGAAAAATTTACGATTGGCTTCGAACCAACCAATATTCCGTTTACTACTTTAACTGTATCAGTACAACCCGAAGATGTGGTATAAAAAAGGCTTACCGTATACACTCCCGGTTTGGTATAGGTATGTGTGGGAGATAATAAAGAAGATGTAGTGCTATCGCCGAAATCCCATACATAACTTGCTATAGGATCTATTGAATTTACGTTTGCTTTGAAAGTATTCGTAAGCGGAGCACATCCCTTTTGCGGGAGATTAGGGATTGAAACTACAGGTGATTTAATTTTTATGAAATCTCTTTTTATAATACTGTCTTTGCAACCGCCATCATTTGTAAAAACAAGTTTTACTGAATAAAATCCTTCTGCCAAATAAGTATGCGAAGGATTAGCAAGATTGGAAAAAATGCCATCGCCAAAATCCCAGGAATAAATACCGCTGCCCGCGATATTGGTTGTAAAATTTACAGTTAATAGTGCCTTGCAGGAAGTCGTTTGGCCGGCTGAAAAATCGGCTTTCGGAGGGGCAACTACCTGCACGTGCTTGATAACGGAATCTTTACAGGTGCCAAAAAATGAAACCAGTTTTATATTAAAAAGTCCGGTGCTTGAGTAAACCTTTACCGGGTTAAATGCATTTGAAAAAGTGCCGTCGCCAAAACTCCATGTTGCGCTGGAGGCAGTTGGATTGCTGGTGTTCACGAAAGAAGCATTGCTTCCCTGGCATATAACTCCCGGCCCGGAAAAGTTGGCTTTTACATTACCCAGCGAAATTAAACCGGGCTTGACAATTGTATCAGAACAGCCATTGGTATTAAATACGATAAGCCTAACGGTGTATGTTCCTATGGCATATGTATGTGTCGGGTTTGCAAGCGTAGAAGTATCGCCGTCACCAAATTGCCATTGATATATAAGAGTACCCGTACCTGAAGATTTATTGGTAAAAGTTACATCTGCAGGTTTGTTGCAAGAAGTTGGTGTTGTATTTGTAAAGGCTGCTTTAACGCCGCCATATACTTCTATAAAAGCAGGCTTTGTTACAGAACTGATGCAGCCAAAATTACTAGCTACCCGTAATGAAACATTATATTTTCCGGCCGATGCATAAGTATGCGATGGACTTTGATAAGCCGAGAGGATGCCGTCGCCAAAATCCCACTCCCATACAGCAATATTTCCGCTTCCCGGCCTACTTGAGTCTGTGAACTCAACAGGCAAAGGATTACAGCCGGATAACGTTGATGCTACAAAATTTACCTGCGGTGAAGCATAAACATTTATAAACTGGCTTTTAATAATTGAATCGGCTCCTGTTGAATTTTTAACAACAAGTTTGATGGTATATTGACCCGGATTAAAATACGTTACTGATGGATTTTGCAAAATTGATGTAGTACCATTTCCTAAATCCCATTTCCATGAAGAGGGATTGCCTGAAGAAAAATCAGAAAACTTTACAACCAGCGGAGCACATCCGGAATTTGGTGTTGCCACAAAATCAGCATGAAGTTGAGCTTGGGAGAAAGTCGTTGTAGATAATAGTACAACAGAAAATACAATTCTTTGCGCAAAAGCTATAGCGCTGCTTTTTTTAATTTGTGTAAGGTTTTTCAAGGCCAGCAGATAAAGAATTAGAAATAAACGTTGTGTCCTTTAAAAAAGTAAGAGCACATCCATTTAATAGTTAGGGACTATCCCCCTGAAAACGGGTTATCCTTAAAAAAAGTATTGAGTGTGAGCGTCCTTTTAGTACCTGGAATTTTAATACAACCTATTGAAAGCATAAATGAAGTTCATTCCTTTATATTCTAAATAAAACTCCATTTTTTACTACAGGGAAGAACGCGTAATTCTGACGAAGCTTTCGATTTTACGGACATTCGCGAAACTTTTTCTGTTTGTGCAAAAAATCAATTCATGGCTCAGGAATTCCTCTTTGCAGAAAGCCGGAACTCATTATCTTTAAAATATGTTTTTCAAAACGATGCTGCTTGGATGTCTGATTTTCTGTACTCATAATTCCTTTTGCCAGGATACAGAAATATTTAAACCCGATTCTGTAAAAAAAGAAATCGATGCAGTTCAAATTTCCACCTCATTGCACATTGATGGTTTAATGAATGAATCCGAATGGCAACTTGCAAAGCCTTCCCCACATTTTATTCAAATAGAACCTTACCAGGGAGCGCAGCCAGCCGAAGAAACCAATGTGAAAGTCCTGTACAACAATCAATATTTATACTTCGGAATTTTTGCACATGATTCATTGGGGAAAAAGGCGATCAAAGCCACGGATTTTAAAAGAGATTTTGATTTCAAAACACATGACCTCGTAAGCCTTGCATTCGATTGCTTTAATGATAAGAGAAATGCGATGTCTTTTGTTACAGATCCTTACGGCGTTCAGCGTGATCTTTTATCCTTCGATGATCTCTATTATGATGAAGACTGGAACGGGCTTTGGCGGGTGCGTACTAACCGGACCGATTCGGGATGGACAGCAGAAATAGCCATTCCCTGGCAAACGCTGCGTTATCCGAAAACAACAGATTCAGTGCAGCAGTGGGGTTTAAGTATTTATAGAAACCGAAGACTCACAAATGAGATCACTTCTTTTTCACCGTTCCCCCGTGCCTTTACTTCGCTTCGAATGAACTATGCAGGCGTATTAAAAAATTTAAAACCGCCTCCTCCTAAAACAAACATCCGCTTTCAGCCTTATGTGCTTACTTCTTACGATCGCTATAAAGGTTTTGATTCATCTGTAAAACCAAGGGAAACAAATTTTAAAGCCGGCGGAGATATCAAGTGGGCCATAAATCCGAATTCGGTATTAGACCTTACTGTCAACACCGATTTTGCACAGGTGGATGCAGACCAGCAGGTAAATAATGTTACCCGTTTTTCCGTTTTTTTTCCTGAAAAGAGGCAATTCTTTTTAGAGAATGCTTCCTTATTTGGAGTGGGTATTTCGCAGGCAGTTGATGGATCCGGCGGCCAGATGCGTGTCCAACCTTTCTTCAGCAGAACCATCGGTCTTGATAATAATGGCACACCTATCCCTATTGATTTCGGCGGCAGGTTTGTATACCGTTCCGCGAAAACAAATTATGGAGTTATTGCCATGCGCCAGCGTGAAGGAGATAATAATCCTGCAACAAATTTTTTTGTGGGGAGGTTCTCTGAAAATATTGGAAAGAATAACCGTATCGGCGGTTTGGTTACTATTAAAAACCAGCCTGGCGCGACCAATATTGTAAGCACGGTAGATGGCTTTTTTCGTTTGGGAGAATCGCACTCCCTGAATACTTTGTTGATGCAGTCTGTCAATACACATCGCGGCAAGAATGGGTTTGCCGGGTTTGCTCAATATTATTATTCAACCAACCACACTAAAATCTGGTTGACACAATCCCTGGTTACAAAAGACTTTGATCCGGAGATGGGTTTTGTTTCCCGAAAAGATGTTATTGGTACAACCCCGGGAATTAACTGGTATTACCGCGGAAATAAATTGCCTTTCAAAAAAATACTTCGTGCTTTCGAACCAGGGTTTTTACCGGAACTGTATTGGCAGGCGTCCACGGGAAAATCAATTGAACGAACCTTCACGGTCTTTCCGATGTGGCTGAATTTCCAGAGCGGCGCATATTTTGGGTACGGCATTACGCCAGCTTTTCAGCGGCTCACCGAAAGTTTTGAACCATTAGGAGTAAACATCGCAACAGGTGATTATTATTTTACCAATCAGCAAATATGGATAAGTACCGATCCCTCAAGAATTGTAAACCTAAACGGCATTTATACCTGGGGAAATTATTTTAACGGTAAGCTTAATTCCGGTGACTGGAAATTACAATTCGCTCCAATACCACAGGTCTCAATAACAGCGCGGTTTAACCGCAATCACTTTATGCAGGTAGGCGAGCCAAAAATAACTACCACCATTGATCTTTATGGAATAGAGGGCCGGTTTGCTCTCAATCCACGTTTGCAACTCATTGGATTTTATCAAAAAAATTCCGCGGACAACGCGGATAATTATAATGTGCGGCTATCCTGGGAGTATGAACCGCTTTCTTACCTATATTTTGTTCTCAATCACAATGGCTTCACTAATATTCAGTCGAAGACTTTTACCGAAGACCATGTAATTGCGAAGATTAGCTATCTGAAACAGTTTTAAGAGAAAGAAAAATATGACAACTAAAAGGCCTTGCTAAAACCTTAATCTCGTTTACCAGTTTATAATTATCTTGTATTTGCCTCATGAAATAAAAGTATTCCGGACTTTTAGGCTTTACCGTTGGTGATCGGTTGAATAAAACTCACGATCATGAGAAACCTGGTGACAGATAGAATTGCTTGATTTTTTTTTAATCATTTATAATTTCTCATCATGAAAAGTAGTTTACAAAAACTTGCCGACGAAAACAGGCTCCGCGAAAAAGCAGAAGCCGCCTCCTCCCACGCTCAGATCAATGACCCTCCGACCACAAATCAAAGGCGAAACTTTCTTAAAAAGACCGCTCTCGGTGGTATTGCATTGACTGGCTTAATGAGCATGTCTTTTGAAGATACAAAAAAGAAGTGGTGGTGTTGCCGGTGGCGGCGGTGGTGGATATGCAGCGGAGTGTTTTAATATCGGCTTCGCAAGAGCAATCATGTTTGCTGTAATGTCTATGTAAACGAAAATATCATTTTCAAAAAAGAATGTTATTACCTATATTAAAAGTTTTACCGCGGGATTCAAGAGTCTAAAGACACCTTGCTATTCATTTTTATCCGCAACAATTGATTAACGCTATTATGAGCTACTCTAAAGATATTTTTTTTGCAGGCAAACTTGGTTTGTTTGTCCTGGTCTCAATTTTTCTATGTAATAATCTATCTGCTCAAACCCATGTATCTAATGTGAAGGGTAAAATAATTGATTCCCTTTCTTCCAATGTATTGCCCGCCTCAACGATCCAGTTATTTGAAAGCTCCCAGAAAAAATGGGTTAAGGGAAATACCGCCGGGGAAAATGGCGCTTTTTCAGTGGAACTGCCTTTCGGTGTATACTTCGCGGTGATAGAGCATACAGGATACGTTTCCTACACAACCAGTGCTTTTACGTTATCTGCGGCACATTCGAATTATGATCTTGGAACCATCAGGCTGGTTTCAACTGCAACTGTTTTAAATGAAGTTACCGTGCAGGTGGAAAAAAGCTTTATGCAACTGGAATTGGATAAGAGAATTTTTACAGTAGGGAAAGACCTTGCCAACGCGGGTGGTTCGGCATCTGATATCCTCACTAATATACCTTCTGTTTCTGTTGACGGGGAAGGAAATGTGAAACTTCGTGGCAGCGATAATGTGCGTATTCTTATTGATGGTAAACCATCAGGGTTGGTAAGTTTCAAAGGATCCGGCGGCTTACAACAATTACCCGCAAGTCTAATAGATAAGGTGGAGATCATTACGAATCCGTCCGCCCGGTACGAAGCAGAAGGAAATGCAGGTATCATTAATATCCTTTTAAAAAAGGACAAGCGCCAGGGCTTTAATGGTTCGTTAGAGGCCACTGCAGGTTATTACACCAACTTTGGCGGCGCTGCTAATTTAAATTACCGCCATAAGAAGATCAATTTTTTTATTAACGCGGGAATTGCCTACCGCAATCTGCCTGGTTCAGGTTCATTATACCAGGAAGTTTATGGTCCCGATACCACCTTCATTACAAAGCAAAATACAAGTAATAGAATTAAGGGATTAAATACAAATATCAGGGGCGGCCTGGATTATTACTTTACAGAAAAAAGTGTTTTTACAGCCTCTTATCTATTTCGCCGAAGTGATGCAACACGTATTTCCAATATTAGTTATAATGATTATCTTTTTAATCTTTCCAACTACCAGGGACTAACGACACGTAGCCAGGATGAAAAAGAACACGAGCCAAATTCAGAATACACTCTTAATTATAAAAGAACTTTCGATAAAAAAAATCATGAACTTTCAGCGACTATTAAATACATAGATAACTGGGAAAGTTCCAGGCAGGTATTCACCCAAAATTATTTTGATCCTGCAGGAAAAGAAGATCCTTCAAAATCTGTATTACAGAAATCACCCAATGATGAATATGAAAAACATTGGCTCTTTCAAATGGATTATGTACAACCTATAGGTGAGGAAGGTAAATTTGAAACAGGTATTCGAAGCAGTTTCCGCGATATGACTAATGATTTTTTAGTAACCGAGCAAAATAACGCCGGTGATTACATACCACTACCGGGGCTGGATAATGTTTTTGTTTATAATGAGAATATTCATGCTGCCTATGGCATATTGGCTAATAAAAGCAAAAAGATATCCTACCAGGGCGGACTGCGTGTGGAATGGACCGATGTAAAAACGGTTTTGCAAAAAACCAATGATGTTAACCCGAGGAGCTATATCAATTTCTTTCCAAGCGCACATTTTACCTACGACGTTACAGAAGATAATGCCATTCAGGTAAGTTATAGCCGGAGGGTCCGCAGGCCTTTTTATAATGACCTCAGCCCTTATATGACTTACTCTGACAGTAGAAATTTTTTCAGTGGTAATCCTGATCTCAACCCCGAGTTCAGTAACGTGGGCGAGGTTGGCTATCTTAGAAATTTTGGAAAAGGTTCTTTATACTCCGGTATATATTATCGCAACACCAAAGGGAAAATTGACCGCATCAGGCGTGTTGACGACAAGGGAAAATCGACGACAAAACCCGAAAACCTTAACAAGGAAAACGCATGGGGTGCGGAATTTACAGGAACATACTCGCTTACAACCTGGTGGAAAATGGATGTAAACGCCAATCTTTTTCACGCAACAATAGATGGAAGCAACATACTCTCTTCTTACAAAACTTCTACTTTTAGTTGGTTCGCAAGGCAAACATCACGGTTTACCTTACCCGGTAATATGGAAATGCAGGTGAGAGGCAATTATGAGGCTGCTCAAAAAACAGCACAAGGCAGGCGTAAGGGACTTTATTATATTGACTTTTCGATGAACAAGGACGTACTCAACGGAAATGGGACGATCAATCTTAATGTGCTTGATGTATTCAATTCACGACGAAACAGGAGTATAAGTACCGGCCCTAATTTCTTTACAGAAGGAAATTTTCAATACAGGCGGAGGCAGATAAACCTTACTTTTAATTACCGCATCAAACAAAGTAAACCTGCTCCAAAGAAGGCAGATGGAGAAGAAGGCGCCTGACCGGGACCAGAAACATTTGAGCTCTAATGCGGTGGCATGCATCAAATGGCATTTAGTCGCACGACTATTTCTTTATCCAAAAAAACTGTTATTTTAGATAATATTTAATCCCCTTTTTTTAATTATGGGAAATCCTCCTCAACCCGCTAATGAATCAGCACGTCTTGAAGCTTTAAAGGAATATAATATTCTCGACACGCTTTCCGAGCAGGATTATGAAGACATTACCCTGTTGGCGGCGACTATTTGTAAAACCCCGATTTCATTAATCACTTTTATAGACGAAGACAGGCAATGGTTTAAATCACATTATGGCACTTCGGAGACGGGAACAAAAAGGGAATATGCTTTTTGCGCACATGCGCTCAATTCACCGAAGGAAGCGCTGGTGATTGAAGACTCAAGGCAAGATGAACGTTTTGCCAATAACCCTCTTGTGACAAGCGATCCTTACGTAATTTTTTATACAGGGATGCCGCTGGTAAATCCCGATGGCTATGCCCTTGGAACATTATGTGTGATAGACCACGAGCCCCGCAAGCTATCGGCGGAACAGCTAAAGGCTTTGGAAATTTTATCTAAACAGGTGGTCACATTACTTGAAATGCGCAAGTCGAATATTTCACTTCAAAAAACCAAAGAGGAACTGGAGACAAGAAATAAGGAATTGGAGCAATTTGCCTCGGTGGTCTCCCATGATATAAAATCTCCGCTGTCAGGTATTGTGATGGCGAACCAGCTTTTAGACGAACAATTTAGTGAAGCGCTTGGCGCGGAAGGCCGCGAGGTTTTAGATGTTTCAAAACGATCTGCAGAAAAAATTAAAGCGCTCGTGGAAGGCATCTTGTCGTACTATAAAGGCGGGGAACATTCCGGAGATAATGATGAGTTTAATATCACTGATTTTTTTAAATCTATTTTTTCACTACTCCCGGCGAATAAAAAGTACAATTTAGACTATCCCCGCAATGGGGAAAATATTTCGATGAATAAAATACAACTGGAACAAATATTCAGCAACCTTATTAATAACAGCATTCGTTATAATGATAAAGATGTTGTTGAAATCAAAATAAGTTTTTCCGAAGCGCCACAGCAATATTTCTTTTCCATAACTGATAACGGAATAGGCATTGCGAAAGAAGACCAGGAGAAAATTTTTACTTTATTTACAACGCTTCCTTCCGAGGCTAAGGATAGCAAAGCAGGCTATGGCATTGGGCTTTCTACGGTTAAAAAAATTGTAGAAAGAAATGGGGGCATGGTCACTGTGCAATCCTCGCCCGGAAACGGTACAAAAATTTCATTCAATATAAAGAAGGGGTGGCCGCTCGGGAAGGTGAGTTAAACTCAAAAGCCAACAGAGATAATTTCATTGACCCACGCTCACAAGCATTATGCATTCCCACTCTTCCAAAAGTTCTATTTTTGATCCATGCCACACAATCATCTCCAATCACAATTCTTATTAAACCCCAACATCACTTATTTAAACTTTGGCTCTTTCGGAGCCTGCCCTAAACCTATTTTTGAAGACTATCAAAAATGGCAACTTGAGATTGAAAAAGAACCGGTTCAATTTATGACCGTGAATGGTCCCGGTTATTTAAAAGCATCTCGTGAAGCGCTGGCGAAATATATTCATTGCAATGTCGATGATGTAGTTTATGTAACCAATCCTTCCTACGGAATAAACATCGTCGCTAAAAGTTTGCAATTGCAAGCAGGTGATGAAATACTCAGCACCAACCTTGAGTATGGCGCACTTGACCGAACCTGGAATTATTATTGCGAAAAGGCAGGAGCAAGATATGTGCGGCAGGAAATATCGCTTCCGCTTGTTTCCAAAGAACAATTCATAGAAGATTTTTTCAGCGGTGTAACTGAATAAAACCAAAGCCATTTTCATAAGTCAGATTACCAGTGCCACTGCATTGATATTTCCCGTAAAAGAAATATGTGAGTATGGCTAAAGCAAAAGGACTCTTTCATATTGTAGACGGCGCACATGTTCCTGGCCACATCGGTTTAAATATTGAGGAACTGCAACCCGATGTGTACGTAGGTGCTTGCCATAAATGGATGTGTGCTCCTAAAGGTTGTTCATTTTTATATGTAAAAAAAGAATGGCAACATTTGTTTGACCCATTATTGATAAGCTGGGGATACGAAAGTGCAAAGCCGTCAGATTCTCAATTTTTAGATTATCACCAACTGCAGGGAACGCAGGGATTATTCTGCTTTTTTAACAGTTCCTAAAACGATACAATTTTTAAATGAAAATAATTGGCCGGCGGTGGCAGAGAGTTGCAGGCAATTGGTACATTCGAACTATCTGCGCTTTTGCAACTTGCTAAACACGCAACCGTTGTGTCCTGTTACCGATGAATTTTTGGGACAGATGTGCAGCATACCCGTTTCAACTTCTCAACCTGAAAAATTACAACTTTTGCTCTTCGAAAAATACGAGATAGAAGTTCCTGTTATGAGACAAGGTAATTCTTTATTCATAAGATATTCTATACAGGCATTTAATGGCCAACCAGACTTGGATAAGTTGTTTGATGCACTAAAAGAAATCATTGCTGAAGGTGAGTTGATAAGTAAATAGTTTTTGTGTATTGACAATAGGGTTGCCAACCTTTCAAAGGTTGGCAACCCTTGAAGCATCTCTACTCCATATCACAGCCAATAGGCGAACCCGGTGGAATTTCTTCGTGCATCGTTGGCTTTGCATCTTTCGGTTTTTTCATCCGGTCAAGTGCCAGCATCAGGTGCGCTGTGTAAGACCCATCTTTTGAAACCTTTAGTTGCGATTCAATATATTCTTTCAAATCGTTTAATGCTTTCTTTACATCTGCCTTTACCTGGAAGGATGCGTCGTCATTTACACTCAGGCCAAGCATGTACGTTAGCAGCACCTGTTCTGTTTGCTGCTGTATTAATTTTTCCATACTTGTTCGCCTGGAGGCTTTCCATGTATGATTAACAAGATAGGCAAGCATTTCACTAAAAGGCAAGCCACCTATAGCATCATCCTGTTCCAGGCGACTAACCCGCTGGATATTGAACAAAAATGATAAAGGAAGATCGGCTGCTGCTTCTGCAGGAGACAGTGCATCAAATGCGAGTCCTGTTCTTTTGTTAAACAATTCCCGTGAATCAATATAGCCTGCAGGACGTGGAGGTATTAGCGAAACAATTTTATATGGCAGTAATAAAAACTTCGGATCGAGGCAATCCATTATGGCGTCTAATGCTTTCAGTTGTGTTTCCCTTGATATGGTCTTTGTAGTGAATTGCCCGTCGCCACGTAATGCATAATTATAATCCATGCCGCCTACTAGCTTGGTTACGGCCTCGAGTTGGTAACGATGGTAAAAATAAACGGGCACCAGCACATCTTCAAGCATAGCCATCGGTGTACCAGGGCGTATATCATTTTCACCAAATTGCTCCAGCGCTTTGGCCCTTACACGTATCACATTTTTTAATTCATCAAACACATTGCTGCCATTATCCCATAAGTGTGCATAAGGGCTCATACCACCTGCAGGCCTTGCATCCTGGTCTGTTAAAAAGCGAAGGCCACTTTTAAAAGCATTATTAAGTAATGTATCTAATGCTTCATTTTCATTGGTGCCTTTTGGAAAATCCTGGTACCCCCATGCGATTGAAACTTTATCCCAGGCGCCAATCTTGTTATCATAAGCATCGCTTAAATCAATATCTCCCCCGGCATTTATCGTGGCAACCGGGTGCGGATAATCCATCACACTTGAACGGTTTACTGTACTCGCGGAATAGTTATGCATCAGCCCGAGTGTATGACCCACCTCATGCGCTGCGAGTTGCCTTATTCTTGCCAAAGCCATTTTGAGCATTTTATCATCAACTGGTTTCCCATTAGTATATGGGGCAAGCAAACCGGTAGCAATTAAATAATCCTGCCGCACACGCAACGACCCGAGCGATACCGTTCCTTTAATGATTTCTCCCGTTCTGGGATCTACAACCGAAGATCCATAACTCCAACCCCGTGTGGAGCGATGCACCCAGTTAATCACATTATAACGTAAATCCATAGGGTCCGCATCTTCCGGTAATATTTTTACCTGGAATGCATTGATATATCCGGCAGCTTCGAAGGCCTGGTTCCACCAGCTCGCACCTTCTACCAGGGCACTGCGTATCGGCTCAGGTACACCGTTATCTACATAATAAATAATGGGTTTTACGGCTTCACTCATGGCAGCATTGGGATCTTTTTTTTGCAGCCGGTGGCGGGCGGCAAAATATTTTACAATAGGTTCTGATACTGGTGTGCTGTAATCAAAATATGATATATTATAGAAGCTGGAACGCGGATCAAATTCCCTCGTCTTAAAATTATTGTCAGGCAATTGCACGAACGAATGATGTATGCGCAATGTTATTGCTTCTGTTGATGGGGCCACTGATGAAACCTGGTTGCCGGCGCTCCCATCATTATTTACAAAGGTTATGCTCGCTTCAAATTCTGTATTGAGCGGAAAATCTTTTGTGCGCTGCAGGTAAATGGCACAACGAGATTTTTCAAGAGAATAGTTTCCTTCTTTTTGTTTCTTTAATGTATTGGTAACATTCATCGCGTCGCGTAATAAAAAATCGGTAGCATCCACCAGCACAGCATTGTTGCTTTCTGCTTCCGCCACAAAACCCCAGATCGTTGATTGTGCGAATGATTGTTCCACAGCTCGCCTTTCATTTATGTCGTTCGTGATTGCACGGTATGCATAATTGGGTTGCACCATCAATATTTTTCTGCCAACTCTTACAAATTTTACGATACGGGTATCGCCGGTCAATCCCCTGTCAAGGCCTATATCATTAGATCCGAGTCCTGCGGGTAATGAAGTCTGGTATAAGATTTCCGAATCAAGTTTATTTATTTCAAGCCATATTTTTCCATTGTCTTCGTCCCAATAGAAATTGAAAAAGCCCTCATACTTTTTCATGTCCTTTGTTTTGTCTTCTATGGATGGGAGTTTTTGTGCAATGGTACATAAGGGGAGAACGAATAGAAAAGTGAAAAATAATTTCATAGCAGTTATTTTTTACTGTTAAAGGTAAATGATGGGTGATGAAAATCGTTTGTGTTTTGACAGCAGTTATGGTGGACTTACTTCATGGGACAGCATTATAGTTCCGGAGATTTCTCCTATCGTCGAAATGACGGAGGAGTGTACCTGGCCAAAAAGCTGCGTCTTTTCGAAGGAGTGAATGGCTTTGTGTAGGGGCTACGACTGAGAAATCGCCGGACGTTTGAAATGATTGAAGATAATTTTAAATGAATAACATTACCACTCCTTGATTTCATTCCATAAATCTTCCCACTTTGGATTCAAGGTATTTATGAGAGCATCTTTTTTCTCCCTTCGCCATTTCTTGATTTCTTTTTCCCTGGCAATTGCTTGCATTATCGTTGGATAATGTTCATAGTAAATACACAATTCACAATTGTATTTATCAGTGAAACTTTTTTTATAAAAATGATTTTTATGCTGTTCCACCCTTGATCTTAAATCTGAGCTTACTCCAACATAAATGGTTGTTCTCAATTTATTTGTCATTATATATACGCTGCCCCCGCGAGTCATAATTCAATGTAATAATTTATTAGATGATTATAGTAAATACATCAAAAGATCTTACAAAAGAAAAGACTTGTGGACCAAAAAAGATATGGGCCTGGTAAATAATTATTCCGGGACTTTAAAAAAGCATGAAGCAGTAGTGTTGCGGTTATACAAACAGTAATTCTTAAAAGAATTCTTCTGCGCAAAAACTAATTTTTAATGATCCTGTAAGATTCGCTTATTCCATCGAGCATAAACTGAACCGTGTAAGTTCCCGTAGCTATGTTGCCCAAATGAATGTGCCCGCTATTTACTCCGGTTCCCGCTGATAGGCTGGTTTGTAACACTAATTTGCCTTGCTCATCTATTATTTTCGCGATCATCGTGCCGGGTTTATCGGCATTAAATTTTAGCATGAGATGCCCCATCCCACTTATAGGATTCGGAGAAAGTGAGATAATAAGTTTTGAGAACGCGCCTTTATTTTTTAAAATTTTAATTGGCGACAATTCCATTTGTCCATCTTTATCTATTATGGCCAACGCATAATATGCATAACGGATCAAAGAAGAAATCTGGTCATCGGTATAGGAATAATCTCTTTGCAGGGACGAATTTCCTGCAGCCGGAATTTCAGCGATCTCTTTAAAATCTTTTCCATCCAGGCTTTTGCGGATGGAGAAATGATCGGCATTCAATTCTGTTTGCGTGCTCCAGGTGATGCTGGCCTTCCCATTAGAAGAAGTAACATTAAACTGCGAAAGAACCACGGGAGTCACAGTTGTAGCGACGAAACTTGCCTGCATTTGCAGAGGATGAACGCTGCACTCATAAGAATAAGAACCTGCTTTATTTACTGTATAATCAAAGGTGGCACCCGGTGAAGACAGTGATGCGTCCCATGTTGCAGCCCCTGAAGGAACCGTGATTGAAGTGGTAGTATGAAAGCCGCTCACCCACACCCAGTGAATTATATCTCCCACTTTTACATTAAGTGTCGGCGACGAAAATTGAAAATTTGAAACATTCACCTGCCACGTAGTTGCTTGTGATTTTAAAAATAAAAGGCATAAAAAAGGGAAGAGAATTTTTTTCATAAAAAATATTTTAGCACAGTGAGTCCAATAAAATCTCTAATGTATATCGCATAAAAAACCGGGGTGGTTGCCTTAATATTATAAAGAAATTTCCCATAAAATTCCTGTACGAAATTTATATGAACCTGCAGGTTCTAATTCTGATTTTACAGGCAGAGTGAACAAGTCGCGGATTTTTTTAAGTGATTTTTTAAAAATTGAAACAGGCAACTTTCCTATTTAGGATTACGATAGCAGTTGTATCAGTCTTTATGAATCAACTTAAATCGCCTTTTTATGAGAATGAATAAGAGAATTTTTTTAGCCGGTATCTTTTTTATTACAACCTCTATTGTGTCGTGCGGCAAAGCCGGAAATAATGGATATAATAATAATCCTCCACCCGGAGGTACGGCAGCAAATACAGTCGATATTTATGGAATGGCCTTTAAGCCATCCACGCTAACCGTAAAGGCGGGTACAAAAATAACATGGACAAACAGTGATGGATTTGCACATACGGTTACAGCGGATGATGGTTCTACGTTTCAATAGCGGGAATCTTGCAGGTGGAAGCACTTTCAGTTTTACGCCCATGGCAGCGGGCACTTTCAATTATCATTGTAATATTCACTCCGCTATGACGGCAAAGATTGTTGTCACTCAATAAAAAAAAATCAGGGCCAAACACCGATTTAATCGCTGTTGGAGATGGTAAAACTGTGAATATTATTTTTAAAATTATCAGTAACAGTGATGTAATTTCGAAATTTTAATCCCCGAAATAACTGTTATGATAACAAAACAATCACTAAAAAGCTCCCTTTTTATTTTAATTGTCTGTGCATTTTTTTCTCCGGCACTATTTGCGCAGGTAACTACTGCAACACTTGCTGGTATTGTGACGGACCCGAAAGGTGCTCCGCTTGATGCAGCAACTGTTACAGTTGAATTTCCTGATGCAGGTATTAAGCAATCATTAATTACAAAGTCTGACGGACGCTTTACAGTTCCTAACTTAAGGGTTGGTGGGCCCTATAAAGTAACTGTCGATCATGTGAGTTTCCAGGAGACCGTTGTTGAAAATATTTTCCTGGATCTTGGGCAAAACAATTCTATAGATATTGCTCTCAATGAAAAAAGCCAGCAACTTGAAACGGTAACTATTACATCGGGCTCATCAGTCTTCGATAATAAAAGAACCGGCGCTTCTACCAATATTAGCAGCCGCCTGTTGAAGGCTCTTCCTACAATATCCAGGTCAGCGGACGATTTTTTACGACTAACGCCATCAGCATCGGCAACATTCAACGGCCTTTCTTTTGCGGGACGCAATGGCCAATACAATAATTTTTCATTGGACGGCGCAGTGTTCAATAATCCCTTTGGTTTGGATGCTCCAACGCCGGGCGGTCAGACAAGCGCTCAGCCAATTTCGCTCGACGCGATAGACCAGATACAAGTAAATCTTGCGCCCTACGATGTAACACAGGCAGGCTTTACAGGCGCCGGCGTTAATACCGTTACTAAATCGGGCTCTAACAATTTTTACGGAACCGTATTTGGCTTTTGGAGAAACCAGGCACTCACCGGTAAAAGAGTAGATAAAAATAAACTTACCATTCCGGACCTTAGCCAATTGCAGGCCGGCTTTTCGTTGGGCGGAGCCATTGTAAAAAATAAATTATTCTATTTCGTAAATTTTGAGACAGAACAAAGAAAAGATGAGGCCTCCAGTTATGTTGCGCAGAATTCGTCGAATGCAGGAAAGCCCAATACGTCAAGGGTGCTTGAAAGCGATCTCCAGGATGTAAGCGCTATTTTGAAAAATCGATTTGGTTACGAAACAGGTCCTTACGAGGGATTTACACTTAGCCAGACTAATTATAAATGGCTTGCTAAAATTGACTGGAACATAAATTCGGTTCATAAGCTTTCCTTTACCTATAACGGACTTGATGCAAGTAAAGGTAAGCCTGCACATCCCAGCGCAATCCAACGACGCGGCCCTGATTTTACAACATTGCAATTCAGGAATTCAGGCTATGAAATTGTGAATAAGCTTCATTCCTTTAATGCAGAATTGAAATCCAATTTCGGCGGCAATTATGCCAACAAACTAAGGGTTGTTTATAGCATTTTCAGGGATAACAGGAATCCTTTCTCAACTCCGTTCCCGTCACTAACAATTACAAAAAATGGTGTAGCATATATTATTGCAGGCCATGAACCGTTTTCAATACACAATGTTTTGGACCAGGATGCCTTCCAGGTTACTGATAATTTCAACATCTTTTTGAAGAATCATTCTCTCACCATTGGTGGTTCTTTTGAATCATTCAAATTTGCCAATTCTTTTAATCTTGGCGCGTATGGGCCGAGCGTATTCGGTACCATTGACCTTCAAACATTTAAAGACAGTGTGCCTGTTGGCGGTAATGTAGTTTTCGGCGCCTATCCGCTGGATGTGGATGTAAACACTGCAAACGTAAGGGCTGCAGCAAATGCGTGGACACTTGCCAAACTTACCGTAGGGCAGATATCCGGCTATATCCAGGACGAATGGGCGGTTACGAATAAGTTCAGATTAACGTATGGACTAAGAATGGATATTCCCCAATATTTTAGTGCCAGCTATAGCAGCCCAAATTTTGACCCCAATACCGGAGCTTTCCTTGGCACATATACAACAGGTTCGCCTACAATTCAAAATAATGATAACCTCGCGCTTTTTGATGCAAATGGAAATCCTGTTACAAACGGAGCAGGCAAGGAACTCGACAACGGCCGCTTTCCTACAAAAAAACCCTTACTCTCCCCACGTGTCGGTTTCAATTATGACGTAAAAGGAGACAGGACTTTACAGCTTCGTGGTGGCTCAGGATTGTTCACAGGCCGTTTTCCTTTTGTTTGGTTAGGCAACCAGATTGCTAATCCTTATACCGGTTTTTATAACGTAACAGATAGAAATTTCAGGTGGCCGCAGGTATGGCGTTCCAATCTTGGCCTTGATTTTAAAATTCCTTATGGTACTGTTTTTAGCATTGATGGCTCTTATACCAAAGATGTAAAAGCGATGATGGTTCGAAATTATAATCTTGGTACTCCCGGAGGCACATTAAATAGCAACAATGGGGATGACAGAAATGTATATAGGGCAGCAGACAAAGGCACCGATGGTGCTGCGACTGCAAATACTTACGTGTTCACAAATACAAATGTTGGCTATCAATTCAATGCCTCCTTCCAGGCACAACAAACTTTTAAAAATGGCTATTATTTGATGGCGGCATATAACTATCTTATTGCGAAAGATGCCAGTTCTATTTCTGCTGAAATATCAAGCGATGCCTTCGACAGAAATCCTATTTTATACAATGCTAACGCAGCAGTATTATCTAACTCACTGTACGGGAATACGCACCGCATAATAGTTGCTGCGTCAAGAAAATTTCAATATGGAAATGGTAAATATGCAACTACTATTTCTACCTTTCATTCCTGGTCATCCGGAAACAGGTTTGCTTACGTATATGGTGGCGATATAAATAATGATGGTACCGCGAGTAATGACTTATTATATGTTCCAACTGATGCGGAGATTGATAATATGACATTTAATCCTTCTTATATTGATGTATTTGGAAACGTACAAAGCCCCGCTGCACAGCGCACGGCTTTCAAGCAGTTTATTGCGCAGGATAAATACCTGAGAGGGCTTCGTGGTCAATACACCGGAAAATATGAAGGAGAGAACCCCTGGTTCAATCAACTCGATCTTCGCATTTTACAAGACTTTAATTTTAAGGTTGATGAAAAAGTTAATACCGTGCAATTCAGTATTGACTTTGTAAACCTCGGCAATCTCTTCAATAGTAAATGGGGTGTGAGAAAATATGCAACAACTTCCGGCTATTTCCAGCCGATATCTGTTTCATATAATAACAACAATCCTGTTTATACTTTTGATCCATCGGTAAACTCAACATTTACTACCAGCCCAGATTTGCCATCACGCTGGCAGATGCAAATAGGAGCGAGGTATATTTTTTAGAAATATTTTTTTTGCAATAAAGGCCATCCTTACGGGTGGCTTTTGCTTTATCAAATTGTCAATAAAAATCTGCTACTTTTAAAGTGGTTTTTTTGCAACTTTTTAAATAAAGAGTTTAAGGTTTGTTGTTGCTGGTTGCGTTAATAAAATCTCTAAACTTTTTTTACTACTTCTCTTTTTAGTAAATTACAAGGTGAGGTTTGATCAGAGTTTCTCTTAATTTTTTTCATGCGGCTAATCAGATTGCATATTGCTATATTATTCCTTCTTCCTTTCGCCGGAATTAGCCAAACTGTTATTTCTATAAATATTAATGGAGGCATTAATCCATCATCGGCGGAGTTTATAAATAAGAGCATTAAAGAGGCGGAAAAAGCAAATGCGGAATGCCTGCTGATTCATTTAAATACTCCTGGTGGGCTCGTAACTTCTACAAGAGGAATTGTAACTGATATATTGCAATCCAAAGTGCCGGTAGTTGTTTACATTTCTCCGACAGGCGCTCACGCCGGTTCCGCCGGTGTATTTATTACAATGGCTGCCAACATTGCGGCGATGGCTCCTGAAACCAATATGGGAGCGGCTCACCCGGTATCACTGCAAGGAGGTATGGATTCAACTATGAATGAAAAAGTGATGAATGATGCGGCCGCATTCATAAAAACAATTGCGATGAAAAGAAACCGCAATGTTGAATGGGCTGAAGATGCGGTGAGAAATAGTGTTTCGATAACGGAGCATGAAGCTTTGGAAAAAAATGTAATTGATCTCGTTGCGCTTAATGATGCTGTGTTGCTCGACCAGATTAATGGAAAGGAAGTTCAGATGAGTAATGGTGTTAAAACACTTCATACAAAGAATGCGCGGGTAAAAAAGGTTGAGATGGGCTTTTTTCAAAAAATACTTGACCGGATAAGCGACCCGAATGTAGCTTATATACTTATGATGCTTGGGTTCTATGGAATCATGTTTGAGCTGTTTAATCCCGGTGCAATATTGCCGGGCATTGCAGGCGTAATATTTCTCATCTTTGCATTTTATACGATGAATACTATGCCGGTAAATTATGCGGGTGTTGCATTAATAATATTCGGAATTATTTTATTCCTGCTGGAAATAAAAGTAGTGAGCCACGGAATGTTGACTATTGGCGGAATTGTATCCGTTCTGCTCGGTTCTCTCATTTTATTCAGGACCAGCTCAACCGATAGTTTCGTTACCATCTCACGGGGACTAATATTCGGAGTTACTGCAGTCACCGCATTGTTCTTTTTATTCGTGGTAGGCATGGGGCTAAAAGCACAGAGGGCTAAAGTTGCCAGTGGCGTTGAAGTATTAATCGGTAAATTTGGTCAAGCCGTTGAATCGCTCCAGCCGTTTGGTTCTGTAAGAGTAAACGGAGAACTGTGGAAAGCGGAATCTTTATCAGGGGCTATAAGTGAAAATGAAAAAATAGTTGTGAAAGGAATAAAAAACCTTACATTATACGTCGAACACGTTCAGCAAGCCTGAAAATTTCTTTAGCTCTTACTAAATTTGTAAACACATAAATTATACTGAATGCAACAATTACCTTTTACCCTTATTATTATTCTCGTATTTGTCTTGTACATTCTTGCAAGCGCTATACGTATTCTTCGTGAGTATGAAAGAGGCGTTATCTTCCGTTTGGGAAGAGTATTGGGTGGAGGTATAAAGGGGCCGGGGCTTATTTTACTAATCCCGATAATCGACAAGATGGTAAAGGTAAGCCTGCGTACTGTGGTTATGGATGTGCCACCGCAGGATGTTATTACATCAGATAATGTTTCCATAAAAGTGAACGCAGTTATTTATTTCCGCGTGGTGGATCCTCAATTGGCGATTATAGAAATTGAAAATTATTTGGTGGGTACTTCCCAACTTTCACAGACCACTTTGCGAAGTGTGTTGGGCCAATCAGAACTCGATGATCTTTTATCTCAAAGAGAAAAAATTAATATCCGCTTGCAACAAATTATCGACCAGCAAACAGAGCCATGGGGTGTAAAAGTTACTCATGTGGAGGTGAAGCAAATTGATCTTCCGCAGGAAATGCAGCGTGCAATGGCCAAGCAGGCAGAAGCAGAAAGAGAACGCCGGGCAAAAGTAATTTCTGCTGAAGGTGAATTCCAGGCTTCGCAAAGATTGAGTGATGCCGCAAAAATATTAAGCGAGCAACCAAGTGCACTTACGTTAAGATATCTTCAAACCTTGCGTGAAATTGCTACAGAAAATAATTCAACCACCATCTTCCCGGTACCGATTGATATTTTAAAACCGTTTATGAAGATGAATGAAGACGAGCAAAAGAAGAATTTGTCTTAAGTAAATAATTGTATTAATCGCGCTTGCTCACCAGCTTTTCAAGTTTATCAAGCCGTTCCTTCAATGCTTCATTTTCTTTTTGCAATTGTTCGGTTCTTTTTTCCAATGCCTGTATTGCGATTAAATTAATACCCAAAAAGTCCTGTTGATTGATCAAAGTGTCGCAGCCGATAATACCAAGATCATCTTTGCCGAAAGCGGCAAAAAAATCCTGGGCCATGGGGCCGTAATGCCTGAAGGTTTTATTCTGCCCTTTGTAATTCCAGGTGGTAAGCGGCATTGATGCAATTTTGTTAAGAACAGACTCACCACTTACGGGGAGAAAATTTTCTTTGCGATGCAGGTCGCTTACAGTAGACCATGAATTGCCGCCGGCCACCAGTCTTACACCAATATCTGCCCCGGCATTGCTGGAGATAAAGTAATAACCACCATTAAATCTTGCAGCGAACTGATCAGGAACACTTACCGTTCGAACTCCTCGATTGTAAGGATCACTGTCGCCGAAAAAAAAAGAACCTGTTTGGTTATTGGTTGAAACAAATCTCCCGGCCGCAAAAGAGTAGTCGCCGCTTGCAGTAACATAATCTCCTCCCATTGCTATTGAATTAGATCCGCTGGCAGTAGTAATATATCCCATTGCTGTTGAAAAAATTCCGCTGGCAGTAGTACCATTTCCCATTGCTGTTGAAGAATATCCGCTGGCGGTGGTATTAGTTCCCATTGCTGTTGAATTGTAACCAACATTGGCATCGTTCCAGTCTGTCCCAAAAGAATAACCCGCCCTAAAAGCAGCCTTGCCCGGATAAAACATAAGTCGTGCCCCTGCACCCAAATTCGGGACAGTCCCACTCGTTGCTGTCCCTGTAATTAGCAACCCTTTGCTAAAACTGCTTCCCACATCTATATGAAGTAAAGCGGCTGAGTTTGGCGAGGTGGTGCCAATGCCCACATTTTGTGTAAATGCATTTAAAGCAATAAATACTAACATGTAAACAAAGAATGTTTTTTTCATAATAAATTTTTAAGGTTGATGACTTTTATTTAAGGCTCTGCTTAGCGCGTACTTGTTATATTATTCATCAGCTTTTCTATTTTTTCCAGTCTTATTGTCAAAGCCTTATTCATACTTTTTAATTCTTCATTTTCATCGCTTAACCTTTGAGTTCTTTTTTCCAATGCCTGTATTGCGATTAAATTAATGCCCAAAAAATCCTGCTGGTTTATTAAAGTATCGCAGCCAATTGTACCCAGCTCATCTTTACCAAAGGCTGCAAAAAAATCCTGCGCCATTGGGCCATAGTGCCTGAATGTTTTTTCTTGGCCTTTGTAATTCCAGGTAGTAAGATCGAATGCTGCGATTCTATTAAGAATGGATTCGCCACTCACCGGAAGAAAATTTTCTTTCCGGCGAATATCACTTATTGCAGACCATGAATTGCCACCCGGAGCTACTCTTACACCAATATCTGAAGCTCCGGCATTACTTGATATAAAATAATATCCGCCATTAAACCGCGCAGCAAATTCATTGGCGACACCGCTGACTCTTACGCCTTTATTATTTGGATCACTATCTCCAAAAAAGAAAGATCCTGTTTGGTTATTTGTTGAAACTCGTCTTCCGGCTGCAAAACTGTAATCTCCGCTGGCAGTTGTGAAGTATCCCAAAGCAGTTGAAACAGATCCGCTGGCTGTCGTTGAATTTCCCATTGCTGTTGAACTACCTCCGCTAGCTGTTGAATTAATTCCCAATGCTGTTGAACTAATTCCGCTGGCAATTGTGCTGTAACCTATGGCGGTGGAAAAATCTCCGCTGGCGATTGCGGAGCTACCGATCGACGTTGAATAATCTCCAACCGCAGTTGTGTTGATTCCTAAAGCAGTTGAAGAAATTCCAACATTTGCATTGTCCCATTCTGTACCGGTAACTGTACCAGCCCGAAAAGCTCCTTTGCCGGGATAAAACATCAGTCGTGCCCCTGCACCCAGATTCGGAAAAGTGCCACTTGTTGCTGTTCCGGTAATTAATAATCCTTTTGTAGTGCTGCTTCCAATATCAACATGCAATAAGCTGGAAGCATTGGGAGTGGTAGTTCCGATGCCCACATTTTGTGCAACAGCATTTAAACTTAACAATGATAAAGTCCAAAAAATTACTGTCTTTTTCATAACAAAAAATTTAGTAATCTAATTTAACGTTTTTAAAAAGAACCTGGCGATCAAGATTCAACCTTACTAAAAAACGGTTACATAAAATCTTGTCCTCCTGATTAACAGCCATCTACCACTCTTGGAATTACACTGCCAACTAAAATATCGAATAATCAAAAGAATGATTATTGCCATATTGAACTAATATCGCTTTTGCTCATCAGCATAAAATTGGCTATAATGAACTTTTTTGTTATAATTCGACAGGATTAAGATTTTAATTTCGCTCTTATCTTTTAAATATTAGCTACATTTTATCTTATCCATAATCTATAAAAAAAAAGTTATGAATTTTTGGAACACAGTATATTTTGGAAACCCGTTGAGAGAATGGGCAATAGCATTAGGTATAGTAGTCGTAGGATTTAGCTTGATAAAAATCCTCCGGTTACCTGTACTCAAAAGATTTAAGAAATGGTCTGAAGCAACGTCTAATTCTTTTGATGATTTTATTGTATTGGCTATAGAAAAGACAGTAATTCCGTTCCTCTATTTTGTTGCCATATATGTCGCACTTCAGTACCTGACTTTCAACCAGCGTATAAGTAATATCATTCATGTAGCGATGATGTTTGTCGTTACATTTTACATTTTGCGACTACTCTCATCAGCGGTACAATATTCTATCTATACATTTTTAGGTAAATACGAAGACAGTGAAACGAAACAGAAGCAGGCACGGGGGCTGATCCTTATTTTTAAAGCTGTCATCTGGATAGTCGGATTGGTTTTCCTGATGAACAACCTGGGGTACAATGTAACTACAATAATCACCGGTCTCGGTATCGGTGGTATCGCAGTCGCATTGGCAGCACAAACAATTCTGGGCGACCTCTTTAGTTACTTCGTTATTTTCTTTGACCGCCCATTTGAAATAGGAGACTTTCTTAAAGTAGATGACAAACTTGGAAGTGTAGAATATATCGGCATTAAAACCACGAGAATTCGCGCTATCAGCGGCGAACAACTGATATTTTCTAACAAGGATCTCACAGACTCACGTGTGCATAATTTCAAGCGTATGGAAAGGCGCCGAGTTGTCTTTAGCGTTGGTGTTACCTATCAAACAACTGCGGAACAATTGAAAAAAATTCCGGAAATAATCAAAGGAATTATAGAAACAATTGATGGCGCTACTTTCGACAGGAGCCATTTTTCAGCCTTTGGTGATTTCAGCCTCAACTTTGAAAGTGTCTATTATATAGCAGGGCCCGATTTTAACGATTATATGGACCGGCAACAAAAAATTTACCTGCAAATTTTTGAGGCTTTCGAAAAAGAAGGAATTGAATTTGCATATCCTACACAAACGCTATTCGCGGGAAATGCATTTGCAAAAATTAACATGGAGAAAAAAGTGGCGGAGGAGAATCATAGGTAAAGAGTAAAGCCATTTGTTGCTGTATTTAAATGTTTGAAAATTGCAGGGACATTATCAAATGATGAGCCGTACTCCCCCGAGATCAGAAACCCGGTGTGTGAAGTGGTCGCTCGGTGAACTGATAAACATGAAGTTCTTGGGAATATTCCATTCGCTGCATAATTTATCAATAAGTTCAGGGCCGAAAACTCCGTTTATTTTTATGTACTCTATTTTGATGTCAGGGTATGCCCGGTCAAGCGTTTCAAAATCCCGCATAAAACTTTCTGAAACATGTTGCTCTTCTTTTAAAACAGTAACTATTTTTAAGTTCCTGGTAATTTCATTTTCCTGGACGTAAATGATTACTTTATTAAGAATTGAAATATCGTCTCCTTTAGTAAAATAAACAAATACCTGGCGGTTAAGCTTACGCATTTCGCGGGTAAGGTGCAGCCTGCTTATGAGCGATATTCGTTGTATCCTGTCAAAGAAATTATTCGCTACAAGAAGTAAATATTTTAAAACTGCATTTCGTCGCAGGAATAAGTAGACGATTAGAATCGCGGGCAAAAAATATTGCAAAAAAACCACGAGATAATCCGGATGCATTTTCACATTTCCATATAGTGCGACTATGATCGCAAATATGGCAAGCCCCACCGCAAACTCGGGAGCATATTCGGGCCGCGGGAGTCGTGACCGTTTTATTTTTAGCAAAAAATTTCCCAATCCAAAATATATCATCACAGAGAGAAAGGAAATGGTATATACTCCTGCAAGCGGGCCCAATTCACCTTCGGTGATAAATAAAACAGAAAGGCACAGTAAATAAAAAACAATTAGTATTCTTGGCGAACTGCCTTTGTTATTTTCCTTTAGTAAAATTTGTGGCAGTATCCGGTCGAGCGTCATACGTTTTAATAATCCCCCCACGCCTACAAATGAAGTAAGTACGGCGCCGCTTAATACGAGCACCGCATCAATTGAAATGATAAAGGCCAACCAGGTGCCACCAGTTTTACCGCCCATATAAGAAAGAAGTGCTTCCTGGTTTTGGCCAACCTGCGAAATAGGTAAAACCATCACCGCTAATAAAGCGATTAAAGGATTTATGATAGAAACAGCCACCCACATATTGCGAAGTGTTTTCGGAAAAACGCCTGGCTCCTGTTCTTCCACAAAATTGGCCGAGCTTTCGAATCCGGAAATTCCAAGCATAGCGGTGCTGAAACCCAGGAACAATATGGTAAATAAACTTCCCTTTAAAGGCTCATGAAAATTGATATTCGCAATATCAAATCCATTTACGGCTACAAAATAGCCAGCGCTTACAATAAGCAGTAGCATTACGGATAAGTGAATTACAAATATTATGATAGCAACGATTGAAGATTCACTTATTCCGGAAATATTTAGAATTAAAAAAATGGTAAGAACAACCATCGTTGCTATAATTACCGGTATGAATGAAAAGATACTGTGCAGGTATTTCATTGCTTCAGTAGCGGAAATAACGGCTGTTGCCATGTAAGAAAGTATGGTTAGACATGCAGCAACGGATGCATTGCTTTTACTCGTTGTGTTCAATAAAACATTGTAAGCACCGCCATTGAGAGGCAATGCCCCTACTACTTCGCCATAAATTTTTCTAAAAAGAAATAAGACGCCGGATACGATAAGTAATGCGATAAATGCATATTGCCCTGCATAAGCAATGGTAAGTGCAGATACATATAAACAAGAAGAAGTAATATCGTTGCCGCAAATTGCGGTGGCAGCAAATTGTTTAAGTTTTTTTGGATGGTGCGTTACTTGGTCACTCATAAATTATAATGCATCTCTCACAATTCAGTATAATCAATTTTACATGGCTGAAAGTGATTCATAATTTTTTGTATGATCAAAAAAATCTCTATCAAAGTGAATAGTGGAAAGATACGTAATAATGAATATGCCATCTTTAACCGATGGCATTCTAAAATTTAAATTCGACACTTCCCAGGATTCCAAACTTAGGAACACCCGGTTTGCCCAAATAGTTCAATCTCCATATAGCATCTATGCGCAGAACGTGGAAAATATTATTTATACCGGCTCCTGCCTCCATATAAGGTGATTTATCGGGGATGGTAAAATGATAAGCGATCGAAGAATCATAATAGCCATTTGCAACCTTATTAGCTTCTGACATGCCGCCCATTACCCCCCTGAAACTTACCAGGGAACGCCACTTCAATTTTTTTAATAATGGAAAGTATTTAAAAGGAAAACTGCCGAAAGATTGTTCGACTGCGAGACTCACATATTTATCTGTTACAAACTCGAAGCGGTTCATGTTGTTAAAAGCATATTTATTATAGTAGTAGGTGTCATTTCCTTTTAAAACATTTAATAGCACAATTGGTAAAACGCCGTTCGTAATTCCTGCGTCGATTGTATAAGACAGTTGCCCTATTCGCCCGTTTGCCACATCGTGCTGAAGATAAAAATTCCACTTACTGAAGTCGAAATCACTTTTCAAAAATCCATTATTCACCTTAACCCCTTTTGTATAACTGAGTGTAATGATCGGGTAATAACTACCGAGGCTACCTCTTCGATAGTGTTGTGTAATGTACCTCTCTTTGTGAGAAAATCTTACCGATAAGGTAGCATCATTGACAGCGTAAGTGTTGGTTTCAGCAATGTTGTTAATGTATGGTTTGAAAGCTTTGTAGGTATAATAAACATCAAAAAAAGGTGTAAGCACATTATGATTCATTTCTCCCTTAATAGCCCAGTCATTACTTAAATATTTTAAATACGTTACATCAGTATATTGGCTATTGATGAGCCGCGATTGAGAATATTTTACTCGCCTTAAGGCGGAAGCAAAAATCGAATTCTGATCGAGTTCATCACTATGGTTATAAGTCCCGGCCAGGTCATTGCTGTGTTCTAAGGTGAGTGTAGACCATTTGTGGGGATTTAAAACAAAAACAGATTTTAGTAGATAACGAAATTGTTTGTCTCTGAACGCGTAACCTCCATAACCTTTCAGTTGTATATGCTTATTGAATCCTGAATTTGTTTTTAATCCAAACGTGAAGCGGTTTCCCTCCACCAGGTTACTGGTGTAGATATAGTATATGTCTCCAAGATCAATATTGCCGGCACTATAATAACCGGTACTTAGTGCAGAAATAATTTTACTGTAAGTAACTACCTGCGGAATTTTTGTGAGTGTGTCCATTAAAACATATACCGAGTTTTCTGATCTGCTTAGGGGCTCAAATCTTTCGATGGGCTTTTCCTTTACCGAATCAGCTCCAAATGCAGAAATGGGAATAAATTTTTTATCAAATGCAGTGTCAATCGCGTTGTTATTCAGCAGAATATTTTTGTAAATAATTGTCTTTTTAGCAATGGCGCCCATTTTTGTTTTTAAAGGAACTACTACATCCATATACAAAACGGTTTTTTCCGGCAAGAATTTTTCCTGGTTTTCAGCCTGAAAGAACTGGGAGATTTCAAACTTCTTTACAAAATTCACGTTGGCATTTTTGTCCATGTGCATTACCAATGATTTTACCGCATAGGATGTATCCGCTATCCATAAATATCCATTGAAGGTGTTGCTGCCAAAATGTGCGGGAGAAAACTGCACCTGTATGCAGCGATGATTGTCAAAGTACACCGTATCTAAAATGTGGTAATCATAATAAGTAAGTGCATTGGCGGCGATAGGACTTATGAAATTTATATCTACAAGCTTTATATTATTATCATAGATATTAATCCTCTTATATAGACCGTCAATATAGGTGAGTATGGATTTATTATCGAAGCCCGAACTTTTAATGGCCGTATAATCATACCTGTCCCTTTCAGGATTTTTCCGGTAATAGTAATCGGCGTTCGTTTCCGATAAATAAACCGGGAGCAGCTTGTCATGGTCAGCACTTGTATCCATATTGTTGAATGCAAATGCAAGTGGCTTAAGCAGCCGGTTATTTTGTAATTTTTCAGGAAGATTTTTCAGATCGACTTCCATTTTATCATATACTTCGCACTGGAAAGTTTTATTGCTAAAAGCATCATTGGCATCCTTATTTTTTATCACATTCAAAATAAGCCTTTGCGCTTTTGTGTATTTTACTTTTACTGACACCACCACGCCTTCCATTTCTTCAGAGGCAGGCTCCGCATCAAAATTTATTACCTGGTTCGGCGATGTAGAAACCGCTTTTACCATGGTTTTATAGCCTATCATTGATATGGCAATGGAATCGGTTTTGTTGCCTACTGCCAGTGTGTACTTTCCATCTTCATCCGTAATAACCCCATTACCCGAATTAAGAGAGTATATGCTGCATGAAAATAATGGAGCCCCTGTTTGCGCATCTTTTATTATGCCTTTGATAATACGCTCCTGGGCTTCAGCTTTAAAAAAGCAGATATTAAATAGCAGGAACAGGGCGTAGTATGGAAATAGTTTTTTGATAGATGGCCGGAATTAATATAAAAACGCAAAATTATGGTAAGAATGTACCATCCGAACAAGTTTTCCTTTTACGTAATTTAATAGGGTAATATTGAATAGCATTGAATGAAGCACGGCAAGATATAAGAGAAATCTATTAACATCCTGTATGTTTAATAATACACTTTATGGTCGCTATTCACGAAAGTTCCCCAAAACCTGGAGTATCCGTGAACTGATGACGTTGGCATTCCCATGCTGTCATAAACACGAATATCCGTCATTAATCCATTCAAAAATCCCGCCCAGCATATTATGTACATTGGTGTATCCTGCATCTATAATTTCTTTTGCAATTTTATCACTCCTCACTCCCACGGAGCAATACACTACTATATTTGCATTTTTAGGAATCTGAGAAAGCTTGTCTATTGAAAAATCCTGGTCACCCACATATATCGAGTTTTTGATGTGGCTTACATCAAATTCTTTTTTTTGGCGCGAGTCAAGAAATATATAATCTGCCGGATTCGAAGCCGCAAGCCCGACATCTATTTTAGGCACGCTTGATGATTGCACGGACCTCGTCATCAAACTAATCAAACCATCTTTTATTTTGCCCGATAAACTGCTTTGACTTTTCATAATAAAAATGATAAATACCATTAACAGTATAATGAATACTCCAATAATCTTAAACCATTTATTAACCCGTTTCTTCATATTTATCTGTTGCCAAAAATATTTTCAGCGTTGCTGGTAGTTTGTTCCGCCACTTCTTCGATGGTTACATTTTTTATCTCCGCTAACTTTTGCGCAATATATTTTAAATAACTGCTTTCATTTCTTTTACCTCGGAAAGGAACTGGTGTTAAATAAGGTGAATCTGTTTCCAAAACGATATGCTTTAAATCTATATCATTTAATACCTCAGCCAGCCCGGAATTTTTATAAGTAACGACTCCACCAATTCCCAATAAAAAATTTTGATCAATTATTTCTTTCGCATTTTCAACTGTTCCGCCAAAGCAATGGAATATGCCACGCAACCCTTTGCCTTTATACGTTTTGATTACGTCTATAGTTTCCTGCATCGCATCGCGGGTATGCAGTACCAGTGGTAAATCATATTGCAGGGCCCAACCGGCCTGTATGTTAAGGCTTTCATATTGCTCCTTCGTGAAGGTTTTATCCCAATAAAAATCCAGGCCACTTTCGCCGATAGCAGCAAATTTTCTCTGCTGCAACATGGCCTCAACCTTAGCAAGTTCTTCTTTGTAATTTTCTTTTACTGAGCATGGATGTAAGCCTGTCATTGGAAAGCATTTACCGGGGAACTTTTCTTCTATGGCCAGCATGTTCGCAGTCTCGGAACTGTCAATGGCAGGTAAATAGAATTTTTGCACGCCTTCAGCTTCGGCTCTTCGAATAACATTTTCAATATCGTTGGAAAATTCTTCGACGTATAAATGGGTGTGCGTATCAATTAAAATCATTAATAAATATTAGAGGTGTTTTGAAGTAAAACGGTTGGGTGCAAAAATATTTATTAATAATCTAAACTATGTTTCATCATTTTCAGTATCATTTACCGAGGCCCATTTGTCTTACTTATATGCAGTAATAGTTTCTATGCTTCCATCCGGCCGGTAATGTAATTCTGTTACCTTAACGTTCCTCAAATGCGTTTTACCGGAAAGTTGTGTATCATGATAAAAAATGTACCATTTGCCATTGACTTCAACTATGGATTCATGATTGGTCCAGCCTTGCACCGGGTTTAAAACTACACCCTGGTAAGTAAAAGGGCCGTAAGGATTGTCGCCGGTTGCATAGCAAATAAAATGCGTGTCACCGGTGGAATAAGAAAAATAATATTTGCCATTGTATTTATGCATCCACGGCGCTTCAAAGAACCTCCTGTTATGGTCTCCGGCCAACAATGGCTTCCCATCTTTATCTACAATTTTTACATCCTTCACCGGCCCGTCAAAATGAAGCATGTCTTTACTAAGTTTTGCAATCTTCGGGCTAAGTGCCGGAACAGTTGAATCGGTGGGTTCTTGTCCGTAAGTTGAATCAAATTTTCCACTTTGCCACTTTTGCAACTGGCCTCCCCAGATGCCGCCAAAATACATATAGGATGAGCCATCGGTGTCAGTGAAAACCGCGGGATCAATACTGTAGCTTCCTTCAATTGGATTTGGTTCTGCTTTAAAAGGACCCGTAGGTGAACTACTGGTCGCAACACCTATTCTAAAAACATCCTGTTTGTCTTTTGCAGGAAAATACAAATAATATATGCCGTTTTTATATGCCGCATCCGGCGCCCACAACTGCCTTCCTACCCAGGGAATATCTTTTATATCTAACGCGACACCATTGTCGGTTACTTTTTCATTAATACTATCCATGGAAAGTATGTGATAATCTTTCATGGCAAAGTGTGATCCATCATCTTTTTCAGGAACACCAGCATCAATATCATGGGAATTATAAATATAAATTTTACCATTAAAGACGTGCGCCGAGGGATCGGCTGTATAGATATCACTTATTAATGGTTGGGATAAATACCATGTGGAACCGGCTGTAGCTGTATCGGGTTTTTCGCCGGTTGACTTGCTTTCACCTGTACTTCCACTGTTGCACGAAGTAATAACAATCGCTGCAAACAATGAGCAAATGCATGTTCTTTTTAAAATTCCTGGAGTGTGCATAATTTTTGATTTAGTATTAATTTTTGAATTTCATTTTAAGAATATTTCATTTTCTCATTTTAAAAAATTCACCACTTCCCAATAAGCCTTCTTTGGATTTAAATTTTTATCAAATAATAAAGGATAATCCTTTCTACCGCGAACCGGAAAATTGTCCAGCCAACTGTGCCTGTCACAAACATTCCAAAAAGTTACTCCCGAAATAAAGTTTTTATATTTTCTGAAAAGATCGAAACACATTTTATACATTTCTATTTGTCTGTTTTCTTTTTCCCTGTTAAAGGTTGTATCGGCATCAGCAGGCATTCTTTCTCTTGCATTATGTTCTTTTGGATACACAGAAATGTCCAACTCGGTAACCTGCAACTCAATACCAAGGCTTGAAAATTTCTGGATCGTACTATCTAGTTGCCCACGTGATGGTTCATTTATTGCCCAATGCCCCTGCAATCCAACTGCATTTATGGGCACGCCAGCGTCTTTGAGGCTTTTTATCAGCCTGTAAATTTTTTCTCTTTTTATTGCATTAATTACATTGTAGTCATTATAAAAAAGAATAGCATCCGGATCTGCTTCATGTGCGTATTCAAATGCTTTTGCAATATATTCCTCGCCGCAGATTTGGTACCAAAGGGAGTTACGAAGATATTCATCCGGTTTGTCCGAGATAGCTTCGTTCACTACATCCCATGCGTAAATCCTTCCTTTATATCGATTAACAACCGTCGTAATATGATTTTTCAACCGATTTAATAAAACCTCTTTTGTTACCAAATTCCCGTGGTCATCCTTGAACATCCATGCCGGTGCTTGCTGATGCCAGCATAAATTATGGCCTCTGACTTTTAGCGCATGACGCTTCGCAAAATTCACGATACTGTCCGCATCTCTCCAGAAGTATTCATTTTCTTTTGGATGAATCGGGCCCATTTTCATAGCGTTTTCAGGGGTGAGACTGTTGAATTGTTGCAATATTAATTGAGCTTGCTCTCCATCTAAATTTCGCGGACCAACGGCTACGCCTATCGCAAAATAATTTTGGTAATAATCTTTTAAACCCTCTTGTGAACTGGTACTTTGACTATTTATCCTTTTCGTATGCCCGCAACTCAAAAGGAAAACGCAAGTGGCAAAAATGCATGTGAGGTATTGGATTTTTTTCTTCATAAGATTTTACAAATTTTCATTTACTGCCTTGATTTTATAAACTCAGCAACATCTATCATTGGGGTTATCCAAATATCTTTTTCATTTTGTTTCAGGAAATGCAGCAGTGCACTATGTGCAGCCAAAGAAACATTCAAGGAATGTTCGCCACCCACACCATGAAAAAGAAAACAAGCAAAGTATGCGTGGACATTGCTTGTTTTACAAGGTCGATCATTTGTTCCGCAGATTGTCCATTCATTCCATAACAGCCAACATTATACAAATCGATTTTATCAATGGGCAACATTTCGGGAGTTGTACCCCGCGCTGCTATAAAAGCATCTTTAATTGGATCGATATAGGAGCTATCCCGAATTTTAGTATCGCCACAAGGATAAGCAAATGTTCGCTTTGTATTTCCATCAATTGCTTTCAACATATTATTCATTCCAAGTATTTCGTCATCGATTCGCCTGATAGTGTATTTGCTCAGGTCATAATCTGCTTTTACGAACGTTCTCCCCGGGAGGCTACCATCGCACGGATGCCAAATCGTATGATTACCCAATTCATGGCCTTCTTCTGCAGCCTTTCTCCATTTGAAAATCTGATCTTTCAACCCATCAAAGTAATCAGAGATATAAAAGGTTCCTTTCAAACCAACTGAATCCAATGCAGGAACGACATTGCTGAGATCAACATTCAAACCATCATCATAGGTAAGAACGACCGCGCATGTTTTGCCATTCCATGTCGTGCTGGTTTGCGCATGTACAAAAAGATTCAGCATTAATAAGCATGATATAAAACAAGCTATTTTTTTCATCTTTCAATTTACTGTTTGAACGGTTTTACCGTGGTTTTTTTTCATAGCTCAACATCTTATTTGCCCATGGAATAAAATATCTAAAATTCGGCGCATCGGTGTGCCCCCCATCATGCTGGCGCCATGCAAGCTCACCATCCAATAACCCTGCATTAACCGGCGGCATATATTCTTTCATATAATCATTACTCACTCCTAAATCTTTCGCACCTAATAGTTTATAGGCCGCACCTGCAGCGACAATGGCTTTATAACTTCCACGATGATCGAGCCAGTTGGCATCGCCTTTTTCTGGAACGCCATAACTCAAAAACATAGGCCGCGGCGCACACAATGCAATCAGCTCGTGTGAGTCTACAGGAAGATCGCAACCTGTCATTTTACCAAATTTTGATTCTTCCGTTCCATATTTTAAAAAGTTGCCATCCATCCAATAGAACTCGCCACCGGTAAGGCTTTCAACGGCTTCGCCAAAATTGCGCCGTAATAATGTTGCGCCGCCTTTTCCAGGTGAACCAACCAGTGCAGTCGCAAAACGTGGTTCAAAAGCAAGCGTTACCAATGCAGCTTTGCCATATCTTGAAACACCTTCAATTCCAACCTTCTTTGCATCAACCAAACTGTCTGTTTGCAAATAATCCAATGCACGTGCAGCGCCCCAGCTCCATGCTCTTAATGCGCCCCAATCGTCCGGTTTCCGTGGCTGTCCTTTATTCACCAAACCGATAATACCCTTCGTTAATCCATCGCCGTTATCAGCCTGGATACTTTGCGGATCGAGTGTTACATATCCCCAGCCTGCTGCGAGCAGTTGTTCTGTAGGCGGCACATCACCCATGGGCGGTGGAGCAAAAAAATTAATGTTCGACCTCGTGATTGGTGAATAAGCAGGATATTTATCGAAAATATTTTTTACATCAGGATTGGTTTTTTTCATCATCTCTTTGAGCGTAGTATTCAATGTCTCCATATCATCTGCTGATGGCTGTGTAGGCGCAGGAAATGATGGCTGACCAAACATCATCAACACAGGAACGGGCCCCTTTATATTCGTTGGAACTACCAGTATCATCTTAATATCAACATTGATCAAAGGATATTCACTGTTGTCAACATGACCGATAATCTGTTTTGCGATCACCGGTATGAAACCCGGAAAAATAAATTCGCGATCCGTGATCTTTACAGTCCACGTTACGTTTGGTACATTCTTCGGGATTCTTCCATAAACTTCGCGTTCGTAGTCTTCAATAATTTCAGGGCGGCGCACTTTCCACCACATATCAGGGGTGGTTACTTTCTTCCCATTTTTCGTTGTTAGAATGTCGGGTAACTTCGCACATGGATCTGCTTTCGTTGTATCATAGTTCGCATGATTGGGCGCTGATTCATTTCCGCTTGGTCCCGGTCTTAATGCTTTGATGCCTAATTGTTGCATCATGTTATCCTTGTTCTGCTGCGAGGTAAAATTTGCAGGCTTCGGATATTGCTTACCATTAATAGTTGTGTCTTGTGCAAGAACAATATTCGCAATGCATATCGCTATCGCAACAAAAAGGAATTTTTTCATTATTTAAGATTTATATCGCCTTCATTTTTTATTTTGTTGGATGTCGCATTAAGCCATAAATTCTTTCAACATAGGTGTTCACTGATCGGTTCTAAATGGCGCCGCCGGTAAACCTTCTTTATTAATCAGGTTTGGATTAACCGGGTCATCCGCCCACGCATACCGCACGTATTTGGGTTCTGAAACTTCATCGCTGGATACAATTATTGTAGATCCGTCAATTACCGCTTTTGCCCATACAAATTTTTTATCATCACCCGCCATCGCAAATTCTGCAGGCGCTTCATCATCATTTGTTGTTAAGCCACTACCTGTGTTTGTAAATGAAATAATAATTTTATTGCCTTGAATAGTTTGGGATTGATACAGCGGACCCGAGTACACGATGTTCTCACCATAAGCAATTTTTTCAGCGGCTAAAGCAAGCCTGTCACCCACATCTTTTTTCCTGTCTGGATGAATATCATTCCATTCGCCAACATCAATTGCAACTGCCATTGCTGTATTGGGAACAGATAAAGATTTTGCTTGCGCTTCTCTAAACTCAGCCCACTGGCTTTCCGAAGGCAGATAATTGTAATCCATAAAACCCGGAAGTTGCACAAACAAAAATGGAAGATTGCCTTCTTTCCATTTGCTGCGCCAATCGTTAATCATCGCAGGCTGAAGCTTTGCATATTCACCTGGCCTGCCGGCATTCGATTCACCCTGGTACCAAACAAAACCTTTGATGTTGTAATTAACCAACGGCGCAATCATAGAATTATATAAAGCTGTTGGCTGGTTTTGCAATGCAATGTCAAAGCCGCCAGAACCTTGTCGCGGAATATTTACCTGTCCAACTTTATATTGCCAATACCCGGTTAAATCAATCGTATCATTACCTGCAATTAATTCATAAGGTTTGTCCGGAACAAAACCACCTTTGCCAGAATTATTGGTAACACGCACGACAAATAAATTTTTACCCGGCTTTAAAACCCCGGCAGGAACCGCGTACCTTCTTTGCGGGTACATGTACCCGGTAGAACCGACTTTTGTTCCGTTAATATATAATTCGTCAGCGTCTACAATGCGACCCAGGAAAACTTTTGCATGCACGTTGGTCATAGAAGCAGGCACATCAATTTCTCTTCGGTACCAAACCAAACCATTTAAATCTTTTATGCCCTGGTCTTCCCAATAACCCGGAACAGCGATGCGGCGCCATTCTTTAGGTATGTAAGAAGGCTCAAACCATTTTTCAGTCATGCCTTTATCTTCGGGATGCGGCATTGAGCTCATTGCAGCGAAAGCTTTGCGATTGGCTTCATTTACATAAGTGGTGTCTTTGTTTTTTTCAACTGTTTTAAGAATAGAAGGAAAATTTTTGAGGCTTACTTCACTCATCATAGATTCAATAGGTACGCCACCCCAGCTTGCGTTAATTATACCAATGGGCACATGATATTTTTCATACAGCTTTTTTGCAAAGAAATATGCAACGGCAGAAAATTCTTTTATATCATTTGGGTTTGCCCATTTCCATGAACCCGATGGTAAATCGTTTTGCGGGTGTGCTAAATTGGTTGTATTTGGAACCCACATTTGTCGTATTTCGGGATAGTCAGCCTTTGCAATTTCATCACTATAGAGTATGCTGTGTAATTTCATTTGATGCACCATGTTGGACTGCCCCGCACACAACCAAACATCGCCGATAAGAATATCTTTCAGCACGATCTTATTCTTACCGGAGATATTCATCGTATAAGGTCCGCCGGCTTTAATTGGCGAAAGATTAATCATCCAGTTTCCTTTACGATCAGCTATCGTTTTATATTTCTTTTTTAAAAAATCAATTTTAATTTTTTCGTTTGGCGATGCCCACCCCCAAATCTTTATTTTGCTGTCTCTTTGTAGCACCATACTATCTCTAACTAAGCGAGGCAATTGTACCTGGCTATAGGCGGGGCCAATCTGTACTATAAGAATCCACAGAGCGATCAGAAAGAGGAAATCCTTTTTTCTCATATACTTTTATAATTATTCGCGCATCTTCAATCGTAATACATACATATCGTTGGTGATATATAAAGTTTTTTCATCCGGCGAAAATGCGCAATTTGACACCGCTTCTGATAGCCTGATTTTTCCAAGCAGTTTCCCATCCTTATTAAATATCCAGAGACCACCAGGGCCAGAAGCAAAAACATTTCCGTTTTTATCAACTTTCATCCCGTCAGGTAAACCTTTTAACGTTGTATCGTACCCGGCCGCGCTGTAAAATATCCGGCAATTAGTAAGTGAATCGGAATCTTCAATATCAAGAGCATACCAGTTTGGCTTTTCCGGGTCGGAATTAGCAACCAGCAATGTTTTTTCACCCGGGAAAAATGCAATCCCATTAGGACGCGTTAATGTATCAGTCAATAACACCAACTCTCCTGATGATTTAATTTTATAAACTCCCTGGAAAGGAATTTCCTTTTTAGGATCATCTGTTAGTTTTTCCAACCCATATGGCGGATCGGTGAAAAACAGCTCTCCGTTACTGTTATATACCAGGTCGTTGGGACTATTAAATTTTTGATTATGATATGATGACGCAAGTGAAACATATTTTGGTTCTGGCTTATCAAGAGGAGCATCCATCCTGGCGATCTGGCGGTTACCATGCTGGCATAGAATGAGGTTGCCTTTTGGATCAAGCGTTAATCCGTTTGATCCCATCTCGCCACCTCGTTTTATTGTGTCAGTATAGCCGGAGGGCGTGAGATAAACTTCTTTTCCTTTTTCTTCAGTCCATTTAAAAACAGTATCCCTCGGAACATCAGAGAATAGAAGCATCTTTTTACTTTCAATCCACACCGGACCCTCACTCCAGTCAAGACCATCGGCAATTATCTCCGGTTTTGCCTCTGGAGAAATTATTTCGTCTAAAGCAGGATCAATTCGTTCAATACTGCCAATTGTTTTTAGATGTTCGTTATTATGACAAGCAATGAGAAAACAGATAAGAAAAATTAAAAAGAGATTTCGTTTCATATTAATGCATTTAAAGTTTTTTATTTTAAACCGGTATTGCTTATGAAAGCAATCTTCTTGCTGTCCGGCGACCACGAGGGTACATTAATGGTTCCCTGGCCTCCGTATATGTACGCGATAATTTTTGGGACACTACCTTTCGCAGAGATTAATTTCAGCGTAACTTTTTGATAAAACGGATGTGTTGTTGGGTCAATTTCTTTCGGAAATGAAAGATAAACAATCCATTTCCCATCCGGAGAAATATGAGGGAACCAATCATTGTACTCGTCAAAGGTAACCTGCTCCTGGCGGCTGCCATCGGGCCTCATCCTCCATATTTTCATCGTTCCTGTGCGTACCGAATTAAAGTATATCCATTTCCCGTCAGGTGAATATTCAGCTCCATCATCCAGGGTGGAAAGGTTCGTTAATGGTGTTTCCTTTTTTGTAGCAATATCTATCGACCATATATCATATTGGTTGTTACGAAATCCGGTAAAAATTAATTTTTTACCATCCGGCGACCAACTATGAAAATAGGAATGACCCGAATCTTCCGAAGTAATTTGTTTTGGGCTATCCGATCCGGTTACAGGTAGGATAAAAATTGTTGAAGTGTGCTTATCGCCTATATAATTGCTCAGGCCAATCATCTTACCATCAAAAGACAAAACATGATCGTTGTTGTTGTTTATAGCTAACCCTGTATTGATCTTACTAACAGAACCATTTGCAATATTAAAATTGTACATCAACCCTTGTGAAGAATTAAATATTAGTGACTTGCCGTCTTTAGTCCAGTTAGGGCATTGTATAGATCCCGTATCTGTATGCACCACTTTCCTTAGCCCGGTTCCCACATCCATTATCTCAAGTAAGCTTCCTATATAATCACGATAGGGGCGATAATCTTTTGCCGGCGGAATGATAATTCTTACATTGGTAAAGATCGCCTTCTCCATCACAGTATCTACATGCGAGCAGATGTAAAGCCCCGCATAAACTTCATCATTTAAAGTCATTTCTTTTTTTACTGACTTATAAGGTTCGCCCGGAGTAGCCGCGGAAAAAGTGAAAGTATTTCCGGAACGTTCAAATTCTATTTCTGTAGGATGAATAGAAGAAACAAGGATTTGGCTGGTTGTGTCACCATCTGAAAGACGATACTGCAATGAAGTAATTAATGGCTTGCCTCCGTGAAAGGCGCCATCAGCATAACGGGAATCGGTAGTGAGTTTATCTCTCGCCATCACGCCAATCTTCCTGTGTCCTGCAACACCTTTGCCAATAAACTTTGCCGTAGCTTTTATAATAAAATCTCCTTTGATCTTTTTCCACAAAAATTGAAACTGATCGGCATTTGTCCATATATTTTCGCCGGCACCGGAGAGCAAATAACTTTGCTCTTTTTCATTATACACAACGTTGCCTTTCAACTTTGGATCTCCCACATCACCATGTGCATCAAAAATTCCGACGTGCTCCTGCTGTGCTAAACACAATGTTGTGAAGACTGTGAGGCTTATGAATAAAATCAAAAGTGGTTTAATAATATTTTTCATTGTATAGTTTTTATGACAGAGCGTTTTGAAAAACTGAAAAATTTATTTGTTGCAGACCATTAAATTTCTAAAAGCTATTATTCGAACTGAAAAGCAAAATAGGTGGCAGGTGTTGCGCCAATATTCCTGATCGCATGCAATACATTTGAACTTAGATAATAAACAGATCCCGGATTCCCTTTGAAAAATTCTCCCCCAATTTGCATTTCAGTATCTCCTTCAATCATGAGTACTATTTCAGCAGCCCGGTGTGTGTGCGGATCGTGGCTTTTCAAGCCGACATTTAATGTTGAGACATGCATTTCCATTCGTTTCATCATAGCCGTAGGCCTTTCAAAGTAGTGCCGTATTCCTCCTTTATCGTGTGGCGAGAATGCAATTTTATTCCAGTCTTTTATAAATGATCCTCTTGGCGTCTTTCCTCTTTGCAAATCAACTGGTTCGCGGGAGCGATACTTCATTACATAATATTCACACGTTCCGGGGATTTTATTTTGGACAGAAAAAACCTCGCCAGGTAATAACAAAACAATACTGCCTGGAACCAGGGTATACACTGAATCATTTAATTCAATAGTTAGTGAACCCTTTTTTACAATGTATAAATGTTCTTCATTTATTGGTACGTGTAATTTATTTGCTTTAGCTGATGCACCCAAAGCCATAGCATTCATTTGAAGCCATTCCATGTCTCTTGTGTTCCCTTCAAAAAGCACAGCGGATTTCATATTTTGTCTGACGTCTTTTACGGGCAATTGCCATTCGTAAACTCCTGCCTTTACGAATCCTGCTGCGCTGCAAGCATTAGCGGGATAAGCGTAACAATAGAAAGGAATATTTTTTTCATAGTTTTCGTATTTTTATGCAGGTCCTTTATCGTGCTATCTTATCTCTGCCATTTCCCTTATAAAATTCCTTCAACTAATGATTTCATCCGTTCCCGGGAGCATAAGGAAATCTCAGAGATTCGTAATACTCTAAAGAATGATCGGGTTTGTCGTATTGGGAAGGAATTGACATTTTTGAAAATGTTTGAAAATATAAGAGGCATGCATTACGCCACCAAACAGCTTCATTTTCCTGTATGTTTAAAAGCATACGTACCTGGTTGAATCTTTCTTCATCAATATATTGCTTCACGCTATTCCATGCGCTTTGCATCCACCTCACAGTATCTACTCCTTCATTATATTTATAACACATTTCATCCCAAAGATTTCTTCCGGATTTTAATTTATAAGTCCATGGAAGATGATGAAACCATAATAAATATTCCTCGGGGCAGGTAGAAAGATTGCTGAATTTATTTATTACTTCTGGTTGGTATTGAGCGAGAGCATTGCTTCCATTTGCTGTGCGGTCAAAGCCAATTCCAATACTGTCTGCACGGTGAAAATAGACAGGGTTCCAGTCTGCACGGGGGGCTTTATCATACCATGGTGCAGGTCCATAATGGTTTCCATATCCCATGATGTGATGAAGGCCAAGGGGAGTCATATAATTAACAACAGCCTCCCTTGATGCGATCATTATTTTTTTTACCGTATCAATAAAATGCTGATTATTTGAAAAGGTTTGCCTGATCCATTCGTTAGCTATTTGTTCAGAACTTAACGTATAATCCCATGCGATACGACCGTATGCATACCAGTTAGCTTGCCCAAAAGGATGGCCGGTCCAGTCTATGTCATTTCCGATATTTGAAACACCGGCGATGCCGGATAATTGATGATTATCTAATGAGCCATCTATGACTTTTGCAACAGTTGAACCGTTTCCGTCTTCGTAAGTATCGGCTCGCAAAACTTCTTTGAATAAAGGTGCTTCGTATACAAGATTTGTCCCTTGTCCCAGATATTCCTGTGTCAACTGAAACTCCATCATCAAAGGAGTTTTAGGCATTGCACCAAACAGGGGACTGAATGGTTCCCGCGGCTGGAAATCGATAGGGCCGTTTTTCACCTGGACCAAAACGTTTTTTCTGAATTTTCCGTCCAGTGGTTTAAATTCTTCATAAGCCTGCTTAAATCTATCTGTAGGAGTTTCATGACTGTACACAAATGCCCGCCAAATAATCACTCCGTTATGGGGACCAACTGCATCAGCCAGCATGTTTGCACCATCAGCATGTGTTCGTCCATAATCCTGCGGGCCGGGCTGTCCTTCTGAATTTGCTTTTACAAGAAATCCCCCAAAGTCCGGCACATAAGAATAAATTTCATCGGCTTTTTGTTTCCACCATTTTTGAACATCGGGATCCAAAGGATCGGCAGTTTTTAATTTTCCGATTTCAATGGGCGAACTAAATCTCGCTGTGAGATAAACCTTAATTCCGTAAGGGCGAAATACATCTGCCAGGGCTTTTACTTTTATCAAATAGTCTTTCGTAAGCACAAGCGAATTAGCATTAACGTTAGTAAGCGCTGTTCCATTTATGCCAATAGAAGCATTTGCTCTCGCATAGTCAATATATCGCTGATCAATGTAATCGGGCAAGGTGTGCCAATTCCAAATAGAAAATCCCGCATAACCTCTTTCAACGGTTCTGTTCAAATTATCCCAATGATCGAGCATTCGTAATTTTATTTTCGGAACACTTTTGATCGAAAGTTGTTCAATCGACTGGTGTGTTTGAATCAACCTCAAAAAATTAAATACGCCGTATAAAACACCCGCGTCATTTTTAGCGGCAATAAAAATGATGCGTTTTTTATTTACAAAAGCGTTGCGAATAATGAAACCTTCCTCACCTAACTCATTAATTTCTTGGGAAGAAAAAAAAGACTGAACTTGTACGGACGATGCAAATGTGCCGCAAATGATAGTTCCGGTATTAATCGAATTTTGATCGGCTACATTTTTACCTAGCAATCCCTGCAGGCCTGTCAGTAATTCTGTTTTTGCAGCCTGTAAGGTCCGGTTATTATTATCATTAAATTGTATTGCGGTAATAGTATGTCGATATTGCGATAATAATTTTATGTCATCTGTTTTATCATATCGCAACCACAGCCCGTATCCGTCTTCTGCAAAGCATGAACAAACTGATAATAAACACAGCAACGCCGTAAAAATTTTATTCATTATATCAGATTTCGGAAACGGTTTAAATAATCATTATACCATTTTCTTTTGAGACGATGCCCTTATCATTAATTCCGATCTGAGTACAATTGTACCAGTGGTGTGAGTTATTGCATAGTCTTATTCATTATATCGGATGATCTTTTTTTAAAGATGATTCTCTAATAATCAGTTCCGTGCGTACAATAATGGTGTTAGTTTGATGCATATCAGTCACTCCTTTCAAATGGTTGACCAGGTTTCTTGCAGCAATCTCGCCCATATCGATGCCAGGATAATTAATTGTAGTAAGAGTAGGCTCAATAAGTTTACCAATGGCGTCATTATTAAAACCAACTATCGCAATATCTTCGGGTATCTTTACGCCATGTGCTTTTAATGTTCGCATGCAAACTGCGGCAACAAAATCATTTGTAATAAAAGCACCATCGGGGAAAGGGTCCATGCGTAAAATCTGCATAGCTGCATCAACTCCTGCCTGTTCACTCAGGTCATTTATAATTAATAACTTTTCATCCAACGCAATTCCATTATCAAACAAAGCATCCTGGTAGCCCTTGTATCTTTGCGAATATACGTTACGCTTAAGGTTTGAAGTGACATTTACAATTCTTTTACACCCCTGGTCGATGAGGTGTTGGGTAGCCTGGTAACCACATTTGCAATTATCAATTATTACTACGGTATTATCTCCATCCTGCTCTACGCGGTCAAAAAACATCACCGGAACACCCCTGTTTATGAATGACTGGAAATGATCCAGGTTTGTAGTTTCGAATGAGAGAGAAGCAATCAATCCATCTACTCTTTTTTCAAAGAGATTTTTTGCATTGGCAATTTCTTTACTATAACTTTCTGATGAGTGTGCAATTATTAAGTCATAACCAGCTTCGGCCGTTATCTTCTCAACCCCTGATAAAACGGATGTCATGAAACTACTTTTCAATTCATGCACGATAATACCAATTGTCTTTGTCTGCTTTTGGCGAAGATTACGGGCGAAATGATTGGTGCGGTAGCCCATTTGCTCAGCAAGCTCAAATATTTTTTTCTTTGTCTTTTTATTAACTACCGGGTCATCTTTCAATGCCCGGCTCACAGTAGCAATAGATACATCAAGGGCAGTTGCCAAATCGTAAATGGTAACTTCTTTATTTTTTGTCATTGCAACCGTTTATGATATTTATTTAGTAGAAGTAAAGCTATATAAAAAATATTTTTTTCTCGAAAAAATGTAAACGATTACATATTAGAGAAAAGTTACTATTTTCGTTTTTTTAAAATGGCATAGCTCAAAATGATACTAGCTAATTGCGATTGCTTTTTAATCTGTAATTAATGATGCGTTCGGTATTCTAAGGAATTTTTCTAATAATTGAGTAAATGATTATTAGGAAATACTACAGTCTTTTTTTCTATTTAAAGTTTTACGCAGTTTGCGTCAAAAGAAAGTAAAGCATTTTCAGGCCTTGTGTTAGCTATCATTCGTTCTAAAAAAGATAAGGCGGTTCAATAAAAATTACCGGAACATCACCTGGATTAAAGGAAACTACTATAGAAATAAGAAGCAAATAATGTATGAGATTAATAAATTGGATGATGAGTAATGGAAACGTTATAGAGGATGCCCCTCCTTAAAAAATTAATTCAGTCATTAGCCAATTGGCGATTTTTTCAATTAATAAAAAATTTTCAAATGAATCGCAAAAATTTACCGCATATTTAAACTATATAAAGGATCTTCATAAACACATTCAATATTAAAGTAATAACATTATGAAAGTAATTAAAGGAGAAAAAGAATTTTTCAAAGGTATTCCGCAGATAAAATATGAAGGGATAGAAAGTGATAATCCCTTTGCTTTTCGTTGGTACAATGAGAATAAAAAAGTGAGAGGCAAAACGATGAAGGAAATTTTAAGATTTGCCTGCGCTTACTGGCATTCGTTTAACGGAAACGGCGCAGACCCATTTGGTGCACCCACTCATATTTTCCCCTGGGATACAAAAGAAGATGCCATTGAAAGAGCAAAAGAAAAAATGGATGCAGCTTTTGAATTCATCACGAAAATGAATATGCCATATTACTGCTTTCATGATGTGGATGTGGTAGATTATACTGATGATGTAGCCGATAATGAGAAAAGATTGCAGGCGCTTACCGAATATGCAAAGCAAAAGCAAAAGGCGAGTGGTGTAAAACTATTATGGGGTACTGCAAATTTATTTTCTCATAAAAGATATATGAATGGCGCGGCTACCAATCCTGACTTTCACGTCTTGGCTCATGCCGGCGCACAGGTAAAATTTGCACTGGATGCCACTATCGCATTAGGCGGAGCCAACTATGTATTCTGGGGAGGCAGAGAAGGTTATATGTCATTGCTCAACACAAATATGAAAAGAGAGCAGGAGCATCTTGCAAAATTTCTGCATACGGCGAAAGATTATGCGCGAAAAAATGGATTCAAAGGAACTTTTTTTATTGAACCAAAACCATGCGAACCCACCAAGCATCAATATGATTATGATGCTGCTACTGTTATAAGTTTTTTAAGGCAGTATAACCTCATGGATGATTTTAAGTTAAATGTGGAAGTAAATCACGCCACCTTAGCAGGCCATACTTTTACACATGAACTACAAGTAGCTGCAGATGCGGGCCTGCTCGGAAGTATGGATGCCAACAGGGGCGATTATCAAAACGGATGGGATACTGACCAGTTTCCCAATAATATAAATGAATTGACAGAAGCCATGCTTATAATTCTTGAAGCAGGTGGCTTTAAAGGAGGCGGAATTAATTTTGATGCCAAGATCAGGAGAAATTCTACTGATCCTGCTGATCTTTTTTATGCACACATAGGCGGTATGGATGCGTTTGCAAGAGCGTTATTAGCTGCGGACAATATCTTAAGAAATTCAGATTATAAGAAGCTACGAAAGGATCGCTATGCATCATACGACAAAGGCAAAGGCAAAGAATTTGAAGCGGGTAAATTATCTCTTGAGGATCTTAGAAATTTTGCTGCAAGTAAAGGAGAGCCGGAAATGATCAGTGGAAAGCAGGAGTACTATGAAAATATTATTAATCGTTTCATTTGATAATTTTTAAAGCTAATTAATGGCTTTCATAAATGCTACAACGGAATCGGCGACGACAAGCTATAATAAAGGGAACCCATTCTATATAACACTTCTTACGATTGTTGCTGCACTGGGCGGACTGTTATTCGGTTACGACACTGCGGTTGTCAATGGTGCTGAAAAATCATTAGTAGCATTTTATATTCAGAACATTACCGACCCTGTGCATCATCAATATGCCATAGCAATGGTCACACAATACAGAACATTGATGATTGTTGTTTTGTATGTTATTTTCCTGATTATTTCCGGTCAAATTATACGACTGATTGGTATTAAAAAAGGGGGCATCACAGGATTAATCATCATTGCTTTGCTTAGTTTTTGGGCCGTAAGTTTCGGTGGTAAATCCGTACCTATTGATCCAGCAGCGCTCCAGGATATTGCTGATGTTATTAAAGGCTTCGTGATTGCAAGCGCATTGATAGGCTGTGTAATTGGCGGGGCTTCAGCAGGCTTTATTTCAAAATCATTGGGCAGAAAAAATGGCTTAATGATCGCTGCCATTGCCTTTTTACTTTCCGCAATCGGCTCATGGAAACCTGAAGCATTCAATATTTTCGGTGTTAAAGACGCCTATTCATTTGTTATTTATCGAATCATTGGAGGTATTGGAGTTGGTATTGCCTCTATGATTTCGCCGATGTATATCGCTGAAATAGCTCCTGCAAATGTAAGAGGCAAACTGGTTTCCTTCAACCAGTTTGCAATCATCTTCGGAATGTTGTTAATATACTTTGTTAATTATTTTATTGCTCAACAGGGAAACGAACAATGGCTAATTACGGAAGGCTGGCGTTGGATGTTTTTTAGTGGCGTAATTCCTGCGGGAATATTTTTTATTCTTTTATTCTTTGTTCCTGAAACACCTCGTTACCTGGTGATGAAAGGCAAAGAAAATAGAGCGCTGAATGTTCTTAAAAAAATTTCTGGTGATGAAAATGCTTCAAAGATTTTAGAAGAAATAAAATCTACCACACATGAAAAAAATGTTCCGTGGTTATCCTATGGCTTCTTTATTATTTTCATAGGAATAATGCTTTCTGTGTTTCAACAATTCGTTGGAATAAATGTAGTGCTCTACTACGCCGGAAATATTTTTCGGAACATGGGATCTTCTACCGATTCGTCTTTGTTGCAAACCATTATTGTAGGCGTGGTAAATCTTGTATTCACAGTTCTTGCAATTCTTACCGTTGATAAATTTGGCCGTAAGCCCCTAATGATCATTGGCTCTATTGGAATGGCAATAAGTATGATTGCTTTGGGATTTGCTTTTTACTTTAATCAGCAGGGAGTAGCGGCATTAATATTTATGCTGACTTATACAGCGGCATTTGCTATGAGTTGGGGCCCCGTTTGCTGGGTATTGCTGGCAGAAATATTTCCAAACAGTATTCGCAGTGCACTATCCATTGCTGTTGCTGCACAATGGATAGCCAACTGGGTTGTATCACTTACCTTCCCTGTTATGAATGATAATGTGTGGCTCACCGATAAATTTCATCATGGATTTTCCTACTGGATTTATGGCATCATGGGAATTTTATCCGCCATATTTATGTGGAAATTAGTTCCGGAAACCAAAGGCAAAACACTGGAAGAAATAGAGCATCTCTGGAAGAAGAAACCTAAGCAAACTGTTGAGGATGCTTTGTTAAAAAATGCTGAATTCTAAGTAATATATTTTTTCTTACGCTAAAAAATTAAAGGCTGATGAAAAAATTCATTGTTCTTCTTATACTTGTTTTTTTTATTTATAACAATTATGGTTATTCGCAAACTCCTGATTATCTAAATCCTTCTTTACCCATTACTGATAGAGTGAATGATCTTGTGTCAAGATTAACGCTTGAAGAAAAAGTTGGTCAAATGCTCAACTCTGCACCTGCTATTGACCGTTTAAACATTCCTGCGTACGACTGGTGGAACGAATGCCTGCATGGTGTGGCAAGAACGCCTTATCATGTAACATCCTATCCACAGGCAATAGGAATGGCGGCCACCTTTGATGTGAATGCAATGAAAACAATGGGTGATTACACCTCTGAAGAAGGCCGTGCTATTTACAATGAAAGTATCCGTAAAGATGATCACAAGAGATATTTGGGGCTTACTTACTGGACGCCTAACATTAATATTTTTCGGGATCCAAGGTGGGGACGGGGGCAGGAAACTTACGGTGAAGATCCTTTTCTTACTGGGAGTATTGCAAAAGCGTTTGTTTCAGGTTTGCAGGGCGATGATCCCAAATATTTAAAAGCGGCAGCATGTGCCAAGCATTATGCAATTCACAGCGGCCCGGAACCTTCGCGCCATGCGTTCGACGTGGACGTTAGCAATCATGATTTATGGGATACTTATCTGCCAGCCTTTAAACAATTAGTCGTGAATGCAAAAGTTGCAGGAGTAATGTGTGCTTACAATGCTTATGCTGGACAACCTTGTTGTGGGAGTGATAAACTGATGGTTGATATTTTGAGAAATCAATGGAGTTTTACCGGATATGTTACATCCGATTGTGGAGCGATTGATGATTTTTATCAGCAACATAAAATGTTTCCCGATGCAGAAAGTTCTGCTGCCGATGCAGTCTTACATGGAACAGACGTAGAGTGTGGCAACCATACTTACAAGTCTTTAACGCAAGCTGTTAAAGATGGAAGGCTCACGGAGAAAGATATTGATGTTTCACTAAAACGATTATTTACTATTCGCTTTCGCCTGGGGATGTTTGATCCAAAAGAAATGGTGAAGTATGCTCAAATTCCTGCTACAGTTTTGGAAAGCCAGCCGCATAAAGATCATGCTTTAAAAATGGCAAGGGAGTCCATCGTTTTACTGCGCAATCAAAATAATTTATTACCACTTAATAAGAGTGTAAAAAGTATTGCAGTGCTTGGCCCAAATGCTGATAATGCTAATACACAATTAGGAAATTATAATGGCCAGCCTTCAGTTATTACAACGGTTTTGCAGGGCATAAAGAATAAATTGCCAAATGCGAAAATCTTTTATTCAAGAGCTACCGATTTTACATCTACCGAACAACAGGATTTCTCAAAACTTATCGATAGTATTAAGAATGCTGATGTGATTATTTATGTTGGTGGAATTTCGCCGAGACTTGAAGGTGAAGAAATGAAGGTAAGCAATCCAGGGTTTAGCGGTGGTGATCGCACAACTATTGCATTGCCAACGGTGCAAACAGATTTCACGAAAGCATTGAAAGCAACAGGTAAGCCAATAGTATTTGTGATGATGACCGGAAGTGCTATCGCCATTCCATGGGAAGAAGAAAATATTCCATCCATTATAAATGCATGGTATGGGGGAGAGGCGGCCGGCACTGCAGTTGCAGATGTTTTGTTCGGTGATTATAGCCCCTCGGGGAAATTGCCTGTAACGTTTTATAGCAGTGATTCCGATCTCCCGCCTTTTGATGACTATTCTATGAACAACAGAACCTATCGTTATTTTAAGGGAGTTCCTCTATATCCTTTTGGGTTTGGATTAAGCTATACGAAATTTGTTTACAGCAATCTTAAATTATCCAAAACATCGATAAATAAAAATGAAACCGTAGATGCAGAATTAACGGTGAGAAATTCAGGGAAAATAACGAGCGACGAGGTTGTACAATTGTATATCACTCACCTAAAAGCAGGAGAAGATGTTCCTTTATATTCGCTGAAGGGATTTAAGCGCATAACGCTTGATCCGGGCGTTTCTGAAAAAATCAGGTTTACGATCACTCCGGATATGATGAAAATAATCAATGAAGAAGGTGAAAGTCTTATAAATTCAGGCCAGATTAAGGTTAGTATCGCGGGTTCCTTACCTTCAAACAGAAGTGTTGAACTTGGAGCTGCTAAGCCGGCAGTAACTTTATTGACAATAAAATAACCCGCGCTAAATATGAAATTAATAATTTAAACAAAATATATGCTGCTCTTAGGAATTGATTTAGGTACTTCATTCATAAAAGTTTCTGCCGTTGACGTTGCTACTCAGCAATGTATTGCAACTGTACAGTACCCGGATGCTGAAACACCAATTACTTCTTCACAAGCGGGTTGGGCGGAGCAATCTCCCGAAATGTGGTGGAATCATACTGTTGAGGCTATTCGAAAATTAAATGCAACTGGAAAATTTAATGCTCCGGATATAGAAGCAATTGGAATATCCTACCAAATGCATGGCCTTGTTGTAGTTGATAAGCAGCAAAAAGTTTTAAGAGACAGTATTATCTGGTGCGATAGCAGGGCAGTGGAAATTGGCGAAAAAGCCTTTGAAGAAATTGGTGAAAATATTTGTTCCGAATGTCTTTTAAATTCGCCCGGAAACTTTACTGCTTCAAAATTAAGTTGGGTAAAAAACAATGAACCAGAGATTTATAAACAGATAGATAAAATAATGTTGCCGGGAGATTTCATTGCAATGAAACTAACCGGGGAGATTACAACTACTTCTTCTGCATTATCAGAGGGAATTTTGTTTGACTTCAAAAATCATGAAATTTCTAAGGATGTTATGCGTCATTTCGGTTTTCCGGATTCTATCCTCCCCAAATTGCAGCCATTATTTTCTTCTCATGGTACGATCTTACCTTCTATAGCAAAACAGCTTTCACTAAAAGAGAATATTCCGGTTACTTATAAGGCAGGTGACCAGCTAAACAATGCTTTGTCATTAAATGTGCTTGAGCCCGGTGAAGTGGCTGCAACTGCTGGAACTTCCGGCGTAATCTATGCAGTTACCGATAAATTATTCAATGATAAATATTCGCGAGTAAATGCCTTTGCACATGTAAATAATACATTAGCCGATAGACGATTGGGCGTATTACTTTGCATTAACGGCACTGGCATAATGAATAGCTGGATAAAAAAAATATGTGGTGATAGCTTGAATTATGAAGACATGAATTTGCAGGCATCAAAAATTCAACCTGGCTCTCATGGCCTGTTTGTATTGCCATTTGGTAACGGTGCGGAACGAATGTTACGAAATCAGATCCCCGGCGCTCATATCAACGACATTGATCTCAATAAACATACAAAGGCTCATATTTTTCGTGCAGTACAGGAAGGCATTGCGTTTGCTTTTCGCTATGGTCTTGATATTATGAGGGAAAATGGGCTACATCCAAAAATCATCCGTGCTGGCAAATCCAATCTATTTTTAAGTGATGTTTTTGTAGAATCTTTTGTAAATACAACCGGTGTTTCTGTTGAATTATATGCTAATGATGGCAGCGTGGGTGCAGCGCTAGGTGCAGGAATCGGCGCTGGTATTTACAACACATCCGCGGAAGCATTCAAAAAATTTACTCCTTTGAAAAGAGTAGAGCCAACAAATACAAAGCAATACAACGATTTATATTTAGCCTGGAAAAATTTATTAGAAGTGTATTTGAAAAAATAACCTCCCCTGGTAAAGCCAATCTTCTTTCACTATATTTTTTCGAAGAACCATTGTTATTCGATTTCAAAACCATTTTTACCATTCATATATTTTACCATGCTCTTTTTTAACTATGCATATGTTTTTTATACAATCGCCTTTTTCAAATAAATAATTTAACGCTTCATTAAACTTGTTCGTGCAACCATTGTCATAGCTGCATTAAAATTATTCACTTAATCTTATCAGTTATGAAACTAAATCACATTTTTAATTTAACAACAGTAGTGACTTTCGCGGGTCTTTTCACTTTTACTTCATGTAAAAAAGATAGCACAGTAACTCAACCGATGGATTCTACCGAAGTTGCCGCGGCAACTTCAGCAACACAAGATGACGCCGCTGCAGAATCCCAGTATGACGACGTATTCAACATTACCATGGGCGTTCAGGCTTCGGACGCCGGCGAAGAAATAGGTATTGGTGCCGGCGTTGATATTATTTATGGTAGTTCAACCAGTAATAGCGGAACAGATACGCCAGATCCGGCACCTCGGTGCTTTACAGTTTCGGTAATTCCTAATACGCCTCATGTATTCCCAAAGACGATAAGTATAGACTTCGGCGAAGGCTGTATTGGGAGAGACGGAAAGTTGCGCAAGGGCAAGATAATAAGTGTGTACACAGGACCTATGTTTATACCAGGAAGCAAAATCTCTACCACCTTTGTCGACTATTTCGTAGATAGTTTCAAAATTGAAGGAACTCATAGCGTGGAAAATACCAGCACTTCAAATAAAAAACAATGGACAGTAAAAGTGGCTGATGGTAAAATTACTAGTACCAATACCGGAAATTGCAAATTGTGGAGCAGTATAAAAACACATACCCAAATACAGGGGAATGGCACCCCATATTTTCCTTTGGACGATGTTTTTCAAATCACCGGAAACGCCAATGGGTCTACATCCGATGGCAATTCTTGGTCAGCATCTATAAGCGATCCACTGATCAAAAAATTTACTTGTCATTGGATAGTAAAAGGTACAGTACATATTACCCGAAATGATAATAAGGCAATACTTGAGTACGGCGAAGGAGCATGTGATAACAAAGCAATTATTACAATTAATGGGATTTCTAAAAATATTACCCTCCGTTAGTAAAATTGTTGTTGATTTGTTAAAAACTATTTATTAACTTCACGACAGTTTTCATAGGGTACGGATTAAAAACGGGCCTGGGTATCTACCCCGGCCCAATTTTTTTTATCAAAGTCTTATAGATTTAAACTGGTAGCCTTTTAACGCAAAATATTCTAACACCCTGGGAAGTGCATATTGTAACCGGGCAAAGGCTTTCAGGCTATCATGGAAAACTATTACAGATCCGGGTTTTGAATTATTTATAACATTAAGATAACAGTTCTCGCCTGATAGCTTCTCATCGAAATCGCCGCTCAGTACGCTCCACATAACTGTAGTAAGATTGAAGCGACTACCTTTTAAAGCTTTTATCTGAAAATTTGTTATTCTTCCATAGGGAGGACGAAAGAGATTTGAGTCGATAACATTTGCCGCCAATGCTATATTTTCCAGATAATCTGCATCATTTGTCTTCCAGCCGTTTAGATGATTGAACGTGTGATTGCCCGGCTGATGGCCCATTTCAATGGTTTTTTTATAGGCGTCAAAATACTTTTTTACATTGTCGCCAATACAGAAAAATGTTGCACGGGCGTCATACTTTTTAAGTTCTTCCAATACAAATGGGGTTATTTCAGGATGAGGGCCATCATCGAACGTGAGATATAAAATTTTTTCAGAAGTCTCGATATCCCAAACACATCCCGGATACAATTTTTTAAGCAGAGAAGGCGTTTTTACGAGGTAAAACATTGAAGAAAAAATATTTTTTTGGTTGAATTAAACTTCTTCAAATAAACTTCATCTTAACATTCACCAAAAACAATTAAAAAATACTTTATGAAATTAAAAAACTTTCTGCTTACTGCTACCGCTTTTGTAGTAGTTGGTGGTTTTTCTGCATGCAAAAAAGACAAAAACTCCTCATCCTCAGAAATTGAAGCAACTGTTGAATTAAGTGGCGACCAGGCAATTTCTGACAATCTAAATTCGGACGCTGAATATGTTTTGAATGAGGCTGCAATCGATAATAACTTTTCAGGAAATACACCTGCTACAGTTACCTCAACTTTAAATATACTTAGTTGTGCTCAAGTAACAGTGGCACCTCTGCAAGGCTTTCCTAAAAATATCACCCTTGATTTCGGCTCTGGTTGCACGTCAACAAACGGAATAACGAGGAGCGGAAAAATTTATGTTACATTATCCGACTCTTTACGTAAATCAGGCAGCGTGGCCGTTATGACGTTTGAAAATTATTATGTAAGTGGCTTCAAAAAAGAAGGTAAAATTACATGGACTAATACAAGCCAGGGTAGTATAAAAAGCTGGACCCGCACTTGTGAGGATGGAAAAATAACAGCTCCGGGAGGACGTTACTGGTTTCATGTGGGTACGCAACAAGTTGTGCAAACACAAGGATCTTCAACGCCACTCAATTTACTTGACGATGTATTTTCAATTACAGGTAGCCACACTGTTACCAATGCCGCTGGAAATTCAAGAACGTCCACAATTACCGATGCCTTAGAAAAGAAGGTTTCCTGCGAAAATATAGATATGGGCAAAATAAAAGTTGAAGGTCCAAATCATTTTGCTGTTCTTGATTTTGGTGATGGAAGCTGCGATAAAATTGCGACGATTTCTATTGATGGAAGCACTCCCGTGACCATTTTACTGAGATAGGCAAAAAAATAAAATATCAATCTTGATAGACTAAACCTGTGATTAATTCACGGGTTTTTTTTATTAGATAATAACGGTAACTCTGATTTAGCCTCATTATCTTTGCCTCATGAGTAAAGTAAGAGTGAGGTTCGCTCCAAGCCCAACCGGCGGATTGCATTTAGGTGGCGTGCGTACAGCTTTATACAATTATCTTTTTGCAAAAAAGCACCATGGAGATTTTGTGTTGAGGATTGAAGATACAGACCAGGCGCGTTATGTGGAAGGAGCCGAGCAGTATATAATTGATTCGCTATCCTGGTGCGGCATATTGCCAGGAGAGGGGCCGCATAATGAGGGGGAATATTCGCCGTACAGGCAAAGCCAGAGGAAAGGCTTCTATAAAGAATATGCAGAGGAATTAGTGGAAAAGGGACATGCATACTATGCTTTTGATACACCGGAACAAATAGACGCTTTGAGAGAAAAATTAAAAGCGCAAGGCAAAAGCAACTTACAGTATGGGCACCAGGTAAGGCTCGAAATGAGAAATTCACTTTCGCTGTCAAAAGAAGAAACACAATCATTACTTAATTCTGGTTTGCCCTACGTTATCCGAATAAAAATTGAAAGAGATGAATTTGTGTCCTTTAAGGACATGATACGCGGCGATATGCAAATGGATACGAACGGGGTTGATGATAAAGTTTTATTAAAGGCCGATGGTATGCCTACCTATCATCTTGCAGTAGTAGTCGACGATTATCTAATGAAAATAAGCCATGCATTTAGGGGAGAGGAATGGCTTCCGAGTGCACCGGTTCATATACTACTTTGGAAATATCTTGGGTGGGAAAAACACATGCCTCAATGGGCTCACTTTCCATTAATACTCAAACCAGATGGCAATGGGAAATTAAGCAAGAGAGATGGAGAACGACTTGGTTTTCCGGTCTTTGCTTTAGGTTGGACTGATCCTGTTTCAAAAGATTTGATGCAAGGATTTAAAGATCTGGGTTTTTTACCTGAAGCATTCATTAATATGCTGGCAATGCTTGGATGGAATGCGGGAACAGAGCAGGAAATTTTTTCTATTGAAGAATTAGTTGAAAATTTTTCTATCGAAAGGGTACATTCAAGTGGTGCAAAATTTGATTACGAAAAGGCCAAATGGTTCAATCATGAATGGATAAAGAAGTGCGACGTTGATCGTTTGTTGCCCGATGTAAGGAAAATATTTATCGAAAAAAATATCGCGATTCATGACGAGCAAAGTTTGGAAAAAATAATTTCGCTTGTTAAAGATCGCTGTACGTTGCTTACGGATTTTTGGGAACAGGCCAATTACTTTTTTGTGGCTCCGGAAAAAATTGAAACCGGAGCAATTTTATCCAAATGGAATGATGATAAAAGTCTTTTTTTTATTGAATTGATTCGTAATTATTCGATGCTCAATTTATGGAATCACGCAGAACTCGAAAATTCTTTTAAAGAGATTGCATCAGTTAATAGAATCAAACCCGGTGAGTTGATGCTTCCATTCAGAATCATGCTCGTTGGCGGTAAGTATGGCCCCGGGGTTTTCGACATTGCAACAATACTCGGCAAAGAGGAAACAGTAAAAAGAATCCGTTACACGATGTCGTTATTGCCGGGTACGTCTTCATAGGGTTAGAGTATTTTAGTAATTTTTCGATCTTCTATTGTTTCATTCAATTTCTTTTTTCAAAACATAAATAATGAATGCAGAAAAAAAAACTCCGGCCCGGCAAAGGCCCGTGAGAGTTTTAGTAGCAAAAGTAGGATTGGATGGTCATGACAGGGGAGCAAAGGTTATTGCCACATCCTTGCGGGATGCAGGTATGGAAGTTATTTATACCGGACTTCGGCAGACGCCTGAAATGGTCGTAAATGCGGCTTTGCAGGAAGACGTGGATGCGATTGGGGTAAGTATTTTATCAGGTGCCCACAACACAGTTTTTCCGAAAATATTGGAACTGCTTAAGCAAAAAAATATGACGGATGTGTTATTGACTGGCGGAGGGATTATTCCAGATGATGACATGAAAAAATTAAATGAAATGGGCGTGGGTAAATTATTTTCCCCCGGCACCAGCACCACTGACATAGCGACCTATATAAAAAACTGGGTAAAGAAACACAGGAGTTTTTAAAAAAGTAATTATTAAAATCACCAAAACAATGTATACCACCCTGCTTACTATTTTAGAGAACGGAATATTTACAATTACCATAAACAGGCCCGAAAAGCTAAATGCGTTAAATAAAACAGTTTTAAAAGAACTCGATCTTGCAATACAACAAGTATATGATGATGCTAGTATTAAAGCGGCAATTATCACGGGCCAGGGTACAAAGTCTTTTGTGGCGGGAGCAGATATATCAGAATTTGTTGAAATTAATAATCAAGAAGGCGTTGCACTTGCAAGGAGAGGGCAAGAAATTTTTTTCAAAATTGAAAATTCTCCCAAACCTATAATCGCTGCTGTAAATGGCTTTGCGTTAGGAGGCGGTTGCGAACTTGCTATGGCTTGCCATTTCAGGTTGGCCGGTGAGAATGCAAAATTTGGACAGCCCGAAGTTAACCTTGGTTTAATACCGGGCTATGGTGGCACGCAACGTTTAACTGCGCTCGTGGGAAGAGGTAAAGCGATGGAATTAATGATGACCGGTAATATGATTGATGCAAATGAAGCAAAGCAGTTAGGGCTCGTTAATTATATTACAAGCTCCGAAATACTTCTTGAGAAAACAAAAGAAATTATAGCAAAAATTCTCGCAAAATCTCCGATAGCCGTTTCCAAAGTTATTGCGGCTGTAAACGCATATTTTAAAAATGACGTAAACGGATTCGAAGAAGAAATCAAATTATTTGGAGAAGTATTTGCGTCCAATGACAAAAAGGAAGGCACAAATGCTTTCATTGAAAAGCGTAAACCAAATTTTGGTGGAACTAATATTGTTAATTAAAAACGCGAATTGTTTTTACAAACCTACCTCTGTAATATTCATTAAGCGCAGTAATAACAACTCCATTTGCTTTACCTGATGAAGAATGTATAAATCTCAGGCTATCGTCGTTAGAGATCACGATTCCCATATGCCCGATAATTCTTTTGGTGCTATCTGTTCCGGTAAATAAAATAAGATCGCCTTTTTTGCTTTTACTTATCGGAATCTCGATTCCTGTATTTTTGAAACCTTTCGATGATCGGGGGACATTTATGTTGTAATGATTAAACACATAAGTTATAAAACCAGAGCAATCAAAACCTTTCGATGGATTAGTTGATGCGTATTTGTATGGAGTTCCAATAAGGGATTTAGCAAATTCCACTAAACTATCGGATTTTAATTTTTTTGTTACTACTTCCACAAAAGGTAAACTGTCTTTGGCCACAGCAGAACTTCGTTCGTTATTTGACGGTGACTCGTTTTTAATCTCCTTATTTGCAAATATTGTGTTTTGTTCATTTTGATAGCTATTTTCTGCCTTATGCGTAAATACATAAAAAGTGAAAATTGCGAAAGCAAATACAAGTAAAAAAGTAAAAAATTTCAAATTTAGAGTTTTGAGGCTTTGACATTTTCAATAAAGGCAACTATAGAGAATTTACTATAAAAATAGGTATCCCTTTTAGTTTTAAATTAAATTTGTAAATAGTTATTAACTGAATTTTTCGAAATAAAGTATATACATCATGGAGACCAGGATCGAGAAAGATACAATGGGAGAAGTATCTGTGCCCGCCTCAGCATATTTCGGGGCGCAAACCCAACGAAGCATAGAAAATTTTAAAATTGCCCAGGACATTAATAAAATGCCAAAAGAAATAATTCAGGCATTTGCTTATTTAAAAAAGGCTGCTGCTATCACAAATTTTGATGTAGGCGTTCTATCCAAAGAAAAATGTGAGCTTATTAGTAAAGTATGTGATGAAATACTAGAAGGAAAGTTAAACAATGAATTTCCACTTGTTGTGTGGCAAACGGGAAGCGGAACACAAAGTAATATGAATGTGAATGAGGTCATAGCTTACCGAGCTCATGTATTAAATGGAGGCAAATTATCTGATAAGGAAAAAGTATTGCATCCTAACGATGACGTAAATAAATCCCAATCCAGTAATGACACTTTCCCCACTGCAATGCACATTGCGGCATATAAAATCCTGAACGACCTTACTTTGCCGGCGATTGAAAATCTAAAAAACACTTTGGCCACGAAAGCAAAGGAATTCATGAATATTGTAAAGATTGGCCGAACTCATTTTATGGATGCGACACCCTTAACGCTTGGGCAGGAATTTAGCGGATATACCTCACAGTTAGAGCATGGTTTGAAAGCTATAAAAAATACAATGAGCCATTTGAGTGAACTTGCTCTTGGCGGAACGGCGGTTGGAACAGGAATAAACACGCCACCCGGCTATGCCAAAAATGTTGCTGAAGTCATAGTAGAGCTTACAGGACTCCCTTTTATAACAGCAGAAAATAAATTTGAATCGCTTGCCGCACATGATGCAATTGTAGAAACACATGGCGCGTTAAAAACTGTTGCTGTAAGCCTCATGAAAATAGCCAATGATATACGAATGTTATCATCTGGCCCGCGCAGTGGCATCGGGGAAATTCATATTCCGGACAATGAGCCAGGTTCGTCAATCATGCCCGGAAAGGTAAATCCCACACAGTGCGAAGCGCTTACTATGATCTCGGCGCAGGTGATGGGTAATGACGTAGCCTTAAGTATTGGAGGAGCCACAGGCCATTTTGAATTAAATGTTTTTAAACCCATGATGATATATAACTTTTTACATAGTGCAAGATTACTTGGTGATGGATGCAACAGTTTTAATGAAAAATGCGCAAAGGGGATCGAGCCCATTGAGTCAAACATTAAGAAACATGTAGATAATTCTTTAATGCTCGTCACGGCACTTAACACAAAAATTGGTTATTACAAGGCGGCTGAAATTGCACAGAAAGCTCATAAAGAAAATACAACTTTAAAAGAGATGGCCGTACAACTGGGGTATCTTACTCCCGAAGAATTTGATAAATGGGTAATTCCTAAAAATATGGTTGGAAAAATTGAATAAAAGGCATGCCACTTTCTCATTGACTTATTAAAGAGATAGTCTTAAATAAAAATAAGTCGTTATGAGTATGCCAATGATTTTTGTCTGAATAGGTTATCACAGCTTTCGGCTTATTGCCCTGATGTTACAGGCATTGTATAATCCAAAGAATACAATCCTGCTGCAAGTTTCTTGATGTCAACTGAGAAAATATTGTTGTTATTGCCCCCCTTTAAAAGAAATTTGCTTGTCGCATCGCCGCAGTCTCTTTGAAGGATTGGTAAAATCTTTTGAAGTATTCATATCCAAAAGTGTCGTTTACTGCCAGTATCTTGATGTGCTGTCAACCTTTGGCAAAATTTTAAGCGACTCAATAGTGAATCATTCGATCTACCGTAGTTTCCCATTCTGATTTAACTGGGTTCCCGGAACTAGCAACAAGTATGTCATGTACATTTTGGACCATTAGACTGTATAAAAACATCAGTCGGCATTTAAAAAAATTTGCGGTTTTAATAAGTTTTCACTAATAATCAGGGTTTAGACTATAAATAAGTTGTAATCATAGGCCGGCTTTTCCAAAACGGCGAGAAATGATGGGCCATTTTAAGAGTAGAACACATGCAGACTAACTGAGCCTATTCGTTTGATTTTGTATAATAATATCTATCGCAATTCGTTAAATCGAAGAACTTACCGGAAGACGCCTAGGCTAAATCATGATTATGAAAAATTATTCTGGAAAATTCAATCTTTATTTTAAAAAAGCCGACAGAAAAAAAAATAAAAAATTGTCACTTTCGGGGTCTCGAGCAATTATTTTTTTACTGGCTGGAATTTTTGTATCAACCTTACTTTCTCCGATACATGTTATTGCCCAAAAAATTGATTTCAGTTACAGTTATATAAACATCACCAGAGGTGTGGGTGGCGGAACGCTTGAGCAAGGCGATATAATTGAAGTACGTGCACTAGCAAAACTGAATGCAGTTACCAACAATTTCTATTATATAGATACCATGCGTACGGGGACTCAATATGTAACCAGTTCGCTTAAGATTGTTACTAATGAGGGCCTTACCTACCAGGGGCCATTTACTAACGCAGCTCTTGATGACAGAGGAGTGTATGCGACAACTGGTGGTATAGGAAGGGTGAGGGTAAATATTGGAACCGGGGCTTCTAATCCCAACAACGGACTTGCGACTTTTGGAGTAAATACTGGCGGGGGTACTATTACCCCTTTTGTCGATAAGCCCAAATTTTATGGTGCTACTCTATTGATAGTGGCTTACCGCCTTCTAATAACCGCAAATTACGGAGACACAATACATCTTACAGGAAATTTCTATTTTGATACTTCTGGCGTTAACAGAACCTATCGATTTGATTATCCCGGTATTAAGATAATAAAAAACCAAGGGCTTTGTAATAACTTTTTGGGGGCAAGCTTTACGGCAGACAGTTCGTTTAAAAGCGGAAATACTCAAAATAGGGCATTGCCCGCAATTGTTCCAGGGTACACGAAAGTTAACATAAATGTCAGCGGACCTAATGACAATTATTATGCAATTGCAAACAACACAAGTTCCAATGGAACTACAAATAATGCGGGCCCTTATGTTCCGACAGCAAACGCTAACAGGGTATTTAATGGATATTGGGATATTATAGGAGATCATACCGGTGCGGCAAACCCCGTGACAGGGAACCCACCAACTCCGGCGGGGCAACCAGGTGGATATATGCTTGTTGTAAATGCTGCTTATCCTGCAGGTGAAGCATTTCGCGATACAATTAAGAACGTCTGCCCGAACACATACTATGAATTCTCCGCGTGGATAAGAAATATTTGCGGTAAATGCGGGACAGATTCTAACAGTAATGCTACCTATACACCGGGCGTATTGCCGAATCTCGCTTATGCAATTAACGATGTAGATTATTTCACAACCGGAAATATCACTTATAATCAGCAGTGGGTAAACCGGGGATTTATTTATAAAACCGGTCCAACAGAAACGCAGTTCCGGATTACTATAAAAAATAATGCGGCGGGTGGAGGCGGAAACGACTGGGCTATAGATGACATTAAACTTGCTACGTGCTATCCTAATCTTGTAATGAATCCAAGTGATACCGCCACCTCGTGTGTAGGCTACCCGGTTAATTTAAGTGATACCGTTAAAAGCTTTTTCAATAACTATACTAATTGGTGCTGGGAAAAAAGTAGTGACGGAATAAACTGGGGAAGTACAGGAGTGTGCGGCACGAGGACTCCCACACTTGTAAATGGACTTTGGGTGTACTTCGTTGATACGACTTTTACTACGGTTGCCGCAGATAGCGGAAAGTATTATCGCCTGAAAGTTGCTACAACTGGCGCTAATCTCACCAACGCTAACTGCTCCGTAGATAACAGCCAGAAAATATTCCTGAAAGTATTTAATGTAAGTTGCAATGTTTTAGATTCAAAACTCATTTCTTTTACCGGTAATATATTAAACGAAAAAGCAACGCTAAAATGGTCGGTAAGCAATGAGGGTGGGATTAAGGAATATGAAATTCAAAAGAGTGTTGACGGTATTCATTTTACCCGATTAGGAATGATGAATTCCAATAAAGACGTGAACGGTTCTTCATATGTATTTTACGATGCGGAATTTAACTCGAACTGGGTAACATACTACCGGCTTAGGCTTGTCAGTGCTACAAACATCCCTGATACATATTCAAAAATTATCGCACTGGGTAATAAGAATTTACTGGTAAAGGTGTCAACGGTAAACCCATTTAAAAATAATTTAAAAATTGAAGTTACGGTGCCAGAGGATGGAAAAGTATCAATAAGACTTTACGATATATACGGGGCAATGGTAAGCAACAAAAAAATAAAGCTGTTAAAGGGATCTACAAAAATTGAGCTTGAAAACATAGATAATTTATCGAGCGGAATTTACATTTTGCGTACTTCTTTCAATGATATCACTATAAAAAATAAATTAATCAAGGCCGACTAATATTCTGTTGGCTACTGAGGGCTCATATCGGGTTTGTCCACCCGAAGAAAATACAAACTGCTTTACGCTCCCGTGTCAAGTAGTTCCGTTTAAGGAAGTAAAGTAGCATTTTAATTATCACAGCCCCTTTGAGCGGAAAGATATTCCTTGTCTCCGAAAGATATTTCTTGAGAGCAACTGAGTAAATTCTTATACCAAAATTACTTATTGCCTTACATATTCGCCATCAGTACTGCCGTTCTTTTAACTGCGCTGATGATCCGGCAATTCTAAAAAGATGGGAGATTTTTAAACACCTAACTTCAGGAATAAATATTGTTCTACAATGTGGTTGCTTTGCAGGTGAAAAGAAGCTGCATAATAAGAATTGCGTTTGGAAAAACTATCTGACTGCTAAAGTCCTTTTCGGGTTGTAACTATTCAAAAAATTAAGAAACTATTTTATAAATGAACTTCCTTTTCTCGCTCAGTTCCAACTGTATCCAACTCTGTTTACCGATAGCTTTTTGATCATAAATTGATAGACTCGCCAATTATTTTTTCGCGACATTATATTAGATTAATATCGTTAATAAATTTTCATTCAGGTAATATAAAGCATAAAAAAAACCGCCAAGACTAATGGCGGTTGCTATTAATATATTTTGCGGATTAAAATACCTGGTATTTCCCGACATCATATCCTGCTGCATTCACGCTGTCGTTAAAATCAAAATGAATTTCACCAACATTTTTGGCAAACCAGCGTTCATCTGTCTCAATTGGAATAGTAGTGCCAGTTATAAAAAATTCATATTTTACCTTAATTACGTCGGGAAAATTAAAAGATCCAATTGTTACCGGAACTGCTTTTTCAAGAAGCGTCATTTGTATATAACCCGAAAACGGCAACCCTAAGATACTGCCTGATACATTAGGCGACTGCCAGGTAGTTCCCATCGCAACGTTATCTTTGAGAAATATGAATTCACCATCAACAGGCTGATCGAAAGGGACATAATTGCTGTAGTTTACATATTGAAAATAGTCTCCACCAGGCTTACGATAGTAGGAAGAATCAGGTACGCCTGTTGGAGGTACGAGGTCAGCGGTAATTGTTGAAAAGGTATTCCCAACAAACATTGGCGAATAATTAATCACTTCGTAACGAACTGAGTCCGATGAAGTACCCCCTATCAAGCTATATGTCCAGTTTGAGTTAAGAGTTGTTGGAAAGTAATCGCCTGACGGTGCAGCACCGGGCAAAAAGTCAATACTGAAATTACATACACTGGTTCCGGTAGTTACCACAAAATTTTGAATGCCCGCATTAACTGGCGTTCCTGTTCCTGCGAGTGTTATTATCTTCAAACCGGTAGTTGTAAAGATTCCTGAATTACTAAAGCTCACGCCATTGACTGTATCTGTCCCGATAGTATAATTTCCTATAGAAATTACTGTAACCTGGAGTTGCACAGTGTTTGTGGGGTTAAGTAAAATCCCCTGCTGGTAGATTCCGCCAATTGTAAAAGGTGTACAGTTGCCGCCATTTCCACCAAGGGTGCAGACCGCTGCTGAACCGAAGTCTATTGCAAAAGTACATTGGCTATTACCGTATGTGACTGTGAAATTTTGTGTGCCCGAACTTATAGGTGTTCCATTTCCGATAAGCGTAACTGTTTGAACACCTACAGAGGCAAATGTTCCGCTTTTTGTGAACGAAATTCCATTGGCCGCGTTAGAAGATATGGTATACGAACCAGGTACGGCAACAGTTACCTCCAGTTGCACCGTATTACCGCTTGTAAGTGCAATACCAGGCGAATAAGAGCCAGCTAAGGTAACCGGTTTACAAGTACCCGAACTATCACCCAATACCCCCGAGGAAACACTTCCGGCACTACCTGACGCATTTATTGTAGAAGTAAATTTCCCTAATGTTAATTGAACTACTGCGCCTGAAGAATCCAGGGCAGACCCCGAAAAAGCTCCAACAATAAGATTATTTCCAAGAGAAGACACGTTTACAATAAACTCTCCTACAAGTTGATTAGCATTGTAAATTTGTTTTGATCCGGAAGAATAAGTAAATGATGATTGAAATAATGACGCCTTATAGCTTCCTGTGGTAAAATTGTCTGCGTATAAATGGAGATGAAAAGTTTGTGTGCCATCCAGGGACGTTCCAATAAGATGAAGTTCTTTTGTCGCGCCTGAAGAATCGATATAGGCCGTATCCATATCTCCCTGGAAAAGCTTTGAGCCTTCCTTAAATTCCCATGAGCCAGAAGGTGCATTAATATTGCCATTTTCAACGCTATATTCTTTCTGGCAACTATTGAAAAACATCACGGAAAGGAAAATGTAAAGAGCAATTTTGATAGTTTTCATAAACGGAATTTAGTATTTAATTTTTGGGATGTTAACCTGGATTAATTATGAAACCTGCATCTCGTCGTTTACAATAGTTTTTGTTTCTAAACTTTTCTGTTGCAAATTACCAGGCACTGTTTTAAAAAAGCGTTTTTGAAAAACAAGAATCGTGATTATCCCTGTGGATATGGAGGCGTCAGCAAGGTTAAAGATAGGTCGGAAAAATACAAAATCTTCTCCTCCCCAAACAGGAATCCAGGCGGGAAAATGGGCATTCTCGATAATAGGGAAATACAACATATCTACCACTTTTCCGTGTAAAAACCCAGCATATCCATGATTTGGGAAAATTTTCGCCACGGTGTAGGCATTAAAGGGACTATCTTCAAAAATAAGCCCATAAAACATACTATCTATTAAATTGCCAAGAGCTCCCGAAAATATTAATGCGGCGCAAACAATAAACCCCGGATGATATTTTTTCTGAATAATTTTTCTAAGGTAGAAGACACCGAAAATAACCGCCGCAAGCCGGAATAAAGTAAGTAACATCTTGCCCCATTCGCCGCCAAATTTCCACCCGTAAGCCATACCTTCATTTTCTATAAAATATAACTTGAACCAGTTTCCAATTACCGAATGCGATTCCCCGGAATAAAAGTGGGTTTTTACATAAATTTTAAGTGCCTGATCTGCAAGCACAACGAGGCAAATAATTAAAAAAACATTTCTTCCTTTCACTTAATAAATTTGATGGGCAAAGATAATAAAATTGAGGATGGGTGTAGATGAAATACGTTAATTATTAGCAAATGAGATTTAACGATCAAAACGATTTTTTTTAAATGATTATTGCCGCAAAATCCTTGCGTTAAAACCGTAACAATCCTGAAATCTATTCTTCAAAATAGACTCTCTTAACTCTTTGAGATATACCTGTCATTATCTCGTAAGGAATAGTGTTGGCCCATTGTGCTAAAACAGAGAGGGGCAACTTTTCTCCAAATACTACAACCGATTCTCCTTCGCTTACATGCTCGCAACGGGTGACATCAAGCATCGTCATATCCATACATACATTCCCAATTACAGGAAATAGCTCTCCGTGAATCATCATTTTCCCAATGCCGTTACCAAGGCTTCGTGGATATCCATCTGCATAGCCGATGCGTACTGTAGCAATTAAGCTATCTTTTGCCACCCTTGCATTTCTTCCGTACCCAACGGTTTCGCCGCTTTTTACTTTTTTTAGTTGGGATATTGTAGTGGTAAGGGTGGTAACATTTTCCAACTTTCTTTGCATAGCCTTATTGCTATCAATTCCATACAGTCCAATACCAAGGCGAACCATATCCATTTTTTTTTGGCTGTGTCGGCTGATCGCAGAAGTGTTAGCTGTGTGTTTATAAAATTTATATCCCAATGAATTTTCCAATATGTGGGCGCAATCTTCAAAAATCCTTATTTGTTGTTTAGTGAACAAATTATACTTTGGGTCTTCACTTGCGACGAGATGTGTGAAGACTGTCATGATTTTGAAAAATGAATTTGACGAAAGGCGGTTAGCTAAATCTTTTATGTCAGCCGGTGTGAATCCCAACCTGTGCATGCCGGTATCAATTTTAATGTGAACAGGATAATTATTAATTCCACCAGATTTTAAAAAGTTTTCAAATTCCTGTAAAATAGAATTTGAAAATATTTCAGGCTCAAGATTATAATTTACCAGCGATTCGAAAGTGCCTTTTTCCACATTCATAACCATTATGGGCAAATTAATTCCGCCTTTTCGAAGCTCAACGCCTTCGTCAGTGTAGGCAACTGCGAGATAGTCAATCTTATTATATTCTAAAACGGAAGCTATCTCATAACTGCCACTTCCATAGCTAAATGCTTTTACCATGCCCATTATCTTAGTATTCTGATGAAGCAATTTTCTGTATTCTTTTAAGTTGTGTGCAATCGCATTTAGGTTTATAGAAAGCACAGTCTGGTGAACTTTTTGCTCCAGCGCTTTTACAATTTGTTCAAACCCAAAAACACGGGCGCCTTTGACAAGTATATTTTCATTATGAAAATGAAGCGGAGAAATGTTTTTTAAAAAATCTTCAACGGTAAGAAAAAAAGCCGATGAGTCTAAAAATGAAAATTCTTTTTGATGCAGAAATGTCTCCGGCCCTATGCCGATAAGCCTCGTAATTTTTTTATGCCGAAGTAGAGAGGCAACTTCGGCGTAAAGCTCACCCGGTTTTTGGCCAGACTGTAAGATATCAGATAATATTACAGAATGACGGGGATGTTGCTTCTGTTGTGAAAGAAAATTTACCGCGATACTTAGCGAATACAAATCGTTGCTATAACTGTCATTAATAATTGTGCACTGATTTATGCCCTGCTTAAGTTCAAGCCGCATTGTAACAGGATAAAGCGAAGTAAATTTTTTGGTAATCCTTTCGACATTTTTCTCCAGGACAATCAATGTACACCAGCAGGAAATAGCATTTTCGATAGATGCGTCATCTACAAAGGGAAAGGTAATGGAGGAGTTTTTACCCTTGTAGACGCCTGTAATTTTTGTTGAATTTTTAATTTTATGTACGGACAAAATTTGCAAATCATTACGGCCTGTTTTCCCCCAGGAAAATAAATTCAGATCAATTTTATTTTTCTTAATTCTTGTCTTAAAGCTAATCACTTCTTTTTTCAAAACGTCATCATCACCGGGAAAAATCAATACATCAGAATGCGAAAAAAGCTTCAGTTTTTCATTAATTTTTTGAATGATACTTTTAAACCCTTCACCATGCGCCTGGCCGATATTTGTGAATATTCCTATAGTTGGCTTTATGATTTTTTCCAATAGTTCCATTTCACCTGAAGTTGATATTCCTGCTTCAAAAATTCCCAGGGTATGTGATGTGTTTAAATTCAATACACTCAGGGGAACACCTATTTGCGAATTATAACTTCCGGGGCTTCGCACGATTCTAAAATCATTTTCAAGTAATTGGTCCAGCCATTCTTTTACTATTGTTTTGCCATTACTTCCCGTTATTCCAATTACGGGAAGTTTATTACCATTCGGCTCTTTATTATGATTGATCCGGTGATTAATTGCAAGCAACTGTAAAGCATGCAACGTATTACGTACCATGATCACATTTGCTTCACTAATTTTATTCAGATCGCTAGTCTCATCATCAATTATGAAATTTCTAACTCCTTTTTCATAAAGGGCTTCTACGAACTTACTTCCATTCCGATGGGAAGTTTTTAGTGCGACAAAAATGGTGCTTCCGGGATAGAGGATTTTTCTGCTATCTAGTGAAAGATAGGCGAGTGAGGGCATGTTAAGACTACTACTAACCAGTCTTCCGCCTGTATATTCTGCGAGTTGTTTAACAGTATAGTTGATTGCTACATTCACTATTTTATTTTTTTAAAACACGCTTCTAATCTCTCCTGCTATTGTTTACATAAACAGAGTATAAAACAGAGCCGGAAAGGCAAAAGACAATGACCAAAAGTGATACCCAAATGGGGAGATGAATGTCAAAATATTCGACCAGCATTTTTGCGCCAATAAAAAACAAAACAATCGCTATCCCTTCTTTCAGGTATTGAAATTTCCCCACTGCACCCCTTAGCAAAAAGAATAGGGAACGCAGCCCTAAAACTGCAAAAATATTGGAAGTATATATGACCATTTTTGTTTGAGTAATGGCAAATACAGCGGGAATGGAGTCAAGTGCAAAAACAACATCAGTTGTCGCAAGCATTATCAAGACGACAAAAAGCATCGTAAAATGTTTTTTGCCATTTATTTTTTTCGTAAAATGTCCATTACTGTCTTCATGGGTAAGTGGAACTAACTTTTTCAAAAATTTATATACGGCGTTGCTTTCCGGATGAAATTCCTTTTCGCTATCAATAAAAAACATTTTCAAACCAGTATAAACCAGGAACGCTCCAAATAGGTACAATATCCAAAAAAATCTTTCTACAAGTACAATTCCTGCAGTAATAAAGATCACGCGCAAAATAATTGCCAATAATATTCCTAAAAGTAATACCCTGTTAGAATATTGTTCAGGGATGCCGAAAAAGGAAAATATAAGAATGAAAACAAAGATGTTATCAATGCTGAGCCCCCATTCCATTAGGTAAGCGCTTATATACTCTAGCGCAACTGTTTGTCCGTCCTCAAACCAAACAAATAGAAAAAAACCAAGGCCAAGGCCAACCCAAAAAAGAGTTTGAAAAAATGCCTGTTTTAATGATATCTTTTTCGATTGCTTGCTTAACAGGCCGAGGTCGAAAATTATCGCAATGATCAATACAATTCCAAAAATGAGATAAGTCCATTCTGTTTCATTCATCTAAAAAAAATTGCGGTAAAGATAAGTGATGGTGATGCGAAAGGATAATGGCTGCAATATTTTTATCAAGAATAACCTAGCTGCTGTATTTTTTTCTTCGCCACCATTGATAGATTATTCCAAAAAAAATAATAAGTGAAACGGGTAGTGCAATATTTACAATTTGCCAGGTTGTTTTTTGGTCTTCTACTTTTTTTGGATCAAGTAATCTTAGTGTATAATCCTTTGCACGTGCCTCGCTTAGCCCCGCATCATTAAGGAGATATTCGATACAATTTTCCACAAATTGTTTGTTAGCGAACTGGTATTGATACTGCGTTTCAACGGTGTATGGGTTTACTCCCATTGGCAGCGGCTGGCCCTGCGATACACCATTCAGCGGAATGTCTCCATCTGCCACTACAATCATTTTATTTTCCTTCATGGCCTGTGGCAAAAAAGGAGTTCCGTATTTAATGTTAGAATCTAAAAGCGCCTGGCTAACCCTGTTTTTATAGAGAGATGTAAATATCCCCTCCAATAAAACAGCGGCTGGTATGTTCTGTTTTTTGTAAGCCTCATCTTCAGGAGCATTGCGATTTTCTTCACCGCTTATTAGAGCAGGCGTTTCAATTGTTCGTGAGTTGGGCGATGAACTTAATAAAATTGTTTTTTTGACTCCCGGGGCACTTACGGTATCTATAGAATTCACGAATCTTCCTGCCACAAGGCCAAGGTTCTTATTAATAACGCTATTCTGTTTGGACTCAAACAAAGGGAAATAATTCCAATGTAAAAATTCAAATTGCTTATCGCCATTAACATCAAAAGGTAAAAAATCGCATTGAAGATCCATTAATAGATCAGGATTAATCCTTACGCCGTATCTGAAAAGAAGATCTTCCAATTTAAGGTTGCGATCATAAGCTATTACCTGGTTTTTTATTCGAAGACTATCCATTTCGGCATTGAGCCTGTCAATAAACCAAAGCACTTTGCCTCCACGCATCACGTATTGATCAATTTTTAATTTTTCTTCTTCACTGAACGAGATTGATGGTTTTACGATCACCAATAATTTGAATGTGTCAGGTATTACCGGCTCTTTCTCAATATTTATTGTGAATAACTCATAATTTTTTCTCAATACATTTTCTACAAGATCGTAAACATTTGCTCCGCCCGGTTCTCCATTTCCCGTGGAATAAGCTACAAGCGTCCTTTTGTTTTCTCTTGCTTTATTTATGGCATCAGCAAACTTATATTCGAGTAATGCCTCTGCACTGTTTAATTCCACGTTGCTAATGGCCTTAGGCCCTGAATACAAATTCACCGGGAGTAATTTGTCCTCATAATGAACTAATGCCGCAGGATAAATGTATTGCGATTGTTCGCCCGCTTTTAACTGCACTTTTAAATTAATGGGTACAATTCCTAGTGAGGCAAGTGTGTCGGCATACGTTCTATCAGTTCCGGGGATTAGTTCTTCAGGTGAAATCAATTTATACCGGATGTTGCCTTTCGCATACTCTTTAAATTCCTGTAATAATTCTTCTGAAGTAGTCGCAAGCTTCCTAAAACCGGATGGCAGATCTCCTTTTAAAAAAATATCTACTTCAACCAGGTTATCAATATTTCTCAATATTTTTTTTACAGGAGACGAAATTGTAAATCTTTTTTCATTGGTAAGATCGATGCGGTAATGAAATATTGCGGCCAAAAGGTTCAAGGCTATCAATAAAATAACGACTACAACTATTCCCCCTCTTTTAGCTACTGAAGAAATCTTCATTATTTATATATACTATTTTTTTGAAAGAATTTTTTGAGTTGAAAAAAGAAAAAGAAAAATGATGCTGATAAAATAAATAATATCCCTGGTGTCTACCACCCCCCGGCTTATGCTTCGGTAGTGAAAATCAATTCCAGCCATTTCAAGGAAATAATCGGCATTACCGGAAAAAACTGAAAGTTTGCTTATAGCATTGAATCCGAAATACAAAATAAGGCATGCAAAACACCCTGTTAAAAAGGCGACTACCGCATTAGAAGTAAGTGAAGAGCACCATAAACTTATTGCAGCAAAAACAGCGGAAAGAAATAATAGGCCAATATATGATCCCGTGATTCCGCCTGTGTCAACACCGCCTCCTGCTGCCAAGTAATGTATGGTATACACGTATAAGAGTGTCGGCAATAATGTAATTATAATAACAACAATCAACGCAAAATATTTGCCCAGTACGATCTGCCAGTTTGTAAGCGGTTTCGTTTGCAATATTTCAAAAGTGCCAGTCTTGAATTCATCGGCGAAGCTCCGCATAGACAATGCAGGTATTAGAAAAAGAAAAATCCATGGGGCAAAATCAAAAAACTGGTCAAGTGTAGCATAACCGAAATCAAACAGGTTGGTATCTTTTAAAAAAAAAAGAAAAAAGCCGGTAATGAGAAGAAACAAAATGATGGTAATATAGCCGGTAAGGCTGCTAAAAAACTGTCGTAATTCTTTATTGGCAATAGCTATCATCCTTGAGGGAAAGTTATATTCTGATTTGAAAAGTAATTAAAAGTTTTTGATTTTAAGATAAGCAGCGTTTTTAAATACCCTGCTGTCTTTATATCTGCCGGCTTACCTATTTAATTTTTTGCTTTTTTAATACTTTAATTATCTCTGAAATTAAGATGACCCTATCTTTTTTATACAAGAAAAGCAATCTTCAGAGATTTTGCTATGAAAAGTTTACCTGAACAAACTGCTGAAGCCCTGTAACAACGGGGCTTTTTTTATTATGGAAAATTATGTTTACAGCATCTATTCTGAAAACATAATTATGAAATCATTACACACAAGGTTCATTGGAGTATTCCTTTTATTTACGAGTACTGCATTTGCCCAATCCGAAAAAAAAGTTTTACCGCCTCCGCCCCCACCAATTGCTCTGCCCGTGCCGCCAAAACCACCGATACCACCTGCTGAACCTCAAGTTACCAAGATGGTTCCCCCGGCGCCTCCTCCTAAGCCACCACTACCTTCTGAAAAAGAAGAAAAGCAATTGTAGCTTAAATATGTATCAATTTCAAGATATCTAATCGGGTTACCTGACTTCAGTTGATTGATTTTTTTTCAATAAGTGGCTCTAAAAACAAACAGGCTTTCGATATGAAGGCCTGTTCAAATAAAAACAAATCAAAAAATTAAACTGCAAAACTTTCGCCGCAGCCGCAACTACGGCTTGCATTTGGATTGCTGAAGTAAAACCCTTTTCCATTCAATCCATCACTAAAATCAAGTGTTGTATTAACCAGGTATAAAAAACTTTTGAGATCAGTAACTACCTTAACACCGTTATCGTCAAACTCCTGGTCCATAGGTTTTTTCTCGTTATCAAAATCCATTTTATAACTGAGACCTGAACATCCGCCACCTACAACGCTTACCCTTAAAAAATAGTCGCTATCTGGTAAATCTGCTTCCTTCTGCAACTTGATAACCTTCTCCTTCGCTTTATCACTTACGTATATCATGTTGTTTAATTTGAAAATATGAAAATTGTGAAGAGATCATTCTTACATTTTCAAAATTGCTAATTGAATTAATGAACTAAGCTTTCCTCAAACTTAATTTTTTCCAAACCGTTTTTTGCACGGTAGTCATTAATAGCTGACTTTATTGCGTCTTCTGCCAAAACTGAACAATGTATTTTAACCGGAGGGAGATTGAGTTCTTCCACTATATCCATGTTGTCAATTTTTAAAGCGTCATCTACGCTCTTGCCTTTAAGCCACTCTGTTGCCAATGATGAAGAAGCAATTGCCGAACCACAACCGAATGTTTTGAATTTTGCGTCTTTTATCATTCCTGTTTCGTCATCTACTTCTATTTGAAGGCGCATTACATCGCCGCATTCTGGTGCTCCTACCAGGCCGGTGCCTACGTTTTTTTTGCTTTTATCTAAAGTCCCTACGTTTTTAGGATTTTGATAATGATCTATAACTTTATCTGAGTATGCCATGATTGTTTATTTTTTTGATATTTGAATTTTCTTTTTACAATTTATGAATTATTCAACAAATGCCATTCTTCACTTTTTAATGAGCCGCCCATTCGATTTTTTCGAGATCAATTCCTTCCTTCCACATTTCCCATAAAGGGCTCATTTCTCTTAACTTCAATACTGTAGAACTTACCTGGTCTATAGTATAATCAATTTGTTCTTCTGTGGTAAATCTCCCCAGTCCAAAACGGAGCGAAGAGTGTGCCAAATCATCGCCAAGCCCCAATGCCTTTAGAACATAAGATGGCTCAAGCGATGCTGATGTACACGCAGAACCGGAACTTACTGCTATGTTTTTATTAAAACCCATCATAAGACCTTCGCCTTCCACATATTTAAAGCTGATATTACTTACATGGGGTAATCTATGCTCAGTACTTCCGTTTACGTAGGCTTCCTCAAGTTTTAATAATGAGGTCTCAAGTTTGTCGCGGAGCTTACCTATACGCTCAGTATCTTTTTCCATATCCAACTGGCATAGTTCGCAGGCTTTTCCAAAACCGACTATTCCTGGCACATTCAAAGTACCGCTGCGCATGGATCTCTCGTGGCCGCCACCATCCATTTGGGCAGTAACTTTTACTCTTGGGTTTTTCCGGCGAACATATAAGGCGCCAACTCCTTTAGGCCCATACATTTTATGGGCGGAAAAAGCCATAAGATCAATGCCATCTTTATTTACATCAACGGGAATTTTGCCAACTGCCTGGGTTGCATCAGTAAATAATAACGCGCCATGCTTCTTAGCAATCGCACTTATTTCCTTTATAGGCTGAATTACACCAATTTCATTATTAGCATACATGATGGCTACCAAAATGGTTGTAGGCTTCATAGCTCCTTCAAGTTCTTTAAGATCAATCAGGCCATTTTCCTTTACTTCCAAATAGGTTACTTCCCCACCTAATTTCTCAATATGTTTACAAGTATCCAAAACAGCCTTGTGCTCAGTAGTTGCAGTAATAATATGATTCCCGCGAGATGCGTACATTTCATAAACCCCCTTCAGGGCAAGATTGTCGCCTTCAGTGGCTCCGGAAGTAAAAATAATTTCCTTAGGATCAGCACTTATCAGCCTTGCAACCTGTTCACGTGCGTAATCAACCGCTTCCTCTGCTTCCCAACCAAATGGATGGTTGCGGCTTGCGGCGTTTCCAAAGTGATCAGTAAAATAAGGAATCATTGCTTCAAGCACCCTCGGATCCATGGGAGTAGTGGCATTATTATCAAGATATACAGGTAATTTCAACATAAATTTTACTTTTTCTAATTCTTACAAATTTACACCAAATGATGGTAAAAACTTAGTTATACTTTGGCGTAAACCGATTTTTACCAAAGTCGAAAGCCGGAATTTTCCTTGAAATTTTATATTACCCATGGAAGCAGTGGCGTAGTTTTGCCTTAAAATCTTCATGAACAAAATCGAACACATTGGAATAGCAGTAAAGAAACTTTCAGTTTCAATCCCATTATTTGAAAAGCTTTTAAATGCCCCTTGTTACAAAACCGAAGCGGTAGAAAGCGAACAAGTGAATACCGCTTTCTTCGAAAAAGGCGAAACAAAGATTGAACTTTTAGAAGCTTATGCGCCGGGTAGCGTAATCAATTCTTTCATCGAAAAAAAAGGCGAGGGAGTACATCACATTGCCTTTGAAGTTGAGGATATTGAAGCCGAAGTGAAACGATTAGTAAAAGAGGGCTTCAATCTAATAAATGAAGTTCCCAAAAACGGGGCTGATAATAAAATCGTTTGCTTCCTTCATCCTAAATCGACTAATGGTGTATTGATTGAATTGGTAATGGAGAAGAAAAGTTGACTGTTGGTATAAGCGATATGACCACTCAACTATTTTTAGCCAATCTATTCATTTTATTGTTTTATTAGTTTCCGTTACTGAAAGTGTAAAATTATTTTTTCTTGCAAATCTTCTTTGAATTTCCTCTGCCCGCATTTGTAGCGATTCCGAGTGTTCATCTATTTTTTTAGCCATTTCGTTGAGCGTTCTTATCTCATCATGAGATGCCAATCCGCTATCCATTTTTCCTTTCAAATGAATTAATTTTTTGCTCATATCTATAAAATTTCCAGAGTAATATTTAAAAAAATCCGCGGATACCTCCCTGAAGGAGGAATCACCTTTGAAAGGCGCCATCTGTTGAATATCCTGCAGGCTTTGGGTAGAATGTATGAAGATTGAGTCAAGTGTTTTTGTTGCGAACGCATAGTCATGCTCCATCGCCAGGTTGTAAATATCTATATCTTCTACTAATGTTTTATGCCGGTCGACGATGTATTGATTATAGAGTAGAGGGCTGCTAAATGTAATGCCATGCGGTGCACGGCTTTCCATTTCGCACGAAAACGAAAGAATTTGAAAGAGTAAAAAAGCCACCACTAAATAAAATCCTTTTATAGCCATATTTTCATAAATCAGGAAAGGAAAGGATTATGCCGTTTTTCGTACCCAATAGTAGTTTCAATGCCATGGCCGCTGTATACTTTCACATCATCGGGAAGCACAAATAGCTTTTCCTTAATGCTTGTTATTAGTTGCTGGTGGCTGCCACCCGGGAGGTCTGTGCGGCCGATACTACTATTGAATAAAACGTCACCACCAATAATAAATTTTTGCTCTTTGCAATAAAAGCAGATGCTTCCGGGCGAGTGACCTGGAGCATGTATCACTTCCAGTTTATCGTCTCCTAAAGTGATTATATCACCCTGAGTCAAAAAAATAAACTCTCCGGTATAATTGTCAAAGGGTAGGTTAAACATAAGACCTGAAGCTGGCGCCATCTTCAGCATTTGTTCCTCAGCCTGGTGCAAATGCAGGGTGAGGTTATATTTCTCAGCAATAAATTTATTCCCGAATACATGATCAAGATGGCAATGAGTGTTAAGAAGCAACGTGGGTTGCAAATTGTTTTGATCGATAGCAACTGTCAGGGCTTCCTTCTCGTTATCATAATAGCAGCCGGGATCAATAATTATGCATTCTTTTTTTTCATTGAAAAGCAGGTAAGTATTTTCCTGGACAGGATTAAATGTTAAAACTTTAATTTGGAGCATGACGTACGTTAGTATATGTTAATTTCATTTTATTCATTAACCCGAAACAATTAATTTTAGGGCAATTATAACCACCGGTATATGCAAGATCACAAGAAACGAATGCACAAAAAAATATTTCTTCTCCTCTCTTTTTTCGTTACCATAAGCCTTATTTCAATTGTAGGAAGTGCCCAGGTGAGCGACGTGGAATTTGGAAAAAACCGGGTTCAGTATAAGAAATTAAAGTGGCAATATTATCAAACCAGGAATTTCAATACCTATTTTAATAAAGGAGGCCAGGAACTGGCAAAATTTGTCTTGCAGGTTGCTGAGGAAGAGTTGCCGGATGTTGAAAAGTTTGTTGAATACAGTTTGCAGCGGCGGGCTAATATAGTCGTTTACAACAGTTTTGATGATCTTCAGCAAAGTAATATCGGGCTAGGTATTGACTGGCAAAATACGGGCGGGCTTACAAAACTGGTAAATAATAAAATGATTATTTATTACACCAGTGATCATGCTGATTTACGAAGACAAATCAGGGAAGGAATTGCACACGTTCTTACGCAAAATATTTTATTTGGTGATGATCTTGGCGAGGTTGCCGGTAACCAGGCGCTCCTCGATTTGCCCCAATGGCTTATTGACGGCTACGTAGCTTATGCCGGGCAAAACTGGAGCACTCAACTCGATGACGACCTGAAGAGTGAAATATTGAGCGGTAAATACAAAAACTTTTACCAGTTTGCTTTTGAAAAACCTCTGCTTGCGGGCCACGCATTCTGGTACTATATTGAAGAAAAATACAAGAAGGAAAACACGACCTATCTTATTTACCTGGCAAGGGTTTATAAAAGCCTGAACAGGGCAAGTAACCAGGTGACTAAAAAAAGAAAGTTTAAGGAAGTGCTTGCTGACTTCATGCAATATGAAGAAGAAAAATATGATAAGGATATTTCACGCCGGAGAAATTATCCCAAGGGAAGTGAAATCACCAGCGTGACGGTAGGAAAAAGGAAGGACTTTTTTCATTTTAATGTAAATCCCAATAAGCGTAATGGATCTTTTGCTGTGGTCAAATATGATAAAGGACAATACAAGCTTTTACTAAATGAAGGGGATGAGGATAAAGTGCTTTTGAAATTCGGCGCAAAAGCGAAGTTGGATGAAATAAATCCCAATTACCCAATGATGGCCTGGGATCCAAAGGGAACAAGACTTTCAGTTTTATATGAAGAAGAAGGGCACATAAAATTATTTGTTTTTGATGTTATTACAAGAGTAAAGCCTTATAAGAGAGATCTCACCGAATTATTTGACCAGGTACAGGATATGAAATACACGCGGGATAGCAGATCTCTGCTTTTCAGCGCTGTCAAGAATGGCCATTCAGATATTTATACTTATGATATCGAGAACGAAAAATTAAAACAGATTACCAATGATGTGTTTGATGATCTCGATCCTTCTTTTGTGGCCTTTCCAAATAAGGATGGAATTATTTTCGCAAGCAACCGGCCTTCTCCAACAAACAGAGGTTCGGACACTTCCTTGCTCAACAATAAGTATAATGTATTCTTAATAACAGATTTTGCTACAAACAGGCCAGAACTTAACCAGATAACGCAGCTTACCAATTTGAAGTTTGGGAATGCAAGATATCCCACACAGTATAACACCAATCACTTTACATTCGTAAGTGATGAGAACGGCGTGGGAAATCGCTATGCTGGCTTCTTTTCAACTAAAAGAGAAGGGCTGGATACACTGGTACTTATAGGTGATGATATTCTTCGTAATCCTACTGAAATGGAAGTGGATTCAGTGCTTAAGTCTTATCAAAAGTCTGATGTTGATTCTATTGCTGTCGTGTCTGTAACCAGCGATTCAGCTTACGTATTTCCTCTTACCAATTATGCAAGCACCTTACGTGAGTCAAGAGAAGCAGGAGATAACAACCAGGTAAGTGAAGTGACACGGCAGAGCGATGAGAAAATTTTGTACAAACTTAAGATCGACGAAAATACATTGCGTCGGCGCAACGTATCTGTTCCGCCTACTGCCTATATGAAGAGATTGATGGAAGTCGATAGAATCGGAAGGGGGCAGGAAATTTTATCACCTATAGAAAAAGCAAATCCGCAAGATGATATCTTTCAAAATGAATTTAAAAATGAAAAGAAGGATACTTCCAACGCCGCCAATAATTACCCGGGCATCGATCAAAATGAATCAACCGTACTAAATAATGCGAAACTCTATCCTTATAAGCCTTTAAAATTTGCAACAGAATATATAGTGGCAGGGTTTAATAACAATGTTCTCGGTACAAAATATCAATTGTACCAGGGCGGCTCTGGCCCTATTACGCTTTCTTCCAACAATGGATTAAATGGAATGATTCGTATGGGAATTGCGGATATAATGGAGGACATAAAAATTTCAGGAGGGGTCCGCCTTTCTACCAACTTAAAAGATAATGATTGGCTTTTTCAATTTACTGACCTGAAGAAGAGGCTAGATTGGGGGCTCACTTATTATAGAAGTGTGCAGGGGGTTTCCTTTACCGATGGAACTACGGGCTACCCCGGCAAATTATTTTCAAATCTATACCAGGCCACCATAAGCTACCCATTTGATGTTACTAAAAGTATACGCATAAGCGGTGGCTTGCGAAAAGATAAGGCAGTGGTAAGTACATTTGACAACATATCCCTCCCTGCGCCTGACCAGGCAAAAACCTATGGCCTGTTGCACCTGGAATATGTGTATGACAATACTTTAAATCCTGCTCAAAATATATGGAACGGTATAAGGTACAAAGCATACATAGATTGGAATTCTCAATTGAGTAAACTGGCAAATGCTGAAGGTCGCTACACTTTTAATTTTGGTTTTGATGCGAGGGCTTACTATCCTATTTACCGCAACTTTATTTGGGCCGGTCGGGTGGCTGGTGATTTTAGCTGGGGCAATCAAAAACTCATTTATTACCTTGGAGGCGTTGATAACTGGTTTACGTTTGGAAGCAATATCAAGGAAAAAAATGGTGTTCAATCTTACCGCTATTTCAATCCGAATAATCGCCCCGATCCTGATGTGGATTATGCTTTTCAAACCCTGGCTGTTAATCTGAGAGGCTTTATTCAAAATGCTGCAAACGGAAATAACTCCGCCATTATTAATAGTGAATTCAGGTTACCCGTTTTTACAACATTATTTAGTAAGCCAATCAATAATGCCTTCGTTAGAAATTTTCAACTGGTACAGTTTGTTGATCTTGGCTCTGCATGGAACGGCGCTTATGATAAGCTCGCCCGCCCTTTTCTTACTTATTCAGATCCATCTGACCCAACTGTGCAAATAAAAATAAAAGCACCAGGCGTTGGTCCATTCCTTGGTGGTTACGGATTTGGTGCCAGAAGTACCCTCTTAAGTTATTTCTTAAGGTTCGATGCCGGTTGGCCAATGAATGGCTTCTTCAAAGGCAAGCCAATTTATTATTTTAGTATGGGTCTTGATTTCTAAACAAATTTAGTTTCTTCATATTCTACTACCCGGCTTGTAACCCACGCCGGGTAATTTTTTTATAGTAAAATAAAATATACTGAAAAAGATGGTAAGGATTAGCGTCATTCCTATACCGCGAGGATGGTGAATTGGATTAAAAAAATGTTCTCCCGCATCAGCAATTAATCCGGTTGGATTTGCAACAATATCCCAACTATTCCATCTTAAAAATCGCCCGAGGTAAACTCCAAAAGATGCGAGGAATAGACAGGCAAATAAAATCAGCCTCGTCTTATGGATACTAAATTTTGACACTAAAAATAATTCTACGTTTTGCAGTGAAATGCATGATGGAACATATATATAATAACAGGTTAAAAATAGAGATATTTGTTAATCGTTTAAAAAAATAATCATGAAGAAGATTAAACACAGCGAGACTGAGATCATCAGCATTTTAAAGAAACAAGAACAAGGAATGAAGGTTTCAGAAATTTGCCGGGAGCATGGCATTTCTGATGCTACCTTTTACAACTGGAAGAGCCGTTATGGAGGCCTTGATGTAAACGAGCTCAAGCGCTTAAAGGATTTGGAATATGAAAACTCCCGCCTCAAAAAGATGTTTGCCAATTTAAGCCTGGAACATGAAGCCTTAAAAGATGTATTGGGAAAAAAGTTTTAACGCCTGGTTGTAAAGAAAAGATGAAGCAATACCTGATCAATGACTGGAAGATGAATAACAGCCAGGCGAGCCGGATTTTACATACATCACGCGGCAATAAATATTATAAGAAGAAAATGCCTTTGAAAGATGCTCCTGTATGCGAAGCCATAAAGGAGGCAACAAAAAATAACCGCAGAGGCAGAGTAAAAGTGATCAGGCTCGTGCAGCGGAGGCATCCGGAGTATAGCAGTAGCCGTATTCGCAGGGTGTATGAGCAAGGAGGGTTTGTAATGAATAATAAAATAAAAAAACGTGTGGTTAAACATGCCTCAAACCCGATAGCACTAACAACGAAGCCTAATGAACAATGGGCTATAGACATGATGAGCGACGCGCTTATCGATGGTAGAAAAGTACGGACACTTAACATGATTGATCATTACAACAGGCTTTGTGTGGGGATTGCCGCCTCACATAATATGCCTGCAGTAAGAGTGATAGAACACCTTGAAAGAGCGATAGAAAAATATGGAAAGCCTGCAGGAATAAGAACCGATAACGGACCTGAATTTACATCGAAAAGATTTCAATTATGGCTTTATAATAACGGAATAGCATGGATAAAAATACCTAAAGGCAGGCCTGATCAAAATGCAATTATAGAAAGATTTAACCGCAGCTACAGGGAGGATGTGCTGGATGCAAATCTTTTTAAAAGTACCGGTGATTTGCAACAACTCACCGATAAATGGGTAATGTATTACAATACACAGTGGCCGCATCAATCTTTAAATTATAAAACACCCATGGAATATGTAGCAGCTTAATGAGTTTTTTTTAGGCAGAGGGCCTCCGAAATATATCAACAAAAAAAACAGATGCCTCTTTGCAGAAACACCTGTTGTTGACCTATTTCGTCGGCAGGAACTTATCCCTGGTGAGTTGCTCTCCAGCAGAGCTCACTTCCGTTTCAGTTCCATACTGCAAAGTTCAAAAGAGAAAACTATATTTACAAACTGTTTAAAATCGCAGCCACTTACACCATTATCAACCCATTGATAGAAGCGGAAAAAATAAGTATAACATCAAACCACAAAGGCACATTTCCTCTTTCTCTTAAATGTATAAGATCAGTTATGATATAGAGTGCATTCGGAAAGAATAATAGCCAGGTTATGAAAAATACTATTTGAAATTTTCTCTTTTTGAATTCATTTAAAAGACCGCTCACAAACAACGGTACGCCTGCAAGAAAAAGATTCCATGCAAAAAATAAATAAGTGAAACTTCCTGAATAGAATACCCTCGACAAGATTAATAATAGCGTAAATCCTACGGATAGCAATACTAAATGATTAATGGTTGTTTTCATTCACAAAACTTTTTGAAGATTGAAATTATTCTTGGAATAAAAATCATACACCCGGTGGCGAGGCTTATCACCGATACAAGTAAAACGCCACCAGCGGCAATATCTTTAACTTGTTTTATGGCAGGGTGGATTGAAGTGGTTATCACATCACAAAGCCTTTCAATAGCGGTGTTCATAATTTCCATGCCGAGTACAGCAGCGATACATAAAAGAATGGCCATCCATTCCTGGGTTGCAAGCCCGAAGAATGCTCCTGCAAAAAAAGCAATCACGGCAAGTACAAATTGAATCCGGAAATTTTTTTCACGTTGAATGCAGTATAGTAACCCACGCACCGCGTGCATGGCTGAGTTAAGAAATCGCATATTCGGAATTGAATTAATGATGAGTTTTGGTTGATCTTAATTTTTGTTAGACGATAAAGTCTCGGTGGAATTTGATATGGCTTCTTTAACATAGCTGTCATTAAAATTCCACGATAGCCACGAATAATTTTTTTGCCTCTCTAAAAAATCCTTTTTTCTGAACTCAAATAATTCAACTGCAGAATTATAATATACTCTCCTGTAATAGAATGCCCTTCTATCAGCCTCTAATACATCTTTGTTTTTCTCGAGTAAAGGAAGCGTTCTGTCTGAAAGAGAAAGCAGGAAAGGAACATCAACTGGTATAGAGGATTTCCTGGCAAGATTGTATTCAGCCATTGCCACATCAAAATCGAAAAAGGAAGAAAAAATGAGAAGTACGATTGCTACCCACGCATTTATTCTTAAAAGATAATAAGTGGTTTTAGTGTAATATATTTTGAGAAAAACAGTGAATAAACCAACCAATACCATCATAAGAAAAAATAAAAGCCCTATGCGCTTATATGCCAGGCCAAAGTGCGAGATGTAATAATAATCCCGCATAAATACAGAGAGCACAAGGAAGGAATTTTGAAGGATCCAGAGGTAAGCGCCATACCTGAGCCATTTATTTTTTTTGTAAAAATTGAGATTGCCGCGAAAGAAGAATAGCAATAAGAACATCGCAAGAAAAATAGAAAGAATAAGCAATCCTGCTCCTTCGTGAACATAAGAAGCCATTATTGAATATTTGCTGAAAGTGAAGTCCAGCCAAACATATTTCACATCAATAATATTGATGAATAGCAATAGGATGTTTAAAAGAAAAAGACTTACAATTCCTGAAGTCAGTTCATTTTTAAGGGCCATAATTCCGGTTACAGTTTTACCTGCAATTAGAGAAACGAGATCAGCAAAAGGGCTTCGTTGCCATTTTTTTAAATTATTTTTTTTGCGTGAAAGATCATTTTGTTTTCTTAGATCAGCATCCGAAAAAAAAGTGTTGTGGTTCCTGAGAATTAGCCCACCGACGCAGAGAATTCCAAGCAGGAAAAACCCAAATCTTTCAAAAGAGTACAAATCAAAAAAACGCGAGACCCAGGCATCAAAGGTCGCCGCAATTTCAGTCGTGATTTGAGAAAATACTGTATTAGCAGAACTGTAGATTATATAAAAAATAACGAGGATACCGAATGGAATCAGCAGCATTCTCATCCTCCTTGACCAGCTTGATTTGCTTGTTCGTTTTTGCCTCAGGTTTTTAAGTTCGTGGAAAAAATTTGGTATCGCATAAACGTAATTCATAATTGCAGAACCACCTGCGTACCAAACCGAGCGATGTAAATATTGAGAAAACGAAATAAACAGCAACATCGTAATACTAAAGCTTATTTTACTCAATATCGTATTTTGAACAACGACCATCGCCGCCGCCAAAAAGTGGCCAGCCAGCAACCATTTAGAAGCATTATTTTTCAAGGAATACGGAAAGAGAAAAAAGACAGATCCACAAATAAATATGTCGAAAAGAATGAGGTTGACTCCAATTTTCTCGTTCCAAAAAATGAAGTTAAAAACGATTGCACCGGTAATAACTAAAAGAAATTTTGATGGTTGTGTTCTCATAAACGTGGTTAATTAATTTTTTTAAAATGGTTAAAATGTAACATGATACTTGTAGTGGCAGATAAGGTGATAAGAAGAATAAAAACATATTTGTTAGAGAATTCAGAGGTAAACATTCCTGAACAACAGATGGCAGTAATTAATGCGAGTATGAATCCCATAGATAAAGCTGTTCTGAATAAAGCCCTTTCCCGAACCCATTTAGCAAAGCTTGCGAGTATAGCAATCCAAAAGATGAAAAAGCCAGGCGCAGAAAAAAATAGTGAGATAAAAAAAATGACGACGAGGTTGCCTGCCCATTGCTCCGGTTCGTTCCTGGTAACGCCAAGGAATATCCCACACAATATTCCGTTGATGAATGCAGACAACATCCATATCGTAAATGTTATAAATGATAGCCTGATATATTGTTTCATAAGTTGGTATTCAATTGAAGTTTTTTACTCTTGCGGTAGCTTATCCATAGTGGGATGAATCCAAATCCGCCAAATGAACAATCTATCATTTGCCACCCAAGGGGAATTCCACGGAAATGACCAGCTATAAATGCGAAAGGAAAAATTAACATGCATGCGATAAGCCCAAATTCTATTACCCAAATATTTTTTACAGGATCTCTGTACGGACCTATGAAAAGAATCGCGAGTACAAAATGGGCAAATGCAAGCCAGTCATATCCGTATAATAAAAAAGAATACTCACTTCCTGTGTGCCGGTAGGCTGCTAAAACTTTCTTTAGCCATTCAGCGATGTGGCCATCCGATGGGAGCATACTTAATAAAGTTGAAAGCTCATTATCAATCGGAATAGCTGTAAAACCGCTTAAAAATAGCGCGACAATAAAAAGCCCGATTAGTCTTCTGATTAATTTTATTTCTTTACTTCTCATTTTAAAAGTACTTTGCATTTCAAAGTAAGTGGATAAAAAATATTATTTAATTGTCTTTATCATTTGTTCCAGTGCCGCTACATGTTGCTGAAATGCCTTTTGTCCTGCCTTTGTAACTGCATAAGTGGTGTTTGTTTTTCTTCCAATGAAACCTTTATTCACTTTCACATAGCCACTATCTTCGAGCGATTTCATGTGGGAAGCAAGATTGCCATCTGTTACATCAATCAGTTGCTTTAAATCATTAAAGTTTATTTCATCGTTCACCATAAGCGTGCTCATAATGCCAAGGCGTACCCTGCTGTCAAAAACTTTATTTAGATTTTCTATTGGGTTATTCATTTGTGATCTTTACTCATTATTAGTTACCCGCTCATATTTTACCCACATTAGAATGCCGTATATGATATGCAAAAATCCAAAGCCCGCTGCCCAAAAAAATAATCCATATCCCGTCATCCATAAATTAGTAATCCCAAGAATCAATTGGCAATAACCCAGGTATCTTATTTCACCCAATGTGTATTTACTCGCATTTACCAAAGCCAGTCCGTAGAAAATTAAACAGCCTGGAGCGATTAGTTCATACCCACCAAGCTGCAGGCACTTTAATAAAAATATGCCGCCGGCAACCAAAGGGATAACCGTATTCCAGAGGAGACGAATGGAAGCTTTACCCCAAAGCGGTATTCCCGTTTTTTTACTTCTGAGATAAGTAAAAATGAATGAAGTAATAAATGCTGCCGTAAAAGTTAATGCTGCGATTAAAACAAGTTGATTAATCAATAAATAAACTCCGTCTCTAAAAACGTACGTGGCCCGGTCCTCGTTAAATAAGATGCTATGTTCGTAATTGTATAAAGAAATTTTTGAGTGTGCAAGCCATGCACCTGCTAATGCACACAAGCCGGCAGATATACCGCTTAACCCGCTAAGACTTATGAACCTGCTGCTTCGCTCCATCATATTTTTGATGTGCTTAATATCCTGCAAGGATTGACTTTGATAATCCATAAAAAGTACTTTGAATTACAAAGTAAATATTACTTTTTGATATTTCAAAGCAAATTCTTAACGATTTTAAAAACTAGCCAGTGTTTTATTTATGATATCACACGATTGTAAAATCTCGGCAGTTGTAATCGTTAGAGGAGGAACTATGCGCAAGCATTGAGGTGCAAATAAAAACCAATCTGTAAAAATTGCCGGAGATGCTGGCCTGTTTGTATTTGTGGAAAGTTGGAGTAGAGTATCAATAATTTGTTTATTCTTTTCAAAATTATCAAACTCGACCGCTATCATTAGGCCTTTGCTTCGTATAGATTTTATTTTGGAAGATTTAAGGTTTGTAACAAATAGATGCTCTTTTTCAAAAACCGATTCGATAATATTTTCTTCTAGTAGCACTTGCATGGCAGCATTACCTGCAGCGCAGCAAACGGGATGACCGCCAAAAGTATTTATGTGTCCCAGAGCGGGGTTACTGGCCAGGCTATCCATTATTTTCTTATCAGCTATAAAAGCGCCCAACGGCATTCCGCCTCCGAGGGCTTTACCTAGCAATAAAATGTCCGGGATAATATCAAATTGCTGAAATGCCCATAAGGTTCCATTTCTTCCAAACCCACATTGAATTTCATCAAGGATAAGCAAGGCGCCGGTTGCATCACACTTTTCTCTCAGTGCCTGCATCCATTTTTTTTCAGGTACAATTACTCCTGCTTCAGCCTGTATAGTTTCAGCAACTACGCAGGCTGTTTGCTCCGTTATTTGTTCAAGGCTTGCAAACGAATTAAAAGTAAGATGTACAATTCCTGGCAACAGAGGCCTGAAGGCATTGCGCCAGTATTCATCTCCCATAATACTCAATGAACCCTGGGTGCTTCCGTGATAACTATTATTGAAAGCCGCTATTTGAGTTCTACCCGTATATCTTTTTGCAAGTTTCATGGCGCCTTCAGTCGCTTCTGTCCCCGAAGTAGTATAGAATACGGAATTAAGAGCGGAAGGTAAATTATCGGTTAATAGTTTTGCATAAGTGGTTTGCGGAGATAATACCAATTCTCCATTTACCATCACATGCATGTAATCATTTATCTGTTTATTAATGGCGCCAATAACTTTTTTATTCCGATGGCCAATATTGGCTACACTTATTCCACCTATAAGGTCTATGTATTCTTTATTATTCACATCATATAAAATGCACCCTTCTGCCCTCGCAATTTCAATTGCTAAGGGAGAGGGGGAGGTTTGCCCGATATGATTTAGAAATATTTGACGATTGGTCAAGGTGGATTTTAAATTTACAAATGGGAAAGGTAAGATACAACGAACGAAGCACAACATTAATGTACATAGTGATTCAGAAATTTATACGAAATTAGTACAGGAATTGATTTTAGTGGTCGTTTATTTGCCGGTTCGTCGACCGGATTATCAAAAAGTATTGAGATTGTCCAAAATATCATCTACTCCAAATGAAATAAAAATATGCCTGTAATTCTTGAAGTGAATGGATCAAGGCCAATATGGGGCAATAATTGTTACATAGCGCCGAATGCAACGCTTGTAGGAGATATTATTATGGGCGATGATTGCAGCGTTTGGTTTAATGCGGTAATACGTGGCGATGTTAATACAATCCGAATGGGAAATAAGGTAAATGTGCAGGATGGCGTTGTAATTCATTGTACTTACGAAAAAGCTGCAACTTTAATTGGAAATAATGTGAGTATCGGGCACAATGCAATTGTACACGGATGCGTTATAGACGATAACGTGCTCGTAGGCATGGGTGCGATAGTGATGGATAATACCAAAATTGGCTGTAACTGTATTATTGCCGCCGGGGCTGTAGTTCTCGAAAACACTGAGATAGAGCCAGGAAGTATTTATGCAGGAGTTCCCGCCAAAAAAATAAAAGAGATCCCACAGGAATTGATTGATGGGGAAATAAAACGGATAGCAGAGAATTATGTGATGTATGCCGGTTGGTTTAAAGCCGGAATGTAGATTTAAACGTACGTACTATAATAAAGATTTTTTTTAATCTTAACAGCGTAACACGCATCCATAATGAAAAAATTCGCGTCATATAATTAATTAAAAGTTAATGAAAAAATTATTCGTCTTAATGGTATGTATTTTGAGTTTGTCTGCTTGCTCCATATTTAAAAAAAACGAAAAGTATGGCTGCCCGACAAATGGAAAAAATGTAGGTGCTGAAAAGATTTTATCGGGTGATAAAGACGCCATCAAGGCTGCGAAAAAAGCAAAGAAATTTAAATCATAATTAATTAAACCAGTTCTAATCTATACTAACAAATCCTAACTCTATGTGCTATCATTTAAAAACAAATTTCGGAGGAACTGAAGCCGTGATCGACGACAACTGCGGCGTTACAAAATTTTATTCCATTGCAGATATTCTTTCTGAAGGACTTCATGTTGACTTCTTAAACCAGGTTGACGACTCCGAAACGCTGGACTGGGATTTTAAATACAAAAATCATTTCCTGACGCTCCACTATAATATTTTTAACGGTGTATCCATACTGCCTCACAGTGCCAAGGTGATGGCCAGGGAAAACCGCGCTGTAATGGAAGTAGCGAAGTTTTTAGAAAAGAATGCATATTAAAACCTTGTCCGACCAAGAGGAATTTCGTTATTGTCATTTACCTTGATTTAATTTTTTTTAAGAGAAAGCAATTCGCTTTCTTTTTTCATTTGAAAGCGATTGGAGTATTTTCCTTTTGCGGAAGTCCTTTGCCAAAAACTTTCGCCTGTACGAGGTATTACTAATGGATATCCTTACCACTTCTTATCACCAATCGAATCAAGAATCGTGAGGTAACTGATATATCTTTCTGAAGAAATCTTGCCTTCTTCGACAGCCATTTTTACTGCACAGCCCGGTTCCTCAATATGCATACAATTATTGAAACGGCAGTGATTTATTAATTTTTTCATTTCAGGAAAATAGTGTGACAACTCTTCTTTTTCAAAATCCATTAATGCGAATTCACGCAGCCCGGGAGTATCAATAATCTTCCCACCCAAGGGAAGATCATACATTTCTGCAAACGTTGTTGTATGGAGGCCTTTTCCACTCCAGTCGCTTACAGTTTGGGTTTTAAGAGAAATTTCAGGAAAAATAGTGTTAATGAATGTGGACTTGCCCACACCTGAGTGGCCACTCAGTAGGGTCGTTTTATCTTTTAAAAGATCTGTTACTTCGACGATTCCTTTTTTTTCAGAAAGACTTATTGCTAAAACTTTATAACCTATCTCCTCGTATTCCATAGTGAACTGATCGAGTTTTTCGAACTCCTTTTTTTTATATAGGTCGACCTTGTTAAAGACAATAATAGCGGGCACATGATATGCCTCAGATGCAATAAGGAATCTGTCAATAAATCCGCGTGATGTTTTGGGATCTTTCAAAGTTGCAAAAAGCAGGCTTTGATCAAGGTTGGCAGCAATTATATGATGCTGGTGTTTATTATGTGGCGACTGCCTTGTGATGTAATTTTTTCGTTCGTGGATTTTATTGATAACTACGCTTCCCTCTTCTGTTTCTTCTTTTTCAAATTCTACTTCATCACCTACGGCGAGTGGATTGGTAGATGTTATATCATCAATTTTAAACTTACCTTTTATGCGGGCATTAAATTCTTCTCCAGGTTTATTTTTAACTACATACCAGCTTCCGGTCGATTTATAAACACGTCCATTCATACATGCAATTTAGCAGATAAATGCAGTTGAGGAACTTATCAGGCTACGGGAATTTTCTAAAAACCGTGTATCTCAAAAGGATTTCAAGCAATAATAATCCCATGGCTGCGAATATGAATGGATAAAACTTTTCAGTAGAGCGATGAAAAGTGGTAATCTCAACTTTTGATTTCTCAAGGTGATCTATTTCATTATAAATATTCTCCAGGCTTTTATTATCAGTAGCCCTAAAATATTTTCCGCCGGTTTCGTCTGCAATATTTTTTAGAAGCTTTTCATCTATGGCTACTTTTTCGTTTTGCATCACAATACCCATGGGAGTATTAACTGGCGTTGCAGCGAAACCATCTGTGCCCACGCCAATGGTGTATACTTTTACCTTGAAAGTTTTCGCAATCTCTTTGGCGGTCGCCGGGTCGATAAGGCCTCCGTTGTTAATTCCATCAGTAAGGAGGATAACAACCTTACTTTTTGCTTTACTACTTCTTAAGCGATCAACGCTTGTTGCAAGGCCGGAGCCTATAGCGGTGCCATCTTCCAGCAATCCATTTCTAATCTGCGCAATTTGGCTTTTTAATACATAATGATCTGTAGTGAGCGGGCATTGGGTAAAGCTTTCTCCGGAAAATATCACTATACCAATCCGGTCTGTTGCGCGATGGTCCACGAAATCTTCTGCGACTTTTTTTGCGGCCTCCATTCTGTTTGGCGTGAAATCCTGGGCGGTCATACTGCCGCTTACATCAATACATAAAATAATATCCACGCCTTCTCCTTCCGATTGTTGCTCATCAAACCTTGTTTGAGGTCTTGCGAGAGCTACAATAATGCAACTTAATGCAAGCAACCTCAAAATGAAAGGAATATTGTGAAATGAATTTTTCCAGGATCCGGATTTTGCCAATCCTTTTATTGTAGACACAGGAATGGCAGCAGTTTGTTTTTTCCCTTTTGTAAACTTCCAGTAAATAAGAAATGGAATAACTGCAAACAGCAGGAAAAACATCGGCTGATCAAAAATAATATCGTTGAAATAATCAACCAGCATTTTCGGTTTTCATATTTTGATGATTATTAATTTTTTTGATCATTTCTCTTGTTTGACTTAAACATTCTTCACTGTCATTTTTCGGAGGAATGTATTTTGCAAATTTCACAGCACTACTCATTCGAAGGCGAATTTGCAAAGGCTGAAAGCGTATCTCTTTTGAGGTCATATCCATTAAGTTCCATAAGTATTTCATCGGAGGTAAGATGCAGTTTATAACTATTTGTTTTTCTCGTAATGTAGCGTTTAAAAATTTCGGAAAGCTGCGTATGATATTCCTTCACTTCATTTTTCTGCAAAAGCTCTTCCTTTTCCAATTTTTTTAAAGCTTCCATTGCTTCATCGAAAGGAGTAAGTTTTGCTTTAAAAAGATGAGGTTCCTTTTCTTTTTTTCTGAAAACCTTTATCAGAAAAATTATTAAAAATACAAGAACTAAAACTCCAAGACCTATCAATGGCCATATCCACCATGGCCATTCTTTTTTAACCTCGATAATACTTTTTATATCGTGAAATGTTTTCACACTATCTAGCGGAGAAAAGGAAACATTGATTGGGATGGTATCAGTAAAAAGGCTGTAAGAAGAATCGGCGTCAAGAGGCTCTGCCGTAAGCGTGAGTAGGGGAATCACACTTCTCCCGGAATCAAAACTTGTAAGGGTTAATTCCTGGCTGAATATCAAATTTCCGTTTAAGGCAGAGGAATCAATTTTATTTTTACTTACTACTACAAAATTTCCAAAGCTATCCGGCAATGAAAACCAGGTAAGCTTGTAGGAATTATCTGGCATTGAGGTTTCAACTTTATACTGAAATTGCTCGCCTATTAATATATTATTTTTAGTAACTGAGGTTTTTACAACAGGCAACTGTGCAAATAAGCTCTGGAAAGAAAACAGGAATGTGGCAATAAATAATAGGAAACCTAGCCCTGTATGATAAACTCGTTTACTCAAACCTTTCTCTTTATTTTCTTCTCAAAAAAAACTGTTGCAGAATTTTTACATAATCTTCATCAGTACGAATATGCAATAAATCAGAACCCGTTTTTTTAAAGATACTTTTGCATTGGGCACTATGTTGCATAAAATTTTGTTGGTAATTGTGTCTTACAATGGGATCAGATGTATTGAGCCATTGCGTTTTTCCGCTTTCCAGGTCTTCAACCTTAAGCATTCCGATATCGGGCAGGGTAATATCCATCTTATCATATATTTTCAATCCTATTACATCATGCCGGCTTCCCATTACACGCAACTTGTCCTCGTATTTTTCATCGATGAAATCGCTCATTACAAAGGCAATACTTTTTTGCCTGTTTGATCTGGAAAAGAAATTCAACGCTTCATTAAGATTAGTACCCTTTCGCTTAGGTTCGGCAGTTAACAATTCTCTTACAATGTACAAGGCATGCTGCTTACCCTGCTTTGGAGGAATATATTTTTCAACTTTATCGCTAAAAAAAATAACACCGACTTTATCATTATTATTTATTGCACTGAAAGTAAGAACTGCACCTATTTCAGTTATCATGTCTCTTTTCCTTTGATGAACGGTACCAAACAAAGCACTTGCACTTACATCCACCAAAAGGATTACCGTTAATTCTCTTTCTTCTTCAAATACCTTGGTAAAAGGGTGCGAAAAACGGGCACTTACATTCCAGTCAATAAATCTTACGTCGTCTCCATGATAATATTCACGCACTTCTCTAAAGCTCATACCCTTTCCCTTAAATGCAGAATGATACTCCCCCGTAAAAAGGTGCGTGGTGATCTTTTTACTAATGATCTCCAGTTCCTTTACTTTTTTTACTATTTCTGCGGTAGTAAGCATGAATACTTGTTACTTGATTTTGGATATCTGATTATTTGAAGCCGGATATTTGCGCCGTTAAAAATCCTACATCTTACATAAAACGCGGTATCTATTCCTCACGGTACATTAACTACTTTCAATATTTCCATTATTATCATTTCAACGTTTACATTTTCTGCCTCAGCCTCATAAGTGAGGCCAATACGGTGACGTAATACATCTTTGCAAATGTTTCTTACGTCTTCAGGAATTACATAACCGCGCTTATTGAGGTAGGCATACGCTTTGGATGCAAGTGCCAGGTTAATGCTCGCTCTTGGAGACCCTCCAAAGGAAATCAAAGGTTTTAGCTTTGAAAGATTGTACTGATCTGGAAAGCGGGTCGCGAAAACTATATCAATAATATATTGCTCTACTTTTTCATCCATGTAAACCTGCCGCACCAATTCTCTTGCATTCAGCACCTCATGTGTCGACACGACCGGGTTCAATTTTATCTGTTGTAACCCTTGTACATTTTGACGTATAATTGACTGCTCCTCGCTTTTGGTGGGATAGTCGATAATTACTTTTAGCATAAACCTGTCAACTTGTGCTTCAGGCAGAGGATATGTTCCTTCCTGCTCAATGGGGTTTTGTGTTGCTAATACTAAAAAAGGTTCGTCTAGTGGGTAAGAGTTATTCCCTATAGTTACTTGTCTTTCCTGCATAGCCTCGAGTAAAGCACTTTGTACCTTTGCAGGCGCTCTGTTAATTTCATCTGCTAATATAAAGTTCGCAAATATTGGACCCTTGCGTACCACAAATTCATTTCTTTGCTGGTTGTAAATCATGGTTCCTATCACATCCGCAGGAAGAAGATCAGGTGTAAATTGGATACGACTAAACTGGGCATTTATTGTACTTGCCAGGGACTTGATTGAAAGGGTTTTGGCAAGACCGGGCACTCCTTCTAATAAGATATGACCATTGCTTAATAAGCCAATTAACAGCCGCTCAACCATGTGGTTTTGCCCGACGATTACTTTGCCTATTTCAGAATGGATTTTATCAATAAATGTTGCCGAATGATTTATCTTTTCATTAAGCAGGCGAATATCTTCTGCAGTTTGTAGCATTGTTTATATATGAAAAATTTAGATTAAAAAACAAGGGCGCAAATTACGAACATCATATAAACAAAAACGGTGCTAATAAATCGCTGCGCGAAAAAGTGTGTTAAATTTGAAATTAAAAAATAATCAAATTATGGTAGACGAACAACTTATAACAGCCAGCAACCAGCTTGAGGGGTATCATATTACAAAACATCTGGGTATCGTAAGAGGTATAACTGTGCGATCCCGCAGCTTGTTTGGAAATATTGCAGGAGGATTACAAACTTTATTTGGTGGTACGATTTCTATTTATGTAGACCTGTGCGAAAAAACGCGGGTAGAAGCTTACCAGCACATGATACAGCATGCAAACGAAAAAGGTGCAAATGCTATTATCAATATGAGATATGATGCAAACGAAGTGATGAATGGAGTAACGGAAGTGTTGTGTTATGGCACCGCAGTGCAAGTTGCAAATAATTAGATAGATTGGAAAATCCATTAATTAAGAAAATCTGTAACAAACTTAAGGGAGCCGTAGGCTCCCTTAAGTTTTACAATTATTCAAATTAAATCTTTAGGTAAGATCTTTTCCTTTCACTCTGAAAGATACCTTACATATAACCCCGTACGATTTAATTTTCCCGCTGTCCACATGAACTTTAAAATCTTTTACATAGACAGAATCGATGTTATTTACTGTTTTTGAAACTTCGTCGACACAATTTTGAATTGCATCGTCAAAACTTTTTTCAGAAGATGCAATGACTTCAATTACTTTAACAATTGGCATAAAAATTATTTTAAACATTAAGAAATGAAGAAATAATATACGCAAAAAAATTAAGTAATGATAAAGTGGGATTGACTTTTGACATATATTTGCAACGCTGTATCAAAATATTTATTTGCGAACAAATATTTACATAAGAAAATTTTTTGCCACAAGCCTCTTACTGATTTTTGCGCTCGGCATTACACCAACAAGAGTCCTACACTACATTTTTGCCAACCATAAGGATGCCGTAGTAAAGCAAATAAGTGACCCAAACAAACCTTCGATTTCAATAGCAGGCTATAACTGCCAATGCAATAATCTTGTGGTTGTATCTCCTTTTACCTACCAGCAAACGGAGGTTTCATTTGAAATTCCCAAAGTTTATTCGCTCCAGGAGACGGTATTTGTGCGGGGATTACATATTATTTATCATTTCTCTTTTGGATTAAGAGGACCTCCTTCTTTAGCTTAACTGATTTGTTAACAACTTTTGTTTGCTTGCATTTCTATACGAATGATCCGTTTGCTTCAAGGACAATTTTAAGTTCGAAGATTTACTTATTTCCTCACTTTTATTCTTAAGTTTCAAATGAATTATAAATACATCGCTCTATTATTTGCAGCGTTCTTTACATCCCTCCAATTAATGGCACAAAAAAACCAGGATAGATTTTCATTTTCGGGAAATATTACAGCAGTTGCATCAAACACCCCACTGGCAGGGGCAACCATTTATATAGCCGACCTAAAAAAGGGGTCAGTTGCTAACTCAGCCGGCCATTTTCAAATTAATAATATTCCGCACGGAAGCTACCTTGTAGAAATAAGATTTATCGGGTATAGGTCAATTTTAAAAAATATCTCTTTTGAAAAAGATATCGAAGAAAATTATGCGTTGGATATTTCTGTTACTGAAGAAAACGAAATTGTGGTCACTGGTTCTTCCAAGGCAACTTCAATCAGGCGCAACCCTATTCCTATCATTTCTATAAGCAAACAATACCTGCAGCAAAATCTTAGTACCAATGTGATAGATGCTATTTCGAAAGTACCTGGTATCAATGCGGTGACCACAGGGCCAAATGTGTCGAAACCGTTTATCAGGGGCCTCGGTTTCAATCGCATACTTACCCTGTATGATGGCGTAAGGCAGGAAGGCCAGCAATGGGGTGACGAGCATGGAATAGAGGTAGATCAAAATACGGTGGATAAAGTCGAAGTTGTAAAAGGGCCTGCAAGCCTCATCTATGGTTCAGACGCGGTAGCGGGCGTGGTAAACCTGATTCCGGCTAATCCACCGTTGGATGGTAAAATAACCGGTAATATTTTAAGCGAATATCAAACCAATAACCGCTTAATAGAAAACTCGGCAAGCATTGCGGGAAACAATAAAGGCTTTTCGTGGGGAGGAACCTTCACCCATAAACTGGCAACAAACTATAAGAACAAATACGATGGCAGAGTCTACAATACCGGGTTTGCTGAAACAGATGCTTCTGCTATTTTTGGTCTTAGCCGAAAATGGGGTTATAGTCATTTAGGGCTTTCCATGTTTGATGATTTGCAGGAAATACCTGATGGAAGCCGGGATTCAGCAACACGGAAATTCACCAAACAAATAACTGAGGAAGACCTGTATAGGCCGATCGTAAGTGATGCAGAATTGTCATCGTACAAAATTTCAAAACTTCATCAACATGTGCAACATTATAGGATTTATAGTAGTAATAGTTTTTCATTAGGCGGCGGCAGATTGGCTTTGAACCTGGCTTTTCAGAGAAGCCTGCGCCGGGAATTTAGTCATCCTGAGGTAAATGTGCCGGGGCTGTTTTTAAAGCTAAATACCTATAGCTATGATTTGAAGTATTATTTTCATGAATATAACGGGATGAGTATTACGGCAGGTATAAACGGCTTATACCAGGATAATAAAGTTAATGACGGAACTGAATTTATTATTCCGTCCTATCACCAGTTTGATATAGGGCCTTTTCTATTCATAAAGAAATCAATTGGCAAACTTGAACTTGCCGGGGGCTTACGATATGATGTACGCAACTTTAATAATGATGCGTTGTATACTTCTCCGGATCCTGTTACCGGCTTTGATAAACCCGTTTATGGAAGCGACACTACCGGGGCTGATAATCCGTTCAGAAAGTACTCACACACTTTCTCTGGTATGAGTGGCAGTGCCGGCTTATCTTATAAGTTTAACGATGCGTTTAGCGCGAAGGCTAATATTGGAAGAGGGTTTAGAGCTCCAAATATTTCAGAAATCTCCTCAAATGGTGTACACCCGGGAACCAATGCCTACCAGATAGGTAATGTAAATTTTAAGCCGGAATTCAATCTGCAGGAAGACCTTGGTGTGACTTATAATTCTCAACATATTACTATAAATGCCGAGGTATTTAATAACGATATTCAAAATTATATTTACAATCAAAAATTGCTGGGCAGTAACGGCCAGGATTCAGTAATTGTGCCCGGCAATCAAACTTTTAAATTCCAGGCGGCCAAAGCCAATTTATATGGCGGCGAATTATCTGTAGACCTTCATCCGCATCCTTTGGATTGGCTTCATTTTGAAAACTCGCTCTCGGTAGTATATGGCGTAAACAAGGGAATTTCAGGCCAGTCTAAATTATCGGACAGTGCCAAATATTTGCCTTTCATACCTCCGCTTCATACTTTTTCAGAACTAAGAGCCAATATTAAGAAAGTAGGAAATCACCTGGCAAATGCTTTTGTAAAGATTCAAATGGAATATTATGCAAAGCAAAACAGGGCTTACCTTGAAAACGACACAGAAACGCCGACTCCAGGTTATACTTTATTTAATACAGGCCTCGGCACAGACATCGTTAACAAAAAGGGAAATACCGTTTTGACTCTCAATATTATCGCAGATAATATTTTCAATATAGCATATCAATCTCACCTGAACAGGCTCAAATATTTTGAAGATTATCCGGGAAATTTTAGCGGGCACAATGGTATTTATAATATGGGAAGTAATCTGAGCTTTAAGGTAAATGTGCCTTTGAGTCTCAAATAAGACCATGTCCCTTTAAATAATATAAATTCTGATAAATACTTTGGCATTACTTCATACCTAAAAATTTAGATCTAAATGATGCGAATAAAAAATGCAGAAATCTATCATGCAAATTTGACTAAAGAATAGATGATCAGTTGATTATAATTATGTCGATATGATAAAACGAAGACTTAGCGAATGCATTTGCCCGTAAGTTTAAGTAGCTATTTTGGCCAAAGGGCAAAAAAAAGGGACCCAGATAGAAATCTAGTCCCGCTTTAAAATCCAATATCCTATGAAAAACCGAGACGAAGATAATAGGGAAATTACTATTTTACAAGACTTTTTATAAGATTTTATGAATAATAGTATTTCTACTCGATTTGATTTATTTAACGGTGGTGATGGTTGATTAAAAGGTAGTGGAACCTAAATCGATTTCAATAAAGCTGGGCTTTTCCCAAATATTTCTTAATGGAGGGTTAGAAAGTAGGGCTACAACGGTTTTATCTAAAACCACCGTTTGGTGGAACTTTTGCTTCTGCCGCCCAGCCCAAGCGATCCTAAAATGCTCCTTACAATAGTAGTTCCGGCTGTTCTCATCATACTTTTGACAATAGTATTGTCTGCTACTTTCTCAAGTATGGATGGTTCCGGTTTTTGACTTTTGCTTGAAGAGGAGGAGGTTGAGGCTGTATTTTCGGTCGCCTGCTTTAATTTTTCGGTCAGAATCTCGCAGGCGCTTTCTCTATCAATCACCTGGTTATATTTCGCGATAAGTTTTGATTTATCCACAACTCCATCTATCTCTGCCGAATTAAGAATATCCATTCTGCTTTGGGGCGTAAGCATCATTGTATGCGCAAGAGGAGTAGGAATCCCCTTTTCATTAAGAATTGTTACTAAGGCTTCGCCAATTCCCATTTGCGTTATCAGGTCTTCTGTTTTATAAAAGCTCGTTTCAGGGTAATTCTCAGCAGTTTGCTTTATTACCTTCCTGTCGGCAGCAGTAAAAGCTCTTAGGGCATGCTGGATTTTTAAACCAAGTTGCCCTAAAACTGAAGCTGGAACGTCCATTGGATTTTGAGTACAAAAATAAATACCGACTCCTTTGGAACGTATGAGCTTAATAATGGTTTCTATTTGTTCCAGCAGAGACTGGGTTGCCTCCTGGAAAATCAAATGAGCCTCATCGATAAAGATCACCAGCTTCGGCTTATCGAGATCGCCTTCTTCAGGCATTGTTGCATATATCTCCGCAAGCATCTGAAGCATAAAAGTAGAGAAGAGCTTAGGCTTATCCTGCAAATCAGTAACCCTCAAAATACTTATCATTCCACGGCCATCATCGTTCATTCGCATAAGATCATCAACTTCAAAACTTTTTTCCCCAAAGAAGGTATCAGCTCCTTGTTGTTGCAATTCAATTACCTTTCTAAGGATTGTGCCGGTGGAAGTAGATGAAATATTCCCATAAGTACTTTGTAATTCCCGCTTCCCCTCGTTACCCGCATACTGAAGGACTTTAATAAAATCTTTAAGGTCTAACAGGGGTAATTGTTTGTCATCGCAATATTTGAAAATCATAGCAACCACACCTCCCTGTGTATCATTGAGGCCAAGAATTTTTGTTAGGAGCACAGGCCCGAATTCCGAGACTGTTGCTCGTAGCCTTACTCCTTTCTCATTGCTTAGTGACAAAAATTCAGTTGGAAAGCTGTCTGGTTTCCAGGACATAGACATTTTTTGGTAACGTTCTGTTATTTTATCATTTAATGTTCCCTGGGCTGCTATGCCGCTTAAATCGCCTTTAATATCCATTAAAAGTACTGGAACACTTGCGTTGCTTAACCCTTCTGCAATCATCTGAAAAGATTTCGTTTTGCCGGTGCCGGTAGCGCCAGCTAGCAGCCCGTGTCGGTTCAGCGTGGACAGGGGAAGAGAAATCTCTGCTTCGGGAACAACCTCACCATTCAGGATACCTGCTCCTATCTTTAAAGAATCACCTTTAAAAGTGTAGCCCTTTTTAATTTGTTCTATAAATAAATCTGTACTCGCCATTTTTTTTATTGAAAGTTACAAAGTGAAAATGTATTTTTTATGATTGTTTTAATTTTTTGCATGCTTATTGTATCGTATGTATGCATTAGATGAAATATGTAAATCATTTCAAAAAAAACTAAATATCTTTATTCGCAATAAAAAAAATTAAAATGGATAGTAAAAAACCAAAAATACTTATTTGTGAAGATGACCCTAACCTGGGAATGGTGCTTAAGAATTACCTCGAACTAAACGACTATGATGTTGTGTTGGAGAGAGACGGAAGGCTTGGGCTCGCTGCCTTTCAACGTGAAAAATTTGACATCTGCCTTCTTGATGTAATGATGCCAAATATGGATGGTTTTACAGTGGCTGAAGAAATAAGAAATGTTGATCCGGATATGCCGCTTTTTTTTCTAAGTGCAAAAACTATGAAGGATGATATTATTAAAGGGTATAAGTTGGGTGCGGATGATTACATAACTAAACCATTTGACAGCGACGTTTTACTGCATAAAATAAAAGCTATTTTAAAGCGTAATGAAGAACTACATCGGGAAGAAGCAAATGCCGAATATGACCTGGGGCAATACCATTTTAATCCTCGGTTGAGACAACTGGGCGTTGGAAAAGATGTACAAACACTTTCACCCAAAGAAAACGAGTTACTTAAAATGCTTTGCGAATACAAAAATGATTTGTTACCAAGAGAAGCTGCGTTGAAAAAAATATGGGGAAGCGATACTTATTTTAATGGCAGAAGTATGGATGTGTATATTGCGAAACTTCGCAAATATCTTAAAAATGATCCTAGTATAGAAATTGTAAATATCCATGGAAATGGTTTCAGGCTTGTTGTTCAGGAAGGGTAGCGAACAACATTTGCTTTAATTTTTGTTCATAAGCAATACTGCAGCTACGATTCCTGCCGTCTCTGTTCGCAATCTTGTTTCACCCAAAGTCACAGGGATGTAATTATTTTGAATTGCGGAGTCAATTTCATCTGACGTAGAATCCCCTTCAGGGCCTATTAATATTATTTGGGGAACCTGAGCCGCATGTAAATCTTTTAACGGTTTTTTCTCGGCATCATCACAATGTGCGATGAATTTTTGCCTGTTACTTTTCTCCGTTAGTACCTCGATAAGCTTTACAGGTTCTTTAAATTCAGGCATCCACGTTTGGCGGCTTTGGAGCAACGCACTTACTATTATATTATGCATGCGCTCCATTTTCATATTGCTTTTCTCGGTTCTGCTGCAAATGATAGGAATAATTTCTGATACGCCAATCTCAGTAGCTTTTTCTAAAAACCACTCAAACCGATTGGTATTTTTAATTAGCGAAATTGCAATGGAAATTTTTGGATATTGTCGTGAGAATAGTGCTCTTTTTTTAATCGCTACCTCTGTCTTTTTTTTGTTTGCGCTAACTATTGAACAGGTTAGCAATATACCTTTACCATTAGTGACGTTGATTTCTTCAGCTTCCTTCATCCGCAATACTTGAACTATATGCCTGGAACTTATTTCACCCAGGAAGAAATTTCCGGATTCAGGTATATTCTCTTCAAAAAAATAAGGTAATTGCATTAGTTTAAAACGGGGTATCATCATCAAACTCGCCGTCGTTCATTTTGCTTCCCTTTTGTATATAAAGTTTAGCTCCGTCACCGTCAATATCTTTTACAGGTTTCCAACTTCCGCCCTGTGGTAAATTATTACTAAAATCATCCCCATCATCTTCTACAAATTTTTGAATGTGCAGCAATGCTTTTAACTTGATCGTATCCAGTTGTCCATTCCGGTGTTTTGCAATTCTTACATGGGTTTCACCCTTATTGCTTTCACCCAACTCGTTTGAAGTAATGTCATAATATTCAGGCCGGTATAGAAACATTACCATGTCTGCATCCTGCTCTATCGCGCCGGATTCTCTAAGATCACTTAGCTGCGGCATCTTATTTCCTTCTTTTCTTTTTTCAACTTCACGGCTTAATTGGCTCAGCGCGATTATAGGAATATTTAATTCCTTTGCAAGTCCTTTTAAATCTCTCGATATGCGGCTTATTTCCTGCTCTCTGTTACTGTTGCGGTTTTCACCAGCGCCGCTCATTAATTGTAAGTAATCGATAATTATAAGGCCAACATTATGTTTATTTTTTAACCTTCTGCACTTTGCCCGCAGTTCAAAAATATTAAGAGCAGCCGAGTCATCAATATGTATGGGGGCAGATGCTAGTCTTTCTATTCCCTTTTTATACAATTGCTTCATTTCATGCTCCTCAAGACGGCCTCTCGCAATCTTTTCCAGCCATATTTCACTTTCTGCACTCAGAATTCTTTGAACAAGCTGGCTTGCACTCATTTCAAGAGAAAAGAAGCCAACAACAGTAGGTTTGGTGGGATGAAGCGCTGCATTACGGGCAAGATTAAGTGCAAATGCAGTTTTACCCACTGAAGGCCGTGCAGCCAATACAATTAAGTCTGAAGGCTGCCATCCATACGTAATATGATCAATTGTATTAAAACCGGTAGGCACCCCGGTTATCTCATCCTGTCTTGTCCTGAGGTCTTCTATTCTCTGAATCGTTTTTACAAGTACGGTGTCTATACTTGCATAATCTTTCCGGAGATGATTATTGGTTATTTCAAATAACTTAGTTTCTGCTTCGTCAAGGAGGTCAAAAACGTCGGTACTGTCTTCATAAGCATCACCGATAATTTCGCCGCTGATCCTGATAAGTTCTCTTTGAATAAATTTTTGAAGTACGATCCTTGCATGCGTTTCTATATTAGCTGATGAAACTACAGAATTTGTAAGTTTTGTAACATAGTAGGCTCCCCCTATCAGGTCAATTTCTTCCCTGAACTTTAACTCTTCAACGACTGTAAGTAAATCAATAGGAGAATTTTTTTGCTGTAAGCCCTGCATAGCCCTAAAAATGCGTTGATGTGATTCTACGTAAAAACATTCTGGTTTTAATATTTCGATAATAACATCAAAAGCATTTTTTTCCAGCATAATGGCTCCAAGCACCGCTTCTTCCAGGTCTTTCGCCTGTGGTGGTACTTTGCCAAACATCATAGTTCCTAATTCCAGGGAGCCGCTTTTGCGTCTCACTTTTCTATCTTTATTAAGGTTAGTAAGATCCATTTTTATCGTAAACGCTTTTCTAAAATGAGAATAAAATAGTTATGTTTCGGGAATGGTTTTTTTCGATAGGGCGTCTAAGATAAAGGACTATTTTCTATTTAAAGAAATTGTTAAGCCCTTATATTTATACCAGCACAATTCACAAACGAATCCCCTGAAACGGCACCATTATCAACAATTATTAGGCCCTTTCCCACAATTTAAAATATTTTTCAGGCATTTTCATTTAATAATTAACAACATGCTGTGCAGAAAAGAATTCAAATATTTGTTGGATTTTGCCGTAAAAAATTTGTAGGCAAAATTCAATTTGCGAACATATTTTGGAGTGGAAAATCAGGCCGTTAGTACTGAAAATAGCCATGGAAAAGAAGTTTAGCGAGGGCGATTATTTTTAGAGGTGCATGTTTCTTATTTTTGAATTTTCCGGGACCCGGGAAATGATAATAATTTTAGATCGAATGAAAATAAGCTATAACTGGATCAGGGAGTATTTGCCTGGCAATGCAACTAAACAAGGACTTGCCGATAGTCCAAAAAAGATCGGATCAATATTAACATCTGTGGGGCTGGAACTTGAAAGCCTTGAGAGATATGAAGAAATTGCCAATAGCTTGGAGGGGTTAATTATTGCCGAAGTTATTTCTTGCGAAAAACACCCGGACGCGGATAAATTAAAGGTGGTGTCCGTTAATAATGGCCAAGGGGAAACTTTGCAAATTATTTGTGGTGCTCCTAATGTTGCTGCTGGCCAAAAAGTAGTATTGGCTCCCGTTGGAGTTACAATTTATCCCTTAAGTGCACTGCCAATTACAATTAAAAAAGCAAAAATCAGGGGAGTTGAGAGCGAAGGAATGCTATGTGCTGAGGATGAAATAGGGATAGGTGGAAGTCATGCAGGCATTATCGTTCTTCCCGAGGATGTGGTGCCTGGAACCGCCATATCAGAATACTATAAAACATACGCAGACTGGATTCTTGAAATAGGTATTACTCCCAATCGTACTGATGCAATGAGTCATTTGGGCGTCGCTAAAGATATATGTGCATATATATCACACCATGAAAAGGTTCCGGTAAAAGTCGTTTCTCCATTTATAGAAAATTTCAAGCCAGATAACAAGAAATTCGTGCTAAATGTTGTCGTAGAGAACCCCCAGGCGTGCCAGCGATATTCGGGTTTGAGTATTTCGGGAATAACGGTGGATTCTTCACCCGACTGGCTGCAGAACAGGCTTAAAAGTATAGGTGTACGCCCAGTAAATAATGTGGTAGACATTACAAATTTTATTTTGCATGAGACGGGCCAGCCTTTGCATGTATTCGATGCTGATAAAATAAAAGGAAGAAAAATAATTGTAAGAAACCTTCCTGAAAACACTCCTTTCGTTACATTGGATAACAAAGAACGTAAACTGAGCCATGAAGATCTGATGATATGTGACGGAGAACAGCAACCAATGTGTTTTGGTGGCGTTTTTGGCGGAATTGATAGCGGGGTCACAAATAGCACCTCTAATGTCTTTTTGGAAAGCGCGTGGTTTGATCCTTCACTCATTCGCAAAACATCTTTCAGGCATAACCTGAGAACAGATGCAGCAATTCGCTTTGAGAAGGGTGTCGACATTAGCAATACTGTAAAAGTTTTGAAAAGAGCGGCACTATTGATTAAAGAAATCGCTGGAGGAAAATTTTCGTCAGATATTGTTGATGTGTACCCTTCGCCGAAAGAGGAAGCCGAGGTGGTTCTCAAAAACCATTATTTGAAAAGGCTAAGTGGTAAACACTATCACCAGGAAACTGTAAAAAGTATTTTAAAAAGCCTCAATTTTTCGATAGTAAAAGAAGGAATGGATGATATTACTGTTTCGGTTCCTTTTAGTAATCCTGATATTACATTACCGGCAGATATAATTGAAGAAATCATGCGTATTGACGGTCTCGATAACATTGAGATTCCGGCGGCGATAAAAATGACCCCGGCTATTGAGACAGGCTTGTTTGAAACAGCTATGAGGGATAAGATTAGCAGGATGGTTAACAGGTAATGGATTTTCTGAAATATTTACTAATTCAATCACAAACAGTAATTATTTCAATAGTGATACGCTTAATTCTACCATTAAAATAATAAATAGCCTAAGCGTGGACCTTAATATAATGCGGCCAAGCATGCTTCCTACAGGGCTCGAGAGTATTTCATATAATTTAAACAGGAAGAATAATGATCTTTTGCTTTTTGAATTTGGAAAAACATATTCGACAAATGGAGCTACAAAATATCAAGAACAGGAGAATTTGGCCATATATTTCAGCGGAGCTTATGCCGAAGGATCATGGAAAGAAAAAGAAAGTAAAACAGACATTTATTTTGCAAAAGGAATTTGCAATTCTGTGCTAACTCTTGCAGGACTAGAAAATTATCAGTTTGCCGGGAAAATTAATGATGACTTACTTGAATCTTTTAATGCGTTGTATGATGGTATTGTTATTGCAGAAGGTGGTATTGTTTCGCCGGATTTGCTCGAAAGATTTTCAATAAAACAGCCTGTATTCTATGTTAGAATAATTTGGCAACAATTAATGGATTTGGTAAAAAATAAGAATCTTGCATTTGTAGAAATACCGAAATTCCCTCATGTAAAGAGGGATCTTTCTATAATAGTCGACAAAAAAATTTCGTATCAATCGGTTGAAAATTCAATAAACTCTTTACAATTATCAAAACTTACAGGCATTAAATTATTTGATCTTTTTGAAAGTGAAAAATTAGGCAAGGGCAAAAAATCTTTTGCTATTGCTTTCACCTTTCTAAACAGAGAAAAAACCCTCACCGATAAAGAGGTGGATGTAATGATGGGGAAAATCATAGATAATATCAAAATAGAAAACGATGCTGAAATAAGAAATTCTTGATAAAATGAAAACAGTAGCTGAACAAATAAAGGAGATTAATAAGAAACTGCAACATCTAATAAAGAAGTACGCAGCTTTGCAAAAGGAAAACGCTACACTTTCCCGCGAGATAAGTGGGTACAGGGAAAAAGAAAAAGCTGAAATGGAAAAGATTAATGTTCTTGAGATGCAAACCTCAATCTTGAAAGCCTCTGCAGGCAAAATGACTGATAGAGAAAAATTCGAATTCGAAAAAAGAATCAATCATTACATTAAGGACCTGGAAAAATGTATGACAATGTTAAATAAGTAATTATGGCAGAATCTCTCATACCTCTGAATATTTTGATTGGGGACAGAACTTATCGTATAAAAGTCCTTCCGGAAGATGAAGAGGCAGTTCGCGGCACCTTGAAAATTATCAACGAAAAAATATTAGAATTTAGAACCCAGTTTGCCGGAAAGGATATGCAAGACTATATATCAATGGTTCTGATTTGGTATGCCACTCAACCTAAGCAAGCTGATAGTTTTGGAATACCGCAACCGGAGTTCCAGGAGTTATTGAACAAAATTGAGAGCCAAATCGATGATATATTGATATAACTCCATCAATGGTCTTATAGTTTTCTTTATGATAAGCCACCTACGCCGCACCCGCAACATTCTAATTTTCAGGTTTATTGCACAAATCAATCGGTTCCTTGTCCATAAATTTCCACACAATTTATCTATCTTCGTCTATACTCCTTCTAAGAAGAAGAATGCAATTTATAGAGGATTACAGATTATGAACCGAATTAAATCATTAAAACAAGATGGAACAATCACTCCCAATAATAGTTGGTGTCATTGCTTTAATAGCAGGCATCGTTCTGGGTAGAATTTTATTTGCCAAAAACACCAAATTACAGGTAGAAAATGCCGAAAAAGAAGCGCAAAAATTATTGTCAGACGCTAAAATTCAGGCTGAAGCCCTCCGAAAGGAAAAACAGCTCGAGGCAAAAGAACAATTTGTACAACTAAAGTCCGAGCATGACAAAGAAGTGTTTCAAAGAAATCAAAAGCTGAGCGACATTGAAAATCGGGTTAAACAAAAGGAGCAATCCATTAATCAAAAAGAGCAAAATGCCCAACGCCTCATCAAAGACAATGAGACTATAAAAGAAAATCTTAGCCGGCAAATTGAGGTTGTAAATATCAAACGAACCGAGTTAGAAAAACACCAGGAAGAACACATTCGACGCCTTGAAAAAGTTTCCGGCCTTTCCGCGGAGGAAGCAAAATCGCAACTTATAGAATCCTTAAAACAGGAAGCAAATTCCCAGGCGCTTATTATACAGCAGGAAATTGTTGATGATGCTAAACTTAGAGCAAACAAAGAAGCCCGTAAAATTATCATACAAACCATACAGCGCACTGCGTCCGAGCAGGCTATAGAAAATGCCATTACGGTGTTTAACCTTGAGAGTGATGAAATCAAAGGTTCCATAATCGGGCGTGAGGGAAGAAACATTCGGGCAATTGAAGCTGCAACGGGTGTAGACCTAATTGTTGATGATACTCCTGAGGCAATTATACTTTCATCATTTGATCCTCTCCGTCGCGAGATCGCCAGGCTATCCCTTCAAAGGCTTGTGACAGATGGCCGAATACATCCGGCACGAATAGAAGAAATAGTAGAAAAAACCCGCAGACAGTTGGAAGAGCAAATTATTGAAATAGGGGAGCGCACGGTAATTGAATTAGGCATACATGGTCTCCATAAAGAACTGGTTCGTATCGTGGGTAAAATGAGATTTAGATCTTCGTATGGGCAAAATCTTCTGATGCATAGCCGCGAAGTTGCAAATCTTTGCGGTATAATGGCGGCTGAACTCGGAATGAATTCAAAATTGGCGAAGCGGGCAGGCCTCTTGCATGATATCGGCAAAGTTCCCGACGAAGAAACCGAATTGAGCCATGCACTCCTGGGAATGAAACTCGCTGAGAAGTACGGAGAGAACCCTGCGGTTTGTAATGCTATAGGAGCACACCACGATGAAGTTGAAATGCAATATGTAATATCACCCATTGTACAGGCCTGTGATTCAATGAGCGGCGCAAGGCCGGGAGCCCGCCGTGAGATCATGCAACAATACTTGCAGCGAATTAAAGACCTGGAAAATCTCGCTCTGGCCTACCAGGGAGTTGAAAAGGCTTATGCAATACAAGCTGGTCGTGAGCTTCGTGTGATTGTGGAGGCAGAGAAAGTGAGTGATAGCGATAGTGATAAGCTTAGTTTTGAAATAGCCCAAAAGATACAAACTGAAATGACTTACCCTGGCCAGATAAAAGTTACTGTAATCAGGGAGAAAAGGGCTGTAAATGTTGCAAGGTAGAACATAAAGTAAGGGAACTGATTTACGATTTGCGTTAGAGATATTACATTAACAAGCAATTTTTATGAAAATGGCATTCCTAAATCTAAAAATTTCTCTTACCTTCGCACTCCTAAAATAAAAAGCAATGAATGCAGTAGCTTTTGTTCACGAACAGTTGACACAAAAAAAAGAGATCCCTCAATTTAAAGCAGGTGATAATATAACTGTGAATTATAAAATACTTGAAGGTAATAAGGAGCGTATCCAGAGTTTTAAAGGAGATGTAATCAAGAGGCAAGGCGAGGGGGGTACAGCAACTTTTACCGTACGGAAAATAAGCAATGGTATTGGAGTTGAGCGTCTGTTTCCAATTTTCTCTCCCAATATTGAAAGCATCAAATTACATAAGGTGGGGAAAGTACGTCGCTCAAAGTTGTATTTTTTACGAGAAAGAAGTGGTAAAAGCGCTCGTATACAAGAGAAAAGATTGAAATAATAAAGTACTAATACTCTAATTTTTAGAAAACCCGGAATGGCTCTTGCATTCCGGGTTTTTATTTTATATAATTGCATCTCACCAACACAAATTCATGATATAATTATACCTAACCATTTTTATTTTATATGAAAAAGACAGGTGTAATTATCGTCCTACTATCATTGATTTTTGCTTCATGTGCCAGGGGAATCTCTCCCTACGAAGCAGCTAACGGTAAGGCCAAATGCGGCAGGTATATCAAATAGTATTAAAATCTTCTAAATTTTCTGGGAATAAGAACGCTTATTTTATAATTAAGTATCTTTGGAACCTAATTTTAAAGTAATGACACTTAATTTTTTAAATCCCGGGCTTCTATTATCTATGCCCGGTGGATCAGAATGGATATTGATCCTTCTTGTGGTTCTTTTATTTTTTGGAGGTAAGAAAATACCCGACCTTATGAGAGGTATTGGCAAAGGCGTTAGAGAATTTAATGATGCCAAAGAACATGTGAAAAACGAAATTGATGCTGGTATGAGAGAAAAGGACAATCCTCCTTCTCCTCCTCGTGAAACCGTGAAAGAAACTGAGCTCCAGAAATAAAAAATTTATTTTTTTAAACCTTAATGGCTGAGGTGTGTGCTTTCTATCTTATAGAAGATTTCACACCTGAGCCATTTTTTAAATAAATGACCTTGTTTTCCTTTAAGAATATTGAAGAATACAGAACTCAACTCGATAATGGAACTGTATCGTGCTATGAGGCAGTTGAATATTATTTGAAAAAAATCAAGAACTCATGTCATCTTAATGCTTTTGTGGAAGTGTTTGAAAATGAAAGTTTGGATCGTGCAAAGCAACTCGACACAAAAAGAAAAAATGGCGAAACATGTGGAAGGCTCCACGGTGTTGTTATTGCAATTAAGGATGTTATTTGCTATGCGGACCACAGAATTACTGCATCATCAGCTATTTTAAAACACTTTATTTCCATATATAATTCTACGGCGGTTGAAAAATTACTTGGGGAAGACGCAATAATAATAGGCAATTGCAATTGCGATGAATTCGCGATGGGAAGCACTAATGAAAATTCCGTTTATGGAAGGGTGCTTAATGACATAGATAATGATAAAGTTCCCGGCGGCTCTTCCGGGGGATCTGCAGTGGCAGTTCAGGCTGGCATGTGTATGGTTAGTCTCGGTAGCGATACCGGAGGTTCTGTGCGACAGCCTGCAGATTTCTGTGGCATTACTGGCCTTAAGCCTTCTTATGGAACTATATCCAGGCATGGTTTAATCGCCTATGCTTCTTCATTTGACCAAATCGGAATTTTTTCAAATAATGTGGAAGATGCTGCGAAAGTGCTTGATATTATTAATGGGAAAGACAAATTTGATAGCACAGTAGCGCAGAACGATCCTAAACATTTCCCCATTTCATTAGAAAACAAACATTATAAGATTGCGATCTTGAAAAATGCGCTTGAACACCCGAGTATTGATCCTGAAATAAAGCAAAGTCTATACGCTTTATCGGAAAACCTGAAACGTGATGGACATAAAGTTGACGAAATTGAATTTGACCTGATTGATTTTATCGTACCTGCTTATTACGTGCTCACCACCGCAGAAGCGTCCAGTAATCTTTCCCGATATGATGGGGTTAGATATGGATACAGGAATCATGATAAAAAAAATGACCTCGACGAATTTTATAAAAAGACCAGGAGCAAGGGATTTGGAAAAGAAGTAAAGAGACGTATCATGCTGGGAACTTTTGTGTTAAGCGAAGGGTACTTTGATGCTTACTTTACAAAGGCTCAGAAGGTGAGGCAATTACTTGTTGAAAAGACAAAGAAAATATTTGACCAATATGACGCTGTAATCATGCCCACTGTTCCAGCTACGGCCTTTGAAGCCGGAAAAATGGATAAAGACCCAATAGCGGTTTATCTTGCTGATATTTACACTGTTTATGCTAATCTTACAGGTATTCCGGCGATTTCGTTACCACTTTTCAAACATTCTAACGGGATGCCCTTTGGGGTACAAGTGCTCACAAATAAATTCAAAGAGTTAACTTTATTGAGCTTATCCGGTATGCTTTTAAGGCATCACAAAAAGTATTAGTCCTATCATGAAGTTGTTTGTACAAATAATATTTCTCCTAAGTTTTTTGCAGGTCGGTTTTTCAAAACAGGTGATTGGAAAGCAGGGCTATCCGGATGGGGTATCCCAAGACACATCCATAATAGAGAACGACACGATAGAGGACAAAAAGATAGAAGAGGTGATTGAATCGCCAGCGCCACCCGCCAGGGAAAACGTTCAATATGTAAGCCAGGTTACTAAGTATGGTTTTAAAAACTTATTCAAAAACTATTCTTATAATCCTACGATGCCTTATTCAGCGCAGGTAAATCCTTATGCTGAGAACTATATGCAGGATTACCTACAGGCACATGGGAAGTATCTAAAGCAATTGAAACTAAATTCAATGTCTTACTTCAATTATATCGATGGTATTTTGTCGCAGTATGGACTACCGAAGGAACTAAAATACCTCGCGGTAATTGAAAGTGACCTCAAGTCAAATGCACTTTCCATTGCGGGTGCAAGAGGCCCGTGGCAATTTATGAGCTATACCGCCAGGGATTATGGATTGCAGGTTAATAAATATGTAGATGACCGAACCGACTATTATAAAAGCACCAATGCTGCTGCAAAATATCTCCTGAGCCTATATAAGGATTTAAAGGATTGGCTTTTGGTAATCGCAGCTTATAACGGCGGGCCAGGGCGAGTGTATAGTGCTATAAAAAAAAGTGGTAGCCGGAATTTCTGGCAGCTCCAATATTATCTCCCCGAAGAATCCCGCAACCATGTAAAAAAATTTATAGCTACTCATTATATAATGGAAACAGCAAATAATGACGATAAACAAACGGGAAATAATTTTGACTATACGAGTTTGAAAAATGAGGATAAAGTTAAACCTGATCTTTCTGCGGGTGAAGATTCAACATCTAAAGCTGTAACCGTTTCGGGAAGATATAGAGCTGTGGTTATCGCTAAAAATTTGGATGTAGAAATGGATGATTTTAACCATTATAATCCCGGTTTCGATAATATGCTTGCTACTGGCGCCTCTTACGAACTAAGATTACCTAATGATAAGATGGATCTTTTTATCGCCAATAAATACGTTATTCTAAACGAATGTGTACAGCAGCTATTGGGAGATGTGGGCCCGGATTTCAAAACCCCTGATAAGAAGCGAAGTACTTCCGGCGCAAAATCAAAAAAATAAATTCACTCGAGAGCCTTTTTCAAAGCAATTATTTTTAACAAGCATTCATCATATTCATTTTCAGGAACACTATTAAAAGTGATTGCAGAGCCCGCAATTGCCGAGAGATATTGATTTGTGCGATTATATTGCAGACTTCTGATTACCACGTTAAAATCAAAATTTCCTTCCGGGTCAATATAGCCCACGGTGCCAGAGAATAATCCTCTTTTTGTCTTTTCATATCGCTCGATTAGATCCATCACTTTTTTTTTGGGAGCACCGGTCATAGATCCCATGGGGAAAGTTGCCCGGAAAATGTCTGATATCGTTGTATCCTCTTTCAAAATTCCGCTTACCGTTGAGATCATTTGGTGCACTTGCGGGAAAGTATAAATGCCTAAAAATTCTTCAACCCTTACTGACCCCTCTTCGCACACTTTCGAAAGATCGTTTCTAACGAGGTCAACAATCATAATATTCTCTGACCTTTCTTTATCATCAAGCAGCAGTGCATTCTTTTGAATCTCGTCTGCATTTTTATCATCAATAAATCTTTTGGATGTGCCCTTCATAGGCTGGGAAGTCAACACGCTTCCCGCTTTCTTTAAAAATCTTTCGGGGCTGGCACACATAAGAAATTTATCTGTGTACTTATAAAAAGCTGAAAAGGGATTAGGAGAAAATTTATTTAATTTATTATAAACCTTTACAGGATTAAGTGTCGCGTTCGAAGTATAAAATTCCTGGCAAAAATTAATCTCGTAGCAATCGCCCTTTAGAATATGTTGTTTTAATTTTTTTATGGTTCTAATATATTCTGTCCTGGTGAATCTGCTTTTCAGAGAAGGGGTTTTAATTTTATTTTCTTCAACTTCTGCGGAAACATTAATCTCATCAAAGATTTTATCAGTATTTGTTGAGGAACACACGCCAATCTTTAATTGCTTCCCGGAAAGAATTAAAACTATTTCTGGTACAAAAAATAGAATTTGGGGAAACTTGACGCCGTCAAAATTTGCAGAAGAAAGTTCTTCAATTTCGTTTTTTATGTCGTAAGCGACATGACCAAAAACCCAGTCATTTTTTTTATAAAAATATTTATCGAGGGCATCAAGATTACCGGAACTACTATCCGAAACTAAGTGACTTATGTTGCCAGCACCAACTACACAATCATAGGATTTTTTGAAATCATATTCATGATTATCTAAAAAACAGAAAGTGCCAAACTTATTACTGTAGTTTAGCACCTTCGTTTTAATAGTTAAATAATCTTCTACTAAGTAAGATGTGAATTTTCTATTCAAATTGATGGATAACAGCGATGAAGATCGCTGTTATTATATTTAGAAATCGTCATCGTCATCATCATCGTCCCCATCGTTAAAGAGATCAAGGTCTTTGAAATCATCGTCAATTTCAAAGTCATCATCCCCTTTACCTTTTTTGGCTCCAGGCTTTTTTATTTTTGATTTTGGAACATCAAACTCTTCAAAATCGGGGTCGTAATCGTCATCCTCAGTTTTTTCCCAATCGTCTTCTACATCTTCAATGTCATCATCATCTTCGTCATCAACCTTTTTTCCTTTTTTGGTTGCAGTAGCCTTAGATTTTTTTGAGGGGGTTTCTTCTTCATCCAGGTCAAGATCGTCAAAGTCATCATCATCATCGTCATTTGTTTTGGATGACATTTTTTTTGACGTACTACTATCGTCTTTCACCTGTGATTTTTTAGGAACTTTATTTTCCTTATCAGATTTTGCTTTCATAATTCTCAAGGATTATTGATGTAAAATTTCATTTAGATTTTTGAATAACCAAATATTATAAAAAGTTTTTAAAAAATAAAAATTTTGCATTTATAAGTTTTCAAAACCACAATCATAATGCCACAATGATTTGATCACTGCCAGGGCCATTTGAAATATAATTTATCGGTACGCAAAGTTTATCATTAATGTAGCTGATGTAGGTTTTCATTTTTGAGGGCAGATCGTCAAACTTTTTGATGGCGGTAATATCGGTATTCCAGCCATCAAATTTTTTATACAAAGGTTCGATTTTCATTCCCTGCATTTGAAACGGAATTTGATTGGTATTGTTGCCATCTATATTGTACATATTGCAGACTTCTAATTCCTCGATCGTATCAAGGACATCGGCCTTTGTCATTACAAGCTGAGTTACACCATTGATCATACACGCAAAGTTTAAGGCGACTAAGTCAATCCAGCCACACCTTCTGGGCCGCCCCGTTGTGCTGCCAAACTCGTTGCCGAGTTGCCTCAACTGTTCACCCTTATCATCATGTAGTTCTGTGGGGAATGGGCCACCTCCAACTCTTGTGCAGTAAGCTTTTGTAATGCCAAAAACTTCTTTAATTTTTTGCGGTGCTATACCGAGGCCACTACTCACCCCTGCCGACATAGTGCTTGATGAGGTTACAAACGGAAATGTTCCGAAATCAATATCCAGCATGCTTCCCTGAGCGCCTTCTGCTAGAACTTTCTTTCCACTTTGAATCGCATCGTTTATGAAATATTCTCCGTTCACTATATTTAAAGTCTTAATGAACTCAAGGGCATCGAAAAATTCTTCTTCCCATGCAGATATATCCTCCGCAAAAGAAAAGTTATCTAATAATTTTTGATGTTTGAGACGAAGCTTTATATATTGAGAGATAAAGTTTTTATTAAGCAGGTCACCAACCCGCAAGCCATTTCTCCCTGTTTTGTCCATATAAGCGGGAGTAATACCCTTTAGGGTAGAGCCAATTTTATCTATGCCTTTTGCTGCTTCGCTGGCCTTATCCAGGGCCCGGTGAGTAGGTAATATTAAATGAGTTCTTTCGCTAATGAATAAATTTTTACGATAGTCAATGCCCATTGCTTCTACCGATCCGCATTCTTTCCTGAGCGTAACAGGGTCGAGAACGACACCATTGCCTATCAGATTTATTTTGTTGTCATGAAATATACCGGAAGGAATTTGGTGCAGAACGATTTTTTCCCCCTTTATATAGAGAGTATGGCCTGCATTTGCGCCTCCCTGGAAACGGGCGATGACATCATACCCCGGAGTGAAATAATCAACTATTTTCCCTTTTCCCTCGTCGCCCCATTGCAGTCCCAGAATTACATCAACCATTTATTAATTTTTTTATGAACACAAGGGGGTAAAAATAAAATGAAAAAAATAAAATCAGCTTTTTTTATTAGAAAAGAAATTCAACTAAAGCCACCAGGGATAAGAATAGACAATACAAAATCGTAAGCTATTATGATTTGTTTAAAGGTAAGGCCGATGATGTGGGATATAAATGACGAACTAAGCCACCTTAAGTAAACTTAGTTTACTGATTTTAAATTTACGCTCTGCATAATCTAATGTTACAGTAAAGGTTTTTACTTTTTGTGAAGGAAGTTCATACATAGCGTCAGTGAGGATGCTCTCGCAAATACTACGCAAGCCTCTTGCACCAAGTTTATATTCAGTGGCTTTATCAACCATGAAATCATAAACTTCGTCTTCGATAACCAAATCTATGCCTTCGAGTTCAAATAGCTTCCTGTACTGCTTTATGAGAGAATTTTTTGGTTCGGTTAATATATTCCGAAGCGTAATTTTATCAAGAGGATTCAAATAAGTTACTACCGGTAATCTACCCAGGAGTTCCGGAATGAGGCCAAAGGATTTGAGATCCTGGGCATTTACAAATTGCAATAAATTCTTTCTCTGAAATTCCTGGAGATCTTTGTTTACTGTGAAACCAATTGCGTTTGTATTTATCCGGCGCGCTATAAGCCTATCCACGCCATCAAATGCTCCTCCACAGATAAAGAGAATATTTGATGTGTTTAATTTTATGAGCTTTTGTTCGGGGTGCTTGCGGCCGCCTTGCGGTGGTACTAACACTTCAGTTCCCTCAAGCAACTTTAGCAACCCTTGTTGCACTCCTTCTCCGCTTACATCACGGGTAATACTTGGGTTATCACTTTTTCGAGCTATTTTATCTATCTCATCAATATAAACAATTCCTTTTTGCGCAGCATTTACATCGAAATTACAAACCTGCAGAAGCCTGCTTAAAATACTTTCAACATCTTCTCCTACGTAACCCGCTTCGGTGAAGACCGTTGCATCTACTATTGCGAATGGAACATTCAGTATACGGGCAATAGTTTTAGCCAATAGAGTCTTGCCGGTGCCCGTTTCGCCAACCATTATTATGTTGCTCTTCTCTATTTCAACTTCACTGTCTATTTTTTGATTAAGCCTTTTATAGTGATTATAAACCGCAACTGCCAAAACTTTTTTCGCATCATCCTGCCCTATCACGTATTCATCAAGAAACTTCTTTAATTCTATTGGCTTTTTTACCGAGAGTTTATAATTGGAAGGATGAGCATTTTTTTCGGGAGTTGGGAAAATTTCCTGGGTAATTATTTCCTGGGCATGCTCTACACAGTTTTCACATATATGTCCTTCTTGCCCTGCAATCAGAATTTTCACTTCGTCACGGTTTCTTCCGCAAAATGAGCAATGTAAAGTTTGTTGTTTAGCCATTTGTTTTATTCAAAGTTTGTCGAGATCGCTAATTTTTCAGTTATAAATTACGAACATTTTAATTGAAAATCAATATATGCCCCCGCAATAATATTTATCAATGACATTTAAATTGAACAGAATGTTGCACTAAAATTTATCCATTATGCCATCCACAATTCCATATTTTTTACTTTCCCTGGCATCCATCCAATAATCCCTGTCAAAGTCTTCCATCACCTTATCGTAAGTCTGTCCACAATTATCTGCAAGTAATTTTGCTCCTAACTGTTTTGCTTTTAATATTTGAACTGCCATTATTTCAAGATCAGCACTTGTTCCTTGTCCACCACCGCTTGGCTGGTGAATCATCACTTCTCCGTGTGGGAAAATAAATCTCTTTCCCTTTTCACCTCCACTTAATAAGATACTCCCCATGCTGGCTGCCATTCCCATACATATTGTGCTTACCGGGGATGAAATCATCTTCATGGTATCGTAAATAACCATGCCACTTGTAATAACGCCACCCGGACTGTTGATATAAAACGTAATCTCTTTTCCTGGATTTTCAGCCTCAAGGAACAGGAGCCTGTTAGTAATATCTTTTGCACTTTTATCATCCACAGGGCCCCACAGGAAAATTTTTCTTTGTTCAATAAATTTTTTGTCGAACATCATCCCACCCATCATTTTTTCCATCGGATTTTCCGGGGACGATTTCTCAGGTTCTTCTTCCTCTTCGAAGCGGGTGATATAATTTTTATATAAGTTCATTTGATTTTATTTAAATGGTCCGATTGTTATTTTTTTGTCTTTTTTGCGTTTGTAACTAATACTTCGTCTACCAGGCCATAATCCTTCGCCTCATCTGCCGTCATCCAAAAATCGCGGTGGCTATCTTTTGCAACTTTTTCTATTGTTTGACCGGTATGGTTACTTAATATTTCGTACAATTCATGTTTCACTTTTCTTACTTCATTTACCGTGATCTCCACATCGGAAGCCTGGCCTGCTGCGCCCGCACTTGGCTGGTGCATCATAATTCTTGCATGCTTGAGAGCACTTCGCTTTCCGGCAGCACCCGCACTCATTAAAACTGCTGCCATACTTGCTGCCATTCCGGTGCAAATTGTAGCAATATCCGGCGATACAAATTGCATAGTGTCATACAATCCCAGACCGGCATAAACGCCGCCACCAGGAGAGTTAATGTATAATTGAACATCTCTCGTTCTATCGGTACTTTCTAAAAATAACAATTGTGCGGTAATGATATTTGCAACCTCATCGTTTACAGGATAACCAAGAAAAATTATCCTGTCCATCATTAAACGGCTGTAAACGTCCATAACAGCCACATTCATTGGCCTCTCTTCAATTATATTGGGAGTAAGATTGGTTATGTTATGATTTATATATCCATGCAAGGTATTGCTGCTAATGCCCTTGTGTTTAACAGCATATTTTTCAAATTCTTTTCCAAAGTTCATAAATGTGATTTTTGTAATTACAATTTTATCGGCATGAAGTTCCAAATATTATGCTAACAAAAAAACAAGACAAAAGGGCATGTAAATACCTTATTAGAAAACCGGCTCAAAAGAACTAAAGTGCGTTCAATTAGTGCTCGTGATGGTGCTGCATAGCTAAAAGTTCTTCAGGTGTTGTTACTTTTTCCACCGGCGTTACTTGTGTTTCAAGCCAGTTAAAAAGTTTTTCTGTTATAATTTTTCTATAGCTGCTGTCCACCTGCTTCTCGTCTTTCATCATTCGATCAATGTAGCTGTCTATCCATTGCGTGTCTTCACCTAAATTCATCTGGCCAAAATATCGCATAATTTCCGACTTCATATTGTCGCGCAATTCCTCCTCTGTCACGTCAATTTTATTTTCGTTTAGGATTTTATCGCTTATTAAAGTCCATTTTAATTGATTGGTGAAAGATGGGTATTCTGCCTCAACCTCCTCGGCAGTTTTTTTCTTTTCTCCGCCAATGGCAATCCATCTCTTTAAAAAACCGTCAGGTAATTGTAAGGGCGTTTCTAATAAAAGGTGATAAAGTTGGTCATGCAATTGCCCCCTGCTTGCGCCATTCCATTGCTGTTGCATCTCGTCTTCCAGGGCTTTGCGAAATTCTTCCTCGGTTTTTATTTCTTTACCAGGGAAAACCTGGTTGAAAAATTCTTCATTGAGCTCCTTTTTTTCGACCAAACCGATCTTGGTGATGGTCATCTTAAAATATTTTTCTAGTGAAGCCGGATCTTTCTTATCCAATCCCAGGTCCGAAAGAATCCATTCTCTTTCTTTTTCAGGAAAGGCATTTTTCAATTGTAACACGACAAACTCATCTTTTTTCTTGCCATAAATTGTGGAAAGAAATTTTTCGTCAAAATATTTTACCAGGATAGAATTATCTTTTGCAGCGCCATCAGCTATTACATTTCCCTCTGAATCAGATTCTTCAAAGAGCACATTCAATACATTTTCCGGGGCGGTAACCTCGTCAGCATCTTTCATGTCTCCGTGTTTTGTAACCAGTTTTTCTATTTCTTCGCTCACCATATCCGCGGTTACCTTGACCTTGTAGAATACCGGTTTCGAACTTGTAAGCGCATCTATAGATATCTCCGGTTTAATTCCTAATTCAAAGGGAAAATCATAATCCGCAGGATTGGCCATATCAAGATTTCGCAAGTCACTTTCCATTGGCAATGGCTGGGCAAAAATTTGAGGCTTTTCTTTAGTCAGGTATTCCTGTAATTCTTTCTCAACTGCTTTCACTACTTCATCATAAAAAATAGATGATCCGTACATTTTCTTAACCATTCCCGCAGGCACCATGCCTTTTCGAAAGCCTGGAATGTTAGCCTTTTTGCTATAATCTTTTATTGCTTTTTCAAATGAAGGGTAATAATCTTCTTTAGAAACTTTCACCGTCAATTTATCATGAAGATCGCCTATACTTTCTTTAGTAATTGTTGCCATTAATCTTTAATTTATTATCCGTTTCAGGAACGGAGGTTACAATTTTCTTTTCAGAAAACATATTTGTGAGTGTGCGCATGGAGGGACTCGAACCCCCACACCTTGCGGCATCAGATCCTAAGTCTGACGTGTCTACCAATTTCACCACATGCGCTTTTGGGGCGGCAAAAGTACTGGATTTAGATTAAAAAAACAGGACTTGGGCATATTTTATGGTTTTAGGTTATTTTATGAAATGTGGCAACAATCGTAAAATAATTTCTATTGAATCTTCTTTGTTCTACATGCCAACTGTTTAAAGATTAAACTTTCCATAAACAAAGTAGTCTTAGTTAAGGTTTTTCTATTTTTGTCGCCCAGATAAAAAATAAATATGACTCACCAACCAGGCGACCAGGAGCTTTTATTGAGCTTTAAAGATCCGGCAACAAAAGAGCAGGCCTTTACTTCGATAATTAAAAAATACCAGGAAAAGTTGTACTGGCATGTAAGAAGGATGGTTGTTAACCATGATGATGCTAATGATGTTTTACAAAATATGTTTATCAAAGTTTGGAAGGGCCTTGAGAATTTCAGGGAAGACAGCCAGCTTTACACGTGGCTTTACCGCATAGCGACCAATGAGTGCCTTACATTTATGGCGCAGCAGAAAAAAAGGAGTTCAGTATCACTAAGCGACGTTGAAAATGGATTAAGTAACCAACTTAAAAGTGATACTAATTTTGATGCAAACAAACTTGAGTGGAAGCTTCAACTTGGTATTCAACAATTACCTGAAAAGCAAAGACTTGTTTTTAACTTAAGGTATTATGATGAAATGCCCTATGAAGAAATGAGCAAAGTGCTGGATACGAGCGAAGGAGCTTTGAAAGCCAGCTACCACCATGCGGCAAAAAAAATCGAAGAATTTATACTTAATAATTAAACTTTCAAGGCTTTTAAGGGTCTGATAAAACGTAATGAATAACTCACAAGAAATATTAAACGAACTTAGGGAAATAGCACCTTTCCTGGCGAGCCTGGAAAAGATAAATGTCTTCCAGGTGCCTGATGGATATTTCGACGATTTGAGTGATCGTTTGTCAAGCTTTGCAATATTTAATGATAGTGATAGTAATGAATTTGAATTAAATGCCACCAATGTGCAAGAGGTACCTGAGGGTTATTTTGATACTTTAAGCACAAATATTTTAGCAAAAATAAAAAAACTTTACCCTGAAACGCAGGATGAAGAATTGAGCAAACTCTCTCCGATGCTGCATTCATTGAAGAGTGAAAATGTGTTTGAAGTTCCTTCCGGATATTTTGAAAATTTGTCTATAAATATTTTTAAAAAAATAAAGAATATACATTCCGAAACAGGTGACGAAGATTTACGCAATTTGTCTGCTACACTTTATTCATTAAGGAATAAAAATGTATTTGAAATTCCTGTAGGCTATTTTGATAATTTATCCATACATATTTTAGATAAAATAAAGCAGGTAAATTTTGAAACGGCCGAAGAAGAGTTACGCAATATTTCTTCAACGCTTTATTCGCTGAAGAATAAAAACGTATTGGGAGTGCCTGACGGTTATTTCGAAACTTTAAGCACAAATATTTTAGTAAAAGCTAAGAACCAGCATGTGGAAACGGCTGATGAAGAGTTACAGAATCTGTCTCCAATGTTGTATTCCCTGAAGAGTGAAAATGTGTTTACAGTGCCTGAAGGGTATTTTGAAAGTTTTTCAGATGTTGTAATTGAAAGTACAAGCCTAGTTCGGGGCAGGGTTGTGACTATGAAACCCCGTAACTCCTGGTTGAGGATTGCGGCGGCGGCAGTGGTAACTGGTGCAATTGCTATAAGTTCTCTTCAGATATTTAATAAGCCGTCGAACAATAGTGATCAAGATATTTCCGGAACAGCATCTACATCACTACCGTTCCAGGTTATATTAAAGAGTCTTTTCAGTTTAAAACAGAAAAGCAAATTGATGCCGGTATCGCCAAACTAAGCGATGACGACATAATTAAGTACCTGGAGAAGAACGGAAGTGTATTAGATAATGAGCTTCTTTTAAAAAATACTGACGTAAGTGAGTTGCCTTCCCAGGAAGATTACTTGATTGATGAAAATACTTTGAATACCTATCTCGACAAAATTGATCAAAAAGGAAATACCAACTAAAAAACTGATGATGAAAAAATCTTTACTTATAATATTAATATTCTTTTCGGGTTTTACTACCCTATATGCCCAGGATGATACGGATCCCAGGGGGGAAAAGATAAAGGCTTTAAAAATTGCCTTTATTACCCAAAAGCTCAACCTCACTGCCGATGAAGCTCAGAAATTCTGGCCTGTTTATAATCAGTATGACCAGGAAGTCCGAGGTGTAGATAGAAAAGACGTTATGAAATCTGATCAACAATTATTAGACATCCGCAAAAAATATCAATCTTCATTTGAAAAAATATTAGGTCCGCAAAGACTAAACAGACTTTTCAATGCTGAAAGAGATTTTCGGGAAGTTTTGATACGCCGGCTCAAGGATCGGCAATCCCAAAGACTAAATAGTCTTCGTCGTTAAATAAACATTTCTTGCCGTTAGGTAAATAAAATTCATTGATTTCAATTAATAAAGCAACTAAAAGTTGGAGAAATTAAATTTTTCTTACTTTTGTGCTTAGGTGTTTTTCATAGGTTAGCAACGGCCGGCCCTTTTTAGGGCAGGCCTTTTTTGTGTAACGTTAAAATTTGTGGATTGGATATTTAATATCATGGTAAAATAAAAAGGTCCAATTTTCTTCTTCTCCCCGCTTCCACCATTCTCTTCTTAGTTCCATTGCTTTAGCTCCATCATAATCGTATTTGGCTTTAAACCTGTTTTTCATTTGTTGCAACTGGGGTGCTACGTCGCCGCCAAAAAAAATTATCTCCCCATCTTCTTCTATTTTAAAAACCTGGTGATACGGCGAATGTGCACCAGTTAATTGATAATGTATATATCCGTCAATCGTATTATCTCCGTTTGTAAATTCCAAATGACTATTATCTTTTAGCATTAAATAATCATCGGTAACGTAAGAAGAGGAATCTTTTTCAAACGCATAGTTCCATTCCTCCTGGTTAATATAATAGTCTGCATTCTCAAAACTTAGTTTGGTTTTGTCTGGGATTAAAATTCCACCTGAATGGTCTTTGTGCAAATGCGAGAGCAAAACTTTGGTAACGTCAGTAGAATTTATGCCATGCGAAGCAAGGTTCTTATGAATTTGCAATTGCTGATCAGGATCTGCAAAACCAAGCCCTGTGTCGAATACTAAAATGTCTTTTGAAGTAACCACAACAAATGGCTGAATCTCGACGAGCAAGCTGCCTCTCGCTCTCTGCTGCAAATCGTCTTCATCAATTTTAAAGGGAACAAATTTTTTTGATTGATCGACAGTGAAGGAACCCTCACTAAGTGGAAATATCTTCATACCCATAACCCTGAAGGAAATTTAATTGCTTCAAAACTTTATTTATAAATGTGTTTCACGCCGCAAAATTAACTCAAACATTTTTCTTATTTGTTTATTCACCGTTCAAAGCGCTTAGAGGTTTAGCGCAGAACCATTTGCCTGTCGGCGTCGAGCCGTACCAATATGAAAACTAAAATTGTGAAAGTCAAAAGTGAAGAGCCGCCATAACTCATCAATGGCAAAGTGATTCCTATTACCGGCGCTAGCCCGATTGTCATACAAATATTAATAGATATGTGAAAAAAGAAAATTGCTGCCAGGCTGTAAGCATAGACCCTGCTGAAAGTACTTCGTTGACGTTCCGCCAAAAAAACAATCCTGAAAAGTAAAAGCATATACAAGATCACTACGAGGCTGCTTCCCCAAAATCCAAAGTTTTCACCTACTGAGGTAAATATAAAATCGGTATGTTGTTCGGGTACGAAATCGCCCTGGGTTTGTGTACCTTTTAAGAATCCCTTTCCCATCAGGCCTCCGGAGCCAATGGCAATTTTTGACTGCTTTACGTTGTAGTTCTCTTTTGCTTTTTTTAATTTTTTGGTATTAGCAAGTTTCTTTTCTTCTTGCTTATCAAGTTTTTCGGCATCGGCATTATCATTTGGAACATAGTCTACTCCAAAAGTATTCAGGATTCTTTCTACCTGGTATTGCTGCAGGACATGTTCAAAGATATAGGGAACTGCAAATCTCTGTATGCTTACACATAAAATCCATAATCCTACTATTACCACCAATAGGCCTTTATCTCTTTTGACTGTGCGTCTCATAACGAATATGGCAATTATTGCAATGGCTGTAAGTATTATTGCCAGTGTGTTTTTTTCAACTAAAATTGTTGCTACCACCAGTATCGCAAACGAAAACCCGATAATAAGATAGACTGGTGGCAATCCTTCCCTGTACATTGGAATAAGAAAGGAAAAATATACTAACGCAAGGCCAGTTTCATTTTGCAATATTGAAAAAACAGCCGGGGTTAAAACAATGGCCGCAGCAATCAACTGTGATCGTGGTTTTTCAAAATTCGTTTCGGGGCGGGATAAATATTTTGAGAGTGCAAGAGCTGCAAAAATTTTGCACGTTTCAACCGGCTGCAGGTTGAAGAAGCCAAGTGGAATCCATGACTTCGATCCATTTATATTTTTTCCTAACACAAAAGTGGCCAGCATTAGAATGATGCCGAGGACGTAGCCGATGTTTGCGGTTGCTGTAAAAAATTTACTGTCAGTAAGTAATATGAATATGGCAACTACTGCAGAGATGCCGATAAATAGTAATTGCCTGGAGTAGTTTTTCTTCAGCCCAATTATGTTTCTTAAGATTGGTTCATTATTGTGGTATTCCACTGAAAAAATACATAAGACACCAATAGAAACAAATAGGATATACATCCATATCAATACCCAATCAACTCCTTTCGTTATGGCAGTCTCGTTACGCATTTTGGTATAAATAATGAAGTTTATTTTAATGAATCGACAGTATTTGTTTTTCTTTGTTTCTCAGGCAGCATCGCTTCAACATCTTGCTTTGCCTCGTCCATATTTTTGCCGGGAGGGATGGTATCAGTAAGCTTTTCTTTCTGCTTTTCTTTTTTCAATTTCTCCAAACCTTCGGTATCATCTTCTTCCTCAATACCCATAGTATCCTTAGCGCTTTTAATATAGCCTTTCTCCAATAGATAAGAGGTATCTCTTGCATGAATAACAGAATCTTTACGGCGTATCTCTTTATAAATACGTGCCGGCATAAGATTTAAATTTGCAAGTGTTTCAATTTTTGCCTTCCTGTCGGGCTCCGGAATAGAGTCTCTTAAATATTGCTCTATCATGAGGCTGGCAATTGGTGCGGCCGAATTAGAACCCATCCCCGCGTTTTCGCAAATAACTGCAATTGCTATTTTGGGATTTTCCCTGGGTGCAAAGGCGGCAAAAAAGGCGTGATCTTTTTGTTTTACTCCCTGGTAATAATTTTCCACCGTTCCGGTTTTTCCACAAACAACTATTCCAGGAACTTTCGCTGCGGCACCTGTTCCGGATTCCATTACTCCCTGCATACCATCATGAACCGCTTCAAATACACTGTCGGGAATATTCAATGGCATGTGCTTTACCTTAAATGAATCCAGCATGCCAAATTCATCTCCGCCATCAATTGAATCGATAAGATGAGGGGTGATATACCATCCCTTATTAGCCAGGTACGCCATTTCGTTCGCTACCTGTATAGGAGTTACATTTACTTCACCCTGGCCTATGCTCACAGAACGAAATGTGCAAAAATTCCAATGATTTTCACCATAGATTTTATTATAAGTTTTTGGAGTTGGAATAAGCCCACTTTTTTCTGAGGGTATATCCACTCCCAATTTGTGGCCTAAACCAAATGCATACATATAATTATCCCATACCTTAAGGGCGCTATCGGTTGATCCATAAGCGGGGTTATTAATAGTACGTTGCATTACATTGGCAAAATAAGTATTGCACGAATGAGTAATGGCTCCTTTCAATTTAAAAACACCTGGATCGAGGCAATGCATAGGCTTCCCGCAGCCGTAAAAAGCCCCGGTGCATAAAAAAGTCGTTGAAGGAGTTATTACTCCCTCCTGAAGACCAATTAACCCCTGCAGTGTTTTAAATGTTGACCCCGGCGAATAATAAGCGTTCACCGTTCTGTTGATCATCGGCAGGCGTGGGTCCAGGAGAAGTTCCGCGAAATGTTTTTGACGTTCTGAGCCGGTTAAGAGATTGGGCTTATAAGTAGGGCTGCTAACCATTGAAAGTACCCCACCTGTTTTAGGATCGATTGCAACAATCGCCCCTATCTTATTCTCCATAAGGTGTTCTCCTAATTTCTGCAAATCAATGTCCAGCGCCATGTGCATATTTTCGTCCGGGTATTGCTGCTGTATCATATTTGCCTTTTTCAAGCCTTTCTGTGAGCCTGTTTTTATTATCTCTTTTCCAGAATTCTATTCCCCGCTGGCCCATCAAAACTCTTTCATAACTACGCTCAAGTCCGGTTTTGCCGGCATAGTCTCCCATCTGGTAACCTTCTCCTTCATGTCTTTTTAAAAAGTTGGAATCTACTTCTGACAGGTAACCTAGTATATTACCCGCGGCATCAAAAGGATAATCACGCACAGGCCGTTCTTGTAAATAGAATGCAGGCACAAACTTATACATGCTTTCGTTTAACCTGGCAATTTTCCCCACAGAAAGCGAAGCTTCAAATACTGATACCCGGTAGCTCCTGTTCTTAATTATTGCGGTTAGAATCCTTTTCTTGAATTCGGTTGTGTCTATATCTAAAATGCGGCATAAGGTGGCTGTATCAAGGTTCATTCCTCGTATTTTCCCAGGGGTTACCATCAGGTCATAAATCACGGTATTGCGTAATATGGCTTTGTTTTTACGATCAAACAAAATGCCTCGGTCCGGATAAACGACTTTGCGAAACTTACCTTGCTCATCAGCAAGGATTGAATATTTTTTATTTATTATCTGGAGATTGAAAAGCTGCGCAATAATTATGGTTCCCATTACAAGAAACAGGATAATAATTAAATTTTTACGAGACTGATGAAATGCAGGCACAGATATAAAGTGATTTAGAGAGATTGAGAAAGTAAAACGGAAATTAATACAAAAATAATACGTCTAAACTGTATTCGTTCTAAATCTTTGTTTTCTCACAAACAATAATTCTGTTAAAAAGATTAATAAAATACTTATGGCTGTGGAGAATAAAGTTTTTACTATGAAGTAAAAATATCCCCCCGTTTGAAGGGCTTCAAGAAAGAAGAGCAAGCAATGGTGCACAAGGGTGAGTATTACTATGTAAGTCAGGTAGGGCGTGAATCCCATGCTTTTGATTGAGGGTTCGTTGTAATTACTTTCTGCTCCTTCCTGCGATATAAGAATATTGATAAGAAAAGGTCGAAGATAGGCGATAAGCACGCAAGGCGCAGTATGAAGCCCATAAGTTTTTGTAAAACAATCCAGGCTAAACCCAAGCAGGAACGCCAACATCATAATACTTTTTCTTCCCATTTTAAAAGGAAGCCATAGAATAAAAAGGAAATAAAGATATGGCGTAACAAGGTGGTGTAACGGAGGTATATTATTAAGTACAAAAACCTGTACTAATATGAAAAGACAAAACCGTATAATATTTTTTACAAGATTACTCATTTCTTTTCTTCACTTTATTTAAGAGCTCACGTGCTTCATCTTTTTGAAGATTATTTATGACGTATACATACTGAAGATTATAAAAATTTGCAGCAGTTTTTACTCGTATTGTATAGGTGCTGCTTGTTTTCTCACTTATTACTTCTTCTGCAGTTCCTATTAAAAGGCCATACGGAAACTTGTCAGAATACCCGCTCGTAATAACTGTATCGCCTTTCAAAATTTTTGTAGCCTTTGAGATATCTTTCAGGTTTACCATATTGGTTTCTTTGCCATCCCAAACGATCGTGCCCGTTTCGCCACTTTTTTTAATCATAGCACTGGTATTACTCAGCCCATTAAGAAGACTCATTACTACGGAAAAATTTTTGCTAACATCCATGACGGTTCCGACGACAGCATTATTCATATCAATTACACCAAGGTCAGGTATTATTCCCTGGGCTGACCCCCTGTGAACTTGTATAAAATTATTAGGCTGGTTTACAGAATTACCCACAACTTTTGCCTGCATATATTGATATCGTCTAAATTGAAGAACAGAATCAATCGAGAGCGTATCAATGGTAAGTTTCGATGTGCTATCCGGCATATCAAAGTCCTGTTTTAGCTTATTGTATAAAACTTCATTTGCCTTTACCAGCGAATCATTTGTTCTTTTTAGTTGAAAATAATATTCAACGGTGTTGTATTGCTTGCTTATGCTACCGGTAACTTCATTTGCTACTCCTGAGTAAACCGCGTGATGATAACGATTATAGGTAAAGAGCATAATGAAAGAAACTACCATCAGGAATAAAAAGAAAAGAAAATTGAAATAGATCCTGATGAAAATTAAAATATTGCGCATAAAATACTTCTCAACCCCGATAGATTCAGGAATGTGTGACATAGATGGTTTGAAATATACATAATTTTTAGGGAGTATTATGTCCCAATCATAGAGGAAATGGGCGTTAGCGCATAACGAATGGGTAGCGGTCGTAGTGTTTTAGAGCCAGGCCGGTGCCTCTTACAACACTCTTAAGAGGATCGTCGGCGATGTGAACCGGTAGTTTAATTTTTGCTGCGAGCCTTTTGTCAAGGCCCCTTAAAAGAGCACCGCCTCCCGTAAGATACATGCCGCGCCTATAAATATCCGAAGCCAATTCCGGTGGCGTTGTTTCCAAAGCTTTTAAAATTCCTTCTTCTATTTTAAATATGGATTTATCCAGCGCCTCGGCAATTTCCTGGTAACTGACCATTATTTGCTTAGGTATACCTGTTACAAGGTCTCTGCCATTTACCGGCATATCTTCAGGGGGATTATCAATATCTTTCATTGCAGAGCCAATCTGTATTTTTATTTGTTCTGCCGTACGCTCCCCAATAAGGAGACTATGGTAGCGGCGCAACGCTTCCATAATATCGGCTGTAAATTCATCACCGGCAATTCGAATTGATTGATCACATACAATGCCAGCTAGTGCAATAACGGTTATTCCTGTGGTACCTCCGCCAATATCAATAATCATATTTCCAACGGGTTCTTCTACATCTATTCCAATACCCAGAGCTGCGGCCATTGGTTCATGGAGTAGATAAACTTCTTTTGCACCAGCTTGTTCTGCACTGTCTCTTACCGCACGTTTTTCAACTTCTGTAATACTGCTTGGAATGCATATCATCATTCGCCAGCTTGGAGGAAACCATGGTTTCTTGGGATAAATCTTTTTTATCATTTCCCGTATCATAAGTTCAGCCGCGTTGAAATCTGCAATCACGCCGTCTTTCAAGGGTCGAACTGTTCTTATACTCTCGTGGGTTTTTTCATGCATCATCAATGCCTTTTTACCCACAGCTAATATATTCTTTGGATTATTTCGGTCTAATGCAACAATCGAAGGCTCATTTACAACAACAACATCGTTATGAATTATAAGGGTGTTTGCGGTTCCAAGGTCAATCGCTATTTCCTGTGTAAAAAAATTAAAAAGGCCCATCTTAGAGGATATGATATTGAGAAGTTAATAATGGATGCAAAGTTGTAGGAAATAATTTGAATTAACAACCGCAAAACGATTTAGGATTTACGATACACGATTTATAATTCCGGGATGATTGATTGAGCCCTCACATCATGCTATATTATTAAATCGCAGCTAATTCTTTTGGTTGAAAAACGCAGTAAGCACTCATTTATTATATAAGCTTTAAAAAGAAATCTCGATGTAAAAAAGTAGATGAAGCAAGTATGAAAAATTATTCAATAAACTCATATCCTATATCCGTCCTGTAATACATTCCTTCAAAATGTATTTGTTCCAGGATTTCTTTCGACCGGTCCACTGCTTCCGAAAGCGTGTCAGCCAGAGCCGATACCGCAAGCACTCGCCCGCCATTGGTAACCACCTCTCCATTTTCTTCTTTGGTGCCGGCGTGAAATACCATAGTACCCCCATCTGCCTGTATATGCTTTTTGATATGTGGGTTTTCGAGATAACCAAAATCTATTGCAAAGCCTGTATGGTACTCGAGTGGATACCCCTCGCTAACCGCCACAATGGTGGCCGCTGATCTTTGATCTATTTCAATTTTTTCCAAGTGAAGCTCCTGCTTGTGTGCCGCGATGAGCAATTTTAAAAGATCATTTTTCAACCGGAGAAGTACCGCTTCGGTTTCCGGATCGCCCATCCTGCAATTGTATTCAATTACTATAGGCTCCTCGTTTACTTTTATAAGGCCAAGGAAAATAAAACCTTTATAATCAATTTTATCTTTTTGCAGGCCTTCTATAGTCGGGTTAATAATTTTATCCTTAACCTTCTCCATGAAATTATCCGTAGCGAATGGTACGGGACTTATGGCGCCCATACCTCCCGTATTAAGGCCGGTGTCGCCTTCCCTGATTTTTTTATAGTCTTTTGCTTCCGGAAGAAGCACATAGCCATTACCGTCAGTGAGAATAAAAACACTCATTTCAATTCCCGCTAAAAATTTCTCCACAACGATTTTTTTACCCGCATCCCCGAATTTGCTTTTTTGAATAATCAGCTCATATTCTCCCATTGCTTCAACATAATTATTGCAAATGAGAACTCCCTTGCCGCCGGCAAGCCCATCTGCTTTCAGCACTACCGGAAGTTCATGATTCTTTATATATGCCAGTCCGTCCTCAAATGTGTCTAGCCGAAAATTCTTTATAATCTGCGGTAGGAATATTATGCCTTTTCATGAAGGCCTTTGCAAATGCTTTGCTGCCCTCAAGTTGGGCGCCTTCTGCAGAAGGCCCTGTTATTATTATGTGTCGCAGTTCAGCATCTTTTTTAAAAAAATCATAGATTCCCTTCACAAGAGGTTCTTCAGGCCCTACTAGTACAAGATCTATTTTATTATCTATGCATGTGGTTTTGATTACTTTGAAATCGGAAATATCGATCTCAATATTTTTTCCAAACTGTGAGGTTCCTGCATTTCCAGGAGCAATAAATATTTCAGAGCAGAGTTCGCTTTGGCTTATCTTCCAGCAAAAAGCATGAGCACGTCCGCCGGCGCCAAGAATGAGAATTTTCAAGAAAAAAGATTTTAGCTTTAAGATAAAAGAGGTGCAAGTTATGGATTAAGGATTTTAAATCCTCTCCATCCATCAATAAATAAAACTTAGACAATCAGGTTCTCAAAAATTTGAGTTTTGCCAATTAAAATTAATCAGTACTTTACAAATTATTAAACTGCCGTTAATACAAAAAAGATAAACTATGCGAGGCCAATCCATTTCTGCTGGTAATGAAATAATTAATGATAAACATCCACGTGGCTTGTATGTGCTATTCTTTACAGAACTGTGGGAACGTTTTGGCTATTATTTAATGATTGGTATTTTTCTACTGTATTTAACTGATACGACCGGGCATGGTGGCCGCGGCCTTGATAACGTAGCGGCAGTAAGTATTGTTGGTACTTATGTCGCACTCATTTATTTAACGCCATTCATCGGTGGTTTAATTGCAGACAGATATCTGGGGTATGTAAAATCAATCTTTATTGGCGGTGCAATGCTGGCACTAGGATATTTTTTAATTGCACTTAATGGCAGCAACCTGGTGATGTATACCGGTTTGTTTTGTGCTATAATTGGTAATGGGTTTTTCAAGCCAAATATCAGCACACTGCTCGGAAATATTTATAACAGGCCTGATCTAAGACCGAAGAAGGATGTTGCTTACAATATCTTTTACATGGGGATAAATATTGGTGCTTTCATTTGCAATTTTGTCGCAGCTTTTCTCCGGAATAATTATTCATGGGGTTATGCTTTTGCAGCAGCTGGGGTTGGAATGCTCTTAGGTTTGATCTGGTTTGCCTTTGGATTAAAACATGTCAAGCATGCCGATGTTATTAAGCCGGTTCAAAAAGAGGATATGCCGATTTCAAAAATATCGCTGTATGTTTTTTTACCTGCACTAATTGCAGGAGCAATTGGGTGGTTTATTCCAGGCAATATTATGGGTTCCGATTCTAATGATGCTTTTATTTTTGCCTGTGTACCAATCATTATTTTTTATTTTAGCATATGGTATAATGCAAAAGGTTTTGATAAAAAACGCATAAGCACATTATTAATATTATTTGGTGTTTCGATAATTTTCTGGAATATATATAATCAAAACTCAACAGCTTTAACCATCTGGGCACAGACCTATACTGACCGGGAAGCACCTAAGGCCATTCAACCTGTACTAAAACCCTTTAATTTTTTAGAAACAGTCAATACCAAACCAACCGAAATACCTGTTGTGGACAACCAATTTCGGGCTCAGGCGGATGCAAGTGGAAAAGTTTTAACCACCCAAGGCCCCGATTTATATTTACAAAATTTGCAAAAAGATAAATACCCGGCCTCCGGACAAGATCTTAAACTTATTTCAACTGAAATATATCAATCAATAAACCCTTTTTGGATAATCGTTTTAACTCCGTTGGTCGTCGGTTTCTTCGGGTTTCTAAAGGCGAGAGGCAAAGAATTATCTACTCCTAGTAAGTTTGCGTGGGGAACCATTATCGCAGGCTTATCATCTTTAGTAATGGTGTTTGCCTGCTTATCAACCGATATTTATCAGAACAAAGTTTCCAGCTGGTGGATATTTTCCAGCTACGGCGTTTTTACTATAAGTGAACTATTTGTAAGCCCTGTTGGATTGTCGCTTACATCAAAAGTGGCACCACGGCGCTTAACGGCTTTAATGATGGGAGGTTGGTTTATCACAACTTCGTTGGGAGGAAAAATTTCAGGAATACTTGCTGGCTTCTGGGATCAGTTTGATAATAAGGCCGTCTTCTTCTCTATAAGCGTTATTGCTGCATTACTTGCAGGGCTTTTGCTTTTCCCTTTGACTAAGCGTCTAAATAAAATAGTTGTTGAAGCAAGTGCTATGGAAGAGTAAAATTGTTTTACCAAATGCCTGGAGTTGTACAATTACAATCAGATGCAAGCGGTGCCAAGATATAAACACAATCAGATGGTCAAATCTTAATTCAACTTATCTCGTTCTTTCTTCAACTAGGAAATTCAACAAAATCTATATTGCCAATATCCGCTTTAATAAATTCTTCTTTCCAGGTGTTTTGGAAGGGCTTTCCCCATTGTCATTCTTCTTTGCCACAAACTGGGTGACACCAAATTGCAATGCAGCGCCGAGAGCTTTTTTTACGAGTCCTGCGGATTTGCCGACGACCATTTTCTTTGAAAAATATCCGGCACCAAGACCCAAGGCAACCCTAAATAAATTGTGCTTTAATTCAGGCGATTCCTGCACTTCATGTATAGTTGTCTTTAAGATGTTAGTAGGCTTCATGCTCACTAGTAGCGTATGAAAATGATCTTGCAAGTCCGCTTCCTGCAATTTGATTTTTCGTTCCAGTCTTTTTATGGCAACGTCAAGCTCTGTGGTATTTGCAATTCTTTGAAGCTTGGAGTTAGCAGTTTCTTCATTGTTCATTTCCTGATTTTTTTTACGCTTAATCAACCATTTCCTTGATAAGTTTACTACTCACCGGATTTCTAAGAATATTACCACGCATTGAATATAAAACAAGCCCGATGATAAGATATAATCCTGCAATTATAAAAAAGCCATATGAAGCTCCGCCTAACCACTGACCTATTAAAAGTGCCGCCCCAATTGAAATACATAATATTACTGTGAATAAAATCATTATTAAAATCAGTGCCGTGATAAAAGTTGAAAAAAAGCCCGCAGCTTTATTTATTGCAATAAGCTTGTAAAGAGCCAGCCTTGTTTCAGCGTAGTCTTTTAGCTTGTTAAAAAGTTCTTCAATACCGGTTGGTTTGTCCTCTATTTTATCGCTTACCATCGAACTTGTTTATTTTATTTTAAAGTGAAATGAAAGTGATTACCCATTTAGTGAACTTCTTACATCACCTTTCATTGCATTGGCCTTTTCCTTAGCTTGGTTTACAAGGTCATTGCCCTTGTCTTTTCCTTCGGAAACCAGACCGGTTAGTTTTTGTTTTGCCTGATCGTATTTCTCAGAAATTACATCAGAATATTCGCTGTATTTATCTTTAACTGAGTCTGCAAGGTCTGACCCTTTTGCGGCAATTTTGCGTCTCGTTTCAGTGCCTTTATCCGGGGCGAATAAAATGCCCAATACAACACCCGCGGCAGCGCCTGCTAAAACGCTTGCTAATACTTTTCCTGAATTCATAGTTTTAATTTTTAAGTTTGTTATTTAAATATTGTTCTTAGTTTATTATCTATAATATAGACAATATATTGCCAAATACCAATTGTATATTCAAATTTGTTCAAATGCAACCTGAGTAAGGGTTTTGAAAAAATGATATAATTTACATTTTTCAAAATTACATACTTTTTGAGTAATATTTTTCCCATACTGAGGTGACATTATTTGATTTATATTTTTATAGAACAAAGTGTGAGGCTGGCAGTGCCTTTTGTACAAAATTAATCTTGGCATAATTCTTAAAGACCACCATCTGGTATGAAGTTTTCATTTGATTATAGTATGGCATTTTAACCTTGATATAAGTATGCTTAATAAGCGTAAGATAAGAGATGAATGAAAGAGCTGGGCAAGACAAGAATTGCAATAAGTCTATAGTTTTAGATTTTCAGCCAAGGGCTTGTACCCAAAAAAGGCTTTATGCAAATACTTCGAAAAGGAACCCCTAAAAATTATTTTCAACCTTAAAAGATAAAATAATAGAATGAGCAGATTTAATTTTAGTAAAACCATTTTTCTAATGCTTGCAATAGCGGTCACGTTTAGTAGTTGCGAAGCTATCGCTGGCATATTTAAAGCCGGCATGTGGGTGGGGGTAATAATCGTCGTCTTAATTATTGCGTTAGTTCTCTGGTTGATAAGTAAGGCAAAGAAATGATTATTTCGGGGTTTGGCCCGAACAAGCTGCTAAATTTTTGCTATTTCTCAGAAAGAATAATGTCGCGATCGTAGCAAATCAGGTAATCTATGAGAGCCTTGTTCAACAATACCTATATTTGAAATACTTGTTTAAAGCATCTTACACATATAATGATCAGGAACTTTGTAGATAAAATTGCCGATCGCATAAGGATGGGATACCTCGCTGCATTTTTGTTGTTACTCCTGTCATACATACTTACTTTTTATTCTACACAAAAATTAATAAACCAGGCGGGTTGGGTAAATCATACCAGTGAAGTAATACATGATCTGGATAATGTGATGGCCTTTGCAACACGTTCTGAATCTGATTTCCGTGGCTATCTCGTTACCAATAGCAAATTTTTACTTTCCGATTATTATAAAAGCAGAGATAATGTAGATTCTACTTTAAAAGAAGTTAAAGGACTCACGGTCGATAATGCAGAAAGGCAAACTAATATAGATTCCCTTACCCGCATGATAAACAGAAAGTTTGTGTGGATGGATAATGGTCTTTCGATCTTTGATTCGACTAGCGAAATATCAAGGTTCATATTGATGCAAAATAACGATGGTTTAAAAATTGCGCGGCAATTGGAAGACTATATTCACAAAGTTCAAAAAGCGGAAAAGAGTTTGTTGTCTGCAAGAACTGCTTCCGTAAACCAATATTCGAGAATTATCAAAATCATAAACATAGTTTCAATCTTCGTTGCGGTAGTTCTTACTCTTTACTCAATCATCACATTTAATAAAGAAAATAAGGCAAAGCTGGTTGCCGATCGGCAGGCAGATGAGTTTCGGAGCCAACTTGAACAGAGACTTGATGAGTTGGCCTCAGTAAATGCGGAGCTTATTGAATTAAGAAATATTGAAAAATTTGCCGTAACCGGAAGGATTTCACGAACGATTGCGCATGAAGTGAGAAATCCATTAACCAACATAAATCTTGCGGTTGAGCATTTACGAACTGAAGTGGAGACCAAGGAAGAAATAAGTATGCTTTTTGAAATGATCACCCGAAATACTGATAGGATAAATCAATTAATTAGTAATTTATTAAACTCAACACGAACAACTGAACTCGAGTTTAAGAAAGCGTCTATTAATGATGTACTTGATAAAAGTCTGGAATTTGCACAAGACAGGATAGAATTGAAGAATATAAAAGTTGTAAAAAATTACGATCCTGATATTTGCCCGATTCTAATAAATCATGAAAAAATTTGTATTGCTTTTCTAAATATAATTGTAAATGCGATTGAAGCAATGGAAGAGAATGGAACACTGCAACTATCAACTGAAAATATTACTGAGCGTTGCGTTGCGAAAATAAAAGATACTGGTAAAGGAATGAGTAAGGAAGACGTTGGCAAATTATTTGAACCATATTTCACTACCAAAGAAAACGGCCACGGGCTGGGGTTAACTAATACACAGAATATTATACTTAGCCATAATGCAAAAATTGCTGCTGAAAGTGAACTTAATGGCGGAACCACCTTTACAGTCACATTTAATTACGCTTAAATTATCGTAAATTTTCAGCTATTTTTTCCAGGAATTTATTTGCACGCGTGACAATGAATTTTTCAGCAATAGGTATAGCTTCGTTTTTTTACTGCTCCTATTACTCCTAACAAAATTCCCGGTGGTTCCCATTGATAAGGGGCGCAAAAAAACCTCACACGATTTAATGTATGAGGTTTCAATTTTTTAAATGAAAAGAATGTAAACTATAATTTTTCTATCCAGTCTATCACTTCTTCTTTCGTCTTGCCAAGCTTCTGTTGCATACGGCCCACGAACTCATCGTCTTTGCCTTCTTCATATTTTAAGTCATCGTCGGTGAGATCGCCGTATGCTTTCTTGATTTTTCCTTTCGTTTCATTCCAGTTTCCTTTCAACTTTAATTTCCAGCTTTCCATAAAAATGTTTTATAGGTTAAATCAGGCTCGGTTAATTACTTTTAGCAGGATTGCTATAATAGCGATCACTAAAAGAATATGAATTATTCCGCCGGTGTAGTAACCGCCTAAGAAGCTTATGGCCCAGATAATTACAAGAATTACTGCGATCACATATAATAAGTTTCCCATGTTGTTTAAAAATTTTAGGTTAAAAAATTAAAAAAATTGATACTCCTACTTATTATATAAAAGTTTGCCAGATTTATTTTTTTGCGTAAATGCCTGTGAACACTACGATTAATAGATTTCCAGACATTCGCATTGTGCGAATACTTCATGAATTTGTGGGGAAAATGCTCTACGAAGGCCTATCAGGCTATATTCCCAAATTCAAATTTAGAAAGTACATTTCTAATAGCGGTTAAGCTAAAGGGTTTACTTATAAAATAATCAGCGCCATTCCCGAAAGCTTCCGTTATATCACCAGGTGTATCGTAAGCCGTCATCATGATTACTTTTACGGTGGGATATAATGATTTTATTTGCCCAATGAGTTCTGTTCCGGATCCATCTGGTAAATGATTATCGACAAATAACACCTCCGGTTCAATATCGTGTAGTGTTCGTCGTGCTTCATATAAAGAATTTACGCATGCGGTAGTTAGCTTCTCCTTTTGGACGACAAGTTCAAGCAAGTAACAAAGGTCTTTTTCATCCTCAACTATCATAACATTTGTGGATTCCTTTTTTCTTTTTTCTTTCAATGCAAAAAAATTTAATAAGCCCGCGCTATGACGACAGTTTATAGCACGGAGTTGTGTTTATACAACACAATTAATTTGCCAGTAAATCACCTTATTTTTCTTTTTGTTTTAGTCCTTCAGGTTGAATGCCATAAGCATCAGGATTTTTAAATGGTCGATTTAACAACTATGTTTTTTTTATTTGAATGAATTTTGTTTATTTGCCCGCTTCTTAAATTTTTATCCCGTTCTTAAGGGTGCTGAAGCGAATGCGGGCTATCTATTTGAGAGACAACTGTGGAACCGGAGGTATTGCATTTTGATTGATCTATGTTTCCACCCAATAACACTTGTTACTCGATGAAGAAAAAATTTGTCTCCGTTTTCTCATACATAAAGAAAGTTTTTAAAGAATTTTCCGCGGACAATATTTTAAAGTATAGTGCATCACTGGCCTATTATACGGTATTTTCAATTGCTCCATTGTTCGTCATTATTTCTACTCTTTCCGGTATTTTCTTTGGGAAGGAGGCAGTGCAGGGACAGTTATATGAGCAATTAGAAGGCCTGGTAGGAAGCATTGCTGCGTTACAAGTACAGGAAATAATTAAGAATATACACCTCACGGGAAATAATTTTTTTGCGAGTATTGCAAGTATTGTCATATTGCTCATTGGAGCGACTACAATGTTCGGGGAAGTTCAGGATTCTTTTAATAAAATTTGGGGATTAAGGGTAAAAGCCAGGATGGTGTGGTGGAAACTTTTTTTTACAAGATTACTTTCATTTTCCCTAATATTATGTGTCGGTTTTATTATGATAGTTTCTTTAGTGCTCAATGCCCTTATTTCAGCTTTTGGGAAATTTTTGGGGCATTACGTGCATAATTTTAGTATTTATTTTATCGAAACTACTGAAGCGGTATTATCGCTTCTTGTTGCATCTGTTTTATTTTCTCTCATGTTTAAATGGCTACCCGACGCTAAAATAAAATGGAAAGATGTATTATTCGGAGGACTCGTTACGGCTGTGTTTTTTACTTTAGGGAAAGTCGCTATTGGGTCTTATCTTGGAAAAAGTAACCTAACCACGCTGTATGGAGCAGCCGGCTCAATTATTATAATAATGGTTTGGGTTTATTACAGTTCCATAATTCTCTATCTTGGAGCCGAATTTACTAAAGTTCATGCAAACTTATATGGAGGGAAAATTTATCCAAATGACTATGCTGAATGGGTTAAAGTGGAAGAAAAAACTGTTTCAAACGTCGAATTAAAAAATAAAGAATTAAATTAACTTTACATCCCTTAATCGTTTAACGCCAATATGAAGAAGAAAATACTTATTATCGACGATGATCTGGATATGTGCACTTTGCTTAGCCGTTTTCTCAACAAAAAAGGATTCGAGACCGAAATGGCACACAATGGTGTAAAAGGACTGGCCAAATTTAATGAGCAACATTTTGATATTGTGCTTTGCGATTTCAGACTTGGAGACCGTGATGGAAAAGATATATTATTGAAAATTAAAGAAGCTAATTCTCAAACTATTGTAATTATAATCACGGGCTACTCAGATATTAAAACTGCAGTTGATGTTATAAAGTTGGGGGCCTTCGACTATATTACCAAACCACTTATTCCGGACGAAGTTATCAATGTAATTGAAAAGGCTTTGGCCGCTCCTTCGGCAGAAGCAATCACACCTTCAGTTAATGCTCCTGTTCAGAAAAACAAACGACAATATGCAACTTCTGCAAACAAGGAATTTCTTGTAGGACAGGATGGCGAGACAGCAAGGGTTTACAAGCAGATAGATATTGTTGCGGGTACCAACTACAGCATTATTTTGTACGGCGAAAGTGGCACAGGGAAGGAAGTAATTGCAAAAACAATTCATGAAACAAGTAATAGAAGAGGCCGTCCTTTCATAGCGATGGATTGTGGCACTTTATCCAAAGAACTTGCAGGCAGTGAGCTTTTCGGGCATGTTAAGGGAGCTTTCACAGGCGCCATCACCGACAAAGAGGGTCATTTTGAACTTGCAAACGGAGGCACATTATTTCTTGATGAAGTTGCTAATCTTTCCCCGGAAGTACAAGCAGCACTATTAAGAGTAATACAGGAAAGAAAATTCAAAAGAGTCGGTGGAACTAAAGAAATGGACGTGGATGTGCGAATTATAGTCGCGTCCAACGAAAATTTACAGGAAGCTTACAGAAGAGGAAAATTCCGGGAAGATCTTTATCATCGCTTCAACGAATTTTCTATTAACCTTCCTCCTCTAAGGGAAAGAAAAGATGACATTCCTTTATTTGCTGATTTTTTCCTTGACAAAACCAACAACGAGCTCAGTAAAAATATCGAGGGTTATGAGGATGATGTTATGGACATGTTCATAAATTACAACTGGCCCGGGAACTTAAGGGAATTTAGAAACGTGGTCCGCCGTGCTGTTCTCCTTACGCCCTCTGGTAAAATAAATTCTAAAGTGCTTCCCTGGGAAATTACCAATGCACGGATTCATGCCGATAGCCATCAACCCGCGCCGTTCCAGGGAAGGACAGAAGGAGGATTTACCAAAGAAGTTGATCTGAAAGATGCAGCAGCAAAGGCAGAGTACGATGCAATAATGAATGTACTTAAAGAAGTAAACTTTAATAAAACGCGGGCGGCAGAAATTCTAAAAATTGATAGAAAGACGCTTTATAATAAGATAAAAATTTACCAATCTTTATAAAAAGAGACGTACCGCACACTACATTCATTTCTCCTGTTAATATTAAATGGGTACAGAATTTGTCTTTCTTATAAAATAACTTAACAATAAAATTTATTTTATGACAGAAGAAAAAGTAGAAATGACTACAGTAAGTTCGGTTTTAGAAAAGCTGCGTGTTAAGAAACATGACAAGGAATTTCGTATGACGCCTGAAGGCTTCACGCCCGGCAACGGTAAATATTACAAGCCTGAAGACCTCAAAATAATTCGTACCTATCGGTTCGAGGGAGAATCTGATCCGTCCGACTCTTCAATTATTTACTTAATAGAAGCTAACGATGGGCTTATAGGCTACAGCCTTGATGCTTATGGAGTTTACAGCGATCACGAGAATGATGGCTATGATGATTTTATTAAGAAAATTCCTTTAGAAGAAAGAGATGAGCAGCAAATATTTCAGGATTGATAAAGTTGATGTTTTTAATAAAAAGAGCTGGCCAGGTGAAATTTATCCATAAATCCTGTCTATAGCATTCTTGTATTTTTCGTGGATTACTTTTCTTTTCAGGCTTAATTTAGGTGTCATTTCCCCGGTTTCCACACTCCAGTCAGTAGGAAGCAGCTCAAATTTTTTTATTTGTTCTACGTGGTTGAACTCCTTATTGAAATGCTCAATCTCGTTTTTATATAATTCATGCACGGCTGCATTTTTGATCATTTCTTCATGGGTTGTATTTGCAATATTCATTTGCTCACACCATTTTTTGAGGGCATCAAACGCGGGAACAATTAGCGCGCCCACATATTTTTTTTCAGCGCCGGTCACCATTAAGTTCTCGATGAATGGGGACTCTTTTAATTTATTTTCAACTGCGATGGGTGCAACATATTTACCACCGCTGGTTTTGAACATTTCTTTTTTACGATCAGTAATTTTCAAAAATTTATTATCAACCATCATACCTATGTCACCCGTTTTGAACCAATCATCCTCCATAGTTTCAGCCGTGAGATCAGGTCTTTTATAATAACCTATCATCACATTGGGCCCTTTGCATAATATTTCTCCATCCTCAGCTATTTTTACCTGTACATTGTTTATCAATGGGCCTACCGTTCCGAACATTCTGCCGCTTTCCTGGTAGCGATTTACACTTATCACGGGTGATGTTTCAGTTAAACCATAACCCTCCATTACAATAATTTTAGCGGCAGTAAAAATTCTTATTAGCCTTACCTGGCAGGCAGCTCCTCCGCTAAGAATGAATTTTAATTCATTGCCAAGAGCTTCTCTCCATTTATTAAAGATTAATTTGTTGGCGATGGAAAGCTGCAGCTTATAAAAAAATCCCTGGTTCTTATTGATCTCAAATTTTGTTGCGAGGCCATGCGCCCAAAAAAATAATTGTCTCTTAATTCCTGTCAGTTCTTTCCCTTTTTCCATTATTTTATCGTACACTTTTTCGAGCAGCCGGGGAACGGTGGTAAACATGTGCGGCTGTATTTCCTTAAGATTGTCGCCGATCGTTTCCAGGCTCTCAGCATAGTAAATGGAAGTCCCCCTGAAAAGATAGAGATAACTCACCATCCGTTCAAAAATATGATTGAGCGGTAAAAAACTTAGCGCTTTCATATTATCACCGGGAGGGAAACAGGGCATACTATCCAGCACATTGCTCAGTATATTTTTATGGGAAAGCATTACTCCTTTAGGCGTTCCGGTTGTGCCCGATGTATATATTATGGTAGCAAGATCTTCGTATTTAATTTTTTCCGAAATAGCCTTCGCTTCTTTGATGAGATCATCATTCGCAAACGATAAAATTTCTTTCCAGTGTTTGTTTTCGTTTTCCCGGTCGAAAGAATAGATATGCTGAAGTTGCGGGAGGTTGGGCTTTAATTCGGATACTTTTTTAAAGAGATCAAGATCGCTGACAAAAACAATTTTTACGGATGCATCGGCAAGTATAAATTCAAGTTCACTTAAGCCTATGGTTGGATACACCGGAGTGAGAACAGCTCCTATTTGCTGTACCGCAAGATCAAGCATCAGCCACTCGGGCCGGTTTTTTGAAATTACGGCAATCTTATCTCTTCCTTCCGGAGAGTGGTCACCGCTGCTGATACCAAGTTTTAGCAGGCCGGCGCTCAACCTGTTTACAGTTTCGGATACCTCCTGTACTGTATATTCTTTCCATGCACCATTTTCTTTGCTGGCTAACAGTGTACCGGAGGGAGAATCTTTTAAACGAAGATCTATACAATCAAACAATCGGGTCGGTTCATTCATAAATAAATCAATATTTATTTTTATCAATTGTAATATATAAAATATTCGATTGATAAGTATATTCTTGTACTATCTCGCATCAGTCACCCCTCTAGAAAAGGCGCATAACTATAAATAAAATTGCGCTTTGTATAACGAAACTGGCTAGTGGTAATATTGTTTACCGGGAATTTTAAAAACTCTTCCTGCCTGGAATTTATTAAATGCGACATATTCTTCACTGTGCGCCCCTGTCCAGTTTTGATAGGCTGAAAGGTTTTGTGCTGCCCCAAAAATCCATTGATTATATGCAGGAAATAATCCTTCCTCCAAAAGATTTTCCTGTAGATCGAAAAGCCGGAAAGGAAATTTTTTAAGGTAAGTTTTATTCCAGTCTAAAATAAACCTTGTACGGATCATCGTGAGGGTTTCAGCATTTAAGCCCTGTATAGCAATGCCACTTTGCTTATTCATAGTGGTTAAAAAGGCAATTTCGAAAGCGTTCTTGTCTTTAGTATTATTATTATTGAGCAGGTCTGCATCAGAAAAAAGTTTTTTATAACCATCAAGCAATTGGTTCTTCATCTCTGCTGTGCGTGAGGTAAATGATTCTATATTGATAAAAATTTCACCGTAAATAATGTTCCATATTTTATCGGTGGTAAGAAAATAATATTTGCTTGCATTGTAATAATTGCTCCCGAAAGAAGGGTCGCTTTCTATACCCTTTTCCCATACTTTAATCGCGCTAAAATCCTGTTTTGACCAAAGAAATTCCCCATAATCATTGTACAGGGGCCCACTTTCTGGATAACTTTTAATTGCTTTTTTGTACAACTTATCCGCGTCTTTTATTTGCCCGAGAGCCCTGTAGATATTTCCTGCGATTTGATAAGTCTGGTCATCTGCATTGTCTTTCTCCAGCAACGACTTTATTACTTCCAGCGCTTTTTCATTTTGTCGTTGCAAAAAATAATCATAAGCAAGATCTTTCGCTATTTCAATATTATTGGGATATTCTTGCAACGCTCTTACTAATATTAGCGAGGCATTGGCATAATCGCCCTGTCGCATAAAGGCTTTGGCATTATCATGTAGCTTTTCGGCATCCTCTTGTTGGGCGAAAGCGCAGGTTGAAATACAAATAGCAACCAGGCCCAATAGATATTTTTTCATCTTGTAAAGGTAAAACATACTATAAAAGGCGGCCTTTTGTGAACTAATAAATAAGCGCTAAAATCATAATAACTCAGAAGTTAAAAGATGAGTAAGCAAGCCATCTCTAAGCTTTGGTTCAAACCAGGTACTTTTAGGAGGCATTACATTTCCGTTATCTGCGATGTCAAATAATTGCTCAATACTTACCGGAAAGATACTAAAGGCAATCGCCATTTCTTTACTGTCCACTTTTTTCTCGAGTTCTTCAAGGCCTCTTATACCTCCCACGAAATCTATACGAGTATCTGTCCGCTGATCTTTTATACCGAGCACAGGTTCGAGCAAATTATTTTGAAGAATCGAAATATCCAATATTCCTATAGGGTCTGTTGAAAAAGTGCCATCAAGTGCCGTAAGCTTGTACCATTGGCCATCCAGGTACATGCCAAAATTATGAGGTGTATCCGGGCGGTACGCCGCCTTTACTTTTTCTACATTAAAATTTCTGTTTAATTTATCTAAAAATTCCTCCGAGCTAAGGCCATTAATATCTTGCACAACCCTGTTATAATCCAAAATGTGTAACTGGCTTGCCGGAAATAAGGTGGTCAGAAAATACCCGGCTTCCTCTGAATCTGCTAATTGGTATTTTACCTTCGCAGCAGAAGCGGCACGATGGTGTCCATCAGCAATATAGGTGCAGGGCACTTCTGTCTTAAATAATTCAGTGATCCTGTCAATTAAGCTTTCATCATTAATTACCCAGAGGGTATGCTGAATGCCATCGTCCGCTGTAAAATCGTATACAGCGTTTTTGCTTTTTTTCCAGTTTTCTATAAGTTCATTTACCTCGTTCACATCCCTGTAAGCGATAAACACATTTCCGGTTTGAGCACCTATTGTTCTCATGTGATTGATGCGATCTTCTTCCTTTTCCGGCCTCGTATATTCGTGTTTTTTTATAAGCCCGTGCTCATAGTCATTGACTGAACTGCAGCATACCAGCCCGGTTTGACTTTTTCCGGTCATTACCAAAGTATAAATGTAATAGCAAGGTTTACTTTCTGAAAAAAGAATCGGGCGGCTTATAAAAGCATCGAGGTTTTCCTTTGCCTTTTCATATACTTCCTTACTATGAATATCAATGGTCGCAGGAAGATCGATTTCGCTTTTTGTAATATGAAGAAACGAATAAGGATTTCCCTCTGCTTCTATCTTTGCCTCTTTACTGCTAAGCACATCGTACGGACGCGACGCGACCTGTTTTGCAAACTGAGCCTGCGGCCTAAGTGCTTTAAATGGGGTTATTGTTATCATCTATCTTTTTAGTTGCTCTATTACTTTTTAATTATTTCTTTCAAACTCTCGCATAACATCAATAAGATGTTGCACACTGCTTAAAGGTAATGCGTTGTACATAGAAGCCCTAAAGCCCCCGACAGAACGATGCCCTTTAATTCCATATATATTATTTTCTTTCGCAAAATCAAGAAATTTCTTTTCAAGATCAGCATCTTGCATCACAAAGCATGCATTCATCTTACTCCTGTCTTCCTTTACTGCTGTCGGAATAAACAAAGAGCTATTGTCAATCGCATCATAAAGTAAGTCAGCTTTTTCATTGTTTCTTTTTTCTATCGCGTCAATGCCCCCCTGTTCCCTGAGCCATTGTAATGTGAGCATGCACACGTAAACCGCAAATACGGGTGGGGTGTTGATCATGCTGTTTTCTTTTATATGATTCCGGTAATCCATTATTGTAGGAATCGCACGCTTTACTTTTCCTAGAATATTTTTATTAACGACAACGATATTTACGCCGGCAGGGCCAAGGTTTTTTTGGGCACTTGCATAAATAATTCCAAATGAATTAAAGTCGAGCATGCGGCTGAATATATCGCTGCACATATCTGCAACTATTGGCATGCTTACCTTAGGTATGGATTGCCATTGCGTGCCGTAGATCGTATTGTTAGTGGTTAAATGAAAATATTTTGCATCGTTAGGCACGGCAAAATCTTTAGGAATAAAATTATAATTGGCTTCTTTTGAACTGCAAACAACTTCCACATTTCCAAAAAGCTTTGCCTCTTTTATGGCCTTGCTGCCCCATACGCCGGTATCGGTATAAGCCGCGGTTTCTTTTTCGTTAAGAAGATTCATAGGCACCTGCATAAATTGGGTGGAGGAACCTCCGTGCATAAATAAAACCTCATGATCATCATCAAGATTCATTAATTCTTTAACCAGTGATCTTGCCTCTGCCATTACAGACTCAAAGGCCGGAGTCCGGTGGCCTATTTCGAGAATGGATAACCCTGAATTATTATAATTTAATACACTCTGTGCTGCTTGTTCATAAACTCCTGCGGCAGGACTGAAGGCCCTGCATTGAAATTGTGCATAATTGATTTCTTTACCTCAATTTCGGCAGGGAAAATATTTTCCACTTTCATTTTTAGAAATTTAGTTTGCAAAAGTAAGAAATAAGATTAGGTAGTGAGGTCGGATATCCGGAATCAGGTATCCAGAATCAAAAATCTCCTCACAACCCTTCATCATGTTCCCTGCCTTTGATTTTGCCTGCCTGCCATTCCTCATTTAAGAGTTCAAATTCTTTGAGATCATTCTCGCTGAAAGATTGCGAAGCAAGCGAAGAGAGATCAGGCTGGCCGGCATTCATCCATGCTGTGTACCAAAAAGATGCAACAGCAAATATGGATTGCCGCATTCTTCGCTCTACCATACCATCCAGCTTATTATTAAATGCAATTGTATATGCCGCAGAGTATTGGCGAATGACTATATTATTCCTTTTTTCAAATGCATATTTTTTATCCCCCGGAAATTGTGATGACAATTCTTTTTCAAAAGTCAAAACTGAATCTGCCGCCTTGCCGCTTTCCAAAACCCGATCCCAAATAAACTTCCCGGGATTTTCTATGTATTCTGCTTTGCCCACAAAAAAATCAAATTGTTTATCCGCTAATAATTCAGGAACCCTGCTTTCCCAAAAGCCATGAATACCTTTTTGATTTGTTAATTGCCCGTTGTGATTACTGCTTGCATGCAATGGCACATGAGCATCCGCAATGTAATGTCCTATTTCAGCACTGTTTTTCATGATTAATGAAAAATTTTTTTCCTTAAAAGCGTTGGTAAGCCTTCCCAGCATTACCTGCACATGCCATGGCACAATGCCATTCGCCGCCAAAGTATCTTCACTATATTTAGCCAAAGCGTCTTTCCAGTTGTGCGGCAATTCGCTATAGGGATATTTTCCATAATAATCGATATCTATGTAATGCCTTGGCCCCTCTGCGGCAACTGCGTATCTTCTTTTGTCAGGATCGATGGCATGCTCCGTTATGAATTCTATATTGGGTTTGTACAGCACCATCATTTGAGGTGGCAATAAGAAAACGGCGTAGTAATTTATTTTTCTATGGCCAAAAAATCCCCAGCAATAACATTGGGAAGTAATGCCGAAAAGGCAAATAGAAAGCAGTAGTTTTTTCAAAAATGCAATTTATGGAATTACAGAAACTTCCAGCAAATCGTCTGCAGGATCAGTTACAGTTTGGGTGACACCGCCACTTACTGCAAACTTCATCGATTGTGCCGCACTTATGTTAGGTATAGGCCTCACTCTTTCCTTGCGGACAATATATACGTTGCCCGCCACCGAGTAAGCCATAGGTAAATACACGGCTACATAATCCTCCATGCCAAAACTGCCCATATCTTCCTGGGTAATAAAGCCTACCCGCCACACATCTGTGTCGTCAACACAAGCTAATACGTTGTTTGTAAATTTTTTTTTATTGCCGGCAAACGCTTCGAAAAAATCCCTTAAAAAGGAATAAAAGAGTTTGATACCCGGTGTTTTTTCCAGGAACTTATCCAGCACCGATAAAATACGCCCCATTACAAAGAAGGAACTCAGGTAGCCTGTGAGTATTATAAACCCAATAATAATGACGAAGCCGATGCCGGGGATATTTATAACCGGCCTCAGAATATTATCAATACTTGCAAAAACGACGTAAATGAAGTAGATGGTTATTGAAACCGGCCCAAGGATCAGTAACCCCTGCAAAAAATATTGAATCAACTTTTGATAACGAAGAGATGATTTCATGGTATTTAAATTAAAAAATAAAGATAGGGTATGTGCCGCTCATCACACAAGGAACGAAGTTTATAAAAAATTAATGTCGGAAACTTTGGTAACATCAAAAGTTTCCATAGTTTTGCGCCCCGATGGAAGTTAAAGACAGAATAAAACAAAAAGCAGATGAATTGTACCGCAGGTATGGTGTAAAATCGGTGACTATGGATGAAATTGCCTCTCAACTTGGAGTGTCAAAAAAAACGATTTATCAATCATTTTCTGACAAAAACGAACTGGTGGACGCAGTGATAGTAGATATGCTAAACTACAACCGGGCGTGTTGCCAGCATGACAAAGCTAAAGCGCAAAATGCGATAGAAGAAGTTTACCTGGCGATGGAAATGATGCAGGCGATGTTTGAAAATATGAATCCATCTATATTATTCGATATAGAAAGAAACTACCCTGCTACTTACGAAAAATTCAGAGTGCATAAGTACAAATACCTGTTCCAGGTGGTAAAAGATAATATCGAGAGAGGAAAAAGAGAAGAGTTATACAGGCCAGAAATAGATGTAGATGTTATAGCCAAAATAAGGCTTGAAACGATGATGATGCCTTTTAATGAAGACCTCTTTCCTAAAAGTAAATACAGCCTTCTTTTCCTTGAGCAACAATTAATAGAATGTTATTTGTTTGGCCTGGTGAGTTTAAAAGGGTACAAGTTAATTTCTAAATATCAAAAGGAAAGGGCTGGTAATAATTAGATGAATAAAAAAAGTACAATGAAAACAAAAAATTTTGCTGCTGTTATTTTAAGTTTTTTACTAAGCAGTGTAAGTTTCATATCAGTTGCGCAAACAGATACTGCGTCGCATATCAATGCTTTTAACGCAAAGCAGGCTGTTGATTATGCATTGCAAAATGCAGTGCAGGTCAAAAATGCATTAATTGATATCAAGCTTCAGCAACAGCAAAACAAAGAAATCACGGCCGCGGCTTTTCCACAAATAACCGGCAGCGGAAGCCTTACGTACAATCCAAATGTTGCTACGCAAACCTTTCCCAACTTTATCGCCGCAAGCACCTATGGCGTACTTGTTCAGGAAAATGTAAAAAATGGTAATGGAAATCCCATAACTGCACCGGCAGATTTTGGAGTGATACAGGCCCAGTTTGGTTCCAAATATTCACTCAACGGAGGCGTGGATCTTAACCAGCTTTTATTCGACGGACAGGTATTTGTTGGGCTGCTTGCGAGAAAGGCCGCGATACTGAACGCAGAGCTTACAGCAGATGTTACTAAAGAGCAGATAAAGGCTAATGTATACAAAATATATTACCAACTCACAGTCGGTAAAAGTCAAATAAATACCATTGATGCAAATATTGCGAATTACGAAAAGCTGCTGCATGATACACGTATTATCTATGAAAATGGGTTTGCTGAAAAACTGGATGTAGATAAGGTACAGGTGCAGCTTAGTAACCTGCAGACACAAAAATTAAAAACGCAGAATCAACTGGATGCAGGAATCGCGGGCCTTAAGTTCCTTATGAATATGCCCCAGCGCGATCAATTGATTCTTACAGATACGCTGTCGGAAGAGGAATTGAAATCAAATATTCTTGATCAGGATTATAGCTATGCTGACAGAAAAGAATACCAGCTCCTTGAAAATTCAATTGATTTGGGAAAGTATAACGTAAAGCGATACCAGCTTAGTAAACTGCCTACCCTGTCATTTGCTGCAAACTATAGCAAGAGTGCGCAACGCCAGCAGTTTGATTTTTTTAAAGGGCCATACTTCACCTCTTCTTTTGTGGCACTTCGATTGAACATTCCCATTTTTGATGGTGGCGCAAAGAATGCAAGAATAGCTACCGCCAGGCTCAATCTAATGAAGACCCAGAATAGTCTTGACAACCTGAAGGAATCAATTGATAACGATGTTACCCAATCGAGGATCAATATGAAATCAGCTATACTGACATTGGATTTTCAAAAGAAAAATATAGAGCTGGCGCAACAGGTTTACAATTCAACGAAATTAAAATATGACCAGGGACTTGGGAGCAACCAGGAAATATCAAATGCTCAGGCGGATCTTGTAACTGCCCAAAACAATTACTATGGTTCCCTGTACGACGCAATAAACGCTAAAATTGATTTCCTGAAAGCTGCGGGTAAACTTTAAAAATATTAAAACTAACAACCTCTTAATTTAAATACAATGCAAAAAATAACAAGACTTAGCCTGATAATAATATTCCTGGCATTTACGGCATCATGTGGCAATACAGGTAAAAAAGAAAAAGACGGTGCATTGAATGATAAGAAAGCTGACCTGGAAAAACTCAAGACCGAAAAAAATAAGCTTGATGAACAGATCATCGCTCTTGAAAAAGAGATTGCTAAGATAGACACCGGCGCGGGTTTACAGGAAAAACCCAAGCTTGTAGCACTAACACCGGTTGCATTGCAGGATTTTAAGCATTTCCTCGATCTGCAGGGAAAAGTTGACCCGCAGAGTATATCCTATATAACCCCAGCGGAAAACCAGCGGCCAGATAAAAGCAATATATGTAAAACAAGGTGACCCGGTTCATAAAGGGCAATTGATTTTAAAACTTGATAATGCTGTTGCACAGGCAAAATGTAGCGGCTATGAAGCAACAGATGGGTAGTGTACAGGCACAACTTGCATCTTGGCAAAATCAGTGTATGAAAGGCAAAAAAATCTATGGGACCAGCATATTGGTACAGAGGTACAGTTACTACAGGATAAAACAAACGTAGAATCACTGGAAGGCCAGTTAAAAGCAATACAGGCGCAGGTGAACACCGCGCAGGAACAGGCCAACCAAAGTAACGTTTACAGCGATGTTAACGGCATTGTTGATGAAATAACTGCACATGTGGGCGAAACTTTTAATGGCAACCCGGCAGCAAGGTGGTTATATAAGAATTGTCAACAAATCTGATCTGAAAATCACCGTTACTGTTCCTGAAAATTATGCCAGCAAAATCTCTAAGGGAACGCCGGTCAATGTTGAAATTCCTGATATTAATAAGTCTTTCAGCACCACGATTTCTTTTATAAGCCAGTCAGTGGGTACCACCTCACGTGGCCTTACGGCCGAAGCTAAGGTGCCGGCTGGAATGTCCTTAAGGCCTAACCAGATCGCACAGGTGAAAATTTTGGATTATTCTGCACAAAATATACCTGTCATAAATGTAAACACATTACAAAACGACGAAGATGGAAAATTTGTGTTAGTGGCAGCAAAAGAAGGCGATAAGCTGGTTGCCAGGAAGAGGAAAGTTGTAATAGGTGAATTATATGGCGACCAGATCGAAATAAAGCAGGGTTTAAAAGAAGGAGATCAGCTAATAACGGAAGGCTATCAGTCAGTGTATGACGGCCAGTTGATAACTACACAGGCCTAAGTATTACTATACCATCTTGATAAACAGTATCAATAAAATCTTATGAGCATCAGGAATAATTTAAAAGAAAATTTTAAGGAATTTGGTCCCACAAGTTGGGCTATCAAGAATAAAACCTCGGTCTATCTTCTGATCATTTTTGTATCAATTATTGGCATTTACCAATTTGCCACATTACCAAAAGAACAGTATCCTGATGTGGTAATTCCGACGATTTATGTGTCCACCATTTACGTGGGTAACTCCCCTCGTGATGTTGAAAACCTTGTGACAAGGCCGATCGAGAAGCAATTGAAAGGGATAACCGGCGCCAAAATAAATAAGATTACCAGTACTTCAATACAGGATTATTCTGCAATTGTGGTGGAGTATGAGACTGATGTTTCCAAAGATATTGCACTTCAAAAAACCAAGGATGCAGTTGACAAAGCGAAAATTGATCTTCCAACAGATCTTACTGAAGATCCCAATGTGCAGGAAATAAACTTCAGCGACTTCCCGATCATGTACGTAAACCTCAGCGGAAATTATGACATGATGAGATTGAAAAAAATTGCAGATGATGCAAAAGATAAATTGGAAGATTTGCCGCAAATTTCCCGTGTAGATATAGTAGGTGCTCCCGAAAGAGAATTTCAAATCAACGTGGATAATTTCAAGATGCAAAGTGCTAATGTAACCTTTGATGATATTGCCGGTGCAGTTGCCAGGGAGAACGTTGACATTTCTGGCGGTTTGCTTGATGTGGGAAATATGAAAAGAACGCTGCAGCTAAAAGGACAGTTTAAAAATGAATTTGATATTGCAAAAATAATTGTGCGCAACACCGGCGGAGCGCCTATTTATTTAAAAGATATAGCTACCATAAAAGATACAGTAAAAACGAGTGAGAGCTATGCACGGCTCAATGGAAAAAATGTGGTTACGCTTAATATTGTCAAGCGTCAGGGCGAAAATTTAATTGAAACTTCCGATGATGTAAAGAAGTCTGTGGAGGAAATGAGAGGTAACATATTACCAACAAATTTAGATGTGGTAATCACAGGCGATCGAAGCAAACCTACCCGTACTTCTTTCAATGATCTTGTGAACTCTATTGTGATCGGATTTATACTTGTGCTGTTGATACTGATGTTTTTTATGGGCGTGACCAACGCGTTCTTTGTTGCCTTATCTGTACCACTGAGTATGTTTGTCGCCTTTTTATTTTTGCCTGCGGCAGCGCTTATTACAGGTTCGGATGTTACCCTGAATTTCATGGTGCTTTTCGCATTATTATTTGGGTTGGGAATTATTGTGGATGATGCCATAGTCGTGATAGAAAATACTCATAGAATATTTGTTCAAAATAAAGGGAAACTTTCCAGTATCGAATCGGCGAAAATGGCTGCCGGAGAAATTTTCGTGCCGGTTCTCTCCGGAACTCTTACTACCCTTGCACCCTTTTTCCCTTTGCTTTTCTGGCCTGGTATCATAGGAAAGTTTATGATTTATTTGCCTACGATGTTAATATTTACATTGACGGCCTCGTTGATCGTTGCGTTCCTGATGAATCCCGTATTTGCTGTTGATTTTATGAACCATCCCGACGATGAAGGAGTGAAAAGAAAATCTGATGTTTTCAGGCGTCCTGCGTTTTGGTTACCTCTTGCAGCCGGGATTATTTTTGATCTTCTTGGTGTTCCATTTTTGGGTAATATTCTTATCCTGCTATCTTTACTCGTGGTAATAAATAAGTATGTTTTTGAAGGATTGATTCACAGTTTTCAGAACCAGGCGTTACCATCAATTATGCGCCGTTATGAAACGCTGTTGAAATGGGCGCTTACCCGCTGGAGGCCGGTTTGGCTTCTTCTTGGGACTTTCGGCTTACTTATATTTTCTGTCATTGTTTTTGCATTAAGAAAAGTGCCTGTTGTGTTCTTTCCGAAAGGTGATCCTAATTTCATTTACGTCTACCTGAAAATGCCGGTAGGTTCCAGCGTCGATTATACTGATTCTATAACACATATGCTGGAAAAAAGGGTTACCAAAGTAATTGAAGGCCCGGAAGGAAAGCCAAATCCCATTGTAGAAAGCATTATCTCTAACGTTGCCATAGGCGCCTCAGATCCTAATAGCGGTAACCAAAGTGCTCAGCCGAATCTTGGCCGCGTTCAGGTCTCATTTGTTGAATATGAGAAGAGGAACGGCCAATCTACTGAACCGTACCTGGATTCCATCAGGAATGCTGTAAAGGGAGTTCCCGGCGCAGAGATATCAGTCGCACAAGAAGCAAGCGGACCGCCAACGGATCCGCCGATAAATATTGAGATAGCAAGCGAAGATTTTGAAAATCTTACTTCAACCGCAAAATCTTTAAAACAATATTTAGACAGCATTCAGATACCGGGCGTTGAGGAATTGAAGATGGACGTAGACCTCACCAACCCAGAAATTACACTTACTGTAAACCGTGAGCGTGCGCAAATTGAAGGCGTTTCAACATCACAGGTTGGGCAGCAATTGCGTACAGCATTATTTGGAAGAGAAGTTTCGAAAATTAAAGATGGCGAAGATGAATACAAGATTCAGCTACGTAACGATGAGATACAGCGAAAAAGCCTTTCCGAGTTGTTGAATATGAAAATCGTTTTTCGCGACCAGGCAGCAGGCGGTGCTGTAAAGCAAATTCCCATCTCTACATTAGTTGATGTGGATTACACCAGTACTTATGGGAGCATCAAGCGAAAAAATGTAAAACGGATGATTACTTTAACTTCTAATGTACTTTCGGGATATACACCTACCGAAGTAAATGAACGAATTAAAGCAGCAATTGACAATTTCAATCAAGTTGCCCCGGGAGTTACTATAGCACAAACAGGTGAAGGAGCACAACAAGCCGAAACAGGAGCTTTCCTTTTTAAAGCTTTAATTATTGCACTTATGCTCATTCTGCTAATCCTGGTTTTGCAGTTTAATTCCATTAGCAAATCAGTAATTATTCTTACCGAAATCATCTTTAGTGTCATTGGTGTGCTGCTTGGTTTTGGAATAACAGGCATGGAAGTGTCTGTGGTTATGACCGGCCTTGGTGTTGTGGGACTTGCCGGTATCGTTGTGAAAAATGGAATACTGGTAATAGAATTCGCCGATGAATTGCGCGGCCGCGGAATGAAAACCAGGGAAGCGGTAATTCAGGCGGGTAAAACCAGGATCATCCCGGTAATGCTTACGGCGCTTGCCGCTATCCTGGCATTAATCCCACTGGCCATCGGGTTCAATATTAATTTTGTTACCCTGTTCTCCGATCTAAACCCGCACATATTTTTTGGAGGTGATAGCGCACGCTTTTGGAAGCCGCTGTCATGGACGATCATATTTGGTCTTGCCTTTGCATTCTTTATGACACTGGTAATTGTGCCAAGCATGTACTTGATTGCAGAAAGATTGAAGCGCCCAATGCGCAGGCAGTATGGAGGCAAATGGATCTCAATGATGGGAATTCCTCCATTAACCTTTTTGTTCATGCCTCTAATGTTGATTACAATGTTCATTCATCGCAGGGAAGCAGCAAGAAGGAGAAGAAAAATTAATAAGGATACAAATGAAAGATGGGCAGGAAGCTGGTTCTAGTTAATTCAATAAGAATATCAAAAAGGCCCGCTGGTTATCCGCGGGCTTTTTTTTGATATTCTTAGACCACTCAATGGTTATTAGAAATGACAATTATGAAAGACAGCATCATTTAATAACCGGTGCAACCTCCGGTTTTGGAGAAGTTACCGCAATAGAACTTGCAAAAAGAATCCATAATCACTATTCTTAATGGGTTAGGAACAGAAAAAGTTTAAGTAGTTGTCTTTTCTTTGCACATCTTTGCACTTCCATTTACAATATTTTTAGAAAAATATTTTTTTCTATATTGATCAGATATGATTTCAAAAACACCCAGGCGACATTTAATCACTGCAAAGATCGACCGTTTTTTTCTTGACCTTAATAGCGCATTTCAATTTGTTATAAGGTTTTTTAAGGAGGTCTTTAAGCCTCCCTACGAGTTTAAAGAAATAATTAAACAATGTTATGAGGTAGGTTATAAATCCCTTTTCTTAATTACGCTTACAGGATTTATCACCGGCCTTGTTTTTACTAAACAATCACGCCCGTCATTGTCAGAATTTGGTGCAGCTTCCTGGCTGCCTTCTCTTGTCGCCATAGCTATTATCAGGGCCTTGGCGCCACTTGTTACGGCCCTCATAGCCGCCGGAAAAGTTGGATCAAATATTGGAGCGGAATTGGGTTCTATGAAAGTAACAGAACAAATAGATGCTATGGAAGTATCGGCGGTAAATCCATTCAAATTTTTGGTGGTGAGCAGGGTATTAGCTACTACACTTATGATCCCGCTGCTAATGTGTTATACAGGTGGCGTTGCTATGTTGGGCGCGTACATCAATGTTCATCAAAATGAAATGACAAGCTTTGTTTCCTTCTTCCAGGCGGCATTTGATAAAATTTCTTTTCTCGATATTTTTTCTTCATTAATAAAAAGCATTGTGTATGGATTTACCATTGGAATAGTGGGATGCTATAAAGGGTTTAATGCTACAAACGGAACAGAAGGTGTGGGCAAAGCAGCTAATGCATCAGTGGTATTATCCATGTTCCTGATTTTTATTGAAGAGATACTTATTGTTCAAATTACTAACAGCATCAGGTAACAATGGAAATTACAGGTGATAATCATAATGAGATCGTAATTTCCATTAAGGACTTATATAAATCATTTGGAGATAATCATGTTTTGCAGGGAATAGACCTGGATGTTTTCAGGAAGGAAAATGTCGTGGTGCTTGGAAGATCGGGAACCGGTAAATCAGTGTTGATAAAAATTGTTTGCGGCCTGTTAAAGCCCGATAGCGGATTTGTAAATGTTCTTGGAAAAGAAGTTGATAAACTAAATATTAAGAACTTAATGGAACTGCGAAAGCAGGTAGGCTTCTCTTTTCAAAACAGTGCCTTGTACGATAGTATGACGGTTCGTGAGAATCTTGCATTCCCGCTTGTGAGAAATGCTAAACATTTATCCAGGCAGGAAATAAAAAACGAAATTGAATCTGTGCTGGAAGACGTGGGTTTACTTCAGACCATAAATCAAATGCCTTCTGAACTTTCCGGTGGCCAAAGGAAAAGAATAGGCATCGCACGTACCTTAATTTTGCGCCCCCAGATCATGTTGTATGATGAGCCAACTTCAGGGCTTGACCCGATCACATGTATCGAGATCAATAATCTCATAAACCATGTAAGGCATAAATTTAATACTACTTCTATTATAATAACCCACGATCTTACCTGTGCAAAATCCACAGGTGACCGAGTGGCCATGATGTATAGCGGAAAGTTTATAAAGCAGGGTACATTTGAAGAAGTTTTTAATACGGATGATGAAAGAATACAAAATTTTTATAATTATAATTTTATAAATCAGTAATGAAAGTTACCAGCAATCAAAGAGCAATAATATTAGGCATCTTTATATTCCTTGGCCTTGCCATTTTCATACTTACGGTGCTTACCCTCGGCTCTCAAAAAAATTCTTTTGAAAAATCAATAACAGTAAAGGCTTTCTTTGGTAATGTAAATGGCTTACAGAAAGGAAACAATATCTGGTTTTCCGGAGTGAAGGTGGGCACCATAAAAAGAGTGACGCTGCAAGGAAATGGGAAGGTGGAGGTCGACATGAATATCGAAGATCAATCTGTAAAATTTATTCCAAAAGATGCGAAAGCTAAGTTGAGCTCAGATGGCTTGATCGGGAATAAAATAATAGAAATTTATGGCGGTACTGCCAACTCGCCTACGTTAGAACCTGGTGATGTACTAAACAATGATAAATTATTGAATACGGATGAAATGATGAATACACTCTCGAAAAATAATGATAATCTGTTGGCAATAACTAACGATTTTAAAATGATCAGCAGCCGTCTTGCAGATGGTAAAGGTTCTGTTGGGAAATTATTAACTGATGAGACGTTGTATGACCAGTTAAATGCAACATCAGATATTTTGAAAAGAGTTTCGGGCAATCTTGAAAAGCTTTCTTCCAATGTATCTTCCTACACATCCAGGCTTAACGACGATGGTACATTGGCTAATGATCTCGTAACTGATACGGTAATTTTCAGCAAACTACGTGCAACCGTTTCTCAATTGCAGCAGGTGGCTATAACGTCGGATAGTGTGATGAATAATCTAAAAACAACAAGTATCAGCCTTAATAAGGGGATAAATAATTTGAATGATGGGTTAAGTAATAATAAAACTCCCATCGGTATGTTGCTTCACGATGAGCAAGCTGCCGCAAATATTAAGGCTACCTTAAAAAATCTTCAATCAGGAACAAAAAAGCTGGATGAAGACCTTGAAGCTGTTCAGCATAATTTTTTACTGAAAGGCTTCTTTAAAAAGAAAGCAAAACGTGAAGGCGAAACCACTACAGTTGTTTTTGATACCACAGTAAGTGATAAATGAGTAATGGTAAAATAATCTTTGCCCGTCTTGTTTATAGCTTCAACCAAAGCCCTATTATCAAAGTGTTTTCTTAGGAGGCAAATCAAATGCAATAGCTTCATGCTCGAAGTGGCCTTTATGCGATCCGTCGCAAAAAGGCTTATTCTGAGAGCGGCCACAACGGCAAATGGATACCAGTTCCCTTCCCTGCAATCCATATTGATTCCCTTCTTTATCTACTATTTCAAAATCTCCCTCGACCCTTAAAGAACCATTGTTATTCACTGTAATTTTTGTTGTAGCCATTTTGTTTTTTGGCCAAAAATAAGGATTTATGAATGGAGAATTTTAACGCACCTCTTTTTAGAATAATGTCTTGCCATTAAATTATACTGTAAATTCATATATTAATTAAATCATTGAACCTACTCATAAAAAAAACACTCAAAGTCCTGGGAATACTCCTTGGCATACTGATGATCTTATACATTATAGCATTCGCCTATATTTCAGCAAATAAGAAATCTATTATAAAGCAGGTGACTGAAAACATTAGCAGGAAGCTAAACGGGAACGTCACTATCGGAGATGTTGAATTGAGCTTTCTCAGAACATTTCCAAGCGCTTCCGTTCTTCTAAACAATGTAAGGATCACCGATACGATGTTCGCACAACATCACCATGTTTTTTTAAATGCTAAATATGTATTTGCAGAATTAAGTATAGTGGGGTTGATAAAAAAACAACAGGCTGTAAATGGCCTGCGAATTGAAGACGCCTCTGTTTATTTATTTACCGATACTACAGGCTACACAAATACCTACCTGTTTAAGCAGAAAAAAGATTCAGTTTCCGGTAAGACAACAACAGCCAATAAAAATGAATTAAAGTCGATAATATTAAAGAATGTAAGGCTTACTATTAATGATATGCAAAAGGAAAAGCTGCATGATTTTGTGGTGAATGAATTAAAACTAAAAGAGGATGATGAGAATACTGAAAGTTTGGTCTTCTCTACAAAGGCAAAAATTCTTGTGCATAGCCTTTCGTTTTTTCTCCCGGCAGGAAGTTTTATTAAAGAAAAAAATTTTGAAGGAGATTTTGATCTCAGCTATGATAAGAAGCTAAACCAATTGCAATTCGATAGCATAGATATTAAATTATCAGGCCACCCGTTTAATCTAAGCGGTTCTTTTGATCTTCAGAGCCCGAATCCACAATTTAACCTGAGAGCTCACACAAAAGAAATTTCCTATCCGTTTGTAAAATCTTTGCTTACAAAAAAAATTGCCGATGCATTATCAATTGTTGACCTTGACAAGAAAATAGATGCCGACGCAATCATTAACGGGCCGTTGAATGGCGGCGATCCTTTAATAAATGTTTTGTGGAATGTAAAGGATACGCATTTAAAGACACCTTTTTTTGATTTCGATAACGCAAGTTGTAACGGCTTTTATACTGATGAAGTAACACCTGGATTACCGAGAAGAGATCCAAATTCTAAAATCATTATTAGTAATTTCTCCGCAGAGTGGAATGACCTACCCGTTACTTCTTCAAACATTGAAATACTCAATCTTTTCCAACCCATACTCACTTGCGATCTGCAATCGTCTTTCCCGCTTATAAAACTAAATGAGCTGCTGGGAAACAGTCCAATTCAATTACAATCCGGCGACGGGGCTCTCGATCTGACTTATAAGGGCCCGATAGAAAGAAATAACAATACCAATTCTTTCATTAATGGAAGGATAGCATTTAAAAATGGGAATATACTTTATGCGCCGCGGGATGTTGAATTAAAAAATGTAACTGGACAGCTTGCGTTTAGAAGCTCAAATGTGTTTGTTGAAAACCTGCAATGTGAGGTATTGAATAATAAAATAGTAATGGATGGGGAAGCCAATAATCTTTTATCCATGATTAATACTGAACCGGATAAAGTAAACATCGATTGGAATATTTTTTCTCCATCCTTAAATTTAAGTTCATTCACTTATCTTTTGCAATCAAGAAAAAAAAGTACTTACAAAAAATCCGGAAAAAATAAGTTAGGAAATATTGCGCAAAAAATTGATGACGTGCTAGAACGAGGGCGGTTGCATGTAAACCTGAAGGCAGCAAAAATGAATTATAAAAAACTTGCCGTATCTGACGTGCAGGCGAGCATTTCTTTGCTACAGGACCGATATGTTATTGATAACGTAAGTATGGAACAGGCGGGCGGGAGAATGAGCATGAGTGGATCGTTAATTTCGCAAAACGATAATTATACCAAGGCCAATGTAGACGCGGTATTTACTAATGTAGATGTAAGCCGGATATTCACAGAGTTCAACAACTTTGGTCAGAATGGTATAACCTCCGAAAACTTGACAGGCAGGTTAAATGCAAAAGTAACAGCCGCTTTAAGCATTGACAATAGTGGCAAAGCCTATCCTAACAGCATTGTAAGCGATGTCGATTTCTCATTAAAAAATGGGGCACTCATAAATTTTGAACCCGTAAAGAAATTACAGAACTTCCTGTTCAAAAATCGTGATTTTGAAAATATAAAATTTGCTGAGTTAAAAGATCGGCTGGAAATCGCGAACCAGGAAGTAAAGATTAATCGCATGGAAATTCAATCCACTGTGCTATCAGTATTTGTTGAGGGCTTATATAGTATGAAGGGTAATACAGATATGAGCATACAAGTTCCGCTTAAGAATTTAAAGAAACGCGATGCGGATTATAAACCCGAAAATGAAGGGGCGGATAAAAAAGGTGGAGCCAGCATTTATTTAAGAGGCCGTCCTGGCCCCGATGGAAGCATCCAGTTTAAACCGGATCTGTTTAAAAAATTCAGGAAAGAAAAATGAGAACAAAATGTTTTTAAGATAAATCGATGGCAATTCCGCGATGCTTTTCTCATAACTGCCGAAACATGTATGGCAACAAGAAAGCAACAGTGCAGTATTCCTTACATAAATGGATTTCCGGTAAATTCTTTTTTTCAAAGTAAATATTTCAAAAAAGCCATAACTTGTCTCTTCTAAAATGAATTCATTTACTGGTCGGCCTTAGATCGCGATTAATATTTTATGCCGGGCGACTGCTTCCCTAGGATCTCTCCTGATTTCTTCTTTTATTAAATTAAAAATTATGCCCGCATTATCTGAATCTTTTAAAACAGGTTACCAACATCTTTTTGATACTTGTATTATCAGGGAGAGCAAATATCCCATATTGGATAAATGTGTTCAAACTATTATGAAGGGAAAGGAACAATACGAAGCAATTTCTGCGGCAACGGGCGTTCCATGGTATTTTATTGGTATTGTGCACAACATGGAAAGTAGCTGCAATTTTAACAGGCATTTGCATAACGGAGATCCGTTAACGGCGCGAACAGTGCAGGTGCCAAAAGGGAATCCAAAAAAAAGAAACCCGCCTTTCACTTTTTTTGAAAGTGCAACAGATGCGCTGAATGTTGAAGGATTTGCACAATGGACGGATTGGAGTATTGCCGGGATGTTGTATTCTTTCGAAAAATATAATGGCTTCGGTTATCGAAAAAAAAATATCAACTCACCCTACTTGTGGGGTTGTTCAAATCAATACTCAAAAGGCAAGTATGTAAAGGATGGGATATTTGATCCGCAGGCAGTCTCTTCGCAGGTAGGCACGGCAGTTATACTTCGCCGTATGAGTGAATTACAAATTGCAGTTGCCGGGGAATTAGACAGGATATCTCAAATTAAGGAAATGGGAAGCGAAGTAATCTATGATCCCAAGAAATATCATCTTAATGCAGAACAATTACAGAAGCTGTTGAACGGCGTAGGACAACAATTGAGGGTAGATGGTTTTGCAGGAAGAAACACATCAGATGCCTTCCAGCGTGTAACAGGAAAGTATCTCAAGGGAGATAAAGCGGGGTAAGTAACGGACATAGCTAAAGCTGAATATTTTTTAACCATTAAATTCTTTTTATGAAAATCGTAAATCATTTTTTATTCGACAATTCTAACAAGCAGGTTGATTATAAGCCTACTCCCAATAAAGGCGGAAAATATATTCCGCAATATCTTGTAATGCATTATACCGCGGCAACCCAGGCAAAGGGATCAGTAAGTTGGTTTTTAAGCAGAGTGGCACAAGCTTCCGCCCACATAATAATAGACAGGGATGGCTCTGTTGTACAATTTGCTCCATTTAATATAGTTACCTGGCATGCGGGCTTAAGTAGTTGGAATGGATTAGTCGGTTTGAATAAGTATGCAATAGGGATAGAGCTCGTAAATGGCGGGCGACTTGCAAAATCAGGCAGTGTATGGATCTGCCCGGTGGATAAAAGAGCTGTTGCGGATAGCGAAGTGATTATCGCGAAACACAAAAACGACACAACGGAGAGCGGTTGGCAATCTTATACTGATATACAACTACAGGTTGCCGTAGAAGTCGCATCTGCACTGGTAAAGGCTTATACTTTAAAAGATGTGGTTGGGCATGAAGATATAGCGCCTCATAGAAAATCTGATCCGGGACCGGCATTTCCTATGTCAAGCTTTCGCTCTAAAGTAATGGGAAGAAAAGATAGTACAGAAACAATTTATGCGACTTCTGCAATTGTAAATATCCGGTCAGGCGCTGGAACGCAGTTTGATCCTATTACCAAGCCACTTCCTAAAAACACAAAAGTATATATCTTAAAAAAAGATGCTAACTGGAGTTTTGTTGAGGTGATTGATACTGTTCATGGCCTCAATGATATAGAAGGATGGATTTATGGTAAATATCTTTTGGAAAAATAATTTGGATTTTTAGATTCCAAACAAATCCTTTTCAGTTTATTTTAAAATATGACTGAATAAAAAGTAAGTGCAATTGAAAAAATATTTTATTGCTGAAAAAATGAAACCTTAGATTTAATTTTATTTATACAGCTTTAACTTTTTTCTATGTCAGCACAGCAAACCGAACTACATAAAGAATTTGAATTAGAAAGAATGATTCTTTTTAGCGATGCCGTTTTCGCTATTGCAATCACACTTCTAATTATAGAAATTAAATTCCCTGAAGTGCCCAGAACTGCTACCACGGCTGAAATACAAGAGTTATTCAAGCCGGTTCTCATCCGGTTTTTAGGATTTATTCTAAGCTTCTTTTTTATCGGTGCCATGTGGGCGAGGCACCTTAAAATCTTCAAATATCTCGAGAAGTACAATAACGCAGTGATAGTTCGTAACCTTGTTTTTCTTTTTTTTATTGTTTGTTTTCCATTCACGGCTTCGGGGCTCACCGAGAATATTCGTCCACACTTTTTACTTCCGGTTTTAATTTACATCATCAACATCTGGTGTGTGATGGTTGCACAATTTATCATTTGCTCTTATCTTTTTAAAAAAAGTTCGAAGGTTAGTGTAGTAGGTTTTGAGGTAGAAAAAAATTATATTTTTCTACAAAGTAAATACAGTGCTATAATACTAACTATTGCGATTGTGTTAGCATGGTTAGTGACTCTTATTTTTCCAGGTAATACGATGTATGTTTTGTACAGTTTTTACGTCATTCCCGTAGTAGTATTATTAACTAGAAAACGCCTTAAAAAATATAAGCCACCGAAGGAATGAATTCTTAGTTTTTCAAAATCCTAAAATAAATTTTTAATAATTAGTATTTTTTCTAAGTAGTAGTACTAGTATAAAATCGGGAGACAAATTTCTATAATCCGGGATAATAAGTTAACAGGATTTTTTAAATTTATATATTTATGCGGAATTCACTTTATAACAGATTTCTTTTAACCCCAGGTTTCAATTTCGACTACTGCTAATTAGAATTATCTGTTATTATCATTAATTTATGATGATTAAAACTTCGCTGCAATATTATCTGGCATTTGCCAAAAGGATTAACTACTTTTTTTGGAGCGATAGGGCAATGCTGAAGCGTAAATGGTATGTGAAATATGGCTTTGGTATTTTACTATTAGCAATCGTCACAATGATAAAGCTTGCAAATTTTAAGATCATTGGTGACGAGGTGCCCTTTGTGTTATATTTTGCTATTGTAATATTAGCTACAGGGTTTGGCGGAGTTGGCCCCGGAATTTTTACTACCATAGCCTCGGCATTGTTAAGCAATTATTACTTTTTATTTCCTTTTCACACATTTTCACTTGATAGGCACCAGGGGTTCCAGTTAGGTCTATTTGTTGTAGAATGTTTGCTGCTTATTTCCCTAAGCGGTGCGGTAACAAGAGCCAGTAGAAATGTACGGAGAAGAGCAGAGAGATTTAAGGCAATGATAGAGAATAGTAACGATGCCATCGTTGTGCTTAACAGGAAAGGATATGTTATATATGCAAGTCCGGCAACTGAGAAAGTTTTGGGCTACACACCTGATGAATGCAAAAAAATTAATGCATGGAGTAAAATCCACGGCGATGAAAAAGAAATGGTGGAAAAAGCATATACAGCAATATTACAATCGCCGGGAAAATCGCAAACCCTATTGCACAGGTGCCTTCATAAAAACGGAAGCTGGGCTTGGATAGAAAATACAGCGACAAATATGAGAAATCACGAAGGAATAAAAGGATTGGTTTCAAATTTTAGAAATGTTACTGATAGGGTATTACTAGAGAGGCAGAAAGATGATTTTGTGGGTGTCGCAACACACGAATTAAAAACTCCGGTGACGAGTATAAAAGCTTATGCGCAAATTTTATTAAAACGTTTTCGCAAAGAAGGTGATGAATCATCTGCCATAATGATCGAAAAAATGGATCAGCAGTTGAACAAATTAGTAGGGCTTATCGGGGATATGCTTGATGTAACTAAAATTGAAGGAGGCAGGCTTCATTTCGAGGAGAGTTTTTATGATTTTAACGACTTGGTGAAAGAAGTGGTGGAAGAACTGCAACGAACAACGAGTGATCATCAAATTGAGCTAAAGCTGGATGAAACCGAACATATTTTTGGCGACAGGGAACGCATTGGGCAGGTGCTGACCAATTTCATTACAAATGCAATAAAATATTCACCGGCTTCACGACAAATAAATATTTCTACTTTGCTTAATAAAAATGGTGTAAAGCTTTGCGTAGAGGACCACGGCGTTGGAATTGCCCAGGAAAACCAGGACAAGATCTTTCAACGATTTTACAGGGTCAGTGGCCCCGACTATCAAACCTTTCCGGGTATTGGATTAGGATTGTATATTTCTCATGAAATTGTGAAAAGGCAGGGTGGCCGCATATGGGTTCAAAGTGAAAAAGGAAAGGGTTCTACATTTTGTTTTGAATTACCTTACAACTACAAGTTGAACGGAAAAATCGATGCTTCTGAAATCAAAATCACAGATATACCATGAAAAAAATCCTCGTTGCTGATGACGACCCAGGGATAGTTGACGTTATGCAAATTTTACTCGAAGATGATGGCTTTTCTGTGATAACGACTATGGATGGGAAAAAAGTAAAAACACTTTGCAAACAACACCCTGATATGATTTTTCTTGATATTTGGATGTCTGGTATAGATGGTAAACTAATATGCAAAGAATTAAAATCTGATCCATCTACCAAGGGAATTCCGGTTGTTATGTTTTCAGCAAACAGGGATACGAAGGAAATTGCCTTTGAATGCGGTGCCGATGATTTTATTTTGAAGCCTTTTGAAATTATTGATCTTCTTGCTTTAGCACATAAGTACACTCATTAAAATTTACGGGAAATGAACAAGCAAATTAGCCTGGGATTTTTAGATTCATAACAAGCCGAAATTTAGCTATCACGTTTATGTATACCTCTTTACTCTACACCTTTCAATTATGAAAAAAAGATTTTTTTTATTTGCCATTATCCTGGGAAGTATTATTTCAATAGGCTGCAAAGCAAAAAAAATAGATTACGGGAATAATGCTAAGGCAGGAAAATATTACGACATCCGCGGAATAAAAGTCTACTGTGAAACTTACGGGAACGGAATGCCTTTACTTATGATACATGGAAATAGCGGAAGTATAAAAAGTTTTTCAAGCAATATTCCTTATTTCTCGCAAAAGTATCACGTAATAATTGCAGACAGCAGGGCGCAGGGAAAAACAGAAGATGATAGAGATTCGCTGAGTTTTGAAATGATGGCAGATGATGAGGCAGCATTACTAGATGCCATGCACATTGATTCCGCTTATGTAATAGGCTGGAGTGATGGCGGCATTAATGCAATACTTCTTGCCATGCGCCATCCCGGTAAAGTAATTAAGTTTGCTGCGACCGGGGCGAATTTGTGGCCTGATTCTACTGCCATTATCCCATCGGAATGGAAGGATGAAGAGGAAATTTTTGATTCTCTAAAAGATACAAAGCCTGCTACAGCAAAGGAAAGAAATTACCGTAAGTTATTTTTGCTTGACTGGCAACAGCCTCATATTTCTCTGTCGTCGCTTCAATCTATTAAATGCCCTGCGTTGATCATCGGAGGTGACCATGATGTGATAGTTACTGAACACACAAAACTAATTTCTAAAAATATTCCGGGGAGTGAACTGTGGATTGTACCTAATTCCGGCCACGCAACCTTGAAGGAGCATAAGGATGAATTCAACAAAAAAGTGGATGACTTTTTTAATGAACCTCTTAATGAAAATTGATAAAAAACATTTTTGTAATTTTTATTTTTCTTAACCTTCATTCTTTTATTTTTAAGCTTCACAGAAACAGACACTATGAAAATCTTTTTTATTGCAATAGGAATTTTTTACGGAATTACATGTAGCGCTCAACGTGAATTGGACTACCAGGATACCAGGCGAAAGACTGAATCATTTGCAAAATTTCCTAAAGGAGAAATTCGCAGCGACCTTTCAGCATTTACGATATCCGGCATTGGGGAAAGTGTAGGCAAAGAGGAATTCAAAAAAATTCCGTTCACTTCGTTTAGTTCCGATTATATGACCTTCGACGGGGATGGCATTAAAGCTACCATTACCACGATGCCTTTTGATCCCTCTAAACATAAATTTACCTACGACGAAAAATACCTTACGAGAATTGATAAGAAAACATACTACGGTGGTTATGGAAGCATGCCTTTCAGGTACGTAAGCAACATAACAATGACCATCGATAATGATACGGTGGATATACCTCCGGTGGCCTATTTTGATATTTATAATTTAAACTTTACTTATAGTGACAATGGAGTACAACGCTCACGTAATGGTATTTACCGCTCCAAAGATGGCCATAGAGTATACCTATATATTTTTTCTAAAGACAACACGGGTAGTTACGAGGTAACATGGATCATCCAGGATAAAAAGTATTTTCGCCGCGTACTTGATTATGATTTTATGTAGATAGTGATGAACCTTTACAATAATCCGTTTGCAATTCTAAATTACTGATCTTTCATTCGTCGTTGCTTACTCCTGAAGTCGTATCTTTACGTTTATGAAAAAACATTTCTATATCAACGGCCTCGTGCTTTTGATGCTCCTCGTATCCTGCAAAAGTTCGCCTGCTCAAAACCCCGAAAACTGGACAAAAAGTCAATTAATAGAACCTGCAACTTTGGCAAGAATAATCGCTGCAGACAAAGACTTGCCCATAATAATTAGTGTCGGACCGGGAGCTGTGATTCCACATTCCATCGACATTGGGATGGTAAAGGATGAAGAAAATATGACAAAGTTTAAAGAACAGGTAGGCAAGCTGCCAAAATCTGCGAATATTGTTTTGTATTGCGGATGTTGCCCATTTGATCACTGCCCTAATGTGCGTCCTGCTATAGCTTTTTTAAAAAGCCAGGACTTTATCAATTACCACCTCCTTAACTTACCACATAATCTTAAAACGGATTGGTTAGCTAAGGGTTATCCTTCTGTCAATTGATACTACCTGATTTCAGATATTGACGTTAAGGTTTTGAGACGAAACTTTCTATAATAAACACCCCTGAAGGCAAAGAATTTGCATATTTTTTGCGGCGTTTTTATCCTAACGGTTAAATAGAACTGTTAGCATATTGTTGCTGCAAATAAACATTGATATAATTGTAGTTATCAATAATTTTAATTACTTTGAATACAGATTAAAACTTATAATTATGAAAAGTATAATAATATGTTTTTTAATCGTCACCCTATTCGGTTGCAACAGTACAAAGGAAACCCCTGATATGCCAGGAACCTACCTAATGATCTCCCAAACGCTAACTGACAGTACTAATAAGGAAACAAAGCTCACCAGCTTGAAACAGCTCAAAATTTACACAGATGCTTTTTACATGTATTCGCAGGTGAATCCACAGGATTCAGTTTCTGCTTTTGGCGTAGGCTCTTATACAACAGATAAAGGAACAGTGAACGAGAATGTAATATATAGTGCACGGGATACATCAATTGGCACGCCCGCGGTATATAAATTGGATGTTGAAAAGACTCAGGATGGGTATAATCAGTTTATACCTGAAATCATTGTTCAGGGGCAAAAAAATAAGCTTACGGAAGAATATCAGACCGTTGGAATTGATTCTGCCAAGACTCCGTTGGATGGTGTTTGGAAAGAAGTAATATCTTATGTCGTAAAGGGAAATGACTCTGTATTAAATAACAGAACCCAATACAAGGCTTACTACGCTGGCTACTTCATGTTTGGGCAATCTGTAAAAGATTCCAGTTTAAGGAGTAACACAGGTATTGGTTTTGGAACCTTTAAATGGGAGAGTGATTCTTTAATAAAGGAAACTGATCTTAACGCTTCATCTGCTATAATAGCAGGGCATACTTTTGACGTTGCTATAAAAATGGATGGAACAGATAAATACACACAAGTGATACAAAATGCAGATGGAACTACGGGAGTTGAATACTATGAACGTTTGAAAAAATAAAATTAGTTGTAGTAATTGGACTTAATAATCATTGCTAACAGTTGGTCGCATATCTTCATCAGCTTCTTTTTCATACACATAAATTTTAACACTCCACTCCGGCATGGTATAATTAAGAGCAACTTCAATTTTAAATTGATGTAAATTATTTTCGCTCACATCGAGGCCTATTAATGATGAGGCGGAGGCTTTTTTTTCATCTGGCATGTCATAAAATCCTTTTAATCTATAGGTCTTGCCATCGTTTAGGGAAAGTTTTGTTCCGTTGAGCTGGCTGTATATTTGCTTGTATTTAGCGACTGCTTGTTTATAATCTTCGGTATCGAGCATTAAGGCCTGCCAGCTATAAGAATTATCCAGGCTCTTAATTTGCATTATGGTACTTTCAAGAGCACCCTCAGGATTTATCTTGCTCGAATATTCAATCATATTTTCCGTTTCTGAAATTTTTTCGCCCATGATGCTGGCAAAGTGGTCATAATAATCCCTGGCTACTTTTTCAATGTCCGTATTGAAGGTTGAAATTGTTTTAACCTGGGAATTTTTGTTTTGCGCAAAAACACTTAACGCAAAGAAAGCGAATAGAACGCTACATAGTTTTTTCATAAAAATTGGTTAGGGTATTGATGAATGATTGGATAACGCGGACATTGCAATAATTATTTTGACATGCAGCGCATGGGAATTGAGTTTTGCCAGGTATGTGATGTGTTTTCTTTTTTGCCCATGGCCCATTTTCGCATTCCGAAATCGTTCAGTTTTGATAAAAATTGAACGATTAAGATTACTCCGGGAACCGGATCGCTTAGTGAAAATGCAGATTTTCCAAAATATAAATGAATTAATTACGTTTGAATTAAAAATCAAAAAAACAAATCCAGTTATGAAATTCTTAACCACAGCAATTGTAGTTGCTCTATCACTTTCAGCATGTAATAGTAATTCAAGGTCAGATTCAGACATCAAAAAAGAAATAGTAGCAGACACTACATCAAATTATGATAATAGTGTATTGACTGATACTGCCACCGCAGTTAATACAGAAGCCGCGATAGTGATGCCCGCTGCTAATGAGGCAAAACCAGCTAAAGTCGTAACGAAGAATGAACCAAAGGTAAAAACCACCCCAATCCCCGTTACCGCTCCCGTAGCATCTCAAACGAAAGTAGATACGGTAGCAACACAACCAGTAGCAGTGAATGAACCGGCTCCTGCAGTTGCCGAGGAAAAGAAGGGATGGAGTAACGCTGCAAAGGGTGCCGTTATAGGCGCGGGTGCAGGCGCTATTGGTGGTGCCATCATTAGCAAAAAGAAAGGTACAGGCGCTGTGATAGGTGGTGTTCTTGGTGCTGCGGGCGGGTACATTATTGGTAAGTCAAAAGACAAAAAAGATACTGCCCGGTAATTTTTTTAATAAATATCTTAATGCTATTATTGCTCCCGTTTTCCGGGAGTTTTTTTATGGGAAAAATTAATTCTTTTAATAAGCGCTGAAAGGCCTTTTGTAGAAAACAGCAAATGCTAATGTGTGATTTCATGAATCATTTCTTTGCTCTTTCGTATTGCACTGGCCACATTACATCCGCGCCAAGTTGTGCGGCAGCATGCAATGGAAAATAGGGCTCTCTCAAAAATTGTCTTGCCATTATTATTAAGTCTGCCTGGTTATTTTGTAAAACACCTTCTGCTTCTTCCGGAGTTGTAATAAGGCCGACAGCGCCGGTGAGCATTCCCGTTTCCTTTTTAATCTTTTCTGAGAAAGGTACCTGGTATAAGGGTTTTACCGGAATTTTTTGTTCAATTGAATTTCCTCCTGATGAACAGTCGATCAAATCCACATCTTTTGTTTTTAAGATTTTTGCCAGGGAAACTGAGTCGTCCTCAGTCCACCCGCCCTCAACCCAGTCTGTAGCCGATATGCGAACAAACAATGGTGTTTCTTCCTTGATTACTTTTCTTATTACCTCTACGATTTCTAATAATATTCTTATTCTGTTTTTAAAAGAGCCTCCATATTCGTCAGTTCGTTTGTTGCTGAGTGGCGATAGAAATTCATTTATCAGGTATCCATGTGCCGCGTGAATTTCAATTACTTTAAAACCTGCAGACATTGCCCGTTTCGCGGCATCCGTAAAATTATTTATTAACTGATGAATATTATTCTTACTCATCTCTTTCGGTAGTGGTTCGCCTTCTTTAAAGGCCAGGGCAGATGGAGCTAAAGCCTCCCAGGCTCCCTCATTTTCGCCAAGCGCCTTACCACCTTTCCAGGGGCTCAAGTGGCTTGCTTTGCGGCCTGCATGCGCCAGTTGAATTCCGGGGACTGCACCATGTTGTTTAATAAATGTGGTAATCCTTTTAAGAAACTCAATATGTTCATCTTTCCATATGCCGAGATCATCCGGTGTTATTCTTCCTTCAGCGGAAACGGCGGTAGCCTCCGTAAATATGAGGCCGGCACCCCCGACAGCGCGGCTTCCGAGATGCACGAGGTGCCAATCGTTAGCAAACCCATCCTCGCTTGAGTATTCGCACATCGGAGAAACAACCAGCCTGTTCTTTAGCTCAACATTCCCGATTTTTAGTGGGTCAAAAAGCAACGCCATAATTTTATTTTTTTTGATCGCAAAGATATAGGTATTGAAAAGTCTTGGTTTGATAAACGCGAACCTCATACTCCCAACAATTAATGTTTAATTTTGTTAGAAGTAAAAATTTTATAAAAATGTCAGAAATAAAAGCATACGCGGCGCAGGAAGCAACGGCTCCTTTAGCTCCGTTTTCCATTGATAGAAGAGACACAAAACCCCACGATGTACAGATTGATATTATATACTGTGGAGTTTGCCATAGCGATCTTCATACTGCCCGCAACGAATGGGGCAATACAACTTACCCTGTAGTACCCGGTCATGAAATAGTGGGCCGTGTTACCAAAACAGGCGATAAAGTATCAAAATATAAAGAAGGTGACCTGGTGGGTGTAGGCTGCCTGGTAGATAGCTGTCGTGAATGCGATAGCTGTAAGCAGGGCCTTGAGCAATATTGTGAAGTTGGCTGGGTAGGTACTTACAACGGAAAAGAAAGAGACGGCAGCGGAATTACCTTTGGGGGCTACAGCAAGCAAATAGTCGTTCATGAGGATTTCGTTTTAAAAGTATCGGAAGATCTTCCGCTGGAGGGCGTTGCTCCACTGCTTTGCGCCGGTATTACCACTTATTCCCCCCTAAAACATTGGAATGTAAAAAAGGGTGATAAAGTAGGCGTGGTAGGCCTTGGTGGCCTTGGTCATATGGCCGTAAAACTAGCCGCTTCTTTCGGTGCTGAAGTTACTATGCTAAGTCATTCTCCTTCAAAAGAAAAAGATGCAAAAGAATTAGGAGCCCATAAATTTATTTTGACATCAGATCCTGGGCAGGTGAAAAGTGTTACCAGCTATTATGATTTTATATTGGATACCGTTTCTGCGGAACACGATTATAATCTTTACCTGGGCATGCTAAAAAGAGATGGTAAAATGGTATGCGTAGGTGCTCCTCCAACCCCGGCCCAAATACCCGCCTTTAATCTTATATTTCAAAGAAAATCGATTGCCGGTTCTTTAATAGGGGGTCTTCCTGAAACCCAGGAAATGCTGGACTATTGTGCAGAACATAATATTGTAAGCGATGTAGAAGTGATCGATATAAAGGATATTAATGAGGCATATGAGCGTATGCTAAAAGGAGATGTGCGGTACAGGTTTGTGATAGATATGTCAACTCTTTAAAATTATTTATATTAATGAGAAAAAAATCCGGCTGCTTATGTAGCCGGATTTTTATTTCATCACTAAAAAGGAAGTATTGCAGAGGAATTTTTTTAAAATGAAAACCATTAATTTCGCAATCCTTTTGGTCCCGTAGTTCAATGGATAGAATAGAAGTTTCCTAAACTTTAGATACAGGTTCGATTCCTGTCGGGACTACTTAAAATGAAATCAAAAACAATCAAAATGAGCTTAGCAAGGTAGAATCCGATACATCGTTGAACTACATATCACAGAGATTTTTTCAAAAAAAATTGCCCTCTTTGCCCTCATCCCTTAACTTCATATCAAACATTTTGTTTGAAACTAACTGAAGAACAAATACTCGCCTTAGCGCCTGATGAATCTTCAAAAAAATCAGGGAGGGAGTTAAGCAATGCCGGTAAATGGGTAACCTTTGGAGTGAATGATAAAGCCCTTTGGGGCGAATGCCAGGGTAGCGGAGCCAAACCTTACAGAACACAGGTTGATACTAATAATATTGCTTTTAAATGTTCATGTCCCAGTCGTAAGTTTCCCTGCAAACATGGTCTTGGCCTGTTATTATTTTATTCAAAAAACGGAGGTCTTTTCACTGTCAGTAAAGCACCTGATTGGGTTAACGAGTGGGTCACTAAGAGGACAGAAAAAGATGACACTAAAATTATTGAAAAAGAAAAACCGGTAGACGAAGCAGCGCAGGCCAGGCGCCGGGAAGCAAGGGAAAATCTTGTTGAAGATGGTATCAATGAATTGCTTTTATGGATGAAGGACATTGTAAGGAATGGCATTCTTTTGATCCCGGAAAAAGGAGCACAATCTTTCGTGAGTATGAGCAAGCGTCTGATTGATGCTAAAGCGCCCGGTTTAGCTGGTATAGTTAAAAATCTCGGCAATGTCAATTTTTATTCTGAAGGCTGGCAATCAAAATTTATGGACCAATTGGCTCGTATTTATCTGGTAATTGCCGGTTTTAAAAATAAAGGAAATCTTTCCCCACTATTGCTTGAGGATATACGCACGGCTATTGGCTTTACGCAGGCGACAGAAACACTAAAACAGCAAATCGGTGTAAATGATCTATGGTTCGTATTAGGTAAACAAACAACAGAAGAGGATGGCCTTGTAACAGAGCGGAACTGGCTATATGGAACAAATACGCATCGTTATGCTTTGGTGTTACAGTTTATAGTTCGCGGACAGGGAATCAGCTTTTCGCTAACACCGGGAATGGTGCCTGAAGCAGAATTAATATTTTATGAATCAGCGCAACCGTTGCGGGCCATTATCAAAAAACAAATTTCTTCAACAGCAAGCCACAATATAACACCATTCAAAAACTGGAAGGAGGTTGCTGAAACAGAAACATTATTAAATACGGGTTTGCCTTTTCGCTCCGAGAGGCCGTTTATTATCCAAAATATTACTCCCGTTCAGTTTGCTGAAAAATGGTGGTTGGCAGATGTTGAACAAAACATCGTTCAATTAAAAGAAACTTACAAACATCTTTATACAATTTTATCATTAAGCGGAGGAAAGCCTTTAGACATGACAGTTATTGGAAAGGAAAATATATTTGAACCCCTGGGGATTTGGACTAATGATGATTACACAATAGTAAATTAAAGATCCAGGTGAAAGATTCATGGCAAAGAGTTTCATTCATACAATTAAATAAAATACAGTAAGAGGTTTATGAAATTCTGGAATAACATTATTCAAACCGCTATGCTCGGCACCAACAGGAAGGATGTTGGGGAAGATGAATTCCCGGCAGAAATGGTCGATGTTATCCAGCTAATCAATGCAAATCAGAAGATTGATGCTGAAGAAAAGTTTTTACAAAAAATAGCAATTGCGTTCAACTATCGTCAATGCGGCGTAGCTCCCGATCATCAACCCGATGCCGGTCTATCGCTTGCGCCTGCCGAAGAAAAAGATTATTGCAATGCAAATGCTGTACAGGCACTAAAAGAAATTTTATTTGAAGACAGCATCGGCCTCCTGAAAATATGGTTACAACTGTGCGTACGAAAAAAACAAATAATAATTCCTGGTTTAATACCCACATTACTTGATAAAAGTTTACAGCATAAGCATATAAAATCATTGGTGCAGCAATGCATCGGAAAGCGTGGCGCATGGGTAAGCCAGTTTAATAAAGACTGGAACTTTGCGAAGGAAGCAAATGCTGAAGAGCTTTGGCAAACGGGAACTCCCGCTGAAAGGAAAAATGTGTTACAACAATTAAGAAGTTCGGATGCCGCACAGGCAAGGGAATGGCTTCAAGCTACATGGGCAGTTGAGAATGCAAACATGAAAACTGATTTGCTTGGCGCTTTTTCCATCAATCTTTCAAACGATGATGTACATTGGCTGGAAACTCTTTTGAATGAAAAAAGCCAAAAGGTAAAGGACCAGGCTTTGCAACTCCTGAAACAAATTCCTGCTTCAGCAATTGTTCAAAAATACCAGCAATTCCTAACGCAGGCCGTAACGGTAAAAAAAGAAAGAGCACTATTAGGCTTATCATCTAAAACGCTTCTGGATTTCAAACTACCCGATGCTGTTGATGAAAATATTTTTAAATCGGGAATAGAAAAGCTGAGTAACCGGAAAGAATTTAATGACGATGAATTCATGATTTTCCAGGTAATGCAATTTGTACCACCAGTTTTTTGGGAAAAACATTTTTTAATAACGCCTGCTGAAATTATACAGCTATTTCAAAAAGAAGACACAACGAAAAAATTTATACCGGCAATAGTAATCGCTACTGTACAATTCCGGGATGTCAATTGGGCCAACGCGTTGATGAAGAATTCTCAAATATTTTATCTCGATATAGTTCCTTTGCTGCCTTTGCAGGAACAGGAATTTTATAGCAATAAATTTTTTACCGGTAACGAAGAAAGTATCACGCGCTATTCTCTCCAAAGAGAGGAGGAATGGAGTACAGAATTGACTAAAAATATATTCAGGTACACTGCAGGAAATTATTACAATTATAACCGTTCATTTTATAATCAGCACATTCATCTAATACCCGTTCAGGCTGTGGCATTATTGGAAAAATGTACTCCCCGGGAAGAGCACCTTCGTGATTCATGGAGCAAAATGAGCGAGTACATCATTAAACTTATTACGCTTAAAATTCAAACAATAAGGGCTTTTCAATAAATCAATTAAATACAAATTATGTCAACCATCTTAAGAGGTCATGCGGAACAAATTTTTGCCGAGGAACTGGAAGAATTAGATAAAGCAGATACGGGTAAACGTCCAACAAACTGGAAGCTAACGCCACAGTTTGTGGTTACCTATCTTATGGGAGGTAAATTAAAAAACGGTTTTGAAATATCACCAAAATATATCGGCAGCAAACGATTAATGGAAATAGCTGTTGCAACCCTTACGACCGACAGAGCCTTGCTGCTATATGGATTACCCGGTACCGCAAAAAGTTGGGTAAGCGAACATCTTGCAGCAGCAATTAGCGGTGATAGCACAATGATCATACAAGGAACTGCGGGTACCAGCGAGGAAGCAATCCGTTACGGTTGGAACTATGCGAGATTGTTAGCAGAAGGCCCGAGTGAAAAAGCCCTGGTAGAAACTCCCGTAATGCGTGGCATGAAGGATGGTAAGATTGTTCGTATAGAAGAGCTCACCAGGATCGCTGCAGATGTACAGGATACTTTGATAACAGTACTTTCCGAAAAATCTTTGCCCATTCCTGAATTGAATACAGAAGTGCAGGCGGTGAGAGGCTTTAATGTAATAGCAACGGCCAACAACAGGGACAAGGGCGTGAATGATTTATCCAGCGCATTAAAAAGAAGATTTAATACGGTAATACTTCCTGTTCCTGATAATATGGATGAAGAGATTGATATTGTGAGACGAAGAGTCGAGAGCTTTGAAAAAGTTATGGAGCTGCCGGTCGAAAAACCTGCATTGCAGGAGATACGCAGGATTGTCACCATCTTCCGGGAACTTAGAAATGGAGTAACACTTGATGGCAAAACAAAATTGAAAATACCGTCCGGAACGTTGAGTACGGCGGAAGCAATCTCGGTTGTAAATAATGGGTTGGCAATGGCCGCTTATTTTGGTGACGGGCAGTTGAAAGCTGCAGATCTTGCGGCCGGGATTGTTGGAAGTATTATAAAGGATCCTGTTCAGGATAAAATTGTTTGGAAAGAATACCTGGAAACAGTGGTAAAGCCAAGAGACGATTGGAAAGATGTTTATCGTGCCTGCAGGGATTTGGAATAGAAAGTTTATTTCATTTAAATGATAATAAAAAGTTTAAAAGCTCTTGCTTCTATAAAACACTTTTAATATAATGATTCATATTTTAGGCATACGGCATCACGGACCAGGCTCTGCAAGAAATGTAAAACATTTCTTAGAAGAGTTAAAGCCGGATATCGTTTTGGTAGAAGGGCCACCGGAAGGGGATGCGCTTTTGCAATGGGTGAATCACAAAGAATTAAAACCACCTGTTGCCATACTGGCTTACCAGGCAGATAATATTCAGCAATCTGTTTTTTACCCGTTCGCAGAATTTTCCCCGGAATGGAACGCTATTCAATATGCACATGCTAATAATATCCATGTGCGCTTCATGGATCTGCCTTTAGCAAATTCATTCGCAATAGAGCAGGAAGATAAACAACAGCAAAAAGAAAAAGATGAAACGCCACCTGGCATAAGTAATTCCGCTCCGGGAAATGATACCAACCAGGAAGAAAATATTTTGATTGAAATAAAGCGCAACCCGGTATCTTACTTATCAGATGCCGCCGGCTATGATGATAATGAAAAATGGTGGGAACATACTTTTGAAAACAGGGTAAGTAATGAAGAAGTTTTTGCTGCAGTTCAGGAAGCGATGCAGGCATTACGGGAATCCATACCCGAAAAAGAAGACAGGGTAGAATTACTTCGTGAAGCTTACATGCGAAAGATAATCAGGCAGGCCGAAAAAGAAATGTTTCAAAATATCGCGGTGATCTGTGGGGCCTGGCATGCACCGGTATTGATGAATATGCCTAAACAAAAAGAAGATACCGAACTGCTGAAAAATTTACCAAAAGTAAAAATAGAATGTACGTGGATACCGTGGACTTATAGCCGGTTGAGTTTTTATAGTGGTTATGGAGCGGGTATCAATTCGCCCGGATGGTACGATCATTTATGGCAATTTCCCAAAGACGATGGAACCAGGTGGATGGCGAAAGTAGCAAAGCTATTTCGTGAAAATCAAATGGATACTTCCGTGGCGCACGTTATAGAAGCTGTTCGTTTAGCGGAATCCCTGGCATCGCTGCGAGGCCTGTCAAAAGCAGGTTTGGAAGAACTCAATGAAGCAACACTAAGCGTGCTATGCAACGGTGAATCGATCTTACTGCAACTGATAGACGAAAAACTTATAGTAAGTAATAAGATCGGGGAAGTGCCTTTAGATATTCCAAAGCCTCCGCTCCAATTGGATATAGAAAAGCTTCAGAAGAAACTACGGTTGCCACAGAATGCCGACTGGAAAGATTATATGCTCGACCTAAGAAAAGAGAATGATCTGGAAAGAAGTATTTTCCTGCATCGTCTTTCATTACTGGGAATATCCTGGGGCAATAGTTACGAAGTAAGCGGCAAAGGAACTTTTAAAGAACAGTGGCGTTTGCAATGGGATCCTTCATTCATTATAAACATTATTGAAAAAGGCGTGTGGGGTAATACGCTGGAGGAAGCGTCAAATGCCTGGCTTATCCATCAATGTAATGAAGAAAATTCTTTGCAAAACATAACTGAATTGTTGCAGAAAGTAATTCCTGCTGATCTTACAAAAGCCGCAACAGCCATTGCGCAGCGAATTAATAACATGGCTGCTGCCACGAATGATGTAATTCAACTTGTAAAAGTATTGCCGGGCCTTGTAAATATTATGCGTTATGGCAACGTCAGAAAAACTGATGCTGACATGGTCCGGCATATCGCGGAAAGTATGATAACAAGAGTTTGCATTGGATTGCCTTCCGCATGTTGCGGAATTAGTGAGGATATAGCTGAAGCGCTTACTATTGATTGTAGCAGCATTAATCAAAGTATTAAATTACTAAATGATAAAAATTACACCGATCAATGGTACCTCAGCCTTGCTAAAATAACGCATCAGTCAAATGCAGCGCCTATGATGCGTGGTTTTGCCTTACGCCAGCTTATGGATGCAAAAGAAATATCCGGCGAACCATTGTACCTCTTATTTTACAGCAGCCTTAGCAAGGCCTTACCCGTTGCAGAAACTGCTGCCTGGCTGGAAGGGTTTTTAAAAGGAAGCGGAACAATACTTCTTATAGATGATGATTTATGGCAAATGGTGAACAATTGGGTGATACAACTCGACGATGAATTATTTATGCAGGTACTTCCCTTGTTGAGAAGAACTTTCAGCACATTTACAAATCCTGAAAGAAGAAAGATTGGAGAAAAGGCAAAACAAGGAACCGGTAAAAAAATATTGATGCCGGAAACAGCAATGAATTTTGATACGGAAAGAGCGAAAAGAGGTATACCAATAATAATGGAATTATTAGGTTACGGTAAAGCATAAATGCTTTTGTTATGCGAAATGTATTAAGATTTCTGTTTGAATAATTAAGAAATAAAGGGACGCAATAATTTTTTGAATCAATTTCAAAATGACAGACGAACAAGACATCCGTAAGTGGCGGCTGATTTTAGGGAGCGACCAAAATGATGGAACTGGTTTCAGGCTAAATCCCACAGATATACAAATAGATAAAACTTTATCGGCATTGTATGACAGCGATAGAAGCGGTGGGCTTGGACCATCTTCACCAAACGTTAGTCGCTGGCTGGGAGACATCCGGAGTTTTTTCCCAAACACCGTCGTGCAGGTTATGCAGCAGGATGCATTGAAGCGATTGAATCTTACCCAGATGTTGTTTGAAAAAGAGATGCTTGAAAACATAGAGCCGGATGTGCACATAGTCGCCACCTTAATGACATTGAGTCGCGTAATTCCCGATAAGACAAAAGACACGGCGAGACAGGTAGTCAAAAAAGTAGTGGATGATTTATTACGAAAACTCGCCAGCCCGATGCAACAAGCCATCACAGGAAGCCTGAACAGGAGTGTTCGCAACCACAGGCCGAGGCATAATGAAATCAACTGGCACAATACAATTTTAAAAAACTTAAAACATTATCAGCCGGATTATAAAACGATCATCCCGGAAATTAAAATTGGTTATGGCAGAAAAAGATCATCGTTAAAGGATGTAGTACTATGTATTGACCAAAGTGGCTCGATGGGCGCATCAGTAGTATATTCGGGAATCTTTGGTTCAGTTATGGCCTCTATTCCTGCCATCAAAACAAAGATGGTTGTATTTGATACGGCAGTTGCCGATCTTACAGAAGAACTTACCGATCCTGTTGAATTATTATTCGGTGTGCAATTAGGAGGAGGTACCGACATTAATGCGGCACTCACCTATTGCAAACAAATCATAACAAGACCCCTCGATACCGTACTTGTATTGATTACAGATTTGTTCGAAGGAGGCAATCCCGAAGAGATGCGAAAGCGTGCCATAGAAATTACGCGGGCGGGTGTACAGGTAATAGTACTACTCGCATTGAACGATGATGGTGCGCCTGGCTACGATCATCAAAACGCACAATTTTTATCCAATATTGGCATCCCTGTTTTCGCATGTACGCCGGATAAGTTTCCTGACCTGATGGCGGCGGCATTAAGTAAACAGGATATTGCTATGTGGGCAGCAAAAGAAGATTTGATTTTGAAAAAGTAAGTTTTTGACAAATGAGTTTTCCTCTTTTTGAAAGGCAATAAAAAATAGATTAGCATACTCATCCGAATATACTTTTTAATATGCATTCCACTCACCCAGCCCTTGTCTGATAACTGTCCAATCATCGGTGGTACAATCAACCACCGTTGAAGGAATTACACCGCCGGGGCCGCCGTCGATGACATAGTCAACCAACTTTCCAAATTTTTCATAAATAATTTCCGGGTCGGTATATTCTTCCACAAAATCTCCGGGAAGGGAGGTACTTAATATCGGATTATCTAATGCCTGAAGAATGCCACTGCATATATTGTTATCAGGAACACGTAAGCCTATTGTATCTTTTTTACTTTTGAGAATTTTTGGAACCTGCTTACTTGCGGGTAATATAAATGTGTAAGGACCGGGAAGATGGTTCTTTAGTATCCTATATAAAGGCGTATCAATACTTTTTGTGTAATCGCTAAGGTGGCTAAGATCCTGGCAAATAAAAGAGAGTTGTGCCTTGGCAGGATTTACGTTTTTTATCAGGCAAATGCGTTCAATTGCTTTCGGATGAAAAATGTCGCAGCCGAGGCCGTAAATCGTATCGGTTGGATAAATAATAATTCCACCATTCCTAAGGCTGTCAGCAACTTGCTTTAACAATCTTTCCTGCGGATTTTTTGGATGAATAGATAGAAGCATTTTGTAAAGTTAATGAGTTTGGTGTTTACAAACTTTCAGAAGAGATGCATTCTAAAAGTGGGCGGAAGAACATAAATAAAATCTCAGGCAAAACGCTTTTACTTTCAACGTTGTAAGGCTATAGCCAATGCCTTTAATATCCAAACTGCAAGTTCTCTTTTTATCTTTTACATTTGCAGCATTTATTTCAAATTAAAACCCTATAAAAAATATTATGGCAATCATCTCTGTTGGCTCAATGGCATTCGATGCTATAGAAACCCCTTTCGGAAAAGTTGATAAAATAGTTGGAGGTTCTGGTACTTATGTGGCTTATGCAGCAAGTCACCTTGCAACTCCCATTCAACAAATATCCATTGTAGGGAATGATTTTCCGGAAGAAGAAATGATTGAGTTAAAAAAACGTGGTGTTGAATTGTCTGGTGTTGAGATAGTGGCGGACAAAAAATCATTTTTCTGGAGTGGAAAGTACCATCTCGATATGAACACACGTGATACCTTAATTACGGACCTCAATGTGCTTGCAGACTTTGACCCAAAAGTGCCTGATGAGTACCAGGGCGCGGAGTTCCTGATGCTTGGAAACCTTTTGCCATCTATCCAGATCGACGTAATTAATCAATTAAAGAAAAGGCCAAAGCTCATCGTGCTGGATACTATGAATTTTTGGATTGAAAGTGCGTTAGATGAACTAAAGAAAGTTTTGAAGATGATTGATGTCCTCATGATAAACGATAGTGAAGCAAGACAACTCAGCGGAGAATACTCAATAGTGAAGGCGGCAAAAAAGGTAATGGGGATGGGGCCTAAATACCTTATCATAAAAAAGGGGGAACATGGCGCTTTGCTATTTCACGAGAATCATGTCTTCTTTGCACCTGCTTTGCCACTGGAAGATGTATTTGATCCAACTGGTGCAGGTGATGCTTTTGCCGGCGGATTCATCGGTCATATTGCCCGCACTTCTGACATTAGCTTTGAAAATATGAAAACGGCTATTATCGTAGGCTCGGCAATGGCAAGTTTTTGCGTAGAAAAATTTGGCCCTGAACGTTTAAAAGAAATTACCAAAAAAGATATTGATATCCGCCTGGGAGAATTTGTTCAGTTGGTAAATTTTGATATTGACCTTGTTTGATTCCAATATCAAAATTCGGGATATTTTTTATTCTAAAAATTGAGAGTGTGATTGATCTGATTTTATTGTTTTTTTTAACCCGGGAAATAGGAAGGATAGCTTACAGAAAAGGCCTCAAGCCTGTCACCTGGAAAATTTACAACGTATTGGGCTGGCTCGGCGCTGAACTCATAGGCATAATGATCGGGGTTTTAATCTTTGGATTAAACAACCTCGTTTCTGTTCAGTTAATAGCTTTTGCTTTCGCAATCACTAGCTATTTTATTATTAAAGCACAACTAAATAAACTTCCGGATATTGATGACGACATAGATCGGATTGGAAATAATTGAAAAACCTATACAGGCAAATTGGTATCACCCGGGTTATCATTTTGTTTAACAAAGTCATTTGGTTTCTCAGCGGCGGCGCTGCCCATACGGCCTTCAATATCTTTTTTTATGTTGTTAAAGCTATCGCGTATGTTATCGGTTGGCGATCTCAACATATAGGCTGAGCCTAAAACTCCAAGTGCTGCAATGGCAGAAATATAAAGACCGAAACCCACAAAGGAACTTCCCATAATTGACTCGCTCATTTTAAAATAAAAATAAATTATACTTAATATGGCTATGGTACCGGCGGCTAAAACGATCCCCCATTTAGTCTTATCAAGATTTTTTGTTTGATCTCCTAAATATGCAAGGGCTCCGCTTGCTACAAAACATAGGAAAACCAAAATTCCTATATCATGCATGCCGCTTACGCTTTGAGTATAGCCAAATAATGAAATAGAAACCCAGGGAAGAAACATAGAAACTACGCCTGCTGCTGAAGCAATTAAAATAAATTTTCTTTGCTTGCTCATTGTTTGAAAATTCATGATAGTAATTTTTAAGGTTAAAAATAGATAAGATAGAAACTTAAAGTAGGGGAGCGCAGGTGAAGAGCATAAATAGGTTTGGTAAAATAGAAAAATGTTTATTATAAAACAAATAGGTCGGCTATTTTTTTGAATAGAGTACTGTTCACAAAAAAAATCGATTACAGAGGCGACTTTTTTAAAGATTATTTATTTTTTTAATTCCCTGCTTCTCCGGCGCAGGTCATCAGTCTCACTTAGAAGCTGTACATATTCCTTTTGCAGTATGGAATATTTTTCACGGGTGGTTATTTCAGAGAGTAAAAGTTGTTCCAGTTCCTTTTCTCGTTCCAAGGAAGCATCAAGCTTACGTTGCAGATGCAATATTTCATTTTGCATGGATTGCAAATCGTTCAATCGCAATTCAAAATCGCTTTTCAATTTTGTCCATTGTTCCGTCTTTTCTTCTAAGCCGCACAACTTATTTTCTGCCTCCTCAAGAGCTTGTTTGGTAAAGTCCAATTCGTTTTCTAGTAGCTCTTTTTTTGAATTTTCTTCGTAATATAATTCTTTCCAATCCTCTTCTTCTTCATAGCCAACATCACTTGTAGCAAGTGCATTGACTTTTTGGGGATTCATTGCAAATTTATCTTCCATTACCTTAAGCCGATCCTGGAACTTAGAAAACTGAATATGGTAAAACGTGGTATTGTCTTCCACGTGTTGTACTTTATTTCTTAAGATCTTAATTGCATCAGGGCTGTCGGAAAAATTTGCGCCTGAAGACGAATTCCTGTTAAATCGAAAAAAAAATCTTTTATCGGCAGGTAAAAATTCATAGCTGCTTACGATCATCTTGTAAGCGAATATGACGCAGCTAATTAATACGATGAGGGATATTATCCACCAAATCCACATAAGCCAGTACATTTTAAAAAGTAAAAATGCGATAATCAATTCAAAAATTTCCGGGGGACTACATCCTTAAGGTTTTCAAAGGATAGAAATCCTGGTTTGCATTAGCCAGGAGGATAGGATTCATAAGTCTGGTGTAAAATAAGTAATATTATCCGCTTACCAAAGTGCCAACTTTTTCCCCGGTAACAACTCTCAACAAGGTACCGGGCGTACCCATATCAAAAACTATTATCGGAAGCTGGTTTTCCATGCATAATGTAAAAGCGGTCATGTCCATGACTCTTAAATTTTTAGCTATACAGTCGCTGAAAGTTATTGTCTCAAATTTTTTTGCTGTTTTATCTTTTTCAGGATCTGCTGAGTAGATGCCATCGACTCTCGTACCTTTTAAAATTACATCAGCCTTGATTTCAACGGCACGCAGCGAGCCGGCAGTATCCGTAGTGAAATAGGGATTACCTGTTCCGGCTCCAAAGATCACAACCCTGCCTTTCTCCAAATGCCTGATCGCACGCCTGCGGATGTAGGGTTCGGCAATCTGCTCCATTTTTATGGCGCTTTGCAATCTGGTATAAACGCCTACTCTTTCGAGGCCGCTTTGCAACGCCATGCCATTTATTACGGTTGCAAGCATTCCCATATAATCGCCCTGAGCCCTTTCTATACCGGTTTCCGCTTCATTCATTCCACGATAAATATTTCCGCCACCAATTACTATGGCGACCTGCACGCCCATTTCAGTTATCAGTTTAATATCTTCTGCATATTTGGAAATTACTTTGGAATCAAGTCCAAAATTATTATCGCCCATTAAAGATTCACCGGAGAGTTTGAGAAGAATGCGTTTATACCTCGGAAGCATGTGCAGGAATAAATTTAATTTAGCGGGGCGAAGATAATGGAATTCCACAATGATTCATAAGCTCTTTACTCACATAAATTCATCAATAGAAAAAGGGCTGCATCGCAACCCTTTACTTTATAAAACTTTATAACCTGTTGATTTTTGAAAACTAATATTAATTCATTAACCCAATGCTACTCTTTTAAATTCTGTTACTTTCAAGTCAGCATCAACGCTTTTAAGATAATCGGATACTGACTTATTGCTGTCTTTTACATACGGCTGTGCAAGTAACGTGCTTTCTTTAAAAAATTTATTGATTTTACCCATTGCAATTTTTTCGGCCATTTCAGCGGGTTTGCCTTCGGCTTTTACCTGCTCAATAGCAATATCCTTTTCACGGGCAATGGTTTCAGCCGGTACCGATGCCTGGTCAATCGCTATAGGGTTCATGGCGGCTATTTGCATAGCTACGTCTTTACCTGCATCTTCTGCTTCTTTACTCATGCCAACCAAGACGCCCATCCTGTATGCTCCATGAATATATGCCGCAACATAAGGCGCATCAACTCTTTCAAACCTTGAAACACTTATTTTTTCGCCGATCTTCGCAACCTGTTCGTTCAACTTATCTGAAAGGTTTTCACCGCCAATGGTTAGCTGGCTCAATTCGTCTGCACTTTTAATATTTGCATCAATTACTGCATCCATTATGGACTGAGCAAAAGCTACATATTCAGAATTTTTACTTACGAAATCAGTTTCGCAACTTACATTAATAATAAAGCCGGTCTTGTTATCTTTAGTTGTTTGCGCAATCACCACGCCTTCTTTTGCTTCCCTGTCACCGCGCAATGCAGCTACTTTCTGTCCTTTTTTTCTCAAGTAATCTATTGCTGCTTCGAAATCGCCATTAGACTCAGTTAAAGCTTTACGGCAATCCATCATCCCTGCACCGGTTTGTTGACGCAGCTTATTAATATCCGCTGCGGTAATAGTTGTTGTACTCATTTAAAATATTTTAATAATAAATAAACCATTCTCCTTAGTAGCAGCATGGTTTATTCCTTTGAAGAAATGTAATTATTGGAAAATTCTTAGCGGCGCCCTCCACCAGGTCCACCCGGCCTGCTACCACCTGCTCCGGGACCAGATACTCTGCGCTTCTGGGGGCCGGCGGCTCCACGGCCTTTACCACCTGCGGGTCCTCCGGTTCCTCTGCGTCTTTCTCTTTCATCTTCGGCACCCACATCAAATTTTATGTCGCTTGGGTCGCGCTCGTCAGTTTCTTCGTGATCGTCATCTTTTTCCGCTTGTCTCTCAGCCAGGCCTTCTGCAATGGCAGCAATTATATAATTGGTAATAATCGCAATTGATTTTGTTGCATCGTCATTTGCAGGAATAGAAAACTCAACTTTATTCGGATCACAATTAGTATCAACCATTCCAAAAGTTGTGATGTTTAGTCTTTTGGCTTCTGCAAGTGCAATATGCTCGTGGCCTATATCTACCAGGAATAAAGCTGCGGGAATACGGCTTATCTGCGCAATACCACCTAAAACTTTTTCCATTTTATCCCTGTCACGTGTGAGCGTTAAGCGTTCTTTCTTCGTAATGCTATCTAATGAACCATCGTTCAATAATTTTTCGATGCTCTGCATTTTTTTTACGCTCTTACGAACGGTGTTAAAGTTAGTAAGCATACCGCCAAGCCAACGCTCAGTTACAAACGGCATATTTACCCTCTTCGCTGCTTCCGTCACTATTTCCTTAGCCTGTTTTTTAGTGGCTACAAACATTATCTTCTTACCGCTTTTAGCAATAGATTTTAATGCCGCTGCTGCTTCTTGTAAACCTTCAACAGTCTTGTTGAGGTCAATGATGTGAATACCTTTTTTCTCAGCAAAAATGTAAGGCAACATTTTAGGATTCCACTTCTTTTTTAAATGACCAAAGTGAACGCCTGCTTCCAAAAGCTGCTGTTGTAAAGAAGTATTATTTTCCATTTAGTTTTTATTAAGATTGTTTTTATAATAGTAATATCAGGGACCAGTACCTTATTAATAAGCACTGATATCTTACCTCCGGTATTATCGCTTGCTGAACTGGAAGCTCTTTCTTGCCTTTTTCTTACCCGGTTTTTTACGTTCAACAGAACGTGGGTCACGGGTAAGGAGTCCTGCATCTTTCAAAGCCGGGCGATATTCAGGATTGACTTGCAACAGAGCCCTTGCGATGCCTAGTTTTACCGCTTCTGCCTGTCCTTTCACGCCGCCTCCTGTTGCATTCACAACTACGTCAAATTTATCTGCGGCTTGTATAGTTTTGAAGGGCGCTTCCACCTGGTTTTGTAGGTAGACCAACGGGAAATAAGTTTTATAATCCTTTCCGTTAATGGTGATGGCTCCATCTCCTTTGGAAAGGAAAACTCGTGTTACCGCAGCTTTTCTACGGCCTACTGCATTTTTTTGTTTTTCCATTATTAATAAATTAGAAAGTTAAGGTTTGGGGTTTTTGTGCAGTATGTGGATGTTCAGATCCGGCGTAAACGTATAACTTCTTATACATCTTGCGCCCGAGACGATTTTTAGGCAACATGCCTTTTACTGCTCTTTCGATAATGGCATCCGGACGACGCTTCAAAAGATCACCGGCAGTTTCTTCTTTTTTACCTCCCGGATAACCGCTGTAATTGATGTAAATTTTATCATCAAGCTTTTTCCCGGTGAATTTTACTTTATCGCAGTTGGTAACTACAACAAAGTCCCCACAATCAACATGAGGTGTGTAATAAGGTTTGTTCTTACCACGGAGAACGGACGCTATTTTAGCGCACATACGACCAACGGTTTGATTAGTGCCGTCCACAACGTACCAATTACGTTGCACGGTAGCCTCGTTCGCATGTTTAGTGGTGAAATGTAATTTGCTCATCTATTTTTTTTAAAGGCTCATCTTTTCAGATAAACCGGTGTAAATATGTGCCGCTATCCCGGCATTTTTTTAGGAGTGCGAAGGTATGGGGAAACGTGTAAATAAAAAGGCAATATTGTAATTATTTTTTATAGACCCTTCATAACTTACTGATAATCTATAAAAATTTTGACTTAAAATTTTAATAGTGCAGATTTACCTTTCGCCTAAATAGAAAAATGTGGATCCGATTTAAACTAATCGATAAAGAAAATACACTTGCCGCCAAAATGTATCTCAAAAATTATAATTATTGTAAGATGTATATATTTGTGAAAAATTTTACAAAATGAACGAATCGCAATCTGTTGGTAAATACTGGATTTCTTTTTTTATTTCTGCAATAGCATTAATTCTTATGCTCGTATTTGTAAGAGAGTATTTTTGGGTTGTACTACCTTTTGTATTTACCGCTTTTTGTAAAGCAATGAGAATTATTTAAACCTCAATTTTTATTGCTGAAGAACTTTACTAAGTTTATTTTGAAGTTCGGGTCCCCGCAATTCGGTAGCAATTATTTTCCCTTGTGGGTCGAGTAAAACGTTGTATGGAATACCCTCCACATTATAAAGAGCAGCAGGTGCGCTGTTCCAATATTTAAGGTCGCTCACCTGTTTCCAGGCAAGTCCATCATCTTTAATTGCCTTTAGCCATGCACCCTTTTCTTTATCAAGCGATACACCTAAAATTGCAAAGTTTTTATCTTTAAATTGATTGTACGCTGCAACAACATTGGGGTTTTCTTCCCTGCACGGGCCGCACCAGCTTGCCCAAAAATCTATAAGAACATATTTACCTCTTAAAGAACTTAAGGTAAAAGATTTCCCGGTTGTATCTGGCAACGTAAAGTCTGGAGCCAACTGGCCAATGGAGAGCTGACCGCCTTGTTGCGGTTGTGCTTGTTGTTGGTTTTGAGCAGCGGTTATTTGTTCAAATTGTTTTGCAACATCGGCCACCGGAGTACTTTTAGGGAATTTCTTTTGTAAAGAAGCCAACAATTGTTTCACAGTATCCATGCCGAGTTCCTGGGCATAGCTTAATGCAAAAATAGCAATCACAGGGCTTTTTGTGGTGTCAATGTAACTACGGAGGTAGTTTTTATACCACATGTCTGTTTCATCAAAATGATTCTGGGCAATTGCAACCAGGCTATCATTATGCTGCTGCTCAAGTTCTTTAAGATTACGATCTTCCCCGATAAGCATTGTGTGAAAGGAATCCAGCCTCATTATAAAATTGGAAAGCGAAGCATTGGCGGGCGTATTGAACTTTGTTGAAAGTAAGGTAGAGTCATTTGCGTCCGCCGAAAAGTCAATACGGTCGTCATCATTGATAAAAATATAACCTGCATTTTTTTCAAACCGAAGCCGGTATAGCCCCTCTTCAGGCGCCAACGCATTCACTTCAAAATTACCATTCTTCATTTCACTGGTGTCGATTACCTGCGGAGGCTGTTGATTAAAAGTAATTTGTTCCAGAAAAACTTTTTGATCGGATGCATTTTTCAAATTGCCATGAACAACAAAACTCCCATCATCTTCTTTGTTGTTGCATGAAAAAACAAATGCCATTGCCACTACAACTACAACCAGAAATACTTTTTTCATTGGATGTTGAATTATTGATTTAATTTTTGAGTTAGAATTTTATTGACTGCCTGCATATCTGCCTTGCCTTTGCTTAACCTTTTTACTTCCCCCGCAAATAATCCTATCAGGTTCTTTTTGCCTTTTTTATAGTCTGAAATCTTATCCGGCATTTTAGAAAGAACTTCATCTACCCATGTGTTAAGCGCATCATCATCTTTTTCCTGCAAAACATTCAGGTCTTTGGCAATTTGATAAGGATCTGCATCCGGCTGCTGTATTAATACAGGAAATATCTTGCTGAAGCTGCTACACCAAAACTTACACTTCCTGCATCAACCAAATCTATGAGTTTTGACATACTTACTATATCGACAGGAAAGCTTTCAATGCTTAAATTATTTTCATTAAGATAAGACTTTACAGGACCGAGTAACCAGTTGGCTGCTGCCTTGTAATTCTTTGTATGATCTGTGAGATTGCCGAAAAACACCGCCGTTTCTCTTTCATCGCAAATAACTTTTGCATCAGAAGCCGGTAAAGAATATTTTTCTACAAATTTCTTTTCAAGGGCGGCAGGTAATTCGGGTAAAGATTTTTTTATGGAATTTATTTTTTCTTCAGTGATGTGAAATGGTGCAAGATCCGGCTCAGGAAAATAACGGTAGTCATTTGCTTCTTCTTTATTTCTCAGCGAAAAAGTAGAACCATTGGCTGCATCAAAACTTCTTGTTTCCTGTATGATCCGCTCCCCACTTTCGCTTAGAGCAATTAAGCGGGCTATTTCATATTCAATGGCTTTTTTTACATTTTTTATTGAATTGAGGTTCTTCACTTCCACTTTCGTCCCAAGCGTTTTTTCTCCTTTTAATCTTATAGAAACATTCGCATCGCATCGCATACTTCCTTCTTCCATATTGCCATCGCAAATTTGAAGGTATCTTACTGTCTTTCTTATTTCGGTAACATAGGCATAAGCTTCATCGGCAGTATGCATATCAGGTTCAGAAACTATTTCGAGTAAAGGAACGCCAGCCCTGTTGAGGTCAATACACGTATAATTTTCATCAGCATCGTGAATGCTTTTACCGGCATCTTCTTCCAGGTGAATTCTGTTCAATAAAATATTTCTTTCGATGCCTCCGGTGTTAATTGAGACGTATCCATTTTGGCAAATGGGCGTGGTGTGTTGCGAAACCTGGTAACCTTTTGGAAGGTCAGGGTAGAAATAATTCTTTCTTGCAAAATAGTTACTGCGCACAATATCGCAATTGAACGCGAGCCCAAGGCTAATGGCATAGTCGATTGCCTTTTTATTCATAACCGGCAACGTGCCCGGATGAGCAAGAGACACCGGGCTTACATTGGTATTAGGCGGCTTTCCAAATGCAGCGCTATCTCCACAGAATAACTTACTGTTAGTAAGCAGTTGAGTATGCACCTCCAGTCCTATTACCGCTTCATATTTATCATTCAGAGACATGTCGCGAAGGTATGAAAAGACATTTCCATTTTTACCCAATAAAAACATAAACAAAATAAAAAAGCTGCCTGGAAAGGCAGCCTGTAATATTCATAAAACTTAAAAGCGGAAAACTATTTGACTTTACCCCAACCCCTCAAGGCGAAAAGGCAACCGAAGCTTCGCCTTGTTTGGAATAAAGGGAATTATTATTCTGACTTTGAACTGATTTTTTTTGATTATAAATCTGCACTATTAACAGGCTTAGGAATTTTTATTTCAAAATTCATTTCTGTATTATCTCTTTTTGCCTTCAGATTAAAGTTTCCTTTGTCGGCTGCATCCATTAATTGTACTCTAACTTCATCCACGTTAGTTACTTTTTCGCCATCCATTTCGGTTATCACATCATCCTTTTTTAAGCCTGCCTTATCAGCTGCAGAGCCGTCTTCCACACTTAGTATTTTGGCGCCTGCATTGTCCGGTGCATCTTCCACTTTTACCCCAAGCTTCACATTATCATTTTTAAAATACCTGAAATAAGTTCTGGGCATAGGCTGCATTTTCGGCATTGGAGGCATTTTAAAATTGTATTGCTTGTCCATTGCCAAAACCATTGTCCCCATTAAATGTAAAGGTCCTCTTCATTTCTTTGCGTTCGCCCAACTTCACTTTTACATCATTTTTTTTGCCATCCCTTTTGTAATACACTTTTACTTCTTCGTTGGGTTTATAAGATTGAATCGCTTCGAGCAAATCATCAGGATTACTGATATTTTTGTCATTTACTTTTGTAATAACATCTCCCGTTTTCAAACCTGCTTTTTCTGCACTACTGGCCTTCATTACTTCATTTACTTTCACACCGTCGTTGGCTTTTTCGGTAATTACTCCCAGGAAAGTTTTTGGGCCTGAATCTTCAGAATCATTTCTGAAGAATTCAAAATTCCTGTTTCCGCCCCGTGGGAAAAATGCCATATCGGGGCCACCGCGAAGTTCTCTTTCAATAACAGTTACGTCATCATCTTTATAATCTGATAAGGGTTTGCCATTTACTGTTACTTTATCGCCGTCTATCTCGATCTTCATTTTTGTGTCCTTATCGCCATTATTACGAATAATAATCTCGCGGGATTCTTTCTTTTGTGGTTTGCTCTTTTTGTGCAAAAACTGCGACTGAACCCAAGGCAATGCAAATGGTTAAAACCCCGGGTAGAATTATTTTTTTCATTTTATTTTGATTTATGTACGAAAATATTAGTAGATCAAATGTAGCAAGTTTTCTGCAATTACGAAATTTTTCGCAAATGATTTATTCAGTTTAACATTTGTTTTATGGAATTTTATGATTCATCGACTTGGCGGAAAAAGTTTTAACGCGAAAACTATTTATTATTTCGGCACGGGTATATCCATCGGTATTCATGATTAATTTGCAGCAATGTAATGATACAGTTTGTAAAACTTCAAAAGCGATTTGATGTTGCCAGGATGCGACAAGAGTTAAACAGACTCGAATCAACTTCCTGGCTTGCACATTATAATACGCTCCAATATGAGGGTGTATGGACGACTTTGCCGCTTCGTTCCATTAATGGTAGTATAGAAAACAGTATTTCCATACAAGCCTCTGCTCTTCAAAAAAATATGGTTTACGAGAATACTCCGCTCCTTGAAAATTGCCCTTATCTCAATTCCGTCATTCGTTTTTTTGAATGCGAAAAAATGTCCGTTAGGTTAATGAATCTCAATGCAGGTGCGATTATTAAAGAACACTGCGATTATGATATGAATTTTGAAAAGGGAGAAGCAAGATTCCATATTCCAATACAAACTAATACAGACGTGCATTTTTTTATTGAAGAAAGGGAGATTTCAATGCGGGAAGGGGAATGCTGGTATTTAAATTTATCTTTAAAACACAAGGTGGAAAATTGCAGTGAGACAGATCGCATTCACCTGGTGATTGATTGTAAGGTGAATGAATGGTTAGAAAATTTACTAGCGAAAGAAGCAGAACTTACGGAGGAAACAATGGGAGAAAAAGAAGGGAGTTATTCTGATGATGATAAAATTAAAATCATCCGGCAGCTTCGTAAAATGGGTACATCAAAATCAAATGAACTGGCGGATAAATTAGAATTTGGTAATGATTAATTCTTCTATCAACATAGTATTTTTTGAAAAAGCGATTTTGTTTTTGGACGAAATTGGTATCGAAACCGATTTCGAAATACTGGATGATGAAGATTGTTTTTTGCCGGGATTTGCAATTAAGAATGGTAAAATAATTATCGATAGAAATAAAATTAAATTTCACGGCGATATTTTGCATGAAGGGGCGCATATTGCACTAGTTCCGGCAAAAGATAGAATGCTGCTACAAGGGAAAAATATTGGCACCAGGAAAGATGCCGCTGCGGAAGAGATGATGGCCATTGCATGGAGCTACGCGGCGTGTATTCATTTAAAAATAGATCCGCATTTTGTCTTTCACGAGAATGGCTACAAAGGAGGTGGGGACTCCATTGTAGAGAATTTCAACAATGGTAATTATATTGGCGTACCTGTTCTGCAATGGCTTGGAATGACAAAAACACAGAATGTTACAAACGGAGAAATGGCCTATCCTGCAATGATAAAATGGTTAAGAGATTAAGAAGAGGCGGTCGGAATTTTAAAAAACCAAAACAAAAATCCTTTGCAAAAAATTATGCGATGGAATGCTTATTCAAATTAATCTCATCTAAATTTTTATACAATTCAAATGCCGGCAAAAGAAAATCCGGGACATTATAATTTGTATGATCTTTTGTAAATAATTGTTGCGGATGCTTAGCGTCGAAGCGACTGCGGTTTTCAAACTGTCCACTGACTTTTTCAGTAAGGTCTATGCCGGTGCAATGGCAGATCTTTTTCATCATGCTATTTATCCCTTCTTCATAGTTTATAAGCAATGTAAGTGGATCAAGAATTGAGATTTCAACCATCTTTTCAAAATAGGTTTCGAGCACATTAGCGATGTACAAATCGAGATCTGTTTCTTCCAGGCATCTTTTTGAAAAGCCGAAAATTGCCGGATCTATAAGGCCTGGTACTGATTGCAGACCTCTTTGTTTTTGATGCGAAAGAATTACTTCGGTTGGATTTCTGTATAAAAGAATAAATGGAACGGAGGGAAATAAATTTCGTAGCCGCTTATAAAAATGCAAATGCCAACTATCTGTTTTTATGAAAAGATGTGTTTCTTTTCCGTTTCTTTTTTGCGCATAAAATTTTATTGCAGCTCTTAAATAATCATCTGCAATTTTTATATCAATGGCATCTTCTTTATATGGAAGCTGAAGCAACTCATCAAACAAAGGCACCTCAGAAAGTACAATATGCTTTTCGTCCAGTGAAAGTAATTGGGATAAAAGTGTAGACCCGCAGCGGGATACATGAAATATGATTGCAGAAGGATCTAACGAATTTATTTCATCCGCACCATTCATTCATCATATTGGGTAGCGACACAACTTTATAAAGCTTGCAATTTTCTTCAAGATTTTTGCACGCTAAAATTGTATCATTAAAAAAAGCTTCGGTGAAGGTTTTATTACCTGTATATAGCCATTCAACTAATGATTCTTGCATTTTCAGAGGGACCCAGTTTTTTAGCATGCCAGGTGATAAGGAATCCATAGCTTACATTAAAATGTTCTCGTTTTATGATTCGAAAGTGAAAACATAATTGTATTTATTTCTTATAGTCCTCTGCAAATAATTCCTAAATCCCTTTCGGCTCTTATAATTTCCTTTTGCTTTAATTTTTCGTTTGGCCTGCACACAAACATTGTTAATTTGTCGGAATGGGCTTCAGTTAGCCCTTCAAGCGTATTTATGGGATTGTTATTAATATAAAACTCCTTCAGGTTTACTAGTTTCTCAATTGGTTTAATGGAAGATATTTGGTTGCATTGAACATACAATTGTTCCAGTTGGGAGAGGTCTTCAATACCGCGCAAACTTGCAATGTTATTATTAAATAAAAACAAAGATTTCAAGTTTGTAAGATTACTGATTACGTCGATATTTTTTATTTTATGATGAGTGACAATTACAATGGATAAGTTTGTGAGATGCTGTAAACCACTCAAATTGGTAAGTTCAAATTGCATGTTTGGGAAAGATGCTGCCGGTCCTGCCAATCTCAATATTTGAGTAGCAAAAATTTTATGCAACTCACTTAGGCCAGGTTCATTTTGATGCCCCAATATCGCCAATCCAAACGCATGCTGCCATTGAGGCTCCAATTGTTTCCACCAATTTTCAGGAATAATTAAATCTTTCAAGTTTACAAAACGGCTTGCTTTTTTAGTTGCGGCTCGGATAAATACCTTGCAATGCTATCACGAAATTAAGCGTCAAAAATGGTTGTAAAATTCCAAAAGGTTGTGACCCACCCTTGGGGCCAACTACATTGGGATTCATTTGCACAATAGTTCCTGAAGTATTATATTCTCTATCAAGAGCGCCGGTATTACCCAAATATGCTCCTGAAGGATCAGATGTAGAACCTTGTTCTGACGTAGCATTTAGCACATGATTATGTTGGGGCATGTTATTTATGGTTAGGGTAATGTTTTCTGTCCCCGCTATTTCACCGATAAAATAATTTGATAGTCCTGGTCCTTGTCCCATGTGAATAGGTACTCTTCCCCGAAGGTCGGGTAATGCAAAAGTCGTTTGACCATCACCACCGTAAGTAGTACCTAATAAGGAAAAAAGGGCTTGGTTTTGAGCAATTGAAAGGAGTTGCCCGTCACAAAATGCCCAACCCTGTGGTGGAAAATTCCCTGCGAAAATCATGATCATTGCGAGAAAAGGATTCATAAATTGTAAATTAAGAGTGATAGATAAATTTTTTGTTCAAAACAATTTCCTCGTTGCGATAATAGCTTACTGACTGCTGAATGCCGTAGCTTTTTGTAACAGATATTTTATGTTTCATGAGAGGAGCCGAACCGGCAGCAGCAGGCTTCAAACCATTACAATAAGCAGATAGTAAATTATCATTACCGCATTCGCCTGACAACTTGTATAAGGCGTCAATTTCGAACCGATTTAAACGGGTAATTTTTTTTAATGTATTAACTTCAAACAAAGCTACAATAGCGTCGGACGGGTTTAAGGAATTACACTCCCAGAATATCCAGGTAGGGTTCGCTAAAATATTTTCCTTAGGAAAGTAAATAATTTCTCCGCTCTTATAAAAGTGGCCTTTTATCTCCAAAAGATTATTTTCTTTTTGCAAGTCAGTGAACGTATTGAATTTACGGCCGCCTGATTTTCCCCAAAAAGCTTTCCATTTTTTTTGCAGATCTTTCTCTTCATCACCTGGAGAAAAATGTTTAATTGCCGGCCTGAAAACAGCGCCTGCCGACAGGATTGCGATATTACTTAGAAAATTTCTGCGACCGTTTTGGTTTACCTGCATACTTTAAAGTTTAATTAATTTTTCAGTAAACAAATCTTTTCCTTTTTGTATTTGCAGTAAATATATTCCGGAGGAATATTTGGTTATGTCTATTAGCTGGTCGCCCGTGCCATTGGAAATTTTACTGAAAATTTTCTTTCCATTTGCATCCATTACCGAAAAATTAATTTTTTCAGATCCTGCTTCAATATGCAAGTTATATAGTCCGTTTCCAGGATTATTTGAAATGGAATAAAATCCCGATTGTAAAACTTTAACCACCACGATAGATGAGAATGTTGCTTTGTTATCAAGATCAAGTTGGCGAATCCTGTAGAAGTTTCGTCCCGAAAAAGGAGTGGCGTCGGTGAACTGGTAGTTCTTTTCAATAGAGGAATTAATGCTGCCGCTTACAAAAGCAATTTTACTCCAATTAATACCGTCTGCACTTCTCTGAATTTCAAATCCTTTGTTATTAGTTTCACTTGCTGTAATCCAGTTTAAAATAACTTCTTTATTATTTTTTCGTGCGGTGAAACTTATGATTTTTGCATCCAAAGTTCCACTCCCATTTATAACTAATGGATTAGCGCCTGTGCATGTTTGACCCGAAACCGCTGTCCACACACAAGTAGAGCCGCCAGTTGGAGGAGGCATTGCAATATTGCATGAATTTTGAAAATAAGGCTGGCCATCAAATGCAAGAACCCAAAGATTATCGGGAGTTAGCCAGTAAACGTCTATCTGAATGTTAGGAAATCCTAATACCGTTCCTAAATTTTCGTAAGCGGGCTTACCATTAATATTTCCAATCGGGTCTAATGTAATTGTCCCCGTCATACATTGTCCCGATACAACAACAGTTTGCGCATTAATACAAGTGATACAAAAAGTAGTAAATAGTAGTGTGTAGAAAATTTTTTTCATAGCTTAATTTTTTAAAAGGATATTTTAAATTTGGATGTGGTAAGGTAGAGATAAATAAGTTAACGAGTCAAATAAAATCTAATAGAATTGTAATTTTTTCAAAGAAAAGAAGTTGTTTAGGTAATGCTTTCTAAAGTAAGGATTTGACTATCCTGGTAATTTCATCCAACTTGCTTATGTCTTGTCCACCGGCGGTGGCCAATGTTTTTTGACCTCCTCCTCCTCCCTTTATTAGTGGTGCAATATGTTGCTTAATAATTTTTGATGCATCGAGACCCTTATTTTTTACAAGTGTTTCATCAATGCCTAATGCTACGAATGGTTTGTTATCAATTACAGTAGTTAGCAGAACAACACCCGGTGTTTTTAATTGACTCATCAATTCGAAACCAAGCTTTTTTAAAGCATCAGCATTTTTCACTTCAACTTGTTTTCCAATAAAATTTATATCTCCGATTTTTTCGGACTGTTTCAATAAATCCTGCACCAAAGCTGAGAGTTGTTTGGCCTCTGCTTTTTCTAATTCCTTTTTCATTTCGCTGTTGTCTGTAAGAAGGGTTTCAATTGCTTTAGACAGGTCTTTTGGGTTTTTAAGATTGTCGCGAATTGCCTGTATTATTTCAAATTCTTTTTGTATAAAATCTTCTGCAGCTTTTCCACTCAATGCTTCAATTCTTCTTAAACCTGCGCCAACTGCGGTTTCGCCGGTTATTTTAAAAAACCCTAATTCACCTGTGCGGCCTACATGCGTGCCACCGCAAAGCTCGATGGAATAAGTATCATCCATTGTTACGACTCTTACTTTATCGCCATATTTTTCTCCAAATAATGCCATTGCTCCCGAAGCCATTGCTTCTTCTTTTGGCATTTCTTTTATAGTCACAGGAATGTCCGCTCTTATTTTTTCATTTACCAAAGATTCAATTGCTGCAATTTCTTCATTAGTTAATTTACTGAAATGTGAAAAATCAAAACGTAAATATTCATCATTTACCAGGCTTCCTTTTTGCTGAACATGTGTGCCTAAAACTTTTCTTAATGCTGCATGCAGAAGATGGGTAGCACTATGATGAACTGCAGTTTTCTTTCTTTTATCAACATCAATTTTAGCAATAACATTTGCATCAATATCGGCAGGAAGTTTTTCAGTAAAATGTATGATGAGATCATTTTCCTTTTTAGTATTTACAACCGGAATTTTTTCGTCACCAAAAATCAATAAGACCTGTATCCCCAACCTGGCCGCCACTTTCAGCATAAAAAGGTGTTTTATCTAAAACAATTTGATAAGATTCTTTTCCCTGTGATTTTGTTTTGCGGTATTTTAAAACTTTGCTTTCTGTTTCAAAAGTATCATAGCCAAGAAATTTTGAAGAACCATTTTCATTTAATGATAATCCAGTCTTCTGTGTCAATAACACTTGCGGCACGAGAGCGATTTTTTTGTTTTTGCATTTCTTTTTCAAAACCTTCTTCATCAACTGTCAAATCCTTTCTCCTCCGCAATGAATTGTTAAATCTAATGGGAAACCAAAAGTATCGTACAAGTTCAAAGGCAACTTTTCGCGTGGTAAAATAAATGCATTCTTTGCTATCCTTCCGAATATTATCTTGAATAACCCTCAAGATGTACAATAAAACATTTCAAATCTTATGCAATCCTTTATCCAAGCGTTCTCAAAAAATTCTGCTCTTCTTCATGAACAACTTTAGTCACAAAATCCTTCTGCTTTTCCAATTCAGGAAATACATTTTTAAACTGATCCGCAATCAATGGAATCAATTTAAAAAGCAAAGGCTCTTTTACATCCAGATAAGAAAAATAATATCTAACGGCTCTTCTTAAAATTCTTCGTATCACATAACCAGCTCCAGTATTAGAAGGTAATTGCCCGTCTGCAATAGGAAATGCAATAGCACGAATGTGATCTGCAATTACACGAAAGGCAACATCCTGCTTGCTATCTGTATTTGTATATTTTTTACCGGATAACTTTTCAACTTCCGCAATCGTCCCTGTAAAAATATCTGTGTCGTAATTACTTTGTTTGTTTTGTAAAACCCTTACCAATCTTTCAAAGCCCATTCCTGTATCTACATGCTTTGCAGGTAACGGCTCCAGGCTTCCATCTTTTTTACGGTTATGTTGAATAAATACAACATTCCATATTTCTATAACCTGGGGATGATCATTGTTTACCAAATCTTTTCCGGGTACCAGTTTTTTTTCTTCATCCGTTCTGCAATCAACATGTATTTCTGTGCAAGGCCCGCACGGCCCGCTATCACCCATCTCCCAAAAATTATCTTTCTTTTTTCCCATGATGATGCGATCCTCAATCTCCGCCTCAGAAAAACCGGAGTCGGACAGGCATTTTTTCCAATATGAAATTGCTTCTTCATCTTTTGGCAAACCTTCTTTTTCATCTCCTTCAAATACGGTTACATATAAATTTTCTTCAGGAATTTTATAAACTTTGGTAAGTAATTCCCAACTCCACGCTATCGCTTCTTTTTTGAAATAAGGTGCCGGTTCTCCTGTGGCATTTCCAAAACTCCAGTTACCCAGCATTTCAAACATCGTGTGGTGATAAGTGTCTACTCCTACCTCTTCGAGATCATTATGCTTGCCGCTTACACGAAGGCATTTTTGAGTATCTGCAGCTCTTGAATAAGGCGCAGCTTTATTACCGAGGAAAAATTCTTTGAACTGGTTCATTCCGGCATTGGTGAAAAGCAGGGTTGGATCGTTTTTTATAACAATAGGTGCAGAAGGTACAATCGTGTGCCCTTTGGATTTAAAAAAATCAAAAAACTGTTGTCGTATTTCTGCACTTTGCATCATGCCGTTAATGAATTTTAGGATTGATTTTTGAGTATTATCAGGCTATATTTGCCCGTTATAATTTGTTTACAAAACGGCAAAGGTATTTGGTTTGATTGCATTTACAAACAGCTTTATCTTCTGAAAGTTTTATTAACCATTTCTTCTTCTTCATTTTATTCAAATGAAAAAAATAAAATATTATTATAATACCAATACGTTAAGATACGAGAAGCTTGTAACGCCCCTCCGGGTAAAACTTTTACGTTTTTTTGGATTTATAGCAACTGCTTTTGTTACCGCATTTATATTGGTATCGCTTGCATTTCGTTTTATTCCGTCGCCTCAGTTAAAGCTCGCCGAAGCTAGATATCAAAAAATGAAACAGAATTATGATATGCTGGTTTCACAGGCAAAAACATTACAACAGGAAATGGCATCGCTCGAGCAGAGAGACAACCAGGTATACAGATCAATATTTGAAGCAAATCCTTTACCCGACAGTGCAAGAGCAAAACTTACCGAACAAAAAAATGAAGTAAAAAAAGTAGCCGCCATTAACGACGAAGAGATGGGTAACGAACTTGCAAAGACGCTTAATAACATCAATGCAAGGATCACGTATCAATTCGCCAGCTACAATGAAATTGAAAAACTAATAAAAAACCAGGGTGAAAAATTAGCAAGTATTCCTGCCATTCAGCCTGTAAGTAACCGGGACCTCGACAGGATAGCCTCAGGTTTTGGCATGAGAATTGACCCTGTATATGGAACACCAAAAATGCACAAAGGGCTCGATTTTACGGCACCGCAGGGAACACCGATATATGCGACGGGCGATGGGGTGGTGGTTGAATCAGGTTTTTCGGAAGATGGATATGGAAATAAAGTGGTTATTAATCACGGATATGGTTACGAAACTTTGTACGGGCACATGGTGAGAGTGAAAGCAAAAAAACGTCAGAAGGTGAAAAGAGGTGAAATAATAGGTTGGATAGGAAGCACAGGAAAAAGTACCGGCCCGCATTGCCATTATGAAGTGCATGTGAACGGCCAGGAAGTTGATCCTGTTTATTTCTTTTATAACGATCTTACACCAGAACAATTCGACAGGTTATTGAAAATTGCATCAACAGGCAGCGCAAAAAGTCTTGATTAAAAATGGCATTATCCCAAATAACATTTCAGTTTGAAGAATCACCCGATGAAAAGGATAGCAATGTAAAAAAAATTGTTGCGACCGCGGATAATCAAAAGTCAAAAAGGGGAAGAAAAAGCCTTAAGGATACGGGTGTGGAGCATAACGTGGTCGATATTCCCGAAGATGACATTCTTTTCAGAAAACAATATTACTCTATAGGCGATGTAGCGGCGATGTTTAAAGAAAACACTTCTTTGATTAGGTATTGGGAAAATGAATTTGATATTCTCAAGCCTAAAAAAAATAAAAAGGGGGACAGATATTTCAGGCCGGAAGATGTAAAAAATCTTAAGATGATCTATCACCTGCTTCGCGAAAGAAAATATACTATTGAAGGCGCCAAAGAATTCCTAAAAAATAATAAAGCTGCGGGAGAAAAACACCAAATGATTGAGTCGTTGGAGAAAATTAAATTATTTTTATTGGAATTAAAGAACAATTTATAACCGTACCATGAAGCAATTCTTATTAGCAATTTTTTCATTGTTAGTTTTTTCCTATGCCGTTAAGGCGCAGCATTACGAAATTCTTAACGACTCTCTTCAGCCAGGTGAAAAAATTCTTAAAGGCATCATTACTAAAAGCGATCTTGAAAATGATTCCGCTTATGATAAATGGTATACACTAAGCCAGAAAATTTACCCGGTACCAAACGAAGAAGCCGTTAAGGGAATGAAATTGAATAAAGATAATGTGAACATAGTAATATTCGGAGGTACATGGTGTGAAGACACTCATTTTGTATTACCGAAATTCTTTAAAATACAGGAAGCAAGCGGCTTCCCCGAGGATAGGATAATATTATATGGTGTCGACAGGAATAAAAAAACTACCGGAACTATAGCGGAAGATTACCACGTAACGAATGTGCCAACCATTATCGTAATGAAAGATGGCAGGGAAGTGGGCCGTGTGGTAGAATATGGAAAAACGGGCAAATGGGACCAGGAGTTTGCGGATATTTTCAGTGAGTAACGCATCATCTCTAAAGAAAGCCGGTAGACTTTGGCTTTCTTTTTAGCTAACCAGTTTAACCGATCCGGGGCTCGATGGTTTTATTTCATGTTCCTCCTGCAATTTTTTTATTTCTAAATTAATTTCCTGCTTCAATTTATTGAGTTCGTCCAGAGGCATGGGAAATTTTACAAAATAAATTACCATAATTACCGCGCTGTCATTATTTATTTCCTGCAGGTAAACAGAATTAGAATCTACCTTATCTTTTTTATTGGCAAGAATGTCTTCTATTCCTTTTATTGCTTTTTGAAGATCGCCGGAAGGCGTGTGTGGGGAAAGTAGAGTTTTTATTTCATTTCTTATTACATTCCGCATTGTCCAGTTATCTACTATGCTATCAACCATTTGCTTATTAGGCACCGTTACCATTGATTTTTCAGGAGTGCGTAACCGGGTGCTTCGCAGCCCAATACGTTCAACGGTTCCTGAATAATTATTCACTTTTACGGAATCCCCGGTTTTGAATGGCTTATCAAAAAATATAATAAAAGAGGCTATTAAATTTTCAAGGCTCTCCCTTGCCGATAACGCCAACGCAGCGCCGACTATACTTAAGCCGGTAAAGAGATTACTTATATTAAATTTTAAAGAAAACTTTATTATAAAAAGAATCCCGATAATAATAATAACAACCCTTATCAGGTCCTTGAAAAAAAACAACAGTTGGTGTTCTCCCGCCGTATTTGTTTCCCCGGCATTTTCCCTGATAACGAGCACCAGGAAATCCATAAACCGGATAATGAGATTTACGAAACATATAATTATGATGGCAGAGGCTACACTTCCAAAAATATTTTGACTCGAAATTTTGTGATATGAAAATTTTAAAACCCCGGGAAAATTGAGACGGTCGATGGAAAAAATTGATATGAGAACAAATAAAATTCTTTCCAGGGGTTCTATGATGATATCATCAAACTTTACTTTGGCAAGCCTGCCCGGATGTTTTTTTACTATTCTTAAAAGCAGTGCCGACGCGTATTTTGAAATGATTCTTCTAAGAAAAAATGCCGCCAGAATTGTGATACATACGATGGCGTAACTGCGTAATGTATTGTCAAAATAAACCTGGTCAAGAAAATTCATAATGCAATTTATAATATGCCAGCGATCTATAGGAGAGAATAAATTTCCAACTGTTTATTTTTCAAAATATAAATTTTGCGGTTACTCACCTTGAGTGAGCTGTTATTTTGAAGAGCAACGGGTAAGACATATCTTTTGATGTCGGGCAGAGGTGGTGCATATCGGTAAAGATTATTCTTGTCAAATCCATATATAGATTTATCAATCACCGTTACATCAGTCCAGTTTAGAAATGGCAACCTGCTTTTAAAACTTCCGTAATAGTCAAAAATATATAACCCTTTTTCGGGATCATAGAGATAAACGAAGCCGCCGTCATCTATTATTTTTTGCGGCGTTGGCACTGAATCGAAGAGTAACCTAAAATCTACTGATTCGAATAGTTTGTTGCCGGTGTCGTCAATTTTTTTCAATTTATTTTCCTGCTCATCGTAAAGCCAGATGTTGTTGTCATAAGCCGTAGTTACCGCTTTTACTTTGAAAATATTTTGCTGTCGCAGATTTATACTGGTCAATACATTCAGGTATTTATCCAATAGAACTATGGTAGAATAATTCTGGTAAAAGAGAATTGCTTTCCACGGATTTTGTGCTTCAACGTAACTAAGCTTTCCATACTTTGTTACCTGGTTGAAAACTCCAATGGAATCGCCCCTTTCGTTGTATTTTTTTAGCTGATTGTCCGTATTTATGATATACAGTTCACCTAAGTTGTCGACTGTAAAAGATGAGATAGGATATTGAAGTTTCTTAAGAAACCGAAATAAAGAATCGTCTTGTGCGTGGCTTGCCCCCAATGAAAAAAGCAAAGCTATTAACAGCCCAAACCTGGCATATTTTTTTGAAATATTTTTCATATTTGATAATATTTCAGTTCTGTGTTGTTACCGTCAAAAACAGCAAAGCTGTTGTATTTTATCCAGTCGCCGAGATTTATATACCTGCTGCTATCATTCAATGTAAAATCCAATGGCAGGTGCCTGTGCCCAAAAATAAAATAATCAAAATGTTGTTTCTCCAGCATCTGCCTGCAAAAAATTATAAGCCATTCCTTCTCCTCTCCCAGGAAGTGTTCATCTGTTTTCCCGGTTGCTGCCCTGCTTTTGCGGCTCATGTAATTTGCCAGGCCAATACCTGCTGCCGGGTGCAATATTCCAAACAGCCATTGTGAAATTTTATTCCGGAAAACCTTTTTTATAAATTTATAGCGATGATCTCCCGGCCCTAATCCGTCGCCATGGCCGATAAAAAATTTTTTGGCATTGAATTCAAATTCCTTTGGTTCATGAAAAACTTCGATGCCCAGTTCCTGCTCAAAATAACCATTCATCCACATGTCGTGATTGCCAACGAAAAATTTGATCGTAATTCCGCTGTCAGTTATTTCTGCAAGCTTGCCCAATATTCTTACAAAGCCCCGGGGAACTACTTTTTTGTATTCGTACCAGAAGTCGAAAAGATCACCAAGAATAAATATATGTGAAGCATCCGCTTTTATTTCATCCAGGAATTTTACAATTCGTCTTTTCTCTTACAAGGCTTGCCGCGTGATCCGGTGCACCAAGATGAAAATCAGAAAGGAAATATATTTTTTTACCGGGAGGAATTTGCATGATTTATAAAAGCAATTAAAATATTTGATCGGCAATTTCTTCTTTAGTTTTTCTAAAATGCCCGGCAACTTCTATAAGAATTGATGATAGTGTGCCTAATCTAACTGGATTATGATTCGGAATGATAATGCGATGTCCGCCTTCCAGAAAGGTAGTTAGCCTGATATGGCCTCCCTTTTGGCGGCTTATTTCATTATCCAAATTTTTTAAGAAGCTTTATTAGTTCCATCGAAGACATGTCTCTATGCAGTCTCATGCGGAAATAACTTCTTCTTTAATCATATGCAAGCGAATTAATTTTGGTTTTTTGCCTTCATCAAAATGACACTCGACAGCTTCCTTAATATTTTTTTTAACTCTTCCATGGTGTCAGCTTCTGTAAAAATTCCTTCACCTATTGCTTTGGCAGTATATCCTCCTTCCAAAGCCTCTTCGATTAAGAAAATAATTTCATTCATTTCAGAATTTTTGTTTGTCATAAAGTTAATAAAACTCAATCAAGGCGCTTAACCATTAACAGCTTTATCAATCAAAAATAAATAAACTTCTTTTGGGCCGTGAACGCCAACTACTAATGTTTTCTCAATGTCTGCCGTGCGGCTTGGGCCTGCGGCAAATGTTATAAAGGAGGGAAGATGCTCACCATATTTTGACTTGAGTAATTTAAGGGCATCTCTCGTATCATAAACAAGTTGATCAACATAGGCAATACATATATGTACAGGAGCATAGGCGCTCACCGTACGACCACTTTTTTGGGCTGATGTCAAAACAATAGCTCCTGTACGGGCGACAAGAAATTCACAGGTTGTAATGGAAGCATCGCAATCTGCCAATGATGTGCTACTATCGAAAACGCCTTTACCGTTAAATTTTTTCAACAAATCCGGTTCAACACAATAAAGCTTTTTCCATTTTTTTTCTTCCGCGAGCTTCATAAGCTGCAGTTTCATATCTGTGTCGTTTACACAGAAGGCAAATTTGCCTAATAACTTTGTAAACTCTTCGGCAAAAAGAAACTCGAGCTCTTCCTTTTGCGGCTGAAAAACAGAATTTGTTCCTTCACTTTTGGGAAAAGGTAAAGGCACCGGATTACTCAGTGCCTCTCTTATTTTTTTTAAAATTTTTTCTTTCGAAGACGAAACCTTCATTATCTATTAAACTTTGCTATCAACTTATTACGCTTCCAATTGGCGGATCAATAACTGCATCTTTAGGGTTGTCAACAAAATCAAGCGCTTTCTTCTCCTCGTAAGGCCGCTTTCCAATTAAGGCCTCCACGTCACTTTGAAAAAGCACTTCTCTTTTCAATAATTCTTTTGCAATAATTTCTACTTCATTTTTCCTCTCAGTAAGCAACGCCTTGGTTCTTTCAAATGCCTGGTCAATAAGCTTTCTCACTTCTTCATCGATCATCTTTCCGGTTTCCTCACTGAATGGTTTTGTGAAAGTGTTTTCCTGCTGCGGATCATGATAACTAACATTACCTACCTTATCATTCATACCATACACTGTTACCATTGCATAAGCCATTTTTGTAATTTGCTGCAGGTCATTGCTGGCTCCGGTTGATATCTTCCCAAAGAAGATAGTTTCTGCGGCCCTTCCTCCAAGCGTCATACAAATTTGGTCAAGCAACTGATCGGTATTATATAAATATTGTTCTTTGGGTGTGTATTGGGCATAGCCTAATGCTGCGGTACCTCTTGGAACAATAGTCACTTTTAATAATGGATATGCGTGCTCCAGGAACCAGCCGCAAATGGCGTGTCCGGCTTCATGATACGCTATGATTTCTTTTTCCTCCGGCAAAATGATCTTATTCTTTTTCTCCAATCCTCCAATTACCCTGTCAATGGCATCCTGGAAATCGCTCATGTCAACCGCGTCTTTATTTTTACGGGCTGCAATCAAGGCAGCCTCATTACACACATTAGCAATATCTGCACCTGCAAATCCGGGTGTCTGTTCCGCCAGTTTATGTACATCCAGAGTTTGAGAAATTTTTATAGGCAATAAGTGCACTTTAAAAATCGCTTCACGCCCCACAAGATCAGGGCGATCAATAGTTATTTGCCTGTCGAATCTTCCGGGCCTTAGTAAGGCATTGTCCAACACATCCGGACGATTTGTGGCAGCCAAAATTATTATACCGAGGTCGGTGCCAAAACCATCCATTTCCACGAGCAATTGGTTGAGGGTGTTCTCCCTTTCATCGTTGCTCATCATCATATTTTTGCCTCTTGCACGGCCAATCGCATCTATTTCATCTATAAAAATTATGCAGGGAGCTTTTTCCCTTGCCTGCTTAAACAGGTCACGAACACGGCTTGCTCCTACACCTACAAACATCTCAACGAAATCACTGCCACTCAGGCTAAAAAAAGGCACCTGGGCTTCTCCAGCCATTGCTTTGGCCAAAAGAGTTTTACCAGTTCCCGGAGGGCCTATAAGTAAGGCACCTTTGGGAATTTTGCCACCGAGAGCAGTATATTTTTTTGGCGTTTTAAGAAAATCCACGATTTCCATTACCTCCACTTTCGCTTCGTCCAGGCCGGCAACATCACCAAAATTGATATTTACCCGTGCCCCTTTATCGAAAAGCGTAGCTTTTGATTTTCCGATATTAAAAATTCCGCCGGGGCCACCACCACTGCCGCCTGCTCCTACTTTTCGCATCATCATAATAAATAATAATCCGATTAAAAGTATGGGGAGAAGTGTACTAACTATCTGTCCAAATAATTCACCTTCATCGCCCGGTTTATCTGGTACATGTTTTACAGTCGGGATTATCATTATAAAACTGGCGCAGGTCCGAAGAAAAACTTTCGTCTTTTACGATAGGAAAATAGGCCTGTGGCGCAGGCATTTTTTTCACTTCTTCGTAGCTATCTCCAAAAACATTTCTAAAGAAGTCGGAATTACTTTGCAGCGCTTTTTGATTAATATAAACCCTGACAATTTTTTTGTTGCCTACTGTTTTTATCTGGTCTACTTCGCCTTGCTTAAGCATGGCATAAAATTGGGTGTTATCCATTTCAACACCACTGCTCGATGTTCCCCTGTATAAATTGTAGCCGATAATTGCAGCGAAAATCAATCCATAGACCCAGTAAATGCTGATTCTTGGACGTTTTTTTGGATCATCGTCAGATCCCGGAAGCCCATTAGGGTTCAGTCGTTTTTGAATGGGATTCTTTTTCTTTTCTTCAGTAGCCATAGATGCTTGCCTCGCAATATTTTGTTTTGTCTCAGCCCTATGTGGAACATGGGTTAAGATTGTTGTTTTTAATTTTTAAGATGTTCTGTAAAATAAGTATTTATCTATATTTTGAAGTTAATGTTCCGTTATAGAACCGTCGCTCCACATTTCTTCAAGCCTGTAAAATTTTCTTGGCTCCGGCAGCATCACATGAACGACCACATTTACATAATCAATTAGTATCCATTGTTCACCCCGCCTGCCTTCGTGCCTGTACGGCAACTCACCACATTTTTTCTTCACATTTTCTTCCACGGAATCCGCTATAGCCTTTAGTTGAACATTATTTGTTGCTTCGCAAATAATAAAAAAATCAGATACTGCTTCAGGGATTTTTTTCAGATCGAGGCTAACAACTTTATCACCTTTTTTCTCCTGTATGGCATGGACGATTGTCTTAAAGATTTTACTGTTTCTTGTTAACCTGGTAAGAGTTGATTTTTTCCTTGTGGCCAAAAGGGTTAAATTATTCAAATGATTCTTTTTAATCAGTTTTCCATCTTCTTAAACGGAAAAAATAAATATTAAATTTTAGATTGCGTTTTTTCAAACTTTTTATGCAACCATTTTATCAAAAATACTAATTCTTTATCAATACAATTCTGCACGCCATTGCTTCCAAAAAAATTCATAATTCTTGAAACGGTGGATAGTACCAACAACTATGCCATGGGATTGGTTCAAAATAACCTTGCAAAAAGCGGGGATGCCGTATTTGCCATGGAACAAACAGCAGGGAAAGGCCGCAGGGGAAAGAGTTGGGATAGCATGAAAGGCCAAAACGTAGTGCTGACCGTAATTTCGGATATGAAATGGCTGCCGGTTTTTAGCCAGTTTCAGTTGAGTGTAGCAGTCTCAATGGCTTGCCACGATTTTTTTACCGTTCATACAAAAAATGAAATAAAAATTAAATGGCCAAATGACATTTTTATAAATGACAGGAAGGCAGGAGGAATATTAATTGAAAATGTGCTAAAAGGCAACTTATGGCAGTGGGCAATTATTGGAATAGGCTTAAATATAAACCAGGAAGAATTTGAGACTATTAATGCAAATGCAATTTCATTGAAGCAAATTACCGCCAAATCGTATGATGCTGTTTCCCTTTCAAAAGAACTTCACGAAAATGTTTTGGAGAAAATCGCAAGTTTAAAAAACGGAGGATACAGTAAAATGCTTTCGGCTTACAACAGTAATTTATTCGCAAAGAATAAAAAAGTGAAACTCAGAAAGGGAAATATCACTTTTGAAACTACAATTGAAAGAGTTACATCAAGTGGCGAACTCGTTACAAAAGATGCTATCGAAAGGGCCTTTGGCTTCGATGAGATAGAATGGATATGGTAATCCTATACCACAATATTTATCATTTTTCCTTTTACAAATATGATCTTCCTGACCGGCTTATCTTCTATCCATTTCTTTACAACTTCGTTATCTAAAGCTATTTTTTCCACTTCCATTTGCTGCACATCAAGAGGTAACGTAATTGTCGTACGCATTTTTCCATTTATTGAAACAGGATATTCTTTTTCGGTTTCCACGAGGTATTTTGTTTCCAGCTTTGGATAATGGGCATCGATAACAGAGGTAGTATTGCCCAATTGATGAAATAATTCTTCTGCAATGTGCGGCGCATACGGAGCCAATAAAATTAATAGCGGTTCGAGTATTTCCTTTTTGTGGCATTTTAAATCAGTCAGCTCATTTACACAGACCATAAAGGCGCTTACTGCAGTGTTGTAAGAAAAGCGCTCGGTGTCTTCTCCAATCTTTTTTATTGCTTTGTGTAAAACTTTAAATTCTTCAGGTGTTGCTTTTTCTTCATTCCAAACTTTGCCCTTCACCTCATCAAAAAATAAACGCCATAATTTTTTTAAGAAGCGATGAACGCCTTCAATGCCTTTGGTATCCCATGGTTTGCTTTGCTCAACAGGACCGAGAAACATTTCATACATGCGGAAAGTGTCGGCGCCGTATTTTTCAATTAATTCATTTGGGTTGACAGTGTTGTATTTGGATTTGGACATTTTTTCGATTTCAACACCGCAGATGTATTTAAAGCATTTCGAATTATCCAGATCATCTTCGTCTTCATAAAATAAAATGTGCATTTATATATTCAGGTTTCGCAGTTTCTAAAAGCATTTGAATATCTAATTCTACTCCGTCAACAAGATTTACATCAACATGTAATTGAATGCTATTGATGAAATTCTGCTATGGGATCTTCATTTAATTTCTTCCATTCTAAATCAAATTTCTCATGAATAATCAATCTATCTAAGTTTATCGATTAATAAGAAATCTGTTGATCTTCTTCGTTTAAATATTAACGATAATATATTTTGATATACTGATCATTGTGTAATCATAAGTTCAAGTACTAATTCACTTGTTATAGCTAATCCGATATAGCAAACCTACTGACTTCCCTGTAATCATCCCCTGATTCACCAATTTCTTAAATGGCTCATCAAAACTTATAAAACCTAAATCACACAAAACTTTCGTCCACATGCGGCTATATAATAAATGGCCAACTGCATGCTCTGTTCCACCAACATATACATCAACCTGGTTCCAGTAATCGGTTGCTTTTTTATCTGCAAATTCTTCATTATTATGTGGATCCATGTAGCGCAGAAAATACCAGGAGGAGCCGGCATAGCCGGGCATGGTGTTGGTTTCTCTCCTCACCCCATCCCTCTCCACTTGTGGAGAGGGGTCGGGGGTGAGGTTCACCCAATCCGTAATATTTGCCAGCGGGCCCTGTCCCTCCGGTCCCGGACTGTAATTCTCAACATGTGGCAACTCAACGGGTAATTCTTTTACATCAACCGGGTATGCCACTCCATTTTTATAAATAATCGGAAACGGTTCACCCCAGTAACGCTGGCGGCTAAAGCCCGCATCCCGCATTTTATAATTTACCTTTCTATGGCCTATTCCTTTTTCTTCAATTTTTTCATTTGCTATTTCAATAGCATCTTTCATTTTTATGCCGTTCAGAAACCCGGAATTTGTAAGCGTTGCTTCTTTAGTGGGATTTGCTTCTTCACCGTTAAAATAATCTCCTATGATATTGGTAATCGGAATATTAAAATGCTTTGCAAAATCAAAGTCTCTTTGGTCGCCACAAGGCACAGCCATAATTGCACCGGTGCCATACCCGGCAAGAACATATTCTGCTATCCACACTGGTATTTCTTTTCCATCAAAAGGATTAAGCGCATAAGCCCCCGTGAAGCATCCTGTAATTTGTTTTACTTCTGCCATACGTTCCCTGTCGCTACGGCTTTTTACGTACGCCAGATATTCATCTATTGCGGGCCGTTGAGCTTCTGTAACTATATCTTTTACCAATTCATGCTCCGGAGCAAGCACCATAAAATCTACGCCGAAAATGGTATCGGGGCGGGTAGTGTAAACATCAATTTTTGATGTTGAATTTTTGACTTCGAATTCTATCTCAGCACCTTCACTTCTTCCTATCCAGTTTCGTTGCATTTCCTTCATGGCATCACTGAAATCAACTTGCTCCAGCCCGTCCAATAATCTTTCAGCATAGTCGGTAATTCGCATATACCATTGCCGCATTTTCTTTTTTACAACAGGATGGCCGCCTCGTTCGCTTACGCCATTTACTACCTCATCATTTGCCAAAACAGTTCCTAAAGCTTCGCACCAATTCACTTCACCAAACGCGGAATAAGCAAGCCTGTAATCCATCAATATTTCCTGCTTCTCATCATCAGAATAATTTTTCCATTCATTCGCAGAAAATTCCCTTTGCGTTTGCCGCTGGCCGTTATCGGCTATATTTCCAGTCTGTTCAAAAATTTCTATAAGGTCTTCAATCCTTCTTGCTTTGTTTTCCTTTCTATCGAACCAGCTATTAAATATTTGCAGAAATATCCATTGTGTCCACTTATAGTATGAAGGATCACTTGTTCTTACTTCGCGGCTCCAATCAAATGAGAATCCAATATTCTCTAATTGCTGCCGGAATGTTTCGATATTTTTCTCAGTAGTAACCGCGGGGTGCTGACCGGTTTCCAGGGCATATTGCTCAGCAGGCAACCCAAAACTATCATAGCCCATTGGATGAAGGACATTAAAGCCTTTAAGCCTTTTATACCGGGCATAAATATCACTGGCAATATAGCCGAGGGGGTGCCCTACATGCAGGCCTGCGCCGCTTGGATAGGGAAACATATCAAGTACATAAAACTTCGGCTTGGGTGAAGTATTACTTACTTGATATACACCCGACTCTTTCCATTCCTTCTGCCATTTTTTTTCAATATCCCTGTAGTTGTATTCCATTCTTTTATTCTGAAATTTTTGTTGAACTATGCCCGGTCCTAAATTCTACCTGCATTGAACCTGGAAGAAAATAAATTGAAAGCTACTCATCAGCGGGCTAATGTTTTTGTGAAAGATTTGTTATTCATTACCTAAGTATTGGCCGTAATGATAAGTGTATTTTACATTAGCATTATAAGCAACGCGGGCAAAAATACTAAACCTGCTTAAAAACAATTATTTTTGTCCCCTACATTTATCGTCGTTTTTTACAAAAATATCATTTCTTATTATGGCTCAATTCGGAAAAGCATCTACCAAGCGCGGTAAACCATCTTATGCATATGCTATTATTGGAGTTTCTCTTGTCTTATTTCTTTTTGGTGTGGTAGGGTGGATATTTCTGAATATTAAAAAAACAGGGGATTACTTCAAGGAAAACATTCAGTTGCATGCCTATATTCTTCGCACCGCTGATAAAACCCAGATTGACTCGGTTCAAAACTATATTCAAACATTGCCTTATGCGGTAAAGGTTGAATATACCACCCGTGAAAAGGCAATAGAAAAATACAACCAGGAAAATGATACTCTTTGGAAAAAGCTTGCAATAAGTAATCCCTTACCGGAAAGTATAGATTTTTATGTGAAAGCAAATTATGTAGACAAAGACAGCCTTGCGGTGTTAGAGAACTATCTTATGACGAACTTTCCCACAACTATTTCTGAGTTTCAGACGCCTAAAGAAACAGTGGCAAGTGTGAGCCAGTTTGTAAAAACAACTACCGTCGTGTTATTGATTATTGCAATCATTCTTTCCATTTTTGTAATTATTTCCATTGATAATACGATTCGTCTTGCGATGTACAGTAATCGCTTTTTAATAAAAACGATGCAGATGGTAGGGGCCACGCGTTGGTTCATTACAAAGCCGCTTGACGGGCGTGCGATATTAAATGGGCTTATAGCTTCCGGAATAGCTATTGGCCTTATGATAGGTTTTATCGCATTGGCAGAGAATTACGTTCCTTATTTAAGGGGGTTACATGACTCGAAAAATATGCTGCTGATTTTCGCATGTATTTTAATCCTTGGATTATTTATTACCCTCTTTAGTACGCATCGCTCTGTATTAAAATACCTGAGAATGAAGCTTGACGAATTGTATTAATGTAGTGGCATTTTTATTTCTTAATATTGCAAACTCATAATTGAAAATGAAAGCACAGGATTCAAAAAAAGTAAGCCCGCGGGAAAAAATGTTGGCAAAAAATGCACCGGCAGAAAATATACTTTTTGCAAAAGAAAACTATAAATGGATGTTGATCGGGCTTGTGGTTATGGCTATCGGATTTTTTGTAATGGCGGGTGGCAAGAATGTAAATCCATCTGTGTTCAATGATAAAGATGTTTATAGCCCAATGAGAATTACCATCGCACCTATATTAATTGTTGCCGGCCTGGTAATTGAAATTTTTGCGATAATGAAGAAGCCGAAATAATTTTCATTTTAATATTTGAGGCGACTAATAATCGCCTTTTTTTATGTTTGCCATTAAAAAAACTTGCATTATATGGATATTTTCCAGGTAATTATTATTGCTATCGTTGAAGGCCTCACTGAATTTATCCCGATATCTTCTACTGGCCACATGATTATTGCTGAAAAATTGCTTCATGTAACAGAAACAGATTTTGTAAAAGTGTTTACAGTGGCAATTCAACTCGGAGCCATACTTGCTGTAGTGGTTTTATATTCTAAAAAGTTTTTCAATTTTAGCAAATGGAAGTTTTATATAAAGCTTTTGATAGCTGTAATACCGGCAATCGTATTGGGCTTTTTATTTTCTAAAAAGATAGATGCGATGCTTGAAAGCGCTCTTACAGTTGCGATTTCAATGTTAGCCGGAGGCATTATCTTACTTTTTATAGATAACCTTTTTAACAAGCCAATTATTGATTCTGAAGAAAAGGTTTCTTATAAAAAAGGATTTATTATTGGCGTATGGCAGTGCATTGCTATGATCCCCGGAATGAGCCGAAGCGCTGCATCGATAATCGGGGGTATGCAGCAAAAACTTACCCGAAGTGCCGCTGCAGAGTTTTCATTTTTTCTTGCTGTGCCTACGATGCTTGCTGCGACCGGCTATAAGCTGCTTAAATATTTTCAGGAAAATGGTGGCTTTACTTCGGAAGAAATACAGCAGTTGGCAATTGGTAACATCGTCGCCTTTGTTGTGGCTCTTCTCGCAATTAAATTTTTCATTACCATGCTTAAAAAATATGGTTTTAGAATTTGGGGAGTGTATAGAGTTATTGTAGGGATCATATTATTGGTGATGATCTATACAGGATATCTTTCGCAATAATAGTTTATCGATTTATCGTTTGCTCCTGAATAGATTTGAAAAAAAATTGGGTAATCTTAACCTGAAATTTTATTACTTTCAGCAATCATTATCATAAACATGCAAACTGCTTCTAAGAAAGTAATAAATGGCTGGGCCATGTACGACTGGGCCAACTCAGTTTATAACCTGGTAATTACAACCACATTTTTTCCGGTCTATTATACAGAAATGACCGGCGCTTCGCCATTCAATGGCCAGGTTCATTTTTTTGGAAGGACTTATGTAAATACTGCCTTATATAATTATGCATTGGCTTTTACTTATTTACTGGTCGCAATCACATTGCCCATACTTTCCTCTATTGCCGACTACAAAGGGAATAAAAAAAGGTTCATGCAGTTCTTTTGTACACTTGGTGCTATTTCTTGCAGCGGCCTCTATTTTTTTACACCGCAATACTTCGCTTTAGGAATTATATGCATGATGACTGCAGCTTTTGGATTCTACAGCAGCCTTGTTTTTTACAATTCCTATCTGCCGGAAATTGCTGAAGAAAAAGACAGGGATCATGTAAGTGCCAAAGGATTTACGTATGGCTATATAGGAAGCGTAATCATGCAATTGGTTGGCTTCGGCCTTGTTTTATTTTGGGACAAAATTCCTTTTTTACATAGCGCGGGAGAAGCAGTGAGGCTAACGTTTTTGCTGGTAGGAATCTGGTGGATCGGTTTTGCGCAGATCACATTCCAACGTCTCCCAAAAGGAACTCCTGCAGTAGTGGATAATGAAAGAAAAAGTTTTATTACCGGTGGATTTATAGAGCTAAAAAAAGTCTTCGTTCAGTTGATAAAAATGCCTGTCTTGAAAAGATTCTTATTCGCATTTTTCTTTTACAACATGGGCGTGCAAACCGTAATGCTTGCCGCTGCAAATTTTGGGACAAAGGTGTTGAATCTTCCTTCCACGAACCTTATTATTACAATGGTCCTTATACAATTGGTAGCCATTGCCGGAGCTTATCTCATGTCAAAGCTTTCAGGAATGTTTGGGAATCTGCAAGTACTTATTGGTGTTGTAATCTTTTGGGTGCTTATATGCGTTGCCGCTTATTATATGCAGACGGAAATGCATTTTTATGCATTGGCTGTAGCTGTAGGTTTGGTAATGGGAGGCATTCAGTCTTTAAGCCGTTCAACCTATTCAAAACTCATGCCCGTAACAAAAGATACCGCTTCATTTTTTAGCTTTTATGACGTTACAGAAAAGATTGCCATTGTTATAGGACTATCAGCTTTTGGATTTATTGAAGAATACACAGGAAGCATGCGTAATTCGGTGCTATCGCTAATTGTTTTTTTTACGATAGGATTAATTGGTTTAATTTCTGCATTGCATAAGCAAAAAAAAGATAATCTTTTACCTGGATGAAACTATACTCAATAAATGCGGGATATTTCAAGCTCGATGGGGGAGCGATGTTTGGGGTTGTGCCCAAAAGTATGTGGCAAAAATTAAATCCTCCTGATGAAAAAAATTTGTGCAACTGGGCTATGCGTTGTCTTTTGGTGGAACACGACAAGCGATTAATACTTATCGATAATGGCATGGGTAATAAGCAAGATGAAAAATTTTTCGGACATTATTATTTGAATGGTGACGATACACTTGACAAATCATTGGCCAAACATGGTTTTACTAAAGATGATATTACGGATGTTTTCTTAACCCATCTTCATTTTGACCACTGTGGCGGATCCATAAAAAGAGTTAATGATAAATTACTACCCGCTTTCAAAAATGCAACCTACTGGAGTAATGAAAAGCACTGGGAATGGGCTACCAATCCGAATGACAGGGAAAAGGCGAGTTTTCTAAAAGAGAATATTTTACCGATAAAAGAGAGTGGTAAACTTAAATTTATTGAGGTAACACAGGGAGTTGAGTTTGTAAAAGATTTTAATATTCGATTTGTAAGCGGGCATACCGAATCTATGATGCTGCCGCAAATAAATTATGAAGGAAAAACAATAATTTTTATGGCAGATCTGCTCCCCTCAGTTGCTCATATCCCGATACCTTACGTGATGGCGTATGATACAAAGCCGCTCGAAACGCTCAAAGAAAAAAAATCATTCCTTACCGAGGCCCAACAGAACAACTACATACTTTTTTTTGAACATGACCCGGCTATTGAATGTTGTAGCCTGCAACTAACTGAAAAGGGGGTACGCAGTAAAGATACTTTTTTGTTAAGTGAGATTTAATTACCGAAAGCTTATTAAAGATTTAAGCGGGTACCGTAGATTTCTATAACCCATCATATCTACTTTAATCGTGCCTACTGAAATCGGGCTTTCTGCCCGTAGTAACAGGTGGTTGGCATCATCGCTTACCCATACATTCATTTTTTCTCCGCCTTCAAAAATGGTTCCTTTTATAAGAAGTGGCTTAAATTTTATTGCCCGGAATTTTCCATATTTTGTTTTAACGGTTTCTTTGCCCTCATACCTTAGGTAGAGATGATAAATCTCATCATCTAAAAACATATCAAAAGGAATTTTATCTCCAGGCCGGTATTTACTAAAATTGATATTTCGGGCATAATAAGTAGAGCTGATTACATCCTGGATGCATGAAGTAATTTTAAAAACACCATTCGTGCTCACAGCAGTTCCGGCATTATGATTAAACGTTACGTTGTTATAAATTTTGTAACCTCCTTCGTCTACATTGCGTACAAATTTTACCGGTAGCATGGTAGCGGTGTCGATATAGGTTTCATATTTATCCCGTACTTTATAAAAGTTGTCGAAGAAAGAATAGGATGTGCCAGTGCCCGTGCAGTGGTAAACTGTTTTACCATTATATTTTTCCAGGTTAGTGGTAAACCTGGCTTCTCCGGCGGCAACGTACATTCCCAATGTGGTATAGTACACCCGCATGGTGACTTCTTCGCCGGCATTAAAGGCGCTGTTTTGTACACCACAAAATTCATCACCAGCTTTTGTAGTGAAATGCAAAAAATAAAATAATAACCGTTATAATCCCTTTCAAACTCTTATAATTAATCTTTAAAAAATTTTACACTCAATATAAACAGGCTTCCCATTAATGCAGGTATAAATAAGTTTATGAACCAAATGCCAAATGTTGTACCTATAATACCTACTACATTGGCACTATACAAACTTAAAAGTTCCGTGCTGAATTTTCCTCTTATTCCGAGATCCGCGATTGCAAAGGAAGGCACTATAGCCAATACTAAAAACAAAATGCTTATGATCCAGAATGCCGTCATCCATAAAATTTCCACATGAAGTACCTGAAGCAGAAAGATATACTGAATGACGAAAACAAAGTATCGAAGGAAAGATAGATAAAGTAAACTTAACAATAATTTGGGAGTAAACTCTTCGAGCACATTTATGTATTGCACATACTTTGCCACTGCAGGAATTTTATCAATAAGCTTTATGATCCACGATAGCCTGAAATAAAAAAGCATCAAAAGAGAGGTTACACAAAGGGAGAGAAATAATAAAGTTTTAAGCCAGAAAACGGAAAGACCTATAATGGGAACGGCCTTGAAATTTTGGAAATAGATGATATATATCAATCCTCCACAACCTAAGAGCAACGTAATGATCAACTGGCTTATACTTCCTGCGATAGATAATGAAATTGCTTTGATTCTTTTCCCTTCGCTTATATATAAAATGCGACCTCCATATTCACCCATGCGGTTGGGTGTGTTTAAGGAAAGCGTTACGCCACTCAGCACAGATTTAAAGGCTGTGAAGAAACTGATTTGCTCAAGCGGCTTCAAAAGTAATTGCCATTTTTTTGCTTCAAATCCCCAGTTAACAAATACTAATGCAATAACAATCCAAAATTTAAAGGCATGGTCTCCAAAAGGCGCCTGTTTAATTTCATCAATGGATTGCTGAAGATTTGGTTGACCTTGAATTTGCTTATATAACGAATAAAAAAGCCATAATCCTAATAGCGGTGCAACTATATACTTGAATAATATTTTGATATTTTTGTTAATACGGATCATGTAGCTTTGAGGCTGATGTACATTTCATTCAATCAATAGCACACAGTTTTGTTCTAGTCTATTGATTCAAAAATAAACTTCAATTGCATAAGACTTCAAAAATCATTTTGGGCATAGACCCAGGATCGCTGGTAATGGGTTTTGGGGTTATAAAAGTTTCTACTGAAGGTGTTTCGTTAATAATTATGGATGTGCTCAAGCTTTCAGCCAATAAAAATGCTTATGAAAGATTACAAATTATACATTCTAAAGTATGTGAGCTTGTAAAAGTTCATTGCGCACACGAACTGGCGATTGAGGCTCCTTTTTTTGGTAAAAATGTACAAAGTATGCTGAAACTCGGGAGGGCACAAGGTGTCGCAATTGCTGCGGCCATCCAGGCAGGGGTTCCCGTAACAGAATATTCGCCGCGTAAAATAAAGCAGTCTATTACCGGTAATGGAAATGCCGATAAACTGCAGGTTTTAAAAATGCTACAGAGAATATTAAATTTCGAAGAGAATCCAAAATATTTTGATGCCACTGATGCAATAGCTGTTGCATTGTGCCATCACTTCCAGGGCAAATCTTTATCTGTTAATTCCTCTAAAAAATTAAACGGGTGGAAAGATTTTTTAGTACAAAACCCTGGGCGTGTAAAGTAGAATGCTATATGCTGAAGTAAAAACAAAATCGTATCCGGTAACCAGCAATTTTCTTTAATAATAAAAACACGCTCAAACCTGCATATTATTTAAGATTTTTTCCTGCACTTCCTTCATTTCCTTGTCAGAAAGTTTTAATTTTTTCCTGGTAAAGTTGAGATCATCAGCACTGTTGATAGGTATTAAATGCATGTGCGCATGCGGCACTTCTATGCCTACTACGCTAAGGCCGCACCTGTTACAATCAAATGCTTTCTCAATCGCCTTTGCAATAGGTTTGGCAAATAAAAAAATTTCCTCAAGATAATCATCAGGCACGTCAAAGAAATTATCAATTTCAAGTCGCGGTATTACTAAGGTGTGCCCTTTTACCATAGGGTTGATGTCGAGAAAGGCGAAGAATTTTTCATCTTCCGCAATTCTATAAGAAGGAATTTCCCCGGCAATTATTTTCGAAAAAATAGTCATTGACTAATTTATTTAATGGGGTTTATAAAAGAATAAAAGAACCTTATACGTAATAGTCCCGGCTATGCTGAAATGTTTTCAATTTTGAATTTAATCATCCCTGCGGGAACTTTTATTTCAGCAATTTCTCCAACCGATTTTCCCAGCAAGCCATTTCCTATTGGAGATGATGCAGATATTTTTTTAAGCTTGAGATCCGCTTCTTTTTCTGAAACAATTTGGTAAGTAACCTGCTTTTTTGTAGAAAGATTGGTGAGGGTCACTTTTGTAAGTATTGAAACTTTGCTTGTATCAATATCATCTTCATCCACAATACGGGCAGTGGCAATTACACCTTCAAGTTGTTTTATTTTAGCTTCCAATAATCCCTGTGCTTCCTTTGCTGCATCATATTCTGCGTTCTCTTTAAGGTCACCTTTTTCACGTGCTTCCCCAATAGCTTTAGATGCTGCAGGCCTTTCAATGCCTTTCATGTGCTGCAGCTCCGTTTTCATTTGCTCAAACGTATTTTTTGTTACATAATTGATCTGGCTCATAACCTCATATTTTAAAAGTTGAAATTTTTCTTAGGGTAAATAAAAAAAATACAACGCCCATTTTACAAAGGCGTTGTATATATACAAATATAATTAAATTTTGAAAAATCTTATTCTAACTGAAGCTTTTTAAACAAAACTTTTGCCATTTTATAAAAAGCGTCCATGCTATAACCTGCGATGTGAGGGGTTATGATGACATTAGGTTGGGATAACAACCAGTTCAGGCGTTGATTTTCTTCTTTGGTATAAGTGTCCAGTTTTTCGTTTTCTAAAACATCCAGCCCCGCCCCCGAAATTTTCTTGTTCCTTAAGGCATTTATGAGTGCTCCGGTATCCGTAACCTTCCCCCTGCAAGTTGAGATGAAAAAAGGAGCACGTTCCAGGGAATTAAAAAACTTTTCATTTGCCAGATGCTCGGTTTCGTTAGTTAGCGGCAGATGAAGGCTTATTACATCTGAATAACGACAAACCTGCTCGAAATTTGCTTCTTTAACGTGGCCTGTGCTAAATCCGTAATTATATTTATCGTATGCAAGCACGGTAAGATCAAATGATGAAAGCAGTTTTGCAAAAGCAGATCCTGTATTTCCGTATCCAATAATTCCCACAGTTTTTTCGCAAAGTTCAATGCCCCGGTTGGCATTTCGTATCCACTTTTTGTCTTTAAGTTCCTCGTAACTCGAACTTATTTTCTTGGTAAGATTTAACAACAAGCCAAGCGCATGCTCCCCCACTGCGTTACGGTTACCTTCCGGGCTGCTCACGCATTTGATTCCTTTTGAATTGGCATATTCCACATCAACCAATTCCATTCCACTTCCCAACCTGCCAATCCATTTGAGCTTCGTGGCTTTATCAATAAGGGCCTTATCGATTCGCAGCCTGCTGGTTATTACTATACCGTCGGCCTGGTTTATGATTACTCCCAATTCTTCGTAACCAATATTTTCTGAGTGAAGTATAGAATAGCCTTTTTGTTGCAGCGCATCAATTAAATAATTGTGGACACTCGATGTTATTATGACCTGGCTTTTCAATTTTTCTTAATCTTTAAATTATTCTGAGGCTATCATACTTATTTCAACATTCACGTTTTTTGGAAGTCCTTTCACAGCAATCGTTTCTCTTGCGGGGAAATTCCCGTCAAAAAATTTACCATAAACTTCATTCACATTGGTAAATAAAGTCATATCACTCAAAAAAATAGTTGTCTTTACCACATTCGAAAAGCCGAGGCCTGCGCTTTCAAGTATCGCTTTTAGATTGGCCATTACCTGTTCGGTTTCTTCAGTAACAGATCCTGTAATAAGGTCCGAGGTTGTAGGGTTTAGAGCTATTTGACCGGAGATATATAACATACCGCCTGCTCTCACGGCCTGGCTATAAGGGCCTATTGGGGCCGGTGCGTTTGTCGTATTAATTGTCTGTTTAGTCATTTAAGTTATATTAGTAGCGGAGATAAAATTGCAAAACTTTCCATCAACGAACAAACCTATTTTTGCGAAAAAAATGATATGAGGATTGTTATCCTTGCAACGGAAGATCAAAAAACAGAAATTATCAATGGCAAAAATAAAGCAAGTGCAACCAATATAATTTTTATAAAAAGTATTTCGGAAATAGTAAGCTATAAAGACTTTGATGCTCTATTCCTGTTAGCTGAGCCACCTCCTGATTTTGGAACTGAGGTTATTTTTCAAAAGCCCATAATTATTAATTCAGTGATAAATACTTTAAAGTCCGAAAAATTGCCTTCGAATTTCGGCAGAATTAATGGATGGCCAGGCTTTTTAGAAAGGCCGGTTTGGGAGGTTGCGACAAATGACAGTTCCGATGTTGAAATTGTTTTTAGAGCGCTTGAATGGGATGTGTCCTTTGTTAAAGATGAGCCGGGACTCGTGACAGCAAGAGTATTAAGTATGATAATCAATGAAGCCTACTTTGCGCTTGGTGAAAATGTAAGTACAAAAAATGAAATCGACCTTGCAATGAAATTAGGCACAAATTATCCGATGGGGCCTTTTGAATGGGCGGATAAAATTGGAATTGGTAACATCTACCGTCTGCTGAAAAAACTATCTGAAACGAATAAACGCTATTTAATAGCGCCTTTATTAGACAAAGTATTCCAGGAATCTACTTTAGCCAGGTTATGACGACAAACTATATATTGAATATCCACACAGCAACAGAAACAGCAATCGTGAATTTATCTGATAGAGAACGAACACTTCATTCCGTTGTCAATATTGATACAAAACAGCACGCATCATTCTTACATAGCGCAATAAACGATCTTGTAAAAAGCGAAGGAATAACTCTGAAAGATGTCAGCGCAATTGGTGTAACGTCCGGGCCAGGATCCTATACTGGAATAAGGGTGGGGCTTTCTGCGGCAAAAGGAATTTGTTATGCATTAAAAATTCCTCTTATTACTTATAATTCTCTTGAATTGATAGCCCGTTCTTCCATTGATTTTGCCAAAGAAACTGACAGTTTGCATTGTCCCATGATAGATGCGAGGCGAATGGAAGTTTATACAGCTATCTACAGATATAATATGGAAGAGGTAGAAGCACCATTTGCCAAAATTCTTGATGAAAATTCTTTCATTGAATTTGTGGGCAGGTCAAATATAATTTTTTCAGGTAGCGGAAGTAAGAAATTTAAAAACATTTCAAAAGCCCCGGGCTTTTACTTTGCTGATATTGAGATAGCTACAGAAGCTTTAACATTTTTTTCATGGCAAAAATATCAAAATAAAGCTTTTGAAAATATCTATTCATCCAGGCCGCTGTACCTGAAAGAATTTCAGACCCATTCAAAAAGGAACATCAATGACGAAAAAGATGTTTTTAAATTTTAATATTTCAAAAATTAAATTTATCTTAATGATGTGTACCTTTACAAATGCACCGTATAATTACAGATTATTTAAAATTTATAACTTATGACCTTTTCCGAACCACTACGCCAAGTAATTTCACAGGAAGAAGGTGTAGAAAATACTGATTTACTTAATATCGACTACCATAATATTAAAAAGGCATCCCTGGTGCTCAGATCTCTTAATCATAAGTTGCGTCAACAAATAATTAAGACAATTTTTGAAAGCCAAAAGGTGACGGTAACGCAACTTTATGTAAAATTACGACTGGAGCAATCGGTGGCTTCCCAGCATCTTGCGATATTAAGAAAAGCAGGTATTGTAAAAACTCAACGTGATGGGAAATTCATTTTTTATTCTATTAATCCATCACGCATAGAATCTATTAATGACTTTGTAAAAAAGCTCATAGGATAGAAATATACATCCAGGTTTCCTACGTTCTATCACGCCCCTTTAGATTTTTTATCTTAGTAAAACCCGTATATCATAAGGGTTCTTACAAGGGATACGAAATATCAAATCAAAAATTATCAGAATAGATTTTATATGTATTTACAGCAACTTTACACCGGCTGCCTCAGCGAAGCAGCCTATTTTATTGAAAGTAATGGTGAGGCCATTATCATAGATCCTTTAAGAGATACTCATGAATATCTTAAGCTTGCCAGGGAACATGGTGCAAGCATAAAATATATATTTGAAACTCACTTTCATGCCGACTTTGTAAGTGGCCACCTGGATCTTGCAAGGGAAACCGGAGCTACTATAGTTTATGGACCCAACACAGAAACAAATTTTAATTTTCATCTTGCGGAAGACGGCGAGGTTTTTAGAATAGGTGATATTACCCTTCAGGCTATTCACACACCCGGGCATACAATTGAGTCAACATGTTATCTTTTAAGTGACGAAAATAATAAGCCCTATTGCTTATTCACGGGAGATACTTTATTTGTGGGAGATGTAGGCCGGCCCGACCTAAGTAGTGGAAATATGACGAGAGAAGAACTTGCGTCAATTATGTACGATACTATTCATAATAAATTAATGCCCCTGCCTGATGATGTGATAGTTTATCCTGCGCACGGAGCAGGAAGCAGTTGTGGAAAGAATATCGGCAGCGAGACCTCAAGTACTATGGGCATTCAAAAGATGACCAATTATGCATTAAAGCCGCAGACAAGAGAGGAGTTTATACAAGCGGTCATCTCCGGTTTGAATGATGCGCCGGCCTATTTCGCGGTAAACGCAAAAATTAATAAGGAAGGATACTACAGCCTTGACGACATAAAAAAGAAAGGGCTTACAGCACTGAGTCTGAAGGATTTTAAGGATAAAATAAATATGGATGTAATCATTCTGGACACCAGAAAATCCAGCGATTTTAAAGAAGCATTTATCCCGGGATCTATATTTATTGGGCTTGAAGGACGCTTCGCCGAGTGGGCTGGAAGCCTTTTGCCTTTTCACCAGAGAATTATTTTAATAACCGAGCCTGGCCTTGAAGAAGAAACAATAGTGAGGCTTGCCCGTGTGGGGTTTGATAACGTCGAGGGATATCTTAATGGAGGTTTTGAAACATGGAAAAATGCTAATGAGCAGATTGATATGGTAGTTGACGTAGATGCAGATGAATTAGCAATGGATATGCCCTTTGATGAGAATTTAATCGTGCTCGATGTACGGAAACCAAACGAATTTGCCGAAGGTCATGTAAAGGATGCTAGAAATCTAAATCTTGCAGATATGACCGACATAGCATTGATAGCTCAATTAGAAGAAAATCAAAACTTATATGTGCATTGCGCTGGAGGCTATAGGAGTTTAATTGCCTGTTCTTTATTAAAAAGACAAGGCTATCATAACCTTCGCAATGTGAATGGAGGTTGGGCAAAAATAAAAGAGCAAACAGATATCAAAACTGAGAAAGAGGCCAGTGTGCTAAACTAGAAATTTTTACAGAATAATATTTTGTACGAGATCGTCTTTAGAAGGATAGTCCGTATTAAAATGAAGTCCCCTGCTCTCGTGGCGTAATTGGGCTTCTTTTACAATTAAATATCCCACCGTGATAAGATTTCTTAGCTCGCATAGTTGGGGAGACACAGAAGTTGTTTGATACAATTGTTCTGTTTCTTCATGAAGAAGATCAAGCCTTTTCATGGCTCTTTCTAGCCTTACATTAGTCCGCACGATACCCACGTAATCGGTCATTAATAGTTGGATTTCTTTTAAACTCTGGGTAATAAGAATCATTTCTTTTGGCGCAGTGGTCCCCTTGGCATTCCAGTCGGGTATGGCTTCATTAAATTCAAGCAGGTTAATCTTATTGATAGCATCAAGATAACACCGGTGTGCAAAAACCATTGCTTCTAAAAGCGAATTGCTTGCCAGCCTGTTTGCACCGTGCAGGCCGGTACTTGCGCATTCGCCACACGCATACAAATTCTTTACAGATGACCTTCCCCATTCATCTGTCTTTATACCGCCACAACTGTAGTGAGCGGCCGGTGCCACAGGAATATATTGCGTTGCCACATCAATTCCAACGGACTTACATTTTTCCGTAATATTTGGAAAATGATGCACAAATTTTTCCATATCCATTTTGGTGCAATCCAGGTAAACATTTTCAGTACCATTAATCTTCATTTCATTATCAATAGCCCTGGCAACAATATCACGTGGAGCAAGATCTTTTCTTTCGTCATATCTCCCCATAAATGCTTCCCCGTTGTGATTTCTTAAAATGGCGCCATCCCCCCGCACGGCTTCTGTGATTAGAAAGGCCTGCCCACTTATTCCCGCTTCATATAAAGCAGTAGGGTGGAACTGGATAAACTCCATATTTTCTATTCTGCCTTTCGCCCTATACATCATAGCAACGCCATCGCCGGTTGCAATAGAAGGATTGGTGGTAGTGCGATACACCTGGCCATTGCCACCAGTTGCCAGCAATGTAATTTTAGAGCGAATCTTTTCTATTTTATTAGAAACCATATTAAGCACGTAAACCCCAAAACATTCAATATCCGGCGTAGATTTGGTAACCAGGTAGCCGAGGTGATGCTGCGTAATAATATCAATTACGAAACAATGGTTTATGAGCTTGATATTAGGCTTACTATCAATTGCGGATAGCAAAGTGTCTTCTATTTCTTTGCCGGTAATATCTTTATGGTGAAGTATGCGGTTCTCACTGTGGCCTCCTTCCTTTCCCAATGCATATTCACCGGAATGTTCTTTATCGAAATGGGCTCCCCAACTTATGATCTCATGAATCCTCTCAACACCTTCTTTCACAACGATCTCAACTACTTTAGGATCACACAACCCATCGCCTGCGATAAGTGTATCCTCGATGTGCTTTGCAAAGCTATCATTGTTGAAATCGGTAACGCCGGCAACACCACCTTGCGCATATTTCGTATTAGTTTCATCGCTTACAGTTTTTGTAAGAACAGTTATTTCTTTGTCCGGGCAATCCTGGGCAACTTTTAATGCATAGGTAAGGCCGGCAATGCCACTGCCAATTACTAAAAAGTCTGTTTTCATTTTATTTTAATAATTTTTTTTCAAAATCTATTGATGCGAAAAAACTTGTCTTTTTACCAGTTTTTCTGGTTATGAGCACACCTTTATTAACCATATTCATTAAATCATTTCTGGCAGTTTGATTACTTACATTAAATCTTTTTTCGACTTGTTGCACTGTAAAATATTCGTTCTTATCTTGCAAAATATCTTTTATTAGAACGATTTGCCTTTCATTAAAATCAGTTTGTTTTATCAGCGAAATAGTTCGCTTCTTTTCTTCGGCTTTCTTTTGAATGTATAATTTTAAATCATCTAATGCTGATTTTATAGCCTGAATGTTATAGAGTATAAAGTAGGTTAAATCGTTTTCATCATATTCCGTGTGCAAATATGCCCTTGCATATTGAGCTTTTGCCCGTAAAATAATTCTTGAAACTGACATATATTCAATTAACCAATAACCTTTTTTTAATAAATACCAATAAAAAACTGCTCTCGCTGTTCTGCCATTGCCATCTACAAATGGATGAATATATCCAATTAAAAAATGAAGGATAATCCCTTTGATAATTGGGTGAATAAACACATGGCTTTCTTTTTTATCATTAGCAAAATCACAAAATTCATTGACTAAATGTTTCAAATATTTCTGTTCAGGTGGAATATAAAATACTTCATTCGCTTCATCCATTATTTTTATGTTATCATCAAGCCTCAATCTGCCTTCATCATCTTTATTATTTAAAGTGCCTTCAGTTATTATTTTATGAACATTAAGTAATAAACCCATGCTCAGATCAGCATCTTTATTTTCAACTATCCACCTCATGGTGTTATAGTTATTCAAAATCATTTGCTCAGATTTGTTTTTAGGCTGATGATTTTTTTCCAACATTTCTTTTGCAACTTTTCTAGTAGTCGCGGCTCCTTCAATTTGACTGGATGCTATCGCTTCTTCCATTATTGAGCTAACTAAATAACGATCTTTATCCTGACCGGGTATAAGGCTTTCACTTTGCAGACTTCCTCCTAAATTCAAATCAAGCTCGTGTAAATATTTTTGGATTACTGATGGGGTATTAAAATAAAAATCAATTTTTGGAATTTTTGAGAATTCTATAGATTTTGCACCGGTTCTGTGGGATTTTACAGCGCTCCAGATTTTTTCTGAACTTATTTTCCAGGCTTTCGCTTTATATTTCCATTCCTCCCAATATGGGTATTCAGTGTCATCAATCTCAAAAAATTTACTAAGCTTACTAATTTGGATAAGCTCATCTATTATCTTAGAATACGAAAAGTTCTTTTTAATTGACGGTGGAGTTTCCGGCTTCTTCATACTTATTCCTAATTCTTCCAAATTTAGGAGTAAAATTTAAAACCTCCTAATTTTGGAGAAATTAGGAGGTTTTAGGAGTTTAATTACATTTCGTTTTTTAAGCTTCCACCCATGCATCATTTTCTTTCAGCAGATTTACGAGCTCATCAACCGCAACTTCGCTGGCCACATTTCTCTTCACTACTTCTTTGCCGCGGTACAAAGTTATTTTCCCCGGGCCGCTTCCGACGTAACCAAAATCCGCATCAGCCATTTCACCAGGTCCATTCACAATGCACCCCATAATTGCAATCTTCACGCCTTTCAAATGATTGGTAACTGCCCTGATTTTTGCGGTAGTTTCCTGCAGGTCAAATAATGTTCTTCCACAACTTGGACAACTTATATATTCTGTTTTCGAAATTCTTGTACGGGCAGCTTGCAGAATGCCAAAAGCAATGCTGTTTAACAATTTTGGCTGTGGCGCTACTTCGGCATTTCCATAGTGATAGCCTAAGCATATGCCGTCGCCCAGTCCATCGATCAATAGTGCGCCGGTTTCAACTGAATAATGAATGAGGCTTTCATCGATTGCTGCATGGCCGCTATCGCAAATAATTATTGTGGGATTTTTTATCTCGTTATTCATCAGTTCAATAAACATTCTGCGAATGCTGGGCATGCTGTTTTTATTTTCTGAACTGAGACAGATCACGGCCGTTTTATCTCCCTTTAATTTTTTCAGCAAATCTTCTTCATTCTCCTGTTTATATCCTTTACTGTAACAATCTATCATCACAAAATTCATAAATGCTGATTTTGTAATTGCGTCATTTAAATATTCTTTTGAATCTAAAAGAGGGATATATTTTTCTTGATCGATCGAAGACAAATATTTTTCATGCGGTAGTAAAATCTTTAATGTTCCGGGCAGGTCGAAAGACAAAACCTCTTCACAAAAAATATAATCTGCCGCGGCATCTCCAATTAACCATTTATCGGTTTCAGCATTATACGTATAACCAATTTCTTGAAGATTGGATGGCTTGATATTTTTTAGTTTGCTCAAATCCGCTACCACAACCGGTACCTGCCTATTGCCAATGTTGCTGATTTCAAAAGTTTCCCTCCTTCTATAATCAAATGGATCGTATGGAAATTTATTTATTTGCGGCAATGGATGGATGCCTTTTGATTTGCTATTATCAGCATACCGCTTTACAAGCTCTTTACAAACAGGTAATTCAAATTCCGGATCTTCAGTTAAAGAAACCCTAATGGTATCACCTATACCATCTTCCAACAAAGTACCTATTCCGATAGCAGATTTAATTCGGCCATCTTCACCATCCCCTGCCTCTGTTACACCCAGGTGCAAAGGATAACATTCTCCAAACTCATTAGCCATGTGACTGATCAGCAAGCGGTATGCCTGCACCATCACCTGCGGATTGCTGCTCTTCATGCTCAACACAATATTGTGGTAATTTTCGCTCCTTGCAATTCGCAAAAATTCCATCGCGCTCTCCACCATGCCATTTGCGGTATCGCCGTAGCGGCTCATAATACGATCACTTAGTGAACCATGGTTTGTTCCTATTCGCATTGCCGTGCCGTACTCTTTACAGATATGCACAAGAGGGGTAAATCGTGTTCTTATCCTTTCTATTTCTTCCAGGTAATCGGCATTGGAATATTCAATTAGCTCAAACTTTTTCTTGTCAACATAATTTCCCGGGTTTACCCTCACTTTCTCTACAATGCGGGCGGCTATTTCTGCAGCATTAGGTGTGAAGTGAATATCTGCAACTAACGGCGTAGTATAACCTCTTTTATTAAGCTCATTTTTGATATTCAATAAATTTTCTGCTTCTCTCTTTGATGGAGCCGTAATACGCACCATCTCAGCACCCGCCACAATACACCGTATAGATTGCTCAACGGTGGCAATTGTATCCATCGTGTCGGTCGTTGTCATTGTCTGTATCCGAATGGGATGATAATTTCCAAGTAATAAATTGCCAACGGTCACTTCACGGGTGAGTAGTCTTTTATAACTCGTTAAAGATTCTGCATATAGTTCCATTCTTACATTTTTGTGGAGCAAAAATACGATTTAAAGAAAAGGGATAAGGTTAGCTTCGCCGGGAATGTGTACTTTAAAAAAAATCTTGATCGTAAAGTTTACCAATCCTTGTCAGGATTGACTGGGGCTTCAGCGCCTTTAATTTTATGTAATTTATCCTGCAGTGCTTTTTCCTTTTCTAACAGCGATTTAAGCTTTTCCTCAGCATCCTGTTTGGAAATTTTCGATGGTTGTGGCTTAGGCTCCGTATCTTTTTTATTCTGGTCCTGTTTTTTATCCTTATTATTTTTCTGGTCTTTGTTGTCTTTATTATCCTTTTTGTTTTCCTGTTGTTTCTTTTGCTCCTTTAGTGCCCTTTCAAGATTTTGACGTGCATCCTCATCCGCAGGATTCAAGATTAAGGCATTTTTGTAAGCGAGAATACATTCCGGAAGTTTATTTGCTTTTTGATATGCTACCCCTTTATTATAAAATGCCTGTTGCTTTACGGTATTGTCCTTACTGTTTTTAATAGTATTGTCAAAGGCATCAACGGCTTCATCGGTCTTATCTTTTCTATAATACACATTACCAATATTGTAGCTCGCCGTCGTATTTTTTTTATCAATTTTCCGCGCATCCCCATAAAAAACTTCCGCTTTATCAAACTCATTATTTTTATAGGCTTCATTACCTTTTATGATTTCATTCTTTGGATCCTGCCCGTATGAATAGTTGCAAAGTAATAATAGGGCAAAGCCCGTAGCTGCTATTTTTTTTGTCATCTTCTTTTTTTCAGAAATGAAAAATTCAATTACTAAAAATATAAAAGCCGCTACCAGAAAATATTGAAAAAACTGGCGGTAGGAGTCAAAAGATTTATCGGTTATAACTGTTTCGCCAATGCCAGATAATTTCTTTTCGATATTTGAAACTACTTCATCTGTGGACGTATAATGTTGGTAAATGCCTTTACCTTTCCCGGCAATATTGCTAAGTTCTTCTTCATTTAATTTTGAGATTACCACATTGCCTTGTTCATCCCTTTTGTAGCTGTTAGTTTGAGGATCACTTATCGGTGCTCCTTGTGCCGATCCTATTCCAATCGTATTTACCATTATGCCATCTTCTGAAAGTTGCTTTACAGCTTTCAGTGCATCTTTATCATGATCTTCCCCATCACTTAAAAGAATAATAGCCTTATACGTTTTGTCTTTGGGATTAAATGCCGCACCGCTCATTTTCAAAGCCTGGCTTATATCTGTTCCCTGGCTGGGTATGTCATCGGGGGACGCCGATGATAAATACATTTTTGCGGCAGCATGATCAATGGTCATTGGCATTTGCAGGTAAGCGCGGCCTGCAAAAACAACCAGCCCAATACGATCATCGGGAGAATTATTAATGATATTTGTGATAACCTGCTTGGCCCGCTCCAGCCTGTTGGGCTTTATATCTTGTGCCAGCATACTTTTACTCACGTCCAAAGCAAACATAACATCTATGCCTTTCCTGTTTACTTTCTGGGTCCCATCAGGAATCACCAGGCCTGCGACAGCAATAATACAAAGCACAAAAGCTAAAGAAAATAAGATGAACTTGAAACGAAATTTCCAGGGAGAATAATTAACAGTGAGTTGCCTGACAAGTGCGGGATCGCCAACCTTTTTAGATGCCTTTTTTTTCCACCTCATCAGCATGATATAAAGCAATATTAATATCGGAAGGGCGGCGAAAGCAAGGAGGTATTCTATGTATTGAAAATGGAGCATTAATGGGTGCTAAATTATTGATGAATGGTTATTGAGAAGTGTTAAATGTTGCATGTAACCGTAGAGACGCCATGCATAGCGTCTCTACTATTTTCATTTCTCTCCCTTGAAAAAGCCCATGTTCTCCTAATATTCCTTTCGTAACGTTCATTCTTACAGTTTTCATATCAGTATCCCTGTCAGGAGATTTTACAAGAGTTACAAAAAAATAAACATGCCTGTTCTCTTCTATCCAACCTACAACCCACCCGATGGCATTATCTTTTTCATCAAAACCCCACCCGGTCTTATAACTTAATTTATACAACGTATTATCTTCCTGCAGCATTACATTTCGCACAATTTGTTGCGTTCTTTTTTGAAATGGCAGTTTGTCGAAGTATAGTCGTTTCACCAGCCCAAGTTGCTCGTCAGGAGAAATTTTTAAAGCATTATTTAACCAAAAGGAATCGATTGGTCCACTGATATTTTTATTTCCATATTGCAAAGTGTCGAGCCAATATTGCATAGTATCTCTTCCAATTCGGCGGGCAACTTCCTGGTAATAGGGTACTGCAGAAACTTTAAAAGCTTGTTCCATATTGAGATCCTTATTCCATTCTTCATTCCATCTCTTTATGCTATCCCATTTTATCACCATGCTTTCATCGGTAATTTTTCCGGTTTCCAGGCCGATAAGGGAGTTTACAATTTTGAACGTTGATGCCGGTAAAACTCTTTGGGTATCGAGTTTCATATTATACACGGTTATATCTCCATTTGAATTATCTAATATTGAAAAACAGCCGTCAACATTAGATGAGTCAAAATACTTTTTGAGGTCGTTATCAATTTTAGCCTTATTTACGGAGCAGGATGAAATACATAACACATAAAAAGACAGAATAACCGGAGAAAGTTTTTTCATAAAAAGGATATAGTTGCTATTGTTGGGATAAACGATATTCCGCTGTGGCACATAAAGACTCATAAAATTCCTGACCGTATTTTCTTACGAGTGCGTCTTTTAAAAATATATGAACGGGTACCTTAAGTTTTTTCCCAAGTTTGCACGCCGCCTTACAGAGATCTTCGCGGGGTTCATAATTCACAAGGTCTGATTTGCCTGATTTACTTTTTTTTATTTTAACAGGAAACAAGTGACAGCTAATTGGTTTTCTCCAGGCAATTTTCCCATCATTATACGCCTGCTCGATTCCGCACTTTACAATTCCATTTTCGCCAATTATTCCATAAGCACACATCCCAGAAGAAACAGTAGGAGTAACCCATCCAAATTCACTATCATAAGTGTATAACCCCTGGCGCTCCAATTCATTTTTTGCTTCCGAAGAAAGGTAGGGCAGTACAGAATTGTATGCTGTTTTTATCTCCTGTAGCTCATCATTTTCCAAAGGAGCACCGGCATCTCCATCAACACAACAGCCTCCTTTGCATTTTACAAGATCGCACACAAACTGTTCCTCCACAACCTGGTCACTTATAAGTATATCGTTAATCATAATCATTATGCAAATATAAGAGAGGTTGATTAGCCAACTTGCTAATTGGTCATTTCCAACGAAGCGTGTTGATAAGATGCTTCATATCTTCCTGCAAAAATGCATTTACCGGGCGGAGTGAATCTTCGTTTGGTGTAGCATCAAAATACAAAGCGCCTCGCAAAAAATTATGAGTTGTGTCGGATAGAAAAAATTGTTTTGCGGTTGCGACGCTGCCCGCAAGCCTGAAAAATATTCCTGAAATATTATTGGGAGTGCGCATCAGGCTGTCTTCGATGGAATATGCTTTAATATCATTTTTATAAGTGAGATTATAAGAATCATTTACCATGTTCTCAAATGTATTTTTACCCAATGAATCTCTATATCCCGATGGCGCTTTTACCTTATAAACCGAGGTGCCTCCAATGACTTTATAACTAATAAAAATTTTTCCGTTAAATGAGGGGAAATTAATATTTATCCAATATGGATTTTGACTGGCTCCGTCAAAATAGGTTGAGTCTCTCGCAATAATTGCATACGCAGGGTATTCAAAAGAATACGGGAAAGACGGGTTATCAAATTTTAAATATTCATGTTTTGGGAAATCGATTTTGAAATATCCTTTTTTCTTGGAGGTGTACGTTGAATTGCAGCCCAATAAAAAATTAAAAAAAAATGATATTAGCAGAAGAATAGCAGGAGAGTGTTTTTTCACATCAAAGAGTTTGTTCATCCTTTCCGGATTTCAAAATGACCTTTACTTTTTCAATCCGGTTTTTATTTATTTCCAAAGGTATAAAAGTATAATTCCCCGAAACGATATTTGCATTTACCTGAGGGAACTCACCCGCTATTTCCAGGATAAGGCCTGCCAGGGAATCACTATCGCCTCTTATTTTATCAAAAGTATCCACAGGCAATTTTAATGATTTACAAACATCGTTAATCATAGTCTTCCCTTCAAATATATAGGTAAAGTCATCCAGCTTTTTATTGGCGCTCTGCTCATCATCAAATTCGTCCTGTATATCGCCTATTATTTCTTCCATTACATCTTCAAGTGTTATGATTCCTGAAGTGCCCCCAAATTCATCTACAACCACAGCCAGGTGTATACGCTTGTCCCTGAAATCCTGGAGAATGTCTTCGATAAGTTTTTGTTCGTGTACATAAAATACCGGGCGCATAAGCGGATGCCAATCAAATATTGCCTCATCGAGATGGGGTAAAAGATCTTTAGTGTGCAGGATTCCCGCGATTTCATCCAGATTGCCTTTATATACAGGAAATCTCGAGTAATGCATCTCTTCTACTCTTTGCTTTACATCCGTAAAATTTGTATTGAATTCAATGCCACTAACGTCGAGGCGTGTGCGCATAGTTTGTTTCACTGTGGTATTACCGAATTTTCTTATTCCTTTTAGAATTTGTTTTTCTTCACTCGAGGCCTCATTATCCGGTAAGAGATCAATCGCATAGTCTAATTGTGCGTGATCCATACGCGAGGAACCCGAACTAAAACGTTTTTCTATACTATCACCCAGGCTTACCAACCGGGTACTCATTCTAAAAAATAAGCTGTTGAAAACCTCTATAAGTAGTGAGGCTGTAGATGCGAACCATATTTTATGATGGGTTGCCCACACTTTTGGCAGCACTTCGCCAAAGAGAACAAGAAGAAAAGTTACTACTACGACTTTAATTAAAAATTGAAAAATACCCTGCAATCCAAGAGTCGTAATCCACGTATCCATTAGCGCATTTGAAATAAGTACAATTCCAATATTTACCAAAATATTGGCTATAAGCATGGAAGCAAGGAGTGTTTTAGGAGCTTCCAGCAAATTTACAATGCGCCTGAAGGAAGGCTGTTGCCTCGTCTTAAGTAAATTAATATCCTTAATAGTGAGAGAAAAAAAAGCTATCTCTGACCCGGATACCAAGAAAGAAATAAAGAAAAGAATGATGACAGTGAAAAGAAGTATGGTAGTTGCGGCCGGCGTAATCGCCAGGAATAACAGTATATGCTGGCTAAATAAATGTACCGAATGATAATCCAAAACAAGATTTTTTAGTTAAAAATTTGGATTGGTGCACGTAATGCAGCCATCCAGTTGGTGTTTTTAAAAGGGTAATTTTTCTGAGCCTTCGTCAAAAGGCGGTGCTTCGCTTCCAGGTATACTTTCATTGGCATTCTCATTTCCCTGGGGGTTAATGTCCGAACGTTTATCAAGCATAATTAAGTTGTCAGCAATAATTTCTGTCGCAACTTTTTTATTATGCTCCCTGTCTTCCCAATATCTTGTTTTTAAACGTCCTTCAATATAAACGAGGCTGCTCTTATGAAGATACTTCTGAGATAGTTCTGCAAGGCCTCTCCATAAAACTACATTATGCCATTCGGTTTGCGATATTAATTTGCCTAATTTATCTTTATAAGTTTCGGTTGTAGCCAGTGGAAATTTAGCCACTGGAATATTTCCTTCCAGGTATTGGATTTCCGGATCTTTTCCGAGGTTGCCAATGAGAACGACTTTATTTACACCTCTCATAATTGTTTTTTCTTAGATTAACCAATCACTAAAAATCAAATTTAAAGATACATTTTAATCTTTCAAATACGCGGTGATAAATTTCGGAAATGGCAGCAATTCAACTTCTTCTTTTGATAATAGATCATAACCTTCAACAATCTTAAGCGGCTTTGCAAGACTTATATGGAAAAATTTTCCCGTGATAGTTTGATGGGTAAGTTTTTGGCTAAAAGTTTTTGAAAAGTTAGTAACAACTAAATCACTTTCGCCAAATAAAGCTTTGACTATTTTCATTTTCTGAAGCTCTTTTTCGCTTAACAATCGCTCCGTTTCAAGTAGTATAAACTCATAAAGACCATGCCATATATCTTTGGTTATCCTCTTTCTTACATAGAAAGCGTTGTTATACTCTGCAATTAAATAGGTGAAAAATCGCTTCCGTCTTTTGATGCTTTTCTTTTTAAGAGGCAGATCATTTACTTTCTCTTTTTTGAAAGCTACGCATTTGGCCTGAAGCGGACAGTTGTCACATAAAGGTTGCGCCGGCTTGCACACAATTGCTCCAAAATCCATAATAGCCTGGTTGTAAATTCCCGGTACCTTTTTATCAAGAAGATCATTAGCTAAAATGGAATATATTTTTTTGCCTTCACTTGTATCGATGGGTATTTCTATTCCAAAAAATCTCGATAACACCCTGAAGACATTACCATCGACAACTGCATGTGGTTGGTTATAGGCAAAGGAAGCAATAGCCGAAGCTGTATAGGGTCCTATGCCCTTTAGCTGCAGAAGATCCTCAAATGTTTCAGGAAATTTGCTTTTTAGTTTAGAACTGATAAATTTTGCTGACGCAATTAAATTCCGGCACCTGGAGTAGTAACCTAATCCCTCCCAATGTTTAAAAACATCCCGCTCCGTGGCGCTGGCGAGACTTTGCACATCGGGGAATGATTTTATGAATCTATTATAGTAACTCATTCCCTGGTGAACTCTTGTCTGTTGCAAAATGATTTCACTTATCCATATTTTGTATGGATCTTTCTCGCCTTTCCATGGCATTTCTCTTTTATTTTCATTCTTGTTCCAGGAAAGTAGGATTTGAGTAAATAATTTTTTATTTTTCATTAGAAATCAGTGCAACATAGCTTTTTGTGGAAAGCAAAAGTGCAAAAGTGAAATGCAAATTATTCAGAATGAATTTAAAATAAAGATTATTAAATTTGTATAACCTGGTTAAACACCTTTTCATTTAGGTTTTTTATTTATCATCTCCTTCTAAAAATATTAAAATGAGAAAAGCAGATTTAATTAACCAGATTTCAGAAAAAACCGGAATTCCAAAAGTTGATGTTTTGGTAACGTTAGAAACGCTGTTTAAAGAGGTTAAAGAATCTTTAGGCAAGGGAGAAAACATATATATCAGGGGTTTCGGCAGCTTTATCACAAAGAAAAGAGCCGCGAAAATAGGAAGGAATATTAAGAAAAATATTGCTGTTGAAATTCCGGAACATTATATCCCCGCGTTCAAGCCGGCTAAAGAGTTTGTACAGGACATAAAAAGCAAGAATTTCGTTCCAAAACCTGAATAGTCTTACCTTCGTGTCACAGGTACCAAAAACCTGAACTACTATTGATAAAAAGAATTTTTTTAGCGGCTGGTGGGCTTGTATTATTATTCTCCCTTTTAATCTTCGGGAAAATCGAAACGAAAAAAGTTGATTCCGCACAGTCAGTTGCAGCCAAACCCACTTTAAACATACAGGATATTATTGCTAAGGAAAAGCAGAAGCTGCCTCCGGCAAAGATTATATCTGTTTCCAAACTTGAAAATAATATTACGAGGGGAGACCTTAAAAAGCAGGAAGTGAATCAATATACTGCACTGGCTGATTTTTGGAAGGACTCTGTGGGAATTTTTCTTCCCTACGCTTATTATTTAAGCGAAGCCGCTAAGTTGGATAATTCGGAAAAAAACCTCACCTTTGCTGCCCGATTGATTTTAGAGAACATGAGGAGGGAAGATAATACGGAGATAAAATCGTGGGAAGCGGAGACTGCCGTGTCTTTATTTCAAAAGGCATTACAACTCGATCCCGGTAATGATGATCTAAAAGTAGGGCTGGGAAGTTGTTACGTTTATGGGCAGGGAATGGCTGGTGATCCGCAACAGACAATGAAAGGCATTCAGCAATTGCTAGAGGTGGTTCGTAAAGATTCTAATAATATGCAAGCGCAGATGGTTTTGGGAATTGGTGCTGTTATTTCGGGCCAAAATGAAAAAGCGGTTGAAAGGTTGAATAAGGTGGTGTCATTTGATCCTCATAATCTTGAAGCAGTGTCATGGCTCGCAGATGCTTATGCAGCAACGGGTGATAAAGTGAATGCCATAAAATGGTATGAACAAAGTAAGCACCTCGTTAACAATCCCGAATTCAGCAAAGAAGTGGATGAAAGGATAAAAGCATTAAACAGCGCCCAATAACAAAGGGCTCACAATATTGCAACATTAATGAATTGGAACATTTATTTCAATTCATTTTTTATTATAAACTAATTAAAATACTCAATTATGCCTTGTGGTAAAAAGAGAAAGCGCCATAAAATCGCTACTCATAAGCGAAAGAAGCGTTTAAGAAAAAACCGACATAAAAAGAAGTAATTTTTCACTTTTACTTACCTGTGCCGTATTACTCTCCCGATAGCCTATCGGGAAGATTTTTGATTCCTTCCGTGTAATTTGTAATTAAGAAATTAATTAAAAGATTTTGAGTTGAATAAGGAACTTATTATAAACGCTGCCCCACAGGCAGTGGAGATTGCCTTGCTTGAGGATAAAAAGCTCGTAGAACTGCATAATGAAAATGCTAACGCGAGCTTTGCAGTAGGTGATTTGTACCTGGGGAAAGTAAAAAAATTAATTCCGGGGCTCAATGCTGCATTTGTAGACGTGGGTTTTGAAAAGGATGCTTTTTTGCATTACACCGATCTCAGCCCTTATGTTCGGTCTATTCTAAAGTTCACCAATATCGCTATAAACGATAAGTCGGAAAATGGCTTTGATTTCTCTACATCTCCCATCGAACCGGAAATTGTAAAGACTGGTAAGATTACGGAGGTGCTAAGCGGTAAACCGAATATTTTAGTGCAAATATTAAAAGAACCTATCGCTGCAAAGGGGCCTCGCTTAAGCTGCGAACTTTCCTTGCCGGGCAGGTTTGTAGTACTCACTCCCTTTAATGATATTATAGCAGTATCCCGCAAAATTCATTCTTCCGAAGAGAGAAAGCGGCTGCAAAAAATTATTGAGGCTATCAAGCCAAAGAATTTTGGAGTAATTGTCCGGACTGCTGCGGAAGGTAAACACACAGCAGAGCTTCATGAAGATCTGCTATCTCTTATAAATACCTGGAAAAATATTCAAAAAAACTTGCAGGGCGCAGTGGCACCTTGTAAGATCATGAGCGAGGAAGGTAAAACCAATAGTATTCTTCGCGACTTACTTACTGAGGATTTCAATAAGATCGTTGTCAACGACAAGAATATTTTTAACGACACCAAAACTTATTTGCAAAGAATAGCTCCTGAAAAAACGGACATACTTTCTTTTCACAGTAACGGCGCACCTATTTTCGAAAGCTATGGAATTACCAGGCAGGTAAAAGCGTCGTTTGGTAAAACAGTCAATCTGCCAAGCGGTGCATACCTTATAATAGAACATACGGAAGCGCTTCATGTAATTGATGTGAACAGCGGCTATAAAAGCGTTGGTAACAACCAGGAACAAAATGCGTTGGAAACAAACCTGGAAGCAGCTATAGAGATATCGCGGCAGTTACGCCTGAGAGATATCGGGGGTATAATAGTGGTTGATTTTATCGACATGAAGCTGCTGGAAAACAAGAAGCGCCTGGCTGAACAAATGGATCATTACATGCGTCCCGACAGAGCAAAGCACGCGGTTTTGCCTATAAGTAAATTTGGCCTGATGCAGATAACCCGGCAGCGCATGAAGCCGGAGATGAACATAAATACGCTTGAAGTTTGTCCCAGTTGTGAAGGGACGGGAAAGATATCTTCAACCCTAGTGCTTGAAGATGAGATAGAAAAGAACCTGAGCTATCTCATAATGCAAAAACACACCGGGCTCACTATTGAAGTACACCCAATTTTATTTGCCTACCTTAAAAAAGGTTTGCCGTCAAAAAGAATGAGATGGAGCCTTAAATACAAGCAAAAGATAAAAGTAAAATCCAACAGTAATTATCACCTTACCGAATTTCATTTTTATGATAAGAATGACGATGAGATAAAGTTGTAAAGGGAAAATTTAAATCAAGGTAATTTTGAATACCATCTTTCCTAAGCATTACTCTAATTCAATCTCTTTTTATAAAGTCTCCCAATCATCCACATAAACACCGGTGTTAATGGTGGAATGTATATCGCTAATTTTGGATTAAAGAGTGACACAATTATAATGATTGCGAAAATCACAGGGATTGCAATAGCTCTCATAGTATAGTACTCTGCTAAAACCGGGGCCAGGTTATCGGAAAGATTATTTTTTGGATTACTTATATATTTCCACAGAGAAAAGCTCATAAAGCCAATGTAACAAAAGTTGACAGAATAAATGATTATGGGTGTTTTGAGAAAAGTAAATATATATTCACTATAAAAAGCAGTAGTGAAAGGCAAAAATACAATGCCCAGGAGAAACAGGAGATTAAGCCAAAGCAGTTTTTGAGTATAAGCAATCACAAATCCAAACAAGCGATGATGAATTGTCCAGTATAAGCCTATTAAAAAAAAGCTCAGCAAAAAGCCAATGATTTTAGGCAAGAGCATTAGAAAAGCATTTACAACCTGCAATTCCGTAACATGTTCATCCAACTCCGGAATTTTTAACTCAATTACCAGTAATGTAATGGCAATGGCAAACACAGCATCGCTGAACAGAATTAATCGCTCCAGTTGAAATTCTTTTTTATGCGGGCTAAAAACCGGAAGGCTCATAAAAAATCATTTTAAGAAAAATAAAAGATAGACTATTCCTTTAAAATCTTCTCAATTTCCAGGGGATAATATTTATGTTCCAGCATATGAATTTTTTTTGCCAGCGATTCAGCGGTATCATCTTCACTAATGTCGCATGTTTTTTGGAAGATGATTTTCCCGTGATCATATTTTTCATCCACATAATGAATAGTAATACCACTCTGTTTTTCTTTTGCATTGATCACAGCATTATGAACGGCACTACCATACATTCCTTTTCCTCCATAAGCCGGCAATAACGCAGGGTGAATATTTATTATTTTCCCGGGAAAAGATTCAATAAGTACTTCAGGTAACTTCCATAGAAATCCGGCCAACACAATAAATTCAATGCCATCGCTTTTCAATTCACTAACATATCCGGTAGTTTTAAATTTGATTCTTTCTAACAGTAATACATGTATGTTTTCAGAAGATGCAATTTCCAATACGCCTGCCAATGGATTATTGCAAACGATTAGTTGAACCTTACCATAGGAGATTTTTCTTAAAATGATCAATTATCTTTTGCGCATTTGATCCTGCACCTGATGCAAAAATTGCAATTTTCTTCATACCAGATTTTACTTTATCAGTCATTATCAATACGAAATAGAACCGCCGAAAATTACATTACTTCTAAATAAGAAACGTCAGAGCCTATTTTAAAAATATACGTATAGCTTTCTTATTTTGTATTTCGAACATACTTTTAAAACATGTACTTATAAAGGCTTTCAAATCCAGGAATTGCAAGGCTAAAAAAAAATAAAAAATGTTAATAGTTTGTCAACATCCTATCTTATTTTTGCAACCATTGATAGTATATTTTTTCCATTATCATAAGACAGGAAATATAGAGTATGAACCAACTCAGCAGGCTTTTTTCAAAAACAATTTCAGTATTTTTTCTTCTATCTTTAATTTCAATTCCGGAATTTTTGTTTGCAGCAGATGGTGAGAGTTTATTTAAGGCCAATTGCGCAAGTTGTCACAAACCCGATGCTGCCTATGTAGGGCCTGCACTTAAAGGAGCAAGGGATAGAGAGCCTTCAAAAGACTGGGTATATAAGTGGGTTGCTAATACCACCACCATGGTTAATACAGATCCTTATGCTCAAAAGCTAAAAGGTGAGGCTGGTGGCACTGTAATGACTGCATTTCCAGGTTTAACCAAAGAGGAGATCGATGCAATACTTGATTATGCCAATAAATATGAACCCCCCGCTGGCGTAAAAGGAAGTCCTGCACAGCCTGGAGAAACAGGATCTGAAAATTCAATATGGTACGGTTTATTAACGTTAATATTAGCTGTTATTGGCTTAACTCTGTTACAGGTTAATAGCAATCTTAAAAAACTAACTGACGAAAAAGAGGGAATTAAATCGGCTCAGCCAGTTCCTTTTTACCGCAATAAAACATACCTGTTGATGGTGGTGATTGTTTTGTTTATGGTGGGTGGTTATTTTCTTGTGGAAGGAGCGATGGGATTGGGAAGGCAACAAGGGTATCAGCCCGTTCAACCAATCTATTATTCTCATAAAGTTCATGCAGGTACTAACCAGATAAGTTGCCTTTATTGCCATAGCGGAGCGCAAGACAGTAAGCATTCAAATATTCCTTCCGTGAATGTGTGCATGAATTGCCATATGTCTGTAAAAGACTACGCAGGGGAGCCACTTTTTCGTGAAGATGGAAGTCCTGTAAATGCAAATGCCGAAATACAAAAATTATACAAGTATGCCGGTTGGAATCCGGATTTAAAGAAATATGATAAGCCTGGCACTCCTATAGAATGGACCCGCATTCACAATCTCCCCGACTTTGTTTATTTTAATCACTCCCAACACGTAAAGGTGGGCAGAGTTGCTTGCCAAACCTGCCACGGCGAAATTCAAAAAATGGGTGAAGTAAAACAATTTTCCGACCTGAGCATGGGATGGTGTGTGAATTGCCACCGAACTTCCAATGTTCAGTTCAATGATGATAAAGGCCATGGCAATAAGTTCTACAGCATATACGAAAAATTTCACGAGGATATAAAGAATAATAAATACGACAGTGTTACAGTTGAAAAAATTGGTGGAACTGAGTGTCAGAAATGCCATTATTAATTAATTGAATATCCAATTAGCTAATGGCGTAAAACAAGATGGTTTGAATTTATGAAAGGTAAAGAAGTCGTAATAATAATTTGATTTTAAAGAATTCGCTAATTAGCATATTAGCCAACTATCACATCAACTCATTATGGAAAAAAAGTATTGGCAAAATTTTGAAGAGTTTCATCAAAATGAATCTGAACAGAAAGCATTGAAAAATGAGTTTAAGGAAGAGTTGCCATTTGAAGACCTGTCCAATGAAAATATTTTTAATGCAAAAACGCCACGCCGGGATTTTTTAAGGTATATGGGCTTCAGCACAGCCGCAGCAGCTATTGCAGCGGGTTGCGAAATGCCGGTGCGTAAAGCGATACCATTTTTAAACAAGCCGGATGATATGCTTCCGGGGGTTGCAAACTATTATGCTTCTACTTATATAAATGATGGTGATGCCGTACCGGTCGTTGTGAAACAACGGGAAGGAAGGCCAATCAAAATTGAGGGTAATGATCTTTCCTCACTTACAAATGGCGGAACATCTGCTCAGTGCCAATCTTCTGTTTTGGATCTTTATGATACTACCCGCTTGCGCTTCCCGATGGCAAATGGTAAAGAAGCAACTTTTGAAGTGATTGATAAGATGGTTTCAGATGCTATGGTGGCAAGTGCCGGGAAACCTGCAGTTCTGCTAACATCGTCAATTACTTCGCCCACAACCCGCCAGATCATTTCGGAATTTCTTGCAAAGTTTCCGGGTAGCCGTCACGTTCAGTATGACGCAGTTTCTTATAGCGGATTGATAATGGCAAACCAGGCTTCTTATGGCAAGAAAGCAATTCCTGCTTATCATTTCGAAAATGCAAAAGTTATCGTAAGCCTTGGCGCAGATTTTCTTGCGACTTGGTTAAGTCCGGTTGTTTTTGCAAAACAATATGCTGAAACCAGGAGAATTAATCAAGAGAAACCTGCAATGAGCAAGCACTTTCAGTTTGAGAGTCGTTATAGTATAACTGGTGCTAATGCAGATGATCGTTACATACATAAGCCTTCTGAAACCGGCGCCGTGGCTCTGGCATTGCTTGGGGCTTTGGGAGGCGGTACATCATCAAATATTTCAGGAAAGGTTACAGAAGGAATAAAGAAAGCTGCTGCGGAACTCTTGGCAAACAAGGGTGCTGCACTTGTTGTGTGTGGCAGTAACGATTCAAATGTTCAAATCATAGTAAACGCAATAAATGAGGCCATCGGTGCAAACGGCAAGACTATTGACTGGAATACTCCTGTGAACTATCGCCAGGGGATAGATGCAGATATGGTAACCCTTACTGATGATCTCAATTCAGGAAATGTAGGAGCCTTATTAGTGTATGGCGCAAATCCTGTATATAGTTTTTTTGCCGCTGATAAATTTGCCGCTGGAGTTAAAAAATGTCCTTTGACGATTTCTTTCAGTGAAAAAATGGACGAAACGACGGAATTATGTAAGTATGTGATTCCATCTCACCATTGGCTTGAATGCTGGGGTGATTGCGAGCCACAGGCAGGTTATATAAGCGTAATTCAACCTGTAATTCATCCATTATTTAAAACCCGCCAGTTTGAAAGTTCTCTTTTAAAGCTAACCGGAAATATTAATGAATACCAGGAATATTTTAGAAATTATTGGATAGCAAAACTGGGAAGCCTTACAAATTTTGAAAAATTTCTACAGGATGGTGTAATTGAAAATTCACAACTGAAAACACAACCAACCTTTGTAAATGTTAACGATCTTACTTCCGCAACTGCCGGAGTAACTGAGTCAGAAGGAGCATCAGATTCGATTCCGAAAAAAACCGAATTTGAATCTGTGGCCCCAACAGTAGCGCTCGGCGCAGCCGCTTTCACAGGCAATGTATCCGACGCTGCAGCTAAAATTGCCAGCATCAAAGGAGGGGAAGTAGAAATGGTACTGTACGAAAAGGTATCTATAGGAACGGGCAACCGCGCTAACAATGCGTGGCTGCAAGAGGTGAGCGACCCGATTTCAAAAGCAACTTGGGACAACTATGCGATGATATCCCCGCAAATGGGAAAATCATTATTCGACATAGATATTTTCAACAGGCGCGATTCTGATAAATATGAGGTTAATGTACAGAAGCCTACAGTTAAAATTACTGCAAATGGTAAATCAATCGAAATACCTGCGCTGATTATACCAGGTACGCATCCTAATGTAATTGCGATAGCGGTAGGATATGGCAGACAAAGCAATAACAAAGAAAAGACTGCTGAATTTATTGGCCCTGCGGCAACCGGGGTGGGTATAAATGTGTACCCCCTTGCGGTTTATAATGGTGCTACAGTTACCTATTCCGCATCGGCTACGATTGAAAAAACAGGAAATACTTTTCCAATTGCACAAACACAGGTGCATAACGTTACTGAAGGTAGGCCCATTGTCAGAGAAACAACACTTGCAGAATTCATTTCTCACCCCGGTGAGATGAATGAAGAAGAGCAAAAGGAACTTAAAAGATATGGTGACGATTTTACAAGGGATGCAACGCTTTATCCTACTTATGACAGACCTGGGATAAAATGGGGAATGAGTATCGATCTTAATACATGTATAGGCTGTTCCGCATGTACGGTAGCTTGTGTTGCTGAAAATAATATTTCCACTGTAGGAAAGTACGAGGTGTCGCGGTATCATGATATGCAATGGATTCGTATTGACAGGTATTTTACAGGAGATCCTGAAAATCCGGATGTTGTTTTTCAACCCATGCTTTGCCAGCATTGTGATAATGCGCCTTGCGAGAATGTTTGCCCGGTATCTGCCACCAACCACAGCAGCGAAGGGCTCAATCAAATGATTTATAACCGCTGCATCGGTACTAAATATTGCGCGAACAACTGTCCTTATAAAGTACGACGCTTCAACTGGGCCGATTATAATGGCGCAGATAGTTTCCCGGATAACCAACGTGGGATTATTTCTGATGCAACAACAGAGTTAAACCAGGACCTATCCCGTATGGTCTTGAACCCTGATGTAACCGTTCGCTCGAGAGGGGTAATGGAGAAATGCAGCTTTTGTGTGCAGCGCCTGCAGGAAGGAAAGTTAAATGCCAAAAAGGAAGACCGCCCGCTAAAGGACCAGGAAGTGAAAACTGCCTGTATGCAGGCTTGTCCCACACATGCTATTATGTTTGGTGATGTGAATGATAAAGACAGCAAAATTGCACAGTTGAGGACGCGTGAGCAGAAGGAGAGAAAATACTATGTACTTGAAGAACTGCATGTTCTTAGTAATGTAAATTATCTTGTTAAGGTGAGGAATACCGATCGTGAAGTAGGCAATTTAAAAAAGGAAGAGGAGCACGCTTAATTATTGTTAGGGAAAAAATTGATAAAACACAGATTTCATTTATAGCTAAAAGCTAAATAGAGTATGTCATTACTAAAATACGAGTCGCAACTGCGGGAGCCTTTGGTAGATGGGGATAAGAGTTATCACCAGGTAACTGAAGACATTATTAGTCCCATAGAAGTAAAGCCCGGAATGCTTTGGTGGGTTGGCTTTTCAATTTCTGTTTGTCTTTTAATATTTGGAGTTTATTCAGTTTATCGTGAGGTAACGTATGGCATAGGCCAGTGGAATCTTAATCACACTATCGGCTGGGGTTGGGACATCACCAACTTCGTATGGTGGATCGGTATAGGCCACGCAGGAACGTTGATATCCGCCATCCTTTTATTGTTCAGGCAAGGCTGGAGAACCGGGGTGAACAGGGCAGCAGAAGCTATGACTATTTTTGCGGTAATCTGTGCAGGACAATTTCCAATTTTCCACATGGGGCGTGTTTGGGTTGGTTTCTATGTAATGCCTTATCCTAACTCACGGGGACCTCTGTGGCCCAATTTTAATTCAGCTTTACTATGGGATGTATTTGCAGTATCGACTTATTTTACCGTTTCGTTATTATTCTGGTATTCAGGATTGTTGCCTGACCTGGCAACAGTAAGAGATAGGGCCAAGACAAAGTTTCGGAAAATGTTTTATGGTCTTGCATCCTTTGGGTGGACTGGAAGTACAAAGCACTGGCAACGTCATGAAAGTCTTTCATTGGTTTTAGCAGGATTAGCGACACCACTTGTATTATCAGTTCACACAATCGTATCGTTTGACTTCGCCACATCTGTAGTACCGGGATGGCATACGACTATTTTCCCTCCTTACTTTGTAGCCGGAGCGATTTTTTCAGGTTTTGCGATGGTACAATCTTTACTAATAATTACGCGAAAGGTTTTACACCTTGAGGACTATATAACGGTAGGACATATTGAGGCGATGAATAAAGTTATTGTACTTACAGGGTCTATAGTCGGCTGCGCATACCTGACAGAGTTATTTATCGCCTGGTATGGACAAAATGAATACGAATGGTGGGCATTCCGTCAAAACCGTGTAAATCTTTTCAGCCCCTATGGTTGGGCATATTACGGAATGATGTTTTGTAATGTTGTATCACCACAGATTTTTTGGTCCAAAAAACTAAGGCGGAATGTGACATTCACCTTCTTTATGTCGGTGCTGATAAATGTCGGAATGTGGTTTGAGCGTTTTGTAATTATAGTTACCTCTGTTTATCGTGATTTTCTGCCTTCGTCATGGAGTACATATTATAGCCCATCTATTTGGGAAGTAGGATTTTACCTGGGCACGTTCGGGCTTTTCTTTACGTGCTATTTTCTTTTTGCAAAATATTTCCCGGTAATTGCCCTTGCGGAGATTAAAGCAATATTAAAAACCAGTGGTGAAAATTATAAACAAAAAATGACTGCCACAGAAAAACTGGATGCAGATAAATTTTATATTGAAGAGGTGGAGCATGCGCACTAGAACCTTCTGAATTCGCCATAATGGTGAACTTGGGCTGTTTATTAAGATATTGAAGTATTATAATTTTAAAATCACCCTTTCAATAAAAGGGGCCAAGAGGGATTAAAATGAGAAAAAAATTTGTAGTAGGATGTTTTGATGATGAAAAGGTTTTATTTCCGGCTATCAAAAATGTAAGAAGGGCCGGATATAAAATACACGACGTGTACACGCCATTCCCTATTCATGGGCTAGACCATGCAATGGGCTTGCGTGAAACGAGCCTTCACACTGCCGGATTTATTTTTGGCATTACCGGCACATCCATTGCGGTAGGCGGTATGGGCTGGATTTTCACATCGGACTGGCCATTAAATTTTGGTGGCAAGCCACACTTTTCATTACCGGCGTTTATTCCAATCACGTTTGAGCTTACTGTACTACTATCTGCTGTGGGCATGGTTATGACCTTTTGCTGGCTATGTAAGATGATGCCGGGCGTAAAAAAACATCATTTTCATTTACGTGCTACCGACGACCTCATGGTGATGGTAATTGAATGCACCGCAAAAACGAATGAAACGGAAGTACAAAGTTTTTTACAAAATAACGGCGCTATGGAAGTAAACGTGCAGGAGGCGGAAGATGGATGGTGGTTTGGCCGCTACGACAAAGAACAAAAATTATATCAAACTGAAGAAGTAGGTTATTAGTGGAATGCCGGTAAACTATATATGAATTGCAAATTTTGACGGAGATCATTACAGAGATATGAAAAAAATAAAAATTCTTTTTGCATTTGCTTTATCAATACTTGTAATCACGGCGATTGAAAGTTGCGACAGTAAGCGGGAACCAGGCAAAACTTACATGCCAGATATGACTTATAGCCGTGCTTATGAAGCTTATGCTGAAAACAATTTAAAAGATAAAGGAATAAATTATGTTCCATATCCTGTGGAGGGAACAATAAGAAGAGGTGATCTCTTCCCTTACACATTGCCAAATGATTCGAATGGCTATAAAATGAGTGCACAAGTTAAAGATCCTTTGCCACCCCTGGATCCAGTTGATATGGCGGAAGCACAAAGGCTTTTTAATATAAATTGTGCGATATGCCATGGCCCTAATATTGATGCACAGGGACCTTTAGCTACAGGTGGCAAAGTGCCCGCAGTGGCAAATCTTACTTTAGCTCAATACGTTGCGATGCCTGAAGGCACCATGTTCCATTCCATTACCTACGGAAAAAATAATATGGGCAGTTATGCATCCCAACTCACCCGCAGGCAAAGGTGGATGGTAATTCAATACGTAAAATCACGGCAAAATAATAAGGAAAATAGCGGTTCAGATTCTACAAGCACTGTTACCACTGCCAAGATGGATTCTGCAACAGCAAAAAAATAGAAGCTTAATATAAAATTTTTTTTAATGAACAATCAGTATGTAACACCGGGTGGATATAAAAAGTGGTCGGCTGGCCTTATGATTGTGGGTTTGCTTACATTGGTCGGCGGTGTCATTTTTCTAAACCCGACAGCAGGTTCGCATGGAGAGAATGTAAATAGTACCCGGTTTTGGGCCGTTATGCTTCAAAACAGTCTTTTTTGGTTATTGCTTGTAAACGTAAGTACATTTTTTATTGGTATCACTACTCTGGCAATGGGTGGGTGGCAGGTTGCCCTACGTAGAGTCGCGGATGCCCTCACCTCAGTAGTTCCTGTTATGGGGGTTCTTGCTTTAATAATAATTTTTAGCATAGTCTTCGGACACCGGACTGATATTTATCCCTGGCTTGATAAGGAGATGGTGGAGCATGATGAAGTGCTTAAAGGCAAATCCGGATTTTTAAGCCCGGGTGTTTATGCCATTGCTTCTCTATTATGTATAGGTCTTTGGGTATTTGTGGGGAAAAAGCTAAGAGACCTCAGCCTGGCAAGTGATAAGATGGGTACGATGGATTATGAGACCGGTAAAGCCTGGATGAAGAAGAATTTATTCTGGTCGGCTTTTTTTATAGTGCTATATGGTCTTACGGTTGGATCAACAATTCCCTGGCTATGGCTTATGAGCATCGACGCACATTGGTTCAGCACCATGTATAGCTGGTACACATTTGCAAGCACTTTCGTTGCAGGGATGGCTCTTATTACGATTTTTGTTGTTTACTTCAAGAACAGGGGCCAGCTTGAATTTGTAACCGATGAGCATCTGCAGGACCTTGGAAAATTCATGTTTGCATTTTCTATTTTCTGGACCTACCTGTGGTTTGACCAGTTTATGCTTATATGGTATGGAAATATTCCTGAAGAAACCATTTATTTTAAGATACGTTCCCAGGGGCCATACCGCGGATTATTTTTTCTAAATCTTGTTCTTAACTTTTTATGTCCTCTGTTAATTTTTATGAAGAAGGCAACAAAACGAAATTATACCATTGTGACTTTTATGTGCGTTCTCATAATTTTTGGACATTGGATTGATTTTTACCAGATGGTAATGCCTGGGACAGTTAAGTTTCATCCGCATTTAAGTTGGTTTGAGTTTGGTATTCCATTGGGTTTCATTGGAATCATTATGTGGGGAGTTGGAAGATTTGCTTCAAAGGCGCCTATGACAGTAATGAATCATCCGTTCCTTAAAGAGAGTATCATACACCATGTATAGCGGAGAAAAGCACACTTTATAGAAAGTAAAATTCTTACTCCTAAACTATAGTTATAAAAAAAATACGGGAGTAAAAAGTTAAGAAGGTAAAAAAATATTAAGCATTTCAAAAGTACCTTTGTATTCCTGCTTGAGCGAATTAAAAGGAAAATTTAAGAAACATGAATGACTTTTTTTTGATAGCGATTATTGTACTCATTTTCCTGGTTATTTTCCAGATATCAAAGGCAAGTGAATATGTGAGTATTTTAAAAGGCGAGGAGAAAGCAAGAAGGCAAAACAATAGAATCAATGGATTTTTAATGATTGGCTTTCTTATTCTCGGTCTTATCGGAGTATGGTGGTGCAATAAACTTTTTTACCATCAGACATTATTTCCACAAGGGTCAGCATCAGAAGAAGGAAAAAGCATTGATACCATGCTCCTTATTACTATAGCAGTAACCGGAGTTGTATTTTTTATCACACAGATTTTGCTATTTTGGTTTTCTTTTAAATACCAGGAAAGTGACAAACGTAAAGCGTTATATCTTACACACGATAACAAGCTTGAGTTAATATGGACTGGAATTCCGGCAATTGTACTAACAGTGCTGGTGGTGTTTGGATTAAAATACTGGTTTAAATTCACTTCAGATGCTCCGAAAGGCGCTCAACTCATTGAAATAACTGGACACCAATTTGGATGGGAAATACGGTATCCTGGCAGAGATGGTGTATTAGGCCGAAAAAATTATAAGCTCACTGATCCTTCCAAAAATAACCCACTCGGAGTGGATTGGGCAGATGCTGCAAGTCATGACGACATTCATGTACCAACTACGATGCACGTTGTGGTAAATAAGCCGGTCAAATTAGTTATTAATTCGCAGGATGTTATTCACGATGTGGGATTGTCACACTTTCGTATGAAAATGGATGCGGTACCTGGCACACCTACTACACTTTGGTTCACTCCCATTTATACAACTGAGGAAATGAAAGCAAGAACCGGTAATCCAAATTTTACCTATGAAATAAGTTGCGATCAGATGTGTGGAAAAGGACATTTTGGAATGAGAGGAATTATCGTGGTGGAATCTCAGCAAGCGTTTGATCAATACATGGCGACTCAGAAGCCTGAATATTACCTGGCATTTCCTGAGATGGATCCCAAAAGGCCACCGGTGCCCACGGATTCCACAAAGGCAGTGGCACAAAATATTAGCACTGCTAAAAAATAGAAAATTGAACTTGCCCGGCGACGGGCTGTTATAAAATGATACCATTATGAATCACGAAGAAGTTACGCACGAAGCACCCACGGTGGTCCACGATCTTGGGCATGAGGCGCACGTACACCATCACAAAGAATCCTTTATCACAAAATATGTTTTTAGCCAGGATCACAAAATGATCTCTAAGCAATTCCTTATTACAGGAATGATATGGGCTTTTATAGGAGGATTATTCTCGGTTATATTCCGTCTTCAGTTGGGTTATCCTGATCAAACATTTCCTATACTGGAAGACTTCCTTGGCCATTGGGCGAGAGGAGGCAAGCTTGATCCGGAGTTTTATTATTCGCTGGTGACCATGCACGGAACTATTCTTGTGTTTTTTGTGCTTACAGCAGGCCTGAGCGGCACATTTGCAAACTTCCTTATTCCATTGCAGGTGGGTGCACGAGATATGGCATCTCCATTTTTAAACATGCTTTCTTATTGGTTTTTCTTTACAGCCTCTGTAGTTATGTTTTCATCCTTATTTGTACAAACCGGTCCTGCAAGCGGTGGATGGACAATTTATCCTCCACTAAGTGCGCTGGGAGAAGCTTCCGACGGATCTAAAATAGGCATGGACTTATGGCTTACTAGTATGGCGCTATTTATAGTTTCCCAACTTCTGGCTGGCTTAAACTATATTTCAACCATCTTAAATATGCGTACGAAAGGGATGAGCATGACAAGAATCCCGCTTACAATTTGGGCGTTATTCTTTACTGCAGTTCTGGGCGTATTATCATTCCCTGTTTTACTATCAGGCGCGATATTGTTACTGTTTGATCGTAATCTTGGCACCAGTTTTTTTCTGAGTGATATTTATATAGCCGGTAAAATATTACCAAACGAAGGTGGAAGCCCCATCTTATTCCAGCATCTTTTTTGGTTTCTTGGCCACCCGGAGGTGTATATAATTTTGCTGCCCGCAATGGGTATAACGTCCGAGGTGATGGCAACCAATGCAAGAAAACCAATCTTCGGCTACATGGCTATGGTAGGATCTTTATTTGCTATTGCTGCACTTTCATTCATGGTATGGGCGCATCACATGTTTGTAACGGGTCTAAATCCGTTCCTCGGTTCGTTCTTCGTATTACTAACCTTGCTAATTGCAGTGCCATCTGCTATTAAGGTATTCAACTGGCTTACTACGCTGTGGCGGGGGAACATACGTTTTACCCCCGGGATGCTTTTTGCGATAGGCTTTGTAAGTTTATTTATCTCAGGAGGATTGACAGGTATTTTTCTTGGCAACTCTTCGCTGGATATACACTTGCACGATACCTATTTTGTGGTGGCGCATTTCCATATTGTGATGGGAGTCGCATCGATGTTTGGAATGTTTGCAGGTATATATCACTGGTTCCCTAAAATGTACGGCAAGTATTTAAATAATACTTTGGGCTACATACATTTCTGGATAACCATTATTGGTGCTTACCTTATTTTCTGGCCTATGCACTATGAAGGTTTGGCAGGTATGCCGCGTCGTTACTATGATTTCAGTAATTGGGAATCCTTTAAAATGTTTGGTGGCCTCAATGAATTTATAAGCGTTGTTGCGTTGATTGTTTTTGCAACCCAGCTTTTATTTATTCTCAACTTTGTTTACTCAATATTTAAAGGAAGAAAAGTCACGACACTAAATCCCTGGGGTTCCAACACAATGGAGTGGACAACGCCAATAAGGCCCGGGCACGGCAACTGGCCAGGTGAAATTCCCGAAGTACATCGCTGGGCATATGACTATGGTAAAGATGGAAGAGATTTTATTCCGCAAACCGAGCCAATTGGTGAATCAGAGAGCAGGCACTGATAAGGGTATTAATTCAGAATTTATTTTAATATAGTTTAATTAGAAATGCCCTGAAATCTTCGGGGCTTTTTTTAAAAAATTGTTTCTCATTAATGGATAAAGCAATTACAGGAATTCCAAATTCAGCTTCTCTTGCATTGGCAAGTAAGGTGAAGGATTATTTCCAGTTGATTAAATTCACCTTAAGCTTTACAGTTGTATTTAGTTGTGTGGTGTGCTATTTGCTTGCGCCAAATATTGATTTCGATTTTTTATCGGTTCTTATTTTATTTGTTGCCGGGCTGTTAATCACGGGTTCTGCAAATGCAATAAACCAGGCAGTTGAAAAAGATACTGATGCTCTAATGAAGCGTACTGCATCGAGACCAGTTGCATCGGGCCGAATGAAAGCCAGTGAGGCATTGACGTTTGCGATAATTGCGGGTGTTACAGGCATTATGATCATGTGGTTTTGGTTTAACTTTCTTAGCGCCTTTATTTCTTTACTGAGCCTATTTTTATATGGCTTCGTTTACACGCCGCTAAAAAAGATAAATTCGATTTCAGTTTTGGTTGGAGCATTACCTGGCGCTTTACCCTGTCTTATCGGTTGGACTGCCGGTACAAATCAGCTCAACGAAGGTGGATGGGTATTATTTGCAATATTGTTTTTATGGCAATTCCCTCATTTTTGGGCAATTGCATGGGTTGCGCATAAAGATTATGAAAAGGCGGGATTTAAGTTATTGCCGAGTGCCGGTGGCCCTACAAAATTTACCGCGCTTCAAACGGTCATTTATTCAATGCTAATGATACCGGTGGGTATGCTGCCATATTATTTTCACATAAGTGGTATCTTATCTTTTTGGATTTTGCTGTGCTGCAACCTTGGAATGGTTTTCATGAGTGTATTATTGCTAATTAAAATGAACGTTAACTCCGCAAGAAGGGTTATGTTCAGTTCCTATTTTTATTTAATGATAGTATTCCTCTCACTGTTATTTGATAAAGGATGAACTTATAAAAGCCTTTCCTGCAAAGACAGGAAAGACGCAAAACTTTTTGCTTTGTTATCTAAATAAGAGGTTGAAAAATAGAAAATCAAATGAAGAAGTTTTTTGTTTCCTGATGAATTAAAGCCTGAACGTAACTGGGCTTTTATTTATGTACTTCATGTATAGGCAGGAGTAATAAAAAATAAGAATTTATAATTTATGATAGCGTTGATGAAAGAAGAAAAAAACAGAATACACCCACACAAATTTACATTGTGGATTGCTCTTGCGAGTATAGTGATGATGTTTGCGGGCCTCACCAGTGCATATATTATTAAACGCAATCTTTCAAACTGGATCACTTTCGACCTTCCAATCATATTTTGGTATTCAACTGCAGTAATCATAATTAGCAGTATAACTATCCTGGCGAGCCGTAGTGCCTTCAGGCAGAGAGAAATGAAAAAATACAGGCAGTGGCTGGCGCTGACTATGATATTAGGAATTGTGTTCGTGTTCATGCAATACATAGGATTTAACCAATTGTGGCAAAATGGATTTACATTGACAAGGAATGTATCTTTTTCCTTTTTGTATATTATTGTTGGCTTGCATGCATTGCATGTTTTGGGAGGTGTGATTGCACTAATAGTAATTTTAATAAAAGCCTATAGCATTAAAAATAAAAATTATAGCCCTGTGCAAATAGATCTGATGAATACCTATTGGCACTTTGTAGATTTTTTATGGATTTATTTATTAATATTCCTGGTGATGATAAGATAAGAACAGCTAATTAAACAATTAATATATTTGCAATAACCTTTTAAAGAGTAATAATGGAAACAGCGCTGGCACAACCAAAAACTAAACTTTGGACAGGAGGTAAAAGCCCTTTCAACGTGAGCTACGGCAAGTTGATGATGTGGTATTTTTTGATGAGTGATTCTTTCACATTCGGGGCTTTCCTGATTTCGTATGGAACCATTCGCTTCAGCGTGAATACATGGGCTGACCCCAATCATGTGTTCAACGCATTTCCTTTTGCAGGACATGCAAACCTCCCGCTGGCATTTGTAAGCCTTATGACCTTTATTCTTATTATGAGCTCAGTTACTATGGTATTGGCTGTGCATGAGGGTCACCTCATGAATCGTAAAGGAGTTGAAAAATGGCTTATTTTCACGATCCTTGGTGGACTCGCTTTTCTTGGCTGCCAGGCTTGGGAATGGACGCATCTTATAACAGGCCATCACGAGGTGCTGGTGGATGGAGTATTACAACAGTGGGGAACAACAGTTAGCCACAACCCATGGGGGCCGCATGTAGAATATAATGGCGCAGCGGTTGCAACGCCTGGTCCTATCGCATTTGGCGGGTATTTTTTTGGTATCACCGGCTTTCACGGATTCCATGTGTTCTCGGGCGTTGTAATCAATGCGGTTATGCTGGTGAAAACGCGCCTTGGTCATTTTGAGCAAAGAGGACATTATGAAATGATTGAAAAAGCTGGCTTGTATTGGCACTTTGTTGATTTGGTTTGGGTATTCGTATTCCTTTGCTTTTACCTTATCTAATAAATTACTCGAAATTCTACCGTGACTAATTAAAAAATTATTAAAGAATTTATATGTCTTACGAAACTACTACTCACGTAATATCTAATGAACACGATCGTGAACAGGTTAAAAGAATATGGAAAACATTCTGGATTTTATTGATTCTTACTGTTGCTGAACTTAGCCTAGGCCTGGGAATTTACACAATTCATAAAGGCGTTGATCCGAACCAGTTTCTCGTTTTGGTTTTTAAAGGGATTGTGTGCATACTCACTCTGGCAAAAGCTTTTTATATTATTTCAATTTTTATGCATCTTGGTGATGAGGTAAGAAATCTTATTATGACTATTGCCGTACCGGCCACTTTGTTTATTTGGTTTATTATAGCTTTTCTATATGATGGGAATAGCTGGAAGCATCTAAGAAACACAGATGCCGGCAGCCATCCTTCCACCGAACATGTACAGCAACATCCTGTACCGGCCATGGAGAAAGGAGAGAAAAATTGATACAAAATAATAACGTATTTTAAATAGTTGAATTAGCTGTCGCAGGGTTGTGATGGCTAATTTTGTTTTGCAACAAAAGTTAATGAATAAAAGAGCAGTTTTAGCGGTAATGTTGGCGGTTTTGTTACCTACAGTAAGTTATCTCCTTGTGAGGTATTATAGCAACCGGGACGTGCAAATGCCACATAGATATTTTTACGACGGCGTGAATGTGGTTGAAAAAAATGGCAAAACCACGAACGATACCCTTTGGCATCATGTAAGTAATATACACCTTATAAACCAGTTTGGTGACACAGTTTCCTTCACAGATTTAAAAGGGAAAATAATCGTTCTTGATTTTTTCTTTACACACTGTCCCACTATATGCCCGCAGCTTGCGGTAGCAATGAAACGGTTACAAAATTCTTTTGCTAAAAATGATTCAATAGTCCAGTTTATATCGATAAGCGTTGACCCACTTCATGATTCAGTGTCTCAATTAAGAAAATGGGCGGAGAAATTTAATGTGAATCCGGATAGCTGGTGGTTACTTACCGGAAACAGGGATAGTATTTACAATTTTGCCATTCATGAAATTAAGGCCAATATCGCAGATGTAAATGTTGATACGGCTTTTGTTCATACCGAGAACTTTTTTCTTTTAGACAAAGAAAGAATTGTAAGAGGTTGGTACAATGGTTTTGATTCCGTTGCACAAAAGAAACTTGTAAGAGATATACCCTTGCTAATGCTTGAGAAGGATAGAAAGAAGACCTTTAAAGAATTCGTAAAAGGACTTTTTGAGAGAAGTTAAGACAACAAAGAATAAAAAAGGAATAAATGAAAACAGTTGTGCAGAATATGTTGCCGGCTCCCGACTTACAACGGAATGATAAAAAAGCAAAAATTGCTATATGGGCCGTGTCCATAATTGTTTTTGCCGCAGTCGCATTTTTGGCGGAAGTAAAGTTTAATATAAACCTGCCATTCAATCCACATATTTTTGCCACGGCAAATGCTTTTATAAATTCGATAGTTGCTATTTTATTGGTTGCCGCACTCCTTGCTGTAAAGTCCCGAAAATTTCTACTGCATAAAAGAATTATGCTTTTGGCGATCACTCTTTCTCTTCTTTTTTTGGTTTCCTATATATGTCACCATCTTTTAAGTGGCGATACCAAATATGGAGATATCAATCACGATGGAATTTTAAGCGCGGATGAAAAATCGCTGGCAGGCACCACGAGATACGTTTATTATTTCATTTTATTAACGCACATTCCACTTGCCGGAATTATTTTGCCCTTTATTTTATTCACAGCTTACCGGGCACTAACTGCAGATTATTCACGGCATAAGAAACTCGCAAGAATTACATGGCCTATATGGTTTTATGTAGCGGTTACAGGAGTTATAGTTTATATGATGATAAGTCCTTATTACAATTGATTTCAATTGGTCACAATCCCAACTCTTTATAAGGATCCCAAAATAGTTTTTTGAATTCGACAACAGTATCTTTTTCAACCTTTATTTTTTCTTTTAGCAGCAATTCTTCCATAAGAGTGGGAGTTGCAAAATGTGCCCGGCCACTCAACATGCCATTTCTGTTTACTACCCTATGAGCAGGCACTTTTGGCTTAGCCGTATGTGCTGCATTCATTGCCCAGCCTACCATACGGGCCGATAGTTTTGTTCCAAGATAATTTGCTATAGCACCATAAGATGTTACCCGGCCTTTTGGTATTTGTCGTACAACTGCAAACACATCTTCAAAAAAGCTGTATTGCTGCGTGGTTGATCGAAGTGGTTCTGTTATATTATTTTTTTTCATTTTTCCTTTTTGCAATCAATGTACTTCTATGAGGTTCGGCAACCATTTTATAATTATAAGGGCAATTGAGGCATCCGTTTCCACAGCAAAAACCTCTTTGCAGGTGATATTTTTCGGTTAAAACTGTTAAGCCATCTTCATTGTAGTAGAAATGAACTCCTTCTATTAAATTATTGTCGCTATTATTCATTTGCTTTTTTCATTAAAATAAGATCCAATTCATCATCCACATCCCTTATTGTTTTAGGCAATGAAAAACATAAATAAAAAATGCGATTGCTTTTCGCGATATCAAGTTTTTCATAGTGTGTTTTTATCTTCAATTCAGGCGAAATATCTTGTTGTTCATTGATATTATTTAAATCAAAGATTAAATTAAGGCCATAAAGTTCAACAACACTTTTTGTAAAATTATACAGATCAGGAGAATCTGTTTTTAAATGAATTTTGCCATCTCTTTTTAAAAATTGATTGAAAAGCCTCAGGTAGCGGGGATGCGTAAGCCTTTTACCGGCTTTTGAAATTCTCAATTGCGGATCAGGAAAAGTGATCCATATTTCTTCAACTTCATTCCTGTCAAAATAGCTATCGATCTTATGAATTTGAGTACGCAGAAAAGCAACGTTAGCCAGGTTATGTTCAATTGCGAATTTAGCGCCTACCCAGATGCGATTCCCCTTGATGTCTACTCCTATAAAATTCTTTTCTGTATATATCTGTGCGAGCCCCACTGCATATTCACCCTTGCCACATGCGAGCTCAAGTATAATTGAATTAGTATTTCCAAAATGCTCTTTCCATCGCCCGGCAATTTTTTCGGGATACTCGAGTACATTGGGAAATTCTTTTATTTCACTAAATCTCTTTAATTTTTTTTGTCCCATTGCGGCAAAAATAAGCATCCCGAAAAGCATTATTTTAAAAATTACGGGAGATGCTCTCCCTTATCTAAAAAAGCAATTTTTCATTAAATGGCCTTCGTTACAGACGCAACAAAACTTTTTACCGCCGGGATCCCGTCGTTTACCGACTTTTTTACTAACTAAGCCTAAAGACCATTTTGTATAATAGTACAGGTATCTAAATTTGTTTTATAAATAATTAAATAAGATTTTATGGAACAGAAACCAAATGATTTAAATCGCTACGGCGGAAACGGTTCACCCCGGCTTTGGAGTGGTCTAATACTGATTGCAGCCGGCGGTTTATTATTCGCATATAAATTAGGCGCACCGATACCGGGATGGATTTTTTCATGGCCGATGTTACTAATTGCAATAGGCTTGCTTACAGGGATTAAAAGTAAATTTCATAACCCCGGGGCTTTAATAATGATTGTAATCGGCGGCATTTTCTTAGTGGATCAGATGAACTCATCGTTAAATTTTCACGATTACCTGGTCCCCGCCATTCTAGTTGCCGTTGGGCTCATTTACATCCTTCGCCCTAAAAATACCTGGAAGAGCAGATTAGAGAAAAACTGGCACGACAAGCAATCTTACTACGAGCCACCTTATTACTCACCACCGGCAAACGACACCAAAACTGACACAGCCGGTGTGACTGACGATGCTGGCGAGTATGTAGAAATTAATGCTGTTTTGGGTGGAGTAAAGAAGGTCATTTTATCAAAGAATTTTAAAGGAGGGGAAATAACCGCTTTTATGGGAGGCACGGAGATTAATCTTTTGAAGGCCGATATTCAACAAACAGTTGTGCTTGAAGTAAATAATATTTTCGGCGGCACAAAATTAATAGTGCCTTCAAACTGGGATATAAAAAACGAAGTAACTGCCGTATTTGGAGGTATTGAAGATAAACGCAGCATAAATAATGCTACACCCGATCATTCTAAAATAATGATATTGAAAGGGACATGCGTTTTTGGTGGTATAGAAGTTAGTAATTACTGATTACAAACACCGCATTCAGGTTTATAAAAATTTAGTCATCTAAAAAATCAATTTTATGAAATGGTATCTTGCAAAGCTGGTTTACAGAATTATTTGCGGAGATGGTATGCACACCCCACAATTTGATGAACAACTTCGGCTGGTATATGCAGATGATGATTTACATGCTTTTCAAAAAGCAAGAACGACCGGGCATAATGAAGAAGATAATTTTTTAAACAATACCGAAAAGCCTGTTCTCTGGAAGTTCATTGATGTGTCAGAACTTCATCCCCTAAGTGAATTGATTGACGGCGCGGAATTATATTCGCGCATCTGTGAGGAGGAGGAAGCTGACAAATATATTCGTGTCACAAAAAGAAGAGCCTCACACATCCTGGAAAGTAGTATGCAAAAATGCTTTCCTTTAAACTAAATGCTTTGAATAAACTAATATCCTCGAAGAATAAGTTGTTTTTTGCAAGCATTGTATTTTGGGCGATCATGAGTATTGTTTATTGCGTAATGCTTACTAGTGTACTAAACAACTTTAATTTGCCTGCAATAGAACTCTTTGCAGATGCATTAGTAAATAATCTATTGCTATCCGGATGTTGCCTGCTTATTTATAATAACATGCGATTTTATTTACCGCGGCGTGAAAAGTACTGGTATATCATAACAATAAGTTTTGCTCTCAGTCTTATTGGCTATTTCATATCAAAAGGTTTGTTGCTTCTTTTGTTTAAGAATGATAATAACTACTGGCAATCTTTTCATCAAACCGGTGGCATACGTTTTGGCATTTTATTTTTGCTGTTAAGTTGCATGTCGATGATGAGTTTACTTTTATTCACACAGGAAGAGGACCAATCAATGAACGAAAGAAGAGCAGACATGGAGCGGCTTTCAAGGGAAGCGGAATTATTTAAATTAAGGCAACAACTGCAGCCACATTTTTTATTTAATAGTTTAAATTCGATCAGTGCACTTACCGGTGCCCAACCGGAGAAAGCGAGACACATGATACAACAGTTGAGTGATTTTTTACGAGGTACGTTGAAAAAAGATGACCAATATTGGAGCACGTTGGAAGAGGAAATACAATATCTGCGTCTTTATTTAGACATAGAAAAAGTACGATTTGGGCATCGCCTTCAAACTGAAATCTCCTACAGTGATGAAGTACTACAATATAGACTACCCGCTTTATTGTTACAACCCATTGTGGAAAATGCGATCAAATTTGGCTTGTACGATACAACCGGTGAAGTGCTAATTACGCTTGACGCAACAACCGAAAATAATTATTTAAAAATAACACTGAGAAATCCTTTTGACCCGGAGACTTCTATGCCCCATAAAGGCACCGGCTTTGGCTTATCCTCTATTCAAAGAAGACTATTTCTTTTGTTTGCACGACAGGATTTGCTAACTACACACAAAGATCAAAACCATTTTATTACAACCATACTTATACCTCAAATAACATGAAAGTTATAATAATTGATGATGAACCGCTGGGAAGAAGCATTGTAAAAGAATATTTACAATCATACACTAATATTGAAATTGTTGCAGAATGTAATGATGGATTTGAGGGAATGAAGGCAATACAACATCATGAACCGGATTTGATTTTTCTTGATATACAAATGCCTAAAATAAATGGCTTTGAAATGCTTGAATTAATTGAAAATCCTCCATTCGTTGTTTTTACAACAGCATTCGATGAATTTGCCATTAAAGCTTTTGAAACAAATGCAATAGATTATTTATTGAAACCTTTTAGCAAGGATCGGTTTGACAAAGCAATTGAAAAATATACGCAACAAACGGAAACAAAGGAGCCTCGTGAAGTTATAGAAACTGCGGCGCAATCACCTGCTCAGCAAAGCAGGATTGTTGTTAAAGATGGAAGTAAAATCAAAATAATTCCCATAAGTCAAATTCAATATTTAGAAGCTGCGGATGATTATGTGAAAATTATTACCGCTGATGGATCCTTCTTGAAAAAACGCACAATGGCTTTTTTCGAACAATCACTGGGTACATATCATTTTGCTCGCATTCACAGATCTTATATCGTAAACACGCAACTTATTACAAGAATTGACCCTTACGAAAAGGACAGTCATATAGTTGTGCTTAGTACAGGAGCTAAATTGTCTGTGAGTAAATCCGGTTACTCAAAACTGAAGGAAATCCTGGGAATTTAACAATTACAAATAGTACTAAGTTTGAATATCTTAATTTATGGAGGCTCACTTTTCAAACACCCAGTTCTGTTATAGCTTGTTTTGATATCAATCCTCACATCTATGGTAGATGTATACACTATCTGTAGAGATTACTGCGACAATTGAAGGCTTACTAATTACATATAACAATCAAATACATATTTACTTAGGTTACGTTAAATAAAATTTCTGTTCAATTTATTTTTCGCTAATCCTTAGAAAGCATTAATTTATTTTTTATATTTGGAAGAGTAGCTGATTATTAGCAGGGGGTATTAGATTATAGAAATAATTGAATAATTATATGCAATATAAAAAAATTGACAAATTATTATCTGGGTAATATGTTGAGTTTTGGCATACCGATTGTTATTCATTATTTAATTTACCATCTTCCAAATTTACCAGGTTAACCTTTTTAAAAGCGAACATGCGGTAGTAAACACAAATATTTTCAATTCCTAAAGAACCATCAATTCCGAAAATATTTTGAATAGATGTATTTTTATTGAATAAATTTTATGAATCGTATATTAATTGTAGAAGATAACCACGATGTACTTTGGGTAGTTAAGATCGTTTTAAAAAGGTATGGATTTAAGGTAATGGCTATACCGAGAGGTGAAGACGTAATGGACAAAACACGAACTTTTCGTCCTCATTTAATTTTACTTGACGTGGTGCTTTCTGGTATAAGTGGTATTGAAGTTTGTAACGAGCTAAAGGAAAATGAAAAAACTAAAGATATCCCCATCATAATGTTCTCGGCCCATGCGAATATGAATGATATCTTGAAACTCACCAAGCCAGACGATTTTATTGCGAAGCCATTTGATGTAAACGAGTTAGTTAAAAAGATAAAGCACCAGATAGAAACTCACTACGATGACTACGGCAAGAAGAAAAAAGTACAGAACTCTTCTTAAAATGTTATTTGTATAAAATAAAAAAGCCTTCAATATGTGAAAATATATTGAAGGCTTTTAGCTGTAGGGGGAGGGTTCGAACCTCCACGAGGCAGTTAGCGATAGCGCAAAGTTCAGTGGTCGACCCTGGTCGCTCTTACATTGCTGTAAAAGCGGCTCTACACTATGTTTATCCTGTGATCCTCACCCCCGAGACAAGAGGGCATGTCTGCCAAAAATTTCATCACCCCACAATTTTTAAGAACTAATGTGATGCAAATCTAATAACTGATCTATTATCAAACAAGTTTTTTAACCAAAAAGAATATTATTTAGATGATCATTAATATATTTGTATATTTATGAAATATTTCTAAATCTAATAGTTATATGGCGACAAAGTTAAATCTTGATAAACTTGATCTGCAAATCATTCAGGAAATGCTTGAAAATGCTGAAACGCCTTATGCGGAATTAGGCAAAAAATTATTTGTAAGCGGAGGTACCATTCACGTTCGCATAAAAAAACTCGAAGAATTTGGAATTGTGCACGGGAAAAAGCTGAGTGTTAATCTCAAGAAATTGGGATATGATATTACCGCTTTTGTAGGCATTTTTTTGGAAAAAAGTTCTATGTATGATGCGGTTGCAAAAGATCTGGAACAGATTCCTGAAATCATCAGGCTTAACTACACAACGGGCAATTATAGTATGTACATTGAAATAGTTTGTAAAGATATTGACCAACTTCGCTCCATATTGCACGATCAGCTCCAGAAAATTAAAGGTATTGAACGCACAGAAACACTGATTTCCCTCGTAGAGAGCTTTAACCGAAATGTGCAAGTGTCAAAAAGCGAAAGCTAGGAATAGTCATCTTTGATTTTATTTAACTCCTGACATCGAGTGCATCCCGCAATCCATTTCCTAATAGATTGAATGCAAGTACCAGAAGCATTATCGCAATTCCCGGAGCCAGGGCCAGCATGGGGTTGTGCGTTATAATAAAATTATAGTTTTCTTTTATCATTAACCCCCAACTTGGCATGGGCGGCTGTATACCGACACCTAAAAAGCTAAGACCAGCTTCAATAATAATGGCGCTTGCGAAGTTAGAAGCAGCGATCACAATCACCGGCCCTAAAACGTTCGGGAGAATGTGTCGTGTAATAATTCTTATATCTTTCAGACCCAATGCCTTTGCAGCTTCTATATATTCCAATTCCCGCAATGCGATCACTTGTCCCCTTATTACCCTGGCAACATTCACCCACATAGTTAAACCCACGGCTATGAATATTTGCCAAAACCCTTTGCCTAACGCAAGGGTAACTCCAAAAACAAGAAGAAGGGTAGGCATACTCCATATAACATTAATCAGCCACATGACTATATTGTCAATCCTTCCACCAAAATAACCGGCAACCGCTCCCAAAAATATTCCAATGGAAAGCGAAATTAATACGGTAATTAAACCAACGGCAAGGCTTACACGTACTCCTACAATTAACCTGCTTAAAATATCCCGGCCAAATTTATCGGTACCTAACCAAAAGGTTTTTGACATGATAAAATTCTGACCAGGTAGCTGGTTTTTTGCATAAACCTGTTTCTCCTCAACGCCCTCGTCAATAAACTTTTCAACAGTTACCGAATCCTGGTGAATTTGATAACTATTAATGGGGATATAAAGATTTTTATCCTCTGCGCCATAAAATAGCCTGCTTAAAAAGCCCGTTGCGGAAATCTGCTTCGTTTTCTTTTGCTTTAGAAATAGTTGTTTAAATCCAGGTTTTCTGGCCTGTATTTCCACAATTTGGCGGTCAGCATTAGGAGTTGAATCGGGTGAAATATAATAAGCAAAAATAGCAGTGAGAAGAGATAGACCGATAAAAGTCAGGCCAATGATAGCTCCTTTATTTTTTTTAAGACGACGCCATGCATTTTGTGAAAAAGAAAATGATTGATCCATATCGGTTTTTGAAACTTTTCTTTTACAAAGGGTAAGCCCTATTTTACAGTTCGTCCCTTCCATTTGTAAGAACCAAATTTACCCAACCATCCCGCAATTATTGTATAAACTATATGAAAAGGTTGTGCAGGGAAAAACCACCATAATAATCGTTGCTTATCATAAAATTTTGCAATAGGAAATAAAAAGAATAATTCCACTATCGTTTTTATAAATAATAGAAATATAAAAAGATAAAAGTAACTGATTGAGAAAAATGAACATATTGCCACAATGCACATCCAAACATTAAACAAATAGACCAGCAAAAGGACTGATGTTATTTTTGGATCTGTGTATTTATCAGCCTTGCTTGCCCACCTTATTCTTTGATTCATAAATTCGCCTAATGAAGAAGCTGCCTGGGTTTCCACAATTACATTGGGTGATTTAATAAAGCGAATCTTATCGGGATGTACTTTTTGAATTTTGTGCATTAGCAACATGTCGTCGCCACTTGCAATGTTATTAATGCCTTCAAATCCGGAAACTTGCAGGAAAGCCTTTTTTGAATAGGAAAGGTTAGCACCATTACACATGTTATGAAAATTTTTATTTACGGAAGCTCCTGTGATTCCTTGCAGTGATAAAAAATCGAGCGTTTGGAAAATTTTTAGCAACCTCAAAAATTTTGAATCAGTACGCAGAGGATCTGAATAAACAACCGGCGCAGCTACAAATACAGGATCATATTTTGAATAAAAGGAAGCAATTGTCTGCAGCCACCCATTTGTGACCATACAATCAGCATCGGTCGTTACTATTATATCACCTTTTGCAATACTAATTGCGGTTTCAATTGCTGCTTTTTTGTATGAATTTAATTTGCCTTCTGCGGTGAAATCTTCCAGCCTTATGATTTTGATGTTATTTTTTTTTAACGAATTTGCTATAGTATACGTTCCATCGGAAGAATGATCATCTACTACTATTATTTCAAATAAATTTTCCGGATAGGTTTGATTAATTATAGAAGTAAGGCAGGATCCGATATTCTCCTCCTCATTGCGGGCTGCTATAACTACACTCATAAATACCGGTTTAGCCGCTTTCAGGTTCGTCTCTGAATCGAAGTCATCAATTTGTAACCAGCTTTGGCGATAAAATAAAATGATCCCCGAATATAGAAACAACAGTAAGAAAGAAACCAGGTAAAAAGCCATGTAAGATTTTAGAAATTCATCCGACAAATATTTAAAAATAATTCACAAAAATAATTTTTAGAATTCAAATGAATGAGTATATTTGTATAGTTGCATAAACAACTATATGCCAAACAACCAATTTAAAAAAGGAGAACTTTACAGCTTTATTACCGGTAAAGCTTCGACAGCGATCGCACGCCGCTTGCAGAAAAATTTCAAACAGGCTGACCTTGATATTACTATTGAACAATGGAGCGTGCTATATCATTTGTGGAAGGAGGAGGGGCAAAGCCAGCAGCAACTGTGTGATGCCACCTTCAGGGATAAGCCGAGCATTACAAGGCTTGTGGATAATCTTGAGAAACTGAAACTCGTAAAAAGAGTCGCTTCTAAAAACGATCGTCGTATTAATCTTATTTATTTAACAAAAGAAGCACAAAGTCTCCAGGAAAAGACAATGGAAATCGCCAACCAGACGTTAAATGAAGCGCTGGCTGGTGTTACAAACGGCCAGGTGGAGATTGCCAAGGAAGTTCTGCAAAAGGTTTATGACAATCTTTCTTCTGCCCCGGTTATTGATTTGCAAAATGTATATAAAGAAAACCCTTTAACAAAATTAAAATTATGAACACTACAACTTCTCAATCACTTTTAAAAGGAGGCGAATGGCTAGTTAAACAAAGCAACGCCTTTGAAACATTTACTCCGGAAGATTATACCGAAGAGCAAATTATGGTTAGGGAGATGTGTATCCAGTTTTTGAAAACTGAAGTACTGCCTGTTATAGAACGCATAGATAAACTTGAGCCCGGCCTTATGCCTCAGCTTATGGAAAAAGCCGGCGAACAAGGCTTATTAGGCGCATCCGTTCCTGAGGAATTTGATGGCTTAGGTAAAGACTTTGTTACATCTACATTAGTTAGCGAGGGACTCGGCGCGGGCTTTTCGTTTAGCGTAGCAATGAGTGCACATGCAGGTATCGGTACATTACCTATCTTATATTTTGGAACCCCTGAACAAAAAAAGAAATACATCCCTAAACTTGCCACGGGTGTATGGAAAGGTTCTTATGGTCTAACGGAGCCGGGCAGTGGTAGTGATGCATTAGGTGCAAAAACAACAGCCACACTTTCAGAAGATGGAAAGTCTTATTTGTTAAATGGTCAAAAGTGCTGGATCACGAACGGAGGGTTTGCGGATGTTTACACCGTTTTTGCAAAAATTGATGGTGATAAATTCACAGCCTTTATTGTTGAGCGTGGATTTGAAGGATTTAGTGTAGGGCCGGAAGAACATAAAATGGGCATTAAGGGGTCTTCTACTGTCCAATTATATTTCCAGGATTGTAAAGTGCCTGTAGAAAATGTTTTGGGAGAAATAGGAAAGGGCCACATCATTGCATTTAATATCTTAAATATCGGAAGACTTAAGTTAGGCTCTGCCGCAATCGGCGGTGCAAAACTTCACCTGAGTGAAACAATTAAATATGCTAATACGCGTGAGCAGTTTAAAACAGCAATAGCAAATTTTGGAGCTATTAAGCATAAGCTTGCAGAGATGGCAATAAAAATATACGCTGATGAAAGTGCATTATACCGCACAGCAAAATGGATTGATGAGAAGGAGGCTGAACTTACAGGAATGGGCAAGCCATTTAACGAAGCGATGCTTGGTGCAGCCGAGGAGTATGCGATAGAATGTGCGATGTTAAAAGTTCATGGCAGCGAGGTTCTTGATTTCATAGTTGATGAAGGTGTACAAATACATGGCGGCAACGGTTATAGTGATGAATACTTAATAAGTAAAGCTTATCGCGACAGCAGGATCAACCGCATTTACGAGGGAACCAATGAAATAAACCGGCTTCTTACTGTTGACATGATGCTGAAGCGTGCTATGAAAGGGAGGCTCGACTTAATGGGACCGGCGATGAATGTGCAAAAAGAACTAATGAGCATTCCTGATTTCGGAGATGGCGACGACGGAGCTTTTGCGAAAGAACAAAAGGAAATCCAAAACATGAAGAAATGTATTTTGATGGTTGCGGGAGCAGCTACGATGAAATTAAAAGCCGGCTTGCAGGAAGAACAGGAAATCATTATGAACATCGCGGATATGGCTATTGAAACTTTTGTAGCAGAAAGTACCTTACTAAGGGTTATGAAATTAACCGATAAACAAGGAGAAGAAAATTCAAAAGTTCAGGCAGCAATGATGAGGTGTTATTTGAACGATGCTATTGATAAAGTTGCTAAATGTGGTAAGGAAGCAATCAACGCATTTGCTGAAGGCGATGAGCAAAAAATGATGTTGCTTGGCTTAAAACGCTTTACAAAGTCAGATCCATTTAATAGTAAAGATGCGAGAAGACTTGTTGCCGATAAATTAATTGCAGATAACAAATATCCGTTTTAGGATAACCTTGAAAACTAAAAAAAGGGCCTTGGGTTAATTCCCAAGGCCTTTATTATTAATTCCTGGTCAGATATTTATTTATTCCGTTTTGCTATGCAAGTATTCCACCAAATCAACCAACTGTTGCTGCGTTAAGGTTTGATATAATGTAGCAGGCATCAATGAATTTTTCATTTCCGTTCTTGAAGCGATAGAAGATTTTTCAAGCTTCTTTTTTATACCACCTTGCATTACAATTTCCACTGCATCTTCAGTTTCACTCGTAATAATGCCTGCCACAACATTGTTGTCTTTCATTTTAAAAACATAACCTTCGTAACCAAAACTTATTCCTTCATCAGGATGAATAATGGCAATGTAGAGTGCGTCTTTTGTAAGCTTGCTTCCAATTTTTGAAAGGGCAGGCCCAACATTTTCGCCTTCATTATCTATCTTATGGCAAGAACTGCACGTCGCTGAAAATACTTGCTTGCCTGATGTCACGTCGCCATTTAGCTTTGCCAGTTCATTTATAGTTGGTAAGGGCTTTCCTCCTGCGACTTCACTTACCTGCAGGTACTTTAAAGCTTCCTGCCTTATATCTTTTCTGTAAGTAGCAGATAACGCGATTGCCGCGGTGGATTTAAGTTCCTTTGGCAATTGCCCGGCTTTTACCATATCCAATAATTTTTCTGATTCATTCCAGCCGGAAGCCAGCATCTTCACAGCCTTCTCACGCAGCTGAAGATTCACGGCAGGATCTTTTATAATTGACTCCACCATTTGTATTCCCTCTTTGGAACCTGCGCTGGCTAATGCTTTTAGAGCAGCTACAGCGGTAACGGAGTCTTTGCTTTTTATTGCATTTTTTAATATGGCTGAACCTCCGGAGTTCACCAATAAATTAGCAGCTTCCCTGCCCAAACTGCTGTCAGGCATTTCAAGTGTGATTTTCAAAAGATCGCCGTTGTAATCTTTAAGCTTATATTTTTCTAAAAGTGTTACAAAATCCTGGGTACCCTTTATTGAATCAAGCGTCTCCGTAAGAACAGAACGCATCTGCGAAGAAGTTGAAAGAGCAGAAGGCGTTAATTCATTAAGTGTATTAAAATAAATTTCCCGCTGGTTTGGGCCTTGATAATTTAATAATCCCAGTAGTACATCTTCTTTCCCTGGTGCATCAATAAAATCGAATGCCCTGAAATATTTTAGCCTTTCAGAATCACTAATTGCATTATCTTCTATATTTTTCGCAAGTAAAGGCAACGCAATACCGGTGCGTGAGCGCCACACAATATCACGGCCTGCTTTGTCATTTATTTTTTCTCCTGCTTTATTCTTATAGGCATCCAAAAAAGAATCCCATTGCTTATCCGCGCCAATTCCTAATGCCTCAAGATACCACCGGTCATTTCCATCATATTGCATGGCAAGTTGGGCCCACAATCCAGGAGCTTCAGGCGATTTGTTGTGATGCAAAGCAATCGCCAGTTCACGTCGTACCTGCGGATCCGGATCGTTTATTAGTTTTTTTACATAAGGGATAACATCGGGTTGTATTTCTCTTGCAGCTCTTATACCTGTGATTCGTATATCAGGATTTTTATCTTCCAAAGCTTTTTGAATGTATGTATCTTCTTTGCCGGGAATCCTGGCTAATAACCAGAGAGCCCTTGCCCTATAAACCTGGTTTTCTGATGTCCACATTTTTTGTAATGCCGGTTCAGCCTGTTCTCCCAAACTTTTTAATTTTTTCCAGGCCAGGTATCGTGTAGCGCCATTGGGGCTTTTCAAAGCTTCCGCAGCTCCATCAGCAGAGGACAGATCCAAAGCTGGAATTTTATAATCCTTTACCGAAGGAGCAATTCTAAAGATACGGCCACGGTTCATGTCAACCATTTGATGGCCTCCTACACCGGGATCATACCAATCCGCGACGAGTATGGAACCATCTGGTGCCGTACAAACATCCACCGGCCTGAACCATTGATCCCTTGTTCCTTCCAATATCGGCTCGATATGGGCTTTATAACCTGCTCCCTCTTTTTCAACTGTATAGGATCTTACAATATTATTTCCAGCCTCGCAATGGATCATTTGATTTTGAAATACTGCAGGCAACAATGTTCCTTCATAAAAACACATTCCTGCAGGAGAACCAGCGCCGGTGGGTAACAAATTAGGGATTGAGCCTGGATCACTTTGATGCCAATGTCTTTTTGGAATTTCGGTTTCCATGTTAGTCCTTCTTGCCCGCCAGCCTGCCCCTGTCATCTCATCAGTATATCCATAATTTCCAAATTCCATTACATAGTTAATTCTTGTACTTTGATTGCCATCGTCGTCATTATCACTTTGCCAAATCGTACCGTAAGCATCTACGCATGCTTCATAGTTATTCCGGAAATTATTTGCAAGTACTTCGAAATCGCTTCCATCTTCATTCATGCGAAACACCATCCCCTGGCGATAAGGGGTTCCTTTATTGGTAACTTCGTTGCCATCTTTATCAATGATAATTTTACCATCTTTATCCATCAACTGCTCACCTGCATTTCCGAAATTGAAATACAATTTCCCATCTGGTCCAAATGTAAATGCATGCACAGCGTGATCGTGCTGCTCACCGCCTACGTGAGTAAATAAAACTTCTTTTGTATCTGCTTTATCATCGCCATTCGTATCTGTAAATAAAAAAACATTGGGGCTGCAGGAAACGATTACTTTGTTACCAAGCACCGCAATACCAAGGGCCGCATTTATATCAGTTCCCTGGTAAAAGACTTTTGCAGTATCGGCTTTCCCGTCACCATTTGTATCTTCTAGTATAAGAATGCGATCACCTGCTTCACGAGTAGGGTTACCCGGATTGAGTTGCGGCCTGTAGTTAAAAGCTTCGCAAACCCACACCCTGCCCTTCGAGTCAATATCGATATTTGTTGGGTTACCCATCATGGGCTCTGATGCGAATAATGACGCCTGCAATCCATCAGCTACTTCGAGGCCTGCCAAAGCATTTTTGGACAACCGTTTTTCTTCATCACTCAACTTACTGTAGGCGCTATCGCGTTCGGCTCTTGTTGATGATTTTTGTTCATTTGTGTTGCAGTTTAAGAGAGAAACTGAAATGACGATAAATACAAAAAAAATAATCAGATTTTTCATGAAGTAATTTTTACAAGCTTTTTTATTTTGATATTAAACCGGGCAGGACGAAAATATACAGAAAGATATTTTTTATATTATGATTTTTTAAAAAAACTTTTAATCACCATACATAATCACAAGAGTGTTGATCTTCATTGCCATTCATTTTTGATATAAATCTATGAATTATCTTCACCGTATGAAAACGCGCCTGTTTATTATTTTGTCATTTTGTTTTTTAAATTCTTTCTCACAAATCAAATTGCCCCTAGATTTTTACGTAAAAACTATTGATTCACTCCCCTATTTAAAATACGGAATTGGTGGGGACAGGCTTGGTGGCGCTAAAATGACTTTTCTTGATAGCAACGTTATTTTAAAAGTAGTCGATAGTTTTGGAACAGACTATAAGGTACAGCTTTCACAATTTCATACGGCCTGGATTGATAAAAACAGCGTCTCCAGGACTGAAGTATTTATTCCACAGCAACATTTAACAGCCGGCTGGAAAGTTTTCGGCGATTCTTTATTTGACTATGTAACGGTTGTCCTCGATCAAAAACTACCATACGCTAGTGTGCAGGAGATTCATCCTTCAAGGATTGTGGTAGATATTTTTGGTGCAACCAGTAATACCAATTGGATAAACCAGCTAAGCACAGCAAAAGAAATAAAAAACGCATGGTACGAGCAGGTTGAAGACGATGTAATGAGGGTTTTTATCGAATTAAAACATCCCCAACACTGGGGATACAGCATTTTTTACGATAGCGCTTCTTACAGGCTAACTGTAAAGGTGAAACGACAACCGCCAATATTAAATCTAAGAAACCTAACTATAGCAGTCGATGCAGGTCATGGTGGCGATAACATAGGGACCACAGGTTTAAGGACGCATATAAAAGAAAAAGACTACACACTGCTTATCGCACATGAACTTAGGAAGGAGTTAGAACTTAAAAAAGCAAATGTGATCATGACGAGAACTAAAGATACCACGCTGAGTATGCCGGAGCGGCTTTCTTTTTTAAAGCAACAAAATCCGGATTTGCTAATAAGTATTCATTTAAACTCGGCATCAAGTGATACCACGCAGGGCGTAAGCACCTATTACCGGTATATTGGATTTAAGCCCCTTAGCGTCGCAGTTCTTAATAGTGTGGAGAAAGCAGGACTAAAAGAATTTGGTAATATTGGCAGTTTTAATTTTTCATTAAGCGGACCTACCGAGTATCCCAATTGCCTTGTAGAAGTAGCTTTCCTGAGTAACCCGGAGGACGAAAAAAAAATTCTTAGCCCGAAATTTCGTTTGGAAGTTGCTAAGAGAATTGTCACGGGAATAGAAGATTTTTTAGAAAATTTATAAGTATATTTATTTCAAACCCACACAAGCCGTGCCTGAAAATAAAGTAAAAAATTCTCCCGGAAAATTGAGTCAGCTCGCCGAAACGCTTATCGGAAGCGAGATTGTGCGTCTTGGAGCGGATATAAAAGAAAAGATAAAAAGCGGGGATAAAATTTACAATTTTACCATTGGCGATTTTGATTCTTCTATTTTTCCAATTCCCAAAAAACTGGAGGAAGAAATAATTGAAGCATATCAAAACAAGAAGACAACTTATCCGTTGGCAGAGGGCATTTTAGCGTTAAGGGAATCTGTTTCAACATTTATTAAGGAAAGAGAATCCCTTGATTACGGAGTAAATGAGATATTAATTGCTGCCGGCGGCCGCCCTCTTATTTATGCACTGTATCGTGCCATTGTCGACAGAGATGATAAAGTAATTTATTCGGTTCCGAGTTGGAATAACAACCACTATGTGCATTTTACAGAAGGCAGGCACGAGGTGATAGAAACCACTCCCGAAAATAATTTCATGCCTTCGGCAAAAGATATTGAGCCACATATAAAAGGCGCCGTGCTTATTGCTTTGTGCTCGCCTTTAAACCCGACGGGAACTATATTTGAAAAAGAGGAACTTGAAGCAATATGCGATTTGGTTCTTGCGGAAAATATGCGACGCGGGGATGAAGAAAAAAAACTTTATGTGATGTACGACCAGATATATTGGTTGCTCACTTATGGTGAATCAAAGCACTACAATCCTGTTAGCCTGCGGCCTGCGATGAAAGATTATACCATTTTCATTGATGGAATCAGTAAAGCATTTGCGGCGACCGGTGTTCGTGTTGGCTGGGCATTAGGGCCTCAGCCTGTGCTTGCTAAAATGAAAGCTATCAACAGTCATCTTGGAGCCTGGAGCCCAATGGCAGAACAGAATGCTACTGCAACATATTTATTGCAGGCTGAAGCTGTTGATGAATATTTGATTCATTTTAAAAGTGAACTCGAAGAAAGATTACAGCTTATATACAAGGGATTTCAGCAATTAAAATTGGAGGGATTTGCAGTAGATGCTTGCGCCCCGCAGGCGGCCATTTATCTTACCATTCAAATAAATCTTGTTGGCAAAAAAACAGCCGATGGTAATTTACTTGCAACTCAATCCGAAGTAACTTCCTACATTTTAAATGAAGCAAAACTCGCGGTAGTTCCATTCTATGCATTTGGTGCATCTAAAAAGTTCCAGTTGGTATCGCCTTAGTGTCGGTACTTGTAAAAAGGAAGAAATTCCTGAAATGCTCGAAAAACTAAAGGGAGCATTGAGCACATTGTCGTGATGAGAAGTTTGCCACGGATTACACAAATTTACACGAATTGTTTTTTCATACAAGTCAGTGTTAAGCCTTTACGGTCAAGTTATTAAAGCCACGATAAACATTCGTAACTCTTTAATTCCAAATTCAAATTATGAACTATGTACCACGGCATTTCCCATTACACCTTCCTTTACTAAATATTCCGCAATTTGAACCGCATTTGTAGCCGCGCCTTTTCTTAAATTATCACTTACGATCCAGCAATTAAGCGTATTGGGCTGTGATTCATCCCTGCGAAGCCTGCCCACAAAAGTGTCATCTTTTTCGTGTGCTGTAAGTGGCATAGGGTAAACAAAATTGTCCACATCATCCTGCAAAACAACTCCAGGTGTTTCTGACAGAATATCTTTTACTTCATCCAGGTCAAAATCTTTTTCAAACTCGATGTTGACACTTTCACTGTGCCCTCCCACTACAGGAATGCGTACACAGGTTGCGGTCAATTGAATGCTATCGTCTCCCATAATTTTTCTTGTTTCATTCACCATCTTCATTTCTTCTTTGGTATATCCGTTATCAAGAAAAACATCTATATGAGGAATGGCATTTTTATCAATAGGATATTTATACGCCATATCACCTTCGATATTTTCACGTTCGTTCATCATTTGCTGAACGGCTTTTACGCCTGTACCTGTAACGCTTTGATAAGTGGAAACCACCACTCTTTTTATTTTATATTTTTTATGCAGCGGATTTAGTACCAGCACCATTTGAATAGTCGAGCAATTGGGATTAGCAATTATTTTATCGTCTTCAGTAAGCACATGAGCATTTACTTCCGGAACAATTAATTTTTTCCCCGGATCCATTCTCCATGCCGATGAGTTGTCAATAACCGTAATACCTGCCTCAGCAAATTGAGGAGCCAAAGAAAGCGATGTGCTCCCCCCGGCTGAAAACAAAGCGATATCCGGCGAGGCAGCAATAGCATCTGCAGCGGAAACAACTTTATATTTTTTATTCTTGAAAGTAATTTCTTTACCAATTGATTTTTCGGAAGCAACGGGAATAATTTCCGTAACCGGGAAGTTTCTCTCTGCAAGTACCTGTAACATTTTAGTTCCAACAAGGCCGGTAGCACCTATGATAGCAATTTTCATTTCATTATTGTTTTTATTTAAATTAATCTTTTCTCCAAAACCGATTACATAAAGTAATTATCTTTAAAACAAAGTTACTGCTTATGACAAGGAATTTTGTTTCCTGTTTCTTAATTCTTATGCTGTTGGGTATCAGTTCGCATGCACAGCTCACAGAAAATTTCGATGACGGCGATTTTACCAATAATCCCACATGGTCAGGAAATACTTCTGATTTTATTGTAAATGCATCTTCGCAATTGCAAAGCAATAATACGGTCGCAAATAGCAATTATTTTTTGAGTACACCAAATACACTTGCAACTGTCGCAGAATGGCAAATATATATTCAAATTAATTTCAACCCTTCTTCTGCAAATTATATTGATGTGTATTTAATTTCTTCAGGTAGTGACTTTACAGTTGCCGGTAACACGGGCTACTTTGTGCGTGTAGGAAATACCGATGACGAAATAAGCCTTTATCGTAAAGATGCCGGAGGCGGGGTTGTAAAAATTATAGATGGCACTGATGGAATATTGAATACAAGTAATAACGTGATGAAGATAAAGGTGACGAGAGACGCTAATAATCAGTGGATTCTTTCGAGAGATCTTAGTGGAACAGGAAATTCTTTCACGGTTGAAGGTGCCGCTACCGATGCTAATTATACCACGTCTGCTTTTTTTGGTTTTTTAGTGAAGCAAAGCACGGCAAGCTTTTTTCAAAAACATTTTTTTGATGATATTGAAATCAAAGATTACACCCCTGATATTGTGCCACCTTCGGTTCTTTCGGCTACCGCAACTTCGCCGAATACGCTCGATGTGCTTTTTGATGAACCTGTAGAGATAACAAGTGGCGAGCTCGTTTCAAATTATTCTGTAAATAATAATTTGGGATCTCCGGTTGCCGCAGCTATAGATGCGACAAATGCTTCGCTTGTGCATCTCACCTTTGGGACAGCCTTTACTAACGCCGTACTTTATACGCTAAGTGCAAATGGAGTGATGGATCTTTCAGGGAATGCGATTAGTAACGGCACAGCCACCTTCGGATTTTATACACCTCAACAATACGATGTAGTAATTGATGAATTAATGGCTGATCCAACACCGCAGGTTGCGTTACCAAACAACGAATGGATTGAGCTGAGAAACACATCGTCTTTTGCGATCAACCTGCAGGGCTGGAAATTAACTGATGCAACAGGGCAATCCGGGGCAATGCCGAATTTTATTTTGCAGCCAGATAGTTTTGTAATTGTCTGCGCAAGCTCTTCGGTTGCTGCGCTTACTCCTTTTGGAAAAGTAGTCAGTGTTACGAGCTTTCCTTCATTGGATAATGATGGTGATGTTATTTCTCTTTTTTCGGCGAACGGAAAAGCAATTCATTCGGTTCAATATACTTCGGAATGGTATCAAAATGAACTTAAGAAGGATGGTGGATGGACGCTTGAGATGATAGACACTAAAAATCCCTGCAGCGGAATTAGTAATTGGAAAGCAAGCACTGACAATAATGGCGGTACTCCTGGCGGAAAAAATTCAATCGATGCAATAAATAATGATGATACAGGCCCGCGTCTCTTAAGGGCTTTTGCAGTAAATAATAACACGATCACTTTGGTTTTTGATGAGCCATTGGACAGTTTGAAAGCCGCTACAGCAGGTAACTACACCATAGATAATGGAATTTCTGCAGTAAGCGCAAGTGGTGTTTCGCCGGTTTTTAACCAGGTAAATATCACGCTGAGTGGACCGATAAATACAGGAACTGTTTATACCATTTCATCTGCGAATGTTACTGATTGCAAAGGCAATTTAGTAGGTGCAAAAAACACTGCGAAGTTTGGATTGGCCCAGGAGGCGGATAGTCTCGACGTTGTTGTGAATGAAATTTTGTTCAATCCGAAACCATTAGGTGTTGATTATGTGGAATTGTATAACCGCTCACAGAAAATCATTGATCTTGCCGGGGTATATATTGCTAACAGAAATAGCAGCAATGTAGTAAGCAGCATTCAACAAATAACTGCGGAGAGCGTATTATTATTTCCGGGAGATTTTATTGTACTCACTGCTGATCCTGTCGCGGTTAAGACGCAATATATTACAACCAACCCCGATGCCTTTATTACTATAAAAAGTATGCCTTCATATTCCGACGATAAGGGTAATGTGGTTGTATTAAACAAGCAAGGCGGGATCGTTGATGAGGTTTCTTATTCTGATAAATGGCATTTTCCACTGATCTCAAATACTGAAGGAGTATCACTCGAGCGAATAGATTATGATGGGCAATCTCTTCAAAGTAATTTTCACTCTGCGGCAACATCTGCGGGTTATGGAACCCCCGGGTATAAAAACTCACAGTATAGATTAAACGAACAAGTGCAGGGAGAAATAAAAATTACACCAGGTATTTTTTCTCCGGATAATGATGGCATTGATGATTTTGCTACTATAGATTATAGTTTTCCTTCGCCCGGCTATGTAACCAATGTTACCATTTTCGACGCTACCGGCCGGCCCGTGCGCTATCTCCAACGCAATTCTTTAAGCGGCATAAAGGGTTATTATCGTTGGGACGGGCTGGATGATAAGAACAGGCAACTTCCGCAGGGCATCTATATTGTTTACACCGAAATATTTAATACAGATGGCAAGAAAAAGCAATTTAAGAATTCAATTGTTTTAGCCCGCAGGCATTAATTTTAATAGCCCGCAGCCTGGCCATCCTTCCTTGGGTCGGATGCGCCGTAGTAAACTCCATCTTTTTTCATGATGGCCTGGAAGCCGCCAAAAATACCAACACCATAACTTATCTTGTTGCCGCTCTTGATCAATTCACGTATGGTTTCATAGGGGAAACCCGACTCAAGATAAGTGGTACCAACGTCTTCTACATGGCCTTTAGAAGATATGGTTCCGTTGTGATAAATACGAGGTGCATCACCGGCTTCCTGTAAGTTCATTCCGAAGTCAAGAAGGTCCATAATTATCTGCACATGGCCTTGTGTCTGCATATCCCCACCCATTACGCCAAAGCTCAAAAACGGATTCCCATCTTTAGTAACAAAAGCCGGAATAATGGTATGAAAAGGGCGCTTTCCCGGAGCATAAGTATTTATGTGGCCTTCTTTTGTAATAAAGCCTGCGCCCCTGTTCTGCAACACAAATCCTAAATCTCCGGGCACTTCGAGTGAACCGAAAAAGAAGCTATTGCTTTGTATAAGTGATACCATATTTCCGTCTTTATCTGCTACGGTAAGATAAATTGTGTGACTTTCGGCAGGTAGACCGGGATTATAGATACCCGCTTCTTTTGCATCAATCAGTTTTCTTCTTTCCGCAGCATATTCTTTTGACAGCAGCTTCTTAACGGGAATGTTTCCAAACGAAGGGTCGCCATAATAAGCCGCCATGTCTTCATAAGCAAGTTTTTTTGCTTCGCTAAAAAGATGGATATGTTCTTGTGATCCAAATGTGATTTTTGAAAAATCAAAACCTTCGAGAATATTCAACATTTGCAAAGTGCCCATTCCTTGTCCATTGGGCGGCATCTCCCACACGTCGTATCCACGGTAATTTATTGAAATAGGGTCAACCCATTCTGACTTGTGATTCGCGAGATCTTCTGTCGTGATAAACCCACCTAAAGACTTTAGGTGATCCTGGATTTTTTTCGCTACTTCACCTTTGTAGAAACCGTCCCTTCCTTCCTTGCTAATGATCCCAAGCGTATGCGCAAGATTTGAATTTTTATAAATGTCACCTTTTTTAGGAAACGAGCCGTTCGTAAAATATTGTTTTTTGAAATTTGGAATATCGGCCTTTTGAATCATTGATTCATCCATCTGCATATTATCAGCTATTTCCTGCGTAACAGGAATTCCCTCCATTGCGTAGTAATCGCCGGCTTAAGAATTTCCGAAATGGGAAGCTTTCCAAATTTTTTGTGAAGCTCAAACCAGCCATCAACGCAGCCCGGCACAGTAACAGAAAGCGGCCCTCTTATTCGCGAGATACCTTCTTTTTCTTTTGCCTGCAGGTAAGCCAAAGTCATTCCTTTAGGTGATCTGCCACTTGCATTTAGCCCATATAATTTTTTTGATTTCGCATCCCATACAATGGCAAATAAGTCCCCGCCTATTCCATTCATTCCGGGATCAGCAAAACCAATAAAAGCATTGGCGGCAATGGCAGCATCAACAGCAGTGCCTCCTTTTTTTAAGACTTCAATGGCTATTTGTGTTGCTAACGGATGGCTTGTCGCAGCCATTCCGTTACGGGCTATCACTTCAGAACGGGTAGAGAAAGTTTTACCTGAAAGCCTATCCTGGGAATACCCGCTTGCGGCAATCACAATAAATAGTAACGAAAAAAAACATTTTTTCCTAAGCATTGTATTGAGATTTTAGATTTGCGATTTTATTTGCAAAGCACCTTATAATTAAATCATTCTCCAGGGTGATAGCTTCGCTCCACATGTTTTAAAACATCTTCTTTGTAAAATAGAACATCTTTAAATTTTCCTTGCGTGTACATCTCCGCCTGGTCTGTAAAATGCCCCGAATCAGGATTACCGCTTTCCCCGCCGGCAAGTAATGACTTTGCTTGTATTCTTTTTCCAAATTCAACAGCGCAGATAAAGCTATTACCACCCACTCCGTATCTTTTTTTAGTGCCTGGGAAATAGGTGCTTGCATAAGATGGCAACATTCCCCAGGCTGAAGAAGCGAAACCGACTGGTATACTTAGTTCCGTATCACTATATTTTAAATCAATATCGCCGGAGATCCTTTGAAAGCGATTGATGCTGCCCCAGGGAATTTTCCAATCGCCGAATTTATATTTCAGATCATTCACCACGGCTAAAAGCGGCTTTATCAAATCGGGGGGACTGGCGATTTGTAGAAACTTTTCTGTTCTTGTTACCTGGTCCACATATTGATATTCGTCTTCGTCGATGCTGCGGATCATCTTGGGAATTAATTTTTGCCCCCATTCGACAGCCAAGGTGGTTGCAACAGAATTCTCACCGCAGCGTAAATCCCATTTTTTTAGAATGGAGATGGGTTCAGTTAATTGCGTGTAAAGTGTGTCGTTAGCATCAATGTTTTTCTCAAATGAATTTATTAAAGCAGGGATTAATTTTTCAAATGCTGCGAGATAGGTATCATAACCGGCGGCGATTACTTTGTCGATGTTAAACGACTTTCCGTTGCTTAACACCCTTACGGCATTGATGCCGCGAAAATTTTCTCCATCCGGCGCCATGTAAGCCGGATAATTTTCTTTTTTAGGGCTGTACTTTCCGGCCGCCGTGAACGGAGTGGAGTTGCAATTTTGTATCCAGCCATTAGGCGGGTTGTAGATGTGAACACTTTCATTCACCGTATGCAATCCCTTCCACTCGGTTGCCTCTATACTCCCATCCACGGCCTTTTTCCAATCGTATTGGGTATCTCTTTTTGGAATAAAATTGCCATGCCAGTATGCAATGTTTCCTTCTGCATCTGCATACACTGTATTGTTCGATGTATTTGCAAGAAGACTCATCACCTTTTTGTATTCTTCGAAACTCTTTGCCTTTGTACGCTGCCAACTTTGTATTAAACCGGTCATCGAACGATTATTGGATTTTACGCTTATCCATTGGCCATTTCGTTTCGCCATTATTGGTCCATGATGCGTAAAAAATGTTGTAATTGTTTTTGATAAAAGCTCGGTCCCATTGATATACTTAATCTCAATTTTCTTTTCTGTTACAGGCTTTTCCGTTTTATTATATTCATAAAAAAAGGCATTATTTTTTTTTGAAATTTTTTCTGCGTACATGTCGGCAACATCCACATCACTTGAAGTGTGCATCCAGCCGCAGTGTTCATTGAAGCCCTGGTACACGAAAAACTGCCCCCACGTTACTGCACCATAAGCATCCAGGCCTTCCTTACTTACCACGTGTACTTCAGGGCGAAAATAAAAAGTAACATGAGGATTGATGTATAATATTGAATTATGGGATGCGGTGATTGAAGGTGAAAAAGCAAAGCCATTGGATCCGGACAGGTTCTCTTCTTCGCCTGTTTTATTTTCTGTGTAAACAGTATTAGAGCCGGAATAAAAGCTTTTTAATTCATCTTCGGAAACACCGCCTGTGCTTATTGCCCCGATGCTCCCATCAGTCCATAATAATGGATACCATGGCTTGAACCTTTGCAATAAAGCTGGTTTTGTTTGCGGGTTTTTATATAAATAGAAATTGATACCATCAGCAAATGCATCTAATAATTTGTGAAGCCATGGAGGACTTTTTTTATAATCTGCAACTGCGTCCGCTGAATCAATGATCATTCTTATTAACAGGTCTGAGTAGAGCGCTGGCTCTCCTTTCACTTCAGCCATGCGTCCAAGCTTTTCAATGTAATTCATTTCTACTCTTGGGAAATCATCTTCGCACTGAGCATACAGCAATCCAAAAACAGCGTCTGCATCTGATTTGCCATAAATGTGCGGAATGCCCCAATTGTCGCGTATTATGTTAACATTTTTTGCCTCAGCGCTCCAATGTTGTATCTCTTCCTTAGTAAAATTTTGTGCAAAAAGTTGTAGCGGGAAAATAGCGAATAGTAAAATTGCATTCCTCATGAAATATCTATTTTATAGGTTGGTTTAACGCAAAAAAATATTTCATTAAAATACGCTACTATTTTTGAAATGAAATTCAAAATAATTTCTGATGAAGAAAATAATATTTTAAAAGAGGTAATGTGGATGAGGCAAATCAAAAATTATAAAACCAGGCGAATTAGAAAAATGAAAATTATACAATCATTGCCGGTGATCCTCGGGAATTCCTTCTGCACGCTTAAAGGCGTATGATGTATTTAGAATGTATTGATAAAATTCCGGCAGGGTGCTGGAAATAACAAACAGGTAAGACGGCCGGTAAAGTTTTTTATACCTGGTAAGCGTGTCTCCATTCAGGCCTGTAATCCTGTTGATAACTTTTGAGCTAAAGCGATAGTTGACATAACTGTCTTGCTCTTCTTCCACGAGACGTTTTTGAAAAGCGATGTTTTGTTTATTTTTCCTAAATTGAAACATACCTATTAGCTCATCAAGATCAAGTCCTGCCGCGCCTCCTTGTTCAAAATTTGATCTGATCGTTGGCTTATCCAAATTGAAAATTTTAGAATAAGACATTCGGTTTTCTATCGAGTCGTGGCGATAGTTATCCGCATAAACAGTCACCCCTTTCAACAATTTATATTTGTCTTTTATTTTTACCCGAAGTGAGATATCAAATGCGTTGTAATTGATTATTGTTTCTACCGGGAATTTTACGGTCGACTTACCGTTATAGAAGAAACTAATTGAATCTGCCTTAGAAGCTTTTATGTGGTAAGCGCCCAGCGAATCGGTAGTGGTGGCAAGCCCTGAAGTACTTGAAACATTTACACCCGGAACCACATATAGTTTTGAAGAATCAAACACAGTTCCTGATATGGTGATTTGAGCTGAAATATTTTTGATATTCAACAACAAAATCGCAGCCAGTAAAACGTAAATTCTTAAGAGTAAATTTTTTTTCAAACGCATGTATAAAAGGTAATATTACATCATTGAAACTACGTACGATCAGGCTACCTCGATTTTTAACGCTGATTTTGGAAAATGAACATACCCTTCATTAATTGCAATAATTTAGGTTTAATCGCGGCTTCGTCCCTGGTAAATTAAAATATATTGAACAAGCATCGCTATGGATGCAAGTGCCGCAACCACATAAGTAAGCGCTGCCCATTTTAATGCATCTTTTGCTTTTTCATACTCGGCGGGAGCAGAAAGGTGAGACTTGCTGAGCCACTTTAAAGCTCTTGCAGAAGCATCAAACTCAACGGGCAACGTAATTACAGAGAATATAGTAGATGCTGCAAAAAGAATAATTCCAATTAATAAAACCGTTTGGTTACCTCCTCCAAAAGTAAATAAGCCAAGGCCTATTAAAATAACCCACTGAGCGAGATTGCTGCTTATTTGAACAATAGGTACCAATGCGCTGCGAAACTTAAGCATCGAGTAAGCAGTAGCATGTTGCACAGCATGGCCACATTCATGTGCAGCAACTGCTGCTGCAGAAACATTGCGGCCGGAATATACATCAGCGCTTAGGTTAACTGTTTTTTTAGTGGGATCGTAATGATCACTTAAGAAACCCTGAACGGATACCACACTTACATCATAAATTCCATTGTCATGCAGCATTTTCTCCGCTATTTCTTTTCCGCTAAGGTTACTGCCGGTAGGCACTTTGCTATATTCGGTAAACTTACTCTTGAGGCGGTATTGAACAATCATGCCAACAACCATAAAAAAAAGAGAGATAAATATTATTCCTATTGGCATTTTTGCTATTGTTTGGAATTTCAAATTTACAAAAATTGCAATGAAAGTACGGGTTAATGCTGCCTCTCTAAAACCAACCTCGCATTAATCTTTTTACAATATTTTTTCCATAAAAAAAGGGAGAATAAATCTCCCCTTTTTTTCTTTTTCTTATCATTATTTAAACTGGTAAGCAATTTCCTTCGCAAGTGCTACCATTTTCTTTATGCCTTCATCCGGTAAATTTCCCTTCTTAAACTCCGCAAGTACTTCCGGCAATTTGTTCTCCATTTCGAGTAAAAATTGCTCTTCAAAATCTTTTACATTTTTGACCGGTACGTCGCTAATCAAGCCATTTGTGCCGAGGTAGATGATCGCTACTTGTTTCTCAACTGAGTAAGGAGAAAACTGTGGCTGTTTCAAAATTTCAACATTCCTGGCGCCCTTGTCTAATACTGATTTTGTTGCAGCATCCAGGTCACCACCAAATTTTGAAAATGCTTCAAGCTCGCGATAAAGCGCCTGGTCCAGTTTTAAGGTACCTGCAACTTTTTTCATGGATTTGATCTGCGCATTACCACCAACGCGACTTACGGAAATACCCACGTTGATTGCAGGGCGTATACCAGCATTAAACAGGTTTCCTTCAAGAAATATCTGGCCGTCAGTTATTGAAATTACGTTGGTTGGTATATATGCTGAAACGTCTCCGGCCTGTGTTTCGATAATCGGTAAAGCCGTTAACGATCCGCCACCTTTTACAAGGTGCCTTATGTTTTCAGGGAGGTCATTCATCTTCTGAGCAATCTCATCTTTCTGAATAATTTTTGCGGCACGTTCCAGTAAACGACTGTGCAAATAGAATACATCTCCGGGGTATGCTTCACGTCCGGGAGGCCTTCTCAACAGAAGAGAAACTTCACGATAAGCAACTGCCTGCTTACTGAGGTCATCATAAATAATCAACGCAGAACGACCGGTGTCACGGAAAAATTCTCCAATAGCAGCGCCTGCAAAAGGAGCATAGAACTGCTGTGGTGCAGGATCGGAAGCCGAAGCTGCTACGATGGTGGTATATTCCATTGCACCGTTATCTTCCAGCACTTTCATTACGTTCGCAATGGTTGAGGCTTTTTGGCCAATCGCTACATATATGCAATAAACAGGTTTGCCTGCTTTATAAAATTCTTTTTGATTGATGATTGTGTCTATGCAAATTGCGCTCTTACCGGTTTGACGATCACCGATTACCAATTCCCGCTGGCCACGACCAATAGGTATCATTGCATCGATGGCTTTAATTCCTGTCTGCAATGGTTGCTTTACCGGCTCACGAAAAATTACACCCGGAGCTTTGCGTTCCAATGGCATTTCATAAAGTTCGCCGGTGATAGGGCCTCGTCCGTCAATAGGTTCACCAAGTGTATTAATCACGCGGCCTGCTAATCCGTCGCCCACCTTTATTGAAGCAATCTTACCGGTACGGCGAACCGTACCACCTTCTTTAATATCTCCACTTTCACCCATAAGCACAACACCCACATTGTCTTCTTCCAGGTTAAGTGCAATGGCTTTTACGCCATTTTCAAACTCAACCAATTCTCCGGAGCTTACATTATTCAAACCGTAAACGCGGGCAATACCATCACCTATTTGTAACACAGTTCCTACCTCTTCAAGGTTGCCTTCTACGTTAAAATTGGTGAGTTGCTGGCGTAGTATCGCGGAAATCTCATCAGGTTTTATATCGACCATATCTTTTGTTTTTTGGAGGTGCAAAGGTAGTTGTTAAGGGCCTCAATGGCAAAAATTCAGAAAAGAATTGTATGTGTTTGAGGCTAAAAATCCTTGTATCAACAGACCATAATGACCGGCCATTTAGTATTATAAAATTATCTAAGCTTGTGTATGTAATCGTTATTCTGAAACTGCTTCTTAACATCGTTCAAATCCCTCAGGATGCTTGCATCTACGAGCTTGCCTTCCATCTCTAATACAAATCCCCCTATAATTTTTTCATCTACTACGGATTCAAGTTCAATATTATTGATCGATGCTGAAGACTCAATTTTATCAATAAATGATTTCTTTATTTCATCACTTACAGCAGTTGCAGTAGTGAGCTTTACTTTATGTATTCCTTTTACCTTGTTAAACAGTTCAATAAAAGCAGTAATAATTTCCGGTATGTTAGATTCCCTGTTTTTACTGCAAAGTAATTTTATAAACGTTTGTGTAGTTTTCGTGATCTTTTCGTTGGTGAGTGTTTGAATTATCTTATACTTTTTATCAGCAGATATTACCGGGCTCTTAAGCATTACAACAAATTCCCTGCTTTGCCTGCAAACTGAATGCAATAAAACAATATCATTATGAACTTCATTAAGCTGGTTAAGTTCCTTCGCCAGGTCAATAAGGCTTTTTGCATACCGGTGTGCTAAACGTGGATTGGTCATAGCTTTTTTTAGTTAAGTTCAACTTTTTCCGCCAGTTGCTTAATGTATTTTTCCTGCTCATCTTTGTTGCTAAGTTCCCTGCGCAATACTTTCTCACTTACTTCAAGTACCAGGTTACCCACCTGGTTTTTCAGATCGGTAATAGCAGCCATCTTTTGCTGGTTAATGGTGCTTTGCGCATCAGCAACTATTTTATTCATCTCTTGCCTGGCCTGCTCTTTAGCCTCCATTATTATTTTATCCCTTGTTTCTTTGGCTTCTCTCATCATCACGGCCCTTTCTTCACGTGCTTTTGTGAGCAATACTTCATTTTCACTTTTAAGTTCGGCCATTTCAGCTCTTACTTTTTCTGCCGATAAAATTGAATCAGAAATATTCTTCTCCCGTTCATTTAAAGACTTGAGAATAGGTTTCCACGCATATTTTGCAAGAATAAAAAACACGATTGCAAATGCGAGAACCGTCCAAAAAATTAAACCGAGTTTAGGAAGTAAGAGTTCCATAATTTAAATCCTCCAACTCCCTTTTGGGAGCCATTTAATTATTAATAAAATACGTTTTCTTAAAACCGCTTTAGGGATAAGGATTTTAAAAAATACCACTCCCTCCGCCCTGTGCTTTGGGTGTGGTAAATCTTGTGCTTAGGCGGTTTTTAGAACAGCCAATAATCCCGCGATTACTGCAAAAAGGGCAACCCCCTCAACAAGTGCAGCGGCAAGAATCATGTTTGCACGAATTTCGTTGGCAGCTTCGGGCTGACGGGCAATACCTTCTACGGCTCCTTTACCAATCTGCCCAATTCCGATACCTGCACCAATTGCAGCCAAACCGGCGCCGATAGCTCCGCCCATGTGCGAGTATCCAACTTCTGTTAATAAGGTCAATAATGACATAATACCTGGTTTTTGTTATGAATAAAAAAGTTTTAAACTAGTCCCTCGTGCGTGGCAGGATGCACATCATGATCACTTCCTTCAAATCCCTGCCCGATGAAAATGGCCGTAAGTGCCGTAAAAATAAATGCCTGTATAAACGCAACCAATATCTCTATAAAGTAAATGAACACTGTGAAGAGAATAGACACTGGCGAAAAGCTCCATCCGGCCACTGTATTCATTGCGCCAAATATAAATATTAATGAAATGAAGCTTAGAATGATAATATGCCCGGCTACCATATTTGCGAAAAGACGTATAATCAAAGCTCCTGGTTTAATTATAAAAACGCCCGCAATCTCGACTGGTATTAAAATAACCTTTACCAAAAAAGGAACGCCAGGAGGCCAGAGGACGTGTTTCCAGAAGTGGGTGGTTGTGCTGAAAAGAATTATAAATAGTGCAATGATGCCTAACACAAAAGTAAACGCAATATTACCAGTGACATTTGCCGAACCGGGCAGCATTCCAAAAAGACTGTTGATCAAAATAAAGAAAAAGACGGTGAGCAGGTACGGCATGTATTTTAGCCAACGATCACCGAGATTTACCTTTGCAATCTCTTCCCGTACAAAAATAATAATTACCTCCATGAACCCCTGTGAGCCTGAAGGGGCCGAAATCACCCCGTGGCCCTTCTTATATTTATTGGCGATTTTGATCATCAAAATCGTAAATAATGTAAGCGCAAGAATCGTTTGAATTACATTCCTGGTCAGGGAAAAATCGTACACATTTACACTATCATCTACAGGCACAATCTTATTACCATTAACCAGGCGGTAACCGTCATATTCTTCTTCGCCTTCATGGCCAAACTTTGAAGAAGAGAAGACAGATAATCCTTTTTGTGGAGAATATAATATTACAGGCAATGGAATAGTTGCGTGGAAGTTACCGATCGTAAAAAAATGAAATTCATAGGCGTCCTGGATGTGGCCAAGAATTTCTTTTGTCGGGTCAAATTTTTCTTCCGTGGCTTCATGTCCGGCCTGTTTCTCCTGTGAAAATGAATTTTGAGAAATTGCCAACAAAAAAAGGCTGAAAACCGCTACCAATAAAGATTTCATCCATTTTAAGTGCATACCTGTACTAAATTTTGCGCAAAGATAAGGCGTTTCACTCAGGATATAAAACCATTCTGAAGGAATTTTATTGATATTTTTTTAGTTGGTCGCCGGAATTTTTTTTCTATTTTGATAGGAATGAGCAACGCGAAAGAATTCGTGTTTCGCTTATATTTTATTTGTGATTTCGAAACTTGAGAGCATCCAGGTAGTATATTACTTTTAGCGAAAGATTATTATTTTGATTTTCGGCTATGGTATTTTTAAAATTTTTGAAATAATTGTAATTCACATCTTTATTTCCTGAATAAATAGCGTCTTTATAGACGATATTCAAAAAGCTTCCCGGAGCAAATTGCCAGGTAAAAACCATATCAATATTGAACGCATTGAAATTTTGGTCCTGGTTTAAATTATATCCAATGTTATTCTTTAGTAAACCATCTTCCTGCAAGTCATAGAACTGTTTTGCGTTCACGCGGCTCCAATAATGCCTGGCTAAAAATGTAATCCCCGTTTTGTTATTAAAATTATATTTCGAGCGCAACGAATTCTCGATAGTCATCCTGTTTCTCCTGGAGAAAATAATATCTGTTCCGCTTAAATCTGCAAAACCTGCTTCGTTGTACGATGGGGCATAATCAATGGTATGCCCGATTGAAAATTTGTCGCTGAAACGGTAATTATTTTGCATAACAAGCTCATACTTTTTATGGCTAAATAAATTACTGAATGAATAATCAAGCTCCAGGTAATAAAAATATTTTTTTGATTCATTACTATTCACCCATGCATTAAAATTGGCTCCCGGTGATAACTGATAAACTCTTCCAGGTACTCTAGCTTCATAGAAATCATTTCCCTTAGCATGATAATTAATGTTTGCTCCTGCATACATCAGGTTCTTAAGCTGGCCATTTACATTGCCATGATAGGTGAAACCCTGGTAAGCATCTGGCAGATACCTGCGGCTGTAGTAAAAGGTGTTATTAAAATGAATGTTGTTATACCAGGAACCTGGCTTATTCCAATTGTAGCCAAGGTATAAATTATGATCGAGGTAATTATTATTAAACAGTATGCCGAGATCGTTAGGATTGTATTTATCATCAGCAAGATCCTGGCTTATTTGAAAATTGAAACGGCCGCTTGTTTTTCCAAAGCCCAGCAAATGATTATACCCTGTTACTGTATGACCATCCACATTGTAAAGGTTGCTCAGGGCTGCTTTTCCATTCCAGTTCCAGGTGTTCGTTTTGTCATTAATGTTAAACACTGCCGCCGTTACGTTTGCATCATAGTCAAACCCTTTTCGTAACACGCTTGTGTTTATGAGTGACACGGAGGAATTATTTTTCATGGTCTGGTCAAGTACCATGATGTTGTAATTTGTGAGTGGATTTGTTCTTATTCTCCTTTTATCACCCTGGTCATTTTCTACTGAGGCATACATCGGTTGTGTTATCGCATTCAGGAATCCGATTCCCAAACCTTTCGATGTTCTTCCTGAAATTTTTGTCGCATTAATGAGTTTAGATTCGGTTGGGTTTTTTAAAATATGTTCGGATGAATCCAGGGCATTGTTTACATCTCCATAATGAACCGGCTGGCTTCCTATCCGCCTGGAATAAAAAAGATTTCCTTTGGAAAATAATTCTGTGCCTTCGGTAAAAAAGCTTCTGTTCTCATTATACTTAACTTCAAAAGGCGTAAGGTTAAGCACCCTGTTATCACTTTGTACCTGCCCGAAATCCGGGATTAAAGTCATGTCGAGCGTGAAGCTTTCATTGATGCCATACTTTACATCCATGCCTCCATTAATGGAAGAAGTGAAATCCTTTACGCCTCCTGTTTTATATGGATAATGATTTAAATAGGTAGAAAAGTAAGGGCTGAAAGCAAGTCTCAGCGGCGGTTTTATTTTTTCGATACCAGTCCATTGGCCCTCTTGGTTTATAAAGCCGTTTATATTTGGGTCAATAGGCGACCAGGAATATTGCTCTGAAGATTTTTGACGCCTTCGTATAAAATTCAAACCCCATGCTTGATTTTCCTTATTACTAAATCGAAGTGCAGAATATGGTATTCTTACTTCGAAAGTCCATCCGTCAGGCTGAATTTTTGCGGCGCTTTCCCACACAGCATTCCAGGTGTCATCTTCGTTTCCGCCTTCGGAATATTTAGCATCATATTGTTCACCATAAGCTGTTACATAAAATCCGCTTGCATTTATTTTATCGTAGTACGTATCGAATATTACGCCTATAAAATCACTGTTGCCAATTTTATCTCTGCCGACTAATTCTTTGGAAACGCTATCTCTGTTCTTTTCATGGCAGTAGCCGCCGAAGTAGACATAATTATTATCGTACAATAAATAAATTTCAGTCCTGTTTTCTTCTCTTTCAACGGTGCCGGGCGACGGACGAAATTGTACGAGGCCGGTTAAGGCGCCGGCCTCTTTCCACCCCGGCTCATTTATATTACCATCGATTGTAAAAGCAGCGTCTGTCTTTACCGCTTTGTACTGGAATATTTTTTTTTGAGATAGCCCTGAGACGGAAATTACAAGGAGCAAGAATATGGTGTAAAAGATTCTCATGAGTAGTTTGCCGCGACGAAATTATACGAACCGGAATGCCCGAATGTTACCATTTATACCAAAATTTTTTTCTTAAGTTTTTCTTAACAATCAAATAAAATCCGACACAATTATTGTTAAGTGGAGTGAAGATTGCAATGGGTTAAATAGCAATTTTTAAAAAGTATAACTTTGTAAATCATTTTTTAAAAAGGAAAATAGCAGCGCTTAGGCAATGGATACATTAAAGGAAATATTGGCATATCCCTTCATCGCTTTGATAAGATTATATCAGCTAATTATTTCTCCGTGGCTGGGAGCATCCTGCCGCTATACCCCTACATGCTCTCAATATGGCATTGAAGCGCTAAAAAAATATGGGCCTCTCAAAGGGCTGTGGCTTACTGTAAAACGTATTGCAAGTTGCAATCCATGGGGAGGCCATGGCCATGACCCCGTTCCATAACCAGGTTTTAAATAAAAAAGCTGCAACTATTAAGTCGCAGCTTGCGGAATTATTTTAAAATATTAATAGTAAAATACCATCAGGCTTTTTCGAAATGCTCGGCCACTTTTTTCCAGTTCACTACATTCCAAAAAGCTTTCAAATATTCGGGCCTTTTATTTTGATACTTTAAATAATAGGCGTGTTCCCAAACATCGCACCCAAGTATCGGCTTGCATTTACAATCCGCTACATCCATCAGGGGATTATCCTGGTTAGGGGTTGAACAAATGGCAAGTTTACCATCCAGTACACCAAGCCATGCCCAGCCGCTTCCAAATCTTCCGGCACCTGCTGCATTGAATTTTTCTTTCATTTCGTCAAAAGATCCAAAAGCCTCATCTATCGCCGAGGCTAATTTTCCATCGGGTTTTCCGCCCCCATCTGCTGATAATATTTCCCAAAAGAAACTATGATTCCAGTGTCCACCGCCATTATTTCTCACTGCAGGGCTTATAGATCCGGCATTCTTAAGTAATTCTTCCAAAGATTTATTCTCGTTTTCTGTACCAGCAATTGCCTTATTCAAATTATCTACATACGCCTGGTGATGCTTATCGTGGTGTATTTGCATGGTTTCTTTATCAATGTGTGGCTCCAGTGCATCAAAGCTATAAGGTAGAGCCGGTAGTGTAAATGCCATAATATTTATTTTAAAGGTTTATAATTTAAATGGTTACAAATTTACTTTCAATAAGTTATAATAATATTAAGGAAATGAATAATTCCCATTTGCGAAAATTGAAATTGAATTCAGATATTATTTTCACAAACATTACGCCATACCTATTTTGCAGGTGAATTTAAAGTGGGAAAAAATAAGCATTATCACCTTTTGCTTCTGAAAAAATCTTTCATAAGCGATAGACATTCTGGCGCACAAACACCCTGGACTATTTCAGTTTTTGGATGCAACGGAGTTCTGATTTTTGCAGATGCATTAGTGGCGAATGCAGATAGGCCGCCATGTTTAGGATCTTCAGCTCCATACACAAGCCTCCCGATCTTACTCCAGTACAAAGCGCCGCAGCACATGGCGCATGGCTCAATAGTAACATATATCGTTGCCTCAGGTAAGTATTTTGATCCCAAATAATTGAATGCCGAAGTAAGCGCAATAATCTCCGCATGGGCTGTAGAATCGGTAAGCGTTTCAACCTGGTTGTAGCCGCGGCCAATTATTTTATTTTGCATCACAATCACAGCGCCTATAGGAACTTCATCTGCGTCAAGCGCCTTCTGTGCTTCTTTCAAGGCCTGCTTCCATGTAAAATTCGTCATCTGTCATATTATAATATTTATCTTTTGCCAGCTTTACTTTTTCGGTAAGATGCGATTATCTTGTGAACAAATTTAGCGGTTATGATCAATTCAATTTCCGACATTCAAAATCTCCGGGCTTTTTACAAAAGCGGCGAAACTCTTCCGTATGATTTTAGAAAAAAACAATTAGAGAGTTTTCTAAAAACAATAACTAAATACGATGATGAAATAAATGCGGCATTATTTGCAGATTTAAAAAAGAGCAAAGAAGAAGCATGGGCAACAGAAACGGGTTTGTTGACTGGAGAAATAAAAAATGCAATTAAAAATTTGAATATCTGGATGAAACCAAAAAAAGTTTCAACGGGGCTTTTAACTTTTCCTTCTTCGGGTAAAATGTACCGTGATCCCTTAGGCGTTGTGTTAATTATTGCGCCATGGAATTATCCTCTACAATTATTATTCAATCCATTAGTTGGCGCTATTGCAGGAGGTAACTGCGCAGTGCTTAAACCGTCCGAACTTGCGCCTGCCACAGAAAAAATTATCGTAAAAATTATTGAAGAAATTTTCCCGGAAGATTACATAAAAGTTGTTACCGGAAATGGTGCGGAGGTAGTTCCTGAAATGATAAATAATTTTCGCTTCGATCATATTTTTTATACAGGCAGCACAACAGTTGGGAAAGAAATTTACAAGCTCGCCGCAAAAGATTTAGTTCCTGTTACGCTGGAACTTGGGGGAAAGAGTCCATGTATTGTTTGCGACGATGCGGATATAAAAGTAGCAGCCAAAAGAATAATTCTTGGTAAATTTTTAAATGCGGGTCAAACTTGTATTGCACCTGATTATATCCTGGTTCATGAATCAGCAAAAGGAAATTTATTGGCTGAATTAAAAGACAGTATTCAAAATTTCTATTCGAACGATCCGTCCTCCAGTGCCGATTATGGCAAAATAATTAATGCTTCAAGATTTAAAAAGCTATGCAGCTATTTATCCGGCGATAACATTTTTTATGGTGGAAAAACTGATGAAGAAAGTTTATACATCGAACCAACAATTCTTATAGATATTTCAATGGATGACACCGTAATGCATGAAGAAATATTCGGGCCAATACTTCCTGTTTTATCTTTTACAAAAACTGCTGATGCTATGCAAATGGTAAAGCAGAATGAAAATCCTCTAGCATTTTATTTGTTTACAACAAATAAGAACATAGAAGAAGAATGGATGAGAAAAATCCCATTCGGGGGCGGCTGTATCAACAATACAGTGTGGCATTTTGCAAATGAAAAATTTCCATTTGGCGGAATAGGTAATAGCGGCATCGGCTCTTATCATGGAAAAAATACTTTCAATGTTTTTACGCATGCGAAACCAGTATTGAAAACCGCCACTTGGATTGATCCTTCGCTTAAATACCCGCCTTTTAAAGGAAAAATGAAATGGATTAAAAAATTGATTGGATAGGTAAACAAAAGAGTCGATCGAAATGGAATCAATTAACCAACGACATTCAAAGCTTTTCCGGCAATAAATGCCGCTAAATTATTTACAGCAATATTCATCAGCCTTTGCCTCGCTTCTTTTGTTGCCCATGCAATGTGAGGAGTTATGATGCAATTCTTTACTTTGAACAGAGGATTACTTTCCGGAGGTGGCTCGACAGAAAGCACATCAATTCCAGCCCCCGCTATTAGATCGTTGTTCAAAGCTTCTGCAAGATCTTCCTCAACGATTATCGGCCCTCGTGATGTGTTTAAAATAAACGCGGAATGTTTCATTAGTTTAATACTGTCTTTATTGATGAGACCTTTCGTTTCCGGAACCAGGGGACAATGAATGCTCACGACGTCAGCATTTTTTAATAAGTCATTTATTTCCGTCCAATGAAAATTTGAACGCTTTGATTGATCACTTCGGGTTCTGCTTGTTGCTATAATATTCATTCCAAAAGCGGCCGCCACATCGGCCACTTTTTGCCCGATATTTCCAAATCCAATAATCCCCATGGTTTTACCGGAAAGTTCTATCAAAGGAAAATCCCAAAAAGAAAAGTCTTTGCAAGAAGTCCACCTTCCATCTATTACCGCATCGCTATGGTGTTGCACATGCAGGCAAAGCTCAAGCAGTAAAGCGAATGTAAGTTGCACGACAGAATCAGTCCCATAGCCAGGGACATTTGATATGATAATTCCATTTTCCTTAGCGGCTTCAGTATTAATGATATTATAACCGGTCGCCAAAACACCGATATATTTTAAAGAAGGAAGTTGCTCTATTATTTTCCGGTCGAGCGGAGTTTTATTGGTCAAAAGAACTTCTGCTTCTTTTGACCTTTCTAATATTCTATCTGCAGGTGTTCTGTCATAAATTTCTACGTCTCCTAATTTCTTTAGACTGCTCCAACTTAGGTCACCTGGATTTAAAGTATATCCATCTAATACAACGATCTTCATTTTACTTTGTTTGTCTTGAGATTCAAATTGTTTTATTATTTCTTTTCCCTATTCTAATCATCGCAAAAGTAGTTAGCGCAACTATGATTATTAGTATCGCAAAACATATATAGCCGGAGAGATTGCTAGCTTCAACAACATTGATAGTGCCCGCAGATTTTTGATAAACCGGCACCAGCCATTTGAATAAATAAGCCTGCGCCAAGACGATTACTGAAATAAAAAGCAACATAATAAAACTGTGCTTTACCGTAAATCTGAATAACTCAGACTCCCTGCCGATAAGGTTTCCCGCCGCAGCCGCAACAGCAATAGATTGCGGAGAAATCATTTTACCAACAACACCGCCGGAAATATTAGCCGCGACCGTTACAACGGGATCAACACCAATAGAAGTTGCGGTAGTCGCCTGCAGTTTCCCGAACAACGCATTGGATGATGTATCAGAACCGGTAATGAATACGCCGAGCCAGCCCAGCAAAGGAGCAAAGAATGGAAATAATACGCCAGTGGCAGCAAGGGTCTCAGCGATTGTAATTGTAATTCCGGAATCGTTAAGAATATAGGCAAACGCCAATACTGACGCAATGGTGATAACTGGAAACTGCAATTGTTTCAACGTTGAAATAAAAATAGAAACCCCTTCTTTGAACCGTAAACCTACCATTGGAATTGAAACAATACCCGCGATCAAAATAGCCGTTCCAGAGGCGGATAAATAATTCAATTTAAAAATATGCGGTATCAACTTATTGTTTTGATCAAGTATCGCATTGTGCAAACCAGGTATTTCAAATTGGACGAACCCTATTTCATTCAGTAGTTGTTTTACGGGTTGTAAGCCCCACGCAATGATAATTATTGTAAGGATTATGAAAGGAGAAAATGCCCTTACAATTTCACCGGTTGTGTAAGCAACGTTTGTATCAATAGTCGGCTGTGGTTCATCTGGAAAACGCCATATTTTTTTTGGCTTCCAGAATTTTAGAAAAACGGATAGACATAGAATAGAACCAACACCCGCCACCACATCTGGTAACGCAGGGCCAAGAAAATTTGAGATAGCCCACTGTAATAAAGCAAATGATACACCTGAAACGAGAATTGCTGGCAACACTTCTTTTGTTTTTTTTAAGCCACACATCAATATCACGAGGTAAAAAGGTAGTAGTAATGACAGGACAGGCAAAGTCCTTCCGACCATTTGGGAAATGGCCATTTCTGGAATGGATGAAACCTGCGATGCAACTGTAATAGGTATACCTATTGATCCAAAGGCGACTGGCGCAGTATTCGCGATAAGGCAAATGCCTGCCGCATAAAGTGGGTTAAAGCCAAGCCCCACGAGCATTGCCGCTGTTATTGCTACCGGCGCACCAAATCCTGCCGTGCCTTCCAGGAATGAGCCAAATGAAAAAGCAATCAGCAATGCCTGTATCCGCCTGTCTGGCGTAATAGAGGCCATAAAATTTTTAATGATCAAAAACTGCCCGCTTCGTAGTGTAAGGTTAAATAAAAACATTGCCGGAATGATGATCCAACAAATAGGGAATAAACCATACATCCCTCCATTAACTGACGACAAAATTGCAAGCTTAACCGGCATACGGTAAATAAATACCGCGATGAGCATAGCAATAATAGTTGCGGCTATACTTGCCTGGTGGCCCTTCATCTTTTTAATGATAAGTGCCCAGAAAATAAAAAGTATAGGGATGACGGCAACCAGGGAAGAAAAAGGAAGGTTGTGTAAAGGATCAATTATTTGTTTCCATTCCATTTATTCTTTTTTAACCAGGATCATAAGTGTATTCTCCTGAGCCGCGGCGCTAAGAAATGCATTAGTACCCAGGCTAACAAATACGCGGAGCCGCAAATAATGAACATTATGTAGTAGCCAACTTCAATATTTCCCAAGGCTTTGTAGTGGTCAAATAATTTACCTGCAAGAAAAGCAATTAAAATACCACCCAAAGCTCCTGCCATTCCACCCATTCCAGTAACTGATGCAATCGTTTTTTTTGGGAACATGTCGGAAACTGTCGTAAAAATGTTAGCAGACCAGGCCTGGTGCGCAGAGGTTGCGACGCCAATAATAATTACTGCCAGCCACATATTTATGGAGCCTAGCCATTGGGCGAACACAACAGGCACCACGAAAAATGCATAGATAAGCATTGATGTTTTGCGGGCACGGTATACCGCCCAGTTGTGTTTTATGAAATACAATGGAAGCCAGCCCCCGGCTACACTTCCCAACGTTGACATCGTATATACCAATGCAATGGGCAATGCCACGTCAGTGCCTTCCAGTCCATACTGTGCTTTTAAAAACGCAGGTAACCAAAAAAGATAGAACCACCATATAGGATCCGTTAAAAACTTGCCTAGTATAAAAGTCCATGTTTGGTTATATTTCAGAAGGCTGATCCATGATACTCTTTTTTCAGGTTCGACACCGGCGGTAGGATCCAATGAAATACCTGGAGCGGTTTCAACTTCATCCAGGTCGCTATGAATATACTCGTATTCCTTTTTAGAAAGGCGTTTCTGTTTTGCGGGAACTTCATAGAATATGAACCAAAATATCAACCATAAAAAGCCGAAGGAACCGGTGAGAATAAATGCCCATTGCCAGCCCCATTTCGCTGCGATAAAAGGAACGGTAAGCGGTGCCAGTATGGCGCCGATATTGGTACCTGAATTAAAGATTCCTGTGGCATAAGCCCTTTCTTTTTTAGGAAACCATTCGGCAGTTGTTTTAATTGCAGAGGGAAAATTTCCTGCTTCACTTATGCCTAATGCAGAGCGGGCTATTAAAAAACCCACTGTACTTCTTACAAGCGCATGACCAACGGAAGCGAGGCTCCACAATATTAATGATACAGCATATCCAATCTTGGTGCCTACTTTATCAACGAACCTGCCTGCAAGCAACATTCCCAATGCATAAGATAATTGAAAAGCGATTACAATGTCAGAATAGTCAGACTCAGTCCAATGGAAAATAACTTCCAGGTCGCCTTTTAAAAGGCTTATCACGGCCCTGTCGAGATAGTTTATGGTCGTGGCAAAAAAGATCAACGAGCAGATGGTCCACCTGTATTTACCAACTTTTTGGTTAATGTCAGTAAGTGGAGTATGCAAGTTTTCTTTTGGTGTAGTAGCTGGCATCTCTATATTTTTTATTAAGCAATCGTTATTAAGCTATTCGGCCATCTTCGGGACTTGTAAAATAACGCATTTATAATGAACCAAGAATTCCCATCTCAAGTCCCCGTATTTCAGCAAGCCCTCTTAGCCTGCCTATAGCTGAATAGCCCGGATTTGAAGTTTTATTTAAATCGTCCAGCATTTGGTGTCCATGGTCGGGACGAAATGGAAGTGATTTTTTTAATTTTTGCTGAAGCAGCGATAATTCTTTTACAATTGAATACATATCGTTGTCGCCGCCCAGGTGATCAGCTTCATAAAAATTTCCTTCTTTGTCTTTCGCTACATTCCTTAAATGAATAAAGTGTACTTTTTCTCCAAACGACTTAATCATATCCGTTAGGTTATTGTTTGCAGAGGCGCCGAGTGAGCCAGTACAGAAACAAACTCCGTTTGCAGGATTATCAGTCTTTTTTAAAAAATATTCAAAATCATCCCGGGTACTTGCAATCCTTGGTAACCCAAGAATGGGGAAAGGAGGATCATCAGGATGTATGGCGAGTTTTACACCGCATTCTTCAGCAACGGTACTTATTTCATTTTGAAAATAACAAAGGTTCTCCCTTAATGCGTCCGCATCGATGTCGCTATACAACTCGAGCTTTTGCAACATATCGTCAGTGGAAATTTTTTTCTCGCCCGGAATGCCAAACATCACAACTCCGCCAAGAGCTTCAAGTTGCTGTTCGGAATAATTTTTATAACGTTCTTCTGCCTGTTGTAAAATATTTTCCGGGTAAGAGGTGTCTGCATTTTTTCTTTTTAAAATAAAAATATCAAAGACTGCAAGATCAATCCAGTTAAAATAAAGTGCCAGTGACCCATCCGCCATTTTATGATTTAGAGATGTGCGTGTCCAGTCGTTTACCGGCATAAAGTTATAGGTGATTACAGGTATGCCGCATGATGCTACGTTTCGTATAGACGTTTTATATTTTTCGATATAATTTTCATAATCGCCAGTTCTTGTTTTTATATTTTCATGTACCGTTATACTTTCAACAACTGACCATGTAAGACCCGCTTTTTCTACTTCAGCTTTTCGTTTATTAATTTCATCTGTTGTCCATATTTCGCCATGTGGTATGTGATGTAATGCGGTTACAACTCCTGTTGCACCTGTTTGTTTTACATCCTGCAAACTCACAGGATCGGCAGGGCCGAACCATCGCCACGTTTGTTCCATTTTATAAGCCATGATTTATTATTTATGCATTTATACTCCACTAAATACTGAAAAACCGCCATCAACATTCACAACGGTACCGCTAACAAATTTCGACGCGTCGCTCAATAGCCAGATTAAAGCCCCGACGAGTTCTTCAGGATTTCCAAACCTGTTGAACGGTGTATTTTTAATTACAAGATTACCCCTTTCCGTCATATTTCCTTTGCCATCAGTTAGCAACATTTTATTCTGTTCCGTAAGAAAAAAGCCGGGTGCAATTGCATTCATCCTTATTTTATCGCCGTATCTTTTTCCAAGTTCTACTGAAAACCAACGGGTATATGTATCGATGGCCGCTTTGGCCATACTGTATCCCAGCACTTTTGTAATTACCTTTTGAGAAGCCATGGAAGAAATATTAACAATACTGCCACTGCCATTGTCTTTTAGCGCTTCGCCAAAAACCTGGGTCGGCAGCAGCGTGCCAAATAAATTCAGGTCCATTACTTCTTTCAGCGCTTCAAAATTCAGATCAAAAATATCCTGGTCTGATTGAATGACGGCGCCGGGAATATTTCCACCCGCTGCATTTACAAGCCCATCAATCTTTCCATAGGCATCGATTACTTTTTTTTTCGCATCGTTAAGCTGTTCTTTGTTGGTAACATCAGCAATCAATGAGATTGCTTTACCCCCCATGCTATTAATTACCGCGGCTCTTTCGGCAGCTACTTTTTCGTTTCTGCCAAGAACTCCCACGATACCCCCGGCACGGGCAATCCCATTTATAAAAGCTTCTCCTAAAATACCGGTGCCACCAGTCACTACAATAACTTTATCAGTAAGTAAAAATTCGCTTTGCGACGCCAAAGTTTTAATTTTTAAATGATGCAATACATGCGGTAATTTAATACCATAATTTGTTTTAAAATTATTTTCCCCGAACCCTTAGTATCGTAAGGGTGTGTCTCGTGACTCTGCATACGCTTTTGAAAAATCAATTTTTTTCACCTCACCGGCAACAAAGCGTATTCCTCCAAATATATGGTTCACATAAACCGGGTCTTCATAATCTTTTTTATCGTGTCCCAAAACGGTACACCATGTATGTCCGCCATCGAATTCATTATACCATACCGAAGGATATAATTCAGTATATCCTCCTGCATTTTTATCTATCATATTTTTTTGCGCAGAATCGCTGGTATTTAAAGTGGTAATATCATGTGCCATTAAAACCACACGGCCGGGATATAATTCTTTTCCAAAATAACATTCATCACTCTTCTCCCAAACTTTAGGAATGCCGTGCATGGATGGGTGAGAAGGAACAATAACTCTCTCGGTAAATTTTTGAAACCTGGCATGCCATGCGAAAGTGCAGCCAAGCATCATCTTGAACCATTTCCAGTTTCTCTCGGTACCAGTCACCGAATGAATTCCAACAAAGCCCCCGCCCGCCTCGATATAATGGCGAAATGCCAATCGTTGCACATCGGTGTCAAAAACATCATTATTGGTGCTTGGGAAAATTAACAGCGTGTATTGTTTCAGGTTACCTTCTGTCATTACAGAAGGATTTGCGGAAGTATCAACCGCAAAGCCATGCTCCTTTCCAAGTTTCTGAATGCATCGTACTGCACTTGGGATGTTATCGTGCACATATCCCTTACCATTTTTTGTATAGACAAGTACTTTGACTTTTTTCCAGTTTACATTATCCTGTGCAAAAGATGGAAGGGATGTAAAAAGAATTGCGGAACAGATCAGAATTATTTTATTAACGAGTTTCATCATTGAAATTTTAGCGTTATGTGAGTTATTGCTTCCAACCCCCACGGGACGGAGATAAAATTAAAACTTCGCCGGCAGGCGGTTTTGAGGAAATATGAAAAATTAGCGGTCACTACTTATTATTTAATTACTTTGATATTAATAGTCGGGGGTTGAGCAAAATCCTGCCATGCTGCCTCCGCCTTTTCTTTTGAAAAAGTATCATTAAAAACTATGAACCTGTACTTGAGCAAATAATCTTTACCGGGTTCTAAAAGCCAGTTCATATTTTTTGTGGGAGAAAAATTCAGAAAAACATCGCCTCGCTGGTTCATATTTTCCGGCCACACCCTTAGTGGTTCGGGGTAATTATAATTCGTAGGATAATCCATCATAACCAATCCTGCAAAATCATTATTTACCGCGCCTTGCACCATGCACCACCTCGCTCTTGAGCCGTCTGATTCTTTGCGGTTCTTTTCTTCAGAAGTTATTATAGTGCTGTTATCTTTATTCCATTCTTTTGTGGCTCTAATCCCTAATCCTCCGTACCGGTATTCTAATAAAAGAACAGGGCTTTCTGTTGCACAATTCAATTGAATTGTAATGTCCGCTATATAATAATTTTGATTGCCGGGTGGCTGATAGATTCTCACAGATTGCACCTCATTTAGCGCCACTTTTTCCGGTTCATTTTTCAATACCACATGTTCATGCAATGCCTTGTATTCTGCGTAAACAGGGCCATCTGTTTGCGAAATAAAATTGGCAAAGCGAACAGTGCCTTGCTTTTTGACTAAATTCCAAAAGTCGATAGTATCCCTTTCAAAAAGCACTTCCGTCCATGGATTCCATAAACCCCAGTGATGATAATGGTCCGGCGCATTAATTCGGGTAAGTTCCTGCCCCCGTGGCGACCACAGGGGATGGATGAAACCGCTTCGGCGATACACAGTATCTATTCCTTCAGGAGGATAAACGGTTTTATAATTATAGCGTAACAGGTTTCTATTTTTATCAGCTATTGTGAGCGACCCATCGGCTGTCTTCAATTCTAAATGGGGAGCCGTTTTTTCCGGTGCGTGTTTCCGTAATTCAAATACAAATTGTTTTTTATTGACAGGGGGTTCAATCAGCCAATGCAAAATTCTATGCCCTGTAAGTTCGATCTGTGTGAGAACCGGAATTTTTGATTTTCCCTTTACTTCTACCAGCTCCAAAACACTATCTGGTAAAAAAGTGACTGCATCTAAATTTGTCTCTACAGGAACCGATAAGTGATTTTGAAGGGTTTTGAAATTTACCTTGAGTGTTGCTATTGTTTGTGCGTCAGTTGTAAAATTATTTAAGAACAACAACACGATTAAGAGTCTGGAACTTTTCTTCAAAACGTTCAAATTATTGTGATGAGTTGCCTGGTTTATTAGCTAATTCCAGGGCACTGGTGGTTGTATAATATTTGGCGATCATACCGGCAATTTCCCATTCCGGCACTTTGCCTTGTTTTAAATATTCTAAAAACTTTTGAGTAACACGCGCAAAGTGTGCTTCATGGCCTTCCTTATATTTATCAGGGATAATTACTTCCCATCCTGCGCCGGTTTTTTTCACACTAACCCCTGGATGTTTTGAAATAATAGATTTCATTTGGTCCATCAACGCACTTGAGTCAGAAAGATCATTTTTATTTACAGGCTCGATGTATAAGGAAGCCTGGTAATTTTGTTCTGCTCCCTGCCTTATTACAAGATTTGCTTTTGTACCACGCATAATAGAATAATGGGAATCGGCTGCGCCTTCAGGAGCTTTGTAATCCCATTGCACTGATATCTTGGCGTGTATCCCCCGAATCTGGTAATTAATTTCTCCATTGCTGAAGACGTTCAGAATACTATCGTGTACAATATCTTTTGCCAGGTAATCGGGAAAACCGTTTAATTTGGTTAGCGTATTAAATTGGCTCAATGTTATTTCTGTTGGCCAGCGTCGTGCGGATGTTAACGCTATGTCTTTTTCATAATCGATTACCTGTTCCGGAAAGCATTCCCATTGTACAAGGTCAACGAGATGCGTAGTGACGTCCGTAATTCCTTCCCCTTCCTGGGTTACATCCATAAACCATGGCGGCCGGGTTAATACACTTCCCGAAACATATTTATAGAAATAGTGAACACTTTCTTTCGTAATACCGGGATTGGCAGGCGTCCCTTTTTCCTGTTCTCCGAAAATACCGGGAATCATAGACAATTCACGCTGTAATATTGTTGTGATCTCATACCTTTCCGTCATGATATCGTAAAGGAGTACATGATTTTTTTCAGCTACATCAAAAGCAGATTTTAAGAGGTCGAAATTTTTCTTGTCAATTGCCATGGGTTTATCTGCAAGTACATTGAGACCTGCGTCAACTGATTTATAGATATACTCAGTTTTCTTACGGTTGTTGCCTGCTATTACTACAACATTTTTATTTCTGCCTGAATCACCTGATGCACCTTTGTTTTCCTCCAACATCTTTTCAAGGAAATCGTCGCCTGTATAAACTTCTTCCTTCCAGTTCGTGGGATCATCAGGCCTTGAATTGTAGGCTTTAATTTTATCAAGATGCAGTTCTACATCAGGCCCTTTTGGCGCATACACCCGTACAGTAGAATCAACGTCAGGATACATCAGCTTCTGTACCAAAGCCGCGTGAAAATGGCCGGGGTCAAGGGTAATAATTTTTACCATATTGTTTTCAGATGATCCTTCCTTTAGATTATCTCCACAACCAAGGATTGCCATTGAAAATAAAAACAAAATAAAATTTCTCATATCAACTATTCTTATAAACTACATGATTGGTTCCGTAAGGATATCGCTGCGGCCTGGAAAGCAATTTATTTGCTTCAATATTATCTTTGAAAACTTCTTTCTCAGGATCCCAGAATAATTTCTTTTCCGATTTCATTGCCGCATGCGAAACAAGGCAGGCGCTGCATGAGCGATGGGCTACTTCCGCAGGGCTGATAGTTGGCTTTTTATTGATAATACATTCAAGCCAGTTAAGATGCTGTTCGGGACTTTCGTACAGGTGAGTTTCATTTGGACCTATTACAGATGTAAGTATTTTAGGATCGCTGGCATTGAAAGCCTTTGACTGTTTGCCAGAAGTGGGATCCGATGCAGTAACACTTACATTTCCCCGGGAAACAAAGATCCATCCGTCGGAACCTTCAAACTTAACACCATTGGGATATTTGCCATTTATGTACATTTCAACACCATTCGCATATTTTGAATGTACCTCAAAATCACCATGTACGGTCCACAGACCGGTTTTAGGGAATTCGGCCGTGGCCTCAATTTCCACAGGGCCAGTAAGTTCAGTATCCATACCCCAATGAGCAATATCAATGTGATGCACACCCCAACCGGTAATCATGCCTGCTCCAAACTGCTCGCAACGCAGCCACCCCCCTCTCGATGCAGGATCTGTCTGTGAATGAACCCGGTCAAGGGTATAATACTCATAGGGAGTAGAGCCCAGCCACATGTCGTAATTAAGGTTTTCGGGAATTGGCATTTCACATGGATTTCCGCCGGCGGGGTCGCCCGGTAAGCCAACACGAACCGTATGCAGCTTTCCTATTCGGCCATTACGTACAAGCTCACACGCTTTTTTAAATTGCGGCCACGGGTCCGCCGAGCGCTGCTGACTGCCCAGTTGAAAAGTTACCCCGGCTTTTCTAACCACATCACTCATAGTACGTCCTTCCTCGATCGTTAGTGACGTAGGTTTTTGGAGATAAATATGTTTTCCGGCAAGAGCTGCTTCAACAGCCGGTTGCGCATGCCAGTGGTCCGGGGTACTTATTATAACGGCATCAATTTCTTTATCGGCAAGTAGCTCCTTATAGTCATGATGCATTTTAAAATTGATATAGTTATTCTTGCCGGTTTTTTTCGCATACCAGCCTTCTATCAATTCTTTGCCCATTTGCAGTCTTTTGCTATCCAGGTCGCTGCCCGCGATTATTCGTGCCGAATCGGATTTGAATGTTTGCGGAAGGTCATGGGTACGTGCAATGCGACCCATGCCTATCTGGCCAATATTAATTTTGTTGCTGGGAGCATTTTTCCCGAAAACGGATGCAGGAACTATTGTTGGAAAACTTGCAAATGCAGTGCCTGCAGAGATAGCAAGCGTGTTTTTCAAAAACCTTCTCCTGGATTTGGATGAATTTTCTTTGTTCATACTGGATAATATTATTTTTTTTTATAATTGGTTTTCAATTAGTTTCTGCCTGCTTTACTTTCATTAAAGTAAATTATAGACTTTGCTCCAATTCGTGACCTCTTGCTTATAAAAAATTTCATGCTTAAGGCTCTTTTAATTTTAATGATGATTTTCGTACTATCAGTTCCGATTTAATAATGATTGTACTGGTAACTGTAAGTGGTGCTTTTCCTTCCAGGTGATTAACCAGGGCATGGGCTACAATTTCACCCATCTGCAGCCCGGGATAGTTAATGGTAGTAAGTTTAGGTTCCACCACCCTGCTGATAATTTCGTTGTTGAATCCTACAATTGCTATGTCGCGGGGAATTACATAATTCGCTTCTTTAAGCGCCTGCATACAAACTACTGCGCATTTATCATTCGTTATAAAAATTCCATCAGGTATAGGGTCGATTGATAGCAGCAAATTGGTTGCTTCTATGCCGCCTTGCTCATCAAGGGTGCTAATGACCACGTATTTTTCATTAAAAGGAATATTATTTTCGGTAAGCGCCTGGCGATAACCTTTCAAACGGTCCGCATATACATTGCGTGAAAGATTTCCTGTGATATGAGCAATTCTTTTACAACCTTGTTCAATGAGATGCGTGGTAGCATCGTAGCCGGCTTTGTAATTATCAATGATCACGTTTGTGCTTGACTTACCATAGCTTATCCTGTCAAAAAACAATACCGGGATATCCTTTTCAAAAAAAGGATCGAAATGCGAAAAGTCTTTGGTATCAAATGCAAGTGAAACAATTAGTCCATCGACCCGGCTATTAAACATGGTAGCTGCGTTAGCCACCTCTTTTATTTCAGTTTCCTGCGATTGAGAAATGATCAGGTTGTATCCTGATTTATTAGCCACCCTTTCAATACCCGCAAGTACAGAGGATACAAAATTACTATTGAGTGTGGGAACGATTACGCCAAGTGTATGTGTGCGTTGTTCTCGTAAATTTCTCGCAAACAAATTGGAACGATATCCCATAGATTTTGCCATCTCTGTGATTCGTTTACTTGTTTTTTTATTTACCGAAAGATGACTATTAAGGCTTCGGCTCACGGTTGTCGGAGAAACATCCAGTTTCCTGGCAATATCATAAATAGTTACCTCTTTTTTATTTTTCATACAATCGGTTGCGAAAAATATAACTCATACACGTTATTGAGGACGAATGTTGTAAAAGTAAAAATATAATTTTGAAATGATCGTATTTTCTATACTAACGCCCCTAAAGCGCCTTTGATTTGCCAAAAATATCATTACCTGCTTTAGGAAATGAGACAATTTCTAATAATATTTTGTCAGTAGCACCTGCCATTTCCTGGGAAAGGAAAAGTTTTTGTGAAATCGGTTGCAGTATTAAATTTTTATTTACTTTTAACCTTTATTTATGATTTGATTGCCGGAATTATCGAATAATTGCTTGATATGGTATTGTCTTTTTACTTAGTCTTTTCCCGTATTGTTATGGCTTGGATGTGTCGAAAATATTATGTCACACGCAGCAGCATATTCCATGCTGCATCAAATAAATAGTTGCACTGTGGTTCATGTGTTATTGAATTAGCCGTATTGGCATTTATAGCAGATTCTTTTCTGTTATTACAGAAGGAGTTTGAAAATAAAAATATCTGTTTCTTTCAGCATAGGACCTTTAACGACCGGAAAAAGTAATACTACATAACTATATCATGCTGCTTAATCATACATCTTCGAAAGCATATAGGTAATTAGCATTTATTAAATTCAAACAGTTCATTATGAAAAATTCATTTCTACCGAGATTACTGTTACTAAGTTTAATACTACTTTGTAACCGGGAGCTAACTTTTGCTCAAAACATTTCTATACAGGGTAAGGTTGTCAGCGAAGATATTCCGGGGGGCATCCAGGGCGTAACGGTTAGTGAGGTGGGAACTTCAAATGCAACTTCTACCGATAAAAATGGGCACTACCAACTTGCCAACGTCAAGCCACAGAGCTCACTGGTTTTTTCCTTTGTTGGATACAAGGAACAAACGGAATCGATAAATGGTCGTAGACAGATCAATATAAATATGCAAATCGACGCATCCTCTCTTGACCAGGTAGTGGTGATAGGATATGGCACGGCAAAGAAAAAGGACCTAACCGGTGCCATCTCTTCCGTGAGTGTGGAAAAACTGCAAAATGAAAATCGAACATCTGTTCAGGATGCGCTTCGTGCTAATATTCCTGGCCTGACTGTCGGTGTTTCCAATACTGCAAAGCCGGGAGGCGCTTTACAGATAAGAGGTACCAATTCTTTAAATGCCGGCACAAGCCCGCTTATAGTTTTGGATGGTGTAATTTATTACGGGGCCTTATCTGATATCAATCCCCAGGACATTGCCACAGTAGATGTTTTAAAAGATGCAAGTGCGGCTGCGGTTTATGGAGCAAAATCGGCAAGCGGTGTGATAATGATCAATACTAAAAAAGGAAAATCCGGTAAACCGACAATTAACTTTAACTCTAATGTTGCCGTGGCTACTATGGCTGTAAACCAGCCCGTCTACCAGGGGCAGGATTTTGTTAACTGGCGTATTGATGTGGAAAATAGTATTCATAGCTTTAACCAAAAGCCTTACCAGTTCGATGATCCCCGCACTTTGCCTTCCAATATTTCTATCGCCGACTGGCTGGCTTACGATGCCTCCAGCGGTGATCCGGTGGATGTATGGCTCAATCGCCTCAATTTTCAGCCTGTCGAGAAGAAGAATTATTTAGACGGGCGGGCCATTAATTGGTATGACATGATGTTCCAGGATGCTTTTCAACAAAATTATACTTTAAGTGTATCGGGGGGCTCTGATAAGTTTTCCTACTATTGGTCTGGCGGTTATCTAAAAAATAAAGGTATCGTTGTTGGCGATGACTACTCAACGATACAAAGCAGGCTCAAATTAGAAGCCCAGGTAACAAAATTTTTAACTGTCGGTGTCAATACTCAGTTTGCTGACCGGGATGAAAGCTCCGTTGCTCTTGACTGGACAAGAATAGTACAAAACTCTCCATATGGCAGCTTTTATAATGATGATTCTTCGGATTATCGATTCAGCCCACAGGATGATCCTGGCGGCGGCTCCAGAAATCCTTTCATAAAGACGGCCTATACCAACCGTCTCAAAAAATTTTATACCCTCAACTCTATCATATATGGAAAAGTGAATCTGCCATTCGGGATAAAATACACTGTAAACTTTTCTCCCGAATTAGAATTTTATAATTACTTCAATGGCAATTCTGCAAAAGATCCTGATTTTACCCAAATAGGTGGGCAGGGTGAACGGACAAATCACCACATTTATCAATGGCAAATAGATAACATCCTTAATTGGAACAGAACATTTGCTGATGATCATCATGTTGACCTGACATTGCTGGCAAATGCCGAAAAATACCAATATTGGTCAAATGATATGATAGGTACCAATTTTGACCCAAGCGATGTGCTAAGTTATCATAATATGGGCGCGGCGCTTAATCAATCTATTTCCAGTGATGATCAATATAGTACTGGCGCGGCGTTAATGGCGCGTCTTTTTTATTCTTACAAAGACCGTTACCTACTCACCTTATCCATACGTCAGGATGGTTATTCAGCCTTTGGACAGAAGTATCCCTGGGCAAGGTTTCCCTCAGCCGCCTTCGGGTGGGTTTTCACAAAAGAGCCTTTTCTTAAATCCAACTGGTTGAATTATGGAAAACTCCGTTTATCTTATGGTATAAACGGTAACAGGGATATTGGGCGCTATTCAGCGCTTTCTAATTTGGCTACAGGTAAATATCTTGAGATTAACCCGGACGGAACTACAAATGTTGTTTCCCAGTTGTATGTAACTCAAATGGCAAATGAAGATCTCCAATGGGAAAAAACTGCGGCTTATAATATCGGGCTGGATTTCTCTATTTTCAATAGCGTCGTGGGGGGCAGTATTGATGTTTATAAAGGGAAAACTACAAATCTGCTTGTAAACCGTAGTCTTCCTGATGTAGTTGGTTTTGCTAATGTGCAGTCTAATCTCGGTGAAGTAGATAACAAAGGCCTGGAGATTAGTTTAAACTCTACCAATATTAACAGCAGGAACTTCAGATGGAACAGTTCATTTAATTTTTCTTTGAACCGTAATGAGATCGTACATCTATACGGCAATATGGTTGACATTAAGGATGCCAGCGGAAATGTTATAGGGCAAAAGGAAGCAGATGACATTCCCAACAGATGGTTTATTGGCCACCCAATTGATGCTATCTGGGATTTGAAGGTATTAGGTGTGTACCAGTCCGGTGATAAGGACCAGGCAGCAGTGCACGGGCAAAGCCCCGGTGATTTTAAATTGGAGGATGTAAATGGCGACGGTAAATATACTAATGATGACCGCCAGTTTATCGGTTATTCAAAGCCTCGTTACCAGTGGACCTTGAGAAATAACTTTACATTTTTTAAAGATTTTGACCTCTCATTTTTAATTTATTCCCAGTGGGGATATATGTCGGGCTTTAACCAGGCCAAAAATCGCGGTGGTTTTCCCGACCGTACCGACGGATATGTGTATGACCATTGGACACCGGATAATCCGGCAAATACTTTTGCGAGAATTTATTCCAGCGATGGAGGTGCAAGCTATAGCACGTATAGAAAAAGAAATTTTATAAGGCTCGATAATGTTGCCTTGGCTTATACTGTACCTAATACTTTGCTGAATAAAGCCAGCATACAGGATTTGAAGGTTTATTTTTCAGTAAAAAATGCGGCAATTTACAAGCCGGATTGGGAATATTGGGACCCTGAATGGGACGCGGATACTGATGTTAATCCGCCAGGGCCTGGCCCAACTCCCAGAACCTTTACACTAGGAATCAACCTGACTTTATAGACGCTTACTTTAAAAATGACATCAATGAAAACAATTAATAAACAATCAATATACACACTGGCAATTGTACTAATTACAATTGTTACCGGAACCAGTTGTAAAAAAAGCTGGCTGGAACCGAAGCCATTATCTTTTTATACACCAGAAAATACTTATAATACCGCCGCTGCTTTGCAGGATGCGCTGGTGGCATGTCAGCGGAATCTCAGGTATGATTGGTTTGGTGATGGAGCGCCCATTATTTCGCAGCTAATATTTTCTGATGTAGCTGTGGAAGGCACCACAGACAAATCAGGACCAGCCCAGGATATGAATATTGCAATTACGCCGGATGCTATCACTTCCGGAAATGATAATGCGGATCACAATCGTATCTATTGGTATTGGGAACAAAGTTATTACCGGCTTAAATATGCGAACACCGTGTTAGAATATATAAATGTGCCAAAATGGGACACCACTGATGCATCCCAGTTGGCACAACGGAATGCCCTTATAGGCTCGGCTTATTTTTTCAGGGCATATACCTATTACGTGCTTTGTAATTCATTTGGAAATGTACCTTACGCGGGCAAATTATATTCATCTCCCAAACTGGATTTTGAAACAGTTGATCGCAAAGTAATTCTCGAGGAAATGAAAAAGGAGTTACAATATGCGGTTCAATGGGTTCCGGATGGCGTACCCAAAGGAGAGGTTTCAAAAGGGGCCTGCCAGCACATGCTAGCCAAAGTTGATTTGGCGTTAGGTGATTTTGACGGTACCATTACGGCGGCCTCTGATGTGATTAATGGAGGCACATATCATTTAATGACTCAAACCTTTGGGCAGGATCCAGGTTCCCCTGATAATGTTATTTGGGATTTACACAGGCCTAATAATAAAGTACTGCCACAAAATACGGAGGGGTTATTTTATGTAATTGACCTGGAAGGGTATATCAATAATGGCGATTATAGCGGAGGAAGTTCTCTTATGAGGCAGGCAGTTCCACTTTGGGATTCAAAAATTAACACACCTAACGGTAACGTAGGTACGATTAGGACAACAGGAATAGAATTTGACCAGCAAACAAAATTTGGCAGGGGAATCGGCCGATGCAGGGGATCGTGGTATGCCACTCATGACATATGGGCAAATGATCCCGGTGACCTCCGGCACGCACAGGGAAACTGGATGAGGATGCAAGACCTGGTCTATAATAATCCAGCTATAAAGGCAACGGATTCATATTACGGCCAACATTTGCAGGAGTTCAACAGTTCAGGTGCCCTCCTGTGTTCAGATACAATAAGGTGTTGGTTTGACTGGCCTCAATACAAAACATTTATTCCGGATCATCAAAATTCCTTGAACAATGGAGGACATACGCCCTGGTATGTATTCCGGTTAGCTGAAACGTATTTGTTGAGGGCAGAAGCGTATTACTGGAAAGGCGATTTTGTTAATGCGGCCGCGGATATTAACGTCGTAAGAGAAAGGGCTGGCGCACAACCAATCAATCCCGGAGATGTAACTATTGCATCTATACTTGATGAAAGAGCTCGTGAATTGTATTATGAAGAATACAGGAATGTCGAGCTCACACGTATCGCATACATTTTTGCTCAAACAGGGCAACCGGATTATTTGGGAAGAACCTATAGCATGAATAGCTTTTCTACAAAAAACTTTTGGTATGACTGGATTATAGATCATACTGATTTTTATAATAAGGGTGTCCATACGATTCATGGCGATGAATATACTTTGAGCCCTTTTCATGTGTTATGGCCGGTTCCCCAATCAGCCATTGACGCCAATGTAAACGGCCATATTAATCAAAATGAAGGTTACAATGGATCGGCAAGTAATGTTCCTCCGCTACAGGCACTTCCAGTGGAATAATTGATGTTATGATTCGCAAACCTCACAGGTTTTTAAATCTGTGAGGTCTTTGTGAGAGATGAGATCTTGTGAGTCTTGTGAGCAACAAAAATTCTATAGTACATTTTTTAAATTAGTTGAAAGTAACTTCCATGTAAAAAATTAAAAGATGGACAAAGACCCACTACAGTCCGGTTGTTATTATCACATTTATAACAGGGGAAAATAATAAAGAAAATATTTTCAAAGAGCCACATGATTACAATCATCTTCTACTATTTGTAAAAGAACATCTTCCGGAAACTAAAATCAGTAAAGCTTTTAGTAATTGTTTTAATACTTATGCAAAAGGTATTAATGAGGCTTACAACAGAAATTAGTAAATTAATTTTGTATTGCCGTTTTAAAAATATTATCAGCCAGCCAGTCTGCCATGCGTTGCGGCCAGTTTTTAATAGCGGCTGATAAAGAACGATCTCCCATATTAAATCCATGGCCGGCGTGGGCATATAAATGAACTTCAACAGGAAGTTTTGCGGCCCTGTAAGCCTGTAGTAATTTTACAACAGGCGGAGAGCAACATTCATCGTCATTAGCAGCAACCATAAATAAGGGAGGCGCAGCAGCATTTACAGAATCGGGAATAAATAACGGACCCGGATACACGAGCATCTGAAAATTTGGTTTGCCATTCAAACGGTCAATGGGATCACCTGCGCTTTCATTACCCTTTCCGTCTCCATACGCTATCGAAGATACAACTTCGCCCCCGGCCGAGAACCCAAGAATACCGATGCGATCCGAGTTAATATTCCATTCGGCTGCTTTGCTGCGAACCAATCGCATCGCCCTGTATGCATCTTCTTTTGGATGTTTGTCAACCGAATAAGGTGAATTTTCTTCCCTGCCAAGCCGGTATTTGAGAACGAATGCTGTTACGCCAAGGCTATTCAAAAAAAGAGCAGGCTTTGTTCCTTCTTCATCAATTACAAGTAATCGGTGTCCACCTCCGGGGCAAATGATAACAGCGGTTCCATTTGCTTTTTCTTTCGGTGGGAAATATGCTGTTATAGTGGGATTGTTGATATGCTTTACCCAATAACTTTTAGCTTCCTCCGGCTCGTTTTTAAGATTCTCGAAACCGGGTGCACCATTTTGCCAAAGAGGAATTACCAGGGGTTTATTTTGTGAAAAAGCGAGTGAAGGAAGAATAACAATTGAGATAAAATAAAAAATGTTATTGATACGAAAAGGTATTTTAATCATATACAAAAATATTTCTTTAAAGGTATAAGAAAGAAATAATGTTTACGTGATGAAAAAATCACCGCCTTAAATAAGGCTATACTCACTAACAAAATAAGAAAAATATTAAATGGCATTAGGTACATAAATAACGAATATTAAGATACCAGTTGGTACTGCCGCATTTAAATGTTTTCTATTTATTTGTTTTGAAAACTTCTTAAATTTATTCGCAATAATATTTCGATTGCTTTTATTACCTCATATTTGTTTATCACCAAATGACCACATCTGTAAATACTTCTAACAATGAATAAGAAAAATCAATCTTCTTCCAGGAGAATTTTTATTAAAAATATAACCAGCACTACCCTGGCGCTTGGAGCAGGACCATTAGCGGCTCTCGCGGCAGAACAAAAAATTGAAGAGCGCATTCTGCATTATCAAAAGAAGATATCATCGAATGATAATATCAATGTGGCTGTAATAGGGATGGGAATAATGGGCAATAATAATATCAGAACCGCCTTGAAGGTTCCGGGTGTGCAAATGGTGGCTGCGTGTGACTTATATAGAGGCAGGCTGGAACATGCGAAAGAGCTGTTTGGTAACGATCTCTTTGTTACAAATGATTATAGAAAAATTCTGGATAGAAAAGATATAGACGCCGTAATAATTGCACCAGGCGATCACTATCACGCAAGAATTGCAAAAGATGCTTTAAAAAAAGGGAAGCATGTGTACTGCGAAAAACCGATGGTCCATTATATTGATGAGGGCCTCAGTGTAATAGCAGCACAAAAGGCAAGTAACAAAGTTTTCCAGGTAGGAAGCCAGCGTGTAAGCAGTGTAGTCTATGCAAAGGCGCGGGAACTTTATAAATCAGGTGAAATAGGAAAGCTTAATATGGTCAATGCGATTTACGATCGCCAGGATGCTTTGGGTGCGTGGGAATATACAATGCCTACTGACGAATCACCTGAAACAGTTGACTGGGAAAAGTATATAGCCGGCATGTCAAAAATTCCATACGATCCGAAGAAATTTTTTTGGTGGCGTAACTATCGCGAATTTGGAACCGGTGTTGCAGGCGATCTCTTTGTTCACCTGCTTTCAGGCACGCATGTTATCACCGGTTCAAAGGGACCTTCTACTATTTTTGCTTCGGGGCAATTGTGTTACTGGAAAGACGGCCGAAATGTACCAGACGTGATGACTGGTATTATGCAGTACCCTGAAGCGCCGGAACATTCGCCATTTCAATTAACACTGCAGGTAAATTTTGTAAGCGGTACCGGCGGCTCGGAAGTTATTCGGTTTGTGGGTGATGAGGGAACGATTGATATAAACGGTGATGGACTCACCGTTCACCATAGCATTATGTCCGAAGCCCCTGGCATTGGAGGTTGGGATTCTTTATCAACTTATCCCAAAGCTATGCAGGCAAACCTTTTGCAAAAGTATAATGAAAAATATACCGCCGAACAAAGGAGAAGACCGAAAAAACCTGATATTGTTTATAAAGAACCTGAAGGATATGATGAACACCTGGAGCACCATACAAACTTTTTTGAAAGTGTGAGGACTGGCAAACCTGTTGTTGAAGATGCTGTGTTTGGCTTCAGGGCTGCAGCTCCTTGTCTTGCCTGTAATGAAAGCTATTTTACAAAGAAAATAATTCATTGGGATCCGGAGAACATGAAAGTTATCGCAGGCTGATTTGACGATTAATTTTGATAACAAAATAAATAATGACTCATATTAAAATCGCAACGGCTCAATTTGAACACAGAAGTGGGGATAAAGAATATAATTTGCAAACGATAGATGCACTTAGTAAAAGAGCTTCGGAGCATGGCGCTGCGGTTGTTGCCTTTCATGAATGTAGCATTACAGGTTATTCATTTGCCCGGCATCTTTCTAAAGAAGGTTTACTGGATATAGCGGAATATATACCTGGAGGCAACAGTGTGAAAAAACTTTCAGAGATAGCAGCAAGGTATGATATCGCTGTTTTAGCAGGTTTGTTTGAAAAAGATGATGACGATAAAATTTACAAAGCTTATGTGTGTGTTGACAAAAGCGGGCTTATTGCAAAGCACCGGAAGCTACATCCTTTTATTCATCCTTCCATAACTCCCGGGGACAGTTACACGATATTTGATTTGCACGGATGGAAGTGCGGAATACTTATTTGCTATGATAATAATATAGTAGAAAATGTAAGAGCTACAAGCCTGCTGGGCGCGGATATACTCTTTATGCCGCATGTTACTATGTGCACACCTTCGCCGCGACCGGGAGCTGGCTTTGTAGATCCTATATTGTGGCAAAACAGAGATATTGACCCTACGTCATTGCGGCTTGAATTTGATGGAATGAAAGGAAGAGCCTGGCTAATGAAGTGGCTTCCGTCGCGGGCTTATGATAATGCCTTGTATGCCGTTTTTTCAAATGCAATAGGTATGGATGATGATCAGCTTAAGAATGGCTGTTCGATGATTATTGACCCATTTGGCGACGTGATCGCTGAATGCAGAAGTCTTGGAAATGATTTAGTAACCGCAACGTTGGATAAAGAAAAGATAAGTAATGCCGGAGGCTACCGGTATAGAAATGCGAGAAGACCCGAACTCTATGCAAAGATTATTGGCGAGCCTCATGAAGCAGAACAAAAAGTTGCGTGGATTAATAAAATTGAGGAGCATACATTTGAATGAAACAATAGAATTAATAATTATACCAGGAGCGCTAATTTTTATCTAATTTAAAAAACACATCATGAAATTATCAAGAAGGAAATTTCTCGTTAGTAGCTCCCTGTCAGCCGCAGGTGCGCTGCTGCTTCCCAAAAATATGTTTGCAAATACTACCGCGGCCTATACAATCATGGGCATACAATTGTATTCCGTAAGGGATGATATGAAAACAGATCCGATGGGCACTATGAAGCAACTGGCAGCTATGGGGTATAAAAATGTTGAACATGCAAACTATGTGAATGGAAAATTTTATGGCTATGCGCCAACAGAATTTAAAAAGGTACTGGATGATCTTGGACTAAACATGCCGAGTGGCCATACTGTGATGAATGCTGGCCACTGGGATGCTGCAAATAATGATTTTACAGATGTATGGAAACAAACGGTAGCCGATGCTGCCACTGTTGGCCAGCTTTACGTAATAAGCCCCTGGCTTGATGAAGGCCTGCGAAAAAATTATGATGATCTTTTGGGTTTTCTTGATGTTTTTAATAAATGTGGAGAATTATGCAAGAAATCAGGGTTAAAATTTGGCTACCACAATCATGATTTTGAATTCAAATATTCTTTGAATGGCAAACAGATTTATGACATTATTTTGGAGAAAACCGATCCTGAACTGGTGCTTCAGCAAATAGACATTGGCAATATGTACGGGGCCGGCGGACGGGCTTTGGAAATAATAAAAAAATATCCCGGCAGATTTGAAAGTATGCACGTAAAAGATGAGATTAAGACAGCAGGTAAAGGAGAAATGAATGATAATTATGAAAGTACGGTTTTAGGTAGAGGTATTTTGCCCGTAAAACAAATTGTTGACCTTGCTAAAAAATCGGGTGGTACCACTGAATTTATTATCGAGCAGGAATCCTACCAGGGAAAGACACCTATTGCATGTGCGGAAGAAGATTTTAAGATTATGAAAAAATGGGGATTTTAGTTAGCCTTTATTGTTGAAAGATTTAATAAATAATTTGTATTGAAAATAGGTAGCCGGGGCATTTACTGTTTCATTCTGTGTTTTTTTCTAAGCCTTCTCTTTGACTGTATTTCTGTTGTATTCGCACAAAAGAAGAACGAATCGTTTCAGCTACATATCCATAGAGCAAACACCCCCATAAAAGTGGATGGAGTAATGGATGATGCAGCGTGGCAAGAAGCTGAAGCAACTTCCACTTTTTTTATGGTACTTCCCATGGACACGTCTTTAGCCACCGTGAAAACAGAAGTAAGAATGTGTTATGATGATAAGAATCTATATCTCATAGCAACTTGTTTTACTCCCACCAGGGGACCGTACTTCGTTGAATCATTAAGGCGTGATTTTAACTTTGGGAAGAATGATAATTTCCTGTTGTTTATGGATCCTTTCAATGATCTCACTAATGGATTTTCTTTTGGTGCGAATGCTGCGGGTGCTCAATGGGATGGCACCATGTACAACGGCGGCAGTGTTGATCTCAACTGGGATAATAAATGGAAGTCTAAAGTGAAAAATTATCGTGACAGGTGGATTTTTGAAATGGCGTTACCATTTTCAAGTATTCGTTATAAGCAAGGTGTAACGAGTTGGGGTATCAATTTCAGCCGCAATGATTTGAGAGCGCCTGAAAAAAGCTCCTGGGCACCAATGCCACGGCAATTTCCTACGGCCTCACTTGCCTATACAGGCAATATTATTTGGGACGAGGCACCACCGGCTTCGGGCGCTAACATTTCTTTGATTCCTTATGTATTGGGAGGAGTGAGTAAAAACCAGGAGAATCATACTGGCTCAAAATTTCGCAGTGATGTTGGTCTTGACGCGAAGATTGCTATAAGTACCGCTCTGAATTTAGACCTTACCGTAAACCCGGATTTTTCACAGGTTGAAATAGATCAGCAGGTAACCAACCTCGATAGGTTCGAATTGTTCTTTCCTGAAAAGAGACAATTTTTTTTAGAGAACGGAGACTTGTTTGCAAACTTTGGATATGCGTCCATACGCCCGTTTTTCTCAAGAAGAATTGGATTGAATGCTCCAATAAACTTTGGAGCAAGAGTGAGCGGCAAGCCAGGTAAGAACTGGAGAATAGGTGCTATGGACATGCAGACAGGGTCAGTCGGAGAAAGCGGTTTGCCTGTCCAGAATTTTGTAGTGGCTTCTGTGCAGCGCCGTGTTTTTTCACGATCTAATATTGGGTTTATTTTTATTAATAAACAATCAATAAACTATAAGGCCGGGGCTGATTCCGGAAAACCCGTGTACTCAGATTACAACAGGAATGTAGGACTTGAATATAACCTCGCATCTTCAAATAATTTCTGGACAGGTAAAGTAATGTTTTTAAAGTCCTTTACGCCAGGTTCACATGGAAAAGATTTTGTTCATGCGGCCCATCTGCAATACAGCAGCCGGCGCTGGCTTTTGTATTGGCAACACGAATACGTAGGGAAAAATTATAACGCCGAAGTGGGTTATGTTCCGAGGAATGCTTACATAAAAATTAATCCGCAGGCCTCTTATTACTTTTTTCCATCAGGTGGAAAAATTTTATCGCATGGCCCGAAATTGTATTATACGCTATACAACAACGAGTCGTTCAAGCGAACGGATGACGAAGCCTATCTGGCTTATAATTTTAATCTTAGGAGCCAGGCAACTTTTGATGTGTGGGTGTCTCACGACTACGTTCAGCTTCAACGGCCTTTCGACCCCACTAATTTTAATAAAGATACTTTAGCACGTGGCACGGAACATCGCTGGGAGGCCTGGGGAACCGATTTTGTTTCCAAACCAAAAAGTCTTTTGACTTATGCATTCTCGGCAAGATTTGGTGGTTACTATGCAAACGGCACCCGTTATAATCTTACGGCTAATGTGGGATATCGTTTTCAACCTTATGTAAGCCTTGCTATTAATGCGTCTTACAATAATATAAAATTGCCTGCTCCATGGAACGTTACTAAATTCTGGCTTATTGGACCGCGCATAGATGTAACCATGACCAACAAATTATTTTTTACGACGTTTATACAATACAATGAACAGTTGAATAATATCAATCTCAACACGAGGTTTCAATGGAGGTACAAGCCTGCATCGGATTTGTTTATTGTATATACCGATAATTATTTGCCGTATCCTTTTACAGTTCGTAACAGGGCTTTATTATTAAAATTTACTTATTGGTGGAACATGAAAGTAGGAGAGAGAATTGACAAGCCGTCTCTATGACACGATGGAGAGATAGACTAACTGCTGATATTTTTCCCCGGCATATTTTTTTGTTTCAAAACAGCCCCGGAAAGTATGGAAGAAAAAGAGCCCGCGACAAAGTTTCCAATAGTTGCAGTCCCAAATAATATAAACCATGTTTCTATTTGACCCTTTGAACCCAAAGCAGCGGGCCTGCTTTTAAGGCCTGCACTCGAAGATGTGAATTGAAATAGCGTGGGTGCGAATAAGGCAGCGCATAAAATGATAAGTATACAAGAGATAATAATGCCTGTGAGTGTGACAGCTAATCCTGCATTTACAGGGGATTCTGTGACCTTTTGTTTATTAAATAGCAGGATTTCAAACAAAAACACGTAGAACAAAAAGCAGGCGTTTCCAAGGTACAGGAGCCAGGTTTTTGTAAACGTTTCATCCCGTAAAAATATTATGGTTGGTATGATGTAGAGTAGCGCCGGTAGCACACTATACTTACTTAGGTAGGTGGGAAATTTTTTAAACATGATATAAAAACCGCATCTAAAACCATTCCATTTTCAAACAAGATTGTGGAGCTTAATCTTAAAATTTTCGTTATTCCCTGTTCTTTATCATCAGCCTTCAATATTAAAGAACTTATTAAAGTAGCAGCGACCAGGGCGATAATTTAATTAATCACAAAAGCCAGTAACAACAAGCCAAGGGCTTCAAGTACAGTAATCCAAACAATTCCTTTGTAGGCGATTTTCTCTTCTAATGTATTTTTCATTTTGTCTGATTTTTATCAGCTTTATGAGGACAATAACCATGCTATTAACATTTTCAAAAGTGGCTAATAACAATATGTAAACATTTTACCTGGAATTAAGACAATTCCGTGACAGGTAGTGTAGTCCGTTAGTTTTAATCTTATTTAAGACTTTCTACGGAATCGTTCTCTTCTATACATTTTAAAAATGTTTATTTTTATACCAAACAAATTTTTTATGCCAAAAGATCTTAGTAAGATACACGAACAGGTAACCAGCCTATTTCCATGGCCTCAAACTAAACATGGGTGGGACAAATACCGGCTCACCAGAGACCAGGTGGATTTTTTTAATGAGAATGGATTCTTGCCTGGCATTAAAATGTTGAATGAAGAACAGGTTAATTTTTTGCGAAACGAACTTGCGGAATTATTAGATCCTTCACACGAAGGCAATTCGCTTTTTTATGAATATAATAGTAACGAATCCACAGATCCGCAAACAATATTATTTCACGCACTTGGTGAATGGAGGATCACTCCGGGCTTTCATGATGTGTTGTGGAACCCTGCATTTGTAATGGCGGCAAGCCAGTTGCTGGGTGATAAGCCTGTGCGCTTCTGGCATGACCAGGTATTTTACAAGCCCGCAAAAAAGGGCGGCGTTGTTGCCTGGCACCAGGATTATTCTTATTGGACGAGGACAAAACCTATGCAACACATTACATGCTGGGTTGCTCTTGATGATGCTACTATTGAAAATGGTTGTCTTAATTATATCGCCGGCAGTCATAAATGGGGTCTATTGCCAAAGACTGTAATTGCAGGCGAATTGCATGGCATAAAGGATTTTTTAAATGACAAACAAAAAAAACAATTTGATAGTCCAAAACCTACGCCCGTAAAAGCCGGTGACGCCATCTTTCACCATCCACTTGCTTTGCATGGCTCGGGAGAAAATAAGAGTAGTAACTCCCGTCGCGCCTTTGTTATTAATGCATTTGCAGATGGCGTAATGTCGGATAGTAATGAGCCACTTTTAAGCGGTGTGCCTGTAGTGCAAAAGGGCGGTAAAATGGAGGGGCAATTTTTCCCTTTATTATTTGAAGGAGCGCAGGAAAATTGAATTCAGAATTGATATTGTAATATGATTGTAGCGTTGGAGATCATCATATTAACATAAGTTAATAATGTTGGAATTATTAAATAACATATTGAATTACTTTTAATAAAATATTTTTCAACTACACTTTAAAATTGCATGCAACCAACAACAACTGCTCTCGATTCTCCTATCGCGCAAGAAAATCCAATTCCATCAGAAAACAATTTTACCAGCCGCCGCCTTTATTCTTTAGATGCGCTGCGTGGCTTTGATATGTTCTGGATTATGGGTGCCGAAGAAATTTTTCATGGAATGGCAAAGGCAACCAATGCGCCGTTCTGGACGGTTATTGCCAACCAATTTACACATCCCGACTGGAACGGATTTCATTTCTACGACCTTATTTTTCCATTGTTTCTTTTTATAGCAGGTGTTGCTACACCTTATTCAGTTGGAAGGGAATTACAAAAAGGAAAAACTAAAAACCAGGTGTTATGGAGAGTAGTAAAACGTGGATTGATCTTAGTGCTTTTAGGCATTATTTATAATAACGGCTTACAATTAAAACCTTTAGCTGACATCCGATTTGGAAGCGTTTTAGGAAGAATAGGGTTGGCTTATATGTTTGCTAATATTATTTATATTTATTCAAACAGGACTGCGCAAATTATATGGTTCTGTGGATTGCTTATTGGTTACTGGTTGTTACTGAAATTCAATTCGGCACCGGGTTTCCCAATGGGTGATCTTACCATGGAAGGGAATTTTGCATCCTACATTGATCGAAGCATTTTGCCAGGTAAACTGTATTTAATTATTCACGATCCTGAGGGGCTTATGTCCACCATACCGGCAATAGGTACCGGGCTGCTGGGAATACTTACCGGCAGTTATTTAAAAAGCAAGGATATTAATGGCGGGAAAAAGGCAATGAATATGGCAATACTTGGAATTGTCTTCATAGGACTGGCGTTACTTTGGAATCTTGATTTCCCGATTAATAAAAACCTCTGGACGAGTTCGTTTGTTTTAACGGTTGGTGGAATAAGTTTAATACTGCTCTCTCTTTTTTATTATATCATAGATGTGCTGGGTTACAGGCGTTGGTCATTTTTCTTCAGAGTTATCGGTATGAATTCTATTTTGATTTATATGTCAGGGCGATTTATAGATTGGGAATATTCAACCAATGGATTTTTTAAATGGGTGGGGCAATGGATAGGAAATCCATTTGGTGCGGTAGCGATGGCTATTTGTTTCGTAATGGTAAAATGGGCATTCTTGTATTTTATGTACAAAAAGAAAGTGTTTCTAAGGGTTTAATTTTTAAGACACGAATTGTAAGACACGAATTAAGAATAATTAATAGTTTCGGGTAGTATCCTCAGTTATTAATATCAAACAACATTTACCTATGAATCAACAGCCCAAATTATTCATGTTGTTGTTGGGATGTAAGCCTGGGGGAAGGCATATAGAACAACACGATATTTTTTTTGCCATAGCTTCCTGCCTTGCCGATGTTATTCCGTCTATAATAGAATTCTGGCCTGAAGCGAATGGAGATATCCATGTGGATGCATGGAGAGAAGTGAAAAATGTAGATGGATATAAAATCGAAATTGTAAAGAACGATTTCATCAGGCGTGAAGAAAAAGAAAATCACCTCTACTTCATAAATCTCGGCGGTTATAAAGAAAATGAATTTGAAGAATTTCACTACAAGATGATTGTTGTAGCACCGGAAAAAGGTGATGCGATAAGAAAATCCAGGCAAACTGCATTCTATAAGCATACGGGGTTTAAAGATGCGCCATCACATGTGGATGATAAGTATGGAATTGATGTAGATGACGTTTATGGCATAGAAGATATTCTTCCAGTGGAAAATAAAAATGAGTATCGAATTCAAATTTCAAAGGATACCACTGGCGACGGAGATGAATTGCACCTCGGCTATTTCACTATTGAAAAATTAAAAGAGCTTTAGTCAAAGAAGTCAGAACAAATATCCTGGTTTATTTTTTGTTCCTCAATTTTTATATGAGCTTATTTCCCGACACAGAATTTTTTTCGACTGGCACGCCCCGTAAAGAGATTTACGCTTTAGAGGATGCAGATTTGGTATTGATCGAAAATTTTTTTTCAAAAGAAGAATCGGATAGCCTCTATTCGCAACTATTGAAAAATATCAATTGGATGGAGACTAAAATCGTCGTTTATGGCAAAGAACATGATACCCCAAGACTCACTGCATGGTACGGTGATCTCGGTACTGAGTACACCTATTCCGGTTTGAAGATGAACCCTTTTCCCTGGACGAAAGATTTGCTTTTCATAAAAGAAAAAGTAGATAGTGAAGCCGGTGTTAATTTTAACAGCGTGTTGCTTAATCTTTACAGAACGGGCCAGGACAGCGTTGGATGGCATCGTGATAATGAAAAGGAATTTGGAACAAACCCTGTGATCGCGTCAGTGAGTTTTGGAGAAACACGGCCGTTTCATTTGAAACATAAATTCAAAAAGAACATAGAGAAAGTGATCATTCCATTGACGCATGGATCCTTGTTAATAATGAAAGGCACAACACAACATTACTGGGAACACCAGATTCCAAAGACAGTAAAAGATATAAGTCCGAGAATCAATCTCACTTTCAGAATAATAAAAGATGTTTAGATGTACGACGACTTTACTGGACTGACACCTTCATCAAACTCAATTCGTTTTCTTATAATTTAATACAGCCCATGTATTAAGTACAATTGCAAAGGCACCGATGATTAATAATTGATATTGTATATCAGCAAACCCACTTCCTTTTAGAATTACCATTCGCATTACATCTATCAGGTAACTAACGGGATTAAATTTTGTAACGACTTGTGCCCATTCGGGCATGCTTTCAATTGGTGTAAAAAGGCCACCCATCAAAATAAAAATCATCATAAAGAAAAACATGATGAACATAGCTTGTTGTTGCGAATCGCAATAGGTTGATATCAATAATCCAAAGCCAAGAATTGCCAGCAGGTATATTGTTATAAAGCTATACAATACCACAAAGCTTCCTAATGGCACAATGCCGTAAACAACCCACGAGACAATTAAGCCCAGTGTAAATACAACATTGCCTAATACCCAAAATGGAATTAATTTACCGAGAATGAAATGATGTTTTTTTATTGGCGTCACATTGATCTGCTCAATGGTTCCAACTTCTTTTTCTTTTACAATATTTAATGCAGAAAGAAAACCTCCAATCATGGTTACTAAAATGGCCAATATGCCCGGCACCATAAATACCCGGTAGTTTAATAGTGGATTGAACCAATTGGAAGATGCAATATCAATCACCGGCGCATTATTCAACTTTGCAGGGTGTATCCATTGCAGCCGAATATCATTATTGTAATCCCTGATTAGATTTCCAAGATAAGCGCCACCAAGATTCGCCTTCACGCCATTTATCGCATTGACTGCTATAAATAATTTCTGCTCATTTTCACGCACGAGATTTTTTTCAAATCCAGTTGGTATTTCCAACACAAGATCGGCTTTGTCTTGTTCAATTAATTGAAAGGCTTCTTTAAATCCGGCATTATAACCCACAAGGTTAAAATAATGCGAGGCTGAAATTTGGGAAATAAGTTTTTGTGAGTAAGTGGAATGATCATGATCAACTATCGAGATATTTATGTTCTTCACTTCATAGTCCGCAGCAAGAGGAAGAATTAGCAATTGAACAACCGGCATCACAATGATCATAGCAATGATTGCTTTGTTCCTGAATATTTGCCTGAATTCTTTTTGCAACAAAAATTTGATCGTTCTCATTTTCTCAAATTATTTTCAACTAATTCATGCCAGCCTTATTTTAAAGCTCTTCAGACTCACAATTAAAAAGAATAGAGTGATTCCGAAAAGAATTAATGTTTCTTTCCATATCGCTGAAAACCCAAGTCCTTTAATCATAATAGACTTTACTATTATGTAATACCATTTTGCCGGAATGGCATTTGAGATAACCTGCAAAGGCCATGGCATATTTTCAATAGGAAACATAAAGCCGCTGAATAAGATTGTTGGTAATAACATTCCCATTAATGAAATGAGCATTGCTATCTGTTGCGAATTTGTTTTTATTGAAATTAAAATTCCTAATGAAAGGCAGGTAATTATAAATAAAGTGCTTTCTGCAAAAAGCAGGATCAAGCTTCCATTTACGGGAAGGTCTAATACAAATACACTTAACAAAACAATGGTGGTAACATTTATAAGAGATAATAATAAATAAGGCACAGCCTTGGAAAATATTACGAGTAGCGGCTTAAACGGGGAAACCAATAATATTTCCATGGTGCCGGTTTCTTTTTCTTTTACGATGGAGATAGCCGTCATCATTACACACACGAGCATTAAAACCAGTGCCATTACACCGGGAACGAAATTAGGCGCTCCTTTTAATTGAGGATTATATAAAAATTTTGTTTGTGGAACTATGCGAAGAGGGATTGCGAGTGTTTTATGCTGCGCTTCTTCATAATCCCTTAAGATGGACGTTACATAATTCGTAAGTGTATTTGCTGTATTGGGATCGGATGCATCTGCAATTACCTGGATCTGTGCTTTGTTGGTGTGTAGTAGTTCTTCATTAAAATTTCCAGGAAACACAATGGCCATTTTTATTTTTCCCTTTTTAAACGCTTCTTCAATTTGCCTATGATCCATTACAGATTGTTCAATTTCAAAATAACTGCTGGCATTTATTTTATTTGTGATCTGTTGTGAAGCAATATCTTTTGCATAATCAACGACAATGATTTTTGAATTCTTCACTTCATTAGTAAGTGCAAAACCAAAAATTAAAATCTGAACAACAGGAAGTCCGAAGAGGATGAGCAGAGTTTTTCTGTCACGCAATACATGTCTGAATTCTTTGCGCAAAAAAGCCACGAACTGAGAATGTTTTATTGGAGGCCGATCAACTTCTTTCATGCTGTAAATTTTCCCTTGAACATTTTCTTTATTAATTCTTAACCATCACTTCTCTTCGCTCCTCTTGCCAGGTGTAGAAAAACTTCATCCATAGATCTCGCGTCATAATGTTGCTTTAAATTTTTTGGTGTATCTAATGCCTCTATTTTTCCATCGACCATTATTGAAATTCTTTTACAATATTCTGCTTCATCCATGTAGTGCGTGGTTACAAAAATGGTTGTGCCGTTATCGGCTGCCTCATAAATTAAATCCCAAAATTGCCGGCGGGCAACTGGGTCAACACCGCCGGTTGGCTCGTCAAGGAATACAATTTTAGGCTGATGAATAACTGCAACTGAAAAGGATAATTTTTGTTTCCATCCCAAAGGAAGATCGGCGACTAATTTTTTTACTTCATGTTGCAAACCGAGCTGAGAAACCAGTTCTTCACTTTTATCTTTTAATTGTTTATCAGATAATCCATAAATGCCACCGAAGAAATGAATGTTTTCCTTTACAGTGAGGTCTTCATAAAGAGAGAACTTCTGGCTCATATAGCCGATATTCTTTTTGATTTGTTCTGTTTGTTTATACACATCGAAGCCTGCAATGGTTGCGCTTCCGGAAGATGGTTTAGACAGGCCGCAAAGCATGCGCATGGCAGTAGTTTTGCCGGCACCGTTTGCACCGAGAAAACCAAATATTTCTCCTTTCTTCACCTCGAAAGAGAGCGAATCGGCGGCAACAAAATCTCCGAATTTTTTTGTGAGCTTATCTGTTTTTATTACAGCCTCTTCCATTAGTTCTTCAATAATTTTATGAATGAATCTTCTATAGTGACTTCTGCCGGTATAATCTCAACATCATGTAAGCCTTCTTCTTTCAAATAAGTTTTTATTTCATTTTCATCAGAAAAATTATTCTTAAAAGAGGCATGCGCATATTCGCCGAAGGCATAGCTTTCTAAAGTTTTATCATATTTTTTCAAATCCTTAAGTAAAGAATACATGTCTGAAGCTTTTATCGCAAACAATTTTTGGGGATAAGATTTTACAATATTTGCCGGAGTGTCGATAGACAATATTTTTCCGTTTTGCATCAGCGCCACCCTGTCGCAAAGTTTAGCTTCATCCATGTATGGGGTAGAAACCAGGATGGTGATATTTTGTTCTTTCAATCGCCTAAGCATTTCCCAAAATTCTTTTCGTGAAACCGGATCAACACCTGTTGTCGGCTCATCAAGAAAAAGAACAGTCGGCTTATGGATCAGGGCACAGCATAATGCTAACTTTTGTTTCATGCCTCCTGATAACTTTCCCGCTCTCCTGTTTTTAAATGGTTCGATCTGTATATAGATATCTTTAATTAAGTGATAGTTTTCCTCTATAGTGGTATTAAAAATTGTTGCAAAGAATTTAAGATTCTCCTCTACGGTAAGATCCTGGTACAATGAAAATTTACCGGGCATATAGCCCGCCGCATTCCTGATTTGTTTATAATCTTTTACGACATCATAACCATCTACAGTTGCCGATCCTTTATCTGGTAGCAAAAGCGTAGTAAGCATTCTAAAGATGCTTGTTTTTCCCGCACCATCAGGGCCAATCAGGCCAAATAATTCACCTTTGTTTACAGAAAATGTTATGTTATCTACAGCGACAATTTTTTCTTTTCCATAGACCTTTGTGAGGTTAATAATATCAATAGCGGGTGCACCATGCGAAACAGGATTTTGATCAATGCTAATAATGTTATTTTCTTTATGATTAGCCATATTCAAATTATCAATTCTATGTTCCTAATTTTTATTTATCATGCCTTTGAAACTGCTATTTAATCGCGATTTTCACGTCACTCCTCAAAGAGAGTACCCAAAACCAAGAAGGTTTTTTGAAGGCATTTGATTTTATATTGTTCAATAAAAACCTTCTTGGTTTACAGCTCACCGGGTCAGCACACAAAGAATTTCCCATTGAGCTCATCCGAAGACTACATCAACTAAACTTCACCTCACCATACATTCCTATTTTTAAATAACCATCATTTTTTACCCTGATCTTAATAGCATACACAAGGTTTGCCCGTTCATCTTTTGTTTGAATTGTCTTGGGAGTGAATTCTGCTTTATCGCTTAACCATTCAACTGTTCCGGTATATTGTTTATACTTACCTGTACCATCATCTACTAATACTTTTAGACTTTGATTAAGCTTGATACTTGCAAACTGATCTCCGGTAATATAGGCGCGTAAAATAATTGTAGAGAGATCAGCGATCTTATATAAAGGTTTGCCGGGCGCGGTTACTTCAAATTCCTCTGCATATTTGGTAAGTACAACCCCTGCCACAGGATTTATGATTTTTGTTTTATCCTCCTGGTATTGCAATTGTTCGGCTCGTTTTTTCAATGGATCACCTTCACTCAGGATGCTTCGGTTTTGTGTTGAAACATTATTTTCCTGCACATTTATTTGTTGTTGTGTTACGGCGATCTGTTTTTTAACAACGTCGATCTGGGCATTCATATCATCGAGTTGCTTGGGCGTTGCGGCATCTGATTTTAATAAATTTTCTATGCGCCCTTGTTCATGCTGCAGGTTTTCCAATTGTGATCTTTGAACAGATAATTGTTGGTGCAACAATTTTACCTGCGGACCCACATCCAATGTTTTTTTCTGTAATGCATTAATTGATGAGGTCACCTGTTCTTTTTGTAATACAATGTTTACGGGATCGATATATCCAACCATTGAATCTTTAGAAAGATGCTGTCCTTCTTCAACATTAAATTGGAGGATCTTGCCATTGGCTTCCGCTGAAACTATTGTTTCAACAGCCTCAAATGTTCCCGATGCGTCAAAATCATTTTTACTGTCTTTGCAGGAAACAAAAAATACAAGTGTAAAAATGATTGCTATTTTTTTCATTGATGAATGATTTTAGTTTTTAATTGCCCGATGTTACCTGTTGATTATATTCAGCCAGTAACAATTGTATTTCATGTAGCATTTTATTTTGCCTTGCGATATCTTCAGCATCTACTTCACGTATGTAATCGTTGCTGGTAATTACACCGTTTTCCAATTGCCCCAGCGCTGTGTTTTTTACGTTTGTCCGTAATTTAATTATATCATCATCCGATTGCAGCAGTGCATTCAATTTATTTATTTCTTCTGTTTCCTGGTTGAGAGAAAGATTGGTATTAAATAAAAAAGTCTCTTTTTGAACATCTATATTTTTGCGGTTATTTTCTAATAGTGCTTTGTCGTTTTTAGCATTATACAATCCGCTCAAAGACCAGTTTAGCCTGATACCGCCGATATAATATGGTTCGAAACTATTTTTTAAAAAATTAAGTGCAGGCCTGCCGGCTCCACCCTGGAGAAACAATCCAAGCCTGGGGCGATTTTTTGCACTGATGATATTTTTTTGTGCGTCAAATGCCTTTTGCTGATAATTGAAAAGTAAAAGCTCAGGCCTTTGAATTTCCTGTGAAATCGGTTTGGTTTGGGGCTTTACTAATTTTGCATTTTCATCAATAGATTGATTGATAAATAAACCCAGCATTTTCAAATATGCTTTGCGGGAAGCCTGTAATTCGATCGCATGCTGATCCGCATTTAACAGTTCGGCTTTTAAAACATCGGCGCTGCTCTTAAGCGCGGTTCCATATTCAATAGCAGCTTTGGTTTTATTTAATCCCGCTTCGATATTTTTTTTGAGAAGGTCATTTTGCTGCAATTGCTCATTTATTAATAGTACACCAAAGAAAAGCTGGTTGATACGTTCCTTTAAAGCGTATAAATCAACTTCCAGTTTCTGTTCTTCGACGATACTATTTGCTTCCTGTAATTTTTTTTGCTCTTTAGTTAACCCGCCATCGTATATGGATTGGCTTATTTCGCCATATATTTTATATTGATCTTTGCTCAATTCAGGAATATCCATCCCCGGTATTTTTATGGGAATTTTTGTAACGTCAGATTGATAGGTCGCCTGCCCCATAAAATTAATTTGTGGCAATGAACCGTTAGAAATATTTTGAAGGGAAAACTCTTTACTTTTTGTAATTAATTCTCTTTGCTTTACAAGTGGATAATTTTGTTTTGCAAGCTGATAACACTCTTCTATGGTAAGAGTACCCGTGACTTGCGCCGCCGATGGATATACATTAATAAATTCAGCAACAATTAAAAGAACAGGAAGTAATCTTTTCATTTTACTTATTTTAAGAGCATTTGCAAATAGACAAAAGCATAATATATTTTTCAATTTTTAATCAAGGAAGCAGAAGATTTTTGCAGGGAAACGGAAGACGTCACCCCAACCCCTTTCCGAGCGAGAAGGACTAACTTTCAGGTGTATATAGGTTTAATAAATGGTAACCCACCATCTCATACAAATCATTCTCTGAACTTGGCTACTTTCCGATCTACTAATTGCCACGACCTTTAGGTCAATGTCATTTAGTTAAGAATCATATTGCTCTTTTATAATTTGTGAATGTTTGGTATTTGCCATTTAAACGTCTCGTTTTGGTACTTCGCCGGTATTTTCTTCCCGGTCGCACTGGTTCTATATTTCGTTCAAATGCTTTCTGCAATTGTATTAATATTTTAACGGGTTGTTCTGCTAAGAACAGTTGCACGATGGTATGCTTTAGTGATGCCCAGCTTACATTGCGGTTAACCCGGTATCTGTGTTTACGCCTGAGATTAATACCCTGCAGATAATCTTCACATTGCTTTTCTATTAAGCTTTGCAAATTGGCAACAAACAAACTTGCTGTATAATCCTGTTGTATGCAAATTACTCTGTGCCCGCTAAACTGCTCTATCTGCAGTTGATTCTTCTGTTGGTTATACATTGTTTCAATACCCCATCGTAATCCATATAAATATTTCAGGTCTCCTATGCTGTATAGTTTTTCATTATAGAGATTGGTTAGCAGTATTTCCTGTTCACCATTAGGTAAATTAATTTGGACCATTCTTACCTTGATGGCCGTGCCTGCTGTTACAATATAACCGTTCTGCTTAAGCATTACAATAGACTTGTAACAAGGTTTTAATTCAACAATCCTGCTTCGTTTACCGCTGCGTGTAAATTCAATTACTTCTTTATTAAAAGTGGTTTTGCAGCGCATAATAAAATGACGGGGTGTTTCTTCATGCATCATTAAATACATCAATCCATAACCTGCAAATCCGCGGTCAAAAAGCGTTAGGCTGTCACTAACTAATTGCGGTACCTGGCTTGCTATTATGGCTGGTTCTGATTTTTTAATCGGATACATCTCGCCCCACAAGGTTATATCATTTAATATATCATACACCTGTACTACTCTTGCCATTGGAACTGACACATGCTGATTATTACGGGTGCCAAAATGATTTATTATTTCTGCTTTATTTAATAAATAAACAGTAGAACCATCTACAGCCTGCAGCCGGAAATCACGCCACCGTTTTACCCGGTGTGCATAATAATGATAAAAATTATCTACCAGCCATTTGTTCCATACTTTAAAAAACAGCGGCTTTAATTTGCTTCGTTGTAAACTGAATGCTCCTTTGGTGCAGCCTTGCAGACCATTTCCCAAACTATCAAAGAACTCCTGCAGCTCTATGCTTAAGCTGCGCTTAGGCATGTTTATAATAATACCTGCAATGCGCTGCAACGGTAATTTCCTGTCACGGCTAAAGTCGTTTTCGCTTTCCGATACTAACTTTCTAAGCTCCGGATCTGACGATATGGACGCTAAGAAAAATTTTAATTCTTCTATTATTTTTATATTTGCTTCTACCATTGAGTTTTGTATTTAGTCATTACAAAGAACCGGTTTTTCGGCTCGTAACTCAATGGTTTTTCTTTTCTTATCCACTAACTAAATGACATTGGCCTAAAGGCCGTGGCAACTATTGGGAAATAAGACTTTCAATATTTATAATCAAATCTCAGATTTTCTTATTCAAACCATTTTCTGAATTCAACAGCCTTTTCTTTGCTCACGGTTAAATCGTCAGTTTTAATCCCACGCATTTTCAATATCAATTTCCCTGTGTCATTATTTCGGTAATTTTCTATAAAAGGAAGATGTATAAGATGCTGACGGTTCGCACGAAAAAATTTAGAAGGGTCAACCAGGTCCTCAACTTCGTCAAGCGAACGGAAATCTGTGATGTAACGCCTGTCGTCTCGATCAATTAAAAATATAATTTCCTCTTTTGCAAATAAAGCAATTTCCTCAACGGGAACAAGAGTTACCGAGCGGCCAATGTGTACTGCAAAGCGCTCCTTATATTTTTTGCTTTTTTTAAAATCTGAAAATAGCTCCTTCATTTCTTCGATGTAAATAGCATTGCCAAACTTAGATTGCAACAAATGAAATTTGTCAAAAGCACTTTTCAAATCATTTTTGTCTATCGGTTTTAATAAATAGTCAACGCTGTTTACTTTAAAAGCGCGAATGGCATATTCGTTATAAGCAGTTGTAAAAATAATTGGACAGCTTATTTTATTCTCAGAAAAAATATCAAAACTTATTCCGTCTGCCAGTTGTATATCTGCCATTATGAGATCGGGTTGAGCGTTATCTGCGAGCCATTTATTTGCTTGTTTTACACTTTGTAAAGGCCCTTCAATTTGTGCTGCGGGTTCCAATTGCTTTACAAGTTTCAGCAGGCTTTCAGCCACCAATAATTCATCCTCTATTATTAGTATTTTCATAGCAATGGTAAAATGATTGTAAAGCTTTCCATGGTTTCATCAATAATAATTCTGTGTTCGCTTAAAAAAGCATAAAAATCTTTTAATTGTTGCAAACCTTGTTTGTTGGAAGTTTCAATTTGCCGGCGCAATTGTTTGTTATTTTTCACATACAGGTTTTCATCTTTGTCCCAAACAGCTATTTTCAAGGGAGCATCCGCTTCAAGAGAATTATGCTTGATGGCATTATCTATAAGCATTTGAAGCGTTACCATTACAATGCCTTTTTCTAAAGCGGATTTAGAAATGTTCATGCTTATTTCTAATACATTCTTATAACGCAGTTCCAGGAGTGAAATGTAATGTTGGATAAAATCAATTTCTGTTTCAAGGCTTACCACTTCATTTTCTTTATGCTCAAGTACGTAGCGGTAAACTTTTGATAAATGCCTCACGAAATCAGAAGCGAGTTCGGGATTTGTTTGTATCAATCCATCTAAAGATGTTAAGTTGTTGAAAAGGAAATGCGGGTTTACCTGGTTCTTCAAATGATGGTATTGCATCATTGATTTGTCCATTTTCAATTCTGCCGCCTGCACCTGCAATTTTGCTTTTTCACGCACAGACGATTGCCATTGTTTAAAAAAATAAAATGCGTCATAACCAATGTTCATGAACAAAATGAAAATAAAGATGAGCAATGAAATAATGGCAAGAAATTGTGCGGTGAGAAAATTTAAACCGAATGGACGGTTACCCATAAACAGAAAAATATAAATGGGAAAATCCAGTATGAGTGCGGTTGCTACCTGTATTAGAATGCGTTTAATAATATTCTTTTCAAAAGGAATTATTGTATCGAGGTAGGTACTCAGGTTCTTAATTAGAACCCAGATGCCCGAAAGATAAATAACCTGTAAAATAAAAACCAACAACTGCATGGGCATTCCCCATTCCGTTATCATAAATATTCTGATAATCGTAACGACCATCGAAAAAAGTACGATCAGAAAATACGGTATGAATTTCCACCTGATATTATTTGCAGCGTCGACGGTCATTAATTTTTTTAAAAAGTATTTAAAATTTTCTGTTTTCTTTTAAAACTAAAAATGAAACTTTAACTTCCAAGTTAGTATCCTATTTAAGGTATTTCAAATGATTTACAACGAAGCGGAAAATAAAAACAAGGAGGCGGCATAAATAAATTTTTCAGCCCTGGTTGTATCAGCAAAATAAAGTCAGCCAATTTTTAAATTTCTATTCATATCTTTTCAGAACTTTTTTTATAGTGCTATGAGATTTTTTTTTGCGATTGCAAATACTTTTTTATGCACTAAATATTTTTTAATTAAATATAATTAAACCATCATGTCAAAAAAATCCAGGGAAAACTCGAGGCGTTCTTTCATCTCTAATGTTACAAAGAGTGTAATCGGCGCATCAATGATTCCTTCTATTGTTACCGCAAGGGATAGGAAAAGAAACTTCGAAGAACTAATAAGATCAGGTCAAAATTTCGGGCCAAATGACCAGGTGCAGGTCGCATTGATTGGCGCTGGTGGAATGGGCAATGCAGATACGACTACCTGCCGTACTGTTCCGGGGGTAAAACTGGTAGCGGTGTGCGATTTATATGATGGTCGTCTTGCGGCTGCAAAAAAAAGCTGGGGTAACGATCTGTTTACAACGCGTGATTATCGCGAAATTCTTGAAAGAAAAGATATAGACGCTGTAATTATTGCAACACCTGACCATTGGCACAAAGACATTTCCGTAGCGGCGATGAATAAAGGAAAACACGTGTACTGCGAAAAACCAATGGTGCACGATATCACAGAAGGTCAGGCTGTAATTGATGCGCAGAAAAAAAATAAAGTTGTGTTCCAGGTGGGCAGCCAGGGCATGAGCTCTCTGGGAAATGAAAAGGCGAAACAATTGTTGAAAGATGGCGCGATCGGCACTTTAAATTATGCAGAAGCTTTTTATGCACGCATGTCACCTGAAGGCGCCTGGCAATATCATATTCCTGAGGATGCCTCACCTGAGACCGTTGGCTGGGATGCATACATTGCTAACACGACTAAAAGGCCTTTCGATAAATTGAGATTTTTCCGCTGGAGAAATTATCGCGATTATGGAACGGGAGTATCAGGCGATCTCTTTGTTCATGTATTTTCGAGCCTTCATTTTATTACCGGCTCTATCGGCCCAAATAAAGTTATGGCAACCGGCGGCCTTCGATACTGGAAGGATGGAAGAGAAGTCCCTGATATTATGTTGGGGACGTTCGATTATCCGGATACAAAAGTTCACCCCGCGTTCAATCTTTCTTTGCGGGTAAATTTTGTGGATGGCACCGGTGGAACCAATTACCTGCGGATGGTAGGTAGCGAAGGTTCTATGACAGTAGAGTGGGATAAAGTAACACTATATAAAAACAAAAATATTATCGACGAAAATGATCCTTTAAACAAGACGAAGAATGTGAACTCGGGCCAGGAATATGTATACAATCGTAAATCAATGTTACCGCCGGAGGAAATGATTTACACCGCCGAGGAAGGATATAAGGGAGCGCATTTTGATCACCATTACAACTGGATCAATGCCATAAGAACTAAAGGAGAAGTGATTGAAAACCCGTTGTTTGGATATCGTGCGGCTGCACCTGCACTGCTTTGCAACGACAGTTATTTCAGTAATAAGATAATAGGGTGGGACCCTGAAAATCTAAAAGTAATCACTACATAAATAAAAAAATGAAGAGAAATCTATTGCTGTGCATTACGATGCTAACAGCGATTTTAATTTCCTGCTCGTCTTCCAAAGATTCAGGGGATAACACACTTACGAAAGAAGAAAAGGAGCAGGGCTATAAATTATTATTTGATGGAAAAGGTATGGATGGATGGCGTACGTATCAAAATAAATCTGCAGAGTCATGGTCTGTTGATAGCGGAACTTTGCATTGTAAAGGTAGTGAGGCGAATTACGGTGCAATCACCGCTGACCTTATGACAAAAGATCAATATAAAAATTTTGATTTTAGTACTGACTATAAAATTTCTCCTAAAGGAAACAGCGGGATATTATACCTCGTTACGGAGGATAGTTCGTCTTCGTACCTAACTGGCCCGGAATACCAGATAATAGATGATGTAAATTTTCCTGAAAAGTTGGAAGCGTGGCAACACACAGCAGCCAACTACGCAATGAATCCTGCGCCTGATGCGAAACCAAATCCTGCAGGCGAATGGAATCATGCAAGAATCGTGAAAAATGGCAACCATGTTGAGCACTGGCTCAACGGCAAAAAAGTAGTGGAATATGAATTACACAGTGATGAATGGAATAAAAATAAAATGGCGGAGAAATTTAAAGATGATGCTGCTTATGGTGCCGCAGAAAAAGGATATATCACTTTTCAAAATCACGGCAGCGAAGCGTGGTTCAAGAATATTAAAATTAAAGAGCTTTAATATTTGATAAAAAAACAACTGAGGTATGAATTATTTAGCTTTTACGAGAAGGGCATAAATTACATACAGCCAGCCGAGAAGTCCATGAATAATAGCCCACAGAATTGACTTGTTCCTGCTCCATGAAACCACAACCGCGATGATTGTGCCGAGACCTATTCCAGGCCCATAATATACAGGTTGCATGTAACCGTTGTTGCTTGGGCCTGTAACACAGGAAATTACTAGTACGGTTACCGCCAATGCAGGTAATAATATTTTCCTATCTATATTCATAATAATTTGAAATTATAATTTAAGTCAAGTTATACATTTTCTATTGGCTTACGGAATTCGTATGTGATTAAAATTTTCAATTTTTTTTCGGATCGAAAATTAACTTCGTTGTTTATATAATTGAAATATGAAAAGAATCAGGGTTGCGTTGCCAACGGATGCTGCATCAATTCTTGAAATTTACGCCCCTTATATTATCAATACTTCATTCACGTTTGAAACCGAAGTTCCTTCGACAGACATTTTTAGCAAACGCATTAGTTCATATCTTGAAAGTTGGCCATGGCTTGTTTATGAAGTTGATGGATTTCTCGTCGGGTATGCTTACGCCACACGTCATCGTGAAAGAACGGCTTACCAGTGGAGCGTCGAAAGTTCTGTGTATATCCGTGATGATTTTCAGAAAGCCGGTATCGCCACAGTATTGTACAAAGCGCTTCTTGAAATATTAAAGCGCCAGGGCCTTAGAAATGTGTATGCCGCCATAAATCTACCTAATGACAGAAGCGTAGCCTTTCACGAAAGATGCGGCTTCAAATGGTTTGCAAATTATGAGAATGTAGGTTACAAACTCGGCCAATGGAAAACAGTCGGGTGGTGGGCAAGGCAATTGAATGATTACGCAAATGAACCTCTTGCGCCTGTTAAGTTTTCTGATTTACATCCCGCCTTTAAAGAATTAATTTTTGAAAGCAAATAAAAAATGGAGAGTGTATGCAGTATTCTTTAATCATTTGCCTTCTAAATATTCAAGAAGTTTTAGCAGGTCTTCTTCTTTTGTGTAGTGTATAGAATTACCTTTCAGATATACTGAAAGCTTGTTTTCATCTTTAGAAAAAATTTTATAAAAATTTTTCTTAGTCGCGGGAACAAAATTATTTAGCCTGTCTGAAAGGTAGTATATAGTTGTTGTTGCATAAAGCGTATTCTCATCAACCGATATTTTTTGACTAACATTTTCATCTGAAAAATTATTTATGGAACTTGCAGCGGTTGTGGAAGAATAAGTGCCATACGCGCCTTTTTTTTCTTTCCCATTAAATTTAATAGTTTCTTTTCTGGAAAGATTTATCGTAGGGTAGTGCGTGATCATTTCAACGTATCCTTTGTCAACGTAATAAAATGTGTCGGTGCCGATGGCAATATATTCAAGTGTTTCAGGCTTCGCTAATTCAAGTTGTTCTCCCTTTGGTGTGACAAAAAGTATTTGTCCCGACAAATAATTATAATTTAAATCGGCCGATGCCAATGGCTGGCTGTTGAAGGATACAACTCCTTTTTCAAACTTCGGATAACGGTATAATGAGCTTATGAGATCGCTGCTATCTCCTTTGATTGAATTTATACGATAGGTCCTTTTGCTTTGTGCAAATGCCGGCCCTAGTAAAATATTTGAGGCTATAAGAAATAAAAGTATTCGCATTTTCATTTGTTGAAAAAGAAAAATTTATTTCAACAAATATATTATGACACGCTTTTTTTTACGGAATGCATTGCGCGAAGCATTAAGATAATGCAACAAAGCCGTAGTTTTAGTTACTTAATTTAATGAGTAAAATTTGGATGAAATTAAGAGAGGTCGCTTATTCTTTTACAAAGCTGAATTTTGTTCGTTTATTTCGATTTATGAGTTCACAAGTATAGATACCTGCCGGCAGGTTTTTTACTGAAACAGTCACCTTATTATTTCCGTTTAAAATGTATTCACCTTGCAACTGGCCATTTACATTAATAATTTTTAGCCGGGCATTTGCCATCGAAAATCCTGAGTTGATATTCAAGATATCTTTTACAGGATTTGGAAATATTCTCACCGAATTAAGATGGTTTATTTCGACAACTTTTATGGCGCTGTAACTCGCTTTTGTGTCAAAATTTATTTGCTTCAGACGGTAATAATTTTTTCCATTAAAAGGCGAAGCATCCTTAAAAGAATATGAGGCTCCACGGCCCGCGTTACTAAAGCTGTTTATAAATCCTATAGAATCAAATGTTAATCCATTTCCACTTTTTTCAATTGCAAATCCACGATTGTTATTTTCTGAATATGTTTTCCAGTTTAGTAGTATTTCGCCATCTGCATTTTTACCTGCATTAAATTCCAGGCCCGTAATCGGAAGCGTTCCCGGCCCACGCTTAAATTGTAACATCCATTCATATACGTGCAATCCATAAGTAAGATTATATGTTGAATCCCATGCATTGTGTGCATTATCATGAAAGATTGTCTTTTTTGCGAGTGGATTAGGCGGCGAAGAGGCTGCATTTATTAAATTAACGTAGAGGATAGTCGTTGTGTCTACAGGCACCGTCGGGTCACCGTCATTGTGAGTAGCCCAAACTGCTATGTTACCTGCCGCAATGGTTTCCGCCTTCATGGTATCACCGTAAGAACCACCACACACGGGAACCATTGCCGCTACGCGATTTGCATAAGGCAGGCTGTATCCTGTATAATCCCATATCAGCCCACCTCCAAGGCTAAAACCAGTCATATATATCCGCGTAACATCAACACGATAATGCAGGATGGCATAATCAATTATATCATTTATGCTTTGAGGAGTTGCAACGCCGGTAAATTGTGGCAAAAGAATTATAAGTTTTTGCGGCTGACCGTTTACGATAAAAGAAGTGGGAAAAATTCCCTGGTTAATTTGCCAGCCGGTAGTTCCCCAAACATTGATCACATAGGGCAACTGAGCCGGGCTCCCATCACCATTCTCCCCATAGCCTCCAAAGCAAAATAATAGAGGATATGTTTTATTACTGGTAGCATCGTAGCCCTGCGGTAAATATTCATAATAGCCATTAGATAAAGGCGTAGTGGTTATATATTTCGGCGTAAGGGTTTGGGAAAACAGCCGCGGAGCATTTAGGGTTACTGCAAGAAAAGCTACTGCTAATAATGCAAAAGCCTTTTTTAAAAATTTCATAATTCCTCTATTGGGGGTGAGTGATAAATTAGCACAGGAATTGAAAAGTTGGTTTCGGTCTTTACACAAGAATATTTATTAAAATTATGGAATTCTAAACGATCGGAGCGAAGGTAACGTTGGATTAACTAAAAGTAAGCAGTGTTTAAAAAATAACTGGCTTAAAAAACATTAAGCCAGTTATATCTTGCGATGGACATATCAAAAAATTGAGGGAGACAGGAGTTTGAGCCAACGCCTGCCTTCTTTAGTCCTTCAGAAATCTGAATGAAATATTATTATTACTATCAAATATTTTCGCTGTGTAGAATCCCGAAGGCAAATTCTTTATAGGCACGGTTGAAGTGCCACTACCTGTTAGAGATTTTTTCAAAACTAAATGGCCGTTCATATCATATATATTTAGCTGTGAATTGTGAAATGTATATGAAGTATTAATGCTCAGTATATCCCTCACAGGATTTGGATATACTTTAATATAATTCCTGCTGTCAAGCTGAACAAATTTTATAGAACTTAACTGGTAAGTATTATCGAGATTTACCTGATTCAAACGATAAAAAAGCTTTCCTCCGCCCCCAGGCATATCCGTGAAAACATAATTTGCGCCTTTACCTGCAACACTCAGGCTTGGCACGAATCCAATTGAATCAAAGGTTATCCCGTCTTTGCTTCTTTCTACTACAAATCCTTTATTATTGGTTTCAGAATAAGTAAGCCAATTTAATATTACGGTGTGATCATCTTTCTTCCTGGCATTAAAGTGTAGCCCGTTCACTGCAAGTGTACCTCCACCACTTCTATACTGTAACATCCACTCATATACATTTACGCCATTTGGTTTAAAATTGACATCATAAGTTTGAGTCCAGGCATCATGCGTATTACTTTGAAATATTGTTTTCAAAGCCAGTGGATTTGGTGGCGATGGAACGGTATCAATTGTATTTACATAATCAATAGTATAAAAGGAGGGCACTGTCGGGTCTCCGATATTATGGGTCGCCCATACGGCAATATTTGCAGCAGCAATATTTGCGCACCTGAAATATGCTGGCCATGATGCCCCGGCTATTGGAACAATTGCTGCAATCCTTTTTCCCTGCGCTATATCATCACCAGCATACTCCCACACTGCGCCACCGCCCATACTTAGGCCTGTCAAATAGATTCTGGAAGTATCCACATTGTAATGCTGAATGGCATAATCAATCACGTCATCAATTTCCGTGTCGCCCGGCCAATCTGTAAATTGCGGAGATATTATCACGAACTTGAATGTTTGGCCATTTACTGTAAATGAATTTGGAAAAACATCCTGGTTAATGAGTTTTGGCGGCCCATGTTTCAAAACCCTCTGCAGTTGAGATGGGCTTCCGTCACCCATCTCTCCACTTCCATGCACAAATATCATTAGTGGATATTTTTGACTTCCCGTTGAAGAATATCCCTGCGGAAGATATTCGTAATATGCTTTTGACAAAGGCGTCATGGACACATATTGCGGAGTTTGCACCTGTGCAGTAAGGCCGGAAACCGCTGCTAAAAATGTGATGACTAATAAAAACCGAGGTTTTGGGTAGATTTTTTGATTTTTCATTTCCTTAACATTTCTCCAAAAATCAGTCCACTTTTTTGGATGGAAATGTAGAGAAACCAGATTTTGTTCACATAAAATCCTTACGCTATAAAATCTATAAGTGTAGCTTTTCCTGCTTCATAAAAAAACTCAGGATCTTTCTAAAACTATCAATAAAAAGTAAATCGTATAAAATTTGCGGGTACTAATTCACCATAAAATCCGAAGGCACTACTAAGCTTTTGCCGGTAAGAATGGTGAGGCTCGTGCCTGGGGTAACAGTATAAGGAATATTCAAAAGACACTGCCCACCCGAAAGATTATTAATAATAATCTCACTTCCGATATTAGTAGGCTCTGGCGGCACTAAATTATTTTCCCATTGTGCGGGATCATTCCAGTTGCCATTGCCGGTAAAAGTGTAGGTTACCGGTAGATCCTGGGGTGCATCAGGAGTGCTTAATGAAGTGCCCGATATTAAAGGATTTGCAGGTTTTATAACCTTGTAGCCATTAATGGTTTTAGTAGTCGTTATCTGGCAATAGGCAGCGCTAAATGTAGCAGCAACAAAAAATAGAAAAGAGAATAAATATTTCATGGAGTAGTCTTGAACTTTTAAAGTTATGAAGATTTTTATTATGGTAATAATATGGATTGAAAAAATGTTTTCCTGTGATGATTGATAATTATGCAATAATTATAGCCTGATTAGATAAGACTTCGATAATTTGTATTGTAAAAGGTGCTCATATGCGGGATATTTAAATTGCATTTGACACGATCTTTGCATAGAAATGCCCGTTTAATGTGTAGTGTAGTTAATTAATAGCAATTGCAAAATTCGAAATGCTACGCATCATAAAGTACCTTGCTATTTGTTATGAAAAAATACAGCCTTTATTTTATAGCCTTTTTTATTATATGTATAAATGCGGAGGGGCAACAAATACTGCCCTATAAGAATACAAATCTTCCAATTGAAACAAGAGTAAAAGATCTGCTTGAAAGAATGACGCCTGAAGAAAAATTCTGGCAAATGTTTATGATACCAGGTGAACTTAAATCGGGTGATGAGAATAAATATTATCATGGAATATTTGGCCTACAGGTAAGCGCCACATCGGGCAATGGTGATGCCGCGGGGCAGATGTTAAAATATAATGCGTCAGAAAATGCGTTGGCTCTCGCAAAAAAGATAAATAAGATTCAACGTTACTTTATTGAAAAATCAAGGCTTGGAATTCCTATCATTCCTTTTGATGAAGCGTTGCACGGATTAGTAAGAGAGGGAGCCACCGTTTTCCCGCAGGCGATCGCATTGGCTGCAACCTGGGATACCGCTTTAATGAGTCGTGTGGCACTAACAATTGCTGAGGAAGCAAAGGCAAGAGGCATACGGCAGGTACTATCACCGGTGATAAATATTGCCAGCGATGTGAGATGGGGAAGGACTGAAGAAACTTATGGCGAAGATCCCTTCCTCACATCGGAAATGGGGGTCGCTTTTGTAAAACCATTTGAGAAAAGCGGTATCATTACTACCCCTAAGCATTTTGTAGCAAACATAGGAGATGGCGGAAGGGATAGTTACCCGATACATTTTAATGAAAGGATACTTGATGAAATTTATTTTCCTCCCTTCAAAGCATGTATTGAAAGGGGTGGCGCAAGATCGATAATGACGGCTTATAATTCCGTGAATGGAAGCCCCGCGACAGCTAATAGTTGGCTACTTGAAAAAATATTAAAAGGCGATTGGAATTTTTCAGGATTTGTAATTTCCGATGCGGCGGCAGTAGGCGGGGCTAATGTGCTTCATAACACATCTCCCAATTATGCGGTGTCGTCAAAACAAGCCATTTCCAATGACCTCGATGTTATTTTTCAAACAGATTATGAGCACCACAAATTATTTGATCCTCCTTTTCTTGATGGGAGTATCGACCAAAAAAGAATTGACGATGCGGTGTCAAGAGTTTTACGGGCAAAATTTGAATTGGGCCTTTTTGATAATCCTTACGTCGATGAGGAGGAAATTAAAGTATTGGAATTTAAAATGAATACCCATGCAACTTTAGCAAAAGAAGCTGCTTTAAAATCCATCGTTCTTTTAAAAAATGAAAATCGGGTTTTACCGTTTGACAAGAATATAAAAAGTATCGCAATAATTGGAGAAGATGCCGTAGAATCAAGACTGGGTGGCTATAGTGGCCCTGGGAATAATAAGGTAAATATATTAGATGGCATTAAATCAAAGGCAGGTAGCTTAGGTTTATCCAATATCATTTATTCACCGGGTACTGGAATAAAAATTGATGATTGGGTGGTTATTCCTTCTGATTATTTATCACATGAAAATAATGGTAAAAGAGAAAAGGGCTTAGAAGGAAAGTACTTTAATAATATTTTATTTGAAGATTCTCCGATTGTTACAAGAATTGATAAACAAATTGATTTTCACTGGACGTTTAATTCCCCGGCAAATGGAATTGAAAATGATTTTTATTCCATAAGATGGCGGGGTGAGATCTTTTCACCTGTGACAGGGAATTTTAAAATCGGCCTTGATGGTGATGATGGATACAGGTTGTACCTGGATGGTAAAATGGTGATTGATCATTGGAAAAAGCAGGCATATTCTACCTCCTTAATCAATTACTTTTTTGAAAAAAATAAAGAGTATAAAATTCGAATTGAGTTTTACGAACCTGCAACAAATGGTAAAATAAAATTGATATGGAATGTAAATGTTGCAAATGACTGGCAAAAAAAGATTGATGCTGCTGTCGCTTCCGCAAAAAAATGTGATGTCGCTATAGTTGTTGCAGGTATCCATGAAGGAGAGTTCCAGGATAGGGCATCACTTGCTTTACCGGGCCACCAGGAAGAAATGATTCGCGAAATCGCTGCGACCGGAAAACCTGTGGTGGTTGTTTTGGTGGGTGGAAGCGCGATAACGATGAACTCGTGGTTGGACAAAATTCATGCAGTGCTGGATGTTTGGTATTCGGGAGAACAGGGTGGAGCAGCTATAGCGGAGGTTTTGTTTGGCGACTATAATCCGTCGGGCAAGTTGCCTGTAACTTTTCCATTATCAGAAGCGCAATTACCTTTGGTTTACAATCATAAACCAACAGGGAGAGGCGATGACTATTATAATTTGACGGGCCTGCCCCTGTATCCATTTGGCTTCGGCCTTAGCTATACAACCTTCGATTATAGTAATCTTCGATTCAGTAAAGATTCAATATCTAAAACAGATTCTGCAGAAGTGACACTCACCTTAAAAAATACCGGCAAAATGGAAGGGGATGAGATTGTTCAATTATATATAAGAGATTTGATAGCATCAGTAACAAGGCCTGTACTGGAATTGAAAGGTTTTCAACGCATTCACCTGGAGCCCGGCGAAGCAAAGAAAATTTCTTTTATGATAACTCCTGAAATGTTGGCTATGCTGGATGAGGATTTGAACAGGGTTATTGAGCCAGGTGAATTCCGGATAATGATAGGATCGTCTTCACGCAATTTAAAATTGAAAAAAAACCTGGTAGTTAAGGACTAATCTGAATGTTCCAATACCTTAAATGGAGACAATAAACTATTAATACAAAAAAGGAGCCCGGATAGAAATCCAGCTCCTGTTAAATCCAATATCCTATGAAAAACCGGTGTAAATTTAATATATAATAATTTTCTTTTTATGATCGGTTTGCGAATTATATACAATTCTTTAAAAATATTCCCATATAAGGGAATCACTAGCGAAGCCAGCCTGTTAAACCAATTTTTTATCGAATTTTTAAATTGAGCAGCATATGAAGTTCCCGGCGCATCGGCAAACGGGCATAAAAATAGGGATGCCACGAATTTGTTGCGGCATCCCCCAGGGAAATATTTGAACGAGAAAATTATTTATACAATCAGCATAGCATCACCATAGCTAAAGAAACGATATTTATCTTTTATGGCTTTCTTATATGCTTCCATAATAAGATCATAACCGGCAAACGCACAGGTCATGATAAGAAGGCTTGTCTTTGGTAAATGAAAATTGGTCACCAGGGAATCGGCGATATTAAAAGTGTATGGGGGATGAATAAAATGATTAGTCCAGCCCTCGGCAGGCTTTAAGAATTTTTGCGCAGTGAAAGAAGTTTCCATGGCACGCATAGTTGTTGTTCCCACCGAGCATATTCTTTTACCGGTTTCTTTAGCCTTGTTCACAATCTTACAGGCTTCTTCTTCAATGCGATAATATTCTGCGTCCATTTTATGTTTGCTAAGATCCTCCACCTCAATTGGGCGAAAAGTGCCCAGGCCGGTATGAAGGGTTACTTCTGCAAATCGAATACCTTTTATTTCCAGTCTTTTTATAAGTTCCTGGCTAAAGTGAAGACCTGCAGTAGGTGCGGCAACTGCGCCTTCATGTTTTGCATATACAGTTTGAAATCTTTCCTTATCGTCTTCATCGGGTTTGCGCTTGATGTATTTCGGCAAAGGAGTTTCTCCCATCAGGTAAAGCATTTTCCTGAATTCGTCTTCCGGCCCATCCCATAAAAAACGAATGGTTCTTCCGCGGCTTGTGGTATTATCAATAACCTCTGCAACCAGTTCATCGCTTTCTCCAAAGTATAATTTATTTCCTACACGAATTTTTCTTGCGGGATCAACTATTACATCCCAGAGACGGTTGGCTTTATGTAATTCTCTTAGTAGAAACACTTCGATTTTGGCTCCTGTCTTTTCTTTGCGGCCATACATACGGGCAGGAAACACTTTGGTATTATTTACAACAAATACGTCCTTGTCGTCAAAATAATCAAGAATGTCTTTGAAGTGCTTGTTTTCAATCTTCCCGGTTTTTCTTTCTATAACCATCATCCGGCTATCTTCTCTTCGTTTGGTGGGAGTCTGGGCAATAAGGTTTAAGGGGAGGTCAAATTTGAATTGACTAAGTTTCATGTGCAATTATTATTTAAAAGTTAATTGTCACATGCCATTACTGTAGTTTTACAGAAGATACGTGCCTCACCACGGCGAGGCCACTTATCATGTTACGGCATGATTTTTTTTAAGGGTGCAAAGGTACTACTTTGTATTTTAATTTTTATTAAAAAAATAATAAGCTATTCGCCGGGTATTTCACACAAAAGGCAAACCGTAATTCCGCGGTCTAGAAATCCACTTTGGGAATAGATGAAATTAATTTCTGAGTATATGCTGCTTTAGGATTGAAATAAATATCATTTGCAGTTCCGCTCTCCACTATTTTTCCTTTATCCATCACCATTATTCGGTTGCTTATATAATGTACAACACCGAGGTCGTGAGAAATAAAAATACAGGTAAACCCGAGTTCCTCTTTTAGATCGTTCAACAAATTCAATACTTGAGCCTGTACACTTACGTCCAGCGCCGACACGCTTTCATCGCAAATAATGAAATCCGGGTTGAGGCTGAGTGCTCTCGCAATGCATATTCTCTGCCTTTGCCCCCCGCTAAATTCATGAGGGTAACGATTAAAGTGCTCTGGTTTTAAATCTACCTTTTGGAGAAGGTCCATTATTTTTTCTTTACGCTGTTTCTCGCCAGGTAGTATATCGTGAACCTTCATTGGTTCATTTATTGCCTGGCCTATCGTAAGCCTTGGATTCAGTGAACCATATGGATCCTGAAAAATGATCTGGATGTCTTTTCGCATCTTTCTCATTTCTTCATCGGGGATGTGGGCAATATTCTTGCCGTCGAAAAGAATGTTGCCACCAGTGGGTTTTATCAATCTTATCAAAGTTCTGCCAAGCGTTGTTTTTCCGCACCCGCTTTCTCCCACGAGGCCAAGAGTTTCTCCCTTATCAACGGAAAAACTTACGTCATCGACTGCTCTCGTTTCTTTAAGAGTTTTTCCTAAAAAGTTTTTTTTGATCGGAAAATAGACTCTTAAGTTTTCTACTGTCAGCAGCGCTGCGGTTGCTTGTAATGTTTGCGGATAGCTTTGCCTTTCTTCAGTTTGAACATTTGTTTTTTTAGAGTTGCTAATATCTTTCTCATTTGTTCCATCCATGAAATCACTTATAACCGGCAGCCTTCTTCCTTTGTAAGCAGGAGTAGGCCGGCATTTTATTAACGCCTCTGTATAGCGGTGTTGTGGATTTAGAAAGATATTTTTAACGGTGCCTGTTTCAACTATTTTGCCCTTGTACATCACCACAACTTTGTCTGCGATCTCTGCCACAAGTCCCAGATCATGCGTTATATAAATGACGCCCATGTTTTTTTGTTGCTGCAATTCTTTTATAAGCTTGAGAATTGTTTTCTGAACTGTTACATCAAGGGCGGTAGTGGGTTCATCGGCAATTAACAGCGAGGGCTCGCAACTCATGGCCATGGCAATCATCACCCTTTGTTTTTGTCCGCCGCTTAACTGGTGTGGATAGCGATCTGCGATGGCAGCGGCATCTGGCAATTTTACCTGTTTAAAAAGATCAATGGTTTTTTGTTTAGCATCTTCTTGCGATATTTTCTGGTGCAGCAGTAAGAACTTCCATTACCTGGTCACCGCACTTGTGCACCGGGTTTAGAGAAGTCATCGGTTCCTGGAATATCATTGAAATTTTATTGCCCCTTATCTGCCTCAATTCCTTTTCAGGCAAGCCAAGGAGGTCAACATTTGTGCTCCCATTTTCTGAAAAGAGAATTTTACCGGATACGTACTCTGCCGGAGGAGACTGGAGTAATTGTAAGATAGATAAAGAGGTAACTGTCTTACCCGACCCTGATTCACCAACTATTGCAACTGTCTCGCCTTTATTTATTTTAAACGAAATGTTTTGTAAAGCCGATGTGTTTCCTGACGCGGTTTTAAAATCAACGCTTAAATCTGCTATTTCTAAGAGTGGGTAAGTCATTATAGAAGATTAAGCGGAATATCTTTTTGACGGGCAAAACTTTAAAAGCAGTTTGAAGAATTTTTAAACCCTTGGTGCATTGATAAGGCGTTTTAGAATTTCAAATGTCTTACCGTGAGGCCGTTATTTATTAATTGCTTAAGAGAATCAATTCCTATTTTCAAATGCCGTTCAACAAATTGAGCGGTTACGCTGGCATCACTTTCAGTTGTTTTTACTCCTTCAGGAATCATAGGTGAATCACTTACCAGCAACAAAGCCCCCGTAGGAATTTTATTATAAAACCCAACCGTAAATATGGTCGCCGTTTCCATGTCAACGGCGTAAGCCCTTATCTTTCGGAGATAAGTTTTGAGTTCATCGTCATGTTCCCACACGCGACGGTTAGTTGTGTAGACAGTGCCTGTCCAGTAATCAAATGCATAATCGCGGATAGTGGTTGAAATAGCCTTCTGCAAAGCAAACGCGGGTAGTGCAGGCACCTCGGGCGGAAAATAATCATCCGAAGTTCCTTCCCCTCTTATTGCTGCGATTGGTAAAATGAGATCGCCTATTTTATTTCGTTTTTTCAGTCCGCCGCATTTGCCTAAAAATAAAACCGCTTCGGGATCAATTGCGCTTAGCAGGTCCATAATAGTCGCAGCACCCGGGCTCCCCATTCCGAAATTTATGATGGTAATATTATCAGCAGTTGCACATTGCATGGCCTTATCTAAACCTGAGATCTTTACATTATGCATATCAGCAAACATCTTTACATAATTGCTGAAGTTTGTAAGCAGAATGTATTCTCCGAAATTGCTGAGCTTTTCTCCTGTGTATCTCGGAAGCCAGTTGTTTACTATTTCTTTTTTTGTTTTCATATTTTCCTAAGCCCGATTGTTGTTTATTTGTTACAGATAAAAATACGATTTTAGATTTTAGAACACCGGATTGATTAGAGAACGCACATTAACTAATGCTTACAATGCTGCAAACAACGCCATTAATTTGAAACTTATTGAAAAGATTACCGTTTTATGATAAAAATTCAATATCCTAAAGACCAGTTAAAAACAAGACAACGAGGTGGAGTAAATGAAGTTTTTGATGGTATCAGAAAAAAATGGCTAATACTTACTCCTGAAGAATGGGTGCGGCAAAACTTACTGGAATACCTTTTGGCAAATAAAAAATATCCTGCATCTCTGATTTCGGTAGAAAAGGAAATTAAATTAGGTGAATTAAAAAAACGCTGTGACGTTGTGGTATATAACAGAGATTCATTGCCATGGATGATCATAGAATGTAAAGAAATGAACGTGCCACTTTCGCATAAAGTAATTGAACAGATTCTCCGTTATCATATTAGCTTACCAGCTTCCTATCTTATAATTACAAATGGAAGTTATACTTACGGCTTTCAAAAAAAGTATGATAAATTCTATGAAATAAACACGCTTCCCGAATTTGAAAAGTAGATGTGTTTGTTTTCAATTGACTTTTATATAGGGGATCGCACTTCGTAAATCGTCCCTTACCTTAAGGAAATATACCTAATTCAGCATAAGAAGTGGCCACTTTATTTATGGCGCAAACGTAAGCTGCGGTGCGCATATCAGGTATCGCAGGAGTCTTTTGCCAGATGTCCACAATCTCACGCGTAGCAGTTATCATCGTTTCCTCGAGGCCACTTCTTACAAGATCAACCTCGTCAGCACCATGCATAATAAAATCGCGTTCGGTTGAACTTACTTTTTTCTGAGTAAGTTCTTCAAGCTGCGAAAGAATGTGAAGGTTCATATTTTCATCAAACCTTTTTTCAAGCCTTCCATAGCGTACATGACTAAGGTTTTTCAACCATTCAAAATAACTTACGGTAACACCTCCGGCGTTTAAATACATATCCGGTACAACCAGAACTCCTTTCATGTTTAATATTTCATCTGCTTCGGGAGTTAACGGGCCATTTGCTGCTTCACCAATAATTTTGGCTTTTATCCTGGAAGCGTTCGCCCCATTTACTACATTTTCCAATGCTGCAGGTATAAGAATGTCACAATCCATTTCCAGCGCATCGGTATTTTTTTCAAAATTTTCCGCACCGGGGAAATCGAGTATAGAACCTGTTTTAGTGCGATGAAGCCATACCTTGTCTATATCAAGTCCATCCATATTCCATATAGCTCCTTCGTACTCGGAAATCCCCACGATTATTGCACCCGCCTGCTGAAAAAATAACGCGGAATGATAGCCCACATTTCCCATTCCCTGCACGCATACGCGCTTTCCTTTTACACCAATAGTAAGCCCAAGCTTTTCCATGATAGAAGGCATACTGCAAATTTCGTTAAGCCCGTAAAACACACCCAGCCCGGTAGCCTCTTTTCTTCCACGCACCCCGCCTTGCGTTACCGGTTTACCCGTTACACACGCTGCGCCGTCAATTTCGCCCGGATGCATAGCGCCGTAGGTGTCAAGTATCCATGCCATTTCTCTTTCTCCGGTACCATAGTCAGGAGCCGGAACATCTGTACCTGGCCCAATAAAATTTTTCTTTATTAGTTCCGCTGTATAGCGCCTGGTAATTTTTTCAAGTTCGTAAGGAGTATATGACCGCGGATTAATTTTAATACCGCCTTTTGCGCCTCCAAAGGGCACGTTCACGATGGCACATTTATAAGTCATCAAGGCGGCAAGGGCCATCACTTCATCCTGGTTTACCGCTTCACTAAAGCGAATACCTCCTTTGCAAGGTGTCTTGTGGTGAGAATGCTGAACCCGATATGCTTCCAATGTTACAATAACGCCGTTTTCTTTCTTTATAGGAAAACGCATTTGATAAACACTGTTGCATTGTTTGATCTGCTGAAGGATGCCTGGATCCCAATCGGTAAAAATTGCCGCTTTATCAAAACTTCTTTCAACGCTCTGGAAAAAACTATATGGAACTGGAGAGGGCATAAAAACTATTTTTTGTATTATTTAGCAATCGTTATTATTAATTCTTAAAACGCAGGTGAAAAGAATATGCATGGGTTTATAAGCTTCTTTCTTTCTTAGATACTTTCCTGTCAATTCTTATGAGGTATAAAAAAAGTACGATAAGAATGGTGATGCAAACGGCCATTACAACATAGATTTTATCATTGCTTCTCATAACCGTGTCCATTGAAGCTCCATTTGTATCTGCGTTTGTTTGTGCAAATAAAACCACGTTGGCTAAAGAGAGAATCACGAAACAATTAATGCGCTTCAGGATTTTTTTAAGCATGAATTAAATTTTTATAGTCAAGCAGGCTCAATCTTATTTTCAAATTACTTATCCAAATACCTAAAATAACCCATCCGAAAACGGCCGGCCAAAACACAACAGTCATTTCCGGAGTGAGACTACCACCACCCATGGCAGGATTGCCGCCGCCTTTGGCACCTTCCATTCCGCCGGGATGAAGCGACTGTACCAGCCTGGGAAGTACCATTATGAGAGGAATGTAAATAAAATAAGCGAAAATATTATACACAGCACTTACACGCGCTTTCTTATCAATGTCGTTCATCGATCCTCTTAGCACAATATAGGCAAGGTAGATAAGTACAGCAATCGCAGCGGCTATCTGTTTTGGATCATTGCTCCATGCCTCGCCCCATGTATAAGTGGCCCATATGGAACCCGTTACCAGGCCAAGAATTCCAAAAATAATTCCCGTTTTGGCAAACTCCGCGGCATAGATATCATACTTAATATTTTGCTTACGCAAATAGGCAATGGAATAAAATAGTGAAAGACTAAGTAAAGCAATTTGACCAAACCACATGGGTACATGGAAGAAAAAATTGCGTATGCTTTGATATAGATTACCGACGTATGGAATCTTTACTAAAAAACTGGCTATAAAAGTGAAGAGCAATAACACGATGCATGTTATTTTCCACCAGGTAAACTTCATCTATGCTTCTTTTAAAGAAATCAATCTTTTGAGGGGGCAAAATTAGGGTAAAAGTTTCGGGATATTCTCTTTTATTTCTTTTATTAATGCAGCAAATATGGTTCACTTTTTTTGCCGCGAAAAGCACAAGAAATATTCGGATATTAAAAATTTTCTAATTCAGTAACTTGCGCACATGGATCAATATCTTCATCTTTTAAAAAAAATTATAGAATCCGGAGCCGATAAAAATGACAGGACCGGCACAGGTACACGCAGCCTTTTTGGCCATCAAATGAGGTTTGCATTGGCAGATGGATTTCCATTGGTAACTACTAAAAAGCTTCATCTCAAAAGTATCATTTACGAGCTGCTTTGGTTTTTAAAAGGCGATACAAATATTAAATATCTAAAGGAACATGGAGTGAAAATATGGGATGAATGGGCTGATGAAAACGGAGACCTTGGCCCTGTTTATGGAAAGCAATGGCGTAGTTGGGAAGGTGCGGACGGAAAGGTTGTTGACCAGGTATCGGAATTAATACATCAATTAAAGACCAATCCTGATAGCCGGAGGATGATAATCAGTGCATGGAATGTGGCTGACCTGCCTCAAATGAAATTAATGCCTTGCCATTGTTTATTTCAATTTTACACAACGCCGGCCGATGGGGAAGATGGGAAAAGAAAATTATCCTGCCAGTTATACCAGAGAAGCGCGGATGTTTTCCTGGGAGTTCCATTTAATATTGCATCTTATGCCCTACTCACAATGATGGTTGCACAAGTATGTGATATGGAATATGGCGATTTTATTCATTCATTTGGAGATGTCCATTTATATAAAAATCATTTTGAACAGGCAGAATTGCAATTAAGCAGGAAACCATTTAATCTTCCACAAATGAAAATTAATCCCAGGGTGAAGGATATTTTCAATTTCTCTTTCGAGGATTTCGAGCTGATTAATTATGAAAGTCATCCTTCAATAAAAGCCCCTGTTGCAGTGTAGACGAATGATTATTCTCTAAACTAATTAACTCATAAAAATGCTTTCACATATTGTTGCTGCATCCGAAAACAATGTCATCGGCTCAAAAGGTGAATTGCCATGGAGCCTGCCAAATGATTTTAAATATTTCAAAAATAAGACATGGGGAATGCCGGTGGTTATGGGCAGGAATACATATGAGTCGCTTAAAAAATCTTTACCCGGCAGAATAAATATTGTAGTCACTAAAAAAACGGATTGGCATCCTGATGGGGTTTTTGTTTCTCACAATATTCAATCAGCAATTGAAAAAGCGGAAGAAAGTGATGCCAAAGAAATTTTTATTATTGGCGGCGGTGAAATCTTTAAGCAAACTATGGATATTGTTTCAAGAATATATATAACCAGGGTGCATACTAAAGTAGACGGAGATACATTTTACCCGGCAATAAATGATGACAAATGGACAAAGACCAGTTCAAAATCTTTTCCTGCTGATGAAAAAAATAACTATCCTTATACCTTCGAAGTCTGGGAAAAAAATCCTGGAAATTCTTAAACAAAGTCAGGATGTATTCGTCTTTCCAGTTAGCAAAAAAATTCATTGATTATTATTTTAAAGCAAAAAATGGGAAGGGTCACGGCATACATTCACCTTTTGTATTTGACTTTGTAAAGAATGTATTAAATGACAAAAAAAAATACGATTGTTATGAAATAATTGAGCCGGTACGAAGGCAACTATTACAGGATGATAAAATTATTCCTGTTGAAGATTTTGGAGCTGGTTCTGCAGTGATTCCTTTCAGGAATAGAAAGGTGAGCGCCATTGCCGCTTCGTCTTTAAAAAAGAAAAAATATGCTCAATTACTTTTTCGGATTGTAAAATATTACAAGCCCAAAACCATTGTTGAACTGGGGACTTCATTCGGAATTACTGCTTCTTACCTTGCTTGCGCTAATGCGGGTTCCAAAGTTTATACACTCGAAGGTTCTAAATCTATTGGGGAGATTGCGGCATACGGTTTTAAAAAATTAAACATAGAAAATATTGATTTTATCCCTGGAAACTTTGACAGAACATTTCCCGAAGTATTGAACAAAATAGAGAGAATTGATTTCCTCTTCGTTGACGGTAATCATCGGCGGGAAGCTACATTAGATTATTTTACAAAAAGTTTAAAAAAATCAAATTCTTCTTCCATCTTTATTTTTGACGATATTCATTGGAGCAGTGAAATGGAAGATGCATGGGAAGAAATAAAAGCACACCCCGCCATAACTTTAACCATTGATCTTTTTTTTATTGGGCTTGTTTTTTTTAGTCCCGATTTTAAAATAAAGCAGGATTTTGTAATCAGATTTTGAATGCCAAATGAAAATAATTTTATTTCTTACTCTAACCTTTATAAGCCATTCCATAATTGCACAGGACTTAAACCTGTATGAAAAGAAAACATTCCGGAAGGGCGATGAAACATTGCCTTACAGGATTCTTTATCCCGTAAACTATGATGAAAGTAAAAAGTACCCGGTGGTAGTTTTCCTGCATGGCGCTTTCGAAAAGGGAAATGATAATTCAAGCCAGTTGGCAAATGGCGGCTCATTGTTTCTTCGCGATAGTATTAGAAAAAAATATCCTGCAATTGTAATATTTCCCCAGTGCGCTGCGGATAAGGCATGGGTTTATTTTGAAGATAAAAGAGATTCCACCGGAAAATTGACAGACGTCATTTTTCCCTTGCAAAAAAATGCTGCTGTTCCTGCAGCACTTGTTAAAGGTCTTTTAGATAGCTTGTTAATCTCTGGTATCGCCGATTCTTCCAGGATGTATATTGGAGGATTATCGCAAGGAGCTATGGGCGTCTACGACTTACTGGGCAGATATCCGGATTATTTTACGGCAGCTTTTCCAATGTGCGGTGCGGGTAATCCGGGACTCACAAAGCGCTACGAGAAAAAAGTATCCTTATGGATATTTCATGGAGAAAAAGATGACGTGGTAAAACCGGAATATTCACGAACCTATTATCGGCGGCTTAAGAGAGGCGGCGCCGATGTACGCTATACTGAATATCCGGGAGTGGGGCATGATAGCTGGAACAATGCCTTTGCTGAAAGCGAATTGCTGTCGTGGCTATTTTCAAAAAGAAAAAATAATTTATAGAACTCTAAAGCATTTTGCCTCAAAGAAGAAAGCTTTGTTACCTTCATAAAAGTTGCTAATAAGAAACTAAGATAAAAACTGAACAAGTTCTGTTACCAAGAGTTACAGATAGATAATAATTACTAATTTGACAGGAATAATTAACTATGAAAATAGGTGTACTGAAAGAAGCTGATCCTGAAACAAGAGTTTCCCTGCTACCCGAACATCTGGGAATTTTAAAAAAGAACAATGTAAATATAATTGTAGAAAGTGATGCAGGTGAAAATGCATTTGCCAAAAATGTGACCTACGAAGAACTTGGCGCAGCAATAGTTTCAAGGAGTGAACTTCTTGAAACCGCTGATATTATTTTGTCAATGAATTCCGAGTCCATTGACATAGAAAATCTTCAGTCGAAAATAATACTCGGAAATTTTCAACCATTATACAACACTGACTTTATTAAGCAGTGTGCCGAAAAACAAATAACCGTTTTTAGTATTGACATGATTCCACGCACTACCCGTGCGCAAAGTATGGATGTATTGAGCAGCCAGGCAAATATTGCAGGTTACAAAGCTGTATTGCTTGCGGCTAATTTATTTCCAAAATACTTCCCCATGTTTATGACTGCCGCAGGAAGTATTCCTCCGGCAAAAGTATTAATTCTGGGAGCCGGAGTAGCTGGCCTACAGGCCATAGCTACTGCGAGGCGGCTCGGTGCCGTGGTATCAGTATTTGACACAAGGCCGGCGGTTAAGGAGGAAGTAATGAGTCTTGGGGCAAAGTTTGTTGAAGTGGAAGGTGCTGCCGATGCAAGTGAAGCGGGGGGTTACGCCGTAGAGCAGTCGGAAGAGTTTTTGAAAAAACAAAAGGAAAAAATTGCTGAAAGTGTTGCGAAGGCTGATATTGTAATTACCACAGCTCAGATACCTGGAAAAAAAGCACCGGTGTTGATTTCGGAAGAGATGCTGCACAGCATGAAAAACGGATCAGTGATTATTGACCTGGCTTCAGCAACAGGGGGCAATACAAGTAACACTAAGGACGAAGAGATAGTAAGGTATAATGGTGTAAGTATTGTTGGAAATTCAAGGCTCGCGGCAAGCATGCCTTATGACGCGAGTAAATTGTATGGCAAAAATATTCTTAACTTTCTGCAGTTGATAATTGACAAAGACGGTGCGTTGAACTTAAACTTTGAAGATGATCTCGTAAAAGGAACTTGTATCGTTCACAAGGGGGAGGTAGTCAATGAAAGGGTAAAAGCGGCCTTATCTCAACCCTTCTCCTAAGGAGAAAAAGCAGACTCTTAAAATCTATCGTATGCAGGCAATGCTAAATTTTATAAATCAAAATGTCGAGTTGATCTACATAGTGATTCTTATGATTTTTTTGGGAATAGAAATTATAGGAAGAGTCCCTAGTGTATTACACACTCCGTTAATGAGCGGCGCTAATGCAATACATGGAGTTGTAATCATAGGCGCGATAATAGTGATGGGAAAAGCTGAAAGTGATAACTATATTGCCCTGGTCCTTGGATTCCTCGCGGTAATACTCGGCACACTCAATGTAGTTGGTGGTTTTGTTGTCACAGACAGAATGCTTGAAATGTTTAAGAAGAAAAAATAGTCAGCAAATAATACAAATTAACCAACCAACCTAAATAACGAATCAACCTATTAATGGACATCAGTATTTTACCTCTCTGTTATCTTATCGCATCTGTCACTTTTATTCTTGGGTTAAAAATGTTATCCAATCCGGCCACTGCGAGGAGGGGCAATTTAATTGCAGCGGGCGGCATGGCGATTGCAATAGTGGGGACTATTTTTTTGTATGAGGATCACGGAAAAAAATTGGGAAACTATGGATGGATATTTGGAGGACTTCTTATAGGAAGTATCATCGGCACCCTTACAGCCAGGAAAGTAAAGATGACCGCTATGCCCGAGTTGGTAAGTTTCTTCAATGGAATGGGTGGTGCATGCGCAGCACTGATATCGATAGTAGAGTTTGATTATTTATTTCGTGAAAACAGGATGCTTAATTCTACTTGGTTCTATGATGTAGTAGCTGGAGGCCATTTCCTGACTATAATAGCAGGTACCATCATTGGCTGTGTTTCTTTTGCAGGAAGTATTGTAGCCTGGGGGAAACTTAGCGGAAAGATTAAAGATTTTTCATTCAAAGGCCAGCATATATTCAATCTTGTTATATTGGCATTGGTTTTAACTGCAGCAATATTCACCTATACATCAAATGTAAAGGGAGTAAATATTCCATTCTTTATAACAGTGGGTCTCGCACTTTTATATGGTGTATTTTTTGTAATGCCCATAGGCGGTGCAGACATGCCGGTTGTGATCTCACTTTTGAATTCTTTTACCGGTGTAGCCGCAGCATGCGGCGGATTTTTATATAATAATAAAGCAATGCTCACAGGCGGCATCCTTGTTGGCGCAGCAGGAACGTTACTCACTATTTTAATGTGTCGGGCAATGAATAGGAGCCTGAAGAATGTATTAATCGGTTCATTTGGCGGATCTGCAAAATCTGCTGATGGGGTAAAAAGTGATTTTGGAAGTTATAAAGAAATATCACTGAGTGATGCTGCCATGATAATGGCTTATGCAAAAAAAGTGATGATAGTGCCGGGATATGGCCTGGCCGTTGCCCAGGCCCAACATTCCTGTCACGAACTTGAGAAACTTTTGAGTGAAAAGGGTGTTGAAGTGAAATACGCTATTCACCCGGTGGCTGGTCGCATGCCCGGGCACATGAATGTATTACTCGCAGAAGCCGATGTTGATTATGAAAATTTATTGGAAATGGATCAAGCGAATGATGAGTTTAAATCAACTGACGTTGTATTAGTTCTTGGTGCAAATGATGTAGTAAATCCTGCCGCGAAAAACGATCCATCGTCGCCGATATATGGGATGCCGGTTCTTGAAGTTGAATTGGCCAAAAACGTTATTGTAAATAAAAGAAGTATGAAGCCTGGTTATGCCGGCATAGAAAACGAATTGTTTTTCCAGCCGAAGACTTCCATGCTGTTTGGCGATGCAAAAAAAGTATTACAGGAATTGACTGCCGAAATAAAAAATATCTGATCTGCCTCAGGTATTTTTTTACAAGTAAAACTGTTGGTAATAAAAACCCCCCTGCTGTCGGCAGGGGGGCAGTATTTGTAAAAAATTATTTTACGATTTTGAAGCAGTAGCTACCGTTTTTTTCTCTTTCTTTTCCTTCTTGGAAGTAGAAACGGCTGCGTCAGTTTTCTTAATTTCACCATCAGCTACTGCTTTATCGTAAGCTGCAGGTTCTAGAACATCTCCTGTAAGCTTTATTGATTTTATATCATCTGCCCCTGCAAATTTTACAGTAAGTGTCTTATCAATGTGGCCAAGATTTGCAGCATTGTAAGTCGCTTTAATATAACCTGTTTTTCCCGGAGCTATTTCAGATTTAGTGTAATCAGAAATGGTACAACCACAGGTAGGGCTCGCCTGCTCTATCAGCAAAGGCTCTGAACCAATATTTGTAACAACAAATGTTGCCGTTGCGGGAACACCCTGTTTTACTTTACCTAAGTCATAGGTTTGAACATCGAGCTTTGCAACATCGTCTGCTTTCTTTTGGGCAAATAATGAAGTTGACGAAAAGGCAAGGATTGCGAATAGTAATTTTTTCATGTTATTTTTTTAGTGTTTTTGTTTTATTGTTCATCTTTTAAAGAAGTAATTTTTGTATTTTCAGGAGCAGAGCTTACCGGGGTTTTCCAAACATCTCCTTTTATAATGATTTGTTTGCTTTGATTTCCATTGTAAGTTATAGTGACAGGCTTTGTAAAAGTACCTTCATTTTGTGCATTGTAGCCTACAATAATTTTTGCAGTGGCACCCGGAGCTACAACGTCTTTATTCCATTCGGGGGTTGTACATCCACAGCTAGCCTGAACATTGTCAAGTGAAAAAGGTACAGTACCCACATTTTTAAATTCAAAAACATGAGTGACCGGTTTCCCCTGTGGTATTTTCCCAAAATCATATTCAGTTTCAACGAGACTGAGCGTTTCGGGCGCTGGTTTGGAGGAATCTGCAACTGTAGTCGCAACTGAAGAAACGGATGAAGTTTGTTGAGTCGTTGTGGCAGAACTAATCGTTTTAAGTTTCTTTTTGGTATTCGTATTTGTTTGAGCTATTGTTGCGTACGAAAAAGCAAGTCCGCATAATAAGGTAAAAACTATTTTCATTTGCTTAATTTAAACGACTTCAAAGATAATAAAACGGTTGAAAAGGTTGCAAATTGTGAGAAGGTTATTTCATTTTTAACAATCATTCATTATTAATATTTTTGCGCCATGGATACAACTCCTGAAACTGAAGCCTTTATTTCCGAAAAGTTATCTTTTGATAATTTTAAAAAGGAAGTGTTAAAGGACTATCGCATTGTGTGTGAAAGCCGCGAGACCAGCCTGCTGGGTAGAAAAGAAGTATTGACCGGAAAAGCAAAATTCGGCATTTTCGGCGGCGGAAAAGAAGTTGCGCAAGTCGCGATGGCTAAGTTTTTTATGCCGGGAGACTTCCGGGCCGGGTATTATCGCGACCAGACTTTTATGTTTTCGACCGGGTTAGCAACAATAGAGCAATTTTTTTCGCAATTGTATGCCGATACCGATATAAATCATGATCCCTTTAGTGCAGGCAGGCAAATGAACTCACACTTCGCCACCCGGTTTGTGGATGAAAATGGAGACTGGTTGCCTATTTCACAAATGAAAAACGTTACTTCGGATATTGCGCCTACTGCAGGTCAAATGCCCCGGGCGCTGGGACTTGCCCTTGCCTCAAAGATTTTCAGGTCCGAAAATTCTTTTCATGGAATGACCGATTTAAGTACGAATGGAAATGAAGTTTGCTTTTGCACAATAGGAGATGCTTCTACTTCCGAAGGGCACTTCTGGGAAATTATGAATGCTGCCGGTGTACAGCAAGTACCTCTTGCAGTATTTGTTTGGGACGATGGGTATGGCATTTCGGTTCCAAAAGAATTTCAAACAACAAAATCATCAATATCGGAAGCGCTTTCAGGCTTGCAAAAGGAAGAGGGAACAAATGGAATAAACATTTACAAGCTGAAAGGATGGGATTATGCCGGCATGTGTGAGGTACTCGAAGGAGCTATAAAACATATCCGCGAAACACATACTCCCGCTTTATTTCACGTAGAAGAAATAACGCAACCGCAGGGGCACTCTACATCAGGTAGCCACGAACGTTACAAAACTCCTGAGCGTCTCGACTGGGAGAAAAAATGGGATTGCAAGAAACAAATGAGAGAATGGCTTATCGCTAATGCCCTTGCGGAAGACACTGAATTGGACACGATTGAGTATGCTGCTAAAGAATTTGTAAAACAGAGCCGGAACAAAGCCTGGGAAAATTACATCGTTCCTTTAAAACAACAAGTAAATGACGTCGCAGACTTTATGGAAAAAGTGGCCAATGAAAACCAGGATACTGTCGTAAAAAAAATGACGGATAACCTAAAAAATATTCATGAGCCGATGCGTCGGGATATAATGAAGACGCTGGCTGATTCCGTTGAACTTGCTCAATCTTCATCTGCCCGTGCACAACTTAAAGAGTTTTATCTAAACCTAAAAAACCAGTACTCAAAAATATATGATTCCCATCTTTACAATGAAGGCCCAAAAGCGGCAATAAGAATCAAACAAACACCTGTAAGTTATAACCAGGACTCTATAATGATTAATGGTTATGAAATACTTAATAAGTACTTCGATGAGCTATTTAAAGTAAATGACAAAATAGTCGCTTTTGGCGAAGATTTAGGTCATATAGGGGACGTAAACCAGGGCTTCAGTGGACTTCAGGAAAAATATGGAGAAAGCAGGATTTTCGATTCTGGAATTCGTGAGTTATCTATCATGGGGCAGGGTATAGGTCTCGCTTTGCGCGGGCTAAGGCCCATTGCCGAGATACAATATCTTGATTATTTATTATACGGGTTACAGCCTTTAAGTGATGATGTTTGCACGACACATTATCGCACTGTAGGCCAGCAAAGCGTACCATTAATTGTGCGTACGAGAGGCCATCGCCTTGAGGGCATCTGGCATAGCGGTTCACCGCTTGGAATGATAATAAATGCGCTTCGTGGAATGTATGTCTGCGTGCCAAGAAATATGGTTCAGGCGGCGGGAATGTACAATACTTTGTTTCAAAGTAATGATCCTGCTATTATGATTGAGTGCCTGAATGGTTATCGTTTAAAGGAAAAATTGCCATCCAATTTGACCAAGTACACAATACCTCTTGGAGTTCCCGAAATAATTAGGGAAGGAACTGATATAACTATGGTATCCTACGGCTCGATGCTTAGAATAATTCAGGAAGCCGCCGACGAACTTGAGAAGCTCAAAATAAGTTGTGAAATAATAGATGCGCAGACGTTACTGCCGTTCGATATTAACCATAACATTGTTGACTCTCTTAAGAAAACGAATCGGATTATTTTTTTAGATGAGGATGTTCCCGGCGGTGCCGCGGCTTATATGTTCAACAAAGTGATGGAAGAACAGGGCGGTTATCGGTGGCTGGATGTTGCGCCCCGCACAATAACCGCTAAGGCCCATCGGCCTGCTTATGGAAGCGATGGTGATTACTTCAGTAAACCTAATGTAGAAGATATAAAAGAGGCGGCTAAAGAAATGATGGAGGAATAGAAAAGGTATTTAGATAATTCCTTTAAACAGCTAAAAATATAAAATGACCCTATACCAGATTGATGCTTTTACTAACAAACTTTTCGGAGGGAACCCTGCTGCTGTGATACCTTTGAAAAATTGGATTGATGAAAAACTAATGCAAAAGATAGCTTTGGAAAATAATCTTAGCGAAACAGTTTTCTTTGTTCCTTTACAAGATTCAGATGGAACTGATTTTGAAATACGTTGGTTTACCCCACTGGTGGAAATCAATCTCTGCGGGCATGCAACCCTGGCATCGGCATTTGTATTATTTGATATATTAAATTTTGATAAGCCCGTTATAAATTTTCATTCACAAAGTGGGGTATTACGGGTCTCCAAAAAAGATGGACTTATTATTATGGACTTTCCTTCGTGGGAGCCAGAAGTATTTAATGATCCACCGTTGCAATTGAAAGATGCACTTGGCGGAGTAGATATTTTGGGGCTTTATAAAAATAGGGATCTTTTAGTGTTATTGCCAGACGAAGACACTGTAAAGAATTGTACTCCTGATTTTGCCTTAATACAAAAGACGGGGCATAAGATAATTATTACAGCTCCCGGAAATGAAGTTGACTTTGTATCAAGATTTTTTGCACCGACAGCAGGCGTGAATGAAGATCCCGTGACAGGCTCTGCCCATTCGCAGTTAATTCCATTCTGGAGCAAAAAACTGAACAAAGCAAAAATGAAAGCCTTGCAACTTTCAAAACGTGGAGGCGAAATTTTTTGCGAACAGCTTGGAGAAAGAGTAGCCATGGCAGGCGAGTGTGTTTTTTATATGAAAGGAGAAATAGAAATCCCTGTGGGAATATAATGACAAAGCAGGACAAACGCTTTATTGAACATTGGCTTGAGCAAAAGAGCGGGCCTAGGTGGAAATATTATCTGCAATTTACAATAGCCTGGACTGTTGTTTCATTTCTTGTTATTTTTTTTCTTACAAAATTGCTCACGGAATTATGGGAAACCGGAGGGCAAAGTTTAATTTATTTCTTACTCGTTATTTCTATTTTAATTGGATTTTTTGCTACCCATTTTACATACCTGTTGAGCGAGAAACGCTATAAAAGGATTTTAGAAAAAGAGGACGAGATGTGAATTCATGTTTCGCAGTTTGGAATCCCTTGATTCTTTTTTAATCCCTCCATAATAGCAGTTGGCAAACTCACGACTGCTTTTTGCCACGAATGTCTTTGATTATTTTCTCGGCATGCTCCCTGGAATTTTCAATAAAAAGACGATGCGTATTCATGCCCCCGCATATAACGCCCGCTAAGTAAATCCCTTTTATGTTGCTCTCGTAATTTTCTTCGCTATATTCAGGTTTGCATATTTCATCGGCTGAAAGTTGAATCCCCAGGCTCTTTAGAAATTCAAGATTCGGCTGATAACCAGTCATTGAAATTACCCAATCATTTTTAACGGTTACAATGCCGTCAGGCGTTTTGATGTCTACTTCATGTTGTCTTACTTCAGAAAGAGTAGAATTGAAATAGGCTTTAATGGAATTTTCAGCAATTCGATTTTCAATATCCGGCTTCACCCAATATTTCACCCGATTGCTTATTTTATCTCCCCTTATTACCATGGTTACTTCGGCTCCCTTGCGCCATGTTTCAAGAGCTGCATCCACGGCGGAGTTAGCTGCACCTACAACTAATACTTTTTGAAACGCATAAAAGTGTGGATCGTCATAATAGTGTTTAACTTTTGCAAGCTCTTCACCCTTTACATTTAAAAGGTAAGGTATATCGTAGAACCCTGTTGCTATAATTATGTTGTGGCATGTGTATTCATCTTTAGGTGTTTTTACCACAAACTTTTCCAACGACGATGAAACGTTCTCAACCTTTTCAAATAAATGTACATTAAGATTGAAAGACGCAGCTACTCTTCTGTAGTATTCTAAAGATTCGTTGCGTGTGGGCTTCGCATTATTGCTTACGAATGGGACACCCCCGATTTCCAGCCTTTCACTTGTACTGAAAAAGGTCATATTTACTGGGTAGTTAAACAATGAATTCACTAGCGCTCCTTTTTCTAAAATCAGGTATTTTAATCCTGCATTTTTTGCCTCAATCCCGCATGCAAGGCCAATCGGGCCACCTCCAATAATTATTACGTCATATATTTCTTCCTTCATAATGGAGCGAAGTTATTATATTAATTTCCACAAAGAGGGTTGATATAGTTTATTAAATTCTTCGCCACTTGTTTTTTAATTTAAGAAAAGGAAGTTCTAAATAACTATAACTTATTGCCGCAATTAAGTAGTTAACCAAGAAATAAATAACCACCAATAACCAACTCGAAATTTCTATTTTAAAATGCTGAAATAACAGGTTTAAGAAAGTAATTGTAATTCCGTGGAAACAATATAGCCCATAGGACAATTTACCGGTTAAGATCAGGAATTTGCTTTTGGCAAATATATAAGTGCGGTGATCATTCACCATTTGTTCAATTATGAAAAGAGAAATGTAGATAATAAAAACATAGCGGTTCAAGAGCGCTGTAATATCATTTGCGACTCCAGTTGTATTTGCATTAAGAAAATAAAATAAAATAAAATGAACAAAAATGTAGCTGTAGAAAAAGTAAGTGCCTGCCTGCGATAATTTTTTCATCCTGACAATTAACCAATTTTCTGAAAAGATATATACAGCAGCCAAAGCGCCACATGCAAAATCAAAAAAATAAGTAACCGTAGAATAATAATTGCCGCTTCTATTTATGATAGCATACAGAGATGAAGAAACGCTCAGCAAAAAGAGGGCAGCTATAATAATTTTTAATTTCTTATTTAGGAACCGCAACGAAACTCCCCAAAAGAGATAAAATTGTTCTTCAACTGAAATTGTCCACAGGAATTTTAGGAAGAATACATGATCGATTGTATAAAAATTTGCAATAAAAAATAAGTAATACAAGGGGTTTGGCAACGTAAGAGATGTACCAAAGCGGTTCGCTATTAAAGGAAAAATAAGAAAGGCCATAACCATTATAAAAAAATAAAGAGGCCATATTCTCAATATGCGTCTTGTAAAATAATTTTTGAAGGAGAAATTATTTCTTTTTTTATATTCATTTAAGGCGAGATAAGTTAATAGAAAAGAGGATAAAATAAAAAATACGTCAATAGCAAGGGGTAAATTACCATAGAGATAAATTATAAAATCGGAGAGAAAGAAGTCTTTATTCGAAATGCGAAGAGCATGGTATAAAAAAATGGCGAGGAATGACATTCCTCTTATAGAATCTAGTTGAGGAAAGTATATTTTACGTTGCGAAACGGTAGAGGCTTTATTACTCAATTGTATAGTTCATTGTTTGATATTTCACAAGTGAATTGTCATATCATGAATGTAAGTAATTATATTATTTATCACTAATAATAAAAGCTTTTGCCTGGCGCCACAGACAAAAGCTTTTATCAAAGGGTTGTTATAATCAATTCTTATCGCATGAAATACATTTTTCCGTATCCTTTGGTAAAGTATTTATCCGTGTTGTCCCCATTATCCGTAAACTTCTCCAACGATTTACCATTTAGATTCGTAAGAACCCGGTACAGGTAAACTCCATTTGCTACTTTTTGCCCGTACATATCGGTGCCATCCCATTTGAATTCTGTGATGTTTCGTCCGATATGAAGTGGCCCTAATTCATCTTTGGTAATTTCTCTGATTATTTTTCCGGTAATGGTTAATATTTGTATGCGTATATTTTGAGGTATAACGGTGCCGGTAACTGTAAATACGAACGCCGTTGATGTAGTGAAAGGATTTGGATAATTAAGCAAGTTTGAAATCATAGGCTTACTAATCACCCTGAAATTAATATGATAATCTAATTCACCCGCCTGGTTGCCAATAACATCTTTTCCTGAAACAATCAATTCATACTCTTCATCATCACCACTAAGTGAGGGCGAGAGGTCAATCGTGGCCGTATTTTCGCCGCTTGATAGATTTGCCGGTGTGAATTTCAAAGTATCATTATCAAATTTATAGGTTCTCAAGGACCCATCCGGGAAGCGAATTTGGACTTTAATCAAAGAGGTATCGTTAAGTGCCAGGGACTTGTTTTCATCTTTCAATTTGATGAGAATATGTGGCCTCGCAGATACAATATCGCGATTCAGAATATGCAGGCCATCAAATGTTACATCTAATAAAGGATTGTATTTATCGCCTTGGACATAAAAATTTTGATAAAGGAAATTGTTGAAGTGGTATTGTTCCGGCTGATCGTTATCAGGATTGAAATCCACTAATAAAATATTTGCTCCGGGATACGGTTTTGTATCAATGTCGTATTTCAGTATGATAGTATCTCCGCTTATTAAAGGCTTAGCCCTTGGTAACTGAATTAAGTGCGTTACATTATTGGCGTCGATAATGGCCAGCTTTATTTTAACGCTGTCAAATGCAGGTAAACTGATATTTTGAAACGCAATTCCAAAATGGAATATCTCCCCTTGCTGCAATGTATCTTTTGATAAAAAGAATAAGCTTGGTGTTAGTGCGCCCTCAGGTGCTGCGTCATAGTTTAATCTCCAATACGATAGTTGGTAAGGCGTATATTTTATGCTGTCGACATTGCGCATCTTTAACTGGATATATGGATACTGCTTTGCATTTACAGAAGATATATCAACATCCTGCATAGTTTTGTCGACTGCGAAAAGAATGGATTGATTGCCTAATGTGTCAACTCCAATTATTTGAACTTTGGGATTATCGGGCGAATTCGGTTCAAGGCTGGCTCCTCTCCAATGCATTTGTTTCCATATAGTAGCCGGCCCAAATTTTGGCGATGTAATATATCCCAATGAGTCTGCGGTGATAAGGTTTTTGCTAAGCTCAATCTTATCATAAAGGCCTTGTGAAAAAACAAATTCAGGTTGAAAAGCCGGGTTATTTTTTTGATAGGTGAAAATAAAAGCCCTTGCCCGATCAAATGAATCAATAAGTACAAAACCTTGAGATTTTAACTTGTGGTACAAAGAATTATTTATTCCATAAACTGCCGTGTCGGATGCCCATTCGGCGGCATAGGTGTTCAACGTGGGATCGGTACCGGTAATATAACGGGCTACAACAATATAATTATCGGGAATGGAGTCAAGAAAATCCATTACAATTTTCCTTCGAGCCTGGGTAAGATTATTAAATTGAAAATTGCCGATCCTAGTGCTGTTACACACCGGATCGCTACCATATAAACCTTGCGGTGTACCTAATACATTAAGCCATGGTTTAAGAGTAAGCGGATCAATTACAGAAAATATTAGCCCATTTATTCCGCAGAAAGCTCTTGTAAAATCGCTGCCATTTACTGAAACAAGAAAATCAGCCCCGGTAGTTCCAGCGGTTGGATACACACCGTTATTTGCATAAATAATGTTTTGAATTTGTCCAAAATTCCACTGTCGTGAGATAGAGTCAAGCCTTATGTTTTGTGTATCACTACCTAAATGTTGGTAATAGTGCGATTGATTCGAACCAACAGAACTACTGGCAAGGTAAATAAATGATGCACTGTTCCAATGATAATCACTCGCTAAACCGGAGGTGGGTTTAAGTGAAACACGCCAGTAATAAACGGTACTATCAGTATAGCTGAAGCCGGGATCAAATTCAATTGCTCCGCCGGGTGCGGTTACAGTTTTGGAAACTTTTAAAGGTGAATTAAAGAGCAAAGTGGTATCAATTTCCATAGTATAATCCTTCGGAACACTTACCGGATTTGCAGTAGAGGCGTACAATTTCTGATTGCCTACGTTTACAATTGCATAATCATAGGGATAGGCAGGTTTTGCTTCATCTTCATAAATAAATAAATCTTTTACAATACTGTTATTGCTTTCGGAAATTTCATTTACTTCGTTATCTGCATCAATGGTAACGGTAATTTTGTTAAGGCCTTTATCTCTCGCAGAAATGATTGGAACAACAAGACTTACAGAGTCGGCATATTTTATGCCTGGAATTCTTTTGCGAATCAATATATCTGTTGTACCGTTTGGATAGGTTCTTTTGACTTCGAAAATAACAGAATCTTCAATTGCCCTGCCAATGTTAAATGCTCTTGCATTGAGAACAAAACTATTTGCTGCCACAGAAATAAACGGAGGATTTATAATAACCTCCTGGTCTTCTACCACATAATCTGGTTTAGGATGTGGGTTAATTTTTAAAGCCGGGTCTCCATGTAAAGCAATTTCTTCGAGGTTGGCCCTGGTCAGGTAGTCTATAGAACTATTTCCGCCATTAAGATTGGTAATAATATTTTTCATATCATTTCCAATACTGTTTCCATAATTCTCTATACTCAACTGCCTGTAAAACTGGTCGTCATAATTATTAAGATATGGCGGTACACCAAGATGTGAACTCGCCATAAATCCTATAGAACCGCGCTGATTGGCGAGTACAAAATTTTCTGATATAGATAGATTATTTTGAGTGATTCTCAACGGATCAAAGATGTAATTATTCCCGGCGGTGCAACCGCTTACCGCGAAAAAAGGATACCTGCCCTGGTTTGAATAAAAAGTAGGGTCATTTAAATTAAATTCAAGCGTATTTGCTGATGAGTGCCCGAAGTAAGACAAAAGGCCTATTCCTTCATTAAATAACTCGTTGATTCGCTGTCCCGCAATTAGCTGTACAGCAGAATTGGACGATTTTGCAAATGTTTCAACATTGCCACCATACAGGGTGTCTTCAATAATTTTTTTATACCCGTTCATGTAGAATTTGAAAAGGTCACTTTCAGAGCTGTCTTTCCCACCAACAACATGCACAACTTTTTTCAACCAAAGCTTGTTGTCAAGAGTCTGATTGCCCGAAGCCTGCAACTGTTCGTACTCCTTAATTTTTTGGAGATAATTACCTACTTCATTTCCGGAAATGGCCGAAAGTCTTCCTATGGGTATATTAGGAATAATACTGCCATACGGTGAAGAAAGCAAAACATCAGACGCGGGGTTGCCGAAAGTGGGAACCAGGTTTAATTTGTCAGCATAAGGGCTGCTTTCATTGCGCCTATAGTCACTATAGCTAATTCCTTTACCCATAAGAAAAACATATTGTGGCGCAGGAAACGTATTTTTTGCAAACTGAATAAAATCTTTTATGCCAGCCGGATGCTTCTTAATTCCATAAGCAAACTGATCGATAATTTCATCGCTATTATAAATTTTAACATTGAATCCACCACCTGCCGCGGAACTTCTATATTGTTTATATAGGTCTACATTGTTTACTCCAGAACCATTATCGTATAAAACCGGGTTACTGATTATCAAATAATTTCCCTGGTTAGCGGCGACACTAAAGTCCGTGAAATTTCTTTGAGATAGATTTGTAACAGTATTTACCAATAAAGGGTCTTCGCTTATAAGCACAAACTTTCGTTGGGCGACCGAAGATGGGGGTAATGCAAATTTTACTTGCCCAGGGGTAGAGATTATATCGCCGGTATACCGGGCCATTGAAGACATGTCCAGCAGAACCGGGGATGCTGAGCCGTAATTAAAGTTGTCAATTACAAGAAAATTTCCCGCAGCGGTCGCTGGCAACTCAAAAGAAAAATTGCTTTTATTATTGAAATTAAATTTACTGGCATAAGTCAACTCAACGGAAGATACTACAATCCTATCCGTTGTTACTGCCGATACATCTTCAAAAGAAATGACAAGAAAAACATTACTAGCGAGGTAGCTGCTGGGTATATTGTTAATCGTTTTTTTTATGTAGGTAAAATAGGGCATCGGTTCATCATCAATAACCGTGTTAAAAAACTTTATCCTGATGTTCCGTCCGTTCAGCGCATTTCCCGCGGTTCCAAAACTGAATGAAACATTTGGCCCGCCGGGGTAAATGTTCAGGCTATCAAAACCTGCGGATAGTGCATACCCGGGGAAAATATCATTTGAAGTCCACCCTTCACCAATATCATAAGAGGAGGAATAAACATAACTGCCGAGCGGCAAGCCGTAGCCTACATTAATTTGATTTTTATAATAGTTTCCACGCGTGTTCATGAAATAAGGTTCTGCAGGCAGGGTATTGGCTGCGACATTATTGGGTGCATCAGTAAACCTCAGATTATTTCCAGATGGATTGACCGTCAAAAAATAAGACGATGTATCGGTCTGTAAACTGTAATGATCAGAAAGTTGATAATCCGGATCGCGATAAAGTTTTGTATCTGGTTTGCCGTCATTCATAACCCCCCAAAATTCTATATATCCCGACGCTCCCAATGGCCCTGAAGCGCTTGTAGTGTATAATGGAATTTCCTTGCCATTCCTCCATAGTTGAAATTGTTCTGCCGGAGTATTTCCCAGAGATATACCACTTAGAACTGATTTGGGGATACGATATACTCCATCCTGGCCTACATAAAATTTATAGTAAGTTTTGCTATAGTCAATCCAGCTATTAGAATAAGGTTGTGAAAATCCTGCTGCCGATATAAAGATGAAAGAAAGTAATAATAATTTTTTCATTTTCGTTAGTTGAAACCTTAGTTATTTTCTTTTTTGGTGAGATCAAATCTTAAAGAAAAAATATGTGTGTACAATGGATTAGATTGGTTAGCAAGATTTGAAAAGGCATAATCAATACTTACATTCTTTATTTTAAAACCTGCACCAAGGCTTGGCTGGTAAATCCATACTTTTTTTTGATTCGTAGTATCGCCATCTGCCAGGGCTTTCTGAAAATTATAAATACCCGCCCTTACAAAAAAAACGTCTTTTATGGAGGCCTCGAGTCCCGCGTGAGGGTCTACACTCACCGGATTACCACTGATCACGGTATTTCTTTTCCCGTCAAACGTGAAGTCGAGATCTGCTTCTGCGAGAATATTTACTGATGAGCTCAGTTTAAAATTATAGGAGTTTCCAATAGTGAGGCGTGGTGCAGTAAGTTCGGTTGATTTTACAGGAATATCATTTTTTGTCAGGTAAAGTACCTCTTTTTCTTTTTCGCTAAATGTAAAGGACCATGCATTAAATGTTGTAGTAATATCCTTAGCAACTACACCAAGGCTCCAGTTATTTTTTTGTAATTTGAAACCGGCATCAAAGCCAAATCCCCACGCCGAAGCGAAATGACCGACCTTCCTGTATATGATCTTCGCATTGCCTCCGAAGCTCATTTTTAAGTCATCCTGGTCCTTTATCTTTTGAGCAAAAGACAATAAAAGAGCATAATCGGCAGACGAGAAAGTGGTGATGTTACCATAATTGATGCTTCCGTCGGGTTCAACAAGGAACAGCGTATTAGGTATATCATCCACGGCGAATCTTAAAAGGGAAAGGCCCAGGGTTCTTTTATTATCACCCACGGGAATTGCGACACTTCCGTAATCGTACTTACCAATATTGTCAAAATAACTGGCATGCATGAAGTTAAGAGATGGAACATCCTTTACGCCGGTTAAGGCAGCGGGGTTCCAATATCCTGCTGTACCATCAGATACTGAAGCGACCTGGGCGGCACCCATTCCCAACCCACGTGCTCCTGCACCAATATTTAAAAATTCATTTGAATATTTTCTGAACTGCCCAAATCCGATACATGGAAATAATAATAGGGTAGTGATCTTTATAATTTGAGAGATTCTCATAAGGAAGAAAAGTCAGTTTATGGATGGATTCAGCGTAATTTCCGGCTATTTAAAACGATTCTGATTTATATATATTGTATCTAAACACGGGGATCGCGGCAATAAAATTAAGCAAATCTTTATCAATAATTCGAACGTTCATTTTAGCCCCTGATTTTAAAAAAAGCGCTTTACCGCAAGCTCATTTGAAAAATGAATCATTTTTGAAGCCCATCAAATAGATAGATATACGAAGATTGGAAATGGGCTTAAAGACATTAGAGCCCCGAATTTAAACAATCCGTTGCGGGGTTATTTAGTTTTGTAGAGTATTTTTGACGGGCTTAAATAAACATTTTGTTTCAATTTGAAAAAATATATGGAAGACGTAATTGCTGAGTTAAAATGGCGTGGACTTGTTCAGGATATTATTCCCGGAACGACAGAGCAGCTTTGCAAAGAGCCAACGACAGCTTATGTTGGCTTTGACCCTACTTCAGATAGCCTCCACATAGGAAGCCTTATACCGATAATTCTTATGGTTCACTTACAAAATTATGGGCACAAGCCTATCGCCTTGGTTGGGGGAGCTACAGGTATGGTAGGCGATCCTTCAGGCAAAAGTGAGGAGCGTAATCTTCTTAGTGTTGAAGTCTTGAGTTACAACCAGGAATCTGTAAAAAAACAACTTGCTGGGTTCCTTGACTTCAATGAGAATAAAGCTAACGCGGCGGAAATGGTAAATAATTACGACTGGTTTAAAGATATTTCATTCCTTGATTTTATAAGAGACACGGGTAAGCATATCTCTATAAATTATATGATGGCCAAAGACAGCGTCCGGAAAAGGCTGGAATCTGAAAACGGCATGAGTTTTACTGAGTTTACATACCAGCTAGTGCAGGGCTACGATTTTTACTGGTTGTATCAAAATAAGAATTGCAAGCTGCAATTTGGTGGAAGTGATCAATGGGGCAATATAGTAACCGGCACTGAACTGATAAGGAGAAAATGCGGCGGAGAAGCTTTCGCATTTACTTGCCCGTTGCTCACGAAAGCTGACGGAAACAAATTCGGTAAAAGCGAGAAAGGCAACATTTGGCTTGACCCAACAAAAACTTCTCCCTATAGTTTTTACCAGTTCTGGCTAAATACCGCCGACGCTGATGCGGAGAGATTTTTGAAAATATTTACTTTTTTGACCAAGGATGAAATCCAGGAATTGGTTGAGCAGCATAGAGGAAATGAACACCAGCGAATTCTTCAAAAAAAATTATCAGAAGAACTTACTTGCTTCGTGCATTCAAAAAATGACTATGAATTTGCTGTAAAAGCGTCTTCAATATTGTTTAGTAACGATACAGCTCAAACGTTGACGGAGTTGAACGAAGAACAGTTACTACAGGTTATGGAAGGAGTGCCGACGATTGAAATGGAGAGAAGTGAATTTGAAGATAACACTGATTTGCCATCCTTATTGGCCTATTCAAAAATTTTCTCCAGCAAAGGTGAAGCAAGAAAAATGATTGCAGGAGGAGGAGTTTTTATTAATAAAGAGAAAGTGGCCACAGTCGAAAATGGGATCAACAATTTCAAATTCCTTAATGACAGATATCTATTGATTCAAAAGGGGAAGAAAAACTACTACCTGTTAAAAGTTAATGAAGTTTGAATCTTTTGCTACTTAGAGAGATGCTTTAAGGTTTCTTTCATACAGCCTTCTTAAGTTGTTCGGGTGTGTGTATTTCCTGCCTTTCATATTCTTCGAAATCAGGAATAAATGCTCTTTCTTTTAGTAAAAAGCCATTTCCTTTCTCACAAAAATGAACCTTAATATTTTCGATTGAGATTGGATTTCCGTCAGGAATGTCGGCAATATTACTATGCCTTATATCATGTCCGTCTATTATCATTACAAGCCCGCTTCCTATAGCTTCCATTTTATTGCCTCCTGTTATGAGCATTCCTGTGTCTTCACCAAGCCCAATGCCAACAGCAGAAGGATTGCTGGCTATTGCTTGTGCAAGTCTTCCAAACCTTCCACGTTTTTCAAAATGGCTGTCAAAAATTACGTCATCCATAAAGCCAAGACCCGTCGTAATTTTTACTTCGCCCTTTAAGTGAGCAGTAGTAGCGCTGCCTTCGTAAATCATTGTATTGCTCATAGCCATGGCGCCCGCAGATGTGCCGGCAACGATAAAATTCTTTTCATCGTGATATCTGTTTAAAATGAGTTCGAGAATTTCAGTACCTCCAAAAGTTGCGGAAAGTCTTAACTGGTTTCCCCCGCTTAGCATGATAACATCGCAGCTCTTAATGCGTTCAATGTATTCGGGCTCCATCGCATCAGAGCGATTTCGAATAGGCATTAAGCCAATATTAGTACATCCGATTTTTCCAAAAGCATTCAGGTAATTTTCACCTACTTCGTTAGGTATCATAGAAGCCGTAGTTATCACTTCTATACTTACTTCAGGGCCGCCAGCCTCTTCTACTATGCGGCGAAGAATTCCCAGCTCAAAAAAATTAAGATTATTTCGAATCATTTCTCCCTTCTCAAGATCTACGCCCTTATCTTCTGCGCCACCTATGGCAAAGAGTTTCCCCAACGGATTTTGCATGCATTTAATTTTACTAAAAACATTGTTTCATTTTTCTTCTAATTAATATTTCTCTTACAAACAATGTCAAAATAAATACTAATTACAAATGTAACGGAATTGAAATAAAGAGATTGTGCCGTTAATGTTGAATTTTTTTTTGGCACATAATTTTCCATACCTTACAATTTAGCAATAGAATCTTTTTCAAAAAATCAACCCTATTTTCCTTTTATGAAAATTGTAGAAATTAAAGTGCTGCGGGGCCCTAATTACTGGAGTGTTCGCCGCCCAAAGCTTATACAAATGAAGCTTGACCTGGAGGAGATGGAAGAATTGCCAACCAATAAAATAGAAGGTTTCAAAGCAAATCTTGAAAAGCTTTTACCGGGACTGTACGAACATAGGTGCAGTGAAGGAGTGCCGGGCGGATTTTTATCACGTGTGGACGAAGGTACGTGGATGGGGCACGTAATAGAGCACGTTGCTCTTGAACTTCAAACACTCGCAGGTATGGATATGGGATTTGGAAGAACGAGAACCACTGGAAAGCATGGGGAATATTTTGTTGTGTTTGATTATATGGAAGAAGAAGTAGGAGTATTCGCAGCAAAATCTGCCTTCAGTTTGGTTGAATCAATCATTAAAGGTTTGCCATATAACCTGGAGGAGGAAGTGCAAAGTATGAGAGTTATAAGGGAGAATACAAGACTTGGGCCATCTACCGGCAGTATAGTGGATGAAGCAGTTAAAAGAGGAATCCCCTATATACGATTAAACAAACACAGTCTTGTGCAGCTTGGATATGGAATACATCAGCAGAGAATAAGAGCTACTATTGCGGGCACAACCTCGAGCATTGCCGTTGATATTGCAGGGGATAAAGAAGAAACAAAAAACCTGCTTAGTGCGGCGGAAGTTCCGGTGCCAAAAGGAATAATTCTTTACAGAGATGAAAGTGTCCAACGTGCAATCGACCAGGTTGGCTATCCTTTTGTAATTAAACCTATAGATGGCAACCACGGTAAGGGAGCCACTACAAATATTACCACATTTGAGCAGGCAGAAAAAGCCCTTGAAGCAGCAAGAGAATATGGGCGTACTGTTATTTGCGAAAAATATATAACAGGTTTTGATTTCAGGGTACTGGTAGTCAACTTTAAATTTATTTGTGCAGCATTGCGCACACCCGCTTCGGTTAGGGGAGATGGAGAGCATTCTGTAAAATGGTTAATTGAAGAAATTAATAAAGACCCGAGACGAGGCTACGGTCATGAAAAAGTTTTAACCCAAATAAAAATTGATGGATTTACCCAGAAGATGCTTGATGAAATAGGCTATAGTTTGGACACAATTCCGGCAAAAGGTGAATTGGTTTTATTGAAGCCTACGGCAAATTTATCAACCGGTGGTACATCTACAGATGTGACTGATGAGGTACATCCTGTAAATATTTTTTTAGCAGAGCGCATTGCAAAAATTATTGGTCTTGATATCTGTGGAATCGATATAATGGCATCTGATTTAAAAAAGCCGTTGACGGAAAATGGTGGTGCCGTGCTCGAAGTAAATGCAGCACCAGGATTTCGCATGCATGTTGAACCATCGGAAGGTATTGCAAGAAATGCCGCCGAGCCTGTTGTAGAAATGCTTTATCCAAAAGGCGTCGATGGGCGAATCCCTATTATTGCTATTACCGGCACCAACGGAAAGACTACAACAAGCAGGCTTACTGCCCATATTTGTAAAGCTGCGGGTTATAAAGTTGGCTTTACCACTTCCGATGGTGTTTATATCCAAAACCAGTTGATGATGAAAGGGGATTGTACCGGTCCCAAAAGTGCGGAGTTTGTTTTAAAAGATCCTACAGTTGATTTTGCGGTACTCGAATGTGCCAGGGGTGGTATTTTAAGAAATGGCCTCGCCTTTAAAAATTGCAACGTAGCGATTGTGACGAATGTCACTGCCGATCATATTGGCCTTGGTGGCATCGAAACACTAGAGCAGATGGCTAAAGTAAAACAAGTATTACCCGAGACGGTTTTTCGCAGCGGTTTTGCAATTTTAAATGCCGATGATGATCTTGTTTATAATATGAAAAAAGACCTCGATTGCAACATAGCTTTATTTAGTATGGATGAAAATAATAAGCGCATAAAGCAGCATTGCAGCAAGGGGGGACTGGCAGCGGTGTATGAAAATGACTATGTTACCATCCTAAAGGGAAACTGGAAAATAAGGGTAGAAAAAGTTTCAGAAATTCCGATAACTTTTGGTGGAAAGGCAACGCATAATATTATGAACACGCTACCATCTATACTTGCCTGTTACCTCTTCAGGAACATTAAAGTTGAAGACATACGCCAGGCGCTACATACATTTATACCATCAGTGTCACAAACACCTGGAAGACTTAATCTTTTCGAATTTAAAAACTTTAAGTTTCTTGCCGATTTTGCTCATAATCCAGCCGGCTTAACGCTTCTATGTGATTTTGTAAACAGGCTGGACAGCACCTACAAAGTAGGAATCATCAGCGGAACCGGTGACAGGAGAGACGATGATATTCGTGAGATTGGAAGAATATCAGGGCAAAATTTTGATGAAATAATTATAAGGCAGGATAAACATTTGCGTGGACGCACAGCAGAGGAAATAATAAATCTTTTGGTAGAAGGTATTAATGAAGGAAAAACAAAAGATATTCCTGTCATTATTCTGCGGAAGGAAAAAGAAGCCATACAATATGCTTATGATCATGTAAGGCCCGGCGCTATCATCACAATAATGTGCGATGTAATTCCCGATGCGCTTGATTATATAAAAAAATTAAAGGAAGACGAAGAGAAAGAAAGTGAATCTTTTCCGTCGCAATAAAACCCCCGCCATATCACTTTTTGAAATTTTACTTCATACCCTTACTTTTGCACTCCTATTGTCCCATAGTATAAAGGTAGTACGACAGATTTTGATTCTGTTTGTCGAGGTTCGAATCCTCGTGGGACAACAAAAGTTATTGATTATCAGCTACTTATAAAGGCTGATTGACAGTCTGATGGACAATTTTCTTCACGTAAATAAAATAACTTCTTGTATCTAGGAGTTAGATATATTCAAGTTATTTCTGAAGTTTAACCTAGCTTTAAAACGTTATTGTAGGGATTATAGAGGTTGGATTGGGTAATTAGTGTAAGTCTGTTGCTGCATTATTGTAATGATTTTATACCACTGACCGATGCGATAATTTAGTCTCTATAGTTATCTTATATTTTTATTCGCTGTATCCTCACCGTTTTTAGAATTGCCAATAATGCTAGTCTCACAATTGGTATTACCGCTCTCACAGCGTTGCTATCCTGCACCTAAAATAGGTATGATGACTTTTATAATCATTGCTATAGGGAGTTTTGAAGTAATTTGATCACGTTGGTACAACCTGAAAAAGCTTGATCTAATTTGTAATTTCTTCAACAGAGCGATATTTCTTGTGCTCTCTTTCTACAATAACCTCTAAAAAAATACAACTCATCACATTTTAATTTTAAGCTACAAATACCATCTTTTGGCTTTCTTCTTTGGTTTTTTTTCTAATCTCCATTGATGCGGTAAGAGGTCATTATTCTGTTCCGGCTTCATTAATAAATCAGCAATATTTCTAGTATTGCTTTTCGGGTTAAGGTGATGATGTTTTCGTTTTACAAGCAAACTTGAAAGAGGAGAGTTGCCTGGTTTTAAGTTCTTTACAGATTGCATTTGCTGAATCGTTTTTTGAAGATTTATTACAGAGAACTTTCTGTCAATCTCACTGCCTTTAAATTTATAATCTCCAATCTTAAAACTGATGCCTTGTAATTCATTTGTCTGCCCTTTGTATTTGTAAAGTGTTTCAATGTTTTTTTTCAGCAGCAAGTCTTTTAAATTTTCAAGATTTCTACATTGCGGAAGTAAATTTAAAATTGCCTGGTAGATGATGTACCTGTTTCCTTCTTTTTCATTTAATGCTTCAAGATTTGTCAGCGAAAGGTTTTTAGATACAGCTTCTTTTAATCCAAAATCTTTTGTTATTTGCTGTGCTATCTTCTTTCCTTTTAATCCTATCCAATTGTCTTTAATTGTCTCTCCATTGTTGTTTACAAGATTTACAATGATGTGCAGGTGAGAATGATTTTTATCCGTGTGTTTTGTTATCGTGTACTGAGTATTTGTGATGTTCATTTTTTGCAAATATACTTTGGCTATTTCAATCATTATTTTATCTTCTATTTTTTCTCCTGGATAAAAACTCAATATACCATGAAAGACTGGTCTGCTTAGCCCTGGTCTCAATTCTTTTTGCATTTCAAAATCTGCTGCCATCAATTTGTAATTATAATCCCTTACTCCTTCTGTTGCTAAAACAATTGCTCTTTTCTGATCCATGCATACATACCTGCAGGCGCCATAAAATGTTTTTCCTATGACCACTTTACTTATCATTTACTTTTAGCTTTTCAAGGAGTTCATCAATGGAGTTTTTATATTTTTCAAACATGAGTACAGCTGTCAGAAATCCTTCCTGGTGACCCTTCTTTGTAAGCTGGTTCAGGTTGTTGGCCATCCCTATTAATTGCCTGACAAGTTGCCTTTCTTCTTCAGATAATCTTGAAATAATTTTTCCCTGCAAAGCCATCTGCCTTACGTAAGCAGTAATTTTTAACCCTGACCTGGAAGCATTTTGTTTTACAATAAAATATTCTGTTTTTGAAAACCGTATGCTTCTGATAATTTCCTTCCTAACAGCTTTCTTAGGCCTTCCGTTCTTATGCTTTATTTTGGTTGCTTCGCTTATCATATCCTCTGCATTATTCTTTTGCGACCAACGGGAGAAAAAGCAAGCCGGGTTTTTGTAACACAAAAACACCGCTTGCTAAGAAGATTTTTTAAAAGTTCTACGCTTAGTTTGTCTGACATATCTTTTCTTTTCCAATTTTCCGAAGTTCATCATCCATTCATTAAGGTCTTTATATCCTTTGTATAATTTGCTTTCATCTTTAAATTGCAGAGACCTTTTTAAAGCAATATTTGTACATTTTCTGCCTGCATTATCATGATCTAAATACAGATGAATGCCTGCATGTTTTTCCATTAAAAGAAGGCTTCTTTCGAAGAAAGAAAGTGAGTTTAGTACAAGAAAGTTTGTCAGTTCATGCTCCTGATTTTTATTCATGGATTGGTAACTCAGGAAGTCGAAAAACCCTTCAAAAACAGAAATCTTTTTTGCTTTATGGTTCAGGTAAGTAACGTATTTGGGAGAGCTGCTTCCTTTAAAATATTGGTTGCGCAATTCATATCCTCCTGCATTATTTTTAAAACCTATGGCCTTATACATTTTCTTTTCATCCCCATTAGTAAAATGAACTTCATGACAGTATTTATCAGCTATAGATTTATCAATTCTTCTTTGGATTAAATAGCGGCAAAGCGAAAGGTCTTGAATGGGCTGCTTTGCGGCTATTATTTTAATAGACGTTTCTGTCGCATGGCTTTCATTTATTAAACTACTTTGATGCGACTGTAACGGCGATCTTACAGCAATATTTTGAAAGTTTTTTTGCGGGTGAAAAGAAGATATTTTTTGCAGCGCTTCGCTTACATCGCAATGATAAAATTCTATCACAAAATCGACCAGTTTCCCGCCTCTTCCCAAGCCGTGGTCATACCATACATTTTTATTTTTTTCGACCTTAAAGGAAGCTTCTTTTTCATTCCTCAAAGGAGATAAATACCAATAATTATTTCCTCTTATATTTTTTGGTTGATATCCTAATGAATTAAGATAACCAACCACGTCTATCCCGTTGGCTTGCTCACAGTTCATCACACGATTTTTTGAAATGATTATTCTTCCTGACGATAGCTAAAGGCTGCTATTAATTAAGGCAACTATATCTGCACGATTGAAATACCTGCGTGACTTGATCTTAAAACTTTTAAGTTTTTTTTGTTTCAACCATTCATAAAGTGTTGGCTTGGAGATCTGGAAAATTGCGCAAACATCGGAGGCTTTCAGTAAAGCTTTTTCCGGCAGGTGGGGGTTGGTTGGGGAGACTTTTTGCTGGCTTAATTTTTCAGCCATTGTCTCTTCGATAATAATTCTGATTTGTTTCCAAAACTCAGATGGAGTTATTGGAAACAGCATGGGCGTTTCATTCATACTTCTACATTTTCTTGTTCACAATTGAAATTCCAATAACGAAATTAGTAAGGTTGGTTATTAAAACCAATACATCGCTAAATATTGAAGGGGTACTTGCAAGGCTTTATTAACAAATGAAAACAAGCATGTCAGTCGAAGCTATTAAATGGTGTAAAATGAAATTAAGATCGATAAGCTTTTAATCAATTAAATTAATCCTGACAAAGAATATTTCGTGAAAGATTTAACAGTTGAAAATAAGCTACGAGGGTCAGAAGAAGGGTCTCTGCTCGCGCTAATAACTGAATCTTACCGAATATTAATGTACGCATAAGATTAATTGCAAAAAAATTAAAAAAAATTAAAGACCGAGAGTGGAAGTGAATTGAAAATGTTGTATTGTAAACATATATTTCGCCATTTATCGGTTTTAATTGATGTTCTATTACAAGGTGTCTTGGCAAAAAAATCCTTTATTCCGGTCATTTCTTAACTTACTCCCTGATTTCAGAGAAAACATAAATAGGATGGTGCTATGAGAAGTGTAAAATTTTTTCTTAGGTTATATAGGCTAATACATTTTCCTTGTTGGATTGGTTTCTTGATAACATCGCTCTCCGTTTTTGGTCAAAGTGAGCATTATAATTTTTACAAACTCGACAATTATACAGGTCTTTCGCATAACCAGGTCAATGCCATATTAAAAGACCAGGATGGTTTCTTATGGTTTGGCACTATGTCGGGCCTGAACCGGTATGATGGATATTCCTGCAGGGTGTTTCGTAAAAATTACAATGACAGCTCTTCGCTGCTTGATAACAGTATTCAGTCTCTCTATGAGCTTCCCGGTGGAAAGATGTGGGTATCGACAATGGGGGGAGGCTGTATTTATAATTCTCATACCGAAAAATTCGACGCTGATTATTATAGCTATTTACAATCTCTGGGTCTGCCTGCAGGTACAATTAACAAAGTCGTAAAAGGAAACAATGGTAGATATTGGTTTCTTTACGAGAATCTTGATCTATACTTATATCCAGGTACTGGTAAAAAAGCAAATTCTTCCAGGCAGAATCCCGTCTTCAATAGTTCTGATAGAATCACTTCTATAAAAGAAACGAAAGATGGGAAATTATGGATAGTGTATCAGAATGGATTTTTACAGGAGTATGATATAAATTTAAGCAAGATCATTTTCTCCAGTACCGCATTGCAAAGCCTCAATAAAGGGAATAATGCATTATGATCTTTTTATAGATAATGATGGCGATGTGTGGGCATGGGCTTTTAATAATGGAGTTTTTCTTTTTCAACCACGGTATAATTCCTTCAAACAATTTAGGGAAAATTCATTTCCTTCCACGCTTAACAAGAACCTGGTAACCGGTGTCGTTCAGGATAACAATGGTTTGATTTGGGTGGCCACTGACCATGGCGGTGTAAACCTGATCAATAAAAAAAACAACTTCAGTATCAGTTATCTTCTCAATGACCCCAAAAATCCCCGGACGCTTAGCCAAAACGCCATAATAGGATTGTATAAAGATGATAACGGAATTATCTGGCTGGGAACCTATAAACACGGAGTTAATTATTTAAACAGCAACATTGTGCGGTTTCCGCTTTATCGTCACGAGGAATCGAATGCAGCGAGTCTTCCTTATGACGATATAAACAGGTTTGTTGAAGATAAATCCGGTAATCTCTGGATTGGGACCAATGGAGGAGGATTGATTTATTTTGACAGGAAACGAAATACATTTAAACAATACCTGCACGACCCGAACAATAAAACCAGCCTGAGCAATAACGTAATCGTAAGTTTATGTATTGATCATGAGAATGTTCTCTGGATAGGAACCTTCTTTGGCGGCCTCAACCGCTTCGACGGTCAGCAATTCACACGCTACGGGCATAGTGACGGTGATTCTTCGAGCCTGGCGAATGATAATGTGTGGGAAATATTTGAAGACCGGGAGCAGAATTTGTGGATAGGCACGTTGGGCGGCGGTTTGGATATTTTTAACAGGAAGACAAACCGGTTTAAACATATTCAATACAAGGGAGAGCTGCAGGACCCAGGGCCTTTCAACTATATATCCTGCTATTCTGCAGGATAAAAAAGGGAATGTATGGGTTGGTACAACCGGGGGGATCGCCGTCTTTGAAAAGGGGAACACTACTACGGTTTTTTATCAAAGCTCAAAAGATAAAAGCCATTTAAGCAATAATACTATTAATTGTCTTTTTGAAGACAGCAAGGGAAGAATTTGGGTAGGTACCCGGGAGGGATTGAATTTGTTTAATGAGCAGACAAAACAATTTCAGACATTCACTACATCCGATGGTCTTCCCGATGATATGATATTGAATATTCTTGAAGATAACCATCAGACACTATGGATTTCTACCCCCAACGGAATATGTAATGCCATTCCAAAACAAGACAAAGCTGGTCTTGTTTTTTCTGTAATTGGTTACGATGAGACGAACAATTTGCAGTACCGTGAATTCAATGACTTTGCAGCACTCAAAACCCATGCGGGAGAACTGATCTTCGGAGGTCCTTCAGGGTTTAATATTATTAATCCTGATAACATCCAGAAACCTGTTTATCGCCCTAAAATTGTTTTCACCGGTTTGCAGATACTAAGTAAAAGCGTAGTACCCGGGTGAGGTGATCAATAACCGTGTGCTGCTGCCACAGTCATTATCAAGGCTTCAAAGTATTGGATTAAAATATAAGGAAAATGTTTTTTCCATTGAGTTCGCTTCGCTTGATTTTGGCCATAGCATCCAGAATAAATATGCGTACATGCTGGAAGGATTTAATGCAGATTGGTTGGATGTAGATGGCACCCAACGGAAAGTTACCTTTACAAACCTGAATCCCGGCCACTATACGCTTAAGGTAAAAGTGTTAGGCGTGGATGGGTTATGGAGTGATATTAAAGCTTTGCGGATTGATATTGAACCACCTTTTTGGCGAACCACTATTGCATATATTATTTATGCGCTGATCTTCGCAGGATTGTTTTTGCTTGCCCGGCGCATTACATTAGACAGGATTCACATGCGCTACGAAGTGCAGCAGGCACATGCCATGGAACGGCTAAAGACAAAGTTCTTTACTAACGTAAGTCATGAATTTCGCACGCCGTTAAGCCTGATTATTGCGCCATTAGATAAGATCATTAAACATACGGGGGATGAAGAACAAAGAAAGCAATTAAATCTTATTCAGCGCAATGCCAAACGTTTACTAAGCCTGGTAAATCAACTGCTCGATTTCAGGAAGATGGAAGTGCAGGAAATAAAATTGCATCCTGCAATTGGTGATATTATCGGTTTTAGTAAAGATATCAGCGACTCATTTACGGATATCGCAGAAAAGAAGAATATACGGTTTTCATTCTCGTCTGATATTGACAGCCTTGAAATTTATTTTGACAAGGATAAGATTGAAAAGATTTTATTTAACCTGCTATCCAACGCTTTTAAATACACACATGACAATGGAATGGTGAGCATCAACCTCGGATATAATCCCACCGGTGAATAATGAAGATGATGGAACGCTCGCCATAGAAGTAAAAGATACGGGTATTGGAATTCCTGCCGGTATGCAGGAAAAGATTTTTGAACGATTCTTTCAGACAGATGTCCCTCAAAGTATGGTGAACCAGGGAACCGGTATTGGCCTTGCCATTACAAAAGAGTTTGTCAGGTTGCATAAGGGTATCATTACTGTAAAAAGTGAACCGGAGCAGGGAACTTGTTTTACAGTTTTACTTCCGGCAAAAAAGATTTATGATACTACAGCCCGCACTGCAATCAGCCTGGTGTCTTCAGAAGAGGAAGAGATGGAGCAAATGATACCTGAGGAAACTCAAAAAAGCGGCAGGAAAAAAACAATATTGGTGGTGGAAGACAATGAAGATATCCGCTTTTATTTAAAAGATAACCTGAAAGGGCTGTATAAAGTAGAAGAAGCAACCAACGGAAAAGAAGGCTGGGAAAAAGTAAAACAACTGTATCCCGACCTCGTGGTGAGCGACATTATGATGCCTTTGATGGATGGAGTTCAACTGGCCCGGAAAATTAAAACCGAAACGCAAACGGCCCATATCCCCGTCATCCTGCTTACGGCAATGGGAAGTGAGGAAAAACAATTAGAAGGGTTGAAAGCGGGGGTGAATGATTATATCACCAAGCCCTTCACTTTTGAAATTCTGGCTTCCCGCATCCGGAATTTACTGTCGCAGCAGGAATTGTTGCAAAAAAGGTTTCAAAAACAAATTGAAGTTAACCCAGCGGAGGTAACTGTAAACTCGGTTGATGAGAAATTCCTGAAACAGGCCCTGGAGCTTGTTGAAAAAAACATCGATAACGCTGGGTTTTCAGTAGAGGATTTCAGTCGTGACATGTATATGAACCGTGCGACTTTATATAGAAAAATAGTGTCCCTAACCGGCAAGGCGCCAGCAGATTTTATTCGTTTAATCCGGTTGAAAAGGGGGGCACAGTTGCTGGCGAAAAGCGGTATGACGATTGCCGAAATTGCATACGAAGTGGGTTTCACCGACCCCAAATACTTCTCGAAGGCTTTTAAAGAAGAATTCGGGGTACTGCCCTCAAAGTATGTTGCGGATAAGAAGGAGAACGATGTTTAAGGTCTCTTGCAATTTATAAAACCTCAAGCCAACTTATGAAGTGCGGCATTGTCAAAATGACAAATATCGATATTAAGCATTGGTCAGTATCCTACGTTTAAAAAAGCGGCAAACAAAAAAAGGCAAATACACCTGAATGATTTCTTGCTTCCTGCCAGCTTACACTGAAAATCCCTTATTTGCAACGTGCATACCCCTAATCTGCACCCTCTGTCCTCCCGACTCAAGCATATCAGATATAGTTTTACAGTATTCTTTTAAGCGAAAGATTACTGTATATGAAACTTCGATTGCTGCTACTTAACTTACTCTTTTTTGCTTTTATTGATGCCGTATTGGCAGTACCTCCATCTTACATTCAGACAAAAGACGGGGTAATAGTTTTTACTGATCCGATTTTCACAGGCATATCAAAGGCTGTTAAACTTGAAGTTGTTTCAGATAATATTATAAGAGTAATTGCAGCCCCGGGGAAAGAAATAGCAGCAGCTCAAAGCCTGGTTACTGTTTATTCTAAGAAATCGGATCTATCCTGGAATGTGGTTTCATCCAATGAAATCCTTACATTAAAAACAAAAAAACTAACCGCCATTGTTAACCTGAAAACAGGCGCCGTTAGTTTTCGCGACAATAGCGGGAAAAAAATATTGATTGAAAAACCAACGGGCGGACGAAGTTTCCAGTCCGCCATTTTTGATGGCAGGCGCCGTTATCACCTCACCCAAACATTTCAAACCACCGACGATGATGCATGGTATGGCCTGGGCCAGCACCAGGATGGCATCATCAACTACAAAGGACAGCAGGTTACTTTCTTTCAAAACAATACGGAAGTAGCCATCCCATTTTTGATTTCCAGTAAAAACTATGGGATTCTCTGGGATAATTATTCCCTTACCAAAGCCGGAGATGTTAGACCGTTTCACCAGCTTTCCGCTATGCAGCTTTTTTCGAAAAAGAATGAGGAGGGTTGGCTTACCGCTTCCTATGCGAATGATAAGGACAAACTTCAGGATGTAATTACTGAAAGGGCCGAAACAAGTATCAATATGGAGTTCCTGGGAGAATCAAAGATTCAGCTTCCAAAAGAATTTACCCCTGCCACGGGTGCGGTAACCTGGGAAGGAAGCCTTGCCAGCTATCTTTCCGGCCTTCATCAATTCCGGTTCATTTTGGGTGGATCATTAAAGGTTTGGCTGGATGGAAAACTGGTGCTTGATCACTGGCGTAAAGCCTGGAACCCTGCACCAGTATTGATTCCGTTAAATATGAAAGCTGGTGTAAAAGTTCCGGTTCGTATTGAATGGATACCCGAAGGCGGTGAATCTTACCTGGCTTTAAAATGGCAGGAACCACTTTCACGGGAAGAACAAAACTCATTCAGCTTCAGCTCGGAAGCAGGAAAACAAATTGATTACTATTTCATTTATGGCGTCGATATGGATGAAGTGATTTCCGGTTACAGAACCCTTACGGGCAAAGCGCCGATTGTTCCAAAATGGGCATTGGGTTTCTGGCAAAGCAGGGAGCGATATAAAACACAGGATGAAATTCTTACTACTGTTAGCTGAGTTCAGGAAAAGAAAAATCCCTATTGACAATATCGTGCTGGACTGGAACTACTGGAAAGAAGCTGAATGGGGAAGCCAGGATTTTGATGAAAAACGTTTCCCATCTCCTGACAGCATGATTGATGTGCTGCATAAAAAGTACAACACCCGGATCATGATTTCTGTGTGGCCTAAATTTTATGAAGGCATTTCAGCATACAATGAATTTGATAAAAAAGGATGGCTTTATAAAAAGAATATTGCAGACCGTCAGCGAGACTGGATAGCCAAGGGTTATGTGTCTACTTTTTACGATGCCTTTAATGAAGATGCCAGGAAAGGTTTTTGGAACCTGATCAATAAAAAAATATACAGCAAAGGCATTGATGCCTGGTGGATGGATGCAAGCGAGCCGGATATTCTTTCCAATGTAGAGTCCTGAAAAAAGGAAACTTGCAAATGACGCCAACGGCTTTAGGAAGTGCCGCAGAATTTCTCAACGCCTATCCGTTAGAAAATGCAAAAGGAATTTACGAAGGGCAACGTGTCAACGGATCCGAACAAGCGAGTGTTTTTATTAACACGTTCCGGTTTTGCAGGTTCACAGCGTTATGCTGCGGCGATTTGGAGCGGTGATATTGGAAGCCACGTGGCGGGATATGAAAAACCAGATCGCTGCAGGGGTTAATTTCTCTATGTCCGGCCTTCCCTACTGGACGATGGACATCGGCGGATTTGTTGTGCCTGAAAAATTTGAAAAACCAACTGCAGAAAGTTTAGAAGAGTGGAGGGAGTTGAATACACGCTGGTACCAGTTTGGCGCATTTGTTCCTTTGTTCCGTTCGCACGGGCAGTTTCCTTATCGTGAGATATTCAACATCGCCCCGGAAACACATCCCGCTTACAAAAGTTTTCTCTACTATGATAATCTGCGTTACAGGTTAATGCCTTATATCTATTCATTAGCCGGAGCGGCTTATCATGATGATTATACCATCATGCGGGGGCTGGCGATGGACTTTGCAAAAGATACCGCGGTATTAAACATCGGCGACCAGTACATGTTCGGCTCTTCATTACTCATCAATCCGGTTTGTGAATTTAAACAACAAAACCGGCAATTGTATTTGCCAAAATGTGCGGGATGGTACGATCTGTATTCAGGCAAATGGTATGCAGGCGGGCAAAAAATTGTTGCCGATGCGCCTTATGAACGGATGCCTGTTTTTGTAAAGGCAGGTTCCATCATTCCTTTCGGGCCGGCACTGCAATACACTTCAGAAAAGCCGGCTGATACTATTACACTCAACGTTTATACCGGTGCCGATGCTTCCTTCGAGTTATACGAAGATGAAGGAACGAATTACAATTATGAAAAAGGATCAAGTGCTGTTATCCCTATAAAATACACGGAAGCAACAAAGACAATTACTGTTGATGACCGCAAAGGATCGTTCGATGGGATGTTGTCAAAAAGGATCTTTCGAATCAACATCATCACACCTAAAAACTCAAAAACCCTGGACTTTGACGCAAAGTGCGATAAGGAAATATTCTATGAAGGGAAAAAAATAGTAATAAAAATTTAGTCAAATTAAACATTTAAAAAATGAAATCAACCAAAACGATTCGCTTACTATCATTGCTGCTTTGGGGTATGTTCATATTCCTTGCAGGCACAACCGCTTATGCGCAAACCTCCCGGGTTAGCGGTACGGTCATTATTGAACGTACATCAGATCCCGCTGTTGGAGCCACCATCACTGTAAAAAACACCAATGTTTTCACAGTTGCCGATCAGTCCGGAAAATTTTCTATCGAAGCGGCATCCGGCAAAGTTCTCGTCATTACAATGATAGGACATGTAAAAAAAGAAGTAGTTATCGGTAAAAACACCGGCAACATGCTTGTAAAGCTGGCTGAAATCAGCTCTCAATTAGATGACGTAGTAGTTATTGGTTATGGAAAAGCAAAAAGAAAGGACCTTACCGGTGGTATATCCTCTGTTTCCGGTGACGAGCTCCGCAAAACATCACCTGCAACATTCGACCAGGCTTTACAGGGAAAAGTGGCGGGGGTAATGGTGCAGCAGATTTCCGGGCAACCTGGCGGCGGAGTATCTATTCAAATACACGGTACATCTTCTATCAGTGGTTCTAATTCGCCATTGTATGTTATTGATGGTGTTATTATTCCACCAACAAACGACCCTGGAAATGGCGCAAACCCACTGAACACCATCAACCCTTCCGAAATTGAATCTATCGACGTATTAAAAGATGCTTCTGCCACTGCCATTTATGGCTCGCAGGCAACCAATGGCGTTATAGTAATTACTACTAAAAGGGGCAGCGTAGCACCTCCCCAGATATCGTATGACGGATATTATGGGGTTCAGAAGCTACCTAAAAAGCTTCCAACTGTTAATTTGCAACAGCTTGCGTCATTTCTTAACGACAGAGCAGTTGTGTGGGGTTTTGATACCAGGCCTCAATTCGCCAACCCAAAATATTTGGGCACAGGTACCGATTGGCAAAATGAATTGTTCGGCACTGCACCCATGCAAAATCATTCGCTTACAATAAACGGCGGCGATGCCAGAACTCAATACTTATTTTCCGTGGGATATTTTGACCAGGATGGAATTGCGCTTGGCTCTGGATTTAAGCGATATTCTGTTCGGTTGAATTTGGACAATAAAACAACCGATTGGCTAAAAGTAGGTACAAGCCTTCAATTGGCGAATGTTGCTGAAAATGTAAATAGCTCCAGTGCATGGGTTATTAGCAGTGCTTTATGGTTAACCCCTGATATTCCTGTAAAAAATGTTGATGGTACCTGGGGGGGCGTTACTAATAATGACGGATGGGTGCAGCCCGTGGTAAACCCGGTTGCTATGGCGCTTATAAATAAAAATATGAATTACAGGTACCAGCTATTTGGTAATGCGTATGCCGAAATAAAATTTAGTAAAGCGTTATCGTTGAGAAACGAGGTTTCCGGCAATTTTGATTTTTCTTCAAACGAGAGCTTTCAGCCTCAAACTACATTTGGAAAATACACTACTCCTAATCCAACTTCGTCTTCGTATAGCTCCTCAAAAAATATTTATACCGTTATACGAAATTATCTTACCTATAATAAATCTTTTGGTAAGAACAATCTAAACGTATTATTAGGGCACGAGAGTAATATGAGTAAATCGGCAAATGTTTTTGCCAGCCGGTCAGATTTCCCTTCCGCTAATGTGCAATCTATTTCCAGCGGAGATCCTTCTACTGCAAGAAATAATGGTGGTTATGGTGATGGCGCCTCAGAATCTTATTTTAGTCGTATTAACTTTAGCTGGTTAGACAAATATCTATTTACAGCAAATGTACGGCGGGACGGCTCCGATAAATTTCCATCTAGTGGCCGTTGGGCAACTACTTCTTCCGGAGCATTTGCCTGGAAAATAAACAATGAGCAATTTTTGCAAAATGTAAAAGCCGTTAATGAATTAAAGTTGCGCCTTGGCTATGGCTTAACCAATAATCAGGGAATCCCCAGCAATACTTATGTAACCCAGCTTTCTACCGTTGCTACTGGCTTATCCGGTACTGCACAGTTTCAATCAAATTTGGCAAACCCAAATGTTACCTGGGAAAAAACAAAAAATGCTAATCTTGGATTAGATGGTGCATTCTTTAACTGGAGATTAAATTTTTCAATAGATGTTTACGATCGTAAAACCGATGGGCTGTTATTAAAAGTACCACTTCCTGCCTATTCCGGTACTACTACCGGGTACTCGCCAGGTGCAATGCAAGCCCCTTATGTAAATGTTGGCTCTATGAGCAATAAAGGAATTGATGTCAGAGTAGGAACCACCAATATCAGCAGCAAAAACTTCTCGTGGAAAACCGATATCACCGTATCGCGTAATATTAATAAAGTATTGAGCTTAGGTGCTGGTGGCGACGATGCCAGCCTTGTTTCGGGAAATTCAAAAACTGTAGTAGGCCAACCTATTGGCTCATTTTACGGCTATATTTATGATGGCATATTTGCTACTGCCGATGATTTTAAAAGCCATGCTTTGCCGGCCGACCAATCAGGAAACCCCCGCCCAATTGCAAATGCATTTGGTGGTATATGGTATGGCGACCGAATGTTTAAAGACTTAAATGGCGACGGTATTATTGATACAAGAGACCAAACTTTCTTAGGTTCACCACAGCCAAAATTCCAGTTTGGGTTCAATAACTCATTTAATTATAAAGGCTTTGATCTGAACATTTTCTTTAGCGGAAACCTTGGCAGCAAAGTGTATAATCAATTGCCGGTTAACCAACTGAACCCTTTAAATAATACCAATTATTTTACCGGGATATTAAATTACGCCAAAACTGCTTTAGTTGACCCTGCCGGTGACAAGAATGATTTCAACAATGTATACGTTACCAATCCCAATACTACTATTATGAGCCTGAGAAACGATAATACAAATGAAAATTTGCGTTTTACAAATTTGTTTTTAGAAGACGCTTCATTTATCCGTTGTAAAAACATTACCATAGGATACACTTTGCCTCAAAATATGCTGACAAAAGTGCATCTGTATTCACTTCGGTTATATGCCAACGTATCGAACGCATTTACCATTACAAAATACACTGGTATGGATCCTGAAGTTGGTTCCTGGAATCCACTTCAGGCTGGTTATGATGGAGGTTATTATCCTCAATCAAGAGTATATACCATTGGAGTAAATGTGAAATTAACAAAGTAAAAAACTATTATTTTTATGAAATCAATAAATAAACTATTCATCCCTTTGCTATTGCTGGTGGCGGTAGCCGGATGTAAAAAAAGTTTTCTCGACCGCCCTTCGCAATCTCAAATTGCTTCCAATAATTTTTATCAATCTACTAAAGAAATAAGATTGGCTACTGCCAGCCTTTACGGAGGGGCTTCCCCTTGGAACTGGCATACCAATGGCATTTTACAATTTGGCGATGTTTTAAGTGGAAACGGAACTACTGGTCAATACCAGGGTACGGATAATAATGAACTTTTTGCGGTAAACCTTTCGGCTTCTAACGGTTTTGTGCGGGATGCATGGACAGGATTATACAACCTTATCGGCCAATGCAACAATACTATTCTCGGCATACAACAATATGCCCCTCCTACGGTTTCTGCGACAGATAAAAATGCGGCGATAGCCGAAGCAAGGTTTATACGGGGATATGCCTATTTTAATTTGGTTTTGCATTGGGGTGCCGTACCTATTGTGGAAGACAACAGCAAGCTGATTGATCAGCCCCTGCTTAACCGCATCGTAGTACCGGATGTGTACAAATTTGTGACGAACGATCTTACTTATGCAGTAGAAAACCTACCTGCTACTGATGTTGCCGGCAGAGTAACTACATGGTCGGCGCAGGGTATGTTGAGCAAAGTATATTTAACGATGGCCGGTTTAGGGGGCAATGGTACACGCAACCAGGCTTACCTGGACAGTGCCAAAAAATATGCGGGAAATGTGTGCATGAATAGCGGCAAAACATTATTCCCGAGTTATTACGACCTGTTTAAAGCACAAAATAACGATGTTCCCGAAGTGTTATTTGCGTTTCAATGGCAGGCAGGCACCGGCTATGGCGCTGGTAATACATTCAATAACTATGCTCCAACCAATGCCATTATGCCCAAAAAAGGTGGGGCATGGGCTTCTATGAAACCTACTTACGACTTGTATTTATTGTATTCCGATAAAGATACGATAAGACGAAAAGCCACCTTTATGGTTAACGGCGATTACTTTCCTGAATTGGATGCGGCGAATGGCGGTTATAAGGCTACCGGATCAAGTATGAAAAAACATGTTATTGGCAACGATGTAGATAACAGTTCGCCACTTATGGATTTATGGTCATCGCCTGAACATGATGCTGCGCTACGGTTAGCCGATGTGTATTTGATATACGCCGAAGCTATTTTGGGAAACAACACTACCACCTCAGATGCCGATGCCTTGTTGTATTATAACAAAGTGCGTACCAGGGCGGGTGTTGACCCTCTTTCAGCCATAACGCTTGATACGCTTCTTAGTGAAAGAAGAATTGAACTTGCTTTTGAAGGACAATATTGGGGCGACATGGTAAGGCTTTCTTATTGGAAGCCGGCAAAAGCGTTGTCTATTCTAAATGGGCAAAACCGTTCTTTTTTCAATTATGACGCCGGAGTTGCTACACCAGATGCCAATGGTCCTGTTGTGACTGTGCTTCCGGCCACAGCGAGCTCATTTATATTGCAAATACCAGCAACGGAGTTAACTGCAAATCCAAAATTGGCCGATGCACCGGTAAAATATTTTTAATGAATGTTCTTATTTAAAATAAGTATAAAAAATAAATGTTTATGAAAAAAATACATAAAATAAATGCTGGTTTTCTTTTATTGTTTGCTATGATAGCATTGATATTGGTTATGCCTGCCTGTAAAAAGAATATAGACCAAAATCCTGTAATTACAGGAGTTGTTAATTATGAAGCTTCTCCAAATGACACAGCGCTAAATAGTCTTGTAGCAGATGGCCAGTGGGTGGTTATTACAGGTCAGAATTTGCAAAGTGCAATTCAAATAAAATTTAATGGCGTACCTGCTTCTTTTAACGCCACTTTATTTTCTAGCAATAGTGCAGTAGTGCAAATACCGCCCATAATGTTTTCAACAATTGATGCCAGCAAGCTCTATACGATAGAATATACAACAACGACAGGTACAACTACGTTTTCCTTTAAATTGGGGCCAGGCGTACCGGTTATTTCGGCAATATCCAACGTATTCGCCAACCCGGGAGATTCTGTTTTTTTATATGGAACCAATTTAGTGTTGGTTGAAAGCCTTAATTATGCGGGAAACGCCATCGCAAAGACAGTATCAAACCTTGATGGTACCATGCTTGGTTTTCTTATGCCGGCGCAAACACCTACCGACGAGGTATTGTTAATTACAAAAGGTGGCAGGGATACTTTTAAAATAGTGGCTACACCTACAATTACCGGTATCTCCAACGAAAATGCCAATACGGACGATTCTGTTTATGTGTATGGTACTTATTTGAAAAATATTCAATCATTTACTTTTTCAGGTGCTACGATAACTTCTTTTGTAACTTCTCCGGATGCAAGTTTTGTTGGCTTTAAATTACCTTCTTTATCTCAATCAGGACCAGCATCTATTACAACAGCCTATGGTACTGTTACTACTGTTTATGATGTTTATAATATGTATGATGTTAAGTACCGTAACAGTCCCACAACCGGCGTATTAGGAAATTTTGAATGGGGAGATGCCTTTGGATGGCAATGGTGGGGTGGTTCCAATCTGTCGGTATCTGATCCTGGCCAAACAGGTGGTTGGTTAACACTTTGCCCTGAAATGACCGGTCAATCAGGAGGCATGTTCATTTCTATAAAAGATGGCCCTCTGGCTGCTGGTACAAGTAATAGCGAAATACCCATCGGGGATGCATTGTGGGTGCCTGCTGCTAATTTAACTGACACGGTTGGTAATTGGGCTTTGAAATTTGAAATGAATATTCCCAATTCATGGAACGGTGGTTCACTTCGTATTCAAACTGGTTTCACGGGTTCTTATATAGCACTGTACGAGCCCTGGAAAACTTCTTCAACAACTACATCGGCCTATACTACCAAAGGTTGGATAACTGTTACTATCCCGCTATCCAGGTTCCTAAAATCCGATCTTACACTTGGTGAAGGAAGGGGAGCTCCCGTTACCTCACTCTCAAATTTATTAGGCCCCGGTAAAACTGGTCTCAATGTAAGGGTTAAAAATTACGGCGCATCAGCTACTTCTACCGGCTTTTATGGTGGCTTTGATAATTTCAGAGTTGTAAAAATAAAATAAGTTTCATATAGCAAAGGCAATTAGTAATCAATCGTTAGAAACGGCCTGTTTCCACAGGCTGTACTTTAAAACAAACAAAGATCAGTAAGCCACGGCGCTATATTGTTGCGGAGTATGACTTAAAAATTAGGGGATGGTGGGCTTGAATTACCGCCCGTTCCTTAGCCTGCGAAAATCTATGAAATACCAAAACCTCTTAAAATAAACAGTGTAAATTTTAAATATGAATAATATCAAAACTACTCCTATCATTTTTGGATTTCTTATAGCGATACTGTCGCTTTTATCTTGTAAAAAAAAGGAGGGTGTCGCACCCGAGTTATCAGTTTCTCCAGGTGCAATTACTTTTCCAGCCGAAGGCGGGGCATCCGATATAACAATATCATCCAACGCAGCGTGGAGTGTCAATAACCCCCTTTCTTCGTGGTTGGAAATAGATAAAAAAACGGGCAGCAGCGGCAGCGTCACAATCCAGGTAAAAACCTTAAGCGAAAATGGTACAGGAGCCAGCCGCTCAGGCTATTTAGATATAAGCGCATCAAACGGCCAGAACAGGCGGGTAAAGGTTACTCAAGCGCCTACTCTCTACCCGTCTTATAACACAAGCCCCAAAGCACCCGATGCAACCGGCATGAGCAGCACAGCCATGCAACTGGCGGCAAAAATGCATACGGGAATGGGAATAAATTTTGGTAATACCATGGAGTCCCCAAACGAAGGTGATTGGCAGAGCAGTAAATTAACCCAATCGTATGTGAAATTTGTAAAAAGATTAGGTTTCAATGCTGTACGGATTCCCTGTAACTGGGTTTGGAGCCATTTAATCGATCGGCCGAAGGCAAAAATTGACCCGGCATGGCTTGCGCGGGTGAAGGAAGTGGTTGGATGGTGTGTGGATAATGATATGTATGTGATACTGAATGCCCATGGTGATGCCGGCTGGCTGGAAAATAATGTCAATGCGTTAAAGCAAGATTCCGTTAATGCGATGGAAAAGGCAATTTGGGAGCAGATTGCTACAACCATGCGTGATTTTGATGAGCACCTTCTGTTTGCCGGCGCAAATGAACCTTCGGTTGACAATGCCGAACAGATGGCCATACTCAATGGTTATCACGAAACATTTATCAAGGCAGTTCGCTCTACCGGGGGCAGGAACAGTTACCCGGGTGCTGGTTGTGCAGGGGCCTAGTACTGATAGTTATAAAACTTCTGATCTGATGACGACACTTCCTGCAGACCCGGTTCCTAATCGTTTGATGCTTGAGGTACATTCCTATACGCCTTCTACATTTAATATACTAACGAATGGAGATGCAAGTTGGGGCAACATGGCTTACTACTGGGGGGCTGGGAATCATTCTACTATTGAGCCGGAGCGCAACGTCACCTTTGGAGAAGAGGATGCGATTGTTACTGAATTCGGAAAGATGAAAAGAATTTGTTGATCAAGGTATCCCTGTGGTGCTGGGTGAATATGCATCCTGGAGGAGGATTGCCGGGATCGGCAATCCTGTTCCTAAAGATACGTTGATGCACAACAGGTCTGTGGATGACTGGGCAACTTTTGCGACCAAAACGGCTAAAGCGAATGGTATTCTGCCATTCTGGTGGGAGATAGGTTTTATGTTAGACAGAGCTAATAATGTGGTAAAGGACCAGCGTATGTTAGATGCCATTAAAGAGGGATA